>NZ_SUMD01000009.1 GCF_005049235.1 Rhodococcus oryzae | reverse complement strand
CCGGCTGCCCCTTCTGCCGCGTCATGCTCACCGACGGCGTCACCGCACGCCAGGAATCGGGCCAGGGCGAAGGCGTCGAGGTCGTCGACGTCGCGCAGATGATGCTCGAATCCATCACCCGCCTCGAGCCCGCGGAACTGACCGCGAACATCAAGGTCGAACCCCGCGAGAAGGCACCGGCACCCGTCGCCGAGGCCGCCCCCGCCGCCGAGGCAGCTCCGGTTGCCGAGGCAGCCGCTGCTGCTCCCGCCGCCGCGAAGCCCGCGGTCAAGGGACTGGGCATGAAGGGCCTCGCCAAGGCCCCGGGCGCGAAGGCTCCGGGCGCCAAGCCCGCCGCCGCTCCCGCCGCCGAGGCCGCTCCGGCCGCCGCCAAGCCCCCGGTCAAGGGTCTGGGTATGAAGGGCCTCGCCAAGGCCCCTGGCGCGAAGGCTCCGGGCGCCAAGCCCGCCGCCGCTCCCGCCGCCGAGGCTGCTCCTGCCGCCGAGGCCGCTGCGGCTCCGGCCGCCGCTCCGAAGGGCCTCGGCCTCAAGGGTGGCGCGAAGGCACCGGGCAAGGGTCTGGGCATGAAGGGTGGGGCCAAGGCTCCGGGCGCCAAGCCCGCAGCTGCCGCTCCCGCCGCAGCTGCCGCTCCCGCCGCCGAGGCCGCTCCGGCCGCTGCCGAGGCTCCTGCTGCCGAGGCCGCTGCTCCCGCCGCCAAGCCGAAGGGTCTGGGCCTCGCGTCCGGCGCCAAGGCGCCCGGTAAGGGTCTGCAGATGAAGGGTGGGGCCAAGGCTCCCGGTGCCAAGGCTGCCGCTCCGGCCGCCGCCGCACCGGCACCTGCCGCCGAGGCTCCGGCTGCCGAGGCTCCGGTTGCCGAGACTCCCGCGGCGGAGGCACCGGCCCCCGCCGCCCAGGCTCCGGCCGCGCCGCCGCAGCCGAAGGCGGGCGGGCTCGGATTCAAGGCGGGCGCCAAGGCCCCGGGTGCACGCAAGGCCGCCCCGGCCGCCGCGCCTGCGGCTCCGGCCCCGACTGCCCCCGCCGCCGAGAGTGCACCTGTCGAGGCCGCACCGGCCGTCGAGAGTGCACCTGCCGACGAGGCTCCCTCCGCTAAGGGCGCACCTGAGGCCAATGGTGCACCCGCCGCTGAGGCCGCTCCGCTGCCCCAGCCGAAGGCAGGCGGACTCGGGTTCAAGGCCGGCGCCAAGGCCCCGGGCCGCAAGAAGTAGCAACACCCAGCAACGCGCCCCCACCGACTCTCGGTGGGGGCGCGTTCTGTTTTGCCGCACACCTTTTGGCAAGGTCGCACCCCCGTTGGGCGCCCAAACCCTGTGCGACCTTGGCAACCGGTGTGCGCCCGACGCGACACCGGCCGCCTGTGCACAACCCCCGACCCGTGCACAGGCTGCTGGTTCACCCAGTGCTCCGAGCGCCGCACCCCCGAAGCGAGGTGCAGCCTTCATCGCATGGGGGCACACATCATCCGACGCCAAGAGGCACTGCAACGCGGCGCCACCGACCACGAACTGCAGCGCCAGTGCCGCACCGGGGTCTGGGAGCGGCTGCGGCCGGGAACGTATGCACCCCGCCGCGACCTGGACACGCTCGATCCCGTCGCGGTTCACCGGCTGCGGGCGGAGGCAGCGCTGCGTGCCGCGTCGCCCAATGCCGTGCTGAGCCACCAGTCCGCCGCGGCGGTACACGGCCTCGAGATGTGGAACACGCCCCTGCGTCGAGTCCACCTGACTCGTAACCGCACGGGCGGCGGGCGCAGAACCGGGCTCCGGCACGTGCACGTGGCAGAGCTCGCCGACCACGAGACAACCGAGATCAACGGACTGCGCGTGACCGCGCTCGCCCGCACCGTCCTCGACCTGGCGCGTTCGCTCCCCTTCGAGGAGGCCGTCGTCGCGGGTGATCACGCGCTGCGTACGACCGCGCTCACCGCCGCCGAACTCGGCGAGGCCGTCGGTGGCCTGCCCGAGCGCTCGGGCCGCCGCAGGGCCCACCGCGTCGTGGACCTGCTCGACGGTCGATCGGAGAGCGTCGGCGAGTCACGCAGCAGAGTGCTGATGGTCCGGGAGCAACTCCCCGTCCCGGACTGTCAGCCGAACCTGTACGCCCAGGACGGCGCCCACCTCGGCCGGGTGGACTTCCTGTTCGAGGAGCTCGGAGTCGTCGGCGAATTCGACGGCCAGGTCAAGTACGGCCGCCTGGTGCCGGAGGGCCAGACGCCCGCGGATGTGCTGTGGGCGGAGAAGCAGCGCGAGGACGCCCTCCGCGCCGCGGGCTGGCAGGTGGTGCGGTGGACCTGGCAGGACCTGGCGACGCCGCGCGTGGTGGCCGGCCGCATCCTCGACGCGGTCGAGCGCGCCCGCCTGTCGCCGCCGCCCCGCGGCCGGGTGGTGCGCACGCCGAAGCCGTGACCTCCCCTCTCCGCCGCACACCCTCTCCCGAGATCGCACTCCCCCTGACGCCGGAAAACCCGTGCGACCTTGCCACAGGGTGTGCGAGCAGGAGGAAGCGGCGACGGCGGCTACGGGCGCCAGAGCTCGAGCCGCGGGATCCCGGGCGTCTCGAAGCCGAGCACCTGGCCGTAGAACGACAGCTCCGCCTCGCGCGAGCTGACGATGGTCTCCACCTTTCGGAAGCCGTGCGCCTCCCCCTCGTACGCCAGGTACGCGTGCGGTATCCCCTTGCGGACCATCGCATCCCGGAACCGCTCCGCCTGCGACGGCGGCACGATCGGATCCGAGAGGCCCTGCAGCAGGAGAACCGGGCACGACAGCCCGTCGACGTTGTTCACCGGCGCCCGCCGCGCGTAGAGCTCCTTGCTCTCCGGCAGCGGACCGATCAGGCCGTCGATGTACCTGGATTCGAAGTCATGCGTCTCCTGGACGAACAGCTCCAGCTCGGCGACGCCGTAATACGAGGCACCGCAGGCGAACACGTCGGAGGTCGTCAGCGCCGCCAGCACCGTCCAGCCGCCCGCCGAGCCACCCTCGATCGCGAGCCGCCGCGGATCGGCCAACCCGACGTCGGCCAACCCGCGGACGGCGGCGATGGTGTCCTCGACGTCCACGATCCCCCACTGCCCACGCAGCCGGTTGCGGTACTCGCGGCCGTATCCGCTCGACCCGCCGTAGTTCACGTCGATCACGCCGATCCCGCGGCTGGTGAAATACGCGAACACCATGCTCAGCGCGGGCGCGACGTGCGCCGTCGGGCCGCCGTGCACGAACGCAACGTACGGCGGCAGCTCCCCGTCCACCCCCGTGTAGTCCGGGTTGCGCGGCGCATAGGTGTACGCGTGCACCTCACGCCCCTGTGGCCCGGTGACCGTGATCGGTTGCGCGGTCGGCAGATACGCGACGTCGGGCAGATCGTCGACGCCGAGCCGGACATCGGTGACCGCACCCGTGCCCAGGTCCAGCAGCCGCAGCCCGCCCGGCGTCTGCGCGCCCCCGCTGCGCAGCAACACCCGATCGCCGCGCACGTCCGTGATGCCGAGGGAGGTGAGGTCGCCGAGGTCGAGGTCCTCGATCGAGCCGTCGGATGGGTCGACCAGTGCCAGCGTGTCCGTGCCGACGGTGCGGGTGGTGAGCAGGCGACCGTCCGCCAGCTCGGCGTACCAGCGGACACCGAGATGCCAGAGGGGCGCGCCGAAGTCCGCGTCCAGCGGGCACACGGGTTGGGGCGGCTGAGCACCGAGGTCCACCCGGTACAGATTCCACCAGCCGCTGCGGTCGCTGATCGCGTAGAGGGAGCCGTCGTCGAACCACTGCGGCTGCAGGACCGACTCCTCGGTCCCGCCGAGCAGCACCCGGCCCTGGCCGCAGACACCGTTCTCGTCGAGCTCGGCGACCCGCAGTTCGGTACCGTCCCATGGCATCTGCGGGTGGTCCCAGGCGATCCAGGCGAGCCGCCTGCCGTCGGGCGAGAGCCGCGGATAGGCCAGGAAGTGCGAACCCGACACCACCGACCGCAGCCGTGCGGGATCGCCGCCGCCGGAGCCGTCGAGCGGGATGGCGCAGATGTCGCGACGCACCTCGCCGTCGGCCGAATGGGTCTCGCGCACGCACCACACCTCGTCGCCGACGACGCTCAGCTCGCCGTACCGCAGCCCCGCCCGGACCGCGGGCGGCGGCGTGAGCGGGATCGGGTGCTCGCCCGGACGGAGCGCGTACACGCGTTGGTCGCTGAACTCCGTGAACACCAGCCGACCGTCGTGGGTGACCGTCCACCCGCCGCCGCCGTACTCGTGCACCCGGGTGCGGGCGTTCCACGGCGGCGGCAGCACATCCTCGGGCTCCCCGCGCCTGCCCGCGCGCCGGATCGAGGTCCGCCCGCCCTCGCTGGGACGCAGCTCGGACCACCAGATCTCCTCGCCGACAAAGTGGCCGGCGTCGACCGGGTGCCCGCTGGAGGCGAGGTCCGCGGCGGTGATGGGCGAGAGCCAGGAACCGTAGGGTGCGCGCTGTGGCATGCGGTCCAACTTAGGCCGAGTCGCCGACAACGCGGGCTCGGCGCGCGCGCCGCGTCACGCGGGCAACCACGCCCCGTGCAGCCCGGCGGGCACCCGGAGCGGCAATCGCGCCCTGCCGAGCGGGCCCGATCCGGGGTCCTCCGCGGGGAGCACACAGAACCACGACGACATGTCGGCGCGGTCGGTGCCGATCATCCCCCAGTAGTCGTGTTCCGCGCCTGGCATGAAGACCGGTTCGCCCACCGTGAGGCTGCCCGGATCCCAGTGCGCCTCGGATCCCGACGGGCCGAAGAACCACAGCGAATCCATCGGGCCGTCGCGGCCGGCGAGCTTGCCGACGGTCGCGACGGTGCCGTGGCCCCTGGTGAGGCTGCGGTCGTCGATGCGGGGGAATTCGACGTCCCTGTCCGACAGGGCCGTTCGCTGCACCGCGCCGGTCTCCGGATCGATGACCGCGCGCGTCAGCGTGCCGACGTTCGGGTGATCGGCGTCCGCGAACCCGCCGGGGTACGACCATTGCGCATAGTCGACGCTCACCCGCCCGTCGGGCAGGTCGAACCCGTTCGCGAAATGCCACACCCAGAACGCCTCGCAGCTCGCCCACCGGACCGGACCGCCGTCGCGCGGGATCAGGGCCACCCTGGTGCCGTCGTCCGGCCGCCAGTCCAGTACCGACCCGCCGGTGAGCAGGCCGGCCATGTCAAAAGCCAACGGGCACACCAACAGCACGATGTAACGCCCGGTCAGGGCCATGTCGTGGATCATCAACGCCGTGTCCATCCCCGCGACCGGCGCGGGCCGGCGAGCGAGCGAACCGTCGGCCGCGACCACGGACCAGGTCAGGTAGGGCGGGTCGAGCAGGTAGTTGAACAGCACCAGCTCCCCTGTCGTCGGGTCGATCTTGGGATGCGCGGTGCTGCCGACCGCCATCGCGCCGTCGCAGCTCTCCGGCCCGAGGGTGCGCAGGTCGGCCGGGTCGAGCAGGTAGGGCCTGGTGCTTTCGGCCATCGCCATCAGCCGACCGCCGTGCCGGACCACGTTGATGTCCGGCAGCTCGCGCGGCGTCCCGGCCAGCGCGGGCCCGACCTCGGCCTCGCTCGGCGTGTACAGGTCGGTCACGCCTGCCCAGATCGCGTGGCCGACCTTCTCCTCCGCCACCACCATCGGCGTCCGGACGAACCGGTTGGTGTACCGGGCGGCACCGTCCGCCAGCTCGATCCGGTGCACCATGCCGTCGCCGTCGAGCGGGTAGACGTAGCGGCCGATCGGGTCGAACCGCGGGTTGGGTCCGTTGCGCAGGTACGCGCCGTTCAGGTCCGAGGGCAGCTCGCCGACGATCTCGAGGCTGCGGACGTCCACCTCCTCCCGCTGCGGCTCGAAGATCCCCGTCAGGTGTGAGTGGTGCGCGATGTCGACGGGCGCGGGCCGGGGAAAGCTCGGTGCGTTCATGGGAATGCCACCTCCGTGCGGAGTTCGTTCCGCCTTTCAGGGTCCTCTTCCCCGGTGCCGCCGAACAACGATTTGGTGGTGCGGACCGCGTCCGATCAGCCCGTTACCTGAACCACATGCGGGGTAGCGGGAGAAATCCGCTTGAACCGGGGTGGCACCATGGACCGGTGACCGTCTCGGAGCCCTCCCACCACACCCACATCCAGCCGCGCGTGCTCAACCAGTCCGCGAAGCTGCAGAACGTGCTGTACGAGATCCGTGGACCGGTACACGCGCACGCCGCCCGGCTCGAGGCCGAGGGCCACCGCATCCTCAAGCTGAACATCGGCAACCCGGCGCCCTTCGGGTTCGAGGCGCCCGACGTGATCATGCGCGACATGATCGCCGCGCTTCCCACCGCGCAGGGCTACTCCGACTCCAAGGGCATCCTGTCCGCCCGCCGCGCCATCGTCACCCGCTACGAGCTGGTACCGGGCTTCCCCGACCTCGACGTCGACGACGTCTACCTCGGCAACGGCGTGTCCGAGCTGATCACGATGACGATGCAGGCGCTGCTCGACAACGGCGACGAGGTGCTGATCCCGGCGCCCGACTACCCGCTCTGGACCGCGACGACCAGCCTCGCGGGCGGCACCCCGGTGCACTACCTGTGCGACGAGTCCGACGGCTGGAACCCGGACATCGCCGATATCGAATCGAAGATCACCCCGCGCACCAAGGCGATCGTGGTGATCAACCCGAACAACCCGACCGGTGCCGTCTACACGGCCGAGGTGCTGAGCCAGATCGTCGCGCTGGCCCGCAAGCACCAGCTACTGCTCCTCGCCGACGAGATCTACGACAAGATCCTCTACGACGACGCCAAGCACATCTCGCTGGCGACCCTCGCACCTGACCTGCTCTGCCTGACCTTCAACGGCCTGTCCAAGGCCTACCGGGTGGCCGGGTACCGCTCGGGCTGGCTGGCCATCACCGGCCCGAAGGACCACGCGGCGAGCTTCCTGGAGGGCATCGACCTGCTCGCCTCGATGCGGCTGTGCCCGAACGTGCCCGCGCAGCACGCCATCCAGGTGGCGCTCGGCGGGCACCAGAGCATCGAGGAACTGATCCTGCCCGGCGGCCGACTGCTCGAGCAGCGCGACGTCGCCTGGGAGCGGCTGAACATGATCCCCGGCGTCACCTGCGTGCGGCCGAAGGGCGCGCTGTACGCCTTCCCCCGGCTCGACCCCAACGTCTACGAGATCCGCGACGACGCCAAGCTGGTCCTTGACCTGCTGCTGCAGGAGAAGATCCTGGTCGTCCAGGGCACCGGGTTCAACTGGCCCAACCACGACCACCTGCGGATCGTGACCCTGCCGTGGGCCCGCGACCTGGCCGTCGCGATCGAGCGGTTCGGCAACTTCCTCGCGGGCTACAGCCAGTAGCGGGAGCGCTTCGGCGCGGGCGTCAGCTCGAACCGAACATGATGAAGTTCGCCACGTCGGCGAAGGCGTTCCAGACGTTGCCGAGGAACACGATGACGGCACCGGCGATCGGTCGCAGCGATTCCGGTACCCCCGCCAACGGGTCCGGCCCCGGAGGGTTCGCCGCCGCAACTCCCGAACCGAGGAGCGACAGCACGCCGACGAGCAACAGTGTCAAGGCAACTCGAATCCTGTTCACACTCGGTCTACCGACCGGAGCAGGCGAAGCGTTACCGGCGTCGCACACACGTTGACGAGATCGCACACCGTTTGTACGCCCAGAACGTGTGCGAACTCGTCACCGTGTGTGCGTCCTCGTCGAGGGTGCGCCACGGCGGCCAAGGCGTCCGATCGGCTACCGTCAGTGGGGTGTGCGCACCTCGGAATTTCCCAGCAGGACAGATCGCATGACCGGCGAGCCGCTCTCGGTCTACGACGCCATCCGGATGCGCCGCGACGTGCGCGCCGAGTTCACGGGTGAGCGGGTCTCCGAGGAGCAGCTGACCCGGATCCTGCAGGCCGGACACTGCGCGCCCAGCGTCGGCAACACCCAGCCATGGGACTTCGTCGTCGTGCAGAAACCCGAGACGCTCGACACCTTCGCCGAGCACGTCGCGGGCTGCAGGCGGAACTTCGCCGACTCGCTGCCGCCGGAGCGCCGCGCCACCTTCGACCCGATCAAGATCGAGGGCATCCAGGAGTCCGGCACCGGCGTGGTGGTGACCTACGACGCCGGCCGCGGCGGCGCCAACGTGCTCGGCAGGCACACCGTCGAGGACACCGGCGTGTTCTCCGCGGTGCTCGCGATCCAGAACATCTGGCTGGCCGCGGTTGCCGAGGGCATCGGCGTCGGCTGGGTCTCGTTCTACGAGGAGGACTACCTCACCGAGCTGGTCGGGATCCCGTCCCCGGTGCGGCCCATCGCCTGGCTGTGTGTCGGCCCGGTGTCGGAGTTCCAGGAGACCCCCGACCTGGTGCGGTTCGGCTGGCGGGACGGTAGGCCGCTCTCCGAGGCCGTGCACCGCGAGAGCTTCTGAATCGGCCCGTCAAAAGCCACAAACAAGCGACAAATCCATGGTCTCGATGTTGGTTGGGTGACCCAGACAACATAGGGTGACCTCATGGTCTCCGAGAGCAGAGCGCGCTTCGGCAGATTCGTCTCCGAACGCCGCCGCGCCCTGAACCTGACCCAGGACGAGGTCCGGGCAGTGGGTGGCCCGTCCGACGCGGCCCAGACGCGGGCCGAGAACGGCACCGGCCCCGAGCCCAGCCAGCGCACCCTCCGACGCCTCGACACCGGTCTGAACTGGGCCGCGGGCAGCGCCGCCCGCACCCTGCTCGGCGGCGTCCCCCACCCACTCGAGGCCGAGCCCGGCCGCGTCCCGGGCAGACCCCGCGGCGCCACCGAGTTCGGGCCCGACTCCGTCGCGGTGTCCGTCGAGATGATCGCCGACCTGCTGGCCCCGCACGCCACACTCAATTCGTTCCGGGGCCGGTGGTCCGAGGTCACCGAGGACGAGTTCGACGAGGCCACCGACGCCCTCAATGCGGCCATCTCCCGGATCACCGGCGTGTACGTCACCGACATGCTCGAGCGCAACGGCGGCCCGGGGGTCCCGGTGCCCGCCCTGATCGAGTTCGCCTTCGGGCAGCACCTCGACGAACCGATCGGCGACGACCAGGCCGACGCCGAGGAAAGGCTCTACCGCCGCTGGCTGGCAGGCCGGCCGATCGACGCGGACGCCGAACTCGAGTCGAGGTTCCGCCGACGGCTGGCGCGGCTCACGGACTGACCCGGCGGCGCACCCGCAGCCGGAACCCGTCCGGCTTGAGGGTGAGCTGCTCCTTGACCGTGAGCTCGTAGCCGGGTTCCGGCTCGAGGTCGTAGCGGTGCACGAGCAGCGCCAGCGCCAGCACCATCTCGTGCAGCGCGAACTGGCGGCCGATGCACGCCCGCAGCCCCGTGCCGAAGGGCTTGTAGACGTGCCCGGGGCGGGCACGCACGTTCTCCGGCAGGAACCGGTCGGGGTCGAAGCTCTCGACGTCGGGACCCCAGACCGGATCGCGGTGCAGGCCGAGCACCAGCACGAAGGCCCAATCGTTCTCCGCGAACCCGTAGCCCCCACCATCGCCATCACCGCCGATCGTGGTGTCGGCGACGGCCTCTCGGAAGTAGCCAGGGGCGGTCGGCCACAGCCGCATCGTCTCGTCCACCACCCGCCGCACGTAGCGCAGCTTCGCGACCTGCTCGAAGGAGACCTCCGGCTGATCGGCGCCGGGCCACAGCGACTCCACCTCGGCCCGCGCCCTGGCCGCGATCTCCGGATTCTGCGCCAGGAAGTGCAGCGCGAACGCCAAGGCATTGGCCGAGGTCTCGTGCCCCGCGACAAGGAAGGTCAGCACCTGATTGCGGATGTTCACCTCGTCGAGCCGCTCGCCCGTCTCGGGGTCGGCCGAGTCCAGCATCAGATCCAGCAGGTCGGGGCGGCGGGTCTCGCCGACGTCCCCCGTCGCTCCGCTCCCGTTCGCCCGACGCTCGGCGATCACCTCGTCGACGACGCTCGCCACGTACGCGATGTCGGCGTCATTCTGCCGCTCCGCCTTGCCCGCGAACAGCCCCCGGAACGGGATCGGGATCGCGGTCTGCTCCGCGTGCCGCAGCGCCCGCAACATGGCCCCGACGAACGGGTCCTCCTGATCGCCGTGCGCGCGGCCAAACGAGTCGAAGCTGTACCCGAACCCGGCGCGGCCGATCATCTCGAGCGTCAGCTTGCTCATCTCCGCGGGTACGTCGACGAACTCCGCGGTGGCGTGCTCGTCCCAGCGGGTGATCAGCTCGCGGGTGGTCTCCAGCATCGTCTGGTGGTAACCGCGCATCGCATCACGGGTGAATCCCGGCATCAGGATGTTGTGCGCCTTCGACCAGCTCGGCTCGTGGTGGAAGGCGGTGAACAGACCGTCGGAGACGAGGGTCCGCAGCTTCGCCAGCGGCCGGCCGACGTGCTTGCGGAACCGCTTCTCGTCGTTGATCTCCTCCACCAGCTCCGCACCGGTCACGAACGTGAGCGTGGTGCCGACGATGACGCGCTGATAGATCGGCCCGAGCCGTCGGTGTTGCCGCAGCGTGCCCTGACTGGGCGCATCACGGTCCATCCCGAGGATGTCGCCCAGGAGGGGGATGCGGCGCGGTGGGTGCGGAATCGGTCGTGTCTCCATCAGGTGGCAGAACCCGCGCTCACCATGGGTGGCCCCGGGACCGCGCTCCTCTCTCGGGTGTCGGTGCGGCGAGGTTTCCGCTTCGAACGGCCTCGCAACGTCACCCCGGAGGCTAACTGGACGGCCGACTACCCCCCACGATGACAGTCAGATCCGGGCCATGTACATTCACACCAGACACCTTGTGTGTCCAGCAAGCCCGATTGCCCCTCCCCCCCCTGTGGGCAATCGGGTCGGTGGCGGGGACACACCCCCCTGTTCCCCGCCACCGCTGCAAAACTTCCCCGAAGTCGGCGCTGACCACTCGCGCACCCGGGTCTCCCCCCACCGAGCATGCGCCCCCCGGCGCTGGTTTCGGCGTGTTCCGCATCGTGTGCGCGGCACAATTGAAACATACGAAGCCACAAAAAAGCCACACAGAGGCAACGTTCTCAGGACGAAATCGAGACCGTGATGGCGGAGCGGTCGATCGACGCCTCGATCGTGACCGTCGGCGTACCGCTCAGCGTTCCCACGAAGGACTGCATCAACTCGGTGCTGCGCGGGTAGCTCAGTACCTCGAGCACGGAGGATCCCTCGCCTTCGGGCGACAACCGCATCGGGACCTCGCGCCGCAACGCGTCGATGTTCGAGTCCACGCCGGTCAGGTCGATCTGCAGAACGCACGCGCCCGAGATCGATACGGGGTCATCCGTGCCGTGCAGGAGCGGCAACTGCACGAATCGGGCGGTCCACCCCATCGGGCCGTCGCCGCCGAGGCCGAAAACGATGGTGTCCGCGGCGGCGGTCTGCTCGATCTCGATCGAATCCAGAGTCGGTACGACCGGGGCGGGCAACGGGGGCACTCCGGGTTCCACTGGCAACAAGCTGGGCAGGGGCGCCACGTCGGGCACGGTCGGCAGCGACGGCGAATCGCCCACGAGGAGCCGCCCCGAGAACGACTCGAACTGTTGACACCGCACCTCGTGCGCCCCGCCGACAGAGTGATCCACGTCCGGCGCCCCACACGCGGTGGACACGACCAGAGTCAAAAGGACCAGGGCCACCGAGCGCACCCCGGTTCGCGTGGCCACGTCCACAGTGCGGTCCCCCATCGTCGGCGTCAGCGGTCACCGGGTACATCGCCGTCGGAGGCCGAGCCGTTCCAGGCGGCGCTCAAGGGCGCGGGAGCGGGCGACCCTTCCGGCCACCCGAGGTCGGTACCCTGGCCGGATGCGTCGACAGGGCCGCGCGGCCACCACCCGGGCGAGCAGGCCAACGTGACAGAGCTGCGAAACGGCCACGGACATGGACACGGCCACGGCCACAGCGGGCCGATCCCGGTCGGCCCGGTCGCGGCCCGCGTGGTCGTCGGACTGCTCGTCGCGATCGGCATCGCGGTGCTGGCCGGCGCGGTCATCCTCTGGCCGAGCAGCCGCAGCATCGACATCCCGCTGCCCTTCCAGACCTCCGGCGGTGGCGCCGTGGTCACCGAGGCGGGCACCGTCACGCTGCAGGACATCGGGCCGTGCGGAAGCGCCTCCGCCGGTAGGCCCTTCACGGGTACGCCGCAGCCTCCGCCGAACGACTCCTACCACTGCCAGCGCAGCCTCATCGACATCGAATCCGGCCCGAACGAGGGCACTACGACGCTGCTGGAGATCGGGCCCGGCCCCGGGCAGCCGGATCTGCGTGTCGGGGACAGCATCCGGCTCGTACGCCAGACCGATCCGTCCGGCGCCACCATGTACTCCTTCGAGGACTTCGCCCGCGGGCTGCCACTGCTGCTGATCGTCGCGGCGTTCGTGATCGTCATCGCCGCGGTCGCCCGCTGGCGGGGCGTGCGCGCCCTGCTCGGGCTCCTCGTCGCCTTCGGCGTGCTCGTCGGGTTCATGCTGCCCGCCCTGCTCGACGGCCAGCCCGCGATCCCGGTCGCCCTCGTCGGCGGCGCCGCCATCCTCTACGCGGTGCTGTACCTGGCGCACGGGGTGAGCCTGCGGACCAGTTCGGCGCTGCTCGGCACGCTGGCGTCGATGCTGCTGGCCGCGCTGCTGTCGTGGGTCACGATCGAGATGACGCACCTGACGGGGCTGTCCGAGGAACAGAACACGAACGTGCAGACCTACATCGAGCACGTGAGCATCACCGGCCTGCTCTTCGCCGGGTTCATCATCGGCTCGCTTGGTGTGCTCAACGACGTCACCATCACCCAGGCCTCGACGGCGTTCGAGCTCGCGGGCATCGAGCGCGAGGCCACCCGCCGCCAGATCTTCGGCTCCGCGATGCGCGTGGGCCGTGACCACATCGCCAGCACCGTTTACACCCTGGTGCTGGCCTACGCCGGCGGCGCGCTGCCGCTGCTGCTGCTCTTCAGCGTCGCCGGCCGTTCGATCAACGACGTGCTGCTCGGTGACGCGGTCGCGATCGAGATCGTGCGCTCCTCGGTCGGTGGCATCGCCTTGGCCCTGTCCGTCCCGCTCACCACGGCGATCGCGGTGATGCTGGCCCGCCCGCCGCGGTCGGGCGGCGCGGTCACGGGGCGGTCGGGGGGAAGACACGCGCGCTGACGCCCCGGCCGGGGCGCCGCCTCGCGGCCTGCTCGGCGTCCGGCGTCAGCGGACCATTCCCGGCGGCAGCTCGACGCCCGGCGGCACCTCGATCTGGATGGGGTCCGGCAGGTTCAGGTAGCGCCGCGGCGGCGGGCCAGGAACCGGCGGCGCCGGGTTCGCCGATGACGACTCTGCGGCGGGCGGCGACGCAGGGGCACGCGAGGGCGTCGACGGCGGCGGTGTCGTCGTGGTGGTGGTCGGGGGCGCCGACGTCGTGGACGGCGTCTCACGGTCCTCGGTCACGGCCGTGGCGCGGCCCTCGCCCTGGGTGGTGTTGGCACCGTCGCGCCCCATGGACAGGCCGATACCGGCGACGACGACCAGACCGGCGGCCGCAGCCCCCGCGATCGCGAGCTGACGCTTGGACGCGCCGCGGGTCCGGCGCGGGCTCGGGGCATCGGTGCCGATCCGCTGGGGCTCCGGCACCGAGACCGGTGTCGCCAGCATGGCCGCGCCCTGGGCCGTCACCATCTCCGGTTCGGCGGGCACCACCGTCGGAAGGTTGAGCCAGGTGCGCAGGATGGACTGCACGAGCGGGATGTGCGCGCCGCCGCCGAGCAGGACCACCGCATCGGGATAGCGGCCGGACGCCGCGATCACCCCGCGGGCGAACCGCGCCGAGCCCTCGACGGGCACCACGATCATCGATTCGAAGGTCTCCCGGGAGAGCAGGATCAACCCGGCCTCGCTCGGCACGGCGATCGCCTCGCTGGCCGAGAGCTGCTCCTTCGCGAAGCGGCACCGATCGTTGAACGCGGTCGCCTCGTCGGCGCCCACCGGCGAGACGATGCCCTGCGCGCCCGCCTGGTGTTCGCTGATCAGCCAGTCGAAGTAGTCGCCCGCGATCTCGGTGCTGCGCTCGGTGGCCAGCACCTCCCCGGACGCCCGGTCCACCACGCTGACGGTCAGGCCGGAGCTGCCCAGGTCGTAGAGGACCAGCGTCCGGTAGTCGTAGATCTCCCCGGTGGCCTCCAGCCGGACGATCGCGGCTGTGCTCGCGGGGATCAAGTGGTAGTTGTGCAGGCGCTGACGCGCCATGGCCTGCTGCAGCGCGTCGGCCTGGCGCTGCGTGGCGTACGCGACCCCGGTGGCGCCGACGGTCTCGCCGCCCTGCGCGAGCAGCACCCCGATGGACTGGGCGGCCGTCTCCTCGGCGCGGTGCGGCACCGTCGCGATGACCTGCCGCTGGAACGCCTCGACCCCACCCGGTCCGCGACGGGAGGCGACGTCGGGACGCGCCATCCGCACGGCACTGGACCCCACCGACACACCCAGAACCGCACTCATCGAGCCGCCTTAAATCGGGGTTGCACGCAGCCGACGCTCGAATCGCGCGCACTTGGACCACGTGAGCATAACGAACGAGTGTCCAGTAGCACCCTCCGCGCGGAGATGCCCTGGACGACGATCTGGCCGACTGGCCGGCACACGCCCCTCAGCTGCGGCCGAGGCCCCGGTAGGTCCACCCGGCGGACGCCCACTCAGCGGGATCGAGGCAGTTGCGGCCGTCGATGAGCACCTTCGATCGCACGGTCTCCGCCAGGTCCGCGGGACGCAGCGCCTTGAACTCGTCCCACTCGGTGGCCAGCAGCACCGCATCGGCGTTGTCGCACGCCTCCTCGACCGAGGTGGCGTAGTTCAGCGTCGGGAACAGCCGGCGGGAGTTGTCGAGTGCCTTGGGGTCGAACACGCTCACCACCGCGCCGTGCAGCTGCATCATCCCCGCCACGTTGAGGGCGGGCGAGTCCCGGACGTCGTCGGACTCCGGTTTGAACGCCGCACCGAGGACCGCGATGTTCGCGCCGAGCAACGACCCGCCGCAGGCCCTGGTCGCCAGCTCGACCATCTTGGTCCGGCGACGCATGTTGATGCTGTCCACCTCGCGCAGGAAGGTCAGCGCCTGATCGGCGCCGAGTTCGCCCGCCCGCGCCATGAACGCCCGGATGTCCTTCGGCAGGCACCCGCCGCCGAAGCCCAGTCCCGCATTGAGGAAGCGGCGCCCGATCCGGGCGTCGTAGCCGAGCGCGTCCGCGAGCTGCGTGACGTCCGCGCCGGTCGCCTCGCACACCTCGGAGATCGCGTTGATGAAGGAGATCTTGGTCGCGAGGAAGGCGTTCGCGGACACCTTCACCAGCTCCGCGGTCGGCAGGTCGGTGAGCAGGAACGGCACCTCGTCCTCGATCAGGCGCGCGTACAGGCGACGGATCAGCGCCTCGGCGCGCCCGGGGCGGGCGGGGTCGACCCCGAGCACCAGGCGGTCCGGCCGCAGGGTGTCCTCGACGGCGAAGCCCTCGCGCAGGAACTCGGGGTTCCACGCGACCTCGACCTCCGCGCCTGCCGGCGCGAGTTCGCGGGCCCGCGCCCCCAGTTCGGCCGCGGTGCCGACGGGGACGGTCGACTTGCCGACGATCACCGCCGGCCGGTCCAGCAGCGGGGCAAGGGTGTCGATCACCGAGTGCACGTGCCGCAGGTCGGCGCCGTACTCGCCCTTCTTCTGCGGGGTCCCCACGCCGAGGAAGTGCAGGTCCGCGAACGCGGCGGCGTCGGGGTAGGAGGTGGTGAAGTGCAACCGACCGGCGTCGATGTTCCGCTTGAGGACCTGCGCGAGGCCCGGTTCGTAGAACGGCACCTCTCCCCCGGAGAGCTTGGCCACCTTGCCCGGGTCGATGTCGACCCCGAGCACCTCGTGTCCCAACTCGGCCATGCAGGCGGCGTGCGTGGCTCCGAGATAGCCGGTTCCGAAAACGGTGCAGCGCATAGGTAGTTGATAGGCGCCAAGGGTTAGCGCAGCGGATACCCGGCGCAAGTGTCTCGGCAACAGCAGGTGTACATCCGGCGACGGCGGCCGAGCGGTCGGTCAGGGCCGGTCGATGACCTCGGGTTGGTCGGCGGCGCCCGCGTTGGCACGCGGGAAGCAGGCGGAGGTACCCGAGACCGACAGGCTGCCCCGGCCGTTGTCGTGGGCGACGATCGCGGATCCGTCGGGCATGGTCGCGACCGCGGTCCGGCCCCCGCCCGTCGATCGACGGACGAGTGGACGGTCGAGCCCCTCCCAGTGGGCGGCGATCGCATCCAGGTTCTGGGCGGCGCCGCCCTCCGGGATCCCGCTCACCCAGTAGTTGAGGGTGAGGAAGACCGGGCCTGCGTCGTCGCCGTCGCTGTCGTCGCAGGGTGTGACGCCGCCGGGGTGGAACGCACCGACAGGCGAACTGGGATGCGCCAGCGTCAAACTGGCGCCCTCGGGCAGCGCGGACAGGGCCTCGCCGAAGTGCTCGACCAGCGCGGCGGACGCGGCGCCCTCGGTCAGTGCGGTGTCCATGTCGGGCTCCTCGTCTGAGCTGCAGGCGGCGGCGAGCAGCACGAGCGCACTCACCGCCAACACCCTTCTCGTGCCGGTTCTCAGTGCGATCCCGGGCCTCACGAGGGCCCTCCCATCCCGGCGATGATCTGTCCCATGCCCTCCAACGACGGATTCCGCAGGTCCCAATACTCGCTGTGGACCCGGGGATTGGCCCCGAGGAGCGGGCCCGGGTCGCCCGGGTTGCTGGCGAACACCCGACCCCCGAAGTCCGGATCGGTCGGATTGGTCCCGTGCACATGCCTGCCGGCCAACGTCGCGTCCCCGAGGTAGGGCACCGGGTCCCAGCGGGCGGCGGTCGAGTACACGTGCGCGCCGACATCACCTGCGTTGACGCCGTCGAGATGCAGTTCCGAGACGTGCTCCGCGTTGACCCCGGGGCTGCCGACGAAGACCAGCTCGTCGACGTCCAGCGATCCGCCGCCGACCGCGGCCGTGCCGATCACGGTGCTTCCGTAGCTGTGACCGACGATCACCTGGTGCGCCACCTGCCCCTGGTGCGCGGCCCGCAGTCCGTCCTGGAAGCTGTCCAGCCGGGGCGCGCCCCGCTCGGCGAACCTGTCGAGCCCGGCCTCGGGGATGCTCTGCGGCGCGTGGTAGCCGTACCAGGTGACGACGGCGGTCGAGGCGAGCGGATCGGCGCGGATCGCGGCGTCGAGCATGCGGGCGGACCGGTCGATGTCGCCCCCGATGCCGGTGAGGTGCGAGCCAGTGCCCGGCACGAAGGTGGCGACGTTGTCGGCGAGGTCGGGGTTGCCGAGGGCGATCGCCGCTCGCCCGTCGCCGTCGATACCCATGAGAAGTCTCGGCGGCGCCGAGCCCGCGTCGAGAGCGCGGTGCACGGCCCCGTACTCGTCAAGTTTCGCCCGGAGCGGCTCGCGTTCG
The DNA here is from genome assembly GCF_005049235.1 of Rhodococcus oryzae. Lineage (GTDB taxonomy): Bacteria > Actinomycetota > Actinomycetes > Mycobacteriales > Mycobacteriaceae > Rhodococcus_G > Rhodococcus_G oryzae. Next base: position 212,548 of record NZ_SUMD01000009.1, on the reverse strand, counting down.
CCCCGCCAGGCGTTGTACTCGGCCCAGGCCTTCCATGCCTTCTCGTCGCGAGAGTTGGACGCCGGCTGGGCGGGCACCTGCTCCCCCGCCGCCCATCCGGGATGCCGCGCGTTCACCGCGTCGAGCGCCGCCGCAGCCCGGGTCTGCAGGTCCTCGAGGTGCATCCGGTTGTAGCGATCCTTGTCGGCGGCCGGGAGGCCGTCCCGGTTGCCGACCTCCCGGTCGTGCGCGAACAGCGCGTACTTCTCTTCGTCGGTCAGGCTCGTCCAGAACTCGTAGAGCTCCGCCGCGCCGGCGGGCAGGGTGGATCGCCCGTCGACGATGTCCCGGACGCGCGGGTCCGGCGCCTGCTCCCCGGGAACCTGATCGAACTCCGCGAGGCAATCGGTCAGCGTGGCGGCGGTGCGACTGTCGGCGAGCGCGACCTCGTCCAGCGCCCGGGTGATGTCGTCGGCGAGCTCCCGGGCCCGGGCATCGAGGACTCGCTGCGCGAGGGCGGTGTCGCCCGCCGCGGCGACGGTCAGTCCCGCCCCGGCCGCGGGCGCGGTGACGGCACCCTCGTCGGACACCGCGAAGCCCTCGCCGAGCGCGCCGTCGATCACCGCGATGGCGTGCGCGGCAGCGGATTCGATGGCCGCCGCACCGCGCCGCAGCGAAGAGGAGGTCTCCAGCAACGCCATCGCGATCCTGTTGCCCGCGGACCGTTCCTCCACCGCGCGGTCCCAGGCACCGCGTGCCGCATCCCCGTGCCAGGTGTCGAGGACACCGTCGACGCCGCGGACCACCAGGGCGATCTGTTCGTCCAGCTCGGCGGCGGCGCGGGCGAGCTCATCGGCGGAACCGTTGAGGCATTGTGGATTCCAGCCCCGAAGCTGGGTGAGCGCGGGACGCATCAGCCGCCCCGGGCCGGGGCGAGCAGGCTCCTGTTCCTGGCCTCGGCGTCGTCGTACCGAGCGGTGTTGGTGGCCGCGATCTGAGACATCACCCGGACCCTCGACCCGATCGCGCGCACGCCGGCCTCGATCCGGTCGGCCCCGGCTGCGTAGGCCGCGGCTGTGGCCGACCCGGCGAGCCCCTCGGCCGCACCCCGGAACGCGGGCGCGGTGTCGATCTTCTCGATGGCCCCGGCCGCCGACTCCAGCGCCCCCGCGAGCCGTGCCAATGCGGCGGTGTCGACCGCCATCTCCCCTGACGTCATGGTTGCCCCCCAGCATTCAATCCACGTCGTTCGCCAGCACCCTAACCCAGTCGACCGCGCGCCAGCGGCGCATTGAGGGACGTAACCTCCGACACATCCCGCTTGAGCGCTAACACGAGGTCGGTACCGATCGATAAGGTTCACGGCGGCGCCCCGGAGGGAGATCGTGCGCCGGCCGAGGTCCAATTCGGGCCCACCGGCATGAGTTCAGGTGATAGGGGGTTCGGTGCCGGCATCCATCCGCATCGGGCAGGACGAGTTCGACACCGAGATTCTCGACCCGACGCGCCGGGATTCGCCCCGCACAGGCATCGGTTCCGCTGCGACAGTGGTGGATTCACACCGCCCGAGCGTTCGGAGCAGGGACACGGTGGCGCCCGTCGGTGACCACCGCGGTCTCGATGAATGCGTGCGGGTCGCCGCCATGTGGGCGGACGAGGTCGATCGCAATGGGCGGTTCCCGGCGGAGTCCGTCGCCGCGCTCAGATCGGCCGGGCTGTTCGGCGCCGCGGTGCCGACCGACCTCGGCGGCGCCGGGCTCTCGCTGACCCGGCTCGCCGCGATCACCCGCGCGCTGGGCCGGTCCTGCGGCTCGTCCGCGATGATCTTCGCGATGCACCAGACGCAGGTGCTCAGCGTCGTCCGGCACGGTCACAGCGCGTCGATGCGCGCACTGCTCGCTGCCATCGCCGAGCACCAGCTGCTGCTCACCTCCGCCACCACCGAGATCGACGTCCGCGGCGGCGTCCGTTCCAGCGGCTGCGCGGTGGAGCACAGGGGTGACCGCGTCCGCCTGGCGAAGACGGCGCCGGTCATCTCGTACGGCGGATACGCCGACGTGGTGCTGGTGACCGCCCGCCGCACCCCGGCCGGCGCGCCGAACGATCAGGTCCTGCTCGCCTGCCCGAGGTCGGAGATGAGGCTGACCCCGGTCGGCACCTGGCACACGATCGGCTTCCGCGGCACCAGGAGTCCCGGCTTCCGCCTGGCCGTCGACACCGGCTCCGGCGCACTGCTCGACGATCCGTACGCGGAGATCTCGACGCAGACGATGCTTCCGGCGGCCCACGTGCTCTGGTCCGCCGCCTGGCTCGGGATCGCCGACGCGGCCCTGCTGAGGGCCAGGCGATCGGTGCAGACGGCCCGACGCCGCTCGGCCGGCCCGGCGCCCCTGAGCGCGATCCGGCTCGCCGAGCTGGTGATCGCGCACCAGCAGCTCGTCGACACGGTCTTCGGGGCGGCGGCCCGGTTCGAGTCCCTCGCGAGAAACCCGGCCGCGCTCTCGACGGTCGGGGTGGCGCTGGAGTTCAGCGCGGTGAAGGCGAGCGCCTCGGCGCTGCTCATCGATCTGGTGGGCCGGGCGCTGACCATCTGCGGGCTCGCCGGGTCCCTGCCGGGTCACGAGCCCGCGATGAGCCGACACCTGCGCGACGCGTACGGGACCGCGGTCATGATCAGCAACGACCGCATCCTGAACCACGACGCGCAGCTCGCCCTCAGCCGCCTGGGACACTAGCCAGGGACCGGCCAATTGCGGTGCGGCCGAACCCATTCGGCGACGCGGGGCTACTGCGTGGGGGACTTCACGAAGTTCAGGTAGGCCTTCGACGGCGTCGGCCCGCGCTGGCCCTGGTACTTCGACCCGACCGCCGCACTGCCGTACGGGTTCTCGGCGGGGCTGGAGAGCCGGATCAGGCAGAGCTGACCGATCTTCATGCCGGGCCAGAGGGTGATCGGCAGGTTCGCGACGTTGGACAGCTCGAGGGTGATGTGCCCGCTGAAGCCCGGGTCGATGAACCCGGCCGTCGAGTGGGTGAGCAGGCCGAGACGGCCGAGGCTGGACTTGCCCTCGAGGCGTCCGGCCAGGTCGTCGGGCAGGGAGCAGAACTCCAGCGTCGAGCCGAGCACGAACTCGCCCGGGTGCAGCACGAACGGCTCCCCCTCCGCCGGCTCGACGAGGCTCGTGAGCTCGTCCTGCTGCTGAGCAGGGTCGATGTGCGTGTACCGGGTGTTGTTGAAGACACGGAACAGTCGGTCCAGGCGAACGTCCACGCTGGACGGCTGAACCATCGAGTCGTCGAACGGATCGATGCCCAGCCGCTGGGTGGAAATTTCGGAACGGATGTCGCGATCGGATAGCAGCACAGCTAGAGGTTAGCGGTCTGCTAGAGTTGCCGCTCGCAGGGTCTTGCACTGCCACATTGGCGGCAAAACCCCTGCATGCCGATGTAGTTCAATGGTAGAACATCAGCTTCCCAAGCTGAATACGCGGGTTCGATTCCCGTCATCGGCTCCAGTCGCCATATCCAGTCTCTCTCCATCTCCATCATCCATTTCCATCCATCCACGCATGCCCCATTGAAGCCGGTTGAGTTCACCTATTGGAACCACGGCCGAAATCGGACCTCTGTTTCCATCGCGACTCCGCCCGAACGGTCGGATTCGGCAGATTCTCGACCTGGTCCCGGCGCGATTCCCACACGGACCGGGCCGAGTCGTGCACTCGTGGCGGCTACGAGGGGTTGTTTCCGCAATGAGGTCGAGGTTGGACAACGGAATCCGTGGATTTCGTTACCGGGGCGTGGGCGCTATCTGCCGGATCCGGCGGTGACTGAGGACTTCTCGTGACGTCCGGAGGCGAAGCGACGCAGTCGTCGGTGTGGTGCGTGTTCCGGTTCCAGCTCGCCGAGGTACCGGCCCCATGGGTCGAGGCGGCGCAAATGAGAGATCTCGATTTATGGACGACTACGGCTACGTCCATCGCGGATGTACCAGGCGACCCAGAATATTGGAAAGAACACCCCAGCGACCACGGCTGTGGAGATTCTTCCAACTCGTCGAAACTCGCCAATTACCGTCATTGAACCAAAGGTGAGATAGATCACGATAGCCACCAAGGTGGTCGCCCAGGCCAGAGTCACGGCTTCCGCTTCCAAAGAGGATGATGTTTGATTCGGGTTGGATCCGGCAATAATACAACGTGCGGCTCTCTGAGCTGTGGGGTGATGCGGCGTTTTGTGACAAAGACGGCATCACCCACGTATCGGGCCCAGTGGTTATACGTTTCCGCAGGCGGTACCCCGATCCGTATACCAGCCGAAGCCGTGATCTTCCCATAGTCGGGCACAAACGGTTCCATGGCCAACTCCATCACGGATTGCTGTTGGCCCCGAGGTTGTCGGTCCGTCGATCATGAAGCCTGGGCCCCACATCTGGATATGGCCCCAGATCCCCCAGCCGCAATGAGTGTTCTGGCCACCTACTGCATGAAATCCGATATTGCCAGTGGTGAGCCAGAGAATGGCGCATCCGCCTTCGTTCGCTCCACCGAATGGCGCCATTCCTGGAGGAAGTGGAGGCGGCTGGTTGAACTGTTGCTCAGCAATCGTTCCTGGATCTGCAGGATTTTCGATTGGGCTAGCTCCTGCAACCCCCGTCGAGAGAAACAACGCGGCCATAGAAATAGCCGCAAGGATCAGTTTCCGCATTGGCTCTACCCTTCTGTCACCAGTTGAAAGCCTGCGGCAATCAGAGTAGGACGATCGTCCAGTCTTCTGGGCTCATTCGCGCGAGTAATTAGAAGTCCTTCGTTGTTAGTTGTGCCTCAGATCCAGTAAATGTGCGGTCGACAGGTACTGAGCCCGGCGAAAATCAGGGACTAGACATTGTCTATACGGGGCGGGCCGTGGCTCCGCTACTCGCACGACACATTGCTACAACTGTCGGACGGTGAACGTGAGCTCAGCCCGTGTTAGCGAATGCACTCGGCATCCAGCGCGGCGGTGAGTAGCGCCGCGCACATGGCTTCAAGCTCGTGAACAGAGTGGACCCCGAGCTCGTCGTCGCCGCGCTCGGGATCGAAATGCGTCAGATCAGGCTTCGTCGCTCCGAGCATGTAGCAGAACACATGCTTGTCGAAGGCATGTCTGGGCAAAATGGTGTCAACCACCGCGAGAAGAACCGGACCGTTGTCAGTGAACGTGGCAACTGTGACACCGTCTGCGCGAAGTTCTCAGCGGTGCAGGCATCCTTCCGAAATTCCGAAGTCCTTCGCGATCTGTCGCAGCGGGGCCTCGTCCCGGCGGGCGACGGCGATGACATCGCGGCGGAACTCCTCGGGGAACGCTTTAGTCCACGGGTGAGTCTGGAAAAGGCAGGTCATCGATCCTGCTTAAGGGCACCGCTCGGACCAGGATGTGGGGCGGCGCCTATGCGTCGCGTTTTGTGATCACGATCGACGCAGTTGCAGTGAGGACCGTGGCGATCACAACGATGTATGCGAACGCCCACCAACCCGAAAGGGCCGCGACGGTTTCGGGAAAACCAGGGTTGCGGTCGAGCAGGAATTGCATGGCCATCCTGAAGGGCAGCCACGGCTCGATGGCGGATCCGACAACGGGGATCGTAGTGACGCCGTACTCGATCAGCACTGGGTAGAGCACGATAAGCGCTACCGCGGCGACGGTGTTCCTGATGAGCATCCCGACTGCGACGGCCATTGCTGCACCGACCACGTAGATCAGTCCGACCCCCGCGACGGCGCGCAACTGCGCACCGGTGGCGATGGACTCGACGCCGCTGGGATTGACGAGCTTGGCAGTTCCGTAAGCGAGCCAGGCAGTGCCTTCGCCGATCAGCGCTGCCAGAAGGCAAACAGCAGCCGACTTGGCGAAAATCACCATGCTCCGATTGGGGGCTACCAGGAGAGTGAGTTTGATTGTTCCAGTACGGTATTCGGTGGTTGCCGCGAGGGCCGCCATGATCATTATGATCACGAAGCCGGGCGCGCATCCGGCTACCGTGTTGATGGCGGATGCCGGCATGCTGTCCGTCGATGCGGACATGTCGAGATCGGTTGCTAGGCGGTCGATGTATGCCAACACTAGGGCCAAGCCGACTGCCAGGGCCAAAATCACCGCACCGCACCGCCGCGTCGATCGCATAGAGATGAGTTTGACGAGTTCAGCGGCAAGCATGTGCACCAATTCCGTTCCTGAGGTCTCGCACTCGCTTTTCAGTCACATACCGTCGTGCCGTCGGCACTGCTAATCAGATTCGCGAACGCGTCCTCCAGTGAGCTGTTAGACGTCGCGACTTCCGAGAGTTCGAGTTCATGTACCGCGGCGATCGTCCCCACCTCGCGGCGGTTGGTGGCCGCGACCAACAGGCTCGGTGCCTGCTCTGTCTCAGACTCGACGTGCAGGTCGGGGCTGCTGAACGTTGGGATTCCCTTGGCGCGCAGTGCGTCGTCGAGCTTCGACAGTTGCGGTGATCGCACCTTCAACATGTCCCCACCTGCCTGTGCGATGAACTCGTCGGTCGTGCACTGCGTGACGAGGCGGCCGTGATGGACGATCACCAGGTCGTCGGCGAGTATCGCGATCTCAGGGACTGAACGGCCGGACACCAGTACCGTGCGGCCGTCGCGAGCGAACCTTGCCAGCATCCCTCGGATCCATGCGACATCACCTGGCCCGCGATCGTCGAATGGCGCGTCAGCCATCACCACGGATGGGTCTCCGAGAAGCGCCGCCGCTACGCCGAGCCGTTGCAGCATCCCATCGGAGAAGCTGTCGATCCGCTCGTCCGCCGCGTACGCCAGGTCGACCTGCTCCAATACGGCGTCTACACGTCGCAGGGAGACCCTGCCGGCCAGTGCCACCCAGCGTAGATGCGTGCGGGCAGACCGATATGGATATATCCAGCCTGCATCGAGCACCGCCCCCACCTCCGTCGACGGTCGCTCCAGGTCCCGCAATGGGCGTCCGCCGATGAGCGCGTGGCCGCTGGTGGGGTGGTCGAGTCCCAGCAACATCCGCAGGGTGGCCGTTTTCCCTGCCCCACTGCGGCCAAGGAGCGCGGTGACCCGACCCGCTCGCGCAGTGAACGACAAGTCATCGACAGCACGCGTTGACCCGTACCGTTTGGTCAATCGGTACGCCTCGATCACCGCTGCCTCCCCCATCATGCAGACCGCCCTCCTCCGCCCCAGATCTCGCAGACCCATGTGCCCATTCTCGAGACAATGAGCCCGTCCCCGCCCGCGGTAGCCTCGTCAAGAGCCGCTTCACCAAAACACCTGAGGCGGTTGCGGCTCAAAACCATACCGAATGTAGCGCCGAGGTTGCCCTACTACTTGGGGCCGTGGACCGCAGCGGTCGCGCGACCTTTCGGACACTCACCGTGGTAGGCATCGACCCACGGCCCCAAGCGAACCAAGAGGCTCAGGCCTCAACTGTCAACCTGACAACAGATCCAGGCTAGGTACACGTGCCTTTGCATGGGTACAGCATAAATTGTCCACATCCGAGCCAGCTGTTACAGCTACACCAGCATTGCTGGCAGTCCGTACAACAGACACACGGGCCGGGACACCAGTCGCTCACGCATGAACACCCACAACCGGGGTTCCCCCGTGCAGCTTCGCCGTCGGCCGGACCGAGCATGGCGAACAGTGCCCTCCCCTCGTCTATCCCGAAGGCGTCGATCGCTGCCACACGCAGCTCGTCTAGCTCACGGTGAAGATCGTCGCGCATGGGACCATCGACAAAGGTCGACGGCTGGCCGGCGAGCTTCTGCGCGGATTCCAGCACTCGGCTCTGGTCGTCGGTCAAGTCCGGATGAGATTCCTTGTACCGCTGGAGCTGTGCAATCCACATCTCGCTCCGGTTCTCCGCGGGGAGTGCACGGTAGATCGCCTTACGGTGCGCCACATCAAAGTTGAGAAGCTCGTCATAACTCTGCGGTAACCGATCGAGATTCTCACTTACCCAGAGGTCTTCCGCCGCAGGCGCCGGTGCAGCAAGTGCTGGGAGACGACCAAACAGGACCAATCCACTTGCCACTGCGCCGCTGACCGCGACCTGACGGAGAAAGCGCTTCCGGCTGATATGGCCTTCTGCCGGCTCAGTGGGTGCCGAAGCCGGCTCGTTGATCTGCCCGATAGCCTTCAGCACCCGCAGCGAGGACCGCAAGCCGATGGCTCGCACCAACTGAATGGCCATCGACCGGCCAGTCCACGCGCGAATAGTGCCGCCGCGCAACAAGAAGAGCGTAGGAGCCCACGGAGGGTTTTCCCCGTAAACCGTGTTACGCCACTGCTCAACCTCTGCATCACTCAACGGCAACACCTCGAGCTGGTGGTCGCAAGCATGCGCCACCTTGCTGGACGTACTTTGACACACACCGCACGAGGAATCGAAGGCAAGCACCCAACGGGTGTCAGCATCACTCATGCGGCCATCACCGTCGCCCAGACGGCAAACTGCTCGTTCAAAATCTCGTTCACTTGTCCCTCCCTGTTACGGGACAGACCAGACGCGGAGCCCTGGCCTGTCCTCCCCACTGCTCAATTGAGCGGACGTGAACCGTCCCGGGTTTGATGCACACGTTGGTTACTTGTGTGCATCAAACCCGGGACGGTTCATACTCGTACTCGATCGCGCCGCCGACGTTGAAGTTGCCGATCATGCGCGCGCTTTGAGCCATCCCCGACATCGGGGTGGCAACCCCAAGCCCATGGCGAGCGTGAGCGCAGCAGCCACAGCTGCCCGCCCCCGTCTTTCAAATCGCCACTCGTGAACACCCCTTCACTGTGCGAAATCAGCCATGGTTACGGCTGATTGGCGGCCAACAGTACGGGTCCCCAACGAACAATGCGTGTCAATCTCCCGCATGTCGTCACAACGAAATCAGGGATAATCCACACGGGATACTTGTAAATCGGCCCGCGTGGGCATTCGACGTTTCTCATTTCACTACACGGCTTCTGCGGCGCGTAGGTTCGCCGCGACGCGCAGCTGCATGCCCCCATCAGCGCACCGAGAGGGCTGGGCGGTCACCCGCGCCTCGGCTGCGCTCAGCACGACATTCGCAGACTCGTCGAACCCAAAGGGGTTCAACTACTTTGATGGAATCATTCGACATGCCCGCAGTCGGCAAAGCGACCCGGCGTTCCGTGGCCCCTTCCCACATCTCGACAACGTGAGGCCGGCACATTGCGGTCTAGCTACGCCTCCTGCAAATCAGCCCAGGGAACCTGGGCCCTCGGACGTCATACGACATGAACCCTGGAACTCATCCAGATCTGTGTGCTCTGGAGCCGATGAGCAAGGTATAGCGGCGGATTCCGAAGCCACGAAAGTACCCGCGGTGCACCGTCAGCCGGTCCTGGTCCAGACGTCTGGACAAGACCTCGCTGCCAGGCCCACTCGGCCCTTTCGCGGACGCAACGGCCCGAAGCGGACACTATGGTCGCATGCATCGCACCTCCCCAACTCGCGTCGCGATCGGCTTTGCCGTGGCGGCCCTCACTGCCACGACCCTGCTCGTACCCGCGCCGAGCCTGGCCGCCACTCCGGTTGCTTCGAACTCCAGCCCTAGCCAGCAGGCGTCCTCCGCTGCGGCGTTCGTCGACTCGATCGGCGTCAATGTCCACCTGCACTACACCGACACCACCTATGACCGATACGACGACATCATCAAGCCCAGGCTGCTCGAGCTGGGGGTGAAGAACCTTCGTGACGGGATCTATACCTATCCGGCAGCTAGCGCCAGTTCGACCTACTATCAGCGCCTGCGCGACCTCGCTCAGTCCGGCATGAAGTTCAACCTGCTTTCCTCCATGCAGACACCTTGGGGCCAAGCCACCGACTTCAACAAGCTGGCCGATGTCGTTGCATGGTCCGGCGGAAAGGACGCCGTCAGAACACTCGAAGGCGTCAACGAACCAGATGCACAAAATGTCTCAGACTGGGCGGCAAGGACGCGCACCGTTCAGGAGCAACTGGCCTCAACGGTGCGGTCTACTCCGACCCTGAATGGCGTCGAAATAGTCGGGCCCTCGTTGACCAAGACCGAATCCACGCGGGCCCTAGGCGATCTGAGCAGCCTTACCGACTACGGCAACATTCACTACTACCCGTCCGACAGAAACCCAGAGACGCAAGGATGGGGCTCGAACGGCTATGGGAGCCTGCTCTGGAACCTCAACTACATCGCACGACCCGTCACAACGCAGCGGCCGGTGATAAGCACCGAGACCGGCTACTACAACAGCCCCACATCTGACTCAGGCATGAGCCGAACAGCTGCGGCCACCTACATCCCGCGACTCCTTCTCGGCAGCTACGACGCGGGGATCAGGCGAGCCTTCTTGTACGAGTTGGTCGACCAGAAGGCCAATCCGAACGACAAGGAGGCGAACTTCGGGCTGCTCGACTCCACGGGTAAGCCGAAGGAGTCCTTCACGGCTCTTCAGGGCCTGATTCGCCTTCTGTCCGACCCACAGGGGGCGAACTTCCAGCCGGGCCGGCTCGACTACTCGCTCGCAACTCAAGCGCGCGACATCCAGACCTCGCTGCTACAAAAGTCTGACGGCACATTCTTCTTGGCTGTCTGGCGCGCTGCACCCGTGTGGGACGTCAACGCTGATCGCGAGCTGCAGGTGCCAGCTGCACCCCTAAAAGTGACTCTGCCGGAAGGGTCGACGGCGCGCGCCGTTCACGAGCTTGGACAAGACGGGCTCATTAGAACCCGGTCCTTGTCCGGCAGTCAGGCCGATCTACAGGTAGGACCGACCGTGCAACTGGTCGAGATTGGGACGTCCGCGCCGCAGTGGCCGTCGACGGGTTCATGAGCTACGACAGCTGGTTAGTTGTGCGGGGCGCGAGCTGACGGCGGCTTCGCCTACGGGGCTTTCGATGCCGATCCGATACCGGCGGCCGTGCCGTCACCGGCCTCGGGATCATCCGACTGCTGCCCGCGCATTTTGATCAGGTCCTCGTACGTGAACGGCGTTCCCACGACGGCATTCAGGTTGTGGAGTTCCGGGCCGAACGCAGATGCCCGCGCGAGGTTCTCGATCGGCGTGACGGACTTTGTGTCGGTGACCGTGACCGGACGGACGAGGGGGTTGCCCGGCAGAATCAGATGGCCACGCTCGGGGTCGACGAGAGTGCTCGGCGCGCAACATATCGATATTCGATGTATCGTTCTTCGATACATCGAGCGCGCACACCCGGAGGATTGAAATGACCACGATTCACACGTACCGACCCAGCAGAAGCGACATCGTGGGCATGTGGGCCTTCCTCGGCGCCGGAGTGGTGATCGCCGGTGGGGCCGTCGCCGCCGCAGTTCTCCGCATCATCGAGGTACTGCCCAATCATGATGTGCAGGTGGGCGCCCGGTTCTCTGGCACCGTCGCCGAGGCGCCGATCGGCCCCGACGGCACAGCGCTGCCGGTGATGCTGGATCGCGCGACGATCACGGCCGAGTCACTTCCCACCGCGTCACTCGTCGCCCTCGTGATCGAGCAGGTCGCTGCAGCCCTCACGATCGTCGTCGTCGTCACCTGCCTCGTGATCCTGAGTCGCTCGGTCATGCGCGGCCAGGTGTTCAGCCGCCGCAACACGCGACTCGTGACGACCGCCGGCTTCACCGGCCTCATCGGCTTCGCAGCGGTGCCCTTCTTCGGCAACATGGCCGCCAACGGCGCCTTCGCGGGCCTCAGCGACGGCACCTTCGACAACGTCGTGATGTCGGTCGACCTGACACCGCTCATCCTCATCGCGTTCATCGCCGCCATGGCCGGCGTCGTGTTCGCAATCGGCGACCGCCTGCAGCGCGACACCGAGGGCCTCGTCTGATGGCGCCGGCGGAGCCCGACGAGGCATCCGATGTGCACTGCAGGCTCGACGAACTGCTCGCCGCCCGCGGCATGACGCTCGCACGACTCGCCGAACTCGTCGGCGTCACCGTGGTCAACCTCAGCGTGCTGAAGAACGACCGCGCACGCGCCATCCGCTTCTCGACGCTGCAGGTGGTCTGCGAGGTGCTCGACTGCGAGATCGGAGAACTGCTCGTGCTCCGGCGCAGTCGACCGGAGGCTACTTGACGGGAACCGTGACGGCCGGGTCGGTGCCCGAATCGACGTCGACCGCGTCGGCGTCAGCCTCGGTCGGCACCCCGAGGAAGTGGATGGCGGGTCGCACCCCGACAACAGGAACACCGACGGGCCACGCCGAGCACTTCAGCGATCTCAGACATCGATGTGCCTTCGGCACGCATCTTCTTCGCCTGGCGCTTCTTCGCCACGGTCAGGGACACTGGCCTGCCTCCAACGCGACCGCGGCCAGTTACAGCGACTTCGCCCTGCTGTCCGCAAACTGTTACCCGCACCTCGGGGACGAGGCCCCGCGCCTGTTGCCGGCAGCGTCAGCGCTTAGTGGGCTACCTTCCCCGCTAGCTAGAACCCCGAGTAGACCCCTTGGCTTAGAACACATCTGAGCCAAAGGGCCTACTGCAACTTGAGCGTCTCGAAGCACGGGTCACTGAGGAATCCGGATGCAAGGCGCTCGCCGCGACAAGCGAAGATCGAGTACTCGGCGTCGATCCCAGTCGCGAAGCACTAGGAATGGTCTTCAGGCGAGAGTGCCCGATCGACACCTGATCGCCCACCTGGCTGCCCCAACAACCCGGAACCCATCCAGATTTGTGTGATCAGGGACCCTCGTTAAGTGTGATCACGGACTGGTCAACCTATCCAATCCGCACGCAGCCCAGCACGCTCCGCCATTGGTGACCACTCCTCCATTCTCTCCATCCATCCATATCCTGACCGCGCGCGCGTCCATCTTTCTCTCTCCAGCGCTCCATCCATGCGCGTCCATCGCACTCCATGGCGTCGGCAGGCTCTGCGGCGCGCCATCCAGTCTGGGAGAGCCGTGACGGTCAACGCTCCGCTGATCGCCGCTCGTCAGAAGAACTCCGGGATCGGATCATTGTCACCATCCACGCTGGAGCAAGGACCAACACCAGCGTCCAGCCAGCAATTGCCATACCCGGCACATCAACGAAGGCGGCGCACAACACGCACAGCGTGATCATCGCGCCAAACAGTGGCGACAAGCGTCGACCATCCAATGACATCCTGCAAGGCTGCCACAGCGTCGGTAGCGCCCTCCCCGTTTCCCGCTCTTTCAATCTTCTCTACTCCTGCATTTGAACCAGATCCACAGCGACGATGCTGCGCCGATCAGGCCGGCGATGGCGAGTGCTGATGGGCCCCATTCGATGACGAGAGTCGAGGCGTGAGTGCCCGTAGCGGGGAAGGTCAGTTCACAGCGCGACGCGACGATGACGACCCAGGCTTTCTGGAAGTTCGCTGGGGAGGCCACCACTGGATCGCCACCGGCCAGCATCGATGGCGGGATGATCGGCTGCGAGATGCACACTTCGATTGGGGCATTGACGGAGAACGCAGCGATGTAGACGACGAGGCTGGCCGCGATGCCGAGCAGTGCTAGCGCTTTGCGCATCTGGCGGCTCCCCCTGGTCGTTTGTGGCGCGGCCCCTACTCGCCGCCGCTGGTGGGTGCCGGGTCGTTCATTGCTCTGAACACCGGAAGCGGCGCGCCCCGGTGCGCGATGTTGTGTCTAGTTGATGCGCAGAACGATGAAGGACATGACCGCCGCGAAGGTCAGGATGGGGACGCTCCAGGCGAGGTGTGCTCGTTGGTAGCGAACCCAGGTTCGGGCGATCTCCGTGAAAGTCATTCCCCGCCAGCTGGATTGATGCATTCTAATTTCCCCCTCATCTGCTGCTGATCGCCACCGTATCCCGTTGCCACCGGCACCGTGGAACGACCTCTACTCCGGAGCGGTGTGGTCAAGATGACTGACCCCACCGGCGTCACTCTCTTCGCCCATTACTGCTTTTCGGAGCAGGCCGTTCCACCGCAGAACAAGAAGCGCTCCCCAACTGACCAAATCGAAACAGCCACCACGAGGATCAACACGGCGCTCCACCATGGAAAGCCCAGCAGGATCGAAACGAACCCGGCAACGAACATGGTCACGCTCGTCGCCCACATCCAGTAGCGATGAGGGCTACCCAGCTCGAGGCTTTCCTGCTCGATCATGTTCATAGGTTCGATGTCATCCACGATCGACTCCTTCAAGCGCCCGAGCCCCAACTAGCAGTTCTCCGGCCCGACACCCGACCACGAGTACGTCACGCTGGCACCCTAGTCAACGCCTGCTCGCGAAGCCTGGGTAAGCCCTACCCGTCTAGGTGATCATCCTCGTCCCGCATCTCGACAACGGGAGGGCAGCACAGGCGTTCTGGCAACACTCCTGCGTGTCAGGCCAGGGAACCTGGGCCCAACGGACTTCAACCGACATGAACCCTGGAACTCATCCAGATTTGTGTGATCTGGAGCCGTTCTTAAGTGTGATTTCCGACTGGTCAACCTATCCAGTTCGCATGCAGCCCAGTCCGCTCCGCCATTGGTGAACACCCCTCCACCCATCTCCCTCTCTGTTCTGCTTCGGCAAAGTCCTCTACGGATGGGCGGGTCAGCACGATGCCGTGGCCGGGAGGTGCACCGTCAAACAGCGTGACGCTCGACGTCCGTAGTCGACTGCCCCGCGGGTCCCCCGGGCGCTCGCCGGTCTCCCCCTCACCGGGTTCGGAGACGCCCGAATCGGCTGACTTCGTGACGGTTCTCAGACTCCCGTCATGATCCGTCGCGTCCTCCCGCTTGCTGCGGACCAGTCCCTCGATCTTGCTCCGACATTCGCATTAATAGCCGATCGCTATCGCTGTCGGCAGTCCTGTATCGCGATCATTGAGCAGGACGATCGGTGCTAATCCTGCTGGAAGATGGCGAAGGTGAGGTCGGACGGTTCGACCATCACCGTGAGCCGGTCACCGAACTGCGGTCGCATGCTGCTTGTCGGCACCTCGCAGTCTGTCTCGAACGTGTCAAAACCCGGGCCACTGATACGGACCGTCAGTTCGGCGATGTACTGGCTCTCGTCGCTGCTCCGGATCCGGTTGACGGCCAGGATCTTCAGCGTCCCCGCGATCCCGGCGGCCTGGAATCGCTTTTCGTTCCAACGCCACCGGTAAGTACTGACTGCAATCCCGATTCCGAACGGGAGAGTGAAGACTCCTATCCACAGGCCCGTCGCCAACGAACCGTCGCCCCACCCGGCGATCGGCCCGGCCAAGATGAGACCACCCGCGATCGAATACGTCACCACCCCGGCGACAGGACCGATGAGCTCGACCTGCCGCGGCCCCCTCGCGTTCTTGTTGGACACCTCGACACCCTATGTGTGACATCACGTACATTGCACCGTTCGTTGCGGGCTGATCCGATCCCTCATCGCAAGGAACGGTCGTGAATCTGGTGTCCTGTATGACGATCGCCAACGCGGACGGCCCTCTCGACTTCCCCCAGTAAATCCGACCTCAACCAGAGGCCGGCTGCAGGTGTCCCGGTAGCCCGTCCTGCATCTCAGTCCGGGAGAGCTGGCCTATACGTGACTCGAGCGCACACGGACTGACAAAATCTGGAACTCTTCCAGATTTGTGTGATCCGGAGCCCTCCTTAAGTGTGATTACCGACCGGTAGACCTATCCAATCCGCATGCCGCCCACCACGCTCCGCCATTGGTGAACACCCCTCCACGTCATCCACCATCCATGCCGCCGGCCGTCCATCGCGCCGCGCCGCGCGCGCCATCCACGCGTGCGCGCGCGACCCGACCCGACCCGACCAGCGCTCCACGACCGACCAGATGGAAAACAAGGTCCCGTCGATCCATATGGCGCCCGTACTCTGTCGAGATGCCCCTCGCGAAGTCCGCTCTACAACAACGGCCTGCTCTCATCGTGTCGTGTGTGCTCGTGATCGCGGCCCTGGGGATTGGCGCCTATTTCCTGTTCTTCTCGGGCGGATCAACATACCCGCGAGAAATTGAGTTGAACGGTCGGCAATACGTCAGCGGAGACACCAGTCGAACTGTGTCGCAGCTGCCTGGTGTTGCAATCCATGAAAGAGAGGGTCGCCCGTTTGCCGTCGTAACGCATATCGGCTCACCCGGGTGGGACGTTTACGCGGTGAGCGGGCCAGACACCCCAACCGTCCTCTACCTGGCTGTACAGCCAGGTGAATATCTTCCATACGCACTGCAGGGCGGGCCGTAAGGGATCTCCCCGCAAGGCATTTCGTCGACACGGCACCGATCACTCAAACCGGCACCTCGACCGTGCGGCTGGCAGTCGCGCCGATCTGGAAATACTCCAGATTTGTGTGATCAGGAACCCCCGCTAAGTGTGATCACCGACTGGTCAACCTACTCAATCCCCATGCAGCCCAGCGCGCTCCGCCATTGGTGAACGCCCTTCCATCCATTCGATCCACCATTCCATGGCCTCCATCCACGGCCGCGGTCCAGCACTCCATTCTCCATCCATCAGACCCCATGCGCCCATCCACACACGCGCGCGTCCAGTCATCCAGTCCGCACGCACTTCCATGTGGGTGGCCATCCAGGTGGGGTGGCCATCCATCAATCCGCGCTTCCACCCACCCAGCGTGCACGTCCAGCGCCAGCGCCCGTCCGCCGTGAGCGCGTCTGTGTGCCGTCAAGCACCGCGGTTAGCCCTGCTCTGCACCTCAGCGATCACGCATCGCGCAGCGGTGATCAGCTGTGTCAGCCCGGGTTCTTCGATCGGGAAGTGCCCGCAGTTCTCCAGGAGAACTGACTGCGTAGGTGCGGCGATACGGTCAAGGAATCGCAAGCTGGGCTGCGGCGGAGTCCATCGGTCAGCTGCGGGGTGAAGAAGCGTGACCGGGGCGGCGGTGAACTGCTCGGGTGCGGCATGCGGGTATGTGAACCAGTCGGCGAGGAAGCCGAGAGGAACTCGGACTCCGCCTCCTCGTGGATCAGAACCACACATGCGAGACAGGTCAGGGTTGTTGCTCATCCGGTCCATGCCTACGAGCCACTTGATCGGCAGGCGGAGTCCGCCGGCTACTCGAGCCATGGGCGGCAGAAGTGTGGGTGCAGCTTTCCCAGCGACTCCCCATCGGGCTGTGGCCGCGCGGGCTTCGGGATCGGCGGGGTCGAGCAAGCACGTCGCCAGTACAGCAGCGATTTGACCTGTGCGAGCGGCGACTTCGTACGCCATCATCCCGCCCATGCTCGCTCCGAAGAGAATCAGCGGACGCGGGTCGCGGGCCCGCTCGGTATCGACTAAGTCGCAGAGCAGATCGATCCAATCTCGGTATCGAACCTGCCCAGGCCGAGGCTCTGCGGTGAATCCGTATATGGGCATGTCAGGGAAAAGGATGTCGACGCCTTCGTCGGCGGCGAGGGACGCGAAGGGCCAGAGAGCCATGGCGTGGCCACCGGCACCGTGGATGCCCATGACGCGAATAGGCGCGTCGGGGCGAGACGCGCGTGCGATGTGGACACGGCGGCCGCGCCACTGCCACCACGTTGATTCCGGTTCGCGGTGAGTCGATCGGTAGTTCTCCGGAAGGAAACCGGCATATCGCGCTGCGTCCGTCATTCGAATTGCCCCCTATTGAACGTGCTGTACAGGATTGAACCCGCACCCCCTAATAGGACGGAGGATAGCCATACGACACCAGTTGGCATGCACGATGCGGGCGAACTGGCCAAAAATCTCAAGCATCGCAACAGATTACGAATCGCAGCTCACATCAGTCCGGTTCGGGCGGCCTACTCCGCGGGTCGGCTGAGCTGTGATTCCATGGCTTCGGCCAGGTGAGTCAAAGCGACGAGGACCTTGTCCCGGTCAGGCCCGAGTCCGGCGAGTAGCTGTGCGTGAGCGTCTAGTTCGCGAGGGAAGACATGGTCGATGGCACGTATCCCGGCGTCCGTCAGATTGATGAAAGCCGAGCGTCCATCAGTGGGATTTGGCGCACGGTTGAGCAAGCCCCGTCTCTCGAGTTTGGCCAGGTTCTTACTGACCCCCGCTCTGGTCATGCCGAGGAGTTCCGCCAGGCGGATGGCGGTGACTGCCTCGTCTGCATACCGCAGGGGGACGAGTAGTTCCACCTCAGCAACGGTGAGATCCGCATTGTTGTAGACGGGTTCGACGGCGAGCTCGAGCAACGCGGAAATTCGTTTCACCTGCGCCACAACCTCCATCGGCGAAGTGTCCAGAGTGGGGTTGTGCTCACGCCACAGCTTGCAGGTGCGTGATCGGAGTGAGGGGTTAGTCATCGCCACCATCTTTGTTAACTAGTAAACAGTCTGTTAGGTTGCCCAGCGTAACCCACCGCCTCAGGCGACGGTGGCTACCACGGTCAGCAGGGGCTCCGTCGGAGGCGGCGATGCCGGGCGAGCCCCAGGCTGCGGGCGCAAGCCATGCTGCAGAGCTGACTCGAAAGACGTTGAGGGTTACGGAAGTTCGACATTACTTGACGAGTGGACGTGCTCGCGCCATGCATTGACGCGGGCTGGAGGGGAGTCACAATGGAGTACGACGTAGTGGTGATCGGCGGCGGTGCGGCGGGACTGAGCGCTGCGACGCTGCTGGCCCGTGCTCGCCGCCGGGTGGTGGTGGTCGACGCCGGCAAACCCCGCAACGCCCCTGCAGAACACCTGCACGGCTTCTTGTCTCGGGACGGAATGTCCCCCACGCAGCTACTCGCCGACGGCCGCGCCGAAGTGATTGGATACGGCGGCAAGGTAATTCCGGGCCGAGCGCTGGCCGTCGAAAAGCTCGGTGCTCGTCAGTTCGTCGTACGCCACAGCGGCGGCCCCGACGTAGCCACGCGCGCCGTTATCGTCGCCACCGGGCTTCGCGATGAGTTACCCGAGATCCCCGGCCTGCGCGAGCAGTGGGGCGTCGGCGTCCTGCACTGCCCCTACTGCCACGGCTACGAGGTTCGTGACACGCCGATTGCGGTGCTCGGCGGCAACAACAGACCGTTCACCATGCACCAGGCGTCGCTGGTGCGCCAATGGTCTGACGACGTGGTGTTCTTTCCAAACCGGATCGTCCTGGACGCCGAAGAACGCACGCGGCTGACCGCCCGCGGGATCCGCATCGTCGACGGAGACGTGTCGGGGATGGTGGTGCAGGACGGTCGGATGTGCGGTGTCGAGTTGGCTGACGGCCGGATTGTTCCGCGGTCAACAGTGTTCGTTGGTCCTCGCTTCGTGCCGCACGATGACCTGCTCACCGCTCTGGGGTGCGATGCAGGCGAGGATGGCTGGGTCGCAACCGATCCGACCGGCCTCACCAGCGTGCCCGGAGTGTGGGCAGCAGGCAACGTCATCGACTCCCCAGCTCAGTTGATCACGGCCGCCGGCGCTGGGTCGAAGTCCGCCATCGCGCTGAACCACTACCTTCTCGCGCAGGATATGGAGCAAGCAGTAGCGAACATTCGCTGAGTACGCACGCATGGCGCGTGGAGTCGTGAACGTGTAGCGCAGAGTTAGCGAACGCGACGCTGGATTGGCTGAACGTGCCCTCCACCAGGTCATTGCGCCCGGCATCAAGGTTCGTGGTCTGCGAACGCAACATCACGGGGCTGCGCCACCCCGGACCGCCTGGAAATGGGGTTTCGAAGGTGTCGCCGCAGAAGAACCCGACCGCCCATCCGAGAGACGAACAGGGAACACAAGATCCGTATCGCCGACACTCCACTGCCCCGACTGGGCCGGTCCGGTCAGATCTCGAACGAAAACAGCCAAAGTAGACAACGCAGTTGACACAGATTCTCCCGATACGAGAAGGCGGCGCTCACGAGTTGAACCCGACTCGCTCACTGATCGCAGGAGTGCAGACGAACGGGTTGAAATAGATGCGGCCCTGAAAGCTGCCGCGAAATTGCGCTGTTCCACTTGCTATTACGCGAACCGGCCGGGGATGTCCACACCTGACCTAGCGTCATCGAGAACGGACCGCGCGACGGCGCGACAGGCATTATCGCCTGCCGCGACGGCGCGAATGAAGCGGTCGTCTACTTCGACTTTCCCTGATACTCGAGGTAGCTCAGCTGGATTGCACAGGCAGCCATGAGGAGCAGCACTGGCCAAAGCCATGTCCAATCGGCTGGCGCGCCAGAGAAAAACTGGTAACCCATGATGCCCAGGAGGATGCATGAGAGGACGCCCATCACTGACCGCAGAAACACTTGCGACTTGATCGGGTTCGTCATAGATTCCTTCCTTTTCGCGAAGCCCTATACTAAAAGGGGCGGTTCGATGATCAGTTGGGGACTGACGGTGTCGCACTCTCGGCGTTCGACCTCGCGGTCGTAGATGGGGCCACCTTAGCGGTCGCGGGCACCTCCACCTTCGACGTCGCCGGGGCCTCTCCCGTCGTTGTCCCCGGTGCGTCTACCTTCATCACGGACGGCGGCAGTGGCCAGGTAGCAACAGGATTGCCGTTCGCGTCGAAGAAGTCGCCGGAGAGGTCCGGAGCCCCTGCGGGGCGTGGAGGCAGTGGCTCATCGCCCTTGACCACCAGGACTCCTTCGTCAGCGTCTGCTGTCGCCGATCGCTCTGCTGCACGATGAGGGAACGGGTGGCAGTTGGTGGCCGGCGGAAGAGGCGGCGGCGCCATGTCGAACGTCACACCGCCCTCGTGAAAGCAGACACCACCCGGCGGCTCGACCTGCAGTTCCCCTTCTTGGAGGCACCCGCCGCATGCTGGTGGGCACGGGCGATATACGAGCCCCCTAGAGGCGAAGGCGAAACCTACTGGAAGCAAGGGCGTCGGTGACGCGTTCGATTGTGCGGCGCGCATCGTCGGTCGACGTGTCGAGTACGTACGGCTCGTACTCACTCAGGGACGCGAACTGCGCCCACATCGTGACAATCGGGTGCTCCTCGACGAGCGCATCGGGCGCCGTGCGAGCCTGAGCGCGCGAGAGAGTGGTGCTGCGGTCGGGCCGGAGTACGACGTAGTGGAGGGCGATATCCGTTGTGTGGCTGCGGAAGTGATCGAGCATCCACGGCCCGACGATACCGTCGAGTACCGTTGTGAATCCGCCTGCCGCGTACGTGAAAGCAGCTCCGGCGATGACGTCCATGACGGTCTGGTTCTGGGTAGCGGATGCTGGCTCGTACGGCGGGATCGCCCCGGCGACAATGTAATGCCAGAAGTGATCGGTATGCAGGTGCACGCCCCGCTCGAAGCTCCGGGCGAGCGCGGCCGCGACAGTGCTCTTCCCCGCTCCCGGTGGGCCGGTCAGAATGATCACGGTTCCGCTCATCCGATGAGCCCCCCTAGGTGCCGTCCTGTGCGCTTCGTCAGCAGATCACTCTTCTTCGGGCCGACTGGCTCTGTCAACTGAAAATGGCCCAACGTGGGGTTTGACCGACCCGACCCGACGGGTTAGCCGGTGGTCGCTGCTTCGGTGTGGGCGAGTCGATAGGCGTGGGTGCCGGTCTCGATGATGTTGCCGCGGTGGGTGAACCGGTCGATGATGGCTGCGCAGAGTCTGGGGTCGGTGAAGAGGGTGTGGGGCGCACAATTCGCTTTCCGCGGCGTTAACCGCGGCACCTAAAGGCCATCAATCTGGAATCCATCCATCCATTCCCTCTCCCCTCCTTCCTTTCTCGCCGGCCTGTCACACTCGGGAGATGAGACGGCAAAACCTGCTCGGCGCCCTCGTTGTCCCGCTGCTGGTTACAGGGTGCGGGGACGAGCGTGCGGAACATCCGAGGCCCGCCACCTACGAAGAGGCGATCAACGAACTGGTGTGCTTCAACCCGGGCACGACGTTCGAGGAAATGGACCGGAACGCGCGCGAGTTCGCGCAGGAGCAGGGGCTGTCTGTCGAGGAGGTGGCCCAAAACGGCGTCATGGAGGCGAGAGAGAATGTCTCAATAGACGGGGAATTCGGGAAGCCATGCCGGAACGACTGATAAGGCGCACGCTCGGGCGCCTGGCCTGCCCGCTGCTGACGGGGGTCTCGTCGGCGAGGAACGTCGACGCTTGATCTCAGAGCCGTGCGCCGACATCCATACCCAGGACATGGGGTGGACATGCCCACCATGAACACCGGCTAGCTTCTCAGTCACCGTGACGGAATCGCGGAGTAGGGCTCGAGACCACCTGCGCCCCGTCTCTGCATGCGGTCTGCGATGCCGCAAAATACGCACCATGACAGCCGTCGACGAAGTAGCGCCCAACGTCTTCCGTGCCACGGGGACCGACGTGAACGTAGTGATCCTGCAGGACGGCGACGCCCTGACCCTCGTCGACGGCGGATATCCCGGTGATGTCGGCGCCATCGAAAACGCGATCCGTTCCCTCGGCCGCCGTCCCGAAGACGTGCAGGGGATGCTGCTCACCCACGCACACATTGACCACATGGGTGCGCTCGCCAGCTTCCACCAACGCTTCCACATACCCGTGTTCGCAGACCCGACCGAGGTCGCCCACGCGCGACGGGACTACCTCGAGCAAGCAACCGCCAAGGACTTCATCCCGATGCTTCACAAGCACGGCGTGCTGCCGTGGCTGCTGCGAGTTGCACGTGCTGGCGCGACCAAACCTCTCGCCATCGCCGATGCCCAGGCAGTTCTGTATGACGGGCCCCTGGACCTGCCGGGCGCCCCGGTTCCCGTTGCGACCCACGGCCACACGTCCGGACACGCGGCCTACCACCTGCCGCAGCATGGTGTGATCATCACGGGCGACGCGTTGGTCACGGCACACCCGCTGTCGAAACTACGAGGGCCACAACTCCTCCCCCCGGTCTTCGACCACAGACACGGAGACGCTGGCGCCGCGCTAGAACACCTCGCGGCCCTCGAAGCGGACACCATTGTCCCCGGACACGGACCCGCGGCCTTCATGCCCATCGCGGACGCTGTCGAACAAGCTCGCGACCGAGGTCGCTGAGCGGCGGCGCCGCGGTCTCTTTCCTCGAGCCCTCATTGGCCCAGGGCACCGCGGGCCGCCGTACGCGCGGTGCCACACCGTGGCGCCGTCGGGCGGTTGGGCATACCGTCCTGGTGTGGGGATTCGGAGCCGCCTGCGGGCGAGGGAGCGCGAGCGGCGGCGCGCATGGTCACAACGGGTACTCGAGGGCGCCGTGTTGATGATCGAGGCCGACGCGAACACCGATCTGGTGTCCGCCATGGTGGACGATGATCCTGAGTTCGTCCGGATTGTCTACCGATCGCGGTGGTGGCCCCGCGTTCTCGGCTACCGCGGTCATGTCCCCGTGGCCGGTAGCCCGGCCAGCTCCCTCCAGTATGTCGAGCAGCTGTCCCTGTTCGAGGTCTGCGAACCCCTCGGACGACAAGCTGACGTGCTGACCGTCGACGGCGGGATTGAGTGGTGGGGCGACGGATACCCGACCCTCTATCTCTCGCCCGAGCTCGCCGGAAGCCCCCGAACCGCAGACGCGGCCACCGTCGATGACGACGAAGCCTGGGCCAGGTGGCGAGAACGTCGCCTGACCCCACTCACCGACACCGGTCCGGCGCGCTGGCTGGCGCAGTCCACCCAGGCGGCTCACGACGCATTCCCGGCGCGCGCGGTGCTCCGTCACCCGGACGGGCCGGATAACGGAATCTCCGACCTTCCCGTCACCGTGCTCGACGCGCTGTGTACGGTCCTGGCCCGGCACACTGCGACGCCAGATGAGTGCTGGTTCTGCGTCTGGGACGGCTACGCGTGGGTCCACGACACCCCCGGATCGTTCACCCCGTACCTGCGGGACGGCGAGACCGCGCCACCACCGCCCAAACCCGCTCTCCCCTCGATGATCCGGACCGGCCCACGCGCCACCATCGAACAGTTCGACTACGTGCTTTTCTCCGGTCCGGTCACCGCCGCGCCACGGATGGGCTGGTACGGGACACCAGGGTGGTTCTGGCGCGAGTGGCCGAACCTGATCTGGCCGACCGACCGCGCCTGGTTGGCCGATTCCGGGATCGACGACGACTGGCTCGAGATCTCAGGTCCGCGAGCGCTGATCGACGAACTCGACACCATCGCGGGCATCACCATCGAGCGACGGGCCTAACCGGCGGGCGCCGCGCCCTGACCGAACCATCATCGAAGTCGATCTCCCCCTGCTCGAGTAGACCGCGGCCCGCGTCCGGTACGGGCAGGTTCAGGTGCGTAGCGGCCACGGGTTCCACCGGCCACCCGGAGGCGGCTGAATGGGGTGGTCGCGGAGCTCGCGCAGTGCATCGTGTGAGAGCGAGCCACGGTTGCCGCTACTCCACCCGTCGCCCTCCCACTGGGTCTCGAGCCACGGATCGGGCGCGACGGTGATGCGTTCGGTGAGGGCACCGGCGGCGGTAGCGGCGACGTACTCGTCCAGCTTCTCGAGCAGGTCTGCGGGATCGTCGTTGCATGCGTCGCAGCCGCACGCGGGCAACGCCATCTCGGCCCATGCTCCGACACGTAGGAAGATCCCGGGGAAGTTGGTGAAGCCGATCACCAGCGGGGCCGCGGCGGGATCGGTCGGGACCAGCCGGATGTACTCGGTGAGGGTGGCACCTGTCTTGATGTAGCCGCCACCGCCCTCGCCTCGCTCGACCTGCACGTCGAACCGCCGCTCGAGATCCTCGACCATCGCGCGGGCCGCGGGGTGGAGCACCGCGAATCGTTCCGGGTTGGTCACGCGGTCGTACGCATCAGGAGGTGGGCTGTCCATCGCTGTCTTCCCGTTCAGGTGCGGTGACGTCAGCATACGAGTCGTTGGTCCACGGCCGGATGGGCTTGGGCCCCAGTTCCGGCCCCATGGCCCCCTCCGTCCATCGCTCCAGTTGGGCGTGCGCACTTGCTGAGCAGCTCCGGATCGGGCGAGTGCGATCCCGAAGCGACTGACCCGTTCGAAGAACAGCCCGGTTTGCTATTTTGAGCCAGTCAGCTAGCCGCTTGCGCCTTAGCCAACTGAGATGCCTGTGTGTGCTGCCACCCCGGGGTCATTCGAACGCTGGCCATGAGGCCGACGTGGGCCGACGAGGAAGCGTCGGCCCGCACCAATTACCCCGGCGCTATGAGTGTTTCACCGAGGTTCGGGACCTCCGCCAGTAACTTCAGGGCCATGAGTGTCGAAGCGAACTGGGCCCGGATCATCAGATGGTGCGAGCAGCACGCCCCCACGACTCCAACGAGGTTGCTTCCGCCGGCCGACTTAGAAGCCGTGCGCGCGGCCGAGTCGGCGACGGGCCAGACCTGGCCTGAGCAGTTGCACCAGTGGTTCGCGTTGCACAACGGCGGCTACCGCGAATACCCGGTCCCGCTGGTCCTCCCCAGCAACGAGCCGCTTTCTGTTGCCGATGCCGTCGAGACCTACGCCCGGCTGACCCGGCTGTGGGAGGACTACGCCGATGATCTCGGCGGCGTCGAGGCTCTGATGGCGGAAGCGGCGGGAAGTGAGATCGAGACGTACCTGCCTGCCTTCATCCCGATCGGCGACACTGGCCGCGGAGACTATCTCGCGGTCGACACCCGTGGCGGAGACCGCAGTGGCTGCGTCGTCGAGTTCTTCAACGAAGGGGGTGCCACCTTCCGGTGGGACTCGATCGATGCCATGCTCGACTGCACTGCTTCGGCGCTCGAGCAAGGAACGGACTGTGCGGGTTGGGTCGCCGTGATCGAGGACGGTGTGCTCCGCTGGGACTTCCCCTGACAGCGTGTAGATCACACCTCCAGTCACTGGAATTGGGACGACGCAGCGGCCAGCGGCGAACCGAACAGCGATTTCAGTAGTCCCTCGACGACGCTTGAGCGCGCCAACCAACCTGGAACTCATCCAGGTTTGTGTGATCTGGAGCCGTCCTTAAGTGTGATTACCAACTGGTCAACCTATCCAATCCGCATGCAGCCCAGACCGAACCGGCATAGGTGAACACCCCCTAATGTGGCGTCAAGATCTGACGTCTCTTGAGGTATCCCTCAGATGCCCATGTTTGTTACTGATGGCTTTCAACGAACAAAGGCATGAACAGATAGAGAAGACCCACTTCGGCACCATTCTCGAGATCAATGCCCAGCGGGAGTTTGGCTTCGAGGGTGGAGATGAGACCGACTACCGAATCGCCGGACATCAGGTCGACGCCAAGTGGAGCCAGACAAGTGGTTCGTGGATGCCGCCTATGCATCACGCCGTTGACGAAGTCCGGCTCCGGGATGCCCGCCACCTCGAGGATGGTCGGCGCGATGCCGATGACATGGCAGAACCGGAACGTATCCAAATTCCTGTGTGATTAGCGGCCATCGTTAAGTGTGATTACCGACCGGTAGGCCTATCCAATCCGCATGCAGCCCACGACGAACCGCCATAGGTGAACACCTCTCCATCCATCCATCCATTCCATCCATAACCCATTGTGGGCTGACGGGGCGCGCCATCTGCGGTTCCCATATCTATTCTGAAACCGACATTGGCTGCCCAGCGAACCAGCCTTCCAGTTGGTGAGTCGCCCAGCATTCCTGGCTCTAGATCCGGGCAGGCTCGGCGGCGTGCAGTTGTTCGAGGAATGCACTCAATGACCGTGCCAGTCGGCCGTTGTCGTCGGCGAACCTGTCCAGGCCGCCGACCTCGATGGCACGGGTCATCTTCTGAAGGGCGGCGAGTCCTCGCTTGGTGGGGAAGACGAGTACACGACGGCGGTCTGTGTCGTCGACTTTGCGGTGCACGAGGTTGTCGGCGATCATCGCATCGATCAGCCGGGTCAGGCTGGCCCCGGTGAGTTGTGTTGCGTCGGCGATTTCCGACATCGGATGGCCGACGGAATCTGCCACGGCGACAAGCACATGCCAGCGGGCGGTCGAACTTTCTCCCAGGCAGGTCGAGATGGACCGTTCCAGTTCCTGTGAGGCCTGCCTCACAAGTCGCGTCAGCTCCTCGAGCGCGTCGGCACCGGTGCTATTGTCCACACCGACACCCTACAGCGCCGTATGGGATTGTTTCAGATAGAAATATATGGCGGCGGTGAATCCCATGACGAATTCGATCTCGGCCTTCGGTCGCACTCGACAGAGCATCGACATTGCGCTGGTCGTGCCACGCAGCGGTGCCGCCGGAATGTTCGGCCCGTCCTGTGAGGCATCTGCGGACCTGGCCGTCGCAGCCGTCAACGCGGGAGGCGGCATTCTCGACCGGCCTGTGCGGCTGCATCCTGTCGACGCCGGGGCGCCGCTGCCGGTATTGGCGGCGCAGATCGACGCGATGGTCAGCTCCGGGTCGATTGACGGCGTCGTCGGCTGGCATCTGTCCGATGCTCGCAAGGTGATCACACCGACGACCGCGGGCCGAGTTCCTTACGTCTACACCACCTTCTACGAGGGCGGTGAGGATTCCGACGGCGTCTACATGGTCGGCGAGACACCGGAGCAGCAGTTGTTCCCCGCAATGAGCTGGCTGCGCGCCGAACTGGGAATCCGCCGCTGGTGCGTGGTCGGTAACGACTACGTGTGGCCACGGGAAACAGCAAGGACAACAAGGGGCTTCGCCGGTCTGTCCGGCATGGACATCGTCGGGGAATCGTTCGTCCCCCTCGGTGGACGCGATTTCACTGCGGCGCTCAAGATGGTTCGGCGCTCGCGGGCACAGGGCGTGTTGTTGTTGATGGTCGGCGCCGACTGTGCCGCCTTCAACGATGCGTTCGCACGGGCCGGCCTCGACGAGGACCGGATCCGGTTGAGCATGATGATCGGCGAGGACGTGCTCTACTCGGGCGGCCTGGACAGCACACGCGGATTATTCACCGCCAGTGGCTACTTCGAGGGCCTGATCTCGTCGGCAGGCATGGATTTCGGTGCCCGCTACCTCGAACACCACGGTCCGGCGGCGCCCACGCTGAACAACATCGGTGAATCCTGCTACGAGGGGATCCTGCTGTTCGCGGCCTTGGCACAGGCGGCCCGGAGCCTCGACCTGCGTGCGATCGAACGCCATGCCCCCTCCGTTACCTACGGCGGTCCGCGGGGTGAGGTCCGGGTACGCGGAACCCACACCACCCAGCCCGTTTATCTCGCCGCCGCGGACGAACTCGAGTTCAACGTTCTCGCCGAATTGACCTGAGACTCTTCGATGTAAGCCCAAGTCGTTCACACGGGGAGAACAGGCAAGCCGTGACGTAACAGTCCCGGCCAGGTCGGGTGAACGACCTGGCCGGGACATCCACGGCAATCACACGACGCTTTGCGTCTTCCGAAGGCCGAGTCCGTCGGCGTCGACGGCATTCTCGTAGGACGCAGATTGGCACTGCTCGTGACAGTTCTTCGTGAGTGTGCAGGTGAGCGAGGAGATCGGTCCGCCGTGGAACGGGCAGTCGTGCACCATGTCGGGGAGTTCGTAACGCTTGCCGTCCACGATGTCGAGGAGGGTCTGCCCGGCCCACAGTGGTTCCTTCTCGATCTCTTCACGGAGCGGGTTCGGCCGGGCCAGGTAGTACTTGCCGCCGGTGAGGACCGCGATGAGCGGGGTCAGGACCAGTGCGATCGCCAGAGCCAGGTAGGGCGACCACGCCTGCAGGAAGGCGCCGAAGGCTCCGAAGTAGGCGACGATCGAGACCGATGATGCGACCAGCATCGAAACGAATCCGACCGGGTTGATCGGATAGAGGTACGCCCGCTTGAACTCGATGTAGGGCGGGCTGATCTTGAGAATCCCCTTGTTGATGACGAGATCCGCGACGATGGCCCCGATCCAGGCGATGGCCACGTTGGAGTAGAACCCCAGGATCGTGTTGAGGACGGTGAACATGTTCGCCAACATCAGTGTCAGCGCGATCGCGATGTGGAGGGCGAGCCAGACGACCCGACCGGGGTGGACGTGGAGAACGCGGCTGAAGAAGTTCGACCACGACAGCGAACCCGAGTAGGCGTTGGTGACGTTGATCTTGATCTGGGAGAGCAGCACCATGACGGTGGCGATCGCGAGTGCCACGGTGGGGTTGTGGATCATCGTGCTGTAGCTGCCGAGGAACTGCTCGATCGGCTCGGTGGCCCGGGTGAAGCCCACTTCTCCAGCGATGTAGAACGCGAGGAACGCTCCGCAGATCTGCTTGGCGGCACCGAGAATCACCCATCCGGGGCCGGCAGCGAGTACGGCGGCCCACCACCGCAGCGGTGGTGTCTCCGACTTTTCGGGCATGAATCGCAGGTAGTCGACCTGCTCGCCGATCTGTGCGATCAGGGATAGTGCAACGCCGGCGCCCGCGCCGACCGCGACTGCGGTGACCCGTTCACTGCCGCCGTCTCCGGCCCACGAGAGGAACCCATCGAAGCCGCTCGGGTCGGCGATCGCGATCATCACCAGCGGTGCGGCGAAGAGGATCAGCCACAACGGCTGTGTCCATACCTGGAATTTCGCCAGGGCAGACATGCCGTACAGAACGAGCGGAATGATGATGAGGGAGCCGATCAGGTAGCCGACCGGCAGCGGCATGTCGAAGGCCAAATACATCGCCTGGGCCATGATCGCACCCTCGAGCGCGAAGAAGATGAAGCAGAAGCTGGCGTAGACCAGGCTGGTCAGAGTGGACCCGAAGTAGCCGAACCCGGCACCGCGGGTGAGTAGGTCCATGTCGAGGTTGTACTTCGCGGCGTAGTACGCGATCGGGATACCGGTCAGGAAGATGGTGACCGCTGCGACGAGGATCGCCACGATCGCACTGGCGGCGCCGTGGCTGACTGCGATCGATGCGCCGATGGAGTAGTCGGCGAGATACGCGATGCCTCCGAGTGCGGTCACGGAACAGGCCATCGGACTCCAGCGGCGGAACGACTTCGGCGCGTAGCGCAGCGAATAGTCCTCGATGTTGTCCTTCGCAGCCCAGTCCCGGAACCTGGACCAGGTTGTTCGTGTGCCCGTATCCACCGGTTGATGTCCGACGGGTGTTGGCGAGACGGTGCTCATCTGCGTCCTCTCTTGCTGTCGAAGCTGCGGCGTGTCCACGAGCTGCAGTAGGCAAGACGCTAAGGGTGATAGGCCCAAATGGAGATACTTCAGATGGAAATTAACCGGCTCGCCACAAGACGCCCCGCACGTAACACGAAGCTCACCTGACGGATTCGCCGCGGTGACCTGGCGCGACTTACATCGTCCCCATCCGGAATAGCCCCGGATGAAACTAACGGAGGTGGCGTGCCCTACTACCAGTTCACCTGCCGAAGCTGCGGCAGCTTCGACTGCAACTACGCAATGGCCGACGTCCCACTCGAGTCCGCCTGCCCGCACTGCGCAAACACCAGTGCACGAAGCTTCGGCGGCGCCGGCCTAGTCAAAACTCGGTCCGCGGCCACACGACTGATCGACCAAACGAAACGGACCGCCAGCGAACCCGCAGTCGTCGGCGCGCCACCGTCCAACACCGGAAGCCGGGCCTTCACCCGAAACCCTTTGCACCGCAAACTTCCCCGCCCCTGATACCGAAAGAAGGTCCGCCATGCCCGAACTGATCTTCCCCCTCGACTCCACCAAAAAGTTCACCGATCAACACATCGTCGGCCACAACCGCTGGCACCCCGACATCCCCGCGGCCGTGACCGTCAAACCGGGCGACGAGTTCCGCGTACACGTCCGCGAATGGTTCGATGGCGCCATCCACAACGACGACTCCGCCGAGGACGTCCTCCATGCCCCGCTCAGCACCGTGCACTGCCTCTCCGGCCCGTTCGCGATCGAAGGCGCACAACCAGGCGACCTGCTTGTCGTCGACATCCTCGACATCGGACCGATCCCCCAAGAAGACTCGGGTCCACTCGCCGGCCAGGGCTGGGGATACACGGGCATCTTCGCCACCGAGAACGGCGGCGGATTTCTCACGGAACAGTTTCCCGACGCCTACAAAGCGATCTGGGACTTCAGCGGCCACACCGCCACCTCCCGACACATCCCCGGGGTCAGTTTCACCGGCATCACGCACCCCGGCCTCATGGGAACCGCCCCCTCGGCTGCGCTGCTCGCAAAGTGGAACGCCCGAGAAGGCGCACTGATCGCAACGGACCCGCAGCGGGTACCCCCGCTCGCGTTGCCGCCCGAACCGCAAGACGCGATCCTCGGATCGCTGACCGGTACCGCATTCGGCCGGGCCGCAGCCGAGGCCGCACGCACCGCCCCACCGCGCGAGAACGGAGGCAACCAGGACATCAAGAACTTCACCCGCGGCAGCCGGGTCTTCTACCCGGTGTTTGTCGACGGCGCGAACCTGTCCGTCGGCGACCTTCACTTCTCCCAAGGCGACGGCGAAATCACCTTCTGCGGCGCCATCGAGATGGGCGGCTTCATCGACCTACGAGTCGATCTGATCAAGAACGGCATGGAGCTCTACGGCGTCACCGAGAACGCAATCTTCCTGCCGGGCAACGAAGGCCCGAACTACACCGAGTTCTTGGCCTTCTCCGGCACCTCAGTCACCCTCGACGGTGAACAGCGCTACCTCGACTCCCAGCTGTCCTTCCAACGTGCCTGCCTGCACGCTATCGACTACCTCACAAAGTTCGGCTACAGCCCGGAGCAGGCCTACCTGCTGCTCGGGGCCGCACCGATCGAAGGACGCTTCTCCGGGGTGGTCGACATCCCCAACTCCTGCGCCACCGTCTACATTCCGACCGCCATATTCGACTTCCCTATCGTCCCGACCTCCACCGGACCCATCACTATCAACCCTGGCCCCGGCGCCCCCCGAGCCACCCGATAAGGGGTCTGAGGAATGTTGCCGACGGATCTTCCGCTAAGCCTCAACCCGCCGACTCACCATGCCTAGAGTCCCAGAACATTCACTGCAACAATGTATTTAGACATGACTCACGCCAAGAACCCTGCATCGGACAGATGCAGGGTTCTTTTCCGGCTAGATGCAGTGTCGGGTCCTCGGAAAGTCAGAGGTCGCTGTCGGTCCGTGATGCTGGCAGTGGATCCGGGGAGGATCATCGGAATCGATCGATGATTCGTTGAGGGTCAACAGCTTCAGGTCGGAGTCGCCGGAGCAGGGCGTCGAGCACCGTCCCATCGAGTGCGGCTGCAAGCTGGGCGGCATCGGCGCGCATCATGCCGCGTTCGCATAGCAGTGCTACGAGGCGGCCCCTGCCGTGGACCAGTTCCGCGGCGAGCTCTACGTCGCGAAATCAGGCGACGATGAGTTCGTAGCGGGCCCGGGTTCGCCCCGCCTCTGCATCGAGCCACCCTGCAATCTGCTGGTGCGGGGCCTCGCCTGCTGACGGCAGATCTCCGTCAAGTAGGTGACGGACCATCGCCAGAACCAAGCCTCACTGGTTCGTGAAGTGGTGCCGCGCGCTGCCGTGCGGGGCGCTGGCCTCGTCTTCAACTCCTCGCATCGACCAGCCTCGGACCCAACTCTGCCGAGCAGCTCCAACCCGGCATCCGGCATCCAGCAGGGACTCCCTCGTGGACTTCTCTCCATGTGGAGGGCCTATTGCTGGGCGGCCATCTCCATGTGGAGAACTTTTCGGGATCGGAGCATCCAGTGGTGATCTTCTTCGACCTTCTTCTTGCACTCCGCGTGGCCGCAACGCTGTGGTTCGTGGGCTACGTCCTCTACCGCTTGGTGACCGATGGGGCGGAATCGCCGGTAAGCGGCACCCGTATAGGTGCAGTGCGGTCGATGGACGCCCCGCCCCAACTAGACAGTCATCTCGAGCCGCCGCCCCGTCGATTCCTCGCGGCTCCCCCGTTATGGTCAACGACGTGCTCGGTCCGCAATACCCCGGTTTCTGGAACCCCGATGTGCGGGGAACCCGTGTTCTGACGCCGGTCGAGCCCGGGGTGAGGGTGCATTGCGCGAGCGGCTTCGAGCCGACCCCCGGATGCTCGACACTCGACATGCGCGACTGGTCCTCCCCGCAGCGGTCCCTCGTGTTCGTCGACGTGCCCGTGATTGGACGGCCACCACTTCGCGTGTGGATGGACATCCTCCCCGCTTGGATGAGGGCCCCTGGGTCAATTGATGGAACGCCTTTTCGCTCGTTGACATCGGGCCGACATACGGCAGTTCTAGCCTGATCGTCATGAAGCCGGGGAAGGTGCATGTAGCGATGCGGTGCGTCCCTTTCGCCGTCCTTCTCGCCACCGTCACCGCGCTTGTGTACGTCATCAGGGAGCCGCCGGCCGCGCCGACGCCTGCCGAAATCACCTGGCGCTCCGCTCTACCGAGTTGCGGCGACGCGGCGCCTCGCCCAGGGACCGACCCACAGGAGCCACTCACCCCGCCGGTGATCGACTGCCTGTCCGACGGTCGACAACGCGACGGCGGCGAGTTCGCGCTCACCCTCTATACGACGGAGGGAGACCCCATCGTGTACTACCTACGCGCCGCGGCCGGAACGAACGACGTCGAGGTGTTGGTCGACTCGTCGCA
This sequence comes from Rhodococcus oryzae, assembly GCF_005049235.1. Lineage (GTDB taxonomy): Bacteria > Actinomycetota > Actinomycetes > Mycobacteriales > Mycobacteriaceae > Rhodococcus_G > Rhodococcus_G oryzae. Next base: position 179,212 of record NZ_SUMD01000009.1, on the reverse strand, counting down.
GGACCAGTTCGGCGGTGGACCGGGCTGGCGCAGGATCGCCTGCGCGATCGCCGAAATCTCGCCTGACCTGCTGCGCGACTGCATGGCCAGCTACTGAGTCCCTCCACTCATTGATCGGCGCTCCTTCGACCACCATCACCGCCATCTATCTGTGAAGGTCACAAGTCAGCGCCGAGCATCCGCGACCCGAATCGGCCTCAGATCTGCATGTTCATGCACACGACGGTTGACGAGGGAGAGGTTCGGTCAAGATGTCAATGAGCTCTGCTTAGTTCACGAATCGCAACGATGCGACTCCGACGGGCGCGACGGCCGGCCGCCTTCTCCCAAATTCGGGTAAGGCGCCAGCGTGCCCTTACACGCGACGAGGAGTCCAGACCGGTCCGCACCATCCACGCGTAGAATCAGCGGGAAGCCACCGATAGTGATGCGCGTCAGACCCGAGTGAAGAAACGACGGCCGCCATGTCTTCTGCCACCCAACAAGCGCCAACCAGCATCCTGACTGTCTCTATCAAAGCGGCGGACCTGCCAGATTTCGCCAGCGAAGGGCCGATCCTCGTCGAGGTGGACACCAGCGAACAATCCGGGCGGACATATCGCCGCAGCTACCTGGTCGAAACAACTGTTGAGCGTCGGCAAGACGAGGAACCCCACAATCCGGAAGTCCGCGTCACCTTCGCCGAACCGGGCATCGACGCCATCACCTTCGCGCCAGCAGACGATGTTGTCGTGCACCGCCCATTCCTCGCCAAGCATCGGTAACCGGCAGACCCGTCGGGGCTGAATCTCGGGTCCGCACAGAGGCTGCTCGGCAGCAGTCACGTATCGAGCCATGAACTGTCGCCGAAACCTCTGTAGTGCAGAGTATTTCAGGGATGAATTGCCCCATGAAGGTTCTCGATGGTGCGCGCGCGGGTGGCGAGTTCTGCGCGCGCAGATTTCATAGCGGCGGCATGGCTGAGCGGGATCACCCGCCCCTGCACAGCCCCACCGCCGTCCGGCCACCGTCGATCTGTTCCGGCCACCCGTCCCCTGTCGTCTTTCACGCGCTGTCGATCCGACATACGCGGCGCCTGAACGCCGCGTCGAGGGGTAGTGGCATGGGTTCCATTCTGTCAGTGCGGGGTTCACCCGCGGGACCCGGACCGCAGGATGCCGCAACGCACTCTCGGATGGCGCGCGCACGCCGCCATGAGGCCTGCTTCAGGCGCTCTGAACTGCGGGTTCGAGCGAGTGACCGCGATCACGAAAACTCTGCAGTGGCGACTGTAGACAATCGAATGTCGCCGTTGTAATCTTCCTGCCGTAGATGAGAGACGGGGCCAGGGAGCGTGGCAGAGGACGAACTGCCCGCATGAAGGAAGACCGGTAAGTAGGGCGGGACGCGTCGAGAAGATGTGTTGAGTGTGTTTCGGAAGACTCGACACGTCCCGCCATCTACCGGGCAGCTAGACGAGCCCGGTAGAGCGGGAAAAGGAAGTTGCAGGAAACGCGACGCGCGCAGGCGTCGTACCCGGGGCGGTTGCAAGATCGCCGCCCCGGGACATCGAAAGTCCCGACTAGGAGGTGGTGCACGGTCAGCTGCAAGACGATCGCGTCCCGTCCGCCGAGGCGGGGAACCGGTAAGGAAGCCGGCCGAATGGCTGGTCTGTTCAAGTGAATCCCCTCGGGCCCCGGCGCCGCACAGGCGCCGGGGCCCCCGTCCGTGCATACGAAAGGTGACACGCACATTCCAGCGAAACCGAACGACCGCCCGGGAGGCAGAATCGACGACGAGGACTTCCCGGCGTACAGCATGGGACGCGCCGCCGAACTCCTCGGCGTCACACAAGCCTTTCTCCGCAGCCTCGACACCGCGAAACTGGTAACCCCGGTGCGATCCGAAGGCGGCCACCGACGCTACTCCCGATACCAGCTGCGCATCGCCGCCCGCGCCCGCGAACTGATAGATCAGGGCACCGCACTCGACGCCGCCTGCCGCATCATCATCCTCGAAGACCAACTCACCGAAGCCCGACGCATCAATGCCGAATTCCGCCAGGCACAGCAGCACACAGACCAAGCCACGAACACTGAAGCCACCACCGACTGACCCGGCTAAATAGCGCCATCGACCCACGACGCGGAGGTCGGGGAGCAGCCCATTCCCTGGTTATCGCACCGATACCTGACGGTCGCGCGGGGAAGGCTCTCCCTAGACTGTATGGAGTGACGACATGGGCGAGGAGGCCATACTCCGGTTTGCCTCGCCGATACCGCCTGAAGGCTGGAACTCCTCCAGATTTGCGTGATCTGGAGCCGTCCTCAAGTGTGATTACCAACTGGTCAACCTATCCAGTTCGCATGCAGCCCAGCGCCCTCCGACATGGGTGAACACCCATCCATCCATATCCATCCATCCAGCGCGTCCATCCATCCGCGGTCGAGCGATGACGACTCGGTTCAGACGCCCACCGGACTGACGCACGCGGCCGGTGTTCTCCGGCGCATCACGCGACGCAACAGACGCACGTGAGGGCTCCATCGAATGGGATCGCGGACCATACCGACGGTCGCAAACTCAGCCCGGTCGAGCATCTCCTCTATTGCGACGTCGTGCAGCCATCGCATCACCAGCGCCCATCGAAGCAGAGCAGTGCCGTGCGCGGTGGCAGCCAACAGGTGACTGAGTTCGGCACGATCAGGGCCGTCTGGCCGCACGGTCACCTCATGGAAGCCGACAAGTCCGCCGGAACCGTTGAACTGGAATCGAATCCACTCGCCAGGGATGTAGCCCACAACCGTGTAGCGCACCGAGCCGTGGCCGCCGTCCGCGCCGACCCCGAGCGGGCGGTCGAATCGCATTGCGGGCCAGTGATCGACCGGCCACAGCGGGTCATCGGAGCCGGCGAGGGCGTCGACGAGCAAGCCGAGCTGGTCGGGGGTACCGGGCAGGGACCGGGCATGGAAATTGCGGATGAGCAAGGCGGCCTCCTCAAATAATAGGGATACATCTCTATAATCAATTTGGAGGTTACTCTCGAATGCATGGGACGCAACCCCCACTACGACAGAGACGGCCTGCTGGATACCGCGCGCGCGCTCGCCGTCGATGGCGGGCCGGCGGCGGTGACGATGGCGGCCGTGGCGCGCAGGTCGGGGGCGCCGAGCGGGTCGGTCTATCACCGGTTCCCCGACAGGCCAGCCCTACTGGCTGCACTGTGGCTGCGCAGCGTCACCCGGTTCCAATCGGGCTTCGTGACCGTGATCGAATCCGAGCCCGGCCGGGATGGCCTGGTCGCCGCCGCACGTCACGTCGTGTCGTGGTGTCGGGCGAACCCACCTGATGCGACGGTATTACTTTGGGGCGCAGAGAGCTTCGGCCGGGAAGACTGGGCCGCGGCCGACCGGGAGGCACTCGAGTCCGCGAACGCGCGCACGTTCGCCGCGGTGCACGAGGCGGCGCGGCAAATGGGGGCAACAGACGACGAAGAGGTGGAGTTCGCCGAACTTGCGGTGGTCGGGGTGCCCTACGCGATCGTGCGGCGACGTCTACGAAACGATGCCGGGCTGCCCGAGCGGGCGGAGGAGATGGCCGCAGAGGCGGCGCGGGCGCTGCTCGACAGGCTCTCACCCTGACTACAAACGCCACACAAGTTGGAGCTAATCCAGATTTGCGTGATCAGAGGGCACGGCTAAGTGTGATCACCAACCGGTCAACCTATCCAATCCGCATGCAGCCCAGAACGACCCGCCCTTGGTGAACACCCCTCCATCCATCAATCAATCGCCGCCTCCATATCCACCCACACCGCCAGCCGCGTCACTCGCCGCGAGAACCAGTGGCGAGTGACGGATCTCGTCAAGGAACACGCGACGCCGCCGGATCTCGCCGACCGCGTCGGCCTGTGCAAGCAGTGCCTCGAGGACCTCGTCCCAGATGCCGTCGCCGGCGACGAGTGGACGTAGATACGGCTGGTCGAGTTCGATCGCGCCTTCCTCGACCGCGACGAGGGCGGGGTACGCGCACAGCAGCGTCGCCACCGACGCCAGCAGGTAGACCCGACTCCCGGCCCCCGAAATTCGCAACGCCCCGGCCACCGTCCTAGTCGACGGCGGCCGAGTCGTTGTTCACCGGCCATTACCCGATCTGATCGGGCGTCTGCACCCGATCAGATTATGAGGCACGCCCGATCGGCGAGCTACCAGTCCGCTTCGGTGTAGCGGATGACGCCACGAATGTTCTTGCCGTCGAGCATGTCCTGGTAGCCCTCGTTGACCTGTTCGAGCGAATAGGTGTTGGTGACCATGTCCTCGAGGTTGAGCAGGCCGGCCCTGTACAGGTTCAGCAGGTTCGGGATGTCCACGCGGGTGTTGCAGCCACCGTAGATGTTGCCCTGCAGGCCCTTCTGGAGCAACGTGAACGTGAACGCATTGAGCTTGGCGTCCATGTCGGCGATATGGCCCATCGCGGTGAGGACGCAGCGACCGGTCTTTGCTGTGAGGGTGAGGGCCGGGTCGATGTACTCGCCCTTCATCTCGCCGACGGTGATGATCGTCTTCTGACACATGCGGCCCCAGGTGATCTCCATGATCGGTTCGATCGCCTCCTCCATCGAGGCGAACGCGTGCGTCGCACCGAACTTGAGCGCCTGCTCGCGCTTGAACGGCACCGGGTCGATCGCGAAAACGTGGCGCGCACCTGACGCGACCGCACCCTGCAGTGCGAACATGCCGACGCCCCCGACGCCGATGATCGCGACCGATTCACCCGGTTTGATCTCGGCGATGTTCGTCGCCGAACCCCATCCGGTCGGGACACCGCAGGCGACGAGGGCGGCGAGCTCGAACGGGATGTCCTTCTCGATCTTGACGACGGAGGACTCGTGGACGGTTATGTAGGGCGAGAACGTGCCGAGCAGGCTCATCGGGATCACGTTCTCCCCACGAGCCTGGATTCGGTAGGTGCCATCGGCGATGGCCTGGCCCTGCAGCAGCTTCATACCGAGATCGCAGACGTTCGAATGGCCCGACACGCACGACGGGCAGCGCCCACACGCCGGGATGAACGAGAGCACGACATGGTCACCGACCTCGAGATCCTTGACCCCCGCGCCGAGCTTGGTGACCACGCCCGCACCCTCGTGGCCACCCATCGCCGGGTAGGACGCCATCGGCGTCGCACCGGTAACGATGTGGTGATCGGAGTGGCACATACCGGCAGCTTCCATGCGGATCTGCACCTCGCCGGCCACCGGGTCACCGAGCTCGATCTCCTCGACTGACCACTTCTCGTTGATGCCCCACAGCAACGCACCCTTGGTCTTCATTGCAACACCCTCCCCCTCCGTGACTATTGGCAGCTGTGACCATAGCCACAAACCTTCCAAACTGGAACACGTTCTAGATTATTCCCCAGGAACGCTGGTCAAGCAGCTGACGGGACGTTCCAAACGGGACGGAGTCGCAGCTGATCCACGAAGAGCGATCGACGCCCGGTGGTCGATCCGTCAGCACCCAAGTTTGTTGCCCTCGCAATGTTCACGGTGGTGAGCGAGAGAAAGTCTGGAGATCGCGGGGGAATGCTCTGGAGCGAGGTATCGAATACGGGCCCGTGACCAGGCATCGCGAACTGCACCTGGCTGGCTCGATCCAGCCGTGACTGGCAGGGACGACTTCGACGCACTCCTGAACTCGACCCTCGAACCGCACCTCGAACCGTAGAAGGTCAACACCGCGGTCAACTCACCTCGGAACTGCCGATGCGAACGACGTGGATGGCGGGCTACCAGTTGGACGACGAGTTACCAGGTCGCGATGTGTAGCGGCCGGCCTTGCGTCTATCGCCGATTGCTGCCCACGGATCACCGCCCCACTCGTCAACGACGACGTCCAGCCAGGGATCGGGGCCGGGATCCGGCGGCAGCGGCGCCTCGTCATCAGCCCGCGCGCGCACCGCAGGCCCGGACACCAACTGCGACGGCCGCCCCGCCGCAGGACCTGTCCCCCAACGACCTTGCCCGCATCATGACCGAACAGCTCGGCCTCCCCGTCCGCTACGAACGACGGCCGCTCGACGAGCTGCACGCCGCCCTCGTCGGCTATGGCCTCAACGAGGCGTTCATCCAGGGCGTCGTCGGGAACGTCCGCAGGTCCGATTGCTCCGCAGTCGCCTCGGCCCATTCCAGCAGCGCGGTCTTGCCGATCCCGGCTTCGCCGGTGAGGAACGCTGCCTGCCCCGTGTCCGCAATCGCCGAGGCCATCAACCGGGCTAGTTCCACGCGCTAGTGAGCATTCACACGTGGAAGGCCGCTGTGCGGTCGATACGCGCGGACCGACGGCGACGAATCGCCCATGCCACGCCCAGGACCGCGAACCACACAGGGGTGATCAGCAGCGCCTGGAAAGTGTCCTCCTTCTGGGTGAACGCCCAGATCAGGAATCCGAAGAAGGCCATCACGACGTAGCACATCGGGATGCCGCCGGGCATCTTGTACGCGGAGGCCTCGTGCAGGTGCGGGCGACGCTTCCGGTAGACGATGTAGCTGATCAGGATGATCGTCCAGACGAAGATGAAGCAGAGTGAGGAGATGGTCGTCACGATGGTGAACGCCTCGATGAGAGAGCTTCCGACGGCGACCATCACGACACCGGCCAACAGAAACACGCCCGAGAGGTACAGGGCGTTGGCCGGGACGCGGCGGGAGGTGAGCTTGCCGAACGAGGCAGGAGCGTCACCCTGCTGGGCGAGGCCGTAGACCATCCGCGATGTCGAGTAGATACCCGAATTCGCTGACGACGTCGCGGAGGTGAGGACCACGAAGTTGATCACCGACGCCGCGATGCCGAGGCCCGCGAGGGTGAACATCGCCACGAACGGGCTGCGGTCGGCGCTGATCTCACGCCACGGAGTGACCGAGATGATCACGACGAGGGCCACAACGTAGAACAACATCACACGGACCGGAATCGAGTTGATCGCCTTCGGCAGGTTCTTCTCCGGATCCTTGGCCTCGGCGGCGGTCGTGCCGACGAGTTCGATTCCGACGAACGCGAACGTCGCGATCTGGAAGCCTGCGACGAAGCCCATGAAGCCTGTCGGGAAGAACCCACCGTCATTCCACAGATTGGTGAAGGAGGCCTCAGCACCGCCGGGCGCGGTGAAATGGCTGAAGACCATGGCGAGGCCGACCACGATGAGGCCGACGATCGCGATGATCTTGACCAGCGCGAACCAGAACTCGGTTTCGCCGAACGCCTTCACTGTGGGCAGATTGAGGCCGATCAGTAGCGCGACCGAGATGAGGGCCGGGATCCACAACGGCAGCGAACCCGACCAGTACGACACATATCCTGCGATTGCGATGACATCGGCGATACCGGTGACGATCCAGCAGAACCAGTAGGTCCATCCGGTGAAGAAGCCGGCCCACGGTCCGAGCAGGTCCGCGGCGAAGTCCGCGAAGGACTTGTAGTCGGTGTTCGAGAGCAGCAGCTCCCCCATGGCTCGCATGACGAAGAACAGCAGGGTGCCGATGATCATGTACACGAAGATCACCGACGGGCCGGCCAGGGAGATCGTCTTTCCGGACCCCATGAACAGGCCGGTGCCGATCGCACCACCGATCGCGATCAGCTGGATGTGACGGTTGGACAATTGCCGGGACAGTCCCTGCTCGTGCGACTCATCGGCTGCGCCAGTAGGTGGCTTAGATGCGACTCTTGGCTTCGTGTACTCGGACACAAGATGCTCCTAGCTTGGGATGGGTGCTGCACAGCAACAACTCTGGGCCTCCGGGCGGGGCCGATACACGGCCCGGCTCGACTGGTCGGATCGATCGCAGCTGGGATGTCGTGAGAGCACGGGTGCGATTCCCAATTGCTCGGATGCCAAGGAACGGCCGCGGTCCTCGACAACACCGGCATTGCCCATCGAGATTTCTCTGGCATCTAGCCGATGGGGAATGGTCGCAAGCCCTCACTGCGACTGAAGGACGTTCCGGCCCTTGGCCTCAGCGTCTCGCACCTGAGTCCTGTGCTGCGGATCACACTGTAGGGGCGACGGGGCCGAAGCGCAACGGTCGATTCAAATCCCGAGGCCACATGGACGCACGGCGAGCACACGAAGGTTACGCCTATTTCTATCCAAATTCGCAGTGCAACAATGCTTTACGAAACAATGGCGGCGCCGCTCGCTCCATTCCCAGCGACGGGTTCGGCAACCACCCCACAGCGGACCGATTTGGCAGCAGGCTGCCGAATCGGTGTAGTCGCGGCCCGCTTCATAGGCGCATCACCAAAGGGCGCATCGCACCGCTGCCGCAGACCCCTCGGTCGTGTCACCGCTGGTCAGGTGGCTGATTGTGCTGTCGACACTGACTGCAAGCGAAGTGTTGGAAGAACAGCACCGTGACTTACCGCACGACCCACTCGAAGATTGTGTGACGGCCACCACGTTCGAGGAGAGGTACTTCATGAGGCTCAGTTCCACGGCCCCACAGCGCGTCGGCATCGTTGGTGCGGGAATGGTCGGGCTGTCGACAGCATGGTTCCTGCAGGAGCGGGGAATCGAGGTTACGGTCTTCGACCGCAAGGGAATTGCGGCCGGCGCATCATGGGGGAATGCCGGGTGGATCACGCCCGGCATCAGCACTCCGCTACCCGAACCTGCCGTGCTTCGATACGGCATTCGCGCCATGCTCAGCCCGTCCTCGCCCGTCTATGTGCCGCCTACGTTGAATCCTCGGTTGCTCCGGTTCCTTGCATCATTCGCCCGACACAGCACCGCCGCGCGGTGGCGCGTGGCGATGGAGTCGTTGGTGGGGATCAACCGACATGCGTTGTCCGCGTTCGACGAACTCGCGGACGGCGGCGTGACGGGAAGCGCATATGAGGCGAAGTCCTTTCTGGCTGCATACCGGACGCCGGCGGAACGGGCCATCCTGCTCGAGGAGATCGAGCACATTCGGGCTGCCGGTCAGGGCATCGAATTCGACGTCCTGACCGGCGACGACGCGCGCGGAGTTGAGCCGTCACTGTCCGACGAGATCGGAGCCGCCATCCGGCTACACGGCCAGCGGTTCATGAATCCCGGTGACTTCGTGAACAGTCTTGCGGAGGCGGTCCGCGAGCGCGGAGGCACGATCCGCGAGGGCCACGAGGTCTCCGGCGTCGTCGATGAAGTTGGCGCCGTGCGCGTTTCGAGTCCAACCGGCGACGTTAGGCGATTCGATGCCGTCGTCCTCGCTACCGGAACGTGGCTCGGCGACACCGCCCGCGACTTCGGCGTCGGGATTCCCGTACAGGCGGGACGCGGATACAGCTTCAGCGTCGCGATCGATCACGTTCCGGCCGGGCCCGTCTACTTCCCGGCACAGCGGGTGGCCTGCACCCCCCTCGGAGACCGCCTCCGGGTCGCCGGAATGATGGAGTTCCGCGCCCCCGATGCCGCCCTGGATCGGCGGCGGATTGCCGCCATCGTGCGGGCCGCGCGGCCGTTGCTGCGTGGCGCTGACCTCGATGCGCGGCGCGACGAATGGGTGGGTTCACGACCGTGCACACCGGACGGACTGCCGGTGATCGGAGCGACCCGATCGCCGCGCGTGTTCGCGGCCGGCGGTCACGGCATGTGGGGGATCACCCTCGGGCCGGCGACGGGGCGCCTGCTCGCCGACACCATCACCACCGGGCGAATCGCACCCGAGCTGGCGCCGTTCAATCCCCTGCGATGAGTCGAGCGGCGGTGAATTCCTAGGCACATGCCGTCGCCCTCGACGCGAACTTCCGAATTGGCGATTTCCCGTGCCAGGCGTCAGGTCGCGTCGAGGTGACGGCAGAATTCCGAGCTGAAACGTGTGCCTGCGATCGGACTCCCGATCAAGGCGTAGCGGTGCACGAGCGGACTACCGGCAGCGAGCCGCTGGGCACTACCGTAAGAACACGAGTTCGGCTGGCTGGGCTTCGATCATGACTTGCACCCCCGTGCTGAGCGAATGAGAACAGGCCCAGCCGAGTTGTCTCCGGCACCGAGGAGTACCGATGATCCACGTCAGTGCATTGATCGACTCCCTCGGCGGAGCCCTGCTTCGCCAGGTTGTCTCCGGTCACCGAGACCAGATCAGCGACGTCACCCTCTCTGGCGACCCGTCCTTCGAGCACTCCGGCGGCCTCGTCCTGGGACTCGGGATCGACAGCACGGCCGCCGCCGTCGACCTCCTGAATCACTCAGACCGCACCGGCGCCGCTGCCGTGATCCTCAAGGCACCCTTCGCCGACGACCCGGACGTAGCCGGCCTCGCCACAGAACTGGGCATCGGACTGGTCGAGCTGCAGCCGCAGGCATCGTGGACACACCTGGTGTGGTTGACACGCAGCATCCTCGATCACTCCACGACACTCGCGGGGTCGGAGATTCAGCGTGATCCCAGCGGCTACGGCGAACTGTTCGCGTTCGCCGACGCTGCCGCCGCGATCATCTCCGCACCCGTGACGATCGAAGACGCCGACTCGCGTGTCCTCGCCTATTCCGAACTCCAGGACACCGCCGACCCCGCCCGCATCTCCACCATCGTCGGACGTCGCGTCCCCGACCGGATCATCAGCCACTTTCGCTCCCGCGGAACCTTCCGGCGACTACAAAAGTCCGACGAGCCGATCTGGGTCGATGCCGGCCCTGACGGCGTGCTGCCGCGCCTCATCATTCCTATCCGCGCCGGACGCGAGCTACTCGGCTCGATCTGGGCCGTGGACCCCGGACCCGTCCCCGACGACCAGGTACGCGAGCTGACCCGAACCGCTTCGGTGATCGCCCTGCACCTGCTGCGATTGCGCGCTCAGTCTGGTGCAGCACGACGCATGATGGCTGACCGCCTTCGCGCCGCGTTGCTCACACCCGACCACGAAACCGGCCTGCGACTCCCTCCAGGCCCCTGGCGGGTCGTCGCATTGGCCGACACTGGTACCGACGAGGCGCCGGATTACCGGGTCGAACTGTGGGAGTCGGTCATGCGCCGGCACGGATGGACACAGCCACTCCTCACTGCCATCGACGGCGTTCCGATAGCCGTGGTCACCGAAAATGGGGCGCCCCGTACCGTGGGGAGCTGGGCATGGCTCCATGCATTGGCCGCCGAGACATCCGCGTACGACAGTGGCGTGGCTGTCCTCGCCGGAAGGCCCGCGCACACGACGAAGGATCTCCCCCGATCACGCGCCGAGGCAACCGAACTCATTCGCCTGGCCCGCACAGGGCGCGTGGCGGCTCCGGCGACGACCTTCGAGGAGGCCTGGCACGAGATCGTTCTCGCGCGAGCCCAAGCGGCTCTACTCACGGGGCCGCCCCTCGGCGAGGGACCCGTCCAGACGTTGGTCGAGCACGATGCAGAGCGCGGAACCGAATACGTGGCCACTCTGTCCACATTCCTCGCGCACTACGGCGAACCGAAGCGGGCCGCACATTCGCTCCATATCCATCCGAATACGTTGCGCTACAGAATGAAGCACATCACCGAACTCACCGGACTCGACCTGACTGAGACCCGACTCCGCCTCGCTATCGCAATCCACCTCACCTCAGTCCTGGACGCCCGAAACGACACGAAAGCCAAGAAGGACCTCTCTGCCCGGGACGTCACTTCAGGACCATCCGACGCTCGCGCGGCGACTGACGGTCCGAAGGACCAGACGTCCGAGGAGATACCTTAGAGGCGACGTGCCAGGAACCCCGGGACGCAAAACCCAACGCGCGCTTCTGATCCGGAAGGGCTCACTGCTAGTGCTCACCACGGTTGCCGGTCCCGGTGGCATATCGAGGAATGCTCCACATGACGGATACTCGGCACCGAGATCCGCCGCCTACTTCCGCATCTCGGACAGAGACCTTTCGCCCCAAAGCCTTCCTCGTTGTTGAATCCGCACTAGATCTCCGCTGCGATTGGTGCCGACGGGACGATGCGCTTCTGGGTGACGAGCAGCACAATTGACACATCGAACGACGGCCATGGGCGCTGAACATTGACGCCGCTCAGGCAGCGCACATTCTCCGCCCACTGGCCAATTCCCGTAAATGACAACAATACTCGAATCAGGAGCAACGTATGCGCGAGCAACTATCAGCCCCCGATGCACCCCGCGACGCGAAGAGTGCCGCCCCTGCGCGCTTGACATCAGGAGCGGCGATCCTCAGCAAGTTCGGGTACACCCTGCCGGTAGCGTCGGCGCCGATCGGTGCCTATGTGGCGGCCGTGCAGGCTGGCAATCTGGTCTACACCTCGGGACAGCTACCGCTGGTTCAGGGGATGATCGAACAGCCAGGAAAGGTTGGTCGAGACGTTTCAGTGACCGATGCGTCGAGGGCGGCGGAGATCTGCACCCTCAATGCCCTCGCTGCCATCGATGCGCTCGTCGGACTCGACGCCGTTGTGCGTGTTGTGAAGGTGGTCGGGTTCGTCGCGTCCGCGGACGATTTCACGGGCCAGCCATCCGTCATCAACGGGGCCTCGAAACTGCTGGTGAATGTCTTTGGTGACGCCGGGGCACATGCGCGCTCAGCTGTCGGCGTCGCGGAACTGCCCTTGAATGCACCCGTCGAGGTCGAACTCGTCGTTGAGGTCGCCTGACTCGCAGGCGGTCACGCAGTCAACCCAAGCACCGATGATTACTCGCCACACGTACTCGCTAAGACAACACGAGCCAGGTCACCCGCCGAAAGGATGCATCATGGCGCGCTCGAAGCCCCTACCGGACCAGCAAATCATGAATTTCGCACTCAAGTGGCGCCATTGGGGTGGCGGTTCGGCGGGTGACATCTTCATCGAGTTCGGCCTCACCCCGGTCGAGTTCTTCCGAAGGCTGGAAGCGTTCCTGAACGCCGGCGCAGCAAATCACCTTCCTACTGATGTTGCCCAGCAGCTGCGCAACATCTGCCGTGGCCGACTCGCCACCGGCTGTCGCGCATGAATGCCGCGCTAGTGGTCTTATGAGGACGATGTCGTGATAGCCGAATACCCTCAACTGCGTCTCGACGTCGATGCCCTCGACCACAACAGGGCCTGAGCACCCACGACGGTGTGCTCTTGTCCGCCGAGGTCGCGGAAGCCCACGGGTACGCGGCCGCCACTGCCTGACGCGCCGGTCCGAACGACTTTCCTTGACCGGCTCGCGTGATCCCGCCGCGCGAGCCCGAATCGGCAATCCGACATCCGCACAACAACACTGACAGTCCGCTGCCCTTCGGGAGGAATGATGACCGAAAACGACCACCTCCTCGCATTCGCCCTGAAGTGGAGGCACTGGGGAGGAGGTTCGGCGGGCGACATCCTGGTGGAGTTCGGTATCACCCCGACCGACTACTTCCAGCGGCTCCGCGACTACCTGCACAGCGGCGCAGCCCCAAAGCTGCCGGAGCATGTCGTGCACCAACTCGACACCCTCTGCATCACCCGGCTGGCTCAGTCCGGTCTTCGCCATAGCCACTGACGCGCAGCAGGTGCGACCGGCGGAACACGACCGCACCGCAGGAGGACGACACCACGATGCCCAGATCGGTCCCCCAACTCCCAGCCCCGGTCAGCGAAGAATGGGACTGGCAACTCCGCGCACGATGCCGAAACATGGACACCAACCTGTTCTTCCCCCGCGACGACGAGGGACACGGAGCGCGGGCCCGCCGCGAACGCGCCGCGAAGGCCGTCTGCGCTCGATGTCCAGTCCTGCAGACATGTCGGCTCCACGCCCTCCGCGCCCGAGAACACTTCGGAGTCTGGGGCGGCACTACCGAAGGGGACCGGAATCGGATCCCGATCGATGCGTATGGACCGTGCCGTTCCTCGGTAATACCCGCCGCCAGAGCAGCCAATGAACAGTCGGGTTGACCGCGATCAGTCTGACAACTCGAAAGGCAATCATGCTCCAAGAGCACAGATCCCAGGACATCCCGGCTGTGCCCCAGGCCTGCGCCATCATCGACCTCGATGCCATCCGCAACAACGTCGAGGCGCTGCGGGCGCGGGCAGGCACCGCCGAGGTGATGGCGGTCGTGAAGGCCGACGGCTATTCCCACGGGCTGGTTCCGTCCGCGCGCGCCGCCCTGACCGGCGGCGCGTCCCGGCTCGGGGTGGCAGTGCTGGAGGAGGCGTTCGCGCTGCGCACGGCGGGTATAACCGCACCGGTGCTCGCCTGGCTGGCAGTTCCCGGCGCCCCGTACCGACGAGCAATCGACGAGGATGTCGACCTATCGGTGCACACGATCGGTCAGCTGAACGAGATTGCCAACGCAGCAACCGTTTCCGGACGTGCCGCGCACATACACCTCAAGGTGGACACCGGGATGGCACGCGGTGGTGCAGCCACCGACGACTGGCCCGGACTCGTCGAGCAGGCCCGAGCGCGCGAACTCGATGGACTGGTGCGGATCGCGGGCATCTGGTCACACCTGGCCTGTGCTGACCAACCTGGTGAACCCAGCATCGGGCGGCAGCTCATGGTGTTCGACGAGGCGCTGGAGGTGGCCGCACGCGGCGGTGTGCGGCCCGACGTTCGCCACATCGCCAACTCGGCGGCGACGCTGCACTTACCGGAGAGCCATTACGACATGGTGCGTCCCGGCATCGCCACCTACGGCGTGGATCCGCTTCCAGCCGAACACCGCTCACATACCGTCGCGCTGCGCCCGGCGATGACGCTGGGGGCACGCCTCGCGCAGGTCAAGCGGGTCCCGGCGGGCACCCCGGTTTCCTATGGGCACACCTATGCGACGGCCGGCGACACCACGCTCGGGGTGGTACCGCTCGGGTACGCGGACGGAGTGCCTCGCTCCGCGAGCGGAACCGGTTCGGTGCAGGTTCACGGACACCGCTGCGCGATTGCAGGACGGGTGTGCATGGACCAGTTCGTCGTCGACATCGGCGACGAGCCCGCCGAGCCCGGCGACATCGTCGTGCTGTTCGGCCCGGGCGACCACGGCGAACCCACGGCCGCCGACTGGGCACAGGCCGCCGGGACTATCGCCTACGAGACCCTCACCCGGATCGGCGGCCGCATCGTGCGGACCTACACCGGATCGACGCCGATGGACACGCCACCACGAGAGCCAGCGCCGCACGCCACCACACCAAAGGAGGAGCGATGAAGATTCCGCTGTGGATCGGTGGCCCCGCTCTGCTTTCGCTCGCGGCTGTAGATGCGGCACTCGAGCTTCAGTCCCGGGCAGTGGCCTCGCTGACGCGAACTCTGATGCGCGGGATGGCAACTGACCTTGGAATACTGTCGTCAATCGACACTGGTTCTGTCAGGGGCGGCGGGCCTCACGTGACCGAGGTTTGGCCCCACCCTCTGTTAATCCCGGTGGATGTGGACGGAGATAGGTGACCCCCCTTCGATCTCCCGGCCCGCGACAACTAGCTAGCACTCACGTGCGGCACCAGGCCGCAACGTCGTTCAGCATCCTTCGAGAGCCTCACCGGCTGGTCAACCTATCCAATCCGTTTGCAGCCCAGCATGCTCCGCTATTGGTGAACACCCCTCCAAGTCGTCCAGTCCATCCAGCGCCGCGCCCATGCACGCACGTGTTTGACGACCCTTCAGCAGGACGGCGCCCGCCCGGATATGCATGTGGCTGCCGCCGGACTGGTCGGCCTGCCAAATTCGGCAAGCAGTGCCATCAGTAGATGATCGACACGATCAGGCATGCCGCTTCGACCAGTTGACGGTCGCCACGGACGCGGGCGCGGGCCAGGGCGGTGTCGGGCATGATGCGGCGGGTACACAGCTGACAAGCGGTCTCCGCATCCAGGCAAATAGTCGCGGCGAGGTCCCAGTTGCGGCCTCGGCCAGGGACCAGCGCCCCTCGGTGGCAGTGGCGGTCCAGGTGCCACCGACCGAGCCGTCGATCTCTACTCGGACGCATGTGCCGACCGGTGCCTCGGCATGACGCATGGTGTGGGGCAGTGCTCGCATGAAGGTGCCAGGACCACGGCCATGAACCGCCGGTCGGTGTCCTGGCCGATGGCATGGCGGAGCGCCGCGATTGCCTCGCTTGGGCAATCGCGAATGCCAACCTATTCGTTGAAGACCGTCCTGCTGCAACGTCAACAGGTCGCCGCCGGTATCGAGAAGAGATGCTCGATGATCACCCTCTTGCCAAGGTCCTGCCCTCGACGGTCGGGGCGCTGAGTCGGTACTCCTAGCCCTAACCGAACGCGTGAAAACCCCTCCTGCGGAGCTAGTTCGGTCAATCAATTGGGACCAGGGGTCCGAACTGGCTCGGTTGGGATACTCCCGCCGAGCGGCTGCACGGACTGCTCGAGGTCTTGTCTCCATGAGCATGGCGAGCTTGTAGCGCGCCATGAGTTCGAGACGGGACGGACTGCTACGCTGGCCGGGTGATCGAGATCCGACAGGCATGGTGGTGGCTGCTCCAGCAGCCCGTCTAACCATGTCCGCGGGCTGTACGCAGCCCGCGCGGGAGTCGATCCTGACCTTGCTCGAGGTTCCGTACAGCCCCTGACCGTCCAGGAGCCATACGTTGACTTCCCTCGAAACGACCACTGAACGCAGCGGACGTCTGCGCGCCGACATCGCCGAAGACCCGACTCGTTACCGAGTCTTGACCGGTGAACGCCCCACCGGCCTATTGCATCTCGGCCACTATTTCGGCACCCTCGCCGAACGGGTGCGCCTGCACGACCTCGGGGTCGACACCTTCATCATCCTCGCGGACTACCAGGTCATTACCGACCGCCACGCCATCGGCCAGGTCCGCGACAATGTGTACAGCGCGGTGCTGGACTACCTGGCGGCTGGGATCGACCCGCAGCGGGCGACAATCTTCACCCATTCCGCGGTGCCAGCGCTGAACCAACTGGTGCTGCCGTTCCTGAGCCTGGTCACCGAGGCCGAGTTGCACCGCAATCCAACCGTCAAGGCCGAACACGCCGCGTCCGGGCGAGCCCTCAGCGGTCTGCTGCTCACGTACCCAGTGCATCAGGCCGCGGACATTCTGTTCTGCAAGGGCAACCTCGTCCCGGTAGGAAAGGACAACCTCCCACACGTCGAGATGACGCGTGTGATCGCGCGGCGCTTCAACGACCGGTACGGCCAGGTCTTCCCGGAACCGCAAGCGCTGCTCACCTCGAGTCCCGAAGTGCCGGGCCTGGACGGCAGGAAGATGTCCAAGAGCTATGGCAATGCCATCACACTGTCGATGACCGCCGACGAGACCGCGGCCGTGATCCGCAAGGCGCCGACAGACTCGCAGCGCCGCATTACCTTCGATCCGGCTGGCCGTCCTGGGGTGTCCGCCCTGTTGACCACCGCAGCGTTGTGCTCAGGCCGCGACGAGCATGACCTTGCCGACGAGATCGGCGACGCCGGTGCTGGCGCTCTCAAGAAGCTCACCACCACTACCGTCAACGACTTCCTCGCTCCACACCGGCAACGCAGAAACTACCTCGCCCAGGACGCCCGCCACGTCGCCAGCGTGCTGCGTATCGGAAACCAGCGCGCGAACGAGATCGCACAACAGACACTCGATGAGGTTCGGACCGCGATGGGAACGACCTACTGATGGGTCCTGCCGCGTGCGCGGTTGGACAGCGAACAGGCGGGAGCATGCCTTGGGGTAACGAGAAATACCGTACGCTCGATCACCACCTTCGGCCCGAGGCGTCACCGTTTCACCCCGGCTTTCCTGGCGTAACCGTCAGCGGGGTATCGGCTAGCAACTCGCTGGCGGGTGAGGCATGGGCCGTGCCGGAGATCGTTCAGGATAGGTGGCTGACGATCTGAGACGGTCAAACCTGCTGTGCGAGGGTGGGCCGCTCAACGACGTCACCCCGGACGAGGGTGTTCCCAAAACGGGATTAGGATGCCGACGGTGGGCTTGCTTTTCGAGACGCGTGCGTCGGATTCGTTGTGGATCGATTCTGTGTGGACGTGCCGAAGCGAGCGGGTCACGGAGATGACCAGTGTTGCGACCGAGACCTGGGGCCTGGTGTTCTGGGAGCAGGAGGGCGCGGCGCACGCGGGCATTGCAGGTCCCGAGAGTCGCTGCGGCACCGCCCCTGTGCCCGAAGGCGCGAACTTCGTCGGGATCCAATTCGGGGTCGGGACGTCGCTTCGCGCGGTAGCCGCGCCGTCCCTGGTCGACAGCGGGATCCTGTTGCCGGATGTGACCAGCCGGACCTTCTGGCTGGCTGGTGCCCGCTGGGAGACGCCGCACCGGGACGACGCCGAGGCGCTCGTGGACCGGCTCGTCCGAGACGGCGTTGTGGTCCGCGATCCTTTGGTCGCGGACGCGCTGCGCGGGCACCGTCCGGCGGCCACCGACCGCACGCTCGAGCGACGGTTCCGGGCCGCGACGGGCCTCACCCGAGGCGCGGTGCGGCAGATCGGGCGGGCCCGATCCGCCGCGCTACTGCTGACCGCAGGCGAGTACCCGAGCGATGTCGTCGACAAGCTCGGGTACTACGACGAACCCCATCTGGCCCGCGCACTGCGGCGGTACGTCGGGCGCACCGCACGGCAGCTCCGCGAGGGCCGCGCCGGTGTGATCGCGCTCGATCCCGCTCAGCGCACGACGTCGTAGACGAGCTTGGCCACTCCGTTGGAGTAGGTCGCGGACTCCTTGAGGCGCAGTTGCTGCTTGTCCCGGTCTGCCCTGCTGAAAAGACTCTTTCCCTCCCCCAGCAGCACCGGGAACACGAGCAGGTTGTATCGGTCGATCAGATCGGCGTCCGCCAGCCGCCGGGCCAGCTCGGCGCTGCCGTGAATGAAGATAGCGCCACCATCGCTCTGCTTCAGAGCGGCGATGTCGTCGATCGACCGCAGGATCGTGATCGGACCCCATCCCTCGATCACCGCGTCGTCGGTGAGACTGGTCGAGACTACGTACTTTGGAAGTTCCTTGTACGCAGCGTGATCCGCGGAGTCCCGCCAGATCGGGGCAAATACCTCGTAGCTGCGACGGCCGAACATCAGTGCCGTCGTGTCGTCGAGTTCTTCGCCCTTGAGCGAGTAGGCCTCGGGCACGAATTCGGTCTCCATCACCCAGCCCCCGCTGCGGTGCCCCTCCTCCTTGCCGCCCGGCGAGTCCACCACACCGTCCAGCGACATGAAGCCCGTATAGACCAGTTCACGTGTCAAAGTTTCCTCCTGAGATCGAAAGCGGAGTTTCCGGTGACCGAGCCTACGGGCGGAGGGAGCTGCCGTCTTGGTCAGAAACGACACCCACCTCGGCGATCTCGCACACAATGCCTCGACCGGTCGCGTGCCAAACGATGCATGCACTGCGCAGCAGGTTTGGTCACGCAGCCCATTTGGGTTCACCAGTACGCACCGGCAGCGCCGGCCGGGCGGTACGTCTTGCGTGGCAACAGTCTGGTTCGCGACACCGCCAAACTAGGTGTCGGTTTTTGCGCATTCGCGGTGTCCACGTGGGCACTGCCGTACCGTGCGGCCCATGGGGAAGTGGAGAGTGTCGGCTGGACTACTTGCCGTCACACTGCTATCGGGCTGCGGCGCGACGGACGACGCCGCCGAGGAGTCCGCGGCCCCGGTCACGGATGCGTCGGCGTCGGCGTCGGCACTGACGAAGCCCACGTGCCTCGCCGAGAGTCTCCTCGACTACATCGGCAACGGAGTCACTGTCCCCGAGCCCACCATCATCCCGGCCGGCTTCGTCCCCACCGCCACCATCACCTGCAACGGCGACTGGGGCGCCGGCGTCACCGACCATGCGGTGTCCTGGGTCGAGGAACACCGACAGGGCAACCTGGACGCCGTGCTGGCCGGGTTCGCGCTACCGTCCGAGCAGGACGGCACGTGCTTCACGGATCAGCCCATGCCGCCGGTCGTGTGGCTTGTCGACGACCGGGGCCTGGGCATGCGGCCGGTGGTGCCGACCGGGCGGTGCGGCGAGTTCAAATGGGACGCAATCACCGCGATCGACGCGTTGCCGCTCAGTGAACGGATCGTGCACCAAGTCCCGGTGTCCCCGGAGGCCGAGGCCAGGTTCGCGCAGTAGCTCGTGGCCTCGTAGAGCGATCCCGATTGGCGGGCCGCACCGCTGCGGGGAACAGCAGCATCCCTCCGATCCAACTTCCACTTGGCCCAGCGCCAATCAGAACAGCGGGTCATCACCCGCGACGGCGCGACAAACGTTCTTGCCCGCCGCGCCGTCACGAAGTGAAGCGGCGCCTACGTCGACTTGCCCTGACAATCGAGGTAGCTCAGCCGGATTGCACAT
Source organism: Rhodococcus oryzae (assembly GCF_005049235.1). Taxonomy (GTDB): domain Bacteria; phylum Actinomycetota; class Actinomycetes; order Mycobacteriales; family Mycobacteriaceae; genus Rhodococcus_G; species Rhodococcus_G oryzae. Next base: position 158,989 of record NZ_SUMD01000009.1, on the reverse strand, counting down.
GCGGCCGTGAGGAGCAGCACTGGCCAAAACCATGTCCAATCGGCTGGCGCGTCAGAGAATACGGTGTAGCCCGAGATCCCCAAGAAGATGCACGAGAGGACGCCCAGCAATGACCGCAGAAGCACTCGCGACTTGATCAGGTTCGTCAGGGATTCCGTCCTCTTCGAAGCCCTAAACGAGTGGGCGGTTCGATCGCCAGTTGGGGACTGACGTTGTCGCCCTCGGCATTCGACCTCGCGGTCGTAGTTGGGGCCACACCTTAGCCTCGATCTTTCGCGCCGCTGATGTGCCGGCCCGATTGTGGTCGTCGACGGTAACCACCCCAGCGCTGCCATCCATCCACCACCAGCCCGTCGATAGAGAATCTCCACCACCAGCTTCGGGCGCGCGAGGGCATCAGAGCGCTTTCAGCAGATCGAGTCCCTCCTTCTCGATGTTCGCGACCTGATTGGTCTGGATGACGACAGCTCGGCCTCGGGCTCGGTCCATCATGATGACGCCCTCGAAGCCGCCGGTCCCGCCCGCGTGCGTCGTGTACTCAACACCGTCGCGCTCGAAGACCGTCCACGACATCCCTCCTCGCGTGCCGCCGATCTTGTCCCATCGAGGCGTCATCGCACTCGAACCGGGGGCAGTCCCGGCCAGCAGCGCCGACGTGTAGCGGACCATGTCGGGAAGGGTCGAGCGCAGTCCACCGGCCGGTGCATAGGCGCCGATGGGCCAGGGGTCCTGCGGCCTGCCCTGGGCATTGAACCCGGCGCTGACGCCGGGCGGGAGGTCGGCGGCCGTCAACGGCAGCCAGGTGTGTGCGAGGCCGAGCGGTTCGAGCATCCGCTCGCGCAGGAGGGTCGCGTAGTCGGTGTGTGCGGCCGCGGCAAGGGCCTGTCCGAGCAGCGCGTATCCGAGCGTGGAGTACGAAACGACGAGGCCGCGCCCGACGAGGGGTGACCAGCGTGCCTGATTCAGAAGTGCTTCCCGATCGAAGGTGAAGGGATTCTTCCCCTCCAGCTGCCAGGCAATCCCGCCGGCGGCCATGTCGGGCGTGAGTGCGAACTGAGGCAGACCGGACTTGTGGCTCGCGAGCTCGATCAGCATCACGTCCGCGACGGGCGTTCCGGCCACGGGGAGAAGCTCACCGACCCTGGTGTCCTCACGGACCTCGCCGCGAGAAATCGCTTCCGTGAACAGCCCCGCGGTGAAAGTCTTTGTGATGGAACCGATCTCGTACTCGGAATCCTCCGACGCGCCGAAGTAGGCGTAGCGGGTTCCCGACGAGTCGATATACGCGACACCGGCCTGATCGTGGGGTGCCCGCTCGAGGATCGGTCGAGCAGCCGCAGCAAGGCTCGCATCACTCACGGCGGTGACCGGCGCGAGAGCGGCAGCGGTGGGCGCCGCGCCTACCACCAGCGCGACCGCGCAGGCGGCAGCGGTCATCAAGATCGATCGGCGCATGTCTGTATCCCCCCCAGAAAAGTAATGGACGGTCGGTATATACCGGTGGCAGTGAGGAGCGTTACAGAGCGCTGCAATCAGCCGGGGTACGCCCTGTCCACTCCACGGGGCGGGAGGCTCCAAGCTAGGACCTGCTCGCACACCCGGTCGCATACCCAGCATGGAATCTATCTAGATTGGTGCGATTCGGAGTCCTGGTTAAGCGTGATCGCCGTCTGGTCAACCTAGCCAATTTGCTTACAGCCCAGGCCGAACCGGCATGGGTGAACACCCCTCCAGTTCCATCCACCCATTCATATCCACGAACTGCGACGAACGAGATCGCGCAACTCGCAAGAGCGGTGGCCTTGTTCGTTTTCGCTGCACGGATCGGTCCGCTGGTCACGGCTGCTCCAGTCGGTCTCTCCGAATCAGGTGAGACTGTTACGAGGTCAGCGCCGACGCGAATCGGACGTGCTCGCTAGGCTCGGCGCAATGCGCATATGGATCAACGGCGCGTTCGGTGTGGGAAAGGCGCAGACCGCGTTCGAGCTGAATCGACGTGTCTCTCGCTCTCACGTCGCCGATCCTGAACTCATCGGATTCGCAATCAACCCCGCGGTCAACTCACCTCGGAACTGCCGATGCGATCGACAAGGATGATGACTACCAGTTGGACGACGAGTTACCAGGTCGCGACGTGTAGCGGCCGGCCTTGCGTCCCGCGCGAGCACGACGTCCGGCCGCAAAGATGCCCAGCAACAGAATCCCTGCGAACAACATCACTCCGCCTACACACGCGACAGCGATCATCTGGTTCGACATAGCTGGCCAACCTATCGCCGATTGCTGTCCCACGGATCACCGCCCCACTCGCCATCGACGACATCCAGCCAGGGATCGGCTCCAGACCACAGTCGCCACTGTCCGCCGATGTCGATCTCGTGCTTCATCCGTGGCTTACGTTGTCGACTTGTCCCGAAAAGCCGCACACCGCTTGATCGTCGGTTTCCGAGCCGAGCTGGAAGCAGAAGAAATGGGAGATCTGTTCCAGTACCTGGTTCGCCCACGCAGGAGACTGATCCCGCCTCGACGACAATCGAGCGTTGCTCAGGCCACCGAGGTGCTGACCTGGGCGATGAGGTGTTCGACGAGCGTAATCAGCACAGACTTGCACGAATCCCGATCACGAGCGTCGCAAAGCACGACGGGGGTATTGGCGTCGAGGTCGAGTGCCTCGCGAACCTCGTCAGTCGTGTAGGCCTGGGCGCTGTCAAAGCAGTTCACCGCGACCGTGAACGAGACTCCGCGCCGTTCGAAGAAGTCGATGGCGGCGAACGAGTTCTCCAACCGGCGGGTGTCTGCGAGAACGACGGCGCCGAGGGCCCCGCGCACCAGTTCGTCCCAAAGGAACCAAAATCGGTCCTGTCCAGGCGTGCCGAACAGGTACAGAACCAGGCTTTCATCGAGGGTGATACGACCGAAGTCCAGGGCCACGGTGGTCGTGGTCTTACCCTCCACGCCCGACAAATCGTCGATGCCGGTGGACAATTCGGTAATCGTTTCCTCGGTACGTAGTGGTGCGATCTCGCTGACGGAGGCCACCATCGTGGTCTTCCCGACTCCGAAGCCGCCGGCTACGAGGATTTTGACCGAAGCAGCCAGGTCGGCTGAGGACGCATTGTCATGCATAGTTGTCTACAGCTTTCGGATTCCATCGAGCACTGCTTGCAAGATGTTCAGGTCGCCGATCCCGGCAATGTCGTTGTAGGAGTCGCTGCTGGCGGGAGCCCGGAAGTTCAGCATCCCCTCGGCGATGAGATCACCGACCAGGATTTTAGTAACCGCCAGAGGCAGATTCAGGTGCGCCGAGACCTCGGCCACCGACTGCGCAATAGAGCACAGCTGAACGATCTCCGCGTACTCCGTTTCGATGTGCTGCAGCCGCGGAGCGGGGGACACGGTCACCACGAGCGTGAGCATGTCGAGGTCGTGTCCCGCGCCCATCGTGCGGCCCCGCGTGACGGCGTACGGGCGGACCAGAGGACCGGCCGCATCGTCGAACCACGATTGACCATTACGTGTCACGGCAACCTACGCTCCCTGCTCGGCCACACCGTTACGAGGATGGGCAGACAGATAGCTACCGACACGCTGCACTGTCAGGTTCATTTCATACGCGACCATACCCAGATTCGCGGTGTCGATGGCTTGCAATGCAATACATGCGTTGCTTCCGGCCGCCGTCACGAACAGCACCGCATTCTCGAGTTCGATGACGGCCTGGCGAACGCCGCCGCCTTGAAAGCGCTGTCCCGCGCTGCGGGCTAGCCCGTACAGGGTGGCCGACATGGCGCCGAAGTGCTCGGCGTCCTCACGGCTCATGGAGGTGGATCGGCCCAGCAGCAGCCCATCGGTGGAAAGCACGACTGCGTAGCGCACCCCGGCAAGACGATTGACTAGATCGTCGAGAAGCCAGTTCAGATCACCTGTGTTAGAAGTCGTCACGTTCACCTTCCTTCACCTTCCATTTCGTCCCTGGTTGTATACCCCGGCTGGGGTTCCGAATGCCGAGCCTGCTGGGTACCGTACGCGATGGCGGACATCAGATCTCGCGCTTGCTCCGCCGATCGTGACGGCTGCTGCGCGTCCACCTCGAGTTGAAGATCGTGCGCCAGCTCCGGTGCCAGACTGGCCTGCCGACGACGGCGAGGCAGGCTCGGGCGAACGCCACCGCCGTTGTCGGGCAACGGTTGCGGGTTGAGGGACTCCGGTTCGACGGCGGGGGTCGACGGCTCACGCCAGGACGTTGCCACAGAAGATTCCGTGTACTCGACATGCGGCGCGCTATCGATGCGCTCGACATTCGACCACGCCTGCGGCGGGGCCACCGACTGCACTGGCTGTTCGATGGGAGGCGCTGGAGCCGGGGGTGCCAGTGTTGCGACACCCGCCGCAGCCGAAACCGATTCGGCGGAATCAGACCCCGGCATCGCGCTGTCTAGCCGCCTTTCGGGCCGATGTCCGGCGAACCGATCTGGCTGATGGCCAGCTATAGGTGTCGCATCGGCGGCGACCACCGAGTTCGGCACCAGCACGATGGCGCGAACGCCGCCGTACTCGGATTCGGTTAGCTGCACAGAGATTCCGTGCCGTCCACCCAGTTGTGAAACGATAAACAAGCCCAGGCGTGAAGTCGCCGAGAGCGTTTCGACTCCGAAATCCGGTGGATTGCGCAGCATCTCGTTGACACGGTCGAGTTCTTCGGCGGACATTCCCATGCCCTGGTCAGTGATCTCGATCGCGACCCCCTTCCCGACCACGTTGCCGCTCACTTCGACGCGCGACTGCGGCGGGGAGAACGCCGTCGCGTTGTCGATCAGTTCGGCGAGCAGGTGGATGAGGTCGGCGACCACGTTGCCGACGATGAACACCTGAGGCATGCGGCGGGTGTGCACCCGCGTGTAGTCGAGGCTCTCGCCGGTCGCGCTACGCACCAGATCGACCAGTGGCACCGGACTCCGCCACTGGCGGCCGGGCTCGCCGCCACCGAGGATGATGAGGTTCTCGGCGTTGCGGCGTTCGCGGGTCGCCAGGTGGTCGAGTCGGAAGAATGTCTCCAGCAGGGCGGGATCCTCTTGGCTTTGTTCGGCCTCGTCCAGGACCTCGAGTTGCCGGTGCACCACCAACTGGCTTCGGTGGGCGATGTTGAGGAACACCGCGCGCACGCCCTCGCGGGTGCGGGCCTCGGTGACCGCGGCGGAAACGGCCGCTGTGTGTGCGCGGTTGAAGGCCTGTGCCACCGAGCCGATTTCGTCGTCACCGAAGTCCAGGTGCGCAGCTTTGGGATCGACTTGCTCGCCCGCGCCCAGCTTGCGCATGGTTTCGGGCAGTTCGACCTCTGCCAGGTCCAGCGTTTCCTTGCGTAGGCGCGTGAGCCGCCCGATCAGCCGGTTGGCCAGCCATAGCGACAGCAGGAACGCCACGAGCGCAAGCGCGAGCACAGCGGCACCCGCCCACAGTGAGTTCGCCGCGGTGCGTTTGCCCTCGTCGGCAGCGATCTGGTTCGCATGGTCGTTCAGGCCTTTCCATGCGCCGATCACGCCTTCAGACAGCTGTTCCTGCGCGGTCTGCCACTCGGCGAAGGTCATTGGCGGTGGCGGGACGTCACCGTTCTTGTCCGACTTCGGCGGATTGATGAGGTAGTCCTCCATCGCGGCCACCTGCTGCCAGCTGGGAGAGGCCAGTGCTGCCTGGATCTTCTCAGCTGCTGGATCAGCGCCCAGATCGGCGGCGAGCTGCGGAAGTGCGGTCCGGTAGAACCCGACCAGATTTCGATAATCGTTACGCAGCGGACCGCTGCTGAGCTGTCCCTGCAGTTCGGCAGCGGTGAGCGCGGCGGAACGTGACATTCCCTCCATCGCGTGCAGGACGCGCACGCCATTGATGAGTGTGACGCCGACCTGGGCGTTGGGCGCGTTGCCGGTGATGAGGTTGGTGCCGAGCGCAACCGCATCGAGAATGGTGTTGTAGAGGGCGTACGTGTCCTCGATCGGCATTCTTCCTGCATCGATCTGACCGCGAATCTGGGGCAGGCGAGCTAACAAGGTGTCGAATCCACCAGTGTCGGCACCCATGGTGCCCTGCGAGGCGCTCTGCAGCCTCGATGAGTAGGGGGCCAGCTCTGCGAACGCGGTGTCGAGCTTGTTCCGTGCCGCGGCGAGCGCGGCCGGATCGCTCTGTTCACCGGACAGATGCCACAGCGACAGCATCCGTTCCTGTTCTACCCCGGCAACCACATCGCGAGCGAGGCTCACGGCATCTCCGTTCGCTGCCGCCCATTGTTCGGACTGTCGGCCCTCACGTATCAGGTATCCAGCTGTGCCTACGCCGATTCCGAGCAACGCCAGGCTTGGAACCAATGCGATGGCCAGGATCCGGGCTCGGATACCGAGGCGCACTTTCAACATCGGGGCAATATAGCCGGTCGAATGACTGACGCGTACTTCGGCCTCGCTACCCCGAGCTTTCCTGATTCCGCTGGGCTGCTTGGTGTTTAACCCTAATCGCTGGCGGGTCGAGGTGGATTGCAAGGCTAACGAATTTCTTTCTATTCGTGTGCTTCTAGAGACGGTGGCGGACAGGGCCAGGCCCCGCGTGCCGTCGCGCGGCTACGGCCAGGATGCCTAGAGGACGACGGCAGCCTTGCCATCGGGCCATCCGGCTGAACCACGAGAACTCGGGGCTCGCGAAAGCGCGAAAGCGACCATTCTGTGCAGAGAAATCGACACCGGGACAACGGGATTCTCGATGCCACCGATGCGATCGAATCAGCCACTAACCGGACGAGCGATATATATGGTTTCCACGACGTCGCTCGGCGTCGAAACAGCACAAGCGGAGAGGATCACCTTGAAGCGTTCAATCATCGTTGCGTTGGCCAGCGCAACCATCGCCCTCGGCACCGCGGCTTCGGCATCGGCCGCGCCCATCAGTCTCGGAAATCCGGCTGACGTCGCCGATTCCGGCAGCAGCAACTTCTTCAACGCAGCCCCCGGCCACAACTCCGGATCCACCGACCTTGCGAACAGTGTGGGCCTGGCTCCGTTTGAGCTGCTGTGCAGGCTGCTCACCGGCGAGCCGCTATTAGCCTGTATTCCACACGATTTGTGACCCCATGAATGGGTTGTGAAGCCGACGACACACCGTGTGTTCTCGCCCTGTCCGCACGAAACCTGGTTCCGCACTGAGTCACCACGATGGTGTTGGTGAACACCCCCCGCCCCTGCCCCGCCGCTCTTGGGCAGGGGCGGGACGGACATGCTGGTCGACCTACGTGCGACCGGGCCGCCGCTGGATTACCAGCATGGCGGCGAGCAGCTGATCCCAGGTGGTGGCCGGAAGCTCGTGGCCGATGCCGTTCAGAGGGAGCAGGCCGGCACCGGGGATCTCACGAGCCATGGCCTGTCCGTTGCCGTAGGGAAAGAACGGGTCTTCCGTACCGTGGACGACGAGGGTCGGCACGGCGATGTCGCCCAGACGCTCCCGCCAGCGGTCGCCCGCCTCGACAAATGCCAGGTTGCGCATGCTGGAGGCCATGTTGGTGGTGCGGTCGACCATCCGAGTCATCTGCAGCCGTGCCGCCTGTTCGTCGAATCCGAGTGCGCCCGCGCGCACCCGGGCCTGTTCGACGCCGTAGTCGATCACCGCCGCCCGGTCGGACCAGTCCGGATCGGCTGCCTCCGTAAAGAACTCCACGATCCGGTCCGAGTGTTCGGGCAGATCCGAATCCGCGGGGCCTGGGGACGTCGGACGGGTGTTGATCAGGGTGAGCGCCGACAAACGGTCAGGGTGGTCGAGGGCCGCAAGCTGACAGATCCATCCGGCCACCGAAAAGCCCACCAGGTGAGCTCGCGGAAGTTCGAAGACATCCATCAGTCCAATGATGTCCAAGACCAAGTCGCGAAGGCTGTAGCCGGGAGAGCCGGTCGCATAAGCAGTCGACCGGCCAGTGTCGCGGATGTCATAGCGCAGGACGAACCGACCAGCGCCGGCAAGCCGGTCGCAGAACCGGTCTTCCCAGAACAGTCTCGATGTGCACGGCAGCACCACTGGCGGCTGCCTCCGGTCCCCAAATGTGGTCAGACACAGGTCGACGTCACCGACGGTGACAAGGTGCTCTGGCGATCGTTGAATATGAAGCGGCATGGCTACTCCTCCACGGTTGCATCTCGCAAGAAGAGACCACTTCCGCGGCTCTAACTCATCGGTCCGGGTGCCCTTCCGTGACCAGCGACGCCGCCCCACGCCATGATCACGAAGTCCGGCTGGAGTACTGGTCGACGAAGTGCGCTCCGCTGGGACTTTCACAGACATCGCGGAGATGCACCTCCAATCATTGGAACTGTGACGACGCGGCAGCCGGCGACGAACCCGACCAGTGATTTCAGTAGCCCCTCGACGACGCTCGAGCGCCAACCACGCAGGAAATCATCCAGATTTGTCTGATCAGGAGCCCTCCTCAGGTGCGATAGCCGGCCGGTCAACCATCCAATCCGCATGCAGCCCGGCGTGCTCCGCCATTGGTGAGCACCCATCCACCCATCCATCCACCGCCATCCAGCGGGAAGGTGACGAATGGATGACGCGACAAGTTTTGACAGCTACTACCAAATGCGAGATACTCTCATTATCGAGTAGAACCCAAATGATTGGAACTGCCATGAAAGCACCAGGCGTGCGCCGCTGGCTGGCCCTCGGCGCCCTGGCCGTCGCCATGCTGACCATCGGACTCGACGTCACCGTCCTGACCGTCGCCCTGCCCACCCTCGCCGTCGACCTGCACGCCGACACCGCCGCACTGCAGTGGTTCAGCGGCGCGTACACCCTCGCCCTCGCCGCCTTCATGCTTCCGGCCGGCGCGCTTGGTGACCGCTACGGACGCAAGAAGTTCCTGCTCGCCGCCCTGCTGCTGTTCGGCGCGGCCTCGATCGCCTGTGCCTTCGCGGCCTCCTCCGGACAGCTCATCGCCGCCCGCGTGGTGCTCGGCGTCGCGGCGGCCGCCATGATGCCGCTGTCCATGTCGGTGCTGCCCGGCCTGTTCCCCGAACCGGCGCAGCGTCAGCGCGCCCTCACCATCTGGATCACCTCCACCGCCATCGGCCTGCCGCTCGGCCCGATCGTCGGCGGCTGGCTGCTGCAGAACTTCTGGTGGGGTTCGGTGTTCCTGCTCAATGTGCCCATGGTGGCCATCGGTGCGACCGCCGTCGCGCTGCTGGTGCCGGAATCGAGCTCCGACAACAAGTTCCGGCTCGATCTGCCGGGCGTAGCCCTGTCGATCGCCGGAATGCTCGGTCTTACATACGGTTTCATTCGCTGCGGGCAGGAGGGCTGGGACGATGGCCTCGCCTGGGCGGCCATTCTCGGCGGCGCGCTCGTGCTCGGGGCGTTCGTGCTGTGGCAGCGGCGTGCGGCCTATCCGCTGATCGACCTCGGGCTCTTCGGCGCGCACGGATTCCGCTGGGGCACCGTCTATCTGGTCCTGGTCAACTTCGCCATGTTCGGCATCTTCTTCACCATGCCGCAGTACTTCCAGTCCGTGCTCGGCACCGACGCCCTCGGGAGCGGGCTGCGGCTGCTGCCACTCATCGGCGGGCTCGCCGTCGGTAGCCGGGTGGTGGACAGGGTGCTGCCCAAGGCCGGGCTGCGCGCAGTGCTGACCACCGGATTCGCGCTGCTCGCAGCCGGACTCGGCATGGGTGCACTGCTCACCGTGGACAGCGGCTACGGGCTCGCGGCCACCGCGCTGGTCCTGCTCGGCTTCGGTATGGGGCTGGTCATGCCCGCCGCCATGGGTCTGGCCATGGACGACCTCACCCCCGAACGCGCCGGCTCCGGCTCGGCCCTGCTGCAGGCGCTGCGGCAGGCGGCGGGAACCATCGGCGTCGCCGTGCTAGGCACCGTGTTGTCCACGCAGTACCGTTCCAGCCTCGGCGAGCTCAACCACGACCCCGTCTCCGACGGTGTCAACGCCGGGATGGGAGTCGCGCACAAGCTCGGCGATCCGGCCATGCTCACCCACGTGCAGACGGCATTCATGGACGGCATGAGCGTCATGCTCTGGGTGTGCGCCGCGATCTGCCTGGCCGCCACCGTTCTGGCCGCGACGCTGACCCGGCGAAAGCCTGTGACACCGGAGCCCGAGACCGATGCTGCACAATCGGTTCATGCCAGCTGAGTCCACCAACGCTCTACATTCCGAGGAACCCGCACGTCGGCCCAAGCCGACGCTGCGGGAGCGGAAGAAGGAACGCACTCGGCGCACCATTCGCACCGAGGCGTTCCGCCTTTTCCGGGAGCAGGGCTATACCGAGACCACCGTCGAACAGATCGCGGAGGCCGCGGACATCTCGCCCAGCACCTTCTTCCGCTATTTCCCGTCCAAGGAGCAGGTGGTCCTCGCCGACGACCTGGATCCGGTCATGATCCAGGCCATCGAACGCCAACCTGCCGATATGCCGCTGCTCGCGGCCTTCCGCCAGGCCACCATCGAATCCTTCGAGGAGATCTCCGACGAGGACTACGCGTTCGAGAAGGAACGGGTCGACCTGGTGTACTCGGTGCCGGAACTGCGCGGTGTCATCGCCCGGGAATTCGAGCGCAATATCGAACTGATCGTGGGGCTCGCGGTGGCGCGAACCGGGCGCAGCACAGAGGATTTCGAGATCCGCGCACTTGCGGGCGCGCTCACCGGGGCCATGCTGGCGCAGATGGGGCGCGACCCGTTCGATCTCGATCAGATCCTGCGCATCATCGATTTCCTGGGTTCCGGAATGCCGATCTAGACCGGCCGCACGCCGGTCAGGCTCGCCACCGTGTCGTCAGTTGCGGTCGAGAAGAATCCGCCCTCCACGTCAACGAGGCCGTGTCGGTTGAAGGCAGGGGCGGCGTATCATTCGCCCGGTCGCCGAAGGCGGCAACGGTCTCGACGGGTGAGGAAACGCGAATGGTCGAACGTCCTGAGCAGCTCTGCGGACAGCGAGCCGGGAGCTCGGCACCCAAGCTTGTCGCAGCCTGCGTGCTGGCCGCCGGCATCGCGCTTGGCGGCACGGGAGTCGCCGGGGCCGAACCCGATTCGGGTTCCTCGTCCGCACTGGACGCGGAATGGGAGGCCTCGTGGGCCGCCTACGAGTTCGAGGAGAGCCAGGCCGGTACGGCACTGGTGACCGTGAACGTCGACCTGCCGGTCACCATCGACGCGCCCATCGATCGCGTGTTCCCGGCGTATTCGAACTTCTCCAACAGCTTCGGACGGCATCCGTTCCTGAAGGGCGTGCTCGATCGCCGCAAGTACACCGAGGGTGGCGCCGACGTCTGGGAGTTCATCGCCCTCGAGGACATCCCGGCAGGTCCGGTGTCGATCCCGGGACGCACCGTCGGGCAGCAGCGGGTGTACGCCGCCGACCACTGGTACAGCACCGATACCTGGGATATGCCCGGCGTGATCACCCACCAGAAGGTCACCTTCGCCGAGGACGGCGACGCGACCACGGTCACCGAGCACCTGACGTTCTCGGCGCCGGCGGCACTGATCGACTACACCGTGCAGAACGGCGTGTCCTCGCACATCGCGAACCAGCAGGCCATGCAACGCGACATCGAAAACGGCACGCTCTAGACGCCGATCGCGGCAGCCGAAAGACAGCCGCGCTCATCTGCGATCACGGGGCATCGACGCGGTGATCGCCGGATCCAGCCTTGGTAGCGCGTGCGATCATGTTGATGTGAGTGCTGGGGCTACTGCCGCGGCCTGGGCCGAGCAGCAGATCGCTTCTGTGCGCGACGATCCGGCAGGCCGGATCGCGCTCATGCAGCGCTGCTACTACGGCCCGTACGGCAAGGCCCCGCGGCATCTCCCGTTCCGACGGGCGGCGATGTCGTTCATGCAATGGCAACTCCGGCGAGGTTTGCTCCAACCACTGTCCAGCGACCATCCCGGCAGTCCATGGTGGCGCGCAGTGAACGAGCGCATCCTTCGTGACGGGTGTGAGGCGGTGGCCCTGAGCGGGGACTTTGCCGGGCCGACCTCCTCGCAGACGGTTGACTTCTGGATGTCCTTCGCTGATTACCCGACCGCTCGGGCCTGGTATCGGGCGCACAACGGGAGCGTGGTCGCCGCCTACCTCGAGCACCGCGACCAGGCGGAGGCCGAGAACGAGGCCGAGCGCTTCTTCATGAACGTCGTGCTCTGCCGTGTGCTGTACAGCCACGCCCTCGTCGCGGCCCCCCGAATCTCGCTTGGATGGCTACGCCCCCTCGCCCCGTTCCTGGGTGACCCGAGACTGGGCATGACCGGGATTTTCCTACAGCTCTCTCGCGTGCTTCCGGACGAGTACCCACTCGGCGAGGGGGTACGGTCCTACCTCGATGCCGAGCTCGGATTCGGCCGACTCCTGGACTATGGGGTGATCATCCCAAGGGTGCAGCAGCTCTATGAGTGGTCGTCCCACGAGCTCGCAGCGCCGGGCCTGCTGGACTGTATCCGGGACGGAGCCCTGACCTACGCATGGCCGTTCGAGGACCGCGACGTCTGGCAGCCCCCGAAGTCGTTCATCGTCCAGATGGCGCGACGGGCGCTCCGCCCAGAACGACGTGCCTGAGCGGCCACAGCCTCGGGTGCGGAGGCGCGACGTCAGTCGCTGGAGCTCATCCAGATTTCGTACGGACTCACCACCCGAAAAGCTGGTGGTCAAACTACGAGCTAGGTGTCGTACTCGCCGTCGTCCCACGGGGCGTAGAAGGCCATATAGTCCCCCGGTTCGACCGTGACATTCCAGTACCACTCATGGTCGTCCTCCGAATCCGGTCCGTTGAGGATCAGGCCGAACTCGTGCCCGTGCGCCATGACGGAGAACGGGGCGACGGTGATGTCACAGAACAAGACGGGTTGAATCTCCGAAAGCAGGCGCTCGACAGCCTTCTCCTGCTCCTCGAAGTGCGCGACGTTACCGGGAAGCGCACCACTCCCGGGTCGGATTCCCAGTGGAATGATCGTCGAATCCACAAGCGCCCCAACCGCATCGAACAGATATCTGGCTGCGAACTCCGACCCGGACCCGTCATCGAGCGCCCAAGCAAACGGAGTCGTGACAAAGAACTGGCGGCCGTCAGCAGTCGTCCCGACATACGCCGCGTGGTAGTCGTCCTGCGCAATCACAAGGAGCCGGGGAGCCAACTGCCCATCAGCGTCGCGCACACCAGCATCGAGATGACCCGTCACCCAAAGATAGTAACGATCAATCCACAGCGCTGGAGGGGGCCACTCGACGTAGACGCGCTGATCCCTTCCGAGACAAAGAGATACTCCGGCCTTCAGCGGCGGCCGCAGCCCACGGGATGACGGGCCCGCCCCCGAGATGTCGCCACGAACCGCTACCCTCCTACCCATTTCGATCAGCAAGGTCAGACTCGCGGATGAATGGAGCGGTGATGGGAATCCAGGGATCCAGGGATCCAGCGTGAGCGGAACCCCCAGCGGTGAGGAGGCGATCCCTGCGCCGCTGCTTCGGGACTACCGCCACATCGGAGGCATCGAATCAATCGAGATCGACGGCACTCGACACTTCTTCGGCTATGACTTCAGCGAAGATCTGGTCCTGTCCCCACTCATCAACGACCACGAACTCATGTCGGTCTTCGCGGAGACGCACATGGAGCAACGTGACGGCCTCCACGATCGCGAGTACTGGCGGGATCTCGTTGATGAATCACTCGAATACTCAGCATTGGCGGAGCCGGGCTCTTGCTCCTTCGAGGCCGAGCAGCTGCGGTTGATCATCACCTCGCTGAAGGAGATCGCAGAAACCGGAGTACCGGTGCCTGACTTCAACTACCCCTATCACCTCAGATTCCTGCTGGCCTCCGCCGGGCAATGGAGAGAGCAATTCACGGCAACCGCGGATGGCATCAGGTTCATCAAGGGCACTGAAAGCGCTGCCGAAGGGGCCACGCTCGAGCAGATCGCACGGAACGTTCTCCGTGAGACTCAGAATGTGATGAATGCTGCTGGGGGAAACTGGGCAGAGGTCTTCAACGCACTCGGACAATGACACGACGCGGTACCGCTCCCCGACGTCGAAGCCACCCGTGGATCGACGAAAGCTAGCATCGTCGCTGCCGGGGCGATTCGCCCGGTTCCGCTCGTGATCTGGAGGTAGCGCTGTGAGCGCGTTGTCGAACCCAAACACGTTCCCGCCCTATGCCACCCTGCCCGACCTGCCCCTCGACGAGGACGGCCGCGTTGAGCTGACCCGGCAGATCTGGGATCAGCTGATCGCGGGTCGGGGCGACGCCGACGATTTCATCGACACCTACGGCCCGGACTACGACCTCACCGACGAGCAGCTTGGGGCGGCATTCGCCGCGCTCCGCACCGCGCGGCTGCTCCAGCAGGCGGAGGTCGGTGCGTACACCTCCCGCACGATCGCGGCGTTCGAGGAGCTCAATGCCAACGGCGTGGTCGCCCGCGCGGACTTCTCCTGCTGCGGCAGCTGCGCGTCCGGCGAGATCTGGGGCGAGGCCGACGACAGCCGCCACTGGAAGGGCTACGCCTACTTTCACCAGCAGGACACCAGCGGTCTCGTCGAGGACGGTGAAACCTACATCGGCTACGGCGCGTTCCCGCCCGAGGACTTCGACGAGGCCGCCTACGACGCGCTCAGCGATGACACGAAGCAAGACCTCTACACGGCCGACGTGACGCGCCTGCTCGACCACGTGATGTTTCCCGTCTTCCGGCGGCACGGCATCGAGCCGGAATGGAACCGCGACCTGGGTACGAGGGTGCTACTCAAGAACGCCGACTGGTACACCCCGATCGAGGCCTAGCGCCCGGCCGAGTGGGAGTAGCCGAACGCGGGGACCGACACAAGGTATTGACAGGTCGGGGCCGGCTCGAGTCGGAGGCGGGCGGACACGACTCCGAACGGTTTCCTACGATCACGTGCGTGCCTGAGCAGGATTCCTCCAGAACTCGCGCGCGCGACATCGATCGCGCCCAGACGTGCGGGCTGCTCGACGCCGGATACGGTGAGGGACAGCTCGAGCCAGCCGAGTACCAGGCACGCACCGCCGCTGCGATGAAGGCCAAGACGCTCGGTGGCCTCGACGCGCTGGTCTCGGACCTGCAGATCCCCGAGCATCTCGTCGAGGCCACCCGCGCGACGGCGCCCGAACCGGTGCCTCGGCAACGGGTTCCCGGACGCGTCGTGGCCGCCCTCGTCGCCGCGGTCCTGGCGGTCGGCGGAACCCTGCTCTTCACCACCCGCGGGGACGACGCGGCACCCGAGACCACCGACGTCGCCGCGGCCCAGCAGGCTCCTGCCCCCGCGCCGAGCCCGGCGGGCGAGCCACAGCCGATCGTGATCGAGCCGATCGATCCCCTCACCACCGACGGAGTCCGCGAATTCGTGCGTCAGCTCGGGGTGAAGTTCGAGGGGGATCTGCGGGTGGACCAGGTGACCTTCTACTCCAGCTACGTGTTCGTGACCCGGATGCTGGAGGACCAGCCGCACCGCGAACAGGATTGGAGCTTCCGCGCCGGCTTCTCCACGTCGCGGGATCCGGAGTCGCGGCCCCTCGACACCGCCACGGTCGACCTCGCGGCCCTCGACGTGGACCGACTCGGCGACGTGATCGCGACGGGGGCGAACCGTGTCGGGATGCCGTCGGGAAGCGTGGAGTACATCTTCGTACGCCCGGACTCGCCAACCGAAGGCCTGGTCACCGTCCTGTTCAAGGACGACGCGGACCGATCGGGATCCGTCAACACCCGTCTGGACGGCTCGGTCGTCGACGTCTCCCCGGCCGAGGGATGACGATCATGCCGAATCGCCTCCGCCCCATGGCCGCGACAACGCGACTGCGCGCCCGCGAGGTCGACCGCGCCGCGGTGCGCGACGCCCTCGACTCGGCGTTCGCCGACGGCCAGCTGAGCGATCTCGAGCACCGGAATCGGGTCGAGGCAGCCGGGTCGGCGCGCACGCTGGCCGACCTCGATCGACTAGTGCGGGACCTGCAGGTGCCTGCGGAACTGCGGGAGAGCGTGAGCGCGCCGTCACCGCCGCGGAGCACCCGCTGGGCCGTCGCGCTCGCGACTGTCGTCGTCCTGGTGTGCGGAATCGTGGTGGTCACGTCGAGTCGGAACCACGACGATCCGGCCGCCACCCCGGCTGGAGCGCAAGCGGAACTGACCACCGCGGCGGGTCTCGGGCGGATGCTCGACGCGATAGCCCACCAGCTGGGCGACTCAGAGGTCGACCAGCTGACCGTCTACCCCGACTACGCGACGTTCTCACGCGCGGTGCCCGGCCAACCCGGCCGCGAGCAGTCGTACCGGTACGAGGTGGAGGACGGGCGGGCCCGGATCACGGACAACGGAACGTCGCCCCGCACCGAGGGCGTGCCCGTCGACCTCGCGGAGCTGCGTCCGAACGTTCCCCAACTGATCGGGCTGCTCTACGGCGCCGACCGCACGCTCGGTGTGGGCGACCCGACCGACATCTACCTGATCGCAGACCGCGGGGACGACGGACCGGCCGTGGGCATCTACCTGCGGAACGAGGACTCGGGGGCGCAGGGCTTCCTGACTGCCGGCTTCGACGGCACCGTCCGCAGCGTCCACCGAAGCGACCGGTAGTTCCTCGACCTGCAGGCGAAACGGACCTGCCCGACACCGGGCTGTTCGATGACAAGGAGACCCATGAACAGCGTGCACTGGAGCACCCACCTCGCCGAGGTCGACTGGCCGACACTGGAACACGCATACGGCGATGCGAGCGATGTGCCCGGCTGGATCGAGGCGCTCGCCGGGGCGGAGACAGTCGAGGAGTCGCTGCACGAACTGTGGGCGGCAGTGTTGCATCAGGGCACCCTCTATGACTCGACCGCGCCCGCGATGACGTCGATCGCGGCGGTGCTCGGCGCACGGCAGACCGCGGATGCGGAGAGCACGGCGTGGTTGCTGCTGATGTTCGACGACGCGGTGCGTGCCTATGAAGAGGTCGAGCTGGACGATGTCGAGACGGCCGCCCTCGTCCGGTCGGCCCGGGACTCGTTGACCCAGATCGCGGCGCTCGTGCGACCACTGATCGTCGACGACGGCTCGGAGGCCGCGGCCGCGGCATTGCTGCAGGCCGCTGCGCGCACGGCCGATTCCGCTGCCCTCGACACGCTCGCGGCGCGGGCGAGCGCCCGCCCGGCGGAGCAGGTCGAGCAGGCATGTGTCGCCGCGCTCACGACTCTCGGTGTCGATGTCTCGGCCGCCCTCGCTGACGGGGATCCCGGCCTGGTGATGGCGGCTGCGCTCGCGCGGATCGCGGCCGGGGGCACTGAGACCACCGATCTCGACGCGCTCGTAGCGGGATGGGAGCTCGCCGTCGAGGTGGCGCCCCGCATCGCGTTCGGCGTCGGAAACCTCCCGGAATGGTTGAGCGAGGTCAACCCGGAGGCATCGGCTGTCGTACTCGCCGCGCTGCCGGCGCCGGACGAGACGACGATCGCAGGACTCGTCGATGTCGTCATCGGTTCCCGGCGCAACGCTCCGGCGGCGGTCCGTCGCTTGCTGGCACTGGCGGCGCTGCCTGAGGCCAGGCCGGAGGCGATGATCGCTGCGCTCCGGCAGTGCCCACCGATACCCGAGGTCTGCGACCTGCTCGTCGCCCTCGCGGAGCGGGTGACTGGCGGCGACACCTCCGCCATCGGGTCGAGCACCTTCGACACGGATGCTCGAGCGGATTCCGCGCTCGCTCTGCTGCGGGCAGGCGACGGACGGTGGGCTCGCCCGATGGCTCAGGCCCTGCTCACGAACCCCGCCGCGCGCGGCCTCATGGTTGCCACCTCCGCGTCGGGACGTTCCGCGCTCGGCTACGCGCTCGTGCGCGAACACGCACCGTCCGCCACCATGCTCATCGTCGGCATCCGGCAGGCGCTGCGGCAGCAGCCGCCTGCCGATCCGTCCCGCGACGGCGCCGGACACCTCATCGAGTTGCTCGCCTCCTGGCCGGCCGAGACCACCGCCGAGGCCCGGCCCGAGGTACAGGCGCTGCTTGCGGTCGCGCCGAAGCAGTCCGCCGACGCGCTCGCGACATGGGGCGACACCGCCAGCATCGACCGCGTCCGCGAGGCGAGCGTTTCCGGCGACGCGACCGTGCTGCTCGCTCTCGCACGCTTGACGAAGGACCCGGAGGACTTCCGTCGCGTCCTCGACGCCGACCTCGAACACAAGGAGTCCGCGGTACTCGCGCACTGGGCTGACCGCACCGACCCGCGCTTCCTCGACTGGTGCCGCAGCCTCGTCGGCGCCGAAGCCGCGACGAGCGACTACCAGCGAGATAACCAGCTCGCCTCACTACGCATTCTCGTTGCCTTCGACGCGGGCGAGGCCGCAACCGGCTGGCCCGTGCTGCGCAGCATCATCGACGATGGGCGCGGCCCGATCGAAGAAGCCATCGGTCTCGCGCTCGAGTGGCGCGCCCAGCAGTTGCTACTGCCCAAGGCGCACAACGACTTCGAGGCGCTGCTCGCCGACCTCGTCGTCACCGACCGCAAGAACTACAACGGCCCGCTCATCAAAGCCGGTGCCGCCGCCGCGATCGCCCTCCTCGACCTCGGGCTGCCCCTGCCCGGCACTCCCGCACGAATCGTGAAGATCGTCGCAGGTGCCGTGACCGACCGGTGGGCACGCGATCTCGGCCTCCGCCTCGCCGAACGGCTGGCGGCAGCACCGGCAACGGTCCGCCGCGACGTCGCGAAGAAGCTCCGCTCCCTCGTGGACCGCGACGAGCGCTTCGACTCCAGCGGCGACACCGCTGTCGAGGATGAACGCGCCCTTGCCCGCCTGCGCCCGATCCTGCACGACCTGGAGATCGACTGAACCCCGCCGTACCCACGTCGTCAGGTGCGCCGGTCGTTGATCCGATAGGTGACGCGAAGCTGCTGGGGCCCGCGGTCGATGTGGATCTCCGCGATGTCGGACGGGATCAGGGCGGTGTCGTGCAGGACCGGGGTGCCGTCCTCGGTGACGTTCGTTCGGCGACTGAGCATCGCCGGGCTGATCTCCGGGCGCGCCAGCAGTTCGGCTTCGGCAGCACCGAGCGTGGTGACGGTGATCGACTCGTTGGCCGAGGCGACCGGGTAACCGTGTTGTGCGAGAACCTGATAGAGCGACGCGTCGACCAGTTCATCCGGGGAGATGCCCATGCTCCGCGGGATGTAGGAGTACTGCAGCACGGCGGGATGCGTGTCGATCACGCGGTGGCGGGTGACCACGAGCACCTGCTCGGTCGGCCCGAGGCGCAGGGAGCGGGCGACCTCGGGTGGCGGAATCTCCCACGCGGACCCGAGAATGTGCGTCTCGACGTTGGCGCCCTGTGCCCTGAGATCGTCTGCAAATCCCGATAGGTGGAGCAGGTTGTAGGTGTACCGCTTGTTCGCCGGGAAGGTGCCCGCGCCCGGACGCATCTCGATCAGCCCGTCGTTCTCCAGCAGTTGCAGCGCCTGCCGAAGGGTCATGATCGTGACACCGTAGGACGCCGCGAGTTCACGCTGCGCGGGCAATGCGTCGTCGGACTGCCATTCGCCGGTGTCGATCCTGGCCCGCAGGTCGTCGTAGATCGCCAGGTACTTGGGCAGTCGAGATTGCCTGGTCACGGATTTGCTGCCTCGTCGAGTCGTTGGCGGAAGTCTTGGACGGTTCCCATGATCGACGCCGCGGTCGCACCGTCGAGCACCGGGTCCATCAGCGCCGAGGCGACGACCACGCCGTCGGAGTGCCGAGCGGCCCGCGCCGCGCGCTCGGGTGAGTCGATTCCGAACCCGATCACAACCGGCAGACCGTCCGCCGACCGGAGGCGGTGGGCGGACCCCCACCCGCCCTCGTCCGTGGTCCGGTGCCGCCCGGTCGGCGCCATCGCGCCCATCGAGTAGACGAATCCACCACTGGCCCTGGTGATTTGCTGCGCCGTGTCCGCCGGGGTCGACGGGGCCGCCATGAGCACCGGGGACACGCCCGCAGTGTGGGCCGCCGCGAGATAATCCGCCGATTCCTCGAACGGCAGATCCGCGACAATGGACCCACTGATTCCGGCGGCAGCGATCGCACCCAGGTAGTTCGGGACGCCGCGCGAGACCAGGTGATTGCAGTAGGTCATGGCGATCAGCGGCACGGACGAGTCCGGGAGCTCGTCCAGGATTCGTTCCACCTGCGCACCCCGCTGGAGAGCGGCGAGGGAGGCGCGCTGGATGACTGCCCCGTCCAGCATCGGGTCCGAGAACGGGAGCCCGATCTCGACGGCGTCGGCACCCCCGTCGATCATGGCCTGCACGAGATCGGTCCAATCCTCTCGGATCCCGCCCATGACATAGCCGATCAGGCATTTGGAGCCGCTGTCGCGGACCTTGCGAAGCGTCATCTCAAGCACGTTCACGGTCGAGCCTCCTGACTTGTTCGGCATCCTTGTCGCCGCGGCCGGACACCGTGACCAGGACGGTGGAGTCGGGAGCGAACTGTCGTTCGCGGGCGGCCTGCGCAACCCAGGCGAGCGCGTGCGCGGACTCCAGGGCGGGGAAGATGCCTTCGAGTCGCGCGAGCTGCCCAGCCGCGTCGAGGACCTGCTCGTCGGTGACGGTCACGTAGTCCGCGCGACCGAGCTCGGCAAGGTGGGCATGCTCGGGCCCCAGCCCCGGATAGTCGAGACCGGCAGCGACGGAATGCGCTTCGAGCACCTGCCCCGCATCGTCCTGCAGATACAACGACATCGACCCGTGCAGCACACCCAGGGTGCCGTTGGTGGCGCCGGCGCCACCCGCGCCCTCGACGCCGACGAGGCGCGCCTGCGACGAGGCGAACCCGGCGAACGTTCCCGCCGCGTTGGATCCGCCGCCGACGCACGCAACGACGATGTCGGGGACGCCGCCGGCGAGCAGTTGCGCGCACTGCGCCGCGGCCTCGATCCCGATCACGGACTGGAACTCGCGAACGATCCACGGGTAGGGGTGCGGCCCGAGCACCGAGCCCAGGCAGTAGTGGCTCTCGTCCGCCCGAGTGACCCAATGCCGAAAGGCCTCGCTGGTGGCATCCTTCAGCGTCCTGGCGCCGGTTCGAACCGGAATCACCTGCGCGCCGAGCGTCTCCATCCTGTAGACGTTGAGCTCCTGCCGGGCCATGTCGACCTCGCCCATGTACACGGTGCACTTCATGCCGAGCAGTGCAGCGGCCGTTGCCGTGGCGACGCCGTGCTGACCGGCGCCGGTTTCCGCCATGAGTTCGCGTTTGCCCATCCTGCGGGCCAGGAGTGCTTGGCCCAGAGCATTGTTGAGCTTGTGACTGCCGGTGTGATTGAGGTCCTCGCGCTTGAGCAGGACGCGGACACCGAGCTCCTCGGAGAGCCGCAGTGCCCGCGTGACGGGCGTCGGGCGCCCGCAGTACTCGGCCAGGAGTCGACTGAGTTCCGCCCGGAACTCCGGGTCCGCCCACGCATCGCGGAACCCTGCTTCGACCGCGCGGCATGCCGGCGCGAGCGCCTCGGGGACGTATCGCCCACCGAATCGGCCGAACCTGCCAGACAACCCAGGGTCGCCCATTGGTGACTTGGCCACACCCACCCCCAATACGTTCTAGCGTTCTAGTGTTATAGAACAATACTAAGGTAGCAGCCCGCGCAGGCATAGCGAAGCCTCATCGCCAGCCCACCGCCCTTGGCTCATTGCGCCATCTTCGACCAACCACCCATCCCCCACCGATGCGCCGTCCGGTAGCCTCGGCCAATGGCAGGCGAAAATGCCATTTTCAGCTTGGCGTGGCCACACGGCGTGAGTGGCCGTGCGACCGCCGGCCACACGACAAAGGGAGAGCGCTATGGGGTTGAGGGCTGGAGTCAGGCGGTTCGTAACGACACTGGGGGCACTGGTCGCCGTCATTGGGGTTGCGGCCGGGTCGGCATCGGCATCCACGCCGGCCGATCCCCAGCCCGGTCGCGAGTACGTCAATCTCGGCGACAGCTTCAGCGCCGGATCAGGAATCTCCCCGATCGCCCCCAGCCAAGAGCCCAAGTGCTGGCAGTCCGAGCAGAACTTCTCACACATCGTTGCCGCGCAGCTCGGCTATCAGCTCACCGACGTGAGCTGCGGCGGCGCGGATACGGACGCCTTCTACCGCGCCCAGCATGAGGGCATGCGACCCCAGCTCGAATCGCTCTCGCCTACAACCGATCTGGTCACCCTGATGATCGGCGGCAACAACCACGACACCTTCTCAGGCGCAATGGCGACCTGCGTCGAGGCGCTGGTGAAACATCCCAGCGCGTTCGACCCCTGTCGCGCGCGGCACGGGACCAGCCTGACCGATCCGATCGCCAACCAGACCTACCCCGCACTGGTCACCGCGCTACACGACATCCACGCCAAGGCACCGCGCGCCCGCGTCGTCATCGTCGGCTACCCGTGGCTGCTGCCCGCCAGCGGCAGCTGCTATCCCCAGATGCCGGTGGCCGAGGGCGATGTCCGCTACCTGCGTCAGATGCAGGCCCTGCTCAACGACGCCGTCGAGCGCGCGGCCGCAGAAACCGGCTCGACCTTCGTGGACATGGCGCAGGTATCCGAGGGGCGCGACGCCTGCAAGCCGGTCGGGCAGCGGCTGGTGGAGCCGCTGATCGGCTCCACCCATCCGATTCCGGTTCACCCGAACGCCGACGGTGAGCGCGTACTCGCGGATCAGGTCATGGCAGCTATCCGGCAGTAGTCCGGACCGACCATCAGTCGCACGTACTCACCCCAACGTCACGCGTCGAGGTGACGCTCGCCCAGCGACCTGAGCCACGCATCGACCTCACGCTGTCCCGCAAGCCGAATCAGTGGCCACCCCGACGCGACTCGCGCTGCCATCCGCTGCCGAGTGACAGCGTGCTGTGTCCATGCCCAGAGAATGATGTTGTCCTGCGGATTGCGCTTCACCCACGACAACGGACTCTCACGGTTGCCGTGCCACAGCTCCTCGCGCAAGAGACCGCGCCGAAGCGTGCGGCGGATAACCCTGCCCATCACGACCGGCCGGGAGTGATCGAGCCATACGACCGCGTCGGCGCCACCCGGCGTGCCCGGGTCAAGTAAGCCATCCAATCGCGATGTCCAGTTGCCGTCGATCACCCATCCGTTCGGGTGCTCGGCCGTGAAATCGCGAACAAGCGAACGCGCCTCGTCGAGATCGCGATACGTCCAATCAACGTCCCAGAAGACCGCATCGAGCTCTAGGCGCGGAACGCCGAGAACCTCCGATACTCGCGCCGCGAGCCGACTTTTGCCGGCCCCGGACGTCCCCAGAACACGCAACCTGCGCGGGACAGATGCGGCCGTCGAATGGGTGGCAGCAGCCTCACGGACCATCCACTCAATGTAGGGCGCGCCCGGAACCATCACTCACTCGATACATACGGCACGACCCAGACCGTGCAGCAGCACCGGGAGGTCAAGCCCGCCCCGATCTGGAACGGGCTGGACCTGCCGGTAGCGGACTCGCGTGAGTGCTACGACATCGAGACCAGGCCTGCGCCACCCCAGATCGCGAGGAGCCCGACTGCGCCGACTCCCGCGATGGTGCCGATCTGGCCGAGCTGTTCGTCCGAAGAACCCATGGATGTACTCCTTCAATTGATGGTCGGGTTGTCGTACCAGCGGGCAGCGAAATCCGTTGCGCGACTGGATGACGCCACATTCATACATGTCGAGTCCCCCAGCTCGCATTCCTGCACGTCGGAGCTGTACCAACGAGCAACGCGATTACTCGAGTTGCCTGCACGGCGGCCAGCGCGGGTGCGTCCGCGACTCGTATGCGGAAGGTCTGGCCTACTCCGGATTCGACGCACAACGCCTGTCAGAGAGCAGCGCCGGGACTACCACTGCTCGTTCAGGAGAATCCGCGATAGACCCCGTCGGGGCCGGCAGCATCAGCGAAGTCTTCGAAGTCCATGTTGGCGAGGGAGAGGTTGTTCTCGATGGACCACATCTGTGACGGGATCACCCTCACAGTCTGGCCTCTGCCGTGACCTGAGTCTGCGGGTCCGGTGTCCACAGCGAGGATCGGATGTTCGGGGTCGGTGATCGTGGTGGTGTCTGCGATGAACACGTAGTACGGGGGCTGGTCACCGATCCGTTTGAGCAGTTCTGAGATCGACAGGCCGTCGTTCGCAGGGTTGTCGATACAGGTCAGGCACGCCATGAATTCGGATTCGTCGCCTTCGCCGGCTGCCATCGCCGCGGCGACCACCTCGCGCCAGGCGGCGCCGTTGCTGAAATCGGTTCGGATGAACAATGAATCCCCGCCTCGATCGCCGAGGTAGTCGTCGAGGTGGCGACCTGTCCCCAACATCTCACTGAGTTCGGCGTCGGCCCGTTCGGCTATGTCACGGTCGAGCATCTCGCGGATCTGTGCGGCGGTGGCGGCCGGCGGGTCAGCCGGAGCGATCGATCCGATGATTCGTGCGCAGTCGTCGGAGTCGATCAGGTTGTGGCTGCGGATCTCGAACGTCCATGGACCGACTGCTTCGCGGTGACGCAACGGTGTCTGCCCTTGCATCCAGGTGATCTCGGGCTCGCCGACCTCGGTGACCCATTGGCGCAGAGTGAGGTAGCCGTACTGAGCCGTCACCTGCAGATCCAATGCCCCGGTTCGTGGATCACCGTCAACCGGTTGGACTTCGATGGTCCGCGGCAACCAGGCGACCTGCGGCCGCGGCATCTGCGCAAGCGCCAATGCCTTCGCTTCGTACTCGCGCTGAGCGGGGGTGACGAACCGATCCTCTTCCTCCCGGACCGGGCCGATCCAGGTGAACAACGCCGGATCGAAATCCTCGTCGAAATGGGGTGCCGCCAGTTCCATCACCTGCGAACCTTCGGACCTCGACAGGGCGATGCCCAGTTCTGCGTCGATCACGTAGGTCACCTCACCACTTGGCATAGCGTCGGCGAACTGGACCTGCCAGCCCGCGCGGCCGCGGACCTCCACCAGACGGGGCAGACTCGTCGGGACCAGCCGCTGGTCCGTCCCTGAATCTTCCAGTGGCCACATGGCATACGCCTGCAGGAGTTGCCATGGCGCGGCACCGCTGGTCATGACGAACCGATTCGGAGATTTGGCGGTGTGGACCATCACTCCGTCGTCGGCGCGGCGGTACTCATCGGTGCCGTTCTCGATGTAGGTCGCTTCGCCGGCTGCGTCCTCGATACGCCACGTCGTGGGTGGCAAGAACCACGCCCGCCCCATGAAGGAGTCATCGCACCACATGTCGGCGCGGACGGCCCGCCCCATCGTGCTGTAGTTCAAACCTCGTATTTGCGGCCACGTCATCGACATCCACCCAACCTAGGACGTTTCTCTATTCAGCCGGGTACTTGTCCGAGAAGTTGGACGGAAGGCGCGCGCGTTCGCGCTTCTGAACCGTCTGTCATGTGTCCGCTTGACTACGATTCGGTGCGTGCCGGGGATCGCCAACGCCACCACGTCGGCGGTGACGACGACCGGACCGAGTTGCAGCCATATGGAGCGGCATCAAACCTGGGCCGGCCACGCCAGGCTCGCCTGTAACGCGGCACCCGCCGGCCCCTATAGACAGACTGTCGATCACCTATTGCTGGGGGAGGCAATTCGAGATGAACCGCACAATGCTCGGCGCGGCCTGCGCACTGGCAGTCAACCTCGGAACCGTCCTGGCACCCAACGCAGCGGCGCAAGATATCGGCTTGCGTGAGTACCCGTGCAGCGACCAATTCCGGGTGCCATGGGCACTCGACGCATGGAATCGCGTCAACAAGGTTGCGTTCAGCCCCTTCGGATCCGACAACATCCACTGCGTCTCCTTCCACGGAATGACCGCCGTGTACCAGCTCGATCCACAAGGAAGAAAGCACGCTCTCAACCCGCCATCAGGGTTCTTGATCGGCGCATTTGCGCGTCAGCTCTATTTCTGGGATCCCGCGACGTACTGACCAACAGCGAGGGCCCGTTTCACGTCGAGCGGCGCTGAAGGTTGAAGAAAGCGGCCGCGAGCAGCGGGCGACCCGCCGCGGCAACCGCGCCCCGGCGATCATATTTGGATTCGTTGAGGAGGTGCACCGGTGATAGCTGATGCAGAGTTGGATCCCGCTGCGGTCGAGATCGGCAGTTTCTTCCCGCATTCGCCAGACGCCGTGTGGCGTGCTCTGACAGAACCGGCTCTGCTTGAGCGATGGTTGATGCGATCAATCGGGTTCGCCGCGTCTGTCGGAACGCATTTCACTTTCGCAGTACCGAGTCAGCCGACCGCCGAGATCGCCTGCGAAATCCTGACGGCTCGGCCAGGTGAGCAGTTGACCCTGAGTTGGGTCGATCTGCGAGCCGAGCATCCTGCGCGGTGGATCGTTGACTGGACGATCCAGCCACAGGGTAATGGCACGCGATTTCTGTTGACGCAAACAGGATTTGATATCGATGACCGGCGGCAGAGAATGGCACGCAATGCCTTGGAGCGGGGATGGAAGGTGACCTTGTCGCGGCTCCGTGAGGTACTCGACCACCTTGAAACGTGAGGTTCCACGATCGGGGATTCACCTCGATCCGCACCGGGCGGCGGATCTGGTGACCGGCGATCGCAACCTGACCTTCAATGGACCGCAATGGATCTCGGCGTCGACAGCCGCTCGCGGCCTGCTCACACGTCCACCCACCGCGCACCCGCCGCGACGAGCTCGCCTGCGCCGGCTGTGATTTCGGCAACCGCGTCGGCCAGCCGGGCGGGGTCCCGGGTGGCGAGGGTGAGGGTGACGGCCGCCCCGTAGTCGGTGTCGACGACGGCGACTCCGCGACCGCGCAGTTCGGCCTCCACCCTGCCGGCGGTGCCATGACCGATCTCGAGCGTGAGCAGCTCGAGGCGCTCGCGGCCGACCAGTGGCGCCGCGTCGACCACCGCTGCCACCGCCCCCGAGTACGCACGCACCAGCCCACCTGCGCCGAGCTTGACACCGCCGAAGTACCGCGTCACCACCACCGCGACGTCGACCAGGTCCCGGGTGCGCAGTACCTGCAACATCGGTACCCCGGCGGTTCCCCCGGGCTCCCCGTCGTCCCCCGCGCGTTCGGCCCGCTCCGAGGGCTCGTCTCCGGTGGTGTAGGCCCAACAGTGATGCCGCGCATCGGGATACCGGCGGCGCTGCTCGTCGAGGAAGTCCTGCGCCTCGGTTGCTCCGTCGACGCGCCGCAGCACCGCGATGAACCGCGAGCGTTTGACCTCGATCTCGGCCAGGATGTCGGTGGCCGCAGGCAACGTGGAAGGCATGATGGTCCAGTCACCAATTCCGGGCGCAGTCAGGCGACCTGTATGTCGAGGAGCTTGCCGCTGAGTGTCGCAGTCACGTTCCCCTTGTAGGCGTCGCCGTCCTCGACATACACCGTCACGCGGGGCTCGGTGCCGGAGGCGCGGCCGAACAGCAGATAGCCGAAGCCGCCGAGGAGAACCACCGCGGCCACCGCGACCAGTCCACGCCACCGCAGACCGGAGCGGCGGTCCGGGGCCTCGGGTGCACCCGACAACTCGAGGAGGTGGGCCGGGATCTGCAGGTCAGCAGTCAGCCTGCTGAGGTCACCGATCGTTGCCGCATGCATCGCGGTCGCGGTGCGGGCCTCGTGCTCGTCCACACCGAGCTGGCCGTCGTTGTACGCGGCGTCGAGCAAAGTGCAGGCCTGCGAACGGTCGAGGTCCCGTGCTCGGGTCGTAGCTGAACTCAAGTCGGACACCCACCAATCCTAGGAAGGCGGTCAGCGCGCGGCCCGGGCGCGGCGGGCACCGCGCCGGCGCTCCCGCTCGAGACTCCAGAGGTAGTGGTCGAAGTCGACCTCCATGGTGTGCCGCGGAGAGTTGTAGAACCGCCGCTTGGCGCGATCGTGCTCGGCCGTCATCTGCGACCGGATCTCGGCCTCGGGCGGCGGAAGGTACCGGCCGGCGAGGGTCTCAGCGATCCATGCGCTCTGCGCCTCGGCGAGCGGCATCACCGCGCCGAGCGGCTGCAGAAGCCCGACGAAGTACAGGCCGGGAAGATCTGGGTGCACAGTTCGCTTCCACAGCGGGAGGTCGTTCTCGGGCGCGGCGACGAGCTCCGGGTCGAAGAACGGAAAGCTCACCCGGTAGCCGGTGGCCCACACGACGAGGTCGGCCCGGGACCGGGTTCCGTCCGCGAAAATGACCGTGTCGCCTTCGAACCGGTCGATCGTCGGACGTGGGGCGATCGCGCCGGCCCGCAGTCGCGCACGGATCTGCTCGGACTGCACCGGGTGCGCCTGACCGGGCCGATGCGTCGGCCGCGGGAGCCCGTAGCGTGTCATGTCACCGGCCGTGAGCGCGGAGACGCGGAGCCCGGCGGAGATCGCCCAACCCGGCATCCAGCCCGGCATCACGAATCGGTCGGCGGGCTTGCCGAGCAACATCTTGCGCATCACCCAGTGGCTGCGCCGCACCGCCAGCGTGGTGCTGCGCGCGACCTTTGACGCCTCGACCGCGATGTCGAGACCCGAGTTCCCCATGCCCACGACCACCACGTCGCGTCCCGCGAGCTGGTCGGCGGTGCGGTAGTCGTGGGCGTGGATCTGCTCGCCGGTGAAGGTTCCAGGAGCGGGGTCCGGCCAGCGGGGGTCCCAGTGGTGCCCGTTCGCGACCAGCACGGCGTCGTAGGTCTCCACGCGCTCGCCGGCGGGGCCGGTCGTCCGTACCGACCACGTGCCGTCCGGGGCACGCTCGACCTGCTCGACGGTGGTGCCGAAGGTGATGGTGTGCCGGAACCCGAAATGCTCTACGTAGGACTCGAAGTAGGCGCGGACCTGGTCGTGCCGCGCGTAGGGCGGATAGTCGGCGGGCATCGGGAAGTCCGAGAACGCCATCCGCGGGCAGGACGTGTTGATCTCCAGCGTCTCGTAGCAGGCGGACACCCCGTTCGGGTTGTCGTAGACCCAGTTACCGCCGATCACGCTGCCCTGTTCGAAGCAGTCGAACGGGATTCCGGCGACGTGGAGCGCCTTGGCCGCGGCGATGCCCGACGATCCCGCACCGATCACGCACACGCGGGGCAGGGTCTCGACGTTCGGAGCCGGCGTGGTGGCGGCCGGAGCGCTCCGCCGGGGTTTGACGAAATTGGGCATGGCGGCCATGTTGGCACGGGCCGACGCTGGGTAGCATCGGTTTCCGTGACGTTACGGCGACCCCTGCTGCCCACCACCCGACAGGCCCGGACAATGCTCCTCGCCGCGATCATCGCGATGCCGATGGCATCCGGATTCTCAGCACCGGCCCTCGCATCGGCTCCCGCGGCAGGTGCCGCGGCGCCTGCGGCTCCCGCCGCTCCGGAAGGGCAGTCCGTCAGCGAGCGCTACGCGGCCACCGGCATCCACGCCGTCACATCGGTTGCGGTGACCGGATACCAGGTGTTCCACCCCGCCGACATCGCCACCAGCCCCGACCGCCATCCGGTGGTCACCTTCGGTAACGGCAGCCACGCGACGTACGAGCAGTACGAGGAGCTGCTGCGCCACCTGGCCTCCTGGGGCTTCGTCGTCGTGGTCGCCGACAGCAGCGTCACCGGCGACGGGACCGAGATCCTGGCAGCAGCGCGCTACATCCTGGCGCAGAACGACAACCCGGAGAGCGTCTTTCACGATCGCATCGACGTCGGCCACGTCGCGGCGGTCGGACATTCGCAGGGCGCCGGGGGATCGATCAATGCCAGCACCGACTCCGACGGACTCATCACCTCCACCGCCGTGCTCGACCTGCCCGATCCCTGGTGGGCCACTCGTCCCGTGGACGAAATCGACGTGGCTCGACTGACCGGTCCGGTGTTCTACCTGACCGGGGCCGAGGATCCGGTCTCGACGGCCATACCGCAGGCCGCCTACCACGCCGTCAGCCCGGGGCCCGCGGCCCGCGGCCGCCTGCTGGGCGTGGGGCACAACTGGCCCACCGACGGCGGCGGATTCCGCGGGTACCTCACCGCGTGGTTGCGCTTCACCCTCGCCGGCGACACCGACGCCGCGCGCGCCTTCGTCGGTCCGGCACCGGAGCTGTTGGCCGACCCACGGTGGGACGGGACTGCGGTCAAGGGTTGGTGAACCGAGAGATTCATGAGTTCCGAATCAGCAGCTGCACGTGACGTGGTCACCGACTTCGCGCATTGGAGCGCGGATAGGCGTTTCTCCGCACTGCGAACATTCGTTCCCGAGGATGGCGACGGACCCCTGCTGGCGCTATTTCTGCTCGCGGTAGCGGCTGATGTGTCAGAAGACGACTTGGTGAGGATCGAAGCGATAAGGGTCTTCGCGATCCTTCGGATCGATGACGATTCCCTTGCCGAGAGATGCCGCGGGGCACTGATCCACCTGGCCCGGACAGACGACGACTGGGATGTCCGCAACGCTGCTGGTTGTGCGGTGTTCGACCTGCCTGGCGCCGAGCGTGAACTCGAGACGATGCGCTCTCTGATCGCGGCGGAGCAAGAAGACTTCGTGCGCGAGAATGTCGGAGCCGCACTGGACATGTTCCTCCGGCGCCGTGATTCCGCTTGGTTCCACCCGCTTGACACCTGAACGCACACCCAGCCGGGCCAGCCGCATGCTCAGCTGAGTAATCCAATGCAAGCGGCCGCATCCGGACCCGTGGGTCGGACACTGCAATAACCCCTACTTCATTGTGCACCTACGATTTCCGGGTAGTTCTTCAGCTCGATATCATTCTTCGAGTTCTCCGCGGACCTCACCATCATGTCGAAGAACCTCGAATGCAGAAACCAGTTGCGCAAGCGCAGACCCAACGCGGTCTTCGGCGCCAGGAACCGCCCGGGCTGCGCACCATTGGCCATCTTGCAGTAGCGCTTCATCATTTCCTGGTAATGGCTGAATGCCACGGCGTAATCGCCGCCCGCGGTGGCCAGTTCACCGGCGAGCACGTAGGCACCGACAACGGCGAGACCGGTGCCGAAACCCGCGAGTGTGCTGCCATAGCCGGAATCGCCGAGCAGTGCGACGCGACCCTTGACGAAGGTCTTCATGCTGACCGTGCTGATCGAGTCGAGGTAGAAGCCGTCCAGGCCGGGTAGCTCGGCCAGCATTCCGGGCACCTCCCAGCCCACGCCTGCGAACTTCTCCGCAACCAGGCGCCGCTGTGCATTGAAATCATCCCGGTCGTAGTCGAGTTCTGGGGAGGCGAACAGATACATCTGACCGGCTTTGGAGCCGCCCACGAGAGCCAATCGCCCCGGTGCATTGTGACCGTGCGACACCGCGCGTTCACGCAGCCTGCTCCCGTCGAGCTCCCAGTGCGAGGCTCCGGCAATGCAGTAGTAGTAGCCCTGATGTTTGACGAAGTCCTGTTCGGGACCGAAGGTCAGCTTCCGCACCCGGGAATGGATGCCGTCGCAGCCGAAGACCAGATCGAAGGTGCGGGCGGGCGCGCGGGCGAATTCCACATGTACGCCGGCGGCGGTTTCGGTAAGGGCGGTGATGGTGTCGCCGAACAGGTATCGGCAATTGTCGGCGGTGCGCTCGTACATGACCTCGGATAGGTCGCCGCGCAGGATCTCGATATCGCCGCCGGTGAATTCACCCGAGATGAGGGCCTGCTGCCGACCCTGCGCATCGACGAGCACCATGTCGGTCTTGCCGGTCTGGCGGGCCTTGATGTCCTCGATGATGCCCATGCGCTCGAGCACTGCCATATGCGTGTGGCCGGTGAAATCGATCGCCTGGCCGCCGCCGCGCAGGGCGGGCGCCTTCTCCACAACGGTGACGTCGAAGCCGTAGCGGTCCAGCCAATAGGCCAGGGCGGGACCGGCGACGCTGGCGCCGGAGATGAGGACGGTGGTGTTGCGCATGTCGAGGACCCCTCCATTAACTGTGTCTACCGGACGCCGTTTTGTGATTAGCGTATGATGGACGCAGTTAAACGTCAAGAACTCCGAGGGGATGACGACCATGGCCGGACCGACCGCCGCCGAACTGCTCTGGGGAGTCACCAAGGCGCCCAGGCGCGGACCGAAACCATCGCTCACCCTGGACCGGATCGTCGCCGAGGCCATCGCCCTCGCCGACGCCGAAGGATTGGCCAGTCTCTCTATGGCCCGCCTGGCCGAACGCCTGGGATGCGCCAAGATGGCGCTCTACCGCTATGTCCCCGGCAAGAGCGAGCTCGCAGCAGTCATGCTGGACACGGCGTTCGGACCCGCGCCGGAAGTGGCTGCAGCCCTGCCGGATTCATCGGAACCTTGGCGCGAGTACCTGACAGTGTGGGCCGTGACCGCTTTCAACCGCTATCGCGCCCACCCCTGGGCGCTCGAGCTCACGACCGGCCCCCGACCCATCGGTCCCAATGAACTGAACTGGCTCGAGACTGCACTCGCCGCGCTCGACGGCAGCTCACTGACCGGCCCCGAACGCCTCGACAGTGCGGTGCTGCTGCTCGGTCACGTCCGCAGCCTGGTTCAGCAGGTGGGTTCGGCCACCGAGGACGACGATATGGAGGGCCAGCTGGTCAGGGAGATCGGCGCGATCCTGGCCGCCCACGGCGACAGCTTCCCGCGCGTTGCGGCCGCGTTCGCCGACCCGGCCGAGCAGACCGATCCGAATGCCGGACGCAATGATGCCCTGCGATTCGGCATCGACCGCATCCTCGATGGAATCGCGGCCTACGTCAGCGCACGGAAGTAGGCGGATCCCCGCGACACAACCGATGATGAAGCCCGAAGTAGCCCGGATGCGAAGGAATCCCCTTGCCGGGCCTGCGATTTTCGATGGTGCGGCGCGTTCACATCAACCGACGATGATGCACTGAAAGACGGTCATTCAGATCCGAGGCCCGAGAAAAAGGCCGCCGCTCGCATCGAGCACCTGACCGGTGATCCACCGAGCATCGGGTGAGGCCAGGAACCCGACCACGTCGGCGATATCGGCCGCTTCCCCCAATCGGTCCAGGGCGGTCATCCCTGCCAGGAAATTCTCGATGCCCGGGGCCTCGAAGTAGGCCCCGTTCGTCGCCGTCCTGGTCGCGCCGGGCGCGACGGCGTTCACCGTGATGCCGCGGACCCCCAGCTCGTTGGCCAGCGTCCTGCTCATCGTCTCGATCGCGCCCTTCGTCATCGCGAACGAGGTCTGGGTCGCGTTGGCCATCCGGGCCGCCACCGAGGAGAGGGTGATGATCCGTCCGCCGGCGGGGAGCAACGGCAGAGCCCGCTGGATGATGAAGTACGGAGCCCTGACATTGACCGCGAACAGGCGGTCGAACTGCTCCGGCGTGGTGGCCTCGATCGGACCCGCCGGCTCCGCGGCCGCGTTGTTGACCAGGATGTCGAGCGGCCTCCCAGCCAGGCCAACGGCCAGCCCGTCGAAAAGGGCGTCGATGTCGCCGTCCACCCCGAGCTCGGCACCGACCACGAAGCCTCCGCCACCCGCGGCTTCGATCTCGGCCAGTGTCGCCGTCGCACCGGCGCGATCCGTGCCGTAGTGCACGGCCACAGTCGCGCCGTCGGCAGCGAGCCGCAGGGCGACCGCCTGCCCGATCCCCCGCGAGGCTCCGGTCACCAGTGCGGTTCGACCCGCCAGCGGGCCATCATGCTCAGAACTGTTAGTTAGTAGCATGATGGTAGTCTATACCACATGAGTGCTCCCCAACCCACCCTCCGGGACCGCCGGCGGGCCGAGACGCAGCGCGCGATCCAGGCCCACGCGATCCCGCTGTTCGCCGAACGCGGCTACGACGCGGTAACTCTGAGCGAGATCGCTGCCGCCTCCGGAATCTCGCCGATGACGCTGTACCGGCACTTTCCCACCAAGGAAGACCTGGTCCTGGTCGGTCAGCAGGACCAACTCATCGCCGACCGGATCGCGGCAGGCCCGGCCGACGGCGCGCTGGTCCAACGGATCGGGCGGGCCCTGATCGAGGCGGCCGACCTGATCAGCGGCTCCCGGACCGATGCCGACGATCTACTGCTCGACCGACTCCGTCTGATGATCACCGTGCCGGCGCTCCGGGCCCGACACCTGGACAGTCAGTACGCCACTCAGCAAGCCATCGTCGACGCCCTCCGCGGCGATGCCGCCGCCGACCCCGAATCGGACTTCCGCGCCTGGGCGGCGGCCGGCGCTTGCCTGGCTGCAATGAACGCCGCCCTCACGCGCTGGGCCACCGAGGACGGTCGCCCGGACCTGTCCAACCTGATCGCGGCAGCATTGACGGCCGCCTTCGGCCCCGACGTGACCGGCGGAAGTTGATCCACTGCAGAAGAATTCGACTCGCATGCCGCTCATCGGCCGTACCGCATTCGATCAACGCGGCGACAAATCCATCCCGGCCAACCACCGGTTCCGCCGCAGGCCACCGAAGTCGAACCCGCAGAACTTGCCGTAGCTCAGATCAGTTGCGCGGCACGTTCGGCCATCATCACGCAGCCAAGGTATGTGTTGCCCGCAGGCAGCACCGGCATCGCCGAGGCATCCACGACCCGCAGGCCCTCGACCCCGCGCACGCGACAGCGCGCGTCCAGGACGGCGTGCGGGTCTCCGTCCGGACCCATCGCACACGTGCCGCCCAGGTGTGCGTAGCTGATCACGCCGCCGTCGACCAGGTCTGCCGCGGCGCCTTCGGCGCTCAGGTCTGCCATCGGTTGGACGCGGGTGGCGCCGAGCCCCGCGAACGGCCAGGTCGACTCCAGCGCGGCGATGCGACCCAGGATCCAGTCGAGGCGTTCCAGGTCGTGCGCTGCCAGCACCGGCATCGCCACATCCGGTTCGGCGTCAGGATCGACCGAGGTGATCCGAACCGTTCCCCGCCCGGTGACATCGAGCAGGTACGGGACGACCGAGAAGTACGCGCCGTCGGCGGTCGGTTCGCCGATCGGCAGGTTCAGAACGTGGAAGTCGATCGTGTCGGACTGCGGCGTGCGGCCCACCCACACCGGCTGGACAGGACCGCCGCGCAGCGCGCTGCCGCCCGCGTGGTGATAGAGGAGCGGGAAGCCGAGGTGATCCTGCAGGTTCGCCCCGACCCCGGGGATGTCGGCGACGACGGGGATACCGAGGCGGTCGAGCAGTTCCTTCGGACCGATGCCCGACCGCTGCAGCAGGGCGGGTGAACCGGTTGCGCCGGCGCTGACGATGATCTCGCCTGCGGACAGTTCCCGGTCATCGGCGGTGAGGACACGTGTCGCCCGTCCCTCCTCGACGACGACCCTGTCCACGGTCACCCCGGTCTCGACGGTCAGGTTCGGTCGCGATCGGACCTCCCTGGTCAGGTACGCCTGGCTCACGGTCAGCCGCTCGCCGTCCTCGGACACCGTCAGCGGGAAGATCCCGACGCCAGGGAGCTGACCGGGGTTGTTGACGTCGTCGGCCCACGGCACGTCGAGTTCCCGCAGTCCCGCGAGGAAGGCCCGCTGGGATTCGGTCTGTTGGTCGGGGGTGGAGCGGCGTACGACGAGGGGCCCGTCGGAGCCGTGCAGCTCCGATGCGCCGCAGTCCAAATCGTTCTCCATGGCCCGGAACGTCGCAAGGACGTCGGGCCAGCTCCACCCGTCGAGCCCCCGCGCGGCCCACGCGTCGTAGTCGGCCGGCTGGCCACGCATCGTGGCGAGGTAGTTCACGGCCGAGGTGCCGCCCAGGACGCGCCCGCGCACCATCTGGACCGTGGTGTGCCCGGCCTGCATCGGGAACGCCCGAGCGAAAGGCGTTCCGGCCCATACGTCCCCCGCCGAGGTTGGCCGCAGGACGGAGTCGTCGTACGCCGCGTCGTCCGGGCCCTGCTCCAGCAGCAGCACGCGCCGATCCGGGTCCTCGGACAGCCGTGCGGCCAATACCGCACCGCTGGTGCCCCCGCCTACGACGATCACATCCGCGTCCATCGCCACCCTGCCTCGACTCGCTCGCCCATTGCTTCACAGTGCTCGACTCGGTCACATTAGTGGCCAGCTCTGTGATCGGGATCACTGGGATGTGTTCCTGCATGAACTCTGCGCGACCTCGGCGTCGACACGACTCGAATACAAGGAGTCCGCGGTAGCCGTCGCGGCGGCCTCCGGCGCGATCAGCCGTTCCATCCGGTCGACGTGGCGCGACCCGCTGGTGAAGTCTCCGAAGTCGGGATGGCCCCAACGGTCACCGCTGTGTGCGGCCTGGGGCTCCGTGATCGATCACTGGAAGTAGGACGCATAGTCGCTGAAAGGAACCTGGCCGGTGGGGCTCGACTTCACGGCGTCGGCAACCGCCGAAGGAATGGGAGCCCAGTGGGCGGGCATCGCGGCCGCCAGGGACGGATTCAATATGTAGAGCAGGGCGAAGTTCACTATCCAGAGCGGCGGCGCCATCGACATGCCCACCTCCGAACTCACACCCCCCTTGGTGTTGGTGACCAGTTGAGCTGCCCCCGAAATCTGTTGCGCTGCGAAGCCATAGACCGCTTGTACCGTGTATGCCGACTGGTAGAGCGCTATCAGGGTCTGGGTCGCACCGTTGTTCCGCATCCAGGTGCCCACAAACCCGCCGGGAGCGAGCAGAGGGTTCACCTGCCTCGTCGGCGCGTCCGCATTGGCCGGGCTCTCCAGCAGTCCGCTGGGGTTCACGTAAAGCCCGTAGCTGGCCAGAACCGACGGTGTGGAGTTGCCGTCTACGTTGGAATAGACGGGGCGGCCGTTCGTATTGGTCAGGATCTGGACGCATGCATTGATCATCTCGGCATCTTCCACGCTGCCGCCGACTCCACCGCCGGACGTGAGGTCGCGATACTGCTGCTCGGATAAGGCGTCGGCCCTGTTGAGCCCGATCTGGCCGGCAATCTCGTCCGCCGCTTGCTGACCGAGGGGCTGGTTGAGCTGACCCGAGCTGGTCATCTGCGTCGGTGCGAGGCGCTCGTAGCCGGGCGCCCCGGAGAAGGGGATCGCGAACCCGGTGTCGACGGCGTCTGCCGCTGGTTCGCCGCTGGCTGTCTGGGTAGCTGCCAGGGAGAGAAGGCACGCTCCAACCAGTGCCAGCAACGAGGTGGTCCTGCGGCGGGGAGTTGCTCCGCGCCGATGCCCCGAACCCGCGAATCCAATGACGCGCATACGTCAACCTCCCAGAACACCGT
This sequence comes from Rhodococcus oryzae, assembly GCF_005049235.1. Lineage (GTDB taxonomy): Bacteria > Actinomycetota > Actinomycetes > Mycobacteriales > Mycobacteriaceae > Rhodococcus_G > Rhodococcus_G oryzae. The sequence goes on along the minus strand of NZ_SUMD01000009.1, from coordinate 121,883 downwards.
CGGGCGAGGCAACAAGCTTGCGTCCCAGTCAAACGCCGTGACTGACGCCGTGTCAAGACCCGCGCCGGCCCAAGCAAGGTGCGCGTAGTTGACGACTACGCAGGTTCTGGATCTGGCAGGACTCCTAGGCCGCCGGTGGCCAGGGACCTGATGTCGTCGACGGAGCGCAACGCACGGATCAGCTGCGGCGGCGGGCTGACGTGCAATGTCGGGAAGTCACGCTCCCCCAGTTCCGGCCGCACCGGCCACGCCAGCCGCTCGACGTCGAGGTCGAACTGTGCGTCGACACCTGCCTTGTTGCCTCGAGCGTCCAGACGGTGCCAGCGCCCCTCCAGGCTGACGGCGACGAGCCCGTGCAGCATGTAGTAGCCGTCATCGACGAGCCACTGGTAGCACAGCGCGGTCGGAACTCCGCCGACTCGCAGTACCGCCGCGAGGAGGTGAGACTTGGCGTAGCACAATCCGACCCGGCTCTCGAGGACCTCGCCTGCCGTCACCGTCACGCGGGGATCGTCAGCGTCCCATGAATGCGCCACTTCGTCCCGGACAAACTCGAACGCCCTTCGGGCATAGTCCGTTCGGTCGACAGACTCGCCCAGTAGGCGGTCGGCGATCGACCGCACACCCGGGTCGCTCGTCTGTACGACGTCGTCGCCGAACAGATAGTCGGCCACCGGCGCGAGGGCCTGCAACTCCGGTACCTTCGAGTCGACCATCTTGATCTGTCTCCGCTCTACACAGGTCTTGGGTCGGACATCCAAAGGTTCCCATCACCAGGAACGAGGGTTCCACGATGAGCGACGATCCTCATACCCCCTCAGGTAGCGAGTCCCGTGCGGAGCGGCGCTGGACCGCATCGGCGTTCGTCCTGGTTGCGATGGCCGTGCCGTTCCTGCTTCCCGCGCGCTACTCACCGGGCACCGACTGGTTGCTGCCCGCGATCGAGGGGTTCGTGCTCCTCACCCTGATCGTGGTCGACCCGGGTCGCATCGACCGGCCCGGCCGGTGGGTGCGGGCGCTGTCGATCGCGCTCGTGGTGGCGATCGCTGCGGGCGCAGCGTGGGGTTCGGCACGGCTCGTCTGGGATCTGCTGCACGGCGCCCCGCAAACGACCGTGGCGAACGAGCTACTCGTATCGGGGGCGCTTGTATGGTCGCAGACCGTCCTCGCATTTGGCTTCCTGTACTGGGAACTCGACGGCGGAGGACCGGTGACCAGGCATTTGCAGCCCCGGACCCACCCAGATCTGGCATTCCCCCAGCAGATTGATCCCGGCCTCGCGGCACCCGGCTGGCGGCCGGTGTTTGTCGACTACCTGTATCTGGCCCTGACGAACGCGACCGCATTCAGCCCCACCGACGTCATGCCGCTCGCGCGGTGGGCGAAGCTCACCATGTCCGTGCAATCGATCCTGTCGATCGTCATTCTCAGCCTGGTCGTCGCCAACGCGGTCAACCTCCTCGGCTGAGACCGACTCATTGAACCGGATACCGGAGTGCCTCGACCTTGGCAAGGGCTCTTGCGGCGTCCGCCGTGGGATTCAGCGCGGCCATATGCTCCTCGGTGAGCGGGAGCGACGCCATGAGGTGGTGCGCGAGAGCCGGACTCATCTCGCACCCGTAATAGGTCGCGTGGTCGAGGAAGTCCTCAAGGGTCCAGTCGGTCAAGGCCCCGAACATCCACGAGGCCCCGTCCGCGTACACATCGCCATCGGGATAGGCGAAGTCCGAGCAGTTCCACGACGGGTCACCCACCGCCCACCACAGGCAGACCGTCATCGTCGGCACGCCATCGAGGGTGAAATCGTCTATATAGGAACGGAACACAGCGGGTAGGTGGTCGGTGAGCCCCGGCCAGAGGGCGGCATCAGCCTGGTCGAAGGTGTTCATCTCCGATTCGTGGTCGAACCCCCGAACGTAGGTTCCGTTGGGACCGAAGATGATTGAGTACTCGTCTCCGGCTCCGTTGTCCATCGAGGCCAGCGACTCATCGGCCCGCCAGCCAGGTCGATACACGTACTTGGGAGAGTCCGTGGTCATGACTGCGTCGAGTGCGGCCAGCACGATGCTGCGGCGCCGTAGTTCCTCGGGGCCCGGGAGCGATTCGAGGAGCTCAGGGGTGGGCATGTGGAGACCTTCCTGTTGTCTCGATGTCGTTTGGCGTCCTGACCGCCAAGAACCGCGCAATCCCGACAGTCAGCCCGATACCGACCACCACAACTCCGACGACGACCCCTACACCGACGAAGTATGCCGTGAGAGACGTGAAGAAGTTCGTGGTCCGCATGATGACAACCACCGCGCCGGCACTGAACGCAGCACCAATCGGAAGTAGCGCAGCGAGCCACCGCACCGTCGACGTGGCGCGAGGATCACCGAAGTTGTGAAGGAACCGCCACACGAACAACAGCGCGCCCAGATATCCCAGGATCCCGGACGAGACATTCACCATCTCTTCGTACGGTCCCATCTGGATCGCCGACAGGGGCGAGAGCACAAGCGAGAGCACGAGCCAGAGCACAAGCGAAGGAACTACCAGACCAGCCACGAGGCCCAGAAGAGCGGCTGGAATGGCCAATTCCAACCGCATAGCGCGACCGCACATGCCCCGCTCGATCGCCCGCTCCCGGAGCATCTGCTCACTCACCGCTTCCGGGACCGCCGGGAAACCGTGACCGTCTCCGTTGATGCCGCGGAGTTCGGTGTCGAGTTCCGAAAGCAGCATCCGACGATCGGCCCCGCGGACACCGGCACGTCGCCAGAGGCTGTTCGCCTGCTGGATGATCTCGGCCCGTTCGGCGCTGTCAGCGCGTGCGATGGTGTTCAAACGACGTCCGTTCCACTGTCAGCTGCCCGCGCCCAGCCGGCAGCTCCCCCCTTGAAGTGTGCGGTGGGGATCGTATTCGCTGAGCGCTTCTCCTGACCACGAATCCAGACGAGGAAATCAGCAAATGAGGCTGGCCGGAATGAGATGGACCGTGACGGTTGACACGGCACCGATGGCTCAACCGGCACATCGACAGGTCTGAAAGTCTCCATCTCCATTCAGTTGGTTTGGGTGAGTGTTCCGATGACAGCGACTCGTTGGCGTGTTGCAGGGCCATGAGCCCCGAGGGTGTTGAGGTCATCGTCGTCGTTGACGAGGCGCCAGAAGCTCGATTCGTCGACTGCGGTTCCGAGGACCAGCCAGGTGGGTCCGTATCGGGTTGGCGCCCACCAGAGCTCGGCGGACGTCACGGTGTCATCGAAGAGGCGGTCGCCGACGGGGTACCCCTCCAGCGCGCCGATGAAGGTGAAGGGTCCGCACCCGGAAGGCATGGCGTCCAGCAGGTCGCCGGTGATGCGGTCGGCCTGGTGGTATGCGTGGTCTTCACTGTCAGCGTTCGCGGACGAAAAGTCCGGCATCCGAAATCTGACAGGGACCGCGCCGCCGGACGCGGCGGTGAAAATCCGGAACACGGGGAATCCGCCTGCCATTTCTCCACCTCCCCTGCGGGGCATGTCCGCCGCACTCGTCAATTCAGGTGCGTCGCTCAGCGCTCGACCGGTACGAGGCCTGCCTCGACCTGCTCGGTCGGCAACAGTAGCTCGGCGACGGCGGTGCGGTCATCGTCGTCCGTATCCAGTTCCCAGAGGTCGGTGAGCAGCTTGCGGATGGCGGCCGCGAAGTCGGGGTAGGTGTCGAGCGGCTCCTCCGGGTGCTTGGCGCTCCACCACTGCACGGTGCCGTCGGGCGCGGCGAGCACCGCGGGGCGCCCGAGCTCCACAGCGGCACGAGTTCGGGATGCCGCTCGACAATCGCCCAGGCCGGCGCCCACACGGCGTCGGCCTGGGTCTGCAGAACCGGATGCACGGTCGCGCCGCACTCGAGGGCGATGCGCACGACGACCTCCGGCAGTCCCCGCGAGCGGATGCTGGCGGCGTGCTCCTCCGGCGTCATGCCTTCTTCTTATCGCATTCCTGTCGCCACGAGTTGGGGCAATGGGCAGGTCGCCGCGCCGCTACGGTGGGCGCATGACCTCGCCCCTGATTGCCGAACCCCGGCTTGACCATATGGTCACCGATGCTGTGACAGGGCAGGCCATTCGCAGCACCGAGTACAGCGGCGTGGTGTGGATCGGCGGTCAGCCACCCACCGGCGGCATGTACCTCCGTCGCACTGTCTTGGCATCCAAGCCCCGTGTGTCGTCGGTGTTTTTGCCCGACTCCCTGCCCTACCTGGACGCGGAGGCGACGGTCGTCACGCACACGTGGGTATCGAGCGGCCCAGACGCCTTTATCGTCGCCGGACAGGCCGAACTCGCGCCCGACCCACGGAGCGCTCAACTGCGCTGGGTGCAACTCACCGTCCGCGTCGCCGGCAGTGTTCCCGTCGGCATCGGCTACCGCATCGTTGTGGAGGCCCACCCCGACATGATCAGCCGATAGGCTCCTCATCCCTCGCGCCTGGCCACCTCGGCCAGTTGGTCGAAGGTCCGCACGAGGACCTCGCGGCGCCGCTCCTTGTGGCCGGGCTTGGGCTCCAGCCCATCGATCGCCCCGTCCCAGACGGCCAGGAACCGGTCCTTCCACCCGTGGATCGTCTCCGGGTCGGGCAGGCTGACCCCGACGTAGTCCTGCTGCGCGATCAGGTAGAGCAACTCCAGGTTGCACGGCACCGCGACGCCCCAGTACTCGTCCGGCTCGATCTCGACCGGGTCGCCGGACATCGCCTTGGCGACTTCGCCGACGAGCCGTCCGGTCAGGTCCGAGAGATGATCGGCGGCGGTGTCGTCGTCGAAATTGCCGCTGCCCCAGGTCCCCATGATGTCCGCACCCTTCCGCTTCCGATTCTCGCGACATTGAACCAGACAGCACCGACGTTCTCAGGGCTTGCCTCCCTGCTCGTCCGGTTCAGGATTGGCCTCCAACACCCGATTCAGTGGCGGACAGACAACCAGTGCACAGAGGTAGGCGATGCCGGCGACCGCCGCCTCGTACCAGTACAAGGTGGCGGCCGCTCCCGAGCCGAGCAACGACACGGTGACGGGAAGGCTCAGGAGAAAGACGGCGGCTCCCACGCAGATCGCGAACAGCTGCCGCCACATCCAACGGCGCGGGTTGATCTCTCGGGCAACAGCAATCGCAGCTGAGCGCCGGCGAGCGCGCACGCACCGAGCAGCGCGCCGACGAATCCTGCGATCGGCAGCGCGACCAGCAGCGTGGCAGGCGCGGACCGGACCATCATGGCCGCGGTGAGCAACGCGACCGCGATCGGGATGGCCATGAGCCACCCACGCCAGGTCATCGGCGAGGCGGTATCGCTCGCTGCGGCCTCCGTCGATTCCTCACCGGGTGCTGTGCCGGCGTGCGGTGATCGCGCCGTGAGGCCTGGTGCCGCTCGCCGTTCGTGTATGTGTCTCGATCACCTCGAAGCCGGCCGCGACCAACTCCTGGCTGAGTTCGGCCACCGGCCATCGATAGGCAGTGGTTACGGCATGGTCGAAAGGCCCTAGGGTTCCGGCTTCAAAGAAGCCCACCAATAACCCTCCGCCCGGCCGGATCACGCGCGCGAACTCGGCGAGTGGAGTCTGGATGTCCTGCGGATTGTGGTGAATGAGCGTGTACCAGGAGAGCACGCCACCCAATGAATCCGTCGCGGCGTCCAACGCCTCGAAGCTGCCGAGTTCGAAGGAAAGTTCTGGATACTGCGTGCGAGCTCGTTCGACGAACTCGGGAACCAGATCGATCCCGCTCACAGCTTGTCCGCACCCGGCCAAGAAATCTGTCCATTGCCCCGGACCACACCCAGCGTCGAGCACCGGGCCTGTCAGGTCGGCGGCCCAACTGCTCACCAGCGCCCGATCGGACGGGTGTGTCGAAGTCATCGAGCCCAAAAGATCCGTGTATTCCTGGGACCTGGCCGAGTAGGACTCTCGGACCGTGTCGCCTCGTCGGCCGCTCGCGGTTTCCATGCCGTCCATGATCGCCGATGGGGCACCCCGACCGCCGACAACTTGCCGGGGACGATCCGACGTTCAGTCGTCCAGCGCTTCCTCGATGAGCGGCTCGAGTGCGCGATTGGCTTCAGGCGAAAGGCTTTCGGTCAGGGCGTTGACGGCGTCGATGACCTCGTCGCGTTCCAGGGTGTAGAGGAATTGATGCTTGCGGTTGAGGGTGGCGATCGTGTCGAGGAACCCGGTGACCGCCGTGGTGACCGCTTCGGTGTGCTCGGGCTCGTCGGTGCCGGACGCGTCGCGGACCTGACGGAGCGCTGCGACGAACGCGGTGCGGGACTTCTTGGAGACCGCGCCGGGGATGCCGTCCCGGCCGTCCCAGTGGCGGAGCGGGTTCTCGAGGTTCTCCGCCAGCCATTCGGGTTTGCGAGGCTTGCGGACGGTGAGGGCCACCCGCTGCACCTTCCTGTACTGGGCGCGCACGCCGGTGGCGACGTCGGCGGGGATGCTGTCGAGGTCGAGGCTGGTGAGGGACGGGAGCTCGTCGGGGCCCGGGAAGTCGGAGGGGTTGTAGCCGAACAGGTCGCAGATCCACAGGGTCGTCAGCTGCGGCAGCCTCCGCAGTTCGTCGAGTTCGTCGAGTAGTCCGGGGGCTCCGAACAAGTGCAGCCAGGAGACGCCAGGGAAATGCCCGACGACGTCGCCGATCTCGAGTTCCTCGATGGCGCTGACCCGCAGTCCGTGCGTGCGTTCCAGGCCGCGCACGGGCGGCACCGTGCCGGTGAGGTTCACGGTGATCCAACGGCCGTCCTGCTCGGCGACCACCTGCAGCATCGGCTCCGCTGCGGGCTCCTCCGCGCTCAGCTCGTCGATCAGAGCGTCGAGCGAGTCGAAGCTGCTGGCCGCGCCTTGGCCGCGCAGGATCAGGTGATCGAGGCTCAGCGGGAGCACGAGCCGTTGGAGTCCGGTGATGTCGATTGAGAGTTGGTCGAGGTTCGTACGGGAGAAGTCCAGTTCCCGCTGTCCATGGCCCGTGAGGCTCAGCTCCTTCACCAGGGGTGATGACTCCAGGAACGGCAGGAGGTCGTCGCGCCACGCGTGGAGCTCCACCTGGTAGAGGCTTCGCCAGGCGCGCAGCGATGCCAGGCGGAAGTCGTCGCCGATCAGGTAGCCGGCGTCGTCGCTGAAGCGGCGGGCGTGGGCCAGGCGCGCCTCGTACTGTTCACCGCTGCTCGCGTACGTGAGCCCCGGTGTCGTCGCCACCTCTTCGCCGTTCAGCGCGGCCCTGAACGCAGTCCTCGTCTCATTGGGAATCGAGTCCCAGCGGTACTGCCGCTCGACGTCGCGGTCGAACTCCCAGGAGAAGTACGCGCGGGAGGCGGTCTCGCCGGTCACGGGAAGCGAACCGATCCGAAGGTGGGAGGCGGGAACCGTGAGGGGGACGTTCCTCAGCATCTCCTCCGGGGTCCAGAACATGAAGTCCCGCACCATCCGCGGCACGCCGGCCAGCGTGGTGACGTCCGGAACCTCGGTGCCCGTCCAGGCGAGGACCGCGGCCGTCGCGAGATCCTGGGACTCGTCGACCGCGACGACCTGGCACGCTCCGTAGCGGCCGATCCGTTCGAGGGGGAAGACGAAGACATCGCCGGGTGCGGCGACGGACGGGGATTCGGATTCGGTCATTGTGCACCTCGATGCCATCGGGGTGGCCCCCGCCTTTTCGTGCACCGACTATTTCATCTACACCCGTCCACCCTCATCAGACCCTCTGCCTGCCTGTATCTCTCGCGAGAACACACCGTCCCGTCGACGTCCGCGGTCCTGCGTACTCAAGATCGCTGCGGCGGTGGCCGCGATCGTCCGGTCACCGTCGTCGGCCAGCCGCGTCAGAGCCGCCCGTGCCGCCGTGCCGGGAATCTCCGCCAGGGCCTGCGTGATTCGCAACCGCGTGGGCGCGTCGTCAGCGGTGTCGAGCTTGTCCTGCAGAACCCCGACGATGTCCTCGGCCCCCGGCGAGACCTCCGCCAACAGGCCCAACACCTCGGCCGCCTCGACATCACTGAGCCCCGCGACGATCATCTCGAGAAGTACGGGCACCGCGTCGGCGCTGCCCCGAGAGCCGAGGGCAAGGGCCGCCCGTCCGCGAACCGTTGCATCGGGATCATCGAGGGCTCGTCTCAGCAATACCGTTGCCTCCGCGGTGTGCACTGCCGTGATCGCGGCAGTGGCGCGACGCCGGACGTCGACCTCCTCCGAGTCGAGACCGGCGGCCAGATCCGCGAGTCCCCGACCGTCGGCCCTCGCCAACGACCACTGCAGCGCCCCCGCCACATTGGGGTCGTCCTCCGACAGGACCGCCGCGACCAGCGCTTCGACCGGCAGCGGGGCGCCCTCGTCGTGGGACAGGACCGCCTGCTGGCGGCGGGCCCCGGACTCCGATTCGAGCGCGCGCAGCAGCGTGACGATGCGCAGGACATCGCCCCACTCCGCAGGCGCCGCCGCGTCGACGCGCTCGAGCTTCGCGAGCAGTTCTTCCTCGGCGGCTATCCGCTGCCGCGTGTGCCGGATGAGGTCTCCCACCAACTCGGTCGGTGCGAAATCGGCCTCGTCCAGCGCGCGCTTGGCGTCGTTCAACGACAGTCCCAGGGTCCTCAGGCTCTCGACATGGAAGAGCCGTCGGATGTCGTCGGCGGAGTACTCGCGGTAGCCGCCGGAGGTGCGGCCCGTGGGTTGCACCAGCCCCAATGAGTCGTAGTGCCGCAACATCCGCGTGCTGACACCGGACCGCCGCGAGACCTCACCGATCAACATCCCATCTCCTCCTCCTACGTGTCCGGACCGACGACCACGACGCGCTTGGCCATCTCGAGCGAGACGGTGAACCCGCTGTCAGGATCGTGACAGAGCTGCTTCGTGGCCTCCGCATGCGCACGAGTGCGCGGATCGGGACTCGTCCCCGCTGCGTCGAGGACCGGGAGGACCGTGTCCCCGAGTCCCACCAGCGCACGGCTCAGACTGAGCTGCATCTGCCGGTCGCCCCGCCCGAGCTCGGTCACGAGGTCGGACGCGAGCACGGCCTCGTCGCCGGGCGGCACTAGCGCCACGGCCGCCCGCCACGCGCTGCGCGCGACCTCGTCGTGCTCGTCGTGCAACAGTGCCGACACCGCGGGCCAGGCGAGCCGGTCCCCGATCTTGGACAGGGTGTGCAGCGCCTGACTGCGGGCCTGCGCGGTGTCGGACCCGAGCTCGTGGACCAGGCTCGGCACCGTGATCTCGGCGGGCAAACGGCACAACGCCCAGGTCAGCATGTCGCGGACGTAGAAGTCCGGTTCGACCGCGCACCGGGCGACCAGAGCCTCCGCCAGACGGGGATCAGCGCGCGTGCCCGCCGCGAGCGCCGCCTGCAGCCGACCCGACGGGTCGGCGGCGGCCAGTGCGTCGACGAGGTGAGCATTCGGCCCACCGTGGTTGGTTGTGTTCACGACAACCACCTCCTTCGTCGACCATTCGAGTCCTTGTCACTGTGTCAGGGTCAAGTCCTCACCGCCCGGAGAACAAGACGGCACCTTGCTTGACCGTGCGATGCTGGAGCAGGCGGGAATTGCGAGCAACGGGGAGGCTGTCATGGGGTTCTATGGGGAGCAGATCGTTCCGCGGCTGGTGGACTGCTCGTGTGGCATGTCGCTGACCGATCGGTCACGGGAGCGGGTGTGCTCCGGCCTGCACGGTCGCGTGATCGAAATCGGGTTCGGCTCGGGCCTCAATGTCCCGTTCTACCCGGCCACCGTCGAGTCCGTCAGCGCCGTCGAACCGGCGGACCTGGCCTGGAAGCTGGCCGGCAAGCGACTCGCGGCCTCCCCTGTCACCGTCGAACGCTCCGGACTGGACGGCCAGTCACTTCCCTTCCCCGACAACACCTTCGACACCGCCCTGTCGACCTGGACGATGTGCACGATCCCCGATGTCGACGCCGCGCTGCGCGAGCTGCGGCGGGTTCTGAAGCCGGGTGGCACCCTGCATTTCGTCGAACACGGTCGCGCCCCGCACGAGAAGGTCCGACGGTGGCAGCACCGCTTCGAACCGATCCAGAAGGCAATTGCGGGCGGCTGCCACCTCACCCGCGACATTCCCGCTCTCGTGCGGGAATCCGGGTTCGAGATCCGCGATCTCGACACGTTCTACGAGAAGGGCGCCCCGAAGATCATGGGCGCCCTGTCGCTCGGGGTCACCGAGCCCCTCGTTGGTTGATCACCGCGCATCCGCAGTCGCGCCGCATTCACCGCACGCGGGCGACAGCGCCTCGATGGGCTGCTGTCCCACACCGGCCCGCGACCGCACCGGGAGCAGCGGTCGCCACGGCCAGTGCTGGCCGAGGCGGCCCCGCACATGCAGGAAGCCGAGGCCGAGTACCAGTCCGAAGATCAGGTGCCCGATCAGCGACAGCGTGATCGTCGTCGGCGTGAGCGGAAACATGTCGTCCTGACCGTGCGGCGACAGAGCAACCGTTCCGATGAGCCCGGACCATACGGGGAACACCGCGAACGCAACGAACGCGAGGAGGACCGTGCGGCGTGATCGATGTTGGAGGCCGAGCGCGAGGGCGATGAGGAAGAAGGCGATTCCGATGCCGCCGCCGTCGCCGAGGTAGCGCCACAGGTAACCGACGATCGCGCCGGTCCTGGCATCGGTTCCCGTGTGGAGCCACGTACCCATCTTCGGGATGAAGTCGCCCCAGAGGCCGAGCAGGTACACGGTGTCGAGGCGGAAGACGTCGTAGACCAGGCACGCGAACATCCCCCAGCCGAGGCCATGGCCGACGATGCGGTCGATCGGGTGCGGCGCGAACACGCACAACACGATGAGGGTGGCCGCGAGCGGAATGATCAGCAGCGGTCCGGTGGCATTCATCGACACGACGCCGAACACGTGCGCCGAGATCGCGAGCAGCGGCAGCGAAGCGAGCAGCAGGTACATGCCGATCCGGGCGAAGGCCCAGTGGTGACGGACCGCCTTCCGGACGGATTCGACGGCGGGCAGGGCTGAGCCCGGCGGGCCGTGTTCGTGCACGTCGGGGGCGGTGGTACCGAGGATACGGGGCATGGCGGCGGGTTCCTTTCGGCCGAGGGTCTCTCAACGAGTGGTCGATTTCCGACTCCCAGCGTCCGTCGAATACCCGGCATGCGAATAGTGCCCCGAGGGGTGGTGATAGCCACCCCGCGTTGGCCCGGCTGGTTCATCTCGACCTTCGCAAGTCGGGCATAATCCCCGTCGAACCCACCCGAGACCAGGAGTGCCCCCGGTGATCAGCGAGCTGCAGAACGAGGTCCACGGCCTTCCCGTCGTGGAGTTCCCCATCGACACCGCCCCCACCGTGCCCGCGCAGGGCCCGGTCGCCTGGCGAATCTCCGTCCCCACATACGAACCGCCTTTCGAGTGGCCGGAGGCGTTCGCGAAGTTCCGTGCCGCGGTCGATCCGTCGACCGTGCAGGCGATCGTCGTCGGCGGCTGGTCCGATCCGTACGAAGACGACAACAGTTCAGCTCACGTGGTGGAGGCTCTCACCGCGGCAGCCGGCGAACTGCCCGCGTTGCGTTCGCTGTTCATCGGGGACATGACCTCCGAGGACTGCGAGATCTCGTGGATCGTGCAGTCAGACGTCACCGCCCTGCTGACGGCCTTTCCTCGGCTGGAGCACCTGGGGGTGCGCGGCGGCAATCAACTGGTGCTGACGCCGGTCCGGCACGAGAACCTGCGCAGCCTGGTGATCGAGACGGGCGGCCTGCCCGCCGACGTGGTCAGGGCAGTGGCCGCTTCGGATCTGCCGGCCCTGACCGACTTGGAATTGTGGTTGGGCACAGAGGAATACGGTGCAGATTCGACCGTCGACGACCTCACCCCGATCCTTGACGGCGAGAAGTTCCCGCGGTTGACCCGCCTCGCACTCTCCAACAGTGACCAACAGGACGCGATCGCGGCCGCCGTCGCGACGGCGACGATCCTCCCGCAGTTGCGTGCCCTGGATCTGTCCAAGGGTGTGCTGCTCGACGCGGGCGCCGAGGCGCTGCTCGCCGGGCAGTCGCTCACCCACCTCGAATCGCTGGACCTGCACCACAACTACCTCAGCGACGGTATGCGGGAACGTTTTCGGGCGGCACTCGAGCCGTCCGGTGTGGACCTGAACCTCGACGCCGGGGACGCCGACGAAGACGAGTACGACGGAACGATCTACCGATCGGTCGCGGTCGGCGAATGACCCGTCCCCACCTGGCGGTCGTGGGCAATCCGGGGAACCGACGCGTCACGCTGCTGCAGGATGCCGCGGCCCGCAACGGCATTCCCGCCCCGCGGGTGGTGTCCTGGCGCCAGGTGCTCGCCGAGGGCGGGGCGCGGTTCGACCCCGACGAGTTGGTGCGCCTCGATTCGCCCGGCGAAGACCCCGAAGTGGACGCACTGCTTCGCGGGCCCGGAGACCCGACCCGCATCGCCGGCGGCCCACGCTGGTACGCATCGCTGCTCGCCGCGGCGGGAACGCTGCGCGGCGGGCGGCGACTGACCGATCCCGACGACCTGGCCGTGCTGTTCGACAAGCGACGGTGCCACGGGGTCCTCGCGGCCGGGGGCGTCCCGGTACCGACCTCCCCCACCTCGGGCGGCGGCGCACCGGTGCCCCTGGATTGGCCGGAGGTGCGCGAGTTGGCCGCAGCGGCCGGGCTGCGGCGGTTCTTCGTCAAACCCGCGCACGGCTCGTCCGCGGCCGGGGTGGTCGCGGTGGAGACCGCGCCCGGTGGCCGGGTGCAGGCCCGCAGCAGCGTGGAGATCGCGGCGGACGGTGTCTACAACTCGCTGCGCGTCCGCCGGCTCACCGGAGAGGCCGAGGTGGGCGCCCTGGTCGACGCTCTGGCGGGCGAACTCCTGCACATCGAGGCGTGGTTGCCGAAGCCGTCGTCGCGGGGCCGCGCCGCCGACCTTCGGATCGTGGTGGTCGCCGGGCGGGCGACCCACGCGGTGCTCCGCACCAGCGCCCACCCCATGACCAACTTGCATCTGGGCGGACAGCGCGGCGACCTGGACACCGCGCGAGCGGGTTTCGAGTCCGCCGGATACGGCTGGGACAACGCGCTCGCCGTTGCGGAACGGGCCGCCGCCCGGTTCCCGCGCACCCTGTGCGTCGGGGTGGACCTGCTACCCGCCGCGAACTGGCGCGGTGCCGCGGTCGGTGAGGTGAACGCCTTCGGCGACCTGCTCCCGGGCCTGAGCGGTCTCCCGGGCCGCGCCGACGGTCTCGACACCTATTCGGCGCAACTGGCCGCGATCGTGGAGTGGACCGGTCATGCCGCGGCCTGACGCAGCGGTCGCCGCACAGTCGGAATCGACTGCGGCACAGCCGGACATGAACACAGTCGTCGGCTCCGACGATATCCTGCTGATCACGCTCGACACCCTGCGCTACGACGTGGCGTGTGAGCTCGCGGCCGCCGGGCGGATCCCGAACCTGGCGCGACACCTGCCCGGCGGCCGGTGGGAGGAACGCCATGCCCCCGGAAGTTTCACCTATGCCTCGCATCAGGCGATGTTCGCCGGATTCCTCCCCACCCCGGTCGGGCAGGGGCCGCACCCTCGGCTGTTCGCGGCCGAGTTCGGCGGGAGCGAATCGACCGCGGATGGCACCTTCGTATTCGCGGAGTCGAATCTCGTTGCGGGCCTTGCCGCCGTCGGCTACCGCACGGTCTGTATCGGCGGTGTCGGCTTCTTCAACCGCCGGGGCGCGCTGGGTTCGGTGCTGCCCGACCTGTTCGAGGAGGCGCACTGGTCTCCCGAGCTGGGCGTGACCTCGCCGACCTCGTTCGCAGCGCAGGTGGACCTGGCGGCGCAGGTGGTGGCCGGGCTTCCCGCCGAGCGCCGCCTGTTCCTGTTCGTCAACGTCTCGGCGCTGCACCAGCCGAACTGGTTCCACGCCGAGGGAGCCACCGCGGACCACGGGGACACCCGGGAGACGCACGCGGCGGCGCTGGAGTACGTGGACCGGCACATCGCGCGGCTGTTCGCGGCGATGTCCAGCCGGCGTCGGTGTTTCGCGATCGTGTGCTCCGACCACGGAACCACCTACGGCGAGGACGGGTACACCGGGCACCGGCTGGGCCATCCCGCGGTGTGGACGGTGCCCTACGCCCACTTCTTCCTCGAGGGACCACGATGACCGCCGTCGACCTGCCCCTCCCGACCGGCGTGGCTCCGGCGGGATACGTTCCGCCGTACCAGAACTACGTGTACGCATACCCGCACAAGACCGCGTACCGGCCGCTGCACCCGCGCCCCGCCCTGACCGACCTGTGGGCGGACGAACCGCAGGACGCGCTGTCGCTGTATCTGCATGTGCCGTTCTGCGAGGTGCGGTGCGGATTCTGCAACCTCTTCACCCGCGTCGGCGCGCCGGGCGAACTGTCCGCCCGATACCTGGTCGCCCTGGAACGACAGGCCGAGGCGGTGCGCGAGGCCCTGGCGCCGTCCGCCCGATTCGCCACGGCGGCGTTCGGCGGCGGTACCCCCACCTACCTGACCGCGGCGGAACTGGACCGGCTGTGCGACATCGCCGAACGCATGGGCGCCGACCTGCGAGCAGTCCCCCTGTCAGTGGAGGCGTCCCCGTCGACGGCCACCGCCGACCGGCTCGAGGTGCTGGCCACGCGTGGCGTCACCCGGCTCAGCCTCGGGGTCCAGAGCTTCGACGAGACCGACGCAAGGGCGGCGGTCCGACCGCAACGACGCGCGGACGTGGAGGCCGCCCTGCAACGCATCCGGGACGCGGCCATCGACGTCCTGAACATCGATCTGATCTACGGGATCGACGGCCAGACACCGGAATCCTGGATCGCCTCCCTCGACGCCGCGCTGGCCTGGCGTCCCGAGGAGTTGTACCTGTACCCGCTGTACGTGCGACCGCTTACGGGTCTGGCCCGCCGCGGCGGCGGGCCCGATCCGGAATGGGACGCCCGCAGACTGGACCTCTACCGGCGCGGCCGCGATCACCTGATCGCGTCGGGCTACATCCAGGAGTCGATGCGCATGTTCCGGCGCGCCGACGCGCCCGACCTCGGTCCGAACGACTACGCCTGCCAGACCGACGGCATGATCGGACTCGGCTGTGGCGCACGGTCATACACCCGATCGCTGCACTACTCCTTCGACTACGCGGTCGATGCGCGCGAGGTGCGCGCCATCATCGACGACTACGTCGCGGGCACCACAGCGGACTTCCGCCGCGCCGTGGTGGGCCACGCGATGACCGAGGACGAGTCCCGACGCCGGCACCTGCTGCAGTCCGTCCTGCAGGCCACGGGAATGCCGGTGGCGAACTACCGGTCCCAGTTCGGGGCCGACCCGCATGAGCATTTCGGCGTCGAGCTGAGCCGGTGGGCCGAGCGCGGATGGCTTGTCTCCGAAGGTGACCGGCTGCGACTGACCGCACTGGGCCTGGCGTACTCCGACGCCCTCGGACCGGAGCTGTTCTCACCGGAGGTGCGGGCGGCGATGGCCGAGTACGAGGGCCGCTGACGGTGCTGACCATCCTGTATCGCGGCCCGCTGGCGTCCTGCGACTACGACTGCCCGTATTGTCCCTTCGCCAAACGCCGGGACAGCCCCGAGCAGCTGCGCGCCGACCGGGCCGCCCTGGAACGCTTCTGCGGGTGGGTGGCGGACCAGGACCAGGAGCTGTCGATCCTGTTCACGCCGTGGGGTGAGGGCCTGGTTCGGTCCTGGTACCGGCGGGCCCTGGTGACGCTGTCTCGGCTCCCTCAGGTTCGTAGGGTGGCGATCCAGACCAACCTCAGCTGCCGCACCGGCTGGCTCGGCGACGCCGACCGCGGCGCGGTCGCGCTGTGGTGCACGTACCACCCCGGCCAGACGCCTCACGAGCGGTTCCTGACCAAGACATCCGAGCTGACAGCGCTCGGGGTGCGCTTCAGCGTGGGTGTCGTCGGACTGCCGGAGCACCTGGAGGCGGCACGTCGGCTGCGCGCCGAGCTGCCCGATTCGGTGTACCTGTGGGTCAACGCCGCCGAGGGGCACGAATACACCGACGCCGACGCGGCCGGCTGGATCGGGATCGACCCGCTCTTCGAGTTCAGCAGGCGTCCGCATCGCACGCGAGGTCGCGCCTGTCGTACCGGGGACTCGGTGGTGTCCGTCGACGGTGACGGCACCGTCCGGCGCTGCCATTTCGTCCCCGAGGTGCTGGGCAACCTGTACGACGACTCCTTCCGGGACGGGTTGCGGCCGCGGCCCTGCCCGCTGGACGTGTGCGACTGTCACATCGGCTATGTGCATGCCGAGCAGCTTCCGCTGTACGACGTCTTCGTGGGCGGTGTGCTGGAACGGATCCCGGCGGAGCCGGTGTGGCTACCGCTCCCCGCGCGGCGCGAGAACACCCTGGAACTCAACCGATCCGCGGCCCACGGCAGCTCATTTAATTGCGTTGCCGCGGGAGGGACAACTCCGTAGGTTCTGTCGCATGCATTGCCTCGACTTCATCCGCATCCGCCACAGCCGGGCTCTGGCCCGCTAGCGGACTCCCGGTCGCGCTGGCGCGCCCAGGGCCCTTCGAGACCTTCTTTCACTCGAAGACCCGGAAGGGCAGCAGCTGTGGCGTCACAGTCATTCGCACACGGAAACTACTCACACACGCAGAAGAAGGTACGGGTCAAGGGCGGTCGCACGCCCAGGGACCGAGCCAGGCGGGAGCTCTCGCAGAACTTCCTGACCGACCAGCACGCCGTCGACCTGGTGGTCAAGGCGGCCAGACCGGCCGGACTGGTCCTGGAACCCGGATCCGGCAAGGGCGCGCTCACCGTCGCCCTCGCCGGCACCGGAGCCGTGGTCGTCGGTTACGAGATCGACCCGCTGCTGGCCGTCACGCTCAAGGCCAGGACCGGACTCAAGGTGGTCACGGGCGACTTCACCGCCGCCCGGCCGCCGCGCGAGCCGTTCGCGGTGGTCGGCAACATCCCGTTCTCGATCACGTCGAAGATCGTCGACTGGTGCCTGCGGGCCCCGTCGCTGACCTCGGCGACACTGGTCACGCAATTGGAGTACGCGCGCAAGCGGTCCGGCGACTACGGCCGCTGGAGCCGGGTCACAGTGCAGAGCTGGCCGTGGTTCACCTGGGAGCTGCTTGGACGTATCGGTAGGGAGAGCTTCAGGCCGGTGCCCTCGGTCGACTCGGCGATCCTCCGGATCGAGCGACGGCCCGAGCCGCTGGTGCCAGAGGGACCCGCCTACCGGGACATGGTGGAGCTGGGCTTCTCGGGCATCGGCGGTTCGTTGCACGCGTCGTTGTCCACGCGGTACCGCGGGGTGGACGATGCCTTCGCCCGGGCGGGGATCGCCGACGACACCGTCGTGGCGTTCGTCCATCCAGACCAGTGGATCGCGTTGGCCGACCTGTTGCTCCGCTGAGCGGACACGCCCGGGCATCGAGCCCAACGATGCCCGGGTGTTCCGCTTTCGCTTGAGTAGGGGCGTGCGCGCGTCACCACCAGTGAAGGATCGCGGCTATCACTCGGCGCCGCGGGCAGCCAGGCGCTGCCGCCACTGCTCCATGGCCTGCCGGAGGGCCTCGCTCACGAGGAGAGTCAGTTCGGCGGAGGATTCGAAGCGGGCGCCCGCCGGGGTTGTGGGCCCGAGGATCTCGGCTGCGCGCTGGGATGCGGCCGCCAGGGCGACGCTCATCTGCACAGCGGTGAGAAGGTTCCGGAGCCCGATCTCATCGTCGATGACGTAGCGTTCGCGACGCCCACCGGGAACCAGTTCCCGCCTGAGCATTCCCTGCTGTTCGAGGAATGCGACGGCGTGTGAGACGGACGCGGGGCTGACGCGAAGCCGCTGGACCAGGTCGGCGGCGGTGAGAGCGCCGGAGTCGGTGATCTGCAGGCATGCCAGCACCCTGGCCTCCATCCGGGGCAGCCCCTGCTGAATCAGGAGTTCGGTGAAGGATTCGGCGACTTCCTGGACCGCTTGGGGGTCGCGCCCATGGCCGCCGTCGGGGATCGGCGGCGCCGGGGGCTGAGCTTGCTTGTGCCTGCGCGCGCGCTGGCGTGTGGCCTTGTGCGCGCGGTCCGCGCGGTAATCGTCGGGACCACCGTTGCGGGTGACCTCCCGCATGATGGTCGAGGCGGGCCGCTCCAGACGGCGGCCGATTTCTGCGTATCCGAGTCCCTTGGCCAGCCCCGCCGCGATGTGCTGACGGTCCTCATTGGTGAGTCTGCCTCCGGGCATCGGTGCCGGTCCCCTCCCGTGTCGACATGCGCTGAGCGCGGCGCCCGCACCCGCCCCAGTATGCATTCAGCTCTATCCCATTGCAAAGCTCAAACCGAACCACCCTTTGCGTTCACCGCCATATTCATTGCAAAGATCGCTCTACTCATCCGTTTTAACTGGTTAAATAGACGAACGTTGAGTGTTGACGGATCTATAAACGCAACGTACTGTCTCAATCGTTCAGAAGTTCCCGAACATCGATGGGGTGCCGGTGGCGCCACAAGGAGGATGAGAAGAATGACTGTTTCGAACTCGACCACTTCGAGCTGGACCGGCATGGTTCCCGTCGACGACACGGAGCTGGCCGTGACCGACACCGGTGGGCCCGGCCGTCCCATCGTCTACCTGAACGGCTCCTACGCCGATCAGAAGCCCTGGCGGCCGTTGATCGCCGAACTCGGCCCCGACTACCGGCACATCACCTTCGACGAGCGGGCCCGGGGCAAATCGAAGCGGTCGGCGGACTACTCCTTCGAGGCGTGCCTGCGGGATGTCGATGCGATCCTCGCGGCGCGTGGGGTGGAGCGGCCGATCCTCGTGGGCTGGTCCTATGGTGCGCTGCTCGCGGCGCACTGGGCCGAACGGAACCCGGACCGCGTCGCCGGGGTGGTGTCGGTGGACGGCGCCATGCCCTACGGCATCACCGGCGAGGAGGCTCGTGAACGGATCCGGAAGCTGTTCCGCCGGATGCGGTTTCTGATGCCGGTGGCGCGCCCGCTCGGTATGGCCGCACGGATGACCGCCGACCAGCATGCCGAGGTCAACATCGAGGCCAACGAGCTCCACGCCGCCCTCGGTCCGGTCCTCGACCGCGTGACCTGCCCGGTGCGCTACGTGCTGGCCACCGGCGCCAACCTCGGCGGAGGCGAGGAGGAGATGGAAGCGGTGCGGGCCTCACTCGATCCGGTGCTCGCCCGGAACCCGAACATCCAGGTCAGCGCGAAGGTCGCGAGCAACCACTCCCACATTCTCCGCAAGGACTTCCGGGCCGTCGCGGAGGCCGTACGTGAGACGGCGGCGACCCTGGCTCAGCAGAGCTAGTCGAACCAATCACCGACCAGCCCAACATATTCAACTATCTGACTCTTCAATTCAGTTTCACCACAACAGATTCGAAGGAGAACACCACCATGTCCATCACCCTCAACGACCAGGACAAGATCACCCTGCGGACCGCGGCCTACGGCGCCGTCTCGCTGCTGGCCGCCGCCGGCAGCTCGCCCCACAAGATCGCCACCAACGGCACCATCGCCCTTTCCTCCGCGACCGGCCTCGTCGGGCGCGTGCTCGCCGAGAAGTCCTCGATCAAGGACCTGAACGGCAAGTCCGTAGCCGAACTCGCCGACCACGTGCTCCCGGCGCTGACGGCGGCCATGAGCCTGCTCGAGAAGCAGGTTCCGGCAGAGGCAGAAAACTTCCGCAGCACCATCAACGTCACCATCGAAGCCGCCCAGATCCATCAGGGCGAGCCCAGCCCCACCATGACCGAGATGGCCCGCAAGATCACCGGCGCCCTCGACGCCGCCTGATCGGATGCAGACCAACCCAGCCGCGGCGTGTCACGGGGTCCTGTTCTGGACCCCGTGGCACGGCAGCGGGCCGGTCGACTCAGCTCAGCGCTCTGAGGCTCTGCAGCCTGCTCAGGATCGGCGCCCGCCACGCCTCGAGATCCTCCGGACCGTTCTCAGCCCACAACTCATGCAGCTCCGAGGTGTCGCTGTCGGCGATCGTCCGTTCGAGCGTGGCGAGAATCCATCCGCGCTGCTCCTGGCTCAGGGACCCGGTGTACGCGGCGGCGTCGATGCCCTCGAGCTGAGGGGGCGCAGGCCGAAGTCCGTGGGCCACCGCGACGATCTCGGCAAGCGCGATGGCCGCCTGCGCGTCGTCCACCTCCAGGTACCCCTCGTCGACATGCCCACTGAAGTCTTCGATCTCGAAGTCACCTGCCCGAAGCGCCGCGAGCAGATCCCCCGCTCCGTCGTTCTCGAACGGTCCCGAACCCCACGTCCCCACGCCTCGCTCCTCCTGTTTCGCGGGCCGCTCGGCCCGTCGCGCCGACCCTACGATCGACCACCGACAGCCCGCACGTCATGCTCCTCAGACGACGAGACGCGGCGGTCGTTGGGATTCTCAGAAGCTTCTTAGAGGACCACCTGAGATCGCTCCTGGACACCCGACCACCAGGGAATTCACCCTCCGCCGTGTAGCTTCCGCCGGTAGTTCGGGCGGCTGACCTCACCGGATCGGCACTTGTATGCCCTCCACAACCAGAGATCTTGCGTACCGTGAGCTCGCGGTACCGAGCAGGTCGAGGACCGGTGGGGGCAGTTGCCTCGACATGCGCGGGGCTTATCGGGCTCGATGCTCGGAGAGCCCGGTCCGTGCACCACCAGGGGGGGAGCGCAGCAGGTGTTCGCTACATGGGGACGGATCGCCTATCGCCTGCGGTTCACCGTGATCGGGTTGATGGTCGGGCTGATGCTCGCCCTCGGGGCATATGGCCTCGGGGTCGAGAAGCAGCTGAGCCAGAGCGGATTGGTCGACCCGGGATCAGAGTCCGTGGCCGCCGCGGAGTTGGCCGACGGCACCTTCGGTCGCGATACCCGCGCGGACGTGGTGCTCCTCTACACCGCACCCGAGGGCAAGACCGTCGACGACCCCGCGTTCGCCGCCAGGATCACCGAGAGCCTCGACGACCTGGCGGCAGACAACCCGGACGAGATCCTCAAGATCAACGCCAGCTACTGGCAGACCAAGATCGCTGCCGCCATGATGGCCGATCCAGCCAAGGAACACGCCATCGCCAGCGTTGCGATCAAGGGCGACAACGACACCGAGGTCGCCGCGAACTTCAAGAAGGTCCGCGACCAGTTCTACATCGACGGGGTCGACGTCCAGCTCACCGGACTGCAGCCGGTGACCGGCACGATCAGCGACACGATGGCCGACGACCTGCACCGGATGGAGATCCTCGCGATCCCTGCGGTCGGCGTGCTGCTGTTCTTCATCTTCGGCGGCGTCGTCGCCGCGGCGCTACCGCTGATCG
Organism: Rhodococcus oryzae; assembly: GCF_005049235.1. GTDB lineage: Bacteria > Actinomycetota > Actinomycetes > Mycobacteriales > Mycobacteriaceae > Rhodococcus_G > Rhodococcus_G oryzae. Next base: position 100,588 of record NZ_SUMD01000009.1, on the reverse strand, counting down.
TCGGCGGCCTGACCATCATCGCCGCCAATGGCATCGTCAAGGCACTGGCCCAGCTCACCGAGGTGAACGGATTCGTCCTGTCGGTGGTCTCGCTGATCGGCCTGGGCCTGGCGATCGACTACGGCCTGTTCATGGTGAGCCGCTTCCGCGAGGAGATCGCGGAGGGCTACGACACCGGCGACGCCGTGCGCAGGACCGTGATGACCGCCGGCCGGACGATCGTGTTCTCCGCGACGATGATCGTCGCCAGCCTCGGCGGCCTGCTGATCTTCCCGCAGGGCTTCCTCAAATCCATGGCATACGGCGCGATCGCGGCGGTCGTCCTGGCCGCACTGATCTCGATCACGCTGCTGCCGGCCATCCTGGGAACCCTGGGCCCTCGTGTCGATGCGCTCGGACTCAAGTCGATTCGCAAGACCAAGACCACCGAGGAGATCGAGAACGGCGTCTGGGGTCGGCTGACCCAGTGGGTGATGAAGCGCCCACTGAAGGTCGCGATCCCCATCGTGATCGGACTGCTGCTGCTCACCATCCCGATCTCGGGGATCAAGCTGGGCGGGATCAACGAGACCTACCTGCCTCCGGACAACCCGACCCGCCTCGCGCAGGAACAGTTCGACGAGCTGTTCCCCAGCTATCGCACCGAGCCGATCAAGCTGGTGTTCGACGGCGCCCAGGGCACGCAGCAGATCACCCAGATCGTCAAGGAGGCCAACGGGGCGCCCGGTCTTGTCGAGAAGTTCTCGGTGAACAACGCCACCAAGGACGGGGTGACGGTCTTCAAGGCAGGCCTGGTCGACCGCAACGACTCCGAGGCGACGATCGACTACCTCCGCGCGATGGACGTGCCCGACGACGTCACGATGCTGGTCGGCGGCACCCCCGCGATCGAGCAGGACTCGATCGCCGCGCTGCTGGACAACCTGCCGCTGATGATCACCATGGTGGTACTGCTGACCACCCTGCTGATGTTCCTGGCGTTCGGGTCGCTGGTACTGCCGATCAAGGCGGTGCTGATGACCGCGCTGGGCCTCGGCGCCACCCTCGGCATCCTGACCTGGATCTTCATCGACGGCAGCGGTGCCGGTTTCATGAACTTCTCCCCCGGCCCGATCATGTCGCCGGTCCTGGTGCTGATCATGGCGATCGTCTACGGCCTGTCCACCGACTACGAGGTGTTCCTGCTGTCCCGGATGGTGGAGGCGCGGGCACAGGGCGCGAGCACCACCGAGTCGGTTCGGATCGGCACCGCGCACACCGGCCGCATCATCACCGCGGCGGCACTGATCCTCATCGTCGTCACCGGCGTGTTCGCGTTCTCCGAGCTGGTGATGATGAAGTACATCGCCTACGGCATGATCGCGGCGCTGATCATCGACGCGACCCTGATCCGGATGTTCCTGGTGCCGGCGACGATGAAGCTGCTCGGCGAGGACTGTTGGTGGGCACCCGCCTGGATGAAGCGGATCCAGGAGAAGCTGGGCATGGGCGAGCCGATCCTCGCGGACGAGCGGATGCCATCCGACATCCCGGATCTCGCCGCATCGTATGGCCCGATGCCCGCACAGGAAGAAAGCCCAGAAACCGCGACCTCGCTGAAGCCCGTTGCCGGCGAGTCACGTCCGTCCGTCTCGCCCGCTTTTGGGGCCGCCCGGAATCGGCGTTCGGACGACGCACCGACGATCAGTGTTGCCGAACTGATTGCGCGGCAGAACCGCCTCCGGGCCCCCCGGAGCTAGCAAGGGCCGCCTGGCCGGCTGGGGCAGAGATTCAGCTACTGCCTTTGTAGGCTCGACGCCATGTCGAAGGCATTCCTGGCACCTGTGGGCGCCGAGTTGACGATGCCGGAGCGCAGCACGGTCACCTCACATCCGGCCGGCTGGCTCGTCTCGTCGCCCGAACGGCTGGAAGTATTCGACGCGACCTTCGGCCGGTCGCTGTTCGCAGCCGAATTCGAAGGATGCGGCGCTTCGACGGTATCCGCCGCACTCGACTACGCGGCGGTCAGCCTTCGAGACCGAACGCAGCTGCGCAGGCCGGACGGATCGGTCGTGTGGGAGCATGTCCACGACGGTTGGCCGGAGTGGGGAACCGGTTCCGCGTACTGGGATTCGGCCAGCGAGACATTCGCGTTCACCGAGCCTGGTCACGACAGTGACCGTTGGTGCCTTGTCCGCGACGGGAAGATGGTCGCATCCGTCGAGCTCACCGACCTGACGGCGGGAGGATCACACGTTTCCCGCACCCGCAGCGGGCATCTCGGGCTTTCGATCGGTGCGGGGCAGGATGGCTGTGCGGTCTATTGGATCGACCCGATTCGGCTCGGCGATCGGCTCGACCCGCTCGTGTACGACGAAGAGGTCGTCGTCGATGTCGGCCGAGTCGATTCGGTGGTGACGCTGACACACGAGTCGGACATCATGCGCGTGCGGCCGACTGTGGACTCGGATTCGTACAAGTCGATACGTTCTGAAGACATCGATTCCGACATCGACGAGGGCATGCCATTCCACTGGGCGGTTGGCGCCGAGGATCGATTCGTCGTGTGCGTCGGCGACGACGAAGACCAGGTATTCGCCTCCGGTGCAGCAGATCTCGATTCATGGACACGGCTCGATCCTCCGGCCGGCCTCGGTCCGGATGCCACCCTGGTCGGTGGTGCCAACGGATCGTGCGCGAGTTATGACTGGCCCTCAGGCGTGGTACGCCTGTGGCACGGCCCGATGGTGTGATCCGAGCGCAGATACCCGGGTCACGCGCGCTCAGCCGGCGGCAGCGCCGAACCACGTGGGCAGACGGCCGATCAGATCCTGCTGATCCTCACCGGCCCAGGCCACGTGGCCATCCGGCCGCAGCAGCACCGCGGGCACGTCGAGTTCCTCGCTGACGTCGACGACATGATCGACCCGATCCGCCCAGCCCGCCACCGACAGCCGGCCGGTCTGGTCGAGCAGCAGTCCGCGGCCTGCGTGCATCAGTCCGTAGAGGCGGCCTCGATTCGCCAGCCCCACGTCCCGCAGCCGCCGGCCCAGCAGTTCATGCCCCTCGCCGAAGTCGTAGCGGACCCCGATCGCGGTGACCTTCTCGGTCAGGAACCGGTTCACCCCCTCGAAGTCCATCAGTTCCGACAGCAGCAGGCGCACGGACCGGGGACCCGGCTCGGTCGACAGCAGTTCGGACTGCACGCGGGTGTTGTTCAGCACGTCATCGGCCACCGGGTGCCGTTCGGTGTGGTAGCTGTCGAGCAGCCCGTCAGGCGCCCAGCCGCCAACCTCGGCGGCCAGTTTCCAGCCCAGGTTGAACGCGTCCTGGACGCCTAGGTTGAGGCCCTGCCCGCCCAGCGGCGGGTGGACGTGCGCCGCGTCGCCTGCCAGCAGCACCCGGCCGACCCGGTAGCGCTCAGCCAGCCGGGTGGCGTCGCCGAAGCGGGACAGCCAACGCGGTGAGTGCACGCCGAAGTCGGTGCCGGCGAACACCCGCAGCTGTTGCTTGAACTCCTCGAGGGTCGGCGGGACCGACCGGTCCTCGGCCACCCCCTCGGCGGGCACGACGACGCGGTACACCCCGTCCCCGGAGGGCCCGGCGCCGAACCCCTTGTGGGTCTCGCGGACCTCGGCCACCACTGCCGCCACGGTCTCCGGCGCGGCCATCTCCATCTCGCCCAGCAGCGACTCGACCCGGGTGGGCTCGCCGGGGAAGCCGACGCCGAGCAGCTTGCGCACCGTGCTGCGGCCGCCGTCGCAGCCGACGAGGTAACGCGACCGCAGCTGCGTGCCGTCGGCCAGCAGGGCGGTCACCCCGTGGTCGTCCTGACTCAGCCCGACCAGTTCGCAGCTGCGCCGGATCTCGGCGCCGAGTTCGGTGGCGTGCTCGGTCAGCAGGCGCTCGGTGACGGGCTGCGGGATGCCAAGGGTGTACGGATGTGCGGTGTCCAACCGGTCGGGCCGCGGCTTGGTGATGCCGGCAAAGAAGCCGCCGACCGGGTACTGCTTGCCGAGCGCGAGGAACCGCTCCAGCAGACCGCGCTGGTCCATCATCTCCACGCTGCGCACGTGCAGGCCGAGCGACCGGACATGCCTGGTCGGCTCGGTCAGCTTGTCCAGGACGAGCGCCTGCACGTCGTGCAGGCGCAGCTCGGCGGCCAGCATCAATCCGGTCGGTCCGCCGCCGACGATGATCACGTCGATCATGGAATCCCCCTTCTGCAAGAGCCCGCATACTTCGCGAATCCCTGATTTCCGCAGGTCCTGGCCTCCGGCTTGGAGATTCTGCAACACGATGGGGGCCTTGCCGCAAGACCCCCATCGCGCTATATGTTGAGAGTGGCAGGGAGTGGGTGACCTCCTTGCCTTTGCTTTGGTCGTCCGCCGTCGACGGCCAACCTCCTCGCGAAGCCACGCGAACGCTGACCGAAGCCCGCCGGACCGGAACGCTGTCCCGGCGTGGCTCGGGACCGAACAGGGATCTCGGTGGAATGATCTCGCCTACGCTGCGGCCGGCCGCTGCACGGGATTCCGTTGCGGTGCGTCTGCCCGGATACGCGGGGTAGCTGGATCTTCTCGGGGGAGGACGGCTGGTCGGGGTGAACACCGTTGTCACTGCAGAGCAAGAACACCGATCCGACGGTGACCGCCTCACCGATCCCACTGCAACGCGATCCGAGACGAGTTTCCGCCCGGACATCGAGGGTCTGCGGGCCGTCGCCGTGGTCATGGTCGTCCTCTTCCACGCCGGCGTTCCCGGCGTGGGCGGCGGGTTCGTCGGCGTGGACATCTTCTTCGTCGTTTCCGGTTTCCTGATCACGGGGATGCTGTGGCGCGATGTGTCGACCACCGGCACGGTCGGCCTCGCCCGGTTCTACGGCGCGCGGGCTCGCCGGCTGCTGCCTGTCGGGGGGCTGGTTCTGGTCGTCACCGCGATCTGCTCGGCGGTGCTGCTGCCTCCGCTGCAGGCACGGGACGTCCTCGGCGACGAGATAGCGAGCGCGCTCTACGTCGGCAACTACCGGTTCGCGCTGCACGGCACCGACTACCTGGCCGCCGACGCGCCGCCGTCGCCGTTCCAGCACTTCTGGTCGCTCGGGGTGGAGGAGCAGTTCTACCTGCTGTGGCCCGCCCTCATCATCGGGGCCGCCTGGATGGTTCGGCGCGTCACGCGTCGCGACGACGCGAACGCCCCGACATCTGCGACGCCATACCTGCTCGTACTCACACTGGTTGCGGCGGCATCGTTCGCGGTCTCGTCGGCCTGGACCGACACGCTGCCGTCGTGGGCATTCTTCTCGCTGCCGTCGCGGGCCTGGGAACTGGCAGCGGGCGGACTGGTGGCGCTCTCACTCCGCGGGTGGAGTCGGCTGCCCGCGGCCGCGGCCGCCGTCGCGGGGTGGGCGGGGCTGGTCCTGCTCGTCCTCGCGTGCACACGACTGGACGAGACGACTCCGTATCCCGGTACCGCCGCGCTGCTTCCGGTGCTGGGCACCGTCCTGGTGATCGGCGCCGGCTGCGCCGCACCGCGACTGGGGGTCGGTCGCGGACTCTCACTTTCGCCGATCCGGGCCGTCGGCCGGGTGTCGTACTCCTGGTATCTCTGGCACTGGCCGGCACTCCTGCTGATGCCTGCCCTCCTCGGTCATCCCCTCGGCCTGCTCGGACGGCTCGGCGCGGTCGCGTTATCCGCCGGATTGGCCATGCTGACCTTGCACCTCGTCGAGAATCCGGTCCGGTTCGCCGCGCCGCTACGGGATTCGGCATCGCGGAGTCTCGCCCTCGGTGGCGCCATCACGGCCGTCGCCGTGTGCGCGGGGCTGATGCTCCTGGCCGCACGTCCCGTCCCGGTCGGCCACGGCGCGGCGGCTGCGGATCTGACGGTCACCACCACGCCCGCGCCCGCGGCGGCGGCGGCCCCGGCCGTCGACCCACACGAGGCCGCGGTGCAGCAGCTGACCGCGCAGGTGCACGCCGCGGTCACGGAGTCGGCCGCGACGCTCGCCGTGCCGTCGAATCTGTCCCCGACGCTGGCCGACGCACCGGCCGACAAGCCCGAGGTATTCGTCAACGGCTGCGTGCGGTCCTGGCTCGAGGTCGGTGCGATCGAGTGCGCCGCGGGCGACCCGCTCTCGACGACGACTGTGGCTCTGGTCGGCGACTCGCACGCCGCGATGTGGGATCCCGCATTCGAATCCGCTGCCGAGCAACGGCATTGGCAACTCAAAACTCTGGGCAAGGTCACCTGTCCGCTGCTGGACCTGCCGCTCACCAGCCCCTACCTCGGTCGGGAGTACAGCGAGTGTGAGCAGTGGCGAGGCGAGGTCGTCGCGCGGCTACAGGCCGAGCGGCCGCGGTTGATCGTGCTGAGCATGTCTCGGCGCTACGGCGGCGATTTCGGGTTCGACGTCTACGGCCCCGCCTGGCTCGACAGCCTGACCCGTATGGTGGCACAGCTACGGGCCACAGGGGCGGCCGTCCTCGTCCTCGGTCCGGTCCCCGATCCGCATTCGACCGTGCCGACATGCTTGTCCGCCCACCTCGACGACGTGACCGCATGCTCGCCGCTCCGCCCGGTCGCGGTGAATGCCGCGGGCGTCGCGGCGGAGGCCGCGGCGACTGCGGCGGGCGGCGGACAGTACGCCGATCTCACGGAATTGTTCTGCACCGCAGACCGCTGCCCCGTCATCGTCGGAAAAGACCTGGTGTTCCGCGATGACAACCACCTGACGCTTGAGCACGCACTGGCGCTCACGCCGGTCGTCACCGCACTCGCGGACCGCGCACTCGCCCCGCGCTGAGCTCGGGGCTGCAGGCCATTCACTTCCAGGCATCATCGAATAGTGCAGGCGTAGAACCGGAACCAGGTCCCACCTGTCGATCACATTCAGTGCTAACTTCGTAGTGCACAATGGCCGCGCTCGCGCTCGGCGGGCGCACCGGCGGCAGGGAGGTGCAACGCTGTGCCCCGCGAGGACGATCAGACGCAGACCCGGGTCGGCGAGTCGCATACGAGCCACCGCGACCCCCACGTTCCGCCCGCCGAGGAGCAGATCCATTGGCCGGAACCAAGCCCCCTCAACGACTGGTGGCAGACCGTGATGAACGGCGGTCGCAATTCTTCGATCTGACCACGCCGGTGAAGCGGTGGTCACCGACGATCGGCCACTGCGGAAACGGGGCGGGCAAACGGAGCGTGTGGGAGGGTGTGCGGACGAAACCCGGAGGGAGAACCATGCGCCGCACGATCATCCGAAAGACGGGCATCGCCGCAGTCGTGTTGATGGCGGCCACCGGGCTGAGCGGCTGCCTGGCCCCGGGCACACCCCCCGGCTGGTCGAGCTACACCATCGAGCGGGGCGCGCACAGTGCGGCGGTGGGTCGCCCGTCCGGCGCGACCGGACCCCTGGAGGGCTGGGTCAGCCCCGGTGGCGCGTCACGGACCTACGACTTCGTGCTGACCCCGACGGCCGAGTACGTGCTCACCTCGCCCACCCAGCCCGAGGACCAGTTCGACTGGAACAAGCTGCCCGGCTTCTCCGACTGCGGCGACTTCGACCTTGCTCGCAATGGCGCAATGTTCGGCTGGCGGTGGCGTACCGACACGTCGCCCCGCGTACTAGAGATCGTGCCGTACGCCAATGCCAACAGCGTGCATCAATACCCGGAAAGCGCGCTCGTCACCCTCTCCCACGACGATCTCGCGGCCACTGCGCCCCTGAGGTATTCGATCCAGATCGACGGGTCCGTCTACCGTTTCGCGATCGATGGCACCATCCTCGGTCGGGACATCCACGAGACGGCCACGCTCCCCCGGTCCTGCCCTTCGAACCCGACTAGCACCGGTAAGTGGTACGCCGGCTTCTACTTCGGCGGCACCTCGACCGCCCCGTCGCAGATGTACGCCTACGTGCGCGAACCCGCAGGCGGCGCGGTGCCCGGTCAGCCCGGCGGGGGCGGCTCTGTTGGTATCCCATCTCCCGCAAGCTGATTCACGGTCGCGCCAGGACGCCCACCGGGAACGCACGCCCGGAACGCGCCTCATGTTTCGCGAGCGAGGGCAGTTCGGGCGCAATCACGTTTCGCCAGAGTCTGTCTCGCTCGTCACCCGTCGCAATCCGTGCCGATACGTCCCATTCCTGATCGGCGACCCGAATCCGGACAGAGTCGGCCGCCGCAAGGTTCCTCATCCAGTCAGGGTCAGTTTTCGATCCGAATGCGGAACCCACCACAACGTACAAATCGCCGTGCTCGAGATAGATGACCGGGACGGTTCGCGGAATTCCGGTCTTGCGACCGGGCACCGTCAACAGGAGAACGGGCAGTCCTACCGACTTCCCACCGAGACGACCGTCTGATGTCCGGTACAGGGCGGCGGTCACTCGGTTGACGAAAGCCAATGCGGCCTTCACCGTCGCATGCATCGGTCAGCCGGCCTCCGTGCCGTCCGGCATCGTGACGCCGGTGAGGTCGGCGCCGTCCAGGACGGCAGCGGCGATGTTCGCACCCGTCAGGTTCGCCTTGCCCAGATAGGTGCCGATCAGGATGGCGCCGGTCAGGTTGGCATCGCCGAGGAATGCGCTGGTCATGTACGCACCGGAGAGGTCCGCTCCGGTCAGATCCGCGTGCCCGAGAAAAGTCGACGTCAGGAAGGCCATTGTCAGGTCGGCATCCCGCAGGCCAGCCCGCGTGAGAAATGCGCCCGTGAAGTTGGCGTCATGAGCGACCGCACCGGCGAGATCGGCCCTCGTCAGGACGGCCCCGGCGAACTCGGCGGAGGTCAGATTCGCGCCTGCGAGACTGGCATCGGTGAGATCGGCTCCCGACAGGTCGGCGCCGGTCAGGTCTGCACCCGCCAGGTTTGCACCGGCGAGGTCCGCACCTGCCAGGTCGGCGTCTACGAGGCTGACGCTCCCCGAGTCACGAACCTCCCGTTGGGAATTCCAGGCCGCAACATCCGAACGGAGTAGTTCGAGAGGATTCGCCTGCGATGTCGATGTCATTGAGCCCCCATATAGGACGAACCAGGTTGACGCCGTCAACCTAACAGCGGCTTGTTGACGGCGTCAACAACCTTCTACCCTCAGGAGATGCAGGACAGAACCCGGGACACGCGCCGCACCCTGATCGCCGCGGCCAGCGACCTCTTGGCCCGGGGCGGACCGGCTCACGTCACGCTGCGGGCAGTCGGTGCGGCGGCCGATGTGTCGCGGACGGCGCCGTACCGCCACTTCCAGGACAAGGACGACCTGCTCAGCACGGTGGCCGCCGAGAACCTGGCCGCTCTGAAGGCGGAGATGCAGGGCGCGGTCGCGGACACCGCGACAGACTCCACCCCGCTGTTTCGCGCCTGCCTCGCCTACGTCCGCGTCGCCTGGGAATACCCGAACCACTACCGACTCGAGTTCGGGGGCGACTACGCGATCAACCCGAGCCAGGTGCTGGTAGACGCCGCCCAGGACTTCACCGACTACTTCAACGAACTCGTGATCGAGGCTCAGCAGAGCAACACCCTCATCGGCGGCGACGCCCGGGAGGTCGGCCCCCTGCTCTGGGTCCTGCTGCACGGACTGGCCATGTCCAACCACCTCGTCGCCGGCCACACGTGCGAGCCCGGGACGGGCTATCAAACCGAAGACATGCACCGCGTCCTCGCCCTGGCCCTACGAAACCTGGCCCCGCGCTGAGCTTTAGACAATTCACCCAATGGCCCCACCACGGGCCTGAGGCACGTAACGTCACCCACCACCTGGTCGATACCCAACCAGGCAGCGTCGTCTCCCGATTCGAGGCGGCGCCAAGGCCCGATCAATCTCCGATCGGCAACAAACATGGCCACCATGAGCCGGTCGGAACCCCGGCAGGCGTAGCGTTAAACACCGAAGACCTGCGAGACGGGAGGCCTGCTCGATGACGACCTCCGTGATGGACAAGCCAGGAAACCTGCCGGCGGAATTGACGAGTTTCATCGGCAGGCGCCACGAGATAGCCGAGGTCAGGCGGCTGCAGTCCGCCTCCCGGTTGGTGACATTGACCGGCATCGGCGGCGTGGGCAAGACCAGGTTGGCGTTACGGGTCGCCGAGGATTCGCGTCGCGCTTTCGCCGACGGTGTTTGGTGGGTCGAGCTCGGCGAACTGCGCGATTCGGCCTTGTTGGCGGAGACCGTCGCCGCCACACTCGGACTACCGGATCAGCCGGGTCGGTCGATGTCCGACCTGCTGATCGATCACCTCTCCACCAGGCAGACGATGTTGGTCCTGGACAACTGCGAGCATCTGCTCGGTGCCGTCGCGGAGTTGGTGGAGACCCTGCTGCGAGCATGTCCGGGACTGCGGATCCTGACGACGAGCCGCGAGGTCCTCGGGGTGGATGGCGAGCGCGTGGTGCGGGTGCCGCCGTTGACGGTGCCGGACACGAAACAGACCCCACCGCTCGAGGCGATGGCCCAATACGAGGCGGTGGCACTGTTCGTCACGCGGGCCACCGCCCGGCAGCCGGACTTCGCGCTCACCGAGGCCAATTGTGCTGCGGTGGCCGGAATCTGCGGCAGGCTGGACGGCCTTCCGTTGGCGATCGAGCTGGCCGCGGTGCGGATCCGGGCGATGTCGGCCGGACAGATCATGGACCGCCTGACCGACCGGTACCGGCTGCTGACCGTCGGCTCGCGGGTGGCGCCGACCCGGCTACAGACCTTGCGTTCGTGTGTGGACTGGAGTTACGAGCTGTGCACCACGAAGGAGCAGCAGCTGTGGGCGTGGCTGTCGGTGTTCGTTGGCGGTTTCGAGCTGGACGCGGCCGAGGGCATCTGTCCCGAGGAGCTGGTCGCCGACGGGTTCCTGGACGCGGTGGCCTCCCTCGTGGACAAGTCGGTCCTGGTTCGTGAGCAGGTCGGGGATGTCGTGCGCCTGGGCATGGTGGAGACGATCCGCGATTACGGCAGGGAGAAGCTGAGCGAATCGGGCGACCTTCACAGAGCTCTGCGGCGGCACCTCGTGTGGTACGAACGGCTGGTGCTGCGGGCGGAGTCCGAGTGGATCGGCCCCCGCCAGACCGATTGGATCGCCCGGCTCGATCGCGAACAGCCGAATCTCCGGGAGGCGCTGGCCTTCAGTCTGACCGAGCCGGTCGTCACCACCGATCCGGATGTGAATGCGCGCCTCACCAATGCCATGTTTGTTGCGTTCTGGTTGTGCCGCAGCCAGTTGGCGGAGGCCAGGCGTTGGATGGACCGCTCTCTGACAACCGCCGTCAACGCGCAGACCGAGGAACGCCTGAACTCGCTGTACGACGACACCGTGTTGGCGGGAATGCAGGCAAAACCCGACGAAGCCGCGGCGAGGGCGGCGCAATGCCGTTCGCTCGCAGAGCAATTGGGAGATCCGGAGTCGCTCGAGACCGCGAACTACGCGAGCGGCTACATGGCGTTGTTCACCGGAGACCTCGCCGCCGCGGTCGAGCCGTTCCAGGCCGCTCTCGCCAGCGCAGGCGTGCGGTCCGAGGTCGGGCCCCCTCCAAGGCGAGCCGGGTACGAGATCACCCGACAGCTGGGTGGCCTCCTCGGCCTGGCAGGCGCGAGTGGACTGCTGGGAGACGAGGAGACGGCCGTTGCCTGCCACGAACAGATCCTTGCGATCACCACCCCGAGAGAGGAATCCTTCTTCCGCGCGCACTCGTCGTGGGCTCTCGGGCAGACAGCGCTGCAGGCGGGGGACGACGACAGGGCCGCCACCCTGACGGCACAGGCGTTGCGGCTGAGCCGGAAGATCAACGACCCTGCCATGACGGGCTGGTGCCTGGAGTCGTTGGCCTGGAAGGAGAGACGCGAAGGCAAGCCGACGCGTGCCGCCGTCCTTATGGGTGCCGCGGAGGCGCTCGCGAAGGCGGTGGGAAGCGAGTCGGTGACCCTCACGTACCTGCAGGGCCATCACGACGAATGCGAGCGACTCACCCGCGACGCACTGGGGACCCGCGCGTACGGCGAGGCATTTCGCACCGGCACCGAGATGAGTGTGGACGACGCTGTCGCCTACGCGCTCGGGGACCGTCAAACCGACAAACCCCGGGCGACACCTGCCGCACCGCTGTTGACCCGCCGCGAAGCCGAGGTGGCCGATCTCGTCGCAGAGGGACTGACCAACAAGGAGATAGCCGCGACATTGGTGATCTCGCCCCGCACCGCGCAGGGTCATGTCGAGCACGTCCTGTCCAAGCTCGGGTTCACCTCGCGAACACAGATCGCGGCCTGGATCGCCGAGAACCATCAGGAACGACTGCACTGATCCGAAGCCGGCAAGGTGGAGAGCACTTCTTCACCCTCTGGACCTCATTGCTTGCCGGGCAGCCATGCGTAGTTCGCCGTCCTTGACCCGTGCTTGGCGTATCGGGAACTGGGCGAGATCGCGATGATCTACGACTGCGCGCTGATGGTCTCGGTGTCGATGCGCACACCACGTCCCCCCGGGTGCAAATCGCCGCTAGTCTGACGACGCAGCTCGAAGCAGGCGGGGCGGGAAGGCGAGCACGCACGGCGCCATCCCGAAATCGAGGGGAGCGTCTTCATGAAGTCGATCATTGTGTGCACCTCCGTGTCTCACGGAAACACGAAGCGGGTCGCGGACGTCATGGGCCAGGCGCTAGATGCCCGCATTGTCGAACCCGAGCAGGTCGATATCGCGAAACTCGCCGCCTACGACCTCGTGGGATTCGGATCAGGGATCTACCTGGGGTCCTTCCACTCTCGGCTGCTCGAGTTCGTCGAGTCACTTCCGGAGGGGCAACAACACAAGGCATTTGTCTTCGCCACCAGCGGATTTCCCGACGCACGGCCCCATGCCTTCTCCCGACCCCTCGTACGCCGTCTCGGGCAGAAGGGCTTCGAGGTGATCGACACCTTCTCTTGTCGCGCGTTCGACACCTATCTTCCGTTCAGGCTGGTGGGCGGCATCCGGAAGGGGCGCCCGAACGCCGCGGACCTGGAGTCGGCCCGCACCTTTGCCGAAGGGCTGCCGGCTCGGGCCAGTGCCACGCCATGAGCAAGCCACCCGTTGATCATCAACGAGAATCAGGATCTGTGGAGATCTCTCATATCGTCGTCGATTGCAGCGACGTCGAGGGCATCGCGACGTTCTGGTCGAGCCTGCTGCGTCTCGGCGTGGCCACACGGTGGCGCCAGTACGTAATCCTGGAGTCGCCGGGAAACGGCCCGCGCCACCCCGCTCGCCGCGGCCGTCTGCGCAGCGGTGGTCACCTTGTCCGCGCCCTCGGCCGCAGCGGAGGTAGTCGACGTCACCGTCGTCCCCGGTCTCAGCGGGGGCCCGACGACGCCATACGGGGCCGGTTGCACCTACCTGGTCATGGCCAGGACGAGCACCCCGACAGAGCCAGGCGTGTCGATCGTTGACCTGAACCTTGCGTCGACGTTCTTCCCAGAGGAGTTGATCTGGGACAACGCCAATCCCTACTACGTCCCGCCCGTCGTGCTGGGTCACGCCTTCTCGCTCTGGACGCCGACCGCGCCGGGAGAGCACGCCCTGATGGGCTACCAGACGTCGGTAGGCGGACCGATCGAGACGGTCACCGTCAACCCGGGTACGCCGATCGGACCCGGTTGCATCGTCGCGCCGTGATGGAATCGGCGACCAGGTGACCGGCGAGGGCCGTCCTCTTCAGACTCACCCAGCCCTTGTCGATTTTGGCCATCTATCTGACGGGAATTCGGTTGCTGCCCGGGTCACAGTCGTCCCCGACATGCGATACTGCGGATCCCTGGCTCGTTCTCCATAGTGCTCGTCGACAGTAACTGCCGAGATGGTGGTATCCGATGACAGAAGGATCGACTGACAGCGGTGCCGAGCAGCTGGCAGGCAGCCAACGCGTGCTCGCAATCCTGCTGGCAATGGCGATGTTCGTTCTGGTCGTCGACACGTCCCTGATGAATGTGTCGATCTCGTCGGTGGTTCGAGATCTCGACACGACGGTCAGCGGCGTCCAGGCGGCGATCGCCCTCGAGGCACTGGTGTCGGCGGCATTCATCCTGATCGGCAGCAAGGTCGGCGACCTGATCGGACGCAAACGTGCCTACGTGCTCGGCCTCCTCGGCTACGCCGTCGGTGCGTCGGCGATGGCATTCGCGCAGAGCCTGACAGCGGTCGTCATCTTCTGGGCCGTGCTGGGTGGGATCGGCGCATCACTCCTCCTGCCCGCCATGCAGTCCCTCATCCACGGCAACTTCGAAGGAGGCGCCCAGAAGAAGGTCTACGCCCTCGTCGGGGCGGCGGCCGCCATCGCCGCGGCGGTCGGACCGCTGCTCGGAGGATTCATCACCACCTACCTGTCCTGGCGCATCGCGTTCGTACTCGAGGTCGTCATCATCGCCATCGTGCTCTCCGGCATCAAACTCGTCCGCGATGTCCCGTACACGGGACCTCGGGGCGTCGACACGGTCGGCGCGATGCTCTCCGTGCTGGGAATGGGCGGCATCGTGCTGGGAATCCTGGTGTGGCAGGAGGGCGGCGAGGCGGTGGCCGCTCTCCTGGTGATCGGTACGACCGCGCTGACCGGACTGGCGTACTGGCTGGTGCGGCGCAAGCGGCGGGGCGAAACAACCCTGCTGGACCCGGATCTGTTCCGGTCCAAGATCTTCAGGCTGGGGATCTCCCAACAAATGCTGCAGCAGATAGCGCTGGGCGGCACGATGATTGCGCTGCCGATCTACCTGCAGATGGTGCTCGAGTACAACGCGATGCAGGCGGGTTTGTCCCTCGCCCCCCTCTCCCTCAGCATGTTCGCGGTGGCGGTGCTCGCGGGAAAGAAGGCAGGCGATCGGCGCCCCAGCGGCATCATCCGGTGGGGATTCGTTCTGCTCACGATCGGGATCGCAGCGCTGATCCCGATCGTGCCCCGGGCGGAGTTCGGCTGGGCACTGGTGGTCCCCCTGATCGTCGCGGGGTCGGGCTTGGGATTGTTGGTGTCGCAGCTCAACGACTACACGCTCGCCCCTATCTCGGATGAGCGGGTCAGCGAGGCCGCAGGCACCAACTCGGCGGCAGGGTCATTCGGGCTCTCGTTCGGGCTGGCGTTCGGCGGAGCCATTCTGCTGGCAACGCTGTCCATCGCGTTCACCTCGATGGCGCAATCGAGCACCGTACTCCCGCCTGCAGATCAGCAGCACGTGGCGCAGGTGCTCGAGGACGATGCGGAAGTCATGAGCAACACGCAGCTCGAAGAATTGCTCGTCGAGCAGCCCCAGGAGATTCAGGACGAGATCATCCGCATCAACACGGACGCCCGACCCCTCGCCCTTCAAATAGCCTTGCTCGTTCCGATCCTTGCCGGTCTCCTCGGGCTGCTCAACTCGTTCCGCATGATGCGGATACCCGACGCCCCGTCAACGGCCTCCGGCGGCACAGCTCCGGACTGACGCAGGAACCACTACTCGGCAGCTGAGCGCGGGAAATGCACCAATCGATCAGTTTCCCCTCAGAGTCCTGGAACGTGTTCTAGGTTCGGGTCATCGCCCTCGACATCGCGGACCGGCCATGAAAGGAATGAAGATGCAGTTCAACCTCGCGGACGTTTTCGAGACGGTCGCCAGCGCAGTACCCGATCGCATTGCCTTGACCTACGAGGGCGAGAACCTCTCCTACACCCAGCTGGACGCAGAGGCCAACAGGACCGCCCACCTGCTCGCCCAGGCCGGCGTCACCCGGGGCGACCATGTGGCGTTGTTCCTGAAGAACGGCATCGAGCACGTCACGTCCATCCTGGGGTTGATCAAGATCCGCGCTGTGCCGATCAACGTCAACTACCGGTACACGCCCGCCGAGCTCGAGTACATCTTCACCAACTCCGACTCGGTCGCGGTGGTCGTCGAACTCCCCGAGCATCAGCGCACCCTCGCCGCTCTCCTCGAGGCGTGCCCGATGATCCGGACGGTGTTCGTGGTCGGCGAGATCGCCGACGAGCTGCTCACCGCCGCGAATGCGCGCACAGTTTCCGTGGTCTCCTTCGCCGAGGCTCGCGAGCTGTCGCCCACGGCAGATTTCGACTCCCGCACGGGCGACGACCTGTACCTGCTCTACACGGGAGGAACCACCGGATACCCGAAGGGCGTCATGTGGCGGCACGACGACTTCTTCCGCAAGCCGCTCTCCGGCGGGAACCCGTACGGCGAGGGCACGCGGCAGGACCTCGCCGAGATTGCGAGCGCTGCAAAGGAATTCCCCGAACTCTCCTTCCTCATCGCCGCACCCCTGATGCACGGCGCCGCGCTGTATTCACTGTTCACCTTCTTCACCCTCGGTGCTCGCGTGGTCCTCAGGCGGGACTTCGACCCGCAGAAGGTCGTCGAATCGATCGAGAAGGACTCGGTCCAGGTGATCCTCATCGTCGGCGACGGCATGGGGCTTCCGTTGGTCGACGAGATGGAACGACGCAAGGGCGAGGTCGACCTCAGCTCCCTGTTCTCGATCACCTCCGGCGGCGCGATCTGGTCCACCAGCGTGCGGGACCGCATGCTGGCGGTCAAGCCAGATCTGCTGTTGCGGGACAACTTCGGCGCCTCGGAGTCCGGGAACGACGGCGCCTTCACCATCGACGAGGCAGGCAATCTGCGAATGCCGCCCTCGCCGAACATGATCCTGGTCGACGAGCGGCTGAACGAGCTCCCCGCGGGCTCCGACGAGATCGGCTACATCGCCCGCATCGGCAACGTCCCCCTCGGCTATTACAAGGACGAGGAAAAGACCGCCCGGACGTTCCCGACTCGCGCCGACGGCACCCGCCTGTCGGTGCTCGGCGACATGGGCAGGGTGGAAGCGGACGGCACCATCGTCTTCCTCGGCCGCGGCTCGCAGTGCATCAACACCGGCGGCGAGAAGGTCTTCGCCGAAGAGGTCGAAGCCGCGCTGCACGCGCACCCGTCGATCGCCGACGCGCTCGTCGTGCCCGCGCCCGACGAACGCATGGGCCAACAGGTGGCAGCGGTCATCGCGACCTATCCCGGATCGCCCGAACTGACCCTCGACGAGGTTCAGGAGCACTGCCGCAAGACGTTGGCGGGCTACAAGGTCCCGCGTTCGATCGTGCTGGTGGACGAGGTCAAGCGAACCCCTGCCGGCAAGGCGGACTATCGCTGGGCGACGACGATGGCGTCCTCCTAGTCGCACACGATCCGATCCACGCTCGAGCACCTGACGCCCGGGCGTGGATCGGATCACCGTGAACGTCCGTCGACGTCGACCGCTCAGCCAATCCCGCCGGTCGCACGCAGAACCCTCAGCAGCTGCGTCGCATACTCCGAATCGAACCGGTACCCGCCGACGGCGGCGACGAGGTTCCCGCGTTCGACCTTCGCGTCCCACCAGTCCCGCAGGAACCCTTCCGCGTACGCGCCCGTGCAGAATCCGTACGGGTCGGCCACGAACGACGTGGTGACCATGAGGGTGTAGCAGGGCCGCTCATAGTCGTCCTGCCCTTCGGCCCTGTTCACGAAGTCCTCGAACGATGACGCGGTGGCCAGGTGCGAATACAGCCAGAACATCACGTCGCACATCAGCCACGAGTCGCCGTCCGCGTGGAGCGCGAAGAACCCCTTCTCCGTCACGATCCGCTCGGCGAGGCCGCGAACCAGCGCCTCGCCGTCCTGCAGGCCCGCCGCGTCCAGGGCGCGGCGGACGATCGGCGAGAGCGTGCCGTGCCGCACGATCGCTAGGTCGGCCTGCAGCGTCTCCTCGCTGTCGTCGAACTCGTCCTCGCTCACCAGGCCCCGGACGAAGGACGCGAAGTCGGGTGCGACCACGGTGATGCGGTAGTCGCCCTCCTGGTCGACATGCACGACCCGGGGCTCGCCGCGGGGGCCGCACGCGCGGTAGTCGAGCATGATCTGCTCGTGCCCGGCGCTCGGGGTGTCGGCGATGCCGACGCCGATGTCCGGGTACCCCCACTCGTCCCGCATGAACGTCGAGCCGAGCTCCCCGCACAGCGACCAGGTGGCGGTACGGCCGATCGCATACAGGCCGCTGATCTGGATGTAGTCCCCGGCCCAGCTCGTCGACTCGGCCATCGGGTGGCACGGCCGCTCGACCATGCCGCCGTTGTGCATCCGCAGAAGTTCCACGTAGGAGTCCGGGAGCCGGTACCCACCCAGCTCCTCCTCGATCGACGCGATCAGCTCATCGGCCGGTGCGGGCTCGACGTAGTTCTCCCGCGAGTAGTCGCCGTCGTCCCAGAAGCCCTCGAAGTCGATGCCGTCGAAGTGGCCCGTGGTGCGCGGAGCATCATCTGCCCAACGGCCGTCCGGTTCGGCGGGACCGATGTCCTCCACACCCACGGGCCAGTCCTTTCCTTCGGATGCGACGATCGAACCATGAAGCGCCCACCACCGGAATTCGATGGATTCGCTCAGCTGGACTCGGCCGAGCCGACCCTCGTTGCGGCACACCTGTTCGTGCGGGTCTTCGGCGCGAAGCACACCTACGCGGCAGGCGCGAGACTGAAGTGGCACCCGATCATCACGGAGCTGGCGCGACTCGGCGGGTGCGACTCCGAATTCAGACTCTTCAGCGGCGGCGAGAGATCCGATGCGATCGGCGCCATCGCCACCGAGTGCGTTTTGCGGTGGGAGTCCGCGTTGCTTGCGGCGCGCAGAAACGAGGATGTTCTGCTGCTCCGAGCCGGGGTCACTGCACTCGCCTCCCCCGACCCGGTTCGGACCGTGTGGCAGAGGGTCACGACGTCGTGATCTCTCCACCGGACTGACCGCGTGTAACCCGATTTCACAGTTACAGCGTGACAACTGACGTCAATGTGTAACACTCCTCAGGGTTTCTGACGGTCTCGGGGGAGAGGGTTTGCTGATGACCGAGCACGCCAAGATGGCGCTCGAACTGCTGCGCGACAGCAGCCAATTCAAGTGGTACGTGATTCCGCTGCTGCTCCTGGTCATCTACGTGTACGCCACGGAAGTGGAGCGCCGGAACTGGAATGTCTTCTTCGCCGGGCTCGCGCTGTGGGGCATGGACCTGTTCAACGAGATCTGGAACTCGCTGGTCTTCCACGCCACGGGGCGCGCACCGGTATGGGCCGCGACCGGACCGACGGCCTACCAGCTGCTCATCGGCCTGAACATCGAGATCTGCTTCATGTTCGCCGTCATGGGCGTCGCGGCGGCGAAAATGCTGCCGCCCAAGGAGACCCGAATCTTCGGCCTCCCCAACCGGCCGATCCTCATCGCGATCAACTCCGCCGCCGCGGTGGGCGTCGAGGTGGTCCTGAACAAGATGGGCGTGCTGACCTGGGACTGGTCCTGGTGGCAGCCTGGCTTCCCCTACCTCATCTGGCTGATCGGCTACGTGCCGTTCTTCGCCGTCTGCTTCTGGGTCCACGACATGGCGACGGTGCGCGCCAAGGCCATCACCGTCGGCACGATCTTCGGCATCGACGCCCTCGCCCTCATCATCTTCGGAACCCTGGGCTGGGTGTGATGAAGCGACTTGCCACGCGAGGCGCCCTCGTCGCGGTTGCCGGAATCGTCTTCACGGGCCTCGCGGTGCATCCCGGCGCGACGGCCGACCCTGCCGGATGCGTGCTCGTGGGCACGGTGGGTACACCCGAAATCGGTGCGGACCCGAGCACCGCGGGGCTGGAGGCCTTCTCGCCCGCCACGGCGACACTCCCCGATCAGATCTACTTTCGCACCTCGACCGAGACCTTCAACCGCCGCTGGTCCTTCACCGCCCGCGACGGCAATATCTACGTGAAAGAGGCGGCCACCCATGGTGGTTGGCGCTCCATGCCGCTGCCCGGATGCCTGGCGGGCAATATCGCCGGGGTCTCCGCGGATGATGACGAGGTGCTCGCGGTGGACCGCGACGGCCGCTTCTACACCCTGGACCACGCCCTGAGCGCCCCCAAGGACTGGAACTGGAGCACCCGCTACGGCACCCCGCTCTGGACCGGCCCCGGAAACACCCTCCCCCCGGGCACGCTCGACTGGACCTGGTCGGTTCTCTCCGCGAACGAAGACCATGTCTGGCGCGACGCCGTGGGCAACAACCACCCCGTGGGCCTGGCCAAGGTCTCCCACGTCTTCGCACTCACCGACGGCGGCACCCGCATTCGGTACGTGGATCCCTGGCTCCCGGTCGATCACAGCTACGAAGTCGGCATGCCCGCCGGAGGCCGCTTCCGCGCGGTCGCCCTCTCCACCAGCGGCTCCACCTCGCTGGTCGTGAATCGCCATGGGGACCTGTACACCCGGCTCTACGACTTCGACATCTCCGGCGCGGACAAGGTCTTCTTCCGCTACTCCTACGAGGACCAGCCGGGCCTGCGGGAAGCTGCGGACATGCTCAGCGAGCGCATTGATGTCGGCACCGCCGCCATTGCGCTCCCCGCGCCGGACTGGCTGCGTCAACCAAAGGTCCCCGGCGAGATCACCAACCGCATCTCGATACACAAGACCGGCATCGGCTCCGACGCCCGCGAACTCCGCGTCGAGGGCGCCAGCGACGGCCGAACCGGGTATTGGACAAAGCAGCTCACCGCGGACGAGTGGAGCTTCGTCGCCACCGACCAGCCCCTGACCGGGGAGCGTCTGGCCAATACCGCCAACGACCGCAGCGTCGACCCATCCGTAGCGGCTTCGCCGTACAGCTATGCGGGCCGCTCCCCCGCGGGCTGGACCGCCACCGTCGAATCCTTCGACATCGCGAACTCTCCCACGCCGCTGCGCGTGGACTTCGGCAACGGCGTCGGACTCGAACTGATCCTCCACACCGTCGACGCCCTCCGGCAGACGCCGCAACCGGCAGGCCTCACCGGGCAGGCCCGTCACTTCGACGGCACGATCGAGGTGCCGGTGAATGTCTCGAATTCCGGTGCCGCCCAGCCAGGTCCGATCCGCGATTTCCTCGCCGGCGCACTGGGCGGTCGACGCTTCACCGATTTCGGTGTCGATGTGACCGATCGCGACTTCCGCATCGATGGTCTCGGCGTCACGCTCGCGCGCACGCCCTAGAGACCGGGTACGCCCTGGGATGCGGCGATCGCCGGACCGGACGACCGGAATCGCAACCGGCCTCCGACGAGGCAGCCGCGACAGCCGTCCGGTCCGACCGGCCGATCGGTCAGATCACTCCGCCACCGAACAGCACGCTCACCAATCCGCCGACGACGAACGTCACGACGTAGAGCGGTCCCCGGATCGGGTCTCCGGCGTTGGCTCCCTCGCGAAGCCACTCCATGATTTCAAGTGAACCCATGTCCCCACTCCTCATTTCGCGCTGACAAGTACTCCGCGTCGGAAACGTCTCCCCGCCCACGAGCATTCCCAGGGGCGCAGCCACGGGCCGAACTCTACCGGTCACCCCTCGACAACCCGAGCGCTATAGGGTGCAATCATCTAACTGATTAGCGCATGCCCGAAGCGACCGAGGGAACGAGGAACCCGTGATGGCCGAGGCCTACATCGTCGACGCAGTTCGCACCGCAGTCGGCAGGAAGAACGGCGCGTTGTCCGCCGTCCACCCGATCGATCTGGGCGCGACCGTGATCCGGTCGCTCACGGACCGGAACCCCATCGACCCCGCGGCCATCGACGACGTGATGTTCGGCTGCGTCGACACCATCGGCGGCCAGGCAGGCAACATCGCACGCACGTCAGCACTGGCCGCCGGACTCCCCGAGGGTGTCCCTGGTGTGACGGTCGATCGCCAATGCGGATCCAGCCAGCAGGCACTGCATTTCGCCGCCCAGGCGGTGCTCAGCGGGACGGCGGACCTGATCGTTGCGGGCGGCGTGCAGAGCATGAGCCGGATTCCGATCTCCGCAGCCATGACGGCAGGCCGGGAGTTCGGATTCGACGACCCCTATTCAGGCTCCGAAGACTGGCGCCGCCGCTACGGCAACACGGAGATCTCCCAGTTCCGGGCCGCCGAGCTGATTGCCGAGAAATGGGGCATCAGCCGCCTAAGGATGGAGCAGTGGGCGTTGCGCAGCCACCAGCGCGCACGGGATGCGATCGCGGGAGGACGATTCGACGACGAGATCGTCCCGGTCGGCTCGTTCGAGATGGACGAGTGCCCCCGCGACACGAGCCTGGCGAAGATGGCTGCGCTGCTACCACTCCGAAAGGGCGGGCGCCTGACAGCGGCACTCGCGAGCCAGATTTCCGACGGTGCCAGCGCCGTACTCGTCGCGTCCGCGGCAGCGCTCAAGACACACAACCTGGTGCCGCGCGCAAGAATCCACCACCTGAGCGCACGCGGCGACGACCCGGTCTTCATGCTCACCGCTCCGATCCCGGCCACCGAGTACGCGCTCGGAAAGACGGGCATGAGCATCGACGACTTCGACGTGATCGAGATCAACGAGGCATTCGCCTCGGTCGTCCTCGCCTGGCTCGCCGAGACCGGCGCAGACCCGGAGCGCGTCAACGTCAACGGCGGAGGCATCGCGCTCGGGCATCCACTCGGCGCCACCGGCACCAAGCTTTTCGGAACGCTCCTGAACGAACTCGAACGCACTGGGGGACGATACGGGCTTCAGACGATGTGCGAGGGTGGCGGCACCGCGAACGTCCTCATCATCGAGCGTCTCGCTTGAATCGGCTGGTGCAAGCGACGCCGTCCGCGGCCCCGTCCTGGCAGCAGGAATTGCCGAATTCGGTTGCGCGAGTATGGTCCAGATTGCACGATTTGTAACAAACCGTATGCCACCTTCGGTATGAAAGGTGCGGCCGAAACGTCTCGGTTCTCGCTTGTCGGATCAAGGGGAGTGATCATGAGCAATAAGTTGGTGCGGCGTGGGTGCGCTGCGACCCTCGCTGCTGTCGGGCTCGGTAGCGCGGTGATGACCGGTGGAGGTGCCGTCGCGAACGCTCAGCCCGCGCCGCCGACGTCGACGACCATGACGTGCGGGAGCCTGAACCCGCTCTTCTGGGCACCGTCGTTCACGTGGACCGTCCATGCCTCATCGGGAGAGTCGCTCCGTCCGGGCGGATCCGCGCTGGAGCCGGCAATTCTGCTGAGCGGCGGGAACGAACTGCCCGCGCCGCCTCCCGGCCTGCTGCCGAGCTTCGGCGTCAACTGGTACGGCACACGGGTGTTGGTCGACTGGACCAACAAGACGACAGGGGCCACCGGCCACAGCGTCAGCGACGAGACCGCCCTGCAGCAGAAGCCCGGAATCCCGATCAACCGGACCTGGACGGGAACCGGCGCGGTCGATTTCACCGTCACCGTCGAGACCGGCGGGGGATGGCGATTCATCAACACCCAGAAGGCCGTCTGCAAGGGCACGATCTCGGTAGTGCCCGGGCGGGGATAGCTCGGCACCGTCCGGTTGGCGGCACGCCGCCAACCGGACGGCACCACCGGCGCTCACCCGAGCGTGAGGTGATGACCCATCAGAACGCTGAGCTGGGCGCGTGCATCGACGAAGGGCTGGCTCGACTCGAGCGCGCGGCTCTGCACGATGGCGCCCTCGATCACCGACAGCAGTAGCCCGGCCATCGAGCGCGCGGCCGTTCCCTCGATTCCGGCCGCGACCATGCCGTCCGCGAGCCGAGAGGTCCAATCGGTGAACGCCTGACCCGCGGCGGCCTGCACCGCCGGGTTCTGCTCGTCCAACGCGGCCGCCATCATGAACGAGCCCAGCCGGTACTCGCTGGACTCGAGCGGCTCACGCCAGAAGGCGAACAGCTCGTCCAGCCACTGCTCCACCGACGGCGCGCTCGCCAGCTTCTCCGCCATGACGCTCACGTGTGAATGCACCACTCTCGACACGATCCGTGTCGCCGTCTCCACGAGCTGGCCCTTGCCTGCCGGGAAGTGCTGATACAGCGAATTGCGCGACGCATTGCTGCGTTTGAGCAGCTCGGTGAGCCCAGCCGCATTCACCCCGAGCTCCTGCACCGTGGCGATGGTGCTCGAGAGGAGTCGGGCTCGCGGTCGTGCCGTGGTCATGCGAATCCTCCCGCGCTTGTGTGAACCGATCGGTTCATGTTAGATGATCTCAACTATATGGACCGATCGGTTCACATGGAGAGGATGCTGTGCCCGCCCCCATCGCCACCGCCAATCCCGTCACGCACACGGCCCTGCTGGGCCTCGGCGCGTACCGGCCCCGACGCGTCGTCCCCAACGCCGAGATCGTCGACGCCATCAATTCCAGCGACGAATGGATCCATACCCGCTCCGGCATCAAGTCCCGAGGCTGGGCCGACTCCGAGGAGACCATCGTCTCGATGAGCGTCGCGGCATCCCGCGACGCGCTCGCCGCCGCGGGCCTCGAGGCCGGGCAGATCGACGCCGTGGTGCTGGCGACGTCCTCACAGATGGTGCTGGGACCGTCGGCAGGCGCCGTGGTGGCCACGGAACTCGGCATGCACGACACCGCGGCCTACGACATCTCCGCCGGGTGCGCGGGCTTCTGCTACGCGCTCGGCAACGCCGCGAGCCTCGTCCGCGCCGGGCAGGCCCGCCACGTCCTGGTGATCGGCGTGGAAC
This sequence comes from Rhodococcus oryzae, assembly GCF_005049235.1. Lineage (GTDB taxonomy): Bacteria > Actinomycetota > Actinomycetes > Mycobacteriales > Mycobacteriaceae > Rhodococcus_G > Rhodococcus_G oryzae. The sequence continues at coordinate 76,097 of NZ_SUMD01000009.1, read as the reverse complement.
GGCTGTCCGACCTGCTCGATCCGACCGACCGGACCTGCGCGTTCATCTTCGCCGACGGTGCGGGCGCGGTCGTCGTCGGTCCCGCCGACGCAGAGGGAATCGGTCCGGTCGCCTGGGGTTCGGACGGAACCCAGACCGAAGCGATCAAGCAGGACAAGGACTTCAAGCAGTACTTCGCCGAGGTCGCGGCCGCAGAAGCCAGCGGCGGCACCACGGAGCGGCCCTACATCCGGATGAACGGTTCGGCGGTGTTCCGGTGGGCGGTGACCTTCCTGGAGAAGGCCTGCCGCGACGCCCTGGAGAAGTCCGGGATCACGGCAGGCGACCTGGACGCCTTTGTGCCGCACCAGGCCAACAGCCGCATCACCGACGCGCTGATCCGGACCCTGGGACTGCCCGAGACCGTCGCGGTCGCCCGCGACATCGTCGAGACCGGCAACACCAGCGCGGCATCGATTCCGATGGCCATGGAACAGTTGCTCCGTTCCGGCGGCGCCAAGCCCGGCGACACCGCGTTGCTGCTCGGCTTCGGCGCCGGACTGGCCTACGCCGGACAGGTCGTCCGGCTGCCCGCCATCTCCTGAGCCAGCAGACCTGGCGGGGCCGCGTCAGCGCGGTACCCGCCAGTTCAGCGTGGCGTCCGCATGACGGGAACCGTCGGGTGGCCCGGACGCCCCTTTCACCCGGTGGCCAACCAGCCGAGCAGGTCCTCGGTGAGCAGTTCGCCGTCGACGGCGAGGTTCCCGCCGATCGCGCCGAGGTCGAGCAGGTAGACGCTGCGTCGGTCCCGTCCGCGGTGCCGCATGAAGAGGCCGCGTCCACCACTGTCGTCGCCGACCAGCATCCAGTCGGGTGCGTACCCTCGCACCTCGAACGTCTCGTTGCGCTCCTGGATCTGGTGCGGTCCGTACAGAAGCACCCCGTCATCGCGCAGGACGCCGGGCGTCGAGCGCCACAGCGCGGCGATCGTCGGGTTCGGGCCGTCCCGGAGCCCGCGGGCGAGGGCGTCCTGGACCGCGAGGAATCCCGCGAAGTTCTCCGTCACGGGGTACTCGGCGCCGTCGAACCGGTCACGGCGCACCACGGGCCACTCCCCGTCGGAGCCGCGGCGATCGAGCGCGAAGTGGTGTTCGTCGCCGTCCTCCTCCGAGTGGAAGCACAGCCGGGTCCCCCTCGACCGCCACGCTGCCATGATCGCCTCGTCGGCCTCCGCGGGCGCTGCCGTCGCAATCGGGGCCCCGCCAATCCAGCCGGTGCCGTACTCGCCAAGCCACCACCGGTACGACGGGGGCAAAGGACCGAGGCGGGTCTGCGCAGTTTCGATCCGCTCCCGCGACGCCGGCCCGGCCGGGCGTTTCGCCAACCCGGGCGACGCGTCGAGCAGGGAACGCAGCTGTTCGAGATCCGGTCTCACCGGGGCAGCCTATCCGGGATGTCCGTGCCCTCTCCTACGCTCGGACGGGTGGACTGGGCGAGCGTGGAAGCGGCCGTGCGGGATCAGATCGTGGCATTCGTGCGCCTGATGCGCGTGGAACACCCCGGCGACCGGATCTACGGCGCCGCCGTGCACGAGTTCTATGCCGAAGCCGGCGGCGTGATCGCGTGGCCGATGATTGGGGTCGCCAGCGAGGAATCCCTCGCGTCGGTCGCGCCCGACCACCGCGCCGCCGACGCGCTGCGGTGGAGCCCGGCCGACTGGCCGTGGCAGCTCGACCCGGGCAAAGCCGAAGAAGGCTGGGCCGCTCGGGTCGAGTCGACCGCGACGGCGGACGACGGCATGCGCTGGCATGCCGTCCACGACCGGTTCGAGCGCACAGTCGCCAAGGCCTGCAAGGCGGCGCGCCGCGCGCTGATCGACGAGGAGGTCGTCGGCCGGGAGTTCGTCGCGGTGGCCATGGACGAGGCTTGGGAGCTGATTCCGCTGAGCCTGACCAAGACCCAGGTACGCAGGCACTTCCCCGAACTCGACGAGGAGCAGCGGGCGCTGGACCGGCTGGCCGCGCTGCCGCCCGACCTGAGGGTGATCGAGTTGATCGCGATCGCCGACTCCCCCGTCCACGCGCCTCCCGGTACCGAACGCGCACGCGCCTGGCTCCGTGAGCTGGGAACCGACGCGGTGTCCGCGATACTGGAACATCTTCCGGTGGCCCGCGAGAAGTGGTTGTGGGCGAAGCTGCTCGGCGAACTCGGCATCCCCACAACGGAAGTGGTCGCAGCACTGGATGCGATTGTGGGCAACCGTCGACTGGGGGAACCCGATCGAGCCTGGGCAGCGGCGGCGCTCTCCCGTCTCGGCCGGATGGATCTGGTGACGGCCCGGCTCGGTCGGCTGCCCCGGGAGGTCGCCGTCCGCGGGCTCACCGCCCCGTACACCTCCTTCCGAGACGTCGGCGTCCACCAACCATTGGACTACGGCCCGCTGGAGTCTGCGCTGACCGAGCATCCCGCGCTGCACGACGCGGTGTGCGATCGGCTGTCTCCCGGCAGCGGGTACTGCACGATCGACACGGACGAGGCCGAGGCCGCGTTCGTGGGACTCGCTTCGCCCTGGGCCGCGGTGCGGCGGCACGGCGTCTTCGTGCTGGCGGACACGGCGCTCACCCCGAACCTGCGGGAGCGGTACGACGCCGATCTGCGCCTCCTGGCAACGGATCCGGATGCCCTCGTCCGCGATGCCGTCGCAGCAGCCAGCGATCGCGGTCCAGCCGTGCGTTGAGCCGCGGCTCTGGTCGAGCCCGGCCGATCGCGATAACGCTCACTTGCACCAGCCGGGTCGGCCCGTCGTCGGCGGTCAGCCCCGGCGCGGACGGCGCAGCCGGAGCCGGCTGTAGGTGAAGACTGCGAGCACACAGCTGATGAGCACCAGCATGGCGATGCTGAGCAGCCACCACGATGCGGTGTGCTGCCACAGCGTGTCCGGCTCGGTGCCGGTGGAATTCGTGACCAGGTCCACCGTCGAGGCCGCGGCCGCGAACCCCCAGCGGGACGGGAAGAGCCACGCGACCTGTTCGAGTACGGCGCGTCCGGTGATCGTGATCAATCCTCCGCACATCACCAGCTGCGCCATGATCGTGACCACCAGCATCGGCAGTACCTGCTCGTTCGAGCGCGCCACCGACGACAACGCCAATCCGACCAGCACACAGCAACAGGTGGTGGCGGCGATGTCCACGATCAGTTCGACCGAGCCCGAGGGGATCAAGCTGCCGCGACCAGGGAGACCCTTGCCCACGAAGACGATCGCCACCATGATCACCGACTGCACGATCGCGGCGGCGCAGAACACGACGATCTTCGCCGTCAGGTAGGCGGACGGCAGCAGCCCGGCGGCACGTTCGCGCTGATAGACCATGCGCTCACCGACCAGGTCGCGGATGGTCAGTGAACAGCCCATGAAGGCGGCGCCGAGAATCAGCACCACCAGGATCTGGGTGAGTTCACCGGATACGTCGGTACCCGACGGCCCGAACCCGGTGTCGCCCGGCACGAGCAAGGCCAGCCCGCCGAGCACGAAGGGCAGAAGCGACAGGAAGATCAGGTAGCCCCGGTCGGCGCGGATCAGCCGAACCTGGCGGCGGGCGACGGTGCTCAGCTGCTTGCGCCCCGACGTGTGTGCGGGGCGACCGAGAGGCCCGGGCGGGCTCGGTGGCGGCACCGCCTCGGGGCGGGTGGCGCGATATTCGGCGAACACCCCGTCCGGGTCGGATGCGACACGGGCGAAGATGTCGGCCCAGTCGGTACTGCCGAGCGCGGCCCCGACTCTGTCGGGCGGGCCCACATACGCGGTCTTGCCGCCGGGAGCGAGGAGGAGGACCTGGTCACACATCTCGAGGTACGACAGCGAATGCGTGACGATGACGACGACGCGGCCCGAATCGGCGAGACGGCGCAACGTCGCCATGATCTGCCGGTCGAGCGCGGGGTCGAGACCCGAGGTCGGTTCGTCGAGGATGAGTAGGGATGGACCCGTCAGCAACTCCAGCGCGACGGATGCGCGTTTGCGCTGTCCGCCGGACAGACGATCGACGCGGGTGTCGGCGTGCTCGGTCAGTTGCAGTTCGTCGAGTACCCCTGCGATCACCTCCTCACGGTCGGCCCGGCTCGTGTCCGGCGGCAGTCTCAGCTCCGCGGCGTAGCCGAGTGCCCTCCGGATGGTCAGCTGGCGATGGACGACGTCGTCCTGGGGGACCATGCCGATGCGGGAGCGCAGTACCGAATAGTCGGTGTGCACGCTGCGCCCTTCGAATTCGACGACGCCTTCCGTGGGGCTTTCCGAACCGGAGATGATCTTGGCGACCGTGGTCTTTCCCGCGCCGGAGGGCCCGATCACCGCGGTGAGGCTGCCGGGTCCCGCAGTGAAGGTGACGTCCTCGAGCAGTCGCCGCCCGCCTTCGATGACGAGTCCGACGCCGTCCACCCGCAGCCCGCCTGCGGTCGGGACCACCGCCTGCCGTGGGACGAGCCGGCCTTCCTGCACGCTGAAATCGGTGTTGCCGATCGTGACGACGTCGCCGTCGGTCAGCTGCGCGCGCGACACCCGGGCGCCGCCGACGAACGTTCCGTTGGCGCTCCCCAGGTCGTCGATCTCGAGGCCGGACGGCACGTTGTGGACGATGGCGTGATGGCGTGATGCCAGCACATCTCGGACGACGACGTCGCTGTCGGGCGACCGTCCCACCGTGAAGGATCCCGCCGGGAGCGCCTCGTGCGGTGTCGGGGGCGGGGCGCTCGAGGCCCCTACCTCGATCGTCGACTCGTCCCATCGACCGCCCACGTCCAGTCGCGTCGCGTCGGGATCTTCGATCGAGATCCGCACGACGGGCCCCTCGACCGCGTCGCCCAGGCGGACGAGGACGTCGCTCGTGACGGGGACCTTCTCCCGGCGCTCGCCGTCGACGTAGATCCCGTTCTTGCTGCCGGCGTCGACGAGCTGCCATCCCTCGTCCCACCTGAGCCGTGCATGCTCGCGCGACACCAACGGATCGACAATCGTGATCTCCAATTGCGGATCCCTGCCGATGCGTACGGCAGTGCCCGCGCCGTAACTTGCGCGGCCGTGATCGGTCTCGACCACGACCCGCTGGTGCTCGTTCTTCGCCCGGTCGTCCATCGCCACGGCCTCCGGTCAGCCTTATCTGGTGTAGAGCGTCGGCTCTTCCATGGTCGCACGTACGTCGACCCCCTCCTCGGTGTCCGGGTGGGGCCGCTGGGGCAACTGGGGCGACTGGGACAACTGGGGCAACTGGGGCAACTGCGCTGCGACTAGCCGGCGCGTTCGACCAGCACGCAGCGCGCGCCGGAGAAGATCGTCGGCATGCACTTGTTGCAGTGGATGCACAGCGACTTCGCACGGGCGTCCTCGGCGATGCGGTTGACCAGATCCGGCTCCCGCAGCAGCGCCCGAGCCATCGCCACGAACTCGAAACCCTCCGCCATCGCGGTATCCATGCCCGCCCTGTCAGTGACCCCGCCGAGCAGCACCAGCGGCAGCTTCACCGCGGCCCGGATCTGACGGGCCTGCTCGAGCATGAACAGATCCCGATACGGATACGCGTGGAACATCTGCTTGCCGATCAGCTGCACGCCGAGCCGCACCGGCTGCGGCATCGCCGCCGCGAACTCCCGCACCGGAGCGTCGCCCTTGAACAGATACATCGGGTTGAGCAACGAGCTGCCCATCGTCAGCTCCAACGCATCGACGCCGCCGTCCGCCTCCAGCCACTGCGCAACCTGGATCGCCTCGTCCACCCAGAAACCGCCCGGCACACCGTCATCCATGTTCAGCTTCGCCAGGATCGCGACCCTGTCGCCGACGGCCGCCCGCACGGTCCGCGCCGTCTCGAGCACCACCCGCGCCCGGTTCGCCAACGAACCACCGTAGGAATCCTTGCGGCGGTTGAGCTTCGGGCTCAGGAACGAGCTCGCGAAATAGTTGTGGCCGAAGTGGATCTCCACCGCGTCGAACCCGCCGTCCACGGCCAGCTGGGCCGCCGTCCCGTGCGCCTCGGTGATCCGCGCGATGTCATCCTTCGACGCCGACCGGATCATCCGCATGCTCATCGGATTGAACGACCGGGACGGCGCCAACGCCGGCAATCCCGTCGACTTCTCGTTCGCCACCGGCCCGGCATGCCCCAGCTGCGCCGACGCCGCCGCCCCCTCGGCATGGATGGCGTCGGTCAACCGCCGCAGCCCCGGCAGGGCCTCCGGCCGCATCCACAACTGCCCGCGTTCCGTGCGCCCCTCCGGCGCCACCGCGCAGTACGCGACCGTGGACATGCCGACCCCGCCCGCGGCCGGACGACGATGGAACTCGATCAACTCATCGGTCACCAGAGCGTTCGGCGTCTTGCCCTCGAACGTCGCGGACTTGATGATCCGGTTACGCAGGGTGATCGGGCCCAGCTTCGCCGGGGCCAGGACATCGGGATGGGTCATGGGAGTCCTCCAATGTGTTCGGGTGGACCGCGGCGCAGACGACTGAGCCGGCCGTCGAGGTCAGTTGCGTGCACCAGATTGCGGCCGAACACCCGGACCCGATGTGACCCGTCTCACTCAGCGGGAAACCCCGTGGCACCGGGGGGCGGGCACATAGAGTGTTACACGTGTCACCCGCTGGGCCAGGGGAAACATGACCATCAACCAGGGAAGGGCGGCGCAGCTGTGCGAACCGACGGGCCAGATTCGACGTTCCGATCGACCCCGCCCGCCGACTTCGGGCAGCTACTCGATCACCTGGCGGTGGTCGACAGCCTGCACCGGTTCCAAGCCCGACTCGACGCCAAGGACTGGCCCGGGCTCCGGTCGGCGATGACCGAGGACGCCCGCGCCTACTTCGTCGAGGGCGCCGACGCGGTTCTCGCCGTGGTCCGGTCCCACCTGGACGTATGCGGTCCGACGCAACACCTCATGGGCAACGTGCAGGTGCAGCTGGACGGGGACACCGCCCGGACTCGGTCGTACTTCCGCGCGTTCCACGTCGGCGCGGGCACGAACGAGGGCGCGGTCTACGAATGCCTCGGCGACTACGACGATTCGTGGACCCGGACCGACACCGGCTGGGCGTTGACGAGCCGGGTCATCGCCGTCCGCGCGGAGACCGGGGACCGGGCCGTCATCACCCCGCGGTGAGCCGTCAGGCCGACTGCCGAACCACCACCCGCGGGGCGAACAGGTCGCCGAGCGGTTCGAAGGGGCGCCCGTCGACCAGACGGTGAATCGACTCCGCCAGGCCCGAAGCGATAGCCGGCAGGTCGACACAGGTCGTCGTCAGATGCGGTCGCAGAATCGCGCCGAGCGGCAGGTTGTCGGAGCCGACGACGACGATGTCGTGGGGCACTTCCAGCCCCACCTCCCGCAGGGCCTGGATCAGCACCAATGCGAACTCGTCGTCGTACGCGTACACCGCGTCCGGGCGCCGTCCTGGATCGCGCCAGGCCGAAACTGCTGGGAGCAGGCTGTCGATCGACAGGGCGCAGTCGACCCGTTCGACCGCGGCCCCTTCCTGCCCGGCCGCCGACACGAACACCCCGAACCGGCGCGCCCCGAGCTCGGCGAGTTCGGCCCCCGGCACCAGGCACGCGAGTCGTCGATGGCCGCGTCGGCCCGCGAGATACCTTGCCGCACAGTCGGCCAGCGAATCGAATTGGAACCGCGCGGTCGGCGCGTACGGGACCACCTCGGGTCCGGCCAGGAGCACGGCCCGAACCCCGGCCCTGCGCAGCAGCGCCGCCGCCTCGGCGTCGCAACGCGAGGTGTCGGTGAAGACCGCTGCCGGGCGGAGCTGCGCCCACGCGCGGGCGCCGGTCACGCCGCCCGAATTGCGGTCGCCGTGCAGAAGGAACCGGAGCCCCCGCTCCGACAGGCCCCGATCGAGCCCCTGCAGGATCGCGTCGACCGCGAACCCGAGCGGGATGTCGGGCATCGGCATCAGCACGATGTTGCTGCGCCCGGCGCGCAGGGCGCTCGCCGTGAGGTTCGGCGTGTACCCGAGGGCGTCGACGCTCGCCAGCACGCGTCGCTTCGTCTGCTCGCTGATCGGGTGATCGTCGCGACCGTTGAGCACGTAGGACACGGTGGCCCTCGACACCCCGGAGTGGCGCGCGACGTCTGCGCTGGTCGGCCGTCGTTCTCGCGCCCGGTCCACCGTCGTCCCCTTGACCTCCGACCGCCCGCCCCGGGTATCGGAGCGGGATACCCGGAACGCTACACGCGCGGCCGACCGTTGATGGCGGCGAAAGGCCGTCAACCGCCGAGCGCACACACGCTCGATGACCGGCGCGAACGCCTCCATGTACGGACCGTGCACCGTGACGTAGGTGAAGCGGACTCATCAGCCCGCCGTACTGCTCGGCCAGCCGCGCAGCGGCGGCGGGGCGGTCGTCGGTCACCTCGACCGCCTGGATCAGGGCCTGCCACTCGGTCCGGTCGGCCCGCTCCCCGGCGCGATGCCGGCCTCGTCGAACTCCCACTTCATGTGACCGGCGCCGAGTCCGAAGACGTTGTACGAGAATCGGAATGCCCTCATTGGGGCCACGTTGCCACCGCAACGCGGATTCTGTCGCGATTTCTACCCCCGGCCCTCAGCAAGCCTGCCCGGTCACGCGGTTGAGAACAGGTCGCGATGCGCCGACGGGCTGATGCCGAATGCGCGCCCGAAGTGCAGCCGCAGCGACGCCGGTGACCCGAAGCCCGACTCGCCTGCCACCGCGTCGACTCCGAGCTCCGTCGTTTCCAGCAGCAGCCGGGCCCGATCCAGCCGCTGCACGAGCAGCCACTGCTGCGGGCTCGACCCTGTGCGCTCGCGAAACCGCCGGGTGAAGGTGCGCCTGGTCATCAGCACCGTGCGCGACCAGTGGTCGAGGTCGACGGGCTCGGACAGGTTCATCCGGGCCCACGCCATCGCCCGCTCGATCTCGTCCTCACCGTCCTGCTCGCGCACGGGGACCGGGATGAACTGTGCCTGGGTGCCGCTGCGGTGGGGCGCCAGCACCAGTCGGCGGGCGAGCGCGGTCGCGGCGGAGACCCCGTGGTCCGATCGGACCAGATGCAGGCAGCAGTCGAGCGCCGCGGCCGTACCGGCCGAGGTCACCACGTCGCCGAGATCGGACCACAGCACGTCCGATCGGACGGCCACCTGCGGATGCCGACGCGCGAGGTCCTCCGCGGCATGCCAGTGGGTAGCCGCCTCGCGCCCGTCGAGGATCCCGGAATCGGCAATCGGAAAGGCGCCCAGGCACAGTCCGACGATGCGCGCCCCGCGTCCGTGTGCCCGCCGGATCGCCTCGAGCAGCGCATCCGACGGCCGACGGGCCTGCACCCAGCTCGGGACCACCACCGTGTCCGCCTCGACCAGCGCGTCGAGGGAACTCCGCACCGCGATGTCGTAGCCGGCGTTGGTGGGCAGGATCCCCGGATCCTCGGCGCAGATCGTGACCCGGTAGCGGGGCGCCGTGCCGCGGTTCTCCGAGTGCCCGAATACCAGCGACGGGACCGAGAGGTGGAACGGGCTGATGTCGGGAAAGGCAATCACCGCGACCGAACTGACCATGGCCCGATCTTAGCGGAACATGTCCTGAGGGCCACTGGTCGCGACGGGGCGATCGGCCGATGCTTGGGGCATGACCTCGACAACAGCAAGCACGACATCGACCGGTTCCACAGCGGCGCAGGGCGTTCGGGCGGTCCTCGTGGGTGGCCCCACCCTGCACCTGAAGGTGGCCGGCCTGAGCATCCTCACCGATCCCACGTTCGACGAGCCGGGCAGCTACGAGGGCGGCGTCACCCTGACCAAGCTGACCCCGCCCGCGCTCCCCGCGGAGGCGCTCGGCCCCATCGACCTCGTGCTCCTCTCGCACGATCAGCACGCGGACAATCTCGACGACGCGGGCCGCCGACTGCTGGGGCGGGTCGAGACGGTCCTCTCCACGCCGGAGGCGGCCGGGAGACTCGCTGGGGTGACCGGACTCGCGCCGTGGGACCACACGACGATCGCCACCCCGGACGGCCGCGAGCTCACCGTCACGGCGGTCCCGGCACTGCACGGCCCCGCCGGATGCGAGCCGATCACCGGCACCGTCACCGGGTTTGTGCTCAGCGCCAAGGGAATTCCCACCATCTACATCTCGGGGGACAATGCGTCGGTCGAGCTGACCCGCGAGATCGGGGAACGGCTCGGGCCCGTCGACATCGCCGTCCTCTTCGCCGGGGCCGCGGATCCCGGCCGCTTCCCGGTGCCGGTCACCCTGACATCGGCGGAAGCGGTCGAGGTGGCCCGAATCCTCGAACCGTCCGTCGTCATCCCAGTGCACACCGACGGCTGGGCGCATTTCACCGAGGGCGCGGACCGGTTCACGGCGGCTTTCGGGTCGGCCGGACTCGACGCACGCCTGCACACGCCGGTGCCCGGCACGTACTTCGACATCTGAACTCTCGGCGCGACGCGACAGCGGACACCCCCGAACACGGAAACGGTGGGTCGAATCCCGTGACTCGACCCACCGTTTCTGGAGGGTTCCTAGGTCTCGATCACCGAGTCGCTAGAACCGAGCGCACTGGCGATCTCGTTGAACAACGAGATGACGGGGTCGAACACCAGCATCGAGACTCCTTCTCACCGTTGGGATCTGCCGCCTCGACCGACTCGAGGGACGACCCATTTATACCTAAGCGGCCGAATCCCGGGGCGAAATCCGGGCAAACACTGCTCATTCGGGTACCCACCCCAGGGATTCAGAACGAGCCGACCTGACCGAGGTGACGGGCGAAGAAGCGGGTCGCGCTGTCCACCTCGAATCTGGGCACGTCGACATGCCCGCCCGCGTTGGCGTGCAACGACTTCTCCTTCGAGGCGAAGGCGTCGAACAGCGCGAGACCGGATTGACGTTCGACGTGCTCGTCGTCCCACTGGAGCAGGAATTCGATCGGGACGGTGATCTGTGCCGCCGCCTCGGTCAGCGATTCATGCCCGAGACAGCCGAAGACCGCCGCGGCGATCCTGGGCTCGACCGCCGTCAACGGCACCCCGATCCCGGTGCCCTGCATGATGCCCCAGAAGCCGACCGGGCCGTCGGCGCCGATCTCCGGCAGCGCCTGGAGGGCGTCCAGCGTCGCCCGCCATTCCGGCACGGCACGCGCCGCGAGGTCCTTGTGGATCTCCACGACGACCGGGCCGAGCGGCTCGCCCGCGGCCTGAGCCTGCCGCAAGACGGCAATGTGCTGCTCGTCCGCCGCGGTTCGGGGCCGGTCACCGTGTCCGGGTGCGTCGAGGGAGGCGACGTGGAAACCGCAGGCCGTCACGAAGCGCTGCGCACGGCCCAGGATTCCCGGAGCTCTCTTGTGCTGGCCACCGCCGTGCGCCATCAGCACCAGGGGCGCGGGTTCGGAGCCGGATGCGGGCGACCAGAGCAGGCCGGTGACGTCACCCAGGGTGAAATTGCGTTCGACGACACCGTTCGACGATGTCTCCGCAGTGAAATGCATAGGTCGTTGCCTTTCGGGATTGCCTTGTGGAGGCGCTCCCGGCGACGTCTACTTCAGTCGCCCGACCGTGAAGAGGGGGAGCACCCAGTGGATACAGCGTTCACGGGTCTCACCTCCTCGCGTATGTCACGGTCGTCTTCTCGGCGACCCCAGGAGGCTATCAGCTAGGGATTGAGAACGTGGGCAAGCATTGCGTCGACACCTGCCGTGAACTCTGTGACGAAGCCACCGCCGCCGTGGCCCGCATCGTCGACGACGACGAGACGACTCGCCGGCCACAGCCGGGTCACCCGCCACGCGGTGTCCAACGGACTGGATACGTCGTAGCGACCGTGCACGAGAACGGCCGGGATCGCTGCGATCCGGTCCATCGAGGCCATGATCTGCCCCTCCTCGACAAAGCAGTCGTGACTCCAGTAATGCGTCACCAGACGCGCGAAGATGCTGCGGAACAACGGATCCGAATACCGCGGGCACGGCTGCCAGTCGGGCACCAGGGACACGTGCGTGTCCTCCCACTCGCACCACTTCCTGGCCGCCTCCTCACGAACCGCCGCGTCCGGGTCGGACAGCAGCCGCGCGTAGGCCGCCGCGAGATCACCGCCGCGCTCGGCCTCGGGCACCCCCTCGACGAATCGCTCCCACTCCCGCGGGAATACCCGCCCCATCGCGCGGGTGATCCAGTCGATCTCGACGCGGGTGCCTGCGGTCACCGCGCCGAGCACCATCGCCGGCACCCGGCCGGGGTGCTGCTGCGCGTACGCCAGTGCCAGCGTCACCCCCCACGAGATCCCGCTCACGATCCACCGGTCGATACCCAGATGTTCGCGCAGTCGCTCGATGTCCGCCACCAGGTGAGCGGTGGTATTCGAGGAGAGGTCCGCGTCCGGTCCGTCCGCGAGCGGGCGACTGCGGCCGCAGCCACGCTGATCGAACAGCACCGCCCGGCTCCGCGACGGGTCGAAATACCGTCGGGCACCGGCGGCAGCGCCGGAGCCAGGACCGCCGTGCAGGAACAGCACCGGCACCCCGCCGGGGTCGCCGACGCTCTCCCAGTAGAGGACATGCCCGTCGGACACGTCGAGCAGGCCCGATTCGTTCGGCTCGATCGGCGGGTATCGCGTGGTCACCGAAACAGCATGCCGAACCGCCGACGTCCGATCCACATCCTCGAGATCGCGCCTACACTCGGACCGCATGGGGATGTTGTTCGCGATGACGATTCCGGGGCTGGTGTGCCTGCTCGTCCTGGCCGCGTTCGCCGAGACCCTGTTCAATCGCCTCACCGGCGGCCGTTTCCTGCCGTGGACCCGCCGCGGTGGTAGCCGCACCGTGTCTGCCACCGGCTTCGAGCAGGTCACGGCGATGTTCCAGGGCTCGAAGCATCACGAGTTCGAGCAGCGCCAGGTGTCCCTGATGCATCGCGAGGACGACGCGGACGGGGCGCCGCCGCTGGTGCGCGTGGATATCGCATCGAACCGTGCCGTGCTGCGCAACGCCGGCGACGTCCCCCGCTGACGGATTCGGGAGCGGGCTCCCTCTCAGCGGGTCAGTCCGCCAGCACGTCGAGGGCCGCCGACAGCTGCTCCAGCGCCCCCAGTGCACGGCCGAATTCCTCGACCCCCAGCTGATTCGCGAGCCGGTCGGCGAAGGCGCGCTGGTCGGGCGTGATGCGCTGCATCGCCGCCCGACCCTCGGCGGTCAGCCGCAGCAGCTTGGCCCGGCGGTGGGCGGGATTCGGCAGGTACTCCGCGAATCCCTTGTCCACCATCAGGTCAGCTATCCGCTGCACGCTCTGCCGGGTGATGCCCATGGCCCGCGCGATGCCCGCGACCGGCAGTGGTTCGTCGACGATCGCGCCGAGCACCTGCCACCACGCGGCGGTGAGACCGGCGGGCCGGGCCAGCTGCTCCGCCACCGCCAGGAACTGGCCGTTGAGCCGGAACGCGGTCAGGGCGGCGCCGGCGAGCAGCGCCGACGGCTTCGGCTCGGTCATCGCGCGCTCGCCGCCTGCAACACCTCGAAGGCGCTCGCGTCCGAACGCGCGTACAGCCGATACCAGGCGTCGAGCACCTCCGGGGTGTAGACATCGAGGCGAGCCAGGATCTCGCGGGCGAACTCGACGGGGTTCGTCGCGCCCGCGGTGATCAGATCCCGATCGGTCACCGCGGGCTCGTCCCGGTACCGGCCACCGCCCGCGTAGCCGGTCATGGCCAGGAAGTACGCGACGTTGCTGGTGTGGTCACGGTCGTCGAGCAGACCCTCGCCGGCGAGCCCGTAGGTCGCGCCACAGATTGCCGCGACCGGCACGCCCGCGTCGAGGAATGCGCGCGCCTTGGCCGCGAACGGGGCCAAGGCGTCGCCCCCGATCCAGGCGTCGGCACCGGGCAGGATCAGCATCGCACTGTCCTCGGGGTCGAGATCGGCCAGCACGAGGTCCGGGATCATGCGCACGCCGCCGTTGGTGGTCACCGGGTCCAGGGTCTGCCCGACGGTGGATACCGAGTAGCGGCCCGGTTCGCGCTGCCACTGGCGCTGGTTGATGTGCGCGATGGCGTGACCGGTCTCCCAGTCCGCGAGGGTGTCGTAGATGGCCAGGTGCACCACTTGGTTCCTCATGACAGCATTCTGTCATATAGACAGCATGCTGTCACTGAGGGTTTGACCGATGGAGGTCGTCACACCCTCACCGCGGTGACCAGTCGGCGCACAGACTCCGGCTCCGGGACACCCTCCCCCACCCACGGTGCGGGTTCCGGCTCACCGGCCACGGTCCGCAGCGGGACCACGCCCGCCCAGTCGCCGGAGGCAGCCGACGGCGCGGGCGGCGGCGCGTCGCGCACCTTGACCGTCCAGCAGCCCGGCTCGATCGGCAGGGCGATCGCCAGGGTCGCCGCGAGCTCCTTCTTCGTGTGGGTGCGCACCTCCGAGCTCCGGCCGGGAATCAGCGCATCGGACAACAAGTCGAGGGCATCCACCGCACCGTCCCCGCTGAATGCGGTCAGGCGGCCTCGCACGACGGCCGACCGATAGTTGGCCGTGGAGTCGAACAGGGTGTCCGCCACCACGATCCCGTCGAGCATCGTCACGGAGAACGCCACTGGCGCGCCGGCTGCGACGTGCCGCAGGGCGCCGGCACCCGTCGACCCGTGCAGCACGATGCGGTCACCGTCACGGGCGTAGAGCATGGGCACCACCCACGGCAGTCCGTCCGCCACGGTCGAGAGGGTGCCCACCGCCGCGGCATCGAGCACCGCGTCGAGATCGGATCGGTCACTTCTGGCGAGGTCGGTGTATCTCCTGATCTGCTCCATGCACCAGATCGTGCCCACTTTCCGGTACCGCTGACAGGCCCAGAATCACTCAAATCAGCAAGACCACAATTCGACGGGCTCAGGGCGCCTCGACGTGGTCGTCGAGGAAGCGCTCCGTCAGCGCGGCAATCGTCGCCGCCTGAGCGTGGAACAGATAGTGATGGCCGTCGAGGATCGTGACCTGCTGGATCGCGGGGTTGCTGATCGTCGCGTGGTGCGACGGCTCCCATTCCGGTTCCAGCTCGAGCGAGGAGGCTGCCAGAATCGACAGGACCGGCAGCGTCGGCGGGAACACGGCCCCCTCGGCCGCTCGCACGTTCTCCGCTCCGCGGGCAACCTCATCCAGCATGGTCGGGTTCAACACCCACGAGTACGCCCCCAGGTACCGGTCCTGCTGGTCCGGGGTGTACTCGGCGGCGTCGCCGAGGCTCTCCCGGTAGTCGGCCACCAGCCCCAGGTAGTCGGTGCGCTTGTCCAGGGCGAGCAGGTCCCGGATGCCGCCGACAGAGGTGACGGTGGACATCCAGCCCGGCCAGTCCGGGTCGCCCTGGGCACCTTCCGAGGTGTAACGCTCGTCGTCCAGGCCCACCACGGCGGCGACCTCGTCCGGCCGGTGCGTGGCCCACCACGTCGAGTACAGACCCGAGATCGAATGGGGCATCAGGACGTAGGGGCCGTTCAGCCCCAGACCACGCAACGCGGCCCGCGTCTCGGTCACGATCGCCTCGCTGGTACGCGGGGCATCGGTGCCGTCGCTGAGGCCCAGCCCGAAGTACTCGACGGTGACCACCGTGTTCTTCTCCGCCAGGCGACGAGCCAGCGGGGCGAAGCCGAGGATAGGTTCCGGCGTGCCCAGGCCGGGCATCAGGACGATGGTGCGCGGTCCCGATCCCTGGACCGCGACGCTCATCCGGTGTCCGTCCACCTCGACATAGCGGTGGACGGGTCCGATCGCCTCTTCGATGGCAGCCTTGTCGCGCGGTGTCTGCCACCGATGGAAGCCTGCCGAGACCGCAACGGCGATGACGGCCACAGCGACGATGCCGGCGATCACCCGACCGACAACACGGAGGACGCGGCGCGGCCGCGATCGCTTCGACGTCTCGCTGTTCACCGCGGACCCCGCCGCGACGACGACACGCGATCGCCGGGCCCGTCCCCCAAGGACCATGCGCACTGCAACCCCTCCCCTTGTAGCGAAGTCGGCCGCGTCGGCCCACTTCGCTTCCGCCTCGGCCATTTCCCCCTGGCCGAACCTCTCCCATTGGAACATGCCACCGTCATCTCGTCGGTGCGGGGATGTGGAGCAGGGAGCACCACCGAGGGAAATGGGAAGGAGGTCTCGACCTGCGACAAGTAACAAATCATCGATCCCAGTTGATGTTTCAGGTCGTGAGCATTCCTACCAATCCCGACAACGCCCCGCGGTTTCGCATTCGCACCGCTCTCACCTGCTCGATTGCGGTTGTGGCGCTGACCGCGTCGGCGCCTGCCGCGATGGCCGCGTCCACATCGAGCGCACCTGCCGACTGCGTCCCCTTCGGCACCGCGCAGGTGCCGCCCGGCCTGCCGTCGTTCGGCGCCAGGGACGGGTTGGCGGGCCTGCCGGAGTTCGCGGGAACGGATGCCCCGATGAGCGTCGAACTACGCACCCAGACAACCCAGTTCAACAAGTTCTGGGACTACGCGCTGGCCGGGAACGCGTTGCTCACCCGTCCCCGGTCGTGGAACGGCGCCAATCCCGAGCCGTGGCGATACGCGCCGCTGCCGACGTGCCTGCGCGATCGCCTGGTCGGGATCTCGGTGGATGACGACGAGCTGGTCGCGGTCGACGAGGACGGGTGGATCTACACCATGGACAACGCCTCGCAGGCGCCGCTCTTCTGGAACTGGACCTCCTCGTTCGGGGCACCGCTGTGGCTCGGCAAGGGGAAGCAGCTACCGGGCGGGGATCCGGGTACCTGGGCACTGAGCGTCGGATCGCCCTGGGACAACCAGACCTACGCGGACGTCGCGGGACGGATTCACTTCTTCGGGCTAGCGAAGATGACGATGGTGCCCACACTGACCGGGGACGGCAGTCGCATCACGTACGCCGACCCGTGGTTGCCCGACGACGACAGCTACGAGATCGGCGGCCCCGTCGGCGGGCGATTCCAGTCGATCGCCCTGTCCTCCTCGGCCTCAACCACTTTCGTGATGAACAAGTACGGCGACATGTACACCCGCAACTACGACATCGACGGCACCGGCGGAGATTCGGTGTTCTTCCGATACAGCTGGGACGACCAGAGTGGCAAACCCACCGCCCCGAACTCGGCGTTCGAGTCGTGGTTCCACCACTTCGCGGCGATCCAGCTACCCGCACAGGACTGGGTGCACCAGCCCAAGATTCCCGGCGAGATCACCTCGGCCATCAGCGTGCACTCCACCGGCGTGGGCCCGGACCGTCGTGAGCTGCGAGTCGCCGGACGCCAGGACCGCCGGTCCGGGTTCTGGCACAAGAACCTGAACGACCCGGCCTGGTCGTTCGCGGCCACCGGTGCGCCGCTGCCCGGAGCCCCGTTGAAGAATCCGCCGTCGGACCGGTCGTCGGACACCCTCGCGCCGCCCGCGCCGTGGAATCTGTCTGCGCAGCTGCCCGCTCGCGACACCCTGATCGACGCCGAACTGCTCGTCGAGGCACAGGTTCCGTACTCGATCCTCGATCCGCGCCTGCTCGACGAAGCCGGCTTGCACGCCGGACCGTCGGCCTACCGGCTGTCCGTCGAGCATTTCGATCCGGCCGCGACCACTCGGCCCGCCACGGTCACCGCACCCGACGGGAAGACCATCCCGGTACTCCTGCACACCGCGGACGGCCTTCGCCTGGGGCCGCGCGGCACTGGCCTCGACGATCAGCCGAGGCATCTGGTCGGCGCGATCGAGGTACCCCGCGCCGCCTACGACACGCGTGGCGCAGACCCGACCCTCGACGCGTTCGTGCGGGACTGGTCGCGGGGCAAGCGCGTGGCGCCCATCACCCTCAGCGCCACCGATCACGACCTGGTCGTGCGGTAGCCACACGCGCAAGCGAGCACGGGAGCGGAGACGATCCCCAACTACGATGATCGCGTGTCAACGATGAGAGAGACCATCCTGGCCGCCGCGACCCCCGTTCTGGCACGCGACAGGGGCGCGTCCATGCAGTCGATCGCACAGGCAGCTGGGATCAGCCGCACCTCTTTGACGCGATTGTTTCCGACCCGCGAGACACTCGTCACCGCATTGGCCGACCGCATTCATGCCAGGGCGGCCGAGGCGCTCGACGCCGCCGAACTCGGCACAGCGGACTTCCAGACCGCACTGACCGCACTGACGAACAACTTTCTGCCGCTGGCCCAGATCTGGGGAGTCCTGTCCCTGGAACCGCATCTCCTGAGTCAGCCGGCACTGGTCGCGCGGGCCGAGGACCTGATGAACCGTCTCGACGAGTTCTTCGCCCGCGGCCAGCGCGAGGGCCACATCCGCCCCGAACTGCCGCCGCAGTGGTTGTCCTTCACCCTCTTCGGTCTGGCGGAGACCGCCTGGTACCTGGTCCTCGACGAGCAGATGGGCTCCCGGCAGGCACCCGATTTCCTCCTCTCGATGATCCTGCACGGGGCAGCCAAGCGCGACTGAGTTCTCGAGGATCGTTGGGCGCCCGGCACTTCAGGCAGCGCGATATCTGGTACATCGATGTACCATAAGGGCCTTAGTTGTACCGACACAGAGGGTCCAAGGAAGGAACCACCATGAGTCCGAACCGACGGTCCGTGCTTATCGGAGCCGCGATCCTCGCAACCACGTCGGCCGCAGGCTTCGGGCGCCGCAGCGCCAACGCATCGACGCCGGGCACCGGTTCTGTGCTGGTGATCGGAGCCGGCATCGCGGGGCTCACCGCAGCACGCGACCTCGCCCGAGACGGACGCCGGGTGACGGTGCTCGAAGCACGCGACCGCATGGGAGGTCGATTGTGGACCGATCGCAATTGGCAAGACATGCCGCTGGACCTGGGCGCCTCCTGGATCCATGGCATCGACGGCAACCCCGTCACCGAGCTGCGCGACGAGTTCAAGCTCCCCACCGTGGTGCTCAATCAGAACGTCATCACCACCTACAGCGGCGGCGACCACCTGACCGCGGCCGAGATGGCGGAGCACGAAGCCGACGCCGCGGCGGCCCTGGCCGCAATACAGGTGCTGTCCGCGCTCCCACGGTTCTCGAACACCTCCTTCGCCGCCGCTATCGACCTGGTGCTGACGCAGCTGCGCCTGACCGGCATCCGCGCCGACCGCGTCCGAAACACCGTCCACCACTTCATCCAGGACTCTTTCGGCGCCGACCCCGAACAGGTCCCGCTGTGGGTCGGCCAG
Organism: Rhodococcus oryzae; assembly: GCF_005049235.1. Lineage (GTDB taxonomy): Bacteria > Actinomycetota > Actinomycetes > Mycobacteriales > Mycobacteriaceae > Rhodococcus_G > Rhodococcus_G oryzae. The sequence goes on along the minus strand of NZ_SUMD01000009.1, from coordinate 56,908 downwards.
CACCACGTGAGCCACGGCGGCGATCAGGTGGTCTTTCCCCGCGGCTACGACGAGATCCCGACCCGGCTCGCCGAGGGCCTGGACGTGCGATTGGGTCATGTCGTCGATCGGATCGCCCACGACACCACCGGGGTTCGGGTGCATACCGACCACGGTGTCTTCCATGCCGATCACGTGGTCGTCACCCTGCCGCTGGGGGTGTTGAAGACCGATGCCGTCACCTTCGATCCGCCGTTGCCAGCGAAGAAACAGGAGGCGATCGGGCGCCTCGGCATGGGCGTCTACAACAAGCTGTATCTACGCTTCGACACCCAGTTCTGGGATGACGCCGAGCTCATCGCCCAATTCGGCGTGCCGAACGATCCGATGGCCGCATGGTTTCCGCTACAAAGCGTCACCGGGGTGCCCGTGATCGCCGCGCTGCGCGGCGGGTCGGTCGCGCGCCGCATCGAAACCCTCGACGACACCGCCACCGTCGCCGAAGGGATGCTCGCCCTACGCGCCATGTACGGCGAGAGTGCGCCCGAACCCCGCGACTATCGGATCACTCGCTGGTCGTCCGACCCCTACGCCCGCGGCTCCTACTCCTACCCCGGCATCGACTCCACCCCCGACGACCGGGGCATCGTCGCCGAACCGATCGGCAATCGAGTCTTCTTCGCCGGTGAGGCCACGCACGCCACCGAATCCTCCACGGTCCATGGCGCGCTTCTCTCCGGCCGGCGCGAGGCCGACCTCATCCGCAGAATCGGATGACCGTGCACGGCCGAGGCGCGCACGCTGGCTGACGCCGTGTTCGAAGCACGACACGTGGTGAACCCGCCCCGGTCCGATCCGGGGCGGGTCGCTACGCGTACAGAGCGTCGAATACGTCGTCGTACTTCTCGTGCACGGCACGCCTCTTGATCTTCAGGCTCGCGGTGAGTTCGCCGCCTTCCGGAGTCCATTCCGTCGGAAGCACCCGATAGCGCTTGACCTGTTCCACCCGAGCGAGGTCCTCGTTGGCGAGATCGACCGCGCGGTCGATCTCCGCGATCACACCGGGATGTGTGGCGAGCTCCGCCGGTGTCGCGAAGGCGATGTCACGCGAGGTCGCCCACGCCGCAGCCGCTTCCTGGTCGAGAACCATGAGTGCGACCAGGTACGGCCGGCGGTCGCCGTAGGCCAGCGACTGACCGACCAGGGGTGCTTGGTGAGCACGGGTGGGAGAAGTCGACCTGTTCCCGCGAATCGGTGACCCACAGCCGCCCGTCCGGCCCGAAGACCAGGTCGTTGGGCGCGCCCAACCCCTCGTGAGGTACGACACCTCGCCGTCGCGGATGACCTGGACTCCCGGTTCCGCCGTGCTCTGCGCCGCCCAGATACCACCGTTCTGTGCGACATAGAGCCCACCGTCGGGACCGAGCGCGAGACCGTTCGGGCCTCCCCCGACCCGGTGCTCGGCCTCGACGGAGCCGCCCCGGTCGAGGACGATGACCGAGCCCCGACTCATGGAGACCACGGCCATCCGGTTGTCGGGCAGGCAGATCGGGCCCTCGGTGAAACCGAGGCCATCCGCGAGCAGCGTGACGTTCACGTCAGCGCGGCAGGCCGAGCACGCGCTGGGCGATGACGTTGAGCTGGATCTCGATGGTTCCGCCACCGAACATGACGGCCGGGACCCCCAGGTAGTCACGGACATACGGCTCTTCCGGGCTGCCAACACAGCCGAGCGGTCCGAGCAGGGCGACCACCGCGCGGGAACCATCGCGCTGGGCGATGGCGTGGAACACCTTCTGCACGCTGTTCAGGGACCCAGTGGTGTCCTCCGATCCGTGGAGTCGCTGCAGCACGCTCCGCAAGTTCAGCGCCGCCACCGACAGCTCGCGGGCGGTGTTGCGGCCGAGGACACGCATGGCCTCGTCCCGGGTGCTCCCGTACTCGTCGCGGTCGAGCAGCCGACGAACCATGTTCGCCGATCCGTGGCCCAGCTTGGCCGATCCCATCTTCAGTCGCTCGTTCGACAGAGTGGTGACCGCAAGCCGCCAGCCGTCGCCCGGGCCGGCGACGACGCCGTCATCCGGCACGAACACCTCGTCGAGAAAGACCTCGTTGAACTCCCAGATTCCGGTCACCTGACGCAGCGGCCGCACGTCGACACCGGGAGCGTGCATATCGATGAGGAAGTAGGTCAGACCGGCGTGCTTCGGCACGTCCGCGTCGGTCCGCGCGAGGCACACTCCCCAGTCCGCCTCCTTCGCCTGGGAATTCCACACCTTCTGTCCGGTGAGCACCCAGCCGCCGTCGACCTTGCGGGCGCGGGTGGACAGGCCGGCGAGATCCGACCCCGCGCCGGGCTCGGAGAACAACTGGCACCAGATGAGTTCCCCACGCAGGGTGGCAGGCACGAACCGCTTCTGCTGCTCCTCGCTGCCGTGCGCCACCAGGGTGGGCAGCACCCACTCCGCGATTCCCATGTCGGGCTGGGTGAGCCCGCGCCTGGCGAACTCGTCGCCGATCACCGCCTGTTCGACCGGCCCGGCATCGAGCCCGTAGGGCTGCGGGTAGTGCGGCGCGGTCAGCCCCTCCGCCGCCAGCCGGGCACGCCGTGAGCCACCTCGTGCCGGAGCCCATCCCTCCGAAGGGATCTCGTCGTCGGGAAGTGCCAGCACCTCGTCCAGCGCATGCCCGACCCGCTCCCGCAGTTCAGGCAGCGAGTCCGCCACGATGAACGAGAAGTCGCGTTCGGTGTGCAGGGCCACCTCTCCCAGTCGGGTCTCCCAGATATCCTGCGCGCCAACCGCGGAGGCGATGCTGATGGCGCGGCGCCAGTACAGGTGTGCGTCGTGCTCCCAGGTGAACCCGATCCCGCCGAGCAGGCTGATGCAGTCCAGCGCCTGGTCGACACCGGCCGGGACCGCGGTGAGCGCCGCCTGCGCTGCCGCGAGCCTCTGCTGATCGGGGGTCGCGCCGGCCGCGCGGGCCGCGTCCCACGCGGCCGCACAGGCCACCTGGGATCGGACCAGCATCAGCGCCGCCTTGTGCTGAACCGCCTGGAAGCTGCCGACCGGGCGGCCGAACTGGTGACGGGTGCGCACATAGTCCACCGCGGTCTCCACGCACCACCCGGCGATCCCGCTGGCCTCCGCTCCCAAGAGCGAGGCGACGATGAGGTCGACCCTGCCCTGGTCTATTCCGGACAGCGCCCGGTCGTGGGGAATCCGGTGGCCGGCGAGCTCGAGCCGCCCCACCGACCTCGTCAGGTCGAGCGCATCGCAGGGCGCCACCTTCACGGTGTTCGCGGCCCCGTCGAGATCCGCTCGCTCCAGCCAGAACCACAGGCTCCCTCCGGGTGTGTCCGCGAGCGCGGCGCACACGAGAACCCGCTCGGCACCGGGCAGCCCGATGGTGGGATCGGAGATCCCCTCGACCTCCCAACCCCCGGCCACCGCCCGTGCCGTCAGCCGATTCCCGGAGACGAGCGCGCCGGTGGCGCCGCCGCCGAAGGCCGCGAGCAGGTCGTCGGCGCCGTTCGAGGCGGTCATGGCCACCGCACTGGTGAGCACCGTGGGGAGGTACGGGCCGGGGAACATGGCCTTGCCGAGCTGCTCGACCACGACCGCGAGCACCGGCAGCCCGCAATCCGAACCGCCAACGGCCTCCGGGAGATACATGTTGTGCAGGCCCTGACGCACCAGGGCATCCCACACCGAGGCGGGGCAGGTACCGACGGAGAGGGCATCGAACTCGTTGCGGGTGTCGGCAATCGGCGCCGTCCGGCGAGCGAAGGCCGCAACGGAGTCCGCGAGCGCCCGCTGGTCCTCGTTGATCGATAGTGACATGTGTCCTCCTGGAACGAAGTTCGGGTGGGTTACGGCTGCCGCGCGCTGGGGGCGGTCAGCTCGGCCGACAATTCCCACAGGGCAGCGGCGGTGGCGGGATCGGTGGCGTGGTCGGCGGCCGCACCGATCCCGCAGTCCGCGAGGTAGGCACCGCCCACCGTGTCGAGGTCGGGCGCGGTCGCTCCCCATACCGACGTCGCCGCGGCGGCGGGGATGGACTTGAGGTTCGTCAGCGCGTTCGGTGATCCCGCCGACATGCGCTTCATCTCGGCCATGTCCTCCCGGGACATGTGGCGGGCGAGGCCGGTGTCGCACACCCCCGGGTGAACCGAGTAGGCGTGCACGCCCTGACCACCGAACCTGCGCTCGAGCTCGACGGTCGTCAGCACGTTCGCGGCCTTGGACTGGCCGTAGGCGACGAACTTGTCGTAGGCCCGGCTCTCGAAGTTCGGATCGACGAGATCGACGGGGTGCGCCCGGTGTGCGTCAGAGGACACCGTGATCACCCGGGCCGGGACGCCGGACCGATCGGCGGCGGCAGACAGCGACGGCAGCAGCAGGGTGGTGAGCGCGAAGTGACCGAGATGATTGGTGCCGAACTGGAGCTCGAACCCGTGCCAGGTGCGTTCGAACGGCGTGTACATCACCCCGGCGTTGTTGATCAGGATGTCGACCGCCAGCCGGCGCTCGGACAGCCTATCTGCCAGGGTGCGAACGCTTTCCAGGTCCGCGAGGTCGAGTCCGAACACCTCCGGTTCCGACGAGGGATACGCCCCACCTATCCGCGTCGCCACCGAGCCGGCCGCGGCGACGTCACGGGCGGTGAGGATGACGCGCGCGCCCGCTCCGGCCAGCGCCCGGGCGGTCTCGGCGCCCAGACCGCTCGTCACCCCGGTGACGAGCACGGTGCGTCCGCTCAGGTCGACGCCGTCGAGGACTTCGTCCGTGGTGCTCGCGCTGCCGAGGGTTGCCCCGTGCTGTGTCATTCCGGCGAGACCTCCTCCCAGTCGATGGACAGCCGCGACGTCCACCGGGGGTCGCGGCGGTCCAGATACGCTCGAACTCCCTCGGCCGCATCGGGTTTGCCCATCACCCGTAGGTGCAGTTCCGTCTCGAGGGCCGCGACGCGCTCCGGGCCGTACCCGTGTCGAGCGGTCTGCCACAGCAGTCGTTTGGACAATGCCACCGACATCGGTGCGGTGTTCACCGCGATGTCGCGAGCGACCTCCAGAGCGGCGGGGAGCACCTCGTCCGACGGCAGGCACCGACTCGCCAGCCCCAGCCGGACCGCCTCGGCGCCGTCGAAGGTGCGGCCCGTCAACAGGACATCCGCCGCGGCCGCCAAGCCGGCGAAATGTGGAACGGTCCAATGGGACATCGCGTCGGGCAGCACCCCGCGCCGGACCTGCGGGATCGCGTACTTGGCGTCCTCCGCGACGATCCGGATGTCCGCCTGCATCGCGAGCGTGAACCCGATTCCGATCGCGTGCCCGTTCATTGCCGCGATCACCGGTTTACGCAGATCGAAGGCCGACGGATTTATCGGCGAGGCGGTGAACTCGGCGGCGGGAGCATCGAAGGTGTCGGCGCCACCGGCGAGATCCGCGCCGGCACAGAACGCGGGGGGCGCACCGGTGAGCACGATGACTCGGGTCGCATCGTCCTCGTCGAGAGTCCGATAGGCCTCACCCAGCGCGCGACCCATCACGCCGGTGAACGCATTGCGCCGATCGGGCCGGTCGAGAGTCACCACCGCGACTCCCCCGTCCACCTCCACGGACACCCCGCTCATGGCCGCGCCGCCTGCACGGCCGAGATCAACTCGGCGATATGGTCGTTCGAGACCGGGTAGCCGGGGAAGTAGCAGCACACCCGGTCCGCGTGGTCACCGAACCGGGCGACGATCTCCGCCGCGCACTGCTCGGGAGTTCCGTGCACCGCGAGAGTGGTCATCATGTCCGCATCGATCAACTCCGTCATCGCGGCGACGTCGCCGCGCTTGGAGAGCAGGTTGAGTTCCGGCTGCACGTCCGCCCAGCCCTCGACCTCGAGCACCGGCCGGTACGCCGGGGTGGAGCCGTAGAACGCGAGCAGGCGCCGCACGCCGAGCGCCGCCGCCTCCAGCTCCTGCGGGGTGCGGCCGGTACCCACGATGATCTGGGGGTAGATCGCGAGATCCGATTTGGAACGTCCGCCTCGCTCGAGGCCCTCCTCGATCGAGGGCAGGGTCCGTTCCCGGAAGTGCCTGGCGCTGTTGAAGGGCATGACGAGCAGTCCGTCCGCGACCTCCGCGGCCGCCCGCGTCATCAACGGGCCGAGCGCCCCGAGGCAGATCTCCGGCCTGCCATAGGGGTTGGGACCGGGATTGAAAGTGGGCGGCATAAGAGTGTGCGTGGTGAACTCGCCCTGGAACCGCAGCGGCGAATTACCCTCCCATGCATCGAATATCGCCTTGATCGCGAGCACCGTCTCGCGCATGCGGGCGGCGGGCTTCGACCACTGGGCGCCGTACCGGCGCTCGATGTGGGGCCGGATCTGTGAACCGAGACCAAGGCGGAACCGCCCCCGGCTCAGGGTCTGCAGATCGTTGGCGGTGTGGGCCAGGTGCATGGGGCTGCGGGGCAGGGCGATGGCCACGTTCGTCATCAGGTCCGCCTCGACCACGGCCGACGCCGCGACGAGCGGGACGAACACGTCGTGGGCGCCCTCGAAGGTGAACAGCCCGTCCGCGCCCAGCGCGACGAGCTCGCGCGCCCGCGCGGCCGCGTCCTCGGGCCTGCCGTCCAACTGCACGTCGACCTTCATCGGCGCACCGACTTGATGTCCGCCGCCTCGGTAGCGTGCGCGGCCAGGACGTACAGGGAGCCGGCGAGCGCGTCGACGAAGTCCTCCTCGTCCTCGACCCCCCGGGTGAGCCCACGCATCGTGGTGGTGCCCGAGAGCAGGTCGAACAGGAACATCGCATTCACCCCGGCGGCGATCTCCCCCCGGGCAACGGCTCCGTCCAGCAGGTCCTGGAAGGCCTTGCGCACCGGCGCCCCGATCGCGAGCAGCCGCTGGCGCGCCTCCTGGGTCTGGGAGTCGGCGAGCAGGCCCGGCACCCCGGCGCGCGCTGCGGGACGCGCGGCACGAACCAGGAAGATCCGCACCCACGTCGCGAGGTCCGTCCGGAGGTCTCCCGATTGCTCCGGCAGCGGGTGCCCCCCGGCCCCGTGCACGGCCTCCTCGATCAACGCCTCGCGAGTGGGCCACCGTCGATAGATGGCGGGTGTGTTCACGCCTGCCATCCGGGCGATCGCGGCGACCGTCGTCTGCTGGTAGCCGACCTCGGCCAGGAGGCGGCGGGTCGCGACGAGCGTCGCCTCGTCCTTGCTCAGATCACGGGGGCGCCCGGCACGGGGCGGATTCTCTGGCTTCACAATTACATAGTAACTCGTTACGTTAGTCCTCGCGGCGCTTCACCCCTTCGCCCCCAAGGAGTCGTGACATGAGAACACCGTTGAATCCCGAACTCGCGGATACCGCCCACACGGTGCGAACGCTCGACATTCCGAGGCTCGACCCGCGGCCGTCGAGTAAATCTCTGAGCAGCCTCAACCCCGCCACCCTCGGACAGATCGGTACCGTCGCGATCACCACTGCCACCCAGGTCGACGGCATGGTCGCGCGGGCACACGGCGCATTCGCCGCCTGGCGGACCGACCGCGAGGCCCGACGGAGGTTTCTCACCGACTGCGCACGCGAGCTCTATCGCTCCGCCGGCACGCTCGCGCCCCTCTTGACCATGGAACAGGGCAAACCGCTCGACGAATCCGACGGCGAGATCCGGTTGGCGGCGAAGTATCTGGCCGAGGCCGCCCATGCCGATTGGGACGATGACGCCCCGGCACACACCTACGACGAACGCTCCGCAGTCGTAGAACACCGCCCGGTCGGGGTGGTCGCCGTCCTCGTCCCCTGGGACCTACCGATCCTCCGCATGGCCGCGAAGATCGGTCCCGCCCTCGTGACCGGTAACACCGTCGTCGTCGAGCCGCCGTGCACGGTCGCGCTGTCCGTCGCGCGTGCCGTCGACATCCTCAAAGCCGTACTCCCGGAGGGAGTGCTCGACATCGCGGTCGGTACCCGCGAGGCCCACAGCCCGCTGGTCGCCCATCCGAAGATCCGCCGGATCTCCTACGTCGGCTCCCGAGGGGGCGCGCGGACGATCATCAGCCACGCGGCCCGGTTCCTCACCCCTGTGGCGGCGACCACGGCCTGCGGCGGGACCGCACTGCTCCTCCCGGACGCCGACGCCGAGAACGCGGCGACCGCGCTGGCCGAATGCGCCTTCGCCAATTCGGGGCAGACCCTCTGCGCCCCCAAGTCCGCCTACGTGCCCGCCGACATGGTCGACGCATTCTGCGAGGCGTTCTCCGAGGCAATGCGAACGCTCACCGTCGGCGATGGAATGGACCCGGAGACCACGGTCGGCCCGCAGCACAGTTCACACCAGCTGTCCATCGCCGAAGACCTTCTCTGCCAATCCATCGCGGCCGGATCCACACTCGTCGTAGGCGGTGGTCGCGGCACAGACCTGCCCGGTTACTTCCTGGAGCCAACCCTGCTGCGGGACAACGGGGAATCGACCGGCTTCGAGGACGCAACGAAGGCCGGACCGGTGTTCACCGTCATCGGCTACGACGACCTCGACCAGATCGTCGACAGTGTCAACGAGCACTCCCGCGGGCGCAGCGCATCGGTATGGGGATCCGACCTGGACCGTACCGATCAGGTGGCCGAACGAATCGACGCCGAATCCGTCTCGGTCAACCGGCACGACATCACCGATACACCAATATCATTCGCGGCTGGCACGGACACCGGATTCGGAACGCGCGACAATCGCGCCACCGACGAGTTCCTCCACTTCCGCGTGATCGCACACTGAGGAACCTCGCCGTCCACTCAGGGCACAGCCACAGATCCCAGACACGAGAGAAGGAACAACCATGCATGATGCCGTCATCGTCGACGCCGTTCGAACGCCCATCGGGAAGCGAGGTGGGTCTCTGTCCGACATGCATCCGGCCGACCTGTCCGCACACGTCCTGACAGCCCTCACCGGCCGCGTCGGCATCGATCCCGCCGAGATCGACGACGTGATCTGGGGATGCGTCGTCCAGGCCGCCGAGCAGGCGGGCAACATCGCCCGCACCGCGGGGCTGGCGGCCGGCTGGCCCGAGTCCGTCCCCGGCACGACGGTCAATCGCGCGTGCGGCTCGAGCCAGCAGGCCTTGAGCTTCGCCGCGGCATCGGTGATCGCCGGGCACCAGGACTTCATCGTCGCCGGCGGCGTCGAATCCATGAGCCGGGTGCCGATGGGCAGTGCGGCCAAGGAGGGGAGCTCGGCCACCCCGCCGAGTGTGCAGGGGCGCTACGGCATCGAGAGCTTCAGCCAGGGCCTCGGCGCCGAGATGATGGCCGAGCGCTGGAACCTCGACCGCCGCACCCTCGACGAGTACTCGCTGCGCTCGCACGAGCTCACCGCCCAGGCCATCGACGCCGGTGCCTTCGACTCACAGCTCGCGCCGATCGACGGCCGGCTCACAGCCGACGAGGGCCTCCGCCGCGGCGGTTCCATCGAGAAGCTCGCGAGCCTGAAGACCCCATTCAAGGAGGACGGGGTCATCCACGCGGGCAACGCATCCCAGATCTCCGACGGGGCGGCGGCGCTGCTCGTCACCACCAGTGCGATCGCGGCGACGAGAGGCCTCGACCCCATCGCCCGCATCCACACCGTCGCGGTCACCGGCGACGACCCGGTGATGATGCTCAGCGGCCCCATCTCCGCCACCGCGAAGGCCCTCTCCCGCTCGGGCCTGTCCATCGAGGACATCGGTGCCTTCGAGGTCAACGAGGCCTTCGCCCCCGTACCGCTCGCCTGGCTCGCCGAGACCGGCGCGGACGAGAAGCGCCTGAACCCGCTCGGCGGCGCCATCGCCGTCGGGCACCCGCTGGGTGGATCCGGCGCGATTCTCATGACCCGGCTCGTGCACCACATGCGCGACAACGGAATCCGCTACGGCCTCCAGACCATGTGCGAGGCCGGCGGCATGGCCAACGCCACCATCGTCGAACTCCTCTGACTCGAAGGACCATCCAACCTATGGAACTCAAGGGAATCTCCGTCGCCGTCACCGGTGGCGCCTCCGGTCTAGGCAATGCGACGGCGAGACGGCTGGTCGACGCCGGCGCCTTCGTGACCCTGATCGACCTGCCGACCTCTGACGGCAACACCGCGGCGCGGGATCTCGGCCCGAACGCCCGCTTCGAGCCGGCCGACATCACCGATACCGAACAGTTCGCCGCCGCACTCGACGCCGCGACCGAGGACGGAGAGCTCCGCGGCCTCGTCCACTGCGCGGGCAGCGGCCGCGGCATGCGGATCCTCGACAAGCACGGCAACGCCGGCTCGCTCGAGGACTTCGAGCACGTCATCCGCCTCAACCTCGTCGGATCCTTCAACGCCCTGCGCCTGGGCGCCGAGCGCATCGCGAAGCTCGACGAGGTCGACGGCGAACGCGGGGCGATCGTGATGACCGCCTCCGTCGCGGCCTTCGAGGGGCAGATCGGCCAGATCAACTACACCGCATCCAAGGCCGGGATCGTGGGCATGACCCTGACCGCGGCCCGTGACCTGGCGACCCGACGCATCCGGGTGTGCACCATTGCGCCGGGGATCATGGATACGCCTCTGCTCTCGAAGATGCCTGACGCGATGCGTGCCGGCCTCGAGTCCTCGGTGCCGAACCCGTCGCGACTGGGGCGTGCGGACGAGTTCGGCCAGCTCGCCGTGTCGATCCTCGAGAACCGCTACCTCAACGGCGAGACCATCCGGCTCGACGGGGGAATCCGCATGGCGCCCCGGTGACCCGCTGACGCATACAAAACACGCGATCGGTTCCGACCCTCCCTGTTCGGGGGGTCGGAACCGATCGCGTGGGTGTTCAGGTTGCGGCGGGCTCGGTATCAGCCGGTGATGTTGCTTGCCTGGTTGCTCCAGGCGGTCTGGCCGAAGAGTTCGCCGGTCCCGGAGACGAAGGCGCCGTGCGCATGCTCGTCGCCCTGCAGCTTGTCCATTTGCCAGGCGGTGAGGACACCGAGGAAGCCCTGCACGCCGCTGACGCAGCCCGGATCGTTCGGGGGGCAGCCGGGCTGGCCCTGAATGTCGTTGTGGTTCGGGCCGTTCAGCGTCGCCATCGCCTTCTCTACCGAGTCGGGGGTGGCGCCGAAGTAGCCCTGCGCGGACTGGGGTCCGATCTGCTCCCACGGAGCAGGCTGGGTGGACGGTGAGATGGGGCTGCCGGAGCCGTTGACGTAGAGGACGGAGCCGGTGGTGAGTTTCCGGGGATCCGTGCAGATGGTCATCGCCGGGTCCGCCTTCGGCATGCCGAGCGTGCACATGAACTGGCCGGGGAGTTCGATCGGAACCGTGGACTTGATGGCGCCGCCGGAGGCGATGGTGGCGTTGAGGCTGCCGACCGCGCCCTGCGAGTGCCCCATCGCGCCGACGTTGTCGGTGTCCAGCGTCTGATAGAAGACGCTCGAGGGGTCACTGTTCTGCTGCTTGAGGAAGTCCACCCCCTGCAGCATCTCCTGGCCGGAGCCGGTGTTGGTGTTGTCGGGCGCGATCACAACGAAACCCCAGGACGCCAGGTGCGAGAGCAGGTAGTCGTACTGGTAGGGGTGCGCCCAGGTGCCGTCACCCCAGGTGATGATCGGGTGCTGGGTGCCGTCCGCGCCGAGGTCGGTGGGGTACCAGACGTCGAACTTGTGGCCGGAGGAGTCACAACAGCCGAACCCCTGCTGCTTGGTCACCTCCCACGGGCCACGTTCGGAGTACGTGGCTTCGACGGACTTGGTCGGCTCGTTGCCCGGTGCGGGCGCACCGGCCTGGGCGGTGGCGCCGGAACCGAGCACGGCCAGGGTTGCTGCGGCGAGGAGGACAACGCCTCTACTCAAGCGACTTCTCATGAACCCGAGACTAACTACAGCGCCTAATGACACTAAGGCTTTGATGCGCAATCGTTATATATCTCCAACAATGCAGGTCGCCGCGCCGGAGCCACACCCCCGTCGTTAGGCTCGGCTCGTGACGGAGCGACAGCGGGGCGGACGTGCGGCCAGGGCAGAGGCCAGGCGCGAGGCCATCCTCGACGCCGCGATGGCCGAGATCGCGGAGCGTGGGTACCGCGCCACCACCCTCGCCGCAGTGGCCGAGCGGGTCGGACTGACGCAGCCGGGCGTTCTGCACTACTTCCCCAGCAAGAAGCATCTATTGATCGGCGTACTCGAGGCGCGCGACCAATGGGATACCGCGGCTCTTCTGGCGAAATCGACGGACGTGCGACTATCCCACCTCGAGCAGATCGTCGAGTTCAACGCCGGACGCCCCGGCGTCGTCCAGACCTACACCGCACTGGCGGCAGAGAGCACGACCGGGCAGCACCCGGCGCGCGAGTACTTCACCGAGCGCTACGCCGCCGCCCGCGTTGCGTTCGCCCTGTTGTTACACAAGGAATTCGGCGACCGACTGCCGGGCGGACTCACGCCCGAACAGGCCGCGCCGCTGCTCATCGCGATGCTCGATGGCATGCAGATCCAGTGGCTACTGGCCCCGGACGAGGTGGACATGGCCGACGCCTTCCGCAACTTCGTCTCCCTACTCAGCGCGGGCGCCCACGTCGAAACCCGAACCGACCAGAGCTAAGACCCCCCAGATGAGTCGTTCATAACGTTTCGATAACAACACCTAGTGCTCGCAAGGTAGACTGGCAATATCGCCCAGACGGACCGGCGAGCCGACGGACACTTCTCCCGACCGGCACGCCGAGCACCCGGCCGACGACGAAGGAGTTCACGATGGAAGACGAAGCAACGCGCGAGGCCGTGGAATCGGCGCTCGCCAAGCTCTCTCTGGACGCGAAGGCGCGACTGCTCCAGGGGCAGGACATCTGGACGCTGCCGCCGCTTCCCGAGATCGGGCTCGAATCCCTGGTGATGTCTGACGGTCCGGTCGGCGTGCGCGGGGCCAGCTGGGGCCCGGAGGACCCGTCCGTCCTGCTGCCCTCGCCCACCGCGATGGCCGCGTCCTGGGATCCCGAGCTGATCGCCCGAGCCGGGACGCTGCTCGCGCAGGAGGCCCGCCGCAAGGGCGTGCACCTGCTGCTCGCCCCCACCGTGAACATGCACCGCACCCCGGTCGGCGGCCGGCACTTCGAGGCGTATTCCGAGGACCCGCTGCTCACGGGCGCGATCGGCTCCGGCTTCGTCCGCGGCGTGCAGTCCGGTGGCGTCGGCGCCACCGTCAAGCACTTCGTGGCCAACGACGCCGAGACCGAGCGGATGAGCGTCGACAACATCGTCTCTCCCGAGGCCCTGCGTGAGATCTACCTCGCGCCGTTCGAGGCGATCGTGCACGACGCCAGCCCGTGGGCGATCATGTCCGCCTACAACAGCGTCAACGGCACCACGATGAGCGAGCACGCCGAGCTGCTGCGCGGCGTGCTCCGCGACGAGTGGGGCTTCGACGGCATCGTGGTCTCCGACTGGATGGGCACGCGTTCCACGGTGGGCGCGATCATGGGCGGCCTCGACGTCGCGATGCCCGGCCCGCAGTCCGTCTATGGCGAGCGCCTGGTCAAGGCGGTCCAGGACGGCGAGGTCGATGAGTCCGTCGTCGACGACGCCGTGCGCCACGTCCTGCTGCTCGCGGCTCGCGTCGGACTGCTCGAGGGCACGTCGCCCGCCGTCGCCGAGCTCCCCGCTGCGGTCGACGGCCGCGAGATCGCGCGCGAGGTCGCCCGCCGCTCCTTCGTGCTCGCCCGCAATGCCGAGATCGACGGCAATGCAGTGCTGCCGATCGCACCTGCCACGTCAACGGTCGCCCTCATCGGCCTGGCCGCACGCGACGCCCGTGTGCTCGGCGGCGGCTCCGCCATGGTCTTCCCCGAGACCGTGGTCTCCCCGCTCGACGGGCTGACGGCCGCGCTGCCCGAGGGCACGCTGAGCTACAACGTCGGCACGGTGCTGAGCGAGGACATGGGTGTCGCCGACCGCGGGTTCACCCTGAGCGCCCGCTGCCTCAGTGCCGACGGCTCGCTGCAGCGCGAGCTTCCGCTGGCGGACGGCAACATCATGTGGATGGGCGACCTCCCCGAGGGCATTGACTACCCGTCGCTGCAGACCATCGAGATCCTCGGCACCTTCACGCCGGAGCTGTCCGGCCCGCACCGCTTCGGCACCAAGGGCATCGGCCAGTTCACCCTGACCGTCGACGGCGAGACGGTGTTCGAGGGTGACCAGGCGCTCGAGAGCTTCGACCCGTTCGAGATGTTCTTCGGCTCGCCGAAGGACCGCGCCGTCGTCGAGCTCGAGGCGGGACGCCCCGTCGAGGTCTCGCTGAGGTACGACCCGATGAAGATGGAGGGCGCCCCCATCGCCATCGTCAGCTTCAGCCTGGGGCACCTCGAGCCGCAGCGCGACCCCGAGGAGCTCATGGCCGAGGCCGAGGCCGCCGCGGCCAAGGCCGATGTCGCCGTCGTCGTCGTGGCGACCACCGACAAGGTGGAGTCCGAGGGCTTCGACCGCACCACCCTCAAGCTGCCCGGACGTCAGGACGAGCTGGTCTCCCGCGTCGTCGCGGCGAACCCGCGCACCGTTGTGATCGTCAACTCCGGTGCCCCCGTGGAGATGCCGTGGCGCGACGACGTCGCCGCGGTGCTGCTGAGCTGGTTCCCCGGCCAGGAGGCAGGCTCGGCGCTGGCCGAGGTGATCACCGGCGCGGCCGAGCCCGGCGGCCGGCTGCCCACCACCTGGCCCGCGACGCTCGAGGACTGCCCGGTCACCGAGGTGACCCCGACTGACGGCAAACTCGTCTACACCGAGGACCTGTTCATCGGCTACCGCGCCTGGGACCGGTCCGACGTCGCGCCCGCGTACTCGTTCGGGCACGGCCTCGGCTACACCACCTGGGAGTACGAGGACATCCAGTGGGACGGCGAGGCCGTCACGGTCCGGGTCCGCAACACCGGATCCCGGCCCGGACGCGAGGTCGTGCAGGTCTACCTCGCCCCGGTCGACGGCGACCCCTCCCGGCCCGCCCGTGCGCTGGCCGGCTTCGCGAGCGTCGAGGCGGCTGCGGGCGAAACCGTGACGGCGACCGTCACCCTGCCGCAGCGCGCCTTCGAGGCCTGGGAGGAGACGAGCCGGAAGTGGGCCTACCGCCCCGGTGCGTATGACCTGACGGTCGGCAGCTCCTCCGCCGACTGCCCCCTCACCCTGCCCATCGAAGCGGCCGTCTGACAGTTCCGCTGTCGAGTACGGCCTCAGACCGTGCCGGCCCACCGTCCCTCGCGGTGGGCAGGCCTGAGGCCTTCCCGGTCCACCGTCCCTCGCGGTGGGCGGCCGGGATGGTCACGGAATGCCCCGCCACCGAGCCCGCTGCCTGAAACGGCGCGTGCTCGGTGGCGGGGCATTCTTTTTCGAATCGGGCACCGCCTTGAACACTTTGACGTAATTTGTTCAATATGCTCAACGAGAGCGATGGGGCCCAGACGGCCGGACCGACCCTCGAACTGGTTCGGGTGGCCGCGGAATGTGTGCGGCGCAACGGGGTTCGTGGATTCCGCCTGAGCGAGGTCGCCGCGTCGGCGGGGGTGTCCCGGGGGACGGTGTACAACACCTTCGGCGACAAGCAGGCCGCCATCAACGCCGGCCTCGCCTACCTGTGCAGCGCCTTCATCGACGGGTTGGCCGCGGCCGTGACACCCCAGCCGACGCTGCGAGGCCAGGTCGGCGAGGCGGCCGCTCTCATCTACGAACACGCCACCACTCCGCAGGCCCTGGTGCCGCCGCTACGCACCGAGAGCATCATCACGACGCTGCTGGAGCACTACGGCGACCCACTCTGCCGCACCTGGGCCGCATTCTGGGCAACGCTGGTCGCCGAGGCCCAGCGACGCGGCGAGGTCGACGCGGGCCTGGACACGATGCAGGCGGGCGACTGGATCGTGCGCGTTCTCCTGAGCCTGGAGATCCTGCCGTTCTCGGTGGCCGGATTCAGCAACGCAGACGACGCGCGGAGCCGCATAGGTGACCTCATGCTCGATGGGCTGACACCACGACGCTGACGACGAACAGAAATGAGCCGCAATGACATACGAGTACGTCGACGTCGCCATCATCGGCGCCGGGCCGGGCGGTATCACCGCGGCCCACCATCTGCAACGCGCCGGCATCGAGAACTTCGTCATCCTCGAACGCAGTGACGAGTTCGGTGGCAGTTGGCGCGACAACGTCTACCCCGGCCTGTCCGTGGACGTGCCCACGCTGTTCTATCAGTTCTCCTTCGCACGCAAACCCGACTGGTCGCGCCTCTTTCCGACAGGCCAGGAGATCCAGGAGTACAACAAGCAGGTCGCCGAAGATCTGAACCTGCACAAATACTTTCGCGGCAACTGCACCGTCGACCGGGAGGTGTGGGATGACGCGGAGCAGCTGTGGGTGCTGCACATCGAGGACGAGGCCCCCGTGCGCGCACGGTTCGTCATCAATGCCGTGGGCGGCTACGTCAACGCCAAATCGGCGAACGACATCGAGGGAATCGGCGACTTCACCGGAACCGTCCTGCGCCCGAACTCCTGGGACCCCCACTACGACTGGTCCGGCAAACGGGTCGCGGTGATCGGTACCGGGTCGAGCTCGGTGCAGATCGTGCCAACGATCTATCAGCAGGCCCGCAGTGTCGAGATCTACCAGCGGACGCCGTCCTGGATCCTGCCCAAGCCCGACGTCGAACTGTCCGAACGAGCTCACCGCCTTCTCGCGATACCCGGCGCGGGCGCCCTCATCAACGGGGCCGCGCTGGCCGCCATGGAACTGCCGATGCAGTTCCTCTGCAATGTGCTGCCGCTACTGCCACGCAAACTCCTCACCACGGTCATGCCGCAGTACGACCGGATCTGGCAGTCGATCTATCGACGTATGTTGCGGCGCAGCGTCGATGACGCGGGCATCCGCGCCGCACTGGTTCCGGACTACGGCATCCTCGCGAAGCGGCCGGTGCTGTCGAGCAACTTCTTCCCCGCGCTCGCGGATCCGTCCGTGTCGCTGGTCGTCGACCCGATCGAACGGGTCACCGCCGACGGCATCCGCACCTCGGACGGCAGCGAGCGCCCGTACGACCTGATCATCGCGGCCACCGGATACGAGCTGTTCACCGACCCGGAGACGTACCGCAGCGGCGCAGTGGTCGGCACCGACGGGTTCGACCTGGCCGACGACTACCGCCGTAACGGGCTGCGCAGCTACGGCGGCAGCGCACACCCGGGTCTGCCGAACCGCTGGTCGCTGGTCGCCCCGCAGGGCTACGTCGGCATCGCGTGGCACACGTTCGTGGACCTGACCGCCCGGCACGCGGTGCGGGTGATCACCGAGACCGGGAGGAGGGGCGCAGCGGTCGCGCAGGTACGCGGCGAGGCGTTCTCCCGGTGGGTGCGCAAGATGGACCGCCACGGCAAGGCGATCAGCGCCTACACCGTGGACAGCAATCCTGGCCTGCGCACCTACTTCGTCAACTCGCAGGGCGAGGCCCTCTACTACCGGCCGCAGACCATCAGCGGCGCGTTCTGGTTCAGCCGGTTCTCATCGTTCGACGACTACGCATTCGACTACACACTCACGGAGGTTCAGACATGAGCTCACTCGCAGGGAAAGTCGCCTATGTGACGGGAGCGGCTCGGGGACAGGGCCGTTCGCACGCGGTTCGAATGGCGCAGGCGGGCGCGGACATCGTGGCCGTCGACGTCTGCGCGCAGGTCGCCGAGTTCAGCGGATACCCGATGGCGGAGCCCGCCGACCTCGAGGAGACGGCGCGGCTGATCGAGTCCGAGGGCCGCAAGGTGCTGACCCGACAGGTCGACGTGCGGGACCTCGCGGGCCAGCAGGCGGTGGTGGCCGAGACCATCGAGACATTCGGGCGCCTCGACGTCGTGGTCGCCAACGCGGGCGTGTGCAACTGGGGTCGAATCTGGGAGATCTCGGCCGAGCAGTTCCAGGAGACCGTGGACGTCAACCTGACCGGCGTCTGGAACACGATCAAGGCGGCGGTCCCTGCGATGATCGAAGCCGGCAACGGCGGGTCCATCATCACGGTCGGCTCGTCGGCGAGCGTGAAGGCGCCGCCCGGCTGCGGCCACTACGCCGCGGCCAAGTTCGGGGTCCTCGGCCTGACGAAGGCACTGGCGGTGGAGCTGGGCGAGTTCGGCATTCGCGCGAATTGCGTTCTGCCGTACGGCACCAACACCGCACTCGGCAACGACACCTCGATGTACAAGCTCTTCGAGCAGTACCCCACGTACGTCTACAGCTACCCGCCGAACCTGCTCAAGACCGATGCCCTGGTGGAGCCGGAGGAAATCTCAGAAGCCGTCGTGTGGCTCGCCGACGACGCCTCTGCCGTGATCACCGGCGCACAGATCCCGGTGGACAAGGGTTTTCTCGCGCGCTGACCGTCGGCCCCGGAGCGTCCGGGGGTGCAGCCCGCTCTACCCCCGGATGCTCCAGGCAGGTCCACCGGAAAGACGGTGGCCAGCACCATGGGAGGCGCCCTCAGGCGTCAATACTCTTCTCGTCGTACGGATCTCACCGCGAGGTCCGAACGACCAGGAGGACCAGTGCCGATGACCACCTCTCGACGTCGCGCCGTGCTCGCCGTGACCACCGCCGCCGCCCTCGCGTTGGGAGCGACCGCATGCGGTGACACCGCGCAGTCCGCCGCCCCGTCGCCCGACATCGCGGTACAGCAGAAGCTCGACGCCATCACCGAGCGGGGGATTCCCGGCGCGCAGCTGGTGATCACCGACCCCGGCCGCGGCACCCGCGTCCTCCGCGCGGGGACAGGGAACACCGCCACCGACGAGCCGATCCCGGATGACGCGCGGGCCCGGATCGGCAGCAACACAAAGGCGTTCATCGCCACCGTGATCATGCAGCTCGTCGACGAGGGAGTGGTCGACCTGGGTACGAGCGTCGAGCACTACCTGCCCGGAATCGTGGCGGGCAACGGGAACGACGGCAGCCGGGTCACCGTCCGCGATCTCCTGCAACACACCAGCGGACTGACGGACTACCTCGCACCCGGAGGCGCGAAGCCGGAGGACGTCAGGCCCGGGCAGCTGCAGGTCGCGACGGGCGAGGAGCCCATGGGGCACTACATGCCGGCCGAGCTCGTGAAGATCGCGATGTCCCTGTCGCCCGGCCCGGCCGCCAAGGACGAGGCCGTCTACTCGAACACCAACTACATCCTGCTCGGGATGCTCATCGAGAAGGTGACGGGCCGCCCCGCCGCGCAGGAGATCGCCACACGCATCATCGATCCGCTCGGGCTGAAGGACACCTACTTCCCGGGTTCCGGGGAGACACAGATCCGCGGACCGCACGCGCACGGATATCACCGGATCGGCGAGCAGCAGGTCGACGTCACCGAGGGCGACGTGTCGTGGGCGGATACCGCGGGCGCCATGGTCGCGACCGGCGCCGATCTCAACACGTTCTTCACGGCACTGCTTCGCGGCGACCTCGTATCGCAGGACCGGCTCGCCGAGATGAAGCAGACCGTGCCGTTCGACCGCGGCCCGAAGGACGCATACGGCCTCGGGCTCGTCCGCGTGAACAGCTCCTGCGGGAAGGAGATCTGGGGGCACGGCGGGGGCATCCCCGGGTTCGGCACCTCCGGCGGCGTCGACACCAACGGCCGCGCGGTCACGCTCACCGTCAATCACATCCCGATGAGCGCGGACTCCGTCGACGCGGCGCAGCAGGTCGTCGACGCCGCGATGTGCGCGGACTGACCGAGAACGGCCCGGGACACGGTTCGAGGCCCGTCACACGCGACGGGCCTCGAGTCGTGCCTGCGCATCACACCGACCTATGCCGGCTGCGTCACCGCGCTCTCGCCCGACACGGGCTCACCGCCGTCCTTCGACTGCCCGCGCGGGACGGTGAAGGTCGCCGCCACACACAGGATCGCGACGGCGAAGCACGCGATGGTGTACCAGAGGTTCCCGACCGGATCGCCGTTCGTGGTCATCCCGTCGACGGCGCCGAAGAAGTCCGGTAGCGCGGACATCCACAACACCGCCATCACGGCCAGATACACGACGGCGTACCACTGGGCGAAGCCATTCCGGTACCCGGGCGCATCCGACGGTTCCTGCCGCAGGTGCGACCACTGCCGCGCAAGGACCACGACCGCGACGACGGAGAGCACGGCCAACTCCGCGGCGTAGAGGAACCCGCGGACCGTGTCGCTCCCCATGCCGAAGACTGTCGCCGGGAGCGGGAGCACGAACACCCCGACCGAGGCGGTGAGACCGATCACCACGGTGCGCCACACCAGCTGCAGGCCGGAGAAGCGCCGGCCCGCATCCACATGTCGGCCGACGAAGAACTGGACGCACAGCGCCAACGACATCGGCCACAGAGCCGCGAAGACCACGACGCTCGGCAGCGGAACCGAATCGAAGAAGGGCAGGTTGACCTTGTTGTCGAGCGTCCACTCCCACCAGCGCAGCTGCGGTCCGAGCTGGTCGAAGATCTCATAGAACGCGTGGTGCACGAAGCCGACGCACACCGCGCCGAGGAGCACGCCGTACTTCCGGAACACACCGAGCATCCGGACGATCTCGAACGCGATGGTGGCCATCAACGGGTAGATCGCGACGATGTACAGCGGCAGGCGACCCCACAGGAAATCCACCGTGAACACGTTGTGCGCGAACATCGTGCCCAGGTAGTCCTCGGTGCCGAACGTTGCCGGAAAGTAGATCGGCGGCTCGATCACGAACAGGAACGCGGTGGCACCGAACCACAGCACCAGGTTGGTCGGATCACCGTGCCGACGCAGCCGCAGAATCGCGTAGACGAGCGCGAGCACCGCCCCGAGGACGATGGTGAACTCGAGGACCGGCAGGGTCCAGTTCTCGAGTGCGAGCGGGTTGCGGACCTCGACCAGCCCACCGGCATCCTCGCACGAGAAGCCAAGGCGGGTCGCGAGATCCGAGAAGGTGGGCGAACAGTGGTCCGACATCAGTTCGCCCCCGCGGAGACCGGCTCGGCCTCGGGCTTCTGCGAGTCCGCGGTGTACCAGCGGGTGCAGTCATAGCCGGCGTCGTAGCGGGTGAACCACTCGTCGGCGAGGACGGGCAGTTTCTCGTGGGCGGGCTTGTGCCCGGGCATCTGGCTGCGAACGGCGCCGGACAGGGCGGTGAGCTGCTCACCGATCGGGAGGCCGTCGAACGCGCGCGGCATCGGCCCCTTGGTCAGGTACGGCGCGAAGGCGGTGAGCACCTTCTGCTTGGCCCGGTGCCGGGCGAACATCGACATCGAGTCGACCTTCCGCTCCGACAGCGGAACGTGCTGGTTGAAGCCGGCGCACGCAATTCGGATCGCCTTCATCACGTGCGCGAAGATCGACGCGGCCATCCGCATCCGGTAGAGCTCGTTGCCGACGACGGAGTTGTAGATGATCAGCGCCGAACTGCGGTGCTCGACCTCCTCGACGAAGTGCCAGATGAACAGGGACGCGACCCGGTCGTCGCCGGGCCGGAACAGCGTGGCCTCGTTGTCGAGCATCAGCTTGAACACCGGGGTGAACGTGGCCTCCAGGTCGGCGGTGTACGCCATCCTGTAGTTGATCGAGGTCCGCTCGGTGAGGAGGTCGAACTCGCCGGTCACGGCGTCGAGGGTGTTCTGCAGGCCGGGGTAGCGCCGGATCAGCGCGTTCACGTGCTGGCGGTGGGCGGTGGAGTGGTGACCCTCCTGACGCATGAACGCGACCGCTTCCGCCGCGACCTCCGGATCGGTGATCAGCGGCTTCGCCTGCAGGATCAGCTTGACGATCATCTTCTCGAAGCCGATCGCCAGGAACGAGACCGCGTTGGACATGCTCGACCACGCCGGGTTGTCCGGGTTCCACAGGAAGGGGACGTCTTCGTCCTCGAACCCGAAGTCCATCTTCCGGGGTTTCAGATCTGTCATGCGCGATTCCTCGTTTCCGTTGGCGCCGGCGAACCCCTGTCAGGGCAGGTGGGGTCGCGTTCGCAGCGATCATACAAACCGTCCGAATTATGTATGATCACTTTCGTCGAATCCACCGCTGTTCGTGAGGCGGCCGGATGCGGTGCTGGTACCGTCCGCTCGGTGGCACGCAGACGTGGATGGGGTGGCCGGCCGCCGGTCGATGATGAGGAGGCCGCGCGCCGCATCGTCGATGCCGCGGTCGAGGTGATCTCGCGCACCGGGTCGGCGATCAGCATCGCCGACGTCGCAGAGTCGCTCGGCGTCATCCGCCAGACGGTGTACCGCTACTTCCCCAGCGCCGAGGCCCTCATGCGGGCCGCGGCCATCGCCTCCGTCGACGGTTTCCTCGATCGGCTGACACAGCACGTGCACGGCCACAAGGACCCCGCGGAGGCGATGACCGAGGGCGTGATCTACACGCTGGACGAGGTGCATCGCATCCCTCATCTGGGCATCATGCTCTCGGGTTCCCATTCGAACATCGGCGCCTATGGGCTCACGTCGGACGAGGCGCGCGCCTTCGGCATGACGATGATCCGGCGATTCGACGTCGACTGGGAGGGTCACGGGTACGACGAGGACTCGCTACGCGAGCTCGTCGAGTACGCCCTGCGGACGATGCAGTCGTTCTTCATCTCGCCCAGCGACCCGCCGCGCAGCGAGGACGAGCTGCGGGGCTACCTGCGGCGCTGGATGGGAACGACCATCAGCGCCCAGACACGTTCGCCTGCAGGTAGTTAGGCGACTGACACACACTCAAGACGTATCCAACAGGGGGTTTGGCGACGATGGTCGGTTTCTTCACCAGCCGTGGAGATCTGTTCGTGGCGGAAGAGTTCGCGGTGAGCCACTGGACACCGACCCAGGTAGGTGGTCACGCCGTGTGCGGCCTGCTCGCCCGGAGTCTCGAAACACACTGTCCCGCCGGGTTCGTCCCGGCCCGAATGACCGTGGACCTGTTCAGGCCGGTCCTCAACGCCCCGATCGAGGTGCGCAGCGAGGTGGTCCGTCAGGGCACCCGGATCACCGTCGCCGACGCCTCCATCGTGCAGGACGGAGAGGTGCGGACACGCGCCTCTGCGGTGTTCCTGACCACCGGCCCGGAGCCCGCGGGCCGGGTGTGGAGGCCGGACGCGGACCTGCCGGTGCCGTCGGAGGGGTGCGTGTCCCCGGACGGGGCGCCGCCGCTGTTCAAGAGCGGCGACCGGGAGTGGACGCACGACTTCGCGGCGAACCAGAACGCCGACCGCAAGACCTCGTGGCACAGTCTTCCCCCGCTCGTCGACGGCGAACCGATCTCGCCGTTCCAGCGTGCCGCGGTGCTCGGCGACACCACGAACCACGTCTGCCACTGGGGTTCCCACGGCGCCGGTTACATCAACACCGACATGACACTCACCCTGTCGAGACTCCCCATCGGCTACGAACTCGGCCTCCGCGCCGAGAACACGGTCACCTCCGCGGGCGTCTCGATCGGCACCGCCACCCTCTACGACCGCACCGGCCCGTTGGGCACCTGCGTCGTCACCGCGCTGTCCAACGGCCGCAGGCAGATCGACTTCGCCCGGTAGATCACGCGAGCGCCGGGATCGCCCGGGCGGCCGCGAGGGCGCGCGCCCACCACTGCAGCCGGTCGAGCATGCCCCGGGCGGCGGCCGCGGGCTCGTCCGTTTCGCGCAGGGCGCCGTCCTCGTCGAAGAGCAGGTAGTAGCGGGGGAAGGAGACGTACTCGCGCAGCGTGTGCGCGTCGAGCTCGTTGAACACCTGACGCAACCCCTCGATCGCGAGCAGACCACCGCTGGCACCGCTGTAGCCGACGAAACCGACTGTCTTGCCGCTCCACTGGGTGAAATGCCAGTCGATGGCCGCCTTCAGCGAGGCCGGGAACGACCGGTTGTAGTCCGGGGTGACGATGACGAACGCGTCGGCCGCGTCCAGCCTCGCGGTCAGCTCGGCCATGCCGTCGGGACGGGCCGGGTTCGGGTCCATGGCGGGCGGGACCGCGGGCAGCTGCAGCGGCAGGTGCGCCTCGGCCAGGTCGATGACGTCCACGTCGAACTCGCCGTGCAGGCGGGCCTGATCGGCGAACCAGGAGGCCACCACCGGGCCGAAGCGTCCCTCCCGGACGCTGCCGATGATCACCGCGAGCTTGAGGTTGTCGGACACGCTGTTCTCCCCTCGGATGTGGACGACCGCTCGGCCGCCGCACCTCTCACCCTGGTGTCCGGCTCGGGTACCAGGAAGGCCGCGTGAAGGGTGGTAGTGGCGGGGCCACCCTCCTGGCCGCCAACGCTTGTACCGTTCGAGGGGTGAGCGACAACGAGTTGGGGCTGTTCCTGCGCACCCGCCGCAACGCGGTCACACCCGCCCAGGTCGGGCTGTCCGCCGGTTCGCGCCGCCGCACCCCGGGCCTGCGCCGCGCCGAACTGGCCACCCTGGCCGGGGTGAGCGTCGAGTACGTCACCCGCCTCGAGCAGGGACGCGACCGCCACCCCTCACCCCAGGTGCTCTCCGCACTCGCCGACGCCCTGCACCTGACACCGAGCGAACGCGTCCACCTGTACCGCCTGACCAAGACCGCCGACGGCGGGTTCAGCTGCATGGGCGGCGCCCAGCCGCTGCGCGAGGTGCGCCCGAGCGTGCGTGCGCTCCTGGACCACCTGGAACCGGCGCCCGCGGTAGTTCTCAATCGACTGTCCGAGATCCTCGCCTGCACCGACGGCTACCGGCGGTTGATGGCAGCGACTGGACTGCTCGGCGACGAGACCCGTTCCAATCTCGCCCTGTTCGTCTTCACCGATCCCCACGCCCGCACCGTCTACCCGGACTGGGACCACGTGGCCGACGAACTGGTGGCCGCCCTCAAACAGGGGCCCTTCCGCGCCGACCCGCACCTCGCGGCCCTCGCCGACGAACTCGCCGTGGTCGCGGGCGCGTCGTTCACCGACCGGGTCGCGACCGTGCCCAATCTGCCCGCCGCCACCGGCATCACCCGGCTCAGTCACCCCGGCCTCGGCGAACTCCGACTCGCCTACGAGACCCTCGAGCTGCCCGCGGACGACGACCTGCGCCTGATCATCCATCTCCCCGCCGACACCGCCACCGCCTCTGCCCTCGACTCCCTGGTGGGCCGCCGTCCCGGCGGACTGCGCGTGGTCTCGAGCTGACAGCCTCACCGCCGGGCGAGGAACTCCAGGATGCGGGCGTTGACCGCCGCCGGCTGCTCGAGCTGGAGGAAGTGGCCAGCGCCTGCGATCAAGTGGGCCTCGCTGCCAGGCGGGAGGCCGGGCTCCGCCAGGGCGGCGAGCCGCGGATCGAGGCAGCCGTCGCGATCGCCGTGGAGGTAGAGCGTCGGGGTCACCGGCGGCCGCATCTCGGCCCCGGCCCACCGCCGGTAGCGCGCGGGCACACGGGGGAACGGCCGGAACACATTCCGGTAATAGGCGAAGACGGCGCGGCGGTGTGCCGTGTCGGGGATCGCCGCCAGCACGGCAGGCAGGTCCTCGCTCGCGTCGTACCCGGGTGACCAATCGGCCCACAGCCGGCGGACCAGTGGTTCCGCGACGCGTTCGGGCAGGACCGGGAGCTGGTTGAACAGGACGTACCAGCTGTTGCGCAGCTGGCGCGGGAGCACGCGGAGCGCGGCGGGCGTCCGCAGGGCCGCGAACGGCGGGACCGAGAGCGCCGCCACGGCGACGAAGGGGTTGTCGGCGTGGGCGGACAGCGCGTTCGCGGTGATCGCTCCCCAGTCGTGTCCGACCAGCACGGCGTCGGACCCGCCGCCGAGCCGGGCGTGGACGGCGACGGCGTCGTCCATCAGGGCCGCGATGTGGCCGCTGCCGTCCCCCGGCACCGTCGAGGGGGCGTAGCCGCGGGTGAACGGGGCGACCACCCGCCAACCCACGTCGGCCAGCGCGGGCCCCAGGTGCCGCCAGGTGTGCGCGGTGTCCGGGAAGCCGTGCAGCAGTACAGCCAGCCGGCCGGTTGCGGGCCCCCAGGTCAGGGCCCGCAGCCGGACCTCGTCGAGGTCGAGGGTGATCTCACGCATGCGGACCATCCTGACCCATCCGCTACCTCGTCACCGGCTCAATGCCTCCAAGACCAGTCCCGCCACGGCCGCCTGGGTCGCAGCCTGGGGATGGACCCCGTCCTCGAGCAACGATTCGGGTCCCGTGACGGCCGGGCTCGTGTCGATCACCAGATCCCGGTCCCCCGCGATCCGGCGGACAGCACCGGCGGTGCGTCGGACGTCGTCGTTGGACCAGTGCAGTCCGGCGCCGCCGAAGAAGGGGAACGCGGCGACGGCCGCCTCGTCCACCGGCGGCGGGGTCAGCCAGATCCACTGCGCCGCATCGTCGGACGCTCGCTCGCGGAGTACCCTCAGGTTCCGCTCGGTCTCGGCCTCGCTCACCAGCCGCGGACCGTCGACACCACACCGCTGGATGTCGTTGCCGCCCAACAGGATGAACACCCGATCGGCCGGCTGCCTGCGGATCCCGGCAAGTCCGGCGAGCGTCCCGGTGGTGGACGCCCCCGACACCGCGAGGTTGGTCAGCCCCAATCGCAGGTCGGGCCGGTGCCGGTCGATCAGCGTGCGCAGCACCTCGAACCAGGACAACCGGTCGGCGGTGGTGCTCTCGCCGATCGCCACGATGCGCTCGCCCACGGCGAACGGCAGCCGACGCAGCCGCTCCGCCACCCCCTCGTCCGCGGCGAGCCGGTCCGCGAACTCGTCCCGCTGCCGACCCAGATCGGCAAGCGCGGCCTCGTATCCCGCCAGGTCGGTGCCGAACACCGCTGCCTCGGTTGCCCGGTCCGGCCGCGCCCATGGCAGCGCCCGGTCCGGTCGCTGAAACCGCACCAGCTTGGGCAACATCGGATTGCTCATCGTGAACTCCCTTGATTCGCAGTGGTTTCGCCACGCCGAATGCGCCGGCGCGGCAGCAGGAAGGCCGCCGACACGATCCAGGCGAAGGCCGGGAAGCGTGCGATCGGCAGCAGGATCGACAGGCCGGGCAACGCGACGGACAGCGTCGCGACCATCGCGACCGCCGCGATCACCAGGCCGGCCCAGGCGTGCCAGCGGGGCAGCAACCGGGCCAGCAGCCCGGGCACGGCGATGCCGGCCACGAGCAGGCCCAGCGGCACCACGAACCCGGCGCCGCCGGTCACGAAGGCCAGGTCGTGCAGCAGCCGGATCAGTTCGTCGTGCGCCAGGATCTCCGGCCGGGTCATCGCCCAGCTGAAGCCGGCCGACATCGCCAGCGCAACCGCGGCCAGGATGCCGCCCGCGAAACCGATCCGCGGACCCGGCGCCTGCACGCCGAGCCGGCCCAGCCGAACCGACACGACCGCGGCGAAGACGGCCAGAGGCAGCGAGGCGGCGAACTGCAGCAGGCTCGCGACCAGCACCTGGTCCGAGTGGTCCCGGAAGTAGCCGACGATCTCCTCCCCCTGGGCGAACGGCGAGGGGTAGACGGCGCCGCCGCCCAAGACGATCGGCAGCACCAGCGATGCCATGAACAGGGCGACTGCGGCGATCGCCACCGGCGGCAACGGCGGCCCGTCCTCCCGTCCCCTCCCTGGCGCCGGGCCCGCGGCCCGGTCCAGCGTCTGCACGCCGCCTGACCCTCCGCTCGGTCGCGGGCCGACGGAAATCCTCGTGTCACTCGCGTTCTCGTTCACAGCGTCATCCCTCCGGTGATGTCGATGGTGTTCCCGGTGATCCAGCCCGCCGCATCCGAGACGAGAAATGCGACGGTCTCGGCGATGTCGGCGGGTTGACCGATGCGGCGCAGCGGCACGTGTCCGGCGACCGCGGCCAGCTGCGCGGCGGGCATTCGGTCCCGCAGCGTGTCGGTTTCCACGATGGACGGCGCCACGCAGTTGACCCGAATCCCGTTGCCCGCGTGCTCCTTTGCCAGGTGCTCGGTCAGCATGACCACGCCGGCCTTAGCCGCGGCATAGGCGGCGTTGGCCTGCGACGCCCGGCGTCCGGCACTGGAGGCGACCGTGACGATCCGCCCGTCGCCACGTTCGACCATCCCTGGCAGCACGGCCCGAAGGGTGAGGAACGTCGAGGTCAGGTCGAGGTCGATGACCTCGCGCCAGCGCTGCGCGCTCATCGCCGCCGACGGTTCAGGGGCGCCCGCGCCGCCCGCCAGCGGGACCGCGATGTCGATCGGCCCGAGGTCCGCGGACACCCGTTCGGTCAGCTCCGTCAGGTGGTCGGGGTCGCGCACGTCCCCGAGGTGCGTGACGGCCGTGCCGCCGGACCCGCGGATCTGCTGGACCAGTGCGGTCAGCCGATCCTCGGTGCGACCGTGCACGGCCACCGCCGCGCCACGGTCGGCGAGGGCGCGACTGACCGCCGCCCCGATCGAACCGGATCCGCCGGTCACCAACGCCACCCGACCAGTGAGGTCGGCTCTGTCGAGCTTATTGATTCCATTCATATAATCATTCATAGCACAGAATGATTGCGAGTCAATGGTATCGTGCGGTCATGGCCACCGACCCCGCGGCGCAGCCGTTCCGACCGCCCGCCCAGCGGGTGAGCTTCCTGTTGTCCCAGCTCGGCATGTACGCCACCGCCCGATTCGCGGAGCGACTGTCCGCGCTGGAGCTGCAGCCCAGCGACGTCGGCCTGCTGCGGCTGATCGCGACCGATCCGGGAATGAGCCAACAGGCGCTGGCGGCCAAGCTCGGCGTGGTGCCGAGTCGGGTGGTGGCGCTGGTGGACGGCCTGCAGGCCAAGGGGTTGGTGGAGCGTCAACGCAGCGCCCGCGATCGTCGCAACTACGAACTGCACCTGTCGGTGGGCGGTCGCGCGGTGATGGCACAGATGCGCGAGATCGGCGAAGCACACGAGGCGGACCTGGTCGAGGCGCTGTCGGCCGAGGAGCGACGCACACTCGGCGAGTTGCTGGCAAAGGTGGCCACCAGTCACGGCATCGAGCCGGACGTGCACCCCGGCTACCGCGCCCAATCCTGAGCGGCCCGCGCCGGCCGCACCCGCCTGCGCCGCGCAACGGAAAGCGTCACGCGGCGCAGGGCCGACGTTTCGGTCAGGCCGAGACCTCGACCGTCCCCTTCCAGGTGGTGGGGTCTTCCAGGATCCGAACCGCATAGTCGGCCAGGGCGGCGCGACTGATCGACCGAGGCTTCTCCAGGTGCCGATTCACCGCGGCCCTGGCCTCACCCGCCGAGGCGGCGTCGGTCAGCATCGGCGGCCGGATGATGGTCCACCGCACGTCCTGCGCCGAGACGAACTCCTCCATCCGGGCCATGTCGGCGTATCCGTGCCGGAACCGCGGCTGGATCACCAGCCGGGTCACCGTTCGCTGGGCCCACGGGGTGCCGGGAGCGATCTCCAGGCCCGCCGAGGACAGGCAGACGAGCCGCCTCTCCTGCCCGCCGGCCAGCGAGTCCAGCAGGTTCGCGGTTCCCTGCGAGTAGACGGCGGTCGGATGCTTGCGATCCGTGTTGCCCAGGCAGGACAGGACGGCCCGGCAGTCGCCGACCTCCGATTGCCACTGCCCGCCCTGCAGCACGTCGCCGCCGATCACCCGCAGTCCCTGCCGGGCCGCCACCGCCTCCGGCCTACGGGCGACCGCCACCACTCGATGTCCGGCGTCGAGCGCCCGCTCCAACGCCAGCTTCCCCGTGCCGCCGGTCACCCCGGCCATCAACAGGTCCATAGCAACTCCGATCGCAGCAGTAAATGATTCATACCACTGAATCATAATCGAATCGATTGTGCACGCGATCGACACCGAACCGGGGCGCACGACCGGGAAGGCGACCACTCACGCCATGGACGGCTCGGGATGCAGGTCGCCCGAGGCAATGGTGCGGTCGGCGACGGGAATCGACTTGAAGCCCTTGACGATCAGATAGACGGCGAAGCTGACCTCCCATGCGAACACCGGCAGGGCGGAGATCGCATGGGCGGCAGGGCCATAGAGCCCGAAGAGCACGGCGATCGCGGAGGCGGTGACGAGCGGTCCGCCGACGAGCCCGAGCACGGCGATGGGCCGGGGCGCGAGGTCCGACCGGTACACCAGGTAGGCGAGCAGCAGGGTGTTCATGCCCAGCACCACGCTCGGGCCGAGCAGGAACGTCCAGTCGTGGATAGCGACCAGCGCCTGCCCGACCGCAACGAGTGCGCCCTCGTCCGCGCCCGCGGCCGCGCCGTCCTGCCGCAGGGTCACCAGCGACAGCACGCTGACGATGCCGACGGTGATGATCGCGGCCTCGAGGATGCGACCGGCGACGTGACCGAGCGCGAGGCCCTCGTTCTGCCTGCGGATGACCGGGTACAGCGTGACGGCCGTACCGATGATGGCCGCGATCAGGACGAGTTCACAGAGGGCGCCGAGCAGCACCCGTCCGTCGGCACCGGCGCCGCCGACATAGCCGGGATCCGAGAGCACCGGCTGATAGAGGGCCAGCCCCGCGATCGCCGAGACCTCGGTGATCAGGAACAACACGCCCGCGGCCACTGCGGTCCTTCTTGCTGAGGTCATTGCGCCACTCCCTAGGGATCGAAGGTGTACTACGTACACCATTGGGCAGAACGCTAAGGTGTACGAAGTACACCTGTCAACCGATGGCGGGTGGCCCACAGGAGAGGACGGCGCCGATGGCCCGCAGCAAGGCGGATGCCCGCCGCACGCCCCTGAACCGAGATCGCGTGCTGGCCACCGCCATTGCCCTCGCCGATTCGGACGGGATCGAGGCGGTCAACATGCGCCGGCTCTCGCAGGAGCTGGGCGTGGTGCCGATGGCGCTCTACAAGCACGTGGCCAACAAGGACGAGCTCCTCGACGCCATGGTGGACACCGTCGTGACCGAGATCGACCCACCGGACCCAAACCTGCCGTGGCGGAACGCGATCCGGTCCCGCATCCTGTCCGCACGCGCGATGTTGCTCCGGCACCCGTGGGCGCGACGCGTCATGGAATCGAGGACCGCCCCCACCCCGGCGGTGCTGGCCTACATGGACTCCACCATCGCGACCTTTACCGCCGGCGGCCTGTCCGTCGACCTCACCCATCACGTGATGCACGCACTGGGGAGCCGCATCTTCGGGTTCACCCAGGAGCTCTACGCCGACCCCGCGGACGCCGATCAGGAGATCCCCGCGGCCGCCGCCGCGCAGCTGGCCGAGGCCTACCCCCACATCGCGGCGGTCGCCGCCAGCCGCCCGCACGACGAGCACTCGGTGGTGGGCACTGGCTGCGACGACCAGTTCGAGTTCGAGTTCACCCTCGATCTCCTGCTCGACGGTGTCGAGCGGTTACACCGGCAGGGCTGGAACTCCAGCGGCCACGGACACCACAAGGCCTGAGGAAGTAGCCAGCCCCGGCGATCAGACGGGTCCGAGGGCGTCCCTGATCCGCCGCACCGCCAGCGTGAGAGCAGGGGCGAGAGAGTTGAGCCGCGCCGGGTCGACGTGACCGCGGAGCGAAACACAGGCCATGGACACCGGCTCGCCATCGTCGTCCCGGACAGCCACACTGATCGCCGACTCGCGGTGCTCGTGGTGTCCGAACATCAGCGACGTGCCATTTCGGCGACGAATCGTGAACAGCTCCTCGTGCAGAACCCCGAGATCGACCCCGCGGTCGTTCCGCCCGCTGTAGAGCGCATCGACCTCCTCGATCGGCAGCGTCGCGAGCACCGCCCTGCCCTCCGGGGTCTGATGCGCAGGCGCTCGCCCGCCGACCCGGGTGCGGATCGCCGGTGCGCAGCGTCCTCCGACCTTGTCCAGATACACGACATCCGTTCCCTCGAGCACGGCGAGGTGGGCGATGAGCTTGGTCGCCATGTTCAGATCATGAAGGTGGGGAGCGGCCGCCGCTCGTAGTTCATCGCGCCCGCCGGAACCGCCCAACGCGAGCGCCCGGCAGCCGAGACGATAGAGCCGTCCCGTGCGCGTGAGCCAGTGCAGCTGGGCCAGCTGCTCCAGGATGCGATGGGTGGTCGATCGGGGCAGCCTCGTCCTTGCCACGACGTCCTCCGCACGCAGGTGCGACGAGGGCCCCTCGAACGCGCCCAGGATCAATGTCAGGCGGGCCGCGTACGACGGGTCGCCGGTGTTCATCTCCGCTGGGGGCCGAATACCGGCAAGGTCTTCGGTGTGCATGGGACTCCTATCCGCGTCGCGGCACCCATTCTGCCAAATGCCCGGACATCCGGCCGTCGGCCCCAAAAGTGAAACGCCCCAAGGAAATAGGGCTCCCGATCAGTGGAACAGCACCTTGCCGGGATCCGTTCCGGGTGAGCCGGGGGGCATCGACACGCGGCACCGATGGCCGCGACAGTCTCGGCCTCTCGCCCGGGCCCGACCAGGGTTTTCTCACTCATCGAGAATTCTTCGCGATCATGGAGCGTCGCTCGGTGTGGGATGGGCGCATGTCACCCCGAGTAGCCTTCACCCCCGGCGCGATGCTGACCGGACGGCGCGCAGTCGTCACCGGCGGCGCCGCGGGCATCGGCGCGGCCATCGCGCGCAGCCTTGCCGCGCATGGCGCGGACGTCCTCGTGGCCGATGTCGACCCCGCCGGGGACCTCGACCACGACCCCGCCGCGGGCGGGCGGCTTCACGCGATCGAGGCCGACGTCTGCGCGCAGCAGGTGCACCCCGCGCTGATCGATCACCGACCCGACATCCTGGTCAGCAACGTCGGACACTTCCTGCGCGCGCCGCAACCCTTCACCGCGGACACCGCCGAGCAGTGGTCCCGACTACACGAGATCAACCTCGGCCACGGCTTCCGCCTCACCCACGCACTCCTACCGGGGATGACCGAACGCGGCCGCGGCGGGTCGATCATCAACCTCACCACCGTCGAGGCACACCGGGCCATCCCTGGACACACGGTCTACTCGGCGTACAAGGCCGCGCTGATGCAGTTCACCCGGTCGCTCGCGGCCGAAGTGGGCGCGGCGGGCATCCGGGTCAATGCGATCGCCCCGGACCTGATCAACTCAGCGCAGGTGCCCTACGACGACATCGTGCCCGCCGAGGATCTGCCCCTGTGGCCCACTTGGTCCCCGCTCGGCGGTCCGGGTCAGCCCGAGGACGTCGCGGGAGTCGCACTGTTCCTCGCCTCCGACCTGTCCCGCTTCGTCACCGGCAGCACCATTCACGTCGACGGCGGAACCCACGGCTCGGGCGGCTGGGTGCCGCGTGCCGCTGGAGGCTGGACCAACCGCCCGCGCAACCCCTGACCCCGTTCTCATCCGTTCACACTCGAAAGGTCCACTGCTGTGAAGATTCTGGTCCTCGGAGGCACCGGCATGATCGGTGCCCACACCGCCCTCCACCTACGCGAACGGGGCACTGACGTCACCCTGGCTGCCCGCGGTCCGATCGCGGATGACTCCCCGGTCGCCGGTTTTCCGGTGTTGGTCGGCGACTACACCGGCCCGTCCTTCACGGTGGAGCAATTGTCGGGGTTCGACGGCATCGTCTTCGCCGCCGGTCAGGACGTGCGGCACAAGGGTTCCGACGTCGACGACGGGCCATTCTGGGAGCGAACGCAGAGCGTTGGCGTCCCGCGATTCGCGGCGCTCGCCAAGCAGGCGGGCGTTCCACGTTTCGTACAGGTCGGAAGCTACTACCACCAGCTCCGCCCGGACCTGGCCGCGCGCAACCCGTACGTCGCCGCGCGGCAGGCGGCCGACGAGGGTGCCCGCGCCCTCGCCGACGAGTCGTTCACCATCACCACCCTGAATCCCCCGTCTATTATCGGTGCCGTCCCCGGTGCGTCCGCCACGCGCTATCGCCGGATGATCTCGTGGGCGGCCGGGGACGAGCCCGGGATTCCCGATTTTGCCCCGGCCGGCGGGACGAACTACATGTCGGCGGGGTCATTGGCGGAGGCGATCTGGGGTGCTCTGCACAATGCGGAGCCGGGCGCGGCATACCTTGTCGGCGACCAGAATCTCTCCTTTCGCGAGTTCTTTCAGATGCTCGTCGATGCCGCGGGCGGAAATCGGGTCATCGACGAGCGCGACGAGGAACACCCGTTGCTGCCGGACCCGTTCATCGTCCAGGGTCGCGGCAACACGCTGGCCTACGAGGTGGATCCGGAAGTCACCGCGAGGCTCGGATACGCGCGCAACGACTGCGCTCGGGCGGTCGACGACCTTGTCCAGGTGGTACGAACCGCATCTCGCTGATCTGTCGACAGCCGGGTCAGGCGCCGGGTGACCCCCACACCAGCGTCTCGCCGCACACGCGAACACGTCCGAAGAACCGCCGCTCGGCCTCCGCGCCACCGCGGTTGTAGCCGTTCATGATCTCGGCCAGCTCGTCGGCAAGCGCTCGCAGCGCAGGGC
The DNA here is from genome assembly GCF_005049235.1 of Rhodococcus oryzae. Taxonomy (GTDB): domain Bacteria; phylum Actinomycetota; class Actinomycetes; order Mycobacteriales; family Mycobacteriaceae; genus Rhodococcus_G; species Rhodococcus_G oryzae. The sequence continues at coordinate 22,613 of NZ_SUMD01000009.1, read as the reverse complement.
TGACGGTCTCGATGCCGTCCTCGGACACCCACCCCCAATCCCGGGGGACGTCGTCGATCGTGATGACCACGTCGGCATCGTGCGGCGTCTCGACGAGGTAGGTGATCCCCGGCGGGGCATCGCGGATCGGATCGTGCACGGCCGGCCGCCCCGGCACAGTGGCAGTCGCGAAGACCACTCGCGCGAAGGCGATGTCGTCGCGGATCGCGTCCGCGATCCGCGAGGGACCCGCATGCCGGCCGACTCGATCGTGCCGCGCCCCGAGGGTGCGGTCACCGGAGCCGTCCGTGACGGACTTCTTCAGGATCCGATCGAGCATCCGCTGCGCCGCAGCCCGTTCGCCGTCGCCGGTGCGTGGATGCTCGATCAACGTTCGCAGGCGGGCGATTCGAAAGCGTGAGTTTCCGGCCACCCACCCAGGCTAGCCAGCGGGGTGCTCGGCCTTCTCGTCGCGGGGCACCGCCCGTTCACCATGCCCGACATAGGCGGCGAGCAGCGGCGGCGGCAGCGGCCCCTTGATGCGGCGACCACCCTCGCGCTCCTCCCAGGAGTGCGCGAGGATCCCGACCGATCGGGACAGGATGAACAGGCCGCGGGCCAGCTCCGGCGCGAAACCGAGCTCCGCGTAGATGACCGCGGTGGCGCCGTCGATGTTCATCGGCACCGGGCGGTCATGTCGTTGCGCGAGTTGACGTTCGATCTCCTCGGCGACGACGAGGTGCTCCCCGGTGACCGTGCCGAGCTCGACATGACGCCGCACCGCGGCGAGCAGGGGGTCACGCCTGGGGTCGCGTGGGTGGAAGCGGTGGCCGAAACCGGGCACGTAACGTCGGTCGGAGGCGAACTCGTCGAGGGAACGCCGCACGGCCTGCCCCAGGCCTGCACCCTCGAGGGCGGCTCGGCGGATCCCGTCGAGGACCTCCACGCATTGCTGCCCGGCGCCGCCGTGGTCGTCGCCGAGCAGGCCCACTCCCGTGGAGATGGCGCCGTGCAGGCCGACCCCGCAGGTCGCGGCCATGCGGGCCGCCGCGATCGACGGCGCCTGCGGACCGTGGTCGACCGCGGACACCAGCGCTTTCTCCAGCAGCGATGCCTGCGCACGCGTCGGTAGGTCGCCCCGCACCATGAGCCAGATCATCTCGACGAATCCGACCCCGTCGATGAGCTGCTCGACGGGGTACCCACGCAGACGGATGATGCCCGGCTCGATGTCGCTGATCGCGGTGGACCACCAGTCGACGACATCACCGGTGCTGGTACGGGACAGCGCGTCATCGCGCGCGTCGCTCATATCGCGTGATCCTCACGGAGACGGTCGATCTCGGACCGGCCATAGCCGATCTCGGCGAGGATCTCGTCGGTGTGCTCGCCAAGCCTCGGTGCGGGCGTGGCGGGTGACACCGGATGTCCGTCGACATGTGTGGGAAGCCCGAGAACCTGCAGGGTGCCGCCGCAGGCAGCAGGCGACTCGACGGTCGCAACCAGCCCGCGACGGGCGACCTGTTCCGAGCGCAGGGCCTGGGGTACCGACACCACCGGGGCCGCGGGGACTCCGACGCCCAGGAAGATCTCGTCCCATTCCGCGGCCGACTTGGCCTTGAGCGATGTCTCGAGCTCCTCGCGCAGCACGTCCCTGTTGAGTTTGCGGTCCTCGCGGGTGGCGAAGCGCGGATCGTCGACAAGCTCGAGGCGGTCGAGGATTCGGCACAGGATCTCGAACTGTTCCTGCTTGTTCGCGGCGATGTTGAGGGCTCCGTCGGCGGTCCGGAAGGTGCCGGACGGCGCCGAGGTGATGTTCTCATTCCCCATCGGTGTCGGTTCGCGGCCTGCGATGAGGTGATCGGAGACCACCCATCCCATCGAGGTGAGGGCGGCGTCGAGCATCGAGGTGTCGAGGTAGGCACCCTGCCCTGTGCGCTGTCGCCGCACCAGCGCCGAGGACACGGCGAAGGCCGCGGCGAGCCCACCGAAGCTGTCACACACCGGGTAGCCGACCCGCAGCGGCGCGGTGTCGCGAGTGCCGGTGACCGACATGATCCCCGATAACCCCTGGACGACCTGGTCGTAGGCGGGCCTGGTGCGCATGGGTCCGTCGGCGCCGAACCCGGAGACTGCGCAGTACACCAGGCCGGGATTGACGGAACGGAGCCGGTCCCAACCGAATCCGAGTCGTTCGAGGACACCGGGCCGGAAGTTCTCGAGCAGGACGTCTGCTCGCGTCACCAGCCTCTCGAACACCTCCTTGCCGCCTGCGGTCTTGAGGTTGACCGTGACGGAACGCTTTCCGGAGTTCTGCGCCAGGAAGGACGTCCCGAGTCGCTCGCTGCTCAGCTCGGCGCTGTCGCCGAGCTGGCGGGCGAGATCGCCGGTCCCGGGCGTCTCGATCTTGATGACGTCTGCGCCCATGAGCGCGAGTTGATAGCCGGCGAACGGGCCCGCGAGGACGTTCGTCATGTCCAGGACGCGAATGCCCGCGAGCAGTCCGACGCTCGCGTCCGACCCCCCGCCCCCGATGTCGTGTTCGTGCTCCTCGTTCACAGGAACGCCTCCACACTTCCCAGACCGATGCTCCCGATCTCTGCCGCGGACTCGGTGACCGCATCGACATAGCGCACCACTCGATCGGCGGTGAATCGGGAGGTTGGACCACCGATGGACAGCGCCGCAAGCACGCGTCCGTCGGCAGACAGGATGGGTGCCGCGACGGCCGATGCGCCGAGTTCGCGTTCGCCGTGGGTCACCGCGTATCCGGCTTGCCTGATGCCGAGCACTTCGCGGCATAGCGAGTCGAGATCGAGGTCCGGGCGGCGTTCGTGGAGTTGCCGCAGGACCGACTCGGACGCTCCGCCGAGGAGGATCTTCCCGGCAGCCCCGGTTTCGAGGGGGTACGGGACGCCGGTCTTCACCACGCTGCGCACGGTGGCGGTCCCCTCGACCTGCGCGATCGAGACCCGGCTGAGGTCCCTGCGGATGTACACGTTGACCGTTTCACCGCACGTGTCGACGAGGCGGGTCATGACGCGCCGCGTGTCCGCACCGACTTCCCACAGCGACCCCGCGAGATCGACCCAGCGCAGGAAACCCGCGCCCAGGCTGTAGCTGGAGTCGCGGAGATCGACGATCAGACCGAGGGCATCCAGAGTGGCCAGTACCCGCACCGCGGTGGTCTTCGGCAGGTCGGTCAGCGCCACGATCTCGCGTAGCGTGCGGCGCGGATGGTCGACGTCGAACAACCGGAGCACGTCGACTGCCCGGGCGATGCTGCGCACCCCGCCGTCCACTTTGTCCGCCGCCAGTCCCGCCTCGGCCATCACCTGAGGGTAGACCGCTAGACGGTTTCACGGAACCAAAGAACGGTTCGTGGTTGTCTCACGCGTTCGGGATCGACGCCCGCCCTTCCGTCATCCGAGGTCGGCGAGCTTGCGCTCGAGCACCGCCTGCTCGCGCGCATTGCCACACAACCGAGCTGCGAGCTCCAGCTCGGTGCGCGCCTCCTCGATGCGCCCCAGTCTGGTGAGCAGCTCGCCTCGAACGGTCGGCAGCAGATGCGAGGTCGACAGTGCCCCGGCCGCCGCGAGCTCGTCCACCACCGGCAGCGCCGCGGCGGGGCCCTGGGCCATCGAGACCGCCACCGCGCGGTTGAGCTCCACCACCGGCGACGGCGCGAGCCTGCCCAGCGCCTCGTAGATGAGCACGATGCGCTCCCAGTCCGTCGCGTCGACCGATGTTGCTACGGAATGACATTCGGCGATCGCCGCCTGCAGGCCGTAGGCGCCCAGCCCCCTACCGACCCGCTCCGCGTTCGCCAGGGCGGCGCGTCCCCGGCGGATCGCGGCGCGGTCCCAGCGGCGGCGGTCCTGGTCTTCGAGCAGCACCGGCTCGCCGTCCGGCCCGGTGCGGGCGGGGAAGCGCGCCGCGGTCAGCTCGAGCAGGGCCAGCAGGCCCTGGGCCTCCGGCTCGTTCGGCACCAGCCTGGCCAACACCCGAGCGAGCCGCTGCGCCTCGCTCGCGAGGTCGAACCGGATCAGATCACCACCGGAGCTGGCCGAGGATCCCTCGGTGAAGATCAGATAGACCACGCTGAGCACCGAGCCGAGCCGCTCGGCGCGCTCGTGCGCCGACGGCACCTCGAACGGCACCCGGGCCGCCCCGAGGGTCTTCTTCGCCCGGGTTATCCGGGCCTGCACGGTCGCGGTCGGGACGAGGAACGCCCTGGCGATCTCGTCGCTGGTCAGACCGCCGACCACCCGCAGCGTGAGCGCCACCCTCGCCTCCCGCGACAGCACGGGGTGGCAGGAGATGAAGATCAGCGCGAGCACGTCGTCGTCGATCTGGTCCGGATCCCACAGCACGTCCTCGGCATCCCGGGCCGGATCGACCGGCGCGCTCCCCGAGACGGCGCCGCCCTCGCCCAGATCGTGGGCGAGGACGGCGTACCTCTCGTCGAGGGCGGAGCGCCTGCGGAACGCGTCGATCGCGCGGCGACGGCCGACGGTGAGCAACCACCCCGCGGGGTTGCGGGGTTCGCCGTCGCGGGGCCAGGTCACGAGCGCCTCGGCCAGCGCCTCCTGGGCGAGATCCTCGGCCAGCGCGAAGTCGCCGGTGTATCGCGCGAGCGCGCCGACGATCCGCGCGGACTCGATCCGCCAGACGGCGGCGACGGCCTCACGGCCGGTGGGATCTGCCATCGCCCGTCGATCCACTCAGAGCTGACCGGTGGCCTCGCGCCACGCCCGCTCCTTCTGGATCCACTCGTTGTCCTGCGGGAACTCGTCAATCGTGGGGACCCGGCGAATCTCGGTCTTGAAGCCGGGGCCGGTGATCGGCGACCGCTTCGCCCACTCGATCGCCTCCTCCTTCGACGCCACGTTGAGGAGGTAGAACCCGCCGAACAGCTCCTTGGTCTCGCCGTACGGGCCGTCGGTGACCACGGGCTGCTCGGCGGAGTGGTCGACGACCACACCCTCGGCGGCATCGTCGAGTCCCTCCGCGGCGAGCAGCACCCCGGCCCTGATCATCTCGTCGTTGTACCTGCCGACGGTCTCGAGCATCTCGTTGAAGTCGGTGTTCATCATTCCCGCGAAGGCCTCGTCGGTGGCTCGCATGATCAGCATGTACTTCATCGTTGTCTCCCTCGGTCGTCCGGGTCCCTCTCGGACCCTCTCATCCATAGGTCGAACGGGGAAGGTCGTGGATCGACACCGCCACGAACTTTTTTCGCGGCGATCCGAGTTCGGGCGGCGCAGGGTCGGTCAGCTCGACTTTCCTGCCGTCGGCGACACCCGGGCGACGAGGAGCACCAGCAGTCCGCAGCAGGCCACGAGGATCCAGCCGGGCCGGGAGGCGTCGGCCAGATCCGCGGGTGTGGCGGTGGCGATGACGCCACCGGCGAGGGCGACGCCGAGCGCGGCCCCGAATTGGCGTGCGGTGGAGGTGAGCCCACCCGCAACTCCCGAACGGTCGGCCGGCAGGCCGTTGACCGCGGTGTTGGTGATGGGGGCGTTCGAGAATCCGAAGCCGATGCCGAGCAGCAGGTAGGCCAGCAGCAACACCAGGATGCTGGTGTCGTCGTCCAGCGCCACCAGGCAGAGGCCGCCGAGGGTGGTGAAGGCACCGGCGATCAGCAGCGGGCGCCGCGGGCCGACCCGTCCGACGAGGATCCCGGACAGCGGAGCGCAGACCGTGGCGCCGAGCGCCATCGGCAGGGTGACGGCGCCCGCGGCGAGGGCGCTCATCCCCCGCGAATCCTGCAGGTAGAGCGTACCGAGCAGCAAGGTCGCGTTCAGTGCCACGAACACGACGACGGCTCCGACGACGGCTCCGGTGAACGGCTTTCGCCGGAACAGTCCAAGGTCCATGAGGGGTTCGCGCCGCCGGGACTCGGTCCACACGAAACCGGCCGTGGCGGCGGCGACCACCGCGTATCCGATCAGCGCGACGGGGGAAACCCATCCGATTCGCGGGCCCTCGATGAGCATCGCCACCGTGCCGCCCACCATGACGATCAGCAGCAGCTGACCGGGCACGTCGAGCCTTCTGGGCTGTTGGCCCCTCGACTCCGGGACGAAGAATGCGGTCAACAGCAGGACGGCCACGACCACCGGCACGTTGAACCAGAACACCGATCGCCAGCCGAGGCTCTCGACGAGCGCGCCGCCGGTGACGGGCCCCGCCGCCATGCTGACGCCGAAGACCGCCGCCCACACCCCGATCGCTCGGGCCCGCTCCTTGGGATCGGTGATCACGTTGACCACGATCGCCAACGCGACCGGGCTGAGCATGGACCCGCCGACGCCCTGCACGACCCGGGCACCGATCAGGAGACCGATGGACGGTGCCAGCGCGCACGCGGCGGACGCGACACCGAATACGAGCAGCCCGAGCTGGAAGACCCGTCGCCGCCCGACCCGATCGGCCACCGCGCCGGACGAGATCAGCAGGCTCGCGAGGACCAACGTGTAGGCATTGACCGTCCATTCGAGGCCGGAGGTGCCGACGTTCAGGTCACGCCCGATCGCGGGCAGGGCCACGTTGACCATGGTCGTGTCCAGCCCGACCACGAAGAGGCTCAGGCAGCAGATGGCGAGCACGACCCAGCCCCTCCTGCCGCTGCTGCCGCCAACAGGACTCGGCGCCGTCGTGATGCTGATTCCGGGCTGAGTGCGCACGATCATTCCTCCGGTCGGTTCGTCCGGACCGGGCGCGGATCCCCGTTGCGCCGATCCCCATTCGTCGGAGGATCGTCGCAGTCGATGACTCGGACCCGGTAGATAATTTGCGAAGACTGCAAAGATGGCGGCATGGATACCGAGCTCGAGCAGATGCTCGCCGACGTGGGACCACGACTGCGCTCGCTCCGCCGTGATCGCGGTATGACCCTCGAGGCGCTCTCCGCCGCGACCGGCATCTCCGTCAGCGCGCTGTCACGGCTCGAATCGGGCAAGCGACGCCCCACCCTGGATCTTCTTGTGCCCCTTGGCCGGGTGCATCGGGTGGCGCTCGACCAGCTCGTCGGGGCTCCGGCCACCGGCGATCCGCGCGTCCACCTCACACCGCGGCGACGCCGCAACGGCAGCGTCGTCATCTCGCTGACCAACTACCCGGGCCGGGTTCAGGTCTTCAAGCAGGTGATCGGGCCGTGCACGCCGAAGCTGGTCACCCACACCGGATACGAGTGGCTGTATGTCCTCGCGGGAGACCTGCGGCTGATCCTCGGCGAGCGCGAGGTGCTGCTGCGCCCCGGGGAGGTGGCCGAGTTCGACACCAGCGAGCCGCACTGGTTCGGCCCGGCAGGCGAACAGCCTGTCGAGATCCTCCACCTGTTCGGGCCGCAGGGCGAGCGGGCCCACGTGCGCGCACGACCGAAAGAACATGCGACCCAATATCATGAGGATTGCTGAGGTCTACCGGATCGGTTTGGCCCCCAACCCGCGACGCAACAACCGCCACGCCCGGTCGGCAGTGTCGCGACGGGAGTCCTCGTCGCTCTGGAGCAGGATGGGCGCGAACATCGCCAGCGCCAACACCACGTCTGCCGCCTCCACCTCAGGCGCGATGGCGCCGGCCCGGCGAGCACCCTCGACCTTGCCGACCAGCAGGTCGGTGAACCGCACACTGACCTCGACGAGCCGAGGGTCCTCCAGTCCGGCAGGGATGAGCATCGCGACAAATGCCGTTGAGGCGGTGATCTGCTCGACGATGAACTCGAGGATCTCGTCGAGCGTCGATTCCGGCCGGGTCGCCAGATCCTCGATCTCGGCGATGTTGTCCTCGAACACCGCCAGGATGATGCTCTCCCGGTTCGGGAAGTGGCGGTAGAGGCTGCCCTGGCCGACCCCGGCGGCGCGCGCGATCAGGCTCAGCGGCGCATCGACGCCGTTCTCGGCGAACACCCGGCGCGCCGCATCGACCAGCGCGGCACGGTTTCCCGCCGCGGCCTGGGGGCCTCGATTGACGCGGCGCTCTGCGTTCACGCCCACCACCCTACGGAGGTGAGTATCCCGGACCGCCGCCGCGGGGAGTGCGCTGAACGGTGATCTGACGCTTGACTCAACAGTCGCTGTGACGCACACTACACAACCATCCGGACAACGGTGTCCGGTTAGAGGGGAAACAAAGCGTGAACTCCAGGTCTGTCGTGCGCGCCGGCCGAGCAGCCGCACTCGCGGCGGCCGCGGCACTGTTGCTGCCGATGGTCAGCGGCGCCGCCGCGCCCCAGTCCGATGCGCCGGGCAGGGTGCTCGAGAACCACACCGTCGCGACCAGCACGGCTGCGCTCGCGGACTGCGGCCCCGGTTCGCTGCCGGAGACCGGACTGCAGGGCGACGTTCCCGCCGCCGAGCGCGACAACGGTCGCAGCACCAAGGGATACCGCTGCAACACCTCCGCGCTCGGGGGATTCGCGGGGCGCGGGGCCGGCATCGTCTCGGCCTCCTATGACCACTGCGCCTACCTGGGCACGATCTTCCCCGGCGACCTCCTCGGCCCTTCCCCCGGCGTTCAGGTCCTGGACGTGTCCGACCCGGCCCACCCGGTCCCCACCGCGAACCTGACCGAACCCGCCATGCTCGCAGGCACGTGGGAGAGCCTCAAGGTCAACGAGAAGCGCAAGCTCCTGGTCGGCACCGGCGTCCCCGCGCTCACCGGCAGCGGCCTGCTCTCGGTGTACGACATCTCCGATTGCGCCCACCCGCGCCTGCTGAACCCCGGTCCGGGCACGGACCTGCAGATGCCGCTGCCCATCACCTCCCACGAGGGCGGCTTCTCCCCCGACGGCAACACCTACTGGTCCTCGGGAATCGCCCCGAGTGTGGTCAGCGCCGTCGACCTCGCCGACCCGGCCAACCCGCGCGTCATCTGGCAGGGCCTGATCGGCCAGTCCGCCCACGGGTTCGGCATCACCCCCGACGGCAACCGGATGTACCTGTCGGACAACGGCGGTGGCATCACGGTTCTCGACACCAGCGCGGTGCAACGCCGCGATCCCAATCCCCAGGTCCCCCAGCTCGCTCAGCTGACCTGGACCGACGGCATGGCGACGCAGCACAGCGTCCCGGTCACCTACGACGGCACGCCCTACCTGTTCACCCCCAACGAGGGCGGTTCCGGCGGGGTGAAGCTGATCGACGTCTCCGAGGACGCCAACCCCCGCATCGTCAACACGATCAAGCTCGAGATCAACCTCCCGGAGAACCAGGACTCGGCCATCGGGTCCGCTTCCGGCGGTTCGGCATTCGGCTATGAGTCGCACTACTGCGCGGCGGACCGGCCGACCAACCCGACCGCCCTCGCCTGCGGCTGGAGCTCCTCGGGAATCCGGGTGTTCGACGTGAGGGATCCCTTCGACGTGCGGGAGATCGCCTACTACAACCCGCCCGCGATGAAGGGCCGCAACCTCGAACGCTGGAACTCTCCGCACGCGCTGGCGTCGGTCCTGGGAATCCCGGCGCTCAGCATCTCGGCCGCGATGCAGGCCAAGGAGCAGGGCAAGTTCAACATGGACGAGGCGCTCACCTCGCGCACCGGGATGATCGCGGGCGGCGACCTGACCACCGACTGGTGCTTCTCGCCGCCGCAGTGGCGCGGCACCCAGCTCTGGGTCACCTGCTCCGACAACGGATTCATGGCCCTGCAACTCGACAACGACGTCTACGACCCGCCCGCGGACCAGAAGTCCACGCTCGGATCATGACGAAGGCAACCTGGATTCGGTTCGCCGCGCTCGGGGCGGCTGCGCTGCTCTTCCTCGCCCTGGGCGCGGCGCTCCGTCCACTCGTCATCGACGAACCACAGGTCGCCACAACGGTGTTGAACGACACCGAGATCGGCTTCATCCAGGACATGGCGGGGCATCACCAGCAGGCGCTGATGATGGTCCAGCGACTGGACCCCGGGGTCGATCCGGGCGTCGCCCGCCTCGCCGAGCAGATCGGTGACGCCCAGCGCATCGAGGTCGGCACCCTGATGGGCTGGCTCCGGCTCGCGGGCGTCACCGCCGCCAACCCCGTGCCGATGGCCTGGATGGGGGCCGACCACGAAACCGGCGGCGCCCATGCGCGCCACGCCGCAAGCCCGCCCGCGAGCCCGCCAGCCGACCCATCGGCGGCGCTCATGCCCGGCATGGCCACCACCGCTGAGCTCGACGCCCTCGCCGCCGCCCGCGGCCGGGACGCCGAAACGCTTTTCCTGCAACTGATGCAGCGCCACCACCTCGGCGGAATCGCCATGGCTCAGGCCGCGGACCACCTGCTCGACGACGGCCCGGTCAAGCAGACCGCGCGCAGCATGATTCTGGAGCAGGGCTCAGAGACCGGGCTGATGACGGCACTGCTCGAGCAACGGGGTGCCGGACCGCTCGGATAGGCGAGCGATCGGCAGGCATCGCGAGCCTCACAAAAATCGGTTGCGGCAGGACCTCCTCCTGCTGCAACATCGATGGGTCCGATCCGACAGTCGACTCCGAGGAGGGGAACCGCATGGCCGCCTGGCCGTTCGGCGCCGCATGCGCCGTCTCGCTCCCCTGCCCTCCCGCCTGACCGAGGCCCCACGTGACGTGACCCGGTCGGCGCCCTTGTCGAAGGATCACCCATGTTCAATCCCCATCACCTCGTCCGCTTCGGCTGGAACGAGTCGGTCTCCCACGCCTTCAGCACCCTCGAACTCGACCTCTACGAACCGGGCCGCGTCGTCCGTGTCGACCGCGGCGAATGCGACGTCGTCACCGCGTCCGGGCAAATCCGCGCGCGCACCGGCGCCCAGTCGGTCTGCACCGGCGACTGGGTCACCGTCGGCGGCTCGGTCGTCGTGGACGTCCTGCCCCGACGCAGCGCGATCGTGCGCGCCTCGGCATCGATCCGCTCCGAGAGTCAGGTGCTCGCGGCCAACGTGGACACCGTCGTCATCGCGGCCGCGCTCGATACCGACGTCGACCTCGGCCGCATCGAACGCTTCCTCGCCCTCGCCTGGGAGAGCGGGGCGACACCCATGGTCGCGTTGACGAAAGCCGATGCGGCCCTGGATGTCTCCCGCACCCTCGCGGATGTCGGGGCGATCGCGCCCGGCGCCACGGTGCTCGCGGTCAGCGCCAGGACCGGGGACGGCCTCGATGTTCTGATCGCGGCGGTCGACGGCACCGTCGCGCTCGTCGGGCAGTCCGGCGCGGGCAAGTCGACGCTGGCGAACGCACTCCTCGGCGAGGACCTGTTCGCGACAGGCGAGGTCCGGCACGGCGATCACAAGGGCCGTCACGTCACCGCGCACCGTGAGCTGGTGCCGCTGCCGGGCGGCGGCACCCTCATCGACACCCCGGGGCTTCGTGGCGTCGGGCTATGGGACGCGGCCGACGGAATCGGCCGGGCGTTCAGCGAGATCGACGCCCTCGCCGAGCAGTGCCGGTTCGGCGACTGCAACCACGACGCCGAACCGGGTTGTGCGGTACGCGATGCCGTCGAGCGCGAGGAGCTGCCGCAGCGCCGGCTCGACAGCTACCGCAAGCTGCAACGCGAGAACGAGTGGATGGCCGCGCGCACCGACGCACGCCTGCAGGCCGAGCGGACACGCCAGGTCAAGGTGCAGTCACGCTGGCTCAAGGAGCGTTACCGCAACCGGTAGATCGGCGCGGCCATGGGCCGTCGAGCAGGTGGCGGGCACCTGTTCGACGGCCCGCGCCCGCCTAGGTGGCGTCGGCGGCCGCGACGATCGTGTCGGCCACGACTCGTGGTTGGGAGACCAGCGCGACGTGCGAGGCCTGGACCTCGCTGGTGTGTGCGCCGATCCGGTTGGCCATGAAGCGCTGCGAGGCGGGCGGGATGACCGTGTCGCCCGCGGAGACCAGGTACCAGCTCGGTGTGGCCGACCAGGAGGTCGGGCCGGACGGTTCGAGGTTGGCCCACAGCGCGATCGAGCGCTGGTGCGCCAGCATGTTCGCGGCCGTCGCGTCACTGACGTCGGGTGCGAAGATGCGATGGAAGGCGTCGTCGGCGATGTAGCCGTCGAGGTTCTTCCCACCGATCGCCTGGGCGTCGTCGACGACCTTCACCTGCAGCGCAGGCGGGAGCAGCTGGCTGCCGGGGAACCGGATCGGGTCGAGGGCCAGCATCACCGGCTCGCCCTGCGCGGGCGCAAAGGCCGCGACATAGACCAGGGCCTTGACGTTCGGGTTCTGGGCGTTGGTGATGACGGCGCCACCGTACGAATGACCGACGAGGACGACCGGGCCGGAGATCCCGGCCAGGGTCTTCTCGATCGCGGCGGAGTCGTAGCCGGGTCCGCGCAATGGATTGTCGGGCACGACGACGGTGTAGCCGCGCCCACGCAGGTCGGCCGCGACGCCGTCCCAGCTGGTGGTGTCGGCGAAGGCGCCGTGCACCAGCACGATCGTCGGACGCGGCGCGGCGGAGGCCGGCACCACGCCCGCCACAAACGTGGTCGCGAGCATGGTCAGCACCAACAGAACGGCTCGGGCGAATCGGGTGAATCTCATCGTGCCCCCTTCGACGAAGGTTCCTGCGCTCGCACGAGTCGGGAGATCACGAGAATCGTGGTGTCGCACCGCCGTTGGAGATTGCGAAAGTCCCTCTGCGCCGAGCTTCTTCGACGGCGATGCGGTGAGGCCGGTGGCCACGCAGGCGTTGCAGATCAGGATGTCGACGCCGCCGAGCCGGATCAGCGACCAGGGCGCACTCTCCCGCGAGGTACGGATCCATTCTTCACCATCGCGCCGGGCGAATCCGAGTTTCCGTCCAGCAGTCCGCCCCGAATGCCGCTCCTGTCGCGCACACCTTCTGACAAGAACGCACACGCATTGCAGCGCCAGAACGGGTGCGACCCCGTCAACGGGTGTGCGCCCGGAGGCGCCTACTGCCCCGGGGGCAGGATGCCGCGCAGGACGATGTCGGCCAACGAGTCGGCGAGCGGCCCGGGATCGCTGACGTCACGGACGGACAGCGCGAAGATGGCCGCGCCGGCCATGATGTCGAGGAGGGTGTCCGCGTCGACTCCGTCGCGGATCTCGCCCCGCTCCCTCGCCGCCTCGAGCCGACGCTTCAGCTCCATCCGCACCCCGGCGAGCTGTTGCACCACCAGGACCTCACGCAACTCCCCGTTGGTCCGCACCTCGCTCATGAGTCCAGGGGCCGCGGCCCGGGTGGCCGGCGATGCGAAGAGGGCGACCGCGCCCTGGACCAGCGCGCGAATCTGGTCCGCGATCGTGCCCTGGGCGCCGAGCTCGGTGAGGTCGGCACCCTCCTCCACGTCCAGGACCGGATAGATCGCATCGTTGACGATGTGGGCCTTCGACGGCCAACGCCGGTAGATCGCCGGCCGCCCGACGCCCGCGAGGGTCGCGATGGCGTCGATCGAGGTCCCCGCGTACCCCTTGTCCACCAGCAACTGCCTGGTGGCCTCCAGCACCGCCGCGTCGATCGCCGGGTTTCGTTGCGGTCCGAGCCGGTGCTTGGCCTCGGGTTCCTTCGGCATTTTCTGCAAACCCCTTGCGTCCTCGTGTGATGGCCGTTACATTCTGTCACGACTTTAGTCGATACAAAGTGTATCGACTATCGCCACGTGCGCATCGGCGCCACCCGAACCACGAGGAGTGGTGATGACCTCTGAAACTGTCGGCGTAGATCCCGATTACGCCGAGCTCGCTCGCCCCGGCGAATCCCGCAACGACCCCGCAGTGATGCGCAACAGCCTCGGACGCTGGCTCGCGACCGTGCTGGACCCCGGCGCGGAGCCCGAGGTGACCTCGGTCGACGTGCCGGCCGCGAACGGCATGTCCAACGAGACCGTGCTGTTCGACGCGACCTGGACCGAGGACGGACATCGAACCGAGCACCGCCTGGTCGCCCGCATCGCCCCGCGCGCCAGCACGACCCCGATCTTCCCGTCCTACGACCTGGACCAGCAGTTCCAGGTCATGCGCGCCGTCGCCGCGCACACCTCGGTGCCGATCCCCCGGGTGTACTGGTCCGAGACCTCGCCCGACGCGCTCGGCGGCGAGTTCTTCGTGATGGAGAGGCTCGACGGGGAGGTTCCGCCCGACGTCATGCCGTACACGTTCGGGTCCTGGCTGTCCGAGGCCTCGGCCGCGGACCGGTCCCGGCTCCAACAGTCCTCGGTCCGGGTGCTCGGCGAACTGCATGCCATGACCGAGCCCCACCGGGCCTGCCCGAATCTGGTCCCCGGCGGCACCGAACCGACCGGAGTGGAAGCTCTGCGTGCGCACGTCGAGGAGCAGCGGCGCTACTACGAGTGGGTGATCGCCGACGGCCCGCGGTCCCCGCTGATCGAGCGGGGCTTCGACTGGATCGAGGCGAACCTGCCCGCCGATGCCGGTCCGGCGGTGCTCTGTTGGGGCGACTCCCGGATCGGCAACATGATGTACCGGGACTTCGAGCCTGCCGCCGTACTCGACTGGGAGATGGCCGCGCTCGGACCGCGGGAGCTCGATCTCGGCTGGATGATCTTCCAGCACAGGTTCTTCGAGGATCTTGCCGCGATGGCCGGCCTCCCCGGGATGCCCGATTTTCTCCGCCGCGACGAGGTGTCGGACACCTACCTGCAGCTGACCGGTCACCGGCCTACGGACCTGGATTTCTACACGCTCTACGCCGCGCTGCGGCACGCCGTGATCATGTTCCGCGTGCAGAGCCGCGCCGTGGCGTTCGGCCAGGCCGAGCTGCCGGCGAACCCGGACGAGATGATCCTGCACCGGGCAACGCTCGAGGCCATGCTCGACGGCACGTACTGGGCATCGATCGCATCCGGTGGTATCGAATGACACTGTCCCCGCTCGACGACTACCCGGTGCACCAGATCGCCGAGACGATCCGGCACGTCGGCACCTCCGATCGGAACTTCTACGATCGCTACTACTTCAACTGCCACGCCGGCGTCGATGGCGACAGCGAGCCGCTGTTCCTCATCATCGGACTCGGCCAGTACCCCAATCTCGGTGTGTGCGACGGGTTTGCGGTGCTGCGGCGCGGCGACGATCACATCGTCTTCCGGGCGTCCCGCGCGCTGGGCGACGATCGCATGGACCTGTCCGTCGGGCCGCTGCGGATCGAGATCCTCGAGGGCCTGCACCGCCTCCGGGTGGTACTGGACCCGAGCCCCGAGGCACCCGACCTGAGCTTCGATCTCACCTTCGAGTCCGACGGTCCCGCCAACCTCGAGGCCCGACACTTCCACCGCCAGCTCGAACGGGTCACCTTCGACACCCAGCGGTTCGTGCAGACCGGCGCGTGGTCGGGGTCCCTCACCGTGGACGGCGAGGTCATGCCCGTCACCGCGGACACCTGGCGCGGAAACCGTGACCGCTCCTGGGGTGTCCGGCCCGTCGGCGAGGCGGAACCGCCTGGGCGCAAGGCGGATCCGGCGCTCGCCGGGAGCCAGAACTTCTTCTGGATCTACTCGATCATGCAGTTCGGCGACTATTCCATCGTCACGGTCATCCAGGAGGACCAGCAGGGTCGCCGCATCGTCGAGGACGCGACCCGGGTCTGGTCGGATCGCACCCGGGAACCGGAGTGGCTGGGCCGACCCGACCACGAGCTGACCTTCGTCTCCGGCACCCGCGAGGTCGCAGCCGGAACCCTGCACTTCCGACGCCCGGGCGCGCCCGGCGAACCCGACCGGGTCCTCTCGGTCGCGTGTGAACCGATGCTGCCGAACTACATCGGCGTCGGCACCGGCTACGGCCTCGAGCAGGACTGGCGCCACGGAATGTGGCAGGGCGAGCTGGTGGTCCAGGGGCTGCGGGAGAAGGTCGCGGACATCGAGCCATGGAAGAAGATGCTGTGCCCGGTGGACAACCTCGCCCGGTTCACCGTCACCGAGGACGGCGTTTCCCGCACCGGGGAGGGCCTGTTCGAGGTAGCCGTCATCGGACCCCACCAGCGTTACGGATTCACCGGGGTCGGTGACGTCGCACCCTGACCGGCCCGGCCCTCGCCGGGCTCGACCGCCGACCGGAATCCCTTCGGTCGGTCAGTTCCACGCAGATAATGAGAGGCAACATCAGATGTCCACACGCTCCCGAACGCTGTCCACCCGCACCGCGAGGGCCGCCGCATTACTGGTCGCAGGCGGTCTCCTGTTCACCGCCCCCGCCACCGCGGGTGCCTTCGATCTGAGCTCGATCGACACCGGGTCGCTCGGCGGGTCACTCGACCTCGGTTCGAGCAACCCGGTCCTCGCCCCCACTCCGAAGCTGGCCTCCGTCTCCAACTTCCGCGATGTCGCGGGCAACGACGGTGCCGGGTACGCCACCGCGGACGGCAAGCACCTCAAGCGCGGCGTCGTCTACCGCTCCAATGCGCTGACCGCGACCAGCGACGCCGACAAGCAGACCCTCGCCACCCTCGACCTGGCCGACGTCTACGACCTGCGCGGCGCCAACGAGATCAGCAACCCGTTCATCGGCGGCCAGGACAAGCTCCCGGACGGCGTCGCGTACAAGAACATCCCGGTCGAGTTCGCTGACCTGATCCAGCTCGCCCAGACCATCCAATCGCCCGAACAGGCCAGGCAGTTCATGATGGACGCCAACCGCAGCTTCGTCACCGATCCCCAGCGCCGGGCCGGTTTCACGCAGGTGCTCTCGGATATCGCCGCCGGCGACGGCGTCCAGCTCTTCCACTGCACCTCGGGCAAGGACCGGACCGGCTGGACAACCATGCTGCTGCACTCGATCGCCGGCGTCCCCGCCGCCACCACCATGAGCGACTACCTGCTGAGCAACACCTACCTCCAGGCGACCAACGAGAAGACCCTCGCCCAGATCACGGCCGCCCTCGGCCCGCAGGTCGCCACCAACCTGACCCCGACGCTCGGCGTGGACGCGACCTACCTGGAGGCCGGCCTCGCCCAGATCACCGCCGACTACGGCAGCGTGAGCAACTACCTCACCCAGGGTCTCGGACTGAGCCAGGACACCATCGCCGCGCTCAAGGCGAAGCTCGTCGCCTAGCCCTGCCCTGCCGACGACCCCGGGTGCCGCACCGGCACCCGGGGTCGCGGGCATGAAGCCCGGCGACATCGCGGTACTCGACGGTCGGCGTCGTCGCGGTCACGAGCGGGCCGTCGCACCCGCGGCGACGGCGACGCCGTCGAGGATCAGCCCCACCCCCGCGGCGAAGCGGCGGTCGTAGTCGTGGTGATCGGCATAGACCGAGACCGCCCTGCGCTCGGCGGGGACGGTGCCGAAGTCACCTCGGCTCAGTCGGATGGCGACGTGCCCGGTCACAAAGTCGTGCAGCGTGGCGTAGGCGTACGTGGCCTGCTCGTCTCCCAACCCGGCCTCACGGAAGGCGCGCACCACGCGATGGGCGGTGTCGTCGGCGCCCGGCGCCTCCAGCGCGGCCTGCCGGTGCGCCTCGAGGACCAGCGGGTGCCGCATGAGCAGGTCGTGCAGGGTGTCGGCGAAGGTCCGCGCGACCGCGCGCCACTCCTCGGGCCACTCGATGCCGGCGACGGCCTCGCCCACCAGCGTGGAGACCAGGTCATGCCGGAGCGCGTCGATGCCGCCCGAGGTGCGATGAACGGCCATCGGGGAGGTCCCGAGCCGGTCCGCGAGCACGCGGAAAGACACGGCATCGAGCCCCTCGTCGTCGGCGATCTGGGTCGCGACCTCGAGAATCTCGCTGTGGCTCACAGCTTTTCGGCGTCCCACCCTTGCGGTGTCCCCGGATTCGGCTACCATGCATTCCACCATAACGATACGCGTAACGGAATGACAAGGTGGCCGCCGTGACAGACCTGCACCAGCTCTCCGCCGTCGAACTCGCCGAGGCGATCGCCCGTCGGCAGCTCTCCGTTCCCGAGGTGACGCGCCATTTCCTCGATCGGGCAACCACCCAGGATGACGTCGGCGCATTCACCACGGTGGCGACCGAGCACGCGCTCGAGCTCGCCGATCGCGCGCAGGCCCGGCTCGACGCCGGCGAGGAGGGCCTGCCCCGACTCTTCGGCGTCCCCACCGCGATCAAGGACCTCGAAACCACTCGTGGGATCCGAACGACGTTCGGCTCGGCCATCTTCCGTGATTTCGTCCCCGAGGTCGACGACGAGATCGTCGGGGCGCTCCGCGACGGAGGGCTCGTCGACATCGGCAAGACCACCGTCCCGGAGTTCGGCGCCGCCTGCTACACCGAGCCGGACGTGGCCCCGCCCTCGCGCAGCCCGTTCGACCCCGCCCGCAGCGCCGCAGGGAGCAGCGGCGGCGCCGCGGCCGCCGTCGGCGCGGGCCTCGTCCCGATCGCACAGGGCAGCGACACCGCGGGCTCCCTGCGGTCACCGGCCAGCGCGTGCGGCGTGGTCGGACTGAAGCCGAGCCGGGGACTGCTCACCATGGGGTACGCCGGGCACGACGGTTTCGGCTTCGCCAGCAAGGGCCCGATCGCCCGGACGGTGCGCGATACCGCCGCGCTGCTGGACGTGCTCGCGACCCGCCCCGGCGCCGGGACCCTGCACCCTCCGCGGCCGGATTCCTTCGAGGACGCCGTCGTACGTGGCGCCGACGGATCGTCGCGGAGGCTGACCGTCGCGCTGGCCCAGGGGTCGGTGTCGCGGGGTCCCGTGGACCCGGAGGTGTCGGCCGCCGTCGCGCGGGTGGGCGCCGTCCTCGAGTCGCTGGGGCACACCGTGGTCGAGCGCCCGCAGGCCGTCGACACGGCGTTCTCGGACGCGTTCATCACGATGTTCTCGTCCCTGGCCGGTACCAAGCCAATCCCGGAGGAGTACGAGCACCTGCTGCGGCCCATCGTGCGGTACCTGCGGATTCAGGCGCGGGAGACGTCGTCGGGGGACCTCGCGGCCGCCGTCGGGCTGGTGCAGGCGTGGTCGCGGCGCTGGAGCCTCGACCACGAGGACGTGGACCTGGTCATCACGCCGACCGTCACGCTGCCGCCCGTCGCCCTCGGCGAGCTGCGCAACGACGCCGACCCGGCCACCGAGCTCGCGGACATGGTGGCCTTCACCGGCAACACCATCGTCGCGAACGCGACGGGCTTCCCGTCCGTCAGCCTGCCGCTGGGCTGGACCGACGAGGGGGTCCCGCTCGGCGTGATGATCTCGGCGAAGTGGGGCGCCGACGCGGACCTGCTGACGGCCGCGGCGATGCTGGAGGCGGCCATGCCGTGGCACGGCCGGTACCGTTTCGACAGGAGTTCGGTCTCATAGTCTGCCGCCGGCCCGGGAGGACCAATCATGGATCCGATCGACCTCGACAGCCTCTTCAAGCCATGGAACCGGACCCTGGGCAAGGACCGCACCGCCTACCGCAATCACGTCGAGCGCGTGCTGCGCCTTTGCACGACGCTCGCGGGCGGTGAACTGCCGGATCCGGTCGCGTTCCGGGTGGCGGCGGTCTATCACGACCTCGGCATCTGGAGCGACGAAACCTTCGACTACCTGGACCCCTCGACGACGCGCGCCGTCGGGTGGCTGCACGAACACGGCCACGCCGACAAGACGGACCTGGTCACCGCGCTGATTCAGCAGCATCACAAGGTGACCGCGGCCGGGGCCGCGCGGGACGCCGTGGAGATCTTCCGCCGGGCCGACTGGATCGATGTCTCGCTGGGCCTGCGCAACTTCGGCCTGCCGCGCGGACACTACCGCGAACTGCTGCGGGAGTTACCGGATGCCGGCTTCCATCGCCGATTGCTCGAGCTGGGCGGCAGGCGGGCACTCACCAGGCCGTGGAGCCCGCTGCCCATGTTTCGCTGGTGACAACGGCGGCTCCACTTATCCGCGGCGGACAGTCGGCAATTCTGTAATCATGTAATCAAGCTCTCGTCCCTCACCGAGGAGTGCCATGACAGCGAACAGGAACACCGCCGAATCCCTATTCGAGCACGTCGGCGGCCGAGAAGGACTGCACCGCCTCGTCGCGACCTGGTACCCACGGGTCCTCGCCGATCCGCTCCTGCACCCGCTCTTCGGCGCGGGCAGCCCCAGTCACATCGACCACCTGACGGATTTCCTCGCCGAGGTGTTCGGCGGTCCCACCGTCTACACCGACCAGTTGGGCGGATTCCCCGCGCTGCTCGAGGCGCACCGCGGCAAGAAGATCAGCGAGGAGCAGCGTCAACGGTTCGTCGACCTGTTCCTCACCGCCGCCGACGACGCCGGGCTGCCGTCCGACACGAATTTCCGTACCGCACTGCTCGACTATCTCCGATTCGGCACCGAAGTGGCAGTGCAGAACTCGCACGCGACCGGCGACGTCGACCTGCATCCCTGCCAGGAAGTGCCCCGCTGGGACTGGTGAGCTGACGTCGATCCTCGCGCTTTCCCGCCCAGCGGATCGACCCCGTTGACGCCCGGCCTTCGGATTGACACGGTTGCGCCTCCGAGCAATACGAAGGGACGCACCGTGACCGCTGTCGAGACCGGGTGGCACTGCCTCGGACCGGCCGAGGACTACCGCGACGGCAGGCCGCACGCCATCGAGGCATTCGGCACCAAGCTCGTCGCGTTCGCCGACCGCCGGGGCGAGATCAGGATCCTCGACGCCCGTTGCCCGCACATGGGCGGCGACCTGAGTCACGGCTCGGTCGTGGGTGACACGATCGACTGCCCGATCCACCGCTGGCGCTGGGACGGCAACGGCGAGGCCGCCGGCGGATCCCCGCACCCGACGCCCACCCGCGCCTGGGCGACCCTCGAGCAGGACCAACTGTTGTTCGTGTGGCACGACCCGGCGAGCTGGCCCGCCCCATCGGACCCGCGGTAACCCGCAAGTTCCATCCCACGGACGCCCGCGATCCAGCGACTCCTCCCCGATTCACTTGCGACTCAACGAGATGAACAGCGTCGAGCTCTGGGTTGGCGATCCTCGCGCTCGAGGTGCTCGGCGACGGCCATGCCAATCCTCCGACGGGCAGTGACAGTCCCCTCGTGGCGCGGGCGTTCGGAGTTTCGGTTCGCATTGTGTGGTAAGAATCGAATACAAGCATCACAAGTTACCCGTGGGTAACTTTCCGGGGTGGGGTCGGTGGCGAGTTTCGACACCGGACGGGGAGGACTCGACATGAATGCTGTGACCGTGACTCTGGGCGTGATCGGCGTCCTGTTGAGCCTGCCGTGTTGGGCATCGTTCTTCGGCGGCGGGTCGACGATGATCCGAACGATCCGACTCGGCGAGCCGGCACCGGATCGGTGGCGCCCGTTCTTCCCCCGCTTCAAGCAGATGATCGTCGAGTTCGCCGCGCACACCCGGATGCAGAAGTTCCGGACGGTGGGCTGGGCGCATTGGCTCGTGATGATCGGTTTCCTACTGGGAATGTTCGTCGCGATGGAGGCGTACATTCAGACGTTCGACCCGGCGAGCGGGTGGCCAATCGTAAGCAGTTGGCCCATCTATCATTTCGTCGACGAGCTTCTCGGGATCATCACTGTCGTCGGCGTCCTGACCTTGATCGCGATTCGCCAGCTCAACCATCCCCGCGTCCCGGCGCGACTATCCCGTTTCAGTGGATCAAACTTCCGCGCAGCCTATTTCGTCGAGGCCGTCGTCCTGATCGAGGGCGTAGGCATGATCATGGTGAAGGCCGGTCGCATCGCGATGACCGGTCATGCGGACCCGTGGACCGATTTCTTCACGATGCATGTCGCCGAACTGCTGCCCGCAAGTCCGAACATGGTGTCCGCGTTTGCTTTTGTGAAGTTGATGTCAGCGATGGTCTGGCTGTACATGGTCGGCCGCAACATCACCTGGGGTGTCGCCTGGCACCGCTTCTCCGCGTTCCCGAACATCTACTTCAAGCGTGAGGACGACGGCGGCGTCGCCCTCGGTGCCGCGAAGCCGATGATGTCCAAGGGCAAGGCCCTGACCATGGACAACGTCGACCCCGACACCGACACCCTCGGCGCAGGCCAGATCGAGGACTTCTCCTGGAAGGGCTGGCTCGACTTCACCACCTGCACCGAGTGCGGCCGCTGCCAGAGCCAGTGCCCCGCCTGGAACACCGGCAAGCCGCTCTCGCCGAAGCTGCTGATCATGTCGCTGCGCGACCACGGCTACGCCAAGGCGCCCTACCTGCTGGCCGGCGGCCGTAAAGGCCCTGGGGGCAACGGGTCAGCCGGCGATGAAATCGGATTGGTCGACGCCGACGGCAACGTCAACGAGGCCGCCCTGGCAAAGATCCCCGAGGCCGCGCTCACCGAGGCCGGCCGCAAGCTGGTCGGCGAAACCGTCGAGGGCGAGCTGGCTCCGGTCATCGACCTCGAGACCCTGTGGTCGTGCACCAACTGCGGCGCCTGCGTCGAGCAGTGCCCCGTCGACATCGAACACGTCGACCACATCATCGACATGCGCCGCTACCAGGTGCTCATCGAATCGGAGTTCCCCTCCGAGCTGGCCGGCCTGTTCAAGAACCTCGAGAACAAGGGCAACCCCTGGGGCCAGAACTCCAAGGACCGTCTCAACTGGATCAACGAGATGGACTTCGAGATCCCCGTCTACGGCAAGGACGCCGACACCTTCGAGGACTACGAATACCTGTTCTGGGTCGGCTGCGCCGGCGCCTACGAGGACCGCGCCAAGAAGACCACCAAGGCCGTCGCCGAACTGCTCGCCACCGCGGGCGTGAAGTTCATGGTCC
>NZ_SUMD01000008.1 GCF_005049235.1 Rhodococcus oryzae | reverse complement strand
CGAGGTGACCGTCCCGCGAGCGCAGCGGCTGCGACCCGCTGGCCGGGTCCACGATCGCCAGGCGCTCGTGCACCAGGATCGCGCCGTCACCGACGAACACCCCGCTCCAGTCGGGCCCGCGGTGCCGTTGCCTGCGCGACAGTTCCACGGCCTGAACGCGCAGCGCGGCCAGATCGTCGCCGGACTGCAGACCGAAAATGCCGAGGATCGAACACACGGGGCCGAACTCCTTTGAATCGTGGCAGGAGAGGCCGACCGATGCCTGCCCCCGCTGGGTTGGTCGATGACGCAACACAGCGAGGGCCCACCGAGGCGGGCCCTCGCCATGTGAATCTGTTGAAGGTTACTCGTTGTTACCGTGCCGTTCGCCCGTCATTGCGGATTCGTGCCAACAGGCGGGATCACCGGCCCTCCGATCGGAGTCATCCGGCGGCAATGTGCTCCTCGAGTAGATCGAGCGACTCGCCGTGGTCGTCGCCGACTTTGGCCAGCAGGCCGGTGGCAAGGAGCAGCCAGGACAGCAGCTGCGCCCCCGGCTTTCCCTTGAACGCCGGGCGGAAGCGAATGGTCTCGGTGACGATGTGGCCGCCGTCCGCCGGCTCCATGGTGAGCACCACATCCTGCCGAATGCCCCGTTGCTTACCGGAGAACTCGAACACCCTGTTCGGCTCGTGCCGGGTGATGGTCCAGCGGACGACGTCGAAGTCGCATTCCTCGCCGTGCTTGGCGTCCCAGCCGTGCCCGGCGGCCATGGTGAAGTCCGGCCCGAGCACCGTCTCCGTCTTGTGCTCTTCGTACAGCCCCGATTCCGCCGGGTCGGTGAAGGCGTGCCAGATGACGTCCGGGTCACCGTCCAGCAGTCGCCAGTTCGTGAACGATGCGTAACTCATGACTGCTCCCCGATGGTGTGGCCCGGTCCGCGCCCACGAACGTGTGCGCGGCGGGCGAAGTTGTTGCCGGACAGAGTAGCTTTCCTGCATGGACGCCGAACGCCTCCGTGTGCTGCGTGAGCTGGCCGACCGGGGCACGGTGTCCGCGGCCGCGGCCGCACTCTCGATGACTCCGTCGGCGGTGTCCCAGCAGCTCAAGATCCTCGCCCGCGAGGCGGGGGTCGCGATCCTGGAACCGGACGGACGTCGCTTGCGGCTCACCGATGCCGGGCACGCGTTGGTCCTGCGCGCCGAGGATGTGCTGGCCGCACTGGACCGGGCCAGCGCGGAGATGGCCTCCTATCGGGGGTCACCGCGCGGGCGGGTTCGAGTCGCGCTGTTCCCCTCCGGGGCCGCGCTGCTGCTGCCGGGCGTCCTCGCCCGGATCTCCGAGCTCGGCGTCGAGATCGAGGCTCAGGACGTGGACGAGCCGGCATCGGCGGTGCCGCAGCTGTTGGCCGATTTCGACGTGGTCCTCACCCACCGCGACGAGCGCGCGCCCTCGCTGATCTCGCCGCGGGTACGGACAGAGGCGCTGATGCGCGAGCCCATCGACCTACTTCTTGGCCCGGGGCATCCGCTGGCAGACAGGTCCGAGGTGGGGCTCGACGAGCTGGCGGACGAGAGTTGGATCAGCGTGCGCGGCGGGTTCCCCGTCGACGATGTGTTGCAGTCGGTGGCCGCCGCCACCGGCGTCCAGCCGCGGGTGGTCCAGCGCATCAACGACTTCCGGGTGATCGAGGAGTTGGTCGCGGCGGGCCACGGGGTGGCACTGATGCCGCGATATGCGCTCGCGCACCCGGGGCTGGTGTGCAAGCGCCTTGCCGGTGTCCGGGCTGCCCGGATCTATGAGTTGGCGACCAGGCCCGCCGCGACGGATCGGCCCGCGGTCGGGGCCGTGCTCGCCGCCTTCCGGGAGGAAGCGGCACACGTGAACGGGTGAGGCACAGACGACGAAACTCCGGGCGCCGCAGGGGTGCCCGGAGTTTCGTCGGTGAAACGGGAGAAGGCTAGGTGAGCGCCTTGCTCTTGAGCGCCGTGAACTCGGCCTCCGTGATGGCGCCGCTGTCCAGCAGTGCCTTCGCGTCCGCGATCTGGTCCGCCGGGGACTTTCCGCCCGCGACGGTCTTGATGTACGCGTCCTGCTGCTCCTTGTACTGCTGCGCCTGAGCGATGGACCGCTTGGTCATGCTGTCACCGCGGGCGATGAGGTAGATGAGAGCCGTGAGGAACGGCACGAAGATCAGGAAGAAGACCCACACCGCCTTCCACCAACCGGACAGCTTGTGGTCACGGAAGAGGTCTCCGATGATCGAGAAGAGCAGCATCAGGTACGCCACGAAGGCGAAGGTGATGATGATCAGCCACAGAAAATCCCAAAACGAGTTCACGTCGTTCATCAAAAGCTCCATTCACATGAGGATCTGACTGTTCGTCTGAGGATCCCAGAGTCGGGGCGCCGCGGGCTTCATCCTTTGCAGGTGAGTTGCGATTCATCCCTGCGGGGTGAGGCGACGTGTGGGGGGAGGGGGCAGTCTGGGCGGCATGAGCGACTCATTGAACGTCGGCCCGGTGGAGCTGGTCGTGCTGACCTTCCCCGGGGCACAAGTGGATCCCGGCACCATCGCGGCGCTCCAGGACGTGGTCGAACGGGGCTACGTCACCCTGCTCGACCTCGTCTACATCGCGAAGGACGCCGACGGCACCATCACCCAGGTGGATGTCGACGAGGATCTCGACGAGGTCGGCCTCGCGATCCTGTCGATCGAGGCGAAGGCGCTGATCAGCGACGAGGACCTCGACGTGGTTCGCGACTCGCTGGAGCCGGGCACCTCGGCCGCGGTCATCGTCTACGAGGAGACATGGGCGCGCCAGATCGCTGCGTCCGTCCGCGGCGCGGGTGGCGAGGTCGCCCTGCACGTTCAGATCCCCCGTGACGCCGTCGTGGCGGCCGTCGCGGCCGCACTGTAGGAATTCCGCACCAGCACAGGAGAGTCACATGGTTTTCAGAGCCGGTCGCAGGGGCCGTCCAGGATTGCTCGGCACCGTTGCGCGCACCGCCGTCATCGCGGGCACCGCCCAGGCGACGTCCAACGCGATGAACCGTCGGTCCCAGCAGAAGGCCGCGGAGCAGCAGGCCTATGCGGACCAGCAGGCGGCGCAGCAGCAGGCCGCGTACGCCCAGCAAGCCCAGGCGCAGCAGGCCGCGTATGCCCAGCCGGCTCCGGCGCAGGCCGCGCCCGCGGGCGACGACCTCATCACCAAACTGCAGCAGCTCGCTCAGTTGCATCAGTCCGGCGCGCTCTCCGACGAGGAATTCGCCGCCGCGAAGGCGCAGCTGCTCGCTTAGGCGGCTTCGCCGCCCGTGAGTGCTTGTGGTCCGCAGGCGGGCGACAAGCGCTTACGGCTCACCATCTCTGCCCGCATCGACGAGAGGATCACCGGTTCCCATGACGACTCCCGAGGCCGCGACCGAGACGGTCGCGGCGGCCAACGAGCGGGCTGCTCACTCCCTTCCGTTCGCCGACGACACCGACCTGGTCGACGCCGAGCGCGGGTTCATCGCTGCCCTGGATCCGGGGGTGGTGACCGGTGCAGACGGAACCGTGTTGTGGGACAACGATTCCTATGCCTTCCTCAAGGAGCCCTGCCCGCCGACCGTGAACCCGAGCCTGTGGCGGCAGTCGGGGCTGGTCGCGAAGCAGGGCCTGTTCGAGGTGTGTGAGCGGGTGTACCAGGTCCGCGGCCTCGACCTGTCGAACATGACGCTGATCGAGGGTGAGACCGGCGTGGTGGTGATCGACCCGCTGATCTCGCGGGAGACCGCCGCCGCCGGACTCGCGCTCTACCGCGAGCATCGCGGCAATCGGCCCGTCACCGGCGTCATCTACACGCACTCGCACATCGACCACTTCGGTGGCGTCAAGGGCGTCACGACGGAGGAGGACGTGGCCGCGGGGCGCTGCCCGATCCTCGCGCCGGTCGGCTTCGTGGAACACGCCGTCGAGGAGAACGTCTACGCGGGCACGGCGATGGCCCGGCGGGCCGCCTACATGTACGGCGCGGCCCTGCCCAGGGGACCCCGTGGCGGGGTCGGCGCCGGGCTGGGCCAGACGACGTCCACCGGCTCGCCGACCCTGATCATGCCGACCCTGTACGTCTCCGCGACCGGGCAGGTGGAGACCGTCGACGGGGTCTGCATCGAGTTCCAGATGACGCCGGGCACCGAGGCGCCGTCCGAGATGAACTTCTATTTCCCGGATTTCCGGGCCCTGTGCATGGCGGAGAACGCGACCCACACCCTGCACAACCTGCTGACCCTGCGCGGCGCGCTGGTCCGGGATCCGCACGTGTGGTCCAAGTACCTCACCGAGTCGATCAACCGGTACGCCGCGAAGTCCGATGTGCTGTTCGCCTCGCATCACTGGCCGACGTGGGGGTCCGAGCGTCTCACCGAGTTCCTGTCGCTGCAGCGGGACCTCTACGGCTATCTGCACGACCAGACGCTGCGACGGATCAATCAGGGCCACACCGGAATCGAGATCGCCGAGGAGATCGAGCTGCCGCCCGCGCTGGCCGACGCCTGGCACACCCGCGGCTACTACGGCTCGGTCAGCCACAACGTCAAGGCGATCTATCAGCGCTACATGGGCTGGTTCGACGGGAACCCGGCGCACCTCTGGGAACATCCGCCCGTGGAGTCGGCCACGAGGCACGTCGAGTTCATGGGTGGCTCGGCCGAGGTGCTGCGCAGGGCCCGGGAGTCGTTCGCGGCCGGTGACTTCCGTTGGGTCGCGCAGGTGGTCAACTACGTGATCTTCGCCGAACCCGACAACGCGGAGGCGAAGGCGCTGCAGGCCGACACCTTCGAACAACTCGGCTACGGCGCCGAGAACGGAACCTGGCGGAACTTCTACCTCACCGGGGCCTACGAGCTGCGGAACGGGTCGGTGGGAACACCGACCAAGGCCGACGCCCCGGACATCGCGGCCGCGTTGTCGGTGGAACAGGTCTTCGACGCGGTGTCCCTGCGGATCGACGGACCGCGGGCATGGTCGGCGCGCATCGTGATCGACTGGCGGGTCACCGACGAGGACCTGGTGCACCGGACGCAACTCAGCAACGGGCTGCTGGTCCACTTCGACCTCGACGGCGAACCCACCGGCGCCGACGCCACTCTCACGCTCACCCGTCCGGTGCTCCTGGGGGTGCTGGTCGGCGGCGCGGACATCGCGAAGGCGATCGCCGACGGCACCGTCGTCGCGGAGGGAGACGTCGCGAAGCTGGTCGAGCTCGCCGGTTATCTCGACGCGCCGGACCCTGATTTCGCGATCGTCACTCCCGACTGAGATCGGCCCGGTGCGTCGCGACCTCCATATCGGGACGCTGACCGTCATCGATGGGGCGGTGGGTGAGCTTCGCGTCGCTCACCTGGGCGCAGCATGTGGAGCGGGCACAGGCATCGACAGCCTGGAGGTTTCGAGCGGATGCCGCCGCGGTATCACCATGACTGCAGCCCTACCGTTGCCACGAGGGCCGATCTCATACGCACTCGTCTCCGCCCTGTCGCAGGGGCGCCGCGATTCGCTCCACACATTTCCGCACCTGGGCCAATCCGACGCGTTCGGCGGCGACCTCCAACTCGCCCTCCAGATCTGCTACGAGTTGCACTACCGCGGGTTCGAGGCCGTTGATCCCGAGTGGGAGTGGGATCCGGACCTCATCCGTGCGCGCGGAGCGATGGAACGCTGATTCCTCGATCGACTACACGCCGAGGTCTCCGGGGGCGCCGACGCCGACGGCGCGCTGGCCTCCGCGGCACACCCGCCCTGCAGCGCATGGATGCGCCCAGCGAATGCGTGACGGAGTCGGCGGTCTGACCGCCCGCTGTCCTCGCCCTCGAAGTCGCTTGATGCGTCATGACATTCGAGTACTCGATCCCGGATCTTGAAACCGACCAACCGGCTTCTGTTCCCTGGACCTGCGCCATTCACGGTGCCGCTCAGTAGTAGTGGGCCCGTCCACCTACCGCGTGCCCCATCGAGCCGAGTAGGAACAGCACCGCACCGACCACCAGAAGGACGATTCCGATCGTCCACAGGATCGGGATGCTGAGAAGGAACCCGACAAGCAGCAAGATGAGTCCAAGAATAATCATGACAGGTACGCCTCATTTCGGTCACAGTGCCCGCGAGTCAACAGAAACACTGCCGCGAATTGCACCGTGATCCGCATACCCGCAACCAACACGATGCAAACCTGACAGCCGACCGTCACTGCAGGCGCACGGAGTCGAAATGTCGCTCAGCAGGTAGTGGTTCGCATCCCACCGCGGACTAGTCGGTGCGGGGGTGGACATGGCACGCGAAGCTGGTACTGGTGTGCGCGCGTCGTACCCCAACCGGGGCACGACGCGCGCACAGGCCCGTCGGCGCCTAGTAGGCGCGGTTGACCGCGGAGACCACGCCGCGCAGCGAGGCGGTGGTGATGGAGGTCGCGATGCCTACGCCCCACACCGTCTTGGTGACGCCGTCGGGCCGGGTGACCGCGCACTCCACGTAGGCCGCGGCCTGCGCGTCGTCGCCCGCGGACATGGCGTGCTCGCTGTAGTCCAGGACCCGGACGTCGAAGCCGATGGTCCCGATCGCATCGACGAACGCGGCCAGGGGGCCGTTGCCGGAGCCGGTGATCTCGTGTTCCTTGCCGTTCGCCTTCACCACGGCGGTGATGGCGTCGGTGCCGCCGTCCTCCTCGGACGCGGTCACCTTCTGACGGATCCGCTCCAGCGGGCTGATCGGGGCCAGGTACTCCTCGTTGAAGACGTCCCACATCTCCTTGGGGGAGACCTCGCCGCCCTCGCCGTCGGTGATCCTCTGGACGGCGGAGGAGAACTCCATCTGCAGGCGGCGCGGCAGCACCAGGCCGTGGTCGGCCTTCATGATGTAGGCGACGCCGCCCTTGCCGGACTGCGAGTTCACCCGGATCACGGCCTCGTAGCTGCGGCCCACATCCTTGGGGTCGATCGGCAGGTAGGGGACCGCCCAGAGGATGTCGTCGACGTCGGCGTCCTGCGCGTCCGCCGAGATCTTCATCTGGTCGAGGCCCTTGTTGATCGCGTCCTGGTGGCTGCCCGAGAACGCGGTGTACACCAGGTCGCCGCCGTACGGATGCCGCTCCGCGACGGGCAGCTGGTTGCAGTACTCCACGGTGCGGCGGATCTCGTCGATGCTGGAGAAGTCGATCTGCGGGTCCACGCCGCGGGTGAACATGTTCAGGCCGAGGGTGACCAGGCAGACGTTGCCGGTGCGCTCGCCGTTGCCGAACAGGCAGCCCTCGATGCGATCCGCCCCGGCCTGGAAGCCGAGCTCCGCTGCCGCGACACCGGTGCCGCGGTCGTTGTGCGGGTGCAGCGACAGGATCACGGAGTCGCGACGGGCCAGGTTGCGGCTCATCCACTCGATGGAGTCGGCGTACACGTTCGGCGTCGCCATCTCGACGGTGGCGGGCAGGTTCAGGATGATCGGGTTCTCGGGGCTCGGCGCGATCACCTCGGTGACGGCGTCGCACACCTCCTTCGCGTACTCCAGCTCAGTGCCGGTGTACGACTCGGGGGAGTACTCGTACCGCCAGTTGGTATCCGGGTACTTGGCCGCCTCCTGCAGGCACTTGCGGGCGCCTGCGGTGGCGATCTTCTTGATCGCCTCGCGCTCGGCCCGGAACACCACCCGCCGCTGCAGGATCGAGGTGGAGTTGTAGAAGTGCACGATGACGCTGCGGGCGCCGTCGCAGGCGGCGAACGTGCGCTCGATCAGCTCGTCCCGGCACTGGGTGAGGACCTGGATGGTCACGTCGTCCGGGATCGCCCCGTCCTCGATGATCTCGCGGACGAAGTCGAAATCGGTCTGACTGGCCGACGGGAAGCCGACCTCGATCTCCTTGTAGCCCATCCGCACCAGCAGGTCGAACATGCGGCGCTTGCGGGCCGGGCTCATCGGATCGATGAGGGCCTGGTTGCCGTCACGCAGGTCGACCGCACACCACAGCGGGGCGCGGTCGATGATCTTGTCCGGCCAGGTGCGGTCCGGGAGGGAGATGGGCTCGACCTCTTCGGCGAACGGCCGGTATCGGTAGGTCGGCATGGAGGAGTTCTTCTGCTGGTTCCAGACGGGCTGGTCGGCAGGTGCGGGCTTCGACGGCGGCGTGATGGTGCGCGATCCGGAAGTAAAAGCGTCGGCGGATGACATTGACGATTCTCCGAGATGAAGGGGACTGTTGGTCCGATGGTGTCGACCGGCGCGTCTGAACCCCGCGACGGGTGGCCAGTCTGGATCAGACCCCGTCGCGGCGGTGAAGAAGGAGCGCCCGCTGCATGAAGAAGAGTCTACCTGCCTCGGCAATCCCACAGGATCTCACCCGTCGGGAGTGATGCCCTTCGGTCGCGGGGCCGTGAGGCTGGCGAGATGGTGTCGAGAGTGTCCGCTGCCCGCGGTTGGGTGCGCTCGAGGATGCCCGAGCGCCGGTTCCTCAAGGCGGACCTCGTCGCGGCGATCCCCGGTGCGATCAGCAGCGTCCCGGACGGGATGGCGTCCGGGGTGCTGGCCGGGGTCAGCCCGGTACACGGCCTCTATGCGAGCTTCGCCGGACCGCTCTTCGGCGGGATGCAGACCAGCACCAAGCTGATGGTGATCACCACGACCGGCGCCTCGGCACTCGCCGCCGGTTCGGCCCTCGCGGAGGTGCAGGAGGCGGAGCGGCCCGGTGCCCTGATCCTGCTCACCCTGATCGCGGGCGCCGTGATGGTCGCGGCCGCCGTGCTCCGGCTCGGGCGCTACACCCGCTTCGTCTCGCATTCGGTGATGACCGGCTTCCTCACCGGGATCGCCGTCAACATCGTGCTCGGGCAGATCGTCGACCTGACGGGGGCGACCGTGTCGGGGTCCGTCGCCCTCGCCAAGGCCTTCGACCTGGTCACGAACCCGACGCGCATCGATCTGCCGTCGCTGCTGACCGGGCTGCTGGCCCTCGTGCTGCTGATCGTCCTCGCGCGCACCAGGCTGGCGTTGTTCAGTGCCCTGATCGCGCTGGTGGTGCCCTGCCTGATCGTGATCTTCTTCGGCCTCGACAGCGTGGCCCGGGTGGCGGACGTGGGGACGATCCCGACCGGGATCCCGCTGCCCCAGATCCCCGACCTCGGACTGCTGTCGCCGTCGCTGATCGGGGCCGGGTTCGCCGTGGCCGCGATCGTGCTGGTGCAGGGTGCCGGGGTCGCGGAGGCCTCGCCCAACCGGGACGGCTCCCGGTCCCTGCCGAACCAGGATTTTTCCGCGCAGGGCATCGGCAACATCGGTTCCGCACTGTTCGGCGGGATGCCGGTCGGCGGATCGGTCGGTCAGACGGCGTTGAACGCCACCGCAGGCGCACGCAGCCGCTGGGGCGCGGTCTTCTCCGGGATCTGGATGCTCGTGATCCTGGTGCTGTTCTCGGGGCTCGTCGGCAAGGTTCCGATGCCGACACTGGCGGCGGTGCTGATCTTCGCCGCCGTGGGCTCCGTCCGCCCCGCGCAGATCGCCTCGATCCTGCGCAGCGGACCCAGCTCGGTCATCGCGCTGGTGACCACCTTCATCGCGACCCTGCTGCTCCCGGTCACCGCTGCGGTCGGGATCGGTGTCGCGCTCTCGATCCTGCTGCAGCTCAACCAGGAGGCCGTCGACCTCAAGGTCGTCCGGTTGCGGCCGACCGATGACGGGCTGCTCGAGGAGTCCGACGCCCCGAAGACGCTGGCGAGCGGGGAGATCGTCGTGCTCGACGTGTACGGGAGCCTCTTCTACGCGGGCGCGAGGACGCTGCAGGTGCACCTGCCGGACCCGGGCGATGCCGAGTCGCCCGAGGTCATCCTGCGGCTGCGCGGCCGAACCACTCTTGGTGCCACCTTCTTCAAGGTGATCGCCGACTATGCGGACCGGCTCGACCGGCTCGGGGGCCGGCTGTATCTGAGCGGCCTCACGCCCGAAGTGCTCGATTGCTGGGATGCCGACCGCCTCGCCAGTCAGGGCGTGTCCCTCGAGACGTTCGCGGCCACGCCGATCCTCGGCGAATCGACCGGTCAGGCAATCGAGGAGGCCGAGCGGCGGCTGGTCCGTAAGCGTTGAGCGGGGCCCGCCGAACCCGTCGGTAGCTATTTCGCGAAAGACGAGAACGATGGGGGCCCGTTCGTTTACTGTGTCCGCGTCGGGCTGTGATGTTGACCCGTGCAGGGGTCGTTCTGGAAGTAGGAAATTCATGTCGGCTTTGAACAATGCTGTCCGTGGGCTCGGCGTCGCGGTCCTCAGTACCGGAATCGCGATGGTGGGTCTGGCGACGGTGGCGCCGAACGCGAGCGCCGACACGCTTCTCGGAACCTGCACCATCGTCTCCGATCCGAGCGCGGACCTCGCCACCTCGTGCGTTGGCGCGAACCTCGCGGGCGCGAACCTGACCGGCGTCAACCTGGCCGGGGCCAACCTGTCGGGAGCGAACCTGCTCGGGGCCAACCTGTCCGGCGCGAAGCTCACCGGCGCGAACCTGTCCAGCGCGAACCTCGGCAACACGCTCCTGGCGAGCGCGGACCTCAGCGGGGCCAACCTGACGAATGCCTACCTGGTCAGCGCCAACCTGTCCAACGCGAACCTGGCCAAGGCGAACATGGCTGGGGCGAACCTGTCCGGCGCCAACGTGTTCGGCGCCAGGCTCAAGGAAGCGGTCTCGGTGAACCTGGCCGGCGCCAACGAGAACGGCATGCCGGTCGGCGGCGGCAGCACGATGCCGAACGGACAACCGCTGTTCGGTTCGACGGTGACCGGTTCGACGAACATCAGCGGTGTCGGTACCGACGGGCCCGAGGAGGCCGAGGACCCGTTGCAGCCGTTGATCGGCTCCGCGGTCACCGGCTCGACGAACATCAGCGGCGTCGGATAACCCAAGACAACGTCGGATAACACCAGACAAACCGCCGCCCTGACGGGGCGGCGGTTTGTCGTCCGGCCTGGGCTCAGTCTGGAAGGCGTCGCATCTCGATGACCGTCAGGCCCATCGTGTCGAAACGCGCAAGCATCCCGCGCAGCTGGACGTCGCCGTCGATCGGGCCGTACAGCGTCGTATAGGCGTGCGGGGTCGGCGCCACGCTCAGCTCCGGAAAGGCGGCCAGAACGCGCTCGGACAGATCACCGCGCACGAGGAACTCGTAGCGGACCCGGGCGGGTTGGGGGTGTGCCACCGGAGGGCCTCCTCCTGAGTCGACTGGGCTGATCCGTGATCAGTAGACCTTCGACCTCCAGTGTCCGCCGAGATGAGACGCGCGCCTCACCCGCGAGTGGTGAAATGCGCGGCCGCGGTCACAGCAGCCCGCGTGCCCTGGCCTCGGTGATGGCGTCCCGCCTGGTCCGCACGTCGAGTTTCCGGTAGATGCCGCGCAGGTGGGTCTTGACGGTGTTGACGGAGACGAACAGGTCCGCGGCGATCTGTTCGGCGGTGTGCCAGGAGGGCAGCTCGACGAGTAGTTCCATTTCGCGGGGGGTGAGCAGGTCCGTCGCACCCTGCGCGGACTGCGGAATCACCGACCGCGCGCGTTCGGCGAACTTGTCGTACACCCCGAAACGGCCGCGGTGCCGGTCCAACAGATCCCTCAGCGGTTCGCCGCCGTCGTGGAACGGCCGCAGGATGGCCTCGGGTTCAGCGATCGTGATGGCCTCGACAAGCGCCGACCTCGCGGTGATCGAGTCCTCCCTGGCATCCGCGATCGTGGCCGCCATCAGCCAGGCACGGATGAGGGTGACATCCGACAGGCATTCGAGTTCACCGCTGAGGACCGGGGCGAGCTCGCGGCGCGCCGCGTCCAGTCGTCGGTGGTGCAGCGACATCGTGGCCTGCAGCACGGCCACCTCGCCGCCGTGCCCGAGCTCGGCCGCGGTCAGCTCCGCGACCTGCGCGGCCCAGACGGGCTCCCCGACCTGAAGGAACGCGCGCTGGGCCGAGGTCGCGAGGAGGGCGGTGGTGCCGGGCGGCAGCGGTCGGTTCCGCCCGGGCGTGCAATGGTCGCGAATCACCCTCGCCACCGCGTGCCGGTCATCGGTTGACTCGAATTCGAGGATGGCTCCCAGGAGCACGGAGGCTCGCCCCATCGCCGGGCTCTCGCAGGCCGCGAGGTGCGGGACACACAGGCTCGCCAGTTGCGCCGCGGCCTCGTCCTCGACCCTCAGGTAGTGGCCCAGCGCGCCGAACAGCTGGGCGAGGTGGCAGTGGCGATGGTCGGTGAGGTCATGGGCGCGGCCGTGGTCCGTGGCCTCCGATGACCTGGCGATCATGTCGTCGATGCGGCACCGGTACGCCGCCAGCGCGGCCAGGCCGGTGAGGGCCTCCAGGACCACGGCGGGCAGTTCGGCGGCGCGCGCGGTTGCCAGAGCGTCCTCCAGGTGCAGGCCCGCGGGCACGAGCCGGCCGAGATACAGCTCGGCGATGCCCTCCTGCAGCAGCGCGAAGGAGTCGAGCTCCGGGTCGCCGGCCTCGCCGACCGGGTCGGATTGCAGTGTCTTCAAAGCGTTTTCGATTCCGCCGTTCTGAACGGCGACCTGCACGCGGAGGCCGTCCCCGAGCATTTCGAGCTCGGCGGGCATCTCCGCATCATCCTGATCCGATGCGCGGTCGAGCGCGCTGAGGGTGGACGAGGCGGCGGCGGTGTTGCCCCTGGCCAATTCCGCGGCGACCCTGAGCAACCGGGTGGACGGATCCGCCCGCACGGTCGGGGACACGCGGTCGAGGACGCTGATCACGGTGGCCCAGTTGCCCGCCAGCACCAGCCGCAGGCCGCACTCCCGCAGCAGCGTCAGCAGTGCGTCGTCGTCTCCTGCGTGCAGTGCGTGTTCGAGTGCGTGCTCGTGGTCTCCGCTGCGAGCGAACCACCCGGCGGCGACTCGTTCGAGGTCGCCGACGGCGTCGCGTCCCAGTCGGCCGACCTCGGCGCGCAGATACTCGCGCAACAGGGGGTGATACCGATACCAGCCGGGTGAGCCGCACACCCGCTCGACCAGAAAGTTGGAATGCTCGAGGGTGTCGAGGGCGTCGCGGCTTCCCGGGTTCCCGGTGAGTGCCTCGGCGAGCTCCACGGTGAACGCATCGGGGATGGATGTCTCGACGACGAATTCTCGCTCGTCCTCGGTGAGACCGTCCAGCACCTCGTTGACGAGATAGTCGGCGACCACCCTGCTGTCCCCGCTGAAGTCGGTGATCATCGCGGTGGGGTCGGGGTGTCGCGCGAGCGAGATCGCGGCGAGTCGGAGACCGGCCGCCCACCCCTCGGTGCGT
Organism: Rhodococcus oryzae; assembly: GCF_005049235.1. Lineage (GTDB taxonomy): Bacteria > Actinomycetota > Actinomycetes > Mycobacteriales > Mycobacteriaceae > Rhodococcus_G > Rhodococcus_G oryzae. The sequence continues at coordinate 240,517 of NZ_SUMD01000008.1, read as the reverse complement.
CCGAGGATCTTGGCCAGGTCGAGGCCGTCGAGGCGTACTCCGTGTTCCGCGAACAGGATTGCCGCCTCCTCCTCGGTGAAGGCGAGATCGCGATGGGAGAGGTCGCAGACCCGGCCCTCGAGGCGCATCCGGTGCACGGCGAGTGGTGGTTCGAAGCGTCCGGCGAGGATGGTGCGCAGGCTCGGCGGTGCCCAACGAAGGAAATTCCCGAGCGCCTCGAGAACCGTCGGTTCGTGCAGCAGGTGCGCGTCGTCGAGGATCAGCCAGACCGGCTCGCCCATGGCCTCGAGTGCCTGGGTCAGCGCGACCGGGTAGTTCTCGTCGGTGGTGGGCGGCAGGTTGCGAACGGCATCCGAGACCGCGGGGTTGCCGGTGCTCTCCAGGGCCGTGCGGACCGCGGAACGGACCGTGTCGAGGTCGTTGTCCCGTTCCTCGATGGTGAGCCAGGCGATCGTCGGTGGGTTGGGCAGTGCGGAGACCGCGGCGGCCCAGTCCGAGAGCAGCATGGTCTTGCCCGTGCCGACCGGCGCGATGAGCATGGCCACGGTGGTGGGCGAGTCCGGCGGCGAGAACATCGCCTCGGAGAGCGAATCCAGTAGTCGCCCACGGCGAATCACGGGGTGCGCGTAGTTCGGGATCTGATTGCGCGCCTGCTGTGTATCCCAATTAACAACGGACATCTGGCCTCCCCGACGGTCGATCACGCCGAGGCCCGTTGCGTCGGCGTTTCCCCCGCTCACAGCACCGCGCGGGGGCCAGTAAAGGGATCGTATCGGCAGTGCAGTCTATTTGGGTGTCGTATGCATGACTAATTGGTGTCCGAGGGGTGATTCCCCGTCGTCACTGACGGACCAGCGGGGCCACCTTCGTGCCCAGCAGCTCTATGGTCCGCATGACCTTGTCGTGGGGGAGTGGGCCGACGCTCGGATGCAACATGAACCGTTCGATCCCGAGGGTGTCGCGCATGTCGAGGATCTTCTCCGCGACCTGTTCCGGGTTGCCCAACACCAACGAACCGCCGGGTCCGCGCAGGCCGTCGAAACTCTGGGGATTCATTGGCGCCCAGCCGCGTTCCCGGCCGAGGGCGGTCATCGCGGCCGCGTAGCTCGGGTAGAACTCGGCCGCGGCCTGCTCCTCGGAGTCGGCGATGTACCCGTGCGCGTGCACCGCGATCGGCTGGGGATCGTGGCCGCCCTCCGCAACGGCGCGCCGGTGCAGGTCGGCGAGCGGCGCGAACCGTGCGGGGCCGCCGCCGATGATCGCGAGCGCCATCGGCAGGCCCAACAGTCCTGCCCTGGCAACGGATTCGGGGTTGCCTCCGACGCCGACCCAGATCGGGAGCGGGCGCTCGGGTCGCGGGTAGACCGACTGCCGGTCCAACGGTGCCCGGTGGTTCCCCGACCAGGTCACGGTCTCGGAATCGCGGATGGCCAGCAGCAGGCCGAGCTTCTCGACGAACAATTCGTCGTAGTCGGCGAGGTCGTAGCCGAACAGCGGGAACGACTCGGTGAACGAGCCGCGGCCGGCCATCACCTCGGCGCGGCCGCCCGAGATCAGGTCGAGGGTGGCGAACTCCTCGAACACCCGAACGGGATCGTCGGAACTCAGGACGGTCACCGCGCTGGTCAGGCGGATGTCCGAGGTGCGGGCCGCGGCGGCGGCCAACACGACGGCGGGGGCGGATGCCACGAAGTCCGCGCGGTGGTGCTCGCCGACGCCGTACACATCGAGGCCGACCTGCTCCGCGAGTTCGACCTCCTCGAGGAGGTTGCGCAGCCGTTCGCGCGGCGACACGCCCCCGTCCGTATCGACCTCCGCAAACGTCGTCACACCGAGTTCCATCGAGCCACCCTCCGTCATGTAGTCGAAATGTCAACTACATGGGTAACTCGATGCCCGGCGCGAAAATTCCGTCAGGCTTGCGAGTCACGCACGGCCTGCAGCGCCTCGCGCGTCACCGGATCCACCGCGGCGGCGAAGTCGTCGTGCTTCTCGAGGTAGCCGGCGACGAAGGGGCAGATGGGGACGATCCGCTTGCCGTCGCCGACGGTTTCGGCGAGAGCGTCGTGGATCAACCGGCTCGCCAGGCCGCGGCCGCCGTACTGTTCCCCGATCTCGGTGTGGAAGAAGATCCGTTGGCCGTCCCGATCCAGATACTCGGTGAATCCGGCCAATTCCGTACCGAGGTGGACCTCGTAGCGGTGCAGCGCGGGGGCGTCTCGGACCACGGGGGCCGGCGCATCTGCGACATTTTCGTCTGCCATGGCCCCACTATGCCGCAGCGATACCCTGGATGCGGTCCGGCAGAGGTTCGGGCGGAGTCCGTCGAGGGGCCGCGGCGCCCAGGATCGAGGAACGATGAGCAATCTCGACCCCGCTCCCGATGAGGTGGTCTGCGCCGGCGACGACGGAGGCGAAAGCGGCCCGCGGCTGCTGGACTTCCGCGACGTCCCCCTCGGTGGCCCGCGTGCGATGCCGGTGCGGCGCTCGCTCCCGCAACGCGCGCAGTCGTTCGTCGGCGCCTGGTGCTTCCTCGATCACTATGGGCCCGACGATGTCTCGGCCAGCGGCGGTATGAAGGTCGCGGGCCACCCGCACACCGGGCTGCAGACGGTGTCCTGGTTGTTCACCGGCGAGATCGAGCACCGCGACACCACGGGTGTCCATGCGCTGGTCCGGCCGGGCGAGATCAACCTGATGACCGCGGGCTCGGGAATCGCGCACTCCGAGTTCTCGACGCCGCAGACGTCCGTGTTGCACGGTGTCCAGCTGTGGGTGGCGCTGCCGAACGAACATCGTTTCACCGCACCCGCTTTCGAGCACTACGCGCCGCCGGTGGTCGATCACGACGGGGTGCGGGTGTTGGTGTTCCTTGGCGTGCTCTTCGGGCAGCGATCCCCTGTGAAGACGTTCAGTCCGCTGCTCGGCGCCGAGCTGACCCTGCCGCCCGGCCGGTCCCTGCGGCTCGACCTCGACCCTGCCTTCGAGCACGGCGTGCTGGTGGACACCGGTGGCGCGACCGTCGGCGGGGTGGGCGCGAAGCCGGGGCAACTGGTGTATCTGTCGCAGGGTGTCACCCGGATGGAGGTGCGGGCCTCCGACGACGAGCAGACGCGCATCCTGCTGCTCGGCGGTGAACCGCTCGGCGAGGAGATCGTCATGTGGTGGAACTTCATCGGCCGCAGCCACGACGAGGTCGTGCAGTTCCGCGAGGACTGGCAGCGCGAACGCTCGGATCGGGCCGCAGCCACGCCCGGACGGTACGGTCCGTTCCCCGCGGAGTGGCGCGAGACCATCCCCGCGCCGATCCTGCCGAACACGCGCCTCAAGCCGCGGCGCTGAGAAAGGCGACCCATGACCGATGATGTGGTTCTCGTCCGACGGGACGGCCCGGTCACGACCATCAGCATCAACCGGCCCGCCGTCCGCAACGCGGTGGACCGACCCACCGCGGAGGCCCTCGCGGCCGCCTTCCGTGACTTCGACGCCGACTCGGACGCCGCGGTTGCCGTGTTGCACGGGGAGGGTGGAACCTTCTGTGCGGGAGCGGATCTGAAGGCGATCAGCTCAGGGTCGGGCAATCGTGTCGCACTCGACGGTGACGGCCCGATGGGCATCTCGCGGATGCGGCTCTCGAAACCGGTGATCGCCGCGATCACCGGTCACGCGGTGGCGGGTGGGCTGGAGCTCGCCCTGTGGGCGGACCTGCGGGTGGCGGAGGAGGGGGCCGTTCTCGGCGTCTTCTGCCGGCGCTGGGGCGTACCGCTCATCGACGGCGGCACCGTGCGCCTGCCGCGCCTGATCGGCGCCGGCCACGCCATGGACCTGATCCTGACCGGGCGCCCGGTCGACGCGGAGGAGGCGCACCGCATCGGGCTGGTGAATCGGAAGGTCCCTGCGGGCGAGGCGGTGGCGGCCGCCCAGCGGCTCGCGGCCGAGCTGGCGGCGTTTCCCCAGACCTGCATGCGTCAGGACCGGCTCTCCGTCCTGGAGCAGGAGGGGCTGGCGGAGGACCAGGCGATGCTCGTCGAGTTGCGGCACGGCGCGATCTCCCTCGCGGACGGCACCTTCGAGGGCGCCACGCGCTTCGCGGAGGGCGCCGGGCGGCACGGCACCTTCGAGTGACCGCGGGCGGGCCAGGAGGTGGCCCCGTCCTTCGGGAATAGGATACGAAACGGTAGCGTATCTATATTCCAATGGAGGTCACCGTGTCATCGTCAGCCAAGGCCGGTCGTCCGCGCGACGCGGATCGCGATCGGGCGCTGCTCGTCGCGACCCAGGATCTGCTGGCGGAGGTCGGGTTCGACCGGCTGTCGATCGACGCCGTGGCGGCCCGGTGCGGGGCAGGCAAGACGACCGTCTACCGGCGGTGGGCGGGAAAGCCGGAGCTCGTCGCCGATGCGGTCGCGCTGCTCCACGAGATCGCCCACGCGCCCGACACCGGAGATCTTCGGACCGATCTGGTGCACATGGCACGGGCCTGGCACGACCCGGACTCGCGGCGCGACGCGGTGATCGGCGGCCTGCTCACCGGGATGGTGCACGACTGCGGGCTGCGTGAGGCGGTCAACCAGGCCATCTCGGTGCCGTACAAGCAGGTCTTCGCCACGGTCGTCTCGAGGGCGGTCGAACGGGGAGAGGTGCCCGGCGACCGGGACATCGATCTGATCGGCACCATCTTTCCCGCGATCACCTTCCACCGGCTGTCGGTCATGGCAGAGCCGATCGACCTGGCCTTCATCGAGCGAGTCGTCGACGGCGTGGTGGTGCCGGCACTGACCGCGGGCGGCGCGTCTCCGGTCGGCGACGCGACGTCCCGCTGAGGGGGACAGATGCGGATGTCCGCGTCGAGAAGGGGCTTTCATGGACGACGTGATCACGTACGGTGACGGTCGCGGCGACCCTGCGCCCGTCCGCGACGATCCCGGCGCGACGTATCCCTGGATCAGGGGGCGGACCGGAAGTGGTCGCCTTCGGGGCGACGGCGTCATCGCGCAGTTCGTCCGGTTCGTCCTCGTCGGCGGATCGAGCAACATCGTCTACGCGCTGGTGTTCCTCCTGCTCCACTCCCGGGGCACGTTCGCGGCCAACCTCGCGGGTGTGGTGGTCAGCACCGCCCTGGCCAACGAACTCCACCGCAGGCTGACCTTCCATGCATCCGCGCGGGTCCGCTGGTTCCCGGCACAATGGGAGGGCGGCGGGCTCGCGCTGGTCGGGCTGGCGCTGAGCACGCTCTCGCTCGCCCTCCTCGATTTCTGGCTGCCGTCGGCGGGCGGCTTGGTGCAGGCCGTCGCGGTGGTCGCGGTCAGCGCGTTCGTCGGTGTCCTGCGCTTCCTTGCCCTGCGTGGTTGGGTGTTCTCGTAGCGGAGTCGACCGCGAAGGGGGAGGCGGAGATGGCGGAACCGAGGCTCCTGCTCATCGGCAGGCGCCAATCCACCCTGGACGTCCTGGCGGAGGAGCTGCGCCGCGTCGGCCGCGACGTGGTCGCGACCAACGACCGCGCCCTGATCGGGCGGATCCTGGCGGAGTGGGAGGCGGACCTGGTCGTCATCGGCGGCGGGCTCGACGAACCGGCTCGGGCGGAGATGCGGGACTACGTGCTCGGGATCAGCCCGGAGATCCCGCTGCACCTGGCGCCGAGGGGCGAGGGGACCAGCCCCGCGACGGCCCTCTCGTTCGCGAACGAGCAGGTCGTGTTGTACAAGGTGCGGGCCGCGGCCGGGCGGGATCAGCCCGAGGGGTAGCCCGGACCGGAGCGGGGATCAGTGTGGAACGTCCCGGGTGGCGTCGTACGCCCGCGGCAGCGCATCCCCGGAATTGAGCGCCAGCAGCAGTTGGTGCAGGTCGTCGCGCCGCGAGGGATCGAGGTCTGCGAGGGCCTCCTCGTTGAGCGAGGCCAGCAATCCGTCGGACTCGGCGGCGGCGCGCCTGCCCTCGTCGGTGATCGCGATGAGGAAGCGCCTGCGGTCCTGGGGGTCGCGTGATCGATCGGCCAATCCCAGCTCTTCGAGGTGATCGATGGACGAGACCATCGTCGTGGGATCGATGCGCAGCTGGTTTCCGAGTTCGAGCTGGGAGCGAGCGCCCGCGTCGGCGAGTGCCTGCAGGATCAGGTAGTGCCGGGTGCGCAGACCCAGGCTGGCCAGCCGATCCTCGCTGAGGCGGGACATCGCCTGCCCGAGCTTCATCAGCAGACAGCCGGTGTGGCGTGCCGCGGCGTCGGAGACCAAGGGCTCGGCCACGAGTCGGCACCTCCGATTCCAGGGCGGTTGGGAATGACGATCATATGGGGCCACGCCCTCGCCCCAGCGCTCGCATCCAGTATGGTCCGCGACAGAAACCATTCGCAGCACTGATTATTTCTACAGCGAGGGAGTTGGCATGGCCACCGAGTTCGTCCAGTCGATCGATCTGACCGGCAAGACCGTGTTCGTTGCGGGCGGCACCAGCGGGATCAACCTCGGCATCGCCGAAGACTTCGCCAGGGCGGGCGCCCGGGTCGCGGTGATGAGCCGCAGGCAGGAGAAGGTCGACGCCGCCGTCGAGCGGCTGACCGCGCTCGGGGCCGAGGCCATGGGCGGCAGCGCCGACGTTCGCGATTACGCTGCGACCGAGGCCGTACTCAAGCAGGTGCACGATCGGTTCGGCGACTTCGACGTGATGGTCTCGGGCGCCGCGGGCAACTTTCCCGCCGCGGCGCTGGGGCTATCGGCCAACGGATTCAAGTCGGTCGTCGACATCGATCTGCTCGGCACCTTCAACGTGTTGCGCGCCGCATACCCGTTCTTGCGCAAGCCCGGCGCCTCGGTCATCAACATTTCCGCGCCGCAGGCGGTGCTCCCGACGGTGACGCAGGCGCACGTGTGCGCGGCCAAGGCCGGCGTCGACATGCTCACCAAGGTCCTCGCCCTGGAGTGGGGTCCGGCCGGGGTACGGGTCAACGGCGTGATCCCGGGCCCGATCGACGGGACCGAGGGCATGGCTCGCCTCGCGCCGACCGAGGAGGACCGGGCCCTCGTCACCAACAGCGTTCCCCTGCGCCGATACGGGACCCCGCGCGACGTCGCCAACGTCTGCCGGTTCCTGGCGTCCCCGCTCGCCGACTACGTGTCGGGCGTGGTCATGGCCACCGACGGGGGATGGGCGCTCGGCGGTGCGTCCGCCACGATGGGCGTCATCGGTCAGCCGCTGCTCGACGCCGCCGACGCCGGGGCCTGATAGGCCGCCCCGTCGGTTCAGCCCTCGACGAGAGCCTCGCGCCCGTCGGTCATCGAGGTCGACCGGTTGCGCCTCACCCTCGCAAGGTGAGGCGCAGCCGGGGTCGGACCACCGATCATGAGGCGACCGTACGAAGGGAGTCGGCCGACCGTGATCTCGACAGAGAAGGTGCGGAGGCATTGGCTGCTGTTCGGCTCTCTCCAGGGCTACCAGGGCAAGTGGATCCGCCCCGACGTCATCGCCGGACTCACGGTCTGGGCGGTGCTGGTGCCGGAGGCCCTGGCCTACGCGACCATCGCCGGGGTTCCGCCGGTGGTCGGGCTGTACGCGGCGATCCCCTCACTGATTCTCTATGCGGCGGTGGGCAGTTCGCGACACCTGGTGGTCGGCCCGATGTCCGCGACCGCGGCGCTCTCGGCGGCGATCATCGCGCCGCTGGCCGGCGCCGACGGCGGAAAGTACATCGCGTTGTCCGCGGTGCTGGCCATCGCGACGGGCATCGTGGGCCTGCTGGCGGGGATGATCCGGCTCGGCTTCATCGCGTCCTTCATCTCCGAGCCGGTGCTCAAGGGCTTCATCGTCGGACTCGCGCTGACCATCATCATCGGCCAGGTGCCCAAGCTGTTCGGGGTGCCGAAGTCCGAGGGCAACTTCTTCGAGCAGGCCTGGGGCGTCATCAGTCAGCTGGGTGACACCGACTGGCGGACGCTGACCGTCGGCCTGCTCAGCCTCGCGGTGGTGCTGGGCCTCAAGCGCTGGCTGCCGCTGGTCCCGGGATCGTTGCTCGCGGTGCTTTTGGGGATCACGGCGGTCACGGTGTTCGGCTTGGACGGCGAGGGCGTCGAGATCGTCGGGCACATCGACTCCGGGCTGCCCTCGGTCGGGCTGCCGGGCGGCGTCGGTTTCGACGACTACGTGGACCTGCTGGGCCCCGCCGTCGGCGTGCTGCTGATCGGCTTCGCGGAGGGCCTGGGCGCGGCCAAGACGTACGCGGCGAAGGCCGGCTACGAGGTGGACGCCAACCGCGAGCTGCTGGGCTTGGGCGCCGCGAACCTCGGATCGGGTCTGGCGTCGGGAATGGTCGTCAACGGCAGCCTCTCGAAGACCGCGGTGAACGGGGGAGCGGGGGCGAAGACTCAGGTCAGCGGCCTGGTCGTCGCGGCGCTCACGGTGGTCACGCTGCTCTTCCTCACCGGATTGTTCGAGAAGCTGCCCGAGGCCACGCTGGCCGCGGTCGTCATCGCCGCGGTGATCGAGCTGGTCGACGTGTCCGCGCTGAAGCGGCTCTACGGTGTGTGGACGCAGCGGCTCGGCAGCATCTACGGGCCCGCCGCCCGCGCCGATTTTGCCGGCGCGGTTGCCGCGATGATGGGTGTCCTGCTGTTCGACACCCTCCCTGGCCTGGTGATCGGCATCGGGGTGTCGATGCTGCTGCTGCTCTATCGCTCGTCGCGTCCGCACGTCGCGGCGCTGGCGAAGGAGGGCTCGCTGTGGGTCGACGCCGAGCGTCATCCGGACATCGCCACCCGCCCGGACGTGGTGGTGGTCCGCGTCGAGGCAGGCCTGTACTTCGCGAACGCCGACCACGTGAAGGAGAGCATCGAGGCGCTGTGCACCGACGAGACCCGCACGGTCGTGCTGGATGCCGAGACTTCGCCGTTCATCGACGTCAGCGCCGCCGAGATGCTGATGCAGTTGCGGGACACGCTCGGGCGCAAGGGGATCGAGCTCCGGGTTGCCCGGGACATCGGGCAGTTCCGGGACACGCTCAAGCAAGCGGCTCCGGACGGCAGGGGCCTCGGGGTGTACCCGACCGTCGCCGGGGCCCTCGCCGACCAGGGCTCGGGGATCTGACATGACATCGGCGGAGACCGAAATGAGGACACAAGTACCCACACCCATCGGATGACGTCCGGCCACGGCGGTCCAGTCCGCGGTCGGTTGCCTGCGTGAACACGACGGAAAGGTCTCGACATCATGAGCAATGACGTGAATGGTCTCCAGCGCGCAACCCTGCCCATCCCGGACCTCGCGTACACCGGCACCGTCACCTACGACGCCACCGATCCGGACACGAAGTTCCCGCCTATCCGCCGCCTGCTCCCGCCGGAGGGCGCCCCGAACGTGCTCGTGGTGCTGATCGACGACGTGGGCTTCGGCGCCTCGAGCGCGTTCGGTGGTCCGATCGAGACCCCGAACTTCGAGCGGGTCGCGGCGCAGGGCCTCAAGTACACCCGCTTCCACACCACCGCACTGTGCTCCCCGACGCGTGCCGCCCTGCTGTCCGGGCGCAACCACCACACGGTCGGGATGGGTGGCATCACCGAGATTGCCACCAGCGCACCCGGTTACAGCTCGCTTCGCCCCAACAACTGTGCCCCCCTTGCCGAGACCCTGAAGCTCAACGGCTACAACACCGCCCAGTTCGGCAAGTGCCACGAGGTTCCGGTGTGGGAGGCCTCGCCGGTGGGCCCGTTCGACCACTGGCCGCACCCGGGGGGCGGGTTCGAGTACTTCTACGGGTTCCTCGGCGGCGAGACCAATCAGTGGTACCCGGCGATCTACGAGAACACCTCCCCGATCGAGCCGTGGGGCACGCCCGAAGAGGGCTACCACTTCATGGGCGACATGACCGACAAGGCCATCGACTGGACGCGCCAGCAGAAGTCCCTCGCGCCCGACAAGCCGTTCTTCACCTACTTCGCGCCCGGCGCCACGCACGCCCCACATCATGTGCCGAAGGAATGGGCGGACAAGTACCGAGGCAAGTTCGACCAGGGCTGGGATGCCCTGCGCGAGGAGACCTTCGCCCGGCAGAAGGCGCTCGGCGTCATCCCGCAGGACGCGGTGCTCACCGAGCGCAGCCCCGGCATCCCCTCCTGGGACGAGATGAGCGAGACCATCAAGCCGGCGCTCGCCCGGCAGATGGAGGTCTACGCGGGCTTCCTCGACTACGCGGACCACCACGTCGGCCGGCTTCTCGACGCGCTCGAGGAGCTCGACGTGCTCGACGACACCCTCGTCTACGTGATCATCGGCGACAACGGTGCCTCCGCCGAGGGATCGATGCACGGCACCACCAACGAGGGCTTCACGATCAACCACCTGAACGAGATCGAGACCGAGGAGTACGTCGCCGCACACATCGACGACCTCGGCACGCCGAGCTCGTACAACCACTACGCGGTCGGGTGGGCGCACGCGATGGACACGCCGTACCAGTGGACCAAGCAGGTGGCCTCGCACTGGGGCGGCACCCGAAACGGCACGATCGTCAGCTGGCCCAACGGCATCGCGGCGCGCGGCGAGATCCGCAGCCAGTTCAGCCACGTCATCGACGTCGCCCCGACCGTGCTGCAGGCGGCGGGCATTCCCGAGCCGACGACGGTGCACGGCGTCACCCAGCGCCCGTACGAGGGCACACCGATGAACTACACCTTCGCCGATGCCGGCGCGGCCGAGCGGCACGAGACCCAGTACTTCGAGATGCTCGGCAACCGGGCGATCTACCACAAGGGCTGGACGGCGGTCGCGAAACACAAAGACCCCTGGGTGGGTTCCGATCACGGCCTCGACGAGGACGTGTGGGAGCTCTACGACGTAGAGAAGGACTGGACACAATCGCACGACCTCGCCGCCGAGCACCCGGAGAAGCTCGCCCACCTGCAGCGGCTGTTCCTCATCCAGGCCGCCCGGTTCAACGTGCTGCCGATGGACATCCGCTCGGCGGAGCGGATGAACCCCGACCTGGCAGGACGGCCCGCGCTGATCACGGCGCAGAGCCAGACCTTCTATCGCGGGATGCGGCGGTTGAGCGAGAACTCGGCGATCAACATCAAGAACAAGTCGTTCACGGTGACCGCGACGGTCGAGGTGCCGGACGGCGGCGTCAACGGGGTGATCATCGCCCAGGGCGGCGCCTACGGCGGCTGGTCGTTCTACACGGTCGACGGCACGCTCGCGTTCGCGTACAACCTGCTCGGCATCAGTACCGACATCGTGCGTTCGGACTCAACGGTTCCGGCGGGAACCAAGGAACTGCGACTGCATTTCGCGTACGACGGCGGCGGGCTCGGCAAGGGCGGCACGGTGTCGTTGTTCGCGGGTGAGGCGAAGATCGGGGAGGGACGGGTAGAGCGGACACTCCCGTTCCAGTTCACCTTCGACGAAACCGTCGACGTCGGACAGGATCTCGCCTCGCCGGTGTCGTCGGACTACCAGGCGACCGGTAATGCGTTCACCGGAACCATCGACCGGGTGGTGATCGACCTCGGGGAGGACGATCACAGTCACCTCGTCGAGCCCGAGCACCTGATGAACGTCGCGATGATGAAGCAGTAGTCGTGACGGGGCTCAAAGTGCGGCGCGATGCCGCGGTGCTGGCGCCGACGCTGGTCGGCTACCGGAAGTCCTGGCTGCGCGCCGATGTCGTCGCGGGGCTCAGCGCAGGCGCGGTGGTCATCCCGCAGGCGATGGCCTACGCGACCATCGCGGACCTGCCGGTGCAGATCGGCCTGTACACCTGCATGGTCCCGATGGTCGTGTACGCGATGCTCGGCGGGGCCAGGGCCGTCAGCGTCAGCACCACGTCGACGATCGCCGTGCTGACGGCGTCGACGATGATCGGGGCCGGGATCGCGGCCGGCTCGGAGGACGCGCAGACCTCGCTCATGACGCTGACCCTCCTGGTCGGGGTGATCCTGCTGTTGGCGCGGGTGCTCAAGCTCGGGTCGATCATCGAGAACATCAACGAGGCGACGCTGACCGGTATCAAGGTGGGCGTCGGGTTGACGGTGGCCGCGAGTCAGCTGCCGAAGTTGCTCGGTGTGCCGTCCGACCCGGACGCGACGGGCTTCTTCCGGGTGGTGTGGTCGGCGCTGCGTCAGATCGGTGACGCGAACGGCGCCACAGTGCTCCTGGCGGTCGGGTCGATCGGCGCGCTGTACGCGATGTCGAAGTTGGTGCCCCGCGTCCCCGGACCGCTGGTGGTGGTCGCGGCCGGCATCGCACTGGTCGCGTTCGCGGGGCTGGACGGCCGCGGTGTGGAGCTGATCGCGGCGGTCCCGCAGGGTATTCCGCTGCCGGGCATCCCGAGTCTGGACGACACCGGCGCGCTGATTCCCGGCGCGCTCGCGATCGCGGCGATGGCCTTCCTCGAGACGGTGTCGGTCGCGCGCGGGGTGCGCAGGCAGGGCGAGCCGCAGATCGACAGCAACCAGGAGATGCTGGCGAACGGTGTGGCCTCGGTGGCAGGCGCGTTCTTCCACACCCTGCCTCCGGCGGGCGGGTTCTCGCAGACGGCGGTGGCGTTGCGGGCCGGGGCGCGCACCCAGGCAAGCGGGCTGGTGACCGCGGCGCTGGCGGTACTGGTTGCCCTGTTCCTCGCCCCGGTGCTCAGCGACCTGCCGCAGGCGACGCTCGGGGCGATGGTGGTTGTCGCGACGCTCGGCCTGGTGGACATCGGTGCGTTCGCACGGTTCTGGCGGATCAACAAGCTGGAGTTCTGGATTGCGCTGGCGACGGCGTTGATCGGTCTGACGGCCGGTCTGCTGCCCGCGGTCGCCGTCGGCGTGCTGTTCACCCTGTATCTGGTGCTTCGGGAACTCAACCGACCGCACGTGGTGCAGCTGTACCAGGGCGCGGACGGCCGGTGGGTCGGCGGTGACGAGGACGCGCCGACCGATCCGGCCGATCCGCTTGTGCTTCGGATCAATTCGGCCCTGTACACGGCGAACGTGCTGGCCAACGTCACGGCGATTGCGGAACGCATCGAGGCCTCGGGTGCGAAGACCGTCGTGCTGGACTGTTCGCGGGCGTGGAAGATCACCACGACGGTGATGCATCACATCCGGGACCTCGAGCAGGATCTGTCCGCTCGTGGCGTCACGATCTGTTTCGTGGCCGTGCCGCAGCGCGACATGGAGACCGCCCGCAAGACGGCGCTGGGTCGGCAGTTCGAGGAGTCGGGGCGGATCTTCGTGACCGTCGACGACGCGATAGGCGCTACGCGCCCGTGAGTGGTTGACGAGTCTCTGGACTCGTCAACCACTCACGGGCGCGGAGCTGCCATCTCGGTGATGTGGCCCATCCCGACGGCGTGGTGGTTGCGGGCGGTTCATCTCGATCGGGGGCAGCTTCGCCTCCGCGTGCTTGGCGTCGAAGAACAACGGCCCCTGGTACTGCTGATCGGGAATGGGGAGTACGGATCCGGGGAGTTGCTCGGGCATGGAAGCCCCTTCTGTCGACGGCGCGGGTGCCACCGAGGTCAGGTCGGTGTTGTGCTTCGCAACTCACACGAGACGGGTGAGGCGGACGCACCGTTCTCCGTGGTGCCATGGGGAAACGTCGGAGAAGGGGTGTATTCGGTGGGTGTCGAACTGAGGGATCTGGCCACCAAGGCCTACGTGTACGGATTCCCCCTGGTGTTCAATCTGGATCAGGTGCGCCGCTACACGACGACGGGTGTCGGGGCCAATGCCGCCGCCCCGTTCAACGCGTTCAGCCACGCCGCCGATCTCGCCGGACCGAAGGACACCTTCGTCTCCATCAACAACGACACCGTGTACTCCATGGGGCAGCTCGACCTCACCAACGGTCCACTGCTGCTGGAGGTCCCGGACACCGCCGGCGCCTACTACGTGCTCCAGTTCGTGGACGCCTGGACCGACAATTTCGCGTATGTGGGCAAGCGCGCCACCGGCACGGCCGCGGGGCGATACCTGCTCACCCCGCCGGGCTGGTCGGGGCAGACGCCGGCAGGTGTCCGCAGGATCTCCTGCCCCACCGGGGTCGCGTCGATCGTGGGGCGGTGGGCCTGCACCGGCGAGGCAGACCTGCCCCGCGTCCGTGCCCTGCAGCAACAGCTCACGCTGACGGATGTCGGCGAGCAGACCCGACCCCTGGGATTGCCCACCCCGGATCCGAACGTGCCCGAGGCGCTGGCGTTCTGGGAGAAGCTCCGGGTCTACCTGCAGGCCTATCCGCCCGCGGCCCAGGACCTGCCGCTGCAGCAGGCCTTCGAGCTGCTCGGCCTGCTGGAATGGGGTCCCTCGCCGTATGCCGAGGCCGAGCCCGAGCTGACCGCGGCGCTGGCCGCAGGCGCGAAGACGGGTCACGACGGACTGGTGGCCGCGCTCAGGTCGGGGGCAGGCGACGCCGTCGTCAACGGATGGCATCAGACATTCCACGTCTTCGACTACAACGACGACTACTTCGAGGTCGGCACCATCAACTCGCCGGAGTGGCGAATCGACGACCGCAGCAAAGCGATCGGTCTGCGCGCGGCCGCGGCGATGGCCGGTCTGTGGGGCAACCACGGATACGAGGCGGCCTACTCCCCGGTCTACCTCGACGGCGACGGCGACGAGCTGACCGGCGAGCGCAGCTACACACTGACCTTCACCCAGACACCGCCGGTGGACGCGTTCTGGTCGATCACCATGTACGACCTGCCCGAGTATTACCTTGTCGACAACCCGATCGACCGGTACTCGATCGGCGACCGCACCCCCGGGCTGGTGTACGGGGAGGACGGCTCGCTGACGATCACCCTCAGCGCCGCCGAACCGACGGACCCGACTGCGCGGGCGAACTGGCTGCCGACCCCGACGGCGGGCTTCCGGCCGCTGCTGCGGATGTACAGTCCGCGGCCAGAGGTGTTCGACGGGACCTACGAGGTCCCACCGTTCGTCAAGGTCAGCTGAGCCGATTCAGCTCTGTCCCAGCCACTCCCGGGCGGCCACCACCAGCGCCTCGATGCCGACGGTCAGGGTCGGCTCGAGGACCGGTGCGAAGCGCGCGGAGTGGTTCGACGGGATGTCCGTGTCGGTGGTCCCGGCCGCGGCGGCCCGCATGAATGCGTCCGGGTCCGCGCCGCCGAACAGCCAGTAGCAGCACGGTGCTCCGGACGCGGTCGCGAAGACCCCGACATCCTCGCTGCCCGTGACGGGGCCGGGGTCGAAGACGTGATCGTCTCCGAACCGGGACCGGAACACGGTGGCGGTGCGCGCGACGGCGGCCGGGTCGTTGACGAGGACCGGAAAGCTGTCGATCGGGATGATCTCCGGCGTGCGGGTCGCGCCCGCGGCGGCGGCCTCCGCGTTGACGATGCGGGTGACCGCGTCGAGGACCCTGGTGCGTACCGCGGGGTCGTAGGTGCGGATGTTGACCTCGAGCACGGCATCGTCGGGGATGATGTTGTCCTTGGTGCCCGCGCGGAGTGATCCGACCGTCAGCACCACCGTGTCGGTCGCGGCCACTGTGCGGGACACCACGGTCTGCAGCCGTAGCACCGTCGACGCGGCCATCACCACCGGATCGATCGTGGTCTCGGGCCGCGAGCCGTGGCCGCCCTTGCCGAACATCCTGATTCGCAGTGCGTCCGTCGCGGCGAAGGCGGGTCCCGGCCGGACGGCGAGCATGCCGGCCGGGAACGGGCCCACGTGCTGACCAAGCACCACGTCGGGGGTGCCGAACCTGTCGAACAGGCCGTCGTCGACCATGGCCTGCGCGCCGCCACCGAGTTCCTCGGCCGGCTGGAACACCGCGAGAATCGTTCCGCGCCATCCGGTTCGGTCGCCCGCCAACTCTTCCAGCGCGCCGAGCAGGCACACCACGTGCATGTCGTGGCCGCACGCGTGCGCCACCGGGACGTCCGCGCCGTCGGGATCGGTGCCGCGTGCGGTGCTGGCATAGGACAGCCCGGTCTCCTCCGCGACCGGCAGCGCATCCATGTCGGCGCGCAACAGCACGGTGGGGCCGTCACCGCGGCGTAGTGTTCCGACGACGCCGGTCCCGCCCACGCCGGTGCTGGTCTCGAAACCCAGCGCACGCAGTCGGTCCGCGGCGATACCCGCGGTCCGGGTTTCGTGGAACGACAGCTCGGGATGGGCGTGGAGGTCTTTGTACAGCTCGGTCAGGGCCGTGGTGTCGACCATGGTGGTCCTTCCGCTCGACGGGCACCCAGTCAAACCCGGACCGCCGGTCCGCGTCTCATGCTTCGCGGGTGAATCGGCAGGCGCGGAGTCGAGCCTCCCAACCGTCCGGATCGGCGAGCCGCCCGTTCGGGGCGGTCGCCCAGCACTGCGCGAGCAGGTCGTAACCCAGCGTGCAGATCTCGAGATGCCGCGGCCACTGCCGCTGCATCCAGGCTCGTTCGTTGTGGGCGGCATCGGCGGCGCTCAAACCCGCGCCGATCAGCTCGAACTGGACGTCCCGGCGCAGCGCCATCATGGCGGCCGCGGTCGGCGCGGTGGCACGCAGCCCGGACACCAGGGTGAGCGCGGTGTCGAGCGTGCGGGTCTCGGTCCAGCGGAGGTCGCGGCGGTGTGCGTGTGGGGTCACCGCCCACAGGACGGCCAGCGCCACGACGACGCCGAGCAGGGTCTCGAGGAAGCGGCCCCGAATCATCGGCCCAATGTCCGCATCGGGATGCGAGGCGCCACCGATGAGCATCGCCAGCGGGGTGATGAAGATGACCGCGAGTCCGTAGTTGCGGGCGATGTACAGCTCGATCAGGAACTGCAACACCATCAACAACACGATCAGGCCGGCGCCGGTCGGCGTGAGCGCATACAGCGCGGCGAACAGCACCAGACCGGCCGCGGTCCCGACGAAGCGGTGCACCCCGCGCACGGTGCCGCGGATCCGGTCGGGTCCCTGGTGCAGGACCAGGACCGCCGCGATCACCGCCCAGTCCGGCCGGTCCAAGCCCACGGCCACGCTCAGCGAACCCGCGACGAGACACGCCAACAGCACCCGCAGTGCCGTGCTGCAGGCGTGCGAGTCGAGGGTGAACGAGCGTCGTATCCGGTACCGGAAGTCAGGGCGCGCCAACGGGATCTGCGGGGCGGGGGCGTCGAGTTCGAGATCCGGCCCGTCGTCGTCGGAGCGCGCGACCCCCACCAGTCGCAGGTGCGCGGACAGCAGCGACCGGACCGGATCCGCCGCGGGCCGGCGCTCCGGCAGCCCCGCGTCGTAGACCGCCGCCCAGGCGGCGTGCACCGCGGTCGCGGCCTGGTGTCTCGCCCCGACAGCGGGGGCATCGCTGTTGCGCAGTTCGACGTAGGCGTTCACCGTGCGCACGGCCGCGGCCACCGCGTCCCGCTCGGGTGCCCGGCGGTCGCGGAGCGCACCCGCCATCGCCACGACCAGCGCGCTGACCACACCGATTGCCGTGCAGCCCACGATGACCACGGCCGAGATGCCGGACCTCGACATGATCGTGGCGACCGCACACGTCAGCACGAAGAAGAACGATCCGGGCGGGCCCAGCCTCGCCGCAGACACCACATAGGTCCCGACGAGCGCGACCGCGGCCAGCATCGCGACCTCGATGAGCGCCGGTAGCGCCGAGTCGAAAGGCCAAGTCCGGTAGACGGTTCCGCCGACCAAAGCGCCGAGGCCCGCGGCCGTGAACAGGGCCGCTCCCGCGAGGAGGACGACTCGCCAGCGCGCCCGGTATGGCCTGCCCTCGCCGTAGATCACCGCGAAGGCGCCGAGGCTGAAGATCAGCGCCTGCTCCTGGTGGCCGAACGCGACGGCGAGGAGCGCGGGCACCCCGAACGCCAGCGCCGCCCGCACCCCGCCCGGCCATCGCCTGCCCGCGGGCGGGAGACCGAACGCCAGCGACCGGGTCCGCGGCGCCGGAGGCAGCGGGGCATTGCGTGAGGGGTCGGGGGTCGCATCGGGCACCGTCCAATTCAACTCCACCTCCATTCGGGCGCCACCATCTGCGTCCGCGGGGGTCGGCGGCGCCGCGCTCGTGCGGGATAGGTCAAATGGCCGCGAAATCGGTCCGCGGGACCGTGCGATTCGCGCACGAGGTTTCGACAATTCGCGCCTGGGTGCGGGCACCGTTCTCGGCCGCCGCCGCCCGCGGGCGGGTCCTACCTGCGGGTTCGGGTCACTCCGTCGATCTCGACAATGACCGTCCATTTCGGCGGCCCGAAGTCCCATGGTTTTAGGGGTCATTTACTTTCCGGCCCTGTGTGAGGATGCACCGATGACATTGGATGTCACTCATTCGCCGGGCCGAATGCCGGTCTATGCGCGCTGACACCGAACGGGTGCCCATCGTCGCAGCGAACTCGACTGGTCTCGTCAGGCCACACGTCCCCGGTTGCGTCGCGCCGTCGGGACGGATCCCGGGCAGCACCTTCGCGGTCGGACGGTACCGCCTGCTCTCCTGCTGCGGCGCGGTGCCGTCTGCGGAGTTCTGGCGCGGACTCGACCTGGTCACCGGCCGTGAGGTCGGGCTGACCCTCTTCACCGGTGACGGTGTCCGCGGCGACGCGGGCGCGCAGGTGGACACGGACGAGGTCTTCGCCCGCACCGTGTGGATGTGCGGCATCCGCGCCTCGGCCGTCCCGCGGATCGTCGACATGGTCGACGCGGAATCGGCGGGGGCTGTCGTCACCGAGTGGGTGCCGAGTTGCTCGCTGTCCGAGGTCGTGGAGGGTCGGCTGTCGGCCGTCGATGCCGCCGCCGCGGTCCGGCCCCTGGCGCACGCGGTCTGCCGGGCGCACGAGGTGGACGGTGTGCTCGCCCTCGACGATCCTGATCGGCTCCGCGTGAGCATGGAAGGGCATGTGTTCCTGGCCTTTCCGGGTCCGCTCCCGGATGCTGACCGTTCCTGTGACGTGCGTGGTCTCGGCGTGGCGCTCGCCACCCTCGCGACCGGGGACCGTTCCGGGGCGGGTGCCGCGGCGCTGCATGCGCGGGCGCCCTCGCCCGTTGCGGAGATCATCCACCGGACCGTCGGTGGGGGCGCCGACGTCAGCGCCGAGTGGGTCGCACACCTGCTCGACGAGGTCGCGGCAGCTCCGGCCTGGTGAATCGGTCTCGTACGAGACCGTACGGTCCGCTCGGGCTGTAGTCTTCACCGCACAGAAGGTTCCTTTGTCGGGGGTGGGCAGGGGTGCGTATGAAGGGGAAGTCTCTACCGCAGGCCGCGTCGTTGACGCGACAGTTCACCGACGGTCTGTGTCTCAGCGGACCGGAAGGCCTCGAGACCCTGTCGGCGGCGGCTGACATGGTGGCGATCAACCCTGACCGTTTCCGCGCCGTCATGCACTCGGCGGATTTCGGCTCGATCCGGGTGAACAGGCTTCGGACCTCAGCGGTTTCGGGGATCAGGGCGCCGGACCGGCTGGCGGACGACCACGGCGTGTACCTGTCGATGGTGTGTGTGCGGGCGGGGGAGATCCGGATCCGGCAGAACCGCATCGCCAGCTGTGCGGAGGCGGGTCAGATCGCCTTCGTGGACTTCGCCGCCCCGTTCGAGGTCGAGCTCTCCCATCGCGGGGACTACGTCTTCGTCTACCTGCCCCACGATCTGCTGACCGCACGGTCCGTGGACGCCAGGACCCTGGTCGGGGCCGCGGTCTCCGCCTCGCCGCTCGGCGACGCGATCGCCGCGGCGATCGAGAAGTTCGCGGCGATCGACGTGTGCGCTCCGGGGTCCGCGGAGGCCGCGCTGATCGAGCGTGCCATCCTCGACCTGTGCCTGGCGGTGATCCACCAGGCGACCGGAGATACCCAGGTTCGTGACGAGATCGGTATCCGAAACCGGGCGCGGGCAAGGGAATTCGTCGAGAGCAACTTCACCGACCCCCGGCTGACGATCGCCCAGGTCGCCTCGAGCATCAACGTCAGCCCCCGCTACCTGCAGAAACTGTTCGAGGAGGAGGAGTACTCGGTCTATGAGCTGATCCGTCGACGCCGGGTCAGGTGGGGAGTCGCCCTGCTGACCGATCCGGGTGCCGCGCACCTCACCATCAGCCAGGTGGCGCTCCGCAGTGGCTTCGTCGGCCTGAGTCAGTTCAGCCGAGCGGTCCGGGACATCACCGGGGCCTCGCCGCGGGGGATCCGTCGGCAATCGGAACCGGCTGCACCGCTTCAGGTATCCAGCGGATCGGCGTAGCAGTCCCGCACCGCGACGTCCATCGGGAAGCGCACCCTCGTGTCGCCGAACAGCAGCCGGGTGGCGGCCTCCGTCGCGGCCAGCACGTGCGCGGTGGCGGACTCCGGATCGCGACAGTGCACGACCACCTCGTCGTGCTGGAAGAACACCAGTTCGGCGGTGTCGTCGTCCGCGAGTCGCCGACGGAGATCGGCCAGCAGGCACAGCGCCCACTCCGCCGCCGTGGCCTGCACCACGAAGTTGCGGGTGAACCGGCCGCGCGCGTGTGCATCGCCGCCGGACCACCAGTCGGCGTCCGGTGGGGGGCAGGCCCGGCCCAGCCAGGAGTGCACCACCTCGCCGCGTTCACCCGCCCGTGCGGCATCCTCGACGTACTGCACCGCGACCGGAAATCGCTTGCGCAGCAACGTCAACAGTGCACGTGACTCACCTGCGGTGGCCCCGTACAGGACGCCGAGGATCGCCACCTTGGCCTTGCTGCGATCGCCGTCGAACACCTCGGCGGCGACCGGCGCATACAGGTCGTCCGCGCCCGCCGCGGCGACCATCAGCGGGTCGCCGGACATGGCCGCCAGAATGCGGGGCTCGAGTTGCCCCGCGTCGGCGATGACGAAGGTGTGTCCAGTGTCTGCGATGACGCTGGTGCGCAAGGCTTTCGGGATCTGCAGCGCCCCTCCGCCGCGACTGGCCCAGCGTCCGGACACCACCCCGCCCGGAACATAGACGGGCCGGAATCGGTCGCCGCGCACCCAGGTGTCGAGCCAGGTCCAGCCGTTCGCGGCGTGCAGCTTGGCCAGATCGCGGTAGTGCAGCAGGGGCTCGATCGCCGGGTGGTCGATATCGCGGAGCAGGTATGCGCGGGTGGAGGTGAGTTCGACGCCGTCGCGGGCGAAGGCCTCGACCAGCTCGACGTGCGAGGCGGGGTTGACCCGCCGCCCGAAGGCCGCACCGATCACCTCGGTGATCTCCCGGATCCGCTGCGGCACAGCGTCTCCGGTGGTGCGCGGGCCGAGGGTGTTCTCGAGTAGCCGGTGGTGTTCGAGGGCCGAGAACGGCAATCCGTGGTGGCTCATCTCGGCGGCGGCGAGAGCGCCTGCGGACTCGGCCGCGACAAGCAGGCGCAGGCGCGGATCGTCGCCGATCAGCGCGAGCTGTGCCTCGTGGTCGGCGACAACCGCCGCGGGGTCGAGGGGTGGTGCGGCGTCGAACAGCCCGGGGCGTTCGTCGGCCGGGGGTTGGGGGGAGACGGCGGGCCCGCCCGCCCGCACGCTCAGCAGGGCGCCGGTGAGCGCCAGGTCGTGGCAGCGCTGCACGCGTAGGCCGTCGCGCAGCACGGCGGGATAGACGGCCGCGGTGTCGGCCCACACCCACCGCGGGTGCTCGCCCGGTTCGAGCGCGCGGACCGCCGCGGACGGGTCGGGAAAGGGGAGCGGGTCGCCCAGCGCGCGCCCGCGGTCGTCCGTGCGGATCGCCAGGGCGTGCTCGGGTCCGGGCACCAACACGATTCGCACGGCGCCCAGTGTGCCGTGCGGGTACGACAACACCGGGATGGGTCAGTGCGCGCCGTGCCGGATCTCGTCGCGGTGCTCGGCGAAGCGCACGGTCTCGAAGAGGATCAGGGCGAGCAGGACCGCGGTGAGCAGCCCGAGCGAGGCCAGCGCCGGCAGGTGCCAGGCCAGCGGGATCAGCGCCACGAGCACGACCGCGGTGGTGATCCGCGCGCGGTTGACCGGTCCCATCAGCCTGGTCACGTACGCCTTGAATGCGGCCAGGCCCAGCAGGAAGAGCGCGGCGCCGCCGAAGAGCGCCACCAGCGGGATGCCGTAGAGGGGGTCGGTGAGGGTGTGATGGCTGCCGTCGCCGACATAGTTCAGCACCTTCTTCAGGCCCAGCGAGATCAGCACGATGCCGACGACCATCGGCAGGTGCAGGAAGGTGTACCCACCGCGTGCCAGCTTGATCTGCGTCGCGCCGGTGGCCGCGGAGAGGGCGCGCTCGGCGGCCAGGGTGGTGGTGTCGAAGTACGCCCACCAGAGCAGGCCGCTGACGGCCAGCCCGAGCAGCGAGCCGACCACGATCGGCCAGGCGATGGGCAGCGCGGTCACCCCGATGCCGATGGACACGATGGACTCGCCGAGCGCGACGATGATGATCAGCCCGTGTCGCTCGGCGAAGTGGCTCGGGGAGTTCAGCCGCCAGCCCTCGCCGCCGAACAGGGTGCCCAGATAGTCGCCGACGAGCGCGGCCAGCCACATCAGGGTCTGCGCGGTGCCCGAGAGCTGGGACGCGATCAGCAGCAGGGTGGTGCCCGCGACCATGGACGGCACGAACCGGATCAGTTGGCCGCGTAGCTGGAGATCGCCTGCACTGGCGATCCAGAAGGTGACCAGGTGCATCAGCCGGACGAAGAAGTAGCCGACGGCGAAGACCACCGGGCCGGAGAGCCCGCCGGGCAGGTCGTCGAACGCCTCGGGGATGGTCAGCGCGACGATGAACATCGAGCCCATCGCGAAGAACATCGCGACCCGCGCGAAACCCTCGTCGGCGCGCACGACGTTGGCCAGCCACGCATAGCCGATCCAGCTCCACCACAGGACGGCCATCACCAGCACGCCGCGCACCAGATTCCTGGCCGAGGTGTCGTCGGCCATCAGCGCCGTGACGCCGGTCAACGCGAAGACGAAGACGAGGTCGAAGAACAGCTCGAGCGGGGAGACGGAGGACCGTTCCTGCATTGCCTGCATATGGGTTCGCCTGGGAAATTCCACTCGGCTACTGTGCCACCACGAAAGGGCCTGCGCAGGGGGTCGGGGAGCACTAGTGTCCCGTCGGGTAACCGGGCGTCGCCCGGTCGCCCCGGCTGACTGCGAGCGAGCCCGGTGTCGTCGGTAAGCTTGCCAACTGGACTTCGTACCCAGTTCCCAGATCCGGAGGTTGATTAGCGTGGCGCTCGTCGTGCAGAAGTACGGCGGATCCTCGGTGGCATCTGCCGAGCGCATCCGACGCGTCGCCGAACGGATCGTGGAGACCAAGCGCGCGGGCAACGACGTGGTTGTCGTGGTCTCGGCGATGGGCGACACCACCGACGAGCTGCTCGACCTGGCTCAGCAGGTGTGCCCCGGCGGCCCGCCCGCGCGCGAGATGGACATGCTGCTGACCTCGGGCGAGCGCATCTCCAACTCGCTGGTGGCCATGGCGATCCACTCCCTCGGCGAAGAGGCCCGCTCCTTCACCGGGTCGCAGGCCGGGGTCATCACCACCGGCGCGCACGGCAACGCGAAGATCATCGACGTCACCCCTGGTCGCGTCCGCGACGCGCTCGACCGCGGTTCGATCGTCCTGGTCGCCGGGTTCCAGGGCGTCAGCCAGGACAGCAAGGACGTCACGACCCTCGGTCGCGGCGGTTCCGACACCACCGCCGTCGCCCTCGCCGCCGCGCTGAAGGCCGACGTCTGCGAGATCTACACCGACGTCGACGGCATCTTCACCGCGGACCCGCGAATCGTCCCCGACGCGCAGCGGCTCGACACCGTCTCCTTCGAGGAGATGCTGGAGATGGCCGCGTGCGGCGCGAAGGTGCTCATGTTGCGTTGCGTCGAGTACGCGCGTCGCTACAACGTGCCCGTGCACGTTCGTTCCTCGTACACCACAAAGCCCGGCACCATGGTGTCCGGATCGATGGAGGACATTCCCGTGGAAGAAGCCATCCTCACCGGCGTCGCGCACGACCGCAGCGAGGCCAAGGTCACCGTCGTCGGGCTGCCCGACGTACCGGGCTACGCGGCCAAGGTCTTCCGTGCCGTCGCCGAGACCGAGATCAACATCGACATGGTGCTGCAGAACATCTCGAAGGTGGAGACCGGCAAGACCGATATCACCTTCACGCTGCCGAAGACGGATGTCCCCGCCGCGGTGGAGAAGCTGACGGAGCTGCAGGGCGAGATCGGGTTCACCCAGGTCCTCTCCGACGAGCGCATCGGCAAGGTGTCGCTGGTCGGCGCCGGCATGAAGAGCCACCCGGGCGTCACGGCCACCTTCTGCGAGGCGCTCGCCGAGGCCGGCATCAACATCGACCTGATCTCGACCTCGGAGATCCGCATCTCGGTGCTGGTCGCCGACGACGATCTGGACGACGCGGTGCGCGCGATCCACAAGGCATTCGATCTGGGCGGCGACGAAGAGGCCGTCGTCCACGCGGGAACGGGACGCTAGAGATGACAACTGTTGCTGTAGTCGGCGCGACCGGACAGGTCGGCGCGGTCATGCGCGCGCTCCTCGCGGAACGCAACTTCCCCGCGGACAAGGTTCGGTTCTTCGCGTCGGCCCGCTCGGCTGGCACGAAGCTGCCGTTCCGCGGCGAAGAGATCGTGGTCGAGGACACCGCCGCGACCTCGGACGAGGACCTCAAGGGCATCGACATCGCGCTGTTCTCGGCGGGTGCGACCCTCTCCCGCGTCCAGGCCCCGCGGTTCGCCGCGGCGGGCGCGACCGTGATCGACAACTCCTCCGCCTGGCGCAAGGACCCCGAGGTCCCGCTGGTGGTCAGCGAGGTCAACCCGGAGGAGGCGAAGAACCCGCCGAAGGGCATCATCGCCAACCCGAACTGCACCACGATGGCCGCGATGCCGGTGCTGAAGGTGCTGCACGACGAAGCCGGACTGCAGCGGCTGATCATCAGCAGCTACCAGGCCGTGTCCGGCAGCGGCCTGGCCGGCGTCGAGGAGCTGGCGACCCAGGCCCGCGCGGTGATCGATGACGTCGAGAAGCTGGTGCACGACGGCAGCGCCGTGACGTTCCCGGCGCCGAACAAGTACGTCGCCCCGATCGCGTTCGATGTCATCCCCCTGGCCGGCTCGCTGGTCGAGGACGGCAGCGGCGAGACCGACGAGGACCAGAAGCTGCGCAACGAGAGCCGCAAGATCCTCGGCCTGCCCGACCTGTTGGTCAGCGGCACCTGCGTCCGGGTGCCCGTGTTCACCGGCCACTCGCTCTCGATCAACGCCGAGTTCGGCAACCCGCTGTCCGTCGAGCGCGCCAAGGAGCTGCTGGCGACCGCGCCCGGTGTGCAGCTGGTCGACGTGCCCACCCCGCTGCAGGCGGCGGGCGGCGATCCGTCGCTGGTCGGCCGCATCCGTCAGGATCCGGGCGTGCCGGGCGGCCGTGGCCTCGCGCTGTTCGTCTCCGGCGACAACCTGCGCAAGGGTGCCGCGCTCAACACCATTCAGATCGCGGAGCTGCTCGTCGGCTGACCTTCCGCCGAGTGTGCACCTACCGTCGCATCGCCCGAGTGCGGGCGTCGGGAGGTGCACACTCGCGGGTGGCCGCGCCGGTGACGGTCAGACCGCCTCGGCGATGCTGGTGCCGTTCGCCGGTTCGAGCACCGGGGCGGGGCCGCGGAGCAGCCGCCCGATCCAGCCCTCGTCCAGGGCAAGGGCCTTGACGATCGTCGCCGCGGCGACGACGACGCCCGACAGGACGAACATCCAGGTGATGGTGGTGAACACCAGCCCGAGCGAGCCGAACTTCTCCTGCGCGGATGCGCCCGCCATCGGCAGGTAGATCCGGCCCCCGATGCGGAGCACGGCCAGCCCGAGCGCGGTCAGCGCGGCGGTGGCCCACAGCACCCGGCCCGCCAGCCTGCCCTCGGTGAGCAGGTACGGCACCACGGCCCACAACGCGAACCAGATGGCCAGCTCGGTGCCGAACGCCAGCGGCGGTCCGACCCAGTCCAACCCGGACAGGTTCCGGGCCACGCTGAGCAGGGCCACCGACGAGGCGACCGCGAACAGCACCGCCACCCACCGCCAACTGCCGCGGATGGACAGGGTCGGGATGTTCCAGATCTTCCCGTAGAGCCGGCCCATGGCTCGGGCGAAGGACGTCCCGCTCAGGATGATCATCAACATGCCGATGACGCCGAAGGTGGCGAACGTCGGCGTGCTCGCCTCGAGGGCGCCGGGCGCGAGGGCGTACAGGTCCAGTCCGGACGGATCGAAGCCGAGCTGATCCGAGATGGTGGTGCCAACGCCCTCCAGGTTCCCGATGGTGCCGACCGCGATGATGACCGGCAGCACCGAGGTGAACTCCTGCGCGGCCAGGGTCATCGCGCGGTCGGCGAGCTCGATGTCGACGATTCCCTTGATGATCCGTGCCACCGTCCGACCGGCCGAGGTCCGCTTCAGCCAGCCCCTGGCGGTCTGCTTCCGGACTTCCAGTGCTTCCCTGGCGAGGCTCACCGAGAGTTTCGAGGACTTCACGGTGGTCAAGTCAACGCGACCGCCGGAAGGGACTCCTCATCCGGGGTAGGTGAAAAACGTGTGCCCGCCGCCCGTCCCGTTGTGGGATGGGCGGCGGGCACAGGTGGGAGTGCGTCAGGCGGGGGCGCTCTGCGCGGGCGCGCGGTTCGCGGGCCAGCCGGCGGTGAGGCCCCAGATGACACCGATGTTGATGGCGATCACCAGGATCGACAGCCAGGGCTGGGTGCCGATCAGCGTCAGGTGCCCGACCGCGTTCAGCAGCGCGAGGGTGACACCGAAGACCCGGGCCCAGGTGGCCCCGGCCAGCAGCGCGCCGCCGCCGACGACGAGGAGGACGCCCCACGCGATGAGCACCCACCCCCACCGGTCGTAGTCGAGGATCAGCATCTTCTCTTCCCCGACGAACAGCCGGGTGGGCGCGGTGAGGGAGGCGATGCCCTCGACCGCATTGAAGGTGCCGGTCATGATCAGCATGAGGCCGGCGAAAACGCCCCAGCCTCCGGGGCTCTTGTCGTCCATGGGTTCCTTCGGTGAGGTGTCGGTCGGGTGGCGGATCAGAAGATGAGCGCGACGAGGATCGGTGCGGCGGTCAGGACGATCGCGACGAGCGAGACGATCGCGATCGTCTTGACGGCCGTCGCTTGTCGGTTGTGGTCATAGGACATGACGCAAACGTTAGGGCGCGGGATCGGCCGATCGCGTCATCCTCTCTGGGTGAGATGGGCCGCGGAATCATGTACGGTGCTGCGCCGACCTATATCATTCCGTGATAATTGGTTGAATATTCACAACGAAAGGACCAACAAAGTGCTCAAGGGATTCAAGGAATTTCTCCTGCGGGGCAACGTGCTGGACCTCGCCGTTGCCGTCGTCGTCGGCGCCGCCTTCACCGCGATCGTGACCGCGTTCACCGAGAACATCGTGAACCCGCTCGTCGCGTCGTTGGGCGGGTCGAACGATATGGGATTCGGTTTCCAGATCACCGACAGCCCCGAGACGTTCGTGAACGTCGGCGCCGTCCTGAGCGCCGTGATCAATTTCGTCCTCATCGCGGCGGTCGTGTACTTCGTTCTCATCGTCCCGTTCAACTCGGTCAAGGAGCGCTTCATGACCGAGGAGGAGAAGGAGGCGACGGATATCGAGCTCCTGACCGAGATCCGGAACCTGCTCGCCGACGCCAATGCGGACGCCAACTCGACCCGGGTCGAGTCCTAGCCGTCCGTCTTTCGCCACGCGGCGTCTCCGGTCCTCGAGGGTCGGAGACGCCGCCATTTTTTTCTCCTCATCCGGTGCGGGTGAGATTGATGATCGGCGCTGTCGAATCGCCGCCCGAGGCCGCATGCTTTTTCTATGACGCCGACCGACGATGCGAAGCCGCTCGATGCCGACGAGCGGGCGGAGCTGATCCGCCTGCGCGCCCAGGTCGCCGCGACCGAGCGCGCCCAGGTGGCCGCGACCGAGGTGGCCGAGCGGCGCGGCGTCGTCGGCGCGCTGCGCTGGACCGCGTCCGGACTCCTGATCGTCCTGGTCGCGGTGCTGCTGCTGACTTCGCTGCTGGCCCGCTTCACGCGGAGCGAGATCCTCGACACCGACCGGTACGTGGCGACCGTGGCGCCGCTCGGCTCCGACCCGGCAATCCAGGACGAGATCACCGACCAGGTGACGCGTCAGATCTTCACCCGGCTCGACGTCGAGAAGATCACGCAGGAGGCGCTGACGGCCCTGACCGAGAACGCGCCGCGGGTGCCGCCGCAGGTGGTCGGCCTCGCCCCGGTGATCGCCGGCCAGGCCGAGGGATTCATCCGGGACACAGTGCACTCGCTGGTGACCAGCGACAAGTTCGAGAGCGCGTGGATCGACGCGAACCGGATCGCCCACCAGAGCCTCGTCGCGGTCGCGACCGGCGAGACCGGCGTGGTCGAGATCGACGAGAAGGGCACGGTGAGCGTGCCGCTCAATGCGATTCTCGGAACCGTCAAGGAGAACCTGACCGAACGCGGGTTCGCCTTCGCCGACAAGATCCCCGAGACCGACGCCAGCTTCGTGATCTTCCAGTCCGCCGACCTCGTGAAGGCACAGAAGGCGGTCAATGCTCTGGACAAGGCGGCCACCTGGTTGCCGTGGCTGGGGGTGCTCGCGGCGATCGGGGCGGTGTTCGCGGCGCCGCACGGCAGGCGGTTGCGGGCCCTGTCGCTGGTCGGGCTGGGGGTCGCGATCGCCATGGCGCTGCTGAGCGTGTCGCTCCACATCGCCCGCGCGGTGTACATCGACGAGATCCCGTCGGACGTGCTGTCCCCGGCGGCGGCCTCGGCGGTGGTGGACGCGATCGCCGCTCCGCTCAAGACGATGCTGCGGGCCTGGTTCCTGACCGGGATCGTGGTCGCGCTGATCGGCTACCTGACCGGTGGTTCGCATTCCGCGCTCGCGGTGCGGCGCGGGTTCACCAGGGGCGTCGACAAGATCCGGAAGACGGGGGAGGGCAGGGCGCCGACCCAGTTCGAGGTGTGGACCGCGCGACTGAGGGTCCCGCTGCGGGTGGCGATCGTCGCGATCGCCGTCGCGGTGCTGGTCTTCTGGACCTACCCGTCCGGGGTCGTGGTGTTCACGATCGCGTTGCTGGCCCTGCTCGCGCTGATCGCCGTCGAGGTGCTCGCCAGGCCGGGAGTTGCAGCGGCGGCGGCCGGGACCGAGGCGCCGTCACCCGGGGTCGAGCAGCCACCTGCCGAGGCTGATAGTCAGACTTAGCGACAGTCTGGACTGTTTTTAGTTTCCTCGCTACCGTGGTCGGTGTGACCCAGGACACCGAGCAGGCCCCGCGCACGCAAGCGCAGCGAACGGCCGCGACCCGGACGAAGCTGCTCGACGCGGCGATCGCGCTGCTGGTCGAGGTCGGCTACGCCCGGACCAGCACCCAGGAGATCGCGCGCAGGGCGGGGGTCTCCCGAGGGGCCCAGCTGCATCACTTCCCGACCAAGGAATCGCTGGTGGTCGCCGCCGTCGAGCACCTGGTCGAGAAGCGCCTGGCCGAGATCCTCGACGCCCGGCCCGATCCCGACCAGGGGATCGAAACCCTCGTCGACGCGTTCACCGGCCCGCTGTTCTACGCCGCCCTCGAGCTGTGGGTGGCCGCCCGCACCGATCCGGCCCTGCACGAGGCGACGATCCCGCTCGAACGCAAGGTCGGCGACGCCCTGCGGCTCGGCAGCGCCGAGGTCATGGGCGAGCGGATGGGCGTGGACGCGATCGACCTGAGCATCGAGCTGGCCCGCGGCCTCGCCGTCTCGGCGTTGTTCCGCACCCCCGAATCCGACAGCGAACTCCGGGAGCGGCTGCTCCCGGTCTGGAAGGGCCTGGTGATGAAGTGACCGCCACACCGAAACCGCTCGCGTTGCCGGACCACGTCGGCGTGCTGGTGGTGGGCGCCGGGTTCGCGGGCCTCGCGGTCACCGAGCGGGTGCTGCGCGATGATCCGGCGGCCGACATCCTCGTCATCGAGCGGGGCGCCGACATCGGCGGAACCTGGCGCGACAACACCTACCCCGGGTGCGCGTGCGACGTCCCCACTGCCCTGTACTCGTTCTCGTTCGCGCCGAGCCCGGACTGGAGTCACACCTTCGCCCGGCAGCCGGAGATCCAGGCATACCTGCGGAAGATGGTCGCCGACAACGGGATCCGCGACAGGATCCTGACCGGATGCGAGCTGCTCGAGGCGTCGTGGGATGACGCCGCTGGCACCTGGAGGGTGCGCACCTCGCTGGGCGAGCTGACCGCGCAGACCCTCGTCGCCGCGACAGGTGCGCTGTCGACGCCCAGGCTGCCGGACGTGCCGGGCATCGAGACGTTCCGGGGACGGCTGTTCCACTCGGCCGCCTGGGATCACGACTACGACCTGACCGGGAAGCGGGTCGCAGTGATCGGGACGGGCGCCTCCGCCGTGCAGTTCGTGCCGGAGATCGTCGACCGGGTCGACCGGTTGACCGTGTTCCAGCGCACGCCCGCCTGGGTGCTGCCGCGCGGCGACCGCACGCTCACCCGACTGGAGAAGCGGCTCTATCGTCGTATTCCGCTCACGCAGAAGATCATTCGGGGGTCCATCTACACCGCTAGCGAGGGGTACGTGCTCGCGATGGCGAAGGTGCCGCGGCTGTTGCCGGCCTTCCAGCTCTTCGCCGCGGCGCACCTGCGGCGGCAGGTGCCCGACCGGGCGCTGCGACGAAAGCTGACGCCGGAGTTCACGATCGCCTGCAAGCGGATCCTGCTGTCCAACGACTGGTTGCGGACCCTGGCCCGAGCCGATGTCGATCTGGTCGATTCGGGGCTCGCCGGGGTCACCGAGGGGGGCGTCGTCGACGGCGCGGGCACGGAGACGCCGGTCGACGCGATCATCTTCGCCACCGGTTTCTCGCCAACCGAGCCGCCCGTGGCCCGGCACCTCCGGGGTCGCGACGGACGGACGCTGGCGCAGCACTGGGCGGGCAGCCCCCGGGCGTACCTGGGTACCACCGTCGTCGGGTTCCCCAACCTGTTCCTCATGTACGGGCCGAACACGAACCTGGGGCACAGCTCGATCGTGTATATGCTGGAGTCGCAGGCCGCGTACATCAACGGTGCGCTTGCTCACCTCGACGGCGGCTCTGTCGAGGTCCTCCCCGGCGCGGAGGCGCGCTACAACGAGGAGATCGCCTGCCAGCTCCGGAACACGGTCTGGAACACCGGCGGATGCTCGAGCTGGTACCTCGACAAGGAGGGGCGCAACTCGGTGATGTGGCCCACCTTCACTTTCCGATATCGGTCCCGGACAAAGAGATTCGACGCCGAGAACTATCTGACCCGGCGCACGGTGCGGGCGAGTGCGGGATGAGCGAGCAGCACGGATCGTGATCGGATCAGCGCACGGCCACCGAGGCCGCAGCGCCGCCGTACCCGGACTCTCGCGAAAGGTGTGAACGGAATTCGCCCCTTTCGCCCTTTCTTGCCTTGTTCGGGGAAAGATGCTCCAGTGGGAAGGGGTGACCGAGTCACAGCCCCAACGCCGCGCAGCCCACGTCGCGGTGGGTCGCCCCTGCCCGGATTGGAAATTCTGACCGAGGTCCACAGCCGAGTGCGTGCTGATACCGCGAGGCGCGGAGAGTAAGGAAGGGATCCACTAAATGAGCAATGGCAATGACCCTCGACACACCACGGGTGCCGACGAGAAGCTGACCACCGCGTTCGGCGCACCGGTACCCGACAACCAGAATGTCGCCACTGCGGGCCCGCGCGGGCCGCAGCTGTTGCAGGACGTCTGGTTCCTCGAGAAGCTCGCCCATTTCGACCGCGAGGTCATCCCGGAGCGGCGCATGCACGCCAAGGGCTCCGGCGCCTACGGCACGTTCACCGTGACCAACGACATCACCCAGTACACGAGCGCGAAGATCTTCTCCGAGGTCGGCAAGAAGACGGAGCTGTTCGCACGGTTCTCCACGGTGGCGGGCGAGCGCGGCGCGGCCGATGCCGAGCGCGACATCCGCGGCTTCGCCGTGAAGTTCTACACCGAGGAGGGGAACTGGGATCTCGTCGGCAACAACACCCCGGTCTTCTTCTTCCGCGATCCGCTGAAGTTCCCGGACCTCAACCACGCGGTCAAGCGTGATCCCCGCACGAACCTGCGCAGCGCCAACAACAACTGGGATTTCTGGACGAACCTGCCGGAGTCGCTGCACCAGGTGACGATCGTGATGAGCGACCGCGGCATCCCGGCCTCGTACCGGCACATGCACGGCTTCGGCTCGCACACGTTCAGTTTCATCAATGCCGAGGGTGAGCGCTTCTGGGTGAAGTTCCACCACGTCGTCCAGCAGGGCATCGAGAACCTCACCGACGCGGAGGCCGCCGAGCTCGTCGGCAACGACCGCGAGAGCCACCAGCGCGATCTCTTCGACGCGATCGAGGAGGGCGACTTCCCGAAGTGGAAGCTGTGCGTGCAGATCATGCCGGAGGCCGACGCGGCGAAGGTGCCGTACCACCCCTTCGACCTCACCAAGGTCTGGCCGAAGGGCGACTACCCGCTGATCGAGGTCGGTGAGTGGGAGCTCAACCGGAACCCCGACAACTACTTCGCCGAGGTCGAGCAGGCCGCGTTCAACCCCGCGCACGTGGTGCCCGGGATCAGCTTCTCCCCGGACCGGATGCTGCAGGGCCGGCTGTTCTCCTACGGTGACGCGCAGCGTTACCGGCTGGGTGTGAACAACTTCCAGATCCCGGTCAACGCACCCAGGAGCCCGGTGCACAATTTCCACCGGGACGGCGCCATGCGGGTCGACGGCAACCAGGGCGGCTCGCTGCACTACGAGCCCAACAGCTACGGCAAGTGGCAGGAGCAGCCGCAGTACCGGAACCCGGCGCAGGCGATCGGGGCGGTCGCGGATCACTTCGACTACCGCGAGGACGACGACAACTACTTCTCGCAGCCGCGCGTGTTGTTCAACAACATGAGCGACGAGCAGAAGCAGGTGCTGTTCGACAACACCGCGCGCGCCATCAACGGCGCCTCGGACCAGGTCGTGCAGCGGCACATCGACAACTGCACCGCCTGTGACCCGGCCTACGGCGAGGGCGTCGCGAAGGCGATCAAAGCGCTGAGCTGACACCGAGCGCGACCATCCGCCCGGACCGGGGGCTCCCGGTCCGGGCGGACGTGTATCAGGGGCATACGTCGAGGTCGCGGGCTTGGCGACGGCAGGCGCCGTCGCCCGGGAACAAACTCGGGCCGGTGCCCGTTGAACCCCTCGTCGACGTCCGGACATGCCCCGGGCCTCACCCCTTTAGTCGCTTCGAGCGACCACTCGCCGAGAGGCGCCTGTGGGACGTCGACCCGAAGGGCCGCCCGATCTTCTCGGGCGGCCCTTCATCGTGCCCGCGGTGCCGTCAGTCCGAGGCCGATCATCGCTCCTTTGATGTGGTCCTGGACCGGCGCATACTGGGGTCATGGGGCACGGAGGCGGTTACCTCGACCCCCGGGCGCAATTGCGCGCGGCGGGGCTCCGGGTGACCGCTCCACGAGTCGCTGTGTTGAATGCTGTTGCTGCGCAGCCGCATTCGGATGTCGATCGGCTCGCCACCGAGGCGCGCCGGGAACTCGGCTCGGTGTCCACCCAGGCGGTGTACGACGTGCTGAAGGCCTGCGTGGCCGCCGGGATACTCCGCCGATTCGAACCGGCCGGTTCGCCCGCCCGGTTCGAGGTCCGAACCGGGGACAATCACCACCACCTGGTCTGCCGCGGCTGCGGCGCGGTGTTCGACTCCGACTGCGTCGTCGGCCGCGCCCCCTGCCTGCAGCCCTCGGACACCCACGGATTCGTGATCGACGAGGCCGAGGTCGTCTTCTGGGGGAGCTGCCCGCGGTGTCAGGCCGCCGCGGGTGGGGGTACGGCCCAGGCCGATTAGCGTGTGGGAGTGCCCTTCGCCACATTCGGGAACCATTGTGGTCAAGCGTCGTTGAACTGGGTGAGGGCGGATGGCGACATCCACCCTCCCTACGAAACCGACCGCATACGAAACCGCAGGAGCGAATCATGACCACCAGCCCCATCGTCAGCACCCTCGACGCCGGACAGCAGCAGATCGCGGGGGAGGCCCTGCAGGGCACCGTCGTGGACCTGATCGACCTCGGTCTCATCGCCAAGCAGGCGCACTGGAACGTCATCGGTCGGAGCTTCCTGTCGGTACACCCCTCGCTGGACGAATTGGTTGCCGCCGCACGTGATTTCACCGATCAGGCGGCCGAGCGTGCGACCGCGGTCGGGGTCAGCCCCGACGGCCGCTCCGCCACGGTCGCCGCGGACGCGGGGACGAAGGGCTTCGACGCGGGCTGGACGAAGGACACCGACGTGGTCGAGGCGATCGTGGCGAACCTGACCGCGGTCATCGAACGCCTCCGCGCCCGCATCGAGCTCACCGAGAAGGCCGACCCGGTCACCCAGGACCTGCTCATCGCCATCACCGCGCGGCTCGAGCAGCTGCACTGGATGTGGCAGGCGCAGGGAGCGTGAGCCCCGTGCGCGCTTGACGAGTCCTGACCCTCGTCAAGCGCGCACAGGCGCCGCAGGCGCCTACTCCATGAACCGCGCGAGGAACTCGATCAGCAGTCGCTCCGCCACCGGTTCGGGCAGTGCCTCGATCAGCGCCAGCACCTCGGCCAGCGGGCCGTCCAGCCCGCCGCCGGGCTCCAGCCCCACGAGGGCGAGGACGGCGGCGCAATTGTCACTGGTGAGGTCCTCGGGTCGGATCTGGCCGGCGGCCGCGACCACGTCGGCGGGCGCCTGTGCGCCCGGCACGCCGCGCACCGCATCTGCCGCCTCGGCCAGCGCGTCGCACAGCTCGACGCTGACCCGCTCGGTGACCGGCGTGAGGGTCAGGTGGGTGGTGCGCGGCAGCGTGGTGCCGTCCGACTGGGTCCGCCCCGGCTGCGGCTGCAACGTCCAGCCCAGGTCCTTCGCGGCGTCGGCCCACCGGTGCGGATCCACGCTGCGGTCGGCGGGGACGTCGGGGTCTGCGGCCACGGCGAGCAGCGGGCCGATCGGGTCGCCGACGACCCGGAGCCCCTCGATGCCGTCGATCGCCTTGTGCACCTGTTCGGCCGCCCGCGCGATCTGCCCGGTCAGCTCGGCGAACCCGCTGCGCCCGAGCGTCTGCGACACCGCCCAGCCCGCGGCGATCGGCATCACCGTTCGGGAGCCGAGGATGGTGGGATTGACGACGGCGTAGCCGGGCCAGGCGCTGGTCGCGAACCACTGGCGCCGGTGCCGGTCGCGGTCTCGGTAGAGCAGAACCGACACGCCCTTCGGGGCGTAGCCGTACTTGTGCAGGTCCACCGAGA
This sequence comes from Rhodococcus oryzae, assembly GCF_005049235.1. Lineage (GTDB taxonomy): Bacteria > Actinomycetota > Actinomycetes > Mycobacteriales > Mycobacteriaceae > Rhodococcus_G > Rhodococcus_G oryzae. The sequence continues at coordinate 205,263 of NZ_SUMD01000008.1, read as the reverse complement.
TGCTCGCGACGCCCGGCACCCGCAGGTCCCAGGCGGGGCGGTCCTCGGCGCCCGGCCACCACGGCAGCACCCAGGCCCCGATGCAGCCGTCGACGTGCACGGCGACACCTTGGGCCGCACAGACTTCCGCGATCTCAGCGACGGGGTCCATGGCACCGTGCGGATAGGACGGTGTCGACGCGACCACCAGCGCGACGGTCTCGTCCAGCGCGGCCGCCACGTCCTCGGCGCGCAGCCTGCAGGTGTCGGGGTCCACCGGCAACACACGCAACCGCAGGTCCAGGTAATGCGCCGCCTTGATGAATGCGGCGTGCGCGGTGGATCCGATCACCAGGGTCGGCCGCGCCTCGCTGCCTGTGCTCGCGCGCCAGGTGTCGCGGGCGGACTTGACCGCGAGGATGCAGCTCTCGGTACCGCCGCTGGTGACGCTGCCGACGACGTCGGGTACGCCCGCGGCCAGCACGTCGCGGGCCGTCGCGATGAGGTCGCGCTCGAGCGCCGCGACGGACGGGAACGTGGTGGGGTCGAGTCCGTTGAGCGGCTGGGCCTTTCGGGCCGCCTCTGCCGCCACCTCGTGCAGTTCCGCGACCCCGGGGTCGTACACGTAGGACAGCAGGTGCCCGCCCTCGGTCGGAGCGTCCGCCTTCCTCAGCTCGTCGAGCTGGGCGAGCACCTCGGCGGTGCTGCGTTCGAAGATCACTTGCTGCTCCTGTTCAGTTCTTCGGCTGCCAGTCGGTATCCGCGCAGTGCCACCATGCTCGCGGCCACGAGCACCGCGGGTACGGCGGCGAGGGCGATCACGATGCCGGTGATCGCGCCGTCGGACTGCGCGACGGGGTGGTCGGAGGTGGAGGAGACGAACCCCGTCACGGCGAGGATGGCCAGCACCACGGCGGGGCCGAGCGCCAGGCCCAGGGTCTCCGCGGCGGTCCACACCCCGCTGAAGGCGCCGGCCCGCACGGATCCGGCGGCGGTGTTCTGGTGGTCGCTGATCACGTCCGGCAGCATCGACATCGGCAGCATCTGCATGCCGGCGTAACCGATCCCCGCCACCGCCACCACCGCGTACACCCACGGCCCGGGGGCGGCGATCAGACCGAGCATCGCGACGGAGGCCGCCAGGAACAGGCCCGATGCCAGGAAGTACGCGCGTTGCTTGCCCCACGCCCGCACCAGCCGGATCCACATCGGCATCACCGCCAGTGCCGGTGCGACCAGGGCGGCGAACAGGATCGACACCGCGCGCTCGGAGTCGAGCACGTAGGTGGCCGCGTACTGGGCGGCGCCGAGCATGCTGCCGATGGCAAGGGCCTGGAGCGCGAACGTGCCGAGCAGGAATCGGAACGGGCCGCTCGAGCGCACCGCGGCGAGGCTGTCGGCGAGCCCGTGGCCCGACGACGCCTCGACGGGTGCGTGACCGACGCCCGCGCTGCGCGGCGCGATCCGCCAGGCGGCGAGCATGCCGAGCCCGAGGGTCACCCCGGCGATCACGGCCATCAGCAGGTATCCCGTCCTGCCCCCGCCGCCGAGTTCGCGCAGTTCCGGGCCGCCCGCGCCGAACAGCAGGATCGCGACGGCGAGCACCGCGACGCGCCAGGACATCAACCGGGACCGCTCGTGATAGTCCTCGGTCAGCTCGGCGGGGAGCGCGATGTACGGAACCTGGAACAGTCCGAAGGCGATCGCGGCGAGGATGAAGGCCGTGGTCACCCAGAGGCAGCCGACGAGAGTGGAGGTGCCGGCGGGCACCGCGAAGGTGAGCGCGAAGAACACCGGCAGGGTCAGTGCGCCGAGGAGCAGGAAGCGGCGGCGGGTCCCGGTGCGGGCCGCGTCGGCATCGCTGCGAGACCCGATGTACGGGTTGATCAGCACGTCGAGTGCCTTGGGTACGAACACCACCATCGAGGCCGCCGCGGCGGCGACCCCGAGCGTGTCGGTGAGGTAGTAGGCGAGTACCAGCCCGGGCAGTGTGGCGAAGCCTCCGGTGCCGACCGAGCCGAGCGAGTAGCCGGTGACGGTCGATCTGCTCAGCCGTGGGGGAGCCATGGTCATCCGGCCAACATAGGTCATTGCGCGGGCCCGCGAGAGGGTTGCGCTCAGGGAGAATTCGCCGGCCCCGGTGGCCGCCCGGCGGGACACGGTGATTCACGTGAAACCTCGACCGGACGACGAACGCCCCCACCTGGCCGGTGGGGGCGTTCGTCGTCGATGGTGTTAGGAACCGAAGATGCTGCCGAGCGAGCCGAGCGATCCGGTGCCGCCCGGGTTACCGCCGCCGGAGACCTTCACGGTCGACGCGCTCGACGTCGACTCCTTGAATCCGGTTGCGCCGCTGTAGACGGCCTTGATCTGACGGTCACCGGTCTGGGTGAACTTGTAGGACAGCGTGGCCTGTCCGTTGACCACGTCGACGGCCTCACCGATCGCGGTGTCGCCGTCCATGAAGGTCACGGTGCCCGAGGTCACCGCGTCGCCGGACTCGGTCTTCACAGCTGCCGACAGGTCCACCGGCGTGCCCTTGGTTGCGGTGCCGGGAACGGTCAGCGTCGTCACCGTCGCGACCTCGACGGGCGCCGGGTCGGTGACCGTGACGGTCTGTGCCTGTCCGGTGGAGCCGTTGAAGTTCTCGGCGCCGCTGTAGACCGCGGAGATCGAATGCGCTCCGGTGGTGGTGAACGTGTGGCTCAGCTTCGCGCCGCCGTCGACCAGCCCGATCGGGCCGCCGATGTTGGTGCCACCGTCCTTGAACTGCACGGTGCCACCGGCGGCGTTGTTGCCCTCGTTGTCCTTCACCAGGGCCCAGAGGTCCACCGAGTCACCGGTTTTCGCCTCGCCCGGGACGTTGAGCGTGGTCACGGTGTCGACGATGACGGGGTCGGTGGAGACGTCGACGGTCGAGGCGGTGCTGGTGCTGGTGTTGAAGCCGTCGGCGCCGCTGTAGACGGCGGTCACCGGGTGCGCTCCGTCGGTGGTGAAGGTGTGGTTCAGGGTGGCGGTGGCACCGTTGAGGGTGACCGGTCCACCGATGTTGGTGGCGCCGTCCTTGAACTGGACCGAGCCGCCGCTGGGTGCGGGGGCGATGGTGGCGGTGAGGTCGACGGCGGTGCCGGTCTTGGCGGTGGCCGGGACGTTCAGCGTGGTGGTGGTGTCGACGGCGTTGACGGAGACGTCGACGTTCGATGCCGCCGAGGTGGACGGCTTGTTACCGGCATCACCGCTGTAAACGGCGGTGATGGAATGGTTTCCGGTGGTGGTGAACGTGTGGTTGAGGGTGGCGGTGCCGTTGTTGACCGGGACGGCGTTGCCGATGTTGTCGGCGCCGTCCTTGAACTGGACGGTGCCGGTGGCGCCCGCGGGGGCGACGGTGGCGGTGAGGTCGACGGCGGTGCCGGTCTTGGCGGTGGCCGGGACGTTCAGTGTGGTGGTGGTGTCGACGATGACCGGGTCGGTGGTGACATCGACATTGGCCGCCGCAGAGGTGGACGGCTTGTTGCCGGCATCTCCGCTGTAGACCGCGGTGACCGAATGGGCTCCATTGGTGGTGAAGGTGTGGCTGAGGGTGGCGGTGCCGTTGTTCACGGGGACGGCGTTGCCGATGTTGTCGGCGCCGTCCTTGAACTGGACGGTGCCGGTGGCGCCCGCGGGGGCGACGGTGGCGGTGAGGTCGACGGCGGTGCCGGTCTTGGCGGTGGCCGGGACGTTGAGAGTGGTGGTGGTGTCGACGATGACCGGGTCGGTGCTGACGGTCACGGTCGCCGCCGCCGAGGTGGACGGCTTGTTGGCGGCATCACCGCTGTACACGGCGGTGATGGCGTGCGCGCCGTCCGCGGTGAAGGTGTGGTTCAGGGTGGCGGTGCCGTTGTTGACCGGGACGGCGCTGCCGATGTTGTCGGCGCCGTCCTTGAACTGGACGGTGCCGGTGGCGCCCGCGGGGGCGACGGTGGCGGTGAGGTCGACGGCGGTGCCGGTCTTGGCGGTGCCGGGGACGTTCAGGGTGGTGGTGGTGTCCGCGGCGGCGGCGCCCACGTTGATGGTGGCCAGCGGACCGGCGCCGGCATTGAGGGGCGCGCTCTGCGAATCGCGCGGGGTGCACCGGGTGGGTGCCCACTGGGTGCCCAGGAAGCTGGCCTTGGCCAGAGAGGTGCTGAAGGACTCCATGGCGCCGTGGTTCGCGGCGTTGCCCGTGATCCGGACCCGCGGCGTGATCACGCCGGGCGCGATGGCCTTGACGGTCACGTCGACCGCGGGGAGTTGATACCAGGTGTCTCCGCTACTGGCCGAGCCGTCCAGGTTCTTCTTTGTCTTGGGAACCCGGATACCACCCTCGGAGTTGGTGGAGGTGGAGGGTCCGTTACCGATGACCTGGTTGTTTCCGGAGAGTCGGATGACACGCCCGCTCGCGTCCGCATTGCCTGAGTCGTTGACCAGCAGGACGTTCGGTGCAACGTTGTCGAGGCCGATTGCGGTACCGGGTACCACCGCGCCGCTGACCCACTCGGTGTTGGCTGGGAGTTCGTAGTCGTACTTGATCCGAGAGAGATTCGTCGTCGTCGCGCCCGAGTCCTTGTCGGGGTAGGAGGAGGCGTTCGGCTTGATGCGGTAGGTGAACACCTCGCCCGGTGCCACCGTCGCCGGTGCGTCAACCGTCATCGATGCGCCGACGTTCTTCTGGACGTCACCGATGATGCTGCCCGCAACGCAGGCGCTGTTGAAGGTGGTCGTCCCGGCGTTCGCCGGGGTTCCAATCAGCATCAGTCCGGCGACGACCGCCGCGCTGGTGACCGGTACGGCAACACGCCGCACTTGGGATCTCGACATGGAAACTCCTTGCGCCCGACTCACGGGAGGGAAATCGAGCATCGGTGGGATGAAGTTTCCACACTGTGCCACCGCAATCGGGAACTTGTTGCAGTTTTGACTACACGCGACACAAGTTACGGTCGGGTAACAAGTCGTGCCAGAATTTGCGCATAATGCCTGGAAAGTTGCCTCGAACTGGTCTCCGTGGACTCTCGGACCGGGTTTTCGACTTGCGATCCGGCGCCAAAAATGCAACGCGTTCATCGGCACCCGGCGGCGGGCCGCTCAGGCCTGCGCCGCCACGAGCGGCAGGTCGACCATCAGTTCGGGTTCGGTGCACGCCAGCACCTGTGCCACCTCGATGCCCGGCGCGACCTCACGCAGGACCAGGCCGGCGGCGGTGACGTCGATGACGGCCAGATCGGTGATGATGCGGTGGACCACCGCCCGGCCGGTGAGCGGCAGCGAACACCGCTGGACGATCTTCGGTGCGCCGTCCCTGGCGCAGTGCTCCATCAGCACGATCACCCGTCCGGCGCCGTGCACGAGGTCCATCGCCCCGCCCGGTCCTTTCACCATCTTGCCGGGGATCATCCAGTTCGCCAGGTCGCCGGTCGCCGAGACCTGCATGCCGCCGAGGATCGCCGCGTCGATCTTGCCGCCGCGGATCATCCCGAAGCTGAGCGCGGAGTCGAAGAACGACGCGCCCGGAAGTACCGTCACCGTCTCCTTGCCCGCGTTGATCAGATCCGGATCCATCTCTGGCTCAGTCGGATACGGGCCGACGCCGAGGATTCCGTTCTCGGACTGGAGCACCACCGAGCAGTCCGGGGGCACGAAGTTCGGCACCAGTGTGGGAAGTCCGATCCCCAGGTTCACGTACCAGCCGTCGCGCAGTTCCTGCGCGGCGCGCGCCGCCATCTCCTCGCGGGTGCGGGCGCCCGCCGTGGTGTTGCCGCCGGCCATGCTCATCGCTCGCTCTCGGTAGTCGTTCTGACGGTGCGCTTCTCGATCCGTTTGGTGATGCCGTGGCCGACCTCGAGGACGCGGTGCACGTACACCCCCGGCAGGTGCACGGCGTCGGGATCGAGCTCGCCCGGTTCCACCAGTTCCTCGACCTGGGCGACGGTGATCCGGCCCGCCATGGCCGCCAGCGGCGAGAAGTTGCGGGCCGACAGATCGAACACCAGATTGCCGTGCCGGTCGCCCCGTGCGGCGTGGACGAGGGCGAAGTCGGTGCTGATCGCCTCCTCGAGCACGTAGTCGCGGCCGCCGAAGGCCTGCACCGGCTTGGCGGGCGAGGCCACCGCGACACCGCCCGCGCCGTCGTACCGGCGCGGCAGCCCGCCCTCGGCGACCTGGGTGCCGACCCCGCTCTGGGTGTAGAACGCGGCGATGCCCGAGCCGCCGGCCCGGAGCTTCTCCGCCAACGTGCCCTGCGGTGTCAGCTCCAGTTCCAGTTCGCCGGAGAGGAACTGGCGCTCGAACTCCTTGTTCTCCCCGACATAGGAGGAGACCATCTTCCGGATCCGGCCCGCGCCGAGGAGCAATCCCAGACCCCAGTCGTCGACGCCGCAATTGTTGCTGACAACCTCGAGATCCGAGGCGCCGCCGTCGAGTACCGCCTGGATGAGCGACGAGGGGATGCCGCAGAGCCCGAACCCGCCCACCGCCAGGCTGGAGCCGTCGGTGATGTCCGCGACGGCCTCGGCGGCCGTGCGTACGGTCTTGTCCATCATCGCGCGCTCCACCCGCCGTCCATCGTGTACGAGGCGCCGGTCACCATGCCGGCCTCGTCGCCCGCCAGCCACGCCACCAGCGAGGCGACCTCGGCGGGTTCGACCAGCCTCTTGATCGCGCTCTCGGTGAGCATCACTCGTGCGAGCACTTCCTCCTCCGGGATGCCGTGCACGGCGGCCTGGTCGGCGATCTGCTTCTCCACCAGGGGGGTTCGCACGTACCCCGGGTTGACGCAGTTGCTGGTCACCCCATGTCGGCCACCCTCGAGCGCGGTCACCTTGGACAGTCCCTCGAGGCCGTGTTTCGCGGTGACATACGCGGACTTGAACTCGGAGGCGCGCAGCCCGTGCACCGAGGAGATGTTGATGATCCGGCCGAATCCGTTGGCGTACATGTGCGGAAGGGCCGCCCGGATCAGCAGGAACGGTGCCTCCACCATCAGCGTCAACAGCCTGCGGAATTCCGCGGGCGGGAAATCCTCGATGGGGCTGATGCTCTGCACGCCCGCGTTGTTCACCAGGATGTCCATCTCGAGCGTGAGCCCGGCGAGCGCCTCGGTGTCGAGCAGGTCGACGGCCCAGGCCCGGCCGTCGAGTTCGTCGGCGAGCGACTTGGCGGCGATGTCGTCGACATCGGCGATCACGACGCGGGCGCCCCTCGCCGCGAGCGCCCTTGCGGTGGCCGCACCGATCCCGCTCGCGCCGCCGGTGATCAGGGCCGAGCGCCCGGCGAGCGTCTGCGCGGTCATCGGGCCACCGCCGCGCTCTGGCCGGTGACGAGCGGTGCGTCCGCCGCCTTCTCCTCGGCGAGGGTCCTCGCGTCCGCGGCGTCGACGGATTCGAGCGAGATGCCCTTGGTCTCACGGGCGAAGGCGACCGCGATGATGGTCACGACCGAAGCGCCGAGCAGGTAGAACGCGATCGGCACGGACGAGTCGAAACGGCTGAGCAGGCTGGCCGCGATGATCGGCGCGAGCGAGCCCGCCACGATGGAGGTGACCTGGTAGCCGAGCGAGACGCCGGAGTAGCGCATCCGGGTCGGGAACATCTCCGCCATGATCGCGGGCTGGCCGGCGTACATGAAGGCGTGGATGATCAGCCCGATCACGATGGCCGCCAGGACGACCGCGTTGTGCGCGCTGTCCATCATCGGGAAGGCGAAGAAGCCCCAGGTGCCCGCCAGGACGGCGCCGATCAGGTAGGTGGGGCGGCGGCCGAGGGTGTCGGACAGCCGGCCGCACAGCGGAACCGCGACGAAATGCACGGCGTGGGCGATGAGCATCATCCACAGGATCTTGCTGGTGTCGGCGTGCACGACCACCTTGAGATAGGTGATCGAGAAGGTCACCACCAGGTAGTACATGATGTTCTCCGCGAACCGCAGCCCCATCGCGGTGAGCACGCCGCGCGGGTAGCGGCGCAGCACCTCGAACACGCCGTACGAGGCGGCCTTGTTCTTCTCGACCAGTTTCTGTGCCTCGAGGAAGATCGGTGCGTCGCTGACCTTGGTGCGAATGTAATAGCCCACCAACACGATCAGGGCGGACAGCCAGAACGCCACGCGCCAGCCCCAGCTGAGGAAGGCCGCGTCGGAGAGTGTGCTCGTCAGGACCAGGAGCACGATGGTGGCGAGCAGGTTGCCTGCGGGGACGCCCGCCTGCGGCCAACTGGCCCAGAACCCGCGACTGCGGTTGGGGCTGTGCTCGGCGACGAGCAGCACCGCTCCGCCCCATTCGCCGCCGACGGCGAAGCCCTGAATGAAGCGCAGCGCCACCAGGATCGCGGGCGCCCAGTAGCCGATCTGCCCGAAGGTGGGGATGCAGCCCATCAGGAAGGTGGCCGCGCCGACGAGCAGCAGGCTGAACTGCAGCAGCTTCTTGCGTCCGAACTTGTCGCCGAAGTGTCCGAAGACGATGCCGCCGATGGGCCGGGCCGCGAAGCCGACCGCGTAGGTGACGAACGCGGCGATGATCGCATCGAGCTCGTTACCGCCCGCGGGGAAGAAGACCTTGGAGAAGACCAGCGTGGCGGCGGTGCCGTAGAGGAAGAACTCGTACCATTCGACGACGGTGCCCGCCATCGACGCACCGACGACCTTTTTCAGCCCGGACGGCGCGGTGTCCGGGGCCGGGGCCGGGTCGCCCCCGCCCGCCCGTGACAGTTGTTCGGTACTCATCGCTGACTCCTCATGTGCTCGGCCCGACAATCGAGTTCGCCCTGTGATGCAGTCCACATTCGGCGTCCTGCGATGAGTATTGGTGCACGCGATGCGGCCCACAATGAGGAAAATCGCACTCTGGATCTGCAAGAATGCAGATGTGGTGGATTCCGTGGAGCGGCATTCTCTGGGTCGTCCGAGCGCCGACGACCTCCTGGTGCTGCTCGCCGTCGGCCGGACCGGGCGCTTCACCTCGGCCGCAGAGGATCTCGGTGTCAACCACACGACCATCTCCCGCCGCATCGCAGCGCTGGAGAAGAGCCTGGGTGGACGGCTGCTGGTGCGGGCGGCGGGTGGCTGGGAACTGACGGACCTCGGCAGGCAGGCGCTGGCTGCCGCGGAGAGCGTCGAGACGGTCGTCGACGCGCTCGCCTCCGATTCCTCCGGGCAGGGCAGGCTCAAAGGCGTCGTGCGGGTGTCCGCGACGGACGGGTTCAGCGCGTACATCGCCGCCCCCGCCGCCGCGCGGGTGCGCAGGCGTCACCCGGACCTCGCGGTGGAGATCGTGGCGACCACCCGCCGGGCGTCCAGGCAGCGGTCCGGCATGGACGTGGAGATCGTGGTCGGACGGCCGCAGGTGCACCGGGCCGAGGCCCTGCCGCTGGCGGACTACGTGCTGGGGCTGTACGCCTCCCGTGACTATCTGCGCGAGCGCGGCACCCCGCGCGCGATCGAGGAACTGGCCGAACACCCCCTTGTGTACTTCGTCGATTCGATGCTGCAGGTCGACGACCTGGACGTCGCGCGGAGCATCGCTCCCGAGATGCGGGAGTCGGTGAGCTCCACGAACGTCTTCGTGCACGTGGAGGCCACCAGGGCCGCGGCGGGGATCGGGCTGCTGCCCTGCTTCATGGCCGACCGGCACCCGGACCTGGTGCGGCTGCTGCCGGAGTTGGTCTCGACGAAACTGACCTATTGGCTGGTGGCCCGGTCGGAGGCGCTGCGCAGGCGGGAGGTGGCGGCTGTCGTCGAGGAGATCAGGGACACCGCCGAGCGGGAGCGCGACCGGCTGCTCGGGACGTTTCGGTAGCGCCGATGAGTTTCGGTCCGTCCGGGAGTCAGAACCCATGACACCCGCGACACCGAGCACACAGGAGCACGACGATGAAACTGACTGTCACCACCTTCGTCACCCTCGACGGCGTCTACCAGGCACCGGGCGGTCCCGAGGAGGACCCCAGCGACGGGTTCGTCCACGGTGGGTGGTCGGCGCCATACGGTGACGAGGACTTCGGGCGGTTCATGATCGAGGTGTTCGACCAGGCGGACGCGTTTCTGCTCGGCCGGAAGACGTACGAGATCTTCGCGTCGTACTGGCCGAATCACGACGACCCGGCCGACCCGATCGCCGGCCGGCTCAACAGGCTGCCGAAGCACGTCGCCACGACCACCCTCGCCGCGGCCGACTGGCAGAACAGCCGCCTGATCGGCGGTGACACGCGCCGGGCAGTCGCGGACCTCAAGGCACAGAACGGGCGTGAGCTCCAGGTCCACGGCAGCGGGGCACTCGTGCAGTGGCTGCTGCGGGAGGGTCTGGTCGACACGCTGCACCTGCTGTCCTTCCCGGTCCTGCTCGGCACCGGAAAGCGGCTGTTCCCGACCGACGCGCTGCCGACCGCCTTCGCGTTGGCGCAGTCGCGCGTCACGAGTTCGGGCGTGGTCATCAGCTCGTACGAGCGTTCGGGTGAGCCCGAGTACGGCGACTTCGGCGAGGAGTAGCGGGCCTAGGCGGGGTTCCGCAGCTCCGCGAGCGCCGTGCGGTACCGGCGTTCCTTGATCGTGCCCAGGGTCTCGCCTGCCTTGGGCGTGAGGGCCCGGGCGCGGTCCATCGCGGCGGGCAGGACGGATTGCTCGTCGACCGCCTCGTCGACGATGCCCTCGGCGGTGGAGTCGGCCCCGCCATAGCGCCTGCCGGTGGTCATGGCGTCGTGCGCGGTGCGGACCGGGAGCTTGGCGGCGATCAGGTCGGACATGCCCACCGAGAATGGGATCTGGATGTCGACCTCGGGGAAGCAGAAGAACCCGCGGTCGGCGCGCATGACCCGTTGATCGTGGGCGAGCGCCAGCATGGCGCCCGCGCCGAAGGCATGTCCCTGCAGCGCCGCGACCGTCGGCAACCCCAGGACGAGGACGCGGGCGAACAGTGTCTCGACCCGCGCGCCGAACGCCGGGATCTGGTCGGCGTTGGCCATCAGCCACTGTAGGTCGAGGCCGTTGCTCCAGATCTTGCCCGCGGCGGTGGTGACGAGGGCCCTTGGCCCCTCGGCGGCCTCGACGGTGTCGAGGTGCGCGTCGACCGCGTCGAGCCAGTCGGGGTTGAAGCGGTTCTCGCCGGACCCCAGACTCAGCACGAAGACGTCGCCGTCTCGTGTGAGGGTGGGCAGGTCGTCGGGGGTGTTCAGGAATGTCATTTCTAGAAACTATCTTCTAGAGCGGATGGCTGTCCAGCCGCGGATTCTGCGATACTCGGCGAATGGTCCGCACCACGTTCTCCACCGACGCACTGCTCGACGCCGCGCGCGAGGTGATCCTCGAGCGCGGTCCGCGGTCCGCGACGGTCGCCCTGATCGCCGCGCGGGCGGGCGCGCCGACCGGGTCGATCTATCACCGCTTCGCCTCGATCGACGAACTGCTCGCGCGGACCTGGCTGCGAGCTGTGCGCCGCACCCAGCAGGTCCGGCCCGCCGGGTTCGACCCCGCCGGGGAGCCGGTCGAGGTGGTGGTGGAGCTGGCCCTCGCGCTCTACGACCACTGCGTCGCCGAGCCGGCCGACATGTTGTTGCTGGATCGGCTCCGCCGCGAGGACGTGCTGCACCTGAGCCTGGGCGACGAGTTGATCGCCGAGGTCGGACAGTCCGACGAGCAGACCGGCGGCCTGATCGCGGAGCTGGCGCGCGCGGTGTTCGGGCGGGCGGGCAAGCGGGAGACGGACCTGGTGGTGCTTGCCCTTGTCGACCTGCCGTACAGCTTCGCCGGGCGTTACCTCCAGGCGGGCGCCCGGCCGCCGAGGAGTCGCCGGGACCGGCTACCCGACGCCGTGCGGGCGATCGTCGCGACCCGTCCGCAAAGCTAGCCCGCGGCTCAGGCCGGCCTGATGTTGGCGTTGAGATGGAAGGTGTTGTCGGGGTCGTACTGTGCCTTGACCGCGGCCAGCCGGTCGTACTTGCCGGGCCCGTACGCGGCCCGGACTCGGTCCTCGTCCGGTTCCGCCATGAAGTTGACGTAGCTGCCCTGGTTGGACGAGAGCGGACGGAGCGCCTCCCAGATCGAGCGGGTCCACGCCCGGTCGGCGGCGAATACCTCTGGGGTGTCGGACATCCCGGCGATGTTGCAGACATAGTGTGGGGTGCGAGCACCACCGAATGCCGTGTCGTCCTCGCCGACGGCAGTGAAGGCGCCGTCGAGGCGGAAGATGGGCATGAACGAGAGCGGAGAACTCTTGCGCGGCGCCTGCTCGACGATCACGGCGATCGCCTCGTCCGTGAGGGCATCGAGGTCGAGCGCTTTCTCGTAGCCGAGGATGCCCCAGGGTGCGGCGTCGTCGAACATCTGCTGCAGTCCGGTGTAGGGGATCGGGGTGACGAACTCGAACAGCGGTGCCAGGGCGTCCCTGATCGGTGCCACCGTGGACGCGTGTTCCGCCGCAGACGAGTATCCGGCAACGATGAGCGCGTGGCCGGGCATGCCCCGGAACTGCTCGGGCACAAAGGGTTCCGGCGGTGCACACATCCCGGCCGCAATCAGGCAGCCGGCCCTGGCCGGTAGTGTCGGGATGAACTCCTGGCACAGGCGAAGCGCGGCGGCGCCGTCGTCGAGCGACCAGAAGAACAGCCCGAGGTTCACCTCGGGGCCGACCGGATGGAGGCGGTACTCGAACTCGGTGACCACGCCGAAGTTCCCGCCGCCGCCCCGCAGCGCCCAGAACAGATCCGGGTGCTCGTCGTCGGAGGCCCGGACGACGCTGCTGTCCGCGAGCACCACCTCGGCCGATGCCAGGTTGTCGATGGACAGCCCGGCGAGCTGGGTCAGCCAACCCATGCCGCCACCGAGGGTGAGCCCTCCGACCCCGGTGTGGCTGATCACCCCGCCGGTCACGGCCAGCCCGTGTGCCTGGGTCGCGGCGTCCAGGTCAGCCATCGTGGCGCCGCCCCCGATCCGTGCCATCCCGGTCTCGGGTTCCACCGAGGTGCCGTTCATCTCGCTGAGGTCGATCATCAGGCCGCCCTCGCTGACGGAGGTGCCGCTGTAGGCGTGCCCGCCGCCCCGGACCGAGACCTCGAGTTCTCGATCCCGGGCGAAGCCAAGCGCGGAACCGACGTCAGCAGCGGACAGGCATCGCGCGACGCAGAGCGGACGGCGATCGATGTCGCCGTTCCAGATCGATCTGGCCTCGTCGTATCCGGTGTCGTCGGGGCCGAACACCGGCCCGCCGATCGCCGACCTCAGCACGTCGAGGTCGTCTCTCACCTCAGTCATCACGCTCTCCGTCCGTCGGGGCCGGCTCCGCATGGCGTGCGGTCGCGCGTTGCTCCCCACTGTCCGAGAACGCCGGACCTCGGTGCCGACCGGACCGCGACGGCGCCCCGAACAAGGCACCTGTGACGTGCGTCAATCGTATTCGGTGGCGCTCGCGGGCGGCAAGGAGTCCCGGGCCGCCTGATCCGGGCGATGGCCTGGCGCGGCTGCTGATCGCGTTCGAATCACGTTGTTGTGGCCCTCGCCGGAGCGGGGCAGACTGTTAGTCGACGCTGGCCTGCCGAATCGCAGTCACCCCAGGAGGTGATCGTGGAGTTGCACATCGTGGCGGTCGAAAAGCCCGACAACATGAACGTGGTCGTCGGGCAGTCCCACTTCATCAAGACCGTCGAGGACCTGCACGAGGCACTGGCTGGAGTGAGTCCCCACCTCCGGTTCGGTGTGGCGTTCTGCGAGGCCTCCGGACCTTGCCTCGTGCGCTGCTCGGGCAACGACGATCGCCTCGTCGAGCTGGCCACGCGCAACGCGATCGCGGTCGGCGCGGGCCACTCGTTCTTCGTGTTCGTGGAGGACGGATATCCGGTGAACATCCTTAACGCTCTGAAACAGGTACCGGAGGTATGCGGCATCTTCTGCGCCACAGCGAACCCCGTCGAGATCATCGTGGCCGAGACGGAGCTCGGCCGGGGCATCGCTGGCGTGATCGACGGACGCCCACCGGTCGGGGTGGAGACGAGTGCCGACGTCGCCGACCGCCGGGCATTGCTCCGCACGATCGGCTACAAGCTCTGAGCGCCTTGCGTTGACCGGGTGCGTGCCGGGAGGTGGAGGGCCGCGAGGTGACCAATGGCCCCGGCGGCGGCGACCGACGGTGATGACATTGAAGGCAGATCGGGACTCGTCGACGGGGAGGCATCATCATGAGCGACAGCAAAACCGGCGCCGCCGGGGGTGGTGCGATCTACGCCCTGGGTATCTTCGGAGCGCTGGTGTGGTTCTGGCAGCAGGCGGACACGTTCTGGGAGTATGTCCTCGCGATCGTTCAGGGGCTGTTCTGGCCGGCCTGGATGGTCTACGAGGTCTTCGAGGCGCTGGTCCGCTGAGAGCTGGTGAACCGGCTAACGAAAGGGACTCCCCAACGCCTGCGGCTCCGGCCGGAGCGTGGACCGGAGCTCGGTTTAGAAGTCCAGGGTCACTTTCCTTTTGGCGAGTACGTGGTGTCTCGGGTTCCGCTCAGTTGGCGCCGAGCCTGCACCGCTTCTTCTGAAATGCCTGGGTGACCGCGAAGAAGAGGCGACCACTCGTGCTGGACAGGCTCAGCCATTCGCCCCGAAAGTCGCGGGCGGACTCGTTCTGGTCGGTGAGATCATGCACCGTCGATGGAAACGCATCGAGATCGGCAGGGTCAACCTGCAATGGATCGGACATAATTCCCCCTCCGGAATCCCCCAAACCTCGCTATTACAGCACATCGCGTTCGGGCAGGCGCGGCGAATATTGCGGGACTTCTCGTGTGGTCATTGCGTCTATTCGCCGGAGCCCTCCGGTGCGCCCCGACGTCGGGACGGCACCGGAGGGCCTCAGGCGGAGCGGGGGCCTCAGGCGAGCGCCGCGGCGTCCTCTGGCGCGTCCTGGTCGGCCCATTCGACGAACTGGACGACGATGCCGTTGGGGTCGGTCACCTGGAACAACTTCTCGCCCCAGGGCTCTTCCCGCAGCGCCATCGTGATCTCGACGCCCTCCGACTTGATCCGCGCCTCTTGTGTAGCGAGATCGTCGACGGTGAACGCGAGGATGAGGCCGTCCGCGTGGCGGTCGCGGAACCCTTCGGGCAGCACCTCGATCCCGCGCTGGAGCAGGACGATGTCGACCGCCGCGTCGGGCCGGTTCAGCGAGGCGAAACCGTCCGCCGCGGCCTGCTCGCGGTAGCCGAGGTGGGTGACGAAGAACGCGCTCGACGCGGCGACGTCGTCGACGGTGAGCGAGATGGTGGAAGTGGTGACCTGCATGGGTGACTCCTTCGGGCGAGATGGGTGAGGGTGTGGCGCGGCGGGTGCCCGAGGTCAGTAGCCGTGACGTCGCGGTGCGCCGAATGGGCGACGTACCGGATTGACGCGGCCGGGGAGTGGCTGGTGCGGGCGGCCGGCCCGGGGGAGCTTTGGTGCACCCGGGGTGCTGGATGCGGCGGCGAGGGCGGTGGGCAGGGAGTGCGGGTTGGCGGTCACGGGAGCCCCTGTTCTGTCGGCTAGAAACTTACGACGGACGTAATTATACATTCGGGGCACGTAAGGTCAAGGAAATTATTACGTCGGATGTAAAAAGACGTCGAACCTATGGGAGGCTGCACTCATGGCAGATGGCATGGGGTTGCGGGAACTGAAGAAGCGGGAGACCCGGCAGGAGATCTCGGACCGGGCGACCGAGCTGTTCCTCGAGCACGGATTCGAGGAGACGACCATCGCGGACATTGCGTCCGCGGCACGGGTGGCCAAGAAGACCGTCACCAACTACTTCCCGCGCAAGGAGGATCTGGCTCTCGACCACCACGAGGCATTCACGTCCGGGCTCGCGAGGACGGTGTCGGAGCGGGAGCCGGGGGAGTCCGCGCTGGCGGCGCTGCGCCGGGCCTTCGCGGCGGACGTGCAGCGTCAGGACCCCGTCATCGGCTTCTCGGGGTTGCCTTTTGCCAGGATGATCGCCGACAGCCCCACCCTGACCGCGCGGCTGCGTGAGCTGAACGAGCAGCGTGAGGAATCGCTCGCGGCGGTCCTGGCGGTCGAGACCGGCGCGGAGCCGGGTGACATCACCGCACGCGCGGTCGCGGCGGTGCTCGGTGGCGTCCACCGGGTGCTCTTCGGGGACGTCGTGCGGTTCACGCTCGACGGTCTCGGCAATGACGAGATCGCCGAGCGCGTCGGTGAATCGGGGCGGCGGGCCTTCGACCTCGTCGAGCCTGCGCTTGCGGACTACGCGGTGCGCGCGGGCGAGTGACCGGAGCGGCGCGGCCGCATCGACCCGGCCACCGCAGCTGCCCACCGGCGAGACGATCGGACATGTTTCCGAGCAATCAGGATATTCTCCGGCTCGTTGGTTCTCCCTAATGTCGACGGCAACGACGAAAACGACAAAGGAGAGTTCCCATGTTGGCTGTCATCCAGAAGTCCTTCGGTGGTCCCGAGGTGCTCGAGATCGCCGAGACCGAACGACCCGCGCCGCTCAGCGGCGAGGTGCTCATCCGGGTCCACGCGAGCGCGGTGAACCCGGTGGACGTGGCTGTCCGATCGGGCGCCCTCAAGCTGCTGGGGGAGCCGAGTTTCGGCGTCGGCTGGGACATCTCCGGGGTGGTCGAGGAGGCCGGGCCTGGGGCCCGGTTCGCGGTCGGCGACGAGGTCTTCGGGATGCCGTTCTTCCCGCGCGCCGCGACCGGCTATGCGGAGTACGTCGCCGCGCCGTCCAGGCAGGTGGCCCGCAAGCCGGCCTCGCTCGATCACGTGCAGGCGGCCGCCCTCCCGCTCGCCGCGCTCACCGCCTGGCAGGGACTCGTCGACGCGGCACGGGTGGATGCCGGTGACCGCGTGCTCATCCACCGTGCCGCGGGCGGTGTCGGCCACCTGGCGGTGCAGATCGCGAAATCCCGCGGGGCGCACGTGATCGCGTTGGCCAGTGCCACCAAGCACGACTTCGTCCGCGGGCTCGGCGCCGACGAGGTGATCGACTACCAGGTCACCGACTTCACCGAGGTGCTCCGCGACATAGACGTCGTGTTCGACTCCACTGCCCAGGGTGCGCGTTCGCTGAGCGTGCTGCGCCTCGGCGGCACCCTCGTCAGCATCCTCGAGCACGGGAACCGGGAACTCGCCGCCGAGGTCGAGGCGGCGGGTCGGCGCTTCGCCGGGGTGTCGGTCGAACCGGACTATGCCGCACTCGAGGCGATCGCCGAGCTCGTCGACGCCGGGCGGATCCGCCCGCACATCGAGGAGACGTTCCCGCTCGCCGACGCGGGCAAGGCGCACGAGCTGCTCGAGTCGGGGCAGGTGCGGGGCAAGGTCGTGCTGAGCGTCGCCTGACGCGGGGCGGCCGTATCGTTGCGATCGCTGGGCAATCGAAGGAGGCGCGGGGCGGTGGACATCCTGACCGAGGCGCTGGCGTCGATGCGGACCGGACATCCCTCCTCCGTCCGCACCGACGGGCGCGCGCCGTGGGGGCTGCGGTTGCCGCCGGTCGCGGGGGCGGGCTTCCATGTGGTGCTGCACGGCACCTGCTGGCTCGTCCCCCTCGAGGACGCGCCGCACCTGAAGCCGGTCGCGCTGAGCCCCGGTGACGTGATCTTCCTGCGCGATGGCCGCGGCCACATCCTCGCCGACCACCCGTCCACCCCGGCCGCGGTGGAGACGGCCGAGCAGTTTCAACCGGGGTCGCCGATCGGCACGGTGTCGGTCGGCGGCGACGGCCCCCGGACCAGCCTGCTGTGCGGGAACTACCACCTCGACCAACGGCGGCCGCACCCACTGGTCCGGCAGCTGCCCGAGGTGGTGCACCTGCCGACCGGACACGGCCGTCACCCCGAGCTCAGTGCGGCGGTCCAGCTCCTCGGCGCCGAGCTGGAGAACCCGCGCGTCGGGTCAGACGGGATCGTGCCGGCGCTGATCGACTCGCTGCTGCTGTACATCCTGCGGGCCTGGCTCGAGGCCCAGCCCGGCGCGGACGCGGAGGGTTGGGCCGCCGCGCTGGCCGACAGGGCGGTCGCTCCCGCGCTGGCCGCCATTCACGAGGATCCGTCGGCCCCGTGGTCGGTCGAGTCGCTCGCCGGCCGGGCCGGACTGTCCCGCGCCGCTTTCGCCCGGCGGTTCACCGCCCTGGTCGGGGAACCGCCGATGGCGTACCTGACCCGCTGGCGCATGACGACCGCAGCCAGGGTGTTGCGTGAATCCGACGCACCGCTCAGCTCCGTCGCCGCCCGGGCCGGCTACGGCTCGGAGTTCGCCTTCGCGAAGGCGTTCAAGCGCGAGTACGGGCTGGCGCCGGGGAGCTATCGACGTCAGGTGCGCGCGGCCTGATGTCGACCGCAGGCGTCGGCGCCGCGGGACGATCCGGCCGAGCCCTCCCATAACGACGAAGGACCCGATCCGCGTCGCGGATCGGGTCCTTCTGGCACTGTCGGGGTGGCGGGATTTGAACCCACGACCTCTTCGTCCCGAACGAAGCGCGCTACCAAGCTGCGCCACACCCCGTGCCCTGCATCTGCCCTCATCGGGCAGCGAGCGAAAGTCTAGCGCACGACTGCCGCGGAAGACGAAACGCCTGGTCGCACGCCCTTACTGGGGCCCTTGTTCGGCGCCGCGACCAGGGTCAACAGCGTCGCCTCCGGCCGGCAGCAGAACCGGGCAGGCGCGTACGGGGAGGTGCCGATGCCGGCGGAGACGTGCAGCTGGGTGTGGGCTCCCCATTTCGACGGGCCCTTGACCCGCGAGCGGTCGATCTGGCAGTTCGTGACCAGCGCACCGTAGAACGGCAGGCACAACTGGCCGCCGTGGGTGTGTCCGGCGAGCACCAGGTCGTAACCGTCCTCCGCGAACCGGTCCAGCACGCGGGGCTCCGGCGAGTGGGTGATGCCGAGCTTGAGGTTGGCCATCGGGTTCGGCGGCCCGGCGATGGTGTCGTAGCGATCCCGCTTGAGGTGCGGATCATCGACGCCCGCGGTGGCGATCCGGATGCCGGCCACCTCCAGCTCCCGCCGGGTGTGCGTGACGTCCAGCCAGCCGCGTTCGGTGAAGGCCGCGCGCAGATCCTGCCACGGCAACGGCTCGCCGTGGGTGCGCTTGTGTTCCTTCTTGAAGTACTTGAACGGGTTCTTCGGCTTCGGGGCGAAGTAGTCGTTGCTGCCGAAGACGAACAACCCCGGGCGGCCGAGCAGGTTGGTCAGCGACTGCACCACCGCGGGCACCGCACGCTGGTGCGACAGGTTGTCACCGGTGTTCACCACCAGGTCGGGGTCGAGCCGGTCGAGCTCGCGAAGCCAGTTCTGCTTGAGCTTCTGATTCGGCATCATGTGGAGGTCGCTGATGTGCAGCACCCGCAGCGACGATGACCCCGGTTCGAGGACCGGCATGGTGACCTCACGCAGGGTGAATGCGTTCCGCTCGATCAGCGAGGCATACCCGATTCCGAGCGCTGCGGCGCCCGCCAGTCCGGCCGCTGTTCCCCGGAGCACGTTGCGTGAGTCGTCTAACACCATTTCAGGATACGCAGCGCGCGCAATCGACATGCGCGTCAGTGCACGGAGCGCGTAGCGTTCGGCACCATGTCCGATTCGACTTCCTCCCTCAAATCCACGCTCCGGGCCGACATGACGGCCGCCATGAAGGCCAAGGACGCACTCCGTCTGCAGACCCTGCGGATGCTGCTCGCCGCTGTGCAGACCGAGGAGGTCTCCGGCAAGGAGGCCCGCGAACTCACCGACGAAGAGGTCCTCAAGGTCCTGGCGAAGGAGTCCAAGAAGCGCGGCGAGTCCGCGGAGATCTACACCGAGGCGGGGCGCGGCGAGCTGGCCGCGACCGAGCGGGCCGAGGCGCAGATCATCGACGAGTACCTCCCGACCCCGCTGACCGACGCCGAGCTGGCCGACGTTGCGGACACCGCGATCGCGCAGGTCGCGGAGGAGATCGGTGAGCGGCCCGGGATGCGGCAGATGGGTCAGGTCATGAAGGCCGCCACCGCGCTCGCGGCAGGCAAGGCCGACGGCACCCGCGTCTCGAAGGCGGTCAAGGACCGACTTTAGGCGCTGCGCGCCCGTGAGTGCTTCCAGTCCCTATGGGGTCCACAAGCACTCACGGGCGGCGCAGCCGCCTCAGCGCGGCAGCGGGGGGAGCTGGATCGGCGGCAGGCCCGGGATCTGGATCGGCGGCGGTACCGCGGCCGCCGGTCCGGGCGCCGGTGCGGGCGGTGCGGCGGCCTTCGCCGAGCCGTCGCTCACGTAGATCGTGATCGCCGAACCGGGCACAGCAGAGCCTGCGGGCGAGGTGCTCAGCACGTCGCCGCGCGGCGGCGGTCCCGACGTGGTGACGGCGTTGACGGTGAACCCGGCCGCCTGCAATGCGCCGGTCGCCTGCGACTGGGTCATCCCGGTCACCTCCGGCACCTGACCGTTCTTCGAACCCTTCTGGTACTTCGGGTCGATCGGCGGCAGCGAGGTCGGACCGTACTTGTCGACCACCGGCTTCATCGCGAGATACCAGGCCCTTGCGGGTTCGTTACCGCCGAACACGTTGCCGTCGCCGCACTGTCGCAGCGGCGAGGTGCAGATCTCGCGGGGGGTCGGCGAGTCCGCGTACACGTAGACGCTGGCCGCCAGGTTGTTCGTGAAGCCGACGAACGCCGAGGACATGTGCGACTCGGTGGTGCCGGTCTTGCCTGCCATCGGCAGCGTCCAGCCGACGGATCCGGCGGCGCCGGCCGAGGTGCCACCGGGCTTGTCGTCCTTGCTCATCGCGTTGGCGAGGGTATCGGCCAGGCCCGGCTCGACTACCTGCTCACAGGCCTCCTGGGTGATCGACACCGGCTTGCCGTTGCGGTCGTAGATCGAGTCGATCGGCGTCGGCGGGCACCATTTTCCGTGCGAGGCGAGGGTCGCGGCGACGTTCGAGAGCTCGAGCGGGTTGATCCAGGTGGGGCCGAGGGTGAACGACCCGAGGTTCTGCTCCTTCTGGAAGTCCGCCATCGACTGGTTGTCGTGACCGGACGTGCCCGGCTGCGCGTAGGAGCGCATGCCGAGGCGCACCGCCATGTCGACGGTCGGGGCGACGCCCACCTGCTCGATCAGCTTCACGAACGCGGTGTTCGGGGACTGGGCGAGGGCGTCGGTGACGGACATCGTGGCCGGGTACTTGCCGGCGTTCTCGACGCAATACATGTTGGCCGGGCAGCCCTTCGCGCCGCCGAAGCCCATGCCCTTGACCTCCGCGCGGCCGGGGACCTGGAGGGTCGCGTTGGTGCCGAGGCCCTTCTCCATCGCCGCGGCGGTGGTGAAGAGCTTGAACACCGAACCCGCGCCGCTGCCGACCAGTGAGTACGGCTGCGGCTGCACGGTCTCGTTGATCTCGCCGTTGAGGCCGTAGGTCCGGCTGCTGCTCATCGCCAGCACCCGGTGCTGATCCTGCCCGGGCTGCACGACGTTCATCACCTCGGCCACCCCGTCGATCGTGGGGTTCGCGGTGGCGGTCAGTGCGCTGTGCGTCGAGTTCTGCAGGACCGGGTCGAGGGTGGTCTTGATCAGGTAGCCGCCCTTGTTGACCTGTTCGCGACTGATCCCGGAGTTGGCCAGGTACTGCAGCGCGTAGTCGCAGAAGAAGCCGCGGTCGCCCGCGGCGATGCAGCCGCGGGGCAGGGTGTTCGGCTCGGGCAGGACGCCGAGCGGCTCCTCCTTGGCCGCGCGGATCTCGGCTGCGCGGTCGGGGATGTTCGCGATCATGGTGTCGAGCACGATGTTTCGGCGCTCGAGCACGCCCTCGGGGTTGGTGTACGGGTTCAGCGCGGAGCTGGACTGCACCATGCCCGCGAGCATCGCGGACTGGGTGAGCCCGAGATCCTTCGCGTCGATCCCGAAGTAGGTGCGGGCCGCGTCCTGGATGCCGAACGAGGCGTTGCCGAACGGGACCAGGTTCAGGTACCGGGTGAGGATCTCGTCCTTCGTCAGCTTCTTGTCCAGGGTCAACGCCATCCGGATCTCGCGCACCTTGCGGGCCGGGGTCGTCTCGATGGCGGCCCGGCGCTCCGCGTCGGTCTTGGCGACGACCAGCAGCTGGTAGTTCTTCACGTACTGCTGGTCGATCGTGGAGGCGCCCTGCTGGACCTGGCCGCTGGTGGTGTTCGTCAGGAAGGCGCGCAGCGTGCCCTGCCAGTCCACGCCCTGGTGATCGGCGAACCGCTTGTCCTCGACGGAGACGATCGCCAGCTTCATGTTGTTGGAGATCTTGTCGCTCGGCACCTCGAATCGGCGCTGCTCATAGAGCCAGGCGATGGGGTTGCCCGCGGAGTCGACCATGGTCGAGACGGTGGGGGCATCGCCCTGCACCAGCTCGGCCGAGACGTTGTCGACGGTATCGGCGGCCCGGTTCGAGAGGATTCCGAACCCGCCGGCCAGGGGAAACATGACGCCCGCGAGCAGAGCCCCGGCAAGAGCGGAGCATCCGGCGAGCTTCGCGACAGTTTTTGCGATCGGCACGGGGACAGCCTACGTGGACGAGCGTCCGCGACCTGCAGATGTGGGCCGCATGCAGCACTTGATGGACGTCCGTACCAAAAAAATGCCTCAGCACCTTGCGCTAGGCGATCTTCAATGCCTAAGTTGTCTTCTGAGTGTGATAGAGATAACACTCGTTGAGGAATGTGGTGTGACTCGCTGTGATACGGCGGGTCATACGTAATTCCAGAGCGTCTGCGAGGGCGACGCTTGGACTGCAGAGGGGCACCAGAATGACCGTTATCACCACGGCCCACCGGTTGGACGTCGAGGAAGCCGAGGCCCGTATCGCTTGGGTCGCACAGGCCAGATGCCGGGCAGTTGATCCTGACCAGTTGTTCGTTCGTGGTGCCGCGCAGCGCAAGGCCGCCACGATTTGTCGGCATTGCCCTGTTCTCATGCAGTGCGGCGCCGACGCCCTCGACAACAGGGTCGAGTTCGGTGTGTGGGGAGGCATGACCGAGCGTCAGCGCCGTGCCCTGCTCAAGCAGCACCCCGAGGTCGAGTCCTGGGCCGACTTCTTCGACACCCAGCGGTCGCAGTCCAACGCCGTCTGACACCGGCGCGCCGGCTGGGGCGAAAAGCCCCGGCCGGGCCGGTCCGCGGAGGTAACGACACCCCGCGTTATCGGCTGTGAGAACCCGCTCGATTCATTTCACCCGTAGAAACTCCTGCCGGTTTTCCCCGTGGACCGAATGGCCACGTGACCGTGTTGTTATCTACGGGGGTGTCCCGCCTCATCCTCGGGCTGAGCCGGCCGTGAACCGGGAGCGGCGTCGGTGACAAGTAGGCATGTGGACACTGATGCACTCCGCGAGGTCCCGGCCCCGCGAGACAATGAGCTGATCGCCCGGTCGCTGACGGATCCGGACGCCTTCGCGGGCATCTTCGATCGTCATTTCGCCACGATTCACCGATACCTCGCTCGTAGGGCAGGGGCGGATGCCGCGGATGATCTCGCCTCGGACGTGTTCACGATCGCGTTCGGTAGACGGGCCGGTTTCGATCTCGAGTACGAGCAGGCGCTGCCCTGGCTGTACGGCATCGCAGGCAATCTCCTGCACGGGAATCGTCGCCGCCTCAATAGGGAGGTCGCCCTGCTCGCCCGTCACGCGAGGCCCGAGGACCCGGTGGCCTTCGAGGAGCAGGTCGACAATTCGCTCGATGCCCGGCGTGAGTTCCGGGCGCTCGAGCGCCGACTCCGGCGATTGCCGCAGGCCGATCTCGACACGCTGCTTCTCCATGCATGGGAGGAACTCAGCTACGCCGAGATCGCCGAGACGCTACAGATCCCGATCGGAACCGTGCGGTCTCGCTTGAACCGACTCCGACGCAAGCTCCGTGAACCGGAACCCGCCGATCCCGCAAGAACAGGACGACAACAGACCGAGTCGAGGCAAGGAGAAGGGCATGCGTGATTTCACGGAGATCCGCGGTCGGCGACCCGAGCCGCAGCCTCCCCGCGACGAGGTCGTCCTCCGAGCGAGAGAGAACCTGATGCGCACCATCGAGACCGAGACCTCCACGCAGCCACCCGCCGTCGAGGCCCCCGATTCCCGCGCCACGGTCGTTCGACTCGACCAGCGCCGTCGACGGATCTGGCGGGTCGTGGCGGGCGTGGGTGCAGCCGCCTGCGTTGCTGTCGCTGCGTCGATTTTCGTCGTCGGAGACGACGGACTCGGCGGGCCCGAGCACGCGCAGGTCCTCGCCGCAGGCCCGCAGTTCACCCTGCAGCAAGCGGCTCTGGTTGCGGAGACGTCCGATCCGGCCGGAACCGGACCGATCCGGCACCTGCGGTTCGTCAACCTCACCGACGAGGGCCAGCCGACATACGACAGATACGTGCGCCCGGACGGAACCGCCCTCGTCGGCAAGGCCGGGGGCGACCTCGAAGAAACCTCCGGCTACCTGACGAGCGCGCAGCTGGCCGAGCTCCCCACCGACCCGTACCGGCTGCGGACACGGATGTTGAGCCTGTCGAGCGAACTGGGGCTGGGGTATCCCGGGGAGGCGCCCGACCGGGCGCTGTACCGGTTGGCGACCGAACTGCTCCCCGACCCGGGAGTCACTCCCGAGGTCAAGGCGGGGATATACCGGGTCCTGGCCGGGCTCGACCTCGAGGCGATCAAGGCACGTGACCTGGGGGTCGGCGCGGATAGAACCGGTCGGCCCGGCGATGTCCTGGAGTTCACCTTCGAGGAGGGCTACGCCGACCGGCTGGTCATCGACCGTGAGACGAGCGCCCTGCTCAGCACCGAAACGGCAGACCGCGAAGGAGCGCCTGCAGGCGGTCAGGTCTACGTCTCGGCCGAGATGGTCAACACGATGCCGCTGGCCTACGCCTGAGCGTGCACTCGGATGAGGCCACCGCGGGCTGCGGCGCATCGCAGCCCGCGGTGGCGAGGACGATCTGGCCTGAGCGAGCGTCAGGTCACCCCGTCATCACCCGATCAGCGCGGCGGAACCGGAATTGATGCGGTCCGCAGAGCCCGACCCGGCAGAGGGGTCGGGTCGCTCTCCGACCACGATGGGCAGGCTGCTCGGGTTCCACTCCGTGCTCTGCTCCTGCCCGGCGACGTCGAAGGTGACGCCGCTGGCGGGCCTCGATCCGTCCTGGGCGGCGTCGGGAACGCGATAGGTGGCCCTGAAGTGAACCGTGTCCGCGGGTGTCATCGTCCATCCCGTCCCCGGGGCGGCCGACATCGTGACCGTGCCGGGGCCGAGCTCAGGTGTCACCGGCACATGTTCCCAGGGATACGTGTAGCCGTGCTGAATACTCAACCTCGCGCTGCCCGGGACGTACTCGAGACCGTCCGGACTGTGATCGGTGATGCGGGTGAGCAGCCGATCGGGTCCCTCGTTGACCTGGAACTCGTTCGTGATCGTGATGGTCTCGCCCGGCCGCACGTACGCGGGCCCATGGCCGGTTTGGTCCGCGATCCTGGTCACGGAAATGTCCCCGAAGTGCTTGACCACCATGACTTCGACCAGATCGGCCGACGCGGTACCGGATCCGACCGCTGCACCTCCGCCGACCATGAGAGCCGTAGCCGCGACCGTGGCCACCCGGCCCACAACCGAACGAATCATCCCAACCTCCAGGTTCTCGATGGGGACGATATCCGCCCCGTGCGCAGAGAGCATAGATGCGCCGCCGCGCCGCAATTGGAGCTTCAAAAGAATTGCGGCAGAACACAATTGCGTTAAACGATACGAAGATGGTCGATACGATGCCGCCGGCCTATGCCGGATGATCCATCCGGACGGCTAGTCGTCGACCAGCCGGAAGTCGGCGAAGTCGAATCCCGGTACGACGACGCAGCTGACCAGGGTCGGTTCGTCTCCGGCCGGCCTGGCCCGCTGCCAGTGCCGCGCCGGGACCACGAGCTGCGGAGCCTGACCGGCAACGATGTCGGGGCCGAGGAGGTGTTCGGTGACCCGGCCTGGCCGGTCGCTGTCCCCGCCGAGGTCCAGTAGGAGCGGGCCGCCGCGGTGGTGGAGCCAGATCTCCTCGCTGCGCACGGTGTGCCACGCGGACTGTTGGCCCGGCATCAACAGGAACAGGATGGCGGTCCCGGCGGCCCGGGCTCCGGGGTAGTCGCCGGGCAGGGAGGTCGCCGGGACGGTGATGCCACTGCGCCAGGTCTCCCGATACCAGCCGCCCTCGGGGTGTGGCGCGAGGTTCAGCTCGCGCGCCCAGTCGGGCAGTTCCGTCATGGCACCGATCGTTGCAGCGCCTGCCGTTCCCGTCAGGCGGTCGACACGTTTCCTCGGAGAGTTATATGCTTGCCGATAGGCAACTAATAGCGAAGGGGTAGCGATGGCGACGGTGCACTCGGAGGACGAGGTCACCCGCCTCAAGATCGCCCTCGGCCGGATCGCCCGGTTGGTCGACCGGCAGGTCTCGGGCGACGGCATGACCCGGACGCAGCTCTCCGTGCTCGGCACCGTCGGGCGACTGGGCCCGCTGCGGTTGGGCGCGCTGGCCGAGACCGAGGGACTGAACCCGACAATGCTCTCGCGGGTGGTCGGCAAGCTCGAGGCCGACGGCCTGCTCGAGCGTTCGACCGACCCGAGGGACCGCCGGGTCGCGCAGGTGCAGGTCACCGAGGCCGGTGAGCGGATGCATCGCCGGCTGCGCGGCGAACGGACCCGACTGTTCACCGACGCACTCTCCCGGCTGCCCGAGGAGCAGGAGCAGGCCCTTCGATCCGCGTTGCCCGCGCTCGAGTCGCTGGCCAGGGAGATCGCGCCGCAGCCGGCCGACTCCGGGTCGGGCACCGCCGCGCGCGGCCGGCCGTGACCACGCTCGCGGCGACCGCGCACCGGACCTTCGCGTCCCTCGCCACCCCGAACTTCCGCCGGTACTACGGCGGGCAGGCGGTGTCGATGGTCGGCACCTGGATGCAGGCCGTCGCGCAGGCGTGGTTGGTGCTCCAGCTGACCGGGTCGGGCACCGCGCTCGGCCTGGTGATCGCGCTGCAGACCCTGCCGGTGCTGCTGTTCGGCCCGTACGGCGGCGTCGTCGCCGACCGCCTGGACAAGCGCAGGCTGATGATCGGGCTGCAGTCGATGATGGGCGTGCTCGCGCTGGTGCTCGGGATTCTCACGGTGACCCACACGGTGACCCTGTGGCAGGTGTACGTGCTCGCGTTCCTGCTCGGGGTGAACAACAGCTTCGAGAACCCCGCACGACAGGCGTTCGTGCTGGAGATGGTCGGCCCCGAGGACCTGCGCAACGCGGTCAGCCTGAACTCGGTCCTGGTCAACGTGGCCCGCGCGGTCGGGCCCGCGGTCGCAGGCATCATCATCGCGGCAGGCGGTCTCGGGCTCTGCTTCCTCCTGAACGCGGTCAGCTTCGTCGCGGTGGTCGTGTCGCTGGTCACCCTCGACCTCGGCGCCCTACGTCCCTCTCCGCCCGCGCACCGGGGGCCGGGTCAGCTGCGGGAGGGCCTGAGGTACGTGCGGCGCACCCCGGCGCTGCTGGTCCCGCTGCTGATGATGGCGCTGGTCGGCTGCCTGGCCTACGAGTTCCAGGTGGTGCTGCCGGTGCTCGCGCGTGACACCTTCGGGGGCGACGCCAGCGTCTACGGATTCATGACCGCCGCGATGGGATTCGGTGCGGTGGTCGGTGGGCTGTTCGTCGCCGCCCGCGGCAAGACCGGGATCCCCGCACTGATCTGGGCGGCGACGTCGTTCGGGGTGCTGATCGCCGCGGCCGCGGTCGCCCCGACCCTCTGGCTCGAGCTGGTGATCCTGGTGCTGGTCGGCGCCGCGAGCGTCGGATTCCTCTCCATCGGGAACAGCACCCTGCAGCTCGAGGCCGAACCCGGCATGCGCGGCAGGGTGATGGCCCTGTGGTCGGTGGCCTTCCTCGGGTCGACGCCGATCGGTGGGCCGATCGCGGGTGCCGTCGCCGAGCAGTTCGGCGGCCGGGTCGCGCTCGCGATGGGCGCGGCCGCCTGCCTGATCGCCGCAGGCGCCGCCGCGCTCGTGGTGCGGCAACCCCGGCCGGCGGTGGTCGACGAGGTCGGTCAGCCCCGGCCGGTCAGCTGATCGGCGACCGCGCGCAGCGCCTCGAGGTCGGAGACCTCGAAAGGCAACGACGGCACGCCGACCACCGGCACCCGGGGATGGGCGCCCGTGAACCGGCCGAGCAGCCGCAGCTCTCGCTGCGCGGTGCGGGCCCGTTCGGCGTGGATCTTCAGGACCGCCGCCGCCAACGGGTGCTCGCCCCGTTCCTTCAGCTGATCGGCCGCGGCCGTCGCCCGATCCGCCGACAGGGAGCTCAGGGTCGGATGGGTCCGGTTGAGCACCAGCCCCGCCAGCGGCATCCCCTCGGTGGACAGCCGATCGACGAAGAACGACGCCTCCCGGAGCGCGTCCGGCTCGGCTGCCGCGATCACCAGGAAATGGGTGCCCTCCGCACGGAGCAGTTGATAGGTGTGGTTGGCCCGCTCCCGGAACCCGCCGAACATCGACTCGAAAGACTGCACGAACGCCGATGCGTCGGACAGCATCTGGCTGCCGACGATGGTGTTCACCGCCTTGAGCGCCAGGCCCATGGCGCCGGTGACCAGGCGTCCGATCCCGCGGCCCGGAGCGGAGAGCATCCGGATCATCCGGCCGTCGAGGAACGCGCCGAGGCGTTGCGGGGCATCGAGGAAGTCGAGCGCGTTGCGCGAGGGCGGGGTGTCCACGACCACCAGATCCCACTCGTCGCTGGCGGCCAGCTGACCCAGCTTCTCCATGGCCATGTACTCCTGCGTGCCGGAGAAGGACGTGGCAACCGTTTGATAGAAGGGGTTGGCGAGGATCTGCTGCGCGGTGTCCGGGGCGGAGTGCTCGATCACCATGTCGTCGAACGTGCGACGCATGTTCAGCATCATCGCGTGCAGCTCACCGGTGGCGCCAGGGGCCAGCTGCACCGGCTGCGGGGAGTTGTCGAGTTCGCGCACCCCGAGCGCCTGGGCGAGCCTGCGGGCGGGATCGATGGTGAGCACCACGACCCGGCGCCCCTCCTCGGCCGCGCGCAGCGCCATCGACGCGGCGGTGGTCGTCTTGCCGACGCCGCCCGCCCCACAACACACCACGATCCGTGACGCGGGGTCGGTGAGGATCGCGTCGATGTCGAGAGTCGTGGTCATCGGACGCCCTGCTCGGCCAGCTGCTCGGCAAGCTCGTACAGCCCGCCGAGGTCGATGCCGTCGGTCAGCGCCGTCAGGTGCAGCCGCGCGACGTCCAACTCGTCGAGGGTGGCGGCGCTGTCGTCCTGGGCGCGCAGCGTCGAGGCGTACTCGATGGTCTCGGTGAGCAGGCCCGCGAAGTCGGCCTCGGACAGCGAGATCCCGGCGGCGTCCAGCCCGGCCCGGACCGCGTCCGCGTCGATGGTTCCGTCGGCGGCCTGCGCCATCGCCTTGGTCGGCAGGTAGGCGGTGCCGCTGCGGTTGACGATCACCGTGCCCAGCCGGAGGTCGGCCGCCTCCAGCTCCACGACCGCGTCGGTGGTCTCCTGCACGGGCAGGGCTTCGAGCAGGGTCACCAGGTGGACCATCGTCTCGTCGGAGTGCAGCAGCCGGACCACCCCCTCCGACTGCGAATACACCGGTCCGCCCTTGGCGAGGTCGGCCATCGCCTTCGTCACGTCGAGGAAGCTGCCGATCCGGCCGGTGGGTGGGGAGTCGACGACGACCTCGTCGTAGATCCGGGCGCCAGACTTGTCCGTGCGCACCACACACTCCTTGATCTTGCCGGTGACCAGCACGTCCCGCAGGCCGGGCGCGATGGTGGTGGCGAACTCGATGGCGCCGAGCTTGCGCATGGCCCGACCGGCGAAGCCGAGGTTGTAGAACATGTCCAGGTACTCGAGGAACGCGTGCTCGATGTCGAGGGCGAGCGCGTAGACCTCGCCGCCGTCGTCGGCCGTGGCGATCTTCGTTTCCTCGGGCGGCAGCGGGGGCACGTCGAAGAGCTGCGCGATGGACTGCCTGCCCTCGACCTCGACGAGCAGGACCCGTCGGCCGCCCGCGGCCAGCGCGAGCGCCAAAGCGGCCGCGACCGTGGACTTTCCGGTGCCGCCCTTCCCTGAGACGAAATGCAGGCGAGCCTTGTCCGCCTTGGCGGGCCACTCGTATACGGGTGCTGTCGCGGGTGCTGCCACCCCCCGAGCCTATAAGTCGCGGGAGCGCGGCGTCGGCCGACTAGGCTCAGCGGCATGAGCGAATTGACTACCTGGGAATATGCCACCGTTCCGCTGTTGACCCACGCGACCAAGCAGATCCTCGACCAGTGGGGTGGCGACGGCTGGGAACTGGTGTCGGTGCTGCCCGGCCCGACCGGCGAGCAGCACGTGGCCTACCTCAAGCGTCCGAAGGGCTGATCCGTCATGACCGATTGGAAGGCCAGGCTCGCGGACCTGCGGATCGAGCTGCCCGACGTGGCGGCGCCGGTCGCGGCCTACGTTCCGGCGGTGCGGACCGGGAACCTGGTCTACACCTCCGGCCAGCTGCCCTTCATCGACGGTGAGCTGCAGCTGACCGGCAAGGTCGGCGGCGCGGTCGCCGCGGACTTCGCCAAGGTCGCCGCCCGGACCTGCGCGCTCAACGCGTTGGCCGCGATCGATGCGCTGGTCGGACTCGACTCGGTGGTGCGCATCGTCAAGGTGGTCGGCTTCGTGGCCTCCGCGGAGGGGTTCACCGGGCAGCCCGGTGTCATCAACGGCGCCTCCGAGCTGTTCGGCGAGGTCTTCGGCGACGCGGGCGTGCATGCCCGGTCCGCGGTCGGCGTGTCCGAGCTGCCGCTGAACGCGCCGGTCGAGGTCGAGGTCATCGCGGAAGTCCGCTAGCTGCTGCGCGCCCGCGCGCGATCGGCCCGACAATCGATGGGCCCGCGCGCGGGCGTCAGCGCGAGTTTTCAATCCACATGCGGCCCAACGCCCGCGGCGACGCCGGGGTCGTACAGTGAGCCCATGACCACGGCACATCCGGCGTACGCCCAGCTGCGCCAGGTCACCCCGATCGCGGCGGTGATGCTGGAGAACAACCCGGGCATGATGACGCTCGACGGCACCAACACCTGGATCCTGCGGGCGCCCGGCCGCGAGGAATGTGTGGTGATCGATCCGGGTGACGCCGACGAGGAGCACCTGCTGCGGGTGGCGGCGGTCGGCCCCGTGGCGCTGACCCTGATCACGCACCGGCACGGGGACCACACCGGGGGCGTCGAGCGGTTCGCCGCGCTGACCGGCAGTCCGGTCCGTTCCGTTGACCCGCGGTTCCGGACGCACACCGACGCGGGCCTGCCGGACGGTGAGCTGATCGAAGAGGTCGGTCTCGCGATTCGGGTGCTGCGCACCCCAGGCCACACCAAGGACTCGACCTCGTTCGTGATCGAGGGGGAGGGGTCGGTGCTGACCGGCGACACCATCCTGGGTCGGGGCACCACCGTTCTGGACGCCTCCGACGGCGACCTCGGCGACTACCTGGCCTCGCTGCGCGCGCTCATCGACCTGGGCACGGGCCGGGCGGTGCTGCCCGGGCACGGTCCGGACCTGCCGGACCTGCAGACGGTGGCGAAGCAGTACCTGAGCCACCGCGAGGAGCGACTCGATCAGGTGCGCGCGGCGCTCGAGGTCCTCGGTGCCCACGCTGGCCCCCGCGCGGTGGTCGAGCACGTCTACTCCGACGTCGATCAGAGCCTCTGGCCGGTCGCGGAGCAGTCCGTGCGGGTGCAGCTGGAGTACCTGCGCCGCTGAGCCGGCCTCGGCGACCGTTGCGCATTCGGGCCACGTCGGTGACTGTGGACATCAGACGCAGTCGAGACCGAGGAGCGCGGCGATGACCGACTACGGACGTCCACTGCAGTTCGGCATGTTCCCCACCCCGGACGCCGACCGGGTCGACGAGATCCTCGACCTCGTCGCGATGGCGGACGACGAGGGGCTCGATCTCGTCGGCATCCAGGATCATCCGTATCAGAAGCGATTCCTGGACACCTGGTCGCTGATGGCCGTGGTGCTCGCGCGCACCACCCGGGTCCGGGTGTTCCCCGACGTGGCGTGCCTTCCGCTGCGACCACCCGCGGTGATGGCGAAGGCGGCCGCGAGCCTGGACGTCATCTCCGGCGGGCGGTTCGAGCTGGCGCTCGGGGCGGGTGCGTTCTGGCCGGCGATCGGGGGGATGGGCGGACCGGAATGCACGCCCGGTGAGGCCGCGAGCGCGTTGTCCGAGGCCGTCGAGGTCATCCGGCTCATGTGGTCGGACGAGAAGTCGGTGCGGTACGAGGGCGTTCACCACCGGCTCTCGGGTGCGCATCCGGGGCCGCGGCCCGCGCACGACATCGGGCTGTGGCTCGGGGTCGGGGGTCCGCGGATGCTCGGTCTGCTCGGCCGCGAGGCTGACGGCTGGGTCCCGTCGGTCAGCTACTTTCCACCGCCGGTGCTGCCCGGCCTGCACGCGCGCATCGACGAGTCCGCGATGGCGGCCGGCCGCGACCCCGCGGCGATCCAGCGGATCTACAACGTGTTCGGGGCCATCACCGACGGGCCGAGCAGCGGGTTCCTCAACGGGCCGTTCGAGCAGTGGGTCGACGAGCTGACCGAGCTGGTGCTCGAATCGGGTATGGACACCTTCGTTTTCGGCGCCGAGGGCGATGACCCGTTCCAGCACCAGAAGTGGGCGGTGGAGGTCGTCCCTGCGGTTCGTGAGGCGGTCGCCGACCGGCGGGGGTGAAGCTATGCCGATATACGCATAGCTGGCGAGGAAATTCGCATTTGTTCGGCATGGATTCCCCGCCAATCATGAATGCATGACCACACCCCGCGAAGCCTGGATTCGCAACTACGTGGACGGCGGCTTCGTCGATCCGGACCCGGAGCGAAGCTTCGAGAACCTCGATCCCGCCACCGGGCAGCTGGTGGCCCGGGTGCACGAGGCGGACATCGCTCTCGTCGACCGTGCCGTGCGATCGGCGCGGCGCGCGCTCGACAACGGTTGGGCCGATACCCCCGTGCGGGAGCGGGCGGCCCTGTTGCGGCGGGCGGCGGATCGGATCGAGGAGCGGTTCGAGGAGTTCGTCGCCGCGGAGATGGCCGACACCGGAAAGCCGATCACCCAGGCCCGCGAGCTCGACGTGGCCCGCGCGCTGACCAACTTCCGCACCTTTGCGGACGTGGTCGCCTCGGCGGGACAGGAGTCGTTCCTCACCGACCTCGGCGGCGGGCGGCAGGCGCTGAACTACGCGGTACGCAAGCCCTTGGGGGTGGTCGCGGTGATCGTGCCGTGGAACCTGCCGCTGCTGCTGCTGACCTGGAAGGTGGCGCCCGCACTTGCCTGCGGCAACGCCGTTGTCGTCAAGCCGAGCGAGGAGACGCCCTCCACCGCGACGCTGCTCGCGGAGGTCTTGGAGGAGGTGGGACTTCCTGCGGGCGTCTACAACGTGGTGCACGGGTTCGGTGGGAACTCGGCCGGGGAATTCCT
Organism: Rhodococcus oryzae; assembly: GCF_005049235.1. GTDB lineage: Bacteria > Actinomycetota > Actinomycetes > Mycobacteriales > Mycobacteriaceae > Rhodococcus_G > Rhodococcus_G oryzae. Next base: position 171,816 of record NZ_SUMD01000008.1, on the reverse strand, counting down.
CACCGATCATCCGGACATCGACGGGGTCACCTTCACCGGCTCCTCGGCGACCGGATCCCATGTGATGAAGACGGTCGCGCCGCGAGTTCGTCCCGTCTCCTTCGAGCTCGGCGGCAAGAATGCCGCGGTGGTGTTCGACGATGTCGACATCGACGAGGCCCTCGCCGGCCTGACCAGGTCTGTGTTCGCGAACACCGGGCAGGTGTGCCTGTGTGCCGAACGGGTGTACGTGCAGCGCAGCATCTTCGACGACATCGCGGCCGGGCTCGTCGAGCGCGCCGAGGGACTTCGGCTCGGCCGACCCGCCGACGCGACGACGACCACCGGGCCGCTGATCTCGCAGGCTCACCGCGAAAAGGTTCGCAGTTACCTCGAGATCGCCGAACAGGCCGGGGCGAAGGTGCTCACCGGCGGCGGGATCCCCGACCTGGGTGCGGAGCTCGCCGGCGGCTCCTGGATCGAGCCGACGCTCTGGACCGGGCTGACGAATGCCGATCGCGCGGTGCGAGAGGAGATCTTCGGACCGGTCGCGGCGCTCATCCCTTTCGACACCGAGCAGGAGGCGATCTCGCTCGCCAATGACACCGAGTACGGGCTCGCCGCGGCGGTCTGGACGAACGACCTGCGCCGCGGGCACCGCGTCGCGCAGCAGATGCGGGTCGGAATCTCCTGGGTGAACACCTGGTTCACGCGCGAGCTCCGCTCGCCCTTCGGCGGTGCGGGGCTCTCCGGGATCGGCCGGGAGGGCGGCGAATCATCACTCCACTTCTACACCGAACCCACGAATGTGTGTGTGCAACTGTGACTGTGACATTGGGATCGACCACGGCACTCGATGCGGCCGCCGAGCGGCTCATCGCCGCCAGGGCGTCGCTGGTGCCTGCCGCGCCGGTGCGGGAGTTCCTGGGCGAGAGCGACGTCGACGCCGCCTACGAGGTCCAGCGTCGGGTCATCGCCGCCGAGGTGGGTCGGGGGGCGCGCGTGGTCGGCGCGAAGATCGGACTCACGGCGCCGGCGGTGCAGCAGCAGTTCGGTGTCTTCCGGCCGGACTTCGGCGTGCTTCTCGACGACATGATGTACGGCCACACCGAGCCCGTGCCTGCCGCCCGGTTCCTGCAGCCGCGGGCCGAGGGCGAGATCGCGTTCGTGCTCGGACGGGACATCGACCGGCCGGGAGCGACCGTCGCCGACGTCCTGCGCGCGACCGACTTCGTCCTGCCCGCCATCGAGATCGTCGACTCACGGATCACCGACTGGGACCTGGCGATCACCGACACGGTCGCGGACAACGCGTCGAGCGGAGCCGTCGTCCTGGGGACCACCCCGTACTCGCTGACCGGACTGGATCTGTCACGGGTCGGGATGACCCTGGAACGGGACGGCGAGCAGGTGTCCTTCGGTGCGGGTCACGCCTGTCTCGGCTCCCCGGTCGTGGCCGTCGCCTGGTTGGCCCGGGAGCTCGTCACTCGTGAGCAGCCGTTGCGGGCAGGCGACATCGTCATGTCCGGTGCACTGGGTCCCATGGTTCCGATCACCGAGGCCGGCACCTTCCGGCTTCGGCTCGACGGGCTGGGCGAGGTCGACGCCGTGATCGAGTCGGTACCGGGAGGACGTGAGAAGTGAAGGAGCTCAACATGATCGAAATCGACGGGCTCGCAGATCGCCTGGACCTCGCCCAGCGGACGGCCGCCGACACACCCAGCCTCGCGGACAGCCATGAGATCGACAGCGACGATGCCTACCGGATCCAGAACGCCCTGATCGGCCGCCGGACGGGCCGAGGGGAGTCCATCGTCGGGGTGAAGCTCGGGTTCACGAGCAAGGCGAAGATGGCCCAGATGGGTGTGTCCGACGTGATCGTCGGGCAGCTCACCGACGCCATGCGGATCGAGGACGGCGGCGACGTCGACCTGGCCCGGTTCATCCACCCGAAGATCGAGCCGGAGATCGCGTACCGGCTGGCCCGCGACGTGGACCCGGACGATCCGGCCGTGGACATCGTGTCCTGCGTGGACGCGGTGGCGCCTGCCATGGAGATCATCGACTCCCGCTATCGGGACTTCCGTTTCACGTACACCGACGTGGTGGCCGACAACACCTCAGCTGCGGGCTATGTGCTGGGGCAATGGCAGCGGATGCAGGATGTCGACAACCGAGCTGTTCGGCTGGAGGTGGGCAGCAGGCAAGCGGTCGGATCCACCTCGGCGATCCTCGGCAATCCGGTGCGCGCGTTGCACGCGCTGGTGGACATGGCGCGTCGTCGGGCGATGCCACTGCGGGCGGGGCAGGTGGTGCTCGCGGGTGCGGCCACCGCGGCGGTCACGTTGACCGCCGAGGTCGCGCAGTGCCACATCGCCGGCCTCGGCCGCGTCAGCGTGCGGGGAGCGAAATGAGCGACGCCAAGGTGATCGGGCGGCTGGCCACGCCGCGGGGCCGGTTCCCGCACGTCAAGGTCGCCGGGGATTTCGTATACGTCTCGGGAACGAGTTCGCGACGGCCGGACAACACGTTCGTCGGCGTCGCGGTCGACGAGATGGGCACCACCTCGCTCGACATCCGCGCCCAGACGCGTGCGGTCATCGAGAACATGCGCGCCATCCTCGCCGAGGTCGGCGCCGAGCTCTCCGACCTCGTCCAGGTCACCTCGTACCTGGTGTCGATGAACGACTTCGGCGGCTACAACGAGGTGTACGCGGAATTGTTCGACGAGACGGGTCCCACCCGCACCACCGTCGCGGTACACCAGCTCCCGCACCCCCACCTGCTGATCGAGATGCAGGGCGTCGCGTACCGACCCGTCGCCCGCCCGCAGAACCCAACCGCCACATCGGAGGCCACGCCATGACCCGAGTCCCGCCGACCATCAACTTCCAGAAGTGGATCGCCGACAACGAGCATCTGCTCGAGCCTCCGGTGAACAACCAGACCATGGCCCTCGGCAGCGACTTCATCGTCCAGGTGGTCGGTGGGCCGAACCAGCGCACCGATTACCACCTGGATCCGTACGAGGAGTGGTTCTACCAGCTCAAGGGCGATATCCACGTCAACGTCATGACGGAGAACGGCCCCGAGACCGTGCACATTCGCGAGGGCGAGACCTGGCTGCTGCCCGGCAATCTGCCTCATTCGCCGCAGCGTCCGACCGCGGGCTCGATCGGCCTGGTCATCGAGCGGGTGCGCGAGGAGGGCACCCTCGAGAAGTTCCAGTGGTACTGCATCGACTGCGATGCGCTGATCCACGAGGTCGAACTCCAGGTCCGGGACATCGTCGCCGACCTGCCTCCGGTGTTCACCCTGTTCTACGAGAGTGTCGAAGCCCGCACCTGCGGGAACTGCGGGGCCCTCCATCCGGGCAAGGGGTGAGACGTGAGCGGAATGATCGACGTCCACACCCACTACGTGCCGAACGGCTGGCCCGACCTCACTGCGGCGGCGGGCCCGGAGGCGCCATGGCTGCGGGTCGAGTCCGAGTCCGAGGCGATGATCATGATGGGCACGAAGGAGTTCCGCCGGATCCAGGCGGACTGCTGGGATGCCGAGATCCGGTTGCGGGACATGGACGCGGACGGTGTCCGCACCCAGGTGGTCTCGCCGACCCCGGCATTCTTCAACTACGGCCGGACCGGCGAGCAGGGCGAGCGGATCGCACGGATCTTCAACGACCTGGCGCTGGAGATCGTCGCGCCTGCCGCGGATCGACTGATTCCGTTCTGTCAGGTTCCATTGCAGGACACCGATGCCGCGTGCCGTGAGCTCGAGCGGTGCGTCGCCAACGGTCATCGGGGCGTCGAGATCGGCAACCACGTCGGCGACCTGGACCTCGACAGCGAAGGCGTGGTCACCTTCCTGCAGCACTGTGCCTCGCTGGGGGTGCCGGTGTTCGTGCACCCGTGGGACATGGCGAACTCCCCTCGGTTGGATCGGTGGATGGCGCAGTGGCTGACCGCGATGCCTGCCGAGACCCACCTCTCGATACTGGCGTTGATACTCGGCGGCGTGTTCGACCGGATCGACGAGAGTCTGAAGATCGGATTCGCGCATGGCGGTGGATCTTTCGCCTTCTGGCTGGGGAGGATGGAGAATGCCTGGCACGGGCGCAACGACGTGATCGGGACATCCGAATTCCCGCCGTCGCACTACCTCGGGCGCTTCTACGTCGACTCTGTGGTCTTCGACGAACGGGCGCTGCGACTGCTGGTCGACACGGTCGGTGTCGAGAGGGTGATGGTCGGTAGTGACTACCCCTATCCGCTCGGGGAACGTCCGGTCGGGGAGGTGGTGCGCAAGAGCGAGTTTCTCGATGATGCTGCACGGCAGCTCATTTCCCGTGGCAATGCCGAGCGATTCCTGGGGCTGAGCTGACCGGTAGGTGGGCGGGCCGGCCGAAAGCGATCCCGGCTATGCCGAAATAGGTATGACAGATCAGCGAATCGGCATTTGTGTGTCATGGCTCACAGGGTGAGACTGTGATCGTCACCGCCTCCCGCGCTCGGTCTCACGGTAAGCGGAACTTCGACTCTCGCGGCTATCGCAATCACATTCGTTGTCTCCCAACATGATAGGTCCCACGATGAACGAGAACCCGGAACACCGTCCCGGCCCTGCCGCGGCGGCCCGCAGCCGGGTGGCCATGGCCACCCTCGCGGGCACAACGCTCGAGTGGTACGACTTCTTCCTCTACGGCACCGCCGCAGCGCTCATCTTCAACAAGCAGTTCTTCCCCAGCCTGAGCCCGTCGGTGGGCACCCTCGCCGCGTTCAGCACCTTCGCGGTCGGCTTCATCGCCCGTCCCCTTGGCGGCCTGGTGTTCGGGCACTTCGGTGACCGCATCGGTCGCAAGGCGACACTGGTCGTATCGCTGGTGATGATGGGCGTCGGATCCACGCTCATCGGTCTCATCCCCAACTACGACTCCATCGGCTTCTGGGCCCCGGTCCTGCTGGTCGCGATGCGGATCGTGCAGGGCATCGGCCTCGGCGGCGAGGGTGCGGGCGCCACCCTGATGTCGATGGAGCATGCGCCCGAGGGTAAGAAGAACCTCTATGCCGGGTTTCCGCAGATGGGCACGCCTGCCGGGCTCGTGCTCGCCAACGCCATCTTCCTGACGACGAACGCGGTGCTCTCGGACGCGGCTTTCGAGTCGTGGGGCTGGCGTATCCCGTTCCTGCTGAGTTTCGTGCTCGTCGCGATCGGCCTGGTGATCAGGCTGCGGGTGACCGAATCCCCGTCGTTTGCAGGCATTCTCGAGAAGGGGGACGTGGTCCGCTTCCCGCTGAAGGAGTCGCTCAAGGTCGGGTTCCCTCGGCTTTCGCTGACCCTGCTCGCGGTGGTGGCCAACTCCGCCGTCGCGTACGCCTTCATGGTGTTCACGCTGTCCTATGGCACCCAGCACCTGGGATATGACAAGCAGTTCCTGGTGCTCAGCGTGACCGCCGCCGCCGTGTTGTGGTTCGCCACGATCCCGGTGTGGACGACGGTCGCGGACCGCTACGGCAGGCGGACGATGTTCATCGCGGGGTCGGCGGCCATCCTGCTGTGGTGCATCGCGTTCTTCCCGTTGCTCAACACCGAGAACTCGGCGCTCGCGGTGATCGCCTTCCTCGGGATGGGCCTGATCATTCCCGTCACGCACTGCGTGCAGGGCAGCATCATCGCGGACACCTTCCCGGCCCGGGTGCGCTACTCCGGATCGTCGCTCATCCTGCAGACCGCGGCCATCCTCGGTGGTGGGCTCGCGCCGATGATCTCGACGGCGCTGCTGAACGCGACCGGTTCCTCGGTCGGTGTCACCTGGTACCTGGTGGTCATCTGCTCGATCAGTCTGGCCGGTGCGATCGCGCTGTTCCGGCTCGTCCCGTCGAGCTCGCGGGGGCCGGAGCTCTCGGCCGCCGCGGAGCGCGTACGCGTGTAGGCCGCACCCGCCCAGGATCATTCGACGAGCCGCTCACCCGACGGGTGGGCGGCTCGTCGCTGTTCGGTGTCGTGGGACCGACTCACCGATCTGTGGGTGCGAGCTCCGCAGCGATGCGGCGCAGGTTGCCGACGAGCGCCTCGGCCGAAGGGCTGAGGGTGCGTCCGGGGGAGAGCGTGATCCCGACGCGGTGCCCGATCGGATCCAGCGTCACCGGGAGGGTGGTCAGCCGAGCGTCGTCGCGCGGGATCAGGCTCGGCAACACGGCGATCATGTCGGTTTCGATGAGCAGCTGACGGACGGTGAGGAACGAGGTTGCCTCGACCCGGTTCTCGGGCAGCGGCATGCCGTTCCTGGCGAAGAACTCCTCGAGTTCGCGGCGCAGCGAGGTCTCGACACCCGGCAGGATCCAGGGGTAGTCGGCCAGGTCCGCGAGGGTCAGGCTGTCGAGCTCGGCCAGTGGATGGCGGGCGCGGGTGACCAGTTCCACCGATTCCTCGTAGAGGGTGTCGCGGATGGCGGACTGGTCGGTGGGGGAGGTGAGCCGACCCACGATCAGGTCGACACGGCCGGCCTCGAGCTCGACGAGCAGCGTCTCTGGGGTTCCCTCGCGCACGATCACCGTGAGCAGTGGTCGTTCCACCTTCAGGCGCGCGATGGCTCCCGGGAGCAGGACGTTCGATCCGGCGAGGTGGGTGCCGACCACCACGGTCCCGCGATCGGCGTCGGCCAGCTCGACCACATGCCTGCCGGCCTGCGTCAGCTGTGCGATGACGGCCCTTGCGTGCGAGGTGAAGGCCTCCCCGAAGATCGTCGGCGTGATACCGCGCGGACCGCGCTCGTACAGCTCCACGCCGAGAATCGACTCGAGGTCGTGCAGGCTGCGGGTGGCCACGGGCTGGGTCACGTGGAGTGCGGCGGCCGCGCCGACCACACTGCCCTGTCGGGTCAGCGCGTCGACCAGTATCAGGTGCCGGAGCTTGAGCCGGCCGTCGAGGAGTCGGGGCGTGTCCATGCCGCCGAGCCTATCGGGATTTGACCCTCGGAAATAGCTGAACCCTACAGTTCTTTGTCTTTGCTATACCCGTTTTGCTATACCTGACTAGCCCGCAGGTGAGCGCTGCTCCGCGAGTCCGTTGATCATGCCGACGAGGGCGCGATTGAGCGCCGTCGTGGAGTCGGCCAGATCGAGAAAGATGTCGTAGTGGTTGCGATCGGGAACGACGAGCAAGGTGCAGGGTGAGTGCTCCGCCCAGGCGTCGTGGAACCGGTGGGTCTGCGTGAGGAATCCGGCACCGTCTCGGTCCGCGACGGCGATCACGGCGGCCGGTCCGGGTCCGTCCACAAGAAGCAGTGGGCTCAATGCGTGCGCCCGCTCGATGTCGAGTTCGAGCCACTCGTTCGCGAACGAGTCGACGAGCGGGCGGAGGTCGAACAGTCCGCTGATCGGCATGGCGCCACGCACGACGGTCTCGGGCAGGCCGAGCGCACGCTGCCAGCCCGGGACCATGACGGCGCCGGTGAGGTGCCCTCCGGCGGAACTTCCGCCGACGACGATGCGATCGGGGTCGAGTCCGTGGCCCGCGCCGTGGTGGTAGACCCATGCGACCGCCGCTCGGACCTGGCGGACGATTTCCTCGAGTGTGGTTTCCGGCGCGAGACCGTAGTCGACGGTGACAGTGGCGATCCCTTCCGAGTCGAGGGTGCGCGCCATGAAGGCCGTGTGGTGTCGGGAGAGTGCGCGCCAGTAGCCGCCGTGGATGGCGATGAAAACCGGCCTGGGGTCGTCGGTGACTCCCCAGACGTCCAGTTTTTGTTGGCTGTGCGGGTCGTAGTAGATGTCGGTGAATCCGCGCAGGCCCTGTACCGCGCGCTCGGATCGGGCGAGGTATTCGCCGATGATCTCGTCGAAGAGCTCTGGCGAGACGGTGTTTCGGACGTTGTACTCGACGTCGGTCTGCGGATCGGACATCGGATGCTCGGTCTGGATACCCGCGCTGCGCCGGATCTCCACCCTCGACCTGCTTCCCATCGCTATGACCTCCACGTCGGCTCAGGTCAATACTGCCGTCCCGGACTCATGCCTGTCGAATGCAAAGATTGCTCGCTGCCATGCCGGTTTGGGTATAGGAATTGGGGTCAACGTACAATCGGCCACCCCGGAGATCCGGGATGGCCGATTCGTGCGTGCGTGTGGGGGAGTTACCGCGCCCGTCGGGCCAGACGCTCCGAGTCGGAGATCAGCACGCTCTTGCCCTCGAGCCGCAGCCAGCCGCGGTGCGCGAAGTCGGCGAGCGCCTTGTTCACGGTCTCGCGGGAGGCGCCGACCAGCTGGGCGATCTCTTCCTGGGTGAGGTCGTGCGTCACGCGGAGCGACCCGGCCTCCTGGGTGCCGAAACGCTGGGCGAGCTGCAGCAGCGCCTTGGCGACACGGCCGGGGACGTCGGTGAAGATCAGGTCCGCGAGGTTGTTGTTGGTGCGGCGCAGGCGACGGGCCAGCACGCGCAGCAGCTGCTCCGCGATCTCGGGGCGCTGATCGATCCACGACTTGAGGGCGTCGCGGTCCATCTGCACCGCGCGGACCTCGGTGACCGTGGTGGCGGTGGAGGTACGCGGACCCGGGTCGAAGATCGAGAGCTCACCGAACATGTCGGACGGGCCCATGATCGTGAGCAGGTTCTCGCGACCGTCGGGGGAGCGGCGTCCGAGCTTGATCTTGCCGGACACGATGATGTACAGCCGGTCGCCGGGCTCGCCTTCGTTGAAGATCACGTGCCCACGCGGGAAGTCGACCGGCTGCAGCTGCTTGACCAGCGCGGCCACCGCCGACGGTTCGACGCCCTGGAAGATTCCGGCTCTGGCCAGGATCTCGTCCACGTGTGCTCCTTCTTCGGGTCGTTGGGGGACGCCATCGTGTGGTCTCCCCCGACGTGATCGACGCACGATCGCGTCGACCTATCGTTGAGTACTCGCTGGAAGTCTATCGTCCCGACGTCGAAGACTAGTGACCGACGCCACGCGGCGCATGCCGAACGGCGTCCGACACTCCGGAAACGTCAGCTCGCGCGCTGCTCCGGCGCCTGCGATTCGTCCTCGTCCTCATCCTCGGCGCCGCGCTTGCGGCGGAGGTGGAACCGGGCGAGCGCCCGCGGCAGTCCCTCGTTGGCCAGGGTGGCGACGTCGGCATGACTCGCCTTGTCCAGGAACTCCTGGACCTCCTGCTCACGCACGGTCAGCCGGCGCAGCCGGAACTCCACCCGCTCCATTGCCAGTGCAAAAAGAATGAGCAGCACTGGGAAGAGCACCACAGCCAGTCCTTGCATACGGGGTAGTAAACACGGCGTTTGTCTCAGAAGCGAAACGATGTCCAGTTCCGTTTGGCACCGTCCGTAGAGTTGGTCCGGTGTCCACCACCGCATCGCAGACCCCGGCCCCGCGTGGGGCGGCGCCGACCTCGCGACCGGCAAAGGAGGAGACCCGCCTCGGCCTCGTGCGCCGGGCGCGGCGGATGTACCGCACGCTCACCGTGGCGTTTCCGCACGTCTACTGCGAGCTCGACTTCACCACCCCGCTCGAGCTGTCGGTGGCCACGATCCTGTCCGCGCAGTGCACTGACGTGCGGGTTAACCAGGTGACGCCCGCGCTGTTCGCCCGGTACCGGACCGCCCGCGACTACGCCGAGGCGGATCGAACGGAGCTCGAGGAGTACATCCGGAGCACCGGCTTCTACCGCAACAAGACGAACTCGATCATCGGGCTCGGGCAGGCGCTGCTCGAGCGGTTCGACGGCGAGGTCCCTGGCGACCTGAAGAATCTGGTGACGCTGCCTGGCTTCGGCAGGAAGACCGCCAACGTGGTCCTCGGGAACGCGTTCGGTGTGCCCGGGATCACCGTCGACACCCACTTCGGCAGGCTCGTCCGGCGGTGGGGCTGGACGCAGGAGGAGGACCCGGTGAAGGTCGAGCACGCGATCGGCGAGCTGATCCCGCGCAAGGAGTGGACCGACCTCTCGCACCGGGTGATCTTCCACGGCCGCCGGGTCTGCCACGCGAAGAAGCCGGCCTGCGGGGTGTGCCTGCTGGCCAAGGACTGTCCCTCCTTCGGCATCGGGACCACCGACCCGGTGGCCGCTGCCGCCCTGGTGAAGGGCCCCGAGACCGAACATCTGCTCGAGCTGGCGGGTCGGTGAGCTGAGCGTGCGATTGTCGAACACCGGCCGTTGGAGCCTGGCCGCCCTCGTCGTCGTGGCGGCACTGATCGTCGCGATCTGGCCGCGGGGCGACTCGGATGAGACCGGATCGCGCGGCTATGCGGACTCCATCGGCAACTCCACCGTCGCGCCGCAGGAGCGGGCCCCCGGCGACACGCCCGAGGCGCTGGCCGGGGTTCGTGCCGAGGCCGCGCTGAGCGCCTGCCCCACTCCGACACCCGGCGCGGTACCGGCCGGACCGCTGGCCGGGATCGGGCTCGAGTGCCTCTCCGACGGTGGCCGGATCGACGTCGGTGCCGCGCTGGCGGGCAAGCCCGCGCTGGTCAACCTCTGGGCCTACTGGTGTGGGCCCTGCGCCAGGGAACTGCCCGCCCTGCAGGAGTACGCGGACCGCGCCGGGGATGCCCTCACCGTGCTGACCGTCCATCAGGACCCCAAGGAAGGGAACGCGTTGTCCGCGCTCACCGAATACGGCGTGCACCTGCCGGGCGTACAGGACGGCGCGGGCAAGATCGCCGCCGCCGTCGGGGCGCCGAACGTGCTACCCGTGACGGTGCTGGTCCGGGCCGACGGCACCGTCGCAGGGGTGCTGCCGGTGCCGTTCGAGAGTGCCGACCAGATCGCCGCGGCGGTGCACGAGAAGCTGGGCGTGAGCGCGTGAGCGAGACCAACCACCTGCCGCCGGAATGGCTGCGCCGGGTCTCGACGCTGCCGCCGTCGGACACCAATTCCGTCAACCCCGTGCTGCTGCGGCGGACGCCGAGCGGAGTGCAGGCGCGCGAGGCCGCGGTGCTGGTGCTCTTCGGTGGTTCCGCGGAGGCCGATCCCATCGCGGTCGGTGGCCTGCCCGAGGACGCCGACCTGTTGCTGCTCCAGCGCGCCTCCACCCTCCGCCAGCACGGCGGCCAGATCGCCTTTCCCGGCGGCGCCAGCGATCCGGGGGACGACGGGCCCGTCGGGACCGCGCTGCGGGAGGCCGAGGAGGAGACCGGGCTCGATCCGGCCGGGGTGCGCACCCTCGCGGTGCTGCCGGGCATCTTCGTCCCGCCCTCGGGCTTCGACGTGACGCCGGTGATCGGGTACTGGGACCGCCCCACCCCGGTCCGTGCGGTGGATCTCGCCGAGACCGAGCGGGTGGCGCGGGTGCCGATGCGCACCCTGCTCGACCCGGACAATCGTTTCCAGGTCCGGCACCGGCTCGGCTACCAGGGGCCGGCGTTCCTCGTCGACGACATGCTCGTGTGGGGCTTCACCGCGGGCGTGCTGGCCGGGCTGATCGCGATCTCCGGCTGGGAGATCGAATGGGACCGCTCCGACATCCGCGACCTCGAGGTCGCGCTGGCCGAGGTGGAGGCGGGGATCGTGGAGGTACACGAGCGATGACCGGTTCAGCCTGGATCGACCTCGCGATCCTTGCGATCGCCGTTCTCGCGGCCACGTCGGGGTGGCGGCACGGGGCGGTCGCGTCGGCCCTGGCCTTCTTCGGCGTAGTGCTCGGTGCGGTCGCGGGGATCCTGATCGCGCCGCACGTGCTGGTGCACGTCGACGAGGGGCGGATGCGCGTGCTCGCGGGCATAACGCTGATCGTCGTGCTAGTGGTGATCGGCGAGGTCGCGGGCATGGTGCTCGGCCGCGCCGCCCGCGGCGGCATGCACAGCCCGGTCGCGCGGTCCGTGGACAGCGTCATCGGCGCGGGCCTGCAGTTGACCGCCGTCCTGGTGGCCGCGTGGCTGCTGGCCATCCCGCTGACCGCGTCCTCGCAACCAGAGGTCGCCAGCGCGGTCCGCGGGTCGAAGGTCCTGACGCAGGTCGACGAGTACGCCCCGAGCTGGATGCGCAAGCTGCCGGACGAGTTCTCGGCGCTGCTGGACACCTCCGGGCTGCCCGACGTGATCGGGCCGTTCGGCCGCACCCCGATCGCCGTCGTCGAGGCGCCCGATCCCGGCGTGCTGCGCAGTCCCGTGGCGCAGCGGCTGCAGACCAGCGTGCTCCGGGTGCGCGGGGTGGCGCCGAGCTGCCAGCGCGCGCTCGAGGGGTCCGGGTTCGTGGTGGCCCCGGAGCGGGTCATGACCAACGCGCACGTCGTGGCGGGGACGACAGGGGTCTCGGTGGACACCGCGGACGGGCCGCTGGACGCCGAGGTGGTGCTCTTCGATCCGGCCGTCGACGTCGCGGTGCTGGCAGTGCCCGGCCTGCGGGCCCCGGTGCTGCCGTTCGCGCCGGAGGAGGCCGCGAGCGGGGACAACGCGATCGTCCTCGGCTACCCGGGCGGCGGTCCGTACACGGCCAGCGCGGCGCGGGTGCGCGAGACCTTGGATCTGACCGGCCCGGACATCTACCGCGCCGCCGAGGTCGAGCGCGAGGTGTACACGGTGCGCGGCTCGATCCGTCAGGGCAATTCCGGTGGACCGCTGGTCGACGAGCAGGGCCAGGTGCTCGGCGTCGTGTTCGGCGCGGCCGTGGACAACAGCGACACCGGCTTCGTGCTCACCGCGGAGGAGGTCTCGCGTCAGCTGGCGGGGGCCTCCGCGGCGAGCAGCGCGGTCAACACCGGCGGCTGCATCCTGTAAGGCGGCTCCGCCGCCTGTGAGTCCTTGTGGCCCCTGTGCGGGCCAGAAGGACTCACAGGCGCGTCAGCGCTTCAGGAACTCCGTCAGTGCGGCTGTCACCTCGGCCGGCCGTTCCTGGTGGGCGAAGTGGCCCGCGCCCGCGACGGTGTGCAGGCCCCGACCCGGGGCCCACCTGGTGTCGCGGCGTAACGCGGCGGCCAGCACGTACGGGTCCCGGTCCCCGTGGATCTGCAGCACCGGGATGGTCATCACCTGGTTCATCGCCTTCATGAACCGGCGGCCGTCGGGCCGCCACTGGCTGCGGAACGCCCAGCGCTGGTACTCCAGCGAGCAGTGCGCGGCGCCCGGGATCTGGATCGCGGACCTGGCCCGCTCGACGACCTCGGCGAACTCCTCGGTCTGCGGCCACTCCGGACCGGATCGCCCGCGCAGCAGCCGCTCGACCTCGGCGCCGTCGTCGCGGGTCAACACCCGCTCGGGCCGCCACGGCAGCTGGCAGCGCAGGAACGCGGGCAGGAAGGCGGACCGCTGGGCCCGGTCGGCCAGCACCGACCGCTTGAGCGCGATCGGATGCGGCGAGCTGACGAGGGCGATCGAGCGCACCAGCCGGGGGTGCAGCACCGCCGTCGCCCAGCACACCAGGCCGCCGTCGGCGTGGCCGACGAGCGTTGCCTCGGTGTGGCCGAGGGCACGGATCAGGCCGGCGACGTCACCGGCCAGGGTCCAGCCGTCGTAGCCGCGCGGCGGCTTGTCGCTGTCCCCGTAGCCGCGCAGGTCCAACGCGACTGCGCGATAGCCGGCGTCCGAGAGGGCCGTCAGCTGATGTCGCCAGGACCACCAGAAGTCGGCGAATCCGTGCAGCAGGACTACCAGCGGCGCGCCGGGGTCGGACGGGCCCGCCTCGACCGCGTGGAAGCGGATGCCGTTGGCATGCACGTCGCGGTGCTGCCACGGGCCGTCGAATCGGACTGTGGAGGGATCCGGGTAGGTCACAGGAAGGGTGATGCTCTCGGTTCGACGCCGGGGCTACGGCGCGGTCCGGCGGGCGTACTCGCCGGGCGTGTAGTCGCCGTGCTTGTAGCTCGACTCCGCGGCGTTCGGCAGCACCGTCGCGGCCTGCCGGAGCGAGTCGATGGTCTTCTCCGGGGCACGCAGCTTGCGCACCCGCAGGTAGCCGAACAGCGCCAGCACCGCGGTGGTCACCACCATCAGCAGGAACACGATCAGGAACGCGAGCCAACGCGGCGTCCAGACGGCGAGGGTCTCGGCGAGGAAGAAGAAGAAGAAGAAGGAGCTGAACAGCAGGACGGTGAGCGCGAGGAGGAAGAACAGCGAGCCCTGCAGGCCCTTCTTGACCTCGCTGGTCACCTCGGCCTTCGCAAGCGCCACCTCGGCGCGGACCAGGGTGGAGACCTGCGTGGTCGCGTCCTTGACCAGGTTCCCGATGCTGGCGGTGCCGGGGGCGTGCGCATCGACGTCGGTGAGCGGGATCGACGTGATGGTGTTCGGCACCCCGTCCCCGGTCAGCCGGTCGTACCTGTCGCCGTTGCGGTCACTGATGCTCACGTCTGCGCCTCTCCAGTGTGTCGTCGTCCGGCTCGCCGGAGTGTGTCGTCGTCCGGCTCGCCGGAATGTGGTCGTTTCTGACCGGTCGCGGAACCGGCCGCGTTGGCGCGCGCCTGGTGGACGCGCCCCCGGCGTAACAGTAGCGCCGAGCCGATCAGCGACGCCGTCAGCGAGGTCAGCAGGACCGCAGCCTTGGCCGTTTCCACCTCGGCTCCTTCGAGCGCGAGTTCGGCCACCAGAAGGCTAACGGTGAACCCGATCGCGCCGAGCACCGACAGCGCGAACATGTCGCGGAAGCCGAGGTTTCCCGGCTTCGTGGCTATGCCGAGCCGGACCGCGACCCACGAGACGCCGAAGATGCCGACGGTCTTGCCGACCAGCAGGCCCAGGATGATCGCCAGCGCGATGCGGTCGGTGAACATCGACTCGAGCACCTCGGGGCCCAGCGGGACCCCGGAGGCGAACAGGGCGAACACCGGCACACAGAACCCGGCGGAGAACGGCTGGATCCGGTGCTCGAGCCGGGTCGCGGGGGCCTCCGCCTCGCCCGGATCCTTGCGCACCCTGGTCAGCAGGCCGATGGCGACGCCCGCGAGGGTGGCGTGGATGCCCGCCTCGTGCATCGAGTACCAGGCGAGCAATGCCAGCGGGACGTACAGCAGCGGGGTGGTGATCCGCCGGTGCTGGGCGTACGCGTAGGCGGCCAGACAGGCGACCGCGCCGAGCAGCCACAGCATCGCGATCGACGTTGTGAACAGCGCGGCGATGATGATGATGGCGAGCAGGTCGTCGACGACCGCGAGGCTCAGCAGGAACACCCTGGCGCTGGCCGGGATCCTCGACCCGGTCAGCGCGAGCACGCCGAGGGCAAAGGCGATGTCGGTGGCGACCGGGATCGCCCATGCCTGCTCGATGCCGGGGGTGCCCCAGCCGACCGCGAGCGCGATCACCGCGGGCAGGACCACGCCACCGACCGCCGCGATGATCGGCAGCAGGGCCTTCTTGCGGTCGGCGAGCTCGCCGACGACCAACTCGCGTTTGAGTTCGAGGCCCGCGACGAAGAAGAACACCGCCAGCAGGCCGTCCTGGGCCCAGGTGTTCAGGCTCAGGTTCAGGTGGATCGCGCTCGGCCCGACCTGAAAGTCCCGCAGGGCGGTGTAGGCGTCGGCCCACGGGGAGTTCGCCCAGATGACGGCGACGGCAGCCGCCACCAGCAGGATCGACCCACCGACGGTCTCGGTGCGCAGATAGCGGGTCAGTTCGGAGCGGAGCGGTTGGATCACGTCAGGATTCTCCCGAAGGTCGCGGGCGTACAGGTGTGCCATGTGCCGACCAGACTTCCCGGCGCTCCGATGGCAGCTTAACGCGATCTTGATACCGCTCGGCGCAAACACCTCGCGCTGGATTGCCCCGGAAACGACCTGAGTGATCTGCTTCCTGAGGTTTGGGCGGCGGATGTCCATTCCGTGGAACAGGTGTGCAGGAGAATCTGATGAGCAAAGCCCCGGACGTGCTGGTCGACGAGGCGGTTGCCGCGAAGGACGCGGTGCCCCGCAGTCGGATCGTGGTGGCCAGCATGATCGGCACCTCGATCGAGTTCTACGACTTCTACATCTATGCGACGGCGGCCGTCTCGGTCTTCCCGCACCTGTTCTTTCCCAAAGGCAACGGCACCACCGCGCTGCTGGCCTCGCTGGCCACCTTCGGTCTCGCGTTCGTCGCCCGTCCGCTCGGCTCGATCGTGTTCGGCCACTACGGCGACCGGATCGGCCGCAAGGCCACCCTGGTCGGATCGCTGCTCACCATGGGCATCGCGACGTTCGTCATCGGGCTGCTGCCGACGTACCACTCGGTCGGGCTGATCGCCCCCGCGCTGCTGGCCCTGATGCGTTTCTGTCAGGGCCTCGGGCTCGGTGGCGAATGGTCGGGGGCGGCACTGCTCGCGACCGAGACGGCGAAGTCCGGCAAGCGGGCCTGGGCGGCGATGTGGCCGCAGCTCGGCGCGCCGATCGGGTTCTTCCTGGCCAATGGGCTGTTCCTGATCATCACCCTGTTCATGGGCCACGACAACGCGAACCCCGACCTGGACAGCGCCTTCCTGACCTGGGGTTGGCGAATCCCGTTCCTGCTCAGCGCGATCATGGTGATCATCGGCCTGTACGTGCGGCTGAAGCTGGAGGAGACCCCGGTCTTCGCGCGCGCCGTCGAGCGCGGCGAGAAGGTCAAGACCCCGCTGGCGACGGTCTTCAAGACGAGCTGGCGTCAGCTGATCATCGGCACCTTCGTGATGCTCGCGACGTACACCCTCTTCTACATCATGACCACCTGGGTGCTGAGCTACGGCACCGGAAAGACCGTCGCCGCAGGCGGCACCGGGCTCGGCTTCAAGTACTCGGATTTCCTTGTGCTGCAGCTGATCGCCGTGTTGTTCTTCGCGGCGGGCGTGCCCATCACCGGCTGGCTCGCGGACCGGTACGGTCGGCGCATCACCCTGCTGGTCGCCACCGGCGCGATCATGGTCTTCGGGCTGACGTTCTCGGTGGCCCTTGACCCCGAGAAGATGACCGACGCCCGCATGCTGGTCTTCCTCATCGTCGGAATGCTGTTGATGGGCTTCACCTTCGGCCCGATGAGCGCGGTGCTGCCGGAACTGTTCCCGACCAATGTGCGCTACACCGGCTCGGGTATCGCCTACAACACGGCAAGCATCCTGGGTGCGGCGGTCGCGCCGTTCATCGCGACCTGGCTCGCGACCAGCTATGGCGTCGGGTGGGTCGGCATCTACCTGCTGGCGGCGGGCGCCCTGACCTTCATCGCGCTGCTGGTGATGCGCGAGACCAAGGACTCCTCGCTGGACGCGCCCGAGCTCGATCCGCGCGGGGCCGAGCTCTAGGCCTGATCCGCCCGCCGGATCACCACCACTACGCCCGCGCCCACCACCAGCAGCACAGCCAGGGCGGCGAGCAGGCCCCAGTTCGGGCCCGAGTCCGACGGCGCCACGTCGCCGTACCGGTCCCGCTCCTGTTCGGCGCTGGTCCGGAGGTCCGCCGCCCCCGGATAACCGGGGGCGAGGGACAGCGCCTGGTCGAAGTCGGCGATGGCCGCGGTGTAGTTGCCGTCGAAGTAGTGCTCGACCCCCGCGCGGTAGGCGGTGTCGGCAGGCCCGAGCGTCGGGGTCACGCCCTTCTCGCGCATCAGGTCCGTGAGGCCGCGCGCCGGGGCGACAAAGGCGAACGGCTGTGTCTGCCCGTGGATTCCGAAGCTGTTGATCCCGACCGCCACGCCGTCGAGGTCGGCGGTGGGGCCTCCGCTCATGGCCTCGGACACCTCCGCGTCGGTCTGGTAGACCGGGACGATTCCGGTGGCCTTCTTGGCGCTGATCTCGCCGCCCGCGACCGCGGGCCGCAGCGACGGCTCGGCCGCGGTGTCGGTGTTGCCGGGAAATCCCGCCGACACCACCGGCGTGCCCAGGTCGACGCCGTCATCGGTGCTCAACTCGGCGGCGGCCAGGCCGCCCCGCTGGACCTTGAGCAGCGCGACGTCCCCCGCGGTGAGCGGCACCAGGCCGGTGACCTCGGCGGGGAGTGCCTCGCCCTCGGCGGTTCCGCCGGCGATCACGGTCATGGCGGTAGCGGGGGGCGATCCGGGCTCGTCGCCCTCGACCCGCCAGTTCGCTTGGGCGGTCTCGTTCACGAGCGCGGGATCGAGGGTGGGGATCACGCGCACCGCCCAGTCGGCCGCGGTTCGCAGGAGTGCCTCGCGGGCGCCCTCGGCGCAGTGGCCGGCCGTGGCCACCCAGCCGTCCGGGTTGACGACGAATCCGCTACAGCGCCAGCCGGTTACGAAGGGATCGATCTTGATCGGCTGGCCGTCGGGAAAGCGAACCCAGCCCCGGACCTCCGCCTTGACCAGGACGACGGGCGGGGTGATGAGGGCGGCCGCACGTTGCTCCGGGCTCGGCACGGGACGTTCGGGGGAATCCTGGTCGCCGAGCGCGACGGCGGGGGAGCCGACGAGCGCCGCGAGCAGCAGCACGAGCAGGGCGGCAAACCTGGTTCGCCGGCGCCGATCAGGCATGACGGTCTCCGTTCGAGCTCGGACCCGCGGCTCACCCGTGAGCGTCACTCGGCTCGGCACTCGTCATGAATGGGACTGTGGGCCATCGCTGACGGACCCATGGTAGGCCAATCCGGCACGGCCGGGAAGGTTCGCGACGGCGGCCGACCGCTGTGCCCGACGCGAGACGATACGACGGTGCCCCGTGCGTTCGAGCCGCACAGGGGCACCGCCGTGGTGAGGGGAGGGAGGGTCAGCTGCCCCGGATCGCGTCGAACACCTTGGGATCGACCAGCGTCGAGGTGTCGCCCAGATCGCGGCCCTCGGCGACGTCGCGGAGCAGCCGGCGCATGATCTTGCCGCTCCTGGTCTTCGGCAGCTCGGGGACGATGGTGATCTGGCGCGGCCGGGCGATCGGGCTGATCTCCGTCGACACCTGGACCTTGAGCTCGGCGATCAGCGTCTCGCCCGTGTTCTCGGCGCCCTCGCGCAGGATCACGAACGCGACGATGCCCTGGCCGGTGGTCTCGTCGGCGGCACCGACCACCGCGGCCTCGGCCACGCTGTGATGGCCGACCAGCGCCGACTCGACCTCGGAGGTGGAGATCCGGTGTCCGGAGACGTTCATGACGTCGTCCACCCGGCCGAGCACCCAGAGGTCGCCGTCCTCGTCGTAGCGGGCGCCGTCACCGGCGAAGTACCAGCCCTCCACCGCGTACCGGGACCAGTAGGTGTCCTTGAAGCGCTCCATGTCGCCCCAGATGCCGCGCAGCATCGACGGCCACGGCTGGTCGAGCACCAGGTAGCCGTTGCCACCCGCGCCGAGCGGCTTGGCGTCGTCGTCGACGATCTTCGCGGAGATGCCGGGCAGCGGCGCCATCGCGGAACCCGGCTTGGTGGCCGTGACACCGGGCAGCGGGGAGATCATGATCGCGCCGGTCTCGGTCTGCCACCAGGTGTCCACGATCGGGCAACGCTCGCCGCCGATCACGTCGCGGAACCAGCGCCACGCCTCGGGGTTGATCGGCTCGCCGACGCTGCCCAGCAGCCGCAGCGAGGACAGGTCGTGCGCGTCGGGGATCTCCCGGCCCCACTTCATGAAGGTGCGGACCAGGGTCGGTGCCGTGTAATAGATACTGACGCCGTACTTTTCGATGATGTTGAAGTGCCGGTGCTCGTCCGGCGAGTTCGGGGTGCCCTCGTAGACCACCTGGGTGGCCCGGTTCGACAGCGGCCCATAGACGATGTAGCTGTGCCCGGTCACCCAGCCGATGTCGGCGGTGCACCAGTAGACGTCCTTGCCCGCCTTGTGGTCGAAAACGTTGTGGTGGGTGTACGACGCCTGGGTGAGGTAGCCACCCGAGGTGTGGATGATGCCCTTGGGCTTACCCGTGGTGCCGGAGGTGTAGAGGATGAAGAGCGGGTGCTCGGCGTCGAAGGCCTGTGCCTCGTGCTCCGGCGAGGCCGTGGCCACCGTCTCGTGCCACCAGAGGTCGCGGCCCTCGGTCCACTCGACATCGATGTCGGTGCGCTTGACCACCAGCACGTTCTGGACGGATTCCGCCCCGTCGACTGCGGTGTCCACGGCGGTCTTGAGGGGGGCCGCCTGCCCGCGGCGCCACTGGCCGTCGGTGGTGATGACCAGCTTGGCTTCGGCGTCGTCGATCCGCGACCGCAGCGCGGACGCGGAGAAGCCGGCGAAGACAACCGAATGAGTCAGGCCGAGCCGGGCGCAGGCCAGCATCGAGACGATCGCCTCGGGGACCATCGGCATGTAGATGGCGACCCGGTCGCCTGCCACGAGGCCGAGCTCGGTGAAAGTGTTTGCGGCCCTGCTCACCTCGGCGAGCAGGTCGTTGTAGGTGACGTCGCGGCTGTCGCCCGGCTCGCCCTCCCAGTGGATGGCGACCTGGTCGCCGTGGCCGTCGAGAACGTGCCGGTCCACGCAGTTGTACGCGACGTTGAGCTTGCCGCCGACGAACCACTTGGCGACCGGGGCGTCGGACCAGTCCAGGACCTCGCTCCACGGCTCGTGCCAGTGCAGGCGCGAAGCCTGGTCGGCCCAGAACCCCAGCCGGTCGGCATCCGCCGCTGCCTGGAGCTCCGGCCCGGCATTCGCGGTGGCGACGAACTCCGCGCTCGGCGGGTAGCTCGTCGCGTGCTCGGCTGCGTTGGTATCGGCGGTGCTACTGCTCATGTCGCCCGTGCCCTCTTTCGGTGATCCTGGGGGCGCTTTTCGCGCCTTTGTGAGGGTAGTCACATGTCTCGGTGAGCGCATCGTTGCAATCGGTTGCAACCCCCGGATCTGCGGCGATCGGTCACGTGTGTGCGCCCGGTGGTCGAAGTGGGCGACGAACGGATTCAGCCACCAGGTATCCGGGGTGTTGCGATTGCCCGACGACTTGGTCCCGACCGGGACAAACGCCGGACACCAGGGCACTCGGTGGCTAGTCTTCGCGGCATCCACGGTCGGCCGTGTGCGCGCCGCGCTCACCCGGCGTGCCGACGGCGGCGTCTTGGTGTGAACGAACAGGAGGCGACTCTTGAAGTTCCACAGGGTGACCGCACTGACAGCGCTCGCGTTGTCCGGGGCGCTGGTGCTGTCCGCGTGCTCGTCGACCTCCGACGGCGGCAGCGGCATGGTCACGGCCAACGGCAGCGAACCCCAGAACCCGTTGATCCCGACGAACACGAACGAGAACGGCGGCGGCCGCATCGTCGACCGGCTCTTCGCCGGACTCGAGTCCTACGACGCGAGGGGCAACCTCCAGCACGAGGTCGCCCAGTCGATCGAGACCACCGATTCGAAGTCGTTCGAGATCAAGATCAAACCCGACTCGACCTTCACCGACGGGACACCGGTCACCGCGAAGTCGTTCGTTGACGCCTGGAACTACGGCGCCCTCTCGACGAACGCCCAGCTGCAGTCCAGTTTCTTCGAGCCGATCATCGGTTACGACGAGGTCGCCGCCGGCCCGCCGACCGCGCAGACGATGTCCGGGCTCAAGATCGTCGACGACACCACCTTCACCGTCGACCTCAAGCAGCCGACCGTTGACTTCCGGCTGCGGCTCGGCTTCACCCCGTTCTACCCGTTGCCGGAGGTGGCGTTCCTGGACATGGCGGCGTTCGGTGAGCGGCCGGTCGGGAACGGCCCGTACCGGTTCGCGGACGGCGACGCGTGGCAGCACAACGTCAAGCTGGATCTGGTGCCGAACCCCGACTACCGGGGCAACCGGACCCCGAACAACGGCGGCCTGAGCTTCGTCTTCTACAGCTCGCTCGACACCGCCTACTCGGATCTGCAGGCCGGCAACCTGGACGTCCTCGACACCGTCCCGGAGAGCGCGCTCACCACCTTCAGGGCTGATCTCGGTGACCGCGCCCTCGAGGCCCCGACCGCGCAGAACGCGCAGATCGGCATCCCGGGAGACCTGCCGCACTTCGCCGGGCCGGAGGGCGGTCTGCGCAGGCAGGCGGTGTCGCGGGCGATCGACCGCGGGCAGATCACCCAGCAGATATTCCAGGGCCTGCGCACGCCCGCGCGCGACTTCACCGCGAGCTCGCTGCCCGGGTTCAACGCGAACCTGCCTGGCGTCTCGGCGCTCGAGTACGACGCGGAGGCCGCGAAGGCCCTGTGGGCGCAGGCCGACGCCCTCTCCCCGTGGAGCGGCCGGTTCGAGATCGCCTACAACTCCGACGGCGGCCACCAGGCGTGGGTCGACGCGGCCGCCAACAGCATCCGGAACACGCTCGGCATCGACGCGGTCGGCGCGCCGTATCCGACGTTCAAGCAGATCCGGACCGAGATCACGAACCGGACCATCGCGTCCGCCTTCCGGTCCGGCTGGCAGGGCGACTACCCGTCGATCCTCGAGTTCCTCGAGCCGCAGTTCGTCACCGGCGCGGGCTCGAACGACGAGGACTACTCGAACCCGGCGTTCGACGACCTGGTCCGTAGGGCAGAGGCCGCGACCGATCAGGACGAGTCGTTCGCCCTCGCCGGGCAGGCGCAGGAGATCCTGCTCCGGGACCTGCCCGTGCTCCCGCTGTGGGACTACATCACGGCGGCCGGGCACTCCGAGGCGGTGAGCGACGTGCAGATCAGCTGGAACGGCCTGCCGATGTACGAGGCGATCAAGAAGTCCTGACGCCGTGCCACACGGCCGGAAGGAAGTGACCTGGTGGGGTGGTACATCGGGCGGAGACTGCTGCAGATGATCCCCGTGTTCATCGGGGCGACGCTGCTCATCTACGCGATGGTGTTCCTGATCCCGGGCGACCCCATCCAGGCGCTCGCGGGCGACAAGCCGCTCAGCCCCGCCGTGGCGGACCAGCTACGCGAGCGATACCACCTCGACCGGCCCTTCGTCGTGCAGTACCTGCTCTACCTCAAGGGCATCTTCACCCTCGACTTCGGCACCTCGTTCTCCGGCCAGCCGGTGCGGGACGTGCTGGCCAGGGCGTTCCCCGTCACCATCAGGCTCGCCTTCATGGCGATCGTCATCGAGGCCGCATTCGGCATCTTCTTCGGTGTCATCGCCGGACTGCGCAAGGGCAAGGCGTTCGACGCGACCTTGCTGGTGCTCAGCCTGTTCATCATCGCGGTGCCGGTATTCGTGATCGGCTTCCTTGCCCAGTTCTTCCTCGGGGTGAGGTGGGGGATCGCCCCGGTCACCGTCGGTGCCGATGCCGGCTTCTCGAGACTTCTGGTGCCCGCCATCGTGCTGGGGCTGGTCTCCTTCGCGTACGTGCTGCGGCTGACCAGGACGTCCGTGGCGGAGAACAAGGACGCCGATCACGTCCGTACCGCCACGGCCAAGGGCTTGAGTCGTCGCCGCGTCGTGGTGGTCCACATCCTGCGCAACTCGCTGATCCCGGTGGTCACCTTCCTCGGCGCCGACCTGGGAGCGCTGATGGCGGGCGCGATCGTCACCGAGGGCATCTTCAACATCAACGGCGTCGGCGGCACGATCTACCAGGCCGTGATCCGA
The DNA here is from genome assembly GCF_005049235.1 of Rhodococcus oryzae. Classification (GTDB taxonomy): domain Bacteria; phylum Actinomycetota; class Actinomycetes; order Mycobacteriales; family Mycobacteriaceae; genus Rhodococcus_G; species Rhodococcus_G oryzae. Next base: position 148,509 of record NZ_SUMD01000008.1, on the reverse strand, counting down.
GGCGAGGCCCCCACCGTGGTGTCCTTCGTGACGGTGCTGGTGGTCGTGTTCCTGGTGGCCAACCTGCTGGTGGACCTGCTGTACGCCGCGCTCGACCCGAGGATTCGCTATGCCTGATCCGGAGCTCCCCGGGACACCCGATCGCGCATCCCCCGAGGCGCGCGCCGGGCAGAACTACTTCGTCGCCGGACCGGACGAGGTGGAGGCGCTCGGCGTCGATCGGCTCGACGAGGCCTCGCCGCCGACCAGCATGTGGCGCGATGCCTGGCGCGGCCTGCGGCGAAACCCGATGTTCCTCGTCTCGGCCCTGCTGATCCTCTTCGTCTTCGTGGTGGTCGCGGTGCCCGGACTGTTCACAGGTCAGGACCCACGAATGTGTCTGGGGCAGAACAGCATGCGGGGGCCGGGGGCCGGGCATCCGTTCGGGTTCGACCTGCAGGGCTGCGACATCTTCGCCCGCACCGTGTACGGCGCGCGGGCCTCGGTGCTCACCGGCGTCGGCGCGACCGCGATCTTCCTGCTCATCGGTGGCACCGTCGGTGCCCTCGCGGGGTTCTACGGCGGCCGGCTCGATGCGGTCGTCTCCCGGATCACCGACATCTTCTTCGGCATCCCGCTCATCCTCGCGGCGATCGTGATGATGCAGCTGTTCCGGAACCGGAGCATCTGGACGGTGATGCTGATCCTGGCCCTGTTCGCCTGGCCGCACGTGGCCAGGATCGCAAGGGGCTCGGTCATCTCGGTGCGCGGCAACGACTTCGTGCTCGCGGCGACGGCGCTGGGCGTCTCCCGATTCCGCATCCTGTTGCGGCACGTGCTCCCCAACGCGATCGGCCCGGTGATCGTGGTGACCACGATCTGGCTCGGCGTCTTCATCGTCACCGAGGCGACGCTGTCCTACCTCGGCATCGGGCTGCCGCCGAGCGTGGTGTCCTGGGGAGGGGACATCAGCACCGGTCAGAGCCGGCTGCGGTCCGGTTCGGGGATCATCTTCTACCCCGCGGCGGCGCTGGCGGTCACGGTCCTGGGCTTCATCATGCTCGGCGACGCCCTGCGTGACGCGCTCGATCCCAAGGCGAGGAAGCGATGATCGAGCTGATGAGCAGGTCGAGGAAGAGATGACAGGCCACGAGCCCGGTCCGCTGCTCGAGATCCGGGACCTCAGCGTCGACTTCCACTCCGGCGGTCGCGCGGTACCCGCGGTGCGCGGGGTGAGCCTGACCGCCTACCCGGGGCAGACCGTGGCGATCGTGGGGGAGTCGGGCTCGGGCAAGTCGACCGTTGCCCACGCCATCATCGACCTGCTGCCCGGCACCGGGGCGGTCACCGCGGGGCAGATCCGCTTCGACGGGCGGGACCTGGTCGGGGCATCGAAGGCGGACATGGTGGCGGTCCGGGGTCGCGGCATCGGACTGGTTCCGCAGGACCCGATGTCGAACCTGAATCCCGTGTGGAAGATAGGCTTTCAGATCGCGGAAACCCTGGCGGCCAACGGGATCGCGAAGGGGAAGGCGGCCAGGGCCCGAGCCGTCGAGCTGCTCGCCGAGGCGGGCCTCCCGGATGCGGGCCACCGGGTCGATCAGTATCCGCACGAGTTCTCGGGCGGTATGTGCCAGCGTGCGCTCATCGCCATCGGGCTGTCCTGCCGGCCGAAGCTGCTGATCGCGGACGAGCCGACCTCCGCCCTGGACGTGACGGTGCAGCGGCAGATCCTCGACCATCTCGCCGGGCTCACCGGCGAACTCGGCACGGCCGTGCTGCTGATCACGCACGACCTGGGCCTGGCGGCGGAACGGGCCGAGCACCTGGTGGTGATGCATCAGGGGCGGGTCGTCGAATCCGGACCGGCCCGCGAGATCCTCGGCGATCCGCGGCACGCGTACACCCGGAAACTGGTGTCCGCCGCGCCGTCCCTTGCCTCGCAGCAGCTCGAGTCCGTCCGAGCCCGCGCGCGGATCCGGGCGCGCGCAGTGGAGGTGGCCGAACACGCCGCGGCGGTGGACGGCGGGTCCAGGGCGGCGGGCGGCGATGTCGTGGTGGCCTCGGACCTGGTCAAAGAATTCAGGACCCGGGGCGGTGCGCCGTGGCGGCACACCGAGTTCACGGCGGTCGACTCCGTGTCCTTCCGCCTCGAGCGCGGCACCACGACGGCGATCGTCGGTGAGTCCGGATCGGGTAAATCGACTGTGGCGCATATGGTTCTGGGCCTGATGAAGCCGACCTCGGGGACCGTCACCTTCGAGGGACGCGACCTGGCGGAGTTCGATGCGAAGTCCACATTCGCATTCCGGCGCCAGGTGCAGCCGATCTTCCAGAATCCGTACGGATCGCTGGACCCGATGTACTCGATCTATCGGACCGTCGAGGAGCCGCTGCGCACCCACCGGGTGGGGGACAGGGGCGAGCGGGAGCTGATCGTGCGCGACCTGCTGGACAAGGTGTCGCTGCCGAGCTCGGTGCTGCGGCGGTACCCCAATGAACTGTCCGGTGGCCAGCGGCAACGGGTGGCGATCGCGCGGGCGCTGGCACTGAGGCCCGAGGTGCTCGTCTGCGATGAGGCGGTCTCGGCGCTGGATGTGCTCGTGCAGGCGCAGATCCTGAACCTGCTGGGCGATCTGCAAGCCCAGCTCGGCCTGTCATATCTGTTCATCTCACACGATCTGGCGGTGGTGCGGCAGATCGCCGACGACGTGGTGGTGATGAGCCGGGGCCGGGTGGTCGAGGCCGCCACGACGGTGGAGGTGTTCGACAACCCGCAGCACGAATACACCCGGAAGCTGCTCGAGGCGATCCCCGGCCGCGATCTCGTGCGGGGGTCCTGAGACCGAACAGTCTGGCTCATCTGACGTGCACGGTGGTTCAGTGGAGGGGTGGACCAGCATCTGAGCGTGCTCACCCTCGGCGTCGTCGACCCGGCTCGATCGCACGCGTTCTACGTCGGCGGACTGGGGTGGACGCCGACGCTGTACGTCGAGGGCGAGGTGCTGTTCCTGCAGATCGGGTCCGGCATGCTGCTCTCGCTGTGGTCGGTCGACGAGATGGTGCGCGAGGCCGGGCCGACGGCGCCCGTCGCGGGCGAGCAGGGCCGGGCCCCCATCACCCTCGGACACAACGTCGGCAGCCCTGGGGAGGTGGACGAGGTTCTCGCGACCGCGGCGCGAGCAGGCGGAACGGTCCTGGTGCCGGGTGCCCGGCGGGCCTGGGGCGGGTACAGCGGGTACTTCACCGATCCGGACGGCTACCGCTGGGAGATCGCGCACAACCCGGGTCTGGTGGTGCACGAGGACGGTCGCGTCACCATCGGGGAGGCCGACCCCGGGGATCGCTAGCGGTGCCGCCTGGCCCTCCTCGCGCGGGCCCGACAGCCGCGCCGGGTAGCGTTGAGCAGCGTGAACGACCCCCTGCAGCCCTTGGTGGACCTGCCCGGCGTGCGTGAGGCCGCCGACCGGGCACGCGATGCGCTCGGCGAGGTGCACCGGCACAAGACCAATCGCCGCGGTTGGCCCACGACCGCGGCCGAGGCGGCGATCCGTGCCGCGCGGGCGTCCGCATCCATCGACGGGGGCAGCACCGAACTGCCCGCCGAGGGCGAGGAGGGCGACCCGATCCTGGCGGGCGCGCTGCGGGTGGCCCAGGCCATCGACGGCGACGCGCTCACCATCATGGTGCCGACCTGGCAGCGGGCGCCGCTCCAGGCGCTGGCCCGGCTGCACCTGCTCGCGGCGGCCGACCTGGTCACCGACGAGTCCACGCTGGGCCGACCGCGGACGGACCCCGGGGTCGCCGAGCGACTCGACGGTCTCGCGCAGTTGGTCACCGGCGGAACGAAGGCGCCCGCTCCGGTCCTGGCGGCCGTGGTGCACGGGGAGTTGTTGTCGCTGTCCCCGTTCGGCGCCGCCGACGGGGTCGTCGCGCGGGCCGCGTCCCGACTGGTGGCTGCGTCGACCGGGCTGGATCCCCACAATCTGGGTGTGCCCGAGGTGAGTTGGCTGCGGCGGCAGCAGGCGTACCGCGACGGTGTCACGGGCTTCGCGTCGGGAACCGCCGAGGGTGTCGGCAGCTGGGTGATCCTGTGCTGCGGCGCGATGGAGGCCGGGGCGAGGGAGGCCATGTCGATCGCGGATGCGGCGGCCGCGGGCTGATCCGTCCGGGGCGGACTTCGTCTGGGAGGCAACGGCACTGGGATCGCGCGTCAACGGCCCCGAACGCAATGCGAGCGGCGCTGCCGACTCTCGTCGACTTCGCCGCCCGCTAGCACGGATCGCCGGGTTACCAAGCGTGCTTTGGTGGGTTGTGTGTCCGGCCTCGGCGTAGGCTCGAGCATCGTCAGTTCGCCTCTGCAACTCGTGCAAGGTCCTCGCTGCCGAATGTCCGAGTCACGCAGGCCCACAACGCTGCTGCCCTTATAGTGGCTTGCGGCTCCGCGTGGGTGCCTGGTGTCCGTGCTGGGACTTCGCGGCCGGGAGACCGATCCTTCTCTTCCGGGTCGACCTTGGCCTGCCGTTCATCCGTAACTCCTTTGTACCCTGTGACCGCACTCGCTTCAAGGGGTTCGCACACCTGGATTGATCCCAGTCTTCGGGCCAGGTCAGCGCCGACGGCGCAGCATTCCGTACGTCAGCGCGCCTGCCGCCAACGCGCCGAAGCCGACCGCTGCGGTCGTCGCGACGGTGGATCTCGACGGCGGCTGAAGGCGGGCCCGCAGGGACACCGGATTTGAGAAAGTCAGTATGGGCCAACCGTTTCCGGCGGCCTCCTTCCGAAGGGCGCGGTCCGGGTTGACGGCGGTGGGGTGGCCGACCGCGGCGAGCATCGGTAGGTCGGTCACCGAATCCGAGTAGGCGAAACTCCGATCGAGATCGTAGTTCTCCCGTCGCGCCAGTTCGCGGATCGCGTCGACCTTGCCCTCGCCGTAGCAGTAGAAGTCGACCTCGCCGGTGAAGCGCCCGTCCTTGACCTCCATCCGGGTCGCGGCGGCGTGGTCGGCCCCGAGGGCGTCCGCGATCGGAGACACCACCTCCTCGCCCGATGCCGACACCACGATGACATCGTGGCCGCGGAGCTTGTGGTCGGCGATCAGATCGGCCGCCTCGGCGAACACGAGCGGGTCGACGATGTCGTGCAGCGTCTCGGCGACCACCGCACGCACCTGCTCCACGTCCCAGCCCGCGCACATATTGGTCAGGTGGGTGCGCATTCGCTCCATCTGGTCGTGGTCGGCGCCCGCGAGCAGGAAGAGGAACTGGGCGTAACTGCTCTTGAGGACGGAGCGCCGATTGATCAGGCCCTGGTCGAAGAAGGGCTTGCTGAACGCGAGCGTGCTCGACTTGGCGATGATCGTCTTGTCCAGGTCGAAGAACGCCGCGACCCGGCCGTTCCCGGGCTGTCTGTTCGCCTCTGCGGTCACGGAATCCAGGATAGAGCCCCCAGGTGAATCGTGGATCGGAGCGCGATTCTCAGTGTTCACCTTCGGATCTCCGACAGGAAATTCGAATTTGCAAACTCGGATCGCGGCGGGTGTAGTATCAAAATCACCTGGACTTGATCTGGGTGTGTTCAGCCCGACCCCCCGGGGCTGAACTCTGAAGACCCCCGCCTCCTCCCCCCCTGGCGGGGGTCTTCCTCCATTTTCTGGCCGTTCGGGCCTCGTCCTCTCCCGCGTTGACAGCGCTGTTTCGCAAGGTCCTCGACGCCGGAGTGGTTCGCGGGTACCGGAATCCATCCCCAGGCCCGATTCTGTCCACATCCGGCGAGATCTCCGGACTGCGGTCCCGTCCGGTCGCGCAGGCTCGTCGGCATGGAACCCCCACACGCATCGGGTGCCCCGCATCCGCCGAATGTCCGGCCGATCCTCGCGGTGCTCGCGGAGGACGGCCTGTGCATGAGCGTGCGCCGTGCTGCGGCCGCGGCCGACCGCGCCCTGGACGAGCGGGTGCTCCCCGTTCCCCGGCAGGTGTGGGACGGCGCGGCGTCGATCGCGCTGGATCCGGCCGCCGCCCGAGCCTGTGCCGCCGACGCGTTGCCGCGCAGGTCGGCCGTCCATGTGGTGTGCTCGGGCCCGCCCGGCCTCCTCGAGTGGCAGGCCGCCGCCGCAGTGGGGGCGGAGTCGGTCCTCGTCCTGCCCGCCGATGAACCCGCCCTGGTCGAATCGCTGGCGCAGCGGCGCGACCGCACGGTGGCGGGTGGCTCGGTGGTCGCCGTGGTCGGTGGCTGCGGCGGCGCCGGGGCGTCCACCCTGGCCGCGGCGATCGCGCTGACCGGCCCCGCCCGGCGGGCCGGGAGTCGCGCGTTGCTGGTGGATGCCGATCCGCAGGGCGGCGGCCTCGACCTGCTGCTCGGTCTCGAGGACCGCCCGGGGCTGCGCTGGCCGGCGGTGGTCGTCGAGGGCGGGCGGGTGTCGGCGACCGCACTGCACGACGCCCTGCCCGGCGCGGGCGCCGGGGTGGCCGTGCTGTCCTGCGGGCGCGGCGACGTCGGACGGCCGACCGCGGCGGCGATGCGGGCGATGGTCGAATCGGGCTGCGGTGCCGGCGATCTCGTGGTGTGCGACGTCGGGCGGGGGCCCGGCGACCTGGCAGCCGCGGTGTTCGACCTGGCCGATCTGGTGGCGGTCGTCGTGCCCGCCCAGGTGCGGTCGGCGGCTGCCGCCGAATCCGTGGTGGCCGCGGCACGCACCAGGAATCCGAACGTGGGCGTGGTGGTGCGCGGTCCGGCACCCGGTGGGCTGCGCGGCGCGGACGTCGGCGAGCTCCTCGGGCTCCCGGTGCTCGCGGTGATGCGGCCACAGCCACGGCTGTCGGCTGACCTCGAGCGCGGCGGCCTGCGGCTGCGCAGGCGATCGCCGTTGGCCGCGGGTGCGCGGGCGGTCCTCGAGGTGCTCGGGACGGGTGGCGGGGGGCGGGCCGCGTGAGCGCCCTGGTCTCGCCCGAACTCCTGGACCGGGTCAGGGAGCGATTGTCACGGACGTCGGCGCAGCCCAGCCCGGCGATGGTGGCCGCCGCGATCCGGGCGGAGGCCTCCGGGGTGCTCGGGGACACGGACCTGCTCGACGCGCTGCAGGTACTGGAGACCGAACTCACCGGTGCCGGAGCGCTGGAACCGCTTCTCGCGCAGCCGGATGTCTCCGATGTCCTGGTCACCGCGCCGGACCAGGTCTGGGTGGACCGGGGCTCCGGCCTCGAGCGCGCACCGGTACGGTTCGCCGACGAGGCCGCGGTGCGGCGGCTGGCGCAGCGCCTCGCGCTGGCGGCGGGCAGGCGACTCGACGACGCCCAGCCCTGGGTGGACGGCCGCCTCCCGGCGGTGGCGGGGGCCGGGTTCGGGGTTCGGTTGCACGCGGTGCTCGCCCCGCTCGCATACGGCGGGACCTGCGTGTCGCTGCGGGTGCTGCGCCCGGCGACGCAGGGTCTCGACGCGCTCTGCTCTGGCGGCACGGTGCCCGCCGAGGCCCGTGAACTGCTCGTGCGGATCGTCGCCGCCCGGCTGGCGTTCCTGGTCGTCGGCGGGACGGGCGCGGGTAAGACCACCCTGCTCGCCGCGCTGCTGGCGCAGGTCGACCGCCGTGAGCGGATCGTCTGCGTGGAGGACGCGGCCGAGCTGGCGCCGACTCATCCGCACGTGGTGCGGCTGGTCGCCCGCGCCCCGAACGTGGAGGGGGTCGGCGAGGTGACGGTCCGGCAACTGGTGCGGCAGGCGCTCCGGATGCGGCCGGATCGCATCGTGGTCGGGGAGGTGCGCGGCGGCGAGGTGGTGGACCTGCTCACCGCGTTGAACACCGGTCACGACGGCGGGGCCGGCACCGTGCACGCGAACTCGCCGGAGGAGGTGCCCGCCCGGTTGGAGGCATTGGCGGCGCTCGGCGGCCTGGACCGCGCCGCGCTGCACAGCCAGCTCGCGGCGGCGGTACAGGTGGTGCTGCACGTACACCGCGCGGCGGACGGCAGGCGCATGCTCGCTCAGATCGGCGTGCTGGATCGGGACGAGCGCGGGCAGGTCGGCGTGTTGCCGGCATGGACCCCGACCGCCGAGAGCTGTCCGGGAGCGCACCGCCTCGCGGACCTGCTCGAGCGACGCGGTGTCGGGGTGGGGTCGTGGTGATCGCGGCGCTGACGGTCGCCGCGCTCACGCTGGTCGTCGCGCCCACCACCAGGACGATGACGAGGCTGAGCCCACCGCCTCGCGGTGCCGGGCTGCGGGGACATGCCCGGTTGTGGGCGGCCGTGGTGTTCGGATCGATTGCCGCCGTGATGATCTACGCGCCGACGGTGGGGTGTGCGGGTGCCGCGCTCGCGCTGACGACCGCATATCGACGCGCACGGCGTCGCCGCGAGGGCACGCGGAACGCGGAACTGCGCGGGCTGCTCGGCTGCCTGGAGGCCGCGACGGGGGAGCTGCGGGTGGGCGCCCATCCGGCGAACGCCTGCACCACGGCGGCGAGGGAATCGAGTGGTGCGGCGGCTGATGCGTTCCGGGCTGCCGCGGCCCGCGCCCGGCTCGGGGGCAGCGCCGCCGACGGATTGCAGGGCGCAGGGAGCGCGATCGACATCGAGTTGGGGCGGGTATCGGCGGCATGGCGGGTTGCCGACCGGTACGGCGTCGCGCTGGCTGACCTGCTCGATGCGGTCCGCGCGGACCTGTTGGGGCGCATCAGGTTCCGGGACCGGGTGGAGGCGGGGCTGTCGGGGGCCAGGGCCACGGCAGCGGTGCTCGCCTGCCTGCCGTTGCTGGGGATCGCGCTGGGCCAGTTGATGGGTGCGAGCCCGCTGCGGGTACTGCTGTCCGGCGGCCTCGGGGGAACGCTGCTGGTGCTCGGCACGTTGTTCGTCTGCGCCGGCCTGCTCTGGACGGACCGCATCACCGGGCGGGTGACCCGATGAGCGCCGCGGTGGCGGTGCTGTTCGCGGCCGCCGTGCTCGCCGCTCCCGGTGCCGGTTCGGCGGCGACGCGGCTGCGTGGACCGGTGGCGGCCCCCGCCGGCCGGGTCGAGAGTGCGCGGCACCGCGAGGCCGCCGATCCCATGGCGATCGCAGCCGGATTCGACCTCTTGGCCGCGTGCCTGCAGTCGGGGATGCCTGTCGCCGCGGCGGCGGAGGCGGTCGCGGTGTCCGCTCCGGAGCCGCTGGGCAGCGCGCTCGACTCGGCCGCGAACCTGCTGGCCCTCGGCGCGGAGCCCGAGATCGCCTGGGAGCATGCGGCGGCGCACTCGGAGACGGAGGGGCTCGCGCGGATGGCTCGCCGGTCCTCGCGGTCCGGCGCGGCGTTCGCGGGTGCGGTGGCCGAGTTGGCGGCGCAGCGCAGGCTCGCGCTCGAGGACCGGGCGGTGGCCGCGGCGGAGCGGGCGGGTGTGCTGATCAGCGGTCCGCTCGGGCTGTGCTTCCTCCCAGCCTTCCTCTGCCTCGGAATCGTCCCGGTGGTGGTCGGTCTGGCCACCCGGGTGCTGAGCGGGGGTGTGCTGTGAGTTCGCACATCCGAAGGGCCGAGAGAACCCGTTGCGGAGATACCGCGACGGTGATCGAGAGGGGGGAACATCATGGTGACCAAGGGGATTGGTGTGCTGCGTACCCGATTGCTGCTCGCCGTGGCTGCCGAGGAAGGCATGTCGACCGCGGAGTACGCGATCGGCACCATTGCCGCGGCGGCATTCGGGGCGGTGCTGTATTCGGTGGTGACGGGCGACTCCATCGTGACGGCGCTGACCGGGATCATCGACAAGGCGCTGAACACCGCGGTCTGAACGATGTCGGTGCGGTGACGGTGGAGGCCGCGATCGCGATCGCCTCGATCACGGTGGTCGTGGTGCTGTGCCTGGGTTCCTTTCTCGCGGTGTCCGCGCATGTTCGCTGCGTGGACGCCGCGCGGGAGGCGGCCCGGCTCGTCGCGCGCGGCGACCGGGCGGAGGCGATCCCCGCGGCGCAGCGGGTGGCTCCGCGGGGTGCGCATATCACGGTGCGGGAGGTCGACGGGTTCGCCACGGCGGCGGTCGAGGTCGCGGTGCCGCTGCTGCCGGCACTCGACGTCTCCGCGGAAGCGGTTGCTGCCGTGGAGGACCCGGGCTCTGCGGGATCGCCCTCGGATTCGTTGCCGAGGGGAGGCGGCGGCGGGTGAGGGACGAGCGTGGAGCGGCGACCGTCCTCGCCTGCTGGGCGATGCTGGCGCTGATCGCGGTGGCGGCCCTGGTGATCCACCTCGGCTCGGCGGTGTCGGCACGGCACCGGGCGCAGTCGGCCGCGGACCTGGCGGCCCTCGCGGCCGCGGCCGCCCTCGAGCGCGGCACGGAGGCGGCCTGCGCCGCGGCGACCACGATCGCCGGGCGGATGCGGGGGACGGTCCGCGACTGCCGGATCGAGGACTGGGACGTGGTGGTGACCGTCGGGGTCCGGCTGCCGCTCCCGGCCGTCGGGGGTGGCGATGCCGTCGCCGCGGCCAGGGCGGGCCCGGTCCCGTAGCGGCGCATCCCGGTGCTCCGGCGTCGAACGCCCTTACCCGATCGCAAACTTGAGCCTCACCTCACAGCAACCAATCGGTTGGTTGGGTTGACGCGCGATTCGGGTGGACCTAATTTTCTGTCCACGGTCATGAGTATCAGCGTCAAGCCCCGGCTCGCTGATCGGCAACCCTCCAGTGCGGCGGGGTGCTCCGGGTGACGACCGGATGGCGGTCATCCGACGCCATAAGCGCTCAATTCAGTCCTCGAAGGGGATACCCATGTCCGCAGTTCAGCTCGCCCCGGCGGCCCTCTCGTCGCAGCTCCCGGCCGCCGAAGTCATCCCCGAGATCCCGCTGACGGATCTGGTCGTCGTCGCCGATCGATTCCGTGGCTTCGCCGATGGCACCCGCGTCCACACCGTGTCGGGTCTCGTCGCCGCGCTGCGCGGCGGCGCGTTCCGGAACGTGCGCACCGACCTGACCATCAGGCTCGGGCAGGGGATCAAGCGGCACGACAAGGAATACGTCGAGCACGTCGCGTCGATCCATGCCCCGGCCGCGGAGGTTCGCCTGCTCGGCGACATCGCCGCCCCGGCGCCGCGCCATCACGTCCACAAGTACCAGGAGACCAACGTCCTCATCGCCAATCTGGCGCGCGACGAGGACGGGAGCTTCACCTCCGACCTCCGGATCGACGGCGACAACGAGCTGCTCATCGATCATCAGACCGGCGAGCACGTCCAGGGGTTGGTGATCGTCGAGGCGGCACGGCAGCTGTTCCTCGGGGCCTTTGAGCTCGAGTACGGCAACCGCTCGCCCGAACAGCACTACTACGTCGTGTGGAACTCGATCGACCTGTCGTTCAAGACCTTCCTGTTCCCGTTGCCCGCATCGCTGCGCGCGCGGTTCGGAGCCGCCTCGATCCAGGATCCGGCCAAGCTGCAGTTCACGATCGACATCGAGGTGACCCAGTTCGGCCGCAGCGTCGCGACCGCGACGATCTCGTTTGCCGCGCTGGAGAACTCGACGATCAGCCAGATCGAGCGACGCAAGGCCGCGAAGGCCATCGAGGCCTTCCTCGGGGCCACCGCGTGACGCACACCGGCCCCCGGCCCGTGCAGGTCGCCTTCTTCGACGTCGACGAGACGCTGATCACCGTCAAGAGCATGTTCGCGTTCCTCGAGCACTGGCTGCGCGAGCGGGGCGACGACGGCAGCGAGTACTCGAGGCTGCTCGGCGCACTGCGGCGGGCGTCGGATGAGGGCGCCCCGCGGGAGGAGGTCAACCGGAGCTACTACCGCACATTTCGGGGGGTGCCTCTCGTCGAGCTGGAGGAATCGGGTCGCCGGTGGTACCGGGAGTTCGAGTCCACCGCCGCCCCGTACTACGCGGACACCGTCGCCGCACTGCGCGACCATCGCGACGCCGGTGCCGCGATCGTGCTGCTGTCGGGCTCGTTCGCGCCCGCGCTTGGGCCGATAGGGGAGGCGGTCGGTGCCGACCGGATCGTGGCGAGCCGCCCGGTCACCGACGACCAGGGGGTGCTGACCGGTGAGGTCGAGCGGCCGATGATCGGGCAGGCGAAGGCGGAGGCGGTCACCTCGGTACTGGACGAACTCGGGGTCGATACCGGGAACAGCTACGGGTATGGCGACCACGACAGCGACCTCGCCTTCCTCGAGGCGGTCGGGCACCCGGGGCTCCGGGGCAGCGATCCGGTGCTCCGGGCGCACGCGGCCCGGGGTCGGTGGCGGGTGCTCGGCAGCGCCACCACGAGCCTGGCCGGAGCCCTCCCGCTGCTCGCCGCCACCAGCACCGGCCAGCGAGGTCTTCGATGACAGAACAGGTTTCAGCCGAATCCAGGCTCTACGAGCTCACCCCCACCACGCAGGGCCCGCTCTATCCGCCCAGCGAGGCGGTCGACCGCGACGGCAATTTCGTCGTGGTCGGGTGGATCACCCGGGACGCGGGCGACGGTTCCGTCAGGCGGGAGTGGGGGAGCGCGATCGTCGATGCGGGCACCCCGGTTCCCGAGTTCGGGGGCGTGGAGCCGTACACGATCGTGCGCGAACTCGGGGCGGAGCTGTCGGCGGAGGACGGGGCGACGGTGCTGCACACCTTGCCGCTCCCGTTGCCCGCCAACAACTATCCGATCGTGTTCGCGCCCGATCAGGTGCCCGAGGCCGCGCAGGTCCGGCGGCCCAGTTACGCGTTCCACGAGACGCCGATCCCGGACCTCCGGTACGAGGACGGTAGGCGTCTGACCCAACCGGTCACCCTCGGGGACTGGCTGCGGGCGCGGGGCACCGTGCGGGTGGGGGTCAGCGCGGACGGCAGGGACGGCGAGTTCTCCTTCGAGTTCTCGGGTCTGATCCCGGAGTCGCTGTACACCGTGATGTCGCTGCGCCAGCGGGACCTGGACCCGGCCGCGCCGACGCGCCCCGGGCCGCTGGGGGTGCCGAACGTGTTCGTCACCGACCAGGACGGTCATGCGACCTATCGGGCCTCGCTGCCGAACGCGTTTCCGGCCCCGGACAGCCCGGGGGCCAATCGCATCGTCAGCGTCGTGGTGCTCTGGCAGAGCTACCAGCAGAACTACGGCGGCGCTATCGGTCAGTTCGGTCTCGGCGGCGACATCCACGCGCAGTTGAAGATCCCGGTTCCCGGCTTCGAGGAGTTCACGACCAGGGCCTGAACTCCTCGGGTGCATGCCAGAGCCCCTGTCCCGCAAGGGGACAGGGGCTCTGGCATGCTGTGATTCCTTTCAGTCGAGCCTCGCCGCCACGTAGGCGAGGGCGGCGCCCGTGAGGGCCACCGCGGCCATCGCGCCCGCAACGGCCCAGTAGCCGAACCCGGCGAGCAGATTGGCCACCTGCGGTCCGGCGCTTGCGCCGAGGAACAGGGTGAAGGTGTACAGCGAGGTGGCCGCGCCGCGCGCTGCGCCTGCCCGCTCCGCGATGGCCTGCACCAGCGCGGGCGCCGCGACCGCGATCGCCGCCACGAAGAACAGCAGGCACAGCGCGACCCATGCGTTCCCGAACGGCGCCGCCGTGGCCGCGGCGGTGATCGCCGCCGCGAGCAGCGCCGACACGACCCGGGTCGTCGGAGCCACCCGTGCGAGCCGGCCCGCCAGCAGCGGCACCGCGATCATCGCGGGCAGGGCGCTGGCCCGGAGCGCCAGCATTCCGCCGCCGTCGATGCCGTCCGGCGGGCTGAGCTGGATCCCGGTGTACAGGCCGACGAACACGCCGAGAACGCTGACGCAGCTGACGAACAGCAAGGCCAGCACCGGGTTTCGCAGCAGGGCGACGAAGGGGCCGAACGAGGCGCGCGGGCCGCGCGGCTCGTTCGCGGGCGGCAAGGGGGCCGGTGCCCGCGGCGCGAGCACGAGCCACGCCGCCACGCCGAACAGCACGAATCCCAGGCTGCTCAGCAGGAAGATCGCGCTCGGGCCCCAGGCGGCCGCGACCGCCTGCGAGGCCACCTGCGCGAGCACGCCCGCCGCGAGGAAAGAGCTGGTCAGGCAGGTGAGCGCGAGCACCCGGCGCCGCGGGTCGATGTTCTCGGCGAGATAGGCGAACGCGGCGGGGGCGAACAGCGACGCGGTCGCGCCCTGCGCGATCCGGGCCGCGAGGCCGAGCTCGAGACTCGGGGCGAGTGCCACGAGCAGGGTCGTCACCGAGGTCACCAGCAGCCCGCCGACGATCACCGGGCCCCTGCCCCAACGGTCGGAGAGCGGACCCGTGACGAGAAACCCCAGCGCGTACGCCAGCCCGAAGCAGGTCGTCGTCCACGTCACGGCCGAGCGCGTCGCCCCCCACTCCTGCGACAGGTCGTCGAGGAGTGGGAGGACGACGTACAGCTGCCCGACGACGAGGGTGCCCGCGAGACAGATCAGGCCGATCGTTCGTCCCGTGGGTGCCCAGCGCGGCTCCGCCGCCGCGACGGCGGGCGCCGCCGCGAGATCAGAAGTCGGCTGCGAGCTCACGTGCCCGCTCCTGGGCGACGGCCAGTCCCACCGAGGGGTCGGGCGTCAGGACCGTCGGGGCGTACCGGATCTCGGCGACCGAGTCGATGCCGACGAAACGCAGCCAGTCCTCGACGAACGGGGTCGCGAAATCGGCTCCGAACTCCAGGGGGACGCCGGGGCTGTGGACACCGCTGGTGTAGACGGTGACGGCGCGCTTGCCCGTGAGCAGCCCGGAGTACCCCTGCGCGGGGTCGAACTCGAACGCCCAACCCGGCTGGGTGACGAGATCGATCCACTGCTTGAGGATGTACGGGATCCCGGAGTTCCAGATCGGGATGCTCAGGACGTAGAGGTCCGCCGCCGCGAAGCGGTCGAAGACCTCTCGGGCCTGGTCCCAGGCCCGACGCTGTTCGAGCGTCTGCTCCTGGCCGGTGAAGACGGCGAGCTTCGCGCCAGCGGCGGCGGTGCCGAAATCGGGCAGCCGCTCCTCGAACAGGTCGAGCGTGTCGACGGTGAGTGTCGGGTCCTGGGCGGTCAGGGCGTCCAGGAACGTCGTGGCGATGGTGCGCGAGTCGCTCGATTTGCCGCGCGCGGAGGCATTGATATGCAGGGCGTTGGTCATCGAAAGGTCCTTCCATTGTGGGCAGGACCTACTTCTACCAACCAGTTGGTTGGAGCACAAGGGTTCCGGGATCCCGGAAATATTGCGGATAGGATTCGCGCATGAATGAGCATGCCGAGGGATCATCGACGCGACGAAAACTCCTGGACGCGGCGCGTTCTGAGTTCGCGGAGAACGGCATAGCCGGCGGTCGGGTCAACCGGATCGCCGAGCGCGCAGGGGTCAACAAGGAGCGCATCTACGGGTACTTCGGGAGTAAGGAGAAGCTGTTCGATGCGGTGATCATGGAGGCGCTCACCGAGCTCGGGCAGGCGCATCCGCTCACGCAGGAGACCGACCTCGACGAGTACATCGGCGCGGTGTTCGACTTCCATCGCGCGCGCCCGGACCTGCTGCGGCTGTTGATGTGGGAGTCGCTGCACTACCGGAAGGAGGACCTGCCGAGCGAGGAGGCGCGCGGCCAGGTGTACCTGGACAAGGTGCAGAGCCTCGCGCAGTTGCTCGGCCGCGAGGCCGACGCGCGCACCGCGATCTCCCTCTTCACGCTGATCGGGATCGCGGCCTGGCCGTCCACCGTGCCGCAGCTGCTGACGATGGTGACGGGCGGGACCGAGCCCTCGGTGGACGAGGCCACGCTCCGGGCGTCGATCATCGAGCTCGGCAAGCGTGCCATCGGCGCCTAGAGCAGGCTCTTGCCGCCGTCGACGCCGAGCGTGACGCCGGTGATGTACGTGTTCGCCATCAGGAAGAGCGCGGCGTGCGCGGCCTCGTCGGCCTTGCCGACCCGCCCGAGTGGGATGGAACGTCCCGCGGCCGACACCGAGTCGTCGTCGACCGGGCCTGCCGCGCTGCGGGCGAGCGCGCCGCGCAGCATCGGGGTGTCGATCCGCCCCGGCCGGATGGCGTTGACGCGATTTCTCGGCGCCAGCTCGAGCGCGAGGCCCCTGACGAATGTCTCGAGCGCTGCCAGTCCGGCGGCCACGACGCTCGTGTCGGCTGCGGGCCGGACCGCGAACCCGCCGGAGGTGAAGACGAGCGAACCCCCGGGCGCCAGGGCAGGCGCCGCGCGCTGCGCGACGGCGTAGGCGGTCGCGAGGCGGTCGGTGTAGGCCGGTGCCAGGGCCGACCACGGGGTGGTCCGGGTGGGACCGGTCGCGGCGAATCCCGCTGTCAGCAGTACGTGATCGACCGTGCCTGCCCGGGTGAAGATCGACTCGAGCCCGGCCGGATCGCGGACGTCCGCGGCGATCGGGAGCAATCGGGCGGTGTCCGGTCCGCCGATCGCGGCGAACGACCGTGCCAAGTTCGCCTCGCCCCGGGCGACGCCCACGACGGAGGCCCCGGCTCGGTAGGCCATCGCGGCGGCCGCGAGACCTATCCCGCTGCTCGCGCCGATGACGAGTATTCGGCCGTCGGGCACGAAGGGGTTGACAGGTGCCCATCTGGATTCGCTCACGTCGCGAACACTACTGAATTGGGTTCGGGCCCATTGTTTTCATGGTGATCCGAATTATCGGGAACTGTTTCGATAACGTAAATGTGCAGCGCTGGGCGGGTTCGGGAAGGCGGGCGCGGGGAGAGGTGGTTGGCGAGCCCAACCGAACGGTTGACACGTGGTGAGGGCCCGGATACCTTCTCTCCCAACGGTCATGAGTATCAGCTGATAGCCCCGGCTAGCTGATCGGCAACCCTCGCGGAGCGGTGGGGTGCCCCGGGTGAGGACCGGGCTGTATCCATGCGGATACGGCAAGCGCCCCTACTGTCGCGAAAGCTGAACACGTTGATTGTCACCACGGAGTGTAGAAGCCGATCAGTGTGAGAACTGATCGGTAATTCGAGTCGAGCGCTCGTGTTGCGTTGCGCAGACCAGTCGAGAATCTCAAGAGGCGGATATCGACGTCGATTCCCGCCTTTTCGAATGACGGGCCGAAATCGGCGATCGGTGTATTTCGCGATGCCGTCGTCCCCTCAGTTCGCCGTCCTATTCCCATTCGCCGCCACGACAACGAGGTCGTGCGCGGTGGCTTCCTGTCTGTCGCGGCGTGCTCGCGTGGACGAAATACCCGGAGGAATTCGCAGAATGAATACCCACCCAGCCGTCCCCGGACGCACCCGCAGGTTAGTGGCGGGAATGGTCGCCTCGGTGTCACTGCTCGGCTTGACCGCCGCGTGCAGCGACTCGGAGGCGGCCACGGCCGGCACCGTCTACTTCGGTGTGTCGGGACCCAAGACGGGTCCGTCGGCAGAGTACGGGCGACTGTGGCAGCAGGGCTTCGACCTGGCGCTGGAGGAGATCAATCAGAACGGTGGTATCGATGGGCGCAAGGTCGAGCTCAAATGGGAGGACTCGCAGTCCGATCCGAAGCAGACCGTGCCGATCGCGACGAAGTTCGTCGACGACCAGTCCGTGATCGCCGAGCTCGGCGACTTCTCCTCGCCCGCGTCGATCGCCGCTTCCCCGGTGTACAACCGGGGCAAGCTGGTGCAGTACGGATTCACCAACTCCGCGGTCGAGTTCACCAACGGGGGTGAGTACTCGTGGAGCCCGTCGATCACCCTCGACGTTTTCCAGGAGCGCAACGCCGAGTGGGTTTCCCGCAAGGCGAAGAAGGTCTCCGTGGTCTATCTCGAAACCGACTGGGGTAAGCAGGCATTCAAGTACTTCTCGCAGTTCGCGGCAGAGAAGGGCATCGAGATCGTCTACTCGTCGCCGATCCTCCCGGACTCGACGGACGTCAAGCCGATCCTGATCAAGGGCCGTGAGGCGGCGCCGGAGGCTTTCGTGCATCTCGGCTACGGCCCCGACGGCGCCCTGGTGGTCAAGCAGCTCCGGGATGTCGGGTTCGACAAGCAGTTCTTCGGGGGCCAGAACACGCCACAGTTCATCAAGCTGGCGGGCCCGGCGGCGGAGGGCGACATCGTGAACGGGATCTTCAGCCCGGCGGATGCAGATCCCCGTATCCAGGACTTCGTCGGCAAGTTCCGGGCGAAGTTCGGGGTCGACCCGGGTGACTTCAATGTCTACGCCTATGACGCGCTGAAGGTCCTCGTCGACGCCGCGAACCACGGCGGTGCGACGAGGGAGGGTGTCCTCAAGGGCCTGAAGGAATCCGAGTTCAGCGGAATCGGGCTGGGCGAGTTCGCCTTCGATCAGCAGTCCCGCCGTCCCGATGGCGTGGCGCCCCGCGAGCTCGTGCTCCAGAACGGGAAGTTCGTACCCACCACATGATCGACACCCTCCTTGCCGGACTCATCCACGGCAACGCCTATGCGCTGATCGCCGTCGGGATCACCCTGATCTTCGGGGTCACCAACGTGATCAACTTCGCCCACGGCGCGGTGTTCGCCTTCGGGTCGATCTTCGCGTGGTGGCTGATCGCCGAACTGGGGCTGTCCCTGTGGACCACCATCGTGGTGGTGGTCGGTGTCTCGGGCCTACTCGGGTTCGTCGTCAACGTCGTCGCGGTGCGCCCGCTGAGCCGGGGTCCGGCGGTGGCGGCGCTGCTGGCCACCGTCGCAGCGGGCATGATCATCGAGAACCTCGTCCAGATGGTCTTCGGCCCCGAGACACGACCGTTCCCGCAGGTGCTGCCGACCAACAACTGGCAGATCGGTGGCGTGCGGTTCGGGACCTCGGACCTCGTGATGTTCGCCATCACGATCGTGGTCATGGCCGGCCTCGCCGGCTTCCTCAAGTACGGCAGGTACGGGCTGGCGATCCGGGCGACGGCGCAGGACCCCGATGCGGCGTTGCAGATGGGCATCCCGGTACCCCGTGTGCAGAACCTGGCGTTCATCATCGCGTCGGGCCTCGGCGGGCTGGCGGGAATCTTTGTCGGGCTGTACAACTCGAACATCTCGCCGACCAGCGGCACGATCGCCGGGATGAGCGGATTCGTCGCGGCCACGATCGGTGGACTGGGATCGATCCCCGGCGCGGTGCTCGGAGGCTTCGTGCTCGGCATCATCGAGGCCGTGGGGATCTACCAGTTCGGGGACGGATACCGGGACCTGATCACCTTCGGCGTGCTGATCGCGGTGCTCGTCTTGAGGCCGGGGGGACTGCTGGCGAAGGCGCCGTCGATCTCGAGCGAACCGTTGACCGGCACCTTCCTCGGTTCGGGTCGACAGATCCGGGTGCAGTGGTGGCAGGCGGCCGCCGCCTTCGCCGTGGTCGGGATCGGGGTGCCCCTGGTCTCGGGCAGCTACGGACTGGTGGTCGGGACCCAGATCATCGCCTATGCCATCATCGCGGTCTCGATGACGCTGGTGGCGGGCTCGGCAGGCCAGCTCACCATCGGCCAGGCCGGCCCGATCGCGATCGGGGCGTACACCTCGGCCATCCTCACGATCAGCTACGACTGGCCGTTCCTGGCGGCGGTGGCCACTGCCGCGCTGACCGCGGCGATCGTGTCCTCCGTGCTGGCGGCTCCGGTCTGGAGGCTCAACGGTCACTACGTGGCGATCGCGACGCTCGGGATCGGTGTCGTCACGGTCGCGATCATCCGCAACTGGGAATCGGTGACCCGGGGCAGTTACGGACTGTTCGGGATCCCGCCGCCGCGGATCTTCGGGTACGAGTTCTCCACCGCCGCCGACCTTTTCCGCCTCGATCTGGTGTTCCTGGCGCTGACCGTGCTGGTGGTGGCCGCGATCCAGCGATCGCACCTCGGCACGGTGCTCAGGTCGGTCGGGTCCGATGAGGTGGCGGCGAGGTCGTCGGGCGTGCGGGTGCGCGACTACAAGGCGCTGGCCTTCGCGATCAGCGCGATCTTCTCCGGCATCGGGGGAGCGCTCCTCGGGCACCAGTACTCGTACATCGATCCGACGGTGTTCAACCTGGGGCTCTCGCTCCTGGTGGTCACCATCATCGTTCTCGGTGGGACCGGGTCCCCCTACGGCGCGATCCTCGGCTCGGTGGTCCTGATCGGCGTCCCTGAGCTGTTCCGGCTGGCGCCCGAGGTCCGCATTCTGCTCTACGGGGTGATCCTGCTGTTGATCATCCGATTCAGGCCACAGGGAATCTGGACGAGGAGGGACCGTGTCAGCGCAGCAGTCTGAGCAGATCCTGTCGGTGGCGGGGCTGCGCCGCGCCTTCGGCGGCGTGCGCGCCGTCGACGGGATCGACTTCGAGGTCAACAGGGGCGAGTTCGTCTCCATCATCGGGCCCAACGGGTCGGGAAAGAGCACCACGATCAACCTGGTGTCTGGCGTTCTCCGTCCTGATGGTGGTCGGATCCTGCTGCGCGGCAATGCGGTACGGCCCGGCTCCCCGGAGGAGGCGGCCGAGGCGGGTATCGCGAGGACCTTTCAGAACGGCCGGGTCTTCGGAAACCTCACGGTGGCCGAGAACGTGGAGGTGGGGCTGCACAGCACCCTCCGGGCCGCGCGACCACTGCGCTCTCTGGCCCGGTATCCCGTGATCCGTTGGGTGCCGATCCTCGCGGAGTCGGCGCTCGCGCTGGTGCCGACCCGGAAGGTGCGGGCCGAACGGGAACTCCTGCGCGCCCAGGTGGACTCCGGGCTGGCGAGATTCGGCGAACGGCTGGCTCCCCGTGCGGGCGACCCGGCGTACACGCTGTCCTACGCGAACCGGCGACGCACCGAGATCGCAAGGGCCCTCGCCCTCGACCCGGTCCTGCTGCTGCTCGACGAACCCGCGGCGGGCATGAATCAGAGCGAAACCGCCGAGGTCGGCCGTCAACTGGCCGAACTCAAGGCGAATGGGCAGACCATCGTCCTGGTCGAGCACAAGCTCGAACTCGTCAACCAGCTCTCCGATCGGGTGATCGTGATGGACGAGGGTTCGATCATCGCGGTCGGGACCCCGGAAGAGGTGCAGGCCGATGAGCGGGTGATCGAGGCCTATCTCGGTCGTCGTCGGCTGCGGCCCGCCACGGTCGGCGCGGAAGGACAGGTGGACTCCGATGGCGGTCGATGAGCGCGCGGCCCCGATCCTCGAACTCGACGGGGTGAGTGTGTATTACGGGCGCTCGCGAGCACTGAACGAGGTGTCCATCCGGGTCCGGCCCGGCGAGATCGTGTCCCTGCTCGGGGGGAACGCCTCCGGCAAGTCGACGACCATGAAGACCGCCCTCGGGCTGCTGACCCCCACGACCGGGCGGGTGCTGATCGACGGGGAGGACGCCACCGCGGTGGCCCCTGCAGGCCGCATCAAGGCCGGGTTGGCCTCGGTTCCCGAAGCGCGGCGGGTGTTTCCGGAGATGACGGTCGAGGAGAACCTGTACGTCGGCGGCTATGTGCACCGCGAGCGGCGCTCGGTGCTGGCCGAGCGGGCAGCCGAGCTGTTCGATCACTTCCCGCGACTGGCGGAGCGGCGCAGGCAGCAGGCGGGGACGCTGTCCGGTGGCGAGCAGCAGATGCTGGCGTTCGCCCGTGCACTGATGAGCCGGCCTCGGCTGATCTGCATGGACGAACCGACGATGGGGCTGTCCCCGCTGTTCGTGGACCGGGTGCTGGACGAGATCGTCCGGCTCAACGAGCGGTTCGGGCTCGCGATCCTGATCGTCGAGCAGCAGGCCGAGCTCGCGCTGTCCATCGCGCACACCGGCAATGTCCTGGTGAGCGGCGAGATCGTGCTGCACGGCGAGGCCACCGATCTGTTGGGCAATCCCGCGGTACGAGAAGCATATTTGGGAAAGGTGGCATGACGTGACCGGGAGCAAGCGGCTCGGATGGTTCACCCGGCTGGTCGGTGACGAGAGCCGGGACGCGGGAGATCTCTACCGCGACGCGCTGGCGCAGTTCGCCCTCGCCGAGGAGTTGGGTTTCGACGTCGGCTGGGTGGCCCAGCATCACGTCGATCCGGCGGAGGGCGGCCTGCCCTCTCCGTTCGTCTTCCTGGCGCACGCGGCGGCCCGGCTGGGCGCGATCCGCCTCGGAACGGCCATCGTGACGCTCGGGCTGGAGGACCCGATCCGGGTGGCGGAGGACGCCGCGGTCCTCGACGCGCTATCCGGCGGCCGGCTCGAGCTGGGTCTCGGCACCGGGGGGTCGGCGAGCGCTTTCGCGTTGTTCGGTCACGCCGACGCCGATCGACGGGCCCTCTACGACAACAAGATCGAGCGTCTGACGGCCGCATTGTCCGGGGCCCCGATAGTCGACGGCAAGGCGCTGTACCCGCGGGCGTCGGGGCTGCTCGAGCGTCGCTGGCAGGCGACCTTCTCGGGGTCGGGCGCCGTGCGGGCGGGCGAATCAGGGGACGGTCTCCTGCTGTCGCGGACCCAGCCGAGGGAGCCCGGTCTCGCGGATGCCCCTCTCGGACAGGTCCAGGGTCCGCTGATCGAGGCGTACCTGGAGGCGCTCCCGGAGGGCACGCGACCGCGGATCGGCGCCTCGCGCAGCGTGTTCGTCGCGGACGACCACGAGGCGGCCTGGGAACTCGCGCGCCGTGGCGCGCTGCGATTCCGGGCATACCTGCAGGGGATCGGCGTCGCCGACGGCAGCGAGAGCGCCGAGGAGATCCTGCGCGATTCCGTGGTCGGCACCCCGGACGAGGTGACCGACCTGCTCGCCGCCGATCCGGCAGTGGAGCAGTCCACCGACCTGATCTTCCAGGTTCATCCGATCGACCCCGACCAGGCGGCCACGCTGCACTCCATCGAACTCATCGCCACGAAGGTGGCCCCGCGCCTCGGCTGGAATGGCGCCTACCGGAAGGAATCACGATCATGACGAGGTCATCGACCCAGTCCCCGCCGAAACCGACGGCGGACGTGCTGGACGGGGTACTCGGTGCCCCGCTGGCAGATGCGGTGTCCCCGCTCAGATCGGCACGGCCCGCGGTCGCGGAGCACACCCAGCGGCTCCACGACGCGTTCTTCGGAGCGCCGTCCCCGCACCGCGAGCGGCTCGCGGCGGTCGCGCTGCGGGTGGCCGTGCTCGCCGCGCAACCCGCACTCGCCGAGCACTATTCGGCGCTGCTGCCCCCGGATCTCGCCGCGGCGGTGACGGCGGGAACCGTCGACGACCCGGGGCTCGCGGCGTTGCTGCGGCACGCCGAGTTGGTCACCGTCGGCCCCTCGGCCGCCAGCAGGGAGGCAATCGAGGGCCTGCGCTCGGCCGGCCTGACGGAGGCCGCGATCGTGACCGTGTCCCAGCTGATCGGCTACGTCAACTACCAGATCCGGCTGGTCGCCGGGTACACCCTGATCGGAGAATCGGCATGAGCGAGGTACGCGAGGTCGAGCAGCATCGCCGCCCAAGCGATTTCACCCAGGACCACCTGGACTGGGTGCCCTGGCTGGAGCCGATCCGGCTCGAGGACGCGACCGAGGAGCAGCGGACGCAGCTGGTGGGCTTCCGCGGCGAGAGCCCGTACTTTCGGCTGCTGGCCCGTGATCCGGAGGTGCTCGGCGAACGGAGCGCGAACGACAAGGAGATCTTCTACGGGCGCGGTGGGCTCTCTCGCATCGAGCGGGAGCTCGCGGCGACGGCCACCTCGCGGCTCAACGGGTGCGTGTACTGCACCTCGGTGCACGCACGCTTCACGTCCGAGTTGTCCAAGCGGCCCGCCGACGTGCAGAAGATCCTGGACGAGGGCGTCACCGCCCGCGTCGACGATCGGTGGGACGCCGTCGTGGACTTCGCGGCGGCGCTGGCCGCGCAGCCGCCGCGCGCCGACGCGGGTCACCTGGCGCGGCTTCGAGCGGTCGGCTTCACCGACGCGGAGATCGGCGACCTGGTCCTGGCCACCGCGTCGTTCTCGTGGGCGAACCGGCTGATGCTCAGCCTCGGCGAACCGGAGGTCCCCGTGTCGGCGGCGTGAGGTCAGCGCCGGCGCGGCGACGGCACCACCGGACGCGTTTTCCCGGGTGAGACCCCCGGCCGGTGGCAGTATCGGCTTGTGACCACCAGGGATCGAGCACCGTCGCGGGTGCGGTCCTGGCTGTTCGAGAACATCACCGAGGAGCCGTCCGGGCACCAGGGGCCGTTCCGGGTGGTGTCGAAGCCGGAGCACAAGCACCCGTGGTGGAAGGTCATGTGCCTGACGGGCGTCGACTACTTCTCCTCGCTCGGATACCAGCCGGGCATCGCCGCCCTGGCCGCCGGTGTGCTCTCGCCGATGGCGACCCTGGTCCTGGTCGCGCTGACGCTGTTCGGCGCGCTGCCGGTGTATCGCCGTGTCGCGCAGGAGAGCCCGCGCGGTGAGGGCTCGATCGCCATGCTGGCCCGACTGCTGCCGAAGTGGGGCGGCAAGATCTTCGTCCTGGTTCTGTTGGGGTTCGCGGCGACCGACTTCATCATCACCATGACGCTGTCCGCCGCCGACGGTGCCGCGCACGTGGTGCAGAACCCGTTCGCGCCCGCGGCCCTGCGCGGGGAGAACCTGCTGGTCACGCTGGTGCTGCTCGGTCTGCTCGCGGCGGTCTTCCTCAAGGGCTTCGCGGAGGCGATCGGGATCGCGGTCGCACTCGTCGCGGCGTACCTGGCCCTGAACCTCGTGGTGGTGGCCGCCGGACTGTGGCACGTGGCGACCGCGCCCTCCGTGGTGACGGACTGGACCGCGGCCCTGACGGCCGAGCACGGCAACCCCTGGATGATGGTCGCGATCTCGCTGCTGGTGTTCCCGAAGCTCGCGCTCGGCCTGTCCGGCTTCGAGACGGGGGTCGCGGTGATGCCCCAGATCGAGGGCGATCCGAGCGACACCAGGTCCGCGCCGCGCGGCCGGATCCGCGGGGCGCGGCACCTGCTGACCACCGCCGCGCTGATCATGAGCGCGTTCCTCATCGTGACCAGCTTCCTGACCACCGTGCTGATCCCGGCGGACGAGTTCAAGGCCGGGGGAGCTGCCAACGGGCGCGCGCTGGCCTACCTGGCCCACGAGTACCTCGGCAACGTCTTCGGAACCGTCTACGACGTGAGCACCATCGCGATCCTCTGGTTCGCGGGCGCCTCGGCCATGGCCGGCCTGCTCAACCTGGTCCCGCGGTACCTGCCCCGGTTCGGGATGGCCCCGGACTGGGCAAGGGCGGTGCGCCCGCTGGTGCTGGTGTTCGCGGCGATCGCGTTCGGCATCACCTGGTATTTCGACGCCAGCGTCGACGCCCAGGGCTCGGCCTACGCCACCGGCGTCCTGGTGCTGATCACCTCCGCCTCCGTCGCCGTCGCGCTGTCCGCGTACCGGCGGGGCCAGCGGCGCAAGGCGATCGGCTTCGCGGTGGTCGCGGTCATCTTCGTCTACACCACCGTCGTCAACATCGTCGAACGCCCCGAGGGCCTGCATCTGGCGATCCTGTTCATCATCGCGATCCTGGGCGTCTCGTTCGCCTCCCGCTTCACGCGGGCCTACGAGCTGCGTGCCTACTCGGTGAGCTACGACACCACGGCGCGGGAGCTGATCGACGAGGCCGCGCGGGGGGTCATCCGGGTCATCGCGCACGACGCCGACCGCCCGGACCCGGCGGCGTATCGGGCGAAGGAGTCCGCTCGGCGCCGCGTCAGCCGGATCCCTGCGGCCGATCCCATCCTCTTCCTCGAGGTGAGCGTGACCGATGCGTCGGAGTTCGCCACCGACCTGCGGGTGCACGGGCACCGCCGCGAGGGCTTCCGGGTGCTGACGGTTCGCAGCGCGGCCATCCCCAATTCCATCGCCGCGATCCTGCTCGACATCCGGGGCCGGACCGGGACCGTCCCGCACGTGTACTTCGAGTGGACGGAGGGAAACCCGGTCCGCAACCTGCTGCAGTTCCTGTTCTTCGGGCACGGCGAGGTGGCGTCCGTGACCCGGGAGGTGCTGCGGCGCGCCGAGCCCGACGTGGCCCGCAGACCGCACGTGCACGTCGGATAGGCTCGATCACCCCATGCGAGTCGACGGACGAGAGATCCCGGTCCAGGGCAGCCTCCTGCAGCCTTTGCGTCGGCGTACCAATGATCAGCTCCGTGTCGTGTTGGCGGCGCTGTGCATGGGCGCGGTGATCGCCACGTCGCTGATCACCCGCGGCCGCTGGGAGGCCGTGGAGAACTCGGTGTCGGACCTGATCGGCGTCGCCTCGGCGGCGGCCTCGACCCGGATCTACCTGCTGTACGGCGCCGCGATCGTGATCCTCCCGTTCGCGATCCTGGTCGGCCTCGTCCTCGGCCGACGCTGGAAGCTGCTCGCGGGGTACGCAACCGCTGGACTGCTCGCCGTCATCGCGCTGTCCATCACCGGCACGGGGGTGTCCGCGCCGAAGTGGCACCTCGATCTGGACGGGCACCTCGACACCTTCCTGTCGCAGTTCCTCGACGACCCGCGCTGGATCGCGATGCTGGCCGCGATGCTGACCGTGTCCGGTCCGTGGCTGCCCGCCCGCTGGCGTCGGATCTGGTGGCTGCTGCTGTTCGCCTTCGTGCCGATCCACCTGTTCGTCAGCGCCGTCGTCCCCGCGCGGTCGGTGTTGGGGCTGACCGCCGGCTGGCTGATCGGTGCGCTGGTGGTGCTGTTCGTCGGCACGCCCGCGCTGGAGGTCCCCGTCGATCTCGCGGTCCGGATCCTCGGCAGGCGCGGTCTGCGGGTCGACGCGCTGTCGGTGCTCAGCCCCACCGGGCCGGGCCCGCTCGTGCTCGCCGCCGACTGCAGCCCCGGTTGGCGGAAGGTCGATCTCGGGGTCGATCTCCGGAAGGCGGGCGCGGACGACGAGGTGATCCTCGAACTCTTCGGGCCGCACCAACGCAGCGAGGGCGCCCTCCGTCAGGTCTGGCACTGGCTCACCTTCCGGAGCGCGGAGACACCCGCGCCGTACGCGTCGCTGCGCCGGGCGGTCGAGCACCGGGCGCTGATGTCGACCGCGGTCGCCCGGATGGGGCTCTCGTCCAGCCTGGCCGTCGCGGTGTCCCCGCTCGAGCGGGGCTGGATGCTCTACGCGCATTCGGTGCCCGCCGGGACCCCGCTCGAGCAGGCGCAGCCCGAGCACCTCGAGGCGGCCTGGTCCGGCCTGCGGGTCCTGCACGCGAACCAGGTCGCGCACGGCGACCTGCGCCCGGAGAACCTCCGGATCAGCGGTGACCGAGTGCATTTCGAGGGCTTCGCGCACGCGGAGGTCGGTGCGTCGGACGCACAGCTCGAGTCGGACATCGCCCAGCTGTTGCTGACCACAGGGGCACGGTTCGGGGCGGAACCGGCGGTGCGGGCGGCGCTCGCGACGCTGGGCGAGGACACGGTCCTCGCGGCGTCGGGCCGGTTGACCAAGTCCGCGATGCCCAAGCGGTTGCGCCGGGCGTTGCCGGACGCGGACGAACTGATGTCGGCCACCCGGCACCAGGTCCGGACCCAGACCGACTCCGAGGTGATCAAGACCGAGCAGGTCACCCGCTTCAGCCGGAACCAGATCATCCAGCTGGTGCTGTTGATCGGACTGGTCTACGTCGCCTACCCGTTCGTCAGTCAGGTGCCGACCTTCCTCACCGAGCTGCAGAACGCGAACTGGTGGTGGGCGCTGCTCGGACTGGTGGTCTCGGTGTTGAAGTACATCGGGACGGCGGTGGCGCTGTGGGCCTGTGCGTCGGAGTCGGTCCGGCTCAAGAACCTGGTGATCATGCAGTTCGCCAACACCTTCGCGGCCACCACCACCCCCGCGGGGGTCGGGGGCCTGGCGCTCAGCGTGCGGTTCCTGCAACACAACGGGCTCGGTGGGGTGCGGGCGACCGCGGCCGTCGCGCTGCAGCAGACCGTCCAGGTGGTCACCCACGTCGGGCTGCTGATCCTCTTCAGCATCGCGGCGGGCAGGAGCGCGGACCTGTCCGGCTTCATCCCGAACGCCACGGTCATCTACCTGGTGGTCGGTGTCCTGCTCGGCGTGGTCGGGGCCTTCATGATCGTGCCGAGGCTGCGGCGCTGGCTGATCGACGAGCTGCGTCCCCAGATCGCCGACGTGAGCACCGAGCTGCTGGACCTCGCCCGCGACCCGGGCCGGTTCCTGCTCATCGTCGGCGGGTGTGCGGGCACCACTCTCGGTGCCGCGCTTGCCCTCTGGGCGAGCGTCGCGGCATTCGGCGGCGACGTCAGCTTCGTCACCGTCACCATCGTGACGATGATCGGCGGCACGCTGGCCTCCGCCGCGCCGACCCCCGGCGGTGTCGGCGCGGTCGAGGCGGCGCTGATCGGTGGACTCGCCGCCTTCGGGGTGCCCGCCGCGGTCGCGGTGCCGTCGGTGCTGCTGTACCGGGTGCTCACCTGCTGGCTGCCGGTGTTCGCCGGCTGGCCGATCCTGCGCTGGATGCAGAAGACCGACCTGATCTAGGGCGCTCCCCGAAGCGAGTCGACCACCGCGGTCAGCAGCCGGACCGCGCCGTCCTTGTCGAGGGGGTCGTTCCCGTTGCCGCACTTGGGGGACTGCACGCAGGACGGGCACCCGGCCGTGCACTCGCAGGACCCGATCGCGTCCCGGGTGGCGCGCAGCCAGCGCAGCAACTCGGCGTGCCCGCGGTCCGCGAACCCGGCGCCGCCCTGATGGCCGTCGTAGACGAACACCGTAGGCAGCCCGGTGTCCTGATGCAGCGCCGTCGAGACCCCGCCGATGTCGCCTCGGTCGCAGGTGGCCACCAGCGGCAGCAGGCCGATCGCGGCGTGCTCGGCGGCGTGGAGCGAGCCGGGGAACCGATCCGCGGTGATGCCGGCCCGTTCCATCAGCTCCGGTTCCACCGTGTACATCACGGCCCGCGTGTTCAGGCGCTGCGGAGGCATGTCGAGCTCGACGGAGTCGAGGACCTCGCCGGACGGCAGCCGCCGGAGGTAGCCCACCACCTGGTGGGTGACCTCGACCTCGGTCAGCGCCACCGTGACCGGGCCGTGCTCGCTGTGCTCGAGGACGGAGGTGATGACGATCTCGGTGGTCTCGCGCGCCGAGGTGCTCCACTCCGGGGTCTCGGCGTGCACCAGCGCCAGGCCCTCCTCCAGGTCCAGCATGTCCACCACGAAGGACTCGCCCTGGTGCAGGTGCACCGCCCCCGGGTGGGCGGTCGCGGGGGCGCGGCCGCCGTCGACGGTGCCGAGCATCCGGCCGGACTCGGCGTCGACGATCGCGACCTGCTTGCCGATGCCGCCGCGGATGTCCACGGACGCATGGGGGTTGGACTCCGCGGTGACGAACCAGCCGTGCGCGCGACGCCGGATCAGCCCCTGCTCGGCGAGCCGGTTGAGCAGATCGACGGCGCCGAACTGCTCGACCTCGGCGTCGCTGAGCGGTAGCTCCATCGCCGCGCACAGCAGCTGCGGGCCGAGCACGTACGGGTTGGACGGGTCCGTGACGGTGGCCTCGACGGGTTTGTCCAGCAGCGCGGCCGGATGGTGGACCAGGTACGTGTCGAGCGGATCGTCGCGCGCGACCAGCACCACAAGCGAGCCCTCGCCGCGGCGGCCGGACCGCCCGGCCTGCTGCCAGAACGAGGCGACGGTGCCGGGGAAGCCGGCCACCACGACCGCGTCCAGGCCGGCGATGTCGACTCCGAGCTCGAGGGCATTGGTGGTCGCGGCGCCGAGCAGGGTCCCGTCCGCGAGCGCGGCCTCCAGCTCGCGTCGGTCCTCGGCCAGGTAGCCGGCCCGGTAGGCGGCGACCCGTTCGGTCAGGTCCGGGGCGGACTCCGCCAGCAGCCTTTTCGTGCCCATCGCGGTCAGCTCGGCGCCGCGGCGCGAGCGGACGAAGGTGAGGGTCCTGGCGCCCTCGATCATCAGGTCGGCCATGATCCGGGCGGCCTCCGACCCGGCGGCGCGGCGGACCGGGGCGCCGTTCTCGCCGGTCACCTCGGCCATCAGCGGGGGCTCCCAGAGCGCGACCGTTCGCGGGCCGTGCGGGGAGCCGTCGACGGTGACCTCCGCGCAGGGGGCGCCGATCAGCCGGGATGCCGCGGCCCCCGGTGCCGCGGTGGTGGCGCTGGCGAGGATGAACACCGGGTCGGCGGCGTAGCGGCGGGCGATCCGCTTCAGCCTGCGCAGGACCAGCGCCACGTTCGAGCCGAAAACGCCTCGGTAGGAGTGGCATTCGTCGATCACGACGTAACGCAGGTTGCGGAAGAAGTGGGCCCAGCGCTGGTGCGAGCGCAGCATGCCGATGTGCAGCATGTCCGGGTTGGTGAAGATCCAGCGGGAGTTGGCCCGTACCCACTGGCGCACCTCGGTCGGGGTGTCGCCGTCAAAGGCGTTGGGGTAGACGGTCGCGAGCGATTCGGCCTGCTCGGTCAGCGCGATGGTGGACCGGATCTGGTCGGCCCCGAGGGCCTTGGTCGGGGCCAGGTAGAGGGCGGTCGCGCGCGGGTCCTCGGCGAGGGCGGTGAGGATGGGCAGCTGGTAGGCCAGCGACTTCCCGGATGCGGTGCCGGTGGCGACCACGACGTGCTCGCCCGCCGCGGCGAGCGAGGCGGCGGCCTCCTGATGTGTCCACGGCAGCGGGATTCCGTTGCCGCGCATGGCATCGACGACATCGGGGTGAATCCACTGTGGCCATTGCGTGAACTGGGACTCGCGTGCCGGCAGTTCCGCCACGTGGGTGAGCGGATCCTCGCCGCGAGGGGTGCCTGCCAGCACCCGATCGAGCAGTGACTGCCCGTAGCTGGCTGCGGCGGCCGGTTGGCTCACTGATAACTCCGAGTTCGTTGGTTGGCCGCGTACACGTGCCCGTTCACCTGCGGTTTTGATGGTACTTGCCGGGATGTGTTTAACACTGTGCAGCCCTTGTCAATAACTTGACGAGTGTCCAATAGAGCGGTTGCCGACGCGTCGTCGGATACAAGATCAATTCTTTACGACCATTGTTGGATTTCGACTGTTGCAGTCGCGCGAACCGTGATTGACTTATAAGTGGTCGCAGCTTCTGTGTTCGTGTACGCGCTCGCAGGATCGATGTTGCGAGCGCGGTGGCGATGCTTTTCCTGAGGGGGAAATCAGCGGTACAGCGGTCGGAACCGGCCCGGTGGACTGTTGACTGCTGTTCACCGAATCCGGTGTTAGAAAGTGAAGGAAAAGCATGGCACAGGGCACTGTGAAGTGGTTCAACGCGGAGAAGGGCTTTGGATTCATCGCCCCCGAGGACGGCTCCGCTGACGTCTTCGTCCACTACTCCGAGATTCAGGGCAGCGGGTTCCGCACGCTCGAGGAGAACCAGCGCGTCGAGTTCGAGGTCGGTCAGGGCACCAAGGGTCCCCAGGCCACCGGCGTTCGCGCGGTCTGATTCATTCGTTCCTCGAGACGGATCAACTCGTCCCCCAGCACCGTGAGGTGGTGGGGGACGAGTCGTTTCCCGCTGGGCGTCGAACGCGGTCCCGTCGTGTCAGCACGGCCCGGGCGGCCGGATCTGGCCTACTGTCCTCTTGTGAACCAGCTGTCCTTCTTCTCCGCTGAGGCGGTGCCGCCCGCGGTATCGGACCTCAGCGGGCTGCTGGCCGCGCAGGGGCAGGTCTCCGTCGCCGCCGGCCGGGCCAGGGTCTCGGTGGTCGTCGACGCCTCGTGGCGGGCGGACGCCGTCGCCGAATTGATCGAGGAGGCCGGCCTGGCAGCCGAGATCACCCGGTCCGACGAGGGCAGCCCGCTGGTCCGCACCGCATCGGTGCCCGAGCTGGCCGCGCTCGCGACCCGGTGGACCAAGGGCGCGGTCAAGGCCGTGCCGGTGGGCTGGATCCCGGACTCGCGTGCCCTGCGGGCCTGGGTGCTGGCCGCCGGCAGGTCCGAGGGCGAGGGTGATCGGTTCGTGCTCGGGCTGGACCCGCACGCCCCCGACACCCACCCGATACTCGCCCAATCGTTGATGCGGGCCGGGATCGCGCCCACCCTCATCGGCACCCGCGGAGCGGGCCCCGGGCTCCGGATCGTGGGGCACAAGCGGCTGATGCGGCTGGTCGAGAACATCGGTCAGGCCCCTGACCGGCAGGAGGCGCGAGAGGCCTGGCCGCAGGTGTAGAACAGTCGACACGGGATTGATCTGCAAGGATGGTCTCGCGGTGTGTCACTCTGTTACTGAAGTGATCGCCGATTCGAGTCGAGGAAGGTGCAGGCAGCAAGGTGGCAGCTCGGGAGAAGGACACGGCGGGCGACAGCCCCGCCACAGCCGACCAGACGCGCCGTCTCGTGATCGTCGAGTCGCCGACCAAGGCCAGGAAAATTGCCCCCTACCTGGGCAAGAACTACGTCGTCGAGGCCTCGGTCGGTCACATTCGCGACCTCCCGCGGGGCGCGGCGGACGTGCCTGCCAAGTACAAGGGCGAGTCGTGGGCCCGGCTCGGCGTCAACGTCGACCACGACTTCGAGCCGCTCTACGTGGTGAGCCCGGACAAGAAGACCAAGGTCGCCGAGCTCAAGAGCCTGCTCAAGGACGCCGACGAGCTCTACCTCGCCACTGACCCCGACCGCGAGGGCGAGGCCATCGCCTGGCACCTGCTCGAGACCCTCAAGCCGAAGATCCCGGTCCGCCGGATGGTCTTCCACGAGATCACCAAGCCCGCCATCCTGGCGGCCGCACAGGACACCCGCGACCTCGACCAGGACCTGGTGGACGCGCAGGAGACCCGGCGCATCCTCGACCGCCTCTACGGCTACGAGGTCAGCCCGGTGCTGTGGAAGAAGGTCATGCCGAAGCTGTCGGCGGGCCGCGTGCAGTCGGTGGCGACGCGCGTCATCGTGCAGCGCGAACGCGAGCGGATGGCCTTCCGGTCCGCCGAGTACTGGGACATCTCCGCCACCCTGGACGCGGGCGCCGAGGCGAACCCGCGGAGCTTCGGGGCGCGCCTGGTCAGCGTCGACGGCAGCCGCGTCGCCGCGGGCCGCGATTTCGGGGCCGACGGCCAGCTGAAGTCGACCGGCGTCACGGTGCTGGACGAGGGCTACGCCCGCCGTCTCGCCGAGGCACTGCACGGCACCGATCTCACCGTCTCGTCCGCCGAGGACAAGCCGTACACCCGCAAGCCGTACGCGCCGTTCATGACCTCGACGCTGCAGCAGGAGGCGGCACGCAAGCTGCGCTTCACTTCCGAGCGCACCATGCGGACCGCGCAGCGGCTGTACGAGAACGGCCACATCACCTACATGCGTACCGACTCGACGACGCTGTCGGCGTCGGCGATCTCCGCGGCCAGGGCACAGGCCACCGAGCTGTACGGCGCCGAGTACGTCAGCCCGTCGCCGCGGCAGTACACCCGCAAGGTGAAGAACGCGCAGGAGGCGCACGAGGCGATCCGCCCCGCCGGCGACGTCTTCGCCACCCCGGGGCAGCTGCACTCGCAGCTGGCCGCCGACGAGTTCAAGCTCTACGAGCTGATCTGGCAGCGCACCGTCGCCTCGCAGATGGCCGACGCGCGCGGCACCACGCTGACGCTGCGGATCACCGGTACCGCGGGCACCGGCGAGGAGTGCACCTTCTCGGCGTCCGGCCGCACCATCACGTTCGCGGGCTTCCTCAAGGCCTACGTGGAGAGCGTCGACGAGGAGGCAGGCGGCCAGTCCGACGACGCCGAGTCGCGGCTGCCGGTGCTCGTCGCCGGGCAGGCGGTCACCGCCACCAAGCTGGATCCGGACGGTCACACCACGAACCCGCCCGCCCGCTACACCGAGGCCAGCCTGATCAAGACCCTCGAAGAGCTGGGAATCGGTCGCCCGTCGACGTATTCGTCGATCATCAAGACGATCCTGGACCGCGGCTACGTCTACAAGCGTGGCAGTGCCCTGGTGCCGTCGTGGGTGGCGTTCGCCGTGATCGGGTTGCTGGAGGCGCATTTCGGCCGGCTGGTCGACTTCGACTTCACCGCAGGCATGGAGGACGACCTCGACGAGATCGCCGGTGGCCGCGAGCAGCGTGGAAACTGGTTGTCCAGCTTCTACTTCGGTGGTGAGCGCGGCGCCGAGGGTTCGGTCGCCCGCTCCGGCGGTCTGAAGAAGATGGTCGGCACCAATCTCGAGGACATCGACGCCCGCGAGGTGAATTCGATCCGGCTGTTCGCCGATTCCGAGGGCCGCGACGTCGTGGTGCGGGTCGGACGATTCGGGCCGTACCTCGAGCGGATGGTCGTCAATCCCGATGACCCCGATGGGGATCCGGTCTCGCAGCGGGCAAACCTGCCCGACGACCTGCCGCCGGACGAGCTCTCGCCGGAGTATGCGGAGAAGCTGTTCGCCACCCCACAGGACGGGCGCAAGCTCGGCGTCGACCCGCTCACCGGGCACGAGATCGTCGCGAAGGAGGGGCGTTTCGGTCCGTACGTGACCGAGATCCTGCCCGAGCCGGAACCCGAACCCGAGCCGGACATCGTGCCGGTCACGGCCGAGGGGGAGGGCGCCGTCACGACCAAGGCGCCCGCGAAGAAGGCCGCCGCGAAGAAGACCGCCAAGAAGGCCGCGGGCCCGAAGCCGCGGACCGGTTCGTTGCTCAAGTCCATGGACGTGGCGACGGTGACTCTCGAGGACGCGCTGCGGCTGCTCTCGCTGCCGCGTGTGGTCGGCATCGACCCGGAGTCGAAGGAAGAGATCACCGCGCAGAACGGGCGCTACGGCCCGTACCTGAAGAAGGGCACCGATTCTCGTTCGCTGGAGAACGAGGAGCAGATGTTCACGGTGACCCTCGAGGACGCCCTGAAGATCTACGCGGAGCCCAAGCGCCGGGGCCGCACGGGTGCGGCGACCCCGCCGCTGCGTGAGCTCGGCAACGACTCGGCGACGGACAAGCCGATGGTGATCAAGGACGGCCGCTTCGGCCCGTACGTCACCGACGGCGAGACGAACGCGAGCCTGCGCAAGGACGACGATGTCGCGACCATCACCGACGAGCGCGCCTCGGAGCTGCTCGCCGACCGGCGTGCGCGTGGCCCGGTGAAGAAGAAGGCGGCCGCGAAGAAGGCGCCTGCCAAGAAGGCAGCGGCGAAGAAGACCGCGGCCAAGAAGGCGCCCGCCAAGGCGGCCGCGAAGAAGGCCGCCGCGAAGAAGTCCTGACCGGTCCGCGCTGAGGTGGTGTAGCCGAGGTGGCGTATCGGGAACTGCGAGCGGAAGTTCCGGGAGCGGTCGCCTGGTCGGTGACCCCGGGTCCACCGGGGGACCGCTCGAAGCAGGACGAGGGCGCCTTGGTCCTGCCCGACGGGTGCATGGATCTGATCTGGCACGAGGGTGGGCTGCTGGTGGCCGGTCCGGACACCCGGGCGCACCGCACCACGGCCGCGGGCAGCAGGGCGATCGGTCTGCGGTTCGCGTCAGGCGTCGGACCGCACGTGTTCGGTGTCCGCGCCGACGAGCTGCGAGACGTACGGGTGCCGCTGGAGCAGCTGTGGCCGGATGCGATGGTGCGCAGCCTCTTCCATGCGGCCGAGGCGGATCCGCTGCGGGCGATCAGTGCGGCCGCACGCGACCGTCTCGACGGGCTCGGGCGCCCGGTCGAGACCGCGATCGCGGCGCGCCTGGCGAGCGGCGTCTCGGTGGCACAGGTCGCCGCGAGCCTGGGCTGGAGCGAACGCCGCCTGCATCGAAAGTCCTTGTCCGCATTCGGGTACGGCCCGAAGACACTGGCCCGGGTGCTCCGCTTCGACCGTGCGCTCGGGCTCGCCCGGGCGGGCGTCCCGCTCGCCCGGGTCGCGGCGGATACCGGCTTCAGCGATCAGGCGCACCTGGCCAGGGAGGTTCGGGCGCTGGCGGGAACCTCCCTGACCGGGCTGCTCGGTCAGCCGGGCAGGGCAGAGAACAGTTCGATGCCGTGGCCGTCGGGGTCCCTGACGACCGCGTAGCGCTGTCCCCAGAACGCGTCCCACGGCTTCGATTCCCCGGTGCAGCCGGCCTCGATGAGCTCGGTGTACTTGGCGTCGACGGCCTCGGGCGTGCCGCAGTCGAAGGCCAGCGCCGGGCCACCGGTCCCCGGGGTGAAGTCGGGGGAGAAGCCGCGGATGACCTCGAGGGTGTCCCAGCCCACCCGCAGCCCGCCCGGCAGGGTGATCTCGTGGTGTTGCTCCCGGCCGGGGTCGGCGGGCAGGTCGAGGCCGAGCCGCCGGTAGATGTCGAAGGAGCGGGGCAGGTCCGCGACGGCGAGACCGATCATGGAGAGCTGTGGTGTCATGCCGCGACGGTAGTTCGCCGCGGTCCGGACGGTCTTGAACGTTTCGGACGCCCGCCCGGCGTCGTCGGACCCGCCCGATAGGCTCGGCCCGTGGCGGGAGTATTCGATCGACTGGTCGGCCAGGAGCATGTCGAGCTGGAGCTGACCGGTGCCGCGAGGGCGGCACGGGGCGGCGCCGCCTCGGCAGGCTCGCTGATGACGCACTCCTGGCTGTTCACCGGGCCGCCCGGCTCCGGGCGTTCCGTCGCGGCGCTGTGCTTCGCCGCCGCGCTGCAGTGCACCGACGAGGGCGAGCCGGGGTGCGGGCGATGCCACGCCTGCACCACCACGATGGCGGGCACGCACGGCGATGTGCGCCGGGTGATCCCCGAGGGCCTGAGCATCAGCGTCGCGGAGATGCGCGGCATCGTGCAGACCGCGTCCCGTCGCCCCAGCACCGGGCGCTGGCAGGTCGTGGTGATCGAGGACGCAGACCGGCTGACCGAGGGTGCGGCCAACGCGCTGCTCAAGGTCGTCGAGGAGCCGCCGGCGCGGACCGTTTTCCTCCTGTGTGCACCCTCGGTGGACCCACAGGACATCTCGGTGACGCTGCGGTCCCGGTGCAGGCACGTGGCGCTGGTGACCCCGTCGGTGGAGGCGATCGCCGGGGTGCTGCGCGAGCGCGATCAGCTCGACGCCGAGACCGCGCTGCTGGCCGCCTCGATCAGTGGCGGCCACGTCGGCCGGGCCCGACGGCTGGCGACGGACGAGGAGGCCAGGGCGCGGCGCGGCCAGGCGCTGGGCATCGCGTCCGCCGCGACCCGGCCTGCCACCGGATACGCGGCGGCCGACGAGCTGGTCCGGGCGGCGGAGGCCGAGGCCAAGGAGATGAGCGCGGCCCGCGACGAACGCGAGACCGAGGAGCTGCGCACCGCCCTCGGCGCGGGCGGCACCGGCAAGGGTGCGGCGGGCGCGCTGCGCGGATCGGCCGGCGCCCTCAAGGACCTCGAGCGCAGGCAGAAGTCGCGGGCCACCAGGACGGGCCGCGACAGCCTCGATCGTGCCCTGATGGACCTGGCGGGGCTCTACCGGGACGCGCTGGCGGTCGCGCTGGGGTCGGGGGCGCAGCCGAACCACCCGGACAAGGCGGACCAGGTCAGGAAGATGGCCGCGGCGGGCAGCCCCGAGGCGCTGCTGCGGTGTGTGGAGGCGGTGCTGGAGTGTCGCGAGGCGCTCTCGATCAACGTCAAGCCCCGGTTCGCGGTGGCGTCCATGGTCGCCAAGCTGGGAGCCGAGCTGAACTAGCGGGGGCAATTTTCGCATCCGCGGGGTGAGCCGCTAGACTCCCTCTGGCTCGACCGCGAGGTCGGGCACGCCGCCTTAGCTCAGTCGGTAGAGCATTTCACTCGTAATGAAAAGGTCAAGAGTTCGATTCTCTTAGGCGGCTCCACTCGAAGGCCCCTCACCCGCACCCGCGGGAGAGGGGCCTTTCGAGTTTTGCGCGAGAGTGCGGGAGACTCCTCGCATGACCCCCACCGAACCCGAGCCGACGAAGTCCACCCGCGCATGTCGCCGCGTCGTGCGCGGAGCCGTGGTGGGCGCACTCATCGCGGTGGGGTTCGTCGTCGTCAACCGGGCCCGGCCGCCGGTCACCCAGGCCCTCTGGGACGCCGACCCGATCGGCCCGGACGACCTCGCCGGATAGCCGGACCCGCGCTCAGTCGGTGACGGCGGCGAGCGCGTCGAACTCGCTCGCGTCGTGCGCGCAGATGATGGTGACCTCGTCGCCGTGGGCGGCGTGCAGCTCGCGGAGCCTGCCCTGGTTGGCGATTCGCGACCGGCGATCCATCTCCATCAGGATCTGCGTCGCCCGCAGGCCAGGCGGGCAGGAGGGCGGCGTCAGCTTTTCGTCGGCGAAGTAGTACCCGTCTCCCGCGTGCAGGTACCAGCCGCCGCCGGGACGACGCACCGCCACCGCGCTGTGCCCGAAGGTGTGTCCACGCAGCGGAATCAGCAGCACGTCCTCGCTGACCGCCTGCACCGATTCGAACCCGAACCACCGGTCGCCGCCGGGGCGGTGCTCGACCCAGGTCGGATCGTGCGCCCACTGCTTCGCGCTGTACCGCGTCTTGTCGAGCAGAGTTGGCCGTGCGCGCGCGGTCGCGAGCTCGTCGGCGTGCACGTGCACGCGCGCCCACGGAAAGTCGCCGAGGCCGCCCGCGTGGTCGCCGTCCAGGTGGGTGACCACGATGTCGCGGACATCCGACGGGTCGTAGCCGAGCGCGCGGACCTGGGCGACGGCGGTGAGCGCGAGGTCCATCCTGGCGCCGACCGACATCACGAACGGCCGGCCGAGCCGGCCGATCGGATCGGCGACGTCGGCCGTGCCGAAGCCGGTGTCCACCAGCGTCAGGCCGTCGGGTCCCTCGACCAGCAGGCAGTGCGCGACCAGACGAGACGGGGCGAGCCCGGGGACGAGGCCGGCGCTGGGGCACATCGTCGCGCAGCTGAGGTGGTGGATGCGATGGCTCACGGGGGACCACTCTCCGGCCTGGGTGTGCTCGGCGCAACCGCGGGCCCAAGGATTTAAGTAGTAAGACTTAAAGAATAAGTATCAGGTATTGACCACGGGGGTGTCCGACCCTACTTTGGAGCGGTGAAGGTCGGGGAAGGGCTGCGGGAGGGATCGGCTCCGCATGCCATCATGCGTGCCGCGGAGGTGCTGATCGCCGAGGCCGGGATCGACGTCCCGCTGCAGGACATCGCCCGCGCGGCGGGTCAGCGCAACAAGTCGGCGGTGCAGTACCACTTCGGTTCCCGCGACGGCCTGATCGCCGCGATCGTCGAGTATCACCTCCGCGGGTTGGAATTCCGGCGGATGGAGCTGCTCGCCGAGTGCGAGGGTGCGCCAGGGGGCGAGGACATCCGGGTACTGCTGACGGTGCTGGCGCTTCCCCTGATCGAGGTGGTCGATCAGCCGGGATCGACGCATTTCGCCCGGTTCTTCGAGCGCGTGCGCCATCACCGCTCCGTCGCGGACGAGATGAACCTGGACGGCGACAGTCGGCCGACCGTCCGCATAGTCATGTCGCGGCTCGATCACCTGATCGGCGATCTGCCCGCCGCCGCGCGCCGGTACCGGCTCGAGTCACTGGCGACTGTCCTGCTCGCCTTGATCGCCGACTACGAACGGATGTCCGACGCAGACCACCGCGGCCGGCCGGAACCCGACGACGTGATCGACCTGCTCCTCGGACTGCTCACTGCGGCCCACTCGTCCACGGCGGGCTAGGCCAACGCCGGAATGCCAGGCCACGGAAAGGATTCGACGATGAAGTTGATGTACGCCCTGTGGGGGTCGCGATTGCCGGAGGCGTTGTTCGCGGAGCGTCTCCGCGACCAACTGGCCGCGCTCGGCGCCACCAGGCTCCAGGTCAACATCGACGACGCCGACGTCGCTCCCGCCCAGCTCCGTCTCACGACCTATGAGCAGCCGGTGGCTGCGATCGTCAGCGTCTGGATTCCAGACGAATTCGCGGCCGTCACCGGCCTCCTCTCGGCGGCGGCCGACCGGGTCACGGGATGGGTGGTCGAGGAACGGACGCCGATCCCGCCCCCGGAGTCGGACAACGGAGTTCGCGCCGACGCCCTCGCCGGTCTCGCGCTGTTGCGGATACCCGCGGGCATGGATCGGTCGGAATGGCTCCGCCGCTGGCAGGACCACCACACCACCGTGGCGATCGAAACCCAGGCCACGTTCGGCTACGTGCAGAACACCGTGATCGAGAGGCTCACCGCCGACGCTCGCGCCGACGCCCTTGTCGAAGAACTGTTCCCGATGGCCGCGATGACCGATCCGCACGCGTTCTACGGGAGCGGCGGGGACGACGCCGAGCTCGGGCGCCGGCTCTCGCGCATGATCGAGAGCACGTCCACGTTCGGCGCGAGCACCGACGTGGACGTGATCCCCACGAGTCGATATGTGTACGACCTGACCGGAGTTCGGCCTACCGAGTGATCTGCTCCAGTATCACCCTGTGCACGTGCTGCGCCTTTTCGATGCCGCGGAAGTCGGCCTCGTAGGTCTGCTGGCCGATGTCCACGGCAATGCTGCTCGACGAGAAGAAATGTCCGGCCCACGATTTGTTGCTGAGAAAGGACACCGACCGGACATTCTTGTACGGAATGGACGTGATCGCGGTTCGGCTGCCGACGAAGCTCTTGTCCTGAATGACGAGGCGAAGATTGGTCAGTCCCATGAATCCGGTGCCCGCACCGATGCAGTCGTAGACGGCAATGATCGTCTCGCCCGCGAGAATCGCCTGTTGTACCTGCTTGAGTTGTTCGGACTTGTCGAATATCGGTTCGGTCATGTCTGTCTCCTTGTCGCTGCCGCACGTCTCGCAGTCTCAGGAGCCGACGTCGAAGACCCTCGACGGTAGCGATCCCGGCGTCGTTGCCCGTGCTTTCGGATCAGGCGAAATGTAGCCCCCACGAACCGGACGGACAAGGAACGTGGCCGAATGTCGTTCGGGGCTATGGTTTGGGAAGTGAACCACCACCCTGCGGACAGGAAGTGGCGCAATGTCGGATCCGAATCAGCCCCAGCAGCCCGATCCCGCGCAGCCCGGCACTCCGCCGGCGGGTCCGCCGCCGCCCCAGCCCCAGTACGGCCAGCAGCCGCCGCAGTACGGTCAGCCGCAGTACGGTGCTCCGCAGTACCCGCCGCCAGGCCAGCCGCCCTACGGTGCCCCGCAGTACCCGCAGCAGCCGGGCTATCCGCCGCCGGGCCAGCCCTACGGCAGTCCGCCGCCGCCCGCCTATCCGTATGCCTCCTGGTGGTCTCGGGTCGGCGCATATCTGCTCGACCGGATCGTGGTCCCGCTGCCGGGCTACCTGCTCGCGGGCCTCGGGGCGTTCATCGCGTTCAAAGACGCGAGATCGGTCACGACCACGTATTCGGGCGACTACTACTACGACTCCGACAGCGAGCTGACGAACGTCAACGGCGTCGGCATCGCCATCATGGTGGCCGGCATCCTGCTGGCGCTCGCGCTGCTGGTCTGGAACATGGTGTTCCGGCAGGGCAACACCGGGCAGACGCTCGGCAAGAAATGGCTGAGTATCTCGGTGGTCCGCGAGGCGGACGGACGGCCCCTCGGGCCCGGCATGGCCTTTGTGCGGTGGTTGCTGCTGTGGATCCTCGGCGACCTCTGCTTCCTGAACTTCCTGTGGCCGCTGTGGGATCCGCGACACCGGTGCTGGCACGACATGCTGGTCACCTCCGTTGTGATCAAGGGTGCGGTGGCCGCACCGCAATGAGAGTGAATGTGACGCGATGACGGTGGCCCGATGACGATGACGCAGTCGGGAACCCGGGCCCGCTCGCTGCGCGCGCCGCTCGCGGTCGCGGCGGCAGGCCTCGGCGCGGCGACTTTGCTGTACCTGCGCGACCCGCACCGCGCGGGCGCCTACGGGTTCTGCCCGTTCCACGTGATCACCGGCTGGTGGTGCCCGGGCTGCGGTGGGCTGCGCGCGGTGAACGACCTCACCCACGGGGACCTGGTCGGGTCGCTGTCGAGCAACGTGCTGATCCTGCCGCTTGTCGTGGTGCTGGTGGTGGCGTGGATGCGCTGGCTGCGGCGGCGATGGGGCGGAGTCGACGACCGGATGATCGTGCTCGGCAGGTCCGGCACGGCAGGGATACTGGTGGTGTTGGCGGTGTTCACCGTGGTGCGCAACACCCCGTGGGGAGCGGTGCTCGCGCCGACCTGACGTTCGACGAACTCGACCCGGAGGTTCCGATGGCAATGCAGATCTTCTCGCTGATCGTGCTCGTCGGCGCGCTGGTCGTGCTGATCCCGATCGCGCGCCGGGTGTTCCGCAAGCACGACGACTGATTCGGCGCGCCCGGTCGACAGGGCGGCCGGTCTGGTCAATGCTCAGCTATGGCCGAATCGCTGAAGGACCGCGTGCGCGAGAAGCTGTTGCGTCAGATCGCCGAGGACGGCGGCTATCCCTCCGAGCGCGGCGAGGGCAACGATCCGCGACTGGTCGCGCTCGACGACGACCTTGCCGCACTGGATGAGGCGCTCGACGACG
The DNA here is from genome assembly GCF_005049235.1 of Rhodococcus oryzae. Classification (GTDB taxonomy): domain Bacteria; phylum Actinomycetota; class Actinomycetes; order Mycobacteriales; family Mycobacteriaceae; genus Rhodococcus_G; species Rhodococcus_G oryzae. Next base: position 106,397 of record NZ_SUMD01000008.1, on the reverse strand, counting down.
ATCCCGTGATCGAGCACCTCGCGGCCAAGTACTGGGTCCCCTAAACCCGCACCCGAAATGCCACCCACCTGCGGTGGTGCCGCGTGCGGTCGGTATAAATACATCTTGTGTCTAAGTTGCATTCGGCGGCGGAGGTCGTCTACCGCGAGGTGAAGGAGCGGATCCTGTCCGCCGCGCTGCCCGGTGGCGAGCTGATCAGCGAGGGCGAGATCGCCGCCGAGATGGGCACCAGCCGCACCCCCGTCCGCGAGGCGTTCCTCCGGCTCGAGGCCGAGGGCTGGATGCGGCTCTACCCCAAGCGCGGGGCGCTGATCGTGCCCGTCGCCGACGGCGAGGTCGAGCACGTCGTCGCCGCGCGCAGGCTCGTCGAGACGGATGCCGTCCGGACCGTCACCGGCAACCAGACCGCCAGGACCGAGCTGGTCGCGGCCCTGCGCGCGAACCTCGTCAGGCAGCGAGAGACGGCGGCGAGCGGGGACGTGGGCGGCTTCAGCGGCCTGGACGCCGACTTCCACGGACTGATCGTGCGCGCGGGCGGCAACCCGCTGCTCGTGACCTTCTACGCCGGCCTGCGCGAGCGGCAGCGCCGGATGACCGCTCGCTCGCTGGCCAGGGACCCGCTGCAGCTCGCGTCGATCATCGACGACCACACGGCGCTGGCAAACCTGGTCGAGGCGGCGGACGCCGACGGCTACGACGCCGCCGTGAGGGTGCACATGCGCCGCGTGCACGGCCTGCCGCTGCTGCCTGCCGGTGCCCGATGAGCGTGCACACCGACCTCGCGGCCGACGCGGCACCGGCCGCACACGACGGCCGTTCCCGGAAACGGGCCGTGGCGCCGTGGGCGCTCGTGTCCGCGGCCATGTTCGCCGTCGCGTGGGGCGGCAACGAGTTCACCCCGCTGCTGGTGATGTACCGCCTCGACCACGGCTACTCCCCGGTGGTGGTGGACAGCTTCCTGTTCGCTTACGTGTTCGGCATCGTGCCCGCCCTGCTCATCGGCGGCCCGCTGTCCGACCGCCTCGGCCGACGGCCGGTGATGCTGCCCGCTCCCTTCATCGCGGCGGCAGGCTCGCTGGTGCTCGCCACCGGCGCCGACAGCTCCGCGCTGCTGGTCGCGGGCCGCATCCTCAGCGGCGTCGGCCTCGGCATCGGCATGGCGGTCGGCGGTAGCTGGCTCAAGGAACTGTCGACCTCGCCGTGGGATCGGCGCGCGGGCACGGGTTCCGGGGCCAGGCGCGCGGCCATGAGCCTGACCGCGGGGTTCGCCCTCGGCGCCGGGGTCGCGGGTGTGCTCGCGCAGTGGGCACCGTGGCCGAGCGCACTGGCGTACCTGGTGCACATCTCGATCGCGGCGGCGGCGGGGGTCGCGCTGTTCGGGGCGCCGGAGACCCGGCCCGCGGTACCGGCCGGTCAGCGGGTATCGCTGCGCGAGGACCTGCGGATCCCGGCCGCCGGCCACCTGCGGTTCCGGTACGTCATCGCCCCGCTGGCGCCGTGGGTGTTCGGCTCGGCCAGCTGCGCCTACGCGGTGATGCCCGCGCTGATGGCACCACACAGCGGCGGTCGCCCGGTCGCGTTCTCGGCGCTGCTCTGCGTGGTCGCGCTGGCCTCGGGGTTCTCGATCCAGGCCGTTGGCAGGCGCATCGACACCCCGCGCAGCGCGAGGGCCGTCGCCGTCGCGCTGGCGATCCTGGTGGTGGGCATGACCGTCGCCGCGGTCGCCGCCGACCGGCTGACGGTTCCGCTGGCGCTGGCCGCGGCCGTCGTACTGGGCGGCGGCTACGGCATGGCGCTGGTGTCCGGGCTGCAGGAGATCCAGCGGATCGCGCGCCCAGACGACCTCGCCGGGCTCACCGCAGTGTTCTACTCGCTGACCTACATCGGGTTCGCGGTGCCCGCGGCAATGGCGCTGTGCGTGCAGGCCTGGCCGACGGTGTTCAGCTACCCGATGCTGTTCGTGATCGGCGCGGTGGTCGCCGGCGCGTCCCTGGTGCTGGTACTGGCCAAGAGCCGATCGCACCTGCCCACCCGCTGACCGCGGCTAGGGCATCGCCTTCTGGAACAGCCATGCGTCCCACAGCGGGCGCAGCGAGCGATCGGTGTAATGCGCTGCCAGGTCGGTGAATTCCTCGGTGCTGACGGTGCCGTGGCGGTGCTTGGCGGTCCACTGCCGGAGCAGGTCGAAGAAGGCCTCGTCGCCGAGCGCGGTCCGCAGCGCGTGCAGCGTGAGGGCGCCGCGCTTGTAGACCCGGTCGTCGAACATCAGCTCGGGCCCGGGGTCGCCGAGCAGCACGTCGTACGGCAGCCCGGTGAGGTTGCGGTGCGCCTGGGTGGCGATCTCCTGCGCCGACGGCCCGCCGGAGTTCTCCGACCACAGCCATTCCGCGTAGCAGGCGAAGCCCTCGTGCAGCCAGATGTCGCGCCACGACCCCAGCGTCAGGCTGTTGCCGAACCACTGGTGCGCCAGCTCGTGCGCGACCAGCCGTTCCGCGCTGCGCCTGCCGTCGCAGTGGTTCGCGCCGAATACCGAGATGCCCTGCGCCTCAATGGGGATCTCCAGTTCGTCGTCGGTGACGACGACGGTGTAGTCCGCGAACGGGTAGGGCCCGAACAGCCGGACGAAGGTCTCCATCATCTGCGGCTGCCTGCCGAAGTCGTGCTCGAACGCCGTCCGCAGCCGCGGCGGGAGCACCGCGTGCATCGGCACGCCGTCGTGATCGGCGTGCCTGCGCTCGTAATGCCCGATCTGGATGGTGGCCAGGTAGCTGGCCATCGGCTCGGTCTGCTCGTACACCCAGGTGGTGTGGCTGGCCCGGACCTGCTTGCGCACCAGCGCGCCGTTCGCCAGCGCGTAGTACGGCGAGTCCGTGGTGATCGAGATCTGGTAGCTGGCCTTGGAGCGAGGGTGGTCGTCGCAGGGAAACCAGGACGCGGCGCCGTTCGGCTGGCTGGCCACCAGCGCGCCCTCCGTCAGCTCCTCCCAGCCCACCTCGCCCCAGAGGCTGCGGATCGGCTTCGGGGTGCCCGCGTACTGCACGGTGACCGACAGCGCGCCACCCGCCGGGATCGCATGCGCCGGGGTGATCGTCAGCTTCCCGTGCTGGTGGGTGTACTTTGCCGGCCTGGCGCCGTTGACCGACACCTTCGACACCGACAGGCTCTGCGACAGATCGAAGGCGAACTTCGCCCGGATCTCCGTGGTGGCGGCCGTGATCGACGCCTTGCCGGACAGCCGGTTGCCTGCCACCTTGTAGGTCAGGTCGAGCTCATAGCGCGACACCCGATAGCCGCGGTTGCCGACGTGCGGCAGGTACGAATCGAGCGGTTCCTCGTAGAACTTGCCTGGCTTGACCATCGTCACGCCCACGGGGTGATCGGGTTGCCCTGCCAGCGGGTGTTCGGCGGCACCGTGTCGCCGCGCATCACCAGCGACGCGGGTCCGACCGTGGCGCCGTCGCCGATGCCTGCCGCGGGCAGCGCGACGCAGTGCGGTCCCAGGGTTGCTCCGTTGCCGAGGGTGACGGTGTCCATGGACATGATCCGATCATGGAACAGGTGGGTTTGCACGACACAACCCCGCTCGACGGTCGCGCCGTCGCCCAGGGTCACCAGGTCGGCCTCTGGGAGCCAATAGGATTCGCACCAGACGCCGCGGCCGATCGTCGCACCCATGCCTCGAAGGTAGACGGCGAGGACGGCGGTGCCGGTGGCGGCGCGCGCGAACCAGGGCGCGGCGACGGTCTCGACGAACGCGTCCGACACCTCGTTGCGCCACACGAAGGAGCTCCACAGCGGGTGCTCCACCTTCCGGATCCGGCCGACGACGAGCCACTTCGCCGCGATCGAGGCGGTGCCGGCCACCGCGCCCGCGACCAGCAGCACGATCCCGCTGAACAGGGCGGCGAACCAGAAGCCGATCGCGCCCGCCATCGCCTGCAGCGCGAACAGCACGCCGAGGCCGATGCCGAAGGTGATCATGACCGGGATCAGCCGGCACGTCTCCACCACGGCCCTGGCGATCTTGAGGCGCAGCGGCGGTTCGAAGGTCCGGGAGGAGTCGGTGTCGTTGGCGGACCGGCGCAGCCGCACCGGCGGGCTGCCCAGCCACGACGAGCCGGACTTGGCCTTGCTCGGCGCCGCGGACAGCACCGCGACCAGACCGTTCTTCGGAACCCGCCGACCGGGCCCGGCCATCCCCGAGTTGCCGAGGAAGGCGCGCTTGCCGACCTTGGCCTCCTTGATGTGCAGCCAGCCGCCGCCGAGCTCGTAGGAGGCGACCATGGTGTCGTCGGCGAGGAACGCGCCGTCCGCGACCGTGGTGAACTTCGGCAGCACCAGCGCCGTGGAGATCTCGGTGTTCTTGCCGATGTTCGCGCCGAGCAGCCGCATCCACACCGGGGTCAGCAGGCTGGCGTACAGCGGGAACAGCAGGGTCCGTGCCGAGTCCATCAGTCGCTCGGTCGCCCAGACCTGCCAGCCGACGCGGCTGCGCACCGGGTGGTAGCCCTCGCGCAGGCCGATGCCGAGCGTGCGGACCGCGATCAGGGTCAGCGCCGCGAACACGGCGAGCGTCAGGATCGTCGCGGCAGGCAGCCAGGCGAGCGCCAGGACCACCGCGGAGCCGAGGTCGGGGGTGTCGCGGACGCCCCAGCCGATCAGCGCGATCCCGGCCGCGAGCGCGAAGATCGGCATGCCTGCGATGACGATGGAGGTGAGCCCGAACACCGGCACCCACTTGGTCGCCAGCGGCGGGCGCTCGGTCGGCCACGGGTGGGTGGCCTTGCCGACCTTGACGGCGGGGGAGCCGGCCCAGCTCTGCCCGGCCTTGACCCGTCCGGTCACCGCCGAGCCGGGCGCGACCTCGGCGTTCTTGCCGACGCGGGCGCCGGGCAGCAGGGTGGAGCGGGCCCCGATGGCCGCGCCAGCGCCGATCCGGATCTCCCCGATGTGCACCACGTCGCCGTCGATCCAGTGCCCGGTCAGGTCGACCTCCGGCTCCACCGAGCAGCCGTCGCCGAGCACGAGCATCCCGGTCACCGGCGGCAGCGTGTGCAGGTCGACGTCGCGGCCGACGGTCGCGCCGAGGGCCCGCGCGTAGTAGATCATCCACGGCGCGCCGGACAGGTTGGCCGAGCCGCTGGCCTCGGTGAGCCGGTGCGCGACCCACAGCCGCACGTGTTCGCTGCCGCCGCGCCGGTAGGTGCCGGGGGTGAGCCCGCGCAGCAGCAGCCGGCACCCGGCGACGGAGATCGCCATCCGGCCGATCGGGGTGATGAAGGCGACGAACGCGGCCAGCAGCACCCACCAGGACACGGTCGGCGCCCACGGCACGTCGACGAACAGGGCGAGCACGTTGTTGACGATCGCCAGCCAGGTCACCCATTGCAGCCCGGTCAGGGTGGTCAGGGGGATGGTGAGCAGGATCTGCGCGAGCTGGGTGGACCGCGGGGTCGGCTCGACGTTCCTCGGCTCCGCGGTGACGCTGGGGGCGAACTCGTCGAGGAACCCGGCCAGCGAGCCCAGCCGCGGATGGTCGTACACCTGGGCGACGGTGACCTCGGGGAAGCGTTCCCGCAGCGCGGTCACCACCTGGGCGGCGGCCAGCGAGCCGCCGCCGCTGGCGAAGAAGTCGTCGTCGGGGCCGGTGACCTGCGCGCCGAGGATCGACGCCCACAACCCGGCCACCCAGGCCGCGGTGCCCTCGAGCCCGGCGCCCGCGGCGGCGTCCCCCGTGCCCGCGCCAGGCAACGGCCACGGCAGCGCCGCGCGGTCCACCTTGCCGGAGGTGCGGGTCGGCAGCTCGTCGAGCAGGGCGAGCCTCGGCACCAGCGCCGCGGGCAGGCGTTCGGCGAGCAGCTCGCGGGCCGCGGCGACATCGAAGTCGGGGTCGGTGCTGGCCAGGTACCCGACCAGGATCGAGTTCCCGGCGGCGGTCTTGCGGACGGCGGCCGCCGCCCCGCTCACCCCGGGCAGGTTCTGCAGCGCGTTGTCCACCTCGCCGAGCTCGATGCGCCGACCTCCGAGCTTGACCTGGTCGTCGGCGCGACCCTGGAACAGCAGGCCCTCCAGCTCGAGGCGGACCAGGTCGCCGCTGCGGTAGGCGCGGTCCCAGCCGAGCGAGGGCATCGGCGCGTACTTCTCCGCGTCCTTCGCCGCGTCGAGGTAGCGGGCCAGGCCGACCCCGCCGATCACCAGCTCGCCGACCTCGCCGACCGCGACCGGGTTGCCCTCGCCGTCGATCACGGCCAGGTCCCAGCCGTCCAACGGCAGCCCGATGCGCACCGGGCCGGTGCCGTCCATCAGCGCGCCGCACGCGACGACCGTTGCCTCGGTCGGGCCGTAGGTGTTCCACACCTCGCGACCGTCGACCGCGAGTCGTTCGGCCAGCTCCGGCGGGCAGGCCTCGCCGCCGAAGATGAGCAGCCGCACGGCCTCGAGCGCCTCGGCGGGCCACAGCGCGGCCAGCGTCGGAACGGTGGAGACGACGCTGACATCGCGCGAGACCAGCCACGGGCCCAGGTCCATGCCGCTGCGGACCAGCGCGCGGGGCGCGGGCACCAGGGTGGCGCCGTGCCGCCAGGCCAGCCACATCTCCTCGCAGGAGGCGTCGAAGGCCACCGACAGCCCGGCGAGCACCCGGTCGCCCGGCCCGATCGGCGCCTGCTGCAGGAACATCCGGGCCTCGGCGTCGACGAACGCCGCCGCGTTCCGGTGGCTGACCGCGACGCCCTTGGGGGTCCCGGTGGATCCCGAGGTGAAGATGATCCACGCGTCGTCGGCGACGGTGGGGACCCGCGGCGCGGGCGGATCCTCGCGCTCGGGGGCGGTGCCGGGCTCGATGGACTCGCCGGTGATGATCGCGGCGACCTGGGCCTCGCCGAACACCAGCTCAGCCCGCTCGTCGGGGTCATCCGCGTCCACCGGCACGTAGGCACCGCCCGCGGCGAGCACCGACAGGATCGCCACGTACAGCGAATACGAGCCGGACGGCATCCGGATGCCGACCCGGTCGCCCGCGCCGACCCCGGCCTCGCCGAGCTGCTGCGCGCCGCGGTACATCTCCTCGAGAAGTTCGAGGTAGGTCAGGGTGGTGGTGCCGTCGTCGATGGCGAGGGCCTCGGGGTTGGCCTCGGCGGTCGCGATGACGATGTCGATCAGGGTGCGTGGCGCGGGAGCAAGCGACGACCGAAGGTACTCGGTCGGGATCAGCTGGGATCGGTCCGTTTCCGGCTGGGACTGCAGTGGCACCCGGATTTCCTGTCTGAGTCGGCTGGTTGTCGAGTCGTTATCTCATGACAAGTTTGCTAGCTGGTGAACTCGCGGACGAGTGCGGAGCGCAGAAAAGGGGGATCGGGGCCTGCGCAACGACGGAAAATTGCCGCTGAGACATGCGAGCAGACTACGCCCGAAAATTTCTTCGACCGTGGTGTCGTATTCGGGGTGGCGCCTTCGTCGCCTGGGTAGAGAGGCCTCCCGGCCCCTCACCCACACGGAAGGATGACAACCATGTACTACCTGGCATTGCTGGCGGGCGAGGAGAACGGTGCGGCGTCGACCCCGGGGACCCCGGAGTTCGGGGACGCGGTGGCCCGGCACGAGAGGTTCTGGGAGGCCGCGGGCACCGCGCTCGTCGGCGGCGGCGCGCTGTACCCGACCGCGGAGGCGGTCACGATCCGGCACGAGAACGGCGGCGCGCTCGTCACGGACGGCCCGTTCGCCGAGTTCTCCGAGGTCGTGGGCGGGTTCTATGTGCTCGAGGCCGACGATCTGGACGCGGCGCTGGAGCTGACCCGGCAGATTCCGGACGCCTCGGAGGGATTCGTCGAGCTGTGGCCGATGGTCTTCTGGCGGCTGGAGAACGAGCACGCCGGGTGCTATCTGGCGGTGCTGCGCGAGCCGGCGGGTGCGGCGAACACGCCGGGGTCGGCGGAGTGGGACGAGGGTATCCGGGCGCACGGCCGGTTCGGGGAGTTCGCGGGGCCGGCCCTGCGGGGCGGTGGCGCGCTGCACCCGCCGTCGTCGGCCACCACGGTCCGCGTCCGTGACGACGAGCTGCTGCTGACCGACGGACCGTTCACCGAGGTGGCCGAGATCGCCAACGGCGTCTACCTGCTCGCGGCCGCGGATCGGGAGGCGGCGACGGCCCTGGCGGCCCGCATCCCGCTCGGCCCAAAGGGCTGCATCGAGCTGCGGCAGATCGTGGACGAGTAAATGCACGTCGACCCGGTTTTCAGGGCCGAATCGGGCCGCGCCATCGCGACGGTGGCGCGGCTGGTCGGCGATCTCACGCTGGCCGAGGACGCGGTGCAGGAGGCCTTCGCCGAGGCGATCCGGAGCTGGCCGCGGACCGGGATGCCTGAGAACCCGGGCGCGTGGATCACCACGGTCGCACGCAACCGCGCGCTGGACCGGCTGCGGCGGGAGTCGTTGCGGGGCAACAAGGAGCTCGACGCCACGCGGCTGTTCCCGCCGACGGAGGAGGAGGTGTGGCCGGTGCGGGACGATCAGCTTCGCCTCATCTTCACGTGCGCGCACCCCGCGCTGGCCCCGCAGGCACAGGTCGCATTGACGCTCCGCCTGGTCTGCGGCCTGACGGTGACCGAGATCGCGCGGGCGTTCCTGCAGCCCGAGTCGACGGTGTCACAGCGGCTGACCCGCGCGAAGAGCAAGATCCGGACGGCCGCGATCCCGTTTCGCCTGCCGCCGGAACACCTTCTCCCGGAGCGCGTTCCGCAGGTGCTCGCGTGCATCTACCTCGTCTTCACGGAGGGATACTCGGCGACCTCGGGGAGCTCGGCGATCCGTGACGAGCTGTGTGAGGAGGCGATCCGGCTGGGTCGCTTGCTGTGCGAGCTGATGCCCGACGAGCCGGAGGCGTGGGCGCTGCTCGCCCTGATGCTGTTGCAGGACAGCCGCCGGGGAGAGCGGATCGCCGCCGACGGCTCGGCCCGGCCGCTCGAGGAGCAGGATCGCTCGCGGTGGGATCGGGGCCGGATCGAGGAGGGGGTGCAGTCCCTGGCCGTGGCCCGGCATTCCACGGGCCAGTACTTCCCGCAGGCGGTGATCGCGGCCGCGCACGCGGGCGCGCCGAGCTGGGGTGCGACCGAATGGACGGTGATCGTCGCTGCCTACGAGCGGTTGCTCGAGCTGACCGGTTCGCCGGTGGTGGCGGTGAACCGGGCCGTGGCGGTGGGTTTTCGGGACGGTCCCGAGCGGGGACTGGAGGCGCTGGACGCGGTTCCCGCCGATCCGCGGCTGGCCCGGTTACTGGTCCCGGCCCGGGCCGACCTGCTGCGCCGGATGGGTCGGACCGGCGAGGCCGAGGACGCCTACCTCGCAGCCTTGGAGCTGGCGGGCAACGAGACGACCGAGCGGTTCCTGCGGCGACGGCTCGAGGAGGTCAGGGCCACCCCCGCGGATCGGAGCTGACCTGCCGGGGCGGACTGTCGGTCGATGAGTTTCGGCCGGCTCGGCCGTCTACATCGGTAGGCGCAGACGAAGGAGGACGATGATATTGGAGGCGGAATTCACTGCGACCATGCGCAAGAGTGCGAGCAAGGGTGGCTGGACGTATGTGGTGTGGCCGGAGTCGGTGACGTTCTTCGGGACCAGGGGACTGGTGAAGGTCCGGGGCACGATCGACGGCTGCCCGTTCCGGAGTTCGTTCATGGCGATGGGCGACGGAACGCACAAACTGCCGGTCCGCGCCGACATCCGGCGGGCGATCGGCAAGGGCGAGGGGGACACCGTGACTGTCCGGCTCATCGAGCGGATCGATCGGGCGGGCTCCGGTTCCTGAGGTCGCGCGATCATTCCCCGGCGAGCGAGTCGAGCGCGTCGTCGATCGGGGTGTCGCCGGTGTTGAAGCCGAGGAACCGACCGATGGTCGCCGGCCTGACCAGCACCGCCGCCGCCACCCGCGCGACGTCCTCGCGGGGCACCGTGCCCGACTCGAGGCCCGGCCCCACCTCGATCCCGCCGGTGCCCGTGTCGAGGGTGAGCGTGCTGGGACCGAGGATCGTCCATGCGAGGGCGGTGCCGAGGAGATGGTCGTCGGCCGCGGCCTTGGCCTCCGCGTAGGGGAAGAACGAACTGTCGCGCGGGACGCCGTGATCGGCCCGGGCCCCGAAGTAGGACACCATCACGTACCGGTCGACGCCTGCGCGGGCGGCGGCGTCCATCGAGCGGATCGCCGCGTCCCGGTCGACGGCGTAGGTGCGGGCGGGGTCACCGCCGCCCGCGCCGGCCGACCACACCACGGCGTCGTGCCCGCGGATCAGCTCGGCGATCCGGTCCGTGTCGAGGCTCTCGACATCGGCGACGACGGCGGTGGCGCCGGTCGCCTCGACGTCGTGGCCATGCGCGGGATTGCGGATCAGGGCGGTGACCTCGTCGCCGCGGCCGGTGAGTATCCGGGCGAGGTGCAGGGCGATCTTGCCGTGACCGCCGATGATGACGACGCGTGCCATGCCGATTCCTTCCGTCGGTGCCGCTGCCAGTACAACGCGTCGGTCCGGCCCCGCGCAACGGAGCGCGGGGCCGCCTCGGTCGGTCCTCAGCCCGCAGCCTTCTTCACGAGCTCGCCGATCCTCTTCGCGTCGGCGTCGGTCAACGTGGTCAGGGCGAAGGCGGTCGGCCACATGGTGCCGTCGTCGAGGTTCGCGGTGTCGTTGAAGCCGAACGTCGCGTACCGCGCCTTGAACTTCTCCGCGCTCTGGAAGAAGCACACGACCTTGCCGTCCTTGGCGTACGCGGGCATGCCGTACCAGGTCTTGGGCGCGAGGCCCGGCGCGTTCTCCTTGACGATGGCATGGATCCGTTCGGCCATGACACGATCGGATTCCGCCATCCCGGCGATCTTCTCGAGCACGTCCTTCTCCCCGTCCGCCTTGGCATTGCGGGATCCGCGACGGGCGGCCGTCTTCAGCTCCTGGGCGTGCTCCTTCATCGCGGCACGTTCTTCGTCCGTGAATCCGACCGCGGACTTGGTCTTCGCAGTGGTGCGTGTGGTCGATTTCTGAGCAGTCATCGCCTTGATTCCTCCGTGTGAGTGATGGTGAGGATGAAATTGATGCTAGGGAGCAGATGCACCCGAGTCACTGCACGACGACGGTGCGCCGCGCGCTGCGCCGGGTGTACGGCAGCACGAACAGGTAGAGGCCGCTGAAGAGCAGCACGGCGAGCGGGAGCAGCGGCAGGTAGGAAAACCAGATGGCGGCCTTCAGGGACACCGCGATCGTGGCGACGATGACGGTGACCGTGAAGACGATGGCCGTCCAGCGGTGGATCTGCCGAAAACTGTTGTTCGAGTTCATGGGGACTCCTTGTTCAAGATGAGCGAGGGGGCGCCGAGCGCGACAGCGGGGCGGGGCGGGACTCAGCGGTCCTGGATCAGCCCGAGGACATTGCCGTCGGCGTCGGTCACGGTGGCCACCAGGCGGCCGCCGCCGACCTCGTTCGCGGGTTCCTTCACGGTGGCGCCCGCGGTGGTCAGCTCGGCCAGCTTCGCCTCGATGTCCGGCACGTGCCAGTAGGCCACCGGTCCGGTCATGCCCTGCGGTCCACCGCCCGGCACCAGCCCGATGTGCTGGCCCTCGGCCTCGAAGCCGACGTAATAGGGCGAGTCGGTCTGCGGCTCCACGCCGAGCAGCGCGGCGTAGATCGTCTTGGCCGTCGCCAGATCGGACACGGGATGCAGCACGGTCTTGATTCCCTGGGTGGCAGAGCTGGTCATGGTCACTCCTCTGTTGGGGTGGATCGGAACTGCCACAACCATCGCTCTCGGCGGGGCCACTCCACATCCGTGGTGACCACGGAACCGTCCACGGAGAGGGGGGCACGGATCGTCCGTGCCCGACACGGAGAACGTCCGAAGGTGCTGAGGGCGAAGCAGATACTGCAAGATGAGGCCCATGATGGCGACGGTGGAGATCTCCGCTCGAGAAGCCGAGGTACTCGCGTTGGTGGGGGAGCACCTCAGCAACGCCGAGATCGGCGCGCGATTGTTCATCTCGGTGCGAACCGTGGAGAGCCATGTGTCCTCGCTCCTGCGCAAGCTGGAGGTTCCGGATCGGCGGGCGCTCGCCCAGCGCGCGTCCGAGCCGGCGCACACCGATCGGTCGCACCCGGCGCCGGTCCTGCCCGCGCCGTTGACCTCGTTCATCGGCCGGAAACTGGAACGGGCCGAGCTGACCGAGATGGTCAAGAACGATCGGCAGGTGACCGCGGTCGGCCCCGGCGGAGTCGGCAAGACCCGGCTTGCGTTGACAGTCGCGGCCGAGCTGGCAGAGGAGTACTCCGACGGGGTGTGGTTCGTCGACCTGGTACCGATCACCAGCCCGGACATCTCGGTGGTCGCCGGTACGGTCGGCCTCGCACTCGGTCTCGGCGAGCAGCCCGGCCGGGGCATGGACGAGTCGGTGCTGGCCGCGCTGGCCGACCGTCATGCCTTGCTGGTGCTGGACAACTGCGAACACGTGCGGGACGGGGTGGCACTCTTCATCGAACGGCTGCTCGCGGCGTGTCCACGAGTGACGGTGCTGGCGACCAGCCGGGCTCGGTTGATGGTGCCCTTCGAACGGGCGTACACGGTCCCGCCGATGTCGCTGGCCGGTGACGGCGAATCGGACGCGGTCGCGTTGTTCATGGATCGTGCGGCGGCGGGCGGCTGGCCGCCGAATCATGCTCTGCGGGAACAGGTCGCCGCGTTCTGCGGGGGTTTGGACGGCATGGCCCTGGCGATCGAGCTGGCAGCCGCCCGCTGGACCACCCTCGGGCTGGACGGCCTCACCGACGGGCTGTCAGACCAGCTCCGGATGCTCGCGGGCGGCGCCCGAACGGACGACCGGCATCGCTCGGTGCGAGCGGCGCTGGACTGGAGCCACACCCTGCTGGAGCCGGACGATCGAGTTTTGCTGCGCCGGTTGTCGGTGTTCATGAAGTCGTTCACCGTCGCGGCGGCGGCGGAGGTGACCGCGTCCGAGAAGGGCGTTGTCGCGGATGGGCTGGCCCGCCTCGCGGAGCAGAGCCTGCTGGTGGTGATCGCGTCCCCGACCGGGACCCAATACCGGGCGCTGGAAACCATCCGCCAGTACGGGATGGAGCGGCTCGTCGAGGTCGGTGAGCGCGACGATGTCCGGTCCCTGCACCTTCGCTGGTGCCTGGCCGAGGCGGCCGACCTGGCGGTGGTCCGGGCGGACTGGCGGGCACGATTCGACGCGGTGGCCGACGACCTCCGCGCCGCTCTGGCGTGGGTTGCCGACCGGCCTGCGCAGCGCGCGGAGGCGTACGGCCTCGCCAGGCAGCTGGCGGAGCTGACCTTCACCCGTCACCTGATCGGCGAGTCCCAGCAGCGCTACGAGCAGGCGGCCGCGCTCGCGGACGAGGCGGCCGCCGCCTCGATGTTCCGGCAGGCCGCGGCGGTGGCCGGGTGCCGGATGCGTGGTGACGACATGTACCGCCTGAACCGGGCGGCCGCGGACGCGGCGCAGCGAGCGGGGGACACCGCAGGCGCCGCCGCCGACCTCGCGACCGCCGCCACGAACGCCTACCGGTTCGCGAGCAAGTTCGTCCGGACCCTGCCGCCGGAGGAGGCGATCGCGCTCATCGCCGAGGCGCGGGAGCTGGCAGGCGATGACCAGGCCGCCCAGGCCGCGGTGGCGCTGGCCGAGGCCGGGAGGGGGCTCACCGAGGCGTTCGGTGCCGCCGAGGGCGCATCCGACGATGCCGTGGCGGAGACGATCGCCCGCGCCGAACGGGCGGTCGAACTCGCTCACCGCACGGGCGACCCCCTCGCCGAGTCCGCCGCGCTCGACACGCTCACCGGCGCCCAGAGCTGGTCCGGTGACGCGTTCGCGGCCGCGGCCACGGCCCGGCGCCGGATCACGCTGCTCGCGTCCGCGCCGCCAACTCCGACCGGCACCCACGAGCTGATCGACGCGCTCGGTGAGGCCACCGAGGCCGGACTCGGCGTGGGGGACCTGCCGGGTGCCCGCCGGTGGGCACGGCAACTCGCGGATCATCCGATGCTGGCCGAGGTCGGCCATCGTGCGACGAGCCAGCTGCTGGTGGCCGACGCGTTGGCGGGCAATGTCGACGAGGTGCTGACCCGCAGCGCTCGGTTCCTCGAGGCGTGGCAGCGGTCCGGCAGACCGACCGGATCGGTTCTCGGCGCGGCGGTGGCCGGTGTGGGGATGATCCACGGCCTACGCGACGACGACGATGCGCGGCGCGAGTGGGCCGCGGTCATGGACCAGCTCGCCACCCCGGCGGAACATACCTACGGCTACCGGGCGGTCTACGACTCGATGCTGTTGCTGCACAACGGAGATGCGGGCGAGGCGCTGGGGCGGATGGCGCCGGAGCCCGGCGAGGTGTGGAGATGGGTCACGTGGGTCTGGCTGCACTGGTACGTGGCGCTGCGCGCCGAGGCCACCGTGCTGACCGGCAGCCCCGACGCCGCCGATCGCCTGGCCGAGGCCCGGACCATCGTGGCGGGTAACCCCGTCGCCGGTGCCATCGTGGAGCGGGCCGAAGCGCTGCTCACCGAGGACCGGGAGCGCCTACTCGCCACGGCGGATGCGTTCGACGCAGCCGGTTGCCGCTACCAGTCGGCGCGGACCAGGGTGCTCGCAGGCGGTGACCACGCCGCCCTCGGGGCGGCCGCGCTCGCCGATCTCGGTCTCGCCCCGATGACCACGCCCCGGCGGTCCTGACGAGGCTGGTCCGGCTCGGTCAGGAGCCCGCCGAGGCGAGGGTGCCGACGCCGAGGGCGGCGAGGATCCCGGCGCTGACGGTCTCCAGCCGCTCGGTCACCTTGGGCCTGCGCAGCAGCGCGACCAGGCGCGACGCGGCGACCGCGAAGGCGCCCATCACGATCAGCGCCACGACGGCCTCGACCGCCCCGAGCGTCATCGCCGAGCCGAAGGTCACCTGGTCGAGGAACTGCGGGACGACGGCGAGGTAGAACAGGCCCATCTTCGGGTTCAGCGCGCACGAGAGCACCCCGGCGCCGAACGCGGATCCGGTCGAGGCCGCGACCGGTCCCGTCGCCGCGGGGCCTGCCGCCCGCCGCCGGAGCAGGGCGCGGACCCCGAGGTAGAGCAGGTACAGCCCGCCCGCGATCTTGACGACCCGGTAGGCGGACGCGGATTGCTCGAGCAGTGCCGCGACCCCGAGGGCCACCACCACCGCCCAGAACAGGCTGCCGATGGACACCCCGATGGCCGCGGCTACGCCCGGGCGGGTGCCGCCGATGCTGTAGCGGAGCACCAGGAACGAGTCGGGTCCCGGCATGAGCGCGAGCAGCAGGCAGACGCCCGCGAAACTGAGCAGGGTGGCGGCGGTCATGGCGACAGGAAACCGCGGATCAGGACGCGAATCAAATCGGTGTCAGGGTTGCAGCGCCGCGAAGTCGGCACCGGTCATCTCGACGGACAGCTCCCACAGTTCCCGCGCGAGTTCCTGGTCCCGCGCGCTCTGGTTGCGACCGCACCGGGTCACGGGTCCGCGCATGCCGCGCAGGCCCTCCGGGCCCAGGTAGTCGCCGTTCTCGACATCGGGCATCGTCGCGCCGTAGAGCTGGCTCAGCGCGCCGTCGGCCTCGCTGTTGACGACGATCCGCATGCCCAGCCGGGTGAGCGACGCGAGTCCGGGGATCGGCGGCAGCATCGAGTCGAAGAGGTTGGTCGCGGCCACGCCGGGGTGCGCGCCGATCGAGATCAGCGGGCTGCCCGCGGCCGCGGCGCGCCGGGCGAGCTCGGCGCTGAAGATCAGGTTCGCGAGCTTGGACTGCCGGTACGCGGCCATGCGCTCGTACGGGCGTCGCTCGAAGTTCGGGTCCTCGAGGTCGATGGTCCCGCCGTAGTGCGCGAGGCTCGCCAGGGTGACCACCCGCGGTGCCTCCGCCCGCAGGAGCAGCGGCAGCATCGCGTCGGTCAGCGCGAAATGGCCGAGATGGTTGGTGCCGAACTGGGTCTCGAACCCGTCGGCCGTCGTGCCCTGCGGGATCGCCATCACCCCGGCGTTGTTGACGAGCACGTCGACGGACCCCACCGCCGCCGCGGTCTCGGCGGCCGCCGCCCGGACCGAGGCCAGGTCCGCCAGGTCGAGCCGGACCAGCACGTGTTCGGCCGTCGATCCGGCGGCGCGACCCGCCGCCCGGACCGATTCCAGCGCGCTCGCGGCGCGCTGGAGGTCGCGGCAGGCCAGCACCACCCGGGCGCCCGCGCCCGCGAGCGCGGTCACGGACTGCAGCCCGAGGCCGTTGTTGGCGCCGGTGACCATGATCGTCCGGCCGCGCTGATCGGGCAGGTCCGCGACCCCGAACCGCGGCTTCGCGAGCGGCCGTCGCGCCGCGCGCCCGGCCTCGATGACCGGGCCGGGGTCCGGTCGGTGGGATGCGGGCGGCTCGGATGCGGGCATGGCTTCTCCAGACGTGGTGGCGCGGTCCTCGTGCCCGACCCTACGGCCGACCGCGTCACCACGCCCGGAGATGCGCTCAGCCGCGACCGAGTCGCTCGTCCGCGGCCGCGTGTGCGGCGGCCAGCGGGGTGATGCCCGCGCGCTCGGCCCTGTCGAACAGCTCGCCGAGGGTGCTGCCGATGAGGTTCACCCGGGCCAGGACCTCGTCGTAGCCCCGGTTCTCGCCGTCGGCCAGGATCGCGAACAGGGCGCCGCCCGCATTGGCGACGAAGTCGGGTGCCCACAGGATTCCCCTGGCGGCCAGGCGATCCGCGCCGTCCGGGCGCGCGAGCTGGTTGTTCGCCGGACCCACGACCGCGCGGCAGTCGAGGCCGTCGATCACCTCGTCGGTGAGCACGCCGCCGACACCGGCCGGGACGAAGAGGTCCGCGGGCACGGCGGGGGCGTCCTCGGGCCGGACCCAGCGGGCGCCGATCTCCTCGGCCAGCGCCCGCTTGCCGAGGTCGATGTCGCTGACCGTGAGGACGGCGCCCTCCGCGGCGAGGGTGCGTGCCAGCCGGGAGCCGACCTGCCCGAGTCCGCTGATCGTGACCCTCAGGCCCGCGAGGCCGGAGCCCGGGAATGCGCGATCGACGGTCGCGCGCAGGGCCGAGTAGACGCCGACCGCGGTGGGCTCGGCCGGTTCGCCGATCCCGCCCGTCGCGGTGGGCAGGCCGAAGACGTGCGCGGTCCGTTCCCGGACGATCTGCATGTCGGTCGCGCTGGTGCCGACGTCCTCGGCGGTCCGGTAGCTGCCGCCGAGTCCGTCGACGATGTCGGCCAGGTCGAGCATGGCCGCGCGGCGCCGGTCCCCGTCGAGGGCCTCGCCCGGTGTCAGCGCGATCACGGACTTGCCGCCGCCGGCGTCCAGGCCCGCGACCGCACACTTGAGGGTCATCGCGGCGGACAACCGGAGCGCGTCCTGCATGCCGTCCTGCCAGTCCGGGTACTGCCACACCCGGCAGCCGCCGAGCGCGGGTCCCAGCCGGGTTGAGTGCACGGCGACGGTGATCGGGAGGCCCGAGCGCGCTCCGCATTCGATGGCGACGTGTTCGTGGTCGAAACCGCTGTGCGGGGTGCGGGTGACGGGTCGGGCTTCCAGGGTGGTCATCGTTGACGTCCTTCCGATAGCTGGGCTTGGTGTCGCTCAGCGCAGTGTCGAGGTGCGCTGTGTGTGGCCACTACAGTCGATATGGCTGGCAGAACAGTCAATAGTGAGATTCCTGGCTGATCGCAGTGATCAGTAGTCGGGGGTGACCCGGGTCACTGGTGTGACGTAGCGCTCAGTTGTCCGCCGATCGGCGGACCCGAGGTTCCACCGGCGTACCCGCCGATCGGCGGACAGACACGAGCGGCGCCCCCGGCGAGAGTTGATTGCGTACCCGAACCCCAGGAAAGGGAATCGCATGACGACAACACAGGCGCCGCCGCAGCTCCGGCGGGTTCTGTTCATCGGAACCCCGGCGGCCTTCGTCGAGACCGAGCGGTGGCTCGCGGCGCAGGGTCTGGAGTCCACGCGGACGCTCGGCGACGACCTGCTCGTCGCGATCGCAACCGAGGACGTGCTCGACGGGATCTGCTCGGCCACCGACGCGGCGGCGGTGCAGCACGTCCGCGCTCTTGGGGTGCCGTGCGTCGGGGTGGCGCCCGCGGCGCCGGTGCTACCCCTCGCCGAGTACCTGTTCTGAGGCATCGAAAGATACTTCGCACCAAGATATTTCATACAAACAAGAAGAAGCTATCGGGCGTCAGGGGCCGGCTCGCGGATCACGCGAGCCGGTCCTTGCTGTTGACAACCCGCGGCCCGGGCTGCCATCCTCGCCGTAGGTCATGAGTGCCAGCAGATAGCCCCGGCTTGCTGGCCGGCAACCCTCCACCGCGGTGGGGTGCCCCGGGTGACGACCTGGCTGCGGTCCAACACCGGACCCGGCAAGCGCGGGCTCGTTGTCTTCCACAAGCACACGGGTCCCTGAAACCGAGGGATGTCTGATGACTGCTGTTCTCACCGCCGCCACCGCCACCGCCGTTCGCGCCGACGAGCGCTGCGCCGCCGACCGGCCGTTCGCCGAGGTCTCCGGGGCCGACCTGACCGTCCCGCTGTCCGCAGGTGGGACCTGCACCTACGCGAACTTCGACTACGCGGCAAGCGCGCCGGCGTTGGCTCAGGTCACCGCGCGGGTGCAGGAGCTGCTGCCCTACTACGCCAGCGTGCACCGGGGCGCCGGGTACGCCTCGCAGGTGTCCACCGCCAGCTACGAGGGGGCCCGCGACGTGGTCGCCGGGTTCGTCGGGGCCCGGGCGGACGACGTGGTGGTGTTCACCAGGAACACCACCGACTCGCTGAACCTGCTGGCCGGCTGCGTGCCAGGCGAGACCGTCGTCCTCGACATCGAGCACCACGCAAATCTGTTGCCCTGGAAGAAGAATGGAGTGCGGGTCGTCCGGTCTGCGGACACCGTCGCCGAGACGGTGGAGCGGATCGTCGCCGAACTGTGCAGCAGGCCGGCCGCGCTGCTGGCCGTCACCGGTGCCTCCAACGTCACCGGCGAGGTGCTGCCGATCGCCCGGCTCGCCGAGGTCGCGCACGCCTGCGGGGCGCGGATTCTCGTCGACGGCGCGCAGTTGCTGCCGCACCGGCGGGTGGACATCGCCGCGCTCGGCGTCGACTACCTGGTCTTCTCCGGTCACAAGCTGTACGCGCCGTTCGGGGCGGGCGCGCTCATCGGCAGGCGGGACTGGCTGGACGCCGCCGAGCCGTACCTGGTCGGCGGCGGCGCCACCCGCGACGTCTCGACGGAGGGTGTCGACTGGGCGCAGGCCCCGCAGCGGCACGAGGCGGGTACCCCCAACGTGCTCGGCGTCGCGGCGCTGGCCGCGGCCTGCACGGCGTTGGCCGGGCTCGACGCGGAGGCGTCCGAGCGGCACGAACGTGCCCTGTGCGCTCGGTTGGTCGACGGGCTGCGCGGCATCGACGGCGTCGAGCTGCTCCGGATCTGGTCCGACTCGCCGGATTCGGTCGGCATCGTCACCTTTGCCGTCGACGGATTCGCGCCCCGCGAGGTGGCGAGCTACCTCTCGGACCAGCACGGCATCGGCGTGCGCGACGGCCGGTTCTGCGCGCACCCGCTGCTGGCCCGGCTGGGCAGGCCGGACGGTGCGGTCCGGGCGAGCCTCGGGCTGGGCAGCCACGCCGCCGACGTGGACCGGCTGGTCGCGGCGCTGCGGGAACTGGTGGACGGTGGCCGCCCCGCGGCCGGCGTTGCCGGGTAAACTCGCGCCATGGCACCCCTGACGACCGTGGCGACTGACGCCCGGTGGTGCCGTCGGCATGTGGATCTCTGCCGTACCGCGTCGGGCATGTGTCTGGGCTGAGCTCGTCCCCGGCTCATCAGCTCGCACGCATCTCCCGAGGAGACCCATGTCCACCGATTCGTCTTTCCGTACCCGGCCGCTGCACGTCGCGGTCGAATTGTCCGGCGCCGGTCACCACCCGGCGTCCGCGGCGCACACCGACTTCCGGATCCCGCTCGGGCTCACCGACTACTGGGTGGATCTGACCGCACCCGCGGACCCCGACTCGCAGCTCGACCTGGCCGCGGTTCCCGGCACCGTCGTCCGCATCCGAGCACACGACCTCCGCGGGGCGCAGCAGCAGCGTGACCGGATCCGGGCGGAGGCCGCGGCTGATGGCCGGGACCCGGACTCGGTCACCGTGCTGCTCGATGTCGAGGTACTCCTCGGCGATGATTCACGTTCCGCGCGAAGGGAACTGGCCCTGATCGACGGTGGGCTACGGGGTGTCCGGGTACCCGATTCGATCTCCTACGTCGGGACGGCATCGGGTCTGGCCGGGCTCATCGCCGACATCCGCGCGGCGGGGGTCGCCGACGGGGTGACCCTGCTGCCGCTGGTCCTGCCCCGCGTGCTCGACCGCGTGGTGGACGACGTGCTGCCACTGCTGCACGAGCGCGGCCTCACCCGCCCATCGGCGGCGCTCGGCGAGGTGCTCGGGCAGTTCGGGTTGACCTCCGGCAGAAGCATTCTCGCGTCATAGCTGGTATCCGACGGCGGGAGCCATCGACCGGTCGCACCGGTCGATGGCTCCCGCCGTTGTGGTCGGTCAGGCCGCCACGGTCTCGGTGATGATGCGGACCCGGGGATCGGGATCGAAGCGGTAGCCCGTGCCGCGGACGGTGGACACCAGCCAGCCGTAACGCCCGAGCTTCATCCGGACCCGGGAGACGTGGACGTCCACGCTGCGCCCCGCCCGTTCCCGCTCGCCGAGGGTGCCGCTCAGCTCGAGCAGTCGACGCCTGGAGACCACCACCCGCGGCCGCCGGGCCAGGTGGGAGAGGATCTCGAACTCGGTGTGGCTCAACGAGATCGGCTCCCCGCGGGTGAACACCTGCCGGGCGGGGAGGTCGATGACCAGCGGAGCGTCGGTGGCCGTCGGCTTCGGGGGTGCGGCGGCAGGCGCAGGCGCGGTGTCCATCCGGGCCCGGGTGCTGACGCCGGGGAGGAGCTCCTGCGCGGTCGCGCGGAGGGCGTTCGCGAGGGCGACCAGCTGCTGCCGGTCGGTGGATCCGGTGTTGCTGAACTGCAGGGTGAGGATCAGGTCGGGATTCGAATCCCGCTGTCCCAGTGCGGAATCAACCATGGGTAACTCCCAGTTTCGATTGTGTTGGTGTGCGACGGTCGTGGTCAACGACAGCTGCGACACTCACTTCGAACGGGGGAGTGGATGGCGGAGGTGGGCATGGTGATGTTCGCCGCCGGGATCATTCGCCGAGCGGGGTCGGGCGGAAGTACCGGCCGTCGTGGTACAGCAGGGGAGCGGCTGCTGCCTCCGCGTCATCCTCGTCGTGCACGCGCGTGACCAGCCCGATCACCAGCGTGTGGTCGCCGATCGGGATGAGCTGGTGGACGGTGGTGCGCAACCAGATCGGTGTGCCGTGCAGCACCGGCTCGCCGGTCTCGAGGCGCTTCCACAGCGATTCGTCCGCGAAGCGCTGGTCGGCGCTGCGCGAGAAGCGCTGGGCGAGGTGCTGCTGGTGTTCGCCGAGCAGGTGGATCACCAGCGAGTCCGCTGCGTGCAGCGCCTTGATGCTCGAGGAGTTGTGCGCGATGTTGAACGAGACCAGCGGCGGGTCCAGCGAGATCGACGCGAAGGAGGTGGCGGTGAAGCCGACCGGGCCCGCCCCGGCGTCGAGCGTGACGATGGTGACGCCCGCCGGGTAGCGGCGCATCGCCGCCCGGTACTGGTCGGCGGTGATGCCGATCGGGTCCTCGGGGGTGGCCGCGTTGGGCAGGTTCTCGAGTGGCTGTGACAACGGATTCTCCGGATCTTCGGCTGCGTGAGAAGCACGCACTACGAGTGCGTGCCGACGAGTCGGATCAGCGCGGACACCGGCTCGCGGAGGTGCGGCACAGGTCGACGTGTCGTCGGCTCCACACTCCGTCAGTCACTTCGCCTCCAGGGATCTGTTTCGCCCACTATAAGACCCGGGTCAGTCGACGTCGATGGCCAGCCCTGCCGTGATGCGGAGCAGTTCGGAGAAGGTGGTGCGGAACACGGTCGCGGGATGGCCGGCCGCCGCCCACAGTTCGGGGTACTGCGCGAGCGCCGCGTCCACGTACGTGGGCAGATTCGTCGGGTGCCCCACCGGGGCGACGCCGCCGATCGGCTGGCCCGTCACCTCTCGGACGGTGTCGGCGGGTGCCCGGGTCAGGGTGCCCTCGAGTCGTTTGCCGGTGTGCTCGATGTCGACCCTGTGGGCGCCGGAGACCAGCAGCAAGATCGGGTCGTCGTCGAGCAGGAACACCAGTGATTTCGTGATCGCGCCGACGTCGACCCCCAGCGCGGCGGCGGCTGCCTCCGCGGTGTGGGTCGACTCGTCCTGGGTGACCACCACGCCGTGATGGCCACGGGAGATCAGGACGCGCGCGACGTGGGCGGCGTTCGGGTGCAGGAGCCTGGCCATGCCCCACAGTAGGACCGGCACGGCGGCCGCGCACGGCATCCGGGCCGACGTGTCGCAGCGCTCACGCCGTCACGGGTGCGCGCCTGGTGTTCCTGGCGGCGAAGCCGAGCATGAGCGCGACCCCCACCACGGTGTAGATGGCGAGCGTGACGATCGGCTGGCCGACTCCGGTGCCCTGGAAGTAGACGATCGAACGCACGCCCTCGGTGCCTGCCCCTGGGGTGATCCAGCGCCCGATGGCGGCGTAGAAGCCCGGCAGCACGTTGGAACCGAAAGCGCCTCCTGCGCTCGGGTTCCCGAGCACGACGAAGATCAGGATCGCCAGCGGCACCGCCAGGATTCCGACGGCCGCCCGCAGCCCCATGGTGAAGATCCCCGTCGCGAAGACCACGCCCGCGCCCAGCAGCGAGAGCGGCAGCAGGTGGCCGGTGAAGGTGCCGAGCAGGTGCGTGGTGATGAGCGCGCCGAGGAACCCCGAGACCGCGGCGTATCCGGCCATGATCGCGATGTGTTTGCCCGCCTCCCGCAGGGTGCGCGGTGCGCCGATGAGTAGTCCGATGGCGGCGGCGAGCAGGTAGCCGCCGACCACCCAGCCGAGCGAGAGGTAGAAGCCGGACAGGCCACGGTTGTCGTGCACCGCCACCGGCACCTCGTCGCGGACGACGAACGTGCGGTGCTTGACGGTGTCGACCTTGGTGAAGATGCCCTCGAGCGCGGTCGCGGCCGAGCTGCCCGCGGCGTTGGCGGTGATGAGGGTGTCGGTACCGGTGGGGCTGATGACGTAGGCGCCCATGATCTCGCGGTCCCGGATCATCGAGCGCGCCTCGTAGGTGTTCGCCGCCGTGCGCGCCTCGACCGGGTGGCCGTCGATGCCGTTGAGCTCGTCGGTGACCTGCTGGCCGATGCCGTCGGGCAGTCCGGACTCGGTGACCACCGCGATCGGGATGTCGCGCGGGGTCGGCTGGTGGAACGCCGCCACGTAGCTGGTGATGAAGCCGAGCTGCAGCAGCAGCACGCCCAGGACCACCGCGACCATGATCTGCCGCGGGCTGTAGCGGTCGGTCGGGCTGGTGGACCGGTGCGGTTCGGTGGTGGTGGTCGTCATGGCTTCCTTGCTCTCGCGGCGCATCCTTGCCGATACTCTCGGTATTGAATACCGTAGGTATCGTGAATGAGCTAGGTCAAGGGAGAGCTGCGTCACCGCCGGGCCCGCTCGCCCGGCCAGGACGCGACGTGGTGCGCCAACGGCTGATCGACGCGGCCGCCGAGGAGTTCGTCGAGAACGGCTTCGCCGCGGCCACGCTGGCGGACATCGCCCGCAGGGCTGGGTTCACCAAGGGCGCTGTGTACTCGAACTTCGAGTCCAAGCAGGACCTGTTCGCGGAGCTGTTCGCGCAGCGGTCCCTCGAGCTGGCCGGCCGGGTGCTCGCCGAGATCGCGGGGCTCAGTCCCACCGCCGCCGCGGGGCGCGGCGGCGAGACGATCAGCTCCTGGCTGGTCTCCGACCCGGGCTGGGCGCTGCTCGTGCTCGAGTTCGGCCTGCAGGCCGCAAGGGACCCGAAGATCGCGCAGGCCTACCTGCGCGAGCGGCGGCACCTGCGCGGCCAGCTCGAGGAACTCATCGCCGAGCGGGCATCGGATTGGGGGGTCGGGCGGCGCCTCGACGCCCGCAACACCGCGATCACGCTGATGGCGCTGATCTCCGGGCTGATGCTCGAGCACGCGGTGGACCCCGAGCAGGTCGACCGGCGCGCCGTTCAGACGGCCGTGTCCGCGCTGTTCGCCGGGGCGATCGCGAGCGCCACCCGCGGTTGAGCGGGCCCCTCACGGGGTCACTCAACCGCGGCGCGGCGGTCAGTACACCGATACCGGCGGGCGCCGGTCGGCCCAGGGCATCGCTCGCTCGAGGTCGCCCGCAAGCGCCAGCAACGTCCCCTCGTCGCCGTACCGGCCGACGAACTGCATGCCGATCGGCCAGCCCTGCGTCGACTGGGCGAGCGGGAGCGAGATGGCGGGGTGCCCGGTCGCGTTGAACAGCGCCGTGAATGAGGCGTACTCGAAAATCCGGTCGTACCAGCCGCGTGCGTCGAGTTCGGGGTCGTCGGCGTCGAGGCGGCCGAGCGGGATGGTCGGTCGGCTCGTCGTGGGTGTCAGCAGAACATCGAACCCGGTGAGGAACTGTGCGACCTCTCGCGTCACGGTGTTGAACACCCGCTCGGCGGCGTAGATGTCGAAGGCGGACAGCGTCTTTCCGTACTCCACGCATGCGAGGGTGGTCGCCTCGAGGTGTTCCCGTCCGGGGGTCAGGCCCAACTGGGCCGCGGCTCCCGTCACGGCATCGCCGAGGAAACTGCACCAGGCGTCGAGGTTTGCGCGGTCGAACGCCGCGGAGTCGATCGACGGCGCCGCCTCGTGCACCTCGTGGCCCAGCTCCGACAACTGCTGCGCGACGACCTGGACCGCGGCCGCGCTCTCCGCGTCCACCTCGCGGTCCGGGTCGGCGGGTGTCGTGGTGAAAGCGATCCGGAGCCGCCGAGATCCGGTTCGCGCCAGCTCGGCGAAGGGCCGCTCCGGTGCGGGGAAGAGGTAGCGGTCGCCCGGCTCGGAGCCGTGCACGGCGTCGAACAGCGCTGCGCAGTCGCGCACACTCCGGGTGATCGCGAACTCGACGCCGAGGCCCATGAGTGGATCGGCGAAGTCCGGCCCCGCGGTGATCCGGCCCCGGCTCGGTTTGAGGCCGACGGCCCCGCAGGCCGCTGCCGGGATCCGGATCGACCCGCCGCCGTCGTTGGCGTGCGCCATCGGCAGCGCCCCCGCGGCGACCAGCGCGGCCGAACCTCCGCTGGAGCCGCCCGCGCTGCGGGTGAGATCCCACGGATTGCGGGTCGGGCCACCGTAGGCCAGCGCCTCCGTGGTGGCGTTGAAACCGAACTCGGGCGAGGTGGTCGTCGCCATCGTGGCCAGGCCTGCCCGGCGGAAGCGTGCCATCAGGTGGGTGTCGTACGGATAGACGGCACCCGGGCCGAACAATCTGCTGCCGCTGCGGGTCGGGACGCCCGCCGCGTGCACGATGAGGTCCTTGATCGCGAACGGAACTCCCGCGAAGACCCCCGTCTCGTCGCAGCCGAGCGGGGCCTCGTACCGCTCTCCCGCGATCGCGGACAACTGCGGATCGATCTTGTCGAGCGCCTGTCCTGCGGCCGCCGCGACCTCTGCCGCGCTGACCTGCCGGTCGCGGATCAGGGCCGCCAGGCCCGTCGCGTCCTGTGCCGCGTATTCGCCGATGTCCATCCGGTCCTCCTCGTTGTGGTGCGGGTTCCGCGGACGGTAGGGCGGGCCGGTGCTCTCGGCCTCCGTCGTTTTGCGGAGGCGTGAATCGCGGCGGGCACGGCCAGGGGCGGGGCATACTCCTGCCATGAGTGCGTCGTCCGCGCGTGAGCGTCTGGGGGCCGCCGTGCGTCTACGCGCGGAGGTCGGCGCGGGCGCGCGGGCTTCGGAGGCGGGCCGGCTGCTGTTCGCATTGCGCGCCGCGGTCCCGCACGATCACGCGGCACTCTCCCGTTGGGACCCGATGCGGGGGCAGCACCTGACCTCGGCCAGCTTCGGCTATTCGCCGGAGGCGGCCCGGACACTGAACGAGCGGATGCAGGATCTGCCCCTGTTCGCCGATCTGCAGCAGCACCGGATCCCGCTGCGGCTGCACGACATCGAGCCCGGCCGCAGGCATGGGGCGATCTTCGACGATGTCATCGGGGTGCACGGCTACCGGGACGGGCTCAGTCATTGCCTGTTCTCCCCGGACGGTCGGTACGTGGGGATGCTGAACCTGAGCACCTACGCGGAGGGGGGCGTGGACGACCAGTCGCTCGCGCTGGTCTCCCTGCTCGCGGAGACGCTGGCGGAGTCGATCGATCCGCTGGCAAGCGCAGAGGGCGGGCGGGTACGCGTCGAGCCCGGCGAGGAGGCCTTCGTGGTGGACGCGGCAGGTCGGCCGTGGCCGGTCACCACGGGCGCCTCGCCGCGTCTGCTCGGCGCGGGGGAACCGTGGCGGGATCAGTGCGCGGCCGGCGCGGAGTTCCGGATCCTGATCGTCGACGGGGAGGTGTACCGGGTGCGCCTTGAGTCGGTCCGGGCGGGCACCCTGGTCCGGTACCGCGGCGTCGAGGCCCCCGCCGAGTTGACCCTGCGCGAGCTGGAGGTGTTGGTACTCGTCTCGGGCGGGCGATCGAATACCCAGATCGCCGCCGCCCTCGGCGTCGGCGCCGCCACCGTGGCGACCCACGTCGAGAACATCCTGCGAAAGACCGGCTCGCCGAATCGGACGGCGGCGGCCGTGTTCGCGACGAGGGTCGGGCTGAGCGCGGTGCCCGCGCGTCAGTAGTCGAGGTAGCCGCCCTCCGGGCCGAGCATCCGCTCGATCCGGCTCCGGTTGATCTTCGCGAGCTCGCCCAGCATGGTCTTGAGTTCGGTGTCGGGGGAGTTGCCCAGCCGATGGGTGAGGTCGTCGAGCAGGTCGGTGGCATCGCGACCGGCCGCGCACCAGAGGTAGACGTGCCCGAACTTCTCCTCGTAGTGGGTGGTGGCCTCCAGCACCGCGGACATGGTGGCCTCGTCGGGCGCCCAGACCGCGCACTGCTCCTGGCTCGAGGCCGTGGTCTGGGCCCGGCGACCGATCCCGGGGTGACACTCCAGCGCCCGGTCGATGTCCGCCTCGGACAGCTCGAACAGCTCGGAGTCCGCCGCGGTGAGCAGCTCGAGGTGCGATTTGTACGGTCTGCCCGCCGCGACATGCCGGGCCCAGGTAGCCGAGCAGCAGCACTCGAACAGCGCGTGGACCGCGCCCCGCTCGGACAGCGCATTGAACCTGTCGAGCCCGATCCCCTGATGCATCAACATGGCATCTCCGATCTCGCCCGGCTCCTGAAAGCCGATTCTGCGCTTCAGTCTGACCCGGGAAAAGACCCCGCGGGTGGAGTTTGCGCAGCCTTAACGTGCGCCGCCGGGGATTGTTACTCTTGAGTAATGACCGAGCAGACCTGGAATGCCTTCACCGTCGAGCGCAAGGACCGCGTCGCACAGGTGACCCTCATCGGGCCCGGCAAGGGCAACGCGCAGGGTCCCGACTTCTGGCGCGAGCTGCCGCTGATCTTCGCCGAGCTGGACGCCGACCCCGAGGTGCGGGCGGTGGTCCTCGCCGGAGCGGGCAAGCACTTCTCCTTCGGCCTCGACCTCGCGGCGATGGCCCCGATGATGGCGCCGGTCCTCGGCGACAAGGCGCAGGCCGCACCGCGGACCGCCTTCCACGAGGACATCAAGCAGATGCAGCGCTCGATCAACGCCGTGGCCGACTGCCGCAAGCCGGTCGTCGCGGCCATCCAGGGCTGGTGCATCGGTGGTGCCGTCGATCTCGTCACCGCGGCCGACATCCGATACGCGAGTGCGGACGCGAAGTTCAGCATTCGCGAGGTGAAGGTCGCGATCGTCGCGGACATGGGCACCCTCGCCCGGCTGCCCGCGATCATCGGCGACGGCCACCTGCGCGAACTCGCGCTCACCGGCAAGGACATCGACGCGGCGCGGGCTGAGAAGATCGGCCTGGTCAACGACGTGTTCGCCGATGCCGACGCCGTCCTGGCGGCCGCACACGCCACCGCCGCCGAGATCGCCGCGAACCCGCCGCTGGTGGTGCACGGCATCAAGGACGTGCTCGATCACCGCCGCTCGGCCGGCGTGGACGACAGCCTGCGGTACGTGGCGGCCTGGAATGCGGCATTCCTCGCCTCCGAGGACATCGGCGAGGCCATGGCCGCGGTGTTCCAGAAGCGCACCCCGGACTTCCAGGGTCGCTGACCTCCCTTCCCTCCTATGGCGGGGACCCTCGTCCGGCCGAACCGGACGGGGGTTCTCGTCATTTTGCCGCTTGCTCAACGGCGTGCCCCCGTCACATACTTGCGGCCGGAAACTAGTTGAGTGACGCAAGCATTGGGGCGCGGGATGCGAGACGAGATCGAGCCATACGCCGACGAGATCGGCAATTTCCTGGTTCGGCTGCAGCGGGTACGGGAGCGGACCATCGCCCACGCGAAGTCCACCGACGGGATCGACCCGGCGGCCTATGGCTGCCTGTTCCGCCTGCTCCAGGACGGCCCGATGCGGTCGGGTGCGCTCGCGGAATCGATGTACACCGACCCGTCGACCGTCAGTCGCCAGGTGGCGCAGCTCGTCGAACGCGGGCACGTGCAGCGTCAGGCCGACCCGACCGACGGCCGGGCCAGCGTGCTCGCCGTCACCGAGTCCGGACGGGCCGCAGCCGGCCGGATCCGCGCCCTGCGCAACGAGCGGCTCGGGATGATGCTCGGCGAGTGGTCCATCGAGGACCTGCAGGAGTTCGCGCGCCTGATGGACCGGTTCGTGACGGACTACGAGCGGATGCGCCCGCTGTTTTCACCAGAGCGGAGCCTGCCGAGCGACAGCGGCTCGGAGCGGGGTGTCCGATGACCAAATCACCCGAACGCACCGCCCCCGCCCCCGCACCCGCGGCCGGAGAGTTCAGCCACCGCGAGATCCTGGTCATCCTGAGCGGCCTGATGCTGGGCATGTTCCTGGCCTCGCTCGACCAGACCATCGTCTCGACGGCGATCCGGACGATCGCAGACGACCTGCAGGGTTACGCGCTGCAGGCCTGGGTGACCACGGCGTACCTGATCACCGCCACGCTCTCCACCCCGCTGTACGGCAAGTTGTCCGACATGTACGGCCGCAAGCCGTTTTTCATGGCCGCGATCGTCATCTTCGTGCTCGGCTCGCTGCTGTGCACCCTCGCCCAGTCGATGTACGCGCTGGCCGCGTTCCGCGCCTTCCAGGGCCTCGGCGCGGGCGGGCTGATGTCGCTGGCTCTCGCCATCCTCGGCGACATCGTCGGTCCGCGCGAACGCGCCAAGTACCAGGGCTACTTCCTCGCCGTCTTCGGCACGTCCAGCGTGCTGGGGCCGGTGCTCGGTGGCCTGCTGGCCGGCCAGGAGACCATCCTCGGAATCGACGGCTGGCGTTGGGTTTTCCTGGTCAACGTCCCGATCGGCGTGTTCGCGCTGGCAGTGGTCTCGAAGGTGCTGCACCTGCCGAAGGTCCGCCGTCCCGGGGTTCGGATCGACTGGTGGGGTGCGCTCGTCCTCGCGATCGGCATCGTCCCGCTGCTGGTGGTCGCCGAGCAGGGACGCGAATGGGGCTGGAGCAGTACCCTTTCGATCGCCTGCTATGTCATCGGTGTGCTCGGCGTGCTCGGGTTCATCTTCGTGGAACGGGGGATGCGCGACGCCGCACTGATCCCGCTGCGGATGTTCCACAACTCCACCTTCGCGATGGGCGTGGTCATCTCGATCGTCGTCGGGGCCGCGATGTTCGGTGGCATCACGTTGCTGCCGCAGTACCTGCAGGTGGTTCGCGGGTCGAGCCCCACATTGGCGGGCATGCAGATGCTGCCGATGGTGCTCGGACTCATGGCGGGCTCGATCATCTCGGGTCAGCGGATCTCCAAGACGGGGCACTACCGGGCCTACCCGCTGATCGGCGCCTCGCTGCTCACGCTCGGCATGTTCCTGCTGCACTTCGTGCACGCGGATTCGCCGCTGCCGCTGGTCATGGTCTTCATGGCGATCACCGGCTTCGGTCTGGGCAACCTGATGCAGCCGTTGACGTTGGCGATCCAGAACGCGCTGCCCCCGCAGGACATGGGGGTGTCCACGGCGGCCGCGACCTTCTTCCGCCAGATCGGTGGCACCCTCGGCGTCGCGGTGTTCCTGTCCATCCTGTTCACCCAGCTGACCCCGAATATCAGCGACGAGCTGCGCTCGGCCGCAAAGGATCCCGCCTTCCAGCAGGCTGTCGTGGACGGCCTGCACAGCGCGAACCCGGCCGATGTCGCGCTGTCGACCGGGCTGGCGAGCCAGGACGTCACCTCGGCCGGTCGGGTCCTCGAGGACAGTTCGATCATCCAGCAGCTCAGCCCGGCGCTGGCCCAGCCGTTCAAGGTCGGGTTCTCCGAGTCGATGTCGACGGTGTTCCTGTCGGTGACCGGTGTCGCGCTGGTCGGACTGGTGCTGGTCTTCTTCTGGAAGGAGGTCCCGCTGCGCACGGCAGGGGGACTGGCGGCCTCGGCGGCCGCACGCAAGGAAAACGGCGACGGCGAGGAATAGGCCGCGCGTGCATGAGTGGTCTCGCCCGGCTACCGGGCGAGACCACTCACGGCGTCGTTCAGACTCGGCGCATGACCGAGACGACCTTGCCCAGCACCACGGCCTCGTCGCCGTCGAGGACCTGGTAGGCAGGGTTACGCGGTTCGAGGTAGGTGTGCCCGTTCCGGCGCCGGTACACCTTGACGGTGGCCTCGCCGTCGATCATCGCGGCGACGATCTGGCCCGAATGTGCCTCGTGCTGTTGCCGAACCATCACGATGTCACCGTCGAGGATCGCGGCATCGACCATCGAATCGCCGCGCACGCGCAGGCCGAACACCGTGCCGGATCCGACCAGTTCGCGCGGCACGGTCAGCATGTCGTCGGCGTGCTGCTCGGCGAGGATCGGGGTGCCTGCCGCGATGTCGCCGACCACGGGCACCTGCACCGAGTCCTTCGCCGATTCCCGCGTCGCCGATCCCCGGAGGAACAGGCGCACGTCGATCGGCCGCGACACCGAGTCGCCGCGCCGCAGAAAGCCGTTCTCCTCCAGGCTCTTCAGATGCTTCGACACCGTTGACGGGGACCGCAGGCCCACCGCGTCCCCGATCTGCCGGGTGCTCGGCGAATACCCCTTCTCGACCACGAAGTCTCGGATGACAGCAAGAATCCGCTGCTGGCGGGGCGGCAGCGTCGAGGTGTCGAGGTGGTCGAGATCGTCGTATCCGTTCACCTCGGGAATCCTAGTGAAGGCCTACGACGAGAAAAGTGTGGGATCCCGCCCGGAAACCGGGCGGGATCCCACACTTTCGGTGATTCAGTGGTCCAGAGGAGCCTCAGCTCAGTGGCCGCCGTTGGCCTTCAGGCGCTCGACCGCCTCGGTGATGACCTTCTCGGCCTCCGCGCGGCCGACCCAGTCGGCGCCGGTGACGTGCTTGTTCGGCTCGAGATCCTTGTAGTGCACGAAGAAGTGCTTGATCGCGTCCAGCTCGAACTGCGAGACGTCGGCGAGGTCCTGGATGTGGTCCCAGCGAGGGTCGCCCGCGGGCACGCACAGCACCTTGTCGTCGCCGCCGGCCTCGTCGACCATCTTGAACATGCCGACGGGGCGGGCCTCGACGATCACGCCGGGGAAGACCGACTCGGGCAGCAGCACCATCGCGTCGAGCGGGTCGCCGTCCTCACCGAGGGTGTTCTCGATGTAGCCGTAGTCGGCGGGGTAGCCGAAGGAGGTGTAGAGGTAGCGGTCCAGCTTGACGCGGCCGGTCTCGTGATCGACCTCGTACTTGTTGCGCTGACCCTTGGGGATCTCGATGGTGACGTCGAACTCCACGCCTCTTCCTCGCTTTGTCTCGGTGGATGGTGCGGGGTCAGGGTAGCCGGTCCGGGATAATGTGGAGGTAATAGACGGACCTGCGGCGCAGCGACGGGCCGAAAAACAAACGGAGGGGTGTTGGCAAAGCTCGGATCCAAGGACCGGAAGCTGGGGTCCTTGGCGGCGCGACGGCGCAAGCGGGTCCGGCTCCTCCTGTCCACGGGGCTGGTCCTCGTCGTCGGCGCGGGCGCGGCGGTGTTCGCCGGCCAGCGATTCGACGGCGACTCATCAGCCGACGCGGCGACCACCACCATGCCGGAGCCGCCGCCGATCCTGCCCGACCCCAAGGTCGCGCCGGTGCCGGCGGACGCCCCGGTGCCGAATCCCGCCGCCCTCGCCGCCGCTCTCGGTGCCGCGTTGGCCGACCCAGGTCTCGGCAACTTCACCGGCGCCGTGTCCGACGCGGCGACCGGCACCGTGCTCTGGAGCCAACGTCCCGAGGTCCCGATGACCCCGGCGTCGACGACCAAGATCGCCACCGCAACGGCGGCGTTGCTCGCACTGCCCCCGGAGCATCGGGTGGCCACCAGGGTGGTGCAGGGCGCCGTGCCCGGCCAGATCGTGTTGATCGGCGGCGGCGATCCCACCCTCACCGCACAGCCGGCCGGCCAGCCCGGCTTCTACCCTGGCGCGCCGCGCGTGGAGGATCTGGCCGCCCAGATCCGGGGCGCTGGGGCACCGGTGGACAGCATCGTGGTGGACACCAGCGCGTTTGCCGGGCCGACCATGGCGCAGGGCTGGTTCCCCGCGGACATCGGAGCCGGCTACATCGCGCCCATCGAGTCGCTGATGCTCGACGGTGGGCGGCTCAACCCGATCGAGGACGAGTCGCCCCGCACCGCGACCGCGTCCCTGGACACGGGCCGCGCGCTGGCCGCCGCACTCGGCGTCGACCCCGCCAAGGTCACCCCCGGGATCGCGCCGCCGGGCGCGGCGCCGCTGGCTTCCGTCGAATCCGCCGCCCTGCGTGACCGACTCGGCCAGATGATGGGCCACTCGGACAACGTGCTCGCCGAGGCCATCGGCCGGGAGATCGCCATCGCGGTCGGGACCGAACCCTCGTTCGCGGGCGCGGTCACCGCTATCGGCCAGACCCTCGACTCCGCGGGCATCGACACCAACGGGATGACGCTGCACGACGCCAGCGGGCTCTCCGTGGACAACCGCATCCCGGCGCGGCTGCTGGACCAGGCGCTCACCGACGCCGCGGGCGACGCCGACCAGCGGCTGCGGCCGATGCTGGACTACCTGCCGGTGGCCGGGGCCACCGGGACGCTGTCCGACCGCTACGCCTCGGGCGATCGTCGCGGCGCCGGATGGGTCAGGGCCAAGACCGGGACGCTGTCCAATGCGAGCGCGCTCGTCGGCTACGTCACCGACGTCGACAACCGGGTGCTGACCTTCGCGCTGATGTCCAATGACCGGCCGCCGGAGGTCAGTCGCCCCGCCCTCGACGCGATCGCGTCGACCCTGCGATCCTGCGGGTGCCTGTGAGCCGCGAGGCGGCGAACTCTCCACGATCCGGCGGATTCGCCGGCGCCGTCGACTGGGACCTGGCTTCCCGAACCGGGGTGCGGCTGACCAAGCCCGGCCCGAGCACCACGAGGTACTCCGCGGAGGCGGCGGTCGCGGAGCTGTCCGCTGCCTCCATCCGCGCGGAGGGCCCGGTCCGGGACGTCACCGGCCTGGCCGACGGGCTGCCCGTCCCTGAGGCGCAGGTGGTGGACCGGGCCGGCTGGATCCGCGCCGCGGCCCGATCGATGGCCAACCTCACCGGGGACGACGCCGTCACCGACCGCGGCCTGCTCGGCGGTGTGCCCGCCGGGTTGCAGGCGGGCGCGATGCTCGCGTTCCTGTCCTCGGCGATCCTCGGCCAGTACGACCCCTTCACCGGCGAGCACGGCACGCTGCTGCTGGTGGCGCCCAACGTGGTCGGCGTCGAGCGGGCGTTGAAGGTGGTGCCGAGCGACTTCCGGATGTGGGTGTGCCTGCACGAGGTCACCCATCGGGTCCAGTTCTCCTCCTCGCCCTGGCTGGCCGGTTACATGCGGGACAACGTCGGGGCGATCGGCGAGGGCGGCGACGAGTCCGTCGCCGAGCTGCTCGGCCGGCTCACCACGGTGCTCCGCCAGCGCAGGGGCGACGATGCCGCGCCCGAGGACCGCGGGGTGCTCGGGCTGCTGCGCGCCACCCAGACGGAGTCGCAGCGGGCGGCCCTTGACCGGTTGCTGATGCTCGGCACGCTGCTGGAGGGGCACGCGGACCACGTGATGGACGCCGTCGGGCCCGCGGTCGTCCCGTCGGTGGTGGCGATCCGGCGGGCGTTCGACCGCCGCCGCGCCCGGCAGGTGAACCCGCTGCAACGGCTGGTCCGCGCGCTGCTCGGGATGGACGCCAAGATGGCCCAGTACGTGCGGGGCAAGGCCTTCGTCGACGCCGTCGTCGGCCGGGTCGGGATGGCCGAGTTCAATGCGATCTGGACCGGACCCGACACCCTGCCGCTGCTCGCCGAGATCGACGACCCCGAGAGCTGGATCGCCCGGGTCCTGGCATGAGCCGGCCGCCGTTGCCCGAGGGACCGGCGTTGCTGGAGGTGCGGCACGCCGTCCGGCGCTGGGTCGCCGCGCACGGCACCGGCACTGGTGTCGCGGTGGCCCTGTCCGGTGGGGCCGACTCGCTGGCGCTGACCGCCGCCGCGGTCGCCGAGGCCGGGCCTGCGCACGCCCTCGTGGTCGACCACCGGCTGCAGGAGGGCTCGGCCGCGGTGGCCGAGCAGGCCGCCGCCCGCGCCCTGGCACTCGGCTGCGCCTCGGCACGGGTGCTGACGGTGAGCGTCGACCGCGACGGCGGGCTGGAGGCCGCCGCCCGTCGCACCCGGTACGAGGCGCTCGGCGCAGCACGGGCCGACCGGCCGGTGCTGCTCGGGCACACCCTCGACGATCAGGCGGAGACGGTCCTGCTCGGGCTGGCCCGTGGCTCGGGACCGCGCTCGCTCGCCGGCATGCGCGACTTCGACGCGCCCTGGGGCCGGCCGTTGCTCACGGTGCGCCGCGGCGTCACGGCCAAGGCCTGCGAGGAGCTCGAGCTCGACCCGTACCGGGATCCGCACAACCTCAGTCCCGAGTTCACTCGGGTGCGGTTGCGCTCGGAGGCGCTGCCGCTGCTCGAACAGATCCTCGGCGGCGGCGTGGCGCAGGCGCTGGCCCGCACCGCCGACCAGCTGCGCGAGGACGGCGAGGTGCTCGATGCGATCGCGGTCCGGGTGCTCGCCGACGCCGGGTCGGGCGGGGTCGACACCGCGGACGCGGTTGGCGGGCTGGACGTGGCCGAGCTGGTCGACATCCACCCGGCGGTGCGGCGCAGGGCACTGCGTCTGTGGCTGCTCGGGAACGGCGCGAGGGACCTGACCGACCGGCAGCTGCGGGCCGCGGACGACCTGATCGGGCGGTGGCGCGGGCAGGGCGGCGTCGCGATCGGCGGGGGTCGTCCGGGAGCCAGGTTGGTGCTGTCGCGGCGGCATGGCAGGCTAACGCTCGGGCTGACAGCGATCGGCCCGGACCGGTGAATGAACAGTTCCGTCCATGACCAGGTCAGTCGAAATGAAGGGATTCGCGCCGTGTACGAAGGCGACATCGCATCGGTGTTGATTTCCGAGGATCAGATCCAGGACAAGATCGCCGAGTTGGCGGGGATCATCGCCGAGCGCTATCCGGTCGGCGCGCCGGAGGGCGACCTGCTGCTGGTCGGTGTCCTCAAGGGCGCGGTCTTCTTCATGACCGACCTGGCGAGGGCCCTGCCGATCCCGACCCAGATGGAGTTCATGGCCGTGAGCTCCTACGGCTCGTCGACCTCCTCGTCCGGTGTCGTCCGGATCCTCAAGGACCTGGACAAGGACATCGCCGGACGGCACGTGCTGATCGTCGAGGACATCATCGACTCCGGTCTCACGCTCTCCTGGCTGATGCGCAACCTGCGTACCCGCAACCCCGCCTCGCTCGAGGTGGTCACGCTGCTCCGCAAGCCGGACGCCATCAAGGTGGACGTGGAGGTCGCCAACGTCGGCTTCGACATCCCCGACGAGTTCGTCGTCGGCTACGGCCTCGACTACGCCGAGCGGTACCGCGACCTGCCGTACATCGGAACGCTCGAACCCACGGTCTACGGCGGCTGACGGGCCATACTCGTGGCATGTCCACGGATCTGACCGCCGCTGCCATTGCCGCGCAGGTGCGCTCCGGCGCGCTGACTCCCCGCGACGCCGTTCAGGCGGCCCTGGCCCGGATCGCCGAGCGGGATCCGGGGCTGGGCGCGTTCGTCACGGTCCGCGCCGAGCAAGCGCTGGCCGAGGCCGACGCGGTCGCAGAGCGCTCCGACCTCGCCGCGTTGCCGCTGGCAGGTGTCCCGATCGCGGTCAAGGACAACGTCCCGGTGGCGGGACATCCCCTTGGCAACGGCTCGAGGGCGAGTTCCCACGAGCCTTCGCCCGGGGATCATCCGGTGGTCGCGCGCCTGCGCGCGGCCGGGGCGGTCGTGGTCGGTCTCACCGCGGTGCCGGAGCTGTGCCTGTGGGGGACCACCGACACCCCGGACACCGTCACCAGGAACCCGTGGAACCCCGGCCGGACGACCGGCGGTTCCTCCGGTGGTTCGGCGGCCGCGGTCGCGGCCGGGATGGTGCCCGTGGCGCACGGGGCGGACGGGATGGGTTCGATCCGGATTCCCGCCGCCTGCTGCGGGTTGGTCGGCATCAAGCCCGGCCTCGGTGTGGTGCCCGCCGAACTGGGGGTCGACTCCTGGTTCGGGATGGCCGAGAACGGCCCGCTGGCGACGACGGTCGAGGACGCGGCGCTGATGCTGTCGGTGATGGCGGATCGCCCGGAGCTGGCGACCGTCGCCGATCCCGGTCCGCTGCGGATCGCGGTGGCAACCGGTTCGCCGCTCCCGCTGGTGCGGGTCGATCCGTACTGGCGGGCCGGCGCGGAGAGCGCGGCCGCGGTGCTGGGCGGGGCAGGCCACCACCTCGCGACGGCTCGGCTGCCCTATCCGGCGAACCCGCTGGTGATCTTGGCGCGCTGGATGGGGGGTGCCGCGACCGACGCGGCCGGGCTCGATCCGGCGCTGCTGCAGCCGCGGACCCGCAGGCACGTCGCCGTCGGACGCGTGCTGACCCGATTCGTCGACCCCGCGCAGGTGCGGAAGGTGGACGCCGCGTTGCGCCGGGTCTTCGCCGACTCCGACGTGGTGATCACCCCGACTCTGGCCCGGTCCCCGATCGAGGCGCTGCGCTGGAGCGAGAAGTCCTGGCTGTCCAACCTCGCGGCCAACATCCGCTATGCCCCGTTCCCGTCGCTGTGGAACCTGGTCGGCTGGCCCGCGGCGGGCGTGCCGGTGGGGATCCATCCGGAGTCGGGCACGCCGCTGGGCGTGCAGATCGCGGCGCCGCCCGGCGGGGAGGCACTGATCCTGTCGGTGGCGGCGCAGCTGGAGCGCCTGCGGCCGTGGGAGCGTACGGCGCCGAGCTGACCGTGCAGCGTCAGCCCACACCGAGGGCCGTCAGCAGCACCAGGACGACGGTGACGACTGCGAAGGTCCCGTGGCCGGCGACGGCGGCGACCGGGAAGTGTTTCTCCGGCACCCCGTTCGGGGCCGTGCCCGGCACCGAAGGCCCGCCGTTCCCCGCGCCAACCCCGGCGCCGCGGTAGACGGGAATCCAACGGATCAGCATCGCGAAACCGAGGAGCGCAACCGGGACCAGGAGCGCGAAGGCGGTCCACGCGAGCGCGTCCTCGTCGACGACGAGATACACGATCCACACGACCAACCCGATCACGGCAAGAAGGAAATGCCCGAAGATCACGGCGGGAGGGAAATGGCTGGTCCGCGGTTGCCGCACACCGCCTTTGGCGATCCAGGTC
Source organism: Rhodococcus oryzae (assembly GCF_005049235.1). GTDB lineage: Bacteria > Actinomycetota > Actinomycetes > Mycobacteriales > Mycobacteriaceae > Rhodococcus_G > Rhodococcus_G oryzae. Next base: position 68,491 of record NZ_SUMD01000008.1, on the reverse strand, counting down.
GCGAGTAGGTAGAAGCCGCCTGCGGCCGTCAGCAGCCAGGTCACGAGAGCTGCGATACCCATGTCATCTCCTAGGCAGTGGTGGACGGATCGGGTCTATGGGTGTCGGTCGTGTCGGGAACGGTGCTCGAATGCGTCGGCCTGGGTCGCTTCGTCCACGACCCGCACCCCATCGCGAAAGACAAGCCGGCCGCCGAGATAGCCCGCGGCGGCCAACCCGGCCAGCGACACCGCAGAGAGCAGGAGCTGGCCGATCTCCACGGCGTCCGGGGTTCCGTAGTCGGCGCCGCGCCACACGAAGTTCACCGCATACGAGGCGGTGACCGCGAGGTTCAGCGACATGTGCGTCACACCGGTTCGGAACGCCGGGGTCCCCGTGGGGATGGCCATCAGGTCGAGGAAGCCGATCGTCGCCGCGGCCAGCGCACCGAGCACGCCGATCGCGATGAGCCACAGTGACCCCTTGGTCAGGAAGCCCGGATCCCCGACGATTCGAGAGGCGACGTCGAACACGAGGCTGCTGACCCACGCGCCGATCGGCACCGTCACCAGGATCGGGTGGAACGGGTGCCCGTACGGGCCCGCGAGTACCGCGCTCACCGGGCGTTTTCCGTGTTCTGCTTGTTCAGACATGCATTCACCGACCCACTGGACCGCGGGTTCATCTATCAGCCTGTGCCTCGCACACCAGTCGGTCAAGACGCGAGGGAGTCTCGGCTACGACCTCACGGCCGCGCCGGTCATGTGGACCGGGTCGCCGGCTCGTGCGAGACGACCCGCTCCAGTGCGCGCAGGTCCTTCTCCAGCAGCCGGAACAGCCAGTACACGACGATGAAGGCGGCGATCGCCCCGACACACAGCACGCGGACGGCCACGATCACGGAGGTGATCTCGTCGGAGGACAGGAACGTCACCCCGGCCACCCCGACCAGCGGCACCGAGGCGGCCAGCGCCAGGTATCGGACGCTGCGCCTGCTGAGCCCGCGCAGCTTGCGGGCGTCGTCGCTGCTGGTGATCCCCTGCGGCAGCATCATCGGATAGATGCACCGCATCAGGTAGAAGGTCACCAGGAAGAACGGGTACGCGACCGCGATCGCCCCGCACACGATCAGCGAGCCGATGAAATGTACGTAGGTGCTCGTGGGGATCTCGCCCGCGACGACCCGCAGGGTGATCGGGTACGCGATTCCGGCCACAGCCCACATGCTGAAGATGACGAGCACCGCCCGGTCGGCCAGCAGCAGGGTGTCGGTCCGCGCCTTAGCCAGGGTCTGTTTGTCGTAGATGCGGCCCTTGCGCAGCCCGCGCGGCATCCGCATCGGATAGCGGCTCAGGTAGACCACCACCACGATGCCGATCGGGTACGCGATCATGTTGATCGCGGATTGGATCTGCTCGAACTTCTGCTGTGCTTCCAACGCCAGGTTGCTGATGATCAGCGATTTGTTGTGGTGGTAGTTGTAGACGCCCGCCAGCACGTTCGGCACCAGCATCGCCACCACGGTGATCGGGACCACCCAGCGTCGCAGTCGCATCCGCCAGCTCCGCGGATCGGGGTCGACGAGGTCCCTGGCCCGCGGGTCCAGGCACAGTTCGAACTGCTGGGCCAGCTCAGCGCCCGTCGACCACCGGCTGCTCGGGTCCGGTGCGAGGCAGGTCAGCAGCACCCGCTTCAGGGCGGCGGGGCAGTCGGACGGTAGCTGGGCCTGTGCGTCCGCGTCGACGCCGCGCTCGCGGACCGCCAGCATCCGTTCCAGCGACTTCTCCGACTGACCGCCCACCGCGGAGTCGTCGAAGGGACGTGTGCCCGTGAGCAACTCCCACAGCATCACCCCGAGCCCGAAGATGTCGCTGCGGGTGTCGAGGTCGCTCGCCGTGCCCGGCAGGCCCGGGTGGCAGGCCTCGAGCTGTTCGGGCGACATGTAGGCCAGGGACCCGCCGAAATAGGCGACCGGGCTCGTGCCCGCCACGGTGTCGCTGAAGCTGATGTTGAAGTCGGCGAGCTTCGGCACCCCGTCGGCGGTGAGCAGCACGTTCGCCGGTTTGATGTCGCGGTGCAGCACACCGTGTTTGCCCGCGTAGTCCAGTGCCTCCGCCAGTCGGCGGCCGAGCCAGGCGACGGTCTCCGGCCAGCTCAGGGACGCGATCTCGGGCCGGACGCTGGAGTCCGCCGGCCGGATCTCGCCCTTGGCCTCGAGCGCATCGTCGATCACGTCCAGCAGCAGCTGTCCGCTGCGGTCCTCGGGCGGTGTCGCCTGGACCCGCCGCAGCACCCCGAGCAGGGTGCCCCCGGGGACGTACTGCATGTAGAGCAGTTTCAACTTGTGTTCGTCGAGGACGCGCTGGTCGAAGACCCGGACGATGTAGTCGTGGTCGAGCTGGGCCAGTGTCTGCGGTTCGGTGCCGTGATCGTGGGACATCTTCACCGCGACCAGGCGTTGCATGGAGAGTTGGCGGGCGAGGAAGACCCGGGCGAACGCGCCCCGTCCCAGACCCATCAGCAGGTCGAAGTCGTCCACCCGCTGGCCGACGTCGATGTCGTCGAGTGCCGTCTCCGCGGCGGGCTTCGCGATCAGCGTGGACTTCTCGTCGCCGGGAATCGGCGATTGCTCGATCACTTGGGACTCCTCCGGAAAGTCCCGCGAGTAGTCGCTGGCCTCCACGGTGAGCCCGCTCTGGCGCCGCAGGCGGAACTCCTCATCGATCAGCTCGGGCGGCAACGGCTCGGACTTCAGTTCGGGGAACTCCTCGCGGTAGGCGGCCAGCCGCTTGGGCTTCTCGTAGTCGAGCCATCGGTACCGCAGGTCGACCCTGATCAGTTCGATCAACGAGTCGCGCCGCTGGTCCGCCCTCTCGGGGAGGTAGTCCGCGAGATTCGGGGGAGTGCCGGTCGTCTCCCACTGGGCCGTGAAACGGGCGACCGGTGACTGCGCCAGGACCGTCGAGTCCGGCGGCGATTGCGCCGTGACCGTCGAGTCCGGCGATGACTGCGCCGCGACCGTAGGGTCCGGTGCTGGTCGAATGGTCCGTTTCGTCACGAAAACCTCGGACTGTCTCGTGCGCCTGGGCGCTCGATGTCGTGAGGGAAGCCCCTCGTCAGGATAACGCCGCTCGGGTGGGAGTGCGGAGGCTCAATGCGGGACCGGGTTCGCCCGACACGACTCGCTCGAGGGCGTGCAGGTCCTGCTCGAGCTGCCGGAACATCCAGTAGGCCCCGACGAACGCGACGATCGCGCCCAGGCAGAGCACCCGGATCGGCACGACGACCGACCCCAGCTCGTCGGCGGGCAGGAATGTCGCCCCGGCGATCGCCACCAATGGGATGGACGCGGCGACGGCCAGGTAGCGGGTACTGCGCCGCTCCAGTCCCCGCAGCAGCCCGGCGTCGATGCCGCTGATGATGCCCGGCGGCAGCAGCACCGGGTACACACAGCGCACGACGTAGAAGGTCACCAGGAAGAACGGGTATGCCACGGCGATGGCGCCGCACACCACGGTCGAGGCGAGGAAGTGCAGGTACGCCCCCAGCTGGATCGTCCCGCCCGCGACGTGCAGCAGGATCAGGTTGACGGCGGTCGCGACCCACCACGCCGCGAAGAAGAGGACCACCACCCGGTCTCCGAGCAGCAGGGTGTCGGTCCGCGCCCGGCCGAGGGTCCTGGCGTCGAAGGCGCGGCCGCGCGCCAGCGCCCGCGACACCAGGACGGGGCGCCGGCACAGGGAGGCGAGCAGCACCGCCATCAGCGGGAAGGTGATCACGGTGATGACCAGCTGGATCTGCCCGAAATGCTCCTGCGCCGCGAGGGACAGCTTGCTGACGATCAGCGCGCGGTTGTGGGTGTAGTTGTAGAAGCCGGCCAACGCGTTGGGCAGCAGGATCCCGGCCACGATGATCGGTACCGCCCACGGGCGCAGCCGCAGCCGCCAGCTGCCGGGCGGCGGATCGACGAGGTCGCGGGCTTGCGGATCCAGGCACAGCTCGAACTGCTGGGCCAGATCCGCGCCCGTCGGCCAGCGGTCTCGCGGGTCGGGTTCGAGGCAGGTCAGCAGTACGCGGCGCAGGGTCGCCGGGCAGTCGGGCGGCAGCTCGGCCTCGATCTCCTGGCCGATCCGGTGTCTGCGCAGATCCAGCATGGTGCCGAGCGAGGCGTCCGACTCGTCGGCGTCGATCGCGTCGCGGAACGGACGTTTGCCGGTCAGCAGCTCCCACAGCATCACGCCGAGGGCAAAGATGTCGCTGCGGGTGTCGAGATCGGCGGCGGTCCCTGGCCTGCTTGGGTGCCGCGCAGCCAGTTGCTCCGGCGACATGTAGGCCAGCGAGCCGCCGAAATACGCGACCGGGCTCATGCCGTCGAGGCGATTGCTGAAGCTGATGTTGAAATCCGTGAGTTTGGGGACCCCCTCCGCGGTGAGCAGCACGTTCGCTGGCTTGATGTCGCGGTGGATCACGCCGTGCCTGCTCGCGTGGTCGAGCGCCTCGGCGAGGCGCCTGCCCAGCCAGGCGATCGTCTCCGGCCAGGACAGGGCGGCGATCTCGGCCCGCACGCTGGAGTCGGTTGGCCTGATCTCGCCCTTGGCCTCGAGCTCGCTGTCGATCGCGTCCAGCAGTACCTGGCCACCCCGTGGCTCCTGCGGGGCTTTCCGGATCCGGCGCAACACGGCGAGCAGGGTGCCGCCGGGGACGTACTGCATGTAGAGCAGTTTCACCCCGAGCCCCTCGAGTTGGCGCTGGTCGAAGACCCGGACGATGTAATCGTGGTCGAGCTGGGCCATCGTCTGCGGTTCGGTGCCGTGGTCTCGCGAGATCTTCACCGCGACCAGACGGTGCATCGAGCGTTGCCGGGCGAGGAACACCCGGGCGAACGCTCCGCGGCCGAGCCTCATGAGCAGGTCGAAGTCGTCGATGCGTTGTCCCACGTCGACGTCGATGTCGCCGACCGCCTCGCTCGGACCGAGCGACGATGAGCGTTCGTCGTCGATCCGCTCGGGGGACAGGATGCGCGGGTAGGAATCACCCGTCGAGTCCGCCGCGACCGTCGCCTCGGGCGTCGACCGAACGGTCGGGTCCATCAGCGACTGACCGCCTTCTTGTAGCGATGGATCGCGAACGGCACGAACACCACGAGAATCCCGACGATCCAGGCGAGGGAGGCCACCACCGGGTTCTGCAGGGGCCACACGTCCGGTACCACGAGCGCGGGATTGGTGTTGCCGAAAAGTTCGCGGACCGCCTGTGTCACCGCCGAGACGGGGTTCCACTCGGCGATGACCTTGAGCACCGGGGGCAGATTCGTGGTGGGGACGAAGGTGTTCGCGATGAACGACAGCGGGAAGATCACCATGAAGCTGGCGTTGCTGTAGACCTCCGGAGTGCGGATCCACAGCCCTACCACCGCCATCACCCAGGACAGGGCGTAGGCGAACAGCAGCAGCAACACATAGGCGGCCGCGGCCTCGAGCAGAGAGGTGTGGATCCGCCAGCCCACCGCCAGCCCGGCCAGCGACATCACGACCAGGCTCACGACGTTGATCAGCACGTCACTGGTGGTGCGCCCGACGAGCACCGCCGACTGGGCCATCGGCAGCGACCGGAACCGGTCGATGAACCCCTTCTGGATGTCCTCGGCGAGCCCGAGTCCGGTCCAGGTGGCGCCGAAGATGACCGACTGGGTGAAGATGCCCGCGATCAGGAACTCCTTGTACGACATCCCCGGCACCTCGATGGAACTGCCGAAGACGTACGCGAACAGCAACACGAACATGATCGGTGACAGCGTGGTGAAGATCAGCAGGTCCGGCACCCGCCTGATCTTGATGACGTTGCGCTTGGCGATCGTCGCCCCGTCGCGGACCGCCATCTCCAGCCCGTTCACGACGCACGCTCCCGATGCCGACCCTCGCTGCTCTGGTTGCCGACATCGGCCTCGTCGGCTCCGTTCCCGGCCGATTCGGCCTGGTGGCCGGTCAGCGCGAGGAACACGTCGTCGAGGGTTGGTCTGCGCAGGGCGACGTCGGTCACCGTGACGTTCCGCCCCGCCAGACTGCCGAGGGCGGCGACGAGGGCGCTGGAACCGTCGGCCACCGGAACGGTGATCCGGCGTGCGTGCTGGTCCACCTGGATTTCACCGTCGGCAAGCGGGATCAGTGCCGCCCGCGCGTCGTCGAGGCTGGCGCCCGGGTCGAGGGCGAGCTCGATGCGCTCCCCGCCGACCTGGTCCTTGAGCTCGTCCGAGGTGCCTCGCGCGATCACCTTGCCGTGGTCGACCACGGCGATGGAGTCGGCGAGCCGGTCCGCCTCGTCCATGTACTGGCTGGTGAGCAGGAGCGTGGTGCCGCCCGAGACGAGTTCGTCGATGACGTCCCAGAGGCCGAGTCGCGCCCTTGGGTCGAGCCCGGTCGTCGGCTCGTCGAGGAACAGCACCGGTGGGTTCGCGACCAGCGCACCGGCCAGGTCGAGACGGCGGCGCATGCCGCCGGAATACCCCTTGACCGGGCGGTCGGCGGCGTCCACGAGGTCGAACTGCTCGAGTAGCTCGCGCGCCCGGTCCCTGCTGAACTTGGTGCCGAGGTGGTACAGGCGCCCGACCATCTCCAGGTTCTCGAAGCCGGTCAGGTACTCGTCCACCGCCGCGTACTGGCCGGACGCACCGATCCGGGAGCGCAGGTCCTTCGCGTCCGCGACCACGTCCAGTCCGTCGACGGTGGCGTGTCCCTCGTCGGGTTCGAGCAGCGTCGTGAAGACGCGCACCGCCGTCGTCTTCCCGGCACCGTTCGGGCCGAGGAGCGCGAGGACGGTGGCCTCGGGTACCGCGAGGTCGAGCCCGTCGAGGGCGACCACCTTGCCGTACCGCTTGACCAGTCCCTCGGCCACGATTGCATCAGCCATGCCTACCTCCGCGTGACGTGGATGGTTGGGGCTTGCCCTGCAACGATCGCACTCCGGTCCCGCCGCAGCAACCGTTTTCGCTTGACACCAGGGTGTTCGCGGCCCGCTGCGGGGTGGTCGATCCCAACCCCTGGGTGCCTGGCGACGGGTGCCGTGAGGCCGGAGGATCGAGTGACCAACCAGGTGAGGCGGTTATTGCATATGTCCAACCCTTCGGTGGAGGCCCTGTCCACCGGCACCCAACTCGAATTCACCGCTGCCGCGATCGCGGCTCGGGTGCGCTCGGGTGCGCTGTCGCCGATCGACGCGGTCGAGGACGCGTTGAGGCGGATCTCCGAACGTGATCCCGAGCTGGACTCGTTCGTGATCGTGCGGGGCGAGCAGGCCCGCGCCGAGGCCGAGGCCCTGGCCGAGCGGCCGGACCTGTCGGCGCTGCCCTTGGCGGGCGTGCCCATCGCGATCAAGGACAACATCCCGATCCTGGGGCACCCGCTGGGGAACGGATCCGCGACCACCGTTGCGGAGGCCTCGACAGAGAACCATCCCGTGCTCGATCGGTTGCGTCGGGCGGGCGCGGTTCCGGTGGCAATGACCAGGCTGTCCGAACTGTGTGTGTGGCCGTCGACCGATTCGCACGACTCGATCGTCAAGAACCCGTGGAATCACGAGCTGACGGCGGGTGGGTCATCCGGCGGCGCGGGCGCCTCGGTGGCCGCGGGGATGGTGCCGGTGGCACACGGATCGGACTGTCTCGGCTCGATCCGGATCCCGGCCGCCGCCTGCGGGTTGGTCGGCATCAAACCCGGCAGCGGCCTGGTGCCCCGTGAGTTGGGCGAGAACTGGTTCGGGATGGCGGAGAACGGTCCGCTGACGACGACGGTCGAGGACTCCGCGTTGCTGTTGTCGGTGATGGCGGACCGTCCCGAGCTGGCGGAGCTCGCCGATCCGGGGCGGCTGCGCGTCGCGGTGGCGGCAGGCTCGCCGAGTCCGTTGACGCCGGTGGACCGGCACTGGCGGGGCGGGGCAGAGCGCACCGCACAGGTGCTCGGCGGTGCCGGGCACACGGTCACGGCAGCGAGACTGCCGTACCCGAGGAACCCGATTCCGTTGGTGTCGCGCTGGACCGCGGGCACTGCCGCCTATGCGGAGGGCCTCGACCACACGTTGCTGCAGGCGCGCACCAGGACGCACATCGCGGTCGGGCACGCCATGCGCAGGCTCGTCCGGCCCCGGCAGGTGGACAGGATGGAGGCCGCGATGCGTGCGTTCTTCGCGGATTTCGACGTGGTGCTGACCCCGACGCTGGCCAGGCCGCCGATGGAGGCGCACGGCTGGAGCGATCGGTCCTGGCCGTCGAACGTCATGGCGGCAGTGCGTTTCGCGCCGTTCACCCCGGTGTGGAACCTGGTCGGCTGGCCGGCCGTGACCGTGCCGGTGGGAATGCACCCCGAGTCCGGAACCCCGCTGGGTGTGCAGATCGCGGCGCCGCCGGGCGGGGAGGCGCGGATCCTGGCGCTGGCCGCGCAGTTGCAGGCGCTGCAGCCATGGCCGCGGATCGCGGTGATGTGACGGCCGCGGGTCGTGGTGTGTGAGAGCCGAGGGTCAGAACGGCCAGGCGGGCAGCTCGGGGAGCCCGGCGCGCGTCGGCCTACCGACCAGCCAGGCCAGCAGCTCGGCCCGCGGCAGGTCCGGCGGCACGACCTCGGGCGCCGCCTCGGCGAGTTCGGGTAGATCCCGCGTCAGGATCTCCTCGACGAACGCGCCGGGCCAGTCCGGGGCGGTGTATCCGGTGCCGAGGTCGACGTGATGGATCTCGAGCTCGCACCAGCGGAGCAGCGGGATGCCGCGCGCCGCGGTGGGCTTGCGCCAGGACACCGGGGTGTCGAGCTGGTCGGGCCCGATCTTCCGCAGTGATTCGATCACCCGTCGCCCGGCGAAGCGCAGGTCGGCGTCCAGCAGCTCGACGGGGCGGTCCGCGCCCTCCTCGATCGCGGCGCCGCGCGCCTCCCGCCCGCCCGGGTACATCTCGGGCCGGGTCCCGGACAACACGCCGACGGCCAGCCGGTTCAGCGCGTCGCCGTTGCGGGCGAGGTGCGTGACGACGTGACCGCGGCTCCAGCCGGGAAGCAGCGAGTCGCCCCTGGCCTGCTCGTCCGACAGGTCGGCCACCGAGGATTCCAGTCGCGCCTGCGAGCGCTCGATCTCCGCCAGGACCTCGGGATACGGCAGCGTCATGGCCGCAGCCTATCGACATCCGGATCAGGCCGCCCGCGGTGGCGGGGCTCACGGAACCATCCGCTGTGCCCGCGCGTTCTACTTGGCAGAAGCCGCTGCGACAGCTGCTCCGCGCCGATGCCCGCGCTAACGGACACTGCTCGCGGCGGTCGCGGTAACCTTGAACCTCCGGTGAGCAGCCGGAACCCGGCGCACTGTGCTCGACCGGAACTGGAAAGGACTGGCCTGCAGAGGCTGAACCTGTATGAATCGCAAGACTGTGTTTCGCAACCTGGCGATTGTCGCCGGCATCCTGCTGATCATTTACGCGTTCAGCTATTTCGGTAACGACACCCGCGGGTACAAGAACGTCGACACCTCGGTGGCCATCGCCCAACTCGACGCGAAGAACGTCACCGATGCGCAGATCGACGACCGCGAGCAACAGCTCCGCCTCACGCTCAAGCAGGGCAACGACGCGACCGACAACTCGAACCAGATCCTCGCGAAGTACCCGAGCGCGGCCTCCGAGCAGATCTTCACCGCCGTCCAGAACGCGGGCGTGGAGAAGTACAACACCAAGGTGAGCCAGGAGAGCTGGCTGACCTCGATCCTGCTGTTCGTGCTGCCGATGGTGATCCTGCTCGGCCTGTTCGTCTTCGTGATGGGGCGGATGCAGGGCGGTGGCCGTGGCGGCGTTATGGGCTTCGGGAAGTCGAAGGCCAAGCAGCTCACCAAGGACATGCCCAAGACCACATTCGCGGATGTGGCAGGCGCCGATGAGGCCGTCGAAGAGCTGTACGAGATCAAGGACTTCCTGCAGAATCCGGCCCGCTACCAGGCGCTCGGCGCGAAGATCCCGAAGGGCGTCCTGCTCTACGGCCCGCCAGGAACCGGTAAGACGCTGCTCGCGAGGGCCGTCGCAGGCGAGGCCGGGGTGCCGTTCTTCACCATCTCCGGCTCGGACTTCGTCGAGATGTTCGTCGGTGTCGGCGCCTCCCGGGTGCGCGACCTGTTCGAACAGGCCAAGCAGAACAGCCCCTGCATCATCTTCGTCGACGAGATCGACGCGGTCGGCCGTCAGCGTGGTGCCGGCCTCGGCGGCGGACACGATGAGCGCGAGCAGACCCTCAACCAGCTGCTGGTCGAGATGGACGGCTTCGGCGACCGCACCGGCATCATCCTGATCGCCGCGACCAACCGTCCCGACATCCTCGACCCGGCGCTGCTGCGTCCGGGCCGGTTCGACCGGCAGATCCCGGTGAGCAACCCGGACCTGGCGGGCCGCCGGGCGATCCTCAAGGTGCATTCGCAGGGGAAGCCGCTCGATCAGCACGCGGACCTCGAGGGCCTGGCCAAGCGGACCGTCGGCATGTCGGGCGCGGATCTGGCGAATGTCATCAACGAGGCCGCGCTCCTGACCGCCCGCGAGAACGGCGCCCTGATCACGGAGGCGGCGCTCGAGGAGTCGGTCGACCGCGTCATCGGCGGCCCGCGCCGCAAGAGCCGGATCATCAGCGAGCACGAGAAGAAGATCACCGCGTACCACGAGGGCGGGCACACCCTGGCCGCCTGGGCGATGCCGGACATCGAGCCGATCTACAAGGTCACCATCCTGGCCCGCGGTCGCACCGGCGGACACGCCATGACGGTGCCCGAGGACGACAAGGGCCTGATGACCCGCTCGGAGATGATCGCCCGGCTGGTGATGGCGATGGGCGGCCGCGCCGCCGAGGAGCTCGTTTTCCACGAGCCGACCACCGGTGCCTCGTCCGATATCGACCAGGCCACCAAGATTGCCCGCGCGATGGTCACCGAATACGGCATGAGCGCCAAGCTGGGTGCGGTCCGCTACGGGCAGGAGCAGGGCGATCCGTTCCTCGGTCGGTCGATGGGGGTGAGCTCCGAGTACTCACACGAGGTCGCAAGGGAGATCGACGAGGAGGTGCGCAACCTCATCGAGGCCGCGCACACCGAGGCGTGGGCGATCCTCAACGAGCACCGCGACCTGCTGGACGTGGTGGCCACCGAGCTGCTCGAGCGCGAGACCCTCACCCGCAAGGATCTGGAGCAGATCTTCTCGAGTGTGGAGAAGCGACCCCGGATCACCGCGTTCAACGACTTCGGTGGTCGGACGCCGTCCGACAAGCCGCCGGTGAAGACGCCGCGTGAGCTGGCGATCGAGCGCGGCGAGCCGTTGCCCGACGACTCGGTGCGGCAGCCGACCTTCAGCAAGCCCCGCGAGACGGTTCCGCCAACCGCTCCGGTCCCGGGTCCGCAGAACGGCTACCCGATGCCGGCTCCGAATGGCGGCGGCTACCAGCCGTACCCGGACCCGCGACAGCAGCAGCCTCAGCACGGCACCATGCCGGACTACGGCGCGCCTGCCGGTTGGTCGGCGCCCGGTTGGCCGCCACGGGATGCGGGCGAGCACCAGCAGCAGCCGCAGCAGCACGCCCAGAACCCGCAGAACCCGTACGGCGGGTATCCGCAGTGGAGTCCGCCGCAGAAGCCCGAAGACGAGGGCGGGCCGGCAACCGAGCGCTGGGAAGGGCCGAACGGCCAGCAGTAGTCCGGCGGTAACTAGGCTTACCCACTGATCGCGTCGCACCGGCGTGGTCGGTGGGTAACGGTCGGCAAGAGTGGAGGTTCGGTCGCGTGTCGGTCAATCAACTCGGTGGTGCGAATGCCCGTGACGCATCGACGTCACAGGAACGCGACGCAGCGGAGTCCCCGGAGCGTGTCGCGGCGGCGCCGCTCCAGTGCGTCGAGACCGGGCGGGTCTTCGACCAGCCGCGCGCCGAGGCCGCGATTCGTGAACTGCTGATCGCGGTCGGCGAGAACCCGGATCGGCCGGGTCTGCTCGACACCCCGGCCCGGGTGGCCCGGGCGTACCGGGAGGTCTTCGCAGGCCTCTACACGGATCCGGATTCGGTGCTCAACACCACCTTCGACGAGGGACACCAGGAACTGGTGCTGGTCCGCGACATCCCGATGTACTCGACCTGCGAGCATCACCTGGTGTCGTTCCACGGCGTCGCGCACGTCGGCTACATCCCGGGCTCCACCGGCCGGGTCACCGGGCTCTCGAAGCTCGCGCGACTGGTCGACCTGTACGCGAAGCGTCCGCAGGTGCAGGAGCGGTTGACCAGTCAGATCGCCGACGCGATGGTGCGCAAGCTCGATCCCCGCGGGGTCATCGTCGTGGTGGAGGCCGAGCACCTGTGCATGGCGATGCGCGGCATCAGGAAGCCGGGTGCCAGCACCACCACCTCCGCCGTGCGCGGTCTGCTGCAGTCGAGTGCCGCCTCGCGTTCCGAGGCTCTGGACCTGATCCTGCGCAAGTGACGGTGCCGATGCCGAGCCGCTGCGTGGTGATGGGAGTCCTCAACGTCACCAGCGACTCGTTCTCGGACGGTGGCCGCTACCTGGACCAGGACGCCGCGATCGAGCACGGTCTCGAGCTGAGCCGGCTGGGCGTGGACATCGTCGACGTGGGCGGCGAATCGACCCGGCCCGGCGCGGCGCGAGTGGATCCGGCGGTCGAGGCCGAGCGGATCCGTCCGGTGATCGCGGCCCTGGCAGCCGAGAAGGTCACGGTCAGCGTCGACACCATGCGTGCCTCGGTGGCCGCGGCCGCCATCGAGTCCGGGGCCACGATCGTCAACGATGTCTCCGGTGGCCGCGCGGATCCGGCGATGGCAGCGGTGATGGCGGACGCGGGCCTGCCCTGGATCCTGATGCACTGGCGCTCCGCGGGCGAATACGTGCACGCGGGCGGGGTGGAACACTACGACGACGTGGTGGCGGAGGTCGGTGAAGAACTGCTGACCCAGGTCGACCTCGCGGTTCGGGCCGGCGTCGATCCGGGCCGGCTGATCCTCGATCCCGGGCTTGGATTCGCAAAGACCGCCGAACACAACTGGGCGCTTCTCGGCGCGCTGCCACGGCTCAATGCGCTGGGTTTCCCGGTGCTGATCGGGGCCTCCCGCAAGCGCTTCCTCGGCAGCCTGCTCGCGGATGAACACGGCGACCGAGCTCCCGACGGACGTGAGGTCGCAACGGCTGTCGTCTCGGCCCTCGCCGCGCGCGGCGGCGCCTGGGGTGTGCGGGTGCACGACGCGCGGGGATCCCTCGACGCGATCGCGGTGGTGAACGCGTGGAGCGCGGCTGAGGAGAAGCACGATGGCTGATCGAATCGAGTTGCGCGGGTTGCGGGTCCGCGGCAATCACGGCGTCTTCGAACACGAGAAGCGGGACGGCCAGGACTTCGTCGTCGACGTCACGGTGTGGATGGACCTGGCGCCAGCCGCGGCCTCGGACGATCTCGCCGACACCATGCACTACGGCGAGCTCGCCGAGACGGCGGCCGCGATCGTGGCAGGCCCCTCGCGCGACCTCATCGAGACGGTGGCAGGGGAGATCGCCGACGCGGTGCTGACCGATGATCGGGTGAACGCGGTGGAGGTGACGGTCCACAAGCCGTCGGCACCGATCCCGCTGACCTTTGTCGATGTCGCCGTCGTGGCGCGCCGGTCCCGCAAGGGCCTGCGCGGATGAGTCGCGCTGTGCTCTCCATCGGGTCGAATCTCGGCGACCCGCTCGAGAACCTGCGGTCCGTCGTCGACGCGCTCGGCGATCGGCTGGTCGCGGTGTCGGGGGTGTACGCGACGGCGCCGTGGGGCGGCGTCGAGCAGCAGGATTTCCTCAACGCGACGCTGATCGCCGACGATCCCGAGCTGGACTGCCGCGGCTGGCTGCGGTTGGGGCAGGAGCTGGAGGCCGCCGCGGACCGGGTGCGCGAACAGCGCTGGGGTCCGCGCAGCCTGGACGTGGACGTGGTCGACTGCGACGGCCTCGTCAGTGCCGACCCGGAATTGACGTTGCCGCATCCGCGGGCCCACGAGCGGGCGTTCGTGCTCGTCCCGTGGCTGGAGATCGACCCCGATGCCACGCTGACCGTGCGGGGAGCGAGGGTGCCGGCCCGAGAGCTGCTCGGTGACCTCGACGCCACCGAGCGCGGCGGGGTGCGGCGGACCGAGCTCCTGTTGGTGCGGCCGTGACGGTGGTGCGCCGGTGATGTCGACCACCCGGATCCGGGACCTGCTCGGGCTGGCGGCCTTCGCGGCCATCGCGACCTGGCTGCTGGTTCGCGCCTTCTACGGGTCGCTCCCGCCGATCCCGCTGTTCGCAGGCGCCTCGCTCTATCCCGTCGCCGCCATCGAGGTGGGTGTCGCCTTCATGATCCGTTCGCGGGTCAGGGGGCATCAGCTCGGGCAGGGCCCGCGCCAGCTCCACCCCATCACCGCGGCGCGGGCGGTGGCGCTGGCCAAGGCTTCGGCGCTGGTGGGGGCCGCCACCTCAGGTGTCTGGCTCGGATTGCTCCTGTATCTGCTGCCGCAGCGCTCGACCGTTCAGGCGGCTTCCGACGACACCGTGGGCACCGTCGTCGGTCTTGTCGCGGGCGTGGCGCTGGTCGCCGCGGCGCTCTGGCTCGAGCACTGCTGCAAGGCCCCGGACGAACCGCCGGACGAGCCCGCCGTCTAGCGGCGGCTCAGCCGGATTGGCGCTCGACCACCCATGCGGCGATCTGCGTGCGGGAGTTGAATCCCAGCTTCGCCAGCACGTGCTCGACGTGTCCCTGCGCGGTCCGCTGCGCGATCACCAGCTTGGCGGCGATGGCCTTGTTGGTCAGGCCCTGCGCGACCAGCTCGGCGACCTGGAGTTCGCGCGGCGTCAGGGCCGTCGCAGTACCAGCAGGCTCCGGATTCTCCTCGCCGAGGTCCTCCCCGAGTGCGAACGCGATCGTCTCCTGCGCCGTCCAGCGCTCGCCGCTGCGAAAGGCCGTCTCGAACGCCTGCTCGCCCAGCGCCCGCCGGGTCCGTAGCTCGCACTCCTCGTGGTACGACTCCAGCTTCGGGACCACCGCTCCCGGGCTACCCACCCGCTGCCACATGGTCCGTGCCGCGCCGAACAGCAGCGCGGCACGGCGGGCCCGGTCCGTGACGATGGCCGTCCAGGCCTTGGCCTCCACGCACATCGCGGTCGCGAGCATGTCGTCGGCCTCACGGGAGAGCCGCAGGCCCTTCTCGAGCAGCCCGTCCGCCCGCTGCGGATCGGTCTTCCACAGCGCCAGCCCGAGGGCGCAGACCGCGTAGGCGCGGTAGACGAACTCGCCGGTGGCCTCGCTGATCGCGAGGGCCTGTTCCTGGTACTCGATGGCTCGAGCGGCATCGTCGATCAACCCGTACGCCACGGCGAGCCCGAGCAGGGTCGAGATCTGTCGGATGGGATTCCCCTGCGTGCGGAAGACCTCGAGGGCCTCTTCCAGGCAGGCCACCGCGCGGGGGAGATCACCGCTGAAGGCTGCCAGGTACCCGGCAGCGTGCATCACGAGCGCGCGGGTGCCCGGATCACCGAGATCGTCGGCGAGCTGGAGCGCCTCTTCCGCCTGTGCCGTCCCGGCGGCGATGTCGCCCTGGTTGCTGGTGAGCAGGCAGTCGGCACACAGCGCCTTGATCCGATGCGCGGTCGGGACCTCTCCCGGCAGGCCGAGCGCGCGGTCGAGCCAGTATCGCCCCTCGCTGAGCAGGCCGCGGGAGAGCCAGAAGGGGAACAGCGCGATGGCGATCCGCAGGGCGTGGTCCGCCTCGCCGGGCTCGGTCGCACTGAACTGCATGGCCTCGCGCAGGTTCGGTTGTTCCCTGGCGATACGGACCATCAGGTCCGGCTGCCGGGGGCCGATCCACTCGGAGCGGGCTCCCAGCACCAGCCCCTCGTACCAGTCCCGGTTCCGCCGGAGCAGGTCATCGAACTCGTGCGCTTCGTGCAGCTTCTCGCGCCCGTATTCGCGGAGGGTTTCGAGCATCCGGTACCGCACCGCGGCGCCTGCCTCCTCGCGGATCAGGATCGACTTGTCCACCAGCGAGGCCAACACGTCGAGCAGGTCGCGCGGATCGACTGTGCCGCCCGCACAGACGCCTTCGGCCGCATCCAGCCCGAAGCTGCCCGCGAACACCGAGAGCCGGCGCCACAGCACCTGCTCGGTCTCCGTGCACAGCTCGTGGCTCCAGTCGATGCTCATCTGCAGTGACTGCAGTCGAGTCGGCGCGCCCCGATTGCCGGTTGTCAGCAACCGGTACCGGTCGGTCAGCCGGTCCAGGATCTGCTCTGCGGTCATGGCCCGCAGCCGCACCGCAGCCAACTCGATCGGCAGCGGCAACCCGTCCAGCTGACGACAGATCTGTGCGACGGGCTCCAGGTTCTCCTCGGTGAGAGTGAAGCCCGGCAGCGCCGCGGTGGCGCGTTCGACGAACAGTGTCACCGCCTCGGAGCCCGCCAGGGCCTGCGGCGTCGGAGTGGCATCCGGGACCGTCAGCGCGGGCACCCGCAGAACCGCCTCGCCGCCGATGACGAGCGGTTCCCGGCTCGTCGCGAGGATCCGCAGGTCCGGGCAGGACCGGAGCAGGGAATCCGTGAGCTTCGCGACCGCGTCGATCAGGTGCTCGCAGTTGTCCAGCACCAACAACAGGGTGCGGGTCGCCAGGTACTCGGTCAGCAGCACCAGCGGCGGGTGCGCCGGATGTTCCCGGAGGCCCAACGCGGTGGCGACGGTGTCGGGTACCAGCGCCTCGTCCTGGAGCTCTCCGAACTCGACGAGCCACACCCCGTCCTCGAACGCGCGACGCGAGTCCTCCGCCACCCGTAGTGCGAGACGGGTCTTCCCGACGCCACCGATCCCGGTCAGCGTCACCAATCGGGCAACAGAGAGCAGCCGCTTGGCCTCGGCGAGTTCGGGCCGACGCCCGACGAAGCTCGTCGGTTCGATGGGTAGGTTCCCGATGACCTTGGCCCTGGTAGCGGGCGGCATCGCACCGTCCCTCTCGTCTCGTGGTCCCCTCTGGCTACGGTACCGTTCGGCCGCACATCCCCGGGTGGTCTCAGCTCAGGACATGCCTACCGAATTCCGTCGATTCCGCTCCGGCCGGACACGGTCTCGGCCCGTTGTGACGGCGGGTGGTCGGTGCGGACGGCTATCCTCGGCTGCATGACGGTTTCTGGTCGCGCGGGCTCGCTTCGGCGGTACAAGCGCAGCACGAGCCAGATGTTCGTCGCCGCGTTGGTGGCGCTGGCGGTGATCGCGAGCCTGTTCATGATCTTCAGCAACAGCGTCCAGTTGTTGCGTGTCGGCCTGGTCGTCGCCCTCTGGGCGGCGGTCATCGCGGCCATCGCGATGACCAAGTACCGCCGCGAATCGGCCGCCGACAAGGCGAAGGTGCGCGATCTGCAGACCGTGTACGAGTTGCAGCTCGAGCGTGAGATCACCGCCAGGCGTGAGTACGAGATGGGCGTCGAGGCCAAGGTCCGCGACGAGGCGAATCTCGATGTCTCCGAGATCGCGGCCCTGCGGGCGGAATTGGCGGCGCTGCGCGGCAGCCTCGAGGTGTTGTTCGAGGGCAGGCTGCCCGTCGACCGGGTCGCTCTGCAGGCCGATGCCACCCGGATCCCGGAGCTGGCGAGCCCGGCGCGGCCGAAGACGTTCACCCCCGACCCCGCGTACTCGGCCACCCCAGGCGCGAGGCCGACCTTCGCCACACCGGATGACGACCCGGTCACCGCAGAGGTCATGGTCGTCGGCGAGCCCGAGCCGGAGCCCGCCGCTTCGGCAGAGGCGTTCCCGATCCCGAGGCAGGTGCCCCCACCGCGCCCGGCCCCGCAGCCCGCCGCCCCGCAGCCCGCCGCGACGCAGCCGCCGCCCGCGCCGATGCCTCCGATCCCGGTTCCCGAACCGGTGCCGCCCGCTCCGGAACCCGCACCGCTGCCCGAACCGGAGCCCGTCCCGGTGCCCGAGCCCACGCCGACGCCCACGGACGAGGTCTCGTCCCGCAGGGCGCGGCGGCGCGCAGCCGAGTCGGAGCCCGCGGCCGAGGCCGAGGGTGAGCAGGCGGTTCCGGCAGGCGCGCACTCGACGGGGCTCTCGGTCGCCGAGATCATGGCGAACATGAAGACCGCGGAGCCCGAGACGGACGGGCCGAGGTCCGGTCGCCGTCGCCGCGACTGAGCCGATCCCATCCGGGGCGTGCCCTAGATCACTCTGTTCCGCCATGGCGGCTGTCCCGGCGCGGCGGCTATCCTCGCTGTGAACGTCTGGTACCCGCCCTGCGGGACTGGAACGAACGAGAGGACAACGGTGACCTCCTCCGAGATCACTCAAGACCCCGCGCCCGCACGATTGACCATCGGAATCGTCTCGGCGGGACGCGTGGGAACGGCGATCGGTGCCGCGCTCGAGCGCGTCGGCCACATCGTCGTCGCCTGTTCCGCGGTGTCCGACGCGTCGATTCGCCGGGCCGAGACCAGGCTTCCCGAGACCGAGATCCTGCCCGCCGCCGAGGTGGCGTCACGCTGCGAGCTGTTGCTGCTCGCCGTCCCGGACGCAGAGCTCGCGGGGCTGGTCAGCGGCCTGGCCGCCACCCGCTCCGTCAAGCCCGGCACCCTCGTCGTACACACCTCGGGCGCCAACGGCGTCGGTGTGCTCGCGCCGCTGACCGCCCTCGGCGCGCTACCGATGGCGATCCATCCCGCCATGACCTTCACCGGGCACGACGAGGACACCGCGCGGCTGTCCTCCGCGTGTTTCGGTATCACCGCGGCGGACGAGATCGGTTACGCGATCGCGCAGTCGCTGGTCCTCGAGATCGGCGGGGAGCCCGTCCGGGTCCGCGAGGAGGCCCGTGCGCTGTACCACGCGGCGCTCGCGCACGGCAGCAATCACCTGGTCACCCTGGTCGTGGACGCCGTCGCCGCGCTCCGCGTCGCGTTGGCGGGAGACGAACTCCTCGGCCAGCAGCTCGTCGACGACCAGCCCAACGGGGTGGCCGAGCGGGTGCTGGGCCCGCTGCTGTCGGCCGCCCTGGACAACGCGCTCCGGCGCGGTCCTGCGGCGCTGACCGGGCCGGTGGCCCGCGGCGACGCCGCGGCCGTCGCGACCCACCTCCGGGTCCTCGAGGACGTCGACCCCCGGATCGCGGCCGGCTACCGCGCCCTCTCGCTCCGGTCCGCTCAGCGGACCGGGTCCAAGCCCGAACTGATCGAGATCCTGGAGGGCCGCTCGTGAACGGCTACACACGCGGTGAACTGACCGTGCACCACGAACCCGCCGAGCTGACCAAGGTCACCAAGGCGCTGCGCGGCGTCGGGCGCCAGGTGGCGTTGGTGCCGACCATGGGCGCGCTGCACGCGGGTCACCTGGAGATCGTCCGCCAGGCCAAGCTGCGCGGCAGCGTGGTGGTGGTGTCCATCTTCGTCAACCCGTTGCAGTTCGGTGCGGGCGAGGATCTCGACGCATACCCGCGCACCCTGGACCGGGACCTCGAACTGCTGCGCGAGGCCGGGGTGGAGCTGGTGTTCGCGCCGTCGGCGGCCGCGATGTACCCGGCGGGCAGGCGCACCATGATCCACCCGGGACCGCTGGGCAGTGAGCTCGAAGGCGCCAGCCGCCCGACTCACTTCGCCGGGATGCTGACCGTCGTGAACAAGCTGTTCCAGATCGTCGGCCCCAACCTCGCGTACTTCGGTGAGAAGGACTACCAGCAGCTCGCGCTGATCCGGCAGATGGTCCGGGACCTGAACCTGGACGTCGAGGTCTACGGCGTCCCGACGGTGCGCGAGCAGGACGGCCTCGCGCTGTCCTCGCGGAACCGGTACCTCGACGAGGCCCAGCGCACCGCGGCCGCGACCATCTCCGCCGCGCTGGTGGCGGGGGCGCACGCGGCGGCCGGTGGAGCCGAGGCGATCCTCGCCACCGCCCGCGAGGTGCTGGCGACGACCCCGGAGGTGGAGGTCGATTACCTCGAGGTCCGCGGGGTCGACCTGGGACCCGCGCCCGAGCGCGGGGACGGGCGGCTGCTCGTCGCGGCCAAGGTCGGTAGCACCCGATTGATCGACAACGTCGGCGTCGCCGTCGGCACCGGATTCCTCGAACGGGAAGAGGATTCCCGCACCACGCAGACGACAGCGGCGGGGTAAGAGCGCCCCCTCTAACCGACCCTGATTTCCAGCCAGACCCGAAGGACACAACATGTTTCGCACCATGATGAAGTCGAAGATCCACCGCGCCACCGTGACCCACGCCGACCTGCACTACGTCGGTTCGGTCACCGTGGACCAGGACCTGATGGACGCCGCCGACCTGCTCGAGGGCGAGCAGGTGTGCATCGTGGACATCAACAACGGCGCCCGCCTCGAGACCTACGTCATCGCGGGTGAGCGCGGCTCCGGAGTGATCGGGATCAACGGTGCGGCAGCGCATCTGGTTCACCCCGGCGACCTGGTCATCCTCATTGCCTACGGCGTGATGAACGAGCAGGAGGTCCGCGACTACCAGCCTCGTGTGGTCTTCGTCGACGCCGACAACAAGGCCATCGAGCTCGGTGCCGACCCGGCGCACGCCCCCGAGGGGTCGGGCCTGATCACGCCGCGGATGCTCTCCACCCTCGAAGACGCCTCGGCGCTGGTGTAGCCGTGCTGCTCACCGTCGACGTCCGCAACACCAACATCTCGCTCGGGTTGTTCACCGGCGCGGGTGACCACTCGAAGTTGGTGCGGGACTGGCGGATGCGCACGGATCCGCGGATGACGGCGGACGAGTTGGCCTGGATGCTGCGGGGCCTGCTCGGAGAGAGCGTGGACCAGATAGTCGGGGTGTCGGCGCTGTCGACCGTTCCGTCGGTGCTGCGGGAACTGCGGGTGATGCTGTCCCGGTACTGGGAGCACGTCCCGCACGTGGTGGTCGAGCCCGGTGTGCGAACCGGGGTGCCGCTGCTGGTCGACAACCCCAAGGAGGTCGGGGCCGACCGGATCGTCAACAGTCTTGCCGCGCACCACCTTTACGGGGGACCGTGCATCGTCGTGGACTTCGGGGTCGCGACCTGTGTCGATGTTGTCTCGGCGAAGGGCGAGTTCCTGGGTGGTGCGATCGCGCCCGGTCTGGAGACCTCGACGGACGCGCTCGCCTCGCACTCGGCGGCGCTGCGGAAGTTCGAGTTGGTGCGTCCGCGGGCGGTGGTCGGCAAGAACAGCGTCGAGTGCATGCAGGCCGGGGCGATCTTCGGGTTCGCCGGGTTGGTGGACGGTCTGGTGCGACGGGTGCGCGCCGAGGTGCCTGCGTTCGCGGGCAACGACGTGAACGTGATCGCCACGGGGGAGAGCGCCCCCCTGGTGATGCCGGAGTCGGAGACCATCGCACACATCGAACGGGACCTCGCGCTCGAGGGGCTGCGGATCGTCTACGAGCGCAACCAGGCCCGACGGGCCGCGAAGCACCCGCCGGTCGGCTGACAGCCGATGGCCGGAGGGTTTGCCAATCCGGAGTTCTGTGCCACACTGGTTGCCGTGAATCGCCGCATGGTCGCTCCGGAGTGTTGTCGAGGCTGAACGCCGCCTCGATTCGTTGAGGCACGTCACAACGGCCTTGACCAATTCACCCTCCTGGAGTCTCTCCCATGCTTTCCACATCAGTGGTCTCTTCTTTGGTGCCATCACCAGTCAACGCGCTGTCCTCGCCGAGCCGTTTGCGGCCTGCCGACCTGCTGCGCATCACCGACCAGGGCGCGCAGGACGTGCTCGACGGCCGCTTCGCCGATCTGCTGCCCGGTACCGGGTCGTGGCCGACGGACGAGCGTTGGTCCACCCGCCTGCACGCCGACGATGACGTCGATGTCTGGCTGATCAGCTGGGCGCCCGGCCTCGCGACCGAACTGCACGACCATGCCGGATCGCTCGGCGCGCTCACCGTACTGAGCGGTGTGCTGGCCGAATACCGTTGGAGCGGTGGTGAACTGAAGTACCGCACGCTCGATGCGGGCGATCAGGCCTCGTTCCCGCTCGGCTGGGTGCACGACGTCATGCAGGCCCCCGGTGACGCTGGTGCTCAGACCGCTCCGACGCTGAGCGTGCACGCCTACTCGCCGCCGCTCGCGGCGATGTCCTACTACGAGGTGACCGATCAGGGCACCCTGCGACGCACCCGCACCGAGCTGACCGATCTCCCGGAAGGACAGTCGGCATGACCATCGACGAGATGCTCGAGAAGGCCCGCGGCAGCTACCGCCGCATGTACGTGTTCGAGGTCGCCGAGGCCGTCGCCCGCGGCGCGATCATCGTCGACATCCGGCCGCAGGCCCAGCGTGCCGCCGAGGGCGCGCTGCCGGGCGCGCTGGCGATCGAACGGAACGTGCTCGAGTGGCGTCTGGACCCGGCGAGCAGCGCGCGCATCGCGCTGGCCGCCGATCACGACGTCGAGTGGATCGTGGTCTGCTCGGAGGGCTACACGTCCAGCCTGGCGGCCGCGGCGCTGCAGGAACTGGGTCTGCACCGGGCGACCGACCTCGTCGGCGGGTACCAGGCGCTCCGTTCCGCCGGCCTGCTCGGCGTCGCCACCAGGGCCCGGCACTACGTTCAGGAGGCCGCGGCCGTCGCCGCTCACTGAGGGCGCATTATGCTGGTCACCCGTGAGTGATGCAGCAATCCAGCCGGCCGATGACACCCCCGAGCAGCTCCGGATCCGCCGAGAGAAGCGGGACCGGATCCTGGCGCAGGGGCAGGAGGCCTATCCGGTCTCGGTGCCGCGCACCCACTCGCTCGCGCAGGTGCGAGCGCAGCACCCTGACCTGGAGCCGGACACGGCCACGGGCACCGAGGTCGGCGTCGTCGGCCGGGTGATCTTCGTCCGCAACACCGGCAAGCTCTGCTTCGCGACGTTGCAGGAAGGCGATGGCACCCAGCTGCAGGCCATGATCAGCCTGGCCTCCGTCGGCGAGGACGCGCTGGCCGCGTGGAAGTCGGACGTCGACCTTGGCGACTTCGTGTTCGTGCACGGCGAGGTGATCAGCTCCCGCCGCGGTGAGCTCTCGGTGATGGCCGACGCCTGGCAGATCGCCTCGAAGTCGCTGCGCCCGCTGCCGGTCGCGCACAAGGAGATGAACGAGGAGTCGCGGGTCCGCCAGCGGTACGCCGACCTGATCGTGCGGCCCGAGGCGCGGGAGATGGCCCGCAAGCGCGTCGCGGTGGTCCGTGAGCTGCGCAACGCGCTCGAGCGGCGCGGGTTCCTCGAGGTGGAGACCCCGATGCTGCAGACGCTGGCGGGCGGCGCCGCGGCGCGCCCGTTCATCACCCATTCGAATGCCCTCGACATCGATCTGTATCTGCGTATCGCCCCGGAACTGTTCCTCAAGCGATGCGTCGTCGGCGGTATCGAGAAGGTTTTCGAGATCAACCGGAACTTCCGCAATGAGGGCATCGATTCGACGCACTCGCCGGAGTTCGCGATGCTCGAGACGTACGAGGCGTACGGCACCTACGACGATTCCGCGACGATGACCCGCGAATTGATCCAGGAGGTGGCGCAGGCCGCCTTCGGGACCCAGCTGGTGACGCTCGCGGACGGCACCGAGTACGACCTCGGAGGCGAGTGGAAGACGCTCGAGATGTACCCGTCGCTGTCCGAGGCGATCGGGGTGTCCGTCACCCCCGAGACGACCGTCGACGAACTGCTGGCCCTCGCGGAGAAGGTCGGACTCGAGGTGCCCAAGGACAAGGGGTACGGCCACGGCAAGCTCGTCGAGGAGCTGTGGGAGCACCAGTGCGGCGACCAGCTCTTCGCGCCGACCTTCGTGCGGAACTTCCCGGTGGAGACCTCGCCGCTGACCCGTCAGCACCGCAGCGAGCCGGGCGTGACGGAGAAGTGGGACCTCTACGTGCGCGGGTTCGAGCTGGCCACCGGCTACTCGGAACTCGTCGACCCGGTGATCCAGCGCGAGCGGTTCGTCGACCAGGCGCGGCTGGCCTCGGCCGGCGACGACGAGGCGATGGCCCTGGACGAGGAGTTCCTCGCCGCGATGGAGCAGGGAATGCCGCCCACGACGGGCACCGGTATGGGGATCGACCGCCTGTTGATGGCGTTGACGGGATTGGGTATCCGCGAAACTATCCTCTTCCCAATTGTGCGACCCTCGACTCGCTGACCTCTTTCAATTGCTAATTTGCTTTTCTCCGGTATTGCGTCCGTCGGAATGGGCGTAGACTCGTCGCAGCCGGCGCGGGGAAGCGCAAAATTGCAGTTCATTGAAAGGAAACTCGATCCATGGCGAAAAAGGTCACCGTCACCCTGATCGATGATGTGGACCAGGAAGCGGCCGCCGACGAAACGGTCGAGTTCGGTCTCGATGGCGTCACCTACGAGATCGACCTGTCGTCAGCGAATGCCGCAAAACTGCGCGAGCAGCTTGAGGTTTGGGTTTCCCACGCACGACGGTCCACCGGGCGTCGGCGGGCCAAGGCCGCGGTAGCGGGCGGCAAGAGTCGGGTGGCGATCGACCGCGAACAGAGTGCGGCGATTCGTGAGTGGGCGCGGCGTAATGGCCACAAGGTTTCGGCCCGCGGTCGTATCTCGGCGGAAATCACCGAGGCGTACAACAAAGCCAACTGATCTTCCTGAAGTTTTGTGCTCTCGTTTCGCCCGCCCCATCGCACGCAGGCTGTTAGCCTCGCGATCGGGCGGGCGGACGAGGGAGCAACTCGAGGGGGAGTGTCATGCGCTGGCGAATTGTGATCGGTTCATTGATTTCGGCGGCCGCGTTGTTCTGGAGCACAGGCGCCGCGGGCGCAGCGCCCCTCCCCGAGCCCGATACCTTTCTTTCCGGCGTCATGCCGGAATTGACCAATCCGGGCGGATCGGCGCCCGGCAGCAATGACTGGTCGTGCCGGCCGACCGCGGAACATCCCACCCCCGTCGTCCTGGTGCACGGCACCGCGGGCAATCGACAGGACAATTGGGCCGCCTACGCGCCGATGCTGGCGAACGAGGGATTCTGTGTCTTCGCCCTCACCTACGGCAATTACGCCGACCTGCCGTGGCCGCTGAGCGCGATCGGCGGCATGCTCCCCATGGACGAGAGCACCGAGCAGCTCGCGGCGTTCGTGGACCTGGTGCTCGCCGCGACCGGCGCCGACAAGGTGGATCTGGTCGGCCACTCCCAGGGCACCGTGGTGGCCAACAACTATGTGAAGTTCGGTGGCGGGGCGACCAAGGTGGGCCGGATCGTCTCGTTGGCGCCGCCGTGGGACGGGACTTACGGGGTCGATGGGTTCAGCCTCGGCGCCGCGCTGCGCGGGCTGGGCGTCGACGACGAGTTCCAGCTCGGGTTCCCGGCGTGCAAGGCCTGCCCCGAGATGATGCACGGCTCGGCGTTCGTGGACCGCATGCGGTCCGGCGGGCTGTACGTGCCGGGGATCGAGTACACCAATATCGTCACCCGCTACGACGAGATCGTGGTTCCGTACACCTCCGGCATCGAGCCGGGGCCGCAGGCGACCAATATCGTCGTGCAGGACGGCTGCGAACAGGACTACTCGGACCATCTCTCGATCGCGGGCGAGCGGCGCGCGCGGACGATGGTGCTCAACGCACTCGATCCCGCGCATCAGCGCGAGGTGCCCTGCGTTTTCGTGCCGCCCATCGCAGGCTGAGTCATTCTCCCGATCCACTGCGCACACCTTTTGACAAGGTCGCACATGCGTTGGGTGTGCAATCGGTGTGCGATCTTGGGAAAAGGTGCGCGACCGACGTCGCATCTGCCCCTGTTCGCTGCTGGCGTAGAGCCGACGGGAAACGAAACCCCTGGCTGCTGCGTTAGGACCAGTAAGCAGGCACACTGTCCCGCAGTGAATGGGATGGAGGCGGCGCAGGTCGTACCACTGGCCACTAGAGTAGAGGTGCGGCTCGTGGATTCCGTGTAGGGATCTACCCCAAGAAGAACGTGAGGGAGAGCGATGTTCGAGAGGTTCACCGACCGCGCGCGGCGCGTTGTTGTCCTGGCCCAAGAAGAGGCCCGGATGCTCAACCACAACTACATCGGCACAGAGCACATCCTGCTCGGCCTCATCCATGAGGGTGAGGGCGTGGCGGCGAAGTCGCTGGAGTCGTTGGGTATCTCCCTTGAAGGCGTGCGCAGCCAGGTGGAAGAGATCATCGGCCAGGGTCAGCAGGCCCCGTCCGGTCACATCCCCTTCACCCCGCGCGCCAAGAAGGTGCTGGAGCTGAGCCTGCGCGAGGCGCTGCAGCTCGGCCACAACTACATCGGCACCGAGCACATCCTGCTCGGCCTCATCCGTGAGGGCGAGGGTGTGGCAGCCCAGGTGCTGGTCAAGCTGGGCGCCGACCTGAACAGGGTCCGTCAGCAGGTCATCCAGCTGCTGTCCGGCTACCAGGGCAAGGAACCCTCCGAGGCGGGCGGCACCCGCGGCGAGGCGGGCACCCCGTCGACGTCGCTGGTCCTCGACCAGTTCGGCCGGAACCTGACCCAGGCCGCCCTCGAGGGCAAGCTCGACCCGGTCATCGGCCGCTCGAAGGAAATCGAGCGGGTCATGCAGGTGCTCAGCCGCCGGACCAAGAACAACCCGGTCCTCATCGGTGAGCCCGGCGTCGGTAAGACCGCGGTCGTCGAGGGCCTGGCACAGGCCATCGTCAACGGCGAGGTCCCGGAGACGCTCAAGGACAAGCAGCTGTACACCCTCGACCTGGGTTCCCTGGTCGCGGGCAGCCGCTACCGCGGTGACTTCGAGGAGCGCCTGAAGAAGGTGCTCAAGGAGATCAACACCCGCGGCGACATCATCCTGTTCATCGACGAGCTGCACACGCTGGTCGGTGCGGGCGCGGCCGAGGGCGCCATCGACGCGGCCTCGATCCTCAAGCCCAAGCTGGCCCGCGGCGAGCTGCAGACCATCGGTGCGACCACGCTCGACGAGTACCGCAAGTACATCGAGAAGGACGCCGCCCTCGAGCGCCGGTTCCAGCCGGTCCAGGTCGGCGAGCCGACGGTCGAGCACACCATCGAGATCCTCAAGGGTCTGCGGGACCGCTACGAGGCGCATCACCGCGTCTCGATCACCGATGGCGCGCTGGTGGCCGCGGCCACTCTGGCCGACCGGTACATCAACGACCGCTTCCTGCCGGACAAGGCGATCGACCTGATCGACGAGGCTGGCGCCCGGATGCGCATCCGTCGGATGACCGCGCCGCCGGACCTGCGCGAGTTCGACGACAAGATCGCCGACGCGCGCCGGGAGAAGGAGTCCGCGATCGACGCGCAGGACTTCGAGAAGGCCGCGAACCTCCGCGACAAGGAGAAGCAGCTGGTCGCCCAGCGCTCCGAGCGGGAAAAGCAGTGGCGTTCCGGTGACCTGGACGTCATCGCCGAGGTCGACGACGAGCAGATCGCCGAGGTCCTTGGCAACTGGACCGGCATCCCGGTGTTCAAGCTCACCGAGGAGGAGACCACCCGTCTGCTCCGCATGGAGGACGAGCTGCACAAGCGGATCATCGGCCAGGAGGACGCCGTCAAGGCGGTCTCCAAGGCGATCCGCCGCACCCGTGCCGGCCTGAAGGACCCGAAGCGGCCGTCCGGATCGTTCATTTTCGCCGGCCCGTCCGGTGTCGGTAAGACCGAGCTGTCCAAGGCGCTGGCGAACTTCCTGTTCGGCGACGACGACGCGCTCATCCAGATCGACATGGGCGAGTTCCACGACCGCTTCACCGCCTCGCGGCTGTTCGGTGCCCCTCCCGGGTACGTCGGCTACGAGGAGGGCGGCCAGCTCACGGAGAAGGTCCGGCGCAAGCCGTTCTCGGTTGTGCTGTTCGACGAGATCGAGAAAGCGCACCAGGAGATCTACAACACCCTCCTGCAGGTGCTCGAGGACGGCCGTCTCACCGACGGTCAGGGCCGCACGGTCGACTTCAAGAACACCGTGCTGATCTTCACCTCGAACCTGGGCACTTCGGACATCTCCAAGGCCGTCGGCCTGGGCTTCTCGTCCGGAACGGGCAGCGAGTCCAACTACGAGCGGATGAAGAACAAGGTCAACGACGAGCTCAAGAAGCACTTCCGGCCCGAGTTCCTCAACCGCATCGACGACATCATCGTCTTCCACCAGCTGACCAAGGATCAGATCATCCAGATGGTGGACCTGATGATCGGCCGCGTCGAGAAGCAGCTGAAGAACAAGGACATGGACATCGAGCTGACCGAGCAGGCGAAGTCGCTGCTCGCCAAGCGCGGGTTCGATCCGGTCCTGGGTGCGCGTCCGCTGCGTCGCACCATCCAGCGCGAGATCGAGGACCAGCTCTCGGAGAAGATCCTCTTCAACGAGCTCGGTGCCGGCCAGATCGTCCTGGTCGACGTCGAGGGCTGGGACGGCGAGGGCTCCGGCGAGGACGCCAAGTTCACGTTCACCGGTAGCCCGAAGCCGGTCAAGGTGCCCGATTCGCCTGCGGAGGCGCTGGCGGGTGCGGGCGAGGCTCCCGTCGAGGGCGGTTCGGCCGACTAGGTTTCACGTACGACAAACGCCCCGCGAGCGAGAGCTCGCGGGGCGTTTTCGTGTCTCAGACGCAATCGCGACCTCAGGAGAGCGGCGTCACCGGGAAGGGAAGATCCGAGGATCCGCCGCCCTCGTCGACCTTCACCTCGACCAGAACCGTCTCGATGCCGCTGTCCGCGACGTCCTGGCCTGCCGCGTAGGCGCGGGTTCCGTCGAATCCGAAGTCGTTGTCGGAGATCAGGATCAGCCGGTTGCCGTGCAGCGCGGCGCCCTCGATCTTGCCGGGCACACCCGCGACGCCTGCGAGGTTCGCGAACAGCGTCTTGTCGGCGCTGGTGATCAGCGCGCGGCTGGGGTCCAGGTCCACGGCGTGGAAGCGGGCCTCGGTGTCGGTGCGCTCCTCGACGAGGACCCGGGTCTGCGACAGCGGGATCAGCGCCGAGATCTTCAGGTCGCGGCCCCTGGTGCCCGCGGCGAAGGTGGACGGGTCGTCGAACTGGTACCCGAACTCGTGCACGGTGGCACGGGTCGCGGTGTCGAAGGTGAGCAGCTCGGTGACGGTGCGGTCCTTGTCGCCGCTGACCACGAGCGAACTCTGCAGCGCGACGGCGACGGTGTGGCCGTCGGGCAGCAGGGCGATGTCCTCGAAGCCGCGGTTGACCTTCCGGTCGGCCAGGCCCGCGGGGAGGCTGCCGGTCACCGGGTACGCGACCCCGGCCGCGGTGTAGTCGTCCTCGAGGCCGGCGGGCACGTGCCGGGCGACGACGCGGCCCTTGGCGTCGGCCTCGACGATGGAGGGACCGTACTCGTCGACCAGCCAGAAATGGCCGTCCGGGGTGCGGACCACGCCCTCGGTGTCGAGTCCGTTGGGGTTCAGCGGGAGCGGCGTGGCGGCATCGGCGGCGTACGGCTTCTCGTCGCGGGGGAGGTTCGAGAGGCCGGTGACGGGCGCGCCTGCCGGAGTGGTCAACGGCACCGTCTCGAGCACGGCGATCCGGTCGCCCTGGACCCGGATCCGGACCAGCGCGGGGGTGAACTCCGGGACGACGAAGGTGCGTCGGTCCGAGCCGTCCACCTTCACCTCGCCGTTCGGTCCACGATCGGTGACGGTCCAGTATTCGTTGCCGCCGACGGGGAAGATGCCGCTGCCGATGCCACCGAGGGCGACGCCCCGGTCGTCGGCGATCTGCTTCTGGACGTCGGAGAGCGGGGTGGCGGGCAGCATCGCGGACGACTTCACGATCGGGGCCGCGGGCGGCGCCGCGGAGGCGGGTGCGGCCGCGACGGCGGCGAGGACCGCGGCTGCCGCCGCGGTCAACATGGTTGTGTGAGTGCGCATGAGGGCTGAACCTAGGGCGGCCGGGTGACCATCAGCCGTCGGCCGGGCGAACATCGGGGTGCGGTGTCGGGCGCCCCCGAAATGCGGTCATCTCGGTGGCACCGCGTCGCGCGAGCGCGATCGCGCAAGCCGCGGTGCCGACCAACACGAACAGGCCGGTGTCGCCGGCCAAGTACTCGTTCACCAGGACGGGATGGTCGGTGGTGATCACGTAGGTGGCGAGAACCGCGAACGAGGCGTTGTGCGCGAAATGCGCGAGGACGGCGGGCCACACGCTGCCGGAGCGAATGCGCAGGTAGCCGAACAGGAACGAAAACGCGACCACCGTGCCGCCGAACAGGATCAGCACGAGGGCGCGCTGCCCCTCGGCGTGGTAGTACGGCGTCAGCAGGATGTAGGGGAGGTGCCAGCAGATCCACACCGCGCCCACCACGAGCATCGCTCGCCGCTCGCCGAGGAACTCCAGGCGCGGCTGCAGGTATCCCCGCCAGCCGATCTCCTCGGCGAACGCGAGGATCGGCCCCGTGATGCAGAGGACGAGCAGTGACTGCAGCCAGTCACCCGAACGAGCGGTGAGGCTCCCGGCGCCTGCCAGCGCGACGCCGACGATCGCGAGTGCCGACACCCCCGCGGTGGCCAGCAGCGCGAAGGGCCAGTACCGCAGGCCCAGTCGGGTCATGCCGAGCGGGCGCCACCCGGCGCGGCGGTGACCCTCCCGCGTGACGACCAGCATCATGACCAGCACCACCAGCAGCGGCGAGAAGGCGAGCAGCAGGCCCTCGGCGATGTTCGCGGTGCCGAGCGCGACCGCCAGGACGAGGGCGATGTAGACGATCGACGCGGCGCGATCGGAAAGGCGTGGGAACACGCGGGACCTTCTTTCGGGAGACCGACCGGCCCAGCCTCGCGCGGGCACCCCTCCGGGGGCATCCACCCCGGAACTGATCTTGGTCCCCCCGGTCTCCTACCGTGGGCCCAGTGACGGGGGCATCAGGCCCGGCGCCGCACCGGCACTCGTGATGACGACGACGTGGGCGGCCCGCCGCGTCCGGTCCGGCCCGAACAGCGCCGCCTCCTGCCGGGCCCAGCGGTCCCAGTGCGGCCGGAACATGTCGCCGTCGCGCAGCAGGGCGCGCCGCATCCGCTCGTCCTGGTCGGCGTCGACCCACACCCGTACCGCGTAGTGGCCCCGAGCCCGCCCGGTCGTCGCGCCCGCGCCCTCGACGATCAGGTATCGGTGGCGGTGGACCGCGCGCCACTCCGCGTAGCCGCCGCGATGCCAGTCGTAGCGCCGATAGCGCGGGACCCGGCCGCGCCCTGCGGGGGAGAGGACCCACCGCACCAGCCGGGGAACGGCCGCGGCGAGGCCGTCCCAGCCGGGGTACAGGTCGTCCATCCGGACGACCGGCGCGTTGTCCAGTGCCGCGGAGACCCGCTCGGCGAGGGCGGATTTCCCGCTGCCCGAGGGGCCATCGATGCCGACCAGGACCGGCCCCCGCCTCCGCGGCCTCCTCCGGTGGGCGGCGCGCGCCAGCGCCACGATCCGGGTGGCACCGCCGACAGGCGCCGGGGTTGTCGGATCGTCATCGGGGGTCATGAACAGCACGCTATGCCGTCGTCGCGGTCAGTGATCTCCGAGCCGGTCGAGGGGGTTGAGGCGCAGGGGGATCCGCATCCCGCTCCGCCACAGCACGGCGACAGTCGATCGTGGCCTGACCCGGCTCTCGCGCCGGGCCAGCTCGCCGAACTCCGCGCCCAGCCCGTCGCGGGGGAGCGCCGCGATGACGGAGCGCAGCACGTCCGGAGGCAGGTCCCGAACCCGATACCCGGCGACGTCGAGGTGGGCGGCGTCGTGCAGCAGGGCGGCCTCGGGGCCGTGCCCGGTCGGCGTGCGCGGATCCATGTGGCGCGCGATCGCGGTGGCCACCGTCTCCGCCGAGGCGGCGGGGGCGCCGCGGGCGACCACGAACCGCCTGGCCTCGTCGGCCCCCAGCAGCGCGAAGCAGCCGACGTGCGCGTCGGCGGGCGCGCCCAGTGCCGTGTCGTGCAGGACGCACGCGACGAACAGTGCCTCGGGGTCGGGTTCGAGGCCGTCCACAGCGCGAAATCGCATGGCCCACTGCCAGCATCGCAGGCTGTGCGCGAGGACGCCGGGGCTGAGCACCTCGCGGGCGTGCTCGAGGGCCTGCCCGGCCAGGGCGGAATCGGGCGGGTCGATCAGCGCCGGGGTCGCCGGGCCGGACTTCGGCGCTCTCGCCAATTGGCTTGGCAGCGAGCGGGTCTGGATGGTGGCCGCCTGCAGCATGATCCGGAGCCGGTCGGCCCGGCCCAGTTCACCTCTGAGCATGTGCCGACTCCTTCAATCTGCGGGCGCCGTCCGCCCGGGCCATCTCGATGAGCGAATCCGCGCTGCCGCGGGAGATCGTGCGGCGAAGCTCGAGGCTGAGCACGCCGTTGACGGTCGCCCACGCCAGCAGCACGATCTCCTCGGTGCCGGGGAGGGTCGAACCGATCGCCGCCACCAGGTCGCGGGTGATCCCGATCAGCGTCGCGTCGATGCGCGTTCGGGCCTGCGCCACGACCTCGGAATCCCGGTCGTCGACGTCCGTCAGGCCGAGGATCCGGAAGGCCAGCGGTCGGGCGCGATGGAACGCGACGTACGCGTCGAAGGTTGCCAGGAGTCGGTCCTCGGCGGTGTCGCCGGTCATCGCCTCGCGCATGCCCTCCGCGTGCTCGCTCGCCGTGCGGCAGGCGAGGGCGGCGTACACGTCGGACTTGCCGCCGGGGAAGTTCGCGTAGATGGAGCTGAGCGCGACGTCTGCCTCGTTCGCCAGGGCATCGACGCTCGTCGCGCGGTAGCCGTCCCGGGTGAACAGCAGATCCGCGGCATCGAGGACAGCCGTGTGCGTGCGGCGGCGCCTGCGGTCGGCTGGCGGGTCTAGGCTCATGGCAGAAACCGTAGTACAGTTCCGAAAACGTAGTCAAACTCTGATTGAGGGGTGAGGGTCATGTCCGAAGCAACAATTCAGGCACCCACCACGGGCTCCGAGGCGATGAGGCTGTTCCTGCCGCATTCGCCCTTCGTGCAACACCTCGGTATCGAGCTCATCGACATCGGCGACGATCACGCACGCCTGCGCATGCCGTTCCGCGAAAACCTGGTCACCGTCGGCGAGATGGTCCACGGCGGCGCGCTCGCCGGGTGTATCGACATCGGGATCATGGCCGCGGCGTGGGCCGGGCCGCGGGTCCCCGAGAAGCTGCGGGGCGTCACCGTCGCCATGTCGATCCAGTTCCTCGAGCCGGCGTTCGCCGAGGACGTCGACATCATCGGAACGCGCGTGCGGCAGGGCCGCCGGCTGAGCAGTTGCTCCGTGGACATCGTGACCACCGCCGGGGGCACGCTGGTGGCCAAGGGCATGGGGACCTATCAGGTCGGCTGACCGGCGGCGATGCTCGCCGGTGGCATCACTCGCGCTCGAACCGCTCCCGCACCGCCTCCATCTTCGACCGCAGTTCCTCCTGGTCGATGATGCCCAGGTCCAGCAGGGCGTGCGCGGTCACCACCGCCGAGCGCGCCCGGACCGGGAAATCGAGGTAGATGGTCTCGCCGAGCTCGTCCTCGGCCTCGCGTCGCTCCAGGTTGTCCAGCGCCCCCCGCCAGGACAGGCATTCGCAGGTGGCCTGCATGCTCGACTCCCACGGCGCCGGCTTCCCGTCCAGATCGGGCAGGCTCGACTCGCGCCGGGACCCGGGCTCGAGCGTGTCGAACAGCACTCGGTATCCGTCGCTCATCACGCACCGACCTTGGACGGGGGCTCGGAGGCGGTCCAGTCGACCTGGGGCAGCGCGACCCCGATCATGGTGTCGCGGGTGACGATGGCGGCGAGCTGTTCCTCGGTCCACCCCTCGGTGCCCTCTGGACGCATCGGCATCACCATGAACCGCGACTTCTGGTTCGAGTCGTGCACCCGCACCTCGACCTCGGGCGGCATGTGTAACCCGAACTCCGCGAGCACCTCTCGCGGCCAGCGGACCAGGCGCCTCCGGTAATTCGGCGTGCGGTACCAGTCCGGCGACATGCCGAGCACCGGCCGCGGGTAGCAGGAACACAGGGTGCAGACGATCACGTTGTGCACCGTCGGGGTGTTTTCCAGGACGTAGAAGTACGTGTAGTCGCTCGGGGTCCCTGACCCGGTCGGGTCCCGCCAGTCGATGCCGACCTCCTTGCAGGTCTCGGTGCCGTCGGCGAGCAGTCGTGCCTTGAACTCGGGGTCCGTCCAGGCCTTGGCCACCAGCCGCGATCCGCCTGCGGGACCGACGGACTCGGCCCACTCCGAGAAGCGCCGGTGGTCCTCGGCAGAGAACAGGCCCTTCTCGATCGCCAGTTCCCGGACGGCCGTCTCCAGGATCTCGAACTCGCTGATCTCTCCTGACTCCTGGATCGGTGCGTGGTGATCGTGCGTCTGGCTCACTTCGGCTCCTCCTCGGCGGGTTCCAGCCACCGCTCCGAGCACTCGGTCTCGAGGGTGTCGGCGTCAAATCCGGTGTACTTCGGCCACAGGTCGCGCTGCCGGAACCGCACGACGTAGAAGGGTTCCTTGCGGCCGTCCTCGCGTCCCCATGCCTCGTCCTCGGGGATCACCCACTCCGGGCGGTGCTCGACCACCACCCCGGTCCGGCCGCGGGTGTACGCCTGGGTCCTGGTGTGGAACATCGATGTCGCGTCCCTTACGGTGACGCGGTCTCCGATCTGGAACTTCGTCATGACGCCGCCTTCGTACGTGCCCGCACCTCGTCCAGCTTGGCCGACAGTTCGTCGGGGGTGATCAGGCCCTTGTTGATGAGGGTCTTCGCGGCGACGGTGGCCCAACGGGCGTAGTAGGGGAGTCCGAAGTAGAGCGTCGCGCCGAGGTCGTTCTCCGCCCGGCGCCGCTCCTCGGAGTTCCACACGCCGCGCCAGCCCAGGCATTCGCAGGTGACGTACGTGCTCATCTCCCAGGGTTCTTCGACCTTCTCCTTGTAGTCGATCGGGAGGTCGGGTTGGCCGCCGACATCGTGGAGGACGTGCCGCAACGCCGCGAACATCTCATTGGAGATCTCGTAGGGCGAGTCGAGCGGATCGCGATAGACCGGTGCGATATCCGCGACCCGAGTCTGCAGTGCGTCGAAACTGTCCGGTGAACTCATCGAGGTCTCCGTCGTTCGTGAGCCTCTGGCCGATCGTGCTCGCTGCTTCGGCTAGTGGCAGGGCAAGCCGAGCAGGTGACGGCCGTCGTGCATCAGTTCGTGCATGTACATGCCGGTGCGTGAGATCGCCCCCTGGTCGAATCCGACCAGGTAGAGGGTGAGCAGCGCGAGCAGGATCACGCCGACGACGAGGGTGATCGCGCGCAGCGACTCCGCTGTCCCGCTTGGTGAATGGACTAGGGCCATGGTTCCTCCTGGTGACGGGACGTCCCGTGATCCAGCTGAAGCTCGGCGTGTGCCCGCGGCGCGGGGGAGTGATCCCCATCACGTTCACCGCATTCTGAGGCTACACCGCGGCTCCGCGCCGATCCCGGCTTTTCCGCGGAGTCCCGAAGGGCCACGTGGGCGCGCCGATGCGGCGGCGGGCCCGGGTTTGGTGTGAACTTGGCGGGTGGCGATCACTACCTCCGGAGACCGGCCCTCGCGGGCCCGCCTCGTCCTGCTCTCGCTCATCATCGTCGCCGCCGTGGCGAACCTGAACCTCGCGGTCGCGAACGTCGCGCTCCCGGACATCGGAAAGGCGTTCGACGCCAGCCAGACCCAGCTGAACCTGATCGCGGTCGGCTACTCGGTCGGTCTGGCGGCGTCGGTGCTGTACCTCGGCGCCCTCGGCGACCGGTACGGCCGCAAGACGATGCTGGTGCTGGGCATGGTGTTGTCGATACCGGCCAGCCTGGTCGCCGCCTTCGCGCCGAACGTCGAGGTGCTGTTCCTGGCCCGGCTGTTCGGCGGCATCAGCGCGGGCCTGGCCTTTCCGACCACGCTGGCACTGATCACGGCGCTGTGGTCCGGCGCAGCGAGGACCAAGGCGATCGCGCTGTGGTCGGCGATCGGTGGCGGCATCTCGGCGTTGGGGCCGCTCGCATCGGGGGCGTTGCTGCAGTGGTTCGAGTGGGGATCGGTCTTCTTCATCACGCTGCCCCTGGCGTTGATCGCGCTCGCCCTGGCGATCACCTTCGTGCCAAGCCACGTCAACGAGTCGACCGATCCCGTCGATCACCTCGGCGGCATGGTGTCCGTCGTCCTCGTTGCCGCGCTTGTCCTCGGCATCAACTTCGCGCCGGTCGACGGGATGGGCGCGACCGCGGTGGGGCTGCTGATCATCGCGTTGGCGGCAGGCGTGGTCTTCGTGTTCCGGCAGCTGCGCGCGCCCGCGCCCCTGTTCGACCTGCAGATCGCGAGTCGACGGATCTTCTGGGTGGCCGCGGTGGCGGGCATCGTCGTGTTCGGAACCCTGATGGGCACGATGTACATCGGCCAGCAGTTCATGCAGAACGTGTTGGGGTACTCCACGCTCGCCGCGGGATCGGCGGGGCTGCCCGCAGCCGCAGTGATGGTGCTGGTCGCGCCGCAGTCGGCGAAGCTGGTCGAATCCCACGGTGCCCGGTTCACCCTGCTGCTCGGGTACACGGCAATCCTGGCGGGCCTGGTGGTGGCGTTGCTGCTGTGGAAGGAGGACGCGCAGTACTGGAAGATCGCGCTCGGCTACATCTTCCTCGGCATCGGGGTGGGGCTCGCGGGTACGCCTGCCTCCCGGTCGCTGACCGGCTCGGTGCCGGTGTCCCGGGCCGGGATGGCCTCGGGCACGGCGGATCTGCAGCGCGACCTCGGCGGCGCCATCGTCCAGTCCGTGCTCGGCGCGCTGCTGACGGCGGGCTACACGGCTTCGTTCACCGCGGCGATCAACGCGACCCCGGAGGCGAGCCAGGTGAGCTCGGAGGTGGAGTCCACGCTGGAGAAGTCCTTCGCGGGCGCCGCGAACATCGCGGAGCGGTATCCGCAGTACGCGGAGCCGATCATGACCGCGGCCCGTTCGGCCTTCCTCGACGGCGACACCAAGGCGTACGCCGCCGCGATCCTCATCGTGCTGGTCGGCGCCGTCCTGGTCTTCTTCGCGTTCCCGAAGCGCGAGGAGGAACGAACCCTGTTGGCGCACTACCACGAGGTGGACACCGCCGCGGAGCAGTCGAGCGGCGTGTAGCGCCGGGGATCGGGTGCCGGATTCGGGTGGTTCGGGGCGCGAACGGGGGTAACACTGGTCCTGACCGCACGCTCGCCCGACGGAAGGAACACTCATGCCGACACGCACCGCCCGCACGGCCTGGAACGGCACCCTGCAGGACGGGTCCGGTCAGGTCGAACTCAGCAGTTCCGGTGCGGGCACCTTCGAGGTCTCGTTCCCCAAGCGTGCCGCCGACGACGCCGACGGGACCACGAGCCCGGAGGAGTTGATCGCCGCGGCGCACACGTCCTGCTACGCCATGCAGCTCTCCGCGTTGATCGCCGAGGCGGGCGGCACCCCGCAGAGCCTTGAGGTCACCGCGGACGTGACGCTTGGTCCCGACGACCCCGGATTCAAGCTGACCGGGATCGCGCTCACCGTCCGAGGCGAGGTCGACGGACTCGACGCCGACGGATTCGCCGCGGCGGCGCAGGCCGCCAAGCAGACCTGCCCGGTGAGTAAGGCCCTGACCGGGGTCCCGATCACCCTCGATGCGGCGCTGGTCACCTAGGGGACCGGAACAGAATCGCGATGGTGGATGTTTCAACCATCTGTGAGCCTCGAAACGAACAGCCGGCCCGAATCCGCCACCGAGCCCGCCGTGGTGATGGAGGTCTGGTCGGACATCGCCTGCCCCTGGTGCTACATCGGTAAGCGCCGCTTCGCGGCCGCGCTGGAAAAGTTCGAACACCGTGACCGAGTCCGAGTGGTGTGGCGTTCCTACCAGCTCGCCCCCGAGACGCCGGTCGGTGCCGGGGCCAGCGAGCTCGAGGCGCTGGCCAGGCACAAGGGCCTGCCCGCCGATCAGATCAGGCAGATGTTCGCCCACGTCGCGTCCACTGCCGCGGCCGACGGCCTCACGATGGACTTCGACACCGTGATCGCCGCGAACACCTTCGACGCCCACCGGCTGGTCCACCTCGCGGGGGACCGGGGCGAGGACGTGATGGAGGCGCTGTTCCGCGCCCACTTCACCGACGGCCGGGTGGTGGACGACCGCGATGAACTCGTCGCGATCGCCGCCGAGAGCGGGCTCGACGCGACCGCGATCCGCGCAGCGCTCGAGACCGACGCCGCGGCGGAGCAGGTGCGCGGGGACATCGAGGAGGCGCGCCTGCTCGGTGTCACCGGGGTGCCGTTCTTCGCCGCCAACCGGGCGATCGGCATCTCCGGCGCGCAGCCCGTCGAGGTGTTCATCCAACTGCTCGAGCAGGCCTACGCGCAGTCCGGGGCGATCGCCGTGCTCGGCGATGACGTAGGCAGCTGCGCCGATGACTCCTGCGCCGTCTAGCGGCGCGCGAAGTACCTTCGGGCGCCCGCGCCCAGCAGCAGGCCGAGCCCGACGACCACGGCTATCAGGTGGACGGTGCGTGCCAGGCCGATGAGGGTCGATGCGACCGTGAGGTCCGCGACGTCGAATCCGTTCGCTGACAACAGCCAGGCCGCAGGCTCGATGACCAGCGACCCGATTCCCACCGTCCCGAGGCCGACCAGCAGGGTCAGCCGGGCGGGGTTCGAGCCGCGCCGCATCGCGACGGCGAGCGCGTACACCGCGCCGTAGATCGCCAGCCGGATCGCGCCCTGGACGGCAATCGCGGACGGACTCGCGCCGCCCTCTTCCAGCGCGCGAGCGGCCTGGAGGATCGCCTCGACGATGCCCGCGAGCAGTGCGACGGAGAGCAGGGTGAAGGAGAGCTCGACCTGGTGTGGCGGGCGGGTGCGGATCTCGGTGGTGGTCATGGTTTCCGAGCGTGCCGCCCTGCAGCGGCAGCGGGCATCACCCTGTGGCGTGAATCCGGGCTCACCCCACGGTATCGGTTGACCGTGTGGGACAACGGAAGAAGCGGTGGAGCCCGGTGCAATGCACCGGGCTCCACCGCTTCGCTCGCGTGGTGACCGTCAGCGGGCGGTCAGCGCCTCCGACCGGGAGCTCGCCTTCGCGGCGCGCTCTGTGAGGAACGCGAACCCGAGGCCGAGCGCCAGCCACAACGTGGCCTGGATCGTCAGCGAGGACACCCGGAAGTCCCACAGCAGGCTGGCGGGGAAGTCGGGGCCGACCTCGTTGATGTCCGGGAGCACCAGGTAGCCGATTCCGGCGACCGCCAGGAAGGCGAGCAGCGGGGCGGCGATCCGGACGGTCAGGAACTGGTTGGCCGCCACCACCTTTGCCACGTAGGCGGCGATCGACACCGCGGCGAGGCCGAGCGCCACCGCGGCGAGCCACAGCCACGTCCGGTTGTTGATGGTCTCCGGGTCCCCGACCGCGGGCGGGTTCGCCGGATACTTGAAGAACGGCACCGCCTCGACCGCAAGCCAGCCGAGACCGGCAAGGGTCAGGGCGAGGATCGGTCCGGACAGGCCGCTGACCCGCCGCGCGTAGTACGCGACCGCGGCGAACAGGGCGCCGAGCGCGAGACCGGCGAGGCTGGTCGCGAGGAACAGGCCGAACCGCTGCCCGTCCCTGCTGACCAGTGGTTCCTCGGAGTCGCCGTGCGAGTGCCCCGCGGGCTCGTCGGTCACAGCCTCGGTCGCTGCCGCGCCGTGCCCGTGCGGCTCGACGGGCGCCGCCGCGGCCTCCTCGATCGCGATGGCCGCGTCGATGTGCGGTTCGCCGATCACGAACGCGACGGCACCGGCGAGCAGTCCGGCGACGAGGCCGGCCAGCAGGCCGCGGATGAGGAGGTTCTTGAAGGTTCCGGTCAGTGGCACGGCAGGCCCAGCAGGTGCCGACCGTCATGCATCAGTTCGTGCATGTACATGCCGGTGCGCGAGACCGCACCCTGGTCGAAGCCGACCAGGTAGAGGGTCAGCATCGCGAGCAGGACCACGCCCGCGATGATCATCGCGATGCCGACAGAATCGGTCGCCGTGCTGGGATTGTGTACGAGTGCCATGGTTCCTCCTGGGATTCCGCGTCCCTTAAAAAGCCCATGCGATGGCCCCGGTATCTGGCTGTCGAGGGTGTGCCTCGATCACAGTGGCGCGACCGCTCCGGACTCTCACCGGATTCCCGTCAACCATCGCTATTACCAGCGCACTCTCGCATTCACCCGCCGGTGGTGTCAATCGCACCGCGTCCAGTCGACCGGCGAGACGTTCGCGCGTACTTCATCGGGCGGTCCGCGACTGTTGGCGGGATCGCCATGCCGACAGGGATCGATGGGTCGGTGCGAATAGTCCAGCTGGCCAACTTCTACGGTCCCCGATCGGGCGGGCTGCGCACCGCGCTGCACAACTGGGGCGCCGGCTACTGCGGACGCGGGCACGAGGTGATCCTGGTGGTTCCTGGCAGGCGCGATGCCGAGGAGGTGATGCCGAGCGGGGTCCTCCGGATCACCCTTGCGGCGGTGCCGATCCCGGCCACCGGTGGCTATCGCGCCGTCAACCCGCGCCGGGTGGCGGACGTGGTGCGGGGTCTGCGCCCCGCCGCCCTCGAGGTGTCGGACCGGCTGACGCTGCGCGGCTTCGGGCAGTGGGCGCGGCGGCGGGACGTGCGGAGCGTGGTGGTGTCCCATGAGCGACTCGACCGGCTGCTCGGGCAGGTGCTGCCGCCGCGCACGGCGCGTTCGTGGGCGGACGTCGCCAACGCGCGGATGGTGCGCAACTTCGATGCGGTGGTCTGCACCACCGCGTTCGCGTCCGAGGAGTTCGTCCGGATCGGCGCGGGAAACCTGTTCCGCGTTCCGCTTGGCGTCGACCTGGCGCTGTTCCATCCTGATCGGCGGGACGAGGGCGTGCGCGAGCACTACGCCCGGCCATCGCAACGGCTGCTGCTGCACTGCGGACGGCTGTCGGTGGAGAAGCAGGTCGATCGCAGCATCGACGCGGTCCGGTCCCTCGTCGGGCAGGGGCAGGACATCCGGCTGGTGATCGCGGGCGACGGGCCGAAGCGAGAAGCCTTGCGGCACAGGGCGCGGAAGCTGCCTGTGCACTTCACCGGGTTCATCGGCGACGCAGCGCGGCTGGCGACGCTGTTCGCCTCCGCCGACATCACCCTGGCGCCCGGCCCGCACGAGACGTTCTGCCTGTCGGCCCTGGAGTCGCTGGCCGCGGGGACGCCGGTGGTCGCGGCGCGATCGTCCGCCCTGTCCGAGATCATCACCCCGGAGTGCGGGGCGCTTGCGCACGGGCGGGGCGTCGCGCTGGCGGACGCGGTCACCGGGGTGCTGGCCATCCCGGCGGTCGCGCGCCGGGAATCCGCCCGGCTGCGGGCTGAGCAGTTCAGCTGGTCGGCGTCAGTCGACGGGATGCTCTCGGTGCTCGCGGGGAACTGACGGCGGGGTGGACAGCGCCCGCCGCAATGCGGCCGCGGCCCGGCCCATCGCCTCAGGGCCCGAGCGGCCGACGTCCACCATGTTCGCGAAGGAGTGGATCAGCCCGGGCTCGAGGACGTATTGCACCTCGACCCCCGCGTCGCGGAGCTTCTCGGCGTAGGCCTCGCCCTCGTCGCGCAGCGGATCGAACCCCGCGGTCACGAGGTAGGCGGGCGGCAGGCCGGTGAGGTCGCCGTAGATCGGTGACAGCAGCGGATCGGTCCGGTCCGCCCCAACCGGGACGTAGCTCTCGTCGGCCACGTCCATGAACCGTTTGGTCAGGAAGAAATTCGTCGAGAAGGTCGCCCGGCTGGGCCGTTTGACGGCGAAATCCACTGCGGGATAGATCAGCAACTGGAACGCAGGCGGCACCCCGAGTTCCCCGTGCGCGGCGCGCTGGGCCAGTACGGCGGCGAGGTTTCCGCCCGCGCTGTCACCACCGACCGCGATCCGGTCCGGGTCGATGCCGAGGCCGGCCGCGTTGGCGGTCACGAACGAGTACGCCGCCTCGACGTCGTGCACCGCGGCGGGGAAGGGCGACTCGGGAGCCAGTCGATAGTCGACGGCGACGACCCGCACCCCGGCCCGCTCGGCGAGGAAACGGCACACCGCGTCGTGGCTGTCGAGGTCGCAGTAGACCCAGCCGCCACCATGGATGAAGAACAGCGCGGGCGAGGTGGTGGTCAGGCCGCGAGGGGTGTAGATCCGCAGTCGGAGCGGGCCTGCCGGGCCGTCGATGTCGCGGTCGGTGACCGCGCCGATCGGCAGGTTGCCGCCGACGACCCTGGAACTGGACAGCAGCACGCGCCGACCTTCAGGGATCGGACGCTCCTCGAACGGCCTGCCCTCGACCTTCTGCAACGCGAGGATGAGCTGCATCTCGGGGTCGAGGACGTTGCCTTCGATCTCCACCGGCCGCCCCGCCACGCGGCGGAGGACGCCCGCGGGCATCCGCAGGAGGATCTGCAGCGTGTGCCGCCTCGCGGCTTCGAGCGCCCGGGTCATACGTGCGAACGTACCCGCTCGACCAGGGGCGTTTTGCCCCGGTTCGGGGCTCAGGCGTCCTTCGTCGCGGCGGCCACGTCGAGCACGACCTCGAACTCGAGGAGCGACGCCCCGGTTGCCACCGGCTTGGCGCGCTCACCGGAGTGGGCGGCCCGGGCCGGGCCGTCGGCCCACGCCTTGAAGGCCTCCTCGGATTCCCACTGCGTCACGACGAAATAGCGCTCGTCGCCCTTGACGGGGCGCAGCAACTGGAAGCCGAGGAAGCCGGGGGAGTTCTCGACCGCGTGCGCGCGGTTCGCGAAGCGCTTCTCCAGCTCGGGGCCTGCGCCCTCGGGAACCTCGATTGCATTGATCTTCACGACTGCCATGCGGGCGAGCGTACTCCGCTCGCGGTCAGGTGCCGGTGGTGTCGGGTTCGGCGAGATGCTCGGTCAGGACGGCCAATTGGATCTTGCCCGCGTCGGCGTGGACCGCGCGGCCGGCGTCGGTGACGTCGACGAAAACCCCGCGACGATCCGATTCGCACAGCGACCGTGCGACCAGTCCTGCCTTCTCCAGCCGCGCGACGCTCCGGGAGAGGGCGCTCGGGCTCAGGTACATGTCCGCGGCGAGCTCCTGCATCCGCGGGTGCTTGCAGGTGACGCTCATCAGGCGGTCGAGGGTCTCGAAGTCGCTCATGCTCAGGCCGTGCGCGTTCTGCATCTGGCGATCGAGGTCGCACGCGATCCCGTTGTACCGGTCGAGCAGCGCTCGCCAGGTGTCGCGGAGCTCCGCTTCTGACGTCATGGCCGCATCCTAGTTCCCCTCCGCCGATTGATGCAAGCGAATTAAATGTTAACGAAATTAGTGCTTGCGCATTGATTGCACATGCACATACAGTCCTCGACGTGACTATCACCGAAACCACTCCGAACCTCACCGCCTCGCCGGGTTCGACCGCTCCTGCCGCAGGGCAGGCATGGACGGCCCGCCTCTGGGGGATCCTCGCGGTGCTGTGCGTCGTGATGTTCCTCGATGGGCTCGACGTCTCGATGGTGGGCGTCGCGCTGCCCTCGATCGGCACCGAACTCGGCCTCGACACCACCTCGCTGCAATGGATCATCAACGGCTATGTGCTCGGCTTCGGCGGCCTGCTGCTGCTCGGTGGGCGCACCGCCGACCTGCTCGGCAGGCGCAACGTCTTCCTGGTGGCGCTGGCGGTCTTCGCCGTCGCCTCGCTGGTCGGCGGGCTCGTCGACAACGGCACCCTGCTCATCGTGACCCGCTTCGTGAAGGGTCTCGCCGCGGCCTTCAC
This sequence comes from Rhodococcus oryzae, assembly GCF_005049235.1. Taxonomy (GTDB): domain Bacteria; phylum Actinomycetota; class Actinomycetes; order Mycobacteriales; family Mycobacteriaceae; genus Rhodococcus_G; species Rhodococcus_G oryzae. The sequence goes on along the minus strand of NZ_SUMD01000008.1, from coordinate 24,815 downwards.
CGCGCCGACCGCGATGTCGATCCTGACCACCACATTCAAGGAGGGGCCTGCCCGCAACCGGGCGCTGTCGATCTTCTCCGTGTTCGGTGCCAGCGGCTACTCGTCGGGGCTGATCCTCGGCGGGCTGCTCACCAGCGCCGGCTGGCGGTGGACGTTCCTGATGCCGGTGCCGTTCGCCGTCGCAACCCTCGTCGCCGCTGTCGTCCTCATCCCGCGGGACCGGCCTGCCGACACCGGCGGGCACGATCTGGTGGGCGCGGTCACCCTGGTCGCAGGCATGATGCTCGCCGTCTACACCGTTGTCTCCGCACCCGCACGGGGCTGGGCTGATCCGCTCACGCTCGGACTCTTCGCGCTCGCGGCGGTCCTGCTGGCCTCGTTCGTCTTGGTGGAGAGGCGAATTGCGCATCCGCTCGTCCGGTTGAGCATCCTCAAGGTGGGCGCGATCGTGCGGGCCAACCTGAGCATCATCGCGTTGTTCGGTTCCTACCTGAGCTTCCAGTTCATGGTGACGATCTTCCTGCAGTCCGGGCTCGGCTGGTCGCCGCTGAAGATGGCGATGGCGCTGCTCCCTGCCGGACTGATCGTCGCGTTCGGCTCGCCGTTCGTGGGACGTCTCGTCGACCGGTTCGGCACGCCGCGGATGATCATCGCCGCGCTCGGCTCGCTGAGCGCGGGCTACCTGTGGTTCCTGTTCGTCGGCAGCGACCAGCCGAACTACGCGGTCGCCATCCTGCCCAGCGTGATCCTGCTCGGCTTCGGATTCACGTTCGGCTTCACCTCGATCATGGCCCAGGCCACCTCGGGCGTCGACGACTCCGAGCAGGGCCTGGCCTCGGGTCTGGTCCAGACCTCGATGCAGGTCGGCGCGGCGCTGGTGCTGGCGCTGACCACCGCGCTCGTCACCGCCGGTTCGCACACCGGGGCGGGCACCGCGAGCTTCGAGCAGTTCCGCCCCGGCCTGATCCTGGTCACCGGTGTGGCGCTGCTCGGGCTGGCGATCACCGTCTGGCCGCTGATCCGCGGACGCCGCTACTCGGCCGTGCCGGAGGCGAGCCAGGCCTGACCGGGCACACCCACCGCGAGGCAGCACGGCACCGGGTTAACCTCGGTGCCGTGCTGCATGACGAGGGTGGGACCGGTCGGCCGATTCTGTTGCTCCACGGACTGATGGGCAGCGCCAGGACCTGGCGCAGGCACGTGCCGTGGCTGCGTGAGTACGGGCACGTCTACACCTTCGACGCGGCAGGGCACGGCAGGCCCGCCCCCGCCGAACTGACCACCGAGGCGTTCGTCGAGGACCTCACGGCCGCACTGACGCCGATCACCGAGCCGATGGTGGTCATCGGACATTCGATGGGCGGGTTGCACGCCTGGTGCTTCGCCGCCGCGCACCCCGACCGTGTCAGCGCGCTCGTCGTCGAGGACATGGCGCCCGACTTCCAGGGGCGCACCGCGCGCGACTGGGCCGAGATGATCGGGTCCTGGCCGCAGCCGTTCCGCGACCGGGAGCACATGATCGACTTCTTCGGACCCGTAGCGGCGCAGTACTTCATGGATTCATTCGAGGAACGGTCCGACGGTTTCCATCTGCACGGCGAGGTGCCGGTGTGGCGGGACATCTCCGAGGAGTGGGGGACCCGCGACTTCTGGGCGCAGTGGTCCGCGGTCCGGGCACCCGCCCTGCTGCTGGAGGGCGAGTTCACCATCACCCCGGCCGGTCAGATGCGCGCAATGGCCGACACCGCAAGGGAATCGGCGACGCGCTACGAGTTGGTCGCGGGTGCCGGTCACCTGGTGCACGACGACCGGCCGGTCGAGTACCGCGCGGCGGTGGAGGCGTTCCTCGAGGAGTTGCCCGCTCGCACGTCCGGTCGGTGATCGAGGCCCCTGGCGTCCGCGACCAGAGGCCACCGCGCACTGTCGCACCGCTTGGGTACGGTCTCGGCATGGCAACGCCAAGCGATTTCGACGCCCTCGGTCCGATTCTCCTCGTGTCCGGCGACAACAGTTCCAGCATCATCTACTCGCCCGGCGGCCCGGAGTATCACCAGCACCGGTCCGCGTTGGAGGGGCACGGCATCGAAGGCTCCGGGTACGAGTTCGCCGGTGCCCTTCGCGCGGTGCTCACCGACCGGGCCCCCGCCACCCTGGGCGCGGTCGGTTTCGATCCGGAGGCAGGCATGGTGAGCGTCTACGGGAACGATCTCGATGCACTGCTCGTCGCGGCGAGGACCCTGCACACCCTGGTGCTGGACGCGGACGCGCTCGACGCCGCGCTGACCCGCGCTGTCGAACTCGGCGTCGACGACGACTAGACCGGGCCCCGCGACTGCCGTCAGGCTTCCCCTGCGAGCGCGAACAACCCGTCCTCGGTCTGTTCGACCAGTCCGTCCATGAGAAGCGAGTCCAGCGCCCGGTCCCGCTGCGCGGGGTCCGTCAGCCACGCCTGGTCGAGCCGCGCCCGTTCGACCGGCGCATGGGTCTGCCGCAGCACGTCCAGCAAGCGGCCGCGGACCTGACGATCGGTGCCCGCGAACTTCTGCACCTTGCGCGCGGGCCCGGTGTGGGCCGGGCGACCCGCGCTGACCCACGCGCAGTCGGTCAGCGGGCAGCGGTCGCAGTCGGCGTTGCGCGCGGTGCACACGGTCGCGCCCAACTCCATCAGCGCGGCCGAGAACACCGCGGCCCTCGCCCTGGTCCGCGGGAGCAGCGCGTCGACGTCGGCGAGGTCGCGGGTGGTGGACGGATTGCCGGGCTCGGCGGCGCCGTGCACGGCGCGGGCCACCACGCGCCGGACGTTGGTGTCCACCACCGGGACCCGCTGCCCGTAGGCGAAGCAGGCCACCGCGCGGGCGGTGTACGCGCCGATTCCCGGCAGACCGAGCAGGACGTCCACGTCGGCGGGGACGGCGTCGCCGTGTTCGGCGGCCAGCACCCGCGCGCATTCGTGCAGCCGCAGGGCCCGGCGCGGGTAGCCGAGCTTGCCCCAGGCGCGCAGCACCTCGCCCTGGCTCGACGCGGCCATCAACGAGGGCACCGGCCAGCGCTGCACCCATTGCTCCCAGATCGGCGCGACGCGGACCACCGGCGTCTGCTGCAGCATGATCTCGCTCATCAGGATCTGCCACGCGGTGACGCCCTCGCGTCTCCAGGGCAGGTCACGGGCCTGACGCTCGTACCATGCGATCAGTGCGGAGGTGTTCACTTGAACTTCACACCTCCCATTTCACGGTTTTGCCAGGTGGCGAACGAAACGCAGAAAGCGCCGGGTGCACAATGACTGACATGCCCAACTCGAACCCCATCTCGGCCTGGAAGGCACTGAAGCAGGGTAACGACCGCTTCGTGAACGACGCCTCGCTGCACCCCAGCCAGGGCATCGCCGACCGGGCGAAACTCGTCGACGGACAGCACCCCACCGCGGTGCTGTTCGGCTGTGGTGACTCGCGCGTCGCCGCGGAGATCATCTTCGACCAAGGCCTCGGCGACATGTTCGTGGTGCGCACGGCCGGCCACGTCATCGACAGCTCCGTGCTCGGGTCCATCGAGTACGCGGTGGAGATCCTCAACGTGCCGCTGATCGTGGTCCTCGGCCACGACAGCTGCGGCGCGGTCAAGGCGACCCTCGACGCGCTCGACAAGGGGGCGATCCCGAACGGATTCATCCGCGATGTCGTCGAGCGGGTCGCGCCGTCGATCCTGATGGGCCGCAACGAGGGCCTGAAGGAGATCGACGAGCTCGAGGCCCGGCACGTCGTCGAGACCGGCAGCCTGTTGATGCAGCGGTCCCGGATCATCGCGGACCGGGTGGAGCGGGGATCCTGCGCCATCGTCGGCGTCACATACAAGCTCTCCGACGGCCGCGTGCAGCTGCAGGCCTCCGTCGGCGACGTCGGAGAGGTTGTCGACTGAGCGACACGCCGGGGCTGGTGGAGGTCCGCCCGGGCCCGGGGACCTAACGTGGGTTCTGTGTTGGAACCAAACGGGCCGCTGCCCCCCGAGATCTACTGGCGACGACGCGCACTCGCAATCGGGGCGGGTGTGGTCGCGCTCATCCTCTTTGTCTGGATCGTGACGTCGCTCGGTGGCGGCGGCGACGACCCAGAGGCCGAGGCCGCGGCCGCCAGCAGCTCGCAGAGCAGCACCTCCTCCGGCCAGGCGGCGCCCAGTTCCGCGGGCGACGCGGGCGGGTCCGGTTCCGGATCCGGTGAGGCGTCCGCCTCCGGTTCGGGGTCCGGCGGTTCGGGCGGGGACACCGCGGTGTCCGGGTCCGTCTCGGGTGAGGCGGCGGCGTCCTCGTCGGCCACGGTCCCCGCGGGCCAGTGCCCCGACCAGTCGCTCGCCATCAAGGCCAGCTCGAACCAGCCGAACTATCCGGCGGGCCAGGAGCCGCAGTTCGGCATCGTGGTCACCAACATCGGCTCCGCGACCTGCGAGCGCGATCTCGGTGCGGGCATGCAGCAGGTGCTGGTCTACAGCCTGGACGGGCAGCAGAGGATCTGGTCGAACACGGACTGCTTCCCCAACACGGCGCCGGACATCCGCTCCCTCAAGCCCGGCGAGCAGGCCGCGTTCACGGTCAAGTGGTCGGGCGCCACGTCCGAGCCCGGCTGCACCGCCCAGCGCAACCCGGTCGGTGCAGGCGCCTACACGGTCGTCGGTCAGCTCGGCGCGCTGCGCAGCACCCCGGAGCCGTTCAACATCAGCTGACGCCGCTCCGCGGCCCGTGCGTGATCTGTCCCCGGTCGGGGTACGGATCCCGCACGGTTCGCGGTCAGTCGAACGGGCCGGAGATCGACGTCTCGGCGAGGCGGGACAGACCCTCCCTGATGTGCCGGGCCCACAGCCCGCCGATGCCCTCAACCGACTGCAGGTCGGCCGCGGTCGCGGCGAGCAGGCCCTGCAGGGTCCCGAACGATCCGACCAGCCGGTGGATCTGGTGGAACTGCAGGCGCGGCACCCGGGTCAGCACCCGGTAGCCGCGCGGGCTCATAGGCGCCTCGAGCGCCTCGATCGTCGCCGGGTACCCGTAGGCGCGGGCCAGCGTGGTCAGGTCGAGCAGGTCCGCGTCGGTGAGCTTGTCGAGCGCCTGGAGGGTTCGCTCGACGGCCTCGGTCGGGGCCTGGCCCTGGCCGGCCAGATAGTCGCGGGCGACCAGCTGGCGGGCGATGTCGTTGTCGCCAACCAGCTCCTCCAGCTGCAGGGCGAGCTGCCTGCCGTCGGTGCCGAGCTCCAGCACGTCGCGCTCGATCTCCACCGACACCCGGCGCACCATCTCGAGGCGCTGCACGACGGTGAGGGCGTCGCGCAGGGTCACGAAATCCTCGATCTCCACGACGGAGAGCTGGTTGGTGACCTGGTTGAGCCTGGATTTGTACCGCTCGAGCGTCGCGACGGCCTGGTTCGCCCTCGACAGGATGGTCGGCGAGCCCTCGAGCACGTGCCGGATGCCGCCGACGTACACGCTGACGATGCTCATCGACTGGCTCACCGAGACCACCGGGTAGCCGGTCTGGATCGCGGTCCGCTCCGCCGCGCGGTGCCGGGTGCCGGATTCCACGGTCGGGATCTTGTAGTCGGGTACCAACTGCACGTTGGCCCGCACAATGCGGGTGCCGTCGGTGGACAACACCACGGCCCCGTCCATCTTGGAGAGTTCCCGCAGCCGGGTCGGCGCGAACTCCACGTCCAGCTCGAAGCCGCCGTCGCAGAGTTCCTCGATCTCGGCGTCGTAACCGAGCACGATCAGGGCGCCGGTACGGCCGCGCATGATCCGTTCCAGGCCGTCGCGGAGCTCGGTCCCGGGCGCCAGCCGAGCGATCGTCTCGCGGACGGTGGCAGACGGCGTGGCGTCGTCCATTGCCGTCCCCCCTCGCTCGCGGTGCGCGGCGCCTCATCGCCGGGCGGAGTCGGTCGATCCGCCGTCGCTTCGCGTCCAGGTTACCCAGCGGGGGAGAGGCTGCGGCCTCCCCGGGGCCGGACGCGCCGGTGCGGGACCGGCCAGGGGCGCATCGGGACCGCGATCGGCGGACCGATACTTTGTTAGCTGTGAGTAGTACCTGGACCTTGCCCGATGATCTCGTGTTGCCGATCCGCCCCGACTTCTTCCCTGCACCGGGCGGGGCCCTCCCGCAGCACTGGTCCAAGTGCTTCGGCTGCGGCGACGACCAGCCCGCCGGGATGGCGATGACCTTCACCGCGGGTGAGGGCCTCGAGGTGTCCGGCCGGCTGACCGTGGCGAACCGATACCAGGGCGGACCAGGGGTGATCCACGGCGGCATCCTGTCCGTCGCCTTCGACGAGGTCCAGGGCATGGCCTGCATGGTGCTCGGCGGCCCCGTGGTCACCGGTCACCTGGAGATCGATTTCGCGAAGCCGATCCCGCTCGGATCGGTGCTCGAGTTCCGCGCCCGGATCGACGGCATGGTCCGGCGCAAGGTCTACACCACCGCCGAGGCCCGGATCGTCGAGGGACCGACCGCGGGTGACGACATCGTCGCCACCTCCCGCGGGCTGTTCCTGACCATCAAGCCCGAGCACTTCGCGCCGATGCAGGACTTCGTGGACGGCGACGCCACCTCCCCGTTCGGCACGTCCTCCTCGCTGTAGGACCGCTCAGCCCCGGGGCAGCACCCGCAGGGCCTCACCGAGATTGGTGACCTCGGTGGCCCGCATCCCCGGCGGCGGTGTCCCGGAGTCGCGGGGCACAACCGCGTGGGTGAAGCCGAGCCGCTTCGCCTCGGCGAGCCGCCGGTCCACGCCCGTGACCCGGCGCACCTCGCCCGCCAGCCCGACCTCGCCGAGCACCACCACCCCCGGCGGCAGCGCCGCGTCCTTGAACGCGGACGCCACCGCGACGGCAAGGGCCAGGTCCGCGGACGGTTCGGTCAGCCGCATTCCGCCGACCGTCGCCGCGTACACCTCCTTGTCGGAGACCTTGACCCCGCAGCGCCGTTCGAGCACGGCCAGCACCATCGACACCCGCGCCGAGTCCATGCCGCTGACCGCGCGCCGGGGCGAGGGGTTGTGTGACGTCGCGACGAGTGCCTGCACCTCGCCGAGCAGCGGGCGCTTGCCGTCCATGGTGACGGTGACGGCGGTGCCGGGGACGGTGTCGTCGCGGTGGTGCAGGAAGAGCCCGGACGGGTCGCTGACGCATTCGATACCGTCCTCGCGTAGCTCGAAACAGCCCACCTCGTCGGCCGCGCCGAAGCGGTTCTTGACGCCCCGCACCATGCGCAGGGTGGAGTGCTTGTCGCCCTCGAAGTGCAGCACCACGTCCACCAGGTGCTCCAGTGCGCGCGGCCCGGCCACCGCACCGTCCTTGGTGACGTGGCCGATCAGCAGCACCGGGATGCCGCTGGACTTCGCCAGGGAGGTGAGCGCGCTGGTGATGGCGCGGACCTGGGTGACGCCGCCGACCACGCCCTCGACGTCGGCGGCGAGCATCGTCTGCACCGAGTCCACGATCAGGAGCGTCGGGCGGACCTGTTCGACGTGCCCGAACACGGTGGCCAGGTCGGACTCGGCGGCCAGGAAGACCCGCTCGTGCACGGAGTTGGTCCGGTCGGCCCGGAGCCGGACCTGCCCGGCCGACTCCTCGCCGGTGACGTAGAGGGCGCGGTCCTGCGGGTCGCGCTGCGCCCACCGGTGCACGACCTCGAGGAGCAGGGTGGACTTGCCGACGCCCGGCTCGCCCGCGAGCAGCACCACCGAACCGGGGACCAGGCCGCCGCCGAGCACCCGGTCGAGCTCGGACACGCCCGTGGGCTTGGCCCTGGTTGAGGTGCCGTTGATCTGAGAGATCGGGGTCGCCGGGGAGGTCGGCACCATGGACACCCCGCGGGCGGCGGTGGCGCCCGGCCTGCTCGCGACGGCGGCGAGAACGGCCACCTCCTCGATCGAGCCCCACGACCCGCAGTCGGGGCAGCGGCCGACCCATTTGGCCATCGAGTGCTGACAGGACGAGCAGCGAAAGCTCGATTTGGGTTTGGCCACCACCGCAGCCTAGGGGTGGGGTCCGACAGTGCGGCAGGAGCGGCATGGCCGTGGCGCGGCAGGGTGTGTCGTTCGGGCCGAAATACGCTGCGCCGCAACGACGAGAACGGCCCCGACGCTGAGCGTCGGGGCCGTTCTCGTTGAACCGTTGGGACTAGTGTCCGCCGCTGCCGAGGGGCTCGGCATCTGCGTTGCCGGACTTGTCCGACTCGTGGCGCTCGGTCTTCGGCCCCGCATCGACCGGCACCGAGACGACGATGTCGCCCGCGCGCTCGAAGCTGAAGGTGATCGGGACCGTCAGGCCGGGGTAGACGCCCTCGTTGATGTCGTTGAGCACCACCAGGATCAGCTGGGTGGGGTCCTCGGGGTCGTCGAGGACGGTCGCGGCGCGGGTGCCGGCGCCGAGGGATGTCTGCGGCTTGATGATCCGGCCGCCGACCTCGCCCGCGATGGTGACCGAGTCGGCCGCATCGGTGGTGATCTTGGTCAGGCGGTCGGCCTTCTCCTCGTTGTTGTTCACCGCGGTGAACGCGAGAGCGGCCTTTCCGCCGGGCTCGAGGCTGTACTCCTCGCTGTCGGGGTACAGGATGTGCACGTTGCGCAGGGAGATATCACCCTGGTTGGCGTAGTTGCCGTTCACGGCCGCGACCTGGGTTGCGGTCTGGGTGATCTGGCCCGCGCTGCAGGCGGACAGCGAGATCGCCGCGGCTGCGGCCAGGGCAACGGCGGTCGCGACTCGTCGAGTCGGCGCATTCAGGGCTGTCACGGGTTGTCCTCCACGGCGTCGGGTCGTACTCCACTAGGCAGAGTAGTAGTCAGGTCTGCGGACCGGGTCCCGGGGTCGTCCTTCGGGGCTTCGCGGCGGGCTTCGCGGCGCCGAAACCTGAGGCCAGATGGTCGGTTTGGGCCCTGCTGGATGCACGTTCAGGTCCGGCTGTCAACCCCTTCGGTCACCCGTCTGTGCCCCTGACCAGGGCCGTTGGAAGCTGTGCCGCCGGACCCCGTGTTAAACTGTGAAGATCGAAAGGGGCACGGGACAGATGATTTTTAAGGTCGGAGACACCGTCGTATACCCCCACCACGGAGCGGCGCTGATCGAGGCAATCGAAACTCGCACCATCAAGGGTGAACAAAAGGAATATCTCGTTCTCAAGGTCGCTCAGGGCGACCTGACCGTCCGGGTCCCCGCGGATAACGCCGAGTACGTCGGCGTCCGTGATGTTGTCGGGCAGGAAGGCCTGGACAAGGTCTTCCAGGTGCTGCGCGCGCCGCACACCGAGGAGCCGACCAACTGGTCGCGCCGGTACAAGGCCAACCTCGAGAAGCTCGCTTCCGGCGATGTGAACAAGGTTGCCGAGGTCGTCCGCGACCTGTGGCGTCGTGAGCAGGACCGCGGTCTGTCCGCGGGCGAGAAGCGGATGCTCGCCAAGGCACGTCAGATCCTCGTCGGTGAGCTCGCGCTCGCCGAGGGCACCGACGACGCCAAGGCCGAGATCATCCTCGACGAGGTTCTCGCAGCAGCGTCCTGACACATGAACAACGTGACTGACCCGGCCGAAGTGAGCAGCGGAGGCCGGGTCATTGCTTTGGTGCCCGCTGCCGGGCGCGGGGAGCGCCTCGGGGAGGGCATCCCGAAGGCGTTCGTCACGCTGCGCGGTGTCTCCATGCTCCGGCTCGCCGTCGATGGACTGATCGAGTCCGGTGTCGTCGACCGTGTCGTGGTGATCGTGCCCGCGGACCGGATCGACTCGGTGCGCGCGGAACTGCCCGACGGCGTCGACATCGTCGCAGGTGGCGCCGAGCGGACCGACTCGGTGCGCGCGGGGCTCGCCGCCGCGGAGGACGCGGACCTGCTGCTCGTGCACGACGCGGCCCGGGCACTGACCCCGCCGCCCCTGATCGCCCGCGTCGTGGCGGAGCTGCGTGCCGGCCGCGATGCGGTGGTGCCCGCACTGCCGGTCTCCGACACCATCAAGACGGTTGACCTGCTCGGCGCGGTGACCGGTACCCCGGAACGCTCGGAGCTGCGAGCCGTGCAGACGCCGCAGGGATTCACCGCGGATCTGCTGCGCCGCGCCTACGCGGCCGCCGACTCGCTTGCCACCGACGACGCGGGCCTGGTCGAACGGATCGGCGGGCGGGTCAGGACCATCGTCGGGGATCCGCTGGCCTTCAAGATCACCACCCCGCTGGACCTGGCGCTGGCCAGGGCGCTGGCGAACGACGAACCGATCGAGCAGTAGGGAGCCGGGCAACCGTGCGAGTGGGAATCGGCACCGACGTCCATCCGATCGAGGTCGGCAGGCCGTGCTGGATCGCCGGGCTGTTGTTCGCGGACGAGGACGGCTGCGCCGGCCACTCCGACGGCGACGTCGCCGCGCACGCGCTGTGCGACGCGCTGTTGTCGGCGGCGGGACTGGGCGACCTCGGCTCGGTGTTCGGCACCGGCAGGCCGGAATGGGACGGGGCCAGCGGTGCGGTGCTGCTGACCGAGGTGCGCAGGCTGATCGAGGCCGACGGCCTGCGGATCGGTAACGCGGCGGTCCAGGTCATCGGGAATCGTCCCAAGATCGGTCCCCGCCGGGTGGAGGCGCAGGACGTGCTCTCCGAGGTGCTCGGGGCTCCCGTCTCCGTCTCCGCGACGACCACCGACGGTCTCGGGCTCACCGGCCGGGGCGAGGGCATCGCGGCCGTCGCGACCGCGCTGGTACTTGACACCGGTTCGGGCCGGTAAGATCGCACGTCGTGACCCTGCGCCTATTCGACACCGAGACGCGGGCCCTGCGTGACTTCGTTCCGCTGGCCCCCGGACACGCGTCGATCTATCTCTGTGGTGCGACCGTCCAGGGCGAGCCGCACATCGGCCATGTGCGCAGCGGCGTCGCGTTCGACGTGCTGCGGCGCTGGCTGCTCGCGCATGACTACGACGTCGCGTTCATCCGGAACGTCACCGACATCGACGACAAGATCCTGAACAAGGCCGCCGACGCCGGGCGGCCGTGGTGGGAGTGGGCGGCGACCTACGAGCGCGCCTTCGACTGGGCCTACGACCGGCTCGGCGTGCTGCCGCCCTCGGCTGAGCCCCGCGCGACCGGCCACGTCACCCAGATGGTCGACATGATGCAGCGCCTGATCGACGCCGGCCACGCCTACGCCGCCGCCGGCGACGTGTACTTCGACGTGCGCAGCTACGCGCCGTACGGCGCGCTGTCCGGGCACAAGCTCGACGACGTGCACCAGGGCGAGAGCGCGGCCGAGGGCAAGCGGGACCCGCGGGACTTCACGCTGTGGAAGGCAGAGAAGCCGGGGGAGCCGTCCTGGCCGACGCCGTGGGGACGGGGACGTCCGGGCTGGCACCTGGAGTGCTCGGCGATGGCGGAGGCCTACCTGGGTGCGGAGTTCGACATCCACTGCGGCGGGCTGGACCTGGTGTTCCCGCACCACGAGAACGAGATGGCGCAGAGCCGGGCCGCGGGCGACGGGTTCGCCCGGTACTGGCTGCACAACGGCTGGGTCACCATGGGCGGCGAGAAGATGTCGAAGTCGCTCGGCAACGTGCTGTCGGTGCCGAACGTGCTGAAGAAGGTTCGGCCGCAAGAGCTCCGGTACTACCTGGGCGGAGCGCACTACCGCTCCATGCTCGAGTACTCCGATCACGCGCTCGAGGTGGCCGCCGAGTCCTACCGCGGCCTGGAGGCCTTCATCCTCAAGACCCGCGAGCGGGCGGGTGAGATCCCGGTCGGCAAGTGGACCGAGGGGTTCGCGGCCGCGCTCGACGACGACCTTGCGGTGCCGAAGGCGCTGGCCGAGATCCACGGCAGCAAGACCGAGGGGAACAAGGCGCTCGACGCCGGCGACCTGACCGCGGCGTTGGAGATCGCCGGTCAGGTGCGGGCCATGATGGGCATCCTCGGGGTGGACCCGCTCGACCCGCACTGGGCGGCCGATGCCGACGACGGCTCGGCGGCCCACGCGGCGCTCGATGTTCTGGTGCGCGCGAATCTCGATGCGCGCCAGAAGGCAAAGGCGGACAAGGACTGGGCCGCCGCCGATGAGATCCGGGACCGGCTCGCCGCGGCGGGCGTCGAGGTCACCGACACACCGAGCGGGCCCGAGTGGTCCCTCAAGACGAACCACAACGAAGCGGGACTGTAATGGCTGGCAATTCGAGCAGGCGCGGCGCGATCCGCAAGAGCGGCACCAAGAAGGGCCAGGTCGCGGGCTCCGGAGGCAAGGGCAGGCGCAGCCTCGAGGGGCGCGGGGCCACCCCGCCCGCGGTCGAGCGCACCAAGCACCCCGCCGCCAAGCGCGCCAGGGCGGCGGCCCGCGCCGCCGACGCCAGTGGCCGCACCGGTGGCAGCGCGCCGCGCGGCCGCGGCGGCTCGCCGCGCAAGGGCGATGCCGGACCCGAGAACGTGTTGGGCCGTAACCCGGTCGTGGAGTGCCTGCGGGCGGGCGTGCCCGCGACCGCGCTGTACGTCGCGGTCGGCACCGAGAGCGACGAGCGGCTCACCGAGAGCGTGCAGCTGGCGGCCGAGGCGGGCATCTCGATCCTCGAGGTCCCGCGCACGGACCTGGACCGGATGAGCGCCAACGGGTTGCACCAGGGCGTCGCCCTGCAGGTGCCCCCGTACCGGTACGCGCACCCGGACGACCTGATCGCCGAGGCTCGCAAGCACCAGGAGCCCGCGCTGCTGGTGGCGCTCGACAACATCACCGACCCGCGCAACCTGGGCGCCGTGGTGCGTTCGGTGGCGGCGTTCGGCGGCCACGGCGTGGTCATCCCGCAGCGCCGCAGCGCCAGCGTCACCGCGGTCGCGTGGCGCACCAGCGCGGGCGCGGCGGCCCGGCTGCCGATCGCGCAGGCCACCAACCTGACCCGGACGCTGAAGGACTGGGCGGCCAAGGGCGTGCAGATCGTCGGCCTCGATGCCGGGGGCGACACCACCCTCGACGAGTACGACGGCACCGGACCGGTTGTCGTGGTCGTCGGCTCGGAGGGCAAGGGCCTGTCCCGTTTGGTCCGCGAGTCCTGCGACTCCATCCTCAGCATCCCGATGGCGGGTCCGGTCGAGTCGCTCAACGCCTCGGTCGCCGCGGGCGTCGTGCTCGCCGACATCGCCCGGCAGCGCAGGCGATAGGCGGCTCCGCCGCCCGTGAGTGAATTGCACTCCTATGGGGCCGCAATTCACTCACAGTGCCTGACCAGGAGGTTTCCGTGGTCGACCCGACGGTGTGGCGGGAATTCGGCACGCCCCTGGCCCTGCCGACCGGGCGGGGACCGCTCGACGGGATGACCGTCGCGGTCAAGGAGCTGTTCGACGTCGCCGGGTACCCGGCCGGGGCGGGCAACGAGCGGTGGCTCGCCGAAGCCAGACCGGCAAGGTCGACGGCGCCCGCCGTCGCCGCGCTGCTCGAGGCGGGCGCGGCGATCGCCGGGATCGCGCGCAGCGACGAGTTCGCCTACAGCCTGGCGGGCACCAACGCCCACTACGGGACCCCGCCGAATCCGAGCGCGCCGGACCGGATTCCCGGCGGCTCCAGCGCGGGACCCGCCGCGGCGGTCGCGCTCGGCGAGGCCGCCATCGGGCTCGGCACCGACACCGGCGGCTCGATCCGCGTCCCCGCCTCCTATCAGGGGCTGTGCGGGATCCGGCCCACGCACGGCGTCGTCCGCGCCGACGGCGTGCTCCCGTTGGCGCCGACCTTCGACACCGTCGGGTGGCTGACGCGCGACCCGCACACGCTCCTCGCGGTTGGGCAGGTGCTGCTGCCCGCGGCCCCCGAGCGCCGGTTCGCTCGAGCGGTCGTGTCCGATGAGCTCATCGGGCTGGCCTCGCCGCAGGTGCGCGACGCGATCGAGGGCGCGGTGGCACTGTGGCGGGGCGCGGGCGACCTCCCGCGGATCGAGCGGAGCGCCTTCGACGCGAGGGTGCTGCCCGGCTGGGCCGAGGTGTTCCGCACGGTGCAGGGCTGGGAGGCGTGGCGGGCGCACGGCGCGTGGATCTCCCGGCATCGCGACAGCCTCGGCCCGGACGTCGGTTCGCGGTTCGAGACGGCGGCCGGCTACACCGACGCGCAGCGGGACCGCGCCGTCGACCGGATGCGACAGATCCGCGACGACATCGACCGATGGCTCGGCGACGACCTTCTGGTGCTGCCGTCCGCGTCATCGGCGGCGCCGACCCGGGCGGACGCGACGCTCGGCGGCCCGGTGATCGAGGGGACCCGCGCCACCACCCTGGAGCTGACCTGCATCGCGGGCCTGAGCGGCCGATGCGCGGTGAGCGTGCCGCTGCCGACAGCCGACGGCGTTCCCGTCGGGCTGGGCATCCTCGGGCCGCGCGGACGTGACCTGGACCTGCTGCGGCTGGCCCGCGACCTGTCGCGCGCCCTTCAGCCCCGCTGAGACGAGCTGCTCGCGCGCTCGAATCGCACCTGTGCGCCCGGCACCAGCTGCGCGGCCACGCCCAGGTCGGCGTCGACGACCACCGCGATCACCGGATAGCCGCCGGTCACCGGATGGTCCGCCAGGAAAAGCACCGGCTGCCCGCCGCTCGGCACCTGCAGCGAACCCGGCACCATGCCCTCGCTCGCCAGCTCGGAGGTGTCCCGGCGCCGCAGCGGCTCGTCGCCCCTCAGCCGCGCGCCCACCCGGTTGCTGTCCGTCGACACCGTCCACGGCTGGCCGAACAGGGTGTCGACGGCGGCGGTCTCGAACAGTTCCGACCGCGGCCCGAGCCGAACCCGCAGCCGAGCGGGGGAGGGTTTCGCCGGGGGCGGCGGGATGATCTCGTCGGCGGGCCAGTCCGAGCTCAGCTCGCCGACGGCAAGCCGGTCACCGGCCCGCACGGGCTCCGGGCCGAGCCCGGCGAGCGTGTCGGTCGCGCGGCTGCCGAGCGTCGGCGGGGCATCCACCCCACCGCGCACGGCGAGGTAGCAGCGCAGGCCGTCGGTGGCGTTGCCGAGGGCCAGCACGTCGCCGTCGGACAGGTGCACAACGCTGTAGTCCGCGCTCGGGGTGTGGTTGACCGACAACGGGACCCGGGCCCCGGTGACCGCGACGGTCAGGTCGCCGTGTGCCCTGACCGCGAGCCCGCCGAGCGTCACCTCCAGGGTCGCGGCGCCGGGGTCGTTGCCCACCAACCGGTTTGCGCTGTCGTGGGATCCGCGATCGGCGGCCCCCGACGCGCCGACGCCGAGCGCGCCGAATCCGGGCCTGCCACGGTCCTGGACCGTGGTCAGTGCCCCGGTGCGCAACACCTCGAGCCAAGCCACCCAACGATTGTCGCGCATCCGCGGGCCGCGACAGTACGATCGCCCGATGGTCACTGCCGCGCTGTACGGGCTGGGAACCGCGGTCCCCCTGCTCATCGGGGCGGTCGTCGGGCTTCGCTACGACCTGCCCCGCCCACTGCTGGCGGCCCTGATGGCGTTCGGCGCGGGCACCATGGTCGCGGCGGTGTCGACGGAGCTGTTCCAGCCGGCCTTCGAGGCCGAGGGCGTGCTGGTCGCCGGAACCGCCTTGATGGCGGGCGCACTCGTCTACGTGGTGTCCGATCACCTCATCGAGAACAAGCTCGGCCCCGCGGCGCTCGGCTGGGCGCTGATGCTCGGCACGCTGCTCGACGGTATCCCGGAGAACACCGCGCTCGGTGTCTCGCTGAGCGCGGGTGGCGGCCTCGTGCTGCTGGTCGCTGTCGCGGTCGGCAATGTGCCCGAGGCGGTCGCGGGCGCGGCGTCGATGCGCAAGCAGCCGAACTTCAACCGCCGCCGCGCAATTCTGCTGTGGACGGTGACCGCGGTCGTGCTGGTGCTGGTGGTGATCGCCGCGAACGCGGCCGCCGACGCCATCCCGGATCGGCAGATCTCGGTGATCCAGGCGTTCGCGGGCGGCGCGACGATCGCGGTGCTCGCGGATTCGCTGATGCCGGAGGCGTATCGGGAGGGCGGTTGGTGGGTCGGGCTGTCCACCGCGCTCGGTTTCCTCGTCGCGTTCGCGCTCGGCGGCTAGCACCCGACTGCCCGCACTCCCCGTCCGCCGAGTGTGCACCTGCTGGCGCCGCTACTCGGGCGATGCCCCGGCAACTGCACACTCGGCGGGGCCACTCTGCGCCTTGACCTCGACTGCGCTTGAGGTCTTAGCCTGGTAGTCATGGCGCCGACCGACACCACGACCACTCGGCTCGACCGCGGCTGGCGGCAGCTGCTCGGCCCGGACTACCTCGGGCCGATGGTGGTGCTGGCAGGCGGCGTCGCGCTGTACGCGATCAACATCTACCTGACCACCAGCCTGCTCCCGTCCGCCGTCGACGAGATCGGGGGAGCGCGGTTCTACGCGTGGGCCACCACGATTTTCCTTGTCGCCTCGGTGATCTCGGCGGTGCTGGTGAGCCGGCTGCTCGCGGTCGCGGGGCCGCGGGGCGCGTACCTCGCCGCCATCGGGTTGTTCGCGGCGGGCACGGTGGTGTGCGCCGCCGCGCCCGACATGTTCGTGTTGCTGGCGGGCCGTGGCCTGCAGGGCTTCGGCGGCGGGCTGCTCAGCGGGCTGGGCTACGCGCTGATCCGGTCCACGCTGCCGCAGCATCTGTGGGCCCGCGCCTCGGCGCTGGTCTCCGGGATGTGGGGCGTCGGGACGTTCGTTGGTCCCGCGCTGGGTGGGGTGTTCGCCCAGTTCGGGGCCTGGCGGCTGGCGTTCGTCGTGCTCGCGGTGCTGGCGGCGGGCATCGCGGCGATCGTCCCCCGGTACATCACGGGGGAGCGGATCGAGGGGCCCCGGGTCGGCGTCCCCGCCGTGTCGATGCTGCTGCTGTCCGCGGCGGCGCTGCTGGTGAGCGTGGCGGGCATCGCGACGAACGTTGCGCTCACCGCGCTGGGCGTGGTCGCGGGCGTCGCGCTGCTGGTCGCCTTCGTCGCGCACGAGCGCCGCGCGGGCACCAGGGTGCTCCCCGCGGTGACGTTCACCCCCGGCAACACCCTGAAGTGGACTTACGCGACGTTTGGGCTGTTGGCGGTCGCGTCGACCGCCGAGACCTTTGTGCCGCTGTTCGGTCAGCGGCTGGGCGGCCTCGAGCCCTTGGCGGCGGGATTCCTCGGGGCCGCGCTGGCCGTCGGCTGGACCCTGGGCGAGATCTCCAGCGCGGGCGCTTCCCGCAGGTCGACGGTGCGCGCACTGGTCGTCGCGGGCCCCGCCCTGGTGACGATCGGGTTCCTCGTCGCGGCGGCGACGCAGCGGGAGGGTGCGACGGCCTGGGTGATCGGCGTCTGGGTTGCGGCGCTGGTGCTCGGCGGCGCGGGCATCGGCATGGCGTGGCCGCACCTGTCGACCTTCGCGATGGGCGCCGAGGCCGACGAGGTCGAGGGCGGGAAGGCAGCCGCCGCGATCAACACCGTGCAGTTGGTCTCCAACGCGGTGGGGTCGGCGTCGGCGGGCGTCCTGGTCAATCTCGGCGGGACGATGGCGGATTCGGCCAGACTGTTGTTCGGGTTTTTCGCGGCGTTCGCCGCCGCCGGTGTATTGACCGCCTGGCGCAGTACGCGGCCGCGCCCCTGACCCCGCCGAGTGTGCACCTGCCGGCGCATCGGCCGAGTAGGCGCGTCAGCAGGTGCACACTCGGCGACCGCTCAGACCGCGACGAACCGGACCGTGTCCCCTGGTCGGAGCAGCGCGGGCGGCTCGCGGTCGGCGTCCCACATCCGCTCGGTGGTGTGGCCGATCAGCTGCCAGCCGCCCGGCGACTTCCGCGGGTAGACGCCGGAGAACTCGCCCGCCAGCCCGACCGCGCCCGCGGGCACCTCGGTGCGGGGGTCGTCCCGGCGGGGTACCCGCAGCCGGGAATCGCCCCCGACGAGGTACCCGAACCCGGGGGCGAACCCGGCGAAGGCGACGGTCCAATCACCGCCCGTGTGCGCCGCGACGACGCCGTCCGGACCGAGGCCCGTCAGTTCACCGACCGCGGCCAGGTCCGGGCCGTCGTAGTGAACGGGAATCCGTACCAGCGCACCGGTCTCCGCGTAGGTTCCGGACTCCGGACCGGTCTCGCGCAGCCAGCGCGCGATGCGGGCTCGATCGGTGCGACCGGGGTCGAACCGCACCAGGATCGTCCGGGCGGCCGGGACCAGGTCGACGACGCCCGCCGGGCGGTTCGAGTCCAGCGCCCGGTAGTGCGCGAGCACGGTGTCCAGGTCGTCGAACTCGGCGAGCACCCCGCCGTCGCCCGCGTCCAGCAGGCGCATCAGACGAACGGCTCCACGCGCACGCCCGCGTCGTCGAGTCGCGCGCGGATGGCGGCGGCCATCGCGACCGCCGACGGCGAATCCCCGTGCACGCAGACGGATTCGGCAGGCGAGGCCAGAACCGTGCCGTCGACGGCCTCGATCTCCGCGTGCTCGACCATCCGCAGCACCCGCGCGGCGACGGACTCCGGGTCCGAGAGCATCGCGCCTGGCAGTCCGCGGGGCACCAGCTCGCCGGTCGGGGTGTATCCGCGGTCGGCGAATGCCTCTGCCACAGTGCGCAGGCCGGCGGACTCCGCCTCCGCCAGGAAGACCGAACCCGGCAGGCCGAGCACCGGGAGCGTGGGGTCGTACGCGACCACGGCCGCGACGACGGCGCGGGCCTGCTCGCGGTGGTGCACGATCGCGTTGTACAGGGCGCCATGGGGTTTGACGTAGGCGACGGCTGAGCCGACGGTCTGCGCGAGGGCGTCGAGGCCGCCGATCTGATAGATCACGTCCGCGGTCAGGTCCGCGGGGGCGATGTCGATGAACCGCCGCCCGAAACCGGCCAGGTCCCGATAGCCGACCTGCGCGCCGATCCGCACGGTCCGCTGCGCCGCGGACCGGCAGGTGTTCAGCAGTGTGGTCGGATCACCCGCGTGGAACCCGCACGCGACATTCGCGCTGGTCACCAGGGCAAGCATGGCCTCGTCGTCGCCGAGCCGCCAGGCGCCGAAGCTCTCGCCGAGGTCGCTGTTGAGGTCGATGGATGCCACGGCCTTCGATCCTAGTTCGCGGCGTGGACTCAGGCCGGGACCGCGACCCGTCCGGTGCTGCCGCTACGCGACCCGATCGCCCGGCAGGCCAGGTAGATCACGAACGAGATGGTGGTGACGAAACTGGACACCGGCACGCCTGGGGCCAGCGACAGCAGGATGCCGCCGACCGCGGCGATCTCGGCGAACAGGATCGAGAACAGCGTCGTCTTGAGCGGGCTCGAGGTGATCCTGGCCGCGGCGGCCGCGGGGGTGATCAGCAGTGAGAGCACCAGCAGCGCGCCGACGATCTGCACGCCGAGCGCCGCGGCGACGCCGACCAGCACCGCGAACACGATGGACAGCGCCCGGACCGGAACGCCGCGGGCCCGCGCGACGTCCGGATCGGTGCTCGCGAACAGGAGCGGCCGGTACACCACGACCAGCACCGCCAGCACCAGTACCGCGCACACCAGCAGCAGCTGCAGGCCGCTGTTGCCCACCCCGACGATCTGGCCGACCAGCAGCGAGAAGCTGGTGCCGGTGCGTCCCGGATACAGCCACATGAACAGCACCGACAGGCCGAGGCCGAACGAGAGGACCACGCCGATCACCGAGTCCCGTTCGCGCACTTTGGATCCGAGCAGCGCGAACAACACGGCGGCGAACACCGAGCCGACGATGGCGCCGAGTCCGACACTGATCCCGGCCAGCAGCGCGGCGGAGGCACCGGTCAGTGACAGCTCGCTGGTGCCGTGCACCGCGAACGACATCTGCCTGCTGATGATCAGCGGTCCGATCGCACCCGCGAGCAGGCCCAGGATGGCCGCGGCGAGCAGGGCCTGCTGGACGAAGTCGTACTGCAGCAGGTCGATGGTGGCCTGCCAGTCGAACATCTTCGAAAACGTGTCTGCGAGCTTCTCGTTCATTCGTGCGCCTCGTGGTGGATTCCGTCGGCGCCCGTGGAACCGAGCGCGTCGATGGCGTCGCCGGTGCCGACGACGACGAGCCGTCCGCGCACATGCAGCACCTCGACGTCCGTCTGGTACAGCTCGGAGAGCACCTCCGAGGTCATCACCTCGGCGGCCGTCCCGATCCGGAACCGCCCGTCGACCAGGTACAGCACCCGGTCGACCAGCGGCAGGATCGGGTTGATCTCGTGGGTGACGAACAGCACGGCCGTGTCGTGACCGAGCCGGCGCTGATTGATCAGGTCGGAGACCCGATGCTGGTTGGCCAGGTCCAGGCTGAGCAGCGGCTCGTCGCAGAGCAGCACCTTGGGATCGCCGACCAGGGCCTGCGCGACCCGCAGTCGCTGCTGCTCGCCGCCGGACAGCGAGCCGACCGGCGCATCGGCGAAGGCCCGGGCGCCCACCTGGTCGATGGCGGCATCGACGATGATCCGGCGGGAACGGCGGGAGCGGAACCCGGTGCCCCAGCGGTGGCCGTCGACGCCGAGCCCGACCAGGTCGCGCCCGCGCAGCGGCAGGCCCTCGTCCATCGTCTTCTGCTGCGGCACGTATCCGACGTGTGAGTTCCCGGTCCGGGCAGGCGTTCCCGCGATCGTGGCGGTGCCCTCGGACAGGGGGAGCTGGCCGAGCAGGACCTTCAGGAGCGAGGTCTTGCCGGACCCGTTGGGGCCGAGGACCGCGATGAACTCGCCCTGCTCGACGCTCAGGTCCAGTCCGGACCACAGCGTGCGGTCGCCGTAGGCCAGCCGGGCGCCTCTCAGTTCGACGGCGGGTGTTCGGCTGACGCTCGGTGCGTCGGGGGCAGGGTGGGTCACGGGGCCATTCCGGGTCTGGTTGTCACGCGGCTCGTTGCCGGTACGCGTGACCGGTGGATTCTTCTTCGGCGCGCGGTTCTCAGTGGGCGGCGTTCAGGGCCGCAGCGAGCGATTCGGCGGTGCGGGTCTGCCACTGAATGTAGTCGAACCCGTCGGGCAGGGTCTCGGTGACTTCGACGACCGGGATGCCAGCCGATTCGGCGGCTTCACGGATGTTCTGGGTCGCCTTGTCCTGCGTCTGGCTGTTGTAGATCAGGACCTTCACCTTCTTGTCGGCGAGCAGATCCCGCGTCGCGGCGACGGCCGCGGGCGGCGGATCGTTGCCGTCCTCGATGGCCTTCGTGAAGTCCTGCGGCGTCTCGTCCCTGAGGTCGGTCGCCACCAGCAGGTAGTGCGCGATCGGCTCGGTCTGTGCGACCGGCGCCTGCGGATGCCCGGCGGCGATCGAATCGGTGATGGCCGTGACGGCGTGCAGTTGTTCATGGAAGGTCGCTGCGTTGGCGGTGTACGCGGCGGCGTTGGTGGGGTCGATCGCGCCGAGTTCGGCGGCGATCTGCTTGGCGACGGCGTCCACGGTCGGGGTGTCGTACCAGACATGCTCGTTCACGCCGCCGTGGTCGTGGTCGTGGCCGTCGTGCGAGTCGTGCTCAGCGGCAGCGGGTTCCGCGGGGGCGGTCGTGGCGCCTGCCGGGGCGGCAGCGGCCTCGGCCACGTGATCGTGGTCGCCGTGAAGGTCCGAATCGGTGCCGTACAGGGCGAACGCATCGACGGTCCGCTTGCCCGGTGTGCCTGCGAGGACGTCGTCGATGAACTCGTCGTAGCCGCCGCCGTTGTAGACGACCAGGTCGGCATCGGTGATGGCGGCGGCGTCCCTTGGGCTGGCCTCGAACGAGTGCGGGTCGGCGAACGCGTCGTCGATGATCGACGTGACGTCGGCCCGGTCGCCCGCGACGGCCGCGGCCACCGAGCCCCAGACGTCGGTGGAGGCGACGATATTGGCGCGCTGCCCGTTGGCGAGTGGGGTGCCTGCGCCTGCGTCCGGGTCGGACGAGCAGGCGGCGAGGGTCAGTGCCCCAACGAGCGCCAGGCCGGCAATGGTGAACGCCGAGCGGCGCCGGGTCGGGGCGGTGAGCGGCGTCAGATCTCCCTTGGGCATGGCCTAGATACTAATGGAAATCGTTTCCGTTGTACATTGGAGGGGGCGTGCTGACGGTCACTCCCGGCATTGCGTACCGTCCCGTTATGCCCAGGTCCCGTCATCCGCGCCGTCAGGCGACGCTGGCGTCCCTCGCGGCGGAGCTCAAGGTCTCCCGGACGACGGTCTCGAACGCCTACAACCGGCCCGATCAGCTGTCGACCGAACTCCGTGAACGGGTGCTCGAGGCGGCCAAGCGGCGCGGTTACCCCGGCCCGGACCCGGTCGCGCGCTCGCTGCGCACCCGCAAGGCGGGTGCGGTCGGCCTGCTGCTCACCGAGGCGTTGAGCTACTCCTTCCGTGACCCGGCCGCGATGAGTTTCCTGGCCGGTCTGGCCGAGTCCTGTGAGGCGGCGGGGGAGGGACTGTTGCTGATCCCGGCCGGGCCGGGGCGTGACGACGTCCAGTCCGCAGCCGTGGTGCAGCAGGCCGGGGTGGACGGTTTCGTCGTCTACTCCGTGGCCGACGACGACCCGTACCTGGCCGCGGTTCTCGAGCGCCGCCTGCCGATGGTGATCTGCGACCAGCCGCGCGAGATCGAGGGCGCCTCGCTGGTCGGGATCGACGATCGAGGCGCGATGCGCAAGATCGCCGACTATCTGTTGTCGTTGGGGCACAAGGACATCGGCGTGATCTGCATGAGGCTCGGCCGGGACCAGCGGGACGGTGTGGCGGGCTCCGACCGGCTCGATTCACCGAAATTCCACGTCCAGCGCGAACGGATCGCCGGGGTGCGCGACGCCCTTGCCTCCGCCGGGCTGGACCCGCGATCGTTGACCGTGATCGAGCGCGCGGAGCACAGCTCCCGGTCAGGTCACTCGGCGGCCGAGCAGGCGCTCGCGACCAATCCACGGATCACCGCGCTGCTGTGCACCACAGATGTGTTGGCGCTCGGTGCCCTGGACTTTGCGAGGTGGCGCGGCATCGATGTGCCGGGCCAGCTGTCGATCACCGGATTCGACGGCGTCGACGAGGCGCTGCGCGAGGGCCTGACGACGGTCCGTCAGCCCGCGGAGGAAAAGGGCAGGCGGGCGGGGGCGCTGCTCCTGACGCCCTCACATTCCGGTGTGGCCACCGTCGAGATGCTCGACACCGAACTGGTGCGCGGTCACACCGCGGCGCCGCCGCCCGCCTGACCGGCTCGGTACCTGGCGGAGTTCCGCGTGGCCAAAGTCCGGCTACTGCCTGGTCCGAGGTAGTAGCCGACTCCGATGTCGGAGATGTCTGGCTTAGGGGTACCCCCGATGCGGAACCCGCGACGGGCCGGCCGATTACCCCCGGAACACCAGCAGTGGCACGTGTAGCTCGGCGGAGGTGAGTGATCCGTGGTGACCGATGAGCATGGACTGGAGCGGCTCGGCGCCGGTCCGGATCAGCGCGCTCGATCCGCGGGCTATCGCGATCACGTCACCGATCCGTTCGGTGGCTGCGGGGGAGACAGTCGGACCGAACCAGCCGTTGTCGATTGCCTCCGCGCGGGTCAGCACCGCGAACTCGTCACCGAGGCGGTCCCGCCAGGACGCGACGACCTGGTCGGCCGCGCCGTCGTCCGTATAGACGTGGCGGGCCCGGGGCTCGCCGCCGATCAGACGGACGCCCTCTGTCAATTCGGGAGACGTGTCGATGTCGACGGGGGATCGCACCTCGACCATGCCGTGGTCGGCGGTGACGATCAGCGCGCCGTCGCTCGGCAGCCGCTCCGCGAGCTGGCGCGCCATCAGGTCGACCTGCGCCAGCTCCAGGGCCCACGCGGCCGATGCCGGACCCCTGGCATGCCCGGTCAGGTCCAATTCACCGTGATAGGCGTAGACCAGGGATCGGGTACCCAGTCGGAGTGCACTCGCCGACGCGTCGACCAGGTCGCCGAGGGAGAAGCTGGGTCGGAACTCGCCACCGCGCAACGCGGCGCGGGTCAGCCCGGAACCGCCCTGATAGGGCGGGGCCACCCTGGACACGGAGATACCGTCCGCGGCGGCACGCTCGAAAGCGGTCGGTGTCGGCTGAAACTCCTCGGGCACCAATTCCTTGAGCAGGTCCACCCGGGGGCCCTCGCCGTGCAGGCGCCACTTCAACGGATTCATCAACCGGTCCTGCCCGGCCGCGGGGATGAGGTAGCCGACAACTCCGTGCTGTCCGGAGGGCAGTCCGGTGCCCAGCGAGGCGAGGCTGGTCGCGGTCGTGGTGGGGAAGCCCGCGGTCAGGATGGGGCCGAGTCTGGCGGAGAGAAAGGGCGCCGCCTCGGGGTGTGACGCCAACAGCTCGGCGCCTAGTCCGTCGATCAACAGCACACAGACACGCGAGACGCCCGAGAGATCGAGGCCGATCCGATCCGTCTCGCCGGCCACGCCGAGATGAGCGAGCACGGACGGGATGAGGTCGGACAGCGTCGCCTGTCCATAACGGGGTGCGAGGAGCATGACGCCAGGCTATCCGCGCGCTCCGAATGCAGGGGCGCAAGCGAAACCAATTCTCTCCAATGGCGCTGACCAGGCGATTTGACGCTGT
Source organism: Rhodococcus oryzae (assembly GCF_005049235.1). Taxonomy (GTDB): domain Bacteria; phylum Actinomycetota; class Actinomycetes; order Mycobacteriales; family Mycobacteriaceae; genus Rhodococcus_G; species Rhodococcus_G oryzae. The sequence goes on along the minus strand of NZ_SUMD01000008.1, from coordinate 355 downwards.
GTTCTTGTTCGCGTAACTTTTGTCGAGTCAGAGCGACACGGACACCGACCCGGCCGAGAGGCGCGGGACACGAGGTTGGACGTCAGGCGCCTGGCAATCCCGAAGTTTGTAGCCGGTTTCGATCGGCTGCGCTTCACTGCCTTCTTGGTGTGGCGGGGCCGGTTTTGACCGGGTCTGCTCGATGAGATAGGCTGGAACAGTTGCCCCGGAGCGGCCGAGAACGAGTTTCTTGGTGGTGATGGTGTGTGCGTGTTCTTTGAGAACTCAACAGTGTGCCGATGAATGTCAGTGCCAAATTTTGGTACTCCACACCATTTGGTGTGGGTATTTGCTGGCTCTTTTCCTTCTTCCGTCG
>NZ_SUMD01000007.1 GCF_005049235.1 Rhodococcus oryzae | reverse complement strand
TGGTACTGCACTCGACAGGGTGTGGGAGAGTAGGACACCGCCGAACATAAATTGCGAATGCCTCGCATCACAGCCTCGAAAGAGACTGCGATGCGAGGCATTTCGCATATCCAGGGCAAGACACACACGCCCCCGGCCGGCCACCGCGGCCCGCCGAGAGTGCACCTACCGACCTGTCTACTCGGCCGATGCCCCGACAACTGCACACTCGACGCCACACCCCGGCCGGCCGAGAGTGCACCTACCGGCGCCCCTACTCGGCTGATGCCCCAACAACTGCACACTCGACGAGAAAACCCGGCCGTCGAGTCGACGGCCGGGTGTGTCAGTACTGCGGGATCAGCTCAGCAGGTGCGCGCAGCGCAGCAGACCGAGATGGCTGTACGCCTGCGGGTGATTTCCGAGCGATCGTTCGGCCACCGGGTCGTACTCCTCGGCGAGCAGTCCGGTGGGGCCGGCCGCATCGACCAATTGCGCGAACAGAGCCTCGGCGTCCGAGCGCTCCCCGATCAGCAGGTAGGCCTCGATCAACCAGGCCGCGCACAGGTGGAATCCACCCTCGCCGCCGGGCAGGCCGTCGTCGTGGTGGTACCGGTAGACGGTCGAGCCGCTACGCAACTCCGCCTCGGTCGCCCGGACCGTTGCGATGAACCGCGGATCGGTCGGGTCGATGAGCCCGGAGAGCCCGATGTGCAGCGTCGCCGCGTCCAGGTCGGTGCCGTCATATGCGGCGGTGTACGAGAGCGCACGATCGCTCCAACCGCGATCCTTGACCTCGTCGGCGATCTCGGCCCGCAGTGAGGTCCATCCGGGGTCGGCCTGCCGGCCGAAACGCTCGGCCAGGGTCAGGGCCCTGTCGACGGTGACCCAGCACATGACCTTCGAGTACACGTGGTGGCGCGGGTTCCCGCGGATCTCCCAGATGCCGTTGTCCGGTTCGTCCCAGCGGCGCTCGACCGCGGAGACCATGGCCTGCACCAGGTTCCAATCGGCATCGGTGAGCACATCGGTCAGCCCTGCCTTCTCGCGAGCCTCGGCGAGGTGCGAGATCAGGTCGACGATGGGACCGAAGACGTCGAGCTGCACCTGCGAGTTCGCGGCGTTGCCGACTCGGACCGGCCGTGAACCCGAGTAACCGGGCAGGGAGTCGAGCACCGCCTCGGGCGGCAGGTTGGCGCCGTAGATCGTGTACAGCGGATGCAGGCGTTCGGGTCCCGGCAGCGTCTCGAGCACCCCGTGCACCCACTCCAGGAAGTCCTCGGCCTCGCCCAGCGAGCCGAGCGAGACGAGCGCGGACGCGGTCAGCGACGCGTCCCGGAGCCAGCAGTAGCGGTAGTCCCAGTTGCGGACGCCACCGATCTCCTCGGGCAGTGAGGTGGTGGCGGCGGCCAGGATCGATCCCGAGTCGGCGTGCACGAGGCCCCGCAGCGTCAGGGCGGAGCGCTTCATCAGCCCGCGCTTGCGTGCGGGCAGGGTCAGGCCATCGGCCCAGTCGCTCCAATACGACTCGGCCAGCGACCGGCGCTCCGACTCCGGTATGGAGGTCGGTCCGAGTTCCGTGGTACCGCAGCGCAGTTCGAGGACGATCGGTCCCTGCGCGGGATCGACGACGGCACGCGCGCTCTGCTGGACACCGTCGCTGGTGATCTCCCACTCGACGCCGGGGGAGCGCAGTACGAGCGGATCGCTGGTTCCGTACACCCGCAGGCCGTCGGCCTCCTGCTCGAGGTGCACCTGCACCTGTCCGAACTCGGGACGCGGCGCGAAGGTGACCACGGCCTTGGCCTGACCCGTGATCACGCGGGTGAGGTCGGTGCGGCCCTGCTCGACGTCGTGGGGCAGGTAGTCGGTGACCTGCAGGCTGGCCCAACGGGTCTCGACGGTCATGGTGCCGTCGACATACCGCTGGCTGAGCGGCAGCCCCTCCCGCAGGGGGCCCACCGTGAAGTGGCCTGCGCCGACACCGCCGAGCAGGTGCGCGAACACCGCGGCGGAATCGGGCTCCGGATGGCAGAGCCAGGTCAGGGTGGCGTCGGGGGTCAGCAGCGCGACCGTCCTGGGGTTCGCCAGCATGCTGAGACGCTCGATCGGTGTGGCGCTCTCGCCGTGGAGCCAGGTTCGCCGCTCCTCGAGCAGGAACGCCAGCGCGGCGGAGACGTCCTCGGTGCTCGACACCCGGAACTCGGCGAGCGATTCGCCGGGACCCACCTTGACGCCGAGATCCGGTCCCTGGAGCCGGCTGAACGCCTTCTCGTCGGTGATGTCGTCGCCGAAGAACACGGTGGCGGAGGCGCCCTCGCGGTGCCGCAGGATGTCGAGTGCCTCGCCCTTGTCGGTGGTGATCACCGCCAGTTCGATCACGGCCTTGCCCTCGGTGACCTGTACGCCGTTCCAGGTGGCTGCACCACCCCGCACGCGCGAGAGCGCCGCCTCGGCGATCTCGGGGGCGGCGTTGCGCACGTGTAGGGCGGCGCTGGCCGGCTTGGTCTCGACGGTGACGCCCGGGCCCGCGGCGGCGACGGCCTGCAGCTCCTCGGTGACCTCCCGAAGCAATCGCTTGGCGTCGTCGTCGATCTCGCGCACGAAGCCGACATCGAACTCGGAGCCGTGGCTGCCGACCAACTGCACCTCGACCGGAAGTCGGGACAGCATCGCCAGGTCCCGGAGCGCACGGCCCGAGATCACCGCCGATGTGGTGGCGGGCAGGCTCGCCAACGCCCGGAGGGCCCGCACGGACTCGGCGTGCGGGAAGGCTTTCGCGGGGTCGGAGACGATGGGCGCCATCGTGCCGTCGTAGTCCGACGCCACGAGGAGCCGAGGCGTTCTCGCGACTGATACGAGACGCCTGCGAAGCTCGACGGGTAGGTCTTGCGCACTCACTGCGCAAAGTCTACTTACGCGACGCCCGGATCCTTGTAACCGCCGCCGAGAAGGAGTTCGACGGTCAGTTCCAGGCGCTTGGCGACGTCCGTCGCGGAGGAGCGACGGGTGAGCCATGCGACGAGGTTCGAGAGCCACACATCGGAGATGACGCGGGCGATCGCCAGCTGCTCCTCGCTCGGTTCGCCGTCGCTCATCGCGCGGGCGAACAGCGAGTCCATCAGCTTGCCGACCTGATCGACCTCGGCGGCCGCGGAGGCGTCGGCGAACATGAAGGCGCGGGTCATGGCCTCGGTGAGCAGCGGATCGCGCTGCATCGCCCGGGTGATCTGGCCGAGGATCAGGTGCATGCGCTCGATCGGGGTGTCGCCGGGCGGCAACTTCTTGCGGGAGTCGATCTTCTCGAACTCGCGGGCGAGCGAGGACACCAGGAGGTGGACCTTCGACGGGAAGTACCGGTACAGGGTTCCCACCGCGACATCGGCACGCTCGGCGACTGCGCGCATCTGCACGGCCTCGTACCCGCCCTTGGAGGCGAGAGCCAGTGTGGCATCGAGGATCCGCTTGCGACGCTCGCGCTGCGCGTTGGAACTGAGGTCCTCGTCGGTCAGCGTCGAGACGGCCCCGTTGGTGGAGGCGGTCTTAGCCGCGGAACGGGTTCGAGATGAGGAGGTCATCCACAGATTCCTTGATATCGGCGAGTAGTTGAGTTCGTGCAGTTCGTGCCAGGTCTTGACTCTTGCCCAGCCCACATATTAGAACACGTTCTAGACAAATTTGTCAGTAATGAAAGGTTGGCCTCCCTTGTGACAATCGCCACGACAGACGAGCAGCGTGCCGTCCAGGAATCGATTCAGGCCTGGGCTCGCGCGACGAACCCGATCGAGACGCTACGGCAGGGGCCGGCCGATTCGTGGCGGTCGCACTGGTCCGCCATCTCGGACCTCGGCCTGTTCTCGGTCGCGCAGGCCGAGGAGGTCGGCGGTGCCGACGGCGAGATCGTCGACCTCGCGGTGATGCTCGAGCAGGCGGCCGCGGCGCTGGCCGCGGGTCCGGTGCTCTCGACCGCGCTCGCGGCGCTGGTCGTCGGCCGCAGCGGCGAGGCCGCGGCCAAGCAGTGGGGTCCCGAACTGGCCGAGGGCAACCTGCCGATCGGCGTCGTGGTCGACGGCGTCGTGACGGCCGAGACCGACGGTGACGGCGGCCTTGTCCTCAGCGGTGAGGCCGGGCTCGCGCTCGGCGGCGCGCCCGGTGTCGGCGTGCTGCTCGCGGCCTCGCGCGGCGACGACACCGTGTGGTGCCTCGTCGACGCCGAGGCCGACGGACTGACCGTCGAGGCGTTGGAGAACGTCGATGTGAGCACCCCGCTGGGCCGGGTGTCCTGTGCGGGTGTCCGGGTGAGCGCGGACCGGATCGTCGTCGGGCTTCGTCCCGGACTGGTCAGGGATCTGGCCGCGACGCTGGTCGCCGCGGAGGCGGCGGGTGTGGCGGGCTGGTGCCTGCGGACCGCCGTCGAGTACGCGAAGATCCGCGAGCAGTTCGGCAAGCCGATCGGCTCGTTCCAGGCCATCAAGCACCTGTGTGCCGAGATGCTCTGCCGCGTGGAGCAGACCCGGGCCGTGGCCTGGGATGCCGCGGTCGCGGCGGAATCGGACGCTGAACTGCCCATCGCGGCCGCGGTCGCCGCGTCTGTCGCCCTCGACGCGGCCGTGGACACCGCCAAGGACTGCATCCAGGTGCTCGGCGGCATCGGCTTCACCTGGGAGCACGACGCGCACTTCTACCTGCGACGGGTCCTCTCGCTGCGGCAGCTGCTCGGCGGCGGCGCGTACTGGCGGGCCCGGGTGGCGGAACTCACCCAGGCGGGCGAGCGCCGGCACCTGACCGTCGATCTGGGTGATCTCGAGGCCTCGCGCCCCGAGGTGCGCGCCGAGATCGAGGCGATCGTCGCGTTGCCAGAGGAGGAGCGTCGCGCCACGTTCGCCGAGTCCGGCTACCTGGCTCCGCACTGGCCTGCGCCGTACGGGAAGTCCGCGAAGGCGGCCGAGCAGATCCTGATCGGCGAGGAGCTGGTGCGCGCCGGGCTGGAGACGCCGAACCTGGTCATCGGGTGGTGGGCGGTGCCGACCATCCTCGAGCACGGCACCGCGGAGCAGATCGAGCGGTTCGCGATGCCCACGCTGCGCGGGGATCTGATCTGGTGCCAGCTGTTCTCCGAGCCGGGTGCGGGCTCCGACCTGGCGGCACTGCGCATGACCGCCGAGAAGGTCGACGGGGGCTGGGTCCTCAATGGTCAGAAGGTGTGGAATTCCCTGGCCCGCGAGGCGGATTGGGGCATCTGCCTGGCGCGCACCGACAAGGACGTGCCCAAGCACAAGGGCATCACCTACTTCGTGGTGGACATGCGTACCGCGGGGATCCGGGTCTCGCCGCTGCGCGAGATCACCGGCGACGAACTGTTCAACGAGGTGTTCTTCGAGAACGTGTTCGTGCCCGACGACGGCGTGGTCGGGCAGGTCAACGGCGGGTGGAAGCTGGCCCGCACCACGCTGGCCAACGAGCGCGTCGCGATGAGCGGCGGCTCCTCGCTGGGCAAGGCGATGGAAGAGCTGCTCGAGCTGGCCGAGCGCGGCGGCCCGAACGCCGTCACCGAGGACCGGGTCGGATTCCTGATCGGCGAGGCCATGGTCGGCTCGCTGCTCGAGCACCGCACCACCCTGCGTCAGCTCGACGGACAGGACCCCGGGCCCGAGTCGAGCGTGCGCAAGCTGGTCGGTGTCCGGCACCGCCAGGCGGTCGCGGAGTTCGCGCTGGAGCTGTCCGGGCCGGGCGGTGCCGTCGAGGGCCCGCTGTCCCGGGAGTTCCTGAACACCAGGTGCCTCTCGATCGCCGGCGGCACCGAGCAGATCCTGCTGACGGTGGCCGCGGAACGGATCCTCGGGCTGCCGCGGGACTAGCTGCGGCAGGAAGTGTCCGGCACGGGGGCGCAGCGTTGCTCCCGTGCCGGGCCCGAACCGTTGTCCCCGTGCCGGGGAGCTGATACAACTAGAACAGGTTCTAACTCGTAGGCGGGATTGTTCAGCGTGGATTTCTCTCTGGATCAGACACAAGAAACGGTGGCGGAGATCGTCGTGGGGCTGTTGGCCCGCGAGGTCTCCGATCCCGCCGATACCAGCGGCTTCAACCCGGCGTTGTGGGAGGCGATGGCGAAGGCCGACCTGCTCTCGCTCGCGGTGCCCGAGCGGCTCGGCGGCGCCGGGCTCGGCCTGCCCGAGGTGCTGCCGCTGCTCACCGAGACCGGCCGCGGTGCCGCGCCGGTGCCGGCGCTGGCCACCCTCGGCTTCGGCCTGCTCCCGGTGCTCGCACTGGGGACGCAGGAACAGCAGGACGCGATCCTCGCCGAGGTGGCGACCGGACGGGTCCTCACCGCGGCTCTGAACGAGCCGGGCGCGGCGTTTCCGACGTCGCCGTCGACCACCGCGGTCGCGGACGGTGACGGTGTCGTCGTCAACGGCCTGAAGGTCGCCGTTCCGTTCGCCGACCTCGCCTATCGGATCCTGGTGCCGACGGACGCGGGCGTCGTGCTCGTCGCGCCCGACGCCCCCGGCGTCACGCTGGCCAAGATCTCCTCGTCCTCGGGCAGCCCTGAGTTCTCGGTGCGGCTCGACGGGGTCCGGGTCCCCTCCGCGGAGGTGCTGGGCGGCGACAACGCCACCCTGTACCGGATCGCGCTCGCGAGCATCGGTGCCTACACCGACGGACTGCTCGCAGGCGCCACCACGCTGACCGCCGAGCACCTGCGCACCCGCGAGCAGTTCGGCAAGCCGCTGGCGACCTTCCAGGCCGTGGCCCAGCAGATCGCCGACGTCTACGTCACCTCGCGGACCCTGCACGTCTCGGCGCTGGCGTCGGGCTGGCGGGTGGCCGAGGGCCTCGAGTCGGATGACGACCTCGAGGTGCTGGCCTACTGGATCGCGGCAGAGGTGCCCGCCGCGATGCGCACCCTGCACCACCTGCACGGCGGGTTGGGTGTGGACGTGACCTACCCGATGCACCGCTACTTCTCCATTGCCAAAGACCTGGCCCGCCTCGTCGGCGGCGCCTCATCTCGACTCGACCTCGTGGGGGCCCGGTGTTCATCGATCTGACACCCGAACAGCGTGAGCTGCAGGCGGAACTTCGCCGTTACTTCGCAGGCCTGATCTCTCCGGAGGAGGCCGAGATCATGCTCACCGAGCGGCACGGCCCCACCTACCGTGAGGTCATTCGCCGGATGGGCAAGGACGGCTGGCTCGGCGTCGGCTGGCCGGTGGAGTTCGGCGGCCGTGGCTTCGGCGAGATCGAACAGCAGATCTTCGTCAACGAGGCTGTGCGGGCGGATGTTCCGCTGCCTTCGGTCACCCTGCAGACCGTCGGCCCGACGCTGCAGACCTACGGAACCGAGGAGCAGAAGCGCAAGTTCCTGCCCTCGATCCTCGCGGGCGAGGTGCACTTCGCGATCGGCTACTCCGAGCCGGAGGCGGGCACCGACCTGGCCGCGCTGCGCACCACGGCGGTGCGCGTCGGCGATGAGTACATCGTCAACGGCCAGAAGATCTTCACCACCGGTGGCCACGACGCCGACTACATCTGGCTCGCCGTGCGCACCGGCGACGCGGACTCGCGCCACCGCGGCATCTCGATCCTGATCGTGGACACCAAGGATCCCGGTTTCACGTGGACCCCGATCATCACCGCCGACGGCGCACACCACGTCAACGCCACCTACTACTCCGACGTCCGCGTGCCCGCGAGCATGCTGGTCGGGGAGGAGAACAAGGGCTGGCGCCTGATCACCACCCAGCTGAACCACGAGCGCGTCATGCTCGGACCGGCCGGCCGCGTCGCGGGCCTGTACGAGAAGGTGCACGAGTGGGCGGCCAAGCGGGATCTGCTCTCCGAACCCGACGTGCAGCGCGGCCTCGGCGAGATCCACGCGACCTACCGGCTCAACGAACTCCTCAACTGGCAGGTGGCTGCGGCGACCGGCGACGTGGACATCGCGGACGCGTCGGCGACGAAGGTCTTTGCCACCGAGCGCATCCAGCGCGTCGGCCGGATCGCGGACGAGATCATCGGCGCGCACGGCGACCCCGGTGACCCGGAGACCGCGAAGCTGATGCGCTGGCTCGACGTGCAGGTCAAGCGGAACGTGGTGATCACCTTCGGCGGCGGCGTCAACGAGGTCATGCGCGAGCTCATCGCGATGGCCGGCCTCGGCCTGCCGAAGGTGCCCCGATGACCGCGACGGAGGTTTCAGTGAGCGACGGTTCGACGAGCGACAAGGAAGCATCGATCCTCGCGGCGGCCGAGCGGGTACGGGCCGGCGGCGCCAGCAAGGCCCGCGCAGGCCGCGACCCGATCAACATGCCGATGATCCGCAACTGGGTCGAGGCGATCGGCGACGAGAACCCCATCTACGTCGACGAGGATGCCGCTGTCGCGGCGGGCCACGGCGGCATCGTCGCCCCGCCCGCCATGGCGCAGGTCTGGACGATGCGCGGTCTGGGTGCCGTACGCGAGGAGGACGATCCGCTCGGCCGGATGACGGAGATCCTCGACGAGGCCGGGTACACGTCGGTGGTCGCGACGAACTGCGATCAGACGTACCACCGCTATGTCCGCCCGGGCGAAGAGGTGACCATCGAGTCGGTCCTCGAAGACGTTGTGGGCCCGAAGAAGACGGGTCTGGGCGAGGGCTGGTTCTTCACCACCCGGAACTTCTGGAAGGTGGGCGACGAGGTCGTCGCCGAGATGCTCTTCCGGATCCTGAAGTTCGCACCCCCGGCCAAGGAGGCGCCCGCTCCCGCGGGAGTCGCGTCGTCGAGCCTGGGCGAGTCGCTCGACGATCTCGACCCGACCCGGATGCTGCGTCCCTCGCAGTCGCGCGACACCGAGTTCTTCTGGGAGGGCGTCGCGTCGCACGAGCTGCGTCTCCAGCAGCGCCAGGACGGTTCGCTGCAGCACCCGCCGGTGCCTGCGATCTGGAAGGACAAGTCGGAGCGGACGGACTACGTCGTGGCCTCCGGGCTCGGCACCGTCTTCAGCTACGTCGTGCACCACGCGCCGAAGGTCCCGGGGCGTTCGCTGCCGTTCGTCGTCGCACTCGTGGAACTCGCGGAGGGCGTGCGGATGCTCGGCGAGCTGCGCGGCGTCGATCCGAGCGAGGTCACGATCGGGATGCCGGTGCAGGTGGAGTTCCTCGACCTGCCGGGCGACGACGAGACCGGACAACAGCCCTGGACGCTGTACGCGTGGCGTCCCGTGAAGGAGCAGTGATGAGCTCGACCCTGACAGCGACAGTGGGGGAGACCCTGCCCGCCCTGTCCATCCACGGCGACCCGACGTTCATCGTGTCGACGGCGTTGGCCACCAGGGACTTCCAGGATGTTCACCACGATCGGGACAAGGCGCAGCAGCGCGGCTCGAAGGACATCTTCGTCAACATCCTCACCGACACCGGGCTGGTGCAGCGGTACGTCACCGACTGGGCCGGTCCGCGTGCGGTGATCAAGTCGATCAAGTTGCGTCTCGGTGTGCCCTGGTACGCCTACGACACGCTGACCCTGACCGGTGCCGTCTCCTCGGTCGAGGACGGCCTCGTCACCCTCGACATCGTCGGCAAGGACAGCCTCGGTGACCACATCAAGTCCACGGTCACCCTCGTCATGGACGGAGCGACGGCATGAGTGAGCTGTCCGGCAAGGCCGCCATCGTCGGCATCGGCGCCACCGACTTCTCCAAGGACTCGGGACGCAGCGAGCTGCGCCTCGCCGCCGAGGCGGTCCAGGCCGCGCTCGACGACGCGGGCCTGAAGCCGTCCGACGTGGACGGCCTGACCTCGTTCACCATGGACACCAATACCGAAGTGGCCGTGGCACGTTCGGTCGGGATCCCGAACCTGAAGTTCTTCAGCCGGATCCACTACGGCGGTGGCGCGGCCTGCGCCACCATCCAGCAGGCCGCGATGGCCGTGGCCACCGGTGTCGCGGACGTGGTGGTCGCCTACCGCGCGTTCAACGAGCGCTCGGGAATGCGCTTCGGGCAGGTGAATTCGGCGTTGGTGCAGCAGGTGAACTCCTCCGGCACCGACAACGCCTTCTCGTACCCGCACGGGCTGAGCACCCCGGCGTCGTTCGTCGCGATGATCGCCCAGCGCTACATGCACGTGTACGGCGCCACCAGTGCGGACTTCGGGCGGGTCGCGGTCGCGGACCGCAAGCACGCGGCGACCAACCCGAACGCCTTCTTCTACGGCAAGCCGATCACGATCGAGGAGCACCAGGCCTCGCGGTGGATCGCCGAGCCGCTGCACCTGCTGGACTGCTGCCAGGAGACCGACGGCGGCATCGCCATCGTCGTGACCTCGCCGGAGCGCGCGAAGGACCTGCCGAACACGCCCGCGATCATCGCCGCCGCGGCGCAGGGCAGCGGGGCCGATCAGTACATCATGACCAGCTACTACCGGGACGGCCTGAGCGGTCTGCCGGAGATGGGGCTGGTCGGCGACCAGCTGTGGGCCCAGTCGGGGCTGCGTCCGCAGGACATGCAGACCGCGGTGCTCTACGACCACTTCACCCCGTACGTGCTGATGCAGCTCGAGGAGCTCGGCTTCTGTGGCCGCGGCGAGGCCAAGGACTTCATCGCGGACGGTGCCATCGAGCTGGGCGGCCGGCTGCCGCTGAACACCCACGGTGGGCAGCTGGGCGAGGGTTACATCCACGGCATGAACGGCATCGCCGAGGGTGTCCGCCAGATCCGCGGAACCTCGGTGAACCAGGTTCCGGACGTGCAGAACGTCCTCGTGACGGCAGGCACCGGTGTGCCGACCTCCGGGCTGGTCCTGACGGCGTAGGCGCCTCCGGCGCCCGTGCGCGGTTGACGAGTGCTAGGACTCGTCAACCGCGCACGGGCGCGTCAGCGCCTTTGCGATCGGCGCGGCGAGCGCGGCGACGCTCTCGGCGGTACCCGGCACGGGGCCCTCGTGTGCCCTGGCGCCGACGGTCCGGTCGAAGACCAGGCCCTCCAGGAGGGCGATCAGGTCCGCCGCGTCCTGCTCCGGGTCGCCCGTGCCGAGCAAGCGGGTGAGCCCGACCGCCCGCTCCCGGGAGAACAGGCTCACGGCCAGCGCGGCTTGAATCTGCTTGTCGTGCACCATCTCCAGTGTGAGTGCGTAGCGGGCGCGGATGTCGCGAGCGCGGTTGGAGAGCAACCCGTCGACGTAGGCCGCGATCCCGTTGGCGATCTCGGTGATGCCCGCGCTCGGCGCAGGCGCTTCCGGCTGGGAATCGGTGAATGCGTGTCGTGAGCGGTCGGTGAGGTGCCCGACGGTCGCGACCAGCAGATCGCGTTTGGTCCGGAAGTAGTAGGACGTAGATCCCGCGGGCAGTCCCAGGTGTCGGTCGATGCCGCGATGGGTGAGTGCCCGGATGCCGTCCGTGGCGATGATGTCGAGCGCGGCGTCCGCGATGCGCGCCCGCCGGTCCGTCATTTCAGTCATTGAATGTCGCTCCGATCACGTTGACCCATGAAACTCTACATTTGTAGAGTCGCGCTATGAAACCTATCCGAGTGGACGCGTTCGACCGGGCCGCACACGGCGCCGGATTCGTGCTCGATCCGGCGCAGCGGGCGGCCGCCGGGCGCATGGCCGCGATGGACCTCGCCGCCGGTCGCGGCATCTACCTGTGGGGCCCGGTCGGCAGGGGTAAGACCTGGCTGATGGACGTGCTCCGCGATGGCATGAGTGGCGTTCCGACCCAGCGCGTGCACTTCCACGAGTTCTTCCGTCGCCTGCATGCGCTCGCGCACACCGAGGGCATCGAACGCGCGTTGGACCTGCTGCTCGGGCGCTGCAAGATCCTGTTCTTCGACGAGTTCCACGTGCACGACGTCGGGGACGGCGCGCTGTTGACGAGGCTGCTCGGGGCGCTGCGCAAGCGCAAGGTGACGCTGGTGGTCACCTCGAACTATCCGCCGGACGGGCTGATGCCGAACCCGCTGTTCCACGAGACGTTCGTGCCGACCATCGAGGTGCTCAAGGAGCGGATGGCGGTCGTCGAGGTGGCGGGCGCGGTCGACTACCGCGGGCAGGGGGCCGGTGGGCGGCGATTCGGGGGCGGGCGGTACCTGTCCGACGCGGCCGGCCTGCAGTGGCCCGCGGCAGGCGATCGCGTCACGCTCCGCCCGACCACCCAGTCCATCACCGCGCTCTCGGCGGCAGGCGATCGCGTCTGGTTCGAGTTCGCGGACCTGTGCGAGCGCCCGACCTCGACGCTGGACTACCTGAGCCTGGCGGCGGCATACCCGCGCTGGGTGCTGAGCGGCGTGCCGCGGATGGCCGACGCTAGTCCCGATGGGGTGCAACGATTCTGCAATGTCGTCGACATCCTCCACGACCAGGACGCCGAACTGACCCTGGTCGGCGCGGATTGGCGGGTGCCCGAGTCCGAGCCGGTCGCGGGTGGGCTGGACCTGGCACGCACCCGCAGCAGGCTGGCGCTGCTCGGATGAGCTAGCCGGCGGCGGGGTCGAGGTCGCGATCGGTCGATGGCCCCGCCGTCCCTGCCGCCGACGGACCCTGCTCGTCCGTACGGCCGCGGGTGATCAGCAATCCGAAGGCTGCCGCGACGGGGAACATGACCACGCCGTACACCGCGGCGGGGACCGCGATGCGGGTGCTGTCGAGCAGGCTGATCGCGATCGTGATCGCGAGGGTGCTGTTGTGGATGCCGATCTCCATCGAGCTGGCGATCGACTGCCTGTTGGCGATGCCCAGCCTCCGCGGCAGCACGTAGCCGATGCTCAGGCTCATGATGCAGAAGATCAACGTGATCAGTCCGACGTCCGCCAGGTAACCGGTGACGTTCTCCCGCTCGGCGATCACCGTGCCGACGATGACCAGGGCGAGGACCACGGCCGACCCGATCCGGACAGGACGGTCCATCCGGTCCGCGAAGGCGGGCCACGCCCGCCGCACCCAGACGCCGACGGCCACCGGGATCAGCACGATCGCGAAGATCTGCACCACCTTCGAGAACTGCAGGCCGAGGGAACCCGTGCCGTCCGACGGTGCGAAGTGTCCGAGTGCGAAGTTGGTGATCAGCGGCAGCGACACCACCGCGATCACCGAATTCACCGCCGTGAGTGTGACGTTCAGTGCCACATCGCCGCGGAACAGGTGGCTGAACAGGTTTGCCGTTGTCCCGCCGGGGGAGGCGGCCAGCAGCATCATGCCCACCGCGAGGAGAGGGGGCAGGTCGAACAGCAGCACCAATCCGAACGCGATCGCGGGCAGCAGGATCAACTGGCAGACCAGCGCGATCACGACGGCCTTGGGGTGCTTCGCGACCCGGGCGAAGTCCCCGATGGTCAGGGACAGGCCGAGGCCGAACATGATGATCGCCAACGCGAGTGGCAGCGCGACCGTGGACAGCCCGGAATTCATCGCAGGTCCCCGTTTCCTGGAAGTCTCGCGACGTGCACCCGTCGCCGTCAGAAGTCTCGGCGCAAAGATACGGGTGTCCGCACCGGAATTGGGCATATCGTCCAGATTCGTCGTACCGGAGGTCGCCGCGTCGGCGAAGCGGCCTTCCTCTCCTATGACGGGTGGCATAGCCTCGCTGGGACGGTACCCGGCGAGAGGTGGAATCGATGACGGTCGCACACGCGGTCAAGGACCAGATCCAGCAGATCGGTGGGGGATTCATGTTCTCCCGTGAGGCCAAGGAGTTCGGCCGCACCACCGGCGTGGACGGCTTCATCGGCCCGTACATGCGAGGCCGGTGCGGTGTCCTGGGAGAGGTCGACGCCGATGTGGTGACGGCCGCCGCGGGGTTCTTCCCCGCCGACAGCGTCCGGGCCGCCTGGGAGTCGGTGACGATGCCCGCCGCCGAGGCCGCCCGCGGCTACGCGCTTGCCGCGCAGCAGTTCGGTGTCCGCAAGCTCGCCTCGTTCGACGCCGCCGAGAGGCTCGCCGAACTGATGGAGGCGGTCGCGGTCAATGCCGATCCCGCGGGCGTGCCGCTGTTCGCCGGCTGGCGGGCCGTGCCGCTGCCCGCGGATCCGCGGGCCCGGGTCCTCCAGCTCACCCACGTCCTGCGTGAGCTGCGCGGCGGGCTTCACCTCGTCGCGGTCAAGAGCCAGGGCGTCAGCCCGCGGGACGCCGTCCTGATCGCCGGGTCGCCGCTGGCCAGCGGACCCGACCAGGCCGCGCTCTACGGTTGGCCCGCGCCCTACACGGCGCCCGGCGAGGACGTCCGGGCCAGGTGGGCGCGCGCCGAGGAGATCACCGACGAGCTCGCCTCCCAGGCATTCGACGTCCTCGACGAGCCCGAGGGCAAGGAGCTCGTCACCCTGCTCGCGGACGCCCACGCCGGGGTCTTCGCCCCTCGCTGATCGCGGATCGGCCCGCACGCATCCATCGATCTCGTGCGGGCACCGTGCGACGATGGAGTGGTGGGCACGGCGGTCGGTCGCACTGCCACGGTTATCGCGTTGATCGTGGTGAGCGTCCTTGCGCTCCGCGGCTACCTGCCCGAGGTCGAGCAGCCGACGGCGCCGCCGCGGACCGACGGAAGGGCCGCGCTGGTCGCGATGCTCGTCATCGCCGCCCTCGCGGTCCTGGTGGCCGCGATCGCCCTCGTGGCGGTGCTGGCACTGGGCCCCTCGCGCAGTCCCGTGCGGCCGGCGCCGACGTGGGTCGGCCATCGCCCGGCGCCCGGCCGGTGGTGGCAGGGGGCGGCGTGGTTCGGGTTCGCGGGACTGGTCGTGGTCGCTGCGCTCGCCCTCGCGCCGAGCCGGGACCGGGCGGCCCCCACCGATCCGAATGGCGGTGCGTCGGATCCGAACGTGCCCGCGGCCGGACAGCTCCCGGCGCCGCGGGGCAGCGAGATCTGGCCGGACGTCCTGCTGGTGTTACCGCTGTTGACCGCGCTGCTGTTGGCCGGGGCCGTCGCCCGCGCGCGGCTCCTGTTGCCCGACCACGGCGACGCCCGCGAGGACGACATCGTCCCCGGCGCTCGGCGCGCGGCCGCCGAATCCCTGAGGCGCGCAGCGGAACTGGGCCTTGTCGAGGTCGCGAACAGCGGGGCGGACCCCCGATCGGCCATCATCGCCTGCTACCTGGCGATGGAACGCGGGCTGGGTGCGGCTCCCGACGCCGCGCCGCTCGCGTCCGATACCCCTTCGGAGGTGCTGGCGCGTGCGGTACGCCACGGTGTGCTGCACCGGGAGAGCGCCACGGCGCTGGTCGGGCTCTTCGAGGAGGCCAGGTTCAGCGGGCACGAGATGACCGAGCGGCATCGGAGCGCCGCGGCGGAACTGTTGCGCGCGGTCCTGGCCGAGCTGAGGGAGACGCGATGCGCCGCATCGCCGTGATCGGGATCCTCGTCGTCGCGGCGCTGGAGGCGATGGCGCTGCGGGCGGGTGCGCCCGCGGCCTCGCTGATCGCGGTCGGAGCGTCGGCAGCCGTCGTGATCTTCGCGATGCGCCGAACCGTCGACGCGGCACCGGCGGCAGGCGAGATCGCCGTGCCACTGAACTCCCAGGAGGAGATGTTGCGTCGCTGGCGGCTGCGCACAGAGACGCTGGTGAGCTGGGCGGACGGTTCGTGCGCGGACTGGGACCGGCACCTGCGGCCACTGCTCGCCCGCGAGTTCGTGCACGTGAGCGGACCGCGTGCGCCCCGGGGTCATGCCGAGATCGAAGCGGCCGGGGCCGCGATGTTCGGCGCCGCCCTGTGGCGGTGGGTGGACCCGGCCGGGGCGCGCACGGGCGATCCGGATGGGCCCGGCCCCGGGCGCGGCGCACTCGAGCGCATCCTGACCCGACTGGAGCAGCTGTGACCGCCGCGACGCAGGCCACCACGGCCCGGGCCGGGGCAGTCCTCGCCGAGGTCGAACGGGCCGTGGTCGGCAAGCGGGACGCGATCACGACCGTGCTGCTGGTGGTCCTCGCCGGTGGGCACGTGCTGATCGAGGACCTGCCGGGGTTGGGCAAGACACTGATCGCGCGGTCCTTCGCGTCGGCGCTCGGGCTGGAGTTCACCCGTGTCCAGTTCACGCCGGACCTGCTGCCAGCCGACCTGCTCGGCTCGACCGTCTACGACATGCAGTCGGGACGGTTCGAGTTCCGCGCCGGACCGGTGTTCACCAATGTCCTCCTCGCCGACGAGATCAACCGCACTCCACCGAAAACCCAAGCGGCGCTGTTGGAATCGATGGCGGAGGGACAGGTGAGCATCGACGGCGTCACCCGCAGGCTGCCGGATCCGTTCATCGTCCTCGCCACCGACAACCCGATCGAGTACGAGGGCACCTATCCGCTCCCGGAGGCGCAGCTCGACAGGTTCATGTTGCGGCTGCGGGTGGGATACCTCGGCGCCGAGGACGAGCAGGAGATGCTGCAGCGCCGCCTGGACCGGGGCGCCGACACGGTGGCCGTCCGGGCGATCGTGACGGCCGAGGAACTGCATGCCATGCGCGGCAGCGTCGAGCAGGTCTCGGTGCATCCGGACGTGCTCCGCTACGTGGTCTCGCTGGCGGCCGCGACCCGCTCGCATCCCCAGGTGGAGGTCGGCGCGAGTCCGCGGGCCGAACTCGACCTCGTCCAGCTCGCCAGGGTGCGGGCACTCCTGGGCGGTCGGGACTACGTCGTCCCCGAGGACGTCAAGGCGCTGGCCGCGCCCGCGATGGCGCACCGGATCTCGCTGCGACCGGAGATGTGGGTACGCCGGATCCACGCGGAGGAGGTGGTCGCCGACATCCTGCGACGGCTCCCGGTGCCGAGGGCGAGCACGTGAGCGCCGTCGAGTGGCGGGCCTCGCCCGCGGCGGCGGCGCTTGCGACGTGCTCGGCCACCGCGCTGGTCGTTGCGCTCGTCGGCGGTAGGCCGGAGCTGCTGGTCTTCGCCGCCCCGATGCTCGGCGCGCTCGCGGCTCGCGCACTCTTGCCGCGCCCCGTCGATCGCGTGACCGTGCGCAGCGAGCCCACGACGGTCCGATTGTTCGAGGGAGAGTCGGTGCGGCTGGCCGTCGCGGTCGACGAGGCCGGCTCGTGGCCGGGATGCGGTGTCCGTGCCCTTCCGCAGGAAGGGCTGGAGATCGACCAGGAATCGGCGAGGTCGGGCGCCCCGCGCACCGGCGTGCTGATCACCGCCGGGCGGTGGGGGAGATATCGGCCGCGGGTGGCCGTCGACGCGACCGCGGCGGGCGGGTTGTTGGTGGGCGTGGCGGTGGCCGAGGTGGCAACGGTCGATGTGTTCCCGCTTGTGGATCCGAACCAGCCGGGGATCCCGCCGACGGATCTGCCCGATCGGTTCGGGGCGCATCCAACCGAACGGCACGGTCCCGGGGTGGAGTACGCGGACATCCGCGCCTACGTCCCCGGCGACCAACTGCGAGCGGTGAACTGGCCGGTGAGTGCGCGTCGTCGTGCTCTGTACGTCACCGAACGGAGGACGGACCGAGCGGCGGATGTCGTGGTGCTGATCGACGCGCACCCGCAGGCGCCCGGGCCAGCGAGCGAGAGCCTGGATCGGTCGGTGCGCGGCGGCTGTCAGGTCGCGCAGGCGGCGCTTCGGCGTGGTGACCGCACCGCGGTCGTCGTGCTCGGAGCCCGATCGCGATGGCTCGCACCGGATCTCGGTCGTCGGCAGTTCTATCGCATCGTCGAGGCCGTGCTCGGGGCCGGGGAGCACACCCTGCCGCTCGAGGGCACGCTGGTGCCGCGGCCCGCCGTGCCGCCCGGCGCCGCGGTGGTCGCCTTCACCACCCTGCTGGACACGGACTTCGCCCTGGCCCTCATCGACCTCCGCAAGCGGGGCCGCACCGTGGCCGTGGTGGACGTGCTCTCGGGCCCGCCGTTCGCGGACGAGCTCGATCCGACCGTCGCGAGGATGTGGCGGCTCGAACGCCGGAACATGTATCGGGATCTCGGCGTCCTGGGGATCGATGTCGTTGGCTGGCAGGGGGATTCGCCCCTCGACCGCGTACTGGCCGGGATCGGCCGTCGGGGCAGGCGGGCGGTGCCGCGATGACGGGGCTCGCCGGATCCAGCGTGATGGCCCTCGGGGCCGGCCTGGCGATGAGCGCCGCCGTCGTTCCGCACGCGCAGGCGCCTGCGCTGATCGCGGCCGGGCTCTCCGCCGTCGGGGTGCTCGCCGCGCGGTGGAGCCGGGTGGCCGTGATCTGTGCGGTACAGGGCGCGCTGCTCGCATTGGCCCTTGGCGAGCCCACGCCGGTACAGGCGGGCCTCGCCGGGGTCGGCGCGACGGTGTTCGTGCTGGCCGCCCATACCGCGCACACACCCGGGACCGCGGTCGCCGAGGCCGGGCTGGTGCTGGCGGTGGCGGTCGTGACCGCCGTCGCGGCCGTGTCGGTGTTCCTGCTGCCCTTCGAGATCGCCTGGCTGCCGCTGGTCGGGCCGATCGCCTGCCTGGCGGTGTACGCGCTGGTGCTCGCTCCCTATGCCTCGACGAAACGGGCCAGGCGTACCGGAGATCGGCATCTGGTGGACTGAGCGGCCGTGCCGCGCTGTCCCTGCGGCGAACCTGGCGCGCGCACCCACCGGGAGGTCTGGGTCCGATCTGGTCCTACGGTTGGGCGAAAGAACCCACGGCAGTGAGATCGAGTTCGACGGGGTCGTTCGTGATCGGCCGCCCGGTGACAATCGGGGTGGCGCGACTGCCTCACACCCACAGCAAGGAGCATCAGTACGTGGACGGCACCACCGATTCTTCGGCGTTGGACCTGGAGGAACACCTCCCACGCCTGACGGCGCGTGGCGTGATCCTCAGCCTGCTCGTCAGCAACCATCCCGCTCGGCCAACCCCGGCGCAAGTGGTTCGTGCGGCGGGAGCCTTCGGGATCAAGGAGTCCGCCGCCAGGGTCGCGCTGAGCCGGATGGTCACCGGCGGTGACCTGATCCGGACCGCCGACGGATTCCACCTGAGTTCGTCGCTGCTCGAGCGGCGTCAGCGGGTGCTCCACGAGGTGCAGCAGGACACCAGGTCCTGGGACGGGGAGTGGGAGATCGTGGTGGTGACCGGGACCGGGCGAGATCCCGGCGACCGGGTCACCCTGCGGTCCCGGCTGTCGCGACTGCGCTTGGCGGAGATGCGCGAGGGGGTGTGGCTTCGTCCGGCGAACCTGATTCGCCCGCTGAACCTGGCGGACCAGCCGGTGCAGACGATGCGGGGTCGGCCGGACGGCGACGCCGACGAGCTGGCCGCCCAGTTGTGGGACCTCTCCGCATGGGAGGCGGAGTCCGGCCGGCTGCTCGACCTGATGGATCTCGCCGTCAGCGCTGTCGACCGTTTCACCGTGGCCACCGCGATCGTGCGCCACCTGCTCACCGATCCCGTCTTGCCGCCTCAGCTTCAGCCGCGCCCGTGGAACGCGGAGCGTGTGCACGTGGCGTGGGCCGCCTATCAGGAGGAGTTTGTCGCGATCCCCGAGGTGGGAGACGGTTCGGAGAGCTGATTATTACTCATTGACATCGACTGTTTGAAAAACGTAATGTCCCTCGCATAGTCGAAGGAGGCAGCCATGCAGACGCATGAGGTTTTCAATCAGGCCAACCCGCTCGAGGGCCACAACGTGGCCGACGACCAGACGCTGATGGACGGGCTCGTCCGCGAGGGCGCCGAATGGTCCGTGGGCGAGGTGAGCGCGCTCGGCGAGCTGGCGGGCACCGCCGAGGTGCAGGACTGGGGACGGCTGGCCAACGAGAACCCGCCGATTCTGCGGCCCTACGACCGCTTCGGCCACCGGATCGATGACATCGAGTTCCACCCGGCCTGGCACAACCTCCTGTCCACCGCGGTGGCCAATGGCCTGCACGGCGCGCCGTGGTCGGATGACCGCGCCGGCAGCCATGTCGCCCGCGCCGCGAAGTTCTACGTGTGGTCGAACGTCGAGGCCGGTCACACCTGCCCCATCTCGGCCACGTATGCCGCGATCCCCGCCCTGCGGGACAACCCGGAGCTGGCGGCCACCTACGAGCCGCTGCTGTCCAACGGGTTCTACGAGTCGGGTCTGAAGGCTCCCCTCGGCAAGGCCGGCCTGCTCGCGACGATGTCCATGACCGAGAAGCAGGGTGGCTCCGACATCCGCGCGAACACCACGCGCGCGATCGCGCAGCCGGACGGCAGCTACCGGATCATCGGCCACAAGTGGTTCACCTCCGCCACCATGGCCGACCTCTATCTGGCCCTCGCGCAGACGGACGCAGGTGTCACCTGCTTCCTGGTGCCGCGCGTCCTGCCCGACGGCACGCTCAACGACGTGCGGTTGATGCGGCTCAAGGACAAGCTGGGCAACCGGTCGAACCCGTCCGGGGAGATCGAGTACCAGAACGCGGTCGGCTGGCGGATCGGCGAGGAAGGTCGGGGCGTGCCGACCATCATCAAGATGGTCAACATGACGCGACTGGACTGCCTGATCGGCGCGGCATCGGGCATGCGCCGCGGCGTCACCCAGGCCGCGCATCACGCGACCTACCGCAAGGCGTTCGGCGCCTACCTGATCGATCAGCCCCTGATGCGCAACGTGCTCTCAGATCTGACGGTCGAATCCGAGGCCGCGTCGCTGCTGATGATGCGTCTGGCCGGAGCGCACGACCGTTCCACTCGCGGTGACGAGGCGGAGTCGCGGTTCCTGCGGCTGGCGCTGGCCATCGGGAAGTACTGGGTGTGCAAGCGGTGGCCCGCGCACGCGGCGGAGTCGCTGGAGTGCTTCGGCGGCAACGGCTTCATCGAGGAGTCGCAGATGCCGCGGTTATTCCGTGAGTCCCCGCTCAACGGCATCTGGGAAGGCAGCGGCAACGTGGCGGCACTCGATGTGCTGCGCGCCATGGCCAAGAGCCCGCAGTCCGTTGAGGCGTTCTTCGCCGAGGTCGCCCTCGCCGGCCCCGAGCCGAGCATCCAGCGCGCCGTTGCCGAGATCCAGGCCCAGCTCACCGATCTCGCGGGCGCTGAGGTCCTGGCCCGCCGGGTCATCGAACGGATGGCTCTGGTCCTGCAGGCATCGCTGCTGGTCCGGTTCGGCGACCCGGCCGTTTCCGACGCGTTCATCGCGACCCGTCTCGACGGCGACCGGGGCAGCGTCTACGGCACCCTGCCCGGCGGTGTCGACTTCGCGGCGATACTCGGCCGCATCACCCCGAAGGTCGGCTGAGCGACCACATTCCGAGTCGGACCCATACAACGCAAGGGAGTCGATAGTGCAGGGAATCGGTGAGTGGGCGGTCCAGCGCGCCCAACTGAGCGGGGACAAGGTCGCGTTCGTCTACGGCGAGCAGTCCTGGACGTACGGCGAGTTCAACGACCGCACCGACCGACTGGCCAACCAGCTTCGTGGTCGGTTCGGGGTCCGGCGCGGGGATCGGGTCGCGGCCGTCGTCGCGTCCTCGGTGGAGTGCCTGGAGATCCTGTTCGCGAGCGCAAAGCTCGGGGCGATCTTCACGCCGATCAACGTGCGACTGACTGCGCCGGAGATCGGGTACGTGCTGGCCGATCTCGGTGCGGAGCTCCTGTTCGCGCACGGGCAGTTCAGCCAGGTGTCGGACGCGTTGACCGAGCCGGGGGTGCGGGTGCGCGACGTCGTGACCCTGGGCGACGAGTACGACACCCTGCTGGCGGACGGGAGCCCGGCGCCGGTGCCCTCGCAGGTCGACCGGCACGACGTGGCGGTGATCATGTACACCTCGGGCACCACGGGCCGTCCCAAGGGGGCGATGCTCACGCACGAGAACCTGCGAGCGAACGCCGTCGCCGTCACCTCGGCGTTCGGGCTGCGCAAGAGCGATGTCACCATCACCGCGCTGCCGATGTTCCACATGGGTGGGCTGGGGCTGCACACGCTGCCCTTCATCTACCTGGGCGCCCGCAACGTGATCCTGCCGTCGTTCGACCCGACCGTCGTCCTGGAGCTCGTGGCCAGGGAACGGGCAACCCAGCTGCTGCTCGTGCCGACCATGTGGCAGGCGGTGACGGCCGTGCCCGATCTCGATCGTCACGACCTGTCCTCGCTGGACTGTGCGCTGATCTCCGGGGCGCCGGCGCCGATGGCGGTGCTCGAGTTCTTCGCCGACCGCGGCATCCCGATCGAGGAGGGCTTCGGGATGACCGAGTGCGCGCCGTCGGTCGCGAAGCTCGACGCCGAGGACATCCGCACCAAGGCCGGGTCCATCGGCCGGTCGCTGTTCGGAATCGAGACCCGGCTCGTGGACGATCGGGACCAGGACGTACCCGCAGGCACCGTTGGCGAACTCCTCGTGCGGGGCGACAACGTGTTCGTCGGGTACTGGATGCGTCCCGAGGAGTCCGCTGAAGCGTTGCGCGGCGGCTGGTTCCACTCCGGTGATCTGGGCTGGGCCGACGAGGACGGCTTCATCACCCTGGTGGACAGGCGCAAGGACATGTTGATCAGCGGCGGGGAGAACGTCTACACCCGCGAGGTCGAGCTGGCGATCGCGCAGATGCCCCAGGTGCGCGATGTGGCTGTTGTCGGTGCCGCACACGCGAAGTGGGGCGAGACCCCGGTGGCGTTCGTGGTCGCCAACGAGGGCGAGAACGTCACGGAGGAGGAGGTCATCGCGTTTGCCCGTCAACGCCTGGCCGGCTTCAAGACGCCGACCAGTGTGTGTTCCTCGCTGCGCTACCGACCACCGCGACGGGCAAGATCCAGAAGAACGCTCTGCGTGATCGACTGTCCGCCAACATGTCCGACGGATAACCGAACAGATCGAGTGACATGGCGAGATCCACACCGCAGCGAACGCGGACGCCGGTGGTGCCCGCGCAGGTTCGCGGGCACCACCGGCGTCGGTGGAACGGGGAGCTGTGCGCTACGGCAGCAGCTGATCCATGAAGGAGTTGCTGTAGATCCGGTGCGGGTCGAGCGTGTTGAACGCCGCCCGCGCGCTGTCCCAGTTGTCACTCGCGGGCACGCCGTCGCGGTAGCTCTGCGGCAGCGCGCCGCTGATGATCCCGCCGTCGGTGTACGGGTCCGCGCCGAATGCCCAGCCCTTCGACCACTCGGGGCGGAAGGTGTAGTCGTTGCCTGTGTAATGCGAGCGCATCCACTGCTCCATCTCGCGGTAGAACTCGAACATGCCGGGGGTACCCGGGACGCCGAGCACGTTCAGCCAGATGGCGGTGTCCCACTCGGGGTGGTCCGGGCGCGGACGCATCGCGGAGATGGTCGGAGCGCCTGCCGAGGGGACCTTGACGTCCGCGGCCTGGTCGAGCCCGCAGCAGCGGATCTCGACGGGACCGTTCAGCGGGTACTGACCCTTCGCCTTGTAGAACTCGATGCGCTCGTTGAACCAGTGGGTGAAGTCGTGGATGACCTGACCGATGTTGGCACGGTTGGTGATGACCGCGCCGCCGCCCTCGGTCAGGCGGAGGGTGGTGGCCTTGATGTAGAACTGGATGTCCTTCGACCAGCCCCAGATGTCGGTGGCGCCGGTCGCGGCGAGCCCGGCGACCGTGGTCGTGTACATGATGTTGCCGAACGCAGGCGCGATGCCGGGAAGGCCCGAGTTCATCTGTCCGAGAAGGTCGGTGACCGCCTCGGGCAGGTTGTCCGAGAACGGGTAGTTGTACGGGCCGGTGACCTCGCGCGACCCGGCGGGCTTGGTGGGCGCGACCGACCAGACCTTGAGCCACGGCTTCTCGGTGAAGGGGTACCAGATGGCCTCCACGCCGCCGTTGGAGGCGACGTAGCTCTCGAAGGTGCGGCCCGAGGCGCCCTTGGCTCCGAACATCTCGGTCCACTTGATGTCGGTGTAGCTCTGGCACCGCATCCGGAAGTTCGGACCCGCCTGCAGCGTCACCGAGGTGAGGAAGGTGCGGCCGAGGTTGGTCAGCAGGGGCTTGATCTGAGGATCGTTGCGGGAGTAGGTCTTCTCCGCGTACTTGGAGCCATCCCAGACCACCGCGGTCAGCGAGGTCACCAGGTTGCTCAGCGAGCCGTAGGTGTGGCCAGGGGTGGTGGCCTGTCCGTTGGCGGGCAGGGCGGCGCCGTGCGCATCCACGGCGAGAGAGCCCGCGATCGACAGCACGCCCGGAGCGGGCAGGTTCGCGAAGCCGAGGCCCTGTGCCTGCAGCGCGGTGGTGATCGCGTCCAGGGTGGCGCCCGGGCCCGCGGTGACGGTCGCCGGGGCACCGCCCGCGTTGACCGAGACGCCGTTGAGGTGCTTCATCGTGTCGACCAGGATGACCTTGTCGACGGGGGCGCCGTTGACGACGGTCAGCGGGGTCCAGCCGTGCATGGCGCCACGCGGACGGATCTTGTACCCGTTGGCGTGCGCCCAGTTCGCCAGGCGGACGACGTCGTCGGGCGACTTGGGGTGACAGGTCCAGACGGAGTCCAGCATGATCTCCTTGGACCAGTTCTGGTACGCCTGCTGCGCGAGTTCGATGCCGTCCGGGAAGTTCGGCGGCGCGGGGAGCGTCGGCCCGCCGAGCGAGCCCGAGCCGCCTGCCGAGCCCGACGAGCCGAGCGGGATGGCGTAGACGGGCGTCCACGCGCCCGCCGCCGTCGCTGCCAGGGCCCCCGCCCCTGCAGCGAGGAATCCCCGCCTTGATAAGCCGAGACGCTTATCGTTCGATTCCGGCATGCGTTTACTCCAGTCGTGTGTGAGAGAGGGGGAGTTGTGTTCGTCAGTGCTGGGTAGGTCGGTCGGCCGTGCTGGGAACGGCCGACCGACCAGTCGTTCTTACTGGATCAGGCGAGCGTGAGGACCACGTCTGCCAGGGCCGGCGAGTCGTCGCGCTCGAGAACGCTTGCCGAGATGAGCAACTGGCCGGCTTCTTTCCAGATCCGGATCTTGAGGGTCTCGCCCGGGTAGACCACCCCGGCGAAGCGGGCCTTGTAGCCCTTCACCTTCGATGTGTCAGCGTCCAACGCGGCATCGACAGCGGCCTTGCAGACCATCCCGTACGTGCACAGCCCATGCAGGATAGGCGCAGGGAAGCCGGCTGCGCTGGCGAATTGGGGATCCGAGTGCAACGGATTCCGGTCACCGCACATCCGGTACAGCAACGCCTGCTGCGGCAGGATCGGCGCCTCGACCTCGAAGTCGGGGGACCGGTCGGGCAGTGTGACGGACTCCGAGGGGCCGCGCTCACCGCCGAAGCCGCCCTCGCCGCGCGCGAAGATCGACGAGCGTGCGGTCCACAGCGGATTCCCGTCCAGGTCCGTGGTGGTGGACTCCTGGACGATGACCGCGGCCTTGCCCTTGTCCCACACCTCGGAGATCCGGGTGGTGGTGCGTGCACTTCCCTCGGCCGGAATCGGCTGGTGCACGGTCACTTCCTGGCTACCGTGCACGACCTTGGCGAGGTCGATCTCCACTCCGGGGAAGGACACCTTCGGTGCCTCGGTGGCATGGAAGTTCGCCACCACGGTGGCGAAGGTCGGCAGCACCTGCGGCTTGCCGTCCTCGAGGTAACGCAGCTCCTTGGCGTCGAGCGGGCGCGCGCCCGCTCCGATGCCGAGATGGTAGTGCTGCACGTCCGAGCTGGTCCAGGAGAACTCCTGGGTGGGCAGCTCGGCGCCGATCGCGATGTTGGGGTCGATGGGCAACGTGGCTTCCTGTCAGTTCGAGGTGGCGGTGGCGGATTCGGCGCTCACGCCGGAAGCGGACTCGGTGCCCGACTTCGCCTTCTCGGCGATGTCAAGGACCGCGAGGTACGCGAAGGTCATCGCGGGACCGATGGTCGCGCCGGGACCGGCGTAGGTGTGACCCATCACGGGGGCGCTGGCGTTGCCCGCCGCGTAGAGGCCCTCGATCACGGTGCCGTCCTCACGCAGGGCGCGACCCTCGGTGTCGGTGCAGATGCCGCCCTTGGTGCCGAGGTCGCCCGGCACCATCTTGATCGCGTAGAAGGGCGCCTTGCTGATCTCCCCGAGGCTGGGGTTCTTCAGGCGCGGGTCGCCGTAGTAGGCGTCGTACCCACTGTCACCGCGACCGAAGTCCTCGTCCTTGCCGCTGCGCGCGAACCCGTTGAAGCGCTCGACCGTCTCGGTGAGGGCGTCGACGGGCAGTCCGGTCTTCTCGGCGAGTTCGGCGATGGTGCCCGCCTTGACCACGACGCCGGCCTTGAGCCAGCGGCCGGGGAAGGGGGAGCGCGGCGTGATGCCGGCGAAGGTGTAGCGGTTGCGGTAGCGCTGGTCCAGGATCATCCAGGTCGGGATGTTCTCGCCCGGGCCCTCGCCCTGGCCGTACTTGCCGCCGTACATCATGTGGGTCGCCTCGACGTAGGGCGCGGCCTCGTTGCCGAAGCGCTTGCCCGAGGTGTTGACCATCATCGAGCCGGGCAGGGTCCGCTCGGAGAGGGCGAACCAGGGGCCGCCGGTCAGCGGGATGGACGGGCCCCACCAGGCATCGTCCATGAAGTCCACTGCGGCGCCGACCTTCTGGCCCGCCTCGATGCCCTCGCCGGTGTTCGCCTTGGCGCCGACCGTCCACTCGGTGCCGATGGGTCCGCGCTGGTACTTCTTGCGCATCTCGTCGTTGTGCTCGAAGCCGCCGGAGCCCAGCACGACGCCGTGCTTGGCGCGGATGACCTGCTCCTCGCCGTCGACGAGGACCTTCACGCCGCGGACGGCGCCGTCTTCCGTGTACAGCTCGGTCAGCGGCGTGTTCAGCAGGATCGGCACGCCCGCGTCACGCAGGCCGATGCGCATGCCCGCGACCAGGGCCTGACCGCGGACCAGCAGGTCCTTGCCGGTGGCCTTGGCGGCCAGGAAGCGCATGCCGACCTTCATCGCGCGCACGGGTCCGCGGCGGTTGCGCATCAACAGGTTCAGCCACTTGTAGTCGGCCTGCGTGATGACGAAGTTCTTGGGAGCCTTGACGTAATCCGGCTCGAGGTTCTTGCGGTCGTCGCCGAGTTGGTTGCCGTCGAAGGGCGACGGCTCCACGGAGCGTCCGCCGAGACGGCCGCCGGGGGCCTCGGGGTAGTAGTCCGAGTAGCCGGGCACCCACTGCAGCTTCAGTGCGCTGTTCTTCAGCACGAACGAGAGCATCTCCGGCCCACGGTCGAGGTAGGTGTCGATGCGCTCGGGCGCTACGACGTCGCCGATGATGCTGTGCAGGTACTCGCGGGCTGCCTCGCGGGTGTCGGTGACACCGTCGGCCTCGAGCACCTCGTTGTTGGGGATCCAGACGCCGCCACCGGACCTGGCGGTGGAGCCGCCGTAGTGGGCGGCCTTCTCGACGATGACGACGCTCAAACCCTGGTGGGCGGCGGTCAGGGCCGCGGTCATGCCCGCCGCGCCGCTACCGACAACGACGATGTCGTATTCCTGCTTGCTCATGTAGAACACGTTATAGAATCAAGTGGGTCTCAGTCCATGCTTTCTGCCAGGAAGTATTGCCGAACTGGGTCTTGACAACCGGAACCAAACGAAAACACGTTGCAGGCAGACGGAAGGTGGTGCGCGGTGTCCTGGGACCTCTCCGCGGATGTCGTTGTAGTCGGGGTGGGCGTCGCGGGTGTCTCCGCCGCTCTCGAGGCCGTCGCGGCGGGTGCGGATGTGATCGCGCTCGACCGCTACAGCGGCGGCGGGGCCAGCACCATCTCGGGCGGCATCGTCTACGCCGGCGGCGGGACCTGGGTCCAGAAACAGGCCGGGGTCGCCGACAGCTCGGACGCGATGTTCGCCTACCTCAGCCGCGAGGTCGGGGACGCCGTCAGCGAGGAGACGCTGCGCAAGTTCTGCGACGAGAGCCCCGCGATGATCGACTGGTTGTCCGGCCACGGGGTGCCGTTCGAGGCCTCGCTGTGCCCGTACAAGACGTCGTACCCGAGCAACCGCCACTACCTGTACTACTCGGGCAGCGAGGCGGCGGGCGGCTTCCGCGACATCGCGAAGCCCGCACCCCGCGGCCACCGGGCCAAGGGCAAGGGCACCTCCGGCAAGATGCTCTACGGGCCCCTGATCGCCTCCGCGCTGGCGAATGGCGTCCACCTGGAACAGCAATCCCGTGCGACAGAGCTGATCATGGACGACACTGGGACCGTGGTCGGGGTCCAGTGCCTGAGCTTTCGCAGCGCGCCCAAGCAGGTGCGCGCGCGGTATGCCGCGCTGACCTCCCTCTCCGCCAAGCCGGGCATCTACTACCCGCCGATGCGCAAGATCCTGCAGAAGCAGATCGAGAAGATGGAGGCGCGGTACGCCAAGCCGATCCGTATCCAGGCCCGTTCCGGTGTGGTGCTCAGTGCGGGCGGGTTCATCGCGAACCGCGAACTCGTCGCGGAACACGCGCCGCAGTATCGCGGCGGGCTGGCGCTCGGCACGGCGGGCGACGACGGCAGCGGAATCCAGATGGGAACCGCCGTCGGCGCGGCGACCGACAAGCTCTCCAACATCTCGGCCTGGCGTTTCATCGTCCCGCCCAGCGCCTTCCTCAGCTCGGTGTTCGTGAACGAGAAGGGCAACCGGATGGTCGACGAGTCCCGGTACGGGGCCGCGCTGGGGTACGCGATGATCGCCGAGAACTCCGGGCAGGGGTGGCTGCTGGCCGACGCCGACCTCGTCAAGGAGGCGCGCTCGCAGCTCGGCACCCAGACCATGTGGTTCCAGCGGGTCCAGGCGGAGACCCTGCTCCGCGGCGAGGGCGTCACGGGGAACACCCTCGAAGAGGTTGCGGCCAAGGTCGGGATCGACGCGGCCGGGCTGGCGGCGACGGTCGCGGCGCACAACGACGCGATCGCGGCGGGCGAGGCGGACCCGATGGGCAAGCCTGCGGACTTCGTACGGCCGGTGCGGACGGCGCCGTTCTCGCTGTTCGACGTGTCGCTGAAGAAGAGCCTGACCAACCCGCTGCCGATGCTGACCCTCGGTGGCCTGGTCGTGGACGAGGGGACCGGTGAGGTCACCTCGACTGCGGGCGTAGCCATCCCGGGTCTGTACGCGGCTGGCCGCACGGCGGTGGGGATCTGCTCGAACTCGTACGTCAGCGGGCTCTCGCTCGCCGACTGCGTCTACTCCGGCCGCCGGGCAGGCGCGCATGCTGCGCAAGGTGGCTCCGCCTAGCACCAGGTACTGACGAAAGGACCCGATGATGCTCACGACCGAGTTGCGCACCCAGATCGCGGATCGTCTCGATGCCGCAGAGAAGGGGTGCGCTGCGATCGATCCATTGTCGGAGCAGTACCCGGACCTCGATGTCGTGGACGCCTACGAGATCCAGCTGATCAACATCCGCCGCCGGGTGGCGGCGGGCGCCCGGGTGGTCGGGCACAAGGTCGGCCTGACCGCGGCCGCGATGCGCGAGATGATGGGCGTCGACGAGCCCGACTACGGCCACCTGTTCGACGATCGGGAACTGCGCGAGGGTGAGCCGGTGGACACCTCGCGCTTCCTGTTGCCGCGCGTGGAGGTCGAGGTCTCCTTCATCCTGGGGGCGGATCTGCCAGGGGCGGGGTGCACCGTTGATGACGTGATCGCCGCGACGGAGTTCGTGGTGCCGTCAATCGAGCTGATCGACACCAGGATCAGGGAATGGAAGATCGGCATCTGCGACACGATCGCGGACAACGCCTCGTACGCAGGCCACGCGATCGGTGCCCAGCGCGTCCGGCCCGGCGACATCGACCTCACCGCCATCCAGGCCACCCTTCTGCGTAACGACGAGTTGGTCGCGGAAGGATGTAGCGATGCCGTCCTCGGTAACCCGGCGGCAGGGGTGGCCTGGCTCGCTCAGGAGGTCGAGGGCTTCGGGGTGCAACTGAAGGCGGGCGACATCGTGCTCCCGGGGTCGTGCACCCGGGCGTTCGACGTCCGCCCAGGTGACAGGTTCCACGCCGAGTTCAGCGGGCTCGGTTCCGTTTCTCTACAGTTCAAGTAGGAGACACCCATGACCAAGGCAAGTGTGGCGATCGTCGGGTCGGGCAACATCAGCACCGACCTCCTCTACAAGCTGCAGCGATCCGAGTGGCTCGAACCGCGCTGGATGATCGGCATCGATCCCGAGAGTGAGGGCCTCGCGCGGGCCCGAAAGATGGGACTCGAGACCTCCGCGGAGGGCGTCGACTGGCTGCTGAACCAGCCCGAGAAGCCGGATCTGGTGTTCGAGGCGACCTCGGCCTACGTGCACCGCGACGCGGCGCCTCGGTACCGGGAGGCGGGGATCCGCGCGATCGACCTCACCCCCGCGGCCATCGGTCCGGCGGTGGTTCCGCCAGCCAACCTGCTCGAGCACCTCGACGCCCCGAACGTCAACATGATCACCTGCGGCGGCCAGGCGACCATCCCTATCGTGTACGCGGTCTCCCGCGTGGTCGACGTCGCTTACGCGGAGATCGTCGCGTCGGTCGCGTCCCTGTCCGCCGGACCGGGCACCCGCGCCAACATTGACGAGTTCACCAAGACCACCAGCCGCGGCATCGAGGTCATCGGCGGTGCCCGTAAGGGCAAGGCGATCATCATCCTGAACCCGGCCGATCCGCCGATGATCATGCGCGACACGATCTTCTGCGCCATCCCCGAGGACGCGGACCACGCCGCGATCACCGACTCCATCCACCGCGTGGTGGCGGACATCCAGCAGTACGTGCCCGGATACCGTCTGCTCAACGAGCCTCAGTTCAACGAGCCGAGCGTGGTGTCGGGCGGCTATGCAACCGTCACGACCTTCGTCGAGGTCGAGGGCGCAGGCGACTTCCTGCCGCCGTACGCGGGCAACCTCGACATCATGACGGCGGCGGCAACCAAGGTGGGCGAGGAGATCGCCCAGAAGCTTCTCACCGTGAGGGCGTGAGCGAGATGGCACCGATCGACAGCACCGTTCATTTCGACTCGGCGTGGGACGTGCGGGTCACCGACACCTCGTTGCGGGACGGCTCGCACCACAAGCGGCACCAGTTCACCGGTGACGAGGTGCGGGCGATCGTCGGCGCACTCGATGCGTCCGGCGTGCCGGTCATCGAGGTGACCCACGGCGACGGCCTCGGCGGGTCCTCCTTCAACTACGGCTTCTCCAAGACCCCCGAGCAGGAACTGATCAAGATCGCGGTGGACACCGCGAAGCAGGCGAAGATCGCCTTCCTGATGCTGCCCGGACTGGGCATCAAGGAGGACATCATCGAGGCGCAGGGCAACGGGGCCTCGATCTGCCGCATCGCCACGCACTGCACGGAGGCGGATGTCTCGATCCAGCACTTCGGCCTGGCCCGCGAGCGTGGCCTCGAGACCGTCGGGTTCCTGATGATGGCGCACTCGAGCACCCCGGAGAAGCTCGCGGAGCAGGCCCGGATCATGGCCGACGCCGGCTGCCAGTGCGTGTACGTGGTCGACTCCGCCGGCGCACTCGTGCTGGAGCAGGTGTCGGAGCGCATCGAGGCGCTGGTGTCCGAGCTCGGCAACGATGCCCAGGTCGGCTTCCACGGCCACGAGAACCTCGGTCTCGGCGTCGCGAACTCGATCGCCGCAGTGCGCGCGGGCGCCAAGCAGATCGACGGCAGCACCCGCCGCTTCGGCGCGGGCGCGGGCAACGCGCCGGTCGAGGCGTTCGTCGGTGTCTGCGACAAGATCGGGGTCAAGACCGGCATCGACTTCTTCTCGATCGCCGACGCCGCGGAAGACGTCGTCCGCCCGGCGATGCCCGCCGAGTGCCTGCTCGACCGGCAGGCCCTGATGATGGGGTACGCCGGGGTCTACTCCAGCTTCCTCAAGCATGCCGAGCGTCAGGCCGAGCGGTACGACGTCTCCGCGGCCGAGCTGCTGGTGCGCGCGGGCAAGCGCAAGCTGGTCGGCGGTCAGGAAGACCAGCTGATCGACATCGCGCTCGAGCTGCAGCGGGAAGCCGCCGCCGGCTGAGAGTTCCGGATACGGAAAAGGGGCGCGCATCCGGATGGATGCGCGCCCCTTTTCATGTTCGGTGTTCGCTACGCGTCGGTGTCGCGCACCTCGAGGATGCCCTCCATGACCGCGTGTTCGATGCTGCTCAGCAGCCGCGGACAGGTCTGCTGAGACCCCGTACGTCCACCGGAAGTGGTGAACTCCGGGCACGCCTGCGCCGGATCGGCCTGCCACTGGATGCTGGTGTGCTTGAAGCTGTTCTTTCGCACGAGGACGCAGGTGCCGCAGGCGCGGCACTCCACCTCCTGCAGTCCGTCCTCGAGGTAGGTCTGCAGGTCGATGGCGGTCTGTGCGCGGACGGCCTCGACCCGGGCCGGGCTGTCGGCGAAGTCAGGGGCCTTGGCCCAGGTCGAGGTCATCTCACACTCCCGTCTTGTTGTCGGCGGCCTCCGCCGCTGCCTTCTCCTCCGCCTGGCGAGCCAGGTTCTCCTCGACCTCACGCTGCCAGGCCTCGACGGCCTTGGTGGTGTCGATCTCGAACTCGAAGCGCTGCGTCTGCTTCTCCTCGACATCGGCGACGTCGACATAGAACTGCTCGTACCAGCGGCGCAGCTGGTAAACGGGGCCGTCCTCCTCGCAGAGCAGCGGGTTGTCGATCTTGCTCTTGCTCTTCCAGATCGCGACGTCCTGCTCGAAGCCCATCGCAACACCCTCGGTGAACTTGCGCGAGATCTTCTCGGTGGTGGCGTCGTCGAGGCCCTTGGGCTTCTGCACGCTCACGCCGTACATCAGCACGAACGAGTCCTGCGTGACCGGGTAGTGGCAGTTGATCAGGATGCTCTCTGCCTTGTACCCGCTGTAGTCGTTGTGCAGCCAGTTGATCATGTACGACGGGCCGAAGTACGAGGCCTCCGAGTCCAGCACGGACTCGCCGTACTGGGTGCCCATGCTCTGCACGTCCGGACGGCCGTGGTTCTGCAGGTACTGGGTGGCGACGTGGCCCTCGAAGACGTTCTTGAAGTACTTCGGGAACCCGAAGTGCACGTAGAAGAAGTGCGCCATGTCCACCACGTTGTCGACGATCTCGCGGCAGTTCGATCCCTCGACGAGGATCCGGTTCCAGCGCCAGTCGGTCCACTCGTCGGTGAACACCTCGGGCAGGTGCGGGATCGTCACGCCCTCCGGGGGCGGGTTGCCCTCGGGGTCGTTCCAGACGAACAGCTGCTTGTTCTCCTGCAGCGTGATCCACTTGCGGGTGCGTGCCAACGGCGGGACGCGGCGGGCGTAAGGGATGCCCGTGCACTTGCCGTTGCCGCCCCAGCGCCAGTCGTGGAACGGGCAGGCGACGGAGTCGCCCTTGATGCTGCCCTCGCTCAGGTCGCCGCCCATGTGCCGGCAGTACGCGTCGAGCACCTGCAGCTTGTTCTGGCTGTCGGCAAAGACGACGAGCTTGGTGCCGAACGCCTCGACCGCGTGTGGCTTGCCGTCCAGGAACTCGCTCTCCAGGCCGATGCAATGCCACCCGCGGGCGAATCGCGTCGGGTTGGCTCCCACGTCGATCTCGCGAATGCCCTTGCCGGATGCGCCGCTACTCTGCGTCATCTTTGCCCCTCACATCCCTTCGTTCTTGTACTAGAACACGTTATAGAACTTGTGCCAGTTTTGCTAGATATTGGCGCTAGTAGTCGCAGTCAGGGACTTTCGTCCCAGTGGAACCCATTCTGCTCGACACGAATGGGAACGTGTTCTAGTCTCAGGTGAAAGTGAAGCACCGAGACGCACGACACATGAGGGAGTACCAGTGGGTGAGCACGACAGCCGCGCGGTGATCGAGAAGCTGAACGAGCTTCTGCCGACCCTGCGCGAGCGCGCACAGGAGACCGAGGATCTGCGTCGCATTCCCGACGACTCGATCAAGGGGCTCCAGGAGGCCGGCTTCTTCCGGCTCCTGCAGCCGGCGCAGTGGGGTGGCTTCGAGGCTGATCCCGTCACCTTCTACACCGCTGTCCGCAACATCGCGAGCGCCTGTGGGTCCACCGGCTGGGTCTCCGGCATCATCGGCGTCCACAACTGGCACCTCGCGCTGTTCGATCAGCAGGCGCAGGAGGACGTGTGGGGCCAGGACACCGACGTGCGGATCTCCTCGTCGTACGCGCCGATGGGTGCGGGCGAGGTCGTCGAGGGTGGCTACAAGGTCAACGGCGCGTGGGCCTGGTCCTCGGGCTGTGACCACGCCAGCTGGGTTGTCGTCGGCGGACCGGTGATCAAGGACGGCCGCCCGGTCGACTTCGGCAGCTTCCTGATCCCCCGCGAGGACTACCAGATCGACGACGTGTGGAACGTGGTCGGCCTGCGCGGCACCGGCAGCAACACGATCGTCGTCAAGGACGTGTTCGTGCCGAGGCACCGCTTCCTCAGCTTCAAGGCGATGAGCGATCTCACCGCGCCGGGCCTCGCGCAGAACACCGCGCCGGTCTACAAGATGCCGTGGGGCACCATCCACCCCACGACCATCTCGACCCCGATCGTCGGCATGGCGTACGGCGCCTACGACGCCCACGTCGAGCACCAGGGCAAGCGCGTCCGCGCGGCCTACGCGGGTGAGAAGGCCAAGGACGACCCGTTCGCCAAGGTCCGGATCGCCGAGGCCTCCAGCGACATCGATGCCGCCTGGCGTCAGCTCTCCGGCAATGTCGCCGACGAGTACGCGCTGCTGCTCGCCGGCGAGGAGGTGCCGATCGAGCTGCGCCTGCGGGCCCGCCGCGACCAGGTGCGTGCCACCGGCCGCGCCATCGCCTCGATCGACCTGCTCTTCGAGAACTCCGGTGCAACCGCTCTCGCGAACGGCACTCCGATCCAGCGCTTCTGGCGCGACGCGCACGCAGGCCGCGTGCACGCCGCCAACGATGCCGAGCGCGCCTACGTCATGTTCGGTGGCGCGGAGTTCGGTCTGCCGCTCACGGACACGATGGTCTGAGGCGGGGAATCGTGACGACGACAGAACAGGCCGAGATCACCTACGAGTCGACCTCGAAGTTCGCCCAGGTCCGTCCGGACCTCAAGCTGCACTACCACGAGGCGGGCGTCGGCAACGGCCCGACGATCGTGCTGCTGCACGGCGGCGGACCCGGCGCCTCCTCCTGGTCGAACTTCTCCAAGAACATCCCCGTGCTGGCCGAGAAGTTCCACGTGCTCGCGGTGGACCAGCCCGGCTACGGGCTCTCGGACAAGCCGACCGAGCACCCGCAGTACTTCGTGCACAGCTCCTCCGCGCTGAAGGACCTGCTCGACACCCTCGAGATCACCGGGCGGGTGCACCTGCTCGGCAACTCGCTCGGTGGCGGCGCGGCCGTGCGGTTCGCGCTCGACTTCCCGGATCGTGCCGGCCGGCTGGTGCTGATGGGCCCCGGCGGGCTGAGCGTCAACCTGTTCTCGCCCGACCCGACCGAGGGCGTCAAGAACCTCGGCAAGTTCAGCTTCCAGCCGACGCGGGACAACCTCGAGGCCTTCCTGCGGATCATGGTGTTCGACCAGTCGCTCATCACCCCGGAGCTGGTCGAGGAGCGGTTCGCCGCGGCGAGCACCCCCGAGTCGTTGGCGGCCGCGAAGGCGATGGGCAAGTCCTTCGCCAGCGCCGACTTCGAGAAGGGCATGCTCTGGCGCGACGCGCACAAACTGCGCCAGCGGGTGCTGCTGATCTGGGGCCGCGAGGACCGGGTCAACCCGCTCGACGGCGCCCTGGTGGCGACGAAGATGATCCCGCGCGCGCAGTTGCACGTGTTCGGTGGCTGCGGCCACTGGGCGCAGCTCGAGAAGTTCGACGAGTTCAACCGTCTGGCAAGTGATTTCCTTCTCGACGGAGGTAACTGATGGGTATTCGTTCGCTTGCGTACATGCGCATCGAGGCCACCGACATGGCGGCCTGGCGCGAGTACGGCCTGAAGGTTCTCGGCATGATCGAGGGCAAGGGCACCGACGCCAACTCGCTCTACCTCCGGATGGACGACTTCCCGGCCCGCCTGGTGATCGTGCCGGGTGAGCGAGACCGCCTGATGGTCTCCGGCTGGGAGACTGCCAATGCGGCCGAGCTGCAGGAGATTCGGGACAGCCTGTCCGCGGCCGGCGTGCCGTTCAAGGAGGGCACTGCCGACCAGATCGCGGACCGTCGGGTCGCCGAGCTGATCGTCTTCGAGGACACCTCGGGCAACACGCTCGAGGTGTTCCACGGCGCGGCCCTCGAGCACCGCCGGATCGTGAGCCCGTACGGACACAAGTTCGTCACCGGCGAGCAGGGTCTCGGACACGTCGTGCTCACCACGGACGACGACCAGGCCTCGTTGCGGTTCTACCGTGACGTGCTCGGATTCAAGTTGCGCGACTCGATGCGGCTGCCTCCGCAGATGGTCGGGCGGCCCGCCGACGGCGAGCCGGCCTGGCTCCGGTTCCTCGGCTGCAACCCGCGCCATCACAGCCTGGCGTTCCTGCCGATGCCGAACCCGACCGGCATCGTGCACCTGATGGTCGAGGTGGAGAACTCCGACGACGTCGGACTCTGCCTGGATCGCGCGCAGCGCAAGAAGGTCAAGATGTCGGCCAGCCTCGGCAGGCACGTCAACGACCTGATGCTCTCGTTCTACATGAAGACGCCGGGCGGCTTTGATATCGAATTCGGTTGCGAGGGGCTCGAAGTCGAGGATGAAAGCTGGATCGCTCGGGAGAGCACCGCGGTGAGCCTGTGGGGTCACGATTTCACGGTGGGAATGAAGTAGTGACGGCGCCTCAGGAGTCGACGACTGGCGCGGAGATCGATCCGCGTCAGTTCCGTACCGTGCTCGGTCAGTTCTGCACCGGCGTCACGATCATCACGACGATCGACGACGGCGAGCCGGTCGGCTTCGCGTGCCAGTCGTTCGCGGCGCTGTCGCTGGATCCGCCGCTGGTGCTGTTCTGCCCGACCAAGGCGTCGCGGTCCTGGGCGGCGATCGAGCGCAGCGGCAAGTTCTGCGTGAATGTGCTCGCGGAGGAGCAGCAGGAGGTGTGTGCCCGGTTCGGTTCTCGTGAGCCGGACAAGTTCGGTGGAATCGGCTGGGAGGCCTCGCCTCTCGGATCTCCGATCATCGACAGGTCGCTGGCGCACATCGACTGCACGGTGGAGACCGTGCACGACGGCGGTGACCACTTCGTGGTGTTCGGTCGGGTGCACTCGATGAGTGAGATCAAGACCGAGCGTCCGCTGCTGTTCTACCGCGGGCAGTACACCGGCATCGAGCCGGACAAGACGGTCCCCGCGCCCTGGCGCGACGACCTCGAGGCGTTCCTTACCGCGACGACCGAGGACACCTGGCTGTAGAGCAACACTGAAGACGACTGAAGGGCACCTCTGAGGGGAGGTGCCCTTCAGTCGTTTTCGGGTTCAGGCGTCAGCGTCGACCGGCTCAGATCTCGAATTCGGCCGAGGTGCCGGTGAACTCGGAGATCTTGCCCTCGCGGCCCTTGTGGTCGCCGAAGTGCTGGATCCGGTAGCGGCCGGCGCGCAAATCGACTGCACGGTCGAGACCTTCGATGGCGGCGCGACCAATTCGTGGAATTGTCCGGGTGCGCTCGATGAGCGAGATCAGGACCGAAGGGCCGTTGCTGTTCTATCGTGGTCAGTGCACAGCCATCGAGCCGGGAGACCTCGAGGCGTTTCTGACGGCAACCACTGAGGACACGTCGCCGTAGGGTTCTCACTACAGAGAGGCGGAACGCGGTGCATGTGTCCCGTGGACGACGACGGGCGTTGGCACGGGGTGCGATGGGTGCGTTCGCCCTTCCCCTGATCCTCGTCGCACCCGCCGCTGCCGATCCGGCCGCAGCGGGTGCGACGCATGTCGGGGTGGTGGAGGCACGGTCATGTGCCAACCTGGGTGTCACGATCCCGCTCGACCCAGCGCAGGCCGAGAGGGCACGGGCGATGCTCCCGGCCGGATTCGTCCTCGCCGCGATGCCCACGATGCTGGTCGAGACCTCGACCTGCGCGGGTGCGGAGGTGAACGGAACCGAGATCGGCCGATTCCACCTGTCCGAAGCTGCTCTGTCGGTCGAGCCGCCGCTGCCGATCGCGTCGCCGCGCCTGGGTGAGGCAGTCGCCGAGAACATCTACATGATCTCGCAGTTGGACACGAACGAGTTGCTGTCCGAGTTCAAGTTGGGGCTCGGCTATCGCAGCGAACTCGTAGACATCACCCTCGACCTCGGCGCGCCCGATCAGCTCGGCCGGCTCGCCTCGGCGACGGCCGGCGGTGAACTTGC
Source organism: Rhodococcus oryzae (assembly GCF_005049235.1). GTDB lineage: Bacteria > Actinomycetota > Actinomycetes > Mycobacteriales > Mycobacteriaceae > Rhodococcus_G > Rhodococcus_G oryzae. The sequence continues at coordinate 256,575 of NZ_SUMD01000007.1, read as the reverse complement.
GCCGACCGCGGCCACGGCACAGTTGACGCCGTCACTGCTTCCCGGCGAGGTGCGGGTACCGAACCCGGGAATCGTGTACAAGTTGTGGACGCGGGATGCCCAGGGCCGCTACGTGGTCACCACGAATGCGAACATGACGATCGACCGCCCCGCGGCGGGCGTAGGGACCGTGACTGCGCCGGAGGGCACCGCGGTGCACCGGATTCTCGGCGCGGACAGCGCGAACGGTATCGCCTTCTCCGGTCGCGCGGAGCGCTTCGTCAACGACATCTTCGTCATCCCCGCGGGCTGACCGCGCAGGGTTTCGTGTCCGACCCGCAGACGCTCTCGCCCGCCTCGGCTTCGAGGCGGGCGAGAGCGTGTCAGACGGTGAATTCTGCGGAGGTGCCGGTGAATTCGGAGATCTTGCCGTCGCGGCTCTTCTGATCGCCGAAGTGCTGGATCCGGTAGCGGCCGGCGGGCGTGCCCTCCGGCACGTCCCAGGTGATACGCGCGACCGAGGCGTTCGAACCCTCACGGCGCCAGCGGTACTTGGTGGACCAGTCGCCGTCGTCGGCGTGCCGGACCCAGCGCCCGCCGTCCCGGCGCTGCACCTCCAGGTATGTCGCACCGTGGCGGAGATTGTTCTTGGGATGGCCGGTGACGAATTCCGCGACGACCTGCTGACCGGCCGCGGCCTGCGGGTTGGGCTGGACCAGGACGTCGCCGAAGGCGCGACCGGGCGCGGGTTCGTCGAAGGTGACGCCAGCGACGAAGTTCGGCTGGAACGCGGACATGTCGCGGGGCGCGGGTCCACGCGGGACCTCGCCACCGGTGCGCAGCGCGCCCGCGAGCTGCGCGTAGCCCTGCTGGTAGGCCGGCAGGGTGTTGCGGCCGAACAGGGTCGAGCCGCCCTCGTACTGCTGGGCCTCGTACTCCTCCGGCGTCGTGCAGTAGCTCGAGTAGGAGTTCGCGTAGCCCTGGAAGATCACGTTCTCGAGCGGCACACCGAGTTCCTCGGCCACGGTCCGTCGGATCCGGAGTCCGGAGACGATGGTGAACTCGGCCGGTCCGCCGACCACATAGAGGTCGCCGATCCGGATGATCTGGATCTTCAGCACGTGGGGGACCCAGCCGTCCGGTGGGAGCAGACCGACGGCTACCAGGACGAGCTTGGGTGCCTGCGCGTCGGCCAGCCAGTTCGGCACCGGGGCGTTCATCCCGCCAAGCGCATCGACCATCGGGTTGCGAGCGCCCTCCGGGAAGATCGGGATCGCGGGGCCGTCCTCCGTGCTGCCCGCGCTCATCGCGGCGCCGACGCAGGCGGGTGCGGTGCGGCGCTGCTGCCCGTCGGGGGTGAAGCGCCCGTCGACGACCTGGTTGGCCATGTCGAGGTACATCACCCGGCTGTCGACGGTGGTCGAGGACATCGGGTCGGCATCGGCATAGGCCTTGCGGGCCGCGGCGACCTGACGCTCGCCGATGATCCGGGTGTTTTCGAACTCGTCGTCGGTCGGGCCCTTGCCGGGCTCGAGCTGCAGGTTGGGCGACATGTCGCCGGAGTTGGTCTGCGGGAAGGCTGCAACGAATTCCGGGCTGCCGTCCAGGTAGCGGACGCCCTCGATGTCGTGCTCCCAGAAGTACGCCGCGGCGCCCTTGTTGTCGCCCGAGATGAGGTAGTTCTCGTTGGTCAGTGACGCGCAGTGGGTGGCGAACCAGTTGATTGCGCCGATGTCCTTGCCGCCCTGAGCGATCCGCAGGGTTCGCATCGACGTATCGATCCCGAGTGGGTAGTAGTCCTTGTCGCGTTGCGGGTTCCGGTCGAAGGCCACCCGCGACCGGTTGACGCTGGCGTCGGCGAGCTCGCTGCGGCCGTAGGCGAGGGAGCCGGCGGACAGCGTCTTGTGTGCGGTAGTGATCGCGTCGACGATGCCGTTGACCTCGGAGTCGAAGACCTGCTGCTGGAATCCCATGATCGCCAGGTTGTAGGCGTAGTCGTGCGACGCCCCGCCGCAGGCCGCGTGTGAATGCACGGCGGTCAGCATCACGTTGCGCTCGGTGTACGTGTCGCCGAAGGCATCGTGGAGGCGCCGGAGGACGGCGTCGTGCACGGACTGGAAGACCATGCAGGTGTCGACGCAGACGTAGACCACGCGCGCGTCGGACGCGTCGGCGAACACGTACGCGCGGGCCCTGGTGCGCTGGTGCAGGCCCTGGGAGATCTGTTCGAAGCTCGAGTAGCCCATCATCCCGTTCTCGGCCACCGGGCCGGTCACGTCCGAGATCCCGACGCCGACACGGAGTCCGGCGCCCTGCGGTGAGCGGCGCAGGCCTGCGGGGGACGGGGTGGCGGCGTGGGCGGGGCTCGCGCCGATCGCGGCGAGTGCGGGGCCTGCCGCGGCACCCGCGAGCACAGTCCGTCGACTGATCGTGACCACTGGGGATCCTTTCGGGGAATCGGGCACCGTGTTGGTCAAGTGTCCAGATGACAGCACACACCACCGCGGCCCCGTTGGCAATACCCTTTGCCGGACTTGTCCGGGTGGGGTCGGATCGCCATGCGGTGAGGGCCGATTCGGATCATTCGATGGAGGTGTCGCCGAGCGCCTCGAGGACGCGCCGAAGTCCGTCGGCGGTCTCGTCGACGACCTCGCGATCGACGTCGGCCAGCAGTCGCGCGTAGTTCGCGAAATGGTCGACGATCACGGCGCGACCCAGCTCCTGTCCGCGCTCGGTGAGGCGGATCTTGACGGTGCGTCGGTCGTCGCCGTCGCGGACGCGCTCGACCAGCCCCTTGGCCTCCATGCGGTCGGTGCGGTTGGTGATCGCGCCGGAGGTCACCATCGAGGCCTTGATGAAGGCGCCTGCCGTCAACGCGTACGGGGGCCCCGACCGCTGCAGGGTGACGAGAACATCGAACTCGCCTGCCTCGAGGCCGTGCTGAGCGGCGGTGGCCTTGGCCGACTTGTCCACCAGGCGTGTCAGTCGCTGGGCTCGCGCGAGTAGTTGGACCGGCCAGAAGTCCTCGACCAGGTCGGGACGCTCGGTCGCCCACTGTTCGAGGATTGCGTCCACCGCGTCGCTCATGTCGTTCCCTCCAGGATTTATCTCAATATCAAGATACTTGACGTCAAGAGAGCTGTCTGCTTTTATCTCAATGTTAAGAGAGTCAAGGTTGAGCGATATCGTCCTGATGTCGCGGCGACCGTCCGAAAGCGCCCGCCCTCGAACCCCGGAGCCGGTCATGACACAGCTCACCCGCGTACAGCCCGGCGCCTCCCGCGCCGCTGGGCCGCAACAGATCTCAGCGCTCTGGCTTGCGCTGCTGGCGAGCCCGATCGCCGCAGGCGCCAACAGTCCGGTCCTGATCCTTCCGGTGATGGCCGATTCACTCGGGGTCCGAACGGCAACGGTGACCTGGCTCGTCACCGTCTTCGCCTGGGCGATGGCGATCGGCACCCCGCTGATGGCGACCCTGCTCCGCCGTCGTGGAACCCGTCTGACGCTCGCGGTGGGGAGCTTCCTGATCGTGGCGGGCACCGCGCTCGTCGCCGTTGCGCCCTGGCTGCCGCTGGCGATGGCCGGCCGCGCGGCCCAGGCGGTCGGTGGCGCGGGACTGGCGACCGTCGCGATGACCCTCGCGGGCACCGCCCGTCGGATGGGGGCGATCACCGCGGGCTTCGGCATCCTCGGGGCGATGGGGCCGCTGGTCGGCTCGTGGATCGCGGAGGCGGCATCCTGGCGCGCGGCGCTTGCGATCTCGCTCGTCGCGCTGTTGGCCGTCCCGGCGGTGATCCGGCGTAGCCCGGCCGCCGTCCCCGTCGTGACCGCGCCGTTCGATGGCCGGGGCGCCGCCCTGCTCGTGTGCACGGCGTCCGCCCTGGTTCTCGTGCCCCGCTACCCGGCGCCTGCGGTCGCCGCCGCGATCGTGGTGGGCGCGGTACTCGCCGCCCATATCCACAGACACCCCGACGGGTTCGTTCCCGCAGCGCTGCTGCGTAGCCCGGCGTTCGTCGCCTCGACCCTCCTCGCGTGCGCACTCGCGACGTCGTACTTCACGCTGCTGTTCACGATCCCGCAGCTGCTGCGGGAGCGGACCGAATGGTCAACGGCCGCAATCGGCGCCGGGCAGCTCGTGGCCCTGTTGATCGGCTCCGCGCTGTCTCTCGTACTGGCTGCCGGCGCGGTGCGGATCGGCCGTCCCCGGGTTCTCGCCGTCCTGATCGCAGTCGGAGCATTGGCCCCGCTGACCGCCGCCATGACCCCGTGGGCGCCGCTGCTCCTGGTGGCGGCAACCCTGGCGGTCTTTGCCACCACCGGCGGGCAGGCCACGCTGGCGGTCTACGCGACCGGTGCCGCGCCGGAGTCCCAGCGCCCCACCACGATCGGCTTGTTCAACCTCTGCTATCAGCTCGGCGGGGCCTTCGGCCCGGCGATCGCGGCCCTGCTCGTCCTGGGCTGACCGAGTCCGATTGCACCGGTCGGTGGGCGTTCACACCGCCCGCGCGTCCCCGAAGGTCATCTTCAGATCGGGAATCGACGAGGTGAGCAGGGCGCGGCGCGGTAGGCCGAGTGAGCGCAGCTCGTCGGCGATGGGATGGGTGCCCAACGTCAGGTCCGCACCACCGAGCCTGGAACGGACGCCGGACGGGTTCATCTCCCACTGGGTGTGCCTGGTGACGCCGTCGAGGTGCGAATAGGCCTCCACCGCGGCGCCCGCCCCAGAGCCGGGCACAGTGATGCCCGGTTTGATGCGCAGTTCGGCGATGAGCTTGCCGTCCTGGCTGACCGACGCCCGCTTGGCCGGGCTCGCGTGATCGGCGTCGAAATCCGCCAGCACCTTGGGGAATCCCCAGATCCCGCGACCGGCGGCCATCGTGAACTCGCCGTCGACGGGTAGCTGGTGGATCAGTGCGCCCGCCCCGCCCGTCGCCAGCGACCTGAGGTCCGAGACGACGGAGGCCTTGCCGGTGTCGCGATGGTTGCGGACCATGAAGCAGACACCGAACTCGTTGTAGGGGCCCAGGTCTCCGTCCACGTAGTCGACGAACACCAGCACGCACAGTCCGCGACCGGGGCGATACCGGAGGATCTCCAGGCCGGTGTGATCGATCAGCGCCTGCGCCGGGGCGGTCGGGACCGAATACATGGCCATGAACGCCGTCGCCTGCCGGATCTGCACCGGCATCTCGACGCGCTTGCCGAGAACGTCGTGGGAGGTGGCGCCGTGGGAGGTCACTGCGTCACCACGCCGCGCAGGCCGTCGACGCCGTAGACCTGCTCGAGCATCGAGCTGAAATCGGGTCCGCGCCGAAGCATCTGGCCGCCGTCGACGTTGATGATCTGGCCGGTGATCCAGGTGGACTCGTCGCCGAGCAGGAACCGCGCGAGCGCCGCGATGTCCTCCGGCTCGCCGATGCGGGGCAGGGGAGTGCAGGCCTGGTAGTCCTCGAGCAGCGGCCCGCCGTCGGTGATGAGGGCGACCAGATCGGTGCGGGTGAGCCCGGGCCGGATGCAGTTGACCCGGACGTTGCTGGCCCCCAGCTCGTCCGCGCCGAGCTGGACGAGGTGGTCGACGCCTGACTTCGAGACGCCGTACGCGCCGAACCAGCGGTGGGTGTTGCTGCTCGCGATGGAGGAGATCGCGACGAACGATCCGCCCCCGCCGCGGACCAGCTCGCGGGCGGAGTGCTTGAGCGTGAGCATCGTGCCGGTGATGTTGAGCTCCACGGTGCGGCGCCAGGCATCGACGTCGATCTGGGTCACCGGGGCGATGGTCTCGTTGCCGCCCGCACAGGCCACCACCCCGTCGAGACGACCGGTGACCGCCGCGGCGGCCGCAACCGCCGCGACCACAGCGTCCTCGTCGGTGACGTCGGCGGCGTGATGGGTGATCGACCCGTCGTGCGCGGGCGTGACCGACGCGGCGGCCTTGATCAGCTTCTCCTCGGTGCGTCCGCAGATGGTCACGTGGGCGCCGGAACCGGCCAGCAGGGAGGCGACGCCGAGGCCGATTCCGCTGCCGCCTCCCGTCACCAGGATCGACTTGCCCCGCACAGCTCCCGTGCCGTTCGTGTCCACCGCGACTCCCTCCGTTGTGCAACCTGTTCTACCACCGCCGCGCCGATTTGGATATGCAATCCCGCCAGCAGGAATAGGCTCGATGGACCCGGTGCGAGCAGGTTCGGAGAACGGCTGAGCGAGGGAGTGGACGGCATGCGACCCGACATCGAACTGGTGGATGGACGGTTCTATGCGGGTGAACGCGGCGACCCGCGGGACGCCTACGCCTGGATGCGCGCCAACGAGCCGGTGTTCCGGGACCGGGACGGCACGCCGGGCGCCGCGAGCTATGCCGCGGTGATCGACGCCGAGCGGGACGCAGGCCTGTTCTCCAACGCCGGGGGGATCCGGCCGGAGGTGGGGCCGCTGCCGCACATGATCGACATGGACGACCCGGAGCACCTGCACCGTCGCAAGCTGGTCAATGCCGGCTTCACCCGCAAGCAGGTCGAGGCCAAGATCGGCGGCATCGGGCGGATCTGCGACGAGTTGATCGACGCGGTGATCGACAGGGGCGAGTGCGACTTCGTCCGCGATCTCGCCGCGCCGCTGCCGATGGCCGTGATCGGCGACATGCTCGGCGTGCGGCCGCAGGAGCGGGAGATGTTCCTGCAGTGGAGCGACGACCTGGTCGAGGCCCAGGGCAGCAACGCCTCCGAGGAGATGCTGTCGAAGATGATGGCGGCGTACGTGTCCTTCGTCGAGTTCACCATGCGCACGATCGAACAGCGCCGCCGCGAACCGACCGAGGACCTGACCAGCGTGCTGGTACACGCCGAGATCGACGGCCGCAGGCTCACGGACGAGGACATCGTGGCCGAGACCCTGCTGATCCTGGTCGGCGGCGACGAGACCACCCGACACGTGCTCAGCGGCGGCATGGAGCAGCTGATGCGATACCCCGAGCAGCGTGACCGGCTCGTCGCCGACCCGTCCCTGATCCCGCAGGCGCTCGAGGAGATGGTGCGCTGGGTGTCGCCGGTGAAGAACATGTGCCGCACCGTGACCCGCGATGTGGAGTTCCACGGCACGCGGCTGCGCGCGGGCGAGAAGATGCTGCTGCTGTTCGAGTCCGCGAACTTCGACGAGTCGGTGTTCGAGAACCCGGCGCGGTTCGACGCGTCCCGGAATCCGAATCCACACGTGGCCTTCGGTTTCGGGTCGCATTTCTGCCTGGGCAACCAGCTCGCCCGGCTCGAGGGCCGGCTGATGTTCGAGCGGCTGCTCGAGCGGATCCCGAACATGGAATTGGCAACCGACCGGCCACTACCGCGCCGACCCGCGAACTTCGTGACCGGCCTCGAGAAGATGCCGGTCCGCTGGTAGTCGGCGGTCGAGCCGACCCCGGATCAGGAGCTCGTCGCCGGGGGAGTGGCCCACATGTGCGAGAGGAACTGGAAGCTCGGGACGTCGTCGAGGGAGATGATCGACTCGTAGATCCGTTCGTATGACGTCTCCGCGATCCGCCAGCGCCCGTCGTCGTCGCGGTGGTACCGGTCGGTGTAGTAGCCGGCACCGCGGATCAGCCTGTTGGCGGCGGGCACGATGACCGTGTCCTCGAAGTTCCACGAGCCGGACGCGTCCGATCCGTCGACCGAGATCTCCGGATGGTTGGCGATGTGCACGGTCGTGATCGCCGGACCGAGCGCGTCGCGCATGAACCCGGCGACGGCGTCACGGCCATGGAAGACGAGCGGTTCGGCGAGCGCGTGCGTGCCGTAGTGCGCGACGATGCCCTCGGCGAGGGTATCCGCGAACTCGTCCCACCGTTTCAGGTCCAGCGCGCGGAAATACCGGTACTTGAGCTGCCGGAGGTCCTCGAGCGAGCTGAGGTCTTCGAGCGATCGGGGGGCCATTCGCGGAGCTTCTCACAGTCGATCGCGCGGGGTTCGGAATTCAGTCGATCTCGTCCCGACATGCAGAAGGCCGGCCCGGGAATCCGGGCCGGCCTTCGAGCTCACTGCAACGGGATCAGGCGGGCAGGCCCGCGGCCGACTCCAGCGACTTCAGGTACCCCCGCGGCTGGCCGAAGAGCTGGGCGCTGCCGTGTGCGCGCTTGAAGTACAGCTGGGCGTCGTGCTCCCAGGTGATCGCGATGCCGCCGTGCAGCTGGATGCTGTCCGCCGCGACCGACTGCAGGGCCTCCGAGCAGTACACCTTCGCCACCGCGGCGTCCGTCGCCGCGGTGGGCGCTCCGTCGACGAGCGAGCGGACCGCGCCGTAGGACGCCGAGCGGGCCGTCTCCACCAGGAAGTACAGGTCCGCCATCCGGTGCTTGAGTGCCTGGAAGCTGCCGATCGGACGACCGAACTGCACGCGGGACTTGCTGTACTCGACGGTGAGGTCCAGCGACTGCGCGGCCGCACCGATCTGCTCCGCGGACAGTGCGACGCAGGCGATCTCGCGCACCCGCTCCAGGGCAGCCGTGCCGTCGGCGGTGAGCAGACGGGCCGAGGCGCCGTCGAACTCCACGACCGACAGGGTCCGGGTCGGGTCCATCGCAGGCAGCCTGCGGCGGCTGACCGACTCCTGCGCGGGATCGACCTCGAACAGCGCCACGGCGCCGTCGATCTCGGCGGCGACGACGAGCACGTCCGCGATCGAGCCGTCCAGCACGAAGTGGCTCGCGCCGGTGAGCGAGTGCCCGTCACCGGTCACCGTGGCCGTCACGTCGACCGACTCCGTGTCCCAGCTGCCGTCGGCGCCGGTCCAGCACAGCGCCGCGACGGCGGTGCCCTCCGCGATCCCGGGCAGCAGTCGCTCGCAGGCCTCGGTGTCGCCGCTGGCCAGGATCGCCTGCGCGCCGAGCACCACCGAACCGAGCATCGGGGTCGGGGCGAGGGTGCGGCCGAGTTCCTCGAGCACCAGGTGCGTCTCGACCGCCGACGCGCCGATGCCGCCGAACTCCTCGGGGATCGCGAGCGCGGCGACGCCGACCTGCTGGCAGAGCATCTCCCACAGCGCGGTGTCGTAGCCCTGCTCGGTCTCCGCTGCGCGGCGGACCGCACCGGGATCGGAGTGCTTGGCGAGCAGCGCCCGCACGGTCTTGCGGAGCTCGAGCTGCTCCTCGTCGAATGCGCCTACCGCGGCAACCTGGCTCACAGCGACTCCATCACTCGGGCGCGGTGCACCGACGGGGTGCCCCACGCGGTCAGCAGGGCCCGGGTCTTGGTCAGCCACAGGGACAGGTCGTGTTCCTGGGTGTACCCGATGGCGCCGTGCACCTGCAGCGCGATCCGCGATGCGCGGTACGCGGCGTCGCCACACGCGACCTTCGCGGCGGAGATGTCGCGGCGGGCGTCGGCCGAGCCGTCCCGGACGGACAGCGCGGCGCCGTGCAGCAGCGGTCGCGCCATCTCGAGGCCGATGGCGACGTTCGCCAGGTGGTGCTTGATCGACTGCTGGCTACCGATGGCCGTGCCGAACTGCTTGCGCTGCTTGGCGTATTCGGTGCTGATCTCGAGCATGGTGCGGCCGAGGCCCAGCAGCTGGGCGGCGGTGGCGAGCGCGCCCATGTCGAAGGCGCGCTCGGTGTCGGCGTCGCCGAGCGTCTCGGCGGCGGTGACGGAGAACAGCTTCCGGGCCTGGTCGACGGAGCCGTGCTCGTCACCGACGGTGGCGGTGGACACCGAGTCGCCCTGCACGAGCAGAGTCAGCTCGACGGCGTTCGCGTCGACGGCGAACGGCACCCGCGGCGGGGCCGCGACGGTGGCAAGCGCGCCCTCGGCGAGCGCGGACAGCCGGTCCGGCGCCGCGCCCGCGAGCAGCACCGGTGCGACGGCGATGGTCTCGGCGACCGGACCCGGCACCGCGTGCCTGCCCAGCTGCTCGACCGCGACGACCAGGTCGATGGCGTCGGCGCCGAGGCCGTCGTGCGCCTCGTCGATGATCAGGCCGTTGACGCCGGTCTCGGCCAGGCGCTGCCACACCTTGAGGCCGGGCGCGGTGTCACCCGCGTTCCAGGACCGGATCACGGCGGGCATGTCGGACTTGGCGAGCAGCGAGTCGATGCTGTCCGCGAAGTCGGTGTGCGAGGAGTCGAGTGCGAATCTCATCGGTCCGCCTTAGGTAGGCCGAGCAGCCGCTCGGCGATGACATTCTTCTGGATCTCGTTGGTGCCGGCGTAGATCGGACCGGAGAGGGAGAACAGGTAGCCGTCCATCCACGCGGTGTCGGCGAGCTCGGACTCGGGGCCGAGCAGGTCGAGCGCGGTCTCGTGGGTGGCCACGTCCCACTCGGACCAGAACACCTTGTTGATGGAGGACTCGGCGCCGAGCTGGCCGCCGCCGGCGAGCCTGGTGACGGTGCCCCACGTGCTCAGCTCGTAGGCGCGCGACCCGATCCACGCGTCGACGACCCGGTCGCGCAGCGCGGTGTCGGACTCGTCGCCGTTCGCCTTCCACAGCTTCACGAGCCGGTCGGTGGCGGCGAGGAAGCGGCCGGGGGAGCGCAGCGACAGGCCCCGCTCGTTGCTCGCGGTGCTCATCGCGACCCGCCAGCCCTCGTTGACAGCGCCGATCACGCCGGACTCCGCGGGGTTCGCCGGGTCGTCGGGCACGAAGACGTCCTCGAGGAACACCTCGGCGAAGCCCGGCAGGCCGTCGAGCTGGTCGATCGGACGCACGGTGACGCCCTTCGACCGCAGGTCGAACATGTAGTACGTGATGCCCTTGTGACGCTGGGCCTCCGGGTCGGAGCGGAACAGGCCGAATCCCCAGTCCGCGAACGCGGCGCGGGAGCTCCAGGTCTTCTGACCGTTGAGCAGCCAGCCGCCGTCGACCTTGGTGGCGGTGGCGCGCAGGCTGGCCAGGTCGGAGCCGGACTCGGGCTCGGACCAGGCCTGGGCCCAGATGTCGTCGGCGCGTGCCATGCGCGGCATGATCCGCGCCAGCTGCTCGGGCTTGGCATGCTCGAAGAGCGTGGGTGCCAGCAGGAAGATGCCGTTCTGGCTGACCCGACCGGGTGCGCCCGAGCGGTAGTACTCCTCCTCGAAGATGACCCACTGCTCGAGGGTCGCGTCGCGGCCGCCGTACTCGGCGGGCCAGGACACCACCGACAGGCGCGCGTCCGCGAGGGTGCGCTCCCACTGCCGGTGTGCCTCGAAGCCCTCCGCAGTGTCCATGTGCGGCAGCGGTTCGGCGGGGACGTTCGCCTTGAGGAACGCGCGCACTTCGTCGCGGAATGCGACTGTGGCGTCGTCGAATTCGAGATCCACTATTCTTCTCCAGCCTTCTTCATCGCCGCGGCTGCGCCGCGCTTCATTGCTGTGGCGTCCATGCCGCCCAGGGGCCCCTTGCCGATTTCGGCGTTGTGTGCGTGCGCGAAGTGGTGCAGACCGAAGACCGAGTCCATGCCGGCCCGCACGCCCATCAGGTCCTCGCACTGGTTGACGGCCTTCTTGGTCAGCGCGAGTCCGAACTGCGGCATGGTCGCGATCCGGTCGGCCAGGTCCATCGCGGTGGCCTCGAGGTCCTCGCGCGGAACCACCCGGCTGACCATGCCCCACTCGTACGCGCGCTGCGCGGTGAAGCGGTCGCCGGTGAACAGGATCTCCTTGGCGCCGCGCACCCCGAGCACCCACGGGTGCGCGAAGTATTCGACGCCCGGAATGCCCATCCGGACAACAGGGTCCGCGAAGAAGGCGTCGTCGGAGGCGACGATGAGGTCGCACACCCAGGACAGCATCAGGCCGCCGGCGATGCAGGCGCCGTGCACCATGGCGATGGTCGGCTTCGGCAGCTCGCGCCACCGCCGGCACATGCCGAGGTAGACCTCCATCTCGCGGGCGAAACGCTGGTCGCCGCCCTCGCGGTCGACGTGGTCCCACCACATGACGGCCTTGTTGTCGTAGGACACGTGGTGGTCGCGGCCGACGGTCCCGATGTCGTGCCCGGCGCTGAAGTGGTCGCCGTTGCCGGCCAACACGATCGCGCTCACCTCGGGGTCCTCGACGGCGTGCTGGAAGGCGGCGTCCAGGGCATAGGTCATCACGGAGTTCTGCGCGTTGCGGAACTTCGGCCGGTTCATCGTGACGACCGCGACCTTGCCGCGCACCTCGTAGGTGACGACCTCGCCCTCGTCGGGAACACTCACGACTTGCCCTCTCGGAGATCGTTCTTGAGGACCTTGCCGGACGGGTTGCGCGGCAGCGATCCGACCACGAGGACCGAGCGCGGGATCTTGAAGTTGGCGAGGTGCTCCTTGCAGTACGCGAGGACCTCCTCGGCCGTGATGGTGCGACCGGGCTTTGCGACGACGTAGGCGCGGCCGACCTCGCCCATGCGCTCGTCGGGCACCCCGATGACGGCCGACTCGGCGACCGCGTCGATGCGGGCGAGGGCGTTCTCGACCTCGGCGGGATAGACGTTGAAGCCGCCCGAGATGTACATGTCCTTGAGCCGGTCGGTGATGTCGATGTATCCGCGCTCGTCCATGACGCCGACGTCGCCGGTGTGCAGCCAGCCGTCCTTGTCGATGGTTGCCGCGGTGGCTTCCGCGTCATCGAGATAGCCGAGCATGATGTTGTCGCCGCGGACCAGGATCTCGCCGTGGTCGCCGATCCGGACCTCCATGCCCGGCACGGCCCGGCCGGAGGTGGTCGAGACGGTGACCGGGTCGTCGTCGGTGCGGCACATGGTGACCACGACGGCCTCGGTCTGGCCGTAGGCGGTGAGCACCGCGTCGTAGCTCAGCTCGGACTGGAGCCGCTCGACCAGGGTGACCGGGACGGCAGCGGCACCGGTGATGGCGACCCGCAGGCTCGACAGGTCGTAGTCGTCGCGGGTGGGGAAGTCGAGGATCGACTGATGGATCGTGGGGGCGCCGGGGAGGATGCTGATCTTCTCCTCGGCGATCTTCGCCATGACCTTCGGGACGTCGAAGATCGCCATCGGGACGATGGTCGCGCCGTTGAGGATGCAGACCAGGAAGCCCGCCTTGTACCCGAAAGTGTGGAAGAACGGGTTGATGATCAGGTACCGGTCGGCCGCGCTCACCTCCGCGCATTCGCCCCAGGCCCGCGCGACGCCGAGCGTCTGCCGGTGCGCGGTCATCACGCCCTTGCTCTTGCCGGTGGTCCCGGAGGTGAACAGGATGTCCGCGAGGTCGTCGGGTCCGATCGCCTGCGCACGGGCGTCAGCCTGCTCGGCCGGGACCGACTCCGCGAGCGCGTCGAGCTCGCTCCAGTCGATCACGCCCTCGATCGGGTCAGCGGCGTCGAACGGGATCCGGATCACGGTGTGCAGGCCGTCGAGGTCGCCAGGCGCCGCGGCCCTGGCCAGCTCAGCGAAGCGGTCGGTGCCCAGGAAGGGGCCGACCACGAAGAGGCCCGCGGCCTTGGTCCGGACGATCAGGTCGAGCGTCTCGCTGCCGGTGTAGCGGGTGTTGATCGGAACGATCACGGCGCCGGCGTAGTGCGCGGCGAGCGCGGCGATCACCCAGTGGTAGGTGTTCGGCGACCAGATCGCGATCCGGTCGCCGGGCTCGATCCCGCGGGCGATCAGTGCCCGTGCCGTGGTCCGGACGCGGTCGAGGAGGTCGGAGTAGCTGATCCGGACCTCGCCGTCGGCGATGGCCTCGGCGTCACCGAATTCGCGAGCCGCCCTCGCGAGGGCCGCGGGGGTGGTATTCACATCACTGGTCACTGGACTCCTCTACAAAGCAAGTGCTTGGTAGGTTATCCTACCGGGGTGGATGTAAGCCAGGGGCTGGGGACAGCCAAAGACGACGAGCAGTTCGCCGCGACCGTCCGTGAGTGGTTGGCCGACAATCTCACCGGTGAGTTCGCCGGTCTGCGTGGGCTCGGTGGACCCGGACGTGAGCACGAGGCCTTCGAGGAGCGACTCGCGTGGGACCGCCATCTGGCGGCCGCCGGGTGGACCTGCCTGGGCTGGCCGACCGAGTACGGCGGCAAGGGCGCGACGCTGAGCCAGCAGGTGATCTTCCATGAGGAGTACGCCCGCTCGGGCGCACCCGCGCGGGTGAGCCACCTCGGTGAGGAGCTGCTCGGGCCGACGCTGATCGCGTTCGGCACCGAGGAGCAGAAGCGACGCTTCCTGCCCGGTATCAACACGGTCTCCGAACTGTGGTGCCAGGGCTACTCCGAGCCGGGCGCGGGCTCCGACCTCGCGGCGGTCTCCACCTCGGCGCGCCTCGACGGCGACCAGTGGCGGATCAACGGGCAGAAGGTGTGGACCTCGCTCGCGCACGTCGCGCAGTGGTGCTTCGTGGTCGCGCGGACCGAGCCCGGCTCGCAGCGGCACAAGGGCCTGTCCTACCTGCTCGTGCCGATGGACCAGCCGGGCATCGAGGTGCGGCCGATCCTGCAGCTCACCGGCACCTCCGAGTTCAACGAGGTGTTCTTCGACGACGCCCGCACCGACGCCGACCTGGTGGTCGGCGAGGTCGGCCAGGGCTGGTCGGTCGCGATGGGCACCCTCACCTTCGAGCGGGGCATCTCCACGCTCGGCCAGCAGGTCGGCTTCGCCAAGGAACTGTCGGAGATCGTCGAGCTCGCCGAGCGCAACGGCGCGGCCTCCGACCCCGTCATCAAGGACAAGCTCACCCGCGCCTGGATGGGCCTGCAGGTGATGCGCGCGCACGCCATGCGCACCCTGTCCGCGGTCGACGCCAGCGCACAGGGCGGCGAGGCCTCGGTGGCCAAGCTGTTGTGGGCCAACTGGCACCGCGGTCTCGGCGAGCTCGCGATGGAGGTCGCCGGTGCGGACTCGCTGCTGGCGGGCAACGGGCCGTTCGGCGCCGATGCCGACCTGAGCGACCAGCAGCGCCTGTTCCTGTTCAGCCGGGCCGACACCATCTACGGCGGCTCGAACGAAATCCAACGAAACATCATCGCCGAGCGGGTGCTCGGACTTCCCCGAGAGGCTCGACCGTGACCACTTCCCTCAAGTCCCCCCTTGCCGTCGCCCCCGCCGAGATCGAGGGCCACAACCTGCTCAAGGGCAAGAAGGTCGTCGTGACCGCGGCCGCGGGCACCGGTATCGGCTTCGCCACCGCGCGCCGGGCGCTGCTCGAGGGCGCCGACGTGCTGGTCTCGGACTTCCACGAGCGTCGCCTCGGCGAGACCGTGGAGAAGCTGTCGGCCGAGTTCGGTGGCCAGCAGGTCGAGTCCTTCGTCTGCGACGTCTCGAGCACCGAGCAGGTCGACGCGCTGATCGCGGGCTCCGCCGAGAAGCTCGGCCGCATCGACGTCCTGGTCAACAACGCGGGCCTCGGCGGCGAGACGCCGGTCGTGGACATGACCGACGAGCAGTGGGATCGCGTCCTCGACATCACGTTGACGAGCACCTTCCGCGCCACCCGCGCTGCGCTGCGCTACTTCAAGTCCGTCGATCACAACGGCGTCCTGGTCAACAACGCCTCCGTGCTCGGCTGGCGCGCGCAGCACTCGCAGGCGCACTACGCCGCGGCCAAGGCCGGCGTCATGGCGCTGACCCGCTGCAGCGCGATCGAGGCTGCCGAGTACGGCGTCCGCATCAACGCCGTCGCGCCGTCCATCGCCCGCCACGCGTTCCTGGCGAAGGTGACGAGCGAGGAACTGCTCGACAAGCTGGCCGAGGGTGAGGCCTTCGGTCGCGCCGCCGAGGTGTGGGAGATCGCCGCGACCATCGCGATGCTCGCCAGCGACTACACGACCTACCTCACCGGCGAGATCGTCTCCATCTCCAGCCAGCGCGCCTAGGCGGCTCCGCCGCCTGTGGATAACCCGGCCCGATCTCGTCGATCCGGTCGGTGCCCGACGCCAGTGTCGTCGGTATGTCCGCAACGTTCTCGCCCGCAGCGCTTCAGGCCCTCGTCGACCGCCAGTACGGATTGGTCACCGCGGCGCAACTGCACGCCATCGGATTCCCGCCGTCGCGAACGTGGCAGCGTCTCGAGATCGGGCGTTGGCAGCGGGTGCTGCACGGGGTGTACGCGATCACCTCGGGCCTGCTCACCCGGGACGCGATCCTCGAGGCCGCCCTGCTCTACGGCGGGACCACGGCGCTGCTCAGTCACCGGACGGCCGCGGAGCTGTGGGGGATGGTCACGGTGGACGAGGCCGGTCCCGTCCACGTGACGGTTCCCTACGGTGTCTCCGCGATCGGTCAACCCGCGACCGCGGTCGGACACGCGGTGCACGGCGATCGCGTGGTGCCCTCGCGGGGGAGCATCCTGCACCCCGGGGTGGCGGTGCACCGGTCGCGCGCGCAACGGCACATCGGTGCCGGCGACCTCCTGCCACCGCGCACGACCCGCGCGGACACCGCGCTCGACCTCGCCATCGCGCAACCGTCGGCGCACGAGGCATACGTCAGCCTGATCGGCGCCGTCACCAACGCTCGCGTCCGGTTGGACGACATCCGGCGCCGGATGAACGAGCGGACCCCGCGTCGCTACCGGAAGGCGCTCGAGGCGGCCGTCAGTCTGCTGGCCGAGGGTGTCCAGTCGATGCTCGAGTACCGCTTCGCGGTCGAGGTGGAACAGGCCCACGGACTTCCCGCCGCTCGCCGCCAGGGGCCGGTGGTGGTCGACGGCCGGACGCTCTGGGAGGACTGCGACTACTCCGAACACGGTGTCCCGCTGATCGTGCGACTCGACGGCCGCCGGTCGCATTCCGCGCGCGAGGTCGCTTTCCGGGACCGTCGCCGCGACAACGCGGCCGAGCTCGCCGATCGGCCACGGCTGGTGTTCGGCTACGAGGAGGTCGTCGGGACGCCGTGCCTGGTGGCCGGGGAGGTCGAGCAGATCCTGCGCCGCGAGGGGTGGGTCAGGCGGGACGAAAACCCGTGTCCCGCCTGTGCGCGGTTAGCGAGTCCTGACACTCGTCAACCGCGCACGGGCGGCGGAGCCGCCTAGACGGTGTAGCCGCCGTCGACGTTCAGCTTCTGGCCGGTGATGAAGCCGGCCTTGTCGCTCGCGAGGAAGCAGACGGCCTCGGCGATGTCGACCGCGGAGCCGAAGCGCTGCAGGGGGATGCGGCTCATCGCGACCGCCTGTGCGCGCTCGTCGAGGTCGGCGTTGCCCATCAGGCGTTCGGCCATGCCGTCGGTGAGCATGCCGGGCCCCACGGAGTTGAAGCGGACGCCGAAGCGGCCCTCCTCGGCGGCGAACGCCCGGACAAGCGCCTCGACGGCGCCCTTGGTCCCGGACGAGAGGCCGTCGCGGACGGGGAAGCGGTCGGTGGCCGCGGTGGTCACCGCGACGACCGACCCGCGCGCCACGCGGAGCCCGGGCAGCAGGGCGTGCACGAGCGCGAAGAACGCGGTGGCCTCGGCGTTGAGATGCTCGGAGAAGGTGTCGGGGGAGACCTTGGACAGGTGGACCATCGGGATGTGCGGGCCCGCCGCGTGCACCAGCACCGACGGATCGCCGAGCTCGGCGGTGATCTCCTGAGCCCACCGTGCGACCCGGTCGCGGTCGGTCAGGTCGACGGCATCGGCACGGGCCCGCCCGCCCGCCGCGGTGATCTCCTCGACAAGGGCGGCGGCGCGCTCGGAGCCGGAACGGTAGGTGAACGCGACGGGGAGCCCCTTGGCGGCGAGCCGCCGGGTGATCTCGATCCCGATGCCGCCCGATCCGCCGGTGATCACGGCGCAAGTGTTTTGCTGCACCCCGATACCCTAACAAGCGCTTGGTTGATACTCTGTCGGATGTGACCCCTCCGCCGAGAGCTGCCGAAGAGTCTGCCAGCAAGTCCGGCCGCCGCGCCGAACTCCTCGCGCTGGCGGCCGCCCTGTTCGCCGAGCGCGGTCTGCGCGCCACCACAGTGCGCGACATCGCGGACTCGGCCGGGATCCTGTCCGGCAGTCTCTACCACCATTTCGACTCCAAGGAGTCGATGGTCGACGAGATCCTCAAGGGCTTCCTGGACGAGCTGTTCGGCCGCTACCGCGACATCGTCGCGGCCGGTCTCGGATCGCGCGCCACCCTCGAGGCGATGGTGATCGCGTCCTTCGAGGCGATCGACGGATCGCACGCCGCGGTCGCGATCTATCAGGACGAGGCCAAGCACCTGGTCGGCAACGAGCGCTTCGAGTACATCACCGAGCGCAACAAGGAGTTCCGCGGCCTGTGGGTCTCGGTCCTCGAGGCCGGCATCGCCGACGGCAGCTTCCGCCCCGACATCGACGTGGAGCTGGTGTACCGCTTCATGCGCGACACCGTCTGGGTACCGGTGCGGTGGTACCGGCCCGGAGGCCCGATGACCGCGGAAACGGTCGCCAAGCAGTATCTCGCCATTGTGCTCGACGGGCTCTCCAGCCCACAGTCACGGTCCGATTCGTAGGGAGTTTCCATGCCTGAGGCATACATTGTTGACGCCATCCGCACCGCGGTCGGCAAGAAGGGCGGTGCCCTCTCCGCGGTGCACCCCGCGGACCTCGGCGCCGGGGTGATCAAGCAGCTCCTCGAGCGCAACCAGGTCGACCCGAGCGAGATCGACGACGTCGTGTTCGGCTGTGTCGACGCGATCGGCCCGCAGGCCGGCAACATCGCGCGTACCGCCTGGCTGGCCGCCGGCTACCCGGAGGATGTCCCCGGCGTCACCGTCGACCGTCAGTGCGGATCCAGCCAGCAGGCCGTTCACTTTGCTGCGCAGGCGATCCTGAGCGGAACCGCAGACCTGATGGTGGCCGGCGGCGTGCAGAACATGAGCATGATCCCGATCGCCTCGGCGATGGTCGTCGGCGAGCAGTTCGGATTCGAGACCCCGTTCAAGGGTTCGAAGGGCTGGGAGCACCGCTACGGCGACGAAGAGGTCTCGCAGTTCCACGGCGCCGAGCTGATCGCCGAGAAGTGGGACATCAGCCGCGAGGAGATGGAGCGCTGGGCGCTGCAGAGCCACGAGCGCGCGCGCAAGGCGATCGCCGAGGGCCGCTTCGACAAGGAGATCGTGCCGGTCGGCGAGTTCAGCATCGACGAGGGCCCGCGCGAGACCAGCCTGGAGAAGATGGCCGGGCTCAAGACCCTCACCGACGGCGGACGCCTGACCGCGGCCCTGGCGAGCCAGATCTCCGACGGCGCCAGCGCGACGCTGCTCGCCTCCGAGGCCGCGGTGAAGGCGCACGGTCTCAAGCCCCGCGCCCGGATCCACCACATCAGCGCCCGCGGTGCCTCGCCGATCTTCATGCTCAGCGCGCCGATCCCCGCGACCAAGTACGCGCTGGAGAAGACCGGCCTGACCATCGACGACATCGACGTCATCGAGATCAACGAGGCCTTCGCCCCCGTCGTGCTGTCCTGGATCAAGGAGATCGGCGCGGACCCGGCGAAGGTCAACGCCAACGGCGGCGCGATCGCGAACGGGCACCCGCTCGGCGCGACCGGCACCAAGCTGTTCGCGACCATGCTCAACGAGCTCGAGCGCACCGGTGGGCGCTACGGCCTGCAGACCATCTGCGAGGGCGGCGGCACCGCGAACGTGACGATCATCGAGCGCCTGGGCTAGAAACCCCTCCGCGCAAACAGATTCGGCCCCGCATCACTCCTGTCGGAGGGGTGCGGGGCCGAACCCGTCGGTGGACCGGGTGGACGCTGTCCGTCAGTCGATGGTGCCGATCAGCGCGAACAGCGCGTCAGCGATGCGTTCGCACCACGCGTCCGAGTCCTCGAACCCGCGCGAGACACCGCGGAGCATGGTGGCCGACACCAGCAGATCGAAGACAGTGTCCGCGGTGGACGTGGCGGCGGCCGGCTCCGCGTCCGGCTCGGCCAGCCGGATCCGGGCGAGAAGAGCCTTGCGGGCGGGCACCTCGGCCCGCTGGACGAGCCGCTCGTAGACGCCCTCGTTGTGATTCCAGGTGGACATCAGCCCGGGTATCGCGGAGCGGGCGGCCGGGTGCGCGGCGCGCTCGAGGAAACTGCGCGTCCAGGCCAGCAGGTCGGCGTGAAGGTCGTCGGTGCTCGGGGGGAGCGGCACGTCGCCCATGGACTCGAGGCCGAAGATCGCGTCCTCGATGATCATCTCGCGGGTGGCCCAGCGCCGGTAGATCGCGGGCGCGCTGACCTTGGCCCGCCGGGCGATGGCCTGGATCGTGGTCTTCTGGTAGCCCGACTCGACGAGCAGCGCGATGGTCGCATCGAGGACCGACCGGTCGACCTGGGGATCTCGGGGCCGGCCTGGGCCGGCTGCTTCGACTGGGTGGTCTCCGGATCCATTCACATCGCCGGACAATACCGGAGCGGATTACCACTGGAGCCAAAATAGTTACGGGGTGACACGGAACTCATCGCGCGCTGGCGATGGCTCGGGGTTATCGTCGGGATATGTGCCGAAACATCACCGAGCTCCGCGGCCTCGAGCCGGCCGCCACCGCGGAGGAGATCGAGGCGGCCGCCCGTCAGTACGTGCGCAAGGTGAGCGGGGTGCAGAAGCTGTCCGACGCCACCCGGGAGCCCTTCGAGCAGGCGGTCGGCGAGGTCACGGAGACCACGATGCGGCTGCTCGGGGTGCTGCCCGCCCGCAAGCAGCCGCCGGCAACGGTGCCGCCGCTGCGCAGGCCCGAGGTCCGCGCGCGGATGGCCGCGGCCGCCGCGAACGACTGAAGGGCACCGCCGGCCGGATGACCGGCCGGCGGTGCCCTTCAGTGTGGAGAGTGTGCTTCCGCGCTCTGGCGCGACCGGCGGTGCCGGTCAGGCGCGCAGCGCGCCCAGCGCGTCGATCCGCTTCACGGCGTCCGCCATGATCCGGTCGATCAGTTCCTGGCAGCTCGGCAGGTCGTCGACCATGCCGACCACCTGACCGGACGCGAGCACGCCGGCCTCGGTGTTGCCGTCGACCAGGCCGGCCTTGAGCAACATCGGGGTGTTGGCGTACATGATGATCTGCAACCACGTCTTGTCGGTGGTCTTGCGCATCGCCAGGCCCTCTTTGAGCAGGGTCGACCACTTCATGCCGGTCATCGCCCTGACCTTGGGGGCGTTCCTGGCCGCGGCGACGAGTCCCCGTGCATAGCTGGACTTCTCGAGGCTGTTGACCAGGTCGGTGTTGAGCACCCGGTGCGGCATGCCGTCGACCTTCACGGACACGGTGGTGTCCTGCAGGCCGCGCTTGAGGTACTCCTGCTTGACCGAGTCCGGCACCGCGCTGTCGCTGGTGAGCAGGAAGCGGGTGCCCATCGCGACGCCCGCTGCGCCGTAGGACAGCGCAGCCGCCAGGCCGCGGCCGTCGAAAAAGCCGCCGGCCGCGATCACTGGGATGTCGACCGCGTCGAGCACCGACGGCAGCAGCAGCGTCGTGGCGACCGGGCCGGTGTGGCCGCCGCCCTCGCCGCCCTGCACGATCACCGCGTCGGCGCCCCAGGAGGCGACCTTGACGGCGTGCTTGGCGGCGCCGATGGACGGGACCACGACGACGCCGTTGTCCTTGAGCTTGCTGATCAGGTCCTTCTTGGGCGCCAGCGCGAACGAGGCGACCTTGACCTTCTCGCGGATGAGCAGGTCGATGCGCTCCTGCGCGTCTGTCGCGTCGGCGCGGATGTTGACGCCGAACGGCTTGTCGGTCAGCTCCTTGGTCCGCAGGACCGCCGCCTCGAGCTCGTCGTAGGTCATCGTCGCCGAGGCGAGGATGCCCAGGCCGCCCGCGTTGGACGTGCCCGCGGTCAGGCGCGGGCCGGAGACCCAGCCCATGCCCGTCTGCACGATCGGGTGCTCGATGCCGACCAGTTCGGTCAGCGGCGTGCGCAGGACGGCGGTCATGCCTGGACCTCGCGCTCGCGCAGGCCGCGCGGGTCGATGACCTCGCGGATCAGGCGCAGTTCCTCGGCGGTGGGCTCGCGGGTCACGCCCGCCTCGGCCAGCCCGGCGACCTCGAAGGAGGTGTTCTCGGCGACCTCGGCCGCGGTGACGCCCGGGTGCAGGCTGAGCGCGCGCAGGGTGTGGTCCGGTCCGCCGAAGTCGAAGACGCCCAGGTTGCTCACCACGCGGTGCAGGTGCAGGTACTTGAACGCCGGGTTCGCGGGATCGACCTTGTCGTAGCCGACACCCGAGACCACGTCCACCTTGTCCACGAACACCCGCGAGGAGTGCTTGGGGACGAAGTAGCTGGTGGCGTGGTTGATGGTGTTGCCGGGGGCGCCGCGGACGCCGAACATCTGCCGGGTCGGCTGCTGCAGCGGACCGAACGCGGACAGGTTCTGGTTGCCGTACCGGTCGATCTGGTTGGCGCCCATGACCACGTGGCGTCGGCCGGAGGCGACGACGTCGAACACCTTGCGGAACGGCATCCAGCCCTCGATCGGGGCCTTGGCGCCGACCGCGGGGGTGTCGCTGAAGATCAGCGCCTCGCCGTCGGTGATGAGCAGGTCGGGCTCGGTGGTGAGCCGCGCCAGCCGCGCGCCGATGGTCGCCAGCGTCGACATCGGGCTGGCCATGATCTCGCCTGCGCCCGAGAAGATCTCGGCGCACGCGATCGCGCAGTACTCCGCGCGGGTGATGGTCTCGGTGGAGGTCATGCCTGCTCCTCTGCGAACTTCTTGACGGCGGCCTGGTAGTCGTCCTCGCTGCCGGACAGGTACGTGTCGACGAAGACCTGCCACGACTCGGGGGTCTTGGCGGCCTCCGCGTAGTGACGCTGGAACTTCTCGTCGCGGCCGTAGCTCTCGCCCGCGAGGGTGAAGTGGGCGCCGTTCGGGGCCTCCACGACGCCGTCGACCATCATGCGGTTGAGGATCAGCTGCTGCAGCGGAACGGCCTTGACCAGCTCCTCGGTCTCGACGATGCGCTCGACGGAGACGTAGCGCTTCTCGGCGGCCATGCAGTACAGGTCGTCGAAGTACGGATCGACGCCGTTGTAGGCGGCGTTGCCGTGCTTGTCGCCCAGGTTCAGGTGCACGAACGACGCATCCAGGTTCAGCGCGGGCATCGCGATGAGCGTCTCGGCCTTGCCGGACTCGTCGGTGTACGGCGAGGTGACGGTCTTGAGCTCGTCGCCCCAGAAGTTCAGGACGTCCGAGCCGAGGCCTGCGCGGATCGGCAGGAAGGGCAGGCGGGCCGCGGCGGCCTCGAGGCCACACTTGACCATGCCCTCGTCCATCTCGCGGACCTCGATGGCGCCGGTGGTGCGGGCCTTGGCGAACCAGGGGTCGTAGAACGGCGCGGAGTCGAGCGAGACGAATCCGTAGTAGGCCTTCTTGACCTTGCCGGCCGAGCACAGCAGGCCCAGGTCGGGTCCACCGTAGGTGACGACGGTCAGGTCCTTTATGTCCGAGCGCAGAATCGCGCGCACGAACGCCATCGGCTTGCGGCGCGAGCCCCAGCCGCCGAGGCCGATCGTCATGCCGCTGCGCAGTTCGCCGACGACCTCGTCGAGCGTCATCCTCTTGTCACGCATAGTTGTCAGCTCCCTTTGGCGTTCGACTTGGGCTTGCCGGTGGCGACGAACTCGTCGCGGTGCTCGTCGGCGACGCCGGCGAGGTTCAGCTCGAACGTGAAGCCCTGCTCGATCCGGTAGCTGGTGTGCACGTCCATCACGTCGATGCGGTTGATCGCTTCCTTGGCGCGCCGGATGACCCGGGTGTCCTTGGCGGCGATCTCGCCTGCGATCTTGAGTGCGCACGCGTCGAGCTCGGCGCGCGGGACGACGTCGTACACGGAGCCGAAGTGCTTGAGCGTCTGGGCGTCGACGTTCTTGGCCGTGTAGTACAGCGTGCGCATCATGTGCTGGGGGACCAAGCGGGCCAGGTGCGTGGCCGCACCGAGGGCGCCGCGGTCGACCTCGGGAAGGCCGAAGATCGCGTCGTCGGACGCGACGATGACGTCGGCGTTGCCGACCAGGCCCACGCCGCCGCCGACGCAGAAGCCGTTGACGGCGACCACGACGGGAACCTCGCAGTCGTAGACCGCGGAGAATGCCGCCGCGCAGCCGCGGTTGGCGTCGATCAGGGCGCCGTGACCCTCGGTGG
This sequence comes from Rhodococcus oryzae, assembly GCF_005049235.1. Classification (GTDB taxonomy): domain Bacteria; phylum Actinomycetota; class Actinomycetes; order Mycobacteriales; family Mycobacteriaceae; genus Rhodococcus_G; species Rhodococcus_G oryzae. The sequence continues at coordinate 232,633 of NZ_SUMD01000007.1, read as the reverse complement.
CCTGCATCTCCTTGATGTCGACGCCGGCGTTGAAGCCGCGACCCTCGGCTCGCAGGATCACCACATGGGTGCTCGGATCCTTGCCCGCCGCGAGGACGGCGTCGGCCAGTTCGAACCATCCCTTAGACGGGATGGCGTTCACCGGCGGGTAGTCGACGGTGACCGTGGTGATGCCGGCCCCATCGGATTTGGAAGTGATTCCCATCGTGATTCCTTAGGTAGGTCGCCAAACCAAGCGATTGCTTGGTAAGTTAGCACACCTGCGGGTCGGGCTGGAGTTCGCTTTTCGGCGGATGACCCCCGACCCGCAGAGAATCCCTGACAGTGGAGGTACTGGTGGATCTAGGTCTTGACGGCAGCGTGGTGCTGGTCACCGGCGGAGTGCGCGGCGTGGGTGCGGGCATCAGCCGCGCGTTTCTGCGCGCGGGCGCCACGGTGGTGACCTGCGCGCGACGGCCGGCCGACGAGCCGATCGAGGTGGACGGCCGGGGCGTGGAGTTCATCTCCTGCGACCTGCGCGACGCCGAGCAGGTGCAGTCGATGATCGACTCGATCGTCGCCACGCACGGCCGCCTCGACGCCGTCGTCAACAACGCGGGCGGGGCGCCCTACGCCCTGGCCGCGGACGCGAGCCCCCGCTTCCACTCGAAGATCGTCGAGCTCAACCTGCTCGCCCCGCTCCTGATCTCGCAGATCGCGAACGCCGTCATGCAGAAGCAGGACACCGGCGGCTCGATCGTGATGATCAGCAGCGTCAGCGGCAGCCGCCCGTCGCCAGGGACCGCCGCCTACGGCGCCGCCAAGGCAGGCATCGACAGCCTGGCGACCAGCCTCGCGGTGGAGTGGGCGCCGAAGGTCCGGGTGAACTCGATCGTGGTCGGCCTGGTCGAGACCGAGCAGAGCCACCTGCACTACGGCGGGGCCGACGGCCTCGCCGCGGTGAGCAAGACCGTCCCGCTGGGTCGGATGGCGCGGCCCGAGGACATCGGGAACTGTGCGACCTTCCTGGCATCGCCGCTGGCGTCCTACGTCAGCGGTTCGACACTGACGGTGCACGGCGGCGGCGAGCGCCCCGCGTTCCTGGCGGCGTCGGACGCAGAGACATCCAACAAGCCAGTGATGGAGGAGCAGAAGTGAGTGGATTGGTAGAGGGTCGCGTCGTCATCGTGACGGGCGCGGGCCGCGGTATCGGACGGGCGCACGCGCTGGCATTCGCGGCCGAGGGCGCGAAGGTCGTCGTGAACGACATCGGCGTCGGCGGCGACGGCACCGCGACCGGTGAGAGCCCCGGCGAGCAGGTTGTCGCGGAGATCATCGCCGCGGGCGGGCAGGCCGTGGTGAACGGCGACGACGTCGCGGACTGGGACGGCGCGCAGAACCTGATCAAGACTGCCATCGACAACTTCGGTGGCCTCGACGTGCTGGTCAACAACGCGGGCTTCCTGCGCGACCGGATGCTGGTCGGCATGAGCGAGCAGGAGTGGGACTCGGTCATCCGGGTGCACCTCAAGGGCCATTTCGCCCCGCTGCGGCACGCGGCCGCGTACTGGCGCGCCGAGTCCAAGGCCGGACGTCCGGTGGACGCGCGGATCATCAACACCAGCTCGGGCGCCGGCCTGCAGGGCAGCATCGGTCAGGGCAACTACGCGGCCGCCAAGGCCGGCATCGCGGAGATGACCATCCAGGCCGCCGCCGAGCTGAAGAACTACGGCGTCTCCGTCAACGCGATCGCTCCCGCGGCGCGCACCCGGATGACGGTGGGCGCGGGCGGCGCGATGGCCGAGGCGATGGCCGCTCCGGAGGAGGGCTTCGACGCGATGGCGCCGGAGAACATCTCTCCGCTGGTGGTCTGGCTGGGCAGCGCCGAGTCGAAGGACGTCAGCGGCCGGGTCTTCGAGGTCGAGGGCGGCAAGATCACCGTCGCCGAGGGCTGGCGGCACGGCCCCATGCAGGATAAGGGCGAGCGCTGGGATCCGAAGGAGATCGGCCCCGTCGTGGCCGACCTGCTCGAGAAGGCGGAGACCCCCACCCCGGTCTACGGGGCGTAGGCAGCTCCGCCGCCTGTGCGCGGTTGACGAGTCTGTGGACTCGTCAACCGCGCACAGGCGCGAAGCGCCTAGACGGGGGAGCGGACGATGACCGTCGTGCCGGGGAAGTAGGCGGCGAGCTCCGGCCGCGACAGCTTGATCACGGCAGTGCCGTAGCCCTGCTTGCGCGCCTCGGGCGCGACCCACACCGCGAGGTCCACCTCGCCTTCGTGTAGTTCGCCGAAGACGAGCCCGACGCACTCCGGCCGGTCGCCGCTGGTGTTCTCCGCGACGAACCACGCCGCGATCTCCTCGTCGACCCGGTTCAGGCCTGCCCGGCGCTCCTCCTCGATGCGGTCCGCAGGCCACGGCGTGCCGTCGGCGTCGAGCTGCTCGGCGGAGCGCCGCCGGTAGAGCTCCGCGTCCTCGTCGTTGTAGGTGAACGGGCGCAGCCGCACGTTCGTGCCGGTGCTGAAGGGGCGCTGTTCCGGCAGCCACTTCAGCGTCGCGTCCAGGTTGGTCACCTCGTCGCGGAGGTGGTCGCGCTCGAGCCTGGTCAGGCGCCCGAGCTGCAGGCCCAGCACCGCATTCGCGTTGTCCTCGGTCGTCTCGAGGAGCGTGCTCACATTGCGTACGGCGGCGGCGTGGTCGTCACTGTCGACGATGGCATCGAGGACCTCGTGCCGCATTTCGAGCGCCCGCAGGAGCGCCGAGGCGAGTTCGCGTCGGTCCAGGATCTGATCTTGGGGGCCAGCCGTCATGACGAAATCTCCCTATCCGTTGAGGTGCAACAGCGCGGAGCACGCACCTGCCGGATGGGCAATCCTGCGGGCTCCCCCCAGATTGTCTGTCAACGGGCCCACAATTGCTACGAACAGACGACGACCGGGATCTTGCGTTCGACCCAGGACTGGTAATCGTCGAACTCGGGGTACATCGCCACCAGCTTGGGCCACAGCTCCGCGTGCTCGGCATCGTCCGCGACCTTCGCGACCAGATGGCGCACGTCGGAACGGATCTGGACCTTCACTTTGGGGTCGGCCTTCAGGTTCAGGTACCACAGCGGGTTCTTGGGCTGGCCGCCCTGCGAGGCGACGAGCACGACCCGGTCGCCGTCCTCGAGGAACAGCAGCGGGCTCACCCGGGGCTCGCCGCTCTTGCGGCCGGTGGTGGTGAGCAGGCAGATCGGCAGGCCGCTCTTCGCGGCGCTGCCGACCCGCCACTTACCGCCGACGCGCCCACCGGTCGCCCGGTACGCGATCACGTTCGTCTTCGACATCCATTTGATGATGATTCGGGTGAACTGCGTATCGAGCATCGGTGGGCGCTTCATGGCCGGATCAGATCCGCTCGATGATGGTGCCGGTGGCGAGCGCGCCGCCGGCGCACATGGTGATCAGTGCGGTGGACTTGTCCGTCCGCTCGAGCTCGTGCAGTGCGGTGGTGATCAGCCGGGATCCGGTGCTGCCGACGGGGTGGCCGAGGGCGAGGGCGCCGCCGTTGACGTTGACCTTGTCCATGTCGGGGCCGTGCACCCGAGCCCAGGACAGTGCGACGGACGCGAAGGCCTCGTTGACCTCGAACAGGTCGAGGTCGCCGATCTTCATGCCGGCCTTCTCGAGCACCTTGGCGGTGGCCTGGACGGGGCCGTCGAGGTGGAACTCGGGCTCGGCGCCGACGAGCACCTGGGAGACGATCCGGGCGCGGGGCTTGAGGCCGAGGGCGAGGGCGCGGTCGGAGTCCATGAGCAGGACCGCGGCGGCGCCGTCGGAGATCTGCGAGGCGGTGCCTGCGGTGTGGATGCCGCCCTCGATGACCGGCTTGAGCTTGGCGAGCGACTCGAGCGTGGTGTCGCGCAGGCCCTGGTCCCGGGAGACCAGCGTGGTCTCGGCGGTCGGCAGCTTGTCCTCGCCGATGACGGGGGCGGTCACGGGCAGCACTTCGCGGTCGAACCGTCCCTCGGCCCAGGCCTGCTTGGCCAGCGCCTGTGAGCGGACGCCGAGCGCCTCGATGTCCGCGCGGGTGATGCCGCGGCGCTTGGCGATCCGCTCGGCGGCCTCGAACTGGTTGGGCATGTCGATGTCCCACGACGCGGGGCGGCGCGGGCCTGCCTCGGTGCCGACGTTGGCGCCGAGCGGGACCTGGCTCATCTGCTCGACGCCGCAGGCGACGCCGATGTCGATGGCGCCGGTGGCGATGAGGCCGGCGATCAGGTGGTTGGCCTGCTGCGCGGAGCCGCACTGGCAGTCGATGGTGGTGGCGCCGGTCTGCCACGGCAGGCCCGCAGCCAGCCAGGCCACCCGGGTGACGTTGTTGGACTGTGCACCGGCCTGGGTGACGCAGCCGCCGATGGCCTGCTCGACGAGGAGGGGGTCGATGCCCGCCCGCTCGAGAAGTCCGACCTGAACCGCGCCAAGGGTCTCCGCCGCGTGCAGGCCGGACAGCCAACCCCCTCGCTTGCCGATCGGGGTACGGACTGCCTCGACGATTACTGGTGTGCCCACGGCGGGCTCCTTTCCACGTGTCTACAAAAAGTAGAACAGGTTCTCCCCTTTGAGCAAGGAGAATGGGCCCAGTTCTTTGCCTAGTCTTTCCCCGATCGAAGCTCTATGCTTCAATCTTTGTAGAACGTGTTCCACATCACGCGCGGCGCCGATCGCGATGGCAGGAGACAACAGTGGCACAGCCCAACATTCCCGCGGGATTCGACTTTACGGACCCCGATATCTACGCGCACCGGCTGCCGGTGGAAGAACTCGCCGAGGTCCGCAAGGCCGAGCCGGTGTACTGGGTCGAGCAGCCCGACGGTGTCGGCGGATTCAACGACGGTGGCTACTGGTTGGTCACCCGTCACGAGGACATCCGCGACGTGTCGATGCGCGACGTGTTCTCCACCTGGGAGAACACCGCCATCCCGCGCTTCGCCGATGACATGAAGCGCGAGCAGATCGAACTGCAGCGCTTCGTGCTCCTGAACAAGGACGCGCCGGAGCACACCAAGCTGCGCAAGCTGGTCTCCCGCGGCTTCACCCCCCGCGCGATCAACGGGATCAAGGAAGAGCTGCGCGACCGCGCCGAGTCCATCGTCAAGGCTGCCGCTGCGGAGGGTAGCGGCGACTTCGTCACCCAGGTCGCGGCGGAGCTGCCGCTGCAGGCCATCGCCGAGCTCATCGGCGTGCCGCAGGAAGACCGCGGCAAGGTCTTCGAGTGGTCCAACCAGATGACCTCGTACGACGATCCCGAGTTCGCCGACATCGATCCGGCTGCCGCGTCGATGGAGATCCTCGGCTACGCGTACCAGCTGGCCGAGGCGCGCAAGGCGAACCCGGGCGACGACCTCGTCACCACGCTCATCGAGGCGGACGTCGACGGCGACGAGCTCAGCCCGGAGGAGTTCGGCTTCTTCGTGATCGTGCTCGCGGTGGCAGGCAACGAGACCACTCGCAACGCCACCACGCACGGCATGAAGGCCTTCATGGACAACCCCGAGCAGTGGGAGCTGTACAAGAAGGAGCGTCCGAAGACCACGGCCGACGAGATCATTCGTTGGGCCACCCCGGTCGCCGCCTTCCAGCGCACCGCGCTCGAGGACACCGAGATCGGTGGTGTGGCGATCAAGAAGGGCCAGCGCGTGGTGATGAACTACGTGTCGGCGAACTTCGACGAGGAGGTGTTCGAGAACCCGGAGAAGTTCGACATCCTCCGCGACCCGAACCCGCACCTGTCCTTCGGCGGAACCGGCGCCCACTACTGCCTCGGCGCCAACCTGGCCCGTATGGAGATCGACCTGATCTTCAACGCGATCGCGGACTTCCTCCCGGACATCACCGAGGTCGGCGCGACCCGCCGCCTGCGGTCCGGCTGGCTCAACGGCATCAAGGAGTACCAGGTCGACTACAAGACCGGCGGTTGCCCGGTCGACCACTAGGTCCGGTCGATCCACCTGCACCATCCGGCAGCGCCGGCGCGGTCACCCCGCGCCGGCGCTGCCGTTTTCGTTCCCGGCGGCCCTCAGCGGCGCAGCCAGCCGTCCCAGGCGGGTGCCACGAGTTCGAACAGGGCCGTGTAGCCCTCGGATCGCGGGTGGGCGCCGTCGCCGTCGCGCACCTGCCTGCGCCAGACCTCGTGCGTCTCCAACGCGGTGAAGACGTCGACGAAGGCGCAGCCCCGCGTATCGCAGATGTCGCGAAAATCATTGTTGAGCAAGAGGATCCGACGGTTGTGCTCCTCGTCGTGCACGGGCGGCGGCCCGACGAAGAGGACCGGTGCGCCCGCGGCGGCGTCGAGGCAGTCGATCAGGTTCTCCCGAGAGGTCGCGGCCGGGACCCGAGGGCCGTCGTCCGTGGCGGTCGCGTCGTTGACCCCGAAGGAGAACACCAGCCGCAGCTCCGTGTCCGCGGGCCTGCGGCGCTCGATCTCGTCGCGCAGCCGTACCCGGATGTCGGTCGAGGTGTTGCGTCGGATCCCCAGGTTGTATCCGGTGGCCGGTCGTCCCGTCTGCGCGCTGCGGGCCAGCAGCCTGCCGGTCCAGCCGAGCGCGGTCTCGTCGTCGACACCCGCGACGAAGGAGTCGCCGATGAAACAGATCCGGAGATCCTCCGATTGCCTCTGCACTGAAATGTCATCCTTCCGATCGCCTGCCGTCGGCCCAACCCTGCCGTGAAACGCAAAGGACCGCACCTCGATTTACGAGGTGCGGTCCTTTCGGCGTTCGTGCGTACTACAGCTTGACGAGCGTCTTCATCGCCCGGTCGACCTCCCAGAAGGCCCGAATCGACTGCAGCTTGCCCTCGTCGTTGACCCGGTAGATGAACACTCCCTCGGCATCGATCTGGTTGCCGGCCAGGACGGACCGGATGCTGCCGATGTACACCATCTCGTCACCACACTGCAGGGTGTCCCTGATGTCGAAGACGAGTGACTCGGTGTTCGCGATGGTCATGTCGTAGAAGCGGGCGATCGCCTCCCGGCCGTGGTGACCCTTGCCCTCGGGATCGAAACCCGAAGGGCCGACCGGGTCCTCGACCCAACCGTCTTCCGCGAACAGGGCCAGCCACTCCTCCTTGCGCCTGCCGCTCGCGGCGGACTGGGACGCGCGCGACGCGATCCGGACGGGGTGCTCCGTCGCGGTCTCGGTCATGACGCTCCTCCCGCGATGTGGTCGGCCGCGAACTTGCGCAGCGAATCCTGCTTCGCCTCGAGCGGGCCGTCGAAGGGAATACCGTCGAAGATCCACGGCACCACGATGGAATCGGTGATGCCCGCGCCAGCGAGTTCGGCGTAGCCATCCTTGCCGAAGCGATCGATGCACACTGCCTGCAACTCGAAAGGCTCGTCCGCGCGGCCGTATTCGGCCCGCAGATCGTCGAGCTTGCGCTTCGTCTCGACCAGGTCCTTGAACTTCATCATCGCGGAGGTCCAGCCGTCGCCCACCCGGGCCGCCCGGCGAAGCGCCACGTCGGTGTGACCGCCGACGTAGAACGGCACCGGCTTGCTCGGTGCGGGACTGATCTGCAGCCGATCGAAGTCGTAGAACTCCCCGTGGAACTCGACCATGCCGCCCGCGAGGGTCAGCTTGATGATCTCGATCATCTCGTCGACGCGGGCGCCGCGCTTCTTGAACGGCACGCCGCACCACTCGAACTCCTCAGGAGCCCAACCGATCCCGACGCCGAAACCGAACCGGTTCCCGGTCAGGTTCGCCACGGACCCGACCTGCCGCGCGAGCAGCAGCGGGTTCCGGGACCCCAGCTTGAGCACGTTCGTGTAGAAGCCGATGGTGGAGGTGGCCGCGCCGAGAGCCGCGGCCGCGATCAGTGGATCCACCCACGGCGTCTCGGCGTTCCACATCCGGGAGCCGTCGGGGGTGTACGGGTAGTCCGCCGCCGCCGTCTCCATGTAGAACAACGAGTCCGGCAGGGCGATATTGGCGAACCCGCACTCCTCCGCGGTCTGCGCGAGCGGGATGAGTTGGTCGAGCGGACTCATCGCGATGCCTACGGTGAACTTCATGCTGATCTCCTACTCGAGCTCGTCGGATTCGTCGGATTCGTCGGGCTACTCGGGTGCGTCTGCGTCCTCGGGCTACTCGGGCTCGTCAGCACCGACGACCCACATGGAGAAGTACTGTGAGCCGCCGCCGTAGGCGTGGCCGAAGGCCTTGCGGGCGTCCTGGATCTGGTGGTCACCGGCGCGGTTCATCACCTGCATCGCGGCCTCCGCGAAGCGGATCATGCCCGAGGCGCCGATCGGGTTGGACGAGAGCACGCCGCCCGAGGCGTTGACCGGGAGGTTCCCGTCGCGGGCGGTCTCGCCTGCCTCGGTGAGCTTCCAGCCGGTGCCCTCCGCCGCGAAGCCGAGGTTCTCCAGCCACATCGGCTCGAACCAGGAGAACGGGACGTAGATCTCGGCGGCGTCGATCTCCTTGAACGGGTCGGTGATCCCCGCGTCCTTCCACAGGGCGGCGGCGGCGTCGCGCCCGGCCTGCGGATTGACCTGGTCGCGCCCGGAGAACGTGGTGGGCTCGGTGCGCATCGCGGTGGCGTGCACCCATGCCACCTGACGGCCCCGGGAGATCATCGACTTCGCCGTGTCCTCGTCGCCGATCACGATGGCGCAGGCACCGTCCGAGGACGGGCAGGTCTCGTCGAAACGGATGGGGTCCCACAGCATCTGCGACGCCTGCACCGACTCCAGCGTGATGTCGGGCTGCTTGAGGTGGGCGTACGGGTTGATGCTGCCGTTGAGCCGGTCCTTGACCGCGACCATCGCGCCGATGTGGCTGGGCGCGCCCGAACGGCGGATGTACGAACGCACGTGCGGGGCGAAGTAGCCGCCCGCACCCGCGCCGACCGGCATCGTGAAGGGCACCGGGATCGACAGCGCCCACATGGCGTTCGACTCGGACTGCTTCTCCCAGGACACCGCCAGCACGCGCTTGTGCACGCCGGACTTGACCAGGGAGGCCGCCACGACGCCGGTGGAACCGCCGACGGAGCCCGCGGTATGCACGCGCAGCAGCGGCTTGCCGACGGCGCCGAGGGCGTTCGCCATCGCCAGCTCCGGCATCATCGAACCCTCGAACATGTCGGGCGCCTTGCCGACGACGACCGCGTCGATGTCGTCCCAGCTGACCTCGGCGTCGGTCATGGCGCGGTCGATGGCCTCGCGGACCAGGCCGGACATCGTGACGTCGGTCCGCTTGGCGACGTAGTGGGTCTGGCCGGTGCCGAGGACCGCGGCCTTGTGCTTACCACCCATGATCAGTTACGTCCTTCCATGACCGCGACCAGGTTCTGCTGCAGCGCGGGACCGCTGGTGGCGTGTGCCAGGGTGCGGCCGGCCTCGCCGGTGTGGATCTTGCGGGCGGCGTGACCGATCCGCTCGAGGCCCGCCGAGAAGAGCGGGTTGCCCGAGAGCGGGCCGCCGGACGGGTTGACGGTGACGGACTCCGAGAGCCCGATCGCCTCGGCCAGGATGAGCTCCTGGTGGCTGAACGGTCCGTGCAGCTCGGCGACCTCGATGCCGCCGAGGTCGCCGCCGGTGGCGGTGCGGGCCGCGGCCGCGGTGGACGGGGAGGTGGTGAGGTCACGTCCGCCGAGGGCGGGGGAGTCGATGATGTGCTCGAAACCGGTGATCCAGGCGGGGTTCTCACACATCTCCCGGGCGCGATCGCCTCGGGCCAGCACGATCGCCGAGGCGCCGTCCGTGATCGGCGCGCAGTCGTGCGCGCGGAGCGGGTCGGCGATGAACGGCTGCGCGAGCAGCGACTCGATGTCGTAGTCGCCGGAGAGCTGGCTGAGCGGGTTGTCCTTGGCAGCCCTGCGGCTGCGCACCACGACCTCTGCCATCTGCTCGGGCGTCCACTTGCCCGCGTCCAGGCCGGCGCGGGCCTGCAGTCCAGCGACCGAGACCGAGTCCGGCCACAGCGGGGCGACCAGGTACGGGTCGAGCTGCATGGCGAGGACCTGGCGCAGGTTGCCTGCGGAGGACTTGCCGAAGCCGTAGACCAGGGCCGTGTCGACCTCGCCGGTCATGATCTTGATCCAGGCCTCGTACAGGGCCCAGGCCGCGTCCATCTCGACGTGCGACTCGTTGATCGGCGGCACGGCGCCGATCGAGTCGACCGCGGAGATGAACGAGAAGGCGCGTCCGGCGAGGTAGTCGGACGAACCCGAGCACCAGAAACCGATGTCGGACTTCGTGATTCCGAGGGTGGAGTAGAGCTCTTGGAAGATGGGGACCAGCATCTCGACACCGTTGGTGGTGCCTGTGGTCTCTCGACGGTGGGGGGCCTGCGCGAAGCCGACCACTGCAATCTCTGTCACGGGGTGGCCTCTCTACAGGTGCTGCTTGTAGGTGTCGTACTCGGCATCGGGCTCGCCGGTAGGACGGAAATGGGAGATCGATTCGAGCGTGTAGCCGCGCTCCTCGCGGGGACGCCAGACGGCCTCGACGCGCAGGCCCATGCGCACGTCCGCGGCGTCGATGTCGAGGATCAGGTGCTGGATCGCGATGTCGGCGCCGTCGAGCAGGATGTACGCCGCGACATACGGCGGCTTGATGCGCTGGCCGAGGAACGGCACGTTGACGATGCAGAACGTGGTGACGGTGCCGCGATCGGAGAGTTCGATCTGCTCCTTGGTCGGGATGCCGTCGGTGGGGTTGGCGCCGCGCGGGGGCACGTAGACCTTGCCGTTGGCATCGGTCCGGCCGCCGAGGATCTTGCCCTCGACCAGTCCGCGGAGGTAGTAGCTCTCCTCGGCGGAGGCGGTGTGGGTGTACATCATGTCGACCGGGGTGGTCATGATGGTGACCGGTTCGGCGTCGGAAGGTGCTGCGGCGGTGGTGGTTCCGTCGCCCTCGCCCGGTGCGAAGGAGGCGATGTCCTTGATGTGTCCGACGGTCTCGTCGGCCCAGCGGATGTGCACGCGCATGCCGGTGCTCATCTCGTCGGGGGAGGCGACGTCGACGGCGTGCAGGAGGGAGGTGTCGGCGCCGTCCAGCTTGATCAGCGCCCACGCGAACGGGCGGTCGAGGGGCTGGCCCTCGATGGGCTCGGCCATCCACGTCCACGACTGGACGGTGCCGACCGGCGACACCTCGACGAAGTCGGTGAGCGGCTCGGCGGTCACCGGGTCGTACTCGGCGGGCGGCACGTGCACCCGGCCGTCCGACCCGCGAACGCCGACGACGCGATGCGCACGCAGCCCGTTCACGAAGGCGCCGATGGTCGGTCCGACCGAGCGCGTGTAGTCGAACGCCATACGCAGCGGCGCGTTCAGCGGCCGCTCCTGGCCCGCCGAATCTGGCTCTAGTTCCAGTGAACTCTTCCTCATGGTCACAAAGTCGAGTAGAACAGGTTCTTATTCCACTAGCAATAGTGAGTTCTGATCACCACGGATATGGAGGCAGTCGATGAAGCTCGGGTTGCAACTTGGGTACTGGGGCGCGCACCCCCCCGCCAACGCCCAGGAGTTGGTGACCGAGGCCGACTCGTCGGGATTCGACGCGGTCTTCTCGGCCGAGTCCTGGGGCAACGACGCGTTCACCCCGCTGGCCTGGTGGGGCTCGAGCACGGAGCGGATCCGGCTCGGCACCTCGGTGGCGCAGCTGTCCGCCCGTACGCCGACCGGCGCCGCCATGCACGCGCTGACCCTCGACCACCTCTCCGGCGGCCGCGCGATCCTCGGCCTCGGCGTCTCCGGTCCGCAGGTCGTCGAGGGCTGGTACGGCCAGCCCTTCCCGAAGCCGCTGGCACGCACCCGGGAGTACGTCTCGATCGTGCGGCAGGTGCTCGCGCGGGAGGCGCCGGTGACCAACGACGGACCGCACTACCCGATGCCGTTCAAGGGCGAGGGGGGCATGGGGCTCGGCAAGCCGCTCAAGCCGATCACCCATCCGCTGCGTGCTGACCTGCCGATCTGGCTCGGTGCGGAGGGGCCGAAGAACGTCGCGCTGACCGCCGAGATCGCCGACGGCTGGCTGGCGATCTACTACACCCCGCGCCTGGCGCCGATGTACAACGAATGGCTCGACGAGGGCTTCGCGCGGACGGGCGCCCGGCGCAGCCGCGAGGACTTCGAGATCGCGGCCACCTGCCAGGTCGTCATCACCGACGACCGCGCGGGGGAGATCGCGAAGCTCAAGCCGATCACCGCGCTGTACGTCGGCGGGATGGGTGCGGCCGAGGTGAACTTCCACGCTCAGGTCTACACCCGGATGGGCTACGGCGAGGAGGTCAAGGAGATTCAGAAGCTCTTCCTGTCGGGCCGCAAGGAGGAGGCGGCCGCGATCGTCCCGGACCAGATGGTCACCGACACGATGATCATCGGCAACGTCGACGAGGTGCGCACCCAGGTCAAGCAGTGGGAGGAAGCGGGCGTCACCATGTTGTTGGTGACCTGTCGGAGCGTCGAGCACATGCGCCAGCTCGCGGAGGCGGTCAACCCCGCCTGATGTGAGCGGAACACGTTCCAGAATCGGGCCCCGGATCGCCGATCCGGGGCCCGATTCGTTGGACGGGTCAGCGGGTGTCTCGGTCCACCCCGGTCGCCAGGTCGTCGCAGTCGACCCGCCGCACGAGGCCGGGGTGCTCACGTAGGTACGGGAGGGCGCCCAGGTCGCCCGTCGCCGTCCTCGACACCGCAGCCCAGTGCCCGCGTGCCAACACGACTGGGTGGCCCGGGCCGGCCCCGTAGAAGGCCCGCGCGAGCCCGCTCTCGGTGGCGGCCGCGGCGGCGATGACCCGGGCGACGGCATCGGCGTGGACGTCAGGCAGGTCGACCAGGTGTACGGCGGCGTAGTCGGCATCCGGATCTCCGGAGGCGGCTGCGAGGCCGGCCCGCAGCGATGCGCCGACCCCCTCGCGCCAGTCGGGTGCGTAGACGGCCTCCGCGCCGTCCGGCACCGCCGTGTCCGCGGCGCCCAGCACCACGATGACCCGGGAGCAGCCCCCGCCCCGCAGTGCCGCCACCGCGGATCGCAGCCAGGCGCCCCGATGCGCCAGGACCTTCGGCATGCCGTACCGGCTGCCCTGGCCCGCGGCAAGCAAGACCCCGACGACTCGGTGCTGTGTCGTCGGGGTCTGCATGTCGTTGCCGGGTGTGGTGGCGCTATTTGCCCTGGAACTTCGGGGCGCGCTTCTCTGCGAACGAGCGCGGACCCTCCTTGGCGTCGTCGCTCCTGAACACCTCGGCGCCGATCTCGGCCTCGAGCTTGAAGGCGTCCTCCTCGTGCATACCCTCGGTGACGCGGATGGTCTTGAGGATCGCCTGGACGGCGATCGGGCCGTTGGCCGCGATCGCGTCGGCGATCTCGAGCGCCTTGGTCAGCGCCTGTCCGTCCGGGACGACGTGGCCGATCAGGCCGAGTTCCTTGGCCTCGGGTGCCGGGACGTTGCGGCCGGTGAGCAGGATCTCGGCTGCGACGGTGTACGGGATCTGGCGGACAAGGCGGACCGCGGAGCCACCGAGCGGGAACAGGCCCAACCGCGCCTCGGAGACGCCGAACTTGGCGCTCTCGCCCGCGACCCGGATGTCGGTGCCCTGCAGGATCTCGGTGCCACCGGCGATGGCCGCGCCCTCGACCGCGGCGATCAGCGGCTTGGTCAGCCGGCGGCCCTTGAGCAGCGCAGGCAGCTTGGTCAGGTCCATGCCGCCCTTGACGAACTTGTCGCCGGGGGCGTTCTTGTTCATTGCCTTGAGGTCCATGCCTGCGCAGAACGTGCCCCCGGCGCCGGTGAGGATCGCGACCCGGATGTCGGGATCGGCGTCGACCTGGTCCCAGGCCTGGGTCATGATCGCCATCATCTCGCCCGACAGGGCATTGCGGGCCTCAGGGCGGTTCATCGTCACGATGAGGACGTGGCCGCGCTTCTCGACGAGGCAATGAGCGGACTGTTCCGAAATGTCGGAAATCTCGGCTGTGGTGGAGGACACTCTCGGCTCCCGATATCGTGTGAGTTGAGTCTCACATTGGCTCTTGCCAGAAACGGTAACACGTTCTACTTTATGGGCGTGGCCCTAAATATCGCAGACTTCGTCGAGCACTCCATTGACCTGAATCCAGAGCGGGTGGCGCTGCTGGACAGCGACCGCGAGATCACCTATGCGCAGTTGGAGGAGCGGACCAACCGCCTCGCGCATTACCTGCAGGATCGCGGTGTCAAGCCGGGTGACAAGGTGGGCATCTACAGCCGTAACACCATCGAGGCCATCGAGGCCATGGTCGCGGTGTTCAAGGCCCGCGCGGTGATGGTCAACGTGAACTACCGGTACGTCGAGAACGAGTTGCAGTACATCTTCGAGAACTCGGACATGGCCGCGCTCATCGTCGAGCGCCGGTACGTGGACAAGGTGGCCAACGTGCTGCCGAACACGCCCCTGGTCAAGTCCGTGATCGTCGTCGAGGACGGCACCGATCTCGACTACGCCGAATTCGGCGTCGAGTACGAGAAGGCCCTCGCGGAGAGCTCACCGGATCGCGACTTCGGCGAGCGCAGCCCCGACGACATCTTCATGCTGTACACCGGCGGCACCACCGGCAGCCCGAAGGGCGTCATGTGGCGGCACGAGGACTGGTGGCGGGTGCTCGGCGGCGGCACCAACTTCATCACCGGCGAGCGCGTCGAGGACGAGTGGGAGCAGGCCAAGGTCGGTGCCGCGAACCCGGCGATGGTCCGGTTCCCGATCCCCCCGATGATCCACGGCGGCTCGCAGTCCGCGGTGTTCCATAGCCTCTTCGGTGGCGGCACCTGCGTCATGCACCCCGAGTTCAACGGCCACGAGGTGTGGCAGGTCATCGACCAGCACAAGGTCAACCTCATCTTCATCACGGGCGACGCGATGGCCCGCCCGATGATCGACGCGCTCATCGAGGGCAACCCGAAGACCGGCGAGCCCTACGACCTGTCCTCGCTCTACGTGATCGCGAGCAGCGCGGCCCTGTTCTCGCCGTCGCTCAAGGAACAGTTCCTCGACCTGCTGCCCAACCGCCTGCTCACCGACAACGTCGGTTCGTCCGAGACCGGGTTCGGCGGCCTGAGCATGGTGACCAAGGGTTTCGAGCACACCGGCGGACCGCGGGTGAAGATCGACGCCTCCACCGACGTCCTGGACGAGGACGGCAACAAGGTCGAGCCCGGCTCGGGCAAGGTCGGCATGATGGCCCGCCACGGCCACATCCCCCTCGGCTACTACAAGGACGAGGTCAAGACCGCGGAAACCTTCAAGACGTTCAACGGGGTTCGCTACTCGATCCCCGGCGACTACGCCACGGTCGAGGCGGACGGCACGGTCACGATGCTCGGCCGCGGATCGGTGTCCATCAACAGCGGCGGCGAGAAGATCTACCCGGAGGAGGTCGAGGGTGCCATCAAGTCGCATCCCGACGTCTTCGACGTCCTCGTCGTCGGTGTCCCGGACGAGCGCTTCGGCCAGCGGGTCGCCGCCGTCGTCGCGCCCCGCGAGGGCACCCGCCCGAGCCTGGCCGACATCATCGCAGCGTCCCGCAAGGAGATCGCCGGCTACAAGGTGCCGCGCAGCATCTGGTTCGTCGACGAGATCAAGCGTTCGCCTGCGGGCAAGCCCGACTACCGGTGGGCCAAGGAGCAGACCGAGACGCGCGAGGCCGACGACAACTACAGCAACGGGAACTCCTGATGCGTAACGCTCTCGCCGACAAGTTCGGCATCCAGTACCCGATCTTCGCGTTCACCCCGTCCGAGCACGTGGCGGCGGCGGTGTCGCGGGCGGGCGGACTCGGCGTGCTGGGCTGTGTGCGGTTCAACGACCCCGAGGAGCTCGAGGCCGTCCTCACCTGGATGGACGAGAACACCGACGGCAAGCCGTATGGCGTCGACATCGTCATGCCTGCCAAGATCCCGACCGAGGGTGCGGCCGTCGACCTGGACAAGCTCATCCCGGCGGAGCACCGTGCATTCGTCAACCGCACGCTCGAGGAGCTCGGGGTTCCGCCGCTGTCCGACGATGTCGAGCGTGCGACGGGCACCCTGGGCTGGCTGCACTCGGTGGCCCGCGCGCAGGTCGACGTCGCGCTCCGGCACCGTCCGGCGCTGATCGCCAACGCGCTCGGGTCGCCGCCGAAGGACGTCATCGACGAGGCGCACGCGCACGGCGTGCCGGTCGCGGCCCTGGCTGGCGCGGTCGGTCACGCGCTGAGCCACGTGGCCAACGGCGTCGACATCGTCATCGCCCAGGGCTACGAGGCGGGTGGCCACACCGGCGAGATCGCCTCGATGGTCCTGGTGCCCGAGATCGTCGACGCGGTCGGCGATGACGCCACCGTGCTGGCGGCGGGTGGCATCGGCAGTGGCAGGCAGATCGCGGCGGCGATGAGCCTCGGCGCCTCCGGCGTGTGGATGGGTTCGTACTGGCTGACCGCAGCGGAGTACAAGCTGGGCAGTGCGGCAGACGGCACGTCCGCAACGCAGCGCGCGCTGCTCGCGGCGACCTCGAGCGACACCGTCCGCTCCCGGATCTACTCGGGCAAGCCGGCCCGCCTGCTCAAGACCAAGTGGACCGAGGCCTGGTCCAAGCCCGGCGCACCGGACGCGCTGCCGATGCCGCTGCAGAACCTGCTGGTCGCCGAGGCGCACCAGCGGATCGTCGCCTCGGAGGACCCCGAGGTGGTCGCGATGCCTGCAGGCCAGATCGTCGGACGGATGAACGAGATCCGGCCGGTCGCCGAGTCGATCGCCGAGCTGGTCGCCGAGTTCGACGCAACCGTCGCGCGGCTGAGCAAGCTCACGTAGGTGCGGCGCCCACGGGCGTCGGACAGCTAGGCCACACACGAAGGCCGGGTACGAATTTCGTACCCGGCCTTCGTGTTGTCTCCGGAACCGCCGGACGAGCTCTAGGAGTTCAGCTCGGCGTCGAGCTTCGCCCGCTGCTCCGGGGTCACGGGTTCGAAGTCGACACCACCGGGAGCGCGGTACCAGACCGGATCGGCGCAGTGCCAGCGCTCGGCGCTGAGGGTGCGTCCGAGGACCTTGTAGGTGGCCGTGCGGGGCAGGTCCGTGCAGACCCGGACGAAGCTCGGCACCTGCTTCGGCCCGAGATCCGACTGGGCGCCGAGGAAGCGGGAGAAGTCGGCGATGTCGAAGTCGCTCGTCGCCACCAGCGCGACCGCCACCCGGTCGCCGACCTCGGGGTCCGGAACCCCGTAGGCGGCGACCTCGCCGACGTGGGGATGCCTGCCGAGGATCTGCTCGATGGGCGCGGTGCCGAGGTTCTCACCGTCGACCCGCATCCAGCCGGAGCTGCGGCCGGCGAAGTACACGAAGCCCTCGGAGTCCCGGTAGCCCAGGTCGCCGCTCCAGTACTGGCCGTTCCGCACCCGCTCGGCCTCGGCCTCGGGATTCTTGTAGTACCCCGCGAAGCTCCCGGTGCCCGCGGTGTTCACCAGCTCGCCGGTCGCGACGTCCGCGTTGACGATCCGCCCGGCGGCGTCGAACTCCGCGGCTGGGCACCGGACCCCGGTGTCCGGATCGAGCACCTCGATGCCCGCGGGGAGCAGGCCGAGGGCGCCGACGGGGGTGCCCGGGCTCCGGGGGATCAGCACGCCGCCCTCGGTGGAACCGAACCCGTCGACCACCCGGACATCGAACCGGCGCCCGAACTCGGCGATCGAGGACGGGGACCCCTCGTTGCCGTAGAGCACCTTCAACGGGTTGTCGGCGTCGTCGGCCGCCTCGGGGGTGGCCAGTACGTAGGCGAGGGGCTTGCCGACGTAGTGCGCGTAGGTGGCGCCGAACCGCCGGACGTCCGGGATGAACTGGGACGCGGAGAACTTGCGGCGCAATGCGAGATCGGCGCCGACGGCGACGGCGACAGCCCAACAGGCCATCACCGCGCCCGAGTGGAACATCGGCATCGAGATGTAGGCGGTGTCGGCGGCCGACAGCCCGAACCGTTCGGCGAGCATGATGCCGGGCCCGGCCACCATGCGGTGGGTCACCCGGACCGCCTTCGGATTCCCGCTGGTGCCGGAGGTGAAGATCAGCATGAACAGGTCGTCGCCTGCGGGAGAGGGCGAGGGCGGGGCGCTGCCACGGTGCGCGGCAAGCAGATCCGACCACTCGGGACCGTCGATGGTGAGGACCCGGACGCCGCCCAGGTCGAGGCCGTCGAGCAGAGCGAGACGCTCGGTGTCGGTGACCACCACCTGGCAGTCGGCGCGCGCGATATCGCCTGCGAGCGCCTCGCCGCGCCGGGTGGTGTTCAGGCCGACCACGACCGATCCGCCCAGCGCTGCGGCGCCGAGCAGGAGGGAGAACTCGGGAACGTTGTCCAGCAGCACCCCGACGTGTCGGGGTGCTGCCGGGTCGAACAGGGCCGCAAATCCCGCCGCCAGACCGGCGCTGAGTACGACGTGTTCGGACCACGGAATTCTCTTGTCCTCGAACAGAATTCCGTGGTCGTCGTCGTCTCGAAGCCGGAGCAACAGATCGGTGACGGTGGGCATCGCGGTCGTCATGTGTGCAGCCTAGGTTCAGGCAGGCACGTCGGCGAGGATCTGTCCCAGCCTGCGCAACTGCTCGGTGGCCGAGCCCAGTGCGAACTCGTTGTGCTTGGCAGCCAGGAAGTACCGGTGCACCGGGTGGTCGCGGTCGAGACCGACGCCGCCGTGGATGTGGATCACGGTGTGCGCGACGCGGTGGCCCGCATCGGCCGCCCAGAACTTCGCGGTCCGGACCTCTTCCTCGGCGGGCAGGTTCTCGCTGAGCCGCCAGGCGGCCTGCCACAGCGTGGACCGGACGCCCTTGACGTCGATGAAGGCGTCGGCGAGGCGCTGGGTGACGGCCTGGAAGCTGCCGATCGGGCGGTCGAACTGGACCCGCTCGCGCGCGTACTCCGCGACCAGTTCCAGGGCCCGCTCCAGGGTGCCGAGCTGGGTCGCGCTCAGCGCGACCGCGGCGCGGGCCAGGATCCAGTCCACGATCTCGGCGCCGTTCTCGGGGCTGCCGAGCAGCCGGTCCGCTCCGAGCTTGGTGCCGGCCAGCTCGACGATCGACTCGGCGCTGAAGTCGGTGACGCGCTGGCGGTCGATGGTGACCCCGGCGTCGGACGGCTGCACCAGGAACACCGCGACACCCTCGGGCGTGGTGGCGGGAACCAGGATCAGGTCCGCGAAAGCGGCCGCGGGCACGGTGATCTTGGTGCCGGTCAGCAGCCACTCGTCGCCGCTGCGGACCGCCGTGGTCACCGGCTTGGCCGGGTTGTCGTTGAGCTCCTCGGCGAGGGCGACGGTCAGGATGGCCTCACCCGCTCCCGCGCGCTGCGCCCACTCGCGCTGGGCGTCGTCACCGAACTCGGCGAGGGCCGACGCGGCGAGGACGATCGAGGACAGGTACGGCACGGCCGCGAGGGGCCGGCCCAGTTCGCGCAGCACGCTGCATTGTTCGAGGATGCCGAAGCCGCCGCCGCCGACCGACTCGGGCAGTGCCGCCGCGAGCACGCCCGCATCGGCGAGGGCCTGCCAGAGCTTGTCGTCGAAGCGGTCCTCGGCGGCGTCCAGTTCGCGCAGGCGGTCGTTGGTGGTGAGCTTCTCGGCGATGCTCCGGGTGAGTTGTTCGAGGTCCTGCTGGGCCTCTGTGTGGCTGAAATCCATGATGTTCCTTTGACTCGCGCGGTCAGCGCAGGATGGGGGCCGGGGTCAGCGCCTGGTGGGCGGTGGTAGTCACCGCTTGGCGGGCGGCTGGCCCAGCGCCGTCATGGCGAGGATGTCGCGCTGCACCTCGTTGGTGCCGCCGCCGAAGGTCAGGATCAGGGCGGAACGGTGCCAACGCTCGAGGCGGCCGCGGACGGCGACGCCCTTCGAGTCCTGCCGCAGGTATGCCAGGGGGCCGAGGACCTCCATGAGCAGTCGGTACGCCTCGGTCGCGAACTCGGTGCCGAAGACCTTGCATGCCGACGCGTCGCCCTTGCTCGGGGCCTCCGCGGAGGACACCTCCCAGTTCAGCAGCTTGAGGTACTCGACCTTGGCGTGCACCCGGGCGAGGTTGATCTGCACCCACTCCTGGTCGATGACGCGACGGCCGTCGGCCAGCTTGGTGTTCTGCGCCCACTCGATGGTGTCGCGCAGCGCGCCCTGGATCTGCGCGGCGGAGACCAGCGCGACCCGTTCGTGGTTGAGCTGATTGGTCATCAGCCCCCAGCCGCCGTTCTCCTCGCCGACCAATGCGGACGACGGGACGCGCACGTCCTGGTAGTAGGTGGCGCTGGTGTCCGGACCGGCCATGGTGTGCACCGGGGTGTAGGAGAATCCCTCGGCGGTCGTCGGGACGATCAGCATGCTGATGCCCTTGTGCTTCTTGACATTCGGGTCGGTGCGGACGGCGAGCCACACGTAGTCCGCGTACGCGATCAGGCTCGTCCACATCTTCTGGCCGTTGATGACGTAGTCGTCGCCGTCCTTGACCGCGGTGGTCCGCAGGCTGGCCAGGTCCGTGCCCGCGCCGGGCTCGGAGTACCCGATGGAGAAGTGCACCTCACCCGAGGAGATCTTGGGCAGGAAGAACTTCTTCTGCTCCTCCGAGCCGTAATGCATGATGGTCGGCGCGACGGAGTTGATCGTGAGGAACGGCACCGGGGCGCCGGCGATCGCAGCCTCGTCGGTGAAGATCAGCTGGTCGATCGGCGACCGCTCCTGTCCGCCGTACTCCTTGGGCCAGCCGAGCGTGAGCCAGCCGTCCTTGCCCATCTCGCGCACGACGTCGCGGTAGACGGTGCCCGAGCCGTACTCGCCGGTCTGGGCGTTGAGCGCTTCGCGACGCTCGGGAGTGATGAGCTTCGCGAAATAGGCGCGCAGCTCCTCCCGCAGCTTCTGCTGCTCGGCGCTGTAGGTGATTTGCATCGGTACCTCTCCGGTCTCTGACACAGGTTCTAGTCTGTTTTGGTGCCGTTATCTGGTTGCGATCGGCCGAGCTGGCGAGACGCACTTTCGGCCCGTCACTATGGGTTTTTCGCATCATTGCACAGGAGTGGAACGGGTTCTAGTCTTATGCTGGATCTGCCCGCGGGTCCAGCCCATAGACACGCGTGCCGCAGACGTCGATTCGAACGAGAAGTGAGGTTCATTCATGGAGGTCAAGGTCGATAGGGATCGCTGTGAGGCGAACGGTGTCTGCGTCGGCATCGCGCCGGACATCTTCGATCTGACGGACGATGACGAACTGGTGATCACCCAGCCCGGTGACGACGCCGATTCGGTGGCCAAGTTGGAGGAGTCGGTCGCCCAGTGCCCGCGCGCTGCACTGACCCTCGAGCGCTAACTGTTCTTGCCGGGAATAAGAACACGTTCTAGAGTGAGCGCCGTCACGGATGTGACGGCGGAACCCGCTCCGGGGGCCGCATCGAAATCACGAAGGCAGTGGTGAGTTTGACTAGTCGCGAGGTAAGTCTGGACGGCAAGGTCGCAATCGTGACCGGTGGAGCGTCGGGTCTCGGCAAGGCCGAGGCGATCGGCCTCGCCAAGGCGGGCGCGAACGTCGTCATCAACGATCTGGTGGCCAACGAGAACGCCGATGCGGTCCTCGACGAGATCCAGACCCTCGGTGGCAAGGCGGTGTTCATTCCCGGCGACATCGGCGAGCGCGCCACCGCGGATGCGCTGATGGAGGCCGCCCAGCAGGCAGGCGGCGTCGACATCGTCGTCAACAACGCGGGCATCGTGCGGGACAAGATGCTGTTCAGCATGTCCGACGAGGACTGGGACCTCGTTCTCAAGGTCCACCTGCGTGGCCACTTCCTGCTGTGCCGCAACGCGGCGGTGCACTGGCGCGCCGAGTCGAAGGCGGCGGGCGCACCGGTCTACGGCCGTCTGATCAACACGTCGTCCGAGGCCGGCCTGCTCGGCCCGGCCGGACAGCCGAACTACGGTGCGGCCAAGGCGGGCATCACCGCCCTCACCCTGTCCGCGGCGCGCGGTCTCGAGCGCTACGGCGTTCGCGCCAACGCGATCTGCCCGCGCGCACGCACGGCGATGACCGAGAACGTCTTCGGTGACGCACCCGAGGACGGCACCGATCCTCTCTCGCCCGAGCACGTCGTGAACCTGGTGTCGTACCTGGCCTCGCCCGCCGCCGACGCCATCAACGGCCAGGTCTTCATCGTCTACGGACCGATGGTGGCGCTCATGGCCGCGCCGGTCGTCGAGCAGCGATTCGATTCGCCCGATGCGGTGTGGACCCCCGAGGGCCTCGCGGACTCGCTCGGCGGCTACTTCGACGGGCGCGATCCGGCTCGGATGTTCGCGGCGACCGAAGCGGTCAAGTCGCTCGGCTGACCTGCGCATTCGGCCGTACCTGAGAAACGTGCGAATTTCGGCACGCAGGCGGGCCTGCTGGGTGAAGATGATGGCCGGGGTGGGTTTGACCTGCCCCGACAATGATGAGCACGTGTTCTAGATTTCCGCACGTCCGGGTGGGGTGGGGACGAGTCCCGGAGTGGTCGCGGCACGAGCCCGAGTGGCCGAACGAGCGTGGGGGGAGAACCTTCGCACTTGTGTGGATACTCGATGTCGTGGTCGGTGACCATCGGGACTCACCAGGCACGTGATCGATGAAAGACAAAGGGAGTCAACGTGGCCGGAGGTCGCATGCTCGGAGCCCCGCTCCTGGCCTGCACCACCGACCGCCGAACCCGCCGGCCGGGCCCCGCTGAACACGGGTGCCCGGCCGCCGGGTTCGCCCTCCCGGTGGTATGAGTTGACCAGCACCGATGCGTCCGGAGGGGAACACCTTTGACAGGTGAACACGTTCTAGTTAGTATGACCTGGATCACAGGCATCCGGGGGGATTTCGCATCTCCTCCGCGGTGCCCTGCGCGAGAACACTGACGAGGAGGCACGATGGATGACCTCCTTCTGGTGCCGCTGCGCGCCGTGGGCGGCTTCTTCGCGATGGCGGGGGAGACCTTCAAGGCGATGGGCAGGCGGCCTTTCCAGCGCCGTGAATTCGTAGACCAGGCCTGGTTCGTGGCCCGGGTGTCGATGGTGCCGACGGTGCTCGTCGCCATCCCGTTCACTGTGCTGGTGGTCTTCACGATCAACGTCCTGCTGCGCGAGATCGGCGCTGCCGACCTCAGCGGCGCGGGCACCGCGCTCGGCGCGGTCACCCAGGTGGGGCCGATGGTCACCGTGCTGATCGTCGCCGGTGCTGGCGCCACCGCGATCTGCGCCGACCTCGCCGCGCGAACCATTCGCGAAGAGATCGACGCGATGAAGGTGCTCGGTATCAACCCGATCCACCGACTGGTCGTGCCTCGGGTGCTCGCCTCGACGGTGGTCGCCCTGCTCCTCAACGGGCTGGTGTCCACCATCGGCATCGTCGGCGGCTTCGTCTTCTCTGTCTTCCTGCAGGACGTGAACCCCGGCGCCTTCATCAACGGGATCACCCTGCTGACCGGCTTCGGTGAGCTGATGCTCTCGCAGCTCAAGGCCGGTTTGTTCGGCATGATCGCGGGCCTTGTCGCCTGCTTCCTGGGGCTCAACGTAAAGGGTGGCGCAAAGAGTGTGGGTGACGCGGTGAACCAGACGGTCGTCTTCGCGTTCATGGCGCTGTTCGTGGTGAACGTTCTCGTCACCGCCGTCGGTGTCAAGCTGACGGCGGGGTGACGGGGATGGCATTCGCACTGACAGGGCGCTTCCGTGGGACCAGGAAGCGGATCGGCAAATTCTCCGGTTCGATCGACGGCATCGGTGACCAGGCACTGTTCTACTGGCGGGCGGTCGCCTCGGCCCCGCGCGCGTTCATCCACTACCGGAAAGAGACGATCCGGCTGATCGCCGAGATCAGCATGGGTACCGGCGCGCTCGCCGTGATCGGCGGCACCGTCGTGATCGTCGGCTTCCTAACGCTCTTCGCAGGTGGCACCATCGCCGTGCAGGGGTTCGCCTCGCTCGGCAACATCGGTGTCGAGGCCCTGACCGGCTTCTTCGCCGCCTTCATCAACGTGCGCATCGTCGCGCCGGTCATCGCGGGCATCGGGCTCGCCGCCACCATCGGCGCCGGCTCCACAGCACAGCTGGGTGCTATGCGGGTCACCGAGGAGATCGACGCGCTCGAGGTGATGGCGATCCCGTCGATTCCGTACCTGGTGAGCACCCGCGTGATGGCGGGGATGATCGCGATCGTGCCGCTCTACGCGCTGGCCGTGACCGCCTCGTTCATCGCCAGCCGATTCGCGACGGTCGTGATTTATGGGCAGTCGCCTGGTGTCTACGACCACTACTTCTCGACGTTCCTGATACCGACGGACATCCTCTGGTCCTTCGCTCAGGCGATCGTGATGGCGCTGGCCGTCATGCTCATCCACACCTACTACGGGTACAACGCCAGCGGCGGTCCGGTCGGCGTTGGCGTGGCGGTCGGTAATGCGGTGCGGACCTCGCTGATCGCGGTGGTCACGGTCACGCTGCTCATCTCGCTCGCCATCTACGGTGGGTCCGGCAACTTCAACCTCTCGGGATAGCGCGCATGTCTGAACCTGAACCCAAATGGAAGAAGAAGGTCGCCGCGCTGGTGCTCGTGGGCAGCCTTGTCGGCGTCGCGACCGTCGCGCTGACGATGTTCTCGGGCGGCTTCACCGACAGTGAGCCGGTGACGGTGACCGCCGACCGCGCCGGTCTGGTGATGGACCCCGACGCCAAGGTGAAGATGCGCGGCGTCCAGGTCGGTCGCGTCGCCTCCATCGGGCAGGAGGGCGACCAGGCCAAGCTCGAGTTGGCGATGGATCCGGCCTCCATGCACCTGATCCCCTCGAACGCACAGGTGGAGATCAAGTCCACCACCGTGTTCGGTGCCAAGTACGTCAACTTCGTTGTGCCGGAGAACCCGTCGTCGAGCTCGCTCTCGGCCGGCACCACCATCGAGGCCGACTCGGTGACGGTCGAGTTCAACACCCTGTTCGAGAACCTGTCGACGCTGCTGCAGCAGATCGAGCCGGAGAAGCTCAACGCCACGCTCGGCGCGATCTCCGAGGCGCTCAATGGCCGCGGTGACCAGCTCGGCCAGCTGCTGGAGGAGACCGACCAGTACCTGAAGAAGGTGAATCCTGCGCTGCCGCAGCTGCAGCGCGATCTGGAGGCCGCCGCGACGGTCACCAATGTGTACGCCGACGTGACGCCGGACCTGATGCGGCTGCTGGACAACGCGACCGCGACCAGCGGCACCATCGTCGACGAGCAGGCGAACCTGGACCTGCTGCTGATGAACGTGACCGGTCTGGCGAACAACGCGAACGGCGTGCTCACCGAGAACGAAGCCAACCTGACGAAGGCGTTGGCGGACCTTCGGCCCACGACCGAGCTCCTCAGTGAGTACTCACCGTCGATCGCCTGCCTGCTCAGCGGGCTGGCCAAGACGCTTCCTGCGGCCAACGAGATCTTCGGTGGTCTGCAGCCGGGCGTCGCGCTGAGCACGAGCTTCATCTACGGCACCGAGCCGTACACCTACCCAAAGGACCTGCCGAAGGTGAACGCGTCCGGTGGACCGCACTGCATGGGCCTGCCGGACTTCGATCCCAAGCGTGACGGCAACGCGAACTTCCTCGTCGCCGACACCGGGACGGTGCCGTACGTGCCGTCCACAAAGGTCAGCACGAACATGCCCAAGGTCTTCCAGCTGCTGTACGCGGGCGTCTACCCGGAGGGAGGGAACTGATGCGGCCGACGACCGTCAAACTGCTGATCTTCACCACGGTGATGGCGCTGATCTTCGCCGGCCTGGCGATCGTGTTCAGCCAGTACCGATTCAGCACCTCGAACTCCTTCACCGCACAGTTCACCGATTCTTCTGGTGTGAAGCCGGGTGACAAGGTGCGCATCGCAGGCGTGCCGGTCGGCTCGGTGAAGGGCGTGAGCATCGACGGAGACAACCTCGCCGAGGTCGACTTCAACGTCGACAGCCAGTACGAGCTCTTCAAGAGCACCAGGGCCACCGTGCGCTACGAGAACCTGGTCGGTGACCGGTACCTCGAGCTGCTCGAGGGCGCCGGTTCGATGGAGCAGCTCGACGACGGCGGGACCATCCCGGAGGATCAGACCTCGCCCGCGCTCGACCTCGATCTGCTGCTCGGCGGGTTCAAGCCGCTGCTCAAGGGCCTGGACGCGGAGCAGGTCAACGATCTCTCCGGCGCGTTGCTGCAGGTCTTCCAGGGCCAGGGCGACACGCTGGTCTCGCTGCTCGGCAGCACCAGCTCCTTCACCAAGACCCTTGCCGACCGGGACGAGCTGATCGGCGAGGTGATCACCAACCTGAACACCACGCTCGGCACCATCAATGACAAGGGCGACCAGTTCTCTACCACGATCGACCAACTCCAGCAGCTGGTGAGCGGGCTCGCGAAGGACAGCGATCCGATTGGTAACGCGATCCCGCAGATCGCCACGGCCACAGGCGATCTCGCCGAGCTGTTGCAGGGCGCACGCCCGGACCTGCAGTCCACCATCATCGAGGGGGGTCGCGTCGTCAACCAGCTCGACCTGGGCAAAGCCGACCTCGACTGGGTGCTCGGGGAGCTGCCCGGCGCGTACAAGAAACTGATCCGAGTAGGCGCCTACGGCGGGTTCTTCCAGTTCTACACGTGCAGCGTGCAGATGAAGTTCTCCGGACCGGATGGTAAGGACCTTCTGGTTGGCCTCCCGACGGTTCCGACGCAGACGACAGGGAGGTGTGCGGTCAAATGACGAAGCCACGCGAAAGAGACCCCGTTCAGATCGGGATCATCGGCCTGGTAGTTGCGGGCTCCCTGGTGATTGCCGGAATGCAGTACGACCAGCTGCCCTTCATCTCCGGCGGCGGCCAGTACACCGCGCATTTCGCCGATGCGGGCGGACTGATGACCGGGGACGAGGTCACCGTCTCGGGCGTCAACGTCGGCACCGTCGACAAGATCGACCTGGATGGCCCGCAGGTGCTGGTCACCTTCACCGTCCAGGACGGGATCGCGCTCGGCGACGAGACGAGCGCCGCGGTCAAGACCAACACCATCCTCGGTCGCAAGTCGCTCAAGGTGACCCCCGCGGGCGGCGGGACGCTGCGCAAGTCCGAGACGATTCCGGTGGAGCGCACCAACTCCCCGTACTCGCTCAACGACGCGCTGGGTGACCTGTCGAACACCGTGTCCGACCTCGACACCGATCAGCTGAACAACTCGCTGAACGCGATGTCGGACACGCTCCAGGACACCCCGCCCGAGCTGCGGACCGCGCTGGACGGGGTCACCAGGCTCTCCGCGAGCATCAACTCCCGCGATGAGAGCCTGCGCGAGCTGCTCCATCGGGCTGAAGGCGTGACGGGGATCCTGGCGACCAGGAGTGACCAGATCAATGCCCTGCTGGTGGACGGCAACCAGTTGCTCGGCGAGCTCGACCGCCGACGGAACGCGATCAGTGAGCTGATCGTGAACACCTCCGCGGTGTCCCGGCAGCTCAGCGGGCTGGTGCAGGACAACCAGGAACAGATGAAACCGACTCTGGAGAAACTGAACTCGGTGGTTGCGGTGCTGCAGGAGAACAAGGACAACATCGGGAAGGCCCTCGACGGCCTCGGTCCCTACGCGACCGCGCTCGGCGAATCCGTCGGCAGCGGACCGTTCTTCATGGCCTATGTCGCGAACTTCAGCGTCGGCCAGATGACCCAGGCCTTCACCGATTCGCTGCTGTGGCCCGAGCACGTGCCCTCTGACCTGCAGAACTTCCCGCCGCTGACCGTCACGCCCGTGGACCCGAACCGATGAGCGCCCCGATGACAGACCGCAAGAAGTGGATCCTGCGCGGTGTTTCCGCAGCTGTGGTGATCGCCGCGCTGGTGGCGGGCACCCTGTTCCTGTTCCCGGGGCTCGGAAAGAACCGGATCACCGCGTACTTCCCGACGACCACCGGCATCTACCCGGGCGACGACGTGCGGGTGCTCGGCGTGACGGTGGGCAAGATCGCCAGCATCGACCCCGAGGGTGAGAACGCGCGCGTCGAGATGGACGTCGATTCGGGCGTGGACATCCCCGCGGACGCCAAAGCGATCATCGTGGCGCCGAGCCTGGTGGCCGCTCGCTTCATCCAGCTGACGCCGGTGTACACCGGCGGTGCGACGATGGGCGACGACGCCGAGATCCCGGTGGAGCGGACCGCCGTTCCGGTGGAGTGGGACGAGATCAAGGCGGAGCTGGCCAAGCTCTCCACCGCGCTCGGCCCGGAGGGCGGCGCAGACCAGGGCTCTCTGGGCCGGTTCATCGACACCGCCGCCGACAACCTCGAGGGCAACGGCGACAGCATCAACAAGACCCTGCGCGAGCTCTCGGACACCATGCACACCCTCTCGCAGGGTCGCACCGACCTGTTCTCGACCATCCGTAACCTGCAGGCCTTCGTATCGGCTCTGTCCGCGAGCAACCAGCAGATCGTGCAGTTCAGCGGCCACCTCGCATCGGTGTCCTCGGTGCTCGCGGACAACACCGACGAGCTCGGCGTTGCACTCGCAGACCTCAATGTGGCGATGGGTGACGTGCAGCGCTTCGTCAGCGACAACCGGGCAGTGCTCACGGAATCCGTGGAACGGCTTGCGGATGCCACCCAGGTACTGGCTCAGAAGCGGCCGGAGATCGAGCAGGTGCTGCATATCGCGCCGAACGCGCTGGCGAACTTCAACAACATCTATCAGCCCGCATTGGGTTCAGTGTCCGGCGTGATCGCGGCCAGCAACGCGAACAATCCCATCAACATGATCTGCGGCATGATCGAGGGCCTCGAGATGAACGATTCCGACAAGAGTGCCGACCTGTGCGCGCAGTACCTGGGTCCGGTGCTGAACTCGATTACGACGAACTACCCCGGGTTCCTGACGAATCCGGCGACCGGCGTCGCGGCGCACCCCGACCAGTTGACCTTCAGCCCTCCGAGCCTGGAGAACCAGATCCCGGCGCGGGCCGCCAAGTCGACGATGAAGCCGATCGCTGGGCCACTCGCCGGCTTGCCGACCATCAACGTGCCCAAGGATCTCGAGTCCTTGATCAAGCCGGGAGGTGGCCGATGACACGCACCAGCACCCACCGCCGGGTCGCGATCGGGTCGATCGCGTTCGGGCTGACGCTTGCCCTCACCGGATGTGAATGGACCGGTCTCAACTCGGTGCCCATGCCGGGCACCGAGGGCAGCGGGGACGGCGCGTACACGGTGAAGATCGAGATGCCGAATGTGACCACCCTGTCGGAGAACTCGCCGGTGCGGGTGAACGACGTCACGGTCGGCACGGTCGATTCCATCGAGGTGCAGAACTGGCACGCGGTGGTCACGGTCTCGCTGAACGAGGGCGTCGTGCTGCCCGCGAACGCGACTGCCAAGATCGGCCAGACCAGCCTGCTCGGCTCACAGCACCTGGAGCTGGCTCCGCCGGTCGGGATTGCCCCGGAGGGAACGCTTTCCGACGGCGACGTCATCCCGGAGGCACGCGCGGGCGCCTACCCGACCACCGAGCAGACGTTGTCCTCACTCTCCGTCGTCCTCAACGGCGGCGGGCTGGCCCAGATCAACGACATCACCAGGGAACTCAATGCGGGCCTGGTCGGCCGCGAGGACTCGATCCGCGATCTGCTTCCGCAGCTCGACCAGCTGGTCGGCAGCCTGGACCGTCAGCGCGGCGAGATCATCTCCGCGATGGAGGGCCTGGACCGGCTGTCCACCAATGTGAATCAGCAGACCGCGACCCTGACCGCCGCGCTCGACGGCATCCCACCCGCGCTCGAGGTGCTCGTCGGCCAGCGACAGAACCTGACCGATGCCCTGATCGCGCTGGGCAACCTCAGCAGCACGGCCACCCGGGTGATCAACGAGAGCGGCGACGACCTGAAGGCGAACCTGCACGCGCTGGTGCCGCTGCTCACCCAGCTCGCCGGTACGGGCACCGCGCTCACCGAGTCGCTGTCGATCATGCTCACCTACCCGTTCCCGCTCAAGAACCTCGACCAGGTGATCCGGGGGGACTACGCGAACCTGATGATGACGGTCGATCTGACTAACAAGAGGCTGGACAAGAACTTCCTGACCGGTACCGGTCTGGGTGGAACACTGGGTGGCGTCGAGGGCGCGCTCGGCACGACCGCGGGAGTGGCCGGGCAGTCGACGAACCCGCTGCAGAGCCCCTCCCCGAAGCCCCCGGCTAAACCGGCCGCGGCGCCCACACCCGCCCCGTCGATCCCAGGCCTGCCCCAGATCCAGCTCCCGCAGATCCCCGGCCTTCCGCAGCTAGGAGCGCCCAAGCCATGATGCTGTCGAAGTTCGTCCGCGTTCAGCTGGTCATCTTCTCGATCCTCACGGTGATCGGGTTGTCGGTGATGGCGACGCAGTACGTCCAACTCCCCGCCCTGTTCGGGATCGGTCGGTACGACGTCACCGTCGAGCTGCCGTCCACCGGCGGCCTGTACCCGCACGCCAACGTGGCCTACCGCGGGACCAATGTGGGCACCGTCGACGAGGTGGTGCTCACCGAGTCCGGCGTGGACGCGAAGCTGTCCATCGGCAGCAAGTACAAGATCCCCGCTGACGTGGACGCGGAGGTCAAGAGCGTCTCCGCGGTCGGCGAACAGTACGTGGACCTGATCCCACGCGAGGATTCCGAGCCGTACCTGTCCGACGGGGACGTCATACCCGAGGACCGGTCCTCGGTGCCGCAGGAGGTCGGTGCGCTGCTCGATCAGGCAAACACCCTGGTCGAGAGCGTGTCGAACACCCAGCTGAAGCTGGTCGTCGACGAGGCCTTCAAGGCGTTCAACGGCACCGGCCCCGAGCTGCAGCAGCTCATCGATTCGTCGCGGCTGTTCGTGCAGGAGGCCAACGCGAACTCGGACGCGACGCTGCAGCTGATCGACCAGATCGGTCCGCTGCTGGACACCCAGGTGGTCAGCAGCGACGCGATCCGGTCCTGGACCAAGAACCTGGTGACGTTCTCCGATCAGCTGCGGGCCAGCGACCCGGACCTGCGCGCCGTTCTCGAGAAGGGCCCCGGTGCCGCGGCGGAGGCCAACGCGCTGTTCCAGGATCTGAAGCCGACGCTTCCGTTGCTGCTCGCGAACCTGGTGAGCGTCGGTGAGGTCGGGGTGATCTACAACAAGAGCATCGAGCAGGTCCTGGTGCTGTACCCGCCGATCACCGCCGCGCTGACGACGATGGCACTCTCGGGTCCCCGGGACGAGGGTGCGCTGGTGAACTTCGCCATCGAGGTCAACGATCCACCGCCGTGCACCACAGGGTTCCTCCCGCCCGACCAGTGGCGACCGGGTAACGAGGTGTCCACGCCGGACACCCCGCCCGGCCTGTTCTGCCGGGTGGCACAGGACGATCCCAGCACCGTGCGCGGCGCCAGGAACAGCCCCTGCATGGAGTTCCCAGGCAGGCGGGCGCCGACCCCGGAGGAGTGCCGCACCGGCTACGTCCCGTTGGGCAACAACCCGCCCAACGGGCCGATCAAGCCGCCGAATGTACCCTCGTACACGACAGTTCCCAGCTCCTATGACGAGTCGGTGGAAGCGCCGGTGACGGCGCGGCCCTACGACCCGAAGACGGGCAAGTACACCGGTCCTGATGGCCGGCTGTATACCCAGCCGGCATTGGCGTCGGGGGGCTCGTCCGGAAAGGAGTCGACATGGCAGACGATGATGACCGGTCAGCAGAGCTGACCAACCAGAACAAGCCGGCTCCCCGCAGGCGTGCGAGCCGTAGCGCGGGACCCCCGGTTGAAGACCGGGCCGAGGCGACGGTCGTGACGACCACGGAGACGGCCGCGGCCGTCTCCGAGCACAGTGCGCCGCAGACCGCTGCGGAGGCGGTCACGTCCAAGACGACGGAGCCCGAGCCGGTGGCGGACACCGAGTCGGTGGACGCCGAGGCGGTGGCGGATGGTGCGACCGCGTCCAGCAGGCGGCCGACCGTGCCGATGATCGTGGCAGGCGTGCTGGTGCTGGCGCTGATCGCGGCTGGGATCGTCCTGCTGTTCGACAAGAATGCGGCCAGCGATCGCGATGCCAAGCGGAACGCCTACGTGCAGACCGCCCGGCAGACCGTGCTGAACCTGACCACGATCCGTCCGGAGACCGCCAAGGAGGACGTCGAGCGCATCCTCGCGGGCGCGAGCGGCGACTTCAAGGCCGAGTTCGACGGCCGCCAGGATCCCTTCGTCAGCGTCGTGAAGGAGGCCTCGGTCACCACCGAGGGCCAGATCATCGAGGCCGGACTCGAGCGCGAGGACGGCAACAAAGCGCAGGTGCTGGTCGCCGCGCGGGCCAACGTGACGACGCCCGATCAGTCCCAGTCCGGACCGCGCGACTTCCGGATGCGCGTGACGGTGACGGACGACGGCGGGACCATGACGGCGTCGAAGGTGGAGTTTGTGCCATGAGCGAGGACAAGTCGACCGAGCAGGTCACCGAGGACAAGGCGAGCGAGCAGGTAGCCGAGGTCGAGTCGACCGAAACGGTCACCGACGCGTCGGCCGGTTCGGAAATCACCACGGACACTCCCCACAGCATGCGGCGCACCGTGCTCGCAGCGGTCGCCGCGGCACTGGTCATCGCCCTGGCCGCGGGCGTCGGGGTGCTGTTCTATCAGCACCTCCAGGACAACAAGACCGAGCAGGCGCGGACCGACGCGGTGGCGGCGGCGGGTGAGCAGGCGGTGGCCATGCTGTCCTACAACTACAACACCGTTGACGACCAGCTCGCCCAGGCTGCGGATGGCCTGACCGGGTCGTTCAAGGAGGACTACAACACGCTGGTGGCGGAGGTGATCGCGCCTGGTGCAAAGGAGAAGAAGCTCACCGTGCAGGTCACCGTGCAGGGCGGCTCCGTCGTCTCGGCCGACCCCGATGACGCCGTCGTGTTGCTGTTCCTGAACCAGATCACCACCAGCGCGGACGCCCCCGACGCGGCCACCACCGGGAGCCGGGTGCGGATGGAGATGCACAAGGACGGCGACCGCTGGCTCACCGGCCGGCTAACCCCGGTGTAAAGGCTCTTCCGACTTGATGGGGTCTGGTGTGACCGATCGGGATCGTGTCGGTGATTGATCGAGGGCTCGGGGGCGGTCACCGACTGGTTCGGTCAGCGCGACGAGCGATGGAAGGCCGCCATCACGCACGTCGCAATCGACATGTCCGGGGTCCCTGCGAAGGCCGTGCGTGAGGCTTCGTCGCACGCACAACTGGTTGTCGACAGGTTCCATCCTGGTCAAGTAGGCCAACGAGATGGTCGACGCCATCCGGCGGGCGGGTCACGTACGCCGAACGGCGACATCGCCGCCGCATGGATCGCGAAGGAAATGCTGCGGGATGTGTTGGCCTGCAACGACAATGGCGGACTTCGTCAGGAGATCCGAGACGCCCTGCATCGCTCCCATGTCCGGCCTGTGCCCCACGACCAGAACCGGAAAACCACTGATCCCGCGGCGGCTACGCCGGCGCGGGATCAGTGCAAGAAGGATTCAGGCTAAAGACCATCTCCCGCAGACGGCTTGTCCGCAACAGCGACGATATAGTCAAGCCAAGGGGCCCAAAGCGCGGCTCCTCTTTGGCCGTAAAAGCTCCGAATCAACGGATTAATTCGCCTCATCTCCGGCTGCCTGAGCTTACGGCTGACATATTCCGCATATTGCGGATAGACGTGATCACGGATGGAATAGACTCTCGCATCTTGGAAGCCGGCTGCTGCGAGCGCTTGGCGGTATTCCTCCGCATTGGTGTGATTCTGGCGGCCAGTCGTGAAAATGCCGTGCACTATTTTTTCCAGCGGACGTAACCGGCTGGACCTGCCCGAAACATGCTCATTTGCGAGCGGCACGACGTCGGCGGTCACCAACCGGCCGCCAGGTGCCAAAACTCGGAATGCTTCATCGAAGAATCGTGAACGCGACGGAAAGTGAAGCGCTGATTCGAGCGCGGTCACTTTCGTTGCGGACGCATCGGACTGAGGCAGATCGCTTGCGGACCCGTGCATATACTCGACGATATCGCTGAGCCCAAGTTCGGCGGCCCGTGTGGTCGCGATCTCGACCTGTTTCGCGGAAATATTTACGCCTGTAATTCGTTTCGGCCCGAATTCATCCGCCCAGAGAAAATCTTGATCGCCGAATCCGCAGCCGACGTCAACCACCACATCATCGGACCCAAGGCCCGCTTCGGTCGCTACCAACCGAGCCAATGCCGCGCCCGCTTGATCGAAAGTTTGGGGATTGTCTTTCCAGTAGCCCAGGTTGAAGAATAGCGATTCCTCACCAAGCCAGTTGGATGCAGTGAAAATATCGTCGTATACCCGGCTGAATCGATCAGGAATCGCGGGCACGAAGGCCAAGGATGCAAGCCACCCCCATTCGCGAGCCCACCGCAAAGTGCGTCGGGCTGAGCTCTCGGAGTCGCGAAACTCCATAACTGTCATGGTTTGCCCCCCTCTAGGCGCTGAAACCCAGCCGATATGCTGGGCCGCTCGCCGAGGCTAGCAGTCTGTGCGCGCCGTCGTCGGGTTACGTGCAGTCGCTTTCGAGCGACAGTTCGGGGAGTGGGCTTCCGGTCTGGGATGGCGGCCACCCGACCTTTTCCAGGAGGCAAGTGGTCGCCGAGTTCACGAAGTCTGGTGTCCACCAGTCACTTCGGACCGAATGCTTGCATCGGGCAGGAACGTGTTCTACTTTGATGAAGTGGTCTCTGGTCGGCCCAATGATCCTGCCGGGCACGGGCAAGACGGCTTCGGGGGATCGACCGTCTCTGCGAGCACACCCGTTCTGACTTTCGGGTTCTGCTCGCCAGTTCGGCCAGATCTGAGGGGTGGGAAATCAGGTATGGGGAGTCAAATGTCGGCGATCGCGGCGTTTCGGAGACGTGATGCCTACGCCCATCGTTGCGAATGCAATGTCGACCTTTGGTGGCGACCGCTCAGCACGAAATGTGGCCGGCTCGTCAGCCGAATCAGAGTTCAGCGGCCTACGCCTCGGCAAACACCTAGAAATTCAGGGCCTAGCATCGCAACCCAACTTCACTCGACTCAATAGGGGATTGGTATGACTCGGCTGTATCCAGGGCGCGCTGAGCTTCTCAACGATGAGCCTGAGCGGACGCAGCCGATCGATGGACAGGTCATGAGCCAGCCGATCGCGATAGTGGGTACCGGCTGCCGGTTTCCAGGCGGTGTGGAGTCGTCCGAAGACCTGTGGCAGTTGGTCATTGACGGTCGTGATGGTTTAACAGATTTTCCGACAGACCGCGGCTGGGACCTGGAACACCTGTACGACCCAGAGCCCGGTGTGCCAGGCAAGTCCTATGTGCGCGTGGGCGGATTCCTCCATCAATCATCCGAGTTCGACGCCGAGTTCTTCGGGATCAGTCCGCGCGAGGCGTTGGCGATGGACCCTCAGCAGCGAGTGCTGCTGGAAACCGCATGGGAGGCGCTGGAATCAGCGGGCATCGACCCATTGGAACTACGCGGAAGCGACGCCGGAGTGTTCTGCGGGGTGATGCACAACGACTATGGGGTCGGCGCCGGCGGGCAGGTTCCGGTCGACGTCGAGGGCTATCAATTGACCGGCGGTTCATCCAGTGTGGTGTCGGGCCGGGTGTCGTACGTGTTGGGGTTGGAGGGCCCGGCAGTTTCGGTCGACACTTCGGCCTCGTCATCGTTGGTGGCGCTGCATCTGGCAGTCCAGGCGTTGCGGTCGGGGGAGTGTTCGCTGGCGCTGGCCGGTGGTGTGACGGTGATGTCCACTCCCGCGACGTTCGTCGAGTTTTCCCGGCAGCGTGGGCTCGCTGTCGATGGTCGGTGTAAGCCGTTCGCTGAAGCTGCCGACGGGACGGCGTGGGGTGAGGGCTCGGGTGTGCTGGTGTTGGAGCGGTTGTCCGATGCCCAACGTAACGGGCATCAGGTGTTGGCGGTCGTGCGTGGTTCGGCGGTGAATCAGGATGGTGCGTCCAATGGTCTGACCGCTCCGAACGGGCGCTCCCAGCAGCGGGTGATTCGGCGGGCGTTGGCCAATGCCGGGGTGTCTGCCGCTGAGGTCGATGTGGTGGAGGCGCACGGCACTGGCACCAGGTTGGGTGATCCGATCGAGGCGCAGGCGTTGCTGGCCACCTACGGGCAGGATCGGCTGCAGGATCGGCCGTTGTGGCTGGGTTCGGTCAAATCCAATATCGGGCACACCCAGGCGGCTGCCGGTGTGGCAGGGGTCATCAAGATGGTGCACGCGCTCCGTCGAGGAATCTTGCCCAAGACGCTGCACGTGAATACGCCGTCCACACAGGTGGATTGGAACGCCGGGCGGGTGGAACTGCTTACCGAGCAACGTGATTGGCCGGTTGTTGAGCGGCCGCGCCGCGCCGCGGTATCGGGCTTCGGCCTGAGCGGCACGAATGCACACGTCATCCTCGAACAGGCACCCGTACCCGAAGAACAGTCTCCGACTGTCGGGGAAACGATGCCGCCGACCGCATCCGAATCGGAGCCTCCGTCAGAATGGGCACCGTTGGTGTGGGTGGTGTCGGCGCAAACCCGCGACGGACTGCACCGCCAGGCACGACGGCTACTGGAGCATGTCGAACAGCATCCCGACCTGTCGCCGGCGGATGTGGGCTATTCGCTGTTGACGACTCGGTCGTTGTTCGACCATCGCGCAGTTTTGGTGGGATCCGATCGTGAGGAGCTGCTTGGTGAGCTGCGCGAACTGGCGAAGGCCGGGATCGGCACTGCCCCCTCAGCGGTGACCAGGTCCGGGAAGATGGCGTTCGTTCTGCCGGGTCAGGGCTCGCAATGGGTCGGTATGGGCAGAGAGCTGTATGAGACGTTCCCGGCATTCGCCAACGCCATGGATGCAGTGCTCGCCGAGCTGGACCCGCATCTGGGGGGTGAGTTGCGCGCGGTGCTCTGGGGGTCGGATGAGAAGAAGCTCACGCAAACAATATTCACCCAAGCGGGCTTGTTCGCCGTCGAGGTCGCCTTGTTCCGGCTGTTCGAGGATTGGGGAGTGACACCGGATTTCCTCATCGGTCACTCCATCGGAGAACTGGCCGCTGCGCACGTATCCGGCGTCTTGTCCCTCGAGGATGCCGCGCTGCTGGTCGCGACGCGCGGCCGGTTGATGCAACTGCTGCCGACAGGTGGCGCGATGCTCGCGGTACGCGCCGGCGAAGACCATGTCCGGGCGATGCTCGAAGACTTGGGGATCGAGGACGTCGACATTGCCGCGGTCAACGGACCGGACGCCGTAGTTGTCGCGGGTGCCGAACACTCGATCGAACAGACTGCCGAGCATCTTCAACGGCAGTCCATTCGAGCGACACGCTTGAATGTCTCGCACGCGTTCCATTCAACGATGATGGAGCCGATGCTGGGCGAGTTCGCGGCATCGGCGGCAGCGATCGCAGCGACCGAGCCGGCGATCCCGCTCGTGTCCAATTTGGATGGTCGACTGGCGGGTCCAGGATATGGGACAGCACAGTATTGGGTACGCCATGTTCGAGAGACCGTACATTTCGGGGCCGGATTAGACCTGCTCCGTGAGCTGGGCGTAACCAAATTCATTGAGCTGGGTCCGGCCGCCGGACTGGCGGGTTTCGTCGGTCAGTCGTCTCCGGCGAGTGATGTGCTGACGTTGGCCACAATGCGGAAGCGGCGACCGGAAGCGTTCGCTGTGATGCATGCCCTGGCCCGCGCCTGCGAGGCGGGCACTCCGGTTGAGTGGGTGAAGCTGTTTCCGGGCGGCTGCCGGATAACGTTGCCGACCTACGCCTTCCGGCGGGATCGGTACTGGCTGGACAGCACGTACGCAACCGCCGAGACATCGGCGAACGCCAACCGTGATTCAGGCATGATTGCTGCCGATCAGTGCCGGGACACGGAGCCATTGGCTATCGAGGACACCGTTGCGGCGCGGCGACGGCTGGCTCAACTTCCGGTAGACGAGGCTCGGACTCTACTTACCGAGACTATTCGGGGTGAGAGTGCGCTGGTTCTGGGGCTCGGCAGGGCTGCGGCCATTGATGCTGACCGTAGTTTCCGGGATCTGGGTTTCGATTCGTTGACCGCGGTCGAGCTGTGCAATCGGTTGAACATGATCACCGGGTTGCGGTTGCCCGCGACCCTGGTCTTCGACTATCCGACTCCCGACACTGTGACCACTCACATCCTCACCCAACTCACCGACACCGCGGACGCCGCGGACGCCGCGGACGCCGCGGTATCGGCGGTGTCGGTTTCGGGGCCGGTGTCGCTGTCCGAGCCGGTGGCGATCGTGGGGGTGGGCTGCCGTTTCCCGGGCGGGGTGTCCTCTCCGGAAGAGTTGTGGCGGTTGGTGGTCGATGGTCGTGACGTGATCTCGGAGTTCCCGGCCGATCGTGGTTGGGACGGGATATTCGATCCCGCGCCCGGTGTTGCGGGTAAGTCGTATACGAATGAGGGCGGATTCCTCTACGACGCGGCCGAGTTCGACGCGGGGTTCTTCGGGATCAGTCCGCGCGAAGCGATCGCCATGGACCCGCAGCAGCGGGTTCTGCTGGAAACGGTGTGGGAGGCACTCGAACACGCCGGAATCCAACCGGCCACCTTGCGCGGCAGCGACACCGGTGTATTCGCCGGCGTGACCGACCAGTCGTACGACGTTGGTTCGGGTACCGGCGACACGACGGGGTCCGAGGGCTACAGATTGACCGGCGGCACGGCGAGCGTGGTGTCGGGCCGGGTGTCGTATGTGCTGGGCTTGGAAGGACCCGCGGTGTCGGTGGATACGGCGTGTTCGTCGAGTCTGGTGGCGTTGCATCAGGCGGTGGCGGCATTGCGCGCGGGAGAGTGTTCGCTGGCGTTGGCCGGTGGTGTCACTGTGATGTCCACCCCGGCAATGTTTGTGGAGTTTTCCCGGCAGCGCGGGCTCGCCGCCGATGGTCGTTGTAAGCCGTTCGCGGAGGCCGCCGACGGGACCGCGTGGGCCGAGGGTTCGGGTGTACTGGTGTTGGAACGGCTGTCCGATGCCCAACGCAATGGGCATCAGGTGTTGGCGGTGGTGCGGGGCAGTGCGATCAATCAGGACGGTGCGTCCAATGGTTTGACCGCTCCGAATGGGCCTTCGCAGCAGCGGATGATTCGGCGGGCGCTGGCCAATGCCGGAGTATCCGCGACCGAGGTCGATGTCGTCGAGGCGCACGGCACCGGCACCACATTGGGTGATCCCATCGAGGCGCAGGCGTTGCTGGCGACTTATGGTCAGCGTGATCGTGATCTGGAGCCGGTGTGGTTGGGTTCGATCAAGTCCAATATCGGGCACACCCAGGCGGCGGCGGGAATCGCCGGTGTCATCAAGATGGTGCAGGCCATGCGTTATGGAGTGCTACCCGAGACTTTGCACGTCGATCAGCCGACATCGCATGTGGATTGGAATTCCGGACGGGTGGAACTGCTTGCCGAGCAACGTGATTGGCCGGTAGTTGGTCGTCCGCGTCGTGCCGCGGTGTCGGCGTTCGGCATCAGCGGCACCAATGCTCACGTCATCCTCGAACAAGCACCGGTGAGCGAGCCCGCACCGCAACGACGAACACCGATGGTTGGGTTGGCGCCGGTGGCGTGGGCAGTGTCGGCGCGGACCCGGGACGGGTTGGCGGGGCAGGCGGCTCGGTTGTCGACCTATCTCGGACAGCGTCCGGACGTGGCCGCGGAGGATGTGGCCGCGACACTGGCGGGTCGGTCGCGGTTCGACCATCGTGCGGTGATCGTTGGCGGAGACCGGGCGCAGTTGCTGGGCGGGCTCGACGCGGTGGCAAGGGGGCTACCCGCGGGTCCCACCGATGCTGGTGCGGTGGTGTCGGGAGTCGTCGGTAGACACGGTAAGACGGTGTTGGTGTTCCCGGGTCAGGGTGCGCAGTGGCTGGGGATGGGGCGGGAGTTGTTGGCTTCCTCGCCGGTGTTCGCGCAGACCATGACCGAGTGTGATCGTGTGTTCTCCACGTTGGTGGACTGGTCGCTTCTCGAGGTGCTCGACGGTGGCGAGGGTGCGCCCTCGCTGGAGCGTGTCGAGGTTGTGCAGCCGGTGTTGTTCGCGGTGATGGTGTCGCTGGCGCAGCTGTGGCGTTCGGTCGGTGTGGAACCCGATGCCGTGGTGGGTCATTCCCAAGGCGAGATCGCCGCAGCCTATGTGGCCGGTGTGTTGTCGCTCGAGGATGCCGCCCGGATCGTGATCCTGCGCTCGGCGGCGTTGACGGCGTTGGCCGGTCAGGGCGCGATGGTGTCGGTCGGGCTCTCGGTCGAGCAGGCCGAGCGACTGCTCGAGGGGTTCGACCGGTTGTCGGTGGCTGTGGTCAACGGCCCGGGATCGACAGTGGTGTCCGGTGACCTCGGGCAGACGGAGTTGTTCCTGACAGAGTGTGAGCGACTCGATGTTCGCGCACGTCGGATCGCGGTGGATTATGCCTCGCATTCTCCCCAGGTCGAACAACTCCGCGATCACCTGCTCGACGCACTCACCGAAATCCAACCGCGTTCGCAAGGTTCCACCGGTTCGAGGGGTTCGTCGGGGGTGGTGTTCTATTCCACCGTCACCGGCACGATCCTGGACCCGACTGAATTGGATGCCCAGTACTGGTTCCGCAATTTGCGGGAAACGGTGCGTTTCGAGCAGGCCGTGCAGGAATTGCACCGCGACGGATACAGCGTGTTCGTCGAGGCGAGCCCACACCCCCTGCTGACCGTCGACATCGAACAGATCTGTGAGGCAGCCGATCCCGACAGCAGCAGCCATGACCCGGTGATCGTGGGTTCGCTGCTGCGTGGCGAGGATTGCGCGGTCGCGTTCACGCGTTCGATGGCCCGGTTGGATGTGTCGGGTGTGGATGTGGTGTGGGATGCGGTGCGTCACGGTCGTGGTCGTCGGGTCGAGTTGCCCACGTATGCGTTCCAGCGTCGCCGCTATTGGCCGACCTCGACCGGGACCGGTGACGCGGTGTCGTTGGGGTTGGCCGGGGCCGGGCATCCGTTGCTGGGTGCGGTGATGGTGTCCGCGGACACGGGTGCGGTGGTATTGACGGGTCGGTTGTCGTTGGCGTCGCAGCCGTGGCTGGCCGATCACGCGGTCGGCGGGGTGGTGCTGTTCCCCGGTACCGGGTTCGTGGAGCTGGCGATGCGGGCCGCGGAGGAAGTCGAATGCCCGGTGTTGCGGGACCTGACATTGATGACCCCGTTGGTGTTGACCGCCGAGACCGCGGTGCAGCTGCAGGTCGTGGTCGATGAGCACGATGAGCAGGGTGTGCGGCGGGTGATGGTGTATTCCCGTGATGCCGGGAACCCGCAGGCGGGGTGGGTCACTCATGCTGAGGGGGTGCTTGATCGGCAGGGTGTCGATTTCGCGAATTCGGTTGCCGCCGGGGCAGTGTCGGAGGGGCTGGCGGTGTGGCCGCCGCGTGGTGCGGTGGCGGTGGCGGTGGACGATCTGTATTCGGTGTTGGCCGATCTCGGATATGACTATGGTGCGACATTCCAGGGGTTGCGGTCATTGTGGCGTCGTGGTGAAGAGTTGTTCGTCGAGGCTTCATTGCCGGATTCGGGGAGTGATGCGTCGGGGTTCGGGCTGCATCCGGCGTTGTTGGATTCGGTGCTGCACGCCGCGGTGATGGCTACCGATGCCGGTGGCGAGGTGATGTTGCCGTTCGCGTGGTCCGAGGTGTCGCTGCATGCGGTCGGCGCGTCGGTGGTGCGGGCCCGGATCCGGCCGACTGATTCCAGTACCGGCGCGGTGGAGATCGAGGTTGCCGACACTGCCGGGCACCCGGTGTTGACGGCCGGGTCGTTGACTTTGCGGCCGGTATCGCCGCGACAATTGGGCGCGGCGAGCACGCGTGAGCGGTTGTGCGCGGTGCAGTGGACACCAGCGCCGACGCCGATCCCGAGTTCGGGGTCGGTGCCGGAGTCTCGGGTGTTCACCACGGTCGAGGGATTTTTGGCGTGGACGCGCGACGATACTGCGTCGGTGCCGCCGGTTGTGGTGTTGGACCGGCGCGAGACCGACGGCACTGCTGAGGATGTGCCGCGGCGGGTGCATCGGGCGACCGGTGAGGCGCTGGTCGTGTTGCAAGCGTGGCTGGGTGAGTCGCGGTTCACTGCGAGCGTGCTGGTGATGTTGACCTGCGGTGCGGTCGCGCGTGCGGGTGAGCAGATCGCTGATCTGGCCGGTGCCGCGGTGTGGGGTTTGGTGCGTTCGGCGCAGTCGGAGGACCCGGGCAGGGTCGTGCTCCTGGACACCGATCACCCCATCGACATGCCGGGGGTGGCTCTGGCCGAGGTGTTGGCTTGTGGTGAACCCCAGGTGATGGTCCGTGGCGAGGTGCTGCACCTGGCCCGACTGGCCCGGCTGACCGATTCGCTGGGTCTGCTTGTGCCGGAGTCGGTGTCGTGGCAACTGGAAGCCGGTGATGACACTATCGACGGGCTCAGGCTGAACCCGTGCCGTGCCGCGGATCAACTATTGGGGCAGGGTCAGGTCCGTATTGCGGTGCGGGCCGGCGGCCTCAACTTCAGAGATGTTCTCATTTGTCTGGGTGCGGTGGAC
This sequence comes from Rhodococcus oryzae, assembly GCF_005049235.1. Taxonomy (GTDB): domain Bacteria; phylum Actinomycetota; class Actinomycetes; order Mycobacteriales; family Mycobacteriaceae; genus Rhodococcus_G; species Rhodococcus_G oryzae. Next base: position 190,034 of record NZ_SUMD01000007.1, on the reverse strand, counting down.
GTGGGGAACACCCGGATGGGCATGGAAATTGCCGGGGTGGTCGTCGAGGTCGGCCCGGAGGTGGAGGGCTTTGCCCTCGGAGACCGGGTGATGGGGCTGATCGAAGATGGTCTGGGTCCTTTTGTGCTGACGGATCAGAGATTGATCGTCCACATGCCTGAGGGGTGGTCGTTCGTCGATGCGGCCACGGTTCCGATTGTTTTCCTCACCGCCTACTACGGGCTCCAGGATTTGGCTCAGGCCCGGCCGGGAGAGACTTTGCTGGTGCATGCGGCGGCTGGCGGGGTGGGCATGGCGGCTACACAGTTGGCCCGACACTGGGGAATCGAGGTGTACGGGACCGCGAGCCAGGGTAAGTGGGACACCTTGGGTTCCATGGGGTTCGATGAGCAGCACATCGGTGATTCCCGGTCTCTTCATTTCGGGGAACAGTTCATGGCGGCCACGGGCGGTCGTGGTTTCGACATCGTTTTGGACTCGCTGGCCGGGGAATTCGTCGATACGTCTTTGCAGCTGTTACCGCGCGGTGGTCATTTCTTGGAGATGGGCAAAACCGACATACGTGATAGCGGAGAAGTCGCCGCTCGCTATCCAGGAGTGCAATATCGTGCGTTCGATGTGTGGCATGCCGGGGCGGATCGGATCGCGGAGATGCTGGCCGATCTCAAGGCGATGTTCGACAAGCAACTGATCGTTCCACTGCCCGTCAAGACATATGACATTCGGCGTGCGCGTGATGCGTTCCGATACTTCAGTCAGGCACGTCATATCGGAAAGATCGCCCTGTCCATCCCGGCGGGTTCCGGTGGTGTGGATTCGGGTGTGGTGTCGGCGGTTTCGGCGGGCACGGTGTTGATCACCGGTGGTACCGGCGGGTTGGGGTCGATGCTGGCGCGCCATCTGGTGACCGATTACGGGGTGCGGTCGTTGATGTTGGCCAGTCGCCGTGGCCCGGCGGCGTCGGGGGCAGCGGACTTGGTCACGGAGTTGACCGGGTTGGGCGCCCGGGTGCGGATCGTGGCGTGTGATGTGTCCGATCGCGGCGAGGTCGTGGAGTTGTTGGCCGCGGTACCCCAGGACGCGCCGTTGACCGGTGTGGTCCACGCCGCGGGTGTGCTCGACGATGGTGTGGTGGTGTCGTTGAGTCCGGATCGGGTGGATGCGGTGTTGGCGGCCAAGGCTGATGCAGCATGGCATCTGCATGAGTTGACCCGTGAGTTGGATCTTGCGTTGTTCGTGTTGTATTCCTCGGTTGCGGGTGTGTTGGGCACTCCGGGGCAGGGCAATTACGCGGCGGCGAATATGTTCTTGGACGGGTTGGCCGAGCATCGGCGTGCGAGTGGGCTGGTCGCGACTTCGATCGCGTGGGGGTTGTGGGCTTCCGATACCGGGATGACCGGACACCTCGGCGATACCGACACCACTCGTCTGGGTCGGGGTGGGGTGCTGGCGATGTCGGACGAGCAGGGTTTGGCATTGTTCGACGCCGCTGTGGCACAACATCGTGCGGGTGTGGTCGCTGCTCGCGTGGACACGGCTTCGTTGGCTGCCGGTGCGCGCGCAGGCACTCTGGCTCCGTTGCTGGAGGGCTTGCTGCCGGAGGGCCGCCGCGTCACGGGAGTTGTGGTGGGTCTGCGGCAGCGGTTGGAGGGACTGACCGACGCCGAGCGAGAGGCGTTGGTTCTGGACACTGTTCGCGGTCAGGTCGCGGCCGTGTTGGGTCACGACAGCGGTGTGGCCATCGATGCCGGCCGTAGTTTCCGGGATCTGGGTTTCGATTCGTTGACCGCGGTCGAGGCGCGCAACCGGTTGAACACCGTCACCGGATTGCGGTTGCCCACGACGCTGGTCTTCGACTATCCGACGCCGGACGCGGTGACCGCGCACATCCTTATCCAACTCACCGATACCGATACCCCCGACTCTTTTTCGCGCCTGGAAAAGGAGGTAATGGATATGATCGACGGCAAAACAATGACCAATGAATTCTACTCGAAGTTGTTGAATTTGACCCGAATCGCCAGTCGGGCGAACGAAGACCGGGATGCATCCCCGTCGGAGGACGTCATGGCCATGAGTGACCAGACATTACTGGATCTGTTGGAGGACGAATTCGGTATCTCGTAGCTTCGCGAACACCGTTGATGTTCAGGCGATTTCATGCAGCTGGGCCCGAAGGATGTGCACATGACACCGCCCCTGATTCGTCGAGACCTCCCCCATCCCCATCGGCGTGTGCCCCTCTTGGGTGATATCACCCATCTCGACCGCTATCGTCCCATTCAGAATGAAGTGGCCCTGGCCGCATCGCTCGGCCCCATTTTCGAACGGAGAGTTCTCGGCCTGCACTTCATCTACGTGGCGGGCGCTCGGCTCGCGACCCAGTGTTTGGATGAACAGCATTGGGCGCGTTCACTGTACGGGCCTGTCCTCGAGTTTCAGCGGTTCATGCCGGACAGTCTGTTCGTGGTAGATTCCGACAATCCGCTGTGGGGCCAGGCGCGCCGTATTCTGACTCCGGCATTCGCGCAGAAGGCAATGCGCAGCTATCACCGGGCCATGCAGTCGGTCGCCGATGATCTCGTTGCGGAATGGTCCGCCGGTGACGGCGTGATCGACACGCACTCGGCCATGACGCGGGCCGCGGGAGAAGTCATCGGCCGTGCTGGATTCACCAGGGATCTCGGACTTTTCCATGATGCGCCCGACAGCGCCGATTCTCAGGCGTTCATCGATTCGCTCGGGGACTTACTGCGAATGGCGTCAGACGCCGGCCTTGCATTGCCCATCATCGGCCCACTCCGGCGGCGGATTCTCGAACCCAGTGTGCGCCGCAATGTCGAGGTGATCCATAGCTTTGCCGACAGAATCATCGCTGAACGAAAAGCTCATCCGACTGATGATGAGGATCTACTCAACCTCATGCTCACGGCCATCGACCCGGAAACCGGCCGGCGGTTGCCGTCGGACAACGTGCGTGAGCAAGTGTTGACCTTCATGGCAGGAGGATATGAAACCACAGCCGCACTTCTCGAATCGGTACTGCACTACATCGCCGCCGATCAAGAACTACAAGAACGACTCCGCACCGAAGTCTTGGCGCGTGGCGGGTTCGATTACCACGCAGTAACCGGGATGCGACTGATCCGTCATACTCTCAACGAGTGCCTGAGATTATGGCCGCCGGCACCCGGATACTTCCGGAGAGCTCGCACCGATCAGGATCTCGGCGGGTATCGGATCCCTGCCGGGCAAATGGTTTTCGTCCTTGCCCTGGCCGCACAGCGTGGCAAGGACGTCTGGGGTCCTGACGCCGACATCTTCGATCCGTCTCGCTTCGAACCCGACCGTTTGCGCAGCCATCCCGACCGGTTCTTCGAGCCGTGGGGCACCGGGCCGCGCAGCTGCATCGGCCGTCAGTTCGCGCTCCACGAAGCCACGCTGCTGATCGCCCGCATTCTGTCCGCTTTCGAATTGAGCACCGACGGCACACCACTGATCATGAGGGAACGTGGGACGCTGCGCCCCGAGCCGTATCAGCTGAAGGTCATACTCCGATCCAACCGATGAGGCCGGCTGGTCCGCACCGGAAGCCGCGCTGCGGACCTCCGGCATAATCCCGGTGCAGACCCACCGACGACTCCTCAACACGCCTCAGCTGCTGATCATGGGAGACCGTGTGCGTCCACACGACGATCCGGAAGCTGATACTCCGCATCGAAGTGATAGTCGGTGAACGGGAAATGTCTGCCACGCCAACGCGTTTCGAGGGCACCGGCGGGCCGGAAATACGGCGTGTCACCGTGCGAGTTGCGGTAGTAGGTTGGAACGCCCTGCGTCTCGACGTAGTGTCGAAGGACCTGACCACGCTTGCGGATCTCGGCATGGTAAGCGGCGTGCGCCTGTTCGCTCACCTCGACAGTGGACGCCTGGCGCCGCCGCGCCTCCGCTATCGCTCGAATAGCGTGTGATGCAGTCGTTTCCACCATCCCGTGCCATCCGATATCGGACAACGAGTACGGTCCGACCAGCATCCAGCGGTTCGGCAGGCCGGCTATGGCCACACCCTCGTAGGCCTGTACTCCATTGGCGTGGAAGAACTGACCGAGATCGAATCCATCCCGCCCGACAACGGTGCCTTTGGTGTAGCTTTCCGGCTCAGTGTGCATCTCGTAGCCGGTTGCCAGCACGATGACGTCATATTGATGCTCGGTGCCATCGCTGGTCCGGATGCCCTGCTCGGTGAACCGCTCGATATCGTCGGTGACAAGGCGAACATTATCGCGATTGAACACCGCTGGATATCCGGCTGACAGGGCGAGTCGCTTCGCCATGGGTCCATAGCCGGGTGTCAGTGCGGCGGCCGTTGCGGGGTCGTCAATAGTCCGTCGGAGATACGCTCGGTAAACCCGCTTGGTGAAGGCATCGAATGCGGCCATCAACGGTTTCGCCACTGTCAAGGGCAGATACGTAAACAGTCTGGCAATGGGTTCCAGCCCCAGCAATATTATCCCGGACTGGGCCGCTGCCACGCCTGGCACCCGCAAGGCGGCTTGGAACCAGCGCGGTATCGGGAAGTTGGGTTTGGGTAAGCACCACGCAGGCGTCCGCTGGTAGACATCAAGGTGACCTACCTCAGGCGCGATCGCGGGCGTGATTTGCACGGAACTCGCGCCGGTACCGACCACAGCCACGCGCTTACCCGTCATGTCGAGTGCATGGTCCCAGGTGGCCGGGCTTTGCACGCTGCCGGCGAAGTCGTCGAGACCCTTTATGCCACTATCGACTTTGGGTCGCAGAAAGGCGCCGACCGCGCTGATCACGAACCTGGCCGTAATGATGTCGTTGTCAGCGGTGTGCAACGCCCATCGGCGGTGTGTCTCGTCCCAGACTTCGCGGACGATCTCGGTGTGGAACCGTAGATGCCGATAGAGACCGTAGCGGCGGGCGACGTCCTGGTGATACGCCTTGACCTCGGCCCCTGTCGGGAATGGCGTTGGCCAATCGGCCTTGCGAGCGAACGAGTACTGGTAGATGAACCCGGGTACGTCCACACTGATCCCCGGGTAGGTATTGTCGCGCCAACTGCCGCCGACCTCGCCCGCGCGTTCCAGGATGGTGAACTCTTCGATCCCCGCGCGTTTGAGCAGCGCACCCGCCGCGATACCGCCGGGACCCGCCCCGATCACCACGATCTCGTGATCGGGTTGCGATGTCATAGTGCTCATTACGTCTCCCTCACTGAATAGGTCGGCTGCCGGCGCTCAGCTGCGTGAGCCATTGGTCTATGAGCTGTGCCGTTACTTGGACCTCGGCACCGCACAGGGCAACGTGATCCGCGTCCACGGTGTGAACCGTCCGCGCGGTTGACCACTCTTCTATCGGCCACTCGTTGAGGCTCTGATCCAAAGGCGACAATCGCGTGAACTTGACGACAAGCGTCGTACATTCAAGAGGCTTGTGCTCGATCTGCATCACCAGGTCGAACCACCAACCGAATGCGGTCAATCGTGCGTTGGTCAGGCCGGCGAGGTCGGGGCTCGTCGCGTCCATCTCGAGCATGTGGTTCCCGCGGCCGTTCAGTTGGCACTCATTCGCCTCGCGGTCGATGAAGCCGTCAAGGATGACCAGGCCCTGCAGCCGGGTATTTCCCTGTTCCAATAGACGAGTCGCCGCCGCGTGGGCGATGTTTCCCCCTGCTGAGTAGCCGCCCAGCACGAATTCGTCCTGGCCCACCGTAGCGAGGACCGTCGCGACAATGCTGTCGATAGCGGCATCGAGCGATGCGGGGAGCGGCTCGTCCGCGTCGTATCCCGACAGCGGGATAGCGGAGACACGGCGGTGACCGCCCAAATGGGCGGCAAGCTGCGTGTACTGAATGGATCCGCCGAGGAATTCCGGGGGATTGATGAATACCAAGTGTGGCAGGGCATCCCCGCCACTGATTCTGATACCGGTCGGCATTCCCCCGGAGAAGTGGTCGAACCGCGGACGGAGTTTCGCTGCTGCTCGCAAGAGTGCCACACCATGTGTGAACCTATTGTCCGCGATCGCCTGCCGGATGACACCGACCAAAGTCTCTTCGGGAGCGGCGGTTTCTGCCACCAGAAGATCGGTAGACTCGCGAGCTGCATCCGACGGCCGCATCGGCGATGCCACGGTCTCCTCATGGGATCCGAGCAGTTCGTGCAGGATGTGCCGGGCGAGGGTGGCCGGGGTGGGATGGTCGAAGATCAGGGTCGCGGGCAGCCGCAGTCCCGTGATCGTATTGAGTCGGTTACGGGCCTCGACCGCGGCCAGCGAATCAAAACCCAACTCCCGGAAGTTGCGAGCCGGATCGATCGCGTCGCGACCATCATGGCCGAGCACAACCGCCATCTGGTCTCGCACCACGCCCAGCAGCATCGGCAGTCGCTCGGCATCCGCCAGCACTGAAATCCGCTCTCGCAGACCCGCCTCACGCTCCCGCGACGGCTCCAGCGCCGAACGACGTCGTGCACTCGACACCAGTCCCCGCAGCAGCGGGATCAATGTCCCAGCCCTGACCTGCGCATCCAGCGCCACAGGATCCAGCGGTGCGGCAACCACTGCGGCACGGTCCGCAACGATCGCAGTGTCGAACATTGCCAGACCTTGCTCAGTCGAGATAGGTGACAGCCCAACACGCCCCAACCGAGCGGTGTCGGTATCAGCGAGATGCCCGGTCATCCCGGTATCGGAAGCCCAAAACCCCCACGCGATCGAAGTCGCGGCCAGCCCACTCGCACGCCGATGCTCGGCCAACCCATCCAGGAACACATTCGCGGCTGCGTAGTTGCCCTGCCCTGCATTGCCCAGCACACCTGCCGCCGACGAGTAGAGCGCGAACATCCCCAAATCCATCCGGCTCGTGGCCTCGTGCAGATACCAGGCGGCATCAGCCTTCGCTGCCAGCACCGCGTCCATCCGGTCCGGTGTCAGTGACGCGATCACACCGTCATCGAGCACGCCGGCCGCGTGCACCACACCCGTCAACGGGAACTGCTCAGGCACCGCCGCCAACAACTCGGCCACCCCATCGCGGGTCGCGACATCACCAGCCACAATCCGCACCCGGGCACCCAACGCGCCCAACTCCGTCACCAACAGCGACGCTCCCGGCGCAGCCGCACCACGACGACTCGCCAACACCAGCGACCGCACCCCATGGTTTGTCACCAGATGCCGCGCCAACGCCGCACCCAAACCACCCGTACCGCCGGTTACGAGCACCGTCCCGGCCGACGCCACGCCACCCGCGCCCGAACCCGGCGCGGCCGGAACAGGTAGCCGGGTCAATCGGGCTACGTGCACGACACCGGCACGGATCACAACCTGGGGCTCGCCCGAAACGATCACCGCCGCCAGCCCGTCGGCGGTCAGCTCGTCAGTGTCAGTGTCGACCAGAATGATTCGGCCCGGGGCCTCCGACTGAGCCGAACGCACCAGACCCCAGACCGCCGATCCTGCCAAATCAGTGAAATCGTGCCCAGCCTGGCCGACCGCACCACGAGTGACCACAACCAGGGTGCTCGCCGCACACCGCAACCCACCCAGCCAGGCCTGCAACACCCGCAACATCTCATGCGTCGAATCGCGGACACGGCTCGGCACATCCTGGTCCTCACCGGCAACGACCGCGCCACGATCGAATACGACCACCGCAGGTACGGTCACGTCCTGGTTCTGCACCCAGCTACCGAAAACCTCGCCGCCGGTGAAGGTTTCGGCATCGACAGGCGAGATGGCCTGCGCCGCTATGGGCGTCCACTGCACTCCATACAACACGTCCTGCACCGAGGAGGCGTCCAGCTGTGCGGAAGATACCTCCTGCACAGTCAAGGACCGCGTCGTGAGCACCATCCGCCCGGCCGCATCGGCGACCTGGATCGATACTGCATCGATCTCGCCGGGTACCGGAGTGATACGCGCCCGCAGCAGCGACGCTCCGGTCGCGTGCAAAGTCACCCCCTGCCAGCAGAATGGCAACTTCACTTGCCCGGGATTGGGATCGACATCGACGAGCTGTCCGTGCAGGATCGACTCCAGCAAGACCGGATGCACCCCGAACCGCGACACATCGGTCATCGACTCGGGCAGCTCGACCTCCACGAAAAGTTCCGCGCCACACCGCCATACCGATCGCAACCCCTGGAACGCCGGTCCATACTCGTCACCGGCAACAGCCAACCGGTCATACAGACCATCCACAGGCACGGCGACCGCACCATCGGGCGGCCACACTGCCAACCCCGCATCCAGTTCCGGCACACCCTCGATACCCAACACACCCTGTGCGTGCAGAACCCACCTGCCGTCGGCGGCCTCGGCGCGGGAATACACCGACACCGACCGGCAGCCGAGCTCGTCGGCACCGTCCACCACTACCTGCAAGTGCATCCCGACCTCGTCGGGCAGCACAAGAGGCGTCAGCAAAGTCAGCTCCTGCACCAGCGCACACCCCACTTCCGCTGCCGCACGCAACACCAGCTCCACGAAAGCGGTCCCCGGGAGCAGCACAAACCCACCCACGGCACGATCGGCCAGCCACGGATGGGTCGCCAGGCCGACTCTGCCTGTCAGTACGACACCGTCCCCGTCCGGGGACACCACCACCGCCCCCAACAACGGATGACCAGCCGCCGACAGCCCCAACGACGACGCGTCCCCACCGCTCGAGACTGCATCCAACCAATATCTGCGCCGCTGAAACGCATACGTCGGCAAGGACACCCCGCCCCCATGGGCAGGCCCCAGCACCGCCGCCCAATCCACCCCCACACCCGACACCTCCAACTGCGCCGCCGACAGTAGGAAAGCGTCCATGCCCCCTTCGTCACGTCGCAGCGAACCCACCACGGTCACCTGATCGGCACCCACCTGAAGGTCACAAGTTTGCTCGATACCGACCGTGAGCAGAGGATGCGGACTGACCTCGACGAAGACGTTGTACCCGTCCTCCAGTAGGGCCTGAGCCGCTTGTTGGAAACACACTGGTTCCCGCAGATTCCGGAACCAGTAGTCAGCATCCAACTCGGTGCAGTCCAGTACACCACCGGTCACGCTGGACCAGAACGCCACCTGTGACGATCTGGGCGCAAGTTCGGCCAGCGCCTTCAGTAGCGGTTCGCGGAGCACATCGACCTGCGGCGAATGGGAGCCGTAGTCCACCGAGATCCGGCGTGCGTGAACGTTGTCGCGTGCACAGGTTTCCAGGAAATCCTCGAGCTGCACTGCCGCACCGGACACCACCGTTGCCTGCGGGCCGTTCACTGCAGCCACCGACAATTCGTCGTATCCGGCGAGCAGCGTGGTGACCTGGTCGACGGGCAAGGAGACCGTCACCATCCCACCCCGCTCAGTCACAGCAATCAAGGCGGCCGACCGCAGGACCACGACCCGAGCGGCGTCCTCGAGGGACAAGGCCCCGGCCACACACGCCGCAGCAATCTCGCCTTGGGAATGACCCACTACCGCGTCCGGAACAACACCAACCGAGCGCCACAGCTCGGCCAACGACACCATCACCGCGAACAGCACCGGTTGAACGACGTCGACGCGCTCCAGCGACGGCGCTCCTTCCGCGCCCGCGAGCACGGCGAACAAAGACCAATCCACCAGCGGCGAAAACGCAGCATCACACTCGGCCATCTTCCGAGCGAACACCGGCGAACAGTCCAGTAGCTGTCTTCCCATGCCCAGCCATTGAGCCCCCTGACCAGGGAATACCAGCACAGTTTTGCGTGGCGCTCCAGCCACGCCGGTCACCACGCCAGGCCTCGGAGTCTGTTCCAACAGCGCAGTCAGCCCTGCAAGCAAGTGGTCACGATCCGCACCTACCACCACCGCGCGGTGGTCGAACCGCGACCGCTGAGACACCAACGACCGCGCCACGTCCCGCACGTTCATCAACGGGTCACCGGCCACGAAATCCCGCAGACGCCGCACCTGCCCCGCCAACGCCCCCGGCGTGCGACCCGACACCACCCACGCCACCGGCCCGTCCCCACCAGCACCGGCGTCGGTCACGGGGTCGGTCACCGATTCCGGCGCCTGTTCGAGGATGACGTGGGCATTGGTACCGCTGATACCGAAGGCCGATACCGCGGCCCGTCGCGGACGATCGGCCTCCGGCCAGTCCCGTGGCTGACTCAGCAGCTCAGCGTGTCCCGCGGTCCAATCCACATGCGAGGACGGCGCGTCCACGTGCAGGGTTTTGGGCAACACCCCATGACGCAGCGCCTGCACCATCTTGATCACCCCGGCCACACCGGCAGCCGCCTGGGTGTGCCCGATATTGGATTTGACCGAACCCAACCACACCGGCCGATCCTCCGACCGGTCCTGCCCGTAAGTCGCCAGCAACGCCTGCGCCTCGATCGGATCACCCAACGTGGTGCCCGTACCGTGCGCCTCCACCACATCGACCTCGGCCGCGGACACCCCGGCATTGGCCAACGCGCGCCGAATCACCCGCTGCTGCGAGGGCCCGTTCGGAGCGGTCAAACCATTCGACGCACCATCCTGATTCACCGCCGAACCACGCACCACCGCCAGCACCTGATGACCGTTGCGTTGGGCATCCGACAACCGTTCCAACACCAACACACCCGAGCCCTCACCGAACGCGGTCCCGTCGGCAGCATCGGCGAACGGTTTACACCGGCCATCCGGCGCCAACCCCCGCTGCCGGGAAAACTCCACAAACGTCCCCGGGGTTGTCATCACCGTCACACCACCGGCCAACGCCAGCGAACACTCTCCCGCACGCAACGCCGCCACCGCCTGATGCAGCGCCACCAGACCAGACGAACACGCCGTATCCACCGACACCGCAGGGCCCTCCAACCCCAGCACATACGACACCCGACCCGACACCACACTGGGCGAAGAGCCGGTCAATCGATACCCCTCCACGCCATGATCAGCCCCGACTCCGGGTATCCCGCCATAAGTCTGTCCGAGGACACCAACGAACACGCCAGTATCACTGCCACGCAATGAATCCGGCTTGATACCCGCCCGCTCCAACGCCTCCCATGCCGTCTCCAGCAGCAACCGCTGCTGAGGATCCATCGCAATCGCCTCGCGCGGACTGATCCCGAAGAACCCGGCGTCGAACTCGGCCGCGTCGTACAGGAATCCGCCCTTGTTTGTGTAGGACTTACCCGCAACACCCGGCTCCGGAGATAACAAACCCGACTGATCCCACCCACGATCAGACGGCCACGCCGACACCGCATCACGACCCTCGACAACCAGGCGCCACAGATCATCCGGCGACCCCACGCCTCCCGGAAAACGACACCCCATGCCCACGATCGCCACCGGCTCCGAGGCCTGCTGCGTCAGCTCCCGCAGCTTGGCCCTGCTTTCCTGAAGCTCGGCTGTGACCCGTCGTAGGAGATGTTGCAGCTTCTGCTGATCGACCATTTCGGAACCTCTATTCCAAAGAACAAGAACCCAATCCAGGCAAAGACTTAGGCATACCGAACTCGTCGTTCAACAAAGCGGCGAACGCATCCTCTGCCGTCGACTGGAGATATGCCGATCGCGCCGAATTCGACTAGGCAATGAATCTGCTCGAGATCGGCGATCATAGTCGCCGAAGTGTCATCTGGTGCAGCTGAAGATCTGCGAGATCGGTTCGAGTTCAACAGCATCTGTCGCGAGGGTCACGTCAGCTGACTTCAGCTTGCGCTCGGCTGCGTGAGCCATTGGTCTGTCGGCCGTGCCGTCACTTGCGCACGCCGCCGGGCGCCACCGACGTCTGCGGAAAGTCGATTGCCATCGCTCGGCATTGCCGTCGCCCGGTCCATCCGCCCCACCCCCATGAGCTAACTCGCAAAGTGCGTGTCAGCATCACGCAAGAACACGTTCTAGTCAAGCGATGGACGACGCCAGTTCCTCATGGCATGCTGGCGACATGGCAGGCCGGCGACGCCGTGGTGCAGCGCAGAGCGCTCCCCGAGTCAGTTCATTGCAGACCGCCAGCGGGCACCGGCAAGGCCATTCACGTCAGCCGCAAGAACAGGTTCTACGCCTCGGGGTGCCGCAGCCGCCATCCAGAAAGAAGTAGCCATTGTCGATTGTGAACATACGTCGATTCCGCCGAAATCAGCGACTGCACAGGAGCTTTGAGCAATGACCACAGAGCAAGGCCAGCTCGTCGAGACATCGGACGAATCCATGAACAAGAATCGCACCATCGAGTGGTCGACAATTCCCACCCCCACATCATTGCCCGAGGTCGCACCCTGCGACTGGGCAGAAGCACTGAACGGGCCCGACACTGACACAGCCCAGGTCATAGTTCTGGACTGCCGCAGAGACGAATCCGGTGCGCTCCCAACGGATACGCACGTCATGACACAGAAGGTGTCAGCCGCTTTACAGTCCTGGTCCGGACAACGGCGCTTCGATTCCAGCCCTTTCCTGGTACTCACGCGCGGCGCGATTTCGGTGTCGACTGACGAAGTTGTGCACCCGGCAGGATCGGCGATATGGGAGCTTGTGAAGTCGGCTCAGACCGAGAACCCGGGGCGGATCATTCTCGTCGACACCGACTCCTCCGACAAAGGCCTCGGGGACTTGTTCGGACTCATGGCCGTACGGAACATGACCGTCACCGCAGTCGCAAGCGCCGAACCTCAACTCGCCATACGCGGAGACATCCTGTTTGCACCTCGACGCAACGGGATCGGACACGCCCCCGACCCAGCCACCGTGGTCGCCGAGTCCGTCGAACAGTCTCCCGCAGCGAGCTCCAAATCCGCTGACCCATCTATTGTCCGCATGTTCAGACAGGCGGTCGCAGACGATAAGTTCGGCGACGGCCTGGAGTTCCTTCTTGCGGCTGCGAAACTCCGCCCGGCATTCGACCACTATGCGGCAGGAATACCGAGGGGCATCGGACTCAGCGGTGGCACGCCCCATAATAGTGGCGGAGATACCTTGCCCCACGTTGTATTGATCTGCACCCCGGCATTCCTCGGCGGATATATTCAGTACATTCTGCTCGCCGCTCATTTGGGCGGTCATCGCCGTCTCTCGGTCATCCCACTGTCGGGATATGAGCCGGATGAGCCCTTACCGGCGTCGCTCGACGCCGCCATCGAAAGTATCGCCAAGACCGTCCTCGATACCGTTGGGAACGACGAATTTGTCCTGGCCGGCATGTCGGGAGGAGGAAACCTCGCCCACGCCACTGCAGCTCGATTGCTGGAACAAAGCAATACCCGGCTGCAGGGATTGATCATCTTCGATTCCTTTATCGCTCGAGAGGCAAACGAGCGCCAAATGGCAACCGCGAGAGACGCCGTGGTCGATACGGAAGCAATGATCCCCGACCTTGCCGGCTTCACCACCGAACGGTTGACCGCTCTAGCGTGCTGGCTCGAGCTTTTGCTGCAACTCGAGTATCAGCCTGTCGAATGCGAGGCGCTCGTCATCAAATGCACGAAACCGTCACCAACGCACAACCTCAACGAGTGGCCCATCGAAAGCTGGTCAACCGAACAGACTGTCCAGACCGTGGACGCGGAACATGTCGCACTGTGCAGCACTGAGGCGCATACGACCGCACAGGTGGTTGACCAATGGTTGAGGCAGTTGAGCGCAAACGACGGTTAACCTCGTCCGATGTCCTTCGGTGCGGCCGGCTCCATGGCGAGGTCACCATGGAGCTTGGGCCGGACGCAGTCAACACCGCTGCCGACCTTTACCAGGTATAACGGACCACGCAGAAGGGCGCCTACCCCGGGGGAGGCGCCCTTCTGCGGTATCAGGCCTTGAGTTCGTCGCCGAGCAGCGCGCCGCCCGCGACCGAATCCCGCGCGAGCGCGTTCAGGAACGACTTGGCCCAGCGGTCCACGTCGTGCGCGAGCACCTGACGCCGCATCGCGCGCATCCGGCGTCGGCCCGCCTCTCGGTCCTGGGTGAGCGCTGCGACCATCTCGTCCTTGACGCCGTCGAGGTCGTGCGGGTTGGCTTGATATGCCTGACGCAATTCGGCTGCGGCGCCGGTGAATTCACTCAGCAACAGCGCACCGCCGAGGTCGCTGCGGCAGGCCACGTACTCCTTGGCCACGAGGTTCATGCCATCCCGGAGCGGGGTCACCAGCATGACGTCGGCGGCCACGAAGAAGGCGATCAGCTCCTCGCGGGGGATCGGCCGGTGCAGGTAGTGCACGACCGGCCTGCCGACCTGACCGAACTCGCCGTTGATCCGGCCCACCTGCTGTTCGATGTCGCCGCGCATCTGGATGTAGCTCTCGACCCGCTCACGGCTGGGGGTGGCGAGCTGGACCATGATGTTCTGGGCCGGATCCATCCGGCCCTCCTCGAGCAGCTCACGAATGGCGTTGAGGCGGACGTCGATTCCCTTGGTGTAGTCCAGCCGGTCAACGCCGAGCATGACCTTTTCCGGGTTGCCGAGCTCCTTGCGGATCTGCTTGGCACGGTCCCGGATCGACTTCTTGCGGGAGAGCTCGTCGAGCTGGCCCGAGTCGATGGAGATCGGGAAGGCGCCGACCCGCACGTTGCGGAAGCCCACCTGGACGACGCCGAGCTTGGACCGGACCCCGACATTGCCCCGCGACGTCGGCTGGCCCGCCAGCCGCCTCGCCAGGTACAGGAAGTTCTGTGCGCCGCCCGGCAGGTGGAAGCCGATCAGGTCGGCGCCCAGCAGGCCCTCGACGATCTCCCGCCGCCACGGCATCTGCATGAACAGCTCGACCGGCGGGAACGGGATGTGCAGGAAGAACCCGATGGTCAGGTCCGGGCGCAGCATCCGCAGCATCTTCGGCACCAGCTGGAGCTGGTAGTCCTGGATCCACACCGTCGCGCCGTGCGCGGCGGCCGCCGAGGTGGCCTCGGCGAACCGGCGGTTGACCTCGACGTACGCGTTCCACCAGGAACGGTCGTAGACCGGCTTGACGATCACGTCGTGGTACAGCGGCCACAGGGTGGCGTTGGAGAAGCCCTCGTAGTAGTCGGCGACCTCCTGTGCGCTCAGGCGCACGGGGTACAGCTCGATGCCGTCCTCGACGATGGGGCCCAGATCGGTGTCGGGCACGCCCGGCCAGCCGACCCAGGCGCCCTTCTTGCCGCGCAGGATCGGTTCGAGCGCCGTGACGAGGCCACCCGGACTGCGCTTCCACCTGGTGCTGCCGTCGGGCAGGGTCTCGAGATCGACGGGCAACCGGTTGGCAACGACAACAAATTCCGAGGCGGAGCCCACAATCTTCCTTTGTTCGGATGCCGCCGCGACCGCGGCCGGCGCCGGCTGACTAGTCGATCTTGGCCGAGGGGCCGATGCCGAGCATAGACAGCAACATCCGGCATTCGTCGGCATCTGTCGCATATGCCGCGACAACTCGCTGTGCCTGGCGGGCGGTCTCGTCCGCTACCGGCTCGAGCTCCTCGTCGGCGATGTCGTTCTCGGTGGTCGTCTTCGCGGCCATGTCGCTTGTTCCTCTCGGGCGGAGTACGCCTGCTGCGGCAGGTTCGTACGTGTCCGCGACTCTATGAGAACCGGGCGGTCCGGCGCTACTTCCACGTCAGTTAGGGTGTACTAACTTCAGCGGCATCTGATCGCCGCACATTATCGGGAGGCTTGATGGGGCGCACATCTGCGCGCGGCGGCGGTGCCGCCAGTGGGCCCGGCGGCGGTGCCGGGATTCTCCGGCGAACCGTCGCCAGGAACCGGGGACGCCTGACGATCGGTACGGCGCTGCTCGCGGTGCACCAGATCGCCGAGACGATGGTGCCCGTCGCCATCGGCATCATCGTCGGCCGCGCGATCTCCACCGGTGACACCCGTGCGCTCGTCGTCTCCGTGCTGGGGCTGGCGGCGCTGTTCCTCGTGCTGACGGCGGCCTGGCGGATGGGCGCCCGATTCATCGTGTTCGCGATGCAGAACGAGGCGCACCTGCTCCGGGTGGAGGTGGCGGGCCGGATCCTGCACCCAAGGGGGGTGCGGACGGACCTGCGCTCGGGTGAACTGCTCACCGTCTCCACCTCCGACGCGGACCGCGAGGCCTGGATCCTCGACGTGATCCCGCGCATCGTCGCGGCCCTCGTCGCCGCGGTGGCCTCCGCGGTGACCCTGCTCGTGATCGACGTCCCGCTCGGCCTCGCCGTCCTGATCGGGACGCCGCTCATCCTCGGCCTGATGCAGCTCGCGGCGCCGCTGATCACCCGCCGCGCCACCGCGGCGCAGGCGGCGACCGCCCGCGCGTCGGGGTCGGCCACCGACCTGGTGAGCGGGCTGCGTCCGCTGCGCGGGCTCGGCGCGGAGCGGGCCGCGGCGACGCGCTACCGCGGTGCCAGCGGCGAGGCGCTGCGTTCGACGCTGCACGCGGCCAAGGCCACCGGGATCTTCGTCGGCACCTCGGTGACGGTCAGCGCGCTGCTGGCAGTCGGCGTCGCGGGCGTTGCCGGCTGGTTCGCGCTGCAGGGCCGGATCACGATCGGCGAGCTGATCACCGTGGTCGGGCTGTCCCAGTTCATCATCGAGCCGCTCGGCACCCTCGCCCGGATGCCCGGCTTCCTCGCCACCGCCAGGGCATCCGCCGATCGGCTCGCGCTGGTGCTCGATGCCGCCCCGATGGTCCCGGCCGGGTCGCAGGCGCTGCCGCCCCGGGTGACGCTGGAGCTGACCGATGTCAGCTACCGGTCGCTGCGCGGGCTCGACCTGCACGCGCACCCCGGCGAGCTGGTGGGGGTGCTGGCGCATCGCCCACAGGACGCGGAGGCGCTGGCGCACCTGCTGTCCGGGCACGTCGCGCCCGACGACCACGGTGGCACCGTGACCGTCGGCGGGGTGCACCTGGCCGATATCGATCTGGCGCAGGCTCGCGGCGCAGTCCTCGTCGAGCCGCACAACTCGGACCTGTTCGCGGGGACCGTCGGCTCCAACGTGGTGGCGGGCAGCCCGGACGCCGATCACACCGAGGTGCGCCGGGCGTTGACGGCCTCCGCGGCGGTGGACGTCGTCGATGCGCACCCCGACGGGCTGGACCTGCCGGTCACCGACCGCGGCGCGAGCCTGTCCGGGGGTCAGCGGCAGCGGGTGGCGCTGGCAAGGGCGCTGCTCTCGCAGGCACCCGTGCTGGTGCTGCACGATCCGACCACCGCCGTCGACGCGGTGACCGAACAGGCCATCGCGGAGGGTATTTCGCGGCTCAGGCATGGCGTGAACGGACACGAGGCCCCCGAGCGGGTGCACACCACCGTGCTGATCACCAGCAGCCCCGCGCTGCTGGCGGTCGCGGACCGGGTACTGGTGCTCGACGAGGGCCGCGTGGTCCGTGAGGGCACCCACACCGACCTCGCCACGGCCGACGAGAACTACCGAAAGGTGGTGCTGCGATGAGCCTCACCGCAGAGCACCGGCCCCTGCTCCCGATCGCGACGGCGGGGGAGAGCTGGGCCTGGCTGCGAGCCGAGTTCGCGCGCGTCCGTCGCCTGACGGGGCTCACGCTCGCCGTCGGGACGGTCGGTGCGGCCGTGTCCCTGGTGCCGATCTACGTGTTCGGGATCCTGGTCGACCGGGTCCAGGCGAAGGCACCGACCGAGATCATCGTCGGGGTGGTCGCGGTCATCGCCGTGGCCGCATTGCTCGGCGGGCTGTTCGCCGGCTGGGGTTCGGTGCTGATCAGCCGTCTCGGCGAGGGCATGCTCGCGCGGCTGCGGGAGCGGACAGTCGAGCGGGCACTGACCCTGCCGATCGCGACGGTCGAGCGGGTGGGCAAGGGGGACTTGCTCTCCCGCGTCGGCGACGACATCTCGGTGATCGGCAAGGCCGTCTCCGATGTGGTGCCGAACCTGGTCTCGGCGGTGTTGCTGGTGGCGCTGAGCATGATCGCGATGCTCGGCATCGACTGGCGGCTCGGCCTGGCAGGCGCCGTGGCGCTGCCGATGTACGCGCTCGCTCTGCGCTGGTACCTGCCGCGGTCGGGCCCGATGTTCGCCGCGGAGCGGGTCGCGATGGGGGAGCGGTCCCAGGCACTGATCAGCAGCATGCAGGGCGCGCGCACGGTCCGTGCGTACGGGCTCGAGGACGTGCACCTGGCGGAGATCGACCGGGCGTCCGGAAAGGCCAGGGACATCGCGACCGGGGTGTTCACCCTCTTCACCCGGTTCGCCGGCCGCGGCAACCGGGCCGAGTTCGTCGGGCTCTCGGTGATCCTGGTGGTCGGCTTCGTTCTGGTGAAGGGCGACCTGGTGACCGTCGGCGAGACCACGGCCGCCGCCCTGCTGTTCCACCGGCTGTTCAACCCGATCGGCATGTTGATGTACACCTTCGGCGAGATCCAGTCGGCGGGCGCGAGCCTGGCGCGACTGGTCGGTGTGGTGAACATCCCGGCGGAGAACGCGTCCCCGTCGGGGGCGGTGCCCGCGTCGGCGGAACTGCGTCTGACCGGGGTCCGGCACAGCTACGACGGATCCCGGGAGGTGGTGCGCGGCATCGATCTCCGCATCGAGCCGGGGACGCGGGTGGCGCTGGTCGGCTCGACCGGTGCCGGGAAGACGACCGTGGCGGCGATCGCGTCGGGCTCGGTCACGCCCACCGCGGGCGAGGTGTCCATCGGCGGGGTCCCGCTGGCGGAGCTCGGCGGCAGTCTGCGTGAGCAGGTGGTGATCGTGAGCCAGGAGGTGCACGTCTTCGCAGGCCCGCTGATCGAGGACCTGCGCCTGGCCCGGCCGGAGGCGACCGTGGCGCAGGCGCGGGCGGCGCTGGACACCGTCGGGGCGCTCGGTTGGGCGGACGCCCTCGATGACGGACTCGACACCGAGGTCGGCGAGGGCGGACACACCCTGACCGCGGCCCAGGCGCAGCAGCTGGCCCTGGCCCGCCTGGTGCTGGCCGATCCCGCGGTGGCGGTGCTCGACGAGGCCACCGCCGAGGCGGGCAGCGCGGGTGCGCGGGACCTCGAGGTGGCGGCGGAGGCGGCGACCAGGGGGCGCACCACGCTGGTGGTGGCCCACCGGCTCACACAGGCGTCCACCGCGGATCGGGTGCTGGTGCTCGAGCACGGCGAGGTCGTCGAGGAGGGCGCTCACGACGAGCTGGTCGCGGCCGGCGGACGGTACGCGCAGCTGTGGGCGGCCTGGTCCGGTAGATAGGACCAGACCGCCCACGGTCGTCGCTGGTCAGCTCACCGCGGCCGCGGTGAACCGTTCGCGGATGAAGGACCCGGTCTCGAGGGTGTCGACGATGGCCGCGGCGTAATCGCCGGTGGTGATGCGGCTGTCGCCCGCCTCGTCGGTGAGGGGGGTGTCGCGGGCCTCCGCCAGGTACGACCCCGTCTTGTCGCCGGGGACCAGGTGGACAGGGGGAGGGCTGGCGTAGGACCACTCGACCGGGCTGGCCGAGCCGCGGAAGATCCGCAGGGCCTCGGTCTGGTCGAGCGCGGTCTCCAGGTACTGCGCGGGGAAGTCGGGGGAGTCGACGAAGCGCTTGCCCGGCTCGGATTCGAGGCTGCCGCCACCGCCGAGGAAGACCAGGCGGTTTACGCCTGCCACCGGGAGAGCCTCGAGGAGTGCCCGCGCGCCGCGCGGCACCAACTGCTCGGGTCCCTTCACCGACACGATCACGGCATCGTGGCCCGCGACGGCGTCCGTGATCGAGGCCAGGTCGGTGACATCGACATCGTTGCTGCCCAGCGGGGTGACGTGATGTCCGCGTGCGGCGGCCTCCCGTGCCACCGCGCTGCCGAGATTGCCGGTGGCGCCGATGATCGCGACCTTCATGCGTGTCTGCCTTTCGAGGAATTCGGCGATGAGTGGTGCGATCTCTGGGAGGTTCTCCTCCAGCGCGAAGTGGCCGGTGTCGAAGACGTGCAGCTCGGCGTCCGGCAGGTCGCGCAGGTACGCGCGGGCCCCCGGCTCGGTGAAGAAGGCGTCACCGCGGCCCCAGATGATCAGCGTGGGCGGCCGGTGCTCCCGGAGCCATGCCTGCCACTGCGGGTACAGGGCGACGTTGTTCTTGTAGTCCAAGGCCAGGGCGCGCTGGGCGTCCTTGCGCCCGGGTAGGTCGAGGAAATGCTGGTCGAGGGTCCATCCGTCGGGGGCGATCAGTTCGGGCCTGGTGGTGCCGCTCTCGTACTGGCTGCGGGTCACGGGCAGGGTGAACATGCCGTCGAGCGCGTCGGCGGGCGCGGCGATGGTGTCCAGTGCCAGGCCCGACAGTCCTTCTTCATAGGCGTTGGCGTTCTGCACGATCAAGCCGGCGATCCATTCCGGATGCCGGGTCGCCAGCCGAAGGCCGATCGGGCCACCGAAGTCGAAGAGGTACATGACGAAGCGGTCCAGCCCCTTCGCGGTGACGAAGCCTTCCATCACGTCGGCCAACCGGTCGAAGGAATAGACGAAGTCGTCGGGCGTCTCGGTGTGGCCGAACCCCGGGTAGTCGGGCGCGATCAGCCGGTAGCGCGAGCCGAGCGCGTCCATGAGTCGGCTGAACTGGTGCGAGGCCGTCGGGACGCCGTGCAGCAGCAGGAGCGGGATTCCGTCCTCGGGCCCGGTCTCCCGGTAGAAGACGCGGACGCCGGCGACGTCGACGTATCCGTGGCTGATGCGGGGGATCTGGATCGTCATGCCACATGCCTCTTTCGGTTGATGTTGCATTAGTTATAGCCATCGCAGGATTAATGTGTCAAGTGCTTCATGTAGCATTAGTTGCATGAGGTTCTTGACAGGCGAGCCGCTGGCGCTGGATCTGCTCAACACGCGCGCGCACACCCCGAGCGGCGATATCGATGCACTGGACACAGGCGAGGGCTTTCAGTCCTGGCTGGAGGTACAGGCCGACCGGCTCACCCCGCTGTCGGCGGCGCCCACCGATGCCGACCGCGCCGCGGTCCGGCAGCTGCGTGAGTACGTGGCCGGAGCAATCGAGCAGGCGCGGCAGGGCGCTCGGCCCTCTCCGGAAACAGTGGCGGCACTGAATCGGGCCGTCCGGGCGGCGCCGCGGTACACGGTTGCGACCTGGGACGGCGAGAGGCTCGTCGCCGACGTGCGCCGAGACGGCGACGAACGGGACCGGTTGCTCGCTGGGCTGGCCGAGGCCGCCGTGGAGCTGCTGACCGACCCCGATGTCGTCAAGGTGCGAGGGTGCGAGGGCCCGCACTGCACCCAGCTCTTCCTCCCCGCGCACCCACGCCGACGCTGGTGCTCACCCGCACTGTGCGGCAATCGCGTTCGGGTCGCCCGCTACAACCAGCGTCACAACGGCTGATCGTGCGCGGGGCGGTCCACCCCGCGGCGGAAGCCCGGAGCGGAAGTTCCACGAGGTCGGGGACGCGCTGGTGTGGAAATTCCAGCAGGCCGCGGGATAGGAATTGATCAGAAAGGGCGCGAAGTCGTCATTCGTCGCCGCTTGGCCGTGCACACCAGCGAAATCAAGGGGCGGCTTTCTATAACTGGTGCATTTGCGAAATCGTCATGTTCCCGATGATTCTTGGGATGGATTCCCAGTGCTCGACGGTGTGTCCCACCACGGATATCGGTTGCGCGCAGATCGCCGAATTATGGACGGGCACCAAGAAATCGGCGAACATGTTCTGATTTCGCTGCGTCGTGGTGCAGCCGCAGCCGGACCTCTTACATCGCGTAGCGCAGGATTGCCGCCGCCGCTGCCGAGTCCGGGATATCGGCGGTGCGCACGGCGAACACCCGTCCGCCCGAGAGGAGGACTCGGCGCGCGACCTCATCGAGGACACCCGGTGCGTCGAGATCGGAATTCGTTGCCAGGGTGAGTGTTCCGTCATCCTCAGCAATGACGCCATGGATGGTCGTGTCGATATCGACCAGCAGGGTGTCGATGATGCCGAAGGTCGCGGCCCGGGCAATGTCGGCGAGGTCGGTGGTGCCCCGGCCTTCGGCGCGCCGATCCTCGAAAAGGACTCGCAGATCAGCCAATTCGCTTTCGTAGTGCCGGTCGAGGATCTCGCGCGCCCGGGTGGCGAGTTGCTCGTCCGAAAGGTGTTCCGGATTGCCTTCGATGGTCTCCGCAAGCAGGCCGTCGTAGCTGTTGACCGAGCGGAACAGGGCCCCGATCGGTTCGGCGGAGGCAAGGATGAGCGGCAGGTCGCGCCCCGACAAAATGTCGCGCAGCTCCTGATCCACCGCGCGCGCATACTGACGCACGCGGACCTTGCGACCCTCGGTGCCTTGGATTCGGCCCTTGGGCGCGCGACCACTCAACGATGCCTTGTTCGCGTAATCAGCTGCACTGGATGGCATTCCGTGAACCAGTACATCCTCGGCCGGGCGATCCGGGGTGATTTCCACCAGTCGCGCCGACCCCTCGGCAAGGGCAAGTACGAATGCGGACTGTGGGAAGGTGACCGCCCGCAGCAGCGGCTTCACGAAGAACCGATCCCCGACGGTGACGCCTGCCTCGAGCCGATTGGGAATCCGGAAGGTGCGCATCCGCTCCGGCGTCGCGTGTACAACCAGCGTGCGCGCCTGAAACCGCCAGAACTCCTCATCCTCGATCAGATCCTCGAGCCCCTCCTCCAGCGCGACCCGCGCATCCCGATCATCGATACGCCCCAACGCATCTCGCGTCTGGTTGGAAAACGCGATCCGATTCTGCTCCGGCGTCGCAGTATCGGCCTCGGTCGGCGTATAGATCGACACGGACCACGGCGCGGAAGCATTCACCAGCGCCTCGATCTCGGAGCGAGTGGGGATATCGGTATGCAACATGTCGACCCTTTCGAATGCTCTTGTCGGTTGCCCCCAACGTAGGACGAATGCGTAACGTTCACGTCTCGCGCCATACCGAAATCGTTGAATCCAGAATCCGACAGAATCAGAAACCCGCCGGTCAACAACCGAAAACAGCGCAACGGGTGACAATGGCCACCCACAGCGAAAGCACGGGCCCAAAAGTGCCGATCGAACGCAACTGGACCGCAGCACGTCACAAATATTCCGCACGGTACGGCCGGTCCGTGTCTACATCAATCCCCGCGCCGGGACGTTCGGGTCGCCCGCCACCGCCAGCGTCACAACGGCTGATCGTGCGCGGGGCGGGCCGCGCCGCGGTGGAAGCCCTTCCGGTCGTAGAGCAGGGTCACCGTCGCGCCGAGCGTCAGCCCGACCAGCAGGCCGATCAACGTCATCATCACGGCGTGCGTGAGGTCGCCCGCGCCGCCGCTGGTGAAGTAGAGCAGGGCGCGGGCGCCGAGGAACACCTGGTGCATGGGTTCGAAGTTCGCCAGCCAGCCGTAGATCGGTGGGGTCGCCTCGATCGGGATGGTGCCGCCCGAGGACGGCAATCCGAGGACGACGAACAGGATGAGGTTGACCAACAGTCCGACGGTGCCGAACACCGCGAGCACCGACAGCGCGGTGATGCCGACCGCGGCGATGGCGAAGGTGCCGTACATCCACAACGCGAGCTGGTTCGGGATCGGCATGCCGAGGGCACGGCCGACGGCCACGTACAGCCCCGAGACGAGCGGGGCGAGCACCGCCATCACGGCCCACTTCGACAGCAGCGTCCGGAACCGTGAGATCTCGACCGCCGGGTTGTGCACATACCGGGGGCCGAACTCGGTGGGCGCGAAACCCAGCATCCCGTCGGCCAGGGAGTTCACGATCATGCCCCCGGTGAACCCGGCGAGCACCAGCAGGAGCGCGTAGTAGAACGCGGACAGGCCGTTGCCGGTCCCGTCCGGCAGCGGATTGTGTGCGGTGGTGAGCACCTTGATCGGTTCGGCCAGACTCAGCCGCGCGGCGCCCGAGAGCGCTGGGGCGTCTGCGATCGCCGCGAGCTGGGCGTTGACCTGCTCGGTCAGCTGCGCGCCGACCGTGTCGTTGACCGCGTCGAGGGCGGGCCAGGCGATGCCCGTGACCAGCCCGACGCCGAACGTCCCGGCGCGGGGATTGGTGTAGACGGTGATGATCGGTTTCTCGACGTCTCCGGGGATGACGCCCGCCTTGGCCAGGATCAGCAGTCGCTTGGTGAAATCGCTCGGGATGACGATCGCGCCGTAGATCTCGCCGGTATCCAGCCGGGACTGGGCCTGCGCGATACCGATCTGCTGCAGGTCGACCTTGTCCGCCGGGACTTTCGCCACCAATCCCTCGGTGATCTGGTTGCCGAAGTTCTCCGGCTTGTCGC
The DNA here is from genome assembly GCF_005049235.1 of Rhodococcus oryzae. Taxonomy (GTDB): domain Bacteria; phylum Actinomycetota; class Actinomycetes; order Mycobacteriales; family Mycobacteriaceae; genus Rhodococcus_G; species Rhodococcus_G oryzae. Next base: position 165,874 of record NZ_SUMD01000007.1, on the reverse strand, counting down.
CCTCGGGGGTGGACACCGTGTCGCCCTCGTCCTGGTTGACGATCGCGACGGGGAAGTCGTGCAGGTTGCCCTTCGCGTCGAGGATCCCGCCCAGATACAGCGCCGCCAGTAGGGACATCAGCAGGGACACCACGACGAGAGGCGCCAACCAGAATCGGGGCGTGCGCACGATGTGCGTCGGACGGTCGGTCGAACCTCGCCTCAGCGATGTCACAGTGGCAACCCCTCGTCCGCGGATATCCGTGTGCCGATTGTCGCAGCAACGACGGAGGCCGGCAGTGCATCGCGCCGCCGGCCTCCTCGATTCGATCCGGATGTCGCCGCCGCTAGCGGGCGGCCACCGTCTCCTCGCCCTCGAGCGCGTGAGCCGGCAGCTCGCGCTGCAGCTTCTCGCCCTCGATGTCGACGTTCGGCAGGATCCGGTCCAGCCACGCCGGGAGCCACCACGCCTTGTCGCCGAGCAGGGCCATCACCGCGGGGATGATCACCATGCGCACCACGAAGGCGTCGAAAAAGACCGCAGCCGCAAGGGCGAAGCCGATCGACTTGATGAACGAGTTCGGCTCCGCGATGAAGGCCGCGAACACCGACATCATGATCAGCGCGGCGGCGGTGACCACCCGCGACCCGTGGGTGAACCCGATCGTCATCGCGTCCTTGGCGGAGGCGCCGTGCACGTATTCCTCACGCATCCGGGTCACCAGGAAGACCTGGTAGTCCATCGCCAGTCCGAAGACCACACCGATCAGGAAGATCGGCATGAAGCTGACCAGCGGCTGCGGGTTCCCGACCAGCCCGCCCCAGCCGTTCTGGAAGATCGCGACCGTGGCGCCGAAGGTGGCCGCGACACTGAGCAGGAAGCCCAGAGTGGCGGTCAGCGGCACGAGCAGCGACCGGAACACCAGCGTCAGCAGGATGAATGCCAGCCCGACCACCACGAGCAGGTAGGGGATCAGGGCGTCCTGCAGTCGGTCCGAGATGTCGGTCTCGAGCGCGGTCTGACCGGTGACGCCGTAGTTGACGCCGATCTGCTCGTGCATCCCGGTCTCGCTGTCGCGGATGGACTGCATCAGGTCGACGGTCTTCGGGTCGGTCGGGCCACTGGCAGGGGTGACCAGGATCTGCGCGGTATCGCCCGCCTGGTTCACGCCGATCACCTGCGCGTTGGCGACATCGGTCTGCTCGGAGATCGTCGCAGCGACATCGCCGAATGCCTGCATCGCCGGGACGCTGGCGTCGCGGGCATCGACGACCACCAGCAGCGGGCCGTTGCGGCCGGGTCCGAAGCCCTCGTCGATCAGGTCGTAGGCCTGACGGGCGCTGGTCGCGGGGTCGCCGGTGGCCTGGCTGGGCAGCGCCAGCTTGAGGCCGGCCGCGGGCACCGCGAGCACGGCGAGCAGCAGCACGCCGCCGATGAGGGGGATCAACGGGACACGCGCGACCCAGCGGGCGTAGCGCATGGCCGACCCCGGCTGCATCGAGCCGGACTCGGGATCCTTGGCCTTGACGAACGGGATCCGGCCCGCGAACACCTTGCTGCCGAACAGCCCGAGCATCGCGGGCAGGAAGGTCAGCGCGATCAGCACCGCGATGAACACGGAGAAGCCGGCGGCCATGCCCATGTCGGTGAGGAACTTGATGCCGACCACCCGCAGCGCGACGAGCGCGATGATCACGGTCAGCCCCGCGAAGACCACGGCCGATCCGGCGGTGCCCACGGCGCGTCCGGCCGCTTCCTCGCGGTTGTCGGTGACGGTCAGTTCGTGCCGGAAGCGCGAGACGATGAACAGCGAGTAGTCGATCGCGACGGCCAGACCGATCATGATCGCCAGGGTCGGCGTCATCGATCCGAGCTCGGTGAATCCGGTCGCGATGGTGATGCCGAGGCTGCCGATGCCGACGCCGATGATCGCGGAGATCAGCGGCAGGCCGGCGGCGACGAGCGAACCGAAGGTGATCATCAGGACGATCGCGGCCACGGCCATGCCGATCAGCTCGGTGGTCCCCCCGGGAGCCTCCTGGACCTGCGCGGCGCTGCCGCTGAGCTGAACGTTCAGCCCGGCGTCGCGGCCGACCTGGGCGGCGGCGTCGATCTCCGCGATCAGTTCGTCGGTGACGTCGGTGACCTCGCCGGTGAACGGCACGTCGACATAGCCGACGGTCGCGTCCGCGCTGAGCGAGGACAGCGCCTGCGCGTCGGCGAGCGCGCGGTCGAGTTGCTTGCCGGACTCCTGTGCCTGCCCGGTGACCATCTCGATCAGGCCGTCATGGGCGACGACGGGGTTGACCAGGGCCTTGCTGCGTTCCCCGGCGGCTGGCGGGGTGGCGGGGTCGGCCTTCGCGGCGGGATCGACCTGCTCGATGCCGCGTACCCGGTCGAGCACCGCGTCCATCGCGGCCTCGTTCGCCGGGTCGGTCAGCGTCTGGCCGTCGGGCGCGGCGAAGACGAAGCGTGCGCTGAGCGAGTTGAAGGGGTCGCTGCCTGCGGCCTCGGGGAAGCGCTCGGCCATCAGGTCCTGCGCCTGCTGCGCGGGCGTCCCTGGGATCGAGAACGAGTCGTTGGTCGGCCCGGAGAGGGTCGCGGCGCCGACGCCCATCAGGACGAGAAGGGTGAGCCAGATGGACAGGACCGTGCCCTTTCGCCGATAGGCGAACTTGCCGATCCGATAGAGATAGGTGGCCATGGAGGACCCTTCGTTCGTGGTGGTACGGGTCGGTCAGTGCTGCGTGGGGAGGGGCGGCTGCGGGATGCCCGCGCGGAGTTGGCGGAACGCCTCGGTGACGAGTTCGCCGGGGTTCGCGTAGTCGGAGGTGCCCTGCATCCAGAGGTCGATCGCCGCCTTACATGCGGCCCCTGCGGCCATCTGCAGCAGGTTCGGGTACAGATCCCGTTCGACGTCGGTGCCGGTGCGTTCGGCGATCGCCTCACCGAAGATGCGGTTGACGCGCCCCTGTAGCTCGAGCTGGCGGGCCAGCAGCGCGGGGCTGTCCTCGACGAGGGCCATCACGGCGAAGGTGTCGGTGAGGTCGCGCTCGGGATCCATCACGATGCCGACGACCACCGTCTCGAGCGAGTCCCAGATGGGTTCCTCGGCCGGGCGCTCGCGGAGCTGCTGCACCCACTGGGTCACTTCGGTCTCGAAGCGGAAGAGGATGGCCTCTTCCTTGGACGGGAAGTAGTTGTGGAAGGTGCGCGTGGAGACGCCCGCGTCGGACGCGATGGCGTCCGCCGTCACGCAGTCGATGCCGAGTGTCCTGGCGAGCCTGACCGCGGCGTCGCTCAGTGCCCGTCGGGTGGCGGCCTTCTTACGGTCGCGCAGGGGCAGTTCTTGGATCACCCCATCGACGGTACGGACTTTGCAGACCTCTGCAAGGTTGCAGAGGTCTGCAAAATTGGTGTGGTTGCCCACACTCGACGCCGCTCGGTGACGGGGGTCACCGAGCGGGGTCGTCAGCTCAGGTAGCCGCCGCCGTGCGGGAAGAACTCCTTGCCGGTCATCTCGGTGCCGTCGTCGAGGCGCACACGCTCGATCGACAGGCCCCGGTTGTGGCCGCTCCACGCGTCGGGCCCGGCGACGATGACCATGCCGTCGCCCTCGTGGATGAAGACCCGGCCGGGGGTCCCGCCGTAGCAGCCCTTGGACACCGAGGACTCGATGACGCGGATGCGCTGGCCCTTGAAGTGGGTGAAGGCGTTCGGGTACGGGTCGGACTGCGCGCGGACGAGTCGCTCGATGACCTCGGCGGGCCAGGTCCAGTCGATCAGGCTGTCCTCCGCGGCACGCTTGTGGAAGAAGGTGGCCTGCGACCGGTCCTGCGGGGTCCAGTCCGTGCGGCCGGACTCGATCAGGTCGAGGGCGTCGACGGTGATCGGGCCGATCATGTCGACGGTCCGGTGGAACAGGTCGGTGACCGTGTCCTTGGGTCCGACCGGGGTGCTGCGCTGCAGGATGATGTCGCCCGCGTCGAGTTCCTCGTCCATCAGGTGCGCGGTGAGGCCCACCTCGGGCTCGCCGTTGATCAGGGCCCAGATCAGCGGGGAGAATCCGGTGTACTTCGGCAGCAGCGAGTCGTGGATGTTGAGGGTGCCGTAGCGGGGGGCGTCGAAGACGTCCTGCGGCAGCCAGGTGCGCCAGTTGTTCGCCACGATGATGTCGGGGTCGGCTTGCTTCAGCGCGGCCTTGAAATCCTCGTCGGGCTTGTTCGCGATGTGGACCGGCACCCCGTGCTCAGCGGCGAGGTCGGCGACCGAATCGGCCCACATCCGCTCGTACGCGTGGTCGCTCTTGGGGTGGGTGATCGCAAGCACCACCTCATGTTTGGAATCCAGCAGCGCCTGCAGGGTACGGTGACCCCAGGTCTGGTATCCGAGCGTGGCGACTCTCAACGGGTTCCTCCTGGACGAGCGCGACAATTGCCGTCGAGTGATCGACGCGGGGCTAGCTTAGGCTATCCATAGCGCCGGCGCCGGGCCGTGTCCCCGGTTCTCGCCAGAAAGGCTCGTCGATGCCCCTCGCCACGATCAATGGGATTCAGCTGAATTACCAGGTCAAAGGCTCAGGAGACCTGGTCGTCCTGATCATGGGGACCGGCAGCCCCGGTCGGGTCTGGGATCTCCACCAGGTTCCCGCGCTGCTGGCAGCCGGATATCGGGTGTGCACCTTCGACAACCGCGGCATCGCCCCGACCGACGAGTGCACGGACGGCATCGCAATCGAGGACATGGTCGCCGACACCGCGGCGCTGATCGAGCACCTCGGCGGCCCGGCCCACGTGATCGGTACCTCGCTCGGCGCCCGCGTCGCGCAGGAGCTCGCGCTCTCGCGCCCCGAGCTGGTGCGCAAGGCCGTCTTCCTCGCCGCGCACGGCCGCCGGGTCGCGCTGCAGAAGGCGCTGTCCGAGGGGGAGCGGGAACTCGACGCACAGGGCATCACGCTGCCTGCGAGCTACCGGGCGGCGATCACCGCGGTGCTCAACCTCTCGCCCGCCTCGCTGGTGGATCAGATGGCGGCCCAGGACTGGCTGGACATCTTCGCCTTCTCCAAGGCCGAGACCAGCCGCGGTGTTCGCGCCCAGCAGAACCTGGACGACTTCGGCGACCGCCTCGCGGCCTACCGCCGGATCACCCGGCCCTGCCTGGCGATCGGGTTCGCCGACGACCGGTTGGTGCCGCCGCACCTGGCCGCCGAGGTGGCCAAGGCCATCCCTGGGGCGAACTACGTGGAGCTGCCCGACTGCGGCCACTACGGCTACCTCGAGCGCCCCGACGCGGTGAACTCCGCGATCCTGGACTTCCTCACCGGTTAGCTTTCACGAATTGGGCGATGCGGTCCCACGCCGGGGAAGTGGCTCCGGGCTGGGACAGTGCCGCCAACCGCGCGATGGTCGGGTTGTGGACGGGGCGGGTCTCGGATCGGCTGTCGTGGTTGGCGAACCAGTTCCGGGTGCGGTGCGGTGCGCGAGGGCGGGGAGACGGGGATCGTTCGGCGACCTGTCGTACGCGGCGTCGTGTTCGAGGTAGACGACGCGGAAATCGGGATCGGTGATGAGCTCGCGCTTTTCGGCGAGCCGCACAGCGGCGTCCTCGGGTGAGGCTGTCTGCATGAGGATCCAGCCGTCGCGTTCCAGGCACAACTGGCGCTCGCTGACACCGAGTTCACGCAGATCGCCGAGATAGTCGGCGACGTCCGGAGAGACGAAAAGCCGGTCGCCGCCGCGCAACTGGGCGAGTTGATCACGGGTTCGCCGCAGCTGCGCGATGCGGTCTCGGAGGTTGCGATCGATCTCGGCGATGACCGCGGTGAGCGCATCCGAGCCGCCGCCGCCATGACAGCGGACGGCGCGCCCCGGCCCTGAGCGCCCTCGTGACGGAGGGATCAGGTCAGTCCCACTGCTCGTCCGCCAGCGAGGAGACCGGCTGGGGCTTGCCGATCAGGGCCAGGGCGATGAAGAAGTTGATCTGGCCGATCGCGATGGTGAGGGTGGCCAGCGCCTTCTCGTCGTAGTGCCTTGCCGCCTCCGCGTACAGCTCGTCGCTGACACGCTCCTTGCCCTGCTGGGCGGGCTGGAGGACCGCCTCCACCAGGGCCAGCGCTGCTCGCTCGGCCTCGGTGAAGTACGGGGCGTCCTGCCAGGACGACACGGCAGTGATGCGCTCCTCGGACTCGCCGGCCTTGCGGAGGAAACCGGTGTTCAGGATGGTCAGGTAGGTGTTGCCGACGATCTGCCCGGCGCGCAGGTGGACCAGGCTCATCGTGGCGCGGGGGACCGACTGGTTGCCCGTGGCACGGAACAGGGCAGCGCTGATGTCCTTCAGCTCCGGCACGAACTCGCCGGGGTTGGGCATCCGCGAGATGGAGGTGGTGTTCGTCATGGTTGCTGCTCTCTCTCGGTTGGCGTCTACACATCACTGACGGACGCGGCGGCGGGAGTGTGACAGGTGCCGGGAAATCTCTTTGCTGCGACGCGAGTTCGTCGGGTCAGGCGGCCGCCGGCGTTGCGGAAGCGCGCCTGGCCGTCGCGGACGTCGTGGGAGGAGATGCGCAGCAGTCGCAGGTATCCGTCGAACGCCTCGAGTGGATATCCGGCTGGTGCGAACAGGCCGGGACGGATCGGCGCGCAGCGCTGCGGCGGGGCGGAGGTCATGCCGCCGGCGAGCTCGGTGGAGATCCGCTCCTGTGATTCGTCCGCCGGTTCGTAGGTCACCCGCTCCTCCAGCTGACCGTCGACGATGCTGATGTCGATGCGCAGCTGATCGGAGTGGTAGGTGCCGACGAAAGGGGACAGGTCGACGTCTTGCTCCGGTTCGGTGATCAGCGTGGGGATCTGGACGCCGAGCCGGGTAGTTTGCCTACCCTAAGGGTAGGTAGCCTATCCTAAGGTCTGAAATCACGGCGACGACTGGCGCCGCGCGACGAAGATCGGACCTGTATGTCTTCTCCCTCGGACTCGACGGCACTCCCGCACGCCACCGGCCAGTGGCTTCCCGTCACCGCTGCCCAGTCCGAGGTGTGGGTCGCGCAGCAGCTCACACCCGCCAGCCCGGCCTACAACATCGCCCTCGCCGTCGAGGTGAACGGGCCGCTCGACATCGCCCGCGCGGTCGAGTCCGTGTACCTGACCATCCGGCGCGCCGAGGCGCTGCACGTGCGGTTCGCGGTCGGGCCGGACGAGGTGCTCCGGCAGCAGCGACTCGACCCCGAGGGCTGGACCCTGCGGATCGTCGACCTGCGCGACCGGCCGGACCCCGCGGCCGCCGCCCGTGCCTGGGTCGAGAACGACATGCAGACCGTCGCCGAGCTGGAGAGCCATGAGCCGCTGTTCACTCAGGCGGTCCTGCGGATCGACGACGAACTCACCTGGTGGCACCAGCGCTACCACCACAGCATCATCGACGGCTATGGCATCGTGCTGCTGGTCGCGGAGGTCGTCGGCAGGCAGGAACACCCGGAGCTGCTGTTCGACGAGCAGGACTGGTCGCTGCAGACCGCGATCGACTCGGACATCGAGTACCGCGAGTCCGGACGGTACGAGGTGGATCGTGCCCACTGGCTGGAATGGCTGGCCGACGCCCCCGAACCCCCGGTGCTGCTGCCGCCTTCGCCGGACCCCACCGCGCCGCCGATCAAGGCGACCGTCGAACTCGACCCCGAGACCGTTGCCGGGCTGTTCCGGTTCGCCGACGCCCAGGACATCCGGCGCAACCGGATCCCGTTCGCGATGATCGCCGCCTATCTGCACCGGGTCAGCGGCCAGACCGACCTGATGCTGTCGGTGCCGCTGACCGGCCGCACCGGTCGGGCGCTGCGGAACCTGCCGTCGATGGCCTCGACCATCCTGCCGATGCGACTGCAGGTGGACGGCGACAGCACGCTCGCCGCACTGACGGCCCACATCGACAAGGGGCTGGTCGGGCTGCTCCGGCACGGCCGCTACCGCGGTGAGGATCTCGCCAGGGAGATGCGTGCGCTCGACCCGTCCCGGCGGGTGTTCGGCCCGGGCGTCAACATCGTGATGTTCGAGCATCCCATGACATTCGGCGGCAGCCCCGCGTTCGCGCAGAACATGGTCACCGGCGCGATCGGCGAGCTGGACTTCACCGTCCAGGGTGGTCAGGAGGGCCAGTCGATCAGGATCGACCTACGCGTCGGTGCGGGCCTTGAGGACGAACTCGAGCGGCACCGCGTGCAGTTCACCGAGTTCCTCCGCCAGCTCGCCGCCGCGCCCGAGGCCCCGGTCTCGCGGTTCGACGTGCTGTCGGACGCGCAGCGGCGCCAGGTGCTGGTGGACTTCAACGACACCGACCGGCCGCAGCCCAGCCACACCGTGCCCGAACTGTTCGCCGCTCAGGTCGCGGCGACCCCGGACCGGGAGGCGCTGATCGCGGGCGACGTCCGACTCACCTACCGGGACCTCGGCGCGCGGGTGAACCAGCTCGCCCGACACCTGACCGAGCGTGGGCTGGCGCCGGAAGAAGTTGTCGCGGTCGGTGTTCCGCGCTCGGCCGAGATGGTCGTCGGACTGCTCGCGGTGATGGCCGCGGGCGGCGCCTTCGTGCCCCTCGACCCGGCTTGGCCGCAGGACCGCCGTGATCAGGTGCTCGCCGACGCGGGCGCACGGCTGGTGCTCACCGGACCGGGCGGGGTGCAGGCTTCCCCGGACGCCACGGTGGCGGTGGACCTGGCCGACTGGGCGCACGCGGGGCAGTCCGCGGATCCCATCGACGCCGCGATCGAGGGCCGGTCGCTGGCCTACGTCATCTTCACCTCCGGTTCCACCGGCAGGCCCAAGGGTGCGATGATCCGCCACGAGGCGATCTGCGCCCGGTTGCTGTGGCAGGTCGAGGAGGTGCTCGGGTTCGGTGTCGATGACGCCTCGCTGTTCAAGGCGCCGCTCTCCTTTGACATCTCGGTCAACGAGATCCTGCTGCCGCTGGTCTCCGGTGGCCGGCTGGTAGTCGCCGAGGCGGGCGGCGAGCGCGACCCGCACTACCTGCTCGATCTCATCGAACGCGAGCGGGTCACCTTCGTGTACCTGGTCTCGTCGATGCTCAGCGTGCTGCTGGACCTGGCCGAGGGCGGCCGCTCGCTCGACGGCCTCCGGCACGTCTGGTGCGGCGGCGAGGTGCTCACCCCGGAACTGTTCGACCGCTTCCGGCGCCGGCTCAGCACCACCCTCTATCACGGCTACGGCCCCGCCGAGGCGACCATCGGTGTCTCCCATGTGATCTACCGTGACCGGGCCGAGCGGATCGCGTCCTCGATCGGCAGGCCGAACCCCAACACCCAGCTGTACGTGCTGGATTCGCAGCTGCGGCCGGTGCCGCCCGGAGTCGGCGGCGAACTGTATGCCGGCGGATACCTGCTCGGCCGCGGCTACGTCGGCGCCGCCGCCCTGACGGCCTCCCGATTCATCGCCAACCCCTTCGCCGAGGACGGGTCCCGGCTCTACCGCACCGGCGACCTCGCGCGGTGGGCGGAGGACGGCAGCCTCGACTTCATCGGTCGCGCAGACAACCAGGTCAAGATCCGCGGCATGCGCCTCGAGCTCGAGGACGTCGAGGCCGCCCTCGCGTCGCACCCTGGCGTCCGTGACTGCGCGGTGCTGGTACGGGAGAACAACGGATCCAAGTACCTTGCGGGCTATGTGGTCTCGCACGCGGCACACCCGGGGCTGACCTCCGACGAGGTGCGGGCCTGGGCGGCGGCCAAGCTGCCCGAGTACATGGTGCCGACCGCCGTGCTGATCCTCGAGAAGTTCCCGTTGACCGCGAACGGCAAGCTGGACCGGCGGGCACTGCCGGAGCCGGACCTGCGCGCCGCGCTGCCCGGTCTTGCTCCGCGCACCGAGCGCGAGCAGCAGCTGTGCGCCATCATCGCCGGGGTGCTCGGCGTCGACAGCGTCGGCGTCACCGACGACTTCTTCGCGCTCGGCGGTGACAGCATCGTCGCCATCCAGTTGGTGAACCACGCGCGCGGCGCCGGCCTGAACTTCAGTGCCCGCGAGGTCTTCCAGTTGCGCACCGCGGAGGCGCTCGCCCGCGAGATCGAGGGCCGCGCGGAGGCATTGGTGGACCGGCTCGACGTGCCGCTCGGCGAGGTCCCCGCGACGCCGATCATCGCGCACACCAGCGAATCCGGCGAGGCCATCGCCCGGTTCCACCAGTCGGTGCTCGTCCAGACGCCGATCGGGTTCAACGCGGACGCGGCGCGCGCGGCGCTGGCCGCGGTGATCGAGCGCCACGATGCGCTGCGCGCCGCGCTGGTCCGCGGTGAGCGCTGGGCGCTGTCGGTGCCCGAGACCGCGGCCGCGACGGACCTGCTCCTGCTCGACGCGGAGCATCTGTCGGCGGCCGAGCTGGATGCCGTGGTTTCACGCGAAACAATCGACGCCGCAGCGCGACTCGACCCCGATGCGGGCGCGATGGTCGCGGCGGTCTGGTTCGACGGCGGGGCGGACCGCCCGGGCCGGCTGCTGCTGGTGGTGCACCACCTGGTGGTGGACGGCGTGTCCTGGCGGATCCTGCTCGAGGACCTGGCCAGGGCGGGATCGGCGGCGACGGCAGGCATTCCCGTCGAGCTGGCCCCGGTGGGCACCTCGCTGCGCCGGTGGTCCGAGCTGCTGTCCGAGCGGGCCGAATCCGGTGCGTTCGACGGCGAACTCGACCACTGGCTCTCGGTGTCGCGGACGCCGGACCCCGCGCTCGGCTCCCGCGCTCTCGACCCGGCGCTCGACCGCTGCGGCGCAGCCGAGTCGATCACGGTGAGCCTGGCGCCCGAGTTCACCGGGCCGCTGCTGACCGCCGTGCCCGCCGCGTTCGGCGGTCAGGTCGGCGACGTGCTGCTCACCGGACTCGCCGCCGTGCTGGCGGACTGGCGCGGCCAGGACAGTTCCGGCACCCAGGTGGTCATCGACCTCGAGGGCCACGGCCGCGAGGAGGACGCCGCGGGCAGGCCGGTCGACCTGGGACGCACGGTCGGCTGGTTCACCAGCCTGTACCCGGTCCGGATCGACGCGGGTGCGCTCGCGGACGGCCTCGACCCGGCTGCGCTCGGCGCGGCGGTGAAGACGGTCAAGGAGCAGCTGCGGGCGGTGCCCGGCAATGGCATCGGCTACGGCGCGCTGCGATACCTGAGCCCGTCGGGTGCCGACCTGGCCGGCGGCGTCACCCCGCAGGTGCTGTTCAACTACCTGGGCAGGGTTTCCGCCTCCGAGGGCGCGGACTGGCTGCCGATCGCGATGGACGGCGCCAACGACCCCGATGCGCCGATGGGGCACGCCGTCGAGTTCAACGCGATCGCGGAGGACGGACCCGACGGGCCGACCCTGCGCACCACCATCACCTGGGCGCCCGGGTTGTTCCCCGCGGCGCGGATCGCCGCCCTGTCCGAGGCCTGGACCGCGGTGCTGCGTGCGCTCGCGGCGAGCGCCCCGTTCGGCGGCCACACCCCCTCGGACTTTCCGCACGCGCGGCTGGGCCAGGCGGACGTGGACCAGCTCGAGGCCGCGGCCGCCGACCTGGTCGACGTGCTGCCGATGACCCCGCTGCAGGAGGGCATCTACTTCCACAGCGCGTTCGAGACAGAGCACTCCGATCCCTATGTGGTGCAGCAGAGCATCGAGCTGACCGGTTCCGTTGACCCGCAGGCGCTGCACACCGCGCTGCAGACGGTCGTGGACCGGCATGCGGCGCTGCGCACCGGGCTGCGGGCGGTGTCCGACGGCCGGGTGGTGCAGGTGGTCTCCGGCGACGCCAGCGTCCCGATGGCTGCGGTGGACCTGCGTGGGCTGGGTGCCGACGAGGTCTCGTCCCGGGTCCGGCAGATCCTCGCCGACGAGCGGGTGCGCGGGTTCGACCTCGAGCAGGCGCCGCTGCTGCGGTATGTCCTGGTACAGGTCGGACCGGACGAGCACCTGCTGCTGCAGTCGATCCACCACATCGTCGCCGATGGCTGGTCGGTGCCGGTGATGCTGCGCGAGCTGATGGCGCTGTACGCGCCCGCGGGCTCGGCGCCCGCGGCGCTGCCCGCCCCGGAGCCGTACCGGAACTACCTGGGCTGGTTGGGCTCCCGTGATCGGGAGGCATCGATCGAGGTGTGGCGCGCCGCGCTCGACGGCGTCGATGAGCCGACCGGGCTCAGCAAGGCCGAGCGCGGCACCGAGGTCGGCGTCCGCGAGGTCAAGGTCAACCTGTCGGCGGCGCAGACCGCGGACCTCATCGCGTTCGGTCGCGCTCGCGGATTGACGCTGAGCACGCTGGTGCACGGCGCCTGGGGCCTGCTGCTGGGCCGGCTCACCAAGCGCCGCGACGTGCTGTTCGGCTCGACGGTGTCCGGGCGCGGTGGCGACCTGCGCGGCATCGAGACGATGGTCGGGTTGTTCATCAACACGGTGCCCGCTCGATTGCGGTACCGCGCCGAGGAATCGGTCGCGGAGGCGCTGACGCGTTGGCAGGACGAGCAGTCGAGGCTGCTCGAGCACCAGTACATCGGCCTGAGCGAGCTGCGCAGGCTGACCGGGCTGCAGGAGCTCTTCGACACCCTGGTGGTGTTCGAGAACTACCCGATCGGCGAGGGCGCCGTCGCCGACCCCACCGGCCGGCTGGAGATCACCGGCATCACCTTCGAGGAGAACCCGCCGTACCCGGTGACGCTGATCGTCGCGCCCGGTGACGAGCTGCGGCTCGAGGTCAAGTACCAGGCCGCGGTGGTCGACTCGGCCACGGCCAACCGGTTGGCCGACGGCATGGTGTCCTTCCTCGGCGAGCTGGTGCGCGACGGCGACCAGCCGATCTCCGCGCTGGCGCTGGTGACCGCGGCCGAGCGGGACGAGCTGGAGGCGAGCTGGGCCGCGTCCCTCGGATCCGCCGAGGACCGCACCCTCACCGACCTGCTCGACGAGCAGGCCGCCCGGACCCCGGAGGCGGTCGCCGTCGAGTTCGAGGGCGAGGCGCTCACCTACGCCGAGCTGCACGCGCGGGCGAACCGGCTGGCGCGAGACCTCGTCGACCGCGGGGTTGGACCGGAGTCGCTCGTCGCGGTCGCGCTCGGGCGTTCACTCGAACTGATGGTCGCGCTGCTGGCGATCGGCAAGGCGGGCGGCGCGTACCTGCCGCTCGACCTCGACTACCCGGCCGACCGGTTGTCGTACATGCTGGCCGACGCCGAGCCCGTGTGCGTGCTCAGCGACGGCGGGCCGTTCGACGCCGGGCTGCCGGTGCTCACGGTGGATCTGTCCGAGCCGCTGGGGGATTCGGGTGTGCTGCCGACGGTCGCCAGGGCCGCGGCAGGCAATCCCGCCTATGTCATCTACACCTCGGGTTCGACCGGCAGGCCCAAGGGCGTGCTGGTGCCGCACGAGGCCATCGTCAACCGGTTGCTCTGGATGCAGTCCGAGCACCCGCTGGCGGTGGGGGAGCGGGTGCTGCAGAAGACGCCGTCGAGCTTCGACGTCTCGGTGCCGGAGTTCTTCGGGCCGTTGATCGCCGGGGCCACCGTCGTGCTGGCCCGTCCCGGCGGGCACAAGGATCCGGCGTACCTCGCCGGCCTGATCGCCGAACGCGGCATCAGCCGTGCGCATTTCGTGCCGTCCATGCTGGACCTGTTCCTGGCGGAGCCGGGCGCCGCCGCCTGCACCGCGCTGCGGGTCGTCGGCTGCTCGGGTGAGGCGCTGCCCGCCGCATCGGCCCGGCGCTTCGCCGAGGTGCTGCCGGGTGTGCGGCTGGACAACCTCTACGGGCCCACCGAGGCCGCGGTCGAGGTGAGCTACTTCTTCGGGGCGCAGGAGGTTTCGTCGGCGGCGCTCAGCGTGCCGATCGGAGCGCCGGTCGCGAACACCCGGCTGTACGTGCTCGATCAGTACCTGAACCCGGTGCCGCCGGGTGCCGAGGGAGAGCTGTACCTGTCCGGGCCGCAGCTGGCCCGCGGCTACCTGGGCCGCGCCGCGCTGACCGCGGACCGGTTCGTCGCCGACCCGTTCGTCGCAGGCACCCGGATGTACCGGACCGGCGACCTGGTGCGGTCTGTGGACGGTGAACTCGACTATGTCGGCCGCGCCGACGACCAGGTGAAGCTGCGCGGCTTCCGGATCGAGCTCGGCGAGATCGAGGCCGCGCTGCTGGCCGATCCGTCGGTGGTCCAGGCCGCCGTCCTGGTGCGCGAGGACCGCCCCGGCCAGCAGCGCCTGGTCGCCTACGTGGTGCCCTCCGGGCCCGTGAGTCCTTCCGGCCGCAAGGGGGACCAGAAGTACTCACAGGCTTTGGCCGCCTCGCTGCCGGAGTACATGGTGCCCAGCGCCTTCGTGGAGCTGGATGCGTTGCCGCTGAGCCCGAGCGGCAAGCTCGACCGCAAGGCCCTGCCCGCGCCGGACTTCTCCGCCGCGGTGTCGGCACCCGCCTCGAGCACGGGCACCGAGGAGCGCATCGCCGCCCAGTTCGCCGAGGTGCTCGGCCTGGACCGAGTGGGCCCGGGAGACGACTTCTTCACCCTCGGCGGCGACAGCATCCTGGCGATCCGGCTGGTGAACCTGGCCCGCCGCGACGGTGTCACGCTCACCCCCCGCCAGATCTTCGAGCAGCGCACCCCGGCCGCGATCGCGCGGTTGGTCGGTGAGGCTGACCCGGTCGCTCAGGCGGCCACGCCCGACGCACCCGTCGCCGACGGCATCGGCGAGGTCATCCCGCTGCCGGTCGTGCACCGGCTCTCCGAATGGTCAGGCGGCACCGACCGCTTCAACCAGGCCGTGCTGCTGCACACCCCGGCAGGCGCCGACGAGCGCGCACTCCGGAAGGCGCTGCAGGCCCTGCTCGACCACCACGACGGCCTGCGTGCCCGCCTGACGCGGCACGCGCCAGGGGTGTGGTCGACGGTGACCACCGAACCTGGTTCGGTGAGCGCCGCCGCCCTCCTCACCACCGTCGACGCCCGCGACCTGGAGTCGTTGCGCGACATCGTCACCGAGCACTCCGAGGCGGCGACCGAGCGCCTCGACCCCGAGTCGGGCGTGATGCTGCAGGCGGTGTGGTTCGATGCAGGACCGGAGACCACCGGACGCCTGCTGATCGTCGCCCACCACCTCGTGGTGGACGGGGTGTCCTGGCGGATCCTGCTCGAGGACCTCGCGATGGCGAACGTGGCGTCGGCATCCGGTCAGGATGCGGCGCTCGATCCCGTCGGCACCTCGCTGCGCGGGTTCGGCCGGATCGTCGCCGAGCAGGCGCAGGGCGCCGAGCGTCTCGCCGAGCTGGCGCACTGGACCGCCGTCACGGCGCCGGGAGCGGCGCTGGTGCCGGAGGTCAGCGGGCACGCGACCATCGGAACCGGTTCCCAGCACCGGATTTCGTTGTCCGTCGAGGACACCGCCGCCGCGCTGACGACCGTGCCGGCGCTGGCGAACGCCGACGTGACCGACGTGCTGCTCAGCGCGCTACGGATCGCCGTCAGCCGCTGGCACCGCGACACGGGCCGCGCCGCCTCGGACCTGCTGGTCGACCTGGAGCGGCACGGCCGCGAGGAGCTGACGTCGGGCGTGGACCTGTCCCGCACCGTCGGCTGGTTCACCAGCATCAGCCCGGTCCGGCTGCGGGCGGGCGAGCGACCGCTTGACGTGCTCAAGGACGTGAAGGAGCGGCTGCGGGATGCGCCCGAGGGCGGCATCGGCTTCGGCATGCTGCGGTACTCGAACGCCCGCACCGCCGCCCTGCTCGCCGCCCGCGCGGAGTCGCAGGTCCTGTTCAACTACCTGGGGCGGATGCCCTCGGCCGATCTCGGCATCGCGGTCCCGTGGGCCCCCGCGCCCGAGACCGACGCGCTGTCAACCGATCCCGATGCGGACATGGGCGGTCCCTACTTGCTGATCGTCAACGCGATCTGCGAGGACACGGCCGAGGGCCCGGTGCTCCACGCGAACTTCGGCCGCTCCGACCTCGGGCTGACCGAGTCCGACGGTGAGGCGCTGAGCCAGGGCTGGGCCCAGGCGGTGCGCGAGCTCGTCGAGACCGCGGCGCGCCACGACGGACCCGGCGTCCTGACGCCGTCCGACGTGCCGCTGGTGGCGCTGACCCAGGACGAGCTGGACCTGATCGCCGAGCGCAGCCCCGCCGGGGTCGACGCGGTGTGGCCGCTGTCCCCGCTGCAGGAGGGCCTGTACTTCCAGGCGACCTTCGATGAGGGCGCCGACATCTACACCGCGCAGTTCTCGCTGGACTTCGAGCATCGCCTCGACGTCGAGCGGCTGGCCGCGGCGCTGCGCACCCTGCAGCGCCGGAACCCGACGCTGCGTGCGGGATTCCTCAGCGACGGCCTCACCACGCCGGTGCAGTTCATCACCGCCGACCTCGACGTCCCGATCGTCGAGTTCGACCTGCGCGAGCTGGCGGAATCCGATCGCGAGGCCCATGCCGCCGAGCTGATGGCCACCGACCGGCTCACCCCGTTCGACCTCACGGCGCCGCCGCTGTGGCGGGCGATGGTGATCCGCCAGGGCGACGACCGCGACCGCCTGGTGGTCAACCGGCAGTTCCTGCTCTGGGACGGCTGGTCGAACGGCATCGTCGTGAGCCAGCTGCTGGCGCTCTACGAGTCGGCGGGCGACGACAGCGGGTTCCCCACCGCGACGGGCGGTTTCGACGACTACCTGGGCTGGCTGCGCGACCGCGACAGCGAAGCGGGGAAGGCGCAGTGGCGGCGCGCGCTGGCCGGTCTCGAGGAGCCGACGCTGCTCGGGTCGACCGTGGCCGGGGCGCAGGCGCTGCCCGGCCGTCGCGACACCGTACTCACGGCGGACCTCAGCGAGCGGCTGCGGACCAGGGCATCGGCGAGCGGGGTCACCTTCAACGCCGTCCTCAGCGGCGCGCTGGCGTTGGTACTCGGCGCCGAGACCGGGCGCGACGACGTCGTGTTCGGCATCACCGTTGCAGGCAGGCCCCCCGAGGTCGAGGGCCTCGACACGGTGGCCGGACTGTTCCTCAACACGGTCCCGGTCCGCACCACGCTGCGTCCGGCGGAGCGAGTGGAGGACCTGTTGCGGCGCAGCCAGTCCGAGCGTCTCGGCCTGATGCCGCACGACTATCTCGGACTGGCCACCATCGGACGCGAGTCCGATCACCGCCAGCTCTTCGATGTGCTCTACGTGCTGCAGAACTTCGTCGACGAGAACCAGGTGTCGGCGCTCAACAGCGCGCACGACATCAGCGGCGGGGACAGCGTCGACCACACCCACTACCCGCTGACCGTGGTGGTGACACCCGGTAACCGGGTGAAGATCAAGTTCGAGTTCCGCCCCGAGGCGGTGGCCGAGGCGACGGTCGAGTCGATGCTGGCCCGGTTCGTCGGGCTGCTCGAACTGTTCGCCGACGACGTGTCCGCACCGGTCGGGTCGCTGGACCTGTCGCTGCCCGGCGAGCGTGCCGCGCTGGCGTCCCGCAGCGCCGAGCGGGAGCTGCCCGAATCCACCATCGCGGACCTGTTCGCGGAGGCGGCCGCGCGCACCCCGGAGGAGGTCGCGCTGGTCTTCGGTTCGGAGTCGGTGACCTACCGGGGCCTGGACGGCCGGATCAACGCCATGGCCCGGCTGCTGCTGGCACACGGCGCCGGACCGGAACGGATTGTGGCGCTTGGCCTGCCGCGGTCGGTGGAGATGGTGGTCGCGCTGTTCGCGGTGCTGCGCACCGGGTCGGCGTACCTGCCGCTCGAGCTGGATCACCCGGCGGAGCGCCTGCTCGGGATGCTCGAGGACGCCCGGCCGGTGGCGCTGGTGACCACCGTCGCGGTCCGCGAGACCCTCGCCGGTTTCGGGGGCGCGGCGATCGTCCTCGATGGCGACTCGACCCAGGACCACGGCACCGGACCGTTGACGGACGCCGAGCTGGGCGGCTTCGCGCCCGGCACCCCCGGGCGGCTGGACCACCCGGCGTACGTCATCTACACCTCCGGCTCGACCGGTAAGCCGAAGGGCGTGGTCACCGGGTACCGCGGCCTGACCAACATGCAGTTCAACCACCGCGCGGAGATCTTCGACCCGACGATCGAGATGACCGGCGGCAGGCGGCTGCGCATCGCGCACACGGTCTCGTTCGCCTTCGACATGTCGTGGGAGGAGCTGCTCTGGCTCGTCGAGGGTCACGAGGTGCACATCTGCGACGAGCACCTGCGCCGCGACGCGGAGGCCCTGGTCGCGTACTGCAACGCGCATGCCATCGACGTCGTCAACGTGACGCCGACCTACGCGCAGCACCTGTTCGAGGAGGGCCTGCTCGGCGACGGTCCTGCCGAGCACCGGCCGCCGCTGGTGCTGCTCGGCGGCGAGGCGGTGCCGGATTCGGTGTGGAGCCGGCTGCGGGACACGGGGGGGACGTTCGGCTACAACCTGTACGGCCCCACCGAGTACACGATCAACACGCTCGGCGGCGGCACCGCGGACTCCGCGACGCCCACTGTCGGCAAGCCGATCTGGAACACCCGGGCCCACATCCTCGACTCCTGGCTGCGTCCCGTCGCGGACGGGGTGGCCGGTGAGCTGTACATCGCGGGCATCGGCCTGGCCCGCGGCTACCTGGACCGCTTCGGGCTGACCGCCGAGCGCTTCGTGGCCGACCCGTTCACTGCGGGCGGCCGGATGTACCGCACCGGCGACCTGGTGCGGCGCGGCGTCGATGGCAACATCGACTTCCTCGGTCGCACCGACGACCAGGTGAAGATCCGCGGTCATCGCGTCGAGCTGGGCGAGATCGAGTCGGTCCTCGCCGGCCTCGACGGGGTGCGGCAGTGCGCGGTCATCGCGGCGCCGGGCCCCGGCGGCGTCAAGCGGTTGGTCGCCTACGTGGTGCCCTCCGGGCCCGTGAGTGGTTTTGGCCCCCAGGGGGGCCAGAAGTACGCACAGGCGCTCCGCGCCTCTTTGCCGGACTACATGGTTCCGGCGGTCATCGCGGCGACCGAGACCTTGCCGATGACGGTGAACGGAAAGCTCGACGTCCGAGCACTGCCGCCGGTGCCGGACGCGGTCGGTTCGGGCTCACGCGCACCCGCAGATCACATCGAGCAGGCGTTGTGCGAGCTGTTCGGTGAGGTCCTCGACGTCGGCGAACTCGGCGTCGAGGACAGCTTCTTCGACCTCGGCGGGCACTCGCTGCTGGCGACCAGGCTGATCAGCCGGGCCCGGTCGGCGCTGTCGACCGAGCTGACGATGCGGGACCTCTTCGAGGCGCCCACCGTGGCGGAGCTGGCGGAGCGGGTCCGCGCGCGGGGCCAGGCTGTGCGCCCGATGCTGGCGCCCGCGGTGCGGCCCGAGCACCTGCCGATGTCCTCCGCGCAGCAGCGGCTCTGGCTGATCCAGCAGATCGAGGGGGATTCTGCTGCGTACAACTTCCCGATCGTGTTGCGCCTCAGGGGCGACCTCGATGCCGAGCTGTTCGCGACCGCGCTCGCGGACGTGGTCGGCAGGCACGAGTCGCTGCGCACGGTGTTCGGCGAGGTCGACGGCCTGCCCGTACAGCGGATTCTCGACGAGGCGATCCCGGAGCTGACGGTGGTGGACGGGACCGAGGCCGAGATCGCGGGCCTGGTCCGCGGCGCCGTGCTGCGTCCCTTCGACCTGACCCGTGAGATCCCGGTGCGCGGCACCGTGATCCGGCTGGCAGCGAATGATCACGTCCTCGCGCTGGTGCTGCACCACATCGCCACCGACGAGTGGTCGGACCGGCCGTTCCTGCGTGACCTGATGCTCGCCTACGCCTCACGGGCGCACGTGCAGGCGCCGCAGTGGGAGCCGCTGGCCGTGCAGTACGCGGACTACACGCTCTGGCAGCGCGAGCTGCTCGGCGATCCCGCGGACCCGGATTCGGTTCTGAGCGAGCAGCTCTCGTACTGGGAGCGGACGCTGTCCGGTGCGCCGGAGGAGCTGACGCTGCCCACCGATCGGGCCCGGCCCGCGCGGCCGAGCTTCGCGGGCGGCGCGATCGAGCTGGATCTGGATCCGCGCACCACTGCTGCGCTGCGGGCGCTGGCCGCCGACAGCGGCGCGAGCATGTTTATGGTGCTGCACGCCGCCGCCGCGGCGCTGCTGCACCGCATCGGCGCGGGCGAGGACCTGCCGCTCGGTGCGCCCATCGCGGGCCGCACCGAGCAGGGCCTCGACGAGCTGGTCGGTTTCTTCGTCAACACGCTGGTGCTGCGCACCGACGTGAGCGGCAACCCGACGTTCGGCGAGCTGCTCGGCCGGGTCCGCGAGCTCGACCTCGCGGCGTTCACCCACGCCGACGTCCCGTTCGAATCCGTTGTCGAGCGCCTGAACCCGGCCCGCACGCTGGCCAGGAACCCGCTGTTCCAGGTGATGGTCGGCTACCACAGCCGGGCAGCCGACATCACGGAGCTGGGCGGGCTGACGCTGGAGCCGGTGCCGCTTCAGGAGCGGACCGCGAAGTTCGACCTGGTGTTCAACTTCACCGAGTTCCTGCCCGCGGCAGCGGGTTCGGATGTCGGCGACGGCAAGATCACGCTGCGGCTGGAGTACGGAGCAGACCTGTTCGACCGGTCCACCGCCGACGCGATCGCACACCGTCAGCTGGCGCTGCTCGACGCTGTCGCGCAGGAGCCGTCGACGCCGATCGGCGCGGTCGACGTGTTCCTGCCCGGCGAGCGGGACCTGGTGCTGGTGGACTTCAACGACACCGGCAGGGAGGTGCCGGAGGAGACCCTCGACGCCTCGTTCGCGCGCTGGGTCGCGGCCACGCCGGACGCGGTGGCCGCGCTCGACGAGTACCGCAGCACCACGTACGCCGAGCTCGACGAGCGGTCCGACCGGATCGCCGCCGTGCTCGCCTGCCGCGGCGTCGGCACGGAATCAGTGGTGGGCCTTGCCGTTCCGCGCTCGGTGGACATGGTCGCCTCGGTGCTGGCCGTCCTCAAGCTGGGCGCGGCCTACCTGCCGCTCGACCTGAGCCACCCCGCGGACCGGATCTCGTACATGCTGGTCGACTCGAACGCGGGGGTGCTGCTGAGCACCGCCACGGAGTCCGCGCGGATCGAGGAGGTGCCGGGCTTGCGTCGGGTGCTGCTCGACGAGCCGGGGACAGTCGCGGAACTGGCCGCGGCATCGAAGCCGCTGACCGCGGTGCCCGACGGCATCGACCACGCCGCCTATGTCATCTACACCTCCGGGTCGACCGGCAGGCCCAAGGGCGTGGTGGTCCCGCACGAGGGCATCTCCAGCCTGGTCGCCACCGCCGAGGACCGGATGAAACTGGTCCCGGGTTCGACCGTGCTGCAGTTCGCCTCGGTCGGATTCGACGTCGCGGTGTTCGAGCTGTCGATGGCGCTGTGCACCGGGTCGCGGCTGGTGATCGTGCCGGATCGCTCCCGGGTCGCGGGCCCGGAGCTCACCGACTTCATGCACGAGCACGAGGTCACACACGCGATCATCCCGCCGTCGCTGATGGCCGCGCTGCCGCCGGGCGCCCTGGTGCCCGCGGGTTGCACGGTCCTGGTCGGCACCGAGACCGTGCCGCCGGACCTGATCGGACGGTGGGCGGAGCGGCTCAACCTGCTGGCCGCCTACGGCCTCACCGAGGCGACGGTGAACAACACCCTGTGGCAGGCGCAGCCGGGCTGGAACCAGGCCGTGCCGATCGGCATCCCGGACCCCAACGAGCAGGCGTTCGTCCTCGACGCGCGACTGCGGCCGGTTCCGGTCGGCGTCGCGGGCGAGCTGTACATCGCCGGCCGCGGGCTGGCCCGTGGCTACCTCGGCAAGCCGGCGCTGACGGCGGGGCGTTTCGTCGCCAATCCGTTCGGCCCAGGCCGGATGTACCGCACCGGCGACCTGGCGCGCTGGCGGGCGGAGGGCAATATCGACTTCCTCGGCCGGGTCGATGACCAGGTGAAGATCCGGGGCTTCCGCATCGAGCTCGGCGAGATCATCGCGGCGCTCGCGGACAGCCCGGGCGTCAACCAGTCCGCGGTGGTCGCCGACCGGGACGGGTCGATCGCCCGGCTGATCGGGTACGTCGTGCCGCACGAGGGTGCAGTGGTCGATCCGGCCGCGGTGCGCGCCCACGTGGCGTCCTCGCTGCCGGACTACATGGTGCCCAGCGTGGTCATCGTGCTGGACGGGCCGCTGCCGCTCACACCGAACGGCAAGCTCGACCGCAAGGCGCTGCCCGCCCCGGACTGGTCGGAGCTGACCGGCGACGTCGCACCGCGGACGCCGAGGGAGCGGGTGATCGCGGACCTGTTCGCGGAGATCCTGCACCTGCCCTCGGTCGGTGTGCACGACAACTTCTTCGACCTCGGCGGTCATTCGATGGCCTCGATGCAACTGGTCGGCCGGGTGCGCACGGAACTGGGTGCCCAGCTGAGCATTCGGGAGGTCTTCGACGCGCCGACGGTCGCGGAGCTCGCCGAGCTGACCGAGGCGGACAACGGTGAGGGCAGGCCGGCCCTGCTCGCGGGCGCGCCCCGCGAGGGCGCGGCGCCGCTGTCGCCGCCGCAGCGCAGGCAGTGGCGGATGTACCGGGAGTCACCGACCGCCAGCCACGCCCTCTCGCTCTACCCGGAGCGTCGGCTCGACGCCGAGTCGCTGGCGTTGGCGCTCGACGACGTGGTCTCGCGGCACGAGCCGCTGCGCACGGTGTTCTTCGAGCGCGACGGCGGGGTGTTCGGCCAGGAGGCGGTGCGCCCGCAGGTCGGGCTGGTCGACGTCGGTGACGGCGATCTGCACGCGCGGGTCTTCGAGCTGGCCCAGCAGCCGATGGATCTCACCGAGGAGGCACCGCTGCGGGTGCAGCTCGTGGAGGACTCGTCGGGTCGCCAGGGCCTGCTGCTGGTGATGCACTACCTGGCCGTCGACGAGTGGTCCGTGGTGCCGTTGCTCGGAGAACTGCTCGCCGGTTACCTGGCACGGCAGGCCGGACATGCGCCCGAGTTGCCGCAGCTGCCGGTGACCTACGGCGACTACGAGCTGTGGTCGAGGCAGGTGCTCGGCGACCCAGCCGACGAGTCGAGCAGGCACGCAACGCAACTCGCGTACTGGCGGCAGCGGCTGTCCGGCGTGCCTGAGGTCCTCGCCATGCCAGGCGAGCGGCCGGGCGGTCCCCGCCGCGGCGACGTGGTGCCGCTGCCGATCGACGAGTCGCTGCACCGCGAGATCGACGCGCTTGCCCGCCGGACCGGCACCTCGATGTTCATGGTGTTGCAGTCGGCACTGGCCGTCGCCCTCACCGAAGCTGGTGTGGGCGAGGATCTTCCGATCGGGGCCCTGGTTGCCGGCCGGACCGAGGAGGCGCTGTCCGGGTTGATCGGCTGCTTCTTCAACACGGTGGTGCTGCGGACCGACACCTCGGGTGAACCGACCTTCGCGGAGTTGCTGGCCCGGGTCCGGGAGAGCAACCTGTCCGCGCTCGAGCATCAGGATGTCGGATTCGACGACGTGGCAACCGATCTCGGCGGCGACGCGCTGCGGCCTCAGGTGATGGTCGTGCACCACGAACAGGCGCGCCTCGGCGAGGTGGACGGGGTCTTCGGAGGGCTGCTGCCGGTCCCGGTCGGTGAGCCGGTGTCGGACCTGACGCTGAGCTTCTACGAGCCGGTGGGGGAGGGCCCCGTGCACGCCTACCTCGGCTACCGGGCGGACGTGCTCGATTCCGCCGTCGCGTCCGCACTGGCGGACCGACTGCTGGCCGTGCTGGCCGCCGCGTGCGCCGACGCGGATCGTCGGATCGGGGTGGTCGGGTGATGGCCCGCCCCGCCACCCGAATTAGGGTAGGCTGCGCTACTATTCAGCGCGGCCCGAATGTTGGACCCCGAGCTATGTCAGCAACAAGCAGCACTGCCGCCGGCCGAACCGGCGAGGATGGATGACCGTCATGGATACGACTCTCTCGGCCGCTGACCGCGACCAGTCGCCGACCTACGACCTGGTCGGTGTCGGCTTCGGGCCGTCCAACCTGGCGCTGGCCATCGCCATCGAGGAGCACAACGCGAGCTGCGCCCCCGGCGACCGGATCCGGGCGCACTTCCTGGAGAAGCAGGACCGCTTCCGCTGGCACCCCGGCATGCTGCTGGACGGTGCGACCATGCAGATCGCGTTCCCGAAGGACCTGGTGACCTTCCGGAACCCGGCCAGCTCGTTCAGCTTCTTCTCCTACCTGTTCGACAAGGGCAGGCTGGTCGACTTCGTCAACCACCAGACCTTCTTCCCGACCCGGCACGAATTCAACGACTACCTGCAGTGGGCGGCAGGCCGGGTCGACGCCGACGTGCGATACGGCACCGCCGTCACCGGCGTTCGCGGCCTGCCCGCCGCGGATGGGGCGGTGGACGAGTTCGAGGTCGAGACGGCCGACGGGCAGGTCCTGCGGACGCGGAACCTGATCGTCGGGGCCGGGCTGCGCGAGCGGATCCCGGAGTGGGCGACGCCGTCGGCGCGCTGCTTCCACAACCATCAGTTCCTGTTCCGGATCGACGAGCTGCCCGAGCTGCGGCACCAGCGCTTCGTGGTGCTCGGAGCAGGCCAGAGCGCGGCCGAGGTGGTCCAGTACCTGCACCGCAACTACCCGAAGGCCGAGGTGCACAGCGTCTTCTCGCGCTACGGCTACAGCCCGGCCGACGACAGCCCGTACGCCAACCGCATCTTCGACCCCGGCGCCGTCGACGAGTTGCACGGTGCCGACAGCACCGAGCGCGAGCGGATCCTGACCCTGCACAAGAGCACCAACTACTCGGTGGTCGACATCGAGCTGATCAACGAGCTGTACACCACCGAATACCAGGAACTGGTGCGCGGCCAGCGGCGCCTGTTCATGCGCCGGGCCTCGGAGATCGACGGCGTGGTCGAGACCGAGGAGGGCATCGAGGTGAGCGTGCGCAGCAGCCTCGATGGCCTGACCGACTCGCTGATGTGCGACGCGCTGGTGCTTGCCACCGGGTTCACCCCCACCCCGCTGAGCAACCTCATCGGCGACCTGGCCCCCGAGGGCGGGGTGGCCACCGAGGTGGACCGCGACTACCGGCTGGTCACCCCCGAGAACGTCCGGGGTGGCATCTACCTCCAGGGCGGCACCGAGAAGACGCACGGCCTCACCTCGTCGCTGCTGTCCAATGTCGCCGTTCGCGCCGGTGAGATCCTGAATTCTGTGCTGGATAATCGTCCCGACCACGGCGATCTTGATAGGGTCGAGGTGTCCGCTGGGACGGAAACCTCAGCGCTGGAAACACCGATGAACGAATTTGCGACAAGCGAGGCCAGATGAGCACCAATCCCTTTGACGACGAAGACGGCCGTTTCTACGTGCTCGTCAACGACGAGGACCAGCATTCGCTGTGGCCGACGTTCTCGGACGTCCCGCAGGGGTGGCGTGTGGTGTTCGGTGAGGACAGCCGCCAGGCGTGCGTCGAGTACGTCGAGGCCAACTGGACCGACATGCGCCCGAAGAGCCTGCGTGAGGCCATGGAACGCGACGCTGCCGAGCGCGGGAACCAGAGCTGACAACCCGGCGCCACCGGCGCCGGCGCACTGACTACGACGCCCGATTCTGACCCGACCGCCGTCGGCTCAGGGTCGGGCGTTTCAGCGTTCCGGTGCGGCGCAGGATCCGCGGCCGCCGCATGGTCCGGGCGATCCACTCGCCGAGCGTGACCCCCGCGGCGAGCGCACATCCGATGCCGAACGCCGACAGCAGCGCGCTGAAGCCGTCCAGCAACTCGTTGTTGAGCAGGGCGTACAGGCCGCGGTAGAGGGCGAGACCCGGCAACAGCGGGGTGATGCCCGCGACCGCGATCACCTGCGGCGGGGTCAGCGCCCGGCGGGCCAGGATGCCGCCGACCGAGCCGACAACGGTCGCGGCGATGGCCGAGGCGATGACCGGGCCGATGCTCACGCTCAGCGCCAGGGCGTAGACGAGAATGCCGGCTGCGCCGCCGATGCCGGCGACGGGCAGCGCCCGCCGCTCCGCGTAGCAGGCCACCGCGAAGAACAGCGAGGTGAACGCGCCCGCGACCACCTGAACCGGGATCTGGGCCAGGGCGGGCGGAGCGACGGTGGTCAGCACCGGCAGCGTCGAACCGAGGGCGCCCGCGATGCGCAGCGAGATCGCGACGCCCGCGATGATGCCGCCGGTCATCATGAGGACCTCGAAGAACCGCGCGACGGCGGTGATCGGTGCGCCGGTGATCGCGTCCTGCACCGAGCCGACAAGCGACAGCCCCGACAGCAGCACGATCACCCCGGCCGCGATGATCAGTGACGGCCGGATGGTGATGCCCAGCTGGTCGCTGAAGGTATAGAGCAGGCTGGCAGGCGCGGCGGCGATCAGTCCGCCCACCACGTGCTGGAAGAAGAACGGGAGCCCGATGGCGTTCAGCCTGCGGTTGACCCGGTCGATGACCATGGTGGTGAGGAAGCTGACGATCGCCACCAGCAGGCCGCCGCCGAGCAGCACCGAGGCGGACGCGGCCATCGACGCCCACGCCAGCGTCGCGGTCCAGCGGTTGTAGGGATGTGGCGCGCGGGTGATCCGGGTCAGCTCGTCGTGCGCGTCGTCCGGGCTGACCGCCTCGGTCCGCAGCCGGCGGGTGAGCCGGTCGACCGCGGCGAGCCGGGTGAAGTCCAGTGCCCGGTAGTGCACGATCCGCATGGTGGCCGCGGGCGGCATCGTCGGCCCGCGGTGTGCGCTGATGCGGATCGCGTTGTAGGTGACGTCGACGTCGCAGCGCGCGAGCCCGTAGCTCGCGGCGACGAACTGGACCTGCGCGGTGGTGTCCATCGCGGAGGTGCCGGACGCGAGCAGCACCTCGCCGGATCGGAGGGCGATGTCGAGGACCTCGGCGACCTTGGCGTCGTCGGTCAGGTCGATCGGCTGGAGCGGCGCGGGGGCCGATGTCTGGTCGTCGACCACCGCCCGCTCTTCACCGATCAGCCGGTTCAGCGAGGTGAGTGCGTCGCGCAGGCGCCCCCTCGCCACGTCAGGACACCGCGTCCGCTTCGCTCAGATCCGTTGCCGCAAAAGCTGCTTCGAGGTCGTTGTGCCGGAAGATCGAGGTCACCTGGTCGTGCACCACTCGGAAGGCGGTGGCGACGGTCGACTTCTCGTCGGGCTTCGAGGCCCAGCTGGCCTCCTCCTCGACCACGACGACGCCCTCGTGCACGAACATGCGGCCCGGGGTCAGGGTCAGGCTCGCGCTGGAGGCCCACTCACGCAACGCTGTGAGACCCTGTCCGGCACCCTGCGGGCCGCCCACCTCGACGTCGTCGCTGGACAACGCGAGGAGGGTGTCGATGTCGGAATCGTTCAGTGCGTCGTGCCACGCGAGAACCGTGGCGATCTCCGAGGTGCTCATGCCGTCCACGCTATCGGGTTTCCCGCCGCGGGGGCCGCGCACGGGCCGAGCGCAGTTTCGTGTGCGACCGCCGCGGCGGCGAACTAGGCTTTTGAGGCGCTGACGCTGGAGCGCCGGTGCCCGTATTCGTTCACGGAACGGGGCAGCGAGATGGTCGCGAATCGTCGAAGGCCGATCGCCGTCGTCGCGTGCGCCGCGGTCGCCATGGCGCTGGTCCTCACCTCGTGCTTCTCGACGACGGGGGAGCCTGGCGTCAACGCAGGCCCCGATGGTGCCCCCGCCAGATACCGGGAGCCGGTCAAGCTGTCGAGCGAGGACGGCGTGCTCGAGGTGCGGCTGTCGGCCCACCAGGGCACGGTCGCCCTCGACACGGCCTCGGGGCCGGTCTCGAATTTCCTGCTGTTCGGGTATGAGGTCATCCGGGGGACGGCCTCGGACGGCTCGACCGAGGGCCAGGACGTGTACCCGGCGCCGACGTTGCGGGTCGATCCGGGCGAGCGCCTGATCATCCACTACGACAACGACCTGCGGGGCCTGACGATCGAGGACTTCAACGACCCGGCCTTCACCCCGGCGGGCGGCGACGTGCCGATCTATCCGCAGGCGCTGGCGTCCGCGCCGCTGAACCTGCACACCCACGGGCTGCACGTGAGCCCCGACGGCAACGCCGACAACGTGCTGCTCGACATCCCCGCCGGGATGGGCAACCGCTACGACTACGCGGTCCCGGAGGACATGCCCAACGGAATGTACTGGTACCACAGCCATCGCCACACCCTCACCGCGCAGCAGACGTACCTGGGGCTCGCGGGTCTGCTGGAGATCGGGCGGCCGGACGGAAACCTGCCGTTGGTGACGCAGAACGAGATCCCGATCCGCGACATGGCGTTGCAGTACAACTTCGTCGTCGACCGCAAGGGCAGCGGCCGCCAGCTGAACAACGCGTACTGGTCGCAATGGGTGAGCACCTTGAAGCCTCCGGAAGGAGCGCAACTCGCCGACGGCACCTACCGGCCGAGCCTGGCCCCGGTGAACTTCGACGAGACGACGAAGGGCTCCCGGTACATCACCAACTGGTACACCGGGCCGCTGTCCCCGGCCAACCATCGTGGGCAGAACCAGTTCATACCCGGCAACCTGCAGACCTTCACCAGCGACACGGTGACCGTCCCGGCGGACCCGTCGCTGCCGGACAACCAGCGCGACGTCCAGTTCACGATCAACGGGCAGTTCCAGCCGGAGCTGAAACTCGCGCCGGGTCAGACGGAGATCTGGGTGCTGGCGAACATCAGCGACATCGCCTACATGCCGCTTCGGCTCACCGAGACGGCCACCGGAAACCATCCGAAATTCG
Source organism: Rhodococcus oryzae (assembly GCF_005049235.1). GTDB lineage: Bacteria > Actinomycetota > Actinomycetes > Mycobacteriales > Mycobacteriaceae > Rhodococcus_G > Rhodococcus_G oryzae. Next base: position 137,194 of record NZ_SUMD01000007.1, on the reverse strand, counting down.
CGATCGTCGGGCAGGACGGCAACCCCTTCACCCGGGTGGAGCCGCCGGTCGGCGGCGACGGCACCCGGCTCGTCGTACCGCCCGGCTCACGGTTCGCGATCGCGGTGACGATGCCGAAGACCGGCGACCTCGTCCTCGACATCCCGCCGCTGGAGGGTGCGAAGCCGGTCACGAACCCGGGCGTGCTCTACACCAACGACGGCACCGAGAACCCGCCCGCGGTGCTGGGCACGGTGACGGTGGACCCATCGGTGATCAGCTACGCCGACGGCTTCTTCACCTTCCCCACCCAGACGCTGCTGCACGCGACCCCCGGCGGCGGGCAGGGACAGACGACGGCCTTCGAGCCCGGCCAGAACCTCGACACATACACGTCTTTCGTGGACACCTCGGTGATGACGCCGGACGTGAAACGGACGCTGACGGTCTCGGGCGGCTTCGGCAACGACAAGGCCAGCAAGAGCGATCCGAAGGCCTTCACCTACGAGTTCGACGACAACACCTTCCCGAACATCCCCCTGCTCCAGCCACGGCTGAACTCGGTGGAGGAGTGGACGATCACCAACCTGAACAACGACGAACATCCGATGCACATCCACGTCAACGACTTTCAGGTGATGGAGGTCGTGGATCCGGTCGCGGGCACCAGGACCGGCGTGCAGCCGTGGGGCATGGACAACGTGAACGTGCCCGCGCCGGTGACCGACGAGAACGAACAGGCGCTCGAGCCGGCCTCGGTGACACTGCGGACCAAGTTCACCGAGTACACCGGCACCTTCGTGATCCACTGCCATCGTCTCAATCACGAGGACAACGGGCTGATGGCGCTCGTCAGCGTGATCCCGGAGGTGTCGACGTACGCGGTCGCGGTGCCGGGGTCGCCCGGCACACCCGCGACGGTGCGGGTCCACGACGGCACCGGTGACAGGGTGATCGCCGCCGTCACGCCGTTCCCGTCGTTCGAGGGCACCCCGACGGTGGCGATGGCCGACGTGAACGGCGACATGGTGCTCGACCTCGTCGTCGGTACCGGTGCGGGCCGCGAGCCGGAGGTGGTGGCCTACGACGGAGCCGACCGCGCCGACGGCGCGTTCAGTGCCGAGCTGACCCGGTTCGCCCCGTTCGATTCCGGGTTCCGCGGCGGGGTCAACGTCGCGGGCGTCGACATCGATGGAAACGCCTTGGCCGACAACATCATCGTGGGCACCGGCCCGGGCGTGGAGACACAGATCAAGGTGTTCTCCTCGACGCTGCCCAACGGGAAGGGCGAGGCACCGGAGGTGTTCTCGAGCTTCACCCCGTACCCGGGGTCCGAGGCGGGGGTGTCGGTCGCGACGGGGCTGGTGGACACCGCCTCGGGCCGGGCCAGCATCGTGACTGCGCCGGGCCCGGGGGAGGCGCCGCGGGTGAAGACCTTCCGCTACGACCTGTTCGAGCCGACCGCGGTCGCGGCGGCGTCGAAGAGCGGCCACGGCGGGCACGGCGGCACGGGCGCGAGCGGTGGCGGTACCGACGAGCCGACGATGACGTCGGAGTTCCTGGCCTTCGACGAGGGCTACCGCGACGGCGTCTCGCTCTCGACGGGCTGGGTGGCCGGTGCCGAGGGCGGCGCGAAGAGCATCGTGACCGGCATGGCGGGCGGGCCGGGCACGGTGCGGGTGTGGTCGAGCGGCTCGCGGCTCGACGGCGCGCCCGGGATGTACCTCGACAGCCCGGATCACCACTCGGGCCCAGTGGATTTCCGGCAGATCGCCTCGTTCGAGCCGTTCGCGGGCGGCGGGGTGCAGGTGGCCACCACGAGCACCACCACCGGCGCGGACCTGCTCGTCAGCGGCGTCGGTGCGACGGGATCCGAGGTCCGCAAGTTCGGGCTTGGCCGGGCGGACCCGCAGTCGACGACGCTGACGCCCGCGCCGCTGGGGGCGCTTCCCCCACTGCCCGCCGCGGGCGCGGTTCCGCTGGGCGGACGGTAGTTCCGCGATCGACCCCGAAAACTCTTGACCGAGTCCAGAACGATGCGCCATTGTATTGAGGTGCCCTCCGCGAGGGAATACGCAGCGCATTTGCGCACGGCAGAGCTTCGCGTGACCCGCCCCCGGGCCACGGTGCTCGAGGCTGTGCACAAGCACCCGCACGCCGACACGAAGACGATCTACCGCGCCGTGCGCGCCGTCCTGCCCGAGGTCTCCCGCCAAACCGTGTACGACGTGCTGCAGGCACTCAGCGATGCGGGCCTGGTGCGGCGGATCCAGCCGGCGGGCACCGCCGTGCGGTACGAGGCCCGCGTCGGCGACAACCATCACCACTTCGTCTGCCGTACGTGCGGGGTCATCGCCGACGTCGACTGTGCGGTCGGCGCGGCCCCCTGCCTGACCGCGCCCGACGACAGCGGTTTCGTCGTCGACGAGGCCGAGGTCACCTACTGGGGATCGTGCCCCGACTGTTCGGCAGCACAGATTTCGCGACCAGGTTCGCGATCGCAGTCCGATTCACCCACTCCTGGAAGGAAGGACCGTCGTGTCCAACAGTGAAAGCGAATGCCCGGTAATCGGCTCCCCGAGCCCGCAGGAGCACCGGCCCAGGACCAACCGGGACTGGTGGCCGAATCAGCTGGACCTGCAGGTTCTCCATCAGCACTCGCCGCTGTCCGACCCCATGGGCGAGGACTTCGACTATGCGGCAGAGTTCGCGACGCTCGACGTGGACGCGCTGAAACGGGACGTCATCGAGTTGATGACGGCGTCGCAGGACTGGTGGCCTGCCGATTTCGGACACTACGGGCCGTTGTTCATCCGGATGAGCTGGCACGCGGCGGGCACCTACCGCATCGCGGACGGCCGTGGCGGTGGGGGCGAGGGCGCCCAACGCTTCGCTCCCCTCAACAGTTGGCCGGACAACGCGAGCCTCGACAAGGCACGGCGGTTGCTCTGGCCGGTCAAGCAGAAGTACGGCCGGAAGATCTCCTGGGCGGATCTGCTGGTGTTCGCCGGCAACTGTGCCTACGAATCGATGGGGTTCGAGACGTTCGGCTTCGGCTTCGGCCGCGAGGACATCTGGGAGCCCGACGAGGTGTTCTGGGGGCCGGAGGACACCTGGCTCGGCGACGAGCGTTACACCGGCGACCGGGAGCTCACCGGTCCCTTCGGCGCCGTGCAGATGGGCCTGATCTACGTGAATCCGGAAGGGCCCAACGGAAACCCGGACCCGCTCGCCGCGGCCGTCGACATCCGTGAGACCTTCCGCCGAATGGCGATGAACGACGTCGAGACCGCCGCACTGATCGTCGGCGGCCACACCGTCGGCAAGACCCACGGCGCGGGACCGGCCGACCTCGTCGGGCCCGAGCCGGAGGCCGCGCCGATCGAGCAGCAGGGCCTCGGCTGGAAGAGCTCCTTCGGCACCGGCGTCGGTGGGGACGCGATCACCAGCGGCCTCGAGGGCACCTGGACGCCCACCCCGACCAGGTGGGACAACAGCTTCCTCGAGACCCTGTACGGCTACGAGTGGGAGAAGGCCAAGAGCCCGGCAGGGGCGTGGCAGTACATTCCCAAGGACGGCGCCGGGGCGGGCACCGTCCGCGACGCGCACGATCCGTCGAAGTCCCACAGCCCGGTGATGCTGACGACGGACCTCTCGCTGCGCCTCGACCCGGTCTACGGGCCGATCACCCGGCGCTGGCTGGACCACCCCGAGGAACTCGCCGAGGAGTTCGCCAAGGCCTGGTACAAACTGCTGCATCGCGACATGGGGCCCGTCTCGCGCTATCTCGGCCCATGGGTTGCGGAGCCCCAGTTGTGGCAGGACCCCGTCCCCGACGTCGATCACGATCTGGTCGGGCCGGACGAGATCGCCGCGCTCAAGGCCACGGTCCTGGGGTCGGGTCTGTCCATTCCCCGGCTGGTCGGTGCGGCATGGGCGTCGGCTGCCTCCTTCCGCGGCACCGACAACCGCGGCGGGGCCAACGGGGCGCGGATTCGGCTTGCGCCGCAGAAGGACTGGGAGTCCAACAATCCGGCAGGCCTGGCCGAGGTGCTGCAGACGCTCGAGCGGATCCGGGGCGACTTCAACGGTGGGAGGTCCGACGGCAAGAGGATCTCGCTGGCCGACCTGATCGTGCTGGCGGGTGGTGCGGCGGTCGAGCAGGCCGCGAAGAATGCCGGGCAGGACGTCACGGTTCCGTTCACGCCGGGCCGCACCGACGCCGCCCAGGAGCAGACCGACGTGGAGGCCTTCGAGGCTCTCGAGCCAAGGGCCGACGGGTTCCGCAACTACCTGCGCGCCGGGGAGAAGCTGCCCGCCGAGCGGCTGTTGCTGGACAAGGCAAATCTGCTGACACTGACCGCTCCCGAGATGACGGTCCTCATCGGTGGGATGCGCGCACTGAACGCCAATGTCGGGCAGTCCGCGCACGGTGTCCTCACCGACCGGCCGGAGATGTTGACCACCGACTTCTTCGTGAACCTGCTCGACATGGGCACGGAGTGGAAGGCATCGGCCGAGTCCGAGAACGTCTACGAGGGCCGCGCTCGCGGCACGGATGAGGTCAAGTGGACGGCCACCGTCGTCGACCTGGTCTTCGGTTCGAACTCGCAGTTGCGCGCGCTCGCCGAGGTCTACGCGAGCGACGACGCGCAGCCGAAGTTCGTGGCGGACTTCATCTCCGCGTGGGACAAGGTGATGAACCTGGACCGGTTCGACCTCGCCTGATCACGGCACGGCGCCCCGCGAGCCGACCGGCTCGCGGGGCGCCCGCGTGTGTTCGACCCCGTCAGATCATCGCGCGGTGCGCGCCCTGCGGCTCACCGCCGAGCTGCGTCAGCGCCGACGAATGGAAGATCGAGCCGGGCACGTGAATGGCGTGCGAGAGGCCGGCGTGTGCGTCCCGCCAGAAGCGCTGCATCGGCGTCTTCATCTGTAGCGCACCGCCGCCTGACCGCGCGAAGATCTCGTCGACCGCCCGCACCGCCCGCCACGCGGCGGCGGTCTGGGTCCGGCGACCGATCGCGCGCTGCTCGAAGGTGACCTCCTTGCCCTGGTCGGTGAGGTCCCAGAACCGGTCCACCGTCTCGAGGATCGCCGCCCGCGACGCGGCGATCTCCGCGGCGGCCTCGCCGATCGCGAACAGCACGTACGGATCGTCCTTGATCGCCGTGCCGGACACCGTGACCCGCGCGCGCTGCGCGTCGAGGTGGCAGGCCAGCGCGCCCTCGGCGATGCCGATCAGCGAGGAGGTGATGCCCAGCGGGAAGATGCACGAGAACGGGAAGTTGTACAGCGTCTGGGTGCGGCCGGCTTCCTTCGGCGCGGTGCCGTCGAAGACCTTCGCCGCCTCCAGGGTCCGGTGCGTCGGGATGAACGCATCCTTGACGATCAGGTCCTTGCTGCCGGTGCCGCGCAGACCGACGACGTCCCAGCTGTCCTGGTCGATGTCGTAGTCGCTGCGCGGCAGCAGCACGTGCAGGATCTTCGGCGGCATCTGCGGCTTGCCGTCCCGGTTTCCGACCATCGCGCCGATCATCACCCACTGACAGTGATCGGTACCCGAGGAGAACGACCAGCGGCCGTTGAGGACGTAGCCGCCGTCCGTCGGGACCGCGACGCCCATGGGCGCATACGGCGAGGCCATCCAGGTGTCGGGGTCCTCACCCCACACCTCTTCCTGGGCCTTCGGGTCGAAGAACGCCAGCTCCCACGGGTGTACGCCGACGATGCCGCTGACCCAGCCGGTGGCGCCGTCCATCGCGCCGATCGCCATCGCGGTCTCGGCGAACTCCCGCGGATGCGATTCGAGGCCGCCGTGGTCCTTCGGCTGCAGCATCCGGATCACCCCCGACTCACGCAGCCGCTTGGCCGAGGCATCGGTCAGGCGCATGAGCCTGTCGCCCTCGACACCGTTTGCGCGGATCTCCTCCGCGTACTGCTCGATCCGCTCGTGAACCTGACCCATGACTTCCTCGTCTCGGTAGGAGTTGCCGGCTGACTGGAACCAAAACTAGAACAAGTTCCATGCATGCGGAAGGGGAACGAACTCATCGGTTCCCTTCCTGGTTGCGGCCGCGGGGCGCCGCATGTTGGTGGCCGAGTCGCGGGTTTCAGCAGGCAGAAGCCGACTATTGGGGGAGGTGTCGGGTCTCCGGCATGGCGGCCGGACGCCTGGAGTTGGTGTCGCGAATCACTGAAGGGGTGTGATCTGTCGAATAAGGAGCACAGAAACTAGAATGTGTTCTAGTGTCGAGCGATGGATGTGACCTACGAGGGGACCAAGAGGGAAGTCGCTACCGGTAAGGGGGTGTTGCGCTACCACGAGGCAGGCGAGGGGCCTCCGCTGATCCTGTTGCACGGCTCCGGTATCGGAGTCAGCGGCTGGCGAAACTACCGGGGAAACCTGGACGTCTTCGCCCGGCACTTCCATTGCTACATATTGGAGTTCCCCGGGTTCGGCGTGAGCGATCCGGTGGACGGGCATCCCGTGCTCACCGCGGGTTCGTCGGTGATCCGATTCATGGACGCCCTCGGTATTCGATCGGCCGCGATGATCGGCAATTCGATGGGCGGCGTCGTCGGCGTGAATGTGGCGATGAGGCACCCCGAGCGGGTCGGCAAGCTCGTCACCATCGGCGGGGTGGGACCGAACATCTTCAGTCAGAACCCGAGCGAGGGCACACGGCTACTGCAGGAGTTCGCCGACGGTCCGAGTCGTGAACGGCTGGTTCGCTGGCTCGAGTGCATGGTCTACGACCCCGCGGTGATCACGGAGGAGCGGGTGGAGGAGCGCTGGGAGACCGCCAACGACCCGGCGTCGCACGAGACGCTGGCGGCGATGTACGGCTCCACAGCGTTTGCGGCGCAGCAGCAGTTGATGGCCTCGTCGGACGCGCCGCCGTACTGGTCGATGATGCACAAGGTGCAGTGTCCGACCCTGCTCACCTGGGGGCGAGACGACCGGCAGTGCCCGCCGGACATGCCCATGGTGCCGATGCGGCTGATCCCCAACGCCGAGCTACACGTGTTCCCGAACTGCGGTCACTGGGTGATGGTCGAGGCGAAGGAGGCGTTCGAGCGGATCGCGATCGAGTTCCTGCTCCGGTGAGGGTGTTCCGGCCGCAGCGGTACCCAGAGCTGGCATAGGTGGCGCGCGAGCAATGCCGATGTGTACATCTCGAAAATCGGTTCGCCGTCCACGGCCAGCCCGCGGGTTTCGATTTCCTCGAAAATGCTCGACCATGCCGCACCCATGCCCTCCGCGGTGTGCGGCACATCGAATACCGCGTACTGCCCGCCGCGGAGGCCGCCAACGCCGACCGTGCTGTCGAGTTCGAGATCGTCATTCACGACGATCGCCGCGTCATAGCGGCACTCGTCGGGCGGTGTCACCGAGGGATCGTCCCTCGGAATTCCACACAGGATCGCTCCGTCGTCGAGTAGTCCCCGGCGAGACGCCCACTGCTTTATCTCGGCGATCGCTTGGGCGTTGCCCTGTCCGAACGGTCCGGTCACCCGCACGAAGGCGAGGCGATGATTCGGAATGTGGTGAAGCGTCATGCGCATGATTTCTCCCGCTGTCGTTGGTGCGGCAGCGAAGGTATCACGGTATAAATCGGTCCTGACCTGCATTTTTAATAGATGCGATACGCTCACCGTGATTGCTGGTCGCACGAATTGCACAGTCCGGAGGAAGTCCGGATGGCACGTCCCGATGGGTCCTCGGGCCCCCGGCTCGGGCGTGCTCGTCACTTCGCCGTCGAAGACTCCTGATGCTGCCAGGTTGCCTACGCATACCTGGAGGTTGGAAGTGAGTTCCACGACGTTCACCGTCTTCCACGACGGACAATTTTGGGTCGGCCTGCTCGAGGTCGTCGACAACGGCGAACTGCGCGTCGCCCGTCACGTGTTCGGGTCCGAACCCAGCGGCCCAGAACTCTACGAGTTCTCGCTGCGCGACTACGGCGCGTTGTCCGCCCTCGCGCACCGCTCACCCGCGGTGCCGGTCGACCAGAGGCAGGCAGCACCGCGGCCGGTCAATCCCAAGCGATTGGCGCGGCAGGTCGCGAAGGAACGAGCCCAGCCGGCCGTCAGCACCGTCGCGCAGGAGGCCATCAAGCAGAGCATTTCCGAGAACGCCGATGCCCGGAAGTCCAGGAGTAAGCAGCGTCGTGACACCGCTGAACATGCCCGCCGACAGATCGCCCGCGCGAAGGCGAGGGCGCGACACCGGGGAAAGGCATGACCGCCCCGGCCGCCTACCCCTCGTCGTCTTGTGTCGGTGTGGCACCGCCGGCATACCGACCGGCGAGTTCGATCCCGATTCGCGCCAACTCATCCCGCACCGACCGCGGCTCGAGCACCTCGACGTCCGCGCCCCAGCCGGCGAGGTTGCGGGCGATGTCGAGCGGGGTGGGGGCGGCGAGGCGGACCCGGGTGCGGCCGTCGTCGGCCTCGCCCTCGGTGTGGCAGTGCCTGCCGAAGTGGTCGCGCAGGATCCGCACGAACTGGGTCTCGATGAGCACGGTCGCCCAGGTGGTCGATCGTCGCTCTTCCATCTTCCCGACCACCTCTTCCCATGCGGCGGCGAGCTCGAACTCGTCGGGCCGGTCGGTGGGCTGATCGGTCGTCTCGGCCTCGGCGATCCGGTCCACCCGGAAGGTTCGCCTGCCGCGCTCGGTCCCGGCGATCAGGTACCAGGTGTCGTCCTTGTCGACCAGGCCCCACGGGTCGACAAGGCGTTCGCTCCGTTCGCGGGCGCCGTTCACATAGGTCAGCCGGACCCTGCGCCTGCGGACCACGGCGGACTGCAGTTGGTCCACCAACTCGGGTCGGCGGCGATCCCGCTCGCCCCAGCGGGTCGGGTCGATCATGGTGGCGCCCGCGGCGGCCTCGGCCTCGGCCCGAAATGTCTGGGGCAGTGCACGCACGAGCTTGCGGAGCGCGGCCTTGGCCTCGACCGACACCGCCGCGGCAGGGCCGACGAGCAGGAACAGGGCCTGCGCCTCGTGGGACGACAGGCCGGACAGGTCCGTGCGGGCGCCGCCGACGAGCGCCCAGCCGCCCCCGCGCCCGGGTTGCGGGTACACCGGGATGCCCGCCGCGGACAGTGCCTCCAGGTCGCGTCGGGCGGTGGCGACGGACACCTCGAGCTCGTCGGCCAGCTCGGCGGCCGTCACCCGGCCGCGGGACTGCATGAGCAGGAGGGTGGCGACGAGTCGGTCTGCGCGCATGTTTTTCAGTTTCCCCGTAAAAGTGCTCAGTTGGTGAGCACTTTGATCGGAAAGATGGTTCCTGTCACCAACCGAACGAGGGAAGGATCCACCACATGTTGCGAGGACTCACCACCGTCAGCTTCTTCGCCGACGATGTCGCGGCCGCCAAGGACTGGTACACCGAGGTGCTCGGGACCGAGCCGTACTTCGCCCGCGAGATCGACGGGCAGATCGCCTACGTCGAGTTCCGCATCGGCGACTTCCAGCACGAGCTCGGCATCATCGACGGCCGGTTCGCGCCCCATGACCGCTCGGACAAGGCCGGTGGCCAGGTGACCTACTGGCACGTGGACGACGTCGAGGCCGGCTTCGAGCGGCTGCTGGCACTGGGCGCCACCGTGCACGACAAGCCGACCGAGCGCGGACCCGGATTCGTCACCGCCTCTGTCGTCGATCCGTTCGGGAACATCCTCGGCGTCATGTACAACCAGCACTACCTCGACATCCTCGGCTCGAAGGAGGCGTGAGATGACCGGCGTGAGCACCCCCGACGTCAGCACCTTCGCCCCGCGCACCACCGCCGACTGGCGAGACTGGCTGGCACGAAACAGTCAGTCCGAGAAGGAGATCTGGCTGATCATCCACCACAAGGACAGCGGCACGCCGAGCCCGCGCTACCACGAGGCGATCGAGCAGGCCCTCTGCTTCGGCTGGATCGACGGCCTGCACCGCAAGCACGACGCGGACAGTTCCCGGCTGCGGTTCACCCCCCGCAGTCCGCGCAGCACGTGGAGCCGGGTGAACCGGGAACGCGCGGCGAACATGATCGAGCTGGGCCAGATGACCCCGCACGGCCAGGCCCTGATCGATGTCGCCAAGGCCGCCGGGACCTGGCAGGTGGTGCCCGACGACGGCGCCGCGCTGCCCGAGGATCTGCGGGAACCGCTGCACCGCAACGAGGCGGCCCGCACCAGCTTCGAGGGCTTTCCGCCGTCCTCGAAGCGGCTGATCCTGGAGTGGATCGCGACGGCGAAGCGACCGGAGACCAGGCAGCGACGGATCGATCGAACGGTCGCGCTCGCGGCGGTCGACATCCGGGCCAATCACCCCGGGGTGCGGGCCGGCGACGCCCTCCCGCAAAACCTCGCGGTGTGACACGCTGAGATCATGCGCGCCACTCCGGGCGGGCGTATCGCCGCCCTGCGGTTCGCGGCGGCCGTCCTCGGCGTCACGGCGTCGCTGATCGCGTGTGGCAGCGAGGAGGAGAACCCCGCGGGCAACACGGTGCCCACGGCGGACACGCCGCAGGCCGATATCGCCCGGACGTTCGACATCGGCGGCGGGCGGCAGATGTACCTGGAGTGCCGCGGCACCAGATCTCGCGATGATGACGTCCCGACGGTGGTGCTGGTGCCCGGCGCCGTCGCCGCCGCGGACACCTGGCGCGAGGTCGCCGATCAGTCCGGTGACATGGTGCCGAGCGGTTCCGCCGTGTATCCGGAGGTCGGCGCGTTCACGCGCGTCTGCTCCTACGACCGGCCCGGGACCGCACGCGCGGGCGACGAGTTCACCCCGTCCACGCCGGTGTCGCAGCCGACCGATCCGGAGCGGGACACCGCCGACCTGCACGCGTTGTTGACCGCGGCGGAGGTGCCCGGTCCCTACGTCCTCGTCGGGTGGTCGTACGGGGGACCGATCGCGAGGGTGTACGCGGGCACCCATCCCGACGAGACGGCCGGTCTGGTCCTCGTGGACGGCATGTCGGAATTCCTCGAGAGCGAGTTGACCCCCGCCGAGTTCTCGGTGTTCCTGCGGATGAACGAGCTGGACAACGCACGCCGCACCGCCCAGTGGGCGGACGTCGAGCAGCTCGACCCCGCCGCGATCTTCCCTCAACTGCACGCCGCCCCGCCGGTTCCCGAGGTGCCGGTCGTGGTGCTCAGCGGGGACACCTTCGACCCGGACGCCTTCCGCGCCCGCCTGCCCGCCGACGCGCCCGCCGACTACCCGGAGGTGTTCTGGCGGGCGCAGCTGGCGTCGCAGGACAGTCTCGCCCGGCTGTTTCCCGGCGCGCAGCACATCACGAAGACGAACAGCGGTCACAACATCCACAACGAGTCGCCGCAGCTGGTGGTCGACGCGATCCGCGACGTCGTCGCGGCGGCGGGCGGCTAGGACGCCGGAGCCGCATCACTGCTCGTCCTCGGCCGGCACACGAGCCGCCGTGATGTGGGTCAGCACGCACAGCCACCGGTCGTCGCGCCGGACGAACACGTCCGATGTCCATTCATCGGCGTCGAACCGTTGGCCCGCATAGTGCGCGGTGTTCGTCACCCGCGCCGTGAACACCGCGGTGTCACCGTAGATCCGGACCCGCGCCCCACTGGCCCGGTCCATGGCGGAATGGGTCAGCTCGCCCGACCTGACAAAGCCGAGGAACTGCGCTTTCGGTGCGATCCCCGACTCGGACACGATCACCCAGTCGTCCGCCATGAAGGCGGCGATCCGTTCGGCGTCGTTGGACACGATCGCCTCATACCAGTCGTCGCAGATCGTGACGAGTTCCGCCCCGGCGTCCGCGATCAGGTCGTCGTCCATGGCACGCTCCGTCCTCCGGCTTCACCTGCACACACCCTATGAACGGCGAGGCGCTGCAGGCTTGGACGATTGGGAACCCGGTCAGGCCTTGCCGTACCGCGAGTAGGTGATGCCACAGCGGAAGGCCTTCGCGTCGAGCAGTGCCAACTCCGGTATCTCGAACCCGTCGGGGAACAACCGGCGGCCCTGGCCCTGCACAACCGGGTAGACGAACAGCCGGTACTCGTCGACGATTCCCGCCTCGATCAGGGTGTGGCACAGCATGATGCTGCCGGTGACCACGATGTCCTTGCCCGGCAGCGCCTTCAACGCGCGGACCTCCTCGGTGGGTTCGCCGGCGAGGACCGTCGAGTTCTGCCACTGTGGGTCGGTCATGGTCGAGGAGACGACGTACTTCTGTACTCGGTTGAGGTAGTCGGTGATCCCCGTGGCATCCTCGGACTGCTTCGGCCAGTATCCGCGTAGGTCCTCGAAAGTGCGCCTGCCCACCAGAAACCCGTCGGCCGCACGGTCTTGGCGGTGCGACTCCTCGAGCAGATCAGAGTTGTCCACGTCGCCCTGACCCTGGGGATCGAACCACTCTCCCAACATCTCGATCGAGCCGTCGACGGTGATGTTCTGCGTGACTGCCAGCGTGCGCATCTCGGCTCCCCGCGGATCAGTTGTCGGGCACGACAGCGCCGGTGGCGGCGTCGACGTCCACGTCGTAGTCCCAGCCTTGGGTGTTGCGGATGTGGACGTGCCACACGGTCTTGCCGTCGTGCTGATTGGTTTCGGACGACACGACCGTGCCGCCGGGGACGGTCGCGAGGGCGGTCTGCTCGGCCTGTTCCTTGGTCACCGTCACCGCCGGGTTCGGCGAGGCGGGCATGGTTGTGCGGTCGTCGTCGTGATCGTCCTGGTCTTGATCCACCACGGTGCCGGTTGCGGCGTCGACGTCCACGTCGTAGTCCCAGCCTTGGGTGTTGCGGATGTGGACGTGCCACACAGCCTTTCCGTCGTGCTGAGCGGTTTCCGAGGAGACGACCACGCCGCCGGAGACGGTCGCGAGGGCGGTCTGCTCCGCCTGTTCCTTGGTCACCGCCCCCATCGCCGCTGTGCCCGTGGACATGGGCATGGACATGGACGTGGCCCCGGCGCTCGTCGAGGTCGTGGGGGTGTCATCGCTGTCCGAGCCACATCCGGCCAGCAACAGTGTCGCCGCCGCGGCGATGGGGATCAGGCTCGCGCCTCGCACCATTCTCGCGTTCATCGTGGTTCCTCGATTCCGTTCCGTAGAAGGTGACTCCTCTGTCAGGGCAGCGTCCAGAACTGTCTCGTCACGAGATAGAACACGACCACCCAGAATGTGTTGACCCCCGCGACGATGGCGATACCCCGGAGATTCGTCCCGGTTTCCGGTACGTCCGGGGGCGGCCGCAGCCAGCGCCCCAGCAGCCGGTTCACGTAGTACGGCATGGTCACGAAGGTCATGGCGAAGCTGGAGAACAGGTTTCCGATCAGCAGGCCCAGCCACAGCGGCATCTTCAGCGGGGACAGCGCGAGGGCGAGCAGCACGACGGTGGGGTAGAGGCCGACCCAGACGGCGATGGAGGTCTTGATATCAGACGGTGGTGGCGCCTCGTTCCCCTTCTCGTCGAAGGCGAACCAGCTGCCGAAGGAGTTGTCGACGGTGCGTGAGGAGAACTCGTGGAACCTCTCGCCCTCGGCCAGGAGCTGTTGCCGCTTGTTGGAGGTGAGCCACGTGAAGAGGTTCGCGGCGTTGTCGTAGCGGTAGAGCGCGGTCCACTCGTCCTGGATGCCCTCGATGGGGCGGAACAGTTCGCTACCGCGAAATCCCTCGAACTTGCATTCCGCCAGCCGCATCCGGTTCTGCCACTCGAGGAAGTCGTCGACGCTGTCCGGTGCCACGCGGTGGGTCACGACGACCGTCACGAGCTGATCGGTCGGCCGGGATCCGCCGGTGATCACCTGCTGCGTCGCGGGGCCGTCGAGGTACTGCTGCCCACGGCCGAGCCAGTCCTGGCGGGTGGCGCTGTTGACCCAGGCCTGCACGTTGGCGACAGAGTCGAAGCGGTAGACCACCACCCAATCGGGTTGCACGGCAGTGGGTGCCGAGATCTGGGCGCCGAGGAAACCGGCGTAGTGCGAGGCGGCGACGTTGATCTCCTCCTGCCAGGCCTTGAAGGCCGACTCGCAGCCGCGGCGCACCCGCTGCCCGATGATGACCGTGGCGGTGTCGCGGGTGCGCTCCTCGGGGGCCATGGCCGCCTCCCTACGGGCGCACCGACGGGGCGCGGGTCCGCGACAGGGCCAGCGGGCCGTAGATGCGCTCGGGTGTCAGCGGCAGCGCCCGGAATCGCACGCCCGTCGCGTTCTGGAGGGCGTTGGCCAGCGCGGGCGCGACCGGGTTGATGCAGCACTCCGCCATGCCCTTCGCGCGCATCGGCCCGACCGAGTCCGCCGAGTCGACCAGGAGCACCTCGGTGCGGGGCACGTCGGCGTAGGTGGGGATGCGGTAGTTGCGCAGGTTCGGGTTGATCATCGCCCCTGCGCCGTCGACGTGGAAGTTCTCGGTCAACGCGAAGCCGATGCCCTGCGCGACGCCGCCCTCGATCTGCCCGCGCACCTGCGCCGGGTTGATGATCACCCCGGCGTCGGTGGCCTGCACGCTGCGCAGGACGCGGATCTCGCCGGTGACCCGGTGCACGGCGATCCGGAAGCCGTGCGTGTTGGACACCACGCTGCGCGGCGAGCCGTACGCCTTGCGGGCGGCGGTGAACCGGATGCCGCGGGCGCCTGCGGCGAGCTGGAGCACGGCCAGCGGTACGCGGGCGCCGTCGCAGAGGACGCCGCCGTCGTCCATGGCGCAGGTGGCGACGTCGACCCCCGTGTGCGCGGCGGCGAACGCGAGGATCCGGTCGCGCAGGGCGTTCGACGCCCGCAGCACGGCGTTGCCGGACACGAACAGGCCCGCGCTGGCGAAGGCGCCGGTGTCGAAGCCGGTGCGGTCGGTGTCGGACTGCACCAGGCGGATCCGCGACGGCGTGGTCCCGAGTTGGTTCGCCGCGATCTGCACGTGCGCGGTCGAGGTGCCCTCGCCGAACTCGACGGTGCCGACGGCGAGCTCGTAGACGCCGTCGTCGCCGAGGGTCACCCAGGCCTCGGAGACGTGCTCGGTCGGGGGAGCGGTCTCGTGCAGTGAGCTCGCGGCGCCGGTCCCGACGAGCCAGTCGTCGCCGGCAGGCGGATCGGAGCAGCCGCGCCGCAGGGCCTCGTCGACCAGGTCGATGCACTTGCCGAGCCCGTCCTCCGCGAACACGACGTCGTCGGGTCCGTCCTCGAAGGCGACGAGGGAGTCGCCGGGGCGCACGATGTTGCGGCGGCGCAGCTCGAGGGGGTCGATGCCGAGCGCGACCGCCAGCTCGTGCATGGCGGACTCCACCGCGAACGCGGGCTGGGTCATGCCGTAGCCGCGCAGCGCGCCGCTCGGCACGGTGTTGGTGTACACCGAGTACGCGTCGTATTTCTTGTTGGCGCACCGGTAGATCGAGACGGCGGCCCCGCCCGCGAACAGCGTCTCGCCGCCGTGGTTGCCGTAGGCGCCGGTGTTGGAGACGTTGCGGATCTTCATCGCGGTGAGGGTGCCGTCGGCCTTCGCGCCGAGGGTGACAGTCAGCTTCATCGGGTGCCGCGGCGAGGCCGTCGTGAACTCCTCCTCCCTGGTGAACTCCAGGCAGACCGGGCGTCCGGTGTCCAGCGTGGCGAGGGCCACCAGGTCCTCGGAGATCACCTCCTGCTTGCCGCCGAACCCGCCGCCGACCCGCATGCAGAACACCCGCAGCTGATCGGGGCGCAGCGCGAACAGGTGGGCCAGCTTGACCTTCGCGATCGACGGCGACTGGGAGCTGGTCCGCACGTGCAGGCGGTCCTCCTCCATCCACGCAATGGACCCGTGCGTCTCCAGGTGCGCGTGCTGCACGCGCGGGGAGAAATAGGTGCCCTCGTGGACGACATCGGCCTCGGCCAACCCGGTCTCGACGTCGCCGACGTGCCCGTGCAGTTCGAGCAGGATGTTGTGAACCGGGTCCCGCACGAACGGGTCGTGCGAGCCGTGCAGCGCGGGCGCACCGTGGGCCATCGCCTCCTCGGGATCGAACACCGCCTGCAGCGGCTCGTACTCGACGACCACCCGGCGGCAGCCCTCCTCCGCGGCCCCGACGGTGTCGGCCAGCACCGCGACCACGCGCTGTCCGACGAAGCGCACCGTGTCGTCGAGGATGTAGGTGTCGTCGGGATCGACGAGGTGATCGGTGTGGATCGCGGTGGTGAAGCGCTTGCGCGGCACGTCTTCCCAGGTGTAGACGCGGTGCACGCCGGGCACCGCGAGCGCGGCGGTCTTGTCGATCGAGACGATGCGGGCGTGCGCGTGCGGCGAGTGCAGCACCTTCAGGTGCAGCATCCCCTCGATCTCAGTGTCCATCGTGAACTCGGCACGGCCGGTCACCACGTCGGTGGCGGCCGGGGCTGCGACGCTGGTGCCGACGGCGCGACCGGGGAGCGCGTCCTCGACCCCCGTGACCCCGTGCACGGCGTCCTCGATCGACCGGTAGCCAGTGCAGCGGCAGAGGTTGCCCTTGAGTGCGCGGGGCAGATCCTGCTTCTGGGCGTCGGTGAAGGTCGCCGACGTCATGATCATGCCGGCGGTGCAGAAGCCGCACTGGAATCCGGGGGCGTCGAGGAACTGCCGTTGCAGCGGGTGCAGATCCTCGGGAGTGCCGAGGCCCTCGATGGTCGTCACCTCGCGGCCCTCTGCCCGGAACGCGGGGGTGATGCAGCTGTGCACCGGATCGCCGTCGAGCCACACCGTGCAGGCGCCGCAATCGCCTGCATCGCAACCCTTCTTGACGCCGTGGTGGCCGAGCTCCCGCAGGTGCGTCCGCAGGCACTGGCCGGGCCGCGGCTCCTCGTCGAAGGTCCTGCCGTTCACCGTGTACGTCATGACCGGTCTCCCGACTCGAGCTCGACGCGGATCTCCTCGGCGAAGTGCCGCGCGAGGTGGTGGCGGTGCTCGGGGGTGCCGTTCGGGTCGTCGAACCACAGGTCGTCGGGCAGGGCGTCGATGCTGCGCCGCATCGTCTCGGGGTCCGGCACGGTCTCGAACTCCATACGCACCGGGCGCGTGGTGCCCGCGGTGATGGTGAGGGCGAGGTCGGCGGTGCCGGGGGTCTGGGTGGCGATCATGAACAGGGTGGAGCGCCCCAGCCGGGTGAGGGTGAAGCGGCGGTGGGTGTGGCGTTTGCGCAGCGCGGCGGCCGGGATGTCGATGCGGCGCAGGACCTCGCCTGGCGCCAGCACATTCCGGTGGTCGCCGGTGACGAAGTCGGCCGCGTCGACGGTGCGCTGCGATCCGTCGGGCGCCCACAGCGTGTAGGTCGCCTCGAGTGCCACGGTCATCGTGATCATCGGGCCCGCGGGCAGCGACATGCAGATGTTGCCGCCCACCGTCGCCGAGTTCCACACCTTGAACGAGGCCAGGAACGCCTCGCAGCTCGTCCTCAGTAGCGGGCCCGCTCGCCAATCACTCTGCGGCGCAAGGTCATACAGATCACTAACCGTGCATGTCGCGCCGATCTCCAGGCCGGACTCGCTCGGCACGAGGGCATCCCAGCCGAGTGCGGTGAGGTCCACCAGCCTGCGCAGCTCGGGCTGCGGAACGGAGAACAGCCACGTTCCCCCGGCCAGCCAGGCATCGCCCTCGCGCCAGTCCGCGCCGGGGCGGTCGGGTGGTCGCCGCACGACATCGCTGATGGTGTTGAGATCCATGGGACCGCTCCCGTCAGGGAATGTGTCGTGCCAAACATACGCCGACCGGGTCCGCGCGGGTCGGCGTTTGAGGTGCCGGGAGGCATATTCGTGCGGCCTCGGATGGCTGGACCGGCCGGATGGGTCTCCGCATGTCGCGCCTCGCGTGGCGGTGCTCAGTTTCCCGGGGTGATCAGGCCCGATTCGTATGCGAGCACCACGGCCTGGACCCGGTCACGCAGGTCCAGTTTCGACAGAATTCGTCCCACGTGGATTTTCACGGTGCCCTCGGACACCTGCAGGTCGCCCGCGATCTCGCGATTCGACCGGCCGGCCGCGAGTCCGGCGAACACAGTCCGCTCCCGGTCGGTGAGCGCGTTGAGAACCGTGTCGCGCCGGGCCTGCCGGTCGGGTTCGGGCAGAAGCGGCATGAACTGGTCGATCAGGCGTCGGGTCGCGGTCGGAGCGAGCACGGCCTCCCCGTCGGCCACCGTGCGAATCGCGGCGAGTAGAGCCGTCGGGGGCGCGTCCTTGAGCAGGAATCCGCTGGCACCGGCCTTCAGCCCGGCATAGAGGTACTGGTCGACATCGAAGGTGGTGAGGATCAGGATCTTGCAGGCGGGCTGGGCGTCGAGAATGGCGGCGGTGGCCGCGATGCCGTCCATGGTCGGCATCCGGACGTCCATCATCACGACGTCCGGTTCGAGGGCCGCAGCCATCCGGACCCCGGTCGCGCCGTCCCCGGCCTCGCCGACCACCTCGATGTCGGATTCGGCCTCCAGAATCAGCCGAAATCCCATCCGCAGCAGGGATTGATCGTCGACCAACAGCACACGAATCACGTGCTCTCTCCTTCGTCCGTGCGAAGCTGAGCGGAGACCCGCCAACCGCGGGGCCCCATCGGACCGGACCGCAACACGCCGCCATATGCGTGGACTCGCTCTCGCATCCCGATCAGGCCGCCGCCCCCGCCGGGCGGCGTCGTCGCGGCCGCTCCGTCACCGTCGTCCTCGACGTCCACCCGGATCTCGCCGGGCAGGTACCGCAGGCGTACCGAGGCGCGGGTGCCCTTGCCGCCGTGTTTGAGGGTGTTGGTGAGCGCCTCCTGCACCAGCCGATAGACCGTGAGCTGGACGGTGGCCGGTAGGTCGGTGGCGCTCCCGTTCACCTCGAATGAGGTCGGCAGTCCTGCGCCACGCACCCGGGCGATGAGCATGTCGAGTTCGGCCAGGTCCGGGACGGGCGCGAGCGCGCCATCGCCGGGGTCCCCGACCCCGTCTTCGCGCAGGACGCCGAGCAGCCTCCTGGTGTCGGCCAGTGCCTGTCGGCCGGTGGCGGACACTGTGCGCATCACCTCGATCCCGCGTTCGGGCGAGGTTGCACTCGCGGCGACCGCGCCCTCGCTGAGGGCAACCATGACGGTCAGGTGGTGCGCGACGATGTCGTGCATCTCGCGGCTGATCCGCGCGCGTTCCGCGGCCGCGGCCAGCTCACCCTGCTGGTCGCGCTCGCGTTCCAAACGCACCGCGCGATCGCGGAGTTCGGCAAGGTATGCGCGCCGGGTCGATGCGTACAGTCCGAGCCCGAGTGCGGTACCGACCAAGCCCGACACGAGGATCGAGGCGTGCCACCAACTGCCATCGGTGGTGCGGACGGTGTCGACAATCATGGCGAATTCGAGGAAGGCCGCCGCTGTCAGCGCCTCCAGTCGCGATTGCGTTGCGGCGACGGTGTAGAGGGCGATGAGCAGGCCCAGGTCGGCGGCGATGTTGTCGTTCCAGAGTCCGGCGGCGACCGCGCTGATCAGGACCCAGGTGAATACCGGGATCGGAAAGATGCGCCGGACCGCCAGCGGGGCGAGCACGGCGACCAAGACCGCGATCGCGACCCAGGGCGGGCCCTCGCCGTCGTGGAAGAGGTCGGGCATCGCCACCGCCACCGCCAGCGCCGCGACGATCGCATCAAAGGCCCAGCGGGCCGACGAGCGGTCATCGAGATGTTCCGCAGGGCGGAGGCAACGCATGGTGGTCATTGTCGCGTGCGCCCCCCTTCTATCGCCTCGGCGACTCCGACTCGATCGACGCTAGAACCACTATGCCCGTCTTTGCATCGTCCGAGCGGACACATTCGGGGCCTATCGGGTATGTCTCAAGGCCTATACGCATATACGCCGCAGGTCGCGATTCTTCTGAAATGCGTAGTCCTGTATCGGTTTTAGTGAATTCAACTGCTCTACTGGGTCTGCATCCAGGGCGGATGCGCTGGAGCGGGAGGGCAGGTCGATGTCGATCAATTGTGTGCGTTCGAGGAGGGCCTTGTGCGCCATCGCGGGGGCGCTCGTGGTGGCGGTCGGGGCCACCGGATGTGGTGGCACGGGTGAGGGCTCCGCGTCGGTTGGCTCGGAGTCCTCGGCGCCTGCCGGCGTGCAGATGGATCAGGCGACGACCGCGAAGCTGGACTCGGCAATAGCGGAGGCGGTCCGGAAGACCGGGGTACCGGGCGCGATCGTGGGCGTGTGGGGACCGAACGGCAGCTATGTCAGAGCAACGGGGACGGCGGACACCGCGACCGGGGCTCCCATGAAAACCGACTTCTACAGCCGGATAGGTAGCGTGACCAAGACTTTCACCGCGACGGCTCTGCTACAGCTGGTTGATGAGGGCAAGGTCGGACTCGATGATCCGATCTCGATGTACGTCGACGGTGTGACCGAGGGCGACAGAATCACCCTGCGCCACCTGGCGGGCATGCGAAGCGGGCTGGCCGACTACACGTACGACGAACAGTTCGGCACCGATTTCCTTGCCGACCCCAAGGGTGATTTCAGCCCGGGGCAGCTGGTGGGATACGTCAAGGGCGACCCGTTGCATTTCGAGCCGGGTGACCGGCTCGAATACTCCAACACCAACTTCATCCTGCTGGGGATGGTCGTCGAGAAGGTATCGGGGGACTCGATGACGAACATCATCAAGGGGAAGATCCTTGAACCGCTGGGGATGAAGGACACCAACTTTCCCACGTCGAACGCTTTTCCGGAGCCGCACGCCCAGGGTTACACGACGCAGACGAAGGACGAGACGCTCGGGGTAGCGACCGATTGGAATCCCTCGTGGGGGTGGGCTGCCGGTTCGATGATCTCGACGCTCGACGATCTGCGGACCTGGGCGCACGCGCTGTACAAGGGCGAGCTGCTCGATACGGATACCCAGAAGCAGCGATTGCAGATGCTGCCGGCTGAGGGGATCGACGGCGTCGGGTATGGCCTCGGCGTCTTCGATGTGCAGGGATGGATCGGGCACAACGGGAGCCTGCCCGGTTACAAGAGCGTCGTCGTGTACCTGCCGGAGAAGGATCTGACCATGGTCATTCTGATCAACTCGGACGTCGACACTCTGGACACCGGGTCCAGTGGCGTCCTCGCCACCGCGATCACCGAGGTGATCAGTCCCGATCACCTCTACACGTTGAGCGGGTAGGTCCGGTAGCCGGTCAGGCGCGCATCCGCGCTGTCGGTTTCGGGGCCTCGGAGGCGGCCAGATATGATGGGCGCGCTTTGTCCGCCTCCTTAGCTCAGTGGTAGAGCACTCGCCTTGTAAGCGAAAGGTCGTCAGTTCAATCCTGACAGGGGGCTCAGCGAGCGGATGCACTCCGCTGCAGGTGAGGGCCATTTCCGAGTTTCGGAAGTGGCCCTCACTGCGCTTTTGCCCACATCTTGCCCACGCTCTCCGGTCTCGCCCGTATTGTGCTCCGGCCCCGTACATTTGCAACGTTGTCGGCTCATCCAGGTTCACTTGACGTCAAGGTGAGGAGTAGTTCGGATGGATCTGTCCTCGATGCTCGAGGTAACACATAACGCCCGCGGTCTCGAGGGGCTACCACTCGTAGGTGGCGGCGCGGTGCGTGCTGGGGTGCTGTATCGCTCCGACGCGTTGAGTTCGCTCACCCCGATGGGAGTTGAGCAGTTGGTGTCGTTGGGGATCGGGACGGTCGTGGATCTGCGGACCGAGGGAGAGCGGCATCGGGCACCGGATGTGCTTCCTGCGGATGGTTCCGTCCGGTTCATCTCGCTGCCCATACAGGGTGGGGCCATGGACGAGCTCGTCCAGCAACTGCTTCCCTCCGATGGCCGCAGTAGACCGCTGACGCACGATCAGGTTCAGACCATCGTCGATCAGGTTCCGACGTTGAGTGACCTCTACGTGACGATTCTCGAGAACAGTGCTGCCGCGTTCGCGACCGCAGCGAGGAGCATCGTCACTCCTGCAGACGGGTCTGGTCCGGGCGTGCTTTTCCACTGCACCGCCGGAAAGGACCGGACCGGGTTGGTATCGGCGATACTGCTGATGCTCGCCGATGTCGAACGGCGGGCGATCGTTGAGGACTACACGCGTACGGGAGAGAACCTGGCGGGCCCGTTCGCCGAGCGGTTGCTCGGCCTCATCACCTCCTCGGGCATTCCTGCTGTGCCGAGACTCCGCGCCCTCGCGACGGAGTCGCCGACCGATGCGATCGAGACGGCTATGGACTGGCTTGATCGGGTGCACGGCGGCGCAGCTGGATACCTGCGTGCCGGTGGGTTGTCCGACGCCGAAATCGAGAGCGTGCAAACACAGCTACGCGACGCGCGCGTGGAAACGGCCGCTGGCGCACACTGACCGGCGGATACTGGACATGACCTGGTAGCCCGGCGAGGTGAGTGGGGCGGTGGCGGCATGACATGGGCGCTACCCGTGATCGCCGGGGTCCTGCTCGTCTTCGCGGCGCTGTCCCGGCGCCTCGAGGGCACGCCCATCACGGCCCCCATTGTCTTCACCGCCGCAGGCCTCCTGCTCGGGGGGAAGTCCGCGGGTCTGATCGACGTGCACGTCACAGCCGAGACCGTGAAGCTGCTCGCCGAGGTGACGCTCGCGCTGGTGCTGTTCTCCGATGCCGCCCGGGTGGACCTGTCCGCCCTCCGCACCGAGATCTCCCTGCCCGCCCGGCTGCTCGGCATCGGCCTGCCGCTGACCATCCTGGCCGGCTTCGGTGCCGCGGTGGTCGTGCTCGGCGACCTCGCCTGGCCCGAGGCCCTGCTGCTCGCGGTGATCCTCGCCCCGACGGACGCCGCGCTCGGGCAAGCCGTCGTGACCCTTCGGTCCTTGCCGTTGCGGGTGCGGCAGGGACTGAACGTCGAGAGCGGGCTCAACGACGGCATCTGCGTGCCGCTCTTCCTTGTCGTGCTGGCCATCGCGGAGGCGGAATCGGGTGCGCTCGGAGGCGGCGCCGCGGCCCGGCTGGTCACCGAGCAGATCGGCTACGGCATCGCGGCGGGCGTCGGCGCGGGCGCGGTCGCCGCCACGCTCCTGGCCGCCGCGCGCAGGCGCGGCACGATCGACCCGCTGTGGGCGCAGATCGTCCCCGTGATGGCGGCCGTGCTCGCCTATACCGCCGCCGTGCCACTGGGCGGCTCGGGTTTCATCGCCGCGTTCATCGGCGGACTGACCTTCGGCGCGATCCGGCGCAGAAGCGGCGGCGACGAAGAGGGGGAACGCCTGCTGGACGAGGGCGGCGACATGTTCAGCGCCGTGACCTTCATCGTCTTCGGCGCCGTGCTGCTCGGCCCCGCCCTGGGGCACCTGTCCTGGGCCGCGCTCGGCTATGCGGCGCTGAGCCTGACCGTCGTCCGGATGGTCCCCGTCGCGCTGTCACTGGTCGGCACGCACCCGCGCGCGCCGACCGTCGCGTTCCTCGGCTGGTTCGGTCCCCGCGGACTCGCCACGATCGTCTTCGTCATCCTCATTCTCGAGGAACCGGGGCAACTGCCCCACGAGGACCTGCTCGTGACGACGGCGGTGATCACGATCGGGGCCTCGGTGCTGGCCCACGGGCTCAGCGCGGCGCCGCTGGCCGACCGCTACGCCGCCTGGTTCCGCCGCCACCCGCGCGACGAGGACGACCTCGCGAAGCGGGGTTCGCCGTGAGTCCTTCTGGCGGCGAATCGCCCCAATGCGAGGGCGCCGTCAGCGCGGCGGGCAGGCGGGTGGTCGCGTCGCCCTTCGCGGCATTGACCTGGAACTGGGTCAGGAAGATGCTCTCGGTCAGGTCCGCGCCCCGGAGATCCGCTCCCCGGAAGTCGGCGCCGATGAGATCGGACGACCGCAGGTCGGCCTTCCGCAGGTCCGCGCCGATCAGATACGCCCCCCGCAGGTTCGCGCCCCGCAGGTTCGCGCCGCGCAGCTTGGCGCCGATGAGGTCGGCTCCCCGGTGCTCACGCTTGCGGCCCGGCACGGCCCCGCGAACCAGCTCGCTGACCCGGAGCAGCAGCACGTTCACCTCCTGTCGGTGGCGATCGACGTCGATCCGGGCCACCGAGCCCGCGTCGCCGTCGGTCAGCTCCACCGTTCGGTCCCAGGCGTCACGGAGTTCGGCGTGGACCGGTTCGGCGGCCGCGGTCGTCAGCGACTCGTTCAGGTACCAGAGCAGCTCGTGCAGCTGCCGCATGATCGGGAAGACCTCGAACATCGCGCCTGCCCCGGCCGGGTCCCGGCGCCAGTCGCGCCCCTCGAAGGTCTGCTGCGACACCTTCTGACCGGCGCCGAAGCAGTCGTAGACGGTGCAGCCCGTGAACCCCCGGTGCCTCAGGTCGGTGTGTATCCCGCACCGGAAGTCGTCCAGGAGGTTCGTGCAGGGCCGGCCCGCGGACTTGTCGACGGCGAAGTCCGCGGACCTGGCGAAGGGCAGCGCCACGCAGCACAGCGCGAAGCAATTGCCGCAGTCCGCGTTCAGGCTCGGGGTCGTCGGAGGGGGGAGCTGGTCGGCAGGCACGGAAGGCGATCTCTCGGTCGGGTGATTGCCAGCGAGTCTAGTTGCCCCGCGGGGGCGCCCATCCGCCGAACGCGCGCTCCAACTCGAGCGCGGCGGCGATCGTCAGGTAGTCGTTGCCCATCCCACCGACGATCTGGACGCCAAGCGGCAGTCCGGCCGAGCCCAGCCCGAGCGGTGCCTGGGTAACCGGCAGCCCGGCGAGGCTGAACGGGGCGACGGCGTTGGTCCGCCACGGCTGGCCGGTGGACGCGCCGTGCCGCGGCGCGACGGCGGGCATCGTCGGATGCAACAGCAGGCCGTCCCCGATGATCGCCGTCACCTCGTCCGCCGCCGTGTGCGCGGCGGTGGCCAGCCGCCGCACCAGCGGCTTCGGCAACAGCTTCTCGAGGACCTCGCCGATCACCAGCGACCGCATCGGCGCCGTGTGCTTGCCGCGCGGCGCGACCAGCTCCGGCAGCGACAGGGGATGGGCGCCCTCCCCGCGCATGATCTCCGCGAAGCTGATGCCCGTCTCCTCGGCCAGGACGATGGTGGTGAACAGGCCGATCTGGCGCAGCGACGTCATCGTGACGTGCTCGACCTTCGCGCCCGCGTCCTCCAGCGCGGCGGCGGCCCGGTCCCGCGCGCGCAGCATCTCGCGACCGGTGCCCGGCAGGAACGCGTCCTCGACGAGGGTCACCCGGACGCCGGTCAGCGAGGTCGACGCGGGGTCTTGCAGCGGCAGCTCCCGCACGAGGGGGTCGACACCATCGGGTCCCGCCATGATCTCCAGCAGGGGCATCAGGTCCTGGGCGCGGCGCGCGAGCGGACCGTTCGCGCACATCCGCGCGACCCCGTAGGGCGGGGGCCAGGATCCGGTGACCGGCAGCAGTCCGGTCGAGGGCCGGTGCCCGAAGACGCCGTTGCAGAAGGCCGGAATGCGAATCGAGCCCAGCGTGTCGGTGGCGATCCCGATCGGGGACCCGCCGCTGCCGATCACGGCACCCTCGCCGCCGGAGGAGCCGCCCGCACTGCGCCGACGGTCGTAGGCGTTGTTGGTGCGCCCGTAGACCCGATTGTTGCTCTCGATCCACATGCAGCCCTCGGACGTGTTCGTCAGGCCGAGCACGATCGCGCCCGCGTCGAGGACGCGCTGCACCACCGGCGCGTGTGCCGCGGGGCGGATGTGCTTGCGCGCAACGACTCCCGCGGTGTTGGGCATGCCTGCGACGGCGAGCGACTCCTTGACGGTCACCGGAACGCCCGCGAGCGGCGGCAGCGCGTCCGGCCCGTCGGCGGCCAGCCGCGCGTCGACCTCGTCCGCGTCCCGTCGGGCCGCGTCGTACCGTTCGACCACCACCGCGTTCAGCGACGGGTTGACCCGCTCGAGCACCGCGATGTGCGCTTCGACCACCTCACGCGAACTGAGCGATCCCGCCCGGATCGCGCCCGCCAGCGCGACGGCCGACTCCTCGGTGATCTCCACGTGCCCTCCTGACCGTGCACTCTGGACGAGCCCTGCGGCTCGTGCGTGACAGTTTGACATGAGATGTCAACGTGCATCGAGCTGTGGCCGGGGACCGACGAGAACGCCCCCGCCGAGCAGGTCGGCGGGGGCGTTCTCGTCACGGTGGGGGAGCGGTCAGCACTCGCCCTTGATGCCGGCGTCCACGCCGCGCTGGAAGTCCTTCTGATCCTGCTCGGACTTGGTGGCCCAGTCCGGCGCGGCCTTCGCGAGGTTCGCGAACTCGGCGCCGATGGCCTCCGGCGTGGCGGCCTCGTCGGTGATGCCTGCGTCCTTGAGGGTCTTGATGTACTCGCTGATCCCGACGCAGGTGTCGTGGTAGATGTCGCCGGTCAGCTGCGGGGTCTCGCCGATCGCCAGCTCCTCGACCGTACTGGCGGCGGAGTCGCTCGTCTTCTCCTCGGAATCAGAGCTGCAGCCGACGAGGAGGAAGGGCACGGCGGCGGCCGCGACGGCGGCGATCAGGGTTCGTTTCATGCCCGTATCAGTACCAGACGATCGGGCCGGCTCCGACAGCGCACCCCGTTCCGTCCGATCCCGGATCCGTTGTCCCACAAGAGCTAGTCGGTCGGGGCCAGCTCGGCGATCAGGGCTTCGACGCGGGACCTGATCTCGTCGCGGATCGGGCGCACCTGCTCGACGCCCCGGCCGGCCGGATCCGCCAGCTGCCAGTCGCGGTAGCTCACGCCGGGGAACACCGGGCAGCTGTCCCCGCAGCCCATGGTGATGACCACGGTCGAGGACTCGACCGCGTCGGGGGTGAGGATCTTCGGGGACTGTGCGGAGATATCGATGCCCAGCTCGGCCATCGCGGCAACCGCGGCCGCGTTGACGGCGTCGGCGGGCGCGGAGCCTGCGGAGCGGACCTCGATCGCGTTGCCCGCGAGGTGGGTGAGGAAGCCGGCGGCCATCTGGGACCGCCCGGCGTTGTGCACGCAGACGAACAGGACGCTGGGTGTGGTTGCCATGATCGGCCTTTCGTCAGGCGGGAAGGTCGGCGGAACGGAAGCGCCCGCGCAGCGCGAGCGAGACATAGACGAGCCCGACCAGGACCGGAACCTCGATCAGTGGTCCGACCACCCCGGCCAGCGCCTGCCCGGAGGCGGCGCCGTAGGTGGCGATCGCGACGGCGATGGCGAGCTCGAAGTTGTTGCCCGCGGCGGTGAACGCGAGGGTCGTGGTGCGCTGATAGCCGAGGCCCAGGCCGGCGCCGAGCGCGTAGCCGCCGCCCCACATCACCGCGAAGTACACAAGCAACGGGATCGCGATGCGGACGACATCGAGGGGGTGCGAGGTGATCTGATCTCCCTGCAGGGCGAAGAGCACCACGATGGTGAACAGCAGCCCGTACAGCGCCCACGGCCCGACCTTGGGCAGAAACGTGCCCTCGTACCAGTCTCGGCCCCTTGCTTTTTCGCCGAGTCGGCGGGACAGGTAGCCGGCGACCAGCGGGATGCCGAGGAAGATCAGCACCGACCTCGCGATCTGCCACGGTGAGGTGTCGATGGTGGTCTGCTCGAGGCCGAGCCAGCCGGGCAGCACGGAGAGGTAGAACCAGCCGAGGGCAGCGAACATGATCACCTGGAACACCGAGTTGATCGCGACCAGGACGGCGGCGGCCTCGCGGTCCCCGCAGGCCAGGTCGTTCCAGATGATGACCATCGCGATGCAGCGGGCCAGCCCGACGATGATCAGTCCGGTGCGGTACTCGGGCAGGTCGGGAAGGAAGATCCAGGCCAGCGCGAACATCAGCGCGGGGCCGAGCACCCAGTTCAGCACCAGTGAGCTGATCAGGAGCTTGCGGTCGCCGGTGACGGTGTCGAGCCGGTCGTAGCGGACCTTCGCCAGCACCGGGTACATCATGATCAGCAGGCCGAGGGCGATCGGCAGCGAGATGCCGTCGATCTCCACCGCGCCGAGCACGTCGTCGAGTCCCGGGATCATGTTGCCGAGCAGCAGCCCGGCGACCATCGCGGCGCCGATCCACACCGGCAGGAAGCGGTCGAGGGTGGAGAGTTTGCCGACGACGGCCGGGTGGCCCTCGGTGGTCGCGGGCGCGCTCACGCGGTCACCGCGGCGGTGGGATCGGCATCCGCGAGTGCCGACGAGAGTTGGTGCAACGCGGCGGGGATCACCCGGTAATAGACCCAGGTGCCGCGGCGCTCGGAGTCCAGCAGGCCCGCCTCGCGCAGCACCTTGAGGTGATGCGAGATCGTCGGCTGGGACAGATCGAAGGAGGGGGAGATGTCGCAGACGCAGGCCTCACCGCCGTCGTGGCTCGCGATCAGGCTCAGCAGCCGCAGTCGGACCGGCTCGCCGAGGGCCTTGAACGTGCGGGCGATCTCGTGCGCGCGGCCCGCGCTCAATGGTTCGCGGACCAGCGGCGAGCACCGCTCGGTGGCGTCGGTCAGCGCCAAATCTTGATTCGACATGTGTCTATATTTACATCTGTCGATGTAAAGCGCTACCGCGACTGTGCGCGATCCGTACCCCGGTCGGGGTACGGACCGCGCACCAGCGGCTATGCCGCCTGCACCGCCTGCTCCTCGGCGGACGTGATGGCCGACCGCAGCAGGTCCGCGACGTCGGACACCAACCGCACCTCGACGGATTCGAGGACGTCAGCGGGGACGTCGTCCAGGTCCGGCTCGTTGCGGGCGGGCAGGAACACCGTGCTCAGCCCCGCCCGCTGCGCCGCCAGCAGCTTCTGCTTGGCGCCGCCGATCGGCAGCACCCGCCCGTTGAGCGTGACCTCGCCGGTCATGCCGACGTCGGAGCGCACCGGGCGACCCAGCGCCAGCGAGACCAGCGCCGTCGCCATCGTCACCCCGGCGGACGGCCCGTCCTTGGGCACCGCACCCGCGGGGACGTGGATGTGGATGCTCCGGTCCAGGGCGGCGGGGTCGACGCCCAGTTCCGTCGCGTGTGAGCGGACGTAGGACAGCGCGATCTGCGCCGACTCCTTCATCACGTCGCCGAGCTGCCCGGTCAGGGTCAGCCCCGCCTTGCCCTCGGTGGCGTTCGCCTCGATGAACAGCACGTCGCCGCCGAGCCCGGTGACGGCGAGCCCGGTCGCGACCCCGGGAACCGAGGTCCGCTCGTGTGCCTCGGGGGTGAAGCGCGGCCGGCCGAGGAGGTCCCTGAGCTGGTCGACGCCGATCACGACCCGCTCCGGTGCGGCGACGCCCGCGAGCCGGGTCGCGGCCTTGCGCAGCGCCTTCGCCAGCAGCCTTTCGAGCTGCCGGACCCCGGCCTCCCTCGTGTAGTCGGCCGCGATCTCGCGCAGCGCGTCCTCGGTGACCTCGACCTCGTCCGCGGTGAGCGCGGCGCGTTCGAGCTGACGGGGCACCAGGAAATCCCTCGCGATCGCCACCTTGTCGTCGGCGGTGTAGCCGTCGACGGTGACGAGCTCCATGCGGTCCAGCAGGGCGGCCGGGATCGACTCCACCACGTTGGCCGTCCCGATGAACACCACGTCGGACAGGTCGAGGTCGAGATCGAGGTAGTGGTCGCGGAACGTGTGGTTCTGCGCCGGGTCCAGCACCTCGAGCAGGGCCGCAGCGGGGTCGCCGCGGTAGTCCGAGCCGACCTTGTCGATCTCGTCGAGCAGCACGACCGGGTTCATCGACCCGGCCTCGTTGATCGCGCGGACGATCCGCCCGGGCAGCGCGCCGACGTAGGTGCGCCGGTGCCCGCGGATCTCCGCCTCGTCGCGGACGCCGCCGAGCGCGACGCGAACGAACTTGCGTCCCAACGCCCGTGCGACGCTCTCGCCCAGCGAGGTCTTGCCGACGCCGGGCGGGCCGGCGAGCACCATGACCGCGCCCGAGCCGCGACCGCCGACGATCTCCATGCCCCGCTCCGCGCGGCGCGCGCGGACCGCCAGGTACTCCACGATCCGGTCCTTGACCTCCTCCAGGCCGTGGTGGTCGGCGTCGAGGACCGCGCGGGCCGCCGCGACCTCGGTGCTGTCCGCGGTGCGGACCGTCCACGGGAGTTCGAGCACCGTGTCGAGCCAGGTGCGGATCCAGCCGGACTCGGGGCTCTGATCGCCCGCTCGCTCCAGCCGGCCGACCTCGCGTAATGCCGCCTCGCGCACCGAGTCCGGCAGGTCCGCGCCCTCGATGCGGGAGCGGTAGTCGTCCGCCCCGTCCGCCTCGCCCTCGCCGAGTTCCTTGCGGATCGCGGCGAGTTGCTGCCGCAGCAGGAACTCGCGTTGGCTCTTCTCCATGCCCTCGCGGACGTCGTCGCCGATCTTGTCGGCAACCTCGACCTCGGCGAGGTGCTCCTTCGTCCAATCGATCAACACGGTCAGACGCTCTGTCGCCGAAGGCGTTTCGAGGAGCTGCCGCTTCTGCAGGTCGGTCAGGTACGGGGCGTATCCGGCGGTGTCGGCGATCGCCGAGGGGTCGGTGAGCCGGTTGACCGAGTCGATGACCTGCCAGGCCTCGCGGCGCTGCAGGACCGCGACCACCAGGTTCTTGTACTCGTGGGCGAGTTCGGTGGTCCGGCCGTCGGACGCCTGGTCCTCGACGAGTTCGGCCTCGACCCACAGCGCGGCGCCCGGTCCGGTGACGCCGGTGCCGATGCGGGCGCGCCTGCCGGCCTTGAGGACGGCGGCCGGGGCCCCGCCGCTGAGCCTGCCGATCTGTTCGATGGAGGCGACCACGCCGAACGCCGCGTATCGGTCCTCGAGGCGTGGGGCGAGCAGCACGCGGCCGTCGCTGCTGCTGCGGGCCGCATCGATGGCGGCCTGTGCCGGTTCGTCGAGCTCGATGGGGACGACCATTCCTGGCAGCACCACCGGTTCCGCCACGAACAGCACGGGGAGACGTTCGGTTGTTGTCATTTCCCTGCCCTTCTGAAGTTGAGCGTGTGATGCTCAACCTCGTCGACCAGGGGTCTGTTCCCGCCGCTGCGGCGTTTCGCCGTGGGCGGACGAGGCGCTGATATGCGGCACCCTAGATAGGTGAGGCTATCCTGTGTTCTTGTTCACAAAGAGGGCCCTCTCGGGATGTAGCCAAGGCATGCCTAGCCTAAGTCTGTGTAGCGTTCCGGTCGCATCACCAGGTGCGACCCATTCCTCGAAAGGCTGACCATGTTCCCCGCGCTGACCCAGTTCCTCAACGACTTCGCCCTGTTCGGCGGCGACCTCTTCAGCTTCGCGATCCACGTCAACCTCTGACGCACGCAGCGCGATGCAGAGGGGGCGCCTCCCGGCGGGGAGGCGCCCCCTCTTCGTGCGTCACGGGGAGATCGTGTGCCGCCTGACCGCGTACACCAGCGCGCCCGCGCCGAGCACCGCCAGCCCGCTGAGCACGGAGGCGAGGGGCAGCGCGAACCCCAGCACCACGCAGCCGAGCGCGCCCAGGATCGGGATCCCCGGCCACACCCTGCCCTCCTTGCGGGTCAGCGTCAGCGCCGAGCAGTTCGCGATCAGGTAGTAGGCCAGCACGGCGAACGACGAGAACCCGATCGCGTGCCGCAGGTCAGCGACCGCGGCGAGCACCGCGACGACCGCGCCCACCAGCAACTCCGCGCGGTGCGGCACGCCGAAGCGCGGGTGCACGGCGGCAAGCCCGCGTGGCAGGTGGCCGTCGCGCGCCATCGCGAGGGTGGTGCGCGAGACCCCGAGGATCAGCGCGAGCAGGGAACCGAGTGCGGCCAGCGCCGCACCGACCCGGACCACCGGTTCCAAGCCGGGTGCTCCCGCGGCCCGCACCACCTGCGCGAGCGGATCGGTCGCCTCCGCCAGGCCCTGCGGGCCAAGGGTTTTCAGTGCCGCCGCCGCGACCAAGGCGTACACGACCAGCGTGACGCCCAGCGCGATGGGGATGGCCAGGCCGATGGTGCGGCGCGGGTCGCGGACCTCCTCGCCGAGCGTGGCGATCCGGGCATAGCCGGCGAACGCGAAGAACAGCAGCCCGGCGGCCTGCAGCACACCTACGGCGCCGCCCGAGCCGCCGTCCGCCCAGCGGCCCGGCGCCGAGGAGCCCAGGCCCACGACAACCACGAACGCCAGCACGGCGAGCACCACCGCGACCAGGACCCGGGTCAGCAGCGCCGACTTCTGCACTCCCACATAGTTGACCGCGGTCAGCGCGAGCACGGAGGCCACCGCGACGGCGTGTGCGTGCGCGGGCCAGGCGTAGGCGCCGACCGTCAGGGCGATCGCCGCGCAGGACGCGGTCTTGCCGATCACGAAGCCCCAGCCGGCTAGGTATCCCCAGAACTCGCCGAGCCGCTCGCGGCCGTACACGTAGGTCCCGCCCGAGCTCGGGTACCGGGCGGCCAGCCGGGCGGACGAGGTGGCGTTGCAGTAGGCGACGACCCCGGCGACGGCCAGCGCGAGGGGCAGCGCCGCCCCGGCAGCCCGCGCGGCCGGGGCGAGCGCGGCGAAGATCCCGGCCCCGATCATCGAGCCGAGGCCGATCATCACGCAGTCGCGGACCCCGAGCGTTCGGGCGAGTTCGGGCACCGTCACACCGTAGGGGCGGATTAGGCTCGGTGCCACCGGAACCGGTCGCCGCGCGGCGGCTAGCTGTACTCGGCGCCGTTGCCCCTGCCGCCCTTGAGCCAGCGGCCGGGCAGCCGCCCGGCGAGGTCGCCGAGCGGGCCCACCGCCGCGCTGAGGACCCCAACCGTTTCGCGGAGCAGTTCGATGCTGTCGCCCATCTTCTCGAGGTTGGGCGCCAGCGACGCCAGCGTCTCGGAGAGGCTGACGATCTGGTCGAGCGGACCGCCGTCCGCGATGATCCGTTCGAGCGCGCCGTCCCTGGCCAGCAGGGTCTCGAGGATGCCGTCCTCCTCGAGCGCGCGCTCGATGAGACCACCCTCGCGGGTGAGGGTTTCGAGCGGCCCGGCGGTGGCGGTGAGGCGTTCGAGCGGTCCCTCCTCGGCGGTGAGCCGGTCGAGCAGCCCGCCGGGGGCGAGCAGTCGCTCCACCGGTCCGTCCACATCGAGCAGTCGGTCGACCGGGCCGCCGGTGGCGAGCACCCGCTCGAGCGGCCCGCCCGGTTCGATGATCCGCTCCAGGGTGCCGCCGGGTGCGGTGAGCCGGTCGACAACGCCGCCCGGTTCGAGGAGTCGGTCCAGTGGCCCGCCGGGGCGCATCGCCTGGCCGAGTGGCCGCTGGTCCGAGGCGAGCTCGGCGACCTGTTGCAGCAGCTTCAGCGGTCCGGAGGGGTTGGCCGCGGCGAATCCGCCGAGGCTCGCCGCCGCTCCGGGGGAGGTCGAGGCGGCGAGCATGACGCGGGCGGCGCCGAGTGCGGTTTCGGCCACCCCCAGCGCCGAGTCGGTGATCGCGAGGCTGGCCCGCACCGGGAGTGTGACCATCGCCACCAGGTTCATGAGGTAACTGTAACCCTGTGGTGACGGGCAACACGCCCGGTCCGGGCGCGGCGGTCGGTCAGTGCAGGACCTTGAGTCCGACTACGCAGCCGACGATGCCGAGGATCAGCAGGATCTTCACGATCGACGACGATTCGGAGCCGGTGATCATCGCGTAACCGACCGTGAGGGACGCGCCGATGCCGACCCACACCGCGTACGAGGTGCCGATGGGAAGGCTGCGCATCGCATAGGCGAGCCCGCCCATGCTGATCACGAGGGCGACGCCGAAGACGATCGAGGGGTTGAGCTTCGAGAATCCCTCGGACTTGCCGAGGGCGGTGGCCCAGATGGCCTCGAAGATTCCAGAAATGACGAGCACAATCCATGCCATGGTGTGATTCTCCCAAGGCACCGTCTTGTCGCTGGCCGGGTACGGTGCTGCTCGTCCGGATGTCATGTTGACGTCTTTACCGTAGCAAACGAAATGCCCCGGGTGCGGGTGTCTTCGGTCACCACCGCCGCAACGACGAGCGCTAGCTCTGCGGCACCCGCGAGATCTGAACGATCGCAAGCCGATTGCCCAGCCCGCCCGGATACGGCGAGATGCGCAGGCTGGACAGTGCCCACTCGTCCTCGCCCGCCCGAAGCCGTGCCTCCGCCTCGACGGGTTCGACGGACCCGGAATCGAAGCGGGCGCGGGCCAGCTCCAGCACGCCCTGATCCTCGGGGTGGATGACCCGGTTGCCGCCCTCGATGCCGCGCCAGTGCACCCACGGGGCCGGCTCCGCCAGCCACATCGTCAGCACCCCGAGCTCGGTCTCGAACAGCGCGGTGTAGATCCCGGCCCCCCGCATCACCTCCTGCATGCCGAGCTCGGCGAGCGTCGGCCTGCGTGGCTCGACCGTGTCGGTGACGTCGTGCCAGAGCAGACGCAGGCCCGCCTGCCCCGGTTCGGTCCTGGCCCTGGCCCAGCAGTGCCACCGCATGATCCGGCCGTCGGCGTGCAGCACGCTCATGTCGGCGTCCCATCGGGCGCCCGGCTGCGGATTGAAGGCCAGTGCGAACAGCGATTCCGACTCGTCGAATTTGACCGCCTTGGCGTAGTACTCGGCAGGCGTCCGTTCGGTGACGTGGTCGGCGGGGCTGACCCCGGACATCATCGACGCCTCGAGCGTCTGCGCGATCATGAGGCGCTCGAGCAACCAGGAGATACCGGACGCCATCCGCGGTGGTGACGGCGGGGCGTCGGCCTCCCCGATCCACAGCTGGACGCCGTGGGTGTCGCCGGACGGTCCGAGGACGGGGAAGGCCTCGAGGCGGTACCGCTTGCGCTCGCCCCTCTGGCTCTGCGCCTCGAGGACCTCGCGGCGGCGGCCGGACCGCACGGCCTCGACCAGTGGTTCGACCCGGATGCCTGGGGCGGGGGACAGCCGGCCGGCCGAGGTCCACGCGCGCACCGTTCCTCCGGTGCTGACCACGGTCGGCGAGTCCTCGGCCAACGTTTCGATCAGGTGCCATTCGTTCACGGTGTCTCGACGCTCCCGGTCATCGCGATCGGATCCGGAGCGTGAAGCCGCGTGGCTTGAGGGTGACCGCTTCCTGGATGTCGAGTGTGTACGCCGGGTCGCCGGTGAACTCGTACTGGCGCAGCAGTTCCGCCAGCGTCAGCACGGCCTCGTGGAGCGCGAACTGGCGCCCGATGCAGGACCGGGGGCCGGTCCCGAAGGGCCGGTACGCGTCGCGAGGCCGCTTGCGGACTTGTTCCGGCAAGAAACGGTCCGGGTCGAAGGTCTCGGTGTCCTTGCCCCACACCGGGTCTCGATGCAGCTGCGGTAGCAGCACGAACACCCAGGATCCCAGCGGCATCGCGTACCGGCCGCCGAGCACCGTGTCCGTCCGGACCTTGCGGAAGTAGCCAGGCGCGGCGGGCCACAGGCGCAGGGTCTCGTCGACCACCCGGCGCAGGTACCGCAGCTTCCCGATCTGGTCGAAGGAGAGCGGGGCGTCGCCGGGGGCCACGGCGTCGATCTCCGCGCGGGCGGCGGCCGCGATCTCCGGGTGCTTGGCCAGGTAGTAGAGGGCGAATCCGAGTGTCCCCGCGGTGGTCTCGTTGCCAGCGACCAGAAACGTGAGTACCTGGTTGCGGATGTTCACCGGGTCGAGGGATTCCCCGCTGGCCGGGTCGACGGTGCCCAGCATCAGGTCGAGGAGGTCGTCGTGACCACCCGGGTGTCGGCTCCGCTCCGCGATCACGTCGTCGACGACCGAGCGCATCAGTGCGATGTCGGCCTTGTGCTGTATGGCGGCCTTTCTGCCGAACAGCTTTCGAATGAAAGGAAGGTCGTTCGAGGTGCGGTTGATGTGAGCCAGCGCCCGCGACATGGCCGTCACGAACGGGTCCTCTGACACTGGTCGCTCCGCGGGCTCCGCTCCTGCGGACTTCGTGAACGAGCCGAAGTCGTAGCCGAACCCGGCCAGTCCGATCACGTCGAGGGTGAGCCGGTTCATGTCCCGGGAGACGTCGACCGGGTCTCCGGTGGCCGCGGCACCGTCCCACGCAGACCGAAGGCCTTCGAGGGCCCGGAGCATCGAACCGTGATAGCCACGCAGCGCGGCCTGGCTGAAGCCGGGGGCCAGGATGTTGTGTGCCTTGGCCCAGTTCGGCTCGTTGTTGAACGCCGTGAACAACCCGTCCTCCGCAATGCTGCGGAGTTTGCGGATCGGCTGGCCGAGGGACTTCGCCCAGGTCGATTCGTCGTTGACCTCCGACACCAGGTCGACGCCCGAGACGACGACGAGGCGCTGGCCGACGATCTTGCGCTCGAAGATCGGGCCCAGTTCGGCGGCCATCCGCATTTCCTTCTGCACCGGCTTGGCCGGGTCGACGCTCAGCAGATCGCCCAGCACCGGTAGCCGGTGTCGGGGCCTCGGGATGACGGTTGCCGGTCCCACCCGCGCGGCCGGCGCGGCCGGCGCCGGATCGGTCGCAGGGGTCGGCCCGGTGATGGTGTGCGGGCACTTGTCGGCGGTCACACCCAGAGTCTGCCGCATCGCCGGGTGCGCGGATCCGCGGTGTCGGCAGGTGTTCGTCGGTGGGTCGTCCGCCGGGCGAATCCCAGGTGGGACCGCCCGGCGGGCGCCTCGCGATCCGGACCCCTCGAGAATGCGTGAGCACCCGATTTCCGGATCGAGTCGGAGGACGGCACGAAAGGGACGCCGGACGGCGCGCGTCCGGTGCTGTGACCGTCGAGGTCGGCGTGGCCCCGGAGAATCAGGCGAGCCACACCGTGAGTGCTGCATCCGGTTCCGACGTCGACAGGAACCGGGGAACTCCCGAGGGAGCGCAGGGGAAACTCTAGCGCACGGGTCCCCGTGCCGACTCACAGGAAGTTCACAGCCGATGTCCAGCCTCCTGGCAGCGATCGCGAACAAGATGGGGGAGTGAGCGCCACCAGAACCGAGGCCAGGGTGTTGGTCGTCGACGACGAGCCGACCATCGTCGAACTGCTGTCGGTGAGCCTGCGGTTCCAGGGCTTCGAGGTCGAGACCGCCGCCACCGGGCCGGAGGCCCTCGACCGGGCGCGCGGCTTCCGGCCGGACGCGGTGATCCTGGACGTGATGATGCCCGGCATGGACGGCTTCGGCCTGCTGCGCAGGCTGCGGGCCGACGGCGTCGACGCGCCGGTGCTGTTCCTCACCGCGCGGGACGCGGTGGAGGACAAGGTCGCCGGGCTCACCCTCGGCGCCGACGACTACGTCACCAAGCCGTTCAGCCTCGAGGAGGTGGTGGCCCGGCTGCGGGTGATCCTGAGGCGGGCGGCGGGCGGCGCGCAGTCCGCCGAGTCCGCACGTATCCGGTTCGCGGACCTCGAGCTCGACGACGACACCCATGAGGTGTGGAAGGCAGGCAAGCCGGTGTCGTTGTCGCCGACGGAGTTCACGCTGCTGCGGTACTTCATGGTCAACGCAGGCGTGGTGCTGAGCAAGCCGCGGATCCTCGACCACGTGTGGCACTACGACTTCGGCGGCGAGGTCGGGGTGGTCGAGTCGTACGTGTCGTACCTGCGGCGCAAGGTCGACACCGGGGACCGGCGGCTGATCCACACCCTGCGCGGGGTCGGCTACGTCATGCGCGAGCCCAGGGAGCCGTGATGGCGCGCCGGGTCCCGCTGCGGTTGTCGCTGGTGGCGGCGCTCGTGCTGCTCGCGGGCCTGGGGTTGCTCGTGTCGGGGGTCGCGGTCACCTCGTCGCTGGAGAACTCGTTGGTCGCCCGCACCGACGAGATGCTGCGCGACGCGGCGCACGGCTGGGCGAAGCCCCAGGCGCTGCCGTTGCCGCCGCCTCCTTTCGCGCTGCCCGCGCCCGGGCCCGACCGGCCGCCGACGCCATTCTTCGTCCTCGTGCAGGCCCCCGGCGGACAGCCCCAGTTCGTCATCAACGACGACGCCAAACATCAACCGGATCTGCCGCAGGACCTCGGTCCGGAGCCGGTCACGGTGGGCTCGGTCGGTGACCCCGGGCAGCGGTGGCGGGTGCTGGCCAACACCTCGCCGATGGGCACGGTGACGGTCGCGGTGAGCCTGTCCGACGTCGACGCCACCGTGCAACGGCTGGTGATCCTCCAGCTCGTGATCGGGGCGCTGGTTCTGCTGATCCTGGCCGTGCTCGGGTATTTCGTGGTTCGGCGCAGCCTGCGCCCGCTGGTCGAGGTGGAGCACACGGCCGCGGCCATCGCGGCGGGGGACCTGCACAGCCGGGTGCCCGAGTACGGCGGCAGGACCGAGGTCGGCAGGTTGTCGGCGGCGCTCAATGGGATGCTCGCCCAGATCCAGACCGCGTTCGCGGCCACCGAGGCTTCCGAGGAATCGGCCCGCCGGTCCGAGCAGAAGATGCGACGCTTCGTCGCCGACGCCAGCCACGAGTTGCGCACCCCGCTGACCACCATCCGAGGGTTCGCCGAGCTGTACCGGCAGGGCGCGATGACCGACACCGGGCTGCTGATGTCGCGGATCGAGGGTGAGGCCGCCCGGATGGGTCTGCTGGTCGAGGACCTGCTGATGCTGGCCCGGCTCGACGCGCAGCGCCCGCTCGAACGCGCGCCGGTGGATCTGCTCACCGTCGCCTCCGACGCGGTCCACGATGCCAGAGCAGTTGCCCCGCAACGCGAGATCGGCCTCGAGGTGCTCGGCGGTCCCGGGCAGGCCGAGGTCCTCGGCGACGAGGCGCGCCTTCGCCAGGTGCTCGGCAACCTGGTGGGCAACGCGCTCAGTCACACCCCGGCCGATGCCGCGGTCACCGTCCGGGTCGGGACCGAGGGGCCGGATGCCGTGCTGGAGGTCGCCGACACGGGGCCCGGACTGGACGCGGAGACGCGGGAGCGGGTCTTCGAGCGGTTCTACCGCGCGGACAGCTCTCGTACCCGGGAGTCCGGC
Source organism: Rhodococcus oryzae (assembly GCF_005049235.1). Taxonomy (GTDB): domain Bacteria; phylum Actinomycetota; class Actinomycetes; order Mycobacteriales; family Mycobacteriaceae; genus Rhodococcus_G; species Rhodococcus_G oryzae. The sequence continues at coordinate 98,522 of NZ_SUMD01000007.1, read as the reverse complement.
GGCAGCGGGCTGGGCCTGTCCATCGTGTCGGCGCTGGTCGCCGCGCACGGCGGCACGGTCGCGGTGGAGTCGCCGGAGGGCGGCGGCGCGGTGTTCCGGGTGCTGCTGCCGCGGATCGAGCGGCCCGACTAGCCCCACCGGTCCGCGGCAGCGTGTGCCCCGCCGAGTGTGCAGTTGTGTGCGCACCCACTCGACGTTTGCGACCGCAGGTGCACACTCGGCCGAACCAGCGGCGGAGTCAGTCCGGGACGTTCGCCCCGTGGCCGAGCTCGCGCAGTGTCGCCTTGATGGTGGCCTGCGCCTCGTCCAGGGACTCAGGCGAGGGGTTCGGGTCGGCGCCCGAGATGTTGAAGTCGCCGAGGCTGAACGCCGGGAACACGTGCAGGTGCAGGTGCGGCACCTCCAGACCGGCGATCAGCAGTCCGGCGCGCGGGGCGTCGAAGCCCTTGCGCACCGCCTGCCCGATGATCTGCGCGACCTTCGTGCACTCGGCGAGCACCTCGCCGTCGAGGTCCTGCCACTGATCGATCTCGGCGCGCGGGACCACCAGCGTGTGGCCCTGGGTGATCGGGTTGATGGTGAGGAACGCGACGACCTCGTCGTCCTCCCAGACGAACCGGCCCGGGAGGTCGCCGGCGATGATCATGCTGAAGACGGATGCCATGCCGCGATTATGCCGGGTTACCCGTTACGTCGGCGAGATGCACTTTGGCGTCGTCGTAGCCGACGGAGCCCGAGGCATCGGCGGAGGTGTAGATCAGGTGCAGCACCCCGGTGGTGAAGGTCTGGGCGGAGATGAGGCGCAGTGGGATCGGCGCGCCCTCCTCGAACAGCCGCTTGCCGCTGCGCAGGGCGACGGGGTGCACGAGCAGATGCAGTTCGTCGATCAGCCCTGCTGCCAGCAACTGCTGGACGATCGACGGGGAACCACTCATGGCGATATCCGTCGCGCCCGGCTGTTGCTTGAGCTCGGTGACGGCGTCGACCAGATCGCCCGCCAGCTGTTCGGAGTTGCGCCAGGTGAAATCGAGATCCTGGTGGGAGACGACGATCTTGCGGGCGTCGCCGAGGGCCTTGGCCATGCCGGCGTCCTCGCCGCCCGCGGCCTCCCGTCCCGGCCAGGCTCCGGCGAAGCTGTCGTAGGTCTCGCGGCCGAGGAGCAGGGTGTCCGCCGACGCGAGCTGTGCGCCGACGGCCGCGCCCATCTCGTCGTTGAAGTAGGGGAAGTGCCAGTCCTGAGGTTCGCCGACAACGCCGTCGAGCGAAACGAACAGGCCTGCGGTGATTCTGCGCATGGGAGTACTCCTGGCGGTGTTGTCGGACGTGGGTGCGGTCGGATCAGACGGCGTAATTGGCTGTACCGGTGAGGAATTCACCGGCTGGTGGGGTGAGCAGCGCGATGTTCGGGTTGTGGCTCAGCTTGGCCAGTTCCACGTGCTGGGCGTTGGGCAAGACCGCGGTGATCGCGCGGGCGGCGGTGCGCAGCAGATCGCCGCTCTTTCCGCCGGAGATGACCAGGGTCGGCACGGTGATGTCGGACCAGTCCGCCGCGCGCAGCGGTTCACCGCGCATGTAGTCGCCCATGACGGCCCAATCATGGGCGGTCGCAGGGGCGGTCGCCTTCAGGCTCTTCCAGAACGGCGTGAATCGCATGACGGCGACGAAGGGGCGGGGCATGCCCATGGCGTGGGTCATGTAGAACTTCACGACCTCGGCGCGGCGGTCCTCGGCGATCAGCTTGTGCAGCGTCACATCAAGATTCGCGGCGGGAACGAAGTCCTCGTTGTTCACGACGAACGGCGGCTCGAAGGCGATGACCTTGGTGATGCCGGGCACCCGGCCCGAGGCGGCCGCCAGCAGCGCGAGTCCCGCGCCGGAGGACCAGCCGAACAGGGCGGCGGATCCACCCGTCGCCTCGACCAGTGCGGCGATATCGTCGATCTCGTTCTCGACGTCGTACACGCCTGGCGAATCGCTGCTGTCGCCCCGGCCGCGGCGGTCGTAATTGATGACGGTGAGACGGTATTCATCGGCCAGCTTCTGGGCCAGCTCCACCATTTTCGGGAATGTGCGGTAGCTGAATGCACCACCGACGAGAATGACTGTTCCGGCATCGCCACCGACGTAGCGGTCGAAGGCGACTGTGATTCCGGCGGGCGTGGTGATGGATTCCATGATCTGAGTCCTTTCGTCGAACTCTCTTGTCACCGTGCGGTGGGTTCAGCAATAGAGACGGCGGTCGGCTCCGGTATTCATCGCCACCATGATGTGACGTAAGTCACATCATGCGTCCGCAGGAAGTTGCCAGCCGCGGTCCAGGGACACCACAGGTTCGGCCGCGAGGGTGGGCCGCATGACGAACTCACTGGTCCGGGGCGAGACGGCGCCGGAACCGCCACCGGAGACCCAGACCGTGGCGCTCGACGTGGTCATCCCGGTGTACAACGAGGAACGCGACCTCGAGCGCTGCGTGCGGCGGCTGCGCGCGCACCTCGACGCGTCGGTTCCGTACCCGAGCCGAATCACCGTCGCGGACAACGCGAGCACCGACTCGACCCTCTCGGTCGCGGCGCGGCTCGCCGCCGAGTTCGACGGGGTCCGCGTGGTGCATCTCGACGAGAAGGGCCGCGGCCGGGCACTGAGCGCGGTGTGGGGCGGATCGGACGCACGGGTCGTCGCGTACATGGACGTGGACCTGTCCACCGACCTCAACGCGCTGCTGCCGCTGGTGGCGCCGCTGCTGTCCGGGCACTCGGACCTCGCGATCGGATCGAGGCTCTCCCGCTCGTCACGGGTGGTGCGCGGGCCCAAACGTGAGGTGATCTCCCGCTGCTACAACCTCATCCTGCGCGGCGCCCTGCGGGCGAAATTCACCGACGCCCAGTGCGGTTTCAAGGCGATCCGGACGGACGTGGCGCGCCGGCTGCTGCCGCTGGTGCAGGACACTGGCTGGTTCTTCGACACAGAACTGCTGGTGCTGGCCGAGCGGGTGGGTCTGCGGATCCACGAGGTGCCGGTCGACTGGGTCGACGACCCCGACAGTTCCGTCGACCTCGTCGCGACCGCGCTCGCCGACCTCAAGGGAGTGGTGCGGGTGGGACGGGCGCTGGCCACCGGCGCCCTGCCGGTCGCCGCGCTGAGGGAGGGACTCGGTCGGGAGCCGCTGGTTCCTGGCGTGCCGCGCGGGATGGTCGGGCAACTGGCGCGGTTCGCGGTCGTCGGGGTCGCCTCGACTGCCGCCTATGCGCTGCTCTACCTGGCACTGCATCCCGCGATCGGCGCCCAGGCGGCGAATCTCGTCGCGCTGCTCGTCACCGCGGTGCTCAACACCGCCGCCAACCGGGCGTTCACCTTCGGGGTGCGCGGCCGGTCGGATGCCGCCAAACACCAGGCCCAGGGCCTTGCGGTGTTCGCGTTCGGGCTGCTGCTCACCAGCGGATCCCTGTTCGCCCTGCACCGCTGGCTGCCCGACGCCTCCAAGCATCTCGAACTCGCGGTGCTCGTCGCCGCGAACCTCGTCGCCACCGTCACCCGGTTTGTCGCGCTGCGCTGGGTGTTCCGCAATCACCACGAAGGAGTCACGCAGTGACCACCACCACCGCTGCACCGCCGAACGTGACGGCGCACCCCGATCCCGCGCCGCCGCGCCGCCTGCCGGAGCCGTGGCTGCTGGCGGCGCTGCTGATCGGGACCGCCGTCGCGTATCTCTGGGGACTCGGCGCCTCCGGCTGGGCCAACTCGTTCTACTCCGCCGCGGTGCAGGCGGGTTCGGTGTCCTGGAAGGCCTTCTTCTTCGGCTCGTCCGACGCCGCGAACTCGATCACCGTCGACAAGCCGCCCGCCTCGTTGTGGGTGATGGCGCTGTCGGTGCGCGTGTTCGGCCTCAGCTCGTGGAGCATCCTCGTGCCGCAGGCGCTGATGGGGGTCGCCACCGTCGCCCTGCTGTGGGCGACGGTGCGGCGGTACTTCGGCGCCGCGGCCGGGTTGCTCGCCGGGCTCGTGCTGGCGCTCACGCCGGTCGCGGTGCTGATGTTCCGGTTCAACAACCCGGACGCGTTGCTGGTGCTGCTCATGGTGGCCTCCGCCTGGGCGCTGCTGCGCGGCGTGTCCGACGGCCGGACCCGGTGGCTGGTGCTGGCGGGCGCGTTCGTCGGGCTGGGCTTCCTGACCAAGCAGCTGCAGGTGATGCTCGTGGTGCCGCCGCTGGCGCTGACCTACCTGCTGTTCGGGCCGCCGAAGCTGGGCAGAAGGGTGCTGCAGCTGTTCGCTGCGCTGGCCGCGATGGTCGTCGCCGCCGGCTGGTGGCTGCTGACCGTGGAGCTGTGGCCCGCCGACTCCCGTCCTTGGATCGGCGGCTCGCAAGACAACTCGATCCTGGAGCTGACCCTCGGTTACAACGGGTTGGGCCGGCTGAACGGCAACGAGCGCGGCAGCGTCACGCCAGGGCGGGGGCCGGGGCCGGGCACGGAGGCCGCCGGGATGCCGCCTTTCGTTGAACTGCCCGGTGGTGGTCCCGGCGGGATGTGGGGGAGTACCGGCATCACCCGGATGTTCGACCTGGAGCAGGGCGGTCAGATCGCGTGGCTGATACCCGCCGCGCTCATCCTCGGCGTGCTCGGAATCGTGTTGTGTGGCAGGAGTGCCCGCGTCGATCCCCGGCGGGCGGCTTTCGTGCTGTTCGGGTCCTGGCTGGTCGTCACGGGGCTGGTGTTCAGCTTCATGGCCGGGATCTTCCACTCGTACTACACGGTCGCGATGGCCCCGCAGGTCGGCGCTCTGGTCGGCGCGGGCGCGGTGCTGGCCTGGCGCAGGCGGGCCGACTGGTGGGTCCGCGTCGTGCTGGCGGGCACCCTGGCCGCGAGCGCCGCGTGGGCATGGGAGTTGCTCGGTCGAAGCTCGTCCTTCCTGCCGTGGCTGCGCTGGACGGTGCTGGTGGTCGGCGCCCTCGCGGCGGTGGCCCTGCTGTGGCCGCGCCTGAGCGGGCGGGTGGCAGCGGCGGCCGCGGTGGCGGGGATGCTCACCGGGCTGGCGGGCCCGGCCGCGTACGCGGTAGACACCATCGGGACCCCGCACGGCGGCGCGCTGCCCACCGCGGGGCCGAGTGCCTGGGGACTGCCGTTCGACCTCGGCGAATATGCCGGTGCGGGCTGGATGATCGTCCAGGACGGCAAGGTGATGGTGGGTCCGCCGCAGACGGGTGCCGCCCTCGGGACCCCGGGGACCGGGCCTGCGCCGGGCGGACCTGCCGGGAACCCGCCGGGCGGACGCGCGGGAAACCGGCCGGGCGGGCCAGAACAGATGAGTGGGGGCGGCCCCGGCGGTGGGTTGCTGAACGGTAGCGAGCCCAGTGCTGACATGACCGAACGGCTCGAACAAGACGCAGACCGCTACACCTGGGTGGCCGCCACCGTCGGCTCCAACAGCGCCTCCGGGTACCAACTGGCCACCGGGGATCCGGTGATGCCGATCGGCGGCTTCAACGGCAGCGACCCCTCGCCGAGCCTGGCGCAGTTCCAGCAGTACGTGGCCGAGGGGAAGATCCACTACTTCATCGGGGGCGGCGGCATGGGCCCCGGCGACTCCGGCGGCAGCGGTGCGCAGATATCCGAATGGGTCGCACAGAACTTCGCCGTCACCACGGTCGATGGCGCAACTATGTACGACCTGACCGCGCCGCGGGTACAGGCCGGGCCGTAGTCTGAGGTCCGTGCGCGTACTCGTTATCGGCTCCGGAGCCCGTGAACATGCCCTTCTTCTCGCCCTCGGGCGCGACCCGGGTGTGACGGCCCTGATCGCCGCACCCGGAAACGCCGGGATCGCCAAGATCGCCGAGCAGCACCCCGTGGACGTCGCGTCCGGGGAGGCCGTGGTGGCACTGGCACAGAAGGTCGCCGCGGACCTGGTCGTGATCGGCCCCGAGGTGCCGCTGGTGGTCGGCGTCGCCGACGCCGTCCGCGCGGCCGGGATCGCGTGCTTCGGGCCGTCCGCCGACGCCGCGCGGATCGAGGGTTCCAAGGCGTTCGCGAAGGACGTGATGGCGGCCGCAGGCGTGCGGACCGCGCACAGCGAGATCGTCGACAGCCCGGCCAACCTGGATGAGGCCCTTGACCGCTTCGGCCCGCACTGGGTTGTCAAGGACGACGGGCTGGCCGCAGGCAAGGGCGTCGTCGTCACCACCGACCGCGGCGCCGCCCGCGATCACGCCGCCGAGCTGCTCGAGACCGGGCATCCGGTCCTGCTGGAGTCCTACCTCGACGGGCCGGAGGTGTCGCTGTTCTGTCTGGTCGACGGCGAGACCGTGGTCCCGCTGCTGCCCGCACAGGACCACAAGCGGGTCGGTGACGGTGACACCGGGCCGAACACCGGCGGCATGGGCGCCTACACCCCGCTGCCGTGGCTGCCCGAGGAGACGGTGACCCAGATCGTCGACGAGGTCGTCGTCCCCGTGGCCGCGGAGCTGGTCAAGCGCGGCAGCGGCTTCTCGGGGCTGCTGTATGCCGGACTCGCGATCGGCAAGGACGGCCCCGCCGTTGTCGAGTTCAACTGCCGCTTCGGCGATCCGGAGACCCAGGCGGTGCTGGCGCTGCTGGAGTCCCCGCTCGGTGAGCTGCTGAACGCCACCGCGACCGGAACCCTCGCCGAGGTGGCCCCGCTGCGCTGGCGCGACGGTGCCGCGGTGACCGTGGTGCTGGCCGCCGAGAACTACCCCGGACGGCCCCGCACGGGCGACGTGATCAGCGGTGCCGATGCGAAGGATGTGCTGCACGCGGGCACCGGCCTGCGCGAGGACGGCGCCGTGGTGTCCTCCGGCGGCCGGGTGCTCAGCGTCGTCGGGGTCGGCGCCGACCTGACCAGTGCGCGCGAGGACGCCTACGCCAAGCTCGCCGAGGTCCGGCTGGCAGGCGGGCACTTCCGCCGCGACATCGGGCTCGCCGCCGTCGAGGGCCGCATCACCATCTAGTTGGTCGCTGGTCCAGGTCGCGATGCGTAAAACAGTACCGGCGATTGTGTTCTCGCACTGTCGTTTCCGCGATCCATTCCGGACTGTGAGCGGCGTCAGGATTACCGAACGGTAACGTGCGACTTCTCTCGTATAACAGGTTCCAGTTTTGTTGGCCCTGACAGAGAGGTTCCGTTGAGCGAGTACCAGGCGTCGCGAGGCACGGCAGCGACCACTTTCAATCCCCAGCTTTCCCGCAGGAAGTTCATGGCGGCAACGGGTTTCGCGGTGGGGGCCGCGGCGCTCTCCTCCTCGTGGACCTCGGCGGCGGCATCGCCGCGGCGCGCCCTCAACAGCGGTGACCGGGTGCCAGCCCTGATCATCGGCAGCGGGTACGGCGGCGCGGTGGCGGCGCTGCGGCTGACACAGGCGGGTATCGACACCCACATCATCGAGATGGGCCGGGCCTGGACGACGCCCGGCTCCGACGGCAAGATCTTCTCCCCGATGCTCACCCCGGACAAGCGGGCCTACTGGTTGAGGACCCGTACGGCGCAGCCGGTTTCGCACTTCTCGGGTGGCTCGGTGGACAAGGACATCGAGAAGTACGTCGGCGTGCTCGACTGCGAGAACATGGGCGGGATCAACGTCTACCAGGGTCGCGGGGTCGGCGGCGGTTCGCTGGCCAACGGCGGCATGGCCGTGACGCCCAAGCGGGGCTACTTCGAGGAGATCCTGCCCTCGGTCGACTCCAACGAGATGTACGGGACCTTCTTCCCGAGGGCGAATGCCGGTCTCGGCGTGAACAACATCGATCAGGCCTGGTTCGAGTCCACCGACTACTACCAGTTCGCCCGGGTCGGTCGGAAGACCGCGCAGCGCTCCGGATTCCAGACGACCTTCGTACCCAACGTCTACGACTTCGACTACATGAAGAAGGAGGACGCCGGTCAGGTCGCCAAGTCCGCGCTGGCGGGCGAGGTCATCTACGGCAACAACGCCGGTAAGAAGTCGCTGGACAAGACCTATCTGGCGCAGGCATCGGCCACCGGCAAGCTCACCATCACCACGCTGCACGAGGTGACCAAGGTGGCGCCCGCCGCCAGCGGCGGCGGGTACTCGGTCGAGATGAAGCAGATCGACGAGCAGGGCAACACCGTCGCGACCAAGACGGTTACCGCGGACAAGGTCTTCTTCGCCGCGGGCAGCGTCGGCACCAGCAAGCTGCTGGTCGCGATGAAGGCGCAGGGTCACCTGCCGAACCTTCCCGGTGCCGTCGGTCAGGGCTGGGGCAACAACGGCAACGTCATGGTCGGCCGCGCCAACCAGGGCTGGGACCCGACCGGCGCAAAGCAGTCGTCGATCCCGACGATGGGCATCGACAACTGGGCCGACCCGGCCGGTCCGGTCTTTGCGGAGATCGCGCCGTTCCCGGCGGGCACCGAGCTGTGGGTCAGCCTCTACCTGGCGATCACCAAGAACCCGGAACGTGCCCAGTTCCAGTACAACTCGTCGACCGGCAAGGTGGGGCTGTCCTGGCAGGCCTCGCAGAACCAGCCCGGTATCAACATGGCCAAGCGGGTGTTCGACAAGATCAACTCCAAGGAGGGCACGATCTACCGCACCGACCTGTTCGGTGTGTACAAGACGTGGGGCGACGGACTGACCTACCACCCCCTCGGCGGCTGCATCCTGAACCAGGCGACCGACAATTTCGGGCGGCTCCCGGAGTACCCGGGCCTGTACGTGATGGACGGGTCGCTGGTGCCGGGCAATGTCGGCGTCAATCCGTTCGTCACCATCACCGCCCTCGCGGAACGGAACATGGCCACGATCGTCGCGAACGATCTGCATTAGTTCCACCCGTAGGTGAACGTGTTCTCGCGATACCGGGGGCGCCTCGGTGTGGGCCTGCGCCTGCACGGGGGCGTCCCCGGTGTCCGAGAATCGTTGAACAGTACTGGTGATAACGCTGCAGCACAGGCATTTCGAGCATTTCGATATGAGCTGCGGGATTTCGATTTATTACCGGTCGGTATTGCGAATCTCAACGCTGTTACGGCTGTATAACGAGTTCTACTTTATTGGCCCGTGATCAGAGAGGTTCCGTTGACCGAATACCAAGCGTCACGAAGCTATACAGCGACCGCGAAGTCGCAGTTCTCCCGCCGTAGGTTCATGGCGGCGACGGGCCTGGCGGCGGGCGCCGTTGCCCTCGCGCCGTCGCTGGCTGCCACCACGGCCGCGGCATCCCCGCGTCGCGCACTCAACACCGGTGACCGGGTGCCCGCCCTGATCATCGGCAGTGGTTACGGCGGTTCGGTGACCGCACTGCGACTGGCGCAGGCGGGCATCGACGCCCACATCGTCGAGATGGGCAGGGACTGGGGCACGGCCGCCTCCGGGGTCTTCACCTCCACCACCGCGCCGGACAAGCGTGGGTTCTGGCTGAGGAACCGCACCGCGCAGCCGATCTCGCACTTCTCCGGCGGCTCGATCGACAAGGACATCGAGAAGTATGTCGGAATCCTCGACTGCGAGAGCATGGGCGGGGTCAACGTCTACCAGGGCCGAGGCGTCGGCGGCGGCTCCCTGGTCAACGGCGGCATGGCCGTCACGCCCAGGCGTGGTTACTTCGAGGAGCTCCTGCCCTCGGTCGACTCCAACGAGATGTACGGGACGTTCTTCCCGAGGGCAAACGCGGGGCTCGGCGTCAACAACATCGACACGGCCTGGTTCGAGTCGACCGAGTGGTACAAGTTCGCGCGCACCGGACGGAAGACCGCGGAACGGTCGGGCTTCAAGACCACCTTCGTGCCCAACGTGTACGACATGAACTATATGAAGCAGGAGGCGGCGGGCTCCGTGCCCAAGTCCGCCCTGGCGGGCGAGGTCATCTTCGGCAACCACGCGGGCAAGAAGTCGCTGCCCAAGACGTATCTCGCGCAGGCGGCGTCGACCGGCAAGGTCACCATCACCACGCTGCACCGCGTCACCAAGGTCGTCCCGAGCGGGGCCGGCTACTCCGTCGAGATGGAGCAGATCAACGAGCAGGGCGGCGTCGTCGCGACCAAGACGGTCACCGCGGACAAGGTGTTCTTCGCGGCCGGCAGCGTCGGCACCAGCAAGCTGCTGGTGGCAATGAAGGCACAGGGGCATCTGCCGAACCTGTCCGGCGAGGTCGGTCAGGGCTGGGGCAACAACGGCAACGTCATGGTCGGCCGTGCCAACCATCTGTGGGACGCCACGGGCGGCAAGCAGTCGTCGATCCCCACGATGGGCATCGACAACTGGGACGATGCCGGGGGACCGGCGTTCGCGGAGATCGCGCCGTTCCCGACCGGCTTGGACATGTACGTCAGCCTGTACCTGACGATCACCAAGAACCCGGAACGCGCGCAGTTCCAGTACAACTCGTCGACCGGCAAGGTCGACCTGTCGTGGCAGACCTCGCAGAACCAGCCCGCCATCAACATGGCCAAGCGGATCTTCGACAAGATCAACTCGAAGGAGGGCACGATCTACCGCACCGACCTGTTCGGCGTCTACAAGACCTGGGGCGACAACCTCACGTACCACCCCCTCGGCGGCGCCATCCTGAACAAGGCCACCGACAACCACGGCCGGCTGCACGGGCACCCGGGCCTGTACGTGATGGACGGTTCGCTGGTGCCGGGCAACCTCGGCGTCAACCCGTTCGTCACCATCACCGCCCTCGCGGAGCGGAACATCGCCACCATCATCGCGAACGACATGCACTGACATCAGCACAATCGGTACCGAATAGCAGCCCCCCTGCCGGCAGCGGCCCCGAGGATTCGATCCTCGGGGCCGCTGTCGTCGCGGTTGCGGTCGGCCAAACGGTCCGGGCGCCGAGTGCCCCGCGCCCGAAGTCTTCTTGCGCTTGCCGGGGCCCACGCGGCGCCTCGCGGCGTTGTCGCAGGTCCAGATAGAACCCCGCTACCTGGACCTGCTCCGCCTTGCGACGCATCCACGTGGATCCCCGGCAATCATCAATGGACTTCGAGCGCAAGGCACTAGCCTCGTCCCGGTGCGAGAAGAGTCCCAGCGATCCCAGGTCCCCACGTTTCACGTGATGGACGTCTGGAAGGCCGCCACCGAGCGGGCCCGAACCCACGGCGATGTCCTGACGCTGGCCGCGGGGCAGCCGTCCACCCAGGCGCCCGGCCCCGTGCTGCGTGCGGCGCACGAGGCCCTCAGCGCCCAATTACTCGGCTACACCGAGACGTTCGGGATCCTGCCGCTGCGGGAGGCGATCGCCGGGTACCACAGCGCGAAGTCGTCGATCGAGGTCGATCCGGACGAGGTCGTGGTGACCACCGGCTCGTCCGGCGCCTTCACCCTGATCTTCCTCGCGGCGTTCGACGCGGGCGACACGGTGGTGGTGGCGCGGCCCGGCTACCCGGCGTACCGCAACACGCTCACCGCGCTCGGCTGTCGGGTGCTCGAACTCGACTGTGGGCCGGACACCCGCTTCCAGCCGACGGTCACGATGCTCGAGGCGCTGGACGAGCCGCCCGCAGGCCTGGTCGTCGCGAGCCCGGCCAACCCGACGGGCACCGTCATCGACCCGACCGAACTCGCCGCCCTCGCGCGCTGGTGCGAGGAGCACGGCACCCTGCTGATCTCCGACGAGATCTACCACGGCATCGAATTCGGCTCCGGCCACTCGGCGACGGCGTCGGCCTGGGAGACCTCGCGCGAGGCCGTCGTGGTCGGCTCGGTCTCCAAGTACTTCTCGATGACCGGCTGGCGCCTGGGCTGGATGCTGGTGCCTGCGTCGCTGCGCCGCGCGCTGCAGCGACTCGCCTCGAACATGACGGTGTGCCCGCCCGCGATCTCGCAGTACGCGGCTGTCGCGGCCTTCACCGACGAATCCATGGCCGAGCTGGACGGGCACGTGCGGCGGTACGCGGCCAACCGTGACCTGGTGCTGGCCGCGCTGCCTACACTGGGAATCACGGACCTGGCCCCGGCGGACGGCGCCTTCTACGCCTACGCCGACATCGGCCATCTCACCGACGATTCGACGTCCTGGTGCGCGGAACTGCTCCGGGAGACCGGGGTGGCGCTGGCGCCGGGCGTCGACTTCGACACGGTCCGCGGCGACAGGACCGTGCGGATCTCGTTCGCCGGCGCGACGGCCGACGTGCAAGAGGCCCTGGAGCGATTGGGGCGAAGTGCTGCACTCGGACACTGACGGGACGGCGGCCTCGCCCGCGCCCGCTCAAACGAAATCGACTCGGCGCAGCGCTTCCGCTGGCACGATGGGCCGGGTGTCTTCCGCGGCGACTCCCAAGGGCGAACGACGCCGGATGGCGCTCGTCGAGGCCGCGGCCGACCTCATGCTCGAGGGCGGGTTCGAGGCGGTCCGCCATCGGGCGGTGGCGCAGCGCGCCTGCCTGCCGCTCGCGTCGACCACCTACTACTTCGATTCCCTCGACGACCTGATCGCGCGGGCGGTGGAGCTGAGCGGCAGCCGGGAGATGGACGCCATGCGCGCCCGGATCGACCAGATCACGCAGACCGACCGCGACTCCGCGGCCGTCGTCGAGCTGATCATCGAGCTGTTGGTCGGTCCGATCGAGGGCGTCACGCGGGAACACCTCATCGCCAGGTACGAGTGCTTCATCGCGTCCGCGCGGCATCCCCAGCTGCACGAGGTGCAGAAGCGGCTGCGGGTCCGGTTCGACGATGCCCTCGGTGAGGTCTTGCGCCGGTCCGGACGGCAGGTCCGGCAGGAGGGACTGCGCAGGCTGATCTGCGTGGTGGACGGGGCCATCGTCGGAGCGCTGAGCGAGTCCGACCCCGACCCCGAGCAGCTGGCAAGGGAGATGCTGTCGGACGTCATCGAGGTCGCGGCGCCGCCGCTCCCGCCGCTCCAGCCGGAGGAGCCGGAGCTGTAGCCGCGCGCCCCGGGTGGCGCGGCTGCCGGTCCCGCAGGCGGCGGCCGTAAACTGGGCGCTCGTGAGCCGCATCCCCAACGTCCTTGCCAACCGATACGCCAGCCCCGACCTGAGGGAGCTGTGGTCGCCCGAGCACAAGATCGTGCTGGAGCGTCAGCTGTGGCTGGCGGTGCTGCGGGCGCAGGCCTCGCTCGGCATCGACGTGCCGGAGGAGGCGCTCGCCGACTACGAGCGGGTCCTCGAGCAGGTGGACCTCGACTCCATCGCGGACCGAGAGCGGGTGACCCGGCACGACGTCAAGGCACGGATCGAGGAGTTCAACGCCCTCGCCGGACACGAGCATGTGCACAAGGGCCTGACCAGCCGCGACCTCACCGAGAACGTCGAGCAGCTGCAGATCTTCCGTTCGCTCGAGCATGTGTACGCGCACGGCGTCGCGGTCGCCGCGCGGCTCGCGGAGAAGGCCGCCGAGTACTCGTCGCTGGTGATGGCGGGTCGCAGCCACAACGTCGCCGCGCAGGCCACCACCCTCGGCAAGCGTTTCGCCTCCGCCGCGGACGAGATGCTGGTCGCGCTGACCCGCCTGCGCGAGCTGATCGACCGGTACCCGCTGCGGGGCATCAAGGGCCCGATGGGCACCGCCCAGGACATGCTCGACCTGCTCGGCGGCGACACCGAGAAGCTCGACTTCCTCGAGGCGAAGGTCGCCGAGCACCTCGGCTTCGCGCACGTGCTGACCAGCGTCGGCCAGGTGTACCCGCGCTCGCTGGACCACGACGTGCTGTCCGCGCTGGTCCAGGTGGGCGCGGGCCCGTCCTCGTTCGCGCACACCATCCGCCTGATGGCGGGCCACGAGCTGGTCACCGAGGGCTTCCAGCCCGGCCAGGTCGGCTCGTCGGCGATGCCGCACAAGATGAACACCCGCTCCTGCGAGCGCGTCAACGGACTGCAGGTCGTGCTGCGCGGCTACGCGTCGATGGCCGCGGAGCTGGCGGGCGCGCAGTGGAACGAGGGCGACGTGTTCTGCTCGGTGGTCCGCCGGGTGGCGCTGCCGGACGCGTTCTTCGCGATCGACGGACAGATCGAGACCTTCCTGACCGTGCTCGACGAGTTCGGCGCGTACCCGGCGGTGATCGAGAAGGAGCTCACCCGCTACCTGCCGTTCCTGGCCACCACCAGGATGCTGATGGCCGCCGTGCGCGCGGGCACCGGCCGCGAGACCGCGCACGAGGTCATCAAGGAGCACGCGGTCGCCGTCGCGCTGGCGATGCGCGAGGACGGCCGCGAGCCGGACCTGCTCGACCGCCTGGCCGCCGACGACCGCTTCCCACTGGACCGCGCGCAGCTGGACGCCGCGCTGGCCGACAAGTCCGCCTTCATCGGCGCGGCCGAGTCCCAGGTGGCCACGGTGGTCCGCCGGGTCGGTCTGCTGGTGGAGCAGAACCCCGAGGCGGCGAAGTACTCGCCGGCACCCATCCTCTAGGCGGCTTCGCTGCCCGTGCGCGGTTGACGAGTGTCTGGACTCGTCAACCGCGCACAGGCGCGTCAGCGCAGTTTGTCGAGGATGCGGCGCAGCTCGGCGCGATCGTGCTCGTCGAGCGCCGCGAAGAAGTCCTCGGCGTCGTCGGCTCGCGCCGTCTCGAGTTCGCCGATGATGCGGCGGCCGGCCTCGGTCAGGCGGACGCACGTGGCACGCCGGTCGGCGGCGTCCGGGACCCGTTCGGTGAGCCCGCGTTCCTCGAGCCTGTCGACGACCTCGGTCGCGGACCGCGGCGCGATGCGCAGCGCCTTCGCGACGTCGCCGAGCCGAGGATGCCGGTCGGTGTCGCGGTAGATCACCTGCAGCGCGCGGTATTCGTGCGGCGACAGTTGCCAGGGCTCCAGTGCGACGAACCAGCGTCGGCGCAGGGCGCGGGCGCTGGACATCAGGAGATCCCGGAGGGTGTCGGGGCGCTGCTGGTCCATGGTGGTTAGGCTACCTCACTTGACAGGAACCTCATAGTGAGGGAACCTCAGTATGTCTTCCCCCGACATACCGAGAGGGGTGGTTGTATGACAAGCCCCCGAAGCGGCGAGCCCGGACCGGGTTCCCGCTCACGCAAGATCGATCCCGCCGACCGCGCCCAGCTGGCCGAGTCGCCGGTGAGCCTGCGGCGGATCGGCGCCCTGTTCTCGCCCTACCGCCCGCAGATCGCGGTGGTCACCGTGCTGATCATCGCGGCCTCCGCCGTCTCGCTGGCCAACCCGTTCCTGGTCCGCGCCGTCATCGACAAGGCCATCCCCGACCAGGACGTCACGCTGCTGGTGTGGGCGGTGATCGGCATGCTCGCGGTGACCGTCGTCGGCTCGGTGCTCGGCGTCGTGCAGACCTGGATCTCGACCACGGTCGGCCAGCGCATCATGCACGGACTCCGGACGCGGGTGTTCGCGCACCTGCAGCGGCAGTCGCTCAGCTTCTTCACCCGCACCAGGGGAGGGGAGATCCAGTCCCGCCTCACCAACGACATCGGCGGCATGCAGACCGTGGTCACCTCGACCGCCACCTCGATCGCCTCGAACGTGACCACCGTCGTCGGTACGGCCATCGCGATGGCCGTGCTGAGCTGGCGGCTCTCGCTGCTCTCACTGATCGTGCTGCCGCCCGCGATCTGGTTGACCCGCAAGGTCGCCCGGATGAGACGGGAGATCACGGCACAGCGCCAGCGCACCCTCGCCGACATGCAGACCCAGATCGAGGAGTCCCTCTCGATCAGCGGAATCCAGCTCGGCAAGACGCTGGGGGCGGGCCCGGCGATGTCGGAACGCTTCGCGGACACCTCCCATGTCCTCGCCGATCTCGAGGTCAGGTCGCAGCTCTCCGGCCGCTGGCGGATGGCCACGATGAACATCGTCTTCGCCGCCATCCCGGCGCTGCTCTACCTCGCGGCCGGCCTGCCGGCGACGTCCGGCGGCATGACGATCGGCACCCTGGTCGCCTTCACCGGGTTGCAGGCGGCGCTCTTCAGGCCGCTGATGAGCCTGCTCGACGTCGGTGTCTCGGTGACCAGTTCGCTCGCCCTGTTCAGTCGAATCTTCGAGTACCTCGACCTTCCCGTCGAGATCGACGATCCCGAGCACCCCGTGCACCTGCGACGGGAGGACGTGGCGGGCGCGGTTCGCCTGGCGGACATCTGTTTCCGCTACGAGGGGTCGGACCGGAACGCCCTCGACTCCGTGAGCATCGAGGTGCCCGCCGGGTCCTCGCTCGCCCTGGTCGGCGAAACCGGTTCGGGCAAGACCACTCTCGCCTCCCTGGTGGCGCGCCTCCACGACCCGAGCATGGGTTCGGTGCGCATCGACGGGGTCGATCTGCGGTCGATTCCGCTGGCGGAACTGTCCGAACTGGTCGGCGTCGTATCCCAGGAGACGTACCTGCTGCACGCCACCATCCGCGAGAACCTGCGGCACGCCAGGCCCGACGCCACCGACGCCGACATCGAGGCGGCGGCGCGCGACGCCCAGGTGCACGAGCTGATCGCGTCCCTGCCCGACGGCTACGACACCGTCGTCGGCGCGCGCGGTCACCGGTTCTCGGGCGGCGAGAAGCAGCGCATCGCGATCGCGCGCACCCTGCTGCGCGACCCGCGGGTGCTGATCCTCGACGAGGCGACCAGCGCGCTGGACAACGAGACCGAGCGGGCCGTGCAGGCCGCGCTCGACACCGTCAGCCGGGGACGCACCACGATCACCATCGCGCACCGGTTGTCCACGATCCGCGAAGCGGACCAGATCGTCGTGCTCGATCGTGGACGCGTCGCCGAACGCGGCACCCACGCCGAACTGGTCGAGCTCGGCGGTAGGTACGCGGCGCTACTGGCGCGTGGCGGCGGCCACGCCGGCGCGGCGGCCGAAGAACGTGCCGTCGCCTAGCGACGTGCCGCTGATGTAGCCCCAGGAGTGCAGCCCCGAGGTGGCCCGGCCTGCGGCGAACAGCCCCTGGATCGGGTCGCCGTCGAGGTCGAGGACCTGGCCGTCGACGGTGGTGCACAGCCCGCCGATGGTGAACACCTCCGCGCCGCCGCGGCCCGCTTCGCCGTACTCCGGCGGGGCGATGCCGCGCTGGACGTCGATCGCGGCGAACGGCGACTGCAGCGGTCGCAGCCACGTCGCGGACTTGTGGAAGTACGGATCCTCGCCCTCGGCGGCGTGCCGGTTGTACTGGCCGACGGTGGTGACCAGTGCGCCGGGCGGCATGCCGATCTGCTGCTCCAGGTCCTCGAGCGTCTCGGCCACGAAATGCGGTTGCACGCCCCAACGTTCGTTGACCGGCACCTCCTCATAGGCCTGCTCGTCGAGGATCACCCATACCTTCAGTCCGTGCTTGTACAGTGCTGCCTGCCCGACCAGGCCGGGGTAGACGTCCTCGTTGATGAAGCGCTGGCCGACGCTGTTGACGATCATGCCGCGCACCATCATCCCGGGGATCAGCGAGATGCCGACCTGCCCGGCCGACATGTGCTTGACGGCGGCGCCGACGGCCTGGGCCATCACGATGCCGCGGCCGTCGTCGCCACCATCGCTGTTGACGCCGAGCCCCACCAGCTGCGGGGCGTGCTGCGCGACCATCTCCGCGTTGTCGGCGAATCCGCCGGTGGTGAGCACCACGCCACGGCGCGCCCGGTAGGTGTAGGTCTTGCCGTACTGGCGGGCGGCCACACCCACCACCCGGCCGGCCTCGACGATCAGCCGGGTCGCGTAGGTGTCGGTGTGCACCGCCGCGTCGGTGGCCGTGACGGCCTCGGACAGCTTGTGCATCAGGACCTTGCCGCCGAACCCGTCCGAGGTGACCCGGTGTCCGCGGGGCGCGGGCCTGGCGAGCTCCGCGAAGGGATAGGAGTTCTCGCCCATCCACATCAGGCCGTCGTCGGTCGGCGGCACCCAGGTGGGGGAGTTCCACAGCGACGGCTTGAACGGCACGCCGTGGTCGACCAGCCACTGGTAGTGCGCGACGCTGTCCCGGCTGTAGAGGCCGACCTTCTCCTTGTCGGCGTCGGGCCCGAGGGCAGCCAGCAGGAACGCCTCCATGTCCTGCGCGGAGTCCTCGAATCCACAGGCCCGCTGGATCTCGGTGCCGCCGCCGAGGTACATCTCGCCACCGGACAGCGCCGACGATCCGCCGCCGCCACTCGCCTTCTCCAGGATGACGACCTCGGCGCCCGCTGCCGTCGCCTCCAGGGCCGCGGCCGCGCCCGCGCAGCCGTAGCCGACGATCAGGACGTCGGTCTCGTGGTCGAAATGTTCGACGTCGCCCGCATCAAGGGGCGCCACCGGATTGCCTGCGCTCATGTCGCAACTCCCATCCACTGTCGGTGGGCATACCCTAGGACCGCCGCGCCGGCGCGAGAAGGGGATTGCCCGTCAGCCGGGAGGGCTTGTGGGGCTTATCATCAATCCCCATGAGCCACTGCATATTTTGTGCCATCATCGCGCGCGAGGCGGAGGCGAGCCTCGTGTACGAGGACGAGCACACCGTGGCGTTCATGGACATCCGCCCGTTCACCCCTGGCCACCTGCTGGTGGTCCCGAAACGGCACGCGTCGGGGCTCGCGCAGCTCGACCCACAGGACGGGGGCCGGATCTTCGCCGTCGGCCGGCGATTGGCGGCCGCGTTGCGGGACAACGGCACCGGCGCGGCGGGCCTGCCCGCCGACGGCCCGCGCGCCGACGGGGTGAACCTCTTTCTCGCGGACGGCGCCGTCGCCGGCCAGGAGGTCTTCCACGTGCACCTGCATGTCATCCCGCGCACCTCCGGCGACGGTTTCGGTCTCCGCGGCCGCCCCGTCTCCGCACGCCGGCCGGATCTCGACTACCTGGCCGGTGCGCTCCGCCGCCGGCTCGACTCGGTCTAGGCGATCACATGGACCAGACGACCGGCCCCGCGCTGCACCGGCTCTTCCCGGAACTCGAGGCGACCCTCCCGTACCGCAGGCTCGGCTCCGGCCCGACCCCGATCACCCACCTGGACGGGCTGGGCCCGGCGAACCGGCTGTGGTGCAAGGACGAGGGCGTGTACGGGGCAGGCGGCTGGGGCGGCAACAAGGTGCGCAAGCTGGAGTGGATCATCCCGGACGTCCTCGCCCGTGGCTCCAGGCAGATCTTCAGCGTCGGCGGCCAGGGCACCAACTGGGGGCTGGCGACCGCGCTGTACGCCCACGAGTTCGGCATCGACACGGCCCTGGCCCTGATCGATCAGCCGATGGACGAGCATGTGCACGCGCAGCTCGAACGGCTGCGGCGCTCCGGTGCCGCACTGCATTTCACCCGGACCAAGTCCCGCACGATCGCGGCGGCGCCGTGGCTGTTGCTGCGGCACGCGCGCGGCGGCCGCCTGCCCTACTTCCTGCCCGCGGGCGGATCCTCGCCGCTCGGGACGCTCGGCTATGTGGAGGCCGCGCTGGAGCTGGGCGCGCAGGTCGAGGCGGGCGTGATGCCGGAGCCGACGCACGTGGTGACCCCGGTGGGCTCGGGCGGCACCGCCGCCGGGCTGCTGCTGGGACTGCGCCTTGCCGGCCTGCGCACCCGGGTGGTCGGGGTGGTCGTCAACGACACCCTGCCGCTGGCCGAGCGGGACCTCGTCGGGCTGGCGCGCAAGACCGCGCGGCTGCTCACCCGGCGCGGGGCCGCGCTCGGGCCGGTCGAGTTCGAGCCGGGAGCGATCACGGTGACCCGCGACTGGCTCGGGCCCGGATACGGGTACGCCACGCCCGAGGGGTCGGCCGCGGAGCGGATCGGCGCGGACCACGGGCTGACCCTCGATCCCGTCTACACCGCGAAGGCACTCGCGGGCGCGCTGGCGATGGACGCGGACGGCGCTCTTGGCGACGGGCCGGTCCTGGTGGTCGACACCTACGGCCCGCGGGGGGACTGAGCGATCAGTCGCCGCGACCGCGGTCCGCGTGACCCAGATCTCGCTCCGGCGCCACCACGTCGCGCACGCGTTGCTTGAGCGTGACGATGTCGGGAAAACCGCTGTCGCGCTTGCGGTCCCACAGCAGGTCATCGCCGACCGCGATCCGGAAGACGCCGCCGGTGCCCGGTATCAGCGCCACCTCGCCGAGATCGGTGCCGAACGTGTTCAGCAGTTCCTGCGCCATCCAGCCGGCCCGGAGCAGCCAGTTGCACTGAGTGCAGTAGGTGACGGTGACGCGGGGCGCGGCGGTGGTCATGCCTCCAGGGTGACAGACGACCGCCGCGCACCGCTCCATTCGGTGATGGGCCTGCCCTCGACCAGGTGCTCGTCGACGAACCGTTCGACCCGGTCGGCGCAGAGTTCCGCGTACCAGGAGTTGTCGGGATACACCGCCACGACGGGCGCCTGCGAGCACGGGAACAGGCAGCCGGTCTGGGTGACGAGGACGTCGTCGTCGCCCAGGCCACGGGCCTCGAGCGCGCTGTCCAGTGCCTGCGCGGCCTCCGGTCCGCCGCGGGCCGAGCAGCGCGGACCCCGGCACACCAGGACGTGCCGAGCGAAGCCCGGCACCTCGTCCCACGCGGGGGAGGTCAGGGGAGCGGTGGTGGTGCGGGCAGGGGCGGTGGGGCCCGAGATCGCGGCGTCGAGCAGGTCGACGTACGTGTCGGTGTCGCTCAGCGGCCCGGCGAGGCGGACATCGGGGGCATCCGGTCCGCGCTCGCGCAACCAGTGTCCGATGACGCGGCGGAACCACGCGTCCATCTTGCGGTCCAGCACCGTCTGGGCGCTGACCACCACGACCTCGGCGGCGCCTGCCGCGACCGCCTCGTCGAGCGCCGTGGTGACGGATGTCCCCGAGCCGCCGAGCACCGCCGTCACGAAGACGGTGTCCGGGTGCCGGTCCCGCAGCACTCGCAGCGCGCCGAGTACCTGGTCGCGGGGATCGGCGCCGCGGTCGGTTGGCGCGGTGACGATCACCCATCGATTCCGCTGAATCGTGTTCACGAGAAAGACCTTTCGGCGGTGGCATCGACGGTGCCGCACAGCACCACCAGCGGTCGCCCTGTCCGTGGATGGGGCTGCACCAGGGCGTCGAGGCCGTACACCTCCGCGAGCAGCTCGGCGGTCAGCACCGACTCCGTCGGGCCCTCGGCGACCACCCGTCCGTCGCGCAGCACCACCAGGTGATCGCAGTACATCGCGGCCAGGTTCAGGTCGTGCATCGCGGCCACCGTTGTCAGTCCCCTGGCCCGGATCAGTTCCAGGAGTTCGAGCGAAGCCGAGACATCGAGGTGGTTGGTCGGCTCGTCCAGCAGCAGCACGCAGGGGCGCTGCGCGAACGCCCTGGCCAGCTGGGTCTTCTGCTTCTCGCCGCCGGACAGGCTCTGCCACAACCGGTGTCGCAGATCGGTTATCCCGGCCGTCGCGAGGCATTCGGCGACGAGTTCGCCCGTGCCGCGTGCGGCGGGGCGAGCCCAGCCGCCGCGCTGCGGGATGGTGCCGAGTTCGACGATCTGTTCCACCGTCAGGTCCAGTTCGGTGGCCGAATGCTGTTCCACCAGTGCGACGGTCCGCGCGAACTCGCGCCGGTTCATCGCGGTCGCCGGTTCGTCACCGAGCAGCACCCGTCCGCTCTCGGGACGCTCGAGCCGCGCGATGGCCGACAGTAACGACGTCTTCCCCGAGCCGTTCGGACCGATCAGCCCGGTGACCTGTCCGGCCGGGGCAGTGCATGCCACCCGGTCGAGGATCCGACTTCCCCCGGCCGACCAGGTGACGTCCTCGACCCGGATCTCCGGAGTGTGGTGGCTCATGCGCGGGCCCCTTGGCGTCGGAGCAGCCACACGAACGCGGGCACCCCCACGATGGCGGTGACGATGCTGATGGGCAGTTCTCGCCCCGGCATGACGGTGCGGGCGGCGATGTCGGCCCACACCAGCAGCAGCGCACCGATCAGCGCCACCACCGGGAGCAGGCGCGCGTGCAGTGGCCCGACGAGCATGCGGGCCGCGTGCGGCACCACCAGCCCGACGAACCCGATGATGCCTGCCTGCGCGACCAGCGCCGCCGTGCACAGCGACGCCACCACGTACAGCACCCAGCGGGAGCGCTCGACGTTGGTGCCCAGGCTCGCGGCCGCACGCTCACCGAATGCGAACGAGTCCAGCACCCGGCTGTAGGCGAGGACGATCGTCATCGTCACCGCGACGACGACCAGGATGCCGACCAGACCGGACCAGCGCACGCCTGCCACCGAGCCGAGGGTCCAGCTCAGCACCCGGTGGGCGGCGTCCCGGTCGCCGAACAGCACCAGCGCCGAGGTCAGCGCCGCCGCCAGCTGCCCCACCGCTATCCCGGCGAGGACGAGCCGACCGGGCAGCAACGCCCCGGACCGGGACGTCGCGATGAGGAACACCAGCAGCAGGCTCCCGATGGCGCCGAGGAATGCTGCCGTCGAGACGGCACCGAATCCGAGGGCACCCACCGCACTCGCGCCGGTGGTGAGCGCCAGGACCGCGCCCAACGACGCGCCCCCCGACATGCCGAGCAGGTAGGGGTCGGCCAACTGGTTGCCGGTCAGCGACTGGAGCACCGCGCCGCACAGGGCGAGCCCCGCGCCGATAGCCGCGGCCGCCAGCACCCGCGGCAACCGCAGGTCGACGACGATGTGCGTGGTCAACAGGTCGGTGCCGGGGCCGATGCCGAACCGTCCGGCGATCGACTCGACGACCGTGCCGATCGACAGGTCGGCCGCGCCGATCGCGACCCCGGCCGCGCAGCTCAGCGCGAGCAGGGCGACCAGGATCACCGACCATGCGGTGCTGGTCGTGGTGGCTGCCCGGGCGGGGGCCCGGGTGGACGCGGTCACGCCCCGTCGCCGCCCAGCTGCCCGGCGACCAGACTCGCGCCCTCGATCGTGCGCGGACCCGGCGTGGTCGTCGAGAACGGGAGGACGACGAAGGCGTCCTCGCGCACGGCCTTCAGGTCCTTCAGCGCCGGGTCGCCGCGCAGATAGTTCTTCTTCTCCTCGGCCGTGTCCCATGAGGCGTCGGCGAGCACGATGACGTCCGGGTTCGCGGCCAGCACCGTCTCCCAGCTGCCGTCGGCCCAGGATCCGTCCGTGCCTGCGAAGACATTGGTGCCGCCGACCGCGTCGATGATCAGCTGCGGCCCACCGGCATTGGCCCCGACGTATGGCGTCGTGGTGTTGCTGTCGTACCAGAAGATGCTCTTGCCCTTCGCGGGTGCCGCCGCCTCGATGCCGGTCAGCGTCTCGCGCATCTGCGCGACCACGGCGTCGGCCTCGTCCTCGCGGCCGAACATGATCCCGTAGTCGGTGATCTCGGTCGCGATCGAATCCCAGGCGACCGCGGGTCGCTTCGACTTGTCCTTGCAGCCGAAGGGGGAGACATAGGTGGCGATGCCGAGGTCGTCGAACGACTCGTGCGAGCCGACCGCCTTGTCGTCGAACGCGCTCGAGTACGACGCCGTCACCAGGTCGGGCTTGGTCTCGAGCAGGGCCTCGCGGCTCGGGAAGTCCTTCTCGTCGAGAGCCGGGACCTCGGCGTACGCCGCCTGCCATTGGGGGGCGATCGTGTCGTCGAGGTAGGCGGTGCCCGCCATCTGGCCCTTGGCGCCGATCGACAGCGCGGTCTCGGTGGCGCCCTGGTTGAGGGTGACGCCCCGTTCGGCGGGCCCGCTCAAGGTGACGGTGCGGCCGCAGTTCTCGAGGGAGATGGTCGCGGCTTCGGAGTTCGACGATCCGCCGCACGCGGACAGGGTGAGGGCGGCAGCGAGCGACGCTGCGGCTGATGCGATGACTCGGTGTGAAACAGGGGTGCGCAAAGCGACCCGCCTTCCATGACTCGTGGAAAACATGCAGGTATGCGTCACGGCCGGTCTCCTGGCTCGGCAGGGATGGCCGCCGGCTACGCCTTCCCGGACGCTTGCGCATCCAGTGGCTGGGGTAGACCCCGAGTAGCCGACGTACCTGCTCACAGTGGCGAGTACCGCGCCGGCTTTGCACCGGACTTCCCGAACACCGCGACAACGGTTGCAGGATAGACCAATGCCCGCGCTGGGCGATCGCCCGCGAATCGGCGGGGGAGTGACCGGATAGGGTGCCGGTGTGCGCCCCTCACTCAGCGACTACACCCACCTGGCCGGCGGCAAGGTCCGCGACCTCTACACGATCGACGACGAGCACCTGCTGCTGGTCGCGAGCGACCGGATCTCCGCCTACGACCACGTGCTGAGCACCCCGATCCCCGACAAGGGGCGCGTGCTCACCGCGATGAGCGTGTTCTTCTTCGAGCGGCTCGGCGGCACCAACCACCTGGCCGGTGCGCCCGACGACGAGCGGATCCCGGCCGAGGTGCTCGGCCGCGCCCTCGTGGTGCGCAAGCTGAACATGGTGCCGGTCGAGTGCGTGGCCCGTGGCTACCTCACCGGATCCGGGCTCGCCGACTACCAGCGCACCGGCGCAGTCTGCGGCGTCGAGCTGCCCGAGGGCCTCGTCGAGGCGAGCAAGCTGCCCGAGCCGATCTTCACCCCGGCCACCAAGGCGGTGCTCGGCGAGCACGACGAGAACGTCGACTTCGCGACCGTGATCGATCAGCTCGGTCAGGAGTTGGCGATCAAGCTGCGCGAGGACACCCTCGACATCTACTTCCGGGCGGCCAGCTTCGCCGCGGACCGGGGCATCATCCTGGCCGACACCAAGTTCGAGTTCGGCCTCGACGCCGACGGCAACCTGGTTCTCGCGGACGAGGTGCTCACCCCTGACTCGTCCCGCTACTGGCCCGCCGAGGGTTACGAGCCGGGCCGGGTGCAGCCGAGCTTCGACAAGCAGTTCGTCCGCAACTGGCTCACCGGCCCGGAGTCCGGCTGGGACCGGGCGAGCGACACGCCCCCGCCGCCGCTGCCCCAGGAGATCGTCGACG
The DNA here is from genome assembly GCF_005049235.1 of Rhodococcus oryzae. Lineage (GTDB taxonomy): Bacteria > Actinomycetota > Actinomycetes > Mycobacteriales > Mycobacteriaceae > Rhodococcus_G > Rhodococcus_G oryzae. The sequence continues at coordinate 73,763 of NZ_SUMD01000007.1, read as the reverse complement.
CCACCCGGTCCCGGTACATCGAGGCCTATGAGCGCATCTCCGGGCTCTCCTTCGACGACTGGGTCCAGACCCCGGTGTAGCCGTCACGCCGCGGCACGCACCGCCTAGGCTGGCGGCATGACTTCGTCCGTCACCCCGGTCAGCAGCCCCATCGCAGCCCCGGTCGCCAAGAAGGTCCCCCTCGAGCGCACCCATCACGGCGACACCTTCGTCGACAACTACGAGTGGCTGCGCGAGAAGGACGACCCCGAGGTGCGCGCGTACCTCGAGGCGGAGAACGCCTACACGGAGCAGCAGACCGAGCACCTCGCGCCGTTGCGGGAAACGATCTTCCAGGAGATCAAGGCTCGCACCCAGGAGACAGACCTGTCGGTGCCGTCCCGGATGGGCCAGTGGTGGTACTACTCCCGCAGCTTCGAGGGCAAGCAATACGGCGTGCAGTGCCGATGCCCGATCTCCGGCCCGGACGACTGGACGCCGCCGGTGCTCTCCACCGACACGGAGATCGAGGGCGAGCAGGTGCTGCTCGACAGCAACCTGCTCGCCGAGGGGCACGACTTCTTCTCCCTCGGTGCGTTCTCGATCACCCTCGACGGGCATCTGCTGGCGTACTCCGTGGACACGGCGGGCGACGAGCGGTACACCCTACAGTTCAAGGACCTGCGCACCGGTGAGCTGCTCGCCGACGAGATCCCCGGCACCGCGCCCGGCGCCACCTGGTCGGTGGACAACGAGCACGTCTTCTACATGACGGTGGACGAGGCCTGGCGGCCCGACACCGTCTGGCGGCACAAGTTGGGCACCGCGCAGTCCGAGGACGCGCAGGTCTTCCACGAGCCGGACGAGCGGTTCTGGGTCGGCTTCGGGTCCACCCGCAGCGAGAAGTACCTGATGATCTGGATCGGCTCCAAGATCACCTCGGAGATCCGCTGCCTCGAATCGGACGACCCCGAGGGCGAGTTCCGGGTGGTGCTGCCCCGCGTCGACGGCGTCGAGTACAGCGTCGAGCACGCGGTCGTCGCGGGCGAGGACCGGTTCCTGATCCTGCACAACGGCGACGTCGACGGCGTCAAGGCGGAGAACTTCACCCTGGTCGACGCCCCGGTGGCCGACCCAACCGACCAGCGCACCCTGCTCGCGCCCCGCGAGGACGTCCGGCTCGAGGACGCCGAGGCGTTCGCCGGTCACCTGGTGCTGAGCTACCGGCGCGAGGCGCTGACCCGGCTCGCGGTGTGGCCGTTGACCGCGGACGGCTACGGCGAGCTGCGCGAACTCGAGTTCGACGAGGAGCTGTACTCGGTCGGCGCCGGGTCCAACCCGGAGTGGACGGGTCCGCTGCTGCGGCTGGGCTTCACCTCGTTCATCACGCCCAGCCGGGTCTACGACTACGACGTGGTGACCGGCGAGCTGATGCTGCGCAAGTCGCAGCCGGTGCTCGGTGGCTACGACCCCGACGACTACGAGCAGCATCGGGATTGGGCCACCGCGGCGGACGGGACCAAGATCCCGATCTCGATCGTGCAGCGCAAGGGAGTGACCGCGCCCGCGTCGATGCTGCTCTACGGCTACGGGTCCTACGAGTCCAGCATGGACCCGGGCTTCTCGGTGGCCCGCCTCTCGCTGCTCGACCGCGGCGTGGTGTTCGTGGTCGCGCACGTGCGCGGCGGCGGCGAGATGGGCAGGCACTGGTACGACAACGGCAAGATGCTGACGAAGAAGAACACCTTCACCGACTTCGTCGACTGCGCCCGGCATCTCATCGGCGCGGGCCGCACCACGCCCGCGCAGCTGGTCGCGGACGGCGGCAGTGCCGGTGGACTGCTGATGGGGGCGGTCGCGAACCTGGCGCCGGAGTTGTTCGCGGGCATCCTGGCGAACGTGCCGTTCGTCGACCCGCTCACCTCGATCCTCGACCCCTCGCTGCCGCTGACGGTGATCGAATGGGACGAGTGGGGAAACCCGTTGGCGGACAAGGGCGTCTACGAGTACATGCGGTCGTACAGCCCGTACGAGAACGTGGCGGCCAAGGACTACCCGGCGATCCTCGCGATCACCAGCATCAACGACACCCGGGTGCTGTACGTCGAGCCGGCCAAGTGGGTGGCCGCGCTGCGGGCGACGAAGACGGGTGACGCGCCGCTGCTGCTCAAGACCGAGATGAGCGCCGGACACGGCGGCGTCAGCGGCCGTTACGAGAAGTGGAAAGAGGTCGCGTTCGAGTACGCCTGGGTGCTCGCCACGGTCGGCGCGATGTAGTCGTTCGCGGCGCGAACAACTACATTCATCCCATGACCGACGCAGCGACCCGCCACCACCGCGACCCGGTGCCGCGAGAGGAGCGGGACGACTGGGTGCCTGTCGACCGCCGGATCCTCGGCCTCGATCGCCGAACCCTGTTGCCTGCCTTGGGAATTCTCGTGCTGGCGTTCCTGTACGCCACCGTCGTCCCGGCGATCGACAGGTCGATCGCCTACGACGACCCGATAGCGGCGGGTGAGGTGCTGGTGCTCAAGGACGGGGTGACCGTCGACCCGCCGGACGGGTGGAATCTCGTGTCCGGCCTGCGCACGACCGACACCACCACGAGCGGTATCACGGGCACCGACGCGGTGTTCGGCAGCGGGACCATGGTCCTCACGATGCGCGCCACCGATTTCAGTGGGTCGGTCGACGCGCTACTCGACGAGGCGGCCGAACGCAGCGAGGGGATGAATCGCGCGGATGGGCTGCGGCTCACCGGGGAGCGGCAGGAGATCTACTCGACCGCGGGCACGCGGGGCGTCATCGAGAAGTTCACCGAGGCCAACCGGGAGGGTTTCTTCGCGGCCTTCGTCGACGACGGGACCGCCGTCACGATCACCGCGGCGGGACTGCCGGGCGACGTGATCGCCGACAACACCGACGTCGAGGCGGCGCTCGGCAGCATCCGGTTCGAGCGCCAGGAGGCCGGCGAATGACCGCACTGACAGGTGACGCCACCGGTGATGTGGACAAGCAGCGCCAGCTGACCGCGATCGCGCGGTCCGGGTACGGCCGCCCGTACCGGATCTACCAGCCGCGCAACCTCGCGTTCTGGGTGTATTGGCTGATCATGGCGGCTGGGGTGGTCCGGCTGCTGGAGAACCTGGTCCCCGGGGCGCCCGTGCTGACCACCGCACTGGTCGCAGGGGTGGTCGTGTTCACCCTCTACACGGTGCCGTTCTGGCTGATCATCAGCCATGTCGACAGGTTCAGGAGCGTGCCCGTCAAGGTGCGCGTCCTGGCCTTCCTGTGGGGCGGCATCGGCGCGACCTTCGGCATGGTGATCGCCGCGAACGACCCGATCCGGTCGATCTACACCAAGCTCTACGGTCAGGCCTTCGCGCTGGACTGGAGCGCCGCGCTGACCGCGCCGTTCACCGAAGAGATCGGGAAGGCCGCCGGATTCGTGCTGATCCTGCTGCTCGCGCCGCGTGTCGTGCGGACCGCCTTCGACGGGGCCATCATCGGCGCCTTCATCGGACTCGGCTTCCAGGTCTTCGAGGACCTGCTCTATGCGGTCTCCACCGCCGCCGGGGCGTTCGGCGCGGAGCAGGGGCCCGCCGTCGTGCAGACGATCGTCATGCGCGCCGCCACCGGCATCGCCTCACACACCGTGTTCAGCGCGATCTTCTGCATGGGCCTGGTGTGGGTGATCGGCCGACCGGACGAGCCTCGGCGCATCGGCCGTGGCCTTGCGCTCATGGTGGCCGCCATGGCGCTGCACGGCGCCTGGGACTGCGCGGCCGCGCTCTCGCACGGCACGATCGTCGGCGTGATCGGGGTCTGGATCCTGGTGCCGATCGTGATGTTCACCCTGCTGGTGATCGGCCTGCGCCGGGCCGCCGAGCCCGAGCGCGCCTGGGTTCGCGCGATCCTCACCCCCGAGGTCGATCGCGGGGTCCTCACTGGACCCGAACTGGCCGCGGTGAGCGGCACCGGCCGCGAACGCAGGGCCTTCGTCAAGGCCACGGGTGATCGCGCCGCGCGACGGCGCGCGGGGCACGTGCTGACCGCGGCCGGCGAGCTCGCCGAGCAGATCGCGGAGGACGGCGGGCGCGAGACCCCCGCCACCGCGTTCGCCCGATCCGAGGTCACCAGGCTCCGCTGATCGATCTCGGGTCCGCGCCTACGGCGCAGGCGGGGGACCGGCCACGCCGCCGAGGAGGATGTCCGGCATCCGGCGGGCGAGCACCTCGGCCTCGTCGTCGGCCATCAGCAGTCGCATCACCATGCTGCCGCCGACGATGAACAGCATGGTGGCCTGGGCGTCCAGTGCCGCGGCATCGCGCTCGCCCGGTCCTCGTTCGTCCTCGCCGCCCCGACGCAGGGTGTCGGCCAGCATTCCGACGCCGGGTCCGCCGAAGTCGGTCCACAGAGCGGTCAGCAGGTCCTCGCGATCGCGGAACGCGGCCAGCAGGCCGGGCAGCGCGGCCTTCACCTCCGGCCGGCCGAAGAGCTCGAGGGTGTACGCGCAGGACCGGCGGATCCATTCCGCCGGATCGGCGGCGTCGGCGACCGGCGTCGCGTCGTCCACCCAGCCGAAGATCGCCTCGAACACCAGGTGTGTCTTGGACGGCCAGCGGCGGTAGAGGGCCGGCTTGCCCACCCCCGCGCGTTCGGCGATCGCCACCATCGTGGTCTGGTCCCAGCCCGTCTCGGCCAGTAGCTCCCGGGCGGCGGTCAGCGCGGCGTCGTCGATCGCCGGATTCCGCGGTCGCCCGCGCCTGCGCTCGCCGTCCTTCTCCGCTGTCTCTTCGCCAGAAGTCATTGTCATTAGCGTAACGCGGTGTTACGTTGCAAAAATCGTAACTCGACGTTACGTAATGACTTGGATCACACCGGAGGAAGCTGGCATGGCGGAGCTGTTGGAGGGCAAGACGGTCGTGGTCTCGGGGGTCGGCAACGGCCTCGGGCGGGAGATCGCGCTGGCCGCGTACCGCGACGGCGCGAACGTCGTGCTCGGGGCGCGGACCGAGGCGAACCTCAAGGCGGTCGCCGAGGAGGTCGACCCCACCGGGGAACGGGTCGCGTACGCGGTCACCGACATCCTCGAGAAGGAGGCCTGCGGGGAGTTGATCCGCACGGCCGCCGACCGCTTCGGGGGAGTGGACGCCCTGGTGAACGTTGCCGCGAAGGAGGACGTCTTCGGCGGGCTGGAGGGCGCCGACCTGGACGCATGGAAGTCGATGCTCGACGCCAACGTGATCGGCACGCTCACCCTGACCCAGGCCGCGCTGCCGGAGCTGAAGAAGCGGGGCGGGTCGGTGGTGTTGATCGGTTCGCAGGCGATGTTCCACCCGCAGCTCCCGCAGTCCGCGTACGCCACCTCGAAGGGCGCGCTCCACGCGGCGATGTGGTCGCTGGCAAAGGAGCTCGGTCCGTACAAGATCCGGGTGAACACCGTCGTCCCCACCTGGATGTGGGGCCCGCCGGTCGAGCTGTATGTCGGTCTCGCGGCCGCCGAGCGCAAGGTCCCCGAGGAGACCATCATCGGCGAGATCACCAAGAACATGCCGCTCGGCGAGGTGCCCGCCGACGACGACGTGGCCAACTCGGTGGTGTTCTTCGCCTCCGACCGGGCCCGGATGCTCACCGGTCAGACCCTGTTCGTCAACGCCGGCGAGTACTTCCGCTGATCGGCGAAACCTGTTGATGCACATCACTCTTTGAGAGGCAGCAAGGCATGAAGCACAAGGTCATCGTCTGGGGCACCGGCGTCGTCGGCAAGCTGGTCATCCGTGAGCTGATCGACCACCCGGCGTTCGAACTGGTCGGCGTCATCGTGCACGACCCCGCCAAGGACGGCGTCGACGTCGGCACCCTGATCGGTGTCGACCCGGTTGGTCTCGCCGCCACAACGGATTTCGAGGCGGCTCTCGCCGTCGAGGCCGACGCGGTGGCCTACTACGGCCCGACCGCGGAGTACGCGGTGCAGAACATCGACAACATGACCGCCGCGTTGCGCTCCGGCAAGCACGTGGTGTCCACCTCGATGACGCCGCTGGTCTACCCCGAGCCGTGCCCGCCGGAGATGAAGGTCGCGCTCGAGCAGGCCTGCCAGGAAAGCGGAAAGTCCTGTTTCACCACGGGAATCGACCCCGGGTTCGCCAACGACCTGTTCCCCATGACGCTGATGGGCGTCTGCGGCCGGGTCGACAGCGTGCGGGTGCAGGAACTGTTGGACTACGCCACCTACGAGGGCGACTACGGCCCCACCATGGGCATCGGCGCGCCGATCGAGCAGGCGGCGGTGCTCGAGATCCCGGAGGTGCTGATCTTCGCGTGGGGCCACACCATCCCGATGATCGCCGATGCGGTGGGGGTGAAGCTCGACCGGATCGACACCGTCTACGAGAAGTGGGCGGCCACCGAGCCGATCGAATACAAGTTCGGCGTCATCGAACCCGGCCAGTGCGCCGCGGTGCGGTTCGAGATCCGCGGCTGGGTGGGTGACGAGGCGAAGATCGTCATCGAGCACGTCAACCGGATCACCAACGACGCGGCGACCCACTGGCCGCGGGCCACCTCGGTGGACAACGACGTGTATCGGGTGATCATCAAGGGCAGCCCGAACATCACCCAGGAGACCGTGTTCCGCGGCGAACAGGATGACAACCCGATCACCGGTGGTTGCCTGGCGACCGGGATGCGCGCCATCAACGCGATCCCGTTCCTCGGCGACGCCAAGCCCGGGCTGCTCTCGGCGCTCGACTTGCCGCTGATCGCCGGCAGGGGCACCATCCGATCATGAACCTCCTGCTGACCGGCGCGTTCGGCAACATCGGCTCGCACGTGCTCGCCGAGTTGCTGGGCCGCGGTCACCGGGTGCGATGCCTGGCCCTGGACACCCCCGAGGACCGGCGCCGGGCGCGCGGGTTCGCGGGGGTGGACGCGGTCTGGGGCGACATCCGGGACGCCGAGGTCGTCGCGGCGGCAGTCGCGGGCGTCGAGGTGGTGCTGCACCTCGCGGCGATGATTCCACCCGCCAGCGAGCTCGATCCGGAGCTGGCCAGGCAGATCAACGTGGACGGCACCCGCAACGTCATCGATGCCTGCCTGGCGCAGCCGCGGCCGCCGAAGCTGTTGTTCGCCTCCACCTTCGACGTGCACGGTCACACGCTGGACCGGGACCCGCCACGGCGGGTGGACGACCCGCGGGTCGCCACCGATGCGTACACCGCGCACAAGATCGAGGGCGAGGACATGGTGCGGGAGTCGGGCCTGGACTGGTTCATCCCGCGCTTCGCGGATGTCCCGATCCTGGGGCTCCGCAAGCCGGACCCGATCATGTTCGAGATCGGCCTGGAGAACCGGATCGAGGTGCTGCACCCCGCCGACGCCGCAGTCGCGGTCGCGAACGCCCTCGAGACACCGGCGGTGTGGGGCCGGGTGTTGTTCCTCGGCGGCGGCGAGGGCTGTCAGATCACCTATCGCCAGTTCCTGACCGAGATGCTGGGCGCGATGGGCCTGGACATGCTGCCGGAGGACGCGTTCAGCGGCAAGGTCTATGCCACCGACTGGGTGGACACGGCGGCCAGTCAGCGACTGCTCGGCTACCAGCGTCGCGTCTTCGACGACATCGTCTCGGACATCGCCGCGACTCTGGGGTGGCGGCGGCACCTGATGCCGCTCGCCAGGCCGTTCGCGCGGCGGGCCATGCTGCGGATGAGTCCCTACGCGGGCGCCACGCGGGTCCCCGCCGAGCCGCGGTGAGGTGTCAGCGCCAGACGTAGCGCACCTGCGGCCGCCCTGCGCGCCCGTACTCCGTGTGCCGGTCCACCAGTCCGTCCTCGGCCATCCGCTCGAGATACCGCCAGGCGGTGACCCGGGAGACGCCTGCGGCCTCCGCCGCCTGCGAGGCGTTCAGGCCGGACTCCGAGGCTCGCAGGGCAGAGGAGATCTCCTGCAGTGTCTGCGGCGCAACACCTTTCGGCGCGGAGGAGCGCTCATCGGTGCTCCGCAGGACGGCCATCGCGCGGTCCACGTCCCGCTGGCTGACCGCCTTCTCTCCGGTCGGCAGCGCCCGGCGGAACTCGAGGTACCGCTCGAGCTTGTCCCGGAAGGCCGCGAAGGTGAACGGCTTGAGCAGGTACAGCACGACGCCCTGTGCCACGGCGGCGCGGACCATCGACAGGTCGCGGGCCGAGGTGATCGCGATGATGTCGGGGGTCGGCCGCACCCCGCCGAGCGCGGCGGCGACGTCGAGGCCGCTGCCGTCGGGCAGCCCGAGGTCGAGCAGGATCAGGTCGATCGGTTCGTCGGTGGCGTTGGCCGCGGCGACCGCCCGGACCGCCGCGCTGCCGGTGTGCACCACCGAGTGCACCGTGAACCCGGGCACCCGGCCGACGTAGGTGCGGTGCGCCTCGGCGATGAGGGGCTCGTCCTCGACGACCAGTACGCGGATCATTCGGTGTCTCCGAGGGGTAGGCGGACGAGGACCACCGAACCGTAGGTCATCTCGGCGGTGATGGTGCCGCCGTGCCGGGTGACCACCTGCATCACCAGCGCCAGGCCGAGCCCGCGTTGATCGGACTTGGTCGAGTATCCCCGCGCGGTGGCCCGCTCCAGTGCCTCGGGTGACATCCCCGGTCCGCTGTCCGCGACCCGGACGCTGAGCTCGGGACCGTCGGAGCGCAGCGTGACCTCCACCCACGGCCGCTCGTCCCCGGTGCCCTCGCCTGCCGCGTCGATGGCGTTGTCGACGAGATTGCCCACGAGCGTGACCAATTCGCGGGCGGTGAGGGGGCCGGTGGCCGGCAGCGCGGTGTCGTCGGTGACCGTGAGGTCCACCCCCCGCTCGGCGGCCTGGTTCACCTTGCCCAACAGCAGGGCTGCAAGTGCAGGCTCGGCGATGGCCGTCGTCAACCGGTCGATGAGGTGCTGCGACAGCGCGAGTTCGGCCGTGGCGAACGCGACGGCCTCCTCGGTGCGGCCGAGTTCGACCATGGTGACGACCGTGTGCAACCGGTTCGCCGACTCGTGCGCCTGGGAGCGGAGCGACTCGGTGAACAGTCGCACGGAATCGAGTTCCCCTGTGATGCTCTGCAATTCGGTGTGGTCGCGCAGGGTGGTCACCGTGCCGATCACCCGGCCCTCGAAGGACACCGGATCCTGGTTCACCACGAGCACGCGGTCCCCGGTCAGGTGGACCTCGTCCTTCACCGGGCTCGGCCCCATGGTTCGCAGCGACTCCGGCAGCTGCGCGCGGGTGACTGGGCCGTCGGGCAGCGTCAGCAGGCGTCGAGCCTCGTCGTTGACGACCTCGGCGACGTCCGAGCCCGCGTCGAAGACGAGCAGTCCCTCGCCGATCGAGTGCAGTACCGCGTCGTGGTGTTCGTAGAGGGTGCGCAACTCGGCAGGGGCGAGGCCGAGCGTCTGACGACGCAGTCGCCTGCTGAGCAGGACCGAGCCGAGGGCCGCCACGACGAGGGCGACGGCCGTCACCCCGAGCAGCAGCGGCAGCCCGTGCAGGAACTGGTCGACGATCTTCTCCCTGGTGACACCCGCCGCCACCAGGCCGACGATCCGGCCGTCGTCGTACACCGGCGTGACCGCGCGTATCGACGGGCCGAGCGATCCGGCGTAGGTCTCGGTGAAGGTCTCGCCCGCAAGCGCGCGGTCGATGTGGCCGCTGTACTCCTGCCCGATCATGGCGGGATTGGTGTGGGTGTACCGGGTTCGGTCCGGCGCCATCACGACGATGAAGTCGATGCCGGTGGCCAGTCGGATCCGCTCGGTCTGTGGCTGCAGCGCCGCGCTGGGGTCGGGGGAGAGCAGGCCCGCCGCCGTCGAATCGGCCCAGGCGATCGACTCGGCGACCGCCGTCACCTCGCGCTCGGTGGCCGCGTCGGCGTCGCGCCGCTCGTCGAGAATCGTCACCACGCTGCCGGTCAGCACGACAACGGCCAGCACCAGCAGTTGAAGCACCAGCACCTGGCCGGCGAGGCTCGCGCGCCGTCGGGACCTGATCATTCGTCCGTCCTCTCGTGAACGAAATGCACGCAACCGTGACTGCCGTCGCGGCGCGCTACACCATTCTTCATGAGGCGAAGTGATGCAGCTCACTTCCTTGAGAGGCAGTCAAGAGGACCAGGCATGACCATCGATTCGAAGCGGGACGATACGCCACCACCGCCGACCGCGGGCAAGCGTGACCGGACCCATTGGCTGTACCTGGGAGTGATCGTCGCCGTCGTCGCCGGTGTGCTCGTCGGCTGGCTCGCACCGGAATTGGGCAAGTCCCTCGGGGTGCTCGGCACCCTGTTCATCAGCCTGATCAAGATGATGATCAGCCCGGTCATCTTCTGCACGATCGTGCTGGGCATCGGCTCGGTGAAGGCGGCGGCGAGCGTCGGCAAGGTCGGTGGGTTGGCACTGGCCTACTTCCTCGGGATGTCCACGGTCGCGCTCGGCATCGGCCTGCTCGTCGGCAACCTGCTCGACCCCGGCAGCGGACTGCACCTGAGCGCCGCGACCTCCTCGGCCGGCGCGGACCTCGCCGAGAAGGCGCACGGCGCGGGCGGCACCATGGACTTCATCGCCGGGATCATCCCGACGTCGCTGCTGTCCTCCCTCACGGTCGGCAGCGTGCTGCAGACGCTGTTCGTGGCGCTGCTGGTCGGGTTCGGGCTGCAGTCCATGGGCAAGCAGGGCGAACCGATCCTGCGCGGGATCGGCTACGTGCAGAAACTGGTGTTCCGGATCCTGGCGATGATCCTGTGGCTGGCGCCCATCGGCGCCTTCGGGGCCATCGCGAACGTGGTCGGCCAGACCGGTCTCGGCGCCGTCGTGCAGCTGGGCACGCTGATGGTCGGCTTCTACATCACCTGCGCGATCTTCGTCTTCGGTGTGCTCGGCCTGATGCTCCGGGCGGTGTCCGGGTTCTCGATCTTCAAGCTGGTCCGCTACCTGGCCCGGGAATACCTGCTCATCTTCGCGACCTCCTCCTCCGAGTCGGCGCTGCCGCGGCTGATCGCGAAGATGGAGCACGTCGGGGTGCAGCGCACCACCGTCGGCATCGTGGTGCCGACCGGGTACTCGTTCAACCTCGACGGCACCGCCATCTACCTGACGATGGCGTCGATCTTCATCGCCGACGCGATGGGGCAGCCGCTCGCGGTCCCCGAACAGCTCTCCCTGCTGGTGTTCATGATCATCGCGTCGAAGGGCGCGGCGGGCGTCAGCGGCGCCGGCCTGGCGACCCTCGCCGGTGGGCTGCAGAGCCATCGGCCGGAACTGCTCGACGGCGTCGGGCTGATCGTCGGCATCGACCGGTTCATGTCCGAGGCCCGCGCGGTCACCAACTTCTCCGGCAACGCGGTGGCGACCCTGCTGATCGGGACCTGGACGCGCACCGTCGACGCGTCGAGGGTGCGGACCGTGCTGGACGGAAAGCTGCCGTTCGACGAGACGACCATGGTGGACGACCACCTGCCCGAGGACGGTCCGATCGCCGTCCCGCACGATGGCAGCGAGAAGGTCGGCGCCGCACGAGTTCCCGTACCGTTGGCCTCATGACGAACCCCCTGAACATCGAGATCAACACCCTCGGCGGCTCCCCGACCTCGCTCGGCGCCTACGACGGAAACGCGATCCTGCTGGTCAATGTCGCCTCCAAGTGCGGGCTCACGCCGCAGTACACGGCGCTCGAGCAGCTGGCCAAGGACTACGCGGACCGCGGCCTCACCGTGGTGGGCGTGCCCTGCAACCAGTTCATGGGGCAGGAGCCCGGCACCGCCGAGGAGATCGAGACGTTCTGCTCGACGACCTACGGCGTCTCGTTCCCGCTGCTGGAGAAGATCGAGGTCAACGGCGAGGGCAGGCACCCGCTGTACGCCGAGGTCACCAAGGCCGCCGATGCCGAGGGCGCGGCAGGCGACGTGCAGTGGAACTTCGAGAAGTTCCTTCTCGCGCCCGACGGCACCGTGGCGAACCGCTTCCGCCCGACCACCGTGCCGGATGCGCCCGAGGTCGTCGCGGCCATCGAGGCCGTGCTGCCGAAGTAGCAACGCAGCCGACGAAGGCGGTCACGCACCTGGTGCGTGACCGCCTTCTCGCGTTCAACCGAACAGTGCGGCGAGCTGCTCGACGCGCGCGGCCTCGTTGTCCGGCGCGAGCCGCTGCCCACGCGTGAGCACGCACATCCCGTGCAGCGCGCTCCAGAAGACCTCGGCCCTCGTCCCGACGTCGCCGGTCGAACCGCCTCCGATCGCCGACACCAGCGTCTCGAATCCCGCCCGTAGTTCCGGCGGGGTCGATTCGTGTGCGAACCGCACCCCCAGTCGCATCGAGAACATGGCCTCGTAGGTCGCGGGATTGTCCGCCGCGAAGTCCAGGTAGGCGCGGATGAACGCCGTCAGTCGTCCCGCCTCGTCGGCGCCCTCCAGTGCCCGCCGCATGGCCGTGGTGAAATCCCCGAATCCGGCCAGCGCGACCGCGCTGACGATGCCGTCCCTGCCCTCAGGGAAGTGCCCGTACAGCACCGGAGGGCTGTACTCGATCTCATCGGCCAGGCGCCGCGTGGTCACGGCGGGCCAGCCCTCCTTCTCAGCGACGGTCCGAGCGCATTCGACGATCCTGTGCGCGCGATCCTGCCGCTCCCTCTCCTTGCGTTCTCGAACTCCCATACCAAAACTCTATCACTGATAGACAACCGTTCATCGTTAAGCTACCGTTGGTAGAAATACTACAAACGAAAGGCTCGGCCATGTTGAACTGGATCGGACTCGTCATCAGCTGGATCGGTGCGCTCGGGATCATCGCCATCGGTGTGGCCTATATGGGGAAGAACGCGAAGAACGCGGCCGGCTTCGGTCTGCCTGCCAGCCCGGCGCCGGAGGCGCGCGGCTGGTGGCAGGTCAAGGGCATTCGCGACATCGCCTCGGGCCTGCTGGTGATCGTCTTCACCTTCGTCGCGCGCGACCAGCTCGCGCTCCTGATGCTGCTGCTCGCCGTCGTTCCCCTCGGTGACATGTGGATCGTGTTGACCAACGGTGGTCCGCGCAAGGCCGCGTTCGGAATCCATGGGGCCACCGCGGTCGCGATGATCGCCGCTGCCGGGCTGCTGGTCGCATGACCGGCGAGGAGCGGGCGGCCTCGGCCCGGGCGGACCAGGCCGAGGTGGTGGGGAACGACCGGGCCTCGATGCATCTGCTGTACGACGCCTCGGACACGGCGGGTGCGCTCAGCTCGCTCGAGGTCCACCTCGGGGTCGGGGCGGACGGCGCCGCGCCACATTTCCACACCAGGTCGTCGGAGCTGTTCTATGTCCTCGACGGCGAGCTGCGCGTCATGGCAGGCGACGAGATCGTGACCGTGGCGGCGGGCGGATCCCTCGTGGTGCCCAAGCTCATGCCGCATGCGTTCGGTGCGACGCCGGACTCCGCGGCTCGGGTGCTGATCGTGCTGACCCCGGGGGTGCAGCGGTTCGAGTACTTCCGGTTGCTCGCGAGGATCCAGGCGGGGGAGGCGTCGGTGGAGGAGCTCGCGCCCGCCCAGGAGGAGTACGACAACCACTTCGTCGATGCGCCGCAGTGGTGGCGGGACCGCAACGGGTCGCGCGCCCGCCAGTAGGTTGGCCCGCGCTGGTGCTCGCCGAATGCTCACGTCGACGTCAGCGGCCGTACATCTTCGGGTGCGACCCTGGGCGCATGGCCGGACAGCTGATCGTGTCGCTCTCGGGGATCCGGCCGGAGACCCGGGACCTCGCCGCCGACTTCGCCCGGGAGATGGACGGGCGCGGGGTGCAGCTCTCGCTGCTCGTCGCCCCGCGCCTGAAGGACAAGTACCGGCTCGTCCGCGACGCGGACACCCAGGAATGGCTGCGGAGGCGGCAGGCGGGCGGCGACGCCATCGTGCTGCACGGATACGACCAGGCCGCCACCAAGAAGCGTCGCGCCGAGTTCGCGGCGTTGCCCGAGCACGAGGCCGCTCTGCGGTTGCTGGCCGCTGACCGGGTGATGGAGGAGACCGGGCTGCGCACCCGCGCGTTCGCCGCGCCCCGCTGGCTGGCCTCGCCCGGCGCGGTGGCCGCGCTGCCCCGCACCGGGTTCCGGCTGCTCGCCGGGGCCGCAGGCATCCACGACCTCGAGCGCGGCACGGTGGTGCGGGCCCGGGTTCTCGGCATCGGTGAGGGTTTCCGGGCGGAGCCCTGGTGGTGCCGGGCGCTGGTGCTTGGCGCGGGCCGCACCGCCCGTCGCGGCGGTGTGGTGCGTCTCGCGATCTCCGCCAAGCAGCTCGGGCGGTCCGGCCCGCGGCAGGCCCTGCTCGACGCCATCGACCTCTCGCTGCACCACGGCGCCCAGCCGACCGGATATCGCTGGCGGGCCAAGGGTTCCGGGTCGCGGGTGGCCTGAGTCGCCAATATCTCGAGATCTGCCACGCCAACTGGACGTTTGGTCTAGTGTCCGATTCGTTTGACGTACGGACCAATCGGACAGTGGAGGTCGCGTGACCCGGAAATCTCTCTCCCGGCGGAGGTTTCTCACTGCCGGCGCCGGCGCGGCCGCCGCTGTCGCCGCCACCTCGATGCTGCCGCCGTCGCTGCAGCGTGCGCTGGCTACGCCGGTGCGCCCGGGAGGACTCGAGTCGGTCGAGCACGTCGTCCTGATCATGCAGGAGAACCGGTCGTTCGATCACTACTACGGAATGCTGCGCGGGGTACGCGGATTCGGTGACCCCAACTCGTTGCGGTTGCGGACCGGGGGCTCAGTATTCGAGCAGCCGGGCCCGAACGGCCCGGTGCTCCCGTTCCCGATCCGGGACTCCGCCGCCGCCCAGCGGATGGACACCCAGAACGTCACCGGGCTCGACCACAGCTGGGAGGGCGGACACCAGGCCCTCGCCGACGGCTGGCACGACGGCTGGATCGCGGCGAAGACGGGCACGACGATGGCCTACTACGACCGCCAGGACATCCCGTTCCACTACGAGCTCGCGGACGCGTTCACGATCTGCGACGCCTACCACTGCTCGGTGCCGACGTCGACCAGTCCCAACCGCAACTACTGGGTGTCCGGGTACACCGGATTCGAGCCCGCAGGCCTGCTCCCGGCCGGGGCGGCCGGGTTGACCGGGTCGGCGGGGCCGGCCGGGTCGTCGGAGCCGGGTCCCGAGGGGCGCGCCGTCACCAACGCCGCCTACGACCCCTGGCACGCCGGTTACGGGTGGACCACTGTCCCGGAGCGGCTGCAGGCCGCAGGCATCTCCTGGAAGACGTACCAGGAGTGGGACAACTTCGGAGACAACAACCTCGAGTACTTCACCACCTTCAAGAAGGTGGGGTCCCACCTGCTGGGGAACCCCGGCCTGGTCCCGTACGAGCTGCAGACCCTCGCCGGGCTCTACCTCGCGCTGCCCGAGTTGCCGCCCGCCGCCCAGGACGTGGCGCTGGGGGCACTCGAGGTCGCGGTGAACGGGCTTTCCCCCGCCGACCGTCAGCTCTACGACCGCGGGCTGTACCGGTCGCGGCCGGGCACGCTCGCCGCCGAGTTCCGCAAGGACGTCGAGTCGGGCAAGCTGCCGCAGGTCAGCTACCTGGTTCCGTCCGAGGTGGATTCGGAGCACCCGTCCGGATCGTCGCCTGCGGCGAGTGCGACGCTGCTGTACCAGGTGCTCGACGCCATCGCCTCCGACCCGGATCTCTGGGCGAAGACGGCCGTGATCGTCAACTTCGACGAGAACGACGGCTACTTCGACCACGTTCCGCCGCCCCGTCCGCCGCTCTCGGTCGGCTCGGAGTGGGTGGCCGGTCAGCCGCTCGGTCTCGGACCGCGGGTACCGATGACGATCATCTCGCCCTGGACCGTGGGTGGGTTCGTGTGCTCGCAGGTGTTCGACCACACGTCGGTGAACCAGTTCCTGGAGAAGCGGTTCGGGATCACCCAACCGGAGATCGACCCGTGGCGGCGCACGGTCAGCGGCGACCTGACCTCGGCCTTCGACTTCGCCAACCCGCGCAGTCGGCCGAACGTCGCCCAACCGCGGCCCACCCCGCCGCTGGAGCCGCGGTGGACGCCGAAGCCGCCTGTCCTGCAGCGAATGCCGGTGCAGGAGAGCGGTACCCGGCCCGCCCGGGCGCTGCCGTACCAGCCCGACGCCTACGCGACGGTGGACCCCGGCGCTCGCTCGGTGACGGTGCACCTGGTGAACTCCGGTGCCGCCTCGGCGCATCTGGCCCTGTACCCCTATGCGGGCGAGTTCGGCGCGCCGCGGCACTACGACGTCCGCGGTGAGACCGAGGACATCGTCGCCCTTCCCGGCCCGCGCTACAGCCTGACCCTCTTGGGCCCCAACGGCTTCAGGAGAGAGTTCGCCGGCTCGACCGACGGCGCCGCGGCCGCGCTCGAACTGTCCACCAGGGTCGACGCGGCGGCGGGAGCGCTCGACCTGACGGTGAAGAACCCCGGGGAGCGTGCGCTGGCCGTCGTGATCGACGGCCAGCGCCGCCTGATCGCGGCAGGCGGCAGGGAATCGCTGAGGGTGCGGTCGGTGGACGGCTGGTATCAGGCGACCGTGACCGTCGAGGAGGACCTGGACTTCCGGCGCAGCCTCGTCGGACACATCGAGAACGGCCGGGCCGGCGTCAGCCAACCGGTCTGAATCGGTGAACGGGGCGCGACCCATCGGGTCGCGCCCCGTTCACGCGATCAGAGTCGGGTGACCTTCAGCCCGCCCTCGTGATAGTCGGCGCGCAGGCGCTTCTTGTCGAACTTGCCGACGCTGGTCTTCGGGACCGCGTCGATCAGCGTCCAGTTCTCCGGCACCTGCCACTTGGCGACCTTGCCGTCGAGGAACTGCTGCAGCTCCTCGACGGTCGTCGTGGTGCCCTCGCGCAGCACCACCGCGACCAGGGGGCGCTCGTCCCACTTCTCGTCGGGCACGCCGATGACGGCGGCCTCGGCGACGGACGGGTGTCCCATCACGGCGTTCTCCAGGTCGACCGAGGAGATCCACTCGCCGCCGGACTTGATGATGTCCTTCGAGCGGTCCGAGAGGCTGAGGTAGCCGTCGGGGGTGATCGATCCGACGTCGCCGGTCTTGAGCCAGCCGTCGTCGAACTTGTCCGCCGCGTCGACCCCGTAGTAGGACGCGGTGATCCAGGGCCCGCGGACCTCGAGCTCGCCGACGGAGGTGCCGTCGCAGGGGAGGACGGTGCCGTCGTCGCCGACGAGTCGGGCCTGCACGGATGCGGGGAACCGACCCTGGGTGTAGCGGTACTTCCACATCTCGTCGCCGGTGGTGCCCGCGGGCGGACGGGCAACCGATCCCAGCGGGGAGGTCTCGGTCATGCCCCAGGCGTGCAGCACCGAGACGCTGTGCTCGTCCTCGAAGGTGTGCATCAGGGCGGGCGGCACCGCGGATCCGCCGATCAGCACCTCCCGCATCGAGGAGATGTCCTGCGGGTGGTGCTCGAGGTGCAGGTGCAGGCCCTGCCAGATGGTGGGCACCGCGGCAGCGAGGGTGGGCTTCTCGGCGGCGATCAGCTCGGCGAGCGGCGCGGGCTGCAGGAACCGGTCCGGCATGATCAGCGAGGCGCCGATCATGAACGCGGCGTACGGCAGGCCCCAGGACATGGCGTGGAACTGCGGCACCACCGCCAGCGCGCGATCGCCCTGGGCGAGGTTCGGGCCGTCGGACATGCACACCTGCATCGAATGCAGGTAGATCGAACGGTGCGAGTAGACAACACCTTTCGGGTCACCGGTGGTGCCGGAGGTGTAACACATCGCCGCGGCGCTGCGCTCGTCGACCTCCGGCCAGTCGAACTCGCCCGGCTGGCCCTCGATCAGGCCCTCATAGGTGTGGACCTGCACCCCCTCGGGGGCCTCGAGCCCGGCGGTGGAGGAGCCGGTGACGATCACGTGCTTGACGGTGGTCAGCTGTGGCAGCTGCGGCGCCAGCAGCGGGATGAGGGACGGGTCGACGATGATCACGTGGTCTTCGGCGTGGTTGGCCACGTGCACCAGCTGCTCCGGGAACAGTCGGATGTTCAGCGTGTGCAGGACCGCGCCCATCGACGGCACCGCCAGGTATGCCTCGAGGTGCTCGGAGTTGTTCCACATGAACGTCGCCACTCGCTGGTCACCGGTGACGCCGAGGCCGCGCAGGGCGTGCGCCAGTGCCGCGCACCGCCTGCCCACCTCGGCGTAGGAGGTCCGGCGGGGACCCGACTCGGTCCACGTCACCACTTCCGCCGCACCGTGCACCGTGCTCCCGTGCCGTAGCAGTTGGGCGATCGACAGCGGGGCGTCTTGCATCGTGCTCAGCATGGGTGACTCCTGTGTGACGGCGACTGATGACTGTGACCGTAGTCACCTCGCCGCGCGGGCGCGCGTCCGCCCCATGGCCGCCGCGGCGGTCAGCTCACCTCGGTGCCGGACTCGGCCGGGAGCACCAGGAACTCGGTGCCTGCGGGCCCCATCTCGCGCAGCCGGCCGTAGTAGATGCCGGTCGCGGGGTCGTTGATGATGCCCTGGTGGATCGGCACCGCGACCCGCGGCGCGACGGCCCGGAGGTAGTCGACGGTCTCGGAGATCTTCATCCACGGCGCGACGGCGGGGATGGCCAGCACGTCGATCGGCTGCTCGGGCACGAACAGGGAATCGCCCGGGTGCAGCAGCCGCGCGGGCGCGCCCGGGTCGCCGAGGAGGTAGCCGGTGTTGTCGACCACCGGGATCTCGGGATGGATCACCGCGTGCCGCCCGCCGACCCCGGTGACCGGGACGCCGCCGATGGCGAACGAGTCGCCCGCGTGCACCGCGGTCCAGGAGCTGCCGAGCAGCGCCGCGGTTTGCGGATCCGCGTACAGGGCGGCGCCGGGATTCTGATCGATCAGCGCGCCCAGTCGCGTCGGGTCCGCGTGGTCGGGATGCTGGTGGGTGATGAGGATGGCGTCCAGGCCGGTGATGCCCTCGAAACCGTGCGAGAAGTTGCCGGGGTCGAACAGAAGCGTGACGTCGTCGATCTCGGCGAGCACGCAGGAGTGGCCGAAGTGGGTCAGTCGCATGGGTTCGAGTATGCGCCGGTAAACTGCCTGTTGCCCGGCGGATCATTTCCGGGCGCACCGGAGCACCTAGCGAGGAGCAGCACGTGGCCCGTGTCGTTGTCGATGTCATGCCCAAGGCCGAGATTCTCGATCCCCAAGGGCAGGCAGTTGTCGGCGCCCTGCCCCGACTCGGGTTCACCGGGGTGTCGGATGTTCGCCAGGGCAAGCGGTTCGAGCTCGAGGTCGACGACAGCGTCGACGACGCCGAGCTGGAGAAGATCGCCGAGTCGCTGCTGTGCAACACGGTGATCGAGGACTGGAAGGTCACCCGAGTCCAGTGAGCGCCCGCATCGGAGTCATCACTTTCCCCGGCACCCTCGACGACGTCGACGCTGCCCGCGCGGTGAACCTGGCAGGCGGCGAGGCGGTCAGCCTCTGGCACGGCGATGCCGATCTCAAGGGCGTCGACGGGGTCATCGTGCCCGGCGGCTTCTCCTACGGCGACTACCTGCGCTGCGGCGCCATCGCCCGGTTCGCGCCGGTGATGGAAGAGGTCATCAAGGCCGCGGCAGGCGGCATGCCGGTGCTCGGCATCTGCAACGGCTTCCAGGTGTTGTGCGAGGCGGGACTGCTCCCGGGCGCCCTGACCCGCAACGAGGGCCTGCACTTCATCTGTCGGGACCAGTGGCTGAAGGTGGAGTCCACCTCGACGGCGTGGTCCTCGAGGTACGAGTCGGGCGCCGAGATCCTCATCCCGCTCAAGTCCGGCGAGGGCCGGTACCAGGCCTCGGAGAAGGTGCTCGACGAGCTCGAGGGCGAGGGCCGCGTGGTGTTCCGCTACTCCGGCGACAACCCGAACGGCTCGCAGCGCGCGATCGCGGGCATCGCCTCGGCGAACGGCCGGGTCGTCGGCCTGATGCCGCATCCCGAGCACGCGACCGAGTCGCTGACCGGACCAAGCGATGACGGCCTCGGCATGTTCTACTCGGCGCTGGACGCGGTCCTCACCGCCTGAGCAGAGCTCGAGTCGAATCCCGCACAAAGGGCGGACCGGTCATCCGGTCCGCCCTTTTGCTACCGTCCGGCCATGATCTCGACGATCGTGTGGGGGACAGGGAACTTCGGGCGCGCGGCGATTCGCGCGGTCGACGCGCACCCTCGTCTGGAACTGGCGGCCGTGCTCGTGCACGACCCCGGCAGGTCCGGGCGCGACGCGGGCGACCTCGGTGGCCTGGGCCGGGCGCTCGGGGTGCGCTCGAGCGACGACGTCGCGGCCGTCCTGGCGACCGGCCCGCGCGCGGTGGTGTACGCGGCCTCCGGTGACATCCGCTCGGCCGAGGTGGTCGCCGACATCTGCGCGGCGCTCCGGGTCGGCGCGATCGTGGTGACCCCGTCGATCTACCCGCTGTACGACCATCGCGACGATCGGCACGAGCTGCGCGAGGAGATCCGCGCCGCGATCGCGGATGGCGCCGGCTCGCTCTTCGTGACCTGCGTCGACGCCGACTGGACGAACGAGATGGTGCCGCTGCTGCTCGGCGGGCTCGGCGCGGGTGTCGACCGGATCCACTGCCAGGAGATCGTGGACTATTCCGGGTTCGACCAGCCCGACTCGGTGCGCTACCTCGCGGGCATGGGCGAGCCGCTGGACTACCTGGCCCCGATGATCGCGCCCAGGATGCCGACGACGGTGTGGGGCGGTCAGGTGAGGTTGATGGCCCGGGCGCTCGGTGTCGAACTCGACGAGATCCGCGAGACCCTCGAACGTCGGCCGCTCGAGGCCTCGATCGAGACCGACGCGATGGGCAAGTTCGACGCCGGTGGGCAGGGCGCGCTGCGCTTGCAGGTGCAGGGCATCGTCGGCGGCGAGCCGCGCATCGTGATCGAGCACGTCAACCGCATCGACCCGACCTGCGCGCCGGACTGGCCGAGTCCGCCGGACGGGCAGTCCGCCGCGCAGCGGGTGATCGTCGAGGGCGAGGCACAGATCGCGATGATCGCGGTGAGCGCCGCCCCTGCGGGCGGCGACGAGGCGATGTCGGTGGGGCGGCTGGTCGGCGCCATCGACTGGCTCGCAGGCCAGGCCCCGGGGCTCTACGACGCGCTCGACGTCCCGCTGCGCCCGACGGGCGCACCGGAGTTGGCGGACGCCTCCGCCTGAGTCAGCCGAACGCCCACGAGAACGTGTTCCAGTTGGGTAGCGTCCCGGCCATGATCTCAACGGTGGTGTGGGGTACCGGAAATGTCGGCCGGGCGGCCATCAGGGCCGTCGATGCGCACCCGGCGCTCAAGCTCGCGAACGTGATCGTGAACAACCCCGACAAGGTCGGCCGCGACGCGGGTGATCTGTCCGGGCTCGGCTCCGAGCTGGGGGTCGCGGCGACCGACGACATCGAGGCGGTGCTGGCCGCCAGCCCGGGCGCGGTGGTGTACGCGGCCTCCGGCGACATCCGGCCCGACGATGCCCTCGCCGACATCTGCCGGGCGATCCGCGCGGGCGCCGTCGTCGTCAGTCCCGCGCTGTACCCGCTCTATGACCCGACCAACGCCCCGCCCGAACTGCGGGACCCGGTGCTGGCCGCCATCGCGGAGGGCGGCGGCTCGCTGTTCGCCTCCGGTGTCGACCCCGGCTGGGGCAACGACGTGCTGCCGCTGCTGCTCAGCGGACTGGGCAGCACCGTCGATGTGATCCGCTGCCAGGAGATCTTCGATTACTCCACCTACGACCAGCCCGACTCGGTGCGCTACCTGGTCGGCATGGGCCAGCCGATGGACTACCTGCCGCCGATGATCGCACCGACGATCCCGACCATGGTGTGGGGCGGGCAGATCCGGATGATGGCGCGGGCGCTTGGCGTCGAGCTCGAGGAGATCCGCGAGACCCTCGACCGGCGCGCGCTCGACGCGACCGTCACCACCAAGACGATGGGCGACTTCGAGGCGGGCACCCAGGGTGCGGTGCGGTTCGAGGTGCAGGGCATCGTCGACGGCGAGCCCCGCATCGTCATCGAACACGTCACCCGGATCCACCCGACGTGCGCCACCGACTGGCCGATGCCGCCGGACGGCGACGGCGCCCACCGGGTGATCATCGAGGGCCGGCCGCACATCGAGGTGTCGGTCGAGTGCACCGACGAGGACGGCAGCCGGTCCGCGGGCGGAAACGCCACCGCGGTCGGGCGCCTGGTGAGCGCCATCGACTGGCTGGTGGCGGCGGAACCCGGAATCTACGACGCGCTCGACGTCCCGCTGCGCCCCGCAGTCGGCAAACTCGGAAAACGGTAGTCACGAAAGGACGAACCATGCTCATCGACATTCCCGAGGACAAGGACCCCATCGGGTACGTGTGGGGCGAGATGGTCCCCGGCATCGGGATCGCGGCCTCGAAGTTCTCGCTGTCCGTGTACGAACACTCGACCATCGACCTGCGCGCGTTCGAGGCCGCCCGGCTGCGGATCGCGCAGATCAACGGCTGCATCTTCTGCCAGGACTGGCGTACCGAACGGGACGGCAAGAAGGTGGAGGCCGGTTTCGACGACGCTGTCGAGAACTGGCGCACCACCGACGTTTTCGACGATCGCACCCGGCTGGCGGCCGAGTACGCGGAGCGGTACGCGCTCGACCACCACGGACTGGACGACGAGTTCTGGACCCGGATGTTCGAGCACTACACCCAGGCCGAGGTCGTCGAGCTGTCCATGAGCATCGGCTCGTGGCTGGCGTTCGGCCGGCTCAATCACGTGCTCGGCCTCGACAGCGTCTGCGTGCTGCCGGGCCACTGAGGGGCCGCTCTAGCCGTCGGTCACCAGGTCTGGGGTGGTGGCCACGGCCTCGAGCAGCGGTCCCGCGATCAGACCGTAGATCAGCAGCAGGAACACCGTGTGGGTGGCACAGAACAGCAGGAAGTTGCCCACCGACCTGCGCGAGTCGAAGTGCTCGCGGAGCTTGTTCCACATCCTCCGAGGCGACCGCACGTCCCAGCTGTTCAGCCGCAGGTA
The DNA here is from genome assembly GCF_005049235.1 of Rhodococcus oryzae. Lineage (GTDB taxonomy): Bacteria > Actinomycetota > Actinomycetes > Mycobacteriales > Mycobacteriaceae > Rhodococcus_G > Rhodococcus_G oryzae. The sequence continues at coordinate 50,759 of NZ_SUMD01000007.1, read as the reverse complement.
CCGGCCGAGGTAGATGCCGATCGAGACCAACAGGATGATCACGATCGGCATCGCCCGGACCGGGGCGGCTCGCAGCGCGGAGTTGGAGTCGCCGAACACGATCAGGGCGAAGGTCAGCTGGACGGCCAGCACCCCGAGGACGGTGTTGACCACCCCGGACATCGCGAAGGTGAGCACGGCGATGATGTCGTACCAGAGCGGGACATCCTCGTCCTCGCGCCGATGGTTCTGGTTGAGCTCGGTGATCAGGTAGCCGGAGTTGGGAAGCGACAGCAGCCAGACCGCGAATCCCGCCGCGCCCACCACAATCCCGAGCGCGCGGGACACGAACCCGACGGTCAGCACGAGCACGATCGCGAGGGCGAGGAAGAGCGCGAGCGGAAGCACCGACAATGCGAAGTTCTTCACCATCGGCCGGTAGACGGGGACCCGATAGAGCCACGATCGCAGGTAGATCAGCAGCAGCGCATAGGCGTTGAGTCCGATGGTGAACAGCACAATGGTGTTCAGCGACATGGGCTGAAACCTATCGGGTGGGCGGGCCAGCTGCTGGGATCATCGATGGCTGCGCCGGCAGGGCGTCGAAGAAGTCGGCGCTCGGGGTGAAGAACGCGGATCCGGTGACCGGGACCGAGAAGTCGAGCAGTCGATCGTGATTGCCGGGCGGATCGCCGAGGAACATGTTCGCGAGCATCCGTTCGGTGATCGCGGGTGTGCGGCAGTAGCCGATGAAGTACGTGCCCATCTCGCCGTCGCCGACGCGGCCGAACGGCATGTTCGCGCGCAGGATCTCCAGCGACCCGCCGTCCTCGTCCTTGATGGCGTTCAGCGCGACGTGCGAGTTCGCGGGCTTGTCGTCGGCGCTCATCTCGATGTCCTCGAGCTTGGTGCGCCCGATCACCTTCTCCTGCTCGGGAACCGGCAGCGCCTCCCATGCCGACATGTCGTGCAGGTACTTCTGCACGTGCACGTAGGAGCCGCCCGCGAAGACCGGGTCCTCATCGCCAACGGTGACCGCCGCGACGGCGCCTCGCCCGGACGGGTTCTCGGTGCCGTCCACGAAGCCGATCAGGTCGCGGTTCTCGAAGTACTGGAAGCCGTGCACCTCGTCGACGACGGTGGCCGCACCCGCGAGCCGCTTGGCGATCTGGTGCGCGAGTTCGAAGCAGGCGTCGAGGCTCATCGCCCGGATGTGGAAGAGCAGGTCGCCCGGGGTGGACGGGGCCTGGTGTTTCCCGCCGCGCAACGCCGGGAACGGGTGCAGCTGCGCGGGCCGTGGCCCGGCGAACAGTCGGTCCCAGGCGTCCGAGCCGATGCTGACGATCAGTTCCAGGCCCGAGCCAGGCACCCGCAGCCCGACCGCCCGGCGGAGGCCAGCGGCGTCCGCGAGCAGCGAGCGGGTGAGCGCCTCGCCCCCGGCGTCGACGGTCGCTACGAGGAAGATGGCCGCGGGGGAGAGGGGGTTGGTCACCGTCTGGGACTCGGGAGCCCGTGGCGGGTGAGGCGATTCGGGCATCGTGGACTCCGGTCTGCGTCGGGTGTGGCTCATCCTGTGCGCCAACGGTAGTCGACCTCGGTCGGCGGTACCCGCGAACGAGTTCGCGCCGAATGTCGGTGCCCGGCGGTAGCGTTCGGTCATGACACTGACACTGGGCATGATCACCTTCGACAGTGCCGAACCGGGTCCGCTGGCCGCGTGGTGGGCCGAGCGGGTCGGAGGCCGGATCGAGCAGGAGAACGACGGCTGGTTCTACATGGTCGAGGTGCCGGGCGCCGCGCACAAGCTGGCCTTCCAGAAGGTGCCGGACCCCACGCCGGGCAAGAACCGGGTGCATCTCGACATGATCGCGGAGGACCTCGACGCGGAGGTGGCCCGGCTGACGGCTGCCGGCGCGCAGGAGTACGAGCGGCACGACATGGACGGCTTCCGGTGGGTCACCCTCACCGACCCGGACGGGAACAGGTTCTGCGTGTCGGGCAGCCACTGACGGGGGTCGACCCGGTCACTAGGATCGACTCATGCCGCAGCTCACCGACGCCACCGCAACCGGGCTCTGCTCCTTCGTCGACGCGTCGCCGTCGCCGTTCCACGTCTGTGAAACGGTCGCGGCCGAGCTGACCGTCGCGGGGTTCGTGCGGCTGCGGGAGACCCAGGGCTGGCCGTCGGCGCCCGGGCGCTATTTCCTGGTGCGCGGCGGCTCGCTGGTCGCGTGGAGCACCGAGGCCAGCGGGCGGGAGGCGGTGCCGTTCCGCATCGTCGGCGGCCACACCGACAGCCCGAACCTGCGGGTCAAGCAGCACCCGGACCTCGATTCCGCAGGCTGGCAGCTGGTCGGCCTCGAGCCGTACGGCGGCGCGTGGCTGAACTCCTGGCTGGACCGTGACCTGGGCATCTCCGGCCGGTTGAGTATCCGCGACGGAAACACGCTGCAGGAGAAGCTGATCCGGGTGGACCGGCCGATCCTGCGGGTGCCGCAGCTGGCCATCCACCTGTCGGAGGATCGCAAGGGGGTGCAGCTCGACCCGCAGCGGCACGTGAACGCGATCTGGGGTGTCGGCTCCTCGCCGCGGCGGTTCCTCGGCTTCCTGGCCGAGGAGGTGGGCGTCGATCCGGGCGCGGTGCTCGGCTGGGAACTGATGACCCACGACCTGGCGCCGAGCGCGGTGGTCGGGCTGCACGACGAGCTGGTCAGCGCGCCGCGCCTGGACAACCAGGGCACCTGCTACGCGGGCAGCCGGGCGCTGCTCGCCGCGGTGGAGAATCCGGCCGAGGCGATTCCGGTGCTGGCACTGTTCGACCACGAGGAGGTCGGCAGCATGTCCGACCGCGGCGCCTTCTCCGACCTACTGAACTCGGTGCTCGAGCGGATCGTGCTGGCGCGCGGCGGCGGCCGGGAGGACTTCCTGCGCGCGATGGCAGGCTCGGTGTGCGCGTCCGGGGACATGGCGCACGCCACCCACCCGAACTACCCGGACCGGCACGAGCCCGCGCACCGGATCGAGATCAACGGTGGCCCGGTGCTCAAGGTCAACCAGAACCTGCGCTACGCCACCGATGCGGCCGGGGCGGGCGCCTTCGCCCTTGCCTGCGATCAGGCGGGTGTTCCGCTGCAGCGCTACGTGCACCGCGCGGACCTGCCGTGTGGTTCCACCATCGGACCGATCACCGCGTCGCGGACCGGGCTGTCCACCGTCGACGTGGGGGCCGCGCAACTCGCGATGCACTCGGCGCGGGAGCTGATGGGCGCGGCCGACGTGACCTCGTACGCCGAGGCGCTGGCGGCCTTCCTGACGCCCGCGGACTAGGGCCGGTCGACGAAGGTGTTTGTTGACGTTTAGTAACAATTGCCCCAGCAGGCACCTCAGTAACAATTTTCTCGTGGTTGGCTGGGCCGCGCACATTTTCGCGCGCCCTGCCCAGCCCCGAGAGGAACATCTTCGTGCACGCAGTGAGTCGCTCGTGGTCGTCTGCCCTGTCCGCGACGGTGGTCGCGGTTGCCCTTGCGGCGTCGGCGGTTTCGCCGGCCTCGGCGGCCGAGGGTGGCCCATGCGGTCAGGGCGGATCGGGCAGTTCCGGCGGCAGCAGCGGTAGCAGCACCGGCTCGCTGGCCGGGGCGCTACCCTGGCTCACCGGCCCGCCGGACGGCGGCGTCCCGCAGTTGACCGGCAAGACCAAGGCCATCGAGATGGTCACCGGTCCGGGCAGCCCGAACAACACCATCTCGCGCTTCAACGTCTCGGGCACCGACCTGGGCATCATGTGGGACAACGGAAACGCCCTCGGCCGCCACGACGTGCTGATGGCCTTCGGCGACACCGTCGGCGACTGCGAGGTGGACGGCGACGACTGGCGGAGCAACGTCCTCTTCCGCAGTTCCGACACCGTGCTGTCCGACGGCATGCGGATCGACAGCTCGCCGCTGGCAGGCCCGAACAACTCCAAGGAGATCATCCCCGGCTTCGCGATCCCCGGCGAGTACACGACCATCCCCACCGCGGGCATCGCGGTGAACGGGGTGCAGTACGTCCGGTTCATGTCGGTGCGGTCCTGGGACACCCCCGGCAACTGGACCACCAACTACTCGGCCATCGCGTACTCGACCGACAACGGGGAGAACTGGACCGCGGACCCGGCGACGGTCCGCGCCAACATCGAGGGCATCGGCATCCCGGGCATCCCCGCGGTCAGCCCGAACAATTCGAAGTTCCAGCAGAGCGCCTTCGTCGACGGCAAGGACGGCTTCGTCTACGAGTACGGCACCGAGTCCGGCAGGCAGGGCACCGCGCTGCTCGCCCGCGTCCCTGCCGCTCAGATCCGCGACCTGAACGCCTACACGTACTGGAACGGCAGCGCCTGGGTCGCCGACCTCGGGCAGGCGACGCCGGTGATCGGCTCGCCGGTCAGCGAGCTCGCGGTGCAGTGGAACGACTACCTGAACAAGTGGGTGGCCATGTACACCGACGAGACCAACTCGCTCGTGATCCGGCAGGCGGACCGGCTCGAGGGCCCGTGGAGCGGTAAGCAGACCATTCTGAGCGGGGTGCTGGTGCCCGCGCTCTACGGCGGCTTCATGCATCCGTGGGCCACGGGCCAGCACCTGGAGTTCGTTGCCACCACCTGGGACCGCTACAACGTCATCTACATGCGCACCGACCTGAACGGTCTGCAGATGAAGGCCACGGATCAGGCCGACCGTCCCGACCCGGCGACCACCGGAGACGCGCGGCTGCTGCGGGTGGAGTACCCCGACGAGCAGTGACGGCGCGGGTGGCCGCTACCAGTGCGGGGGCACGCTGTCCTGGCAGTTAGACTTTGCCCAGGCAGCGTGGCGCCAGCCGCGGCCGATTTGACTCCTCCAGGGAAGGGACCCGACTCCCCGTGTCTTCAGAGACGAGCACCGTGCAGGTCGACACCGTCACCAAGGCCGCAGCGACCCCGGATGTCGCCCAGCCCTTCAAGGAACTGGGACTCAAGGAAGACGAGTACGCCCGGATCAAGGAGATCCTCGGTCGGCGCCCGACCGAAGCCGAGCTCGCGATGTACTCGGTGATGTGGAGCGAGCACTGCTCCTACAAGTCCTCCAAGGTGCACCTGAAGTACTTCGGTGAGACCACCACCGACGAGATGCGCTCCTCGATGCTCGCGGGCATCGGTGAGAACGCCGGTGTCGTCGACATCGGCGACGGGTGGGCGGTCACCTTCAAGGTGGAGTCGCACAACCACCCGTCCTACATCGAGCCCTACCAGGGCGCGGCGACCGGCGTCGGCGGCATCGTCCGCGACATCATGGCGATGGGCGCCCGCCCGATCGCGGTCATGGACCAGCTGCGCTTCGGCGCGGCGGACGCGCCCGACACCCGCCGGGTCGTCGACGGCGTCGTGCGCGGCATCGGCGGCTACGGCAACTCCCTCGGCCTCCCGAACGTCGGCGGTGAGACGGTCTTCGACGCCTCCTACGCGGGCAACCCGCTGGTGAACGCGCTGTGCGCGGGCGCGATGCGGGTCGAGGACCTGCACCTGGCGTTCGCCTCCGGCGCGGGCAACAAGATCATCCTGTTCGGCGCGCGCACCGGCCTCGACGGCATCGGCGGCGTTTCCGTGCTCGCCTCGGAGACCTTCGACGAGTCGTCCGGCGGCCGCCCCAAGAAGCTGCCCGCCGTGCAGGTCGGCGACCCGTTCACCGAGAAGGTGCTCATCGAGTGCTGTCTCGACCTGTACAAGGCGAAGCTGGTCGTCGGCATCCAGGACCTCGGCGGCGCCGGGCTGTCCTGCGCCACCTCCGAGCTCGCAGCCGCGGGCGACGGCGGCATGCACATCGACCTGGACAAGGTGCCGACCCGCGCGACCGGCATGACCGCTGCGGAGATCCTCTCCAGCGAGTCGCAGGAGCGGATGTGCGCCGTGGTCACCCCCGAGAACGTGGACGCGTTCATGGAGGTCTGCCGCAAGTGGGACGTGCTCGCCACCGTCATCGGTGAGGTCACCGACGGCGACCGGCTCACCATCGACTGGCACGGCGAGAACGTGGTGGACGTGCCGCCGCGCACCGTCGCGCACGAGGGCCCGGTCTACGAGCGCCCCGTGCAGCGCCCCGCCACCCAGGACGCGCTCGTCGCGGACACCACCGCCTCCCTCGCGCGTCCGACCACGCCCGAGGAGCTGAAGACGACGCTGCTGAACATGGTGGCCTCGCCGCAGCTGTGCAGTCGCAAGTGGATCACCGAGCAGTACGACCGCTACGTGCGCGGCAACACCGTGCTCGCCGAGCAGGCCGACGCGGGCGTCATCCGGGTCGACGAGAAGACCGGCCGCGGTATCGCGCTGGCCACCGACGCCTCCGGCCGCTACACCGTGCTTGACCCCTACGCCGGTGCCCAGCTCGCGCTCGCCGAGGCGTTCCGGAACGTCGCGGTCACCGGGGCGACCCCGAAGGCCGTCAGCAACTGCCTCAACTTCGGCTCGCCGGAGGACCCGGGCGTGATGTGGCAGTTCCAGCAGGCCGTGCGCGGCCTCGCGGACGGTTGCGCCACCCTCGGCATCCCGGTCACCGGCGGCAACGTCAGTTTCTACAACCAGACCGGCTCGACGGCGATCCTGCCGACCCCGGTGGTCGCCGTGCTCGGTGTGATCGACGACGTGCACCGCCGCATCCCCACCGGACTGGGCCTGGAGCCGGGCGAGACCCTGATCCTGCTCGGCGACACCCACGACGAGCTCGACGGCTCGATCTGGGCCCAGGTCGAGCACGATCACCTCGGTGGCGTGCCGCCGAAGGTCGACCTGGCGCGCGAGCAGCTGCTCGCGGACATCCTGCTGGCCGGCTCGCGGGACGGGCTGATCAGCGCCGCGCACGACCTCTCCGAGGGCGGCTTGGCCCAGGCGGTCGTCGAGGCCGCGCTGGCAGGCGAGACCGGCTGCCGGATCCTGCTCCCCGAGGGCGCGGACCCGTTCGTCACGCTGTTCTCCGAGTCGGCAGGCCGAGTCCTGGTCGCGGTGCCGCGCACCGAGGAGACCCGGTTCACCGGCATGTGCACCGCCCGCGGCTTGCCGTGGGTGCGCATCGGTGTCGTCGACGAGGGCTCGGACTCGCTCGAGGTCCAGGGCCAGTTCTCGGTGAGCATGGCCGAGCTGCGCGAACTGTCGGAGGCGACGCTCCCCGAACTCTTCGGCTGAGTCTTTGACCGGGGGAGAGGTCGGGACCAAGCAGACCGGGGGAGCGGCCGGGGCGAAGCACGAGCCGTCCAGCTGGGTCGAGGTCCTTGCCTCTCCCGAGGAACTTCGGGAACGGCACCCCTTCGTGGGCTGGGCGTGGGGTCTGCTGCGGCTGGACTACACGGGTATCGCGTTCGCGGCGTTGTTCTTCTGCTGGTCGCTGACGCCGTCCCTGCTGCCCCGGGACTGGCTCTATCAGGGCCTGATCGGTGGCATCACCGCGGCTATCGGCTACGGCGTCGGAACCGCGGTCGGGTGGGCGGTCAACCGGCTGCTGTTGGGGCGGCTGCCCTGGTGGCCGCCGCCCGCCAAGGTCCAGCTGGCGCTCAAGATCACGGTGCCGACCCTGTCGCTGCTGGTGTCGATCGGCATGCTCATCGCCGCGGCGGCCTGGCAGCGTGAGCTGGCCGCGCTGACCGACGCGGAGGGCACCACCACCACCGGCTACCTGCGGACGCTGGCGCTCAGCATACTGGTCGCGGCGCTGCTGATCTCGTTGTGGCGGGTGCTCCGGGACCTGGTCAGGCTGGTCGCCCGTTACCTGAACCGGTGGCTGAAGGTGCCGCGTTCCGCCGCGGCCCCCATCGGCGTGGTGCTGGTCGCGTTCCTCAGCTACACCATGGTGACGGACGTGCTGTTCGACGCCGCGTACGCGGCGATCAACTCCGCGTTCAGCCTGCAGAACAACACCACCCGCGAGGGCGTCGAGCAGCCGGCCGCCCCCGAGCGGTCCGGCAGCCCAGACTCGTACGCGAGCTGGGAGTCGCTCGGCTTCGAGGGCCGGAACTTCGTCTCGCGGGGCATGCACTCCGACGAGCTGGCGGCCGTGAACGGGAAGCCCGCGCCCGAACCGATCCGGGTGTACGCCGGGCTCGAGACGGCGCCGGACGCCGATGCCCGACTGGACGTCGTGATCGCCGAGCTCGAGCGCACCGGTGCCTTCCAGCGCAGCGTCCTGGTGGTCATCCCGACCACCGGCACCGGCTGGGTCAACCCGACCGCGGCCGAGGCGATCGAGCTGGTGCACAACGGCGACAGCGCCCTCGTCGCCAGCCAGTATTCGTACCTGCCCAGCTGGATCTCGTTCCTCGCGGACCGGAACAAGGCGGCCGAGGCAGGGAGAGCGCTGATCGACCGCGTGCACGAGCGCTGGCTGCGCGAGCCCGCGGAGACCAGGCCAAAACTGCTGATCTACGGCGAGAGCCTCGGGACGCAGGCGGGCGAGGCGGCGTTCGACGGACTCGCCGACATCCGGGAGACCGTCGACGGGGTGCTCTGGGTGGGTCCGCCGAACTCGAACACCCTGTGGAGCCAGCTCGAGGCGCGGCGGGATCCGGGCACCCGGCAGGTCGAACCTGTGTACTCCGACGGGCTGGTGGTGCGTTTCGCCAACGACGCCGCCTCGATCGGGAGTCCGGCATCCCCGTGGATGAAGCCACGGGTGCTGTACGTCCAGCATCCGTCGGACCCGGTGGTGTGGTGGAGCCCCGACCTGATCTTCAACCGCCCGGACTGGCTCTCGGAGCCGCCGGGTGACGACCGCCTGCCGGACATGCGCTGGTTCCCGTTTGTCACGTTCTGGCAGGTCGCGGCCGACCTCGCCAACGCGGCGGGGGTGCCCGACGGTCACGGCCACAACTACGGCACCACCGTGCTCGACGGCTGGGTCGCGGTGGCCGCGCCCGACGGCTGGACCGTCGACGACACCGAACGCGTCCGCGCGGCGATCGACGCGAGGGCAGGAACGCAGGGACCGGAGAAGTGACGTGGACAGCGGGGGGATCGTGACGGACCACTGGCGCAAGCCGCCGACACTGCGCGGTGAGTTCGTGCTGCTGCGCCCGACGACGCCTGCTGACGTCGACGGGCTGGCGAGGGCGCACGACGATCCCGAGACGTTGCGCTTCTTCCCTTATGGGATCGAGTCGGAGCCGCCGTCGGTGGCGTCGGTCGACCACGCGCTACGGTCCGGGCGGCAGACACTCACGCAGGTGGACGTCGCGAGCGGTGAGATCGTCGGTACCACCTCGATCTACAACATGAGCGAGCTACACGGTCGGGTGACGGTTGGCTACACCTGGCTCGCCTCCCGCGTGCGGGGCACGGCGATCAATGCGGAGTCGAAACTGCTTGTGCTGGAACATGTTTTCGGCACTCTTGGGGCGCGCCGGGTGGAACTCAACGTCGACGACCAGAACGTACGCTCGCGCGCCGCTGTCACCGCGATCGGCGCAACCGAGGAGGGCGCGCTGCGTCGGCATGCCCGCAGGCGCGACGGCACGGTGCGGACCACGATCGTCTACTCGGTGACGGACGAAGAGTGGACCCGGGTGCGGGACGGTCTGCTCGACCGCATCTCGCGCCGATCCGCGAACGGGCCTGCCGCCGATGGGTTGGCGCGGTGACCGCACGCAAGAAGATCGACCCCGCCGACCTGAGGGCGGCGCTGCTCGAGGTCCGCGACTGGCTGGCCGACGCGGAGGCTCAGGCGCCCAGCCGGGCCCAGCTGGCGGCCGCCGTCCGGCTCAGCGCCAGGACCCTCGAGAACACCGCGCCTGGGTCCTCGGTGGAGGTGCGGGTGCCGCCGTTCGTCGCGGTGCAGTGCGTCGCGGGACCGCGGCACACCAGGGGCACCCCACCGAATGTGGTGGAGACCGATCCGCGGAGCTGGCTGCTGCTGGTGACCGGGGGACTGACGTTCGACGACGCCTCGGCGACGGGCGCGCTCACGGCGTCGGGCACCAGGGCCCGCGAGATCGAGCACTGGCTGCCGCTGCTCCGCTTCTGAGGTCGGGAGGCCTGTGGTCAGTACACCCGCCGTTAACCCGTAGAATGACCTTGCCCCCCATCCCACCCCCTAGGGAGCAACCCCGGTGACTCCAGCCGAATTGTCGGTCAACAGCCCGAATCTTCTCGCACCCGCAGACCTGTCGGATCAGGACGAGCAGCCGCCCCGCGAGGAGTGTGGCGTCTTCGGCGTCTGGGCTCCCGGTGAGGATGTGGCGAAGCTCACCTATTACGGCCTCTACGCGCTGCAGCACCGTGGTCAGGAGGCGGCGGGTATCGCCGTCGCCGACGGCTCGCAGGTGCTGGTCTTCAAGGACCTCGGCCTGGTCAGCCAGGTGTTCGACGAGCAGACTCTCGGCGCGATGCCGGGGCACGTCGCCGTCGGGCACTGTCGGTACTCGACCACCGGGTCCACCACCTGGGAGAACGCCCAGCCGATCTTCCGGACCACCGCGGCAGGCACGGGCATCGCGCTCGGCCACAACGGCAACCTGGTGAACACGGCGGAGCTGGCGACCAGGGCGCGCGAGGCCGGGCTCATCAACCCCAAGCAGCCGGGCCGAGGCACCTCCGACTCTGACCTCGTCGGCGCGCTGCTCGCACACGCGGCGGCCGACCGCACCATCGAGCAGGCCGCGATGGAGCTGCTGCCGACTCTGCGTGGCGCGTTCTGCCTCACGTTCATGGACGAGCACACCCTGTATGCGGCACGCGATCCGCACGGCGTCCGCCCCCTCTGCCTCGGCCGCCTCGACCGCGGCTGGGTCGTCGCCAGCGAGACCGCCGCGCTGGACATCGTCGGCGCCTCGTTCGTCCGGGACATCGAGCCGGGCGAGATGCTGGCGATCGACGCCGACGGCGTCCGCTCCTCGCGTTTCGCGAACCCGACGCCCAAGGGCTGTGTGTTCGAGTACGTCTACCTGGCCCGCCCGGACAGCATCATCTCCGGCCGTTCGGTGCATGCCACCCGCGTCGAGATCGGTCGCAGGCTCGCCAAGGAACACCCGATCGAGGGCGACCTGGTGATCCCCGTTCCCGAGTCCGGCACCCCGGCCGCGGTCGGCTATGCGCAGGGTTCCGGCATTCCCTACGGCCAGGGCCTGATGAAGAACGCCTACGTCGGCCGCACCTTCATCCAGCCGTCGCAGACCATCCGGCAGCTCGGCATCCGGCTCAAGCTCAACCCGCTCAAGGAAGTCATCCGCGGCAAGCGCCTGATCGTCGTGGACGACTCCATCGTCCGCGGCAACACCCAGCGCGCGCTGATCCGGATGCTCCGCGAGGCGGGCGCGTTGGAGATCCACGTGCGGATCGCCTCCCCGCCGGTCAAGTGGCCCTGCTTCTACGGCATCGACTTCGCCTCACCCGCGGAGCTGATCGCCAACGGCGCGGGGGCCAGCGAGGCCGGCGGCGTGACCAGCCACAGCATGGACGAGATGCTCGAGGGCGTGCGCCGCTCGATCGGCGCCGACACCCTCGGCTACGTCTCGATCGAGGGCATGATCGCCGCCACCGAGCAGCCCGCATCCCGACTGTGCTCGGCGTGCTTCGACGGTAATTACCCGATTGCGCTGCCGACCGAGACCTCGATGGGTAAGAACGTGCTCGAGGGAATGCTGGAGAGCACCGCGGGCGCCGCGGCGAAGCAGGACAACGACAACGCGAGCGCGTTGAGTCGACCGTAGGCGCTCAGCGCCCACACGTAGATCACCACGCGGTGCCCCAAGGCGCCGCCGAGAAGATGGCTGGAGCAGCGAATCCGATGACCGACGACAACGACCGCCCCACCGGCGCCTCCTACGCGGCGGCGGGGGTGGACATCGAGGCCGGAGACCGGGCCGTCGAGCTGTTCGCCCCGCTGGCCAAGAAGGCGAGCCGCCCCGAGGTGATCGGCGGCCTCGGCGGGTTCGCCGGGCTGTTCGCGCTCAAGGGTGGGTACAAGGAGCCGCTGCTCGCGGCCTCCACCGACGGCGTCGGCACCAAGATCGCCGTCGCGCAGGCCATGGACAAGCACGACACCCTCGGCCTCGACCTGGTCGCGATGGTCGTGGACGACCTCGTGGTGTGCGGCGCCGAGCCGCTCTTCCTGCAGGACTACATCGCCGTCGGCCGGGTCGTGCCGGAGCGGGTCGCCGAGCTGGTCAAGGGCATCGCCGACGGCTGCATCATCGCCGGCTGCGCGCTGCTCGGCGGCGAGACCGCGGAGCACCCCGGGCTGATGGCAGACGGCGACTACGACCTCTCCGCCACCGGCGTCGGCGTCGTCGAGGCGGATGCCGTGCTCGGCCCGCAGCGGGTGCGCCCGGGCGACGTGGTGATCGGCATGGGCTCCTCGGGCCTGCACTCCAACGGCTACTCGCTGGCCCGCAAGGTGCTGCTCGAGATCGACCGCATGTCGCTCGGCGGCCACGTCGAGGAGTTCGGCCGGACCCTCGGTGAGGAGCTGCTCGAGCCGACCAAGATCTACGCCAAGGACTGCCTGGCCCTGATCGCCGAGACCGACGTGCGCACCTTCTGCCACGTCACCGGCGGCGGCCTGGCGAACAACCTCGCCCGGGTGATGCCGAAGGGGCTCGTCGCCGAGCTCGACCGTGGCACCTGGAGCCCGGCACCGGTGTTCGCGATGATCGCGCAGCGCGGCCGGGTGGAGCGGGCCGAGATGGAGCAGACCTTCAACATGGGCGTCGGCATGGTCGCCATCGTGGCGCCCGAGGACGTCGACCGTGCGCTGGCGGTGCTGACCGCCCGCCACATCGACTGCTGGACGCTCGGCACCGTCGCCAAGGCATCAGACAAGCAGGAAGGATCCGACCTCGTTCGCATGGTCGGAGACCACCCGCGCTTCTGATTCCACAGGACAGAGACGAACGGACCGTTGACACCCTTCGCGGGAGGTCAACGGTCCGTTCGTTTATGTGTTCAGCAGATCGAGATTGCGCGCCGACCGTACATGCCGAAATGCGGGGGAGCCGGTAGGCTTCCCCGCATTCCTGTACTTCGCCGTGTCAGCGGCGCCAGTCGTCGTTATCGTCGTCGTCCCAGCGCGACGCAGTGTCGTCGGAACGCTGGTCGGCGAGGACCCCGTTCCGGTGGGAGCTGGACGAACCTCCGGACAGTTCCTTTTGCAGGCTGTCGAAGTTCGTGGACGGCGAGCTGTACTTGAGCTCGCGTGCAACCTTGGTCTGCTTTGCCTTAGCCCGGCCGCGGCCCATGGCCAACCCCCTCGCGCTTCCGCGGGGCGGCCTGGGAATTTTTGGCGGCCCCGTTTGAGTGTGTATTTCTTCCTGACACACACTCTAGCCTGAGAACTCGGCGTGCGCTCCCACCCCAGGCCGCGTTGGGTGTCTGATTTATCTCAGAATGCCGGGAATCGCCCGAATTGTGCCCACTCGAACACCCCCACCCAGTACCGGTGGCGAGGCGAGTTCCGCCAGATCCTCGGTCCAGGCGACCCCGAGTCGGTGCAGCAGCGCGGCCGTGAGCGGCAGGCGGGCGCGTTCGCCGCCGTCGTCGATCTTGAGCGCGAAGGAGGTGCCGTCGGGCAGCGCACCCGCGTGCACGCCGTCGGCGCCCACCTTGCAGAGCAGGCCCGGTACGGCGCTCATCAACAGGAAGTCGTCGTGACCGGTGCCGGACACCAGCCAGGGTTGCTCGCGGACGGCATCGGCCACCGCCCGTTCCTGGCTGTCGGCGGCCGCGGTGGCCAGCGTCGCGAATCCGCGGGCGAGGGCGGAGAGCGAGAGCGGCACGATCGGCAGGCCGCAGCTGTCGATGCCCAGCTCGTAATCCGTCTCACCCGCCAGTTCGGCGATGGTGTCCATCACCGCCAGCTGGATGGGGTGTGTGGGCTCCAGGTAGCTCTCCAGCGGCCAGTCGCGCGCCACGCAGGCCGCGAGCATGGCCGCGTGCTTGCCGGAGCAGTTCATGAAGATCCGGCGCGGCAGCGCACCGGAGGCGAGGACGCGGGCGCGGGCGGTCTCGTTCGACGGCAACTCGGGAGGACACCGCAGTTGGTGCTCGGCGAGCCCGTTGCGGGTGAGTAGCCGGTGGACGACCGCGACGTGCTCGGGCTCACCCTCATGGGAGCCGGCGGCGATCGCCAGTTCGCGGTTGTCGGCCGGGGCGAATCCATTGCGCAACAGGGCCACGGCCTGCATGAGCTTGTTCGACGAACGGGGATAGATAGGGGTGTGTACCTCGCCGAGGGCCAGGATGACCTCGCCGTCCGGGTCCAACACGACCACCGAACCGCGGTGCACGCACTCGCGGAAACCGGAGCGATCCACTTCGACCAGTTCGACGCTCAATACTCCACCTGCACCTTCCGTCCGGTGATCCGTCGGCGTGCCTTGTCTGCGACAGTAGGCGACAGGTCGGGCTGCTGCTCGAGCAACGCGACCAGACTTTCCTGGTTCTGCCCGGTGAACAGGTCGCGCACGGTCACCCCGTGAGCGGGCACGTGCACGCGGTGGATCGCGTCGCCCGCGGTCACCAGGCCGCCGCGCATCACCCGCAGGTAGGCGCCGGTGTCGGCGCGGTCGGCGAAGCGCTTGACCCAGCGGGGTTCCCCGGCCCACACGCCGAAGGTGCCGCACGGGGTCCGCGGGCCGGTCACCTCCAGCTCGGCGGCGAGATCGCCGTCGCCCAGGCGCCAGCGTTCGCCGATCACCGCGTCGCTCGCGGCGATCCCGCTGACCCGGAGGTTCTCGCCGAACCAGCCGGCGGGCAGCGGCCGCCCCAGCTCCGACTCCCACCGCTGCGCCTCGTCCTGCTGGTACGCGTACACCGCCTTGAACGTCCCGCCGTGGAACTCGGTGTCGCAGATGTGGTCCCCGTCCAGGCCCGCGGGGCCGATCCGCACCGACCCGTCGACGGGCCGCTTGTCGATCGCGGTGCGCGGCACCCGCTTGGTGCCGCTGTCGCGCTCGGCGTGCACCACGCAGACGGCGTCGACGCGCCCCGCGCCGCTCACCGGCCGCGCAGCCGGTCGACGGCGGCCCGGCCCGCCTGCACGGCGTCGTAGCTGGGCACGGAGTCGGCATCGATCGAGGCGGCCACCGAGCCGGCGAGCAGCGCGGTGTCCACCGGCACGGTCCGCTTGACCAGGGCCAGTGCGATGGGGCCGAGCTCGTGGTGGTCGACGACGGTGCCGAGGTGCCCGACGGTCCTGCCGTCCGCGGTGACCGCGTCGCCCGGCTCCGGGCGGGTGTCCGCGGACCCGTCGAGATGCAGCAGCACCAGGTGCCGGGGCGGCTTGCCGAGGTTGTGCACCCGGGCCACGGTCTCCTGGCCGCGGTAGCACCCCTTGTCCAGGTGCACGGCCCCGTGCTCGGCGATCCCGCCGATCCAGCGGGCCTCGTGCGGGATGGTGCGCTCGTCGGTGTCCACGCCGATCCGGGGGCGGACAGCGGCCACCCGCAGCGCCTCGAACGCCCAGCTGCCCGCGGGCGCGGCGCCCGCGGCGGTCAGCGTCTCCCACCAGCGGGCCAGCTGGTCGCGGGGCACGATCAGGTCGAAGGCGTGTTCGCCGGGCCACGGCATCGAGCGCAGGAAGCCGCCGCCGGGCAGCGCCACCGCCCCGTAGACCGGCGGAAGCGAGGCGATGCCGAGAGCGGCAAGGATTTTCGGCCTGCGCACGTCGGGGCCGAGCAGGCTCAGGACGGCCATCTCGGGCGCGGCGGCGGGCTCGGCCTTCGCCCAGAACACCATCTTCTGGAGGAATGCCAGCAGGCCGGGGCCGTGGCTGCGCTCGGTGTCGATCCAGGTGACCCCGTCCAGGTCGGTCAGCACGAAGTGCTCCTCGACCCGGCCCTGCAGGTCGAGGCTCAGGTTCTCCGCGGAACCGCCGTCGGGCAGCTGCGCGATGTGCTGGCTGGAGATGGTGTGCAGCCAGGTCAGGCGCTCGGCGCCGCCGATGGAGAGCACGAAGCGGTTCGAGCGGTCCACGATGGCGGCGGCGTTCTCGGCGCTGCGCTGCTCGCGCAGCGGGTCGCCGTAGTGCCAGGCAACCCCGGCGTCGAGGGAATCGTCGGGACCGGCGACGGCACCGGGGTAGGACAGCAGCGGACTGGGGGCGACGCTCGGCGACTCGGACACAGCTCCATAGTAGGAGCGTCCGGCCGCGGCCGGACGGTCGTCCTAGGCTGTTGGCATGGTTCCTCGCGTACTGGTGACCCTCGACGGCAAGGTGCACGACCCTGACGTCCCGCTGCTCTACGCGGACGACCTGGCGGCCGTGCGTGGTGACGGAGTGTTCGAGACCGTGCTGGTCCGGGGCGGTTCCCCGTGCACCATCGAGCTGCATCTCGAACGGCTGAACAACTCCGCGGCGGCGATGGACCTGCCGGAACAGGACCTGGACCGCTGGCGCGCGGCCGTGAATACCGCCCTCGCGGAGTGGGACGGCGACGGCGAGGGGTTGATGCGGCTGGTGCTCAGCCGTGGCCGCGAGATCGGCGGGGGGCCGACCGGTTATCTCACGATCGGCCCCATCGACGATCGCGTCGCGGCCGCCCGGCGCGACGGGATCGCGGTGGTCACCCTGCCCCGCGGGTTCTCGGTGGACCTGGCGGCGCTCGCGCCGTGGCAGTTGCTGGGCGCGAAGACGCTGTCCTACGCGACCAACATGGCGGCGCTGAGGCATGCGAACTCGCTTGGCGCCGACGACGTGATCTTCACCAGCAGCGAGGGTCTCGTGCTCGAGGGCCCCCGCTCCACGGTCGTCATCGCTCGCGGCCGCACGCTGATCACCCCGCCGATCGAGCAGGGGATCCTGCCGGGAACCACCCAGCGGGCGCTTTTCGAGATCGCGGGCGAGCACAGGTTCCGCACCGAGGTGGCGCCGCTGCGGCCCGCGGATCTCATTCTGGCGGACGGTGTCTGGCTGCTCTCGAGTGTGACTCTCGCCGCACGGGTGCGGGCCTTGAACGGTCGGGTGACGGCGGTGCCGGAGATCGCCGAGGAGCTGTCGGCGCTGGTCGACTTGTCGGCGGAGACCGTTGGGGCGTTGCCGGACGCCGTCTGAGCGCGGTCCGGGACGGCGCGGGCGACTTGACTCCGCTACTACTGTCGGTAGTAGATAAAGGCCTGCGGCAAGAGGTCGCAGGACGTACCTTTTGAAGCGGGACTGAGGCGTCAGCCCACGCCTCGGCCCCGGTCACGCCTGTCCAACGGGCACTGCATGGGAGAAGCCATGGACGCACTGGACGTATCTCGGTGGCAATTCGGAATCACGACCGTCTACCACTTCATTCTCGTCCCGCTCACGATCGGGCTCGCCCCGCTCATCGCGATCATGCAGACGATGTGGGTGATCACCAAGAAGGATCACTGGTATCGGCTCACCAAGTTCTTCGGCAAGTTCTTCCTCATCAACTTCGCACTCGGCGTCGCCACCGGCATCGTGCAGGAGTTCCAGTTCGGTATGAACTGGAGCGAGTACTCACGCTTCGTCGGTGACGTGTTCGGGGCGCCGCTGGCGCTGGAGGGCCTGGTCGCCTTCTTCCTCGAATCCACCTTCCTCGGCCTGTGGATCTTCGGCTGGGGACGGTTGCCGAAACTCGTTCACCTGGCGACGATCTGGTTGGTCGCGATCGGTGTCAACGCCTCCGCGTTCTTCATCATCGCCGCGAACTCGTTCATGCAGCACCCGGTGGGCGCGCGGTACAACGCCGAGCGCGGTCGCGCCGAGCTGACGAGCATCTGGGAACTGCTCACCAACAACACGGCCTTGGCGGCCTTCCCCCACGTGGTGGCGGGCGCGCTCCTCACCGCGGGCACGTTCGTAGCCGGTATCGGCGGTTGGTCGATGGTGCGCAGCATGCGCAGGGCCAAGGAGGCCACCGATCCGGCGGTCTCGGGTGAACACGAGAACACCGCCCGGACGATGTTCCGCCCGGTCACCATCCTCGCCCTGTGGGTGATGGTGGCCTCGGGTGTCGGCCTCGCGATCACCGGCGACATCCAGGCCAAGCTGATGTTCGAACAGCAGCCGATGAAGATGGCATCCGCGGAATCGTTGTGCCACACCGAGACCGGCGCCGACTTCTCCATCCTGACGGTCGGAACGCAGAACAACTGCGAGAACATCACCCAGCTCATCAGCATCCCCGGGCTCACCTCGTTCCTAGCGAACGGCGACCCCAACTCCACCCTCCAGGGCGTCACCGAACTCCAGGCCCAGTACGAGGAGCAGTTCGGACCGGGCAACTACAAGCCCAACCTGTTCGTCACCTACTGGACCTTCCGCGCGATGATCGGCTGGGCGGCAGGCTCGGCCATCCTCGCGGTGGTCGGGCTGTGGATGACGCGCGGCGGCCGGGTCCCGGACAAGAAGTGGTTCGGGTGGCTGTCCCTCCTGGCCATCCCCACGCCGTTCCTCGGCAACAGCGCCGGGTGGGTGTTCACCGAGATGGGCCGCCAGCCATGGGTGGTGCACCCGAATCCGACCGGGGTGGACCAGATCCGGCTGACCGTGGATCAGGGCGTGTCGGACCATCCGACCGGCCTCGTGGTCTTCTCGCTGATCGTCTTCACCCTCCTCTATGCCGCGCTCGGCGTGGTGTGGTTCATGCTGATCCGCCGCTATGCCATCGCCGGCCCGTCCGACCACGACAAGCATCCGCCGGGTGACGAAGAAGAGCCCGAAGAACCGGGCGAGCCCAAACAACTGTCGTTCGCGTACTGAGGCGGGAGAAGACCATGGGACTTCAGGAATTCTGGTTCATCCTCATCGCGGTGCTCTTCGTCGGCTACTTCGTCCTCGAGGGCTTCGACTTCGGTGTCGGCATGCTGTTCCCGGTGCTCGGCCGTACGGACACCCGCCGACGGGTCATGCTCAACACCATCGGCCCGGTCTGGGACGGCAACGAGGTCTGGCTGATCACCGCGGGCGGTGCGTTGTTCGCGGCCTTCCCGGACTGGTACGCGACCCTGTTCTCGGGGTTCTACCTACCGCTGCTGTTGATTCTGGTCGCGCTGATCCTGCGCATCTGCGCGATCGAGTGGCGCGGCAAGATCGACGATCCGACCTGGCGGGCGCGCTGCGACATCGGCATCATGATCGGTTCGTGGGTGCCCGCCGTTCTCTGGGGCGTCGCGTTCGCGAACATCGTGCGCGGCGTGGCCATCGACGAGAACAAGAAGGTCGTCTCCGGCTTCTTCGACCTGCTCAACCCGTACGCGCTGCTCGGCGGCGCGACGACGGCCATCGTGTTCGCGCTGCACGGCGCGGTGTTCCTCGCACTCAAGACCTCCGGTGAGGTTCGCGAGGACGCGGTGAAACTCGCTGCGCGACTGTCGATCCCGACGGTCGTGGTGGCCGGGGCGTTCGTGCTGTGGACGCAGCTGTCCTTCGGCAAGGGCTGGACCTGGATCCTCGTCGCGGTGGCGGCCGCCGCCCTGGTCGGGGTGGTCGCGCTGACCGCCGCGGCCCGGGAGGGCTGGGCCTTCGTGCTCACCACGGTCGCCGTGATCGCCACGGTGGTCCTGCTGTTCGGCTCGCTCTACCCGAACCTGATGCCGTCCACCATCGACGAGGCCTACAACCTCACCATCTACAACGCCTCGTCGAGCCCGTACACGCTGAAGGTGATGACCTGGGCGGCCGTGTTCATGACGCCGGTGGTGATCGGTTACCAGGCCTGGACCTACTGGGTGTTCCGCCAGCGGATTTCGACCAAGCAGATCCCGCCGTCGATCGGTCTGCCCCTGAAGACGCGTTAGATGTCGCTCGACGCACCGGCCGCGCCCGCGGAGCACGCTCGCAGGCGCGGTCCGGTGGATCCCCGGCTCTGGCACTACTCGAGATCGGCCCGCGGCTACCTGCTGCTCACGGTGGCGCTGTCCCTGGTGACCGCGGGCACGGTCATCGTCTCGGCACTGATGATCGGCACCGTGCTGGCCGGGGTGATCACCGACCCGGACGCGCGGACGCCCGCCGCGTGGGGGACCGAGCTGGCGGTCCTGGCCGCCGCGGTCGCGGTGCGGACGGCGTCCACCTGGGCACACGCCCGATACGCGCACCGTTCGGCGTCGAGGGTGATCGGAGAGCTCCGCGGCGAGGTGCTCGAGGCGGCCGCCGAGCTGCCCCCGCGAGAGCTGGACCCTAGGCGCGGTGAGCTCGCCACCGTCCTCACCCGCGGGATCGAGGGCCTGCGCGCATATCTCACCGGCTACCTGCCCGCCCTGATGCTGGCGGTCACCGTCACGCCGCTCACCCTGCTGGTGATCCTGTTCGCCGATCGGACCTCCGCGGTGATCATCGCGCTCACGCTGCCGCTGGTGCCGGTCTTCATGATCCTGATCGGGCTGCTGACCAAGGGTAAGGCGGCCGCCTCGCTGACCACGATGACCGCGCTGTCCGCGCAGCTGCTCGACCTGCTGGCGGGTCTGCCCACGCTGCGGGCGCTCGGTCGCGAACGGGGTCCGGCGGCACGGGTCCGGGCCCTAGGGGATGCGCACCGGCACACCACCATGTCGGCGCTGCGGATCGCGTTCCTGTCCGCGATGGTGCTCGAGCTGTTGGCCACGCTCTGCGTCGCGCTTGTCGCGGTGAGCATCGGCCTGCGACTCGTGTTCGGCGGCATGGAACTACGCGGAGGCGTGATCGCGCTGATCCTCGCCGCCGAGGTGTACCTGCCGTTGCGGATGGTCGGCGCGCAGTTCCACGCCGCCGAGGACGGGATGGCCGCCGCCGAGAAGGCATTCGGGGTGCTGGACGAGCGGGAACCGGTCGTCGCGGGGGAGGGCGACCGCGCCGTGCCCCTCGGCCCGATCGTGCTGCGCGCGGTGGGGGTGCGGGCCCGCGGACAGTGGGCCCCGCGCGGCCTGGACGCGGTCCTGGAGCCGGGCCGGGTCACCGTGCTCACCGGCGCCAACGGATCCGGCAAGTCCACCGTGCTGCACCTGATCCTCGGTCTCGCCGACCCCGACGAGGGCGAGGTGTCGGTCGGTGGGGTGCCTGTGCGCGCACTCGACGCCGAGCAGTGGTGGCGCGAGGTGGCGTGGCTGCCCCAACATCCGGTGCTGATCCCCGGCACCCTGCGCGAGAACCTGGAACTCACCGGGCCGGTGGCAAGCGATGTCGACGCCGTCGACAGGGCCTGCGCGGCAACGGGATTCGATACGGTGCTGGCCGATCTCTCGGACGGCTGGCAGACGAGGGTTGGGGTGGGTGGCCTCGGCCTCTCGCTCGGTCAGCGGCAGCGGCTGGCGCTGACCCGGGTGCTGCTCTCCGACGCCACGGTGGTGCTTCTCGACGAGCCGACCGCCCACCTCGATCCCGCCACCGAGGCGACGGTGCTCCGGTCGGTGTGCGGCCTCGCCGCCCGCGGCCGCACCGTGGTGATGGTCGGGCACCGGGACACGGTGCTCCGCGCAGGCGACGAGGTGGTGCTCGTCGAGGCCGCCGACGGTGCGGACCCGATCTCGGAGGTACCGGCATGAGCCGCGATCCGCTCCTGCGCGCCCTCCGACTACTCGAACTGCGGCCGGGCCGGGTCCTGTCCGCGATCGCGGCCGGGGTCGCGACCCTCGGCAGCGCGCTCGCCCTCGCCGCCTTGTCCGCCTGGCTGATCACAAGGGCCTGGCAGATGCCGCCGGTGCTCGATCTCTCGGTCGCGGTGGTCTCGGTTCGCGCCCTTGGCATCTCGCGCGGTGTGTTCCGCTACCTCGAACGGCTCGCCACCCACGACGCGGCGCTGCGCGGCACCACCGCGGCCCGCGAACGGATCTACCGTCGGCTCTCCACGGGAGACCCCGCCGCCCCTGCCGGATTGCGCCGCGGGGATCTGCTCGCGCGCACCGGGGCGGACGTCGACGCGCTCGGCGACGTGGTGGTCCGGGCGCTTATCCCGATGGCCGTCGCCGCGATCCTGGCGGTCGCGGCGACCGTCGGGCTCGCGCTGATCTCGCCCGCCGCGGCGCTGGTGCTGGCCGTCGCGCTCGTGGTCTCGGGGGTGCTCGCGCCGGTGCTGTCCGCACGGGCCGCGCGGATGGCGGAGGCGGACGGCGCGGTCGCCTCGGCACGCTTCAGCGAGACCGCGGTGCTGGCCCTCGACCATGCCGCCGAACTCCGCGTCGCGGGCCGGCTCGGCGAGACGGTCCGGGCGGCCAATGACTGGGAGGCCCGCGCGATCCGGGCCACCGACCGGTCCGCGGTCCCGTCCGCCTTCGCCGCGGCCGCGACGCCGCTTGCCATCGGGGCGAGCGTGCTGGGATCGCTGCTGATCGGCATCGCGCTGTACGGCCCCGAGGGCGGGGCACCGGGCGAGATGACCCCGATGGCGTTGGCGATCCTGGTGTTGGTGCCGCTCGCCGCGTTCGAGGGCACGGCCGCGTTGCCCGCCGCGGCGGTCGCGCTGACCAGGGCGAGGCTCGCGTCGGCACGGATCATGGACCTGCTCGACCGGTCGGGGGATCCGGTGCCGACCGGGGGTGTGCCGGTCGAGGCGCCGGTGCACCTGCGCACCGAGAACCTGCGCTGCGGGTGGCCGGGCGGCGCGGTGACCGAGCCGCTGGACCTGCACCTGGCGCCGGGCGCCCGGGTCGTGATCGTCGGACCCAGCGGCGCGGGCAAGACCACCATGCTGATGACGCTGGCGGGGCTGCTCGCTCCCGTCTCCGGGTCGCTGACGGTGAACGGGACCCCGGCCGGATCGGTCGATGCCGACTCGCTGCGTCGCGCCGTGGGGTTCTTCGCCGAGGACGCCCACCTGTTCGACACCTCGCTGCTGGAGAACCTGCGCGTCGCGGACGGCGAGCTGGACGAGGAGGGCGCGCGGGCGGTGCTCGGGAAGGTCGGGCTGGGGTCCTGGGTGTCGGGGCTCCCGGACGGTGTGCACACCTCGCTGGCGTCGGGGGGCCGGTCGGTGTCCGGTGGCCAGCGTCGGCGCCTGCTGCTGGCGCGGGCCATCGCCTCGCCCGCAGGGGTGCTGCTGCTGGACGAGCCGACCGAGCATCTCGACGCGGAGGCGGGCGCGGCGATACTGCGGGGCCTGCTCGACCGCGGCGCCGGCCTGGTGGACCCCGGCCGCACGGTGGTCGTGGTGACACATCAGCTGCCCGCCGACACGGGGGCCGACCTGGTGATCGCCGTCGGGAACGAGTCGGCATCCGCGCAAGAAGAGGCGACGATTTAATCGATTGCGAGCCCCTCGCGGCGGGCGTATTTTCGTCCGTACACGAGGAAGGAGGTGGTCTGAAGTTGAAGAACTACAGGACGCGTGAGGTGGCTGTCAGCTAGCCGCTACCGCTGACGGTGGGGTTCCATCAACCGCGATTGCGGCTGGCGAATCCCAGGCAGCTACCCGGCCCCCGAGTCCCCGGTCGAGTGTTGATCGGGATCCGTGCGACTGACGTCCGCGCACGGGTACGGCTCGGGGGTCGTTCTGCGTTGGATTGCGGTCGGGCGGCGGAGCCGCGGCTAACCGATGTAGCGGGCGAGGCGGGCCGAGAGGTGCGGCTTCAGCGGGCCGTCGGCGAGGATGCGCTCCTCGACGTAGGCGAGATCGCCGCCCTCGACGATCCCGTACAGGCGCTTGGCGCCACCGACAACGGCACCCTGCTTGCTGCGGATGACCACGTCGGTCGCGAGCTCCCAGCTGGACTGGGTCAGCGCTCGGCCGTAGTACAGCTCGACGACCCCGGAGCTGTGCGTGAGCAGCAGCTCGACTGTCTCCTCGTCGATGCTCCCCGGGATGCCGTCTCCCGCGACACGCCAGTACCCGCTCTCACGCAGGTCCGGCCGGACGAACTCGCCGTCGGCGTCGAGGACCCAGGTCTGTGATTCCCAGTGCAGGTAGTTGCCGCCGTCGTGCGAGACCACGATCTGCTGGCCGAAGCGGTACTCGCCGTCGGCGGGGTTGTTGGCCTCGCCCTCGCCACGCCAGACGCCGACCAGGGGGAGCAGCGCGAGCATGCCCGGGTTCAGGTCGGGGCCGAGCCGCAGGTTGGCGGTGTCCTCGGGGATGGGGAGGTCGGGCAACACCGGGATGTTGCGCGCGCTGGTTTCCTTCGCGCGCTCCTCGGCGGCGGCTACGGCACGATCGCCGCTGCCGCGCTGCACGGACACCGCATCAGACGGTGTGCCCTCGCCCGATTGGGGCTGCGCACCGTCGTCCGGACCGGACGTCTGGCTCACGACTCGTCGGTCACCAGGCGGTACACGACATACAGCGAGAACCAAGCAATCAGCACGGAGGCGAAGGCGAGTAGAACCTCGAAGAAGATGACCACGGCATCAGTGTAAACCGCTGCGTCGCAGCCGCATGCCGTGGGTGCCGACTGCCAGGGAAAGCCAAAGCGGCCCCGCTCCCTGGTGGGGGAGCGGGGCCGCTGGGAGGCGCTTTTACTTCGAGACGGTGATGTCCACGTTGTGGACGCCGTTGCCCTCGGGGGTGACGGTGGTGTCGCCGTTGCCGGTGCTGGACAGCGCACGCACGGTCCAGGTGCCGGGGGCGGCGAAGAACCGGAAGTCGCCGGTGCCGGAGGCCACGACCTCGGCGGTGAACTCGCCGGTGCCGTCGAGCAGGCGGACGAACGCGCCGCCAACCGGCTGGCCGTCAGCGGCCAGCACGCGGCCGGTGATGACGGTTTCCTTCTCGACGTCCACGCCCGCGGGCAGGGTCTGACCCTGAACAGGTGCTCCACACATAACTAGGCTCCCAACTCGATCGGTGCACCCACGAGGGAGCCGTACTCAACCCAGCTGCCGTCGTAGTTCTTGACATTGTTCTTACCGAGGATCTCCTGCAGCACGAACCAGGTGTGGCTCGAGCGCTCGCCGATGCGGCAGTAGGCGATCGTTTCCTTGCTCTCGTCGAAGCCCTTCTCGGCGTAGAGCTTCGTCAGGTCCTCGTCGGACTTGAAGGTGCCGTCCTCGTTGGCGGTGGTGCTCCACGGGATGTTGATGGCGCCGGGGACGTGGCCACGCTGCTGCGCCTGCTCCTGCGGGAGGTGCGCAGGCGCGAGGATCTTGCCGGAGAACTCGTCGGGCGAGCGCACGTCGACCAGGTTCTTGCTGCCGATGGCGTTGATGACCTCGTCGCGGAAGGCGCGGATGGAGGTGTCCGGCTCGCCGGCCTGGTAGGTGGTGGCCGGGCGGACGACCTCGTCCTTCGACAGCGGGCGGCCGTCGAGCTCCCACTTCTTGCGGCCGCCGTCGATCAGCTTGATGTCCTGGTGGCCGTACAGCTTGAAGTACCAGTACGCGTACGCGGCGAACCAGTTGTTGTTGCCGCCGTAGAGGACGACGGTGTCGTCGTTGGCGATGCCCTTGGCGGACAGCAGCGCGGAGAACTGCTCGCGGTTCAGGAAGTCACGACGGACGCCGTCCTGCAGGTCCTTGCGCCAGTCGAGCCGGACAGCGCCCTCGATGTGGCCGCCGTCGTAGGCCGACGTGTCTTCGTCGACCTCGACGAAGACCGTCTTCGGTGCGTTGAGGTTCTGCTCGGCCCAGTCGGCAGAGACCAGGACGTCGGAGCGAGCCATGGTTTTCCTTTCGATACTTCTTGCGGGGTATGTGGGGTGTGGTGCGGCCTAGGCCGGTTCGATTGCGCGGCTAGGCCGCGGTGATCGATGTCGACCTGCGGAAGCGGGCAACGAGCGGGTAGATCTGGCAGCCGAGGCAGAACGCGAAGGCCGCGTTCAGCAGTGCGGCGAAGAGGGCGAACCCGGTGGCCACGGTGCCGACGACTGTGAGGCCGGTGAGGAAGCCCGCCACGCCGACAACGGCGAAGACCAGGCCGACGAGCTGGGCGAACCGCAGCGGGGCGACCGGCTCGCGCTCGGTGGTCGGGGACAGCCGCGGCGCGACGAACCGGGCGAACACCTGGCCGTACGGGCTGTTGCGGGGGCCGCGGGCCGCGCCGAGCCCGAAGACGACGGCCTGCGCCGCGAGCAGCAGACCGGCCGCGACCAGGGAGAACGTCGACAGCACGAGCACGGCCACGAGGACACCGGTGGTGATCCAGGCCGCGAACCGCGGACCGCGGACGTCGACCTGGTCGGCACTACCGGTGCGGGACCGGGAGGTGGTGGAGGTGGACATGGGAGAGAACTCCTGCGCTTGAAACGGATGCCTTGACGTGCGGAGATGAACCGCGGGTATTCCGGATTGCGATCACGGCGCGGTGCTCAGGCAAGAGATGCCGGATGAGCGGAGAACGTCAGCCGTGGAATCAGCAGCAGGTACAGCAACAACCGCCGAGGCGGCACAGATCAACTGTGCGGCGTCGGGTGAGCATGAGCTCCTGGCTGGTTTGCACGAGAGGCAGCTTACCCGTTTTCGGGCGGGTGTGAATCCCCGGGTCCGCACAGGGGGAGCAGCGCGGCCCGCAGGTCGGCGGCGGTCGGAACCCCGGACACCCGGTACCGCTGCATGCCCTCGGCGTCGAAGATGAACGTGGTCGGCAGCGACAGGACGTCGAGTTCGGCTGCGAGCGCGGGGTTCTCGTCGATGTCGACCTCGATCTCCACGGCCCGGGTGGATGCCGGGTCGAGTTCCCCGTCGAGTGTCTCGAGCACCTGGCCGATCACCCGGCGGACGGCTGCGCATGGCCCGCACCAGTCGGCGGAGAAATGCAGGACGGCGGGGCCCGCGCCCGCCACCCCGGCCTCCGCGAGCAGGGCGCGGCGGGTGTCGGAGCCGGAATCGGACGGTGCGGTGGCCCGCACGGCGCCGGACCGGGCCCGCAGCACCAGCCCGGCCGCCGCGGCCGCGACGAGGACCAGCGCGAGGACGAGCAGACCGGTCATGGCGTCTGCAGATCGTCGAGGTTGATCACCACGTTCTCGCCGGAGCCCTCGATGACGACCTGCGAGCCCTCCGCATAGACCTTGGTCGGCAGCACGCCGAAGGGCAGCTGCTGGGCCTCGACGGTGCGGGTGAACAGCCCGAGCACGGCGGGTTTGAACGGTCCGGGGACGGTGAAGTCCGCATTGCCCTCGGGGCCGAAGTAGAGGTCGGTGGCGACGATCTTGACGTCCTCGCCGTCGAGGAGGAGGTCGGCCTGCACGCTCACGGCCGCCGACAGCGGACCGATCGGAACAGTGCCGGTCAGCACCACGCCGCCGGAGGTGGTCATCCCGGAACCGCCGGATCCGCCGGTGCCGTCGGACTTGTCCGCGGGCGGCGCGGACACCTGGAGGTCGGGGATCCCGAGGAACTGGCCAAGAGCGGTGGCGTCGATCAGGATCCGGCCGTCGAGCTGGTCGACGGGGACAGTCTTGACGGTGCCGTTCACCAGGTCGGATGCGGGGATGTTCACCCCGCGCAGGTTCGCCTCGACGGTGACCTCGCCGAGGACCTGGCTATCGACGCCCCGCGCACGGATCTCGACGTTCTCGTATTTGCCGTCCACGGCCTGGGTGAGGAAGGGGAAGCCGCCGATGGTCACGTCGGGGTCCGAATTGAGCTCACCGCCCTCGCGCAGGCTCCGTGAGACCCGATACTCGGAGTAGGCGGCCGCGCCGAAGTCGACGACCACCGCGAGCGCCAACAACAACACGAGGCTGAGAATCAGTTTCCGCACCGCACCATTGTTGCTGACCCGAACGGGGCTGTGTGGGGTGCCCACCGCGCGCGGCACGTTAGTCTGTTCGAGTATCGCGTCACTGTCGGCCGTGCCCGGGCACATTAACGGCAAGAAGGGGAGGCCGCGTGGAGCTGCTCCTGCTGACCTCGGACCCACACCCTGAGTCGGTGCTGCCTTCACTTGCGCTCCTGGCACATACCGTGCGACCAGCCCCGACCGAGGTCGCCTCGCTGCTCGAGGCCGGATCCGCCGACATCGCGCTGGTCGATGCCCGGACCGATCTGGCCGCCGCGCGCGGCCTGTGCAGGCTGCTCGGCAGCACCGGATCCGCGGTTCCCGTCGTCGCGGTCCTCACCGAGGGCGGCCTGGTCGCGGTCAACTCCGACTGGGGCCTCGACGACATCCTGCTGCCCGGCACCGGGCCCGCCGAGCTCGACGCCCGGCTGCGGCTCCTGGTTGGGCGCAGCGGCGGCGCCGCCAGCCCGGAGAGCTCCGGCAAGATCACGCTCGGCGAGTTGGTCATCGACGAGGGCACCTACACGGCCCGGCTCCGTGGTCGCCCGCTCGACCTCACCTACAAGGAGTTCGAGCTCCTCAAGTACCTCGCGCAGCACGCGGGCCGGGTGTTCACCCGCGCACAGCTGCTGCAGGAGGTCTGGGGTTACGACTTCTTCGGCGGCACCCGCACGGTCGACGTGCACGTCCGACGGCTCCGCGCCAAGCTCGGCCCCGAGTACGAGGCCCTCATCGGTACCGTGCGCAACGTCGGCTACAAGGCCGTCCGGCCCAGCCGCAAGTCCGGCGCCGCGCCACAGCCCGTCGACGACGGTGGCGATGACGAGGGCGGCGCTGTCGACGATTCGGAGCTGACCCCGGCCAACGGGACGGTCCTTTAGTGCCCCGCACCCGAAGTCTTCTCGCGGTTGCCGGGGCCCACGCGGCGCCTCGCTGCGTTGTCGAAGTCCCAGGTAGAACCCCGCTACCTGGGACTCCTCCGCCTTGCGATGCATCCACGTGGATCCCCGGCAACCATCAATTGACTTCGGGAGCGAGGCACTAGATGCCAGAGGCGGCCAGGAGCTGGTTCTATCTGCTCGACGACGACCAGGTCGCGCAGGTGCACGGTGTGCTGGACCGGGCGCTCGCGGCCGACGGGACCGCGCCGCTCTCCGAGCAGGCAGTGCACCACATCGTGGGTAAATCGGAGTCGTCGCGGCATCTGCTGTGGACGCTGGATGATTCGATCGTCGGTTACGCGAGCCTCGAGCCCCCGCACGGAGAGCATCCGGCGATGGTGGAGGTCGCCGTCGACCCGGCGCACCGGGGTACCGGGATCGGCCGTGGCCTGGTCAGGGAGGCCCTGGCGCAGGGCGGCGAGGGCACCCGGGTCTGGGCGCACGGCGACCTGCCCGCCGCCCGTGCCGTCGCCGCGCGCCTCGGCCTGAGTTCTGTCCGCGAGCTGTTGCAGATGCGCAGGCCGTTGGACCGACCGGAGCTGCCGGACATCACGGTGCCCGACGGCGTGATCCTGCGGACCTACGCGGGGGCGGAGGACGACGCCGAGTTGCTGCGGGTCAACGCCGCGGCCTTCGACTGGCATCCCGAGCAGGGATCGTGGACCGAGCGGGAGATCGCCGAGCGACGCGCCGAATCCTGGTTCGACCCCGAGGGCCTGTTCATCGCGGCCGATGAGGGGACCGGCGCCGTCCTGGGATTTCACTGGACCAAGGTGCACCCGGCGACGTCCGAATCGGGCGAGCTCGGCGAGGTGTATGTGGTGGCGGTCGACCCGGCGGCACAGGGCAGGGGCCTGGGCCGGCTGCTCACCGTCGCGGGCCTGCGGTATCTGCGCGAGCGTGGCCTGGGGACGGTGCTGCTGTACACCGAGGCGGACAACGTCGCCGCCCTGCACACCTATGAGCGGCTCGGATTCGAGCGGTTCCACGTGGATGTCGCCTACGCCTGAGGGGCTGTTTGCCGTGGCCCGGGGTGAGATCCGCCTCACCCGGCCATGAGTTCACCCTCCGTTCACCCTTCTGGGACGCTCTGTCCACCACCTGCCCCTACCTTTCTCGTTGGGCGGCGCCGTGCTGCCTGGTGCAGCGCTGATGCGGACTGCGCCACGGAACACCGCCCGACAATGGGCGTGAAGTTGAGCCTCCCGGAGGAAATAGCGTGAACCTCAAGCGCAGTGCTGCGATGTTCGGTGTGCTGGCCGCAGGTGCCATGGCCCTGACCGCGTGCGGCAGCGACGACAACTCCGCCTCGGGGACGTCGGTGGACACCTCCGCCTCGAACGCCGCCTGCGAGGGCAAGGACACGCTGTCCGCGGCCGGTTCCTCCGCGCAGAAGAACGCGATGGACGCCTTCACCTCCACCTACATCGCGGTGTGCAAGGACAAGGGCAAGACCGTCAACGTCGCCTACAACCCCAGCGGTTCCGGTGACGGGCGCACCCAGTTCATCGCCAAGCAGATCGACTTCGCCGGCTCCGACTCCGCCATCAAGGCCGAGCAGGCCGCCGCGGCCAAGGAGCGTTGCGCGGGCAACGACGCCTGGAACCTGCCGCTGGTCTTCGGTCCGGTCGCCCTCGCCTATAACCTCGACGGCGTCGACAACCTGACGCTCAACGGCGAGGTCATCGCCAAGATCTTCAACGGTGGCATCAAGAAGTGGAACGACCCGGCCATCGCCGCGCTCAACAGCGGCGCCACCCTGCCGGACCAGGACATCACCGTGATCGTCCGCTCCGACTCCTCGGGCACCACCGACAACTTCCAGCAGTACCTGACCACCGCCTCGAAGGGCGCGTGGACCCAGGGCGCCGGCTCCGACTTCGTCGGCGGCATCGGTGAGGGTGCGAAGGGTTCGGCAGGCGTCGCGCAGGCCGTCGCAGGCGCGCCCGGCTCGATCACCTACGTCGAGAAGTCCTTCGCGGACCAGAACAAGCTCAAGGCCGCCCAGATCGACAGCGGCGCGGGCGCGGTTGCGCTGACCGAGGACTCGGCCGCCAAGGCCATCAGCGGCGCCGCCTTCAAGACCGAGGGCGTCGGCGACCTCACGCTGGACCTGAAGTCGATCTACGGCACCACCGAGGCCGGCGCGTACCCGCTGGTCCTGGCGACCTACGAGATCGTCTGCTCCAAGGGCTACGACGCCGACACCTCCGCGGCCGTCAAGTCGTTCCTGACCAGCGCGGCCAACGAGGGTCAGGCCGAGCTGTCCGCGCAGGGCTACGTGCCGCTGCCCGCCACGGTCAAGGACAAGCTGAACGCGTCCATCTCGGCCATCGGCTGAGTCTTCCGACCGGTCCAGGCTCTATATTCGACGAAGAAGATTGCGAGCGCAGATGAGCGACGCGCCCACCCAATCGGCACCTCGCACCCCCGACCCCGGTGACGCCGGGGTGGGGGTGGGCGGTCCGCTCGGAACACCGGAGGCACCGATCACTCCAACACCTGCAGCCCCGTCCAAGACGGTGACGCGCCCGGGTGACCGGGTCTTCACCTCGATGGCGACCGGCTCGGCCGTGTTCATCTCGGTGCTGATCGGCGCGATCGGTGCGTTCCTGGTGTGGCGGGCGGTGCCCGCACTCGCCCGCAACGAGGTGAACTTCCTCACCAGTTCCGAGTGGGTCACCCAGGACATCAACCACATGGCGTTCGGCGTCCTTGACCTGTTCCAGGTCACCGTGCTGGTGTCGGTGTTCGCCCTGGCGCTGGCCATGCCGGTGGCGCTTGGCATCGCGATCTTCCTCACCGAGTACTCGCCGAAGCGGCTCGCACGGCCGCTGGCGTACGTGATCGACCTGCTCGCCGCCGTGCCGTCCATCGTGTACGGCCTCTGGGGACTGCTGATCTTCGCCCCCGCGATCAAGCCGCTGGCCCTCTGGCTCAACGAGAACCTGTCGTGGATCCCGTTGTTCGCCACCGGCTCCGGTTCGATCGCGGGTGGCGGCACGATCTTCACCGCGGGCATCGTGCTCGCGGTGATGATCCTGCCGATCATCACCGCGGTCACCCGCGAGGTCTTCGTGCAGACCCCGACCTCCCAGATCGAGGCGGCGCTGGCGCTCGGCGCCACCAAGTGGGAGGTCGTCAAGACCACCATCATCCCGTTCGGAAAGTCCGGCTACATCAGCGGTTCCATGCTCGGCCTGGGCCGGGCGCTCGGCGAGACGATGGCGCTCTACATGATCCTGCGCACCACCTCGAAGGCGTTCGGCTGGTCGCTGTTCGACAGCGGTTCCACGATCGCCTCGAAGATCGCGCTCGGATACGCCGAGTTCAACAACGAGATCCAGGCCGGCGCCTACATCGCGGTCGGGCTGGTGCTGTTCATCCTGACCTTCGTGGTCAACGCAGCGGCCCGCGCCGCGATCGCCGGAAAGAGGGCCTGACATGACGGTGACCCTCGATCGACCCGTCAAGAAGCCGACCTTCCAGGGGGTCAGCGGGCGGCGACGCTTCGCCGACCTGACGGCGGCAGTGCTCGTGACCCTCTCGGTGCTGGTCGCGCTGGTGCCGCTGGTGTGGGTGCTCTACACGGTGATCGTCCGCGGCTTTCCCGCGATGGCCAGCGCGACCTGGTTCACCAACTCGTTCAGCGGCCTGTCCGCCTCCGCCACCGGCGGTGGCATCTACCACGCCCTGATCGGAACCCTGATCCAGGGATTGGTCTGCGCGGCACTGTCGATCCCGCTCGGACTGTTCGTCGCCATCTACCTGGTGGAGTACGCGGGCCCGTCGAAGCTGGGCCGGCTCACCACCTTCATGGTCGACATCCTCAGCGGTGTCCCGTCCATCGTGGCCGCCCTGTTCATCTACGCCCTGTGGATCGCCACCTTCGGCTTCCCGAAGTCGGCGTTCGCTGTGTCGCTGGCCCTGGTTCTGCTGATGGTCCCCGTCGTCGTCCGCAGCACCGAGGAAATGCTCCGCATCGTGCCGCAGGACCTGCGCGAGGCCTCCTACGCGCTCGGTGTGCCGAAGTGGAAGACGATCATGCGGATCGTCGTCCCCACCGCACTGCCGGGCATCATCACCGGCGTCATGCTGGCCCTGGCCCGCGTGCTCGGTGAGACCGCGCCGCTGCTGATCCTGGTCGGCTACGCACCCTTCATCAACTTCGACATGTTCAACGGCGAGATGGGGTCGCTGCCCGGCGTCATGGTCGCCGAGATGAACAATCCGACCGACGCGGGCGCCAGCCGCATCTGGGGCGCGGCGCTCACGCTGATCATGCTGATCGCGGTGCTGAACATCGCGGCGAAGGCGATCGGTCACCTCTCCCGGGTCCGGAGCAAGTGACCCCATGACGACGACAACGCTCACACAACCCCGAGGGAGCCACCATGGCCAAGCGTCTTGATCTCAAGGACGTCAACATCTACTACGGCAAGTTCCACGCCGTCGCGGATGTGGGTCTGTCCGTGCCCCCGCGCAATGTGACCGCCTTCATCGGTCCCTCCGGCTGCGGCAAGTCGACGGTGCTGCGCTCGCTGAACCGCATGCACGAGGTCACCCCGGGTGCCCGCGTCGAGGGCGCCATCCTGCTCGACGGCGAGGACATCTACGGCTCGCAGGTCGACCCGGTCGGCGTCCGCCGCACCATCGGCATGGTGTTCCAGCGTCCGAACCCGTTCCCCACCATGTCGATTCGCGACAACGTGGTGGCCGGGCTGAAGCTGCAGGGGGTGCGCAACAAGAAGCAGCTCGACGAGGTCGCCGAGCAGTCGCTGCGCGGTGCCAACCTGTGGAACGAGGTCAAGGACCGCCTCGACAAGCCCGGTGGCGGGCTCTCCGGTGGCCAGCAGCAGCGTCTGTGCATCGCCCGCGCGATCGCGGTCTCGCCCGACGTGCTGCTCATGGACGAGCCGTGTTCGGCGCTCGACCCGATCTCGACGCTGGCCATCGAGGACCTGATCACGGAGCTGAAGAAGGACTTCACCATCGTGATCGTCACGCACAACATGCAGCAGGCCGCCCGGGTCAGCGATCAGACCGCGTTCTTCAATCTCGAGGCCACCGGTAAGCCCGGCCGACTCGTCGAGATCGACGACACCGAGAAGATCTTCTCCAACCCGACGCAGAAGGCCACCGAGGACTACATCTCCGGTCGCTTCGGCTAGACAGCCCTCGTCGAACGGGCCGTTTTCGGGTATCGCTCTCGGGCGATGCTCCGGAAACGGCCCGTTCGCCTTTCAGTGCCCCGACGGAACGAGAACGCCCCGACCGGTGATCCGGTCGGGGCGTCGTGGTCGGTGTGGTCAGGACTCGAGCGAGGTGGTCTCTTCAGGGTCGACGGGCATCTTGCCGGTGACCAGGAAGATGACGCGGCGGGCGACCTCGACCGCGTGATCGGCGAAGCGCTCGTAGAACCGGCCAAGCAGGGTCACGTCGACGGCCGCGGCCACGCCGTGCTTCCACTCTCGGTCCATCAGCACGCTGAAGAGGTGGCGGTGCAGATCGTCCATCGCGTCGTCCTCCTCGCGGAGCTTCGCGGCCCGCTCGGGGTCGCGGGTCTCGAGGACCTCACGCGCGCCGGCGCCGAGGGCGACCGCGATCCGGCCCATCTCGGCGAAGTAGCCGTTGACCTCCTCGGGCAGCACATGGTTCGGATGTCGGCGGCGAGCGATCTTGGCGACGTGCAGCGCCAGCGCCCCCATTCGGTCGATGTCCGAGACGATCTGGATTCCGCTGACCACGGACCGGAGATCACCCGCGACCGGCGCCTGCAGCGCGAGCAGGGCGAACGCCCGCTCCTCGCAGGTGACGCTGAGTTCGGTGATCTGGTCGTGATCGCTGATGACCTGCTCGGCCAGCGAGAGGTCGGCCTGGAGCAGCGACTGGGTCGCCCGCTCCATGGCCGCGCCCGCCAGGCCCGCCATCTCGCCGAGCATGTCGGCGAGCTCGGTCATCTGTTCGTTGTAAGCCACGCGCATGGAATCAAAGCCTACGGCGTGTGGGATACCAAGTCACGGTCATTGGGTTAACGCGGCATGAATGACGGTGCACGTCAGGGCGGTAAAAGCCGGTCAGGCGCAGGAATCGTCTGCCGCATTGGTGAACGCCAGATCGGCGGGCAGGGCGTCGGCCGCGGCGCCGCTCGCGGAGGAGTTCTTCGGGGCCATTGTCGGGGTCAGGGCGGCGCCGACGGACTTCGGCGGGGCCACCTTCCCGGAGAAGCTCGACCCGAGCACCACCTCGACGATGCCGCCGAGATCGGAGGACTCCTGCAGCACGGCGCCGGGGAGGGAGGACGCCACCGTCGCGGCCTCCGCCTCGAGCCCGGGTGAGTAGCGGACCAGCGTGTTCGTGCTGGTGCCGCTGTAGTTCCCGACGCTGTAGATCTGGAATCCATACGCGCCGAGATCGTCGGAGGCGGTGGCGGCGAGCCCGGTTACACCGGACCCGTTGGACACCTGCAGCGAGACGTCCATCGGGCTGACCGCCTCGAGCGCGGGCGGCGCGGGTGCGGCGGGCTTCGGGGCCGACTGTGCGGAGGAGGGGGCCGGATCCTTGCGCTCCTCGCCCGGCAGGGGCTCGTCGTCGATGATCGCCTGGAAGATCGCGTCGATGTCGTCCTGGCGGGGGATCTCGTTGCCCAG
The DNA here is from genome assembly GCF_005049235.1 of Rhodococcus oryzae. Lineage (GTDB taxonomy): Bacteria > Actinomycetota > Actinomycetes > Mycobacteriales > Mycobacteriaceae > Rhodococcus_G > Rhodococcus_G oryzae. The sequence goes on along the minus strand of NZ_SUMD01000007.1, from coordinate 15,619 downwards.
CTCGTTGGTGCCCGCGGTGGGGACCGTGAGGAAGGTGACCGCGCCCGCGTCCACGTTCTGCAGCGACCGGCCCAGCATCACGAGCGACTTGGTGTCGATGTTCTGGACGAAGGTGTCGCGGGTGAAGGCGTTGATGAAGCCGTTGAGCTTGCCCGGGTCGAACAGCACCTTGTTCGACAGCGCCCCGCGCAGCAGCGAGGAGAGGAACATCTGCTGGCGCTTGATCCGGCCGTAGTCCCCGTTGCCCTCGGCCTCGACCTTGCGCGCCCGCACGTAGTTCAGCGCGGTGGCGCCGTCGATCGTCTGCTTGCCCGCATTCGGCAGAACCGTTCCGAGTTCCCCGTCGATCAGGGGTGTGGTCGTGCAGACCTCGACCCCGCCGACCTGGTTGACCATCGACTCGAATCCGGAGAAGTCCATGGCCACGAAGTGGCCGATCTTCAGGCCGGACATCTTCTGGATCACCTTGACCAGGCACTTCGGCCCGCCGAACGCGTAGGCGGAGTTCAGCTTGTCGTTGTCCGCTGGCGGATTCATCTCGGTCGAATACTGGCCCGTATCGCTGTTCCAGTCCGCGCAACTGGGCCGAGCGATGTCCAGGTCGCGGGGGAACGACACCGCGACGACCCGGCTGCGGTCCGCCGGGATGTTGACCAGGATCACCGTGTCCGCGCGGGCGCCCTCGGCGTCTTCGACCGAACCGGCGCCCACGCCGCTGTTCGCGCCCGCCCTGGTGTCGGTGCCGACGATCAGGTAGGTCTCGTCGCCGGTCTGCCCACCCGGGTCGACAACGTCGGTGCTGTCGAGGTCGAGCGCGGCCACCTGGCTGAAGCCGTTGTCGGTGTTGCGCAGGTAGCCCCACGCGACGCCGGTGATCCCGACGGAGGCCGCCGCGGCCACCGCGACCGCGCTGCGGCCGAGCACCCGCCACCGCTTCTGCTTGCGGCTCTTGCTCGCGGCGAGCCGGGTCTCGCCGGGCGCGCCGACGCGGACGGGATCCCCTGCGGCCGGGCCGACGTGTTCGGGCTCCGCCCGCCGAAGCCAGCCTGTCGTCGGCGCAGGCGGCGGGTCGGGCACCGGATCCTGCCGCGGACGGGCGGGCGGCAGCGGCGACACCGCGGGAGTCTTCATCCGGCCGCTGTCGGCCGGGGGCGGGCTGTCGCGGTTCACCAGGTCGGAGACGGAGATCCGCTCGGTGTGCTCGCCGGGTTCGCCGTGCCTGCGACCGATCCGGCCGCTGTCGGTCCGCTGCTGGTCGGGAGGGCCGGGAGGTCCGGGAGGCTGCTGCGATTCGGGCCGGTACTGGGGCCGGCTCACGTGCGAGAGCGGTCGTTCCCAGGGAGCGCGACCTTCAGGCACTGGGCCTGGAGTCTGATCGTCGCTCACCTACTTGAACCCTGCCTCTCACGTCTGCATCCACCGCCGCAGTGGACGGTCACAACATGATACTTATCGAGACCGCTGGTTCCACTCAGGCACGAGGGCGGCAGGAGCGGAGCCTGCGCAGCGACCAGAGTTCGCAGGAGCGGAGCCTGCGCAGCGACCAGAGTTCGCAGGAGCGGAGCCTGCGCAGCGACCAGGCTGCACCGGTCAGCCGCCCGAATGCATCAGGTCGGCGCCCGCGGGAACCAGGCAGTCCTCCGGATCGTCGAGCCAACCCTCGGGCAGGGAGACCTTGCCGGGCGACCCCTGACGGCCGCGCGGACCCTCGGCGTCCTTGGGGAAGGGCACCGTCGGGTCGAGTTGGGCGAGGAGGTCGTCGAGCTCGGTGAGTGTGGACACCATGGCCATGGCCACCCGCATCTCCGACCCTGCGGGGAAGCCGCGGAGATACCAGGCGACGTGCTTGCGCAGCTCGCGCAGGCCCTTGTCCTCGCCGTGGTGGTCCGCCAGGAGTTCGGCATGCCGCCGGATGATGGACGCGACCTCACCCAGGTTGGGCGGGGTCGGCTCGGGGGTGCCCGCGAGTGCGGCGCTCAGCTCGGCGAACAGCCACGGCCTGCCGAGGCAGCCGCGGCCGACGACGACGCCGTCGCAGCCGGTCTCCGCCATCATCCGGACCGCGTCCTCGGCGGCGAAGATGTCGCCGTTGCCGAGGACAGGGACGTCGGTGACGTGCTCCTTGAGCCGGGCGATCTCGTTCCAGTCCGCGGTGCCGGAATACCGCTGGGCGGCGGTACGTGCATGCAGGGCCACCGCGGCCGCGCCCTCGCCTGCGGCGATGCGTCCGGCATCCAGGTGGGTGTGGTGCTCGTCGTCGATGCCGACCCGGAACTTCACGGTGACCGGGATGTCGGTGCCCTCGGTCGCGCGGACCGCGGCCGCGACGATCTGGCCGAACAGGGTGCGCTTGTACGGCAGGGCTGCGCCGCCGCCCTTGCTGGTCACCTTGGGAACCGGGCAGCCGAAGTTCATGTCGATGTGGTCGGCCATGTTCTCGTCGACGATCATCTTCGCGGCGGCGTAGGTGGTCGCCGGGTCCACGGTGTACAGCTGCAGCGACCGCGGTGTCTCGGTGGGCCCGAAGGTGGTCATGTGCAGGGTCGCGGGCTGGCGCTCGACCAGCGCCCGCGCGGTCACCATCTCGCAGACGTACAGCCCTGAGGTGCTGCCCGAGCGGGCGAGCTCCAGCTCACGGCACAGGGTGCGGAACGCCACGTTCGTGATGCCCGCCATCGGGGCGAGCACGACGGGGCTGCGCAGCTCCAGTGAGCCGATTCGAAGGTGCTGGCCGGCGGGTGATGACATTCGTTACCTCGATAGAAAGGGCTGTGCCCGGTACCTGTTTCGGTACCGGGCACAGAATAGCTGGCGCTGTCGGCGCCGGTGTTCGCTCCGCGGGCTCCGCTCAGGAAGCCTGCTGCTCGCGCTTGGCGGCCTCGCGGGCCAGCATGCGGTCGCGCTGCTCCTCGAACTTGGTGGCCTGCGCGTCGAGGTTCTCGAGGAACTTGGCGAGGTCCTCGCGGGTCTGCTCGCCCTCGGCGGTGAAGTCGGTGCGGTCGAAGATGTTCCACTTGCGGAGCACCGGCATCAGCACCTCCTCGAGGTGCTGGCGGAGGTCGTAGATGCCGTGCTTGGCCATCAGGACGCCGTTGCGGCGGAAGTTGGGCATGCCCGCGCCTGGCATCTGGAAGTTCTGGACGATCTCGTTGATCGATCGCAGCGCCTGATCGGGCGCCAGGTCAAGGGCCGCGCCGCAGACGTTGCGGTAGAAGATCATGTGCAGGTTCTCGTCCGCGGCGATGCGCTGCAGCATCTTGTCGGCGATGGGCTCGTTACAGGCCTTGCCGGTGTTGCGGTGCGAGACGCGGGTCGCGAGTTCCTGGAAGGTCACGTAGGCCACGGAATGCAGCAGCCCGGCGGCGCCGCCGTCGGGGAGCGACGAGTAGCCGTTGGTCATGTGCTCCATGCGGAAGCGCTCGAGCTCGACGGGGTCGACGGCGCGGGTCACGACGAGGTAGTCGCGCATCACGATGCCGTGCCGGTTCTCCTCGGCGGTCCAGCGACCGACCCAGGTTCCCCAGGCGTGGTCCATCGAGAAGTTCTCGGCGATCTCACGGTGGTAGGACGGCAGGTTGTCCTCGGTGAGCAGGTTGGTGATCATGGCCGCGCGCGCGACCTCGTCGAGCTGAGACTGCTCGATGTCCCAGTCGTCGCCACCCATGGCAGCGAAGTTGCGACCCTCGTCCCACGGGACGTAATCGTGGGGGTGCCATTCCTTGGCCATGGAGATGTGGCGATTCACGTTCTCCTCAGCAACCTGCGCCAGCTCCTGAAGCAGTTCGAGTTGGGTCAGATCCCTGGCCATACGCATGCCCTCCAAGTGTTGTCTGAAATCGGCTCAACGTAGCCTACGGGACCGTAACCACGTTGTGAATCGTTCGAAATGCTCACAGCCTGGGAATTGCCACCGGGTATGGGACACCCCGTCCGGGTCATCGGCCCCCTCCGGCTTTCCGTTACAGCAGTGCTCGGAAGGGATGTCGCGCGTACTTTCTTCTCCGCGCACGGAACTGGCGGCGTCCCGATTCGGGTCGCCGCCAGTTCTGCAGGGATTCGTGCGTGCGGACTACTTGCGCCCGCCGCCCAGCAGGCCGCCGAGCAGGTCTCCGAGGCCGCCGGCCGCGCCGCCGAGGAGGCTGCCGAGGACGTTTCCGAGGCCGCCCGCGGACTGTCCGCCGCCGCCGCCGAGCAGGCCGCCGAGCAGGTCACCGATGCCGCCGCCGGACTGGGCCTGTGCGGGCGCTGCGTCGCCGCCGCCGGAGAACTGCTTGGCGATGAACGCCAGCACGATGGGGGCCAGGATCGGGAGCAGCTTGCCGACGAGGTTGCTGTCACCCGCGCCGCCCGTGTTGCCGAGCGCGCTGATCACCTGGTTCTTGTTGTCACCGAACACGTTGTTGACGATCTTCTCGCCGTCGGCCTCGTCGACCTGGTCGATGTCGACGCCGCCGGTGAGCAGGGCCGGATCGGAGTGCTGCGCGAGGGCCGATTCCAGCGATGCGGCACCCGCCGGGTCCTGGGCGTTCGCCTCGAGGCCGCCGACCAGGGTCGGGATGGCCGTCTTCACGGCCGCGGTCGCGGTCTCCTCGTCGACCCCGAGCTTGGCAGCGATCTGGCTGATCGGGATCTGGGACAAAAGGTCGTCAAGTGATGCCATGGGTGCCCGCCTTCTCGTGGACTCTCTTTTCTCGAGCGTCCGGGTGCGTTCGACACTAGTGACCGTTCCGGCGGGTTGGGAGGATCGTCGCGCGGACCGGCGCGTCGATTCAGACGGTCGCGGAGGCCTTTTCGCGCGGGACGAGGCAGGCGAACAGCGCCACGACGAGCCCGCCTGCAACGAGATTGAGCCCCATCTGATTGCTCAGCAGGTTCGATGCGTGGTCGCGGAACTCGTCGCCGAAGCGTTCATTGACCCGAAAGAAGAACGCGGCCAAGGTGATCACGCCGACGATGATGCCGACCCAGCCGAGCGCCCTCGAGCCGAGGAGCGCGCTGAGCAGAATGAGTGCCGCCGAGATCACCAGCAGCATCGCCATCGACTTGTAGAACGACACCGACTGATCGCCGAGCTGCTCGAGCGCCCAACCTGCGGGGAATCCGTTTCGGAGATCGTCGATCCCGACATCGGTGGGGGTGACGTTCTCCATGATCGGCAGGAACGCGCCGATGCCGACCGCGATCCCGCACAGGAGCAGGACGAAGTGGACCCAGGTTCGCATGGCGCTCTCCCTCGCATCGGATCGGGTGTCACGCGTGCTGCACCCACGGTAACAACACCTGCGGTTCGCCGCTGGCGGAACCCGAGCGATGCGAGCAGGATTCACGCCATGGGCGACAACATGCGACGTCTCGAGGAGATCATCGCCGATCTCCCGGAAGCCGAGCGGGTCGATGTGGCCGCGTGGGGCGACCACCCCACGTTCCGGGTGCGGGGCAAGAACTTCGTGTTCAGTGACGCCACGGCCGAGCATCTCTCAGTCAAGCTGACGAAGGACGAGGCAGCCGCGGTGGTCGCCACCGAACCCGGGGCAAGTCCGTCCGGTTACGGCCTCGGCAGGCACGGGTGGGTGGCGCTCGACGTCGAAACGGATGCGGACGAGGAGCGCTGGGCGCAACTGCGCGAGTGGGTCCGGACCAGCTTCATCTTGGTGGCGCCGAAGACGCTCGCGCGCCGGGTGCTCGAGGAGGACGGTGCGACATGAGCGAGCAGGACGCGACCACCGGTGCGGCGCAGGCAGCGAAGGAAGGTCTGCCCGGCTGGGCCAGGAAGGTGATCGCCGGGCTGATTCTCGCTGTCGTCCTGGTGATCACGTACTTCATCCTGGCTGCCTTCCTGCCGAGATGGTGGGCGCAGCAGGCCGGGGCGTTGTCGTCGGGCAGCTTCACGAGGGGCATCGCCTGGGGGCTGATGTACGGCGTGCTGTGCACGGTGGTGCCGCTGATGCTGTTCTTCCTGGCCTGGCGGGTCCGCGGCCGGAAGCACAGTCGCGTGGTCCAGGTGGTGGCCGTGACCCTGGGAATCGTTGCGGCGCTGCCGAACCTGCTGACCCTGACCGTGGTGTTCGGTGGGAACACCGCCGCGCATGCGGGGGAGCGGATCCTCGACGTGGACGCGCCCGGATTCCGGGGCGCGTCGCTGGTCGGCGCGATCATCGGGGCCCTGGCCTTTGCGGTGTTCGTCGCGCGCAGCGTGTCCTACCGACGCCGAGGCGCCGAGCTCGCCAGGATGCGCGAGGAGGAAAGGCTGCGCCGAGAGGCGGTCGCGGCGGACGCGGAGGCCGCGCCGGGCCCGGACGAGCAGGGCTGAGTCCCGCGACTCAGGTCCGCCGGGCGACGAAGTCGCGGAAGCGCCGGACCGGTGGGGTCAGCGGGCGGTCCGGGGCCCAGATCATCCCGATCTCGCGCGCCGCTCGAGCGCCGCGGATCGGGATGACCACGATCCCGTCGGGCCAGCGGGCCACCCGCGCGACCGGGACCAGCGCCACCCCCAGCCCGGCGGACACCAGGCCGGTCGCCGTGGCGAGTTCACTGCTCTCGAAGACGATCTCGGGCGTGAAACCGGCACCCCCCGCGGCCTCGTCGAGCAGCCGACGCATGCCGAAATCGGGATGCATGGCGATGAAGGGCTCGTCGGCGGCGTCGCCGAGGTCGATGGCGGGCCGGTCGGCAAGGCGGTGTCCGGTGGGAACCGCGAGCGCGAGGGGCTGACGGCTCAGCAGCAGCCACTGCAGGTCGGCGGCGTCGGGTCGGGGCGAGACCACGGCCAGATCGGCGTGACCGGACCGGACCCGTTCGCCGAGGAGCCCGGCGGCGTCCTGGTGCAGCGCGAACCGGATCTGCGGTGCCTCGGCGCGGAAGCCCCGGATCAGGTCGGGGATCAGCCAGGTGCCGAACGAATGCAGGAAGTCGAGTCGCACGGTGCCTGCCGTGGGACTGATCATCGTGGCGATCCGCTCCTCGGCGTTCGTGAGTTCGGTCAGTGCGCGCGAGGCGTGCTCGAACATCAACCGGCCGTGCTGGTTGAGGCGGAGACGGCGTCCGTGGCGGTCGAACAGCTCGACGCCGAGCTGTCGCTCGAGCCGGGCCAACCGTCGCGACAATGTCGGTTGGGACAGTCGCAGTATGTCAGCCGCGGAGGTCACCTGGCCCTCCTCGGCGAGGACCACGAACCATTTCAGGTCGGTGGAGAGCATGTCGGTCCCGATCCTTTGACGACTGCATATGTTCTATCTGCATATAGAACACCGAAAACTCTCATTTTGTCGATAAGTGCAGGTCGGTCAGGATGGACTTCGGAGGCCATTCGATGACTACGACGACGACACTCACGCGGCAGGACGCACCGCACCGGCGCGGATCGCCCGGCTATACCCGGATCACACTCGCCCTGTTCGCGGCCGGGCTGACCGCCTTCATCTCGATGTACTCGACGCAGGCGCTGCTGCCCGCGCTGGCACAGGACTTCGCGGTGCCGCCCGGCACGGCCGCGCTCGCGGTCTCGGTGACCACCGGCGTGCTCGCGCTGGCCATCATCCCGGCGAGCGTGCTCTCCGAGCGGTTCGGGCGCACCAGGGTGATGGTCTGGTCGGCCGTGCTGTCCTGCGCGGTGGGGTTGGTGCTGCCCCTCAGTCCGACGATCGAATGGCTACTCGTCGGGCGCGTGGTCCAGGGGGTGGCACTGGCGGGGATCCCGGCCGTTGCGATGGCGTATCTCGCGGAGGAGGTGCACGGCAGGGATCTGGGGGCCGCGATGGGCCGGTACGTCGCCGGAACCACGATCGGTGGACTCCTGGGCAGGCTGATCCCGTCAACGGTGCTCGACATGAGCACGTGGCGATGGGCGATGGAGGCGTCCGCGGTGGCGGCGGTGCTGCTGACGGTGGTGATGGCCAAGACCATGCCGGGGTCGCGTTTCTTTCGGCCGAAGCGAGTGAGCTGGGGGACCGTCACGGCAAATCTCATTCTGCACCTTCGTAACCGGGATCTCAGGGTGCTGTTCGCGCTCGGTTTCATCCTGATGGGCGGTTTCGTCTCCGCCTACAATTTCCTCGGTTTCCGGCTGCTGGCCCCGCCGTTCGATCTGACGGAGGCCGCGGTCGGCGCGGTGTTCCTGCTCTACCTCTCGGGGACGGTCACGGCCGCGGTGGCCGGTCGGCTTGGCGACCTGGTCGGCAGGCGATGGGTGCTCCTGGCAGCGGTATGTGTGAGCGCGGTCGGCCTCGTGGTGACGCTGCCGGACGTTCTCGCGCTGGTTTTGGTCGGCATGCTGCTGTTCACCGGGGGGTTCTTCGCGGCGCACTCGGTGGCGAGTGGCTGGGTGGGTGCACTCGCCACCGAGCACCGTGCGGAGGCGTCATCGCTGTACCTGTGCGCCTACTACCTCGGTTCGAGCCTGGCCGCCGCAGGCGCCGGCCTCGCCTTCGGGTGGGGCGGATGGACGGCGACCGTGGCCTATGTCGGCGCGCTGCTGTTGGCCGCGATCTGGCTCTCGCTGTTGATGCTGTGGACGCCCGAGGTCAGACGCGCTGACGCGCCCGCGTGAGAGGCATGCCGGCCTGCTGTTTCGCCGCCAGACCGAGCACGCCGGCGGCCGTGACGATCGCCCCGGCGGCCACGGACACGATCGCCGCCGCGGTCGTGCCGTTGGGGAAGTCCATCGCCAGCGGTGTGGCGAGCAGGAAGAGCCCGAGTGCGATGAGACCCCAATGGCTCGACCGCGATTCGGTGGACATGGCCCACAGGCCGACGGAGTAGGCGAGCAGGCCGAGGATGAGGATGGCGCCGGTGATCTGCCGGTAACCCCGATCCGGCACCCACATGCTCAGCAGCACGAGGGCGATTCCGGTCGCGACGACGACCATGTCGCGGCGTACCTCGCGGACGTGTTCGGAATCGCTCATGGCAGCCTCCCTGATGGTGCGCCGCCACGCTCACCGGCTCCGGGGATCGGAGCGTGACGTCACTCGCTTCCGGTGTCCTCATTCTGGACCCGCGGTGGGTGGGTGTCGAGCCACGAATCGGATTCGGGAGGAACTCAGTCCACGACGGCATTCCCGCTCGACGGGCTGCTGAACAGGGGCTGCGGCGCGGGCGCAGAACTCGGCGTCGAGGCCGAGGCGGTGAGGCTGGTGTTGTCGGGATGGCTGAAGAGCGGGACCGGGGGGTCGACCATGTGTTCCATTGGGAGAGCATGCTCCAATCCGGCTCGGAAGGCCATTGACGCGGCCTGGGCGTGTCGACAGAGGTGGCCGTGGCTCGGCGGGGCCGGAGACGAAACGGTCCCGCCGGGCGATCGCCTGGCGGGACCGATGGTGCCCCCAGTAGGGCTCGAACCTACGACCTGCGGATTAAAAGTCCGTAGCTCTACCAACTGAGCTATAGGGGCGCGGTGCAGGAGTCTAGTGGCTTCGCCGCGTCGGCGAGGACAGGACCCCGGCAACGGTGACCGCGCCGATCGCGGCCGCGTCGGCGCTCGATGGTGGCCGGGTGCGCGATGATGGCGGGGAGGCCATGGGAGGGCTGATGGAGAAGCCGCGAATCGACACGGTTCAGGTGTCGTGCGAAGTCCGAAACCGGCTCTACCGGAAGGCGGTGCTGGCCGGTTCGGATCTTCCGCTCGACGAGATTGCGTCGTACCGGTCGGACGAGGACGCGCTCATCTGGGTCGACCTGCTCGCACCGTCGGTCGGCGACATCGTCGCGCTGTCCGCGCTGATCGGCGGCGCGGTGGCATTGCATCCGTTGGCCATCGAGGGGGCGATCACCGGACATCAGCGGCCCCGGCTGGTCAGGTTCCGCGATCACAGCATGTTGCATACCCGCGCTGTGCGTTTCGACGCGAAGGGCGTTCGGCTCAGCTCCACCGACATCTCGATCTTCATCCTCGACCGTGCGCTGATCACCATCCGGTCTGATGACCGTTTCGCGATCGATCCGATCCTCGAGGACTGGGACGACAACCCCGATCTCGCGGGCTTCGGTGTCGGCTTCCTGCTGCACACGGTCCTCGACGAGATCGTGGACGGGTATTTCGCCGCACTCGATGCACTGGACGAGGAGATCCAGGGGCTCGAGGACGAGTTGCTGATCTCGGACGGCGCGCAGAGCGCGGGGCGGTCGAGGAACGCGGTCCAGTTGCAGAGCTTCACACTCCGCAAGGCGGTGGTGCAGTTGTCCCGGTCGGTGCTCCCGATGAACGAGGCTTTCAGCGCGCTGCTTCGGCAGGGCGCGCACGTGCTCGACGCCGAGATGACGCCCTACTACCAGGACATCTACGACCATGCCCTGCGCGCCACCGAACGAATCGACGGGCTGCGCGACACCATCGAGTCGATTCTCGCGACCCACCTTGCGATGCAAGGCAATTCGCTGAACGAGATCATGAAGAAGCTCACCGCATGGGCCGCGATCATCGCCATTCCCACCGGGGTGACGGGCTACTTCGGTCAGAACATCCCGTTTCCCGGTTTCGGTCAGACGGAGGGGTTCTGGCTGAGCACGGTCTTGTTGGTCGGGCTCGCCTTCGGATTGTGGCTGAGTTTCAAGCGCCGAGATTGGCTGTGAACGGGGGCGCCGTCGCACCGTGTCGAGAACGCAAACGGCTCGGGTGCGCACCCCCTGCGCCGCACCCGAGCCGGCTGAATCGTACCACTCGGTGTGTTCTGCGGTCTGGATACCTTACCCGCAGGTAGGTGGAATCCGCATGAGGTTCCCCCGAAAGAGTCCAAATTAGGGCTAAGGTGACAACGAGGTCGTCTGGTGGCCTGTCGGGGCACGGGATAGAGCTGCACGGTTTTCGGAGGCGACTGGCTCACATGGCACGTCAACAGGAACGCGCACGTAGGACGCGCGCGGCGATCGTCGAAGCCGCTGCGGTGGAGTTCGCCCGCCGGGGCTACGCCGCCGCGTCGGTGAACACGATCCTGGAGGGATCGCACGCCACCAAGGGCGCGATGTACTTCCACTTCGAATCGAAGGAAGAGCTGGCCCGGGCGGTCCTCGCCTCGGCGCTCGATCACTACACGCAGACCAACGATCGTTGGAAGGCTGTCGACGCCGACCCGTTCCAGGTGCTGCACTCGATCATCGTGGAGCTGGCGGAGCGGTTCGCCAACGACGTCATCGTCCAGGCGGAGTTCCGGCTGATCGTCGAGCCCGAGTTCTACGCCGAGGTGCGGTCCGGTGGTTCCCAGGTGTGGGGGCAGACGGCGCACGAACTCGTGCTGCGCGCACAGGCCGAGGGTCATCTCCGGCCGGGGGCCGACCCCGGCACGTTCACCCGCGTCCTGGGCGCGGCGCTGGCCGGCCAGCGCTACATGCTCGACCTCACCGCCGACAGCACGCCGCTGCCTGAACGGTTCGAGGAGGCGCTCGCGGTCGTGCTGGAGGCAATGGCGTCGCGGGAGTGGCTCGAGGGCTGGCGTCGCACCGGTTGGCTGGACCTGCGCGCCGACACGGGTGTCGAAACCCCCGAAAATGGGCCAGAAACCGGCTCTGACCATTCGATTTGAGTTTTCCCGAATCAGTGTCTTAAGCTATCCCAGCTCCCAACGGAAAGCCGTTGAGGGAATTGCCGGAGAGATCCGGCGGGGCCCCCTTCGTTTAGCGGCCTAGGACGCCGCCCTTTCAAGGCGGTAGCGCGGGTTCGAATCCCGTAGGGGGTACAGTTCGACCGGTAAGATCGAGTGTTGTTGACACCAACACTCTGCAAGGCCCTGTGGCGCAGTTGGTTAGCGCGCCGCCCTGTCACGGCGGAGGTCGCGGGTTCGAGTCCCGTCAGGGTCGCAAAGTGCCGTTAGTCAGGCACAGCGCGATAGGCATTCGGTTCGGGTGCCGCCCGGCCAGGTAGCTCAGTTGGTACGAGCGTCCGCCTGAAAAGCGGAAGGTCGCCGGTTCGATCCCGGCCCTGGCCACCATGAGTGGTTACAGAAACTCCGGCTTCGAGTTCAACTCGAGGTCGGAGTTTTTTCGTTGGTTCGCAGGGTCACCGGCTCCCGGGGCTCACGACGCCGTTGTCGAAGGCGTACACGATCGCCGCGGCCCGGTCCCGAAGCCCGAGCTTGAGGAAGATGTGACCGACGTGACTCTTCACGGTCACCCCGGAAATCCCTAGCTCCCGACCGATCTCCGTGTTGGTGTGTCCGCGCCCTATCAACGTCAGCACGTCGAGTTCGCGTGCGGTCAGATCGTCGAGGGTCGAGGTGCCGTTGTCGGGAACCGGCGCGGACGTGCGGTAGGTGGCGAGGACCCGCTCGGTGACCGCCGGGTCGAGGCAGGCACCGCCCTCGGCGATGGTCCGAATGGCGCGAATGAGTTCCTCTGCTGGCGAATCCTTGAGGATGAAGCCGGCGGCACCCGCGCGCAACGCGCCGGAGAGCAGATGATCGTCGTCGAAGGTGGTCAGCACCAGCACGGGCGGCGGTCGATCGGTCGATTGCAGCTGCCTCGTCGCCTCGATGCCGTCGACCCGCTTCATCCGCAGATCCATCACCACGACGTCGGGGGAGTGGAGCGCCACCGCGGCGGGTACCTCGGCGCCGTCGGCGCACTCGCCCGCGATGATGAAGCCGTCTTTGCGCCGCAGGATCCGTCGCAGTCCCGAGCGCACCAACTCCTGGTCGTCGACAAGGAGCACCTTGACGTCCGTCGCGGTCACGAGAGCCCGGGGATCCCGCGCGAGAGCATGCAGTTGCGGAACTCGGTCCCGAGCGGGAACTCGGCGCGCACCGACCACCCGTTCGCGTCCGGGCCCGCGACAAGCGAGCCTCCCAGGAGTTCGGCGCGCTGTCGCATCCCCCTCAGACCGGAGCCGGCGCCGGGCTCGGATCGCGGCACGCGGTGGGTGCCGTTGACGATCGACACGACCACCGCATCGTCCGCCACGCGGAGCCGGACCTTCGCGTGCTCGCCCGGCGCGTGCTTGACGACGTTGGCCAGCGATTCCTGGGTGATCCGATACAGGCCGAGGCCGGTGGCCGCGGACACGGCTTCCGGGCTGCCGGTCAGGTCGTACTTCACGTGCACGCCCGCGCGGACGAAGTCTGCGACCAGTTCCGGGATGTCGGCGATGTCCGGCTCGGGCGCGACCCTGGCCGGACCGGCGTCGAGCAGTCCGACGGTCTGCCTGATGTCGGCCATCGCCTGCCGGCCCAGGCGCTCCGCGTCGGTGAGGGCCTCGATCGCCTCGTCGACATCACGATCCTCCTGGAGCGCTCGGCGGGCACCGGTCAGGTGCAGCAGCGTGATGCTCAACGAATGCGCGATGACGTCGTGAACCTCGCGGGCGATGCGCCGCCGTTCGTCGCTCGCGGCCTGCTCGGCGCGGCGGGCCACGGCTTCGCGCTCGCGTTGCAGCAGCCGCAGCTGCGTCTGGAGTACGAAACCCACCATCCACCCGAGCACAACACCGGTGACGTAGGGCGGGATCCCCTCGAGATCGCCGAGCGTGGCCGCGGCCACGATCATCGCGACCGCCGCGACGGCGACCGTGACGCTGACCCTCGGTCCGGTGGTCGCCGCGACCTGGGCGACTCCCACGATGAGAATGAACGGCGCGATGTCGTTGGGCACCGGATCCAGCAGCAGCAGTGCCGTTCCGACGAAGGTGGTGGCGATCAGGGTGACGGGCACCAGCCGGGGGTGGGGCAGCGGCAGGCCGAGCGTCAGCCACAGGCAGGCACTCATCGCGATCAGCCCGCCGAGCAGCGCCCATCCGGGAGGGATGAGGGCTCCGCGCTGCGCGACCGCGACGGCGGCGGCGGCAATCAGGCAGACATCGCTCGCGATCGGGATCGCGGGCGGGTAGTCATAGGGCAGCACCGCTATGCGGCGGTGTACGTACTCCGATACCACCTTCACCCCGCCAGCCTAAGGTCTGATCCGGCCGTCGGCATCGTGCCACGAGCGGTCACGATCTCCACCCACGGTAGGAGACGAAGTCACGACCCTGGCATGTCGAACCGGGCCCGAGGACTCCGTAGCGTCAGCGGTACCGACAGATACGGAGGTGAGTTCAGTGTCCTGGAATGACTTTCACGCACGCGGTGCCGTGCTTCAGCTGGTCTTGGAACGGGCTCGGGTCGACCCGGGCGATCCCGGACTGTTCGTCGACCTGCCCGACATACAGAAGCTGTTCGGCGGACCAGACGGTGTCCTGCTCGCGCTCGAGCATCGATGGACCACCCACCTCGCGGCGAAACTCGATCAGGCGATCGAGGACGGCGCCCCGCCGAACACCGCCTGGACCGAGCTGACCGCCGAGCAGCCCGAACTGCGAGCGGTACTGGACCGCTATGCCCGCCGTTCGCCCTCCCTGCGCGCGGCCCAGCACGCGGAGCGGGGAATGATCGGCGCGCATTTCAACGCCCAGGTCCATGCCGACGACAGCGGCGGGCTCGGCGGCGGCCGCCCGGAGTCCGGTGCCGCCGCGGCCTCGCCCGCCTCGGAGTCGGTGGTCAGCCGATGCTGAAGGGCTGGCCCCAGAGGGTGACGGTGCCCTTGACGTTCTCGGTGTCGACGGTGACGTTGACGTAGGAGCGGGCCTGCGCGTAGCCGGCGCAGCCCTCGACGCCCATGGTGGAGTCGGCCCAGGTGACGCTGCCGGTTGCGCCCTCGAAGGAGTGCTCGCCGGAGTGCGACTCGCCACCGAAGTCGTCGGCGGACTCGAGGTCGAGGACCGCGAAGCTCGCGGCCTCGCCGGGTCCGATGGAGATGTTGCCTGCGCTGTCGGCGGTCATCGCTGCGTCGCCGTCCTCGTTGGCCCAGGTGGTGCCGCCGCCGGCGTTGTGGCCGGTCTCGCCGCCGAGGGTGAGCTGGCAGGCCACGATGTAGCCGGGCTCGATGTCGCCGCCCTCGGCGCCGGAGCCACCGGAGATCTCGACCTTCGCCGAGCCGGAGACCCACACGTTGCGGTGCAGCGGGGTCGCGCCCATGGATCCGGAGATGTTCGCGGACTCACCGGACATGGTGACGGTGACGACGGTGCCGTCGGCGAGGGTCTTGGTGATGGTGCCGCCGGGCAGCGGCACGAAGGTGTCGGCGTTCGCCGCGCCCGCGGAGAAGAAGCCGAGGGCGATGGCGGCGGCGCTGCCGAGCGCGGCGGTCTTGAGCCCGCGACGCAGGCCGGTGCTGGAGACGTTCATGTTTCCCCTGTTCAGGGTCGGTCAGCTCGCGTCACCGCGAGCAAAGGGATGGACGAAAGGAAGAGCGGAAGGCGCGCGTGTCAGCCGATGCTGAAGGGCTGGCCGTACAGGGTGGTCTTGGAGTAGTCGTTGCCGACGATCTCGACGACCGTGTACGAGCGGGCCTGCGCGTAGCCGCCGCAGTTCTGGATCTCGATCTGGGTGTCCTGGTACTGCACGGCGTACTTGCCGTTCTTCTTGATGTCCTTACCCGCGACACCGACGAACTTGACCTGACCGGCGGAGACCGGGACCGTCAACGAACCCGAGATCGACGGGCCGTCCATGCTCACGCCCATCCCGATCGAGCCACCGAGACCGGTGATGTCGACCTGGCAGCCCACGATGTAGCCGGTGCTGATCCGCGAGACCCCGTGCGTGGACGAGTTGTTGGTGCCCTTGTCGTTGGTGGCACCGTTCCACGGACCCGCCTCGCC
>NZ_SUMD01000006.1 GCF_005049235.1 Rhodococcus oryzae | reverse complement strand
CACGACTCCCAGAACCGGCCCGCCGCCAACACCTTCCGCGCCGCCAACCGATTCTCCGCCCGACACGACCAGGCAACCTCGTCGAGAGCAGCGACGTCGGCCAGCAACGAGGCGACCTCCGCCTCGACACCGGACCTCACCCCGCCGACGCCACCGTTCTCGAACATACATTCGATGCTACGCCGAGGGTCCGACATGAATCAGGAATTGCACGAAGTCCAACCCAGCACCCAGTCGTCTACTATCCACCGTAGTAGCCGATGAGTTGCGAGGGGGCCTCATGCCGGTCAACACCACACTGGCGCAGTACAGCGACTTCGCGTTCGCCTCCGCGTTCGCGATCTACGTTCTTGCTCTGGGTCTTTCGGCATTCGATTTTGCAGGCACATCCGTTCGGCGCCGCACCGCAGCGGACGCCCAGGTGCGGGCCGTGGCCACTGTCGGCGCATCAGCCCCGCATATGCCTGGGCGAATCTCGACCGCGGACAGCACGCGCACGCCAAGTGAGAGAGCTGGACGTGCCGCCATCGCCCTCACGCTCGTTGCACTGACACTGAACGTGGCCGCGATCGTTCTGCGGGGTCTGGCGACCGACCGCTGGCCGCTCGGCAACCTCTACGAGTACGCACTGTTCTTGTGCGCAGCGACTGTCGTGTGTTGGCTGGTCGCAGTCCGGAAGTACCCGATCCGCAACCTGACGGTCTTCGTACTCGCACCAGTGGTCGTACTCCTGTTCGTCGCAGCAGCGGCGATGTACAACGACGCCGCTCCCCTCGTGCCGGCGCTGCGCTCCTACTGGATCGCCATCCACGTCACCATCATCGTGTCCGCCTGCGGGATCCTCACGTTCGCCAGCACAGCCAGCTTGCTCCACATCGTCGCCGTCCACGGACGGGCCAACGGCCGCGGCCCGAAAGCCTGGATCGCCAACCGACTTCCGTCCGCAGAACTGCTCGATCGAGTCGCGTACCGCACGACCATCGTCGGCTTCCCGCTTTACACCATCGGAGTCATCTGCGGCGCGATCTGGGCCGAAGCCGCATGGGGACGCTTCTGGGGCTGGGATCCAAAGGAGACCGTTTCCTTCATCGCGTGGGTCCTCTACGCCGCCTACCTACACGCACGAGCCACGAGCGGGTGGGGGACCCTTCGCGCGTCGTGGATCAACGTCGCAGCCCTCGCCACCACACTGTTCAACATGTTCGCCATCAACTTCGTGGTCTCTGGCCTGCATTCCTACGCAGGACTCAACTAGCGCGCGACCACCTGCTCCGACTCCGGCACCTCCGCCCGAGCAGAACGGAGCAGCGGCACCAGGAACGCCAACCCGAGTACCAGGACTCCCGCCGCCACGGCGAGCGACCGCGAGTAACCGGTGTCGAGCAACGGTGCCACCATCAGCGGTCCGAGCACCTGGCCGAGCCCGTACAGCGCGGTGCCGATCGCGGGGGCGCGCGGACCCACCAGCTCAGTGCCCTCCGCGAGCGTCAGCATCACGATTCCCATGAAGGTGCCGCCGAAGGCCAGCGCCGCCAGCAATTGCACCGCCGTCGCATCGAAAAGAGCCGAGGCCCCCACCCCGACGATCTGGACGGCGAACGCCACCGCGAGCATCGCCACCCGGGAGTGCCTGCGTGACAGCCTGATCCACAGCACACACGACGGAAGCCCGGCCAGCCCGACCGCGATCCACACCGCGCTTCCCAGCCAGGTCGCCGTTCCGATGGAGGCAACCGCGGCGACGATGAACGTGGCCGACACGATGTAGCCGATGCCCTCGCAGAAGTAGGCCGCCATCAGCCAGGCGAATCGCCTTCGGTCCCGGCGCGACACCGGCGATTGTCTACCCGCCGAGGTCGCGGTCGCGTGGTCACCGCCCGGCAGCGACCACGCGAACAAGGCCAGTACCGCCGCCAACGCGGCCACCACCAACCAACTCACCCGCCACGATCCGCCGGACCCCAACGCGAGAAGCGCGCAGCCGGACAACGCGATTCCGGCCCCGATGCCACCGAATACCCAGCCGACACCGTCCCCGCCGCCCGTGACCTGCTGGTGCGCCACCCGCGCGGTGAACACGAACAGCACCGCGCTGGCGACACCGGCCAGGAACCGCAGCGTCAGCCACAACGACATCGACTCGGCCGCCGGCATCAGCGCCAGCGTCGCGATCAGCAGGACAAGCGAGACCCGCAGCGCCGCCCTGCTCCTGGGAATCCAGTGCGCGAAGATCGCCGCCACCGCACCCACCAGGTAGCCGAGGTAGTTCGCCGTCGCCAGCGTGGCCGCGGACTCAGCGGTCAGCCCCGTCTGACCCACCATCAACGGCAGGATCGGCGTGAACGCGAACCGCCCCAGGCCCATGGCGACGGCCAGCGTGAGGCTCGCGCGCAACACGAGCAGCCGATCCTTGCCGCCGGTAACCACCATGACCAGCAGGCTACGACCCTCCGAGAATCGCCGAATCAGCTGCCGGAATGAACTCCCGCGACGCGGGGTTGCGCAAAGCACACCTATGGCAAGCCAATCGGACGGAGAGCCCATGAGCGTCATCGAAGAAACCCCCGACCTCGGACGAATCGGTGTGTGGCAGCCCGCATACTTCGCGACTCCCGAGTTCGGTCAGGCGCTGGAACGACTGGGTTACGGCACCATCTGGCTCGGTGGCTCCCCGCCCGCGGACCTGAAGACCGCCGAGTCCCTGCTCGACGCGACCACCGGTCTCACCGTCGCCACCGGGATCACCAACATCTGGGTCTCCCCCGCCGCCGAGGTCGCCGCGTCGTTCCACCGGCTGGAGGCGCGCCACCCGGGCAGGTTCCTGCTCGGCATCGGCGCCGGTCATCCCGAGCACTCCGGACAGGTCTACGCGAAGCCCTACCAGGCGCTGGTCTCCTACCTCGACGAACTCGACGCAGCCGGAGTCCCCGCCGGGCGCCGTGTCCTCGCGGCTCTCGGGCCGCGCGTGCTCAGGCTCGCGGCGGACCGCACCGCGGGCGCGCACCCCTACCTGACCACCCCCGAGCACACCCGCGAGGCGCGCGAGTTGCTCGGCCCCGAACCACTTCTCGCACCCGAGCACAAGATCGTGCTCGACACCGACGCCGCGGCCGCAAGGGCGATCGGCCGTCCCGTCGTGGAAAGCCCATACCTGCACCTGCAGAACTACATCGCGAACCTCACCCGGCTCGGATTCACCGAGGCCGAACTCTCCGACGGCGGCAGCGACCGGGTGATCGACGCCCTCGTCGCTCACGGCGATGCCTCCGCAATCGCCGCCCGCCTCAGCGAACACCTCGACGCGGGCGCGAACCATGTCGCCATTCAGGTGCTCCCCGTCGACGGCGACCAGCTGCCCGCCCTCTCCGCGCTTGCCGCCGCGCTCGGCCTACAGAACTGAAACCACGCGGGAGATCTACCCGCCCCTCCCTCCGCGGATAGGCTGGCGCCCATCACGGAGGGAGGGCACGGCATGAGCGCAGGGGAACACCCGGCGGCACTCGAGGCGATCGGACTGTCCAAGCAGTTCAAAACCGTTGACGCCGTGTCGGATCTGAGCTTCACCGTGCCGCAGGGATCGATCACCGGGTTCCTCGGCCCGAACGGCGCAGGCAAGACCACCACCCTGCGCATGCTGCTGGGCCTTGTGCGGCCGACCGCGGGCACCGCCACCATCGCCGGTGTGCCGTTCGCGGCGCTCACGCAACCCGCGCGCGTGGTCGGCGCGGTTCTCGATTCGCTGAGCCTGCACCCGAACCGCACCGCGCTCGGCCATCTCCTCGTCTACACGGCCGCGACCGGGCTCCCCGATTCGCGCGCCCGGCAGGTCCTGGCGCTGGTCGGGCTCGAACAGGCCGCACACCAGAAGGCAGGCACCTTCTCGCTCGGCATGCGGCAGCGGCTCGCGCTGGCCACCGCCCTGCTCGGCGACCCCCAGATGCTGGTCCTCGACGAACCCGCGAACGGCCTCGACCCCGAGGGCATCGCCTGGCTGCGCGAGTTCCTCAAGGCATTCGCCCGGTCCGGCCGCACGGTCCTGGTCTCCAGCCACATCCTGCGCGAGGTGGAGCAGACCGTCGACCGCCTGGTCATCGTGAGCGAGGGCCGCCTGGTCTACCAGGGCGGCATCGATGACCTGCGGCGTTCTCGCCAGGGCCGCATCCTGATCGCGGGCTCCGATCCCGCCACCCTGGCGATCGCCCTTGCCGCCAACGGGATCACCGACGCCCAGGTGCTGCCCGACGGCCGGCTGGCCGTCACCGGCGCCGAACTCGACACGATCGCCGCCATCGCACAGCCCGCCGGCGTGCGCATCTTCGGCGCCACCGCCGAGCCGGTCGACCTCGAGCAGGTGTTCCTGTCGATGACCTCCGGCCGGTACGCGGCCGACTACCAGCCGGGCCACCACTACGGAGGTCCCCGATGACCGCGCTGCTCACCGCCGAACTCCGCAAGGTCACCACCCTGCGCTTCTGGTGGGCCCTGGCGATCGCACCGCTGGCGGTCGCATTGTTCGCCGGAGCGATCTTCGCGGCGGTCGACGACACGCTCACCACCATGGACGCCGAACTCACCACCAGCGCGGCGAACGTCGGGCTCTTCATCACCATCGGCTGGGTGGCCCTGTTCGCCGGCCTGTTCGGCGCGGTGAACGCGGGCACCGAATTCCGATACAGCACACTGACTCCCACCTTCCTCACGTCCTCGGACCGGGACCGGGTGCTCGCCGCGAAACTGATCGTGACGGCGGCCTTCGGCGCGCTGTACGCGATCGCGGCCATGGCGCTCGCGGCGATCTGCCTGACGACGTTCGGCGGCGCCATGGAATTCGACGGCTCGCTGGCGGAACTGTTCGCCGCCGGGGTGCTGACGTCCATCGCCTGGTCGCTGATCGGGGCCGGGCTGGGACTGGCGTTCGCCTCCTCGATCGGCGCGGCGATCGCGCTGCTGGCCTGGTATCCGGTCGGCGAGATGATCGTCGGCGCGATCCTCGCCGGGTTCGGTGCGGGATCGGTCGTGCAGTGGTTGCCCGGCGCGCTCACCCTGTCCACCGTGCTGGGCGCGGCCACCGACGGGCTCTCCGACACCGCACCGTGGCCGCTCGCGCCGATCGTGCTGCTGGCATGGGCCGCGCTGTCCGCCGGCCTCGGCTGGTGGCTGACGCGAGCCCGCGACATCACCTAGGCCTCCGGCGTCCGCGTCGGACCCCGGGGCTACCGTGGATTTCGATGGTGACCTCGGAGAGCAAACGCGGCTGGATACGTCGGCTGACGGCCGAATGCTGGGCCCACCGGACCGTCGTGCTCGGCGCGCTCGCGGTCACGGTGATCGCCGCGATCATCGACATCTCGTTCCCGCTCCTGACCCGGATCGCGATCGACGACGCCACCAGCGGCGCAACCGAGATGATCGCGACCGTGGCCGCGACCATCGCGGCGCTGGCCGTGGTCCGGTTCGGCTGCCAGTTCGGCCGCCGGATGCTCGCAGGCCGGCTCTCCATCGACGTGCAGCACGACCTCCGCCTCGGTCTGCTCGGCTCCCTGCAACGCCTCGACGGCGCCGGCCAGGACCAGATCCGCACCGGGCAGGTGGTGTCCCGCTCGATCACCGATCTGCAACTGGTGCAGGGCCTGCTCGCCATGGTCCCGCTGTCCGCGGGCGCGCTGATCCAGTTCCTGCTCGCGGTCGTGGTGATGGCCTACCTCTCCCCCCTGCTCACCGTCGTCGCGCTGCTGGTGGTGCCTGCGGTCTCGCTCGTGGTCTGGCTGATCCGGCCCAAGCTGTACGCGGCAACCTGGTCCGCCCAGCAACGCGCCGCCGACCTCGCGCAGCACGTCGAGGAGACCGTCACCGGGGTCCGCGTGGTGAAGGGGTTCGGTCAGGAGGCCAGGGCGGTACAGCGCCTCGAGGGCCTCGGCCGCGACCTCTACGCCGAACGGATGCGGGCCGCCCGGATCAACTCGCGCTTCACCCCGACGATGGCCGCGCTGCCGCAGCTCGGGCTGGTCGGGGTGATCGCCCTCGGTGGCGCATTGGCGCTACAGGGCTCGATCTCGGTGGGCACCTTCCTGGCGTTCGCGACCTACGTGGCGACCATGTCGAACATCAGCCGCCTGCTGTCGTCGGTGGTGATCATGGCCCAGCTGTCGCGGGCGGCGGTCGAACGCGTCTACGAGGTGATCGACACCCAGCCGTCGGTCGCGGACCCGACGCACCCGATCCCGTTGCCCGCCGGGCCGATCGGGGTCCGGCTGCGCGGGGTCACCTTCGGCTTCGAGTCCGGCCGCGAGGTGCTGCGGGACCTGGACCTCGACATCGCCCCCGGCGAGACGGTGGCCGTCGTTGGCCGGGCCGGTTCCGGGAAGACCGCACTGTCGCTGCTGCTCCCCCGCTTCTATGCGCCCATCGAGGGCAGCGTGGGACTCACCTCGGACGGGCGGGCCATCGATGTGTCGGAGCTGCGGGCCGATCAGCTGCGCGAGGCCGTGGGGCTGGTCTTCGACGAGCCGTTCCTGTTCTCCGACACCATCTCCGCGAACATCGCGCTCGGCCGCTCCGACGCCAGCGCCGAGGAGATCGCGATCGCCGCGAAGATGGCGCAGGCCGACGAGTTCATCGAGTCGCTGCCCGACGGCTACGACACCGTCGTCGGCGAGCGCGGGCTCACCCTCTCCGGCGGCCAGCGCCAGCGGGTCGCACTGGCGCGCGCGCTGCTGGTCGATCCCCGGCTGCTCATCCTCGACGACGCCACCTCCGCCGTCGACGCGGCCACCGAGGCCGCGATCTTCGACACCCTGCGCTCCCAACGCGATCGGACCACACTGATCCTGGCGCACCGGCGCTCGACGCTGACCCTGGCGGATCGGGTCGCCGTCCTCGACGAGGGCCGGATCATCGACAGCGGGACGATCACCGAGCTCGACGAACGCTGTCCGTTGTTCCGGGCGCTGCTCGCCGACCCGGACCCGGAAGGCGCGCACTCGGACCCGACGCCGGTGCCGACGGGGCCCGAACCCACCGACGCCCAACTGTGGCCCGAGACCGTGCCGTCCACCGAGTTCGACGCGATCGTCTCCGACAACCCGGCCGCGTCGGCGGGGCACGGGCACGGCGGCGCCCCCGGCCGCGGCGGAGGTGGCGGTGGCGGAGGGCCGATGGCGGGCGCGCTCGGCGACGTCGCGGCGACCCCCGAGCTGCGGGCCGCGGTCGAGGCGCTGCCGCCCGCGGTCGAGGACCCCCGGATGGACGACGCCGGACTCCGCAGGCCCGATCCCGACTTCCGGCTGTCCTCGCTGCTGCGGCCGGTCCGCTGGATCCTCGCCGCGGTGGTCGTCTGCCTCGCGCTCGATTCGCTCGCCGGTGTGCTGTTCCCGTCGATCGTGAAGTTCGCCATCGATCACGGCGTGGTCCCCGACCAGCCGTCGGCGCTGTGGTGGGCCACCCTCGCCGGGGTCGCGCTGGTGGCCGCCAACTGGGTGGTGGTCGCGCTGATGACGGTGATCACCGCCCGCGCGGGCGAAAAGGTCCTCTACGGCCTGCGGGTACGCAGCTACGCGCACCTGCAGCGGCTCGGGCTCGACTATTACGAGCGCGAGCTGTCCGGCCGGATCATGACGCGGATGACCACCGACGTCGACGCGCTGTCGTCGTTCCTCCAGACCGGCCTGTCCACCGCGGTGGTCAGCGTGCTCACCGTCGTCGGCATCTCGGTGGCGCTGCTGCTCACCGATGTCGTCCTCGCGCTCGTCGCCCTCGCCGTGGTGCCGCCGCTGATCGTCGCCACGCTGATCTTCCGGCGGGTGTCCTCGGTCGCGTACTCGGTCTCCCGCGAACGCATCTCCCTCGTGAACGCCGACTTCCAGGAGAACATCGCAGGCCTGCGCGCCGCGCAGGCCTATCGCCGTGAGGACTTCGCGGCGGAACGCTTCGCGGCGCGGGCGGACAGCTACCGCAGCAGCCGGATGCGCTCGCAGCTCGCGATCTCGATCTTCTTCCCGTTCATCACGCTGCTCTCCGACCTGGCACTCGCCGCGGTTGTCCTTGTCGGGTCGCGCGAGGTCGCGAGCGGCGACGCCACCGCGGGGACGCTCGTCGCGTTCGTCCTCTACCTGGGGCTGCTGTTCGGTCCCATCCAGCAGCTCTCGCAGGTGTTCGACGGTTACCAGCAGGCCAGCGTCGGCCTCAGCCGCATCGGCGACCTGCTGCGCACCTCGAGTTCGATCGAGACCGCGAACCAGACCGACACCGTTCCCATCGAGGGCCACCTGCGCGGCGACGTCTCCTTCGGCGCCGTCAGCTTCCGCTACAGCGGCGCCGAACGGGAGGCGTTGAGCGGGGTGGACCTGCAGATCGAGTCCGGCGCCACCGTCGCGCTCGTCGGCAAGACCGGCGCGGGCAAGTCGACGGTGGTCAAGCTGCTCGCCCGGTTCTACGACCCGAGCGACGGTTCCGTTCGCGTCGACGACGTCGACCTGCGGGCCTACCCCCTGCACCGATATCGTGGCCGCCTCGGTGTGGTCCCACAGGAGGCGCACCTCTTCTCGGGGGACGTGGCGAGCAACATCGCCTACGGCAAGCCCGACGCCAGCCGTGACGAGATCGTGGCCGCGGCCCGCGCGGTCGGTGCGCTGCAGACCATCGCCGGATTCCGTGGCGGGATGTTCCAGCCGATCGGGGAACGGGGCCAGGGGCTGTCGGCCGGACAGCGACAACTGATCGCCTTGGCCCGCGCCGAGCTGGTCGACCCCGACCTCCTGCTGCTCGACGAGGCCACCGCGACGCTCGATCCGGCGACCGAGCGGACCGTGCTGGAGGCGGGCCGGCTGCTCACCCGCCGCCGGACCGCGGTGATCGTGGCGCACCGCCTCGCGACCGCCGCCCAGGCCGACCTCGTGGTCGTGATCGACGACGGGCGGATCGTGGAAAGCGGACGGCACGGCGATTTGCGGCGTGCCGGTGGTCACTATGAGCGACTCTGGGATGCAGCGCAGAGCCAGGAAGGGAATAATTCGCGGGGACTAACCGTCATCGATAGTAGTGAACCCGGCGGCCTGAAGTGATGTACTTCACTCGGCGGGCGCCCGGTGCGCGCTCGTCACAGATGGGGTCTAGCCTCAGGTCTATCCGCGCTGATCTGGGACCAAGAGAGAAACGAGGCGAACACCTGCCGTGAGCAGCAGTTCTACGTCACAATTCGGACAGAACCAGTGGCTGGTCGACGAGATGTACCAGAGGTTCCAAAAGGACCCGGCATCAGTCGACGCGAGTTGGCACGAATTCCTCACCGATTACACGCCAGATGCATCCGGAGCCGGCAACGGCGTGAGCAGCCCCGCTGTTCCCGCGGCGCCCGCTCCGACGAACGGCACCGCCGCACCCGCAGCGACGAACGGCACGCCGCCTGCCCCGGCCGCCGCCGCACCGCCTGCCCCCGCACCGGCAGCCCCGGCGCCTGCCCCCGCACCGGCAGCGCCGGCCGCGCCCGCAGCCCCGGCACCCGCGGCCAAGCCCGCGCCGGCAGCCCCGGCACCCGCGGCCAAGCCCGCTCCCGCCGCCAGCACCGACGAGTCCAAGGTCCTGCGTGGCGCCGCTGCCTCGCTCGCGCGCAACATGTCCGCCTCGCTCGCGATCCCGACCGCCACCAGCGTGCGCGCCATCCCGGCGAAGCTGATGTTCGACAACCGCGTCGTCATCAACAACCACCTCGCGCGGACCCGCGGCGGCAAGATCTCGTTCACCCACCTGCTGGGCTACGCCATCGTCCAGGCCGTCAAGGCCTTCCCGAACATGAACCGGCATTTCGCCGAGGTGGACGGCAAGCCGAACGCGATCACCCCCGCGCACACCAATCTCGGTCTGGCCATCGACCTGCCCGGCAAGGACGGCAGCCGCTCGCTGGTCGTCGCCGCCATCAAGGGCACCGAGGCGATGAACTTCGCCCAGTTCCACGGCGCGTACGAGGACATCGTCCGCCGCGCCAGGGACGGCAAGCTCACCGCGGAGGACTTCGCGGGCGTCACCATCTCGCTCACCAACCCCGGCACCATCGGCACCGTGCACTCCGTGCCGCGCCTGATGCAGGGCCAGGGCGCCATCATCGGCGCGGGTGCGATGGAGTACCCGGCCGAGTTCCAGGGCGCCAGCAACGAGAAGATCGCCGAGATGGGCGTCGGCAAGCTGATGACGCTGACCTCGACCTACGATCACCGCATCATTCAGGGCGCGGAGTCCGGCGACTTCCTGCGGACCATCCACAACCTGCTGATCAGCGACGACTTCTACGACGAGCTGTTCCACGCGCTGCACATCCCGTACGAGCCCGTGCGGTGGCGTCAGGACATCTCCGCGACGGACATCGACAAGAGCACCCGTGTCCTCGAGCTGATCGCGGCGTACCGCAACCGCGGACACCTGATGGCGGACACCGATCCGTTGCAGTTCGTCAAGGACAAGTTCCGCAGCCACCCCGACCTCGACGTCACCACCCACGATCTGACGCTGTGGGACCTCGACCGTCAGTTCAACGTCGGCGGCTTCCACGGCAAGCAGCGGATGAAGCTGCGCGACGTGCTGTCGATCCTGCGCGACGCGTACTGCCGGCACATCGGCGTCGAGTACACGCACATCCTCGACCCCAAGCAGCAGCAGTGGCTGCAGGAGCGCGTCGAGGCCAAGCACGTCAAGCCGACCGTCGCTCAGCAGAAGTACATCCTGAGCAAGCTCAACGCCGCCGAGGCCTTCGAGACCTTCCTGCAGACCAAGTACGTCGGCCAGAAGCGGTTCTCGCTCGAGGGCGCCGAGTCGGTCATCCCGATGATGGACGCCGTCATCGACCAGAGCGCCGAGCACGAGCTCGACGAGGTCGTCATCGGCATGCCGCACCGCGGTCGCCTCAACGTGCTCGCCAACATCGTCGGCAAGCCGTACTCGAAGATCTTCACCGAGTTCGAGGGCAACATGAACCCGGCGGCCGCGCACGGCTCCGGCGACGTGAAGTACCACCTCGGCGCCGAGGGCACCTACATCCAGATGTTCGGCGACAACGACATCAAGGTCTCGCTCACCGCGAACCCGTCGCACCTCGAGGCCGTCGACCCGGTCCTCGAGGGCCTCGTCCGCGCCAAGCAGGACATCCTCGACAAGGGCGAGGAAGGCTTCACCGTGCTGCCGCTGATGCTGCACGGCGACGCCGCCTTCGCAGGCCAGGGCGTGGTCGCGGAGACGCTGAACCTGTCGCTGCTGCGTGGCTACCGCACCGGTGGCACCGTGCACATCGTCGTCAACAACCAGGTCGGCTTCACCACCGCCCCGGAGCACTCGCGCTCCTCGGAGTACTGCACCGACGTCGCGAAGATGATCGCCGCACCGGTCTTCCACGTGAACGGCGACGACCCCGAGGCCTGTGTCTGGGTCGCGCAGCTCGCCGTGGACTACCGCGAGGAGTTCGGCAAGGACGTCGTCATCGACATGATCTGCTACCGCCGTCGCGGCCACAACGAGGGCGACGACCCGTCGATGACGCAGCCGGCGATGTACGACCTGATCGACACCAAGCGCAGCGTCCGCAAGAGCTACACCGAGGCCCTGATCGGCCGTGGCGACATCTCGCTCAAGGAAGCGGAAGACGCGCTGCGTGACTACCAGGGTCAGCTGGAGCGGGTGTTCAACGAGGTCCGCGAGCTGGAGAAGTTCAAGCCGGAGCCGTCGGAGTCGGTCGAGCTCGACCAGACCCCGCCCGCCCGCCTGACCACCGCCGTCGAGCCGGCCGTCCTCGAGCGGATCGGCGACGCCTTCGTCAACGTGCCCGAGGGCTTCACGGTGCACCCGCGCGTCAAGCCGGTCATCGAGAAGCGCCAGGAGATGTCGCGCGACGGCAAGATCGACTGGGCGTACGCGGAGCTGCTGGCGTTCGGTTCGCTGGTCGAGCAGGGCGCGCTGGTGCGCCTGACCGGTCAGGACTCGCGCCGCGGCACGTTCACCCAGCGCCATTCGGTGCTCATCGACCGCAAGACCGGCGGCGAGTACAACCCGATCTCGGCGATCGCGGCGAACGCGGGCAACGGCGGAAAGTTCATGGTCTACGACTCGGCATTGACCGAGTACGCGGGCGTGGGTTTCGAGTACGGCTACTCGGTGGGCAACCCCGACGCGCTGGTGCTGTGGGAGGCGCAGTTCGGCGACTTCGTCAACGGCGCCCAGACGATCATCGACGAGTTCATCTCCTCCGGTGAGGCCAAGTGGGGCCAGCTCTCCGACGTCGTGCTGCTGCTGCCGCACGGCCACGAGGGCCAGGGCCCGGACCACACGTCCGGCCGCATCGAGCGTTTCCTCCAGCTGTGCGCGGAGGGCTCGATGACCGTGGCGGTGCCGTCCACCCCGGCGTCGTACTTCCACCTGCTGCGTCGTCACCACCTCGACGGCATCCGCCGTCCGCTGGTGGTCTTCACCCCGAAGTCGATGCTGCGCAACAAGGCCGCGGTCAGCGATCTCGCGGACTTCACCACCGGCAAGTTCCGCTCGGTGTTCGAGGAGCCGGAGTACGAGACCGGCGGCGGCGAGCGCGAGAAGGTCAAGCGCGTGCTGCTGGTCAGCGGAAAGCTGTACTGGGAGCTGCTGGCCCGCAAGCAGAAGGACAACCGCGAGGACATCGCGATCGTGCGGATCGAGCAGCTGTACCCGCTGCCGAGCCGGCGCCTGCGCGAGACCCTCGACCGGTACCCGAACGCGACCGAGTTCCGTTGGGTCCAGGAGGAACCGGCGAACCAGGGTGCCTGGCCGCTGTTCGGCCTGGCACTGCCGGAGCTGATCCCCGACAAGCTGACCGGGATCAAGCGGATCTCTCGCCGCGCCATGTCGGCCCCGTCCTCGGGCTCGAGCAAGGTGCACGCCGTCGAGCAGCAGGAGATCATCGACGAGGCGTTCAAGCCGATCGCATAGCTTGACCGCACCCGATTTGCCACTGAGCCGGGTCGAATTCACTCGCAGGAGCGGATTCGACCCGGCTTCGTGGTATCTCGGCCTGCCCTCGATCGGCGAACTGTGCAGGGACGGACTCGATTTCACCAGCCCCGTGACAGTCGTCGTTGGCGAGAACGGCGTCGGCAAGTCGACCCTGGTCGAGGCCATCGCCGGCGCCTGGCAGAACGGATTCCGCGGCGCCCAGGACCGGCTGTGGTCAGCGGGCGGCAGCGCCGAGGACACCGACCTGCCCCGTCACCTGACCTGCATCGGGGCGCAGCCCAGGCCGTACGGCGGCTGTTTTCTGCGGGCCGAGTCCATGCACTCGCTCTTCGACCGGGCCGACACCGATCGCGTCCGGGACACCGACCAGGGGCTCAACGAGCTCTCCCACGGCCAGTCGTTCCTGCGCTACGTCGCCGACCGGCCGATCGGCGTCGGCCTGTGGATCCTGGACGAGCCGGAGGCCGCGCTCTCGTTCCAGTCCTGCCTGGCGCTGCTCGGGGTGATCAAGGACCTGGCGGCCGAGGGCTCCCAGGTGATCATGGCGACCCACTCCCCCGTGCTGGCTGCGTGTCCCGACGCCGAGATCTGGGAACTGACCGAGGACGGCATCGAGTACCCCCGGTGGGACGAGCTCGACCTGGTCCGGAACTGGCGCTCATTCCTGGACGGCCCCGACCGGTTCCTGCGGCACCTGTAGCGGCTGCGCCGCCCGTGCGCGATCCGGACCCCTCCCGGGTTGAAACGCGCGCACGGCCGCGACCCCGAGCACCGTGGCGGCGAGCAGGGCGCCGCCGGCGGCGAGGGTGAGCGCGTCGGGGTGGGTGAGCGGCTGTCCCCGCAGCGCCTGCCACGACAGCAGCGCCAGCAGGCCCGTGTAGCCACCGGCGAGCACTCCCATCACCGCGGCCCGCGCGCCCTCCTTCCGGAGCCACGCGACACGCGGGGCGATCGCCGCCAGGACGACCGCGGCCAGCAGCAGGACCTGCAGTGCGTGCAGCCCGACGAAGTGCGGGATGCGCAGGTCCCCACCTGTGGTGCTCCAGTTCGTGATCGGCATGCCGGGTCGGTCGTCGGTCGCGCCGACGGTATGGCGGGCGCCGAGCTCGACCATGCGACCGTTCGCATCGCGTGCCGTCTGATCACCCTGGAAGCCCACCATGTACGCGATCGCCATCCCGGCCAGCGCGAGCCACAGACCGGCCTTGATGGCCCTGGTGGTCGGGCGATCGGCCAGCCGCTGACGCAGCAGGATCACGGCGATCACGAGATTGGCGGCGAACAGCCCCAGCACGCCGAACCCGAAGATGGTCTGCCCCACCGAGTTCACGATGTCGTCGGAATTGTTGAAATGGCTGAAGGTCCCGCGGGCTCCCTGGACTGCGATGAAAGCGACATCGGTGAGGCCGGCCACCGCGAAGACGAGAGCCAGCACCCGGGTCCAACGACTTCCCCGGTGCGGCAGGTTCAGCAGCCACGCCAGGGTGGCGCCGTAGAGGGCGAAGGCGATCGCGAACTTGAACGGTTTCACCCAGACCGACACCCCGAGCAGTGTGCGGTCGTCGACCACCATGCCGACGGCGCAGACGAACGCGAGCAACATCATCGCGGCGACCATCACCATGAGGGGCCGCTGCCGGGCGAACAGGGAGCGAACCTGCGATCCGAGGGTGTCCATGCACCGACGGTATGGACGCGGACCCGATCGGCGCGTCCCGCTCCGGAGTGAGATCGGGTCCCCTACCCAGGTATGAGAAGGCGCGACCAGATCTCCTGGGAATACCCGCTCGCTACGCGCCCAGCAACGCCGCCGCCGTCTCCGAGCTCAGCGCGACCGCGGGCAGGGCGGTGACGATCAGGTCGATCAGTTCCTCCCGGGCGATCTCGGGGTCCTTGAGCCAGCTGATCGTGGCCTCCTCGACGAACGCGATCCAGCCGCGGACCGCGAGGGTGATCCGGGGGCCCGGTTCGATGCCCAGCTTCGGCAGCTGCAGGGTGATCCGTTCTGCCATGATCGCCCTGGTCCGCTCGAACTCCTCGCGCATCTCGGGGTCCCCGCTCGCGGTGCCGCGGAGCAGCGAGACGTAGGTGTTCCGGTTCTCCGAGACGTAGTCGACATAGGAGGTGATCGCGGACCTCAGGATCTCGAGCGGCTCCAGGCTGAGGTCGGGTTCGGTGTGGGCGAGCATCTCGACGTTGGTGTGGCGGACGATGGCGAGATGGAAATCGCGCTTGGACGCGAAGTAGTGGAAGAGCAGTCCGCGGGAGACGCCTGCCTGGTCCGCGATCTCCTCGACCGAGACCTGTTCGAGGGGTCGCTCCGCCAGCATGCGTGCGCCCAGGTCGATGAGCTGAGCGCGCCTCTCCTCCGGACTGAGCCGGGTGCGCTTGGTGACCGCCATGACCATCAGCTTACTGAATTTTTGTCAATAAGCTATTGACTGCGACTCAACAAGCCCTTACTGTGTGGTACATGAGTCTTCCAGTTACAGATACCGCCGTGAAGCCGGGTGGAACTCCGCGACACGTCGACACGCTGATCATCGGCAGTGGCTTCGCGGGCCTGGGCGCCGCGATCAAGCTGGTTCAAGAGGGCAAGCGGGACTTCGTGGTCCTCGAGCGCGGCAGCGAGGTGGGCGGTACCTGGCGCGACAACACCTACCCCGGCGCGGCCTGCGACGTCCCGTCGCATCTGTACTCGTACTCATTCGCGCTGAACCCGACCTGGACTCGGTCGTTCTCCAAGCAGCCGGAGATCCAGAACTACATCAGCTCCGTCGCACGCAAGTACAACGTGCTCGACAAGCACGTCTTCGACTGCGACGTGCAGGAGGCGCGCTGGAACGACGTCAGCGCACGCTGGGAGGTGCAGACCTCGCAGGGCTCGTTCACCGCCAAGATCGTGATCACCGCCGTCGGCGCGCTGTGCGAGCCGTCGCTGCCGGACATCAAGGGCATCGACGGCTTCGAGGGCGAGATCTTCCACTCCGCCCGCTGGAACCACGACGCCGATCTGACGGGCAAGCGCATCGCCGTGATCGGTACCGGCGCCTCCGCCATCCAGATCGTCCCCCAGCTCGCCGCGAAGGCCGGCCGGCTCGACGTGTACCAGCGCACCGCGCCGTGGGTCCTGCCCCGCGCGGACCGCGAGTACACCACTCTCGAGAAGCTCGCGTTCAAGTACGTGCCCGGGTTCCAGAAGCTCTCCCGCACCGGCATCTACTGGATGCGCGAGACCCAGGTCGTCGGCCTGGCCAAGGCCCCGATCTTCATGAAGCCGCTGCAGTTCGCGGCCGAGCGCCACCTGCGCATGCAGATCAAGGACCGGGACCTGCGCGAGAAGGTCACCCCGAACTTCCAGATCGGCTGCAAGCGCATGCTGATCTCCAACAACTACTACCCCGCGCTGACCCAGCCGAACGTCGACCTGGTCACCGACGGCATCGCGGAGGTCACGGCCAACGGGATCGTCGACCGCAACGGCGCCACCCGCGAGGTCGACGCGATCGTGGTGGCCACCGGCTTCCACGTGACCGACTCCCCCACCTTCGCCGGGATCATCGGCAAGGACGGCCGTTCCGCCGCGGAGGTCTTCGAGGCCAGCGGACAGCAGGGCTACAAGGGATCGGCGATCGCCAACTTCCCCAACATGTTCTTCCTCGTCGGCCCGAACACCGGCCTGGGCCACACCTCGATGGTCTTCATGATCGAGTCGCAGCTCAACTACGTCATCGACGCGATCAACACCATCGAGCGCAACGGCATCGGGACCATCGAGGTCCGCCAGGACGTGCAGGACGCCTACAACAAGGACCTGCAGGACAAGCTCGCGCGCAGCGTCTGGAACAACGGCGGCTGCGCCAGCTGGTACCTCGACAAGCACGGCAACAACACCACGCTGTGGCCGGGCTTCACCTTCCAGTTCCGCAACACGACAAAGAAGTTCGACCTCGCCGCGTACCGCAGCGTGGCCACCACGGATCTGCCCGCGATCACCGGCGACGAGATCGCCGCCGAAATCGAACGCGGGACGGCATCCACTGTCGGCATCGCCGACGACGATGAGAAGGTTGTTGCACAGTGAGCGATTTCGCAGGCAAGGTCGTCGTCATCACCGGAGCGGGATCCGGCATCGGTCGCGCGCTCGCGCTGAACCTGGCGCAGAAGGGCGCCCGGCTCGCCCTCTCCGACTTCGACAGCGTCGGACTGGCCGAGACCGTTCGCCAGGCCGAGGCGCTCGGCGCCGAGGTCAGGTCCGATCACCTGGACGTGACCCAGCGCGAGGCCGTACTGCAGTACGCCGACACGATCGCGGCTCACTTCGGCAAGGTCAACCAGATCTACAACAACGCAGGCATCGCGTATCACGGCGAATTCGAGAAGTCCGAGTTCAAGGACATCGAGAAGATCATGGATGTGGACTTCTGGGGAGTCGTCAACGGCACCAAGGCATTCCTGCCGCACCTGCTCGCCTCCGGCGACGGGCACGTGGTGAACGTCTCCAGCCTGTTCGGCCTGCTCTCGATGCCCGGCCAGTCCGCATACAACTCCGCGAAGTTCGCGGTTCGCGGCTTCACCGAGTCGCTGCGGCAGGAGATGCTGATCGCCAAGCACCCGGTCAAGGTGACCTGTGTGCACCCCGGCGGCATCAAGACCGCCATCGCCCGCAATGCGACCGCCGGGCCCGGCCAGGACGTCGCCGCCTTCGCCGAGTTCTTCGACAAGAAGCTGGCCCGCACCACGCCCGAGCAGGCCGCGAAGGTCATCGTGAACGGCGTGCAGAAGGGCAAGGCACGGGTGCTGATCGGCGCCGACGCCAAGTTCCTCGACGCCTGGGTCCGCCTGGTCGGCTCGAGCTACCAGCGCGTGGTCGCCGAGATCGCCGGCCGCGTGATGCCGAAGGGGAACTAGCCCAGTGGTGTTCCTGCCCCGACCGCTGGTCGCCGCGAATCTCGGCGCGTTCTACCGGGTGGCCCTGCACGCGAAGATGCCGGTACCCGCGGCGCGCGCGCTGCTCGACGCCGGTTCCCCGCTGCAGCGGCTCCCGCGCGACACCGTCGTGCGCGAGCTGACCCTGGCAGGCCGCAGGGCCGAGCGCATCACGGTCGGGGCCAGCGAGCGCCGCACCGCCGTGCTGTACCTGCACGGCGGCGGCTACACCCTCGGATCGCTCGCCACACACCGGTCGCTCGCCGCGTATCTGGCGCGCGAGTCCGAGGCCGCGGTGTACGTGCTCGACTACCGCCTCGCCCCGGAGGATCCGTACCCGGCCGGGCTTGAGGACGCGGTCGACGCGTACCTCGAGCTGCTGGTCGAGCACGGGTACACCGCCGATCAGGTGGCCATCGCGGGGGATTCGGCGGGCGGCGGACTGTCGCTGGCCACCGCGCGGCGCCTGATCGACGCGCACGACGTGCATCCGGCTGCCCTCGGACTGATCGCGCCGTGGGTGGATCCCGGCGCCAGGGACGCCCCGAAGGATCGCGATCTCGTGGTCAACACGGCGTGGTCGTTCATGGCGGCCGAGGCGTACCTCGGCGGCGGCGACCCGGCCGACCCGGGCTTCGCGCCGCTGCACGCCGACATGGCCGGGCTGCCGCCGACGATCGTGCACGTCGGCACCTCCGAGGTGCTGTACCCGCAGGTGACGGAATTGGTAGAGAAGATGCGCGCCGCCGACGTCACGGTTCGGTTCACCGAGTACCCGAAGCTGTGGCACGTCGCGCACCTGCAGGCATCGATCCTGCGGGAGGCAAACGACGCCGTGCGCGAGCTCGGCGGCTTCCTGCGCGAGGCGCTCGAACCCACCCGGGTCTAGTTCACCCATCGAACGGGTGGTTACCGGGACAACCGCCGAGAGGCGAACCCGGTAACCGCCCGTTCGTGCGTCACCGCCGCCAGCCGTCTACCTTCGGCGCCTGCGCACGGCGACCCAGCCGATGAGCCCGCCGCACAACACGACTCCGGCCGCCGCCACCGCGATGACGGCGGTCGACGAACTCGAGTCCGCGGCGCCTGCCTCGCCTGCCGCCTCGACCACCACGGTGTCGGCGGCGCGGCCGCCGGCGGACGGGGAGCCGACGGCCTGCGTCGTGGCGTTCTCGCCGAAAATCCCGTTGGCAACCCCGGACGAGTACGAGGGACCGTCCTCACGCGTCCCCCCGACAGTCAGGTCGAGCCGGATCGGCACCGGATGCTTCTCGCCCTCCGCCGCAGTCGAGCCCACCTTGACCGCGATGTAGTACGACCCGGCCACGGCTTCCTTGCGGGTGTCGAGGACATCGGAGGTGCGGTTGTTGTAGCGGATCGGCACGGTGGCGAATGCCCCGTTCGACGGCAACATCCGGTCGGTGCCGGTGTACGCCCCGGTGTCCAGGTCGATCTCCTCGCGGGACGGGGAGTACAAGGCGGTTTGGATGTTGGAGATGTTCTCGACACCTCGGCCGCCGTTCGCCCCGTATTGCACCCGGTATGCGAGCCCCTGCCCCCAATCCAGCGGGACCCGATAGAACACGAACTCGCCGGGCTGAAGGGTGTCGGTGTACCGACCACTGCCGTCGAGCTCGGTGGCCACGTTGAAGGACCCGCCGCCGACGACCGGGGTACCCGGACCGGTGGGCTCGGTGAAGGCGGTCGGCGGTGCCACCGCGATCGGCCCGGGATCGGTTGCGGCGGGCTCGATGCCGACGAGCAGTTCGATCGGCAACCGTTCCGGCACACCATGGGACACCGTGGCCCAGGTCGGCGCGAAGTAGTAGCGTCCGCCGCCCCTGCACTTGTCGGCACCGCTGCCGTCGTCCGCGCGCTTCTCGGTCGCCCCGTCGAAGGTCTCGGCCACCGTCAGCGCCGCGCCGTCGCTCGAACTCGTCACCTGTTCGAACACGAACTCGTTACAGTCTCGGCCGTCTCTGCCGTAAACCCGCACGTTGAGAACATTCATGTCCTCGGTGCTCGAGATGTCGGGCAGTCGGGGAAAGGAGATGGTGCCGCTGAAATAGGCGGTCGCCCCGTCGGGGACGTCGACCGCGTAGTAGCGCGTCTCCTTCTGGCCCATGGTGTCCAGGTATTGACCCGGTGTCGCCACCGGGGCGTTGGCGTACGTGGGCGTCCCGGTGATCGGAGTCCCGGCCGCCTTGTAGTTGCGGAGCGCGGCGGCCGTGACCCGGGGAAGCGTCCGCTCCAGCGCGGGTCCGTCGGCGGCATCGGAGTAGGTGCCGCCGGTGGCCTGCGCCATGCAGGTGAGCTGGGCGCGGGCCTTGCCGTCCACCGCGAAGCCGATCGCGTGCATCACCAGATCGACACCCTGCTGCTTCAATTCCCTGGCGACCTCGCACGGATCGGGCGGGGAACAGGTGTCGTCGCCGTCGGAGACGAGCACGATCGAGCGAGGTCCCGAGTCAGGGAGGGCGGCGGCCGCCTGGCGCAATGCGGTGCCCATCGGCGTCCACCCGCTGGCCTTGATGCCGTCGACCGCGCTGGTCAGCGCGGCACTGTCGAGGGTCTCGGGCTTGTGCAGCACCTGCACGTCACGACATCCTGCGGGCTTGTCCGCCTCGGCGTTTCCGGTGCCGGTGCCGTACACCGTCAGCCCTACCTTCGATTCGGCAGGCGCAGCGCCGACAAAGGTACGGACGGCCTTCTTCGCGGCATCCATCATCGTGCCCGCCGGATCGGGACGTTGCATGGATCCGGACGCATCGAGAATGAGCATGGTCGGCGCATACTGCGAATCCGACTCCGGGCTCTCCTGCGCTTGGGCAGGTGGTGCGGCAATCGAAAGGCCGATCAGGGTTAGAGCCAGCCCTGCGATCAGCTTGGTCGGTAACTCGGCAATCCTCGGCATTGTCCCCCGCCTGCTTTGTGTCCTTGCTCCGTCGGGGTTCGACATTACAGACGTGACTCGGGCAGCCGCATTGCCCGCCGATCACCGATCGGATACAACCAACCCGGTCACCGGATTTGCTTCTGCGACAGCTTAATACGCTCCTCACTACCCCTCAGCGAGCCGCACGCCATTCCTCCGCGGCCTGCCCCGGGGTGAGCTCGCCGACGCGAACCCGCTCCGCCATCGACGCCAGGTCGGCCGATGTCAGCTCGCCCGCAACGACGTTGAGCGCCTTGACCTGATCCTCGGTGAGCACCCCGTTGCGCATGAGGGGCACCACGTTCTCCGCTGCTGCCGAATCATCGGCCTCCAACTCTGCCTCGCTGTAGTCGGACACCGAGAGCCCCTCCGGCAGAGACCTGTTCAGCTCCTCGAACACCTCATCGGGGTCGGTGAGCGTCGCGTCCGGCTGGAAGTAGTGCAGCAGCTGCCCGGTGAAGTCCGGCACCACCGTGATGTCCGCCGCCCCGAGTCCCTCCACGTACTCAGCCCTGGTCTCCGGGGAAACCACCTCGACCGGGGATCCGGTGCCGCGCAGGTTCCCCGCGTAGATCTCCGCGACGACCTGTGACTCCGCGCTCTCCCCGGATCCGACGGTGATCGCTGCCGGCGTCTGGGTCTCGTCGAGCCGGGAATTGTCCACCGTGCATCCGGCGAGCGCGCACACCACGGCCACGGACATCGCTGTCATCGCGGACTTCCTCCACCGAGCCGTCATGGCGCGCCACGCTCCCTCTCCTCACCCAGCGAATGTCCTCCCTATCGTTACACTCGGTGGCCAGCACCATCTCGAGCGGCCGAAAGATCCGGCTTTTTGACGCCGCAGCAACCAGTCCGAAGGGGACGGGTGCTACCGCCGGAACCGATGGAAGGACGCCATGAGGTTCTCAGCTCTCCGCTCCGCCCGCCTGCGCCCGATGGGCATTCCGCAGGCTCCACGCCTGCTCCCCTTCGCCGCCGTCGCGGCGGTCGCCTCCCTTGCCCTCGCCGGCTGCGGGGGCGACTCCGACCCGCTCAGCAGCGGGGGTGGCACCAGCTCGGACCCGAACACGATCATCGTGGGGTCGGCGAACTTCCCCGAGTCCGAGACCGTGGCGAACATCTACGCGGAGGCCCTGCGTGCCAACGGCTTCGACGTGCAGACCAAGCTGAACATCGGCAGCCGGGAGACCTACATCCCCGCGGTCAAGGACGGATCCATCGATGTGATCCCGGACTACACCGGCAATCTGCTGCAGTATCTCGACAAGGACACGACCGCGACCAGCGCCGCCGAGGTGGACGCAGCCCTGCCCGCCGCGCTCGGACCCGACCTGGCGATCACCACGCCCGCGCCCGGCGAGGACAAGGACGCGGTGGTCGTCACCCGCGAGACCGCCGACAAGTGGCAGCTGACCTCGATCGCGGACCTGGCGCCGCACTCCGCCGAGGTGAAGTTCGGCGCGCCGGCCGAGTTCCAGGAGCGCGCGGGAGGGCTGCCCGGACTCGAGGCCGACTACGGCCTCGTCATCAGCCCGCAGAACTTCGTTCCGATCGCGGACGGCGGCGGACCGGCCACGGTGGCCGCCCTCTCCTCCGGCCAGGTCACCGCGGCGAACATCTTCACCACCTCGCCTGCCATCGCCAAGAACAACTTCGTGGTCCTCGAGGACCCGAAGAACAACTTCCCTGCGCAGAACGTGGTGCCGGTACTGCGCGCCGACAAACAGTCCGAGAAGCTGGCGGCCGTCCTGGATGCGGTGTCGGCCAAGCTGACCACCGACGAACTGATCGCCCTGAACACATCGGTGTCCGGCGACTCGAAGACCGAACCGGACGCCGCCGCCACCGAGTGGGTGTCGGCACAGGGGCTCGACAAGCCGGTGTCGTAGGCGGCAGGCCTTGATCTCCTTCGAGTCGGTCACCAAGCGCTACCCGGACGGCACCACCGCGGTCGACAATCTCGACCTGGTCATCGAGCCCGAGTCCTTCACCGTGTTCGTCGGGCCGTCGGGCTGCGGCAAGACCACATCCATGCGGATGATCAACCGGATGATCGCGCCCACCTCCGGCAAGGTGATCGTGAACGGCCAGGACGTCACCCGCACGGACGCGGTCAAGCTCCGCCTCGGCATCGGCTACGTGATCCAGAGCGCGGGCCTGCTGCCGCACCGGACCGTGGTCGACAACGTGGCCACCGTGCCTGTGCTGCGCGGCGATTCACGGCGCGCGGCCCGCAAGGCCGCGCTCGAGGTGCTCGAGCGGGTCGGGCTCGACCCCGCGCTGGCCACCCGCTACCCGTCCCAGCTCTCCGGCGGCCAGCAGCAGCGCGTCGGCGTTGCCAGGGCCCTGGCTGCCGACCCGCCGATCCTGCTGATGGACGAACCGTTCAGCGCGGTCGATCCGGTGGTCCGCGAGGACCTGCAGGCCGAGATGCAGCGCCTGCAGGCGCAGCTGCGCAAGACCATCGTGTTCGTCACCCACGACATCGACGAGGCGGTCCGGCTCGGCGACCGCGTCGCGGTGTTCGGCCCGCACGGCAGGCTCCAGCAGTACGCCGATCCGCAGACCGTGCTCGCCTCCCCCGCAACGGATTTCGTCGCCGACTTCGTGGGACGCGATCGCGGGTACCGCGGGCTGTCGTTCCGGCCCGCCGACGAGGTGCCGGTGCACGAGATCCGCACCGCCGTCGAATCCGAGCTCGCCGCGCTTCGACTCGACCAGGGCGAGTGGGTGCTCGTGGTCACCGACGACGGCGCGCCGCGCGGCTGGATCGACGTCACCGGCGTCGAGGGCATCCGGGCAGGCAACAGCATGGCCGAGAGCACGTCCGCGGGCGGTTCGCTGTTCACGCGGGGCGGGGACCTACGGCAGGCGCTGGACGCCGCGATCTCATCGCCGTCCGGAATCGGCGTCGTGGTGGACGAATCCGGCTCGGTGGTGGGCGGGGTCAACGGATCCGAGGTGATCCGCAAACTCGCGGATCAGCGGCAGGCCGAGGACCGGGCCAGGAACCGGCACTTCTTCAGCGGCGAGACGGCCGGCTGATGCGTTGGTTGATCGACAACTTCTCGCAGGTTGTCGACCTCGCGAAGACACACCTCTACCTGGCGCTGCTGCCGCTGCTGATCGGGCTGCTGATCGCGGTGCCCGCAGGCATCGCCATCCGGAATGTCCCGTGGCTGCGCAAGACCACCATGACGCTCGCCTCGCTCGCGTTCACGATCCCCTCGCTTGCCCTGTTCGTCACCATCCCGCCCCTGCTCGGGCTGAACATCCTCGACGAGATGAACGTGGTGATCGCGCTGTCGATCTACTCGACCGCGCTGCTGGTGCGCGCCGTGCCCGAGGCACTCGACTCGGTGCCCGAGTCGGTGATCGACTCGGCCACCGCGATGGGCTTCACCCCGCTTCGCCGCGCGCTGACCGTCGAACTGCCGCTTGCCGTCCCGGTGCTGATCTCCAGTATCCGGGTCGTCGCCGTCACCAACATCTCGCTGGTGTCGGTCGGCTCGCTGATCGGCATCGGCGGACTCGGTGAGCTGTTCACCAAGGGCTACCAGCGCGACTACCCGGACCAGATCCTGGCGGGGATCATCGCGATCGTCTTCCTGGCGTTGGTGATCGACGGCCTGCTCTACCTCGCTGGCCGCCTGCTGACGCCATGGACCAGGACCGCTCGCAGCCGCAAGGCGGACGAACCGGCGGCGGTCCTACGCGCGACGGAGGGCCCGGCATGAACCTCTTCGGCTCCGCCTTCGACTTCATCGCCGACCCGTCGAACTGGTCCGGCCCCACCGGCATCGGCGCCCGCATCGTCGAACACCTCTGGTACAGCCTGCTCGCGGTGGCCGTCTCCGCGGCCATCGCGATCCCACTGGGACTGCTCATCGGGCACTTCCGCAGGGGCGACGCCATCCTGGTCGGTCTGGTCAACTCGCTCCGCTCGCTGCCGACCCTCGGCATCCTGACGTTCCTTGTGCTGCTCCTCGGGCTCGGCCTGATCCCGCCGATCATCGCGCTTGTCCTGCTCGGCATCCCACCGATCCTGGCAGGCACCTACGCAGGCGTGGCGAACGTCGACGCGGTCGTCGTCGACGCCGCGCGGGCGATGGGGATGACCAGGGCACAGGTGCTCGGCCGGGTGGAGGTCCCCAACGCGCTGCCGCTGATCGTCGGCGGGCTGCGCAACGCGACGCTGCAGGTCATCGCCACCGCCACGGTCGCCGCCTATGTCAACCTGGGCGGCCTGGGGCGGTACATGTTCGACGGCCTGGCGCTCGGTGACTATGCCCGCGTCCTGGTGGGCGCGATCCTCGTCGCGGCGCTGGCCCTGATCCTCGACGGCATCCTCGCGGTCGCGGTGTGGGCCTCGGTGCCGGGCACCGGCCGACTGCGCCGCACACCGACGCTGACCTGAGCTCGCACCCGGCAAGACCGGACACCCCGAACGCAAAGGGCCCCGTCGTGCGGTGTCAACCGCTCGACGGGGCCCTTCGGCGCAGAACTGGAGGCTTTAAGCCTGGGCGACGCCCTCGGCCTTTGCCGCGGCCGCGACGGCCTCGGCGACCGCGGGGGCCACCCGAGGATCGAGCGGGCTCGGGACGATCTTGTCGACGGAGAGCTCGTCGGCGACGACGGACAGGATCGCCTCCGCCGCGGCGAGCTTCATGCCCTCGGTGATGCGGCGGGCGCCTGCGTCGAGCGCGCCCTTGAACACGCCGGGGAAGGCGAGCACATTGTTGATCTGGTTCGGGAAGTCGCTGCGGCCGGTCGCGACGATCGCGGCGTGCTTGCGCGCGATGTCCGGGTGGATCTCCGGGTCCGGGTTGGACATCGCGAAGATGATCGCCTCGGGGGCCATCGTCGCGATGATCTCCTCCGGCACGGTGCCCGCGGACACGCCGAGGAACACGTCGGCGCCGTCGAGCGCCTCGACGATGCCGCCGGTACGGCCGGCCGGGTTGGTGCGGGCGGCGAGATCGGCCTTGATCTCGTTCAGGTCGCCGCGGTCGCTGGACACGATGCCCTTGGAGTCGAGGACGGTGACATCGGCGATGCCGGCCAGCAGCAGGATGTTCGCGCAGGCGACGCCTGCCGCGCCTGCACCGGAGATCACCACGCGCAGCGCGGTGATGTCACGGTCCTGGACCTTGACCGCACCCTTGAGCGCCGCGAGCGCCACGATGGCGGTGCCG
This sequence comes from Rhodococcus oryzae, assembly GCF_005049235.1. GTDB lineage: Bacteria > Actinomycetota > Actinomycetes > Mycobacteriales > Mycobacteriaceae > Rhodococcus_G > Rhodococcus_G oryzae. The sequence goes on along the minus strand of NZ_SUMD01000006.1, from coordinate 343,571 downwards.
TGCTGGTCGTCGTGCATGACGGGGCAGTCGAGGGCCTCGATGACCCGCTTCTCGATCTCGAAACAGCGCGGGGCCGAGATGTCCTCGAGGTTGACTGCGCCGAAGCTCGGGCGCAGCCGGATGAGGGTCTCGACGATCTCGTCGGGGTCCTTGGTGTCGAGCACCAGCGGGATCGAGTTCAGACCGGCGAATTGCTTGAACAGCGCGGACTTACCCTCCATCACCGGCAGCGAGGCGCGCGGTCCGATGTCGCCCAGTCCGAGCACCGCGGTGCCGTCACTCACGACGACGACGAGACGACTGGTCCACGTGTAGCGGTCCGCGAGCGTCTCGTCCGCCGCGATCGCGCGGCTGACCTGAGCCACACCGGGCGTGTACGCGATCGACAGGGCGCGCTGAGAATCGAGGGGGGCGGTCGTCTCGACAGAGAGCTTGCCGCCGACGTGGCCCGCGAAGATCTCTTCGTCGGTCAGCTCAACCTTTTTCGGTGTGGTTGCTTCAGACACAAGAGACACGATTGCACTCCTACTCATGCCGCTCCCACTCGGGGGCGGGTTACTGGGAAGTAGCAGCGCCGAGGTGGAAATCGACGCAGCCGCAGGTTTTTGGTCGAGATGGGGGTGAGGCTAACCGAGGGTGCACGATCAATTCCCGATTGGTCTACGGGCCGCTGCACTCAACTCGGAAGCGCGAAGGCGCCAGGCGGGGTGAGCCCGGGCGCGAAATCTGCCGCTGGTGAATCCGACTCTCGCTCCGTTACCGGGGGGTAGCACCGGCGCGAAGTGCAACAAGTGTGCCACCGCGGCCTCACCGCACGCAAATCTCACCGGTGAGTAGCTTTTTTGGTGAGCTAACGCCACCACTGGGTCCACAGCAGTAGCCCTGTGACAAAGAACACGCCCACCGAGCCGAAGACGGCCGTGACACCCCGCCGGCGATCGGCAACCCGCTGCGCCAGCAACACCAGCACCACTGCCACGATGTGCGCGCCGACCGACACCTTCCCCGGCCCTGGGAACCCGCGCTGGCCGCCGAGATACGCCGTGCCGAGGACGACCACCGCCAGCACCACAACGCCAGCCGCGACGGCGCCGCTCAGCGCCCGCAGGCCGCGGGCGACTCCCCCGCTGCTCTCGGCGTGGTCCTCGTACTCGTCGACCGACACGTCCCTACCCACCTGCGATGAATCCGCGGACCGAGTCCGCAATGAGCTGCACCGCGATCGCGGCCAGCAGGAGTCCGGCGATCCGGGCCAGCAGCGAGATGCCGCTCACGCCCAGCAGCCGGATCAGCACCGTGGAGAACCGGAGCACCACGAACAGGATGAGGTGAATCGTCAGAATCGCCAAGCCCACCGCCAGCGGGGCACCCGTATGACCCTCGGCCTGGTTCACGAAGACGATCACCGCGGCGATCGCACCCGGCCCCGCCATCAGCGGCGTCCCGAGCGGCACCAGCGCGACATTGACGTCCTCATTGCCCTTCGGCTGATTCGCGTCCCGGCCGGTCAACAGCTCCAACGCGATCAGCAACAGCAGCAGGCCGCCTGCGCCCTGCAGCGCGGGGATCCCGATGTGCAGGTAGTTGAGGATCGCCTGGCCGCCGATCGCGAACACCGTGATGACGGCCAGCGAGACCGCGGGCGCCTGCCACGCGGCCCGGTTGCGCGCCTCCTTGCTCTTGCGGCCGACCAGGGACAGGAAGACGGGGATGGCGCCCGGCGGGTCCATGATCACGAAGAGCGTGATCACGGCCGTCATGTACAGAGTCGTATCGAAGGACATCAGCGCTCCCCCATCATCCCGAGATCACGTCGACGCCGCTGGCCCTGGCCACGATCCGGTCGAACTCGACTGGCGCGGTGAGAAATTCGCCGAGCTTCACCGACTTGTTGACGCCGTGATAGTCCGAGGACCCGGTCACAATGAGGTCGTGTCGGCGGGCGATCCCGGCGAGGATCTCCCGATCCGCTGGCAGGTGGTCGTGATGGTCGATCTCGACACCCGCGAGACCGTCCGCGACGAGTTCGCCGATCTGTTCCATCGCGAGCAGGCGGCCGCGGCTGGCGGCCCGCCCGTGCGCGATCACACTCACCCCGCCCGCGTCGGACACCATCCGCACCGCCTCGGGCAGCGGCGTGTCCGCCTTGTGCACGTAGTAGCGGCCGCCGGTCTTGAGCAGGTCACCGAACGCCTCGTCGACGGACCCGACCACCCCCGCCGCCACGAGCGCCTGCGCCAGGTGCGGGCGCCCGGCCGCGGGCCCGGCCGCGGCCATCACCTCGTCCGGGTCCACGGGCAGGCCGTCGAGCGCCATCCGCTCGGCCATCGCCCGCAGCCGCGACGTCCGCTCGGCTCGCAGCCGTTCACGTTCCGCGGCGAAGGCCGCATTCTTCGGATCGAAGAGGTAGGCGAGCAGGTGAACCGCGACCGGCCTGCCGTCCTCGCCGCGGCCCTCACAGGACATCTCCATGCCACGGACCAGGCTCAGCCCGGCGGGCAGCGCGGCGGCAGCCTCGGCCCAGCCGGCGGTGGTGTCGTGGTCGGTCAGGGCCACCACGTCGAGCCCGGCGTCCGCGGCGTGCCGCACCAGGTCAGCGGGGCTGTCCGTCCCGTCCGAGGCGGTTGTGTGGGTGTGGAGGTCGATGCGCACCGAGCCATTGTCTCAGGCTGTGGGAAGCGAGTTCGACACCTCGCAGCGCAGCGTCCGCCCGAATCCACCGGGGCTAGGATTGACCTGAGATCATCGCCGGGCTCGAGAGGGAGTGGCTGCTGTGCCGTCCATGCCGTCGCTACGCCCGACCCGCAGGTCGCCCGGAATCGCCCCGGCACGAATCCCCGTCCCGACCGCAAGGGCCATCGTGGACTGCGCCGTGTACATCGACGGCGAGCGACTGCCGGGAAAGTTCACCCACTCCGCAGCCCTCGCCGAGGTCCGCGCCAGGGGCAAGGGCTTCGCCTGGGTGGGCTTGCACGCCCCCGACGAGTATCAGATGGGCAGTGTCGCAGAGGTTTTCGGCTTGCACGAGCTGACGGTCGAGGATGCCGTGCACGCCCACCAGCGACCCAAACTCGAGCTGTACGATGACGTACTCTTCCTGGTACTTCGGACCGTGAATTACGTTGAGCACGAGTCGATCACCACGGCCAACGAGGTGGTCGAGACCGGCGAGATCATGATCTTCCTCGGCACCGACTTCGTGGTCACCGTCCGGCACGGCGAACATTCCGGCCTGGCCGGGGTCCGAGCACTGATGGAGGCCAACCCCGGACGGCTCGCACTTGGTCCGTCGGCCGTGTTGCACGCGATCGCCGACCACGTCGTGGATCAGTACCTCGCGGTCACCGAATCCGTCGAGAAGGATGTCGATCTCATGGAGGAGGAGGTCTTCAGCCCCCGCACCCGGGTCGCGATCGAGCAGATCTACCTGCTCAAGAGGGAGATCGTCGAACTGCGCAAGTCGGTGAACCCGCTCGCCAGTCCCCTGCAGCGGCTGAGCCAGGACACCGCCACCGGTGTGCCGAAGGAGGTCCGGCGCTACCTACGCGACGTGCAGGACCACCACACCATCGTCGCCGAGCGCATCGCCGAGTTCGACGAGGTGCTCAGCACCCTCGTCGAGGCCGCCCTGGCCAAGGTGGCCGTGCAGCAGAACACCGACATGCGCAAGATCTCGGCCTGGGTCGCGATCGCCGCGGTGCCCACGATGATCGCGGGCATCTACGGGATGAACTTCGACCACATGCCGGAGCTGCGCTGGAGCTACGGCTATTACGGGGTGGTCGCGGTGATCGTGACCGCGTGCGCCGGTCTGTTCGTCACGTTCCGCCGGAACAACTGGCTCTGACTAGAGCGAGGCGGCCCCGCGGGCCGGGTCACGCACGTCGATCCCGGCCTCCGCCCATGCCTCCCGCAGCGCCGCGGCGCCGCGCAGTCGCACCCAGGCGGCCTCGGTGCCGGTGATCGGTACCGCGGCGAGGAAACGCACCGGATCGGCCGGCTCGGGAAGCTCGAGGTCCTCGACGTCGCTCTCCCCCAGCAGCACCGCGGTGAACGGGGCGTCCTTCCACAGCGGCTCGCCCACGTCGAGCAGGCCGTCGACCGTGAGGACCACGCCCTCCACCGCGGGCGCTGCGGCCAGGATCGCCAGCGTCTTGTGCACACCCGAGGCGACGCCGACACCGCCGCGCAGGGTCAACATCAGCTCCGCGCGAGGCCCGCGCACCGGGTCCGCGATGGCGTCGCTCGGATCACCCATCGGATGCCGCGAACAGCCGAGTGAGACGTACCGGACCAGGTCATCGGAGTCGGCGGGAAATCGGAGTACCTCCAGCGGTTCGAGCCCGAGGAAGGTCACGGAGGCGGCGGAGGGCGCGGGCCCACCGATCCGCTCGGTGAGGTGCGCACGGACGGAGGCGATGACGCTGTCACTCACCCGTTCATCTAACACCCCAAGCCCGGCAGGCACCGATCAGGGCGCCGGGGTGAGCGTCACGGTGACGTCCTCGTCCGACTGCGGCTGCCGGAGGGTGAGCAGTCGGGATTGCTGATCCCAGGCCAGCACCTCGCCGCCGTCGACCGCCACGCTTGCGGGGAAGCCGCGCTGCGGCAGATAGATCTCGGTCGGCGCCGAGAGGTCACGGTCGGGCCGGAAGGTCAGCTGGAGCCGGTCCGCAGACGCCTCCCAGGAGATCGGCGTGCCTGCGACCGCGCGCGGGTACGGCGTGTCGAGGGCGGTGACGAGGTTGCGGGCGGTGCCGTCCTCCCCGTACGGACCCCACGGACCCGGATCGCGCGACCAGTAGCTCACGCCCGCGCCGATCTCCGCTGCCGTGGCGTAGATCCGGTTCACGTAGTCGAGCGCACCGGGGAGCGTCGTGTCGAGCCCGAACTCACCCAGGATGATCGGGGCGTCGCCGAGGACGGCCGCGGTGCGCACGGTGTTGTCGCGCCACGAGGCGACGGTCGCGTCGACCAGATCACCGGAGGTGCCCTCGTAACCCCCGCCGAGATCCATCGGCAGCGGATAGATGTGGGGGCAGTAGGCGATCCGCTGATCGCCCTCGCGGCTGTCGGTGATCGCGCCGAGGCCGCTCGGGGTACCCCAGTTGTTGCCCATCGCCTGCGGCGCCACACAGACCCAGCTGTCCTGGTCGACGGTGCGGATCGCGTCGGTCGACTTCTGGTACAGCGACGTGAGCGGACCGGACTCGAAGACGGGGCCCTGCAGGGTGCCGCCGTAGGGCTCGTTCATCAGGTCGTAGGCGACGACGGCGGGATGGTCGGCGAATCGCTCGGCCACCGCCCGCCACGCGTTCGCGTAGTGCTCGGAGAGCTCGGGGTGAGCGCCGGTGGTGTTCCAGAAGTTGTCGAAGGCCCGGATCACGCCTGCGTCGAGGTAGTACTGCTCCCACATGTCGTGCGATCCGACCGGCAACCCGTCCATGTACGTGGCCCATGCGGGGGCGCCGTTGCCGGTCTTGCCATCGGGGGTGATCGCGCCCGACCAGAGGTCCTGGTGCATGTCGAGCATGACGTGGTAGCCGCGGTCCGCGTACCAGCCGATGCGTTCCTCGACGCGGTCCAGGTACTCCTGGCTGTAGACGCCGGGCTCCGGCTCGACCGAGCGCCAGGAGATCAGGAACCGGACGAAGTTGGTGCCCATGTCGGCGTGTTCCCGCTCGAGGTCGGCCTCGGTGAACTCCGGCATGCCGTCGGGGGTGCTCTTCGCACTGGACGCCGTGTTGAATCCGCGGAGGACGAGCGAACGCCCCTGGTCGTCGGTGAGGTACGACTCGGCAGGCGCCGGATCGGATCGCAGCACCGCGCCAACACCACCGGCGAGGACGAGCGCACCGGCCGCAACGAGGGACACCACTCTGATTCGCCGCACAGGACTCACACCCAACTTTCTGCATGATTCTGGACGCTTGGTCCATTCGATCCCGTTAATGTTGCGGCATGTCTGACGCCAGCGCTGCTGTTTCGGTGAATCCGCAGGTCGATGCCGATTTCCGTGCCCCGTGGCCGGCTGTCGCGACGCTTGCGGCGATCTCGGTCCTGTTCGGGGTCTGGTCGATCACGGGCGCCGTGCTCACCCGAATCCCGGAGCTGCTCGTCCCGAGCGCGATCGGGCTGCCCTTCGGGATCCCGGCGCTGCGCCTGTTCCCGCTGGGCGAGACCACCACCACCAACTGGCTCGTCGATTGCGCTGCGGCACTGGTGATGCTCGCCGTCGTCTGGATGCGGCTGACCGACTCGGCGTGCAGGCACCCTGGCGGCGGTGTCGGGCGAGCCTTCTTTGCTGGCCTGGGTGCCACCGTGATCGGCGTTCTCGCAGGCAACCTGATCCGCACGGTGTACCTGAGCTTCGTGCTGCAGGAGGGACCGGGCGCCTACCTGGCCTCGCTCGTCGGCGGCGCGCTCGTGTCGGTGCTCTGGGGCGCGATCGTCGGGCTGTTCGTGGGCGCAGTCCACGCGCTCGCGCGGCGGATCTCGCGGGGTGTGGTGGCACCCGAAGCGGGCAACGACCTTCCGGCAACGGGCGAGTCGTCGATCGCGGAGGCGGCTACCGCGCGTCCGTGAACCGGATGTCGTGATCGTCGGCATCGGGGTGCGCGAACGTCAGCAACCGCTGCGCCTCGGCCTCGAGTGCGGACGTGGCGCCCTTCGCGAGCGGGGCGAATGTCGCGATCTCGACTGCCGCCGAACGCTTCTTGGCGGTGACCGTGACGAATCCGGCGACCTGGCCACCCACCAGAACCGTCGGCTTGATGATCCCGTTCACCGTGAACACCACCTTGCGGTGCTCGTCGGCGATCACCCGACTCCGGTTCGCGTGGCCGAGCAAGACGCTGTCGTACGGCGCCAGGATCCGTGGCGGCAGGCTACCTGCCGGGTCAGGCCGCGGGGCGTCGGGCAGATCGAACAGTTCGGCACCGTCCTCGTCGACGAACACCCGCAACCTCGGGCGGAGTCGGTCGAACACCTCCCCCAGCCTGGTCAGGCCGGACCAGGCCTGTGCGTCCGCCGCCGACGCCGGGCCGTAGGCCGCCAGGTAGCGCAGGATGATCTCGTCCGGAATCGGTTCGGACAGTGGCGTGTCCGTCCACCGATCCAGGGTGGTGCAGACCGGCTGACCGGACCTGCCCCAGATCCCCCGCGGGGGCACCTGCACGAGCGGGAGCAGGTTCCGGACCCCGTGCGCGAGGGCCACCGGGTCGCGGTCCGGCCAGCGCTCGCCCAGCAGCGGCCGCAACTCGGCCATGCTCCGTGGGGTGTGCTCGAGCGACGCGCGACTCCAGTCCGCGAGCGCCTCGAGGTCCATCCCGACGAGGCCGTTCTTGTGCAGGGTGTTCGTCCGCAGGTCCGCATCCATGATCGGCTGTACCCACGGTCGCAGCGCGAGGGCATCGGCCGCGGTGACCGCGTGCACCGTGCCGCGCATCACGACGATCCGGACCACGTCCCGGTTCTCGATCAACGAGGACAGGTCGGTGGGCCGAAATCCCTTGAGCCGAGCCCACAACGCGAAGTACGGCGCCATCGGCGCCTGCGCTTGCAGGCCGTACAGGTGGCCGACCAACTCGAGCGCACTGCCGCCCGTGCGGCGCAGCAGGTGCTGCCGGTCGAGCGTCGCACGGCTCAGGGCCCTGCGGGACAATCGTTCTCGCCTGGCCTCGAGCCCCGCTGACATTGCACTCCCCTACCGCCGAATGACTACCGACTCAGCACCAAGAGTAGGACACCGCACCTCGAGATTCTCTGCACCCGCGCTCTCACGCGATGCGTCCGGAACGAAGTTCGGTCACCGCGATGTGGGCGGCCCGTCCGATTGCCTGATCGACCACCGGCAGGACGGGATCAGCGCGCGCCGCCCGCGTGAATATGGCTACGGCAACGGGAGTCTCGCCGGGGAAGCCCACCACTGCCACCTCGTTGCGGATCGCCCCGATCGTCCCGGTCTTCCCCGCCACGGTCACGCCCGCATAGGGAAATCCCGAGCGGATTCGGTGCGGCCAGATCTGTCCTGCCATGACCTGCCGGATGAACTGGGCCTGATCCGCAGACACCACCCCGTCGGTCCAGATCGCATCGAGCAGCGACGTCATCTCTCGTGGGGTCGTCGCACTCGTGAACGCCGGGTCATAGGCCGAGACCGCCCACGCCTCGTCATTGTCGGCAAGTACCTCGAACGCTTCCCTCGTCGTGTGCGAATTCGCCTCCTCGAGCAGGGTCCGATGGACATCCGCTGTGCCGCCGATGATTCGCGTGCGGAGCAGTCCGAGTTCGGCGAGTACCCGATCGATGCCGTCGAGTCCCACCCGTCCGAGGATGAGGTCCGCGGCGGCGTTATCGGACACGGTCATCATGGACAGAGCCAGATCACGCCAACTCATCACCACCGGATCCCGGAAGTTCGACACCCCGGTCGGCCCGGGCGTGCAATCCGCGGGATTGATGCGCACCGTCGCTGTCGGTGAGAGGGAGCCCGCGTCGAAAGCCCTGCACAGGGCAACCAAGAGCGGGAGCTTGTAGACGGACGCCGTCACGACGAGTTCGTCGGCACCGACCGAGACGGCGTCTTCGTCGTCGTCCGCTCGCCGCGTTCCGATGCGCCTGGCGTGAAGCCAGCCTGTGCAACCGGCATCGGCGAACACGTCGCGGATCCGCTTCTCTGCGGTCGTGCTCATCGTCCCGCCTTGAGGAGTACCCGGTCCAGTGCGCCGGCCGACGACCCGAGATCGGCACCCGACCGCCAGACGATACGAAGGCGCAGCGCGAGGTCGTCACGCACCATGTCGACCCAGGACACGCCGGGCATCGTTGTCGGCGGAGTCGTCGTCACCCCGAAAGTGCCACCGGCCGCCACACGGGCAAGGAGGTCTCGGGGCCCCGTCGAGACGACCACGTCCGGGTCGAGGCCACGGGACCGCCACATGTCCACGAACAGATCGTGAGCGGGAGGATTGTCCGATCGTGGACCTGTCGACAATGTCAGCCCCCGAAGCATCCGGACCTGCGTCTTCTTCGCGACCGCAACGGGATGGTCTTCCGGCACGACCACCCAGCGCCGAATCTTCAGGACCGGCCCACTGTCGAGACCCGAGAGCAGCGCCGGGTGTTCGACCACGGCAACGTCGAGACTCCCCGTTCGGACGCTCTCCACCAGTTCGGTGGTGGTCGCGGTGGTGGTGACGACCCTGGTGGGCCTTGCCTTGTCGGCGTCGCGGAGCGCGCGGACACACCGAACCACCACGTCGTCGCCGAGCGAGTGGGTGACACCCCACCTCACCGCTGCGTCATGTCCGCCCGCGATGCGCCGGGCCTCGTCCTCGAATCTGGCAGCGTCAGAGACGAGAAGCCGTGCTCGCGGAAGCAACTGCCGCCCAGCATCGGTGAGCCCGACGCCGCGAATGCTGCGGTGGACGAGCTCGGTGCCCAGCCTCTGTTCGAGACGCCGCACGCCCTGCGACAACGGCGGTTGTGTCATTCCCAATCGTGCCGCGGCATTTCCGAAATGCCCCTCTTCCGCAACGGCGACAAAGAAATTCAAATGGCGGACCAGATCCATGGCCACCATTGAATCAGCCGATCGGGGGGCGTCAGGGGCGCGTGACGAATTGCTCCGCACAGAATGACCCCCTGAACTGGAGAGATAGCATTCCCGACTCGTCTCGACGCTGTGACCGTCTTTGCGCACGACGGCGTCGACCCCGACATTGGGGTCATGACCAGACGTCGAGTTCATCCGAAATCAAAGCGGGGCAGCATCGGACATCACGGGGCGCGCACGCTCGCTCTCGCTCTTCCCCTGCTTCTGGGCGCGTGCACGGCCGCCGCGGATCAGACCGTGCCGGATACTTCGGTGGCCGTGACACCGGAACGGCAGTCCCTCGACACGAAACTGGACGCGCTGGAGGCCCGTTACGCCACGCGAATCGGGGTTACCGTAATCAATCCCGCCACCGGCCAGATCTACCAGCATCGGGGCGACGAACGGTTCGCCCTGTGTTCGACATTCAAGACGTACGCGGCCGCCGAGGTACTCCGCCGGACCCGCGCGGGCACATCGTCACTCGACAAACCGGTCCTGGTCGAACCCGGTGACCTCGTGGAGAACTCACCGGTCACCGCGGCCGCCGTCGGCACCCCGATGACACTGCGGCAGATCGCCGAGGCGGCGCTGACCCGGAGTGACAACACGGCGGGCAACTACCTGCTCGAGGAGATCGGCGGACCGCCCGCGATCACCTCACTCGCCCGCGAAATCGGAGACGACAGCACCCGGCTGGATCGGTGGGAGACCGAACTGAACAGCGCGCTCCGCGGCGACCCGCGGGACACCTCCACACCGAACGAACTCGCTGACGGCTACCGGGCACTGCTCCTCGGAGACGCGCTCGGATCTCCCGAACGCGCGCAACTCGTCGACTGGATGCGCGCGAGCAAGACGTCGGACAAGCGAATTCGCGCCGGCCTGCCGGACGGGTGGACCGCTGCGGCCAAATCCGGCGCCGGCCGGTTCGGGACCGTCAACGACGCAGGCGTCGCCTGGGACCAGGACGGCAACCCCCTGGTTCTCGCCATCCTCACCGACAGCCTGACCGATCAGGAAGACGCACCGGGGAACAATCAGGTGGTCGCCGACACCACCGCTGCGGTGGTCGAGGGCATGACCTCGCCATGAGTCACCCCGTGTGTGGAGACCCCTGGTCCTGCTGGAGCTGTCAGATGGCCAGCTTGGCGAGCAGATCCCGCGCCCGCTCGGCGGTCTTCGGCTCGCACAGCACGTCGTAGCGGCCGGCCACCAACTGCATGGTGGAGGCGAAATCACGCTGACCACGCGTTGCGGCGTACGGGATGGTGGTGGAGATCAAACCGAAGATGATGCCGCCGATGATGCCCGCGACCAGCGGGCCGAGGAGGCTGTCGGTGAACAGTCCGAGCAGCAGGCCCAGGAACACACCCAGCCAGGCTCCCGAAACGATGCCGCCACCAATCACTTTCGCCCAGGTGAGGCGTCCGAGAACGCGCTCGACCTGCATCAGGTCGACACCGACGATGGTGACGTCCTCGACTGGGAAGGCCTGATCCGACAGGTGATCGACGGCGCGCTGCGCCTCGGCATAGGTCGGGTACGAACCGATCGGCCAACCGGTGGGAGGGGTCGGCAGCGGCCCGCCGCGTCCGGTCCGATTCGGCTGTGCGAGCGGATTGGTCATCGTCTGTGCTCCCTCATCGGTGATTCAGCTCATGAGAACTGCACTCTCGTCGATGTCCATCTTACTGAGAGTTCGGGTCGAACCGTGTGGTCCGCGCCATGCCTGCCGCGCGCCCCTTGCCCGCGACGACCAGCGCCATCTTGGCGCTCGCCTCGTCGATCATCTCGTCACCGAGCATCGCGGCGCCGCGTCCGCCGCCCGCCGCCGAGGTGTGGAACTCGTACGCGTCGAGGATCATCTCGGCGTGGTCGTAGTCGGCCTGACGCGGGCTGAAAACCTCGTTGGCCGCATCGATCTGGCCTGGGTGGAGCACCCACTTGCCATCGAAACCGAGCGCCGCGGTCCGCCCGGCCGCGCGCCGGAAGGCGTCGACGTCGCGGATCTGCAGGTACGGCCCGTCGATTGCCTCGAGCCCGTGCGCCCGCGCCGCCATCAGGATCGTCATCAAGATGTGGTGGTAGGCGTCGCCCGGCTCGTAGCCCTCCGGCTGCTCGCCGACGACCAGGGTGCGCATGTTGATGCTCGCCATGAAGTCTGCGGGGCCGAAGACCAGCGTCTGCACCCGTGGGCTGGCGGTCGCGATGGCGTTGATGTTGGTCAGGCCGATCGCGTTCTCGATCTGCGCCTCGATGCCGATCCGGCCCACCTCGAGCCCGTTGGCCCGCTCGACCTGGGTGAGCAGCAGATCGAGTGCCTGCACGTGACTCGCATCGGTCACCTTCGGCAACAGGATCGCGTCGATCCGGGCACCCGCGCCGGAGACCACCTCGATGACGTCGGCATGGGTCCACTCGGTGGTCCAGTCGTTGACCCGGACGACCCGGATCTGCTCACCCCACCCGTCGGAGTTCAGCGCATCGACGATCTCGGCCCTGGCCTGCGCCTTGGCGATCGGCGCGACGGCGTCCTCGAGATCGAGGAAGATCTCGTCGGCGGGCAATCCCTTGGCCTTGTCGATCATCTTCCTGCTGCTGCCGGGAACGGCAAGAATCGACCGACGCGGGCGCGCGACCTGCATGTGGACCTCCAGTGTGAATTAGCCTGGCCATCATGGCAGCAGTGAGCAAGGTCTTCGTAGCCAGGCTCGCCGGCCTGGTGGTGCTCGGGCCCGACGGAGAATCGATCGGCCGCGTCCGCGACGTCGTCATCACCATCCGGGTCGGCCGACAACGCCCCCGAGTCCTTGGCCTGGTCGTCGAATTGCTCACCCGGCGAAGGATATTCATCCCGATGCTCCGGGTGACGGCCATCGAGCCCGGCTCGGTGACGCTGACCGGCAACGTGAGTCTGCGCCGGTTCACCCAGAAGCCCGGCGAGGTACTGGCCCTGGCCCAGGTGCTCGACAGCCGGGTCCGTGTCGACGACCCCGAACACGATGACCTGGCCGGTCAGGAGGTCCTGGTCGCGGACCTGGGCATCGAGCTGACCAGGACGCGGGACTGGGTGGTCTCCCGCGTCGCGGTCCGCAAGCCCCGAGGCCGGCTCGCCCGCCGCACCGCGATGCAGATCGTCGACTGGCAGCACGTGGTGGGCCTCACGCAATCCCAGCTGGCTCTGCCGGGACAGGGCGTCTCGCAGCTGCTGGCACAGTTCGAGGGCATGCGTCCCGCCGACGTAGCCGAGGCCATCCGCGAGCTTCCCGACAAACGCCGTCACGAGGTCGCGGTCGCGCTCGATGACGAGCGGCTCGCGGATGTGCTGCAGGAGTTGCCGTCCGACGATCAGACCGACCTGCTCACCCACCTCGAGGTGGAACGCGCGGCCGACGTGCTCGAGGCGATGGACCCGGACGACGCCGCCGACCTGCTGGGCGAGCTGCCCGACGCCGAGGCCGAGTCGTTGCTGCAGCTGATGGATCCCGAGGACTCCGAGCCCGTGCGCCGGCTGCTCGAGCACTCCCCCGACACCGCGGGCGGCCTGATGACGCCCGAGCCGGTGATCCTCACGCCCTCGACCACCGTCGCCGAGGCGCTGGCCCGGGTCCGGAACCCGGATCTGACGCCTGCGCTGGCCAGCCTGGTGTTCGTCGTCCGGCCGCCGATCTCGACGCCGACCGGCCGATATCTCGGCTGCGTGCACCTGCAGCAGCTGCTGCGGGAGCCGCCCGCGACCCTGGTCGGCGGGGTGCTGGACACCGACCTGACCCGGCTCGACCCGGACGAGTCGCTGACGGCGGTGACCCGCTACTTCGCGAGATACAACCTGGTGTGCGGCCCGGTCGTCGACGACGAGGAGCACCTGCTCGGCGCCGTCACCGTCGACGACGTGCTCGATCACCTGCTCCCGGAGGACTGGCGCGAACAGGAAGTGGCCGATGAGTGAGAAGCGGACATCGTCGGAGAAGACGACGGCACTGAGCGCTCGTCAGCGGCTCGACACACCGCGCGGATCCCGGCTGTTCAATTTCCAGATCGACGTCGAAGCCGTCGGCCGGGTCGGCGAGCGGTTCGCGCGGTTCCTGGGCACCGGCCGGTACCTGGCCATCCAGACGATCGTGGTGATCGTCTGGATCACCCTCAATGTCTTCGCGGTCCGGCTGCAGTGGGATCCGTACCCGTTCATCCTGCTCAACCTGGCGTTCTCCACCCAGGCCGCGTACGCCGCGCCGCTGATCCTGCTCGCCCAGAACCGGCAGGAGAACCGGGACCGCGTCTCACTCGGGGAGGACCGGGCCAGGGCAGAGCAGACCAAGGCCGACACCGAGTTCCTGGCCCGCGAGCTCGCCGCACTGCGTCTGGCTGTCGGCGAGGTGGCCACCAGGGACTACCTGCGCCGCGAGCTCGAGGAGATCAAATCCCTGCTGACCCCTCAGGACGAGGACGAACCGAGGCCACCGCGCCGGTAGCGCCGCCCGAAAGGGCCACCACCCGCGTGTCCGCTCTGTAATCTGGGTCACATTTCGTGGGTCGGGCATTGCGAAGGGTGGGCGCATGCGGATCAGGGGTCTCGCAGCCGGGTCGACGGCGACGTTGGTCGCGGTCGGGGCCGCTGCCACGGTCGTGGGCGCCGCGCTCGGCTTCGGACCGTTCGGTACCGCCGCACCCGCCCTTGCCGGGGTCGCGGTCACGACCCCGGATGCCCTCGATCCCGCGGGCACGGTCGGGGTGCTGCCACCCGCGCCGAGGCCCGCCCGCGCACCGCACGCGTACACCCCGCCCCCACCGGTCCAGTTCGAGGTGCCGCCCGCGCTGGCGCCCCGCCTGTCGCCGATGCCTGCAGCGATCACGGTGAGCGAACTCGGCATCCCCGAACTGGTGCTCGGCGCGTATCGGATGGCCGAGTCGACGATGTCCGCGGAGGCACCGGGCTGCGGGGTGACGTGGCATCTGCTGGCCGGGATCGGCCGGATCGAGTCCGGGCACGCGGGTGGCGGCCGAACCGACGCGGCGGGCACCACGGTGACCCCGATCCTGGGACCGGTCCTGAACGGCCACCTCGCGGGCAACCAGGTCATCACCGACACCGACGGCGGAGCCCTCGACGGCGACAAGAAGCACGATCGCGCGGTCGGGCCCATGCAGTTCATCCCCAGCACCTGGTCGCGATACGCCGCCGACGGGAACGGTGACGGCACCGCCGACCCGAACAACGTCTTCGACGCCTCGCTCGCTGCCGCCCGGTACCTCTGCTCGGGCGGACTGAACCTGCGCGACAGCGCCCAAGAGGTCCGGGCGGTCCTGCGCTACAACAATTCGATGGCCTACTCGGCCAACGTGCTGGCGTGGTCCGCGGCGTATGCGGGCGGCGGGACGCCCGCCCCCGGTTCAATCCCGGAGGTCCGGCCGGAGCCGGCCGAGCCGACGTCGGCACCCGAGCCGGGCCGCGCGGTCGATGCGGCAGCCCCCGTCGCGCCCGCCGCACCGGCCCCAGCACCGGCGCAGCTCATCCCCGGCCTGCCCGAGCTGCCGTGCCTGATCTTCTGTCCGCCGCCCGGCGGCTCGCCCGCCGCACCGGCGACGCCGCCTCCCCCGCCCGCGCCCTGACAGCCCGGACGGAACGCTCCGCACCCCGCCGCCAGGTCTCAAACGGGTTCACTTTTCGGTCTCGACTCGCCCTCGGCGTGACCTAACTGAAACTATCCAATTTTCTTCGCTGACCAGTGATTACGTTCAAAATCCGGCTACGCAGATCACGGTAAAGTAACGGAAGTATCTCGAATTCAGGTAGCCTCGGCTCCGGTCGATAACAAATCAGTGCCCCGACCGGGACGCAGGAGGATCACCGTGGGTCGCCACAGCAAGAAGAACGATTCGAATCTTCGCCGCAACTCCGTCGTGGCCCTCGCCGGGTTAGTCCCCGCAGGCCTGGTCGTCGGGACCACGGCAAGTGCCTCCCCCTCGCTGCCGTTCACGATCGCCGCCGAGTCCGCACCGATCGCCGACGTTCCCGCCGCCCCGCAGCCCGAGGCCGAGCCCACCGCGGTGGCCACGCCCGCCGCTGAGGCCGCCCCGGTCCTCGCGCCCGCCCCCGAGCCCGCACCGGCACCCGCGCCCGCCCCCCTGCCCGACGGACCGCTCGGCATTCCCGGCATCAACTTCGCCGCCTACCAGTCCGCCGAGAAGCTGCTCGCCAAGGACCTGCCCGGCTGTGGCATCAGCTGGATGCAGATCGCCGGCATCGGCATGGTCGAGTCGCACCACGCCAACGGCGGCAAGGCCCACGACAACGGCGACGTATTCGAGCCGGTCATCGGCCTGCCCCTCAACGGCAGCCTGCCAGGACAGGCCGTCATCATGGACACCGACGGCGGCGCCCTCGACGGCGACACCGTCTACGACCGTGCGGTCGGTCCCACCCAGTTCATCCCGACCACCTGGGCGCAGTTCGGCGCCGACGGCAACGGCGACGGCAAGATCGACCCGCAGAACCTGTTCGACTCCGCCGCCGCGACCGGCAAGTACCTGTGCGACCGCGGGACCAACATGCGCGACATCGGCTCGGCCACCATGGCGATCCACCGCTACAACAACTCGATGGCCTATGTGGCCAACGTGACCGCATGGGCGCTGGCCTACTCGACCGGCATCACCCCCACCGCGGACGCCCTGCCGCGTATCCACTGAGCCCAGGCCACCTAGGATTAGGGCATGCCAGTAGTGACCGAGTCCGACGTTCGTAGCGCGCTGTCCCGGGTGCTCGATCCGGAGATCCGCAAACCCATCACAGAGCTGGGGATGGTCAAGAGCGTCGCGCTGTCCGACGACGCCAGCGTCGACATCGAGATCTACCTGACGACCGCGGGCTGCCCCATGCGGACCGAGATCACCGATCGGGTCACCAAGGCGGTCGCCGATGTGTCCGGCATCGGTGCCATCCGCGTCGAGCTCGACGTGATGAACGACGAGCAGCGCACCGAGCTCCGCAAGTCACTGCGCGGCGACGCCACCGAGCCGGTCATCCCGTTCGCCCAGCCCGGCTCGCTGACCCGCGTGTACGCCGTCGCGTCCGGCAAGGGTGGCGTCGGAAAGTCTTCCGTCACAGTCAATCTCGCGGCCGCCATGGCCGCCCGCGGCCTCTCGGTCGGCGTCCTCGACGCGGACATCTACGGCCACTCCGTCCCCCGCATGCTCGGCACCGACGCCAAGCCGACGCAGGTCGAGCGGATGATCATGCCGCCGCAGGCGCACGACGTGAAGCTCATCTCGATCGCGCAGTTCACCCAGGGCAACACCCCCGTCGTCTGGCGCGGGCCGATGCTGCACCGCGCGCTCCAGCAGTTCCTGGCCGACGTGTTCTGGGGCGACCTGGACGTGCTGCTGCTCGACCTGCCGCCCGGCACCGGTGACGTGGCGATCTCCGTCGCCCAGCTGATCCCCGGCGCGGAGATCCTGGTGGTCACCACCCCGCAGCAGGCCGCGGCCGAGGTGGCCGAGCGGGCGGGCGCGATCGCGCTGCAGACCCGCCAGCGCATCGTCGGCGTCGTGGAGAACATGTCCTGGATGGACCTGCCGGACGGCACCCGGATGGAGGTGTTCGGCTCCGGCGGCGGTCAGGCCGTGTCCGACCGGCTCACCAAGGCCGTCGGCGCGAAGGTCCCACTGCTCGGGCAGATCCCGCTCGAGCAGGCCGTCCGCGAGGGCGGCGACGAGGGCGTCCCGATCGTGCTCAGCGCTCCCGACTCCCCGGCAGGCGCCGCGCTACGCGAGATCGCCGAGAAGCTCTCGGTCCGCTCGCGCGGCCTCGCCGGCATGTCGCTCGGCATCGACACCACGCGACACCTGTAGGTCCGGCTCAACGGCCGAGCCACGCGGCGGTACCGATCACCTCGAGCGCCTCGCGCACCGAGTTCAGGGTGTCGGCGGCCAGCAGCCGGTCGCAGTACGGCAGCGCCGCGGCCATCGCCCCGACCAACGGCTCGAACCCCGTTGCCCCCGCGCGGGGGTTGAGCCAGATCACGCGGTACGCCCTGCGGTGCAGGCGGGCCATCGCGGCACCCAGCTCCTCCGGGCTGTCGCTGTCCCAGCCGTCCGAGGCTATGAGCACCACCGCCCCACGCAGCGCGTTGCCGTGGTGCGACGCGAGCAGGTCGCGCACACTGCCGCCGATGTGGGTGCCGCCGAACCGGTCGACCACCCTGTCGTTGGCGTGCGCGACCGCGGCCTCGGCGGATCGGTGTGCGAGCACGGCGGTCAGCCTGGTCAGCCGCGTCGAGAAGGCGAAGACCTCCGCGTTGCCACGGATCACGGCGGCACGCATCAGGTGCAGGTAGACGTCGGCATAGGGCTGCATGGACTGGCTCACGTCGCAGAGCATGACCATCCGCCGTGGCCGGATCACCGGTCTGGTTCGCACTATCGTCAGGGTCTCCCAGCCGGTGCGCCGAGACCGGGCGATCGTCTCCCGCAGCGCGATCCGCCTGCCCGCCGGGTGGCGCCGCCTGCGCCTCGTGCGTCGCCTCGGCCAGGCGACCGATGCCCGGTCCAACCAGGTGCGTAGTGCCCGCAGCTCGTCCTCCCTGAACTGCCCGAACGGCAGGCCCTCCACCGCCTCCAGACGGCCCGGCAATCGCAGGGGCAGGCTCGGCCCCTCCTCACCACGGTCGCGGGTTACCCGGACCGCCTCCATCGTCGCCCATGGCAGTCCCACGCCCTGTGATTGCGTCGAGTCGCTCCCCGCGCGCGACACCAGCGCCGCAACGTGGGAATCGGGCAGCGAATCACGCAGCGCGCGCCGTGCATTCGGGTCCATTGCCAGCAGCGACGCACCGAAGACGCCAGTGAAGACCCTGTCGAAACCGGCGAGATCGGCCTGCCTGCGCACCAGGGTCAGGCGCGCCGCCCAGTACAGGCGGGACATCGACGTCGGCCGCAACGACGACAGCGCCTTGGCGAACTCCGCCGCGGCGCCCTCGGTCACCGGGATCCGCGCGGACCGCAGGCGCATCGTCAGCGCGATGGAGAAGGCCGCGAGGTCGATCCCCCTTGCCAGTGCCGGTTCGCCCATGGCCACGGCTCAGTGTCGCCGCAGGAATCGAACGGCCAGCCCGACCACGAGACCGGCCAGCAGCGCGGCCGCGAGTGGGAGCAGCCGCCTCGCGAGCGCCGGTCCGGCCAACCCGAGCAAGTCGAGCGGCTCGGGCTCCGGAGCCGGTTCCGGCGCCGCGACGAGCGCACCGGGTGCCGCCTCTACCTGCGCCGCCGTCTCCGGCTCGCTTGCCTGCTCCCCCTCGGCCAGCTTGGCCTCGAGCGAGGCCGCGAACTGGTTCATCATCTTCTCCGACACCTGGGCGATGACGCCGCTGCCGAACTGCGCCAGCTTCCCGACCACCTTCATGTCGGTGTCGACGGTCACCCTCGTCGCGTCGCCCTCCTCCACCAGGCGCGCGGTGATGGTGGCGGAGGCGTTGCCCGCGCCCCGCGAATCCCGGCCGTTGGCCTCGATCACGGCACGGTGCGCGCCTCGGTCGGCTTCCGTCAGCGCGGCCCGGCCGGAGAACTCGCTCGTCACGGGGCCGACCTTGACCTTCATCTTGCCCAGGTAGGCGTCGCCGTCGCGCCCGGTCAGCTGCGCACCCGGGAGCAGCGGCGCGACCACATCGAGATCGGTCAGGGTGTCCCAGGCCGTCTCGATCGGCGCGTGCACCGTGAACTGATTTTCCAGCTTCATCGCCCTTGACCTCTCATGTGGTGGCATCGGGTGCCGAACACGGCGTGGCCCGATCGCGTTCGTTGTCGTCGAGCAGTGCGATGATCGAGTCCCGGTCGTCCGGGGTCTTGGCGATCGCACCGAGGCTCGTCACCGCCTCGGCGCGGCCGAGTTCGGTCGCGCCCAGTGCCGCGAGCGCCGACACCCAGTCGATCGACTCGGCCAGACCAGGCGGCTTGTCGAGGTCGAGTCCGCGGGCTTCGCCGACGAACTCGGTGACCTGTGTGATCAGCGCCGTGTTCGCCTCCGGCACGGTGCGCCGCAGGATCGCCACCGCGCGTCCGGGTTTCGGATACTCGATCCAGTGGTAGAGGCAGCGCCTGCGGAGCGCGTCGTGCAGATCGCGGCTGCGGTTGGAGGTGAGGACCACCACGGGCGGTCGCTCGGCGGAGAAGGTCCCGAGCTCCGGCACCGTGACGGACGACTCGCCGAGGAACTCGAGCAGCAATGCCTCGAATTCATCATCGGCACGGTCGATCTCGTCGACCAGGAGCACGGGGGCCCCTGCGCCCCTGTGCCGCACGCACTGCAGGATCGGGCGCGGCAGCAGGAACTCCTCGGTGAACAGATCGGACTCGTCCAGCCTGCCCGCGCGCGACTCGGCCATCCGGATCGCGAGCAGCTGCCGCTGGTAGTTCCAGTCGTACAGGGCCTCACCGGCACCGAGCCCCTCGTAACACTGGAGCCGGATCAACGTGGTGTCGAGCGCGGCGGCGAGCGCCTTTGCCGCGGTCGTCTTACCCACTCCCGGCTCGCCTTCGAGCAACAGCGGCCGCCCGAGGGCCAGTGCCAGGTAGATCGCCGACGCCGTGCCCTCGTCCAGCAGGTAGTCCTGCGCGTCGAAGCGCCCGACCACGTCGGCGAGATCGGCGAACCCCGGCCGGCTCATGGCTCACCGAGAATCCTGCGCCTGCAGCGCCACGTAGTCGTCCCAGGTGTCGACGTCGAGCGGGATCTCGGCATCGACCGGCACCTCCAGCACCGGGACCCGGCCCGATTCGAGCAGTTTCCACACGCCCTTGTCGCCGTGCAGCCTCCGCAGGTCGGGGAAGATGCTGCGGCCGAACCAGAGCGGGTGCCCGCGGCCGTCCCGGTATCGGCAGACCGCGCTCGCGTCCGGCGTCGCGACGTCCAGCAGCGCCGCGACCGTCGCCGATCGGACCCCGGGTTGGTCGCCGAGCATCAGGACGATGCCCCGCGCGTGCAGGTCGACCTCGTCAAGCGCGCACGAGATCGTCGAGGCGCAGCCGGAACCGAAGTCGGGGTTGTGCACGACCTGTACCCCGGACAGGTCGACGGCGGCCTCCACCTCGGCGGCCGCCCCGCCGAGGGCCACCAGCACCTGGTCGAGGTGGCACTCGCGCGCGACCCGCAGCACCGCTGCCAGTAGCGGGGCGCCCCGGTACTCCAACAGCTGCTTGGGCCTGCCGAGGCGGGCCGATCCCCCGGCCGCGAGGACGATGCCCGTGACCGTCACGGGTACCGCTCGCTCACGAACCGGTCGCGGCACCCGGCGCTGCAGAACCAGTACGTCTGCCCGTCGAGTTCGACTCGCGGGGTGTCCCCGCGGACCGTCACCGTCATGCCGCAGGTCGGATCGGTGACCGTGTCCTGTGCGGCGGCGGCGAGTGCCGCGTCCAGTGCCGGACTTCGGCGGGCCAGCCCGCCGAGCCGGATGCCCTGCACGATCTGCGCGAGGATCGACAACGCGATCTCGGCAGGGGTGCGCGCGCCGATGGGCAACCCGGCCGGGGTGTGGATCCGGGCCCGCTCCGCCTCGTCGAGTTCGAGCTGATCCAGCACGCCCGCGCCGCGGATCCTGCTGGCGACCAGCCCGATGTATCCCACGCCCGCGTCGAGCGCGGCCCTGATGGACTGCCCCTCGTTGCCCCCGAGACCGACGATCACCGCCGCCACCGCGCCGTCGGGCCTGCCGCCCTCCTCGACCCGCTCGAGCTGGAACCCCAGCATCCGGGCCAGCTCGGCGACCGCGTCCGCGGCGGGGTTGGTGCCCATCAGATACAGCCGCGCGGCGGGCAGTCGCGGCGCGAGGAAGATCTCCAGTGCGCCCCCGGAAAGGCACGGGTTGACGACGACCGTCGCCCCCGGCGCCTCCGGGAACTGCGCCTGGCCGTCCGGCAGCACCCGCAGCAGCACGCTCTCCTCGGACTTCAGGGCATCGAGCGCGGCCCTGCGCACCGAGCTCTCGGCGCACTGACCGCCGACGAACCCCTCGATGGTGCCGTCCGGCAGCACGATCGCCTCGTCGCCGGTGCGCGCGGAGGTCGGCGGCTCGGCACGAACCACGGTCGCGTGCACGAACGGTTGCCTGCGGTCGATCAGCTCGGCGATCCGCGCGTTCGTCTCCATGCCCGCACCCTCCTGCGCTGTGCTGGGTCCTGCCCGGTCTCCGGCCGCGGGCTAGATCGGTGGCGCCGCTCTGCCCTGCATCGCCTCCCACACCCGAGAGGGTGTCAGCGGCATGTCGGCGTGCCTGACGCCGAACGGCTTCAGCGCGTCGACCACGGCGTTCACGACGGCGGGCGGCGAACCAACGGTCGCCGACTCGCCGACCCCCTTGGCGCCGATCGGATGATGCGGCGAGGGCGTCACGGTGAAACCGGTCTCGAGGTGGGGTACCTCGAGCGCGGTCGGGATCAGGTAGTCCATCAGCGAGCCGCCCAGGCAGTTGCCGTCCTCGTCGAACGCCATGATCTCCATCAGCGCCATCCCGATCCCGTCGGTGATGCCGCCGTGCACCTGTCCCTCGATGATCATCGGGTTGATCCGGGTGCCGCAGTCGTCGACCGCGAGGAACCTGCGCACCTTGACCTGGGCGGTGCCGGGATCGATGTCGACGACGCAGAAATACGATCCGTACGGGTAGGTGAGATTCTCTGGGTTGTAACAGATCTGGGCTTCGAGCCCGCCCTCGAGACCCTCCGGCAGGTCGCCTGCACCGTACGACCGCATCGCGATGTCCTGGATCGTCACCGCCGTCGTCGGATCGCCCTTCACGTGGAAGGAACCCTTCTCCCATTCGAGGTCTGCCACGGACACCTCGAGCATGCCCGACGCGATGATCTTCGCCTTGTCCCGCACCTTCCGCGCGACCAGCGCCGCGGCCGCCCCGGACACCGGCGTCGACCGGCTGCCGTAGGTGCCGAGGCCGAACGGGGTGTTGTCGGTGTCGCCGTGCACCACCTCGATGTCGTCCGGCGGGATGCCGAGCTCCTCGGCGACGATCTGCGCGAAGGTCGTCTCGTGCCCCTGCCCCTGGCTCTGCACCGACAGCCGCACCACGGCCTTGCCCGTCGGGTGCACGCGGAGTTCGCAACCGTCCGCCATGCCGAGCCCGAGGATGTCCATGTGCTTGCGGGGGCCGGCACCGACCGCCTCCGTGAAGAAGGACATGCCGATGCCCATCAGCTCGCCCCGCTCACGCTTCTCGGCCTGCTCCCGGCGCAGGTCGGCGTAGCCGATCATGTCCATGGCCTTGCGCATGGTCACCTCGTAGTCGCCCGAGTCGTAGACCCAGCCGGTCTTCGAGGTGTAGGGGAACTGGTCCGGCTTGAGCAGGTTCTTCAGCCGCAGCTCGGCGGGATCCATGTCGAGGTCGTACGCGAGGCAATCGACCAGTCGCTCAACGAGATACACCGCCTCGGTGATCCGGAACGAGCAGGCATACGCCACCCCACCCGGAGCCTTGTCGGTGTAGACGGCGGTCATCTTGCAGTAGGCGGCCTCGAGGTCGTAGCTGCCGGTGAACACCCCGAAGAAACCGGCCGGGTACTTCACCGGAGCCGCGGTGCCGTTGAAGGCGCCGTGGTCGGCGAGCACGTTCGTCCGGATCGCGAGGATCTTGCCCTCCCGGGTTGCGGCGATCTCGCCCTGCATGATGTAGTCCCGCGCGAACCCGGTGCTCATCAGGTTCTCGCTGCGGTCCTCCATCCACTTGACCGGCTTCCCGGTCACCAGCGAGGCGACGATGGCGCACACGTACCCGGGGTAGATCGGCACCTTGTTGCCGAACCCACCGCCGATGTCCGGCGAGACGACCCGGATCTTGTGCTCGGGCAGCCCGGCCACCAGTGCATACAGGGTGCGGTGGGCGTGCGGCGCCTGGGAGGTGGACCAGAGCGTCAGTTTGCCGTTGACCGCGTCGAAATCCGCCACGGCGCCACAGGTTTCCATCGGTGCCGGGTGAACCCGGGGGTAGACGATCTCCTGGGTGGTGATCACCTCCGCCCTGGCGAACGCCTCCTCCGTCGCCTTCGGATCGCCCGCCTCCCAGTCGAAGACGTGGTTGTCGGTCTTGCCCTCGAGGTCCGTGCGGATCACCGGGGCGTCGGGCGCGAGCGCCTTGCGGGCGTCGATCACCGGATCGAGGATGTCGTATTCGACGTCGATCAACTCGAGCGCATCACGCGCCGAATACCGGTCCTCGGCGATGACGCACGCCACCTCCTGCCCCTGGAAACGCACCTTGTCGGTGGCGAGGACCGCCTGCACGTCGTTGGAGAGGGTCGGCATCCAGGCCAGTCCCTGCTCCGCCAGGTCGGCGCCGGTGATGACCGCCTTCACCTTCGGATGCGCCTGCGCCGCCGTCGTGTCCACGCGCACGATGCGTGCGTGTGCGACGGGCGACCGCAGGATGGCCAGGTGCAGCATGCCGGGAAGCACGATGTCGTCGACATAGTTCCCGCGGCCGCGGATGAAGCGGGGATCCTCCTTGCGGAGCATCCGCCCGTACCCGACCGGCTTCTTGTTGTTGTCGAAGTGTTCGTTGTCCGACTCGTCCGTCACGGGTCCGGTCGGTGGATGGTCGACGGTGGTCATGATGCGCCTCCGGCGTGCTCGCTGACGCGCGGCGGTGAGGAGGTCTCGGGCTGCGCCGCGGTGGGCCCGGTGCCGCGCTCCGGTTCCGGTTCGCGGGCCGCGCCCTCTTCGTGCGCCGCGGCCCACTGCACGGAGCGGACGATCGTGGTGTACCCGGTGCACCGGCAGATCTGTCCGGAGATCGCCTCGCGAATGGCCTGCTCGTCCGGATGCGGGGTGCTGTCGAGCAGGGCCCTGGCGGTCATCATCATGCCGGGGGTGCAGAAGCCGCACTGCAGGCCGTGACATTCCATGAAGCCCTGCTGGACGGGGTCGAGTTCGCCGTCGCGTTCGAGGCCCTCGACGGTGCGCACCTCGTGCCCGGCGGCCATCGCGGCCAGCATCGTGCAGGACTTCACGGGCTCGCCGTCCACCAGCACCACGCAGGTGCCGCAGTTGCTGGTGTCGCAGCCCCAGTGGGTTCCGGTCAGCCGCAGCTGATCTCGCAGGAAGTGCACCAGGAGCATCCGGGGCTCGACGTCCTCCGTGACCTCGCTGCCGTTGACGGTCATCGTCACCTGCATGTCTTTCGTCCTTCCCTGGTCCCCCGACCTGCCCTCGCTAGTGGACCCGTCCGGCAGCCGTGCGCAGCGCGCGGCGGGTCAGTTCCTTGGCCAGGTGCCGCTTGTACTCCGCGGTACCCCGCGGGTCGGTGACCGGTTCGCAGTGCCGGGACGCCAGATCGCCTGCATAGAGCGCTACCTCGTCGGTACACGGCTTGCCGATGAGGAACTCGTACACCTCGCCGAATCCGGACGGGTCGGCATTCACCGCGGTGAGACCGATCCTCGCCTCGACGACCACCGGGCCGTCCAGCCACACCGCCGCGCCCGCCGCCGCGATCGCCCAATCCCCTGCGCGTCTTTCCACTTTCGCGTAGGCATTCGACCCGTGATCGCGGAAGGGGATCAGGATCTCGGTGAGGATCTCGTTGTCCGCCGCGGCGGTCTCGTACGGCCCGAGGTGGAACTCGGACATGGCGATCGAGCGCTCGCCGCGCGGCCCCTGCAGTACGCAGGTGGCGTCGAGCACCTCGCACACCGTGCTGAGGTCCTCGGCCGGGTCCGCCTGACAGAGCGATCCGCCGATAGTGCCGCGGTTGCGCACCACCGGGTCGGCGATCACCCGCTCGGCGTCCCGGAAGATCGGCCACAGCGCGGCCAGTTCCGCCGACTCGAGCAGTTCCCGGTGTCGCACCATCGCACCGATCCGCACGCCCGACGGCTCCACCGTGATGTGACCCAGCTCGTCGTGCAGCGGGTTGATGTCGATGAGGTACTCGGGGTTCGCCAGCCGCAGCTTCATCATCGGGAGCAGGCTGTGGCCGCCGGCCACCAGTCGGGCCTCGCTCCCCAGCCGTTCGAGCAGTCCGATCGCGTCGATCACGCTCGTCGCTCGCTCGTATTCAAAGGGTCCAGGGACCTGCATCTGATCCACCTCGCATCGCATGGGGACAAATCCAGACTCGACCGGTCCACCGGGGGTGTCAAGCGCCCCGAGCGATCAGCACAAACGGTCCGCACACGACTCGGGCAGGCTCCGGTCAGGACGTCTCGTCGTGGTGGATCCGGCCCTCGATCGCGGTCAGCCGTTCGCCGCCCCCGCCCCAGCGCAGCTCGATGATCTCGGCGGCGATGGACACCGCGGTCTCCTCCGGCGTTCGGGCCCCGATGTCGAGTCCGATCGGGCTCGACAGCCGCGCCAACTCCGCCTCGCCGAGGCCGGCCTCGCGCAGGCGCTGGAGCCGATCGCGGTGGGTGCGCCGCGACCCCATCGCCCCGACATAGGCGACCTCGGGCAGCCGGAGCGCGAGCGCCAGCAGCGGGACGTCGAACTTGGGGTCGTGGGTGAGCACGCAGATCACCGTGCGCCCGTCGATCGCCTCGGCGTCGATCTGCGACTGCAGGTAGCGGTGCGGCCAGTCCACGACCACCTCGTCCGCGGTCGGGAAGCGGGCGTGGGTGGCGAACACCGCCCTGGCGTCGCACACCGTGACGCGATAGCCGAGGAAGGCGCCCTGATGGGCCACCGCTGCGGCGAAGTCGATGGCACCGAAGACGAGCATGCGTGGACTCGGGGCGTGACTCGCGACGAACACGCGCATTCCCTCGCCGCGACGCTGCCCGTCGGGGCCGTAGGTGAGCACCCCGGTTCGTCCCGCCGCGAGCAGACCTCGGGCGTCATCGCCGATCGCGGCGTCGGTACGCGCCGAACCGACCGTTCCACCGATACCGTCCGGCCGCACGATCATCCGGCGACCGACCCACGCGGTCTGCGGGTGGTCGATCACGGTCGCCACGGCCACCGGGCGTTCGTGCTCGATGTCCTCGGCGACCTCGGCGAGCTCGGGGAAGGTGCGGCGGGAGACCGGCTCGACGTAGACGTCGAGAATGCCGCCGCAGGTCAGCCCCACCGCGAAGGCATCATCATCGGTGACGCCATATCGCTCGAGCTCCGGCCTGCCGGACTCGACCACGTCCCGGGCCAGCTCGTAGACGGCGCCCTCCACACAGCCACCCGAGACCGAGCCGGCCACGGTGCCGTCGGGGGCGACCACCATCGCCGCGCCCGGGGGCCTCGGTGCCGACCTGAAAGTCTGCACCACCGTCCCGACACCCGCGGTCCCACCCGCACGCCAGATCGCCATCAGTTCGGTGAGGACATCGCGCATCAGACGTCACCCCCCGCGTGGCACAGCTGGTTGCGGGCGCCCTGGGTGGTTCCCATGGCTGGACGCTACGCCGAATGCGCTCGATAGAGTGTGGCTTCCTGGACGGTGGACGAGGCGGGGGCATTGAGCACACTGGATCCGGCTCGGCGGCGGCACGACGAACTCGAGTCCAGGCGCGGCAGCCCCACCTTCTTACTGTGGCTCTGCTTCCGGTTCGCGGTGTTCGTGGCCTGCGCGGCGCTGCTGGGATACGGCCTGGCCTGTGTCGCCGACATCTTCCGGCACGCCGTCGTCGACACCGCGTTCGCCGACGAGGCCCGGTTCGACGAGGCTCCGACGTGGCTGTGGTGGCCGTTCGGGGCGGCCTTCGGCTACGTCCTGTTCGGAGTCGGGATATCCGACGACCTCGCGACCTTCCTGGGGCGCCACCGCTGCCCCGGCCTCATGGCCGCAGCCGGCTGGGCGGGAATCACCCTCGGCTTCTCTGTGTCCACCCTGAACTGGTGGCCACCGGCGCAGGTCGGCGCGGCCATCGACCCGGTCACCCTGACCGAGACGCCGTGGAGCCCGCTCGCCTGGGTGGGCTACTACACCGAGATCTGGATTCCCCTGCTCCTGCTGGTGACGACCGGAGCGGCCATGTCGCGGACCGTGTCCGGGTTCCGCAGGCAGAACGTCCAACTCAGGGAGCGTGACCGGCTGTTGGCACGCGGGCTACGGGTGCCGGGCACGATCGCCGACGTCAACGTGCTCGTCGACAGCCCTCAGGAGGACGGCTCGGTGTCGATCGCGGGCATCGACGCGACGGTGACGTTCACCGACGCCGAGGGCGTCGCACGGTGGGTCACGCGGAGGGTTCCGAGCCTGCACCGGGTACCGGACCAGGGCACGACACAGGTCCTGTTCGACCCGGAACGCCCTGGCGACGAGGGCTCGATATTCGTCGCATTCCACCGGGACCCGGCGACCAGCGACTGGATTCCGTTCGACGGGCCCTAGGTGGCGTCGGCGTCGTACGGTGGACGCTCGCCGGAGGCGAGCGGTGCCGACTCGCGTTGCGGCGTGGGGGGCAGGGCGCTGCCGCCTGGCCCGCCGCTGCTCTGCGGCTTCGCGTCGAAGTTCCCGGTCAGGATCGAGTCGTCGCCGTCGAGGAGATGCTTGGTGATCATCGAGCGCGGCGTCATCCCCCGCAGCTGCTGCAGATCGGAGAGCGGCTTGCGCAGGTCCTCGAACTCGGGGCCGAGCTCGTCCTTGAGCTGCTGCGTCGCGCCGCCCGCGTAGTCACGGACCTGGCGCAGCGACTTCGTCACCCACGAGACGGCACCGGGCAACCGCTCGGGTCCGAGGATCACGAGCGCCGCGACGAGTAGGACCATGAACTCGCCCCAGCCAATGTTGCCAAACACCGGGTCAGCCTACGTGCCCGCGGCGATCCGCGCCGCTATCAGTGCCGAATTCACATCGCATACGCTGCCCTCCGAGGGAACCACTCAGTCCGAAGCGGGTGTGACCTGGACTTCGACCGTCCGGCCCGCCCGCACCAGTTGCACCGGGACCGGCTGGCCGACGGCCTGCTGGTGCACCGCGACCACCAGCTCGTCCGCGCTGGTCACGTCGCGGTCACCGACCTTGACGATGACGTCGCCCTCGATGATCCCGGCCTGCTGCGCGGGCCCGCCGTCCTTGACGTTGGCCACCTCGGCGCCACTGGTCTGCTCGTTGGTCACCGACCGCGCGTTCACGCCGATCTCGGGGTGGTGCATGGCTCCGGTCCGGATCAGTTCCTGCGCGACCGCGGTGACGTCGTCGACGGGGATGGCGAACCCCAGGCCAACCGATCCCCCGCTCTCGCTTCGGATGGCGGAGTTGATCCCGATCACCCGGCCCTCGCGGTCCACCAACGGTCCACCGGAGTTGCCGGGGTTGATCGCGGCATCGGTCTGGACCGCATCGATGACCGCATCGGTGTCGGTGCCCTCGCCGGACAGCCGGACCGGGCGGTGCAGCGCGCTGACGATCCCGCTGGTGACCGTCTTGCTCAGACCCAGCGGCGATCCGACCGCCACCACGTCGTCGCCGACCTTCAGGTCCGCGGACCGGCCGAGCTCGGCGACGGTCAGGTTTCCGACATCCACCTTGAGCACCGCGAGATCGGTCTTCGTGTCGCGGCCGACGACGCGCGCGGGCGCCTTGGTGCCGTCCGCGAAGACCACGCGGAGCGTCGCTGCGTCCGGGTTCGTCGCGGCCATCGAGATCACGTGGTTGTTGGTGACGATGTAGCCCTCGCCGTTGATCACGACGCCGGAGCCGGTGCCGGACTGCTCACCGAGCGCGACCTGGATGGACACCACCGACGGAAGCACCGCCTCGGCGACCTTCGCGACCTGGCCGAGTTCGGCGTCGTCGCCACTCGACTGCGTCAGCTCCACCCGCTGACTGGTCAGTGCGCCGACGTTCTCGGCCGTGACCCGGCCGATGATGCCGCCGACCAGGCCGATCGCCAATGCGACGCCTGCCAGCGCGGCCAGTGCCCGCGGCGCGATGCGCTCGCCGAGCAGGACGTCACGGATGCCGAGGGCGGGCGCGGGCGGCAGGTCCCCGGCAGCGGGGGCGTCGAGGGCGGGGGAACCGAGTCGTGCCTGCGCGTCCGGATCCCGCCACGGATCGGTGGGCGCCTCGTCCGCCGCCTCGTCGGAGTCGCCCGCGGACGGATCGCGCTGGATCGAATCGGTTTCGCCTGCCGGGCGGCCAAAGGCCTCGGCGAGCACCGGGTCGGGACGCCGAACGGCGACCTTCGGGTCCGCGGTGCGGTCCGCGCCGGGCGCGAAGGAGGAGTCGACGCCGTCGGGCCGCCCGAATGCCGCGGCGGCCGCGGGGTCGACGGTGGGACGGTAGAGCGGTCGCGGTGCCAGCCGGGGCGGTGCCGAATCCTGTTCGGCTGCTGCATCCAGCGCGCCGGCGGCCGGCGATGTGGGATCCGAGTTCACGCGGCTGTGTACCCCTCGTTGGCGTCAGTCACGGATCCCAGTATCACCGACGCGGTGCGTGCCGCGGTCACCGACGCGGTGCGATCGATCGTCACCGCCGCGGTGGCGACTAGCGCCGCCTGCGCCACGACGACGCGAACGAGTACGACGTGACCATCGCCGCGAGCACGGCGCCCGCCTTGCCGTCGGAACGCCGGAAGCCGGACCGTTCGGCGAAGCGACGACCGCGGCCCTGTGCCGTTGCGTCGGCGTCCGGGAGCGGGTTGCACATCGGGATCTGGCTGAGAACGCCGAGAAGCGAGCTGGGCATGCTGATCTCCGAGGCCTGACGGAGCGCACCACGCGCGTGGTGCTGGGCGTCGACCTCGGCAGCGCATTCCGGACACATCGACAGGTGCTGCGCGGCCCGCAGGTAGGCGTTCATCTGCAGCTCGCCGTCGACGTACGCCGCAATCGCCTCACTGGCCAGATGCTCGGTAGAGCTGAAGCGGCGCGGTTTCCGGGCCTGCGTCATCCAACCCTCCTGCACGGTCATGCGAATGTCATCTTCCCTGTCCCCGACACCGCGGTCAGATATTCCTTCAGCGCCTGCCTTCCACGGTGGATTCGGCTGCGTACGGTACCGAGCTTGACTCCCAGTGTGGCACCGATCTCCTCGTATGACAGGCCTTCGACGTCACAGAGCACCACCGCGGCACGGAACTCGGGCGCGAGCGAGTCCAGCGCGGACTGCAACTCGGGATCGAGCCGGGCGTCGTGATAGATCTGCTCGGGGTTCGGACGGTCGGACGGGACCCGCTCGTAGTCCTCGGGCAGCGCCTCCATCTTGATCCGGTTGCGGCGCCGCACCATGTCGAGGAACAGGTTCGTGGTGATCCGGTGCAGCCACCCCTCGAAGGTGCCCGCCTGGTAGTTCGAGAGCGAGCGGAACACCCGGATGAAGGTCTCCTGGGTGAGGTCCTCGGCGTCCTGGGCGTTGCCCGAGAGCCGGTAGGCCAGCCTGTACACCCGGTCGCCGTGCTCACGGACGAGTTCGTCCCATGAAGGCATGCTGGTCTGATCGCCGGTGGCGTCGAAGGCGGCGGTGCCGCTCAGATCGGCGGCGTCGGTGCCGCCTGTCGGCACCGACTCGGTGAATTCCGCATCGAAGGCGGGTACGGCGTTGACCATCGAGATTGTGGAAACCTCCTGCTAAGGACAGCTGGTGAGCGAGCACAGGACGATACGAATAAAAGGCACAACCCCGACAATGTCGGGTTTGTTCCCTCTCATCGGTGTCGTCCGGTACCCCCTTCCGGGGCGGTCAGCGATCTCGTGTGCCCCTACCTTTTCCGATCCAAATGTGTGAGATGTGTGAGCAACCTGAGGTTCAGCTGAGAATCTGCGGGTCAGCGGCCAAAATCACGTGCGCGCCTCGACTCCACCGCAGCGTGTCGGCTATAACCTCGGATTCGTGCACAACAACGCCGAGCAGCTGCTGGCTCACACCGAGGAATCGGTCCTGGAGGACGCGGTCCTCACGCTCGCACGCGAACGGGCGGAGGATCTCGGCGCAACTCCGGTTCCGCCGTCCGTCGGCGCGCTGTTGAGCCTGTTCACCCAGATGCTCGACGCCAAGACCGTGGTCGAGATCGGAACCGGCGCGGGGGTGAGCGGGTTGTGGTTGCTCGACGGCATGCGTGCCGACGGGGTGCTCACCACCATCGACACCGAACCGGAGCACCAGCGGGCTGCCAAGGACGCCTTCCGGTCCGGCGAGATCGCGCCCGGCCGAACCCGGCTCATCAACGGCTGGGGCCTGGACGTGCTGCCCCGCCTCGCCGACGCCGCATACGACCTGGTGTTCGTGGACACCTCGCCCGCGGACCACCCGCAGTTCGTCGCCGAGGGGGTTCGACTGCTCCGACCCGGAGGGGTGATCGTGCTGCACAACGCGCTCCTCGGTGGGCGCGTGGCCGACCCCAGCCAGCGCGACGCGACCACCCTGGCCGTGCGCGCGGCGGCCCGGGCGATCGCGGAGGACGACCGCCTGACGAAGGTGCTCCTGCCGGTCGGCGACGGCCTGCTCTGCGCGTCGCGTTCGGAATAGCGGCACCGCCCCCACCTGCGTCGGCGAATTTTTACGGCCCCTTGACGGGAGACCCCTTGCCGAGCGACTGAACGAGTGTTTAATCTACTAAACATGCGTTCAGCAATGGCCGACTCGGCCACCCCAGATCGAGACCTGACCGCCCGCGCGCGAATCCGCGACACGGCGATCCGGGCCTTCGGCGAACAGGGCTTCGTCACCGGGGTCCGCGCCATCGCAACCGCGGCGGGGGTCTCCCCCGGACTGGTGAACCACCATTTCGGCTCCAAGGAGGGACTGCGCGCCGAATGCGACGCGCACGTTCTCGAGATCATCCGGGAGCAGAAGGCCCAGGCCATGTCGACGCCCGGTCCAGCGGGCGCGATCGCGGCGCTCAGCGAACTCGAGCAGTACGCGCCGGTCGTCGCGTACATGGTGCGCAGCTTCCAGGCCGGCGGCCGACTCGCGGAGTCCCTCTTCGAACACATGGTCACCGACACCGAGGAGTACCTCGCGATCGGCGTGCGCTCGGGCAAGCTGCGAGCCAGCCGCGACCCGAAGGCGCGCGCGCGGTATCTCACCCTCAACAACGTCGGCGCACTGCTGCTCTACCTGCAGATACGGGCGGACCGGGAGGGCACCCTCGACTACGCCACGGCCATCCGCGACCTGTCGGACGAGATCACCCTGCCCGCCCTCGAGATGTACGCCGAGGGGATCTTCACCGACTCCTCGCTGCTCGACGCGTTCCTGGCCACCGAGGCCGACGACCCCACCCATCCCGACACGGAATCCCCGACCGAGGAGATGCCATGACGACCCCACTGATCGACGTTCGCGACCTGGTCAAGACCTTCGGCCAGATCCGCGCCCTCGACGGCCTCGACCTGCAGGTCGCGCCCGGCGAGGTGCACGGCTTCCTCGGCCCCAACGGCGCGGGCAAATCGACCACCATCCGGGTGCTGCTCGGCAGCCTGCGCGCGACCGCGGGCAGCGCAACGGTTCTGGGCCGCGACCCGTGGCGCGACGCCGTCACCCTGCACCGCGACCTGGCCTACGTACCGGGCGATGTCACCCTGTGGCCGTCGCTGACCGGCGGCGAGACCATCGACATGCTGGCCCGGATGCGCGGCGGCATCGACGAAGCCAGGCGCTCCGAGCTCATCGAGCGCTTCGACCTCGACCCACGCAAGAAGTCGCGCACCTACTCGAAGGGCAACCGGCAGAAGGTGTCGCTGATCTCGGCGTTGTCGTCCAACGCCCGGCTGCTCCTGCTCGACGAGCCGACCTCCGGCCTTGACCCGCTGATGGAACAGATCTTCCGCGAGAGCGTCGCCGAGGCGGCCCGCCGCGGCGTCACCGTACTGCTGTCCAGCCACATCCTGTCCGAGGTGGAGGCGCTGTGCGATCGGGTGACGATCATCCGCGCGGGCAAGACGGTGGAGAGCGGCTCGCTGTCGTCGATGCGACACCTGAGCCGCACCTCGATCAGCGCCGAGTTGACGGGCGACCCGGGCGATCTCAGCCGGCTCGCCGGCGTCGAGGACGTCTCGATCGACGATCACACGCTCCATTGCCAGGTCGACAGCGAGCACCTGGGCGAGCTGATCCGCGTGCTCGGCGACGCCGGGGTGCGCAGCCTGGTCAGCAAGCCGCCGACGCTCGAGGAACTGTTCCTGCGGCACTACCAGGTCGAGGGACCCGAGCACACCGGGGAGAAGGTGTCGGCATGAGCACCGCGACGGTCGCGGGCCCCCGGCATCCGGCCGCGGCGGTCCCGCGCGGGACATCGAATTTCACCGGCACCCTCGGCTTCGTCCGGCTCTTCCTACGGCGGGACCGGATCGTGCTGCCGCTGTGGGTGCTGCTCCTCTCGCTGCCACTGGCGCCCGTCTACATGGGCAGCATCGAGAGCATCTACCCCAGCGAGGCCGACCGGGCGGCCTTCGCGGCCACCATCGTGGGAAGCCCGGCGCAACGCGCCATGTACGGCGAGATCTACAACGACAGCCTGGGCGCCGTCGGCATCTGGAAAGCCGGGATGTTCTACACGCTGATCGCCATCGCGGTGATCCTCACCGTCATCCGGCACACCCGGGCGGAGGAGGAGAGCGGTCGGACGGAGCTGCTCGATTCGACCGTCGTCGGCCGGTACGCGGGACTGACCGCCGCGTTGCTGGTCGCCTTCGGCGCGTCGATCGCGACCGGGCTGATCGGCGCGGTGGGACTGCTCGGCACCGACGTGCCACGCGCGGGCTCGATCGCGTTCGGGCTCGCGCTGGCGGCATCCGGGATCGTGTTCACCGCGGTCGCCGCCGTCGCGGCGCAGCTGAGCACCAGCGCCCGCACCGCCCGCGGCATCGCCTTTGCCGTGCTGGGAACGGCCTTCGCGCTCCGTGCCGTCGGCGACGCAGGCGCGGCCGCTCTGTCCTGGCTGTCGCCGCTCGGCTGGTCGCTGCAGGTGCGCCCGTACGCGGGTGACCGCTGGTGGGTGCTCCTGCTGCACCTGACCACGGCGATCGTGCTCACCGCGTCGGCCTATGCACTGCTGCGCAGGCGGGATGTCGGCGCGGGGGTGATCGCCGAGCGTCTGGGCCCGCCAATGGCGGCGCGGTCGCTGAGCGGCCCGTTCGGCCTGTCCTGGCGGCTGCAGCGCGGCACGCTGATCGCATGGACCCTCGGGATCAGCCTGTACGCCCTGCTGATCGGAAGCGTCGTACACGGGATCGGCGACGAGCTCGGCGGCGGCGACGCGATCCGGGAGATCGTCAGCCGGATCGGCGGAACGCAGGCACTCGAGGACGCGTTCATCACGATCGCATTCACCATGCTCGCCGTCGGCGCAGCGGCGCTTGCGATCTCCTCGGCGCTGCGACTCCACGGCGAGGAGACCGCGCAGCGCGCCGAGTCCGTGACCTCCGGTGCGGTCGGCCGGATCCGATGGGCCGCAAGCCATATCGTCTTCGCCATCGCGGGCCCTGCCGTCGCCCTGCTCGCCGCCGGGCTGGTGGCCGGGGTGACCTACGGAATCGCGGCGGGCGATATCGGAGGGAAGCTACCCGGGGTGCTGGCCACCGGGCTCGTGCAGCTGCCCGCGGTCTGGATGCTGACGGCCGTGACGGTGCTGCTGTTCGGACTGGTTCCGCGTTTCACCCCGGTGGCGTGGGGCGTGCTTGTGACGTTCGTCGCCCTGTTCCTGCTCGGCTCCATCTCCGGCGTCCCGCAGTGGGTACTCGACCTCCAGCCCTTCAGCCACACACCCAAGTTGCCCGGCGCGGAATTCGAGGCCACCCCGATCGTGTGGCTCCTGGCGATCGATGCGGCGCTGCTCGTCGGCGGCCTGATCGCGTTCCGACGGCGCGACATCCGGTAGTCGCGTTACCCCGAGATGGACAGTTGACCAACTTCCGGTCAACTGTCCATCACTCGGGACCGATCCGGGGCAGCATGAGGTCTCGTGATCTGCTCAGACCGCTCCCGATCGGAGTCGGGGGGCTCCGCCCCCGCCGGCTGCGACTACCCGCGCCTCGCCCTGCCACACACCTGGGTGGAGCGCGCGCTGTGCCGCGCCGAGCACCCCGATCAGATGTTCGTGCGCGGCGCCGCCCAACGCGAGGCGGCCGCCGCGTGCCGCCGGTGCCCTGTCATCGTCCAGTGCGGCGCCGAGGCCCTCGACAACCGCGTCGAGTTCGGTGTCTGGGGCGGGATGACCGAGCGTCAGCGCCGGGCGCTGCTCAAGCGCCACCCGAACGTCGAGTCGTGGGCCGAGCTGATGAGGTCCACCGAGCCGGTGCGCGCGACCGCCGGCTAGATCCGGGCGCCTTGCCGACTGCGACGACGCCACCGGGTTGGGACAGATTCGCGAGATCTTTGGCGAGTCAGCGCGATATCGACCGAACGCCGGAGCCGCTGCGTACGATCAAACCATCTCGCTGGAACACCTCTCGGAGGCCGACGTGAGCGGACTTGGTATCGATCTCGGAACCACCAATACTGTCGTCGGCACCCCCGAAGACGGCATCGTCCTGAACGAGCCATCGTTCATGCTCGTTCGAGAAAAAGATCCGCACCACGCTCTCTCGATCGGCATCGACGCGCGCGACCTGGTCGGCCGCAATCCCGTGGGAGTCACGCCCGTTCGTCCGATGCGCGATGGGGTGATCGTCGACCTCGAGTCGGCCAGGGCATTCGTCACGGCCGTCATCAAACGCGCGGCCCCGAGCAGACACTACGGTCTGCGGCCGAAGGGGGTCTTCTCTGTTCCTGCGGGCGCCACCTCTCTCGAGCGACGGGCACTACTCGAGGTCGGACACGAGGCCGGCCTGCGCAAGGTCGGGTTGATCCCGGAGCCGGTCGCTGGGGCACTCGGCTGCGGGATCAACCCACTCGAACCCCGCGCCCACCTTGTCGTCGATATCGGCGGCGGCACTTCGGAAGTCACGGCATTCTGTTTCGGTGGCATGCTCTCGCATCGCAGTTGCCGACTGGCGGGGGATGAACTGACCAACGCGCTGTCTCACTACCTGCGGACCGAGCACAACATCATCGTCGGCGAGCTCACCGCCGAGCGAGTGAAGGTCGGTGCGCCCGAGACCTCCGAGGGGCAGTCCCTCGTCGTCGAGGGCCGCGACGCCGTGACCGGCCGGGCACGGCTGGTCACACTCGAGACCGAGGAGATCGTGGATGCGCTGCGGCCGACCGCGATTGGGATCGTGCAGACACTGGCCGAATGTCTGGAGGACATTCCCGCGCAGGCGATCGGTGACGTGATGTCGGAGGGGCTCCTGGTGCTCGGCGGCGGGTCGCTTCTACGCGGCCTGTCGCAGCTGCTCGAAGAGTCCTTCGGGCTCCCTGTGAAGACGGCCGAGCGCCCGCTGACCTGCGTCGCCGAAGGTGCGACCGCGTGTCTCGACCACCCCGAAGTGGTTGCCGCCTACAGCGACTGATCGGCCCTGATCCGCTCGACGGCGATGGCCTCGTGCGGGCACGGGATCAGCGGTTCGGCACCGCCCGGGGTTGCGCGAGGTAACGCTCGAGGAGTTTCTTGGCAACGGGCCCGGACGTCGCCGATCCGAAACCACCGCCACGGACCAGCACCGAGACCACGATCTCCGGAGCGTCGAAGGGCACCACCGCCGAGAACCAGGCATTGAGACCCTTCCCTGGCGCCGACGGATCCTCCGCCGTTCCCGTCTTGGCACCCGCCGCAACCGGCAAGGTGGCCAGCTGCCCTGCGGTACCGGCTGCGGCAGATGCCCGCATCCCCGCTCGCACGGGGCCGAGTTGGTCCGCGAAGGACAGCCGACGGGGCTCCGCGGTGGGAATGGGTAAGGCGTCCGGCCCATACGCCGCCGCAAGCTGGGGTGTCACCGTCGAGCCGGTGGCGATGCCCGACGTCCAGCGCGCCAACTGCACCGGAGTCGCGCTGACGGTGCCCTGACCGATCCCCATCAGCAGCGTCGACCCGGGATACCAGGTTCCCCCGATGTCGGCGACGTTCTCCGGTGTGCCGAGGAACCCCACGGATTCGCCGGGCAGGTCGATCCCCGATTCCTCGCCAACACCCAGCTCGGTAGCGGTCGCCGCTATTCGTTCGGGGCCGAGGAGATCCGCGAGTTGGTAGAAGTAGACGTTGTCCGACCACTGGAGCGCGCCGACCAAACTGTTCGGTCCCATCGGTTGCCAGTTCGCGAATGTGTGTCCTCCGTAGGTGTATGCCGCACCGCCTGCGAGTACGGCGTCCGGCGACAGCACGTTGTACTTCGCGTTCGCCGCAGCGACGACGATCTTGAAGACCGAGCCCGGCGGTGCCGCGGACTGGGCGGCGTGGTTGAGCATCCGTCCCGGCCCGGGCCCCTCGGTCTGTGCCGCCAGCGCGACCGTGTCGACCGGGGGGCCGTAGAGGTTGTTGTCGAATCCGGGCACGCTGGCCAGCGTCAGTACCGCCCCGGTGCGGGCGTCCATCACGATCGCCGCGCCCATGTCGCCTCCACTGGTGCGCACCGCGTCGGTCAGCGCATCGGTCGCGAGCCGCTGCAGCCCCATGTCGAGGTGCAACCGCAGGTCGTGTCCTCGCACCGGGTCCACCCGCTCGCCGGTGGCCACCAAGCGCCCGGAGGGAGCGACGTACATGCACTGCTTGCCGTCGGTGCCGCGGAGCAGCGCGTCGTACTGCTTTTCGAGTCCCGCTTTGCCGACCCGTGATCCGAGGGCGAGGTGCGGCCAGCGTTCCATGTCCTGCGGGTCGGCAAGCCCGACGTGCCCGAGGATGGATGCCGACGACGCTCCGTCGGGGTAGTGCCTGCGCCCGGTCGGGTACACGAGCACCCACGGGATCTGGGCGTCCACGATCCGCCGAGCCTGCTCGGGCGTCACCCGTCCCAGAGCGACCTCCAACTCCTCGCCACCGGTCTCCAGGGTCGCCGCCAGCTGTTCCGGCGTGACGCCGAGCAGCGCGGCCAGTTGGGCGCGCACGGGCCCGTCGTCACGGTCGAACATTCGGGCAACCACCGCAACGGCGTACTCGGGGACGTTGTACGCCAGCGGCTCGCCGTTGCGGTCGAGGATGTGACCCCGCTCGGCGGGCAGGCGGATGCAACGTTCCATCTGCCCGTCGCTCATCGTGCGCAGTTCCACACCCCGGCCGCTCTGCAGCTGCCACGCGAACACCGACATCGCGAGGAGCATCGCAGTGACCGTGACGGCGCCTGCCGACACTCCTCGGGGCAGGCGGCGCCGTCTGGACTCGGTGGCCCACAGGGGACGCGCGACGCCGTCGCGACGGATCGCGAGCACCAGCCCGACCGCGACGAATCCGAGGATTGCGGCCGTGCCCCCGTAACTGAACAGGGGGATCGGCATGCCGGTGTGTGGGAGGAGCGACAGGCTCGCCGCGATCGAGACCACGGCCTGCACTCCGAACAGCCCGCCGATCCCGGCTGCGACGAGGGCGGCCTCCCGGGTCCGTGCCGTTCGGGCGGCGAGTGCAGAACGCCACACGATGATCATCGTGGCGATCACGACTGCCAGGCCTGCGAACAGACCCCATCCGTACACCAGGCTCGCGAAGGCGAGGTCGTGCTCCGATTCCGGAAGGTATTCGGCCCTCAGGTCGTAGAACGGTTCACGACCCAGACCGAACCATCCGCCGCTGCCGATCGCGATGTCCGCCTGCAGCGCTGCCCAACCCGACCCCTGCGTGTCGGCATTGCTCGACAGGAACACGTGAATCCGCTCGAGCTGGTAAGGCTTGAGAAACAGCACGGCCAGCGGCAACGAAGCGATCCCGAGCGCGAACAGCGGTAACAGCGGCAGCAGCGGAACCCTGGCCAGGATCAGCATGATCACCACGGTCGACACGAGCACAACGGCGGTCGACAGGTCGGGCTGCAGCGCGACGAGACCGATCGGCACACTCGAGATCAGCAGGGTCGTCGCGAACCGGCCGAGGGTGTACCCACCCGCCAATATCGCCGCGGGGACCAGGACCAGGGCCAACTTGGCGAGCTCGGAGGGTTGAACGGTGAACAGGCCGAAGTTCAGCCAGCGCTGGGCACCCTTGGTCGCGACCCCGATGAGCGGCACAGCCGCGAGCAGGACGACCGAGGCGGCGAACAACGTCCAGCCGAATCGTCGGAGGTTGCTGGGCCGCAGGCGCGAGATCGCGTACATCGCACCGAGGCCGACGACGGCGAAGAGTGCGTGGCGTACGGCGTCCGTCGACTTCCCCGTCGAGATCAGGTTGAGCAGGCCGAGAACGACGAGGGCGATCGCCGCCCCGACGAGCCAGGGATCGGATTCTCGCTGGTGCGCCTGCATGCGACCACGCCTCAGCAGGTTGCATTCTCGGCGGGCACGAATGCCGGCTCCGACGCGGCCGCGGCCGGGGCGCTGGTCAGCCCGGCGACAGCAAGCGCGGGGGCGCGCGGCAGGATGACGCTGGCGATGCCGTACACCTGCTGCCCACCCGGCGGCACCGGCATCGTGACGTCATTGCCCGGATGGACGGCTCCGGAGCATCGCTCGTACACGCTCACATGCCAGGTCACGGAGCCGACGTTCGCCGCGGGATCGACGTGGACGTCGACCCGCATGGTGCACAGTTGTCCCGTCGAGCATTCCCCGTTGGCGAAGGTGGCAGTGACCCGGGAGATCGGCCCCGCGCTGCCTGGAAGACCGGTATGGACCGGACCCGGCTCCGCGGTTCCTTGTGCGGTCGGCGAGTTCTCCTGGTCGGCTTCGGGCGCCGGTGGCGGCGGCGAGACCGGACTGATGTGATTCTGCTCCGACGGGTTCACCGGATGGAGAACGGTGTCCCAGCCCCGGCGCAGCTCCGACCACGCACCGGGCGCCGCCCACACTGCCCCGACGAGCAACAGGATCGTCAGCAGGCCGAGTACACCCCGGCGACGCGACAGCCGTCTCCGTTTCCGATGCCACGGATTCCCGATGGGCGGATACCAGCCCTTCGGGGCGAGCGACGATCCGGCCGCCGGGGCCGGCAGGCTCTGCGAGTTCGCGCGGTCCGTCACCACCCGATCGGCCGCGAGCGCCCGTCCCCTTGTCGCCGAGACGAGCTCCGCGAGCTGGCGCCGCGTCCTTCCCACCGTGGACGGGTCGAGCTCCGATGCGACCGCGCCGCGAACCCCGTGCGCCAGGTTGGCCAGATCTGTTGTTCGGGCGATCGATTCGTCCAGCCGGTCGGCGAGCGCGTGATCACGACAGTTCGTCGCGATGCTTCGGAGCAAACTCGCCACCGCATCCCGCACGTCGTGCCAGGACGCCGCACTCCCGGTGCGATCGATCGCGAGCTGTCCCCGGTCGGACACCCTCACCGCGTGGTCCCGGAGGGTCGGGTAGCCGTCCCGGCTCCGCACCAGCTCGAGCTGATCGATCACATCGGTGACGAGCAGCGCGGCCTGCGCCGGTGTCAACGTCGCAATCGCGAGCAGACCGCGGAGAACTACACCACCGCGCGCGTCATGGTCGATTCGCTGTGCCGGCTCGGGTCGGGGTTGCGCCGGCTCGCTTCTGCTCACGGAGAGCCCCAGCACTGCTTCGCTCATCGCGCGTCCCGAAACTCTGGGCCCCCGCGCGCGTGTACGACTGACCGGTACGGGTGGCCGGCGGATCTTGGGTTAGGGCGTACTCGCTGTCGAAATCTATTCTGTCTCTGAGCATTCCATTAGACCAGGCAGACGAGGTTCAGGGATTGCGGAACGAAGATCTCGTTACTCATCCGAGACGCCGCGGCGAACCGGATCTCGAACCGTTACCCGACCAGGACACGTGACTCAGATCCAGACACCCTTGCCGATCGCGACGACGCCACCGGGGCTGATCGCGAAGCGCTGCCGGTCGCGCTCGAGGTCGACGCCGATGATCTCGCCCTCGCCGACCACCACGTTCTTGTCCAGGATCGCGTGCCGCACCACCGCGCCTTTGCCGACGCGGACGCCCGGCATCAACACGCTGCCCTCGACGGTGGCGCCGTCGTCGACCATCACGTTGGAGCTGAGCACGGAATTGCGCACGGTCGCGGCGGACAGGATGCAGCCGGCGCCCACCACCGACTCCTGGGCGAGCCCGCCCTGCACGAACTTGGCGGGCGCCAGGTTCTCCGCCGCGCCGCGGATCGGCCAGCGCCGGTTGTAGAGATTGAACACCGGGTGCACGGACACCAGGTCCATGTGTGCCTCGTAGAACGCGTCGAGGGTGCCGACGTCCCGCCAGTACCCGCGATCCCGGTCGGTGGCGCCGGGCACCACGTTGTCCTTGAAGTCGTAGACATTGGCCATCCCGGCGGCGACCAGCGCGGGGATGATGTCGCCGCCCATGTCGTGGTCGGAGTCCGAGTTCTCCGAGTCGGCGCGGATGGCGTCCACCAGCACCTTCGTGGTGAACACGTAGTTGCCCATCGACGCGAACGTCACGTTCGGGTCGTCCGGGGTGCCGGGCGGATGCGCCGGCTTCTCCAGGAACTGGGTGATCCGGCCCGACTCGTCGCTGTCGATGCAGCCGAACGCGACCGCCTCGCTGCGCGGCACCCGGATCCCGGCCACGGTGACCCCCGCGCCCGAGTCGATGTGGTGCTGGACCATCTGCTCGGGATCCATCCGGTACACGTGGTCGGCGCCGAACACCACGATGTACTCGGGGTCCTCGTCGTAGACAAGGTTGAGTGACTGGAAGATCGCGTCCGCGCTGCCGGTGTACCAGCGCGGACCGAGCCGCTGCTGCGCCGGGACAGGGGTGATGTACTCCCCCGCGAAACCCGACAGCCGCCACGTCTGCGAGATGTGGCGGTCGAGGGAATGCGACTTGTACTGGGTCAGCACACAGATCCGGAGATAACCGGCGTTGACCAGGTTGCTGAGCACGAAGTCGATCAGGCGGTAGGCCCCGCCGAACGGCACCGCCGGCTTGGCCCGGTCAGCGGTCAAGGGGTACAGACGTTTCCCTTCGCCTCCGGCGAGCACGATTCCGAGCACATGCGGCTGGCTCCTCACCCTGTCAACCTATCGGCCGCGCCTGACCCCCGCCAGCGGTAGCCCCAAGTCGGCTCGGCGGCTACGTTTATCGCGTGCGGGTTGCGATGATGACCAGGGAGTACCCCCCGGAGATCTACGGTGGCGCGGGAGTCCATGTCACCGAGCTCGTGGCTCAGCTCACGCGGCTCTGCGATGTCGAGGTGCATTGCATGGGCGAGCCCCGCGAGGGCGCCATCGTGCACCGCCCCGATCCCGCTCTGGCAGGCTCCAATCCCGCGCTGACCATGCTGTCGGCGCAGCTGCGGATGGCGCAGGCGGCGGGCGCGGCCGACGTGGTGCACTCGCACACCTGGTACACCGGCCTGGCGGGCCATCTCGCAGGCGAGCTCTACGGGGTGCCGCACATCATGACCGCGCACTCGCTCGAGCCCCGGCGCCCGTGGAAGGCCGAGCAGCTCGGCGGCGGCTACCGCCTCTCCTCCTGGTCCGAACGCAACGCGGTCGAGTACGCCGACGCCATCATCGCTGTCAGCGCCGGCATGCGCCTCGACCTGCTCGACGCCTATCCGTTCGTCAATCCGGATCGAGTGCACGTGGTGCGCAACGGGATTGACACCGATGTCTGGTACCCGGACTTCGGCGGCGAACGCCCGACCTCGGTCCTGCGCGATCTGGGCGTCGACCCGGACGCTCCCATCGCGGCGTTCGTCGGCCGGATCACACGGCAGAAGGGCGTCGGCCACCTGATCGCGGCGGCCCACGACTTCGATCCGGACGTGCAGCTGGTGCTGTGCGCCGGTGCGCCCGACACCGCGGAGATCGCCGAGGAGACCGAGCGGGCGGTCGCGAAGCTGTCCGAGGCGCGGCGCAATGTGTTCTGGGTCAGGGAGATGCTGCCCACCGCGCAGGTCCGGGAGATCCTGTCCGCGGCAACGGTGTTCGTGTGCCCGTCGGTGTACGAGCCGCTCGGCATCGTGAACCTGGAGGCGATGGCCACCGAGACCGCGGTGGTGGCCTCGGACGTCGGCGGCATTCCCGAGGTGGTCGAGGACGGCGTCACCGGGACGCTGGTGCACTACAACTCCTACGAGCCGCAGGCGTTCGAGCACGCGCTGGCCACGGCGGTCAACGCGGTCGCCTCCGACCGCGACCGCGCGGCCGCGATGGGCCGGGCGGGCCGGGCACGGGCGATCGCCGAGTTCTCCTGGGAGGAGATCGCCAAGCAGACCGTGGCGGTCTACCAGGCCGCGGCCGAGGGCTACACCGGGCGTCAGCCCGCCGCCGGGAGCGGGCGGTAGCTGCTGATCGTGACGGAGGCCGTCACCGTCGAGGTCTCGGGCAATCCGGCGATACGCTGCGCCCTCGCCTCGTCGCCGAGGTGACGGGCCGATGGGCCCATCGCGATCAGGCTGTCGACATCGGTGCGCGAGAGTGTCATCGGGTACTCGACGGCGACCCGCTCGGCCCGCTCGAAGTACCCGGACATGCTGGCGCCGAGGCGCACCGTCTTGTTCTCGTCCACCCGAACCAGGCCGAGCAGGTCCACGAGTTCACGCAGGTGCCGATCCGTCGGGGTCAGCACGATCAGTGTTCCGTCCGGCCGCAGCACCCGGCGCAACTCCGCGGCGTTGCGCGGGGCGAAGATCGACAGCACATGGCTGAGGGCGTGCGCGCGGACCGGCAGCTGGGTCCAGATGTCGGCGACCACCGAGCCCACCCGGGGATGGCTGCGGGCGAGCCATCGCGCGGCGGCCTTGGAGACGTCGACACCGATACCCCGCGCCGCGGGCAGAGCGTCGAGAACGGCGGCGAGGTAGTGCCCGGTACCCGCGCCGACCTCGAGCACCGCCGGGTCC
The DNA here is from genome assembly GCF_005049235.1 of Rhodococcus oryzae. Taxonomy (GTDB): domain Bacteria; phylum Actinomycetota; class Actinomycetes; order Mycobacteriales; family Mycobacteriaceae; genus Rhodococcus_G; species Rhodococcus_G oryzae. The sequence goes on along the minus strand of NZ_SUMD01000006.1, from coordinate 299,251 downwards.
ACCGGGACATCGGTGGCGCACGCGCGCGCCACCGCGTCCATCAGCGGGTCGAAATGGTGGCCGTCGAGGAATCGAGCACGGGCCGCGATCATCTCGGCGCTGTCGCCGGTGAACTTCGCGGCCCCGGACAGCAGGCTGACGTAGCCCTGCCTGGCGATGTCGAAGCTGTGTCCCTGTTCGCACAGCAGGGTGCGATCGGCGACGTCCAGTCCTCCGCCGCAGTGTGGGCAGGCGAGCAGCCCGACGACCTCGGCCAGCATCGGTCCGCCTCTCTGTCGATTGCACCGCAAAGACCCCGCGAGCCGAGGTGGCAAGCGGGGCCGTATGCCTGAAGGTTCGCGTCCGACAAGGGCGCCGCACCGAACCTTGCGAGGAGTTAGCTGGTGACGCCCTTCAGCTCGTCTCCGAGCGCGGCGGCTTCTTCCGGGGTCAGCTCGACGACGAGCCGACCTCCACCCTCGAGCGGAACCCGCATGACGATTCCTCGCCCTTCCTTGGTGGCTTCGAGGGGACCGTCACCGGTCCGGGGCTTCATGGCCGCCATTACCTGCTCCCTCCAGATCTGCGCTGACAAGCTCTGCGCCTAGGCTTACCGTCGGTACCCCGACAGCTGTTGTCGGGGATCACATGTGCCATTCTTCCCTATTGCAAGGAATGCCGGGAACCTGAGTCTCGTTTCCGATCGAATGCGGACCGGAAACCGGGGTCAGCGGCGCACCTCGACCCAGCAATCGAGCAGGTGATCGTCGACCATCCCGGTCGCCTGCATCAGGGCATATGCCGTGGTGGGACCCACAAACTTGAACCCCCGGCTCTTGAGTTCCTTGGCCATGGCCGTCGATTCCGCGGTCACCGCGGGAACTTCGCCGACGGTACGTAACCGGCTCGGGCGTGGCTCGGGGGCGAACGACCAGAGCAGCGAGTCGAGATCGGTGTCCGGCATCTCGAGCACCGCCCGCGCGTTCGCGACGCAGGCCTCGATCTTCGCCCGATTGCGGACGATGCCCGGATCGCCGAGCAGTCGCTCGACGTCGTCGGCTCCGAACGCGGCCACCGCCTCGACCGCGAACCCCGCGAACGCGGAGCGGAAGGCCTCCCGCTTGCGGAGCACGGTGATCCAGGACAGCCCCGACTGGAAGGCCTCCAGGCACAGCCGCTCGAAGAGCTCGTCCCGACCTCGCAGGGGCACACCCCATTCCTGGTCGTGGTAGTCGCGGTAGATCCGAGATCCCGACCCGTCGACCGCCCACGGGCACCGGGTCCGGCCGTCGTAGGACACGTCCTCGCTCATGGCTTCTCCGGCCCGGAGACCGGCGCCTCGCGCAGGCTCGCCAATTCGCCCCGCAGCGAATCGATCTCGCGACCCAACCGATCCAGCGCCCAATCCACCTCGGCGGACTTGTACCCGCGCACGGTCTGCTGGAACCGCAGCGCGCGGACGTCCGCGCCGGTGACGTCCTCGGCAGGGAGCATGGTGGCTGTGGTCCCCGGCGGCAGCGGGGCCATCTCCTCACCGCGCCCGAACACCGCCGAGGCGGCCAGGAACAGCAGCCCACCGACCAGCGCCATGATCAGCAGATAGAGCAGCACCGTGAACATGATCCGATCCTGTCACGGCGGTCCGACATGCGCCGCAACCCGGTGACCCGCCTGCCCTACGACCTGAGCGTGTTCATCGGCGGCCGGTCCGCCAGCGACACCTCGGTGGTCACCGGGACGAACGAGTCGCCCTCGGCCAGGAACTGCGTCAGCCCCGCTCCGGAATCCTCGATACCGCACCGGCGGAGCATGGTGCCGATGATCTGCCTGCTCATCACGCCGAGCTCGACCAGCGGCCGGTTGCGGTGCTTGCGCACCCCCAGGTTCACCTGGCCGATGGCGCTGAGCCCGAGCCGGTCGTAGGTGTCGAGCAGCAGCCCGATCTCCACCCCGTACCCGGGCGCGAACGGGACCGCGGACAACAGTTCCCTCGTCCCCGCGTACTCACCGCCGAGTGGTTGCAGCACCGAGGTCAGCTCGGGCCGCATCGCCGCCAGCAGCGGTCGCGCGACCAACTCGGTGACCCGGCCGCCGCCGTTCGCATCCTCGGTCCCGCTGACCCGCAGCGGCCGCCGGTAGTACCCCTTCACGAGGTGGATGCCGTCGACCGTCAGCAGCGGGCCGAGCAACTTCGGCACGAACTCCGGGTCGGGGTTGATCAGGTCGGAATCGACGAAGGCGATCAGGTCGCCCGTGCTCGCCGCGATCGAGCGCCAGAGCACCTCGCCCTTGCCGGGGACCGGCGCGAGGCCGGGCACCGCCTGCTCGCGACTGACCACGGTGGCCCCCGCCGCGGCGGCCCGTTCCGCGGTCTCGTCGGTTGACCCGGAGTCGAGCACGATCAGCTCGTCCACCAGGCTGCCGAGCAGCGGATGGATGGTGTCCACCACCGCGGAGACCGTCTTCTCCTCGTTCAGTGCGGGCAGCACGACGGACACCGTCCGGCCTGCCTTCGCCGCGATCAGGTCGGCGATGCTCCACGCCGGGTGGTCCCAGCTGTTCGCCTCCGACCAGACACGCTCACCGCTCGTGCTCGTCCTCATGCCAGCCCCCTGACCGTGCGGGCCGGCGCCCTGGTGCCGATGATCGCGGCGACCATGTCGACCACTCGTCTGGTGGATGCGACCTCGTGGACCCTGAAGACTCGGGCACCTTCTGCGGCTGCCAATGCTGTTGCTGCCAACGTACCCTCCAACCGCTCGGCGAGTTCTACACCTAGAGTCTCCCCGATAAAATCCTTGTTGCTCAGTGCCATCAGGACAGGCCACCCGGTGTTTACAAGAACGTCCACGCGCCGCAACAACTCGAGCCCGTGGAAGGTGTTTTTGCCGAAATCGTGGGTCGGATCGATGAGGATCCCGTCGGCGGGGACGCCGAGATCGCGCGCCCGCTGCGCCGCCGTCACCACCTCGTCGACCACATCCGCGACCACGTCCGTGTAGCGGACGCGGTGCGGCCGGGTCCGGGGCACGGCGCCGCCGGTGTGCGAGCAGACGTATCCGGCGCCCAGTTCGGCCGCGACCTCCACCAGCGTCGGATCGGCACCGGACCAGGTGTCGTTGATCAGGTCGGCGCCCGCACCACAGGCCAGCCTGGCGACAGGGCCGCGCCAGGTGTCCACGGAGATCAGCAGGTCCGGGTACCGGCCGCGGATCGCCTTCACGAACGGCACCACCCGGCGGATCTCCTCGGCGGTGTCCACCTCGTCTCCCGGGCCCGCCTTGACGCCACCGATGTCGACCAGGTCCGCACCCTCGTCGACTGCCCGGTGGACGGCCGCCATGGCCGCCTCATCGGTGAAGGTGGCGCCCCTGTCGTAGAACGAATCCGGGGTGCGGTTGACGATCGCCATCACCAGGGCCCGATCGGTCGCCACCGGCTTGCCGCACAGGGTCGGCGAGGCCGCGAGGTGGGGTTCGGTCATGGGCTTCATAGTGACATGCAGGCACCGACGATCACGGGGTGGTGCAGGCGTCGAGCGCCTCGCCGACCCCGGACGTCACGAGCAGCCCGTCGAGGGCCCGCTGCTGCACGAAGCCGCCGTCGCGCAGACCGTCCAGCCAGCTCAGCAGCCCCGAGTAGTGGCCGACCGGGTCGAGCAGGACCACCGGCTTGGCATGCATGCCCAGGTAGCCCGCAGTCCAGGTCTCGAAGAGTTCCTCGAGCGTGCCGATCCCACCCGGCAGGGTGATGAAGGCGTCGGCGCGGTCCTCCATGATCTGCTTCCGCTGACGCATCGTGTCGGTGACGATCAGTTCGTCGGCATCGGTATCGGCGACCTCCCTGTGCACCAACGCCTTCGGGATGACGCCGATGGTCCAGCCACCGGCCTCGCGGGTGGCCCTTGCCACCGCGCCCATCATCGAGACGTTGCCGCCGCCCGAGACCAACCGCAGCCCCCGTCGGCCGATTTCGGTGCCCAGTTCCGTCGCGAGCGCCAGGTACGAATCGTCGACCGGCCCGGAGGCGCAGTACACACAGATGGTGCGGATCGGGAAGATCACCATTCCTCCTCGGTGCCCATCAGCTCGGCGGCGTCGACGCCGTGCTGCGACTCGACGACGATGCGCACGGCCTCCTCGACGCTGTCGGTCACGTGGAGCAGTTCGACGTCGCTCTCGGAGATCTTGCCGCTCTCCACCAGCGTCGTCTTGATCCACTCGAGCAAGCCGGACCAGTACTGGGTGCCGAACAGCACGATGGGGAACCGGGTGACCTTGCGGGTCTGCACCAGGGTCAGCGCCTCGAACAGTTCGTCGAGGGTGCCGAACCCGCCCGGCAGACAGATGAAGGCCTGCGAGTACTTGACGAACATGGTCTTGCGGGCGAAGAAGTAGCGGAAGTTGATGCCGAGGTCGACCCACTCGTTGAGGCCCTGCTCGAACGGCAGCTCGATGCCGAGCCCGATCGAGTAACCGCCCGACTCGCTGGCACCACGGTTCGCGGCCTCCATCACGCCGGGGCCGCCCCCGGTGATGACGGCGTACCCGGCCTCGGCCAGTGCGGCACCGAGGTCACGGCCCGCGGTGTACTCGGGGTGATCGGACCCGGTTCGCGCGGAGCCGAACACCGTCACCGCACGCGGCACCTCCGCGAGCGCTCCGAAGCCCTCGACGAACTCGCTCTGGATCCGCAGCACCCGCCACGGATCGGTGTGCACCCAGTCGGTCGGCCCACGCTGATCGAGCAGCCTCGAGTCGGTGGTTGTCGTCTCCACCTTGCGATCGCGGCGGAGCAGGATCGGTCCGCGGTGCTTGACCGAAGCACTGCCCCGCTTCGAGGTGTTCTGCTTCGCGGCCCGGCCGGGCGTCTTGTCGGGTGCCATGCGAGCAAGGCTATCCCGACGCGGGTGACCCATTTCACTGGGTAAACGCCACAGCAAGCGATTGCAAAGTAGTTTAGCCTTCGCTAACTTCTTGTTCGCGGCGGTAACGATACGCCCCGCCCGCCTCGGTCACCCGAGTTGGCCGGTCGAGATTCCTTGTGAGGGGATTGCTTTGAATGTGAAGAACATGTCCGTGGTGCGCGGCGCCCGTATGGCAGGCGCCGCCGCGGTCGCCGCGGTCGCGATCGGCCTGATGTCGACGGGTGCGGCGCATGCCGACACCTTCGTGCCGCTGCCCGACGGGCAGAAGGCCGGACCGGGTGCGGTCGTTTCCCGCACCGGCGAGAGTGTCCTGATCTCGCCGTCGCTGGCCGCCAATGGCGCCGGCCGCACGGCGTGGGTCTCGGGCACCGTCACCGCGGACGTCACCGGCGTCACCAAGGAAGGCGAGGCCGGTCCCTGGAACGGGGCCACCAACGACAAGGGCACCAACAACTCGTCCACGCACGGGGTCTCGCGGATCAGCACCGGCTACATCGTGGGCTGCCAGGTGGACATCACCGGCCTCGGTGGCTCGATCGGCGCCTCGATGGACCTGTCGGGACCGTCGGTGTCGGGGTCGTTGACCGTCCCTGTCTCCGCGGGCCAGGTCAAGTTCGTCGGCGTGAGCGGCAAGGACATCAAGAAGAACGGCAAGTACTCGGTCCAGTACCAGGACACACAGCTCGAGGTCCAGAACTGCGGCGGCTACGCGCAGGCCCGCGCTTACACCGTGGTTGAGATCGTCGGCGACAACTACTCCAAGACCACCCTGTACGGCCAGCCGTTCAGCATCGGATAGCAAGGGAAATCATGAACTCCAGCAACACCGGCCTGCGTCGCGGGCTGCAGATCGCCGCCGTCGGCGCGGCCACGGCAATTGCGGTCGGCTTGCTGTCCGCGGGCGCGGCGAACGCCGACACCTTCGTCCCCCTGCCGGACGGCAGCATCAGCAAGACCCTCGCCGACGGCACGGTCGTCACGATCACCCGTACCGGCGAGACCGCCAACATCTCGCCGTCGATGGGCGCGACCCCGCTGCACCGCAACGTATGGGTGTCCGGCCGGATCGGCGCCGAGGTCACCGGGCCGAACGCCAAGGGCGGCAGCATCACCGCGGGATACGTGGTGGCCTGCCAGCTGACCCTCGGCGGCAAGGGTGGCGCCGACACCGGGATGTCCTCGGGCTGGGAGGGCGAGAACGTCAAGCAGACCGCCAAGGGCGCGGGCACCGTCAGCATCGGCCCCGGCCAGGCCAAGAACATTCGGCTCCTCGACCTGGAGAAGGAGGACGGCTACGGCAACGAATCCCACTCCGGCGCAAACTCGTTCAAGGGCAAGAGCGGCAGCGTCACCTACGCAGACTCCACCATCGGCGTCGAGGGCTGCGCCGGCTATGCACAGGCCCGCTCCTACGCCACCGTCTCGGTGAGCACGGACAACATCACCAGCAGCACCACGCTGTGGGGACAGCCGTTCAGCATCGGCTAGTCATCGCGGCCGGCCTCACCCATCGACCGCCTGGGTGAGGCCGGCGGCGTTCTACCGGCGGCGCCGCGTCGCGTGTGCCACGATTGACCGATGCGTCTGGGGCTCCACGCGCTGGGAATCGGCACCGGCGCTCGCCGCGAGGTGATCGACGCCGTCGCAGTCGCCGCCGACGACTCCGGCTTCGCGACGCTCTGGGCGGGCGAGCATGTCGTGATGGTGGACCGTCCGACCTCCCGCTATCCGTATGCCGACGACGGCAGGATCGCGGTTCCCGCCGTCGCGGACTGGCTCGACCCGATGATCGGGCTCAGCTTCGCCGCAGCGGCGACGCGCAGGATCCACATCGCGACGGGCATACTCCTTCTCCCCGAACACAACCCCGTCCTGTTGGCCAAGCAGGCCGCGACACTGGACCTGATGAGCGGTGGCCGGTTGACGCTCGGCGTCGGCATCGGCTGGTCCGAAGAAGAATTCGCCGCGCTCGGCGTTCCGTTCGCTCGGCGCGGCCCGCGCGCTGCCGAGTACGTCGCGGCCATGCGGACGCTCTGGCGTGACGACGTCGCCTCCTTCGATGGCGAGTTCGTCAGCTTCGACGCCGTGCGGGTCAATCCCAAACCGGTCCGCGACCGTCGCATCCCCATCGTCGTCGGCGGCAACAGTGACCCGGCGCTGCGACGGGCCGCGACATGGGGCGACGGGTGGTACGGCTTCAATCTCTCCGACGCCCTGGAGGCCGCGGAACGGATCGACACCCTCCGTGGACTGTGCCGCGAGGTCGGGCGCGACCCCGGCGAGCTGCGGATGGCCGTGGCGCTGCGCGATGTCGATCTCGGCGACGTCACCGCACTTGCCTGCGCGGGCGTCGACGAACTCGTGCTCGTCGCGGCTCCGCCCGACGATGCAGGCGCGGCGGCCGACTGGGTCCGGTCGATCGCCGACCGCTGGCTGCCAGCGATCGCGTCCGCGTGAGAACCGTCAGGCGCTGAGGTAGCCGCGCAGCACCCGGGTGACCTCGGTGATCTGCGCGGTCGGGACGTGCTCGTCCCGCTTGTGCGCGAGGTTCGGGTCGCCGGGTCCGTAGTTGACGGCCGGGATGCCGAGCGCCGAGAACCGGGCGACATCGGTCCAGCCGTACTTCGCGCGGAACTGTCCGCCCGCCGCGCCGATCAGCGCGGCAGCGGCCGGGGCACCCAGGCCGGGCAACGCCCCCGCCGAACTGTCCGTCACCTCGAAGCCGAGTCCGAGACCGTCCACCACCTCCCGGACGTGCTCGATCGCCTGGTCCACGGTTCGGTCGGGCGCGAACCGGAAGTTGACGTCCACCTCGGCGGCGTCGGGCACCACGTTCCCGGCCACTCCCCCGGCGATGCGCACCGCGGAAAGACCCTCGCGGTAGACACAGCCGTCGATGTCCACCGAGCGCGCCTGATAGTCGGCGAGCCGGGCCAGTAGCGGCCCGAACTTGTGGATCGCGTTGTCCCCCAGCCACGATCGCGCCGAGTGCGCGCGGGTGCCGGAGGTCGTCAGCCGCACCCGCAGGGTGCCCTGGCAGCCGGCCTCGATGAACCCGCCCGACGGTTCGCCGAGCACCGCGACGTCTGCCTGCAGCCACTGCGGCAGCTCACGCTCGATCCGGCCGAGACCGTTGTGCACGGCCGCGATCTCCTCGCAGTCGTAGAACACCAGCGTCAGATCGTGCGCGAGTTCCTCGGTCGTCGCGGCCAGGTGCAGGAACACCGCGTCGCCGGACTTCATGTCGACGGTGCCGCAGCCGTGCAGCAGCTCGCCCTGCTCGGGGTCGAGGGTGCGCGTGCTTGGCACGTTGTCGGCGATCGGCACCGTGTCCAGGTGGCCGGCCAGCATCACCCGGCTCGGCAGTCCCAGGTCGGTGCGGGCGAGCACCGCGTTGCCGTTTCGGATCACCTCGAAGCCGATGGTCTGCTCGCGCAGCGCCGCCTCCACCGCATCCGCGATCAGGGCCTCATCGTGGGAGACGCTCGGGATGTCCACCAGCGCGGCGGTCAGCTCGATCGGGTCGGCGTGCAGGTCCAGGCGCGGCGTCGGGGTCACTCGATCAGATTAGGCGGCTCCGCCGCCCGTGCGTGGTTACCGAGTCCAGGGACTCGTCAACCACGCACGGGCGCTAGGCGCCTATCTCGTAGATGTCGCCGTCGAAGCCTGCCCGGAACAGCCGGCCGGCGGAGAACCCGGAGCCGCCGCTGCCGAAGGTCAGCACGCTGGATCCCGGCAGGCCGCCGGCGAGGGCACAGTACCGGTTCGGCCCGTCCACCCGCAGGATCTCGCCGCTGATGTCGGTGGGCACGATCGGACGGCCGGCAGCGTCCAGCACCAGCCCGTCCGGCGCGACGAACGTGTCGGCGCCGCCGAAGTCCACCAGCGACTCGGGCGCCGCCGGGTTCGCCAGCGGGATCCGGCTCACGCCCGGATTCACGAAGGTCCGCGAGACGTAGAGATAGCGGTCGTCGGCGCTGAGCGCGGCGCCGTTGGCGCTGGGCAGCACGGCCCAGTCGGGCTGCACGACACCGTTCGGCAACACCCGACCGACCAGCGACGCGAGGTCGTTGGTGGCGTACACAATGCCGTCGCGGGTCACGGCAAGGCCGTTCGCCGCGGAGAGCCCCGACGCGAACGGGTGCACCGTGCCGGTCCCGACGTCGATCCTGACGATCCCCGCCGGCCGCGCGAGGTCGCCGACGAACACGCGGGCGTCGCCGTAGCCGACCAGCAGGGCGCCGTCCGGCGCGAAGGCCAGGCCGCCGCCGATCGGGCCGGGCAGGGTCGCGAACGGGACCGCCGGGTCGCCTGGCCGGTCGATCCGGAGCACCCGGTTGCTGCGCAGGTCCGTGAGGTAGAGCCTGCCCGCACCGTCGACGGCCGCTCCCTCGATGGCCGCGCCCGGCACCCGGCCGACCAGCACGGGCGCCTGCCCCGCGCCGGGGCAGAGGGGCGCGGCGCCCGCCTGCGGCGTCGACAGCAGCGAGAGGGCCGCGACCACCGCTGCCCCGGCCGCGGCGATCCTGACCGAGCTGGCGAATCCGATTCCACGCATGCGTCCCCACATCCATTCGGCCGGTACGACGGTCAGCGCTCAGCCTTGCACGGGATGCGCGCGGGTGACGGTTCAATTACTCCAGCCGGTACCCTGACTGCCCGTGAGCACTCAGGGAGCATCGGCAGTCGGTATCGCAAACGTGACCACGGGCGGGGTCGTCCTCGACACCTGGTACCCGGAGCCCACGCTGGGCGATGTGGCCGAGACGGGCACCGTCGTGCTCGAGGGCGCCGACATCCCGGCCGAGCTGGCCGCGCTGGTCGGCGAGGACGAGGCCCGCGGCGTCAAGCAGGTCGCGGTGCGCACCTCGATCGCCGATCTGGCCGCCGCGCCGGTCGACGCGCACGACGCCTACCTGCGCCTGCACCTGATCTCGCACCGCCTCGTCCAGCCGCACGGCGCCAACCTCGACGGCGTCTTCGGCCTGCTCGCCAACGTGGTGTGGACCAACTTCGGCCCCTGCGCGGTCGATGGCTTCGAGGTGGTCCGCGCCAAGCTGCGCGCCCGCGGCCAGGTCACGGTGTACGGCATCGACAAGTTCCCGCGCCTCGTCGACTATGTGGTCCCCTCGGGCGTCCGGATCGCCGACGCGGACCGGGTCCGCCTCGGCGCGCACCTGGCCAGCGGCACCACGGTCATGCACGAGGGCTTCGTGAACTTCAACGCAGGCACCCTCGGCAACTCGATGGTCGAGGGCCGCATCTCCGCGGGCGTCGTCGTCGACGACGGTTCCGATGTCGGTGGCGGCGCCTCGATCATGGGCACCCTGTCCGGCGGCGGCAAGGAGGTCATCTCGGTGGGCAAGCGCTGCCTGCTGGGCGCGAACTCCGGTCTCGGCATCTCCCTCGGCGACGACTGCGTGGTCGAGGCGGGCCTGTACATCACCTCCGGCACCAAGGTCTCCGGCCCGGACGGCACCGTGATCAAGGCCAAGGAGCTCAACGGCCAGTCCAACATCCTGTTCCGCCGCAACTCGGTGTCCGGCGCCGTCGAGGTGGCGCCGTGGAAGGGCACCGGCGTCGAGCTCAACGCCGCGTTGCACAAGAACGACTGACGATGAAGACGAGCGACCCGGCAAAGGACACCGCAACAGCCCTCGCCGAGGAGGGCGACACCTCGCACCTCGGGCACGGGCTCAAGGTCCGCCATCTGACGATGATGGGCCTCGGTTCCGCGATCGGCGCCGGGTTGTTCCTCGGCACCGGTGTCGGGATCGCGAAAGCCGGCCCGGCCGTGCTGATCTCGTACATCATCGCCGGCATCATCGTGGTCTTCGTGATGCGGATGCTCGGCGAGATGGGCGCGGCGATCCCGGCCAGCGGCTCGTTCAGCCACTACGCGCGGATCGGCATCGGCGAGTGGGCCGGCTTCACGATGGGCTGGCTCTACTGGTTCATGCTGATCATGGTGCTCGGCGCCGAGATCACCGGCGCCTCGGCGATCGTGCACGGCTGGCTGCCCGGGGTGCCGCAGTGGGTGGTCGCGCTGGTCTTCGTCACCTTCTTCGCGGTGGTGAACCTGGCCAAGGTGAGCAACTTCGGCGAGTTCGAGTTCTGGTTCGCCGCCATCAAGGTCGCGGTCATCATCGCCTTCCTGGTGATCGGCGTGCTGCTCGTTTTCGGGCTGCTGCCGGACACCGACCCGGTCGGGTTCACGAACCTGTTCGGCCAGGGCGGCTTCATGCCGAACGGCTTCGCGGGCATCGCCGCGGGCCTACTCGTGGTCGCGTTCGCGTTCGGCGGCATCGAGATCGTGACGATCGCCGCGGCCGAGTCGAAGGACCCCGAGCACTCGATCGCCACGGCCGTGCGCAGCGTGGTGTGGCGCATCAGCGTGTTCTACATCGGCTCGATCGCGATCATGGTGCTGGTGCTGCCCTGGAACTCGCCGCAGCTGCAGAGCGGCCCCTTCGTTGCCGTCCTGAACCAGGCGCACATCTCCTACGTGGCCGGTTTCATGGAACTGGTGGTCGTGGTTGCGCTGCTGTCGGCCTTCAACGCCAACGTCTACGGCACCTCCCGGATGGCCTATTCGCTCGCCCGTCGCGGCGACGGTCCGGCGCTGCTTGGCGGCCTGTCCAAGACCGGGGTGCCGACCAACGCGGTGCTGCTCTCGGTGTTCTTCGGCTTCGTCAGCGTGCTGCTGAACTGGCTGCTGCCGGACTCGCTGCTGTCGATCCTGCTCAACGCCGTCGGCGCCGCGCTGCTGGTGATCTGGATCTTCATCGTGGTCTCGCAGCTGCGGCTGCGACCGCGGCTGGAGGCCGAGGGCAAGCTCAGCCTCCGGATGTGGGGCTTCCCCTACCTGAGCTGGTTCACCCTGGCCGCGCTCGGCGGCCTGATCCTGCTGATGCTGACCGACGCCGACGCCCGCAATCAGCTGATCTCCACGGCCGTGCTGTTCGCGGTGATCGCCGGCCTGTCGGTGCTCAATGCGCGCAGGCGGCGTGCGGCCGCCGAGGCCTAGGCGGCCGCACGCGCGTCCGGTTCCGCTCAGCGCGCCGTGAAGCCCCCGTCGATCGCGAGCGCGGCGCCGGTCACGAACGATGCCTCCTCGCTCAGCAGGAACGCGACGAACGGCGCGATCTCCTCCGGCTGGGCGACGCGGTTCACCGGGTGCAGGGCCGCGATCTGTGCCATCGCCTCGTCGGTGGGGGCCATCGATCCGCGGGAGAGCGGCGTGTCGACCCCGCCGGTGGTGATGGCGTTGACCCGCACTCCCCGCTCGGCGACCTCCAGCGCGACGGCCCGGGTCAGTCCCACGACGGCGTGCTTGGCCGCGACATAGGGTGCGACCTCGGGCAGCCCGACGGCGCCCAGGTTGGACGCGTTGTTGACGATGGCCCCGCGGGTCTCGAGGACCGCGGGAATCTGGTGCTTGAGGCAGTGGAAGACGCTGGTGACGTTCTGCGCGAGCTCCGCGTCCCAGTCGGCCCCGTCGATCCCGGACACCGGGCCGGACGCATTGACGCCGCCTGCGTTGTTGAAGGCCCCGTCCAGCCGCCCGAACTCGGCGACCGCTGCGGCGACCAGTGCCGCGGCGTCCGCCTCCACCGACACGTCCGCGGGCACGAAGATCGCTGTGCCGCCCGCGGCACGGATGCCCGCGGCTGCGTCCTCGCCGACCTCCCGGCGGCGGGCGCCGAGCACGACCGCGGCGCCCTCCGCCGTGAGCCGACGGGCGACCGCGAGGCCGATGCCGGAGGTGCCGCCGGTGACGATGAAGACCTTGGAGTCCAGACGCGAAGACATGATGAGTCCTTTCGGGAGATCTGCTGAAAGTGGTGCGGTGAGCACCTGATTCAGACTGCGGAATCCCGGGACTCGGCGCTGGCGGGAATCGGACGACGCGTTTCCGGCGGCGTCGGGTCGGAGGTGGACACCTCCTCGGGGCGCATCCTGCACCTGGTGCCAGAAACCGCTCCACGGCGGCCCGGCAGGACGTAGTGTCGGCGCGACCTACGTCCGTCGTCGAGCAGGAGAACGGCCATGAGTTTTGTCCTCGTCGAGCGGCCCCGCGAGAACGTGGCCCTGGTGACCCTCAACCGTCCCGAGCGGATGAACGCCATGGCGTTCGACGTGATGGTTCCGCTCAAGGAATCGCTCGAGGCGATCAGCAACGACAACTCGGTGCGCGCGGTCGTCCTCACCGGCGCGGGCCACGGTTTCTGCTCGGGCGCCGACCAAGCCTCCGCGGGCAGTCCCCCGCACATCGACGGCCTCACCCGCCCGTCGATCGCGTTGCGCGCGATGGAGATCCTCGACGACGTTGTGCTGGCGATCCGCCGGATGCACCAGCCGGTGATCGCCGCGGTCAACGGTGCCGCGATCGGCGGCGGCTTCTGCCTGTCGCTGGCCGCTGACATCCGGATGGCAGCCCCGGAGGCGTACTTCCGGGCGGCAGGCATCAACAACGGACTGACCGCCAGCGAGCTCGGGCTGAGCTACCTGCTGCCGCGCGCGATCGGGTCGTCCCGCGCGTTCGAGATCATGCTGTCCGGCCGCGACATCGACGCCGAGGAGGCCGAGCGGATCGGGCTCGTCTCCCGCATCATCGACGGCCAGGACCTGCTCGATGAGTGCTTCGACCTGGCGACACGGATCGCGGCCTTCTCCCGGCCCGGCGTCGAGCTCACCAAGCGCACCCTGTGGTCCAGCCTGGACGCCTCCTCGATGGCGCAGCACATGAACCAGGAAGGCCTGGGTCAGTTGATGATCCGCCTGATGACCGACAACTTCGAGGAGGCCACCCTGGCCCGGCGCGAGAAGCGGGAGCCGGTGTTCCGGGACAGCAAGTAGTTCAGGCGCCCGCGTCGGAGTCCAGCCCGAACGCGATCACCCGGTCGGGGTGGATGCGGATCAGCTCCGGCGACATCCCCCTCCCCCACGGCTCCACGCCCGTCAAGGCCTCTGCCCTGCCGCGGATCTCGATGCATCGCACCGCCCACGGCTGGATCGACGCGAGGTCGTCGACGACGAAGGCCACTCGGTCGTTGCCCGCGAGGTTGCGGAACTTCCTGCTGGCACCGAGGTTGTGGCCGCCGATGTCGACGGTGCCGAGCTCGGCGTTGTACCGATATCCCACCGGGTTGTTCTGCGGGGCGCCGCTGCGATCGACCGTGGCGAGACGGCCGAGCCGCTGGCTGCCGAGGTACTCGATCTGAGCGGGCGTGAGGGCGGACGCTGTCGCGGTCATGGGGACTCCCGTCGTCGGTGCGATGCACCCGCGACGCTATGACCTCAACCGCACTTCAGGTCAAGACCCGGGTGGTCACGCGACCTTGATGATCAGCCGGACATGACATCCAGGATGGATACGCACAAGCAGCTGCCCGCCGTCGAGGTGACGGCGGGCAGCTGATGTCCGGCTCTACTTGGGGCCACCGCCTCCGCCGGTGCCGCCGCCCGTTCCCCCACCGGTGCCGCCACCGCCGCCGGTGCCACCACCGGGTCGGCCCGGGCAGGGCTTGGGAACGGTGGGTCCGGTGCCGCCGCCGGCCGGCGCGGCGACGTAGGACGCGACAGCGACACTCGCCGGCGGGCAGGGCGTCGGAGCCGGAGCCGTGGGACCCGGTACGGGATCGGCGGGCTTGACGGCGCTTGCGGCCGTGACCGCGTAGGCAGGACCGGCGGCGGCCGCGGCAACGGCGAAGCTGGCGGCGGCGACTGCGATTGCGGTGCGGATCTTCGAACTGGACATCTGGGCCTCCAATGGCTTGGGATTGGTTTGCCCATCAATCATCATTTGCACCAACGTTTTTCAGTAGCCGCCCTCGGGTACTGGAGGGGCACCCTGAGGAGGTCGGAATGTTCACCCCTGGCGGGGTTGCGTGGTCACGCGACCTTGATGATCAGCTTGCGGAAGTGGAGCCTGGACGCCTCCTCGATGGCCATGCACATGAACCAAGAGGGACTGGGCCAGTTGATGATCCGGCTGATGACCGACAACTTCGAGGAGGCCACCCTGGCCCGGCGTGAGAACCACGAACCCGTGTTCCGGGACACCGAGTAGGAGCCACGGAACCACAAGGGCGGGTCGCTAGGTGGCGCGCAACTCCCGCCTGCACCGCTCCGCGAACACGACCGCGGACACCACGAAGAAGGCCGCGCCGACGAGCCAGCCGAGCAACAACCCGGCCGTTGTCCCGACCACCGCGAACAACGTGATCTGCGCGTAGAGCCGGGACGGATTGGCGAGCCTGCGGCGGGACGTCGGTGCCATCCACACAGACCAGATCCCCGCCGCCGCAGCCGGCAACGCGACCGCCACGAGCACCCGACCGAGCAGTGAATCCATCGCGGCGACCCCGGTCATCGCAAGAAGAACGAGCATCGCCAGCTCACACAGGAACGCGGTCAGATCGAGCGGCCCGACCTGTGCCTGCGGCCGCTCACCCAGCTCCATCAAGAGCCGGCCTCGGCCACCTTGATGATCAGCTTGCCGAAGTTACGCCCGGCCAGCATCCCGTTGAAGGCGGCGGGCGCATTCTCCAGCCCCTCGACGATGTCCTCGCGGTACGCGATGCGGCCGGCGTGCATCCAGCCGGACATGTCGCCGACGAATGCCTTGAAATCGCTCTTGACGAACTCGCTCTGGATGAAGCCGCGGATCGTCAGGCTCTTCTTCAGCACGTCGTTCATGAAGCCCGGCAGCCGGTCCGGTCCTGCGGGGGCCTCGGTCTCGTTGTAGTGCGACACCAGACCGCACACCGGAACCCGGGCGAAGTCGTTCAGCAGCGGGCACACCGCGGCCCACACCGCACCGCCGACATTCTCGAAGTACACGTCGACGCCGTCGGGGCAGGCCGCGGCGAGTTGCTCGGCGAAATCCGGCGCGCGGTGGTCGATCGCGGCGTCGAAGCCGATCTCGCGCAGGTAGGCGACCTTCTCGGGACCGCCCGCGATGCCGACCGCCCTTGCGCCCTTGATCTTCGCGATCTGCCCGACGGCCGATCCGACCGGCCCGGTCGCGGCGGCGACGACCACCGTCTCCCCCGGCTTGGGATCGCCGATGCGCAGCAGCCCGGCGTACCCAGTGAAGCCGGGCATCCCCAGCACGCCCAACCAGCTCTGCACCGGCGCGGCCTCCGGATCGAGCTTGCGCACGTGGTGTGCGTCGATCACCGAGTGCGTCTGCCAGCCCGAGAAGGACAGCACCACATCGCCCTCATGGAAGGCGGGGTCCTTCGATTCGACCACCTCGCACACGGTGCCGCCGACCATCACGTCGCCGAGCTCGACCGGATCGGCGTACGACTTCGCCGCGCTCATCCGGCCCCGCATGTACGGATCGAGGGAGAGGTAGAGGGTCTTGAGCAGCAGCTGCCCGTCGCCGGGAACCGGCACCGGGACGGTCTCGATCCGGAAATCGGACGGCTGGGGTTCGCCGACGGGGCGTGACGCGAGCACGATACGGGTGTTCTCGGCTGGCTTGGTCATGGTTATCGAGGTTAGTCGCGTCGGGCCCAAAAGGAGCCGTCTCCGCCCACGGTTCGCCTCGACGCGCGAGATCGCCTCAGCTGTCATAGCGTGTCGCCGTGCGCGCGCCCCTCACCCGCCGGTCCCTGCTGCTCGGCCTCGCCGGTGGCGTCGCGGTCGCCGCGCACCGGTTCGCCGTTGTCAGCGGGCCCACCGTCGCCAGTTCCGAGCCGCTCCCTGTCGGGCCTGCCGAGAGCCCCACCGACTACCCGTTGTTGAGTCCGGTCCGGCCCGCCGTGGCGACGGTGCAGGCCAGGTACGCGGGCGCGGTCCCCCGGGAATGGGGTGTCGCCGTCAGCGGGACCAGGACCCGGCTCGCGCTGCCCGACCGCAGGCTCGCCCTCACCTTCGATGCGTGCGGCGGCCCGGGCGGTACCGCGGTGGACTCCGATCTGCTGGGCCTGCTGGAGCGGGAAAGGCTGCCCGCCACGCTGTTCCTCAACGGCCGCTGGATCGACGCCAATCCGGCGCTGGCGGTACGCCTCGCGGACAACCCGTTGATCGAGCTCGGCAACCACGGGACGCAGCACCTCCCGCTGTCGGTGACCGGGCGATCGGCGTACGGGATCGCCGGCACCCGTTCCGTGGCGGAGGTCATCGACGAGGTACTGGTCAATCACCGAAGGCTTCAGGAGATCACCGGCGTCGCGCCGCGATGGTTCCGGCCGGGCACCGCACACTGCGACGAGGTCGCGGCCGCCATCGTCCGGGATCTCGGCGAAGAGGTCGTCGGTTTCACGCTGAACGGCGACTCCGGCGCGACCATGCCCACCTCGAAGGTCCAGGGCGCGCTGACCTCCGCTGTGCCCGGGTCGATCGTGATCGTGCACATGAACCGCCCCACGGGTGACACCGCGGAGGGACTGGCCGCCGCCCTGCCCGCGCTGCGGGCGCAGGGCCGCGAGTTCGTCACGCTCGGTGGTGCGGGCGCGTTGGCCTAGGGCCAGCCTGTTCAGCCGAGCTGGTTTTTCTGCACCTTGCCGAGTGCGTTGCGCGGCAACGAATCCACCACCCGGATCTCGCGGGGCCGCTTGTGCGCGGACAGCTCCGCCACCACGTGCTCGATCAGGTCCTCGGGCGAGGGCACCTCTCCGACCACGTAGGCGACCAGCCGCTGACCGAGGTCGGCGTCCGGCACCCCGACCACCGCGACCTCGCGGACCGCCGGGTGCCCCAACAGCGAGGCCTCCACCTCCCCCGCCCCGATCCGGTACCCACCGGACTTGATCAGGTCGGTCGATTCGCGGCCGACGATGCGATGGAATCCGTGCTCGTCGATCACCGCGACATCCCCGGTCTTGAACCAGCCGTCCTCGGTCCACGACGCCGCGGTCGCGTCCGGGCGGTTCAGATACCCGTCGAACAGCATCGGCCCCCGCACCTGCAGTCCGCCGATGCTCTCGCCGTCGTGCGGGACCGGGGTCCCGTCCTCGTCGATCAGCCGGGTCTCCGCGCCCGCCACCGGCAGCCCCACCCAACCGGGGCGGTGCTCGCCGCCGACGCGGGTGCTGACCGTGATCATGGTCTCGCTCATGCCATATCGCTCGATCGGCACCAGCCCGGTCAGGTCCGCGAGCCGCTCGAACACCGGCACCGGGAGCGGGGCGCTGCCGGAAACCAGCAGCCGGGCGCCGCTCAGCGCCTTGGCCGACACCTCGTCCTCGACGATCCGCGACCACACCGTCGGCACGCCGAAGTAGAGCGATCCGTTGGCCTGCGCATACGCCTCGGGCGTGGGCCGCACGGTGTGGACCAGCCTGCTGCCGACCCGCAGCGGGCCGAGCAGCCCCAGGATCAGCCCGTGCACGTGGAACAGCGGAAGTCCGTGCACCAGTGTGTCGTTCGCGGTCCATTTCCAGGCATCCGCGAGCGCGTCGAGGCCGGCGGCGATGGCGCCCCTGCTCAGCAGCACGCCCTTCGGTGGCCCCGTGGTGCCCGAGGTGTACAGCACGAAGGCGATCGAGGACGGGGCCGGCTCGGGATGAGAGTGCCAGTCACGGGTGTGCAACCGAACCGGCACGACAGGCAGCTCGCTCCCTTCGGGAGCCTGCCCGAGCCACGCCTGCGCCCCCGAATCGGACAGAATGTGCACCAACTCGGCCTGACCGGCGTCCGGCGGCACCGGTACGACCGTGACGCCCGCGAGCAGGCAACCGACCACCGCGATCACCGTCGACGCGGTCGGCGTTGCGAGGACGGCGACCCTCTCGGCGCCGCCGATACGTTTGGCGAGCGCTCCGGCTGCGCCGAGGAGATCGCTGCGCGAGAGTGTGGTGTCGCCGATCCGGACGGCGTCGGGGAGGTCGTCGCCGCGGGCGACAGCGAGGGCGTCTAGCGATCGAAGCAGCACCAGCCCAGCGTCTCACACGGAGCGTTCACCAAAAGGGCAACACGACGATGCCCGAGCCGCAACCATGGAATCGACGCCCGTGACGGTCCATCCGAGGAGGTCCCGTGACCACTGTGATCGCCGTTGTGCTGGCGTTGATCGTCGCCGCGATACAGGCCCGCAGGCATCGGACGGACACCGGGCCCGCGGCGGTGATCGACACCTACCTCGTGTGGTGGCTGGTGCTGGCGATCGGGCTGAGCTCGGTGGTCGGCGCCGCCTTCCACGTGTTCGACGGCCCGGCCATCGCCGAGATGATCGGATACACCAGGGGCGACGGCGGATTCCAGTTCGAGAACGCGATGGGTGACCTCGCGATCGGTGTCGCCGGCATCCTGTGCTTCTGGTTCCGCGGTTACTTCTGGCTGGCACTGCTGACCGTCACCGCGATCCAGTACTTCGGGGACGCGGCGGGACACGTCTACTTCTGGATCGCCGAGGACAACACCAAGTCGGGCAACATCGGCGCACCGCTGTGGTTCGACATCATCCTGCCCGTCGTCGGGTTCACGCTCTACGCGCTGTCCTACCGCCGTGGCGGCGACGCACGGCCGGTCGGCGCCCGACCCTGATCGCTACGCCGTGGGGCTACCCGCTCACTGCTCGGACAGCTCGGTCACCGTGACGGAGAACTGCCCGGCGCCGACCGGGAACACGGTGCATTCGAAGGTGCTGCGGACACTCGCCCCGGAACTGTCTTGCGATTCGACCACGCCACGGACCTCGTGGCCGAGCCCCGCGAGACTCGTCTCGTGTGCCTCCGGGAAGTCCGGGTTCGCAGGCGAATTCAATCGCTCTGCCACGGCTTGCTCACAGTGCGTTTCCGCATCTCGGGCGGCCTGCGCCGCAGAGGCGCGATCGCGTGCGTCCGCCGCCGGCGGGGCGGCCAACTCCTCGGCGGTCGGCTGCGGTGTTTCCTCGCCGCGGATGACTGGAGTGATGACCACATAGCCGACGACGGCCCCGACGACGACACCGAGGACACTCAGGACTCGGCTCTTCCGTTTCCGGGGCGCCGCGACGTCTTGGACTTGCTGGGGTGCACTCATACACAAGAAATATCAGACAATCCCGGCAATCCAGGAATCCGATGCAGGCCTGCGAAACTCGCCGGGCGCGGCGTGCTCACGCCGCGCCCGGCGAGGGCGGTAGGTCATTCCGGAACGGGAATGCGTCCGTCCAGGACGGCCTTGCGGATCGATTCGCGCAACGCCGAACAGCGACCGACCCGCGCACCGCGCTGGGTCAGCGACGGGTCCTGCTGGTACTCCTCGCAGATGACCTCGGGGTGATCGGTGCTCCACTGGACAGTGGTGTGCTCCCAGCTGCTCTTCTCGACGAGCACCCGGTTGCCGCAGCGTTGGCAATCGACCGGCTCCATCAGGCCGAGGCCTCCGCGTCGGCCTTGCGGGCGATGTTGTCGGCCACTTCCTGCTTCCACGCCTCCACCGGCCTTGTGGTGTCGAGCTCGAACTCGAAGCGGTCAACCATCTCCGGCTTGACGTCCGAGACGTCCACATAGAACTGCTCGTACCAGCGGCGCAGCTGGTAGACGGGGCCGTCCTCGTTGGTGAGCAGCGGGTTGTCGATCCGGGTCTTGTTCTTCCAGATCTCGATGTCCTGCTCGAAGCCGATGCCGATGTAGCCGATCATCGCCTGCACCATCTGGTCGGCGATCTCCGCCGGGACCTCCGCGGTCTTCTTGACCTTGATGCCGTACATCAGCACGAACTGGTCCGGGCCGACCGGGTAGTGGCAGTTGATGAGGATCGACTCGGCCTTGAAGTGCTCGTAGTGGTACGTCAGGTCGTCGATCATGAACGACGGGCCGTGGTACGCCGCCGTCGAGGTGGTCGAGACCAGCTGCGGGACGTCCGGGTCGTCCCACTCGGTGATGTCCTCGCGGCCGACGCCCTCGTACTCCTGGATCGCGACGTGTCCCTCGAAGATGTTCTTGAAGTACGTCGGGAACGAGTAGTGCACATAGAAGAAGTGCGCCATGTCGACGACGTTGTCGATGATCTCGCGGCAGTTGGTGTCGATGACGATCGACTTCCACACCCAGTCGGTCCACTCCGTGCCCTCGGGGCACATCTGCGGGATCGTCACGTCCGCAGGCGGCGGGTTGCCCTCCGGGTCGTTCCAGACGAACAGCAGCTCGTCCTGCTCCATGATCTTCCATGCGCGGGTGCGGGCCAGCGGCGGGACGCGGCGGGCGTAGGGGATGCCGGTGCACTTACCGTTGCCGCCCCAGCGCCAGTCGTGGAACGGGCAGGCGATGGAGTCGCCCTTGACGGTGCCCTGACTCAGGTCGCCGCCCATGTGCCTGCAGAAGGCGTCGAGGATCTTGATCTCGCCGTTGCTGTCGGAGAACACGACGAGCTTGGTCCCGAAGGCCTCGATGGAGTGCGGCTTCCCGTCGCGGAACTCCTCCGCCAGCCCCAGGCAGTGCCAGCCACGTGCGAAGCGAGCGGGCGGGGTGCCCTGGTCGATGACGCGAACCTCATCGGTTATCTCGGTTTCCACGTTGGTCATGAAGCGTCCTCTCGTTCAGCGGCCCCGGGTGACCGCAGTGATACCGGTCACAGCTCCCTTCAATCTCCTTGGCCGAGAACCCGTTCTCCATAGCTGTTCCCACCCACCGGGCGGTTGCCCCTCCTCAGTCCCTCGTGAAGACCGAACGGACGAAGAAGCCGAGGTTGGCGGGCCGCTCCGCGAGCCTGCGCATGAAATAGCCGTACCACTGACCGCCGTACGGCAGGTAGACCCGCATCTGGGCGCCGAGCCCGGCCAGGCGGAGCTGTTCGCCGTCCCTGATCCCGTAGAGCATCTGGTGTTCGAAGTCCGCCGCGTCCCGCCCCGTGCCCGACGCCATCGAGTCGGTCTCCGCGATGATCGCCGGGTCGTGGGAGGCCACCATCGGGTAGCCGCCGCCCTCCATCAGCACCCGCAGGCAGCGCAGGTAGGAGGCGTCCACGTCGGCCTTGGCCTGGAAGGCGACCAAGTCCGGTTCCCGGTAGGCGCCCTTGCACAGCCGGATCCGCGAATCCGGGCCCGCCAGGGCGCGGCAGTCCGTTTCGGCACGGCGCAGGTACGACTGCAGCACCGCGCCCAGCCACGGATAGTCGGCGCGCAGTTCACGGACGATGGACAGGGTCGAGTCGGTGGTGGTGTGGTCCTCGGCGTCGACGGTGATCCAGACCCCGCTCCGCTCCGCGGCTGCGCAGAGCGTCCGCGCGTTCGCCAGCGCGATCTCGCGGCCGTCGACCGGCAGCGCCTGCCCCAGCGCGGACAGCTTCACCGACACCTCGAGTGGGCGTACCCCGCCGGGCTCCCTGGCCTCCGGCAGCGCCGCCAGGTCGGAGAGCAGGGCCAGGTACTCGGCGACGGCGGCCCCCGCCTGGGCCTCGTCGGTGGTGTCCTCGCCGAGGTGATCGATGCTGATCAGCCGGCCGGTGTCGAGGATCGCGCGCGCGGCCGTCAATGCGGCTGCCCTGGTCTCCCCCGCGATGAACCGTTTGACGATGGATCGGGTGACGGGCGCCCTGGTGATCGCCGCCTTGAGCGTCGTCGATCGGGCGGCCGCCAGGATCGCGGGCCGCAGCGGGTTCTCGAACACCTGAGCCACCACGGCTACTCTTCCGGCTCCATGTGCGGATAGCGGTGGTCCGTCGGCGGGACGAAGGTCTCCTTGATGGTCCGGGCGGACGTCCAGCGCAGCAGGTTGATCGGCGAGCCCGCCTTGTCGTTGGTGCCGGACGCGCGGGCCCCACCGAAGGGTTGCTGTCCGACCACGGCACCGGTCGGTTTGTCGTTGATGTAGAAGTTGCCGGCCGCGAATCGCAGTGCCGCGGCCGCCGTGTCGACCGCAACCCGGTCGTCCGCGATGATCGATCCGGTGAGCGCGTAGGGGGCGCTCGCGTCCACCACCGCGAGCAGGTCCTCGAAGGCGTCGGGCTTGTCGTCGTCGTAGACGTGCACCGACAGGATCGGACCGAAATACTCTGTGGAGAAGGCCTCGTCGTTCGGATCCTCGGCGAGCAGCACCGTCGGCCGGACGAAGTATCCCTCGCTGTCGTCGTATTTCCCGCCGACCGCGATCTGCACCCCGGCGGCGTCCCGCGCACGCTCGATCGCGGCGACGTTCTTGTCGTAGGCCGCGCGGTCGATGAGTGCCCCGCCGAAGTTCGACAGGTCCGTCACGTCGCCGTAGCTGAGCTGATCGACCTCGGCCAGGAACGACTCTCCCATCCTGTGCCACACCGACTTCGGCACGTAGGCACGGGACGCCGCGGAGCACTTCTGGCCCTGGTACTCGAAGGCGCCGCGCACCAGTGCGGTGCTCAGCACCTCGGGATTCGCCGAGGAGTGCGCGACCACGAAGTCCTTGCCGCCGGTCTCGCCGACCAACCGCGGATAGCCGCGGTAAGAGCCGATATTGGCCCCCACCTCCCGCCAGAGATGTTGGAAGGTCCTGGTCGAGCCGGTGAAGTGGATGCCGGCCAGGCGCGGATCGCTCAGCGCCACATCGGAAACCGCGGCGCCCGAGCCGGTGACCAGGTTGATGACGCCCGGCGGCAGCCCCGCCTCCTCGAGCAGCTTCATCGTCCAGTAGGCGGCGACGGTCTGCGTGGTCGACGGTTTCCAGACGACGGTGTTGCCCATCAGCGCGGGCGCGGTCGGCAGATTGCCCGCGATGGCGGAGAAATTGAACGGCGTGATCGCGTAGACGAATCCCTCGAGAGGCCGGTACTCGAGCCGGTTCCACACCCCCGGACCGGAGACCGGCTGGTCGGCCAGGATCTGCCGGGCGAAGTGCACGTTGAACCGCCAGAAGTCGATCAGCTCGCACGGCGCGTCGATCTCGGCCTGCTGGACCGACTTGGACTGACCGAGCATGGTCGCGGCGGCCAGCGTCTCCCGCCAGGGACCGGAGAGCAGGTCCGCGGCCCGCAGCAGCACGGCGGCCCGGTCGTCGAAGGACAGGGCCCGCCAGCCGGGCGCGGCGGCGACCGCGGCCTCGATGGCCGCGTCCGCATCCTCGTGGGTGGCGTTGGTGAGCGTCCCGAGCACGGCCGAATGCCGATGCGGTTGAACGACGTCCACCCGCTCACCCGCGCCCTGACGGTGCACGCCGCCGATCACGTGCGGCAGCTCGAGCGGATCCGAGGCCAGCACGGTGAGCTTGGCGGTGAGCAACAGCCGCTCGCGGCTACCCGGTGCGTACGAGTACACCGGTTCGTTGCTGGGCGAAGGAACCCGAGTGACGGCGTCCATGCTGCCTCCTGCCCGCGGGGGGACGCTGCAGGGGCGGTACCCCGGCAACGAGGAACTCCGCCCCCAGGCTAGCGCCGTGGCGGGTCCGCGGCCAGGTAACGAGGGTCAGGCAGTGAGTCGCGTCGCGGCGGCGGCAATCCGCTCGTCGGTCGCGGTGAGCGCGATCCGCACGTGCCGCCTGCTGCCGGGACCGTAGAAGTCGCCGGGCGCGACCAGGATGCCGCGGTCCGCGAACCAGTCCACGGTGTCCCGGCAGGCCTCCTCGCGGGTGGCCCACAGGTACAGGCCGGCCTCCGAGTTGTCGACGGTGAACCCGGCGGCGCGCACGGCGGGCAGCAGCACCTCGCGGCGCGCGCGGTACCGCTCGCGCTGCTCGTTCTCGTGCGCGTCGTCGTTCAGCGCCGCGGTCATCGCGGCCTGCACGGGGAACGGCATGATCATCCCGGCATGCTTGCGCACCTCCAGCAGCTCCGCGACCAGGGCGGCGTCACCGGTGATGAAGCCGGCCCGGTAGCTGGCCAGATTCGAGGTCTTCGACAGCGAGTGCACCGCCAGCAGTCCGGTGTGGTCGCCGTCGCAGACGCGGGGGTCGAGGATCGAGTACGCCTCGGCCTCCCAGGTCAGGCCCAGGTAGCACTCGTCGGAGACGACGATCGCGCCGCGCTGCCGGGCGAAGTCGACGACCTTGCGCAGGTGGTCGATGCCGAGCACCTTGCCGGTCGGGTTCGACGGCGAGTTGATGAAGATCAGCGCGGGACTCTCGGGGCCGAGCCGCATGGTGCCGTCGGCGCGCAGCACCCTGGCGCCGGCGAGCAGCGCGCCCACCTCGTAGGTGGGGTAGGCGACCTCGGGGATCACGACCAGGTCATCAGCGCCCAACCCCAGCAGACGCGGCAGCCAGGCGATCGCCTCCTTGGTGCCGATCGCGGGCAGCACGGCCGCCGGATCGAGCCCGGTGACCCCGTACCGCCGGGCCAGTGCACCGACCGCGGCCGCGCGCAGCTCTGGGGTGCCGTGCGTGGTCGGGTATCCCGGCACCTCCGACACGGAGGCCAGCGCCTCGCGGATCAGCGGGTCCACCGGATCGACCGGGGTACCGACCGAGAGGTTGACGATCCCGTCGGGATGGGACTCGGCCTTGGCCTTGGCCTCTGCCAACGAGTCCCAGGGGAAGTCGGGCAGCCCCGCGGAAACGGGGACCCGGGTGCGACCGGTCACGGTGGTACCGAACAACTCAGTGCTCGCCCATCGGCGGCAGCGCCTTGATGAACGGCGGGTCGTAATCGACCTTGCCGAGCTTGGCGGCGCCACCGGGCGATCCGAGCTCGACGAAGAAGTCGACGTTCGCGCTCACGTAGGCGTTCCACTGATCCGGCACGTCGTCTTCGTAGAAGATCGCCTCGACGGGGCAGACGGGCTCGCAGGCGCCGCAGTCCACGCACTCATCGGGGTGGATGTAGAGCATGCGGCCACCCTCGTAGATACAGTCGACAGGGCATTCCTCGATGCACGCCTTGTCGAGAACATCCACGCACGGTTCAGCAATCGTGTAGGGCACTGCTGCTCTCCCTGCCTTTCGTCAAAAACCATCACGCCGGGCGAACCCCCATGTCCGCCCAGGAGTTACCAGTATCTCCTCCCCGAGCCGGGCACACCCGCTTAGGGTGCCCTGACCGCCGGATTCGGCGCGAAACCGGGGAGCACCAACAGACTACTGGGGAGCGGCCCGCGGCACCGGGTCGAAAGTCAGACGCTCGACAGGCCCTGTACGCCCGATCTGCCCGTCGCCGTCCGCACCGTGTGGCCGTCGATCCACCGTTGGCCCTGCGCGGCCGCCCTGGCGAGGGCGCCCCGCTCACCGAAGTAGTCCGCCACCGCGCCGACCAGGGGCAGCTTCCCGAGGGTCCGATAGGGCTGGCCCGGCCTCGGCCGCTTCCCGAGCTCGTCGGGGATCGCCCGGAGCATCCGGGAGGTGGTCCACATCGCGCCGAGCAGGGCGAACGGCCGCCAGGACGAGCCGGCCCCTGGGGGCGTCGCATCCGGGTGCGCGAGCAGCGTCCTGGCGTCGGTCTGCCTGCGGCAGAGCACCGAGGCGAGCAGATCCACCTGGGCGCTGCGATCGGCGACCCCGAGCTCCCTTGCCACCGCGACCAGCACCAGCGTCTGATTCGCGAACGCCAGCAGGTCCTGGATCGGCAGCCGCCGGACGAGCGGACCGAACACGCCGGGAAAGGCCACCGCGATGGTGTTCAGCGCGCCGAGCCGGGTCACCCACCACCGGGCGCGGCGCTCGTCGCTGGCCCGTTCCCACGCCGCGGTGCCGGGCACCTCGGCGACATCGAGCAGCCAGGCCGCCGCGTCGAGCACCTTCTCGGCGATCGAGCGCTGCTCGGCGGTCGGCGTGAACGTCCGAGCCTTGATCCGCAGCGGGTCGGTGCTCATCAGGTCGAGGACCGGGTTGATCCCCCAGGCCGCGCGGTCGAGCACAGCGACGACCCTGCCGTCGCCGATCCGATCCTTCTCGCTCATGCCACTCCCACCCTCTCGGCATAACCCGTCGTGCGCTGCCGGGCCGGGCGTCCGATCCCCTCGGCGATCGCCCGCAGCTCCGCCACCGTCATCTCCGATCCGTGCTGCGAACCGGCCATCCGCGAGATGGTCTCCTCCATCAAGGTGCCGCCCAGGTCGTTGGCGCCGCCCTGGAGCATCGCCTGGGTCCCCGCGACCCCGAGCTTGACCCAGCTGGTCTGGATGTTGTGGATCCGCCCGTGCAGCATGATCCGCGCCAGCGCGTGCGCGGCCCGGTTGTCGCGCTGCGTCGGCCCCGGCCTCGACGCCCCCGCCAGGTACAGCGGCGAACTCTGGTGCACGAACGGCAGCAGCACGAACTCGGTGAATCCGCCGGTGCGGTCCTGGATTCCGCGCAGCACGTTGAGGTGCCCCACCCAGTGGTGCGGCTGATCGACGTGTCCGTACATCATCGTCGAGCTGGATCGCAGGCCCACCTCGTGCGCGGTGGTGACCACGTCGATCCAGGTGCTCGTCGGCAGCTTGCCCTTGGTGAGCACCCAGCGCACCTCGTCGTCGAGGATCTCCGCCGCGGTGCCGGGGATCGAGTCCAGGCCCGCCGCGCGCAGGTCGGTCAGCCAGTCCCGCACGCTCTGCCCGCCGCGGGAGGCGCCGTTGACGATCTCCATCGGGCTGAAGGCGTGCACGTGCATCGACGGCACCCGCGCCTTGACCGCGCGGACCAGGTCCGCGTAGCCGGTGACGGGCAGCTCGGGATCGATGCCGCCCTGCATGCAGACCTCGGTGGCCCCGGCGACGTGCGCCTCCCAGGCCCGGTCGGCCACCTCGGCGGTGGACAGGGTGAACGCGTCGGCGTCGCCCTTGCGCTGCGCGAAGGCGCAGAACCGGCAGCCGGTGTAGCAGATGTTGGTGAAGTTGATGTTCCGGTTCACCACGTAGGTGACGTCGTCCCCGACGGCGTCGCGGCGCAGGGCGTCGGCCAACGCGACCATCGCCTCGAGGCCCTCGCCGTCGGCGGTGGCCAGGGCCCGGTACTCGTCGTCGGTGCAGGCGCCGGGGTCGCGCTCGGCGCTGCGCAGCGCCGCCAGCACCTCGGAGTCGAGCCGCACGGGCGCGCCCTGGTTGGACAGCTCGAGGACCTGCTCGCGGACCGAGTCCCAGTCCCCGAACGCGCTGCCGAGGTCGCTGCGGGTCTCGGTGTTGCGACCCTCGGTGTCGATCGCGGTGTTCAGGTCGATGCGCCCGGCCGACACCCACGCCTCGTCCGGCTCCTGCCAGGGCAGGCCGGTCGGCCGGGTGTCCGGCCTGGCCAGCCCGGTCACCGGGTCGGCGAGGGCCTGGACATGCGCGGAGATGCGGGGGTCGATCCACGGCGAGCCTGCGAGCACGTACGGCGGCTGCGCGGCCGTCCGCTCGGTGAGCGTGTAGCCCGCCTCGGCTGTGATCGCGGCCAGCGTGTCGAGGTTCGGCCACGGCCGCTCCGGGTTGACGTGGTCCGGGGTGAGCGGCGAGACGCCGCCCCAGTCGTCGACGCCGGCGGCGATCAGGGCGAGGCACTCGTCGGCCGACACCAGGTTCGGCGGTGACTGGATCCGCATGCCGGGGCCGAGCAGCAGCCGGGCGACGGCGATGGCTGCCCGGAACTCCTCGATGCCGGCGTCCGGCGCGTCGCGCATCGCGGTGTCGTCCTTGGCCAGGAAGTTCTGGATGATGACTTCCTGGATGTGACCGAACGCCTTGTGGGACTTGCGGATCGCGAGAATGGACTCGGCACGTTCGGTCATCGTCTCGCCGATGCCGACCAGGATGCCGGTGGTGAACGGAACCGAGAGCCTGCCCGCGTCGGTGAGGGTGCGCAGCCGCACGGCCGGATCCTTGTCGGGGCTGCCGTAGTGGCATTCACCCTTTTCGGTGAAGAGCCGGGTGGAGGTGGTCTCGAGCATCATGCCCATCGACGGCGCGACCGGCTTGAGCCGTGAGATCTCCTCCCAGCTCATCACGCCCGGGTTCAGGTGCGGCAGCAGTCCGGTCTCCTCGAGCACCCGGATCGACATCGCTCGCACGTAATCCAGGGTGGAGTCGTAGCCCCGGGACTCGAGCCACTCCTGTGCTTCCGGCCACCGTTCCTCGGGCCGGTCGCCGAGGGTGAACAGCGCCTCCTTGCAGCCGAGTTCGGCGCCCCGGCGGGCGATGTCGAGCACCTCGTCCGGGTCCAGGTACATCCCCCGCCCCTCGGCCCGCAGCTTGCCGGGGACGGTGACGAAGGTGCAGTAGTGGCACTTGTCGCGGCACAGCCGGGTCAGCGGGATGAACACCTTGCGCGAGTAGCTGACCGTCTTCGGCCGCCCCGCCGCCTCGAGGCCGGCGTCACGGACCCGTGCCGCCGAGGTGCACAGATCCTCGAGGTCGGCGCCGCGGGCGTGCAGCAGCACCGTCGCCTCGTCGACGTTGAGGGTGGCGCCGTCGCGGGCGCGGCGCAGCGCCCTGCGCATCGCGGACGCCGACGGGGCCGCCAGACCTGCGGGCGGAGCCGGTGCACCCACCTGCGCGGATCCCGACGGCATCGCGGGATCGGGCAGCATCGCGGGCGTGGTCGAGGGGGCGTCGTCAGTGCTCACGCGTTCGATCATGCGCCATCACCCGTTGGACCTGCCAGGGGGAGGCCTCCCCACCGCAGCAAACGCGCCCGCTCACCCGTGCGGATACTCGTCGTCGTCCGGCACGACACGCGCCTGTTCGGCCGCGTCGGCGTCGTTGACCTCGAGCGAGCCCGGCGACTCTTCGGCCGTGGTGTCCGCGTCGTCCTGCTCGACGACGGGGGTCTCCTGCTCGGCCCGGTCGGCCTCGGGGACCTCGGGTCCGGAGGCGGGATCGAATCGGTCCATGGTCGTTCCTTCCCTCGCCTCTCCCAGGCTAACCCTCCCGCGGACCCGTGGGAGGGTTGGCGACATCGACCGAAACCGGCGGATGATCGCACTGTGACGGCACCGGATCGGGCAGGCTGGAGAGGTGAGCACTCCCCCGCCCCCCGTCGTCACCATGGCCGACCCCCAGTGGCGACCCAGCACCCGCGCCCCGCAGCTGTGGGCGATCAACGCCGCGCTGATGTGGATCCCGGTCTTCATCGCCCAGATCGTCTGGGGATCCGTCGACGGGCGCTGGACCACGTGGCCGCACGTCGCGGTGTTCGTCGTCAGCCTCGTGGTTGCGGCGACGCACGTCCTGGTCGTCCCGCAGTGGCGGTACCGCGTGCACCGCTGGGAGATCAGCGCCGACGCGGTGTACACGAAGACCGGATGGTTCACCCAGGAGCGCCGCATCGCGCCGATCTCCCGGGTGCAGACCGTCGACACCGAGCGCGGACCGATCGACCGGATGCTCGGCCTCGCCACGGTCACCGTCACCACCGCCTCGTCCGCGGGCGCGGTCACCATCACCGCGCTCGACCGCGAGGTCGCGGACCGGACCGTCGCGCAGCTCACCGAGATCGCGGGCCGCAACGTCGGGGACGCGACGTGAACGCACCAGGGCATCCGGCCCCGACTCACTACGCGACACCGCACCCCGCGCCCGGTACCGCCCCACCGGAGGCCTCTGGCGCCGCCGCGTTGGCGGCCGAGCAGGAACAGCCGTGGCTGCGGCTCGACAAGCGGATGCTGCTCGTCCATCCGGTCGACGAGGTCGTCAAACTGCTACCGGTGCTGCTGATCTCACTGGTCGTCGGCACCCAGAGCGGCAACCACACGTTCGGTCTGATCGTCGTCGTCGTCCTGGTGGCGTACGCGCTGCTGCGCTGGTTCACCACCAGTTACCGGATCGGCCCGGTCCACGTGCAGCTGCGCACCGGGGTGTTCCAGAAGAACCTGCTCTCGGTCCCGCGCAACAGGATCCGCTCGGTCGACGTGGAATCCGGTGTGCTGCACAGGGTTCTGGGCCTATCTGTCGTCCGGATCGGCACCGGCCAGCAGTCCGGACACGGCGACTCCAAGAGGTTCGAGCTGAACGCGCTCGATTCCGCCCTTGTCCCCGCCCTGCGCGCGGCCCTGCTGGCCGGGCACCGGGAACCGGCAGCGCCTGTTGCCGATGCCGAGGCGGCGCCGGTGGGAGCGGACGCGGGCACCCCGCGCCCAGAAACGGAGATCGCGCACTGGACACCCGCCTGGGTCCGCTACGCACCGTTCTCCGTCACCGGGGTGCTGACGGTTGCCGCGGCGATCGGCCTCGCCTTCCAGTACGGGCTCGGCAAGTGGATCGCCGACTCCTCGGCGGTGAGCCGGGGGGTCGACTCCATGCAGCACCTCGGCATCGCCGCCGCCGTCGTGCTCGGGCTGGTCACGCTCCTCGTCGTGGCGAGCGGGCTCTCGTGCGTGCGCTACCTGATCGCGTTCGGCAACCTCCGGGTCACCGACAACGGCAAGGTGTTGCACGTCAGCCACGGCCTGCTCAAGACCAGGCAGACCACCCTGGACCGGGCCCGGCTGCGCGGGACCTCGCTGCGCGAGCCGCTGCTGCTGCGGGCCGCGGGCGGTGCCCACCTCGACGCGATCATGACGGGGATCAGCGCAGGCAAGGGACAGTCCACCCTGCTGATGCCGCAGTCGCCGCGGGCCGAGGCCGAGCGGGTGGCGGCCGTGGTCCTCGGCGGCGACCACTCCCCCGTGGCGCTCGCCCCACACGGCCCGGCGGCCAGGCGCAGGCGGTACACCCGGGCACTGCTCCCGGTGGCGGCTTTGGCCGTCGCGACCGCGGTCGCGACGGCGCTGGGCGTGCCGCTGCGGTGGCAGGCGTGGGCCGGCCTCGCGGTCCTGGCAGTGGCCGCCACCGCGCTGGCCTGGGACCGCTATCGGGGCCTCGGTCACGCCGCACCGCCCGGATGGCTCATCACCAGCAGTGGCTCGCTGGACCGCAGCCGGGCCAGCCTCGAGGCCGACGGCATCATCGGGTGGACCGTGCGGCAGAGCTGGTTCCAGCGGCGCGCCGGGGTCGCCACCGTGGTGGCGGCAACCCCGGCCGGTGCCGGCCACTACGAGGTCCTCGATCTGCCCGCCGACCGCGCCTGGGCCCTGATCGAGACGGTGACCCCTGGCGCGGGCGACATCTGGACCCGCACCACCTGAGCCGATCCCCTCATCGACGCACGGAGGACACCGATGCACGACGATCGCGAAATCGTGGAGGAGCGGCTGCGGCGGTTCGTCGATCAGCGGCTCGGCGGGGCGCTCTACCGGGACACCACCCCTGCCGAGATCACGGCGTGGCAGGTGCCCGGCGAGCCGGTGCCCGTTGCGGAGGCAGTGCGGCAGGAGTTCGCGCCCATCGCAGTCGGGACCCGCTGGGGCAGGCCGTGGGGGACGATGTGGCTCCACGTGACCGGGCACGTGCCGGATCGCTGGCAGGGCCTGGGCGACGACGTCGAGGTGGAGCTGGTGGTCGATCCCGGGTTCACGGGCGGCCCCGGTTTCAACGCCGAGGCGCTCGCCTACCGCCCCGACGGCACCGTCATCAAGGCGATCTCCCCGTTCAACACCTACCTACCGGTTGACCCGCACCGGCCGGTCGACCTGTACCTCGAGCTGGCCGCGAATCCCGATGTGGCACGGAGTTTCGGCTTCCAGCCCACTGCGCTCGGCGCCCCGGAGACCGCAGGCGAGGAACCGATCTACCAGCTCCGCCAGGTCGACTTCGCGCTTCGTGACCGCACGGTGTGGGAGCTGACCCAGGACATCGCGGCGCTCAGCGGCCTGATGCACGCGCTGCCGTTCGACCTGCCGCGCAGGCACGAGATCCTGCGCGCCCTCGAGCGGATGCTCGACACCGTCGACCCGGACGACATCGCAGGCACCGCCGCGGCCGGCCGCAAGCAACTGCGCGAGGTGCTCGCTCGACCGGCCTACGCCAGCGCACACAACCTGATCGCCGTCGGGCACGCGCACATCGATTCTGCCTGGCTGTGGCCGGTGCGCGAGACCATCCGAAAATGCGCCCGCACCTTCTCCAATGTCGTTGCGTTGATGGACGATCACCCGGACTTCCGGTTCGCCTGCTCGTCCGCGCAACAGCTCGCCTGGGTCAGGGACGGCTATCCGGAGCTGTTCGAACGGATCCGGGACAAGGTCGCGGCCGGCCAGTTCGTCCCGGTCGGCGGCATGTGGGTGGAGGCCGATACCAACATGCCCGGTGGCGAGGCCATGGCGCGGCAGTTCGTGGCGGGAAAGCGGTTCTTCCTCGACGAGTTCGGCGTCGACACCCCCGAGGTCTGGCTGCCCGATTCGTTCGGCTATTCGGCCGCGCTGCCCCAATTGGTCCGGCTGTCGGGGTCGCAGTACTTCCTCACCCAGAAGATCTCCTGGAACACGACGAACCGGATGCCGCACCACACCTTCCGATGGGAGGGCATCGACGGCACCCAGGTCTTCACCCACTTTCCTCCGGTCGACAAGTACAACTCGGACCTGTCCGGACACGACCTCGGTCACGCCCAGCGCAACTACCGGGAGCAGGGCGCGGGGACGGTGTCCCTGGTCCCGTTCGGGTGGGGCGACGGCGGCGGCGGGCCGACCCGCGAGATGCTGGCCGCGGCCGAGCGGACCCGTTCGCTTGAGGGCTCACCCACCGTGACGCTGGACTCGCCCGTGAACTTCTTCCGCCGGGCCGAGGCCGAGTACCCCACCCCGCCCGTGTGGTCCGGCGAGCTGTACCTGGAGTTGCACCGCGGGACCTATACCTCGCAGGCCAGGACCAAGCAGGGCAACCGGCGCAGCGAGCACCTCCTGCGCGAGGCGGAACTGTGGGCGACCACGGCCGCCGTGCGGGCCGGGGCGCACTATCCGTACGACGAGCTCGAGCGGCTCTGGCATCTGGTGCTGCTGCAGCAGTTCCACGACATCCTGCCGGGCAGCTCCATCGCGTGGGTACACCGCGACGCCGAGCGGAACTACGCCGCCGTCGCGGCCGGCCTGGAGGAGATCATCGCCGACGCGGCGGGGGCACTGACCGGAGCGGGCTCGGCGCCCCTCACCCTCAATGCGGGCCCCCAGCCGCGCGACGGCGTGCCCGCGCTCGGCATCGCGACCGCCGTTCCCGAGGCCGCACCCACCCGGATCACCGAGCGCGGCAAGGGGTTTGTCCTCGACAACGGCCTAGTCCGGGTCACGATCAACGGCGAAGGCCTGATCACCTCGCTGACCGATGCCGACACCGGGCGCGACGCCATCGCACCCGGCGCGGTCGGCAACCTGCTGCTGCTGCACCGGGACGTGCCGAACCAATGGGACGCCTGGGACATCGACGAGTTCTATCGCCGAACGGTGACCGACCTGCGGGATGCCGACTCCGTCGATCGTGACGGCGACGTCGTGGTGGTGCGCAGATCGTTCGGGGACTCGACCGTCGTGCAGCGGCTAGAGCTCGCCCCCGGCGCCCGCGCCCTGGAGATCAGCAACGAGATCGATTGGCACGAACGGCAGAAGCTGCTCAAGCTGGCCTTCCCGTTCGACGTGCACGCCGACCGCAGCGCCGCGGAGACACAGTTCGGCCACGTCTTCCGACCGACGCACTCCAACACGTCCTGGGACTTCGCGAAGTTCGAGATCTGCGCGCACCGCTGGGTGCACGTCGGTGAGCCCGGGTACGGCGTCGCGGTGGCCAACGACTCCACCTACGGCCACGACATCGGACGCTCCGCCCGGCAGGGCGGCGGCAGCACCACCACCGTGCGCCTGTC
This sequence comes from Rhodococcus oryzae, assembly GCF_005049235.1. Classification (GTDB taxonomy): domain Bacteria; phylum Actinomycetota; class Actinomycetes; order Mycobacteriales; family Mycobacteriaceae; genus Rhodococcus_G; species Rhodococcus_G oryzae. Next base: position 264,889 of record NZ_SUMD01000006.1, on the reverse strand, counting down.
GCTGCTGCGGGCGCCGCTGTACCCGGACCCCACCTCCGATCAGGGCGCACACACGTTGCGGGTCTCCGTCCGGCCGGGTGCCACGATCGGCGACGCCGTCGCCGAGGGCTATCGGATCAACCTGCCGCCGCGCACGATCACGGGCGGCGCGCCGGTCGAACCGCTGCTGCGGGTGTCGAATCCCGCGGTGGTGGTGGAGGCCGTCAAGCTCGCCGAGGACCGCAGCGGCGACGTCGTGGTCCGGCTGTACGAGTCCACCGGCGCCAGATCGACCGCGCGGATCGACGTGGACTTCCCGCACGCGGGCGTCGAGCCCGTCGACCTGCTCGAACGGCCGGTGGCCGCCCCCACCGGCGCCACGATCGACGGCGACGCGATCACGGTGACGCTGAGGCCGTTCCAGGTGCTGACGCTCAGAGTGCGAGCAGCGTCGGACTGACCGAACGGGGCATTCTCCTGCGCCGACCCCGTCGGGGGTGTTACAGATGACGGCTGCACGGCGTACCACTTCCCCGTAACCAATCTCAGGAGTACTCACGTGAATGCCCGGCTCCGCGCTGTGGCGATGGGCCTCGCGGCCGTCGCCGTGTTCGCCCTCGGCACCACGCTCGTCCCCTCAGCATCGGCACAGTCGGCATCGACCGGATCGGCGGCTACCGAAGACCAGGACCCGCCCGCGGGTGCGAATGACTGGTCCTGCCGTCCGACTCAGCAGCACCCGCGGCCTGTCGTGCTCTTGCACGGCACCGGATGGAGCATGAAGCAGAGCCTCCCCGTGCTGACGAGCACCCTCAAGGCCGACGGCTATTGCGTCTACGCGCTGAACTACGGCGGCACCAGGGAGTATTTCGGCCTTTTCGGTCCGTACAAATGGGGCACCGCAGCGATCGGGGACTCGGCGCGCGAGCTGGCCAAGTTCGTCGACCGCGTTCGCGAGAGCACCGGCGTCGCGCAGGTCGACATCGTCGGGCATTCCCAGGGCGGCATGATGCCTCGCCAGTACCTGAAATTCGACGGCGGCGCTGATCTCAACGACCCTGCACGCAACAAGGTGCGCACGCTGGTCATGCTGGCTCCGTCGAACCACGGGTCGACCTTCAATGGTGAATCCGTGACGGGGGTGGCCATGAACCAACAGCTCGCGGGCTCGGAGTTCTTACAGAATCTCAACGCCGGCCAGGAGACATATCCGGGGATCGACTACACCGTGATCGCATCGGAGACCGACAAGACGATCACCCCACCCAACAGCTCATTCCTGATTCCCGCCCCGGGAACCTCTGTCCGCAACCTGTTCGTGCAGGAGGTGTGCCCGAACGATTCCCTCGACGTCGCGCATTCCGGCCAGGTGCTCTATCCGGACAAGGGCAAGGGGATGCTTGACCACCCGGTTTCGCTGTTCCTCGTCCGCCAGGCTCTCGACCCGACCCTCCAGGGCCCGGTCCCCTGCTCCGGATAGTCACTGACCCGCACCCGTGCGGCGGGCCCGTCGGGCCGGCACCGCCGCGCGGGTACCGTCGGACCTGTGGCAACCCACACCACCCTCGCCGAGATGGACGGTGAGCTGATCGACTGCAGGCGTTGCCCCCGCCTGGTCGCCTGGCGCGAGCGCGTGGCCGTCGAGAAGCGAGCCGCATTCCGCGACGAGACGTACTGGGGCAGACCCGTTCCCGGGTTCGGGCCTGCCGATGCCGCGCTGCTGATCGTCGGGCTCGCCCCCGCCGCGCACGGCGGGAACCGGACCGGCCGGATGTTCACCGGCGACCGCAGCGGGGACATGCTGTACGCGGCGCTGCACGCGGTCGGGCTGGCGAACCAACCGACCGCGGTCAGCCGCGACGACGGCCTGCGCCTGCGCGGGGTCCGGGTCACCGCACCCGTGCACTGCGCTCCCCCGGACAACAAGCCGACGCCCACCGAGCGGGACACCTGCCGCCGCTGGATCGACGAGGAACTGCGACTGCTCTCGCCGACCCTGCGGTCGGTGGTCGTGCTCGGCGGATTCGGTTGGCAGGCACTGTTTCCCGCGCTGACCGACGCCGGCTGGGCGGTACCGAGGCCGCGGCCGAAGTTCGGCCACGGCACCCACGTTGTCCTGCCCCCGACAGGTGTCGGCAGCGCGCTGGAGGTGTTCGGATGCTTCCACGTCAGCCAGCAGAACACCTTCACCGGCAGGCTCACGCAGGCGATGGTCGAGGCGGTGTTGTCCGACGCCGGTCGTGCTGCGGGGTTGCTGCCCCAGTAGCCGACACTCCCGTACCCGCCCGCCGCTCCTAGACCCGGCGGGCGGAGTTGCCGCGCGCGACGGCGTCCTCGGAGGCGAACCTCAGCAGGAGCAGCCCCGCGGGCACCACCGCGAGTCCGAGCAGCAGCAGGGTCACCGGGCTCGCGAGCAACAGGGCGTCCCCACCCGGACCGCCGAACATGCACAGCACGAAGCCGAGGAACCAGCCGACCAGCGGCAGCGCCGCCATCGAGGCCCGGTCGGTCACGGTGCGGGCCCCGAGCACCAGCAGCACGTTGACGACGCCCGCGGCGAGAGCGCTGATCGGAAACGGCACCGAACCCAGGTAGGTGGGCAGGAACAGCACGGCCAGCACGGCCGTGAGCGCGCCGTCGAACATCAGCAGGCCGAGAATCGCCGAGTCGAGGATGCGGCGCCCGGTCGGTGCGGGGCTGGTGCCGGATGTCATGGCACCAATCGTAGGCGGGGCCTTCAGCCCACCGGCGGGTAGCCGAGGAGCGTGAGCAGGTGACTCTGCATGTCGACGAAGTTGTAGAGCGCGTTCATGTACATCTCGTGATGCTGCTCCGAGTGGGGGCGCAGCGAATCCACGAATGCCACTATCGCGTTCTGAACACTCCAGTTGTACATCGACATCCTTCCGTCAGCCCGACCCGGCTATGACCCGCATCACAGTCTAATCGGATTGGTGTCGGCCGTCACAGCCGACCCCATGCCTCGGGAGAGACCCGAACCCGTCAGTGATGGAACCCTTCCCTCGCCTCGTCGGACGGCGTGCCTCCGGCCAGCCGCGCCAGCGATCGACGGATGTCCTCGGCCAGCAGGGAGATCACATCGCGGGAGATCCCGTGCCGAACCAGGACCCGCTGGATGACCGTCTCCTGTCGGTTCGCGGGCAACGGGTACGAGGGCACCTGCCAGCCGCGCCTCCGCAGCTCATCGCTGAGGTCGTACAGCGAGAAGCCCGCCGTCGCCGGGTCGGTCAGGGTGTAGGACACCGCGGGCAGCCCGCCGGTCCCGTCGTAAAGCAGGGTGAACGGCCCCATCGTCTTGATCTCCGCGGCGAGGGCCTGGGCGGTTTCGGCACACGTCTGCTGAATCATGCGATAGCCCTCGCGACCGAGGCGCAGCAACAGGTAGTACTGGGCGACGATCTCGCCGCCCGGCCGGGAGAAGTTGAGCGCGAAGGTCGGCATGTCGCCGCCGAGATAACTCACCCGGAACACCAGGTCTTCGGGCAGCAGGTCCGCCGACCGCCACACCACCCAACCGACCCCGAGCGGGGCCAGTCCGTACTTGTGACCGGAGGTGTTGATGGAGGCGACCCTCGGGATCCGGAAGTCCCACACCAAATCCGGCTGCACGAACGGGGCGATGAACCCCCCGCTGGCCGCGTCGACGTGAACGGGCACGTCCAGCCCGGTGTCCGCCATGATCGCGTCCAGCTCCGCCGCGATCTCCTCGACGGGCTCGTAGTCGCAGGTGTAGGTCACGCCCAGGATCGCGACGACACCGATGGTGTTCTCGTCGACGTACTCCCGCAATTGGTGCGGACGTATCCCCGTCGCGCCCGGCTCGAGCGGGATCTGGCGCAGTTCCACGTCGAAGTACCGGGCGAACTTGTCCCAGCAGATCTGCACCGGCCCGCACACCAGGTTCGGGCGGTCGGTTGGCTTGCCCTCCGCCTGCCGCCGCTGGCGCCAGCGCCACTTGAGGGCCAGCCCACCGAGCATGGCGGCCTCGCTCGATCCGGTCGTGGAGCAGCCCATGGTGTCGCGTTCGGAGGGTGAGTTCCAGAGGTCCGCCAGCATGTGGACGCACCGGGACTCGATCTCCGCAGTCTGCGGGTACTCGTCCTTGTCGATCATGTTCTTGTCGAGGCAGTCGTTCATCAGCCGGTGGACCTCGTCCTCCGACCAGGTCGAGCAGAACGTCGCGAGGTTCTGCGAGGAGTTGCCGTCCAGCTGGAGTTCGCTGTGGATCAGCGCGTAGGCGATCCGCGGGTCCGACGCTTCTTTCGGCATCTGGTACTTCGGCAACACTTCTCGGCTGAGCGGCGTCGAGTAGATGTCTTGGGCGTTCCCGCCCCTGTCGGTGACCCTGTGCAACGCCATCGGGCTGATCCCTTCGTGATCCGGAAATCGATAATCGATCTGGATACAACGTGCGAGAAACTCAGGTACGACTGATGAAGCACACCGAGGGTAACCCGGATCGGGTCACCCCGTGGGGCGACTGGAAGCCTTCGGGTCAGCCGCTTGCTAAAAAGCGATGCCGGAGAACAGGTCCCGCTCGCGACCGTCGGCGTCGACCACACCGCGGGCGCCGCGCACCAGAACGTAGTGTTCCTCGACCAGGATCGGCTGCGCGACATTGTTCGACAGCGCATACTCCGAACCGGTCTCCGACACCGTCACCTGCGTCGCGTGCGCGGTCAGCGCCGACCGCTTCGCCCCGAGCACCGCCCGCACGTCCACCGCGGCGGTCACCGTCTCGTCGAGCACACAGGGCAACTCCCCCGGCTCCGGCATCCGCCACGACGACGGGATCTCGGTGATGCACTCGATCCCCTTCGCCAGCGAGTTCGCCTCGGTGACAGTCCAATAGACCTTCGCCGGCTCCCAGGGCAGGCCCGCGTCCGGATACGCATCGGTGCCCGCGGCCTGGGCCGCGGCCATCGTGAAGCGGTGCGCCTGGATGTGATCGGGGTGACCGTAGCCGCCCTCCGGGTCGTAGCAGATCACCACGTGCGGACGGACCTCCCGGATCACCGCGACGAGAGCCGCGACGGCCTCCTCGGGATCCGCGTTCACGAACGCGCGCGGGTTGGCGGCGGAGGGAGTGCCGAGCATGCCGGAATCGCGCCAGCGTCCTGCCCCGCCCAGGAACCTGGGGCCGTCGGCACCCAGCCTTGCGATCGCCTCGGTCAGTTCGAGGATGCGGTAGCCGCCGAGCTGATCGGCCCGGTCCGCGACGAGGCCGGCCCACCGCTCACCGATCACCTCGCCCTCCTCGCCGAGCGTGCAGGTCAGCACGGTCACCTGCGCGCCCTCGGCGGCGTACCGCGCGATGGTGCCCCCGGTGGTGAGGGTCTCGTCGTCGGGATGGGCGTGCACCAGCAGCAGTCGACGTTCGCTCACTGGGGGCTCCTCGACCAGCCGGCGGCATCGGCGAAGATGCCGACCTGGATCGCGCCGGTCAGCGATACACCCTGGACGCCTGGCCCGGCAGCGACCACGGTCGTGTCCTGCAGGACGGGCAGCACGGCGGCGAGATCCCACAGCTTCGGCTCGGCCTGCGCGATCACGTGTCCGACGTCCGCGGTCCCGCGAAGCGCCTCGTCGATGCCCGCCTGCAGGGCCGAGTCACAGAGTCCCGACAGATTGCTCGGGGCAAGCGGATCGGGCACGATGTCGGGCTCGGCGTCCGTCGACTCGGCGTCGCCGGACGGGGCCGGGGCAGGCATCGCAGGCGGGGGGCAGGCGAACCGGGAGGCCATCGAGGTCGCCGGGTCGGAGCCCGCGCGCGACCAGCCGACCACGGCATCGACCTCGCCCTCGACGAGCGACTTGCCGTACAGCTCGTCCGGACGCATCGTCGTCACCGAGGCATCCACCCCGGCGCCGCGGAGCTGGTCGGCCGCGGTGTTCGCGACGGCGATGGCGGAGTCGTCGCCCTCGGGCGCACCGATGACCAGGGCCAGCTGCTCGCCGTCCTTCGCGATCGTGGCCGTCGCCGTCTCCCCCGGGCCTTCGACGGACGTGTGAACCCAGCCAGCCTCGGCGAGCAACCCGAGCGCCTGCTCGCGGCTCGGCGCGGGCGGGGCGGTCGGGACGTAGCCCGGATCGGATGGCGCCAGCACCTGGGCCCGAGCCGGCGTCGCGTTCGCGCCGGTCGGGGTGCCGACGGAGGCCAGCAGGTCGGGGCTGAGCAGCCCCATCAGACCGCGACGCAGCCGCTGGTCGGCGAGCGCGGGGACCCTGCCGTTCAGGGTCAGCTCCAGCACCCGGGGCGCGGGGGTGACGGCGGCACGCACCGAGGGGATCGCGGCCAACTGAGCCTGCAGCGGGCCGTTGCCCCGCACCTGCGCGACCTGGGCGTCACCGGAACGGATCGAGTCCGCCAACTGCGCGGACGAACCACCGCGACGCATGAGGATCTGATCGGGGGTGGCGGGCTTGCCCCAGAACCGGTCGTTGCGTTCGAGCAGGATCTCGTCGCGGCCGCGGTCGATGGACTTGATGTGGAAGTCGGCGCCGGACACCGGGATGTTCTCCGCCAGTCCGCGGGTGAACCCGCCTGGCGAGTCCTTCACCAGGTGCGAGGGCAGCAGGTCCGTGAACAGCTCCCGCCACGCCGGATACGGCGAGCTCATCGTCACGGTGACGGTCTTGCCGCCGCCCGAGGAGCCGATGTCGGTGATGAGGCCGTAGCCGGCCGGATCGACGACGCCGGGCTGGCTGATCATCTGCCGCCACAGGTAGCGGAAGTCCTCGGCGGCGATCGGCGCGCTGTCGGACCACTGCGCCTCGTTGCGGAGCTGGTACGTGACCGTGAACGGATTCTGGGAGGTGACGTCCGCGGAGATCAGCAGGGACTCGTCGGGGAGCCAGTCCGTGCCGCCGGGCCGGGTCGGGCTGGGGACCGGGCGGAAGGCGCTCGGCAGCACCATCGAGCTGACCGCCGAGGTGACCGGGGACTGGTCGGAGAGCAGGTGCGGATTGAAGCCGAGACCCACGTCGTCGATCGCGACCACCACGGTGTTCTTGGTTGGCACCGCCGTCGTCGGCTTGGGACTGTCGGTGCTCTCCACCGGCGGCGGCGGGTTCGCTGTGCAGCCCGCCAGCACGAGGCCGGCGACGAGGGCTGTCGCGATCGGCAGGATCTGTCGGGTTCGTCGTCCCGCTCGATGCACTCGCACGTCCCTTTCGATCTACGGCTGTAAACGCCTGTGCGCGGCTGACGGGTCCGCAGACTCGTCAACCGCGCACAGGCGCGAAGCGCAACTCTACAGCGCGGCCTTGTCGCGGGACTTGCTGCGCGAGCGCTCGCGGGCGCGGTCGGTCTGCGACAGGTGCACCTTGCGGACGCGGACCACCTCAGGGGTGACCTCGACGCACTCGTCGCCTGCACAGAACTCCATGGCGCCCTCGAGCTCGAGCTTGATCGGCTTGGCCAGGGTCTCCATCACGTCGGCGGAGGACTGACGCATGTTGGTCAGCTTCTTCTCGCGGGTGACGTTGATGTCGAGGTCTTCCTGACGCGGGTTGATGCCCACGACCATGCCCTCGTAGGTGTCCGCGCCGGGCTCGACGAAGAAGGTGCCGCGGTCGGCGAGCTGGATCATCGCGAACGGGGTCACCGAGCCGGTGCGGTCGGAGACGAGCGACCCGGTGTGGCGGGCGCGGATCTCTCCCGCCCACGGCGCGTAGCCGTGGAAGACGGCGTTGGCGATGCCGGTGCCGCGGGTCTCGGTGAGGAAGTCGGTGCGGAAACCGATCAGGCCACGCGAGGGGACGATGAACTCCATGCGGACCCAGCCGGCGCCGTGGTTGGCCATCTGGACCATCTTGCCCTTGCGGTTCGCCAGGAGCTGGGTGATGGCGCCGAGGTACTCCTCGGGGCTGTCGATGGTGAGCTCCTCGAAGGGCTCGTGCACCTTGCCGTCGACCTGGCGGGTGACCACCTGCGGCTTGCCGACGGTCATCTCGAAGCCCTCGCGGCGCATCTGCTCGACCAGGATGGCCAGCGCCAGCTCACCACGGCCCTGCACCTCCCAGGCATCCGGGCGACCGATGTCGAGGACCTTGAGCGAGACGTTGCCGACGAGCTCCTGATCCAGACGGGACTTGATCATGCGGGCGGTCAGCTTGTGGCCGCTGACCCGGCCGACGAGCGGCGAGGTGTTGGTGCCGATGGTGACGGAGATGGCGGGCTGATCGACGGTGATCCGCGGCAGCGCGACCGGGTTCTCCAGGTCGGCGAGGGTGTCGCCGATCATGATGTCCGGGAAGCCGGCGACCGCGACGATGTCACCGGCGACGGCGACCTCGCCGGGCTGACGCTCGACGCCGACGGTCTGCAGCAGCTCGGTGATCTTGGTCTTGGTGACGACGGGCTCGCCGTCGACCTCGCGCATCCAGGAGACGGTCTGGCCCTTGCGGAGCTCGCCGTTGTGGATGCGGACCAGGGCCAGGCGGCCGAGGAAGGCGGAGGCGTCGAGGTTGGTGACGTGCGCCTGGAGCGGCGCGTCGACGGTGCCCTTGGGCGCCGGGACGTTCTCCATCAGGACCTCGAACAGGGCGTCGAGGTTCTCGGCGTCGGGGGCCTGGCCGTTCTCGGGCTGGACCTTGCTGGCCTTGCCCTCACGGCCGGAGGCGTAGAGCACCGGCAGGTCGAGGGCGAGCTCGGCTGCCTCGGCGGCCTCGTCGTCCAGGTCGGACGCCAGGTCGAGGAGCAGGTCGTGGCTCTCGGAGACGACCTCCTCGATGCGGGCGTCGGGACGGTCGGTCTTGTTGACGACCAGGATGACGGGCAGCGAGGCGGCGAGCGCCTTGCGGAGCACGAAACGGGTCTGCGGCAGCGGGCCCTCGGAGGCGTCGACGAGCAGCACAACGCCGTCCACCATGGACAGGCCGCGCTCCACCTCGCCACCGAAGTCGGCGTGGCCGGGGGTGTCGATCACGTTGATGACCGTGACCGAACCGTCCTCGTTGTGCTTATGCACAGCGGTGTTCTTCGCGAGGATGGTGATGCCCTTTTCGCGCTCCAGGTCACCGGAGTCCATCACGCGGTCGACCAGTTCGGCACGCTCGGCGAAAGCGCCGGACTGCCGGAGCATGGCGTCGACGAGGGTGGTCTTGCCATGGTCGACGTGTGCGACGATGGCAACATTGCGGAAGGTGGTGCTGGGCACGCTGCGGTCTCCTGGCTGGCTTGATTCAGCCACGCGAAACCTAGGCTCGCACGGCTCGGGCGGCCGCGTCGCGAATGCGAATCCATCAGCACAGGACGACCTGTGCAGGCATTGCGGCCAGCTAGATACTACCCGCCCGCGGCAATTCCGCCGAAAACGAGTTGTGAATCACCCTGGATCTGCTACTCGGCGAACCACCCGAACCACCCGGACCGACCGAGCAGGCCGCCGATCCCGACCGCGGCACGCTCCTGCGCCGGGCCGGTTCGTGAGGGCAAGCTAACCTCGGGTAGGCCGGGACGATCCGGTATCCGACCGGGCAGGAGGGCCGTGCCGACATGGGCAAGGTCAAGGCGAAGAAGGTCTCGAGCCTCAAGCCGAAGAAGAAGTGCTGCCGCAGCAAGACGCGGTGCCTCAAGTGTCCCGTCGTCATCATGCGGATGAAGAAGCTCGAGAACGAGGGCGTCACGGGCAAGGACTTGAAGAAGGGACTCAAGAAGGCACGCGCCTCCTGAGCCCCTCCCCGGCGCGCGTCGCCTCGATCAGCAGTTCGGCGTGGTCGGACGGCCGACGACGCGGTCGTCGAGCCACTTGTAGGCGGGCGGCATCCCGACGAACGCCCCACCGACGTGATCGACGCCGAGGCCGGGCGCGTACTGGACGTCGACCCCGCGGTTGCAGTACTCACGGACCACTCCGGTCATCCCCCAGTCCGGGATCAGCACGTCCTTGGTGTCGTGGAAGACGAACAACGGCATGTCCGGCGTGGCGGCGGTGCGCGCCAGCGAGTTCTCCTCGATGACGGCCTCGACGCTCGGGATGGTGAGGATGTCACCGACCTTCGAGTACTGGGCGAGGCTGATGCCCTTGGTCTTGCCGAGCAGGTCCGTCAGGCAACCGTCGGTCAGCGTCTCGGCGAACTCGATCCCCTCGGGGGTGAGGTATTCCTGCGGCCTGATCTTGTCCGGGTACTCCCTCGACAACCCGAGCAGGGTGCCCCAGGCGGTGAAACCGACGGCCGGCTGCTTCTCGCTGAGCCCGGCCAGGTCGCCGGGGACCCCGCCCTCGGCGACACCGATGACGTTGAGTTCCGGCGCGTAGGTGGCCTTCTGCTCGGCCGCCCATGCGGTCGCATGCCCGCCGCCCGAGTAGCCGTACATGACGACCGGTGCCTGCGAGAGCCCAAGCGGCTCAAAGCGTTGCGCGGCACGAATGCCGTCGAGCACGCCGTGCGCGGTCTGCCGTCCGGCGATCCAGGCCATCTCGGGGCCCTGGTAGTCGGAGGCGACGACCGCATAGCCGAGCGCGAGCATCGGCGAGATGAGGGCCAGGTCCTGGGACTTGCCCGCGGGCAGGGTCACCGAGGGGTTGCACGCCAGACCGAGGGCGTCCATCGCCTGCTGCTGGGAGAGCAGCGGGCGGGCCCCCGGTCCGGTCCACGGGCGGTCGGGGACCATCACCGTCGCCGTGGTGGTCACCGGCGCCCCGAACGAATCGGTGGTGCGGTAGAGCAGCTGGGTGGTCTCGACCACCGGCCACGGAGTGTTCGCCGGGAAGCGAACCTCCACCGGACGGCTGCGGATCACGTCCCCGTTCGCGTACCCCGACAGATCGGTGGGACCCTGGAACCAGTTGTCCGCCAACGGCGTCGGACCGGGAAGCGGTTCGGCGGCCGCCGCGGGGATCACCCCCAGTGTCAGCGCGGCGGCGCAGGCCGCCACCAAGCCGAGAACCGCATTCCTCGATCGCCCCATGGCAGATGCCTTCCCCTCGATTCGCCGATGATCGGTACCAGCGTGGCACGGAAACGGCTGGGGCCAACGGGTTTCCCGGCCCGACACGCGATGGACGCGGCCCGCCGCCACCGCTATTCCGCGCGCAATACCGCCATCAACTCCGCCAGCCACGCCCTGTCGTTCGGCACCAGATCGGCGGCGGCCAGCTCCGGCCCGGTCACCCAGCGCACCGCGGAATGTTCCAGCGCGGTCGGGGTCCCGTCGCACAACGACACCAGGTAGGCACGCAGGACCATGCCCTTCGGCAGCGGCACGTCCACCCCGATCCGATCGCCGACAACGGTGTCCACACCCAGTTCCTCGCGGAGCTCGCGGCGCAGGCCCTGTGCCGGGCTCTCCCCCGGCTCGATCTTTCCGCCGGGCAGCTCCCACATGCCTGCCAGTTCCGGCGGTGCGACCCGCTGCGCGAGCAACAGCCGACCGCCGACGATGATCGCCGCCGCCGCGACCTCCCGTACCGCATTCGTTTCCACCCGGGCACCATGCATGGCACCATCATTGTCATGGCCGAGTTGCTGTCGGACGCCGAGGTCGAAGCCGCGCTGGGATCGCTACCCGATTGGCAGCGGGCGGGCGCCTCGATCACCCGAACACTGAAGTGCCCGACCTTTCCCGCCGCCATCGCACTGGTCGACCGGGTCGCGGCGGCAGCCGAGGCCCGCGATCACCACCCGGACATCGACATCCGCTGGCGCACGCTCACCTTCACCTGCGCCACCCATTCCATGGGCGGGATCACCGATCTGGACGTGGGCCTTGCGCGGGAGATCGATCGTCTGGCTGCCGAAGGCTGAGTCGTCCGGCATAGATCACCCAGACGTAGAACGCGACGGCGCCCACCACGTTCACGGCGCCCAGCCAGGCCAGCACAGCCGGCCTCGAGATCAGCCAGATCGAGTCCTGGAAGAAGGACAGCACCCAGGGCACCCCGATGAGGGTCGACGCCAACCAGCAGCCGACCAGGATCTTCGACCCCAGCCGTCCCGCCAGCGGTCCGTGCACGAGCCAGATCAGCATCGGGATCAGCCACACCCAGTGGTGCGACCACGAGATCGGCGAGATCAACAGCCCGAAGAGCTGAACCACCACGAGGGTGCCGAGCCTGTCGTCGGCCCCCAGCGCCCGCCAGGCGAAGAATGCGAGCAGCGCCGCGACCGCCACCGCGACCAGCCACGGCCATCCACTCTCGACGTCGTGGCCGAGTACCCGGCTCAGCGCGCCGCGCGCCGACTGGTTCCACACCGACCCGACCGGGCCGATGCGGGATGCATCGCCGAGCAGGTGTTCGAAGTACTCGCGCGCCGACGGGCCGATCGTGAGGTAGCTGACCGCCACCGTCAGCCCGAACGCCACCGCGGAGAAGACGGCGGCCTTCCATCGCCTGCGCGCCACGAAATAGAGGCCGGTGATAGCGGGCGTGAGCTTGATGCCCGCGATGAAGCCGACCAGCCCGCCCGCGATCCACCACCGGGTGCTGCGGACGGCAACCATCGCGCCGAGCACCAGGAACACGTTGACCTGCCCGTAGTCGAGCGTGGTGCGAACCGGCTCGGTCCAGATCCCGACCGCCGTCCAGGTCAGCGCGATCGCGGTCCAGCGGGGTTCCCGGGCCGCCGCGCCGTAGATCAGTTCCAGACTGATCCGGATCACCAGGAACAGCGCCGCGATGGTGAGCAGCGTCCAGCACATCCCCACCACCGGGAAGGGCAGGTAGTGCAGCGGGAAGAACACCAGCGCGGCGAAGGGCGGGTACGTGAACGGGAGCGGAAAGTCCGGGGTCAGCTCGGCGTAGGTGAAGTCGTAGAGGTTGTCGCTGAGTAGCGCGGCCGAGCCGTCCACATAGACGTGCAGATCGACCAGGTTCATGCCGTTCGGGCTCAGCAACACCCATGCCATCCGCACCGCAACGGAGACCGCCAGCAGCAGCGGCGCGAAGCGAAGAATCGATGCCGACCGGCCATCGGTGCGAGCATCCCGAGTCTGGGGTGCGGGTGGCATCTCGGACACGTCTCGCGTTCTCCCGTGTGGTGTGGGCCGACGGGTGGAACCCGAAGCGTTCGACAGCGAGCCTAACGGCAGCCGCGGCTGGCGCTGAACCTCCCCGAAAATTGTGGATAACAGTTGCATCAACAATCTCAATTTTCACTCTAGTCACACGATATGGTCACCGGGCAAGCATCATCCGGCCAGCATTGCCATAGACTCCCGACCCGGAGTCACTCTCGGGTGACAAAGAAATAACAGGGTTGTCTCGGCTAGCGCTGTACAACCGCCTGATGGCCTGCATAGAGTGGCCCCTCGTTACCGCTGGGGGCCTGCAGGCCAACCGACGCTTGAAGAAAATAAGGATGGGACGACTGTGCTTCGTACGCGAGGACCGCGCAGAACGATCACCGCGCTAGCGATAGCCGCGGCCGCTGCCTTGGCTGCTCCGACCAACGCTGTGGCGCAGCCCGCGCCCGTGCTCCCCGAAGGCCTCAACATCGAGGCCCTGGCCTCGCTGGCACCGGCCATCATCGGTGCCGCGGCCGGCCCGTCCGACATCGCAGGCGGACCGCAGGCAGACCTGCTCGCCCAGGCGCGCACGCTGCTCGAGTCCTCCAACCTGCCCGAGTCGACGAAGGCGACCCTCTCCAAGGTCATCACCTTCCTCGACGGCAGCGGCGGCGGCGGACCGGAGCTCCCGCCGGAGAGCGGCCCCGTGATCGCCCAGTTCCTCTACCCGACCCTCGGCAAGGGCTGCATCTCGGCCACCGCCGACTCGGTGGGTACCGCGCTGGCCGTCCCCGGCCCCGCGCACCTGCCCCCTCCGGGACCGAAGGCAGGCCAGGCCGGGTTCGTCTTCACCGCGCTGGGCACCAAGAAGCCCGCCGACGTGCAGCCGGTCCCGCTCACCGTCAGCTGGGTCAACATCGACAACCAGAAGTCGGCGACCCAGAACCTGACGTCCGAGTCGAAGATCAACCCGGACGGACCGGCCACCCTGTCCGCCATCGCCGACACCGGTCGCGGCCGCGTTCTCGCGGTGATCTCCGGTTCCCTCACCACCCAGGCCGAGGGTGCCGCGCCGATCACCTGCAGCTTCCTGCCGACCGTCGGAATGGTTGTCGTTCCGTAAGGCACCAGCCATCCCAGAAGGGCCCTTTCGCATCGCGAAGGGGCCCTTCTGCTTTACCCGGCCCTGTGGTAAACCTCAGCGATGGCCTCCGTACCGCACTCGGTGAAGTCCGTGCACTCGCGACGCTCGATCCTGTCCATCCGATCCGAGGGCTCGATCCTCTCGATCGGCTCGGCCTACTCGATTCTCTCGATCGGCAGCGTCGGCTCGATCCTCTCGATAGGCTCCATCGGCTCGGCCGGTTCCGCCCTGTCCTCCGGCTCGTTCGGCAGCCTGGGTTCGGCGCTGTCCGGACTGTCGAAGTGGTCGGTGCTGTCCTGGCGTGCCGACGCCACGAGCCCGAGCGACCGCCCGCTGCACGTGCTGGCGGAAGAGCCAGGACTCGCGGTATCGCCGATGTCGCACACCCAGACCTGACCGGTTCCGACGCGTTACCCAGAACTGACAGCCGCACAAGACGATTCGACGGAGGATGCACGTGACCGAGGCGGACCAGACCGACAACCGGACGTGGACGAGGGCTGAACTGGAGTCGGCCTTCGAGGGCTACCAGCGCACCGTCGAGAAGGCCACCGCGACGGGCGACTGGAACCTCTTCGCCGACATGTTCACCGAGGACGCCACCTACATCGAGCACGCCTACGGGAACTTCAGTGGCCGGGAACAGATCCGGGAGTGGGTGGTGCGGACGATGACGAGCTTCCCCGGCAGCCACATGACGGAGTTCCCCGCGGCCTGGTACACGATCGACGAGGAGCGCGGCTGGGTGATCTGCGAGATCCGCAACCCGATGCGCGATCCCGGCGACGGCACGCTCCACGAGGCGTCGAACCTGACGATCCTGCACTACGCGGGCGACGGGCTGTGGTCCTGCGAGGAGGACGTCTACAACCCGATGAAGTTCCTGAAGATGGCCAAGAAATGGTGCCGCGCCGCGGAGTCGTCCGGAGGACTTCCGGACGAGGCCCGCCAGTGGCTCTCCGCGGTTGGCGGCGCCTAGGGCGCGTCGCGCACTAGGGGTTCTGCGGTTCCTGCGGGGCCACGGATCCGCTCGACACGCGGTCGTAGATGTTCGCCGCGAGGGCGTACACGATGTTGATGAGTTGTTCCACGTCTGTCCTCTCTCGAATGGTTCCGCTGACGCTACCTGCAGCAGGCCCGACCTGCGGTGCTCACACGCGGTCGTGTCGGCCGGCCCGCGCGGCCGCGACCCAGAGCCTGGCCACGTACCCCGCCAAGCCGATCGCCATGCCCACCACCGCGACGGCGGTGAACCCGGCCGCCGGTCCGGCACGGTCGACCATCGCACCGGCGAGGGGCGAACCGACCGCGCCGCCGAGGGTGAACGAGGTCCCCTGCCAACCCATCGCCTCGCCCCTCCGGTCCTCCGGAACCAGGTCCGCGATCGCCTCGCCCGTCGCCGCCATCACCGGCGCGCAGAACAGCCCGGCCGGGATGGCGAGGGCCGCCAGCGTGAAGGTCGAGGTGGCGAAGGCCATCGGGAGCGTGAACAGGCCGAGTAGGAACAGCAGCAGCGCCGGGCTCACGGGGCGGTGCATCGCGCCGTAGATCAGACCGCCCACGATCGACGACGCGCACCAGAAGAAGAACACGACACCGAGGGACTGCACCTCCCCGCTCGCCCGCAGCGCGGCCAGGATGCCGACGTCCGTGCCCGCCAGGATCAGGGTGGCACCCGCCGAGGCGGCGAACACCCCGACGGCGGCAGCGGTGAGCCAGCCGGGGCGCGTCGCGGCGCTGAGGGTGGCGGCCGTCGCGTCGTCGACGGCGGGTGCGACCGCCGCCTCGGCTCCGGCCGCGACGGCGGCGGTCTCGCTGCGGGTCGGTGGGTTGAACCACATCAGGAACAGCCCGGCCACCACGACGGACACGCCGATCGCGATGAGGGTGTACCGGGTGCTGAAGTGGGTGCCGAGGAAGACCCCGGTCGCCGGGCCGACGATGAACACCAGCTCGGTGCCGATCGAGTCGAGGGCGTACGCGGTCCGCCGATCCGCCTCGCGGACGAGCACGCTGATGCTCTGGCGGACCACCGTGAAGATCGGCAGCGCGAAGGCCCCGCAGACGAAGGCGACCGGGATCAGCGCCTCATAGGGCACGAAGGCGGCGATGGGCCACAGCACGCCCTCGGCGATCACGGAGGGCAGCAAGGTTCTCCGCAGCCCGATCCGGTCGATCAGCCTGCCGCGCCAGGGCGAGCCGACCGCGATGCCGATGGTCAGCGCCGCCGCCGCGAGTCCCGCGGCGGCGTATCCCCTGCCGAGGGTCTGCACGACGTGCAGGGTGAGGATCAGCCCGGCCGCGGAGTGCGGCAGCCGCGCGATCATCCCGACCAGGATCAGCCTGCGGACCGGCCTGCGTGCCAGCAGTGCGGCGTAGCGACCGATACCCATGCGAGAAGTCTGTCATCGAGTCGTGATCGGACTGCGCTCGTCTTGCGCCGAATCCCCCGCCGTCGCGGCTAGGCTCGACCGCATGAGAAAAGCAGCAGCAGTGCTCGCCGCCTCCACCGCCGCCCTCGCGCTCGCCCTCACCGGCTGTAGTTCCGACGAGGCCACCGACAACGCCCAGACCGCCAAGGACAAGGCGTCGGCCGCGATGTCGTCCGCCGCAGGCGCGGCGGAGGGCGCGATGTCGTCCGCCGCCAACGCCGCGGAGGGCGCCATGTCCTCGGCGAACGCCGCGGCCAGCACCGCGGCCTCGAAGGCCAAGGGCGCCCTCGACAGCGCAAAGGTGGCGACGTTCACCGCGGCGTTCAAGGTCGCGAATCCCGATCTGGCCGAGGGCCGAGACGACGACGCCATCGAAGACATCCTCGCGCAGACCTGCGCCGACATCGATGCAGGCCAGTCTGAGCAGGAGATCGTCGCCGGTCTCGAGTCCAGGGCCGAGAACAACGGCGTCAAGGCCACCCCGGACGAGGCGCAGCAGATCTACAACATCGCCAAGCCTGCCTGCTGACCGTCCCAGCACTCCGCCGCGCCCCGCATCGCCGGGGCGCGGCGTTCGGTCAGGCCAGCGACCACTGGCCGTAGTCGGCCTTGAGGATCGCGTTGAGGTCGATGCCGACACCGTCGACGGCCCGCTTGTCGATCTCGTACTGATGTAGATGCGCCTCGGGGTGCACGAAACCCGACGGCGTGCCCCAGTTGTGCTGCCAGTAGAACGCGCCCAGGGCCTCGGCCACCAGCAGGTCGAGGGTCGGGGAGTTCGCGTAGACCCCCGTGTTCTCGTGCCCGACAACCGATTCCCAACCCTGGATGTACGGGGCGATCAGCTCGGTGAACTCGTCCTCGCTCGGGTTGTCGTCGATGGACGCGTAGATCGGCCGGTTCTCCGGGCCGCCTGCAGCCAGGTGCAGCTCGAGTCCGCGCTCGGCATGCTCCACGCCCGCCTCGAATCCGCCACGCCAGTCCGCGGTGTCCGCCTTGCCGAACTGGTAGCAGGAGACGACCTCCAGCCCGGACTCGGCGAGTGCTGTCGCCTCCGCCTCCAGCATCGGCTTGCCCTCCATCCACTCCGCCCCTGGCCGACGGTCCGAGACGTAGCGGATGGCGCCGACGTGTCCGGCGGCGAGGATGGCCTCCGCGGACGGAACCCCACCCGCGTAGTCGATCAGGGTGCCGAGGTTCGGGGAGGCCTGCGCGAGCAGGGAATTGGATCCGAGCGCCGTGACGCCAAGAGCGGCGGATCCGGCGGCCACGTACTTGAAGAGTTCTCGACGGGAAACCTGCACGACGCCCTCACATCACTGATTGCTGTCGTCACCGGCACGCCCCGACTGCCGACGAGGGGCCACGGTGACCTGGGTGGTTCGGCCATTCCATCACAATCACTCTGGTGTCGCCAGTCACATTAGTATCTCTAGCAACACCTGTTGCGGCGTCGCCGCAGCGTATCGGCCCTTCGACGCCGAATCGGGACGCCCGCCCGGTGTCGATCGGCGGTAACGTCTGACCTGTCCGCACAACTTCTCCCGGATGGGACTCGAGGTCATGGGCAATCAGACGTGGTGGGTCATCGCGCCCGAGAGTGGATTCGCGTTCGAGCAGCGCGTCAACGGCGACATGGTGGTGGTCGACGAATCCGCGGCCGAGGAACACGTCCTGCACGGCTATGAGTGGATGCACGTCAAACACCCCGATGCCACCGAGCAGCAAATCAAGGTGCACGGTGAGGGCCCGCCGCCCTTTGGTAAGTGGATCGTCCTCGACGAGGGATGACCGGGATCACAATCTGAGCAAAGCTCACGAATTGGCGCCCTCAACACATATTCTCCCCGCGGGGGTCATCCCGGCACCGTAGCCATGCGCGCGCGGCCGGGTGACGCGGCGCAACAGGGCGCCGTGCTGGACTGGGGAGGATATTTTTCATGCCGTACGCGGCTTTCGGACTCGTGATGATGGCGCTGTGGATCTTCTGCATCGTCGACGTGCTCACCTGCGAAGACCACGAAGTACGCCACCTTCCCCGGATCGGCTGGATCCTGATCGTGCTGTTGATCCCGACGGTCGGCTCCCTGCTGTGGCTGATCCTCGGCCGCCCGCAGGGCGCGCGACCGCAACGCGGGCGACCGCACCCCTCCGCCTACGGCGAGTACGACCGCCCCGGCAGGCAGCTCCCGCAGAATCCCGACGACGACGAGGCCTTCCTGCGGCAGTGCCGAGAGCGGGCCGAGGAACAGCGCCGGATCGGCAAGCAGCAGCGGATCGAACGCGAGAGCCGCGAGCGCGACCTCGACTAGCCGGGCGTCGACCACCCCTGGAATAAGTTGCGCCTGCACGTAGTTACCCAGGGTCATGACCGAATCACACGTCCCCCTGCCCGTCGACGGACTCTTCGAACCGTTCGCGGTCAAGTCCCTGACCCTGAAGAACCGTTTCGCGATGGCTCCGATGACGCGGGGATTCTCGCCGGACGGGATCCCGGGCGCGGACGTGGCGGAGTACTACCGTCGCCGCGCCGCGGGTGGGGTCGGCCTCATCATCACCGAGGGGACCTACATCCCTGACCCGGCCGCGGGCCCGCACACCCGGGTGCCGCACCTCTATGGCACCGAGAGCTTGGCGGGCTGGCGCGGCGTCGTCGACGCCGTGCACGCAGAGGGCGGCGCGATCATCCCGCAGCTCTGGCACCTCGGGGTCGAGCGAGGTGAGTCCCCCCGCCTCAACCCGGAGGCGACCACCGTCAGCCCGTCCGGCCTCGCGCTCGACGGCTCCCCGAGCGGTCGGGCGCTGACTGCCGGCGACCTCGACGACCTCCGCGAGGCCTGGGTCGCGGCCGCGGTCAACGCGAAGGACGTCGGGTTCGACGGCATCGAGCTGCACGGTGCGCACGGCTACCTGCTCGACGAGTTCCTCTGGGCGGGCACCAACCGGCGCTCGGACGGTTACGGGGGCTCGCTGCAGTCGCGGACCCGGTTCCCCGCCGAGGTGGTGGCGGCCATCCGCGCGGCGGTCGGCGAGGACTTCCCGATCGTCTACCGCTTCTCCCAGTGGAAGTCGAACCACTACGACGCGCGGATCGCGCAGTCACCCGCGGAGCTCGAGCAGGTCCTCGACCCGCTGGTCGCCGCCGGTGTCGACGTGCTGCACGCGTCCACCCGCAGGCACTGGGAACCCGCGTTCGCCGAGCTCGACGGCTCCGACGGGAAGCTCGGCCTGGCCGGGTGGACGAAGAAGCTGTCCGGGCTGCCGACGATCACGGTCGGCTCGGTCGGACTCGACAAGGTGTTCACCACGGCGTTCTCCGCCGACGCCGCCTCGAACACCGTCGGCATCGACCGCGTGCTCGAGCAGTACGAGAATCAGGAGTTCGACCTCGTCGCCGTCGGACGGGCGCTGCTCGCCGACCCGGAGTGGGTGAACAAGCTGCAGGACGGGCGCGTCGACGAGCACGTGCCGTACGCCAACGAGCACCGCGAGGTGCTGCGCTGAGCTGAGAAGCCACGAACGGGCGGTTTCCCGCTCCGTCACTCGACGGATGACAGGGAAACCGCCCGTTCGTCGGAGGCTCAGTCCATGTAGTCCCAGAACTGCAACCAGTGCACCGTCGCGAAGGTGGTCAGCGTCGCCGTGTACACCACCGCGACCGCGACCGCGCCGATCAGCCCCACACGCGGCCCCGCGCCGTCCACGGGATCGAGCCAGCGCCGGAACCACCGGGTGACCGTGGGCATGAGCAGCCAGGTCATCAACCCGACACTGACGATCTGGCTGAGCCACATCGACAGCCAGGGCGGCAGGCCCCACGCGTTGAGCACCGGGCCGAGGAAGCGCGAGAGCGTCATCACCGTCGGGTAGAGCACGAGCAGGATCAGCATCGCCGTGCGCCACTGCGGCGTGATCCGCGTCGTGCCGTCCTGCACCCGCAGGATCGACCCGAACGGTGTGCTGCGGGCGACCACCGAGAAGTCCTCCGACAGCTGCGAGCGGAGCTCCGGTAGCGCCTCGGCGCGCTCCTTCGAGCGCATCCAGGCCGCCAGCTGGCGGTCGGTGCGGAACCGGAGCACCGACATCCAGGTGCCCGAACCCCCCGGCCGCAGCACCGTGGTGCCCTCGAACCCCGAGAAGGTGGCGATCAGCGCGGACAGCCGCACCTGAGTCGCCTCGAAGGCCCGTTCACGCCCCGGCGCCACCGGGTGCTCGAAGACCGCGGTTCCGGGTGGCAGACAACCCTCGAGCAGGATCAGGTCCGAGCTCGCGCGCCGGAATCCCAGGCTCTCCCCCGCCGCGATCAGCCCCGCCCGCCCGGCCGAGTCCAGCCAGCGGTGCAGGTGTTCCTCGGAATCGAACGTCACCGACACCGCCCAGTCCAGTTCGGGCGCCTCGTACGCGGCGACCCTGGCGTCGACGAAGCCGTCCGCGTCCCGTGCTGCGGCCCCCATGCCATCGGCCCACCCGGCGAAACGGGCGGCGTCGGGCGCCCGGTGGAACACCGTGACTGCGGTCGCGGCGCTCATCGGTCTCCTCCCGCGGATTCACCCTCGACCAGCAGGCGGACCGACTCGCTCTGTTCGGGCGGAACCAGGACGGTGACGAGATCGCCTGCGCGCAGCCTGGTCGCGGCGGTGCCGGGGAGCACCGCATCGCCGCGCCGCACCGAGACCACCAGCGACCCCGCGGGAAGGGCCCTGTCCGCCAGCCGTTTTCCCAACACGGGCGAGTCTTCGGCGGCGCGCACGTCCAGCACCTCGACGTGCGTCCCGACCCGCTCCACTCGCCGCTGCTCGGCCAGGACCTCGATCCGATAGCCGTGGACGACGTCCGGCACCCCGACGATGCCGCACACCCGCCTGTGCCCGTCGAGCACGGTCAGCCATCGGGCCTCGTCCGGCAGCGCCTCCAACGCCTCGTCGAGGGTCGCGGTGACATCGACCGTCGGCGCCCCCGCATCGGCGCGCCGCGCGAGGGTCGCATCCGGTGCCGCGGCCGCGAGTTCCGACGGCGAGACCGCGCCGATGAAACGCCCCTCGCCGTCGACGACGGGTGCTCCCGGCACTCCCGCCTCCCGCAATCGCGCCAGCGCGTCGGCGACGTCGGTGCCGCCGTCGAGGACCAGCCGCGGGGGCGACATCGCCTCGCCGACGCCGACCCGGCCCAGCAGCGGCATCCCCGCCATCAGCCGTGCCGCACGGGCGTCCTCGCGGGTGCCCAACTGGGCCCGGTAGATCGTCTCGCCGGAGTGACGCACGATGAGGTAGGCCAGCCCGACCGCGACCATCGCGGGCGTGAGGATGGTGAGACTGCCGGTCATCTCGGCGACCATCAGCATCACCGCGATCGGTGCGCGGGCGATGCTGCCGAAGCAGGCCATCATCCCGACGATGACGAACGGCGCGGGCGAGTCCGGGACCGCGGGCGCGATCGGTTCGAGGAGCCGCCACACCGCCGCGCCGGTGAAGGCGCCGATCACCATGCCGGGCCCGAAGATGCCCCCCGATCCTCCGGTCCCGATCGAGAGCGAGGTGGCCAGGATCTTCGCGAACGGCAGCACCAGCACCACCCAGAGCGGGATCGCCAGCAGACCCGTCCGGTCCAGCGACTGCTGCACCCAGCCGTATCCGCTCCCGAGCACCTCGGGCAACGCCAGGGCCATCAGGCCGACCAGGAGTCCGCCGATTGCGGGCTTGAGGATCCGGCTGCAGCGCACCCGGCCCGATATCGCGACGGTGCCGTAGAACGTCCTGCTGTAGAGCAGCCCGACGAGCCCCCCGAGCACGCCGATGGCCGCGAACCACACCAGCTGCAGGGGGTCGTCGAATCGGTAGCCGGACGCGGCGTAGCCGAACAGCGGCGCGAAGCCCAGCAGGGACCCGTAGACGGTGTAACCGACGATCGAGGTGATCAGCCCCGGGATCACCGCGTCGAACTCGAAGTCGTCCCGGTAGGCGATCGACCCGGCGAGCAGGGCGCCGCCGAGCGGAGCCCCGAAGATCGCGCCGATGCCGGATCCGATGCCGACCGCGACGGCGACCCGGCCGTCCTTCGGCGACAGGTCGAGGGTGCGCGCGAGCAGGGAGCCGAACCCGGCGGAGATCTGGGCGGTCGGGCCCTCGCGGCCACCGGAGCCGCCCGAGCCGATCATGATCGCCGAGGCGACGAGCTTCACCAGCACCGCTCGCATGCGGATCATCCGCGGGTTCCGGTGGATCGCCTCGATGGCCGCGTCGGTCCCGTGTCCCTGCGCCTCGGGGGCGAAGGTGAACACGATGATCCCGGAGGCCAGCCCGCCCAGGCAGACGACGATCGGGATGGCCCACGGGCGGGTCGAGTCGCCGCTGCCTGCGCCGCCGCCGTCCCCCGCAGCCTCCGGCGGCGTGTAGCCGCCGAGCACGCCGAGCAGCAGGTGGGTGGCCTCGGAGAGCGCGAGAGAGAAGACCACGGCACCGAGCCCCGCGATGATGCCGATGGCGGTGCCGAGCACCAGCCATTTCTTCAGGTAGCTCGCGTGCTTCACCCAGCGACCCGCGGCGGTCCCGGCCGAGCGCAGCCCTGTCGCCGCGAGAAGCCGGCGATCGCCGGCCGTCATACTCTGCAAGCGTAGTCAGCGTCGACGCGCGCCGACGGCTGTTTGACCTGGGTGTCGGCCCGAGGTCAGGCCACGGACATCTGCCACACCACGGCGGCGGCGAGCGCGCCTGCCCCGTTCAGCGACCAGTGCAGCGCGATCGGTGCGATGAGGCTGCCGCTGCGGCTACGCAGCCAGGTGAAGACGAATCCCGCCGCGGCGGTTGCGAGCACCGCGCCCGCGATACCGAGCACCTGCCCCCACACCCCACCGCCGAGGATCCCGGTGAGCCCGCGGTTCCCGCTCGTCAGTCCGAGCGACGACGCGATGTGCCACAGGCCGAACAGCAGGGACCCAGCGGCGAACACCCCGCGCGCACCCCAGGCGCGATCCAGGGTGCCGTGCAGCACCCCCCGGAACGCGAGCTCCTCCGGGATCACGGTCTGCAACGGGATGACGATCATCGACGCGATCAGGGCGCCCGAGATGGTGGCGTAGCGATCGGCCATGAAGAACGGCCGGGTGATCGGGAGCAGGGCTCCGATCGCGACGACCGCGACGACCACCCCGACCGCGGCGAGCGCGTAGAGCGACCCCGTACGCCAATGCCGCCGCGACAGGCCCAGCTCCGACCAGCCCAGACCCCGACCGCGGATCAGGGCGACCAGCGCGATCGCGGCGATCGGCACGGTGGCGATGCTCGCCCAGGCGTTGGTGAAATGCGCGACCAGGTTGGTTCCCACCAGGACCAGCACCACGACGGCGACGTCGAGGTAGGCGTGGAGCCTGGGGTGGGTGTGCATCTCGTCAAGTGTACGGACCGCCCGCGCGGGCGACGGGCTCGTTCCCGCCCCCGGATCGGGGCGCGGGAGCAGCGCCGCTAGCCTGAACGTGCATCGCACGCCCCGTGTACAGGAGAGATGATGGCCGACTTCCTCTATGAGGACCTGCTGCCGATCGGTGACGACAACACCGAGTACCGGCTGCTGACCACCGAGGGGGTGTCCACCGCCCTGGGACCGGACGGGCGCACCTTCCTGAACGTCGAGCCCGAGGCGCTGCGGCTGCTCACCGAGACCGCGCTGCACGACATCTCGCACTACCTGCGCACCGATCACCTGACGCAGCTCGCGAGCATCCTCGACGACCCGGAGGCCTCGAACAACGACAAGTTCGTGGCGCTCGACCTGCTCAAGAACGCGAACATCGCCGCGGCGGGCGTACTGCCGATGTGCCAGGACACCGGCACCGCCATCGTCATGGGCAAGCGCGGCCAGCAGGTGCTCACGCCCGGGGACGACGAGCAGGCCATCTCGCGCGGTGTCTACGACGCGTTCACCAAGCTGAACCTGCGGTACTCGCAGATGGCCCCGGTGACCATGTGGGACGAGAAGAACACCGGCAGCAACCTGCCCGCGCAGGTCGAGCTGTACGCGGACACGGCCAAGGGCCACGAGAACTCGTACAAGTTCCTGTTCATGGCCAAGGGCGGCGGCAGCGCCAACAAGTCCTACCTGTTCCAGGAGACGAAGGCGATCCTGAACCCGGACTCGATGATGCAGTTCCTCGAGGCCAAGATCCGCTCGATCGGTACCGCGGCCTGCCCGCCCTACCACCTCGCGATCGTCGTCGGCGGCACGTCCGCCGAGTTCGCACTCAAGACGGCCAAGTACGCGTCCGCGCACTACCTCGACGAGCTGCCCTCCGAGGGCGCGATCACCGGCCGCGGTTTCCGTGACCACGAGCTCGAGAAGAAGGTCTTCGAGCTCACCCAGAAGATCGGTATCGGCGCGCAGTTCGGCGGCAAGTACTTCTGCCACGACGTCCGCGTCGTCCGGCTCCCCCGCCACGGTGCGTCGCTGCCCGTCGCGATCGCCGTCTCCTGCTCGGCGGACCGCCAGGCGAAGGCGAAGATCACCCCCGAGGGCATCTTCCTCGAGCAGCTCGAGTTCAACCCGGGCCGTTTCCTGCCCGAGGTCACCGACACCCAGCTCGACGCCGAGACCGACGGCATCTCGGGTACCGGCAAGGGCGCCGCGGTCAAGATCGACCTCACCAAGCCGATGCCCGAGATCCTCGCGGAGCTGTCCAAGCACCCGGTCAAGACCCGGCTGTCGCTGACCGGCCCGCTGGTCGTCGCGCGCGACATCGCGCACGCGAAGATCAAGGAACGCCTCGACGCCGGCGAGGAGATGCCGCAGTACCTCAAGGACCACCCGGTGTACTACGCCGGTCCGGCCAAGACCCCCGAGGGTCTCGCGTCCGGCTCGTTCGGCCCCACCACGGCCGGCCGGATGGACTCGTACGTCGAGCAGTTCCAGGCGGCGGGCGGCTCGATGGTGATGCTGGCCAAGGGCAACCGGTCCAAGCAGGTCACCGACGCCTGCGACACGCACGGCGGCTTCTACCTCGGTTCCATCGGCGGGCCCGCCGCGCGGCTGGCGCTCGACTGCATCAAGAAGGTCGAGGTCATCGAGTACGAGGAGCTCGGCATGGAGGCGGTCTGGAAGATCGACGTCGAGGACTTCCCTGCCTTCATCGTGGTCGACGACAAGGGCAACGACTTCTTCGCGCACACCGGTGAGGTCACCCTGACGGTGGGCAAGCGTCCCGGCCTGTGAGCTGAGACGACACGACCCGAGGCCCGGCGGAGCTCACGCTCCGCCGGGCCTTTGTCGTTCCGATCCACCATTGCCATGCGCACCCGGTGGGAGGAGGGTGAGGCATGGAGGGGGGTTGACCGGTGGCGCCCGCCGGGTGCTGCCTCGAGAACAAGGAGGTGGATCGTGTTTGCACGCTCAACCACTATCCAGGCCCACCCGTCGTTCATCGACGCGGGAATCAAACATATTCGCGACACGGTGATGCCTGCACTCGCCGAACTCGAGGGCTGCGCGGGACTGTCCCTGCTGGTCGACCACGACAGCGGGAGGTGCATCGCCACCAGCTCCTGGATGGACGAGGAATCGCTGCGCAGGAGCGAGGGGCCCGTCCTGCAGCTTCGCGACGAGGCCGCCAAGGCCTTCAACGGCACCACCACGGTCGAACGCTGGGACATCGCGATCCTGCACCGCGACCACCATTCTGGCCACGGCGCGTGTGTGCGGGCAGTGTGGCTCAAGCTCGAGCCTGGCCGGATGGACCACGCCATCGACGTCTACAAGATGGTGTCCATGCCCGCGATGGAGGACCTCGAGGGGTTCTGCAGCGCCAGCCTGCTCGTCGACCACTCGGCGGGACGTGCGGTGTCCTCGGTGACCTTCGACAGCCACGAGGCGATGGACAACAATCGCGAGCTGGCCCAGGAAATCCGAGCAGCAGCGGTCCGCGAGATGGGCAGCGAGATCCTCGAGGTGTGCGAGTTCGAACTGGCCATCGCCCACCTGCACGTACCGGAGATGGCCTGAGAGGAGGCCGGGTTCGTCAGCGCTCGGCCAGCGCCTGACCCTTGAGTTCGGGCAGCGCGAGGGTCGCGGCCGCGGCGAACCCGAAGGACACCGCGAACACCCCGAACACCAGTCCGTTGCCGCCGGTCAGCAGCCACGGCACGATCAGCGGCGCGATGATGGACGCGATCCGTCCGAAGGCAGCAGCCGCGCCGGTGCCCGCTCCCCGCACCGTCGTGGGGTAGAGCTCCGGACCGATCGCGTACAGCGCGCCCCACGCGCCGAGATTGAAGAACGACAACGCCATACCCGCCGCGACGATCTGCGTCGGTGAGTCCGCCAACCCGAACAGGCCGGCGGCGACCGCGGATCCGAGGAGGAAGGTCGCCAGGGTGCCGCGGCGGCCCCACGCCTCGATCAGCCAGGCCGCCACGGCGTACCCGGGCAGCTGGGCGAGGGTGATGACCAGCGTGTACTGGAAGGACTTCACCAGGTCGAAGCCCTGCGCGAGCAACAGGCTCGGCAGCCAGATGAAGGCGCCGTAGTAGGAGAGGTTGATGCAGAACCAGATCGCCCACAGCGCGCCCGTCCGCCTGCGCAGCCGCGGCGACCAGATCGACTCGACGACCGTGTCGTCGGCAGGCGGATCCGGTCGCCCCGACTCGGGCTCGGGCTCGGTCGCGGTGTCGGTCGCGGTCCCCTGCGTCCGGCGGATCGGCGCCGACTCCTCGAAGGACCGCACGGCCGCCTCGGCCTCGGCATACCTGCCGCGGCCCTCGAGGAAGCGCACCGATTCGGGCAGGCCCATCCGAACCACCACCGCGTAGGCGGTCGGCACGATGCCGACCGCGAGCGCCCAGCGCCAGCCGTCGTCGGAGAGCGGGATCACGAAGTAACCGATCAAGGCGGCCAGGATCCAGCCCACCGCCCAGAACGCCTCGAGCGCAACCACCATGCGGCCCCGCTGATTTCGCGGCGCGTACTCGCTGACCAGGGTCGATGCGACCGGCAGCTCGGCGCCCAGCCCGAGCCCGACCACGAACCGGAGCGCGATGAGCACCGCCAGCGACCCCGCGAGCGCAGTGGCACCGGTGGCGAGACCGTAGACGAGCAGGGTCGCCGCGAACACCTGCCTGCGGCCGATCCGGTCCGCGAGCAGCCCACCGACGCTGGCCCCGATGGCCATCCCGACGAAGCCGATCGAACCGACCCAGGACAGCTGTGTCTTGCTCAGGTCCCAGTGCACAGCCAACGCGGCCATCACGAACGAGATGAGGCCGACGTCCATCGCGTCGAGCGCCCAGCCGATCCCGGAACCGACCAGCAACCTGCCGTGCCGACGGGTGAACGGTAGCTCGTCGAGTCGCTCTGTGCGGGTTCTGGTTTCGGGTCTCACCGAGATGACCTACCTGGAGCCGTGCCTGCCCCGGCTACGTCCAGAGCGCGGCGATCAGAGCGGTGATGATCGCGAGCACCCCGGCCGCGTGCGCCAGGTTCGGGTTCGCCTCGCCCCGCTTCTGCTTGGCGCGACCGATCTCGGCGAGCGCGACGATCACGAGCGAGAGCACCAGCTTGGTCGCGATCTTGGCGGTGATGTACTCCTTGTCCAGCGCACCCTCGCCGATCCCGACGATGATCAGTCCGGTCAGGAACTGGACCCGGGCGCCCCACACCATGACCTCGGACACCCGCGGCTCCGCCAGCACGGCGAAGTAGCCACCGACGATGGCGGCCATACCGAGCAGGTGGATGGCGACGAAGACGTTGTATACGACAGACATACCCGCACTGTATCCGCCGGAACGAAGGAGCGCCGCGCCGATTCGCTATCCCACGAGATCGGCGCGGCGCGTCGGCTACCGCGGGTCTAGACCGTGCGGGCCAGTCGGTCGGCGAGCATGCCGGTGAACCGCGCTGGATCGTCGAGCTCGCCGCCCTCCGCGAGCAGCGCCATCCCGTAGAGCAATTCGGCGGTCTCCGCGAGCGCCGGATCGTCGTCGCGGTCGGCCTGGGCCGTCCGCAGCGCCGCCACGAGCGGGTGTTCCGGGTTGAGCTCGAGGATCCGCTTGGTGGGCGGGAGCACCTGTCCCGAGGCGCGGTACATCTTCTCCAGGGTCGGCGACATGCTGAACGCGTCACCGACGATGCACGCCGGGGAGGTGGTCAACCGGGTGGACAGCCGCACCTGCTTGACCTGCTCGCTGAGCGCCTCGGTCATCCAGGTGAGCAGGCCCGCGAAGTCCTTCTCCTTTTCCTCGCGCTCGGACTCGCTGGCCTTCTTGTCTTCCTCGGTGTCGAGGTCGACCTCGCCCTTGGCGATGGACTGGAAGACCTTGCCCTCGTATTCGGGCACCGCGCCGACCCACAACTCGTCAACGGGATCGGTCAGCAGAAGCACCTCGAGGCCGCGGGCGCGGAACGCCTCCATGTGCGGCGAGCTCTCGAGCAGCTGCCGCGTCTCGCCCGTCGCGTAGTAGATCTGCTCCTGCCCGTCCTTCATGCGCGCCAGGTAGTCGTCCAGGGTGGTCGGCTCGTCCTCGCTGTGGGTGGACGCGAACGACGAGATGCCCAGCAGCGCATCGCGATTGTCCGTGTCGGACAGCAGGCCCTCCTTGAGCACGCGGCCGAACTGGGTCCACAGGGTGCGATAGTCCTCGGGGCGTTCGGTCTGGATGTCCTTGATGGTGGACAGCACCTTCTTGGTGAGCCTGCGCCGGATGGCCCGGATCTGGCGGTCCTGCTGCAAGATCTCGCGCGAGACGTTGAGCGAGAGGTCCTGTGCGTCCACCACGCCCTTGACGAAGCGCAGGTACTCGGGGATCAGCTGGTCGCAGTCGTCCATGATGAACACGCGCTTGACGTAGAGCTGCACGCCGGTCTTGGCGTCGCGCTGGAAGAGGTCGAACGGCGCGTGGGTGGGGATGAACAGCAGCGCCTGGTACTCGAAGGTGCCCTCCGCCTTCATCGCGATGGTCTCGAGCGGCTCGTCCCATGCGTGCGCGATGTGCCGGTAGAACTCCTGGTACTCCTCGTCGGAGACCTCGTCCTTCGAGCGCGCCCACAGCGCCTTCATCGAGTTGATCGTCTCGGACTCGACGGTCACCGTCGCCTCGGCGCCGTCCTCGCCCGGCACGCTGCGCGCGACGTCCATCCGGATCGGCCACGCGATGAAGTCGGAGTAGCGCTTGACCAGTTCCTTGATCTTGTACTCGGAGGTGTAGTCGTGCAGGTGATCCTCGGTGTCCTCGGGCTTGAGGTGCAGGGTCACGGAGCTGCCCTGCGGCGCGTCCTCGACCGTCTCGATCGTGTACGTACCCTCGCCGCTCGACTCCCAGCGAGTCGCCTGGCTCTCGCCGGCGCGGCGGGTCAGCAGGGTGACCTTGTCCGCCACCATGAAGGTCGAGTAGAAGCCGATGCCGAACTGCCCGATCAGCTCCTCGGAAGCACCCAAAGCCCCGGCCGCGGCTGCGTCCTTGGCCTCGCGCAGCTTCCGACGCAGATCCGCCGTCCCGGAGCGGGCCAGCGTGCCGATCAGGTCGACGACCTCCTCGCGGGACATGCCGATGCCGTTGTCGCGGACGGTCAGCGTGCGGGCCTGCTTGTCCACCTCGATCTCGATGTGCAGATCCGAGGTGTCCACGTCGAGGTCCTTGTCGCGGAACGCCTCGAGGCGCAGCTTGTCCAGCGCATCCGAGGCGTTGGAGACCAGCTCGCGGAGGAAGGAGTCTTTGTTCGAGTAGACCGAGTGGACCATCAGATCCAGCAGCTGACGGGTTTCCGCCTGGAATTCGAGCTGCTCGATGTGCGCGTTCAATCCGATTCCCTTCGACAGCCGAGGCCTCGACGTCGGGGCCTCGACACCAGATTCGTCGTCGGAATATTACGCCGACGGCGAGGGGGCCCGTCCGGGCATCAGCAACGTGCCATCCGAGGCCGGACATGCGTGAGGCCCGGCGGAGCGCATGCTCCACCGGGCCTCACGTGAGGTTGTGGGTGGTCCTTACGGTCCGACGGCCAGCAGGGTGGCCAGGTTCGCGGCCTCGGCCGGTCCGACGTAGGGAACCAGCGCATCATAAATGTAGGTCGACATCTGGGGACTCCTTCGATGACTCGTCGAGTCGTCACTGCTCTGCCGGAGCTTCCGACACCGAATGCAGGGTATCCGGGGACGGCGCGGCTCGCCACCCGATTGACCCGAATGCGGCGCTGACCTCGTCTATCGCCTCATGCAGCATGGTCTCGTAGGCGTCGAGGTCGGCCAGTACCGACGGACTGGTGCTGACACCGATCGTGACGGTGTCACCGATGCCGTGCACCCCGTGGGTCAGGCCCATGAACTGGGACAACGCCGGGAATCCGGCCGTGAATCTCACCGGTCCGCCGCCGAGGGACAGATCGGCCGGACCGCGGTCGACGCTGGAGACCACGGTGTTGCCGGTGACGGTGTCGGGGATCGCTCCGAAATCGAACTGCTCGACGCCCCACCGCACCAGGGGTCCAGGAACCGAGCGCAGCGCGCGGTCCGCGGCCGCCGCGGCCGGATGCTCGCCGCGGGTCCGGCGGGTTGCCATCGACGCGGCGATCGCCGCGGCACGGTCTCGCAGATCGGCGACGCCGGGATACAGGTCGACCGCGACGTTGCGGAAGTGGTTCCGCGACCGCGCCTGCCCGGGTTTGGCGACCGTCACCTCCGCGGCGAGGTCTGCAGGCACTGCGCTCCCCTGCGCCCGCAGGTACCGGGTCAGCGCCAACGAGATCGCGGTCATCGCCCCGACCGTGACGGTGACCCCGGGCCCACGCAGGTCCGCGGCGTCACGAACCACCATCCGCACCGACCGGCGCTCGTCCGGCCGGGCGTTGGTCGGACCCTTGGAGAGGCTCGGCGGCTGCGCCGGCAGCGCTCCCGCGGCGGTCTCGCGCTCGAGGTCACGATGGGTCCGGTGGGCGGGCACCGCGGCGGCAAGGAGGGCGGCGAGCTGCGCCGGGAGTCGGGCAGCGGCCAACGCGAGCGCCAAGGCCGGTCGCCACGGCGCGGGGCTCGGCGCCCGCCGCACGGCAGCGTCCTGCCCACCGAACAGGGCTCGGGCCAGCGTCGAGGCGCCTCGCCCGTCGGCCAGGGCGTGCGCGACCTGCAGCACCGCCACCACCGCGGGTGCGTCTCCGCACCGCGGCGACCCGTGCGCGACCGCGAAAAGATGCAGCCGCCATGGCGATTCGCGCGAGTCCAGGCGTTCGGTCAGCAGCTCCCCGACCGCCAGCAGGCAGTCCGGCCAGCTCTCGAGCGGCTCGTGGGCCACCACGTGGTCGGAGCCGACGTCCATCGGGACCCAGTGCGGGTAGTCGGCGTGGAACGGGACCTCCCGGACCTTGAGCCGCAGGTCCGGGACGAGCGCGGCGCGCGCGAGGAGCGAGCGGCGCATCGCGGCCGTCGAGTCTGCCGGGTCCTCGAAGCAGTAGAGCAGGAACTGGTCGCTGTGGATCTTGGTGGAGATCCAGTACGTCTGCGCATCAGGGGGACTCATCCGCGGCACCGACGGAAGGTATCACCGACCGATCGCCGCCGATGCGCCCGCCGTGGCCGGATCGGGAGCTATCCGGCCTCGGCGAGGGCCTTCAGCTTGGCCAGGCCGTTCTCGAAGTCCTTGCCCACCATCTTGTCCATGCTGAAGACGAACCCGAAGACCTTGAAGAACCAGTTCTTCTTGCCGGTCATCTGCCAGCGGACCGTGGTGCCCGCACCGCTGGGCTCCAGCAGGAAGGTGGTCACGTTCTCGGCGTTGAACGGCTTGAGGAACGCCAGGTCCAGCACCACCTTCTGCCCGGGGACCGACTCGGTGATGACCATCGACCCCGAACCGGCTTTGCGGTTGCCCGACCAGGAGTAGGTGGCGCCGACCCCGCGGTCGGCCCCGCCGTAGGTCCGGGTCATGGTGGGGTCGAGCTCCTCCCATGGCGACCACTCGGGCCAGCGGCGGAAATCGTCGATCAGGCCGTGCAGGGTGGCCGGGCTCGCGGCGACGTCGATGGAGCGTTCCACGAGGAAGCTGTCCGTGCTCTCGGGTGCCATTGCGGTCTCCGTTTCCGTTGCGCCCGACGGCCGGGCTCCCGGCGAATTGTCCACCCCGAACCGACGGTCGCCACCGAACCACGCGCGGTGCGGCCGCACGCATAGCCCGGTCAGCCCTCAGCGAACAACCGCGCCTGTCGCCGCGGCCCGGTGGCAGGCTTGCGGTCATGACAGCTGCGGACCGGCCGGTCGTCGTCGACATCGCCAGCAGGCGACGCGAGGGCCGACGCCCGGACCGCGACGACCGACCCGCTCCCCTGCTGCGCAAGATCTACGGCGAGATACTGCGCGATGAACGCCGCGATCAGGACCGCACCCTCGACGATGTGGCGCGCACGGTGGGCATGTCCAAGCAGTACCTCTCCGAGATGGAGCGCGGACGCAAGGAGCCGTCGTCGGAGATGCTGCGCTCGGTGTGTGACGCGCTCGGCATGCCGCTGGAGAACCTGCTGGCCAGGGGCGTGCGGCGACTGTCGGCCCCGCGACCGACCGGTCAGCACACGGTGACCGGTCCGCCGCGGGTGGAGCTGATGGCCGCCTGATCGGCGGGCGCCGTCCGCTACGCCGCGTCCCTGGAGACGATCATCTGGTCCGCGAGGCCGTAGTCGAGCGCCTCCTGGGCGGTGAAGATCCGATCCCTGTCGGTGTCCCTGCGCAGTCGTGCCACGTCCTGGCCGGTGTGCGCGCTGAGGATCTCCTCGGTCTGCGACCGGACCCGCAGCACCTCCGCGGCCTGCAGGGCGAGATCGGAAATGGTGCCCTGGCCCTGCGCGGACGGTTGATGCAGCAGCACCCGTGAATGCGCGAGCACGTGCCTGCGCCCCGGCGCGCCCGCAGCGAGCAGCACCGCCGAGGCGGAGGCGGCCTGACCCATGCAATAGGTGGCGACCGTGGGCCGCAGGAACTGCATGGTGTCGTAGATGGCGAGCATCGCGGTGGTCGACCCGCCCGGCGAGTTGATGTACAGGCCTATCTCCCGATCCGGCGCATCCGCCTCGAGGTGCAGCAGCTGCGCCATCACCACATTCGCCACACCGTCATCGATCTCGGTACCCAGGAAGATGATCCGTTCGTTGAGCAGTCGGCTGAACACGTCGAAGGATCGTTCGCCCGCCGGGGTCCGCTCGATGACACTGGGAATCGCGTACTGCGCCATGACTACAGCCCCATCCGTCCTGCGGTCGCGAACGGCGCGATCTGCGCGAACGATCCGACCACGTGATCGACCATCCCGTACTCGCGTGCCTGCTCGGGGGTGAACCAGCGGTCCCTGTCGCTGTCGGCGGCGATCTCCTCGACCGTGCGGCCGGTCTCGGCCGCCAGGATCTCCTCCGACTGCCGCTTCATGTACTCCCAGTTGTCGGCCTGGATGGCGATGTCCATCGCCGTGCCGCCGATGCCTGCCGACGGCTGGTGCATCATGATCCTGCTGTGCGCCAGGCTTATCCGCTTTCCGTGGGTGCCGGAGGCGAGCAGCACCTGGCCCATGCTCGCGGCGAACCCGAGCGCGACGGTCACCACGTCGTTGGGGATCAGCTTCATGGTGTCGTAGATGGCGAGCCCGGCCAGCACGGAGCCGCCGGGCGAATTGATGTAGACGACGACGTCACGCTCGGCGTCGGCCGTGGCGAGCAGCACCATCTCGGCGCAGGCCCGCTCGGCCATCTCGTCGTTCACCTCACCTGTCAGCATCACGGTGCGCTGCCGGAACAGTCGGTCGGTGAGTTGGTCTCGGTAGGTCAGGGCTGGTGTCGTGGTCATGTATTCCGTTGTATCCGCTTGGCGCGGTGGCGAATCGATTTGTCTGCCGAGGGCAGACGGATCCGGTCGGAGCCTAGAACACGAACGGGATCAGCCGCTTGGTCCGGCGCATGTACTGCCGGTACGGCTCGCCGAGACCCTCGGCCAGCGTCTGCTCCTCATGCGGGATCCGCACCACGTAGCCGAGGACCAGCCCGAGCACCGCGAGGGGTGCGAGCCAATTGGTGTACGCGATGGTGAACCCCAGGGCGCAGATCAGCGCGCCGGTGTACGACGGGTGCCGGATCCGCCGGTACAGGCCGGTGTCCACCACCGTCTGACCGGGCGCGACCTGGACCCTGAACGTGAAGGCGACCCCGAGTTCGTACACCGCCCGCAGGCGCATGCCCTGGCCCGCAGCCGCGATCGCCAGGCCCGCAACGAAATACCAGACCGCGCCCGTGGTGATCACCGTCGACGTGACGAGCAGGCTGATCGCCGGCCCACCGGCGTAGGCGGACAGCAGCCCAAGCCCGACCGCGAGCCCGCTGCGCGCGTCCTGGTCCCGCTCTGCGCTACCTGGCCGGGTACGCCCGATCCAGAACTCCGAGAACACAAATGCCGTGAACGCCGTCGCGAGGATCGCTCCGGCGGCGGGGTCGGACGCGAACAGCGGGAGCACGGCAACCCTCCTCGTTCGTGGGCCCGGTGCCGATCTAGCCGGCCGCGTCCTCGTCGAGGGTGTACTTGACCAGGGCGTTGGCGTGCCCGTGGCCCATCTCATGCTCGGCCTTGAGCCAGTCGACGAGCTCCTTGTGCTTGGTCAGGTCCGAGGACCGGATCTTGTTCTGCCACTCCGCGATCGGCCGGCCGTACTTCTTCTCGATCGACGGAAAGTAGGACGCCGGACCCTTCACTGCCTCAGTCATGAATGGGACGTTACCGCCAAGGGTCCTGCCATTCCCGCCATTGACACCGCCAGACCTGCGGTCAATACTGAACTAGATGGTTCAGCATTCACGGCTCGACGCCTCGTTCGCGGCGCTCTCGGATCCCACTCGACGCGGGATCCTCGAACACCTCGGCCGGACGGACGCCACGGTCAGCGAGCTGGCGGAGCGCTTCGAGATGACCCTCACCGGCATCACGAAGCACCTCCGCCTCCTCGAGGACTCCGGCATGGTCGTGACCGAGAAGCGGGGCCGCGTGCGGCACTGCCGACTCGGCACGAACCCGTTCGACCGCGAGCTCGCCTGGATCCGGAGTCACCAACTCGAGATCGAGGGCCGCCTGGACCGTCTCGGACAGTTCCTCAACCGCATGGAGGAGTAACGATGACCACACAACACACCCCCGCCGCCGCGACCGTATCCACCCCCGGCGACCGGGACATCCACGTCGAACGTGTCTTCAACGCCACCCGCGACCGGGTCTGGGCCGCGTACACCGAGCCCGAGCAACTCGCCCAGTGGTGGGGTCGCGGAAACCCGCTCGACGTCGAGCGCTGGGATTTCGAGCGAGGCGGCCACTGGCGGTTCGTCGAGCACCACGAGGGCGGAACCGACGGCTTCGAGGGACGCTTCCGGGAGATCACCCCGAAGGAGCGGCTCGTCTACTCCTTCGAGTGGGACGGCATGCCCGCGCACCCGTGCATCGATTCCGTCGAATTCGTCGATTTGGGCGACGGCCGCACCAAGGTCGTCATCGACAGCCAATACTTCACCGCCGCCGAACGCGACGGCATGCTGCAGTCCGGCATGGAGGGCGGCATGAACGAGAGCTACGCGGCGCTCGACGCGCTGCTCGCGAAGGCCGCGTGATCGCCGCCGCTCATTCGTTCAGGCACAGGCAGAAGAGGTGACCGGCCGGATCCCGGAACACCGCGAAGTCCTGGTGGTCCGCCGGTCCCTCGACGAGCTCCGCGCCCAGCCCGAGCACCCACCTCGTCGACGCATCCATGTCGTCGATTCGCAGGTCGAGGTGCACCCGCACCCCCTTCGCCGGCCAGTCGGCGGGGACGAAGTCGGGCGCGAGCTGGAACGCCAGCCGGAGCGCGCCCGGACCCTGCAGGACCACCCAGTGGTCGTCCGACCGGGCGACCTCCCAGCCGAGCACCGCGCCGTAGAAGGCGGCCAGGGCGCCCGGGTCGGGACAGTCAAGGACGGTGTACTCCATACCGATGGCGGGACGGGTCATGGCCTCGACCCTAAGCCGCGCCGGACCCCGATTGCCAGGATCTTCTCAGGCGTCCCTGAACGGATCCTTACCTGGCGCGGGCATCGTGGACTCATGTCGCAGATAACCGTGCTCGCCGTCGGTGGCACCGGGGAGTCGCACCCCGACGACCGCCGCACCGAGGTGTCCGGGCTGCTGCGCGAGGTCACCGACACGCTCGACGACCGCTTCGTCGCCCGCTGGGTCGGCTACCCCGCCTCCTACGGCCCCGTCGCCGTCGGCGGGCTCAGCTACCGGCAGAGCACCGAGGTCGGTGTGCGCCGGGTGATCGAGGCGGTCGCGGAGACCGACGGTCCGGTGATGCTGATCGGCTACTCGCAGGGCTGCACGGTGATCCGCGAGGTGCTGGGGCACATCGCCGCCGGAGACCTGGCCGCGGGCGGTATCGCCGCGGTCGGGCTGATCTCCGACCCCGAGCAGCCGGACGGCGCCGTGCCGGGCTGCCGCGGACACGGCGTCGCCGGGCCTGGGCCCGAGATACCGGACTCGATCCCGGTCCTGTGGGTCGGGCACCCCGAGGACATGATCTGCAACGCCAGCGACGACAGCTACGTGCGCGACATCGCGGACCTCACGCGCTGGATGTCACTCCGGGAACCCCGCACCTGGCTGGGCAAACTCTGGGAACTGCTCCGAGACAACAGCTTCCAGAACGCGACCAAGACCCGACTGAGCGTCCGGCAGTGGCGCACGGACCTGCGGCGACTGCGCACCGCCGCGGTGGAGGTGCTCGGCTACCTGCCCGCACGCCTGACCTGGGGCCGCGTGCGGATGAGCAATCCGCGAGGCGGTCGGCACGTCGCATACGCCACCGAACCACTCGACGCGGGTGGGCTGACCGGGTGCCAGGTGTTGGCGCAGTGGATCCAGGTGCAGGCGACGTTCGGGGCTCGACATACGCCTCGGACGCTGACCCGGGCCGCCTGACCACGACGAGCGCTCGCCGCGGTCGAGGATCCGGCTCAGGCGGGCTCGGGCGCGAGATCGTCGGCGTCGGGGAACCGCATCTGCAGCCTGGCGATCATTCGGTGTACCTCGTACATGCGCCGATCCAGCGCCCCTGCCCTGACGAGTAGTTCGGCATGACGGGTGAGGTTGCCGTCGCTTCGGGCGTGGACCGCGTCCGCCTCGGCCGATTCGATGCCTGACGCCAGGTCGTCGACCTCCCGACGGAGCATGGCCAGGAACATCCGAGCCTGCGCTTGTTGCATCGGCATCGATCGGGACCTCCCTCGTGCTGGCGGCCCACTCCGGCCTTACGGCAGTGTCTCCGGACACTCCGGCCCCGTCAACATGCGGACCGTCCAGTACGCGCGCGTTACGGTGGGTGTTCAGGGTCGGGTCCTCTAGCGTTGCAGGAGTTCTGTTGTGAAGCTCGCTCGCAAGCTCGGAATGTGTGCCATCTCCGTCGCCGCGTTGGGGTTGTCGACCGCGGGGACTGCCGTGGCCGCTCCGGTGACCGTTCCGTTTCAGGTGAACCCGGCCCCATACGGGAATCCCAACGGGAGTTTCGACGCTCCCGCGCCTCGGTGCGCGGCGGTGGTCGGCGCTCAGCCCGGAGCTGTGGTGATCACCGGCGGGAATCCCGGAGGCTGGGGCTGCCCGCTCACCTCGCAGGTGCAGTGGATGAACCTGTCGACTGGCGCGACCGGCACCACCCACCTGTCGGACGGGTTGAACGGGATCCCGGCAGCGGCAACGGTGAACACCGGGATCGGGCAGGTCGTCGCCGTCGTCAATCCGGTGGCCGGGATCGTCACTCCGGGCTTCGCCACGTTCTACGTGCCGTGACGGTCGCCGGTGCAGATCCCGCTGCGATTCCGGCCGTCAGTACGCGGCCGGCCGGGTGGCGGGCTGGAACTTGAAAGACACCGCCTCCATCAGCGGCTTGTGCTGGGTCTTCTGCACGGCCGCGATACGCCACTGGCCATCGACGTCACGGATGACGGTGTAGGTCGCGAGCTTTCCCAGCTTCTTCGGTTCGCCCTTCGAGGCTTCGCCGCGGGTCACGACGACAGCTGTATCGTTGCCGTAGCAGCGGATTTCCAGGATATCGACGATGAGACGGGTGCCCTTCAGGAAGCTGTCGAACAGCGCCTGATGGGCCCGGCCGATCTCTTCGCCGCCGTGGTAGACGGTGCCGACATAGGTCACATCGGTGGCATCGGCGGTGAAGCAGGCGCCATAAGCGGCCCCGTCGCCACGGTTCCAGACTTCCTGGCTGAGCTCGATCAGCGCACGGATGGCGGTGGCATCAGTCATGTTCATCGTGTGGCCCTTTCAATCGTTGGCGCGGAGTAGATTTCAGGTCGAGGCAAGGAACGACAACGCAGTGCGCCGAGGCAGCAGCCGCAGCGCGGCGGTGAACAGGCGGTTGGCACGACTGGTGAGCACGACCGGACCGGCGCTGTCGGACAGGGCTTTCCGGGCACTCTGCACCACCTGCTGCGGCGACTGGATCAGCCAGGACGGCACGTCAGCGGCCGCCTGCGAGGAGGTGGCGGTGACGCCCGGACACACGGCCAGAACCTGGACGCCACGTGGCTTCTGTTCGTGCCACAGCGCTTCGGAGAACGTGGTGACGAAGGCCTTCGAGGCACTGTAGACGCTCATGCCAGGTTTCGGTGTGAGCCCGAGCGTGGAGGACACGTTCACCAGCGCACTGCCGGGAACGGCTGCGGCGAGGAAAGCATGCGCCAGCACCACCACGGCCCGGCAGTTGAGATCCAGTGCGGTGAGCGCGGATTCGAGCGGAAGGTCGGCGAAGTCGCCATGCGCGGCAGCACCGGCATTGTTCACCAGCAGTGAGTATCCGCCGCCGCGAATCATCTCCGCCGTGACACGGAGACCGTCCTCGGTCGCGAGGTCCGCGACGAGGTATTGGTGCCCGTCACCGAGTTCGACGATCAGCGCTTCGAGCGTCTCGCCGCCCCGCGCCACGGCCGTCACCGAGTAACCCGCTGCCGCGAGAGATTTCGCGAAGGCTCGGCCGATGCCCGCGCTCGCGCCGGTCACCAGCGCCTTCATCGCTCCGCCTGCGGCTTGGTCTCCGAGTCGAGGAGGTAGGAGATCCGTTCCATCGCCCGCTGTCGCTGAGTGTTGTGGAAGCTGGCAATCCGCCACTGTCCGTCCTGTTCGCGAACCAGCGTGTAGGTCTGGGTCTTGGACAGCTCGGCCGGACGGTCGTTCTCATAGCGGTCGCCACGGCTGGTGACGATGGCCACGTTGCCGCCATAGAAGCGGGCGCCGAGATAGGAGTCCGCAAGCTTGGTGTCCTTCAGGAATCCGGTGAACAGAGCGCGATGCGCCGCGGTCAGATCGCTGCGCCCCTGGTAGTGGGTGCCGATGAAGGTGGTGTAGCTCGCGTTCTCGGTGAATACCGCGCCGTAGGCGTCGGCATCATTGCGGCCCCATGCCTCGGTCATCGCACTCAAGGTCGCGCACACCCCCCGCAGGTCGGCGTCTGAACCGCCGTCGGGGGTGACCGTCGTGCACTCGGCGACGCCGGTGTTTCGGACCTCGGAGGTCTGGTTCAGCCACAGGTAGCCGCCGGCGGCGGTCATTCCGAGCGCGAGGGTGGTCGCGCCGAGCACCCGAACAATGGTGCGGCGGCGCGACTTGCCCGATGTGGTCGGTTTCGTATCGACAACAGTCATAGCAGGAGCCCTCCGTGTTATTCTCTGCTTAGAAGATTTCTCTTCCCTGGCGATGTTTCTTCGTTGAGGAAGAGATTACGAGAGAGGGTCACCCTTGTCAACACCTCGGCACGCAAGCGATCCGAGCGCCATCTTCCGTCGGTACCTGAGTTCTGTTGTGCTGCACGCCCAAGCGGGCGCGAAGGCCGTCGACCTGGGCGCGACCGACCTGTACGCGCTGAACATCCTCGAACTGAACGGCGCCATGACGCCCGGCGAACTCGGCGCGCGCACAGGCCTGACCACCGGACCCACAACCCGGCTCATCGACCGCCTCGAACAGGCGGGCTACGTGCGCCGGGCCGCCGACCCCGGCGACCGACGCAAGGTCATCGTCGAACCGATCGACTCACCCGCCGACCTCGACAAGGTGCTGACCCCGGCCCGGCGCAGGATCGGCGACATCATCGCGAGTTACACCCCGCAACAGCGCGAACTACTCTTCGACTACTTCGCCCGCGCGTCCGAGGCATTCCAGCAATCGGTCGACGAAATCGCCGAACACGACCGGAGCGCCGATTGACCCCATCGCCCACTACGGCCGCGACGCACCTGGCATGGATCCGCTCCGACAGGGCCACACCGGGTCAAATCAGGCCAATGCCCCATCACCATGGACACCGACGACAACCCCATCGACGTCGGACGCACCACTCGCCTCATCCCCCGCAAACTCCGCCGCGCCCTCAATGCCCGCGACTGCGGCTGGCACTTCCCCGGCTGCGGACGACCCGCCGCCTGGACCGAAGGCCAACTCCCCTTCGCCACCTAAAGCACTAACACCGGGCACCGCCCGACACCACCCGAAAACGGTAGGCGTCGGCGCGGTGCCCTGCGCCGTGACCGAGATGACCCACGCCCGATCGGCCCCGCGGGACGGGACCGTCATCCGAGAGTGTCGGTCCCGATATACAACCCCTTGAGCTTGTTCGGATTGATCTGGAAGCGAAGGTTCTGGATGCGGCCATCGACGATGTCGTAGGTGAAGGCAGCACCCGGGTTGCCACCTATGCCGGCGAGCGCGCCGAGTTCACCATTGATATGGGCGGATTCGAGCGTGAAGCCCGCCGAGACGGGTTTGGCAAGCACG
The DNA here is from genome assembly GCF_005049235.1 of Rhodococcus oryzae. Lineage (GTDB taxonomy): Bacteria > Actinomycetota > Actinomycetes > Mycobacteriales > Mycobacteriaceae > Rhodococcus_G > Rhodococcus_G oryzae. Next base: position 223,571 of record NZ_SUMD01000006.1, on the reverse strand, counting down.
CCGAGGATCCAACGGGCCACATGGTCAGGGCCGTGCAACGGACGGCGCGCCGCAGTCACCACGCCGCCACCGTCGGACCACGCGGTGACATCGGGCGCGAGCAGGTCCATCAACGCTTTGAGATCACCACCCGAGCAGGCGGCCATGAACTGCTCGGTGACGTGCGCCCGCTCGGCCTTGTCGGTATCGAAGCGCGGGCGGCGGGACTGCACGTGCCCCTTGGCTCGGTGCGCGATCTGACGGACCGTGGCCTCGGGCCTGTCGAGGGTGTCGGCGATCTCGGCGTGCGAGTAGCCGAAGACCTCGCGCAGGAGGAACACTGCGCGTTCGACGGGGCTCAGGGTTTCCAGCACAACCAACATCGCGGTGGAGACGGTGTCGGCCAATTCGGTGCCCTCTGCGACGTTCGGCGAGGTCAGCAGTGGCTCGGGAAGCCAAGGGCCGATGTAGGTTTCGCGAGTAGCCTTGGCGGAGGTGAGTCGGTTCAAGGACAGGTTGGTGACCGTGCGGACCAGATAGGACTTGGGGTGGATGACCGTCGACTGATCGGTGTCGTTCCACTTCAACCAGGTGTCCTGCAGGACGTCCTCCGCATCTGTGACGGTGCCGAGCATCCGGTAGGCAGTCGAGAACAGCAGCCGCCGGTGCTCGATGAAGGGATCTCGAACAGCCACAGTGTCATCCATCAACTCTTGGACCTTCCCGAAGACTCAGGCCGTACAAGTCAGGTGCCACACACGGCGCGGCAAGGTCGTGCGTCGGGTGCCCGGCCTGGATCTGAGCAGCCCGGCAAGAACCTACCGGCCCGCCTCGATGGCGCGGCAGGCACGGTAGCCCTTCAGTCTGTGGCGGCGGCGGTGAACCGTTCGCGGACAAAGGCTCCGGTTTCGAGGGTGTCGACGATTGCGGAGGCATAGTCACCGATGGTGATTCGGCTTTCGCCGTTCTCGTTGGCCAGAGGTGTGTCGCGGGCCTCGACCAGGTAGGCGCCGGTCTTGTCGCCGGGGACCAGGTAGACCGGGGGCGGGCTGGCGTAGGACCACTCGACCGGGGTTTCGGAGGAACGGAAGATCCGCAGGGCCTCGGACTGGTCGAGCGCGGTTTCCAGGTATTGCGCAGGAAAGTCTGGGGATTCAACGAAGGGCCGGCCCGACTCCGATTGGAGGCTTCCTCCACCGCCCAGGAAGATCACGCGGTTCACACCGGCAGATGGCAGCGCCTCGAGCAGGGCCTCGGCCGCGCGCGGCACCAGACGGTCAGAGCCCTTGACCGACACAACTACTGCGTCGTGGCCGGTGACAGCGGCTTTGATCGAGTCCGGGTCGGTGACGTCGATGTTGCCGCTGCCCAGCGGGGTGATGTCATGGCCGCGTGCAGCGGCCTCACGTGCCACAGCGCCGCCGAGGTTGCCGGTGGCCCCGATGATCGCGACCTTCATGCGGGTATACCTTTCGAGGAATTCGGCGATGAGTGGTGCGATCTCTGGGAGGTTCTCCTCCAGCGCGAAATGCCCGGTGTCGAAGATGTGCAGTTGTGCGTGTGGCAGATCGCGCAGGTAGGCACGGGCACCCGTCTCCGTGAAGAAGGCGTCACCTCGGCCCCAGATGATCAGCGTCGGCGGCTGGTATTCCCGCAGCCACGCCTGCCACTCCGGGTAGAGAGTGACGTTGTTCTTGTAGTCCAACGCCAGAGCGCGCTGGGCGTCCTTGCGCCCGGGGAGATCGAGGAAATGCTGGTCGAGGGTCCATCCGTCGGGGGCGATCAGTTCGGGCCTGGTGGTGCCGCCCTCGTACTGGCTGCGGGTGACCGGCAGGGTGAACAGGCCGTCGAACGCCTCGGCGGGCGCGGCGATGGTGTCCAGTGCCAGCGGGGACAGTCCTTCTTCATACGCGTTGGCATTCTGCACGATCAGTCCGGCAATCGCCCCCGGGTTGCGCGTTGCCAAGCGCAACCCGATCGGGCCGCCGAAGTCGAAGGTGTACAAGACGAACCGGTGCAACCCCAGCTTCGCGACAAACCCCTCGACCAGCTCGGCGAGGTGCTCGAAGGAATAGACGAAATCGGCGGGCGCTTCGGTGTGGCCGAATCCCGGGTAGTCGGGTGCGATCAGCCGGTAGCGCGAGCCGAGCGCGTCCATGAGCCGACTGAATTGATGTGAGGCTGTGGGGAAGCCGTGCAGCAACAGCAGCGGAAGCCCGTCACTGGGACCGGGTTTCGCGGTAGAAGATCCGAACGTCATCGACGTCGACATATCCGTGAGTGATCCGGGGGATCTCCATGTCCGATGCCTCTTTCATTGCTTCGATATCGATTGGGAGTGGTGGCGTCATGCGGTCGCGCGAGTGGCTTTGCCGCCCTTGGACAGCTGGACCGACATCGTCATCTTCGTGCTCATCCTGAAGGTCGGCACCGGGCTGCTGCTGACCGCCTCCTTGTACATCACCGCGGCACGACCCGCCAGGTGGAACCGTCCCGCGGTGTCATTGGCCTTGGTGAACTGGATGACCGCATCCTTGCGTCCGAGGCTGACCGGCTGATGGACATAGCCGAACCGGAACGGCTTCGCCTTCTTGCCGCGCAGTTCCCGCGCGATGGTGTCGGCGGTGTGGGCGGCGGTCGGCAGGCCGGACTGGCAGGTGCCGTGGATCTGGCCCCAGGCCTGGCGCACCGCGGCGGCATCGCCGATGGCGTGGATGTTCGGGTGCGACACCGAATGCAGGGTCGAGTCGACGACGATCAGCCCGCGTGCGTCGGTTTCGATGCCCGCCTGGGCGGCTAGAGGAGAGACCCGGACACCGGTGGTCCACAGGATCAGGTCCGTGGGAACCACGTCACCGTTGGCCAGCTCGACCGCGTCCGGAAGCACCTTGGTGACGGCCTGACCAATCTCGCGCGCCACACCGAGCCGGTCCAGTGTCCTGTTCAGGTAGGCCCGCGCCTTGTCGCCCATCATCGCGCCAGGCTCGCTGCCGCTGACCAGGGTGACCGTCAATCCCGGGTGGTTCTCGGCGATCTCGGCCGCGGCCTCGATGCCGGTCAGGCCGCCGCCGCAGACCGCGACGTTGCCGCCATCGGCTTCGACCACCGCGAGCCGCTCGGAGAAACGGTGCGCGGCGCGCGGATCGTTCAAGGTCCAGGCGTGGTCGGCGGCGCCGGGCACAGTGTCGGTGTCGGTGCTGCTGCCGAGCGCATAGACGAGGGTGTCGTAGTGCATGGCCGTGGTGCAGTCGACGAGGACCTGCCTGCCGGCCGTGTCGATGGACGTGGCCCAGCCCTGGACGAATTCGACGCCGGTGCCTGCCAACAGTTCGGGAATCCGATGGTCGGCCAGTTCCTGGCCCGCCGCGATCTGGTGCATCCGCAGCCGCTCGGTGAACCGGGCGGATGGGTTAACCAGGGTGATGGCGACATCGAGCTTGCGAGTCCGCCTCGCCAACCGCACTGCGGCCAGCATGCCGGTGTAGCCGGCGCCGAGGACGACGATCCGATGCGGGTTGTTCATGGCGTTGCTCCCATAGTCGGCGTCACCGGTACGGGGTTCGTTGGTTGGTGACGTCCATGGGACAAGCAACGACAGCGAAACGTGACACCCCGCCGATGTGATCCATACCACATCAGCGGTCACATCGGCTCGACCCGGTCGGCTACGGGGTCGCCTGCGAGTGAACAGCCGGCCGGGCACCGCCGAGGGATATCACACGGTCTCGATCACCGACTGCCCGGCCGGGGTGCGCAGCGCCTTCGTCGTCTCCACGCCCGAGTTCGGGTTCAGCTTGTCCACCGTCCGGAACTGGAAGCGCGCCTCGCTCGCGTCGACCTCGAGGACGCCGTACCCGTGACTGACCATGTCGGCGTGCTTGACGTGCGGGTTCTTGTCCCGCCGGTTGACCTCCTCAGCGCGCGCCCCGCCGGTGTTGTCGCTGCTGCTGGTGTAGCCGCCGTCCGCTGTGTTGGCGGAGGTGACGGACGGGACGACGAACTCGACACCCGCGCGCCGGGTGCCAGGCGCGTTGGCCTGGGCACCGCTCGGCGTGCCAGGCGCGAACCCGGTGTCCCACAGCTCGCCTGCCCAGCCGTCGTGGTCGTCGCCGGTGACCAGGACCAGGTTGTCCACCGACTGGGCCGCGGTCGACAGGATCTCCGCTCGCTCGGCGCCGTAGCCGTCCCAGGTGTCCATGTAGGCCCGGGTGCCGTTGTCCGCCACCACCATGCCCATCATCATGTTGGCGTTCGCCACCACCTTCCAGTGGGCGTCCGACCTGGTCATGCCGTCGAGCAGCCATTGCTTCTGCGCCGCGCCCAGCATGGTCCGGCCCGCCGCGTCGGCCTCGGCGCACACGATGTGGTCAAGGGAGTCGCCGCAGGCCTGCCGGTCCCGGTACTGCCGGGTATCGGGCGCGAACAGTTCCACCGTCTTGCCCACCCGCAACGAGCGGTACGTGCGCGTCGGGTCGTTGGCGAAACGGGGAACCGGCATGTGCTCGAACCACGACTGCCACGCCCACTGCTTCTTCTGCTGGAACCCGACCGCGCCCTCGATGGGTGAGATCACCGGGAACGTCCAGCCGTCCTTGCTGTAGTTGTTGCGGAACTCGTGGTCGTCCCAGATCGGGATGAACGCGTGCTGGCTGTGCATCTGCCGCAGGTTCGCGTCGGTGCGGTACTGGCGGTACTTGTCCCGCATGGCGTCGATGGTCTGCGGGAACGGGTTGGTCGTGACGCCCCGGACGCCCGGCTTGGTGAACTCGTACACGTAGTCACCGAGGCACACGACGAAGTCGAGGTCCTCCTCGGCGAGATGCCGGTGCGCCGCGTAGTAGCCCTCCTCGAAGCCCTGGCAGGTGAACCAGCCGATGCGGACCGGCTCGTTGGAATCGGCTGGCCGCAGCGTCCGGAACCGACCGACCGGCGACTCGCCCCCGTTACCCCGGAACTGGTAGTAGTAGGTCTCCCCCGGAGCCAGTCCGTTTATATCGAAATGCACTGTGCCGTCGGCATCTTCACGTACCTGAACCCGTTCGGCGAGTACCGGGCTCGACAGGTCCTCCCGCCTCGAGACGACCAACGCCAATTCACCGCCCGCGCCGCTGCTACCGGCACTGCCGCTGGCACTGCCACCGACGCTGCCGCCGCCGAGACTGCCGGTCTCGAGGCTGCCCGTACCCCCCGCCGCGCCGACGCGCGTCCACAACGTCGCGCCGTCGGTGCGCGGCACCCCGGCCATGACCCCGTTGCCGAACTCGGGGTTGCGTATCAGTCCAGCTCCGGCATCGGGGGCCTGGCGGAGGACGGGAGTGGCGTTCGCCGCGGCGGGCAGCAGGGTCGCGCCGCCGAGCACGGACAGGCCGGCCAGGAAGGCGCGGCGGGAAACGTTGGTGGGCGGAAAAGCCACAAGCCACCTCAGGTGCGGTAGGGACAAAGTTCGTGACGACCCTAGACGTGAACGATCTGTTCTGCGGTTGTTTCCCTTCTATTCACCAACCGGCCAGGTCCAATCCGTCGGAGAGGGGTACGGGTAACCACCCACGAACGACAGAACCCGCAGGTCTCTCGGAACGTATCGTTCCGAGAGACCTGCGGGTTCTAGGCCGAAAAGGCCGTCGAGATGGCGGTATGACGTCGCGCTACGACCCGAACAGATTGTCGAGCGAACCGGTCGCGCCCGTACCAGGCAAGTCGGGACCGTCCGGCCCCGCCGCGGGCACGGATACAGCGATCGGCTGCGCCGGGTACTCGGCGACGGGAATCGTTCCCCACTCGCCACTCGCGGGAGGCGTTCCCGACGGCAGACCGATGTCGCGGGCGTCCTGGCAGCGCCACTGAATGTCGTACGCGCCATCAGCGAGGCGGGTTCCGACAACCTTCACACCGCCCTGGACCTCGGCGTACTCGTACAGGCGAAAGGTCTTGGTCCCACCCGGCTCCACATAGTCGAATCCGCTGTAGCTGCCCGTTCCATGACGTGGATAGGCGCTGCACCCCAAGGTGATCGGAAGTCGGTTGTCGATGGTGACATACACCGTGTGCCCGCTCACGGCCACCGTCGCGGTGACGTCATCGGGGGCGGCAGCACTGGCGGGAGGAGCCGTAAGCAATGCGACAGGGATCAGAGCGGTGGCGAGCAGGGATCGCGAGACGATCGGCTTCATGGTGACCTTCCTGTTTCAGCGAATCCCGACCTTGCATCACAAAACCAACCGGTCGGGTTCTGGGTCGGGCCGATGCTACACAGTTGATCTACATCTGACCGAGGATTCTCTTCCTTCCTTCCACTGCGACGACGAACGGGCGGTTTCCGGGATACGTACTCGACGTTTGTCCCGGAAACCGCCCGTTCTGCAGTGGCTTTTCTGTCATGCGCCTGTTCGCGCGCGCCTGACCTCGCGAAACCCCCGCGGCACGTCCGCGTCAACAGTCGGTGGGATGATGATGCTCGTGCCGATGCCCTCCCCGCTACCCGTCAAGAACGGGGTCGGACCGACGCGGCTGCGCGTCCCGACGTCCGGGCCGTGGGCGACGGTCGCCGAGTACGTCATCGCGAGGTTCGACCACCTGGACGCGGACGACCTGCACCGACGGTTCGACGCCGGCGAGATCGTGGGCACCGACGGCAGTCCGATCGGTCGCGGCACGGCGCTGGGCGCGCACCCGTTCGTCTGGTACTACCGCGACCTGCCGGCGGAGAACCCGGTGCCGTTCCACGAGGAGATCCTGCACGTCGACGACCACCTCGTCGTGATCGACAAGCCGCACTTCCTCCCGACCACCCCGAGCGGGCGCTACCTGCGCGAGTCGGCGCTCGTCCGATTGCGCGTCCGCCTCGACAACCCGGATCTGGCGCCGATCCATCGACTCGACCGCGGGACCGCAGGCCTGGTGATGTTCTCGGCCCGTCCCGCGACGCGCGGCGCATACCAGTCGCTGTTCGAGAAGCGGCTGGTCACGAAGGTCTACGAGGCGGTGTCGGCGCGACCGCACGGGTGGGACCCGCACGCACCGACGCTTGCCGGTCGCGCCGTTCCCGTCACCTACCGCAACCACATCGAGGCTCGGCGCGGCGAGTTGCGGGCCGTCGTCGACGACTCACGCGAGCCCAACGCCGAGACGGCGGTCGAGGTCCGTGACACCGGCGTCAGCTCCTCCGGACGTGCTGTGCTGCACACGGTCCTGCGTCCGCACACCGGGCGGATGCACCAGTTGCGGATCCATCTGGCAGCGCTCGGCGTCGGGATCCTGGGCGACCGCTTGTACCCCGACCTGCTGCCCGAGGCGCCGGACGATCATTGCCTCCCACTCCAATTGCTCGCGCGGGAACTGGAATTCACCGATCCGCTGTCGGGGATGCCGCGGCGGTTCGTCACCCGCCGGACGTTGGGCGAGGCGCCCATGTCGGAGCACTGAGCGGGCCGTTACGCAGGCTCTCTCATCACGCCGACATGGCGCACCGCCCCGGAAAGGCCTGGAAGCTCTTGCACGGGCGACCAGGTGTTCAGCCCATCCGTACTGTCGGAATAGAGATACTTTCCTTCGGTATAGGCGTCGAGATATATCCGCCAGTTGCCGTTCGGCAACTGAACCACGGCCGGACCCTCCACCAGCGAGCCCCAATTTCCAGGCGGGACAAATGAATAGGGCCCCGTCACCGACGGCGCGACCGCATGCTCGACGACCTTCTTCGTCTCGTTCTTGGTGAACGCGTGGTACGTCGAACCCACCTTGACCACGGTGGTGTCGATGTGGTCCGCGCCGATCCCGTCGAGCGGAGTGGGCGGGCCCCAGATTCGGAGCGACGGATCCAGCGCGGTCATCAGATACGGCACGAATCCGCCGCCGGTCGACATCGACAGGATGACGCTGACGCGGTCGCCGTCCACGAACCATTCGGGTGCCCAGGCCTTCGTGGTGAACGGCGACAGCGACGGTCCGTCGCTGAACCCGGCCGACCCCGAGGAGCCCGGCGGGCTCGCCGAGCCCGTTCCGTCTCCCGTGCCCGGCAGGAACGCGCAGCAGAACGGGACCGGCCAGGCCCCCAGGAACGTCCAGTTGATGCGGTCGCTGCTGCGCGCGAAGCCGATGTTCGCCCCGTCGACCGTCGTGTAGGTGAGGTAGTACAACCCGTCCGTGTGCCGGAAGATGCTCGGGTCACGCACCACCCCTGACGGAGGCCGATACGCCGACAGTCGGAGGGGCTGGAATTGAGTGGCGTCCCCCGACTCGTAGACATCCAGGTCGCGGTCGCTGGTGTTGCTGAACGCCACCATCGTGTATCGCCAGGCGGGCGGTGCGGCGCCACTGCTCCCCGGGGCCGCGACCAGCAAGCCCGCGACTGCGAGCAGCACCATCGATATGGCGGAAAAGCCGTTTCGTTTGGTCGGCATCACCGGTGCAGTATCTCTGGCAGCAGGCGCACAATGCGTAGCTTTGGCCGCAGGCGCAGCTGATCGTTACCGACTTCGGTGTGGTGACGCTATACGCGCCTCGACAACCCGGATCTGACGCCGATCCGCCGACTCGACCGCACAACCGCCGGCCTGGTGATGTCTCGGCGCTCACTACCTGTCGGACGTTGGCCGAGGGGCCCGCGTCGGGGCACTGACAGAGGATCGTCGCGACGGCGAGAAGCGCCGAGTCCCGTGGCATTGCTCGGCGCCCACAAGATATGTGTAGCGTCATACGAATCATCAAGTGCCACAGATGAACCCGAATCCGCCTCCGCGTTCGCGCCACCACGCTACGGTGTCCGCAGAAATCGCCCTCCCGGCAGACGAATCGGAAGCGTCGCCGGGCGTCACAGAATTGAGAGGGATCAACCGTGCCTCGTGTCTCGAATCGTCGTATCGCATCCACCATCGCGGCCACTGCCCCGGTGGCCGCAGGCCTTGTCACCGGGGCCGGTACCGCCTCCGCAGCCGACACGTCCTCTGACGGGTCGCTCGCTGATGGGTTCGTCTGCGGCAGGGTCATGGTGGACCCGCGACCGCCCATGACCTGCGACGTGTTCGGTCATACATTCGAACTCCCGCTGTGGCTGTCGTAGGACGAGTGGGAGCGGGACCGACGACGAACGGGCGGTCACCAGGACACGCACTCGGCGTTAGTCCCGGTAACCGCCCGTTCGGGGCGTCTAGACGTTGAAGCGGAATTCGATCCTGGGCGTTTGCAAGAGTTGACACCAGTGGAGAAGACGCCTCTACCTGCATATATGACCGTTGGAAACGTTGGCCAGACCAAGCCTCGACGGGTTCTGCTGCGGACGGACGCGGGACTCGGCGCGACTGCCGCCCGTCAGCACGTCCGTCAGGATCGCCTCGTACGCCTTCGTCGGGCCGACGTGAAGCTCCACGGCGGTCTTCTCGGTGATGCCAATCCGCGAGAAGGGGCATCGCGGATCACGGCCGGCTTCACCGTGTCGGGGACATCGGGGTCATCAATCGCGATACGCAGCAGCTCCTTTGCAGCTTGTCGCAGGCCATCTCCAAACGGATGCGAGCCTTCTCTTTGACCTGCGGGGCGCGGTCGACAGCCGCCACGACCTTCTCGGGATCGCCCGCGAGTCTCTGCATGCGACCCAGCAGTTTGCGGTTGCCCGCCAGGTGCGATGCGTACAGCTCACGATGCGCCGGGCTCAGCTGCTCGGTCATGCGGTCGTAGTCCTCGAGAACGTCACCCCACATGTCGGTGCGCGTGGGTCCGGGCTCGATGAGTGACACCGGGATCCGCCACGGGCGCAGCTCCATCCGGAGGGCATCAGCCAGTGACTCGAGGGCGTACTTCGATGCGCTGTAGGCACCGGTGCCCGGCAGGGTGATCAAGCCGCTGACCGAGGAAATGAACACCACCCGGCCGCGAGCCTCCCGCAACTGGGGAAGCACGGCCTGGACCACCGCGATCTGGGACGTGACGTTGACGTCCAACTGCCGAGTCAGGTCATCGAGCGACGTCGCCTCGACGGGGCCCTGCACGATGATTCGCCAGGCCGATCCCTCGGCTGGCACCGGTCACCAGTACAGCTGGCATGTGATTGCTCCAAGCTCGCGTGATGGGTTGGTCATGAAAGGTCAGCCGGCCAGGAAGGCAAGGACCTCAGGAACGAACTCCTGGTGGTGCTGGAAGACGCCGCCGTGGCCTGAGTTGGGGTAGACGATCAGCCTGGCGTCAGGGAGGCGTCGGGCCATGTCGGCGGAGTGCTCGCTGGCGACCATCAGGTCGTGATCGCCGTTGGCGACCAGGACGGGGACCTTGATGGTCGCCAAGTCGTCGGGGGCGTGCAGCCCGCCGGACGTGATCGCACGCAGTTGAGCGAGGCCCGCTTGTCGCGAGATGGGCCGGTCGAGGTCCTGAGTACGTTCGGCGAGGCGAGCGAAGTACTCCTTCGCTGCCCTCTTTCCCTCGGCATTGCGCGGGAAGAAGAGGAAGTGACGCGGGTCCTTCCGGGTCGCGAGGGCCTTGGCGTACGCACCGCCCACGATGAACGGCATCTTCCAGATGCCGCCGCCACCCCGTGGCCCGGTGCCGGCGAGCACCATCCGGCGTACCAGGTCGGGCGCTTGCAGCGCGATCATCTGCGCGACTGCTCCACCGAGCGAGAAGCCGAAGAGGTCGACTTGCTCGTAGCCGAGCGCACTGATGAACGCGATCGCATCGGCGCCCATGTGTTCCAGGTTGTTGGGGACGCTGGAGCCGGTCGCACCCACGCCGCGGTTGTCGAAGGCGATCACGTGATGCTGCGCCGCGATGCCGTCGATGACCCGTGGGTCCCAGTCGTCCAGGACGGCGGTGAAGTGATGGAGGAAGACCACTGGCACACCGGAGGTGTCTCCGAGCTCGCGGTACGCGAACGGAGTGCCGTCGATCGCGATGGTCTTGGTCGGGGTGTCTCGCCAGGTCGTCATGGCAGCTTCTTTCGTTGGTGGTGGATCAGGAATTGGGGATCGGGCGTGCGTCGAGGCGTGCGAGGACGTCGAGGATCGCTGGCGAATCTGGCGTCCAGACTCGGTCCGAGGAGGCCCCGCAACGCCGAGACAGGGCGCCACACCCTGGGGCGGATGACGCGTGCGGGTCGCTGAGTGAGGGCATCGAGGCTCCTGGGTCAGAGATTGAAGTATGGTCATACTAGTATGACCATACTGCTATGCTGGCACAAGTACGACGACGAAAGGGATCTGTCGATGGCCAGATACGCACCGGAGCACAAGGACGCGACGCGACGCCGAATGATCGAAACCTCCGGGGTTCGATTCAAGCGCGACGGCTTCGACGGGGCCGGCATCTCCGCGCTGGTAGCTGACGCGGGGCTGACCAATGGCGCCTTCTACGGACACTTCGCGTCGAAGGATGACCTGATCGCCACCGTCGTCTCCGAGCAGCTCGCCGTCCAGGTCGCGCGGGTCGATGCCCTGCCCCCCGGCCTCGCCTCGGTGGAGACCTTCGTCCGCGAATACCTCTCCCCAGGGCACCGCGACGACCCAGGAAACGGCTGCCCCTCGGCAGCTTTGCTCGACGAGATCACCCGCCAAGACCATTCGACCCGGCAGGCCTACACCGACGGTGCACGGGCGCTCATCGACGCGATCGCGCGACACCTCGCTGTCGGCGATTCCGGGGGCGCCCGGGACCGCGCGATCGGGCTCTTCACGCTCCTGGTCTCGTCGCTCCAGCTCGCCCGTGCCGTCACCGATCCGGAGCTGTCCGATCAGATCCTCACTTCCGCATACCAGAACGCGATGCGGATCGCCGACAACTCCACCCCAAGTCCTTCATGAGCACGCAGGAGACCGAATGAAAGCCTTCACTGTCAGCCGCTACGGTCCCGACGCACTTCAGCTGAGCGACGTACCGGTCCCCTCCGTCGGCGCACACGACGTGCTCGTCGACGTCCGAGCGGCCAGCATCAACCCATTGGACAAGATGGTCCGCAACGGAGAGTTCAAGCAGCTCCTGAAGTACAAGCGACCGTTCGTCTTGGGTCACGACGTCTCCGGCGTCATCACCCAGGTCGGTGCCGACGTACGCAACTTCAAGGTGGGTGACGAGGTGTACTCCCGGCCGCGTGACCTGCGGATCGGGACCTTCGCCGAGTTCATCGCCATCGATACCGACGACGTGGCTCTGAAGCCACGTTCCCTGTCGTTCGAGGAAGCCGGCGCCGTCCCCCTCGTGGCGCTGGCCGCCTGGCAATCCCTCGTTGACGTCGCTCAGCTGAAACCCGGCCAGAAGGTCCTCGTCCACGCTGGTGCGGGCGGGCTCGGGTCAACCGTCATCCAGGTGGCCAAGCACCTCGGCGCCTACGTCGCCACCACCGCACGCACCAACGACGAGGACAAGGTGCGCGAGCTCGGCGCCGACGAAGTCATCGACTTCACGAAGCAGGACTTCGCCGACGTCCTGAGCGGCTACGATGTCGTACTCGACTCCCTCGGCGGCCCCAACCTGGAGAAGTCGCTGACCGTACTCAAGCCCGGCGGACTGGCCATCAGCGTCGTCGGCCCACCCGACCCAGCCTTCGCCAAGCAACTCGGTCAACCGATGCTGGCACCTGTCATGGCGTTCCTCGGCCGCAAGGTCCGCAAGCAAGCCAAGAAGCTCGGGGTCCACTACGAGTTCTTCTTCATGCGCGCCAGCGGCGCACAACTCAAGACCCTCGCCGCCCTGTACGACGACGGCACCCTGCGTCCTGTGCTGGATCGGACCTTCGACTTCACCCAGACCCTGGAAGCGATGACGTATGTCGAACAGGGCAAGGCCAACGGAAAGATCGTGGTGACGCGATGAGCACCACCAGCAACGAACCTGTCATCACGTCGTACGCCGAGGCGCCGACTCGCGCCATCACGGCCGGCGGCGCGACGTACGCCTACCGTGAACTCGGACCGAAGGGCGATATCCCCGTCGTCTTCTTCGTGCACCTCGCCGCGACCTTGGACAACTGGGACCCCCGCATCGTCGACCCCATCGCCCAGAACCGGCACGTCATCACCTTCGACCAGCGCGGCGTCGGCGCCTCGACAGGAAAGGTGCCCGCCACCCTCGAGGAAGCGGCCGATCACGCCTACGAATTCATCACCGCGCTGGGGTTCGAGAAGATCGACATCTTCTCCTTCTCGATGGGCGGCTTCATCGCCCAGGACCTGATCGTCAAGCACCCCGACCTGGTCCGCAAGCTCGTGCTGACCGGGACCGGACCGCGTGGCGGCACGGACATCGACAAGGTCGTCGCCCTCACCTACTGGGACATCCTCCGCGCGACCCTGACCCGGTCTGACCCGAAGGAGTTCCTGTTCTTCAAACGCGACGCGATCGGCAAGCGCGCCGCGAAGGCGTTCGTGAAGCGGCTCGAGGAGCGCATCGTCGACCGTGACAAGCCGATCAGCATCATGGCACTCCGAACCCAGCTGAAAGCGATCCAGAAGTTCGGCCGCTCCGCCCCTTCGGACCTCTCGACGTTCACCCAGCCGACCCTGATCGCCAACGGCGACAACGACCGCATGGTGCCCTCAGTCCTCTCCGAGGACCTGCACCGCCGCATCAAGGGCAGCGAACTGATCATCTACCCCGACTCCGGCCACGGCGGGATCTTCCAATTCCACGAGAATTTCGCCCCGATCGCCGCCGAGTTCCTCGCCGGCTGAGCCAGCCCTGCCTACCAGCCGATCGGTGCCGACACATCAAAAAAGGCACCGACAGTCCCGTGGGATCGACGAGAGCGGCATTGGCGGTGATAGGACGTGGTCATCGGCTTGGCGACTGCCGGACGCAATTCCCGACGCACGTCACTTGCCGGAAGGGCGATCAGGCGTCGCATCCACCCCTTCAACCTTCCCCGCCGAAACCCCTTCTCTACCAATCGATCACTGCCAACATGCTGACATGTCGGGGATCAAGCTCCACGACCTGCGGCCCTTCTGCGCGTCCGGGCTCATCGCGGCCGGCTGCGATGTTGTGACAGGGCAGCGGGCGCTTGGGCACAGCTCCCCCAGCGCCACGCTGAACACCTACTCGCATTTGTGGCCGGACGCGAACGACAAAACCCGCAGCGCTGCGGACGAACTGTTCCGAGCCTCTGCGGGTTCTGTTGCGTACTCTCTGCGTACTCTCGACCAGAAATAGGCCGATGAACAGCAGTTTTAGACGTTGAAGCGGAACTCCACCACGTCACCGTCAGCCATCACGTACTCCTTGCCCTCCATGCGCACCTTGCCTGCGGCCTTGGCCGCGGCCATCGAACCCGCCTCGTCCAGGTCCGCGAAGGACACGATCTCGGCCTTGATGAAGCCACGCTCGAAGTCGGTGTGGATGACGCCTGCCGCCTGCGGGGCGGTGTCGCCCTTGTGGATGGTCCAGGCGCGCGACTCCTTGGGACCCGCGGTCAGGTAGGTCTGCAGCCCGAGGGTGTGGAAGCCCGTCCGGGCGAGCGCGTGCAGGCCGGGCTCGGACTGACCGATCGAGTCGAGCATCTCCTGGCGGTCCTCCTCGTCCAGCTCGAGCAGCTCCTGCTCGACCTTCGCGTCGAGGAACACCGCGTCCGCGGGGGCGACCGACGCCCGCAGCTCGGCAACCTTCGCCTCGTCGGTGAGCACCGCCTCATCCGCGTTGAAGACGTACAGGAACGGCTTGGTGGTGAGCAGGCTCAGCTCACGCAGCAGCCCGAAGTCCAGCTTGTCCTTGATGCTGAAGAGGGTCTTGCCCTCGTCGAGGAACGCCTGGGCCTTGACCGCCTCGTCGTGCAGCGGCTTGAGCTCCTTGTTCTTGCGCGCTTCCTTGTCCAGCCGCGGAAGCGCCTTCTCGAGGGTCTGCATGTCGGCGATGACCAGCTCGGTCTCGATCACCTCGATGTCCGATGCGGGGTCGACGCGGCCGTCGACGTGCACCACGTCGTCGTCGGCGAACACGCGAACCACCTGGCAGATGGCGTCGGCCTCGCGAATGTTGGCCAGGAACTTGTTGCCAAGGCCGGCGCCCTCGGACGCGCCCTTGACGATCCCGGCGATGTCGACGAACGAGACCGTCGCGGGCAGGATCCGCTCGGAGCCGAAGATCTCGGCGAGCCTGACCAGCCGCGGATCGGGCAGCTCGACCATGCCGACGTTCGGCTCGATGGTCGCGAACGGGTAGTTCGCGGCAAGCACGTCGTTGTTGGTCAGCGCGTTGAAGAGGGTGGACTTGCCGACGTTGGGCAGTCCGACGATTCCGAGGGTAAGGCTCACGGTCTCCAGAGTCTACGGACCGGTGTGGGCGCCCTGCACACACCGGTCCGTAGACCTGCGGATCAGTACCCGCTGGTGCTGTCCTCGATGCCGCTGATCGCGGCGGCGATGATCACCCCGTAGAGGATGAAGAACAGCACCCCGAGGCCGATCGCCAGCCCCAGCGAGATCTTGCCGAGCTGCTTGGCGCGGTCGGAGGCGTACTGGGCGCCCTGGTAGTCACCGAGCGCCCACCTCGGGTACACCGAGGACGAGTGATTGAACGCGGCGAATGCCAGCGGCCAGAAGAAGACGACCGCGGCCACCGCCCAGCCGGCGTTCGACGGCGGCGGCGCGGGCACCGCGCCCGGAACCGGAGGCCCGTACTGGACAGGGGCCTGCATCGGCTGCGGGGCCTGCGCGGGCTGCGGATAGGACGGGTACGCGGGCTGCGGATAAGACGGCACAGCCGAGGTCGTGGGCGCGCTCGTGAGGTCGGTCTCGGACATGGTCCCCCCAGAAAGTCATTCGGATACAGCGCAAGCACCCTATCCGAGCAAGTCGTCGCCGGGTCGTCGGAGCAGGCCAGGACTGCGGGCGTGCACCGACGGCTCGGCGAAGGCGGACAAAACGAGTAGCCCACGGCCGTGACATGCGGTGTCCCGGCGCTCACAATGAGAAGAGCGCAACCCGAGGGCACCCCGGAACCGCGCGGTGCGCCACGCCGCGCCACCAGGAGGAACACCATGACCAGAAGATCACTCCGTGCAGCGATAGTGGCCGCGGCTACGGTTCCGATGATCGCGTTCGGCCCGGCGATCACCACCGCGACACCGGCATCACCGGTCCCCACACCCGTCTCGCCCGCAACCCTCAATCCACAGCAGGGCCCATTGGGTGCCGCACTGACCTGCTCGCCCTTGGCCTTCATTCCGTTCGCCGGGCCACTCGCCATAGCCTGTTGGGTCTGAGGCGGCCGCTACCCGCGCTTGCGCGCGACCGTCACCGCCCACGTCGCGTCCGGCCGCCAGGGCCGCAGGTCCCATGTCGCGAAACGCTGCTCGAACACCAGCCCGGCCGCCTCCAGGTCCGCGTCGAAGTCCCTGACCGTGTACCGGTAGTCGGTGGCGAACCCCGTCACCAACACCCCGCCATCGGCTAGGTGCGCGGCAAACCGTTGCAGCACAGTCCGTTCCGTGCCGGGCTCGAGGAAGATCAGCACATTCCCGGCCGCGATGATCGCATCGAACGTCTCGCCGGGCAGGTCCAGCTCGGCGAGGTCCGCCTGGTGGACGGTCAGCTCCGGGTGCGCCCGCGCGGCCTCCACCAGCACCGGATCCAGGTCGACCGCCGTCACATGGTGCCCCCGCCTGGACAATTCGACACCGACACGCCCGGTGCCGCATCCGGCATCGAGCACCCGCGAACCCGGAGCGATGACGGCATCGAGCATCCGGGCCTCGCCGTGCAGATCTACGCCCTGCGCCGCCAACTCCTCGAAACGCCGGATATAGGCGCGTGATTGCTCTTCGTCACGTTCGTTTTCCCATCGCGTCACATTGTTCAGACTATGTTCAGATGGCCCGTCGGCCCCAGCGAAACTCATTCGCGCCGCGTACGCTCTGTGAGCACGCCGAGGGCCGGATCATGTGGTCCCCGTGTGGATCAGCACTACAAGCGCTTCACCGACGATCACCTCTGAAAGGGGAACAACGTGGCGGACACCTTGCAGGCCGGTTCGAGCCTCACGGCCGGACAGTCGATCACCTCCAACAACGGCGCGTACGCGCTGACGCTGCAGGACGACGGCAACCTCGTGCTCAGCGAGGGCGGCAACGCTGTGTGGGCCAGCAAGACCAACGGCAAGAGCGCGGTCAAGGCCGACCTGCAGGACGACGGCAACTTCGTGCTGTACACCGAGGGCAACGACGCCGTGTGGGCCTCCGAGACCTCGGGCAACTCCGACGTCAAGCTGGTCGTCCAGGACGACCGCAATGTGGTGCTGTACGCGGGCGACAAGGCCGTCTGGGCCTCGGACACCGCCGTCGAGGTCGTGGCCGAGCCGGAGCCCGAGCCCGCCCCCGTCGCCCCGGCCGCCGCCGAGGCCCCGCCGGCGCCCCCGGCCCCGCGCACCCACACCGTCGCCCCCGGCGACACCCTCTGGGACCTCGCCACCCACTTCTACGGCGACGGCAACCAGTACCAGCGCATCGCCGATGCCAACGGCATCCCGAACCCGGACGCCATCAACGTCGGCCAGGTTCTGACCATCCCGGCGTAGTACACCCGCTCCACCCGACACGGCGGTCCCGGATCTCATTTCCGGGGCCGCCGTGTCGTTTTCGGAGCCCCGCACGGCCGGGTGCGACACTCGGTCGACCCGACCGGCGATGGACGTGACACGAAAAGGATGCACCGTGGTGAGATGGCTGATCGTTGCCGGAGTGTGGCTGGCCGGATTGGCGGCACTGGCACTCGCTCTCGGCATGGAGTCCGGATGGCGGGTCGTCATCGCGATTCTCGCCGCAGTCCTCGTGGCGCTCGCGGGCCTGGGCACCTGGGATCTCCTCCAGCGCCGACACAGCATCCTGCGCAACTACCCCATCCTCGGGCACGCCCGATTCCTGCTCGAGAAGATCCGCCCCGAGATCCAGCAGTACTTCATCGAATCATCCACCGACGGAACGCCGTTCGACCGTGAGACCCGCGATCTCGTGTACGAGCGCGCCAAGGGCACCAAGGACGACGAGCCCTTCGGCACCGAACGCGACGTGCACGCGCCCGGGTACGAGTTCATGGCGCACTCGCTGCGGGCACGGCATGCCCCGGAGGCGACCCCGACGGTCCGGCTCGGCGGGCCCGACTGCACCCGGCCCTACGACATCGCGCTGCTCAACGTCTCCGCGATGAGCTTCGGCTCGCTGTCCGCCAACGCGGTCGAGGCGATGAACGCGGGCGCTGCGCGCGGCGGATTCGCCCACGACACCGGTGAGGGCGGCATCAGCCCCTACCACCGCAAGCACGGCGGTGACCTGATCTGGGAGATCGGCTCCGGCTACTTCGGATGTCGCACCCCGGACGGGCGGTTCGATCCGGAGGTCTTCGCCGCGAAGGCCGTCGACCCCCAGGTCAAGGCGATCTCGATCAAGCTGTCCCAGGGCGCCAAGCCCGGACTGGGCGGCGTACTGCCGGGTGCGAAGGTGAGCCAGGAGATCGCCGACACCCGCGGCGTCCCGGTCGGGGTCACCGTGATCTCGCCGCCCGCGCACAACGCCTTCGACACCCCCGCCGGGCTGATCGATTTCATCACGACGCTGCGCGCGCTCTCCGGAGGCAAGCCCGTCGGGTTCAAGCTCTGCGTGGGCTCGCGCGCGGAGTTCCTCGGCATCTGCAAGGCCATGCTGGAGGCCGGGACCGCGCCGGACTTCATCATCGTGGACGGCTCGGAGGGCGGAACCGGCGCCGCCCCCGTCGAATTCGAGGATCACATGGGCATGCCCCTGACCGAGGGCCTGATGCTCGTGCACAACGCACTGGTCGGCTCGGGCCTACGGGACCGGATCAAGATCGGCGCCTCCGGCAAGGTCGCGAGCGGCAGCGACATCGTCAAGCGCATCATCCAGGGCGCCGATTTCACCATGGCGGCCCGAGCGATGATGTTCGCGGTCGGCTGCATCCAGGCCCAGGCCTGCCACACCAACCACTGCCCGGTCGGGGTCGCGACGCAGGATCGCTCCCGCTCGAAGTCGATCGATGTGCCGGACAAGTCGGCCCGGGTCTACCGGTTCCAGAAGTCGACGGTGGCCAGTGCGAAGCAGTTGATCGCCTCGATGGGCCTGGACGGCTTCGACGAGTTGCGGCCGTCGATGCTCAATCGGCGCGTCGACGCGTACACCACGAAAACCTATGCGGATCTTTATGAGTGGCTGCAGTCGGACGAGTTGCTCGAGGACCCGCCCGCGGGCTGGCTCAACGACTGGATCGACGCGGACGCCGCCCGGTTCTGACCGCCCGGCAGGTGCCGCGCCGTCATTCCGCGAAGTTCCGGTCGATCCAGTCGATGGTCTGCATGCCGAACAGGTCGGTCCCCCACCCGTACGGGTCGGCGAACAACCGGTTCAGGTTGCAGTCGCTGGGGGCGTAGGTGACGTCGGTGCCACCGGCCCGGTAGCGGGCCGCGAGGTCACGGGAATCCTGTGCGGGCACAAGGGACATGGGCGAGTCGTCCTTGCCGCAGGAGGAGATGAGCACCTTGGACCTCGGCGCCTGGCCGCCGAGCCTGTTGTCGTCGTAGACGTGCTGGAACTCGGGGATGTCGGCCGGACTCCGACCGCTGGAGAACAACAGCCGGAGCGGCACGAAGGGCGCCGTGAAGTAGGACGGCATCTGACACTGCACGCGGTACTCGTCCGCCAGCGCCCGGCCGACCGGGTTGAGCTTGTCGTTGATCCGCATCTCCGGGTACCAGGGCTCGAGCCCGAGCAGGGTCGCGAAGGCGAACCCCGAGCCCACCGAGCCGTCCGCTGTCCGCATGAAGTTCCGCTGATCGATGACCATGCCCTCGAGGACAGTGGATTTGATGTTCAGCTCGGGCGCGTAGCCGGCCTGCATCTCCGCCGCGGAGGCCGCGCCGACGCCGCCGCCTGCGACACCGAACAGCGCGATGGGGGCCTGCGGGCTCAGCCCCGTCCCGCCGCCCGAGGTGGCCGCGCGCAACGCGTCGAGCTGGGCATGGCCTGCGAACTTCGCCGCGAAGACGCCGTGTGGATCGGGGTCGGCATCGTTGCCGACATCGGAGATCACGACGGCGTACCCCTTGCCGAACATCAACGCCAGCGGTCCGAGCGCGGACCACGAAGCGCCGTCGAGGGGGTCCCCGCCCGTCCACTGCGTGCTGGGGTGACAGTAGGCGCCGACGCTGTCGTTGGCCTCCTGATACCCGATGACCTTCTTCTCCGAAGCGGGCACGCCGTCGACCGGGATCATCACGAACCCGGTGCTGATCGTCGGGGTCACCCCGTCGTTCCCCGTCGTGACGTACATGATCTTGTACGCCTCGAGGTTTGCCGGCTTGAAGCCGGTGAACATCACGTCGACCCGCTTGGCCTTGAGGAGGGTGCCCGGCTTCTCGGCGCCGGTGAGCGGCGGCTCGGCATAGAACGGATCGTTCGGCCGCAGCGCGCCGAGGATCTCGTCGCGGGTGCCGAACTCCCCGCCCTCGAACGCGCCCTCGACGAACTCGTTGAACACCTCGCCCTGCAGCGCGGGCGTGTCGACCGCGACGGGCGGCGGCGGGGGTGCCTGCGCCGCACCGACACCCGGCGACAGGATCGCGAGGACGACGGCCGCGGCGGCTGCCGAGAGCGAGCGCACCCCGCCGATGCGGGGACGATGGTCGCGCGGATCGGTCGACATCAGGACACCGTCACTTTCGTGTTCTGGAGAGCCGATTGCAGAATCTGCGGAATGTTCATCAACGGCCGGTGGCTTTCGATCTGGATCTCGTACGGGGTGCGGAGCTCCGCCTCGAGCCGCGGCCAGTCGCTTTCGACCGTCGCCTTGTACCTCGGCAGCAACTGGGTGGTGATGTAGTCCCACCGCTCCTCGTAGACCGACCAGTTCCAGCTCGGCAGCGGCGTCGTCAGGGTGGCGGTCCGGCCGTCGGGCAGGGTGGTGGCGATCTCGATGGGACGGAACGAGCGCGGCGGCAGCACGCCTGCGACCGAGGGTGACCCGGCGACCGTGGACAGATAACTGACGGCCTCACCGACGTCGCCCTTGTAGGCCCGCACGGCGTCCCATTGTTCCCGGATGATCACGCCCTGTTCGCGACGCAGCAGGGTCACGTTGCCACGGGCGATCCGGTCCGCATCCGTCGAGGCGATGTCGCGCCACGCGTCCATCACGTCCCGCCCGAACAGCCCCGCAGCGCGCATCTCCTCGAGGGCGGGCAGGCCCTCGGTGACGTAGGCGCGGTGCATCGGCATCAGATCCGAGAAGATGTTCTTCTGCATCACCAGGATCATGCCCAGGATGTGGTGCAGGTCGTCCCCGGTGACCGTGGCGCCCGCACCGGCCAACGCGCGCAACCCCTTCGGGAGCCGGTCGACGATCTGCGGTCCTGCGACCTCGGTCGCCGACGCGACGATGGCGCGCGTGGTCTGCTGCAGCTGCGGAAGGTCGTAGATGTTCGTGATCAGCTCGAAATCGATGAGCCCGCCGCCGAAATCGGCGCCGACCTGCCCGGCCATGCCCGCCCACTGCAACTCGCGGTGCTGCAACTGCAGGTGCTCGTAGTACCGGTACGACCGGATCAGGTTCTCCCGGTTCGCCTCCACCCCGGTGCGGGGGTCCCACCGCGCCAGGTCGATGCCGGCCTCGGCGGTGACATCGACGAGCCAGTACTGATAGAGCAACGCCGCATATGAGCTCGGCGCCACACCGGACGCCCTGGCCTGGTCTAGCAGTCGCGCGAGCGCGCCGCGATCGGTCGGCAGCGCCGGGTTCACCCCGCCCGGACCGTGCGCGGCGTCCCGGTTGACCAGCGGCAGGTTCAGGTAGGTGTCCGCCTCGGACGCGGCGGCGGGCGCAGGCGTGCTCGGTCCCGCCACCGCCAGCCCCAGCACGACGGCGGCCAGCGCGGGCAGGCACCTCCGGAGAACGGAGGACCGCGACGGCGCGCGGGCGATGCGAGCACTCATGGCTCTCCCGGTGTCGGAACATACCGCGAAGTAGGTTTTCCGAGACTAGTTCACGTTCCGCGAGGCTCTGGGCATTTTGGGCAGACCAGGCCCTCGGCCGTCTTACTCCACGCCTGCGATGATCTCGCGCAGTGCAGCAACATGCGCCTGCAGCGACTTGCGGCCCTTCGCGGACAGCGAGAGCCAGGTGGTCCGGCGGCCGAGGTGCACGCCCTTGCGGCTGCGGACATACCCGGCGGCGGCGAGCGCCGACACGTGCTTGGAGAGCACCGAGTCGCTGACCTCGAGCCGATCCCGCACCGTCGCGAACTCCGCCTCCGTGACCGCCGTCAGCATCGACATCAGCCGTAGCCGGGCCGGCTGCTGGAGGTGTGCGTCGAGCTCCGGCATCAGTGGCCGATCACCAACAGCACCAGACCGCCGAGGGCGAGGACCCCGAGCACGACCAGCCACACGACGCTCTCGGCGGTGGCCAGACGCGCAGGCTCTCGCCGGTACGAGGCGACCCAGTGCCGACCGCTCACGGCATAGGCGACTCCCCCGGCGGCCGCCGCCGGTGCGGCCAGCCACCACCAGCCGTGCGTCATCGCGGCGTACGCCGCCACCAGTCCGGCCAGGTAACCGACTGTGGCCATCGCCGCCGCGCCGAACACGACGCGACTGGCGAAGCCCTCGAGCCGGACGCCGTTGGCGCGCCGGAACCGGCGCAACTGCCACCAGGCCACGGCGCCGTAGACCACGACGCCGGCCGCGATCCACCACGGCGCCGACCCCTGCCCCCACGTCAGGCCGACAGCTGCTGTCGCGATCTGCACCGCGACCGCCGCACCCAGCCAGACATGCGTCCACGGCGGAATGACCACGCCCCTGGCAAGCCCGGATCGCGACGCCTCGGCGGCCTCGAGGGCGTCGGCGGCCTCGCTCGGCCCTACTCCCGGAGTTTCCATAATGGAAAGCGTGCCTCATACTTTCCAGGTTGGCAAGCTGCACGGTCCCGCGATTCGGACAATCGTCCAGTTCCGGGCGCGAGCAGAAGCGCAGGCACTTAGGATTCCGGGAACTCCTGAGTGAACGGAATGTGTCGGATGTCTTCGAATCGCCTTGCCTGGATCGCGATCCTCGCCCTGGGTCTGCTGGTGATCGTCCAGGCCGCCGCAGATCCGAGCGGCCTGCTGAGCCTGCTCGGCTGGACCGGCGCGGATCTGTGGCCGATCCGGGCGCCCTGGCAGATCGCGCCGTTCGTCGTCTACCTGCCGGTGCTGCTCGGCGTCACGTGGTGGGCGGTGCGGTCGATCGCCGGGTCCCGCTGGCTGTTCGCGGCCACCACCGGAAGCGTCGTGCTCGCCGTGCTCCTGGCGAAGTTCGCGATGTCCTTGGTGGCGGCGGGTGACCTCGGGACCGCGGCGTGGGGCAGCGGATTCGCCCTCGCCAAGGCGATTCCGGCCGGACTGATCGTCGCGGGCGTCGTCGCGATCGCGGGCCGCCGCCGCAGCGTGGCCGATGCACCGGACGACGCGCCGTCGGTGTGGGCCGGAGCGCTGATCTTCGGCGCCATCGCCCCGCTCCTGGCGGGACAGTGGTGGGCAGGCGCTCCCTACGACCGGTGGATGCCTGCGCCCAACGTCCTCAACGGCGTGCTCGCGACCGTCGGCGGGATCGCCGTGCTCGTCCTCGGCGCCATCGGCTGCCAGCGGGTGCTCGGCCGCCGGGTGGCAGGCGGGACCGCGACCACCTTCCTCGCCGGATGGTTCGCGGCGATGGGTGCGGGCGCGCTGCTCGCCCTCGCCGCATCGATCGTCGGGATGGTCTCCGACGACGGTTTCGCGGGAGACCTCTGGCCGCTGATGAGCGGGTACATCCGGCTCGCGGACGGCGTCGCCTACGGCGCCTGCACGGGATGGATCGTCGGATTCGCGGCGGTCTGGTCGCGGCGGCAGTCGACCCAGCCGTCGCCGATCCCCCGCCCGGCCCTGCGGGCGGGCGCGGTGACCTTGGCCGCCGTCGCGGTGGCCGTCCCGTTCCTGGCCCGCCCCGATGCGCAGCCCGCGTCGCCCGCACCCCTCGACTCCGCCGAGTCGGGAACCCTGCTGCCCCTGCGTGTCTCGGGCGAGGTCATCGCCGACGCGGCCGGCCGCGAGGTCCTGCTTCGCGGCGTCAACGTCAACCAGCTCGTCGACTTCTATGCGCCGCGGCCCGAGGTCCCCTCGACCCTGCCGCTGACCGACGCGGATTTCGCCGGTATCGCCGATCACGGATTCAACGTGGTCCGGCTCGCGTTGTCCTGGTCGGCCCTCGAGCCGGAACGCGGCCGCTACGACGAGGCCTATGTCGACCAGATCCGGGTCGCCGTCGCGCAGGCCAAGGCGCACGGCCTCTACACCGTGCTCGACATGCATCAGGACGGCTGGTCGAACGCCCCGTCGCCCGATGACGTCAGCTGCCGGCCGGGCACCTCGCCCATGTGGGGCTACGACGGCGCGCCCGAGTGGGCCACGATCACCGACGGCGCACCGCGCTGCCAGTTCACCGGGCGCGACATCTCGCCCGCGGGCGGCCGCGCCTTCAACAACTTCTACTACGACACCGACGGCGTGCAGGAGCAACTCGTCCAGGCCTGGGCGATGCTCGCGGGCGAGTTCAAGGACGAGGATGCCGTCGCCGGGTACGACCTGCTGAACGAGCCGAACTTCGGCGAGTCCGCGCCGCTGACCTCGTCGCTGCTGCTCGGCCGCTTCTACGACCGGACCATCGACGCCATCCGCGAGGCGGGCGCCGAGCAGATCGTCTACTTCGAGCCGAGCATCCTGTGGTCCGGCCTCGGGTTCGACAGCGGCCCCCCGGCCGGCTTCACCGACGACACCAACATCGTCTTCTCCCCGCACCTCTACGCCGAGTCCATCACGATGGATGCCTCGCTCGGCCTGCCCACGATCGTCAGCATCGAACGGGGCTTCACTCTCGCCGACCGGGTGGCACAGAAGTACGGCGGCATCCCGGTCTGGACCGGCGAGTACGGCTACTGGGGCGACGGGCGCGTCGACAAGGCCGCCCGCTTCGCAAACGAGCAGGACGCGCGCATCCAGGGCGGCGCCTTCTGGGTGTGGAAGCAGGCCTGCGGGGACCCGCAGAACGGCATCCAGGAACTGGGCGACGGGCTGATGCCGGTGCTGTGCAGCACCGGGGAGGACGCCCCGCGGAACACCGCGCTGATCGACGAGCTCACCCGCGCCTA
This sequence comes from Rhodococcus oryzae, assembly GCF_005049235.1. GTDB lineage: Bacteria > Actinomycetota > Actinomycetes > Mycobacteriales > Mycobacteriaceae > Rhodococcus_G > Rhodococcus_G oryzae. The sequence continues at coordinate 198,456 of NZ_SUMD01000006.1, read as the reverse complement.
CCCGCGATTCGCGCCGGGGCGGATCACCCACCTCGCGGCCGAGGGTGACCGGCTGGAGCTGACCGGTACCGCGGGCGACGGCGGCTGCCGGCTCGAGGTCTGGTTCCCGAGCCGGGTCGACGCCGGCGCCTCGGCCGTCGACACGGTCGGGGTCGAGGACATCGCGTTCACCCCGCTCGGTGAGGGCTCGCTGATGACCGGGTGCGCCGCCGGCGACTACGAGGTCCGTACCGGCGGCGCCTGAGCCGTCGAGTGTGCACCTGCGGTCGCTCGCTCTCGGGCGATGCAACCGCAGGTGCACACTCGACGCCAGACGGTGATGTCCGATTTCCGCTAGCGCGGCCGCGGGCGCGCTGCCACAGTGGTGACTGTGACCGCACCGCATCTCGACTTCGACCGCTGCTACCGCGCCGTGTCCTCCCGCGACGCCCGCTTCGACGGGCAGTTCATCACCGCCGTGCGGACCACGGGCATCTACTGCAGGCCCTCGTGCCCGGCGATCACGCCGAAGCCGGGGAACGTCAGCTTCCTCCCGACCGCGGCCGCCGCCCAGCAGGCCGGGTACCGCGCCTGCCGCCGGTGCCTGCCCGACGCCGCGCCCGGCTCGCCGCTGTGGAACGTGCGCTCGGATCTCGCCGCTCGTGCCATGCGGCTGATCTCCGACGGCGCCGTCGAGCGCGGCGGGGTGGAATCGCTGTCCGCCTCGCTCGGGTACTCGTCGCGGCACCTCACCAGGGCGTTGACCGCGGAACTCGGCGCCGGACCGCTCGCCCTCGCCCGGGCACATCGCGCGCACACCGCCCGGTTGCTGATCCAGACCACGGCGATGTCGATGTCGGACATCGCCTTCGCCGCGGGATTCTCGAGCATCCGGCAGTTCAACGACACGGTCCGCGAGGTGTTCGCGGTGGCCCCCACGACGATGCGCACCGAGGCCGCCAAGCGTGCCGACGCCCCACCCGCCAAGGGCACGGTGTCATTGCGGCTGCCCTACCGCAAACCCCTCGACGCCCACTGGCTGGCCTGGTTCCTGTCCGGGCACGCCGTCGCGGGCATGGAGCGCTGGTCCGACGGCGAGTACCGCCGAACGCTCCGACTCCCCCGCGGCTGCGGGGTGGTCGCGCTGCGCGTCCTGCCCGAGTACGTGCGGGCCGAGCTCACCCTGCGGGACATGCGCGACCTCGCGCCCGCCGTCGCCCGGCTGCGACATCTCCTGGACCTGGACGCGGACCCCGAGGCGGTGGACGGCGCCCTCGCCGCCGATCCCGCGCTGGCGACGAGCGTCCGGGCGGCCCCCGGCATCCGGGTGCCGGGCAGCATCGACGCGGACGAACTCCTGCTGCGCACGATGATCGGGCAACAGATCTCACTGGCCGCGGCGTCCACCCAGACCGCCCGACTGGTGGCCGCGCTCGGCGCCCGGGTCGACGACCCACACCTGACCCACAGCTTCCCCGGCGCCGAGGTCATCGCCGCACGCGGCCGCGAGGTGCTCACCGGTCCCGCCCGCCGGATCGACGCCGTCATCGGGGTTGCGGAGGCGCTCGCCACGGGCACCCTGACCCTGCACGCAGGCCGCACCGCCGAGGACCTGCGCGCGGATCTGTTGTCGTACAAGGGCATCGGACCATGGACGGCCGACTACGTGGTGATGCGCACCCTCGCCGACCCCGACGTGCTGCTCGACACGGACCTCGTCGTCCGCCAGGGGGCGCAGGCGATGGGCGCCGACCTGACCGACTCCTCGCGCTGGACACCCTGGCGCTCGTACGCATCAATGCACCTGTGGCGCAGCGCACTTGCCGCGCGCGGTGCGCTCGATTCCACACCGACCCCCGATACGGAGGACCAGAAATGATCGCCAAGTACGCCACCACCACGACCCCGATCGGCCCGTTCACCGCCCTCGTCGACGACGACGGCGCGGTCCTGGCGTCGGGATGGACGGAGGACCCCGAGGAGCTGCGGGCGCTGATCCACCCGAGCCTGCGTCCCACCGCACTCACCCGGCTCTGCGATCTCGGCGCCGTCACCCGCGCCGTCGCCGATTACCACCGCGGCGATCTGACCAGCATCGATTCGATCACCGTCCGGCAGCAGTCGGGCGAATTCCTGGTGCACGCCTGGGATGTGCTGCGCACCGTGCCCGCCGGGGACCCGATCACCTACACCGAGTTTGCCGGCCGCTCGGGACGTCCCGCCGCGGTGCGCGGTGCGGCGTCGGCCTGCGCACGCAACGCCGCCGCGCTGTTCGTGCCCTGTCACCGGGTGCTGCGCACCGACGGCACGCTCGGCGGGTTCCGCTGGGGGCTGCCCGCCAAGCGCTGGCTGATCTCGCACGAGGAGCATGCACGGTAGATTCGGTCCATCACCGCCAGGAAGGACCGACCGTGAGCGATCAGCCCACCGCGCCGCCGACCGAGCTGCGTCAGCACCACCCCCGCGACCGCGGCGAGATACTCGGCATGGGCGGCATGTGGCTCGCCAAGTGGTCGCTGTGCCTGGTGCTCATCGCCGCGGGCGGTTGGGTGGTGTGGACCCTGCTCGGCGTCCTGTGGGTCGCGGTCCTGCCGGTTCTGCTGGCGATCGTGGTCTCGACGGTGTTGTGGCCGCCCACCCGCGCGATGACCTCTCGCGGCGTGCCCCCTGGGGCGGCCGCCGGCATCACCCTGATCGCGTTCCTCGGCTTCTTCGGTGGGATCATCGCGCTGATCGTGCCCTCGGTGGTCGACCAGGCGCCGGAGCTCGCGAACAAGGCCAGCCAGGGCATCACTCAGGTGCAGGAGTGGATCAAGGGCCCGCCGATCAACCTGCAGGACGATCAGATCGACTCCGCGGTCCAGGCGATCATCCACAAATTGCAGACCAGTGCTCAGGCCATCGCGACCGGAGTGTTCAGCGGCGTCAGCGCGGCCGGCTCCATGCTCGTGACGCTCACGCTGGTGCTGGTACTCGCGTTCTTCTTCATCAAGGACGGCCCGCGCTTCCTGCCGTGGCTGCACAGCGTCACCGGGGGTCGCGCCGGACGGCACTTCGAGGCGGTGTCTGTCCGGATCTGGGACACGCTCGGCGGCTTCATCCGCACCCAGGCGCTGGTCAGCTTCGTCGACGCCTTCTTCATCGGCCTCGGCCTGATCATCCTGGGTGTGCCGCTGGCCCCGATGCTCGCCCTGCTCACCTTCATCGCCGGCTTCATCCCGATCGTCGGTGCTTTCGTGGCGGGTGCCCTCGCCGTCCTGGTCGCGCTCGTCGCGAAGGGCTGGACGACCGCGCTCATCGTCCTGGTCATCGTGATCGCGGTGCAGCAGCTCGAGGGCAACGTGCTCCAGCCGGTGCTGCAGAGCCGCACCATGAAGCTGCACGCGGTGATCGTGCTGCTCGCGGTGACCGCGGGCGGCTCCATGTTCGGAATCGTCGGCGCTTTCCTCGCCGTCCCGGTCGCGGCCGTGGTGGCCGTGGTGATCCGCTACATCGGCGAGCAGGTGGACCTGAAGCTGGACGATCGGGACCGCGACGCCGGGACCGAGGCCGACGCCGGGGCGGAGCCCGCCACCGAGCCCGGCGATCTCGCAACCGCGGACTGACGCGGCGCGCCCGGCCCGCACTATCCCGCGACGACCTCCACGCTCGACCCGGCCCGCCCGCGGATCACGTGCAGCCGGCTCGGGATCCGCTGCCGCATCTCGTCGACATGGCTGACGATGCCGACCACCCGTCCGCCCGCACGCAGCTCGTCGAGGACTCCCATCACCGACTCGAGCGCGTCCGAGTCGAGGGTGCCGAATCCCTCGTCGATGAACATGGTGTCGAGCACCAGGCCGCCCGACTCCGCGGCGACGACGTCGGCCAGACCCAGCGCCAGCGACAGCGACGCCAGGAACGATTCGCCGCCCGAGAGGGTCTTCGCGGAGCGCACCACCCCGGTGTAGTCGTCGCGGATGTCCAGGCCGAGTCCGCCCCGCTTGCCGCGCGGCCCGGCCCCGTCCGCGTGCACGAATTCGTAACGGCCACCGGACATCCGGCGCAGCCTGGTCGAGGCCGCAATCGCGACCTCCTCGAGCCTGGCGGCGAGGACATAGGACCGCAGCGACATCTTGCGGGCATTCTGTCCCCGCCCGGCGATCACCTCCGCCAGGCCCGCCAGTTCCGCGTGCCGCTCCTGCATCGGGGCCAGCGCGCCGACCTCCTTCGCCAGCTGCGCGACCAGCCGCTCGAGATCCGCCAGCCTGCGGTCGGCCTCCGACGCGACGGCGATCGCCGAGTTCACCACCGCGTTCGCGCCCTCGACCTCGGACTCGGCGACCGACGGGTCGACGGGATCCATCCCGGCGACGGCGGCCACCTCCGCCTCCGCGAGGACCGATTCGGCCCGCACCCTCTGATCCCGCGCCTGCGCGAGCGCGGCCTCGATGGCCGCCACCCGACGCTCGTCCCTGGTGGCCGCGACCGCCTCGTCCACCGACTCGAACCCGGCCTCGGTCGCCGCCCGGACGGCCTTCGCGGACAACGCCTCCGCGCTCTCCTGCGCGGCGGTGACCTGGGCGCGCAGGTCTCGCAGTCGCGACACCGCCGCCGCGAGCGCGTCGAGCCGGTCGCGGCGCGCCTTGGGGCTCTCGTCCACGCCCGAGGCCTCCGCGATCCGCTTCCTGATGGTCTCCAGCTGTTGCACCGCCCCCGCGATCCGCTCGTCGAGGGTCGCGAGCTCGGCGCCGGCTACGCGTGAGCGTTCCTGCAGGCCTTCCTGTTCGGCACGCAGCCCGGACAGGCGATCGAAGAGCGCCCGCTCACCCGCCGCCGACGCGTGCGCGGCCGCGTGCGCCTGGGTGGCCGCCGACAGCTCTGCCCCGACCTGATCCCGGTCGCGGTCGCCGCCCCGCTCGAGCAGGACCTCGATGGCCTGATCGATCTTCGCGAGGCGATCGGCCGCGATATCGACCTCCTGGGCCAACCGATGCTCCGCCACTCGGGCGGCGTCCTCGTCGGACCTGGTCACGATCGTCTCCGACGGCTCGGCCGGGTTCGGGTGCTCCGCCGAACCGCACACCACACACGGCTGACCGTCGGAGAGTCCGGCCGCGAGCTCGGCCGCCATTCCGGCGAGTCGGCGTTCGCGAAGGTCGAGCAGCTCGCCGCGCGCATCCTGGTGCCGGCCACGCGCCGCCGACAGCTGGTCCGCGGCGTCCGCACGGAGCTGTCGCTGTTCCGCGAGGGCGACGGCGGCGCCCTGCACGTCGGCCGCCCTGACCCGCGCCTCGTCGAGGGCGGGCAACGCCGCGACCGCCTGCCGCGCCGCGGCGAGATCGTCCTCGGCTGCGCGCAGCTGTTCGGGCAGCGCGGTCCGACGGAGCTCGAGTTCCGCTGCGGCGGAGGCGAGCTCGCGGCGCAGCTCGCCGTGCCGGTCCGCGGTCTCCTGCAGGGCGTCGGCGACCAGCGATTCGGCGATGAGGTCGTCGAGCCGCGCGACCTCATCGGTCCAGCCGCGGACCGTCGAGTCGATGACGCCACGGTCCTCGGCGGCCTCGGGCCAGGACAGCCGCTCCAGCAGCGCCCTGCCCTCGGCGACCGCGCCGACACCTCCGGCCAGGGTGTCCATCAGCTTCAGTTCCCGCGCAGCGGTTTCCGCCGCCGCGGTGGCGTCCATGCGGATCCCGGCGATCGGTGCGGCCCGCACCGCCCTGGCGAGTTCCTCGGTCTGCGCCGCCCGCTCGTCCGCGCCCTCGGCGTGGGTGCGCAGCTCCGCCGCGGCCTTGGCGGCGCGCTGCTGCAGACCCCGGATCCGGGTCACCTCGGCGAGCGTGGCGGTGGCCCGCGCCGCGGTCGCCCTTGCCGCGACGAGTTCCGCGGTGGCGGTGTCCCTGGCCTCCTCCGCGTCGGCCCGCAACTTGTGCGCCCACGTCAGTGGATCGGCGTCGGCGCCCGCCTCGATGCCCGCCGCCGTGGAGACACGCGCGAGCATCAGGTCAACGGACTTGCGTCCGGATTCCAGCGTCGCCGCGCTCTCGCGCCTGCGCTCGGCGAACCAGTCCTCGACCGTGCCGAACCGAGTGGTGTCGAACAGCCGCTCCAGCAGGTCGCCCCGCTCGTCGGTGTCCGCGCGCAGGAATCGCGCGAACTCCCCCTGCGGGAGCAGCACCACCTGGAAGAACTGGTCGGCGCTCATGCCGAGCAGCCGGCCGATCTCCTCGCCGATCTCGTCGAGACGGGTCAGGTTCTGACCGTGACCGTCCAGCCAGGTGAGCGTCGCCTTCGCGTTCTCCCTGGTGGTGCCGGTGCCACGAAGTTTGGCCCGTTCGTATTCGGGGCTACGGGTCAGGCGGAGCCTGCGGCCGCCGATCGTCGCCTCCAGCACCACCTTCGGCACCGAACCCGCGGCGGCGTGATCGGAGAGCAGTCGCTTGCCCTGCTGCCGGGCACCCGGGACCGTGCCGTACAGCGCGAAGGCCACCGCGTCGAGGATGGTGGTCTTGCCCGCGCCGGTCTGGCCGTGCAGCAGGAACAGACCGTCCGAGCCGAGGGCGTCGAAGTCCACCGTCGCGGTGTCGCCGAACGGCCCGAACGCCGAGACCTCCAGACTGTGCAGCCTCACGCGATCTCTTCCATGGCCGCCGGTTCGCCGAGCTCGTTCTCGCGGACCGCGGCGCTCAGCGCACGCTCGACCAGGCGCAGTTCGCTCACCGTCGGCTCGCCGCGCATGTCGGTGAGGAAGCTGGTGGCGATCTGCAGGTCGCTGCGCCCGCGAACGCGCTCCCCGTAGTGCAGGTCCGCGCTGCCCTCGGGTCGCTGCCATTCGAGGTGCACCATGTGCGGGAACCGGGTCTGCAGGGTGCGCATCGGGTCCTGTGGCCGGACCGGATCGGTGAGGATCGCCGAGACGTAGTTGTCCTCGTCCGCGGTGAACCGCTCGTCGTCGAGCAGCTCGTCCACGGTGCCGGTCAGCTGGCTCAGCCCGCGCACAACCGGCAGGTCGACGCGGCGCACGTCCGCGAGGCCCGTGGCGTCCAGATCGGCTATCCACACCGCCTTGCGGTGGGTCCGCTCGCCGAACGAGTACGGCAGCGGCGACCCGGAATAGCGCACCCGATCGGTCAGGGTCTGCGGCGAGTGCAGGTGCCCGAGCGCCACATAGTCGACGCCGTCGAACGCGGAGGCCGAGACCGTCTCGACCCCGCCGACCGAGATGGATCGTTCCGAGCCGGTCGCCTCGGCCCCGACGACGAAGGCGTGCGCGAGCAGGACCGCGCGCGGCCGGCTGCCGTCGACGGCGCGGCCCCCGAGATCCGCACGGACGCGCGCCATCGCCGCGTCCAGGATCTCGGCGTGCGAGCGCGCGGTCGGCACGCCGAGCTCCGCCCTCGTGGTCTCGGGCTCGAGGTACGGCAGGCCGTAGAAGGCGACCTCGCCGTGCTCGTCCTCGAGCAGCACCGGGCGGTCCACCTCGGAGACCCGCGTCATCAGGTGCAGTCCGCCCGCGGCCGAGAACGCCGAGCCCGCACCGAGCCGCGCCGGGGAGTCGTGATTGCCGGAGGTCGCGACGATCACCGCCCCCGCGGCACGGATCGCCTCGAAACCCTTGTTGCACACCGTCACAGCGTCCGCACTGGGGATCGCGCGGTCGTACACGTCGCCGGGGACGACGACCACGTCCACCTCGTTCTCCGCGACAAGGGCGGCGATGGCCTCGAGCGCGCTCGCCTGATCGGCGAGCAGGTCCACGCCGTGGAAGGTGCGCCCGATGTGCCAATCGGAGGTGTGCAGGATTCGCATGCGCCGACCGTAGATCACGGCGCCGACACGATCGGTGACGCGCGCCGGGCACGGGCACGAGGGGCGCCCGAGGTCACTCCCGCCGGAGCTTGTCGGTGCCCTCGTGCACCATCTGCCCCATGGACCCCGTCACCGCCTTCGGACTGCTCGTCGCGCTCGGCCTCGGCATCGCCGTCGGCTGGCTCTGGCACTCCTCCCGGTCCGGCCAGCACGCGGCACGGGCCCAGGCCCAGCTCGCGGCGCTGCGCGAGAACGAGAAGACGCTGCGACAGTCCCTCGCCGCGGTGAACGAGGACTCGGCCCGCCGCACGTCGGGCGCGGTCGGCGAACAGGTCTCCCACCTGGTCGGCCCGCTGCACGACGCGGTCGACGCCCTCGCAAACCAGGTCCAGCAGGTCGAACGCAGCCGGGTGCACGCGTACGCCGGGCTGTCCGAGCAGGTCGCGGGCATGCATCGCGCCTCCCAGCTGCTCACCACCCAGACCGGCCAGCTCGTCACCGCGCTGCGCGCCCCGCAGATCCGTGGCCGGTGGGGTGAGATCCAGCTCGAGCGGGTGGTCGAACTGGCGGGCATGGTCAAGCACTGCGACTTCGACACCCAGGTCAGTGGCGAGGGTGTGCGGCCGGACCTGCTGGTCCGGCTGGCAGGCGGCAAGCAGATCGTGGTCGACGCCAAGGTTCCCCTCGCCGCGTACCTGGACGCCGCGCAGGAAGAGGATCCCCGTCTCAGGGACGGCCACCTCACCCGGCACGCCCGACAGCTGCGCACACACGTCGACCAGCTCTCCGCCAAGGCCTACTGGGCCTCGTTCGATCCGAGCCCGGAGTTCGTGGTGCTGTTCGTCCCTGGCGACCCGTTCCTCGACGCCGCGCTCACCGCCGACGCCGAGCTGCTCGAGCACGCATTTGCGAAGAACGTGATCCTGGCCACCCCGACCACCCTCGTCGCACTGCTGCGCACCATCGCGCACACCTGGCGGCAGGAGACGCTCTCCCGTGAGGCCGCGACCATCCACCGCCTCGGCCGCGAGCTGTACACGCGGATCGGGGTGGTCGGCAGCCACCTGGACCGGCTCGGATCCCAACTGGGCAAGGCCGTCGACTCGTTCAATCTGACGGCGGCCTCCATGGAGTCGCGGGTCATCGTGACCGCCCGCAAGCTCCACGAACTGGAGGTCGGGGACGGGGAGGTCGCCGAGATCGGGCGGATCGACTCGTGGCCGAGGGCCGTCGGCCTCGGCGAGAACTTGCCCACTAACGGTCGCGCCAACGAGGCGATCGGATCGTGAACGGCTAGTGTCTAAGGGTGTCTGCAACCCAACGTGCTCGCTCTGGGGTGCCGCTCGAGATGCGGTCTGTTCTCCCCACTGTGCCCGGCGTGCCCGCAGCGGCCGCCGTTCTCATCGCGGTGGCGACGACCTTCGTTGGATTCGCCATTGACGCGGTCCGTGGCAACGAACTGACGTCCGCGTTCTCCGTCTTCTACTTCCTCGGCTGTGTCGGCGCGGTCCTCGCGGTCCGCAGCCGCGGCCTGTTCGCCGCGATGGTCCAGCCGCCGCTGATCCTGTTCGCGGCCGTGCCGCTGGCCTACCAGTTCCTGACCACCGGATCCAAGGGCGGACTCAAGGATCTGATGTTCAACGTGGCGATCCCGCTGGTCAACCGCTTTCCGCTGATGTTGACCACCACCCTCGCCGTGCTCATCATCGGCGGGGTCCGGCTCTACCTCGGCCAGCAGGCGGTCCGCACCCCTGCCCGCACGAAGAGCAGGTCCGCGGAGGCAGGTGCCGCCCGCGGCACCGATCGTCCCGCGACCCGGCCGCAACAGGCGGCACGACGGACCGACCAGCCGCGCACGGCGGCCCAGCGCACCGCATCGGCGCCGCGCCCGCACGGGGCTCCGCAGACCCAGCCCGGACGCGCGGTGTACCGGGACCCGGCGCCGACCCAGGTCCAGCGTCGTCCGGTCCCCCCACCGCCCGCGCCGGGGAACGGCCGTAGGCCGGAACGCACGCCGACTGCCGCGACCGCCCGGGTGCAGCCCCCGCGCGGCGCCGCCGACCCGTACACCCCCGTGCACCCGATCCCGCAGGTCCGATACCGGGACCGGGAAGACTCGGCTCACGATCAGCCGCGCGGCAGGTACTGACGCCCGCGGACCGGCTCCGTATGGGCCGGGACCGGGGCGTCACCGCCCGTGCTAGGAACCGGTGTTGCTCGGCGAACCGGTGTTGCTCGGCTTGCGCAGCTCGCGCGGTAGCGAGAAGACGAGGGTCTCGTTCGCGGTGGTCACCGGCTGCACATCGTGGAATCCGTGCTCGGCGAGCAGCTCGATCACGCCGCTGACCAGGATCTCCGGTACCGAGGCACCCGAGGTGAGACCGACGGTGGTGACACCGTCGAGCCACGCGGTGTCGATCTCGCGCGCGTAGTCGACCAGGTAGCTCGCCCGCGCGCCTGCGCCGAGGGCCACCTCGACCAGCCGCACCGAGTTCGACGAGTTCCGCGACCCGACAACGATCACCAGATCGCACTCCGGGGCCATCGCCTTCACCGCGACCTGCCGGTTCTGGGTGGCGTAGCAGATGTCGTCGCTCGGCGGGTCCTGCAGCAGCGGGAACTTCTCGCGGAGCCGGGCCACCGTCGCCATCGTCTCGTCCACGCTGAGCGTGGTCTGCGACAGCCAGATCACCTTCGACTCGTCGCGCACGGTGACGGCGTCGACCGACTCGGGTCCGTCCACCAACTGGACGTGGTCAGGGGCCTCGCCCGCGGTGCCCTCGACTTCCTCGTGGCCCTCGTGTCCGATCAGCAGGATGTCGTAGTCGTCCCGCGCGAACCGCTTGGCCTCCTGGTGCACCTTCGTCACCAGCGGGCAGGTCGCGTCGATGGTCTTGAGGTTGCGCTCGGCCGCCGACTCGTGCACGGCGGGCGACACCCCGTGGGCGGAGAACACCAACAGCGAGCCCTCCGGCACCTCGTCGGTCTCGTCGACGAAGACGACGCCGCGGTCAGACAGCGTCTCGACCACGTGCCGGTTGTGCACGATCTCCTTGCGCACGTAGATCGGCGCGCCGTGCTTCTCGAGGGCCCGCTCGACCGTCTCGACCGCACGGTCGACACCCGCACAGTATCCACGTGGTTCGGCGAGCAGGACGCGCTTGCCGGAGCCGCCCGGAGCAGGGGCGCTGGAACGGGCGATGCCCAGGTTCAGGGGGACAGCGGAAGACATGACACCAGGGTACGGGCAGCCATGACGGGGTGCCCGATCAGGCACACCGCGCGCCCAGCTACCAAAAGGGGCATTCGTCAGGCAGTCTTAGGGCCATGATTCGTCCCCCTTTCGCTGCGCGGGTCGCTGCCGGGATCGCCGTCACGGTTGTCGAAGAGGTGCAGAAGCTGCCGAACACCGCGGTCGCGCTCCCCATGACCACCATCAGCCACATGCTGCAGACGACCATGCGCGTCCAGCAGTCGATGACTGCGCTGGCGATCAAGGGCGATCAGGCGTTCTCGATGCTCTTCCACCAGGACGAGGAGCAGCCGGAGTGGGCGGTCTTCGACGAGGACGCCGCGCCCGCGCCGTCAAGCGGCGACGGCGCGGCGGCCAAGCCCGCGAACCAGGGCCGGTTCGCGCTGTACTCGATGCAGCCGGAGTCCGAGCCTGACGCGCCTGCGGCGGCGCCCGCGACGGGCGCACCCGAAATGGCGGCCGCGAACAAGTCCGCCAACGGCACGCCCGCGTCGACGAAGGCAAAGCCGGCGGCAGCGCGGCCCGAGATCGCCGAGTACCTGGACTACGACAACCTCACGCTCGCCCAGCTCCGGGCGCGGCTGCGGACGTTGTCGGTCGAGGAGCTCGATGCCCTGCTGGCCTACGAGAACGCCGCCCGCGCCCGCGCCCCGTTCCAGACAATGCTCGGTAACCGGATCACCAGCGCCAAGGCCAAGTGAGCTCCGTCCAGCCGAGCCAGACGGGCGCGCCGACCTCGAACTCGCCCGAGCACCCGTGGCCGGTCCGATCCGTCGCGACCAAGGTCTCGCAGTGGATCGATCGCCTCGGCAGCATCTGGGTCGAGGGCCAGATCACCCAGATCAACATCCGTCCCGGCACCCGCACCGCGTTCCTGGTGCTGCGTGACGCCTCCGTGGACATGTCGCTGTCGGTGACCTGCTCCCCCGCGCTGATCCGCGACTCCCCGGTCCCGCTGACCGAGGGCAGCCGGGTCGTGATGTTCGGCAAGCTGTCCTTCTACACGGGCCGCGGCACCGTGTCCCTGCGCGTCACCGAGATCCGGGCCGTCGGGATCGGCGAACTGCTCGCCCGGATCGAGCGGCTGCGCGCGCTGCTCGCGGCTGAGGGCCTGTTCGATCCGCGGCTCAAGCGGCCGCTGCCGTTCCTCCCGCACACCGTCGGCCTGATCACCGGCCGGGCCAGTGCCGCCGAGCGTGACGTGCTCAGCGTCGCCGGAAAACGTTGGCCCGCCGTCCAGTTCGAGATCCGCAACACCGCGGTGCAGGGTCCGACGGCAACCGCGCAGATCGTCGCGGCGCTGGCCGAGCTGGACTCGAACCCGGCGGTGGAGGTGATCGTCCTGGCGCGCGGCGGCGGCAGCGTCGAGGACCTGCTGCCGTTCTCCGACGAGACCCTGTGCCGCGCGATCGCCGCGTGCACCACCCCGGTGGTCAGCGCGATCGGCCACGAACCGGACAACCCGCTGTGCGATCACGTCGCGGACGTGCGCGCCGCGACGCCGACCGACGCCGCCAAGCGGGTGGTCCCCGACGCACTCGCCGAACAGGCCCTGGTCGCCGAGTTCCGGGCTCGCGGCGCGGCCGCACTGCGGAACTGGGTGGCACGCGAGGCGCGGTCGTTGGCCGATCTTCGCAGCAGGCCGGTGCTCGCCGACCCGCTCGCCGCCGTCGAGCGGCGGGCCGAGGAGATCGCGCGGCTGCGCGAGGCCGGCAGGCGCGACGTCAACCGACTGGTCGCCGGTCAGGCCACCGTCGTCGAGCACCTCGTGGCCCGGCTGACCACCCTCGGGCCTGCGGCGACGCTCGCCCGCGGGTACTCGGTGGTGCAGAAGGTGGTGCCCGGGTCGGATCCGGAGGTGCTGCGCTCGGTGGAAGACGCCCCGCCCGGCACCCAGTTGCGGGTGCGGGTCGCCGACGGCGCGGTCATCGCCGCCGTCATGGGCAAGGACAAGTCAGGAGAAGCACAGTGAGCCAACCGGTATCGGAGCTCGGCTACGAGGCCGCGCGCGACGAGCTGGCCGACGTGGTCAAAATGCTCGAGCAGGGCGGCCTCGACCTCGACCACTCCCTCGCGCTGTGGGAGCGCGGCGAGGCGCTGGCCAAGCGCTGCGAGGAGCACCTCGCGGGGGCGCGGGCACGGGTCGAGAAGGCGCTCTCGCACGCCGACGACGAAGGCGACCCGCGGTAGCGCGGAGCCGGTCTCAGCTGCTCGCCGAGTAGGTCGCGCGGCCGGCCAGGTAGGTCGCCTCCACCGTGAGATCGGCTATCGCGGCGGGATCCACGGCGCGGGGGTCGGCGGACAGCACGACCAGGTCGGCGTATTTGCCGGCGGCCAGCGTCCCGATGATCTCGTCGGCGAAGAGTTGGTGCGCGGGCCAGATCGTCTGGGCGCGCAGTGCCTCCTCGACGGTGATGCGCTCCTCCGGCGCGAGGACCCGTCCGGTGCGGCTGGTCCTGGTGACCGCGACGGAGATGTTGCGCAGCGGCTCGACCGGTGTGACCGGCGAATCGTTGTGCAGGGAGATCCTGATGCCCGCGTCGAGGGCTGAGCGCGCGCGCATCCAGTGCGAGCCGACCTCCTCGCCGAACAGCCCGTCGACGAGCACATCGCCCCAGTAGTAGAGGTGGTCGATGAGCAGGCTGCAGGTCACGCCCAGCCGGGCGGCCCGCCGAAACTGGGCCGCGGTCATCGCCCCGCAGTGTTCCAAGCGCAACCGGTGATCGGCTCGGGGATGCTCGGTCAGCGCGGCCTCGTACACGTCCAGGATCGTGTCCACGCCGCGGTCGCCGAGGACGTGGCAGGCCATCTGCCACCCCAGCGGGAAGTACGCGCCGACGATCGCCGCGAGCTGTTCGCCCGTGTAGTTCGCCTGGCCTCGGTGGTCGTGCCCGAGGCCGATCACGTTGAGCGTCGCGTCGGTGTTGAGGTACGGGAACGAGGTGTCGATGTTGCCCACCCATGGCGACCCGTCGACCCACAGCTTGATGCCGATCTGCCGGAACGCGTCGTCACCGTCGTCAGGTGACGACTCGGAACGCATTTCGGCGGTGGACATCTCGTACGTCCGCAACCGGACGAGGGGGTGATCGCCCGCGTAGTGGGTGCGCATCAGCGGCAGTTGGTGCGGCGAGAACGCGAGGTCCGCGATCGTGGTGATGCCACGCGCGGCCAGCCCCTGCAACTCGGCACGCCACAGGGCCGCCGGGTCGACGTCCCGGCTCTGCATGGGGCCCGCGAGGGCGAAGATCGCCGGGACCTCGTACGCCTTGCCTGTCAGTTTCCCGTCGGCGTCACGCTCGAAATGCGCGCCGGTCGGATCCGGTGCGTCCGCAGGCAGACCCGACAGCCTCAGCGCCGCCGTGTTCGCCCAGGCGAGGTGACCCGAGTTGTGCATCACCAGAACCGGCCGCTCCCCGGCGAGTTCGTCGAGCCAGGGCCTGGTCGGTTCGGGGAACCCCGATTGGAGCAACGGATCGAGCCCGCTGAAGATGAGCGGCACGGTCGCGGGCGCGCTCGCCAGGGTGTCCCGCATGAGGGCGATCACCGCGTCCGCGTCCGGAACGATGACGGGACGGATGTCGACGACGGTGTCCGCGTAACGGGTCATGTCCATGGAGGGGTGGCCGTGTGCCTCCACGAAACCGGGAAGCAGGGCCCGTCCGCCGAGATCGACGACCTCCGTGTCGGCGGTCCGCAGCGCGAGGATCTCCTCCGCCGCCCCCACCGCGGCGATCCGCCCATCGCGCACCGCGAGCGCTTCCGCAACGGGCAGAGACTCATCCATCGTGACAACGATTCCGTTGGTGAAGATCAGGTCCATGTCGCCTCCGAGAAATTGACACTTCCGGATACCTCTCACAGTCTGCGGCGTCGATGCGCGAAACCTGTCGAATTGCGCGAAGAGTGTGGGCACTGTTCCCCGACAACCCGGTCCTCGTACCGGTCGTCCGCTGAGCGGACTCCCGATGAGCGGGATCGCCCGCTGCCCCTGTCACCGGCGACTCCCTAGCCTCGGCGCATGGCAGGCGAAAAGGTGTACGTCATCGACCGGGTCGTCACCAGGCCAGGGCGCGCACGAGAATTCGTCGACGCGTACCTGGCCGAGTACGCCCCCGGAGCCCGCGGACGGGGGATGACTCTCGAGCACGTGCTGGTGAGTCCGCCGGTCTGGTTCGACGACGAGTCGAACACGATCACCGTCACCTGGACGCTCGACGGCGCGGAGGGCTGGTGGCGGATGACGTGGCAGGGACGCCCGGACCCCAGCCTCGGTCAATGGTGGACACGGATGGACGAGCTGGTGCTCGAGCGCACCCGCACGATGGCCTCCGCCTCACAGGACGTGGACGGGTTGACCGATGTTTAAGATCACCAAGCTCATTCACCAGCGCCCCGACGTCGATGACGGCGTCCGAGCCCGGCTGGCCGACGACCTGCGCCGCACCGCGATCGAGTCGGGCGCGCACCGCGCGCTGATCCAGCCGACGCTGCCCGGTGTCCGCAACGGCGGTGACCTGCTCGCACATCTCCAGTTCGATGCCGAGGATCGATGGCGCGCGGCCGAACCTGCCGTCGATGCGCTCCTCGATCCCGCGGTCGTCGACCGCGTCGACGGCGTCGAGTACCGCGGCGAGCCACGCGGACGGCTCGGGGTCGGGGCCGAGGGCGGGGTCTACCGGACGCTGCTGCTACGGGTGGATCCCGGCGCGGCGGACACCGTGGTGGAGCAATTCGAGGACGAGCTGCTCCGGATGCCCCGCCACGTCCCCGCGATCCGGTCCTGGCAGCTCAGCCGGGTGTCGCGGGCGGAGGGCGCGTCGCCGTGGACGCACGTGTGGGAACAGGAGTTCACGGACCTGCAGGGACTGATGGGCCCCTACCTCGCGCACCCCGTGCACTGGGCGTACATCGACCGGTGGTTCGACCCGGAGTGCCCGGACGTGATCGTCCGCGACCGGGTCTGCCACAGCTTCTGCGCGCTCGACGGTTCGGCCGTCTAGCGGACCGGGCTGAGGGACCGGATCAGGGCGTCAGCGGCTGGGCCGCGTCGACGGCCGTGGCGAGCTCGGTGAACTCCTCGGTCGTGCCGCTGCCCTTGATCAGGACCCGGACGTCGCCGAGATCGGTCACCCAGATCGGCTCGCTGCCCTCCTCGGCGTACTCCACCCACCGATCACCCGCGACCGGGGCGACACCCGTCGGGCTGCGCAGGTCGCCCGCGACCCAGGGCACCAGCGCCTCCTCGGTCGCCGCGCTCTGGCTCAGCTGCAGGTAGCGACCCTTCGAGGTGATGTAGCCGACGGTGGTGACGTCGCCGCCACTGTCACCGCCCACCACTCCGCGGCTGCCGGAGTTGGGCTGCCAGTCCTCGGGCACGGCGGGGTCGCGAACCGGGAACCCGAGCACACCCGCGTCGTACTTGAGCGACGCGTCGACGTCGAACTGCGGCACCGGCCCGGAGGTGGGACCGCCCGGGCTGAACGAGCAGCGACTCGCGACCCCGGCGACGATCAGGCACAACAGGACCAGCGGGATGATCGACCACATCATGTCTTTGTTGTTCTGCAGAATCCGGGGTTTCTTCTCGGCCACGCAGCTAGTATCCCAGCCGCGCATCCGCCGAGGTCCGGCGGTTCCCACCGGCGGGCGCAATCACCGCCGGAAATCAAATATATGTTGTTAGATGTCCGGCATGCGTTCGAGGATCTTCATCCGCCTGCCTGCCCTTCGTACCGCCGCGATCCGCGGGGTGCTCCTCGCGCTCGGCCTCGCCGCGGTGGCCACGGCCGCGCCTGCAGCGGCAGTCGCCCAGCCCGCCGGCTACGCCGCACTGCTCGACATCACGCCTGCCAACGCGAAGGCCGAGCAGGCGGGCGGCCTCGACCCCCTGCTGCCGACCGACCCCGCCGTCCTCGGCGACTCGCTCGACGCCGCTCGGGCGGCAGGCGTGCCTGCCGGCCGCTATTCCGCACTGCTGCACCAGTACTGGCTCGCCCGCGGCGCAAGGGCGGCGGGCATCGACCTGGCCACCTGGGACCCGAACACCGGCCTCGCCGCCAACGCCACGCTGGTGGACCGGGTGTACGAGAACTACGGCCGGTACCAGCGCGCCCGCACCGAGCTGTACTGGGCCGGGATGGCGGGGATGGCGGGCGCCTCCTTCACCGGCGGCTTCTGGGACCTCGACATGGGCCGCGCGGCGCTCGGTGTCGACGCCGTCCGCGGCATCGGCGGCGCGGTGGCCGCGGCCACCGGCGCGTTGCCCGGGGCGGCGACGGCGCTGCTGCCGCCGGACGCCCGGGTGCTCGCGACCGTCGGCCCGACCGTGACGGCGCAGGATCTGGACTGGTACCAGAAGCGCCTGCTGATCATGCAGAAGCACATCTTCTTCGACATGGTCCCGATGCACGAGGCGTACCTCACGGGCGGCCCGGCCGCCGTCGACGAACTCGACGCGGCGGGCCTGCTCGACGACAACGCGAGGGCCGCGTGGGCGGGCATCTACTCCGGCACCCCGGCCGGCTACGCCGATGCCATGGTCCGGATGGCGGACCGGGAACAGAACCAGGTCGTCGCCGACCAGTGGGATGCCACGTCGGCGGCACGCGGCGGCGTCGGGCGGGCCCTGACCTATGTGACGACCATCGCCGCGAAGCCCTCGGTCCCCGGCTCACAGGCCCCGGGGGTGTTCGCCCCGGTATCGGTCACCGGCGAGGCCGCAGGCGCCACCTACCGGCTGCGGGCGCCGCTGCCCGACTTCAACTGGGCGGATCGCGGACCGCGCTGGACGTACATCGCCGGAGACATCGCGGTCGCCTATCGGCGCCTCGCCGAGGATCGACCGGGAGTGGCCGCCGCGCTGCTCACCCAGCCGTTCCGTCAGTTCGCCGATCAGCAGCGAGCGGTGCACCGCGCCCCCGACCTGCTCCGCGATCTGAGCACGGGATGGTCGCTCGAGCGGCTGCCGTAGCCCAGCCTCATCAGCGGGCCACCGGTGATGAGACAATCACGCTCGAGTCGAACCCTGACTTCCCCGACGGAAACTATGGCGGCGCCGCATGCGCCTGCCACTAGGAGGCACCGCACATGACGGCCAGCACCCCATCGAGTCGCCGCGAGGCGCCGGACCGCAACCTGGCGATGGAGCTGGTCCGCGTCACCGAGGCGGGCGCGCTGGCCGCGGGCCGCTGGGTCGGCAAGGGCGACAAGGAGGGCGGTGACGGTGCCGCCGTCGACGCCATGCGTCAGCTCGTGAGCAGCGTGTCCATGCGCGGCGTCGTGGTCATCGGCGAGGGCGAGAAGGACGAGGCGCCCATGCTCTACAACGGCGAAGAGGTCGGCAACGGCGACGGCCCGGACTGCGACTTCGCGGTCGACCCCGTCGACGGCACCACGCTGATGTCCAAGGGCATGCCGAACGCGATCTCCGTCCTCGCGGTCGCCGAGCGGGGCGCCATGTTCGACCCGTCGGCCGTGTTCTACATGGAGAAGATCGCCGTCGGCCCCGACGCCGCCGATGTCATCGACATCACGGCCCCGGTCGCGGAGAACATCAAGCGCATCGCGAAGGTCCGCAAGTCCTCGGTTTCCGACGTCACCGTCTGCATCCTGGACCGGCCCCGGCACGCCCAGTTGATCGCCGACGTCCGCACGACCGGCGCCCGGATCCGGCTGATCTCCGACGGCGACGTCGCAGGAGCCATCGCCGCGGCCCGCCCCGACTCCGGCACCGACATGCTGATCGGCATCGGCGGCACCCCCGAGGGCATCATCGCCGCCGCCGCCATGCGCTGCATGGGCGGCGCGCTGCAGGGCCGGCTCGCCCCGACCGACGACGCCGAGCGCCAGAAGGCCATCGACGCGGGCCACGACCTGGATCGGGTGCTGCTCACCGAGGACCTGGTCTCCGGCGAGAACGTCTTCTTCACCGCGACCGGCGTCACCGACGGTGACCTGCTGCGCGGCGTCCGCTACAGCGGCGGCGGCGCGCACACCCAGTCGATCGTGATGCGCAGCAAGTCCGGCACCGTCCGGATGATCGACGCCTACCACCGCCTGTCGAAGCTGCGCGAGTACTCCTCGGTCGACTTCGACGGCGACCCGGACGCCCAGTTCCCCATGCCGTAAGGCGCTACGCGCCTGTGAGTCCTTTTGGCCCGTATAGGGGCCAAAAGGACTCACAGGCGGCGCAGCCGCTTGAGTGGCAAGCTGCTAGGTATGACTGAGAACGCCGAATCCCAGTTCCGCATCGAGCACGACACCATGGGCGAGGTCAGAGTCCCGATCGACGCGCTGTGGCGGGCCCAGACCCAGCGCGCGGTGGAGAACTTCCCGATCAGCGGCCGCGGCCTCGAGCGCGCGCAGATCCGGGCGATGGGCCTGCTCAAGGCCGCCTGCGCGCAGGTCAACAAGGACCTCGGCCTGCTCGACGCCGTCAAGGCCGACGCGATCATCGCGGCCGCCGAGGAGATCGCCGAGGGCAGGCACGACGACCAGTTCCCGATCGATGTGTTCCAGACGGGTTCGGGCACCAGCTCCAACATGAACGCCAACGAGGTCATCGCGTCGATCGCGAAGGCGAACGGCGTCGAGGTGCACCCCAACGATCACGTCAACATGTCGCAGTCCTCGAACGACACCTTCCCGACGGCGACCCACCTCGCCGCGACGGAGTCCGCGGTGAAGGCGCTGATCCCCGCGCTCGACCATCTGCGGCTGGCGCTGTTCGACAAGGCCGCCGAGTGGAAGTCCGTCGTCAAGTCCGGGCGGACCCACCTCATGGATGCCGTGCCGGTCACCCTCGGACAGGAATTCGGCGGCTACGCCCGGCAGGTCGAGGCAGGCATCGAGCGGATCATGTCTGCCCTCCCCCGGCTCGGCGAGCTACCGATCGGTGGCACCGCGGTCGGCACCGGACTCAACGCCCCCGACGGCTTTGGGCCCTTGGTGGTCGCCGAACTCGTCCGGACCACCGGGATCGACGCACTCTCCCCGGCGCGCAACAGCTTTGAGGCTCAGGCCGCCCGCGACGGATTGGTCGAGGCATCGGGCGCACTGCGGACGATCGCGGTCTCGCTCACCAAGATCGCGAACGACATCCGCTGGATGGGGTCGGGCCCGCTGACCGGACTCGGCGAGATCCGGCTCCCCGACCTGCAGCCCGGCTCGTCGATCATGCCCGGCAAAGTGAATCCCGTTCTGCCGGAAGCGGTCACGCAGGTCGCCGCGCAGGTCGTGGGCAACGATGCGGCCGTCGCCTGGGGTGGCGCGGCAGGCGCCTTCGAGCTCAACGTGTACATCCCGATGATGGCCAGGAACCTGCTCGAGTCATTTCGCTTGCTCGCCAACGTCTCCCGACTGTTCGCGGACAAGTGCGTCTCGGGCCTTGTCGCCAATACCGATCACCTCAAGACGCTCGCGGAGTCGTCGCCGTCGATCGTGACGCCACTGAACTCCGCGATCGGCTACGAGGAGGCCGCCGCCGTCGCGAAGGAGGCGCTCAAGGAGCGCAAGACGATCCGCCAGACGGTGATCGACCGCGGGCTGGTTCCCGAGAAGCTGACCGAGGCGGAGCTCGACCGCCGTCTCGACGTCCTCGCGATGGCGAAGGTCCAGGAGTAGCGGTCAGGCAGGCGGCGACTTGCGCGCGCGCCGCTTGGCCCACAGCATCCGCGCCAGGTAGGCCGGGCTCGGCTGCAACCAGCCGAGCTGCTCGGCCATGCCCAGATCGTCGCGGTTGGCCCAGTGTTCGATCACCAGGCCGTCCTCGAGTCGAACCCAATGTGATTGGGTGACAGCGAAACTCCGGCCCGTCGGCGGGAAGGCCCCGGCGACGGCGCCGGCATCGTCGAAGTTCAGGAACAGCCCAACGTGGCGACCGCTCATGGTCACCTCGACGGCGACGAGGTCTCCGTCCGCCACCACGTTCCGGATCTCGAAGTGCAGGTCCGCGAACGGCCGGCGCAGCCACAGCGCGGTCGCATGCCAGGATCCCGGTCCGCGGACCCGGGTGTGCGGCGGCTCGGTCTTGGTCTCGTGGTTGACGGCATCCGGATGGATGATGGCGTCGAAGTCCTCGCGGCTGCCCGCGGCGACCAACTCGATGCTGCGCACGGCGATCGACTTCGCGTCCGCCGAGGGGGTGGATCGATCGCTGTTCACTCCGGCCTCCCGGCAGTCGACGAACGTTGCTCAGTCCGCGATGGCGATGACCGCACCCGGCTGCAGCCACCGGATCAGCCAGACCAGTGCGCCCTCGCTCACCGCGACGCAGCCCAACGTGGGCTCACCGTTGGAGACGTGCAGGAAGAAGGCGCCGCCGCCGCCGGGCACCCGCTCCTTGTTGACGCCCATCACCACCGCGTAGCGATAGGCGGGGATCTCCAGCTCCTCGCTGGCCGACTCGTCGAAGGCGCATGACCCCGGCGCGCAGACCTGATGCGTGTTGTAGGTCGCGCTGTCCGGGTCGCCGTCCCACCAGTCGTTCGGACCCACCTTCCGGTACGGCAGGCCGCCGCCGGGGTTCCCGGCCGTACCGAACGCCGCGTCCAGGCTGAACACGCCCTCCGGGGTCGCGGGGACCCCGTCCGCGGCCGCATCCGTGAACCCGTCCGCCCCGACCTGCGCGGGCAGGCTCGGGGAGATCCGGTGCCAACCGAGTGGGGAGCGCTGCCAGGCCTCCAGGGTGGCATTCGAGCCGCCCGACCCGCGAACGCTGATGACCTGGGTGGCCCCTCCGACGGCCCCGTCGAACCAGGGCCCCTGAGCCAGAGCGTGCGGCGCACACAGCAGCGCCAGCACCGTTGCGATGACGGTCGATAGGATCGCGCTCGCCAGTTTGCGCACACCACATGGTGTCCCGCGAGGCCCGCGCGGTCAAGCACCTGGCCGGTACGGTCGGGATACCGTCACCCCCGACCACACGAGCGATCGGATCGACATGAGCCCTGCAACCATCGAACCGAGTTCCGTCGACACACCCGCCGATGTCCGGGTGGTGCGCGCGTTCCTGGCCGCCCTGGCCAGGGCCGATGTCGACACCGCGGCTGCATACCTGCACCCCGAGATCGCCTGGCACAACGTCTCGCTGCCGATCCTGCGCGGCTACCCCCTGGTGACCCGGGTGCTGCGGCAGCTCGCCCGCCCCGGCCTGCGGTTCGACGTGATCGTGCATCACGCGGCGGGCGAGAACGGCGTGGTCCTCACCGAGCGCACCGACCTGCTCGGCGCGGGACCGATCAACGCCGAGTTCTGGGTGTGCGGCACGTTCGAGCTGCGCGACGGCAAGATCGTGGTGTGGCGGGACTACTTCAGCGTCCGCGATGTCATCCGCGGCATCGCGGTCGGCGTCGCCAGGGCCCTGACCGGCAGGCGCGGCGGACGCGACACGGGCTACCTCAGCGAGGCCGCCGCGCTGGACGCGTGAGAAGCGAACGCCTGCTGAGCGAACGGACGAGCTGCGTCCCGTCAGCCGTAGAACGACGCCGGGTCCACCTCGGACAGGGCGATCCAGTCCAACTGCTCCAGCGAGCCGGGGCCCGCTGAGCCGAACACGACCGAGTCGTCGGACCGTAGCCGGACGGCCAGCGCCGGTTCCTCGTCGATCAGCTGGACGAGGGCGTACACGGTCGCCAGGTGGTGCAGGCACGGCGTCCGGCGGCTCGTACAGGCACACGTCGACCCGCACTCCGCCGGTGTCGCCGCCACCGCGATGCCCGCGCCCTGCAGCTCCGCCACCAGTGCATCCGGGAGATCACCGGATGCACCGGCGTCGCCGTGCCCGGCCGCGCCGAGCATTTCGCGCACCCGTGCCAGTGCGGCATCGTCCCAGCGCGGCACCTCGATGGTGACCGCGTGGGACTTCTGCCTCGCCGCCACCTCCGCGCACACCCGGCCCGCCGACATGCCCGTCACACTCACCGCGCCGCCCTTGGCGAGGCTCCGGGCCTGGGGCAGCTGCGCATTCGGCGCCGAGGCTGCCATCGACTCGATCGTGCGGAGCCAGGCCCGCCCCCACGCCGTCGCCCCGAACTCCGCCGCCGTCATCGAGCACCCACCGTGTCGAGGTCGAGCAGCGAGCGCAGCTCGCCGTCGGCCAGCTCGGCAAGCGCGACCTCCGAGTTCCCCGAAATCGATTCCGCCAGAGCACGCTTCGATTCGTGCATCGAGGCGATGTGGTCCTCGATGGTGCCGCCGGTGACGAGGGTGTACACGTTCACGGTTCGGCGTTGGCCGATCCGATGCGCCCGGTCCGTGGCCTGGTCCTCGACCGCAGGATTCCACCATCGGTCGTAGTGCAGGACATGGCTGGCTCGGGTCAGGTTCAGTCCGAATCCCGCCGCGCGCAGACTCAGAACGAGGACCGGTGCCGCATCCGGGCCGTCCTGGAATTCCTCGACCATCCGATCGCGCGATCGCGCGCTCAGACCACCGTGCAGGAAGGGGATCTCGCCGACCCCGAGCTCGGCGGTCAGGTGCGTCGACAGCAACTCCCCCATCGTGCGGTACTGGGTGAACACCAGGGCCCGGTCGCCGTCTTCGACTATCTCCGAGAGCATCTCGGTGGTCCGATCGAACTTGCCCGACCTGCCGCGCAGCGTGCCGCCGTCGCCGAGGAGCTGTTCGGGATGGTTGCAGACCTGCTTGAGGGTGGTCAGCAAAGCGAGCACGTTGCCGCGCCGGGCGATTCCGCTACCGAGCCCCGCGTCGAACGCGCGCTCCACCGCCTGGCGGTACAGCCGGGTCTGCTCCTCGGACAGCGTGCACGCGACCGTCGAGTACTGCTTGTCCGGCAGCTCGGTGGCCACCTCGGCCTTGGTGCGCCGCAGCACGTGTGGCGCGATGAGGGCGCCGAGCCGGGCCGCGGCCGTCGCCGATCGTCGGGACTCGATCGGAACGACGAACCGCTGACGGAAGCGCGCCCTGGTGCCCAGCAGAGCCGGATTGGCCGCGCGGAAGATCGACCACAGCTCGTCGAGCCGGTTCTCGACCGGGGTACCTGTCATGGCGACCCGAATCCGCGCGGACAGCCGTGCCGCCGCCTTGGCCGCGAGGGAATCGGGATTCTTGATCTGCTGGGCCTCGTCGAATATGACTACGTCCCAGGCCGCTTCGCACAGTCGGTCGACGTCCGAGCGGAGCAGTCCGTAGCTGGTCAGGACCACGGTCCCGGGATCCACCGTCGCAGGCAGCGCCCTGCCCGCGCCGTGATGGACGATCACCGGAACGTCGGGGGCGAACCGTGCGAGCTCGCGACGCCAGTTCCCGACCACCGAGGTCGGGCACACCACGAGGTGGGGACCCAGCTCGTTTCGGGTGGCGAGCACGCAGATGGCCTGCAATGTCTTGCCGAGCCCCATCTCGTCGGCGAGGATGCCGCCGCCCACCTCCTCGAGAGCCAAGAGCCAGGCGACACCCTGGACCTGGTACGGCCGCAGCGTGGCGCGAATGTGCGCCGTCGCCAGGTCCTCGGTGGTCCGCGCCGCCGAGATGAAACTGCTCAGCAGGGCGGTCGCGGTGTGGATCGCCGACTCGTCCCCGTTCAACAGGGCGTGGGCCGCGGCGGGCATCTGCGCGGCGAGCTCGTCGCTCGCCGCCCGGTCCCCGCTCGCGAGATGCGCGGCCGCGCACCACGACCGGACGGATCCCCCGGCGCCGCCGTCCGGGTCCATCGCCCGCAACGCGGGCAGCACGTCCACCAGATCGATCAGTCGCGCATCGACCGTGCGGGCCGCGACGGCGCCGCCGACGGGAACCGCGAACCGGCAGCTCGCCGCCCGCCCCTGCGGCAGACCGAACCGAGCCAGTTCGGCGGCAATATCGTCTGTGCCCCACCACGCCATCGCCCCGAGAACCGGGATGAAGGTCGCCTGCAGCAGGCCAGGGCGAACCCAGTCCGAATACGCGTCGATCACTTCGCTCTCACCGTGCACGCCCGCCGATGGTACGGACGCCCCGGCGGTACGCGCCATTGACAGGTGCCTCGAAAAGCCCTGGTGAGGTGTGTTCATCCCGACATTGACGGGTGTCGATCCGGCGTGTCTGTCGCCCCATAGAATTCACCGGATCGACTTACCGATCCGGTACCGAAGGGACCCATGATGGAAAAGCTCCGCAACTACGGCCTGCTCATCAAGTACGTCGCCACCACCCAGTGGCGCAAGCTCCGCGGCACGGACAAGACGGCCCAGACGCCTGCCCAGGACCAGGCTCCGCAGCAGTAGCAGAATGGGGAGGCCCGAGAGACCGGGCCTCCCCACCCCGCATGTCAGGCGGTCGGGCCGAACTCCTCGAGCATCTCGGTCACCAGGGCCGCGATCGGCGACCGCTCGCTGCGGGTGAGCGTGATGTGGGCGAAGAGCGGGTGCCCCTTGAGCTTCTCGATCACCGCGGCGACGCCGTCGTGCCTGCCGACCCTCAGGTTGTCGCGCTGGGCGACGTCATGGGTGAGCACCACCCGCGACCCGGTGCCCAGCCGGGACAACACCGTGAGCAGCACATTGCGCTCGAGGGACTGGGCCTCGTCCACGATCACGAACGAGTCGTGCAGCGACCGGCCGCGAATGTGGGTGAGCGGCAACACTTCCAGCATCCCGCGGTTGATCACCTCGTCCATCACCTCGGGGCTCGCCAGGCCGTCGAGGGTGTCGAACACCGCCTGCGCCCACGGCCCCATCTTCTCGCTCTCGCTGCCGGGGAGGTAGCCGAGCTCCTGTCCGCCGACCGCGTACAGCGGCCGGAACACGACCACCTTCCGATGGGTGCGACGCTCGAGCACCGCCTCCAGCCCGGCGGTCAGGGCGAGTGCCGACTTGCCGGTACCGGCCTTGCCGCCGAGCGAGATGATGCCGATGCTCTCGTCGAGCAACAGGTCGAGGGCGATCCGCTGTTCGGCCGAGCGGCCGTGCAGGCCGAAGGCCTCCCGTTCGCCGCGCACCAGCTGCACCCGCTTGTCCGGGGTCACCCGGCCCAGCGCGCTGGAGCTGCCACCCATCAGCCGGATTCCGGTGTGACAGGGCAGTTCTCGTGCCTCATCGAGGTCGACGACCCCCTCGGAGAACATCTCGTCGATCCGGGAAGAGGCGACGTCGAGTTCGGCCATCCCCGTCCATCCCGACGGCACCACATCGTGCGCGTGGTACTCGTCGGCGGGCAGACCCACCGCGCCCGCCTTGACCCGCAGGGGGATGTCCTTGCTGACCAGGACCACTTCCTTGCCCTCGGCGGCGAGGTTGAGAGCGCAGGCCAGAATCCTGGAATCGTTTGAGTCGGTGCGGAATCCGATCGGGAGGACCGAGGGGTCCGTGTGATTGAGCTCCACCTGGAGCGTGCCGTCGTCGGAGCCGATCGGAACCGGCTGATCCAGCCGTCCGTGCTCGATCCGCAGGTCGTCGAGCATCCGAAGCGCCTCGCGGGCAAACCATCCCAGCTCGTGGTGGTGGCGTTTGCCCTCCAGCTCCCCGATGACCACGAGGGGCAGCACCACCTCGTGCTCCGCGAAACGCGTGACGGCCCACGGATCCGAGAGCAGAACCGAGGTGTCGAGTACGTAGGTGCGAACTGACCGTTCGGGAGACTTCGTGGATGCGGACCTCGGGGAGTTCCCGGCATGTCCGGAATGGGCAGATACGGAGCGAGTTGCGGTCACGTGAGGCTCCTACGTCTGCGCGGCACCCGCGCAAACTTCAGTTCGCTGGGCCGGTCCGTCCCTGGTGCGTCAATCCGCACGAGGGCCGGGCGCCGGCCCCCTCGCACTGAATATTTCAGCCACGATCAGAACCTCCCGGACAGGCAACTCGTCCGCTGCCTGTTACCGGGGACGCTACTGCGATCGGCGCCCTGCTGCACTCGCAACACGCAGGGCGCCGATGAACGCGTCGTTAACTCCAGCTCAGGGGCTAGACCGTCTTGGAGAGCAGGCCCCAGTCCTCGAGGCCCTCGTACAGCGGCAGGTCGAGGGCAAGCTTCGAGACCCGGGCGCGCAGCGCGGCGAAATCGGTGTCCGAGCCCTGCGCCAGCGCGGTCGCGATGATGTCCGCGACCTCGGTGAACTCCGCGTCGCCGAACCCGCGGGTCGCCAGCGCGGCGGTGCCGATGCGCAGGCCGGAGGTGACCATCGGCGGACGCGGGTCGAAGGGCACCGCGTTGCGGTTGACGGTGATGCCGACCTCGTGCAGCAGATCCTCGCCCTGCTGGCCGTCCAGCGCCGAGTTGCGCAGGTCCACCAGGACCAGGTGCACGTCGGTGCCGCCGGTGAGCACGGAGATGCCCTTGTCCGCGACGTCGGCGCCGGTGAGGCGCTCGGCCAGGATCCGGGCGCCGGACAGGGTGCGGGCCTGACGGTCCTTGAACTCCTCGGTGCCCGCGATCTTGAGCGAGACGGCCTTCGCGGCGATGGCGTGCATGAGCGGCCCGCCCTGCTGGCCGGGGAACACCGCGGAGTTGATCTTCTTGGCCCACTCCTGCTTGGCCAGGATCAGGCCGGAGCGGGGGCCGCCGAGGGTCTTGTGCACGGTGGTGGACACGACGTCCGCGTAGGGAACGGGCGACGGGTGCAGGCCCGCGGCGACGAGCCCGGCGAAGTGCGCCATGTCGACCCACAGGTAGGCGCCGACCTCGTCCGCGATGGACCGGAACGCGGCGAAGTCCTGCTGCCGCGGGTACGCGGACCAGCCGGCGACGATCACCTTCGGCTTCTCGGCGACCGCGATCTTGCGGACCTCGTCCATGTCGATACGGTGGTCTTCCTTGCTGACCCCGTAGGACGCGACGTCGTAGAGCTTGCCGGAGAAGTTGAGCTTCATCCCGTGCGTCAGGTGGCCGCCGTGCGCCAGGTCGAGGCCGAGCAGCTTCTCGCCCGGGTTCATCAGCGCCATCAGCACCGCGGCGTTCGCCTGCGCGCCGGAGTGCGGCTGGACGTTCGCGAACTCGGCACCGAAGAGCTCCTTGGCGCGGTTGCGCGCCAGGTCCTCGATCACGTCGACGTGCTCGCAGCCGCCGTAGTAGCGACGGCCCGGGTAGCCCTCGGCGTACTTGTTGGTCAGCACGCTGCCCTGGGCCTGGAGCACCGCGCGCGGCACGAAGTTCTCGGACGCGATCATCTCGAGGGTGTCGCGCTGACGGGCCAGCTCGCCGTTCATCGCGGCCGCGACCTCGGGATCGAGTTCGGCGAGCGAGGCATTGTTGACGTCGGTGCTGGGCACAGCGGTCATCGAGGAATCTCCAAGCGGGAGCTACGGCAGGGGCACGCTCAGTCTAGGCAATGGCTGTCAGCGCAGAGCAGACGGGATCAGCGGCTCGTCCAGCAACCGCCGGAACAACTCGGATCGGCCGGCCGCGTCGGCGCCGCGGTCGAGCCAGCTCCCGAGCAGCCGGTAGCCCTCGACGTAGGTGCTGATGTAGGCGCGCCACAGCGGGTCGGACAGGAACCGCAGCGTCTGCCTGGCCCGCTCCGGCGTGGACAGAGTCCACCGCTGCAGGAACGCCGCGACGTCGTCCTGGCTGCGGCCGCGGTCGTGCAGCAGCAGGGCCGCGTCCTGCCGGACCCCGAGCAGCGAGGCCGACGCGTTCGCCAGTCGCTCCGCGCGTTCGCCGTCGAAGCGCAGCCCCAGGTCCGCGTAGATTTCCTGGGCCCACGGCCCCCAGCCTGCGCCCATGGGAGTTCCGCCGGCTCCACTCCACCCCACGATCGAGCCGAGCGCGTGGTCCGCCAGACCCTCCGCCATCAGGCACTGCGGCGTGTTGACCAGGAACAGGGTCTGCTCGGCCTGCCCCGCCCCGACCAGTCCAGCCTCCTTGCGGCAGTGCTCGGTGTGGTGGCCGGGATACGACTCGTGGGCGATCAAGTGCGGCAGGTTCGCCATGTGCTGCTTGAGGTCGGAGTTGATCGCCACCTTCGACCGGTAGTCACCGAGGTAGTAGTTGAACCCGGACCAGGGCTTGTCCCCGACCACCTCGTACTCGACCCGCTCGGTCTCGGGCAGCGCGTACTCCGCCCGCACCCGGTCGCGCAGCGCGCTGGAGAAGGCCTCGACGCACTCCGGCAGCCTTTCCGGCGGGATCTCGTCGGCGGCGCGGTGCGCCTGCAGCCGCTCGGCGAGCGGGCGTGCGGTGTCGCCCGCCAGCACCTCGTCCATCGCCCGGTGCGCCGCCCGGTACTCGTCCTCGGAGCCCGGCTCGATGCGCACGTCGAAGTAGGCCTGCACCTCGTCGACGAAGCCGATCTGCTCGCCTGCGAACTTCCGCGCGGAGCACTCGAGCGCGCGCAGGTGCACGTCGAGGAACGCGGCCCGTTCGGCCGGCAACCCGGAACCGGCCACCTCGTCACGCAATTCGGCGGCGCGGCGCGCGAGCAGGCGCGGATCGGGCGGCGGCGCATTCTCCACCTGCCTGCGCAGCGCCTGGTCGCCGGTGAAGGCGTCGACGAAGCCCTCCTCCAGCCGGTCGAAACCGAGTCCGAGCAGCAGGTATTCGCGGACGAGTGCGACGGGGTCCATGGTCGTCCACCCTAACCATCGGCGAGTTGTCCGACCCGCCGCCGCCGCGCACAGTGGTGTCGAGCACAATCCGACTATGCAGAGCGAGATCCAGGTGCGCGCATGGCACGAGTGAGCGAGAGCAGCCCCTACGTCGAGTTCGACCGCAAGCAATGGCGAACCCTGCGTAAGTCGACACCGCTCGTGCTCACCGAGGAAGAACTCCTCGGCCTGCGCGGACTCGGCGAGCAGATCGACCTCGACGAGGTCGCCGAGGTCTACCTGCCGCTCTCCCGACTCATCCACCTCCAGGTGGCCGCGCGGCAGCGCCTGTTCGCCGCCACCGCGACGTTCCTCGGCGAGAAGCACCCGGATCGGCAGGTGCCCTTCGTGATCGGCGTGGCGGGCAGTGTCGCGGTGGGCAAGTCCACCACCGCCCGCGTGCTGCAGGCCCTGCTCGCGCGCTGGGATCACCACCCGCGCGTCGATCTGGTCACCACCGACGGCTTCCTGTACTCGACGGCCGAGCTGACGCGCCGGGGCCTCATGCACCGCAAGGGTTTTCCCGAGAGTTATGACCGCCGCAAGCTGCTGCGTTTCGTCACCGAGGTCAAGTCCGGCGCGGAAGAGGTCGCGGCGCCGGTGTACTCACACGTCTCGTACGACGTCCTGCCCGGCCAATACCACCTGGTGCGCCAGCCCGACATCCTGATCATCGAGGGCCTCAACGTCCTGCAGACCGGACCGCGGCTGATGGTCTCGGACCTGTTCGACTTCTCCATCTACGTCGACGCGCGGATCGAGGACATCGAGCGTTGGTACATCAAGCGATTCCTGGCGCTGCGCAAGACGTCGTTCGCGGACCCGACGTCGCACTTCCACCACTACTCCGGGCTGTCCGACGAGCACGCCACGCTGGCCGCGGACGACATCTGGAACTCGATCAACCGGCCGAACCTGGTCGAGAACATCCTGCCGACCCGCCCGCGCGCCACGCTGGTGCTACGCAAGGACGCCGACCACTCCATCAACCGGCTGCGGCTCCGCAAGCTGTAGGGCGGCTACGCCGCCCGTGCGTGGTTGACGAGTCCTGAGACTCGTCAACCACGCACAGGTGCGAAGCGCCTATGCGCCGAATCGGCGGTGCCGGGCCGCGTAGTCACGCAGCGCGCGCAGGAAGTCGACGTGCCGGAACTCCGGCCAGTACGCCTCGGTGAACCAGATCTCGGAGTACGCGCTCTGCCACAGCAGGAAGCCTGACAGTCGCTGCTCCCCCGAGGTGCGGATCACCAGATCCGGATCAGGCTGCCCCGAGGTGTAGAGGTGGCCGTCGATGCCCTTCACGGACATCGCCCGGACCAGCGCGTCCCCGGACAGCCCCTCGTCGAGCTTCTCGCGCAGCAGCGACTGCACGGCGTCGGCGATCTCCTGCCGACCGCCGTAGCCGACGGCGACGTTGACGTGCGTGCCCGTGCGACCCGCGGTGCGCTCGGCGGCCTCCCGCAAACGCCGCGCCTGCTCCTCCGGGAGCAGGTCGAGGGTGCCGACTATCTTGACGCTCCAGTTCTGCCCGGGACCCGAGATCTCCTCCACCACATCGGTGATGATCTCGAGGAGGGTGTCGAGCTCCTCCGGTTCGCGCCGCAGGTTCTCGGTGGAGAGCAGGTAGATGGTGGCCATCTCGATGCCGGCCTGATCGCACCAGCCGAGCATCTCGGCGATCTTCAGCGCACCCATCCGGTGACCGTGGCTGACGTCGGTGAAGCCGTTCTCCCTGGCCCATCGACGGTTGCCATCGCACATCACCGCGACGTGTCGCGGGTGCTGGAGCCCCTCGAGCTGACGGCGCAGGCGTCGCTCGTAGATGCTGTACAGCAGGTTCGGGACCTTCACCTGGACATCACCACGAGAGCCCACATTACGCGGCCCGGGTGCGGCCCCGACGGCCGCCGCTGTAATCGTCGTCTCACCCCGTTTCCGGCAGTTCCGGTGGCCGCTACAGTGGCCACCGACACCCGAACCTACGCAACCGTAGGTTCACGACCGTCCGGGAGCAGCAATGTCCGAACTCGACCTCGCAGCGCCGCCGGTGAAGCCGCGGATGCGGGGCTGGATCCACCTGTGGGCATTCGTGGTCGCGGTGATCGCGTGCGCCGTGCTCGTCGCCGTCGCCGCCCAGGAATCCGGGAGGGCCGCCGTCGCGACCGCGATCTACTCCGTGACCGTGTGCGGGGTGTTCGGCGTGAGTGCCACGTACCACCGGGTGCACTGGGCGACCGCACGCGGCCGGATCTGGATGAAGCGCGCCGACCACTCGATGATCTTCCTGTTCATCGCCGGCAGCTACACGCCGTTTGCGCTGCTCGCGCTGCCGCCCGCGACCGGCCGGACGTTGCTGGCCGTGGTGTGGGCAGGCGCACTTGCCGGGGTGGCGCTGAAGATGCTGTGGCCCACCGCGCCGCGCTGGGTCGGCGTCCCGCTCTACCTGATCCTCGGATGGGCGATCGTGCCGGTCGCGGGACAGCTCGTCGACGAGGTCGGCTGGCTGCCGCTGATCCTGCTCGCGGTCGGCGGGGTGCTCTACAGCGTCGGCGCCATCCTCTACGCCACGAAGTGGCCGAACCCCTGGCCCGACACCTTCGGCCACCACGAGTTCTTCCACGCCGGCACCGTGATCGCGGCACTGTGCCACTACATCGCGGTATGGCTCGTCGTCCTCGGCTGAGCACGCCCGACGGCGCCCCCGGGCCGGATCGGGCACCGGCCGATTTTGGCGCATTGTGGCCCCAGGACGGCGCGATGTGCTTAGCCTGGGACACGAACCGCGGCGGGCCCTGCACCGGTCCGCCGCTCCGCGCGCACGGGAGGGAGAGCGGTGAGGGCGTCGGGGGCCGGGGTCACGCAGTTGGCGCCGCAGGATGCCGAGTTCGTGTACAGCGAGTCGTCACGTCACCGCTCGAACATCGTCGTCGTGTACCTGTTCGACACGTCCGCCGAGGCAGCGCCACTGACCGAACCCGAGGCAATCGCCTGGATGCGGGAGCGCCTCGGCCACGCCGGGATGTTCACGCGCCGGCTTCGACGGGTGCCGCTCGACCTCGACCTGCCGTACTGGGCGCCCGACCCCCGGATGAACCTGCGCGACCACGTCCACGTGTCGCCGGTCGAGGCCCCGGGCTGGGATCCCTTGCGGCGACAGATCTCCCGTATCGCAGACGCCCCGATCGACCTGGCGCGCCCCCCGTGGGAGTTGCACTTCGTCACCGGCGTCACCACGCGGGAACGGAGCCTGCGCTGCGACCGGACGGCTCCAGGGGACCCCGACCGCATGACGGCGGCCGTGCTGAAGTTTCATCACAGCGCCGGTGACGGGATCGCCACACGCGACCTCGGGCGACGACTGTTCGGGCCGGACACCGCGCACCCACCCGTCCCCATCCGGCCGCGCGACTGGTCGACCACGACCGCGGTGGCGCGCGCGATCGCCTCACTCCCGGTGCAGTGCTGGCGCTTTCGCCGCGGACTCGCGGCGGCCGGGGCCGCCGACGAGCGCGTCCGGGCGGAGGTGGCCGACGGGACCATCGTCGAACCCACGCGGTCGCGCCCGTCCTGCCGCTTCAACCGACCGATCTCAGCCGGGCTGACCTTCGATCTGGTGATCCTTCCCGGCGACCAGATCAGGGCGGCACAGGCGGCGGCCGACGGCGCGACGGTCAACGACGTGATGCTGGCGACGATCTCGGGCGCGCTCCGCACCTACCTGTCCGAGCACGACGAGTCACCGGACAGTTCGCTGGCCGCCATGGTCCCGATGTCCTTGCGCGGCACCGGAAAGGGGGTCGCGGACGGCCCCGAGGGCCCCCGCGCGACCCACCTCGCGTTGATGGCGGTGGATCTGCACACCGACATCGGCGACCCGCTCGACCGGCTGCGGGCGATCGGCGCCGCCGTGCGCATGGAGAAGCAGCGCAGCCGCAACGAACACGTGCGACGCGCGGCGCGGCGGATCGAGTCCTCGCCGGCACTCTTGCTGCGGCTCGCCGGCCGAGCCAAGGCCCTCATGAACCACTCCGGCCCCACCGTCGAGCGCTACAACACCATGATCAGCAACGTCCCGTGGGCAGGGGACGACCTGCTGCTGCGCTCGGCTCCGCTGGTCCGGACGTTCGGCATCCTCGAGATCCTCGACGGCTCGGGCCTTCGGCACCTGATCGTGTCCTCCCGCGGCGACGAGGTCGCGGTGTCCTTCAGCACGGACGCCGCGATGATGCCCGACACGGACCGTTACCGGGACCTCCTGCGCGACTCGCTCCGCGACCTCGCGGAGCGAGCCCGCAAGGTCTGCATCTGAACCGTCGCGACCCGACCGTTACCAAAGGTCACAAAACTTTGCGATTTCACAACACAACCATTAACTCGTTGTTACCGTTTTGACGTCACGAACCAACCGGTCGTGACGATCCGAACGGTGCATGAGCCCGCGGAATCACTGGCGAGATCACGCACCGCATCCGAGGTATGACTTGAGGAGGCACACGTGGGGTCTTTGGGAGACATCATCGGGGCGATCATCCCCGGGCTGGGGTCGATGATGGCCGCTGACGGGTTGTTCGAGGTCTTCATGGGATCGATGGAGGGCAGCGTAGGGACGCCGCCCGCCTAGGACACGGGGCGGTCTCCGCGACCGCGCGAATTCGTTGTAACACCAACTGCGACACCACTTTCGACCACGCGAGGGCGGATGTGACGACCCTCGTCCTACCTTGAGGAGAGAAATGGGATCGATCGGTGAAGTGCTCGGACCCATCGTGACGAGCATGAACGACAACGGCCAAAAGGTGATCAACGCGCTGATCGCGCTCAGCGGCGGCACGCCGGGAGCCGGTAAGTAGCCTCGTTCGACATCGAGTGTGACCTCGGGCCCGCGCGGGTTCTCCCCACGCGGGCCCGAGCCGGGCACGACCCCCGCCGCCTTCCCTGCGTGATCAGGAGGAGCCAGATGGACAGCCACAGCGACCAGATGCCCGCGCGGCGCCGACGCGGAGTTGCCACGACCCTGATCCTCGGGGTGTGCACGGCGATCGCCGTCACCACTGCGCCGACCGCCGCCGCCCAGCCCACCGGGGCCGCGATCGTCAGCGAGCAACAGGGCCCCGACCGGCGCATCGACATCGAGGTCTATTCGCCCTCGATGGATCGGAACATCCCGCTTCAGGTGCTGCGTCCGATGGACTCGGACCGCCCGGCGCCGACGCTGTACCTGCTCAACGGGGCGGGCGGCGGCGAGGACGGTGCGTCCTGGCAGGGGCAGACCGACGTCGCCCAGTTCTTCGCGGACAAGCACGTCACCGTGGTGACCCCGATGGAGGGCGCGTTCAGCTACTACACCGACTGGCGTAACACGGATCCCGGTCTGGCGAAGACCAACGACAACAACGGCAGGAACATGTGGACCACGTTCCTGACGCGGGAGCTCCCGCCGGTGATCGATTCCGCCTTCGCCACCACCGGCGAGAACTCGCTGGCGGGCCTGTCCATGACGGGCACCGCCGTGCTCGACCTCGCCATCCAGGCTCCGACGCTCTATCGCAGCGTCGCCTCCTACAGCGGCTGCGCGATGTCAAGCGAGATGCCGGGGCGCCAGTTCGTGACGATGGTGGTCGGGGCGGGCAGCGGGAAGGCGGAGAACATGTGGGGCCCGCCAGGCGATCCCGAGTGGACCGCCCGCGACCCCTATGTGAACGCGGCCAGGCTGCCGCGCATCCCCATCTATGTCTCCAACGGCAGCGGGTTGCCCGGCCCGCACGACACGCTGGGCAACCCGAGACTGAAGGGCTACTGGCTCACCCTGGGCAGTCAGATCGTGGTCGGCGGCGTGATCGAGTCCGCCACCAACTACTGCACCCACAGGCTCGCCGACCGCACGCGCGAACTCGGCATGGACAACGTGGTCTTCGACTTCCGGCCCGCCGGAACCCATTCGTGGGGCTACTGGCAGGACGACCTGCACGCGTCGTGGCCGATGATCGCCCGTTCGCTCGGGATCTGAGGCGGCATGCGAGGCGCAT
Source organism: Rhodococcus oryzae (assembly GCF_005049235.1). Classification (GTDB taxonomy): domain Bacteria; phylum Actinomycetota; class Actinomycetes; order Mycobacteriales; family Mycobacteriaceae; genus Rhodococcus_G; species Rhodococcus_G oryzae. The sequence goes on along the minus strand of NZ_SUMD01000006.1, from coordinate 162,895 downwards.
CGACAATGTTCGCGGCGATCGCGGCGGCGGTCCTGGGCGCGCCGGGGGCCGCGGCGCAGACCGTGGTCCCGGACTACGTCCCGGTGGCCGCGGACGCCACGCCCGCCGTCACCAGCGCCACCGAGCTGAGCGGCGGGGTGATGTTGCTGCAGGTCGCCTCCCCCGCGATGCGACGCGAGGTGCCGGTGAAGGTGCTCCCCGCCGCCGACCGCAGCCGACCCCACGGCGTCTATTACCTGCTCGACGGCAACTCCGGACAGGTCGACGACAACAACTGGCTCGACCCCGCCCGGGGCGATGCGGCGGCGTTCTTCGCCGGCAAGGACGTCAACGTTGTTTTCCCGATCGGCGGCACCGGCAGCATGTACACCGACTGGGTGCAGGACCACCCGAAATTCGGTCGTACCCAATGGGAGTCGTTCCTTTCCCGGGAACTGCCGCCGCTGATCGACGCCCGGTTCGGCACCAACGGCCGCAACGCGATCGGCGGGATCTCGATGGGTGCCACCGCGGCGATGATGCTCGCCGAGCGGGCGCCCGAGGTCTACGACGGCGCCGTCGGATACAGCGGCTGCTATCTCACCGAGGGACCGGCAGGCAAGGCACTGACCGATCTCGTGGTCATCAACGGCAACGGGACCTCCGACCAGATGTGGGGGCCACCGGGCAGCGAGGCGTGGCGCTCGCACGACGTGTTTCTCGGAGCCCCGCGGCTGGCAGGCAAACCCGTGTACCTGTCCTCCGGCTCCGGTCTGCCTGGACCGCACGAGAACCCGAACGCCCCCGGCTTCGCACAGTCGCTCGTGGTCGGCGGCGTGATGGAATTCGCCGTCTCGCTCTGCACCGATCAACTCGCTCAGACCTTGCGCGGGGCCGGCGCCCACGTCACAAGGGGTGCCGCCCCGGTGGGGCTGCACGCATGGCCCTACTGGCGGGACGAACTCGGCAGGTCGTGGCCCACGATTCGCGCGGCGACCGGCGGCTGACCGAGCCGAGGCCACCGTCAGCAGCGTCGGCTACGGCGCGGGGACCGCCAGTAGTCCACGCAACTCCTCGGCGCCGGTCACCGGCCGGTCGCAGACGAACACTCGACACACGTAGGCGGCCGGTTCGCCGTCGACCAGCGGGCGGTCGACGAGCAGCGGCGACGTGTCCGGCGCACCGCCGATCACCACCGCGCCACCCGGCGCCTCGCGGCGGGCCGCGTCCAGCAGGTCGGCGCCCGCGCCGGTCATCGACACCGCGACCTGTATCGGTCCGCGCACCGAGGCCTCGGCCACGGCCAGCCAGTGCCCCGCGGACCTGGCCGCCCGCGCGAGCAACAGCGCCCCGCGGTCCAGGGTGTCGGCGGCCGCGGCCGCGTACCGGGCGGAACGCTCGGGACCGGCCAGCGCCGCGGCGGCCAGCAACGCCTCCGCCATCGTGGACGCCCCCGACGGAGTCGCCCCGTCGAAGGGGTCGCGCGGCCGGGTGATCAGGGCCTCGGCGTCGTCGGCGGTGTCGAACCAGCTGCCCGGCTCCTCGGGATCGGCAAAGTGTGCGATCGCCAGGTCGATGAGTTCCTCTGCGCGGGTGAGCCATTCGAGGTCGCCGGTCGCCTGGTGCAGGGCGAGCAGCCCGACCGCAAGCGCGCCGTGATCATCGAGCACCGCTGCCGCGTCGCCGACCACACCGCCGAGCGAGGCCCGGCGCAGTCGACCGTCGACCAGGTGCTCGTCGAGGAGCGTCCGGGCGCAGTGCGCCGCGGCCTCCACCCAGTCGGGGCGGCCGAGCCCGGCGCCCGCCTCGGCAAGGGCCGTGACCACGAGACCGTTCCAGGCGGTGACGACCTTGTCGTCACGCCCCGGCTGCGGGCGACCCGACCGCGCCTCGAACAGCCTCGACCGCACCGAGTCCCAGCGCGCGGGGTCCTCGGGATCCGCGGGCAGCTGCAGCACCGAGGTGCCCGCCTCGAAGGTGCCCGCGGAGCTCACGGCGAGCAGCCCCGCGGCCCACACACCGTCCTCGAAGCCCAGGACAGAGAGCAGCTCGTCCGGGGTCCACGCGTAGGTCAGGCCCTCGATGCCGTCGGTGTCGGCGTCCAGCGCCGAGGCGTAACAGCCGGACTCGGTGCGCAGGTCCCGCAGCAGGAACTCGACCGTCTCCTCGGCCACCCGGATCGCCAGCGCAGACCCCGTCCGCCGCCCCAGGTGGGCGTACGCCCGCAACAGCTGGGCGTTGTCGTAGAGCATCTTCTCGAAATGCGGGACCACCCAGTCGGCATCCACCGAGTAGCGCGCGAACCCGCCGCCCAGCTGGTCGTAGATCCCGCCGCGCGCCATCGCCTCCGCGGTACGTTCCACCGCGGCAAGCACTTTCGCGTCCCCGCTGCGCTCGTAACCGCGCAGCAGCCCCTCCATCAGCGCGGACGGCGGGAACTTGGGTGCCGCCCCGAAACCGCCCCTGTCCTGGTCCTCGTCGCGCAGTGCGGCGACGATCGCGGCGTCCAGCAGGTTCGCGTCGAGGACCACCTGTCCCCCCGGAACCCCTGCGGCATTGGCGGTCAGCTGTGCCGTGATCGCCGCGGACGCCTCCTCCACCTCCCCGCGCCTGCCCCGCCAGGTGTCCGCGATGGCCTCGAGCAGCTGGGTGAAGGACGGCATCCCGCCGCGCGGCACCGTCGGGTAGTAGGTGCCGCAGTAGAACGGCTCGGCCGAGGGGGTCAGGAAGCAGGTCATCGGCCAGCCGCCCTGGCCGGTCATCGCGACGGTCGCGTTCATGTAGACCGCATCGAGATCCGGCCGCTCCTCGCGGTCCACCTTGATGCAGACGAAGTTCTCGTTCATCAGCGCCGCGGTCGCCTCGTCCTCGAAGGACTCGTGGGCCATCACGTGACACCAATGGCAGGCGGAGTAGCCGACGGAGAGCAGGATCGGCACGTCTCGCTCGCGCGCCCACTCCAGCGCCTCCGGGCCCCACTGCTGCCAGTGCACGGGGTTGTCGGCGTGCTGACGCAGGTAGGGGCTCGTCGCCCCACCGAGAGTGTTTCGGGCCAGGGCCGACATGGCGCGCTGCCTAGCTCGCCGAGCCGGTCGGCGGTTCGGCGTTCTTCTCGTCGGTGGGCGTCTCGCCGGCCGCGCCCCGATCGGTGCCCTCGTCCGCGGCCTGGTCGAGCTCAGGATGCTCCGGCTCGAAGGTGTCGGGCAGCTTGCGGAGCTGCTTGTTCATCGAGCGGACCAGCAGCACCGTGCCGACGAGCAGGGCGACGATGATGACGAAGCCGATCGGTGATGCCTTGCCGAACTCCGGGCCGACCGGGTTGCTGGGGGTCTGTGCCAGCCAGCCGGCCGCACTTGCCAAGATCACTTCTTCTCCTCAGGGTGGCCGTAGCCGACGTGGTCGATGCCTGCGAACAGGTCGGACTCCGGGATCGCGGTGCGCACCCTCGTCTTCGCGAGCTCGAACTCCTCGGTCGGCCAGATCTTCTGCTGAATGTCCAGCGGCACCGCGAAGAACGACCCGTTGGGGTCGATCTGGGTGGCGTGCGCACGCAGGGCGTCGTCGCGCTGCGGGAAGTAGTCACCGCAGACGATCTGGGTGGTCACCCGCGCCATCAGGTCGCCCTGCTCGGTCCGCCACTTCTTGAGCCACTCCGCCATCGGGAACTCCTCGCCGCGGCGGTCGTACTCGTCCTGGAACAGCAGCAGGCGCTTACGGATGAAGCCGTGCGAGTAGTAGAGCTTCAGCGGCTCCCACGGCTCCCCCACCCCCGGAAAACGCTCGGGGTCGCCCGCGGCCTCGAACGCGGCCACCGACACCTCGTGGCAGCGGATGTGATCGGGGTGCGGGTATCCGCCGTTCTCGTCGTAGGTGGTGATGACGTGCGGACGGAACTCGCGGATCACCTTGACCAGCGCCTCGGTGGACTCCTCCAGCGGCACCAACGCGAAGCAGCCGTCGGGCAGCGGCGGCAGTGGGTCGCCCTCGGGCAGCCCGGAGTCGACGAAGCCGAGCCAGAGCTGCTGGACGCCGAGGATGCGGGCGGCCTCGGCCATCTCCTCCTTGCGCACCTCGCTGATCCGGTCGCGTACGCCGGGCACATCCATCGCGGGGTTGAGGATGTCGCCGCGCTCGCCGCCGGTCAGCGTCACCACCAGAACCTCGTTGCCCTCGGCCGAGTACCTGGCCGTGGTGGCGGCACCCTTGCTCGACTCGTCGTCGGGATGGGCGTGCACGGCCATGAGACGCAATCCGCTCACAGTGCTCCTTCACCTCAGCTTCGCCTGTAGCGACGTGGTGGTCCGACGCCGACGTCCGCCGACAACGCACCGTTGTCCTTCCCCTATAGTTCCACCCGGTACTTCCGACGTCAGCCGTGGCCCCGCCCCAGCAGCGTGCGAGGTACGCCGACCGGGCCGTCGCAGGCCCGGTGCCGCTGTACGAGAGCTGAGCGATATGACCGAGACGCCTCCCGCCGACCGTTACCCGACGCCAACGCGCGATCTGCGCGGATCCCGGGTGGTGGCGATCATCCTGAGCATCGGCGTGGTGCTCCTTGGGCTCGCTCTGGCCTTCTTCGCGTACAACAAGTTCGCCGGCGACGACGTCGAGGGCCAGTCGATCGCGTACAACCTGGTGGACGAGTCGACGATCAGCATCCGGTTCACGGTGACCCGCGAGGACCCGTCCGAGCCCGCCGTCTGCATCGTCCGGGCCCGATCGAGGGACGGCTCCGAGACCGGTCGCCGCGAGGTGTACCTGGGACCGTCGGACAGCGGCACCGTCGACGTGACCACGCTGATCAGAACGTCTCAGCGCCCCGCCATCGCCGACATCTACGGCTGCGGGACGACCGTGCCGGAGTACCTGACCACCGGCTGATCCGGCCGGGCCGCCCCGGGCCCGCACCAGCGCGATTTTCATGGAGAAATCCCTGCTCGTGCTAGAATCCTCGGGTACACGGTTCCGGCTCTGGAACCGTGTATTGCTGCATTTGCGTATAGATGCATAGCGGCAGGGTGCACCGCTCACATGACTGAGCGAACCGGGGGGATCCAACCACCGGGGGTAGGCGCGCTCTCGTCGCCGAAGGCCACTGGAGTTCAGTGGCCCGCCCAGGGGACCCGGATGGGTTCCGACTACGAGGAGTGATCGAGCATGACCGAGACCCAGGTGACCTGGCTTACCCAGGAGTCACACGACCGGCTCAAGAGCGAACTCGACCAGCTCATTGCCAACCGCCCGGTCATCGCGGCCGAGATCAACGAGCGACGCGAGGAAGGCGACCTCAAGGAGAACGGCGGCTACCACGCGGCACGCGAGGAGCAGGGCCAGCAGGAGGCCCGCATCCGCCAGCTCCAGGAGCTGCTCAACAGCGCGAAGGTCGGCGAGGCGCCGACCCAGTCCGGTGTGGCACTGCCCGGTTCCGTGGTCAAGGTCTACTACGACGGCGACAAGTCCGACACCGAGACCTTCCTGATCGCCACCCGCGAAGAGGGTGCCCGCGACAACAAGCTCGAGGTCTACTCCCCCAACTCCCCGCTGGGCAGCGCCCTGCTCGAGGCGAAGGTCGGCGAGACCCGCAAATACACGCTCCCCAACGGCAACACCATGCAGGTGACGCTCGTCAGCGCGGAGCCGTACCACAGCTGATCCGCGGTATCACCCGCACAGACGAACCCCGGTCCGAGCAACTCGGACCGGGGTTCGTTCGTCTGTGGCGGAGCCGCGTCACACCATCCGGCGGACCTTCATCCCGTCGAACACCGGCCCGACCCGGACCACGTCGCCGGTCTGCGGGGCGTGCACCATCTGCCCGTTACCGATGTAGATCGCGACGTGCCCCGGCCCACCCGACTGCCAGTTACCGAACAGCAGGTCGCCCGGCCTGGCCTCGGCCAGCGGGATCTCCTCGCCGACGTTCCACTGGGTCTCCGAGGTCCGCGGCAGCTTCAGGAGGTCGCCGGTCGCGGAGTACACCGCGTAGGACGTCAGCCCGGAGCAGTCGAAGCCGCCCCCGGAGGGTCCGTTGATGTTGCCGCCGCCCCAGACGTAGGGCAGGCCCAGGTACCGCAGCGCGGCCTCGACGATCTTGCCGCCGATCCCGTCGCCGAAGTTGCCACCGACGAACGGGGTGAGGATCCCCGCGAATCGGGCCTCGCTGGCCCGGATCTTCTTCACGTACGGCTTGGTCTGGTTCTCGTAGTCGGGCAGCCCGGACGGCATCCCGCCGGACCGCCGCACGGCCCCGACCCCCGCGTTGTATCCGGCGATGGCCAGATCAAGGGTGTCGCCCTTGACCAGGCCCTGCTTCTGCCATCCCTCGATCTCGGTGTACATGTCGCAGAGCAGGTGCCCCGAGGCCATCACCGAGTCCGCGACGCCGAGGATGTCCGCCTTGCCGTCGCCGTCGGCATCCTTGCCGTACTTGGCCCAGGTGCCCGGCATGAACTGACCCGGACCGCGCGCTCCGTCCCTGGACACCGGCGCCGTCGGGCCGTACCGGAAACCGTTCTCCGCCGAATAGAGCGCGGCGAGGACCGGCGGCTTGATGCCCTCGCAGATCTCGCCCGCCTTCTTCAGCCACGGCACGAAGACCGCGATCGCGCCGATCGGGGCCATCACCATCTCGGGGAGGTCGGTCAACGCGTCGGGCAGCATCCGGCTGGGGTCGCCGCCGATCGGGGTCGCCTGCAGCGCCGGCGGCGCCGTGTAGCGGGGCGCCTCCGGCACCGGTGGCGCGACCACCGCGGGCGGCGGCACGGCCGGCGCCCCCGGGGCGGCCTGCGGGGCGGGTGGGAGGTACGGCTGGATTGAATCCTCCACTGCGGCAGCAGCATCCGCGACGGCCTGCTGTGCCTGACCCTGCATCTGCTCGGGCAACATCCCGATGACGTCGTTGATCTGCTGCGACGCCGCGGGTGCCGACGCCTCGAAAGACTGAATCGCTTGTGCTGCTTGATCCTTCACCGGTAATGGGATGTCGGCCCCTTGAACGAGGCCGCCGAGGGCAGTGGCAACTGCCACGATCACCGCCGTTGGATCAACCGGCATTCGCAACTCCAAACTTCGAGCGGGCTATCAGGTGCAACGCTAGGTCCCCCGACCCGGCCGCGGGGCGATTTCGATCACATCGATCGAACCGTGTTTCCCGAACCCACACGACGCCTGTATCGCGGCGTGCCGGTCCGGCGTTAGCCGCCGCCGACTGTGCATCTGCCGGCGGATCGGCCCACTTCGGGCGGGGAAAACTGCGCACTCACGGAGCGTATGCCCGCACGCCGCGACATTTCAGGCCAAGAACCAGAATTTCAGCAGACCCTCAGGTCTCTCTCAGGCTCGCGGTGGATCCTGGTCGTCATGAGCGAGCGACCCGCAGAGCAGCCCCACCGGACGTCCCGATTCCGCCGTGCCGTCGCGGCGTCCGGCATCGTCGGTGCGCTCAGCGTCGGATCCCTCGCTGGCACGTCGTTCGCGCTCGGAGACGCCCCCTCCGCGGATGCGGGGACGGTCATCGCCGCTGATTCGAACCGTTCGAACGGCGCAGGCCCGATCGTCACCCGGGGCGCCGGGCAGTTCGACGTGATCTCGGGCGGGTCGTGACGCTCGCGGCGGACAAGGCCGCAAAGAGCTGGTCGATGTGGGGCGTGCGCGCGACGGTGGTCGTAGCCGACCCCGACATGCTGGAATCCGCCTGGAACATGGTCCGCGGACACCTGGCCGCCGCCGACGTCGCGACCAGTGCCACCCGAGAAGACTCCGAGATCGCGGCACTCAACCGGTCCGCAGGCAGCACGACCCGGGTGAGCGTCCTGCTCGCCGAGCAGGTCAGCAGGGCCCTCCTGGCCGCCGAGCTGACGGCGGGCGTCCTCGACCCCACGGTCGGCGGCACGCAACCAGACCGTTGGCGCTCCGTGACCGTTCGCGGCCACGACGTCACCCTCCCCGCCGGGCTGACCCTCGACGTGTCCGCGACCGCCCGCTCCGTCACGGCCGACCGGTGCGCCACCGCCGTCGCCGAGCTGCTCGGCTGCGGGGTGCTGGTCAGCCTCGGTGGCGACGTGGCGACCGCGGGTCCGGAGCCGCTCAGCGGCTGGCAGATCAAGGTCGAGGACCTGCCAGGCGACCCGTCGTGTCAGGTCTCGATCCCGTCCGGCTCCGGCCTCGCGACCGCCAGCACGGTCAGCCCGCTGCACCCGGATCCCGCCGAGGCGCCGCATTGGCGCACCGTGTCCGTGGTCGCCGGCTCCGCCCTGGCCGCCGCCGCGGCCAGCAGGGCGGCGGTCCGTGGGGGCAAGGAGACGCTCGCCTGGCTCGAGGAGCTCGGGATGCCCGCCCGGCTGGTGGACCAGGACTTCCGGGTCACCCGGCTCTGCGGCTGGCCGTGATCGACCGCGTTGTCGCGCAAGAGAACAACGCCACCGCGGCGAGCACGCGGGCCTACGCTTGACGACATGGCGATTCGATCCGGGCCCGAGATCGGCCCCTTCCGCCGTCGACGGCGGCTGACCGGATCGCTGCTCGTCCTGATCGCCGCGGGTCTGGCCGTTGGCGCCCTCGCCCTGATCTACGAGATCCCGCCGAACCTCGTCTCGAACACCTCCACCCATCCCCGGACGCTCGCCATCGCCGCGGCCGCGCTTGCGCTGTTCCTGCTGCTCGGATGGGCGCTGTACCGGCTGACCCGCCGCGTCTGGATCGGCGCGCTCGCGCAGACCCTGCTCGCCGCGGCGGTCATCGCGCTCGTCATCGTGCCGACGTTCCGCGGCACCGAGGTTCGAGAACCCGATCCGCTCGTCGGGGTGGCCGTGCTCGAACCGAATGGGGACCACCCCGTCGGCGCGCACGAGATCGGCGCCGCGGAGTTCGTCGGAATCGACCACGACGCAACGGGTTCCGCACGACTGCTGGACCTGGGCGACGGACGTCGCGTGCTGCGTTTCGAGAACTTCGAGGTCGAGGCGGGACCCGACTACTTCGTGCACCTCATCGACGGGGCCGATGTCCGGAGCCCCGAGCCGGTCCGGCTGGGGGCGTTGAAGGGCAGCCGCGGCGACCAGAACTACGAGCTGCCCGCCGAGGTCGAGATCGGGCCGGCCACCACGGTGCTCATCTGGTGCCGGGTGTTCGAAGTCCCGGTCGCGAACGCGACCATCGCCTAGGCGGCTGCGCGCCTGTGCGCGGTTGCCGAGTGTGGAGACTCGTCAACCACGCACGGGCGCCGCTGCGCCTACTCCTGCACCCCCACGGCGAAGCCGGCGGCGTCGAGGGCGCCCAGCACCTCGTCGCGGTGGTCGGGCCCCCTGGTCTCCAGGGTCAACAGCACCTCCACCTCGTCCAGGCCGAGGTCCCGTGCGGTCCGCGAGTGCACCACGTCCACCACGCTGGCGCCGCGCTCGCTGACCACGCCCAGCAGCCGCACCAGCCCGCCGGGCCGGTCCGGGATGGTGACCCGCACGACCAGGTAGCGCCCGGCGGCCCGCAGACCGTGGGTGATCACGTGGGTGAGCAGCAACGGGTCGATGTTGCCGCCGGACAGCACCGCGCACACGGGCCCCTCCAGCCGCAGCTGCTCCGCCGTGCAGGTCATCAGGGCGGCCACCGCCGCCGCTCCAGCCGGCTCGACGATCAGCTTGGCCCGCTCGCTGCACAGCAACAGGGCCCGGGACAGCGCGTCCTCGCTGACCGTGACCACCTCGTCCACCAGGGCGTTGACGTGCGCGAACGGCACCGCGCCCGGGAGTCCGATGGCGATCCCGTCGGCCATGGTGGACAGGGCCTCCGCCTCGACGGGTGCGCCCTCGGCGAGCGACCTCGGCCAGGCCGCCGCCTGCTCGGCCTGCACGCCGACGAGGCGCACCCGGCGGCCCGAGTCCCGGACCGCCGCCGCGATCCCGGCGAGCAGCCCGCCGCCGCCGGTCGGCACCACGATGGTCCCGACCTCCGGCAGCTGCTCGAGGATCTCCAGTCCGACGGTGGCCTGGCCCGCGACCACGTCGACGTGATCGAACGGGTGGATGAGCACGGCCCCTGTCGCTGCGGCGAACTCTTTGGCGGCCACGAGTGCCTCGTCGACGGTGTGCCCGCGCAGGTGGACCGTCGCGCCGTACGCCTTGGTCGCGACGAGCTTCGGCAGCGCCGCCCCGACCGGCATGAAGACCGTCGACTCGATGCCGAGCCGGCTTGCGGCCCAAGCGACGCCCTGGGCATGGTTGCCCGCGCTGGCCGCGACCACGCCGCCCTCCCGCTGCTCGGGGGTCAGGTTCGCGATCCGGTTGTAGGCGCCACGGGGTTTGAAAGAGCCTGTGCGCTGAAGGTTTTCACACTTGAGCCACACGTCGTGGGCGCAGCGCTCCGAGAGCACTCGCGACGCGAGCATCGGCGTCTTGCGCATCACCGGGGCGAGCCGATCGGCCGCCGCCGCGATCTGGTCCCTCGTCACGAGTTCCACAGCGCCAGCGTAAGGCGCCTGCGGCGCCCGTGCGCGGTTGACGAGTCTCAGGACTCGTCAACCGCGCACGGGCAGCGGAGCTGCCTACTTCAGTGCCTGCTCCACATCGGCGATGAGGTCGACAGCGTCCTCGATGCCGACCGAGAGCCGGACCAGGTCGTCCGGCACCTCGAGCGCGGAGCCCGCGGTCGAGGCGTGGGTCATCGCGCCGGGGTGCTCGATCAGCGACTCGACACCGCCGAGGGACTCGGCGAGCGTGAAGATCTCGGTCCGCGAGCAGAAGTCGAGCGCGGCCTGCTTGCCGCCCTTGAGGCGCACCGAGATCATGCCACCGAAGCGGCGCATCTGCTTGGCCGCCACCTGGTGGCCCGGGTGCGACTCGAGGCCCGGGTAGATGACCTGCGACACCGCGGCGTGGCCGGTGAGCAGGTCGACGATCTGCTCGGCGTTCTCGCTGTGCCGCTCCATCCGCAGCGCGAGGGTCTTGATGCCGCGCATGGTCAGGTACGCGTCGAACGGGCCAGGCACCGCGCCCGCGCCGTTCTGCAGGAACGCGAAGGCGGTGTCGAGTTCCTCGTCGTCGGTGACGAGCGCGCCGCCGACGACGTCGGAGTGCCCGCCGATGTACTTGGTGGTCGAGTGGAGCGCGATGTCGGCACCGAGGCCGAGCGGCTGCTGCAGGTACGGCGACGCGAAGGTGTTGTCCACCACCAGCTTTGCCCCGGCCTCGTGCGCGACCCCGGCGAGTGCCTCGATGTCGCCGATATTGAGCAGCGGGTTGGTCGGGGTCTCCACCCACACCAGCTTGGTGTTCGGGCGGATCGCGGCGCGGACCGCGTCCACATCGGACACCGGGGCCGGAGTGTGCTCGATGCCCCACTGGGTGAACACCTTGTCGATCAGCCGGAAGGTGCCGCCGTAGGCGTCGTTCGGGATCACCAAGTGATCACCGGGACGCAGGACCGAGCGCAGGAGGCAGTCCGTGGCCGCCATGCCGGACGCGAACGCACGACCATAGGTGCCCGACTCGAGAGCGGCCAGGTTGGCCTCGAGCGGACGCCGGGTCGGGTTCCCGGTGCGCGCGTACTCGAACCCGCTCCGCATGCCGCCGACGCCGTCCTGGGCGAAGGTCGAGCTGGCGTAGATCGGCACGTTCACCGCGCCGGTCAGCGGATCCGGCTCGTACCCGGCGTGAACGGCCCTGGTGGAGAATCCCTGCTCTGCGTTGCTGTGCTCGCTCATGCCGGTAAGCCTAGCGAGCCGCTATTCGGTGAGTAATCGGGCAACCGAGACCAGCGCGTCGATGTACTCCGATTCCGTGTATCCCTGGCTGCCGTGGCTGCCTGCATCGACACTGCGACCGGCCATCGTCAGCGTGTACACGGTGTCGTTGACCTTGATCACCAGCCCACCCAGCGCGTCGGCGCGCGGCTCGTCGACCACGCCGAGGCTCGTCTTCCCCCTGGAGGCCTCCAGCATCGCCTCGGTGAACCCGTTGGCCTTGACGCTGACGAAGAGATTGCGCTGGGTGCCGGTGAAGTCCCCGTCCGACCACAGGCAGAGCGGGTCCGTGGAGCCCGGCAGCGTGGTCTGGTTCGCCAGCGGCATGCCTGCCACCAGGCCACCCAACGCCCCGGCCATCGTGGCGCAGTCCGGCGCCTCGCCCGCGGACAGCGCCACCGCGGCACCGCCGTCCGAACCCTCCGACTCCGCGACCGGTGTCCCGCTGGTCACCGTCGAACATCCGGAAACCAGCACCGCGGTCGCCGCGGCGACCATCCCCACCCGAAATCTCATCTCCCCCATGCGGGGATCCTAACGGCACCGGGCGGGCAGGGGCCGGTCGAGCTATCCCCCGGCGCTGAGGAATCCGAGCAGGTCGTGCCGGGTGATGACACCGACGGGCTTGCCGTCGTCGACCACCATCAGCGCGTCCGAGTCCCCGAGCGCCTTGGTCGCGGCGGTCACCGGCTCGCCCGAGCCGATCAGCGGGAACGGCGGGCTCATGTGCTTGGCGACCGGATCGGCCAGCTGCGCCCGGCCCTCGAACACCGCCGAGAGCAGGTCCCGCTCAGTGACGCTGCCCGCGACCTCGCCCGCCATCACCGGCGGCTCGGCACCGACGACCGGCATCTGCGAGACGCCGTACTCGCGCAGGATCTCGATCGCGTCGCGCAGCGTCTCCGACGGATGCGTGTGCACCAGGTCGGGCAGCTCGCCCGACTTGCCCCGCAGCACGTCGCCGACGGTCGGCTCGTGGACCTTGCCGTCCAGCGGGGTGCGCAGGAAGCCGTACGAGGCCATCCACTTGTCGTTGAAGATCTTCGACAGGTAGCCGCGGCCGCCGTCGGGCAGCAGCACCACGATCACCGCGTCGGGCTCGCGCTCGGCGACCCGCAGCGCGGCCACCACGGCCATACCGCAGGAGCCGCCGACCAGCAGGCCCTCCTCGCGGGCCAGGCGCCGCGTCATGTCGAAGGAGTCGGCATCGGAGACCGCGATGATCTCGTCGGGAACCGAGGGGTCGTAGGCAGTGGGCCAGAAATCCTCGCCGACGCCCTCGACCAGGTACGGCCGACCGGTGCCGCCCGAGTACACCGAGCCCTCCGGGTCCGCGCCGATGACCTTGACCTTGCCGCCGGAGACCTCCTTGAGGTAGCGACCGGTGCCGGTGATCGTGCCGCCGGTGCCGACGCCGGCCACGAAGTGGGTGATCTTGCCCTCGGTGTCCCGCCAGATCTCGGGGCCCGTGGTCTCGTAGTGGCTCGCCGGCCCGCCCGGGTTGGAGTACTGGTTGGGCTTCCAGCCGCCGGGCAGCTCCCGCGCCAGCCGGTCGGAGACGTTGTAGTAGCTGTCCGGGTGCTCAGGGGCCACCGCAGTCGGGCACACCACGACCTCGGCGCCGTACGCCTTGAGGACGTTGCGCTTGTCCTCGCTGACCTTGTCCGGGCAGACGAAGACGCACTTGTAGCCGCGCTGCTGCGCGACCAGTGCCAGCCCGATGCCGGTGTTGCCCGACGTCGGCTCGACGATGGTCCCGCCGGGCTTCAGCTCGCCCGACGCCTCGGCGGCGTCGATCATCTTGACCGCGATGCGGTCCTTGGAGCTGCCGCCCGGGTTGAGGTACTCGATCTTGGCGGCCACCAGCCCCGAGCCGGGCTCGACCACCGAGTTCAGCTTGACCAGCGGAGTATTTCCGATGAGGTCGGTGACATGATCCGCGATGCGCATGCCTACATGGTCCCAGAGCGCGCGACGGGGGCAACACCAGGTCCCTTCTCGGGCGTCGCTCCGCCCGCTCCGATCTTGATGTCGGGTCCCCGAGCGCAGACCCCACGCGGCGCGGGCTTTCGCACTAGATTTGTGGCCGGTAGCACTCGCGACGAGCGGAGGGTGGATCCGGTGCCCACCAGCGGATGGAAAACGGCCGCGAAAGCAAGCGCGGCCGCGGTCGTCGCGGGGTCCTCGGCAGGCACCGCGTCGTGGGCGCTCTACAACTACCTGATGGGCCAGGCCACCGCCGCGCGCGGCGTGATCGGCCGCAACGTCGCGAAACCACCCGAGGCCGACGGCATCTACACCGCCGGGTGCGACGCCCCCGAGCGCTGGCGCCTCGGCGCGGAATTCGACATCCACCTGATGATCTTCGGCGACTCGACCGCGGCCGGGGTCGGCTGCGCGGTCCCCGACGAGGTGCCGGGGGTGCGGATCGCGCGTGGCCTCGCCGAGGAGACGGGCAAGCGGATCTGGTTGTCCACCAAGGCGATCGGCGGCGCCACCTCGAAGGGGCTCAAGGGTCAGGTCGATGCCATGTTCATCGCGGGCCCCCCACCGGACGCCGCGGTGATCCTGGTGGGCGCCAACGACGTCACCGCCAAGAACTCGATCCACTCGTCCGCCCGCAGGCTCGGCGATGCGGTGGCGCGGCTCCGCCAGGCCGGCGCGGTTGTGGTCGTCGGCACCTGTCCGGACCTGGGGGTGGTCACCGCGATCCCACAGCCGCTGCGGTCGGTGGTGCGGGAGTGGGGACACCGGCTGGCCCGGGCGCAGGCGGCGGCGGTGCTGCGGGCGGGCGGCCACCCCGTCGCGCTCGCCGACCTGCTCGCGCCGGAGTTCCTGGCCGCCCCGGACACCATGTTCTCCGCCGACCACTTCCATCCCTCCGCGGCCGGGTACGAGCTCGCGGCGCAGCAGTTGCTGCCCGTGCTCGCCACCGCGCTCGGGGAATGGGAAGGCGGTCCGCTGCCCGAGCTGCCCGAGGTCTCCGAGGCCGCGGAGTCGCGCCGGATCTCCGCCCGGATCACCGAGGCCGCGAACCGGTTCCTGTGGCGCCGGGACACCGAGCGCCGGGCCAGCAGGGGCGAGCCGGGGGCCGATCAGGTGGCCCCGGAACCGACCTCCGGAGTGCTCAAGATCGTCGATGACCGACGGCGCCGTCAGCGCGCCGCGAGCGCCACGTAACGTCTGGGTCAAATCCACAGTGTGTGGCACCCACCATGCACCCCGATTACTGCAAGGAGTTCTCATGCCTGAGGCCGTCATTGTCTCCGCTGTACGTTCGCCCATCGGCCGGGCCGGCAAGGGTTCGCTCAAGGACATCCGTCCCGACGACCTGGCCGCCCAGATGGTCGCCGCGGCCCTCGCGAAGATCCCGGAGCTCGACCCCGCCGACATCGACGACCTGATGATGGGCTGTGGCCAGCCCGGCGGCCAGTCGGGCTACAACATCGCCAAGGTCGTCGCGACCGCGATCGGCTACGACTTCCTGCCCGGCGTCACCGTCAACCGCTACTGCTCCTCCTCGCTGCAGACCACCCGGATGGCGATGCACGCAATCCGCGCGGGCGAGGGCGACGTGTTCATCTCGGCGGGCGTCGAGTCCGTCTCGTCCTTCACCACCGGCACCGCCGACGGCTGGCCGAACACCAAGAACGCCCTGTACGCCGACGCTCAGGCCCGCACCGAGCTGGCCGCGCAGGGTGGCGTCGCGTGGAAGGACCCCCGCGAGGACGGCCTGACCCCCGACATCTACATCTCCATGGGCCAGACCGCGGAGAACGTCGCCTCGCTGACCGGCATCAGCCGTGAGGACCAGGACCGCTGGGGCGTCCGCAGCCAGAACCGCGCGGAGGAGGCCATCAACCGCGGCTTCTTCGCCAACGAGATCACCCCGGTGACCCTCGCCGACGGCACCGTCGTGTCCACCGACGACGGCCCGCGTGCAGGCACCAGCTACGACAAGATCAGCCAGCTCAAGCCGGTCTTCCGTCCCGACGGCACCGTCACCGCCGGTAACGCCTGCCCGCTCAACGACGGCGCGGCCGCGCTCGTCATCATGAGCGACACCAAGGCGAAGGCCCTCGGCCTGACCCCGCTGGCGCGCGTCGTCGCCACCGCCGCGAGCGGCCTGTCCCCCGAGATCATGGGCCTTGGCCCGATCGAGGCCGTCAAGAAGGCCCTCGGCTACGCGAAGATGGCCACCTCGGACATCGACCTGTACGAGATCAACGAGGCGTTCGCGGTGCAGGTGCTCGGCTCCGCCCGCGCGCTGAACCTCGACGAGGACAAGATCAACATCTCCGGTGGCGCGATCGCCCTCGGCCACCCGTTCGGTATGACCGGTGCCCGCATTACCAACACCCTGCTCAACAACCTGCGTGAGCAGGACAAGACCTTCGGCGTCGAGACCATGTGCGTCGGCGGCGGCCAGGGCATGGCGATGGTGCTCGAGCGCCTCAGCTAGTCCTTCTGCACCACCGCGAACGGGCGGTTTCCTGAGCATCGGCCGAGAGGCCCGCCAGGAAACCGCCCGTTCGTCGTCATACGGGAGCGCCAGCCGCGTGGAGTTTGGCCCTCACCCGGCGGATCAGTTCGTCCGGCCGGGTGTAGAGCAGTTCCGCACCGACCCTGATCACCTTCCAGCCGAGCGCCTCGATCCGCGCCGAGCGCTCGATGTCCCAGGCTCGCTGGCGGCGATCGGTCCAGTGGTGTTCGCCGTCGTATTCCACGAGGACCGACCACTCCCGCCAACCCAGGTCGGACCGCGCGAACTCCCAGCCGTCGTTCCCGACGATCGGGATCTGTGTCTCAGGCCGCGGCAGACCCGCGTCGACGATCACCAGACGGGTGTGGGTCTCGGGAGGCGACTCCGCGCCACCGTCGACGTCGACCAGATTTGACCGAAGCCGTGCCACCCCGCGGGCTCCGGGATGCCGCTCGGCAACCATCACCACGTCCCGTGGCTTGAGCCCGGTTGCGTTGCAGAGCGAATCCAGCGCAACGATCGCCTCGGGCCGGGGTAACCGACGGCCGAGATCGAAGGCAGCCCGCGCCGGGGTCGCCACTCGCATTCCGCCGATGACGATGGCCTCGTCCGGTTCGAGCCGGTAGTCGTGCGTGAGGAGTCCCTTGACCGGCATGCGATGGCCCGGGCGGATCACCTCCGCCGGCTCGCTGACGTCGATCCACTTGGAGCCGTGCAGAGCAACCGCCGAGAAGCCGGTCAGGACCGCGTCGGGTCCGGCGAAGAGCCATGCCGCGCGTGCGCGCACGGCGGCAGTGACCGGAGTGCGCTTGCTCACGTATACGCCCTGGTAGAGGCGTGCGAAATCGTGGTACAGCTGGTGTTCGGTGAGGACCCCCGCCACGATGGCACTCGATCCCCGAAACGGTGCGTCGCCTGCCCCCATCGCCTCACCATGCCGCGTCGGCGAGGCACCGATCCCGGCGAACCGTCGACCTGTGGACTACTCGCGAGCTTCTCCACAACGCCGAACGGGCGGTTTCCTGAACATCCGTCGAGTGACGGAGCAGGAAACCGCCCGTTCGTGGTCAGGCGTGCGGTGACTAGTCGCTGTTGAAGTAGCTCAGCAGTCGCAGGATCTCGACGTACAGCCACACCAGGGTGACGGTGAGTCCGAACGCGACGCCCCAGGCCGCCTTCTCCGGCGCCTGCGCGCGGATCAGCTGGTCGGCGGCGTCGAAGTCCAGCAGGAAGCTGAACGCGGCGATGCCGATGCAGACGAGGCTGAAGATGATCGCGAGTCCGCCGCCGTCGCGGAGGCCGAGGCCACCGGGTGTGAAGAAGCTGGCGATCAGGTTGCCGAGCGAGAGCACCACGACGCCGATCAGTGCGCCGATGATCATCCGGGTCAGCCGCGGGGTGACGCGGATGGCGCCGGTCTTGTAGACCACGAGCATGCCGAAGAACACGCCGAAGGTGCCGAGCACCGCCTGGGCGATGAGGGTGGAGCCGCCGGTGCCGCCGAACGTGATGTCGGTGAACATGAACGACAGCGCGCCGAGGAAGAAGCCCTCCGCCACGGCGTAGGCCAGCACGATCGCCGGGTTGTCCATCTTGCGGCCGAAGGTGGCGACCAGGACCAGAACCAGACCGATGAGTCCGCCGCCGATCACGAACGGCGCCGCGAGGTCGACGTTCGAATTGACGAGCACGTAGGAGATGATCGCCGAGACCGTCAGCACGCCGAGCGTGATGCCCGTCTTGGTGACGACGTCGTCGATGGTCATGGCCCGCTGAGCAGGACCTGTCGTGTACGGCTCAGCCTGCGTGTACTGGGGCTGACCAAACTGCTGTGTCATCTGCCCCGCGCCTGCCGCGGCAGAACCGAACGAGGCGTATCCGCTGCCCTCCTGCTTGGGGAGGTTGCGGAACACCGGGTTGCTGGTGGTGCGCACCGTGCGTGTCCCTTCTATAGGTGGATCCCTGGGGATCCTGCCGTGCCGCTGTGGCCCGACCGCGACGGGAAATCCCGTTCTGTTGGTAAAACGTCTCACATGTGACCGTAAGTTCCCAGCGCTTCGAACTTAAACGAGTCGCCAACAGGAACAGAGGGGACTCTACCGGGCCGCGATCGCGCCCGCCTCGCATGAAAACGAGGTTCACCTGGCACGACATTGCACCCAACGGTGGCATTATTGACTCATGAGCACCGAGGACGGCCCGGGCCAGACCCTCAACGCCAGCGAGTCGCTCGACTCGGACGAGGTTCGCAACGACGACGGCGACGATGTCGTCGACGCCCCCGATCACTGGAGCGAGGCCGATCGCTTCGGGACCACCGCGGCCGAGGCCGCCGCGGGCGAGACCCTCGATGAGCGGCTCGCCGAGGAAGAGCCCGACACCCCGCTCGACGACGACGGTCAGCAGCCGGACGATCCCGAGTCCGTCGAGGCGGAGGTGGTCGACGGCGTCATCATCGAGGACCTCGGCATCACCCGCGACCAGTTCGACGGCGACCCGATCGGCGGCGGGCCCGTCAAGTAGCGGGCCGAGACGTCACGCCCCTTTGACCGACCGGGCGACCGTGAACTTCGGGTTCCGTCCGACCAGTTCGGTGAGGCCGACCGACTTCCTGAGCGCACCGCGGTATCCCAGGTGTGAGTTGTAGACGGTCCACAGCTCACCTCCCTCGCGCAGGACCCGGCCCGCACCACGGAACATCGACAGCGCCGCCCCGGTGTGGACGGCCGCCCCCACATGAAAGGGCGGGTTGCAGACGATCAGGTCGGCGGTGGCATCGCCGAGGGTGGACATCACGTCGTCCCGCAGCGCGGTCACCCGGTCGCCTACACCGTTCGCGTGCGCGGTCGCCGCCGTCGACGCGACAGCCGCGGCGGACTGATCGGTCGCGATCACCCGCAGGTCGGCGCGGGAACGAGCCAGTGCCACGGCGAGGATCCCTGTGCCGCAACCGAGGTCGACCGCCGTTCGCGCTTCCGGGTTCATCCGGGGCAGGTAGTCGAGCAGGAACCGGGTTCCGATGTCGAGCTTGGTGCCGGCGAAGGCGGCCCCGTGCGCGACCACCTCCATGTCGAGCTCGCCCAGGTGCTCGCGCAGCGGGTAGGTCGGCTCGGCGGGCGGGTCGAGCGGGCCGCGGGCGACGAGCACCCGGGACTTCTGCCTGCCCCTGGTGGCATGCACGTCGCCGAAGCTGCGGGCGAGCACCTCGTTCATCGAGGGGCTGATGTGCTTGTCGCGGCCGCCCGCGTAGATCACCACCTCCGGATCGGCGTACCGGGCGACGGCCTCGGCGATCTCGGCGAGTGCGGCCAGGCTGCGCGGCAGCTGGACCAGCACCACCCGCGCTCCCGCGAGCAGGGACTCGTCCAGACCGCAGGACCGGTAGGCCTCGCCCAGTCCGGCTCGCGCCGCGTTGTGCGACAGTGCGAGCTCGCCGGTGATCGGGTCCTGGTGAACCCGGACGTCGGTGACGCCGAAGCCCGCGATCGCCCCCAGGGTGAGGGCGCCGTAGTGGTCGCCGATCACCGCGACCGTCGCGTCCGCCGCGACCTCCAGCGACGAGCCTGCCTCGTCGAGGATCAGCCGATCCGCGGCGTCGACGGCGAACAGGTTCGGCGCCTCCACGTCGGGGAACCGACGCAGTCGGGACAGGACTTCTTCGGGGACCGGCACCGCTCGATTGTTCCAGGTCCCGGCCGCGACATGGACGAGCGACCACCTCGGCCGTCCGTCCCATGACTGGACAAGTGACAAGTAGCGGGGCGATACACGAACGGGTACAAACAAATTCGACAGAATCCAACAATCCGACCGGGGCAGCGGTCGAGAACCCAGGAGGGCCGCCCATGCCGCTGTCTATGTCTCCCGCCGACTCGATGTGGCTGCTGGCAGAATCGCGCGAACACCCCATGCACGTCGGCGGGCTGCAGCTTTTCGAGCCGCCGGAGGGCGCCACCGCCTCCGACGTCCGCGCGGCATTCGATGCCACTCTAGCGAATGATACTGCGGCACAAAGGTTCCGCCAGCGGCCGACGCGCTCGTGGTCCTCACTCGGACAGTGGGCCTGGGAGGAGGACAGCGGGTTCGACCTCGGGTATCACGTGCGCCACGACGCCCTGCCGCAACCCGGCGGCATGCGTGAACTACTCGACCTGTGCTCACAACTGCACTCGGCGCCCCTGGACCGTCACCGTCCGCTGTGGGAAATGCACCTGATCGAGGGCCTGAACGACGGCCGATTCGCGGTGTACACGAAGTTTCACCACGCGTTCGCCGACGGGGTCTCGGCGATGCGACTGCTGGCGCAGTCACTGAGCGAGGACCCGACGGACCGGGCGATGCCCGCCGTCTGGGACATGAAGGACCCGGAGCCGGCGTGCCCCGCATCGGAGGAACCGGCCGTCGAGACCGGCGACAGTGGCGGCGTCCTCGGACTGCCCGCCGCCGCGGTCCGCGGGGCCGCGTCACTGCTGGGAGGGGCGGCCGACCTCGGCTCGGCGCTGGCGGGCACCGTGGTCCGCGCGCTCCGCGAACAGGGCGGCTCCCTGTCCTTTGCGGCCCCGAACACCATCCTCAACGTGCCCATCGCCGGGGCACGGCGCTACGCCGCGCAGTCCTGGCCGATCGAGCGACTCCGCCTGATCGCCAAGGCGTCCGACGCCACAGTCAACGACGTGGTGCTCGCGATGTGCTCCGGCGGCCTGCGCACGTACCTGCAGTCGCAGGAGGCCCTGCCCGAGGTCCCGCTGATCGCCGCCGTGCCGGTGTCGCTGCGCGGAGGCCCCGACGAAAGCCAGGCGGGCAACTCGTTCGGCGTGCTGATGTGCAACCTCGCGACCCACTCCGCCGACCCGGCGCAGCGGCTCGAGACCGTGCGAACGTCGATGCTCGAGGGCAAGGAGTCGATGACCGGTATGAGTTCGTCGCAGATCCTCGCGGTGAGCGCGGCCGGAATGGTGCCTGCGGCGCTGCACGTGGTCGCGGGCAGCAGCGGGGCGGTCCGCCCGCCGTTCAACGTCGTGATCTCCAACGTTCCTGGCCCCCGCACACCGCTGTACTGGAACGGAGCCCGGCTCGACGGGCTGTATCCGATCGCGTTCCCGCAGGAGGGACAGGCCCTGAACATCACCTGCACCAGTTCCGACGACGCGATCGCGTTCGGGCTGACCGGCTGCAGGCGGGCGTTGCCGGACCTCGAGGCGATCCTGGGCTACCTCGACACCGAGCTCAAGGCACTCGAGACGGCCGTCGGCATCTGAGACGCCGAACGCGCGGGGCGTGAGCATCGCCGTCTTCCGACAGCGTGCCAACGCCCCGCGCGTGGTGGTCCTCAGCCGCGACGAGTGTCTAGGCGCTGCCCCAGGTCACCGCGACACCGTTGGCCGCCAGCCACTCGCTCGGGTCCTGCTGGACACCGTTCGCGTCCCACACCTCGAAGTGCAGGTGCGGTCCGGTGGACTGGCCACGGTTGCCGACGGTCGCGATCTGCTGACCGGCCTCGACACGCTGGCCGACGTTGACGGTGTACTCGTTGACGTGTCCGTAGACGGTGACGGTGCCGTCGTCGTGACGCACGCGGACCCACAGCCCGAAGCCGGAGGCCGGGCCCGCGGAGATGATCTCACCGTTGGCAGCGGACATGATCGGGGTGCCGAGGTTGGCGCCGATGTCGATGCCGCCGTGATGCGAGCCCCAGCGAGCGCCGTAGCCTGAGGTCATGTGGCCGCTGACGGGCTGAACGGTGCGCGCCTTGAGCGGTGCGACCGACCCGCCGGGGTTGAGCGCGCGGAGCTGGTCGTTGACCCACTGCTGCGCGCCGGTGATCTCGGGCAGCGGCGCCGGTGCGGCGGGGGCTCCCTGGGGCAGCAGTTCCTGCGGAAGCTGGAAGGGCACGGCGGCGAAGGCCTGGTGATCGATCGGCGCAGCGGTCGCGGTGGCGGATCCGAGCTGCATGCCTCCGACCAGGATCGCGCCGGTCGCGACGGCGACCGTTGCGCCCTTCAGGCGGCGCGCGGTGGTGATCGAGCTGGAACGATTGAACGTCCTGCGGAGAGTTCCCACAGTCTTTACCTCATCTTCGTTGGCTTCTTGGTCGCACCTTTTGGGCCGTGCAACCTCGGACCCCCGGAACGAAGGTAACGAAACGATATCGATACGTCCACCGTGATCGAATCTTTATCTAAATACGATCTTGGTCGGCCGAAGCCCGGTCGGGACACCGCGCCGGGCGCCCTGTCCGCCCGGTACGACGTGACGCCCCACCTGCGACAAGTCCCTGCCGCGATCCAGCGGAGCCTCAAAAATGTGTGGTCAGGCGCGGAAACCCGGGCGAGAAAGATTGAGTAACGACGAGATAACAAACCGGCCGGTTTTGCGTCGATCACGGAACCGATCCGCTCGAAACCCGACGGTTTCGAGCTCCCACAGGCGCCGAAGAATTAGTGGCCGACGTCACGCACCCAAGTCGGCCGATTCGGGTTGCGGGGGTGCTAACGACACGCATCGAAGGCGAGGATCGTCCCCGCCAACCGCAAAGCTGGACGGTACGTTCACCTGGGAATGGCGCTTCGGCCCTCGGGGGACATTGATGATGCAGGTCGATCCGCGCGACGCCGTGTTCGTGTACGTCGAGACACCGTCGGCCAATCAGACCTCCGTCTCGACATTTGCCTTCGACTCGGGTGAGCACCCCGAACCGAGCCGGGACGAGCTGCTGCGGTGGATCACGGAACGAGCCGGCCGGATCGGCATCCTGCGCCAGCGCATGATCCGGGTTCCCTTCGACCTCGACCACCCGTACTGGGCCGAGGACCCCGCATTCGCGGCCGAGGACCACGTCGTCTTCCACGACGGGCGAGGCTGGGAGGAGCTGCGGACGCTGCTGGCGGACATCCAGCGGCGGCCCCTGAACCCGTCGCGACCCCTGTGGGAGATCCACGTCGTCACCGGGGTCGCCGGGGTCGCCGAGATCCCGGGGGCCGCCACCGTGGTGGCCATCAAGATGCACCATTCGATGGCGGACGGCGGCCTCGGCGCCAAGATCTCCCGGCAGCTGTTCACCGAGAACCTGCCGACCGATGAGCGCCCGGCCGCGGTCGCTGCGATTCCTTCCCGACTCTCGATGGCCGCCGCCGCGGTTTCCTCTCTACCCCGAAACCTCTGCCTGCTCGCAGGCTTCGTGCCCCGGGCGCGACGGGTCCAGCGACTGATGCGGGCGGAGCGCGCGCAGGGGATGTACGAGGCTCCCGCCGCGCTGCGCCCGCGCACCGTGCTGAATCAACCCCTCGGCCCGGAGCGCGTATTCGACGCCGTGTTCTTCTCGGTCCCCGAGCTGCGGGCGATGCGGAGCGCGATCGGCGGCGTGACGGTCAACGATCTGATGCTCACGATCGTCGGCTCGACCATGCACAGATATCTGTGCGAGGTCGACGCCGTGCCGGACGGATCGCTGGCTGCAGGGGTCCCGCTCTCGACCCGCGACGCCGCCGAGGCGACCTCCCGGAACCGGTTCGTCACCCTGGCCGTGGACCTGCACACCGACCTCCCCGACCTCGTCGAGCGCGCCCGGGCGATCCACGCCACGGTGCTGATGGACACGGTGCGCAAGACCGGCCCAGGCGAGACGCAGTTCGACGCGCTCGCCAATTCGATCCCGGGATTCGTGGTGCGGAACGGTCTCCGCGTCCTCGGCGCGCTCCCCGCCCGGCAGTCGTCGACCATCCGGCTCGCCAACACCCTGGTCACCAACGTGCCCAAGGGCCCGGCCGACATGGTGCTCTGCGGATCCACCGTCGCCGCGAACTTCGGGGTGGCCCCGCTCGTCGGTCTCGGTGGCGTGGTGCACTCGGTGAGCTCGGTGGGCGATTCGCTGGCGGTCAACATCACCGCGGACCCGAGGCAGCTGCGCGACGACCGCCGCTACGCCGAACTGCTGCGCGAATCCTTCGAGGATCTGAAGGCCGCCGTCTACCCGTGACCCGGCCGCCCGGCGGAGTACTTCCGGACACGTCGAACCCGCGTAGGCCGCCCGGGCATCGCTCTGTAGTGCGACGCTTGCCAGCTTCCTCTCGCGTCGCCACAATGGCCGCGGTGCGCGTAAGAATCGCTGACCCCGCCTATCAGTGGGCGGCCCTCGAGCCCTGGATCCTCGACTGGGAGGTATCGGCGGACCCCGATGCGGTCGTGCTCGGGAAGTGGGAGGTCGGCCTCGCCGAGTCCGCGACCCGTATCGACACGGGCGTGGTGTGGTGCCCTCGCAGGGGCGTCGTGATCACGCCCACCGGGTACTCGGATAAACGGGTCACCGATCTGCTGCGCCAGTCCACTGCCGCCTTCGCCGGCATCGACCAGCCCTGAGCCGACACCCTTCGGACGGCGGGCCTTTTTGTGCCAACTGATGTAGCGCGAGAACGTGTTTCACCTCGGTGGAAACCAAGCGTTCCATTGGTGGCCAACACGTGTGACGTGGAATACCTTTGGCTCCGCCGCCTCAACCGGAGGCACGCCAACGAGGGAGAACCGTCGCAAATGGCATCGCACGCAGCACCCCGCATCAGGTCGGCCGCAATTCGAGCCGTGGCAGCAGCCGCCCTCGCGACAGGCTTGGTGGCCGCCGCCCTCAGAAGATACGGCCTCCCCGCCATGCGCTGATTTCCACAGCGGTTGTCCACAGCCAGCCCCGGGCGACGCCGATACGATCGAACCGTGCTCGGGATACCCATGGCGGTGGCCCGATTCAACTACCGGTTCGCGCGTCTTCCGTTTCAGCTGATCGAGGACCTCGGCGCAACAAGGCTCAACGAAGGCGCGGCGGTGAGACTGGGGTACGAGCGAATGCTCATCTATTGCGACCGTGCCGCCGCGTATCTACTGCATGACGAGTCCGCCGGCATGCGGGCCCGCGATCTGCGCGAACAAACGAACCCCGCCCGGGTCGCCCTGGAGCTCGAGAAACGTCAGGCCGAGCGGCGGGAGCAGGGCGAGGACGTGGACGAGGTGCAACTCCTCCGCGGGCACCGCGCCAAGTTCCTGCACCGCCACCAGGCCTACCGAGGCGAGACGCCACCGAGCCCCTGACGGGCGATCCTCAGCGTGCTTCTTCGATCTCGCCGGGCTGCCAGGCCTTGTCGAACCACGGCTGTAGGGGGCCGTATAGGCGAAGGATCGGCCACCAGCTCTTGCCGGGGACGGTCCGGATCCAGTTCGCTTCCTTGCCCGCAGGCGCGGTCGGCCCGAACCACAGCACGATCGACCCGTCGCTCTCCTCCTGCACGGTGCCGCTGAGGCTCATCACGCTCGGGTGGGGGTTGTCCGTCTGGAGGAGCGACCGCGTCTGGGTGTCATAAACGTCGACCGACCAGAAGTTCTTTGCCGGCGGGTTCGGTGGCAACACGAGGCGGTAGGTCTTGGCGCCGTCGAGCAGGCGCCCCTGCGAGTCCTCGGCGGTGTAGGTGTACGCGGAACCGGCGCCGACCTGCGCGTGGGCCATCGCCGGCGTGATGACGGTGGCGACGTAATGAAACAGGGTGCGGGCGTCGAGCAGGCGCGCATGCTCGTGCAGGAATTCGTAACTGCCGCCGACGAACCCGTCCTTCCAGGACGCGTCTTCGAAGGTGAAGTTCTCCGTGCCGCGCGGGAAGTACGCGAGCGCCCGGCTGATGCCCGCGGCGGTCTTCGCTGCCGAGTCGAGGATCTTCTTCAGCCGGTCGTCCGGTTCAAATGGTCGTCCGTGCTTGATGCCGATCCCGGCGAGCTGCCCCGCCCGCTCGGGGTCGAGCGAGCCGGGCGGCTCCTCCTGGATCAGTTCGTCGACCTCGCCGAAGAAGGAGATGTCGTTCGAATGGACGGTGTTGAACTTCTCCTCCGCAATGTTGACGAACGTCATCTCGGGCGGATTGGCCGACTCGGAGAGCCGGTAGACGCGTGACTGCTTGACAGCCTCGATCCCGTCGAGGGCACGGAAGACCACCCAGTTGGTGAAAGTAGGTGTACGACAGATGAAGTAGCCGTCTGGCTCGTCGCCGGTGTAGCCGGGCGGGAGGAACAGATACTTTCCGCCCTGCCCCTTGTCCGGTCCGGCGATGCCCATGTCCGTCACGTATCGGAACCAGAAGTCGTCGACGACGCACAGGGAGTTCGTCGGCGGCTCTATGACCACCGGCCCGTCGTGCAGGTCGATGAACATCGTCCCGTACGCGGTCGAGGTGTTCGGGGTCAGGAAGTAGCTTCCCGAGTTGGCCCTGGGATCGGTGACGCCGAGGACGCTGAGCCCGTCGACGCCGACACTGCGAAGGCCGCGCCTCATCGCCACCAGAGACGCTCCGGGCACGGCATTGAGAAAGGCGTCGATGCCTCGGACGAAATCCAGGCCGTCGTACAACTTGCTGGTCGACTCGGGTAGCGGTACGCCGTCGAAGAACTCGAATGCGCCGAGCGGTGTCTCCACGCGATCCGGGACACCGATCCCCGTCAGCGCTGCGGTCAGATCAACGGTGCCGGAACCATCCATGCCGTTTCTCTCCTCTATTCGAGTGATCGAGGAGTTCAGATTTTCTCGGATGTGCCGACGACACCTCATCCGGCATGGGTGAAACCCGAACGGGAGGCCTATCGGCCGAATCTGAAGAACCGTCCAGTTTTGTACGCGCGAGTAACGACTTGCTCCATCTACGGTGGGCTCGCGCCACCATCCCCTCCGATGACTGGCGTAGGCCCCGTCGACAAAGCCCCCTGCGTCGGCGGGGCCGCCTTGGTCATCCCGCCAGAACTCGCATCACTGGCGGGCGCACGCAGTTCTGGGGAGAGGCGCATGAAGATTCCGGTGTGGATCGGCACACCCCTGGTGCTGGCATTGGCGACGACCGACGCGGTCTTGGACCTCCAGACTCGCGCCGTTGGTGCGTTGACGCGAGCCGTGATCCGCCGAATGTTCATCGGCATCCCCATCCACGCGCCCCGCCCGACGGGCGAGAAGGACGACATCCTCCGGTCGGCGTAGCGCCGCCACGCTTGATCAATCCGCCCACCGGTCACGCTGCGGCCGCTGCCCAGAGCACGGCGGGATCCTTATCGTGACGCCGCACTGGCGGCAGAAATGCGTTCGGTGGCCGCCCCGGCGAGCACCAGCGCACGCGCACTGTTCCCAGCCGACGAGGCAGCGGCGTGGCCCGAGACGGTGCCCGTTCGGGCAGTGGGTCGGCGCGGGCTCGCCGTGCACAGCCATGCCTTCAGCGTAGAACTATTCGCACAGCCGTTCGATTGTCGCTAGGGTTGGGATCGCGGGCCGGTGGAGCGGACAGCTCGGGAAGCACCGGCCCGGACCACGCTGGACAGTCGACCTCAGCCTCCCGCTACGGCGAAGAGCCCCGCAGGTCAGCATTCGGTCCTGCGGGGCTCTTGGCGACGCCTGTGGTCAGTTGTTGGTGATGGTGAAGCCCTTACCGGCGGTACCAGCGGGAACAGCGTGGCCGTTCAGGTTCTCGAGGATATTCTTGGCGGAAGTGGTGTAGTACGGAAACACGATCCCGGTCTCCGAACCGGCGGTGATTCCGACCCACTTGCTGGTGCCCTTCATGACGACGGGCCCACCGGAGTCGCCCCCCTGGCTGCCAGCAAAGGTACGGAGCATGCCGTTTGTGACCAGGCCGATGGCCCCGGGATTAACCGCTGCCGACAGTAAGGTGGGGGTGCGGTCAGAGCGTGCGCCGTAGTTTTCGATCCAGGTGGAAGAAATGAACGTGTTGGAAAGCGGTGGCAGAGCAGGAGCCCCGCCGGCATCACTGTAGATCGAATTGACCTTGAAGAGACCTCCGCCTCCTTGGTGAACGTTCTGGCCGTCCTTGTCCCTCACCTGGCTCGACAACTGGACCTCGGGGGCGAACTCGATGACCATGTAGTCGGTGGTGCTGTTCAGGTTGAGTGTGCCGTCGCTCTTGAAGGTGTCCTTGTTCACCCAACGGATCCATCCGATGGGCTTCACCGGGGCCAGGTTGTGATCTTGGGCCCACTTGACCGCGTTCACGTCGAAGACGGGATGACCGTTGGTCGTGACAGGTTCGCCGAGAGGGGCGCCCGGATACTTGGGGTAGTCCGGGTAACTGATGCAGGTGGTCGACTCTACGGTACAAACATCCCCCGACGTGGTGAGCTTCTGTCCGGGCGGCTTCAGCTCGCCGGGACGGTCCGGGTCGGGCACCCACTGGGGTGCTTGGTTGCAGTGGCCAGCGGTGATTCCGATCTTTCGACCTGCGGCGTCGGTTCCTACGGCGCCGAGCGTGCAAAAGAACCCCATGTACTTGTACGTGTTGGCGGCGGTGGGGTGAGGGGTCATGTCGCCGGTGAAATCGATGAACTGGCCCGGGTAGGCGGAGGGGACGGCGTCCGGTGAGTACGCGGGATACCCGCGCGGGCTTTGGTTCGTTCCGATGGCTGCGGCGGTGCCGGCGGTGGTGGCGGTGAGCCCGACGGTAAGGGCGAGGGTGGCGAACACTCCCGCGAGCAATCTGGTGGCGCGCTTCATACAAGGTCCTGTCTGTGGAGAAACAATTCTCCGGGACCGTACCGTGCGGTCTTGTTTCGGGTGGCCGATTCGCGGTCATCGCTGTCGGGACAGAACCCACGATCTCGAGCGCAAGCGGCAAGGTGACGTACTGGGGTCAATAGTGGGCCACGCGCGCCCGAATTAGAGTTCCCCACTGGACGGGATGCGTTGGGACACAACAAATAGCCCCTCGAAATGAGAGATACCTGCGAAACGTTCGTGCACCTGCGCAGCGTTCCGATCGCGGTATTCGCTGCATGGCTCGGCCGTTCGAACGCAGCGTTCACGCTGTCGACCTGCGCCCACTCGCAGGACCCCGCGTTGCTCGCGGCCGCGAGTTCCACGCTGGTGGTGACAATCCGTGACAAGAAGGGGCGTTCGGCGCCCGGATCCTAACGGGAAAACGCCTCCGAACAGTGCCCCCAGTCGGACTCGAACCGACACTCGGCGGATTTTAAGTCCGCTGCCTCTGCCAATTGGGCTATGGGGGCCGCGGCGCCGACACCGCGACAGCCGCTACCGGTCCGACCGCGGGAAACGGTCGAACTGGACACGTGATGCTAGCGTGTCCGCCGCACCGATCGGCGCAAACCGCGTACACCAGTCAGGCCGGCAGCTCAGCCCGGGAAAGATCGAGGCTAATCGCCGTTCCAGGTCGGCGAAACGCCACGCTCCTGGAGCCACTGGGCTGGGTCGATCTTCTGCCCGTCGGGATTCGAAACCTCGAAGTGCAGGTGCGGTCCGGTCGACTGACCACGATTTCCGACGGTTGCAATCTGCTCACCGGCCGCCACCTGCTGGCCAAGGTCGACCAGGAACTCGTTGATGTGGCCGTACACCGTGGTCGTTCCATCGTCATCTTGCACGCGAACCCACAGCCCGAAGCCTGACGCCGGACCCGCGGAAATGACAGTGCCGTTGGTGGCTGCCTGAATCGGGGTACCGATCGGCGCCGCGATGTCGATACCACCGTGCAACGTCCCCCAGCGCTGCCCGAATGGGGACGTCAGCGTGCCCGATACCGGCTGCACGGTTCGGGTCGCAATCGGATTGTTCGACGGGAGTGCACCAAGCTGCTCTTGCGCCCATTGCGCAGCGCCCGCCGCGCCGGGCACCTCGACCGGCGGCGCCGGGACTACCTGCGGCACCACATCAACTGGCGGCACCTGGAAGGCCGGGGGTACCGGGACGACGGCGGGCGCCTGGTTGACCGGGGGAAGCTGAACGCCCGCAGGCAAGACCGCATCCGGAATCTCGATCGGGGGCAGTCCGGGGATCTGAATCGGAACTGCCGACGCGGTAGCACCGAGCTGCGTGCCTCCGACCAGGATCGCGCCCGTCGCGGCGGCAACCGCGACTGCCTTGATCGGACCCGGACCGGCCGGCGCGCGGTGGCGGCCGTGCGCAGCAGCCTTGGCTTGCGCGGCATCCTTGCCCCGCACGGCAACCCTGGCCTGGGTGGTGACTTCGACGAAACCCGCGACGGTCGGCAAGCAGTGGCGGCCGTACGGGGCGCCCGCAACCGGACCGCTGTCAACCGGCGAGCTGTGCCGGCCATGGTCAACCGGCAAGCTGTGCCGGCCATGCCCGGGGAGTGGATCAATGATGTAGTTCGAATTGCCCGTCCCGTGGTGATTTCCCACAGCACTACCTTCTTTTCGTTGGCTGGGCCGCTCCTGTTCGCGAACCCTCGAGCCCCCGTGACGAAGATAACAAAACAGCATCAATCTCGGATACTGTTACGAAATCTTTATCAAGATCTTCTTCCCCCGAAACTCACACTGGGGTAGCCGCTGCCGGGGGGCGCCGACGAATCAAGAAGCACTACAGGATCGAGAGTGCGATCCCGTCGAGGATGTCGTGCTCGCTGACCACCAGTTCGGTGATCCCCGCCCGGCGCGCGAGCTCCTCGGCCAGGACGTCGGAGACGATCGCTCCCCCACCGATCACGTCGACCCGACCCGGGTGCATCGGCCCGAGGGCTGCGCGCTGGTCGTGGGTCATGTGCACGAGCGAATCGTTCACCTCGTGCAGCCGCGGCAGCGTCATCCGCGACAGGTGCACCTTCTCGGCGTCGTAGTGCGGCAGCTCCAGCGAGACCGCGGCGATGGTCGTCATCGTGCCCGCCACGCCGACCCAGGTGTGCGCCTGCTCCACCGGCACCACATCGAAGGCCTCGGTGAGCTTCGCCAACGCGAACTCGCGCGCCTGCGCGATCTGCTCCGCCGTCGGCGGGTCGTCGTGCAGGCAGCGCTCGGTGATCCGCACGCAGCCGATGTCGGTCGAGTGCGCCGCGTGCACCCCGCCGCCGTCACCGAGGACCACCTCGGTGGATCCGCCGCCGAGGTCGACGACAACGAAAGGTCCTGCGGCGGGGTCGAGTTCGCCGACGGCGCCCGCGAAGGACAGCCGTGCCTCCTCGTCTCCGGAGATCACCTCGGCCTCCGCTCCCTCGATCACGGCGCCGAGGACCTCCCTGGTCATCGCGAAGAAGTCCTCACGATTGGACGCGTCCCTGGTCGCCGACGTCGCGACCATCCGGACCGCGGTGGCGCCGGTCTCGCGGATCATGTCCGCGTACTCCTGCAGCGCGACCCTGGTGCGTTCGATGGCCTCGGGCGCGAATGCGCCGGTCGCGTCGACACCCTGCCCGAGGCGCACGACCCGCATCTCACGCCGGACGTCGTGCAGGTGTCCCTCCGCGTCGGCGTCCGCGATCAGCAGGCGGATCGAGTTGGTGCCACAGTCGACGGCAGCGACCCTGGTCATTCGTCGTTCCCGGTCTCGCCGGGTCCCTGGTAGACGGGCCAGTCCGCCGGGATGGCGGTGCCGCGCAGCTTGCCCTGCGCGGCCAGCGCGACCGACTCGTCGCCGAGCGGGTTGAGCCCCGGCCCCTTCGCCAGCGAATGCGCCATCAGCACGTGCAGGCACTTGACCCGGTCGGGCATGCCACCGCCGGTGAAATCGGTTCCGAGCGAATCGATCTCGTTCCGCTCGGCGAGGTAGGACTCGTGCGCACGGAGGTAGGCCTGCGCCAGCTCCGGATCGTGCTCGAGGCGTTCGGTCATCTCGCGCATCACCCCGGCCGACTCCTGCCTGCTCGCCTCGGCGGTGAGACGCGGATCGGTCAGGTAGTACAGCGTGGGGAACGGCGTGCCGTCCGGCAGCCGGGGCGCGGTCTTGACGACGCCGGGTGTGCCGTCCGGCGCCCGGTAGGCGATGGCGAGCACGCCGCGCGGATCGCGGCCGAGCTGCGCGGCCACGGCGGCCAGGTCGTCCTGGGATACCGCGGGGCGGGAAGTGCTGTCAGCCGGATCGGTCACCCGACGGGCCCTCCTTGATCGTGAGGAATGGTCATCGAACCCGCGCCGGTCGAATCCGGTGCGGGCGGTGGCGGTTCCTGGACTGGCGGCGCGGGCGTCGCGCTCGGTTCCGGCTGCGGCTCCACGATGGGCCGCCACAGGTCGGTGTACCAGGGATCCCCGGTGCGCTTGCGCTCGCTGAGCTGCTCGGGCCTGGTCGCCACCTCGCCCGGCAGCTGTACCTGAAACGGCGTCTCACCGGGCTTGACGTACTGCAGCCGCTCCCGCGCCTCGGCGGAGATGTACGCGGGGTCGTCGTTCTGCTGCTTCTGCCGGGTCAGCTGTTTGAGGTCTTCCTCGAGTTCCTTCTGCTGCGCGGCAACCCGATCCGCCTCGCTGCGCTGGGTGAGGTAATTGCGCAGCGGGACGGCCAGGGTGAGCGCGAGGGCGCAGACCACCACCGCCAGCATCACCGCCTTGCCGGTGGAGAGCCCGAGGATGGTGCGTTCGGGCTTGTCCTCACCCGAGGAGCCGGCCCGCGAACCCCGTGCGCGGATGGGCTTCTCGCTGGAGGACTCGGGCTCGAACTCCGGTGCGGGCTTTCCGCCCGCAGCGGGGCCGGAGCCTGGAGCCGACGCGGTAGGTCCGGTCGTACGGCCGCGCGACGGACGCCGCGCAGCCGACTCGTCGCGGGTGCGACGGGGGTCTCGACCGGCCGGGCTGCCGCCCGGACGTGACCTACCGCGTTGGCTCATAGGCTCAGTACCGCTTCCGTTCTCAGCTCGCCGAGCCGTCGAAGGAGAAGCGCGGGAACGCGAGCTCGCCTGCGTAGCGGGCCGCGTCGCCGAGGGCCTCCTCGATGCGGAGGAGCTGGTTGTACTTCGCGACGCGCTCGCTGCGGGCGGGGGCGCCGGTCTTGATCTGGCCACTGCCGACGGCGACGGCGAGGTCGGCGATGGTGGTGTCCTCGGTCTCGCCCGAGCGGTGGCTCATCATCGTCTTGTAGCCGTTGCGGTGCGCCAGGTCGACGGCGTCCAGGGTCTCGGTCAGCGTGCCGATCTGGTTGACCTTGACCAGCAGCGCGTTCGCGGCGCCCTTGACGATGCCCTCTTCGAGGCGATCCGGGTTGGTGACGAACAGGTCGTCGCCGACGAGCTGGACCTTGTCACCGATCTGCTCGGTGAGCGCGACCCAGCCCTCCCAGTCGTCCTCGTCCAGCGGGTCCTCGATGGAGACCAGCGGGTACGCGGCGATCAGATCGGCGTAGAAGGCCGACATCTCGGCGGCGGTGCGGATCTTGCCCTCGAACTTGTAGCCCGTGCCCTTGGTGTAGAACTCGGTCGCCGCGACGTCGAGCGCCAGCGCGACGTCGGTGCCCAGGTTCAGGCCCGTCTTGGCGATGGCCTCGATGATCAGGTCGAGTGCTTCCTTGGTGCCCGCGACATCGGGGGCGAAGCCGCCCTCGTCACCGAGGCCGGTGGACAGGCCCTTGGCCTTGAGAACCGACTTGAGCGAGTGGTACACCTCGGTGCCCCAGCGCAGCGACTCCTTGAAGGTGGCGGCGCCGATCGGCGCGACCATGAACTCCTGGACGTCGACGCCGGTGTCCGCGTGCGCGCCACCGTTGAGGATGTTCATCATCGGGACGGGCAGGACGTGCGCGTTCGGGCCGCCGACGTAGCGGAAGAGCTCCAGGCCGGAGGACTCGGCGCCCGCGCGGGCGACGGCCAGCGACGCGCCGAGCAGGGCGTTGGCGCCGAGGCGGGACTTGTCCGGGGTGCCGTCGAGGTCCAGCAGGGCCTGGTCGACCACGCGCTGCTCGGTGGCGTCGATGCCGATGATGGCCGGGGCGATCTCGCCGAGCACGGCCTCGACGGCCTTCTCGACGCCCTTGCCGCCGTAGCGGTCGCCGCCGTCACGCAGCTCCACGGCCTCGTGCTCGCCCGTGGAGGCACCCGAGGGCACCGCGGCGCGCGCGAAGCTGCCGTCGTCGAGCAGCACCTCGACCTCCACCGTGGGGTTTCCCCGGGAATCGAGGATCTCGCGAGCTCCGACCTGCTCAATGATGGCCACGGATGGTTCTCCTTTTGGCGGCGTTTCCAGTAGACGATTTCGCTACATAGTGCCAGGTCTGAGCCTAACGGCAGCAACCGGCCGTGTCGTCGCGCCGCGCGGTCACGGCCGGGTCCCCACCGAATACGCGGCCGCGCGGTCGCGAACGTCGTCCAGGTACTCGCCGGACAGGTTGTATGCCATCAACGACCGGCGCCAGCCCTCCTCGGAGGTCAGATCGCCGCCCCTGGCGCAGAGATACCGGGCCGCCGTCAGCGCCGCGTCGTCGATGTTGTCCGGATTCGCCACCCCGTCGCCGTTGGCGTCGACGCCCCACCGCTTCCAGGTCTCGGGGATGAACTGCAGCGGGCCCATCGCGCGGTCGTGCACGGGGTCGCCGTCCATCGCGCCGCCGTCGGTGTCCGGGATCTCGGCGACCCCCGGTCCCCCGTCGAGCGGTATCCCCCGGATCTGCGGGCTGACGTCGCCGGTCGGCGCGACGGATGAACCGCGGTAGGTGCCGTGCCTGCTCTCGACGCTCGCGATACCCGCCAACGTCGTCCATCCGATGCCGCACTCGGGCCGGGACTGCGCCATCACCGCGGCCGCGTAGCCGTAGGCCTCGAGCGCGGTGACCGAGATGCCGAGGGCATCGGTCTGGTCGGCGGCCCAGTCCCGCAACTGATCGGCGGTCCGACCGGGCGCGTCGATGTCGATCGGGGGCACGGGCGCACCGGGGCCCGGCGGAATGCCCTGTGGGATGGCGATCTTCGGCTCACCCGCACATCCGGCGAGGACCGCGGCGCCGAGCACGGTCCCGACAACGCACCCGAGCAGTCGTCGATGTCGTGTGGTCACCGCGTCCATAATCCACGTGAAACACGGGCGGGCGGCAATCCGGGCAATTCGGACGGGCCGCCGCCGCGGCGGGGACGCGCGTCTGGTAAGTGCTACCTTAGTTCGGTTCAAGAGAAGGTTCGCCTTGCCTATGTATGGGCTGCGGACGTGCACAGATGAGGAGCCGCCGTGCTCACACTCGCCGCAGGCGCGAGCGCGCCGAGCGTTGCGACGCAACTGGTCGGCAGCGGACTCATCGGGCTCCGCGAGGGACTCGAGACCGGCATCGTCGTGATGATCCTGGTCGCGTTCCTGGTCAAGTCCGACCGGCGCGACGCCCTCAAATGGGTGTGGCTCGGCGTCGCCGCCGCCGTCGCCATGGTCGCGATCATCTTCGTCGCAATCCATTTCGGCACCTCGACGGTCACCGGACTGGCTGCCGAGCTCATCAGCGGACTCGCGTCCCTGGTCGCCGTGGTCATCGTGACCGCGATGATCCTGTGGATGCGCAAGGCCGCCGCCTCGATCTCCGGGCACCTGCGCGCGGGACTGTCCAAGGCGCTGGCCGTCGGACCGTTCGCGGTCGCGTCGATGGCGTTCTTCGCCGTCGGCCGCGAGGGAGTGGAGACCGCGCTGCTGCTGGTCGGCTACGCGGAGAACACCGCGGGCAGCATCTGGCCGCTCGTCGGACTGCTCCTCGGGATCGCCGTCGCCGCGGCCCTGACCGTCGCGCTGTACTTCGGTGCGGTCCGGATCAACTTCGCGGCCTTCTTCCGCTACACCGGCGTGTTCCTGGTCGTCGTCGCGGCCGGGATCCTGGCGTACGGCGTCCGCGCCCTGCAGATCGCCGGCTGGCTCCCTGGCGGATCGAACCTGGCGTTCGATGTCTCGGCGCACTTCGACACCTCGACCTGGTACGGCACCGTCCTGCAGGGCATCTTCAACTTCCGGCCGGACCCGACGGTCCTCCAGGTGGTCGCCTGGGCGGTGTACCTGGTCGTCGTGCTCACCCTGTTCCTGCGCCCGCTGCCCGCCAAGCCCGGGCCCGAGCGGGCTCCGCTCCCCGAGCCCTCCAACATCCCCGCATCCTGAAAGGCTCCATCGTGCGTCGCACCGTTCCCGCCATTGCACTGCTGGCCCTCGCGCCGGTGGCGCTGGCCGCCTGCACCTCCAAGTCCGAGAGCGCCGAGGGCGCGATCGCGGTGACCGCGACCGACACCGGCTGCGAGGTCGCGCGCGACACCGGGGAGACCGGCAACAACACCTTCGAGATCACCAACAACGGTTCGAAGGTCACCGAGTTCTACGTATACGGCGAGGGTGACCGCGTCATGGGCGAGGTCGAGAACGTCGGCCCGGGCCTGACCCGCACCCTGATCGTGAACTTCGCCGAGGCAGGCACTTACCACACCGCCTGCAAGCCCGGCATGGTCGGCGACGGCATCCGCTCCGAGTTCACGGTGACCGGCGACTCCTCCAAGGCCGCCGACGAGAGCGGCCAGCTGGCCGACGCCGCGGCCGAGTACAAGCGCTACGTCACGAGCCAGGTCACCGCACTCCAGGAGACGGCGGCGGTGTTCGTCGCCGCAGTCAAGTCCGGAGACATCGAGGCCGCCAAGGCGAAGTTCCCGACCACCCGCACCTACTACGAGCGCATCGAGCCGATCGCCGAGTCGTTCCCCGACGACCTCGACCCGCGACTGGACCTGCGCGAGGTCGACCTCGAGCCGGGCCAGAAGTGGACCGGTTTCCACCGGCTCGAGAAGGACCTGTGGGCGCAGGGCCTGCAGCCCGACACGAACGCCATCGCCGACCAGCTCCTCGCCGACCTCCAGGAACTGTCCGACGGCATCAACTCCCCCGACTTCACCGTCGACCCGATCCAGGTCGCCGGCGGCGCCCAGACGCTGCTCGACGAGGTCTCCCGCACCAAGATCACCGGCGAAGAGGACATCTTCAGCGGCACCGACCTGTGGGACTTCCAGGCCAATGTCGACGGCTCCCAGGCCGCGATCGCGACGCTCCGCCCGATCGTCGACGAGAAGAACCCCGCGCTGGGCACCCGGATCGATCAGCGATTCGCCGAGCTCGACGCGGAGCTGGCTCTCTACCGCAGCGGCGACGGCTTCGTGCTGTACAGCACGGTGACCGAGCCGCAGCGCCAGGCGCTTTCGCAGAAGATCGACGCGCTGTCCGCCGAGGTGAGCCAGGTGCAGGGTGTCGTCGCCGGGCAGTGACGGCGCCAGCCGTCCCGGGCTCTCGCGGCGCCGGCTCTTCGGCGCCGTTGGCGCCGGGGCGCTCGCGGTCGGCGCTGGCGCAGCGGTCGGTCGCCTGACCGCCCCCGAGCCCGCATCGGTGGACACCCAGGTGGTCGCCTTCCGCGGCGCCCACCAGGCCGGGATCGTCACCCCGGCGCAGGACCGCATGCACTTCGTCGCGTTCGACGTCACCACCGACTCCCGGGACGACCTGGTTGCCCTGCTGAAGAAGTGGACCGAGATGGCGGAGCGGATGACGGCGGGCGAGCAGGCCGTGCCCGACGGCGCGATCGGCGCGGGCGACTACTCCCCGCCGACCGACACCGGCGAGGCACTCGACCTGCACGCGAGCCGGCTGACGCTGACCATCGGGTTCGGGCCGTCGCTGTTCGAGCGGTTCGGGCTGGCGGGCAGGCGGCCCGCGGCGCTCGCCGAGTTGCCCAAGTTCACCGGCGACTCCCTCGACCCGGCCCGCAGCGGCGGGGACATCTGCATCCAGGCCTGCGCGGACGACCCCCAGGTGGCCGTGCACGCCATCCGTAACCTCGCCCGGGTCGGCTTCGGCACCGTCGCGGTGAAGTGGTCGCAGCTCGGGTTCGGCCGGACCTCCTCGACCTCGACGACCCAGTCGACGCCGCGAAACCTGTTCGGGTTCAAGGACGGAACGCGCAACATCAAGGCCGAGGACCAGGGCGCCGTGGACGAACAGGTCTGGGTGGCCGGGGCCGACGACCAGGAGTGGATGGCGGGCGGCTCGTACCTGGTGGCCCGGCGCATCCGGATGCTGATCGAATCATGGGACCGCACCGCGCTCCACGAACAGGAGCGGGTGATCGGGCGTAGCAAGGGCACCGGTGCTCCGCTCGGCGAGAAGAACGAGTTCGATCCGCTGAACCTCGATGCGAAGGGAGCGGGCGGGCAGCCCGTCATCGACACCGACGCGCACGTCCGGCTCGCCTCCGACGAGGAGCTCGGCGGCATCAAGATCCTGCGCCGCGGCTACAACTTCACCGATGGGTCCGACGGATTCGGACACCTCGACGCCGGACTGTTCTTCATCGCCTACTGCCGCGATCCACAGAAGCAGTTCGTGCCGATGCAGTTGTCGCTCTCACGCAACGACGCCCTGAACGAGTACATCAAGCACGTCGGGTCCGCGGTGTTCGCCGTGCCGCCCGGCGTCCAGGACGACGGCGGGTACTGGGGTTCGACGCTGTTCGAGGGGCAGGCGTCCCCGGCGGAACCGGTCGCGGAGCCGGGGCACTGACCGCGGCGGACCGGATCCGCTAGGCCCAGTGCGCCTTCCAGTCCTCGGGGGCCAGTCCCCCGGGGGCGACCCCGGCCACCGCGGCGGCGCGCTCGGCGGCCCGGATCCGGTCCGCGAAGGCCAGCACGGCCCGCCGCAGCGTCACCTCCGCGTTGCCGTTCTCCCCGATCCGGACCGTCGTGAGGTCCTCGGGCACCAGCTCGGCGGGCAACCCGGCCTTGCGGGCCCGGCCGATCACCTTCTCCGCCAACGCCAGGGCGGGCAGGCTGGTGGCGATGCCGTCGATGCACGAGGCGCGCGACTTCTCCGCGAGCTTGCGGCGCTCCCACGCCGCCTCCTGCTCGGCGATGTCGATCGGGCCGACGGCATCCTCGGCCAGGTGCGGGCTGCGGTGCGCCAGCTTGGCGACCAGCGTGGCCGCCACGTCGTCGACGTCGAAGTGCCCGGCAGCCTGTGCGATCCGGGACTGGAAGAGCACCTGCAGCAACAGATCCCCGAGCTCCTCACGGATCTCGGCCTGGTCGCCCGCGGCGATCGCGTCGAGCAGCTCGTAGGTCTCCTCGACGAGGTAGACCGTCAGCGAGTCATGGGTCTGGGTGACCTCCCAGCCGCCGTAGCCCCACAACTTGTCCATCACGTCGATGGCCTCGACCACACTGTCGCCCGGCCGTGGCGGCTCGCTCGTCACCGCCTCACACCCTCGCCGGCAGGCTGACGTCGACGGCGCCCGCCGCGCGGCCGTCCAACGCGAGCAGGAAGTCCGCGATGTACTGCAGCAGCGCGACGTCGCGCACCCGGTCCGCGCCGACCCCGCCGGAACCGGTGCGCGGCAACGGAAGCTGCACCAGCCCGGTCGTCGCTCGGTACTGCGCGCTCGGGTACAGGCGCTTGAGGCGCAGCTGCTTCGAGTCCGGGAGGTGCATCGGCGCGATCTTGAGCTGGGTGCCCGCGACAGAGACCTCCTCGAGGCCGAACTCGCGGCAGAGCAGGCGCAGCTTGGCGACCGAGACCAGCCGGCCCACCTCCTCCGGCACCGGGCCGTACCGGTCGACCAGTTCCTCGATCACCGCGGCGATGGCCTCGGGGTCCGTGGCGGCGGCCAGCTTCCGGTACGCCTCGAGCCGGAGCCGGTCGCTGGTCACGTAGTCGGGCGGGATGTGCGCGTCCACCGGCAGGTCGATGCGGACCTCTTTCGGTGCCTCGTCGGTGGTGACCGGCCTGCCGTCGGCGACCGCGCGGAACGCCTCAACGGCCTCGCCGACCAACCGCACGTACAGGTCGAAACCGACACCCGCGACGTGACCGGACTGCTCCGCACCCAACACATTTCCCGCGCCGCGGATCTCGAGGTCCTTCATGGCGACGGCCATGCCCGCGCCCAGATCGGAGTTCTGCGAGATGGTGGCGAGGCGATCGTAGGCGGTCTCGGTGAGCGGCTTCTCCGGCGGGTACAGGAAGTAGGCGTACCCGCGCTCCCGGCTGCGGCCGACGCGCCCACGCAGCTGGTGCAGCTGGGACAGGCCGAGCGAATCGGCCCGCTCCACGAGCAGGGTGTTGGCGTTCGAGATGTCCAGCCCGGTCTCGATGATCGTGGTGCACACCAGCACGTCGAACTCGCGCTCCCAGAAGCCCTGCACGGTCTTCTCGAGGGTCTCCTCGTTCATCTGGCCGTGCGCGACCACCACCCTCGCCTCGGGCACCAGGTCGCGAAGTCGCTTGGCGGCCTTGTCGATCGAGCTGACCCGGTTGTGCACGTAGAACACCTGGCCATCCCGCAGCAGCTCGCGCCGGATCGCGGCGGCCACCTGCTTGTCGGCGTACGCGCCGACATAGGTGAGCACCGGGTGCCGCTCCTCGGGCGGGGTGAGGATGGTCGACATCTCGCGGATGCCCGCCATGCTCATCTCGAGGGTTCGCGGAATCGGGGTGGCGGACATGGTGAGCACGTCGACGTGGGTGCGCAGCGCCTTGATGTGTTCCTTGTGCTCGACGCCGAAGCGCTGTTCCTCGTCGACGATCACCAGCCCGAGGTCCTTCCAGCGGACCGCGGTCTGCAAGAGCCGGTGGGTGCCGACGACGACGTCGACCTCGCCGTCCGCCATACCGGCGATGATCTCCTTCGACTCCCCCGCATCGGTGAACCGGGACAGGCCCCGGACCTTGACCGGGAAGGCGGCCATCCGCTCTGTGAAGGTCTGCAGATGCTGTTGCGCGAGAAGGGTGGTCGGCACCAGCACCGCCACCTGCTTGCCGTCCTGGACTGCCTTGAAGGCGGCCCGGACCGCGACCTCGGTCTTGCCGTAGCCGACGTCGCCGATCACCACGCGGTCCATCGGGACCGGCTTCTCCATGTCACCCTTGACCTCGTCGATCACCGTCAACTGGTCGTGGGTCTCGGTGAACGCGAACGCGTCCTCCATCTCCTTCTGCCACGGGGTGTCCGGGCCGAAGGCGTGGCCCGGCGCGGCCTGCCTGGCGGCGTACAGCTGCACCAGCTCGCCGGCGATCTCACGAACCGCCTTGCGGGCCTTGCGCTTGGTGTTGGTCCAGTCTGAGCCGCCGAGCTTCGAGAGCGCGGGCAGCTCGCCGCCGACGTAGCGGGAGAGCTGGTCGAGGGACTCCATCGGCACGAACAGCCGGTCGCCGGGGTGCCCCCGCTTGCTGGCCGCGTACTCGATCACCAGGTACTCGCGGCGCGCGCCGCCCACGGTCCGCTCGACCATCTCGACGAAGCGGCCGATGCCGTGCTGGTCGTGCACCACCATGTCGCCCGCGGTCAGCGCGAGTGGGTCGACCTGATTGCGCCGCTTGGCGGGCAGCCGCTTGCCGTCCCCGACTGCCGCGACGCGGTTGCCGGTGAGGTCGGACTCGGTGATCAGGACGAGGCCGGCATCTGCGTCGGTGGCCTCGCCGCCAGGGAACATCAGTCCGTCGTGCAGGCTGCCGCAGAGCACCCCGACCACGCCCGGCCCTGGCGCCGCGCCCGGCGCGAGCTGGGTCGCCGGGACCTCCGCCTCGGCGAGGCGTTCCAGCACCCGGTGCGCGGTGCCGGAGCCGGCCACCACGATCGCGGCCCGACCGCCCGCGCTCACGTGCGCCCGCAGCGTCACGAACAGTTCGGCCAGCAGCTCGTCGGAACCGCGGACCTCCGGTACCGCCCGCAGTTCGAGGGCCAGTTCCTCGCCGCTGCCCGAGGCGAGCGGACTGACCGTCCACCAGGGCCTGCCGGACGCCTCGACACTCTCGCGCACCTGCCGCAGCGACCGGTAGGCGGAGGCCGCGAGGTCGAGGCCCTTGCCGCCGACGCTCGAGGTGTCGATCGCGGACGCGTCCAGCGGCGCCGCCCCGCCCAGCGAGGCCGCCGTCCAGGACGCCTCGAGGAACTCCTGGCCGGTGCGCACCAGGTCGGTCGCGCGGGTGCGGATCTTCTCCGGGTCGCAGAGCAGCACGTGCGTTTTCGCGGGCAGCGCGTCGGTGAGCAGCGCCAGCTCGCCGTTCTGCAGCACGGGCAGCAGCGCCTCCATGCCCTCGACCGGGATGCCGGCGGACAGCTTGTCGAGCATCTCCACCAGCGCCGCATCGGCCTGGTTGTCGGCGGCCAGTGCGGCCGCGCGATCGCGCACCGCCGCGGTGAGCAGCAGCTCGCGACAGGGCGGCGCGATCAGGGTGGCGACCTCCAGCTCGGGCAGCGATCGCTGATCGGCCACCGAGAATGCGCGCAGCTCGGTGACCTCATCGCCCCAGAACTCCACCCGCACCGGGTGGTCGGCGGTCGGCGAGAAGATGTCGAGGATGCCGCCCCTGACCGCGAACTCGCCGCGCTTGCCGACCATGTCGACGCGCTCGTAGGCCAGTTCGACAAGGCGGTGCGTCAGCGCGTCGAAGTCGTGTTCGGATCCGACCCGCAGCGTGATCGGTTCGATCTCGCCGAGCCCGGGGGCCATCGGCTGCACCAGCGAGCGGACGGTGGTGACGATGACCCGCAGCGGCGGGCCGTAGTCGGCGTCGTCCGGGCGGGCCAGCCTGCGCAGCACCTCGAGCCTGCGGCCGACCGTGTCCGCGCCGGGCGAGAGCCGCTCGTGCGGCAGCGTCTCCCAGGACGGGAACTGCGCGACAGCGTCACCGAGCACCTCGCGCAGCTCGGCGGTCAGGTCGTCGGCTTCGCGGCCGGTCGCGGTGACGAGCAGCAGCTGCGTCTCCCCCGCGATGGCCGAGGCGATGAAGGGCCTGGCCGGCGTGGGCGCGACGATGTCGATCGAGGCCGAGCCGACGGCCTCGCGCACGCCGCCGAAGGCGGGGTCGGCGAGGGCCACCGAGAACACTCCGGCAAGGGGAAACGCAGCGGAGTCGACGGCCACCGGGTTCGAAGAACGGGAAGACAACGTCGATGCTCCTGGGCTCGCCGAACGGGTGAAGCCGCCGCTGGGGACGACCACAGAAGAGTCTAGGCGCGGCCACCGACGTTTTCCGATGGGCCCGCCGCGGTGGCGCGACCCCGGCCGCCGCTACTCGCCGCCGAGCTTCGGATCGGCCTCCAGGTTGGTCAGGCCGTTCCAGCACAGGTTCACCACGTGCGCGGCCACCACTTCCTTGGGCGGGGTGCGTTCGTCGAGCCACCACTGCGCGGTCATCGACACCATCCCGACCAACGCCTGCGCATAGAGCGGGGCGAGCTCCGGGTCGAAGCCACGCTTGGAGAAGTCCGAGGCCAGGATGTGCCCGACCTGGCCGACCGCGTCGTTGAGCAGAGACGAATAGGTGCCGTCGGCGGCCGTCACCGAGGAGTCGCGCACCAGGATGCGGAAGCCGTCGGTGCGCTCCTCGACGTAGGTGAGCAGGGCCAACGCCACCCGCTCCACCCGGACGCGGGACCGGTTCTGCGAGAGCGAGGCGGTGATCATGTTGAGCAGGGTCGACATCTCGCGGTCCACGACCACGGCGTAGAGGCCCTCCTTGCCGCCGAAGTGCTCGTAGACCACGGGCTTGGAAACGCTCGCGCGGGCGGAGATCTCCTCGATGGAGGTGGCCTCGTACCCGCGTTCGGCGAACAGGGCACGGGCGATCTCGATCAGCTGCTCGCGACGCTGGGTGCCGGTCATCCGCGTCCGCGGAGGTCGTTCGCCGGAGGCCTGCGGTGGTCGGGACATGCCGCCAGCCTATCCGGCGCGCGAATCGATTCAGTCGAGGCGGTTCGACCAAATCCGCGCCAGCATGCGAGGATCGTGGGCGCACAGGCGGGGCCGGGTGGAGCCTCCGGTTTCTGACGCGTTTCCGCAGGTGCGGCAATCCGCCGTAGTGTAATGGCAGCACCTCTGATTTTGGTTCAGATAGTTCAGGTTCGAGTCCTGGCGGCGGAGCGCGAAGTGCTGGGTCAGCCAGCAGCTGTAGAGACCGGTTCGAGTTCGAGGGAGCGTCATGCCAGCCGAGACCGCCGTGGTCGTCCTCGCCGCAGGGGCAGGGACTCGGATGCGGTCCAAGACCCCCAAAGTGCTGCACGCGATCGCCGGTCGGACGATGCTCGCGCATTCCCTGCACGCGGCCTCCGAGCTCGATCCCGCGCACCTGGTCACCGTCGTCGGCCACGAGCGCGAGGCCGTCGGCGCCGCGACCGCACAGGTCGCCGGGGACCTGGGCCGCAAGATCCTCACCGCGGTGCAGGACGAGCAGAAGGGCACCGGACACGCGGTGGCGTGCGGCCTGAGCGCGCTGCCCGACGACTTCGACGGCACCGTCCTTGTCACCTCCGCCGATGTCCCCTTGCTCGACGGGGAGGCGCTGCGCGCGCTGCTCGCCACCCACACCGCAGCCCCCGCGGCCGCCGTGACCGTTCTCACCTCCACCGCCGCCGACCCCACCGGCTACGGACGCATCCTGCGCACCACCGACGGCGAGGTGAACGCGATCGTCGAGCAGGCCGACGCCACCGATTCGCAGCGCGCCATCACCGAGGTCAACTCCGGTGTCTACGCCTTCGACGTCGCCACCCTGCGCTCCGCTCTCGCCTCGCTCAGCGCGAACAACGCGCAGGGCGAGCTCTACCTGACGGACGTCATCGCCATCGCCCGCCGCGCGGGCAAGACGGTGCGCGCCAAGCAC
The DNA here is from genome assembly GCF_005049235.1 of Rhodococcus oryzae. Taxonomy (GTDB): domain Bacteria; phylum Actinomycetota; class Actinomycetes; order Mycobacteriales; family Mycobacteriaceae; genus Rhodococcus_G; species Rhodococcus_G oryzae. The sequence goes on along the minus strand of NZ_SUMD01000006.1, from coordinate 118,352 downwards.
CTCGCCGACTCGCTGCTCGTCGCCGGGGCCAACGACCGGGTCCAGCTCGCGACCCTCGCGCACGAGCTCAACCGCCGGATCCTGGTGCGGCACATGCGCGCCGGGGTCACCGTCATCGACCCCTCGAGCACGTGGATCGACGTCGACGTGGAGCTCGGGCCCGACGTGACCATCGAGCCAGGCGTGCAGCTGCGCGGCCGCACCACCGTGGGCGAGGACGCCGTCATCGGCCCGGACTCGACCCTCAGCGACGTCACCGTCGGCGAGGGCGCCACCGTGATCCGCACCCACGCCGACCGCTCGACGATCGGCGCGGGCGCCACCGTCGGGCCGTTCACCTACCTGCGCCCCGGCACCGTGCTCGGCGAGGCGGGCAAGCTGGGCGCCTTCGTCGAGGTGAAGAACTCCGACATCGGGGCGCACTCGAAGGTGCCGCACCTGACCTATGTCGGCGACGCCACCGTCGGTGAGCACAGCAACATCGGGGCGTCGAGCGTCTTCGTCAACTACGACGGCGTCAGCAAGAGCCGTACGGTGGTGGGGTCGCACGTCCGCACCGGGTCCGACACGATGTTCGTCGCCCCGGTGCAGGTGGGCGACGGTGCGTACACCGGTGCGGGTACGGTGCTGCGGTTCGACGTTCCGCCCGGCGCGCTCGCCGTGTCCGGGGGTAAGCAGCGCAACATCGAAGGTTGGGTCGAGCGGAACCGACCCGGCACCGCGGCGGCCGAAGCGGCGGCGCGGGCACAACAGCAACAAGCCGAAAACACGAACAAGGATGGCGAAGATCAGTGACTAGCGCGAATTGGATCGACAACCAGAAGAACCTGATGCTCTTCTCTGGTCGCGCCCATCCCGAGTTGGCCGAGCAGGTCGCGAAAGAGCTGGACATCCAGGTCACCCCGCAGACCGCCCGCGACTTCGCCAACGGCGAGATCTTCGTCCGGTTCGAGGAGTCGGTGCGTGGATCCGATGCGTTCGTGCTGCAGAGCCACCCGGCCCCGCTGAACCAGTGGGTCATGGAGCAGCTGATCATGATCGACGCGCTCAAGCGTGGGTCCGCCAAGCGCATCACCGCGGTGCTGCCGTTCTACCCGTACGCCCGCCAGGACAAGAAGCACCGCGGCCGCGAGCCCATCTCGGCCCGCCTGATCGCGGACCTGCTCAAGACCGCGGGCGCCGACCGGATCATCACGGTCGACCTGCACACCGATCAGATCCAGGGCTTCTTCGACGGCCCCGTCGATCACATGCACGCGCAGGGCCAGCTCGCCGAGTACGTGCGGGAGAACTACGGCACCGACAACATCTGCGTCGTCTCCCCGGACGCCGGCCGCGTCAAGGTCGCCGAGAAGTGGGCGGATGCCCTCGACGGCGCGCCGCTGGCGTTCGTGCACAAGACGCGCGATCCGCTGGTCCCGAACCAGGTCAAGTCCAACCGCGTCGTCGGTGACGTCAACGGCCGCACCTGCGTGCTGATCGACGACATGATCGACACCGGCGGCACCATCGCCGGCGCCGTCAAGGTGCTCAAGGACGCCGGTGCCGGCGACGTCATCATCGCCACCACGCACGGGATCTTCTCGCACCCGGCAGCCGAGCGACTCGCGGCCTGCGGCGCCAAGGAGGTCATCGCGACCAACACGCTGCCGATCCCCGAGGAGAAGCGTTTCCCGACGCTGACCGTGCTCTCGATCGCGCCGCTGCTCGCGCGCACCATCAAGGAGGTCTTCGAGAACGGCTCGGTGACCTCCCTCTTCAACGGCAGCGCCTAGGCACTTCGCGCCTGTGCGCGGTTGACGAGTCCCTTGACCCGTCAACCGCGCACAGGCGCTAGCCTTTTCACATGACCGCGTTCTCCGGGTTCCCCGTCGCCGCCCTGGACTTCTACGAGGACCTCGAGGCGGACAACAGCAAGAGTTGGTGGACGGCGCACAAGGCCGTCTACGACGAGAGCGTGCACGCGCCGATGGCCGCGTTGCTCGCCGAACTGGAGCCCGATTTCGGGCAGGCCAAGCTGTTCCGCCCGTACCGCGATGTCCGGTTCTCCAAGGACAAGTCGCCGTACAAGACGCATCAGGGCGGCTTCTGCGCGGTGGGACCCGCCCTCGGCTACTACGTGCAGCTCGACGCCCGCGGGCTCTTCGTGGCGGGCGGCTTCTATCAGGCCGACCCGGATCGGGTCGCGCGCTTCCGTGCCGCGGTCGACAGCGACCTCCGCGGCGGCCAGCTCGAGACGATCACCCGGGACCTCGAGGCAGCGAAGTTCGAGATCGGCGGCGACCGGCTCAAGACGACGCCGCGCGGCTACACCGTCGAGCATCCGCGGATCGAGCTGCTTCGCCACAAGTCGCTGACGGCCAGTCACCTGTACGCCTCCCCGAAGTGGCTCGACACCAGGCGCACCGCGACCGAGGTCCGCGAGGCGTGGGAATCGTTGCGGCCCCTGGTCGAATGGGCCACCGATGTGATCGGGGCCCCGGCCTAGAAAACCACCAGCCCGGCCCGCCCGATCTGCGATGATCAACTATGGCGATGATTCGGCGCGTTCTCGTGCTCGTGAGCCTGGTCGGCCTCGTGGCCGCGTGCACCTCGACGGACACCGCGTCGCCACCCCCGTCACCCGCCGATCCGGCGCAGACCGATGCCGTCAAGACGATCGTCCGCGAGGCCATGGCCGAGGGCCACCTGAAGTCGGTGATCGTGCGCGCCACCGTCGACGGCAGGGAGATCCTCACCGAGGCCGTCGGGGAGTCGATGACGGGCGTGCCCGCCACCACCGACATGCACTTCCGCAACGGCGCGGTGGCCATCTCCTACGTCTCCACCCTGCTGCTCCAGCTCGTCGACGAGGGGAAGGTGAGCCTCGACGACAAGGTGTCGACCTGGCTGCCCTACATCCCCCACAGCGACCTCGTGACGCTCGGCCAGCTGGCCCAGATGACCTCGGGCTATCCCGACTACGTCCTGGGCGCCACCGAGTTCGACGCGGCCATCTACGCCGACCCCTTCCGCAGGTGGACGCCCGAGGAACTCATCGCCTCCGCGACCGCCAAGCCGCTGCTCTACGAGCCCGGGACGAACTGGAACTACGCGCACACCAACTACGTGATCCTCGGGCTGGCGTTGGAGAAGATCACCGGCAAGCGGATGACGGACCTCATGCAGGAGAGGGTGCTCGGCCCGCTCGGGCTGACCAACACCACCGACCCCGGCACCGCCGCCATCGCCGAACCCGCCCTGCACGCCTTCAGCTCCGAGCGTCGCGAGGCCCTCAAGATCCCGGCCGGCGCCCCGTTCTACGAGGAATCCACCTACTGGAATCCCTCCTGGACCATCACCCGCGGGGCCGTCCAGACCACCGACATCTCCGACATGCACGACACCGCGGTCGCGATCGGCACCGGCAAGCTCCTGTCCGCGGAGTCGTACCAGAAGATGGTGTCGACGGACCTGCGCGGCAAGACGACGACCCTGCCCGGATGCCCCACCTGCACCACGATGTCGGAGGGCTACACCTACGGGCTCGGGATCGTCATCACCGGCGACTGGCTGATGCAGAACCCGTTGTTCTCCGGGTACGCGGCCGCGGAGGCCTACCTGCCGTCGAAGAAGGTCGCGATCGCCGTCGCCGTCACCTACGACCAGGAGGCCTTCGACGACGCCGGCCTGTACAAGAACGAGGCCGAATCGATCTTCCGGAAGATAGGTGCCCAGCTCGCCCCCGGCGACGCGCCTCCGCCCCCGCCGCAGCGGTAACCCGGGGCCCGTCGACCGGCTCCGTTCGAGGTCCCGACGGGTGCCGGAACCTCTTGCGCGGCAAGCGTTTGACCGGGTCGCGGCGCGCCGCGCCGGGACATGAACATGAGATTGATCACGCCGGAATGCAGAACCGCAGGTTGGTTGCCAGCCGGTGTCGAGGGCCACTTCGCTCTGCCCTATTGTCATGCGTCGTGATTGACGCGCAGACACTCGATGGCCAGTCCGGAACAACGACGATGCGGACGGCCAGGCGATGGGTCCCCGGAGCCTGCGTCTGGTGCGGAGACGCGGAGTCGGTTGACATGTACCGCAACGAGCCGCGCTGCGGAACCTGCCGCGAAAACGAGGAGATCATCGAGGGCGCCCGGCGCTTCCTCGGGATGTACGGTCTGCGCCCGCTCGGCGGCACGCTGCAGTCCGACGACGAGGAAGAGCGGGAGTGGCGCGTCACCGCCCGCGACGCCCGCGCCGTGCTGAACCAGATCAAGCTCGAGACCCCGCCGGACCCGGCCCTGGTCCGCAAGGCCCTGCGGCCGCGCGCCGCCGCGGTCGTCGCGGAGACCGCGCCCGCGCCCCGCCGCACGGCCGCCCCGAAGGCAGCCTCCTCGGCCTCGACCCCGGCCGCGTCGGCACCGACCACCACCGTCGACATGGCGACCCTCGAGGCGCGCGTCACGGGCCTGCTCGACCAGCTCGCATCGGTCGACGAGCAGATCACCGTCGCGGAGGCCGGTCAGGGCCTGGCGGCCCGCGCCCGGCTCACCGACCTCGGCAACCAGAAGGCCTCGATCCTGCGCATGCTGGCCGCGCTGGAGAAGACCCGCCGCGGCATCGACGGCTGACCCGACGGTCCCGATGCGGCGGACCGTCCCGGTGCGGCACGATGAGCCGGTGAGCCTGTTGATCCGCGACGCCGACCACCTCGATCTGCCCGGCATCCTCGAGATCCACAACGAGGCGGTGCTCAACACCACCGCCATCTGGGACGAGGAGACGGTGGACGTCGAGGACCGCCGCGAGTGGCTCGAGGCCCGCCGCCGGGCCGGCTATCCGGTGCTCGTCGCGGAATCCGACGGCCGGGTGGCGGGTTACGCGTCCTACGGCGTGTGGCGGGCCAAGAGCGGCTACCGGTACACGGTGGAGAACTCGGTGTACGTGCACGTCGACCACCACCGCAAGGGGATCGCGTCCCAGCTGATGGCGGCGCTGATCGAGCGGGCCAGGGCGGGCAGTGTGCACGTGATGGTGGCGAGCATCGAGTCCGGCAACACCACCTCGATCACGCTGCACGAGCGGTTCGGCTTCCGGACGGTCGCCGTGATGCCCGAAGTCGGGATGAAGTTCGGGCGCTGGCTGGACATGACATTCATGCAGTTGACGCTGTAGGGCGGCTCCGCCGCCTGTGCGCGATTTGTACCCCAGCTGGGGTACAAATCGCGCACAGGGCACCCTAGGCCGCCATCTCCGGCGCGATGATCTCCATCTGCTCGATCACCAGCTTGATCGCCTCGGGCTGCTGATCCGGCGGATACCCGTGCTTGGTGAGCAGCCGTTTGATCTGCGAGCGCAGCTTGGCCTTGACGTCCTCGCGGACGGTCCAGTCGGTGCGCACGTCCCGTCGCATGACGGCGACCAACTCGCGCGCGATGTCGGCGAGCTTGCCCTCCCCCTGCTCCGCCACGGCAGAAGGGTTCTGCGAGACGGCGTCGTAGAACGCCAGCTCCTTGTAGTCGAGCGGCGGCGAGAAGCGGGCGCCGCGGTCGGCCTCCTCGGCCACCTCCTTCGCCATCTCGACCATCGCCGCGATCACCTCCGCGGAGGTGAGCTGGCTGTTGGTGTACTTGACCATCAGGTCCTGCAGCTTCTCCGAGAAGGCGCGCTGGCGGACGACGTTGTGTCTGGCGGCCTTCCGCGACTCCTCGTTGATGAGTCGACGCAGTGCCTCGATCGCCAGATTGGGGTTCTTCGCCTGCTTGGTCTTGGCGATGAAGTCGACGTTGATGTCGCTCAGCGACGGCTTCGGCATCCCCGCCGCGTCGTAGATGTCGAGCACCTCGCCGGATTCGACCGACGCCGCCATCAGCTGCCGCAGCGCGCGCTCCACATCCTCGGGCACCGCCTGGCCGCGCGCCAGCCGGTCCTCCGCATCCCACTTCGCCATGTAGACGCGGACCTCCTCGAAGAACCGCGCGGTGGGCGCGAGCTCACGGAGTTCCTCGCGGCTGCCGCAGATGGCCCACACCCGCGACAGCTGCGAGGCGAACTTCCGGTAGCGGACGGCCAGGGTCTCCTCCCCCTCGCGGACCTGGTTCTCCGGGTTCCGCGGATCGCGGAGGTGGTTGACGGTCGCGTTCGCCGCCTCGAAGTAGGCGCGGGCGCTCGCGGCACGCAGCCGTGCTCGCCAGTCGAACCCGTGCAGGATCGACTCGAGGACCGTGATCAGGTTCTTCGCGGTGTCGATCGCCTCGTTGATGTCGCGGCCCAACGGCTTGGATTTCTGGTCCGCCTGGGTGTATTCGGCCAGCGCCTCGGCCAGGTGGTCCGCGATCGGCGCGTAGGCGACGAGCAGGCCGTCCTGCTTGCCCCGGAAGGTCCGGTTGACGCGCGCCAGCGCCTGCATCAGCAGAGCGCCCTTGAGCGGCCGGTCCAGGTACATGGTGTGCAGCGGTGGCGAGTCGAAGCCTGTGAGCATCATGTCCTTGACGATGACGATCTCCAGCTCGTCGTCGACGTCCTTGAGCCGCTTCTTGATCGTCGCGTTCTCCGAGTCGCGGCGCACGTGGTCGCTGATCGGGGGCTGATCCGAGGCGTTGCCCGAGTAGACGACCTTGATGCGCCCGGAGGCGAGGTCGTCGGAGTGCCAGTCCGGCCGCAGCGCCACGATCTCGCGGTACAGGTTGGCGCAGATCTCGCGGGTGGCGCCGACGATCATCGCCTTGCCCGGCGCCGTCGGGTTGTCGTCCGATCCGATGAAGGGGCGCATCGCGTCCCGGCGGTTCTCCCAGTGCTCGACGACGTCCTGCGCCAGCTTCGACAACCGGGCAGGCGTGCCGTAGACGGCGTTGACGACGGCGACGGACTTCTCGATCCGGTCGCGCTCGGTGTCGTCGAGGCCTGCGGTCACCTCGTCGGCGGTGGCGTCGAGGTCGTCCTCGCTGACCCCGTCCGCGAAGGCGACCTTGACGAGCCTGCTCTCGAAGTACACCGGGACCGTCGCCCCGTCCGCGACGGCGCGGGTCAGGTCGTAGATGTCGATGTAGTCGCCGAACACCGCCCGGGTGTCACGGTCCTCGAACGAGATCGGGGTGCCGGTGAAGGCGATGAGGGTGGCGTGCGGCAACGCGTCGCGCAGGTGCCGCGCGTAGCCGTCGAGGTTGTCGTAGTGGCTGCGATGCGCCTCGTCGACGATCACGATGATGTTCCTGCGGGCGGACAGCAGCGGATGGCTGGCCCCTGAGTCCTTCTCCTCTTTGGTCTTCCCGAACTTCTGCAGGGTGGTGAAGTAGATGCCGCCAGTGGTCCGGCCGGACAGTTCCTGACGCAACTCCTCGCGCTTGCGGACCTGCTGCGGGCGCTCGGGCAGCAACTGCGAGCGCAGGAAGGTCTCGTAGAGCTGTCCGTCGAGCTCGGTGCGGTCCGTGATGACCACGATCGTCGGGTTCGCCAGCTTGGGATGTCGGATCACCTGATTGGCGTAGAGCTCCATCTCCATGGACTTGCCCGAGCCCTGGGTGTGCCACACGACGCCGGCCTTGCCGTTGCTCTCCACGGCGTAGACCGTGGAGCCCTCTGCCTTGGTGACGGCAAAGTACTGGTGCGGCTTGGCGATCCGCTTGACCAGTCCGTCCTCACCCTTGTCGAACGCGGTGTAACCGCGGATCAGCTGCAGGAACCGCTCCTGGTTGTACAAGCCGTGCAGCGCCACGTCGAGCGCGGTGGTGTCGGCCTCGGAGTTCTCCGCGGTGACCGGCACGCCGTCGTCGTCGACGTTCCACGGCGAGAAGTGATTGAACGCGGTGAACGGGGTGCCGTACCGAGCGGTGATGCCGTCGGAGACGAGGTTGAAGACGGCGAAGCGGAACGCCAGCGGGAACTCCGCGAGGTACGTGCGCAGCTGCGAATGTGCCTCGACGAGGCCTGCGTGCTCGGCGCCCGCCCGCTTGAGCTCGACGACGCTGACCGGCATCCCGTTCAGGTAGAGGACGATGTCGAACCGGCGCTTGAAGTCGGCCCGGACGATCGTCACCTGGTTGACGGCGAGCCAGTCGTTGTCGTCGGGCTGAGTGGACAGCAGCCGGATGGTCGGGGTGACCTCGACTCCCGAGTCGTCGACGTAGCTGATCTTGCGCAGCCCCTCCGTGAGGAAGCCGTGGATGACCTGATTCTCCGAGATCGCGTCGTTGGAGGTGGCCGTCGCGACGAGCGCGACCGCCTGGTCGACGATGTGCGGAGGCAACTCCGGATTGAACTTGGCGATCGCGGCCCGCAGGCGCGGGACGATCAACAGCTCGTCCCAGGAGGCCCGCTCACCGGTGCCGGGGGCGATTTCGGTGCCGCTCAGCGGCTTCCATGCGAGCTCCGAAAGCACGTCGAGGGCCAGGTGCTCCCAGTCGTCCTCGGACAGCCCATGCGACTCGCCCATGTCCACAACCTCTTTCATGATGACCAACCTAGAAGGTGCCCTCGCCAAGGGTGACGGTTCCCTCGGCAGAGTGCCCAAGGTCCCGAGGCGAATACGGGTCCAGCACACCGCAGGCCGGCACATAGGGCGGTGCCGAGATTTGATAACCCGCCTTATCGCGGCGACGTATCAACCCGTCGCCTCGACTCCCGCACGATGTGAGCACACGTTCACGAAATAACTCGGACGGCCTCCGCCCGACCACGAGAGGGAGACCATGACCTACCCCCAGACACCGAATCCCGACCAGTCCCCGCAGGGTTGGCGGATCCCGCCGCAGCCTGCGCCCGAGCCGCCGAAGAAGAAGGCCAAGAAGTGGCCGTGGGTCGTCGGCGCGATCGTCGCCATCCTGGTCGTCGGCGGCCTCAGCGGCGGCGGCGACAAGGAAGCCGGAAATCCCGATGCCTCCTCTGAGGCGGCACCCGCGGGCGCGCAGCCGGGCGGAGCGCCCGTCGAGGCGCCTTCGAACAAGCCGGCCTCGGAGGCCGCCGCCACGATGAACACCGCTGTCCGCGACGGCAAGTTCGAGTTCGTGGTCACCGATGTGCAGACCGGCCTGTCGTCCCTGGGCGACAACCAGTTTCTCGCAGAGGAGGCGCAGGGCCAGTTCGTGATCGTCACGATGACGGTTCAGAACACCGCCGACGAGCCGAAGGGGCTGAGCCCCGACAACCAGGAGATGTACGACACGAAGGGTCGCAAGTTCACCGCGGACACCTCCGCCGGGCTGAACCTGGACACCGACGTGGCGCTCTGGGACGAGATCAACCCCGGAAACACCGTGACCATGAAGGTGGTCTACGACATGCCCGTCGACGCGGCGCCCGCGGAGATCGAGCTACACGACTCGATGTTCTCCGGCGGGGTGCGGGTCAGCTTGCGGTAGTCCGGATCGGCGCGCCCACCAGAGGGGGGTGGGCGCGTCGTGCCCTTTCCGGTACTGCGGAAAGTCCGTGCGTAATCTCTGTGTAGCACTTCCGTCCCATGTGACGATGTATCTGGTGATGTGACGCACCGCTCGGGGGGTAGTACCGACGCGTGCCTCGGTAGTCGGAATGGGGAGACGACATGACAGTTCGCGGGTTCATCGCACGCCATCGGATAGCTTCGGCTGCCTTGGTGCCTGCTGTCGTGGGGGTGACGGCGATACTCGGGTTGACGTGGGCCTTGTCCCCGGCGCCGCGCACCGCGGACACCGAGCTCACGTCGTCGGTGACCGAGTGCCACGACATGGTGACCATCTCGATCGCCGGCCGCAATGACACGCCCGTGGCGGGCACCACGAAGATGCTGGTCGGACCCAACGGCGAGGCGCTGCCTGCCGCTTTGTCGAGCGACTACAGCAGCCACTGGGTCGATCCGGTGATCAACGCACCGAACGGTGTCGTCGATCCGAAGGCGTATGCCGCCGTCTACATCGCCTACCCCGCGAACATGAGCAGCTACGAGGGCGCCGTCGCCAAGGGCGTGGCCAACACCGAATCGGTGATGCGCGAGATCCGGGTGGCGTGCCCGGACACGAAGTTCGCCGTCGTCGGGTACAGCGAGGGCGCGGACGTCGCCCGGCGGGTCGCGATGGACGTCGGCCATCAGGACGCGGACACCAACGGCGAATACGGGATCGTGAATCCGGGCAACGTCGTCGGCGTGGTCATCCTGGCCGACGCGGGCCGCGCGAATGGTCAGGGCCCGTTCCCCGGGGCGAAGAATCCGTTTGCCAATCCGGACGGATTCGACCGGCAGTACCAGAACGGCACCAACCCGACCGCAGGAGCGGGCGCCCTCCCGGACACCGGCGGCGACGATTTCGGCGCGCTGGGCGGCAAGGTCGCGTCGTTCTGCTCCGAGAAGGACTTCACCTGCGCGGTGCCGGAGAACATCTCGCTGTTGCAGCTCGCGATCAACGTGGGCAGGCAACTGAACGTCGACACCCTCGAGCGCGAGGGCCTCACGCCTGCGACGGGACAGGATGTCGCCGTCGCGCTCAGCCAGATCGCGTTCAACGCGTTCGCGGAGGTTCGGTCCCAGCCGGACTGGATGAAGGGCGACCAGACCTTCCTCGACGTGCTGCTGACGGTGTCCTCCCCGTCGTACAAGCCCGGTGAGGCCGCGAAGGCCCCGGCGAAGGCCCAGTCGATCTCCGCCGACGAGATGTCGCCGCTGGCCTACCTTCCGCAGAAGGTGTTCAAGGAGATCATCGGGCTCATCACGACGAACCAGAACACCATCCCGGTCGTTCTGAGTGATCCCTACCAGCTGACGCTCGCCAAGGACGTCGGTCATCACTTCGACTACTGGCGCGACAACGATGCCGCCAACGGGAAGCCGTTGACCTCCGCCGAGTACGCCGCGGCGTGGCTGACCCACCTCGCTCAGCAGGCACAGAACGGACAGCCCATCGACCCGTCGGCGAAGCCGGACGCCGGAAGCCTGGCCGCCGCACTCTCTTCGGCCACCGCCACGGCCACATCCGCGCCGACGGCACCGAGCACGGCACCCGTCGCGGGCACCGTGACGGCGACGGAGTCCGCCGCGACGACCACGACCGAAGCGGCGCCCACCGAAACACCGGCGGCGTCGGAATCCGCTACAGCATCGGCACCCACGACGACGCCGAGCGCGGCCCCCACAACTGAAGACGCTGTCCCGGTGGACTCGCAGGGCTCGGTACCGGCCATCGCGACGCCCCCGACCACCGCGGTGGCGGCGACCACCACCATCCCGACCACCACCACTCCGGCTCCGAGTCCGGCCGGATAGAAGCTCATCCCAGTCACCCACACCCCTAGCGATCGAACATGCATTCGAGTAGACTTCGAACATGGATCTCGACGAGATGCTCACCGCGCCACCGGATGTGGCCGCGTGGCAACTCGCGGATACCGAACTCCTGAGGTTGATTCCCGAGCTCTCGCTGCTGATGCGGCAGCTCGAGGCGCTGCGGGTCCGGCTGATGCATCAGGTCGATCAACGATGCGTGGCCGAACAGGTCGGGGCCTCCTCCCCCGGCAACTGGCTCGCCGGGGCGACCACCATGACCCCCGGCCAGGCCAATAAGATCGTCAAACTCGGACGGGAACTGGTCAAGCACCCGGAGGTCGCCACCGCGTTCGACGCCGGAGAAACCGACTACGACCAGATCCGCGTCATCGTCGAACTCCTGAACAAGGTGCCCGACCCCGATGCCCCAGCCCGCAGCGACGACAACACCGCGACTGATACCGACAGTGACGCTTCCGGTGACGGCGACGGCGAGAATGTGTTCGACATCGTCGGAACCGACGCCACCCGAACACAAGCCTGCGCCCGCTACCTCCTATACGCCGCCCGCACCGAAGACTCCACCACCCTCGCCCGACGCGCCAAAGCCCTCGATCACATCCTCAACGGCGACAAGAAGAACCCCGACTCCGAGAACGCCGAACTCAACGAATTCCACGCCTCACCCGGACTCGGCGGCCGCATCCACCTCAAAGGACACCTCGACGCCGCCTCCGGCGAAGCCCTCCTCACCGCACTGTCCGCCTTATCCAAGCCGCGGCCCGGAGCCGACAACCGCGACGGACAAACCAGCAAAGACCAACGCACACCCGCCCAACGCCGCGCCGACGCCCTCACCCACATCATCCGCTCATATCTGGACTCCGGGCAGGCGCCCAGCGAAGGCGGCGAACGACCCCACATCAACGTCTTCGTCGACGCCGACGACCTCGCCGCCACCACCGACAACCACCACCACCCGGAACGCAGCCAGCACCAGGGGCGACGGCGCGGACCCGCCTGGATGCCCTGGCTCGGACCGATCTCCCTCGACCTCGCCGCCCAGATCTCCTGCGACGCCGACATCACCCCCATCACCATGGACTCCGACGGCAACCCCATCGACGTCGGACGCACCACCCGCCTCATCCCCCGCAAACTCCGCCGCGCCCTGAACGCACGCGACTGCGGCTGCGCCTTCCCCGGCTGCGGGCGACCCGCCGCCTGGACCGAAGCCCACCACATAATCCACTGGTCCAACGGCGGACCCACCAACCTGTCAAACCTGGTACTGCTCTGCCGCTTCCACCACACCACCATCCACCGCGGCGACTGGACCGTCCACATCAGCAAAGACGACAGCCATCCTTGGTTCACCCCACCCACCTGGATCGACCCCCAGCGAAAACCCATGCCAGCACACAACCGGCGCAACCAACTCCCCTTCGCCGCCTAAAAGCAAAAACCGCAGGGCACCGCCCGACACCACCCAGAAAATAGGGGGTGTCGGCGCGGTGCCCAGTGCGCTGGCTGAGTCGACCCGTCCTCAGGAGCAGTCCCCGACTTCACCTTCCTTGACCACCGAGAGCACCGCTTCGCCCTCTGTGACAGTGGAACCCGCGGGCGGGGTCTGCGCGACCACCACCCAATTGCGGTCGAGCACCTGCGCGCGGCCCTTGCCCGAGGCGTCCTGACTCCGGGAGAAGAACACCCCGGCTGCCTGGATCATGTCCTGGGCGGCCTGCAGGTTCATGCACACCACAGACGGCATGACCGCGACGACGGGAGCGGCGGCCGGCGCGGCCTGCGTCGTTGACTCGACCGACGGTGCGACCACCGGAGCAACCGGCACCGGCTGGGCCGACATGGTGGCCCGCCCTGCGGTTTCCGCCTGCCTTGCCGCTGCTGACGCAGGCTCGTTCATCGCACTGGTCGGTGCCGAATCCGATTCGTTGTCCAGTCCATCACCGATGTCACTGACGATCCCGACGACGACGAGCAGCGCGGCGATCCCGGACGCGACGATCACACCCTTGCGAACCGGAGGCGGCTTCGGCGCCTCCGGTGGCGGTCCGAACGCGGCCGGGTCGCCGGCCAGGAATGCCTCGTGGCCGGCCTGCGCGCGGGCGGCGAGTCCGCTCTGTTCTACCTTGACCCTGGCGAGGTGATCGCGGATCGGCTTGCCGAGCGCGAGATACCAGAGGCCTGCGGCGAAGAGCAGCTGAACCACGAGTTGCCCGAAGTCCCCGTTGATGAGCTCGACGATCGCGAGCCAGGTGCAGATGGCGGCGAATAACCCAGCGAGCACGCGGAGGTAGGGAGCAATTTGTTTCACGTGCAACTCCTCGCGGTGGTTCCCGAGGTTCCGTCCGATGGCGCAAAATCCAGAAGTCGGGCAAAGAGTTTCGGCATGGTGCCGTCGTCGAATGCCTTCAGGAGTGCGCCCTCACAGAACCTGTCGCTCCGGGTGATGGCCGTGATCATTCCCAGTGTGACCTCCAGCGACAGCGCCGACCACTCCGGAGGCGTTTCACCATTCACCAGCAGGTCACCCGCATGCCAATCCATCCAAGCGAACCCGAGCAGGATCAGCTTCCGGTCGTAGATGAAGTTGAAGGACTCCTCAAGCAGTGGACCCATCGTGCTGTAGCCCATCGAGAAGGAGTTCTCGTCGATCGGTTCCGGAGCCACCCAGCCGCCGAAGGACCCGGAGTGCGCGTTCATCCGATCGACCAGCGAGCGCAATTGCGCCCAGTCCTCGGAAGTCAGCGCCGCGAGCACTGCATGGGGAGTGGGATTCACATCCGCGAAGGGATCCGCGGGCGCAGTGTCTCCGCCCCGCGTCACAGCACCGCCTCGACCTGACGCTCGGCGTCGCGGACGCGGAGCCTGCCGGAGATGAGTTGCGGGAGGAGGGTGTCGCGGATTGTGGCGAGCATGCGGGATTCGGACTCCGCTGCGGACGCTGAACCATGCAGCTTTGAAGCATGCGCTGTGAATTCGTTGATGCGCCCAACGGCAGGGAGTCGCACCTTCAACTCCTTGAATCGTCCGCGGCTCAGCTCGAGGAATGTTGCGCCGTTGGCGAGCGCAGTGAACTCTGCAACCCGGGAATTCATTTCGTGAAACAACCACCACTGCAGCTGCGGATCCTCCGCGTTCACGACTATAAATCCCTGGTTCACGGCCGTCGGGACTTCGGTCATCGCAAAGGCACCAATCGTCGCCCGTGAAGTCATAAGAATCGACCCAGCCGGGTAAAGCTTGGACGCACAATTTGCGAGTCCTTCCACGGAGATCATTCGACCAGTCGAGCGGAGGTACGGCGCGGTCAAAGCCGTTATATCTGTTGGGGTTGCCCAGTTGATGTCACCGTCCCAGTACTCGGGGCTAGAGGTGCTGGGCGTACCACCTCCGCTGACCAACGCGAGGTCAGCGAAGGACTGATCGGAATTCGGCAGACCTCGTGATGCTTCGTCAAACAGCGCGCGAACAAGCCCTCCGGCGGTATCCGCCTGCTTACGGTTGGCGGCGATCTTGTCGTCGAGGACGCCGAGGATCTCAGCGATGGCTTGCTGCTCAGCTAGAATCGGTAGCTCGATCGGCCAGTCGGCCATTGTTGACAATGCGATCCGGTTTACCGTCGCACCGTGAACAGTTCGAGCCTCGATCAGTTTCTTGAAGCCCGGACTAAGGAAGTAGTACAGAAAGTAACGCGGGTCGACCTGCTCCTCCTTGAATCGCAAAAGCGCCATCCGGCGGCCGAGACACGCATCGACGCCAGCAGGCATGAGCGCTGCTTCACCCAACCTGGTCTCATATGAGAAGAGCAAGTCACCCGCACGGGGGGTTACACGCCTCGTCCACTTCTCAAAGTCCTCGTCTGATACGTGATCGGACTCTGCGAGATCCAGCCTTCCGTTATTCAAACTCGTGATGTTCAGGAAGTACGGCCCAATCGTCGTTCGGGTCGGTGTCGCGTGGGGCCCGTCAAAAATCTCGGCTACTGCTCCGATCGTCGTTACCCTCACAGGATCCTCCCCAACTGTTCGCGCACGACAGCCTGCAACCGCGCCGACTCGTCGAACTGCGCGTACAACTCCCCCGTCAACCGCGCGATCTTCTCCTCAATCGGCTCGCCATCGTCCTCGATCGGCGCCGCACCGACGTACCGCCCCGGGGTGAGCGCGTACTCCGCTTCCTTGATCTCGGCCAGCTCGGCCGAGTAGCAGAAGCCCGGCTCGTCCGCGTACTCCACACCAGCACCGGATTCCGTTCCGCGCCACGCGTGAAACGTGCCCGCGATCTTCGCGATGTCCTCGTCGCTCAGCGCCCGCTCGGCGCGGTCGACCATATAGCCGAGGTTGCGCGCGTCGATGAACAGCACCTGGCCCTGCCTATCGATCGAGCCCTTCGGGCCCTTCGCCTTGTCCTTTGCGAAGAACCACACGCAGACCGGAATGCCGGTGCTGCGGAACAGCTGGGTCGGCAGCGCGATCATGCAGGACACGAGGTCGGCCTCGACCAACTGAGCCCGGATCTCGCCCTCGCCACCGGAATTCGAGGACATCGAGCCGTTCGCCATCACCACGCCCGCGGTGCCACGCTCGCCGAGCTTGGAGATGATGTGCTGAATCCACGCATAGTTCGCGTTACCGGTCGGCGGCACGCCGTACTTCCAGCGCTTGTCGTCCTCCTTGCGCGTCCAGTCCTTGATGTTGAACGGCGGGTTCGCGAGCACGTAGTCCGCCAACAGGTCCGGGTGCTTGTCCTGCGCGAAGGTGTCCTCCCAGCGGTCCCCGAGCTGGCCGGTGACGCCGTGAATCGCGAGGTTCATCTTCGCCATCTGCCAGGTGCGCTGGTTCTGCTCCTGGCCGTACACCGAGACCTCGGTCGGGTTGCCGCCATGCTGCTCGATGAACTTCTCGGTCTGCACGAACATGCCGCCCGACCCGCAGCACGGGTCGTACACCCGGCCGCTGTACGGCTCGAGCACCTCAACCAGCACCCGCACCACGCCTGCAGGCGTGTAGAACTCGCCGCCTCGCTTGCCCTCCGCGCGGGCAAACTTCTCCAGGAAGTACTCGTACACCTCGCCGAGCAGGTCCCTCGCCTTGGTTGCACCGTGCCCCGTGAACCGGGTGTCATTGAACAAGTCGATCAGCTCGCCGAGGCGGCGCTGATCAACACTGTCCTTGTTGAAGATCGTCGGGAGCGTACCGTTGAGATTCGCGTTGGCCGCCATGATCGCGCGCATCGCGTTGTCGATCAGCTGACCGGCCGTCTTGCCCTCCACCCCGGGTGCGTCCTGAATGCCCTTGGCATGCTCGGCCAGGTAGGTCCAGCGCGCGGACTCCGGCACCCAGAAGACACTGTGCCCCAGATACTCGTCCTCGTCGTCGATCAGGTTCGCGATCTGATCGTCGTTCATGCCGTCGGCCAGCAGCTCCTCCCGGATCTGCTCCCGCCGCTCGGCGAACGCGTCCGAGACGTACTTGAGGAACACCAGACCGAGGATCACGTCCTTGTACTGGGACGCGTCCATGGAACCGCGCAGCTTGTCGGCGGCCTTCCACAGCGTGTCCTTGAGTTCCTTCATCGTCGACGGCGCCGTGACCGCAGCCTTCTTCTTCGGTGGCATGGTCAACCTCTCTCTGGGTGGGTCTCGGTATCCCCGGCCACGGTGAGCGCCCCATGCGCCACACCGTCGATCAGGGTGGTGGTCAATTGGTCCAAGTTGTCGAGCAGTTCAGTTGCGGCCCTGCGGCGTTCCCGAAGGTCGTGCAGCGCCTCGGTCACGGCCGGCACCCGGTCGGGTGGGATGCGCGGTATCTCCCACCCCTTCCAGGCATGTCCGGAGCGGATGGCACCCGACGGCCTGGCACCGACGCCCTTGGCCAGAAGATGCCGGGCAATGAGCTCTGGAACCATGCCCGAGCTCGCCGGGTCCGCGATCCGCATGATCCGCGCGGGCGAGACCACCACCGATGACCCCTCGACGTCGACGACTACCCCGAACCCTGGGCTGGTGCAGAACACGAGGTCGCCCGGTTCCGTGTACCGGCCGCTGGGGTACCTCGTGGTGAGGGTCAGCCTGTCGATGACGCGCTCGCCGACCCGTCGACCGCCCAGCACCTCCTCGGCGCCGATGACGCGGACACCTTCGCCCGTCTCGAGGTCGGATTCGTCGATCCGGTTGCCGGGCAGCACCTTCAGGTCCCTCGACTCGGCCAGCTGCCCCGCGGTGGGCATCCGCAGGCCACCAGCCTCCCCGTACTCCACCCTCAGATTCAGGTTTCCGTCGAGCAGTCCACCCGCGCGCAGGTTGGTGGCGTCGACCAACTCGACGATGCGGCCGGCGGCCGCCGCGCCGTCGAAGCGAGGTCGACGCACACGCTTCGTCTGCGGCGGCGTCAGCGCGCCGCCGGTGGCGAGCAGCTTGGCCGTCTTGTCGACCACACCGTGCCGAAATGCGCTGGTCAGAACCGATTTCCACGTACCCATCGATGCGGTCACGTCGGCGATCACGCCGACGACCGCGCCGTCGTCCAGCTCGACGGCGCTCAGGTCCGCCAGCACCGTCCATCGGTCCGCCGGCTTGACCGCGGGATCGGCCGCGCCGAGGACCCACAGCGCCATCGACAGGCCTGGACGTGCGGGGAGCAACCCCTCGGGCAGCCGGAACACGGCACGCAGGCGGTCCGAGCGGACCAGTCCCGAGCGGATCGCATCGGCCTGGCGATCCCCTAGCTCATCGACAAGCGCGCTCGCAGGCCCGATGATCACCGCCCGATGCTCAGGGCCCATCTGTAGTGCGATGTTGTCGATGTCGGCGAGGATCTGCGCGTCGGTCATGCCGACGCCGCAGGGCGACGGGTACTGGGTGAGGAACATCGCCGGCTCGTCGAGGACGAAGCCGCCACCGAACCCGCCCTCCGGCGCCCGGCGCCTGCGCCAGTGGTGGACCGCGAGTCGACGACGCGCCAGCCGCGACGCCGCGGTCGGGGCCTCCCCTGTCATCGCCATCGGCTCGCCGTACTCGGGCAGCACGCTGCGGAGCGCGACCAGCAGGTCGCTGCCTGCGACGGACGGATCCACGAAGACCGCGCGATCGTCCGCGGTCAGCGCAGCACACACCCGAGCACAGAGTTCGAGCGCGGGGGCGGCGAGGGCGCTGTCCACCAGGTCTGCTCGTTGCAGCCGAAAGCGCTGCGCCATAATCGTTTCGAAGGCCTGGGCCGGCGTGTAGGCGGCGTCGGCCATCTGGTCCGCGAACGACGCGAACACGCCGAGCTCGCCGCCGAGCGACTCGATCTCGCCATAGAGAAACTCGTCATCGGGATCGAGCTCGTCGGCCTCGTCCAGCAGATCCGGCGCATCGAGGTCCGCCAGCGACTCCCCCAGCATTGCCTTCATGCAGAGCAGAGCGCTGATGCCGTTGAAAACGACATCGCGACTCAACGCCGACCCGTGGTCCAAGGCCGCGTGCAGGGCTAGGTCCTCGGCGAGGGTGTCGCTGTTCCCGAGGTTCCGCGACCGAATCCAGTCCACCACCTCGGTGCCGCTGAACTTCTCCTGCCGGCCGTCGGTGGACACGGGCTTGGGGAACGGACGGTCGCCGTCGCGGTAGCGCTTGGCCCACATCGACACGACCGGCCGCTGCACCTTCGCGAGGGCTGCGATGTCGGGCTTGGTGAGCAGCAAACTCGAGGTCCGGTCGATGTCACGCACCGTGTCACACCCCTCCATTACTGTCTGCTCTTGCACCGCTGGTGATAGCCCAGACAACCTATCCCACGCGGCAGACATCATTCGCAAAGATGTTGATATCCCCGGTTATCGCCGGATCAGTATGAGAAGTCTTCCCGGTGGTCAAGTCTGTTGACACCGCCTCGACGAGGGGTCGAGACGGTTCATTCGCGGCAACGCGATCCAACAGGAGGACACAGAATGCGCAAGTTCGTCAGTGCCGTAGGGGTTTCGTTCGCGGCGGCCGGCCTGGTTCTCGGGGCGTCGGGTATTGCCAACGCGGCGGACACCACCTTTGGTTCTGGGCTCTGGTTCGTGGGCGACGACATCGCTTCCGGCGTCTATGAGGCCCATCCCAGTGGCTACACGAGCTGCAACTGGACCCGTTACTCGGACAAGTGGGCAGAGATCGACGATCAGCGGACCATGGCGAGCACCGTTCGGGTGACGATCCAGTACAGCGACCACGCTTTCTCCTCGTTCGGGTGTGGCACCTGGAAGCGCGTCGCCGATGCCCCTGCCCCGGACATGACCGGTGCTGCCATCGGATCCGCGGTGGTCGGGAGCGCGGTGGTCGGCAGTGCGGTGCTCCCGCTCCTCGTGGCCGGCTCGGCCGGTCTCTGACACCGGCAAACCGCCAGGAATCGAGGTGACCCGCACTCGCCCGAGCGCGAGTGCGGGGCCTCGGTTCCACGAACGTCACCCCACAGATCGACTCCCCCGGAGGGAATCCCATGAGCCTGAAGATCAATCAGAAGTCAACGCTGGCGGTCGCCACCATCGCTGTGGCGATCGCCCTCACGGGCTGCGGCACCCCTACCAGCGAGGGTGCCGCCTCAGCCGCGACGTCCACCACCGCGGCACGGCAGACCGTCTCGCCGCAGGAAGCCGAGGCCAAGCGGCAGGCAGATGCCGCCGCCAAGGCCCGTCAGGAGGCCGCGGCCGCGGAGGCCGCACGAGTCCAGGCTCTCGAGGCCGCCAAGAAGGACCCCGCCACCTACGAGCAACTTTCCGAACGGGACTTCGCACTCATCGCGAAGAACCCCGGTTCGGCGACCGGACGCAAGGTCGTCGTCTACGGGCGCGTCACGCAGTTCGATGCGGCCACGGGTACCACCCAGTTCCTCGCTCGCACAGCGCCTATCGCGGGGGACAAGTACGACTACGACCAGAACACGTTCGTCGTCGGCGACACCGCGGCGCTGATCGCCAACGTCGTCGAGGACGACCTGGTGACCATGTACACCGAGGTGCTCGGCTCCTACACCTACGACACCCAGGCCGGCGGCAGCACCACGGTGCCCAAGCTCCAGGTGAACATCATCGAGGTCACTGGATCGGCCTAGCGGGCACGACGAGCGCCCGGACCAGACATCCCACCCGAGCAGACAGGAGCCGATAGATGACCCTCGCAGTGATCCACTTCCGACAGATCGACGAAGACGACCATCAGCTTGCCCTCGCCGCCGCAGTCATCGGTGTGGACGCATCAAGCGAACGCCTGATCTTCTCCCGGCCCGGTACCGATGCCGCGGCCCGGCGTGCCGCTCTGCTCGACGCGTTCGAGGCCGTCTACCGACTGGCCGTGTCCGTGCCGGACGCTCTGCCGTTTTCCCTGCACATCAGCGAACCCGAGGTGCGCAGCGAGCTGGAGCGCGTGGCAGCCTCCTTCCCCGCCGTCGCGCTGGTTCGAACAGCGCGCGGGCAGATGCCCACGCTGCTGCATACCGCCGCCGACTCCCTCTCCACACATATGGTCCAGCTCAGGACACCCCAGGACCAGCGCCCCGCCGAGCCGCAGCCCGAGCTCACGGTCGCCACCGACGCGTCGAAGTCCTCGGCTCGACGCGGGGTCGGGGTGGCATGCATCAGCGAGGACGCCGACCTGTGCCAGAAGATGTACCCGGATGCCAGGTCGGTCCTGGAAGGCGAACTGTTGGCGATCAAGCACGCCCTCACGCGGTTCCCACATCGCGATCTCCACGTGCTGACCGACAGCCGCGCTGCGCTCGCCAGCCTGTCGATGACGAGATCCGACCTGATCGAGCGTCGGAGCGGCGCTGTCATGGCCGCGGTCACCCGTATTCACGAACTGTCCGCCGGTCGTCGAGTCCGTTTCAGTTGGGTCAGGGGGCATTCGGGCCACCGGCTCAACGAGGCTGCGCACCGGCTCGCCGTCGCAACCCGACGCAACCACGAGTTCAACGTCGCCGCAGAGACCAGGGCGGCCATCACCGACAACATCGTCGCCACCGTCTTTGCTGACGCCGCGGCCTGATCTAGCGCCAATAGTTCACAACACACGACCGGAAGGAATCACATCATGACCGGACAGCAGCCACAGTTCACAACGCCGCCCCCCGGATGGCAGTCGATGCCGCAGAATCCGGAGAAGAACGGCTTCGGCATCACCGCGATCATCACCGCGATCATTGGCCTGCTCTTCTGCCTGATGCCGATCACCGGATTCATCGGGTTCATTCTCGGTGTGATCGCGCTGATCTTCGGCCTGGCCGGATGGGGCCGGGTCCGCAAGAACAAGGCCACCAACGGGAAGACCGCCATCACCGGCGCCGTCCTGGGCGCCCTGGCGATCGCCGGGGGCATTGCCGGCATCGTCATGTTCTTCACCGCCGTCGAGGACTTCGGCAACGACATGGACAAGATCGGCGACGACTGGAACAGCTACAGCGATTGCATGGCCGATGCCGACACCTCCGCCGAGATGGCGGCCTGCAAGTAGCTCGACTCGACGGCCTGCGAGGGCCCGCCGGCCGCGCGCCGGGCCCTCACGAACACCGTGAGGGCCCGGCTCTGGTCTATTTCTTGTCCGCCAGGATCAGCGCGAATCGCTCGTCCGGATCGGTCCACACCCGGTCGCTGCCGAACCCCGCGGCGTCGAGTTCCTTGCCGATACCCTCCACCCGGAACTTCGCCGAGATCTCGGTACGCATCTGCTCCCCCGCGCCGAACCGCACGTCCAGGCCGATGCCCGGCAGGCACACGCTCATCGCCTCGGCGGCCTCCAGCCGCATCTCGATCCACTCGTTCGTCTCGTCCCAGAGCGCCACGTGCCGGAACCGATCCACATCGAAGTCGGCGCCGAGCTGCTCGTTGAGCACCGACAGGACGTTCCGGTTGAACTGTGCGGTCACCCCCGCCGCGTCGTCGTAGGCCGGAACCAGCACCGCCGGGTCGGTGACCAGCCCGACGCCCAGCAGCAGCTGCTCCCCCTCGTCGAGCACCTCGGCGATCGACGCCAGGAACTCGGCCCGCTCGTCGGGCACCAGGTTGCCGAGGGTGCCGCCGAGAAACGCGATCATCCTCGTGCCGCCCCGCGGCAGGTTGTGCAGGGTGTCGGTGAAATCGCTGACGATTCCGTGCACGGCCAGCGACGGGAACTCGTCGGCGAGCTGGCCGACTGCGGACGCCAGCGCGGCCTCCGACACATCCTGCGGCACATAGCGCTCCAGCGTTCCGTGCTCGGTCAGCGCGCCCAGGAGCAACCGGGTCTTCTCCGAGGAACCAGAGCCCAGCTCGACGAGGATCTGCGCGGAGGTGGCCTCCGCGATGTCCGCGGCGCTCGCCCGCAGCAGCTCCCGCTCGGTTCGGGTCGGGAAGTACTCGGGCAGCCTGGTGATCTCCTCGAACAGCTCGCTGCCCCTGGCGTCATAGAACCACTTGGGCGGCAGCCACTTCGGTGTCGACGTGAGCCCGATCAGGGCGTCCTCGCGCAGGGAGCCGAGCAGCTGCTCCGGCGCCAAGTGGATCTCCAGGGTCGGTTCGCTCATAGGTGATCTCCCAACTCGGTGATGTTCAGGTGTCCCGGTCGCGCCTCGACGAGGTGCCCATCCGGTACGGGCTGCCAGCCCGGGTCGTCGTCGATCGGCTCCGACGAGATCATCGCGCTGAGCTCGTCCACCTTCACCGACAGCGAGTGGTAGACGGTGGTCGCCCACAGCGTCGTCCCGTTGCCCAACAACAGGTTCAGCCGCGATTCGGGCGCGGCCTCGAGGACGTCGGCGATGACCGACGCCAGCGCGGCGGCCGGCGTACCCGCATCCAGGCGGCGCCGCACCAGGGTCCACAGCAGGGCCGAGTCCGTCAGCGCAGGCATCCGCAGCAACTCCACGGCAGGCAACCACTCGGCGAGCCCGGCCATTGAATCCGGCCAGCCCACGATCCGACCGTTGTGGCTCAGTGCCCACCCGTCGCCGGTGAACGGGGCGCACGCAGCGCGCTCGAGCGGCATGCCGACGGTCGCCGAGCGGACCGCCGCGATCACGGCACCCGACCGGACCTGACCGAGCACCCCGTCGACCGCGGGGTCCGCCCACATCGGCACCGGATTCCGGTACGCCTGCACCCCGTCCGGCGATCCCGGATCGCCCTGCCACCACGCCGCGCCGAATCCGTCCGCGTTGATCGTGCCGCCCCTGCGCATGTCCCGCGGGGCCCAGGACTGGTCACGCAGACTGTGCGATCCGGCGGTGATCAGTTCGCCCACCGCCCGCGGTGGGCCCAGATAGCCCAGATGCCTGCACATCTACGCGCTCTCCGGCACGTCACGCGCGCAGCGGAATCCGGCGAAGATCTGCCGCCGCAGGGGATGGTCCCAGTTGCGGAACGTGCCGCGGCAGGCCACCGGGTCGGTGCCGAACGACCCGCCGCGCAACACCTTGTAGTCGCCGCCGTGGAAGACCTCCGAGTACTCCCGGTAGGGGAACGCCGCGAAACCCGGATAGGGCAGGAAGTCCGAGGAGGTCCATTCCCAGACGTCGCCGATCAACTGGTCCACGCCGTGTGGGGACCGGCCGCGTGGATAGGCGCCGACACCGGCGGGCTCGAGGTGCCGCTGCCCGAGGTTCGCGTGCCCGGAGCCGGGTTCCTCATCGCCCCAGGGGTATCGGCGAGATCGGCGGGTCGCGGGGTCCCACCGGGCGGCCTTCTCCCACTCGCTCTCGGTGGGCAGCCGTTTGCCCGCCCACCGGGCGTAGGCCTGTGCCTCGAAGTAGCAGACGTGCACCACCGGCTGGTTCGGGTTCAGCGGCGCGAGCGTCCCGAACGACCTCCGCCACCAGTCCCCCGCGCCGTCGCGCTCCCAGAACTGCGGCGCGGCCAGGCCGGCCGACTGCCGGTGCGCCCAACCGCGTTCGCTCCACAACTCGGCGCGCTCGTACCCGCCGTCCGCGATGAACTCCCGGTACTGCCCGTTGGTGACCGGGGCGACGTCGAGCGCGAAGGTCGCGACGTTCACCGTGTGCGCGGGCCGCTCGTTGTCCAGCGCCCATGGATCCGTTGAGGTGCCCATGGTGAACTCCCCGCCGGGGATCACCACCTCGTCCGGTGTCACCGCGCGCACGGGGTCCGGCGCCGGAACGGCGCGCAAGACCGCTGGGCCGCTACGCAACTGGTGGGTGGCCAGCATCGTCTCGTCGTGCTGCTGCTCGTGCTGGGCGATCATCGCGAACGCGAAACCGTCCCGCTCGACCGGTCTGCCCGCCAGCGGCGAACGGTCGAGGATGTCCCACACCTTGTCCCGGACCTCGGCGACGTAACCGCGCGCCTCCTCCGGGTTCAGCAGCGGCAACGCGGGCCGGTCCGCGCGAGCGTGCTTGAAGGCGTCGTAGATCTCGTCGATGTCGCGGCGCACCGGTTCGCGGCCGCCCACGTCGCGAACCAGCCACAGCTCCTCCTGGTTGCCGATGTGCGCGAGGTCCCACACCAGCGGGCTCATCAGCGGCGAGTGCTGCGCGATCAGTTCCGACTCGTCGACGCAGTCGGTGAGGGCCGCGCTGCGGGCGCGGGCCCGGGCCAGCACCGTCGCGAGCTGGGCGCGCAGGGCCTCGGGTGTCGGGGTCTCGGGTGTCGGGGTCTCGGGTGCCGTCGGGCGGGTCGAGGGGCCGGCGGTCATCGGTGGTACTCCTCTGCTGGGGTCATTCCGCGGCAACATCGCTCGGCCGCGGACGCGAGCTCCTCCTCGAACCGGGGCGACCGCGGCGCGGCCAGGAACAGCAGTTCGCTTGCGGCGCGCCGCAGTTCACCGTCACGGAGCCCGAACTCGGCGCCGTCGCGCCACCGTCCCGCGGTCGACGCCGCGATGGCGGTGGCCTCCGCGACGGTGTCCCGGTCGCCCAGCAGCGCGGCCAGTGCCGCGATGGGCACCCGCCACAGATCGCCTGGCTGTGCGTCCAGGTACCGCACCTCCAGGTGGCCCGCGGCCCGGACCGGAGGGAACAGCGTGGTCAGGTGGTAGTCGAGGTCGGCAAGGTCAGGGCGCCTGTCGATCTCGGCGTCCAGTGCCCCGGCGATCCAGTCCGCGAAGGTGGCACCCGGCGGCGCCGACCAGTCGCCATCGGAATCCGCGCCTCGCCCACCGGTCACGCACAGCAGCGGCACGTCGAGGGCCCACCGGCCGTAGTCCGCGATCGGATCGGCGGTGTGCAGCGGCCGGGTCCGGTCCGGGTCGAGCTCGAGCCAGGTCCGCATCCGCTGCGAGGCCCAGCCGCCGTCCGGTGTCCCGTGCAGACGGGGCGAACAGGCGAAGGCCGCGAGCAAGGCGGGCCCGGCGTCGTGCAGCAACCGCCAGCGGGCGGCCACCTCGGCCGGGTCCGCCCCTGCGTCGACGCTCACCTGGGTGGCCGCGGTGTTGCACATCATCAGCCTGCCGAACGGACCGATCCCGTCGAACCGCTCCTCCATGGCCCGGTAGCGGGGCAGTCGCAGCAACCGCTCGGCCTGGCGGGAGCGGTCGGCGGCATGGGAACGGATGGTGATCCCCGCCGCCCTCAGCAGGCGACGAAGGACGGCTTCGTCGGCGGCGAGCGCGACACACAGGTCCTCGGCCGAGGACAGGGGCGCGCTGGAGATTTCTATCTGACCGCCGGGTTCGATGGTGACGGCGCTTCCGCTCGGCAGACTCAGAGCGGGTGAAGAAGGGGCAATCGATGTCGGTGCGTGCGGCCCCAGCGCAGCGGCGATGTCGCCGAGGTCCGGCCTGGTCCGCGCGGGGTCGTCACGAGCGGTCAGCCATTCCAGTTCGGCACCGATGAGCCGGGGTGGGCCGAGCTTGAAACAGACACCACCGACGTACGCCTCCGCGGCGGCTCGGGTGGTGAGCCGGCGCGAATCCACTGCCATCGCCATCAGCTGCTCCGATCGTCGGCGGCGCGTGTTCGGCAAGTACGAATTCGACAATAGAGACCGTCACCGACACTAAACCGCGATCGCCGATCGCGCACCCGTCGCGCCGATCGCGGCGACGGTACTGTCCGACAGACAACGCCAGCTCAGTCAGTCCGGAGGGCCATGAAGATGCTCGATCAGCAACGCCTGCGCCGTGATACGCCCGGTTGCCTCGACAAGGTCTTCCTCGACAGTGCCGGGTCGTCGCTGTCCCCCGAGCCGGTACTCGAGGCGGTCACCGCCCACCTGCGACGGGAGGCCGAGATCGGCGGCTACCTCGCCGCCGGGGAGCGCGCCGCCGACCTGGCCGACGTGAAGACCGCGCTCGGCGAGCTGCTCGGCGCCGAGGCAGGAGACTTCGCGCTGGTGGAGAGCGCGACCAGGGCGTGGACGGACTTCTTCTACGCGGTGCCGCTCGCCGCGGGTGATCGAGTCCTGATCACCGAGGTCGAGTACGCCAGCAACGCCATCGCGGCCCTGCAACGCGCCCGTGCGACCGGCGCGGTCGTCGAGGTGGTCCCGTCCACGCCGACCGGAGAGGTCGATCTCGACGCACTGTCCCGGATGCTCGACGAGCGGGTGCGGCTGGTGTCGCTGGTGCACGCGCCGACCAACGGCGGGCTGATCAATCCCGTCCGCGAGGTGGTGGACCTGGCGCACGGCGTGGGCGCGCTGGTGCTGCTCGACGCCTGTCAGTCGGTCGGCCAGATCCCCGTGGACGTCGCCACGCTCGGCGTCGATGCGCTCTCGGCGACGGGCCGCAAGTGGCTGCGGGCCCCGCGGGGCACCGGGTTCCTCTACGTGCGCCCCGAGCTGGCCCGCACCCTCGAACCCGCCGCGCTTGACCTGCACGGCGCGCAGTGGACGGCGACCGACGGCTACCGGATGGCCGGCGACGCGTCGCGGTTCGAGTTCTGGGAGTGCAGCGTCGCGGGCCGGCTGGGCCTGGGCGCGGCGGTCCGCTACCTGCTCGAACTGGGGATCGACGAGGTGAGCGCCGCGGTGTCCGAGCGTGCCGAGGCCGCGCGCGCCGGGCTGGCCACGGTCCCCGGCGCGACGGTGCGCGACCTCGGCCACACCCGCAGCGGCATCGTCTCCTTCACCGTCGACGGGATTGCCCCGGCGGCCGTGCGGGAAGCGTTGGCCGCCAAGGACATCACGGTGACCGTCAGCGGCCGCGGCTCGACGCTGGTGGACATGAGCAACCGAGACCTTGAGGCGGTGGTGCGGGCGTCGCCGCACTGCTTCAACTCGTTCGAGGACCTCGAGCGGCTCGTCGAGGCGGTCGCGGCGCTCTAGCCGGTCTGGTCCTGCCTGCGCAGCTCGGCGTGCAGGTGGTGGGTGAGCGGCGTCGCGTCGTGCGCCATCCACAGGTCGTAGGTGAGCAGATCTCCCGCGACCACCCAGCGTCGGCGGATCTCGTGCACGGGCTTGGCGTTCGGGGACCGACTGAGCGTCAGCGCCGTCATCTCGAGCACGCCGTCGCGGACCTCACCCTGATGGATCTCGACGAATCCGGTGGGTTGGCTGACCAGCAGCTCGACGCTGTCCCCGCCGGTGAGCCGCAGGTAACCGTTCTCGGTGTGCATCGGCGGCCCGCCGCCCGGCTTGCGGGTCCGGGACAGGTAGGTCAGGAAGGGCTTCCCGATCGGTGTCAGGTTCACCTGCTCGTCGTACGCGAAGTCCTCGATCGTCGGGTAGTGCCCCTCGCCGGAGCCCGCCCAGTGGCCCGCGAACGGGGCGAGCACACCCAGCGGCGCCAGCGCGGCGGTTACGTCAGTCATCGGTGCTCCCGGGAGTTGTGGTGTTCTTCGATCTCCGTCCAAACCTAACGGCCACCCCCGACCTCCGCTCGATTGCGCACCGGACGCGTGTCGAGGCCGATTGGCGGGGGGTCGAGCATCTCCGGTATGCTGGCCTGCGTTGTCTCGGCGAGGGTGAACCACTTCGTTGGCTCACCGTGATCGACGCGGCTACGGCTACCTTTCGAGCAGTTTGCGCTCCGGGCCGTGCGCGTTCGTCCGCCCCCGTCGAGATCACCGCAATGCCACCGAATCAAATCTGATGTGAGCCGTAGGAGCTGTTTCCCCATGTCGACCGATGCCAATCGCCTCGAAGCCGCCGTCCGCACCGAGTTCGGCAAGGGTGCCGCACGCCGCGCCCGCCGCGACGGCCAGGTCCCCGCGGTCCTCTACGGCCACCAGGAAGAGCCGCGCCACCTCGCGCTGAACGCCCGCGAGTTCGCCAAGGTCCTGCGCGCGCACGGCACCAACGCCGTCCTCACCCTCGACATCGAGGGCACGGAGCAGATCGCGCTCACCAAGTCGGTCGTCGTCCACCCGATCCGCAACTACATCGAGCACGCGGACCTGCTGGTCATCAAGAAGGGCGAGAAGGTCACCGTCGAGGTGCCCGTCGTCGTCACCGGTGAGGCCGCGGCCGGCAGCCTGGTCGCCCAGGACGCCGCCACCGTCTCCGTCGAGGCCGACGCCATGAACCTGCCCGAGTCCATCGAGGTCTCGGTCGAGGGCCTCGAGGTCGGCAGCCAGATCCTGGCATCCGCCCTGACCCTGCCCGCGGGCGCCACCCTCCAGGGTGACCCCGAGGTGCTGGTCGTCAACATCGTCGCCGCCCCGTCCGCCGAGGCCATGGAGGCCGAGGGTGCGGGCGTCGAGGGTGCCGAGGCCCCCGCCGAGGAGACCGCCGCCGAGGCCGAGTCCGCCGAGGGCTGAGTCGCTCCACCGCACACATCAGTGCAGCGCTAACGTCAACGGCGCGCCATCCCGCGAGGGACGGCGCGCCGTTGCCGTTCGCGGCCCCACCCCTACGACCGAGAGCCGACCGCGTTGACCCAGCCATCCGAATCAACTGCCCTCGTCATCGGGCTGGGAAATCCAGGACCGCAGTACGAACGCACCAGGCACAACGTCGGGTTCATGGTGGTCGACGCCCTGGCCGCCCGCGAGCGGGCCCGGTTCACTGCACACAAGAAGAGCGGCTCGGACGCGGTCACGCTGCGCATCGCGGGCCGTCAGGTGATCGTGGCGAAGCCGCGCTCGTACATGAACCTGTCCGGCAAGCCGGTGGCCGCGCTCGCCCGGTTCTTCTCGGTCGAACCCGCGAATCTCGTGGTCGTGCACGATGAGCTGGACCTGGACTTCGGCACGCTCCGGCTCAAGCTCGGTGGCGGCGAGGGCGGGCACAACGGCCTCCGCTCGATCTCCAGCGCGATCGGAACCAAGGACTACCTGCGCGCCCGCGTCGGCATCGGTCGGCCGCCCGGCCGGATGGATCCCGCGGACTACGTGCTCAAGCCGTTTTCATCGGTCGAGCGCAAGGAACTGGACCTGGTCTGCGAGGAGGCAGCGGACGCCGTCGAGTTGCTGCTCCGCGTCGGGCTCGAGGCCGCGCAGAACCAACTGCACTGATCGAGCCGGGCTGGCTACTATCTGGGCTATGCGGCGGACGTCGCGATCGTGTGGAGATCGACAATGACGCAGGGGGCGTAGTGGTTCGGTGGGGCGGCGCAGCAGGTGCCGGGCTCGTGCTGGTGACCGGGATACTGGTGGGCGGCTGCGCGAGTTCGGGCACCCCAGGGGTGGCCACCGCCGCCGAAGCGGTCCAGGTCGATCCCGCCGAGTATTCGATCGGCGACGGCAAACATGTGTTCCACCTCGTCTCCGGGGTCGCGGGCTGCTGGTTCAACCCCAACCAGGCTGACAACCAGGCGCCGCACATGCTGTGTGACCTCCCCCTGCCGAAGTCGGATCCGCCGATCGTCGACCCCCAGACCGGCGTGCGGGCGCCCGCCGACGCGATCGTCATCGAGCCCGACGGGGTCAGCAAGGTCGTCAACGTCGCCGGGGCCTTCATCACGGGCCAATTGCTGCCGCCCGGCTCGACGCTCACGGTCGGAGAGCTGTCGTGCACCGCCCTCGACGGCAAGTCCATGTCCTGCCGAGGGCCGGCCGGATCGTTCAATTTCGACGGCTCGACCGCCGAGGTCAGCATCCGCGAATAGCCGGCCCGCCGACGCTCCGCCGGATCACGCCCCGCTCACCAGCGACGCCGACCGACCGCGCCGCAGCTTGCCGGAGGACGTCTTCGGGATGCTGCCAGGACCGAGGACGGCCACCGTCCTCGGTCGGACGCCGACCTCCGAGACCACCGCGTGCACCACCTCGTGCTCGATCCGCTTGACCTCCTCGGGGTCCTCGTGGTCGTTGGTCTCCACCGCGACCGCGAAGGACTCCCGCTTCTGCCCGGCATCGAGCCGCACCGCAACGGCGTTTCCTGGCCGGACCCCCCTGACGGTGCACGCGGCCCGCTCGATGTCGGTCGGGTAGACGTTGCGCCCGCCCATGATGATCACGTCCTTGACGCGCCCGCACACCACCATCAGTCCCTCTTCGGTGAAATAGCCGACGTCCCCGGTGTTGAACCACCCGTCCGCGTCCTGCGCGGGCCTGTGCCCGTCCACGGTGAGGTAGCCGGGGGTGACGGACCCGCCCCTGAGCTCGATGATGCCGACCGCACGCCGTGGCAGCACCCGCCCGTCCTCACCGACGATGCGCCCCTCCAGGCCCGACACCAGCGGGCCGAGCGTCGGGAGCCGGCGGGCGTTGGCGCGGTCGGTCGGCACCGCCAGGCCCCCCGCCTCGAACAGGTCCGGATCCACCAGGTCCAGCACCAACCCCTGCCCCGGCTGGGGCAGGGAGACCGCGAGGGTCACCTCCGCCATCCCGTACGTCGGCGCCAGCGCCGACGGGTCAAGGCCGAATCGTGCCCCGGCCTCCGCGAGCGCGAGCATCGTGTCGGCGTCCACCGGCTCCGCACCGTTGAGCAGGCAGCGCACCGTCGACAGGTCCACGATGCCGTCCTCGGCCTGCGCGAGCCGCCTGGCGAGCAGGGAGTACGCGAAGTTCGGCGCGGCGGTGACCGTGCCCCGGTACTTGCCCATCAGTTCCGCCCACAACAGCGGCGAGGTGAGGAAGTCCATCGGCGTGATGCTGACGATCTCGGCACCGATCTGCATCGGCAGGGTGAGGAAACCGACCATGCCCATGTCGTGGAACAGCGGCAGCCAGCTCACCATCACGTCGTCGTCGACCGAGAACTTGATCCGGGACAGCATCGCGCAGGAGTTCGTGTAGAAGTTCCCATGCGTGATCTGCACGGCCTTGGGTGACCCCGTCGATCCCGACGTGAGCTGCTGCAGGGCGATGTCGGACTCGGCGGTCCGCACCGGATCGATGTCGGGTCCCGCGCGCAGGTCCCCGATCGTGACGACCCTGATGCCGCGCTCCTCGAGCAGCGGCGCCGCCGCGTCGAAGGGTGCGCCGAGGACGACAGCCTTGGCCGAGATCATGCCGATGACCGTCTCGGTGTCCTCAGCCCAGACGGTCAGGTCGGTGCGCGGAGTCGGCTGGTGCAGCATCGTCACGGAGGCACCGCGCATCCAGATGGCCTGCACGGACGGGGCGATGTCCACCGGCTGACCGGCGAGGATCCCGATCGCATCGCCGTGTCCGATGCCCGCGGCCGCGAGCGCGCCCGCCATCGCGCGGGCGACCGCATGGATCTCGCTCCAGACCTGGCGGTGCGGACTGTCCGGTTCCCCGGTCACGAGCCCATGGACACTGTCCACAGCGTTGGCATACATCTCATCGGTGAACCGGCTCATGACGCCCTCCTCCGCACGATGGAGGGACGAGGCGGTCGGGCGCGGAGAACGCCGCACCGAGGGCCCCAGAGCCCTCACTGGTACTTCCGGAAACGCAATTCGGCCGTTACTCCCGCGGGGCCACGGCCTGGTTCGGGGTGCACTCGAGCATAGGCGTCACCCGCACGGGTAGCCTGGCATATTGGCGTTTCGCCATCTTGTCCATCTCATATCAGTTAGGAATCCCGGTGACCACCGAGCCCGCGTCGGCGTCTGCCTCCACCTCACCCGACGCCCCCGCGGAGGTCGCCTCGGCCGGGACCCCCGCGACGCCGAAGGGCCTGGCCGCCGAGGCCACCCGGCGGCGGACCTTCGCGGTCATCTCACACCCGGACGCCGGTAAGTCCACGCTCACCGAGGCCCTCGCGCTGCACGCGAAGATGATCTCGGAGGCGGGCGCCGTGCACGGCAAGGCCGGTCGCCGGTCCACGGTCTCCGACTGGATGGAGATGGAGAAGGCCCGCGGCATCTCAGTCAGCTCGACCGCGCTGCAGTTCAACTACAAGTCCGGCGAGTCCGAGCCGAACGATCCGATCAGCGTCATCAACCTCGTCGACACCCCAGGTCACTCCGACTTCTCGGAGGACACCTATCGGGTGCTCACCGCGGTCGACGCCGCGGTCATGCTCATCGACGCCGCCAAGGGCCTCGAGCCGCAGACCCTCAAGCTGTTCCAGGTGTGTCGCCACCGCGGCATCCCGGTCATCACCGTGATCAACAAGTGGGACCGCCCGGGCCAGACCCCGCTGGAGCTGCTCGACGAGATCCACGAGCGGATCGGTCTGACCCCGACTCCCCTGTACTGGCCGGTGGGCATCGCGGGCGACTTCCGCGGCCTGCTGCGGCGCGGCGAGGACGGCGCCCCGCAGGAGTACATCCGGTTCACCCGCACCGCGGGCGGCGCCACGATCGCACCCGAGGAGATCCTCGACGCCGACGCGGCCGCGGCCCGTGACGGCTCCGACTGGGAGACCGCGGTCGAGGAGAGCGAGCTGCTCTCGGCCAGCGGGCAGGACCACGACCAGGAGATGTTCCTGGCCGGACAGACCTCCCCGGTCATCTTCGCCTCCGCGATGCTGAACTTCGGTGTCCGGCAGATCCTCGACACCCTGGTGGCGCTCGCGCCCGCCCCCGGCCCGCGCGACGACATCAAGGGCGCCTCGCGCGAGGTCACCGATCCGTTCAGCGCGGTGGTGTTCAAGGTGCAGGCGGGCATGGACACGAGCCACCGAGATCGCTTGGCGTTCATGCGGATCGTCTCCGGCGTCTTCGAGCGCGGGATGGTCGTGACGCACGCCCAGACCGGCAAGCCCTTCACCACCAAGTACGCGCAGACCGTGTTCGGCCGCGAGCGCTCCACCGTCGAGTCGGCATACCCGGGCGACGTTGTCGGCCTGGTGAACGCGACCGCCCTTGCCCCCGGCCACACCCTGTTCACGGACAAGAAGGTCGAGTTCCCGCCGATCCCCTCGTTCGCGCCCGAGCACTTCTCGGTGCTGCGCGCGGAGAGCGCGAGCAAGTACAAGCAGTTCCGCCGCGCCGTGGAGCAGCTCGACTCCGAGGGCGTGGTCCAGGTGCTGCGCAACGATATTCGCGGCGACGCGGCGCCGGTGATGGCGGCCGTCGGCCCGATGCAGTTCGAGGTGGTGGCCGCTCGGATGAAGGCCGAGTTCTCGGTGGAGGCCCGGATGGAGGGCCTGCCGTACGCGCTCGCTCGCCGCACGGACGCGGAGTCGGCCACCGAGCTGGGCCGTCAGCGCGGGGTCGAGGTCTTCACCAGGTCCGACGGTGTGATGCTCGCCCTGATCAGCGACAAGTGGCGGCTGCAGTACCTGCAGAAGGAGCTTCCGGAGCTGACCCTCGAGCCGCTCGTCGCGACCGCCGACTAGTTCTGTGAACCCGCTGCTCGCCCTGTTCGATGCGGAACTGCACATCGGCGGGGCAACGATCCTGTGGCGCGAGATCGTCGGCAACACCTTCGGCATCGCGTCCGCGATCGGCGGGATGAAGCGCGTGGTGTGGGCGTGGCCCGTCGGCATCGCCGGAAATGCTTTGCTGTTCACCGTGTTCATGGGCGCGCTGTTCCACACCCCGCAGGAGCTGAACCTGTACGGCCAGGCAGGCCGTCAGCTGATGTTCATCGGCGTGAGCGTGTACGGCTGGACGCAGTGGGTGCGTTCACGGCACGAGTCCGGGCAGGCGGTGCTGCCCCGGTGGGCGCCGCCGCGGGACCGGCTCCTGCTGCTGCTCGCGATGGCCGCGGGCACCGTGGCGTTCGCGCAGATCTTCGCCCGGCTCGGGTCCTACGGCCCGTGGGCGGAGGCGTGGATCTTCATGGGCTCGATGCTCGCCACCTACGGGATGGCCCGCGGCTGGACCGAGTTCTGGTTGATCTGGATCGCCGTCGACGTCGTCGGCGTCCCGCTGCTGCTCAAGGCCGGCTACTACCCGTCGGCGATCCTGTACCTGGTCTACGCGGGCTTCGTGGTCTGGGGCTTCGCGGTGTGGCTGCGGATCCAGCGTCGGACGACGCCGGTGCGGGTCTAACGAAACCCTAATGATTCGCTAACGGGCGCCGAGTTTTTCGTCCCTACCTTGGGTCGTGTCGAGGCCACCTCCGGCTCCGACAAGACCGAAGGAGACCCCAATGCGTAAGTCCCTCAACACCGTCATCGTCCGCAAGCGCGCCGGGATCGCGGCCGCCGGACTTGCGGTCGCCGCCGCGATCACGGTGCCCGGCGTGGCGTGGGCGAACGACGCCATCCCGCAGGGCGCGGCGGTCGCCGTCGGCGAGTCGGCCCCCGCGGTGCTCGGTGCGTCCCTTGACGCGGAGACCTGCGCGGCGGCGGCCATCGAACTCAGCCCGGAGACGCTGCAGAAGATGATCGAAGACGGCACCGCGGTGCCGGCCACCCTGACCGTCCCGGCCACGCAGGCCGGCGAGGCCGCACCGGCCGAGATCCAGGTGCCGATCCCGGCCGAAGCCGAGGGGATGACGGCCCCCACCGTCATTCGCATCCCCGGACCGGCAGATCTGCCCGCGGAGTTGGCGCAGGTGCTGACCATCCAGATGGACGAGAGCGTCCCGGCAGGCGCCGTGACCGTGGCCCGCGCCTGCTAGGACACCCTCGCGGCCCTGGCACCATGGATGCGGTGACCGATACCGCCCGCATCCTCGTCGTGGACGACGACCCCAAGGTCCTGGCCTCGCTGGAGCGGGGGCTCCGTCTGTCCGGGTTTCACACCGACACCGCGACGGACGGGGCCTCCGCCCTGCGGGCGGTGTCCGACGAATGCCCCGCCGCGATCGTCCTCGACGTGAACATGCCGGGCCTCGACGGCGTAGGCGTGGTCACCGCGCTGCGGGCGATGGGCAACGAGGTGCCGATCTGCGTGCTCAGTGCGCGCAGCTCGGTCGGCGACCGGATCGCGGGCCTGGAGGCGGGCGCAGACGACTACCTCACCAAGCCTTTCGAGCTCGGTGAACTGGTCGCCCGGCTGCGGGCGCTGCTGCGGCGGGCACCCCGGGCCGCGGCTCCCGCCGGGACCGTCACGGTCGGGGCCCTTGAGGTGGACCTGCCGGGGCGTCGCGCCCACGTCGCGGGCCGCAGGCTCGACCTGACCAAGCGCGAATTCGACCTGCTCGGCGCGCTGGCCGAGAACGCGGGCGTCGTGCTCAGCCGACCCCAGCTGCTCCGCCTGGTGTGGGGCTACGACTTCGACGCCGACACCAACGTGGTCGACGTCTTCGTCACCTATCTACGCAAGAAACTGGAGGCGAACTCGATGCCACGAGTCCTGCACACGGTCCGCGGCGTCGGATTCGTCCTGCGAGCGCAACCGTGAGGCGATCGCTGTCGCTGCGGACGCGGGTCGCCATCGTGTCGGCGTTGTCTGCGGCCGTTGTCATCGTCGCGATCGGCGCCGCCATCGCAGTGTTCCTGCGAGTGAACGGCTCGGAGCAGATCGACCGGACCCTCGACTCGGTGACATTGGCTATGCCGGCCGACACGGTCCCGGCCGACACAGCCGAGATGGCACCGGCCCTCCCGCTGCCCGCCGTCGTGTCCGGTGGGTCCGCGGAGGCCGGCGTGACCGAGGACGCGACAAGAACGGAGTTGATGGCAGGTACCGCGGTCCGCGTCCGCGACGTCGCGGTCCCTGGGGAACCGGGCGCCTTCCTGGCGTTGACCGTCCCGGAGGACCCGCTGACCCAGGCCATCAAGCAGCAACAGGTGGCGGTCGCGATCGCGGCCGTGGTGGCGATCGCGGCGGCGGGCGGGCTGGGCTGGCTGCTGGCCGGGCGGGCCGTGCGCCCGCTGCGGCTGCTGGCCGACGCCACCCACGACATCGGCGATGATCCCGGGGCGGCGCGTCCGAGCGTGCGCGGGGCCAGGGAGGCCGAGGACCTGTCGGAGGCGATGGGACACATGCTCGACCGGATCGCCGCGGCCCAGAAGCGGACCGAGGAAGCTCTCGGGTCGGCACGCGACTTCGCCGCGGTGTCCGCGCACGAGCTGCGCACCCCGCTGACCTCGATGCGGACCGACCTCGAGGTGCTCTCGACGATGCGGCTCACCGGCGAGCAGCGCGAGGAGATCCTGCGCGACCTGCTCGGCACGCAGCGTCAGGTCGAGACGACCCTGACCGACCTCGAACGGCTCGCGGTCGGCGAGCTGTCCGACGTCGCGGACCACGAGCAGCTGGACCTGGCCGAGCTGGTCGACCGCTGCGTGCAGGCGGCCGAGCGCGTCCACCCCGACCTGGACATCGCCGTCTCCGCCCCCGAACCCGTTGTCGTGCGCGGCATTCCGACCGGGCTACGACTGGTGCTCGACAACGCCATCACCAACTCGGTCCGGCACGGCGGGGCCGGGCGGGTGCTCGTCAACGTCCACGCTGACGCCGACGGCGCCGCCGTCATCACTCTCGACGACGACGGAAGCGGTGTGCCGGAGGCCGAGCGGGCCTCGGTATTCGAGCGCTTCGTCCGCGGCACCGGCTCCGGCTCCGAGGGGTCCGGGCTTGGGCTCGCGCTGGTCGCCCAGCAGGCCGAACTGCACGGCGGCACCGTGGAATTGGTGGACAGCCCGCTCGGCGGCGTCCGGCTTGCCCTGCGGCTCCCCCAGCGCCCCGCCGAGTGTGCACCTACCGTCGCCGCCACCCGGGCGATGCCCCGATAGCTGCACACTCGACCGCAGCGGTCAGATCCCGGCGCGCCGCACGAGGGCGTCGGTCACCGTCGGGGCGAAGTTGTCCAGGAATCGCAGCAGTTCCGCATAGGTCGGGAGCAGCTCGACGGGCCGGGTCCGGATCGCGGTGACCAGCCAGGACGCCGCGTCCTCGGGGGTCAGCGCTGGCATCGCGTCGTAGTCCTTGGTCGGCGCGATCATCGGGGTGCGGATGAGCGGGAAGTGCACGGTCGTCACGGACACCCCGCGGCCGTCGAGCTCGGCGCCGAGGTCGCGCCCGAACGCGCTGACCGCGGACTTCGACGCGTGGTACGCGGCGAACTTGGGCATGACGCCGCCCGGCACGCCCCAGGTGGCCACGTTGACCACGTGCCCCTGCCGTCGCTCGAGCATCTCCGGCAACAGCGCGAGAGTGAGCCGGACCGGGCCGAAGTAGTTCAGGGCCATCGTGCGTTCGAAGTCATGGAAGCGGTCGAGCGATTCCTCGACCGAGCGGCGGATCGAGCGGCCGGCGTTGTTGACGAGCACGTCGACGGGACCGAGCTCGTCACGGACGAGGGTCCGCAGCCGGTCCACGTCATCCGGATCGGTGAGGTCGCAGGGCACGGCGTGCGCGCTCCCGCCTGCGCCCACGATCTCGTCGCGCACGGCCTCGAGCGCCTCGGCGCCCCGCGCGACGAGGATCAGCTCGGCGCCCTCGGCGGCGAGGCGTCGCGCGGCCGCCTCCCCCACCCCCGACGAGGCCCCGGTCAGCAGGACCCGCTTGCCCTCGATCCGGTGCTCGCGGATCGGCAGGAACTTCGCGGCGATCGCCCGGGCGGACGGGATCGGGCTCAGCGCCGCGCGGGCGAGGATCTCGGTGATCACGATTGCTGGCTCCTCCGGTAGGAATGGCGGATTCGATGCTATCCGCGCGCCCCCGACCCCGGCCGAGTGTGCACCTGCCGGGGCGTCGCCCGGGATGGGGCGCCGACAACTGCACACTCAGCGGGGCGCGGGGCTAGTCGAACAGCGCGGCGATCGCGTCCCGGTCCACCGCGGCAAGGCTCGACGGCGACCAGGACGGGTTGCGGTCCTTGTCGACCAGCACCGCGCGGACGCCCTCGGCGAAGTCGGGCCCGGTGGTCACCGGGCCGGTCAGCGCCAGCTCACGATCGAGGCACCGCGACAGCTCGTCGTCCGCGCCGCGCCGGATCAGCTCCGCGGTGACGAACGCGGCGGTCGGCGACACCGCGGTCAGCGCGGTCCGCGCCTGCGTCGTCCACTCGTCGTCCCCGGTCAGCCGGGCCAGCATGTCCGCGGGGGTGCCCTGCGCGAACACCCCGTCGATCTCCGCCTGCCGCGCGGCCAGCGGCGCCTGGGGGGCCTGCTCCCCGAACTTCTCGAGCGCCTCGGCGGCCGAGCCACCGCGGATCGCGTCGGCCAGCTCCGCCAACCGCTCGCTCGGCACGAAATGCGTCGCCAGTCCGAACGCGACCGCGTCGCCCGCCGAGGCCCTGGCGCCGGTGAGCCCGAGGTACATGCCTGCCGCGCCGGTCAGCCGCGGCAGGAAGTGGCTCGCGCCCACGTCTGGGAAGAACCCGATCGCGGTCTCCGGCATGGCCAGCACCGCCCGCTCGGTCACCACCCGGACCGAGCCGTGCACCGAGATGCCGAGCCCGCCGCCCATCGCGGCGCCGTCGATCAGCGAGATGTACGGCTTCGGGTACTCGCCGATCAGCAGGTTGAGGCGGTACTCGTCGGCGAAGAACCCGTGCACGAACTCGCGGTCGCCGCGCAGCACCGCCTCGCGCACGGCCTTGATGTCGCCGCCCGCGCAGAACGCCCGCTCGGAACCGCTGGTCACCAGGACCGTCTCGACCGCGGGGTCGTCGCGCCAGCGCAGCAGCGGCTCGTACAGGTCGCGGATCATGCTGGGGTCGAGGGCGTTGAGCGCCTTCGGTCGGTCCAGCACGATCTCGCCGACGCCGTTCGCGACGTTGGTCCGGATGAAGCTCATGCACACTCCTGTTCACATGTTCTGGTCACGGCCACAGGACGTCCGTGATCCACCCAGTGGTCGACCGCCCCGCGGACGGCCCGGGCCGCCGGTACCGCAACCGTTGGTGTCTGCGCCCCGGGTCGGCTAGCCAGAACTCGACGCTGTCCGGGACCAGGCACCAAGCCTGCCAGGCCGACGCAACGAGGCCCGGGTCGGCCTCGATCCGGGCGACCGACTCGGCGACCGCGCGGTCGTACTCGGCCGGATCGGCCAGCACCTCGCTCTGTCGGCTGGCAGCGGCCACCGCGCGGGCTGTCACCGACCGTTCGAGGTAGTCCCGCGCGCTCACCGGCGCCTCCCCCGGCTCGGCGTGGCCGCGGACCCGGACCTGTCTGCCCACCCCGGCCCAGTAGAAGGTCAGCGCCGCCGAGGGGTTCGCCGCCAGCTGACGCCCCTTCGGGGAATCCACAGAGCCAGAGAACCACCAGCCCCGCTCACCGACGTCCTTGAGGATGAGCACCCGGGCGTCGACCCGGCCGTCGTCCTCCGTCGTGGACAGCACGGCGGCCTGGGGTTCCGGTACCCCCGCGGCAACCGCGTCCTCCAGCCAGCGCAGGAACAGCGGGCAGGGGGTGGGCGTCGGGCCCAGGACATCGGCGGGCGCCGCGGTGGCCGTCAGGGCGGGCAGGGCGCGCAGCCACGCGCGGGTGTCGTCGAACTCGGACCGGGGCGCGATGTCGGGCACGGTCGAACCCTAGGCCCCGACCGCGGTTGTGCGCACCTCGACGACGCACCGCCGACCGAGAGCGCCTCGGGCCGAACGCGTTTCGACCCGCGGGTCTCCGTCAGGCGGAGGCCTGGGTGGCGGCCGGGGTCACCGAGAGCGCCCACCGGCTCGAGGTGACCTGGAAGCTCGGGATGTCGGCGAGGGAGATGACCACCTCGTAGGTGCGCTCGTAGCCCGTGTGCGAGATGCGCCATTGACCGTCCGCGCCTCGGGCGTACCGGTCGTGATAGTAGGCCGCACCGCGCAGCATCATCCCGTCCTCCGGAATGATCACCGTGTCCGAGAGCACCCAGACCCCGGACGCGCTGTCACCGTCCACGTCGATCTCGGGTTGCCCGGTCAGGTGCTCGGTCAGCACGTGCGGGGCCAAAGTGATCTCCATGAAGGAGATGAGCGCATCACGATCCTCGAACCGGAGATGCTCGCCGTAGGTCGCCGTCGCGTCGGGCAACAGGGTGTCGCGGAACGTGGCCCAGTCCTTGGTGTCCAGCGCGCGGGTGTACCGGTATTTGAGTCTGCAGATCTCGGCGACGGCCTCCAGATCCATGATGCACGCCTTCCATGACGGGACTCATGCACAGATACTGACCTGCTCGCAGACTAGTCTTCTTCGCCTGCGAAGGAGACCGGAATGGGTGAGCGCCGGTTCACTCCAGCTCGGC
Organism: Rhodococcus oryzae; assembly: GCF_005049235.1. GTDB lineage: Bacteria > Actinomycetota > Actinomycetes > Mycobacteriales > Mycobacteriaceae > Rhodococcus_G > Rhodococcus_G oryzae. Next base: position 77,871 of record NZ_SUMD01000006.1, on the reverse strand, counting down.
GGCCAGCTCCATCCAGCGCTCCTCGGCGCCGTCCTTGTCCATCACGACCTGGCGGAGCTCCGCGTCCAGCGACTGCAGCTTCGCCGGATCGGTCGCGGCCTCCGCCAACGCCGCGTGCAGCTTGGTCTCGCGCTCGTCGAGCTTGACGATCTGGCGCTCGAGCTTGCTCAGCTCCTTGCGGGCCGCCCGGTCCGCGGCGCCGTCCTTCACCTGTGCGGGTGCGGACGAACCCGACAGCGCCTGACTGGTGGTACCGGCGGCCTCGACCGCGGCCCGACGCCTGCGCAGGTAGTCGACGATGCCGCCGGGCAGGTTGGTGAGGTTGCCGTCGCCGAACAGCGCCCAGGTGGAGTCACAGATCCGCTCGATCAGATAGCGATCGTGACTGATCACCACCATCGTGCCCGCCCAGCCGTCGAGGATGTCCTCGAGCTGCTGGAGGGTGTCGATGTCCAGGTCGTTGGTGGGCTCGTCGAGCAGCAGCACGTTCGGCTCGGACATCAGGACCCGGGTCAGCTGCAGCCGTCGGCGCTCGCCACCGGACAGATCGCCCACGCGGGTGCGCTGACGGGCCGGCGTGAAGCCCAGCCGCTCGGCCAGCTGACCAGCGGATATTTCCTTGTCGCCCAACACGATCCGCTCGGCGACGTCCTTGACTGCCTCGAGCACGCGCAGATCGGTCGGCAGGTCGTCGAGTTCCTGGCGGAGCCACCCGATCTTGACGGTCTGACCCTGCTTCCGTCGGCCCGTCGCGGGCTCGAGTTCGCCCGCGAGGGTGCGCAGCAGCGTGGTCTTGCCGGAGCCGTTGACGCCGACCAGGCCGATGCGCTCGCCAGGTGCCAAGCGCCAGGTCAGATCGTTCACCAGTTCCCGGCCGTCCGGCGCGGCGATCGTGGCGTCCTCGAGTTCGATGACCACCTTGCCGAGTCGGCTGTTCGCGAACGACGCCAGCGCGACCTTGTCCCGGGGCGGGGGCACGTCGGCGATCAGCGCCTCGGCTGCCTCGATCCGGTACTTGGGCTTGGAGGTACGTGCGGGCGCACCGCGACGCAGCCAGGCGAGTTCCTTGCGGGCCAGGTTCCGGCGACGCTCCTCGGAGGCGTCGGCCTGCCTGGAGCGCTCGGCGCGGGCGAAGATCCAGTCGTTGTAGCCGCCCTCGTAGGCCTCGACCTTTCCGCCGACGACCTCCCACGTGCGGTTGGCGACGGTGTCGAGGAACCAGCGGTCGTGGGTCACCACGACGAGGGCACTGCGCCGGTCGACGAGATGCTCGGCCAGCCACTGCACGCCCTCGACATCGAGGTGGTTGGTCGGCTCGTCGAGCACCAGCAGGTCCAGGTCCTGCACCAGCGCGGCGGCCAGCGCCACCCGGCGCCGTTCGCCACCGGACAGCCCCTCGACCATGCGATCGAGGCCGACGGCGTCGATGCCGATTCCTGTCAGGATCGACCGGATCCGGGCGTTGCCCGCCCATTCGTGTTCGTCGACCCCGAGCGGGGCGAGCACCACGTCGGCCACGCTCGAGCCCGCGGGCAGCACACCGCGCTGGGTGACCACCGCCATCCGCAGTCCGCCGACCCGGCTCACCCGGCCGGAGTCCGGCGGCTCGACGCCTGCGAGCACCTCGAGCATGGTGGTCTTGCCGCCGCCGTTGAGGCCCACGACACCGATCCGCTCGCCCTCCTGGACGCCGAGCGATACCGAGTCGAGCAGCGGTTTGATCCCGAATGACTTCGAGACCTGCTCCAGATTGATCAGATTCGCCATCAGTGCTCCGTCTTGTCGTCGATCACGCGGGCACCGGGCACCGGGCCGTGGGCTGTTCGCACGGTCCGGCAGACGCCCGCGCCCGCCAGTTCCGCGCTGACCGCCACGGCCGCGTCGGCGTCCGCGCAGAGAAAGGCACAGGTGGGCCCCGAGCCCGAGACGATGCCGGCCAGGGCACCCGCGGCGGTGCCCGCCCGCAGGGTGCGGCGCAGCTCCGGCTTGAGGGACAGTGCCGCGGGCTGCAGGTCGTTACCGAGCAGGGGGGCGAGCTGATGGGGATCGCCGACGGCGAGCGCGTGCATCAGCTCGTCTGGGTCACCGAGCCGGGGCGGGTCGCCCTCGGCCCGCAACCGGTCCAGCTCGCGGAACACGTCCGGGGTCCGCAGCCCACCCTTGGCGAGCGCGAGGACCCAGTGAAAGGTGTTGCGGGACAGCACCGGCAGCAGTTTCTCGCCGCGACCGGTACCGATGGCGGTGCCGCCGCGCAGGGAGAACGGCACGTCGCTGCCGAGCCGGGCCGCGTATTCGTCCAGATCCGCGCGCTCGAGGCCGAGCTCCCAGAGCTCGTCGAGGGCGACCAGCGTCGCCGCGGCGTCGGCGCTGCCGCCTGCCATGCCACCCGCGACCGGGATGCCCTTCGCGATCGCGATCGCTACCGCGGGGTCCCGGCCCGCCCGCTCGGCGAGCAGCTCGGCCGCCTGCCAGACCAGGTTGCGGTGGTCCGTCGGCACCACCCGCGCGCTCTCACCCTGCACCACGACCGAGAGCTCGTCGGCGTCGCGGACCTCGATGTCGTCGTGCAGCGAGAGCGCCTGGAATACCGAGGTGAGCTCGTGATAGCCGTCTTCGCGCAGGTCACCGACGCCGAGGTGCAGGTTGACCTTCGACGGTGCCCGGACGATCACCGGGCGAGGAACAGCGGACAGCACAAGGCACCAGCGTAGTGGAACAAATGCGGTCCGATGACCGCCCCGAGGGGACGACGATGGAGGTGGACGCCGCCAACCCACCCAGGAGCCGTCATGACCGACACCCGAGACCCCGATCAGGGGCGGACCGTTGTGCCCCGGCCCGCCGCCCTGCCCTACCTGTCCCTGCCCGACGCCCGCCGCGCGATCGAGTGGTACGCCGAGGCCTTCGGCGCCCGCGTCGACGGCGAGCCGGTGATGATGCCCGACGGCCGGGTCGGGCACTGCGAGCTGGTGATCGGCGACGGCACGCTGTACCTGGCCGACGAGTTCCCGGAGATCGGCTTCACCGCGCCCGCCCCCGGTCGTTCCGGGGTGAGCCTGATGCTGCCGGTCGCCGACACCGACGCCACCCTGGAGCGGGCGCGCGCGACGGGCGCGGCCGTCGAACGCGAACCGGCGAACGAGAACGGCCATCGCGGCGCCACCCTGGTGGACCCGTTCGGTCACCGGTGGATGCTGGCCGGGCCGATCGGGTGAGCCGGAATCTCCGCACATTCGGTGGCGCCGGTGCGCGGAATCAGGCGATCCGCGCCCATTGTGTGAGCTCAGTCCGGTGTCAGATCATCACGGCGGCCAGGCCGACGCAAATGACGGTGAAGGCGGCGATCAGAACCCCCGCGAGGGCGGACCCGGTGACCAGGAGCGCGGACGCGGCGGCGGGGACGGACGCGGACAGCGCGATGGCCACGGCGGAGCGGACCCGGTGCGGCGCGGGCTCATCTCGAAACAGGGACTGGTCATGTGCGGTGAGCTGCATTGAATCGTCCTTCCCTCTCCGGTGTCACAATCCGACGGCCCGCTCGAGCGCGGCGAGCTCGTCGTCGAGATATCCGAGCAGTGGCTGCAGCGGCGGCACGCTACGGCGGCAGCCGGTCAACCCGAACGCGATCTCGTCGTCGGTGCTGGTGCAGGTGATGTTCAGAGCCTGCCCGTCGACCGGGATCGACAGTGGGTAGAGCGCGCTCAGCCGGGCACCGTTCCAGTAGAGCGGCGTCCCGGGGCCCGGCACGTTGGAGACCATCACGTTCGCGGGGCGGACCGGCCCGCCGAGGCCGAACATGCCCAGCGCCAACGGGGCGACACCGAGCGCGCTGGTGGCCAGGACCTGCGCCGCGCTCATGGTGCGCATCGAGTCCTTCCCCTCACGCATGGCGGTGCGCACCGTGTCGAGCCGGGCCGCCGGATCGTCGAGGTGCGTGGCGAGATTGCACATCAGCAGCCCGATCTCGTTGCCCGCCTTGACCTCCCGCGGATCACGCCGCAGCGAGACGGGCACCATCGCGATCAGCGGGTCGGCAGGCAGCGCGTCGAGTTCGTCCATGTAGGCGCGCAGCGCGCCCGCACACATCGCCAGCACCACGTCGTTGATCGTGGCGTCACCGCACTTCGCGACTAGCCGCAACCGCTCGATCGGCCAGGACTGCGCCGCGAACCGCCTGGCACCCCCGATCTGCACGTTGAAGATGCTGCTCGGCGCCGCGAATGAGAGCGACCCGCCGCGGTCGCGCCTGGCCCGGTCGACAGTGCCCGCGAGCGCCGGCAGGAGGCCGACCGCCTCGCCGACGGCACCACGCGCGACGCGCAGCACCGCGGACGCCAGGTCCAAAGGACCACCCCGGGCGGGCTCGACGGCGCCCTCGACGGCACCATCGTCGGAGGCGTCCGGGACGAGCGCGGGACGCTCCCGCACGAGCGGCTCCCACGGGGCGGGCATCTCGCGCGCCTCCGGATCCTCGCTGAGCGCGCTGCGCAGTAGTTTCATCGCGGACACGCCGTCGGCCAGGGCGTGGTGGATCTTCGTGTAGACCGCGAACCGGCCGTCCTCGAGGCCCTCGATCAGGTGCATCTCCCACAACGGGCGGCTGCGGTCGAGCAGGCCGCCGTGCAAGCGGGAGACCAGTTCGAGCAATTCCGTGATCCCGCCGGGCGCCGGGAGCGCCTCGTGGCTGACGTGGTGGCCGAGGTCGATGTCGGTGTCGGTCTCCCAGCCCCACTGTCCGAGCGAGGTCACCGATCGCCGCGCCCGCTGGCGCAGCAGCGGCGAGACCTCACCCCTGGCGAAGGCTGCGTCGAGCATCGCCCGCACGTCCCGCGCCCCTGCACCCTCCTGCGGCGTGAACAGCGCCAGACCCCCGACATGCATCGGATGGTCTCGGGACTCCCCCAGCAGGAACATCGAGTCGGTCGGTGACATCGGCAGCAGCATTACGCGCCTTTCCTGAAATCCCGTGCCCGGAACCGTGAGCGGCTCCGGTCCCCCGGGGACCTGTATTTCCGCGCTCCGGCCGTGTCGCATTCCCGTAGAGATTCTGTGAGAAAGATCACGGACCAGTTGCGCTTGAGACCTGTTCTACATCATTCGGAAAACCGAATCCACTTGAGCAAATGTCCAGGTCCGGGGCCTGCCGGGGCGCCGGCAAGATCAACTTGATTTGGCACGCGGGAGCACAATCCATTCACCTGCAGATATCAAGATCAAGTGTTCTGGCCAGAAAATTGATACTCGGCGTAACAGCATCTTTCTCAATATGAAAACTTCTCCTGCCGGTAACCCTACTCGCGAGTAAATAAATTCCTACTCACGAGTACGCGTTATACCTACTCGCCAGTATGAATCTTATTACCGGTTGGTAGCACCGATTCACCGTTCGGGCCACTTCGGGGCCAGTTCGAATACTGCTGCACTGCAACGACATTCGTCGATCCTCCGGCCCCGACGGACGCGACATGACAATGTCGACGAAATACTGCATGCTTGCGTACCGGCAGGGTCGACTTGGGACGCCAGGCCGGGCGAGGATTAAGCGTGACCGGATCGAATTCGCTCGCGCCTCGACTTCGTTTCCACACGAGGTTTCGGGTCCCAACCGCACTCGGTCGGGCATGTCCCAGGCCAACCGGTCCGGACTGCACACCGGCTCCGTCCCCTTCGGGGTTCGGGACGGCGGACGGTCGCGCAGGCGCGGCGCAGTCGACACACACATTTCGAGAACGGTGGGCGAGGATGTTCAAACGTGTAGCGGTGGTCAATCGGGGTGAGGCGGCGGTACGCCTGATCCGGGCGGTGCGCGAGCTCAACGCCGAGCACCCGTACGGCATCACGACGATCGCGCTGCACACGGACGCCGAGCGGCGGGCGATGTTCGTCCGGCAGGCGGACGAGGGTGTCACCCTGCGACCGTCCACGACGGCCGCCACCCCCTACCTCGACCACGCCGAGCTCGAGCGCGCCCTGATCGAGGCCAGGGCCGACGCCGTCTGGGTCGGCTGGGGCTTCGTCGCCGAGGACCCGGCGTTCGCGGACCTCTGCGCCCGCCTGAACATCACCTTCATCGGCCCCTCCGGCGACGCCATGCGCCTGCTCGGCGACAAGGTCGAGGCCAAGCTGCTCGCCGAGAAGGTCGGCGTCCCGGTCGCGCCGTGGTCCGGCGGCCCCGTCGAGACCCGCGCCGACGCCCGCAGGCACGCGCAGGCCATCGGGTACCCGCTGATCATCAAGGCCCGCTCCGGCGGCGGCGGCCGTGGCATCCGCAAGGTCTTCGCCGAGGACGAACTCGAGCTCGCCCTCGAGCGCACCCAGGGCGAGGCGGAGCGTTCCTTCGGCGACCCGGTGGTGTTCATCGAGCGCCTGGTCACCGAGGCCCGACACGTCGAGGTCCAGGTCATCGCCGACGCGCACGGCAACGTCTGGGCCCCCGGCGTGCGGGACTGCTCCATCCAGCGCAAGAACCAGAAGGTCATCGAGGAGTCGGCCTCTCCCCTGCTGAGCAAGGAGCAGGCCGACCACCTGCGCGGCGTCTCCGCCGACCTGGTGCGCGCGGCCGGCTACTGCGGCGCCGCCACCGTCGAGTACCTGTACCAGCCCTCCCAGCAGGTCTTCACCTTCCTCGAGGTCAACACCCGCCTGCAGGTCGAGCACCCGATCACCGAGGCCACCACCGGCATCGACCTGGTCAAGCTGCAGATCCAGGTCGCCGGCGGCGACCCGCTGGTCGGCGACTGCCCGCCCGAGTTCGGCCACGCCGTCGAGGCCCGGCTCAACGCGGAGGACGCCGACAACGGGTTCGCCCCTGCCCCCGGCACCGTGCGCCTGCTCAAGTTCCCGCTCGGATCCGGGCTGCGCGTGGACACCGGCATCGCCCAGGGCGATGTCATCCCGCCCGACTACGACTCCATGGTCGCCAAGGTCATCGCCTGGGGCCGAGACCGGTCCGAGGCCCTCGCCCGGCTGCGTACCGCGCTGCGCGAGACCACCGTCGTCCTCGACGGCGGCACCACCACCAAGTCGTTCCTGCTGGACCTGCTCGACCGCGAAGAGGTGATCACCGCCAGCGCGGACACCGGATGGCTCGACCGCACCGGCGCGGGCAGCGCGAACGGCCCGACGCCCGCCGCAGCCGTGGCGTTGCTGGCGACCGCGGTCGGCGTGTACGACGCGGAGGAGGCCCACGAGCGCGGCGCGTTCCTCGCCGCCGCCCGCGGCGGCAGGCCGCGCGCCAAGCACGGTGTCGGCCGGCCCGTCGAACTCAGCTACCAGGGCCAGGCCTACCAGTTCGTGGTCGGTCAGATCGGACCGCATCGCTACCGGATCGACGGCGACAGCGGCGAGGTCGAGGTCGACGTCGACCGACTCAGCGAGTTCGAGAGCCGGATCGTGGTCGGCGGCCGCCGGTTCCACATCGTCTCCGTCACCGGCCCCGCCCATCACCTCGTCGAGGTCGACGGCATCAGCCACCAGATCAGCCAGGACGAGGCGGGCGTCGTGCGCGCCCCCTCCCCCGCCGTGGTGGTCGCCCTCCCGGTCGCAGTCGGCGACGAGGTGGAGGCAGGCGACACCCTCGTGGTGCTCGAGGCGATGAAGATGGAGACCGCGATCCGGGCGCCCTACGCGGGCACCGTCCGCGAGGTGCTCGCCGTGGTCAACGCCCAGGTGGACGCGGGCGCGCCGCTGCTGCGCGTCGACCAGGTCGCCGAGGAGACCGTGACCACCCAGGCCCCGCGGGTCGAGTTCGTCGCCCCCGAGACCCGCGACCGCGACGACCTCACCGAGGCACTCGCCCGGCTCGACGCCCTGAGCGCGATGATCACCGGCTTCGACGTCGACGCCGCCCGCTCGCGCGCGCTGCTGGCCGAGTACCTCGCCCTGCGCGAGTCGCTCCCCGAGTCCGACACCACCCTCGTGGCCGCCGAGCTGAACCTGCTGACCACGTTCGCCGACCTCTGCGAGCTCTCCCGCAACCGGCCGACCGTCGACGAGGAGGACACCGTCGAGCGGGTGCACAGCCCGCGCGAGCACTTCCACTCCTTCCTGCAGTCCCTCGACGTGGACGTGCACGGGATGCCGGACTCGTTCCGCGCCAAGCTCTCCCGATCGCTGCGTCACTACGACGTCAACGACCTCGAGCGCACCCAGGAGCTGGAGGAGGCCGTCTACCGGATCTTCGTCGCGCAGCAGCGGATGGAGACCCAGGTTCCGATCGTCGCCGGCCTGCTCGCGCAGTGGCTGCACGACGGCCGCGTCTGCACGGACAACTACCCCGCCCTGGCGGAGGTCCTGGACCGCCTCGTCCTCGCCACCCAGCTGCGCTACCCGGTCGTCGGTGACGTCGCCCGCAACCTGCAGTTCCGGATCTTCGACGAGCCGGCGATCCGCAAGGCCCGCGAGCAGGTCTACGACGGTGTGCGGGGCAGCCTGCAGTACCTCGCGGAGCGTCCGGGCGCCGTCGACCGTGCGGAGCGGATCGATGCGCTGGTGGACACCCCCGAGCCGCTGGTGGGCCTCCTCGCCGACCCGCTCTCGCTGCCCGGCGACCTGCTCGAGGTGGTCACCCGGCAGTACTACAAGATCCGCGGCCTGCACGACGTCAAGACCCTCGACGGCCACGGGTTGCCCTGCGTCACCGGCACTTTCGAGCTCTCGGGTGAGCAGCTGAGCCTGGTCTCGGTGGCCGCCGAGCGCGCCCGCCTCGACGAGGCGCTGGCCGTCGTCGACGCCGCGGTCGGTCCGGCCCCGGTCAACCAGGTCATCGACCTCTACCTCGCCTGGCCGGACGCCCCCGCCGACGGCGACACCCTCGCGGAGTCGCTGCGCACGGTCTTGCAGGAGCACGACGGGGCGGCGTCCTGGCGCCGCGTCACGGTCACGGTGGCGACCCCCGGCGACATCACCGCGCAGCGCGTCGTGACGTTCCGTCCCGCGGCCGAGCCGGATTCGGGGCTGGTCGAGGACAAGATCATCCGCGACATGCACCCGCTCACCGCACAGCGCCTGAACATGTGGCGGCTCAAGAACTTCGACGGCACCCGGCTGCCCGCCACGGCCGACACCTTCCTGTACCGCCTCGTCGCCAAGGAGAACCAGACCGACGAGCGGCTGATCGCGATGGCGCAGGTGCGTGACCTGACGCTGCAGATGGACGCGGGCGGCGAGATCGCCGCCGCGCCCGCCATCGAGCGGGCCGTCGTGGCCTGCCTCGACGGCATCCGCCGGGTCCAGGCCGAGCGCGGTAGCAAGCGCATCGAGAACAACCGCGTGGTGCTCTACGTGTGGCCGAAGTTCGAGGTGTCGGCCGACCGGATCGCCCGCATCGCCCAGCACGTCGCGCCGCTGACCGTGGGTGCCGGACTCGAGCAGCTCACCATCATCGGCCGCCTGCAGGAGACCCCCACCGAGGCGCCGCGTCAGGTGGCGGTTCGGTTCTCGTACCGCTCGGGCGCAGGCCTGCAGGTCGCCGTCACCGAGCCGCCGACCCAGCCGCTCAAGCCGTTGGATGCGTACACCCAGAAGGTGCAGCGTTCCAAGGCCCGCGGCACCGTGTACCCCTACGAGTTGATCCCCGCCCTGTCTGCGGGCGGCACGTTCGTCGAGTACGACCTCGACGAGTCCGGCGTGTTGGTCCCGGTCGAGCGCGCATACGGGCGGAACACCGCGGGCATCATCGTCGGCCTGGTGACCACGCCCACCAAGCGGCACCCCGAGGGCATGACCCGCGTCGCGCTGTTCGGGGATCCGACGAAGGCGCTGGGCACCGTGGCCGAGGCCGAGTGCTCCCGGGTGGTCGCCGCGATCGACATGGCGGAGCGGCTCGGCGTGCCCGTCGAGTGGTTCGCCCTCTCTTCCGGCGCCACCATCTCGATGGAATCCGGCACCGAGAACATGGACTGGGTCTCGCGCGGGCTGCGCCGGATCATCACGTTCACCCAGAACGGCGGCGAGATCAACGTCCTCGTCGCCGGGATCAACGTCGGCGCCCAGCCCTACTGGAACGCCGAAGCCACGATGTTGATGCACACCAAGGGCATCCTGGTGATGACCCCGGACAGCGCGATGGTGCTGACCGGCAAGCAGTCACTCGACTACTCGGGCGGTGTCTCCGCGGAGGACAACTTCGGCATCGGCGGCTACGACCGGGTGATGGGCCCGAACGGCCAGGCGCAGTATTGGGCACCGAACCTGACGGCGGCCATCGGCGTCCTGTTCACGCACTACGAGCACTCGTACCTCGCTGCGGGCGAACGCTTCCCGCGCAAGGCCGAGTCCACGGACCCGATCGACCGCGACGTCCGCACCTTCCCGCACGTGCATCCGTCGAGCGAGTTCACCACGGTCGGCGAGATCTTCTCTCGGGAGACGAACCCGGACCGCAAGAAGCCCTTCGACATCCGGACCGTGATGCGCTCCGTGGTCGATCAGGACCACGCGGTGCTCGAACGGTGGGCCGACATGGCCGACGCCGACACCTCCGTGGTGTTCGACGCCCACCTCGGCGGCAACGCGGTGACGGTGATCGGCATCGAGTCGCGCGCCATCGCCCGCAAGGGCTGGTTCCCGACCGACGGCCCCGACCAGTGGACGTCAGGCACGTTGTTCCCGCGCTCGTCGAAGAAGACGGCCCGCGCGATCAATGCGGCCAGCGGCAACCGCCCGGTCGTGGTGCTGGCGAACCTGTCGGGCTTCGACGGCTCCCCGGAGTCGCTGCGGAACCTGCAGCTCGAGTACGGCGCCGAGATCGGCCGCGCCATCGTGAACTTCGACGGACCGATCGTGTTCGTGGTGGTCTCGCGCTACCACGGCGGCGCGTTCGTGGTGTTCTCCGGTGCGCTGAACGAGAACATGGAGGTGCTCGCGGTCGAGGGCTCCTTCGCCTCCGTGCTCGGCGGGGCGCCCGCCGCTGCCGTGGTGTTCACCCGCGACGTCAACGCCCGCACCGCAGCGGATCCCGCGGTCCGGGACCTCGAGGCCCGCCTGGCCGAGACCGAGGACAACGCCGAACGCACCCGCCTGCGGGTCGAGCTGGCCGCCGAGCGCTCCGCGGTCCGGTCGGCCAAGCTGGGCGAGGTGGCCGCCGAGTTCGAGGCGATCCACAACATCGAGCGGGCCCGCGAGGTCGGCTCGGTGCACGCGATCGTCCCGGCGGCCGAGCTGCGTCCGCGCCTGGTCGACGCGGTGGAGCGGGGCATGGGTAAGGCTCTGAACACCGTGTAAGGACCGACTGACAGCACAGTGGGCGCCGCCGGAAGTCGTTCCGGCGGCGCCCACTGCTGTGACTGCACTCGCGAGGCGTCAGCCCCAACCGCCCATTCCGGGAGGAGCCAAGCAGTAGTTCTGGCCCAGCAGGAGGTTCCGCGCGGCAGCGCAGACAGAGCCGAGCGCCGAGCTTCCCACATTCAGAGGGCTCATGATCTCGTTGGTAACCGTGAAGAGCACGTCCGACGACCCGATCGCGTCAGCAGTCTCCAATATCGCCTCCGACCCCGAGTAGACGGGGTTCGCCGACGCGTCCGAGGAATCTGCCGCCGCGGTTCCAGCACCGCACGCCAGACCCCCGGCCAGGGCAGCAGCAGCGACGACCGTCGAGATGATTCGACGCCCGGAATGATGTGTCATCAAGATCCTCCTGTGTGAAAGGGGCAGGACCTCGGATGAGGCCCCGCCGTGGCGGCTGCACGCGGGACCGACCTGGCCCACCCGCCCCCAGTCGAGCACTACAGCTACTCGATGAGACGGATCGAACCGGACGAGACTCCGACGGGATTCGGCAGACGCGGTCGTGATTGGGGGTCACCGTACCCTGCGCTTCGCACCCGCGGTTGCGAATTCATTCCACTGCGACACAACATGATTCGTAAAACGCAACGAATCACACGGACGACACGGCCTCGCCAGGCACACCACGGGTCCCCGACATGACGTCAAGGTCGTTTCGTGCCAGGTTCGAGGCGATCCACAACATCGAGCGGGCCCGCGAGGTCGACTCGGTGGACGCGATCGTGCCCGCTGCCAAGCTGCGGCCCTACATCGCCGCAGCGGTCGAGCGGGGCATGGCCAGGACGCTGAGTTCCCTGGGGGGGTAACGGGTTTCCGCTTGAACGGCGCTATCGGAGCAACTCCGATGGCGCCGTTAGGCGTTCGCGGGGTGAACGGGTTGCGCGACAGACCTTCAGCGAGGGCTGATCGGACCCATGAGCAGCGCGACGGCCGCCCCGTCGACGGGCGCGGCGGTGTTCGACAGGACGAGCACCGCGCGCCGGTGGTCACGGTCGAGCGCGAGCATGCTCGCGAAGCCACCCGTCGCGCCGTTGTGCCAGGTGACGGTCCGGTCGCCGATCCGATTCGTGAGCCAGCCGTACCCGATCCGACCGTCGCCGTCGGCATCCCACCGGGGCGCGAGCGCCGACATTCCCGGCGCCGAGCCGTCGAGGACCGCACGCGCGAACCGCGCCATGTCGGCAGGCGTGGACCGCACCCCGCCCGCCGGCGCCGTCGCATTCATCGTCCACGGACCCGCGGGCCGACCGCGTTGGTCGTACCCGGTCAATGCGCCGGGCCGGATGCCGTCCTTGGTGACCGGAAGATAGGTGTCGATCATGCCAAGGGGCGCCAACAGCCGCTCGGTGAGCAAGGCGGCATAGCCGCTACCCGCCGCGGCGGCCAGCGCCTGACCCAACAGCGCGCCACCCAGATTCGAGTACGCCATGCGACCGGGCGGGCCGGGTGCGGCGGCTCGCGCCTGAGCGAGCAGTCCGTCGAGGTCGGCGCGGTATGGATCGCGGCGGACGGCGACGGCGATGGCCGCGCCGAGCGCGTCCCGTGTCCGTGACGACAGGCGCGGCAATCCGGACCTGTGACAAGCCAGGTCCCCGAGCGTGACCGCCGCAACGCCGCTCCCCCGCACGGGAATCAACTCATCGAGCCGGGTCCGCTCCGCAACCTCGCCGCGATCGATGGCATCCGCGAGCAGCATGCCGGTCATGGCCTTGGTGATCGACCCGATCTCGAACGAGGCGTCGCCGGACGAACCGAAATGTGCCTCGCGCTCGAGCCCGTTGTCGATCTCGACGACGCTGACACGATCGCGCACGCCGTCCTCGATCAGCGGTCTCGCCCGGCTGACCAGCTCCGCGTCGTCGGTGACGGCCGTGGACAGAGCCGGTGGCCGGGTTCTCCGCCACACATCGGCCATCGCGATTCCCTTCCCCCGATTCCTCGAGTGTTCCAGCGATCCACTCGACCGAGGGGGAGGTTGTCGGGGGCACACTCGGTGAGTCGACCCGAGAACGTCCCCCTCGAGCTGGCGTCAGCCGGCTAATGCGGACCACAACTGTCCGCAATGGCTGGCAGGGTGTAGCCATGCGGGAAACCTCGGCGAGACTGCTCCGACTGCTGTCGCTGCTGCAGATGCGACGGGAGTGGTCGGGCGCGGACCTGGCGGATCGGCTGGCCGTGACGCCGCGAACGGTGCGCCGCGACGTGGACAAGCTGCGCGACCTTGGCTATCCGGTCAACGCGAGCGTGGGCGTCGGTGGCGGGTATCAGCTCGGCGCAGGCGCGGAGATGCCGCCGCTGCTGCTCGACGACGAGGAGGCGCTGGCCGTCGCGTTCGGGCTGCAGTCCGGCGCCACCGGATCGGTCGAGGGCCTCGGCGACTCGTCACTGCGCGCGCTGACCAAGCTGCGACAGGTGATGCCCTCGCGGCTGCGGCACCGCCTCGACGCACTGCGGATCGACGTGGTGCCGCAGGCGCCCCGGTCCGCGGTCGACGCGAAGGTGCTGTCCGCGATCGCCTCGCTCTGCCACGTGCACGAACGGCTGCGTTTCGACTACCGCACCAACGACGGCACCGAGAGCAGGCGCGAGGTCGAACCGCACCGACTGGTCCGGGCGGGGGCGCGGTGGTACCTGGTCGCCTGGGACCTGACCCGCGAGGACTGGCGATCGTTCCGGGTGGACCGGATGACCCCGAAGACGCCCAGCGGACCCCGGTTCACGCCGCGCGAGCTGCCGACCGGCGACGCCGCCGCGTTCGTCTCCCGCGGCATCAGCCGGGCCCTCAGCCAGGTCACGGCGCGGGTGCTGCTGGACGCGCCGTTCGAGCAGATCGCCCCGATGGTCGACGAGTACTGGGGCGCGCTCGAGTCGGCGGACGGCGACCGCTGCGTGGTCGAGCTGCGCGGCGAGTCGGCCGCAGGCATCGCCGGATGGCTCACCGCCTTCGGCGTCGACTTCACGGTGCTCGACCCACCGGAGCTCCGCGAGGAGTGCCTTCGGCGGGCCGAGCACCACGCGATGCTCAGCGAGCGCTACCGCCGGAGCTGAGCGCGGCGGCTCACCACTCGCCGCCCGGCGGGCGGAACCCCCTTGCTCCCAAGCCCTCCGGATGGTCAAATAACAGCACGATCGTTCGTACATATTGAGGAGGCACCGATGGACCTGCGCGAGCACTACCTGGAGGCACTCGGACTGACCGGAGCCCTCGTCGCTGACCTGGGCGAGCATCAACTCGATCTCCCGACACCCTGCGACGAGTGGGACGTCCGGGCGATGATCTGCCACCTGACCGCCAACACCCTGGCGATGCGCGCGCACCTGTCCGGCGCCGCCGACAGCATGCATGCGGAACTCACCGGCGACGCACCACAGACACCGGACCCCCGCGCCGACTTCGAGACGGCCGCACGCGAACTCGGCTCGGTCCTCACCGACGATGCCGTCCTGAGCCGGAGCGTCGCCGTCGCGGGCTCCGGGACGGTGCCCGGCTCGATCGCCATCGGTGTCCACTTCGTCGATGTCCTCACCCACGGCTGGGATCTGAGTCGGGCGATCGGCATCGACTACCGTCCGGCGGATCGCCGGGTGGCCACCGCGGTGCGGTTCGCCGCCGGCTACCCCGACTCGCCGACCATGCGCGGGCCGGGCGCGCTGTTCGCCCCGGTCCGGACCACAGACCCGGACGCCCCCGTCCTCGACCAACTGGTCGCACTCCTCGGTCGCGATCCGCGATGGGCCCCCGCGGCACGGGCCCGAGATCGCCGGTGATGATGCGGGGCGCCGACGCGCCTGCGTGGAAACTCGCCCACCGCAGGAGCGTCAGCGCCCCACGACCCACCGACGCTCAGCGCCCGCCGTCTCGGGAGCGCGGATCCAGCCGGACCCGCAGGGCGGCCAGCAGGCAGCCCGTTGCGCAGCGCAGCACGGCCCTGACCCTCGGGTCGTCCAGCCGGACCGCTCCCCCCGCCATCAGACCGTCACCGACTCCGCGTCAGGCGCGGACGCCCGCGAACCGCGCAGCGTCAGCCCGGCAAGAACTGCGCCGGCCAGCGCCACGCCCGCCGCGACGAGGAACGCCGCCGCGAACCCGTCCGTCAGGGCGCCACGATCCCCGAGCTCGTTCGCCCCGAGCGCGGCGCCGACCGCCGTCGCGGCGGCCAGACCCAGCGCGGAGCCGAGCTGATAGCTGGTGTTGACGATGCCCGACGCCAGGCCGCCCTCCTCCGGGCGTGCACTCGAGATCGCGGTGCCCAGCGAGGGGATGAAGGCCAGTGCCATGCCGAGCGCCGAGACCAGCGACGCGGGCAGCACGTCGACCCAGAAGTTGCCGTCCGGGCGAACCAGCGACAGCCAGGCCAGGCCCGCCGACAGCAGGACCAGGCCCGACACCACCATCGGCTTCGGCCCGAACCTCGCGATCAGCCGGGGCGCGAGCATGATCATGCCGATCATGATCAGCGCCGTCATCGGGATGAGTGCGGCGCCGCTGGGGAACGCCGAGTAGCCGAGCACCTGCTGCAGATACAGGTTCAGGAAGAACCACATCGGGATCCACGCGGCCCCGAGCAGGAACTGCGCGAGGTTGGCGGCGCCCAGGTTCGGGGTCCGGAAGATCGCGAGCCGGACCAGCGGTTCGCGCCGCCGGGACTGGATCACCACGAACCCCGCGACCAGCACCGCGGCGGCGAGCAGGGTCCCCCACGTCTGCGCGGAGGCCCAACCGACCTCCGGTGCGCGGACGATGCCGAAGACCGCCGCCCCGATGCCGAGGGTGACGGTGAGCGCACCGAGCAGGTCGACGCTGCCGGTCGCGCCACCGCGACCGCCGGGCAGCAGAGCGGGCGCCGCGACGAGCGCGATCACCGCGATCGGGATGTTGATGAAGAACACCCACGGCCACGAGGCGTACTCGGTGAGCAGTCCGCCCAGGAACACGCCCGCGGTTCCACCGGCCGGTGCCGCGGCGCCGTAGATGGCCAGCGCCCTGGTCAGCTCCCTCGGGCTGGAACCGAACAGCATCATCAGCAGGGTGAGCGCGGCGGGCGCGATCAGCGCGGCGCCCGCGCCCTGCACGGCCCGCCCGACGAGTTCGGTAGGCACGTTGCCCGCCAGACCCGCGGCCGCCGAACCCGCCAGCAGGACGAGCCAGCCGAGGCCGAACATCCGGCGTGCGCCGTACAGGTCGGACAGCCGCCCGCCGAGGAGCAGCATCCCACCGAACATCACCACGTATGCGTTGAACACCCAGGTGAGATTCCCCTGGGTGAAACCGAGATCCTCGCGCATCTCCGGCAGGGCGACGCCGATGATCGAGGTGTCCATGATGACCACGAACTGTGCGAGCGCAATCAACCCCAGCGCCAACCATTTTCGGCTCTGGGCGGGGCCCTGTATCCGATTCATCTCATTCACTCCTTCTGATACTCCGGGTGACTGTCGCGGCGAATGCCGTGCTGTGGTTTATACCCCCTAGGGGTATGACACGCAACACTCGAATGCGGCTTGCGCTCATTACCCCCTGGGGGTAACTTAATCCATGCAAGAGCCCGTACCCCCCATCGGTATGGACGCACACAGAGGGAGAACGACATGACCATCGCGAACTACACCGTCACCGGCATGACCTGCGGCCACTGCGCGGGCTCGGTCCGCGCCGAGGTCGGCAAGCTCGGCGGGGTCACCGACATCGCGGTCGACGTCCCCACCGGCCGGCTCACCATCACCAGCGCCGCGCCGCTCGACGAATCGGCCGTGCTCGGCGCCGTCGACGAGGCCGGCTACTCGGCCACTCCCGCATAGGAACGGCCATGAACACCCCGATCAAACTCGCCGCCTACGCCGGAGGGCTCGCCGTGATCTTCGCGGCGGCCCTCGGGCTGGGCGCGGCAACAGGAAGCCCGATCGACATGTCGAACACCCACGACACCACCACCCACGGCGGGCACGCTGACGCGGGCACCGCCGTCGCCACGGCCCCCGCGGGCCTTCAGGTCTCCGAGCAGGGCTACACCCTGTCCGATATCACCGCCCCCGCGGAAGCGGGCAGCCCCGGCGCACTGAACTTCCGGATCCACGGCCCGTCCGGTGCCGCGGTCACCGAGTACGACGAGCTGCACGAGAAGCAGCTGCACCTGATCGTGGTCCGCAGCGACACCAGCGAGTTCCGGCACGTGCACCCGGCCCGGGCGGCGGACGGCACCTGGTCGATCGACTGGAGCTGGCCGAGGGGCGGCACCTACCGCGTGTTCGCCGACTTCCAGCCGACCGGCGGTCCGCAGCTGACACTCGGCCGCAACGTCGACGTCGCGGGCGACTTCGCCCCGGCCACCCTGCCCCGGGAAACACGGGTCGCCGAAGTGGACGGCTACCAGGTCACCCTGTCCGGCGACCTCAGCACCGCAGGCGGAGAGCTGACCCTGACCGTGGCCCGCGACGGCAAGCCGGTCACCGACCTGCAGCCGTACCTCGGCGCGTTCGGGCACCTGGTCGCGCTGCGCACCGGTGACCTCGCCTACCTGCACGTGCACCCGCAGGGCGAGCCCGGCGACGGCGTCACCGCACCCGGACCGGACGTCAGCTTCCACGCGCAGGCGCCGTCCGACGGCACCTACCGCCTGTTCCTCGACTTCCAACACGAGAACGTGGTCCGCACAGCGGAATTCACGGTCTCCACCCACGAAGGCCACTGACATGACCACCGAGTACCTCGCTCCCGAGACCACCGGCGCCGCCAGCATCGAGCTCGCCATCGGCGGGATGACCTGCGCCTCCTGCGCGGCCAGGATCGAGAAGCGGCTCAACAAGATGGAGGGCGTGACCGCCACCGTCAACTACGCCACCGAGAAGGCCAAGGTCGTCTTCGACCCCGCGGTCACCTCGGCCGACCTCGTCGCCGAGGTCGAGAAGGCGGGGTACTCGGCCACCGTTCCGCAGCCGCCCTCGGCCGACCGCGACAGCGACGCCGACGCCGAGCCCGAGGACGAGCAGTCGCGGGCACTCGCCGCCCTGCGTACCCGGCTGATCGTCTCGGCGATCCTGTCCGTCCCCGTCATCGCCATGGCGATGATCCCGGCGCTGCAGTTCTCCAACTGGCAGTGGCTCTCGCTCACGCTGGCCGCACCGGTCATCGTGTGGGCGGGGCTGCCGTTCCACAAGGCCACCTGGGCCAACCTCAAGCACGGCGCTGCCACGATGGACACCCTGATCACCATCGGCACCGGCTCGGCGTTCCTCTGGTCGCTGTACGCGCTGTTCTTCGGCACCGCAGGCGAACCCGGGATGACGCACCCGTTCTCGCTGACGATCGGGCGCACCGACGGCGCCGCCAACATCTACCTCGAGGTCGCCGCGGGCGTCATCACCTTCGTGCTCGCGGGCCGCTACTTCGAGCAGCGGTCCAAGCGGCGGGCAGGGGCCGCCATGCGCGCGCTGTTCGAGCTCGGGGCGAAGGAGGTCTCGGTGCTCCGCGGCGGAGTCGAGACCCGGATTCCGGCAACGGAACTCGCGGTCGGCGACCTGTTCGTGGTGCGACCGGGTGAGAAGATCGCCACCGACGGCCAGGTCGTCGAGGGCCGATCAGCGGTGGACATGTCGATGCTGACCGGTGAATCCGTCCCGATCGAAGTGGCCGAGGGCGACGCGGTGGTCGGCGCGACCGTCAACGCCGGCGGCAGGCTCGTCGTCCGGGCGACCAGGGTCGGTGCCGACACCCAGCTGGCACAGATGGCGGCCCTGGTCGAGGACGCGCAGAACGGGAAGGCCCAGGTGCAGCGTCTCGCCGATACCATCGCCGGGGTGTTCGTGCCGATCGCCATCGCGATTGCCGTTGCCGCGCTGGGCTACTGGATCGGCACCGGCAACCCGCTGTCGGTCGCGTTCACGGCCGCGGTCGCGGTGCTGATCATCGCCTGCCCCTGCGCGCTCGGCCTCGCCACACCGACGGCCCTGCTCGTCGGCACCGGGCGCGGCGCCCAGATGGGCATCCTGATCAAGGGACCCGAGGTGCTCGAGTCCACCCGCAACGTGGACACCATCGTGCTCGACAAGACCGGCACGGTCACCACCGGCAAGATGACGCTGCAGGACGTGATCGTGGCCGAGGGCACCGACCGCACCGAGGCGCTGCGCCTGGCCGGGGCCCTGGAGCACGCCTCCGAGCATCCGATCGCCAAGGCGATCGCGACGGCCGCCGCGGCCGACACGTCAGGTCCCCTGCCGGCGGTGGAGGGTTTCGAGAACGTCGAGGGTCGCGGGGTCCAGGGCATCGTGGACGGGCACGCCGTGGTCGCCGGCCGGACTTCCCTGCTCGAGGACTGGTCGCTGCACCTGCCGGTGGAACTGAGCGAGGCGAAGGCGGCCGCCGAGAATGCGGGCAAGACCGCGATCGCGGTCGGCTGGGACGGCGCGGCGCGGGCGGTGCTGGTGGTGGCCGACGCGGTGAAGGACACCAGCGCCGAGGCGATCGCGCAGTTCAAGCGGCTCGGCCTCGAACCGGTGCTGCTGACCGGCGACAACGCGGCGGCCGCCAGGAACGTGGCCGACCAGGTCGGCATCGACACGGTGCTGGCGGAGGTAATGCCCGCGGACAAGGTCGACGCGGTCAAGGAGTTGCAGGCACGCGGGAAGGTGGTCGCGATGGTGGGCGACGGCGTGAACGATGCCGCCGCACTGGCCCAGGCGGACCTGGGTCTGGCGATGGGCACCGGCACCGACGCGGCGATCGAGGCCAGCGACATCACGCTGGTCCGCGGCGACCTGCGCTCGGCCGCCGACGCGATCCGGTTGTCCCGCAAGACACTCGGCACCATCCGCGGCAACCTGTTCTGGGCGTTCGCCTACAACGCCGCGGCGATCCCGCTCGCCGCGGCCGGCCTGCTCAATCCGATGCTGGCCGGCGCCGCGATGGCGTTCTCGAGCGTATTCGTGGTCAGCAACAGCCTGCGGCTGCGTCGATTCAAGTAGCAGCGGCTGCGCCGCCCGTGAGTCCTTCTGGTGTCACTGCACACCAGAAGGACTCACGGGCGAAACCGGTCACGACCCGCTCCGGTCCCCTTCCTGCTGGTAACAGAAGCCGTTGCACCCGTCGCTACCGGTTGGGAGGTCTGCCAGGACGCTGAAGATTTCAACGCCAATGTCGGAGGGAAGAGTGGCGACCGATCCGGCCGGCGGGACGGATTCGACGGGGAATGCGGAGGCGGTGCCCGCTCCGGCGGCCAGGCCACCGGTCAGCAGGGCCGAGACTAGGACCGTGGGTGCGAGACGACGCAGCGTGGGACGAGGCATGTACGAACTCCATTCGGTGACTCTGACGATTGGATCGCGCACCGGCGGCGGCGAACCGCACCGACGCCGAGCACGATTCGAGTCACCGTACAGTCGAGGAATCGGCGAGGTGCAGCAATCCGCATACTGTTGCTGCACTTGGCAATTCGTTGAACGCAACAGATCCCCTAAGGACCTGCCTTCACTGGCAGAGCCGTGTCATCCAATCGGGCTGGGCTGGCCATCAGACACAGCGCGCTCCGGCCTCATTGCTGACCCCCCCCAACTCGGCTTGGAAAACCCGAGCACATCCTCGCCGAACCAGATGAGAACGTCGCCGATGGGGCCTGGAATCCGAAGATCACTGGACCCAACTGCCTCAGCGAGGGATCCACCCGAGTAGGTCGTGCCAGGAGGGCTGGGAGTGACCGCGGAGGCGGTACCCACTCCGGCCGCAAGGCCACCGGTCAGCACGGCCGAGGCGAGGACCGTGGCCGCGAGACGACGCATCATGGGACGAGGCATGTACGAACTCCATTCGGTGACGACGATTGGATCGCGCACCGGCGGCGTCGAACCACACCGACGCCGAGCACGATTCGAGTCACCGTACATTCAAGGAATCGGCGAGGTGCGGGAATCCGCATACTGTTGCCACACTTGGCAATTCGTTAAACGCAACCGAGCTCGATGGAGCCCGTTCCGATGTCAGAGCCGGGTCAACCGATCGGGCCGAGCGGCTCGACCGCGGCAAGGCGCACGTAGGCAGCAGCGTCCAGGGTCTCGCCGCGCGCGGACGGGTCGATCCCCGCCGCGACCAGGCGACGCTCGGCCTCGGCGGGAGAGCCGGCCCAGGTGGCGAGCGCGGCCCGCAGCGTCTTGCGCCGCTGCGCGAAGGCCGCATTGACCACGGCCCAGACCCGCTGCCGATGTTCCTCGTCGATCGGCCACGGCGGCTCGGCGTAGCGGTCCACCCGCACCAGCCCGGACTCCACCTTCGGCACCGGCCAGAACACCTGGCGGCCGACGGCACCCGCGCGACGGACGTCACCGAAGAACCGGGCCTTGACGCTGGGCACCCCGTAGATCTTGTTGCCCGGCACGGCTGCGAGCCGATCCGCGACCTCCGCCTGCACCATCACCAGGGCGGTGCGCAGGCTGGGGAACTCGGAGAACAGGTGCAGCAGCACCGGCACGGCGACGTTGTAGGGCAGGTTCGCGACCAGCGCGGTCGGCGCGGCGGGCAGGTCGGCGGGCATCACCTTCATGGCGTCGGCGCCCACGACCGTCAGCCGGTCCGCCAGCTCGGGCGCCCGCTTCGCCGCGGTGTCCGGGAGCCTGGCGGCGAGCACCGGGTCGATCTCGACGGCGATGACCGAGTCGACGGCGTCGAGCAGGGCCAGCGTCAGCGAGCCGAGCCCGGGGCCGACCTCGAGCACGATGTCGTCGCGGCCGACGCCTGCCGTGGTCACGATGCGGCGCACCGTGTTGGCGTCGTGCACGAAGTTCTGGCCGAGCTGCTTGGTGGGTCGCACGCCCAGCTCGGCGGCGAGCGCACGCACCTCGACGGGGCCGAGCAGCGCGGCCTTGCCGCGCGGGTTCCCCTCGGCGGGGTTCACCTCGGGGCTGGTCACAGGGGGTTCACCTCGGGGTTTGTCACGAGATGAACCTATCGCCTCTGCCGAGCTGCCGCGAAATCCGACACTCAGCGCATGCCGAGACGAGACGTGCAGGCCGGCCACGCGCCCCAGCCCTGGGTCGCCTGCGTCCTGCTCGCGATGGCGATCTGCTCCTCGCGGGTGGCCAGGTCGGCGCGCGGTGCGTACCGCAACCCGCCCTGCCGCTCCCAGGTGTTCTGGTCGAACTGCACGCCGCCGTAGAAGCCGTTACCGGTGTTGATCGCCCAGTTCCCGGTCGCCTCGCACTGCGCAAGCGCGTCCCAGGTGGCGCCGTTGCTCACCGGCGGAACCTCGGTGCCCGGCTTGGCGCCGACTCGCACCACCTTCGCCTGGGCGGGGGTGGTGACGACGGCATCGAGCTGCTGGCGGCCGGTCTCGGCGCCGTTGACCTTGGTGACCGCGAAGGTGACGTCGTGCACGCCGGGGGCGCCGGGGTTCTCGACGATGGTCTTGCTCATGTTCATCGTCGGGTCCTCGATGCGCTGCTCCGGCGGCAGAAGCGGCAGCGTCTCTGTCACGTTCTCGGTGCGCGTGCGGGTGATCGCGATCTGCATGCCGTCAACGATCTTGGTGTCGGCCGCGGGCGCCACGGTATCCGCCTGCTCGAGCGGCACGCCCTTGGCGGCCAGCAGTTCGCCCACGGTCGGCGCGGCCAACCGGACCTCGGACGCGGGGGCGGCACCGTCGACCAGGCTGACCAGCTTGGGGCTAACCACGTCGAGGGCGGCGCCGTCGAGCGGGAGGCGCTGCGAGCGGGAGGCAGAGACGTGCACGTCCGCCTCGAGCCGCTGCTGCTGCAGGGCCTCGTCCACCGTCAGCGCGGTGGTCCAGATGGTGCGCGGCTCGCCGTCGACGGTGAGCGCGAGCTCGCGGGCGCGACGCAGCACCACCGTCGAGCCGTCCGCGACGGCGGAATCGGCTGCTGGCGCCACCACGTCCTTGTCGCCGACCGAGTAGCCGGCGTCGGCGAGGACGTCGACCACCTCGGTGCTCATCGTGCTCAACGCGATCGTCTCCCCGTCGACGTCCACGGTGACCGTCTTGTGGCGGAACACCGCGAGCAGTCCACCCGCGATCAGGGTGAGGAGCAGGGCCCCGACGACCACGCGCAGGAGCGGGGAGTTGGCGTTGTTGATCCGAGCAAAAGGTGACACGAGGAGTCCTGAGGGCTGACGGTCATCGGGGGTATTCCCGACGCGGTTCGATCACAGTACGGTAACGAGCGTGGGGACTCCCGGCAACCGCGAGCCTCTGACCAGTGCAAATAAAGGTCTCAGAACGGTACACAGAGCCGAGTCGTTTGCTCATGGAATCGTGACCAGGAATGCTCACGCGGATGCGTACACAATCGCGCCGAAGACTCGACCGACTACCCGTCGTGATCGGCCTCCTCGCCCTGCTCGCCCTCGTCCTCGGAGTCGGAACCGCCAACGCGCAGTCCGATCCCGACAAGACCTACGTCATCGCCACCGACGTGACCTTCGCCCCGTTCGAGTTCCAGAACGAGCAGGGCGACTTCGTCGGCATCGACATGGACCTGCTCAAGGCCATCTCCGAGGACCAGGGATTCCGGTACCAGGTCAAGCCGCTCGGCTTCAACGCCGCCGTCCAGGCGCTGCAGTCGCGCCAGGTAGACGGTGTCATCGCCGGCATGTCGATCACCGACGAGCGCAAGCTGGTCTTCGACTTCTCCGATCCGTATTTCGATTCCGGCGTCCAGATGGCGGTCGCGAAGTCGAACGACGACATCGAGTCCTACGAGGACCTCAGGGGCAAGCGGGTCGCGATCAAGACCGGCACCGAGGGCGCGATGTTCGCCGAGTCCATCAAGGACAAGTACGGCTTCACCACCGTCACCTTCGACGACTCCGCCAGCATGTACGACGACGTCAAGACCGGTAACTCGGTCGCGGTCTTCGACGACTACCCGGTGTTGCTGTACGGCATCGCGCAGGGCAACGGCCTGAAGGCGGTCGGCGAGAAGGAGGCGGGCAACTCCTACGGGTTCGCGGTCTCCAAGGGCCAGAACGCCGAGCTGGTCGAGAAGTTCAACGCCGGGCTCGCGAACCTGCGCGCCAGCGGGCAGTACGACAAGATCCTCGACACCTACCTCGGCGAGGGGGCACAGGAGGCCCAGGGCGGGAACAACTTCTTCTCGCTCCTCAAGGACACCTACCCGCAGCTGCTCAAGGGCCTGTGGATGACCATCGTGCTGACCGTGGTCTCGCTGGCGATCGCGCTGGTGCTCGGCCTGATATTCGGGTTCCTGCGGGTCTCGCACCGCAAGGTCCTGCGCGCCATCGGCGTCACCTACGTGGACATCTTCCGCGGCACCCCGCTGCTGGTGCAGGCGTTCTTCATCTACTTCGGCATCCCGGCCGCGCTCGGCTTCCAGATGCCGGCGTTCACCGCGGGCGTGATCACCCTGAGCCTGAACGCGGGCGCCTACATCACCGAGATCATCCGCGGCGGCATCCAGTCCGTCGACAAGGGCCAGATGGAGGCCTCCCGCAGCCTCGGCATGAACTACATGGCCTCGATGCGCAAGGTGGTGCTGCCGCAGGCGGTGCGCACCATGATGCCGTCGTTCGTCAACCAGGCGGTCATCACCCTCAAGGACACCTCGATCCTGTCGGTGATCGGCATCGCCGAGCTCACCCAGACCGGCAAGATCATCATCGCGAGGAACTTCGAGTCCTTCAACATGTGGCTGATCGTCGGCATCTTCTACTTCGTCATCATCATGGCGCTGACCAAACTGTCCGACCGGCTCGAAAAGAGGATCAACGCATGACGGAGTCGTCAGCGGCGCCGGTTGCGTCGCCCACCATCAAGATTCAGGTCTCCGGCCTCAAGAAGGCGTACGGGGACAACGAGGTGCTCAAGGGCATCGACGTGGACATCGCGAACGGCGAGGTGGTCTGCGTGATCGGGCCCTCCGGGTCCGGCAAGAGCACCTTCCTGCGCTGCCTGAACAAGCTCGAGGACATCACCGACGGCACGGTGATCGTCGACGGCTACGACCTGACCGACAAGAAGGTCGACATCGACAAGGTGCGCCAACACATCGGCATGGTGTTCCAGCACTTCAACCTCTTCCCGCACATGACCGCGCTGGAGAACGTGATGCTGGCGCCGGTGCAGACCAAGCGCGCCACCAAGGAAGAGGCCAGGGCGACCGGGCAGAGACTGCTCGAGCAGGTGGGTCTCGGCGAGAAAGCGAACGCCAAGCCCGCCAACCTGTCCGGTGGGCAGAAGCAGCGCGTGGCGATCGCCAGGGCGCTGGCCATGAACCCGGACATCATGCTTTTCGACGAGGCCACCAGCGCGCTCGACCCGGAGATGGTCGGCGAGGTGCTGCAGGTGCTGCGCGACCTCGCCGATCAGGGCATGACGATGGTCGTGGTGACCCACGAGATGGGCTTCGCCCGCGAGGTGTCCGACCGGGTGATCTTCATGGCCGACGGGTTCGTCGTCGAGGAGGGCACCCCCGCGGAGCTGTTCGGGAACCCGCAGCAACCGCGCACCCAGGACTTCCTCAAGAAGGTCCTGTAGGCCGAGCCCGCGCCACTCGCCGAGTGTGCAGTTGTCGGCCATCGCTCTCGGGCGATGCCCCGACAACTGCACACTCGACGGCGGCTGCGTCAGTCTCGGACCGCCAGCTCCATCACCACCCCGGTCTGCTTGCGGCAATCCATGCCGGACACGAAGGTCCCGCTGCCGCCGAACCAACCGGGGCTCTTCGATACCGAGGTCCGCACCGCGGTCCCCGGGAGCGGGCACCACGCGCCGATCCCGTTCTCGCGGTACAGCTCGTCCAGCAGGTACACGCCCAGAACCGTGCCGGTGGTGCTGTCGAATCCATCCGGGACGTCCGCGCCGTGCACCGTTCCCCACAGCCGCCCGCGCAGCCCGGTCGGACAGGTCGTCGGGCGCGCCTCGCCAGTAGGCGCTGATGCCCCCGGCGCTGAGCGTGCGGCTGTTCCGATCCCAGCGGACCGGTCGGCGGAAGATCTCCGGTTCGGTGTCGTCTGCGGTGTAGGCGAGCGCCCATGTCGCCTCACGGCCCACCTCGGGCGGTGGGGCGCAGCACTCGATCTCCCACGCCGCGACGTACACGTCGATGACGTCGACGCCGCGGTCGACGGGAGTCGCATTCGTGAACCCGTGCATTCGTCGCCTACCCGTGCGGCCCAATCTACTCGTCGAGCGTGCAGTTGCCGTCGCCCGCTCTCGGGCGATGCGACAGCAACTGCACGCTCGGCGGAGGGCTAGATCCGGAACACGCGGCGGGCGGTTGCGGTCGAGGCCCGCGCCAGCTCGATCGGGTCCTGACCGCGCGTGTGGGCCAGCGCCCGGACCGTGTACGGCAGGCAGTACGGCTCGTTCGGCGCGCCGCGGAACGGGTGCGGGGTGAGGAACGGTGCGTCGGTCTCGACGATCAGCTGGTCGTCGGGCACCAGCTTCGCGGCCTCGTGCAGCTCGCGCGCGTTCCGGAAGCTGACCGTGCCGGAGAAGCTGAGCACGTAGCCGGCCTCCACGCACGCCAGCGCCATGTTCGCATCGGACGAGAAGCAGTGGAAGATCACCGTCTCCGGCGCACCCTCGTCGATCAGCACCGCCAGCAGGTCGTGGTCGGCCTCCCGGTTGTGGATCATCAGCGGCTTGCGCAGCCGCTTGGCCAGGTCGATGTGCCAGCGGAATCCCTCGACCTGCTCCTCGATGGTGGCGCAGCCCTCGAGCTTGCCCGGCCAGTAGTAGTCGAGCCCGGTCTCCCCCACCGCGACGGTCCGCGGATCGCCCGCGAGGCGCTCGATCTCAGCCTTGGTCGCGTCGTCGAGCACGTTCGCCCTGGTCGGATGGATGGCAGTGGCCGCGTACACCCGCGGGTCCCAGTTCGCGGCGTCCACCGCGAACCGTGCGGCGGCCAGATCATCGGCCACCGTGACCACGCGACCGACGCCGACCCGCTCCGCGCGGTCGACGATCTCGGCCACCGACGCGGCATCGGTTGCACCACACGCGTCGAGGTGGGTGTGTGAGTCGATCAGGGGCTCGAGCGGCTCTGGCAGGTCCGGGGCCGGACGGTCTCTTGGCACGCAGATAGAGTAGGCGCACCATGACTGTGTCACCCGCACCCAGCCGCCCCGAAGCCACCCGACCGCCGTTCTACATGACCACGGCGATCGCGTACCCGAACGGCGCCCCGCACGTCGGCCACGCCTACGAGTACATCGCCTCGGACGCCATCGCGCGCTTCAAGCGACTCGACGGGTTCGACGTGTTCTTCATGACCGGCACGGACGAGCACGGCCAGAAGATGCAGCAGACCGCGGCCAAAGAGGACATCAGCGTCCAAGAGCTCGCGACCAGGAACTCCGACGTGTTCCAGGCGATGGACAAGACCCTCGGCATCTCCTACGACCGGTTCATCCGGACCACCGATGAGGATCATCAGGTCGCGTGCCAGGCGATCTGGGAGCGCATGGTCGAGGCAGGGGACATCTACCTCGACACCTATGCGGGCTGGTATTCGGTCCGCGACGAGGCGTTCCACACCGAGGCCGAGACCACCCTGCTCGAGGACGGCTCACGCATCTCGACGCTGACGGGCACCCCCGTGGTGTGGACGGAGGAGTCCAACTACCTCTTCCGGCTGTCCGCGTACCAGGACAAGCTCCTCTCGCTGTACGAGTCGCAGCCCGAGTTCATCGCCCCCGACACCCGGCGCAACGAGATCGTCAGCTTCGTCAAGGGCGGCCTGAAGGACCTGTCGATCTCGCGCACCACCTTCGACTGGGGCGTACCGGTGCCGGGCAACCCCGAGCACGTCATGTACGTGTGGGTCGACGCCCTCACCAACTACCTCACCGGCCTCGGCTACCCCGACGTCGAGTCGGAGGCGTTCACCAAGTTCTGGCCTGCGGATCTGCACATCATCGGCAAGGACATCAGCCGCTTCCACGCGGTGTACTGGCCGGCGTTCCTGATGTCCGCGGGCCTGGAGTTGCCGAAGCGCGTCTTCGTGCACGGGTTCCTGTACAACAAGGGCGAGAAGATGTCGAAGTCGGTCGGCAATGTCGTCGACCCGCTCCAGATGGTCGAGCAGTACGGCCTCGACGCGTTGCGCTTCTTCCTGCTGCGGGAGATCTCGTTCGGCCAGGACGGCAGCTACAGCCACGAGTCCATCGTCACCCGGATGAACGCCGACCTGGCGAACGAGCTGGGCAACCTCGCACAGCGTTCGCTGACGATGGTCGCCAAGAACTGCGACGCCCAGGTCCCCACCCCCGGCGATCTCACCGAGGACGACAGCGCGCTGCTGGCCAAGGCCGAGGCCCTGCTCGAGGCGGTGCGCGCCGACTTCGACAAGCAGGCGCTGCACCAGGCGCTCGAGGCGATCTGGCACGTGCTCGGCGAGACCAACCGCTACTTCTCGCAGCAGGAGCCGTGGGTGCTCCGCAAGACCGACCCGGCCCGGATGGCGACGGTGCTCTACGTGACCCTCGAGGTCGTGCGCATTGTCGGGATCCTGGTCCAGCCGGTGATGCCGGATTCGGGCGCGAAGATCCTGGACCTGCTCGGGCAGGACGAGGCCGCCCGCGACTTCGCGAGCCTCGGCGTGCGGATCGCGGCGGGCAACCCGCTGCCCGCACCCTCGCCGGTGTTCCCCCGGTACGTGGAGCCCGAAACCGCCTGAGATGACGAACGAGGGCGTGCCCGACGACGGCCGGCCGTCGGCCGAGGCCGCGGCGCTCCTCGACGCGCTCGCGGGCGCCTACGAGCGAGGTTGGCAACCCGCGGACCTACTGCACCTGACCCGCAGGGCCGCCGAGTCGCCGCCCGCACTCGCCGCGGCCGTGCTGCTGTACGAGGCGCGGCTGAGCGGTGCGGCGGATCGGGCGCCAACGGAGTGGTCCGATCAGCTGCACGCCGCCGCCGAGCTGTACCCGGACCAGGCTCGCCTGGCGGACCGGACGCCGGTCACCGGTCCGCGTGGCGGGCACCTCGCCGGAGCCCTGACCGCCGGGCGGTCGGGCTTCCTGGGATACCAGCTGTCCGAGCTGGCCGCGGAGTGGAACCGGCTGACGGACTGGATGGTCCTCCTGCCCCCGCCGTCGCAGTGGCCGGCCGAAGGCGCGGCCCAACCAGACGCGGAGGCCCCGGAGCCCGCGGCCACTGCGGACCCCAAGGTGCTGGGCCGGATCCGGGGGCTGCTCGCCAAGGCGGAGCGCACCGACTTCGCGGAGGAGGCCGAGGCCTTCACCGCGAAGGCACAGGAACTGATGACGCGGTACGCGATCACCGCCGCCCTGCTGCGTTCACGCGCCCACACGGGCGGGACCGTGGTGCACAGCCGCCGATTCCACTTCGAGAATCCGTATCTGAAGGAGAAGGTGCACCTGCTGACCGCGATCGGCGACGCGAACCGGGTGCGCACCGTCCTGTTCGGCGACCTCGACATCGCCACCGCGGTCGGGACCCCGGTCGATCTCCAGCAGGTCGACCTGCTGTTCACCTCGCTGCTCGTCCAGTCGGCCCGCGCCCTGCAGTCCGGCGCCGCGGAGGGCCGCGCCGGCGCGCGCACCACCGGGTTCCGGAAGGCCTTCCTCGCCGGGTTCGCCAGCCGGATCGGGCAGCGACTGCGCGATGCCGACGCCAGGGCCACCGAGGCGGCTGCCGACGAGGAGTCCATCCCGTTGGGCGACCTGCTGCCGGTGCTCGCCACCACCTCCGCCGCGGTCGACGCGGAGTTCACCCGGCTGTTCCCCGGCACCAGGACGGCCAGGGCCCGGTCGGTGGACGCCAGGGGCTGGCATGCCGGGCGGGCCGCGGCGGACAACGCATCGCTGGCCAAGGGTGAGCGCGCCATCAGACGCAAGTAGCGCCAGCATCCGCCCCTGACCTGGTGGGCAACCCCCGACCACGCACCGACGTTGGGGATGGCTGCGCCCATCGCATGCACCGGGCGATAGGTGCTGATGGCGCAGACCGCCACCTGCTGACCAACCCGCTATGACTCAGTTTGTTGAACGTGCGAGATGCGCGACGTTGACCTCATCCGCTGGGCCCGCCTCGGTCTGGTCCTTTGCCCATCGGTAGTCAGGTTTGCCCGCCGGCGAACGCTTGATCTCCTCGACCCACCACAGGCTGCGGGGCACCTTGTATCCGGCGATCTCGTTGCGCACGAACGCATCAAGGTCGGACAGTGACGGCCTCCGACCAGTTCGAGCGGAAACGACAGCGGCGACGTGCTGGCCGAAGCGTTCGTCCGGGACGCCGACGACGATGGCATCGAACACGTCGGGGTGCGCCTTGAGTGCGCCCTCGACCTCCTCCGGATAGATCTTCTCGCCGCCCGAGTTGATCGACACCGAGCCACGGCCGAGCAGAATCACGGTTCCGTCCGCTTCCACCCGCGCGAAGTCGCCCGGAATGGCGTACCGGACACCGTTGATCACTTTGAAGGCGGCCTTGGACTTCTCTTCGTCCTTGTAATAGCCGACGGGGAGGTGTCCGCTACGAGCGAGCATTCCGATGACACCGGACCCTGGCTCAACGGGATTGCCGTCGTCGTCGAGGACGGTCGTCGCGTCGTCGATCTTCACGCGGGGCCCGCCGGCGTGAACCTCTCCCTTCTCGGCGACGCTCGTCCCGCCGTATCCGGTTTCGGAGGATCCGATGGTGTCGATCACGAGCCGGTTCGGTAGCAGTTCGAGAATCTGCTCCTTGATCGAGGGGGAAAACAATGCCGCAGCACTGACCACGACGTACAGGCTGCTCAGGTCGTACTCCTGACCCGAGGTCATCGCGGCGGTCAATCCATCAACCAGAGGACGAGCCATGGCGTCACCGGTGAAGAACAGGCAATTGACCTTGTGCCGATCGATCAGCCGCCAGATCTCCGGTGCATCGAATTCCGGCGCCAGCACCACGGTTCCACCACTGAACAGCGAGCCGAACGTCGCCGCCTGGGTCGCGCCGTGGATCATCGGCGGGATCGGCAGGCGCACCAAAGGCGGGTTGGCAGCTCCTGTTTCGGCGAGGTCCCATTCGCCTTCGATGTAGTTGCCGGTCGCATGGTCGAACCCGCCGAACAAGGTGCGGTAGATGTCCTCGTGGCGCCACATCACTCCCTTCGGGAATCCTGTGGTGCCGCCGGTGTACAGCAGGAAGATGTCGTCCGCGCTGCGCTCACCGAAGTCACGCTCCGGCGAACCGAGGGCGAGCGCGTCGTCGAATGACACGCCGGCCAAGGCGGAGCTGTCCGCGGCGGTGCCGTCTTCGACCACGATCACCGTCGTGACCTTTTGGGTCCGCGGCAGGACTGCGGCCACCTTGTGCGAGTACCGGCGCTCGTGGACGAGCGCGACCATGTCGGAGTTGTCGAAGAGGTATTCGAGTTCGCCCTCGACGTAGCGGTAGTTGACGTTGATGATGATGGCCCGCGCCTTGACGATCGCCAGCATGGACACGACGGCCTCGATGCGGTTTCGGCAGTACACCCCCACCTTGTCATCGCGCTGGACCCCCTGTGCCATCAGGAAGTGGGCCAGCCTATTGGACCGCTCCTCCAGCTCCGCATAGGTGAGGGTTTCGTCCTCGCAGATCAGCGCGACTCTGTCCGGAACGAGATCGATCGCATGCTCGGCGAGGTCCGCAATGTTGAGTGCCATGGCCCCGAACCTAGAACACGTTCCAGCCCACGTCCAGAGAAACGAACCGATTGGTCCTTTTTTCATCCACCCCCGATTCCGAGTCCTCGGCGGGCGACGGCGCACCAGCCAGACAGCGCCTCCGCATCCACCGAGGGCGCTAGGGGTGAAGCAGAAAGCGGCTCGCATTTGCCTGGACCAGGACAAGTGCGCCATCGGACAAGGGTGAGCCACAACCGCCCCTGACCTGCGACGGGAACACATGTCGGACCCCCGGTGCACACTGTCGCCATGAGCGATAATCGAACACACATTCGACAAATGTCCGCAGTCGACGCGCTCGCCCAGGCGTACGAGCGCGGCTGGCAGCCCGCCGACGTCATCCACGTCACCAGACGCGCGCTCGACGCCGCGCTGACCCCCACCGCAGCCGCGCTGGTCCTCGAAGAATCGCGACGAAGCCGCGCGTGGTCGAGGGCTCCGCAGCAGTGGCTCGATCAGCTCCGCGCGATCGCGGACGCGCATCCCGGAACGGCGGCAGCCGCCGCGGTCGACCAGGTGCACGCCCGATCGCTCGGGTTCCTGTGGCAGCACCTGGGCCCCTGGACGGCACTGTGCCCGCCACCCTCCGCCTGGCCGCGGCAGCGCGACGAACGGACGACTCAGCCCTCTCACCAGGCAGATCTGAAGGTGTTGAACAAGATTCGCGGACTGCTCGCGAAGGCCGAGAGCGCCGAATTCACCGAGGAGGCCGAGACGCTCACAGCCAAGGCCCAGGAGCTGATGACCCGATATGCGATCAGCTCCGCACTGCTCGAGTCCGGCGAGCCCGGCGGCGGCGTCACCGTGCACAGCAGGCGGGTCCACCTCGACAACCCCTACGTCAAGCAGAAGGCCCTGCTGCTCACCATGATCGGCCATGCCAATCATGTTCGGACCCTCTACAACTCGCGAATGGCCACCGCAACGATGGTCGGCGCTCCCGTCGATCTCGAACAGGTCGAGATGCTGTTCACCTCGTTGCTCATCCAGGCAACCAGGGCGATGAGCAAGGCGGGCGAGGACGGTTCGCGGTCCACATCGTTCCGCAAGGCCTTCCTGTTCGGGTTCGCCATCCGGATCGGCCAACGACTGACCGAGGCGGACAAGGCCGCGACCGCGCGGGTGGTTGTCGACGCCGAGGTCCGTTTCGGGGACCTGCTCCCCCTCCTCGCGGGGCGAGCGGCGGCGGTGAAGGCCGAGGTGGACCGCCTGTTCGGTCCCACGAAGACATGGCAGCATTCCGCGGTCGATCCGCGGGGCGTGCTGGCCGGACGGTCGGCGGCCGATGCGGCGACGCTGTCGGCGGACGGACAGGCGATCGCGGGGTGAAGCGGATCAGAGGCGCGTGAGCCCGTGCGTCCCTTCCGCGACCATGTCGTCGACGACCGCAATCAGCATGTCCTGCATCGCGCGCGAGGCGTGGGTCGGCTGCACGTCGACCCGGCGGGCCAGGGAAATGGTGCGGCTGAGCTCGGGCGCTTTCAGCCGCACCGGACGCAGGCCGGGCCGATGGGCCGCCACCAACGACGGCACCACGGCGACACCGAGACCGCGCTCGACGAACCGCAGCACCCCCTCCATCTCCGCGCCCTCCACCGCGACCCGCGGCGTCAACCCGGCCCGCTGAAACGCGGCGTCGGTGGCCGCGCGCAGGTCATACCCACGGTGGAACATCACAAGGGGGTAGCTCGCGAGTTCGTCGAGCGTCAGCTCACCTCGCGCGGTGAGCGGATCGGCGGCGGCCGAGGACACCACGACGAGGTCCTCCCGCAGCAGCGGCGTGACCTCGAGGGCCGCCTCGCCGCGGTCCTCGTTCGAGACGATCAACGCCATGTCGACCAGTCCGCCGGTCAACGCGTCGACCAGCGCACGCGATCCACTCTCGTTCACGTTCAACGCAATCCCCGGGTACGCCGCGAGATAGCGCTCGAGAAGATCCGCGACGAGACTGACACACAGGCTCGGCGGCGCACCCAAACGCACCCGGCCGCGCCGCAACCCGGTCAGCTCGGCGATCTCGCGATACGCCAGCTCCTCATCCGCGAGCATCCTGGTCGCCAACGGCAACAACGCCTCGCCCGCCGCGGTCAGCGCGATGTTTCCCCGCGCGCGGTGAAACAGGCTGGCGCCCAGGCTCTTCTCGAGCGCCAGGATCTGCCTGCTCAGCGACGGTTGGGCCAGGTGCACCTCGCGCGCCGCCTTGGTGAAATGCCCGGTGCGCGCGACGGCGAGGAAACAGGCGAGCTGCGTCAGGGTCATATCTATACGTTTAGCGCATCGAGACGACCCGAACAATGCATTGGAGTAATCAACACCCGCTCCCTAACGTCGCAGTCATGACAGATTCGGTTTCTGTGATCGGCGGCGGCCTGGCCGGACTCACCGCGGCTATCGCCTGCGCGGAGGCGGGCGCCCGCGTCACCCTGCACGAGGCACACGCCACGCTCGGCGGCCGGGCTCGCGCCACGGCCGGCCCGTACGTCGCCCACGAGGGCGCTCACGTGTTCTACGCGGACGGCCCGCACTGGCAGTGGCTCAAGCGACGCGGATTCGTCGATGGCCTGTGCCTGCCCCCGATCCGCAGCATCGGACTGCTCGGCTTCCGGTCGCGCGGCAGATTTCGCAGGCGGCCGCCGAGGGGAATGCTGCGCGCCCAGCTCACGCCCTGGGCCACCGCACCCATCGACACGGACTTCCATTCATGGGCCGCACAGCGTTTCGGGCACGACGCCGCGACCGCGATGGCGAACTCCGTCGGCGTCGCCACCTACGACGCGGACACCGGGAGGCTCTCGGCCGCGTTCGTGTGGGATCTGTTTCAACGGATCTACGGGCAGAGGGTGCCCGGCGTGCGCTACGTGGCAGGCGGCTGGCAGGCGGTCACCGACCGGATGGCGGTCCACGCACGCGACCTCGGGGTCCGGATCGAGCTGGGCTCCCGAGTGGACACGATCCCCGCCACACCAACGATCGTCGCGACCGAACTGTCCTCCGCGCGAACCCTCCTCGGGGACTCGGCGCTGAGCTGGCAGAGCGGGCACTGCGTGATGCTCGACCTCGCCGTCCACGAGGGACGGCGCGACCTGTTCACCGCCGCCGACCTCGACGAGGGCGGCTTCCACGACTGCTACTCGATGCAGGACCGCTCCGTCACGCCGCCGGGCGAGTCCCTGTTCCAGATCGATATGCCGGTGCGCACGGGCGAGTCGATCGACAAGGCGCGCACCCGTCTACACAGGTTCACCGACCTCACGGTTCCGGGCTGGCGGGACCGGGTCACCTGGCAGCGGACCGCCACGGCGAAGGGCAGGACCGGCGCCATCGACCTGCCCGGCCAGACCTGGCGCGACCGCCCCGCGATCGACCGGGGCTCGGGGGTGTATCTCGTCGGGGACATGGTCGCCGCCCCCGGGATGCGCGGGGAGATCGCGATCAACAGCGCGCTACGCGCGGCCACCTCCGTGGCCGCCGAACTGAAACTCTCGAAGGGGGTGCGCCGATGAGCGCAAGTGTGGTGGTCGTGGGAGCGGGATACGCCGGGGTGATGGCGGCGAACCGGATGAAATCACGGAGCGAGGACACACGGGTGATCGTCGTCAATCCCCGGCCCGTGTTCGTCGAACGCATCCGGCTTCATCAGCTCGCCACCGGAAGCTCCGACGCCACAGTCTCATTCGAGCAGATACTCCACCCCGGGGTGGAGCTGCGCGTGGGGACCGTCGAGCGGATCGACGCGCGGAACGGCTCGATCGTGTTGAGCGATGGCGAACTCCTGGCCTATGACCACCTGATCTACGCGGTCGGCAGCACCGACCGACGCGACCACATCCCGGGGGCTTCCGAACACGCCTTCTCCCTGTCCGAGTTCGAACAGGCCCACCTGCTCCGGCTCCGATTGCGGGCTCTCCCTCGACCGCTCGCCGTCACCGTGATCGGAGGCGGACTGACCGGCATCGAGGCCGCGGCCGAGTTCGCCGAGAACGATCCCGAACTCGCCGTGACCCTGGTGTCCGACTCCCCTGTGGCGCAGGCACTGCCGCCACGGACGCGACGCAAGATCCTCGATACGCTGGCCACGCTCGGCGTCGAGGTGATCGACGGGGATCGGGTGGCCGAAATCGCCGAGGGCAAGGTCACTCTCGCGGATGGGCGGACCCTGCGGAGCGACTGCACGGTGCTCGCGACCGCCTTCGCGGTGCCCGACCTGGCGCGCAGGAGTGGACTCGAGGTCGATGCCGACGGCCGACTGCTGGTCGACGCGACGTTGACCAGCCGGAGTGCACCAGCGATCGTCGGCGCCGGTGACGCGGTCGCCGGACCCGCGGACGAACTCGGCCACCTCCGGATGAGCTGTCAGACCGCCCTCCCGATGGGCGCGCACGCCGCCGACACCGTCCTCGCCCGTCTCGGCGGCGCCGAACCGACGCAGCTCTCGCTCGGATTCGTTGGCCAGTGCATCAGTCTCGGCCGGCGGCGCGGAGCCTTCCAACCGACCCACGCGGACGACTCCCCCGCCTGGCCCGCGATCACCGGCCGCGTGGGAGCGCTCGTGAAGGAGCAGGTCTGCCTCACGACGGTGCGCTGGATGACGAAGCAGGCGACTCGCGGGCCGTACCGGTGGCGTCGCGGCCCACACTGACGGCCCGGTGAAGGCTCGATTCGGGTGTGCGGGTGGGGAGCCCGGCCTCGGCGTCACCGTACACAGCAGGCGAGTCCATCTCGACAACCCGCACGCCAAGCAGAAGGCCCTGCTGCTCACCCTCGATCGGCCATGCCAATCATGTTTGGACCCTGTGTATTTCGCGAATGGCCACTGCCACAATGGTCGACGCCCCTGTCGATCTCGAACAGGTCGAGATGCTGATCACCTCGCTGCTCATCCAGGCGACCAGGCCGATGAGCAAGCCCAGCCGCCTCGGCCGGCGTCGACGCAGGCTCGCGGCAAAGCCGATGCAGCTGGCGACGGCCTAGGCCGCGCTCGCCGCGAGGGCGACTCCGGCCTCAATCAGATTGAACATGGCCATGCGTGAATCTTGTGCTCCATGAGTGAGTTGCGATGAAGGGGCAGAAAGTTCCCCGGCGAAATCGAGTTTTCCGTGCCTAGGGTGCGCGGCGGCGACACCCGCTGACACCACCACCGTCCATACTTGACCAATCATTCCAATAAACGGTACCGTCCGAGCCATGGCGAGGACAAAAGCGTTCGACCCCGATGTCGCACTCCAGTCGGCACTGGAGTTGTTCTGGCGTCACGGCTACGAGGCCACGTCCATGACCGACCTCGTCGAGCACCTCGGCATCGGCCGAGCCAGCCTCTACGCCACCTTCGGGAACAAGCACGACCTCTACCTGAAGGCGATGGACCGGTATGGAGAAACCCGCGACCCGCGACTGTTCAGCGAACTCTCACAGCCTGGCCCAGCCCTGCCCGCCGTCCGCGCGGTGGTGCGTCGCTTCGCCGACGAGGCCTCCTCCAACCAGCGCCTGAACGGCTGTTTCATCACCAACACGGCAGCCGAACTAGGCCCACACGACACCGACGCTGCCCGTCGGGTCGAGGTGAGCTGGGAGCATATCGAGACCCTGCTCTACTCCGCCCTCGTCCGGGCTCAGGCCCAGGGTGAACTGCCCGCCAACCGCGATCCGCGCGGACTGGCCCGCCTGCTGCTCGTACTGATGCAAGGCATGCGGGTGGTCGGCAAGGCCTCGAGCGATCACGCGCGAGTGCACACCGCGGCCGAGGAGGCACTGACCCTGCTGGACTGACCGATCATCCGAGCAGAAGCCTGCCCCTTCGCATGTCCACATAATGGAACGATCAGTTCATAAAGGCCGGGAATCATGACAGCTACGAAGCCGCAATTGGCACCGGCCCAGGCGCAGGCAAAGGCCACCGCGCCCGGCCTTCCCCCTCCTAGGCACCGTCCTGGCCGACCTGATCTTGCTCAGCGCCGGATACTTGCTGACCTTCGCCGGTCTGCTGCTGTTCAGTGGCCGGTTGGCGGACCGGCATGGCGGACACCGCATGCTCACCGCGGGGCTGGCGTCCTGGTTCGGCCTGGTTCCCGGCCTGCTGCTCCTGCCTGCGGGCGCCACGCGCCGTCGTGTTCGCCCTCCTGCTCACCCTCGGCAGCGACGCCTCGTCGCTGCCGCCACAGCAGCGGCGTTCACCCTGCCGCCCTCCTGCACCTCCGCACCCACTGCCCGAACACCCTGTAGTCAACCCAGCTGACAACCCAGAGGAGCTCCAACCATGACCGCACGTTTCGCCGGTAAGACCGTCCTCGTGACCGGAGCCGGTTCCGGCCTCGGCCGCGCCATCGCCCTCGCCTTCGCCGGGGAGGGCGCTGCCGTGGTCGCCGCGGGCCGCACCGCCGCTCCCCTCGCGGACACCGTCGCGTTGATCTGTGAGCAGGGCGGCACCGCCGCCGCAATCACTGCCGACGTCACCCGATCCGATTCGATGGACGCCCTGGTGCGGGGCAGCGTCGACCGCTTCGGCGGCCTCGACGTCGCCGTCAACAACGCGGGTATCTTCCGCGGCGGACAGTCGGTCGCCGACCTGCCCGAGGAAGACTTTCGGAATCTTCTCGACGTCAACGTCACCGGTGTCCTGCTCGCCATGCAGGCCGAGATCAGGCACATGCGCACGAGCGGAGGCGGCGCGATCGTCAACATCGCCTCCAATCTCGGTGCACACCACCGAATCCCGGGTGTCGCTGGGTACATCGTGTCCAAGGCCGCCGTCTCCGCCCTCACCCGGGCCGCCGCACTCGACCACATCGGGGACGGCATCCGGATCAATGCGGTCAGCCCGGGCGCCTCCGACACGACGATGTCGCTACGACCGGGCGAGACGGAGGCTGAGCGCGAAGTTCGCATCCGGCAGCAGTCTCCGCTCGGACGGATGACCGCCACCGGCGAGGTCGCGGCCGCAGCCCTGTACCTCGCGTCGACCGACGCCGGCTCCGTGGTCGGCGCCGATCTGGTGATCGACGGCGGCGTCTCAGCCTGAGGAGACCCTCGACCGCCGGCTGAGGTTCGGACCCCCGCACCTTTTCGACCGCGACGAAGGTATGTCGACCCGCACGATTCGGGTGTGCGGGTGGGGCCGTGTCACGCTTGTCGGGTGCGGATCGAGCGGATTGGTGACGGCGGCGACCCGGCCGACGTGTTGCGCGCCCTCGCGAGCCTGGCCGTAGACCGCGGCGCACCCGCGCCCGCGGCGCTGATCGGCGACTGGTTCGGATCCCGGGCGGTGCTGGCCCCGACCGTGCACACCACCCCCGTCGACCCGGCCGGCACCTTCGACCTCTCGGACCGAGAAACCGTCGGGGATACGGGACCGCGCGGGGACGACGGCCCATTGATCGGCGGCGGCTGGATCGGCTACCTCGCCTACCCGGACACCCCGGCCAGCGGGGCCGCCGCCGCACTGCCCGCCGCGGCAGGCGGCTGGACGGACTCGGTGTTGCGGCAGGACCCCGACGGCTGCTGGTGGTACGAGAGCCTGACCGACGACCCCTGCCCCGCGGCATGGTCGGACGCGGTCACCGCGCCCGCCGCCCCGGCGCAGCCCTGGCGGATCGAGTGGACCGCCCCCGACCGGGAGGCGCACCGCAACGGCGTGCTGCAGTGCCTCCAGGCAATCCGGCAGGGCGAGGTGTATCAGGCCTGCGTGTGCACCCAGTTCCGTGGCCGTGCGGACGGCGACCCGCTGCACTTCTTCGCCGACGCCGTGGCCGCGACCCGGCCCGCCCGCGCCGCCTTCGTGCAGGGCGAGTGGGGCGCGGTGGCATCGCTCTCCCCCGAACTGTTCCTCTCCCGCCACGGGGACTCACTCCGCTCGAGCCCGATCAAGGGCACGCTGCCGATCGCCGACGATCCGGATCGCCTGCGTGCCTCCGTCAAGGACGTCGCGGAGAACGTGATGATCGTCGACCTGGTGCGCAACGACCTCGGCCGGGTCGCGGTGCCGGGATCGGTCACGGTCACCGATCTGCTCGGTGTCTACCCCGCCCCTGGGGTCTGGCACCTGGTCTCCACCGTCGCCGCGACCGCCGCGCCCGGCACCACCACCGCGGCCCTGCTCGAGGCCTCCTTTCCGCCCGCCTCGGTCACCGGCTGCCCGAAACACCGCGCCCGCCAACTCCTCTCCCGATGGGAGCCGGACCATCGCGGGGTGTACTGCGGCGCAGTCGGATTCGCGTCCCCGCTCGCCGGGACCGAACTGAACGTGGCGATCCGCACCGTCGAGTTCGACCCGGACGGAAACACGGTGCTCGGGGTTGGCGGCGGCATCACCATCGACTCCGACCCGGACGCCGAATGGCAGGAGTGCCTCGACAAGGCGTCGAGCATCATGTCGCTCGGATAGTCGTCCTCACGCCTGTGCGCAGGCCTGCTCGCCCGAGCCGGACAGCTCGAAATCCGCAGCGCGGTCCGCCGTCAGGGGCGCCGTCGACGAGCAGATCCGGCGGATGATCGACGGCGCGTCCAGCTCCCAGATCCGCAGCACGCCCTCACCGTCCCCGGAGAGGGCGGCGTGGCTGCCGGGCAGGAAGGCCACCTGCCATCGACCGGTGCCGGCGGTGGTGAGCGGCCCACCGACGTTGCGCATCGAGCCCGCGTCGGCGACGTCCCACAGCCGCACAGTGCCGTCGTCGCTGCCGCTGATCACGTGACGGCCATCGGGGTCGAACGACACCGAGTACACGGTGCCGGTGTGTCCGCGCAGCGGCGAACCCCTCATGGTGAGCGATCCGTCGGCGGCCCGGTCCCACAGCACGATCGACTGCTCGTCCCCCCCGGTCGCCAGCATCGTCCCGTCCGGGCTGAACGAGATCGAGTTGATCCCGTCCGCCTGACCACCGTCCGGAACCGCGACCTCGCGCGGGCTCGCCGCGTCCCGCACGTCCCAGGCGTGCATCCCGCCGTCCGCGTCTGCCGCCACCAGGTTGCGCCCATCCGGGCTGAAGGCCACCGTGCGAACGAGATTGGTCGGACCGCCGAGCGGTTCACCCCACGGCACCGGCCGTTCCGGATCCGCCAGGTTCCACAGCCGGACGCTGACGTCGTCGGCACCGATGGCGAGCGTCGACCCGTCCGGACTGAAGGCCAACTCCCAGGTGAATCTCGTCTGCGTCAGGATCGGTCCGCCGAGAGCACGCGGGTGGGCCGGGTCGTGCACGTCCCAGAGCTGCACCTGACCGCCGGAGGTCGGTGCGGTCGCCATCGTGCCGCCGTCCGGAGCCAGCGCCACCACATGGGCTCCGCCGAGCGGGCGCGGCAGGGCGAGTGCACTCGCCAGGGACAACCGTCGATCCCCGTCGACCCGCCACAGCCGGATCACCGAGTCGTATCCACCGGTCGCCACCAATGATCCGTCACGGCTCGGCGCGGGCTGGGTGAGCCCCGACCCCGAGACGTGGATCGCCGTCGACGGCAGCGTCCACACCCGGACCGTCGAGTCCTGTCCCCCGGTCACGATGGCGGAGCCGTCGGGCACCAGGGCGAGCGCGGGGACTCCACCGCCGTTGCCGGTCAACGCCGGCCGCAGCTCGCGCAGGCTCCGCGAGGCGGGGTCGAGGGACCACGTCTTCACCGTGCCATCCCACGAGGCGCTCGCCAGCGTCGCGCCGTCCGGCGCGAAGGCGATCGTCCACACCCCACCGGTGTGGGCCTGGATCGGGGCCCCGATCTCGCCGACCGCCCGCACGTCGGTGGTGTCGAACACCCGGATGACCCCGTCATCGCTGCTGGCGGCGAGGGTCCGCCCGTCGGGCGCGAACGCCACCGAGTGCACCACGTCGCCGAACCCGGTCAGCACCGACGGCAGCGGGACGGGAGGGAACCCCGCGCCCACCCCGGCGATGTCCCACAGCCGGATGCTGCGGTCATCGCTCGCGGTCGCCAGCACCGCCGAGTCCCCGCGGAACGACACCGTCCGGACCGCGCCCTGATGCGCGGGCAGCACCGTTGACCCGAAGTGACCCGAGAACGGATCAGAGGTGTCGAACATCGTCACGGTGCCGTCGTCGTTCGGCACAGCCAGGATCCGCCCGTCCGGGCTGAACCGGAGGTTGTGGACCGCCCGGGTCCCCACCTTGGTCCCGTCGAGCAGCGGCCGCGGCGCGGACCTGTCGGTGATGTCCCAGATGAACACGAGGCCGTCGCCGCTGCCCGCGGCCAGGATCCTGCCGTCCGGGCTGAAGGACACCGACGCCATGTACTTCTCGGCCCCGCCGAGAGGGGCGCCGATCGGTCGTGGGTCGGTGCGGTCGGTGAGGTCCCACAGTCGAACGGTGCGGTCGTCGCTGGCCGAAGCGATCGTCGAGCCGTCGTGCGAGACCGCCACCCCGTAGACCGGGCCCTGATGGCCGGTCAGGACGCGCCCCACCGGGGTCGATTCGGTCGCGATCAGGCGCGAGTACGCGGCGTCGTTTCCCGGCTTCATCTGCCAGGCCTCGATCGCCAGCCGCGCGGAGGTCGTCGGGTCGGAGTCCCGCAACGAATCCGTCAGCGCGATCAACTGGCGGAACTGAGCGGCCGAGCGCTCCGATTCGGCGCGCTGCTTCGCCGTCCATGCCATCGACACCGCGACCAACGCGATCACCGTGGACACCACCAGCGCCGCCATCACGGCCCGCTGGATCCAGGTGTCCCGGCGCACGTTCCCTGTCGAGGTGGCGAGGAACTCCGAGGCCGTCGGGGTCAGGGAGGCGGCCACCTTCGTCGCGCCAAGCCCCTCGACGGCGACCCTCGACGCATCGTGCTCGGCGACCATGTCGAGGCGGCCGCGCTGATAGAGCAGACTGCTGTTGCGGTCCGCCTGTTCCCAGTTCGCGGCGTCCGCCTCGATCTGCTGGCGCAGCGCGGTATATCGGCGGTCCTCCTGGATCCACTGTTTCAGCCGCGGCCAGGCGTCGATCACGGCGTCGTGGATGAGCTCCACGCTCTCCGTGTCCGCGACCAGGACCCGGGCCGCGATGAACTGGTCCACCACCTGCCTGCCGGTGGCCGTGTCCTCGCCGGCGAAGGCCAGCAACTGAGGAAGCGTGCGCCGGATCTTCACGTCGGTGCCGGTGTCCGTGACGTACACCAGGTGCACCAGCATCGCCCTGGCGAGCACCTTGCCCCGCT
The DNA here is from genome assembly GCF_005049235.1 of Rhodococcus oryzae. Taxonomy (GTDB): domain Bacteria; phylum Actinomycetota; class Actinomycetes; order Mycobacteriales; family Mycobacteriaceae; genus Rhodococcus_G; species Rhodococcus_G oryzae. Next base: position 34,805 of record NZ_SUMD01000006.1, on the reverse strand, counting down.
CGTCCAACGCCGCCCAGGTGCGCTCGGCCGTCGCGGCGACCGACCCACGCACACCGCCGGTGGCCCGATAGCTCGCCACGGTGAGCACTCCCCCGCGCCTGCGCTCCCACATCGTGTCGAGCAGATGTGAGAGCAGCGGCAGGACGGTGCCCGCGCCCTCGTCCGAGGTGAGCACCCCGAGATCGTGCAGGATGAGGTCGACCAGCCCCGCCTCGAGTTTGAGACCGATCATCCGGGCGGGCTGGGTGATCACCTCCACCATGTCCTCCCGCGTCAGCGGCGCGAGGACCTTGCTGTGGCGTTCGAGCGCGCGGGCGAGCACCGGCTGGGACAACGCCTGCTCGTAGAAGTCCGAGCGCATCGTCGCGACGACGACGGGCGCGGCATCGGGCGTCTCCTCCGCACCGACCGTCGTGGCCGCGAGATCGAGGAGGGTGAGGAAGCGGTCGCGCTCCTCGGGATCGTCACATTGGGTGAACAGCTCCTCGATCTGGTCCACGACGATCAACAGCGGGTTCGACTCCAGACGAGCGGCGACCGCGCGGACCGCGCGGCGCGCGACCTCCGGCCGAGGATCCGAGGCCGCCTCCCGCAACTCCGGGAGCGCCTCGCCCAGCGACTGCAACGGACGTGGTCCCGGCGTGAGCACCACCGGCCTGTCACCGGCGTCGGATCCCGGGCCCGCCAGTTCCGCGACGAGACCGGCCTGGACCAACGAGGACTTCCCCACTCCCGAGGCACCGGTCACGATCACCAGTCCGTGACCATGCGCGGAGGTGACCGTCTCGACCAGGCCGGGCAGGCTGGCGCCGCGGCCGAAGAACAGCCGCGCGTCCTCGGCCCGGTACGGCTCGAGTCCCCGATACGGACGAACCCCGGTCACCGGAGCAGGCGCCACCTGATCGGCCTGCTCGCCGCCGCCGCGCGTGGCGTTCGCGTCGCGGGCACTCGACCACCACGCCAGCCATTGCTTCATCGAGTACAAGCCGGCGACCGGCGGCTGGGTGCCGTGCAGCGCCTGCGCCGCGCGGATGAGGACCACCAGCACCGGGCGGACCGAGTCGAACGTCGCGGGGACCCGCTTGCCCGAACGCCAGTCGCTCAGTCGCTGGACCGAGATCTGTCGGTCCGTGCCGATTGTTCGGCCGACCGCCGACGCCTCCGAGACGACCTTCTTCAGGGCAGGCCCGCCTGCCGTCGCGAACAGCAGGCGCAACTGATCCGCGAAATGCAGGCGCGCTTGCACGCCCGGGTCGCTCCGCGGGCTCCGCGCCTGCACCTCCGGGTCGCTCCGCGGGCTCCGCGCCTGCACCTCCGGGTCGCTCCGCGGGCTCCGCGCCTGTGCGTCCGGGTCGCTGCCCGAGGCACCATCCACCGCATCGGCCGAATCGCCACCGGACATCGTCGATCACCCCAGTTCCTGCCGTGGAAATTCCGCTGCGGAAAAGTTCCTCACCCACTGCGAACTGGGACGATACCCGGATACCGGGACGGGAGGTTTGGTTGGGTCCCAGCCACCGGCCAGAGTTGATCTCGACGCACGGGGGGCCCTGCATCACCGCGCCACACCGGCGGGAACTGTTCAGCCCGAGGGGGGGTTGTTCCCGCCGGTGTGCACGTGGCCGACCACACACGACGGAGTGACCATGAGCAGAATCGCCGCCAAGATCGCGTCCACGGTTCCACCTACTCTCGCCGCAGCACTCGTCCTCGCCGCCGCGGTCGGCCTCATCATGTTGATGGGCGCGCCGCCCAACTGACGCTCCGGCGCTGCCGGACCCGCTCAGTCCTGTCGGGCCGCCAGCACCGCCTCGTAGACCTCACGCTTGGACACCCCGGCGGTCGCGACCATCGCGCACGCGTCCTTGAGCCGCGCCCCGCCCTCCACGAGCCGCTCCACCTCCCCGACCAGATCCTCGGGTTCCGCGGCGACCAGTCGCGCGGCCTCAAGCACGACGGTGATCTCCCCGCGTGCCCCCTCGATCGCCCACTCGGCCAGTTCGGCCAGGGTGCCGCGGCGCACCTCTTCGTAGGTCTTGGTCAGCTCCCGGCACACCGCCGCGCGACGGTCCCCGCCGAGCACCTCGACCGCGTCGGCGAGGCACGCGGCCAGCCGGTGCGGCGCCTCGAAGAACACGCACGCCCGCTGCTCGGTGCGAAGCGACTCCAGCCAGGTTCGGCGCTGCCCCTGCTTGCGCGGCGGGAACCCGTCGAAGCAGAAGCGCTCGACCGGCAGCCCGGACAGCGCAAGAGCGGTCGTCACGGCCGACGGACCCGGCAGGCAGGTCACCGGCAGGTCCTTCTCGACACACGCCGCCACCAATCGGTAGCCGGGATCGCTGACCGATGGCATCCCCGCGTCGGTCACCAGCAGCACCGTCTTGCCCTCGGAGACATCGGCGACCAACGCCGGCAGCCGGGTCGTCTCCACCTGGTCGTAGAAACTGACCACCTTGCCGGTGATCACCACCCCGAGCGCGGACGCCAGATGCTTGGTGCGGCGGGTGTCCTCCGCCGCGACGACGTCCGCGGTGGCGAGGGCCTCCTTGAGGCGTTCGGAGGCGTCACGGACCTCACCCATCGGTGTCGCGGCTAGGACAAGACGACCGTTCATGTCCCACAGCCTACGATCGAGCACGTGACCCAGTTGACCGACGAGCGCGCGACGCCCGCAGTCGACACCTTGATCGTCAGCCCGGCGCCGACGGCGCCCGCCCTCGATCCCGGCCCCACCGACCGGATGCGCGGCTGGGCGGTCACCATCTTCCTCACCACTCTTGCGGCGATCACCCGCTTCGTCATGCTCGGCTACCCCACCGACGCGGGCACCCCGGTGTTCGACGAGAAGCACTATGCGCCCCAGGGCTGGCAGGTGCTCACCGGCGGCTGGCTCGAGGACAACCCCGGCTACGGCCTCGTGGTGCACCCGCCGATCGGCAAGCAGTTGATCGCCGTCGGCGAGGCGATCTTCGGCTACAACGGCTGGGGCTGGCGGTTCGCGTCCGCGGTCGCGGGCACCATCCTGGTGCTGCTCGTGGTGCGGATCGTCCGCCGAATGGCCCGCTCCACCCTCGTCGGGGCGATCGCCGGGCTGCTGATCATCGCCGACGGCGTCACGTTCGTGTCCTCGCGGATCGGGATGCTGGACATCTTCATGGCCGTGTTCGTGGTCGCGGCGTTCGGTTGCCTCGTGGTCGACCGGGACCAGGTACGCGAACGGATGGCCCTGGTGTGGGTCGAGGGCCGGATCCACGACTCCCCCTACGGTCCGCGCCTCGGCGTGCGCTGGTGGCGATTCGGCGCGGGCGTGCTGCTCGGGCTGGCGTGCGGCACCAAATGGTCGGGCGTGTACTTCATCGTCTTCTTCGGTCTCCTGAGCGTCGCGTTCGACGTTGCCGCCCGGCGCGCCTACGGCGTCCGCCGACCGTGGATCGGCGCCGGGCTGCGCGACGTGGGGCCCGCGCTCTACGCGCTGGTGGTGATCCCGCTGCTGGTGTACCTGGCGAGCTACTGGTCGTGGTTCGCCTCGGAGACCGGCGTCGACCGGAATGCCGTCGGCACCAAGGTGGGCATCGGCGGGCACTTCGGGTTCGTCCCGGACGCGCTGCGTTCGCTCTGGTACTACAGCGGAAACGTGCTCGAATTCCATTCCGGGCTCACCAATTCCGCGGGCAACCATCACCCGTGGGAGTCGAAGCCGTGGTCGTGGCCGATGGGGCTCCGCCCGATGCTGTACTACTTCGCCGACGGCGAGCAGATCTCCGGGTGCGGGGCATCGAGCTGCGTCAAGGCGGTGATGCTGATCGGCACCCCGGCAATCTGGTGGCTGGCGCTGCCGATGCTCGGTTGGGCGCTGTGGCGCACGGTGGTGTCGAAGGACTGGCGCTACGCGGCCGTGCTCACCGGCTACGGCGCCGGACTGCTGCCGTGGTTCGTCACCATGGACCGGCAGATGTACTTCTTCTACGCCGTCGCCCTTGCCCCGTTCCTCGTGATGGGCCTGGCGCTGGCGCTCGGCGAGATCATCGGCCGGGCCCGAGCCTCCGCGGAACGACGTGGCACCGGCCTGCTCGCGGTCTGCCTCTACCTCGGCCTCGTGATCGCGAACTTCATCTGGCTCTGGCCGATCCTCACCGCGATCCCGATCACGCCGGAGGCCTGGCAGCAGCAGCTGTGGCTGCCGAGCTGGCGCTGACCCCGGACTTCGGGCCGCCCCGCGCCAATTCAATCAAGCATGCTTGATTGTTTTTTCGTTCGCGCCTACAGTCGCCTCCCAAGGGGCCCGATGTGACCCCAGTCACCAACCTCGTGGGCGCCCAGCCGTTCGGGTGGCGCGTCCTTTCGACGTCCAGTGGAGGCCACGTATGCAACCCGATCTGTCCGGTCTGACCGCGCTCGAGGTCAATCTGGCCACCCGCACCTCGCTGGGCGACGCCCTCACCCGGTCGGCCCGAATGTTTGGCTCCCGCACCGCAATCGCGGACCGCGGCCGTTCGGTCACCTACCGCGAACTCGACGCCGCCGCGGAAGCTGTCGGACGCTCGTTCCTCGAGTCGGGCCTGTCCCACCAGCAGCCGGTCGCGATGCTGATGGGCAATTCGTGGCAGTTCGTCGCGACCTACTTCGCCTGCGCCAAGGCGGGCCTGGTGGCGATGCCGGTGAACGTCGTGCTCGCGCCCGAGGACATCGCGTGGATCCTGAACGACTCCGGCACCACCACCGTCGTCGCCGATGCCGTCTTCGCCCCGCTGCTCGAGAAGATCCTGCCCGGGCTGACCGAGGTGAAGTCCGTGATCCTCGTCGGTGCCGAGCCGGCCGAGTCGACCGGCGGGGTGCCGACCCGCCACTGGAAGGACCTCGCGCTCCGCGAGGCGACCGGTCCACTCGAGGTGCTCGTCGAGGACCGCGACGTTGTGCAGTGCCTGTACACCTCCGGCACCACCTCTCGCCCCAAGGGCGTTCTGGTCACCCACACCGCGGTCTTCGTTGCGGGTCTGACCAACGCGTTGATGCAGGGCGCGTCCTGGGGTGGCGAGCACGCAACCCTGGTCAACGTGCTACCGATGTTCCACACCACGGGCCTGAACACGCTGGTCCTGCCGACCCTGATGATCGGCGGCACGGTGGTGCTGCCCGGACCGTTCGACCCGGGCGCGGTGCTCGATGCCATCGAGGCGCACCGGGCGACCCACGTGATGTTCCTGCCGATCATGTACCGCGCGCTGGTGGGCACGCAGGCCGCCGCGGCGCGGGACCTCTCCTCGGTCAAGCTGTGCATCTATGCGATGGCTCCCATGCCCGACGCACTCCTGGATCAGGTCGACGAGGCGTTCCCGAACGCGGCGGTGATCCTCGGGTCCGGTCAGACCGAGGTGGTGCCCGCGACCGTGCTGCAGTGGCCGGAGCACCGCCACACCAAGGCGAACTCCTGGGGCCCGCCGGTCCCGACCGTCGAGGTGCAGATCATGGACAACGACGGCACGCTGCTGCCGGCGGGCGAGAGCGGCGAGATCGTCTACCGGGGACCGCATGTCAGCAGCGGCTACTGGAACAACGCCGACGCCAATCGGGCGGCCTTCGCGCACGGTTGGTTCCACAGCGGCGACGTCGGCCATCTCGACGAGGACGGGGTCGTCTGGTTCACCGATCGGCTCAAGGACATCATCAAGAGCGGTGGCGAGAACGTCTCGTCCGTGGATGTCGAGCGCGTCGTCTCGGCGGCGCCGGGGGTCCAGGAGTGCTCCGTCGTCGGTCTGCCGGACGAACGCTGGGGCGAGGCGGTGTGCGCGGTGGTCGTCGCCGCCGACGCCACCGTCGCACCCGGCGAACTCGAAGCCCAGGTGATCGCCCACGCCAAACAGCACCTGGCGGGTTTCCAGGTGCCCAAGCGAGTGATCGTCGTCGACGAGCTGCCCAAGACGGCGACCGGCAAGGCCCGCAAGCACGAACTCAGGGCCGGCTTGAGCCGCTGAGCACCCCGATGGGACGGAAACCCTTGCTGCTCACGGGTTTCCGTCCCATCAGGCCGAGGAACCGTTACCGACCGACCTACTGGGCCCGCGTCGGGGGCGCGGCGTCCGCCGCCGCTCCTGCTTCGCCTCCAGGATCATCGGATCGTGACACAGGTCCCGGTAGAGCGAGACGCACAGGCCGATCATCACCAGGACGAACGGCGCCGCCGCGATGATCGTCATCGTCTGCAGACCGTGCAGCGCGTCCTCGCCGCCCGTCCACAGCAGCAACGCCGCGACCCCGCCGGTGGCCAGACCCCAGAAGATCACGACCCAGCGGCTGGGATCGAGGGTGCCGCGCTGCGACAGTGTCCCCATCACCATCGACGCGGCGTCCGCGCCGGAGACGAAGAAGATCGAGACCAGGAGCATCACCAGGACGGTCGAGATGCCTGCCAACGGGAGATTGTCCAGCATGCCGAAGAGCTGAGATTCGGAGCTACCGCGCCCAGCCAGGTCGATGCCGCTGCGCTGCTCGCCGATGGCCGCGCCGCCGAACACCGAGAACCAGAACAGGCTGACCAGACTCGGGACCAGGATCACGCCGATCACGAACTCACGGATGGTGCGGCCGCGGCTGATGCGGGCCAGGAACATGCCGACGAACGGGGTCCACGAGATCCACCACGCCCAGTAGAAGATCGTCCACGAGGACAGCCACTCGGCGGTCTCCGGATTGCTCGATGCCGCTGTACGGGCGGACATCTCCGCGATCTCGGCGGCGTAGGCGCCGAGGGCGGTGGGGATCAGGTTGAGGATCAGCACCGTCGGCCCGAGCACGAACACGAACAGCGCGAGGACCAGCGCCAGCACCATGTTGATGTTCGACAACCACTGGATGCCCTTGGCCACCCCCGAGACCGCGGAGGCGACGAACACCAGCGTCAACACGGCGACGATGGCGACCAGCAGCAGCGTGCCCGCCTCGTCCAACCAGCCCGCGACCTCGAAGCCCGAGCCGATCTGCAGCGCGCCCAACCCGAGGGACGCGGCGGTTCCGAACATGGTCGCGAAGATGGCCAGGATGTCGATGACCTTGCCGATCGGACCCTCCGCGCGGCGCCCGAGCAGCGCGACGAACGCGGAGCTGAAGAGCTGCTTGCGGCCACGTCGGTAGGTGCCGTAGGCGAGCGCCAAGCCCACCACCGCGTAGGTGGACCACGGATGCAGGCTCCAGTGGAACATCGTGGTCGCCATCGCGGTGCCGACGCCCCCGTCGGTCCCCGGCGGCGGGTTCACGAAATGTGCGAGCGGTTCGGCGACACCGAAGTACATGAGCCCGATGCCCATTCCCGCGCTGAACATCATGGCGATCCAGCTGACGGTGTTGAACTCCGGCTTCTCGCCGTCCTTCCCGAGCGGGATCCGGCCGTACTTGCTCAGCGCCAGCCACAGGGCGAACAACACGAATCCGGTGGCGGCGAGAATGAACAGCCAGCCCAGGTTGGTGACCAGCCAATCGAGCACGGTGCCAGTGACGGAGTCGAGGCTGTCCGGACCGACCAGGCCCCAGACCACGATCGCGGCGACGATCGCGGCCGTGACCCCGAATACCACATGGTCGGTCCGGACACCGGTCGTGCGCTTCAGGACATGACCGATGATCTCGTCGTCGGTGCGGTCGGAATCCTGCTCGGATAGATCGGAATTCGACGCCATGTGCTCCTACGTTGCTTGCCCGCTCCGGCAAAAGCAAGCGCGACAGGCGTGGAACGGCGACCTACCCGAGCGGCTCCGTCCCGCTACGCCTTCGACCGTGCCGACGATTTGCGGCCGAGGATCCCGTCGATGCTGAACCGTCCGGCGCCGGTCGCGGCGAGCAGCAACGATCCCACGCCGAGCGACAGCACCAGCTCGTATCCGCCTTCGCCGACGAAGATGCCCTTGTCGTAATGCACGATGGCGAACGCCCCGACCATGTTGAGGAACAACAGGATCCCGGCGATCGGCGTGGCGACCCCCGCGATGAGGGCGAAGCCACCCACCAGCTCGATGGTCGCGGCCACGATCGCGGAGAGGTCCGGCATGGGCGCGCCCATGCCCTCGAACGCGACCTGCGTCTTGTCGATTCCCATGGTGAAGAACTTCTGCCAGCCGTGGGCGACGAAGATGACGCCGATGCCGACCCGGGCGATCAGGATGGCGAGGTCGCGGAATGCGGCGGATTTCATGATGGAGTCCTTTTCGGTTGCGGCGCGACGGACGGGAACACCACCAACCCTGACACACCATGGTTGAAGCGTCAACCATTCCGCCGGTTGCCGGGGCCCGCTCAGGCTCCCCGCAGCGCCGCCTTGAACAACCGCTCGGCGGTCTCGTCGCCGAGGCCGAGTCCGCGGACGGTGGCGACGTAGTCGGTGGCGGCGCGCTGCGCGGCGGCCATCGAGGCGTCTCCGACCGCGGCCACGAAGGACCCCAGCCGCCCCCTCGTCTCGATCGCCCCGAGCTGTTCGAGCTCTCGGTACGCCCGGGCCACGGTGTTCGCGGCCAGCCCCAGTTCCTCGGCGAGGGCCCGCACCGTCGGCAGCTTGGTGCCCGCGATCAGCTCGCCGCGCCGGACGCGATCGAGGATCTGCAGCCGCAGCTGCTCGTACGGCGCCGTGGACGAGTGTGGGTCGATGTCGATGCGCATGATCAACGCTAACCCCGCGACGCCGCGGTCAGTCCGCGAACGCCTCCGCCACACCGTCGAACCACGCCGACTCCTCGACCAGGCTGCGGCTGCGCCAGCCCTCGGGCGTGCGAACGAGCTCGTGGTTGTACCAGCCGCCGCAGAAGAACTGCCTGTCCTTCTTGACGATCATCGGATTGAAGAACATGGCCCGGACCCGGGCCCGGTCACCGTCGAGTTCCACGTCGATGTTCGAGACGAAATGCTGCGTCTGCGCGAACAGGTCGAGCATCGTCGCCAGCTGCGCCACGACGAACTCCACGTCACCGACCGGCCCGCCCGCGGTGGAGTAGTCGATGTGCGCGTCCGGGGTGAACACGGTGCGATAGAGATCCCAGTCCTTGCTGTCCACCGCGTGCGCATAGCGGGTGAACAGATCCTGTATCTCGATGCGGTCGGAGATCGTCTGCAGGTCCATGCCGACATACAAACGCACCGACGGCCGGTCGCGCCGCCGAATGCGACAACGACTGCCGTTCAGGTCCGTACAGAGCGCGAGCGCCTCGCCGCGAGCGCCGCGGTGACGCGGACCAGATCCCGCGGCGACGACACGTCCAGCCCAGTCAGCGTCGCGAGCTTGCGAAGCCGGTAGAGCACCGTGTTCGGATGGACGTGCAGGGCAACGGCCGCGGCCCCACGGTCGTAGCCCGCGTCCACGAAGGCCTCGAGGGTACGCAGGATCGGCTCATGGGTATCCAACGGGGACAACAGATTCGCCAGCACCGCGTGCGCTGCGCTCGGCCTGGTCAGCTGATACTCGACCGGGACGTCCCGCAGCCGGAAGAGCCCGCTCCGGTGCCCGTGACAGCGCGCCACCTCGAGCACCTCGCGGGCCTCCTCCAACGCGCCGGGCACCCGGGACGGCGCCGCGGCGGACACCGCGACGACGACCGGGGCGCCGATCGCCCGTTCGAGATCGAGCAGATTGCGCCGCAGCTGCGCATACTGGGCGCTGTCCTCCCAGTTGTCCTCGGCGGGTTCGGAATCGACGATCGGGATCAGCGCCGTCCCGCCGCTGCCGGTCACCGCGCACAGCGCCTTGTCCCGGCCGACACTGTCGAGTTCCCGCTGCAGCCGCCGCACCTTGCGCCGCTCGGCCACCGCGGTGTCCACCTCCGCCGCGGATTCGTCGGGGTGCGGATCGACGTGGATCGCGACGATCCAGTAGAGCCGGGCGAGCGTCAGACCGACCCGATCCGCGGTCCCGGCCGGGTCGGTTCCCGCGGACAACGCCATCAGCAGGGCGCGCCGGGCGGCGTCGTCCTCCCCCGCATGAGCATGGTCCGACCCGTATCCGGCCACCACCGCGGACGTAGCGGCCAGCAGGTAGGTGTGTAGCTGCCGCCCTGCCCGGGCCAGGGCCGGGCCGTCCCCGTCGGTGGCCAGCTCCGAGATCGCCGCCCACCAGTGCTTGATCCCGAGGTGGTACGCGTGCAGGACCTCGGCGAGGGGTACCAGCTCCTCCGCCCGGCGGCCGGCGGATTCACGCAGCTCCGCCACCTCCCCCTGGGTCGGCTCACCCGCGGTCCTCAGCATCGCGATGAACAGTTCCAGATTCCGGCGCACGATGGCGGTGACGTCGATGCGGATGGCTTCCTCGGGCAGCGACCGATAGAAGGGCACCTCGGTCCGCACCGCGTGCACCGTCTCGGCGACCAGCGCGTGCGTCCGCTGGGCCAGCTGGTCCGCCAGCGACCGACCGCCGATCTCGATGGGACCGTCCGGGTCGGTTTTGATTCCAGACACAAAAACCTCCGAATAGTTGATCGCAATCTACAACCACGACCAGGAGTTTTCCGATCAATATGTAATCCACGCCACTCTCAGATGCACAAAGGGCGCATCGCATGGGGGCGGGCTATGAGAGAAGGAGTCTCGGTGACCAACATGATCCGCCGCGCCACCCGGTCGGGAGCCACGGCCGCCGCCACACTGTGCCTGCTGGCGGCTGCCGCCGCGGGCAACGCCGGCGCCTCGCCGCTGCAACCCGGCGCGATCGACTATGTCGCGCTCGGCGACTCCGCGGCCGCCGGGCCGCTGCTCCCCGACCAGGACATGAGCGCACCCGGATGCCTGCGGTCGCGGGACAACTACCCCGCGGTGGTCGCCGCGGCCCTCGGCGCCACCCTCACCGACGTCACCTGCTCGTCCGCCAGGACGGCGCACATCACCGACACGCGGCAGGGCACGTTCGCCGGGGCCGTGCCCCCGCAGCTCGATGCACTGAGCCCCGACACCGACCTCGTCACGGTCACCATCGGAGCGAACGACTTCAACCTCTTCAGCACTGCCCTCAGCTGCACCAACCCGCTGCCGCAACCGACCGGCACGTCCTGCCGCGACAAGTTCACCGCGGGTGGGCGCAACCAGCAGCGGGACCTGATCCGCGACTGGGCCCCGGCCTGGGGGGCGATGCTCGACAAGGTCCGCGAACGCGCACCCCACGCCGAGATCGCGGTGGTCGGGTACGGAACCTACCTCCGACCGGGCGGATGCCCTGCGCAGCAGCCGATCTGGCCGCAGGATGCCGACTACCTGCAGAGCGTGATGGCGGACGCGAACGAGGCGATGGCGGCCGAGGCGGCCCGGCGCGACGTCCGATTCATCGACATCAGGCAGGCCACCTCCGGCCACGACATCTGCGCGGGCCCCACCCAGGCCCACTATGCGGGCCTGGTCCCGGCAGAGCCCGCGGTGCCGCTGCACCCGACGGTGCTCGGCATGCAGGCGATCGGCGCACATGTCGCCGGCGAGCTGCGCTGAGCGCCGCACCCCATCCCACCGCACCGCCTGCGGCAGTGCACTTTCCGTCCCCACCCTCACCGAACTAGCGAGGCCCCATGTCCGTGCACGAACCAACGGTTGCGCCATCGGCGCTGCCTGCCGCCACGACCAAGGTCGTCAGCGGGGCGCTGATCGCCCTGTTCCTTGCGAATCTGGTCAACTTCTTCGACCGCGCGATCCCGTCGGTGGTCGCCGAACCCATCAAGGCCGAATTCTCGCTCAGCGACCTGCAACTCGGGCTCATCATGTCGGCGTTCACGTTGGTGTACGCGGTGGCGGGACTGCCGCTCGGCCGACTCGCGGACCGCGGCAACCGGCCGAAGATCATCGGCGCCGGGCTGCTGCTGTGGAGCGGACTGACCGCGGCGACCGGCGCCGCGGGCAACTACATGCTCTTCATCCTGGCCCGGCTCGGCGTCGGCGTCGGCGAGGCCAGCTTCACCCCGGCCGCGAATTCGATGATCGGCGACATGTATCCGGCGGAGCGCCGCTCACGGGCGCTCGGCGTCTTCATGCTCGGACTCCCGGTCGGACTCATGCTTGCGTACTTCACCGTCGGCAAGATCACGGAGGCCTTCGGATCCTGGCGGGCGCCGTTCTTCGTCGCGGCCGTGCCCGGTGTGCTGCTCGCCCTTGTCATGTTCCGGATGCGCGACCCCGAACGCGGCGGCTCGGAGCACACCGCTGCAGGCGCCGTGCTCACGGACGACGCCGCGATCACCCGACCGATCCGCCGACTGCTGTCGATCCCGACCCTGCGCTGGCTGATCCTCGCCGGCTTGACCTTCAACTTCGCCGCGTACGCGGTGAACTCGTTCGTGGTTCCGCTGCTGATGCGCCAGTACGAACTGAAGCTGACTCCTGCCGCCGCGGTCACCGGGATCATCGTCGGCTTGACCGGGCTGATCGGCCTGCTGGCGGGCGCGCGACTCGCGGACCGCGCGGCGACCACGTCACCGAACGCGCGGCTCACCATCGGCGTCGTCAGCTGCGCGGTGGCCGCGCCGCTGACCGCCCTCGCGCTGATGCAGAACGGCGGGAGCGTCGTGGCCTTCACCGCGCTCTTCGCCGCCGGCTGGCTGCTCGCCTATGGCTTCTACATCAGCGTCTACCCCGCGATCCACGACGTGGTGGTCCCGCGACTGCGCGCCACCGCGACCGCACTGTTCTTCGCGGCCATGTACCTGCTCGGCGGATTCTCGGGCCCCGTCGTGGTCGGCGCCATCTCCGACTGGTTCGCTCAGCGGGCCCTCGACGCGGCGGGCACCGGCACGCTGGCACAGTATTCGGGCCAGGGGCTGAACTCGGCGATGTACCTGATCCCGCTGATGTTGGTCCTCACGGCCGTGTTCATCTACCTGGCCACCCGCACCATCGCCGCCGACTCCACCCGGATGCGCCGGTCACTGGAAAGCCGGTGAACGGTTCCGGGACAATGACGTCATGGCCGACGCGACTATCTACCACAACCAGCGCTGCAGCACCTCGCGCACCGTTCTAAAGCTGATCGAGGAGGCCGGCATCGAGCCGACCATCGTCAAGTACCTGGAGACGCCGCCCTCGCGCGACGGACTGCGGAAGCTCCTCGACGACGCCGGGCTCAAGCCGAGCGAGGCGATCCGCAGGAAGGAAGCGCTCTACAGGGAACTCGGCCTTGCCGAGGCGAGCGAGGACGAACTGCTCGAGGCCATGGTGGAGAACCCGATCCTCATCGAGCGGCCCATCGTGGTGACGGCCAAGGGCACCGTGCTCGCCCGGCCCGCCGAGCGGGTCTCCACGATCCTGTAGCCACGCCGATCCGAACACGGCCCCGCCGGCTCGCGCCGACGGGGCCGTGCTGCGTTCAATTCGGAATCCCTACGATCCCACCGAACCGAAATCGACCGAGCCCAGGTCCATCGAGCCGAGATCGAGCGAGCCCGACGCGTCTTCCTCCTCGGTCACGGTCTCCACCGGCGCCGGCTCGACCGGGGTCGCGGGCACCGCGATCTCCTCCGGCGTCCAGACGCCGCAGTTGTAGGTGACGAAGGTGCTGTCGGTGGCCTTCAGCGTGACCGCCGACGGGTCATTGGTCTGCATGTACTCGACGACCGTCGGCTGCCCGTTCGTGAGCGAGAGCCGCGTCCAGGTGCACGGTGCACCGAGCGTGGTCGGCCCCGTCGACTCGTAGGTGCCCGGCGCGAGCCCGGCGGCACCCACCTGGAACCCACCGTCGTGGGTGATCACCGGGGTGCCCGCAAAGGCGACGCCCGCGCCCGCGAGAACGCCTCCCGCAACCGCCACGGAGGCGATCGACATCGAAACCAGCTTGCGCATAACTTCCTTCCACACTTCGGCCAAGTTGGACAATTGTCCAAGCGAGAAGGTAGCCACAAACGGGGCGATCACACGACGAATCCCTCATTGGTGACGCGAGTCACATCAGCGGGGCGGCGGCGGCGGTTTCGCCTGCCGCATCGGACCTTTGGCGGTCAGAGCAGATCGCGCGACACCGGGCAGGACATGCACCGCGGGCCGCCCCGGCCCGAGCCCAGCTCGGACCCGGATATGCGCAACACCTCGATCCCCGATGCCTCCAGACGCGAGTTCGTCACGACGTTCCGCTCGTAGGCGACGACCACCCCCGGCTCCAGGGCGAGGGTGTTGTTGCCGTCGTCCCACTGCTCGCGCTCGGCCGTGACGTTGTCGAGCCCGGTGTCGATCACCCGGAGCTTGCCGATGCCCATCGCGTCGGCCGCGGCCTTCAGGAACGGTTCGGCGCCGCGAATGCTCACCCCCACGTCCTCACGGTGAATGGTGAACGCGGACAGACTGTCCTGAATCGCGGGATACATCACCACGGCGTCGACGTCGACCATCGTGCACACCGTGTCCAGGTGCATCGACGCTCGCGACTGGGCGATCGGGACCACCAGCACCGAGTGCGCAAGGCCGTCCTCGAAAACGCTGCGCGCCAACGCCTCCGCCCCTGCCGGGGTGGTCCGCTCCCCCACCCCCACGGCCACCACACCGGGCGCGAGCAGCAACACGTCGCCGCCCTCGACCGGCGCGGTATGCGACTCATAGGCCCGCCGCACCCCGAGGAAGCGGGGGTGGTGCGCGTAGATCAGGTCGGTCAGCGAGGCCTCGCGCACCCGCGCAGGCAGGGCCAGCGCGGTGATCGCGACCCGATCCCCGATCCAGAAAGACGAGTCCCTGGTGAACAGCAGGTTCGGCAGCGGCTCGATCACGAAGTCGCCGCCGTGGTGCATCCGCCGCACCAGCGATGCGCCGCCCGGCCCGAGCGGGAGCTCGTCGAATGTCATGCCCGCGGTCAGGATGGTGGCCAGGGCCGCGGGCTCGACGGTCCGCAGGTGCGCGGCGAGTTCCTGGGCGAGCGGGTGGCCGAGCCGGCGGGGATCGACAGCCGCCGAGATGCCCTGCATGCGGGCCGCCCCGCTCGCGGTCAGGGTCTCGGTGAGCACCTCGGACAACAGCAGCACCTCGACACCACGCGAGCGCAGCAGCGCGGCGAACGCGTCGTGCTCCTCCTGCGCCCGGTCCACCCAGGGCAACCCGTCGAACAGCAGTTGGTCGTTGTTGCGCGGGGTCAGCCGCTTGAGCTCGTCGCCCGGGCGGTGCAGCAGCACGGTGCGCAGGGTGCCCACCTCGGAGTTGGCCCCCAACACGGACGGCCCCTCGTTTCCCACGACGCTGCGCTCCATGGCTAGACGGTAGTGCGCGCCAGGCCGCGCCGCGAGGGCTTCGATTCACAGGCCGACCCGATTCCCTCAACTAAGGTCGAGGTCGACGAGGGGAGGCGCCGGTGGAGATGCCGGACTGGAAGGCCAAGGAACTCACGCCGGGGCAGCTGTCGGAGCGCAGCGGGGTGGCGGTGTCCGCGTTGCACTTCTACGAGCGCGAGGGGCTCATCGAGAGCCGCCGGACCAGCGGGAACCAGCGCCGCTATGCACGAGACACCCTGCGCCGGGTGGCCTTCATCCGGATCTCCCAGCAGGTCGGCATCCCGCTCGCGGAGATCCGGGAGGCGCTCGACACCCTGCCCGAGGGACGGACCCCGACCCGGGCCGACTGGGAACGGCTCTCGACGAGCTGGCACGCCGACCTGGACCGGCGCATCGAGCAGTTGACCCGACTCCGGGACAACCTCACCGGCTGCATCGGCTGCGGATGCCTGTCCATGAACAGCTGCGCGCTCGCCAACCCGCACGACCGGCTCGCCACCGCGGGCCCAGGCGCCCGGGTACTGGACGTTCGACTCCGCCGCTGATCACCCGGGCTCGTCGCACGGCCTCAGCGCAGCAGGCCGCGCTCGCGCGCCGCGGCAACTGCGGCCGTCCTGCTGTCCACGCCGAGCTTCGAGAACACATGCACCAGATGCGACTTCACGGTCGCCTCGGTGACGAACAGCTGCTTGGCGATGGCCCGGTTCGACAGCCCGTCTGCCACCAGCCGGACGATCTCCGTCTCGCGGGCGCTCAGGTCGACCCGGGGCTCACGGATCCGCCGGTACAACCGTTGCGCCACATCCGGGTTGAGTACCGTCTCGCCCCTGGACGCGGCCCACACCGCGTCCAGCAGCACCTGCGGATCGCTGTCCTTGAGCAGGTACCCGGCCGCACCGGCCTCGACAGCGCGCAGGATGTCGGCGTCGGTGTCATAGGTGGTGAGCACCACCACCCGCGGCGGATCGGGTCGGGCCATGATCGCCTCGGTGGACTGCGCGCCGTCCATGCCCGCGCCGAGTCGCAGGTCCATCAGCACCACGTCAGGTCGGGTCGTCTCGACCAGTTCGAGCGCCTGCTCGCCCGAGGCCGCCTCCGCCACCACGTCCAGGCCCTCGTGCGAGGACAGCAGGGCCCGCAAGCCCGCCCGGACCACCGGATGATCGTCGACCAGCAGCAGCCGCAGCCGCGGGCCGGTCACGACTGTGCCCCCGAGACGGGAAGGGTTGCCGCCAGGGCGGTTCCGTCGCCCGGCGCCGATTCGACGACCAACGAGCCGCCCAGCGTCTCGAGCCGGTCGCGCATCGCGCGCAGGCCGAACGAGGCCGGATCGACCACGGAAGCGGGATCGAACCCCACCCCGTCGTCCACGACGTCGAGACGCACCTCGTCCTGGTCGTAGCCCAGTGTCACCCGGACGTTCTCGGCCCGCGAATGCAGCCGGACATTGGCCAGCGCGCTCTGCGCCACCCGCAGCAACGCCACATCGAAGTCCATCGGCAGCGGCAGCGGATCCCCCTCGACATGCAGCAGGCCGACGATCCCGGTGTGCGTGCCCAGCTGCATCAACTGGCGGCCGAGCGCGGACTCCAGCGAGGCGTCCTCGAGCGCCGACGGCGTCAGCGCCCCGACCACCCGGCGAGCCTCGCCGAGGTTGTCCTGGGCGGTCTCCGCGATCTGCGCGAGGACCGCCTTCGGGTCATCGCCGCGCTCACCTGCGCGCGCCAGCAGCACGATCGACGAGAAGCCCTGCGCGAGGGTGTCATGGATGTCCCGCGCCAGCCGCGCGCGCTCGGCCACCGCGCCCGCCTCGCGTTGCAGCGCATTCAATTCGCCCTGCGCGCTGAGCAATTCGTCGTGGGATCGGGTCAACTCGTCCAGCAGTCGCTGACGCTGCTGGGTGTCACGCAGCAACTGCTGGTAGATCAGCGCCATCCCCGCGGCGGCGGTCGCACCGAAGATCGGACCGAGGAAGGACGCGACGGTGTTGCTGGTGCCGTGCCAGAGCGTGGCGGCGATGACGACAGCGGTGATCGCGACCGTCGCAGCCAGCGCAACCCTGGTCGAGAGCAGGTGGAAGCACAGGAAGAACAGCGGGAATGCCACCCACACGAAGCCGGCGCCGAGCACGGACAGCCCGAGCCAGCCGAGCACCAGGACCCCCAGCCAGAGCGGGCCGTACCAGTCGCGGCCCGTTGTCTCGGCGGCGCGGCGGGCGAACCACACCCCGAGCAGATACCAGGCCAGCACCGCCGCGGCCAGCACGAATGCGGGCAGCGGATTCGGCTCGTCGACGGCCGCCCTCGCGGTCCCGACGGCCAGCAGGACGAGGAACAATCCGTGCGCGCCGAACTGCATGATGCGCAGCACCGGTGTCGTGCCGCGGGCGTGGCGGTATTCGGGCAACAGCATTTCATCCACGCTAACACCACCCCGGGGCTCTGACCGGCCGCGATCGGCGATGTCCAACTTTCGATTGATCCGGGTACCCATCCGTTGCGCGATGCCGGACCGGACCCTCATTCGCGAGGCTGGAAGCCATGTTCCTCAGTATTCGTGACCTCCGATTCGCCAAGGGCCGCTTCGCTCTGATGAGCGCGGTCCTCTTCCTCATCTCGCTGATGGTCGTGATGCTCTCCGGACTCACCGCCGGGCTCGGGAACCAGTCGATCGCGGCGATCCAGCACGTGGGCGCCGACCGGTTCGCGTTCGGCGCGCCCGCCGAGGGTCAGCAGGTCGCGTTCACCGATTCCCAGGTCACCGAGGCCCAGCGGGCACAGCTAGCCTCCACCCCCGGCGTGGACGAGGCCTCGATCCTCGGCATCGCGCCCCTCCGGATCACCGCCGACGGTCGCGATGTCAGCGCCAGCGGCTTCGGCGTCGCGGGCGACTCCTTCGCCGCGCCCGCCCAGGTGCACGCCGGCGAGATCGCGGTCGACCGGCAGCTCGCGGACGACAACGGCTGGGCCGTCGGCACCACCGTCGACATCGCCGGACACCCGTTCACGATCGGCACGCTCGTCGACGACTCGTACTACAGCCACCAGTCGGTGGTGTGGCTCGACCTCGCGGACTGGCGCCAGCTGCCGACCGCGGGTGACAGCGAGGGCACGACGATCGCACTGCGCACCTCCTCCGACTTCGACGCGGCGGCCGCCGAATCCCTCACCGGTACCGCCATCACCGACGAGAAGGGCGCCCTCAACGCCATCGGCGCATACTCCTCCGAGCGCGGCTCGCTGCTGCTGATGCAGGGCATGCTGCTGGCGATCAGCGCGTTGGTCGTCGGCGCCTTCTTCACCATCTGGACGATCCAGCGCGGCCAGGACCTGGCGGTCCTCAAGGCCGTCGGCGCCTCCACCCGATACCTGCTCGTCGACGCACTCGGCCAGGGGCTGATCGTGCTCACCCTCGGCGCGGGCCTCGGCACCCTCGCCGCGATCGGGCTCGGCTCGGTGGCCGCGAGCGCGGTCCCGTTCACCCTCACGGTAACCGGCACGCTCGTACCGTTCTTCGCGCTGATCGCGCTGGGCATGCTCGGCGCCGCGGCGGCCCTGACCCGCATCGTCAAGGTCGACCCGCTGACCGCGCTCGGCGCGGCCAGGTAACGCCGACCGCACCGCAGGCACACGTAAACCCCACGCCTCCAGGAGCATCCATGAGCATCACACTGAAGAACACGGTCCTCACCTACCCCGACGGCGACACCCGGCTGCGCGCCCTCGACGATGTGTCCCTCACGGTCGAGCGCGGCCAACTCGCCGCGATCACCGGGCCGTCCGGCTCGGGCAAATCCAGCCTGCTCGCCGTTGCGGGCTTGCTGATCACCCCCGATTCGGGCACCGTCACCATCGACGGCACCGACGTCACCGGCCTGGGCCGAACGGCCCGCACCACCGTGCGCCGTCAGCAACTCGGATTCGTCTTCCAGCAGGCCAACCTGATGGCCTCGCTGACCGCAACGGAGCAGCTGCTGATGATCACCCATCTCGGCGGCGGCAGCGTTCGTGGCCAGCGCGCCAGGGCCAGGGACCTGCTGTCCACGTTGGGGCTCGAGAAGCAGCTGGACAGGCGACCGCACCAGCTCTCCGGCGGACAACGGCAGCGGGTCGCGATCGCGCGCAGCCTGATGAACGACCCGTCGGTGTTGCTCGTCGACGAGCCGACCTCGGCGCTGGACGAGGACCGCAGCCGCGAGATCGTCGCATTGCTGGCCTCGCTCAGCCACGAACGCAACGTGGCGACCGTGATGGTCACCCACGACCTCAGCCAGCTCGACCTGGTCGACGGCGTCTACGAGATGCACAGCGGGACCCTGTCGACGGCGACAGTGCCTGTCTAGCTGCCCTCGGGGCACCTGCACGCGAGTGTGCCCCCGCCGAAAGCGGGGGCACACTCGCTGCGCCGAAGCGCGTCGACATGGACCGTCGGATCTCAGGGACCGACGTCCGGTGCACCGGGGCCGACGTCCGGTGCACCGGGACCACCGGGGAGGGGCCCGTTCGGGTCGGCAGGCGGCGCGGCCTGGCCCGGATCGAGAACATCGGAATCGCCGACGTGGCCGGGTCCCTCGAAGGGCCCCTTCGGGTCGGCCGGGGGCTCGGCCTGGCCGGGATCGAGAACATCCGTATCGCCGACCTGGCCCGGACCCTCGAACGGGCCCTTGGGCGGGCGCGGCGGATCGACAACCGGCGGCACGACAACCGGCGGCTCGACCACCGGATGCTGCACGGGATGCGCGACCGGAGCCGGAGCCGGGGCAGGCAGAGCGGCCTGCGGAGCGACCACGGGGCCCGGATCAGCGCTGTACGAACCCGGGTTCCCGGCACCGCCATCCCGGGGACCGGGATCGACCGGGCCGGGCTGCTCCCCATCGCGATTCACCACATTCTCCCGCTCCACCTGCCGCGGCACACTCTGTCCCTGGCCCGGTACGGGCGTGCCGACTGTGCTGTCACCGCACGCCGACAGGGTGGCGATACCGGCGAGCGAGAACCCGGCCACGGCGAGTGCGGCGATGACATTGCGGGAAGAGATGGTGCGGATAATGGGGGCCTCCTGGGGTTTCGGCGAGCCGCTTGGCTGCTATACCCAGCCTCCGGCACCACCGATGCCCCGGATAGGCACCCAAGGGTCACCGCCACCCACCCTCAGACCGGCGGCAGGAGCTTGCTGAACTGGTCGTTGGCCTTCTGCATCACGAACTCGTACGGCGGGGCGAACTTGCGTGCCCACCAGTAGCCGAACCGGATGTCGTTCGAGGTGTAGACCAGATAGCGGTTCTTCTTGATGCCGCGGACGATGCACTCCGCGACCCTCTCCGGCGAGACCGCACGCTTCTCGAAGCGGTGCACCAGCTTTCGAATCCGCGGATCATCGCGGTCCACCCCGGCGATCTGTACGGTTCCGACCAGCGGGGTCTTCACTCCCCCCGGCACCACGAGGCTGACGCCGATGCCGTGCCGCTTGAGATCGAAGCGCAGGACCTCGGAAACGCCACGGAGGCCGAACTTGCTTGCGCTGTAGGCGGCGTGCCACGGCAATGCGAGCAGGCCTGCAGCAGAGGAGACGTTGACCAGGTGCCCGCCGCGGCCGGCGCGCACCATCGGCGGCACGAAGTTCTCGATGATGTGGATGGGCCCCATCAGGTTGACGTCGACCATCGACTTCCAGTGCCGGTGTTCGAGGTTCTCCACGGTGCCCCAGGCGGAGATGCCCGCGACGTTCATCACCACATCCATGGCGCCGTGCGCACCGTCGATCTCCGTCGCCCACGCGGTGACGGCGTCGTAGTCGGACACGTCCAGCGCCTTCGAGGTGGTCACCGCGCTTCCTGCCATGGTCACCGTCTCGGCCAGGCCGACCGCGTTGATGTCGGTGAGGAACAGCTCGGCTCCCTCCGCCGCGGAGGCCAGGGCCGTCGCCCGGCCGATCCCGCTACCAGCCCCGGTGATCAGGCACTTCTTCCCCCGCAGGTCCTTCACGATGGCCTTCCCTCACGTCGTCCCGGTCGCTCACGCGGAGTCTAACGACAACGGCGCCCCGCCCCGGGAGATCCGGGGCGGGGCGCCGTCAGCTGTCAGCGATCAGGAACCGAAGGTCGGGAGCGAGCTGCCGCCCCCACCGGGAACGGGCTCGTCCTGGACGGTGATCGTCGTGGACGCCTCCGAACCGAGGTAGCCCGGCGCACCGGAGTACACCGCGCGGACGTCGCGGACGCCGCTGACGGTGAACATGTAGCTCTGGCTAGCCAGTCCGTCGGTGACATTGACCGGGTTGCCGAGCGGCTCGGCGCCACTGAAGAACTGGAGGGTGCCGCCAACCGCCTTCGGAGCGACGTTCGCCCTCAGGAACACGTAGCGACCCTTCTGCACGATCTCCGGCAGGTCGAGCGTGATCGTGGTCGCGACGTCCGTCGCACCCGGATCCGTGATGCTCAGGGTCTGGGCAGTGGAGGTGGAGCCGGCAAACCCGGGGGCACCGGAGAACACCGCGGTGATCGCCTTGTTGCCGGGCACCGTGAAGTTCTTGACCACACTGGCCTTGCCATCGGCACCGACCGGGGCGGTCCCCAGCTCGGTCATGCCGTTCTTGAAGGTCACCGTGCCGGCTCCCGGGAACGGCGAGACCTGCGCCTCGATGATCACGTCGACATTGATCAGCGCAGCGGCCGGCATGATCAGCGTGGTCTGCGTGGTCTGATCGCCCGGGTCCACAGTGACGGACTGCACAGCCGAAACCGACTCGGTGGCAAACGGCGTGGCCAGGAATTTCGCGGACAGGTCATGCGGGCCGGCCTGGTTGGCGGACGGCTTCCACTTGAACGCCGCGGTGCCGGTGGCGTCGAGGGCAACCGACCCGATCTCGTTCGTGCCGGAGAAGAACTTCACGAGGTCGCCCGCGCGCCCACCGAGCGTCTTCGCGGTCAGCGTCGACTCGACGCCTGCCTTGAGCGGCCCGGCCGGGTTGAGCACGGTGGTGCTGACGTTCTTGGACACCACGTACGCGGGACCGAGGTTGAGGTTCTCGCCCGAGGACGCGACGGCGCCATACTTGATCCCGGTGTTCAGAGCCACCTCACGAGGACAGTTGGCCCCGATGACGTACTGGAACTCAAAGGTCGGCGAGGTGGACGCATCCCAGTTGCCCGAGACCCGGAGCAGGCCTGCACCCTGACTCTGCAAGGCGACCGGGATGCCGGCAACCTTCGCCGAGTCCTTCTTGTAGGTGATACAGGTGTTGCGATGATCCTCGAACCAGTTGACGGTGTCGGTCCCGGCGATCGTGGTGGACACCGTGACCACCTCACCCTCGGCCGGTGCGACGTTGCTGATCGTGCGGGTGAAGTTCTTACCCCCGTCCGCCCATGTGATCGTCGCGGGCGCGGCGCTCGCGCCACCCGCACCCAGCGTCACCGCGAACCCGGCGGTGACCGCGAAAGCGCCTCCCATCGCGATGGTGCGGCGCACAGAACTCACCGACATGCATTTCCTCCCAAAGACGAGGGCGCCCACACATGTTGGGGTTGCCCTGTTGTGTCGTCACGGAATCCGACTCACCCGCAGCGGAGCCGTCGGCGTGCACAGAATCGAGCAGAAGTAGACCACGCCGGTCCCACGCCCGAGATCGTTTTGGCATAAGAAAGTGGACGGTTGTGCAAGTCATCGCGACCCGGTCGTGCACGGCGCCGAGCGGCCGCGAACGGGCGCTCGAACGGGACGCATCCGCGCAGCTACGACACGCGCGTCCCGCCCGTCACAGGCGTCACAGCCTGGTGGACATCTCGTCCTGGTAGTCCCGGATCGTCTTCTCGATGCTGTCGGCATCTTCCGGATCCCCATGGCGGCGAGCCTCGTCCGCGCGATCCCGCAACGTCCTGATCGCCTTGCGCAATTCGTTGTCGGTCATCCTGTGATCCATATCACCAAGTGTGCCCGGCTCGACGACTCGAGGCCAGTGCTGAATCCGGCGCGATGCGCGATCACGAGCCTTGACGCTCACGCCACGCGCGACGAGTGTTGTTCACATGTATTCGGGGGCCTCGCGCCCCGATGGAAGGGTCGCGAGGACATTCGCGAAGTCGCATACGTACGAACCGCGCCACGGCTCGGGCGGGCACCCTCTGACCAGTGTGGGGACCACCGGCTCCCGCGCAGTCCGCACCCGCCTCGACCGCGGTTTCTGCCGTCTCGCCCGTGCTCCAGATCGACCGATGTGGCGAGTCCGGCCTTCTTCGCACCCAAGGAAGAGGAAGCCATGAAGAGCGATCTGCACGCAGCACCCCACGCCACCGATTCACCCGTCCCGATTCCCGAGGTGGTCGCGGCCCTGCGCGCGACCTACGCCTCGGGCCGTACCAGGCCCGCGGCGTGGCGCATCGAGCAGCTGCGTGGCATCGAGCGATTGCTGGACGAGCGCGAGGGGGAGATCGCACAGGCCCTCGCCAAGGATCTCGGGCGCGACGCCTTCGAGTCCTGGATGTCCGACATCCTCACCGCCAAGAGCGAGGCCGCCTACGCCCGCAAACGGGTGCGCCGGTGGATGCGCCCCCGGCCGCGGCCGCTGCCGCTCAACCAGATGCCCGCGCTGGGATGGGTGCAGTACGAGCCACTCGGGGTGGTGCTCGTCATCGGGTCCTGGAACGTTCCGCTGACGGTAACCCTCGGACCGTTGGTCGGTGCCGTGTCGGCGGGAAACTGCGCCGTCGTCAAACCGTCGGAGCTCGTCCCAGCAACGTCGCGCCTGCTGGCCCGGCTGCTCCCCGAGTACCTCGACGCCGATGCCGTGGCCGTGGTCGAGGGCGACGGGCGCACCACCCAGGCCCTGCTCGCCCAGGGTTGCGACCACGTGTTCTTCACCGGCGGCACGGAGATCGGCCGGAAGATCCTGGCCGGGGCCGCGCCGCACCTGACGCCGGTGACCCTCGAACTCGGCGGCAGGAACCCGGCGATCGTCATGCGGGACGCGGACCTCGCGGTCACCGCCCGCCGGATCGCCTGGACGAAGGTGTTCATCTCGGGCCAGTCCTGCATCGCGGCGGACTACGTGCTGGTCGAGCGCGCCGTCAGGGACGAGTTGGTCGATCGAATAGTCGACAGCCTCAACGAGTTCCGTTCGGGCGAAGCTGCGCGAGGCATGCGCATCATCAACGAGCGCCAGTTCGACCGGTTGGCCGGGTATCTCGCAAACACCGAGGCTGCGGTCGTATGCGGCGGCGGTACCGATCGGGCCACTCTGACGGTCGAGCCCACCGTGCTGGTGGAACCGGGACCCGAGGAGCCGGTCATGCGGGAGGAAATCTTCGGCCCGATCCTGCCGGTGCTCGCCGTCGACTCATTGGACGAGGCGACCGCCTTCGTCAACGCGCGGCCGAAACCCCTTGCCGCCTATGTCTTCACGAGGTCGGCGCAGACTCGCCGCCGGTTGCTGTCCGAGGTCAGCTCGGGCGGAGCGGTGGTCAATCACCTCACCCTCCAGGAAGTGGTGCCCCAGCTCCCGTTCGGCGGCGTCGGAACCAGCGGCATGGGGCGATACCACGGCAGGTGGGGGTTCGAAACCCTCAGCCACCGAAAGGCTGTGCTGCTCAAGCCGTTCAAACCCGATCCCCGGTTCTTCTACCCGCCCTACACCGACCGGACGATCAAGACGATGCGCAGGATGCTCAGGGCCTGAAGGGCGACGCCGACGGGGCTCCACACACGGGTGTGGCCCCCGACGACGAATCGTCGGGGGTCACACCGGGTGTTCAGCTCGCTCCGCCGGTACAACCCGGCGGAACCCGATTAGGATCCGAAGATCGATCCGAGGCTGCCTGCGCCACCGGGGGTGCCACCGCCGGTGCCCGTCACGACGACGGATTCCTGGTCGGCGGACGCGTTCACAGTGCCCGCACCGGAGTACTCGGCGGTGATGATGCGCTGACCCTCGTTCGCGGGAGTCCACGAGAGGCTGGCCTGGCCGCCCGCGTTCACCGGCGCGGTGCCGATGACGATGTCGCCGTCCTTGAACGTGACCGTGCCACCCGCATCACCGGGAGTGACCTGCGCCGAGATCGTCTGCGCCGCGCCGACCTTGGGTGCGCCAACCAGGGTGAGCACCGTGGTCGAGTTGGTGTTGCCCGCAGGCGCCTCCGCCACGGTCACCGTCGCGTTGGCCGTCGACCCCGTGACGCCGGAGCGCCCGGAGAACGTCGCGGCGATCGAGTGGCTGCCCGCGGTGGACGGCACCCACGTGTAGGTGGCCACACCGTTGGCATCGACCGGCACGTCGGCCAGCGTCGCAGCGCCGTCCTTGAACGCCACTGTGCCGCCTGCACCCGTCGGCGAGACTGTCGCCTTCAGCACGGTGGACCGACCGACCTCAGCGCCCGAGATCGGGGCGAGCACGGTCGAGGACACCGCATCGGCCTGCGAGACCTGCACGGTCTGCACCGGCGACTGCGAGCCCTCGGCCCGCGGGGTCGCCAGGAACTTCGCGGACAGGCCGTGCGCGCCCCGGGTGGCGGGCGTCCAGTTGAACGTCGCCTCGCCTGCACCGTTCAGCGCGGCCTGGCCGATCTTCACCGCTCCGTCGAAGAACTCGACAGGATTGCCCTCGGCGCCACCGGTCACGGTCGCCTTCAGCGGAACCGACTGGCCGACCTGCACGTTGGCCGGGGTGGCCAGAGCGGTCGTGGAGGTGTTGATCCGCACCGAGACCGTGGGGCCCTTGTCCTGGTAGGTGCCGGAACCGAGCGAGCCGCCGTAGTGCACCGTCGTCATCAGCGGGACGTTGCGGTCACAGTTCGCGCCGACCTTGTAGGAGAACTCGAACGTCCGCAGGTTGGGGCTGATGTGCGGGTACAGCGGCCACTCGATGCTGCTGCCCTTGACCTTCGCGAAGTCCGCACCCTGGCTGTCCAGGCCGCGCGGCGAGCCGTCCACCTTCGCCGAACCGTCCACGTACGTCAGGCAGGCCGGGTGGACGTCCTTGACCTCGTAGATGTACTCGACGACGCCGCCGGTCCGGTCGAACTGGGTGGTCGAGGTGATGATGTCGCCTTCGGCGGGGGTGGTGTCGCTGATCGTGCGGGTGATCCGCTCGCTACCGTCGTCCCACGTCACGCTCGCAGGCGCCGCGCCCGCGACACCAGCGCCCACCGTTGCCGCGAACCCGGCCGACAAAGCCAGCACGCCGGCCCCGCCAACCACGCGACGAATGCTCTTGTCAGACATACATTTCCCCTCTATGCGGCAGACCGCGGACACAGAAAGACGTCCAGGCCGTCCAGATTTTGTAATGACCAGCGCCCTCCGTCGCACCGCGATGACGTCCCGGGCCGCTGAGGCGAGATGAAGTAGATCACATCCGGCGTGCGCCGAATGTCTCTTTCGTGAATGACATGGACAGCTGTCCGACAGCCTGTCGACCCGAGCGTCTACGCGCGGGGTGCCACCGCGTCGTCGGTGCGGCGGGACGGTTCGATGTCACGCCGTTTCACCAACAGAATGATGGCCAGGATCGGGTAGGCGAGGATGGGAGCGAACGACCCGATGTAGCCGTGCTGGTCCAGCAGGATGGCGGAACCGCTGAGCAGTGCAAAGTCGAAGAGTCCGTGCAATACGGAGTTGAGCGCGTTACTGCCCGAGACCCGGCGAGTGAGATAGAAGAAGTACCCGGCGAGGCTGACCATGATCGCCTGAGGGATCGCGGAAGCGCCATGTCCGAAGACGTTCGACAGGTGGACAGCGCCGAAGATGAGGCTGGACCACAGGGCAACCCGGCCCTCCCCGAGGCCGTGATTACGCAGCATGGTCACACCGATGCCACGGAACATTCCTTCCTCGCCCCATCCGACGAACTGGGTGGCGACGAGGAGGGCAATGATGAACAGCCAACCCTTCTCCGAGAGGGCGCTGTAGTCGATGCCCAGCAGGATGGAGGCGAGCAGAATGATGGGCACGACCCATACCCAGCGGTTGACCGGGCGGTCGTCCTTGATTGCCGGCCGCCACCATCCCAGAGCCGCTATGACCCCGTACGTGAACGCCAGGGCGAGCCCGAGTGGGATCACCATCGTGAAGACGACCCCGCGGGTGGTCAGGGTGTCGCCCTCGTCGCCCCAACCCGCGATGAGGCGGCCGCCGAACTGGATGATCGCCAGGTACACGATGACGACAACGGCGAAAGCAAGGTAGGAAAGATGCCGCCCGGTAATGCGAGGGGCAGCCTCATGTTCAGGTCCGTTCACCGCACAAGGTTAAGGCCCCGTCAACGCAAAAGGCGCTCCTCCCGAAGGAGAAGCGCCTTTCGACTGGTGGAGCTGAGGGGAATCGAACCCCTGACCTCTTCGATGCGAACGAAGCGCGCTACCAACTGCGCCACAGCCCCTAACCACGCTCCCGTAGGAACGCTCGGCAACTGTAGCAGCCCGGCCCGCCACAGAAAAAATCGCCCGGTCCGGAGGGGATTCACCTCGCGACGACGACATTTCCGACCCCGGTGAACGCGGGTCACTCGGGGCAGGCGACGCCCGCCCGAGTGGTGTCCAGGATGGTCTGCCCCTCCGGGACGGCTCGCCATTGATCGAACGGATGCTCCAGTGCGAACCGGCCGTCGGTCTGCCGCACCAGCGTCCGGGTCTCGGCGTTGCCCGGATTGTTCAGCGACTCGAAGTACTCGACCGACCAGTGGAACCAGCGCATGCAGAACAGCCGCATGGTCAGCCCGTGCGTCACCACGAGAGTGTTCGGCGGGAACCCGGGCTTGGCGCGGTGCCGGTACAACGTCTCCATGAAGGTGCTCACCCGATCGAAGACGTCGGCGCCCGACTCGCCCTCGTTGAACCGGTAGAAGAAGTGCCCGTAGGTGTTGCGCAGCCCGGTCTGCCGGGCGATCTCGTCCGGGTCCTGATAGTTCGCCCAGTCCTGCTCGCGCAGACGCGGTTCCTCGATCCGGCGCTCGATCAGATCGTCGATGCCGAGCGCCTCGAGGGTCTGGTAGGCCCGCAGGTACGGCGAGACGTACACGCAGACCTTCTGCCCGTCGAACTGTTCGCGCAGTCGCTCCCCCGCGACCCTGGACTGCTCCACGCCGCGCGCGGTCAACGGGATCCGGTAGTCGGGCACCCGCTCGTAGATCCCCGGATCGATGTTCGCCTCGGACTCGCCGTGCCGGAGCAGCACGATCCGCTCCGGCCCGGCTCCGTCCACCATCCGTGTCAGGCTACTGACCGACGACCCGGCGCATCTCCTGAGGAGCCGCCTCTTCCTCGAACCGGACGTCGTAGTGCTCGAGGTGCTCGAACACCGGGTCCTCGTCGTCCACTTCGAGCACCACCGCTCCTGGCCGGCGCAGCCGGGACGGGATCAACCGCAGCTCGTCGTCCTCGCGGGACTCCACCCCGAGCCTGGAGCGGCTCAGACGCGCCATCCGGCGACGACGGATCTCCTGCTCGAACTGGACCTGCCTGCGCATGTAGGCCAGGTACCCGCCGAGGCCGACAAAGGCGGCCGCGGCAACCCACCACAGCAACGGCGACAGGATGAGCGCGAGCGCCGCCGACATGATCGTCAGCAGGATCAGACCGAGGACGGCACGCTGCCGGAAGCCGTACCGAGCGGCCCGCGCGAGGGCATCGGCCTCGGGGTCGAACCCGCCGCGACCGCGGCGCTGCGGGACGTACTCACGAGCCGCGGCCCGCTCGTCGTCCAACTCGTCGACTTCTACCTGGGTGTCCATGCGGTCCTCCGCATACCTGGGGCGAGTGGGTTCGCGGCGCCAGTTCGGGTCGCTGCGGTGTCCTGAGGCGGGTCCGCGGTGCTGCTGACGCGCGAGCTGGTCGCGGTCGAGCACACGGGTCGCCAGTGCTGCATCGGTGGTCTGACGGATTCGGGGGCGACGTTTCACCTGCATGGGCAGCAGGACGAACAGCCACATCCCGACCAAGGCGATCCACAGGATCGAGTTCGGCATACCGGCGACCTCCCTCCCAGTCGTCTACCAGCACATATGACTCAATCAGCCCATTCAGGCTAATTGCCACGGCGCGCAGTTCCCCGCAGACGCGCCGACTCAACTTTCCCAACTGTCACAATAGTCACTCGCTCCAGTGGTGTTTTGCACTACCCGTCACCAAGCGGATCCGCCCGGGTCACGGGGTCACCCCCAGGCGGCCTTGCCCGCCCGGACCAACCGGTCGCTGACGGTGCCCTCGACCTCCTCGATCGTCATCGCCACCAGCAGATGATCGCGCCACGCACCGTCCACGTCCAGGTACCGACGCAACAGTCCCTCCTCGCGGAACCCGACGTTGCGCAGTACCGCCTGACTCGCCAGGTTCTCCGGTCGAACGGTGGCCTCGACCCGATGCAACCCGAGGGCGCCGAAGCTGTGGTCGAGCCCGAGCGCCACCGCGGCGGTGGCCACCCCCTGGCCACCCACCTCCCTGGTCACCCAGTAGCCGATCCACGCGGACCGCAGCGCCCCGCGCACGACGTTTCCGATCGTCAGCTGCCCACAGAACTTTCCGTCGAGTTCGATGACCAGCGGCACCATCCGGCCCTTGCGCGCCTCCGAGCGCAGCGAGGCGCACAGCCCGGGCCAGTTCCCGATGTGATGACGGTCCTCCCACGGGCCCTCACCGGTCGGCTCCCACGGTTCGAGATGCTCCTGGTCGCGAATTCGGATACGGCTCCAGGCCGCGGCGTCGCGCAGCCGGATCGGGCGCAACGTCACCCGTCCGGCACCCACCGTCAGCGGACCCAGATGCGCCGGCCAACCCGGGTGAATCGAGTACTTACGCAGCGATGTTCCCAACCCTCAGCCTCGCTGCGCAAGGAAGGCCACGTCGACCTCGTCGCCGGTCCGGACCTCGGTGACCTCCGGAGCGACCAGGACGAGGCAGTTCGCCTCCGCCAGCGTCGCCAGGAGGTGCGAGGACGCGCCTGGCGCCCCGCCGAGCGCCTGCACCAGGTACTCCCCCGTCGACTCGTCGCGCATCAGCTGCCCACGCAGGAAGCCCTTGCGGTTCTCGATCGAGGTGATCGGCGCCACCGTGCGCGCGGTGACCACCCTGCGCATCGGCTGCCTGCGGCCGAGTGCGATCCGGATCAGCGGCCGGACCATCACCTCGAACACGACCAGCGCACTGACCGGGTTGGACGGCAACAGGAACGTCGGCACCTCGTCGCGACCGAGCTGACCGAATCCCTGCACCGAACCCGGGTGCATCGCCACCCGCTCCACCTCGAGGTCGCCGAGGTCGCGTAGCGCCTCGCGGACCTGATCGGAGGCCCCGCCGCCGACCGCCCCGGCGATGACCACGATCTCCGAACGGATCAGCTGACCCTCGACCACCTCGCGCAGCCGACGGGGATCGGTGCCTGCGATGCCCACCCGGTTCACGTCGGCGCCTGCGTCGCGCGCGGCCGCGGCGAGCGCGTACGAGTTCACGTCATAGACCTGACCGGGGCCGGGGGTGCGGTCGATGTCGACCAGCTCGCCGCCGACGGAGATCACCGACAGCCGCGGTCGGGGATGCACCAGCACCTTGTCGCGCCCCACCGCGGCGAGCAGACCGACCTGGGCCGCGCCGATGATGGTGCCCGCGCGCACCGCGACGTCGCCGGGCTGCACATCGTCGCCGATGCGCCGGACGTAGTCACCGGAACGGACCGGCCAGAGCACCTTCACGCGATTCAGGCCGCCATCGGTGCGGTCGAGCGGCAGGACCGCGTCGGCGAGGGTCGGCAGCGGCGCGCCGGTGTCCACGCGCACCGCCTGACGCGGCTGCAGTCGGATCGGTTGGCGCGAACCGGCGGCGACCTCGCCCACCACGGGCAGCGTCACCTCGACGGGCTCGTCGTCCTCGCCCCGGTTCTCCCCGCCTGCACCGGCGACATCGACGCTACGCACGGCGTAGCCGTCGATCGCGGCCTGATCGAATCCCGGCAGCGGGCGCTCGGTGACCACCTCTTCGGCACACAACAGACCCTGAGCCTCCGAGATCGCCACCCGGACCGGCCGGGGTGCGACCGCGGCAGCCGTCACTCTCGTCTGCTGCTCCTCAACCGAGCGCATGTAGTCACTGCCTCCCGACCCCACTAATGTCCCGTCTGCTGCAGTCTCTGAGTGAGCCAGTCGCGCAGCGAAGGACCGTATTCTTCACTGTCCAGGGCAAAGTCAACCGCAGCCCGCAGGTAGCCTCCGGGATTTCCGAGGTCGTGTCTCGACCCACGGTGCACCACCACGTGCACCGGATGACCCTCCGAGATCAGCAACGCGATCGCATCGGTCAACTGCAACTCGCCACCCTGACCCGGGGTGATCCGGCGCAACGCATCGAAGATCGCCCGATCCAACAGGTACCGGCCCGCCGCCGCGAACGTCGACGGCGCGTCCTCCGGCTTCGGCTTCTCCACCATCCCGACGACCTTGAGGACGTCCGGATTCGTCGCGTCCGGCACCTCCTCGACATCGAAGACGCCGTACGCACTGACCTGATCCTTGGGCACATCGATCGCACACAGCACGCTGCCGCCGCGCTTCTCCCGGACCCGGACCATCGTCTCGAGCACCCCACGCGGCATCACCAGGTCATCGGGCAACAGGACCGCGATCGCGTCCTCGTCGTCATCGAGCACACACTCCACGCACCCGACGGCGTGACCGAGCCCGAGCGGCTCCTCCTGGATCACCGACTCCACCTCGAGCAGGCCCTGCGCCTTTCGGACCTTCTCGAGCAGATGCGACTTGCCGCTGGCCTCGAGCTTGCTCTCGAGCACCAGGTCCTCGACGAAGTGCGCGACGACCCCGTCCTTGCCCTCCGAGGTGACGATCACCAGCCGGCTGGCGCCGGAATCGGCGGCCTCACCGGCAACGAGCTCGATGCCCGGCGTGTCCACCACCGGCAGCAATTCCTTCGGCACCGTCTTGGTCGCGGGCAGGAACCTGGTGCCCAGACCCGCCGCGGGCACCACCGCCGTGCGGAAGTGCCTGTTCTTGTTGGTGCCGGCCTGTGTCATGAGCACACCCTATCCATCTCGTCCGTGCCCACCGGATTCTAGGGTGAGCACGATGGGAACGCGGCTCAGGGGAACGGGGTGGCATCGGTGACCGAGGTGACGACGAAAGCGCAGTGGCGGACCAGGGTGCTCGCCGCGCGTCGTTCACGCGACGCCGTGACCAGGGAGACGGAAGACCGCGCCCTCGCCGCGGCGGCCTCGGCGCTCGGCGACACGCTCGGACCCGATGCCACGGTCTGCGCATATGTGCCGGTCGGGCTCGAACCGGGGTCGACGGCACTCCTCGACGCACTCCGGCCTCGGGTCGGACGGATCCTGCTGCCCGTGGCCAGGGAACCCGGCCCGCTGCACTGGGCGGAGTATCACGGCACCGAGGCCCTGGTCAGCGCACCGTTCGGCCTGCGCGAACCCGGGCAGCCGCACCTACCGCCCTCGGCGATCTCGGAGGCGACGGCGATCCTGATCCCGGCGCTCGCGGTCGACGAACGGGGGGTCCGTCTCGGTCGGGGCGCGGGCTTCTACGACCGAACCCTCGACCTCGCCGATCCGGCGGCCCGCCTGATCGCGGTGGTCCGCGACGACGAGGTGGTCGGCGAGCTGCCCGACGAGTCACACGACATCCGGGTCGGCTGGGTCCTCACCCCGGTCGGCGGGCTTCGTGCACTGGGAATAGGAAGCTGATTACCGGCGTTGGCACTCCTGACTGTAAAGTGCTAACGCCTGCCGTATCACCACACAGGCCTGAGTACCCCGTGCGGAGGATCCTTCAGTGCCCACCTACTCGTATGCCTGCACCGAATGCAGCAACCGGTTCGACATCGTCCAGTCCTTCACCGACGACACCCTGACCGTGTGCTCCGAGTGCTCCGGCAAGCTGCGCAAGCTGTTCAACTCCGTCGGCATCGTCTTCAAGGGCAGCGGCTTCTACCGCACGGACAGCCGGGGTAGCGGCGGCACCGCCAGCGAGCCCGCCAAGTCCGATTCGTCGGCGTCCTCGACCCCCGCGAGCAGCCCGTCGACCAGCACGTCGACGTCCACCGCGAGCGCGGGCGCGACCTCGTCTGCGACCTAGCCCCTGGGTTCTCCACAGCCGCCTGATCCCTCCACAGGCGCGCTGTGCGGCGGCTCTGGCGGCCGCCCGCGGCCCCTAGCGTGGCCCCATGGACCGCGCACCGATCCCCGGCAGCCGTCGTGCCGAACGGCTCGACCCGACCTGGGCCGACCGACTCTCCCGGCTGACCCGGCCGGGATCGGCCCGCGTCGCCGCCGCCCGCCGGGTGCTCGCCGCCGCTCTCGCGCTGACCGCCGTGATCCTGCTGCTGCGCGGCGACCCGTCAGACGATCGGGTGGACGTCGTCGCGGCCGCACGCGACCTGACGCCCGGCCTCGTCCTCGGCGCCGACGACGTGCGGCTCGTGCAGTTGGGTGCCGCGACGGTGCCCACGGGCGCCCTGCGCGGCATCGAGGACGCCGTTGGCCACACCCTGACCGGCCCCGCCAGGGCGGGCGAGACCCTGACCGACCTGCGCATGCTCGGTCCGCGTCTGGCCAACGCGGCCACCAACTCGACCGACGCCCGCGTGGTGCCGATCCGACTCGCCGACCCCGAAGTGACCGACCTGTTGCGCGAGGGTGACCGGGTGGACGTGCTGACCGTGAACCCCGACACCGAGGGGCCCGCGCCCGACGCCCGGGTGCTGGCCTCCGCCGCGACGGTGATCCTGGTGTCCCCCAATGATTCCGGCCGTGGTGCACGCGAGCGCGTTGTGATGCTCGCGCTGCCTGCGGGCGAGGCGACGACGGTCGCCGCGGCCTCGCTGTCGACCGCACTGACGGTCACATTCCACTGACTCCCGGACGGACGTCTGGTTGCCCCGCCACCTCCGGTGTCCATAGCATTTGCATGTCCGAGAGCATCACCAGCCGACGGAACGGAGACCCAACTCATGTTGAAGGGCTTCAAAGACTTCCTGCTCAAGGGAAACGTGCTCGACCTGGCCGTCGCGGTGATCATCGGTGCGGCCTTCACCGCCATCGTCACCGCATTCACCGGCAATGTCGTCGAACCCCTGATCGCCGCCCTCGGCGGCTCGAACGAGATGGGCTTCGGCTTCCAGATCACCGACAGCCCGGAGACGTTCGTGAACATCGGCGCCGTGATCACCGCGGCGATCAACTTCATCATCATCGCGGCCGTCGTGTACTTCATCCTCATCGTGCCCTACAACCACACCAAGGAGCGGCACATGAAGCAGGAGGAGAAGGAGGCAACGGACATCGAGTTGCTCACCGAGATCCGCGACCTGCTGGGCAGCGACACCGCCAGACATCGGGGCTGAGGAGGCGGACACACGCTGGGCCCGTACCGAATTCGATACGGGCCCAGCGTTTTCGGATCAGGTCAGTGTAGTTTCGAGCGACCTGCAAGCAGTCGCTAGCGGCGTAGTTTCGAGCGACCTGCAAGCAGTCGCTAGCGGCGTCAGATCAGCCGATGCTGAAGGGCTGGCCCCAGAGGGTGACGGTGCCCTTGACGTTCTCGGTGTCGACGGTGACGTTGACGTAGGAGCGGGCCTGCGCGTAGCCGGCGCAGCCCTCGACGCCCATGGTGGAG
>NZ_SUMD01000005.1 GCF_005049235.1 Rhodococcus oryzae | reverse complement strand
CATAGAGTTACGGCGGCCATAGCGGAGGGGAAACGCCCGGACCCATTCCGAACCCGGAAGCTAAGCCCTCCAGCGCCGATGGTACTGCACTCGACAGGGTGTGGGAGAGTAGGACACCGCCGAACATAAATTGCGAATGCCTCGCATCACAGCCTCGAAAGAGACTGCGATGCGAGGCATTTCGCATATCCAGGGCAAGACACACAAGCCCCCCGGCCTGCCACCGCGGCCCGCCGAGAGTGCACCTACCGACCTGTCTACTCGGCCGATGCCCCGACAACTGCACACTCGACGCCACACCCCGGCCGGCCGAGAGTGCACCTACCGGCGTTCCTTCTCGGGCGATGCCCCGACAACTGCACACTCGACGGCTTCAGTTGGTGGTGCGACCGGCGAAGTCGACCTGCTCGTAGTGCTCGACGGTCGGGAAGAGGTCGTAGAAGTCGTGCAGCAGCGAGCGCCACTGCTCGTACTGCGGCGACTTCCTGAAGCCTTCGACGTGGTCATCCAGGCTGTCCCATTCGACCAGCAGCAGGTACGTGTCGGGATGCTCGAGGCAGCGTGAGAGCGACAGCGTGCGGAACCCGGCCATGCTGGAAATGATCTGCCTGGCCAGACCGAAGGCGGTCTCGAATTCGGCACTGCGACCGGACTTCACCTGCAGGAGTGCATGTTCGAGGATCACCACCGCATCCTCGCAGGAACGGGGCTATTCGTCGTAGAGACTGCCGAATTCGTGTGCTTCGACGAGACGCTTGGGCGCGGTCAGGCACCAGGCCTCTGTGACCAGTTCCAGCAGCTCGTCGGGTTCGATCTTCGCCAGCTGCACCACGACCCATCCGAACTGGTTGGTGGTGAACTGGACCTCGAATACGTCAGGGCGCTCGGACACCAGCGCGATCTGCTCGTCGAGCGTCGTCTTGAGCCCCACCGTCTCCGTCTTCTCCCAGACATAGCCGAAGCCCTTGCCGTGGACCTTGAGCGAAACCCAGCTACCGCCGCCACCACCGCTCTGCTCGGTCTCGGGCAGCGTGTCCAGCATTGCCAGGAACTCGTCGACAGTCACACCCATGCCCCACATGTACCAGAGCGCACCGACAGTCGAGCAGGGGCGGGGGAGGCTCGCTACGGCACTTGGCGGGCGGGGGTGGCCAGGCGGGTGGCGACATTGCGTCCGCGGAGGATCACGGAGTCGCCGAGCTCCCAGCGGCGGGACTCGTCGGTCCCCGCCCGCTGGACGGAGCGATCGGAGGCGACGAGTGCGCCGTCGATCGTCTTGGCCAACTCGGACAGCCGGGCCGCCTCGTTCACCGGATCCCCGATGACCGTGTACTCGAATCGCTTGCGGGCGCCGATGTTTCCCGCGACGGCGGTGCCCGCGGCGACACCGATCGCGGCGCTGCAGTCCGGCACCTCGACGATCAGCCGGGACCGGATCGCGCGGGCGGCGGCGAGCGCGCTGCCGGCGGGGTCCGGGATCTCGACGGGCGCCCCGAAGATCGCGAGCGCGGCGTCGCCCTCGAACTTGTTGATCAGGCCGCCGTGCCGGTCCACCTCGTCGACCACGACATCGAAGAACCGGTTGAGCAGGTCGACGACCTCCTTCGGCGGACGGGATGCCGCGAGCTCGGTGGATCCGACCAGGTCGATGAAGAAGACCGCGATCTCGCGCTCCTCTCCGCCGAGCTCCGGATTGCGCTTGATGGCGGCCTCGGCCACCTCGTGTCCCACGTGCCTGCCGAACAGCTCCTGGATCCGCTCGCGCTCGCGCAGGCCCTCCGCCATCCGGTTGAAGCCGCTCTGCAGCTCGCCGAGCTCGGTGCCGTCGTAGACCACCACCTGCGTGTCGAGCTCGCCGTGTTCGACGCGCACCATGGCAGCTCGGACCGCCCGGATGGGCGCGACGGTTGCTCCCACCCCGAGGAGGGTCAGCGCCAGTCCGAAGACCAGGGTGATGGCGCCGAGCGCGAGGATCGAGACCGCGAGCTTTTCTACGTCAACGTGTTCCGGGCGGATGAAGCTGAAGACCGCGATCAGCATCAGGCCCGCCACCGGCACCCCGGTGCCCAGGGTCCAGGCCAGCATGTTGCGGCCGGTCACGCCCGCGATGCGCACCCGGCGCGGGTCGCCAGCCTCGAGGGCCCGCGCCGCCGCGGGACGCAGCGAGAACTCGCTGAGCAGATAGCTGAATGCGCAGACCGTGACCCCGCCCATGACGATGGTGAAGGCGACCTTGGGGATGGAGTCCGGTTCGATCAGCCCGTAGCTGACCGTGAAGAGGACGAGCCCGATGGACCAGAGCAGGGCCTGCATCCGGGTCAGGCGCCACGGCATCGCGAGCGCGGCCGCGGCCTCCTCCCTGGTCGGTTCCCGGTCCTCGATTGCCCACCGCAAGTCCTTCGTCGCGCGGAGGGTGCCCCACAGGACCCCGACCGCGACGGCCAGGGCGATGTAGACCGGCCCGATCACCGCGTTGACGACCAGGTAGTCGAGGTCGTAGAGGCTCGGGCCGGGCACGACCACGGTGATCAGGGCGCCGACCACGAGCGCGCCGATCAGGTTGGACAGCACCAGGCTCGCGGTCAGCAGCACCTGGACGCGGATCCGGCGTCGGCGCGGGCTCTCGTCCGGGGCGCCGAGCAGCCGCGAGCCAAGCGGCGCGATCGAGCGGAACGGGAGCGGCATGGTCGCTCCAGCGTAATGGGTTGACCACCCGGCGACCCGGCGTGGCGTGGCGGGTCTGCGGCGCGCACCGATGGGTGCTCTAGGGTGTTCCGAGTGCGCCTCGTGATTGCCAGCTGCCATGTCGACTACGTCGGACGACTCACTGCACACCTGCCGAAGGCGCGCAGGCTCCTGCTGGTCAAGTCCGACGGTTCCGTGAGCATCCATGCGGACGACCGTGCGTACAAGCCGCTGAACTGGATGAGCCCCCCGTGCTGGCTCGTCGAGAACGACGGTGAGGAGGGCACCCAGCTGTGGGTCGTGACCAACAAAGCCGGCGAGGAGCTGCGGATCACGATCCACGAGGTCGAGCACGACTCCTCGCACGAACTCGGCGTCGACCCGGGCCTGATCAAGGACGGGGTCGAGGCGCACCTGCAGGAGCTGCTGGCCGAGCACGTCGAGACGCTCGGTCCCGGATACACCCTGGTCCGGCGTGAGTACATGACGGCGATCGGACCGGTGGACCTGCTCGTCCGGGACGCGGACGGTGCGTCGGTCGCAGTGGAGATCAAGCGCCGCGGCGAGATCGACGGTGTCGAACAGCTGACCCGCTACCTGGAACTGATGAACCGCGATCCGCTGCTCGCGCCCGTGACCGGGGTGTTCGCCGCGCAGCAGATCAAGCCCCAGGCGCGGACCCTCGCCGAGGATCGCGGGATCCGCTGCCTGACACTCGATTACGACAAACTGCGGGGGACCGAGAGCACCGAGTTCCGGCTGTTCTGATCGAAACCTAGGCTGTAGTCATGCCCAGACGGAATCAGCGACACCGGACCGACCGGCCGACGCCGGCCGGCGGCCGGGAGTCGCGGATCGATTCGGGGCCTGCGGGATACGACGACGAGCGGTACCTGGTGCGCCCGGTGCCGGGGTCGCGCGCCACCAAGACCTATCGCTGCCCCGGCTGCGACCACGAGATCCGGCCCGGTGTCCCGCACCTGGTGGCCTGGCCTGCGGACGAACTCGGCGGGGCCGAGGAACGCAGGCACTGGCACACCGGGTGCTGGAACGGGCGCGGATCTCGGGGCATCACCCGACGTTGGTCTTGACCGACTCCTCGGACTTCTCCGACTTCTCGGACGCCTCGGATGCGGCGTCGTTGTTCTCGTCCTCGTCCTCGGCCGGGGCGTTGCGCGCGGCGGAGTCGCCGACCCCGTCGAGCAGTTCGCCCTCGCGGTTGACCGAGGCGAGCATGGCGGGCACCGAGTCGAGCTGTCCCCGAATTCCCAGGAGCTGAGCCAGGACCCGGCCGCGGAGCACGCGAAGCTCTTCGGCGAGTTCCTTTGCGTGGGCGATCCGCTTCTCGGCCTGCTCGGTCGCGGTCTGCAGTCGCCTGCGGGCCTCGTTGGTGGCGTCGGTGAGCCTGCGCTCGGCCTCGGCCTTGCTGGTGGCCTCGAGCTCGTTGACCGCGCTGACCACCTTGGTGCGACGCTCGCTCATGGTGATCTCGAAGTCCTGCTGTACCTCGTTGCGCCGCGCCTCGGACTCGGTCTGGAGGTGAGCGACCTCGGACTGCGCCTTCTCGACGAGACGGGCGGCCTCGGTGCGTGCGGTCGCCATGGTCTGCGTGTGCTCGACCTCCATGGCGTTCCGGCGATCCTCGAGCTCGGCGAGCAGGCCCTCATACTTGCCGCGCAGCGCGGCGCCGTCCTGCTCGGCGATGGACACCATCTCGGCGGCTTCGGACTGGGCCGTGGCCCGCACTTCCGAGGCCTCATCGGAGGCGAGGCGGAGCATCCGGGAGATGCGCTCGCTCATGCCCTCCGCGGTCGTCGGCGGAACGGACAGCCGGTCGACGTCCTTGCGCAGGTCGTCGATCTCGTCGCGGGCGTCCTCCAACTGCTGGGCGAGGTCTCGGGCCTGCGCCGCCGCCGCATCACGATCGGTCGCGGTGACCCGGAGTTCCGCGTCGAAGCGCTCGAAGTAGTTGCGTACCTCGTCGCGGTCGTAGCCCTTCCGCACGATGTTGAAGGGCAGTTGGATCTCGTTGGGCATGGTCATAACTTACCGTCGCTCCGGTGGTGATGTGGTCTGTGCGCTCGGGCGAACCACTGTGCTGAAAAAGGGGGTGGCGCAGTATCAGTGTGCCGGGTCTGCGGCCGGCTCGACCAGTTCGACCAGCACGCCGCCCGCATCCTTGGGGTGCAGGAAGTTGATCCGCGAGTCCGCGGTACCGCGGCGAGGGGCATCGTAGAGCAGCCGGACGCCGCCCGCGCGCAGGCGCTCGGAGATGGCATCGAGGTCGCTGACCCGGTAGGCGAGCTGCTGCAGGCCGGGGCCGCTGCGGGCGATGAACTTGGCGATGGTCGAGTCGTCGTTCAGCGGGGCGAGCAGCTGGATCGCGGTGGCGCCTGCCGGGCTGCCGGGCACGGACAGCATGGCCTCGCGCACGCCCTGCTCCTCGTTGACCTCTTCGTGCGTGGACACGAGGCCGAGGTGCTCGCCGTACCAGGCGATGGCGGCATCGAGATCGGGCACCGCGATGCCGACGTGGTCGATGGCCGTCACCAGGTCGGAAGCGAGTACGGACGCGGCGGCGTTGGGGGCGGAGTTCGTCATGTCGATGACGGTAGCGCTACCGTCTTTGTAGTTCTCTTTGGGATGCGGCTTTTGGTCGCTGACCACCCGTGTTGATCGTTGGAGGAAGCCGTGAGCAGTTCAGTCATCGTCGCCGGAGCCCGGACCCCGGTGGGTCGTTTGCTCGGCTCGCTCAAGGATTTCTCGGGATCCGATCTGGGTGGCATCGCCATCAAGGGCGCGCTGGAGAAGGCGGGCGTCGCGCCCGAGAGTGTCGAGTACGTGATCATGGGCCAGGTGCTGACCGCGGGCGCCGGTCAGATGCCCGCGCGCCAGGCGGCCGTGGCCGCGGGCATCCCGATGGACGTGCCCGCCCTGTCGATCAACAAGGTGTGTCTCTCTGGCGTCGACGCGATCGCGCTGGCCGACCAGCTGATCCGCGCGGGCGAGTTCGACATCGTGGTCGCCGGTGGCCAGGAGTCGATGAGCCGCGCACCGCACATGCTGGAGAAGAGCCGTGAGGGCTTCAAGTACGGCGACGTGACCCTGCGCGACCACATGGCCTACGACGGCCTGCACGACATCTTCACCGACCAGCCGATGGGCAACCTGACCGAGCAGCGGAACCAGGCCGACGACCAGCGGATCAGCCGTGAGGCGCAGGACGCGTTCGCGGCCGCCTCG
Source organism: Rhodococcus oryzae (assembly GCF_005049235.1). Classification (GTDB taxonomy): domain Bacteria; phylum Actinomycetota; class Actinomycetes; order Mycobacteriales; family Mycobacteriaceae; genus Rhodococcus_G; species Rhodococcus_G oryzae. Next base: position 454,538 of record NZ_SUMD01000005.1, on the reverse strand, counting down.
CACCAGAACGCCGCGCGGGCCTGGAAGGACGGGCTCTTCGAGGCGGAGGTCGTGCCCGTGTCGATCCCGCAGCGCAGGGGTGAGCCGGTCGTATTCGCCGAGGACGAGGGCATCCGCGCCGACACGACCGTCGAGTCGCTGGGCAAGCTCCGTCCCGCGTTCAGCAAGGACGGCACCGTCACCGCGGGCTCGGCCTCGCAGATCTCCGACGGCGCCGCCGCGGTGGTGGTGATGAGCAAGGCCAGGGCACAGGAGCTTGGCCTGAGCTGGATCGCCGAGATCGGCGCGCACGGCGTGGTGGCGGGCCCCGACTCGACGCTGCAGTCGCAGCCGGCGCGCGCGATCGCGAAGGCCTGCGAGCGTGAGGGCATCGACCCGAAGGATCTGGACCTGGTGGAGATCAACGAGGCCTTCGCCGCCGTCGGCATCGCCTCGACCAAGGAACTGGGACTCGACGAGTCGAAGGTCAACGTGAACGGTGGGGCGATCGCGATCGGACATCCGCTGGGGATGTCGGGTGCGCGGATCGCGCTGCACCTGGCGCTCGAGCTGGGCCGTCGCGGCGGTGGCGTCGGCGCGGCCGCGCTGTGTGGCGGCGGCGGTCAGGGTGATGCGTTGATCATCCGGGTTCCCAAGCAGTAGCCGAGGGCGGCGCCGAGGCGCCCCGTGGTCGAGGTCGACCGCCTCAACTACGGGGCGTCGTAGTGCGTCGGGCACAATGGGGCCCATGGCGAACATCTTCGATCTCAGCACGTGGGCCAAGCGCTTCCGTTTCGTGGCGGTCCTCGAGGCGATCACCTGGCTCGGCCTGCTGATCGGCATGGCCTTCAAGTACCTGCCCGCAGACGGCAACGAGATCGGCGTGAAGGTCTTCGGGCCCATTCACGGTGCGGTGTTCGTGCTGTACGTCCTGGTGGCCATCGTCACGGCGAAGAAGCTCTCGTGGTCGCTGGTCACCACCTTCTGGGCGCTGGTCGCGAGCGTCCCGCCGTTCGGCACGATCGTGTTCGAGGCCTGGGCCGTGCGCACCGGCCGTCTCGCCGAGCTCTCGGCCGACAGCGCCAAGGAACCGGCACCCGCGCTGAGCTGAGCCGTCGATCGTGACAAACTGAACATGTGACTCGACCCGGTTCCCGCCCACCCTCACGTCCATCGGCCGCGGCGGCCGCCGCCATGACCGGCGCGGTGGATCTGTCCGCCCTCAAGGAACGAGCGCAGGCCGCGCCCGCAGGCCCGCCGACCGCGAACGGCGTGAGTGCCGCGTCCTCGGCGGTCGTCGAGGTGACCGAGGCCAATTTCGAGGCCGAGGTGCTCGCCCGCTCGACCCAGGTTCCCGTCGTCGTCGAGCTGTATGCGGCGTCGATGCCCGCCAGCGCGGTGTTCTCCCCGACCCTGGACTCGCTCGCCGCGGCGGGCAACGGGTCGTGGGTGCTGGCCCGGGTGAACGTCGACAGCGATCCCCGGATCGCGCAGGCCTTCGGCGTGCAGGCGCTGCCCGCCGTCGTCGCGGTCGCGGCCGGACGTCCGCTGGCGGACTTCGACGGCGACGAGCCGCAACTCGGACAGTGGATCGACGCCGTGCTGCAGGCGACCGCGGGCAAGCTTTCCGGCCCGCCGCAGTCCGAGGGCGAGGGCGAGGGCGAGCCCGAGGAGCCCGAGGACCCGCGGTTCGTCGCGGCGGAGACCGCGCTGAGCGAGGGTGACCTGGCCGGCGCCGAGGCCGCCTATCAGGTGATCCTCGACGCGGAGCCCGCGAACGTGCAGGCGCTCGGTGCGATCCGGCAGGTCCGGTTCATCGCCCGCGTGCAGGACCTCGACCCCGACGCCGTCGCGCGGGCCGACGCCGAGCCCGCCGACGTGACCGCCCAGCTCGACGCGGCCGACATGGAGCTCTACAGCCAGCAGCCCGAGGCGGCCTTCGCCCGTCTCATCGAGACGATCCGCCGCACCGCGGGAGACGACAGGAACTCAGCCCGGACCCGACTGCTCGAGCTGTTCGAGCTGTTCGACCCCGCCGATCCGATCGTCATCGCCGCCCGTCGCAAGCTCGCGTCCGCCCTCTACTAGCGCTGCGCGCCTGTGCGCGATTCTCATCCCAGTGGGGGTGGGAATCGCGCACAGGCGCGGCGGAGCCGCATCACCCGTAGCGGTTCTCGCAGGCCTGCTCGCCGCCGAGGACTCCCGAGCGGAACGCGTCCACCCGGGCGAAGCCGCTCGGCACGGTGTTCCCGTTCACGTCGCTCGCCATCAGCCCGTCGCTCAGCAGCCCGGACACCGCCTCGTCGAGGTCGCCGGGGGAGAGCGTCAGCCCACCGGCCTCGCCCACCGCGGTCGCCGCGGTCCACGCCCCGGACAGGCAAGCCGCCCGCACCGCGGTCTTGGCCTCGGTCAGCGACTTGTCGGCGTGCGCCTGCGCGGCCAGCGTGAAGCGCGAGGCCACCAGGACGTAGGCGCCGAAGTCGCCGCGCACGTCGGCGGTGAACTCGTCCCCGGACTCCGGGTTCGGGGTGCCGCGCTCGATCAGCTCGGGCAGCGAGACTCCGATCGTGTTTGTCGCCGGGCAGTAGGAGACCGGTTCCGTTGTCTCCGCGTCCGGACACCCGGTGTCCGCCCCCGCGAAGTCGACGGCCGGCTTCTGCGGCAGGTCGAACAGCGCCTGCAGCGAATCCACCGTCAGCTGCACGGACTCCTCGGTGACCGGCATCTCGCCGGTGTCACCCTCGGTGGTGAACTGCTGGGGCAGCTCGGCCTGCCGCGACATCACATCGGTCTCGTCGATCTTCGTGCAGGACTTGGCGCCGTCGGTGAAGCCGATCTGGAACGCGGTGATCCGCTCGAACGCCGAGCCGTGCACCGATTCCGGGTCGTTCGGGTCGCTGTCGCGCACCGCGACCATCGCCGCCATCACCGAGTTGAGCCCGTCGGAGGTGTTCAGGGTGAAGTGCCGGGAATCGCCCTGCGCGACGTGCCGCATGTAGGCCCCGGCGAAGCAGTCTGCCTGCTGCTCGAGCACCAGCGTGAGGTCGTCGTCGCCCGCGAGCCCCGAGCCGTACTGGACCGCGTGCCCGTACTCGTGGGCCATGACCATCACCACGGACATCGGGCCGAAGGTCTCGATGAGCGAGGGCAGCAGCACGGTGCGGTCCCAGCCGATGGAGCCGTCGCGGGTGCAGTAGCCGGCGTTGGCGAATCCGTGGGTGTTGTCGCCGCAGAACGTCGGGGCCTGGGCCCGATCCGCGTCCGGGTCCCAGGAGAGCAGGTCGGTGACGGGCCTGAAGTCGCCGCCGAACGCGCGGGGGTACTCGGACTGCCAGAAGGCCGCGATGTCGTCCACGGCGTTGGTGGCCAGCACGTCGGCCGCCGATCCGTCCGCGCCGCGAACCGGGAGCTGGGCGTCGGGCACGCCCTCGCGGGGGCCACTGGGGCCGGAGGTCGCGGGCAGGCCCGCCACCGTGAAGGGATTGTCGTAGATCGACACGGCGCGTCCGTCGATCGCCCCGGAGCAGCCGGCGACGACCGCGGCGACGGCGACGAGCGAGGCGACCGTGAGCACGGATCGGCGGCGGCGCATCAGCCGCGCTCCAGGCTCAGCCAGATCGCACCGTTCTGGGGCAGTGCGACCGACGCCGACGCGGGTCGCCCGTGCCAGGGCAGCAGGGTCGCGGTCACGGCTCCGAAGTTACCCATGCCGGCGCCGCGATATGCGTCGGCATCGGTGTTGAGGATCTCGACCCACCGGCCGGGCTCGGGCAGGCCGACCCGGTATTCCGAGTGGGCCGAGCCGGAGAAGTTGAACAGGCACGCCACGATCGACCCGTCGGACCCGTACCGCAGGTAGCTGAGCACGTTGTTCTCGGTGTCGTTCGCGTCGATCCAGGAGTACCCGCCGGGGGAGTTGTCGAGCGTCCACAGTGCCGGGTGGCGCCGGTAGGTGGCGTTGAGATCGCGCACCAGCGCGAGGATCCCGCGGTGCAGCTCGGCGACGTGTCCCTCGTCGAGCTGATGCCAGTCGAGCCCGCGCTCCTCCGACCACTCGGTGCGCTGGCCGTATTCCTGACCCATGAACAGCAGCTGCTTGCCGGGGTGTGACCACATGTAGGCCAGCAGTGTGCGCAGGCCCGCGGCCTTGGCGAAGTCGTCGCCCGGCATCCGGGTCCACAGCGTGCCCTTTCCGTGCACCACCTCGTCGTGGCTGATCGGGAGCAGGTAGCACTCGCTCCAGGCGTACATCAGCGAGAACGTGATCTCGTGGTGGTGGAAGCTGCGGTGCACCGGGTCTCGGCCGAGGTAGCCGAGGGTGTCGTGCATCCAGCCCATGTTCCACTTCATGCTGAAGCCGAGGCCGCCGACGTTGGTGGTGCGGGTGACGCCCGGCCACGCGGTTGACTCCTCCGCGATGGTGACCACGCCGCGGTGCTGCCGGTGCACGGTGGCGTTCATCTCCTGCAGGAACGCCACGGCCTCCAGGTTCTCCCGACCGCCGTGGATGTTCGGCGTCCAGCCGCCCTCGGGTCGCGAGTAGTCGAGGTAGAGCATCGAGGCGACCGCGTCCACGCGCAGCCCGTCGATGTGGAACTCCTCGATCCAGAACAGGGCGTTGGCGACGAGGAAGTTGCGCACCTCGCGTCGGCCGAAGTCGAAGACGTAGGTGCCCCAGTCCAATTGCTCGCCGCGGTGGGGATCGGCGTGCTCGTAGAGCGGGCCGCCGTCGAACCGGGCCAGCGCCCAGTCGTCCTTCGGGAAGTGCGCGGGCACCCAGTCGACGATGACACCGACGCCTGTGAGGTGCATCCGGTCGACGAAGGCCCGGAAGTCGTCCGGGGAGCCGAAGCGGGCGGTCGGGGCGTAATAGGAGGTGACCTGGTAACCCCAGGATCCGCCGTACGGGTGCTCGGCCACCGGGAGCAGTTCGACATGCGTGAAGCCCTGCTCGACGACATAGGCGGACAGTTGGTCGGCGAGCTCGAGATAACTCAGGCCGGGACGCCAGGACCCCAGGTGCACCTCGTACACGCTCATCGGGGCCAGGTTCGGGTCGGTGCGCGCGCGGACGGCCATCCATTCGGCGTCGGCCCACCTGTGCGTGCTCACGCCGACCACGGAGGCGGTGCGCGGCGGCACCTCGGTGGCGAACGCCATCGGGTCGGCCTTCTCCCGGACGGAGCCGTCGCTGCCGTGCACGCGGAACTTGTACAGGTCGCCCGGCCCGACGCCGGGGACGAACAGCTCCCAGACCCCGCTGGACCCGAGCATGCGCATCGGCGCGGTCTGCCCGCCCCAGCCGTCGAAGTCGCCGATCACCGTGACGCCGCGCGCCGAGGGCGCCCACACCGCGAAGGAGGTGCCTGCCACCTCGCCGTCCGGGGTCGTGTAGCTGCGCGGGTGCGCGCCGAGGATCTCCCACAGTCGCTCGTGCCGGCCCTCGCCGAACAGGTGCAGGTCGAGCTCCCCGAGGGTCGGCAGGAACCGGTAGCCGTCCGCGGTGACGACGGTGTGCCCGCCGGGATACTCGACCACCAGCCGGTAGTCGATGAGGTCCTCGACGGGGACGACCGCGCTGAACAGCCCGTCCGAGACCGGCTGCAGGGGGTGGTCGACGCCCCCGATGCGGGCCGACACCTCGCCCGCGTGGGGGCGCAGCGCCCGGATCACGGTGCCGCCGGGATGCGCGTGCGCACCGAGGACGGCGTGCGGGTTGTGGTGGGTGCCCTCGGCGAGCCGGGCGAGGTCGGCGGGTGCGGGCGCCGCGACCTGCGCGACCCGATCCGCGCTCATGTGCGCGGTGCGCGGTGGGCGAGGGGTAGCCGCGCGGGGTAGGGAACGGCGGGCAACGCGAGGATGTGGGCGACCGCGCGCCAGGGTTCGAGTCGGATGAAATTGGCCTGGCCCCAGTGGTACTGCTCGCCGCTGACCTCGTCGAGAACGGTCAGGTGGTCGTGCCAGTCGCGCCCGAGAGCAGGCATGTCGAGCCAGATGGTGCCCTGCTCCGCCCCGTACGGGTTGAGGTTCACGATCGTGAGCACGGCGTCGCCGGTGGTCGGGTCGAACTTCGAATACGCGATCAGCGCGTCGCTGTCGGTGTGATGGAAGGTGATGTTGCGCAGCTGCTGCAGCGAGGGGTGGGCGCGGCGGATCCGGTTCAGGGTCGCCAGCCAGGGTTCCAGCGACTCACCGCGAGCACGGGCGCCGTCGAAGTCGCGGGGTCGCAGCTCGTACTTCTCGGAGTCGAGGTACTCCTCGCTGCCCGGTCGCAGCGGAACATGTTCGTACAGTTCGTATCCGGAGTAGACGCCCCAGGTCGGAGACAGGGTCGCGGCAAGTGCGGCGCGCAGCGCGAACATGCCGGGACCGCCGTGCTGCAGGCTCTCGTGCAGGATGTCCGGCGTGTTGACGAACAGGTTGGGCCTGGCCTCGTCGGCCTTGGCGGCGATCTCCAGTCCGAACTCGGTGAGCTCGTGCTTGTTCACCCGCCAGGTGAAGTAGGTGTAGGACTGGGTGAATCCGCGCTTGGCCAGGCCGTACATCCGGGCGGGCCGGGTGAAAGCCTCGGAGAGGAACAGCACGTCCGGATCGGACCGCTTCACCTCCGCGATCAGCCACTCCCAGAAGTCCGGTGGCTTGGTGTGCGGGTTGTCGACCCGAAAGATCTTGACACCGTTCTTGATCCAGAACCGCACCACCCGCAGCACCTCGGCGTAGATACCATCGGGGTCGTCGTCGAAGTTGACCGGGTAGATGTCCTGGTACTTCTTCGGCGGGTTCTCGGCATAGGCGATGGTGCCGTCGGGCAGCACCGTGAACCACTCCGGATGCTGCTGCGCCCACGGGTGATCGGGTGCGCACTGCAGGGCGAGGTCGAGCGCGACCTCGAGCCGCAGCCGGCGCGCCCTGGCGACGAAGTTCCTGAAGTCCTTGATGGTGCCGAGGCGGGGGTGCACGGCGTCGTGGCCGCCCTCTTCCGCGCCGATCGCCCACGGCGATCCGACATCATCGGGGCCCGGCGTCAGCGAGTTGTTCGGGCCCTTGCGGTTCACCCGGCCGATCGGGTGGATCGGGGGCAGGTAGACCACGTCGAAGCCCATCGCGGCGATGCGCGGGAGGTCGTCCGCCGCCGTCGCGAAGGTGCCGTGCCTTGGGGTGCCGTCGGGGGCACGGCCTCCGGTCGAGCGGGGGAAGAACTCGTACCAGGCGCCGACGAGGGCGCGCTTGCGGTCGACCCACACCGGGATGGTGCGGCCCTTGGTGACCAGGTCGCGCAGCGGGTACACCCGCAGCAGTTCGGCGATGTCGGCCGCGAAGGCGGGGGCGACCCGGGCGGGCAGCTGCTGATCGCTGCGCAGTGCGGCGGCGACCGCGGCGCACCGCGGGCGGTCCCCGCGCGGCACCGCCTTGGCGGCCCGCTCGAACAGTCGGGCCCCGATCTCGAGATCGTTCGCCAGATCGGCGGCGCCCTGGCCGACCGACAGTTTGGCCTCAACGTTGTGCCGCCAGGTGGAGATCGGATCGCCCCAGCCCTCGACACGGAAGCTCCACGCCCCGACGCTCGTGGGTGTGAACACGGCCGCGAACGTGTCAGGGAACGGGCCGGGGGACATCGGGATCCGAAACGTGGTGTTCGACTCCGGCCCGCGGACGGCGAGGGTCGCCGCAACCGCGTCGTGCCCCTCGCGCCACACCGTCGCCGACACCGGGAAGGTCTCGCCGACGACCGCCTTCGCGGGGTGGCGTCCCCCCGAGATCTCGGGGGCGACGTCGTCGATGCCTATCCGCCCGGTCATGGATTAGACCTTACGGGTAGTTGTACGGGAAGCGCTGGCCGAATCTCGCGTCCCTCGCAACGCGTCGGAAGCCCGGGTCGCTCCGCAGGCCGGCCTCCCAAAAATGCCTGCGATGGGTAGTCTTCGCAGGGTGAAAGCCTTGCGTCGGTTCACCGTCCGTGCCCACCTTCCCGCCAGGCTGGCCGCCCTCGAGCAGCTGTCGACGAACCTGCGCTGGTCCTGGCATCCCGAGACCCAGGATCTGTTCGGCCGGATCGACCCCGCGCTGTGGACGCAGGTCCGCCACGACCCGATCCGGATGCTCGGCGAGGTCTCGCCCGCCCGCCTGGACGAACTGGCGGTCGACGACGACTTCGTCGCCGAGCTCGACCGGCTCGAGCAGGACCTGGACACCTACCTCGGCCAACCGCGCTGGTACCAGAACCAGCAGGCGAAGGGCGCCGACCTGGCCGGCGGGATCGCCTACTTCTCAATGGAGTTCGGCGTCAGCGAGGTGCTCCCGAACTACTCGGGCGGGCTCGGGATCCTGGCAGGCGACCACCTCAAGGCCGCCTCGGACCTCGGGGTGCCGCTGATCGGTGTCGGCCTGCTCTACCGGTCCGGCTACTTCCGTCAGTCGCTGACCGCCGACGGCTGGCAGGCCGAGCACTATCCCTCGCTTGACCCGCAGGGCCTGCCGCTGCGGCTGCTCACCGAGCCCGACTCCGGCGCGCCGGTGCTGTTGCGGGTCGCGATGCCCGGTAACCGGGTGCTCCGGGCCCGGGTGTGGATCGCCCAGGTGGGGCGGGTGCCGCTGTTGCTGCTCGACTCCGACATCGCCGAGAACGACCCGGAGCTGCGGGGGGTGACGGACCGGCTGTACGGCGGCGACCAGGACCATCGGATCAAGCAGGAGATCCTGGCAGGCATCGGCGGGGTGCGCGCGGTGCGCGCGTACACCCATTCGCTCGGGCTCGCCGATCCCGAGGTCTTCCACATGAACGAGGGCCACGCGGGTTTCCTCGGGGTGGAACGGATTCGGGAGCTGATCACCGGGTCCGGCCTGGACTTCGACTCCGCGCTCGCCGCGGTACGGGCGGCCACCGTGTTCACCACGCACACGCCGGTGCCCGCCGGTATCGACCGGTTCCCGGCCGATCTCGTCCGGCACTACTTCGGTGGGGTCGGCGGCGAGAACGAGTCCGCCCTGCTGCCCGGGCTGACGGTGGACCGGATCATCGACCTCGGCCGCGAGAACGACCCGTCGGTGTTCAACATGGCGCACATGGGACTGCGGCTGGGCCAGCGTGCCAACGGCGTCTCGAAGCTGCACGGGATCGTCAGCCGGGAGATGTTCAACGGCCTGTGGCCGGGATTCGATGCCGCCGAGGTCCCGATCGGCTCGGTGACCAACGGCGTGCACGCGCCGACCTGGGCCGCGCGGGAATGGATGGACCTGGCCCGCCGCGCGGTGGGACCCGAGCTGGTCGAGGAGGCGCGCGGATGGGAGCGGCTGCAGGAGATCGCGCCCGCCGACCTGTGGTCGACCCGCAACACACTGCGCGAGCAGCTGGTGCAGGAGGTCCGCAGGAGGGTACGGGCATCGTGGCTCGAGCGCGGCGCCACCGACGCCGAACTCGGTTGGGTTTCGGGTGTTTTCGATCCCGAGGTGCTGACCGTCGGGTTTGCCCGCCGGGTCCCGACCTACAAGCGGCTGACCCTGATGCTGCGCGATCCGGACCGGCTGCGGGCGATGCTGCTCGACCCCGACCGGCCGGTGCAGCTGGTGGTGGCGGGCAAGAGTCACCCGGCCGACGAGGGCGGCAAGGCGCTGATCCAGCAGGTGGTGCGCTTCGCGGACGAGGCCGACGTCCGGCACCGGATCGTGTTCCTGCCCGACTACGACATGTCGATGGCGCGGTACCTGTACTGGGGCTGCGACGTGTGGCTGAACAACCCGCTGCGCCCGCTGGAGGCCTGCGGCACGTCGGGGATGAAGTCGGCGCTCAATGGCGGGCTGAACCTGTCCATCCGCGACGGCTGGTGGGACGAGATGTTCGACGGCGAGAACGGCTGGGAGATTCCCACCGCGGACGGTGTGACCGATGAGGTGCGCCGCGACGACCTCGAGGCGGGCGCGATGTACGGGCTGCTGGAGCGGTCGGTGCTGCCGAAGTTCTACGACCGGGACGCGGACGGCGTGCCTGCCCGCTGGGTGCAGATGGTCCGCCACACCCTGCAGCACCTGGGCCCGAAGGTGTTGGCGTCGAGGATGGTTCGCGACTACGCCGTCGACTACTACGCGCCTGCCGCCCGGTCAGCGCGGGCCGTGGTCGCTGACGGTTTCGCGGCGGCTCGGCAGGTCGCGGAGTACCGCGGCCGCGTCGAGGCGGCCTGGCCCGACGTGCAGGTGGTTCAGGTCGACAGCTCCGGGCTGCCGGACACCCCGGTGATCGGTGCGGACCTGTCGCTGCGCGCGTACGTGCGGCTCGCCGGTCTCGCCGTCGCCGAGGTCACCGTGCAGGCGGTGCTCGGCCGGGTCGGGGCGGACGAGGAGCTGACCGACGTGGTCACCGTGCCGATGCGGCACGCCGGTTCGGACGAGCTCGGCGAGCTGTTCGTCGCCGACACCACGGTCCCGCACTCGGGTGCGGTCGGCTACACGGTGCGGGTGCTGCCGCACCACCCGTTGCTGGCCTCCGACGCCGAACTGGGCCTGCTGGCGGTGCCGCACCTGTAGTCGGAGGGCGGCGCCGCGCCACGCCGCCACCGGCCACGGATGCGCGCGAACCCGACGTGGGGACGGCCCGCGGGGTGGACAATCGAAGTCGTGGCGCCGGCAGCGGAATCGGGTGCACACCCGAGCAGGGCCGAGCGCGCGGAGCGAGGTCGCGCCGCGCGTCGGGAGACGCCGTTTGCGGCGCTCGCGGAGCACCACCCCGGAGCCGAGCGTGATCCGGTCGGCTTGCTCGAGACCCAGGCGGCGGCCCGCATCCCGCAGCTCGTCCCGGTTCGATACGGGCGGATGGCGACCTCGGCGTTCGCCTTCTTCCGTGGCTCCGCCCTCGTCATGGCGGACGACCTCTCGCGCGCCCCGTCCTCGGGTCTGAGCACACACCTGTGCGGGGACGCGCACCTGAGCAATTTCGGGATCTACGCGACGCCGGAGCGCAGGCTGGCGTTCGACATCAACGACTTCGACGAGACGTATCCCGGTCCCTTCGAGTGGGACGTCAAGCGCTTGGTCGCCAGCCTCGAGGTCGCGTCGCGGGACACCGGATTCAGCACGAAGCAGCGGGCCAGGATCGCCAGGGGCTGTGCCGCCGAGTATCGGGAGACGATGGCGCTCCAGGCGGAGCGGGGCACCCTGGCGGTGTGGTACTCCCACATCGAACCCACCGAGGAGCTGGTGGAGCTGGCCGATCAACTGGACTCGTCGTCGAGCAAGCGCATGCGCAAGACGCTGGAGAAGTCGTGGAACCGCGACAGTGTCCAGGCGCTGGGGAAGCTGACCACGGTGGTCGACGGCAGACGGAAGATCCTCAGCAATCCGCCCCTGCTGGTCCCGATCGAGGAGGTCTTCGCCGACGCCGATGCCGACGAGTTGGATCGCGAATTGCGCCAGCGTCTGAGCGACTACCGCTCGACGCTGCAGTGGGACCGCCGGGTGCCGCTCGAGCAGTTCGAGCTGGTCCAGGTGGCGCGCAAGGTGGTCGGGGTCGGCAGCGTCGGGACGCGATGCTGGATCATCCTGTTCCGCGGCGTCGACGACGAGGACCCGCTGTTCCTGCAGGCCAAGGAGGCGGTGCCGTCCGTGTTGTCGGACTACCTCGAGGGGCCCTCGTTCGAGAACGAGGGCGAGCGGGTGGTCCACGGTCAGCGGCTGATGCAGGCCGCCAGCGACATCTTCCTGGGGTGGCAGCAGGGCATCGGGGTGGACGGTGTGCGGCGCGACTATTATCTGCGGCAGTTGCGAGATGGCAAGGGGTCAGCGGTGATCGAGGCGATGACGCCGACGGGGATGACGCTCTACGGGCGCCTGTGCGGGCGCGCGCTGGCCTATGCGCACGCCAGGTCGGGCGACCGGATCGCGATCGCCGAGTACCTCGGGTCCAGCGCCGAGTTCGACGAGGCCATCGCGTCGTTCGCACAGTCCTACGCCGCGCAGACCGCGCACGATCACGCGGCATTGCTCGAGGCGATCGCCGGTGGGCGGGTCGCGGCGCGGTCCGGACTCTGAGATGGCGGGGCACGACGACCCGGACCGGAGTCGGCGCTGGTGGGCGAGGGCGGCCTTCGCGGCCGCCGTGGCCGCGGCCGTGGTCCCGATCGTGGCAGCGGGCGTGCTGAGCACGCTGGTGCTGCTGGCCGCGGGCATCGGCGGGGTCGTGGTGATGGTGGCGGCCCTGTACTGGTTCCTCACCCATCGCGGTGTGCCGCGGTGGATCTGGCTGGGTGTGGCCGTGCTCGTCCCGATCGCGGTCCTCTCCGCGTTCGTGAGCGCGAATCTGCTGTGGGTGGTGGTGGTCTCGTATGTGCTCGTGCTCCTCGCGGCCCTGTGCGCCCGCACCGCGCTCGAGGCCGAGCGTGCCGAGTCCGTGATGGACGAGCGCACCGTTCCGCCGCCCCGGCAGCCCTTTCTGGTGATGAATCCGCACTCGGGTGGCGGCAAGGTGGCCAGGTTCGGGCTGCAGCGCAAGGCCGAGGAGCTCGGCGCGGAGGTCGCGCTGCTCGAGGGACCGGACACCGTCGATGTGGAGGCGCTGGCCCGCGACGCGGTGCGCAGGGGTGCCGACCTGCTGGGGGTGGCGGGCGGGGACGGGACCCAGGCGCTCGTCGCCGGGGTCGCGGCCGAACACGACATACCGTTCCTGGTGATCAGTGCGGGTACCCGCAACCACTTCGCGCTGGATCTCGGGCTCGATCGCGACGATCCGGCCGCCGGCCTGGAGGCATTGCGGGACGGTGTCGAGGTCCGCGTCGACCTCGGTGAGATCGCGGGGCGCACCTTCGTCAACAACGCGTCGTTCGGGGTGTATGCCGAGGTGGTGCAGAGTCCGGCGTACCGGGACGACAAGACCGGGACCGTGCTCCGGATGCTGCCGGACCTGCTGAGCGGGAGCGCGGGGGCGCGGCTGACCGCCCGAACGGGCGGCCTCACGGTCGAGGGCCCGCAGGCGGTGCTGGTGAGCAACGGGCCGTATCAGACCAGTGACCTCGCGGGTCTGGGCCGTCGGGCGCGACTGGACCGCGGCGTGCTCGGGGTCGTGACGGTGGCGGTGGAGGGCGCGCGCCAGGCCGTCGGTTTGCTCAACCGTGCGCACGTACGCGGCATGACCCAGCACACGGTCCGCGAGGTGACCGTCGACGCCGACGCGCCGGAGATACCGGTCGGGGTCGACGGCGAATCGCTCATGCTCGCCACGCCGGTGCGGTGCACCATCAGGCCGGGGGCGTTGCGCGTGCGGCTGCCGAGGGACCGCCCTGGGGTGCCGCCCTTCAAGGTCGCGGTCGACTGGGTTCGGCTACGCGCGCTGGCCGGGTGGGCGCACCGGCCGAGGTAGCGGGGCTCAGCCCGCCGTCAGCCTGGCGAGCGCCTTGCGCACGACCTCGGGATCGGAGGTCTCCCAGAAGGGGGGCAGCGAGGCGCGAAGGTAGCCGCCGTAACGGGCCGTCGCGAGCCGCGAGTCCAGCATCGCGATCACGCCGCGGTCGTCGACGCTGCGGAGCAGCCGACCCACGCCCTGCGCCAGCAGCAGCGCGGCGTGGTTACCCGCCACCGAGAGGAAGCCGTTGCCGCCGCGGGACTCGACCGCGCGCTGGCGGGCCACCAGCAGCGGATCGTCGGGACGCGGGAACGGGATCCGGTCCAGGATCACCAGGCTCAGCGACGGTCCGGGCACGTCCACGCCCTGCCACAGCGAGAGCGTCCCGAACAGCGAGGTGGCCTCGTCCTCGGCGAACGCGCGGACCAGCTGGCCGGTGGCGTCGTCGCCCTGGCACAGCACCGGGGTGTCGAGGCGCTTGCGCATGACCTCGGCGGCGGCCTTCGCGGCGCGCATCGAGGAGAACAGGCCGAGGGTGCGGCCGCCGGCCGCGGTCACCAGTTCGGCGATCTCGTCGAGATAGCTCGGTGCCAGCCCGTCCCGGCCGGGTGCGGGCAGGTGCTTGGCGACGTAGAGGATGCCCGCCTTGGCGTGGTCGAACGGCGAGCCGACGTCGAGCGAGTTCCACCGGATGGCGGCCTCGTCCGCGGGCGCCTCGGTGCCGGTCGCCATCGCCGGATCGACGCGGGTGCCGGACTCGGCGGGCAGGCCCCAGTTCACCGCGAGCCCGTCGAACGATCCGCCGACCGTGAGGGTCGCGGAGGTGAGCACCACGGTCGACTCCGCGAACAGCCGCGAGCGCAGCAGCCCGCCGACAGACAGCGGCGCCATCCGGACGAGCTTGCCCCGCCGCTCCTCGTCGGCGAGCCAGACCACGTCGCGGCGCTTGGCCGGGTCCGGTTCGTCGAACGCGGTGAGCACGCGGACGGCGTTGTCGTGCACCTCGTCGACGGCCGCGAGCGCCGCGTTGCGGGCGGCGGCCGCCTCGGGATCGGTGGCGTTCATCCCCGGCCGCGCAGGCCCGATCGCCGTGCGCACGGCCCAGGCCGCATCGCGGACGGCGGCCAGCGCGTGGCCCGCGCCGTCGGGCAGTCCTTCCCAGCGGCCGGCGTGCAGCTCCTCGAGCACCGCGTCCCAGCCCTCCGCGGACGCCTCGAACCGGTCCGCGTCCTGCTCCTCGACGAGCTTGACGCACCTGCGCGCGGCGGCGCTGATGGTCGACGGCGCCAGCTCGGCGGTGGCCACCCCCGTCACCCGGTCGACCAGTTCGTGCGCCTCGTCGATCACCACCACGTCGTGCTCGGGCAGGACGGCGATGCCGGTGATCGCGTCGATCGCGAGCATCGCGTGGTTGGTGACCACCACGTCGACCTTCGAGGCCTCGGCCCGCGCCCGCTCCGCGAAGCAGTCCTCGCCGACCGGGCAGCTCGACTTGCCAAGGCACTCGCGCGAGGTGACGCTCACCTGGCGCCACGACTGATCGCTGACGCCGGGCACCAGCTCGTCCCGGTCGCCGGTCTCGGTGTCGGAGGACCACTTGGTCAGCCGCTGCACCTCGCGGCCGAGCCGGGAGATCGCGAACGCGTCGAACAGCTCCGCCGATTCCACAGTGTCTTCTGATGCCCCGGTGTGGATCTTGTTCAGGCACAGGTAGTTGTTGCGGCCCTTGAGGATCGCGAACTCCGGCCGCCTGCCCAGCGCGCCCGCGAGGGCATCGGACAGGCGGGGCAGGTCGCGGTCGACGAGCTGACGCTGCAGCGCGATGGTGGCGGTGGAGATGACCACGGTGCGGCCGCTCTCGACGGCGTGCCGGATGCTGGGCACCAGGTAGGCGAGCGACTTGCCGGTACCGGTGCCCGCCTGCACGGCGAGGTGCTCGCCGGTGTCGATGGCGTGCGCGACCGCCGACGCCATCGTCAGCTGGTTGATGCGTTCGGCGCCGCCCAACGCCTGCACCGCCACGGAGAGCAGGTCGGGCACGTTGGGGAGTTCAGGCACCGACCAAGGCTACTCGGCGCTGCCGTCAGTTCGCCGCAGCGACCTGACCCACCGGGGTGACGCCCGCGCCGCGGAGCCGCTCGAGCACCGACGGCACGGCGTCGGGGGACACCGCGGCCGTGTACCGCAGCAGCACCCTGGTCTCGAAGCCCTCCCTCGCCGCGTCGAGCGCGGTCGCGCGGACGCAGTGGTCGGTGGCGATGCCGACCACGTCGACGGCGGCGATCTCGCGCCCACACAGCCAGTCGGCCAGGGACTGCCCGGACGCCGCCGAGCCCTCGAAGCCCGAGTAGGCGGCCGAGTGGGCGCCCTTGGAGAACACCTCCTGGACCGATCGCAGGTCGAGGGCGGGATGGAACCCGGCGCCCGGCGTCCCGGCCCGGCAGTGCGGCGGCCAGCTGTCCACATAGTCGGGTTCGTCGGAGAAGTGCGCGCCGGGGTCGACGTGGAAGTCCCGGGTGGCGACGATCGCGTCGTACTCGTCGGCCGAGGGGGATCCGAGCAGGGCGGAGATGTCGGCCGCCACCGCCGCGCCGCCAGCGACGGCCAGCGAGCCGCCCTCGCAGAAGTCGTTCTGCACGTCGACGACGATCAGCGCCCGCTTCAGGGGCGCGGGGGAGTCGGTGGGGTTCATCGCCGCCGCCTAGCCCACGAACCGGGTGGGGATCGCGGGATCGCCGTGGGAGAGCTTGAGTCCCTCCCACGGCAGGCTGACGAGCCGCTGGGCGAGCAGGTCGCGGCCCTCGTCCAGGGTGGGCAGACCGGCCACGACCTCGCCGCCTCGCACCATCGGGACCAGCAGGTCGTGCGCGATCAGCCCGCCGCTCTCGGGCGCGGGCGCGTCGGCAGGGAACGCGACCTCCTCGACCGCGGTGCCGGTGGGCCGGGCGAAGCGGAGCACGCGCTTGGTCCCGCCGCGCGACTCCTTGTGGCTGCTGCGCTTGGCCACCGGAATGCCCTCCACCTCCACCAGCTTGTAGACCATGCCCGCCGTGGGTGCGCCCGAGCCGGTGACCAGCGCGGTGCCCACCCCATAAGTGTCCACCGGTTCGGCCCGCAGCGCCGCGATCGCGTATTCGTCCAGATCGCCGGACACCACGATCTTCGTCTTCGTCGCGCCCAGGTCGTCGAGTTGCGCGCGCACCTGGCGGGCCCACACACCGAGATCGCCGGAGTCGATCCGGACGCCGCCGAGCTCCGGGCCCGCGACGGCGATGGCGGTCTTGACGCCCTCGGTGATGTCGTAGGTGTCCACCAGCAGCGTGGTGCCCAGCCCGAGCGCCGCGATCTGGCCCCGGAAGGCGGCCGCCTCGTCCGGGCCCGCGACGGTGTTGTGTAGCAGCGTGAACGCGTGCGCGCTGGTCCCTGCGCCCGGCACGCCGTAGCGGCGGACGGCCTCCAGATTCGAGGTGGCGGTGAACCCGGCCAGGTATGCCGCGCGGGAACAGGCCACGGCCGATTCCTCGTGGGCGCGCCGCGAGCCCATCTCGATCATCCTCCGGCCGGCGGCGGCGCTGACCATGCGTGCGGCGGCGGAGGCGATCGCGCTGTCGTGGTTGAGGATCGAAAGCGTCAACGTTTCGAGGAGCACGCATTCGGCGAAGGTGCCGCGCACCGACAGGATCGGCGAGCCCGGGAAGTACAACTCGCCCTCCCGGTAGCCGTCGATGTCGCCGGAGAAGCGGTAGTCCCGCAGCCAGTCCACCGTCCGCTCGTCGAGGAACTCGGACACGACGGCCAGCTCCGGCTCGCCGAACCGGAAGCGGGGCAGCGCGTCGAGCAACCGGCCGACGCCGGCGACGACGCCGTACCGGCGCCCGGCAGGCAGCCTGCGCGCGAAGACCTCGAAGCTGCAGCGGCGGTGGGCCGAACCGTCACCGAGCGCGGCCGAGAGCATCGTCAGCTCGTACTGGTCGGTGAGCAGCGCGGTGCTCGTCTTCGGCTGGGACCAGTCCGAGGCGTTGTTCGTCACGCGCCCACCATACGAGTAGCCGACCCGTGATGCGCGTGCGTGCCCGTCCTGCGTTCGGAGGTTTTCTCTTTCCTGAGCACGTCGTACTCTGGAGTCATGGCCCAGTGCCCTACAACTATCCCGATGGCGAGGATGCCCGCAGCGTCGCCGCAGGTCACGCCAGCCGAATCCGAGGTCGAGGAGATCCTGGAAGCGGAGGACAAGCCCTGGGTGACCGTCGTCTGGGACGACCCGGTGAACCTCATGCACTACGTGACCTTCATTTTCCAGAAGCTGTTCGGCTACAGCAAGGCGAGGGCCACCGACCTGATGATGCAGGTCCACAAGGAGGGCAAGGCGGTCGTGTCGTCCGGATCCCGCGACAAGATGGAGCACGATGTGAACCGCCTCCACCAGGCCGGGTTGTGGGCGACGATGCAGCGCGACAGCTAGCGGCAATCCCGGACCACCGATCCTGAAAGGACCCGCAGGTACGCAACGTGCGCACATGGAGCCGAAAGAATTCGCTGGGCGGCGTGAAGATTCGCTCCGAGATGGACGCACGAGAGGCCTCGGTCCTCCGGTCGCTGGTCTCGTCCGTCCTGTCGCTGCTCGAGGACCGGGCGGCCGCGGTGCCGCAGGACGACCTCGCCGAACTGACCGGTCTGCGCACCGGGAACAGTGTCGCCCCAACGGATGCCACGCTGGCCCGCCTGCTGCCCAACTTCTACCGGGCGGAGGCCGACCGCGAGGGCACCGAGGCGCAGGGCGCGAATATGAATGCGGCACTGCGCAGTCTGCACGAGCCGGAGATCATCGACGCCAAGCTTGCGGCGGGTTCGGTGATCCTGCAGACGGTGCCGCCCGAGGGCGGCAAGGTCTCGCTGACCCCAGAACAGGCCGACGCGTGGCTTGCCGGACTCAACGACGTGCGCCTGGCGCTGGGGACCACGATCGGCATCGATGCCGACACCCCGGACGAACTCGAGCCCGACGACCCGCGAGCTCCGCACCTGGACGTCTACCACTGGCTCACCTGGATGCAGGACTCCCTGGTACAGGTCCTGGTCCCGTGACGGGCGCGGGGGTGCGCACGGGGCCGCGGAACTCGCTGGCCGACGTCGAGGGCCTGCTGGTCGGGCACCACCATGAGCTGGATCGGGACGCCGGACTCGGCTCCGGCCGGGCGACGGGCTGCACCGTGGTGCTGGCACCAGGGGGAGCCACCGCGTCCGTCGATGTGCGCGGCGGCGGACCCGGCACCCGCGAGACCGACCTGCTCGATCCGAGCCA
This sequence comes from Rhodococcus oryzae, assembly GCF_005049235.1. GTDB lineage: Bacteria > Actinomycetota > Actinomycetes > Mycobacteriales > Mycobacteriaceae > Rhodococcus_G > Rhodococcus_G oryzae. The sequence goes on along the minus strand of NZ_SUMD01000005.1, from coordinate 435,933 downwards.
CACCGTCCAGCAGGTGGACGCGGTGCTGCTGACCGGGGGCAGCGCCTACGGGCTGGCCGCCGCGGACGGGGTGATGCGCTGGCTCGAGGAGCACGGCCGCGGGATCCCGATGGACGCCGACGGTCATGTCGTCCCGATCGTGCCGGGAGCGGTGATCTTCGATCTGCCGGTGGGGGATTGGTCGGTGCGGCCGACCGCGGATCACGGCTTCCTCGCGACGGAAGCGGCGGCCGAGCAGTTCGCGGTCGGATCGGTTGGTGCCGGGGTCGGTGCGCGCGCCGGTGTGCTCAAGGGCGGCGTCGGCACCGCCAGCCTCGTGCTCGGTGCCGGGGCGGCCGAGGGCGTCACGGTCGCGGCACTGATCGTCGCCAATCCCGTTGGCTCCGTGTTTGATCCGGGCACCGGCCTGCCGTGGGGGGTCGGGGTGGCCGAGGCCGCGAGCTGGGGCCTGCGGGTCCCGGATGCCGCCGAGTTGGCCACGGCGATCGAACTCGGGCAGAAGGGCACGGTGCTGAACACCACCATCGGGGTGGTGGCGACCGATGCCGCGCTGAGCAAGGCGGGATGCAGGCGCGTCGCCGTCGCGGGCCACGACGGCCTGGCACGGGCGATCCGGCCCGCGCATTCGCCGCTCGACGGGGACACGCTGTTCGCCCTGGCGACCGGCATCAAGGCCACCGCGCCCGCCCCGGTCTCGATGCCCGCCGCCTTCCCCGCGGAGCTGGCGCTGCTCGACGCGGTGTGCGCCGCCGCGGCCGATGCGGTGTCGCGGGCGATCGTCGGTGCGGTCCTCGCGGCAACGCCGGTCGCGGGAATACCGAGCTACCGGGAGCTGTTCCCGTCAGCATTCGACGTCTAATCTGGGCGTACACATCGGAGGCGCAGGTGTTGGTGATCAGATCCGACCTCGTCGCGGCGATGGTCGCGCACGCTCGTGCCGATCACCCGGATGAGGCCTGCGGCATCATCGCCGGCCCCGAGGGCAGCGATCGGCCGCTTCGGCACGTCCCGATGATCAACGCCGAGCGCTCGCCGACCTTCTACCGCTTCGACTCCGGCGAGCAGTTGCGGCTCTGGCGTGCGATGGAGGCGGCCGACGAGGCTCCGGTGGTCATCTATCACTCGCACACCGCCACCGAGGCCTATCCCAGTCGTACCGACGTCTCCTTCGCCTCCGAACCCGACGCGCACTATGTGCTGATCTCCACCCGCGATCCGGAGGCGCACGAGCTGCGCAGCTACCGGATCGTCGACGGCGTGGTCACCGAGGAACCGGTCGACGTGGTGCCGAGCTACCCGTACGCACAGAACCCCAACTAGGAGCCCCGATGGCCGTCATCGTTTCCATCCCCACCATCCTCCGCAACCACACCGACGGTGAGAAGCGGGTGCAGGCAACGGGTTCCACCCTGGCCGCGGTCATCGACGACCTCGAGGCCAACCATGCCGGGCTCAAGGACCGGCTGATCAACGACGGTAAGCTGCACCGGTTCGTCAACGTGTATGTCAACGACGAGGACGTGCGCTTCTCCGGCGGACTCGACACCGAGGTGGCCGACGGGGACTCGGTCACCATCCTGCCCGCCGTCGCCGGAGGCTGATCCGAGGTGGCCCGGTACGACTCGCTGATCGAGACCCTGGGCGACACACCGCTGGTCGGGCTGCCGCACTTGTCCCCGCGCTGGACCGGCGAGGCGCCGGTGCGGCTGTGGGCCAAGCTGGAGGATCGCAATCCCACCGGCTCGGTGAAGGATCGGCCCGCGCTGCGGATGATCGAGCAGGCCGAGCGGGACGGACTGCTCACGCCCGGCGCCACCATCCTGGAGCCGACCAGCGGCAACACCGGGATCTCGCTGGCGATGGCCGCCAAGCTCAAGGGCTACCGGCTGATCTGTGTGATGCCGGAGAACACCTCGATCGAGCGCAGGCAGCTGCTGACCATGTTCGGCGCCGAGATCATCGACTCGCCCGCGCGCGGCGGCTCCAACGAGGCTGTGGCGCGCGCGAAGGCGATCGCCGCGGAGCACCCCGAGTGGGTGATGCTCTACCAATACGGAAACCCGGCGAATCCGGCCGCGCACTACGAGGGCACCGGACCGGAGTTGCTGCGCGACCTGCCGGAGATCACTCATTTCGTGGCCGGCCTCGGCACCACCGGCACCCTGATGGGTACGGGACGCTTTCTGCGCGAACACGTGCCGGGGATCGAGATCGTGGCCGCCGAGCCGCGCTACGGCGAACTGGTCTACGGCCTGCGCAACATCGACGAGGGCTTCATCCCCGAGCTGTACGACGAGTCGGTGCTCACCTCGAGGTTCTCTGTCGGCCCGTTCGACGCGGTGCGGCGGACGAGGGAACTGATCGAGCGGGAGGGCATCTTCGCGGGCGTCTCCACCGGGGCCGTCCTGCACGCGGCACTCGGGGTCGCGGCCAAGGCGGTCAAGGCGGGGGCCCGCGCCGACATCGCCTTCATCGTGGCCGACGGCGGCTGGAAGTATCTGTCCACCGGTGCGTACGCCGGTACCCTCGAGGAGGCGGAGGCGGCCCTGGAAGGGCAGCTGTGGGCGTGAGGGAAAGAGGTTCGGATGAGCACCCCGGGTGACCCGTTCAAGTACACCAACCCCGCTCTGTCGGTGCCGTCGAACCCGCCCGCGACCAAGCAGGCGGCCGAGCGCCCGGCGTGGCAGCAGGCGGCCGCGGTCATCGGCGGCTTCGTGATCGGGCTGTACGTCCTCGAGTTCATCGACATGCTCGTCAAGGGCAGCCTCGACAACGGCGGCATCCAGCCGCGGACCGTCGACGGTCTGTGGGGGATCGTCTTCGCGCCGGTGCTGCACGGCGGGTGGGCGCACCTGGTCGCGAACACCATCCCGCTGCTCGTGCTCGGATTCCTGGTCATGCTGTCGGGCATCGGACGCGGGCTCGCGGCCACCGGCATCATCTGGGTGATCGGCGGTGTCGGGGTGTGGCTGTTCGGCTCGGTGAACAACCATCTCGGCGCCTCGGTGCTCGTGTTCGGCTGGCTGACCTACCTGATCACCCGCGGCATCTTCGCCCGGCATTTCGGGCAGATGGCCCTCGGGCTGGTCGTTCTGGTGATCTACGGCGGGGCGTTGTGGGGCGTGCTGCCCGGCCAGCCCGGGATCTCCTGGGAAGGGCACCTGTTCGGCGCGATCGGCGGCGTCGTCGCCGCCTGGGTGCTGGCCTCCGATGTCCGCAAGGCGCGCGAGGCGAAGGCGTTGAACCGGTAGCGAACGCGCAGGTGTGACGCCCGGCGCAGCGGATCACGGGGCCGCATTTGGTCTCGATTCCACCCGAAGCTTTTTCCGGATCAGGTGGTCGTGGCAGCATGGGAAACATGCGCATCACCGTCCTGGGTTGTTCGGGCAGCGTCGGGGGTCCCGACTCGCCCGCCTCGGGCTACCTCTTGACCGCTCCGGACACCCCTCCCGCGGTCCTCGACTTCGGCCCCGGCGTGCTCGGAGCGTTGCAGCGCTACGCCGACCCCGGTCAGGTGTCGATCTTCCTGACCCACCTGCACGCGGATCACTGCCTCGACCTGCCGGGGCTGCTGGTGTGGCGTCGGTACCACCCCAATCCGCCTGCCGGCCGGGCCGTCGTCTGCGGACCGACGGACACCGCCTGTCGGATCGGCGCCGCGTCCTCGGAGTGCGGCGGCGAGTACGACGACATCTCCGACACGATCGATCTGCGCGCCTTCACCGACGGCGGATCCATGAGCCACGGCGCGCTGACCGTCACCTCGCGCCGGGTGTTCCATCCGCCGGAGGCGTACGGGTTGCGGATCAGCGACCCCGCGGGCCGGACCCTCGTCTACACCGGCGACACCGGGATGTGCGACGAGGTGGTCGAGCTGTCCCGCGACGCGAATGTACTGCTGGCCGAGGCCTCCTGGACGCATCACCCCGACCGCCCGAAGGGCATCCACCTCTCCGGTACCGAGGCCGGACAGGTCGCGGCCAGGGCGGGGGTCGGCGAGCTGCTGCTCACGCACATCCCGCCGTGGACCTCCCGCGAGGACGTCATCGCCGAGGCCAAGGCCGAGTTCCCCGGACCCGTTCACGCCGTCTCGCCCGGGGACGTCTTCGAGATCTGAGTCGCGGGACGTCTAGGCTTGCGCCCGTGAGCAGACGACTGGATGGCAGGGCGGACGACGAACTCCGCGAGGTACGGATCACCCGGGGCTTCACGAGCCATCCGGCCGGATCGGTTCTCGTCGAATTCGGTGGCACCCGCGTGATGTGCACCGCGAGCGTCGAGGAGGGCGTGCCGCGCTGGCGCAAGGGCTCCGGCCTCGGCTGGCTGACCGCCGAGTACGCGATGCTGCCCGCCGCGACCCACACCCGCAGCGGCCGCGAGTCGGTCAAGGGCAAGGTCGGCGGACGCACCCAGGAGATCAGCAGGCTGGTCGGCCGCTCGCTGCGCGCCTGCATCGACCTCGCCGCGATCGGCGAGAACACCATCGCCATCGACTGCGACGTGCTGCAGGCAGACGGCGGCACCAGGACCGCCGCGATCACCGGCGCCTACGTCGCGCTGGCGGACGCCGTCACCTACCTGCGTGCGGCCGGCCGGCTGGCCGACCCGCAGCCGCTCTCCTGCGCGATCGCCGCGGTCAGCGTCGGCGTCGTCGACGGCCGGGTTCGGCTTGACCTGCCCTACGAGGAGGATTCGCGCGCCGAGGTCGACATGAACGTCGTCGCGACGGACACCGGCACTCTCGTCGAGGTGCAGGGCACCGGAGAGGGCGCGACCTTCCCGCGCACCACGCTGGACAAGCTGCTCGACTCGGCACTGGCCGGCTGCGAGCAGCTGTTCGAGGTGCAGAAGCAGGCGCTCGCGCTGCCGTACCCGGGCGAGCTGCCCGAGCCGAAGGAGTCCGAGGCGGCGAAGAAGAAGTTCGGTGCCTGAGGCCGTCCGACTACTCGTCGCGAGCCGAAACGCGAAGAAGCTCAAGGAGCTTCGGCGCGTGCTCGAGGCGGCCGGGGTCAGCGGCATCGACCTCGTCGGCCTCGACGAGGTGCCGCCGTTCCCGGAGGCGCCGGAGACCGCGGCGAGCTTCGAGGGCAACGCGCTGGCCAAGGCCCGCGACGGCGCCGCGGCCACCGGGCTGCCGTGCGTCGCGGACGATTCGGGGCTCGAGGTGGACGCGCTGAACGCGATGCCGGGGGTGCTGTCGGCGCGGTGGTCGGGCGGACACGGTGACGACGCGGCGAACACCGCACTGGTGCTCGCGCAGCTGTCCGACATGCCGGACGAGCGCAGGGGAGCGGCCTTCGTCTCCGCCTGTGCCCTCGTGGTGCCCGGCGGCGACGAGTCGGTGGTGCGCGGAACGTGGCCAGGCACCATCGCCAGGGAGCCCCGCGGCGACGGTGGATTCGGTTACGACCCGGTGTTCGTGCCGGAGGGGGAGTCGCGCTCGGCGGCGCAGCTGACCCCCGAGGAGAAGGACGCGGCCTCGCACCGCGGCCGGGCGCTGGCGCAGCTGGTGCCCGCGATCGCCGCGCTGGCCGGCAGCTAGGTTCCGCCCGTCCGTCGAGTGTGCAGTTCCGCGCGTCCCCTTTCGGGCGATGCGTCGGAAGGTGCACACTCGACGGGCCAGCGGGGCGGCCTGCGCCCCGACCATCGCTGTGAGGACGTGCAGATGTCGCCGATGATGATTCCCGTGACGCCGCAGGGCTGGATCACGTACCTGATCGCGTACCTGACGGGTCAGCCCGTGATCCTGGGCGGCGGCGGGTCCTAGGGCATCGCCGCCGGGCGATCAGACGCCGAAGTCGCGCTTGACCTGCTGGGTGCGCCAGTGCTCGACGAAGAACGACAGGAACGGGACGGTGCCCGCGAGCAGGGTGCCGATGGTCCGGCCGACGGGCCAGCGCACCTTCACCGCGAGGTCCATCGTCAGGATCAGGTAGACGAAGTAGACCCAGCCGTGCACGATCGCGATCCAGCTCGGCAGGTTGTCCACCTTGAACACGTACTTCGCGACCATTTCCGCGGTGAGCACGAGCAGCCAGATGCCGGTGGCGTAGGCGAGGACGCGGTAGCGCAGCAGCGCCGAGGCGATCTTCTTGGTGTCGCGAACTTCGGTCGCGGTGACGGTCTCGTCGGGGGCCGTGCTCACGTGCTGCTCCTATCGGCCTCGCCGGCTCTGAGCTGCGCGAGGTAGTTGTTGTACGCCTGGTGGGCTTCGTCGTCCGGGTTGTCCGCATCCAGCTTCTGGTCGCCCGACCGGGTGCGCGTGGGCAGCACGTCGGCGGGGATCTCGCGGACCTCCGAGGCGGAGGCCGCGTCCTCGGACGGGTCGCGGTCCTCGAGCTGCACGAACCGCCGATAGGCGTACACCACGAACGCCGCGAACAGCGGCCACTGGAAGGCGTAGCCCAGGTTCTGCCCGGTGCCGCCGACGGCCTCGAAGCGAGTCCACTGCCACCAGCCGAGCGCGAGACACCCGGCCGCAGCGATGACGACGAAGAGAATCAGCGCTGGTCTGCGACGGGAGGGTGAACTGGCCACACAACGACGGTACCCGAGCCGTCGGAGCCGCCGGTACTGAGCCGGGGAGGCGTGGATCACCCTCCTCCCGGCCCCGCGAGCGGGACCGTGGTCAGGACACTCCCTTGATCCGGGTGACCAGCAGGGCCCCGATCAGCGCGCTGATCGCGGCGAAGGTGAAGAGCAGCGGATAGTTCTTGTCGGGCCCCACGGCCAGGATCAGCGGCGCGATGGCAGGCGCCAGCGACTGCGGCAGCGTGTTCGCGATGTTGATGACGCCGAGGTCCTTCGCCGCGGTCTTCGGATCGGGAAGCACCTCGGTGACCAGCGCCATGTCCACCGCGAAGAACAAACCGGTGCCGATCCCGAGGAGGAGCTCGGCGACCATCACCATCGCGAAGCTGTCCGCGATGGCCAGGACCGCGAGTCCGGCCGACAGCATGAGTGCCGACCCGATCACGAAGGCCTTGCGGCGTGCCGCCCGGTCTGAGATGTAGCCGCCGACGGCAGCGGCGATCGCCGTGCAGGTGTAGCTGACGCCGACCAGGGTCGCGAGTGCGGTGGCTGCCTCGTCGGTGGAGAGGTCGAGCCGATCCTGCAGGAAGAACAACAGGAACGTCATCGGCATCGAGACGCCGAGCATGACCAGGAACCTGGTGAGCCAGGCGTATCCGAAGTCCGGGTGGAGCCGCGGATTGACCCAGAAGCTGCCCGCGAACATCCGCAGCGAGAACCGATCCCGGGGGGCGGGCGCCTGCGGGTCGGGGAGGGTGACCGCGAAGGCGGTGATCAGGATCAGGCCGACCACGGCGGGCACCAGAATCTTCGCGGTTCCCGGCACCACGGTGACCAGCGCGACGCCGACGATGAGCGCCAGCATCTGACTGAATCCCATTGCGCCCGAGGCCAATCCTCGTTGGGCGGGGGGAACGTGATCGGGGATGGTCGCCGTCAACGCGGCCATCACCCCGTTGAAGGCCAGCTGCGCCAGGCACCATCCGACGAGCAGCACCGGGATCGACGGCGCGAACGCCACGATCGTCAGGCCCGCCGTGCCCACCACGGCACCGCCGATCAGCCACGGCCTGCGCCGTCCGAAACGCGAGGACGTCCGATCGGAGAGGCGGCCGGCGAGCGGGTTCCCGATCAGTGCGAGAAAGGCGCCGACCCCGAGTACCAGGCCGAGGGTGTTCTCCTTCTGTGCCGGATCGAGGTGCTCGACGCGCAGTTGCAGCGTGACAACCACCGGCGTGAGCACGGAGAGGAAGAGTCCCAGGTTCGCCATCGCCAGCCTGGCGGGAAACGCCCGCGGTGACCCACCCAGATCCGATTGACTGGCTTCGAGCCCCTCGGCACCAACGGCTGTCATTCGGCATCTCCCGCTTCGATTCGGCGGTGCCGCGCTCGACACCGCAACGGAGTATGGCTAATGGGCCGAGTGTGCGGTAGGTGACGTTATAGAAATGTTACCTACCGGGCAAAGGGTCCACGAGGGCTTGATATGCAAGCGTTGACTTGCCTATGGTGGGGTCGTGGTCAACGTCTATCGCGCTCTCGACGACGAGACGAGGCGCGTCATCCTCGACGAACTGGCGGCGAGCGACGGCCAGACGCTGTTCGAGATCTGTTCCCTGCTCACGGTGCGGCACGGTCTCGGCCTCACGCGTCAGGCGATCTCTCAGCACCTCGGCGTGCTCGAGTCGGCGGGGCTGGTCGTGACGGAGCGGCGTGGACGATCCAAATTTCATTACTTCAATTCCGAGCCACTCGCCGAGATCAGCAGACGATGGCCTGTCCGAGAGAGCGACGATCAATGAGAATCAATCTGACGAGTTTGTTCGTCGACGACCAGCGAGCGGCCCTCGCCTTCTATACCGAGGTGCTCGGCTTCACGAAGCACCACGACATTCCGCTCGGCGACGATTCGTGGCTCACGGTCGTGTCGCCCGAATCGCCCGACGGCCCGCAACTCCTGCTGGAGCCGGCGCGCCACCCGGCGGTGAAGCCGTACCGGGATGCACTCGCCGAGGACGGTATTCCGCTCGCACAGTTCGCCGTCGACGACGTCGAGGCCGAGCATGCCCGGCTGACCGGAAGGGGCGTGGTGTTCACACAGCCGCCGACCGATATCGGGTCCGCGGTCGTGGCCGTCTTCGACGACACCTGCGGGAACCTCATCCAGATCATCACGGAGAAGTCGGCGTGACCCTGGCCGAGGTGATGTCCGAGCTCGCCGCGCTCGAGGACCCGAAGGCGCGCGCGGTGAACGAGAAGCACGGTGACGATCACGGTGTGAACCTCGGCAAACTGCGCGCGATCGCGAAGCGGCTGAAGACGCAACAGGAACTCTCGCGCCAGTTCTGGGCGACGGGGGACACCGCGGCGAGACTGCTGGCGATCCTGATCTGCCGCCCGAAGGCGTTCGAACGTGACGAGTTGGACGGCATGTTGTGTGAGGCGCGCACCCCCAAGGTGCACGACTGGCTCGTGAACTATGTGGTGAAGAAGAACCCGCACTGCGAAGAGTTGCGTGTGGCCTGGTTCGCCGATCCGGATCCCGTTGTTGCGAGTGCCGGCTGGGCGTTGACCACCGAACGGGTTGCGAAGAAGCCTGAGGGTCTCGACCTGCCGGGACTACTGGACATCATCGAGGCGGAGATGAGCGACGCCCCGGCTCGGCTGCAGTGGGCGATGAACCACTGCCTTGCTCAGATCGGGATCGAGCACGCCGAGTTCCGTACTCGGGCAATCGATATCGGTGAGCGCCTGGAGGTGCTCATGGACTACCCGACGCCGCCGAACTGCACGTCGCCGTTCGCGCCCATCTGGATCACCGAGATGGTGCGGCGGCAGCAGCTCCGGTGATTCGTCTGGAAACGACGCGTGGTCACGAACTGTTCGAGTTCGTGACTCTCCATGGAGTTGGCTAGGCGCCCACACGTCACAAAGGAAGAATGGCTCAGGTGCCTGAAGTAGCTCGCAAGCGCCGCACCCAACCGCCACCGCCCCATGTCCTCTACGAAGCCCTGACCAATCCCGATCGCGACCCGACCCGTCCATGGCTACTTCTCCACGACGACGAACAACGCCCCTCGATCGCCGAATCCGTCGAGCCGAACCTCGTCGTGTGGACCTCGCTCTGGCTACTGCGCCCAGACGCCAACATTCGATTCGACATCGACGGACCGCCGCGTGGCAGTGCAACGTTGACCTGGACGCTGATCCTCGAGAATCCGGTCCCCGACGTCGCGACGATCATTCGAATGCGCAAGCGGCTGAACGAACTCATCAACGCCAACTTGCGGTTCACCTTCGGTCAATAGGTGCAATTCGCGCAGTTCGAGCGGAGGCGTGAACCTCAACTCCCCGAATCTCGGGGGCGAACGCCCCGCGGCTTGTCGCCAAGAAGAAGCGAGGCCACGACCTCTTTCGAGTTCGTGGCCTCGTGTGTGCAGTTCGTGGAACTGCTCGTGGTGCGCGAGGGGGGACTTGAACCCCCACGTCCTGAGACACCAGGACCTAAACCTGGCGCGTCTGCCAATTCCGCCACTCGCGCGTGCCGAAACAGACTACTTCACGGCGTCCTCGGTGGGCACGAGCAGCGTCATGAGCAGGTCCAGTTGCTGCTCGCGTGAGGCGACGCCGAGGGTGTGACCGACCATCCGCTCCTGTGAGGCGCGCATGTAGCAGCCACTGACCAGCGTGTAGGCGACCGTGTCCGGCTCGACGTCGGCGCGCACGACGCCGAGGCGCTGCTGCTGCTCGAGGTAGGCGCCCAACATCGTGATCCCGCGATGCGGGCCGAGGTCATTCTCCCGCATGTGTGCGCCGAGCGCATCACGCAGGTCGGCGTCCGACTGCGCCGCGGTGAGCACATCCACGGCCGGGTCCAGGAAGGCCTCGACCGCAGCCATGAACCCGGCAAGGGTGCCGCGCAGGTCGGTCCCGCCGTATCCCCGCTGGTTGAGGTCGGCCAGCGGGCGCAGCCCCCGCTCGAACACCGCCAGCAGCAGGCCGAAGCGGTCGGTGAAGTGGTAGTAGATGCTGCCCTCGGACACCCCGGCCCGCCTCGCGACCTCGCGGGTGGTCAGCTTCGCGACGCCGCGTTCGCGCAGCACAGCGAGGGTCGCGGACAGGATCTCCTCGCGGCCGCCTGAGGGTGGCCGGCCGCGGCGCGGGGCGGGTGCGGTGGTCATGGTGAGCCGAGCCTACCGGGCACGAAAAGATTATTGAGTAAACGCTCAGAAATGATGCTATTTTTGAGTGCACACTCAGGAAAGGGGTGGGTCATGGCTCGGAAATGGTGGACCCTGATTGCCGTATGCACAGGGGTGTTCATGCTCTTGCTCGACGTGACGATCGTGAACGTCGCGCTGCCCGACATCCAGCGCGAGTTCGGCGCCTCGCTCACCGATCTGCAATGGGTGATCGACGCCTACGCGCTCACCCTCGCGGCCTTCCTGCTCACCGCGGGGACGATCGCGGACAAGTACGGCAGGCGGCTGGTCTTCGCGGTCGGCCTCGTCGTGTTCACCGTCGGTTCGCTGCTGTGCGGGGTGGCCAACTCGCTGGTGCTGCTGTCCGCCTCGCGGGCGGTTCAGGGCGTGGGCGGCGCGATCATGTTCGCGACGTCCCTGGCGTTGCTGGCGGGCGCGTTCGCGCCGCGTGAGCGGGGCGTCGCCTTCGGCGTGTTCGGCGCCGTCACCGGTGTGGCGGTGGCGGTGGGTCCGGTGCTAGGCGGGGCGCTCACGAGCGGGTTGTCCTGGCGGTGGATCTTCTTCGTCAACCTCCCGATCGGGATCGCGGCGCTGGCGGTGACGCTGCTGCGGGTCGACGAGTCGCGGGCGCCGACCGCGCACCGGGTGGACTGGGCTGGCTGCGTGACCTTCAGTGCCGCGCTGGGCGCGCTGGTGTTCGGGCTGATCCGTAGCCACGTCGACGGCTGGGGGTCGGTCACGGTGGCGGGTTCGCTGGTGGCCTCCGTGGTCCTCCTCGTGGCCTTCGTCATTATCGAAAAGACCACGGCCGCACCGATGTTGGACCTCAGCCTGCTGAAGGTGCCGACCTTCGGCGGCGGGTTGATCGCCGCGTGGGCCATCTCCGCCTCGCTGTTCTCGCTGCTGACCTACCTGGTGATCTTCCTGCAGGGCATCCAGGGCTACTCGGCGGTCGAGACCGGGCTGCGGTTCCTGCCGCTGACCCTGGCGATCTTCGTGACCGCGGGAGTGGCAGGCCGGCTCAGTGATGTGGTCCCGGTGCGCTGGCTGATCGGTCCCGGGTTCGTGTTGGTCGCGGCCGGACTGTGGCTGATGCGCGACGTCGACCCGGCGGGCAGTTGGACCCAGTTCGTCCCGGGCTTCCTCGTCGCCGGCGCGGGGGCCGGGCTCATCAACCCGCCGCTCGCCTCGACCGCGGTCGGCGTCGTCGAGCAGGACCGTGCGGGCATGGCCTCGGGCATCAACTCGACATTCCGACAGGTCGGCATCGCAACCGGCGTCGCAGCCCTCGGCAGCCTGCTGGCCTCGCGGATGGACGACTCTGTGCGTACCGCGCTGTCCGAGGGTCCGCTCGCGGGCCGAGCGGGGGAGTTCGCGGACGCGGTCAGCAGCGGCAGCACGGCGTCGGCGATCGGTTCGATGCCGCCCGAACTCCGAGGGCTCGCGGCGCAGGCCGCCGGCACCGGATACGCGGAGGCGCTCGACAGCATCCTGCTGATCGGTTCGGCGACCGCGGCGCTGGCGGCGGTCGCGACGCTGCTGCTCATCCGGTCCCGCGACTTCGTCGAGGCGCCGGGGGAACTGGAGTCGGGCGAGCGCGCGACCGCGGTCCCTGTCTGAGGTTCCGGTCAACGGGGCGTGGTCCCGGCCGTGTTGCGCGGTCGGGGCCGCGCCCGAATTGGTAGAGCTGACGGCATGGGAACACTCACGGTCACCGACAGCGCTCTCTGCCTGACCCTCTCGGCGCCGCGTGGGATACGTGCGCCGGGGCTGGGGGTGCCTGGATGGCGCAAACTCGGCACCTGGCGCGCGCGGGGTCGCCGCGAGTTCGCCGATGTGCGCAGAGGACAGCCGGCGGTGCGGTCGACATGGCGGGTCAGCCGTTCGCCGCGCTCGTGGTCGGAATCGACGATCCGCAGGCCTCGCGCGGCGGAGCCTTTTATAACGAGTTGGTAACGATCAATATGAGGGGTTCCTCAGGTTTCGTGTCGGGTCGTTCTCGGCCCGGCCAGCGCGTTCTCTCCTTACCCGCGAGTCACTTGTGAAGCCGATTTGTGAGCTGCATCACGCCTACTACCTGGTAGAACGCTTGTCCAGGTCGCAAACGTGAGGAAATCCTCACCATTCTGTGCGAGCCTGATCGCGTCCCCGAAGATCCGTCCGTGGCCTGCCGATGGCCGCGTGTGGCCCGAGATCTCGGTGGGCATCGACCAGGAGAGGACAGTCAATCGTGACGATCGACGAGAGCACGCCGGTGGGTAAGGGAAGCGGCACCGGAGGGTCGCGGATCTCTGCGCGCGCCGGGTCTCCGAAGTCCGCGCTGCGCGATCGGCTCGTGGCCGGTGAGCCGTACGCGCTTGCATTCGGCGGCCAGGGCGCGGGGTGGCTGGCCCCTCTCGAGGAGCTGATCCGCGACAACGGCCTCGAGCCCGACATGACCGACCTCGTCAACGAGGCGGCCGCACTTCTCGCGCCCGTCGCGCAGGACTTGCTCGTGGTCCGCCCCGCGGGCTTCGACCCCATCGGCTGGATCCTCGAGCGGGACGTCGTGGACGAGGACGTCGCCCCGGCTGGTCCCTCTGCCGCGGCGCTCACCTCCGCCTCGGTCTCGCTGCCCGGCGTCTTCCTCGCGCAGCTCGCCGCCCTGCGGTCGCTGCGCCTGCAGGGCCTCGACCCCGTCCAGAACCCGCCGGTCGCCGTGATCGGCCACTCGCAGGGCATGCTCGGCGTGCAGGCCGTCGCCGACGGCGGCGCCACCGATGGCTCCCTCCTGGCCATCGCGCAGCTGATCGGCGCGGCCGCGGTCCTGGTCGGCCGCCGTCGGGGCGTCATCGGCGGCGCCGAGCGCGCCCCCATGCTCGCCATCTCCGATGTGGACCCGGATCGCATCCAGGCCATCGTGGACGAGGTCGCCGCGGGCGTCGACGCCGAGCGCGCCGCCGTGATGGCCATCCGCAACGGCCGTCGCCGCGTCGTGGTCTCCGGGACCCCGGCGCAGCTGGCCCGCGTCCAGCAGCGTGCCGAGCAGATCGCCGAGGACGAGGCGCGCGAGCGCGACGCCAAGAAGCGTGGCGGCGCCGTGTTCTCTCCGGTCTTCGAGCCGCTCGCGGTGGAGATCGGCTTCCACCACCCGGCGCTCGCGGATGCGGTCGACACGGTCGGTGCCTGGGCCGTCCGTTGCGGACTCGACCCCGAGCTCGCCAGCAAGCTGGCCGGCCTCTGCCTCGTCGACCCGGTCGACTGGGTCGCAGCCGTGGACTCCGTGGTCGACGCGGGCGCGGCCTGGGTCCTGGACCTCGGTCCCGGCGACCTGCTCACCCGCATGACCGCCGGTTCACTGCGCGGGCACGGCGTCGGCATCGTCGCGGCGTCCACGCGCGTGGGCCAGCGCCACCTCATCACCCCGGGCGCGGCGCCCGAGGTGGAGAAGGCCTGGAGCGAGTTCAAGCCGACCCTGGTGTCGCTGCCCGACGGCAAGGTCGGCGTCGAGACCGCGTTCACCCGGCTGACCGGGCGCTCACCGATCCTGCTCGCAGGCATGACCCCGACCACCGTCGACGCGAAGATCGTCGCCGCGGCGGCCAACGCGGGCCACTGGGCCGAGCTGGCCGGCGGTGGCCAGGTCACCGAGAAGATCTTCACCGACCGGGTCGCCGAGCTGCAGACCCTGCTCGAGCCCGGCCGCGCGGTCCAGTTCAACTCGCTGTTCCTTGACCCGTACCTGTGGAAGCTCCAGCTCGGCGGCAAGCGGCTGGTGCAGCGGGCGCGCTCCGCGGGCGCCCCGATCGACGGCGTCATCGTCACTGCAGGCATCCCCGAGCTGGAGGAGGCCGTCGCGCTGATCGAGGAACTGTCCGAGGTCGGCATCGGCCACGTCGCATTCAAGCCCGGCACGGTCGCCCAGATCCGCTCGGTCATCCGGATCGCCAACGAGGTCCCCGACTTCCCGGTGATCGTGCACATCGAGGGCGGCAAGGCAGGCGGGCACCACTCCTGGGAGGACCTCGACGACCTGCTCGTCAGCACCTACGCCGAGCTGCGTGCCCGGCCGAACCTGGTGATCTGCGTCGGCGGCGGCATCGGCACCCCGGAGCGGGCCGCCGACTACCTGACCGGACGCTGGTCCACCGAGGCCGGCTACCCGGCGATGCCGGTGGACGGCATCCTCGTGGGCACCGCGGCCATGGCGACGCTCGAGGCCACCACCGCCCCCGGTGTGAAGCAGCTGCTGGTGGACACCCCCGGCACCCCCGACTGGGTCGGGGCGGGCACCGCGACCGGCGGCATGGCCTCCGGCCGCAGCCAGCTCGGCGCCGACATCCACGAGATCGACAACGCCGCCTCGCGCACCGGCCGCCTGCTCGACGAGGTCGCCGGTGACGCCGACGCGGTCGCGCAGCGCCGCGACGAGATCATCGCCGCACTCGACATCACGGCCAAGCCGTACTTCGGCGACGTCGCCACAATGACCTACGAGCGCTGGCTGCGTCGCTACCTGGAGCTGGCCGTCGGGATCGACTCGGCCAAGACATTCGATTGCGGCACCGACTGGGCCGAGGCGTACGCAGACGCGACCGAGTCGGTCTGGCTCGACGGCACCTGGCGCGACCGCTTCGCCGAGATGCTGCGCCGCGCCGAGGCCCGGCTGCACCGCAACGACCGCGGCCCGATCCGGACCCTGTTCAACGACGAGCTGGTCCTCGAGCGCCCCGAGGCCGCGCTGTGCGCCCTCAAGGCCGCCTACCCGGACGCGGGCTCCGTCGTGCTGCACCCGGCCGACGTGCCGTTCTTCACCGCCCTGTGCAAGACCCCGGGCAAGCCGGTCAACTTCGTGCCGGTCATCGACAAGGACGTCCGCCGCTGGTGGCGATCGGATTCCCTGTGGCAGGCGCACGACCCGCGCTACACCGCCGACCAGGTGTGCATCATCCCGGGCACCGTCGCCGTCGCGGGCATCACCGAGGTGGACGAGCCGGTCGGTGACCTGCTCGACCGCTTCGAGCGGGCCACCACCGATGAGCTGCTGGCCGAGGGTGCCGCGCCGACCGCCGTCGCGAGCCGCAGGCACGCGGCCACGGCCCGCGGTCTGCTCGGTGTCGTGCTGTCCGCGCCCGACGTGCTGTGGGCCTCGCGCCTGACCCGCAACCCCGTGCACCGGCTCGGCGACCTCGCCGACTGGACGGTCGACGGCGACAGCGCCACGCACGCCCGGACCGGCGCCACCCTGCACGCCGTGGACGCGGAGCACGCCGAGCTGACCGTTCCGCTGCTCGCCGGCCGCGCCGTGCGGATCCGGATCACCGTGCCCGCCTCGACCCGCGACGGCGGCGCCCCGGTGGTGACCGCGGCGGACGCCGAGGCCGCCATGTCGGCGCTGCTCGGGGTCGCGGCAGGCCAGGACCTGCCCGCCGTCAAGAACGGTGTGGCGCGCGTCAACCTCGCCTGGGTGCCCGACCGGGTCGCCGACCACGCGGGCGTCACCGGCGCCGGGTTGCCCGAGTCGCTCGCCATCGGCACCAGCGCGGTGCCGGACGTCGTCGTCGGTGCCTGCTGGCCCGCCGTGTTCGCGGTGCTCGGTGCCGCCACCACGGCCGAGGGCGCGCACGTCATCGAGGGCATGCTCGACCTGGTCCACCTCGACCACGGCGTTGACCTCGTCGGGGCGATCCCGACCGAGACCAGCGTGCTCACCGTGAAGGCCGAGTCCGTCGCCGTCGTCGACACCGACATGGGTCGCGTCGTCGAGGTGCACGTCGAGGTGGGGGCCATGCGCGAGCACGGCACCGCCGCGCCGACCTTCGCAAAGTTGGTGGAGCGCTTCGCGATCCGCGGCCGCACCGGTGCCGGTGAGCTTGCCGACCCGGCGCGGGCAGGCGGCGCGCTGACCGACGCGGCCACCGACACCCCGCGTCGCCGTCGCCGCCAGGCCACGATCGTCGCGCCGCGGCACATGGGCGCCTTCGCTGGCGTCTCGGGAGACCACAACCCGATCCACACCTCCGACGCGGCCGCGCTGCTCGCCGGGCTCGGTAGCCCGATCGTGCACGGCATGTGGCTCTCCGCCGCGGCCCAGCAGGTCGTCACCGCCATCGACCCGTCGGCGGTCGTGCCGCCGCGCCGGCTGACCGCGTGGACCGCTCGTTTCCTCGGCATGGTCCGCCCCGGCGCCGAGATCGACGTCCGCGTCGACCGCATCGCCTATGACGGCGGCGCCGAGGTCATCGAGGTCGGTTGCCGGGTGGACGGCGACCTGGTGATGGTCGCCTCCGGCCGCACCGCCGCGCCGAAGACCGTGTACGCCTTCCCCGGCCAGGGCATCCAGCGCCCCGGCATGGGCCTCGACGCCCGTGCCCGGTCCAAGGCCGCGCGGGAGATCTGGGACCGCGCCGACAAGCACACCCGTGAGGCGCTCGGCTTCTCGATCCTGGCCGTTGTCCGCGACAACCCGACCGTTCTCAAGGCGCGTGGGGTCACCCACAAGCACCCGGACGGCGTGCTGCACCTGACCCAGTTCACCCAGGTCGCCATGGCCGTGCTCGGCGTCGCCCAGGTGGCGGAGCTGCGCGAGGCCGGCGCCTTCGTGGAGGACTCGCTGCTGGCCGGCCACTCCGTCGGCGAGTACAACGCGCTCGCGGCGGTCGCCGGGGTGCTGCCGCTCGAGGCGGTGCTCGAGGTCGTCTTCCAGCGCGGGTCCGCGATGCACGCCCTCGTGCCCCGCGACGAGGCAGGGCGCTCGAACTACCGGCTGGCCGCGATCCGGCCGTCGCAGATCGGCGTCGCGGACGAGGACCTCGCGGAGTTCGTGGCTGGCGTCGCCTCGGAGACCGGCGAGTTCCTCGAGATCGTGAACCTGAACCTGCGCGGCTCGCAGTACGCGATAGCAGGCACCGTCGCCGGTCTGGACGCCCTCGAGGTCGAGATCGACACCCTCCGTGAGGCTTTCGGCGGCAAGCGGGCCTACATCCAGATCCCCGGCATCGACGTGCCGTTCCACTCCACGGTGCTGCGCGGCGGCGTGGACGACTTCCGCGAACGGCTGCTCGCGCTGCTGCCGCAGGAGATCGATCCCGCGATCCTGATCGGGCGGTACATCCCGAACCTGGTGCCGAAGCCCTTCTCGCTCGAGCGTGAGTTCGTGCAGGAGATCGCGGACCTGGTGCCCTCGGAGCAGCTGGCCGTCGTGCTCGCCGACTTCGATGCACACGCCGCCGACCCGTCCGCGCTGACCCGCGTGGTGCTCGCCGAGCTGCTGGCCTGGCAGTTCGCCAGCCCGGTCCGGTGGATCGAGACGCAGGACCTGCTCTTCCGCGACGAGGCCGACGGCGGCCTCGGGGTCGAGCGCTTCGTCGAGATCGGTCTCGGCGCGGTGCCCACCGTGGCGAACCTGGCCTCGCAGACCCTCAAGCTGCCCGGTCGTTTCGGCAACCCGGTCGAGGTGCTCAACATCGAGCGCGAGGCGGGCATCGTCTTCTCGACCGACACCGACCCGGCGCCCGTCGAGGACGACGAGCCGGTTGCGGAAGCGGCCGCGGAGGCACCCGCCGCCGCAGCGGTCCCCGCACCCGTCGCCGCCCCTGCGGCAGCCACCGGCGGCCCGCGCCCCGACGACATCGCGTTCTCGGCCTCGGACGCCACCGCCGTGCTCATCGGGCTGTGGACCAAGCTGCGCCCCGACCAGATCGGCCCCGTCGACACCATCGAGGCGCTCTGCGACGGCGTGTCCTCGCGCCGCAACCAGCTGCTCGTCGACCTCGGCGCGGAGCTGTCCCTCGGCGCCATCGACGGCGCGGCGGATGCCGACATGGGCTCGCTCGCGGTCACCGTCAACAAGCTGGCTCGCACCTACAAGCCGTTCGGCCCGGTGCTCACCGACTCGGTGAACGACCACCTGCGCAAGGTGTTCGGACCCTCGGGCCGTCGCCCCGCCGCCATCGCGGAGCGGGTCGCGAAGGTGTGGGAGCTCGGATCCGGCTGGGCCAGCCACGTCACCGCTGAGGTGGCGCTCGGCACCCGCGACGGGTCGAGCGTTCGCGGTGGGGCGCTCGGCGGCCTGCACGAGGGCGCCCTCTCCGACGGCGCCGCGGTGGACGCGGTGATCGACGCCGCCGTCCAGTCCGTCGCCTCCCGTCGGGGCGTCGCCGTGTCGCTGCCCGCCACCGGTGGCGGGGCAGGCGGCACCGTGGACGCCGCCGCGCTCGGCGAGTTCACCGAGCACATCACCGGCCGCAACGGCGTGCTCGCCTCCGCGGCCCGGCTGGTGCTCGAGCAGCTCGGACTGGTCGACGAGGTCGCCTCCGGCCCCGCCGACACCGACTCCGAGCTGGTGGACCTGGTGTCCGCCGAGCTGGGCTCGGACTGGCCGCGACTGGTCGCGCCTGCCTTCGACGCGCGCAAGGCCGTCCTGATCGATGACCGGTGGGCGACCGCCCGCGAGGACCTGGCCCGGCTGTGGATCGGCGACCACGCGACCGTGGTCTCCGTGACCGAGGCGGACTTCACCGGCGCGGGCAGCGCCGTGGCCGCACATGCGGACTGGTGGCGTCAGCGCGCCGAGGCCGAGGGCCGTGAGGAACTCGTCCAGGCGTACGCCGACATCGCGACGGCGGCCGCCGTCGCCGACGACCAGCCCGGCATCTGGGCCGACCAGGTGGCCGTCGTCACGGGAGCCAGCAAGGGTTCCATCGCGGCCTCGGTCGCGGGTGGCTTGCTGCGCGGCGGCGCGACGGTCTTCGTGACCACCTCGCGCCTGGACTCCGAGCGGCTCGGTTTCTACCGGAAGCTGTACCGCGCCAACGCCCGTGCCGGTGCAGCCCTCTGGGTGGTGCCCGCCAACATGGCGTCCTACGCGGACGTCGACGCGCTGATCTCCTGGATCGGCGATGAGCAGACGGAGACCGCAGGCGGAGCCAAGAAGCTGGTCAAGGAGGCCGTCACCCCGACGATGCTCTTCCCGTTCGCCGCGCCCCGGGTCGGCGGCGAGCTCTCCGACGCGGGCGCCCGCGCCGAGATGGAGATGCGGGTCCTGCTGTGGTCGGTCGAGCGGCTGATCGGCGGGCTGTCGAAGATCGGCTACGACCGCGACGTCGACACCCACCTGCACGTGGTGCTGCCGGGCTCCCCGAACCGGGGCCTGTTCGGTGGTGACGGCGCCTACGGCGAGTCGAAGGCCGCGCTCGATGCGGTGGTCATGCGCTGGAACGCGGAGCGGACCTGGGCCGAGCGCGTCACCCTCGTGCACGCGCTGATCGGCTGGGTGCGCGGCACCGGGCTGATGGGCGGCAACGACCCGATGGTCGAGGCAGTCGAGGCCAAGGGTGTGCGCACCTGGTCCACCGACGAGATGGCCGAGCAGCTGCTGGCCGCCTGCACGCAGGAGACCGTCACCGCGGCCGCCGCGGCGCCGGTCCAGCTGGACCTGACCGGCGGCCTGGCGGAGGTCGACCTCGACCTGGTGGCCCTTGCCCGCGAGGCAGCCGACGCCGAGAAGGCGGCGGCCGAGGAGCCCGAGGAGGACACGGCCGACACCGTCGACGCGCTGCCCGCGCCGCCGCGGATCGGGGACGCCCCTGCCGCGCCGTCGTGGCCCGAGTTGGACGTAGACCCGTCCGACCTGGTGGTCATCGTCGGTGCCGGTGAGCTCGGACCCTACGGCTCGTCCCGTACCCGCTTCGAGATGGAGGTCGACGAGCAGCTCTCGGCGGCAGGCGTTCTCGAGCTGGCATGGAACACCGGTCTGGTCACCTGGGAGAACGACCCGGTCGCGGGCTGGTACGACACCGAGACCGGTGAACTCGTGCCGGAGGCGGAGATCGCCGAGCGCTACCACGACGCGGTCGTCGAGCGGTGCGGCATCCGCACCTACGTCGACGAGGGCGCCATGGTCGACAACACCGCGCCGCTGCTGACGTCGGTGTTCCTGGACAACGACCTGACCTTCGTGGTCGGCAGCGAGGCGGAGGCCAAGGCCTTCGTCGAGTCCGACCCCGAGCACACCGTCGCGGCGGCCGTGCCCGACAGCGGCGACTGGCAGGTCACCCGCCGGGCAGGCACCGAGATCCGGGTACCGCGCAAGGCGAAGCTCACCCGCACGGTGGGCGGGCAGATCCCGACCGGATTCGACGTCACCAAGTGGGGCATCCCCGCGGACATGGCCGGATCGGTGGACCGGGTCGGCCTGTGGAACCTGGTCACCACGGTGGACGCGTTCCTCACCGGGGGCTTCACCCCGTCGGAGCTGCTGCGCTGGGTGCACCCCTCCTCGGTGGCGAACACGCAGGGCACCGGCATGGGCGGCATGACGTCCATGCGCTCGCTCTACATCGACACCTTGCTCGGCGAGTCCCGCGCGAACGACATCCTGCAGGAGGCCCTGCCGAACGTCATCGCGGCGCACGTCGTCCAGTCCTACGTCGGCGGCTACGGCGCGATGGTGCACCCGGTCGCGGCCTGCGCAACGGCGGCGGTGTCCGTCGAGGAGGGCGTCGACAAGATCCGGCTCGGGAAGGCGCAGCTGGTGGTCGCGGGCGGATTCGACGACCTCGGCATCGAGGGCATCGTCGGCTTCGGCGACATGTCCGCGACGGCGAAGTCCGAGGACATGCTGGCGAAGGGGATCGACGAGCGTCGGTTCTCCCGCGCCAACGACCGTCGTCGCGGCGGCTTCGTCGAGTCCGCGGGCGGCGGCACCATCCTGCTGGCGCGGGGCGACCTGGCGCTGGAGATGGGCTTGCCGGTGCTCGGCGTGGTCGCGTGGGCCGGTTCGTTCGCCGACGGCGTGCACACGTCGATCCCGGCCCCCGGAATCGGCGCGCTCGGTGCCGGACGCGGCGGCCAGGACTCGCAGCTGGCGCTCTCGCTCAACGCGCTCGGTGTCACCGCGGACGACATCTCCGTGGTGTCCAAGCACGACACCTCCACGGCCGCAAACGATCCGAACGAGGCCGAGCTGCACGAGCGGCTCGGGGCGGCGCTGGGTCGCAGCGCGGGAGCCCCCCTGTTCGTGGTCTCGCAGAAGAGCCTGACCGGGCACGCGAAGGGCGGCGCCGCGGCGTTCCAGCTGATCGGCCTGTGCCAGGTGCTGGCCCAGGGCGTCATTCCGCCGAACCGCAGCCTGGACTGCGTGGACGACAAGATGGCCGAGTTCTCGCACCTGGTCTGGCCGCGCGAACCGCTTCGCTTCGGCGAGCGGCTCCCGCTCCGGGCGGGCCTGCTGACCAGCCTCGGCTTCGGTCACGTGTCCGGCCTGATCGCGGTGGTGCACCCGCAGGCGTTCGTCGAGTCGATCCCGGCGGCCGCGCGTGCGGACTACCTGGCGAAGGCTCAGGAGCGCACGATCGCCGGGCAGCGTCGACTCGCGTCGGCGATGTGCGGGGGAGCGGACCTGTACGAGCGGCCCGCGGACCGTCGCTTCGGCGGGGATGCGGTGCCCGCGAAGGCGGCTCGTCAGCTCGAGGCGGACATGCTGCTGCACGAGCAGGCCCGGCTCGGCGCCGACGATGTCTACCGATCCGGATTGCCGGGGTGCAAGTGATGGCCATCCTGGGAATCGGATACGACCTGGTCACCGTCACCGAGTTCGCGGAGCAGATGAACCGTCCGGGAACTGCCATGCTGTCCAGCTTCCGGCCGGGGGAGCGCCGCTACGCGGAGTCCAAGAGCCCCGACCCGGCCCGCCACTACGCGGTGCGCTGGGCGGCGAAGGAGGCGGTGATCAAGGCCTGGGCGTCGTCCCGGTTCGCCCGTCCGCCGTCAGTGGGTGACAACGCCTACGCGCAGATCGAGGTGGTCAACGACGCGTGGGGCCGGCCGAGCATCAAGCTGCACGACGAGGCCGCGGAGTTCCTGCCCGGCGCCATCATCCACCTGTCGCTGACACACGACGGCGACATGGCGGGCGCCATGGTCGTCATCGAGGAACCCGACCTGGTGGTGCCGGTCGCCGACTAGGCGAACGGACGACGGATTGACGAGGCCGACCCGCGGAGCGATCCGCGGGCCGGCCTCGTCCCTGTTCGGCGGCCTTGCACCTGACGCGGCGTGAGGTCCTAGCGTGGCGGCATGAGCGCAGACGAGAACGTCGAGATGTTGACGGAGCAGGACGTGATCGACGCGGCGACGCGGTTGCCGGGGGTGGTCGTGGTGACCGCCGACGAGCCGAGCGGGGCGCCCGAAGCCTCCTGGGGTGACTCGTTCGCCCACCTCGACCCGGACCGGAAGTTCCCTTTCGCGACGATCGTCACCCAGGACGTGCCCGGCTGGGACACCTACTCGGCGCTGGATCGTGACGGTGCCTTCCGCGTCAACTTCGGCGTCGGTCGGGCCGGGTTCGAGGAGCTGCTCGGCTACCCGCCGGCCGTGCACGCCGCGCACGCGGACGGGATCGACTTCACCGTCGGCGACCGGCTGCTGCCGCACCCGACGTACGCCGCACAGTCCTGGGTGTCGATCGTGTGTCCCACGCGGGCGAGCCTCCCGCTGGTGGAGGACCTGTTCGACCGGGCCCACGCGCACGCCGCGCGCCGCCGCCGGACCGGGTGACGTAAGCGGATGATCGGGTGATGGACGACGGGTACACGGTCGGGGAGCTCGCGCGGCTGTCCGGCGTCTCGGTGCGGACCCTGCACCACTACGACGCCATCGGGCTGCTGACGCCGCACGCGCGCAGCACCGCCAACCACCGGCGGTACTCAGGCGCCGATGTCGCGCGGCTGCGGCAGATCCTGTTCTACCGGGAGCTCGAGTTCGGCCTCGAGGAGATCGCGGAGATCCTGGCCGATCCCGCGGTGCGCCCGGACTCGCACCTGCGCAGGCAGCACCGGCTGCTGCGCGAGCGCCGGGCCCGCATCGACGGCCTGCTCGACGCCGTCGAACACGAACTGCGGGCGCGTGGCTCGGGCATCGCGCTGACGGCCGCCGAGCAGCTCGAGATCTTCGACACCGACCGATTCGGCGATGCCCTCGCGGAGGTCGAGGAGCAGTGGGGGGTCGACGCCCACGCGGCGGCCTACACGAAGGAGGACTGGTCGGCGATCAAGGCGGAGGCCGACGCCGACATCGCGGCCTTCGCGGCGGCGCTGGCCGCGGGCGAGCCGGCCGACGGCGAGGCCGCGATGCGGGCCGCCGAGGATCACCGGATGCACCTGGCGCGCTGGTTCTTCCCCTGCAGCCATCGGCAGCACCGAAAGGTGGCCGCGCACTACGTGTCCGACCCGGCGACCGTCGCGCAGTGGGACGAGATCGCACCGGGGTTCGCGTGGTACGTGCACGACGCGATCGTGGCGAACGCCGACCGCGCCGGTTCGTGACCGCCCGCTCAGGTGGAGCGTGATTCCTTCTCGGCGACGAGCAGGTACGCGGCCATCAGCCGCTTCAGCTCGTCGACGGCGTCGGCGTGGCTCTGCCCGTCCTGGACCGAGAAGTTGAGCATCGAGTACACGACGTGGACGAGGACCTCGGCCATCATCGTGCGGCGGTCGCGTTCGGTGCGCGGGGTCAGTGGGGCGAGCATCCGGGAGATCTGCTCGGCGAGCTGGCGCTCCTGGATCTTTCCGGTGGCCCGCGTCGACGGGGTGGACTGCATCGCCAGCCACACCTCGCGCCGCGACGGGTCCGAGGTCCACAGCTTCGCCAGGTGATCGACGAAATTGTTCAGGAAACGCAGCCAGTCGAGTGAGGGCACCTCGCCGTTGAACTGCTCGAGTTCGTCGCGCACCGACGTGAAGTCCTGCCGGTTCAGTTCGCAGACGATCACGTACTTGTTGGCGAAGAACTGGTACAGCGTGCCGATGGGGACATCGGCCCGCGACGCCACCTCCTCGCAGGTGAACGACTCGAACCCGACATCGGTGAGCAGGTCCCGCGACGAGGCGAGCAGGGCGTCGAACTTGCGTCGGCTGCGCTCCTGGGTCGGCCGCTTGCGGGGGAGCAGTTCCTCCAGCGCGGCTGGGTCGGCACCAGCCTCCAGGGCCGGGTCCGCGCGGCGCGAGGTTCGGCTGCTGGTCATGGACTCCACTTGTCCAGGTTATCCGTCTTTGTCGCCGGATCCGATGAACCCCGGGTTCTGGGTGTTTCCCGGGGTACCGGATACCTGGGGAGCTACCGGGTGACGCGGTTGCGGTACAGGACGTTCGCCCAGACGAATCCCACCGCCGCGATCGCCGCGCACCAGGCCACCGCGAGCCAGGCGCTGTTGCCGATCGGGGTACCCATCAACAGGCCGCGGACCGTCTCGATGATCGGGGTGATCGGCTGGTTCTCGGCGAACCACCGCAGCCAGGTCGGCATCGTCTCGGCCGGCACGAAGGCACTGCTGACGTATGGCAGGAACATGATGACGAAGGTGAACCCGCCCGCCGCCTCCGGGTTCTTCGCCAGCAGGCCGAGGGCCGTCGACAGGTACGACAGGGCGAAGACGAAGGCCGCGATCATCCCGATCGCGCCGAGCCACTTCATCGGGTCGCTGGTCGGGCGGAAGCCCATCAGCAGGGCGACCGCGAAGACGATCGCCGTGGTGAGCAGGTTGCGAACCACGCTGGCGAGCACGTGCCCGGTCAGAAACGAGGACTGGGCGATGGGCAGCGTCCGGAACCGGTCGATGATGCCCTCGGTCATGTCGGACGAGACCCCGACCGCGGTCGTCGAGGCGCCGAAGGCGGCGCACAGCAGGATGATTCCGGGCACCACGTAGTTGATGTACGCGGTGCCGGTGTCGATCGCGCCACCGAAGACGTACACGAACAGCAGCATCAGCATGATCGGCAGCGCGACCGCCATGATCATCGAGTCCGGGCTGCGCAGCAGGTGTTTGAGGCTTCGGCGCAGCATCGCAAGCGAGTCGGCGGCGACGGCGGTGCGGGGCAGGGTCTGGGTGCTCATCGGGCTGCTGCTTTCGTGGTCGGGGCGTCGGCGTCGCGGGGCGAGCCGGTGAGGGCGAAGAAGACGTCGTCGAGGTCGGGCGTGTGCAGGGCGAACTTCTCGACCGAGATGTCGTCGTCGATGCGGTCGAGCAGGGCCCGCAGTGACGCGATGCTGCCGTCGGTTGGCACCTCGACGGTGAGGGTCTCGGGGCGCGTGACGGACCCGGGCAACGCGCCCGCGGCCCGGTCCAACTGGGCGGGATCGGTGAACTGCAGCTCCATGTGGCCGCCATGGACGAGCCGCTTGAGCTCGTCGGCGGTGCCCTCGGCCACGATCCGGCCCCCGTCGATGACGGCGATCCGGTCGGCGAGCTCGTCGGCCTCGTCGAGGTACTGGGTGGTGAGGAAGATGGTCACTCCGCTCGCGACCAGTTCGCGGATGACGATCCACATGTCGCGGCGGCTACGCGGGTCCAGTCCGGTCGTCGGCTCGTCGAGGAACACCACCTTCGGGTTCGCCACCAGGCTCATCGCCAGGTCGAGGCGCCGTCGCATGCCGCCCGAGTAGGTCTCGGACCGCCGGTCCGCCGCGTCCGTGAGCGAGAAGCGGTCCAGGAGTTCGGCGGCGCGGCGCCGCGATTCGCGCCTGCCGAGGTGATGGAGCTCGGCCATGAGCGCGAGGTTCTCCCGGCCCGTGAGCAGCTTGTCGACCGCCGCGTACTGACCCGTGACGCTGATGCTGCGCCGCACCTCCTGGGCCGATCGGGGCAGGTCGTGCCCTGCCACCCTCACGGTGCCGGAGTCGAAGGGCAGCAGGGTGGACAGGATCCGGACGGTGGTGGTCTTGCCCGCGCCGTTGGCGCCGAGCAGGGCGAACACCCCGCCCTCGGGCACGAACAGGTCGAGTCCGTCGAGCACGGTGTGGTCGCCGTAGGACTTGGTGAGCCCGGCGACGGAGATCGCGCCGGTGGATTCGGGTCTGGTCATGGGATCCGCCCTTCGTAAAACTGTGTATGTCGTATACCGTTGTGTAGACCATACACAGTTTTAGGATGGGCGCAAGAGTTCGAGGACAGGAGCACAGCGCGGATGGAAACCAGTGGCGGCCCGGAGCTTCCGCGGAAGATCAAGCTCGCGTGGGGGCTGGCCGAACCGGGGAGTCGGGGACCGCGCCGCGGACTGAGCCTCGAGCAGATACTCGATGCGGCAATCGAACTCGCGGACAGAGAGGGGGTGGCCGCGCTGTCCATGAGCCGGGTCGCCAAGGCGCTCGGGTTCACCACCATGTCGCTGTATCGCTATGTCGAGAGCAAGGACGAGCTGATCGAGCTGATCTCGGATCGGGCCCTCGGTCCGCCGCCCGAGTTCGCGAAGGGGCTGGGGTGGCGGGAAGGCCTGCAACAGTGGGCGATCGCCGAGCGCGAGGGCGTGCTGCGGCACCCGTGGTGGTTGCAGCTGCCGATCGTCGCGCCGCCGACCGGCCCGAACAACATGCTGTGGCTCGACGCGGGTTTGGCGCGCCTGAGCGAGACCCCGCTCCCGGAGGCGCTCAGGGTGAAGGTGGTGCTGAACACCTCGCTCTACGTCGTCGGCCGGGCCCGGTTCTCCAGCGACATCGCGGCCGCAGCCGCAGCCGAGGACGGCGAGTACGCCTCGATCCTGCCCGCGCTGCTCGACCCGGACCGGTTTCCGCACCTGCTCCGGGCGGTGTCGGAAGGCGCGTTCGAGGACGATCCCCAGGACGAGGACCTCGGGTGGGCGGACGCGGATTTCCGGTTCGCCCTCGACCTGCTGCTCGACGGCATCGAGAAGTTGGTCGACGCGCACCGCTGAGGGGCCGGTGCTCCGCCGTCGTTTGCGGGCGCGCACCCCTCATCCGAACCGGGTGAATTCGCGCCAGGGAAGCGCGTGATCCGCTGCAAATCCGTTGCGCCGGGGGAATAGTGCAAGGGGAAGCCCGCGGTCGCGTCGGTGACCCGGTCCGACGTCGATTGGTGGGAACCGATGAGCGTTGACACAGAGGGTCCGCCGGACGGCGCCGCGACGCCGAGGCGACTCCCCGTCGCCCCCCGGCAGCAGTACATCACCTGGATCGCGCTGGCGATGATGACCACGAGCTCGGTCGCCAGCCTGCGCTCCGCGCCGTCGATGGCGATTTACGGCCTCGCGTGCGTGTTCCTCTACATCGTCCCGGCGATCGTGTTCCTGCTGCCGACCTCGCTGGTGGCGGCCGAGCTCGCGTCGGGCTGGTCTGGAGGGGTCTACCGCTGGGTGGGCGAGGGCATCTCCGACAAGGCGGGCTTCCTCGCCGTCTGGTGCCAGTTCGCGATGACGATCTTCTACTACCCGACGTTGTTGGCCTACGTGGCCAGCACCTTCGCCTACGTGATCAATCCGGCGTTGGCCTCGAACGGGCTCTACACCGCGATCATCATCGTCACCCTGTTCTGGACCGGGGTCTTCGTCTCCTCGCGAGGGATGAAGGCCGTGGCCGGACTCTCCAGCGCCGGACTCGTTCTCGGCACCCTGATCCCGGGCGTGCTGCTGATCGTCATGGGCGTGGTGTTCCTCGGGCAGGGCAACCCCTCCGCGGCGCCGATGGAGTTCAGCGCGCTGCTTCCCGCGTGGACCGGGATCGCGAGCCTGGTGCTCATCGTCAACAACTTCCTGTCGTACTCGGGGATGGAGATGAACGCCGTCCACGTCTCCAGCCTGCGCAAGCCGGCCAAGGAGTTCCCGCGCGCGATGTTCGTCGCGATGGGCCTGGTGCTCGCCATCTTCATCCTGCCCGCCATCGCGATCAGCTGGGTGGTGCCCGCCGAGAAGCTCTCGCTCACCGCGGGCGTGATGCAGGCCTTCGACATCTTCTTCGCGCACTTCGGATTCGGATGGGCGACACCGATTCTGGCATTGATGCTGATCGCCGCGTCGCTGGGCGGCATGCTGACCTGGCTGGCCGGGCCTTCCAAGGGGCTGCTGATGATCGGCAGGCAGGACGGGTTCCTGCCACCGATCCTGCAGCGGTTGAACAAGCACGGGGTCCAGCAGAACATCCTGGTCGCACAGGGCGTGGTGACCACCCTCATCGCGCTGTTGTACGCCTTCATCCCGGAGGTCTCCAGCGCCTACTGGATCCTGTCGGTGATCACCACCCAGGTCTATCTCGTGGTGTACGTGCTGATGTTCGTCGCGGCGATGCGGCTGCGGAAGAACCGGCCGGACCAGCCGCGGGGCTACCGCGCGCCCGCGCTGTTCCTGCTCTGCTGGGTCGGCATCATCTCGAGCCTCGCGGCGTTCTGCATCGGGTTCGTGCCGCCCTCACAGTTCGGAGGCGGCAGCGTCTTCGTCTACATCCTCATCGTCGGTGGCGGGTTCGGGATCGTCGGGATCGGGGTCCCGCTCCTGATCCTGGCCATGCGCAAACCGTCTTGGAAGCAGGATATTTCGGCTGACCCGCTGGCGGAGGAGGCGTGATGACCACACCGGAGAAGGGCGAGGTCAACGTGGCCGCCGTCGACGATCTGCACAAGCGGCCGGAGAACACGCACTGGATCCTCTATCTGGCGGCCTTCGCGGTGTTCGTCGGGCTGGCGGCCTGGGGTCTGGTCACCTTCAACGAGAACAAACGCTCCGACGAGGCGGATGCCAAGGCCACCGAGCTCGCGGCGCAGTTCGAGGCGGCGGGCCTCGGCGCTCTCGACGTCGAGGCGACCGCGCGGGTGCTCGGATCGGACGGCGGTGCCGCGTGCACCGACCCGGGCAACGCGCTCAGGACCGGTGTGCTCAATCAGCAACTCGTCAGCGGCGCAGCCGGCCCCGGCCAGCGCCCCATTCTCGCGACCCACGATGCGGTGGATGGGGCGCGGTTGGTGATCGAGGTCTACTGCCCGGACCAGTCGGCCGAGTTCGAGGAAACCCTGAACGATCTGAAACTTGTCGACGGCAGCTGAGCGGCAGCCGTCGGTGACAGCCAAGGAGGTGGCAATGCCAGACGAGATTCGCTCCAAGGTAAGGGACTTGATGCCCACGGCGCGCACGGAGCTCGCCACGCTGGTGGGCTTCAAGTCGGTGGCCGATCCCCGTCAGTTCCCGCCGCAGGGGTGCACGGACGCGGCGAACTGGGTGCGGGACGCCTTCGTTGCGGCCGGAATCGGCCACGTCGAGCTGATCGAGACCCCGGACGGCTCGAACGCCGTCGTCGGGCACCAGCCGGGGCCCGAGGGCGCGCCGACGGTTCTCCTCTACTGCCACTACGACGTTCAGCCGCCGGGCAACGAGAAGCTGTGGCACACCCCGCCATTCGAGCTCACCGAACGCGACGGCCGCTGGTATGGGCGCGGTGCGGCGGACTGCAAGGGCAACATCGTGATGCACCTGCTCGCATTGCGCGCGCTCGGCACGCCTTTCCCCGTCGGCATCCGGGTGGTGGCCGAGGGCTCCGAGGAGATGGGTACCGGTGGCCTCGAGGAGCTGGTGCAACAGCGCCCCGAACTGTTCGAGGCCGACATGATCCTGGTGGTGGACACCGGCAACGCCGAGGTCGGCGAGCCGACGGCGACGATCACCCTGCGTGGGATGGCGAATGTCGTCGTGTACGTCGAGACGATGGCAGGGGAGGTGCACTCCGGGATGTTCGGCGGGCCCGCGCCCGACGCCCTCGCCGCGCTGGTGCAGATGCTGGCGACGCTCCGCGACGAGGACGGCAACACCGTGGTCGAGGGTCTGGACTCCGGGCAGCGGTGGGACGGTGCCGAATACGCCGAGGCGCAGTTCCGCACCGACGCCGGGGTGCTCGACGGGGTCGGCCTGCCCGGATCGGGTTCGGTCGCGGATTCGGTGTGGGCCAGGCCCGCGCTGACGATCCTCGGGATGGACTGCCCGCCGGTCGTGGGGTCGGCCGCCGCGATCCAGCCGAGGGCGTCGGCGCGACTGAACCTGCGGGTGCCGCCCGGGATGGACCCGCAGAAGGCGCAGGACGCGCTGATCGCACACCTGGAGGCCGCCGCGCCGTGGGGCGCGCGGGTGACGGTCGAACCGGAGCAGATCGGATCGCCGTTCCGCGCCAAAACGGACGGGCCCGGCTACGCGGCCCTCGCCGACGCCATGGCCGAGGCCTTCGGGAAGCCGCTCGGCACGGTGGGGCAGGGCGGCTCCATCCCGCTCTGCAACGTCTTCGCGACCATGGTCCCCGGTGCGGAGATCGTGATGCTCGGGGTCGAGGAGCCGCGCTGCCTCATCCATGCCCCCAACGAGAGCGTCGACCCGTCCGAGATCGAGAACCTCGCGGTCGCGGAGGCGCTGTTCCTCGGACGGTTCGCCGCTACCCGCTGACTGCGGGGTCGGGCTCAGACGGACAGGTCGCGGCGCAGCTTGGCGACGTGACCGGTGGCCCGGACGTTGTACTGGGCCACCTCGATCTTGCCCTGCTCGTCGACCAGGAAGGTGGAGCGGATCACGCCCTGCACGGTCTTGCCGTACATGGTCTTCTCGCCGAACGCGCCCCAGGCCTTGAGCGTCTCGCGCTCCGGATCCGACAGCAACGGGAAGGTGAGCTCCTCGTTGTCGCGGAACTTGGCCAGCTTCGCGGGCTTGTCGGGGGAGATGCCGACGACGTCCAGGCCAGCGCCGTTCAGCTCGGCCAGGTTGTCGCGGAAGTCGCAGGCCTGCTTGGTGCAGCCCGGGGTGCTGGCCGCCGGGTAGAAGTACACGATCACCTTGCGTCCGCGGTAGTCGGCGAGCGAGACCTCCTTGCCGTCGGCGTCGGGCAGGGTGAAGCCGGGCGCGGTGTCCCCGGCGGCGAGTCTGATGTTCTCGGTCACGCCGACCAGGTTACTGGCACCCCCGGCCGTGACACCGGACCTCGGCGGTTCCTCCCTGCGCCCACGCGCGCCGCACCGGTACGGTCATGACCAAGCAAGATCGACGATGAGAGAAAGTGGGATCCACGTGCCCAGGGACACCGAGAGCATCGAGCGCGACATCGAGCAGGCGCGCAACCAGCTCGCCAGCACGCTCGACGAACTGAGCGTCCGCACCAACCCGAAGCGACTGGTCGAGAACGCCAAGGCCGGCCTGGTCGCCAAGGTCAACGAGCCGCCGGTCAAGTTCGCCCTGATCGGCGCGGGCGCCTTGGTCGCGGTACTGGTGCTGCGCAAGATCTTCCGCTGATCGACGCGGTGTCCACCCGATTCCGCACCTTCGAGCGGACCTCGGTCGTCGAGGCGCCGCGCGAGGCCGTCTGGGCGCGGATCGTCACCCCGCGGGGCATCAACGACGAGATGATGCCGCTGCTGCGGATGGCGATGCCCAGGGGCGCGCGGGGGCTGACGGTGGACACCGTGGAGGTCGGCCGCAAGGTCGGACGATGCCGGCTGTACCTGTTCGGCATCGTCCCGTTCGACCATGACGACCTGATGCTCGCCGAACTGGAGCCGGGCCACCGGTTCCTCGAGCGCTCGACGATGGCCTCGATGCGGACATGGGAGCACGAGCGGACCCTGACCGCCGACGGCGCGCGACGGACCCTCGTGCACGACCGGGTGCGTTTCGAGCCGCGGGGTCCGATCGCAGCCGTCCCCGGGCTGCCCGGGCTGCTGGAGCGGGTGATCGGCCGGTTCTTCGCGCACCGGCACCGAAAGTTGGGACGGCACTTCGCGAACTGAGGACCGAGCCCCGTGCGGCCCTCCCACGCAACGATGTCGAACTCTGCAACGACAAAGAAGGCCCCGACCGTGACGGTCGGGGCCTTCTCGTGTGCGCCCACAGGGACTCGAACCCCGGACCCAGTGATTAAGAGTCACTTGCTCTACCAACTGAGCTATAGGCGCATTGTCACTCGCTCGGGACTCGCGCCCCGCTCTCTGCGACGTGGAGAACATTAGACGAGCGATCCGAGCGAATGCAAATCAGCCCCCCATCGGCACTCGACGGGCTGGTCAGGGGCCTGTACGGGGTAACGCTCGCGGCCCGGGCGGCGATTGGAATGTGAACGTTATTGGGTCGGCCGGGACGCTGTTGGCTGGCATGGCGCCGAGCCTGGCATCATGGCAGTTCACAGCTCTGCGCGTCCGGTGTGCGCCCTGTGGCGGCCGGTTGTGGATGGTGTGTGTAGTGGCTTCGAGTACATGAGGGTGGGGATCAGGGTGGCGACCATACGGGGAACGCTGAGTGCGGTGGCTCTCGCGGCGGCGGCGATGCTCGTGGCGACAGGGTGCACGGTGCAGTTCGGTGAGGATGCCGAGGCGGCGCCCGCACAGGCGGCCATCGACCTGAACCCGGTGTTCGAGTTGATCAAGCCGAAGGTGACGTCGGTCGTGGCGGACGGCGCGGTCGGGCACTCGCCCGGCGACCCCGTCGCGGTCCGGGTCGCGGACGGCAAGCTGTCGAAGGTGACGCTGCTCGACGCGTCCGGCGACCCCGTGGCAGGCGCCATCGCCCCGGACGGTCAGTCCTGGGTGAACACGCAGCCGCTCAAGTACAACGGCGAATACCGTCTGGAGGCCGACGCCTTCGGGCTTGGCGGTGCGAGCACGACGGTGTCGAGCTTCACCACCAGCTCGCCCGGCAACCTCACCAAGCCGTATGTGATGCCGGGGGACGGGGACGTCGTCGGGATCGGCCAGCCCGTCGCGGTGCAGTTCGACGAGTCGATCCCCGACCGCCAGGCCGCGCAGGACGCCATCACCGTCGTCACCAACCCGCCGGTGCCTGGCGCCTTCTACTGGGTCAACGACCGCGAGGTGCGCTGGCGTCCCGAGAACTACTGGGCCCCTGGCACCGCGGTGACGGTGGACGTCAACGTCTTCGGCCGCAACCTCGGCGGCACCCTGTTCGGCCAGGCGAACGAGCACCGTGAGTTCCGGATCGGCGACTCGATGATCGCGTACGCCGACGACAACACCAAGCAGGTCACGTTCGAGCGCAACGGCCAGGTGGTCATGACGATGCCGACGTCGATGGGCAAGGACAGCTCGCCCACCGACAACGGTGTCTACATCATCGGCGACCGTTTCGAGCACCTGATCATGGACTCGTCCACGTACGGCGTCCCGGTGAACTCCCCGCAGGGCTACAAGACCCCCGTGGACTACGCGACCCGAATGTCCTACAGCGGCATCTTCTTCCACTCCGCGCCGTGGTCGGTGGGGGACCAGGGCTCGGCCAACGTCAGCCACGGCTGCCTGAACCTGAGCCCGGCCAACGCGCGGTGGGTGTTCGAGAACACCAAGCGCGGCGACCTGACGATCGTGAAGAACACGGTGGGCGGCACGCTGTCCGGCACCGACGGACTCGGTGACTGGAACATCCCGTGGGCGACCTGGAAGGCCGGCAACGCCTGATCTCGCGGCCGTAGCGAGGGCCCCGCACCCACAACAGGGTGCGGGGCCCTTCGCGTTGTACGGACCGGTGTGCCGGGTCGCAGGGGCCGTTGCCTGCCCCGGAAACGGAGAAAGCCCCCCCGACCGGAGTCGGGGGGGCTTTCTCTTCGGGTGACTGACGGGACTCGAACCCGCGACAGCCAGGATCACAACCTGGTGCTCTACCAACTGAACTACAGTCACCATTGCCGGCATGGTTTCACCCTCGCGGGCTGCTCCGTATCGGCGTGCACGATATTAGCCTGACTCGTCGCCGGAATGCCAATCGATATCTATTCGGCGACCAGATCCTCGACGACCGCGGCGATGTCGTCGGTGGTGGGACCGGGCTCCGCGACGAATGCGGTCCGTCGGTAGTACTTGAGTTCGCGGATGGATTCCTGGATGTCCGCCAGCGCCCGGTGCGCGAGCCCCTTCTCCGGCTGGCCGAAGTAGATCCGGGGATACCAGCGGCGGCACAGCTCCTTGATCGAGCTGACGTCGATCATCCGGTAGTGCAGGTATTCGTCGAGTGCGGGCATGTCCCTGGCGAGGAAGCCGCGGTCGGTGGCGATCGAGTTGCCCGCCAGGGGGGCGGTGCCCGCGGCGGGGATGTGCTCGCGGATGTAGGCGAGCACCTGCTGCTCGGCCTCCTCGAGCGTCACCGTCGACCGGCGCACCTCCTCGGTCAGTCCGGAGCGCTCGTGCATCCTCTTGACGACGTCGGGCATGTCGGCCAGCGCGGCGTCGTCGGCGTGGATGACGATGTCCACGCCTTCTCCGAGCACATTCAGATCGCTGTCGGTGACCAGCGCGGCCACCTCGATCAGCTTGTCGGTGCCGAGCCGCAGTCCGGTCATTTCGCAATCGATCCACACAAGTTTGTCCTGCACCAGGAACACAGTAGTCAGCCGAAGACCGGGTTAAGGTCAACTGGTCGCTTCGCGGGCCCGGTCGGCTGGGCGGCGGCGGACACATTCGCAGACGTTGTCGCTCCGAGGAGGGCATGAATGACGGTGGATCCAACCTCATCCGGTGAATCCGCTCCACAGGTGGACTCGGTATCGCTCGAGGAGAAGGCCAAGGCCGCCAAGGCCGCTGCCGAAGAGGCCGCCCGCGTGGCCGCGGAGGCGCTCGCGGCGGCAGAGGCCGCGGAGCAGGCCGCAGCGGAGGCAGCGCGGGTCCAGGCGGCGAAGACCCCGGCCAAGCCTGCCCCGGTCGACGCCGCTCCCGCCACCGCTGCTGCGGCCGAAGCCACGCCCGCCGCAGCGGCTCCCGCCGCAGCGGCTCCCGCCGAGGCCGTCCCCGCCCCGGTCGAGACCGCCGCCGCTCCGAGCCCGGCCGCGCAGGAGATCGCCGCGGGCTACGCGTTCGAGGGCGCGGCGCTGGAGCTGGGCACGGTGATCGTCGACGGTGTCGTGGATCCCGCTGCGCGCGTACGGATCCCGCTCGCCACGATCAACCGCCACGGACTGGTCGCGGGCGCGACCGGCACCGGCAAGACGAAGACGTTGCAGGGCATCTGCGAGCAGCTCTCGGCCGCCGGCGTGCCCGTGGTGATGGCCGACGTCAAGGGCGACGTATCCGGGCTCTCCGCGCCAGGCGAGTCGAGCGAGAAGATGGTCGCGCGGGCCGTCTCGACCGGCATCACCGACTGGGTACCGACGGGGTTCCCTGTCGAGTTCCTCTCGCTCGGCACCGAGGGCATCGGCATCCCGGTGCGCGCGAGCATCACCAGCTTCGGGCCGATCCTGCTGAGCAAGGTGTTGGGGCTCAACGAAACCCAGGAGTCCACGCTCGGGTTGATCTTCCACTGGGCGGACACCCAGGGCCTCGCGCTGCTCGACCTCAAGGACCTGCGCTCGGTCATCGCGCACCTGACCTCCGACGAGGGCAAGGCCGACCTCAAGGGCATCGGCGGTGTCTCCTCGGCCACCGCGGGCGTGATCCTGCGCGCGCTGGTCAACCTGGAGGCGGGCGGCGGCGACACCTTCTTCGGCGAGCCGGAGCTGGAGACCGAGGATCTGCTGCGGGTCGGGCCGGACGGCAAGGGCATCATCACGCTGTTCGAGCTGGGCGCGCAGGCGGCCCGCCCGGTGATGTTCTCCACCTTCCTGATGTGGGTGCTCGCCGATCTGTTCCAGACGCTGCCCGAGGTCGGCGACGTGGACAAGCCGAAGCTGGTCTTCATCTTCGACGAGGCGCACCTGCTGTTCACGGACGCGTCGAAGGCGTTCCTGCAGCAGGTGGAGCAGACCGTCAAGCTGATCCGCTCGAAGGGCGTCGGTGTGTTCTTCTGCACCCAGCTGCCAACGGACGTTCCCAACAACGTGCTCTCACAGCTCGGTGCCCGGATCCAGCACGCCCTGCGTGCGTTCACCCCGGACGATCAGAAGGCGCTGAACAAGACGGTTCGCACCTACCCGAAGACGGAGCATTACGACCTGGAGAAGGCGCTGACCTCGCTCGGCATCGGTGAGGCGGTGGTGACCGTGCTGTCCGAGAAGGGCGCGCCGACGCCGGTGGCGTGGGCGAAGATCCCGCCGCCGCGGTCGCTGATGGACACCATCGGTGAGCCGGCGATCAGGGCGGCGGCCGCGGCCAGCCCGCTGCACGCGAAGTACGGCCAGACCATCGACCGGGAATCGGCCTACGAGAAGCTGACGGCCAGCGTGTCCGGGGCGCCGAACGCGGACGGCATCGACCTGCCGCCCGCCCTGCCGGATCTGCCGGACCTGCCGCCCCCGCCGCCGGACGAGCCGAGCGCCGTGGAGCGGATCATGGAGAACAGCGCGGTCAAGAGCTTCCTGCGGTCGGCAGCCACCGTCGCCGGACGCGAGATCTCGCGCTCGATCTTCGGCACCGGCCGCCGCCGCAAGCGCTGACGCACCTGTGCGCGGTTGACGAGTCCCTGGACTCGTCAACCGCGCACAGGCGGCGGAGCCGCCTAGGCCTTCGGGAGCAGGCGGGGAACCACCTTGCCCGCCGGATTGCGGGGGAGTTCGTCGAGGAACGCGACCTCGCGAGGGACGCAGTGCCGGGCGAGGTGCGCCTTCACGTGCGACTTGATCCCATCCTCCGTCAGGCCCGCGCCGTCGGGGTCGTCGGTGCGCACCACGTAGGCGGCCAGCCGCGCGCCGAACTCCGGATCGTCGATGCCGACGACGGCGTTCTCCAGCACCCCGGACAGCTCGCTGAGCAGGTTCTCGACCTCTCGCGGGTAGACGTTCTCGCCGCCCGAGACGATCATGTCGTCGCTGCGCCCGTCGAGGAACAGCAGGCCGGTCGGGTCGAAGTGCCCCAGGTCGCCGGTGGACATCAGCCCGCCGCTGATCTCCTTCTCGCTCCCGCTGCGGGTGTAGCCCTCGAACAGCATTCCGTTGCCGACGAAGACACGGCCGACGGTGCCGTGCGGCACCTCGTGGCCGCGATCGTCGAGGATCCGCACGACGGTCCCGAGCGGGGGACGGCCGGCGGTGGTGGGGTGCGCACGCAGCTCGTGCGGCTGCGCGATCGACGCCCAGCTCACCTCCGTTGAGCCGTAGAAGTTGTACAGCACGGACCCGAACACCTCGAAGGTCTTGTGCACCACCCCGGTCGGGATCGCCGAGCCGCTGGCCGCGATCACCCGCAGCGTGGAGAGATCGACGTCCCGATCACCGGCGGGCAGGTCGGTGATCCGCTGCAACATCGTCGGCACCACCCACAGCGCGGTGGCCCGGTGCTCGGCGATCTGGGTCACGGTGGCGGCTGGGTCGAATCGGCGGGCGAGCACCATCGTCGAGCGCAGGGCCAGTCCGACCTGGGCGGCGGCCAGGCCCCAGGTGTGAAAGATCGGCGAGGCGACGACGGTGGTCTCGGCGCTGCGCAGGGGCAGTCGGGAGAGCAGGGCGGACGCGGGCATCCAGCTGCGCGGTTCCGGCCGGTTGGCGCCCTTGGGGGTGCCCGTCGTGCCGGAGGTGAGGACGACGATCCGGCCGCGCCTCGGACGGCGAGCCAGCGGCGCGGTGGTCCGCCGCCCGCCCGCGAGCAGGTCCTCGAAGCGCACCCGGTCCGCGTCTGCGGAAACTTCCGCAGTCTCCGCAGGCTCCGCGTCGGCGCAGTTTGGACGCTCCGCAGGCTCCGCGTCGGCGCAGTTTGGACGCTCCGCAGGCTCCGCGTCGGCGAAGACCGCGACGCTGGGGGCCGTGTCCGTCAGCAACGGGGTGAATTCGGAATCGACCAGCAGCCAGTCGATCTTCTGTTCCGCGAGCACTTCTGCGAGCTGGGTGGTCGAGGCCCCGGTGTTCAGCAGCACCAGGTCGGTGCCGAGCCGGGCGGACGCGCCCATCGCGATCAGGAAGCCGCGGTGGTTGCGGGCCAGGATGCCGATCCGCCCGCGTTCACGTAGCCCTCGCTCGTATAGCGCGCCGGCGAGCGCGCGGGCGTCCGCGTTGAGGCGCCGGTAGCTGATCGGCCCGCGGTCGTCGATGACGGCGATCCGGTCGCCGTCGCGGCGCGCGGCCACCGCGAGCAGGCCCCCCGCGGTGAAGTCCCACTGGTACCAGGCGGAGACGACGCCGGCGAGCCTGCTCGGGCCCATCGGTCCGACGATGCCCGCCTTGGTGACGGGGACGAGTCCCTTGAGTAGGTCGGTTGCTCCGGTAACGCTCGGCATCTCGGCGGTGTCCTCACTCACGCGGGGTATTCCGCTGCGGCGACGGCCACAGCCCCCCGGTAACTTACTCGGCGGTAAGGATCGTGCCAATGGGTACCCGACCGCTCGTGTCGGTGGCTGTGGGTGGACATCGCCCGCGCGCATGGCCGACCATGGGGCGATGACACTCAGTGCCGACGAGGCCGATTTGTTCGAGGCCTCCCGGGGTCGCCTGGAGGCGATCGCCTACCGGCTGCTCGGGTCGGCAGGTGATGCCGAGGACGCGGTGCAGGACGCTTACCTGCGCTGGCACGCGGCGGACCGGGACCGGATCGAGGTGCCCGAGGCGTGGCTGACGAAGGTGCTCACCAATCTCTGTCTGAATCAGCTCACCTCGGCCAGGGCCAGGCGGGAAACCTATGTGGGACAGTGGCTTCCGGAGCCGGTGCTGGGTGGAGACCGGATGCTCGGTCCGGCCGACACCGCCGAGCAGCGCGAGTCGGTCTCCCTCGCGATGCTCCTGCTCATGGAGCGGCTCTCGCCCAACGAGCGCGTGGTCTACGTGCTTCGCGAGGCGTTCGGTCACTCCCACCGCGAGATCGCCGAGATCCTCGACCTCAGCGAGTCGAACTGTCAGCAGATCTACCGGCGGGCCAAGCAGCACGTCACCGGGAGTTCTCGCACCACGGTCGACGCGGCCGCCGCGCAGCGGATCGTCGAAGAATTCCTCACGGCGGTCCTCAGCGGCGACACCGACCCGCTGATCCGACTGCTCGCCGACGACGCGGTCAGTGTGGCCGACGGCGGTGGCCGGATCCCGGCCCGTAGGACGCCGGTGCTCGGCGCGCTCGAGATCGCGCGCTACCTGGCCCATGCGTTCCGTCTGACCGATGCCAAGCGCCGCTATGTCGGTGGCGATCCGGTGTTCTACGCCTGCGTGGTCAACGGCGGTCCCGGGGTGCTGGCGCAGGTCGGTGAGCGGGTTTTCGCCGTTTTCGCCCTCGACGTCACCCCTGACGGCATCGCGGCGGTCCACATCCAGGTCAACCCCGAGAAGCTGGGCCGAATCTCGAGTCAATGGGAGGCAGAGGGCCCGCACAGCCCCCTCGATGTCGCCTGGTGACCCACATCACACAGCGTCCGTGTCAGGGATCGCGCGCCTATCCGGTTCAGGAGGTGAGTCCACATCGATAGGAGCGAGCCATGAAGCACCGCATTGTCGTCCTCGGAGCCGGGTACGCCGGAGCCACCGCCGCCGGTCGTCTCGCCAAGCGACTGCACAGCGACGACGCCCTGATCACCCTCGTCAATGCCGACCCCGACTTCGTCGAACGGGTGCGCATGCACCAGCTCGCGGCCGGTCAGGATCTGCGCCCCCGCCCGCTGCGTGACACCTTCGCCGGCACCGGCGTGCGGGTCGTGACCGCGCTGGTCACCGGAGTCGACGTCGATCGCAAGACCGTCGATCTCGCGGGCGCCGACCCCCTCGGCTACGACAGCCTCGTCTACGCCCTCGGGAGCACCGGGGCCGACCACGGCGTCCCCGGTGTCGCCGAGCACGCCCACAGCGTCGCAGGCAAGCAGGCCGCGCTGCGGCTGCGGGCGCGGCTGAGCGAATTGGATTCGGGCGCACCGGTTGTGGTCGTCGGCGGCGGCCTGACCGGCATCGAAGCCGCCACCGAGATAGCCGAGACCCGCCCCGATCTCGCGGTCTCGATCGCCGCCCGCGGAGGCGTCGGTGACTGGCTGAGCGAGAAGGCCCAGCGTCATCTGCGCGGCGCCTTCGGCCGACTCGGCATCACGGTCAACGACCACATCGATATCACGCGCGTCGCCGCAGGCGCCGTGATCGACGGCGCCGCAAGGGAGATCCCGGCCGACCTGACCGTGTGGACCGCGGGCTTCGCTGTGCACCCGATCGCGGCCGCCAGCACGCTGACGGTGTCCGACACCGGGCGGATCGTGGTCGACGCCAGCATGTGTTCGGTCTCGCACCCCGATGTCTACGCCGTCGGCGACGCCGCGCTCGCCGAAGGCGCGGGCGGTAAGCCACTGCGGATGTCCTGTGCCTCGGGCGGACCGATGGCGTGGCAGGCCGCCGATGCCCTCGCCGCACGCTTGACCGGTCGCGCGGTTCCCGAGACCACGATCGGCTACAACTTCCAGTGCATCAGCCTCGGGCGCCGCGATGGAATCATCCAGCTCGTGACACCCGACGATCGGGCCAAGTCCAGTGCCATCACGGGCAGGGCCGCCGCACGGATCAAGGAGTTCGTCTGCGCGGGTGCGGCCTGGAGCATCGGCCATCCGACCCTGCTGTTGCCCAGCCGCCGCCGGCACCTCGCGGCAACCGACGAAGTGGTGTCCGACCTCGTCACCCGGTCGCGCGGCTAGAGCGAGGACTCCCTTCGGAGCAGGTCGTCGATCGTCTCACGACGGATCAGTTCGCGAGCCGAGCCGTTGCACACCGCGATGATCGGCGGCCTGCCGACCGAGTTGTAGTTGGACGCCAGGCCGTGGTGGTAGGCGCCGGTGCCGGGGATCGCCAGCACATCGCCGGGGCGCACCTCCGCGGCCAGGGAGACGTCGACGGCCAGCTCGTCGCCGGATTCGCAGTGTCGTCCCGCGACCGTGACCGGAATCTGGGCGCCCACCGGATGCCGGTTGGCGAGGGCGACGCTGTACCTGGCCGCATAGCGGCAGACGCGGGGGTTGTCGCTCATGCCGCCGTCGACGCAGACGAAGGTGCGCCCGCCCTCGATGTGCTTGACCGACACGACCCGGTACACCGTCACGCCCGACCTGGCGACGATGGCACGGCCCGGTTCGAGGGTGATCCGCGGTCGCGGGAACCGGTGCCGCGCGCAGGCCTCGTCGAGCGCGTCCTCGATGGTCGAGGCGAGCTGGGTGAGGTCAAGGGGCGCGTCGTCGAATCCGTACGAGACCGCATGGCCGCCACCGAGATCGAGCTCGGTCAGGATCAGTCCGTGATCGTGGTACACCTGCGCCATCTGGGCGATCATCCGGTGCACCGCGGCGCCGAAGTGCTCGGCATCGGTGATCTGCGACCCAAGGTGGCAGTGCAGGCCGATCAGGTTCAGGTGTGGCTGGTCGAGTACCCGCTTGATCGCGGCGTCCGCCTGGCCGTGTTCGATGGGGAACCCGAACTTCTGGTCCGCCACACCGGTTCGGACCGCGCGGTGCCCGTGCACGTCGATGTCCGGGGTGACCCGGACCAGGACGTCCTGCTTGTGGTCGAGTGCCGAGCCGAGGACCACGATCTCGGTGTACGAGTCGATGACGATGCGGCCGACGCCCGCGTCGAGGGCGGCGGTGAGTTCGGCGGGGGTCTTGGCGTTGCCGTGCATGATGATCCGGCGTGCGTCGACGCCCGCCGACAGGGCGATGGCCAGTTCCCCGGCCGAGCACACGTCCAGGGCCAGGCCCTCCTGGCTCACCCAGGAGGCGAGCGCCCGGGTCATCAGCGCCTTTCCGGCGTACGCGATCTCGGCCTCCGGGAAGATCTCGCGGTAGGTGCGGCAGCGATGCCGGACGTCCAATTCGTCGATCACGTAGCTCGGAGTTCCGTACTGGTCGGCGATATCGGCCAGCGCGACGCCGCCGACGGTGATCCGCCCGTGCTCGTCGTGGTGGGTGTTGATCGGCCACACCGCGGGATCGAGCCGCGGGGACATGGCCGAGCGGAGTGACGGGAAGATGTCGAGAAGGGTCACCGGGTTCTCCTAGGGGTGGTGGTTCACCCTCCGGAGTACTCGTGTTCGTGCGTGTGGACGCGGCCCCTGACGCGACCTTGACGCCGACCCGTCACGGCTTGACGTCATCCTGACAATCGCCATGCGCGGGCAGCCTGACCACCTGGGCGGCGTAGGACAGCCCGGCCCCGAACGCGATCAGCAGCGCCGTGCCGCCCGCGGGGGCCTCACCGGACCGGAGCAGCGTGTCCATCGCCAGCGGTACCGACGCCGCCGAGGTGTTCCCGGAGTCGACGATGTCGCGCGCGACCGCGGCATCGGGCGAGAGCCCCAGGCGCTTGGCGATGATGTCGGTGATCCGGAGGTTCGCCTGGTGCGGGACGAAGGCGTCCAGCTGCTCGGGCGCGACGCCCGCCCGGTCGAGCGCGGCCCTGGCCACCTTCTCCATCTCGAATGCCGCCCAACGGAACACGGCCATCCCGTCCAGCTTGACGGTCGGCCGCGGTCCGGTGGGGTTGTCGCGGTAGACGTCCCAGGACGGGGCCTGGCAGATCACGTTCGCCTGCGACCCGTCCGAGCCCCACTCGACCGGTCCGATCCCGGGAGTGTGCGACGGTCCCACCACCACGGCCCCTGCGCCGTCGGAGAAGATGAACGCGGTCGTCCGGTCGGTCAGG
Organism: Rhodococcus oryzae; assembly: GCF_005049235.1. Lineage (GTDB taxonomy): Bacteria > Actinomycetota > Actinomycetes > Mycobacteriales > Mycobacteriaceae > Rhodococcus_G > Rhodococcus_G oryzae. Next base: position 392,962 of record NZ_SUMD01000005.1, on the reverse strand, counting down.
TCGAGGCACTCGCTCATCCGCTCGACGCCGATGACCAGGACATGCTCCGCGCTGCCGCCGCGGACCAGGTCGGAGGCGACCGCGAGGGAATGGCAGAAGCCGGCGCACCCCGCCGAGACGTCGAAGGCGGCCCCGTAGATGCCGAGTCGGTGCGCGATCTGCGGGGCGACGGCGGGCGACTGGTAGAGGTAGGTCGACGTCGCGACGATCACGCAGCCGATCCGCTCGGGCGCCACCCCCGACGACGCCAGCGCCCGGTGTCCCGCCGCGACGGACATCTCGAGGATCGACTCCTCCGGCCCGGCGAACCGCCGAGTCTTGATCCCGGAGCGGGTCTGGATCCACTCGTCGCTGGAGTCGATGCTCTGACAGATCTCGGCGTTGTCGACGATGCGGGACGGGCGATACACGCCCAGTCCCATGATGGCGCTGTGCGGTGAGCCGGTGGTGGCGGTGATCGGGGCGGCCATCGTTCATCTCCTGATGCGGCGCGGATGTTGCCTGGCCGCTTCAGCGTGGGTCCTGGCCTGGCCCGGCGATAGGCACCCTAGGGGGCGCCGATCGCCCCCTAGGGAGTGGCTCCTAGATGGCGGCTCATTCCGCGCCAACCGCGAGGTGGTCGAGGGCATCAACAGCCCTCATCGCTTCTCCAGGAGCCCGCGCAGGTACTCGGCGGTGTCCGGGCGTGCGGCGTTGACGGCCATGACGATGCGTTCGCGGCGATCGTCAGCGAGCGCGGCGAGCGCACCGATGAACTTCGGGAGCTCGTTCCTCCGACGCATGAGCAGCGCGTTGAGGAAGTCGGGGACCTCCCGCCAACGCGCGCCGTGGCCGAGTTCCATGATCGCGAACACGCGGTCGAAGTTGCTCGGGAAGTCCTTCTCGTTCGTCCAGGCGCGATCGACCCGACCGCTCTCGCGGAATGCCTCGGCCGCGGATCTCCAGTCCTCGGGCCAGTCGTCCGGGATCGGATCGAGCAGCGGCTTCCTGTTCGTGCCGCCGAGTGCCTCGTGGATCGGTTCCCACCCCTCGTCGTCACGGACCCAGCGGCCGAGCGTTCGGCGCACGAGCGCGCGCTGCACATCGCCCCAGGTATCGGTCACCGTGAGGAACGCGCGGGTCGTGTCCTCGCTGCCCGTGACGAACATCGAGCCGGTGCGGATGCTGTCGTGATCCCCGCGCGACTCCAGCCAGTTCGGCAGCACCCGGGCGGTGGCGGCTCCACCCGTTGCCGGATCGGCTTGCGAGAGCACGCCGTAGGCGGCCTCGTAGATGCCGTAGTCCTCGAGCGGGTGCAACGACCACAGGATCGCCTCGATGGATTCGGCCTCGATGGACCGCCCGTCGAGGGCATCGAGCATCGCGAGGTACCGATCGATGCCTGCCTGCTGGACGGCGTCCTCCTCCTCGCTGAGCGGCCCCGCCTCGTCCTGATGGATGCTGCCGCCCAGGCGGATCAGCTCGTCCCGCCACGCCTGGTCGCGACCCTCGTCACTCATCTCCGGTCCTTGTCCGATCCCGCTCGATGTACTTCTCGACCAGTTCAAGTGCGGTGTCGTCGAGCGCGCGACCCGGCACGAAGAACGCCGCCTTCCCCGCCATGTTCCGAAACACGATGGTGTCCTTGATGCGCGCCGCGCTGGAGAGCGAATTCCACGGCGCGCGCGATGATCCGAACCTGCCGTCCAACCCCAGGCCGTCTGCGTCGATCCGCACCGTGAGTCGCGATCCGACACCCATGCCGTCTTCGATTGCCTTGGTGGCAACGCGACGAAGGATGACTCCGAAGACGACAAGCAGCAGCATGAGGGCTGCGATCACCCCGAATGCGAATACCCCGATGGGGCGACCCGACACCGCCGACACAATGCCGACGACCAGCGCGATCGGGAGCGCGATCGCGCCTGCGATCCGTACGCGACGCGACACCGACGCATCGACAAACGCCTGCCGGACCGCTGCCTTGTCCGCGGCATCGATCGTGATGCTGTTCTCGAACGCGGCCTGTGCTTCTCCTCCATGCATTGCCTGCCCGGTGAGCGCCGCACGAATCCGTTCGAACGCCTGCCGAGTCTCCTGCGGCGCGAGGAAGTCATCCAACGGTGCCCCACTCGCCCGGAAGTCCGCCTGCTCGAGCAGAGAGATGCCGAGTGCGGCGATCCGCTCCGACGATCGTTCCTCCAGATAGGCGGCCCACGCCTCGAGTGCGGTGATCGCGCGCAGGAGATCCGGATCCATGTCGCCATTCGACAGATCGCCCTCGTCGATCTCCAGGATCCATGCCCGAAACTGCTCGGCAGACGCCGTACCCGCTCCGTCGGTCGCCGCGCTGACGGCGCGTGCTCCGGCCTCCGTCAGCTCGGCTACCGCTGCCGCAGCCACGCCGTCCGCTGTGAGCAGGTCCCGCGTGACCGCGACCCCGAACGCGAACTGCGCCGCGGCGGTGGCGTGGGTTGCGCACTCACGAACGGCGTTCTCGACTTCGTCATAGCTGGTCATCATTCGTCGTCCTCACCTTCGGTCTGCCATGCAGCTTCAAGCTCTCCGAGCACAGCGGGCGGCATCCCCTCGTTCCATCCGTTGGACTCCACGTATCCGCGGATGTCGACGTCGTCTCCGGTGACGGACTCGAACATGACCGGAGGGATCAGCCATCCCGGATGGTCGTGTGCGCCGAGTGCTTCCGCCGTCCAGTCCTCGCCGGGATGCTTCGGATTCCCGGTCGGAGTCGAGAGATCGTTCGCCGGGTCGAACGACGCACCGGCTGCCGCCACCGTGCCGGAGACGACACGGCCCTGCAGCGCATGCACATTCGCCCACCCCGAGCGATTGACCGACGGCACGTCTGCCTCGCTGCGGAACCTCTGGTGGTAACCGGGCTGGGAGTACCAGTACAAGGCCGCCGCGGTGGCACGATCGAGCTTCGGATGCGCGGCCATCCATGCGATCAGCTCGGACTTGCCGTCGTAGTTCATCGCGAGTGCAGTCACCAACCACTCGGTCGCGGACGCACTCTCCAGGAACTCGCGCATCAGACGCAGCTCCAGCTCGTCGAAGTCAACGCTCATAGTTCGGCTTCCCCAGCGGGACCGGTGTCGGATTCGATGTGACCCACACGACCGCGAGTTCGCTCAGGCGATACACCTGCGCATCATCTCCGTTGCCGGACCGCAAGGCCCGTGCGAGGCTTTGGGCTTCCCTCAGTTCGCCGGTCGGGAGCGGGCTTCCGCTTGCGTAGTGCTCGGGTAGCGCGGCGAGCATGTATGTGAAGTCGCGATCCCAGTTCGGGCTTCCGTCGTCGAGGATCTCTCGCGCGATCCGTCCGGTCAGGCGGACCACCTCGCCCTGCACGGTCGTCGCAGGGCCGTTCGACGGCACCAGCAGTTCCCAGAGCGCCTGATGCTGGTCCTGCCACGCGCCCGCGGGGACAGTGATCTGCGAGACGCCGTCGTGCCGCTGGCGCGCGGCAACGGGCGTGACGCCGAACAACCGGTAGAGCTCCGCGAGGCCGGCATCGGTCTCGTCGAGGAAGTCGGGGTTGAAGCTGTCCCGGTGGAACTCGAACTCGGTGCCGATCCGGGTCACCGCGGCACGCATCTCCTCGGTCACGGGATCCCCGGCGTCGAGGAGTAGCTTCGCGACGCGGGCCATGCCCGGGATGACGAAGTTCTGCGTGCGTCGGAGGCCGGAGAGCATCGGGGTCTCGCCCCTGCCGTTCAGGGCTTGGGCGTCGGCGCCGTGTCCGAGCAGCACCCTCGTCGCGTCGGGGCGTTGACCTCCCGTGGCGGCGTGCAGTGGCGAGTCGCCATACCGGTTCGGTCGTTGGATGTCCGCCCCGAGCGACAGCAGGAGCGGGATCTGCTCCGCGCGCCCCCTCGATGCTCTCGTCCAGAGTGGGGTGTCCTCATAGAGGTCCGCGGCGTCGACATCGAGTCCCTGCTCGACCAGCCAGATGATCAGCTCGTCCGGGCACTCGACGAATCCGATGGCGGTCTGCTTGCTGGATCCGCCGCGAGCATCGAGCATCGTCTTGTCGAACACCGCCTTCAGATCGACAAGCGATTCGGTCTTCAGCTTCTCGTCGAAATCCTTCGGCAGGGTCCTACGCCTCGCCACGAGGGCCTCCTTGTATCGGGTCCATCTGCCCGGGTAGTTGATCATCGGGCGGAACCGGAGCGGCAGGCGGGGAAGAGTAGCGTCGTGGATGTCGAGGGCAATTCGTATATGCGCGGTCAAGCCATGTCGTCCTCGGCGCCCAACCGGTCCGCAGGCGAAGGGCCGAGAACTGGAGCGCCGCCATGGCGTCGAACCCGACCGATGTGTCGAATTCTCACACTGATTCCGCGTCACCCGGCCCTGCTCAGGCGCTGGAATCGTCGCCCTCCTGCCCGGTGTGCCCGCACAGCCTGGAGTCCCACGATGCGCTCGGTATCCGGTTCTGCGCCGCGACCACGGACCGTCACCTCGAGCGGAAATGCATCTGCGCCGGTGACCAGGTGATCGGGCACCACTACACCCGGTACTGAACGAGAAATTCACCACCGGCGGGGGGCGGAGCCGAGTGGCGATACTTCGACCGGATTCGGCTCGCGGGCAGCGAGCCGAATCCGGTGGTGCGTTCACCAGCCGGAGCCGGAACCGCCCGATCCGGTGTTGGCGAGGATGGTGCCGATGACCATTTGCGCAATACCGGCGACAGAGCCAACAAATTCCACGGTGTCCTCCGACTTTCCTCATCGCCGATTGTCCGGCGTAGCCAAGAACTTAGCCTAGCTATCTTGTGAAAGCGATGTGTTTCCACAAGCTCTCGGCACGGGAGCCTGGAGACCTGGCCGCAGGCCCCTAGCCACCCAGCTTCTTGTAGAAAGTGCCGACGATCGGCGCGACCACCGCGCGCGGGCTGTACTGGCCGGCCACCGACATGCCCTTGCTCAGGATGCCCGGCACCACGCGCATCTTGTTCTTCGCGAGGGAGTCCAGCGACAGCTTGGCGGTGTACTCGCTGGAGATCCAGAAGAAATCGGGGACCAGCTTGTCGACGATCGAGGCCTCCGCCGGGTCCGGGATCTCCGTACGCACCGGGCCGGGGGCCAGCAGGGTGACGTGCACGCCGGTTCCGGTGAGCTCACCGCGCAGCGACTCCGAGAAGGTGTTCACGAACGCCTTGGTGGCCGCGTAGGTGGCGTTGTTCGGGATCGGCATGTTGCCCGCCGCCGATCCGACCATCAGGATGCCGCCGGAGTCCCGGGCGAGCATTCCGGGCAGCACGGCGAGCGTGAGGTCATGCACGGCAACGGCATTGAGCTCGACCTGGGCCCGCTCGTAGGCGGGGTCCAGTTCGGACACCGGGCCGAACGTGGCGATTCCGGCGTTGTTGCACAGGATGCTGATCGGGCGCTCGGCGAGCTCGTCCACCAGGGCGCCGCGCTGGTCCCGATCGGACAGGTCGACCGCGCGGACCTCGACCTCGACGCCGTGCGCCGCGGTCAGCTTGGCCGCCAGCGCGTCCAGCAGGTCGCCGCGACGGGCCACCAGGATCAACGAGTATCCGCGCGCGGCCAGGTCGGTGGCCAGCGCCTCGCCGATGCCGGAGGAGGCGCCGGTCACGACCGCGCGGGAATCAGGGGTGGGGGTAGGCAGGCTCACGGGCTCAGGCTAGCGGGTCAGATCGCCGCAGCGAGGCGGGTGCCCTGCTCGATGGCCCGCTTGGCGTCCAGTTCGGCCGCGACGTCCGCCCCCCCGATCACGTGCGTCGTCACCCCGGCCGAGGCCAGGTCGCCCTCGAGCTCACGCACCGATTCCTGGCCCGCGCAGATCACCACGGTGTCGACGGCGAGGACCTGCGGGCGTTCGCGCTTCTCGCCGAAGGTGATGTGCAGCCCCTCGTCGTCGATCCGCTCGTAGTTGACACCCGAGAGCTGGTGCACGCCCTTCTTCTTCAGGGCGGCCCGGTGCACCCAGCCGGACGTCTTGCCGAGTCGCGCGCCGATCTGGCCGGGCTTGCGCTGGAGCAGGTACACCTCCCGCGGAGACGGCTCGGTCGCGGGCGCGGTGAGCGAGCCGGGCGCGGTGTCGGACACCGTGACGCCCCACTCCCGCTTCCACTCGTCCAGGTCGAGGGTGGGGGAGCTGGCGTGGGTGAGGTACTCGGAGACGTCGACGCCGATGCCGCCCGCGCCGATCACCGCGACGCGGTCGCCCACGGGCCTGCCGTCACGGACCAGCTCGGCATACGAGAGCACGCTGGCATGGTCGATGCCGGGGATGCTCGGAATCCGCGGGGTGACGCCGGTGGCGAGGACCACCTCGTCGTACCCGCCCTCGGCGAGCCGGCCGGCATCGACCCGGGTGCCCAGGTGCACCTTCACGCCGTTCAGTTCCAGCTGCCGGGTGTAGTAGCGGATCGTCTCGGCGAACTCCTCCTTGCCGGGGATCCGCCGGGCGATGCCGAACTGGCCGCCGATCTCGGCGCCCGCCTCGAAGAGTTCGACGGTGTGGCCGCGCTGGGCGAGGCCGACGGCCGCGGACAGGCCCGCGGGTCCGGCGCCGACGACCGCCACGCTCTTCGCCCGCCTCGTGGGTGCCAGCACCAGCTCTGTCTCGCGGCCGGCGCGGGGGTTGAGCAGGCAGGACACGTTCTTGCGGACGAATGCGTGATCGAGGCAGGCCTGGTTGCAGGCGATGCAGGTGTTGATCTCGTCGCTGCGATCGGTCTCGGCCTTGCGGACCCAGTCGGGATCGGCGAGCATCGGCCGGGCCATCGAGATCAGCTCGGCGTCGCCGCGGGCGAGGATCTCCTCGGCGACCTCCGGCATGTTGATCCGGTTCGACGCACAGACCGGGATCGACACGGCCGCGGCGACCTTGGCGGTGAACTCGACGAATGCGGCCCGCGGCACGGAGGTGACGATGGTCGGCACCCGAGATTCGTGCCAGCCGATGTCGGTGTTGATGATCGTGGTGCCGGCATCCTCGAGTTCGGTTGCCAGGGATGAGATCTCGTCCCAGGTCTGGCCCTTCTCCACGAGGTCGGCCATGGACAGCCGGAAGACGATGATGAAGTTCGGCCCGACCGCCGCGCGGGTGCGCCGCACGATCTCGACCGCCAAGCGACGCCGGTTCTCGGCGCTGCCGCCCCACTTGTCCTTGCGCTTGTTGGTGCGGGCGGCGAGGAACTGGTTGATGAAGTACCCCTCGCCGCCCATGATCTCGACGCCGTCGTAGCCGGCGGACTGCGCGAGTTCCGCGCAGCGCACGTAGTCGCCGATGGTGCTCTCGACACCGCGGCCGGTCAGCGCGCGGGGGCGGAAGGGGTTGATGGGGGCCTTGATCGAGGAGGCCGACACGCTCAGCGGCTGGTAGGAGTACCGGCCCGCGTGCAGGATCTGCAGGGCGATCTTGCCGCCCTCGGCGTGCACGGCGTCGGTGACCTCGCGGTGCAGCTTCGCGGCCTTGCGGGTGGTGAGTTTGGCCCCGAGGGGCAGCAGCCAGCCGGTGCGGTTCGGCGCGTAGCCGCCGGTGATGATGAGGCCGACGCCGCCGCGGGCCCGCTCGGCGAAATACGCGGCGAGCTTCGGGATGTCGCGAGTCCGGTCCTCGAGCCCGGTGTGCATCGAGCCCATCACCACGCGATTGCGGAGCGTGGTGAAGCCCAGGTCCAACGGGGACAACAGGTTCGGGTACGGGTTGCTCACGTGGGCGGCCTTTCGGGTCGGACTCGGGCTGGAGTGGTGGGGTCGGGGTCAGGGGTGCAGGAGCGGAGCCCACGGAGCGACCAGGGTTCACAGCGCATCGAGCACCTCCTGGCACCAGGCGGTGAAGCCCTCCTCGACGCGGATGCCGCCGCGCAGGACCAGGTACTGGTGCAGGTCGGTGCCGAAAAGTCGGTCGGGTGCGGGGAAGTCGCGCTTCTCGATCAGTCGGTAGACCTCGAGCCGCCGGGCGTGGTCGTCGCGGTGCCTGCCGACCTCGGCGCGCACGTCGTCGAGGTCGCCGTAGGAGGCGGCGCGGATCTTCACGGCCAGCTCGTTGCGCAGGTTGCCGGCCTCGGTCGGTTCCGCGATCCACCGTCGCAGCTCGGCGCGGCCGGCATCGCTGACGCGGTAGACCCTCTTGTCCGGACGGCCGTCCTGGCCGACGGTCTCGCCGTCCACCCAGCCGGCCTCGTCCATGCGCTTGAGGACGCGGTAGATCTGCTGGTGGCTGGCGTTCCAGAAGTAGCCGATGGACTTGTCGAATCGCCGCGCGAGCTCGTATCCCGACCCGGAGTGTTCGGAGAGCGAGACCAACAGCGCATGTTCGAGTGCCACGGGATCGAGTATCTATGCAACGAGGAGACTATGCAACTGAGTTCATAGCTCATAAGTTTCTTCCTGCCGGCGAACGCCGGCCCAAGACGGTCAGAAGACCCAGCGGAGCGCGGCCACGATCTCCTGGGGGCTCGAGTCGGCGAAGCGTGCGACCTCGGCGCGTCGGAGGTCGGCGACCGTGGCCGCAAGCTCCGGCCCGAGCGCCGCACCCAGCACGGCGTCGGCCTCGAACGCGTCGGTGGTCTCGGCGAGGGTGCCCGGCAGCGCCCGGATCCCGAGCCGGGCCCGTTCGTCCTCGCTCAGCCCGGCCGGGTCCACGTCCACCAGCCCGGGCAGGTGTGAGCGCTCGGAGAGCCCGGCCAGGCCGGCGAAGATCAGCGCGGCGATGCACAGGTACGGGTTGGCCGACTGGTCGAGGACCTTGACCTCCAGGTTGGCCGCGCGACCCTCCTCGCCGCGGCTGCCCGTGATCAGGCGCAGCGCGGTCTCGCGGTTCTCGTGGCCGCACGCCTGGAACGGAGCCGCCCAGTGGCCGGGAACGAGCCGCAGGTAACTCGCGACCGAGGGTGCGCCGACGGCGAGCAGGGCGGGCAGCCGGTGCAGGATGCCCGCCGCGAAGGACTCCGCGGCGTCCGTCAAGCCGCAGGGCCCGTCGCCGCCGTCGTGCAGGTTCACCCCGCCGCGCCAGACGGACAGGTGCACGTGGCCGCCGTTCCCGACGCCATCGGCGACCACCTTCGGGGAGAAGGAGGCGCGCAGGCCTCGGCCGGCGCTCAGCGCCCGGATCGTCTCGCGTACCAGCACGAAGGTATCCGCGGCGCCGAGCGGATCCTCGGCGGCGACGGACAGCTCGTACTGACCGGCCGCGTACTCGGGGTGGATCTGCTCCACCGCGACGCCCTGCTCGCGCAGCGCGGTGAGCAGGTCGGCCAGGTAGTCCGAGTGTTCGACGAGCCGGGTGAACCCGTAGGCGGGCCCGCGGGTGGCGGGCACGAAGTCGTCCTGGTCGAGGCCGAGGGTCCACTCCACCTCGATGGCGGACTTCGCGGTCAGGCCGGCGTCGGCCAGTGCCGCGACCGCGCGACGGGCGACGTCCCTGGCATCCTGCGGGTGCGGAATGCCGTCCTGCGTGTAGCGGTCGGCGGGCGCCCACGCCCAGCCCGGCTGCGCGGCGAGGGCGACGGCCCGGTTCAGGTCCGGCATCAGCCGCAGGTCACCAACGGGCCCACCCGCACAGCGGCCCGCGATGATCGAATCGTCGGTCGCGAACGCGTCGAACACCGGCGACGCGCCGACGCCCCAGGCCGCGGCGTTCGCCAGCCGATCGACCGGGACCGCCTTCACCCGGGTGATCCCGCTGTTGTCGACCCACGTCAGCGCCACCCCGACCACGCCCTGATCGGCCAGCCGGGCCGCCATCGGGCCTGCCTCCGCGGCCCGCCGCTCACGCTCGTCCCGGTCCATTGCGGCTCCTTCGCGCGGTCTCTGATCAGCGGCGATTGCCGTTCAGCGGCAGAATGGCGGTCATGGCACGATCCTCAGACGATACGTCGGCGCGGCCATCGAGATCGGGCGAACAGCGCCTGGAGGAACTCGTCGGGCAGATGGGGCTCGTCGACCATCACTGCCACGGGATCGTGCGGGGCCCACTCGACCGGGCGGGGTTCGAATCGCTGCTCTGTGAGGCCGATGCCCCCGGTCGCTTGCACGGGACGCTGTTCGACACCCAGGTCGGGCTCGCGGTTCGGCGCCTGTGCGGCCCCGTACTCGACCTGCCGCCGCACGCGCCCGCCGACGACTACCTCGCGCGCCGCGCCGCGCTCGGCTCCGACGAGGTGGCCCGGCGCCTGTTGCGGGGCGCCGGGATCTCCGAGTTCCTCGTGGACACGGGCTTTCGGCCCGACGGACTGACCTCACCGGACGAGCTGGCCGCCTGTGCCGGGGCCTCGGCGCGAGAGATCGTCCGGCTCGAAACGGTCGCGGAGCGGGTGATCGCCACCCATGAAACAGGCGATTTCGTCGAGGCCTGCCGGGACCGGCTGGCGGCCGCGGCGGCGACCGCGATCGGCTTCAAGTCGATCGCCGCGTATCGCGTCGGTCTGGATCTGGCCCCGGATCGTCCGCCCACGAACCAGGTGGCCGCCGCGGCCGCGCGGTGGGCGGCCGGGATCGAACGGGGCGCGCCGATCCGGCTGTCCGACGAGACCCTGATCCGGTTCCTGATCTGGACCGCCGTCGATCTCGGTCGGCCGATCCAGTTCCACACCGGATTCGGCGATGCCGACGCGGATCTCGGCCGCTGCGATCCGCTGCTGCTGGCGCCACTGCTGCGCGCAACGGCCGGTCTCGGGGTACCGATCATGCTGCTGCACACCTACCCCTTTCATCGGAACGCGGGCTGCCTGGCGCAGGTATTCGACCATGTCTTCGTCGACGTCGGCCTCGCGGTGCAGAACGTCGGGAGCCGGGCCGGCCAGGTGGTGGCCGAACTGCTCGAACTCGCGCCCTTCGGTTCGGTGTTGTTCTCCTCCGACGGCTACGGGCTGCCGGAGCTGTTCCACGTCAGCGCCATGCTGTTCCGCCGCGCGCTGTCGGGCTTCCTGGCGGCGGGAGTCGAGGGCGATGCCTGGTCCGAGCGGGACGCGGAGCGGATCGCGTACCTGATCGCCGCGGAGAACGCCCGCCGCGTATACGGTCTCGACGACGGGGGCGCCGGACGCGGTTCGCTCGCCTAGGCTCGCGGTCATGGGCCCCGCGGCGATCGGTACCGGCGTCACCCGCAAGCAGGTTTTCGCGTGGGGGCTGTGGGACTGGGGCTCGGCCGCGTTCAACGCCGTGATCGTCACGTTCGTCTTCTCCGTGTACCTCACCGACGCGGTCGGCGACGACCTGCCGGGTTCGATCTCGGCGAGCACGTGGCTCGGCTGGTCGCTCGGCGCCTCCGGCCTGCTGATCGCGGTCCTGGCGCCGGTCACCGGGCAGCGCTCGGACGCGACCGGGCACCGGCGGCGCTCGCTCGCGTTCCTCACCGCGGCGGTGGTGGTCGTGATGGCGGCGATGTTCCTGATCGAGGACCGGTACCAGTACCTGTGGGCCGGGCTGGCCCTGCTCGGCGTCGGGTCGGTCCTGTTCACGCTCGCCGAGGTGCCCTACAGCGCGATGCTGCGCCAGGTGTCCACCCCGGCGAACGTGGGCAGGGTGTCCGGGTTCGGCTGGGCGATGGGCTATTTCGGCGGCATCGTGCTGCTGCTGGTCTGCTATTTCGGGTTCATCGTCGGCGACGGCGACACCCGCGGACTGCTGGGACTGAGCACCGACGGGGGATTCAACATCCGGATGGTGGCGCTGGTGGCGGCACTGTGGTTCGCGGCCTTCGCGATCCCCGTGTTGGTCGCGGTGCCGGAGCTGCCCCGGACGGAGGCCGACCCCGGAGCCGCTCAAGCGGGGTTCTTGGCGTCCTACGGTGTGCTGTGGCGCGATCTCAAGGAGCTGTGGACGGCGGATCGCCGCACCGTCGGGTTCCTGCTCGCCAGCGCGCTCTTCCGCGACGGCCTGGCCGGGGTGTTCACCTTCGGCGCGGTTCTCGCGGTCAACGTCTACGGCATCGCGGCATCCGATGTGCTGCTCTTCGGCGTGGCTGCGAACGTGGTCTCCGGGGTCGCGGCGCTGGCGGCCGGTCGGTTCGACGACACCCTCGGCCCGAAGACGGTCATCGTCGCCTCGCTCGCCGCGATGCTGGTGGCGGGCGGGATCCTGCTGGTGGTCTCGGGTCCGGTGGCGTTCTGGGTTTTCGGACTGCTGCTGTGCGTGTTCGTCGGTCCCGCGCAGTCGGCGTCGCGGACCTTCCTCGTGCGGATCACCCCGACCGGGAGGGAGGGGCAGATGTTCGGCCTCTACGCGACCACGGGCCGGGCGGTCTCGTTCCTGGCGCCGACCCTGTTCGGGTTGTTCGCGTGGCTCTTCGCCAGCGATCGGGCCGGCATCGTCGGCCTGCTCGTGGTGCTGGCGCTCGGGCTGGCGGCGGTGCTGCCGGTGCGGGCGCCCGAGCGCGACTACCGCCGGGAACCCTCGTCGGTCTGAATCTTGAGCTTGTCGGCGAACAGCCGTCGCTGCACGATCCAGCCGGCCGCCGAGAGCGCGATCCAGAGCAGGGTCGAGGTGATCTGCTCCCAACCGGCCTCCGGTTCGTGCAGGAAGGCAAGGGTGTCGCTGGTGCGCCCCAGGCCGGCCAGGATCATGCTCGCGCCGCCGATCGAGGTGAGCCACAGCAGCGCCCGGGCCCGGTACTTGTCGGCGAGGAACGCGGACGCCACAGCGACCGCGAGGATCACGATCCCGCTGAGCGCCCAGTTGTTGTCCCCGGGTTGGAGTACGTCCGCGATCTTCGCGCCCGCCATCGCGCCGGTCAGGCCGCCGATGAAGTAGGCGGAGAACTTGAAGATCAGCGTGGTGACCACCCACGAGGCCACGGCGCCGATGAGCGCGAACAGAATCAGCGTCGTCAGCGAGGCGTTGAACAGGTCCGCGATCAGCCAGCCGAGCCCGAAGCCGGCGGCGAGCACCGCGACGTGCAACGAGCCGATGCCCCAGAAGCAGAGGACGACACCGACCAGGAGTACCGCGATACCGCTCATTCTTCGTTCCCTTCGATTCGCGCGAGGACCGCTTCGGCCAGCGCGTCGGGTGCTTGTTCCGGAATCCAGTGGCTGACGCCGTCGAGCTCGACGAAACGGTAAGGGGCGTCCACGAATTCGCCGCAGCGCTCCGCGCCCGCGCGGCCGAGCGCCTCGTCGGCGGAGCCCCAGACGTAGGTGGTGGGCACCCGGACCGAGGGAATACCGCCGAAGTCGGCGCGCATGGCGCGGTACAAGGACAGCGCGGCCGTGAGTGCGCCCGGCTCGGTGAGGGCCCGCACGTATTCTGCGATCTGATCGGGGTCGAGGTCGCCGTACGCCGCGCGCAGGCGCTTGGCGTCGTCATCGAGCAGCAACTTCTCCGCCACCTGGCCATTGCGGAAGACACTGATGTAGCGCGACCGCTTCTGCTGGTCCGCGTCCTCGCGCAGCGCCCAGCCGAACGCGGACGGGTGCGGAACGGACACCGCGGTCAGGCTCTCGACGCGTTCGGGGTGATGTGCGGCGAGCCACCAGGCGACGACCGCACCCCAGTCGTGCCCGACCAGGTGCGCCGACGCGATGCCGCTGGCGTCCATCAGGGCCACCACATCGGCGCCGAGCAGTTCGATCGAATAATGCTCGACGCCGACCGGTCGGGCGCCGGGGGAGTAGCCGCGCTGCGACGGCGCGATCACCCGGTGTCCGGACGCGGTCAGCAGCGGGGTGAGCGGGCGCCAGCAGGCCGAGGTCTCCGGGAAGCCGTGCAGCAGCAGGACCGGGGTGCCGTCGGCGGGACCGGAGTCCTCGACGTCGAAGGTGAGCCCGCCGGCGGTCACTGCGGTGTGAGTACGATCGTCCACGGAATCCATTTGTCCCTCAACGCTCGTCGTTGCATACCCGGTATGGGCTGAGATTACCGCTCGGGCCTCGAAAAGGGCGACATTCGTGGCGGCCCCTCCCGTGCCCCCTCCGGCCGTGTGCCGGGGTTTGTGACGATGAGGTGAGCGCATCGGCCGATCCGGTTCGTCCGGTTCCGGAAGCATGCTAAGTATCTTTTGGTACCAGGTGACCCGGCGTGGTACTCGAGGGGTTTTCGGGAGTGAACAGTGACGATTGCCAATGGTGGGGTCCGCGATGACGAGCCCCTGCGAATCGCCGGACGGTCGGTGGCGAACTGGCTGGACGCCGCAGCGACCGACCTGACCGCCGCGGTGATCGAGCGTCTCGCCGACGACCTGCCGATCTACAAGGAGCTGCCGCAGGAGGTGGTGCAGGGCGAGATCGCGGACATCGTGCACCACAACATGGAACTGTTCGCGACGCTCGTCCGTGAGCGTCGGCCCGGGCGCAAGGCCGAGTTCGTCGAACAGCGGAACTCCTCGGCCCGACGCGCGGAGGAGGGCGTCCCACTCGATGCCGTGCTGCATGCGTACCACGTCGGCATCGGGATGGCGGCCGAGGAGCTGTTCGCCGACGCGGAACCCGGCGACATCGGCGACGTACAGACGATCATGGTGATGGTGCTCGACTTCCTGCGCCAGTTGACCCTCGAGGTGAGTTCGTCGTACCTCGAGGAGCGTCAGATCATGGACAGTCAGGAGAACTCCGGCCGCCGCTCGCTGATGGCCGCGCTGGTCGGGGGGGAGCCCCTGGACGCCATCGCGCAGCGAACCGGGCTCCGCCTCGCCCCGCACTATCTCGCGATGAGCCTGTCGATCGGGGAGCACGTCGACGAGCGCGGCGACGGCGTCAGCGGGACGGTGGCGGGCAGGCGGAAGCTGCGAAGGTTGCAGGCCGAGCTGGACCGGATCACCGGGGAGCCCGCGCTCACCGTCATCGACAGCAGCGGTGGGACGGCCCTGATCCCGTGTCCGGGGAACCCGCCGGACTGGGACGCGCTGAAACGGATGATCGATCGCGCGCAGGCGGTGGTGGGCACCGAGATCCGGGCGGCGGCGCTGGTCGCGGTGCCGGCCGAGGTGCCCGCGGCGGTGGACCAGACGGCCGAGATCATCGCGCTCATCTCGCGATCGGGCCGCCCGCCCGGGCTGTACCGGCTGCGCGACGTGCTGCTCGAGTATCAGCTGAGCAGGCCGAGCCCCGCACACCCCGAACTGGCAGGCCTGCTCGAGCCACTGGTCGCGAGGCCGGAGCTGATGCAGACTCTCGAGGCCTATGTGGCGAGCGGGCTGAACCGCCGTGCGACGGCGTCCGTGCTGCAGGTACACGCCAATACCGTCGACTACCGCATGCGGCGCGTCGCGGAGCTGACGGGGTTGAACCCGGCGGACCCCGCCGACCTCCCGCACGTGGGGGCGGCGCTGGCGGCACGCAGGGCGCTCGGCTGAGCGGAGGGCCCTGCGGACCGTCTCGGGCATAGTGGAGGGCTCGCGGCGATCCGGTGCCGCGACCACGAGGGGGATTCGATGCGGTGGGTTCGATGGACGGTGACGGCCCTCGGGTTGGCGGCGGTGCTGGCGGCCGCGGTTGGTGTCCTCGCGCACTACCTGGACTCGACGGCCACCGTGCTCGTCGTGCTCGCGTCGTTCGCGCCGTTCCTGATGGCGTGCGGCGTTGTCGGCCTTGCGGCGCTGGCCTGTACGCGCCAATGGGTCGGGACGGCGGTCGCGGCAGTGGTGGTGGCGGCCGCGGCGTGGACGCAGCTGCCGCTGTACCTGGGCGACCGTGCCTCCGACGGTGATCCGGAGCTGACGGTGATGCAGGCGAACATCCTCTTCGGGCAGGGCGACCCGGAAGCCCTTGTCGCGCAGGTCCGCTCGCGTGGTGTCGACGTGTTGACGGTCAATGAGCTGACCGACGGCGCGATCCCGCAACTCGGGGCCGCCGGCCTGGACGCCGAGCTGCCGTACCGGTACCTGCGACCGATGGAGTGGGGCGGCGGCGGGACCGGGATCTGGAGCCGACACCCGATCAGCGAGGAGACCGAGCACATGGGTTTCGTGCTGAACATGGTCTCGGTGCGGGTGCACAAACCGGAGCAGCGGCCCTTCATGATGGTCGCGGCACATCCGCTGCCACCGTGGCCCCGCCCGCAGACGACGACGTGGTCCCAGGAGATGGGCCAGGTGCGCGACATCCTGCAGGGTCTCCGCGGGCGCGGCGAGCCGGTGATCATGGGCGCCGATCTCAATGCGACCTACGATCACGCGCAGTTCCGGGCACTGATCGGCGACGGGTACAGCGACGCGGCGGAGCAGTCCGGCGCCGGTGTGCTGCGCACCTATCCGGCCGACCGTTGGTGGCCCCCGGTGCTGGGGATCGACCACATCCTGGTCTCCGGGGCGGTCGCGGTGAACGCGGAGGCGGTGGACCTGCCGGGTTCCGATCACAGGGGCGTGGTCGCGGAGATCGACCTGAACGCCCCCGATGACTACTCCGGTTCCGACTGACCCGGGTCCGACGGCGTCCGTTCGTTGATCAGGACCGCGACGCCGTCGAGGATGCGGTCGAGCCCGAATCGGAGCGCGTGAACCGGGTCGCCGGTGGACTCGAACTCGGTCCCGGCCGCCTCGCCCACCCGCCCGGACACCGGGAACTCGGCGGGGTCCATCAGTCGTTCGAGGGTCGGCGAGACGAGGTCCCACCACTGCGCGTCGGTCAGCCCGGATTTCTCCGCGGTCGCGCCGACGCTGACGAGCAGGCGGGCGGTCCCGACCACATGGGTCAACACCAGCGTCAGGACCGAGTCCATCTCGATGTCGGAGAGGCCGATTCCGTCCAGCGGTCGCAGTTCGGCCTCGTATTTGCGAACGGTGTTCGGGCCGAGGACGGGACGCATCCCGACGAGTTGGAGCATCCAGGGGTGGCGCTGGTAGAGATCCCAGTTGCGGGCGGCGATGAACGCGAGGCCGCCGCGCCATCCGCCCGGTGCAAGGGCGGGTTCGTCGAGATCCGCGTAGAGGCCGCCGAGCACGCTGTCGTGCATCAGGTCGATCAGGTCGTCCTTGCCCGGTACGTGCGTGTACAGCGACATGGCACCGGAACCGAGCCGGTCGGCGACGCGCCTCATCGAGACACCGTCCAGGCCCTCGGCGTCCGCGAGTTCGATGCCCGCGGCCACGATCGCCTCGACGGTCAAGCCCTTGCGTCCGGCCTTCCCGCGCAGCCCCCACAGCAGTCCGAGGGTGCGGGCCGGATCGGAGGGCCCCTCCTTTTTTGACGTCACGCCGGCCATTCTCCTCGCTTTCCCGCCTGCTCAGTCCGTGGCGGTGCTGCGGCGGGCCCCGTCGGGGTAGCGGAGGGAGCGGATTGCTCACCCTTGGGTGTGTTTCGGCGGACGGCGCCGCGGGCGACTCTTGAATTCGAACCCGATACCGAACCGAACGGAGCGACATCCCATGCGCCAGACCACCATGACCCGCACCATCATCGCCTCAGCCGCGGCGGTCGCCGCCATCGCCCTCGCCGGGGTCGGTGCCGTGTCGATCGCGTCGCACACCGATCCGGGAACTGCGACGAGCGTGAACTCCCCGGTCGGGCCGGGAGGAGCGGTCGTGCCGGGCTCGGACACGAGCGGCGCCACGGGTGGCGGTGTGGGGCAGGGTGCCGTTGTGGCACCGGTCGACGCGGCGACGGTCCCGGGTCTGGTCGGGCCCATGGGTGCCGATCCGGTCGGACCGGTGGGTCAGAACCCGAGCGGCCCGGCAGGCCCGAAGCCCGGCGGACAAGTGGCCGATCCGGTGGTCCCACCGCCTGCAGGGCCGGTGGATCCCGGTCCGGTGGTGGACCCGGTCGAACCGGGACCCGTTGGCCCGGTGTCCGATCCCGTCGTTCGTGATCATCGGGGAGACGGGGTCGACCCGAACCCGCCCGGTGGCGTGATCGTCGGGCCTTCCGATGGATCCGGACCGATCGTCCGTGACCATCGCGACCAGTCCGGACCGATCGTCCGGGATCATCGCTAGCCGCGATGCGCATCGGGACCGCACCAGGTCCGTGATGTGGGTCAACAAAGGGGTCGGTCCCCGCGCGTCGCGCGGGGACCGACCCCTTTGTGCGCCATACTGGGCGGCCCGCTCACACCTCGAACAGGAGTTCCCCCTTGCGTTTTCGTTCGGCCGTCCGTCCGCGTCTCTTCCTGATCGCCACCGCGGTGGCCGCACTGGCCCTGACCGGCTGCGCTGCTCCAGCGGCGGAGGCGATGCCGACCGGGAGCGCGGGCGACTCCGGCAGCGCCCAGGCCGACGGGGTTGCGGCCACCCTCGCCGCGCTGGAGACGATCCCGGTCAAGGGCCGGGCACCCAAGACGGGATACTCGCGGGATCAATTCGGACCGTCCTGGACCGACGATGTCACCGTCGCTGGCGGCAGGAACGGCTGCGACACCCGCAACGACATCCTGGCCCGCGACCTCGTCGACACGACGGTCAAGCCGGGGACCAGGAACTGCATCGTGCTCACCGGCACCCTGCACGATCCGTACACCGGCAAGTCGATCGCGTTCACCCGCGGTTCGGGCACCTCCAGCGCGGTCCAGATCGACCACGTGGTCGCGCTCAGTGACGCCTGGCAGAAGGGTGCGCAGCAGCTCGACGAGTCGACCCGTCGGGACTTCGCCAACGATCCGCGGAACCTGCTCGCGGTCGACGGCCCGACGAACGCGCAGAAGTCGGACGGCGACGCTGCCACGTGGCTGCCGCCGGCGAAGCCGTACCGGTGCACCTACGTCTCGAAGCAGGTCGAGGTCAAGGCCGCCTACCGGCTGTGGGTCACCCAGGCCGAGAAGGACGCGATCACGCGAGTGCTCTCGTCCTGCTAGAGACCCGAGGTCGGTGGGTGACGACCGCGACCGCGACGCCCGCGGCGACTCCGACGAGGGTGGCGATCGCCCGGGCTTCGAGGAGCGCCAACGGCTCGGTCGGGTCGGCCAGTTCGGTCATCAGCATGATCAACGGCGTGAAGAAACCCGACCCGGCGCTCGGCCGGGCGCTGAACTCCGTGGTCGGAAGTGCCTACCGCGGCCCGGACCGCCAGCCGCCCATCCCGATCATGATCAGCTGCAGCTGGCGTTCGGCGCGCGCGATCACCTCGCGCTCGTCGCGCTGGTCCACCTCGAGGACGTTGACGACGGTGGACATCATTGTGTTGACGATCAAATCGGCGGCCATCTCGAGGTCCTCGACCTCCCACTCGGACAGGCCCGGCACCCGGGACAGGTCGATGGTGAGTTCGCTTGCGAACAAACGCAATTCGGAGGCGATGGCCCGCCGCACCTCGACGACGCCGCCGTAGCGTTCGCGGCTGAGGAACCGGAACTGGCCCTCGTGCGCGTGCACTTGCCGCAGCAGGATCTCCAGCGACGCGCCCGCGTTCTTGGCGCTCGGGTCGCGGCGGGCCTCGCGCAGCATCCGCCGCAGCATTCGCATGCTGTCCTCGACCAGGGCGACGCCCAGGTCGTCCATCGAGGCGAAGTGCCGATAGAACGCGGTCGGGACGATCCCGGCCGACCGGGCGACCTCGCGCAGGCTCAGGTTCGCGAAACTTCGGTCCTCCAGCAGCTCGAGGGATCCGTCGAGAAGCGCCGTTCTTGTGCGCTCCTTGCGTTCGGCCCTGCTCTCCGGTTCGGTCACGGTCATCAGTGTATGTGTGTTCACTTGTTCTGTGTACGACCGGTCTGTAATCGGCGTCACATGGCCCTTGGGGTTGACATCTACCTGGTACTTCCTGACACACTTGTTTGTGTACGAGTGTTCACTGAAACTCTCAAGCAAGGAGGCCGTGGTGACCCTGCAGACCCGAACCGGAATCCGCCGGCTCTCGCTGATGTCGCTCTTCGAGGCGATGGCGACCCCGCACCAGATCGACCGCTACCTCGAGCTCCTGAACCCGATGGCGACCGTGCGCGACCTGCGGGCCGAGGTCACCGAGGTGCGCCGCACGACTGCGGACACCGTGACCCTCACGCTGCGCCCCACCCGGCAGTGGCGGGGCTTCGAGGCCGGTCAGTTCGTCCAGATCGGGGTCGTGATCGACGGTGTCCGGCACACGCGGTGCTATTCGCCCGCCTGCTCGCAGTACCGTTCGGACGGCCGCATCGAGCTCACAGTCAAGGCGCACCCACAGGGCCTGGTGTCGCAGTACCTGCACACCAACGCCCACCCCGGGCTGGTGCTGAGCCTGTCGCAGGCCGACGGGGTGTTCCGGATGCCCGCTCGCAGGCCTGACAAGATCCTGCTCATCAGCGGTGGCAGCGGCATTACGCCGGTGCTGTCGATGCTGCGCACCCTCCTGGACGAGGGGCACGACGGCGAGATCACCTTCCTGCACTACGCCGACACCGAGCGGGACGTGGCCCACCGCGACGAGCTGGCTCAGCTGGCGGCGGGCCGCGAGAACGTGCGGGTCGTGCTGGCCTACACCGGTCAATCGGACGGCGGTGACCTGCACGGCTTCTTCGGGCGCGAGCACCTCGAGGCCGCGGCGTCCTGGCACGGCGAGGCCCAGACCTACCTGTGCGGCCCACCCGGGCTGATGCGGGGGGTCCGCGAGCACTACGACCGGATCGGGCTGGTCGATCGGCTGCACACCGAGGAGTTCGCCGCCCCGGTCGCCGCCGACGAGGACGCCACCGGCCAGCTGACGTTCAGCTCGTCCGGGGTGACCGCGCAGAACTCGGGCGCGAGCCTGCTGGAACAGGCGGAGGCCGCCGGTCTGACTCCCGAGTACGGGTGCCGGATGGGGATCTGCTTCTCCTGCACCGCGGTCAAGACCTCCGGCTGCACCAGGAACCTGCGTACCGGCGAGACCGACTCCGACCCCGACCAGCCGATCCAGCTGTGCATCTCGGCGGCCGTCGGCGACGTCTCCGTCGATATCTGATCACCTTCGACCAAGGAGAACTCCCATGCTCGGACTGTCCATCCCGACGCTGCCGTTCCTCGGCGGCGCGAAGAACGAAGAGACCACCGCCCCGATCGTGCTCAGTTACGAGCAGGTCGAGGAGATCGGACGCGAACTCGACGAGCTGCGCGCCCGGGTCGTCGCCGATCTCGGCGAGCAGGACCGCGAGTACATCTACAAGATCATCAAGGCCCAGCGTGGATTCGAGGTCGCCGGCCGCGGCCTGATGTACCTCGGGTTCCTGCCGCCGTTCTGGCTCGCCGCCGTCGGTGCCCTCGGCATCTCGAAGATCCTCGACAACATGGAGATCGGCCACAACGTCATGCACGGCCAGTACGACTGGATGCGCGAACCGGGCCTGAACTCGCGGGACTTCGAATGGGACACGGTGTGCCCCGCGGACCAGTGGCGGCACTCGCACAACTACATGCACCACACCTACACCAACATCGTCGGACGCGACCGCGACATCGGTTACGGCATCCTGCGGATGGACGATGCCCAGAAGTGGAATCCGTACTACCTGGGCAACCCGGTGTACGCGTTCGCGCTCATGGTCTTCTTCGAGTGGGGCGTGATGCTGCATGACCTCGAGACCGAGAACATCGTCAAGGGCAAACGGAAATGGCACGACGTCAAGCCGCTGCTGCAGGGCATGTGGCGCAAGGCCGGTCGCCAGGTCCTCAAGGACTACATCGTGTTCCCGGCTCTGACCGGCCCACTCTTCGTGACTACCCTGCTCGGCAACGCCAGCGCCAACCTGGTTCGGAACCTGTGGACCTACTCGATCATCTTCTGCGGGCACTTCCCGACGGGAGTGCAGACCTTCAGCGAGGAGGAGACCGCGGAGGAGACGCAGGGGCAGTGGTACGTGCGGCAGATGCTCGGCAGCGCGAACATCGAGGGCAGCCCGCTGTTCCACATCATGTCCGGCAACCTCTCGCACCAGATCGAGCACCACCTGTTCCCCGACATCCCGGCGCACCGCTATCCCGAGATGGCGCCGCACGTGCGGGCGCTGTGCGAGAAGCACGGTCTGCCGTACAACACCGGCGGCTTCTTCAAGCAGATCGGATCGGTGTGGGGCAAGATCTTCAAGCTCGCGTTGCCGCCGTTCCTGACCGGCTCCCAGTCCGCTCCCGGTGTTATCGTCGAACGTCAGAAGGCCACAGCGTGAGAGGTGACGCGTCCATGGTGAGCAAGTTCGAGCGACGCAAGGACACCGTGCAGGAGCTGACGGAGTCCGGGGCCACGCACGTCGGCAAGATCGCGATGATCATCGCTGGCGCGGTCCGGGACGTGACCCGCGAGATCGGCGACTGGATCACCGACGGCATCGAGATGCGCGAGGCGTCGAAGCGGGCGCAGGCGGACGCTGCCGACGAGGAAGCGGACGTCCCGGCCGGCGACGCGGACGCCGGCGAGGGCCCCGCAGGCAAATAGTCGCCGCCCGTCTGCGGCACCCCGCACCCGGCGCGTGATAATTGATCCAGCTGATGATGATCGGCGGGACGATGACACGTGCCCGCCTGGAGTAGTGGATGCGGAGAACGGCGATGAGTGAGGCAGTTCAGGTCGGCGACCTGGTGCATATTTCGGATACTGCCGGCACCTGGGCGGTGGAGGAGATCCGCTCCGGAATCGCCCTGCTACGGGGCAGCGACGACAAGCGGATCTCCTCGCGGCTGCACAAGCTGACGGTGGTGCGCAAGGGCGCCACGAAGTAGGGCGCGCAGATTGGGAGCGCGGGTCCGCACCGACTGCCGTCGGCGCGGACCACGCCATCGTCAGAGCCGGATGTGCGGATAATCCGGTGAGCGCTCCTGGAATGACAGGATGCTGGGATTCTGGACGACCCCGTCACGGATCTCGATGGACCGCCGGATGGTCGTGTCGGCATCCCAGGCCACGGGCCCGCCGAGCACGGTCGCGAGATAGGGGAGCAGCGCTTCGCTGATCTCCCAGGTGGCGGAGTTCCACAGGTAGGACGGGCTGTGGTCAACGCCGTAGTAGACGACATTGTTGCCGACCTCGAAGGTCGGCTGCGTGAACGACGTCGGCCTCGCCCAGCTGAATCCCATTCCCTCGTCGCAGGATACGTCGACGATCAGCGTGCCAGGTGTGAGCGAATCGAGGTCCTCGTCGGTGAGGAAGGTCAGCGGCGCGTCGGTGTCCTGCAGGACGCAGTTGACGATGATGTCGTGCTCGGCGAGGAATCCCGCCACCGGCACGCGACCGCGTTCGGTGTGGGCGTGGCTGCGGCGCGGGTCCGCGTCGTCGTGATCGAACTGCACCATCCGGGCGGAGTGGATGGGCGCGCCGACGGCGCTGATCCCGCGGACGGTCAGCACCTCGACGTCGTGGACGCCGTGCGCGCTCAGCGCCGTGACCGCGCCCCTGGCGGTCGCGCCGAAGCCGATCACGGCGGCCCGCAGGCGGCGACCGTAGTCGCCGGTCGATCCGGCGATCTGCATGGCGTGGAGCACCGAGCAGTAGCCGGCCAGCTCGTTGTTCTTGTGGAAGACGTGCAGGCTGAGCGATCCGTCGGCCGTCCAGTGGTTCATCGCCTCGAAGGCGATCAGGGTCAGCCGCCGGTCGATGGCCAGCTGGGTGACGGCCGCGTCCTGGACACAGTGCGGCCAGCCCCACAGCACCTGGCCCTCCCGCAGCTGCGCGAGATCCTCCGCGAGTGGCTTGGCGATCAGGACGACGTCGCAGGTCGCGATGAGCTGCTCGCGAGACAGCAGGCCCGCGACGAGGGGGGCCAGCTGTTCATCGGGGATCCCGAAGTGTTCGCCGTACCCGCGCTCGAGGTAGATGTGCTCGCGGAGCCCCGCATCGATTCGCTCGAGGTGCAGGGGGTGGATCGGGAGCCGGTGCTCGTTTTCCTTGCGTGACTCCGACGTGATTCCGAGACTGAGCTGGTTCAAGTGCGCCCTTAACTGGTGATGCCTGCCTATTGCAGGCCGTGGGCCACGGGCGGCGTGACTTCGAACGATTGTGCGATGGCGTTCGGTCGGAGTCTAGGGCACGCCTCGTTTCGCCCGACGCAGATGGACGAGATCGCGGCGCCGGGATCAGCACCGCGAATCGCCACGCCCGACCTCAGGGTGTCGCCAGGAGCTTGTCGAAGGCGGGCATCACCTTGGGGTTGGAGTCCTTGATCCCGTTGACGGCGCCGACGCCGGCGCCGATCACGCCGCCCACGATGCACCCGGCGATGAAGTTGGGGAAGATCGACAGGCACCCGACGCCCGCGCCCACGCCGAGTCCGATCAGCGCGCCCTGCGCGCCGCCGTTCCCCCACCCGACGGCGACCTCGGTGGCGAAGGCATCGAAGGCGGACTGCTTGTTGGGATTGTCGGGCCAGATCGCATCCGAGACGGCTTCGGCGCCCGGGGGCGGCAGCGCAGGCTGGGCGTAGGCGGTTCCAGCTCCGGCGCCGAGGGCGACGACGATGAGCGCAGACGCGGCAAGAGATTTGGTCGGATTCATTGCAGGACTCCAATACTGGTTTGGATGGCCATGATCCAATTCAGTCGCCGTAGAGTCGGCAGTTCGTGTCGGCGGCTGGGGGCGACGGACTTCGCGCAGGAGTGAGAGCTCGGATCGCGCCGTAAGGTGCGGCCACTTCCATAGCGCACCTCCACGGAGTCGCCAAGAGTCAGGTAAAAACACTAGCGCGGTGATCGCCTGTCCACGACTGGAACCGAGGAGATCGCACCCCTCGTCCGCGGTCACCAGGCATTGCGACGAGAAAAGACCCCCGGCCGAGTGGGCCGAGAGCCTTTCCTTCAGGGGCGCTCGATCACGACCCGAGGCTGCCGCCTCCGCCGAGGCTGCCAAGGGGACCGGCGCCGCCGCCTCCTCCGCCCTGCATGCCGCCCATCATGTCCATCACTTTGCTCATGAGATCGATCAGCTTCTCGAGCATTTCGAGGTCCATCTTCTTGCCACCTTCATGGGTATTTCACGGGTGAGCGGTGTGATCGCAACTGAACGCGAGGCGCACCAGTCGAGCAATTCCCGCCCACCGCTCGTGAGGACGGCAACGCCTATCTGACTTCCGTCGACCGCGCGGGGCGATCCGGAATCCTTGGGCGCGATCAGGGAACGCGCGTTCGCAGCGGCGGTGGCGAGCGGCAGGTGGCCACCGCGAAATGCCCGCGGTCTGGTCCACTGCCCGCTCCGGTTCGCCGTGCGGCGTAACTGTCCGTCATGGGGACTCACCTCAACCCTGTATATCGCCGGGTCTTGGTTCAATGTTGCAGGAATTCGCCACCGATTTTGGCCGTTTGCGGTCGTCGGCGGGACGCTCGCGCGTTGGTCACCCGTTTTGGGGGATGCCACCCGGGCCGCGGGTGCCGAGGCTGGAAGCCGGACGACGACCCAGTGCCGGACACAACCCTCTGGAGGAACCCATGGCCATGGATACATTCGCTCTGCTCGCGGCGGTCTACGACTCGGAGGACGCCGCGATCGCCGACTACGACGCCATTCACGACCTCTATGTCGAACTCCACCTGGTCGACACCTACGACGCGGCCGTCATCACCCGGACGGACAAGGGCAAGGTCAAGATCGTCAAGAAGCACGAGCAGCCGACCCGGCAGGGTGCCTGGGGCGGACTCGGCATCGGCCTGGTCGGGGGTGCGCTGGTGGCGCTGTTCCCGGCCGTCGGCCTCGGGGCCGGCCTGTTGCTGGGCGGCGCGGGCGGCGCCGGGCTCGGGGCGCTCGGCGGGCACGTCGCGGCCGGGATGAGCCGTTCCGACCTCAAGGAGGTGGGTGAGCTGCTCGACGCGGGTGACAGCGGGCTGATCGTCATCGCGGCGACGGATGTCGAGGCGCGGGTCGAGAGGGCGCTCAAACGCGCGGCCAAGGTGACGAAGAAGCAGCTCGAGGCGGACACCGAGCAGGTCAGCAAGGAGATCGACGAGGCGTCCAAGTCCTGAGAACGTCCAGGTCCTGAGAACCGCACGGTCCGGCGGTCGGGCGGATCACCCTCATCGGGGGAGGCGCCCGCCGCCGCGGCCGCGCAGGCTGCAACCCAGGCCACACCCGCGGACGACAGCAATTCAAGGGAGCACACCATGACAGAACTGGACACTCTCTCCGACCTGCGACCCGCCGGTGCGGTCGGCCGCCTGACCCGGGCCGCCGGCTTCGAACACGGCGAGAAGGTTCGGCGCCGGATCCCGTTCGGCGCCATCGCCGAACATGCGCCGACCGGCGATCGTGACCCGATCGGACTGCTCGAGTCCCAGGCCTCCACCCGGGTCCCCGAACTCCTCCCCATCCGGTACGGGCGGATGGCCGATTCGCCGTTCGCGTTCTTCCGAGGCGCCGCGCTGGTGATGGCCGACGACCTCGCGCACGCCCCGACCACGGGTCTGTACACCCAGCTCTGCGGGGACGCCCACCTGAGCAACTTCGGGCTCTTCGCGACACCCGAACGCGAACTCGCCTTCGATGTCAACGACTTCGACGAGACCTATCCCGGACCGTTCGAATGGGACCTCAAGCGACTCATCGCCAGCCTCGCCGTCGCCGGGCGCGACAACGGGTTCACCGGCAAACAGCGCAAACGGATCGCCCGCGCGTGCGCGGCCGAGTACCGCGAAACGATGACCTACCAGGCCGCCCGCGGCGAACTCGCGGTCTGCTACTCCCACATAGACGCGACCGCGCAGCTGGACGAGCTCCGCGAGGTCCTGGACTCCTCGACACGCAAGCGTGTCCAGAAGACGATCCGCAAATCCTGGGGCCGCGACAGCATGCAGGCGCTGTCCAAACTGACCACGACGACTGACGGGCAACCGCGGATCGTGAGCGCACCGCCGCTGATCGTCCCCATCGAGGAGATCCTCAGCGACACCGAAGCCGAGCGGATCAACCGCGAGATGATCCAGCGACTACGCGAGTATCGCGACACCCTCGAACCCGCCCGACGTGTTCTGTTCGATCGATTCGAATACGTCCAGACGGCACGGAAGGTCGTCGGCGTCGGCAGCGTCGGCACCAGGGCCTGGATCATCCTCCTTCTCGGTCCCGGCGGCGACCCGCTGTTCCTGCAGGCCAAGGAAGCGGTGCCGTCGGTCCTTGCCGGATACCTGGAGGGTCCGTCCTATCCGAACCAGGGCGAACGCGTCGTGGCCGGACAGCGGGTGATCCAGAGCGCCAGCGACATCCTCCTGGGCTGGCAGCAGGGGCCCGACGTGAACGGGACCGTCCGGGACTATTACGTCCGTCAACTGCGCGACGGCAAGGGCTCAGCCGTCATCGAGACCATGTCCGCCGACCTGATGGCCCTCTACGGCCGGCTGTGCGCCCGTGTCCTCGCGTTCGCGCATGCACGCGCGGGTGACCGGTTCGCCATCGCCGGGTACCTCGGTTCGGACGACGACTTCGACAAGGCACTGACAGAATTCGCCGAGACCTACGCCGACCAGAACGCCCGCGACCACGCCGCGCTGCTGGAGGCTATCGCCGATGGCCGGATCGCCGCGCACCGGGAGTGAACCGCGACCGGAGCGCCGCTTCTTGCACACGTGAGCGCCCCCGGCAGGAATCGAACCTGCGACCTAGAGATTAGAAGGCTCTTGCTCTATCCAACTGAGCTACGGAGGCGTGATCCCGCGAAGGATCGGGTCCGGAGTCTACCGGTAACCATGACCAATATTCGATAGGTTCGCTTACGGGTCGGCGAACCTGGACGAACCCGACAGGCGCGCGCCTCCTACCCTTGTGGGCATGGCATCACCCGAGCTCGCCCCCTCCGCCCCGTCGCCGATCCGAAGGGCGGGGGAGAACTCGGTACCGATCTTCGTCACGCTCGGGATCATCGCGGGGCTGGTCGCGGCGATCATCGTCGGGCTGTCCGCGTCGGACGCGCTGGTGCTGCTCGGCATCCCCGACCCGGGACCGCTCACCACGTACGGGCTGCCTGCGGTGAAGGCCGCGGGTGAGGTCGCCGCCGTCCTCGCGATCGGGTCGCTGCTGCTCGCCGCTTTCCTGGTGCCGCCGCAGCGCAGCGGGGTGCTCGATGTCGACGGCTACCGGGCGGTGCGCACCGCGTCGAACGCCGCAATCGTCTGGGCGGCCTGTGCGCTCGTCCTGGTGCCGCTGACGGTCTCGGACACCTCCGGTCAGCCGCTGAGCGCGGCCATCCAGCCCGCCAACCTCTGGAAGGCGATCCCGCAGATCGAACTCGCGGGGGCGTGGCGGTCGACCGCGATCCTGGCGGTGCTGCTCGCGGTGGGCACGCGGCTGGTCCTGCGCTGGTCCTGGACCCCGGCGTTGCTGCTGCTCGGCGTCGCTACCCTGATCCCGCTCGCGCTGACCGGGCACTCCTCCTCCGGCGGATCGCACGACCTGGCCACCAACAGCCTGATCTGGCACCTCGTCGCCGCGGCATTGTGGGCGGGCGGGTTGTTCGCGCTGCTCGCGCACGCGCGCAGGCGGGGTGCGTACACCGACGTCGCGACGCGCCGGTTCTCGAACGTCGCCACGGTCGCGTTCGTGGTGATGGCGATCTCCGGTGTCCTCAACGGACTGGTGCGGCTGCCGCTGAGCGCGCTGTTCACCAGCACCTACGGCTGGCTGCTCGTGGCCAAGACCGTCGCGCTGGTGGTCCTTGGCGTGTTCGGTTATCTGCAGCGGCGCAGCGCGCTGCCCGCCCTGGCCGCCGACCCGACGGCCCGTGGCCCGCTGATCCGCTTCGCGGGCGGCGAGGCCATCATCTTCGCCGCGACCATCGGCATCGCCGTCGGCCTCGGCCGGACGCCGCCACCAGCGGAGAACATCAACCCGACCCCGACCGAGGTGCAGTTGGGCTACAACCTCGACGGCCCGCCGACGTTCGCGAAGCTCGCGTTCGACTGGCGCTTCGACCTCATCTTCGGCACCGCGGCCATCGTCATGGCGGTGGTGTACCTGCTCGGCGTGCGACGGCTCCGCAAGCGCGGGGACACGTGGCCGGTCGGCCGCACGATCGCCTGGGTGCTGGGCTGCGCGACGCTCCTGGTCGCCACCTCGTCCGGGCTGGGCAGGTACTCGCCCGCGGTGTTCAGCGTGCACATGGGTGCGCACATGGCGCTGTCGATGCTCGCGCCGGTGCTGCTGGTGCTCGGCGGCCCGATGACCCTTGCGCTGCGCGCGTTGTCCCCGGCCGGGCCCAAGGGGGTGCCCGGTCCGCGCGAGTGGTTGCTCGCCGCGCTGCACAGCCCGGTGTCCCGCTTCCTGACCCACCCGCTGGTGGCCTCGGTGCTCTTCGTCGGCGGCTTCTACGCGCTGTACCTCGGCGGCATCTTCGGCGCCACGCTCGACTCGCACGGCGCGCACATGCTGATGAACGTGCACTTCATCCTGAGCGGCTACCTCTTCTACTGGGTGGTCATCGGCATCGACCCGGCGCCGCGCACCCTGCAGCCGATCACCAAGCTGGCGATGGTGTTCGGGTCGTTGCCGTTCCACGCCTTCTTCGGCATCGCGCTGATGAGCATGGGCGAGGTGATGGGTGGTTGGTACTACCGGGCGCTCGGCCTGGACTGGAACGCCGACCTCATCGGCGATCAGCGGCTCGGCGGCGGCATCGCCTGGGCCACCGGCGAGATCCCGCTCGTACTGGTGATGCTGGCGCTGCTGGTGCAGTGGTCGCGCAGCGACGAGAAGACGGCCAAGCGGGTCGACCGTGCGGCCGACCGCGATGACGACGCCGAGCTCGCGGCGCACAACGCCATGTTCGCGGAGCTGGCGCGGCGCGACCACGAAGCCGGTCGGTGACCACCCGCGAGGAGGTGCTCGCCGCGCGGGAGCGGGTGGGTCCCCGGGTTCGGCGGACCCCGGTGCTCCGGGTGGTCCTGCCGACGCCGGGCGGTGACATCCCGGTCGCGCTCAAGCTCGAGCATCTGCAGCTCGGTGGTTCGTTCAAGATCCGCGGCAGCCTCAACGCCATGCTGAACCGGGATGGGGCGCAACGTGATTCGCCGGTGGTGATCGCGTCCGGTGGCAATGCCGGGATCGCGGCCGCCACGGCGGCCGGGATGTTGGGGATCGCCTGCACGGTGGTCGTCCCGGCCGCGGCGCCCACGGTGAAGGTGGATCGGCTGCGCGCGCTCGGCGCCGAGGTCGTGCTCGACGGCGAGCGCTACGCGGACGCCTACATCCGGGCGTCGGCCATCGCCGCGCAGCGCGGTGCCCAGCAGTTGCACGCCTACGACCTGCCCGATGTGGTCGCGGGTGCGGGGGTGATCGGTCTCGAGCTGGCCGAGCAGGTGCCGGAGGCCGACACGGTGCTGGTCGCGGTCGGTGGCGGCGGACTCGTCGCGGGGATCGCCGCCGCGCTCGCGGGGGAGAAGTCCGTCGTCGGGGTGGAGCCGAGCGGCGCACCGACCCTGAGCTCCGCGCTCGCCGCCGGCTCCCCGGTGGACGTGGCGGTGGACAGCATCGCGGCCGATTCGCTCGGTGCGACCCGACTCGGTGACATCGCCATGGACGTCGCCCGCCGGACCGGGATCGGCTCGGTGCTGGTCGAGGACGAGGCGATCGCCGAGGCACGGAACCTGCTGTGGCGCGAGTTCCGGCTGGCGGTCGAGCATGCGGCGGCCGCGCCGATCGCAGCCCTGCTCGGCGGCGCCTACACGCCTGCGGAGGGGGAGCGGGTCGCCGCCGTGATCTGTGGCGCCAACACGGACCCGACAACGCTGCCCACGGGCTAGTCGCTACGCGGGCCGCCCCGCCCGAGCCCCGTAGCGCTCACGGGCCGCCGACGGGGTGACCGTCTCCGCGCGCACCGGCGGCGCCCCGTTGAAGTGCTGATCGAGGACCGAATGGGTCGCCGGGAGTAGGCGTTTGACGACGGCCAGTTCGGTTCGCGGATTGCTCGTGGCGCGCACGGCGGCCCTGGCGAGCGGCGTGATGACCCGGTCGACCACGGCGGGCTGATCGAAATCGCCGAGCTCCCGCATCCACCTCGGGAGGGTGGCGACCGTCGCGGGGGCCATCAGCCGACTCATCGCCCACAGAGCGAGCCGGCCCTTCCCGAAGCGGGTGCGCAGCAGGTAGTGCATGCCCTCGATGGCCCGCTCGGAGGTGCACAAGCGAGGGCGCACGGCGGAAAAGTACTCGTGCACCTCGGCGCGCGAGCGCGGGATGTCCGAGGGCTTGCAGGTCTGCAGTTCGGCGGCGACGGCGCACTCGGCCCAGTACCGGGCCTCCTCGTCGGGACTCAGCGGTCCGGGACCGAACATCTCGTAGCACTTGAGCACCGAGTGCCAGCCGGTGACGTGGATCCACAGCTGGCTGTCGGGGCTGTTGGCGCTGTACCGCTGCCCGCTGATCGGCTCGATCCCGGTTGCCTTCGCGTGCACCCGCATCAGCAGTTCGGACGTCTCGATGGCCGACCGGGCGTCGCCGACCGCCACGATCAGGAAGTAGGAGAGGGTGCCGTCGAGACGCCCCGTCGGGTCCAGGTAGATCCCCTGGGCGTCGGCGACCGCGGCGGTCAGGAAGGGATCGAAGTGCTCGAGGGTGACCGAGCGCTGAAACCCGAGCAGGGCGGTCGGGTTGGTCCAGACCTTCCACGTCGGCGATCCCGGCCCGAAGAATCCGTTGTCCTCGCGCCTGCGTGCGGGATCGAACGGCCAGCCTCTGTCGGCCAGCATGCGGGGTTCGCTCATCGTGTCTCCTCCGGCGCGGTTCGTGAATACAACGCGACCGTAGCAATTGCCGTTGGTGAATACAACGGTTGCGTAGCATTGGCTCCGTGGGGAATGACCGCGCGCGGCGATCTCTAAGGTGGACGCGGAGGTGGATCGATGACGAGAGTGCAGACGGCGGATGAGCGTCCGCGACGCAAGTACGCGCCGCGACTGCCGCCGGAGCAGCGCCGCGACCAGGTGCTCGACGCCGCGGTGGCTGTGACAGGGCGGTCGGGCCTGTACGAGCTGAACATGGAGGCCGTCGCGGCAGAGGCCGGCGTCGGGAAACCGGTGCTGTACAACGTGTTCCGTACCCGTGCGGAGCTGGTTGCGGCATTGCTCGAGCGCGAACACCGGCGCGCGATCGAGCAGGTGATGGCGGCGATGCCGACCGACCTCAGCACGCTGGGTCCGGCAGCGGCCTACGCCGGAACGGTGTCCTCGTTCGTGCGCGTCGTGGTGGCGAACCCCACCCGGTGGCGCTTGATCCTGACCGCGCCCGACCAGGCGCCGGTCGAGTATCAGGAACACCTCCGCGCCTCCAGGGCGGCGGTGCTGGTGAAGGCGGAGGAACTGGCCAGGACGGGGATCGCGCTGGAGCCCGCATTGGCCGGTCTGGACCCGGTGCTGCTGGCCCACACGATGCTCTCGTTCGCCGAGATGCTCGGCAGGCTCGCGGTCAGTGATCCCGTCACCTATTCGAGTGAGCGACTCGTCACCTACGCGGGGGCGCTGGCCGCCACGATCACCTCGGGACCGTCCACCCGCTAGCACGCCGGTGAGACGAACGGCCTTCCCGTGTGACCGTTTTCGCGGATCTGTGGACGCCCCATCCGTTCATCCACAGATTCGTCCGCGGCCACAATCCGGCGACCCGACGGGGGACGCTGGCATCGAGGGGCCGCGTGGCCCACGGATGCCAAGGGGGAACGACATGTACGAGACGCACACGGCGGTGGTCGGCACCGTGATCACCAATCCGGTCAAGCGGCCGACGAACTCGGGGGAGGAGGTGCTCAGCTTTCGGATGGCGAGCAACACCAGGCGGCAGGACCGCTCGACCGGGGAGTGGACCGACGGCGGCACCCTCTACCTGACGGTGACCTGCTGGCGACGGCTGGTGGCTGGCGTCGGCGCCTCGCTGATGAAGGGCGACCCGGTGATCGCCTGTGGGCAGCTGCGAACCAACGAGTACACGACCAAGGAGGGGGTGGACCGCGCCGACCTGGAGATGCGCGCCAGCGCGGTCGGCCCCGATCTGGCTCGCTGCCGAGCCAGGCTCGATCGTGCGCCCAAGGCGTCGCAGTCCGTCGAGCCGGATGCGGACCTGGGGGCCGGGGAGTCGGAGCGCGATCCAGGGGACCTCGCGGGGGCAGGGTTCGATCCGGCGCTCCGGGCGAGCTGACCGATAACGGGCATTTCGGTCACGGCGGCGGCATAGGCTGAGGAGTCTTCCCGTCAGGTGAGGGGGCGGCTCGCATGGCACGCCTGAGGTTGTTGGTCGTGGTCCTGATCGTCGCCGCGATGACCGCTGTGTCGGTCGGATCCGGCACCGCCGCGGCGGCGCCCGCACCACCCGGATCGGTGATCGCGGTGCAGGACATGCCGAGAGAACTCTGGATCCCGGGGACCGGGCGGGCGTACCGCCTCACCTACGTCACCGCCGACCATTGGGGTGCCCCCGCCACCAGCACCGGGGCGGTGTATCTGCCTCCGGGGCCGGCCCCGGAGGGCGGCTGGCCGGTGGTGTCCTATGCGCACGGAACGATCGGGGTGTCCGATCAGTGCGCGCCCTCGATGACCGGGCCGCAGGCCATCGAGTCCGCCTACCTCCAGGCCTGGTTGGCGCGGGGGTACGCGGTGGTGGCGACGGACTACATCGGTCTCGGGACGCCAGGCGTGCTGCCGTATCTCGACGGCAAGGCCGCGGCGCACAGCGTGATCGACATGGTGCGGGCGGCCAGGACGATCGACGCGGGGGTCTCGCCGAGGTGGGTGGCGATCGGGCTCTCGCAGGGTGGGCACGCGGCCCTGCACACAGCCCATGAGGCGACGACGTACGCACCGGACCTGGACTACCGCGGCGCGGTCGCGATCGGTGCGCCGTCGAACCTCGAACAGCTGTTTCCGTTTGGTGGTCCGGGTTTCCCCAACCTCGGCCTGCGTGGGCTGACCACGTTCTCCCTGTTCGCCATCGTCGGGCTGCGGTCGGCTCGACCCGACCTGGACCTCGACAGCTACCTGTCGCCGCGCGGACGGGAACTGGCGGGGCTGGCGGAGCGCCTCTGCTCACCCGAGCTTGCTCCCCAGGTCGCGGGGGTGCAGGTGGGTGAGCTGTTCTCGCGGCCGCTCGGCGACGACAAGATCCGAGCGGCGCTCGCCGACTATCTGGGGGTGCCGACCGGTGGGTACGACCGGCCGCTGTTCATCGGGCACGGCACCCTCGACACCGTGGTGCCGATCGTGCTGACGCTGAAGCTGGTCACGGACCTTCAACGCTCCGGTTCGGACGTGTGGTTCATCGCGTACCCGGGTGCCGGGCACGGCGAGAGCCTCGGGGCCTCGTCGGCCGACTCCATGGCGTTCGTCGAGCCGCTGATCCGGTGACCGGCCGCCCGTGAGACGGCAGCGGCGACTGGTGACTGGACGAGTGTCTTGTTTTTGCGAGTCGCGACCGCGCCGGGGTACTACGCTGCACCGAGTCCGGAGCCCGCGATGGGGGACCGAACACACAACACACAAGGGTGGGGAACACGATGAAGTTCGAATTCGGTCGCGCTGCTGGGCGACGCCTCGGTCTGCATGCGGGCGCGGCCGCGCTGGCGCTGATGGTCCTGGCCGCCCCGGCGGCCGGGCAAGCCGCGGCGGATCCGGTCCGCGAACCCGGCACCGTGGTGGCCGACAAGGCCCTGCCGGTGGCGGCGGAGGTCGGCGGGGCAGCCAGTGGAGCCCGTCAACTCACGTACTGGACCGAGGGTCCGACGGGCGCGCCCGCGCTCAGCACCGGAGCCGTCTACCTGCCGAACGGGACCGCGCCCGCGGGCGGCTGGCCGGTGGTGTCCTGGGCACACGGCACCACGGGCGTCGGTGACGACTGCGCACCCGCGCTGGGGTTCGACGTAACCTCGCTCACCCGCGACTACGTCTCGGCGTGGCTGGCGCAGGGCTACGCCGTGGTCGCTACCGACTATGTGGGGCTCGGCACCGAGGGAACCCATGCGTACCTGCACGGGCGCAGCGAGGGTCGCTCGGTGATCGACATGGTCCGGGCCGCCCGCGAGGTGACGCCGGAGCTGTCGACCGCGTGGGTGGCCATCGGGCACTCGCAGGGCGGGCACGCCGCCATGTTCGCGGCGCACGAGGCGACGAAGTACGCGCCGGAGCTGGACTACCGCGGAGCCGTCGCCACCGGGACCCCGGCCAACCTGGAGCTCCTCTTCCCGCTCGGCGGCCCCGGGTTCCCGAACCTCGGCCTGAACGGTCTCACCGCGTTCGCCGCCTATGTGGTCGACGGGCTGAAGGTCGCGCGCCCGGACCTGCCCTTCGACGATTACCTCACCCCGGCCGGTCGTGACCTCGTCGAGGCCTCCGAGAGCCTGTGCTTCCTCCCGCTCCGCGAGCGCGCCGGAACGTTCGGGGTTGGCGAGATGATCAGCCGACCGCTCGACAACGAGCTGTTCCGCTCGGCGCTGCGCGACTACCTCGCGGTACCCACGACAGGCTACGACAGGCCCGTGTTCATCGGGCACGGACTGCGCGACCAGACGGTCCCGTAT
The DNA here is from genome assembly GCF_005049235.1 of Rhodococcus oryzae. GTDB lineage: Bacteria > Actinomycetota > Actinomycetes > Mycobacteriales > Mycobacteriaceae > Rhodococcus_G > Rhodococcus_G oryzae. Next base: position 357,704 of record NZ_SUMD01000005.1, on the reverse strand, counting down.
CCGCTTGGCGCGAAGCTCGCAGCTGACCTGCAACTGACGGGCCAGCCCGTGACGTTCCGGTCCTACGACGCCTTCCACGGCCCGTCGGTGTTCGAGGCATTGCCCGATACGACCGCGTTCGTCCGGTCGCTGTTCGGCACTGCCTGAACGCCCTGGCTGACCTGCGGCGGGTCGCGACTCGGTCGTGGCTCGCCGCAGATCGAGCCGTAGGCCCGAGCGGATTGGGGCGTTGCCGGTCGTCCCGATACTCTGGTCGCCATGGCGGAGTTCATTTACACGATGAAGAAGGTGCGCAAGGCGCACGGCGACAAGGTCATCCTCGATGACGTCACGATGAGCTTCTACCCGGGCGCGAAGATCGGTGTCGTCGGCCCGAACGGCGCGGGTAAGTCCTCCATCCTCAAGATCATGGCCGGACTCGACCAGCCGGGCAACGGCGAGGCGTTCCTCGCGCCGGGCGCCACCGTCGGCATCCTGATGCAGGAGCCGCATCTCGACGAGACCAAGACGGTGCGCGAGAACGTCGAGGAGGGCCTCGGCGAGACGATGGTGCAGCTCAAGCGCTACAACGAGATCGCCGAGCTGATGGCCACCGACTACTCCGACGAGCTCATGGAGGAGATGGGCGAGCTCCAGGAGAAGCTCGACCACGCCGACGCCTGGGAGATCGATTCCCAGCTCGAGCAGGCGATGGACGCGCTGCGCTGCCCGCCGGCCGACGAGCCCGTCACCCACCTCTCCGGCGGTGAGAAGCGCCGCGTCGCGCTGTGCAAGCTGCTGCTGAGCAAGCCCGACCTGCTGCTGCTCGATGAGCCCACCAACCACCTCGACGCCGAGTCCGTGCTGTGGCTCGAGCAGCACCTGGCCGCCTACCCCGGCGCCATCCTCGCTGTTACCCACGACCGGTACTTCCTCGATCACGTCGCGCAGTGGATCTGCGAGGTCGACCGCGGCCGCCTCTACCCGTACGAGGGCAACTACTCCACCTACCTGGAGCAGAAGGCCGCGCGTCTCGAGGTCCAGGGCAAGAAGGACCAGAAGCTGCAGAAGCGCCTCAAGGAGGAGCTCGCCTGGGTCCGTTCCGGCGCGAAGGCCCGCCAGGCCAAGAGCAAGGCTCGCCTCGACCGCTACGACGAGATGGTCGCGGAGGCCGAGAAGCACCGCAAGCTCGACTTCGAGGAAATCCAGATCCCGACCCCGCCGCGCCTGGGCAATGTCGTGGTCGAGGTCGAGAACCTCGACAAGGGCTTCGACGGCCGACTGCTGATCAAAGACCTGTCGTTCACGCTGCCCCGTAACGGCATCGTCGGCGTGATCGGTCCCAACGGCGTCGGTAAGACCACGCTGTTCAAGACCATCGTCGGGCTCGAGGAGCCGGACTCGGGCACCGTCAAGGTCGGCGAGACGGTCAAGCTCAGCTACGTCGACCAGACGCGGGCCAACATCGACCCGACCAAGACGGTCTGGGAGACGGTCTCCGACGGACTCGACTTCATCGAGGTCGGCCAGAACGAGATGCCCTCGCGCGCGTACGTGAGCGCCTTCGGGTTCAAGGGCCCGGATCAGCAGAAGCCCGCGGGCGTGCTCTCCGGTGGTGAGCGCAACCGGCTGAACCTGGCGCTGACCCTCAAGGAGGGCGGCAACCTGATCCTGCTCGATGAGCCGACCAACGACCTCGACGTCGAGACCCTCAGTTCGCTCGAGAACGCGCTGCAGGAATTCCCCGGCTGCGCCGTGGTGATCTCGCACGACCGCTGGTTCCTGGACCGGACCTGCACGCACATCCTGGCCTGGGAAGGTGCCTTCGGCGACAACGAGGCGGCCTGGTACTGGTTCGAGGGCAACTTCGAGGCGTACGAGGAGAACAAGGTCGCGCGGCTCGGTGCCGACGCGGCCCGGCCGCACCGGGTAACCCACCGCAAGCTCACCCGGGGCTAGGAAGTGCCGAACAAGGTCTTCACCTGTGAGGTTCAGGTGCGCTGGGGCGATTCCGATCGCCTCGGCCACGTGAACAACACGCTCTTCCTCGAGTACGCGCAGGAAGCGCGGGTGAAGTTCTTCCGCGAGCGCGTCTTCCCTGCGGGCGTGCGTCCGTCGGCGATGGTGGTGCGCAAGGTGGAGATCGAGTTCCTCAAGCCCATCACCGACGAGTCGGGCCCGGTCACCGTCGAGGTGTCCGTCCTCGCGGTCGGGAACTCATCGTTCGGCGTCCGTCACGTGTTCCGCGACGTCCACGGGGTCACCTGTGGCGTCGCGGACGCGGTGATGGTGCGGTTCGACGTGAAGACCGAAACGTCGGTTCCGCTCACGGAACTGGAGCGATCGGTGCTGTCGGAGTACGCGATCACGGAAACGGTGCGCTAGGGCGCCGTCAGTTCACCTCTCGTCCCGCTCCCCGCGGTTAGGCTCGGACGTGCACACCCGTCACGTCAGTTCGACCAGGGGAGTGGGCCGCGAGATGACCAGATCTGCCGATCGCTTCGACCACGGGGCCTCGATGGGCCTGCCCGCTGACCTCGTCTCCCGCCTCGACGGGGTCCGCGATGTGTACTTCCGGAACATCGACTGGGCGGGGTCGCCCGGTCGCCCGAGCGCCGACGCCGAAAGGGTGTTCGGCACCCACCTCGAACTGGCCTCGCATCGCCCGGTCGGCCAGGCGGTGTCGCGGGTGCTCGAGCCGCTCCCCGGCCAGCCGGCCGTGCAGATCATCACCGACGACATGCCACTGCTGGTCGAGTCGGTCATGGCGCTGCTCGCCCGCCTCGGTATCACGGTCACCGAGCTGATCCATCCGGTCTTCCAGGTCCGGCGCGATCCGGACGGCGGCCTCCTCGACGTGCTCGTCAACGGCACGGCGGCCGGAGCCGGAATGCTCACCGAGTCCTGGATGCTCGTCCTGCTGCATCCGACCACCGACCCGGACGCGCTCGCAGGCGCAGGCGACGCGGTCAGGGATGTGCTGTCGGATGTGCGGCAGGTGATCGCCGATGCCGACGCGATGCGCTACGGCCAGTTGGTGCTCGCCGAGCATCTGGACGCGCTCGCGGAACGCGAACCCCAGGGGTACCGGGCGGTCGACATCAGGGACACCGCCGCGCTGCTGCGCTGGATGTCGGAGGGGCACTTCATGACCCTCGGCTACCGGCGGTACGAGTTCCGGGATCCGGGCGAACACGGGCGTCCGCTTGCCCACATCGTGCCCGAGAGCGGGCTGGGGGTGCTCGGTGCGGCATCGGTGGCCGATCACCGAATCGACCTGCCCGCACCCGAATTCAGTGTCGACCGCCCCATCCTGCTGCTCGCGCAGGGGGCGGCGCCCGCGACCGTGCACCGATCGGTGTACCCGTTTTTCGTCTCCGTCACCGGTCTCGACGGTGACGGCGCGATCACCGGCGAGCACCGGTTCGTCGGCGTGTTCACGGTGACCGCGCTGCACGAGAACGTGCTCGACATCCCGGTCATCGAGCGACGCGCGCGCACGGTGATCGAACGGGCCGGATTCGACATCGGTTCGTTCTCCGGCCAGCGGATGCTCGAGGTCATCCAGTCCTTCCCCCGTACCGAGCTGTTCTCCAGTGACACCGAGACCCTGTACGAGACCATCACTTCCGTGCTGGCCATCGGCATGCGCAGGCGGGTACGGCTGTTCCTCCGGGACGACCAGTTCGGCGGGTTCACGTCCGCGCTGGTCTACCTGCCGCGCGACCGCTACACCACGCGGGTTCGCCTGGCGATGCAGTCGATTCTGCTGCGGGAACTGGGCGGGGGGATGCTGGAGTACAGCGCGAGGGTCACCGAGTCGGATCTCGCGATGGTGCACTTCACGATCCACAAGGGGCCGGACGTGCCCCCGTCGTCGGCAGAGCTCTCGGCCGGCGACCGCGACCGGATCGAGTCGATGCTGGCGGCGGCGACCAGGGCGTGGGAGGACGACCTCTTCGACGCCGTCGCGGCCGAGCCCTCGGTGACCTCGGTGACCGCGCAGCGTTTCGCCGCGGCGTTCCCCGAGGCCTACAAGCAGGACTTCGACGCCGCGCGAGCGGTCAGGGACATCGTGCGACTGGAGGCACTGGCAGGCGAGGCGATCGATCTGAAGCTGTACCGGCACAAGGACGCCCGACCGGGTCAGTGGCGCTTCACGCTGTACATCAGCGGCGCGGGGGTCTCGCTCAGCCAGGTGCTGCCGGTGTTGCAGAGCCTCGGAGTCGAGGTGCTCGACGAGCGGCCGTACCGGGTGGTTCGCCCGGACGGGCTGCCGTGCTGGATCTATGATTTCGGGCTGTCCGCGGCTCCCGAGCTGGTCGATGCGACGGTCGGGGAGAACCTGGACTCGGAGCTGGACGAGGCGGATCGGACCTTCGAGTCGACGAGGGCGCTCGCCCTCCAGCACCGGTTCACCGACGCCTTCACCGCCGTCTGGTACGACCGGTCCGAACCCGACCGGTTCAACGAGCTGGTGCTGCGGGCCGGCCTCGAGTGGCGGCAGGCCACCGTTTTGCGCGCGTACTCGAAGTACCTGCGCCAGGCGGGATTTCCGTACAGCCAATTCCACATCGAGGGGGTCCTGATCGAGCACGGTCAGACGACCGGGCTCCTGGTCGAGTTGTTCCGGTCGATCTTCGATCCCGACCTGGCCTCGGCGCAGCGAGCGGAGGAGCTCGCTGCCGAGCTGCGCGACCGTATCAACGAGGTGGTCAGCCTCGACGCCGACCGGATCCTGCGCGGGATGCTGGGACTCGTCCTGGCCACGCTGCGGACGAACTACTACGTGACCGACGAGGCAGGCGATCCCCGCGACGTCCTGGTGTTCAAACTCAACCCCCAGCAGATCGCCGAACTACCGAAACCGCGACCGCGTTTCGAGGTGTTCGCCTACTCGCCGCGGGTGGAGGGCGTGCACCTGCGATTCGGTCCGGTTGCCCGTGGTGGGTTGCGCTGGTCGGACCGTCGGGAGGACTTCCGGACGGAGATCCTCGGCCTGGTCAAGGCGCAGGCGGTGAAGAACGCCGTGATCGTGCCGGTCGGCGCGAAGGGCGGATTCGTGGTCAAGCGGCCGCCAGCGGTGACCGGGGACCCGTCGACGGACCGGCAGGCATTTCTCGCGGAGGGACAGGCCTGCTACCGGTTGTTCGTCTCCGGCCTGCTCGACGTGACCGACAACGTCGAACCCGCGAGCGGGGTGGTGCTGCCACCGGACCGCGTGGTGCGACGAGACGGCGACGACACCTACCTCGTCGTGGCAGCGGACAAGGGCACCGCCCAGTTCTCCGATCTCGCCAACGATGTGGCGGCGCGGTACGGCTTCTGGCTCGGTGACGCCTTCGCGTCCGGCGGCTCGGTCGGCTACGACCACAAGGCCATGGGGATCACGGCCAAGGGTGCCTGGGTGAGTGTGCGCAGGCACTTCCGGGAGATGGGGATCGACACCCAGTCGGAAGACTTCACCGTCGCGGGTATCGGCGACATGAGCGGCGACGTCTTCGGGAACGGGATGTTGCTCAGCCCGCACATCCGGCTGGTCGCGGCCTTCGACCACCGGCACATCTTCCTCGACCCCGACCCGGACGCTTCGAGGTCCTTCCTCGAACGGGAACGGCTCTTCGCACTGCCGCGTTCCTCGTGGGCGGACTACGACCCGGCCCTCATCAGCGCGGGCGGCGGGGTGTGGGACCGCTTGCGCAAGTCGGTGCCGCTGACCGCGCAGGCGCGCGCGGCGCTCGGCCTCGACGAGGATGTCACCGAGCTGTCACCGCCGGAGCTGGTGCGGGCGATCCTGCGCGCGCCCGTCGACCTGCTCTGGAACGGCGGGATCGGAACCTACATCAAGGCCACAACGGAGACCCATGCGGATGTCGGCGACAAGTCGAACGATCCGGTGCGGGTCAACGGGAACGAGGTGCGCGCCAGGGTGATCGGCGAGGGCGGCAACCTCGGGGTGACGCAGCGGGGCCGGATCGAGTACGACCTCGCGGGTGGCCGGATCAACACCGATGCCATGGACAACTCGGCGGGCGTCGACTGTTCCGACCACGAGGTCAACATCAAGATCCTGCTGGACACCGCGGTCAGCGGCGGCGCGTTGCCCGGGGCCGAGCGCAACGGCCTGCTCGCCTCGATGACCGACGAGGTGTCGCGTCTGGTGCTGCGGGACAACATCGACCAGAACGACCTGATGGGCACCTCACGCGCCGACGCCCCGGCGATGCTGGGGGTGCACGCGCGCCAGCTCGCCGCGCTCGAGGCCCGTCGCGGGCTGGACCGGGAGATCGAGGCCCTGCCCGGACCCATCGAGATCGAGGAGAGGCTGCAGGAGGGCACCGGCCTCACCTCTCCGGAGCTGGCCACCCTGCTCGCCCACGTCAAGCTCGCGCTCAAGGACGATCTGCTCGCCAGCGAACTGCCCGACAGCGACACCTACGCGGTGCGGCTGCCCAGGTACTTCCCGCGGCCGCTGCGCGAGCGGTTCGCCGGGCAGATCAAGTCGCACCGCCTGCGCCGCCAGATCGTGGCCACCATCCTGGCCAACGAGGCGATCGACTTCGGCGGGATCAGCTTCGCGTACCGGCTCGCCGAGGAGGCGGGCGCCAGCAGTACCGACTCCATCAGAGCCTTCACCGCGGCGACCGAGATCTTCGACCTGCGTACGGTGTGGAGCGACATCCGCGAGGCGCCCATCGATTCGATGGTGGCCGACGAGCTGACGCTGGAATCGCGCCGGATGCTCGACCGGGCGGCGCGGTGGTTGCTGTCGAACCGTCCGCAGCCGGTCGCCGTTGGCGCGGAGATCAACCGGTACGCCGCGCGGGTCCGCGCGATGACCCCGAAACTCCCGAACTGGCTGCGCGGGCATCACGTCACCGACCTCACCACCCGGATGTCCCATGTGGTCGAGCACGGCTGCCCCGAGCCGCTCGCGCGGCGGGTGTACGGCCTGCTCGACGGGTTCCCGTCGCTCGACATCATCGACATCTCGGACATCAGCGATCGCGAGGTCGAGGAGGTCGGTGAGCTCTACTACGCGCTCGACGAGCGTCTCGGCATCGACGGATTCCTCACCGCCATCTCGGGTCTCGAGCGCGGTGACCGGTGGCATTCGCTGGCCAGGCTCGCGTTGCGCGACGACCTGTACAGCTCGCTGCGCTCACTCACCCTCGATGTGCTCGCGGGCGGGGAACCGGATGAGACGGCCGAGGAGAAGATCCTGGACTGGGAGTCGTCGAACTCGTCCCGGCTGAGTAGGGCAAGGGCAGCGCTCGGCGAGATCGCGGAGTCTGGGACGCTTGACCTCGCGACGCTCTCGGTGGCGGCGCGTCAGGTTCGCAGCATGGTGCGCGGAGCGGGCACCTGATCGGAAGGGATCGAAGTTTGAGCGTCGAAACGTCAGGGTCGGTGACCGCGGCTGCGGTCGGCTTCCACACGAAGGTCGGCGTGCGCTGGTCGGATATGGACGTCTTCCAGCACATCAACCACGCCAGGATGGTGACCCTCCTCGAGGAGGCGCGCATCCCGTGGCTGTTCGAGGACGGCAGGCCGACGGTCACCCTCCGGGACGGTGCGGTGATCGCCGACCTGCACGTGCGCTACCGCGGCCAGCTGCGGCACGACGACGGCCCCCTGGATGTGCTCATGTGGATCGAGTCGGTCCGCGCCGTGGACTTCACCATCGGGTACGAGGTGCGGGCGGGCGGCGCCGCGCCGGACTCGGCGCCGTCGATCGTGGCCTCCACGCAGATCGCCGCCTTCGACATCGACACCCAGCGGCTGCGCAGGCTGACCGCACCCGAGCGCGAGTACCTGGAGCAGTGGAAGCGTGCATGAGCGGGTCCTGACCATTCCGGACGCGGGCGAACGGGAGAACCTCGCGACCTTCCTCACCAAGGCGATCCGGTTGGACGAGGCGGTGATCGTCCGGATGCGGCAGCGGGACGAGGGTCGGCTGGTGGCCTTCGCCCCGACGGGTTTCGACGCGCTCGCCGCGCGGGTCGTCTCCGGGCGGATCAGCCCGGACGACACCTCCGCCGCGGGTGACGGACTGCTGCGCGGCGTGACCGCGGCCGCGGGCGCCGACATCGACCCCGGCTTCTCGATGGATTCGGCCTGGCGGGGCGCCCTGCCGCCGGAGGCCGGCTTCGCGCACATCGACGACGTTCCGGCCCGGGTACTGATCGACCTGGCTCAGCAGGGCGCGGCGCTGGCCAAGGAGCACGGCAGCAGCCACGGCCCGCCTTCCTCGTTGCTCGCGCAGGAGGTGCTCAGCGTCGAGGGTGCGGGCGAGGTCGTCGGGGTGTCCATGCGCACGGTGTTCGCGCTGGCCGCAATGGGATTCATCCCGCAGGTCAGCTCGGATCCGATGACCGCGGCCGTCGATCTCGAGCGCATCGACGCGGCCGAGATGGTGCGGGTGCGCGCGACCAAGACCTGGCTGCGCCTGGACGCACGCTTCGGCACCGTGTTCAGCAGGCGAGGCGGCGAGATCGGGCTGACCGTTCGCCGCTGACGCCCGTCAGACCAGCCAGGCCGCCGCGTTCGGGGGCAGCTCCCCGTTCACCAGCGGGGCGCTGGCGAGCAGCAGTTCCCCCGGCGGCAGCGGGATGGGCGCATCCGTGGCGTTCAGCGCGCAGACCAACCCGCCGCGTCGGCGGAAGGCCAGGCAGCCGGACGGGCTTCCGTACCAATCGATCTCGTCGCCGGAGAACTCCGGTCGCAGGGCCCGCAGCTCGAGTGCGGACCGGTACAGCGACAGCGTGGACGTCACATCCTCGATCTGCGCCTCCACGGTGCGATCGGCCCATTCCGGAGGCATCGGCAGCCACGACGTCTCCGCCGAGCTGAAGCCGAACGGTGGTGCCGCGCCCTCCCACGGCACGGGGACCCGGCAACCGTCGCGTCCGCGTTCGGTGTGCCCCGACCGCTCCCACACCGGATCCTGCAGCGCCTCGTCCGGGAGGTCGACGTTCGGCAGCCCGAGCTCCGCGCCGTTGTAGATGAAGACCGCCCCTGGCAGCGCGAACTCGACGACAGCCATGGCGCGGGCCCTGGCCAGGCCGATCTCGCCGCCGCCGTAGCGGGTGACCTCGCGCTCGACGTCGTGGTTCGACAGCGTCCAGGTGGGGGTGCCGCCGACCGCGGCCACCGCGCCGAGCGAGTTCTCGATGGCCTCGCGCAGGCTGTCCGCGCCGAACTCGGCCTCGGCGAGGCGGAAGTTGAAGCCCAGGTGCAGTTCGTCGGGCCGGATGTACTCGCCGAAGCGCTCGTTGTCGCGCACCCAGATCTCGCCGACGGCCACCGTGTCGGGATATTCGTTCATCACCTTGCGCAGGCCGCGGTGGATCTCGTGCACGCCGGGGTTGTTGAACCTCGGGTCGTTGTCGTCGTTGCTCAGGAGCCGGTTGGATTCCCAGTCGTAGTCCGGCAGGCCCTCCGGCTTGGCCATGCCGTGCGCGACATCGATCCGGAAACCGTCGACGCCGCGGTCCAGCCAGAACCGCAGCGTGGCCGCGAGGTCGTCGGCGACCTCCTGGTTGTCCCAGTTCAGGTCCGGCTGCTCGGGCGCGAAGATGTGCAGGTACCACTGGCCGGGGGAGCCGTCCGGTTCGGTGACCCGGGTCCATGCGGGCCCACCGAAGATGCTCGGCCAGTTGTTGGGCGGCTCGGCGCCGTCCTCGCCCAGGCCGTCGCGGAAGTGGTAGCGGGCGCGCTCGGGGCTGCCCGGCCCGGCCGCGAGCGCGGCCGCGAACCATGGGTGCTCCACGCTGGTGTGGTTCGGCACCAGGTCCATGGTGACCCGGATCCGCCGCGCGTGCGCCTGCGCGATCAGCGCGTCCATCACCTCGAGGTCGCCGAACAGCGGATCGATGTCGCGCGGATCGGAGACGTCGTAGCCGTGGTCGGCCATCGGCGAGCGCATCACCGGGCTCAGCCAGATCGCGTCGACGCCGAGCAGTTCGAGATACCCGAGCCGGTCGCGGACGCCGCCCAGGTCGCCGACGCCGTCGCCGTTGGAGTCGGAGAAGGAACGCGGATAGATCTGATAGAAGACCGCGTTCGTCCACCAGGGATCTGTTGTCTCCGGCACGGTCTCGTCAGTGGTCACAGGGACCCATAGTGCCAAACCCGGCCGGGCAGCACGACTTCGGCGGGTTGTCGCCGGTTCGAACCGATCAGACGGGCGAGTTCACCATCGAGGCGGCGGCCATGTCCATGTAGTCGATGAGGGCGCGGCGGTGCGGCTCGTCGAGGGTGGCCTCGTCGATCGACGCGATCGCGATGTGCATGCACCGCAGCCACGCGTCGCGCTCGAGCGGACCGATCCGGAACGGCTGGTGCCGTAGCCGGAGCCGGGGGTGTCCGCGCTCGTCGGAGTAGGTTCGCGGGCCGCCCCAGTACTGCTCGAGGAACATCCGCATCCGGCGTTCGGCCGGTCCGAGGTCCTCCTCCGGGTAGAGGGGCCGGACGATCTCGTCCTTCGCCACTTCCTCGTAGAACCGCGCGGTCAGTTTGCGGAACGTCTCGGCTCCGCCCACCGCTTCATAGAAGCTCACTTCGGCATCAGTCATGTCGGCGTCCATTGTGCCCGTACTCGCGCCGTGACGTCGACGCGCTCGTGTTGTCATCGGTTGTTCACCGAAAGTCCTGCATCTTTGTACCAAATGGACGTGCGCGCGCAGGCCATCCGTGGTCAACTTGGGAGCAATCTTCCCGGAGGTCGCATGAAGAACTCGCACAGCGCCCGAGCGCACCGACAACTCCAGCCCACTGATGCCCGCCTGCCGCGGGGATCGGGGGCTTCTCCGCTGCAAGTGATAGACGAGGGTCTGAGACCCTCGACCCCAGGTGAGGACGACGCGGTTCCTTCCTGGGTGAAGCGCCGGGTGCTGCTTCTCAACGCCACCTACGAGCCGCTCACCGCGCTCCCCGTCCGCCGGGCCGTCGTCCTGCTGGTGTGCGAGAAGGCCAGCGCCGTCCACGAGGACCCGGACGGGCAGGTCATCCATTCCGCCGGCTGGTCGGTGCAGGTTCCCTCCGTGATCCGACTGCGCAACTACGTGCGGGTGCCCTATCGGGCCCGGATCCCGATGACCAGGGCCGCGCTGATGCACAGGGACCGCTTCCGGTGCGCGTACTGCGGCGACAAGGCCGAGACCGTGGATCACGTGATCCCGCGCAGTCGGGGCGGCGGTCACTCCTGGGAGAACTGCGTTGCCTGCTGCGCGCCCTGCAACCACCGCAAGGCCGACAAGCTGCTCAGCGAGCTCGGCTGGACGTTGCGGGCCGCCCTTGTGCCGCCGAAGGGGCAGCACTGGCGGCTGCTGGCGAGCACCAAGGAGCTCGACCCGGTGTGGTTGCGCTACCTCGGCGAGGGCGCTGCGTAAACGTCCGATCTCGAGGTGGCCCCGACGGCACAATTTGTGGCGCACTGGGCTACGGTTTGGGACGTGAGCATTCTTGAGACATCGCTGATCTTCGTAGGGATTCCTGCGCTCATCACGGCGATCATCGCGGGGCTGTGCTACCTGGCCAAGCCGGTGGCAGGCACCACCCCCGCGCACTACTCGCTGGACGAGGAATGGACCCACAAGCCGGTGCTGTGGTCCGCGGTCGACGAGGTGACGGTCGGTCACCACGGCGGGCACGCGGCCATCGAGTCCGGATCCGCAGATCTGATCGGAGGTTCGGCAAGTGGCAGGTGGTAGCAGTTTCCCGGCGGTGATCGAGTCCGAGCTCCCGGTGGGCTCGGTGGTGACCGCGAGCGGTCGCGTCTCGAACGTGCACCGCGTCGGCGATCCGTACGACGATCTGCCGTTCAGCGTGGACGAGCTGGTGGCCCTCGACGATGCGATGACCGACGCCACGAGGTCCACCAAGGTGCGCTTCAACGCGTACATCGGTGATCTCGGCGAGGACACCGCGGCGGGCGCCGACGCGCTGTTCCCGAAGACCCCCGAGGCCGACCGTTCGGTGCTGATCGCGGTCTCGCCCAACCAGCGCGCCATCGAGATCCGCTCCGGGCGGAAGGTCGCCGATCGGGTCACCGACCGGGTCGTGCAGCTCGGCGTGACCGCCGCTGTGTCCTCCTTCGGGGAGGCCGACCTGATCGACGGCCTGGTCAGCGCGATCCGCGTGATGAGCGCGGCCATCGCGGTGCGCTAGTCACACCCCGGCACACTCCGCTTCAACTGAAGGTGCCCCCCACGCGGTTCTCCGCGTGAGGGGCACCTTCAGTCGTTTCCGGGGGTGGTCAGCCGGCGTCGAAGGCGCGGGCCCGCAGCGCGCGCACGATCCCGGCCTTACCCTCGACCACCAGCCTGCGGAGCGCGGGCGGATGGTCACCGGCCAGGAAGTCGTCGGCCGCCGCGACCGAGGCCTCGGTGATCGACCAGGCCGGGTACAGCCCGACGACCACGGTCTGCGCCACCTCGCTGGAGCGGCGCGCCCAGACATCCGCGATGTCGGCGAAGTACCGGGTCACGTACGGCTGGAGCAGCTCGCCCTGACCCGGCGCCGCGAAGCCGCCGATGATCGCGCGGGCGGTGATGTTCGGGACGGAGTCGTCGCCGACGACCGTGGCCCAGGCCTGCTCCTTGACCGCCACCTGCGGCCGGGCCGCCCGTGCGACCGCCGCCTGCCGGACACCGGCCGCGGTCGGATCCCGCTGCGCCTCGGCGTCGATGAACGGTGACTCGGGGCCGTCCGCATCGACCTCGCCCGCAACCGCCAGCGCCTGCACCAACCGCCAGCGCAGGTCGGTGTCGACCACCAGCCCCGGCAGCCCGACGGTCGCCGGATCGGCGTCGAGCAGCTCCTGCAGCACCTCGGTGTGCCAGGGCTGCAGGCGCGCCGAGGTCAGCGAGTTGAGGAAGGCCAGCTGGTGATCGGAACCCGGCTCGGCCTCCCTGGCCAGCTCGAGCAGCCGGTTCGCGAAGCCGGGCCAGCCGGTGTCGTTCGCCCAGCCGGGCTCGGCGTAGCTGCCGAGCGCGGCGTGCGCCTGCATCAGCAACCGCGACGCCACCCCGACCTCGGTCTCCGCGCCGACGCCGCGCTGCACCAGTTCGACGAAGTCCCTGGCCTTGAGCTCGGCCTGCCGCGTCATCTCCCAGGCCGCCGACCACGCCAGCGTCCTCGGCAGCGGTTCGGCGATGTCGCCGATGCGCTCGATCAAGACGGCCAGCGAATCCGGGTCGAGCCGCACCGAGCAGTAGGTGAGGTCGTCATCGTTGACGAGCACGAACTTGCCGCGGGCGACCCCGACCAGCTCCGGCACCTCGGTCCGCGGTCCGTCGACATCGAGCTCGATGCGCTCGGTGCGCACCAGCTTGCCGTCCACCTCGTCGTAGATGCCGACGGCGAGGCGGTGCACGCGGTACTCGCCCGCGCCCGGCTCCGCGCGGCCCTGCAGCACGGCGAAGGACGAGAAGGTGCCGTCCTCGGCGACCGTGAACTCCGGCCGCAGGATGTTCAGCCCGGTGGTCTTGAGCCACTGCGTGCCCCAGTCGGACAGGTCCCGGCCGGAGGAGTGCTCCAGCGCGGCGAGCAGGTCGTCGAAGGTGGCGTTGCCGAACGCGTGCTCCTTGAAGTACGCGCGCAGGCCGGCCAGGAACGGATCGAGCCCGACATACGCGACGAGCTGCTTGAGCACGCTCGCGCCCTTGGCGTAGGTGATCCCGTCGAAGTTCACCTCGACCGCGGCGAGGTCCGGGATGTCGGCGGCGATGGGGTGGGTTGAGGGCAGCTGATCCTGCCTGTACGCCCAGGACTTCTCGGCGTTGGCGAAAGTGGTCCAGGCGTTGACGTACTCGGTGGCCTCGGACTGGCACAGCACCGACGCGAACGTCGCGAAGGACTCGTTGAGCCACAGGTCATCCCACCACGTCATGGTGACGAGGTCGCCGAACCACATGTGCGCCATCTCGTGCAGCACCGTCTCCGCGCGGCGCTCGTAGGACGCCCGGGTCACCTTGGAGCGGAACACGTAGTCCTCGAGGAAGGTCACCGCGCCCGCGTTCTCCATTGCGCCCGCGTTGAACTCGGGGACGAACAGCTGGTCGTACTTGCCGAAGGCGTACGGCACCTCGAAGTTGCGGTGATAGAAACCGAAGCCCTGCTTCGTCTCGGTGAACAGCCGCTCGGCGTCCATGTGCTCGGCGAGCGAGGCGCGGCAGTAGATGCCGAGCGGGATGTCGCCGTGCTCGTCGGTGTAGCTGTCGGTCCACCGCGCGTACGGCCCGGCGATCAGGGCGACGAGGTAGGTGCTCATCTTCGGGGTGGTGCGGAACTGATGCAGTCCCGGTGTGGCGGCGAGGGTTTCGACCACGGCCGAGTTCGAGATGACCTGCCAGTCGGTCGGCGCGGTCACGGTGACGTCGAAGGTGGCCTTGAGGTCGGGCTGGTCGAAGCAGGCGAACATCCGCTTGGCGTCGGCGGTTTCGAACTGAGAGTAGAGATAGACCGACCCGTCGGCGGGATCGACGAAGCGGTGCAGGCCCTCGCCGGTGTGCGAGTACTCGCAGTCCGCCTCGATGATCAGCTCGTTGCGTTCGGCCAGGCCGGTCAGCGCGATGCCGGTGGACTCGTCGTACCCGGTGACGTCGAGGGCAGCGCCGTTGAGGGTGGCGCTGCGGACCGCGGTCGCGATCAGGTCGATGTAGGTGTCGCCGCCCGCCGCCGCGCCGAAGGTGACCGTGGTGCGGGAGGAGAAGGTGTGCTCGCCGGGCTTGCCGTCACCGTCGGTCAGGTCCAGCTCGATGCGGTAGTTGTCGACGCTCAACAGCGCGGACCGCTGTGCTGCCTGCTCGCGGGTCAGGTTCGGTGGGGCCACGTCGGACGCTCCTCGTGATCGGGGACGGATGTGTGTCGAGGCTTGACCTCTCAGTCCATCCCATCACGAGATGCGCACGCTCACGACCGGTCAGTCCCGACTTCGCCGCGCAGGCGGGCCGCGCGCAGGATGAGGTAGTCCCGTTCGGCGACGCTGGGGGTGGTGTTCGCGGCGACGGTGTAGTCGGCGACGGCGCTGGGCGTATCGCCTGCCATCTCGTACAGGTGGGCTCGGACGGCGGCCAGCCGATGGGTGCCCGACAGCTGGTCCTGGTGGGCGGCGATCAGGTCCAGGCCCGCGGACGGACCGTGCGCCATGGCGGTTGCGACCCCGAGGTTCAGGGTGACCAGCGGGTTCGGGGCGATGCGTTCGAGCAGACGATAGAGCGAGAGGATGCGGACCCAGTCGGTGTCCTCGGTGCTCGCAGCCTGGGCGTGCAGCACGGCGATCGCGGCCTGGATCCGATAGGGGCCGGTCAGCCCGTGCCCGATCGCCGCCGTGGTCAGCCGGACGCCCTCGGCGATCGCCTCGCGATCCCACAGCCTGCGATCCTGCTCGGCGAGCGGGACCAGTTCCCCGCGCGGTCCGGTGCGCGCGGCGCGGTGCGCGTCGGTGAGCAGCATCAGCGCGAGCAGTCCGGTGACCTCGGGATCGTCGGGCAGCAGGCGGTGGATCGCCCGCGTCAGCCGGATCGCCTCCGCCGAGAGGTCCGCGCGACGCACCTGCCGGCCGGACGTGCTGGCGTGGCCCTCGGTGAAGATCAGGTACAGCACGTGCAGCACCGCGCCGAGGCGTTCGTGCCACTGCCCGGACTCCGGCACCGCGAAGGGCCGATCAAGGGCGGCCACCCGCTTCTTGGCGCGGGTGATCCGCTGCGTCATGGTCGCTTCCGGCAGCAGGAAGGCTCGCGCGATCTCGGCGGTGGTGAGCCCGCCGACCGAGCGCAGCGTCAGTGCGATCGCACTCGCGGGCGACAACGCCGGATGGCAGCAGAGGAAGAACAGGGTGAGCGTGTCGTCCCGATCGGGCGTGGCGATGTCGGCAGGCCGGTTCGGCTCCCGCAGGGCGGCGACGGTCTCACGGTTCCGTCGGGCCGCGTCGGCGCGGATGGCGTCGGTCATGCGACGGTGGGCGACCTGGATGAGCCAGCCGCGTGGATTGTCGGGCAGACCGTCGCTGGGCCAGTGCGCGGCGGCGGCGACGAGCGCCTCCTGGAGCGCGTCCTCGGCGGCGGCGAAGTCGCCGAACCGTCGGACGAGGGCACCGAGGACCTGCGGCCGGAGTTCGCGCAGCAGGTCCTCGGTGTCTTCGGAGGGTGGGAAGGTCACTGATCGGCGGGCGGGGCGCTCATGATCGCGCGCACCTCGATGTACTCACCGATCGGCTTTCCGCGGGGTCCGGGGGCCGCCGAGGCCTGCGCGGCGATCTCCACCGCCCTCTCGGCGCTGTCCACGTCGACGATCCAGTACCCGGCCAGGAATTCCTTGGTCTCCGGGAACGGCCCGTCGGTCACCACCGGCGCGGAGCGGCCGTCGGAGCTGACGATGCGCGCCTGGTCCGGCCCGGCCAGCCCCTGCGCCTCGACCAGTTCGCCGGATGCGGCCAGTTGCTCGCCGAGCGTGCGCTGGAAGTCGATGTGCGCCTCGATGTCCTTCGGCTCCCACTCGTGGATCGGGGAATCGCAGTACGCGGCCTCGCTGTAGGTCTTGATCAGCATGTACTTCATTGTCGGCTCCTTCGGTCGGGTGCGCCCGCGTGGCGCTCTCATGGGTAGGACGGAGCCGGGCGGGCCCTCCCGACACACTTATGCGCGGGATGGATGTGATTCAGATCACATGATCTGGCCGAGTGGTGTCGACTCATCGGCCAGGCGGGCCGGGTCGACCGGTTCGCCCGCGGTGATCAGCTTCTTGACGGCGTCGGTCACGTCCCAGACGTTGACGTTCATGCCTGCCAGCACCCTGTTGTCCCGGCCCAGCCAGAATGCGACGAACTCGCGCCGGGTCACGTCGCCCCGCACGACGAGGCTGTCGTACCCGCCTGTCGGTGCGTATCCGACGTACTCCATGCCCAGGTCGTACTGATCGGTGAAGAAGTAGGGCAGGTTGTCGTACGCGGCGGGCCTGCCGAGCATCGTCGCCGCGGCGACGGCGGGTTGGTTGAGGGCGTTCGCCCAGTGCTCGACGCGAATCCTGGTGCCCAGCACCGGGTGCTGCTGCGCCGCGATGTCGCCGACCGCGACGATGTCGGGGTCGCTCGTGGTCATGCCCGCGTCCACGAGCACCCCGCCGTCCACCGCGAGCCCGGCCTCCTCGGCGAGTTCGACGTTCGGTTGCGCCCCGACCGCGACCAGCACCGCGTCGGCGGGCAGCACGTCGCCGGTCGCGAGGCGGACCCCGGTGACCCGCCCGGCGTCGGCGGTGATCTCCTCCACGGTGGCCTCGAAATGCATGTCGACGCCGTGCTCGCGGTGCAGTTCCGCGAAGACCGTGCCCATCTCGGGGCCGAGGGACCCGAGCAGCGGCAGCGTCGCGGCCTCGACGACCGTGACGACGACACCGCGCTCGCGGGCCTGCGCGGCGACCTCGAGCCCGATCCACCCGGCGCCGATCACGACCAGGCGAGAATCCGCAGCCAGCGCACCGATCAGGCCGTCGGACTCCTCGATGGTGCGCAGATAGTGCACGCCCGCGGCGTCGGAACCCGGGATCGGCGGTCGCCGCGAGCGCGAACCGGTTGCCAGCGCGAGCTTGTCGTAGCCGAGCGTCGAGCCGTCCGGCAGTCGTACCTCGTGGGCGTCGCGGTCGAGGGCGGTGGCGGTGGTGCCGAGCCGCAGGTCGACGTGGTGGTCGCGATACCAGTCGCCGTGATGCACGGTGAAGTCGGCGAGGGCCTTCTTGCCCGCCACGTGTTCCTTGGACAGTGGTGGCCGCTCGTAGGGGAGGTGGTCCTCCGCGCTGAGCAGGACGATCGAGCCGTCGAAATCCTTCTCGCGCAGGGCTTCCGCGGTCTTCGCTCCGGCGAGCCCGCCGCCGACGATCACGAACGTACGGTTCGGTGACATGTCCTCACACTCCGTTCGAGACACTGCATTGTGACGAAAACGGTCCTGATGGCGCTGCTGTCGACCCTACTGCCGACCGTCATCCGGTAGGGGGCTTCTCGGCCGGGAAGCATTCGGTCCGATCGATGGTTGCCTACGAATGGACCCGTCGGTGACGGGTCCCCACCAGACGAGCGCGCCGACAGCCGCGACGAGAAGACAGGGGAGCAGCCCGTGAGTGAAACCAGGGATACCGCCGATTTTTGGTTCGACCCGCTCTGCCCGTGGTGCTGGATCACCTCGCGCTGGATCCTCGAGGTCGAGAAGGTCCGTGACATCGAGGCGAATTTCCACGTCATGAGCCTTGCGGTCCTGAACGAGGGGCGCGATCTGCCCGAGGAATACCAGGCGATGATGGAGAAGGCGTGGGGTCCGGTCCGGGTCGCGATCGCCGCGGCCAAGGAACACGGCGACGAGGTGCTGCTGCCGCTGTACACCGCGATGGGGACCCGGATCCACGATCAGAACAACAAGGATTTCCCGGTCGTGATCGCGGAGGCGCTGGCCGAGGTGGGCCTGCCCGCCGACCTGGCCTCGGCCGCCGACACTGATGTGCACGACGAGGACCTGCGTCGCAGCCACAAGGCCGGGATGGATGCCGTCGGTCCCGATGTCGGCACCCCGACCATCCACGTGAACGGCGTCGCCTTCTTCGGTCCGGTGCTCTCGCGCATCCCGCGCGGCGAGGATGCCGGCCGGGTCTGGGACGGCACCGTCGCGCTGGCGTCGTACCCGCACTTCTTCGAGCTCAAGCGCACCAGGACCGAGGACCCCTCCTTCGAGTAGGCGCTACGCGCCCGTGCGCGGTTGACGAGTCTCTGCACTCGTCAACCGCGCACGGGCGGCGGAGCCGCCTAGGGCAGCACCAGGATCTTCACGTGCGCGTCGGGGTCGCGGAGTGCGGTGAACGCGTCCGCGACACCCTCGAGCCCGACCCGGCCGGTGATGATGGCCTCGGCGTCGATCTCGCCGTCGGCCAGCCGCTGCAGGGTGATGTCGTAGGCGTTCTCGTACGGGCCGTGGCCGAAGTTGATCGCGATCCGGCGGAACTGTCCGACCACCGGAATGATCGTCTCGTCGCCGAACGGCGCCGCCAGCACCTGGATCCGCGAGTTGAACGGCATCGTGTGCATCAGGGTGCCCAGGATCCCGGCCCGGCCGCTGCACTCGTACGCGATGAGGATGCCCGCGCCCGCCTGGCCCACGAGGGTGTTGCCCTCCGCGACCATCTGGTTCCACAGCTCGATGGGGTCCTGCTCGTTCGGGTCGACGACGATGTCGGCGCCCATCTTCGCGGCGAGCTCGCGCCGCTTCGGCGACGGCTCGGACGCGATCACCAGCTGCGCCCCGCGGGCCTTGGCCGCGACGATGGCGCCGAGTCCGATGGTGCCGCAACCGATCACCAGCGCCGAGTCGGCGGGGGTGAGGCCGGACTGCTGCATGTGCATCTCGCCGACGTGCAACGGTTCGGCCAGCGTGGCGTGCTCGAGCGAGAGCCCCTCGGGGACGTGCCGGACCCAGAATGCGTCGACGACGATGTGCTCGCCGAAGGCGCCGTGGTACTCGTTGGAGAATCCGATGATCTTCGGGATACCGGTCGTGGTGTCGGTCGCCAGCCCGATGCCCGCCACCCGGTCGCCGACGGCGAAATCGGTGACGGCCGAACCGACCTCGGACACGATGCCCGCGTACTCGTGGCCGAGGACGACGGGCCGGTCGGTGTCGAAGGTGGCCAGCGGGTAACCCGCGTTCTCGGCGACGTGCACGAACCGGCAGGGGTCCTTCGACATGCTCAGATCGCTGCCGCAGATGCCGCAGGCCGTGACGTCGATGCGGAGCTGAGCGGGTGCGAGCGCGGGTGCATCCGGGACCTCGGCGACCGTGAACGCGCCGTCGCTGAACTGTGCTGCCTTCATGCCTGTGCTCCTGCGGTCTCGGCGGGCTGGCCGTAGTAGTCGGTGTGCGCCTTGGTGATCGCGCCGATCAGGCCGTCGAGCAGGTAGTCGCGGTTGTCCTCGGCGAACTGGAGGCTGGCCTCGCGGCCGGCATTGCGGTTCTTGAAATGCGGGATCACCTCGGAGGCGAACAGGTCGTAGCTGCGCTTGGTGTCCTCCCAGTTCGCCATGTCGACGTGCAGGATCAGCATGGTGCCGAACCCGCCGGTCTTCTCGATCAGCCGCTCGATCTGGGCGATCGCCTCGTCCGGGGTGCCGATGATGGCCTGACCGAACTCGCCGAGGGTGTCATTGCGCCACTGGTCGATGATCCCCTTGGGGGTCTGTGCCCAGTCCGGGTTCTGCCCGGTCTGCCGGTTGACGTAGGCGGCCATCGAGTCGATCCGGCGGCTCACCGCGCGCTCCGCGTCGGCCCGCGTCTCGGCGAGGAACATCGGGTTGACCAGCCGCCAGGTGGACCGGTCGGCGACGTGCCCGTTCTCGGCGCAGACCTTCTCGTAGACGCCCCAGTTGCGGTCGAGGACGTCGAAGCCGCTGGGGGAGCTGGCGGCGAGCGAGAGCAGCGAGAGGCCGTGGGTCCCCGCGAGCACCGATCCGTTGGGGGACATCGTCGAGGCGGTCGCGACCTCGATGCCCGCCGGGTTGTAGGTGGGCAGCTGCGCGCGGGCATCGCGCAGGGTGAACCAGTCGGTCTCCATGTTCACGACCTCGCCGCGCAGCAGCGCCAGCACCGCCTCGAGGGCCTCGCCCTGCATCCGGCGCTGGTCCGAGGGATTGATCCCCATCATGTGCGCGTCGAGCGGGATCTTGCCGGGGCCGGTGCCGAAGATCAGCCGGCCGCGGGTCTGCAGGTCGAGCTGCGTGATCCGGTCCGCGGTGATTAGTGGGTGGTGGTACGGCAGCGAGGTGACCCCGGTGCCGAACCGGATCCGTTCGGTCCGCTCCGCGGCCGCCGCGATGAACAAGTCAGGGGCGGGCACGATCTCGGCGCCGGTGGAGTGGTGTTCACCCATCCACGCCTCGTCGAATCCGAGGTGATCGAGGTGCTCCATGAGGTCGATGTCGCGCCGCAGCTGCAGCGCGGGATCGGCGTTCAGCGGGTGGTACGGCGCGAGGAAGGCGCCGAAGTTGATCGAATCGGTGGTCCACACGAGCGTCATCTCCTTGACAGGTGGGTGCCGGCCTCCCGGGGGAGGCGTCGAGGACGGCCGGCCATTCATGGTGAGCGGCATCACATCCGCCTGTCCGCAGTTGTATCACCGAACTGGATCAACTGATCCAGAAATCTCCCGCTGAGTGGACACCCGCGCGGAGGTGCGGAATTCCGGTTCCCGGCGGGTGGCTCAGGAGCCGAGCAGTCGGTCGGCGCCGCCGACGACGAAGACGACGAGGTCCTCGTAGAAGCTCGTCAGGTCCTCGGGGGAGAGGCGGCCCGCGCCGTGGCTCCACTCGTCGGCGCGGCCCAGTGCCTGGAGGAACCCCATCACCGAGATCGCCCAGCGGAGCGGAAGGCGGTCCGGGTCGGAGTGTGGATACGCGCGGCGGACCTGATCGAGCAGGCTCTCGTCGACGTGCTGGCCCGCGGCCTCGAGGGCCGGGTGACCCTCCTGGGAGATCTGCGCGATGATCTTGACCCACCGCATGCCCCGGACACGTTGTCGCAGTACGAGTTCGAGATAGGGCTCGGTGACAGCTCGAACCAGGGCGTCCGCGGTCGGCGGGACGGGCGATGCGGCCAGTCGGTCCACGTTGATCCGGATCTGGTCGCGGACCGCGCCGCCGAGATCGAGGAGGACCGCCGCCAGCAGGTCGTCCTTCGACCCGAAGTGGTAGTGCACCGAGGCGGGCCCGAGCCCGGCGGCCGCGTTGACGGCCCGGATCGACACGGCGTCCACGCCCTGGGTGGCGAAGAGTTTCTCGGCCGCCTTCACCAGGCGCATTCGGGTGGCGTTGCCCTGACGGTTCTGGTTCGGGGTGGACATGTCGAGAGTTTCGCACACCCTTGACATGGGTGGGGTCATGGCATCAAATAGGCCAAACGATTCAATCAACTGATCCAATTATGTGGTCGGTCCTGGGAAGAAGCGGGTACGAGATGCAGCTCGAGGTGGACCTTCGCGAGGCCGAGGCGACGGTGGAACTGACGGGGGTCGACGAGTTCACGAGTCTGGCGGTCACCGTGCTGGGCGAAAGCGACCGGGATCGGGCCGCCGCCGCGTTGGGCGCGTGGGGCACCGTCGACGGCGACCACGTCTGGCTCGACATCGGCGCCCTCGAGGGGGCTGTGCGCAGCCATCCCCTGCGAGGCGAGGGCTGGCTGCCCCGGTTCGTGGCGATGATCGATTACGCGGAGTCCAAGGGCTGGGTGGATCCGGACCACCGCAGGGTCCGAGCGCACTGCGAGCAGGTCTCCGGCTAGAACACCCGGCCGTGGCGCGAGCGGTCCCGCAGGGCGGCGGCGCGCCAGGTCAGCACCGGATGGCCGGACAGGATGTTCACCAACCAGGGGAAGAACCCGCGCTCGGTACGGGCCCGGTCCGCCATCTCGTCGAAACCGACCAGGCTCATCAGGTACTTGCCTGCGGCGAGCACGCCGATCGCCCCCGGTGCCCCGTGCGGGCGGTTGCAGAGCCCGTGGTTGTCGGCGGTGTACTCCTGCGCGCGTGAGAGCGAGGACCCGATCACCGGGATGTAGTTGGAGGCGAACATGCCGAGCTGGCGCCAGTAGGAGGTGTGGCCCGCCGCGATGTGCCCGACCTCGTGCCCGATGATGAACGCCAGCGCATCGGGATTGCGGGCCTGGCCGCCGATCTCGAACAGGTCGCTGTAGACCACCACGTACCGCCGGAAGCCGTGACCGGACGCGAACGCGTTGATCTGACCGTTGCCGAGGACGACATAGCCGTCGGGGACCTGTGGCATCCCGAACCGCGCGGCCGCCTCCACCAGCATCCGGTAGCCGTCGGGGAACTGGGTCGGCGTCATCTTCACGCCGTTGACGCGCTGCGCGGCGTACATCTGGCCGCGGGCGAAGAACAGCAGGATCGGTGCGAGCAGCACGATGACGACCCACGGCTCCAGCGCGCCCGAGGCGATCAGTGCGATCGACACCAGGTAGGCCACCACGGTGGTCGCGATCGACAGGACCAGCAGCGGGATCTCGAAGTGGTGCCGGATCGGCATTCCCCACGGGGAGAGCCCTCGCGGCGGG
Source organism: Rhodococcus oryzae (assembly GCF_005049235.1). Classification (GTDB taxonomy): domain Bacteria; phylum Actinomycetota; class Actinomycetes; order Mycobacteriales; family Mycobacteriaceae; genus Rhodococcus_G; species Rhodococcus_G oryzae. The sequence continues at coordinate 334,620 of NZ_SUMD01000005.1, read as the reverse complement.
AGCATCCGCGGCGGCGCGAATCCGGGTGCCGGGTGGACGGGCGAGTGATGCGTGATCGTGGGTGGGAACTGCTCCATGTGGACAAACCCTATTCGTGGTCGGGTCCGGGCTCGCCGCGCCGACCTGTCAGAATCGACACATGCGCGTATACCTAGGTGCCGACCACGCAGGCTTCGAACTCAAGAACCAGATCAAGGACCATCTCACCGCGAACGGCCACGAGGCCGTGGACTGCGGTGCCCACGTGTACGACGCCGTGGACGACTACCCGGCGTTCTGCGTCGAGGCCGCGCGTCGCGTGGTCGAGGACGAGGGCAGCCTGGGCATCGTGCTCGGCGGCAGCGGCAACGGCGAGCAGATCGCCGCGAACAAGGTGCCCGGCGCCCGCTGCGCCCTGGCCTGGAGCGTGGAGACCGCCCAGCTCGCGCGCCAGCACAACAAGGCTCAGCTGATCGGCATCGGCGGCCGGATGCACTCGCTCGAGGAGGCCCTGGCCATCGTCGACGCGTTCCTCGAGACCCCGTGGTCGGGCGAGGCGCGGCACCAGCGGCGCATCGACATCCTGTCGGAGTACGAGCGCACCGGCGTGCCGCCGGCCCTGCCCGAGGCCTGAGTGCCCGAGGGTCACACTCTCCACCGCCTCGCACGGGAGCACCAGCGACACTTCGCCGGTGCTCCCGTTCGTGTGTCCAGCCCGCAGGGCAGGTTCGAGTCCGGCGCGGCGAGCGTCGACGGCCGGGTCCTGGTCCGGGCCGAGGCGTGGGGCAAGCACCTGCTGCACCACTACGAGTCTGGCCTGATCGTGCACGTGCACCTCGGGCTGTACGGCAAGTTCACCGATCTCCCGCTGCCGATGGGCACGCCGGTTGGCCAGGTCCGCATGCGGATGGTCGGGGCCGAGATCGGCACCGACCTGCGCGGGCCGACCGCCTGCGAGATCTACGACGAGCCCCAACTGCGCGCGCTGGAGGACCGGCTGGGCCCCGACCCGTTGCGTCCCGACGCTGACCCAGCGCGGGCGTGGCGCCGGATCTCCAAGTCGCAGAACGCGATCGGCGCACTGCTGATGGATCAGCAGGTGATCGCCGGGGTCGGCAATGTCTATCGGGCCGAGCTGCTGTTCCGGCACGGGATCAACCCGAACCGCCCGGGTGCGCGGCTGGGCGCGGCCGAATGGGATGCCATGTGGACCGACCTCGTCTCGCTGATGAAGGTCGGCGTCCGGCGGGGGAAGATGCACGTGGTGCGCCCCGAGCACGACAACGGCGAGCCGGCGTACGCCAAGGATCGGCCGCGTACCTACGTGTACCGCCGAACGGGATCGGCGTGCCGCGTGTGCGGCACGCCGATCGCTCACTCGGTCATGAAGGCGCGCAACCTGTTCTGGTGCCCGACCTGCCAAGCGGTCTGAGCCGCAATACGAGTTCGGCAGGATTTCGCCCGGAAAGCGGGTGAAATCCTGCCGAAGTTTCGTAGAGCAGTTCTAGAAGCCGCCGAAGTCGCCGCCACCGAAGTCGCCGCCGCCGAAATCGCCACCGCCCCAGTCGCCGCCACCGGCGTCGCCACCGAAGTCGCCGCCGCCCGTGTCGCCGCCGGCGTCGGCGCCTGCGTCGCCACCCTCGCCACCTGCGTCGCCGCCCGCATCGCCACCGCCCGCATCGCCACCGCCCGCGTCGCTGCCGTCGCCCGCGCCACTCTCGAAGGCCTGCGCGTCATAGGGCACACCGGCCATGCCGCCGAACATCGCGGAGAACAGGAACATCGAGCCCACGCCCCATGCGCCCGCGACGAGCGCCGGCTTCCACCAGGGCTCGGAGTACCAGCCGGCCGGTACGGGCCGACCCGCGACGCGACCGCCCGGGTAGTAGTTCGGGGTGCGCGGGGACGGGTTCGGGGAAGCCGAGACCTGACGGCCCTCGAACTCGATGTCCCGGTTCTCGGTCACCTCGCCCGCGGCGCGCTGGCCGTCGATGCTCGGAACCTCGGGGCCGGGGTCCATCCCCATCGCCGTTCGTGCGGCACGGATGTAGTAAAGGCCTTCCAGCGCAGTCTGCTTCGCGAGGCGGGCCTGTGCCGGGCTGTTGGCCTGGTCGATCTGCGAGCCGGCCGCGATGTGGCGCTCGGACGCGTCGGCGAGGGCCTGCTTCGAGGCCATGTCGGTGCCGGTCAGGTTGTAGACCTGGCCGCCGAGTCGCTCGATCGCCTGGCGCGCGTCCGCCTTGGCGTCCTCGAGTTGGGTGGCGGTGTGGCCGACGGAGCGCTTCTGGCTTTTCATGACCAGGAACACGACGACACCGATGACGGCGAGGATCAGGAGGAGTTCCACTGGGGGCCTTCCCATGGGGACAAATCGGACGAGTCCCACCAGCCTACCGGCGATCCGGAGGTGACCGCCGTCCGCGGAACTGCCGCCCCCGAGCCCGTCGGCTACCCGCCGCGCACCCGGTCGCCCTCGAGGGTTCGGCGAATTGCGCTGGTACCGAGCTCCATCATGGCCGTGGTGCGGTCTGCCAGTGCATCCGGCAGCACGTCCGCGATCCAGACGAATCGGGTGCGGCCATCGCTCTCGGCGAACACCTGGGCCGACCCGTTGTGATGCTCGTAGGGTCCGCCGACGATCGACCACGACAGTCGGCGGGCCGCCTCGTCCAGCGCGACCAGCCGTTCGCGGACGACCGAGCCATCGCCGAACGTGACGATCCGGTCGCCCCCGTCGATGGTGGTGTTCGTGACGAACCCGGCGGCCAGGCGCTCGTGCAGCGCGCCCCAGTCGCGAAGCGCATCCCATGCGCGCTCGGGGGTGGTGTCGACGAGTGTTTCGGTGCGTATGTATGCCATGCCCCGACAGTGCTCTCCGCCGGTCCGATCGTCTTGAACATTTTTGCGGTTCCGTGTCGGGGGCCGCGCGTAGCGTTTTCCTCATGCAATCGGCGGCGCGGATCGCGGAGTCGCCCCAGTTCAGTGCCTGGGCGGTCACCTGTGCCGGCGAGCATGCTGCGTGGTCGGATCCGGAGTGCCACGACGATCACCGGCTGGTGCTCGTGCGGGCAGGACGGTTCCTGCGACGAGCCGACGGAGCCGAATCGGTGCTGGACCGGACCACCGCCTATCTCGGCCGACCGGGCCAAGAAGAGCGGTTCGCGCATCCCGTCGGCGGTGACCTCTGCACCTCGATCGACATCGGCGCCGAGCTGTGGCACACGATCGCGGGCGATCCAGAGGCGCGGCCCGCCGCGGATCTCTACGTCGACGCCCGGGTGGAGCTGTGGCATCGGCGGCTGCTCCTGGCGGCGGGGAGCGGCGACGTCGGGTTCGCGGTCGCCGAGGAACTGGTGGGGCTCGTCGGGGAGGTGGTTCAGCGCGTGGTGGACACCGCTGGACCGGCGCGGATCCGGTCCAGCCCGCGCGGCCGGACATTGGTCGCGGCGGCCAGGGAGGCGATCCTCGATGATGCCCCGTGGTCCGACGGGCTGATCCCGCTGGCGGGCGCGCTTGAGGTGTCGCCGTTCCTGCTGAGTCGTCACTTCGCCGCGGTCACCGGTGTCTCCGTCACCCGGTATCGCAACCGGGTCCGGGTTGGCCGGGCGCTGGCTCGGCTCGAGGCCGGGGAGCGGGATCTCGCCGGGCTCGCCGCGGACCTCGGGTTCGCCGACCAGGCCCACCTGACCAGGACGATGCGCGCCCACCTGGGCCGGACCCCGGGTGCGGTGCGGGCGCTGCTGTCGGCCTGACGAAACGCTCGCCGAGCGTCGCCCCGTCGCATCGGGTCCATGTCTGAATAATCACTTTCGTCGGGACTGTGGATCGTGATGAAGTGCGGTATGGAACTCTCGATTCGGCCGTTGGTCGCAGACGATCTGGACCGCGCAGCGTCCGTTCTCGGGGAGGCGTTCGCCGACTATCCCTGGACGACGTGGTGCGTCCAAGCCGATTCGCACGAGCAGCGGGTGGCCGAGCTTCAACGGTTGTACCTCGAACACATGGCCGTGCCGCATGGCCTCGCGTATATCGACGCCGACCGGAACGGCGTGGTCGCTTTCATTCCCCCCGACGTGTCGCCTCCGGACGAATCGGTTCTCGCGTCCATTGCCGAGCTGCATGGGGACCGGTTCGTACGAATGATGGACGCGGAGGAGCAGATGTCGGCGATGGGCTCCTGGGATGACGCTTGGCTTCTGGCAACGATCGGGGTGGCCCGTGGCGCGCAGGGGCGTGGGCTGGGCGGCGATCTGCTCGCCGCCGGGCTCGCGGAGATGGACCGCGCGGGTCACGCAGTGTGGCTGGATACGGCGACCCGCCGAAACCTGCCTCTGTACGAGCGTCATGGGTTCTCGATCGCCGGGCACATCACGATCGACGATGGACCCGAGGTGTGGCGAATGTTTCGGGGTCCGCGGGGGTAGCGGACTGTCGGTGCCCGATGCGAACATATGTTCGTGTCCGATCGTGTAGCGTCTCCGCCCTCGCCCGCCGGTCCGGGCTCCGAGCCTGCCCGGGCCGAGGCCACGATCCTGCATGCCGATCTCGATGCCTTCTACGCCTCGGTCGAGCAGCGAGACGACCCGTCGCTGCGGGGCCTGCCCGTCATCGTCGGCGGCGGAGTCGTCCTCGCTGCGAGCTACGAGGCCAAGGCCTACGGGGTCCGCACGGCGGGCAGCGGGGCGCAGGCGCTGCGACTGTGTCCGCAGGCGGTGGTCGTCCGGCCGCGGATGTCCGCGTACGCGGAGGCGAGCCGTGCCGTGTTCGAGGTCTTCCGGCAGACCACCCCACTCGTCGAGGGTGTGTCGATCGACGAGGCGTTCCTCGACGTCGGGGGATTGCGGCGGGTCTCCGGGACCCCCGTCGAGATCGCGGCCCGGCTCCGAGCGGAGGTGCGCGAGCGGGTCGGGCTGCCGATCACGGTCGGCGTCGCGAGGACCAAGTTCCTGGCCAAGGTGGCCAGCGCGGTGGGCAAGCCGGACGGGCTGCTGCTCGTGCCGCCCGACCGCGAGCTGGCGTTCCTGCATCCGCTCCCGGTCGAGCGACTGTGGGGTGTCGGCGCCGTCACCTCACGCAAGCTGCGTGACTACGGGATCGGCACCGTCGGGCAGATCGCGGAAATCCCCGAACGCGAACTGATGTCGGTGGTGGGGCAAGCGGCGGGCAGGCACCTGCACGCGCTCGCCTGGGCACGTGACCCGCGTCGCGTCCAGGTCGGGCGTCGCAGGCGGTCGATCGGAGCGCAGCACGCGCTGGGGCGGAGGCCGAAGTCGCCAGAGGACATCGAGGCGGCGCTCGTCGCGCTGGTCGATCGGGTGGCGAAGCGGCTGCGGGCGGCGGACCGGGTCTGCCGGACCGTGGTGCTGCGGCTGCGTTTCGACGATTTCACCCGGGTCACCCGCTCGCACACCCTCGGGCAGGCCACCTCGCAGACCGCGGTACTCCTGGCCGAAGCGCGCGGCCTGCTGGCCGCGGCGATGCCGACGATCCACGATCGCGGCCTGAGCCTGGTCGGGGTGGCGCTCGCCAACCTGGAGGACGGCGGGGCGGAACAACTCACGCTGCCGTTCGGTGAGCCCTCGAGCAGCTCACTCGACACCACCCTGGACAGCCTGCGGGACCGGTTCGGTTCGGCCGCCGTCACGAGGGCGGTGCTGCTCGGCCGCGATCAGGGGGTCACGGTGCCGACCCTGCCCGACTAGCGCACCCGCCCTCGCGCACGAAAAAACCCACCCGGCGAATGCCTGGTGGGCTGGTACATCGTGGAGGGGATGACGGGAATCGAACCCGCATCATCTGCTTGGAAGGCAGAGGCTTTACCACTAAGCTACATCCCCGTGCACACGACAACTTGGGATCGCCATCGATGTCGTCTGCGTTGAGAGACTGTACCCAACCCAGTTCAGGATTCGCCAATCGGGTGGCCGGAGATCTGCCAAATCGGGTGGCCGGGAATTTCACGAACGGGTGACCCGTAGGATTCACCACGGCGGCAGCCACGCGGATCTTCCGCGCGGTCGTCGTGTCGCGGACCTAACGGGGTGTAGCGCAGCTTGGTAGCGCATCCGCTTTGGGAGCGGAGGGTCGCAGGTTCAAATCCTGTCACCCCGACCAGGGACAACGTCATAACAGCGCGGAACTGAAGATCAGGGCCGCGACGCAACGAGCAAGACCACACGAAGGAGCATGTCCGTGAAGAGCACCGTCGAGCAGCTGAGCCCGACGCGGGTCCGTATCAACGTTGAGGTGCCCTTCGAGGAGCTCAAGCCCGATTTCGACAAGGCGTACAAGGCCCTCGCGCAGCAGATCCGTCTCCCCGGCTTCCGTCCGGGCAAGGCCCCGGCCAAGCTCCTCGAGGCCCGTGTCGGCCGCGGCGCCGTGCTCGAGCAGGTCGTCAACGACACCCTTCCCGGGCGCTACTCGGAGGCCGTGACCACCGCAGGCGTCAAGGCGATCGGCCAGCCGGAGATCGACATCACCAAGATCGAAGACGGCGAGCTGCTCGCGTTCACCGCCGAGGTGGACGTCCGCCCCGAGATCGACCTGCCCGACTACAGCACCCTCGCCGTCACCGTCGACCCCGTCGAGATCACCGACGAGGCAGTGGACGAGCAGCTGCTGTCGCTGCGTCAGCGGTTCGGCACCCTCACCGGTGTCGAGCGCGCGGTCCAGGACGGCGACTTCGTGTCGATCGACCTGTCCGCCGCCATCGACGGCGAGGCCGTCCCGGAGGCGACCGCGTCCGGCCTGTCCCACGAGGTCGGCTCGGGCCAGCTGATCGAGGGTCTCGACGAGGCGATCGTCGGGCTCAAGGCCGGCGAGTCGAAGGACTTCACCACCAAGCTCGTCGCCGGTGAGCACGCCGACAAGGAGGCCGTCGTGACGGTCACCGTCGGCACCGTCAAGGAGCGCGAGCTGCCCGAGGCCGACGACGAGTTCGCCCAGCTGGCGAGCGAGTTCGACACCCTCGACGCGCTCAAGGACGACCTGCGCGAGCGGGTCGGCCGGGTCGCCAAGGTCGAGCAGGCCGGCCAGATCCGCGACAAGGTCCTCGAGACGCTGCTCGAGACCATCGAGGTCCCGCTGCCCGAGACCGTGGTCAAGGCCGAGGTCGACGCGCAGCTGCACGAGGCCGTGCACGGTCTCGACCACGACGAGGAGCAGCTCAACGCTCTCCTCGAGGCGCAGGGCACCAGTCGGGAGCAGTTCGACAAGGACGCCACCGAGGCTGCCGAGAAGTCCGTGAAGACCCAGCTGCTGCTCGACGCGATCGCGGACGAGGCAGGCACCGAGGTCGGCCAGCAGGAGCTGACCGAGCGGATCATCTTCCAGGCCCAGCGATACGGCATCTCGCCGGATCAGTTCATCCAGCAGGTCCAGCAGGCCGGTCAGCTCGGCGCCGTGTTCGCCGATGTCCGTCGCGGCAAGGCGCTCGCGACCGTCGTCGACCAGGTGACCGTCACGGACACCTCCGGTGCGGCCGTCGACACCGCGGAGCTGTTCGGCAGCCCGGAGTCGGACGAGGCCGAGGCCGCGGACGAGAGCTAGATTTCACGCCAATAGCGAACAGGGACGGCACCGGGACTCCGGGGCCGTCCCTGTTCGTTAGTGTCAGTGTCAAGAATCATCGAATTCAGTTATGGAGAAGGCAGGTACCGTGACTTCACAGAACCCGGGGGCTTCGTTGGGCCCCGCCATGACTTCAGCCACCTCTGGTCTGAATCTCAGCGACTCGGTGTTCGAGCGCCTGCTTCGGGAACGCATCATCTTCCTCGGTACCCAGGTCGACGACGACATCGCGAACAAGCTGTGCGCGCAGATCCTGTTGCTCTCGGCCGAGGATCCGACCAGGGACATCTCCCTCTACATCAACTCGCCCGGCGGCTCGGTGACCGCGGGCATGGCGATCTTCGACACCATGCAGTTCGCCGAGTGCGACATCGCGACGTTCGGTATGGGTCTGGCCGCCTCGATGGGCCAGTTCCTGCTCTCCGCGGGAACCAAGGGCAAGCGTTACGCCCTGCCGCACGCGCGGATCATGATGCACCAGCCGTCCGCAGGCATCGGCGGAACCGCGTCCGACATCGCGATCATGGCCGAGCAGTTCGCGCACACCAAGCGTGAGATGGCTCAGCTCATCGCCGAGCACACGGGCCAGACGGTCGAGCAGATCACCGCGGACTCCGACCGGGACCGCTGGTTCACGGCGACCGAGGCGCTCGAGTACGGCTTCGTCGACCACGTCGTCTCCCGCGCACGGCAGGCCGGCGGCGCGGGCAACTGACCCGCCACCGCCTCCGACCTCCCGTCCACACCATCTTGGAGAACTGATGACCAACCTCTTCGATCCCCGTGCACTCGGCGGCCAGGCACCGGCCGGCGCTCAGTCGCGCTACATCCTGCCTTCCTTCATCGAGCACTCCAGCTACGGAGTCAAGGAGTCGAACCCGTACAACAAGCTGTTCGAGGAGCGCATCATCTTCCTCGGCGTGCAGGTCGACGACGCCTCGGCGAACGACGTGATGGCGCAGCTGCTGGTGCTCGAGTCGCTCGATCCCGATCGCGACATCACCATGTACATCAACTCGCCCGGTGGCTCGTTCACGTCGCTGATGGCGATCTACGACACCATGCAGTACGTCCGGGCCGACATCACCACCGTGTGCCTCGGGCAGGCGGCGTCGGCGGCGGCGGTGCTGCTCGCGGCGGGCACCCCCGGCAAGCGTCTGGCGCTGCCGAACGCGCGCGTGCTGATCCACCAGCCGTCCACGGGCGGCATCCAGGGCCAGGTCTCCGACCTGGAGATCCAGGCCGCCGAGATCGAGCGGATGCGCCGGCTCATGGAGTCGACGCTGAGCAAGCACACCGGCAAGGACGCCGAGGTGATCCGCAAGGACACCGATCGCGACAAGATCCTCACGGCCGCGGAGGCCAAGGAGTACGGGATCATCGACGACGTGCTGGAGTACCGGAAGCTCTCCGCCCAGAAGTAGTGGTCGTCGGCCTTCGGGTCGACAGAAGACGGTCGGGCTCCGCGACACGCCGCGTTCGTTCGGATGTTGCGTGTCGGGGAGCCGACCGGTCAGGCTGGGACCCCCGGTCGGAATCGGGGTGGCACGGTCGTCGGAGATTCACCTCGGCTGCGCGCCGATTCGAATCATCGGCAACTGGTCGACCTCGTTCCGAAACTACGGGTACGGTCACATCAGGGGCTTTTGTCCGCCCAGGGATGTGGGTCGCGACGACTCACACGCTCGGGTGGGGGATGGTCACCACGCTGATAAGGAAGTAGGGACCTGACGAGATGGCACGCATCGGTGACGGCGGCGACCTGCTGAAATGCTCTTTCTGCGGCAAGAGTCAGAAGCAGGTGAAGAAGCTCATCGCGGGACCAGGGGTCTACATCTGCGATGAGTGCATCGACCTGTGCAACGAGATCATCGAGGAAGAGCTGGCAGAGTCGAGCGAGGTCAAGCTCGACGAGCTGCCCAAGCCGGCCGAGATCCGCGACTTCCTCGAGAACTACGTGATCGGTCAGGACGCGGCCAAGCGCACGCTCGCGGTCGCGGTCTACAACCATTACAAGCGCATCCAGGCCGGTGACAAGGGTCGCGACGCCCGCGGCGAGACCGTGGAACTGGCCAAGTCGAACATCCTGATGCTCGGCCCGACCGGCTGTGGCAAGACCTATCTCGCGCAGACGCTGGCGAAGATGCTGAACGTTCCGTTCGCCATCGCCGACGCGACGGCACTCACCGAGGCGGGTTATGTCGGCGAGGATGTCGAGAACATCCTGCTCAAGCTGATCCAGGCCGCGGACTACGACGTCAAGCGTGCCGAGACCGGCATCATCTACATCGACGAGGTCGACAAGATCGCCCGCAAGAGCGAGAACCCGTCGATCACCAGGGACGTGTCCGGCGAGGGTGTGCAGCAGGCTTTGCTGAAGATCCTCGAGGGCACCCAGGCGAGCGTGCCCCCGCAGGGTGGGCGCAAGCATCCGCATCAGGAATTCATCCAGATCGACACCACCAACGTGCTGTTCATCGTTGCGGGCGCGTTCGCGGGTCTCGAGCGGATCGTCTCCGATCGGGTCGGCAAGCGCGGCATCGGTTTCGGGGCGGAGGTGCGTTCCAAGGCCGAGCTGGACACCCAGGATCACTTCGCCGAGGTGATGCCCGAGGACCTGATCAAGTTCGGCCTGATCCCGGAGTTCATCGGCCGTCTCCCGGTCGTCGCCTCGGTGACCAGCCTGGACAAGGAATCCCTCGTGCAGATCCTGTCCGAGCCGAAGAATGCGCTGGTCAAGCAGTACACGCGGCTGTTCGACATGGACGGGGTTGAACTCGAGTTCTCCCCGGACGCGCTCGAGGCCGTCGCGGATCAGGCGATCCTGCGCGGCACCGGTGCCCGTGGCCTGCGCGCCATCATGGAAGAGGTCCTGCTGCCGGTGATGTACGACATCCCGAGCCGCGACGACGTCGCCAAGGTGGTCGTGACGGCCGAGACGGTCAACGACAACGTGCTGCCGACGATCGTCCCGCGCAAGCCCGAGCGGCCAGAACGCCGCGACAAGTCGGCGTAATTCAGCACAGCGCCGCGACAAGTCGGCGTAATTCAGCACAGCGCCGCGACAAGTAGGCGTAGTCCAGAACTGCGACACAGCGACACGAGAGAACGGCCGGTGGGATTCCCACCGGCCGTTCTCCGTCTGTCGGGGTCGTTGGCGAGCTAGCGTGACCCGTATGGCGACCGCAGGCCCGATCCTCGTGCTCAACGGACCCAATCTGAATCTGCTCGGGCAGCGGGAGCCCGAGGTGTACGGGTTCGCCACCCTCGACGACGTGGAGGCCCTGTGCCGCGTGGTCGCCGCCGAGTACGGCCGTGAGATCGATGCGCGCCAGTCCAATCACGAAGGCGTACTGATCGATTGGATCCACGAGGCCCGCGAGCAGGCCTCGGGTGTGGTGATCAATCCGGGTGGCTATACGCACACCTCCGTGGCGCTGCGCGACGCCCTCGCCACGCTCGGGGTGCCGGTGGTCGAGGTGCACATCAGCAACATCTACGGTCGCGAGGAGTTCCGGCACCGGTCCCTGGTGTCGTCGGTCGTCGACGGCGTGGTGTGCGGCCTCGGGCCGGAGGGCTACCGCGTTGCCGTCGACTGGATCTGTCGACGGCAACGGGGGTCAGGAGGCGTCGCCGACTGAGGCGATCGCGGCCCGCAGGCGGGCGCCCGCCTCCTCGGCCACGGCTTCGAGGGCGGGTTCGCCCGTGACCTGCACCATCAGTTCGGGATTCATCGCCTCCACCGTGATGGTGCCGTCGGCATCGGGATCGGAGCGAACGATCACGTTGCACGGCAACAGCAATCCGATCTGCCGGTCGATGGTGACGGCGCGGTGCGCCAGCGGCGGGTTGCAGGCACCGAGGATCAGGTAGTCCTCCATGTCCACGTCCAGCTTCGACTTGAGGGTCGCGCGCATGTCGATCTCGGTGAGCACGCCGAAGCCCTGTTCCTGAAGGGCCTTTCGGGTCCTTTCGACCGCATCGGCGAAGGAGGTCCGCAGTGTCGTCGACAGTGCCAGGTTCATGAGTTGTCTCCGTTCTGGATCGGGGTGTTCACGCGGGGTCGTCGAGTCGTCTGAGGCCCAGTCGCCGCATCAGCAGGCTGGCCGGGCACCATCCGACGGTCGCATACAGGAGCAGGTTCGCGGCGACGAATCCGGTGAGGATCAACCACCACGACGAGAACGCGAGGGTGAGCGCGACGCTGAGGAGGACCATGGTGCCGGCGAGGAGCGGAACCAGCCGCTCGACTGTCCATCCGTGGTGGCGGGGAAGTGTGGTCATTGTTGGATCTCCTTTCAGGGGTCAGCCGTGCGAGAAGCTGATGTCGGGCAGCACCCGGCGCAGCCAGGCGGGCGACCACCAGGCGGCGTGCCCGGTCAGCCGCAGCAGCACGGGAAGCAGGACCAGGCGGATGAGCACCGCGTCGAGCAGGACGGCGACGCCCAGGATGATGCCCATCTCCTTCGGCGGGAGCGGTTCGGCGAGCGCGAAGGTGAAGAACACCGCCACCATCACCGCCGCCGCGGCGGCGATCACCCGGCCAGAGTGTGCGAGGCCGTCCACGTGCGCGACCTTGGGATCGCCGGATCGCTCGTAGTGTTCCTTCGCTGTGGACAGCAGGAACACCGTGTAGTCCATTGCGATGGCGAAGATCATCGCGAAGAAGAACACCGGCCCCCAGCCGTCGAGGAACCCCTGCGGGGTGAAGCCGAGCAGGCCGGCCCCGTGCCCGTCCTGGAAGATCAGCTTGGCCACGCCGAACGCGGCGGCGGTCGAGAGCAGGCTCACCACGGTGCCGAGAATGGCGATCAACGGGGCCTGCAGCGCGACCAGCAGCAGCAGGAATCCGAGCACCAGGATGATCCCGACGATCAGCGGCAGGTAGTCGTTCAGTGCCTGCTGCAAGTCCAGGTTCTCGGCCGGTGCGCCGCCGACCAGCGCCTGCTCGGGCAGCTCGGACCGCAGTTGGGTGAGGATCGAGCCCATGGCCTCGTCGGAGGGATCGACGCCCGGTATCGCCTGCAGCATCACGTGGTCGGAGCCGTCCATCGTCTGTTGCGGTGGGGTGACCATCGCGATTCCGTCGACGGCGGCCGCGGCACCGGCCGTGGCCTCGGCCTCCGACGCCGGGGCGATGATCTGCAGCATTCCTGGCGCGCCTTCGCCCAGCTGTTCCTGGACGAGTTCGTAGCCCTGCCGGACCGGCGCGTCGGAGGGGACCACCTCGATCGACGGCATCGCGACCTTCAGGCCGAGCACGGGGAGCGACAGCGCGATCAGGATCAGGAGCGAGCCGATCGCGAACGGCCAGGGGCGGCGGTGCAGGAGGTTGCCCCATGCGGCGAAGCGCGGGGAGCGGTGTTGCTGTCGCTCGGCCCAGGGGAGCGAGCCGGCGTTGACCTTGGTGCCGAGCTTGCCGAGCACCGCGGGGAGCAGGGTCAGCGTGGCCGCGAGGACGAAGGTGACGGCGAGCATGATGCCGACGGCCATCGTCCGGACCGCGGGCGCCGGGACCAGTAGCACCGCGGACAGGCTCACGAGCACGGTCAGCCCCGAGAGGACGACGGCCTTGCCCGCGGTGTCCATCGTCTCGGCGACCGCCGCGCGCGGGTCGCCGCTCTTGCTCAGCGCATCCCGGAATCGCGACACGATGAACAACGCGTAGTCGATGCCGAGCGCCAGGGCGAACATCATCGCGAAGTTCATGGCCCACACCGAGATCGGCGTGACCGTGTTGAGCAGGACCAGCCCGCCCGCGGAGGCGATCAGGCCCGCCATGGTCAGCAGCAGCGGCAGTCCCGCCGCGACCAGCGACCCGAACGCCAGCACCATGATCGCGAGCGTGACCGGCCAGGAGAGCATCTCCGCCTGGATCATCGCGTCGTGATTGGCCTTGTTGAAGTCGCTCCACAGCGCGGACGCGCCGGTGGGGTAGACCTCGATCTCATCCGTGGACAGTTCGCCCAGTTCGCCCTTGAGTTCGTCGACGGCCTTGACCATGTCGTCGGTGCCTGCGTTCGCGCCCGCGATCAGGATGCCGGTGTGCCCGTCCGGGCTGATGGACATGCCGGGCTGCGGGGCGATGACCTCGCCGAACCGCTGGTCGTCGGCGAACACCGCGGTGGCGTCGGCGAGGATCTGCTGCACCTCCGGATCGGCGACCGCGAGCGTGTCCGAGTGCACGACGACCTGCACCGCGGCGGAGGAGTTCCCGCCGAAGTGCTCCTGTGCGAGCTCGCGGACCTGCACGGATTCCGAGCCGTTGGCCTGCCAGCCGGCGCCGGCCAGCGAGGTGAACACCGACGGCGCGGCGGCGCCGAGCGCCACAAGGGCGATCAGCCAGATGCCGAACACCCACCGCGCCCGTCCGACCATCGCCGCGCCCAGTCGGCCGAGGAGTCCCCCCGTCGACGCGGTCGGCGGCTGGCCGTCACCATCCGCTCTCGCCGCCCGGGTTTTGTCCACCTCGGCCGTGTTGCTCGTCATGCGCATCTCCTCTATATGCCCTAGGGGGTATCTGTTCGGTATGAATCGACCATACCCTAGGGGGTATCCAGGAGGGATGCGAGAAGCGCCACAGGGGGGTGGTGCGGGTGGTCGGGGGCGGCGTCAGGCCAGCTTGATCCTGGCCTCGCCGCTGTAGACATTCATGGTCTCGCCGCGCAGGAACCCGACCAGGCTCAGTCCGGACTCGGTGGCGAGGTCGACGGCGAGCGACGACGGGGCGGACACCGCGGCCAGCACCGGGACACCCGCGACCACGGCCTTCTGTACGAGTTCGAAGGAGGCGCGCCCGCTGACCACCAGGATCGCCTCGCGCAGCGGCACCCGGTCGGCGGTCAACGCCCAGCCGAGCACCTTGTCGACGGCGTTGTGTCTGCCCACATCCTCGCGAATCGCGAGCAGGGCGCCGTCGGCGGTGAACAGTCCGGCGGCATGCAGGCCGCCGGTCGAGTCGAAGACCCGTTGCCGCGCGCGCAGGGTCGCAGGCATGGACGCCAGGGTCGATGGCGTCACCACGGGGTCGGGGGCGGTGAGGTCGTAGCGCGAGCGCACCCGGACGTCCTCGAGCGAGGCCTTGCCGCAGACGCCGCATGCCGAGGTGGTCAGGAACTGGCGATCGGCGCCGGTCGGCGGCGGGACCCCGGGCGCGAGCGCCACGTCGAGCACGTTGTAGGTGTTGGCGCCGTCGGCATCGACGCCGTCGCAGTACCGGATGACCGAGACGTCGGACGCCGATTCGATGATGCCCTCGCCCAGTAGGAACCCGTGTACCAGGTCGATGTCGTCCCCTGGGGTGCGCATGGTCACCGAGAGCGATCGGCCGCCGATCCGGATCTCCAGCGGTTCCTCCACGGCCAGGCTGTCCGGCCTGCGCACCGTGGCGCCGCCGGTGATCCGCAGCACCGGGCGGCGCGCGGTGACCCGACCCATCAGTGTGCTCCCGCCGGTTCGAGCCGCACCAGCACCGCCTTGGAAACCGGTGTATTCGACTTCGCGGCAACGTGATCGAGCGGGATGAGGGGGTTGGTCTCCGGGTAGTAGGCCGCGGCGTTGCCCTTGGGGGTGCTGTACTGGACGGCCCGGAAGTCGCGCACCCGGCGCTCCTGCAGCACCCCGTCGGCGCCGGTCCACTCGGAGACGATGTCCACGGCAGCGCCGTCAGCAATGCCCAGTTCCGCGAGGTCGGCCGCGGACACGAAGATCACCTTGCGGCCGCCCTTCACGCCGCGATAGCGATCGTCGAGCCCGTAGATGGTGGTGTTGTACTGGTCGTGACTGCGCAGGGTCTGCAGGATCAGCCGGCCGGGGGGAGTGGGCAACCACTGCAGCGGACTCGCGGTGAAATTGGCCTTGCCGGTGCTGGTGGGGAACTCGCGCCGATCGCGCGGGGGGTGCGGCAGCTGGAACCCGTCGGGCCGCCGGACCCGCTCGTTGTAGTTCTCGCAGCCGGGCACCACCCGCGAGATCGAGTCGCGGATGCGGTCGTAGTCACCCTTGAACTGTGCCCACGGCACCGAGTGGTCGGCGCCGAGCAGGTGCTCGGCGAGTTCGCAGACCATTGCGACCTCGCTGCGCAGCTGATCGCTGACGGGTGTCAGGTTGCCCCGCGAGAGGTGCACCATGGACATCGAATCCTCCACGGACACCATCTGTTTCCCGCTCGCTTGGATGTCCTTGTCGGTGCGGCCGAGTGTCGGCAGGATGAGCGCGGTGCGCCCGGTCGCCACGTGGGAGCGGTTGAGCTTGGTCGAGACCTGGACGGTCAGCGCGCACGAACGCAGCGCGGCCTCGGTGGCCTCGGTGTCCGGGGTGGCCCGGATGAAGTTTCCTCCCATCGCCATGAAGACAGAGCCCTTGCCGTCACGCATGCCGCGGATGGCGGCGACGGTGTCCCAGCCGTGCTTTCGGGGGCTGACGATCGAGAACTCGCGGTCCAGCGCGTCGAGGAACGAGTCCGGCATCTTCTCCCAGATGCCCATCGTGCGGTCGCCCTGGACGTTGGAGTGCCCACGCACCGGGCAGACTCCCGCGCCGGGCTTGCCCATCATGCCGCGCATCAGCAGCAGGTTGGTGATCTCCTGGATGGTCGCGACCCCGTGCGTCTGTTGGGTCAGGCCCATCGCCCAGCACGCGATCGTCCGTTCGGAACGAGCCATCGCGTCAGCGGTCTCGCGCAACTGCGTCATCGTGAGTCCAGTGGCCTCGAGGACGACGTCGAGATCGACTGCGCGGACGTTCTTCTCGTACTCGGCGAAACCCGCGCAGTGCTGCTCGACGAAGGCACGGTCCACCACCGAGCCAGGGTCCGCGTCGTCGGCCTCGAGCAGCAGTCGCCCGAGCCCCTGGAACAGGGCCATGTCGCCGCCGAGGCGGATCTGCAGGAACTCGTCGGCGATGTCGACGCCGCGCCCGATCACGCCGCCCACCTTCTGCGGGTCCTTGAACCGGCGCAGCCCGGCCTCGGGCAGCGGGTTGACCGCGATGATCTTGGCGCCGTTCCCCTTTGCCTTCTCCAGCGTGGAGAGCATCCGGGGATGGTTGGTGCCGGGGTTCTGGCCGGCGATGAGGATGAGGTCGGCGTACTCGAGGTCGGGCACCGTCACAGAACCCTTGCCGATCCCGATCGATTCGGTGAGCGCGCTGCCGGACGATTCGTGGCACATGTTGGAGCAGTCGGGCAGGTTGTTGGTGCCGAAGCTGCGGATCATCAGCTGGTAGAGGAACGCGGCCTCGTTGCTGGTGCGGCCCGACGTGTAGAACACGGCGCCGTCGGGGCCGGGCAGCGCGCGCAGGTGGTCGGCGATGAGCCGGTAGGCCTCGTCCCATTCGATCGGCGCGTAGTGGGTCGCGCCCTCGCGGAGCACCATCGGATGCGCGAGGCGCCCCTGCTGTCCGAGCCAGTAGTCGGTCTTCTCGGCCAGCTCTGCCACCGAGTGCTCGGCGAAGAACTCGGGACCGACGCGGCGCAGCGTCGCCTCCTCGGCAACGGCCTTGGCGCCGTTCTCACAGAACTCCGCGGGCTTGCGGTGCCCCGGCGTCTCGGGCCAGGCGCAGCCGGGGCAGTCGAACCCGTGTCGCTGATTGAGCCTGGCCAGCGTCCGGGCGGTGCGGACGGCGCCCATCTGCTCGAGGCCGCGTTGCAGGGACACCAGGACCGCGGGCACGCCAGCCGCATGGTCCTTGCTGTGCGTGACGACCAGCTCCGATTCGTCGATGTCGCGTTCGGGTCCCTTTCGAGTCATGCCTACATAGTGGCCCCGTGGCGGGCCCGCCGAAAGCGAGGTGACCCACTCTGCCTACTATTTCGGCTAGCCTTACCTAGCTTTGGTGACGATGGAGGAGAGTCGATGGCAGACGTCGGTAAATTGACGCGGCGGGGATTTCTGATCGGAACGTCGGGCGCGCTGCTCGCGTTCGCCGCTGCCTGCAGCAGCGACGGTGACGGAGGTTCGGCCTCCGCCGGGACCGGCGCGACCATCGGCAACAAGTACGGCGAGACCCAGGTCCCGCTCGACCCGCAGCGCGTGGTCAGCGTGGGATACAACGACCAGGACGCGATCCTGGCGCTCGGCTCCACCCCGGTCGGCGTCTTCGACTGGTACGGCAACTACCCGAATGCCGTGTGGCCCTGGGCGCAGGACCTGCTGGCCGGCGCGACGCCCGCGATCATCGGCAGCGCGAACACCGGGATCGACGTCGAGAAGGTGGCCGCCACCAACCCCGACCTGATCATCGGCACCTACTCCGGTCTGACCAAGGACCAGTACAACAAGCTCAGTGCGCTCGCGCCGACCGTCGCGCAGCCCAAGGAGTTCGCCGATTACGGCGTGCCGTGGCAGGACCAGACCCGGATCATCGGCGAGGCGCTCGGCAAGCAGGACAAAGCGAAGGAGCTGGTGACCTCCGTCGAGAAGCAGTTCACCGATGTCGCGGCCGCCAACCCCGCGTTCGCGGGCAAGACGGTGATCGTGGGCGCGCTCAAGGGCCCCGGCCAGTTCGGCGTCTACGGCCCGGAGGATCCGAAGGTGCGCTTCTTCACCGAACTCGGCTTCGTCAATCCGCCTGTCACGCAGCAGATCACGACCACCAACTTCGCCCCGATCAGCACGGAGCAGCTCTCGCTCGCCGACGCCGACCTGCTGGTCTGGTACGCGGGCGGCGGCTACGGCGACAAGCTGCGGGCCGAGCTCGACAAGACGCCGGTCTACCAGGAGCTGAACGTCGTCAAGGACGGCCGCACGATCATCCTCGAGGACGAGGCCGCCGAGGCGATGACCTGGAGCACCGTCCTGTCGCTGCCATACGCGCTGGAGAACATCCCGCCGCGGATCGCGCCGCTGCTCACCAAGTAATCCTGGCGAGACTCGCACGACGCGCTAGGGGACCAGGACGACCTTTCCGACGTTACGACGCTCGGTCAGGATTCGATGGGCCTCTGGCGCGTCGGCGAACGGGACGGCGTCGGACACCACGGGTGCCACGACGCCGTTCTCGATCAGCTCGCGCAGCGGGGTGATCCAGGGCTCCAGGGTGCCGCGATCGTCCCACAGCCGCAGCATGTTGAGGCCGATCACCGTCTTGGACTCGCTCATCTGGTCGATGAGGTTGAAGCCCCGCATCATCCGCAGGGCCTGCGGCGCCGCCCGCAACAGGTTTCGCTTGTCTCCGGCGACCACAGAGCTGGCGCCGAAGGCGACGAGCCTGCCGCCGGGACGCAATTGGCCGTAGCTCCGCCGCAGTGACTCCCCGCCGATCGCGTCCATGATCACGTCCATCGGCGGAAGCCCGCTGTCCCACCCTCGTTTCCGGTAATCCAGCGCGACGTCGACGCCGAAGCCACGGATGGCGTCGTGCTTTCCCGGCGATGCGGTTCCGTAGACCTCGGCGCCGCAGTGCTTGGCGATCTGCGTCGCCGCGATCCCGACGCCACCCGCCGCGGCCTGGATCAGAACCCGCTCTCCCGCACGGAGATTCGCGTAACCGACCAGGCCGGCCCACGCGGTCGCATAGTTGACGGGAATGGCGGCGCCCTGCTCGAAGCTCAACGAATCCGGCAGCGCGATCACGTCGCGAGCATCGGCACACACCTGCTCGGCGTAGCCCCCGAACCTCGTACCCGCGACCACCCGGTCGCCGACGGCGAGGCCGACGACGTCCGGGGCGACCTCGCCGATCGTGCCCGCGACCTCGTAGCCGACGACGCTCGGCAGCGGCGGGGCGTCGGCGTACAGGCCGAGTCGGGCCATCACGTCGGCGAAGTTGACGCCGGCTGCCCGGACGTCGATGCGGACTGCGCCGGGCCGGAGTGACGGCGACGGGCGTTCCTGGACTTGGAGGACGTCAGCGTCCCCGTGCTTGGTGATCACGACTGCACGCATGGGGGAAGGCTAGTCCCGATCGGCTCCGCGCACGCGGGGATGCGGGTGCGGTCAGCCCGGCGGCACCGGCTCTGTCTGTGCCGCCGGCCATGGAACGACCGTCAGCCCAGGCCATTCCCGCTGCCATCGGGCGGCCTTCGCCTCGTAGACCTCCCGCGGGGCCAGGATCGGATTGGGTCGCACCACCATGCTGAAGAGATCATCGAGGCCGTGGGGCGCGTAGACCTGGAGCTCACCGGCAGGGGAGCGTGTGATCCCCACGCAGCAGGTGGTGGATGCGAAGTGGTCGATCGCGTCCGCGCAGCTCGTGAAGGGGACGCCTGGGACGCCGAATCGATCCTCGTACCAGAGGTGTACCCGCGCCTCGTTACGCAGTTCGACCGCCGCCTCGACGTCGCCGAACAGGACCCCCGCCTGCCTGATCTTCCGGTCCTCAGCGGCGTAACCGAGGTCCGTCCCGTCGAAATAGAAGAGGTCGTAATCCTCGATGCCTGCCCGGAGATCGCGGCCGTCGAGGTGGTTCCAGACCGTCTGGAAGACCCCGCCGGCCGTGAGATACCAGTCGCTCATGCCGAGAGCGCCCGCGCGATCGACGATCGTTCGGGCCACGGGATTCGCGAGCACGATCCCGAGTAGTCGCTCCTTGTCGGTGGCCGAGCTCATGGGTTCACTCTCGCACGATCGCGCAAGGCCCGGTTGTGGGAGGTTGCGTTCGCGGGTTCCGCAAATCTCTTGCGTGCGGGCGGTTTCCGAGTAAACTCGAACATATGAGCGAACAGCTCGAGGGGGGTGATGGCATGACGGCTTCGGTGGCGACCGATCGTGAGCGTTCCCTGCTCGACGCGATCTCCGAGACTGCCCGTGTCGAGAACGCGGCGGCGGCCCGCCTGATCGCGCAGATCATGGAGTATGCCGACTCTCGTGGCACCTTTGACCATCGTGCTCCCGGTGCCGGGTTCGATACCGAGCAAGCGGAGCGGTCTGCGATCGCGGAGGTCGCGTTGGCGTTGTCGAGCACCTTCAGGTCGGTGTCAGCACTGATGCGACTCGGATTCACCCTTGAACGGATGCCCGAGATTCGGGGCGCCTTCGCAGCTGGTGAGGTGTCTCTGGCGAAGATCCGGGTGATCGATGAGCACACCCGCAAGGCCGCCACCGCTGCGGTGCTGCGCCTGGACGCGGACATCCTGTCCGCCGCGCGACAACTTGCACCTGCCTCACTCGGAATCGAGATCGACCGGTTGCTGATCGAGGACGACGCCGCCTGGGTGCAACGCACCCGCGACGAGGCCGAGGCCAAGCGCAAAGTTCGCTCCCGCCGCCTGCCGCACGGGATGGCTGTGTTGTCGGTGACGTTGACGGCGACTCAGATGGCGGCGGTCGCGGGTCTGATCGTGACGGTCGCCAAGACGGCGTGCCGGGCCGATCCGCGCCCCCTCGACGTCCGGTGCGCGGACGCGTTCATGGTGCTGATTCACGGCGGGAGGGTCCTGACCTGCAAGTGCGGCGACCAGGACTGCGCGGCCACCCGCAACTGTGAACCCGCAGCGCCGCAGGTCAATCTGAGCATCTCGTGCGGGCTGGAGACGCTGCTCGGCCTCGCTGACAACCCGGCCTACCTCGAGGGCTACGGATACCTCGACGCCGGGCAGGCCCGTGCCATCGCCGGGGATGCCACCTGGCAGGCGATCATCGACTGCGCCGCCCGGGCGCTCGAACGCCTGCACCGCGACTACGGCGTCAACCCCGACGACGCGACCAACGATTCGACCGAATCCACCGACGAATCGGGTACAGCGCCCGCGTCGAAGGCCGAGTCCGTTGATGCGGACCCGGACCCCTCGCGGACCGGGACAGGGAAGGAATCCGGAGGGCAGGAACCGGACCCGCCAGATCCGCGCGGTGCACTCGCAGTTCCATCCGAGGCCGATGGTCCGCCCAAGTCCGATGCTCGGCGCGGGCCGACCCCTGACTCCGGCCTGCTCGTATTGAGGAGCCGGATCCTCTCCGCAGGCACGATCGCGCTGCCGGTCCGCAAGCTCCCGCAACCGGGCATCGTCTCGCCCGCCGTCGCCATCGACGACCTCTACCGAACGACCCCACGCAGATCGTTGCCGCGTTCCCCGACGGCCACGGTGGATTCACCAAGCCGCCACCGGGGGCCCTGACCTACCGGCCGAACGACCTACTCGCCGCCGCCGTTCGGCTGCGTGATGGCGCCTGTCGACACCCCGACTGCCTGATCGCCGCCGCGGACTGTCAGATCGATCACGTCGTCGCGTTCGACAGGCGTGATCCGACCCTCGGCGGCTGGACCATCCTCGCCAACCTTCAATGCCTGTGCGCGCTGCACCATCAACTCAAGACTGCGGGCCTCTGGCGTCACGACATGCTCGCCGGGCGATCATGCACATCTACAACACGATCGGACAGCACGCCCTCACTCTTCCCGTGAGGCGACAGGGGCTCCGGATTTCGCCCCCAGTTCGGGCGCCGGCTGCCGCAGGTTCAGGATCACCACGCCCGCGATGATCAGCGCGAGCCCGAGGAACTTCGCCGCGGATGCCTGCTCGCCGAGGAACGCGATACCGATCACCGCGACCGTCGCGGTCCCGATCCCGGACCAGAGCGCGTACGCCAGGCTCACCGGCAGCGACCGCAGCGCCTGGGCCAGGCAGGCGAACGAGGTGGCGTAGCCGAGCAGGACGGCGATCGTGGGCAGCGGTCGACTGAACTGCTCGGTGCTGCCGAGGAACACGGTGGCTAGGATCTCGCAGGTGATCGCGGTGGCGAGGAAGGCCCACGCCCGTACGCGGTCGCTCATCCGGCACCGCCGAGGTTGAGCGCGACCACGCCCGCCACCACCAGGGTGATGCCGAGGATTCGGCCGGCGGACCGGGGTTCGCGTAGGACCAGCATCCCGATGGCGGCGATCGCGGCGGTGCCGACGCCCGCCCAGACCGCGTACGCCACACCGACATCGAGGGTGCGCAGGGTCTGCGACAGGCAGTACAGGGCCACGCCGTACAGGCCGAGGACCACCGCGGTCGGTCCGGGTCGTCGGAATCCTTCGGTCCGGGTCAGCAGGCTCGTCGCGAGTACCTCCGCGCAGATGGCCACCGAGAGAAACACCCATGCCATCGTCATGGCTACAACGTATCGGGGGCGGTAGCGTCACGCCCATGGCCGCCGTCACGGTTCGACCCGCCGATCCCTCCGACGTCCCTGCCGCCGGACGCGTGCTGGCCGCGGCCTTCGATGACGACCCGGTGATGGAATGGATGTGGCCGGACGTCGGCTCGCGCCGGACCGGGTTGCCGCGGCTGTTCGGGACGCTCATCCGGCACCATCACTTGCCGCTCGGCGGCGTCGAGGTGGCGCTCGCACCGGACGGGTCGGTGGCAGGGGCCACCATGTGGGACCCGCCGGGGCGCTGGCGGCAGTCGGCGCTGAGCCAGCTGCGCGCGCTGCCCGGACTGGTCCGCGCCTTCGGTAGCCGGATCATGGTCGGGGCGGAGTTCGCCGGGACGGTCGAGAAGGCGCACCCTGAGGAGCCGCACTGGTATCTCAGCACCATCGGCACCGATCCCTCGGTGCGTGGCGCGGGTCACGGCAAAGCGCTGATGAACTCCCGACTGGCCCGGTGCGACGCCGAGCACGCGCCCGCTTATCTGGAGTCGAGCAAGGAGTCGAATGTCCCCTATTACGAGCGATTCGGCTTCGAGGTGACGGGCGAGATCGTCATCCCGAACGGTGGCCCGACGCTGTGGGCGATGTGGCGGGCGCCTCGCTGACCGGACGGCGGTGTCGGGGGACCCCGCGGGTTCTCTAGAATCACCGGGTGACCAGTGCCGTGCCGCAGGACCCCATGAACCCCGCCGACGCCCTCCCGAAGAGCTGGGACCCCAGCGCGGTAGAGCAGGAATTGTACGAGGGTTGGGTGGACGCCGGCTACTTCACGGCGGACCCGACCAGCGACAAGCCCGGCTACTCGATCGTGCTGCCGCCGCCGAACGTGACCGGCAGCCTGCACATGGGCCATGCCCTCGACCACACCCTGATGGACGTGCTCTCGCGCCGCAAGCGCATGCAGGGCTACGAGGTCCTCTGGCTGCCCGGCATGGACCACGCGGGCATCGCCACCCAGAACGTGGTGGAGAAGCAGCTCGCGGCGGACGGCAAGACGAAGGAAGACTTCGGTCGCGAGCTGTTCATCGACAAGGTCTGGGACTGGAAGCGCGAGTCCGGCGGCACCATCGGTGGCCAGATGCGCAGACTCGGCGACGGCGTCGACTGGAGCCGCGACCGGTTCACCATGGACGAGGGCCTCTCGCGCGCCGTCCAGACCATCTTCAAGCGGATGTATGACGCGGGACTGATCTACCGGGCCGAGCGCCTGGTCAACTGGTCGCCGGTGCTGCAGACCGCCATCTCCGACATCGAGGTCAAGTTCGAGGACGTCGAGGGCGAGCTGGTCTCGCTGCGCTACGGCTCGCTGAACGACGACGAGCCGCACGTCATCGTCGCCACCACGCGTGTGGAGACGATGCTCGGCGACACCGCGGTCGCCGTGCACCCCGACGACGAGCGCTACCAGCACCTGCTCGGCACCACCCTCGAGCACCCCATCACCGGGCGGCAGATCCCGATCATCGCCGATGACTACGTCGACCCGGAGTTCGGCACCGGCGCGGTGAAGATCACCCCCGCGCACGACCCCAACGACTTCGAGATGGGCGTGCGGCACAACCTGCCGATGCCCACGATCATGGACAAGACCGGCAAGATCGCCGATACCGGAACGCAGTTCGACGGCATGGACCGGTTCGAGGCCCGCGTGAAGGTGCGCGAGGCGCTCGCCGAGCAGGGTCGTGTGGTCGCCGAGAAACGTCCCTACCTGCACAGCGTCGGCCACTCCGAGCGCAGCGGCGAGTCCATCGAGCCGCGGCTCTCGCTGCAGTGGTGGGTCAAGGTCGAGGAGCTCGCCAAGGCGGCGGGCGACGCGGTCCGTAACGGCGACACCACGATTCACCCCGCCAGCCTGGAGCCGCGCTGGTTCGGCTGGGTCGACAACATGCACGACTGGTGCATCTCGCGTCAGTTGTGGTGGGGTCACCGCATCCCGATCTGGTACGGACCCGAGGGGGAGGTCCGCTGCGTCGGACCCGACGAGACCGCGCCCGAGGGCTGGGAGCAGGACCCCGACGTCCTCGACACCTGGTTCTCGTCCGGGCTCTGGCCGTTCTCAACGATGGGCTGGCCGGAGCAGACCCCGGAGCTCGAGAAGTTCTACCCCACAAGCGTTCTCGTCACCGGCTACGACATCCTGTTCTTCTGGGTGGCCCGGATGATGATGTTCGGCACCTTCGTCTCCGAGGACGACGCGATCACCGCGGGCGAGGGCAAGTCCGGTCCGCAGGTGCCGTTCAAGGATGTGTTCCTGCACGGCCTGGTCCGCGACGAGTTCGGCAAGAAGATGTCGAAGTCGAAGGGCAACGGCATCGACCCGCTGGACTGGGTGCGCGAGTTCGGCGCCGACGCGCTGCGCTTCACGCTGGCCCGCGGCGCGAACCCCGGCAGCGACCTCTCCGTCGGTGA
This sequence comes from Rhodococcus oryzae, assembly GCF_005049235.1. Lineage (GTDB taxonomy): Bacteria > Actinomycetota > Actinomycetes > Mycobacteriales > Mycobacteriaceae > Rhodococcus_G > Rhodococcus_G oryzae. The sequence goes on along the minus strand of NZ_SUMD01000005.1, from coordinate 309,589 downwards.
GGATCACGCGAAGGCCTCCCGCAGCTTCGCCACGAAGCTGTTCAACGCCACCAAGTTCGCCCTGATGAACGGCGCGGCGCCCGCGCCGCTGCCTGCCGAGCTCACCGACGCCGACCGCTGGATCCTGGACCGGCTCGAGCAGGTCCAGGCCGAGGTCGACGCCGCGTTCGACCGCTACGACTTCGGTAAGGCCTGCGACGCGCTCTATCACTTCGCCTGGGACGAGGTGTGTGACTGGTACCTCGAGCTCGCCAAGGTGCAGTTCGTCGGTCCCGAGGCCGAGGGCACCAAGGCCGTGCTCGGCAATGTCCTCGATGCGCTGCTGCGCATGCTGCACCCGGTGATGCCGTTCGTCACCGAGACCCTCTGGAAGGTGCTGACCGGCGGGGAGTCGGTGGTGATCTCCGAGTGGCCGACCGCGACCGGTGCTGCCGCCGATGCCGTTGCCGCGCAGCGCATCGCGGACGTCCAGCGGCTCGTCACCGAGATCCGCAGGTTCCGCAGCGATCAGGGTCTGAACCCCGGCCAGAAGGTGGCGGCGAGGCTCAGCGGGATCGCCGTGGCCGACCTGGACGGCAAGCAGGCCGCGGTCTCCTCCCTGGTCAAGCTGACGGATCCGGCCGACGACTTCAGCGCGACGGCCTCGCTGGAGGTGCGGCTCAGCCGCGGCACCGTCACCGTCGAGCTGGACACCTCGGGCACCGTGGACCTGGTCGCCGAGCGCAAGCGCCTCGAGAAGGACCTGGCGGCGGCCGAGAAGGAGCTCGCGGGCACCGCCGCCAAGCTGTCCAACGAGGCGTTCCTCGGCAAGGCACCGGACAACGTGGTCGACAAGATCCGTGCCCGGCAGACCCTGGCCGCGGAGGAGGTCGAGCGGATCACCGCCCGGCTCGCGGCAATGGATCTGAAGGGTCAGGCGTGAACGCCGAGACACCCGAGAAGTGGGACGGGGGATCGCAGCCCACGCCCGTCGATCTGGCCGAGCTGGCGCTCGTCGAGGCCGAACTCGACCAGCGCTGGCCCGAGACCAAGATCGAGCCCTCCACCGCTCGCATCGCGGCCCTGATGGACCTGCTCGGCTCGCCGCAGCACAGCTATCCGGCCATCCACGTCGCGGGCACCAACGGGAAGACCTCGGTCACCCGGATGATCGACGCGCTTATGACGCGCCTGCACCGTCGGGTCGGGCGGACCACCAGCCCGCATCTGCAGCTGGCGACCGAGCGGATCAGCATCGACGGCAAGCCGATCTCGCCTCGCCTCTATGTGGACACCTACCGCGAGCTGCTGCCGTACGTCGAGATGGTCGACACCCAGTCCCAGGTGGCGGGTGGCCCCGCGATGAGCAAGTTCGAGGTGCTCACCGCGATGGCGTTCGCGGCCTTCGCCGAGGCACCGGTGGATGTCGCGGTCGTCGAGACCGGGCTCGGCGGCCGTTGGGACGCAACGAATGTCATCGACGGTCAGGTGGCGGTGATCACCCCGATCGGGCTCGATCACGTCGAGTTCCTCGGCAGTGACATCGCCGGGATCGCCGCCGAGAAGGCCGGGATCATCAAGAAGGCGCCCGAGTCGCTGGTGCCGCGCGACACCGTCGCGATCCTCGCGGAGCAGACGCCGGAGGTGACCGAGGTCCTGCTGCGCCGGGCCGTCGAGGCCGACGCCGCGGTGGCCCGCGAGGGATCCGAGTTCAAGGTCCTGGCCCGCCGGATCGCGATCGGCGGACAGCAACTGGAACTGCAAGGCCTGTCCGGGGTCTACAGCGACATCTTCCTGCCTCTGCACGGCGAACATCAGGCCCGCAACGCCTCGCTCGCGCTCGCCGCGGTGGAGGCGTTCTTCGGGGCGGGGGCGGACCGTCAGCTCGACGTCGACGCGATCCGGGAGGGCTTCGCCTCGATGACCAACCCGGGGCGCCTCGAGCGGGTGCGCAGCGCGCCCACCGTCTTCCTCGACGCCGCGCACAATCCCCACGGGGCGAAGGCACTGGCCGCCGCGCTCGTCGCGGAGTTCGACTTCCGCAAGCTGGTCGGCGTCGTCGCGGTGATGGCGGACAAGGACGTGGCCGGGATCCTGACCGCGCTGGAGCCGGTGTTCGACGAGATCGTCGTGACGCACAACGGATCTCCGCGCGGCATGGATGTCGAGGAACTCGCCAACCTGGCGGTGGCCCGGTTCGGCGACGAACGCGTGGTGGTGGCGCAGACACTCCCGGACGCACTCGAGACCGCCATCGGGCTGGCCGAGGAGGTCGCCGAGCCCGGTGAGGCAGTATCGGGGGCGGGCGTCGTGGTCACCGGATCGGTGGTCACCGCGGGCGTGGCCCGCACCCTGTTCGGAAAGGACCCGGCGTGAGTACTCCCGAGGGATCGAGCACACCCGAAGGCGAAGCGGAGGGTGGCGCTCCGCGCTTCCGTCCGCCGGTCAACGACCCGTGGAAGGGCTTCCGCGGGGTCTGCGCGGGCACCCTGATCCTGGAGGCGATCGTGGTGCTGCTGGCGCTGCCGGTGGTGGCGACCGTTGGTGGCGGCATCACCTGGCTCTCCGGCGTCTACCTGGTCGGACTCGCGCTGCTGATGATTCTCGGCGGCGGTGTGCAGGGCAAGCCGTGGGCGATGGGGTACAACTTCGCGCTGCAGGCGGCGTTGATCGCCGGCTTCGCGGTTCACCCCGCCATCGGAGCGGTGGGACTGCTGTTCGGTGCGGTGTGGGCCTACCTGCTGTATCTCAAGCGGGACCTCACCGACCGGATCGAACAGGGTCTGCTTCCGGGCCAGCGGGACTGACCCCTTAAGCTGTCCGCCGTGACTGAGCGCACCCTGGTACTGATCAAGCCCGATGGCGTCGCCCGCCGATTCGTAGGAGAAATCCTTTCCCGTGTCGAGCGGAAGGGGCTGTCCATCACGGCCCTCGAGATGAAGACCGCGGACGAGGCGCTGGCGGGCCAGCATTACGCCGAGCACCTGGGCAGGCCCTTCTACCCGGGGCTGATCGAATTCATCACGTCCGGACCCCTCGTCGCTGCGGTGCTCGAGGGCCCGCGCGCGATCGCGGCGTTCCGACAGCTCGCGGGCGGCACCGACCCGGTCGAGAAGGCGGTCCCCGGTTCCATCCGCGCCGACCTGGCACTGGACGGCCAGCAGAACCTGGTGCACGGGTCCGACTCCGTCGAGTCGGCCGAGCGGGAGATCGCGCTCTGGTTCCCGGAGCTCGCCCGCGGCTAGTCCGCATCACCCCCGACCACCCGCAAGAGGTCCGAACACGCCGCGCTGAATCGGCGCCGGTGCGCCGTTGGCGTGGTCGGGCCCGCCGGTGTGGGATACTGATGGCGGTCGACCCGCGATGTGTTCCATACGGGCCCGATCGGATGACACCACGGTTCGATGCCCGATCATCGCTGCCACGGCGCGCAGGAAATCCCTCGCGGTCCCAGGCACGCTGGATGATCAGGCGCACGGACCAGGGAGTACGGCCATCCAGCCAGGCGCCGTGCGAGCTGGCAGTGATTTAACGGGTCACTGCGAGACGTGCGGGGCGAGACCAGACAATCTCATGCCCACCGGTATGAGTACACAATGAGCGCCCTCGCGTGGCCGCTTCACACCCAGTACGACTCTGGGTGGACGCGCCCGGGGGTCCGAGGAGACTACGTGGCCGATCAAGCGCCGCCCGAAAATTCACAGACTTCATCCGCAGCGAATGCGGTGCCGACCTTCCCGGAGAAGATCCGGGTGCATGCGCTCGCCAAGCTGCTGGGACTGACCAGCAAGCAGGTGCTCGCCCAGGTCGCCGAGTTCGGCGCCGAGGTGCGCAGCGCGCAGTCCAGCGTGGACCGCGCTCTCGCCGAGCGGGTGCACGCCGCGCTGTCGCCCGCCACCGAGGCGGAGCCGGCGGCCGTCACCCCGGCGGAGCCCGAAGCCGCCGCGCCGACCGAGAAGGTCGCCGAGCAGGCCACCAAGTCGCTGTTCACCAACATCGCCGAGCCCGAGGTGCACGTCGTTCCCGACGTCACCCCCGTGTTCCAGGCCCCGCTGTTCCTGCAGCCCGACGCGGCCGCCGCGGAGGCCGCACCCCGTCGTCGCCGCGCCCGCCGCGTGGCAGCGGCGCCGAGCGAGGACGCGCCCATCGAGGTGACCACCGTCGTCGAGCACGAGGAGCGTCACGAAGAGCGTCACGACGAGCGGGCGGTCCAGGAGGCCGACACCTCGGTGACCGAGGAGTCCGCCGCGGCCGAGGTCGAGTCCGACGAGGACGGCGGCGAGTCGCAGAGCCGTCGCAGGCGTCGCGGTCGTCGCGGTCGCGGCCGCGGCCGGGGCGAGCAGGCGTCCGAGGACGAGCAGAACGAGTCCGAAGGCGCGGCCGAGCCCGCCGCCGAGGGCGCCGAGCAGGCCGAGCCCACCGAGCCGGCGGCCGAGGCCGAAGCGGCCGAGTCCGAGGAATCGGAGGAGGCAGGCGAGGCCGGGGACGGATCGAGCCGTCGCCGTCGTCGTCGCCGCCGCCGCAAGGGCACTGGCGATGGTGCGGACGCCGGTACCGAGGAAGACGGCGTCACCACCGTGGTGCACGAGCGTGAGCCGCGCACCAAGGCCAGGGTCAAGGACGAGGTCCAGGGCATCTCGGGCTCGACCCGACTCGAGGCCAAGCGTCAGCGACGCCGCGACGGGCGTGACGCCGGTCGCCGCCGCCCGCCGATCCTCACCGAATCGGAGTTCCTGGCGCGCCGCGAGGCCGTCGACCGCGTCATGGTGGTCCGCGAGAAGACCGGCGCGCACGCGGAGGGCCTGACGCAGGTCGCGGTGCTCGAGGACGGCATTCTCGTCGAGCACTTCGTCACCAGTTCGGCGTCCGCGTCGATGGTCGGCAACGTCTACCTCGGTCGCGTTCAGAACGTGCTGCCCTCGATGGAGGCCGCGTTCATCGACATCGGCCGTGGCCGCAACGGCGTGCTCTACGCCGGCGAGGTCAACTGGGAGGCCGCGGGACTCGGCGGCAACAGCCGCAAGATCGAGCAGGCCCTCAAGCCGGGTGACCAGGTCCTGGTCCAGGTCAGCAAGGATCCGGTCGGGCACAAGGGTGCCCGCCTGACCACGCAGATCTCCCTGGCCGGGCGATTCCTGGTGTACGTGCCCGGCGGTAGCTCCACCGGCATCAGCCGGAAGCTGCCCGACACCGAGCGCAAGCGACTCAAGGAGATCCTGCGCGAGATCGTGCCGCCGGAGGCCGGTGTCATCATTCGCACCGCGTCGGAGGGCGTGAGCGAGGAAGAGCTGGCCCGCGACGTCAAGCGTCTGCAGACCCAGTGGGACGAGATCGAGAAGCAGGCCGCGGCCGCGGACAAGGGCAAGGGGAGTAACCCGAAGGCCCTGTACGAGGAGCCTGACCTGCTGGTCAAGGTCGTCCGCGATCTGTTCAACGAGGACTTCGCCAAGATCGTCATCGAGGGCGAGAAGTCCTGGTCGACGGTGGAGAACTACATCAAGACCGTCGCACCCGACCTGCTGCCGCGGGTCGAGAAGTACGAGGGCAACGGCGGCCCCGACGTGTTCGAGGCCAAGCGGATCGACGAGCAGCTCGCCAAGGCACTCGACCGCAAGGTGTGGCTGCCCTCGGGCGGCACCCTGGTGATCGACCGCACCGAGGCGATGACCGTCGTCGACGTCAACACCGGCAAGTTCACCGGTGCGGGCGGCAACCTCGAGGAGACGGTCACCAGGAACAACCTGGAGGCGGCCGAGGAGATCGTGCGCCAGATGCGGCTGCGCGACATCGGCGGCATGATCGTCGTCGACTTCATCGACATGGTGCTCGAGTCGAACCGGGACCTGGTCCTGCGTCGACTCACCGAGGCGCTCGGCCGCGACCGGACCCGCCATCAGGTCTCCGAGGTGACCTCGCTCGGCCTCGTCCAGATGACCCGCAAGAAGCTGGGTACCGGACTGGTCGAGGCGTTCTCCACCAACTGTGAGCACTGCCACGGACGCGGCATCATCATGCACGCGGAGCCGGTCGAGGCGCGGTCCTCCGAGGACGCCGGGCGTTCCGGTGCGCCGAAGGGCGAGCCCGGCGGCCGCAAGAAGCGTGGACGCGACAAGTCCGGCGCCGCGGAGACCGCCGCACCCAAGAACGGACAGGCGCCCGCGGTCGAGGTCGACGCGACGGTCAAGCGTGCCCACCCGGTGGCGCTCGCGATGGCTGCGCATCACCACGACGACGAAGCCGCCGAGCATCAGCCGGAGGCAGGCGAAGCCGCGGCCACCGCGCCGGAGCCGACGGTGGCCGAGGTCGCCGTGGAGCCGGTCGTGGAGGTTGCCGTGGAGGTCGTCGCGGAACCGGAGGCCCCGGCCGCGCCGGAGCCCGCCGAGGCCCCCGCAAAGGGCAGGCGTCGTTCCCGGCGTGCGTCCCGTGCCACCGCGGCCCCCGCGACCGAGACCCCGGAGGCGGCCGAGGCCGGCGCCGTGGTCGTGATCGAGGCGGCGCCCGAACCGGCTGAGCCGAAGGTCGTCGAAAAGAAGGCCGTTCAGAAAAAGGTCGTCGAGAAGAAGGTCGTCGAGAAGAAGGTCGTCGAACCCAAGGTTGTCGAGCCGGTGAAGGCCGCGGAGACCACCGCGGCGACCGAACCGGTCGAGGGGGACGGCGCACCCGCGGCACCGGCCCGTCGGCCCCGTCGAAGGGCCGCGGCCAGGCCCGCGGGACCGCCGGCGGACGTCGACGCCTGACCGACGGCCGGTCGAGGGGGAGTCGGGAACCGTCAGTTTGACCTGGGCGCGGAGCCTGCGGAGTGCCAGTTTGACCCTGCGGTTCTCCATCCCGTAACCTTGACCGGTCGCTACCCGGCGATATGGCTCAGCTGCGCCCGCGAGGGCGGCGGCGGGCCTGCCCGAGGTAGCAAGCACACCAGACCAGTCGCGCGGCTCAAGCCGTGCGAGCACGTTCGAAGAAGCAAGGGGTAGCCCTCCGATGGCAACGTACGCGATCGTCAAGACCGGCGGAAAGCAGTACAAGGTCGCTGTCGGCGACCTCGTCAAGGTCGAGAAGATCGAGGGTGAGCCCGGCACTGCTGTCTCGCTGGTCCCGGTTCTCGTCGTCGACGGTTCCGAGCTGACCACCGACGCCGCCAAGCTGGCCAAGGTCTCGGTCACCGGTGAGGTCGTCGAGCACACCAAGGGCCCGAAGATCCGCATCCACAAGTTCAAGAACAAGACCGGGTACCACAAGCGCCAGGGCCACCGTCAGAAGCTGACGGTGCTCAAGGTCACCGGCATCAAGTAACCAGCTTTAGTACCCAGGAGGGTTCGACATGGCACATAAGAAGGGTGCATCCAGCTCCCGTAACGGTCGCGATTCGAACGCACAGCGCCTCGGCGTGAAGCGCTTCGGCGGCCAGTCCGTCAGCGCCGGCGAGATCCTGGTGCGTCAGCGCGGAACCCACTTCCACCCCGGCGTGAACGTCGGACGTGGCGGCGACGACACGCTGTTCGCTCTCTCCGCTGGTGCGGTCGAGTTCGGCACCAAGCGTGGACGTAAGACTGTCAACATCGTTCCGGTCGCCGCAGAGGCCTGATTCTGCTGCGTCGCTCGTGTCACCATCACGGTGACTGATGACAGTTCTAAGCTCCCAGTAGGGGCGGGCCAGGGTCTCATACCCTGCTCGCCCCTATTTGCTTTTCACCCTGAGGAAGGGATCCGGCAGTCATGTCCCGATTCATTGACCGCGTGGTGCTGCATGTCAGCGCCGGAAAAGGCGGCAATGGTTGCGCCTCCGTTCACCGCGAGAAGTTCAAGCCGCTCGGCGGTCCCGACGGCGGCAACGGCGGGCGCGGAGGTGACGTGGTGCTCGTCGTCGACGAGAACGTGCACACCCTGCTGGACTTCCACTTCCACCCGAACGCCAAGGCGAGCAACGGCACGCAGGGCGCAGGCAGCAACCGCGAGGGCGCAAACGGCCAGGATCTGATCCTCAAGGTGCCCGACGGCACCGTCGTCCTCGACTCGGACGGCAATGTCCTCGCCGACATGATCGGCACGGGAACCCGATTCGACGCCGCCCCCGGCGGCCGCGGCGGACTGGGTAACGCCGCGCTGGCCTCGAAGGCCCGCAAGGCGCCGGGCTTCGCGCTGCTCGGCGAGGAGGGCGTTCAACGCGACCTCGTCCTCGAGCTCAAGTCGGTGGCCGACGTCGGACTGGTCGGCTTCCCCTCGGCGGGCAAGTCCTCCCTGGTCTCGGTGCTCTCGGCGGCCAAGCCGAAGATCGCCGACTATCCGTTCACCACGCTGGTGCCGAACCTCGGCGTGGTCTCCAGCGGCGACACCACGTTCACCGTCGCCGACGTCCCTGGCCTGATCCCCGGCGCGAGCCAGGGGCGCGGTCTCGGACTGGACTTCCTTCGCCACATCGAACGGACGGCGGTGCTGGCACACGTGGTGGACTGCGCGACCCTCGAGCCCGGCCGTGATCCGGTCTCCGACGTCGACGCGCTCGAGGCCGAGTTGGCCGCCTACAAGCCGGCACTCTCCGGCGACGCGAGCCTCGGTGACCTGGCCGACCGGCCCCGCATTGTGGTCCTCAACAAGGCGGATGTCCCCGACGCGGCCGAGCTCGCCGAGATGGTCACCCCGGAGTTCGAGGCGCGCGGCTGGCCCGTGTTCACCATCTCGGCCGTGAGCCGGGAAGGGCTGCGGCCGTTGACCTTCGCGCTCGCCAAGCTCGTCGAGGAGTACCGCGAGGCGCATCCGAAGGCGGAGCCGAAGCGTCAGGTGATCCGTCCCATCGCCTCCAACGCGAGCGACTTCACCGTCGTCGCCGATCCCGAGACCCCCGGCGGCTTCATCGTCCGCGGCGTCCGGCCCGAGCGGTGGATCCGACAGACGGCCTTCGACAACGACGAGGCCGTCGGCTACCTCGCGGACCGGCTCGCCCGGCTCGGTGTCGAGGACGCGTTGGTCAAGCACGGCGCCGAGCCCGGCTGTTACGTCACCATCGGCGATGTCAGCTTCGAGTGGGAGCCGCAGACCCCGGCAGGCATCGACCTGACCCGCACCGGTCGCGGCACCGACCCGCGACTCGATCAGGTGGACCGCATCGGTGCCTCCGAGCGCAAGCACGCGCACCGGATCCGGCGTGGCCTCGAGGGCCTGGATCCCGAAGAACAGTGATGGACGACGCGGTCCGTTCACTGTCGGAGACCCGCGCCACCATCGCGACCGCGCGCAGCGTGGTCGTGAAGATCGGGTCCTCCGCGCTCACCAGCATGGAGTCCGGCATCGACCTGCGGGCGCTGAACGCCCTTGCCGACGCGATCGAGGCCAGGATGCGTGCCGGCTCCGACGTCGTGGTGGTGTCCTCGGGCGCGGTCGGTGCCGGTATCGCACCGCTCGGGCTGACCAAGCGGCCACGGGATCTCGCCACCAAGCAGGCGGCGGCGAGCGTCGGGCAGCTGGCGCTCGCGCATGCCTGGGGCACCTCGTTCGCGCGGTACGGGCGGACCGTCGGCCAGGTGCTGCTCACCGCCGACGACATCGCCCGGCGCACCCAGCACCGCAACGCGCAGAGCACCCTCGACCGGCTTCGTGCCCTCGGTGCCGTCGCGATCGTCAACGAGAACGACACCGTCGCCACCACGGAGCTGCGGTTCGGGGACAACGATCGGCTGGCCGCGATGGTCGCGCACCTCGTCGGGGCGGACGCGCTGGTCCTGCTCTCCGACGTCGACGGACTGTACGACGGCGACCCCCGCAAGGGCGGCGCGACCCTGATCCCGGAGGTGACCAGCCCCGAAGACCTCGACGGCGTGGTTGCCGGGTCCGGGGGAGCGCTCGGCACCGGCGGGATGGCCTCCAAGCTGTCCGCGGCCCGGCTCGCGGCCGACTCCGGCGTGCCGGTGCTGCTCGCCGCGGCCACCGATGCCGCCGCTGCGCTCACGGGCGCGGGCGTCGGCACGGCCTTCGCGGCCCGGCCGACCCGGCTGTCCGCGCGCAAGTTCTGGGTGCGGCATGCCGCCGACACCCGGGGTGGGCTGCATCTCGACGCGGGTGCGGTGCGCGCCGTGGTGGACCGGCGGCGGTCGCTCTTGCCCGCGGGGATCACGGGCGTCGACGGCCGGTTCTACGGCGGGGACGTGGTGTCGCTGTTCGGGCCCGACGGTTCGCCGGTCGCGCGCGGGGTGGTGGCGTACGACTCGACTGAACTCGGCGAGATGCTGGGTCGGTCCACGGTCGAGCTGCCGTCCGAGCTGCAGCGGCCCGTAGTGCACGCGGACGACCTGGTTCCGCTGTAGCGGTCAGGGGGTCTTCGGCTTGTCCTGCGGGTCGCCGACGACCTTGGGTGGTCCCTCGGGGTGGAGAGCGCCGCCCTCGTTCACCCAGTCGGAGATGTCGGCTGCATCTTCCGGGGTGACGGGCTTGCGCCTGCTGAAGAGTGATTTCACCTTGTCGCTGAACTTCGACATGCCCGGAGTCTACCGACGCGGTATCAGGGCGGTCAGAACCTGCGAGCAGCCCGCATCCAGCTTGAGGGCCGCGAACTCGTCGCCCCGGGTCGGGCCGCGGTTGACGATGACGACCGGGATGTCGTCCTTGGCGGCACGGCGGACGAAGCGCAGCCCCGACATGACGGTCAGTGAGGATCCGAGCACCAGCAGCAGGTCGCACTCGGAGACCATCGCGAAAGCCGCCTCGACGCGTGGTTTGGGCACGCTCTCGCCGAAGTAGACGATGTCCGGCTTGAGGATTCCCCCGCAGTGCTCGCAGTCCACCATCACGAAGTGTGCGGTCTCCTCGATCACCGCGTCGGCATCGGGTGCGATCTCGACTCCCGTTGCCGCGGAGACGGATTCGGCGAACCCGGGATTTGCGGCATCGAGCCGCTGCGCGAGGGTGAACCGCGAGATCCGGGTCTCGCACCCCATGCACCGCACCTGCGCGTAACTGCCGTGCAGGTCGATGACGTTCCTGCTGCCCGCCTTGGTGTGCAGCAGGTCCACGTTCTGGGTGAGCACGCCGTCGACCACGCCCGCCCGTTCCAGCGCGGCGAGTGCGCGGTGTCCGGCGTTGGGTCGGGACGCGTCCATGTGTCGCCAGCCGAGGTGGTTGCGGGCCCAGTAGTGCCTGCGGAACGCGGCGTCGCCCATGAACTGCTGGAACGTCATCGGGGTGCGGGGCGGGGAATCGGGGCCCCGGTAGTCCGGGATGCCCGAGTCGGTGGACATCCCCGCGCCGGTCAGCGCGACGACGCGGCGGCCGCTCACCAGGCCGGCCAGGCGCTCGTGGTCCTCGCCTGCCGCCGCGGTCTCGAGTAGGGGAGCGGACATGGCTTCCAGGCTAGACGTGTCGCAAATCTTCAATCCCGGATCGGGTGCCTCGCTCGACACTGGTGGGCATGAGCACAGTGAACCCCGTTCCCGCGGGATACCGGACCCTCACGCCCTACCTCGCCGTCAAGGACGGCCAGGCGGCGCTGGACTTCTATCGCCGCGCCCTCGGCGCCGAGGTCGTGGACGCGATGGACGCGCCCGGCGGCGGCCTGATGCACGCCGAGCTGAGGATCGGCGACTCGATGCTGCAACTGTCCGACGACATGCCCGACTACGGGCTCAAGGCGCCCGAGCAGGGCTGGGTGCACAGCTCGGTGGTGGTGTACGTCGAGGACTCCGACGCGTTCGTTGACCGGGCGGTTCGCGAGGGCGCCACCCTCGTCAGCGCCGTCGCGGACACGTTCTCCGGCGACCGGCACGGGGTGTTCCTCGATCCGTTCGGGCACCGGTGGGCGGTCTGCACGAAGATCGAGGACGTGCCCGCCGAGGAGGTGGCCCGTCGCGCCCGCGAGCTCTTCTACCCGGCGACGGAAGTGGAGCCTGCGGAACGGCCCTGAACATCGAGTGGAGTCTGCGGAACGACCCTGAGGGTCGGGCGGACCGGTCGCGCCGCGAGTACGGTCGATCGCATGGGAGTTATCGGTGAGCTGTTCCCGGGGAAGAAGCTGGAGAACGACGGAAGCCAGGACGGCGACGGGCAGACGTATCAGCCGCGCCTCGAACTCGACCTGGACGCGGGCGTGATCCGGGTGTCGCCTGCGAAGCCCGCCGCCACTCCGGACGAGGAGTCAGGGGCTCAGTAACCCGCGACCGGGTCGATCCGCGCCAGCAGTTGTTCGCCGGCCACGAAGCGTCGCACGTTCGTCGCGACGTGGTCGGCGAACGCGGGCGGCCGGACGGACGGCGGGTTCGAGCAGTGCGGGGTGATGATCGCGTTCGGCATGCTCCACAGCGGATGGCCGTCCGGCAGCGGCTCGGGGTCGGTGACGTCGAGCCCGGCGCCGCCGATCGTATTGTCCCGCAACGCGTTCACCAGGGCGTCGGTGTCGACGAGGGAGCCGCGCGCCACGTTGATCACCCACGAGTGGGCACCGAGGCGGGCGAGTTGCTCGGCGCCGACCAGGTGTCGGGTCCTGGCCGTCGCGGGCGCCGCGACCACTACGTGATCGGTGCGGTCCCAGACCTCTTCGCTTCGGTCGGCGGGCAGGGTCTCGGTGGCGCCGGGAACCTCCCGGCCGGAGCGGTTGACCGCGATCACCGACGCGCCGACCGAGGTGAGCATCGGGATCAACGCGCGCCCGATTCCGCCCGCGCCGAGGATCGTCACCGTGCTCCCACGCAGCGTCCCGACCTTGCCGAAGAACTCATGCTGCCGCCAGCTGGTGGCAGCGAGTTGCTCGGGCAATGCCCGGACCCCGGCCAGTAGCAGGGCGAAGGCGTGCTCGGCGACGGTCGGGGAGAACGCGCCCGCGGCCGAGGTGAACACGATCCCTGGGTGGCGAGCGATGATCCCGGCGGTGAACCAGTCCTCGACCCCGGCGGAGTACAGCTGTACCCATCGGATCGCCTCCGGCAGCTCGTCGGGGAACCGGTCGGGCTCGGCCGCCCAGACCAGGGCCTGTGCGTCGACCATCGGTGCCCACTCGCCCCCGCCCGAGGCGATTGCCTCCATCAACTGGGGGTCGGCATGCGGGCCGACGGCGATGGGCACGGGCGTCATATCTGTCTCCTCGGGCGCCGGTTCCGGCAAGGGTTGTTCACCCACGGTGGCTTGTGTTGGGCGCACTGTGCCTTGAGGGTATCGATCGCGTGGATTCCCTCAGGGGAGAAGGGGTCTGGTGACAGAGGGCAATCGTCCCGGTGGGCGGGAAGTTCCCATAGGCCATTGGGGTACGAATCCGCACGGTGAGGCCCTGCCATGCGTGCACCGACCTCATTCGGCCAACCAAACGCTTGCTTGTTCTCCCGTGCTGGGGTACCAACTACTCAGGTCACCGTCTGGACTCGCACACACATCGTGGGGCGTTCCAGCGGTTTGTCCGACAACGTCTCGAGGAGGAGTCAGGTGGGAGATTTCAGTCATCGTTCCGGAGCCGCGCTGGTGCTCGGTGCCAGTGGCGGACTGGGGAAGGCAACTGCTCGGATGTTCATCGAACGTGGCAGCAATGTCGGGCTGACCTACTTCCGTTCGCAGAGCGCACTCGACGAGGTCCTCGCCACCGCGCATACGCATGGTCGATGGGCGAAGACCTGGCAGCTCGACCTGTCCGATGCCGCCTCGGCTTCCGAGGTCGTGGCGCAGGTGGCGGCGGAGTTCGGTGGAATTCACACCCTCGTCTACGCGGCGGGCCCCCACGTGCCGATGCGGCATCTGAGCAAGGTTGACCCGGGCGACTTCCAGCGCCAGGTGGTCAACGACGTCGCCGGCTTCTTCAACGCGACCCACGCCGCGCTGCCGCATCTGCGGGCAACCAGGGGGAGTGTCGTCGCCATCACCAGCGCGGGGACCGCACGTTATCCCGTCCGGGACGGGATGTCGGTCGGGCCCAAGGGGGCGGTCGAAGCGCTCGTCCGGGGAATCGCGGCTGAGGAAGGAAGGTACGGCGTCCGAGCGAACTGTGTCGGTCCCGGAATGACCACCGATGGAATGGCCGCGAGGCTCATCGGGAACGGCGAGCTGGACGATCGCGCGTTGGACGTCGCGAGAGAGCGCATTCCCCTGGGGACATTCGGAGATGCCGACGACATCGCTGAGGCTGTGTGCTTCCTTGCTTCCGATCGCGCCGACTTCATCAGCGGGCAAAAACTCGATGTCGATGGGGGATATGGCGTATGAGCCGGACGCCCTGCCCGCCCGAATGCCCGTCCGAGGTGATCCGATCGCTTGTTGCGCGGGTTGCTCATCTGGCCGACGAGGGATCGATCGACGACTACGTCCAGCTCTACACGGAGGATGCGGTCTGGGAGATGACGAGCGCAGGACCGAGCGTCGCGATCGGACCCCAGATCGTCGAGGGCCGGAGGGCGATCGCAGAGGGTGTCCGCCGTCGACGGGCAGACGGGATCGCCGGTCCGGGCACGGCGACCCGACATGTGAGCTCCTGCGTGTCCATCGACTTCGATTCCGAAGACTCCGCCAGCGCGCAGTCGGTCTGGCAGTTCTTCGTCGACACCACCACCGCGCCGAGGCTCTCCAGCATGGGGACCTACCGCGATGTCTTCCGAAAGGTCGACGGCTGCTGGCTCCTGGCCAAGCGCTCGATCACGACCGGATAGGCGGCTGCGCCGCCCACGACTAACCGGCGATCTCGATCAGCGGATAGACGCCGTTCTCGTCATGGACCTCGCGGCCGGTGACCGGGGGGTTGAACACGCACAGCATGCGCATCTCGGTGACCGGCTCCACGCGGTGCCGCTCGTGGCCGTCCAGCAGGTACATCGATCCGGGGCCGAGCTGGTGGACGACGCCGTTGTCCAGGTCGGTGAGGATGCCCTCGCCCTCGATCAGCCAGACCGCCTCGACGTGATTGGCGTAGTGGAACTCGTTGACGGATCCGGCCCGAATCGTGGTCTCGTGGAACGAGAATCCGACGCGATCCGCGCCGAGCACGATGCGCTTACTGCGCCAGTTCCCGTCGGCACTGGTGATGTCGCGCTCGGTGTCGGTGATCTCTTCGGTGGTGCGGACGATCATCTTCGGTCCCTCCTCAGGCGCAGACCTTGGCGGTTGCCTCGGCGAGAATGCTCAGGCCGTGGTCGAGTTCGGCGTCGGTGATCGTCAGCGGTGGCAGGAGCTTGACCACCTCGTCGGAGGGGCCGGACGTCTCGGCCAACAGGCCCTCGTCGAACGCGAGCCCGCACACCTTGACCGCCCTGCCCGGATCGTCGAACACCAGGCCCTGGACCATGCCGCGGCCGCGGGTGCTGACCCCGTCGAACTGGTCCGACAGGTTGGCGAAAATCTGCGCGATGCGCTTGCCCTTCGCGGCGGTGGAGCGCTCCAGCGTGTCGTCGGTCCAGTACTGCTCGATTGCGGCCGTCGCCGTCACGAAGGCGGGGTTGTTGCCGCGGAAGGTGCCGTTGTGCTCGCCGGGTGCCCACACGTCGAGGTCGGGCCGCAGCAGCGTCAGGGCCATCGGCAGACCGTAGCCACTGATCGACTTGGACAGCGTGACGATGTCCGGCGTGATCCCCGCGATCTCGAAGGAGAAGAACGGCCCGGTTCGTCCGCAGCCCATCTGGACGTCGTCGACGATGAGCAGGATGCCCCGGCTCCGGCAGAGTTCGGCGAGCGCACGCAGCCACTCGGGCCGCGCGACGTTCACCCCGCCCTCGCCCTGCACGGTCTCCACGATGACCGCGGCGGGGCGGTTCAGTCCGCTGCCGGAATCGTCCAGCACCCGCTCGAACCAGTGGAAATCCGCGGTGGCGCCGTCGAAGTAGTTGTCGAAGGGCATCGGGGTGGCGTGTACCAGCGGAATCCCCGCACCCGCGCGCTTCATCGAGTTGCCGGTGACCGACAGCGCGCCCAGGGTCATGCCGTGGAAGGCGTTGGTGAAGTTGATGATCGACTCGCGGCCGGTGACCTTCCTGGCCAGCTTGAGTGCCGCCTCGACGGTGTTCGCACCGGTCGGGCCGGGGAACTGGACCTTGTAGTCGAGTCCGCGCGGTTCGAGGATGTACCGCTGGAAGGTCTCGAGGAACCGTCGCTTCGCGACGGTGGACATGTCGAGGCTGTGGGTGATGCCGTCGCCGAGGATGTAGTCGACGAGGGCCTGCTTGAGCTCCGGGTTGTTGTGGCCGTAGTTCAGCGCGCCCGCGCCTGCGAAGAAGTCCAGGTAGTCGCGGCCGTCCTCAGCGCGAATCCAGGAGCCGGAGGCGGAGCTGAACACGGTCGGCCAGCTGCGGCTGTAGCTGCGGACCTCGGACTCAAGGGTTTCGAAGATGCTGATGTCTTCCAGGGTGGTCATTGATCTACTCCTGTGGTGTCATCGCCGATGATGTAGAGCTCTTCGGATTCGTGTTGATCGGGAAAATGGCTGGTGGTGAACAGTTCTCGCTTCGTGATGTCGACGTATCGCATCCGCGCCACCGACGAGAACAGGGCTCGGGACGCGTCGTTGCCCGGACTGATCGTGGTTTCGAGCCTGGTGACGCCCTGGAGGGCGAGGTGATCGAGCAGGTCGTTCAGCATTGCCGCGGCCACTCCGCGGCCGCGCAGCGATTCGTCGACCGCCACCTGCCAGACGAAGACCGTCCGCGGGTCTTCCGGACGGACGAAACCGGTGACGAAACCGCCCACGCGGCCGTCTTGCTCCGCGACCACGGATGTGTCACGGAAGTCCCTGCACCACAACAGGTATGCATAGCTTGAGTTCAGATCGAGCACCTGCGAATCGCGGGCAATCTCCCACATGCGCACGGCGTCATCGATTTCGGGCTGCCTTGTCGTCACCGCTCGGGGAGCGGTGGTCGGGGTCGCACTCTTTGTAACGGGGCTCATCTGTCGAACGAACGTAACAATGGGGGCAACGGATTTCAGCTACCCCCGGCGATTCCGCATGCCCTGACCCGGCTCCCGCACTGGTGAGCCCGACTGTGTGAGCCTGGTCACACCAAGGGGGTCAGCTGACGCTCGCCAGGGCAAACGGCAGGACGGCAGGGGCGCCCGCCGCGCGGAGTTCGCGGGCCGCCATCGTGAGCGTCCAGCCGGTGTCGGCGAGGTCGTCGAGCAGCAGGATCGGGCCGTCGGCGTCGCGGAGATCCGGGGCCAGCCAGGCCCCCGTCAGCCCGGCCACGCGGTAGGCGGAATTGGCCGCGGAGACCGGGGGGCGCTCGGGATTCCTGGTGAGAAGGCCCAGGTTGCGGAGCCGTCCGACCGTCGCGAGCCGGTCGGCGAGCGAGGAGATCAACTGGGGGCGGGTCGCTGACTCGAGGGCCACCACCGCCGTCGGTCGCTGCTGCCAGTCCCAGGCGGCGAGCACCTTGACACAGGCGTCGACGATCGCGTCCGGCACCGGGCCGTCGGGCTCGTCGAACAGCGTGCGCAGGCGCTGTCCCCAACCGAGGTCGGACAGGCGGCCGAGCACCCGGCCCGTCTCGGGTCCGTCGGTGATCTTGCCGGACAGCGGCACACCCAGCTTGGCGAGGCCGGTCGGCCACTGCTTGCGCGGGGCCAGGTCGACGCCGGGCCGGTCCAGTCGTGCCCGCGCCCGCGCGATGGCCTCATCGTCCACCTCCGCGGAGTGGGCGGGGCCGGCGCAGTTGTCGCAGCGCCCACACGGCTGCGGGTCGGCGGACAGGCCGGGGTCGTCGAGCTGGCGGCGCAGGAACTCCATGCGGCACATGGGTGTTCGCTGGTACTCGACCATCGCCTGCTGCTCGGACTCGCGGGCCTGCTCGAGCCGGCCGTAACGCTCCGCGTCGTACTCCCACGGCTGCCCGGTGCTGATCCAGCCGCCGCGGACCCGCTTGACGGCGCCGTCCACGTCCAGGACCTTCAGTACCATCTCCAGGCGGTTCCGGCTGAGTTCGACCAGCGGTTCGAGCGCCTGGGTGGACTGCGGACGTTCGGCGTCGAGCACCTCGATCACCCTGCGCACCAGATGCTCGCGCGGGAACGCGATGCTGGCGAAGTAGCTCCAGATCTGCCGGTCCTCGAAGCCGGGCAGCAGGACCACCTCGGCCCGGTCCGTGGAGCGGCCTGCGCGGCCGACCTGCTGGTAGTAGGAGATCGGGGAGGAGGGTGCGCCGAGGTGGACCACGAACCCGAGGTCGGGCTTGTCGAATCCCATGCCCAGCGCCGACGTCGCGACCAGGGCCTTGACCCGGTTCTCGAGCAGGTCGGCCTCGAGGCTCTCGCGTTCGGCCGGGTCGGTCTGGCCGGTGTAGGCGGCCACCTCGTGGCCCTGCTCGGCGAGCAGCCCGGCCAGGTCTCGGGCGGCAGACACCGTGAGGGTGTAGATGATGCCGGACCCGGGCAGCCGGCTGAGCTGCTGGCCGAGCCAGGCGGCGCGCTTGCTCGCTTCGTCGATGTGCACCACCGACAGCCGCAGCGACTCCCGCTCGAGGCCGCCGCGCAGCACCAGGGTCTCGGAGCCGCCGACGCCGAGCTGTGCGGACACGTCGGCCACCACCCGGTCGTTCGCGGTCGCGGTGGTGGCGAGCACGGGGATGCCCTCGCCCAGCTCACCGATCAGGGTGCGGATCCGTCGGTAGTCGGGACGGAAGTCGTGGCCCCAGTCGGAGACGCAATGCGCCTCGTCGACCACGACGAGGCCCGCGTCCGCGGCCAGCGAGGGCAGCACCTGGTCGCGGAAGTCGGGATTGTTCAGCCGCTCCGGACTGACCAGCAGCACGTCGACGGTCCCGTCGGCGATGGCGGCGTGGATCTCGTCCCATTCGGTGACGTTGCCGGAGTTGATCGTCGCGGCACGGACCCCGGCACGCTCGGCGGAGGCCACCTGGTTGCGCATCAGGGCCAGCAGTGGGGAGACGATCACGGTCGGCCCGTGGCCGCGCGCCCGCAGCAGCTTGGCGGAGATGAAGTAGACGGCGGACTTGCCCCAGCCGGTCCGCTGCACCACCAGCGCGCGCTTGCGCTGCACCACCAGCGCCTCGATCGCCGTCCACTGATCCTCGCGCAGCGTGGCGTCGGGGCCGGCGAGCTCGCGCAGCAGCCGTTCCGCGTCGGCGCGGAGATCGAGGGTGGCGGGCTCGGTGGCTGTGGTCATGGCTCCCATGGTGCCCGACGACCACGACATCAGGTCATTGCCGCCCGAGCGCGGCGTCGACCTCGGCGCTGGTCGGCGCCGAGCCGGCCCCCGCCCTGGTGGTGGCGAGGGCTCCGGCGGCGCAGGCCCGGGCGAGCGCGACCTCCCGCCCGAGGTGCCAGCACGCGGCGAGGGTTCCGGCGAAGGCATCGCCCGCGCCGGTGGTGTCCACCACCTCGACGGCGGGCGGCTCGCTGCGCAGTTGCACCCCGCCGGGACCGCGCAGGGTCGCGCCCCGTGCGCCGAGGGTGGTGACCACATCGGGCACCCGTGCCAGGGTTTCGGCGCCGAGTTGCGCGGCCTCGGTCTCGTTGACGACGAGCACGTCCACGCACGCGATCAGCTCGTCGGGGAGGGGCGCCGCAGGCGACGGGTTGAGGATCACCGTGGTCCCGTTCGCCCGGGCGTGCCGAGCGCCCGCGGTCACCGCGGCCAGCGGCAGCTCCAGCTGGGACAGCAGGAGGTCGGCGTCGGTGATCGCGCCGAGTTCGGCGTCCGTCGGTTCGCGCAGGGCGGCGTTGGCGCCGCTCACCACGACGATGGAGTTCTCGCCGGAGTCGTCGACCGAGATGACCGCGACCCCGCTCGGCCCCTCGGTCTCGCGCAGCAGGGTGGCGTCCACCCCCGCGACGACCAGCGCGCTCCTCAGTTCCGGCGCGAAGGTGTCGTCGCCGACGGCACCGAGGAACCGCACCTGGGCGCCCGCGCGGGCCGCGGCGATGGCCTGATTGGAGCCCTTGCCTCCCGGCCCGGTCGAGAAGCCGTGGCCGAGGATGGTCTCACCGGGCGCGGGCAGCCGGGGGGTGGTGGTGACCAGGTCCATGTTGATGCTGCCGAGGACGGTGATCCGGGGAGCGGACATGGGCCGAGGCTAGCCGGGTTCCGCGGGCTCTCAGTTCGTGTCGGCGGGGACACGCGCGCGCAGCAGGGCGTATCCGCCGCACACGGCGGCCCCGAACACGACGCCGACGACCAGCGCGGTGCGCCCCGCGGAGCTGAAGAAGAGCAGCACCACGACCATCGCCAGGAAGGCGAGGGCCAACCAGTTGGTCACCGGCGCCCCCGGCAGGCGGTACTCCGCGGCAGGCAGCAGGCCCGCCCGGACCGCCGCCCGGAACTTGAGGTGGCAGACCAGGATGGTGCCCCACACGAAGATGATGCCCACCGTGGACACCGAGGTGATGTAGAGGAACGCGCGGTCGGGAGAGACGATGTTGACGATCACGCCGATCACCATCGCGCCCGCGGACAGCGTGATGCCCGCGAACGGGACCGACCGCTTGCTGAGCGCGCCGAGCGCGGCCGGGGCCTCGTTGCGCTGCGACAGGCTGCGCAGCATCCGGCCGGTGGAATAGATGCCCGAGTTGCACGAGGACAGCGCCGCCGTCAGCAGCACGAAATTCATGATGCCCGCCGCGGCCGGGATGCCGATCTGCTGTAGGACCTCCACGAACGGGCTCACGCCCGCGTGGAAATCGCGCCAGCTCGCCACCGACATGATGACCACCAGCGAGCCGATGTAGAACAGGCCGATCCGGAACGGCAGGGTGTTGATCGCCTTGCGTAGGGTCGGCTTCGGGTCCCTCGCCTCGCCCGCGGTCACGCCGACCAGCTCGACACCCACGTACGCGAACATCACGATCTGCAGGCTCATCAGCGCGGCCCCGAACCCGTTGGGGAACACCCCGCCGTCCGCCCACAGGTTGGTCACCGTCGGGTTGGTGGCGTGGCCGAAGCCGAGGGTGAGCACGCCGATGCCGATCAGGATCATGCCCAGGATCGCGGTGATCTTGATGGCGGAGAACCAGAACTCGGCCTCGCCGAACAGCTTCACCGAGATCAGGTTGGCGCCGAACAGCACGACCAGCACCACCAGCGCCGTCAGCCAGGTCGGCACGGACGGCCACCAGAACTCGACGTACTTGCCCGCCACCGTGATCTCGGCCATGCAGGTGGCCACCCACACCGCCCAGTACGTCCAGCCGGTGACGAACCCGAAGAAGCGGCCGAGGAACTCCTCCGCGTACTCGCCGAAGCTCCCTGAGACGGGCCGGTAGCTGAGCAGCTCACCGAGCGCCCGCATGATCACGAAGATCACCAGCCCGGCCGCGAGGTAGGCCAGGATCAGCGACGGTCCGGCTTCCTCGATCGCGCCGCCCGCGCCGTAGAACAGGCCGGTTCCGATGGCGCCGCCGAGGGCGATCATCTGAATGGTCCGGGAACTGAGCCCGCGGCTGTAGCCCTCGGACGGTTCCTCGGTGAGCACCTCGGTGTGGGACTGGGTCATGGGAGCTTGATTTCCTCTGTTAACGACTTGGGCTGAACGATTATGCGCCGGGCCGGTCGTTACCCTGTACTCATGACCGCGGTGAGCAAGACGGTGGAGACGAACGGTGCTGCCAAGGGCGACGACGACGGGCGCGGGGACGTGGCCCGCGCGGCCGTCCACGAGGCCGCCCGCAACGCGCGTGTGGCGTCGCGGGTGCTGGCCCAGCTGACGACCGCGCAGAAGAACGCGGCCCTGCACGCGGCGGCCGATGCCGTGCTCGCCGCCACTGACGCGGTGCTCGCCGCCAACGCCCTCGACATCGAGGCCGCCAAGGCGACCGGCACGGAGGAGAGCCTGCTCGACCGGCTGCGCCTGACCGCCGACCGGGTCGGCGGCATCGCGGCGGGCCTGCGTCAGGTCGCCGGGCTCGCGGATCCGGTCGGCGAGGTGGTCCTCGGCGCGACGTTGCCCAACGGCCTGGAGATCCGTCAGGTGCGGGTGCCGCTCGGCGTGATCGGCATGGTGTACGAGGCCCGCCCCAACGTCACCGTCGACGCGTTCGGTCTCGCCCTCAAGTCCGGGAACGCGGCGCTGCTGCGCGGCTCCTCGTCCGCTGTGCACTCCAACGCCGCGCTCGTCGAGGTGCTGCGCGCCTCGCTCGCCGCGCAGGACCTGCCCGCCGACGCCGTGCAGTTGCTCTCCAGCGAGGACCGCTCCAGCGTGACCCACCTGATCCAGGCCCGCGGCCTGGTCGACGTCGTGATCCCGCGCGGCGGCGCGGGCCTGATCAACGCCGTGGTCCGCGACGCCACCGTGCCGACGATCGAGACGGGCGTCGGCAACTGCCACGTGTACGTGCACGCCGCGGCTGACCTCCCGATGGCCGTCAAGATCGTGCTGAACTCCAAGACCCGCCGCCCGAGCGTGTGCAACACCGCCGAGACCGTCCTCATCGACAAGGCCGTCGCGGAGACCGCGTTGCCCGCGGTGACCCAGGCGCTGCAGTCGCAGGGCGTGATCATCCACGGTGACCTGCCCGGACAGGTGCCCGCCACCGAGGCGGACTGGGCCGAGGAGTACCTCTCTCTCGACGTCGCGCTCAAGGTGGTCGACGGGATCGACGACGCGATCGACCACATCAACCGCTACGGCACCGGTCACACCGAGGCCATCGTGACCGCGGACCTGGCCGCGGCCCGCGAGTTCACCGCCCGGGTCGACGCGGCCGCCGTGATGGTCAATGCCTCCACCGCGTTCACCGACGGCGAGCAGTTCGGGTTCGGCGCGGAGATCGGCATCTCCACGCAGAAGCTGCACGCTCGCGGTCCGATGGGCCTGCCCGAGCTGACCTCCACCAAGTGGACCGTCTGGGGCGACGGGCACACCCGACCGGTGTAGTGCCGGCCCCGCAGGACTGACAGACCCCGACAAGCACAAGGAGCGAGTGTGGACCGCGCACTTCCGACGACGCCGCCGATCTTCGCGAGCGTCGATGAGGTGATCACCCGGCTCGCCGAGACCGGGTACCTCTCCGACAAGGCCACCGCTACGGCGGTGTTCCTCGCCGACCGGCTCGGCAAGCCGCTGCTCATCGAGGGGCCCGCAGGTGTCGGCAAGACCGAGCTGGCCCGGGCCGTTGCGCAGGTCTCGGACGCGGAACTGGTGCGTCTGCAGTGCTACGAGGGTGTCGACGAGTCCCGCGCGCTGTACGAGTGGAACCACGCCAAGCAGATCCTGCGCATCCAGGCGGGCAGCGACAACTGGGACTCGACCAAGCAGGACGTGTTCTCCGAGGAGTTCCTGCTGCCGCGGCCGCTGCTCACCGCGATCCGCCGCGAGGACCCCACCGTGCTGCTGATCGACGAGGTCGACAAGGCGGACGTCGAGATCGAGGGCCTGCTGCTCGAGGTGCTCAGCGACTTTGCGGTGACCGTCCCCGAGCTGGGCACCATCGTCGCCACCCGCAAGCCGTTCGCGGTGCTGACCTCGAACGCGACCCGCGAGCTGTCGGAGGCGCTCAAGCGCCGCTGCCTGTTCCTGCACCTCGACTTCCCGGACGCAGACCTCGAGCGGCGCATCCTCGCCAGCCGCGTTCCCGAGCTGCCCGAGGCGATGGCCGAGCAGCTCGTGCGGACCATCCGTGTCCTGCGCGGCATGCAGCTCAAGAAGCTGCCCTCGGTCGCCGAGACCATCGACTGGGGCCGCACGCTGCTGGCGCTCGGCATGGACACGCTCGACGACGATGCGGTCCGCGCCACGATGGGCGTCATCCTCAAGCACCAGTCCGATCAGCAGCGGGCGGCGTCCGAACTCCGGCTGAACTAGCTCGCCGCAACCGAGAGGACGGAACCGATATGGCCGCAACGCCCCACACGCCCGGTGCCCTCGCGTCGCCGCACGGGCTGCCCGGCCACCTCGTCGACTTCGTCGAGGCGCTGCGTAAGCGGGGGATCGCGGTCGGGCCCTCGGAAACCGTCGACGCCGGTCGGGTGATGGCCGTGCTCGACCTGCTCGACCGGGAGTCGCTGCGCGAGGGCCTGGCCTGTTCGCTGCTGCGCAGGCCGACCCACCGCGCGACCTTCGACGCGCTGTTCGACCTCTGGTTCCCCGCAGGTGTGGGACTGCGCGCGGACGGCGGCGCCGAGGTGTCGATCCCGCGCACCCCCGAGGGTCTGGTGGACTTCGACGCCCTGCGGGAGCTGATCGCCGGGCTGCTCGCCGACGGATCGCCCGAGTCGCTGGCGTTGACCGAGCTGCTCACCGGGCAACTCGTCGAGGAGCTCGGCAAGTACGAGTCCTCCAAGGGGCCGTCCTTCTCCGCCTACCAGGCGCTGCGGGATGTGGCGCCGGAGACGCTGCTCGCCCGGATCCTCGACGGACTGATCGGCAACAGCGTGAACGGTGAGCACCCGGACGGCGACTACGCCACCGAGGTCGCGCGCCGGACCGCCGCGCAGCGGATCGCGGACTTCCGCAAGATGGTCGAGGTGGAGACGCGTCGCCGGTCCGCCGAACAACTCGGCAAGGACCGGGTGGCGACCTACGGTGTGCCCCGCCTCGCCGAGGAGGTCGACTTCCTGCGGGCCTCGGACACCGAGCTCGTCGCGCTGCGACGCAGCGTGAGCCCCCTGGCGCGCAAGCTCGCGAGCCGGCTCGCGGCCAGGCGCAAGCGCAGCAGGGCTGGCGCCATCGACCTGCGCAAGACGCTGCGCAAGTCGATGTCGACCGGCGGGGTACCGATCGACCTCGTGCAGCGCAAGCCGCGGCCTGCCCGACCGGAGCTGGTGGTGCTGTGCGACGTCTCCGGTTCGGTGGCAGGCTTCAGCAACTTCACGCTGCTGCTCGTCCACGCCCTGCGGGAGCAGTTCTCCCGGGTGCGGGTATTCGCGTTCATCGACACCACCGACGAGGTGACCCGGTTCTTCGACGCGGGTGCCGACCTGGGAGCGGCGATGTCGCGGATGATCCGCGAGGCCGACCTGATCACCTACGACGGCCACTCCGACTACGGCAATGCGCTCGGTGTCTTCGCCGAACGCTTCGCGCACAGCCTGACCAGCAAGAGCTCGCTGCTGATCCTCGGCGACGCGCGCAACAACTACCGCGACCCGAACGTCGCCGCGCTCACCCACCTCGCCGCGGTCGCCAAGCACACGCACTGGCTCAATCCGGAGCCGCGCGGGCAGTGGGGCAGCGGCGACTCCGCCGCCTTCGTCTACGCGGACACGGTGACCATGCACGAGTGCCGGTCGGCGCAGCAGCTCGCCGCGGTGGTCGAGGGTCTGCTCCCGGTGTGAGTGCCCGGCGGTGGGCGCCGGGGCGGCGCACGGTCGGGCCGCGCGGCGGCAGCCAGTAAGCTCGACACTCGTGCAGCAGGAACCAGCCAACGCGGGCGCAGCAGCGCAGCCCGCGGAGCGACCGAAAGACGCAGTCGCGACACGGCGACCGCGGCGTCTCGGTGTGATGGGCGGCACCTTCGACCCGATCCACCACGGCCACCTGGTCGCGGCCAGCGAGGTCGCGGACCGGTTCGCGCTCGACGAGGTGATCTTCGTGCCGACCGGGCAGCCGTGGCAGAAGGCTGCGCGCACCGTCAGCCCGGCCGAGGACCGCTACCTGATGACCGTGATCGCGACGGCCTCGAACCCGAGCTTCTCGGTCAGCCGGGTGGACGTGGACCGCGAGAAGGCCACCTACACCGTGGACACCCTCCGCGATCTGCATCGCCAGCATCCCGATGCCGAACTGTTCTTCATCACCGGCGCGGACGCGCT
Source organism: Rhodococcus oryzae (assembly GCF_005049235.1). Taxonomy (GTDB): domain Bacteria; phylum Actinomycetota; class Actinomycetes; order Mycobacteriales; family Mycobacteriaceae; genus Rhodococcus_G; species Rhodococcus_G oryzae. The sequence continues at coordinate 283,965 of NZ_SUMD01000005.1, read as the reverse complement.
GGAGAGCATCCTGTCCTGGCAGGACTGGGAGGAACTGTTCGAACTCGCGAAGTTCGTCGGCGTGAGCCGTCCTGGCTTCGAGCTCGCCGTCGGGCACCTGGCCGAACACCTGGAGGGCCTGCCGGAGGACGCGGTCACACTGATCGAGGTCCCCGCCCTGGCGATCTCCTCGACCGAGTGCCGCCTCCGGGCCGCCGAGAACCGTCCCGTCTGGTACCTGGTGCCGGACGGGGTCGTGCAGTACATCTCGAAACGCAATCTGTACCGACCGCACGATTCCGAGCGCCTCGACGGCGCCGTCACCGTGTCGCAACCGGCACCGCACAAGATCAGTACCCATCCGCAGAACCGGGAGAACACGTAGTGAGCGCATCCGCCGAAGCCCTTGAAATGTCGCGAATCGCGGCGCTGGCAGCAGACGAGAAACTGGCGAGCGATGTGGTGGTGCTCGACGTCTCGGAGCAGCTCGTCATCACCGACTGCTTCGTCATCGCGTCGGCCGCGAACGAACGTCAGGTCAACGCCATCGTCGACAACGTCGAGGAGAAGCTGCGCGAGGCCGGTCACAAGCCGGTCCGCAAGGAGGGCACCCGCGAGGGTCGCTGGGCGCTGCTCGACTATGTCGACATGGTCGTCCACGTCCAGCACGACGAGGAGCGGAACTTCTACGCGCTCGAGCGGCTGTGGAAGGACTGCCCGGTCGTCCCGGTCGACGGCATCGAGCCGCGGTCGAAGATCGCAGGCACCCCCGAGGACGAGGCCGTGGAGTCCCCCGACTACCCGGAGTCCGCTCAGTGACCGAAAGCCCCACCACCGGCCCGACCGTCCGGCGCTTGATCCTGCTCCGGCACGGCCAGACCGAGTACAACGCGGGCGACCGGATGCAGGGTCAGCTCGACACCGATCTCTCGGAACTCGGTCGGGTCCAGGCGAAGTCGGCGGCCAGGGTGCTGGCCGAGCGGCGTCCGATCGCAATCGTCTCCTCTGACCTGCGGCGGGCCCGCGACACGGCCACCGCGTTGGGCGAGCACACCGGCCTCGAGATCGGACTCGACGAGCGGCTGCGCGAGACCCATCTCGGCCAGTGGCAGGGCCTGACCCACACCCAGGTCGACGAGCGTGACCCGGGTGCCCGGCTGGCCTGGCGCGCCGACGCCCGGTGGGCCCCGCCCGGCGGCGAGAGCCGGATCGACGTGGCCAGGCGCGCGACACCGGTCGTGACCGAACTGGTTGCCCGGCAGGAGAGCTGGGGCGACGAACCGATCGTGCTGGTGGCGCACGGCGGGCTGATCGCCGCTCTCACGGCCGCGCTGCTGGATCTGCCCGTCGACCGGTGGGCGGTGTTCGGGGGCCTGGGCAACACCAGCTGGGTGCAGCTGAGTGGCCACGGGGACCCGGACGCGCCGAGCTGGCGCCTGGACGTGTGGAACGCCTCGGCGACGGTGGCCAGCGATGTCCTCTGAGCTCGCGGTCGAACCGACCGTCGAACCCGGCCGCCCGGTCCTGTTGGTGCTGGCCGATTCGCTGTCCTACTTCGGGCCGAAGGGCGGGCTGCCAGCCGATCACCCGCGGATCTGGCCGAACATCGTTGCCGCCGAGCTCGGTTGGGACGTCGAGCTGGTCGCCCGCATCGGCTGGACCAGCCGCGATGCCTACTGGGCGCTGATCCAGGACCCGCGGGTGTGGGCCACCGTGCCGCGCGCGGGGGCCGTCGTCTTCGCCGTCGGCGGCATGGATTCGCTGCCCTCGCCGCTGCCAACCGCGCTGCGTGAGCAGATCCGGTACGTGCGGCCGCCCGCGCTGCGGCGCGTGGTCAGGTCCGCCTACGGCTGGCTGCAGCCGCGGCTGTCGCCGCTCGGCTGGCCGGTCGCGCTGCCCCCGAAACTGAGCGTCGAGTATCTCGAGAGCGCAAGGAACGCATTGGAATACATGCGCCCCGAGCTCCCGGTGATCGGCACCCTGCCGTCCGTCCACGACTGCGAGGCCTACGGCAAGGTGCACTCGGGCAGGCCCGGCGCGGTCCGCGCGCTCGAGCAGTGGGGTGCGGACAAGAACGTGCCAATGGTCGACCTCGCCGAGGCGGTTCGCGAGAACGTCTTCTCGGAGCACGGCAATCCGGACGGCATCCACTGGGGCTGGGAGGGGCACGAGCGGGTCGCCGCGGCCATGCTCAGCGCGATCCGCGCGGCGGTTCCCGGCCGGGAACCGCTGGAGGGCATACGGTAACGCTGTGCCCGTCGTCGTCGTCACCGATTCCTCGGCCTGTATCGCTCCCGAAGTGGCTCAGCGGTACGGGATTCGCGTCGTGCCCCTGCACGTCCTCGTCGACGGCAGCGACGTCCGGGAGGGTGTCGACGAGATGCCCCAACCGCCCCCGCAGGGCGCGACGATCACCACGTCGGGGGCGTCGCCGGGCGAGCTGACCGAGGCGTACTCGCGGGCCCTGGACGAGAGCGCGGGCGACGGCGTGCTCGCGGTGCACATCTCGCGCCAGCTCTCCGGCACCTGGGAGGCCGGACGGCAGGCCGCGGGGGGATTCGGCGGCAACGTCCGCATCGTCGATTCACAGTCCACGGCAATGGGATTGGGCTACCCGGCGCTGGCCGCCGCCCGGGTGGCGAAGGCGGGGGGTGACCTGCGGTCGGTCTATGAGCGTGCCGTGGACGTCGCGAACCGCGGCCGGCTGCTGATCATGGTCGACCGGCTCGATCACCTGCGCAGGGGCGGCCGGATCGGCACCGCAGCGGCGTTGCTCGGCACCGCCCTGGCGATGAAGCCGGTATTGCACATGGTGGACGGCAAGCTGGTGCTCAGGGAGAAGACGCGCACCGCGACCAAGGCGCTGGCCAAGATCGTCGAGAGCGCGGCCGAGTATGCGGGGCACGGCCCCGCCGCGGTGGCCGTGCATCACCTGCAGGCGCCGGAGCGGGCCGAGGAGGTCGCGGAGGCATTGCGGGAACGGATCCCGTCGATCAGCGAGATGGTGGTCTCGGAGATCGGCGCGGTGATCGGCACGCACGTCGGCCCCGGTGCCATCGGCGTGCTGGTCTGTCCGGGCGGAGCGGCCGCCGAGAACATGACGGCGGAGCCCGCCGGCCCGGGCGACAGCGTTCATCCCCGGCCCGAGAACTGATCCACCGCGCTACCCCTGGAAGCCCGATCAGCCGCCACTGGGTCTGACGGTGACCGAATTGATGTCGTAGACGCCGAGGAATTGGACGAAGGCCAATACCTGCGGCTTGTCTCCGTTCTGGTCGGTGGTGAACGACATCAGCGGGTTCTGCAGACCTGCGTGTGTGGCGTACACGGTGTAGCGGGTGTTGGCGGACATGCCGCGTCCGGAGAGCTGCACCATGTCCAACCCATCGACGGCCCGCACGATGAGACTGCTCGATCCCGGACCCACCAGAGCCGGGGTGACGTTCTGGACAGGAAGGTTCAGGCCTTGCCGGGTCAGGTTGGCCGTCCCCGGCCCACCGAGCACCGCACCGGCGACGTACACCACCGCTTGACCTTCCTGTCCCGTCCGCAGGGTCGTGACGATCGCGCGGGTGGCGGTATCGATGACGTCGACGCTGTCGGAGCCCTCGTTGACGACGTAGACGCGGGTGTTGTCGGGGCTGGGCCAGATGCCGTGCGGTTCGACACCGGAGGACGGAATGGACCCGACCTGGGTGGGTGGCCCATCAGGGTGACGCTGGTAGATCTTGGTTTCGTTGGTACCACCCACGGTGAGGTAGACGAGCTCCGCTTCAGGTGTGGTCACGAATGCCGGGTGGTTGGTGTTCGGCCCGGTATCGAGGACCGCGCCGACAGCGCCTGCAGTCAGGTCGATGACGCTGACCTTGCCGGCCTTCTTGTGGGCGGCCCACAGCTCCTTGCCGTCGGGGGAGAGGGCCATGTCGGAGGAGAAGGAGTCGGCCAGCCCGGTGATCTGCTGCACGACCTCACGCGAGGCGACGTCGATGACGTCGATCGTCGCCGCGCGTGAGTGGTTGACGTAGGCACGACTCCCGTCGGGGCTGAACAACACCTTCGACGGGCCCGACTCCGTGCCGATCTGTCCGATGACCCCGCCCTGCAATGCATCCACGATGTCGAGCTGGGACAGTGCCCGGTCCGCGACCCAGACGGTCTGGCCGTCCGGACTGAAGAATCCCTCATGGGAGGATCGGCCAACGGTGGTCTGCGACACGATGCTGTTGTCGGCCGTGCGGATAACCGTGACGGTGTTGGACGTGACGCTGACCGCGTCGAGGAATTGGCCGTCCCGGGAGAATCCGAGACCGTGCACGTCGACATTGCGCAGGTATTGCGGACCCAGGATGTCGCCGAGCCGCTGCGCCCCGAGCGCGATCGTCCCGAGGACCTCGTTGGTCGCGGGGTTGATCACCGACACCGTGTTCGAGGACTGGTCCGCGGTGTAGACCCGGTCACTCGGCGAGATGGGCTGCGCCCCTGGCAGCGCAGGCGCCTGTTCCAGCTGCGCCGTCGATGTCCCCGGGGTGGGGCTGCCGGACTGAGCGTCCTGTCCGCCGCCGTCGCCACACGCCGACAACAGCACCAGCGCGGCGCAGGCGATCACCGCGATCTGTGCACGCCAGATGGTGTCACGATGCGTACTCACGTCAGATCTCCACTCGGTCGGTCGGCCCCCTGGGCTTCGGCACCTCCTGGCACTGTCACGTTGATTGAAAAGTTTAGCCCTGTGGGTGGTTTCATCCACAGCCCGAGAACTGATCCACAGCAGGCCCGAACTCGGGGCCTGTTCGCCTGATCCGCGCGGAACGCGGTCCTAGCGTCGCTGCCATGCGCAGCACCGACGAGACCCGGGACCGGATCAGGCAACGACTCGAGGCGATCGCTGCCGGGGGCCGGATCGACAAGCCCGCCACCTCGTGGGACCGCGTTGATCAGGCGGAACCCGGGCCGGATCTCGGCGACGGCGATCCCGGTCCGCGCGCTCCCGAGTGGCTGACCGACCAGGCGGCCCCGGCGCGCTCGCGGCTGGCGCCAGGCCGCCGCGGAGTGGCGGCGTTGGCGGCGGTCGCGCTCGTCGCAGCGGTGATCGGGGTCGTGTTCGCCTGGCGGGACCGGCCCGTGGCGCAGGCGGTCGAACCGGTGACCGTCGTGTCCACCGACTCCCAGGGACAGCCGGGGGACGCACCGCCGCCCGCGCCGGCGCCGCCGGACCCCGCGGCCGCGCCGCCGCCCGCCGAGCTGGTGGTCAGCGTCGTCGGGCTGGTGCGGACCGCGGGCCTGGTGCACCTGCCTGCGGGGGCCCGGATCGCGGACGCGCTCGCGGCGGCGGGCGGGGCCAGGGACGGCGCCGACCTGCTGGGGTTGAACCTGGCGCAGCGGCTCAACGACGGGGACCAGATCCTGGTGGGGCTGGCGCCCCGCGACGGTGCACCCGTGTCGGTGGGCAGCGCCACCCTCGGTGCCGGCCCGGCCGCGGCGGGTGCGGCCCGTCCGCCCGGCCCAGCGGCGCCCGGTCGGGTGAACCTCAACACGGCGTCCGAGGCGGAGCTGGACGGCCTGCCGGGGGTGGGGCCGGTCACGGCGGCGGCCATCGCCGCGTGGCGGCAGGCCAACGGGCGGTTCACCGACATCGAACAGCTCGGCGAGGTGGACGGGATCGGGCCTGCCCGGTTGGAGAAGCTGCGCGCGCTGGTGACCGTGTAGATGACGACGCCAGGCGCCCCGGTCCCCGACGGACGAGTGCTCGACCTCCGGCTGCTGCCGTCGGCCGGAATGTGCTGGGGTGCAACGCTGGTCGGGATCGAGCTGGGATGGCGGGCCGCGCTGTGGACGGCGGTCGGCGCGCTGGCCGCGGCGGCGACCGCAGTGGTCGTCGGGGTCGCCGGCACCCGCCGAGCGTTGGCGGGCGTGCTGATCGCGGCGCTGCTGATCGGTGCCGGCTTCGCGGTCGCCGTCGCGGCCCGCGAGCGGGCGGTGGCCGAGCACCCGCTGACCGCGGTCGCCTCGAGGGGAGGGCACGTGAGCCTCACCGTCGTGCCGGTGGACGACCCGCGGCACGTTCGCTCCCCGGCAGGCGACACGGTGATGGTCCGGGCGACGCTTCGATCGATCGACGCGCGGGGTCAGGGGGCAGGCGGATTCGCCGTCGGCGGTTCCGTGGTGATCTTCGCGCCCGTCGACGGCTGGCAGGAATTGCTGCCGGGGCAGCGGGTGAGCCTGCGGGGCAAGGTGAGCCGCCCGATCCGGCGCGACCTCACGGTCGCGACGATCCGCGTGACGGGGGCGCCGCTGCGGGTCGAACCGGCGCCGCGGACGCAGCGGGTGGCAGGCGCGGTCCGGGACCGCTTCGCCACGGCCGCGCGATCGGCGTTGCCGCCCGAGGCGGCCGGGCTGTTGCCGGGGCTGGTGGTGGGGGACACCTCCGGGCTGCCGGGCGCGGTGCGGGACGACTTCACCGCAGCCGGGCTGTCCCACCTGACCGCGGTCTCCGGGGCGAACATCTCGATCCTGATCGGTGCCGTGCTCCTGCTCATGCGGGCGTTGGCGCTGGGTCCGCGCGCGTCGGCGGTGCTGGCGGCGGTGGCCTTGGCGGCCTTCGTGATCCTGGCCCGGCCGTCGCCGAGCGTGCTCCGGGCCGCAGTGATGGGCTCGATCGGGCTGCTCGCCCTGATGACCGGCAGGCGCAAGCAGGCGATGCCCGCGCTCGGGGCGGCGGTGATCGTGCTGCTGGCACTGTTTCCTGCGTTGGCCGTCGATTTCGGGTTCGCCCTGTCCGTCGCGGCGACCGCGGCGCTGGTGCTGCTGGCGCCCGGGTGGGCGCGGTGGCTGCGGGCGCGGGGCTGGCCGCGGGCGCTGGCCGAGGCGGTGGCGGTGGCCACCGCCGCGTACGTCGCGACGGTGCCGATCGTCGCGGCGATGTCCGGGACCCTCAGCACGGTGGCGGTCGCCGCCAACGTCGCGGTCGCGCCGGTGATCGCGCCGGTCACCGTGATCGGCGCGATCGGTGCCGTGGGTGCGGCGGTGTGGCTCCCGCTCGGCGGACTGATCGTGCGGGCGACCGGGCCGCCGTTGTGGTGGTTGCTGCGGGTCGCCGAGTGGGCCGCGGGCGCGCCAGGCGCCACGGTCGCGGTTCCCGCCGGGCTCGCCGGCGCCGCGGTGCTGGCGGGGATCGCGGCGGGCCTGCTGCTCGTGATCCGGTCTCGGTGGCTGCGGCGGGTGCTCGCGGCCTCGGTGCTGGGGCTGGCCCTGGTGTGGGTGCCGGCCCGGGTTCTGTGGCCGGGCTGGCCGCTGCGGGACTGGGTGTTGGTGGCCTGCGACGTCGGGCAGGGCGACGCGGTGGTGCTCGCCGCGGGGGACGGCGCCGCGGTGGTGATCGATGCGGGCCCGGAACCGCGACTCGTCGACGGCTGCCTCGACAGGCTGGGCGTGCGGACGGTCGCGGCGGTGGTGCTGACGCATCTGCACGCTGACCACATCGACGGCCTGCCCGGGGTGTTGCGGGGGCGCAGGGTCGGTGCCGTGGTGCTCGGTCCGATGCACCAGCCGGAGAGGGGTTTTCGCCAGGTGAGCACGCAGGCCGCGGCTTCCGGCGTGGCGATCAGGGAGGCTCGGGCGGGGGAGCAGCTGCGGCTGGGGGCGCTGACGTTCCGGGTGCTCGGGCCGACGCTGCCGGTGCCGCGCAGCCCGGCCGCGGGAGCGGAGATGGCGAACGAACAATCTCTGGTGCTGTCGGTGGACACCATCGCGGGTCGGATCCTGCTCACCGGGGACGTCGAGGCGGAGGGGCAGCGGGACCTGCTGCGGGATCGGGTGCCGGTGGCCGCGGACATCCTCAAGCTGCCGCACCACGGCTCGCGCACCACCACCGAGGAGTTCCTGCGGGCGGTCGGGGCCAGCCTGGTCGTGGTCTCGGTCGGGCAGGGCAACACCTTCGGCCATCCCAACCCCGGCATCCTGCGCGCCCTGCAGGAGACGGGCGCGACGGTCGCCCGGACCGACCGGGGTGGTGACATCGCGGTGGGCAGATCCGGCGGCGGGGCGATCGCCGTAGGACGACCCTGATGGCCCGGCCCCGATCGTTAGACTCGGCCCATGTCGATCACCGCGAAGCGGTCCGAGGAATCGCGCGTCGCCAGCGGGCACGAGGCCCGCTGGGAGCAACACAACCTCGAGCGGCAGACGCGGATCCTCGAGGCGGCGGTCGCGATGCTCGAGGAGAGCCCGGCGGGCGCGGACATTCCGGTGCAGCAGATCGCGACCCGTGCCGGCCTCGCCAAATCGGTGGTGTACCGGCAGTTCGACGGCCGCGAGGACCTGGACTGCCGGATCCGGGCGCACCTCGTCGACGAGTTCTCCCGCACCCTGGACGCCCAGTTGGACCTCTCCACCGGGTCGGTCGACGAGATCCTCGTCCGTACCATCCGCGCCGTTGCGGACTGGATGACCGATCACCCGCGCCTGAACGAGTTCGCCCGCACCGGGCCGATCGCCGTCGGTGCGGACATCGACGCGGTGAGCAGTCTGAAGGTTCGGATGTCGGACCGGGCCCGGGGGCTCATCTCATCGATCGCGACGCTCATCGACGTCGACGACAGCGCCTTCGACGCCGTGCCGTTCGCGGTCGTGACCATGGTGGAGGGGACCCTGACGCAGTGGGTCAGCGATCCCGAGCCCACGCGCGACCGATCGGAGATCGTGGCAGATCTCGCGAGGCTGGCCTGGTATGTGCTGGACGGCGCCGCGCGATCGGCTGGCGTGATCGTCGACCCCACGGCGGAGTTGTCCGCGGTCATCGCGCAGCTGTCGGGTCAGGCGGCCCGCCGGGCCTGACGGTCGGGCTCGCTGCGGTAGCGAGAGGGCGGTCCGTCGATGTGCAGGCGCCGCCACAACCGGGTGGTGACGGCGTTCATCAGGCCCAGTTCCTCGGCGAGCGCGCGCATGTCGCCGAAGTAGCCGCGCAGGATGGCGCGGGAGTGCTCGCCGCGCCAGAAGGCTTCCTTCATCACCGCGCGCGGGATCCCGAATTCCTTGGCGAATGCCTTTGGCGGGGTCATGATCTCGCCTGCGAGCCAGCGCATGGCGAGGGGGAAGGTCACCGCGCACACCGCCTTGGACGCGGCGCTCATCTTGTCGACGTGCGCCTTGAGGAACTCGTTCGCGAACGAGATGTGTCGCGCCTCCTCGGCGATGTGGATCTCCATGGTGCGCAGCATCGCGGGCGGGATGTTCGCCCCCTCGCGGATCAGCGCCTTCTGGTAGTGGTCGATCGGCTCTTCGCCGCCGAGGATGCCGATGAAGAGGATCACGTGCGCGTAGCCGCCCGCCACCCCGATGAACGGGGACAGCGCGCGGAAGGGTCGCCGCATGCCGGGGACATCCACGCCGATCCGGTTGACGAGCTCCTGGAACATCTGGATGTGGTTGCACTCCTCGGTCATCTCGTGGAGGCAGTAGCGGAACTCCGGCGACCCGTTGGGCAGCTTCATGATGTACTGCATCATTCCGCGGATCAGGATGCTCTCGAATGCCGCGCCGACCTTGACCGAATTCGCCTGGCGCCACTTCCCGATCGCGATCCGTCGCTCCAGTGGCTGCTCCCGATACCACCGGGTGGCGCCGAGCGGATCGAGCTCGGGGGAGAGAACCCACCGCGGATCCACCGGGTCGATGGCGAATTCCGGTGCATCCCAGTCGATGTCGAGATAGGGATCGAAACGGCGGTGTACGGACCCCTCGGACAGCGTCTGCAGCAGTTCGCGGTAGGCGGGATCGAGAAACTCGGCGGTAGGTGTCGTTGACGGCGCCATCGATGGTCTCCGTGATCTTGGTTCGGTGTTGCCTCAATTTACTGAGACTCCACGTCCCATGCAAGACACGCGATGCGCGCAGGCACGGCTCCCTGTCCGTGGGGTGTCGGCCCATCGTGGGACCATCGTCGGGTGAGTCCCGCATCCCCCGCCCCCGCGCCGCTCCACCTGGTACTCGGTGACGAGGAACTTCTGATCGATCGCGCTGTCGCCGGCATCGTCGCCGCGGTCAGGGCGAGCTCGGCGAACGCCGAGGAGCTGCCCGTGACCAGGCTCCGGGCGGGTGACGTGAGCGTCGCCGAGTTCGCCGAACTGCTGAGCCCCTCGCTGTTCGCCGAGGATCGGGTGATCGTGCTCGAGGCCGCCGCCGAGGCGGGCAAGGATGCGGTCGCGCTGGTCCTCGACGCCGCGGCGGCGCCCCCCGAGGGCTTCGTCCTAGTGATCCTGCATTCCGGCGGCGGCCGCGCCAAGGCGATGGTCGGGGCGCTGCAGAAGTCCGGCGCCGTCGTGCACGAATGCGCCAAGCTCAGCAAGCAGGGCGAGCGGGCCGACTTCGTGCGCGGCGAGTTCCGCGCGGCGGGCGTCCGGGTCTCGCCCGAGGTGATCCAGGCGGTGATCGACGCGGTCGGGTCGGATCTGCGCGAGCTGGCCGCGGCCTGCTCACAGCTCGCCGCCGACACCGGCGGACTGATCGACGCGGCCGCCGTACAGAAGTACTACACGGGCAAGGCCGAGGTCTCGGGCTTCGACGTCGCCGAGCTGGCGGTCTCGGGCGACCGCACCGGTGCGATGGAGGCGCTGCGGTGGGCGATGCTGCGGGGCGTGCCGCACGTGCTGCTCGCCGACGCCCTCGCCGACGCCGTGCACACCGTCGCCAGGGTGGGCTCCGCCGGCCGCGGCGACCCGTTCCGGATGGCGTCGGAGCTGGGCATGCCGCCCTGGAAGATCAAGAAGGCACAGGGGCAGGCGCGCGGCTGGGGCTCGGAGTCCATCGGTGAGGCCCTTGGCGTCGTCGCCCAGCTCAACGCCGACGTCAAGGGCGCGGCCGCGGACCCGGACTATGCCGTGGAGTTCGCGGTGCGGCGGGTCGCCGAGCTGTACCGCTGAGTCCCGCGCCCGTGCGGTGACCCGACGGGGTCGACGCCCATACGCCCCGACGCGGGAACGCGAAAAACCGCCCGGTCGTGGACCGGGCGGTTCTGCGAGACGGTTTACGTCAGAGCTTGTTGGCGGCCAGCGCGAGGGCCGACTTCTTGTTGGCAGCCTGGTTGGCGTGGATGACGCCCTTGCTGGCTGCCTTGTCGAGCTTGCGGCTCGCGACCAGGAGGAGCTCGTCGGCCTTCGCCTTGTCGCCCGAGGTCGCAGCCTCACGGAAGGAACGGATCGCGGTACGCAGCGAGGACTTCACCGACTGGTTGCGCAGTCGCTGGCGCTCGTTGGTAGCGATCCGCTTCACCTGGGACTTGATGTTGGCCACGCGTAGAATCCTGTCGTTTTCGCTCGGTTTCTTGTCTAAGAAGCTTTGGGCGCACTTGGGCGCCGACGGTCGAGATTACCAGGGACCGGTCCTGGAACCCAAACCGACGCGCATCCCGGGGTGCGAACTATGACGTTGTCGGCTCGCGCTGCCGGTCGCCGCGAGCTGTAGCACCATTGGCCGATGAATCTCCGATCATCGACGATGCCGCAGGTGGTGGCCGAGGCGGGTCTGGTCCGGCGGGGCGGATCGCGGCCGCCGCGCATCTTCGACGGGTACGCCGACATCGGACGATACGCGCTCGCCTACGACGAGATGTTCGACCGGGACGGCAGGGTCCGCGCGCCCTACCGCGGGATCCACGCCGCGCTGACACCCTCGGACGCTGCTCACCTCGCCGCTCGCGCCGACGCGCTCGGCCGGGCCTTCATCGATCAGGGCATTACGTTCTCGCTGTCGGGCCAGGAGCGCCCGTTCCCGCTCGACCTGGTGCCGCGGGTGATCGCGGCGGCCGAGTGGTCCCGGCTGGAGCGGGGGATCAAGCAGCGGGTGCAGGCACTGGAGTTGTTTCTCGCCGACGTCTACGGCGAACAGGCGATCCTGCGCGACGAGGTGGTACCGAAGTCGCTGATCACCTCGTGTGAGCACTTTCACCGCGAGGCATTCGGGATCGTGCCGCCGAACGGGGTGCGCATCCACGTGGCGGGTATCGACCTCGTGCGCGACGCAAACGGGACCTTCCGAGTGCTCGAGGACAACCTCCGATCGCCGTCAGGGGTGTCCTATGTCATGGAGAACAGGCGGACCATGGCGCGGGTCTTCCCCGACCTGTTCTCCTCCCACCGGGTGCGCGCGGTCGGCGATTATGCGACGCACCTGCTGCGGGCCCTGCGCAACGCGGCGGCGTTGAACGAGGCGGATCCGACCGTGGTGGTGCTCACCCCTGGCGTCGCGAACTCCGCGTACTTCGAGCATTCGCTGCTGGCCAGGCAGATGGGCGTGGAGCTGGTGGAGGGGCGCGACCTGTTCTGCCGCGACAACGTCGTCTACATGCGTAGCACCGAGGGCGAGCGTCAGGTGGACGTGATCTACCGCCGGCTCGACGACGAGTACCTGGACCCGATGCAGTTCCGGCCGGATTCGGTGCTCGGCGTCGCCGGGCTCCTCAACGCCGCGCGCGCCGGGAACGTCGTCATCTCCAGCGCCGTCGGCAATGGCGTCGGCGACGACAAGCTCGTCTACACCTATGTCCCCGCGATCATCGAGTACTACCTCGGCGAGAAGCCGCTGCTGGCGAACGTGGACACCTACCGGTGCTGGCTCGAGGACGAGTGCGCGCAGGTGCTCGACCGGGTCGACGAGCTGGTGATCAAGCCGGTCGAGGGCTCGGGCGGGTACGGGATCGTCTTCGGCCCGGATGCCTCGCCGAAGGAACTCCGGGCGATCAAGCGCAAGATCCGCGACGACCCGCGCGGCTGGATCGCGCAGCCGGTGGTCCAGCTCTCAACCGTCCCGACGAAGGTCGGCGACGTGCTGGTGCCCCGCCACGTGGACCTGCGGCCGTTCGCGGTGAACGACGGCGAGGACGTCTGGGTCCTGCCCGGTGGGCTGACCAGGGTCGCGTTGCCGGAGGGATCGCTGGTGGTCAATTCCAGTCAGGGCGGCGGCAGCAAGGACACCTGGGTCCTCGCGAGCCGGACCTCGGACGCGGAGCGCGAGCTGGCGGGCGCCGAGCTGGTGGGTGAGCCGTCGCGGGCCGGGCAGACCGAGCAGGGGCCGGAGCTGTCCGCCGGACAGCAACAGCAGCAACAACAGCAGCAGGGTGGGGTGGGGGACGATGCTGGCGCGTAATGCCGAGTCGCTGTACTGGATCGGGCGCTATGTCGAGCGCGCCGACGACACCGCCCGCATCCTCGACGTCGCGGTGCACCAGTTGTTCGAGGACTCCACCGTCGACGCGGATCGGTCCTCGCGCCTGCTGCTGCGGGTGCTGGGGATCTCCCCGCCGGAGGGCACGCTCGACGTGTGGTCGGTGACCGACCTGGTCGCGTTCAGCCGCGACCAGGGTGGATCGATAGTCGATTCCCTGGCGCATGCCCGCGAGAACGCTAGGGGCGCACGGGAAGTGACCTCTAGCGAGATGTGGGAGTGCCTGAACACCACCTACAACGGTCTCGCGGCGCGCGAGGAGGCCGCCCGGCGTCTCGGTCCCCACGAGTTCTTCAGCTATGTCGAGGGCCGCGCCGCGATGTTCGCCGGGCTGGCGGATTCCACCCTCAGTCGCGACGACGGCTACCGGTTCCTGCTCCTCGGCCGGTCCGTCGAACGGGTGGACATGATCGTGCGGCTGCTGCTCTCGCGGGCGGGGGACCGCACCAGCTCGCCTGCCTGGGTGACCGTGCTGCGGTCGGCGGGAGCCCAGGACACCTACCTGCGGACCTACCGCGGCGCCCTCGATGCGCGTCGGGTGGTCGAGTTCATCCTGCTGGATCGGCTCTTCCCGCGGTCCGTGTTCCACGCCCTCCGGCAGGCCGAGCAGTGTCTCGACGAACTCGATCACCGGCCGCACAGCCGGGTCGGCTCGAGGGCCGAGGCCCAGCGGTTGCTCGGCCGGGCAAGGAGCGAGCTGGAGTTCCTGCCGCCGGGGGTGCTGATGGAGGACCTGCAGGCCAGGCTGGTGTCGCTGCAGGAGACGTGTCGCGAGCTGGGGGAGGCCATCGCGTTGCAGTACTTCCACTCCGCGCCGTGGGTGGCGTGGACCGACGCTGGGGCAAGGAGCGGTGACACGACGCTGGAGGGGGAGCTGTGAGCTGGCGGCTGCGGGTGGTGCACACCACCGGATTCGCGTACAACGCGCCGGTGACCTCCTCCTACAACGAGGCCAGGCTCACCCCGAGGAGCGATCATCGGCAGAACGTGATCCTCAACCGTGTCGAGACGGCCCCGGCGACCAGGTGGTATCGGTACACCGACTATTGGGGTACCGCGGTCACCGCGTTCGACCTGCACGCCCCACACACCACGCTGGAGGTGTCGGGATCCTCGGTGGTGGAGACCGACCCGTTCACCGCGCCCACGGAGACCGTGACATGGACGCAGCTCGGGGGTGCGTATCTGCGCGACAGGTTCGGCGAATTGCTCAGCGACACAGCCTATGTGCCGGGTAGTCGCAAGCTCGCCGCCGTCGCAAGAGACCTGCGCAAGGGTCGCGAGCCCGCGGAAGCGGTTGTGGCGGCGTCCAATTGGGTGCACGAGGAGATGTCCTACGTGCCGGGAACGACGGGGGTGCGCACGTCCGCGCTGCAGGCCTGGGACGAGCGCGCCGGGGTGTGCCAGGACTACGCGCACCTGACCCTGTTGCTGCTGCGGAGCATGGGCATCCCCAGTCGCTACGTGTCCGGCTATCTGCACCCGAAACGTTCCGCCGCGCTGGGGGACACCGTGGAGGGCGAGAGTCACGCCTGGGTGGAGGCGTGGACCGGGGAGTGGTGGGGGCACGACCCGACCAACGCCGTCGAGGTCAACGAGCAGCACGTATCGGTGGCCGTGGGCAGGGATTACGCCGATGTCCCACCGCTCAAGGGGATCTACTCCGGCGGCGGCTCGACAGACCTCGATGTTGTTGTGGAGATCACCCGCCTCGCGTAGCGTCCCGAAATGATCTTGTCCTTGCATATGACCCTATTTCACTGAAGGTGGAACATGTCTCCGACTGCACAGGAAATCTCTGAGAAGGAACCGATCTCGGACGTCAAGAAGTACATCGCCGAGGGCATCGGCACGTTCGTCTTGGTGTTCGCATCGGTGGGCACCGCGGTGATCGCGGGCGACAAGGTCGGCAACCTCGGCGTGGCCCTGGCGTTCGGCCTCACCCTGCTCTTCCTCGTGTACTCGATCGGACCCATCTCGGGCTGCCACGTGAATCCGGCCGTTACCTTCGGGCACTTCCTGCTCGGCCGCATATCCGTGGCCAAGGCGGGCCTGTATGTGGCCGCCCAGGTTCTCGGCGGCGTGCTCGCGGGCGTCGTCCTCTACTCGGTGGCCAAGTCGCTGCCGTCCTACAACCGCGCGGCTTCGGGGCTCGGCGCGAACGGGTGGGGTCAGCACAGCCCGTCGGCGATCAAGGGTCCGCTGGGCATCGGGGTACTGGAGAACGGATACGGCCTCGCCGCGATGATCGTGATCGAGGTGCTCCTCACCGCGCTGCTGGTGTTCGTGGTCATGGCCTCGACCGACCAGATCTCGGACGTTCCGCTGGCGGGCATCTCCATCGGCTTCACCCTCGCGGTGATCCACCTGGTGTCGATCCCGATCGACAACACCTCGGTGAACCCGGCCCGCAGCATCGCGGTGGCGCCCTACCAGGACGGCGCACTCGGCCAGCTGTGGGCGTTCATCGTGTTCCCGCTCATCGGCGGCGCGCTCGGCGCGCTGGCCTACCGCGGGGTGTTCGGTCGCTACGACCGGATCAACATCTAGCGGGACCCGATCCCGAACGAAGGACCCCCGGCGCGGATCGCGCCGGGGGTCCTTCGTCTGTGGTGCGCCGTCGCGTTTGTTCAAGCGCGGTGTCGGTGGCCGGTCCTACTCTCACCTCATGCAGGCAGACAGCACGTTCTCCGTGACCTCGTTCGAGCCGACCGAGTACACCTCGCCGATCCAGACCGGACTCGACGTCGGGTACACCTACATGACCAAGACCTTCACCGGCGAGATCGAAGGCACCTCGCGGACCCAGTTCACCTCCGCGTTCTCCCAGGAGACCGGGGTGGGCACCTACGTCGCGATGGAGTCGTTCGAGGGGTCGATCGGCGACCGCCGCGGCACCTTCAACTTCGCGCACATGGCCACCACCGACGGTGCCGAGCGCACCCACCACCAGCTCGTCGTGGTCCCCACCAGCGGGACCGGCGACCTGGCGGGGATCAGCGGGACCGGCGAGCTGCTCGTCGAGGCCGACGGCACCCACCGCCTGCGGCTCGACGTGGAGTTCGCCGGGAACTGATCCGCGTGGCGGTCCGGAAGTGCCTCAGCTCCAGCTGAAGTCGGACCGCAGGCGGGTCGCGACCTGTTCGAACCGGCGCTGATCGAGGATGGCGCCCTCGCGGCGGATGCCGGCCTCGGGGACGTCGAGGACCCGGTCGAGGCGAACCCAACTCGGGCGGCCGGCGCTGTCCCAGGAGCCGGCGCCGACGCCCATCCAGTTCCGGTCGCCGTCCCGCTCGGCGTTCGAGGACAGCATCAGGCCGAGCAGGGTGTCGCCGTCGCGCCCGACGACCAGGACCGGCCGGTCCTTTCCCTGGTGGGCGTCCTCCTCGTAGGTCACCCAGGTCCACACGACCTCGCCCGGGTCGGCCCGTCCGTCGAGGTCGGGGGAGTACTCGACCCGGCGGGCGCGGTGCGCGGTCGGCACCGCGGTGTTGGACACCGGTCGTCCGGGCTTGAGGGTCGGCTTCGGCTTCGTGGCCTGCTCGACACGGGCCTTGCCGGGCAACACGCCCGAGCGTTGCAGCTCCTTGAACAGGCGGGGGCCCTCGCGCAGCGCGATGCTCCCGAGTTGCTTGCCGATCTGCGTCCAGCTACGTGCCATGCGTCCAACTTATCTGCGCGGCGGGGACCGGCGCCGTGCGGCTGGATCGGATCCGGGCCACGGGCTGATCGAGCGGCGCCGACCGGTCGCTGAGTCGCTCCGGTGCCGCCGCGCGCCGACCCGGGCGATATCCTGGGGCGACGACTTACCGCAGCCCGGTTCGGGCCGCCGCCAGTGACGAGTTCAGGAGCCCCGAAATCAGCAGCTTCGCAGACAAGACGTTCACGGATCCCGCACGGATCCGGAACTTCTGCATCATCGCGCACATCGACCACGGCAAGTCGACTCTCGCGGACCGGATGCTGCAGCTCACCGGGGTGGTCGATCCGCGGCAGATGCGCGCCCAGTACCTGGACCGGATGGACATCGAGCGCGAGCGCGGCATCACCATCAAGGCGCAGAACGTGCGGCTGCCCTGGGTCGTCGAGAACGAGGACGGCACCAAGGAAGAGATCGTCCTGCACCTGATCGACACGCCCGGTCACGTCGACTTCACCTACGAGGTGTCCCGCGCGCTGGAGGCCTGCGAGGGCGCCGTGCTGCTGGTGGACGCCGCGCAGGGCATCGAGGCGCAGACGCTGGCGAACCTGTACCTGGCGATGGAGAAGGACCTCACCATCATCCCGGTGCTCAACAAGATCGACCTGCCCGCGGCCGATCCCGACCGCTACGCCGAGGAGATCGCGCACATCACCGGCTGCGAGCCGGGCGACGTGCTGCGGGTCTCGGGCAAGACCGGTGTCGGCGTCAAGGAACTGCTCGACGAGGTCGTCAAGAAGATCCCGGCGCCGGTCGGGAACGCGGACGGCCCTGCGCGCGCGATGATCTTCGACTCCGTGTACGACGCGTACCGCGGCGTGGTCACCTACGTCCGCGTGGTGGACGGGCGGATCACCCCGCGCGAGAAGATCACCATGATGTCCACCGGCACCACCCACGAGCTGCTCGAGGTCGGCATCATCTCGCCCGAGCCCAAGCCGAGCATCGGCCTCGGCGTCGGCGAGGTGGGCTATCTGATCACCGGCGTCAAGGACGTCCGCCAGTCCCGGGTCGGCGACACCGTCACCGCCGCGCGGAACGGCGCCTCGGAGCCGCTCGTCGGCTACCGCGATCCCAAGCCGATGGTGTACTCCGGCCTGTACCCGATGGACGGCTCCGACTACCCGGTGCTGCGCGATGCGCTCGACAAGCTGCGGCTGAATGACGCGGCGCTGGCGTATGAGCCGGAAACCTCTGTGGCCCTTGGCTTCGGCTTCCGCTGCGGGTTCCTCGGGCTGCTGCACATGGAGATCACCCGGGACCGGCTCGAGCGCGAGTTCGGCCTCGACCTCATCTCGACGGCGCCCAACGTGGTCTACCGCGTGGTGATGGAGGACGGCTCCGAGCACGAGGTCACCAACCCCTCGTACTGGCCGGAGGGCCGGGTGCGCGAGGTGTACGAGCCGATGGCCAAGTGCACCGTCATCGCGCCGAGCGAGTACACCGGCCCGATCATGGAGCTGTGCCAGAGCCGTCGCGGCGAGCTCGGCGGCATGGACTACCTCTCCGAGACCCGGGTCGAGCTGCGGTACACGCTGCCGATGGGCGAGATCATGTTCGACTTCTTCGACTCGCTGAAGTCGCGCACCAAGGGCTATGCCAGCCTCGACTACGAGGAGTCCGGCGAGCAGCAGGCCGCCCTGGTGAAGGTGGACATCCTGCTGCAGGGCGAGGCGGTCGACGCGTTCAGCGCGATCGTGCACAAGGACGCCGCGTTCGCCTACGGCAACAAGATGACCACCAAGCTGCGCGAGCTGATCCCGCGCCAGCAGTTCGAGGTGCCGATCCAGGCCGCGATCGGCGCGAAGATCATTGCGCGCGAGAATATTCGCGCGATCCGCAAGGACGTGCTCGCGAAGTGCTACGGCGGTGACATCAGCCGAAAGCGCAAGCTGCTCGAGAAGCAGAAGGAGGGCAAGAAGCGGATGAAGACCATCGGTCGTGTCGAGGTCCCGCAGGAGGCCTTCGTGGCGGCGCTGTCGAACGAGTCGGTGGCGGACAAGCCGAAGAAGTAGGCGCCGCGCGCATCGCGCACAGGCGGCGGAGCCGCGACGGGAGGAATTCGGCATGCTCGAGACCTGGCTGACCAGGGAACTGCGGATCGAGGTGCCGATCCTCGGCGCGCCGATGGGCGGCAGGGCAGGCGGCGAACTGACCGGCGAGGTGTCCAAGGCCGGCGGCCTCGGGCTGCTCGGCGCGGCGCGGTACGCGACCCCGCAGTGGGTGGCCGAGGAGGCGGCGGTGGCCCGCCGCATCGGCGGGCGGTTCGGCGTCGGGCTGATGACGTGGGCGCTCGACGACGACGACACCTTGCTCGACGCGGCGCTGGCGGAGAATCCGGTGCTGGTGTCGCTGTCCTTCGGCGATCCGGCCGCCTACGTGCCGCGGGTGCACGCCGCGGGTATCCCGGTCGTGTCCCAGGTGAACACGCTCGACGACCTACGGGTCGCCGAGGCGGCCGGGGTGGACCTGGTGATCGCCCAGGGCGGCGAGGCGGGCGGGCACACCGGCCAGATCGGCACCCTGCCGCTGCTGCAGGAGCTGCTCGACGCGACGGACCTGCCGGTGGTCGCGGCAGGCGGTATCGGGACGGGGCGCGGGCTGGCGGCGGTGATCGCCGCGGGTGCCGAGGGCGCGCTGATCGGCACCGCCCTGCTCGCCAGCCCGGAGACCATCGGGCCCGGCTACGCCCGCGAGCGGGTGGTCGAGGCCGGCAGCGCCGACACCGTGTACACCTCCGTCTTCGACCAGGCCCGCAGCCAGCCGTGGCCGAGCCGCTGGGGCGGCCGGGCGATCGCGAACGGGTTCACCGAGGCCTGGCACGGCGTCGACGGGTCCGAGGAGACCCTCGCGGAGGCCTACGACCCGAGCGACCCCGACCTCGGCGTGGTGTACGCGGGTGAGGCCGTCGGCCTGGTGCACTCGGCCCGTCCGGCGGGCGAGGTGGTTCGGCAGATCGCGGCCGACGCGGAGCGGCTGCTGCGCCGGTTCGCCTGACGAAGCCCTGGCGCCGCCCCTCGAGGCATGCGAAGGTTAGCCTTCGCTAACTTCGAAGGGGTGATGTGGGTGCGTGCGGTGAGGCTGGTTGCGGCGACGCTGCTCGGGGCGGTGGCGGTCGCCGCCGCTGGTTGCGGCGCGGACGCCGGTGCCGACGACGGCGCCGATCGGACGACGACGATCGAGCACAGGTTCGGTTCCACCAGGATCGAGGGGACCCCGACCCGGATCGTGGCGGCGGGCAGCCAGTGGCTGGACGCACTGCTCGAATTCGGCGTCCAGCCCGTGGCCTACCTGGCCGCCGGGGACCGCGGCGACGAACGCGGCCTCTACCCCTGGGAGAGCTCGCTCGACGAGTCGGCGGTGGAACTCGACCGGGCGGTCCTCACCCAGCTGGGTGCGCCCCTGCCGGTGGAGGAGATCGCCGCGCAGAAGCCGGACCTGATCCTCGGGTCGTTCGTGGCAGGCCGGAGCGATTTCGATCGGGTTGCCAAGATCGCGCCCACCATCGGCGAGATCGGCGACGCGCAGGTCGACTCGTGGGACGACCAGGTGACGGCGCTCGGCCGGATCCTCGGCGAGCAGGACCGGGCCGCGGAGATCATCGCCACCACCAACGGCGAGATCGACGGCCTCGCCGCGCGACTGCCGGGTCTGAAGGGCAAGACGGCGGTGCTGTCCCAGTTCGTCTTCGCGACCAACCAACTGGTCGTCGTCGCCGACCCGAAGGACGGCGCCAGCCAGACGTTCGCACGGCTCGGCATGACGGTGCCGCCGCGCCTCGTCGAGGAGGCGGGGGCGACGGGCGGGCGACTGCTGCTCAGCCCCGAGCGGGTCGATGCGCTCACCGCGGACCTGGTGGTGATGCTGCCCAACGGCGGCACCCGCGACGACCTGATGAGACTCCCCGGGTTCGCGGCGCTGCCGTCGGTCGACAACGGCGGCATGGCCGTCGAGGACTACCCGACCGTGGTCGGCTTCAACACCCCCTCGAGCGCCTCGCTGCGCTACTCGCTGGACCGGATCACCCCGCAGCTCGAGGCGATCGGCGGCTGACGGCGGGTCCGCCCGCAGCGCCTCAGGTGCGGCCGTGTGCGGGCTGGAAGGTACCGGTGTCGCCGGCCTCCTCGGCCCGGATCACGTGCACCACCGCGTTGATCAGCGCCAGGTGGGTGAAGGCCTGGGGGAAGTTCCCCAGGTGCCTGCCGGTCCGCGGGTCGATCTCCTCGGCGTACAGCTTGAGGGGGCTGGCGAACCCGAGCAGTCGCTCGCACAGCCGCTTGGCGCGGGGCAGTTCGCCGATCTCGACCAGCGCCGACACCAGCCAGAAAGAGCAGATGGTGAAGGTGCCCTCCTCGCCGGACAGGCCGTCGTCGGTGGTCTCCACCCGGTACCGCAGCACCAGGCCGTCGTCGGTCAGCTCGTCGGCGATGGCCAGCACGGTGGCGCGCACCCGATGGTCGTGCGGGGGCAAGAAGCGCAGCAACGGCACCAACAGCAGCGAGGCGTCGAGCGAATCGTCGCCGTAGCGCTGTGTGAAGACGCCCCGGTCGTCAACCCCGTGTTCGAGGATGTCGTCCTTGATCTCGTCGGCGATCCGCGCCCACTGCTCGGCATACGCCTTTTCGCCGTGCAAGATCGCCAGCTTGCTGCCGCGGTCGAGGGCCACCCAGCACATCACCTTCGAGGAGGTGAAGTGCTGCGGTTCGCCGCGCACCTCCCAGATCCCGCGGTCGGGCTGACGCCAGTGCTTGATCGCCTCCTCGACCTGCCGTTTGAGCAGCGGCCACAGCGATTCGGGCACCCGGTCGCGCGAGCGCACGTGCAGGTAGACCGAGTCGAGCATGGTGCCCCAGATGTCGTGCTGGTTCTGGTTGTAGGCGCCGTTGCCGATGCGGACCGGGCGGGCCCCGTCGTATCCGGACAGGTGGCCGAGCTCCTCCTCCTCGAGGGTCTTCTCGCCGCCGATCCCGTACATCACCTGCAGCGGGTTCGGGTGACCGTCCTCGGACCGGGACACGTCGGAGATGAACGAGAAGAAGTCGTTCGCCTCCCGGTCGAGGCCGAGGGTGTACAGGCCCCACAGCGCGAAGGTGGAGTCGCGCACCCACGCGTACCGGTAGTCCCAGTTGCGCTCGCCGCCAGGGGTTTCCGGCAGTGAGGTGGTGCAGGCGGCGAGCAGCGCACCGGTCGGGCTGTAGGTCAGGCCCTTGAGGGCAAGCGCGCTGCGCTGCAGGTAGCCGCGCCACGGGTGGTCGGGGAAGCGGCCGATGGTGATCCACTGGCGCCAGCACTCCGCGGTCTTCCACATCTTGTCCGCGGCCTCCTCGAAGGTGCCAGGCGCGGGCACGTCCGCCCAGGACAGGGCGACGAAGCCGTTGTCGCCCTCCCGCATCCGAGTCCGGATCCGCGCCTCGCGGCCCTCGAGACCGAGTTTGAAATTGGTGGTCAGCCGCAGGGTGGGGTGCGCGCCGAGGAGGCTGCCGTCACAGGTGGCGGTGGCCTCCTCGTAGACCTTGCCGGTGTACTCCCACGTCGCGGCGGCGCGGTGATAGTCGAAGGCGGGCTCGCAGCTCATCTCCAGCTCGATGGTCCCGCTGACACACTTGATGGTCCGCAACAGGATGCCCTCGGCGTCCCAGTCGGTCGGGGTCCGCCGATGGGTCTTCGAGCGCTCCTGGGTGTTGTGCCACGGGCCCATCACCAGCGCGTCGCGCACGATGAGCCAGCCGGTCTCGGTCTGCCACGTGGTCTCGACGATCAGCCCGCCCGGCAGGTAGCGCCTGGCCGCGGGCACGTTCTGCCCGTAGGGACCGATCCGGAAGTGGCCCGCGCTCCGATCGAGGACCGCACCGAAGACGCTCGGCGAATCGGGACGGGGCACGCACATCCACTCGACCGAGCCGTTGCGGGCGATCAGGCAGGTGGTCTCGCAGTCGGAGAGAAAGGCGTAGTCGTCGATGGGCGGGAAGGTACTGCGATGGTGCTCCAGGTCGATGCGCGCCGGCAGGTTCGCGGGCACCACTTCGCCGTTCGTGAGCGCCTCGGTGTCATCGAGTGGGGCCATCTGATCATCGAGTGGGGCCATCTGATCATCATCTGCCCGACGGGCGTGGGCGTCCACCGGAGTGGGGGCGATAGGCTGACCGGGTGACACAGATTGCCAGCTGGTGGGACGGACTCGAGCTCTGGGTGATCGGGCTGCCCTTCATACCGCAGCTGATCCTCGTGATGGCGGTGATGATGCCGCTCGCGATCGGGATCGCCAGCGGTGCCGACCTGCTGCTCGCCAGGATCTTCGTGCTGCTCGGCCGGGACTCGGCCCCCTCCGCCGCCACCGAGGACGGTGCCCGCTGATGCCCCGCTCACGCGTCACCCTCGCCCTGATCGCGCTCATGCTCCTGGTCCTGATCGGCTGGCTGCTGACCAGGTAGTGGAACGGGGCCCGCTCCAGTTCGATCCGGGTCGATCGCTCTGCTACATTCGTCCGCGTGTCTGCAACCGCCGTGCACCAGGTCCGCCATGAACTGGCGTTGATCGCTGTCGGCATGCTTGCGGTCGCCGATATCGACTGTTGTCGATAGCGGAAGCCGCGCGAGCCATCGAGCCCGCGGCCGGACCGCCCCACGTAGCGGGCGACAACCCCAATTCTGTGTCACCGTGAGACCACGCCGTTGCCGGCAGTGGTCCCGCGCTGCGGTCTGAGGACCGGACACCACCTCCTTGCCCTCGTGGCACACCTGTGAAAGGCAATTCACATGAGCGCGCGCTCTCGCATCACCCGTTCCGGCGTCCTTCTGGCCGCCGTCGTCACCGCCGGCTCGATCGCACTGACCGCGTGCAGCGGCGGGTCGAGCGACACCGTCGGCACCGAGGGTGGATCGAGCGACGGCAGCGGGGGCACCGTCAGCCTGTTCGCCTACGCGGTCCCCAAGCCCGGCTACGACAAGCTGATCCCCGCCTTCAACGAGACCGAGGCGGGCAAGAACGTCGAGTTCCAGCAGTCCTACGGCGCCTCCGGTGACCAGTCCCGCAAGGTCAAGGACGGCGCCCAGGCCGACTTCGTCAACTTCTCGGTCGAGCCGGACATCACCCGCCTCGTCGACGCGGGCCTGGTGAGCGAGGACTGGAACAAGGACGCCTACAACGGGATCCCGTTCGGCTCGGTCGTGACGGTGGTGGTCCGCGAGGGCAACCCGAAGGGCATCAAGGACTGGGACGACCTGCTCCAGCCCGGCCTCGAGGTGGTCACGCCCAACCCGTTCAGCTCGGGCTCGGCGAAGTGGAACCTGTTGGCGCCCTACGCCGCCAAGAGCGACGGCGGCAAGAACCCGCAGGCCGGACTCGACTACCTGAACACGCTCGTCACCGATCACGTGAAGGTCCAGCCGAAGTCCGGTCGTGAGGCCACCGAGACCTTCCTGCAGGGCACCGGCGACGTACTGCTGAGCTACGAGAACGAGGCCCTGTTCGCCGAGCGCAACGGCGACCCGGTCGAGCACGTCACCCCGCCGGTCACGTTCAAGATCGAGAACCCGGTCGCCGTGATCAAGAGCAGCCAGAACCTCGAGAAGGCCAACGCGTTCAAGGACTTCCTCTTCACCACCGAGGGCCAGAAGCTGTGGGCCGAGGCCGGATTCCGCCCGGTCGACCCGGGTGTCGCCGCCGAGTTCGCGGCCGACTTCCCTGCGCCCGCGAAGCTGTGGACGATCGCGGACCTCGGCGGCTGGAAGGCCGTCGACGAGAGCCTGTTCAAGAAGGAAACCGGCTCCATCGCCACGATCTACGACAACGCCACCAAGTAATCTGACCGTGACGAGCACTACAGAAACAACGACGGGGGGACTGGTGTCCGAGTCCGTAGGACAGCAGTCGATCGAGACCGGTCCCCCCGCTCGGCCCACCCGCGCGAAGAAGCGCAAGTGGACCGCCGTGACCGGCACCGTTGGCCCGCTTGGCATCGGCGTCGCGATGCTCTGGCTCAGCGTCATCGTGCTGCTCCCGCTCGCGGCGCTGACGGTGACCTCGTTCGAGGACGGCCTCAGCGGGTTCTGGGAAGCCGTGACCAGCCCGGTCGCGCTGGCCTCGCTGCGCGTGACCGTCACGGTCTCGGCGATCGTCGCCCTCATCAACGTGGTGATGGGCACCCTCATCGCCTGGGTGCTGGTCCGCGACGAGTTCCCCGGTAAGCGATTCGTCAACGCGCTCATCGATCTCCCGTTCGCGTTGCCGACCATCGTGGCGAGCATCGTGCTGCTGGCGCTGTACGGCCCGAACAGCCCGATCGGTGTGCAGCTCAACGCCACCCAGCCCGGCCTCGTCGTCGCGCTGGCGTTCGTCACGCTGCCGTTCGTGGTCCGCTCGGTGCAGCCGGTGCTGATCGAGACCGACCGGGAGGTGGAGCAGGCCGCCGCGTCCCTTGGCGCGAGCAACTGGACCATCTTCCGGAAGGTGGTGCTGCCGATCCTGTCGCCCGCGATCATCAGCGGCGCGGGCCTGGCGTTTGCCAGGGCGATCGGCGAGTACGGCTCGGTCGTGCTGATCGGCGGAAACATCCCGCGCGAGACGCAGGTGACCTCGCAGTACATCCAGCAGCAGATCGAGATCGACCGGCCGGTCAACGCCGCCGCGGTGTCGGTGGCGCTGCTGGCGATCGCCTTCGTCACCCTGTTGGTGTTGCGGGTGCTCTCGAGCCGCAGCCAGCGACGTGAGGAGCAGGCCCAGTGAACCTGTCGACCGGATCGAAGCTCGGGATGCGGGTCGTCGCGCTCGGCTACCTGTTCTTCCTGCTGCTGGTGCCGATCGGTGTCATCCTGTGGCGCACCTTCGAGCGGGGCATCGGCGCCTTCATCGAGGCGATCTCCACCCCGGCGGCGATCTCGGCGCTGAACCTCTCGCTGCTGATCGTGGCCATCGTCGTGCCGATCAACGTGATCTTCGGCATCGTCACGGCCCTCGCACTGGTCCGTGGACGGTTCCCGGGCCGCGGCCTGATGCAGGCGGTCGTCGACCTGCCGTTCGCGGTCTCGCCGATCGTCGTCGGCGTCTCGTTGATCCTGCTGTGGGGCGTCAACGGCTGGTTCGGCGTCCTGGACGAGGCCGGGTTCCGGGTGATCTTCGGCCTGCCCGGCATGGTGCTGGCCACCATCTTCGTCACGCTTCCGTTCGTGGTCCGCGAGGTCGAGCCGGTGCTGCACGAGATCGGCGACGAGCAGGAGCAGGCCGCCGCGACCCTCGGCGCCTCGAAGTGGCAGACCTTCTGGCGGATCACTCTGCCCGCGATCCGCTGGGGCCTGACCTACGGCGTGGTGCTCACCGTTGCCCGTTCGCTCGGCGAGTTCGGTGCGGTGATCATGGTGTCCTCGGGGTTCCCCGGCGTCTCCCAGACCCTGACGCTGCTCGTGCACTCGCGCTACATCGACGATCACAACACCTTCGGGGCCTACTGCGCGGCGACGCTGCTGATGGGGATCGCGCTGGTGACCCTGCTGCTGATGACGCTGCTCGACCGCAAGAGGAGCAACACATGATTTCCGTGATCGGCGCCAACAAGAACTTCGGCGACTTCGCCGCCCTGGACAACCTGTCGCTGGACATCCCGGCCGGCTCCCTGACCGCGCTGCTCGGCCCGTCCGGATCCGGCAAGTCGACGCTGCTGCGGTCGATCGCCGGGTTGGAGAACCCGGACTCGGGGACCATCACCATCGGGGGCAAGGACGTCACCGGTGTGCCCCCGCAGAAGCGCGACATCGGCTTCGTGTTCCAGCACTACGCGGCGTTCAAGCACATGACGGTCCGCGACAACGTCGCGTTCGGGCTGAAGATCCGCAAGCGGCCGAAGCCCGAGATCGAGAAGAAGGTCAACGAGCTGCTCGAGATCGTCGGTCTCGACGGCTTCCAGCACCGCTACCCGGCCCAGCTCTCCGGTGGCCAGCGGCAGCGCATGGCGCTGGCCCGCGCGCTCGCCGTCGACCCGCAGGTGCTGCTGCTCGACGAGCCGTTCGGCGCGCTCGACGCCAAGGTCCGCGAGGACCTGCGGACCTGGCTGCGGCGGCTGCACGACGAGGTGCACGTGACGACCGTGCTGGTCACCCACGACCAGGAGGAGGCGCTCGACGTCGCCGACCGGATCGCGGTGCTGAACAAGGGACGGATCGAGCAGGTCGGCACCCCGCGGGACCTGTACGACACGCCCGCGAACGACTTCGTGATGTCGTTCCTCGGCCCGGTGGCCAAGCTGAACGGCCAGCTGGTGCGCCCGCACGACATCCGCGTCGGCCGCGACCCCAGCATGGCGGTCGCGCAGAAGGCAGGCACCGCGGAGTCCGCTGGCGTCACCCGCGCGACGGTCGAGCGGGTGGTGCACCTCGGCTTCGAGGTGCGGGTGGAGCTGCGCAACGCCGCCACCGGCGACCTGTTCGCGGCCCAGGTGACCCGCGGCGACAGCGAGGCGCTGCAGCTCAAGGAGGGCGAGACCGTCTACGCCCGCGCCACCCTGATCCCGAACATCCCGGCCTAGGCCGCTCCGCGGCCCGTGCGCGGTTGACGAGTCCAGACACTCGTCAACCGCGCACAGGCGGCGAAGCCGCCTACTATTTTCCTGGACGTGTCGATTCGACCGGGTTCCGTTCGTCGTCATTGAGTACGGCACCTCGCCGCACGATGAAACGACAGGAGTCGAACCATGAAGTACATGATGCTGATCAACGCGGCCTCCACCGATCCCGTCGCGAACGGGTGCACCCCCGAAGACTGGATGGTCTACGACAAGCAGGTCAGCGAGGCGGGCATCTTCGTGTCCGGGGAATCGCTGGCGGACCTGACCACCGCGACCGCGGTGCGGGTCGGACCGGACGGGCAGCGGACCGTCACCGACGGACCGTTCGCCGAGAGCCGCGAGGTGCTGGGCGGCTTCTACGTGATCGACGTGCCGAACCTCGACGTCGCGCTCGACTGGGCGGCCCGCTGCCCCGGTGCCCGCGGCGGCGGATCGGTCGTGGTGCGGCCGATCGCCGACTTCGGCGAGTGACCGCGATGGACGAGCGGGCCGCGGCCGAATCGTCCGTGGAGGCCGTGTTCCGGGAGGAACGCGGCAGGCTGCTGGCCTCGCTCGTCCGCCGGTTCGGCGACCTCGACCTGGCCGAGGAGGTCACCTCGGAGGCCGTCGAGGCCGCGCTGGTGCACTGGCCGGTTGACGGCGTTCCCGCCCGGCCCGGCGCCTGGCTGATGACGACGGCGCGGCGGCGCGCGGTCGACCGGCTGCGGCGGGACCAGGCCTACGCGGCCCGGCTCGCCGTCCTGCAGGTCGAGTCCGATCGGGCGGACTCGCCCCCGCCGGCCGACGCGCTCGCCGACCTGCCCGACGACCGCCTGCAGCTGTTCTTCACCTGCACCCACCCGGCGCTCGCCGACGAGGACAGGGCCGCGCTGACCCTGCGCTGCCTGGCCGGCCTGACGACGCCGGAGGTGGCCAGGGCTTTCCTCGTCCCGACCGCGACGATGGCGCAGCGAATCGTGCGGGCCAAGAAGAAGATCCGGCAGGCGCGGATCCCGTTCCGGGTGCCGGGCGCCGACGAACTGCCGGACCGCCTGCCCGGGGTGCTCGGGGTGATCTACTCGATCTTCACGGAGGGCTACGCGGCCAGCTCGGGTCCGGACCTGCAGCGCCTCGACCTCGCGGAGGAGGCGATCCGGCTCGCCCGGATCCTGCGGCGGCTGCTGCCCGCCGAGCGCGAGGTCGCCGGGTTGTTGGCGCTGATGCTGCTGATCCACGCCCGCCGCGACGCGCGGACCGGGCCCGGCGGCGAGCTGGTGCTGCTCGACGACCAGGACCGCGGCCACTGGGACCGCGCGGCCATCGAGGAGGGCGGCGCCCTGGTGGTCGTCGCGCTGACCGGTGGCCCGCCGGGCGTGTACGGGGTGCAGGCGGCCATCGCGGCCCTGCACGACGAGGCAGCGGATGTCGCGTCGACGGACTGGCCACAGGTGGTGGCGCTCTACGACGTGCTGCTCGCGCTGGCGCCGTCGCCGGTGGTGGCTCTGAACCGGGCGGTGGCCGTGGCGATGCGGGACGGACCGGAGGCGGGCTTGATCCTGCTCGACACGCTGGCGGGGGAGCCGCGGCTGCGGGGCTATCACCCGTACGCGGTCGCCCGCGCGGACCTGCTGGAGCGGCTCGGCCGGTTCCCCGAGGCCGCGGCGGCCTACCGGACCGCGCTGGAGACGGTCGGCACCGATGCCGAACGGGAGCACCTGCGGCGCAGGCTCGACGAGGTCGAGCGGTCGGGCTAGGCGGAGAGTTCGACCCGGGCGGCGGTGAGCCGCTCGGCGCCCGCGGCGTACCGGTCGAGCACGACCTCCGCGAGCAGGGGGTGGGCGCCGATCACGTCGGCATGCAGCGATTCCGGGGCGCAGTTCTCGGCGGACCGGCCGATCCGGTCGGTGAGCAGGCCGGGCGCGAGGAACCACGGGGCGACGACGATCGACCGCGCGCCGCGGGCCCGGAGCGCCGAGACGGCCTGCGGCAGGCCGGGTCCGGTGGTCGCGAAGCAGACCTCGACGCCTGCCCATGCGGTGCCGGCCCGCAGCCGCGGGCCGATGCGGGTGGTGAGTTCGTTGGCGGTCTGCGACGAGGAGCCGACCGCGGCCAGCACCACGCCGACCTCGGGATCGCCGAGATCGGTTCCCGTCTGGGTGATGCGGTCGCGCACGGCCGACACCAACCGGTGGTCGTCGCCGAGAACCTCGGCCTGGACCAGATCGAGCCCGGGGTGCCTGCGACGGCCTGCCGCGAGCAGCGCGGGCAGATCCACCCGCGCATGGAACGCGCTACCCAGGAGTAGCGGCACCACGACGGCGGACGAATGTCCCTCGGCGGCAACCGCATCGATGGCCTGGTCCACCGACGGGGCGGACAGGTCGAGGAAGCAGAGGCGGACGTCCAGGTCGGGGCGCGAGGCCCGGATGCCGTCCACCGCGGCCGCGACCGCCCGCGCGGAGCGGGGGTCGCGGCTGCCGTGGGCGACCGCGATCAGCGGCGCCGGGACGGGCATCGGGGACGCGTGCGTCCCGACCTGGCTGTCGAACACGACGCTAGACGCGGGCGAGCTCGATGGCGGCGATCGCGTCGCCGACCAGGCCGGCCGCGAGGGTGTTGCCACCAGCCGGGTCGATCAACAGGAAGCTGCCGGTGTGCCGGTTGACGGTGTAGTCGTCCGCCACGATCGGCTCCGCGACGCGCACCGAGATCTTGCCGATCTCGTTGAGCTCGAGGGTGTCCGGGCTCTGCGCCGTGGTGAGGTCCTGCTCGTCGAACCGCTCCACGATGCCACCGATGATCGCCTGCGTGGTGCGGGTGCCGTGCTTGAGCAGCAGGCGGGCGCCGGGGCGCAGCGGCTTCTCGGCGAGCCAGCAGACCGTCGCCTCGAACTCGCCGATCGGCGCGGGCGCATCCTCGACGGAGGCGATGGTGTCGCCGCGCGAGACGTCGACGTCGTCGGCCAGGATCAGCGTGACGCTGCGTCCCGCGTTCGCGACGTCGAGCTCACCGTCGGCGGTGTCGACGCGCTCGACGGTGGTGCGGGTGCCGGACGGCAGGATCACCACCTCGTCGCCTGGGCGGACCGAACCCGCGGCGACCTGACCGGCGTAGCCGCGGTAGTCGAGGAAGTCGGCGGTGCGCGGCCGGATCACGTACTGCACAGGGAAGCGCAGGCCAACCCGGTGCGGCTCGGCGTCCACCGGGATCGACTCGAGGTGCTCGATCAGGGTGGGGCCGTTGTAGTACGGGGTGTTCTCGGAGCGGACTGCCACGTTGTCGCCGTGCAGCGCGGAGACCGGGATCTCCACGACGTCCTCGGACGCCCACCCCAGCGAGGTGGTGAGCGCGTTGAACTCCTCGGAGATGTCCGCGAACACCTGGGCCGGGTTCTCGACCAGGTCGATCTTGTTGACCGCGAGCACCAGCTTCGGCACGCCGAGCAGCGCGAGCACGGCGGCGTGCTTACGGGTCTGCGAGATGACGCCCTTGCGCGCGTCGACCAGCAGGATCACCAGCTGCGCGGTGGACGCGCCGGAGACGGTGTTGCGGGTGTACTGCACGTGGCCGGGGGTGTCCGCCAGCACGAAGGTGCGGTTGGGCGTCGCGAAGTAGCGGTACGCCACGTCGATGGTGATGCCCTGCTCCCGCTCCGCGCGGAGGCCGTCGACCAGCAGCGACAGGTCCGGGGTGTCGAGCCCACGGTCGACCGACGCGCGGGTGACGGCGTCGATCTGGTCGGCGAGAACGGATTTCGTGTCGTACAGCAGCCGGCCCACCAGGGTGGACTTGCCGTCGTCGACGCTGCCCGCGGTGGCGAGCCTCAACAGGTCGCTCATCAGAAGTAGCCCTCTCGCTTGCGGTCTTCCATGGCCGCTTCGGAAACTCGGTCGTCGCCACGGGTGGCACCGCGCTCGGTCAATCGGGACGCCGCGACCTCGGCGAGGATGGCCTCGTTGTCGGCCGCCTCGGAGAGCACGGCGCCGGTGGTGGAGCCGTCGCCGACGGTGCGGTAGCGCACCGAGAGGTTCTGCACCTCCTCGCCTTCCCGCGGACCGCCCCAGACGCCGGAGGTCATCCACATGCCGTCGCGCTGGTACACCTCGCGCCGGTGGGCGTAGTAGATGCTGGCCAACTCCACGTTGTCACGGGCGATGTACCGCCAGATGTCGAGCTCGGTGAAGTTGCTCAGCGGGAAGACGCGGACCTGCTCGCCGGGGGAGTGCTTGCCGTTGTACAGGTTCCACAGCTCGGGACGCTGCTTCTTCGGGTCCCACTGGCCGAACGCGTTGCGCAGCGAGAAGATCCGCTCCTTGGCGCGGGCCCGCTCCTCGTCGCGGCGGGCGCCGCCGAACACCGCGTCGAAGCGGTTCTCGGCGATGGCGTCCAGCAGCGGCACCGTCTGCAGCGGGTTGCGGATGCCGTCGGGACGCTCGGTGAGCCGGCCGTCGGCGAGGTAGTCCTCGACCTTGGCCACGTGCAGGCGCAGGTTGTACTTCTCGACCACGTGGTCGCGGAAGTCCAGCACCTCTTGCAGGTTGTGCCCGGTGTCCACGTGCAGCAGCGCGAAGGGCAGCGGCGCGGGCCAGAAGGCCTTGATCGCCAGGTGCAGCAGCACCGTGGAGTCCTTGCCGCCGGAGAACAGGATCACCGGGCGCTCGAACTCGCCTGCCACCTCACGGAAGATGTGGATGGCCTCGGACTCGAGGGCAGCGAGCGTGTCGAAGTCGGTGCCGTCGAGTTGCGGTCGGATGTCGGTCAGTTCAGCAGTCATGAGGCGTGCAACCCGCATTCTGTCTTGGCGTTACCGGCCCACCGTCCGCTGCGCGGATCGGAGCCGGGGGCTGGCTTGGCGGTGCACGGCGCGCACCCGATTGATGGATAGCCTTCGTCGACAAGCGGATTCACCAGGATCGAGTGCTTGTCGATGTAGGCCTGCATGTCGTCGTCGGACCACGCGGCGATCGGGTTGATCTTCACGAGCCCGAACGCGTCGTCGAACGAGATCAGCGGGGCGTTGGCGCGGGTGGGGGACTCGACCCGGCGGATGCCGGTCACCCAGGCCTTGTATCCGGCGAGCGAATTCTTCAGCGGCGCGACCTTGCGCAGTGCGCAGCACCGGCCGGGGTCGCGGGCGAACAGGTCCTTGCCCTCGGCCGCGTCCTGCTCGGCGACGCTGGCCTCGGCCTGGACGTTGACGACGTTCACCCCGTACACCGCCTCGACCGCGTCGCGGGTGCCGATGGTCTCCGCGAAGTGGTAACCGGTCTCGAGGAACAGCACGTCGACACCGGGGTGCACCTGGGCGGCCAGGTGCACCAGGACGCCGTCCTGCATGTTCGACGCGACGATGAAGTCGGTCCCGAACGTGTCCTCGGTCCACTGCAGCAGCTCCTGCGCGGACGCGCCGTCCAGGCTCGCCGCGGCCTGCTCGGCGAGCGCGCGCAGGTCGTCCGCGGTCGCGGTGGCCAGATCCAATTTCGCTTCGGTCACGGTGTCGATGCTCTTCGCTTCGCTCATCGGAGATCCCCCTCGTCTGCTCGGACGGCCCACTCGGCGAAGCGTTCGCCCGCATTGCGGTGCTTGACGAACTGCCGGACCACCCGGTCGATGTAGTCGCCCATCTCGGTGCTGGCGACCTTGTGCTGGCGCAGCTTGCGGCCGAAGGCCACGTCGAACCCGAGGCTGCCTCCCAGGTGAACCTGGAAGCCCTCCACCTGATTCCCCTCGCCGTCGTCGATGAGCATGCCCTTGAAGCCGATGTCCGCGACCTGCGAGCGGGCGCAGGAGTTGGGGCAGCCGTTGATGTTGATGGTGATCGGCACGTCGAGCTGCGCGTTGATGTCCGCGAGTCGCTGCTCGAGCTCGGGCACCAGCACCTGGGAGCGCTTGCGGGTCTCGGCGAACGACAGCTTGCAGAACTCGATGCCGGAGCAGGCCATCAGGTTCTGCCGCCAGTGCGACGGCCGGGCGGGCAGGCCCAGCTCGTCGAGGTCGGCGATCAGCTGATCGAGCTTGTCGTCGGCGACGTCGAGGATGATCAGCTTCTGGTACGGCGTGAAGCGGATCTTGTCGCTGCCTGCCTTCTCGGCGGCGTCGGCGACCTTCGCGAGGATGGTGCCGGAGACCCGGCCCGCGATCGGCGCGAAGCCGACGGCGTTGAGGCCGTTGCGGGTCTTCTGCACGCCGACGTGGTCGATCGGCCGCTTGGGCTGCTCGGGCGCGGGGCCGTCGATCAGCTTCCGCTTGAGGTACTCGGTCTCGAGCACCTCCCGGAACTTCTCGATGCCCCAGTCCTTGATGAGGAACTTCAGCCGCGCCTTGGACCGCAGCCGGCGGTAGCCGTAGTCGCGGAAGATCGAGACCACGGCCTCCCACACGTCCGGCACCTCGTCGAGCGGCACCCAGACGCCGACGCGCTGCGCCAGCATCGGGTTCGTGGAGAGCCCGCCGCCGACCCACAGGTCGAGGCCGGGGCCGTGCTCGGGATGGTTGACGCCGATGAAGGCGACGTCGTTGATCTCGTGCACCACGTCCTGCTGGCCGGAGATCGCGGTCTTGAACTTGCGCGGCAGGTTCGAGTACTCGGGCTTGCCGATGTAGCGGCGGACGATCTCGTCGATCGCCGGGGTCGGGTCGAGGACCTCGTCGAGGGACTCGCCCGCCAGCGGGGACCCGAGGACGACGCGCGGGCAGTCGCCGCAGGCCTCGGTGGTCTTGAGACCGACGGACTCGAGCCGCTTCCAGATCTCGGGGACGTTCTCGACCTCGATCCAGTGGTACTGGACGTTCTCGCGGTCGGAGAGGTCGGCGGTGTCGCGGCCGAACTCGGTGGAGATGCCCGCGATGGTGCGCAACTGCTCGACGTTGAGGGCGCCTGCGTCGCAGCGCACCCGCATCATGAAGTACTTGGCCTCGAGCAGGTCGATGTTCTCGTCACCGGTGAAGGTGCCGTCGTAGCCCTGCTCGCGCTGGGTGTAGAGACCCCACCAGCGCATCCGGCCGCGCAGGTCGGACTTGTCGATGCTGTCGAATCCCTGCTTCGAGTAGATGTTCTCGATGCGGGCGCGGACGTTGAGGGGGTTGTCGTCCTTCTTGGCCTGCTCGTTGGCGTTCAGCGGCTCGCGGTAGCCGAGGGCCCACTGGCCCTCGGCACGGCGCTTGGCCGGCCGCGGCGCGCGGGCGGGAGGAGGAGTGTCGACACTTTGCGACATCGGAGGCGCTCCAGAATCTTCTTCGGTGCGCCGGTCTGTGATGGCATCGCCGACGGGGAGGGCTGTCCCCGCAGGCACATCCGAGACCGGCCGGGACTGAGAGGGGGCTGGCGAATGGCGTCTACGCAGGCAAGGGCAGACAGCTACAGACACGCTTGAGATCGACGTGGCGTCGAGCCACGAGCGCAATCCCAAGTCCGGTCACCCGGCCAATTGTGCCAGAACACCTCGCCGATTCCGACACCCGGTGGCCATTTCCCCCGAAATTGGGGGAAATGCGCAGGCAGGGCGATGTGTGGCGCTCGTCACGTCCTCTGGTAATGGGACACTGATGAGGTGAGTGGATCGATGACCGAGCCGGTGGCTGCTGCGTTTGCGCTGCCGGACCATGCCCTGGCCGGAGTGGGGTCGCGTCCGTTCGGCATCTACATCCACGTCCCGTTCTGCGCGACGCGCTGCGGGTACTGCGACTTCAACACGTACACGGCGGGGGAGCTGGGCACCTCCGCGTCGCCGCAGTCCTGGCTCGAGGGTCTGCGTCGCGAGCTGGACACGGCCGCCGTGATGCTCGGCGCCGAGGGCGCAGTGCCCGCGGCGGAGACGGTGTTCGTCGGCGGCGGCACGCCGTCGCTGCTCGGCGGCGACGGGCTGGCCGACGTGCTTGGCGCGGTCCGCTCGAGCTTCGGCCTTGCCGCGGGCGCCGAGGTGACCACGGAATCGAACCCCGAGTCCACCTCGCCCGAGTTCTTCGACCGCCTCCGCGAGGCCGGGTTCACCCGCATCTCGCTTGGCATGCAGTCGGCGGCACAGCACGTGCTCAAGATCCTCGACCGCACCCACACCCCGGGACGCCCGGTGGCGGCGGCCGTGGAGGCGCGCGCGGCGGGGTTCGAGCACGTGAACCTGGACCTGATCTACGGCACGCCAGGCGAGCGCGACGAGGACCTCGACGCGTCCCTGGACGCGGTGCTCGCCGCGGGCGTCGACCACGTCTCGGCCTACGCGCTGATCGTGGAGGACGGCACCGCGCTGGCCAGGAAGGTGCGGCGCGGGGACCTGCCCGCGCCCGACGACGACGTCCTCGCCGCCCGATACGAGCGGATCGACGCGCGCCTCGCCGACGCCGGGCTGAGCTGGTACGAGGTGTCGAACTGGGCGAAGCAGGGCGCCGAGTGCCGGCACAACCTGGGGTACTGGGACGGCGGTGACTGGTGGGGCGCAGGCCCCGGCGCGCACGGCCACGTCGGCGGGGTGCGCTGGTGGAACGTCAAGCATCCGGCCCGCTACGCCGACCGGCTGACGGCGGGCGAACTTCCGGTGGCGGACAGCGAGCACCTCACCGCCGAGGACCGGCACGTCGAGCGGGTGATGCTGACGCTGCGGCTGCGGTCCGGGCTGCCGGAGTCCGACCTGCGAGCGAGCGAGATCGCGGCCGCCGAGCAGGCCGTCGCGGACGGGCTGCTCTCGCGCGCGGGTGACCGACTGGTGCTCACCGACCGCGGTAGGCTGCTGGCCGACGGCGTCATCCGCGACATCCTGAGCTGACCCCACCAGTCGAATCGGTTCACCCCGACGCGGCTGTGCGGCAACGGGATCCGGTCCAGCCTCCGGGGGTCATCGGCGGGCTCCGGCGAATCGGCGGCGAACGTCGCGGGCGACGATCGCCCGCAGCAGCCGGGCCGCGACCCGCCCCCGCGAGGGCGTGTACGGGTACCACAGCGGTTCGTTGGTCAGTGTGGGGAACCGCGGTGCGGTGACGGCCTGCACCCGGCAGTACTTGTGCAGACCCGAGGCGCCGCCGAAGCGCGCGCCGACCCCGGAGCTCTTCCACCCGCCGTGCGGCAGCCCGAAGCAGAAGAGGTTGCTGAACATGTCGTTGACGTTCACCGCCCCGGCCTCGAGTCGTCGAGCGATGGCGTCCCCGCGCGAGCGGCTGCCGGTCCAGACGGTCGCGGACAGGCCGTAGACCGAGTCGTTGGCGAGCCGGACGGCCTCGTCCGCGTCGGCCACCCTCATCACGGGGATGGTGGGACCGAAGGTCTCCTCGGTCATGCAGGCCATGGTGTGGTCCACGTCGACCAGCACGGTCGGTTCGAAGAATGTCCCCACCCCGGTCGGGGCGCCGCCGGTCAGCGCGGTGGCGCCGCGGGCGATCGCGTCGTCGACGTGACGGAGCACGATCTCGACCTGGTTCGCGTTCGCCAGCGCGCCGACGTCCGCCGAGTGGGAGTCGTCGTCGGCGCCCTGACGCAGCGACCGGACCTTCGCGGTGAGCAGCGCGACGAATTCGTCGTGCACGGCCTCCTCGACGTAGACCCGCTCGACCGAGATGCAGGCCTGGCCGGAGTTCATCAGCCCGCCCCAGAGGATTCCGTTGGCTGCGCGCTCGAGATCGGCGTCTGCCAGCACGATCGCGGCGTCCTTGCCGCCGAGCTCGACGCTGCAGGGGATGAGGCGCTCGCCCGCCCGGGCGGCGATCGTGCGCCCGGTGGCCGTGGAGCCGGTGAACTGCACCATGTCGACCACGTCGACGACGGCTGCGCCTGTGTCCCCGCGGCCGGTGACACAGACCAGCACCGGCGGCGCACCGATCTCACGCCATCCGCGCGCCAGTTCGAGCGCGGACAATGGGGTCACCTCGGACGGCTTGAGGATGACGGCGGCGCCGGCGAGCAGCGCGGGGATCACGTCCATGGCGGGCATCAGCAGCGGGAAGTTCCATGGCGTAATCACCCCGACCACCGGATGCGGACGGTATGTCTTGTGCTGCGACTTGGTGAGGCTGAACGCACCGGAGTTCGGGAGCTTCACGTCGGCCAGGTCGCGCGGCGCGCGGGCGGCGTAGAAGTTGATGATCTCGGCGATCACCGGCACCTCGAGCCCGGCCTCGGTCCGCGGCTTTCCGGTCTCCGACTGGAGCACATCCTCCAGGTGGATCTCGTTGTCCAGCAACCAGTCCCGTAGGGCAAAGAGCCACCTGGCTCGACCCTTGGGGCCGAGGGCCTCCCATGCCGGCTGCTGGGCGCGGAGTTCGTCGACCACCTCGGCGATCGAGTCGGGCTCGGTGTCGGGGACCGACCCGACCACCTCGCCGGTCGCCGGGCAGTGAACGGTCACGGGCGGTCGGCCGGTCGTCGGCACCAGCTGGTCGATACTCATCGCGCACTCCTCGGTGGGGGTTGGCGTCGAGTATCGGCGTGATCGGAGCCGCCGCGCTTGGCCGATTCGGCCAACAGTCACGGGCCTTTGGGTCAGCGGCACAAGTGGGCGGGTGGCCGGGTCCGCGGCGGGTAGCCTGGGTCTGGAGGCGAAAGATGCACGATAAATCGCCTGCAGCGGGTGCGCCCGAACCGACGCGCCGGGTGTTGGCATTTCACGCCCGAACCCTCGACGAAGCGCGCGCGGCCGTCGGTCGGAATTACTACCCCCACCGGCTGGTCCAGCTCACCACGGACTCCGACCTCGACATGTCGCTACGCACTGTGCAGCTCGGTCCTGTGTCCGTGGGCCGGTTGTCGTACGGAGCGGACGTGAGCATCGACCTCGGCGAGCTGGAAAGTGCCTACCACGTGAGCATTCCGATGTCGGGCGGCATCGAGTCGGAAGCAGGCGGAGAGTCCGATGTGGTCACCCGCGGGCGTGCGTCCATCTACCTCCCGCATCGCTCCACCAGGATCACGCGATGGAGCGCGGACTGCGTGGTGTACGGCATCAAGTTCGATCGTGCCTACCTCGAGTCCGAGCTTCGCGCCCTACTCGGCAGGCCGGTCGGTAAACCGGTGACCTTCGACCCCGTGCTCGATCTGTCCAGCAAGTCGGGCGCAAGCTGGTTGGCGCTGGTCCGAACCCTCGCCACCGAACTCGACGACGACAGCAGCCTGCTCTACAACGAGCTGGTCTCGAGCCGGCTGGTGGATGCCGTGACCACCGGTTTGCTACTCACGGCGGCTCACGACAGCCGTGAGCTCCTCGACTCGCCCGCACACGCTGCCCGCCCGCGCACCATCAGTCGGGCCATCGATGCGATCCATGCGCATCCCGAGGAGCCGTGGACCGTCAGCGGGCTGGCGATGCTGGTGGGCGTCAGCGTGCGCACCCTGCAGGACGGATTCCAGCGGTACGTCGGGGTCTCACCACTGGCCTATCTTCGCGATGTCCGGCTCGAGCGGGCCCATGAGGACCTGATCCAGGCAGACCCGTCCGACGTCGCGGTCACCGATGTGGCCTATCGCTGGGGATTCCAGCACCTCGGCCGTTTCGCTCTCGAATACCGAAAGCGGTACGGGCAGCCGCCGTCGAAGACCCTCACCACGACGTAGCCCGGCCCGAAAACCCTGGCGCTCGAAGTCCCTGCGCAATCGGGACATCCCCCGCGCTTCGGGGACAGTCTTCAGCCGCTGCTGCATCTAGCGTTGGCCCCATCGTTGCCGCTGGACAAAATCCAGGACACGCCCCCTCGGCTCCACGAACCGCGTGATCGTCCGGGTGCGGGCACATGGAAAGGCCGAACCTTGCTGCTGCCGATGGCGCCGACCGATTCGATGTTCCTGCTCGGCGAGTCTCGTGACCATCCGATGCATGTCGGGGGGCTCGCGCTGTTCGCTCCGCCGGATGGCGGCGACGCGCGCGATGTGCGGGCACTGCTCGACTCGTCATTGGGTCGGGGCGATGTCGCGCCGCTGTTGCGTAAACGCGCCCGTCGGTCGGTGACCTCGCTGGGGCAGTGGGGCTGGGAGTCGGATGTCGAGGTCGACCTCGGCCACCACGTGCGCCACGATGCCCTGCCGCGCCCCGGCGGGATCACCGAACTGCTCGAGCTGGTCTCCCGCCTCCACGCTGTGTTGCTGGACCGAAGCAGGCCGCTGTGGGAGATGCACCTCATCGAGGGCCTCGCCGACGGCCGCTTCGCGGTGTACACGAAGATCCACCACGCCCTCGCGGACGGCGTGTCGGCGATGAAGCTGCTGCGCCGCGGCCTCAGCGCGGACCCGGCACGGCGGGAGATGCCCGCGCCGTGGGAGCCGCTGGTGCGCGAGCGCAGCGCGCTGCGGCACGTCTCGGACCAGCCGGCGGGCGGTCCCGGACCGCGCGGCGTGCCTGCCACCGCGCTGCGTGTCGCTCGCGGCGCGCTCGGTGAGCTGGGAGGCCTCGTGCCCGCGCTCGTAGGCACCGTCGACCGGGCCCTGCGCGGGCGTGGCGGATCGCTCTCGCTCGCTGCGCCCGGGTCGATGCTCAACGTGCCGATCGGTGGGGCCCGACGGTTTGCGGTGCGCTCCTGGCCGATCGAACGGCTCCGGCTGGTCGCCAAGCATGCCGAGGCGACCATCAACGACGTGGTGCTCGCGATGTGCTCAGGGGCGCTGCGCGGCTACCTGGGCGACTTCGACGCGCTGCCCGCCGACCCGCTGATCGCGATGGTGCCGGTCTCGCTGCGTGGCGAGCAGCGGGAGGGCAAGGCAGGCAACGAGATCGGGGTGCTGATGTGTAATCTCGCCACCGACCTCGCGGACCCGGCGAACCGCCTCGCGACCGTGACGGCCTCCATGCGCGAGGGCAAACAGGCACTGCGGGCGATGAGCTCGGCGCAGGCTCTGGCGATGAGTGCGCTCGGGTCCGCGCCGCTCGCGCTGGGCATGTTCGGAATGGGCGGGCCGATCCGCCCGCCGAACGTGATGATCTCCAACGTTCCCGGGCCGGCCAAGCCTCTGTACTGGAACGGCGCCCGTCTGACCGCGCTGTATCCGCTGTCGATCCCGGTCGACGGACAAGCCCTCAACATCACCTGCACCAGTACCGATGACGAGATCGCGTTCGGGCTGACCGGCTGCCGGCGAGCGGTGCCGCTACTTCAGCCCCTGCTCGGTCGCCTCGACGACGAACTCTGCGCCCTCGAAAAGACCGTCGGCCTGTAGGCCGGGACAGGAGATCACATGAACCACCCAGCAACCGACCGTGCCCTCGTCCCCGCCGAACCGTCGACCTCCCGGCTCCGATCGTCGCCGGTCATCGCGCTCGGCTCCGGGATCTCGGCCTGCGCGCCCGCATTGATCGTGACCGGGTCCGTTGTCCTGTGCGTGGTCGTGGCTTTGTTCACCGTCGCCTGTGTCGGTTTCGCCGCCCTGATGATCTGACGCGACCAACGCCCGGACGTCATGCCTGGCGCAAGGCGGATCCGACCTGCGGTCGCGTCAGCGGATCGCGTCGTAGTCGAAGACCCGGGCGTGCAGGACGACCCGGTTGCGCAGGGCGGAGCGGACCGCGCGGTGCAGGCCGTCCTCGAGGTAGATCACGCCGTCCCAGAGCACCGCGTGCGGGAACAGGTCGCCGTAGAAGGTGGAGTCCTCGGACAGCAGACGGTCGAGCTCCAGGACCTTGGTGGTGGTCACGATCTCGTCGAGCCGAACCTGTCGTGGCGGGATCTTGGACCAGTCGCGCATGGACAGCCCGTGGTCCGGGTACGGCTTGCCGTCCCTCACGCCCTTGAAAATCATCGGTGTTCCCGTCCCGGTAGTCGGGGGTGCGCGGCCGGCACCTGGCGCCGTTCGCGCACCACACACAGTAAGGCCTCGCGGGAAGCGCCCGGCAGGGCGATTAGACTGGTACCCGGTCGCGGGGGTGTGAACCACGCCGACCGTGACGAATGGTCTCGCCGGACTTCCGGACGGGGGAGTCGGGTGACGGAGGTGGCCGCTATGTCGAGTACCGATGAACGACGCTTCGAGGTGCTGCGCGCGATCGTCGCCGACTACGTCGCCACCCAGGAGCCGATCGGCTCGAAGGCCCTCGTCGAACGCCACAACCTGGGCGTCTCCAGTGCCACCGTCCGCAACGACATGGCCGTGCTCGAGGCCGAGGGCTACATCGCCCAGCCGCACACCAGCTCCGGCCGGGTGCCGACGGACAAGGGCTACCGGCAGTTCGTTGACCGGATCGCCGACGTCAAGCCGCTCTCGCCTGCCGAACGCCGCGCCATCCTGGAGTTCCTCGAATCCGGCGTCGACCTGGACGACGTGCTCCGCCGCGGGGTGCGGCTGCTGGCCCAGCTGACCCGACAGGTCGCGGTCGTGCAGTACCCGACGCTCTCGTCGTCCTCGGTCCGCCACCTCGAGGTGGTCGCGCTGACCCCGGCCCGGCTGCTGCTGGTGCTCATCACCGACTCCGGTCGCGTCGACCAGCGCATCGTCGAACTGGGCGACGTGATCGACGACGAGAACCTGTCCCGGCTGCGGAACCTGCTGGGTGGCGCGCTGGAGGGCAAGCGCCTGGCCGCCGCGTCGATCGCCGTCTCGGAACTCGCCGCCGACGCCCCGGACCACCTGCGCGACGCC
Source organism: Rhodococcus oryzae (assembly GCF_005049235.1). GTDB lineage: Bacteria > Actinomycetota > Actinomycetes > Mycobacteriales > Mycobacteriaceae > Rhodococcus_G > Rhodococcus_G oryzae. The sequence continues at coordinate 241,995 of NZ_SUMD01000005.1, read as the reverse complement.
GTGGTCCGATCCGCGACGGTGCTGATCGAGACCCTCGTCGAGCACCCCGAGGAGCGGCTGGTGCTGGGCGGCACCGCGAACCTGACCCGCAATGCGGCGGACTTCACCGGGTTCCCCGGCTCGCTGCGATCCGTCCTCGAGGCCCTCGAGGAGCAGGTCATCGTGCTCAAGCTGCTCGCCGCCACCGGTGACGCGGGCAAGGTGACCGTCCGGATCGGCGAAGAGACCCAGATGGAGCAGATCCGCGGGACCTCGGTGATCACCACCGGCTACGGCGCGGGCGGCAACGTCTTCGGCGGCATGGGGGTGCTCGGCCCCACCCGGATGGACTACCCGGGAACAATCGCATCGGTCGCCGCCGTTGCGAGGTATATCGGCGAGGTACTCGCCGAGCGCTGACGCGCGTGCGCGGGCGGCCGCGAGCAGGACTTTCACTGACAGCTGGAACTGATCGACAACGAGGACGAGAGACTTAACGTGGCACGGGATTACTACGGACTTCTGGGCGTCAGCACGAAGGCGACCGATCAGGAGATCAAGCGGGCGTACCGCAAGCTCGCCAGGGAGCTGCATCCCGACGTCAACCCCGACGAGGCGGCACAGGCCCGATTCAAGGACATCTCGACCGCATACGAGGTGCTCTCCGATCCCGAGAAGCGGCGCATCGTCGACCTCGGCGGCGACCCGCTGTCGCAGGGCGGCGGGGGCGGCGGCGCCGGATTCGGTGGTGCCGGCTTCGGCGGCGGACTCGGCGACGTGTTCGAGGCGTTCTTCGGCGGGGGCGGCCAGACCAGCCGCGGACCGCGCGGCCGCGTGCAGCCCGGCGCGGATTCGCTGCTGCGGACCAAGCTCACCCTCGAGGAATGCGCCACCGGCGTCACCAAGCACATCACCGTGGACACCGCGATCCTGTGCGACGCGTGCACCGGCGCCGGCACCAACGGCGACTCCAAGCCAGTGACCTGTGAGACCTGCCGCGGTGCAGGCGAGGTGCAGTCCGTCCAGCGTTCCTTCCTCGGCCAGGTGATGACCTCCCGTCCGTGCCCGACCTGCCGCGGCGCGGGCGAGACGATCCCCGACCCTTGCCACAAGTGCGGCGGCGACGGCCGGGTGCGCGCCCGCCGCGACATCGCGGTGAAGGTCCCGGTCGGCGTCAGCGGCGGCATGCGGATCCGGCTGGCCGCGCAGGGCGAGGTCGGCCCCGGCGGCGGCCACGCGGGCGACCTGTACGTCGAGATCATCGAGCAACAGCACGACATGTTCGTCCGTGACGGAGACGACCTGCACTGCACGGTCCGCGTCCCGATGGTCGACGCGGCGCTCGGCACCACCGTCACGGTGAACACGATCATCGACGGCCCGACGGAGATCACCATCCCCGCGGGCACCCAGCCGGGCAAGGTCGAGTCGGTCCGCGGGCACGGCATGCCGAAGCTGCGTTCCGGGGTGCGCGGCGACCTGCACGCGCACCTGGAGGTCGTGGTCCCCGCGCGCCTCGACGGCAAGCAGGCCGCGGCGCTGAACGCGTTCAAGGACCTGCGCGACAAGGACCACGCCGAGGTCGTCACCACCGCCTCGCAGCACAACGGCGGACTGTTCTCCCGCCTTCGCGACGCGTTCAGCGGTCGCTGACGAGAACGGCGAACGAACATGGCCGCGACGGTGTTCTATCTGGACCCGCTGCCCGAGGTCGGCGCGGTCGCCGTGCTCGACGGCAAGGAGGGCAGGCACGCCGCCACGGTGCGCCGGATCCGGGTCGGTGAGCGGCTGGTGCTCTCCGACGGCCGGGGTGCCGTCGCGGACGCGGTGGTCGTCGAGGTCGGCAAGGACCGCCTCGACCTGGAGGTCACCGCCCGAGACACCGTCCCGGCGGCCGCCCCTGCGGTGACGCTGGTGCAGGCGCTGCCGAAGGCGGAGCGCTCCGAGCTGGCGGTCGAGCTGGCCACCGAGGCAGGCATCGACGCGATCGTGCCGTGGCAGTCCGCGCGGTGCGTGGCCCGCTGGGAGGGCCTGAAGGCCGACAAGGGCGTCGCGAAATGGCGCGCGGTGGCGGCCTCCGCCGCGAAACAGTCACGGCGAGCACATATCCCGGAGGTTCTCGACCTGCACCGCACCCCCGCGGTGGTCGAGCGGGTGGCGGCCGCGGTGGCCGGTGGCGCCGTGGTCGCGGTCCTCCACGAGTCGGCCACGACGGCGCTGGCGGAGCTACCGCTGGCCACGGCGGCCGAGATGCTGCTGGTGGTCGGGCCCGAGGGCGGCCTGGACGACGCGGAGGTCGACGCGCTGACCGCGGCGGGAGCGGTCGCGGTGCGCCTGGGCCCGACGGTGCTGCGGACCTCCACGGCGGGGGCGGTGGCGCTCGGCGCGATCGGCGTGCTGACCGACCGCTGGTCCGCGCGGCCCCTCCAGTAATCGCCGTGCCCCGCCAACGCGTCGACTACGGACCCGAGCCGCAGCAGTTCGGACACCTGTACCTGCCCGCCGCCCCTGTCACCGAGCCGGTGCCGGTGGTGATGCTCATCCACGGCGGCTACTGGAGCGCCGACTTCCACCTGAACCTGGCGACCGCCCTCGCCATCGAACTGGCCCGGCTCGGGGTGGCGTCATGGAACGTCGAGTATCGCCGGGTTGGCGCGGGCGGTGGCTGGGAGCAGACCAGTGCCGACATCGAGGCCGCGCTGGCCGCGGTCGGCGGCGTGCTGCCCGCCCTGTCGCCGATCCCGCTCGACCTCGGCAACGTCCGGATCGTCGGTCACTCCGCGGGCGCGCAGCTGGCGTTGTGGGTTGCCGGGCAACGGGATTCCCCGGTTCGCCCCGAGCGGGTCGTCGCGCAGGCGGGCGCGATGGACCTGGCAGCGCGCGCGGCCGGTCGCACAGCAGGCGCCGCGCTGCAGGCGTTCTTCGGCTCCCGGTACGAGGACGCGCCGCAGCTCTACCGCGACGCCTCGCCCGTGTACCGGGTCCCGATGGGTGTCCCGGTGGTCTGCATCCACGGCGCGGAGGACATCCAGGTGCCGGCGGCCGCAAGCCGCGCGTACCGGGATGCCGCCCAGGCGGCCGGGGACACGGTGGCGTTCTGGGAGGTGCCGGGCGAGGGGCACAACGACTTCCTCGCCCGCGGTTCCCGGAGCTGGGACCTGACCCTGCGGGCCCTGCTCGACGACGACCCGTGGTCGGCGCACCCGGCGTGACTCAGGCGCCCGGCCACCCGGCCCCGGGCGCGGGCGCCGGCGTGCTGACCACGGTGCCGTCCCACGCCGTGTGGTCCATGAGGCGCTCGGCTCCCGGCCACTGCGCGGCGACGACGAAGAGGGTGTCGCCGTCGGCCCCGCCGAGCGTGCAGGCGAATGCGCCGCGGTCGAGGTGCACCCGGTCGAGGACCTGACCGCCCTCCGCGACCCGCACGCAGCACCGGTCGCCGACGTCGGCGTACCAGGCCGCGCCCTCGGCGTCGAGGCAGATGCCGTCGGGTGAGTGGTCGCCGACGTCGGCCCATACGCGGCGATTGGTCAGCGAGCCGTCGGTCGCGATGTCGAAGGCGGTGAGCCGGTGACGGTAGGACTCGGCGACGATCAGCGTGGCGTTGTCGGCGGTGACCGCCATGCCGTTCGGGAAGGCCAGGTCCTCGGCGACCACGCGTGCCCGCCCATCCGCGGTGGCAAGTGCGACGAATCCGGGCGCGGTCTCGGTCGCGGGCGGCCCGGCGGCGAAGTCGAAGTTGACGTTGTTGACGTAGGTGTTGCCTCGGCCGTCGAGGACGATGTCGTTGCTGCCGTAGGGCGAGAGCGCCGACAGGTCCGCGTAGCGCGTGAGGGTCCGGTCCGGCGACAGGCGGAGCAGCGCCCGCTCGGGGCCGGAGGCGAGCACCGGTGTCCCGTCGGGCAGGAAGTCGAAGCACAGCGGCAACGACCGATGCTCGACCACGGCCTCGATCCGGCCGTCCTGCTCGATCGCGTGGATCACCCCGGCCGTCCAGTCCGCGAACCACAGCCGACCGTCGTGCCAGCGCGGGGATTCCAGCTGCCCGAAACCGCTCGCCAGTGTCTGCATCGTTCGCATGATCCGCCTCCCGTTGTGTCCCTGGGGAGGTAGACCACCGGGCGCGGCGAAACTCATCGGTCTAGAGGAGCTGGTTGTAGATGAGGGCGGGCGCAGCCCGTTCGAGCTGGTCCAGTTCCCCGACAATGGCCACGAAATGGGGAGTCCTGGTGTGCGCGTCGAGGTGCTCCTGAGATTGCCATTCCTCGACCAGCATCAGTTCCCGTGGATCGTCCTGGCGTTGCAGGAGTTCATAGCTCACGCAACCCGGTTCCTTCCTCGTCTCCGCCACCAGCCTGCTGTACAGCTCGAGGACTCTGTCGAGGTGTTCGGTCGGCACGGTGCTTCCCACCATCACTCTGATCAATGCCTGCGCTCCGTCCGCTCTGCTCCAACCCTCCGGGTGTCGAGTCTGGATCCTCCCGCCATCAGTCCCTCGACCGGCCGGGCAGGATCACCGCCACCAGCACCGCGCCGACGGCGAGCGCGAGCCCGCCGGCCAGGCTCGCGCTCGCGATCGCGTCCGCGAACGAGGTGGAGGCGGCCTCGAGGAGCGGCTGCGCGTACGAGGCCGACAGCGGATTGCCCGCCAGCTCCTGCGCGACCAGCGCCGCGCCGCCGACCGACTCCCGCGAGACCTCCAGCGCGTAGTCGGCCTGGGCGGCGAGATCCCCGCCGAGCTGGGGGAGCGGCGCGCCGTCGATGAAGCCGGCGATCGAGTCCTTGTAGCTCGCGGCCAGGATGGAACCGAGGATCGCGATGCCAAGCGATCCGCCCAGTTCGATCGCGGTGTCGTTGAGGCCGCCCGCGGCGCCGAGGTCGTTGTCGGGGAAGCTGCCCATGATCGCGTCGGTGGCGGGCGGCTCGCTCAGGCCGATGCCGACACCGAGCAGCACGAGCGGCACGAGGAAGTCGAGGTAGCCCGAGCCGCCGTCGACCCGCGTCAGCAGCAGCACGCCCGCCGCGGCGAGGACCATGCCGGCCACGATCGCGCTGCGCACCCCGATCCGCGGGGTGATCCGGCCGCTGACGACCGCGCCCGCGGTCACCGCCGCGGCGAGAGGCAGCAACCGGACGCCGGTCTCGAGCGGGCCGTAGCCGAGCACGAACTGGAACTCCTGGGCGATGAAGTAGATGGCGCCGAATGCAGACAGGAACAGCAGCAGCACCGCGAGGGTCGAGCCACCGACGGTGCGCTCGCCGAGCTTGCGCACGTTCAGCAGCGGCTGCGGGTGCCGCAGCTCCCAGGCGACGAACGCCGCGAGCCCGACCAGCGCCGTGGCGGCGCCGACGAGCGGGCCTGCGCCCCAACCGAAGTGGAAGCCGTTGATGATCGCGTAGACGAGCGCCCCGATCGCGACCACCGACAGCAGGCCGCCGATCCAGTCGATGCGACCCAGGCCATCGGCGCGGGACGGCGGCACGAGGACCACGGCGGCGACGGCTGCGACCACGGCGATGGGGACGTTGATCAGGAAGGTCGCGTTCCAGGAGTGACTCTCGAGGATCCAGCCCGCCAGCAGCGGCCCGAACGCGATGGCCAGCCCTGAAGTGGCCGCCCAGGCGGCGATCGCGCGCGAGCGCTCGGACTTGGGGAACGTCGCGACCAGCAGCGAGAGCGTCGCGGGCATGATGATCGCCGCGCCGACGCCCATGATCATGCGGGCCGCGATCACCGCGGTCGTGGTGTCCGCGAGGCTGCCGAACACCGCGCCGCCACCGAACACCAGCAGGCCGGTCAACAGCGCGCCGCGGCGGCTGTACTTGTCGCCGATCACGCCTGCCAGCAGCATCAGCGCCGCGTAGGGCACTGTGTAGCCGTCGATGACCCACTGCAGCTGCGCGCTGGTCAGGCCGAGGTCCCGGGTCATGTCCGGCGCCGCGACGATGAGCGCGGTGTTCGCCATCACCACGATCAGCAGGCTCAGGCACAGCACGCCGAGCGCGGCCCAGCGCCAGCGGTAGGGCTGCTCCATCCGGGAGACCGGCTTGGTCGCGAGTGTCGTCATCTTCGGCGCTCCGTTCGGCGGCGGCGGTCCGGCGCCCGGACCTGTCTGCACATTGATGTGCAAGTTAATAGCTTGCACACGGCTGTGCAACTATGCTTGACGCAGATCACATCGGGCGGCGAGAGGGTGGATGCGACGGTGGCGGAACCGGTGAGGCGACGACGCAGCGAGGCGCGGGCCAATCGGACGCGCATCATCGACGCCGCGATCGGCGCCTTTGCCGCCGACCCGGACGCGAGCATGGACGACGTCGCGCGCGCGGCAGGCGTGGTCCGCCGCACGGTCTACGCACATTTCCCCAGCCGGGAGGCGCTCGTCGAAGGCATCGCGGACGAGGCCTCCGCCGAGCTCGTCGCGTCGTTCGGCGCGGACATTCCGGTGCCGGAACGACCCGACCTGGCGCTCGCCGTCCTCGCCCTGCTGACCTGGCCGGTCGGCGACCGGTTCCGGATGCTGCTGACCTTCGCCCGCAAGGAACTCGGCGAGCAGCGGATGCTCGACCTGATGGAACCGGCGCGGGCGCCGGCCATCGCCATGGTCGAGCAGGGTCAGCGGGACGGGACCTTCTCGTCGTACCTGCCCGCCGGGATCCTGGTCGCGATGACCGAGGCCGTCACGATCACCCTGCTCGATCAGGTGAACAAGGGTGGCGTCAACGATTCCGGGGAGTCGTTCGGCGTCACGTCGCTGGTGCTGCTCGGGGTCCCGCCCGAGCGGGCCGCGGTGGTGGTCGAGGAGGCATGGGCGTGGATCCGGGACGCCGAGGGCGCGCCGGTGCCCGCGGCTGGCCCTGACCGGCGGTAATCGTGTGGGCGGCGCGAACGACCCGCGATAGACTGCGAGGTATCAGGGCGGCCCAGTCCGTCGGGACACGGAACCAGGAAAGCAGGCCATAGCTACCACGTGAGTGCAGACAGCGACATGGGCGATCAGTCGGACGACGCAGGGGGACGCGCTTCGCGCGCAGGGGCGAAGGCCAACGGCAGCCAGGACCGCCCAGCGCAGCGCACGGTGCGGTCGAGCATGGAGGTCTCACCCGACGCGGTGCTCCCGCTGCTCGGTTCCTCGGATCAGAACCTCAAGGAACTCGAACGCGCCCTCGACGCAGACATTCACGTTCGTGGCAACGCGATCACCCTCACCGGCAGGGCCGCGGACGTCGCGCTGGCCGAGCGGGTGATCGGCGAGCTGATCGCCGTTGTCGCGGGCGGCAACACCCTGACCCCCGATGCGGTGCGGCGCAGTGTCGCGATGCTCACCGAGGGCGTCGCCGAATCGCCAGCGGAGGTCCTGAGCCTGGACATCCTGTCCCGGCGCGGCAAGACCATCCGGCCCAAGACGGTCAACCAGAAGCGATACGTCGACGCGATCGACGCGAACACCATCGTCTTCGGCATCGGCCCCGCCGGCACCGGCAAGACCTACCTCGCCATGGCCAAGGCCGTGCAGGCGCTGCAGAGCAAGAACGTCAGCCGGATCATCCTGACCCGCCCCGCGGTCGAGGCGGGCGAGCGGCTCGGGTTCCTGCCCGGCACCCTGCACGAGAAGATCGACCCGTACCTACGGCCGCTGCACGACGCGCTGCACGACATGATGGACCCCGAGGCCATCCCGAAGCTGATGCAGGCGGGCGTCATCGAGGTCGCCCCGCTCGCCTACATGCGCGGCCGCACCCTCAACGACGCGTTCATCATCCTGGACGAGGCGCAGAACACCACGGCCGAGCAGATGAAGATGTTCCTGACCCGGCTCGGGTTCGGTTCCAAGATCGTGGTGACCGGCGACGTGACCCAGGTGGACCTGCCCGGCGGCGCCCGGTCCGGGCTGCGGGCGGCCTCGGAGATCCTGACCGACATCGACGACATCCACTTCGCGGAGCTCACCAGCGCGGACGTGGTGCGGCACCGCCTGGTCTCCGACATCGTCGACGCCTACGAGCGTTTCGAGACCGAGCGGATCGACGAGGTCAAACTCGGCAACCGCTCGCAGCGCCGGGCGGCGCAGCCCCGCTCGTCGCGGCGCTGACGCCCACGTGACCACACCGCCCCCGCCCATCCCCGCCGCAGGCGGCCCCGAGGAGAACGACTGTCATGAGCATTGAGGTATCCAACGAGTCCGGGATCGACGTCTCCGAGGGCGAGCTGATCAGCGTCGCGCGGTTCGTCATCGGCCGGATGGACGTGCACCCGGCGGCCGAGCTGTCGATGGTGCTCGTCGACCTCGACACGATGGCCGACCTGCACATGCGGTGGATGGACCTGCCCGGCCCGACGGACGTGATGTCCTTCCCGATGGACGAGCTCGAGCCCGGTGGGCGGCCCGACGCCCCCGAGCCCGGACCGGCGATGCTCGGCGACATCGTGCTGTGCCCCGCGTTCGCCGCCGACCAGGCAGTCAAGGCCGGCCATTCCACCGCGCACGAGCTTGCGCTGCTCACCGTGCACGGTGTCCTCCACCTGCTCGGCTACGACCACGCCGAGCCGGAGGAGGAGAAGGAGATGTTCGCGCTGCAGAACAGCCTGCTCGCCGACTGGTACGACGAGCTGCGCCTGGCCGAGCGGGAGGCGGAACTGGCCGCCCGTGACCGCAGGCTGCTGGGCAAGACCGGGTTTGTCGACGGCCCCGAGCAGTGAGTGATGAGCTAGTCCAGATCCTGCTCGCCGCGGTCCTGATACCGCTCGGCGGGCTGTTCGCCGCCATCGACTCCGCGCTCAACACGATCTCCCGGGCCCGAGTCGAGGACCTGGCCAAGGACGCGCGTCCGGGTGCGCAGCGCCTGCTGATGGTCGTGGCCGACCGGCCCCGGTACGTCAATCTCATGGTGCTGCTGCGGATCCTGGCCGAGATCACCGCCACGGTCCTGCTCGCCGCCGCGCTCCTGGACATGCTCGAGCGCAGCTGGGCGCTGCTGGTCACCGCCGTCGTCATGGTGCTCATCGACTACGTCGCGATCGGGGTGGGGCCGCGGACCATCGGCCGCCAGCACGCGTACTCGATCACGCTCGCCGCTGCCCTGCCGCTGCAGGTGATCGGCGTCGTGTTCTCCCCGATCAGCCGACTGCTCATCCTGGTCGGCAACGCGCTCACCCCCGGTCGGGGTTTCCGCAACGGCCCCTTCGCCTCCGAGATCGAGCTGCGTGAGCTGGTCGACATGGCGCAGGAGCGCGGGGTGGTGGCCGACGAGGAACGCCGGATGATCCAGTCCGTGTTCGAGCTCGGCGACACCCCCGCCCGCGAGGTGATGGTCCCGCGCACCGAGATGGTGTGGATCGAGGCGACCAAGTCCGCGGGTCAGGCCACCTCGCTGGCCGTCCGCAGCGGACACTCGCGGATCCCGGTGATCGGCGAGAACGTCGACGACATCCTCGGCGTCGTGTACCTCAAGGACCTGGTCCAGAAGACGTATCACTCGACCGACGGCGGCCGTGGCGTCACCGTCGGCGAGGTGATGCGCCCGCCGGTGTTCGTGCCCGACTCCAAGCCGCTCGACAGCCTGCTCGCGGAGATGCAGCGCGACCGCAACCACATGGCGTTGCTGGTCGACGAGTACGGCGGCATCGCCGGGCTGGTCACCATCGAGGACGTCATCGAGGAGATCGTCGGCGAGATCGCCGACGAGTACGACATCGGCGAGATCGCGCCGGTGGAGGACCTGGGCGACGGTCGCTTCCGGCTCTCGGCCCGCCTGCCGATCGAGGACCTCGCCGAGCTGTTCGAGATGGAGATCGACAACGACGAGGTGGAGACGGTCGGCGGGCTGCTCGGCTACGCGCTCGGCCGGGTCCCGCTGCCGGGTTCGGAGGTCACCACCGACGGCCTGATGCTGATTGCCGAGGGCGGCAGCGACGTCCGCGGCCGGGTCCGGATCAGTACTGTTCTTGCATGGAGAGCGCCCGAACCGGACGCCGACTCGGTCGGCGATGACGAGGGAGACGAGGGCCGACATGACTGAGCATCTCGACGAGGAGGACGCGAAGCTGGTGGTCCTCGCCCGTGGGGCGATGGGTCGGACCGGCGGCGCACAGGGCGCGGCGGTCCGGGACCTCGACGGTCGCACCTATGCCGCAGGCCCGGTCTCGCTCGACGCCCTGACCCTCACCGCGTTGCAGGCCGCGATCGCCGCCGCTCTCTCGAGCGGGGCGGAGGGTTTCGAGGCCGCCGCGGTGGTGGGCGACCTGCCCGGCAGCGCCGCGGACATCGTCACCGCCGTCCGGGACAACGAGCCCGGTGTGCTCGCACTGACCGAGGTGACCGCCTCCGCAAAGCTGATCGCCGCCCGAGCCGACGGCTCGGACCCCTATGTCATGGGCTGGGAGCCCTACCGACCCATTTCTGGAGATGCCCATGAGCACTGAGACCGAATTCCGTTCCGGCTTCGTCTGTTTCGTCGGACGGCCGAACACCGGCAAGTCGACGCTGACCAACGCGCTGGTCGGCAGCAAGATCGCGATCACCTCGTCGCGGCCGCAGACCACCCGGCACACCATCCGCGGCATCGTGCACCGCCCGCACGCCCAGCTGATCCTGGTCGACACCCCCGGGCTGCACCGTCCCCGGACGCTGCTCGGTCAGCGGTTGAACGACCTGGTGCGCGACACCTACTCCGAGGTCGACGCGATCGGCCTGTGCATCCCCGCGGACGAGAAGATCGGCCCCGGCGACCGCTGGATCCTCGAGCAGGTCCGCCAGATGGCGCCGAAGACCAAGCTGATCGGCATCGTCACCAAGATCGACAAGGTCAGCAAGCAGAAGGTCGCCGAGCAGTTGGTGGCGCTGTCGAAGCTGCTCGGTCCCGAGACCGAGGTGATCCCGGTGTCCGCGGCGTCGGGGGAGCAGGTCGAGATGCTGGTCGACCTGCTGGCGAAGTCGATGGACGAGGGCCCGGCGTTCTACCCGGACGGCGAGATCACGGACGAGCCGGAGGAGACGCTGATGGCCGAGCTCATCCGCGAGGCCGCGCTCGAGGGGCTCGGCGACGAGCTGCCGCACTCGCTGGCCGTGGTGATCGAGGAGGTCATCGAGCGCGAGGGCCGCACCGAGAAGCAGGGCGAGATGCTCGACGTGCACGCGCTGCTCTACGTCGAGCGGCCAAGCCAGAAGGGCATCGTGATCGGCAAGGGCGGTGCCCGGCTGCGGGAGGTCGGCACCAAGGCGCGCACCCAGATCGAGAAGCTGCTCGGCACCCGGATCTTCCTGGAGCTGCACGTGAAGGTCGCCAAGGACTGGCAGCGTGACCCGAAACAGCTGGGGCGCCTGGGCTTCTAGGCGGCGGCGCGGAGTTACCCGGGCCAGTCGGTCGGGGCCGCCGGGGTGCGGTGGGTTGGTGGTCCTTTCGCTGGGTTCGTTGCTCAGCTGGACGTCGTAGGCTCGAGCCATGCTGGAGAAGTCCGAGATCCGGTTCCTTCCCCTCGGCGCCCGCCGCGTTGCGTATGAGATTCGCGGGGACGGTCCACCGCTCGTGGCTCCGGCGTGGTGGGTGAGTCACCTCGAGCTCGACTGGCAGAGCGTGGGCTTTCGGCGATTCTGGGAGGAAGTCGCAGCCGGCTACACGCTGATCCGCTACGACCGGCTCGGCGTCGGCTTGTCGGACCGCACCTTGCACGATTCGGACCTGAGCCTCGATGGGGAAGTTGCGACGTTGCGCGCGCTTATGGACGAGCTCGAGCTCGAGCGCGTATCGCTCATCGGCGGTTCGTCTGGGAGCTGCACCGCCATCGCGTTTGCCGCAGCGTTTCCGGAGCGCGTCGAGCACCTGGTGCTGTACGGGTCGTACCCCAACGGTGCGGCGCTGACAGCACCGGGCGTGGGGGACGCGATCTTGGCGACGGTGCGCGCGCACTGGGGCCTCGGCTCGCGCCTGCTCGGGGACATCTTCCTGGGTGGCGCCGGCCCTGCCGAGCACGAACTCTTTGCACGGTTGCAGCGGGAGGCGGCGACCGCCGAAACCGCTGCCGCATTGTTGGATCTGACCTATCACCTCGACGTACGCGCACACCTCCCTCTCGTCCGCCAGCCGGCGTTGGTTGTGCATCGTCGTGGCGACCGCGCGGTACCGTTCCGGCTCGGGCGCGAGGTCGCATCGGCCATTCCAGGCGCGACCTTCGTCCCGCTGCCGGGAAGCGCGCACTTCCCTTGGCACGATGACACCGATTCCGTGGTCCGCGCGTGCCGCCAGACGCTGGCACCGGTGCAGCCGTCGCCGCACCGTGCGAGCGAGCCGGAATCGGTCCTGCTGTCCAGCCGTGAGCGTGAGATCCTCGCCTGCGTCGCTCGCGGTCTCGGCGATCGTGAGATCGCAGAGCAGCTCGTGCTGAGCCCGCATACCGTTCACCGTCACGTTGCGAATATCCGCCGCAAGCTGGGCCGCACCTCACGGACGGCCGCCGTCGCGGAGGCCGCGCGTCTCGGACTCCTGTGAGATGGCCGAAACGGGCCATCTGCAGAAGATGGCCGCGCTGAGCGATGCGCGCGACATGCGGTCGCTCGTACGTTTGGCCGCATGACCGAGAACGCAAGCATCGAATCAACCAACGAACTCCAGGCGAGCCCGCCATCAGCGGCGTGGCTGCGGATTTTCGCCCTGGCGTACGACCCGTTTCTCTGGCTGGGCGAGATCGCAGGCATGCGCCGCCGGCGGAGCACGCTCCTGGGCGGCGCCCGCGGGCGCGTCGTCGAGATCGGCGCCGGGACGGGGCTGAACATCGCGCACTATCCCGACGAGATCGCCGAGCTCATGCTCGTCGAGCCCGAGCCTGGGATGCGCCGAAGCCTTGCGCGTCGCCTGCAGCGGCATGGGCGCGTCGCGCGGATCGTCGACGCGCCTGCCGAGCGTCTACCGCTCGCGGATGCCTCCGTGGACACCGTCGTCTCGACGCTCGTCCTGTGCACCGTCAACGACCCCGAACTCGCGCTCCGCGAGATCGCACGCGTGCTCCGCCCGGACGGGCAGTTGCTGTTCATCGAACATGTGCGTGCGAGCTCGCGGTTCCTCGCGGCGTGCCAGGATTTTCTGCTCACACCGTGGCGACACTTCGCGGGCGGCTGCCGCTGCAACCGCGCGACCGCGGACCTGATGCGCGACTGCGGCTTCACCATCGCAGCCGACGATGCTGTGTGGCGCGGCATGCCGTCGATCGTCCGTCCGCTCGTGGTGGGACGCGCTACCAGGCTGGACAAGTTGGCGACGGAGTAACACGGTTGATCGGACCGGTCAGTGGACTGCTCCATCTCGGGCGGCCGGAAGCCGGGCCCCGTTCATGGCTGAGCCCCGCCGACCAGCAGCAGGATCGCGGTCGCGACGTCGGTGCCCGCGCCGCCGGTCGCCAGCCGGCGCAGCTGCAGGCCGGTGATGGTCGCGACCAGGGTCGGCGCGATCGCCGCGGCATCCGGCACGCCGAGTGCCTCGAGGATGGTCACGGTGAGCGTGTCGTAGGCCGCGAAGCACTCGTCGGCCGCCGCCTGCAGCTCGGGGTCGCGGCCGGCTTGGATGTAGAGCTCGAACGGCGCCATCCGCTCGGCGTCGAAGGCGAGGTCCCGGACCACCTGCTCGGTGAGCGAGGCGGCGTCCTGCACGCTCAGACCGGTGTCCCGGTACTGCTCCGCCAGGTCGGTCAGCCGAGCGGTCTCTGCGGTGACGAAGCCGAGCAGAGCGTCGCGCAAAAGGTCTGTCTGGCTGGGGAAGTGGTAGGTGATTGAGCCGAGCGAGACCTCGGCCTGCGCCGCGATCCGGCGGTTGGTGACGGCGGCGATGCCGTCCGTGCCGATGATGTGCAGGACCGCGGCGAGGATCCGCTCACGAACCGGGGCCTCGCTCACCGGTCACCACCACTGTTCGGGACGTTCACGGTCCCAACGTAGTTCACGTTCGAGCTGGGCCGCGAGCGAGACCAGCAGCGGTTCGGTGTTGTCGTGACCCATCAGCTGCACGCCGAGCGGCAGACCGTCCGGGGTGAAGCCGGCGGGCACGTTCACGCTCGGCCAGCCCAGGATGTTCCACGGCCAGGTGTACGGGCAGGCCGCGGTGATCACCTTGTCCGTCTCGAAGTGCCCGATGCCGTCGATCGCGTCCACCGGCGGCGGCGGGGTGGCGGTGGTCGGGGCGAGGATGACGTCGAAGTCGTTGAAGATGGCGCCGATCCGCCTGCGCATGCGCGGCTCGGCGGCGCGGGACGCGCGCAACGGCAGGCCCCCCAGTAGCCTGCCGGTGCGCGCGTTGGACAGGGTGCGAGGGTCGAGCAGCGTCGGGTCCGGTACCCGCGAGCGCCACTGCTCCAGCCCGGCCATCGACCGCGGCAGGAAATTCGTGCCCAGCAGCAACCCGTAGGCGGGGTCCGCGACGGTCACCTCGTGGCCGAGGCGGCGCAGCGCGTGCGCGGTGGCACCGATCGCCTCCTTGACCTCGGGGTGCAGGGTCCTTGGCGTGGCCGTGTAGGGGATCTTCAGCGACAGCGCGATCCGCAGCCGGCCGGGCTCGCGGTCCACCGCGTCGCGGACGGTCACCGGCGGGGGCTGGTGCAGGTCGCCCTCGTGGCTGCCGGAGACCAGGTCGAGCAGGAGCGCCGCGTCCGCGACCGTGCGGGCGAGCGGGCCCATCACCGTGATGCCGTAGAAGGCCTCGGGCTCGGGCCAGGTGGAGATCCGTCCGCGCTGCGGCTTGATGCCGACGAGGTTGGTCCAGGACGCGGGGATGCGGACCGAACCCGCGCCGTCCGAGCCGAGCGCGGCCGGCACCAACCCGGCGGCGACGGCGGCCGCGCTACCGCCGGAGGATCCGCCGGGGGTCCGCTCGCGTGCCCACGGGTTCCTGGTGTGCCCGAAGCTGCCGCCGGTGAACGGCCACTGGCCGAGCTCGGGGCTGTTGGTCTTGCCGACGATGACGGCGCCCGCGGCGCGCAGTCGCCGCACGACCTCGGAGTCCGCGGTCTTGGCGGGGAACTCGCCCGGGCAGCCGAAGGCGGTCGGTTCGCCCGTGACGTCGACGTCGTCCTTGACCGCGATCGGCACGCCGAGCAGCGGCAGGCGCTCGCCCGCGGCCAGCCGGCGGTCGGCCTCGGCCGCCTCCGCGAGCGCGGCCTCGCGGCGAACCACCCGGAAGGCGTTGAGGCCGGGCTGGCTGGCGTCGATGGCATCCAGGCTCCGGCGGACCCGGTCGACGGACGTGGAGGCGCCGGTGGCCAGGGAGTGCGCCGTCTCTTCGAGTCCGAGCTCCCTGGTGTCTTCCCTGTGCGTGCTCACGCCGTGCCTCCCCGTGTCTGTTCGTTCGAACGAACAGTACCTCCGGCCGGTGTCGGCCGCCAGGTTTTCGCGTCCGGATTCGCTGCCGGGTGAGTAGCTTGGGCCCAGCGCGAACATCGGAGGAGTCATGAGCGGTGACCTGAGGGCCTGGGAACGGCGTGGGCGTCACCTCGAGGTCGACGGGAACCGGATCTTCGTCGTCGAGGTAGGGGAGGGAACCGGAGCTCCGCTCGTGATCGTGCACGGGTTTCCCGGTTCATCGCACGACTTCGCAGCGGTGGCGGAGCGGCTCGGGTCCGGTCGGCGGGTGGTGCTCCTCGACCTGCTTGGGTACGGGCTGTCCGACAAGCCGGCCGCGGCCCGCTACTCGCTGTTCGAGCAGGCGGACCTGGTGGAGGCCGTGCTCGGCTGGCTGGGTATCGGCCGCTGCGTGCTGCTCGCCCACGACATGGGGGACACCGTGGTGGCCGAGCTCCTGCACCGCCACAATCTCGGTGTCCTCGGCTTTGTTCCGGAGCAGGTCATCCTGACCAACGGCTCGATCTTCATCGACCTCGCGCAGCTGACGTCCGGCCAGCGCGCGATGCTCCGACTGCCCGCGCGGGCGCTGCCGTTCTCGCCCCCGCGATGGCTGCTGGCCCGGGCGATCGACCGCAGCTTCTCGCCGCGCGCGCCCGCTCCGGCCGGCGCCATCGACGCCCTGATCGAGGCTATCGAGCGCGACGGCGGCGGGCGGCTGCTGCCCCGTCAGAACCGCTACATTCTCGAGCGCCGGGCGCATCAGGATCGGTGGACTGCGGGGTTGGTGGGGTACCGGGAGCCGTTGGCGCTGATCTGGGGTGAGTGTGACCCGATCGCCATCCCCGAGATGACCGCGCGGTTGCTCGAGCTGCGCCCCGACACCGCGGTGACCGTGCTGCCCGACATCGGGCACTGGCCACAGCTCGAGGCGCCGGAGCGGCTCGCCGAGCTGATCGGGCAACGCCTGGGCTGACCGGGTGAGCGCGGGCAGTCCGGGATTGTCCCCGCACCGTGGGAGACTTTCCTGGTGAGGTTGTACCGGGACCACGCGGTGGTGTTGCGCCAGCACAAGCTGGGCGAGGCCGACCGCATCGTCACCCTGCTGACCCGCCAGCACGGGCTGGTGCGGGCGGTGGCCAAGGGTGTGCGCCGCACCAAGTCCAAGTTCGGGGCCCGACTGGAGCCGTTCGCGCACATCGACGTGCAGCTCTACCCCGGCCGCAATCTCGACATCGTGACCCAGGTGCAGACCCTGGACGCCTTCGCCGGGGACATCGTCGACGACTACGGCCGGTACACCACCGCCTGCGCGGTGCTCGAGACCGCGGAACGGCTCGCGGGCGAGGAGCGGGCGCCCGCCCTGCGGCTGCATCAGCTCACCGTCGGCGCGCTGCGCGCGGTGGGGGAGCAGGCCAGGCCGCCCGAGCTGATCCTGGACGCTTTCCTGTTGCGGGCCATGGGTTTCGCAGGCTGGGCACCCGCGCTGGAGGAGTGCGCGCGGTGCGCCGCCCCCGGTCCGCATCGGGCCTTCCACGTGGCCGCGGGCGGGGCGGTCTGCGTGCACTGCCGCCCGCCGGGCTCGGCGACCCCTTCCCCGGGCGTGCTCGACCTGATGGACGCGCTCGCGCGCGGCGAGTGGGCGAACACCGAGACCGTCACGGCCGCGGTCCGCGCGCAGGCCAGCGGGCTGGTCGCCGCGCACCTGCAGTGGCACCTCGAGCGTCAGCTGCGCACCCTGCCGTTGATCGAGCGCTCGCGCCCGCACGCCGCGGCCGAGCCGGATGCAACGGATCCGCGGGCGGTGGCGGGACCACCCCGTCCGGTCGGGCAGGATGGTGATCGTGATTCGACGACGCGAACCGCAAGCTCCGCCTAACCGCGTGATCCGGCCCCCGGCCCCTCACCCCTCCGGCGCCAGGGCGCCGATCCTGCAGCCCGAGCTGATCCCGCGGCACGTCGCGTTGGTGATGGACGGCAACGGCCGCTGGGCCCAGGAGCGGGGCCTCCCGCGCACCGCGGGCCACGAGCGCGGCGAGGCGGTGCTGATGGACACCCTCGAGGGCTGCATCGAGATCGGCGTGAAGTGGCTCTCGGCGTACGCGTTCTCCACCGAGAACTGGAAGCGCAGTCCCGAGGAGGTGAAGTTCCTGATGGGCTTCAACCGGGACGTGATCCGGCGTCGGCGCGACGAGATGCACGAGATGGGTGTGCGGGTGCGCTGGGCGGGACGCAGGCCCAGGCTGTGGGCCAGCGTCATCAAGGAGCTCGAGGTCGCCGAGGAGCTGACCAAGCACAACACGACGATGACCCTGACGATGTGTGTGAACTACGGCGGTCGCGCCGAGATCGCCGACGCGGCACGGGAGATCGCGCGTCGGGTGGCGGCGGGCGAGCTGAACCCGGAGAAGGTGACCGAGGCGACCGTCGCGAAGTATCTCGACGAGCCCGACATGCCGGACGTGGACCTGTTCCTGCGTCCCTCGGGTGAGCTGCGCACCTCGAACTTCCTGATCTGGCAGTCCGCCTACGCGGAGATGGTGTTCCAGGAGAAGCTGTTCCCGGACTTCGACCGCCGCGACCTGTGGGCCGCGTGCGTCGAGTACGCGTCGCGCGACCGTAGGTTCGGGGGAGTGAAGTGATGGGTGCGGAGACCGCCGAGCAGTTGCAGGTCCGTGCCCGTGACGCGCTCGCGCATTTCGTGGAGGTGCGCGAATCCGACGACGGGTCACTGGGTTTCGAGTACGCGGGGGCCCTGTGCTCGCTGCGGGCGGTGAACCTCGCGCCCGGGCTCGACGTGCTGTCGGTGACTGCCGTGCTGGCCTGGGACCGCCCGGTCAAGCCCGCGCTGCACAAGAAGGTCGCCGAGAAGAACTCGATGATGCAGTTCGGCTCGATCACGGTGATCACCCGCGGCAAACTGGCCGACGTGATCCTGCGCTACACCTTCCCGGCCGCCGGTCTCGAGGACGAGGCCCTCACCACGATGCTGCTGCTGGTGCTCTCGGGCGCGGATCAGGGTCGGCAGGGGTTGCTGCCCTAGCTGTACTGACCGGGGACGTTGATCGATTGCCTCACTCACCTCCGCGGCTCACAGATCTGGCTGTCGCTGGGGGGGTGCCGACCTCCTGAATGCCGTGGTCGCCACAGTGAGTTTTGGTTACGCTGGCGTGTTCGATGCGCGTCACGAGGAACCATCGCATTTCATTCCGTAGCCGGCACCAGCCGATCAGATACCAGCGACCATTTCTGGACGCGAATATCACCGGCTCGATGTCGCGGGTGGTCTTGTTGCCGTCACGCGCGGTGTAGCGGATGCGCACCACACGCTGCTCGGCCATTGCCTCCTCAAGGGCCGATCTGACTGCCCGTGTGGCGGGCGGTTCAACATCGACCCAGACGCGACGTGCGAGTTCGTCAGCCTTTTTCCGAGTCCGAGGATCAAGCACACTCAAGATCTTCTGAACGCCGGCAGAGGCGAGGTCGGCATAAGGGGCATCGGGTGCAGCTGATATTGCCGTGAGAAGCGCCACCGCCTGTGCCGGGGTCAAGCTGATCGGTGGGAGATTGGATCGAGCGGCCAGACCGTATCCGCCGCCAGGGCCCGGACGCGACCAGATCGGCGCGCCGCTGTTCTCGAGTGCATCAAGGTCCCGCTTGACCGTGCGCACTGATACGCCAAACTCGCTCGCCATTTGTTCCGCAGTGCATCCACGGGAGCCGCTTCGTCGCAGCATCTCCGACAACGCGTGAAGCCGCTCTGCTCGCCTCAAATTTCCCTCCAATCCGAAATGATGCCAGAAATAGTGACATACCGTTGTCCAAGTGGCTTGCGAGGATTGCGGTATGACGACAAACACGAATGACCCGACCACCGTCTTGATCGCTGGCCACTGGCTGGGGGCTTGGGCATGGGACGAGGTCCTGGAACACCTGACCGCCATGGGCCAACGGGCTATCCCGATGACCCTGCCCGGCCTCGACGAGACGGACTCCGAACGAGCCTCCAGGACTCTCGACGACCAGGCAGCGGCGATCGAGCGGGTCTTGGCTTCTGAAGCCGAGCCAATGGTCATCGTGGCGCATAGCGGAGCCAATGCTCCCGTGAGTCTTGTGCTCGACCGGCACCCCGAGCTGGTCCGCCGGGTGATCTGGGTCGATAGTGGCCCGGTCTCGCCGGGCACTGTTTTCGCCCCTGACGCCCCAAATGAACTGGAAGAGTTTCCACTGCCGCCCTTCGAGGCGCTCAAGGAGCAGGCCAGCATTGAAGGCCTGAGCGCCGACGTTCTCGAGCGTTTCCGGCTTCGATCTGTCCCTGAACCTGGACCTGTGCTGCGGCAATCCGTGGAGCTCAACAACGATGCACGCCTGAAGGTTCCGACCACGGTGGTGTGCTGCTCGCTCCCGAGTACGCAGTTGATGGCACTGGCCGAGGCCGGCCATCCCATGTTCGCCGAGGTTACCAACCTTGAGAACCTTGAACTCGTCGATCTCCCGACGGGCCACTGGCCCATGTGGAGCCGTCCCGCCGACCTTGCCCAGGTCCTCGCAGCAGCTTCGCCAGTCGACTGAACCGCGCGCACACCTCCAGGGGCCAGCCGTACCGGCTGGCCCCTGCTTGATTCTCGAAGGACGCCATGTCACGCCAACGCGGCACTTACCCCGCGCCACCGACTCAAGGGCCTGCGAAGCGTTGTCGATCACGCCGAAGCGGACCCGCCCGGACCGGCCGCAGACAAACGGCAAGGTGGAGCGCTTCCACCGCACCATGGCCGACGGGTGGGCCTACGCCCGTGCTACACCTCAGAGCGAGAGCGTCGCGACGCCCTCGAAACCTGGCTACACCACTACAACCACCACCGCCCGCACACTGCATGCGGAAACCAGCCGCCCTTCACGCGGTTGATCAACGTCCCCGGTCATTACACCTAGCCGCAGCGCTCAGGTGCGCGATCGGCGTCTACTCGTCACCGATGTGCGCGCTTGGATTCACGGGCCGCGTTCTTGGCGGAGCGTGTGATGCTCTTGAGCTCGTCGCGGGTGAATCCGAGATGACGGGCGGATCGCATCCAGGTGTAGAGGTCGGATGCCGCTCGATGTTGGCCGAGCCGCGAGTAGCAGGCCGCCAGGTCGAAGGCGGACTTGCGGGCTCGCTCGGCGATCTCGAGATCGGGGAAGGTGCCCGCGATATCCAGGATCATCCGGTGGGCGTTGCCCGTCTCGGGCAGGCGGCCGAGACCGGTCAGCAGCAGCGCTTTGTTGCGCAGTGTCTTGACGCGGCGGAGCCGGCGTTCGGGGGAGTCGACGGACAGGTCGTGGATTCTGAGAACGTGGTCGTAGGCGGTGATCGCGGCGACAGGGTCGCCCAGATCGTCGATCAGAACGGCGCGGTTGTAGGCGGCCACTTCGCGGGCGCTCATGATGTCGCCGTCGGTCGATCCGTCGGCGAGCCGTCCGAGCGCCTCGTAGGCCTCGATCGCGGCACGCTCCTCGCCGAGTCGGGCGAGCGCGATGCCGAGTCGCAGGTGACCGCGTGCGTGTACCCGCCGTGCCCGGGTGTCGAGACCGGGGCGGCGCAGGGCGGCACCGCGTGCTACGGCGACGAGTTCCTCCCACCGCCCGGCATCGACCAACAGACCTCCGAGCACGTCCAGCGCCGCGAGCCCGAGCATGACGATGTTCTCGTCGGGGTCCGCACCGGTGTCGGCCGCAATCGCCGCGAGCAGTGCTTCGGCGTCTGCGCGTCGCCCCTCATCGACCGCCCTGTCGGCCTCGTACAGCCGCTCGCGAAGATCGCGGTAGCGGGCCTCTCCCGCCGAGGCGGGGGCCGCATCGGTGGGGGAGGAGATCGCGAGGATCCGTTGATTCTCAGTCGCGAGTTCGACGGTGTCGCGGATGTCCGGGTCGTCGCTGTCCGCGTGGTTCGTCACCAGGCCCCGCAGCAGGGTCGCCGCCACCTGCCGTTCGCCTCGCTCTGCCGTGCGTGTCGCCTGAAGGAGGAGTCGCCGGGCATCCAGGCGGCGGATGCGCACGTCCGGATCGTCGGCAAACAGTTCCGCAAAGCGATGCAGCGCATCATCGATCTCGGTCGGATCGAGGGCGCGTGACTGCCACACGGAGAAGAGTGAGTTCGCCGCCCACATGCGCACGTCGGCGTCGGCGTCGTGGGCGGAGCGATCCACCGTGTCGTTGATGACGCGACGAGATTCAGCCAGCTCGCCTGCTTCCCGCAATAGGCGTCCGCGCCAGTACATCGATTGGGCAATCGCGGCAGAGACGCCGGCCACCCCTGCGGCACGTGCGTAGCGCTGCGGCACCTGCTTCAGCACGTCGAGGGAATCGCCGCGTCGTCCGATGTCGGTGAGTCGAAGCGCCCGGTCGACCATCGCCAGTGTGAGCGGCACGACGAGGTGCTCGTCGTGCTCGTGCCCGGGGAATCGCGCTTCGAGCTGTTCGTAGAGCCGCACGGCCCTCTCGGGATCACCGAGGTGCGCAGTCACCTCGGCGAGCCGTGACGCCACGCGCGCCCGTGCCCCCGCCGTGGCCGCGCTCGAATCGGTGCCGAACGCGCGGTCGGCGTGGGCGAGGACCTGCCGATCCGCCGCCGTCACCGCGCCCGCATCCTCGGGAACACCCCCGAGCACCCACCACAGGATCGCCTCACGCGCGTCCTCGGCTGCACAGGTGGCATAGCGGTCGACCAGTGCGGCGGAGTGTTCCACGGCGGCCAGGTCACGCTCGGTGTCGGGAAGCCGCTCCAGCACCCGGTCGAGATGCCGGGCCTGTTCGGCGGCCGCCTCGAAGCCGGGATCGGCGACGGGAACGGTCAGGGCGCGCAGGCCGTGGGCGATCGCCACCGCCGCAGACACTCCCCGGCCGATCTCGTCGTCGACCAGGCAGAGCGACGCGGCGTGCAAAAGCGACCGCGCCGAGGGAAGCGGCTCGGCCTCGGCGATCACACGGTGCATCAGCGCGATCGCGGACTCCGGGGCATCTCCGCTGTCGTAACGGATCTGCGCCGCCTCATAGAGCGCGGCGATGCGCAGATGACGCAACCGGTCGTCGGATTCCGCGGCGAGCGTGAGCGCCAGCGTCTCGAGGCCGACTGCCACCCGATGGCGATCTCGTCCCAGGTGCCTCCGCAGGATCTCGGCGGTGAACATTGCCTCCGCTCGTGCCTGCCGTACACCGAGCGGTTGATCGTCCCCGATGTGCCGCGCCGCAAACGACTCCGCCGCTCGCAGCATGTCGACCAGCACTATCGCGTCGTCGAGGTCATGCCGGTGGACCCACTCGATCGACTCGAGCTCGGCGAGCGCGCGGGCCTCCCGGACGGCGTCGGCGTCGAATCCGTCCGTGAGCTCGGCCATCCTCGCGATGCGCTGCTCGACGGCATCGCGTGGTTCGTACGGGGCTTCCAACCGGACGAGCATCCCGGTGGCCTCGGCCACCGCTATGGCTTCCACGTCCTCGGCGGCAGATCCCTGCGCATCCAGCGCGAGGGCCAGGATCGCGTGTGCCTGCTCCTGATCACCCACCGCAAGCAGCTCGCGCGCACGGCGCACGACGTCACGAACCATCATCGATCCTTCCCGGAATGTCCCCAAAATCTATAGGCCCCGTTCGGGGATCAGCGGGGCGTATTATCTGCGTATGAATGCAGATAATGCAGCTTGCCGGCGGCGGCTGCAGGACGACCAGGTCGACCTGGTCGTGGAGGTGTTCCGCATGCTGGCCGACGCCACCCGCGTGCACGTGTTGTGGGCCCTGGTCGACCGGGAATGCTCGGTCAACGAGCTGGCGGCGCACGTCGGCAAGCCGGCACCGTCGGTGTCGCAGCACCTGGCGAAGCTGCGGATGGCGCGGCTGGTGCGGACGCGCCGCGAGGGCACGACGGTGTTCTATCGGCTCGAGAACGACCACGTGCGCCAGCTGGTGACCGACGCGGTGTTCAACGCCGAACACGCCGGTCCGGGCGTGCCCGCACATCACCGCACCGACAGCGGGTTACGGGTCCTGCACGCCGATGCCGCGGGGGAGGCGGCGGTCGGCGAGATAGGCGGCCCGGCATGACGCACGAACACCAGCACGGTCACGGTCACGGGCACGTGCACCGTGGCGGCCTTCGGTCCGCCGTGCGGGAGGTGTTCGTCCCGCACAGCCACGACGCGGCCGACAGCGTCGACGACGCCCTCGAATCGAGCGCGATCGGCATCCGGGCCGTCAAGGTCAGCCTGGTCGTACTGGGCGTCACCGCGCTCGTCCAGTTGGCGATCGTCTCGGTCTCGGGGTCGGTGGCGCTGCTGGCCGACACCATCCACAACTTCTCCGATGCGCTGACCGCCGTCCCGCTGTGGATCGCGTTCGCACTGGGCAGACGCGCCGCGACCCGCCGCTACACGTACGGGTTCGGTCGCGCCGAGGACCTGGCCGGCCTGTTCGTGCTCGCCATGATCGCGCTGTCCGCGCTGATCGCGGGGTACGAGGCCGTGCGCCGGCTGCTCGACCCGGTGCCGATCGAGCACCTCGGGTGGGTGGCGGCGGCCGGGCTGGTCGGGTTCATCGGCAACGAGCTCGTCGCGCTCTACCGGATCCGGATCGGCAGGCAGATCGGATCCGCCGCCCTGGTCGCGGACGGCCTGCACGCGCGCACGGACGGATTCACCTCCCTCGCAGTGCTGTTCGGCGCGGGAGGGGTCGCCCTCGGGTATCCGCTGGCCGACCCCATCGTGGGCCTGCTCATCACCGCCGCGATCCTGGTCGTGCTCATGAGCGCGGCGCGCGAGGTGTTCCGTCGGCTGATGGACGGCGTCGATCCGGACCTGGTCGATGCCTGCGAGCGGGTGCTCGCCGGCGAGCCAGGCGTGGCCGGGGTCCGGAGCCTGAAGATGCGGTGGATCGGTCACCGGCTGCACGCCGACGCCGAACTCGACATCGACGCCGGTACCAGTCTCGAGGACGCGCACCGGATCGCGCAGCGAGCCGAACACGCACTCACCCACGCGGTCCCGAAGCTCTCGACGGCCCTGGTGCGCGCCTATCCCGCGCACCCGATGACGCGAGCGGCCCGAGCGGCAGGCACGGAATCGAGCCGACGCTAGGCGGCGCAGTTGCGGCAGGTGCCGAAGATCTCGACGGTGTGGCTGACGTCCGTGAAGCCGTTCTCGTCGGCGATGGACTGCGACCACTGCTCGACCGTCGGGCCCTCGACCTCGACGGTGAACCCGCACGACCGGCACACCAGGTGGTGGTGATGCCCGGAGGAGCAGCGGCGGTACACCGACTCGCCGGTGTCGGTGCGCAGGACGTCGACGGTGCCGGCGTCGGCGAGGGTCTGCAGCGTCCGGTAGACCGTCGTCAGGCCGATGCCCTCGCCGCGCTTGCGCAGCTCGTCGTGCAGGTCCTGCGCGGAGCGGAACTCGTCGATCTCGTCGAGGAGTGCGGAGATCGCGCTGCGCTGCTTGGTGGCCCGCACGCCGACCACGACGGGGTTGCGCCTGTCGTTCTTCTCGGTCACGGTCTCGGTCCTTCCTCGGCGTGGGCGACGGCGTCGATCACGATGTGGGCCAGGTGGTCGTCGACGAGGCGGTAGAACACCTCGCGGCCGTTGCGTTCGCCGCGCACGACGCCCGCCGACTTGAGCACCCGCAGGTGTTGGCTGATCAACGGCTGGGTGACGCCCAGGGCCTCGACGAGTTCGTGCACGCAGCGCTCGGCGTCGCGCAGCTGCAGCACGATCGCGATCCGCACGGGGGCGGCCAGGGCGCGCAGGATGTCGCCCGCCGCGCTCAGCGTGTCCTTACTCGGCAGGGCGGCCGGCGGCCTGGAGCCGGACGGAACGTGTTCGACGGGGTGGAGATCGTCGGCATCGCTGATGCTCACCCCGCACCCACCTCCTCGTCGGATCCCGTGGCCGGCCCCGCTCGCCTTATTGCAAATCGATTCCATTTTGATATGCATGGATGCGCATGTCAAATGGGGAGATTTCGGTCGGCCCGACGGGGCAGATAGGCTGGGGCGCAGAAAACCGCACGTGACCGCAGCATCTATTACCCAGATGGAGAGCTCCCCAAGTGGCACCCAAGTCCATGATCGAGACCGTCGCCAACCTCGCGAAGCGCAGGGGGCTCGTCTACCCCTGCGGTGAGATCTACGGCGGTACCAAGTCTGCCTGGGACTACGGGCCGCTCGGCGTTGAGCTGAAGGAGAACATCAAGAGGCAGTGGTGGCGCAACATCGTCACCAGCCGCGACGACGTCGTCGGCCTCGACTCCTCGGTGATCCTCCCGCGCGAGGTGTGGGTGGCGTCCGGCCACGTCGGGGTCTTCAACGACCCGCTCGTCGAGTGCCTGAACTGCCACAAGCGGCACCGCCAGGACCACCTGCAGGAGGCCTTCGCGGAGAAGAAGGGCCTCGACAACCCGGACGACGTGTCCATGGACCTCATCGTGTGCCCGGACTGCGGCACCGTCGGGCAGTGGACCGAGCCGCGCGACTTCAACATGATGCTCAAGACGCACCTCGGCCCCATCGAGACCGAGGAGGGGCTGCACTACCTGCGGCCCGAGACCGCGCAGGGCATCTTCGTCAACTTCGCCAACGTGCTCACCACCTCGCGCAAGAAGCCGCCGTTCGGCATCGCTCAGATCGGCAAGAGCTTCCGCAACGAGATCACGCCCGGCAACTTCATCTTCCGCACCCGCGAGTTCGAGCAGATGGAGATGGAGTTCTTCGTCAAGCCGGGCGAGGATGCGGAGTGGCACCAGTACTGGATCGACACCCGGCTCGCCTGGTACACCGACCTCGGCATCGACCCGGAGAACCTGCGTCTGTACGAGCACCCGGCCGACAAGCTCTCGCACTACTCGACCCGCACCGTCGACATCGAGTACCGCTTCCGGTTCCAGGGCAGCGAGTGGGGCGAGCTCGAGGGCGTCGCGAACCGCACCGACTTCGACCTCAAGACCCACTCGGAGCACTCGGGCACCGACCTGAACTACTTCGACCAGGCCAGTGGCGAGCGGTACACCCCGTACGTCATCGAGCCGGCAGCAGGCCTGACCCGCTCGCTGATGGCCTTCCTGGTCGACGCCTATTCCGAGGATGAGGCGCCCAACGCCAAGGGCGGGGTCGACAAGCGCACCGTGCTGCGCCTCGACCGTCGCCTGGCCCCGGTCAAGGCCGCGGTGCTGCCGCTCAGTCGCAACGCCGACCTCACCCCCAAGGCGAAGGATCTCGCGGCGCTGCTGCGCAAGAACTGGAACGTCGAGTTCGACGACGCAGGCGCCATCGGCCGCCGCTACCGTCGCCAGGACGAGATCGGCACCCCGTTCTGCATCACGGTCGACTTCGACACCCTCGACGACCAGGCCGTGACGATCCGCGAGCGCGACACCATGGAGCAGGAGCGGGTCTCGCTCGACAAGGTCGAGGGCTACCTGGCCCAGCGACTGATCGGCGCCTAGTTTTCTTCGGTGACCTAGTTCTTGAGTGAAGGGGCTGTCCCCGGCCGAGATGGCCGGGGACAGCCCCTTCGCCGTTCTCGCTGGTCCGCGATCGGCCTGTCATAATTTGTCAGGGCAGTTTCGATCACACGAGACCACGACGGGACGTTCCATGACGACCTCCGTGAAGGGCAAGCTCGGGAACCTGCCGCTGGAATTGACCAGTTTCGTCGGTCGGCGCCGGGAGATCGCCGAGGCACGGCGGTTGCTGGGGACCTCACGGTTGGTGACGTTGGCCGGCATCGGCGGGGTCGGCAAGACCAGGCTGGCGGTGCGGGTCGCCGCGGACTCGCGGCGGTCGTTCACCGACGGGGTCTGGTTCGTCGCACTCGGCAACCTGCACGATCCTGTGTTGCTGCCCGAGGCCGTCGCTGCGGCGCTCGGGCTTCCGGATCGGCCGGGAAGTTCGGAGTCCCGTCTCTTGGTCGATCATCTCTCCACCAAGCAGACGCTGTTGGTCCTGGACAACTGCGAGCACCTGCTCGGTGCTGTGGCAGAGTTCGCGCAGGTACTGCTGCGATCGTGTCCGGAGCTGCGCATCCTGACCACGAGCCGCGAGCTCCTCGGGGTGCACGGCGAGCGGGTGCTGCGGGTGCCGCCGCTGACCATTCCGGACGCGCAGCAGACCCCGCCGCTCGAGGCGATGCCCCAGTACGAGGCGGTGGCGCTGTTCGTGACGCGGGCCGCGGCCGCCCTGCCCGACTTCGCGCTGACCGAGGCCAATCGTGCTGCGGTGGCGGGAATCTGCGGCAGGCTGGACGGGCTACCGTTGGCGATCGAGCTGGCGGCGGTGCGGCTGCGGATGATGTCCGCCGAGCAGATCCTGCAACGCCTGACGGACCAGTACCAGCTGCTGACCGTCGGTTCACGAGCCGCGCCGACCCGTTTGCAGACGTTGCGGTCGTGTGTGGACTGGAGCTTCGCGCTGTGCACGGCGCGGGAGCAGCAGCTGTGGGCGTGGCTGTCGGTGTTCGTGGGCGGTTTCGAGTTGGATGCGGCCGAGGGAGTCTGCCCCGAGGAGTTGGCCGCCGATGACCTGCTGGACGCGGTGGCCTCGCTCGTGGACAAGTCGATCCTGGTCCGTGAGGAGTGTGGGGGCGTCGTGCGCTTCGGCATGGCCGAAACCATCCGCGACTACGGCGTGGAGAGGTTGCGTGAATCCGGCGACTTCTCCCTGGCTCAGCGGCGGCACCTCGGGTGGTACGAACGGCTCGCAGCGCAGGCGGCGACCGAGTGGATCGGCCCTCGCCAGACCGACTGGATCGCCCGGCTCGATCGGGAGCAGTCGAACCTGCGGGATGCGCTGGCGTTCAGCATGACCCAGCCGGTGATCGATACCGATCCAGATATCAACGCGCGCATCGTCAACGCCCTGTTTCTGTTCTGGACCTGCCGGGGCCTGCTGGCGGAGGCCAGGCATTGGATGGACCGTTCCCTGACATGCTCCGAGAGCGCGCACGCCGCGGACCGTCTGGCGACCTTGTTCGACGACGGCGTGTTGGCGGGGATGCAGGGTCAACTCGGTGACGCAACGACACGGGCGCAGCAGTGCTGCTCGCTCGCGGAGCAGCTGGGGGACACCGAGTCGCTCGAGACAGCGAACTATGCCAGGGGTTACCTGGCCATGTTCCGAGGGGACCTCGCCGCGGCATACGAACCGTTCCAGGCCGCCCTCGCCAGCGCGGGTGCGGCGTTCGCGGCCGGGCCCGGCCCGGGTCGCACCGGGCTCCGAATCGCTCGACAGCTGGGCGCCCTCCTCGGCCTGGCACTCGCGAGCGGGCTGCTGGGGGACGAGGAGACGGCCGTCGCCTGTTATGAACAGACGCTGGCGATCACCACCCCGCGAGGTGAGTCCTACTTCCGCGCGTACTCGTCATGGGCCCTCGGATTGACGGCGCTACGGACCGGCGACATCGATCGGGCAACAACCCTGATGGAACAGGCAATGCGACTGAACCGTCAGGTCAACGACCCGCTCATGACAGGCTGGTGCCTGGAGTCGATGGCCTGGATCGCGATACGCGAAGGCAAGCCGACTCGTGCGGCCGTCCTGATGGGCGCCGCCGAGACGCTCTCGCAGAGGGTGGGCACCGCCTCGGTGCCCCTTCCGTACATGCTCGGGAACCACGACGAATGCGTGCAACAGGCCCGTGACGCGCTCGGAAAGCGCTCCTACACTGAGGCATTCCGCAGCGGTGCCGCCATGAGCCTCGAAGAATCCGTCGCGTACGCGCTCGGGGACCGTCCTGCCGACCAGCCCCAGACGACACCGGTCGCCCCCGTGTTGACCCCGCGTGAAACCGAGGTGGCACATCTGGTCGCAGCAGGCCATCCGAACAAGGTGATCGCCTCGATGCTGGTCCTCTCACCCCGCACCGTCACGGGCCACGTCGAACACATCCTGGCCAAACTCGGGTTCACCTCCCGAACTCAGATCGTGGCCTGGGTAGCCGAGAACCAGCCGGATTGACAACTGCCCCGATGATCGGCCCTCGGGCGCTTTGCCGCGGTTGTCAGCCGGACACCTCGACGGTGGTCGTGGCGTCGGGGGCGACCGTGACGGTGGCAAAGCTGACGGTGCTGCCGTCGATGACCTTGGTCTCGGCCTTCTGGGTTGCGCCGTTCACCGTGAGCGCGGAGTGCGCGCCGGGGAACTGCGCGGTCCAGGTGATGGGAGTGTCGCCGGTGTTGGTCAGGGCCGATTTGGTCAGGGCGTCGTGGCGGAGGGTGAAGGTCGACTTGCCCAGTGGGATCGAGGCGACCTCCAGCCAGCCGATGTCGGCCGGGAGGTGGGAGGTGGTGGTCACGGCACCGTTCGGGGCGTCGGGCCGGACGCCGAGCAGACCGTTGACGGTCTGACTGACCAGGGTGAAGGCGACTTCGGGGTAGTCGCCGTTGACCAGCTTGCCGGTGGAGTGGACATTGCCGATCTTGTTGTAGACGTTCTGCATCCACTTCCAGGCGGTGGCGTCCGCGTTGTTGGCGAAGAAGGTGTCCGGCAGGTACGTCTCGGCCTCGACATTGGCGGGCGCGCCGCTGCCGGAGGCCTGGGAGTCGATATAGGAGAGGTAGGAGTCGCGGCGCTGACCCGGGTCCATGATGCCCTTGAGCGGCATGAACCAGCTGTTCTCTTTGCCCCAACCGGTGATCGGGCCGCCGTTGGTCTGATAGGCGCGCACCACCTCGCCGGGTTTGGCGGGGTCGATGCTCCAGGTGGTGTTGTAGTAGTTCTTCAGCGCCTGCGCTGCGTCGGTGATGATCTGGGCGCCAGCGGCGTCGCCCCTGGCGGAAGCCAGCCCGGCCGCCGCCAGATAGGCCTGGTACTGCGAACCGATGGAGTCCCCGGCCTCGGCGAAATGGTCCCAGCCGCCCTCGTTGTAGCTCGCGGTACCGGCAAAGATGTCGCTGCTCGTCGCCTGGGCGATCTTCACGTCGCCGTGGCCCCGCGGGCCGGGGTGCTGCTCGACGAACTCGGTGACGGTGTTCTCGGCGTAGTCGCTCAGCGTCGGGTCGGTCAGGTAGTCGGTGTCGCCTGTCTGGCGGTAGGCCTCATGGAGTTTTTGGGCCAGCTCGAAGGGGGCGGGCAGCTCCCGCACGTAGGAACCGGGGTCGCGGTAGTCGGCGCTCAGGTAGGTCTTGGCGTCGAAGTTGATCGACCAGACCGGATCGTATTTGTTCGCAGGGGTGGCCGACGCGGCGAAGGCCTTCAACATCGTCTTGTTGGCGGCGTCCAGACCGAGCAGGTGGGCGCCGGCCAACTGGTGGACGAAGTCGCGGGAGTAGAAGCCCGACCGGAACGGGTAGCCGGCCCAGTAGGTGTTCGCGTAGGGCGCGGCGGAGGTCCCGAAGCTGTTGTTTTCATCGGCATTGATCGCGCCGATCTGGCCCGGTTGCTGGACCCAGCTGTTGGCCTTGGTCTTTGCCCAGTTGAACATCTCGGTGAGTCTGGCGTCGGACGAGTTGATCCGCGGATCGTTCGGGGCGGACGGGGCCACCGTGATGTCGTCGATGTTGACCCAGCCGTTCGGTGACGAGCCGAAGGCGATCTCGACCCGGTCTCCGGCGCGCAGAGACAGCCTGGAAAGGGTGTAGCGAGAGAAGATCTGCTGAGAACCGAAGGTCACTGAGGCGGCCGACTCCCCGTTGACCGTCGCGGAGAAGGTGCCCTCGGGTGCCCCGGTGGCGATCCAGGCCGACAGATCGAACATCCCATCGGCGGGAACCGTGACGGTCTGGCTGATCCTGGAGCCGGTGCCCTGGTCCAGGTACGCGTTCTTGGCCCCGCTGTGCTTCAGGTTGGTTCCGTTGCCCGCGCCCCCGGTGACCGTCCAGCCGGTCACGTCCTGCTCGAAGCCCGGATTGACGAAGGCGAGCGGCGCCGGCTCCGCTGCGGAGGCGGGCCCCGGCACGGCCATCGCTCCGGCGCACAGTGCCACGGACAACTGGACCAGCACCGTCAGACCCCTTTCGTTTCGTATCAACGCTGGGCCACCCGGTAGGTACCGGTGGTTGTTCCGGTCAGCCGCCACCCGCCGTCGATCCGGGTCAGGTCGAGATCGGTGACGCCGGTGGTGTCGAGGTCGGGGCGTGCGGTGCCGGGGTACCAGGCCTCGAGGCGTCCGGTGCCGGTGCCGGTGTACCCGGTCGCGGTCACCTCCGCGAGGGTGCCGGGGGCGGCCCGCGGGTAGGCGCGCGAGAGCGGGCGGGCGAACCTCTCCTCCATGCCGGCGGATCGGCCCGAGGGGCAGTCGATCAGGTTCATATTGCCCATCGTCTTGTGGGTGTCGGCTGTGTTGCCGTCGTGGATGAAGTGCGGGTCGCCGCAGGCCTGGGTCCAGGACCACCAGGCGCCGCCGATCCGGTGCTCGTTCATCGCGTCGACGAATCGATCGACCTTCGCGACGTCGGCGTCGGGGTCGCCGAACCAGGCCCACTCACCGGCCCACACCGGTGCCCGATACCTGGCGGCGGCGTCGAGCGCCAGCCGGAAGCCGTCCTCGATCGAGGGGAGGTCGTTGTCGACGTTGATCGAGCCGCTGTAGAGGTGGGGCGCGAACACCACGAGGGGATCATTGAGATAGTGCGGCGGCGGCAGCGCGTCGACACCCAGCGCGGACCAGACCGCGCTCGGCTCGAAGAACACCAGGTGCGCGAACCCACCCTGCTCGGCCTGTCGGATCGCCGCGATCGCGCGTTGGTAGAACCGGCCGATCTGGTCGGCGGCGGAGATGGGCTCCCGCAGGCCGGGATTGGGCTCGTTGAGCAGGTCGTAGCCGACGACCGCCGGTTCATCCTTGAATTCGGCGGCCAGTCGCGCCCAGGTGTTGACCAGGTGACCCTGGATCCCCTGGGTGTCGTCGTAGAAGTTCTGGAACGACCTGGCCACGGCGGGGGAACTCTCACGCATCCCGCCGAGGTTGCAGGTGCTCCAGCCGTCGGTGATGGTGGCCCAGGCGGGGGCACCGTCCCACCCGATGCCGCGCTCGAGCGGCGACGGGCAGGCCTCGCCAGGAGGCGTGCCCACGGCCTTGCCCCATGCGTCCTGGTGCATGTCCAGTACCGTGTAGATGCCCTGCGCCTTGGCATCTTTCACGGCCTCGCGGATCCGGGCCACATAGTCCGTGTCGAAGGCGCCGGGGGTGGGTTCGAGGGCCGACCACGCGATGGTCAGCCGCGAGACGTTGAAGCCGTGCGCCGCCATCCGGGCGAACTCATCGGGTTCGAGGCGGGCGGTGGCCGGGAGCGCGGGGTCGTTCTGGGCGTAGTCGTTGAGCTGGGTGACGTTCGCCCCGCGCAGCAGGACGGTCCGTCCGGTCACGTCGGTGATGGTGCCGTCGGTCACCGTCAATCGGGGCAGCGTCCAGCCGTTGGTGTCCGCCGGTGTGGCATTCGCTGACACCTGCTGTGCCGCGGTGGCGGCAACCAGGAGGATCAGCGTGACGATACGGGTAAGGACTCGGCCGGACCGCACGTTGTCACCCTCCTTCTGGACGAACGTCCATGTAAGCACGTATGGGTCGGCATCGTAGGTTCATTCGAGGTACTTGTGGTCGGGTTGAGCGAAGGGTCTGTCCCCGGCCGCGGTGGCCGGGGACAGACCCTTCACGCTATGTCAGTTGGCAGTTCTCAGTTGCTGGAGCCGAAGCCGCCGAGGCTGCCGGTTTCTCCGGTGCCTCCATTGCCACCGCTGGCCGCGACGGTCACCAGCAGCTGGCCGGATGACGCGTTCACGGTGCCGTGACCCGAGTACTCGGCGGTGATGGTGCGCTGGCCTGCGGTGGCGGGAGTCCAGGTGACAGTGGCACTTCCGTCGGGTCCGACCTGGCCGGTGCCGATGACGGTGCTGCCCTCCTTGAACGTGACGGTACCGCCTGCGTTGGCGGGGTTGACCTTCGCCGTAACCGTGGTGGCCTTGCCGACTGTGGCGCCGCTGACCGGGTTGAGCGTGGTGGTCGAGTCGGTGTTGGAGGCGGGTGCCTCGGCAACGGTCACCTGTGCGGTGGTGGTGGATCCGGTGACGCCGTCACGGCCGGAGAACGTGGCGGTGAGGGTGTGCCCGCCCGCCGCGGTGGGGGTCCACTGGTGCTCGATCTTGCCGTTGTCGCCGACGGGCAGGGTGGCGAGGGAGGTCTCACCGTCGCGGAGTTCGACGGTGCCGCCCGCTGCGGCCGGGCTGACGGTGGCGGTGAGGGTGCTCGCCTTGCCGACCTGTGCGTTGGTGATCGGTGCGAGCGCGATGGTGGAGGGCACGGGTGCCTCGGCGACGGTGACCTGTGCGGTGGTGGTGGATCCGGTGACGCCGTCACGGCCGGAGAAGGTGGCGGTGATGGTGTGCGCGCCACCAGTGGCGGGGCTCCATTCGTGGTGAATGGTGCCGTCGTTGCCGACGGGCAGGGTGGCGAGCGAGGTGTCGCCGTCGCGGAGTTCGACGGTGCCGCCCGCCGCTGCGGGGTTGACGGTGGCGGTGATGGTGCTCGCCTTGCCGGCCTGTGCGTTGGTGATGGATGCGAGCGCGATGGTGGAGGGCACGGGTGCCTCGGCGACGGTGACCTGTGCGGTGGTGGTGGATCCGGTGACGCCGTCACGGCCGGAGAAGGTGGCGGTGAGGGTGTGCCCGCCCGCCGCCGCGGGGGTCCATTCGTGGTGGACGGTGCCGTCGGCGCCGACCGGCAGGGTGGCCAGGGAGGTGTCGCCGTCGCGGAGTTCGACGGTGCCGCCGGCCGCGGCCGGGTTGACGGTGGCGGTGATGGTGCTCGCCTTGCCGGCCTGTGCGTTGGTGATCGGTGCGAGCGCGATGGTGGAGGGCACGGGTGCCTCGGCGACCTGCACGGTGATCGGCGACGATTCGGAGGCCGTGGCGAAGGGCGTGTCGAGGAAGCGGGCAGTGACGTTGTGCGCACCGGCGGTGGTCGGGGTCCAGGCGAAGGTTGCGGTGCCACCGGCGTTGAGGGTGGCGGTGCCGATCGGGGTTGCGGCGTCACGGAACTCGACTGTGTCGCCCGCTGCGCCGCCGGTGACTGTGGCGGTGAGGCTGCTCGCCTTGCCAGCCTGTGCGTCGGTGATGGGGGCGAGGGTGGTGGTGGAGCTGCTCTTGCCGATGGTGATCGACGGGCCCTTGTCGCCGAAGTTGCCGCTGCCGAGGGATCCGCCGTAGTCCATGCCGGTGGTCAGGGCGACACCGCGCGGGCAGTTCGCGCCGACCTTGTAGCTGACGCTGAAGCTGGGGGCATCCCAGTAGCCGGGGCGATTCCGGACGACCCAGGAGGTGACGCCCCAGGAGGCGCGGACGTAGGCCTCGTCGGGATTGACCTCGGGGTTGGCGACGGGGTAGTCGCTGCTGCCGGACATCATGGCGGAGCCGGGGACATAGGTCAGGCAGGAGTGGTGCCGGTCCTTGACGTTGTAGATGTACTCGTCGGTCCAGCTGTACCGCTCGAACCTCGTTGTCACACTGACGGTGTCGCCGACGGCGGGGGTGGTGTTGCTGATGGTCCGGATGTAGTGCGAGCTGCCGCTGTCCCAGCTGATCGAACCGGGGGCGGCGCCGGCAACCCCTGTGCCGAGGAAGGTGAATGCGCCGATGGTCATTGCTGTTGCCGCGCCTGCGGCGACGGTGCGGCTGATCTCTCGTGATGTCATGGGTGATTCCTTGCGTCGCTGGAAGTGCGACCGTCGACATCGAGGCCGCAGCGTTCGGTTGGGCCGTGGGCTCGGCGCCAGAGGTAGTGGCGGGGTCTGTCCCCGGCCGCTGTGGCCGCGGACAGACCCCGTGGTGGTTAGTGGTGGCTACTTGCTGGAGCCGAAGCCGCCGAGCAGCGAGCCGAGGCTGCCGGTGCCGCCGGTGCTGCCGGCGGGTGCGACGGTCACCGACTTCTGGTCGGACGACGCGTCGACCGTGTCCTTGCCCGAGTAGTAGGCGGTGACGGTGCGCTGGCCTGCGGTCGCCGGAGTCCACGTGGCGGTGGCGGTCCCGTCGGATCCGACCTGGGCGGCGCCGATGAAGGTCTCGCCGTCCTTGAAGGTGACGGTGCCGCCGGCGTTGGCGGGGTTGACCTTCGCAGTCAGGGTGGTGGCCTTGCCGACGGTGGCCCCGGTGACCGGGTTGAGCGTGGTGGTCGAGTCGGTGGTGCCCGGGTTCGTCCCGACGGTGATGGAGGGGCCCTTGTTGCCGTAGCTGCCGCTGCCGAGGGATCCGCCGTAGTCCATGCCGGTGGTCAGGGCGGTGCCGCGGGGGCAGTTCGCGCCGACCTTGTAGGCGACGCTGAAGATTGGGGCGTCCCAGAAACCGGGGCGGCTGCGGACGACCCAGTCGGTGACGCCCCAGGAGGCGCGTACGTAGGCCTCGTCGGCGTTGACCTCGGGGTTGGCGACGGGGTATTCGTTCTGGCCGATCATCTTGGCGGAGCCGGGGACGTAGGTCAGGCAGGAGTGGTGCCGGTCCTTGACGTTGTAGATGTACTCGTCGGTCCAGCTGGTCCGTTGGAATTTCGTTGTGACCGTGATGGTGTCGCCGACGGCGGGGGTGGTGTTGCTGATGGTGCGGATGAACTGGGAGCTGCCATCGGACCAGGTGATGGATCCGGGGTCAGCACCGGCGGTGCCCGCGCCGAGGAGCGCGAGTGCCCCGATGGTCAGTGTTGCCGCCGCGCCAGCGGCGATACCGCGGGTGATCTCTCGTGATGTCATGGGATTCCTTCGGTCGATGGAAGTGTGACCGTCGACAGCGAGGCCGCAGCGGTCAGTTGGTGCCGCAGGGTCTGTCCCCGGCCGACCAGGCCGGGGACAGACCCTTCACGGTGTGGGTGTCAGGAGCCGAAGATCGAGCCGAGGCTGCCGGTTCCGCCGCCGGTGCCGGGGGTTCCGGGGCCGCCGGTGCCATCGCCCGGTCCCACGATCACCGATTCCTGGTCGGAGGACGCGTTGACGGTGTCCTTGCCGGAGTATTCGGCGGTGATGGTGCGCTGGCCCGCGGTGGCCGGGGTCCACGCGGTGGTGGCGGTCCCGTCGGCGCCGACCGTGCCGGTGCCGATGACGGTGCCGCCGTCCTTGAAGGTGACTGTGCCGCCGGCGTTGGCGGGGTTGACCTTCGCCGTCAGGGTGGTGGCCTTGCCGACGGCGGCGGCGCCGACCAGGTTGAGGGTGGTGGTCGAGTCGGTGTTGGAGGCGGGTGCCTCGGCCACGGTCACCGATGCGGTGGTGTTGGAGCCGGTGACGTTGTCACGGCCGGAGAAGGTGGCGGTGAGGGTGTGCGAGCCTGCCGCGGCGGGCACCCACTGGTAGGTGACCCTGCCGTCGGCGCCAACCGGCAACGTCGCGAGCGATGCTGCGCCGTCACGGAGTTCGACGGTTCCGCCCGCCCCGGTCGGAGTGACGGTGGCGGTGATGGTGGAGGCGCGGCCGACCTGTGCTCCGGAGATCGGTGCGAGGGCGACGGTGGAGGTGGCGTTCTGCTCGGCGACCTGCACGGTGATCGGTGCGGACTGGGACGCGGTGGCGAACGCGGTGTCGGGGAAGCTGGCCGTGAGGGTGTGGCCGCCGCGGACCGTGGGGGTCCAGGCGAGGGTCGCGGTGCCGGCGCCGTCGAGGGTGGCGGTGCCGATCGGGGTTGTGCCGTCGCGGAATTCGATGGTGTCGCCCGCTGCGCCGCCGGTGACGTTGGCGGTGAGGTTGCTCGGCACGCCGACGCGGGCGCCGGTGACGGCGGCCAGGACGGTGGTGGAGCTGCTCTTGCCGATGGTGATCGACGGGCCCTTGTCGCCGAAGTTGCCGCTGCCGAGGGATCCGCCGTAGTCCATGCCGGTGGTCAGCGCGGTGCCGCGGGGGCAGTTCGCGCCGACCTTGTAGGCGACGCTGAAGGTGGGGGCGTCCCAGAAGCCGGGGCGGCTGCGGACGACCCAGTCGGTGGAGCCCCAGGAGGCGCGGACGTAGGCCTCGTCGGCGTTGACCTCGGGGTTGGCGACGGGGTACTCACTCTGGCCGATCATTTTGGCGGAGCCGGGGACGTAGGTCAGGCAGGAGTGGTGCCGGTCCTTGACGTTGTAGATGAACTCGTCGACCCAGCTGGTCCGTTGGAATTTCGTTGTCGCGGTGATCGTGTCGCCGACGGCGGGGGTGGTGTTGCTGATGGTCCGGATGTAGTGGGAGCTTCCGCTGTCCCATTCGATGGTGGCGGGGGCGGCGGTCGCGTTACCTGCGCCGAGGAGCGCGAATGCGCCCATGGCCAGTGTCGCTGCCGTGCCTGCGGCGACGGTGCGCGTGGTCTCTCGTGATGTCATGGTGTTCCTTCGGTCGCTGCTGTGCGACCGTCGACATCGACATCAAGGTCGCAGCGTTGGGGTGTGGGGGCCGTGTGCTCGGCGCGCGGCGGTCGCGGCGCCGAGCACACGGTGTCTGGCGGCGGGTGTTGACGACCCGCGTCTTGGATCTAGCTGCCGTTGTTGATGACCCGGGTGATGGTGTCGCCCAGGACGTCGCTGATCGATCCGGTGGAGCTCATCTGGCCTTGAGAGGAGCCGAGGCCGGCGCCGTCCGCGCTGCCGAGGACGGCTTCGCCCGGGTTCTTCGCTCGAACGTTGAAGCAGGAGGTGAGGCCGGTCTTGGTGGTGCCAACGCCGACGGTGCCGCTGACGTCGATGCCGCCGCTGGTGACCTTCGTGCCGGCCGCGATGTTGTCCGGGACCTTATAGGTGAACTCGGCGGTGACCTGGTTGCCGGAGTTGACGAACCAGCCGGTGCTGCTCACACGCCACCCGCCGTCACCGTTCGGTTCCGGGGTGACTGCCTCGGTGACCTGCCCCTGGGCGAAGTGGTAAGAGGTGACCTTCACCGAGATCGGGGCGCCGAAGCCGGCGGGCGCGTAGTCGCGGATGGTGTTGACGTACGGGTTACCGATACCGGTGGTGCCGACGACGATCTTGTAGGTGACGTTGGTGCCGGCGGCGACCTCGGCGGCCGAGACGGACTTGTCGTACGTGTGGGTCACCCACACGGTGCTCCAGTCGCTCTTGGTGTCGTGGCTGGACTGGACGCAAGCCGGGTCGGCGGCGCTCGCGACGCCGGCTCCGACGCCGGTCAAGATCAGGCCGGCGGGGAGCGCGGCGGCCGCCGCGAGAGCGGCGACGCGGCGGACTGTGTTCGAAGACATGTATTCCCTACTTTTCGCTGGTGCGGTCAGGTTCGCGTGGAGACCGCGGACTCTCCCGACGCAGGGCTGTCCCGGCGTCGCATTCTCGTCGCCCGCCCCGCGTGTGCCGGGGGAGGCGACCCACTCTCGACCGCCGGTGTGGCGGTCATTTGGGGCCGGTGCACCTCGGGAGAGCACCGGCCCCGAGCTGAGCCGTCAGCTCAGCGAGTTCAGCAGGTTGCCAACCGCGGCGGCATTCCCGAGCGCGGTGAGGACGGTGAGGAAGGTTGCCATTGTTTTCTCCTTGAACTTGATTCTGATTGGTGCGGCCGCAACCAGGGGGCAGTTGCGGCCGCGACAATTTCTACCACGCCGACACATCGCTATGTGAGCGAAAAAGAAAAGAAGTTTGGCGTGTGTCCAGTTCCCTCCGGAAGGCTAAGGCGGAGGTATGTCAAATTCATTGGGAGTTCACGGAGTGTTCGCGTCGAGGGCGTGCGATTGGCAGGCGCCGCCGCAGCGGTAGTCGCAGCATAGATGCAGGTCAGGTAGGAATATTCAAGCCTGCAGGTCGGGATGACGGAATAGGCTGTCCGTTCTCTGGGGCGCTCTTGTCCAGTGGAATGACAACGAATAGTTGTTGATCGGAGCGAAAGATCGGTTAATGAGTCAATGGAAAATACAGAATCGCCGCCCGAGCCGACTTTGTCGGGGGCGGAGTGAATTCGGCAGGAATGCGCTATTTGAATGTTCTAATAGAAATACTTCTGCATCATGGCGTCGGTTCGTTAACGGCCTTAGTGCTGATCAGTTGAAATCTGTACTGGTCTTGGGTGGTTGTGGGTTATGCGGCGGGGAGCTCCTGGTCGCGGTCGGCTCCGCAGGCGCAGAAGACGGGATACCGGTCCCCGGCGGCCGTGTGATCAAACTGAACGCGGACGTGCTGGTCCGAGCAAACCGCGATCTCGCCCTCGAGCCAGGTGCAGATCCAAGGTCCGTCGTCGAGCGCTACGACCGCGAGCAGGCATGGCATCGGCTCGCCGCACCTGTCGGGGGACTCGCGATCGACGACCGTCCATGTTCGAATCTCCCCGAGTCCCGTCGACGGGATCTTCGGCAGGTCCTTGCCGCCGCAGGTGTCGCACGAGGAACTCCCCGGACTCAGCAGCGTCGCGCAGTGCGCGCAGTTCCGGATCATCAGCACCTCCGGCGACGGATGGGTCGACTGCGGCGGTCGTGTGAGCAAGAGCATCGGGAACCTCGACTTCACGCTGGGCAGAACTGGTGAATCTCATACTTCGCGGGGGCTGTGTCGAGCACCACGGCAGGATGACGGGGGGAGGTACCTGTTTTTGGGCCCCCGCCGTCTGCGACCACATCTCGCATCCGCGCGACAGCAAGCGCCCCCATGGCGTTACAGTTCACTCTAAAGTGTCAAGTCGGAGCCTCGCTGCGCGAGGCGGGTTCCGGTCGATATCGTTCGCGGCCCTGAGTCGGGGGAGAGATGGGAGTGACAATGCCGCCCATCACCCGTGGCAAGGCGGCAGGCAACCTTCCCCTCGAACTGAACAGCTTTGTCGGGCGCCGCAACGAGACGGCCGAGTCGAGGCGACTGTTGTCGTCGTCGCGGCTGTTGACATTGACCGGTATCGGTGGTGTGGGCAAGACGCGGCTGGCGCTGCGGGTAGGCGCGGACTCGAGACGAGACTTCGAGGACGGGGTGTGGCTGGTCGAGCTCGGCGACCTGCGCGATCCAGCCCTCGTTGCGGGCATGGTGGCCGCCACGATCGCGCCGCGGAACATCTCGAGCGAGCCGCCGCTCGAGATGTTGGCTGGTCATCTGCGCGACCGACGACTGCTCCTGGTGATCGACAACTGTGAACACGTGGTGGATGCGGTTGCGACCCTGGCAATGACCCTGTTGCGACGCTGTCCGGCGCTGCGGATCCTGGCGACCAGCCGCGAGGCCCTCGCGGTCGGCGGCGAAGCCGTGTTGCGAGTCCCGTCGCTCGCGGTACCGGACCCGGACGAGCCGCCGTCGCTGCAGGACCTTGCTCGCTACGAGGCCGCGGCTCTTTTCCTTGAACGCGCTGCCGTCGCGGTGCCCGGTTTCGCCCTCAGTGAGGACAATCGAGTGGCCGTGGCGCAGATCTGTCACCGGCTCGACGGGCTCCCGCTTGCGATCGAGCTGGCGGCGGTCCGGTTGCGGACACTGTCGGCCGAGCAGATTCTCGACCGGCTGTCCGATCGGTATCAGCTGCTCACGGGCGGCCGCAGGGGAGCGCCGAGCCGGCAGCAAACCCTCAGGTTGTCCATCGACTGGAGCCGCGAACTGTGCACCGAGGCGGAACGCGAGCTGTGGGGTCGGTTGACGATCTTCTCCGGCGGGTTCGAACTCGATGCGGCGGAGGGGATCTGCGCGGGCGATCGGCCGGTGGACGAGGTGCTCGACGTGCTGGCCTCGCTCGTCGACAAGTCGATCCTGATCTGCGAGGGCGCGGGGGCGGTGGCGCGCTACCGGATGCTCGAGACACTGCGCGAATACGGCCGCGAGGAGTTGCTCGGTCCGGATGACATCGCGGTCCTCCGTCGACGGCACCTGAGCTGGCACCGGGATCTGGTCTCGACGACGAGATTCGAGTGGATCGGTCCCCGCCAAGTCGAGCTCATGGCCCGACTGGGACGCGAGCAGACGAACCTGCGTGAGGCGCTGCACTTCTGCATGAGCGAGCCGGACGAGGCCGACACGGGCCTGCAGATCTCAGTGGCCCTCTTCCCGTTCTGGCTCTCCCGTGGTCTCCTCCGCGAGGGCAGATACTGGCTCGACTGCGCGCTCGAGCTGCACGGGGACGAACCGTCCGTCGACAGGGTGAAAGCGTTGTGCGCCAACAGTTTGCTCGCCGGCTACCAGGGCGACTTCGCGTCGGCTGCCGCGTTGGCGGCGGCGGGACACGACCTCGCGGAGCGCCTGGACGACGACACGATGCGCGTAGCGGTCATCCACGCGAGCGCGTATCTCGCCGCCTTCGCCGGGGATCTGCCGGGCGCGCTCGCCGGCTGGGAGAAGGCTCTCGCGGCGTTCGCGGACCAGGGGAACAACCTCAGGCAGATCTCGACATTGCTCGGACTCACCTTGGCGTCCGGACTGCTCGGCGACGCGGCCAGGGCCATGAGTTACCAAGAAGACGCCCTTGCCATCAGCGAACGAACCGGCGAGTTCGTCTACCGGGCATACGCGGCGTGCGCCCTCGGGCTCGCGCTGTGGGAGGCCGATCCACCGCGCGCCGCCGGCCTTCTCGAACAGGGGCTGCGGCTGTCCCGATCGGCGGACGACATGCTCGCCGCCGCGATGTGTGTGGAGACGCTGGCGTGGATCGCCTGTGCGGAGAATCGCCCCCGACGTGCCGCGCTGCTGCTGGGCGCGGTGGAGACGATGTGGCGGGGGGTGGGCAGCGCCGGAGTGGTTGCCCGCACGCTGCAGGTGCACCACGCGGAATGCGAGCTGCAGACCCGTCAGGTCCTCGGTGAGCGGGGGTTCGAGGGAGCCGTCCGGGAAGGCGCGCGGTGGAGCCCGGAGGAGGCGATCGCGTTCGCGCTCGACGAACTTCCCGATGCGGACGATCGGCAGCCTGCCGGGTCGGCATCGGCGCTGACCCAGCGCGAGCGGCAGGTCGCCGAGCTCGTGGCTCAGGGCCTGACCAACAAGGCGATCGCCGCGCAGCTCCTGATCTCCCAGCGCACGGTGCAGGGACATGTCGAGCAGATCCTCGCGAAGCTCGGCTTCGCCTCCCGTATCCAGGTCGCGGCGTGGATGGTCGAGCAGGGATTGAACAGCCGACCATGAACACCCGACGTCGGAGCCCGGCTGGGCGGGGTGTTAGCAAGTGTTGAATGCAACAACATGGGCACAACGCCCCTGTCCCCGCCTGCCAGGGGTAGTTTTCTGTCACACGACCCCGGCGAAACGACAGGACGTTCGATGACGACCTCCGTGAAGGACAAGCCAGGAAACGTGCCGGCCGAGTTGACCAGCTTCGTCGGTCGGCGTCACGAGATAGCCGAGGCGAGGCGGTTGCTGGCGACGTCGCGGCTTGTCACGTTGACCGGCATCGGCGGGGTCGGCAAGACCAGGCTGGCGGTGCGGGTCGCCGCGGAGTCGCGGCGGTCGTTCGCCGACGGGGTCTGGTTTGTCGCGCTCGGCGAGCTGCACGATTCCGCCTTGTTGGCGGAGACCGTTGCCGCCGCCCTCGGGCTGCCCGATCAGCCGGGACGTTCGGTCTCTGACCGGCTGATCGATCACCTCGCCACCCGGCAGACCTTGTTGGTGCTGGACAACTGTGAGCACCTGCTCGGTGCCGTAGCGGAAATGGCACAGACACTGTTGCGATCGTGTCCGGACCTGCGGATCCTGGCGACCAGCCGCGAGCTTCTCGGGGTGGACGGGGAGCTGGTATCGCGGGTGCCGCCGTTGACCGTTCCTGACGCGACGCAGACCCCGCCGCTCGAGGCGATGCCCCAGTACGAGTCGGTGGCGCTGTTCGTCGCACGCGCCACCGCGGCTCTTGCCGATTTCGCGCTCACCGAGGCCAATTGTGCTGCGGTGGCAGGGATTTGCGGCAGGGTGGACGGGCTCCCGTTGGCGATCGAGCTTGCGGCGGTGCGGATCCGGGCGATGTCAGTCGCACAGATCATGGAACGCCTGAACGACCGGTACCGGCTGCTGACGGTCGGTTCTCGGGTGGCACCGACCCGGCTACAGACGTTGCGGTCATGTGTGGACTGGAGCTACGAGCTGTGCACCGCGCGAGAGCAGCAGGTGTGGGCGTGGCTGTCGGTGTTCGTGGGCGGTTTCGAGCTGGATGCGGCCGAGGGGGTGTGTCCCGAGGGTCTGGTCGCTGACGATTTTCTCGACGCGGTCGGCTCGCTCGTGGACAAATCGATCCTGGTACGCGAGCAGGTCGGGGAGGTAGTGCGTTTCGGCATGGTCGAGACGATCCGCGCGTACGGCCGGGAGAGGTTGCACGAGTCCGGCGACTACCTCCGGGCTCAGCGGCGGCATCTCGCCTGGTACGAACGGCTCGTGCTGCAGGCACAGTACGAGTGGATCAGCGCCCGCCAGATCGATTGGATCGAACGACTCGATCGGGAACGGCCGAATCTACGGGAGGCGCTGACGTTCAGCCTCACCGAGTCGGTCCTCGACACCGATCCGGAAGTCAACGCGCACATCGTCAATGCCCTGTGGCTGTTCTGGTCGTACCGGGGCCTGTTGGCCGAGGCAAGGCATTGGATGGGCCGCGCCCTGGCGAGCTCCGACGATGCGCAGGCCGTGGAACGCACGTTGACGCTGTACGGCGACTGCGTGTTCGCGGGAATGCAAGGGCAACTCGACGACGCCGCGGCGAGGGCGGCGCGGTGTCGAGCGCTCGCGGAGCAGCGCGGCGACGCGGAGTCGCTCGAGATGGCG
Source organism: Rhodococcus oryzae (assembly GCF_005049235.1). Classification (GTDB taxonomy): domain Bacteria; phylum Actinomycetota; class Actinomycetes; order Mycobacteriales; family Mycobacteriaceae; genus Rhodococcus_G; species Rhodococcus_G oryzae. The sequence continues at coordinate 198,102 of NZ_SUMD01000005.1, read as the reverse complement.
AACTATGCGAGCGGGTATCTGGCCGTGTTCAGTGGAGACCTCACCGCGGCGGTCGAACCGTTCCAGACCGCACTCGCCAGTGCATATGCGGCCGAGGCCAACCTGACGGGAACTGGGCTCCGGATCGCCCTGGTGACGGGCGGACTCCTCGGCCTGGCAATAGCGACCGGACTGTCGGGGGACCAGGAGGCGGCCGCCGAGTGTCACGAGCAGATCCTCGCGATCACCACCCCGCGAGGTGAGTTCTCCTTCCGCGCGTACTCGTCGTGGGCTCTCGCGGTGACCACGCTGCAGGCGGGGGAGACCGATCGGGCCGCCACTCTGTTGGAACAGGCGTTGCGGCTGCTCCGGCAGCTCAAGGATCCAGTCATGACGGGATGGTGCCTGGAGTCGTTGGCCTGGATCGAGATCCGCGGAGGCGAGCCGACGCGTGCAGCGGTCCTGATGGGTGCCGCGGAGACACTCGCACAGACGGTGGGAAGGTTCTCTGTGACCCTCCCGTACATGCTCGGGAACCACGACGAGTGCGTGCAACTGACCCGTGACGCGCTCGGGGACCGCGCCTACGGCGAAGCATCTCGGGCCGGCGCCGCCATGAGCCTCGACGACTCCATCGCGTACTCGCTCGGGGACTCCCACACCGACAAGCCCAGGACGACACCGGTCGCATCCGTGTTGACCCCACGCGAATCCGAGGTGGCACGCTTGGTCGCAGCAGGCCACACCAACAAGGTGATCGCCTCGATGCTGGTGATCTCGCCCCGCACAGCCCAGGGCCACGTCGAACACATCCTGGCCAAGCTCGGGTTCACCTCGCGAACCCAGATCGTGGCCTGGATAGCTGAGAACCGGCTGGATCGGCAGGCCTGATCCGGGTGGCCCTGGGCTGGTGACGGCTCCTCGTCGGTTGAGGAGACCGCCCGTACTCGCTCAGTACCTGGCGAAGTTCTGGGTGGCCCAGGCCCGGCCGTCCGGTCCGACGTAGTAGCCGACGCCGATGTCGGTGATGTCGGGGTTCAGCATGTTCGCGTTGTGGCCCGGCGAGTTGATCCACTGCTTGACGAGCTGGTCGGCCGACGCCTGCTTCCAGTTCTGGAGCACGTTCTCCGACGCAACTCGCCAGCCCTGCGGGATCTCCTTGCTGTAGGCCGGGTTGTGCGACAACGTCCCGGCCTTGGCCAGCCGTCCGCTCCACGACTGGGCGACCTCGGACATGTCCGCGTTGAACTTCAACGGGGGCAGGCCATTCCGCCTCCGGTGCTCGTTGGTCAGCCGGGCGATGTCCGCCGCCATCTGATCGGCAGCGCGATCCGCCGTCTGATCGGCCGCGCGATCCGGCGTCGACGAGCGAGGGGAGGCCTCGCAGTCCGAGGAACCGAAGAGCGAGCCCAGCTGCTGGATGAAGCTGCACGAGGACGAGCTCGAACCGAAGGCCTCTGCGGACTCCTGGGCCGAGGCTGTGGTGGGCCCCGCCAACGCCGCCCCGACGACGATCGCCGAGATCAATGCGGTACGTAGGACCCTGTGTGATGAACGAATAGTTCTGCGCTCCTGCGGTATTGGGCTTGTGCGTCATGGCGTTGCGCGCAAATGACGGCCCAACCTTAGATGATCGGCGCCACAGCGCAGGACGACTGACCGGGTTGCGTATCGACGGTGTCACGCGGGCCTGTCACCACACCGAAGAATGGGTCGTAAATGTCGCATATGTACCGAATTCAGACCTGATTCACATACGAAATCATGAGTATCCGGGCGAAACTTGTGTCAATCAGTTCATGTGGGTTGGTGTCTCGTGACCGGGGCAAAGAGCCACGTGGGATCCGGACGGATTGGCGTGCAGCGAGGACCTCGCGGTGGTCGGTGTGTACGTACACCGATACCGGAGGTCCTCGCCTGTCTTTTTCACGCCACGCTGGTCGGAACCTGCTTGGGAACTACCTGGTTTCAGGACCCGAACAGATTCCCCAACGAGCCACTTGCGCTCTTGGCCACCGAGATGGATGGGCCCTTGTCCGGGTAGTTGCCCGCGCCGAGCGATCCCGAGTACTTCATGGAGGTATTCAACGCGACATCTCGGTCACAGTTGGCGCCGACCTTGTACGAGAACACCATGGTGCGCCCCGGCGAGCCCGCGGTCACAAGCCAACTGCCGACGACCTTCGCAGATGTCGGATCCGAGCTGGTGAGCGCCGTCGGGACCCCGTCGACCTTCAGGTCCACGAAGGTCAGGCAGGCCGGGTGGACGTCCGTCACCTCTTGGATGGTCTCGTCGCCGGTCTCGGCGTTGGGGACGCGGCCGAACGTGGTCGACACCGAGATGATCTCACCCTCGGCGGGCGTCACGTTGCTGATCGTGCGGGTGAAGGTGCTGCCGCCGTCCCACCAGTTGACCGAACCCGGCGCCGCACTTGCCATTCCGGCGCCTGCGGTGACCGCGAACCCGGCCGCCACCGCGAACGCACTCACACCACCGATCACGCGACGGGAGTTGCTCTGAATCACTGTATTTCCTTTCAAGGACGGATCTGGACGACCCTCCGACTTGATTCCGGGTATCAAGAAGGTCGTCGCAGACATCGTGTCCTCTTTGAGTGGGGGTAGAGCCTGGCTGCGGAACCCGTGCACCGCAGGCTGTAAGGGATTCGCTCAACGTTCCAACCAGCTCGGCAACCGGAGGACGAGAACCTACGGTCGCCAAACAGTGGACCTGCAGCCGTCAGAAAGCGACCTGAACAACTGACGAGTTGGGTCCGGGAACTGAGCGAGGTAATGCACCGACGAGATCGTGCCAATCGATCCCGGTTCTCCCTCCGGTCATGTGCATCCAATGGGGGTGTGACCTATGCCACGACTTCGTAAGCTAGCGCCGGACCGGCGCCGGGCATATCCGCCACATGACCGGGGCAGATACCTGCTTTTCAGAAATGCTCATCAAGACGTCCGAGTCGATCTGCCACACCGGCGACCGAACAAATGCCAGCTTCGATGACCACGATTTCACCCTTTTGTCGCCACGCCAGTTGCAGGTCAGAGCGGCGCGAAATGACAACTACGGTGACCGTTTTGGGTTGGGTTCAAGCCGTGGCTGGTTCCGCGGCATTGGCGTGCGTCGAGGACCTCGCGGTATCGGTGGGTGCGCACACCGATACCGGAGGTCCTCGCCTATTTCGTCATCCCACGCTGGTCGGAACCTGCCTGGAAACTACAGCTGGTTTCAGGACCCGAACAGATTCCCCAACGAACCACTTGCGTTGCCGGGGTTGCCGCCGGTGCCGGCGTCGGTGACGGTTGCCGTGCGGACCTGTGCGGTCGAGCCCAGGTGACCCGGGGCGCCGCTGTAGACCGCAGTGATGTGGTGGTCACCGGTGGTCGGGAAGGCGTGCGAAAGGGTCGCCTTGCCCTCGGCATCGAGGGTGACCGGCGCACCGATCGGCGTGATGCCGTCCATGAACTGGACAGTTCCACCGGCCGGAGTCGGGGAGACAGTCGCGACCAGGTTCACCGCCGCACCCTTCGTCGCAGTGGCGGGCACGGTCAGTACCGTCGACGTGACGACATCGGGCGCCGTGATGTTGATGGTGTGGGCACCCGAGGTGGAGGTGAGGAACTCACCGGCACCGGCGTACACCGCGGTGATGTTGTGCGCACCCGTTGTCGCGAACTGCCGCGTGATCGAAGCCTTACCCTCGGCATCGAGGGTGACCGGGGCACCGAGATCGGCGGCGCCGTCCTTGAACTGCACCGTGCCACCGCTCGGAAGCGGGGAGACCTGCACGCCCAGAACGACATCCGTGCCCTCGACCGCAGTCGCCGGACCCGTCACCGACGTCGTCGTGACGACGTCCGCAAGGGACACCGGCACGTTCTGCGCGGCCGAGACCGACTCGTTGGCCTTCGCCGTACCCAGGAACTTCGCCGTCAGGCTGTGATCACCCGTGGTTGTGGGCGTCCACGCGAGCGTCGCCGCTCCGGCGGCGAGCGGACCCTGGCCGATGTTCGTCGTGCCGTCGAAGAACTCGACGATGTTGCCGTCGGCGCCGCCGGTGACCGTCGCGCTCAGTGGAACCGACTGGCCCACCTTCACACCCGCCGACACCGCGCCCAGCACGGTGGTCGAGACGTTCTTGGTCACCGAGATGGACGGGCCCTTGTCCGGGTAGTTGCCCGCGCCGAGAGATCCCGAGTAGTGCATGTAGGTGTTCAACGCGACATTGCGGTCACAATTGGCGCCGACCTTGTATGAGTACTCCATGGTGTGTCCCGGCGAGCCGGTGGTCACAAGCCAGCTGCCGACGACCCTCGCGGATGTCGGATCCGAGTTGGTGAGCGCCGTCGGGACCCCGTCGACCTTCAGGTCCATGAAGGTCAGGCAGGCCGGGTGGACGTCGGTCATCTCTTGGATGGTCTCGTTGCCGGTCTCGGCGTTGGGGACGCGGCCGAACGTGGTCGACACCGAGATGATCTCGTCCTCGGCGGGCGTCACGTTGCTGATCGTGCGGGTGAAGGTGCTGCCGCCGTCGTACCAGTTGACCGAACCCGGCGCCGCACTTGCCATTCCGGCGCCTGCGGTGACCGCGAACCCGGCCGCCACCGCGAACGCGCTCACACCAGCCATCACGCGACGGGAGTTGCTCTGAATCACGTTTTTCCTTTCAAGGACGGATCTGGACGACCGTCCGACTTGATTCCGAGCATCAAGAAGGTCGTTGCCGACATCGTGTCCTCTTTGAGTAGGGGTAAAGCCTGGCTGCGGAACCCGTGCCCCGCAGGCTGGAAGGGATTTGCTACACGTTCCAACCAGCTCGGCAACCGGAGGGCGAGAACCTACGGTCGCCAACCAGCGGACCTGCAGCTGCCAGAAAGCGACCTGAGCAACTGAACGAGTTGGGTCCGGGAACTGAGCGAGGTAATGCACCGACGAGATCGTGCCAATCGATCCCGGTTCTCCCTCCGGTCGTGTGCATCCAATCGGGGTGTGACCTATGCCACGGCTTCGTAAGCTAGCGCCGGACCGGCGCCGGGCATATCCGCCATATGGCCGGGGCAGATACCTGCTTTTCGGAAATGCTCAGTACGACACCGCTCATCTCCCGGTGCCACCGTTCACGAAGATCGGGAGCCACGCAGCCGGAGTGGTTCCCGCATCTCGGGTGCTGGTGACAGATGCGCTCGCCGGATCCGTTGTTCTCGCGGCCGCCTGGGACCTCGGGCTGATCGGCGCCCGGGCGGGTAGCGGCAGTGGCCTCGGCCGAGCGGGCCTGCTCGCGGTCGGGGTGTCGGAAGAGTTGGCATCCAGGGGGATCCCTCTAGGCCTGGCCGCCCCGTCCGGCAAGTGGCGAAGCGTGCTCACCGTGCCCTGATCTTCGGCCTGTGGCACGTCGGCAACTTCTTCTTCGGACAGTCGCTCGATGAGACCGCGTGGCAGGTATTGGTCAGTGCCGTGTACGGGTTCGTCCTCGGCGCGGGCAGGCTGGTCGTGTTCCGAGCTGAAACTGGGACGGCTCTCGCTGGTCGTGGCGTGCGAGTCGATCTGCGACACCGGCGACCGAACAAATGCCAGCTTCGATGACCACAATTTCACCGGCGAAATGACAACTACGGTGACCGTTCACAGTGTCAGTTTGACCCTAGCAGCGGAGCGTTCAACACCTAGAGCTATGAGGGCACGGCTCCGGTGTTACAAGTCTGTTTCGGGGTGCTCGGTTCCTCCACGCGGCAGGCTTGTGCGAATCATGCTGGCCCGCGGCCGAATTGGCCGAACTCCCGAGAAAGAGGAAGAATGAACATCCTGCAGGACCTGATCAGCATGTTGATGCCCGCGTTGGGGTCAGCCGATTCCGGCTCGATGGAGACCGAGGTCACCGCCGACAAGGGTTGCCCCTTCGCATAGGCCTGTAATACCCATGCGGTAACGGACCACCCCCGACGCGCCCCTGTACTACTCGGGAGAACAGGGGCGTTTCGTGTTCCCGAACCGACTGTCGTCCTGCTCCGCCCAACACCGCATGACCGACGACCAGGTGCTCCCGCTCACGAAGGCTAGTCGAACACCTCCTGGCGAGTTCGGGTTCACCTCCCGGACTCAGATCGTGGCCTGGATCGCCGAGAACCAGCGGTAACGCCGGAGAAGACAGGTACTTCCACCCGTCACATAGCCGATATCTCCGGCGCGTGCCGGCCGTTACCTTTCGACGGTGTGGCGCAGGCCACAGTCCGCTCCTGTCTCCGTTTCCGAGTGGCTTTGAACGTGTGGCGGGACTGATCAACCTGCGTTGCTCAGCGCCGCCCCAGTCGCGGGCTCGCACCTACTCGGAGAGGACTTCACATGGCTGTACCTGTTTTCCGGATCACCTCGTTAGCCGTGGGGCTGTTGTTGATCGGCGGCACCGCGTCCGCGGCACCCACGTCCACCTCGTTCAAGAACGCCTGCCAGGCCAGCGCGATGCTCACCGTGCACAAGGTGGCCGACACGTCGATGACCGTCGACGCACCGGCATCGGTGACGGCGGGTGAGACGTTCACCTACCGCATCCAACCGGGTGGAAGTTCATATCCGGATAGCGATTCCGGTGCCACGACCACCAACATCTCGCGGCTCAAGGTGGACTACGAGATCCCTGCGAACGCCACTTTTGTCAGTGCGAATGTGGTCCCGGGAACCGGGATCAACCTCGACAACGTGGCGCCGAGCGTACTGCGGGTGAACACTGCGGGCAGCCCCGACGCTGCTGGTCCGATCCTGCGACTCTCGGGTAACAACGAGGTCATCGGCAATAGTCAGTCGTCGGGTACCAACAGCGAGGGCGGCATCCGGGCGCCGAAGGTCAAGAAGAACCTCGACGGCAGCAACAACGCCAATGGGGAAAGCTGGTTCCGGCTCCCCGCTGTTGACGTCACCGTCGTTGCCGGTACCTCCGGTGTCATCACCCCGAAGGTTCGCACCGCCGGTGGCGCGGGTAGCTACAACAACGACGAGAACTACTACACCTTCCTGCCCCTCGCGACTTTCTTCTGGAGCAACCAGTGGGCGCCGACCCGTTGCACGCCTCGTGACGCGCAGGGTTCGGCATTGAATGCGGGCGCGGGCGCGCTGGCCACGATCACCGTCGGCTCGGCGGTTTCCGCTACCACCACCACGGTGAACGTCCCGGCCACCGCCAAGACCGGCACCGCCGTCGACCTCACCGCTACCGTCGCGCCCGTGGGCGCCACCGGCACCGTCCAGTTCAAGGACGGCGACACCAACATCGGCAACGCCGTCCCCGTGAACAACGGCACCGCCACGCTCAACCACACCTTCGCCGCGGATGGCGCGCACGCCATCACCGCTGTTTACAGCGGTGACGCCGGCAACAAGCCGTCCACCTCGGCCCCGGCGACCGTGACCGTCAGCACCAATCCGGTCATCGTGGACAGCACGACCACGCTGAAGGTCCCGGCAACCGCCAAAACCGGCACCGCCGTCGATCTCACCGCCACCGTCGCCCCCGCGGGCGCCACCGGCACCGTCCAGTTCAAGGACGGCGCCAACAACATCGGCAACGCCGTCCCCGTGAACAACGGCACCGCCACGCTCAAGCACACCTTCACCGCGGATGGCGCGCACGCCGTCACCGCCGTCTACAGCGGAGATGCCGCGAACAAGCCGTCCACCTCGGCCGCGGCCAGCGTGAACGTCTCCGGCGGTGGTAACCCGGGTGGTAACCCCGGCGGCACCGGATCGCTCGGTACCGGATCACTCGGCTCCTGACAGCACATCGACGAACGCCCTCACCCGCCGGATGGGGGCGTTCGTCGATCCGTGAACGCGCCGTCATGGCGCCTCGAGTACCAGGGAATTGCCATGTTCATCGGTTCGATTCGCGCTGCCAGCGGTGTCGTCGCCATCTCGCTGGCTGCGCTCGTCGCCCTGCCGATCGCCCCATCCGCGCTGGCCGCACCGGACGCGGGAAGCTCGGGCAGCGCGAGCGGAAGCCTGGCAAGTGGTAGTGGCGGGGCCAGTTCCGACGGGGGCAGCGTCAGTTCCGGGTCGACGATCCCCGGTCCGCTCCAGAACGTGCGCCCGCCGTTGCCCGCACTTCGCGACGGCATCACCACCGCGGCGATCGTCGGTGAGGAGCGCAAGTCCGAGCAGCTCGGCCGTTTCACGGTGGCCTCGCCAGCGTTGCGACGCACGGTCGGCGTGGAGGTCGCGCTGCCGCGGGACAACTCGGTGCCGCGGCCCTCGATCTACGCGCTCGAAGGGGTCGACGCGGGGGAGGACACCAGCGGGTGGGTGACCATGGGCGGCGTGCCGAAGTTCTTCGCGGACAAGAACGTCAACGTCGTGATGGTCAACGGCGGTGTGTCCGGCATGTACACCGACTGGGACCGGATCGACCCTGGCGTCGGCCTGCACCGGTGGGAAACGTTCATCACCGGGGAACTGCCTCCACTGATGGATGCCCGCCTGAAGACCAACGGCGTCAAGTCGCTGATGGGCGCCTCCATGGGGGCGCAGGGGGCGATGATGCTCGCCCACCGGCACCCCGAGATGTACCGCGGCGTCGCGGTGTTCAGCGGCTGTTACTCGACGACCGATGACCTGGGGCGTATGAGAGTGCTGGCGACGGTGTCGTCGAGGGGCGGCGACCCGGCGAATGTCTGGGGCGATTTCGCCGGGCCGGAATGGGCCGCGCACGATTCACTGCGCAACGCGGAAGCCCTGCGCGGCAAGGACATCTACGTCTCGGTGGCATCGGGTTTGCCCGGCAGGTACGAGACGCCCGACCTGGCCGACTACAACGACAGAGTGTTCGTCGGTGGATCCATCGAGGCGGCCGCGAACGCCTGCACCCGCGGGCTCCAGTCCCGACTGCAGGATCTGAACATCCCGGCGACGTTCGACTACGAACCGAGCGGAACCCACGCCTGGATCTACTGGGAGAACCAGCTGCCCAAGGCGTGGCCGACCCTCGCGCGCTCGCTCGGGCTCGCCTAGCCATCTTCCTGCGAAGGAGAATCTCGTGCTCGACGATCGATACGACCCCGTGTTGACGGCGGCGATCGCGGGACAGCCCCGCGACCTGCCCCCGTTCACCCGGGCGGCACGCGGCATCCGTGCGGCCTGGCGGACGCTGCCCGAACCCGATGCGCCGATGATCCGGCGCCGAATTCGCATCGCAGCGAGCACGCCCTCCCTCCGTGGGGACGTGTGGCGCTCGACGGGAAACACCGAGCGCGCCATCATCGATCAGCTCGTCGCCGACGGCGCGACCGGCGACGTGGCCCGCGTTGCCGCGTCATCCGTGCTGGCCGCGCTGGTAGCCGGGCTGTTCATGTGGGCCGACGACGAGCGCAGCACCCTCGCCGACGCGATCGAGCGGGCGCTCGACGTGATCGAGGTGACCGCCTGACCGCGGCCTAGAACCGCCCGCTGCGACTGATCCGTCCGGAGCTGCTCGGACCGCCGAACGAGCCGGGGCCGCGGCCGCCGCCACCGCCTCCGCCGCCGCGGTTGCCCCAGCCGCCGCTCATCCCGCCGCGCATCATCGACTCGATCAGGATGCCGCCGAGGATCGCGCCGGCGTTGCTCCCGGAGTTCCGCGGCTGCCTGCTCGCCTCCCAGGTCTGCACGTCGCCCTGCGCGAGTCGCAGTGCCCGGGCCCCGAGGTCGCCCGCGGCCTTCGCGTGCTGCAGCGCCTTCGCCGGGTCGGACTGACTGAGCTGGCGGGCGGCGTCGAAATGGCGTTCCGCCTCCGAGAGCCGGGTGCGGGCCTCCGCGCCGACGGCCCCGCGGCGGGTGGTGACGTAGTCCTTGGCCGCGGTGATCTGCGACTGGGCGACCGTGAGGTCCTGGGCGAGGCGCTGCGCGGCCCGCTCGGTCTGCTCCTTGGCGTCCATTGCGGTGGCCAGGACGGTGTCGAGTTCGTTGTCCGCCTTGACGATCGCGGTGAACGCCCCGAGTGGGTCGCTGTCCTTGAGGGCCTCGGCCTGCGCCAGCGCAGACTCGGTCGCGGCCTTGGCCGAGGCGAGGGGCTGGCCGCCGTGCTGGGCCAACGCGGCCGCGGCCGCGATGTCCTTGTGGGCGTCGTCGAGGACCGCGGGCAGGGTGGCGATGGCGGTGCGGATGTTGTCCGCGGCGTGGTCGACGCCGTCGAGCAGCTCCCGGACCTGCGCGATCGCACCCTCCGCGGCCCGGATCGCGACGACGGCGGGACCCTGCTTACCCGCGGGCAGCGCGGCGGCCTCGCGGCCCGCGGTGATGTTCTGGTCGGCGAACGTCAGCTGCTGCTGCGCCATCGCGACATTCCCCGACACAGATGCGAGCGCGGGCGCCGGGAACTCGTTCTGCAGCCCGGCGAGTGTGGTCTCCGACTGCGGGACCCGGACGGTCAGCTCCACGACGTCCTGGGTGAGGGCGTCGAGACGGGCGGGCGCGTCGAGGAGCAGGTCGCGCATCCCGTCGAACTCCGTCACCCGCGAATTGAGCTCCTTATCGGCCCGGCTGCAGGTCGAGATCAGCTGGATCAGCATGTCCCGCTTCTGATCCGGGGTTTCGGGGAGGTCGTCGTCCAGGCGCTGGCGGAGGGTGAACGCCGAGGCGAGGGTGGTCTTCGCGGTGTCGTAGGCGGCGATGAACGGCGCGGTCGCCTGATCGCCGAACTCGCCGCGGGCCAGGTTCAGCTCCTCCTCGCTGGTACGGATCGCGTTGTCCGTCTCCACGAGCACCTCCTTGGCCCTGGCATCGAGGGTCTCGATCGGCAGGGCCGCGATGGCGGTCGGGTTCGTCCAGTCGACGTCCTTGGCCGCCTCGATGCCCTGTCGGATCCGCTCACCCTTCTTCCGGCGGGAGTACAGCACCACGCCGCCGGCCCCGACGACCACGACGCCGCCACCGATGAGCAGGTACTTGGCGGTGGACCCGGACCCCGACGAGCTCATCGCGTCGTCGATTCCGCCCGCGGCCGCGATCGCGGCACCGGCCCAATCATCCTGTCGCAGAGCGGGAACGATGGCGTCCTGCTCGATGCTGTCGATCTCGGCGGTGCTGACGTTGCTCAGGTTCGGCGGCAGGTCGAGGGCGTAGGCGCGGTCCTCGGTCGCCACCGCCAGCAGCGCGCTGTTGTCGCCGAGCCCGCTCTGCTGCGCCGTCTTGCTCGCCCATTGCCCGGCGTCCATGCCGTCGAAGCCCGCGACATAGGTCACCCAGAGCTGCACGTGCTGCTCGTCGAACAGCGCGTCGAGTGCGGCCCGCACGTCGGCGCGCTCGGCGTCGTCCAGGGCGCCGACCCGATCCGAGATCTGGCCCGGCATCCGGAACGGCGTCTCGGCGGCCGCCACGCCGGGCAGGCAGATCAGACCGAGCAGCGCCAGCACTGAGGCCGTTGCCGCGGCGATCGAGATGCGGTGGGAGACGTGTCGACCGCGAGCGTGCGACTGTGCGAGTGCCATGGCACTGAATCTATCGGCATCGGCGGAATTCGCGCTGTGATCCGAGGGCCGTGCCGCTGTCGCCGAGGAACGGGACGGAGTTCGGGCATTCCCGGGAGAAACAGGTACCCGCACCGGTCATGTGGCGGGTATGCGCGGCAACGGCCTGGCACTATCTTTCGAGGCCGTGGCGCAGGTCACATCCCATGAGGTACGCATAAACGGAGGATGAAGTGGAAATCATCGGAACGATCCTGGCGCAGTTCAACATGGTGTCGTTGCTCGGATCCAACTTCCTTCAGCTGCTCACGTCGTTCAGCTGACGACAGCAGCCTGACGAACGCCCCCACGATCGGGTGGGGGCGTTCGTCGTTCCCGGGTCAGGGTCGGGTTCCGGCCGATCGGCTCGGATGGCGGTGGCTCTGGCGCGCCGTGAGGCGCACCGCGGCGTGCGGCTGGCAGACTTGCGGAGTGAGTTCACCAGTTGTGCGCGTGCGCGAAGCCGACCGGCTCGGTTTCGGGGGCACCCTTGCCCGCTGGACGCGCCGCACCATTGCCGGTGCCGTGCTGATGGGCCTGCTGTTGGTCGGCGGCACCGCGGCACGCGTGTGGCAGGTCGCCCGGATCGACGACCCGACCAAGGCCGACGCCATCGTCGTGCTCGGCGCGGCCCAGTACTCGGGGACGCCGTCCTCGGTGTTCGAGGCGCGCCTGGAGCAGGCCGTGAAGCTGTTCAACAGGGGCGTCGCGCCGACCGTGGTCACCGTCGGCGGCAAGCAGGAGGGGGACGTCTACACCGAGGCCGCCTCGGGGCGGAACTACCTCATCGGTCGCGGCGTGCCCGGCGACCGGATCATCGCCGTCGAGGAGGGGGCGGACACCCTGCGCAGCATCGAGGGCGTGAGCCGGGAGATGGGCGAGCGCGACATGAACTCGGCCGTCCTGGTCAGCGATCCGTGGCACTCGCTGCGCACCAGGACAATGGCCCGCGACGCCGGGCTCGAGGCCTGGACCGCGCCGACCCGGCAGGGGCCCGCCGTCTTCACCCGCGAGTCGCAGGCCCACGGAATCACAAGGGAGACAGGGGCGTTGATCTGGTATCAACTCACCCACTTCTCCGCGGACTTCCCCTACACCGCGGGCCAGTGATGGCGCCGGATCCGGTGGCGGACTACACCGAGCACGACCTGGAGCGGCGGGTGGCGGAGCCGCCGAAGAGCGGCGGGCTGCCCGGCACCTCGGCCCGGCGCACCGACTTCTCGCGGGACCGGGCCCGGGTGCTGCACTGCGCGGCGCTTCGTCGGCTGGCCGACAAGACCCAGGTGGTCGGTCCGCGCGACGGCGACACCCCGCGGACCCGGCTCACCCACTCGATCGAGGTCGCGCAGATCGGCCGCAGCATCGCGGACGGCCTCGGCTGCGACCCGGACCTGGTCGACCTCGCGGGGCTCGCCCACGACATCGGCCACCCGCCGTACGGGCACAACGGCGAGAAGGCGCTGGACGAGGTCGCCGCGGAGTGCGGCGGATTCGAGGGCAACGCCCAGAACCTGCGGATCCTCACCAGCCTGGAGCCGAAGGTGCTCGATGGCGACGGGCGCAGCGTCGGGCTCAACCTCACCCGCGCGGCACTCGACGCGTCGATCAAATACCCGTGGACGCGTCCGTCGCCCGGCGCCAAGTTCGGCGCCTACGACGACGACGCGCAGATCCTGGCCTGGGTGCGCGAGGGCGCCCCCGGGCAGCGGCGCTGCCTGGAGTCGCAGGTGATGGACTGGGCGGACGATGTCGCCTACTCGGTGCACGACGTGGAGGACGGGGTGATCGCCGGCCGCATCGACCTGCGCGCGCTCGCCGACCCCGCCGAGCAGCGGGCCCTGGCGGAGATGGGCGCCTCGGAGTTCCGCGGGCTGATCGTCGAGGACCTGGTCGAGGCCGCGCGGCGGCTGTCCGTGCTGCCCGTGGTGGTCGGCGCGAGCGGCAGCTTCGACGGCACGCTGGCCAGTTCGGTGGCTCTGAAGAACCTCACCAGCGAGCTGGTCGGGCGGTTCGCCACCGCGGCCGTCACCGAGACCCGCCGGGTCGCAGGCGATCGCCCGCTCTCGCGCTACTCCGCCGACCTGGAGATCCCGCCGGTGGTCGGCGCGGAGGTGGCGCTGCTCAAGACCGTCGCGCTGCGGTACGTGATGTCCGACGCCGGGCACCGCACCAAACAGGACCGGCAGCGCGACCGCATCCATCGGGTCTCGGAATGGCTGCACCGCACGGCGCCGTCCGGGCTGGACCCGCTGCTGCTCTCCGCCTGGGAGCGCGCCGCGGACGACGCGGCCCGGACCAGGGTGATCGTCGACCAGATCGCCTCGTACACCGAGAGCCGGCTCGAACGCGTCGACAAGCAGAGCCTCGGCGCTCAGGCGAGCTGGGGATAGCGCCTACACTGCTCGAGTGGCCGGCCGAATTCCTGAACGAGACATCGCGGCCATCCGCGACCGGACTCATATCGAAGACATCGTGGGGGAGTACGTCGCGCTCAAGCGCAGCGGCGGCGACTCGATGAAGGGCCTGTGCCCGTTCCACGACGAGAAGTCGCCCTCCTTCCACGCCCGCCCCAACCATGGGACCTACCACTGCTTCGGCTGTGGCGAGGGCGGCGACGTGTACTCGTTCATGCAGAAGATCGAGCACATTTCCTTCGTGGAGGCCGTCGAGCAGCTCGCCGACCGGCTCAACTACACGATCTCCTACGAGGGCGGCGGCCCCTCCGTGCAGCGCGACCGCGGCACCAGGGCGCGGCTGGTGGCGGCCAACGCGGCCGCCCAGGAGTTCTACGCGGCGCGGTTGCGGGAACCGGACGCCCAGACCGCCCGCGACTACCTCACCGAGCGCAACTTCGACGGCCAGGCCGCGATCACCTTCGGCTGCGGCTACGCGCCGGACGGCTGGGACACCCTGACCAAGCACCTGATGGTCAAGGGGTTCGAGGCGAACGAGATCATCGACGCCGGCCTGGCCACGCCCGGCAAGCGCGGCACCCCGATCGACCGGTTCCGGCGTCGGCTGGTCTGGCCGATCCGCAACCTCGGCGGCGACGTCATCGGCTTCGGCGCCCGCAAGTTGTTCGACGACGACACCATGCCGGGCAAGTACATCAACACGCCAGAGACCATGCTGTACAAGAAGTCTCAGGTGCTGTTCGGTCTCGACCTGGCCAAGCGGGACATCGCGAAGGGTCACCAGGCGGTGGTCGTCGAGGGCTACACGGACGTGATGGCCATGCACCTGGCCGGGGTGAAGACCGCGGTCGCCGCCTGCGGCACCGCATTCGGCGAGGACCACCTGGCGATGCTGCGCCGGCTCCTGATGGACGACAGCTACTTCCGCGGCGAGGTGATCTACACCTTCGACGGCGACGCCGCGGGTCAGGCGGCGGCCCTCAAGGCGTTCGAGGGCGACCAGAAGATAGCGGGGCAGACCTACGTCGCGGTGGCGCCGGACGGGATGGACCCGTGCGAACTGCGCCAGTCGGCGGGGGACGCCGCGGTGCGCGACCTGGTCGCCCGGCGCATCCCGATGTTCAAGTTCGTGATCCGATCCCTGCTCGCCGAGCACGACCTCGACACCGGTGAGGGCCGGGTCGAGGCGCTGCGCCGGACGGTGCCGGTGGTCGCCCGGATCAAGGACGAGGCGCTGCGTGAGGACTATGCCCGTCAGCTCGCCGGTTGGATCGGCTGGGACGACATCCCGACGGTGATCAAGCGGGTCCGCGAGGAGGCGCGCAGGAACTCACCGAGGTCGGGCCGCGGGCCGCAGCGGCAGGAGCGGAGCCGGGTGCCGGAGCAGGGCACCGGAGAGGCGCCCGCGGGTCCCGCCCGGCCGAACCCGACGGACCCGACCTTGTGGCCGCAGCGGGAGGCGCTCAAGTCGGCCCTGCAGTACCCGGCGATCGCCGGCTCGGTGTTCGACTCGCTGCCGTCCGAATCGTTCACCCATCCCGCGTACGCGCTGGTGCGCGACGCGATCGCGGAGGCAGGCGGGACCGGTGCGGGGCTCGGCGGTGCCGAGTGGATGGACGCGGTCGGTAAGCGGGCCGAGCCGCTGCAGTCGCTGGTCACCGAGCTGGCCGTTGACCCGATGCGGGCCTCGGACGTGCCTGCCTACATCCCGCGGGTGCTGGCCCGGCTGCAAGAGGTGTGGGTGGGCAATCAGGTGGCCGACCTCAAGTCGAAGCTGCAGCGGATGTCGCAGGCCGACCAGCCCGACGAGTACATGTCCCTGTTCGGCGACCTGGTCGCGCTCGAGCAGTACCGGCGCAGCCTGCTCGAGCAGGCCGTCGGGGACAGCTCCGACGACCTATAGCGGGGCCAGCCCCTACTTGCGGTCGCGCGGGACGTAGATCGTGGTGTCCGCGTCGATGGCCTCGAGCGGCTCGAGTCGGGGCTGCGTGTTCAGGCTGTCGGAGAGCTTCTGCCTGCCCACGTCGATGACCTTCTTGGTGGCGGGGCTGGCCGCCACGGCCTTGGCGGCCTTGCTGATCTGTTCGTAGCGCGACCTGCCCGCCTTGGTCCCCAGCACGTACCCGACGCCGACAGCGATCAACAAGCGCATCATCCCTGCTTTCCTCCTCCGACCAGCCTCTCCACAGTCTGCCTGATGGGCCTCCGGGCAGGCGATTTGGTACCTGGGTGGGTGGATGGGTTAAAGTCTGTCCGCAGCCAAACGGAAACGAACGGCTGACGGAATAATCCCCTGTAGCTCAATTGGCAGAGCTTCCGACTGTTAATCGGACGGTTGCTGGTTCGAGTCCAGCCGGGGGAGCATCCGGGAGGACCCCGTCACACATCGTGTGACGGGGTCCTCTTGCGTTCGGCGGCGGATGCAGCCGAGGCCGTCGCCCTCCGACACCCTCGGCGGACAATGGGGTGAGCGGGGCCGGTAGCATTTCGGCGGGCCACTGATGTTCATGATGTGGCCCATGGGGCGGTAGCTCAGTCGGTTAGAGCCGTGGACTCATAATCCATTGGTCGCGGGTTCGAGCCCCGCCCGCCCCACTCGAGATGCCACCCCTCGCGTCAGCAGTGCCGGTAGGTTTCACCGCATCGATCGTTCGCGGACCCTGGCAGGGGAGCCCGACCATGAGCGCAGACCAGCAGCCGGCGGGGACCGCCCGCTACTACGCACACCGCGTGCAGCGGATGGTCGGTCGCGACCCGGACGAGGCGCACCGGTCCGCGACCCCGCTCGAACTGCTCTTCGACCTGACGTTCGTCGTGGCGTTCGGCGTCGCCGGGGAGCAGTTCGCACACGTCGTCGCGGAGGGCCATCTCGGGAGCGGCCTCGCCGGGTTCGGGTTCGCGATGTTCGCGATCATCTGGGCCTGGATCAACTTCTCCTGGTTCGCGTCCGCCTACGACACCGATGACTGGATCTACCGGGTCACCACCATGGTGCAGATGGTCGGGGTGGTGATCCTCGCGCTCGGTCTGCCGCAGATGTTCGCCTCCATCGACCGCGGGGTCGAGCTCGACAACTCCGTGATGGTCTCCGGGTACATCGTGATGCGCGTGGCCATGGTCTTCCAGTGGTTGCGGGCTGCCAAGCACGATCCGACGCACCGCCCCGCGGCGCTGACCTACGCCGTGACGCTCGTCATCGCCCAGGTCGGCTGGGTGGCGGTGGTGATCGCCCCGCTCACCCTCGAGCAGGTGTTCGCGGTCGCCGCGGTGCTCATGCTGCTCGAGCTCAGTGGACCGGTTATTGCCGAGCGGAACAAGGGCGGGACGCCGTGGCACGTGCATCACATCGTCGAGCGCCACGGGCTGCTGGTCATCATCACGCTGGGGGAGGGCGTGATCGGCACGGTGGCGTCGCTCTCGGCCGTCGTGGGCAGGCAGGGGTGGTCGCTGGATGCGGTGCTGGTCGCGGTCGCCGGGATCGGGCTCACCTTCGGGCTGTGGTGGGTCTACTACATGCTCCCGTCGGCCGAGGTGCTCGAGGTGTACCGAAACCGTTGCTTCGTCTGGGGTTACGGCCACATCGTGATCTTCGCGTCGCTCGCGGCGGTCGGGGCGGGTCTGCACGTCGCGGCCTACTACATCGAGCACGTCGCGCACGTCGGTGCCGTGGCCACGGTGCTCACCGTGGCGATACCCGTCTCCGTGTTCATCGGGTCCATCTACCTGCTCTACGCCTACCTCGTGCGGGTGCCCGATCCGTTCCACCTGATCCTCCTCGTGGGCACAGGGGCGACCCTGGTTCTCGCGGTCGTCATTGCCGCGCACGGGGTCTCGATGGCGTGGTGCCTGATCGTGGTGATGATGGCGCCGGTGGTGACGGTCGTCGGCTACGAGTGGGTCGGACATGCGCACGAGGCGCGCGCTCTCGATATCAGTCTCGGTCGCGCGGACCAGGGGAGCGATCACTAGCCTGGACCCATGACGATCCCGCCCGACACCAAGAACTGGACCTGGGTTCTCGAGCGTCCATGCGCCGACTGTGGATTCGATGCCGGTGCTGTCGAGTACGAGGACATTCCCGGCCTGGTTCGCGCGAATGCGGCGGCCTGGCCCGCGGTGCTGGCGCGGCCGGACGTGGCCGTGCGGCCGGACGAGCACACCTGGTCGGCGTTGGAGTACGCCGCGCACGTGCGGGACGTCTTCAGGATCTTCCTGCAACGCCTGGAGCTGATGCTCGCGCAGGACGACCCGCACTTCGCGAACTGGGATCAGGACGAGACCGCCGTCGCCGAGCGCTACGGCGAACAGGACCCGGCGAGGGTCGCGGCCGAGCTCGGTGCGGCCGCGACCGCCGTGGCGGACGCGTTCGCGGCGGTGTCGCCGGCGGAGCGGGGCCGACGTGGGCTGCGCAGCGACGGATCCGCGTTCACGGTGGACTCGCTCGCGCGCTATTTCGTGCACGACCCGATCCATCACCTCCGCGACGTCCGAGGCTAACGGACGCCCGTCCAGTTCGGGGCTAGGATCGGCGCTCGGGGCAGATGTGGGAGTCCCGCGTGTCGTCGCCGGAACACCCTTTGTACTGGTCTTTTCGAACTTCGTTAGAGCATGGCACGAAATCCTTCTAGAACGTGTTCCAATTTGCCGAGTTTCAGGATATCGTGTCCGCTGTGATCACCGTCACCTCGATCACATATAGCGGACGCGGACGAAAGGCCGGAACGAAATGAAGACAAAAGGCGCGCTGTTGTGGGGTCTCAACGAGCCGTGGTCGGTCGAGGAGATCGAGCTGGGTGATCCCCGCGAGGGCGAAGTCCAGATCCGCATGGAGGCGGCCGGTATGTGCCACTCCGACTATCACATCGTCACCGGTGCCACCCCGATGCCGTCGTTCCCGGCGCTGGGTGGGCACGAGGGTTCGGGCGTCGTCACCAAGGTCGGCCCGAACGTGAAGCGGCTGAAGGAGGGCGACCATGTCGTGCTGTCCTTCATTCCGGCCTGTGGCGCCTGTGACCCCTGTACGCAGGGACACCAGAACCTCTGCGACCTCGGCATGGGCCTGCTGTCCGGACAGTCCATCTCCGACGGCTCGTTCCGCATCCAGGCCCGCGGTCAGAACGTCATCCCGATGTCGCTGCTCGGCACGTTCTCTCCCTACATGACCGTGCACGAGTACTCCGCGGTCAAGATCGACGAGCACATCCCGTTCGAGGTCGCCGCGCTCGTCGGCTGCGGCACGACGACGGGTTGGGGCTCGGCGACCAACGTCGCGCAGGTTCGCCCCGGCGACTCCGTCGCGATCGTCGGCGTCGGCGGCGTCGGCATGGCCGCGCTGCAGGGCGCGGTGGTCTCGGGCGCGCGCCACGTCATTGCCATCGACCCGGTCCCGTTCAAGCGCGAGCAGGCCCTCAAGTTCGGTGCCACGCACGCCTACGCGAGCCTCGAGGAGGCCATCGTTCCGGTCATGGAGCTGACCTGGGGCAAGATGTGCCACAAGGTCATCCTCACCATGGGCGAAATGGACGGCGCGATGGTGGATCCGGCGCTGACCCTGACCGCCAAGGCCGGCACCTGCGTCGTGACCTCGATGGGCAACATGTCCGACATGGACGTGAAGATGAATCTCTTCCTCTTCGCGATGCTGCAGAAGACGCTCAAGGGCAACGTCTTCGGTGGCGCCAACCCGCGTCACGAGATCCCGATGCTGCTCGACCTGTACAAGTCGGGTCAGCTCAACCTGCAGGACATGATCTCCAACACCTACAGCCTCGAGCAGATCAACGAGGGCTACCAGGACATGCTGGACGGCAAGAACCTGCGCGGCGTCATCAAGTACACCGACGCGGACCGCTAGTCACACCTCCACGGCGCCGGGCAGCTCAGTCGAGCTGCCCGGCGCCGCTGTCTATCCGGTCAGCCACTCGTCGATGAGCCCGGCGACCCGGTCCGGCGCGTCGAGTGGGACGAACGCGCCGCAGTCGTCGAGGATCTCGAGCCGGGCGCCCGGGATGTCGGCCGCCAGCCTGCGCCCCAGCTCCAGGCCGAAGACGCGGTCGTCGGCGCCCCAGATGAGCAACGCGCTGCCCGTGAAGGTGCGCAGCTGCCGCGCGGCGTCCAGGGTGTGCGAGGCGTCGATCCCCGCGAAGAACGTGACGGTGTCCCGGCGCAGCATGGGATCCCGCAACGGTCGGGTCCAGCCGGCGATCACCTCGTCGCCGGGCCCACGATGGCTGAGGGGACGAGGTATCGCGAACCGTCGTGCCGCCCGCAGCCGCATGAGCTGACCGCCGAGGGCGAGGACGCCTGGCACCTTGCCGAGCGCGAAGAAGGCGCGCAGCGATCGGGGCGGAAACTGCTCGTAGGCATCGCAGGCGGTGAGGACCAGCGTCCGCACCAGATCCGGATGGCGGGCGGTCAGGATCTGGCTCAGGCCGCCGCCGGTGTCGTTGCCCACCACCGTGACCCGGCTGAGCCCGAGCTGCCCGACCACCTCGGCGGCCAGGTCGGCCAGCGCGGGCGGATCCAGATCGGCGCCGGGGTTCATCGGCCGGGTGTGCGAGCCGAGGGGGAGCGTCGGCAGCAGGCACCGGTATCCGAGCGCGGCGGCCCGGGCGGCGACGCCGTCCCAGAGGTGACTGTCGACGAGCGCGCCGTGCACGAACAGCAGCGGGCTGCCGGTCGGGGGGCCGATCTCGCGCAGGTGTACCGGGCCCGCGGTGGTCTCGATCCAGCGTTCTGTTTCCAGGTTGGTGCCGCTCTGCGTCATGTCGGACTCCTGTATTGAAAGTGGATTCAATAGTGGCTTCGACGGTAGCCTCTGTTGAACGTCATTTCAATAGCCCTCGAGCCCCTAGAGTGAGCGCGACCGAGGGGAGTGGCGCCGATGCCCGAACAACGCACCCGGCTGACGACCGAGCAGCGTCGCAGCGAGCTGATCGAGGCGACCCTGCGTGCGCTGTCCACCCGGGAGCCGGAACGGCTTTCCGTGCAGGAGATCTCGGCGGAGGCCGGGGTGTCCGTCGGGCTGCTGTACCACTACTTCGGCGGCAAGGACGCGCTCGTCTTCGCGGCGATGGAGTCCGCGGCGGACAGGATGATCGCGGACCTGACCGCGGCCACCGGTGAGGGACCCCTGCTCGGCAGGCTGATGGCCGGGCTCGGGGCCTACCTCGATCACGTGCAGCTGCACAGCGTCGGCTGGCAGGCCTTGATGCGGGCAGGCGGGAGCTCGGGCCTCGCCGAACTCGGTCGCCGAGTGGACGCGGCCTCGTTCGAGCTGATCCTCGACGCGCTCGGCATCGATACGCCGAGCGAGATCGCGGTCATGGTGATCGAGGGCTGCCTGGCGTTCGAGAAGGCCGCGTGCCTGCGGTGGCTGGCGAGCGCGGACGTCGAGCGGGCGGTGCTCGAGCAGGTGCTGGCCGGGACGTTCCTGGCCGCACTCCAGTCCGCCTCGGGCGCGGATCCGGCCGTGGCGGCCGGGCTGGCCAGGCTGGCGGAGGGCTGAGCGCGGTCTCGTAGGCTGCACGGGTGCACAGCCTCGATGCGATCGAACACTGGCCCGTCGACCACGCCGCGGTGGCGGTGATCGGTCCGGACGGCAGGATCGGCGCGGCCGGGGACCAGGACCGGGTGTTCGCGCTCGCCTCGGTGACCAAGCCGCTCGTGGCGTACGCCGCGCTGGTGGCCGTCGAGGAGGGCGCGATCG
Organism: Rhodococcus oryzae; assembly: GCF_005049235.1. Lineage (GTDB taxonomy): Bacteria > Actinomycetota > Actinomycetes > Mycobacteriales > Mycobacteriaceae > Rhodococcus_G > Rhodococcus_G oryzae. The sequence continues at coordinate 176,526 of NZ_SUMD01000005.1, read as the reverse complement.
AGCTCGACCAGCCCGCGGGGCCGCCCGGCGCCACCGTGCGGCACCTGCTCGCACACACCTCCGGGCTGGCGTTCGGCGAGCCGACCGTGCAGAGCGCGCCAGGGACCAAGCGGATCTACTCCAGCGCCGGATTCGAGGTGCTGGCCGACCTCATCGCCACGGAGACCGACATCGCGTTCCCGGATTACCTGCACGAGGCGGTGTTCGCCCCGCTCGGCATGTCGGCGTCGATCCTCGACGGTCCGGCGGGGCACGGCGCCCGTTCCAGCGCGGCCGACCTGGCGCGCTTCGCCCGGGAGCTGCTGAGTCCGACCCTGATCTCGGCCGAGACGGCGCGGGAGGCCACCGGGGTCCAGTTCCCCGGCCTGGACGGACTGTTGCCCGGCTACGGCGTCCAGCGGCCCAACGACTGGGGGCTCGGCTTCGAGATCAAGTCCGGCAAGGCGCCGCACTGGACCGGTGCGACGAACTCGCCGTCGACCTACGGCCACTTCGGTCAGTCCGGGACCTTCCTGTGGGTCGACCCGGACCGCTCGATCGCGTGCGTCGCGCTCGCCGACCGGGCCTTCGGTGACTGGGCGAAGGCCGCCTGGCCGCCGCTGAGCGAGGCCGTGCTGGCCGAGCTCGCCGGCGCTTGATCACACCAATCCCTTCTATAACTGGCGCAACAGGGGGCGCACAGGGCACACTGGTGACGCAAATCGCGCGACAGGCACAAATGAGGTCGTTGGGGAAGACGTCCCTCGTCTGAGCCGGAGGTGCTTGTGCGCGCGTTGAATCAGTTCGCCGATGCGACGAGTGGTGTGCTCTACGTGCATTCGTCGCCCGCCGCGGTGTGCCCCCACGTCGAATGGGCGCTCACCGCCACCCTCGAGAGCCCAGCCAACCTCAAGTGGACCTCGCAGTCCGCCGGGGCCGGGCTGCTGCGCGCGACCAGCAACTGGGTCGGGCCGGTGGGCACCGGCGCGCGACTGGTCACCGCGCTGCGGTCCTGGCCGATGCTGCGGTTCGAGATCACCGAGGATCCCAGCGACGGCGTCGACGGCGAGCGGTTCAGCCACGTCCCCGGGCTGGGACTGTGGCGCGGCGCGATGAGCGCGAACGGCGACGTGATCCTCGGCGAGATGCGGCTGCGCGCGCTGATGCAGGCACACGGCAGCACGGGCGAACTGGCCTCCGAACTCGACACCGCGCTCGGCACGGCCTGGGACGAGGCGCTCGAGCCGTACCGCAGCGGCGGCGAGGGTGCCGAGGTGACCTGGCTGCGCAGGCACGTCGGCTAGGGCGCGTCCCCAACCCTGTTCCTGGCGTCGAGCAGCTCGTCCAGGTGCTCGCGGGACCAGGCGCAGGCCGCCGCCATCGGCTCGAACAGAGAGCGGCCGAGCGCGGTGAGCTCGTACTCGACCCTGGGCGGGATCTCGGCGTAGGCGGTGCGGGTGACCAGGCCGTCGCGCTCCATGGCCCGCAACGACTCGGTGAGCACCTTCGGGCTGACGGTGCGCAGCGGCACCTGGAGCTCCGAGAACCGGCGCGGGCCCTCGCGCAGGCAGGTGATGATCCGCGCGGTCCACTTGTCGCCGATCCGAATCGGGGCGGGACCGGTCGAGCAGCCCTCGAACATGTCGGGCTCCAGAGGCTTCGTCACCTGGTCAGCGTAACTATCGTTGCGGTAACCGGCACCCTGCTCGCTACCTTCGCGTCGTCGGCCGGCGATCGTGCCGGCCCCGTCGAACGGAGCCACCCATGAGCAGGATCATCATCTTCGGAGCCGGTGGGCGTGCCGGACGTCGCGCGGTCGCCGAGGCCGTCGCACGCGGTCACCGGGTCACCGCGGTGGTCCGCGACCCCGCGCGGTACCCGGAGCTCGCCGCGCTCGGCGCGGATCTGGTGGCAGGCGATGCCACCGACGCCGACAGCGTTGCCGCTCTCGCGGCCGGCCACGACGCGGCGATCAGCGCCGTCGCCCGGATGGATCTGCCGTCGTCGGAGTTCTATGTCGCGGCCGCCGAGGCGCTGCTCGATGGCCTCGGCCGGGCGCTGGTGGGCCGGATGCTGGTCGTCGGGATCGGCACGCTGCTCGAGACCGAGCCGGGCGTCCGTGTGCTCGATGCGCCCGGCTTCCCCGATGAGGCCAGGGAGTTCTCGCTCGGTCACGCGGCCGAGCTCGAGGTGCTGCGCGGCGCCGACACCGATGTCGACTGGCTGATGCTGGCACCGCCGCCGGTCGTCCTCGACGAGGTCGCCGGGCGCACGGGGGAGTACCGGATCGGCGGTGGCACCGTGCTTGCCGACGCCGCCGGGGCGCGGCCGTTCTCGTACGCGGACCTCGCCGTCGCGCTGATCGACGAGGTCGAGCGTCCGAAGCACAGCCGAGAACTGGTCGCGGTCGGCTGAGGGTGCCCGGCGAGGGGGAGGTTCTCGGGCTCTCGGCGTGACGGGCGCCTGAGAACCAACCCCTCGGGAATGGATGCGCCGCGGGCGGCGTTGAACCAGGCGGTCGTCAGTTTTGTGTGTTTGTGTTTACCGCACGCTCGCAAGAACTCAAGTTGCGTGCGCTCTGTTTGCCTTCAGGAATCTGGAGACGCCGAGTCTCGAACCGGCCCGGGGCACCACACGGTGTGGGTCCCGTCATCCCAGCCCTGTAAGGAGCAAATATGAGTCAGGGCTTCGGCTTCATCTCGCGCACCGACGGACCGGATCTCTTCGTGCACTTCTCCGAGATCCAGGGTTCCGGTTTCCGGAGCCTCGAGGAGAACCAGCAGGTCGAGTTCGAGGTGACCGAGGGCCCGAAGGGCCCGCAGGCCACCGCTGTTCACGTGCTCTGAGCCACCCGTTCAGCGAGAAGGGCCCCCGACCTCAGGTCGGGGGCCCTTCTCGTCTCTCGTGCGGATCAGAGCGGGATGTTCTTGTGCTGACCGCGGCCGGCCGGGGCGGCCGCCAGCGCGGCGGTGACCCGGCTGCGGGTCTTGGCGGGATCGATCATCTCGTCGACGACGCCGATCGAGATGGCGCGGCTGACGCCGCCCGCGATGGCCTCGTGCTCGGCGGCCAGGCGATCGTGCAGTGCCTCACGCTCCTCCTCCGGGGCGGCGGCCAGCGCCCGCTTGTGCAGGATGCCGACGGCGGCCTTGGCACCCATCACGGCGACCTCGGCGTCCGGCCAGGCGTAGACGGCGGTGGCGCCGAGTGCCCGCGAGTTCATCGCGATGTACGCGCCGCCGTAGATCTTCCTGGTGACCACGGTGACGCGGGGGACGGTGGCCTCGGCGAACGCGTGCAGCAGCTTGGCGCCGCGACGGACGACACCCTCCCACTCCATGCTCACCCCGGGCAGGTAACCCGGGACGTCGACGATGACGACCAGCGGGATGCCGAACGCGTCGCAGAGCCGGACGAAGCGCGCGGCCTTCTCGGCGCTCTCCGAGTTGAGGCAGCCGCCGAGGCGCAGCGGGTTGTTGGCGATGACGCCGACGGTGCGACCGCCGAGGCGACCGAGACCGGTGACGATGCTGCGGGCGTAGTTGCCCTGCAGCTCCTCGAGGGTCGACTCGCCCTCGACGTTGTCGAGCAGCTCGTGCACGATCGGGCGCACGTCGTAGGCGCGCTTGGCCGACTCGGGCATCAGCGCGCGCAGGTCGGTGTCGCCGTGCTCGGCGGCCGCCTGGTCGAAGGTGCCCTGGTCGCAGAACATCGACACCAGGCGGCGCGCTCGATTGAGTGCATCCAGCTCGTCGGTGGCCGCGATGTGCGCGACGCCCGACTTTTTGGTGTGGGTGTCCGGGCCGCCGAGGGACTCCATGTCGACCTGCTCGCCGGTGACCGAGCGGACCACGTCGGGGCCGGTCACGAAGACCCGTCCCTCGGGCGCCATGATCACGACGTCGGTGAGCGCCGGGCCGTAGGCGGCGCCGCCGGCGGCGAAGCCGAGGACGACGGAGATCTGGGGGACCAGGCCGGACGCGCGCACCATCGCCTCGAACACGAGGCCGACCGCGTGCAGGGCCTCCACGCCCTCCGCGAGCCGCGCACCGCCGGAATGCCAGATGCCGACGATCGGGGACTTCTCGTCGATCGCGGTGTTGATCGCGTTCACGATGTGCTTGCAGCCCTCGACGCCCATTGCGCCGCCCATGACGGTCGCGTCGGAGCAGTAGGCGATCGTGCGAACTCCGTCGATCTCGCCGGCAGCGGCGAGCACACCGGACTTGTCACGATCGTGCAGCGGGACGGTGGTCCCGGCGTCGAAGAGGTTCTCGAGTCGCGCCATCGGGTCGCGGGGATCGAGCTGGGCATCGGATCGGGTGATCGGGGCCAAGATGGTCATCGCTTGTCCTCCTTGTACTGGCCGCCTGCGGGCGGTAGTCGGGGTGGGGGCCCCGGGGTGCGAGGCCCCCACCAACGAGCTATTCCGACCGGTCAGGCTCGGCCGAAGGCGAGCGCGACATTGTGCCCACCGAATCCAAATGAATTGTTGAGCGCGAAGTCGATCTGGCCGTAACGGGGTTCACCCTTCACGACATCGAGATCGATCTCTGGATCCTGGTTCTCGAGGTTGAGCGTGGGCGGAATGACTCCGTCACGCACAGCCAGGACCGTGAGCACGGCTTCGAGCGCACCGACGGCGCCGATGGAGTGCCCGAGAGCTGACTTCGGTGCGTACACCGCAGCGTGGCCACCGACCGCGGACTTGATGGCCAGTGCCTCGGCCGTGTCCCCGATCGGCGTCGCCGTGGCGTGCGCGTTCACGTGGGTGATGTCGGACTTCGCCAGACCTGCGGTCTGGATCGCCCGAGCCATCGCACGGGCCGCGCCCGTGCCCTCGGGGTGCGGCGCCACGATGTGGTAGCCGTCCGAGGTGATGCCCGCGCCCATCAGGCGTGCGTGGATGGTGGCCCCGCGCGCCTTGGCGTGCTCCTCGGTCTCGAGGACCATCAGAGCCCCGGCCTCGCCGAAGACGAAGCCGTCGCGATCCTTGTCGAAGGGACGCGAGGCGGCCTTCGGATCGTCGTTGCGTGAGCTCAATGCCCGCATCATCGCGAAACTCGCGATCGGCACGGGATCGATCTGGCCCTCGACGCCACCGGTGACGACGATGTCGGCGTCACCCATGATGAGCATCCGGTATGCGTGCGCGATCGCTTCCGAGCCCGACGAACACGCCGAGACGGGAGTGATCACGCCTGCGCGGGCGCCGAGCTCGAGCCCGACGACCGCGGCGGGACCGTTCGGCATCACCATCTGCACTGAGAACGGCGACACCTTGCGGTATCCCTGGGTCTTGATCTTGTCGACGGCGTCGATCAATGCCTCGCCGCCCCCGAGTCCGGTGCCGAGGACCACGCCGAGCCGGTCCTTGTCCACCTCGGGGCTGCCCGCGTTCTGCCACACCTGGCGGCCGAGCACGAGAGCGAGTCGCTCCACGAAGCTCATCCGCCGGATCTCGACGCGGGAGAGTGCATCGTCGGGGCTCACCTTCAGGTGCCCGCCGATGCGGACGGGAAGGTCGTACTCCGCGATGAACGGATCTTCGAGGACGTCGATCCCGCTCTCGCCTGCGAGCAGGCCCTTCCACGTGGCATCCACGTCACCAGCGATCGACGTCGAGGCCGCGAGGCTGGTGACGACGATGTTGGGGAAGTTCCTGGTGGAAGTCACGGGCGAGCTCACTCCTCGTTCGCGGAGTCGAGCTTCGCCTTGACGGCGTCAGCGGCGTCGCCGCCCTCGGCCTCGAGCTTCTGGATGTAGCTGACGGCGTCGCCGACGGTGCGCAGGCTGGCGAGATCCTCGTCGGGGATCTTCACGCCGTACTTGTCCTCGGTCTGCACGGCGATCTCCACCATGGAGAGCGAGTCGATGTCGAGGTCGTCGACGAAGGACTTCTCGATGGTCACCTCGGACGGCTCGATGCCGGTGACCTCCTCGATGATCTCCGCGAGTCCGGCAATGATGTCTTCCTGGGTGGTGGCCACTTCGTGGCTCCCTTCTTGTTTGGTGTTACTTGGGTCTGGCCTTGGCCGGTCGGCAGACCGGCCAATGTGGTGTGTGGTCCTGCTGCCGGGGGACTAGGGCCGCAGGATTGCGGCGGGCCTCATCCGAGTCCGGTGAGCTCGGACAGTGCCGGGATGTCGTCCGGCGTCTTGAGCGCCAGCGTGGGGGTTCCCTTCATCTCCCGCTTTGCGATACCCACCAGGGTGCCGGCCGGGGGGAGTTCGGCGATCGCCGTGACCTGGGCCGCCCGCAGCGATGCGGTGCACAGGTCCCAGCGCACGGGCCTGGTCACCTGGGCGGCCAGCTTGGCCAGCGCGTCGGCGCCGGAGGTGACCGGCTGACCGTCGGCATTGGACAGTAGCGTGCGCGTCGGATCCGAGGGGCTGATTCGGGAGGCCGCCTCGGTCACGGCTTCCTGGGCAGGCGCCATGAACGCGGTGTGGAACGCACCTGCCACCGGCAGGGCCCGGACGCGGGCCTTCTCCGGCGGCGCGGCCGCGAGTTCCTCCAGGGCGCTGAGCAGGCCGGCCGCCACGATCTGGCCGGCCGCATTCCGGTTCGCCGGCTCGAGGCCGAGCTCGGCCAGTCGGGCCAGGACGATCTCTTCGTCGCCGCCGAGCACCGCGGACATGCCGGTCGGCTCGAGCGCGCAGGCCTTGGCCATCTCGGAGCCGCGGAGCGCGGCGAGCGCGACGGCGTCGTCCGAGGAGATCACGCCTGCGATGGCGGCCGCGGCCAGCTCACCGACCGAGTGGCCCGCGGCGATCAGGTCCGCGGGGACGAGTCCGCGGCGCTCGAGCTCCTCGAAGGCGAGCAGCGCGGCGGCGACCACGAGGGGCTGGGTGACCGAGGTGTCGGTGATCTCGTCGGCCGTGGCGGTGGTGCCCAGGCGTTGGAGGTCGAGGCCGGAGGCCTTCGACCAGATGGAAATGCGGTCTGCAGTGCCCGGCAGCTCCAGCCAAGGGCTGAGCATGCCGGGGGTTTGGGAGCCCTGACCCGGGGCAAGCAACGAAATCACAAGATAAGGGAACACTGTCCAGCGGCATGTGGGTGATGTTTTTGACCATCAACCTTGGACAAGTGTTTTGTAGGGTTTCCACAAAATCGCATGTGGGGAACTCGCATCGGAAGTGGACGGCGGAACGTTACAAGTCGATCGCACGGTTTGTGAAGAATGTGATTGGTGTGACTGGATGAGTTGTTTCGTGACTGGCTTGAGCCAAACGGCCCACCGTTGACGCGACCCTGAGCACGTACGCGTCGCGCGGGTTCATGGGGTCGCGGCCGGTGATCTCGCTGATCTTTTTAAGTCGATACCGGACAGTGTTGGGGTGCACGAACAGCTTGCGGGCACAGGTCTCGACGGCGGCGCCACAGTCGAGATAGGTCTCGAGGGTGTCGGTCAGCGCGGACCCCGCGGCGGCCAGCGGCCGCACGAGCAGATCGATGAGCGAATCGAGGGCCGCCCTGTCGCCGAGCAGGGCCCGCTCGGGCAGTAGTTCGCCCGCGTGGACCGGCCGCGGGGCACCCCGCCAGCCGGCCACCGCCTCCATGCCTGCGAGGGCTTCGACCGCGCTGAAGTGTGCGGCGCTGAGGGTGCGGGTGGTCGGCCCGATCACCACGGGGCCGTCGGAGAAGTTGGTGAGCAGGTCCGTCATGAACTGATCGCCGTAAGGGTCCTGCATGTCGCCGCTGACGACCATCACCAGCCGGGAGCCCTGCACGACGGCGAGCGCGGCCCGCCCGTGCTTCTGCGCGATCGTGTGAACGGTGCCGACCACCGACACGCCCTGGTCGGGCGGCGGGGTGCCGACGAGGACGGTCGCGGGCGCGGTCGCGTCCCAGTTGAGTGTCGCTGCGCGGGAAAGCATGTCGGAGCCGGTGTCGCCGCGGACCACCGCGTCCACGACGAGGGCCTCCAGCCGGGTGTCCCACGCGCCGCGGGACTCGGCGGCGCTGGCGTAGACGGAGGCGGCGGCGAACCCGAGCTCGCGACCGTAGCGCAGCACAGCCTCGGTCAGGGCGATGAGCTGTTGTTCGTTCCGGGCAAGCGCGGGCAGCCACTGCTCGAAGAACTCCATCGCCACGCGCACCATGTCGACGGTCTGGCGCAGGGTCAGCCTGCGGGCCAGGTCCTGGGGGATGACCTGGAAGGCCTCCATGCTGAACCGGATGTCGCCCTCGGGGTCCTTGAGCCACTCGAGGAAGTTGACCACCGCCGTCTGCACGAGCAGTTGCACGCTCGCCCGCTGGTCGGCGTCGAGGTCGCCGACGAACGGGAGCTGGTCCTGCATCGAGGTGATCGCCTCGGTGGAGAGCCGGCCGGAGAACTGCTTGACCCGGCGCAGCAACGCGTCGGGCAGGGGGTCGCGGGGCTGACGCTGCCTGCCGAAAACCGGCACGCCCGCCGCCTGTGCCCCGTCGTCGGTGGAGCCGTCCACCGGGGGTTTCTGCTCGCCCATAGTCTCGAAACTTACGCGCACCGTGACCTCAGGCGCCCGGGGGCGCGATATGCGCGCTTCCCGAGCGCCTGATTTGTCAGGTGTCTATAAACACTCGTGCACAGATAGTCGTCAGGCGCTGCCCGGGTCCTTCAGCGACTTCGGCGCCGCAAGGACGTCGTCGATCCGGTAGTGCCGGGCCGCCGCCGCCGGGGTGTTGTGCTCGAGCTTGCCCTCCTTGGCGAGGCCGGCCAGCACCGCGACCACGATCGACTCGGCGTCGACGTTGAAGTAGCGCCTGGCCGCGGTCCGGGTGTCGGAGAAGCCGAACCCGTCGGTGCCGAGCGTGGTGTACGCGCCGGGCACCCACTGCCGGATCTGGTCCGGGACCGCCCGCATCCAGTCCGAGGCCGCCACGAACGGGCCCTCGGCGCCTGCCAGCGCGGTGGACACGTACGGCACGGCGGCGGTGGCCTGCGGGTTCCGCAGCGCCTGTCGCTCGCACTCGACGCCGTCGCGGCGCAGCTCGCCCCACGACGTGACCGACCACACGTCCGCCGCGACGCCCCAGTCCTCGGCCAACAGCTGCTGGGCGCGCAGGCCCTCCGGCATGGCGACGCCGGAGACCAGGATCTGCGCGCGGGGTCCGGTGCCCGTGCTCTTGCTGTACAGGTAGATGCCCTTGAGCAGGCCCTCGACGTCGAGGTCCTCCGGCTCCGCGGGCTGCACGTACGGCTCGTTGTAGATGGTCAGGTAGTAGAAGACGTTCTCGCCGCCGAACCCTTCCTCGCCGGGCGTGCCGCCGTACATCCGGCGCAGACCGTCCTTGACGATGTGCGCGATCTCGTACGAGAACGCCGGGTCGTAGGTCACCGCGGCCGGGTTCGTCGACGCCAGCAGCAGCGAGTGTCCGTCGGCGTGCTGGAGGCCCTCGCCCGTGAGCGTGGTCCGGCCCGCGGTGGCGCCGAGCACGAAACCGCGGGCCATCTGGTCGGCGGCGGCCCAGAGTCCGTCACCGGTCCGCTGGAAGCCGAACATCGAGTAGAAGATGTACAGCGGGATCATCGGCTCGCCGTGGGTGGCATAGGAGGTGCCGACCGCGGTGAACGAGGCGGTGGAGCCTGCCTCGTTGATGCCCTCGTGCAGGATCTGGCCGATCGAGCTCTCCTTGTAGGCGAGCATCAGGTCGGCGTCGACGGAGGTGTACAGCTGGCCGTTGCGGTTGTAGATCTTCAGCGACGGGAACCACGAGTCCATGCCGAACGTGCGGGCCTCGTCGGGGATGATCGGCACGATCCGCTTGCCGATCTCCTTGTCGCGGAGCAGCTCCTTGAGGACCCGCACGAGCGCCATGGTGGTGGCGATCTCCTGCTTGCCGGAGCCCTTCCTCAGCGAGTCGTAGGTCTTGTCCTCGGGCAGCGCCAGCGGCGCGACGTCGGTGCGGCGCGAGGGCAGGAACCCGCCCAGCTGCTTGCGACGGTCGAGCATGTACTGGATCTCGGGGGCGTCCGCGCCGGGGTGGTAGTACGGCGGCAGGTACGGGTCCTTCTCCAGCTCGGCGTCGGAGATCGGGATCCGCTGCAGGTCGCGGAACGCCTTGAGGTCGTCGAGGGTGAGCTTCTTCATCTGGTGGGTCGCGTTGCGGCCCTCGAAGTGCTTGCCAAGGGTGTAGCCCTTGATGGTGTGCGCCAGGATGACGGTCGGCTGGCCCTTGTGCTGCAGCGCGGCGGCGTACGCCGCGTGGATCTTGCGGTAGTCGTGCCCGCCGCGCTTGAGGTTCCAGATGTCCTGGTCGGACAGGTCCTTGACCAGTTCCTTGGTGCGGGGGTCCCGGCCGAAGAAGTGCTCGCGGACGTATCCGCCGTCGTTGGCCTTGTAGGTCTGGTAGTCGCCGTCGGGAGTGGTGTTCATCAGGTTGACCAGCGCGCCGTCCTTGTCGGCGTGCAGCAGCGCGTCCCACTCGCGGCCCCAGACGACCTTGATGACGTTCCAGCCGGCGCCGCGGAAGAACGACTCCAGCTCCTGGATGATCTTGCCGTTGCCGCGGACGGGGCCGTCGAGGCGCTGCAGGTTGCAGTTGACGACGAACGTGAGGTTGTCGAGGCCCTCGGTGGCGGCGACGTGGGCCAGGCCCCGCGACTCCGGCTCGTCCATCTCGCCGTCGCCGAGGAAGGCCCAGACGTGCTGGTCGGAGGTGTCCTTGATGCCGCGATCGTTCAGGTAGTGGTTGAACCGGGCCTGGTAGATGGCGTTCATCGGGCCGAGGCCCATCGACACCGTGGGGAATTCCCAGAAGTCGGGCAGCAGTCGCGGGTGCGGGTAGGACGGCAGCCCGCCGCCCGCGTCCGCGTGGCTGTGTTCCTGGCGGAAGCCGTCCATCTGCTCGGCCGGGATCCGGCCCTCGAGGAAGGCACGGGCGTAGATGCCGGGGGAGGCGTGACCCTGGATGAAGATCTGGTCGCCGCCGCCGGGGTGGTCCTTGCCGCGGAAGAAGTGGTTGAACCCGACCTCATAGAGGGCCGCGGAGGACGCGTAGGTGGAGATGTGGCCGCCGACGCCGACGCCGGGGCGCTGCGCGCGGTGCACCATGACAGCGGCGTTCCAGCGGATCCAGGCGCGGTAGCGGCGCTCGACCTCCTCGTCGCCGGGGAACCACGGCTCGTTCTCGGTCGGAATGGTGTTCACGTAATCGGTGGAGGTCAGCGCGGGGATGGACACCCGGTTCTCGCCCGCGCGCTCGAGCAGTCGCAGCATCAGGTAGCGGGCGCGCGCCGGTCCCGAGTTCTGCAGCAGGCCGTCGAAGCTGTCCAACCACTCGGTTGTCTCGTCGGGATCGATGTCGGGGAGATATGAGGCCACCCCCTCACGAATCACGCGGACGCGGCCGTCGCCGCTGGGTGCGGGCTGCTGCGCTGGCGAGAATTGGTCCTGGGTGGGCTCGGACAACGTATGACTCTCCTTCATCGGGGAGGACGCTCGGTGCGGCGCCCAATCCATGCGAATCGCCTGTGTGACGGCGGTCCGCTTTACGCGTGATGGTGATCTGGCTCAATCCTGCCGTATTGCCCGGCGAGGGGCGACGGCGAGTCACAATCGGGTACGTCACAAAATCTTTGTTCGGTTTTTCGGTGGCGTCGGCTTGCGCGAGAGCCGTTCAACCTGTTCGCTTTCACTACTGATCCACACGGACCGGGTGCTGGAGGTCTCAGCCCCGACAACAAAAGGAGGACACCACCGTGGTCGCCGCGGCGGACGCCCAGAACTATGCCCAGAAACTCGGCATCACCAATGACATGGCTGTTCAGGAACTGGGTTGGGACGAGGACACCGACGATGCGCTGCGCGCATCCGTGGAGGAGACCATCGGTGGGGAGCTCCTCGACGAGGAATCGGATGAGGTGATCGACGTGGTCCTGCTGTGGTGGCGGGACGGCGACGGAGACCTCGTCGACGCACTCATGGACGCGATCGGCCCCCTGGCCGACGAGGGTTTCGTGTGGGTCCTCAGCCCCAAGACCGGACAGCCTGGCCATGTCGAGCCCAGCGAGATCGCCGAATCGGCACCGACGGCGGGTCTGACCCAGACCTCGGCGGCGAACCTCGGCCTGTGGAGCGGCAGTCGGCTGGTGCAGCCGAAGGCCCGCCCGGCCAAGCGCTGACAGCACTACTCCAGAAGGAACCCCCATGCCTCTCGACGTCGGTGCGATCGCTCCCGATTTCACCCTCAAGGACCAGAACAACCAGGAAGTCTCGCTCTCGGACTACCGAGGTAAGAAGAACGTCCTGATCGTGTTCTATCCGCTCGCCTTCACCGGTACCTGCCAGGGTGAGCTCTGCAAGGTCCGGGACGGTCTGCCGAAGTTCGAGAACGACGACGCCGCGGTGCTCGCGGTCTCCGTCGGTCCGCCGCCCACGCACAAGATCTGGGCGGCGGAGCAGGGGTACACCTTCCCGTTGCTGTCGGACTTCTGGCCGCACGGTGCGGTGGCCCAGGCCTACGACGTGTTCAACGACAAGGCCGGGTTCGCGAACCGCGGAACCTTCGTCGTGGACAAGGAGGGCTACATCCGGTTCGCCGAGATGAACGGCCCCGGAGAGGCCCGTGACCAGGCAGCTTGGGAGAATGCGCTCGCCGCGCTAGATTCCTGAGTGCAATTCGGCGGGAAACCGTCGGATTTCGGGCGTGTAGCTCAGTGGTAGAGCTCTGGTTTTACACACCAGCGGTCGGGGGTTCGAAACCCTCCGCGCCCACCGCGGTGCCGGCAGGCGAGTGGCCAAACTCGCTGTCGGACAGCAAGAAGCCCCCCGCCTCGACGAGGCGGGGGGCTTCTTGCTCGTGGGAACCGAGTCGACTGGTCAGGAACCCAACGGGAGATTGCCGAAGACGAAATCCTCCAGGCCCAGCCCGCTGAGAATGCCCAAGTCGGTTGACCCTGCCGAGCCGAGGGGGTTCCCCTGTCGGTGCCAGGGGGTGCAGCCGACGGAGTCGAGCCGGTCGCCGGCCTTCAGATCGACGATTCGGTACGTGAAGTCAGTACTGTTGCTCGGCGGATTATCGCCGTCAGGGGTCATGACAAAACGGCAGGTCCCGTTCGTGCTGTCCGTGATGCGGGAGTAGTACGACCCCGGCTCCACGTCGACGCCGGCCACGTAGGGGTGGCCGGTGGTGCCGGGAATGCTCACCGGGAGCGCGCTGGCGACGCCTGCGGTGCCGATGGTGAGGCCGGCGGCGGCGATGGTGGCGCCGATGATTCCTGCGGATCTACGCACTGTGGTTTCTCCTGGTGGGTTTTTGGAGTGAACCAGAACACGTTAAAGGCTTCGTGATGATCCGGTCATGAAAGTCGGCAGTTCTCCTACTTTCGACTAGTGGTCAGCCGCCGTACTCCGAACTCCACCAGGCGCCCTCGGCCGCGAGCCGATCGGCCACGACCTGGGGCATCACGGAGCAGCTCTTCGGCTCCCCGAGAGGCGGGTGGTCGCCTGCCGAGTCGGTGATGCCCACCGTCGCGACCGCTCCCTCCCAGCCGCCCATCTGGCTGATCCGCTGCGGCAGCTTGTTCCGGGCATTGGCGACCGTGCTGGCCACCAGCCATGTCCCGTCGCTCTCGACGTCGACGCCGCCACCCGGCGCCCGTCGGGCGTCTTCGCCGAGCGGCAGGAGGCCGGCAATTGTTGCTGCGTCCCATGGGTTGCTGTCCCACGGCGGACGGTTGAAGTAGTACCAGCTGGCGGAGCAGACGCCGTACAGGTTCGGCCCGAACTGGGCGTAGTTCAGGTACAGCTCGAGCTGCCGCTGGTCGCCCATGAGGTTGAAGGGCCAGGACAGCACGGCCTCCACGCCCTTGCGGAATACCCTCGTTCCGACCCACTCGCCTCGGATGAGGAACATGTTCTTCACCAGCTGCTGGGGGATGGTCGAGCCCGAGAGATCTTCACCGGACTCGAGATAAGTCTCGGTCCGATCGATGAAGTCGCTCATGTGGAACGGGCCCATGCGCGTGCCGAGCTCGGCGTCCTCGTGGGCGAGCACGGACGCGATGTAGTGCCTGCTGATGTGGTCGAGCGAGACTTCCTGGAAGACCGTGTCGCCCGGCGCGCTGTCGGTCAGCATGAACATCGTGCGCGGCGGCGTCCACACGCGGTAGATCACGGGCGTCACCACGAGCCATACGACGAATCCGATCACCATCCACTTCGTCCACCGGCGCCAGGCGGGCTTCCGGGACGGGGGTGTCGTGCCGTCGGGGAGTTCCGGCGTAGGGGGGAGCGGAGGCGTCGGAGTCGGAGGCAGCGGAGGCGGCGGCCAGACCGGAGCCTGCGGCTTCGCTCGTTGGTACTTCCAACTCGACTGGGGAGGTGGCCCGTACGGCGCAAGGTTGTCCGGCCGCGGGGTATCACGCGGGAGTGCCGGCCACGGCCGCCGCGATGTCGCGGCACTGTACCGAGGCTGGGGTCGGGGAATCGGACGGTTCCGGCCGTCGCCGAGTCGTTTGTTCATGGTGCGTGGAGGGCGTGAACGCGCCTCAGTTCCCGTCCGTGACGGTCAACCCGTGCTGGACGAAGCTCCGGTCCGCAGGCACCCTGAGGGCCGCACGCTGCTCGCCTTCGACATGGCCCTCAGCGGCGCACCGCGCGTATCTCGTGAACACACCTAAAGGTTACCGAAACAATCAGGTTGTCAATTGTGAGCTTCTGCCGGTTCCGCGCTGAGGGGCCGAGGCGAGCGCGGGCGTAGCATCGGGTGTATCGGGTGCACCTCGAACGCGGCATTTTCGATCGCGTCGTCTCCGATTGGAATGAACCTGGCCGGTTCGCGGCCAAGGCAGGAGCGTCAGTCGTGACGCTGAATCATACGAGCCCGTCCCTGGGCCATCGCGATGCCCGTCAACCCCATGCGCGGCGGATACCAACGCTGCGGCTGCGGTTGAAGCCACGGCGTGCAGCCCGGGGGTTCGTCGATGGAGCGTGGTGGCCCAGGTCACCCGACTTGGCCACCGAAGTCCCCGGGCTACTGGCGGTGCTCGGCATTCGCCTCGGCCGGATCGACCGAGTGGTCTACAACATAAACGGGTGGGCGAAGGCGCCCGCGCGGATCCGCAGTGGGGGACACGAAGTTCGATTGGACGGCTACCCGTTTCAGCCGGTCAACACCCTGTACGTCGTCGGCGCGAACAGGAAGAGGATGGCGCTGCTGGTGGTCCCGCCCTACACAGAGCCCGACTACGCGCACGCGACCATGATGACCGCCGCCAAGCCGAACAGTGCGACCACGGCGGACGACCTGTTGATGGTCGGGGTACGCGAGGCGTTCCAGCTTGCCGCCCAGAATCGCTGGGATTCGGAAGGTGGGGCTGGGAAGGTGCGTCGACCATGATGCGCGACGGGATCCGAAGCGTCGGGAATCACTTCGACATGGGTTCGCGACTGCACGAGACCAATGGCCGCCAGCCCTTTGAGCCGGCAACCCGCACATCGCGCATCCTCCTTCGGGCTCGAGGCGCGCCTTCCGGCCTGGTCGACGGCGCGTGGTGGCCGCGGACCACGAACCTGACGTTGGAATTGCATGACGTGATCAGCGCTGTCGCAACACATCTCGGTCGCACAGTCCGGGTTTCCTTCGCTTGGAATCCGCGCAGTGTCACACAACGCGGCCTCGATCGACACGATGGAGTGCTCGTCTGCGGCCCGGTGGACGGTCAGCCACAGAACGTCATGTACCTGTTCGGGGCCGATGGGTCACGGCTGGCGTTGCTGGTCGTCCCGCCGGACACCGAGGCGGACTGTGCCTATGCGGCGATGCGGCTTGCCGTGGGTGCATCCGAGGTGTGACGTCTTCGCCGGTCGGTCAGGCGATCTGATCGGTCCGCTCGGTGGGCGCGCCGTAGAGGTCGTCGAGGAGTCTCTCGCGAGCACCGGCCCGTCGGAGGCTCTCGAGCAGATCCGGCGACCGCAGCAGGTACGAGGTCTCGCGGAGGGCTTCGTAGTGAGACCGTGAGATCAGGACAGCGCTGCCGTGCTTGCCGCCGATCTCGATCGCGGCGGACTCATCGTTTGCCCTCCGGATCAACTTCTTCAGTCGCTTCCTCGCGGTCTTCACCTTCATTGCGGCCACAGCGCATCTCCATTCCCGACGGATCTGACTCGTGAATCCTGCCACCACGTGGTGGGGTTGAACGCATTTCTATGCCCCGGACACTCCCAAATTCTGTTCCGCCGTTCGAAATGCCTCGTCTTTCGCGCGGACTAGGGTCACGGTGTGCGTCTGATCAACATCATCCAGTCCTGGCGGCTCGTTCCCGTGTGGCTGCGCATCCTGCTGCTACTCGCCGGCGGCGCCAAGGTGTGGGGAGCCGGGATCTACGCGGGATGCCACTTCGGCGGTAAGGACATCCGGATGGGCGTGGGCACCTTCGTGAACCGGGGCGTGTTCTTCGACGGGACCGCGCCGATCACGCTCGGCAGGCAGGTCGCGGTGGGGCACCAGGTCGCGTTCATCACCAGCACCCACGAGATGGGCCCCGCCGACGGGCGCGGGGGGCGCGTCTACGACCTACCGATCGTCGTCGGGGACGGCTGCTGGATCGGTGCGCGGGCGACCATCTTGCCCGGCGTCACCATCGGGCCCGGCTGCATGATCGGCGCGGGCGCGGTGGTGACCAAGGACTGCGAGCCGAACGGCCTCTACGCCGGGAATCCGGCGCGGCGGGTACGGGACCTGCCCGCCTGATCGCGGATACCCGCACGCGGGCTTCGCGTTTCGTGCGCCCCGCGGCGCGCGAAGCGTGGGGCGGCGCGCACTCACGCCGCCCCACGTCTCGGGCACTACTTGTCGCAGGCGATGCCGTCCTTGTCCCGATCCAGTTTGGGGCTGTAGCCGGGGTCGCCCTTGTACATCGGGGCCGCTCCGGCCGCGATCGCGTCCTCGCACGATGAGAACTTGCCCGACGGAGAAGGTGCCTCGACGAGCGGCTGTGGCTTCGTGATCACCGGCGTCGGAGCGGGCCTCCGTTCCGAGGTATCCGGAACGTAGGCGGGCGCGGGTGCGGCGCCGGGCGGACGGGTGGTGACGGGGGCTGGCGCGTTGTAGGTCGTCGGCTTCGGTACCTCGACCAGCGGCGCCGGCTTCACGGGCGCGGGCACCGACGAAGAGCGGGCGGGCGAGGTCGCGGGCGTGGACGGGCGTGCCGTCGTCGTGGGCACGGTCCTCGAGATGGTGGGGGAGGAGGCGGGTTCGCTCGTCGCCGAGCCCATGACGCCGGCGGTGACGGCGAGCACCGCCACCGCGACGGCGCCTGCCGCAAGGAGCGGGACGGTCTTCGACTTCTTTTTCGCCGCGGGCTCCGGCTCCGGTTCGGGTTCCGGCTCGGCGGGGATGACCGGGATGAGGGTGGTGGCGGTCGAATCCGGCGGCACGGGACGCGTTGTCAACGTCCATTCGTCGCCGTTCCAGTACCGCTGGAACTCGGTGGCCCCGCTCGGGTCGGGATCGGGGTACCAGCCGGGAGGGGGTCCGCCGGGGTTCGTCATGGGTGGTGATACTCCTTTTGGGATGTGTGCCCGCAATGAGTATCAGACGGGGTGGGCGGCATCGACATTCCCCCGGCCCGTGACTGTTCGCCGACGTACGCTTGACCGATGAAGATGGGGCAGGTGCTGACGCTGGTCGGGCTCGCGGTGCTGGCCTTCGGCCTCGGGCTGGCGGCGGCCCGGCTGGAGAGCGTGGGCTGGACCATCGCGCTCGGACTGCTGTGGCTCGTCATCGCCGCGGGCGCCCTCGCCCGGATCCGCCGCAGCGGCTGACCGGTCAATTACCTTCCAGCTGGACCGAATCCGTGCGCCCGTCGCAGGGCGGCCCCCACAATCCCGCGCCCGAGGCACGTGCCTCGCTCTCGGCCCGCGCGATCTCCTCGGTCAGCCGACCGGTGCTGCGGCCGTAGGCATACGCCTTGGCCATCCCGGCTCGGACGGCGGCTGTCCCGTAGTCGGAGCCGTCGGGCAGTGTCAGGTGGGCGAGGGTGCGGCCGTAGTCGTCGACGGCGTCCGCACGGGGATCGATCGTGACCTGCACCGCGGCGCCGTCGAGCGTGGCGCGGGCGTAGGAGGTGGACTCGGGTCCCCAGCATCCGACGGTGTATCCCGACTTCACCGTCTCGGGGGTGTCGATGCCCAGCACCCGGACCGTCAACTCCCCGTCGCCGTCACGCACGCGCACGGTGTCGCCGTCGTACACGTACTCGACCGTCATCGTGCGCGGATCGACGGGCCCGGCGGGCTCGGTCACCGTCCACCGGTTCGACGCCGCCAGCGCCACCCCCACCGCGAGGACGGCCCCCGCGCACAGGGCGAGAATCCACTTCCGCCGGGGCGCAGGGGCGTTCATCGGTCCGAGCCTAATCGGCGAGCACCCGGCGCATCACCGGTCGAGCCAGGAGCGCGCTGGCCAGCACCAGGGCGATTCCGGCGGCCAGCGTGACGCCGAGCTGCAGCAGCGCCATCGGGCTGGTCACGATGGCGGCGCCGGTGAGCGGGAACAGGAACAGCAGGGCGCCGCCCGCGCCCGCCAGCGCCATCACCACCACCGGGGTGCGGACCTGCCGCATGCGGGCCCGGTCCATCACCTCGGGCGGCGTGCCCGCCAGCGCGAGGCTGCGGTAGAGCTGCCGGTTGTCCAGGATCGTGGATACCTGGGTGAGCGCCGAGGAGATCGCGGCGAGCGCGAAGGTCGCGCCGAGGGTGAACAGCACACCGGTCCGCAGGTCCGCGAAGATGAACTCCTGACCCGGCTGGAGCTCCTGGCCCTCGCCGTTGCCGATCGCGGCGAGCAGCGAGGTGCCTGCCGCCACGAAGCTGGCCATCGTGACGCCGCTGACGGTGCGCCACACGGATTTCGGGTTGTCGAGCACCCGGCGCGCGGCGATCAGCGAGGCGGCGTCCCTCGAGCGGGCGAGCATGATGCGGCCCAGCAGGGAGATCACGAACGGGCCGATCAGGGCCACGACGCCGAAGCAGACCGCGAGCCCGATCAGGATGGCTGCGACGCCGGGCGCGCCGCCGCCGACGGCGGTCCAGCCGAACAACACCGCGGCGGCGAGCGCCGCGATGAGTGCCTTGGGAGCGGGCCGGGGATTGCCCTGTGCGACACCGAGCGGGCTGACGAACACCTGCCGCATGCCGAGCATCGAGGTGAGCGCGGCCAGCGCCGTCATCCCGAGCACGACCCCGAGCAACGGCAGGGTGCCGACCCAGAGCTCGGCGAGGTCGAAGGTGCGGCCCTGGAACCGCAGCTGCGCGACCAGCGGCATCGCGGCTAGGTAGCCGACCACGCCGATCAGCGCGCCGACCAGGCCCTGCGCACCGGATTCGGCCGAGCACAGGGCCACGATCTGGCGCGGGGTGGCACCGATCAGCCGCAGCGCGGCGAGCCGCTCGTCCCGGCGGCGCGCGCCGAGTCGTGCCGCGGCGAGGCCGAGGGTCACGGCGGGCACCACCATGAGGACCGAGGCCACGCCCGCGAGGGCGAGGTACATCTGCGCCTCCGGCTCGTCTGCGCGGCCGTCGAAGGCGCCGTACCCGCCGAGGACCGTGAGCAGCAGCGCGGTGGAGGCGGCGAAGGCGGTGACCGGAAGGGTATAGGTGCTGATCGCCTTTCGGCCCTCGCCCCGCACCGTCAGCAGGGCGACGCGGGCGGTGGCGCTCACGCCGCCACCTGCTGCGCGACGAGGGAACCGGCCTGCATCACCAGCGTGCGGTCGCACCAGCGGGCCACCTCGAGGTCGTGGGTGACCACCACCAGGGCGGATCCGATCTGCTGTGCCGATTCCCGCAGCAGGCGCATCACCTCCCAGCTGGTCTGCGCGTCCAGCGCGCCGGTCGGCTCGTCCGCGAACAGCACCGAGGGTTTGGTCGCCAGGGCCCTGGCGATCGCCACCCGCTGCGACTGCCCGCCGGACATCTGCCCCGGCCGACGGTCCTGCAGTCCGTCCAGCCCGAGCGGCGCGAAGAAGGTGTTCGCGGTGGCCTTGGCGTCACGAATGGAGGCGCCGTTGAGGATCAGCGGCAGCGCGACGTTCTCGATCGCGGGCAGTTCCGGGAGCAGCTGCCCGGACTGGAAGACGAAGCCGAAGGCCTCGCGCCGGAGCCGGCTGCGGTCGTTCTCGCCGAGGTTCTGGATGTGCTGCCCGGCGAGCAACACCGCGCCTGAGTCCGGCTTGACGATCCCCGACATGCAGTGCAGCAGCGTCGACTTGCCGGAACCCGACGGGCCCATGATCGCGGTCGCGGTGCCTGCCTGGATCTCCAGGCTGACGTCGCGGAGCACTGGGGTCGGCCCGAAGGACTTGCCGAGTGCGTGCACGGACAGGACGGATGGCGGGGTCGGGATGGTCATGGTTCCACCGTCGCGGACGCGGGGTGCCCGCGTCATCGGACCGCGGCCCGATTCTCGCTGCCGTCGGGTCATGCCCAGGTATGACCCGACCCGGAGATCACCCCGACGAGGCAAGGTCAGCGGGTGCCGGGACCCACGGTGTCGAAGGCCTCCGCGAGCAACTCGGCGATCACGTCGTCGATCTGGTCGGCGGCGGTGAAGAACATGCGATGGGTCCAGACCTTCCTGGTCGTCGCGAACGACTCGCGAAGCCGCGGATGCTCGACGCGTCGCAGCAGGTCGATCGCCACCTCCAGCCTCGACGAGACGATGAATGCCGTGGCGAACACCCGGGCACGTGCCCAAGCGACTTCGCTCGGGTGCACTCGCTCGTCGACGTCACCGAGCGCGAGCACCCGGTCCCGGAACAGGTACAGCAACTCCACCGCGGCATCGTCGAGGCCCGCGGCGTACTCGTCGACGTCACCGGTCATGGGTCGACGGTAATCGGCGGTCGGTGCGGTTGATAGAAATACCGGCGTGAACTTCAACGGCCGCGCGACGGCGAGGGCGGCCGGGATCCTGCTCGGGTACGCGGCGGATCGGGCCCTGGCCGACCCGGTGCGGTGGCACCCGGTGGCCGGGTTCGGTCAGGCCGCGGCGCTCCTCGAACAGCGCACGTACTCCGATCGGCGCGCGGCAGGCGCCGTGCACACCGCCGTCCTGGTCGGCGCGGTCATGGGCGTGACCCTGGTCGCCGTGCGTTTCGGGCGCGGGCTGGGCTGGGCGGGGGAGACCGCGATCACCGCTGCCGCGACCTGGACCGCGCTCGGCGGCACCTCCCTGGTCCGCGTCGGCTCCGACATGGCCGCGCGGGTCGAGGGCGGCGACCTCGCCGGGGCCCGCGCGCTCATCCCGTCGCTGTGCGGGCGCGATCCGGATTCCCTCGACGCCGAGGGCCTGACCAGGGCCACCGTCGAATCGGTCGCCGAGAACACCTCCGACGCCACCGTCGGGCCACTGTTCTGGGCGGCCGTGGCGGGCGCCCCCGGCGCGCTCGGCTACCGGGCGATCAACACCCTCGACGCGATGATCGGCTATCGCTCGGAGCGGTACCTGAGCTTCGGCTGGGCGGCGGCCCGGCTCGACGACCTGGTGAATCTCGCGCCCGCCCGCGTGACCGGCCTGCTGGCCGTGCTCACCGCGCCGGTCGTCGGCGGTTCGCCTGCCGCCGCGGCGGCGGCGTGGTGTCGGGACGCGGCGGCGCACCCCAGCCCGAACGCCGGCGTCGCCGAGGCGTCGATGGCGGGCGCGCTCGGGGTCCGGCTGGGCGGCCGCACCGAGTATCCGCACGGCATCGAGGAGCGGCCAACGCTCGGCGACGGTCCGCCGCCCGCGACCGCGGACCTGCGGAGGGTGGTGCGGCTCTCGTCCGCGGTGCAGATCGGCGCCGCGCTCGGGTCAGCGGCGCTTGCCGTAGCGATCGGCGAGCTTCGCCTCCGTCGCGGTCATCGCCGCGGGCTCCGGCTGCGGTGAACGGCTGAATCGGCGCCGCGGCAGCGTGATGTCCTCGGTGGCCGCGGGTTCGGCGGCAGGCGCCGTGGCGGCTGGGGTCGCCGCGGGCTCCGGCGCGCGGGAGCGGCGGCGTTCGCGGATCTCGGCGCGCGCGAAGTAGATCAGCCCGAGCGGGGCCATGATCCCGAACGCCAGCCACTGCAGCCCGTACGACAGGTACGGGCCCGCATCGAGCTGCGGCAGCGGGATGGGGTTCAGCCCGCCCGGCTGGTCGGGGACGAGCTGGAAGTAGGCGTCGACGGGCTCGAGGCCGAGCACCGAACCGATCTGGCCCGCGTCGATGAAGTAGACCTGCTCGTAGCCGTTCTCCCGGATCGGGTCCTTGCCCGGCACGGTGCCCTCGGAGGCGCGGGCCCGCGCGGTGACCGTCACCTGGTCGGTGGGGGCGGGCGCGAACGACGGCGGCACGGCGCCCTGCTCCGGGCGGGCGTACCCGCGGTTGACCAGGACGATCCGGCCGTCGGTCAGCCGCATCGGGGTGATCACCTCGTAGGCGGGCGAATCCTCGATCGAGCGCAGCCGGATCAGGACGTCACTGCCGGGCAGATAGCTGCCCGTCACGGTCACCTGGCGCCACTCGTCGTCCCGGGCCAGTGGTCCGGATTCGGGCAGGATCGACTCGACGGCCACCGGCTCGGCGTTGCTCGACTCCTCGATGAGCTTGTTGCGGTGCTCGGTGTCGGTGTTCTTGCCGAGCTGCCACGGCGCGAGCACGGTGAAGCACATGAAGGCGAACCCGGCGACGACGGCGGCCAGCGCCAACCAGCCCGGACGCAGCAGAAACTTCAGCCTTCGCACGGTTCCACGGTACTTGCCGCGCCGACCGGCACGGTCGACCGGTGTCCGATTCAGTGCTGCTCGCGCACCCACTGGAGGAGTCCGGGCACGGCGGCCTCGATCTGCTCGCGCACGAGCTCGAAGTCGGCGCGGTCGCCGTAGTACGGGTCCGGCACCGAGTCACCGTCCGCGTCCGGGTCGAAGCTGCGCAGCAACCGTCGCCGCTCCGCCGGCACCCCGAGATGCGCCAGCGCGCGGTCGTGCCCGGTGTCGAGCGCGACGACCAGGTCGGCGTCGAGGTGGTCGCGGTCGACCTGCGCCGCCCGGTGCCCGGTGGGGTAGCCGTGCCCGCGCAGCACCGCGTTGGTGCGGTGGTCGGCCTCGTGTCCGACGTGCCAGTCGCCGGTGCCCGCGCTCGACACCCGGACCCGCGGGTCGAGGCCCGCCTCGCGCAGGTGCCCGAGCAGGATCTTCTCGGCCATCGGGGACCGGCAGATGTTGCCGGTGCAGACGAAGGTGATGTGCAGCGGAAGGTCAGCCGGCATCGAGGACCCGCCCGAGCTCGTCGACGGTCTCCACCGACCAGCGGGCGCCCTCGGCCTCCTCGGCGGAGCCGTAGCCCCAGCCGACGAACACCGTCGGGATGCCCCAGTGCGCGGCGCCGTGCACGTCGTGTTCGCGGTCGCCGACCATCACCACGTCGGGGGTGCCGCCGCGCCCCGCGTCGATCGGTTCGATGCCGAGCCCGCGCAGCGCGTGCTCGATCACGTCGACCTTCGCGCGCCGCGCGGTGCCGTCGTCGGACGCCCCGGCGATCACCTCGAAGTGCCCGGCGAGCGCGAAGTGCTCGAGGATCCGGCGCGCGAACCGTTCCGACTTGGACGTCGCCACCGCCAGTCGGGATCCGCGGCTCGCGGCGGCGGTGAGCAGGTCGCCGATGCCGTCGAAGACCGCGTTCTCCGCCCAGCCGATCTCGTCGTAGCGGTCGAGGTAGCTGGCCAGGGCGCGCTGGGTGGTCTCCTCGTCGAGCCCGAGCGAGCGCAGGGTGTCCACCATCGGCGGCCCGACGATCCGGTCCAGTAGGTCGCCGTCGGGTTCGGGAACACCGACCGCGGTCAGCGCGTGCCGGAAGCCGGCCACGATGCCGGGCGCCGAATCGGTGAGGGTGCCGTCGAGGTCGAAGAGTGTCACGCTGGGGCTCACGCCTCCATCCTGCCCGTTGTCCGGCACGGCGATGCGACCGCCATAAACTCCCTTCGTGGACACCCGCTCCCCGCAGTGGACCGACCTGCGGCATCACGGCGACATCGACGCCGAACCCGGACTGCTCGACTTCGCCGTCAACGTGCGCGGCGACGGGCCGCCCGACTGGCTGCGGCAACGACTCGTCGACGCGCTGGGAACGCTGGGTCGGTACCCGGAGGTCGCCGCGGAGGAGGCCGCGCGGGACCAGGTCGCGTCGCGGCACGGCCGCCGCCGCGACGAGGTACTGCTGCTCTCGGGCGGCGCCGAGGGGTTCGCGATGCTGCCGCGGCTCGCGCCCTCGCGGGCGGCGCTGATCCACCCCTCGTTCACCGAGCCGGAGTGGGCGCTGCGGGAGGCGGGCGTCCCGGTCGAGACCGTGATGCTGGACGAGCCGTACCGGCTCGACCCGGCCGCCGTCCCCGAGGGTGCGGACCTGGTGGTGATCGGCAACCCGACCAACCCGACGTCGGTGCTGCACCCCGCCGCAGACATCCTGGCGCTGCGCAGGCCGGGCCGGATCGTGGTCGTCGACGAGGCGTTCGCGGACGCCGTGCCCGGTGAGCCGGAGTCGCTGGCCGGCCTGTCGTTGCCCGACGTACTGGTCCTTCGCAGCCTGACCAAGACGTTCGCGCTGGCGGGGCTGCGGTGCGGGTACGTGCTCGGCGACCCGGAGCTGCTGGCACGCCTGCAGGTCGGGCGGGCGCACTGGCCGCTGGGCAGTCTGCAGGTGGAGGCGATCCGGGCGTGCAGCGAGCCGGCCGCCGTCGCGTGGGCGTGCCGCGAGGCCGATGTGATCGAGGCCGAGCGCGCGGAGATGGTGGCGATGCTGACCGAGGCGGGTGTCACCGTGCAGTTGCCTGCGCGGGGGCCGTTCCTGCTGCTGCGGGTCCCGGACGGCGAAAGGGTGCGGACGCGCCTGCGGGACAAGGGGATCGCGGTCCGACGCTGCGACACGTTCCCCGGCCTCGGCCCCGACCACCTGCGGGTCGCGGTCCGGGAGGCCGCCCAGGCGAGGGTGTTGGTCGACGCGATGAGAGAGGTGCTGTGATGGCTGTTCGGCTGGCCGAGGTGATCGAGGCGCTGGAGCGGGCCTACCCGCCCGCGCTCGCCGAGAGCTGGGACTCCGTCGGCCTGGTGTGCGGCGACCCCGCCGACGACGTCAGCCGGGTGCTGATCGCCGTCGACGCCACCGAGTCGGTGGTCGAGGAGGCGCTGGCCTGGGGTGCGCAGCTCCTGCTCGTGCACCATCCGCTGCTGCTGCGCGGGGTGGACACCGTCGGCGCGCACACCCCGAAGGGCGCGCTGGTGCACCGGCTGATCCGGTCCGGCTGCGCGCTGTACACCGCGCACACCAACGCCGATTCCGCCGACCCAGGGGTGTCCGACGCGCTGGCGCGGGCGCTGGGGCTGACGGTGACCGGCCCGCTGGACCCGGCGCCGTCCGAGTCGCTCGACAAGTGGGTGGTGATGGTCCCCACCACGGACACCGACGCGGTACGCAGGGCCCTGTTCGACGCCGGGGCGGGCCAGGTCGGGGACTATCGCGACTGCAGCTGGACGGTCACCGGCACCGGACAGTTCCTGCCGGGCACGGCCGCGAACCCGGCGCTCGGCGAGGTCGGCCGGCTCGAGCGGGTCGCCGAGGACCGGGTGGAGGTGGTGGCCAGGCGGTCGCTGCGACGCCTGGTGCTCGGCGCGCTGCGAGGCGCCCACCCCTACGAGGAGCCGGCCTTCGACGTCCTCGAGCTGGCCGACACCGGGTCGCCGCGGGGCATCGGCCGGATCGGTGAACTCGCGGAGCCGGAGACGTTGCGCCAGTTCACCGCCCGGGTGCGGGCCGCGCTGCCCGAGACCGCCTGGGGCGTGCGCGCGGCGGGGGACCCGGAGGCGCCAGTGCGGACGGTGGCGGTGTGCGGCGGATCAGGCGACTCGCTGCTCGGGGTCGCAGCCGCCCGCGGGGTGGACGCCTATGTGACGGCCGACCTGCGTCATCACCCCGCCGACGAGCACCTGCGCGCGGGCGGCCCCGCGCTGGTCGACGTCGCGCACTGGGCCAGCGAGTTCCCCTGGTGCGACCAGGCAAGGGGAGTGCTCGACGCCCGGTTCGCCGGGACCCCCGGGTGGGCGAGCGCGGTGTCCACGGTCCGCACCGACCCGTGGACGCTGGGTTCCTGCTAGCGGCCCGCCGCTGGGCGGCTGCTGGCGGTCGCTGCGCTGGTGGCTAGCTCGTCGCCGGCACCCGCTCGGGCACGCTCTCGTAGCGGCCGACGTCGATGGCGTTGGCGGCCCTGGTGGACATCCAGGCCAGCAGCCTGCTCAGCGGGCCGAAGGTCAGCACCTTGAACATCCGGTTGCGCTGGCCGAGCTTCTTCGCGGTCGGCGGGGCGAGGGTGGGACCGGCGCCCTTGGCGACCTTCTGGCAGGCCGTCGCGTAGCCGCGGATCTGCTCCTCGTACCGCGCGAACGCGGTGCGGTGGTCGCCATCGGCGGCGGCCAGCTCGGCGGCCAGCACGTAGGCGCTGATCAGGGACATGCCCGCACCCATCCCGCCGCAGGTGGCGCCATAGCCGGCGTCGCCGATCAGGGCGATCCGGCCCGCGCTGTAGCGGTCCATCTCGACGACGCTGATCGAGTCGAAGTAGAAGCTCGTCGCGGACTCGAGCTCGCGCATCAGGGTCTGCGTCTGCCAGCCGACGCCTGACATGACGTCGGCGAGGATCCGCTTCTGCTGGTCGATGTCGCGGTGGTCGTAGTCGATCGGTGCCGACTCGAACAGGCACATGACCTCGCACTCGTCGCCGCCCCTGGTGCCGTACGCCATCACGCCCACGCCCGGCTCGTTGTAGAGGACGCTGTCGTCGCCGAGTCCGATGCTGTTGGGCGCGTTGAAGATCGCGACGTAGTAGCCGGACTGGGTGAGGAAGCGGGACTCGTCCCCGAAGGTCAGCTTCCGGACGTTCGAGTGCAGGCCGTCGGCGCCGATCACCAGGTCGAAGGTGCGCGGGGCACCGCGCTCGAAGGTGACGTGCACGCCTTCGTCGGTATCGGTGAGTCCGGTGATCGAGTCGCCGAAGACGTACTCGGTGTGGTCCTCGGTCTTGGCGAACAGCAGCTGGGCGAGGTCGCCGCGTTGGATCTCGACGTCGCCTCCGGTGAACTCGGGCGGCAGGCTGGCCAGCGTCCGGCCGTCGCCGTCGATGACGTTCAGTCGGCCCTCCGGCGTCCGGAGTTCGCGGATCTCGTCGAGGAGGCCCATCCGGGTGAGCATCTGCAGGTGCGCCGCACCGCGGAAGTCGACAGCCTGACCGCCCTCGCGCAGCCGCGGCGCGCGCTCGACGACGGTGGCGGAGAAGCCGAAGCGGTGCAGCCAGAAGGCCAGCGCCGGGCCGGCCAGGCTGGCCCCGGAGATGAGGACGTTGCCGCGGCGTGCCGTTGACGACTCGATCATGGGTGCCTCCCTATAGTTGTTGTGAATCGCATTCACTGTGAATGCCGTTCACTATTGAGTGTAGGTTATACACAGTTTCGGTTCGCGGTCAATCGCGGACCTCGGCGGCAACGGAGGAGAGCAGATGACGACGGCATTCGAGCTGTTGTGGCGGGACGAGGAACCCGCGCGCCGGGGGCGGCGCCCGAGCCTGAGCGTCCGCGAGGTGGTCGCGGCCGCCGTCGGTATCGCCGACGCGAGTGGGCTCGAGGCGGTGTCGCTGCAGCGCGTGGCAGCCGAGTTCGGCTTCACCACCACCTCGCTGTACCGCTACGTTCCCGACAAGGCGACGCTGCTCACGCTGATGCTGGACGAGGCGATCGGTGCGCCGCCCGATCTGAGCGGCATCGAGGGTGGGTGGCGGCCGAGGTTGGAGGCCTGGGCGCGCGAGCTCCATAGCCTGTTCGTGCGGCGCCCCTGGCTGCTCGCGTCGACCGGCGGTGAGGGGGTGATGGGCCCGAATCAGCTCGGCTGGATGGACTCCGCGCTGCGGGCATTCGCCGAGACCGGGCTCGAGCACCGCGATGTCCACCAACTGTTCCTGCTGCTCCTCGGGCACGTGCGAGGCGTCGCCGGTCAGGCGGCGATGCCCGACGCGGTGTCCGAGCAGTGGCGCGCCGAGTGGCTCGGTTCGGTCTCCGCGATCGTCGATCGGCGGCGTGACGACTATCCGGCGCTGATCGAGTCCATCGACGGCGGCGGATTCGAGCCGGCGGACCGAGTCGGGCTCGAACTCGGACTGCGGTGCGTCCTCGACGGAATCGAGGCATTCGTCGGGCGGGCGCGGTGACCGCTGCGCAGCGGTACTGGCTGCACCCCGCAGGGCGGTACGGTAGCGGGGCCAATAACCCCACTCAGCACAAGCAGGAGCCCGCCCGCGTGAACGTCGAACCCCGGATTCAGGCCAAGCTGCTCGACCTCGCGGCGGTGGATACCGAGCTGTCGAGGATCGCGCACCGCCGCCGGACGCTGCCCGAGCAGGAAGAGGTGCAGCGCCTCGAGTCCGACCGTGTGGCGCGCAAGGACGCCGCGGTCGCGGTGGAGATCGTCCTCGACGACCTGGACCGGGACATCAAGAAGCTTGAGGGCGAGGTGGACGCCGTCCGCCAGCGCGAGGAGCGCGACCGGAAGCTGCTCCAGGGCGGCACCGTCGGCGCCAAGCAGCTCACCGAGCTGGAGCACGAGCTCGGCAGCCTCGAGCGCAGGCAGTCGATCCTCGAGGACGAACTGCTCGAGGTGATGGAGCGCCGCGAGGCCTCGCAGTCTGACTACGAGCACGCGGGCGCCCAGCTGAGCCAGATCGACGACGCCCTCATCGATGCCAGCCGTCGCCGCGACGACGCCGCCGCCGACCTCGACGCGGCCGAGCAGCGGTGCGTGAGCGACCGGGCCGCGCTCGAGCCGGAGTTCCCGGCCGACCTGCTGGCCATCTACGACCGTCAGCGGTCCGCCGGTGGCGCCGGGGCCGCGTTGCTGCAGGCCCGCCGGTGCGGCGCGTGCCGGATCGAGATCGACCGCGGCGAGATCTCCCGCATCGCCAAGGCCGATCCGGAGACGCTGATCCGCTGCCCCGAGTGCAACGCGATCATGGTGCGTACCAAGGAATCCGGTCTGTGACTGACCCCGGGGGTCGCTCCATTGGCCACGTCTTCGTCGAGGCCGACGGCGGCTCACGCGGGAACCCGGGACCGGCCGGCTACGGCGCGGTCGTCTTCGACTCCGATCACGACCGGGTGCTGGCCGAGCGCGGCGAGTCTATCGGCATCGCGACCAACAACGTCGCCGAGTACCGCGGGCTGATCGCCGGGCTGACCGCCGCGGCGGCGCTCGGCGCCCGGTCGGTGTCGGTGCGGATGGACTCGAAGCTGGTCGTCGAGCAGATGTCCGGGCGCTGGCAGGTCAAGCACCCGGACATGAAGCCGCTCGCCCGGCAGGCGGGCGAGCTGGCCGCCGGTTTCGACCGGGTCGACTACACGTGGATCCCGCGGGCCGAGAACTCGCACGCCGACAAGCTCGCGAACGAGGCCATGGACGGGCAGCCGACGAACCTGACGGCCCCGGCGACGGTCGCTGCGAAAACCGAGAAGCCGGAGTCTGCCCCGGTCTCACCGGGGTGGACCGGTGCGCTCGGGAAGCCCACCAGGATGCTGCTGCTCCGGCACGGGCAGACCGCGCTGTCGGTCGAGCGCCGCTACTCCGGCCGCGGCAACCCGGAGCTGACCGACCTCGGCCTGTCTCAGGCCCGCGCGGCCGCGAAGCGGATCGGCGAACGCGGCGGCATCACCGCCGTCCTGTCGTCGCCGCTGGGTCGGGCGCGGCAGACCGCCGAGGCGGTGGCCGCCGAGCTGTCGCTGCCGGTCCGGGTCCACGAGGGACTCATCGAGACGGATTTCGGTGACTGGGAGGGGCTGACCT
Source organism: Rhodococcus oryzae (assembly GCF_005049235.1). GTDB lineage: Bacteria > Actinomycetota > Actinomycetes > Mycobacteriales > Mycobacteriaceae > Rhodococcus_G > Rhodococcus_G oryzae. The sequence continues at coordinate 146,729 of NZ_SUMD01000005.1, read as the reverse complement.
TCGGGGAGGCGTCCGAGCGCGACCCCGAGCTGCACCGCCGGTGGATCTCCGACACCTCCGTCCGGCCGCCCGGCGGCGAGAGCTTCGACGAGGTGCGGGCGCGCATCGAGCGGGCGCGCGACGACCTCGTGGCCGAGTTCCCCGGCGCGAACCTGCTGCTGGTCTCGCACGTCACGCCGATCAAGACCCTGCTGCAGATGGCGCTGGACGTCGGGCCGTCGCTGCTCTACCGGCTGCACCTGGACCTGGCATCGCTGTCCATCGCCGAGTTCTACCCCGACGGCGGTGCCTCGGTGCGCCTCGTCAACGACACCTCGCACCTCTAGTGCGGCTGCGCCGCCCGTGAGTGATTTGTACCCCGACCGGGGTGCTAATCACTCACCGGCGCGAAGCGCGTTTCTTAGCGGGAGTAACATGCTCCGGGTGAACTCGCTGCTGACCAGTCGACGGTATGTCGACAACTGTCTGCAGGCGAGCGCTGTCTGTATGCGCTGACCCATCCATTCCTGCCACCCGGTCGACCTCTGTCCCGGGCCCGGCGTCCGTCGGCACTCCCCGCGCACCCACGCTCGAACGAGCGTGCCTGCTGCTGCGCACCCATCACGAAAGGTCCGTCACATGTCGGCCCCCATCCTCGCCCGCACCAGGCGCCTGCCCGGCTGGGCAACCTCCTTCGGTCCACAGATCGTCGTCGGCCTGATCGCCGGCGTCCTCATCGGACTGCTGGCCCGCTCGATGCCCCCCGCCGACGACGGCAGTGCCAACTGGCTGACCGGCACCGTCACGACCATCGGTTCGAGCTACGTCGCGCTGCTGACCGTCGCGGTGATCCCGCTGGTCTTCACTGCGATCGTCAGCTCCATCGCCAATCTCCGCCAGGTGGCCAACGCCGCCCGTCTGGCCGTCCAGACGCTGCTGTGGTTCGCGATCACCGCGTTCATCGCGGTGCTGATCGGCATCGCGGTCGGGCTGATCACCCAGCCCGGCGCGAACACGTCCGTCAATCCCGACGACGCCGGGGTCCCGAAGGGGTCCGGCTCCTGGTGGGCGTTCCTGACCGGCCTGGTCCCGCAAAACTTCCTCGCCCTCGGCGCGAAGACGACGGTCACGGACTCCGGCGCCGCGACCACGTCGCTGAGCTTCAACGTCCTGCAGTTGCTGGTCATCGCGATCGCGGTCGGGATCGCGGCGCTCAAGGTGGGCAAGAAGGCCGAGCCGTTCCTGGAACTGAACGCCTCGCTGCTCGCGATCGTGCAGAAGGTGCTCTGGTGGATCATCCGCCTCGCCCCGATCGGCACCGCCGCGCTGATCGCAAAGGCCGTGGCCACCTACGGGTGGGACGCGATCGGTCAGCTGGGTGTGTTCACCCTGGCCGTCTACATCGGCCTGGCCATCGTCTTCTTCGTCGTGTACCCGATTCTCGTTCGCGCGCACGGGCTCTCGGTCAAGCAGTTCTTCTCCGGCGTGTGGCCGGCCACCCAGCTCGGCTTCGTGTCCCGGTCCTCGATCGGCACCCTGCCGCTGACCGAGCGGGTCACCGAGCGCAACCTGGGCGTGCCGCGCGAGTACGCGTCGTTCGCGGTGCCGCTCGGCGCGACCACCAAGATGGACGGCTGCGCCGCGATCTACCCAGCCATCGCCGCGATCTTCGTGGCGCAGTTCTACGGCATCGACCTGAGCCTGACGGACTACCTGCTGATCGTCGTGGTCTCGGTGATCGGTTCGGCCGCCACCGCGGGCACAACCGGTGCCACCGTGATGCTCACGCTGACCCTGTCCACCCTGGGTCTGCCGCTCGCGGGTGTCGGGCTGTTGCTGGCCGTCGAGCCGATCGTCGACATGGGCCGCACCGCGCTCAACGTCACCGGGCAGGCGCTGGTCCCGACCATCGTCGCCAAGCGGGAGGGAATCCTCGACGAGGAGCTCTACAACGCGCCCCGCAACGGCGACCCGTTCGCCGACGAGGACCCCGAGCTGCCGCCGTCCGCGGAGAAGGTACACGCGACCGTCTGACCGGACCCCACGGCAGGGCCGGCCCGGAATCCGGGCCGGCCCTGCCGTGTCAGAGCGCCAGCCACAGCGCGGCGACGGCGCCGACAATGGTCAGGGGAGTGCTGATCACACCGAGCGCGGTGAAGGTGCCCAGCGTCGGCGGCTGCCCACAGCGGGTCGCAACCCGGCGCCACAGCAGCGTTGCCAGGGACCCGGTGTAGGTCAGGTTGGGCCCGAGGTTCACCCCGATCAGCATCGCCAGGAGCAGCCCGGTCGGTGCGCCCGGCCCGAGGGCGCCGATCATCAGGAGGGTGGCGGGCAGATTGTTGACCAGGTTCGCGGCGAGCGCGGCCACGGACGCTGTCAGGAGCAGGGCGGTGAACGACTCGGTGTGTGGCAGCAGACCTCCGACCCAGTCGCCGACCTCCCCGTCGATCAGGGGAGCGACCAGGATCCCCAGCGCGAGGACGAACACCGCAAAGTAGGGATCGGCCGCGGCGAGCATCGACCGCGGCCTGGTGCGCCCCTCCTTCAGTGCGGGCACACCGAGCAGCACCGCACCGGCGACCGCGATCCACGCCGGGGCCACCCCGACGAGGCCGGACAACGCGAAGCCGAGCAGGGTCAGACCGAGGACCGCCAGGGCCCAGCGGGGCGGCGGCAGGATCCGGGTCGACGTCGGCATCGGCGTCGGGGCTGGTTCCGGCGGCGCGGCGAGGTCGCGCGCGAAGAAGAGCCGGAACACCACGAACTCCACCGCGATCGCGACGAGCCACGGCAATGCCATCAGGGAGGTGAAGTGGAGGAAACCGAGGCCCGTCGCCGAGAAGGCCAGCAGGTTCGTCAGGTTCGATACCGGCAGCAACGTCGATGCCGAGTTGGCCAGGTGCGCCGCGGCGTAGTTCACCGGGCGCGCCGAGACGCCCATCCTCGTCGCGGTCGCCACGATCGCGGGCGTCAGCAGCACCACCGTGGCGTCCAGGCTCAACACCGCGGTGGTGACCGCGCAGGCGGTGAATGCCAGCCCCAGCAGCCGCTTCGGGCGACCCCGGGAATCACGCCGCAGGACCGAGGCGGTCCAGGTGAACACGCCGCTCGCGTCCGCGAGGTGGGCGAGCACGAGGATCGCGGCGAGGAACGCCACGGTCGGACCGAGCGTGCGCACCTCCTCCAGTGCCTGCGCAGGCGTGACCGCCCCGACGGCCACCACGATCACGGCGGCGGGCGCGGCGACGGCCACCTCGGGCAGTCCGTGCGGACGGAGGATCGCGGCGGCCAGCACCAGGGCGACGAGGGCGCCGACAAGCCAGACCATTCGGCGAGTACCTCAGCCGACCGTCACAACAGCTTGCGCAGGGTGCGCAGGTTCCGGTTGGTCGTCGTCGACTTGTACTTGGCTTTGGCGCTGAGCTTTCCGAACGGGCTCTGCAGCGTCTCGCCGCGTTCGACATGCCAGTACAGGACGCCGTCACCGAGCGCGACCGCCTCGTCGCCGAGCGCGAGAGACTGTGCGGCGGCGAACATGTCGTCCAGCGACGCCGGGTCCGAGGACAGCAACACGTACGGGTGCCATCCGTCGCGGTCGGCCTCGAACGGGAAGTCTTCGACGACCGCGGCCAGGCGCTGGTGGTCCACCAGCACGATCCAGGCGTCGTAGCCGAACCTCTCCCGCAGGCAGGCCTCGATATCGGACTTGATCGCCTCGCGGTCCGTGCGGTCGGAGTCGAAAAGCACATTGCCCGAGGCCAATACGGTCTTGACGTTGTCGAAACCGAGCCCCGAGATCGCGTCCTTGAGGTCCGCCATCTTGATGTTGATCCCGCCGACATTGATGCCTCGCAGCAACGCGATGTATCTGGCCATGGCTAGACGGTAGACAGTCGACGCCGGTCAAACAAGCGTTCGAGTGTCGGAGGTGTGCGCGGCAGGCAGTAGTCTGTAGCGGCGGACGAGTTGGTCGGGCGACCGCGGCTCGGGGAACCGTGCGCTCGCGCGCGCAGGCCCAGGGCCGAGGAAAGTCCGGACTCCACAGAGCAGGGCGGTTGCTAACGGCAACCCGGGGTGACCCGCGGGACAGTGCCACAGAAAACAGACCGCCGGCGCGTGAGCGTCGGTGAGGGTGAAACGGTGCGGTAAGAGCGCACCAGCACCCCAGGTGACTGGGGTGGCTAGGTAAACCCCGCCCGGAGCAAGGTCGAAGGCCGCACCTTCTCGAAGGTGCGGCTGCGCAGGTGTTCGAGGGCTGCTCGCCCGAGCCTGCGGGTGGACCGCTCGAGGTACCCGGCAACGGTGTGCCCAGATGGATGGTCGCCACCCGGCGCCTCGGCGCCGGGGACAGGATCCGGCTTACAGACCAACTCGTCCGCCCACTTACCGAGATGTGTAAGCCTGCAGTCGTTACTCTCTGCCGATGACATTGCTCAAGTCATCGAGGGACGCCTTCCTCACTGTCGCCTCGCTCGTCTTCCTGGCCGCCTACGCACTCCCGATCCTGGTGGTGGACCTGGCGCCCGGCTTCCGGGTCCTCTGTGACGCCACGATGATCGTCACGTGGGTCGCCTTCGCGCTCGACTACGGCGACCGACTCGTGCGGGCACGCGAGAAATGGGCTTTCGTCCGGGCCAACCTCTTCGAACTGGTGGCGCTGCTGCTTCCGTTGCTGCGTCCGTTGCGTCTGGTGGTGGTGCTCGCCGCACTCAGCAGGAGCATGGCCGGATCGTTCCGGGGCAGGGTCGGCGCGTACGTGGTCGGCGGCACCGGGCTGTTGGTGTTCTGCGCCGCCCTCGCGGTGCTCGACGCCGAACGTGCCAATCCGGACGCCAACATCACCGGATTCGGGGACGCGCTCTGGTGGGGGATGACGACGGTGACCACTGTCGGCTACGGAGACCGGTACCCGACCACGGCGGAGGGTCGACTGATCGCGTTCGGGCTGATGCTCGGCGGTGTCGCGCTGCTCGGTGTCGTCACCGCGTCGCTGGCCTCGTGGTTCGTCGAACGGGTCGCCGCGGCTCAGGAGGACGGGGCGAAGCACGCCACCGACGAGATCCACCGGCTCACCGCGGAGGTCGCCGACCTGAACCGGCGGCTGGCGGAGCAGACCGGGGCGGCGAGCGCACAAAAAGATGCCCCCGCCGAATCGGCGGGGGCATCTTTGGTGACGTCCGATGTCAGATCGGGTTGACGACCAGGGTCGTCGCCCAGTGCTCGGCGGCGTCGGCTCCGAGATGCGGGAGGAGGGCATCGTAGAGCAGGTAAGACATGGGGGCCATGCGGGTGATTCTCCATTTCATACGGGTTGAGGCGGTGCAGCGCGGAAACTCTCGAATCCTCGGATACGGGTGCGGTGGATGTGACACGCCGTCCCCTGCCGAGCGTAAGAGTCTCATGCTTGCGTTCAGTCCTCAAGCGAACGGGCCGAAAAGATTTCGAGGCGTCGGTTCGGATGGTGAGGGTGCCGGGAACCGGGCACACTGAAGACATGAGCGAGGACGAAGAGCACCTCTGGTACTACTGCGTGTCGGACGGTTCGGTGCGTCAGGGCAAGGACGCCCGCGGGCTCGACAGGATGGGTCCCTATCCGGATCGCGAGACCGCCGCGCGAGCGTTGGAGATCGCCGCGGAGCGCAACAAGGCCGCGGACAAGGCCGAGGACGACTGGAACAACTGACGGTCGGCCGCGCGATCGAGCCGAGCCACTACGCTCGGCAGTTGTGATGACGCGCATCTCTGCCCGCGGGATCGACTTCGGTGCCATCCGGACCGACTTCTCGCTCACCGCCGACTTCCCCCCGAGGGCCATCGCCGAGGCGGAGTCCGCGGTCGACCGATACGCGGTCGAGCGCGCGGACCGAACCGACCTGGCGCTGGTCACCATCGACCCGCCGACCTCCATGGACCTCGACCAGGCCCTGCACCTCGAGCGCACGCCCACCGGGTTCGTCCTGCACTACGCGATCGCCGACGTCGCGGCCGTCGTGGTCCCCGGCGGCGACCTCGACGCGGAGGTCAGGCGGCGCGGCCAGACCTTCTACCTGCCGGACGGGTCACTGCCGCTGCACCCGCGGGTGATGTCCGAGGGCGCGGCCAGCCTGCTCCCCGATCTGGTGCGGCCGGCCGCGCTGTGGCGGATCGAGCTCGACGAGCGGGCGGAGCCGGTCTCGGTAGCGGTCTCCCGCGCCCTGGTGCGTTCGGTCGCGCGGTTCGACTACGCAGGGGTGCAGGCGGATTCGGAGTCCGGCTCGTTGCATCCCTCGATCGCGGCGCTGCCCGAGTTCGGCAAGCTGCGACTCGCGTCCGCGATCGACCGCGGCGCGATCGAGCTCAAGCTGCCCGAGCAGGAGGTGGTCGGCGACGGCGACGGCTGGCGGCTCGAGCTGCAACCGCGCACCGAGGCCGACGACTGGAACGCCGAGGTGTCGCTGCTGACCGGGATGTGTGCGGCGAAGCTGATGATCGACGCCGGCATCGGACTGCTGCGCACCCTGCCCACCCCGGCGCCGGGCGCAGTCGCGGCACTGCGCAGGGCCGCGAGTGCCCTTGGCATGGACTGGCCGACGCAGGTCCCGGTCGGCGAATTCCTTGCGGGCCTGGAACCGAACACGCCCGCGACGCTGGTGATGATGACCGAGGCGACCTCGCTGCTGCGCGGAGCGGGCTACGCCGCGTTCGACGGCGAGGTCCCGGAGCTGGTCACGCATTCCGGGATCGGCGCGCCGTACGCCCACGTGACGGCGCCGCTGCGGCGCCTCTCGGACCGGTTCAGCACCGAGGTGTGCCTGGCGATCTGCGCGGGAACACCGGTGCCGCAATGGGTTCGTGACGCCCTGCCCTCTCTGTCGGATCTGATGAGGGGCTCGGACACGTTGGCCAACAAGGTCGATCGGGCCTGCGTGGACCTCACGGAGGCCACCCTGCTCGCCGGCCGCGAGGGCGAGGTGTTCGACGCGGTGGTGCTGCGCGGGATGGACGGAAAGCGGGAGGCCGAGGTCTTCGCACCGCAGGCGACGGTGATCGGCAAGTGTCTCGGCAATCCGCCGGAGGGCGAGGCGGTGTCCGTGCGCCTGGTCCAGGCCGACGTGACAGGCCGGACGGTGAAGTTCGGCTACCCGGCTACAGCTTCCGGCTAGCAGACCTGATCTTGCGCACCAGCTTTCGTGACCGTGGCACGGCGCGTCGAACCCGGTCGGCCTCGGCGGCGGTCAGCACGCCGTAGGTGAAGGTGTCCTCGCCCGCGCCGCGGGCCAGGTCGGCCGCGGCCAGCAGCCGAGCCCGCGCGACCACGGAATCGTGATGGTCGCCGAGCACGGTCTGCAGCTTCTTCGCCGCCTTGCCCGCCCGCACTGGCGAGGGCCTGGTGGACGCGGCCGCCTCGGCGGCGTATCGGAGCGCCTTGGCGCGCTTGCGGACCGTATGCAGGCGCTCCGGCGTCGGTTCGCCGGTGCCCCGCGCGGTGAGTCCCGCCTTCCGCGCCGCCTTGCGTACCTTGCGACTGGCACGGTGCAGCCCGAATCGGACCGCATCGGTTCGGTACGGGGGCGCCGCGAGCAGGGCGTCCAGCGAGGCCAGCAGCGCCTCGTAGCGAGTGCCGTCGAGCGCGGCGACCGCCTCGATGTGCGCGTCGCGGTAGGCGAGCTCGTTCGTCGCGACCAGGCGATGGCGGACGGGCCCGCGCACCAGTTCGGGCGGCTGCGCGTCGAGGAGGTCGCGAAACCGCTCGGCCATCACCTCGGCGTCCCTGGCGTTGCCGAGAACCGTGCCCAGCCATCGGAGTTCGGCCCGCACGCCGTCGGTCGCGCCGTCCGGGAACAGCGACCGGTAGCTGCCGAGCACGCTGCGCAGGCGTCGCGTCGACACCCGCATCTGATGCACCGAGTCGAACTCGTCCCGGCGCACCTCGGCCGCGCGTGCATCCAGTTCGTCGGCGTGATCGCGTAGCGCCGCCAGCACGGCAGCTGTCCCGTCCGGTGTGCGCCCCTTGCCCATGACTCAGGTTTACCCGCCCGCGTCCGTCGCTGTCGAGAGATTCGGGCGTCAGTCGCGAAAGGCGTCGGTCGCCTCGACCAGGTGGTGGGCGATCCCAGGCTCGTTGGCGGCGTGCCCGGCGTCGTCGACGATCACCAGCCGGGCCGACGGCCAGGCCCGGTGCAGGGCCCACGCGCTGGTCACGGGGCACACCACGTCGTACCGGCCCTGCACGATCACCGCCGGGATCTTCTCGATCGCGGCGATGTCGCGGAGCAGCTGGCCCTCCGCGAGGAATCCGTGATTGCGGAAGTAGTGGTTCTCGATCCGAGCGAACGCCAGCGCGAAGCGCGGTTCCGCGGTCTCCTCGACCCGTGCGGGCCGGGGCAGCAGCGAACTGGTGGCACCCTCCCAGGTGGACCAGGCGATGGCGGCCGCCAGCGCGACGTCGTCGTCGGGGGAGTGGAGCAGACGGTGGTAGGCCTCGACGAGGTCGCCGCCCCGCTCGTCCTCGGGCACCGGGGCGAGGAAGCCCTGCCACAGGTCGGGGTAGATCGCGCTCGCGCCGCCGTTGTAGTACCAGTCGATCTCGCTGCGGCGCAGCAGGAACACCCCGCGCAGCACCAGCTCGGTGACCCGGTCCGGGTTGGCCTGCGCGTACGCCAGCGCCAGCGTCGAACCCCAGGAACCGCCGAAGACCTGCCAGCGCTGCACCTCGAGATACGTGCGCAGCGCCTCGATGTCGGCGATGAGGTGCTCCGTGGTGTTCGCCGACAGGTCCGCGCCGTCGGCGACATGCGGCGTCGAACGCCCGCAGCCGCGCTGATCGAACAGCACGATCTGGTAGGCGTCGGGGTCGAAGAACCGGCGGTGGTCGGCGGTGGTGCCGCCGCCGGGCCCGCCGTGCAGGAACACGACGGGCTTGCCGTCGGGGTTGCCGCTGACCTCCCAGTAGATGCGCTGCCCGTCGCCGACATCGAGGTGCCCGGCGCGGTGCGGCTCGATCTCGGGGTACAGGTCCCGCATCGGTGTCAGAACCCGATCAGGCCCGACGCCAGGTCCGGGATCCGCAACGATTCGATGGCCTCGGCACGCACATCCGGGCACTGCGCCTGGGTGATCGCGTCGATCCGGGCCTTGTTGCCCATCAGCTCGATGACGTTGATGCCGTTCTGGGCGGCCCAGGTGCCGACGACCGTGTTCAGCCCGCCCTTGCCGATGGTCGGAGTGTAGGTGCGCCAGCTCTGCAGCTGCGCCTGCATGTCCGAGCACAGCTGGGCGGCCTGCGCCTCGGTGACGCCGCCCGCGACCGGGCCACCGGGCGCAGGGGCTACCGAGGTGTTGGGCAGGGCGCCCGTGCCGCCGCTCGGTGCGGGAGCGGGGGCCGGGGCCGGGGCGTTCTCGGTGGCACAGCCGCCCGCGAGAGCGACGACAGCAGCGGCTCCGGCGACGGCAGCCGCGAGACGACGATGGAACATGTAGGCACCCTGTCTTTCGGTGAAGTGTGTGACGGCGCACGGGATACCCGCGCGCGCCGTTGTCATCGAGTGTGCCATCGCGCGACGACGATCCGCCCCGCGAGAGGGCGGATCGTCGTCGCGCGCGGAAGCCGGCGTCAGAAGCTGTGTTCCTCAGCGGGGAAGGTGCCGGACCGGACCTCGGCCGCGTAGGCGGCCGCCGCCCCGCGCAGATCGTCGCCGACTGCGGCGAACTTCTTGACGAACTTGGCGGTCTTGCCGCTGGTGTACCCGGCCATGTCCTGCCAGACCAGCACCTGCGCATCGCATTCGGCACCCGCGCCGATGCCGACGGTCGGGATCGTCAGCTTCCGGGTGACCTGGCCGGCGATCTCGGCGGGCACCATCTCCATGACCACGGAGAACGCGCCGGCCTCCTGCACGGCGATGGCGTCGGCGACGAGCTGCTCGGCGCCGTCGCCGCGGCCCTGCACGCGGAAGCCGCCGAGGCTGTTCACGGACTGCGGTGTGAACCCGATGTGCGCCATCACCGGGATGCCCGCGGCGGTGATCGCGGCGATCTGCGGGGCGACGCGCTCGCCGCCCTCGAGCTTGACCGCGTGCGCCTGGCCCTCCTTCATGAACCGGGTGGCGGTGGCCAGCGCCTGCTCGGGGGAGGACTCATAGCTGCCGAACGGCAGGTCGGCGACGACGAGGGCGTTCGGGGCGCCGCGGACCACGCCGCGGACCAGCGGGATCAGCTCGTCGATGGTGACCGGCACCGTCGTGTCGTAGCCGTAGACGACGTTCGCGGCGGAGTCGCCGACCAGGAGTACCGGGATGCCGGCCTCCTCGAAGAGCCGCGCGGTCGAGTAGTCGTAGGCGGTGAGCATCGCCCAGCGCTCGCCCTCGGCCTTCATGGTCTGCAGGTGGTGGGTGCGGATCTTGGTTCGCTTGGCGGCCGGCTGAGCGGGCGCGGAACCGTAGGGGGCAGTGTTATCGGACATCAGTGTCCCTTTCGTGCCTCGAGGCCCAGTGCGGGTCCCCGGGTTGTGGGTGATGACGTAGCTCAGTCTGCCACCGGCCGACCACCCCGAGAACAGGCGGTGACGTGCAATTGGTCACATATGGAGTGCTCCGTCTTGGGAAGGATCTGCCCCGCAATCCGGGGCTGATCCTGCCCATATCGGTCACGAGCGGCTGTCGAGAGCCGCGACGATCTGGTGCAGGACGGAATCCGGGTCGTGCCGGAGCTGGTGCCAAGTGAAGCGCAGCACGTGCCAGCCGGCATTGACCAGGATGTTCTGGCGCCGGGCGTCGTTGTTGAACCGGGCCACGTCGCGGTGCCATGCCCACCCGTCCACCTCGATCGCGACGCGCCTGCGCACGAACGCCACATCGATCTCGTATCCACAGCTGGTGACGTGCGGACTCCAGCCGGTCAGCTCCGACCCCCGGAGCAACCGCAGCAGCATGCGCTCGGCCTCCGACGCACCACCCTCGCCTGCCGAACGCAGCAGCCGGGTGGCGGCGGCGGTGCCGGACCGTCCGCTGTTCCGCTCGTGCACGGCCTCAAGGACGGGGAGTGTCGTGTGTCGTTGCAGTGCTCGGTCCATCAACACCGACCCGTCCCGGAGTTCGACGGCGGCTTCGAGGACGGTGAGCGGGAGCTCGGTGACGCGCAGGCCGCGCTGCGTGCCGATGTCGGTCCAGTGCAGGTCACGACGTCGGATGCGGATCCCATCCCGGTTCGTCACCGCGCGGGCGCGGGGGATCGTGACGAGGTCGTCGATGGGCGGTCGGTCGGTGAGGCCGAGCCACCAGGCCGCACTGGTTCCGCTCGCCACGGCGTCCGGTCCGGCGGCGAACACCGCCGCGCGCAGGCGCGCGGCGCGGGTCAGCTGCCGGTCGGACCGTAGGTAGACGCCCCGGTACAGACGCCGCCACTGACCGGTGCCCACCCGGCGGTCGACGGCCGTCCGGCTCATGCCCGCCGACAGTGCCTGGCCCAGGGTGATGACGCCGTCTTGACTTGCCATCACTGCGTGCACGGCGATCGGCGTCATGTCGTCTTGGACGGCGGGCAGACCGCCTCGCGTTCCACTCAGCGCGTAGTTCGGCAGGATCTGCCCCGGAATGCGGGGCTGATCCTGCCGGATCAGGGCCGGGCCGGGGGTCCGGCGGCCCGTGGCACCATCGATGGCATGCCGATGTCGCGCCGAGTCCCTGTCGTACTGGCCGTGGGAGCGCTCGTCGCAGCCATGGCCGCCGGATGCGGGAGCGTGGTCGACGGGGCCGCCAAGGGCGAGGCGGCGGGCAGGCCCGCGGGCGACTTCGGCCCGGGGGCGGGCGCGGTCCCGGCGGGCCTGGAGGCGTTCTACACGCAGACCCCGCAGTGGGAGTCCTGCGAGGGCTACAGCACCGACGGGATGCCGCTGGCCAGCAGCCTCGAGTGCGCCGAGATCACCGTGCCGGTGGACTATGCGGACCCGACAGGGGACACCGCGAAGATCGCGATCTCCCGGAGCCAGGCGACCGGCCCGAAGATCGGGTCCGTCCTGGTCAATCCCGGCGGGCCCGGCGCATCCGGCTTGGCGATGGCGACCGACGGCGCGGGCACCGCGTTGGGCGACCGGTTCGACGTGATCGGGTTCGACCCGCGCGGGATCGGCGCGTCGACGCCGCAGGTCCGCTGCCTGACGCCGGCGGAGACCGACGCGCAGCGCGCGGATCCCGGCGTGGACATGAGCCCGGAGGGGATCGCCCGGATCGAGGCGAAGAACGCCGACTACGCGCGCAGGTGCGCCGAGCGGACCGGAGCCGAGTTCCTCGAGCACGTCGGCACCCGTGAGGTGGTCCGGGACATGGACGTGATCCGGTCGGTGCTCGGCGACGAGAAGCTGAGCTACCTCGGGTACTCCTACGGCACCCGGCTCGGCTCGAGCTACGCCGAGACGTTCCCCGCGAACGTGCGCGCGATGGTGCTCGACGGCGCGCTGGACCCGAACCAGGACCAGGTCCAAGAGGTGGTGCTGCAGGCGGCGGGCTTCCAGAAGGCGTTCGACGCGTTCGCGGCGGACTGCGCGCAGTCGGACGACTGCCCGCTCGGCACCGACCCCTCCCGGTTCAGCGCGCGGTTCAAGGAGCTGCTCGATCCGCTGGTCGACAAGCCGGCGGACACCACCGACCCCAGGGGTCTCGGCTACCGGGACGCGATCACCGGGGTCCAGCAGGCGCTGTACTCGCAGAACCTGTGGGGGATGCTCCGCGGCGGGCTCAGCTCGCTGGCCGACGGTCACGGCGACACCCTCCTGCAGCTGGCCGACACGTACGAGGGTCGCCAGGAGGACGGCAGCTACAGCAACATCGAGGACGTGTTCAACGCGGTTCGGTGCGTCGACGACCCGCCGGTCACCGACCGGGCCGAGGCGGGCGCTGCGGATACCGAGTTCCGGCGGGCCGCGCCGTTCCTCGACGACGGCCGCGGCACGGGCAATGCCCCGCTCGACACCTGCGCCTTCTGGCCGGTGCCCAGCTCCGGGAGCCCGCACACGATCGATGCCCCCGGTCTGCCGCACCTCGTCGTGATCTCGACGACCGAGGATCCCGCCACGCCGTATCAGGCGGGAGTGGAGCTGGCCAAGCAGCTCGGGGCCTCCCTGATCACGTACCGGGGGACCCAGCACACGGTCGCGATGAGCGGCGTCTCCTGCGTCGACGACCCCGTCGTCGAGTACCTCACCGAGCTGACCGAACCCCAGCCCGACCTCACGTGTTAGTAACCGATTTCACGATGTAACACAGATTTAACGGACTTTGCCTACTCTCGCGGACATGGATCGCCAAAAGGAATTCGTGCTCCGCACCCTCGAAGAGCGCGACATCCGTTTTGTCCGACTGTGGTTCACCGATGTGCTCGGCTACCTGAAGTCGGTGGCGATCGCCCCGGCCGAACTCGAGGGTGCCTTCAGCGAGGGCATCGGGTTCGACGGCTCGGCCATCGAGGGTTTCTCGCGGGTCTCGGAGGCGGACACTGTCGCCAAGCCGGACCCATCGACCTTCCAGATCCTGCCGTGGGCGCACAAGGACGGCGCGCAGCACTCGGCGCGCATGTTCTGCGACATCGCGATGCCGGACGGGACGCCGTCCTGGGCCGACCCGCGGCACGTGCTGCGCAGGCAGCTCAGCAAGGCGAGCGACCTCGGGTTCAGCTGCTATGTGCACCCCGAGATCGAGTTCTTCCTGCTCGAGAACGGCCCCGCCGACGGCACCCCGCCGGTGCCCGCGGACAGCGGCGGCTACTTCGACCAGGCCGTGCACGACTCCGCGCCGAACTTCCGCAGGCACGCCATCGACGCGCTCGAGTCGATGGGCATCTCCGTCGAGTTCAGCCACCACGAGGCCGCGCCCGGGCAGCAGGAGATCGACCTGCGCTACGCCGACGCGCTGTCGATGGCCGACAACGTGATGACCTTCCGCTACATCGTGAAGGAGGTCGCGATCAACGAGGGCGTGCGCGCGACCTTCATGCCCAAGCCGTTCGGCGATCAGGCCGGCTCGGCCATGCACACCCACATGAGCCTGTTCGAGGGCGAGAACAACGCCTTCCACAACCCGGACGACCCGATGCAGCTCTCGGACACCGGCAAGGCGTTCATCGCGGGCATCCTCGAACACGCCAACGAGATCAGCGCGGTGACCAACCAGTGGGTGAACTCCTACAAGCGGCTGATCCACGGCGGCGAGGCCCCGACCGCCGCGTCCTGGGGTCCGTCGAACCGCTCGGCCCTGATCCGGGTGCCGATGTACACGCCGAACAAGGCGTCCTCGCGTCGCGTCGAGATCCGCAGCCCAGACTCGGCCTGCAACCCGTATCTCACCTTCGCGGTGCTGCTCGCCGCCGGACTCCGCGGCATCGAGAAGGGCTACGAGCTGCCGCCCGAGGCCGAGGACGACGTCTGGTCGCTGACCTCCGCGGAGCGCCGGGCGATGGGCTACAAGGAGCTGCCAAGCAGCCTCGACACCGCGCTGCGCGAGATGGAGCGCTCGGAGCTGGTGGCCGAGGCGCTCGGCGAGCACGTGTTCGATTTCTTCCTGCGCAACAAGAGGCGTGAGTGGGAGGAATATCGCAGCCAGGTGACCCCGTTCGAGATCAAGACGTACCTGGGTCTGTAAGCACCGATGGTCAAGCCGCCTACCGCCCGTTCCACCATCCCCAGCGTCGGCCGTCTCGGCCTCGTCGAGCCGACCGCGGGGGACGAGCTCGCCCACCTCGACTGGGCCAACCCGGAGAGCCTGGAGCTGCTCTGGGCGCTCTCGCGCGCCGCGAACGCCGACCTGGCGCTGCGCACCCTGGTCCGCGTCAAGGACGGCCTCGGGGACGGTTGGGCCGAGCTCGACGCCGAACTCCGCACCGATACGGCCCTGCGGGGCAGGCTGTTCGGACTGATCGGCGCGTCGAGCGCCTTCGGTGACCACCTCGTGGCCGACCCGTCCGGGTGGAAGCTGCTGGCGGGGGAGGCCAGGCTGCCGAGCCGGGACGAGCTCACCGACGAGCTGCTGGCCAGCGTCAAGGCCGCCCCGGACGACAGCGCGTCCGAGACCAACCTGGTGTACCGGGCGGGGATCACCGGCCCGGCCGCGATCGCCGCGCTGCGCAAGACCTACCGCGACCAGCTGATGGTGCTGGCGGCCTCCGACCTGGCGGCCACCGTGGAGAACGAGCCGGTGTTGCCGTATCAGACGGTCGGGCGCCAGCTCTCCGACATGGCCGACGCCGCGCTCACCGGGGCGCTCGCGGTCGCGGTCGCCGAGATCTACCCCGACGGTCCGTGTCCGGCCCGTCTCGCCGTGATCGCGATGGGCAAATGCGGTGCGCGCGAACTGAACTACGTCAGCGACGTCGATGTGGTGTTCGTCGCGGAGCCCTCGGACGCATCCACCAGCCGGCTCGCGGGCGAGCTGATGCGGGTGGGTTCGGCCGCCTTCTTCGAGGTGGATGCGGCGCTGCGACCGGAGGGCAAGCGCGGCGAGCTGGTGCGCACCCTCGACTCGCACATCGCCTACTACAAGCGCTGGGCCAAGACCTGGGAGTTCCAGGCGCTGCTCAAGGCGCGACCGGCGACGGGCGACCTCGAGCTGGGCGAACGCTACGTCGACGCGCTGAGCCCGATGGTGTGGATGGCCTCCGAGCGCGAGGACTTCGTCGTCGACCTGCAGGCCATGCGCCGCCGGGTCGAGGAGATGGTGCCGCCGGAGCTGCGCGAGCGGGAGATCAAGCTCGGCCGCGGCAGTCTGCGCGACGTCGAGTTCGCGGTGCAGTTGTTGCAGCTGGTGCACGGGCGCGCGGACGAGTCGCTGCACGTGAAGAGCACCGTCGACGCGCTGACCGCGCTCGCGGCCGGCGGCTACGTCGGGCGCGACGACGCCGCGAATCTCGCTGCGTCGTACGAATTCCTGCGGTTGATCGAGCACCGGCTACAGCTGCAGAAGCTCAAGCGCACGCACACCCTGCCGCCCGCGGACGACGAGGAGGCGCTGCGCTGGCTCGCCCGCGCGGCGCACATGCGTCCGGACGGCCAGCGGGACGCGCTCGGCGTGCTCAACGCCGAGGTCAAGCGCAACGCGCACCGGATCCGTCGCCTGCACGCCAAGCTCTTCTACCGCCCGCTGCTGGAATCGGTTGCCCGGCTGGACAAGGACGCGATCCGGTTGAGCCCGGACGCGGCGACGCGTCAGCTCGCCGCGCTCGGCTACACCGCGCCCGAGAACGCCCTCGGTCACCTGAAGGCTCTGACCGGCGGCGCATCGCGGAAGGGGCGGATCCAGGCACTGCTGCTGCCGACCTTGCTCGAATGGCTCAGCGACACACCCGATCCCGACGCCGGACTGCTCGCCTACCGCAGGCTGTCCGAGGCGATGGTCGAACAGGACTGGTTCCTGCGGGTCCTGCGCGACGAGGGCGCGGTGGCCCAGCGCCTGATGATCGTGCTCGGATCGTCCGCGTACATCCCGGACCTGCTGATTAAGGCACCGGATGTGCTGCGGTTGTTCGCGGACGGGCCGACCGGACCCCGACTGCTCGACATCGACCCGGACGAGGTCGCCCGCGGGATCCTGTCCTCCTCCGCGCGTTACGACGATCCGGTGCGTGCGGTCAATGCCGCCCGCTCGCTGCGCAGGCACGAGCTGGCGCGGGTGGCGTCGGCCGACGTGCTGGGAATGCTCGATGTCCCGCAGGTGTGCCGCGCCCTGTCCTCGGTGTGGGCGGCCGTGCTCGGTGCCGCGCTGGACTCGGTGATCCGGGCCAGTGAGGCCGAACTGGGTGGGCCTGCGCCCGCGTCGTTCGCGGTGATCGGGATGGGCAGGCTCGGCGGTGGGGAGCTCGGGTACGGCTCGGACGCGGACGTGCTGTTCGTCTGCGAACCCAAGCCCGGCGAGGACGAGGTCCGGGCGGTCAAGTGGGCCAACAGCATCGCGGATCGGGTGCAGAAGCTGCTCGGCGCGCCGAGCACGGACCCGCCGCTCGAGGTGGACACCGGCCTGCGCCCCGAGGGCCGCAACGGTCCGCTGGTGCGGACGTTGGCGTCGTACGAGGCGTACTACCGACAGTGGGCGCAGGCCTGGGAGATCCAGGCGCTGCTGCGCGCGCACACCGCCGCGGGTGACCCGGACCTGGCCCTGCGGTTCCTGCACATGATCGACGAGACCCGGTACCCGGAGGGCGGGGTCTCCGAACAGGCGGTCCGCGAGATCCGGCGGATCAAGGCCAGGGTCGACTCCGAGCGGTTGCCGCGCGGCGCCGACCCGGCCACCCACACCAAGCTCGGACGCGGCGGCCTGGCCGACGTGGAGTGGACGGTGCAGCTGATCCAGCTCCGGCACGCCCACGACGTGCCCGCCCTGCACAACACCTCGACGCTCCAGACGCTGGACGCGATCGGCGCGGCGGAACTGATGAGCGAGACGGACATCGAGCTGCTGCGCGAGGCCTGGCTCACGGCGACCAAGGCCCGCAACGCCCTGGTTTTGGTGCGCGGCAAGCCAACCGATCAGCTGCCGGGGCCGGGCCGGGTGCTGTCCGCAGTCGCGCAGGTCGCCGGCTGGAACTCCGGCGACGCCGGGGAGTTCCTGGACAACTACCTGCGCGTCACGCGCCGGGCGAAGGCCGTGGTGGAGCACACCTTCGGCGCCTGACCGGGCTCATGGGCAGAGCGCGTGCGAGAGCAGCGCCTCGCTGTCGGTCTGCTGGGTCGGGATCTGGGTGAGGGTGATGGTCACCGCGCGGCCCTCGGTGCTCGCGCCGGACAGGGTGTAGTAGCCGGGGATTCCGCCGGTGTGGCCGACGTACCTGACCCCGCACGGCAGGTCGGTGGATCCGACGCCGAGGCCGTAGCCCATGCCCTCGGCCTCGTCGGCGGCGGGTTGTGCCTTCGTCATCTCGTCCAATTGCGCACGGGGAACCACCTTCCCGTCCAGCAGGGCGAGCCAGAACCTGTTGATGTCGCGGCCGGTGGAGACCAGGGCACCCGCCGACCACGGGACCGAGGGTTCGATCATCGAGACATCGCTGACGATGCCGTCGACGTCCTGGTATCCGGAGGGGTGCGGGCCCCGGATCGCGCGCTCGCCAGGCCCGGGAAGGTAGGTGTCCTCGAGGCCGAGGGGGCCGAGGATGCGGGTGGTGAGCTCGTCGGTGTAACTGTGTCGGGTCACCGCCTCGATCAGCATGCCCAGCACGATGTAGTTGGTGTTGGTGTAGAGGAATCGGGATCCCGGCGGGAACTGTGCCGGTTTGGCCATCGCGATCGCCACCGCCTGGGCCGGGGTGATCGTGCGGTTCTCGTTCGCGGCGACCAGTTCGTCCGCCCCCGGTTCGCCCGCGAACTCGGGCAGCCCGCTGCGATGCTGCATGAGCTGCCGGACAGTGATCGCCGTGCCGTCCCCGCCCGCGCCCGCGATCACACCGGGTAGGTAGCCGTCGATGGCGCGGTCGAGATCGACCCTTCCCTCCGCCACGAGTTGCATGATGATCGCGGAGGTGAAGGCCTTGGTGATGCTGCCCACTCGGACCCGACTGTCGTCGGCGATCTCGGCGCCGGTCGTGCGGTCGCCGACGCCGCTCGTCAGCACAGTCGTGGTGCGGTTGGCGCTCACGGTCGATACCGCGCCGGCGACACCCGCGCTCGTCAAGCCGTCGAGGTCGTTCTGCAGGGTACGGGTGCGCTCGAAATCCACACAGCCGCTGAGTAGTAGGGCGATCGCGGCGATGGCGGCGGCGAGCGCCGGCTTCTGGTGTCGCATGTCGATGACCGTACGGACGGGGCCGATCGGTGTCATCGGGGTTGCCCCTGATCTGTGCCCTGATATTCGGTCGGGGGAGTGGCCTCGGTGACCGGATCGGCGTCGTCGTCGGCGGCGCGCGGCGTTGTGGGCGGGTTGCCCCGCCAATGCATCGCGCCTACGGTGGAAAACGCAGCACCTCGTTAGGCGAGGCTCCTGCACGAACACAGGCCACTGATCTGACGACGTCGAGAGACGCCCAAGGTTAGGACAGATCTCCCCGGATTAAGGGGTGATCCGAAGTGGCTTCCCGGCGTGATCCGGGATACGTCGTGCAGTGTCAAAGCCCTTACGTGGAGGTGTCAGATCGACGGAATCCATGTCGGAGTAGGTGGATTCGACCTCGTGTGCTCGCAGGTTCCACCGCGGCGGTGTCCATCCGTTCGCGGCAGCCAGACGCAGGAGGAGGTGACCACCGTGGACGACCCGCCCAGTGGAGTTTTGACGCAACACAATTCGGCCGACGGTGGTCGCTGAGGCGGCTGGTCTCGCCCACCTCGGTCCTTCCCCCCTCGCGACCTCGGCGTCGCGTTCGAGCCCGCGGCATTCGATGTCGCGGAGCAACCCTGCGCTGCGCGCCAGGGAACTAGGAGTTGGCGATGGATACGACGGTGATCATCCTGCGCGTGGCGCTCGGCCTCGGGCTGGGCGCTGCGGTCGGGATCGAGCGGCAGTGGCGGTCCCGGCTGGCCGGGCTCCGGACCAACGCATTGGTCAGTCTGGGTGCGACGCTCTTCGTGATCCTGGGTGCCTACAGCTTCGACGGTCCGGGGGCGGACCCGACTCGCGTTGCCGCACAGATCGTTTCGGGCATCGGCTTCCTCGGGGCGGGTGTGATCATGAAGCAGGGCGCCTCGATCACCGGGTTGAACACGGCGGCGACGCTCTGGGCGACGGCGGCGATCGGTGCGCTGGCCGGCGGCGGGATGTACTGGGCCGCGGTGATCGGCACCGTTGCGATCATGACGGCGAACACGCTGCTGCGCCCGCTCGGCAGGTTGATGGATCATCAACCTGCCACCAAGGGGCGTGAGATGCCTGCGGCGGAATACGTCTTCGAGGTGACGTGCCGCGACGACGCCGAGGCCCACGTGCGTGGGCTCGCCGTGCAGGCAGTCTCGCGCTCGGAGTTCCGACTGCGATCCGTCCGCTCGTTCGATCTGCCCGAGACCGGCGAGGTGACGGTGCTGGCGGAGCTGACGGCCGACGAGCGGGACGACCGGCTGCTCGAGAGCGCGGTCAGCCGGCTCAGCATGGAGCCGCTGGTGACCCACGTGCGCTGGTCGGTGGAGACCGACTCTCGCTGCGCTCGGCCCGCCGCCGAGTGTGCAGCTGCCGTCGCCCGCTCTCGGCCGACGTGACGGTAGCTGCACACTCGGCGAAACGCCGCTGGAACTCGGACGATTGTCCACATAACGGCGCTGGTCGGAGCCAGGGGAATTGCGGCGTTTCGCTCACCCCCCGCCGCGACCGGAAGTTACAGTCAGTCCTGGCTCGTCCTTCGTCTGCAAGGTGAGGATCGACATGAAACTGATGACCCGAACGTCAGTATCGGCCCTGTTCGCCGCGGCGGTGATTGCCGGAGCGGGAACCGCACACGCCGGCCCGATCGCCCCGGACGAGGGACCGCCGCGACCGGTGGTCCCGGGGGTGCACCTGGTCGACCAGAAACAGGCGGCGCTCGAGAACATGCTCAACGAGCTCAATCTCGGTTGGGCCAACGGCGGCGCGGCCGGAACGGCGATCGGCGCGGCCATCGGCCTCGGCGTTGGATGCCTCTCGATGTTCCCCGGCAGTCTCGCCGGCTGCATGATCGGGCTGCCGACCGGTGCCGTCACCGGCGCGCTCATCGGCATCGCCAATGGCAACCCCAAGGCGCAGAAGGCGATCGAGGACTACGTCAACACCCCATAGCGCGCAGGTGTCGCGCTCGCACCGGGACCCGGTGCGAGCGCTGACGCGCGTACGGACCGGGGAGTCGGTACGGATTCAGGCCGGGTAACCGACACATCACACCAGGTACCCAAACATCACAAAACGGGTACCCATGCGGGTAGTTCTCCCGATGTCTCGATTAGATAACGAAGGGACTCTGGGTTCCGCCAGTAGATCGAGCCACACGAGGTTTCGGTCAGCGGAACACCCGGAGGACCCCTCGCATGAGCAAGCACCGCCTGCAGAAGAACAACCGAATCGCCCGTGGTCTGTTGCTGGGGGCGATCACCGCGGGAGCGGTGATTCTCCCGGTCGCCCCCGCGGTGGCGCAGCCGCTGAGTATCCCGGGGCTGGGAAACTTCGAGATCCCCGGCCTACCGCCGATGGGCGCGATCACCCCGGACGCCATGGTCACGCACGGACAGCGCGCACTCGACGCCGCGCAGACCAAGATCGGCGCGCCCTATGTGTGGGGCGCGACCGGCCCCGACACCTTCGACTGCTCGGGTCTGGTCCAGTGGGCATATCGGCAGGCGGGCGTGTCCGTGCCGCGGACCACCTACGACCAGATCAACGGCGGAACGCCGGTCGGCAAGGGTGACCTGCAGCCGGGCGACGTCGTGCTGTTCTACGGCACCGAGCACGTCGGCCTCTATGCAGGCGGCGGCATGGTCGTGCACGCGCCGACCCCCGGCCAGTCGGTCAAGCGGGCACCGCTCGACTCGATGCCCTTCACCGCCGCCCGGCGGTACTGACCCCCTCAGGACAACGGCGCCCCGACCAGAAATGGTCGGGGCGCCGTTGTGTGTTCAGGCGTTCAGCGGATGAACGACTTGGACGTCGATTTAGACGTCGTAGTACAGCTGGAACTCGTACGGGTGCGGCCGCAGGTTGACCGGGGCGATCTCCTGCTCGCGCTTGATCGAGATCCAGCTCTCGATCAGGTCGGTCGTGAACACGCCACCCTCGGTGAGGTACTCGTGATCGGCCTCGAGGCGGTCGATGACCGTCGCCAGGCTGGTGGGGGCCTGCGGGATGTTGCGGGCCTCCTCCGGCGGTAGCTCGTAGAGGTCCTTGTCGACCGGCGCCATCGGCTCGATCTTGTTCTTGATGCCGTCCAGGCCGGCCATCATCTGCGCGGCGAAGTTCAGGTACGGGTTACCCGAGGAGTCCGGCGCGCGGAACTCGATGCGCTTGGCCTTCGGGTTGTTGCCGGTGATCGGGATACGCACGGCCGCGGAGCGGTTGCGCTGGCTGTACACCAGGTTGATGGGGGCTTCGTAGCCCGGCACCAGGCGGTGGTACGAGTTGACCGTCGGGTTGGTGAAGGCCAGCAGCGACGGTGCGTGGTGCAGGATGCCGCCGATGTAGTGGCGCGCCATGTCGGACAGGCCCGCGTAGCCGGACTCGTCGTGGAAGAGCGGCTTGCCGTCCTTCCACAGCGACTGGTGCACGTGCATGCCCGAGCCGTTGTCACCGAAGAGCGGCTTCGGCATGAAGGTCGCGGACTTGCCGTTCTGCCAGCAGGTGTTCTTCACGATGTACTTGAACAGCTGCAGGTCGTCGGCCGCCGCGAGCAGGGTGTTGAACTTGTAGTTGATCTCCTGCTGGCCGCCGGTGCCCACCTCGTGGTGGCCGCGCTCGAGCTCGAAGCCCGCGTTCTGCAGGTTGGTGGAGATCTCGTCGCGCAGGTCGACGTAGTGGTCGTACGGGGCGACCGGGAAGTAGCCACCCTTCGGGCGAACCTTGTAGCCGAGGTTCGGGCTGCCGTCGGCGTTGACCTCGTTGCCGGTGTTCCAGGAGCCGGAGATCGAGTCCAGCTCGTAGAAGGCGCCGTTCATGCCGGAGTCGTAGCGGACCGAGTCGAAGATGTAGAACTCGGCCTCGGCGCCGAAGAAGGCGGTGTCGGCGATGCCGGTGCTGACCAAGTACTCCTCGGCCTTGCGCGCGACGTTGCGGGGGTCGCGGCTGTAGGACTCACGGGTGAACGGGTCGTGCACGAAGAAGTCCATGTTCAGCGTCTTGGCGGCGCGGAAGGGGTCGACTCGGGCGGTGCTGACGTCGGGCAGGAGCATCATGTCCGACTCGTGGATCGACTGGAAGCCGCGGACGGACGAACCGTCGAACGCGAGGCCGTCCTCGAAGACGTCCTTGTTGAACGCGGACGCGGGGATCGAGAAGTGCTGCTGAACGCCCGGCAGGTCGCTGAACCGGATGTCGACGTACTCGATCTTTTCGTCGGCTATGTAATTGATGACCTCTTCGGCCGTGGTGAACGCCACGCGTGTGCTCCTTCAGTTGGTGCCTGCCGATTGTGCATTCCGGCGGCTTGCGTCGAGACAGACGGTATGGACCTGGTGTTGCCCAGCAATCAAGGTTGTGTTTCGCCAGTGTTACACGTCTCGGATAACGGTGTATCTCACACCCTCCCCGGGCCATCGTGATCGACCCGCCACGCTGGGCCTATCCTGGGATGCATGGCGCGAAGCACTGGATCCTGGCTCTCCGGCCCCTCGGCGGCCCTTCCCAAGGGGGAGGACGGCACCGAGAACCTCTACAAGGGCGAGCGGCTCGGATTGCCGGAGTCGGGCCGCGGCTCGTTGGTCGGCACCGGCCGACGTCTCGCGGCCTTCATGATCGACTGGCTGATGGGCGGCGGCGTCGCGCTGCTGATCCTCGGCGGGGACGCGCTCGACGGCCGGCTCGGCACCATCATCCTGATGGTCTGGTTCGTCGTCGGCGTGCTCACGGTGACGCTGTTCTCCTTCACCCCCGGCCAGTACTGCGTGGGACTGCAGGTGGCCCGGGTCGACGCGCCGGTGCCCGTCGGCATCGTGCGTGCGCTGGCCCGTCAGGTGCTGCTGGTGTTCGTCATCCCCGCGCTGATCACCGATCTCGACGGCCGCGGCATGCACGACCGCGCCACCGGCACCGCGCTGGTTCGCTCGCGCTAGTCGCCCCGCACCCGAACGCGAAGTGCCCTCGACGTGAATCACGTCGAGGGCACTTCGGTTGTGAGGGGGAGGGTCAGCGCCTGCGCATCGTGCGCTGGACGCCCTTCATCTTGGCGCCGCCGGGCAGCGGGCCCTTCGGCATGGCCGGGCCGCCGCGGGCGCCGAGCGCCGCCAGCCGCGACTCGATCGAGTCCATCCGCTTGGTGTCGATGTTCTTCGGCAGCTTCGCGAGGTACTTCTGCAGCTGCGACAGCGGCACCTGGCCCTCGTCGTTGCCGATGATGATGTCGTAGATCGGGGTGTCGCCGACGAGCCGCGCGGTCTTCTTCTTCTCCTGCGCGAGAAGGGACTTCACCCGCTGAGGCGAACCCTCGGCGACCAGGATGACGCCCGGCCTGCCGATCACCCGGTGCACGGCGTCGAGCTGGGTGGTACCCGCGATCGCGTTGGACACCCGCCAGCCGCCCTGCAGGTTGTCCAGTGCCCAGGCGCCTGCGCCTGCCTGGCCCTCGGCCTTGCCGTACACGGTCTTCTGCACGCGCCTGCCGAAGATGATGAACGCGGCGAGCACACCGAGCAGGATGCCGATCGGCAGCAGGAACCACTGGATTCCGAAGATGAGGCCGACGAGGAAGAACACCACGGCGAGCCCGACGACGGCACCGATCATCAGCGGCAGCAGCAGCTTGTCTTCCTTGCGCTGCATCTGGAACGCCTGCCAGAGCTGGCTCCTGCGCTCCTTCGATGCCTGCTTACGGGCCGCTTTCGCCGCAGCCTTCGCCTCTTTGGTGGGCTTGCCCTTGCCGTTCGCCATACGTCACAGGATACGTCCCTGGCCGGAGGCCGATCGCACCCGAGTGGTGGTGGGGCTCAGGCGCGGGCGAGCCGCTCCATCAGCGAGCTGGCTTCCTGCGAGGCGCTGCCCCCGTCGGCGAGATGGGCCTGGCCCTCGGGCAGCTCGCGGCCGTGGTGCGCCATCGCCTGCGCGTAGAGGCGACCGGCCCGGTAGGACGAGCGGACCAGCGGTCCGGCCATCACGCCCGCGAAGCCGAGTTCGGTGGCGAACTGGGAGTGCTCGACGAACTCCTCCGGCTTGACCCACCGCTCGACGGGGTGATGCCGCGGCGAGGGACGCAGGTACTGGGTGATGGTGATGATGTCGCAGCCGGCCTCGTGCAGGTCGACCAGCGCCTGGCGGATCTCCTCGGGCGTCTCGCCCATGCCGAGGATGAGGTTCGACTTGGTGACCAGTCCGAAGTCGCGGGCGGCGGTGATGACGCCGAGCGAGCGCTCGTACCGGAACGCGGGACGGATGCGCTTGAAGATCCGCGGCACGGTCTCGACGTTGTGCGCGAGGACCTCCGGCCGCGACTCGAACACCTCGGCAAGCAGATCCGGCTTGCCGTTGAAGTCGGGGATCAGGTTCTCGACGCCGGTGCCTGGGTTGAGGGCGTGGATCTGGCGGACCGTCTCGGCGTACAGCCAGGAGCCGCCGTCCTCGAGGTCGTCGCGGGCGACGCCGGTGATCGTGGAGTACCGCAGACCCATTGCCTGCACCGACTCGGCGACGCGGCGCGGCTCGTCGCGGTCGAGCGCCTCCGGCTTGCCGGTGTCGATCTGGCAGAAATCGCATCGGCGGGTGCACTGTTCACCGCCGATGAGGAAGGTGGCCTCGCGGTCCTCCCAGCACTCGTAGATGTTGGGGCAGCCCGCTTCCTCGCAGACCGTGTGCAGACCCTCCCGCTTGACCAGACCCTTGAGCTCGGAGTACTCCGGGCCCATCTTCGCTCGGGTCTTGATCCAGTTGGGTTTGCGTTCGATGGGGGTCTCCGCGTTTCGGATCTCGATACGGAGCAGCTTGCGTCCTTCTGGGGCCACAGTCACGGCTCCGATGCTACGCCCGGCGCGAGGACGTCGATCGACCGGGAGAGGCGCAGGCGATGGGCGTCAGGCGAACCGGTGCGTGGTGAAGCGGGTCGGCTCGGCCGCGGCCGCCTCGTCGAAGGTGATGCGCTCGATGTCGTGCTCGGTGACCCGGAGTTCGCCGTCGAGCGCGGCCGCGACCGCGGCGACGACCGCAGGGGTGATCTCGGCGACGGTGACCGTCCGACCGAGTTCGCGCGAGAGCGAGGTGACGCCTGCGTCGGCGATGCCGCACGGGATGATCTCGTCGAAGGCCCCGAGGTCCGCGTCGCAGTTGATCGCGAAGCCGTGCATGGCGACCCCGCGCTGCATCCGCACGCCGATCGCGGCGATCTTGCGCTCGGGCAGCCAGGACCCGCCGGTCAGCGAGGCGGGCAGCCACACACCGGAGCGACCCTCGACGCGTCCGCATGCGATGCCGAGGTCGGTGCAGACGGAGATCAGTGCCTCCTCGATCCGCCGGACGTAGTTCACGACGTCGACCGGTACGGCGAGCTTGACGATCGGGTAGCCGACCAGCTGTCCGGGCCCGTGCCACGTGATCTTGCCGCCGCGGTCCACGTCGATCACCGGGATGCCGTCGGTGGGCCGGTCCTCCGGGGCGGTGCGACGCCCGGCGGTGTAGACGGAGGGATGCTCGAGCAGCAGCAGGGTGTCACGCCCGCTGTCCGCGGCCCGATCGGCGACGAGTTCGCGCTGCAGCTCCCATGCCGCCAGGTAGTCGAGCGTGCCGAGGCTCCTCACCTCGAGGGGATCCGTGCTGAACCGAACCGAGGAAGTGGTGCCCATGGGGCACACGTTACGCCCGGCCCGTCGGTCGGCTGGGCGCGGTCCGGGCCGAGGGCGGTCAGTCCGACAGCGCGGCGTCGATGGCCTCGCCGATCGTGGTGTGGTGGAAGGTGAATCCGGCACTCTCCAGTGCCGCGGGCAGGACCCGCTGCCCGGTCAGCGCGACCTCGTCCGCGATCTCGCCGACGACGGCGCGCACCGCGAATCCGGGCACCACCCATGGCGTCGGGCGGTGCAGGGCGCGGCCAAGAGCGGCGGTGAAGGACGCGTTGGTCGCGGGCGAGGGCCCGGCGAGGTTCACCGGGCCGCTCAGCGTCTCGGTGCGCAGCGCGAACGCGATGGCGTCGAGTTCGTCCTCGAGGGAGATCCAGGACAGGTACTGCCGCCCGGTGCCGAGCCGGCCGCCGAGCCCCAACCGGAACAGTGGACGCAGGCGGCCCAGCAGCCCGCCCCGCGGTGAGATCACCGCCGCGCTCCGTAGCAGCACGGTGCGCACCCCGGCCTCACTGGCGGGCACGGTCGCCGCCTCCCAGTCCCGACACAGGTCGGCCAGGAACCCGGCCCCGGGCGCCGCGGTCTCGTCGACGACCCGCTCGCCGGTGTCGCCGTAGTAGCCGACCGCGCTGGCGTTGAGCAGCCTCGGCACCCCGGCATCGGCGACCGCCCGCGCGATCACGTCGGTCGAGGTGATCCGGCTGTCCCGCAGCGTCTGCTTGAACGCGCCGTTCCACCGGGTGTCGCCGAAGTTGGTGCCGCACAGATTCACCACCGCGTCCGCGTCGGCGAGGGCGCGTTCGTCCAGCTCGCCGCGCTCGGGTGCCCACCGGAACTCGTCCGGCCCCGCGGCAGGCCGCCGCACCAGCCGCCGGATCTCGTGGCCGTCCGCCCGCAGCGAAGCCACAAGGGATGACCCGATCAAGCCGGACGAGCCGGCGATTGTCACTCGCATCGTGCTGCCTCCTGACGCCGACGGGGGCACCACCGGTGATCCGATGGTGCCCCCGACGGGCGTGTCCGTGCTGCCGATCTACTGGTCGAGCTAGAGCCCCAGGTCCGCCTCGAACGAGGCTTCCTCGAGCCGCTGCTTGATCGTGGTGAGGAACCGACCGGCGTCGGCGCCGTCGATCAGGCGGTGATCGTAGGTGAGCGGCAGGTAGCACATCGACCGGACGCCGATGGACTCGTTGCCGTTCTCGTCGGTGATCACCATCGGGCGCTTGACGATCGCGCCCGTGCCGAGCATGGCGGCCTGCGGCGGCACCAGGATCGGGGTGTCGAACAGGGCGCCCTGGCTGCCGATGTTGGTGACCGTGAAGGTGCCACCGGCCAGCTCGTCCGGCTTGAGGCCGCCGGAGCGGGCCCGCTTGGCGATGTCCGCGATCGCGCGGGCCAGGCCTGCCAGCGACAGGTCGCCTGCGTTGTGGATCACCGGGGAGAGCAGGCCCTGCTCGGTGTCCACGGCGATGCCGAGGTGCTCGGCCGCGTGGTAGGTGATCTCCTTGGCGTCCTCGTTGTAGCTGGCGTTGACGTTCGGGTGTGCCCCGAGTGCCTCGACGACGGCCTTCGCGAAGAACGGCAGGAAGGTCAGGTTCACGCCCTCGCGCTCGGCGAACCCGGCCTTGGCCTGGGCCCGCAGGGCGACGATCTTGGTGACGTCGACCTCGAAGGTCTGGGTCAGCTGCGCGGTGGTCTGCAGCGACTCCCGGGTCTTGACCGCGGTGATCTGGCGGATCCGGTTGACCTTCTGGGTGGTGCCGCGCAGGTGCGCGAGCTCGGGCCGGACGCCCGCGGCCGGTGCGGCCGGGGCCGCGGCAGCGGGGGCGGCGGTTGCCGGGGCGGCGGCCGGGGCCTTCTTCGCCTCGGCCGCGGCCAGCACGTCCTGCTTGCGGATCCGTCCACCGACGCCGGTGCCGGTGACCGTCGACAGGTCGACGTTGTTGTCCGTGGCCAGCTTTCGGACCAGGGGGGTCACGTACGGGCTGCCGTCACCGGAGGGTGCGGCCGCCGGAGCGGGCGCGGCCGGCGCGGGTGCTGCGGGTGCCGGTGTCGGGGGAGCCGGGGGAGCCGGCGGCGCGGGGGCCGGTGCCGGGGGAGCCGGCGGCGCGGCGGCCGGTGCCGGGGGAGCCGGCGGCGCGGCAGGCGCGGCGGCGGGGGCGCCCGAACCGATGACGGCGAGCTGGCCGCCGACCGGGACGGTGTCGTCCTCCTGGGCGCTGATCTCGAGCAGCGTGCCCGCGACGGGCGAGGGGATCTCGGTGTCGACCTTGTCGGTCGAGACCTCGAGCAGGGGCTCGTCGACGGCGACCGAATCGCCGACTGCCTTGAGCCAGCGGGTGACGGTGCCCTCGGTCACGGACTCGCCGAGTTCCGGCATGGTGATCGGGGTTCCGGACGCCGCTGCGGCGGGCGCGGGTGCGGCGGGTGCCTCTGCGGCGGGTGCGGCGGCGGGCTCCGGGGCGGCCGGTGCCGGTGCGGGTGCGGCGGCGGGCTCCGGGGCGGCTGCGGGCGCGGGTGCGGCGGCTTCTCCAGCCGCGCCGATCACGGCGAGCTCTCCGCCGATCTCGACGGTCTCATCCTCGTGCGCGACGATCTTGGTCAGCACGCCTGCCACCGGGGAAGGGATCTCGGTGTCGACCTTGTCAGTGGAGACCTCGAGCAGGGGCTCGTCGACTTCGACCGTATCTCCTTCCTGCTTGAGCCACCTCGTGACAGTCCCCTCGGTAACGCTCTCACCAAGAGCTGGCATCTGGACGGAGAAGGCCATGCTTTTGACTCCTCGACAGTTGTGTTCGGGTTGTTGAGTTTTGCCGACTTGTGGTCGAAATCCATTGTGCGTGTCGTACTGGGTCCACGGGGCGTGTTGCGAACCGTGAACCTCGCGGACCCATCCTGTCATTGATCGGATTCGCCCGTCCTATGAGGGCCTGGTCACATGTTCCACATTCAGTTCTCAGCAAGCGCTGGCAAACTTGAAACTGGTTAGAACGGGCGGTCGCGCCACGGTGGGAGGAGGTAGGACGTGGGTCTTTTCAGCAGGCTCTCGAGGGGACGGGCGGGTTCCGGCCGACACGGCACGCGTGGACCCGACGCCCAGTACCTGGCGAACTGGGTGCACACGCACACCGGGGTCGAGGCCTACGTCGAGCCGCAGACCACCGTCACACCGGTGACGGTCGTGCTGGTCGCGAACGACGGGGAATGGACGCGACGCCCGGTCGGCGGGGTGCGCGGGGCCCGCCGCCTCGGCGAGGATCTGCACATCCCCGTGTACGACGTCCACAAGACCGGGTATCCGCAGCGGATGCGCGATTACGACGCCCGGCAGAAGATCCTGCGCAAGCGCGCCCGCGAGGCCTAGGCGGCTGCGCCGCCTGTGAGTCCATCCGGCCCGCGGCGGGACCGAAAGGACTCACGGGGTGTCAGCCCTGGTGGTCGATGTCTTCGAGGACGCTGATCATCGTTCGCACCGGGACCCCGGTTCCGCCCTTGCCCGTGAAGCCGAACGGCCCGCCGGTGTTGTAGGCCGGACCGGCCACGTCGATGTGCGCCCACTGCACGCCCTCGGCGACGAACTCCTTGAGGTAGATCGCGGCGGCGAGCATGCCGCCCCAGCGGTGGTTGGTGACGTTGGCCAGGTCGGCGACCTTCGAGTTGAGGTCCGCGCGCAGCTCGCCGGGCAGCGGCATCGCCCACGCGTTCTCGCCGATCTGCTGCGAGATGCGGGCGACGCGGTCACGGAACTCGTCGGTGCCCATCACGCCGGGCGTGCGGTTGCCAAGCGCCACCATCTGCGCCCCGGTCAGGGTGGCGGTGTCGATCAGGTAGTCGGGCTTCTCCTCGCAGGCCCGCACGATCGCGTCGGCCAGGATCAGCCGCCCCTCGGCGTCGGTGTTGATGACCTCGACCGTGGTGCCGCCGTACTGGGTGAGCACGTCGCCGGGGCGCTGCGCGGTGCTGGACGGCATGTTCTCGGCCATCGGCACCCAGGCGTCGACGCCGACCCTCAGGCCGAGCTTCGCGGCCAGCACCACCGTCGCGACGACCGCCGCGGCGCCGCCCATGTCGGAGGTCATGTTCTCCATGCCCGCCGCCGGCTTGATCGAGATGCCGCCGGTGTCGAAGGTGATGCCCTTGCCGACCAGGGCTACGGACTTGCCACCGGACCCCTTGTGGGTGAGCCGGACAAGGCGCGGCTGACGCGAGGAGCCCTTGCCGACTCCGAGGATGCCGCCGAAGCCGCCCTTTTCGAGTGCCTTCTCGTCGAGGATCTCGACCTCGAGTCCGGCCGCGGTACCGAGCGCCTCGGCGCGGGCGGCGAATTCCTCCGGGAAGAGATGGCTCGGCGGGGTGTTCACGAATTCACGCGCGGTGGCGACGGCCTCGGCGATCGCGGCGGACCGGGCGAGGGTGCTCTCGGACTCCTGGTCGCCGGGCTCCTCGACGAGCAACTCCACGCGGGTGATCGGCTTCCCGTTGTCCTTCGGCGCCGACTTGGCCGACTTGAACCGGGTGAAGGTGTAGGCGCCGAGGTAGAAGCCCTCCGCGGCCGCGCCGAGGTCGAGGACGGACAGCGTGGTGGCCGCGACGGTGGTCCCGGCCAGTGCGCGGGCCGCGACGCCCGCGCACTCGCGGATCCGCTGCGCGTCCACGTCGTCGGGGTCGCCGAGCCCCACCGCGAGGATGCTCGCGACGCCCGAGCCCGCGGGCGCCGGGATCCGGGTCAGTTCCTCCGCCTTGCCGGTGGCGCCGACCGCGACCAGCCCGGCCAGCACCGCCTCGGCGGTCGCGTCGTCGAGCGCATCGCCGACCGAGGCCTCCGGGCCCTCGGCGCCCTTGGTGAGGCCGATGACGAGGACCTCCACCGACTCGGCGACGGATCCGGCCAGCGCGAGCTCGGGGCCGAGGGGCGCGGTGGGGGGCTTGGCGGCACTCACTTCGATCTCCTGATCTGTTGGTGAACAACTGCGGGCCAACTCTAGTGCGGGGGCGATGCCCCGGTCGGCTAGCGTGTTCGCCCATGAGCGACGCTGAACTCTTGCAGGGCCCCCTCCGCGCGGTGCACGCCGAACTGGGTGCCACCTTCGCCCCGTTCGGCGGCTGGGAGATGCCGGTTTCCTACGCGGGTGTGGTGGCCGAGCACACCGCGGTCCGCGAGACCGTCGGCGTCTTCGACGTCAGCCACCTGGGCAAGGCGCTGGTCGCGGGCCCGGGCGCGGCCGAGTTCGTGAACGCCTCCCTGACCAACGATCTGGGCAAGATCGGGCCCGGCCAGGCGCAGTACACCCTGTGCGCCACCGAGACGGGCGGCGTCACCGACGACCTGATCGCCTACTACGTCAGCGACG
Source organism: Rhodococcus oryzae (assembly GCF_005049235.1). Taxonomy (GTDB): domain Bacteria; phylum Actinomycetota; class Actinomycetes; order Mycobacteriales; family Mycobacteriaceae; genus Rhodococcus_G; species Rhodococcus_G oryzae. The sequence goes on along the minus strand of NZ_SUMD01000005.1, from coordinate 115,028 downwards.
AGGAGGTCTTCCTCGTCCCGAACGCGGCCAACACCGCTGCCGTCGTCGCCGAGCTGGCCGCCAAGGTGCCCGCCGGGATCACGGTGACGGACCAGCATCGCGAGTTCGGCGTGCTCGCCGTGCAGGGCCCGAAGTCCGCGGAAATCCTTGCCGCGCTGGGGCTTCCGTCCGACATGGAGTACATGTCCTTCGTCGACGCCACCTTCGGGGGAGTCACCGTCCGGGTGTGCCGCACCGGGTACACCGGTGAACACGGCTACGAGCTGCTGCCCGCGTGGGACGACTGCGAGAAGGTGTTCCGCGCGCTCGTCGCCGAGGTCCGTGCCGCCGGCGGCGAGGTCGCCGGGCTGGGTGCCCGCGACACCCTTCGCACCGAGGCGGGCTACCCGCTGCACGGTCACGAACTGTCGACGGAGATCTCGCCGCTGCAGGCGCGCTGCGGCTGGGCGATCGGGTGGAAGAAGCCGGAGTTCTGGGGCCGCGTCGCGCTGGTCGCCGAGAAGGAGGCCGGACCGGCCCGCAAGATGTGGGGCATCAAGGCGCTCGACCGTGGCGTGCTGCGTCAGGGCCAGACCGTCATGCGTGACGGCGCCCCGATCGGGGAGACCACCTCGGGCACCTTCTCGCCGACCCTGAAGGTCGGGATCGCGCTGGCGCTCATCGATTCGGATTCGGGTGTCGGGGCGGGGGATCAGATCGAGGTCGACGTGCGCGGCAGGGCGTTGCGCTGCGAGGTCGTCAACCCGCCGTTCGTCCCCGTCCACACCAAGTAACCGTCCTCACCCGGTTCGATAGGATTCCCGCCATGACTGGTGTTCTCGACTTCACGCGCATCCCGCACCCCTCGCCCGCCACCTCCGCGGAGCGCGATCGGGTGCTGGCTGCTCCCGGGTTCGGGAAGTACTTCACCGATCACATGGTGACGATCGACTACACCGAGGGACGCGGGTGGCACAGCCCGACCGTGCAGCCGTACGCCCCGCTCCAGCTGGACCCGGCGGCCATGGTGCTGCACTACGGCCAGGCGATCTTCGAGGGGCTCAAGGCCTACCGCCAGCAGGACGGGTCCATCGCCTCGTTCCGGGTGACCGCGAACGCGGACCGGCTGCGTGCCTCGGCCCGCCGCATCGCGATGCCCGAGCTGCCCGACGACCTGTTCCTCGCCTCGATCACGGAGTTGCTCGCGGTGGACCGGGACTGGGTGCCCGCCGCGGGCGGCGAGGACTCGCTGTACATGCGCCCGTTCATGATCTCGACCGAGGTCGGGCTCGGGGTGCGTCCGTCCACCGAGTACCGCTACCTGCTGATCGCCTCGCCCGCCAGCGCCTACTTCCCGCGCGGGGTGAAGCCGGTGAGCGTGTGGCTGTCCACCGAGTACGTGCGTGCGGCTCCCGGCGGCACCGGGGCGGCCAAGTTCGCAGGCAACTACGCGGCCTCACTGGTCGCGCAGGCGCAGGCGGCCGACGAGGGCTGCGACCAGGTGGTGTGGCTCGACGCGAAGGAGCGCTGCTACGTCGAGGAGATGGGCGGGATGAACCTGTTCTTCGTCTTCGGGTCCGGCTCGTCCGCCCGACTGGTGACCCCGGAGCTGTCCGGTGCGCTGCTGCCCGGCATCACCCGCGACTCGCTGCTGACGCTGGCCGCCGATGCGGGGTTCGCGGTCGAGGAGCGCAAGATCAGCACCGACGAGTGGCGCGAGAAGGCCGCTTCCGGCGAGATCACCGAGGTGTTCGCCTGTGGCACGGCCGCGGTGATCACCCCGGTCGGCACGGTGAAGTCGGCCGCGGGTGAGTTCACCATCGGCGACGGCGAGTCGGGCGAGGTGACGATGGCCCTGCGCGACACCCTCACCGGGATCCAGCGCGGCACCTTCGCGGACACCCACGGCTGGATGTCCACGCTGGCCTGAGGTCAGGCGGCGGACGGCGCACGCCGTCCGGTGATCGCCCGCGCCCGCACCCGGTCAGCGGCCGGGTGTCAGGCGTCGCGCGAGTAGTCGACCCGCGGTGTGCAGTGGCGCCGGGTCCTGTTGCGCCCTGGCGAGGACGGGCGCCCCCTCGAGCGCGGAGAGCGCCAGCACGGCCTCGTCGGGCGCCCAGCCGTCCGCCTCGAGGCGATCTCCCTTCGGAGGCACGATCGCCCACGGCAACTACACACTCTCGCTCGGCCCGAGGTTCTCGTACGCGATGTTCGGGCTGGACGGGTTCGCATTCGCCCTCAACTGCGGCTTCGATCGGGTTCGGCTGCCTGCGCCGCTGCCCGTGGGTTCGCGGGTGCGCATGCGGGCCGTCCTGAGCGACATCTCGGACATCGCGGGCGGTGTCCAGATCGCGGTGACGCAGACCTTCGAGCGCGAGGGCACGGACAAGCCGGTCTGCGTGGCCGAGATGCTCACCCGCGCCTACACCGGGTAGCCGATCTCACCCGGCCAGCAGCGCACCGACGGCGACGACGGTGACCGTCACCTCGACCGCCGCGCCGAGCACGTCGCCGGTGACACCGCCGAACCGGCGGACGCAGTGCCGGGTCAGCAGCACGGTCGTGGCCAGCGCCGCGAGCACCACGACCGGTCCCTGCCACCAGCGGCCGGGCACCGCGAACACGGCTGCCGCGGTCAGCGCCAGCGACCACAGCGCGCACGACCACCGGCCCTGGCTGTCGGCGACCAGCGCGCCGAACCCGGTCGGGCCCGCCGCGGGAACACCGCGCCTGCAGGCGAGCACGACCGCCACCCGGCCCGCCGCCACCGCGACACCGATCGCGATCCACTGCCCGGACTGGGCCAGCGAGCCGAACGAGAGGGCCTGCGCGCCGATGCAGACGATGAGGGCGACCACACCGAAGGGGCCGATGCCGCCGCCGCGCATCACCTCGAGGGCGCGTTCGGGCGGGCCGTAGCAGCCGAGCCCGTCGACGGTGTCCGCCAGCCCGTCGACGTGCATGCCGCGGGTGAGCAGCGCCAGTGCCGTCACCGCGGCCAGCCCGGCCAGGGCAGGATCGAGCGAGGCCGCGAGCAGCAACCAGAGCAGGCCGGCGCAGACGGCGCCGAGCAGCATCCCGACCACCGGGGTCGCGGCGATGGCCCGACGGCCCGCGGCCCGGTCGATCGCCGGGGCATCGGGATCGTGGCGCGCGGGCAGCACGGTCAGCCAGGACAGTGCGAGCCGGACCCCGCCGAGCGCGTTGCTCACCGTCAGCGCGCCTCGGCTTCGGTCTCGTCGTCGGCCTCGGAATCGGTTGCCTGCTCACCGGATTCGGTGCTCACCCCCGCATCGGCGAACGTCGCCATGTCGGCCAGGGTGGCGACCGCGGACTGCAGCACGGGCAGCGCCACCAGCGCACCGGACCCCTCGCCGAGCCGCATGCCGAGTTCGAGGATCGGGTCGAGCCGCAGGTGCTTGAGCGCGATCGTGTGCGCCGGCTCGGTGGAGCGGTGCCCGGCGACCCACCACTCGCGGGCGCCGGGAGCGAGGTCCTCCGCGACCATGGCGGCGGCCGTCACCACGACGCCGTCGAGGATGACGGGGGTCCGACGCAGCGCGGCCTGGGCCAGGAACCCGGCCATCGCCGCCAGGTCCGCTCCCGCGCCAACGCGCAGCAGCGCCACCGGGTCGGCGGTGACGGGCCGGACCCGGCGCATCGCGTCGCGGATGGCGGCGGTTTTGCGGCTCCAGCCGGCGTCGTCGACGCCGGTGCCACGCCCGACCGCGGCGACCGGCTCGGTGTTGGTCAGCGCGGCGATCAGCACCGTCGCGGGGGTGGTGTTGCCGATGCCCATCTCGCCCGCGATGAGCAGATCGGCGCCGCTGTCGATCTCCTCGTCGGCGATCGCCCGCCCCGCCGCGATGGCCTGCAGCGTCTCCGACTCGCTGAGCGCGTCCTCGCGGTCGATGGAGCCGCTCGATCGCCGGACCTTGTGCGTGGAGACGGTGGGGTCGGTGTCGGTCGCGACGGCGATGTCGACCACCCGTACCCCCGCCCCCGTGGTGGCGGCGAGCGCGTTCACGGCCGCGCCGCCCGCCTGGAAGTTGGCCACCATCTGCGCTGTCACCTCGGCGGGGTACGCGGACACGCCGTGTGCGGTCACGCCGTGATCGCCCGCGAAGACGACAACCCGGGGGCGCGCGAACACCCGGGGCGGGCACTGGCCCTGGCAGGCCGCCGCCCATCCGCCGAGCGCCTCGAGCCGGCCGAGCGAGCCGGCGGGCTTGGTCAGCTGCTGCTGGCGGGCGTCGGCCTCGGCCGCGACGGCCGGGTCCGGGGGCGTGACGGCCTCGAAGGCCGCCTCGGATGGGATGCCCGATTCGGTTGTCACAGTTGACCTCTCACTTCAGCGCGGTACCGCTTTAACGTGTCACTTGAAATAGGCGTCACTTGAGTCTGGTCGCCAGCCCGGCAACCACGAGGAGCACCTCGTCGCAGACCTGGGCCATCCTCGCGTTGAGGGAGCCGATCTCGTCTCGGAACAGTCGGCCGGACCGGGTCTCGGGGATCACGCCGAGTCCCACCTCCGGGCTGACGAGGACGAGTCTGCCGCGATGGTCCGTGACGGCGTCGATCAGGTCGTCGATGCGCGGGGTGAGAGTGCCTCGCGGGAGTTCCCAGGCCTGCGCCGCGTCCATTTCCGCGGTCAGCCAGGTGCCGAGATCGTCGACCATGGTCGGGGCGGCGTCGGTGCGCAGCAGTTCGGCGAGCCCGGCGCCGGTCGCGCTCTCGACGGTGGTCCACTCCTGCGGTCGGCGGCTGCGATGCGCCTCGATCCGCTGCTCCCAGTCGGCGTCGTCGGCATCGAGGCGGGCCGTGGCGATGTAGCGGACGGTGGTCGGCGCGGATCCGTCCATCAAGGCCTCGGCGTGGCCGGACTTGCCGGATCGTGCCCCGCCGAGCACGAGGGTGCGTAGCGGCGGCTGCGGGGCGGGGGACGGCACGGGCTAGACGGTACCAACGGCAGGGGCGCGGTCGCCGAACCGTCGGCGGTAGTCGGCGGGAGCCAGCCCGACCTGCCGGTGGAAGTGGTGGCGCAGGAGCGCGCCGGACCCGAACCCGCAGCGCCCCGCGATCTCCTCGAGCCCGTAGCCGGTCTCCTCGAGGAGCTGCTGGGCCAGCAACACTCGTTGCGTCGTCAGCCATTTGACCGGGGTGGTCCCGGTCTCGGCCGCGAACTTCCGCGCGAAGGTGCGGGTCGACATCGTCGACCTCGCCGCCAGGCTCTCGATGCTGTGGGCGGCGTCGAGGTGCTCGCTCATCCATCGCAGGGTGTCGGTGATGCTGTCGTCGGCGCAATCGACCACGGCCCGCTCGATGAACTGGCGCTGGCCGCCGTCCCGTTGCGGCGGTACCACCATGCGCCGCGCGATGGTGTTCGCGACGGCGCTACCGAGTTCGCGCCGGACCAGGTGCAGGCAGGCGTCGATCCCGGCGGCGGTGCCCGCGCTGGTGATGAGGTTGCCCTCGTCGACGAAGAGGACGTCCGGATCGACGGTGGTGGTGGGAAAGGCGCGGGCCAGCTCGTCCGCGTGAACCCAGTGGGTGGTGCACTTGCGTCCGTCGAGCAGCCCCGCGGCGCCTGCCAGGAACGCGCCCGAGCAGACCGTGAGCACGGTGGCGCCCGCGTCGGCGGCCTCGCGCAGCGCCGCGACGACGGCGGGCGGGAAGTCGGTGCGGGTCGCGGAGGCCGGGATCGCGACCAGGTCCGCCCCGCGCAGTCCGTCGAGTCCGCGCTCGGGGGTGATGGAGATTCCGGGGGTGACGGACGTCAGGGGTACGCCCGCTTCGGGGCCGCAGACCCGGAAGTCGAAGGCGGGCAGGCCCGCCGCGGTGCGGTCGACGCCGAACACCTCGCAGACCACGCCGAACTCGAACATGGCGGCGTGGTCGACGAGGAGCACCGCGACCGAGGACAGCATGAAAACAGTATATGGCGCGATATTGACGAACTATGTCATTGCTGCCACTGTTGGCGCCAAATCTATGGCCGCAAAATTACAGCCATGACCACATTCATTGCGCTCGTCCTGCTGATGATCGCGCTACAGGGAGTCTTCGTGGCGGTCACCCGGCGCGGCCGGGACGGGGAACCCTCCGGCATCCGGGGATACCGGTTCAACCACTTTCGGCCCGACCCCGCCTCGGGTTCGGTGAACGTCGTCGATCGGGACGCCGAACGGATGTTCGCCGACCTCCAGGCCGTGCGGCACCGGGCGCCGCACAGCTGAGGGGTGCCGACTAGACGGCGTCGCCAGGGGAGACCCGGGGCTGCGGCGCCCGCATCTTCCGGATCTGCGAGGCCCGGACGAACGCGTACCAGCCCAGCTTCAGGCCACCGTCCATGGTGTCGGGGAACCTCTCGCGGACCTGCCGATTGATGGTGCGGCCCATGATGTACCCCTCGGCCAGCATGAACAACATCAGCACCAACATGCCCAGCGTCACGATCGACTGGATCGCGGGGCTCAGGAACATCGCCATGATCAGCAGCAGCGCCAGCGGCATGAACAGCCCGACCAGGTGCCTGCGGGAGTCGACGAGGTCGCGGACGTAGGCGCGCACTGGGCCCTTGTCGCGCGGCAGCAGGTACTTGTCCTCACCCGCGAGCATCCGGGCGCGTCGATCGGCGGCGGTCGCCCGGCGCTCCGCGGAGGCCTGCTTGCGCTCCTCCTTGCTGCCCTGGGTCTGCTTGCGTCGAGCCCGCGCTTCCTTTGCGGTCAGCGGTGCGGGCGCGACCGGGCCGCGTCGCTTGCTCTCGGCCTCGCGGCGCTTCGGGGTCGGCCTGCCCTTGCCCTCGGTCTCGGACGTGGGGGAGGTCAGTTCGACCGCGGTCGACTCGACGACCTCATGGTCGCCGTTGTCGGGGGTGTCGGAGTTTCCTCGGCGCAGCAGCTTCACCCCTTCAGGTTACTTGCCATGGGCGTGCATCGATTCGCGCCCGTCCCGTCGGGATGGACACGGGGTCGCCCCGCGCCGCGCTGCCGGGCGGCGCCACCGGTCCTACACTCGGCCGATGCGAGTGCTGATCGCGCCGGATTCGTTCGGAGACACCCTCACCGCGGTACAGGCCGCCGCGGCAATGGCGGCCGGCTGGTCCGCGGGCAGGCCCGACGACGAGCTGGCCCTGGCGCCGCAGTCGGACGGCGGACCCGGATTCGTCGACGTGCTCGCCGCCCGGATCGGCGAGCCGATCGCCGTGACCGTCGACGGCCCGCTCGATGAGCGGGTGCGGGCGCGCTGGCTGGCCGCGGGTGACACCGCCTACCTCGAATCGGCACAGGCGTGTGGACTGGCGTTGCTGGGCGGGCCGCCGGATCCGAGCACCGCGGTCGCCGCGCACAGCCGCGGCGTCGGGCAGCTGATCGCCGCGGCCGTGCGCGCGGGCGCAACCACGGTGGTGGTCGGGCTCGGCGGCAGCGGCTGCACCGACGGCGGCAGGGGACTGGTCGAGGCTCTCGGAGGCGGGACCGACCGCGCGGCAGTCGCGTCCGCGCGGGAGCGGCTGGCGGGGATCCGGCTGATCGCCGCAACCGACGTGCGGAACCCGCTGCTCGGCGAGCACGGCGCCGCCACGGTGTTCGGGCCGCAGAAGGGTGCGGATGTCGCGGCCGTCGAGCTGCTGGAGCGACGCAACGCCGAGTGGTCGCTGGTGCTGGAGTCGGCCGCCGGGAAACGGGTGGCCGACGACGAGGGGGCTGGCGCGGCGGGCGGGATCGGGGCGGCGCTGCTGGCGCTCGGGGCGACGAGGGAGTCGGGTGCCGCGGTGGTCGCCACCCACACCGGGCAGGAGTCGCTGCTGGCGTCCGCCGACCTGGTGCTCACCGGGGAGGGGCGGTTCGACCACCAGTCGCTGCGCGGCAAGGTGGTGATCGCCCTCGCCGGGGCGGCCGCCGGACACGGGGTGCCGACCGTGGTGATCGCGGGTCAGGTGCAGCTCGATGCGGGCGAGGCCGAGGCCGCGGGCCTGCGCGCGGTGTACTCGGTGACCGACCACGCCGGCTCGGTGCGCCTGGCGATGTCCGATGCGGCTGGTCAGCTGCGCGCACTCGCCGAGAAGGTGGCCCGGCAGTGGCCGCCGGATGGGCGATGACTCGGCCGCTGGTGGCGCGGTAGGGGCGCGGCGCGGCACACTGGAGGCAGTCCGACCCGGAACAATGTCGACGGCGCCGTCATCGTCGTCGGCCCCGTCAGGAATACTGCACGGCAGAGTACCGTTGAAGCGTTCACGGGTTTGGTACGAGCGAACAGGGAGAGCCCATGACTGTGCAGAACGAGACGACAGCTCCGGTCGAGACGGAGGCGCACAAGGTCACCATGACCGACGCCGCCGCGTCGAAGGCCAAGGCGCTGCTCGACCAGGAAGGTCGCGACGACCTCGCGCTGCGCATCGCCGTGCAGCCGGGCGGCTGCGCCGGACTGCGTTACCAGCTCTTCTTCGACGACCGGAACCTCGACGGTGACCTGGTCGTCGACTTCGGTGGCGTCAGCCTCGCGGTCGACCGGATGAGCGCGCCGTACGTCGAGGGCGCCTCGATCGACTTCGTCGACACCATCGAGAAGCAGGGCTTCACGATCGACAACCCGAACGCCACCGGCTCCTGCGCCTGTGGAGACTCGTTCAACTGATCCGACCCCGCGACGTCCGCGTCGCGTGAGTCCGTCGACACCTCTGACGCGGTGCCCCACGTGGGCCCGCGTCAGAGTCGTATCGGGGGGTACCCGCCAAGGCGCTCTGGTCGCCGCGGCGGCGACGTGCCGGTACCGTGGCAGTTTTGCGGCACATTAGTGCCGCGGCCGACGGACATGGCCGCGGTATCGACGAACTACTGAGAGGTCTCTGCGCGTGACAATTGCGGTCACCGGCTCCATCGCCACCGATCATCTGATGCGGTTCCCCGGGCGCTTCGCCGACCAGCTCCTCGCCGACCAGCTCAGCCACATCTCGCTGAGCTTCCTGGTCGACGACCTGGTGGTGCGTCGCGGCGGCGTCGGCGGCAACATCGCGTACGCCATGGGCGTGCTCGGTGGCACCCCGCTGCTCGTCGGCGCGGTCGGCGCCGACTTCGCGGAATACCGCGCCTGGCTCGAGTCCGCCGGTGTCGACTGCGACTCCGTGCATGTCTCCGAGACCGCCCACACCGCGCGCTTCGTGTGCACCACCGATGAGGACATGGCGCAGATCGCGTCGTTCTACCCCGGCGCCATGAGCGAGGCAAGGGAGATCTCCCTCGAGGGCCTGGCCGAGGGCGTCGATCTGGTCCTGATCGGCGCGAACGACCCCGCGGCGATGATCCGGCACACCGAGCAGTGCCGCGAGCTGGGGCTGCCGTTCGCGGCCGACCCCTCGCAGCAGCTCGCCCGGCTGTCCGGAGCGGAGGCGAAGGAACTGATCGGCGGCGCGAAGTACCTGTTCACCAACGAGTACGAGTGGGGCCTGCTGCTGCAGAAGACCGAGCTCACCGAGTCCGAGGTCGCGGAGCAGGTGGGACTGCGGGTCACCACGCTCGGCGCCAAGGGCGTCGAGATGGTGGACCGTGAGGGCAACTTCGTCCGCGTCGGCGTCGTGCCCGAGAAGGCGAAGGTGGATCCCACCGGCGTCGGCGACGCCTTCCGTGCCGGATTCCTGGTCGGACAGAGCGCCGGCCTCGGCCTCGAGCGGTCCGCTCAGCTCGGCTCGCTGGTGGCGGTGCTGGTGCTCGAGACCACCGGCACCCAGGAATGGACCCTGGACCGCGACGACGCCGTCAAGCGCCTGGCCGAGGCCTACGGCACCGACGCAGCGGACGAGATCGGCGCCCTGCTGAAGTAGCAGGCGGCTACGCCGCCCGTGCGCGGTTGACGAGTCTCAGGACTCGTCAACCGCGCACGGGCGCGAAGCGCCTTTACACGTGGACCGGGTAGACCGGTTCCTGGATCTGCGGCACGATCCGCTTCTCCACGAAGATGCCGTGCCACACCATGAAGCACAGCACCGTCCACAGCCGACGGCTGTGATCCGATGCGCCGTCGCGGTGCTCGTTCAGCATCGCCGTGACCGCCGCCTTGTCGAAGATGTGGTCGGTCTGCGAGTCCGCGATCTGCTGGTGTGCCCAGTCGAACAGTTCCGTGCCGGCCAGCCAGTGCCGCAGCGGAACGGGGAAGCCGAGCTTGGCGCGGTGGAGCACGTGCGGCGGGACGATGCCCTCCAGTGCCTGGCGCAGCGCGTACTTGGTGGTGTCCTTCGTGATCTTCTGCTCCAGCGGTACCCGCGACGCCACCTCGAAGACCTCGGTGTCGAGGAACGGCACCCGCAGCTCGAGCGAGTTCGCCATCGTCATCTTGTCGGCCTTGACCAGGATGTCGCCGCGCATCCAGGTGAACAGGTCCAGGTGCTGCATCCGGGCCACCGGGTCCCAGTCCCGCGACTGCGCGTAGATCGGCGCCGTCACGTCCTGGTGGGTCCACTCCGGCCGGAAGTCGCGCAGCACGGCCCGTAGCTGGGCGTCACTGAAGCTGCGCGCGTTGCCGTAGTAGCGATCCTCGAGCGTCATCGAGCCGCGGTGCAGCAGGCTCTTGCCGCGGGTGCCCTCCGGGATCCGGTCGGAGAGCTTGCCCGCGGCCCGGCGCAGCGGAGCGGGCAGGTATTCGAACGGCTTTAGCGAGAGCGGCTCGCGGTAGATGGTGTAGCCGCCGAACAGCTCGTCCGCGCCCTCTCCCGAGAGCACCACCTTGACGTGCTTGCGGGCCTCCTTCGCGACGAACCACAACGGCACGAGGGCCGGGTCGGCGACCGGGTCGTCGAGGTACCAGATGATCTCCGGGATCGAGGCCGCGAACTCGGCCGGGCTGACGACCTTGACCACGTGCTTGGCGCCGATCGCGGCGGCCGACTCGGCGGCGACGTCGACCTCGGAGTAGCCCTCGCGCTCGAACCCGGTGGTGAAGGTGATCAGGTTCGGGTTGTGCCGGATGGCCAGGGCCGCGATCGCGGTGGAGTCGATGCCGCCCGACAGGAACGACCCGACGGTCACGTCCGCACGCATGTGCTTGGCGACGGAGTCCTCGAGGGCCTCGGCGATCTCCTGGTAGCGGGCCTGCTCGGAACCTGGGGTGAACGGCTTCGCCGGGAACTTCGGGGTGAAGTAACGGGTGATCCGCGGCGCCTCGCCTGCCCGCACCCAGGCAAAGGAGCCGGACTCGAGGCGGCGGATGTCGGTGTGCAGCGTCTCCGGCTCGGGCACGTACTGCAGCACCGTGTAGTGCTCGGTGGCGCGGGGATCGAGGTCCAGGCCGATGCCGATCAGCTCGGTCAGCTCCAGCAGGCTCTTCTTCTCGCTGCCGAACGCGGTGCCCCCGCTGCCCGTCGCCAGGAACAGCGGCTTGATGCCGAACGGGTCCCTGGCCAGGAACAGGTCCTTGGTCTCGGTGTCCCAGATCGCGAACGCGAACATGCCGCGCAACCGGCGGACCGCGTCGGCTCCCCAGTGGTGGAAAGCCGCGACGATGGCCTCGCTGTCGCCCTCGGTGCTGAACTCGGCACCGTGATCCCGGGCCAGCTCGGCCCGCAGCTCGAGGTAGTTGTAGATCTCACCGTTGAAGGTCAGCGCGTACCGGGTCGGGTTCTCCGGCGGGCCCCAGCGCAGCGGCTGATGCGAGTGTTCGATGTCGATGATCGAGAGCCGGTTGAAGCCGAAGATCAGGTCGTCGTCGTTCCAGGTTCCGTGCTCGTCCGGCCCGCGGTGGCGCAGGCAGTGCATCGCCGAGTCGACGCGTGAAACCGCGTCTTCGGTGGTGCCGGAGGAGGTCAGTAGCCCGAGCAGTCCGCACACGGCGTCCAATACCTCTATTCGCTCTTGGGGAAGGCTCCACACTGGTATGCAGCGGATTGCCGAATAACTCTGCCGAGTATGCCGCAGACTCGCGGAACTGATGTTGTGACCCGACGGTGGAGAGGCGCCAGCTTTGGTCTACGCTGCGTAGTATTCGGGCGTCCGGCTGGGGCTGCCCTTATTCATTGCGGCGATCAGGAAGGCGTGAACGTGGCGCAGAGTCGGATCCTTCGACGAGCAGGGCTCGCAGCATCTTTGGGCCTTGCTGCCATGCTGCTGTCGGGATGTTCGATCGACAATTCGGTGCTTCGGTTCGGATGGCCGTCGGGCATTACCCCGCAGGCTGAGCGGATGCGCGAACTGTGGACCTGGTCGGTCATCGCCGCCCTGTTCATGGGCGTGATTGTGTGGGGCCTGACCTTCTGGGTGGTCATCTTCCACCGGAAGAAGAAGGACTCTCCGGAGTTCCCCAGGCAGACGGCCTACAACGTCCCGCTGGAGCTCTTCTACACCGCGGTGCCGTTCGTCATCATCGCCGTGCTGTTCTACTTCACCGTGGTCGTGCAGAACTACGTCCACGAGAAGAAGGACGACCCGAACGTGGTGGTCGACGTGACCGCGTACCAGTGGAACTGGAAGTTCGGCTACCGCAGCATCGACCTGCGTGAGGGCGGCGCCAAGTACGACGGCGTCGACGTCGCCGCGCAGGCGTACGCCGAGGAGCCGGCGGGCGAGCAGGTGCTCCGCGGCGAAGAGGTTCCGCCGCCGAACGCGGGTCTGTCCGCGAACGACATCTCCTACCTGCGCTTCGACAAGATCGAGACCGTCGGATCCAGCACGGAGATCCCGATCCTCGTGCTGCCGACCGGCAAGCGCATCGAGTTCGTGCTCAACGCCGCGGACGTCATCCACGCGTTCTGGGTGCCGGAGTTCCTGTTCAAGCGCGACGTCATGCCGAACCCGGAGCAGAACCACTCCGACAACGTCTTCCAGATCAGCGAGATCACGAAGGAAGGCGCGTTCGTGGGCCGCTGCGCCGAGATGTGCGGCACGTACCACGCGATGATGAACTTCGAGGTCCGCGCGGTCAGCCCGGAGAAGTTCGCCGAGTACATCGAGCTGCGCAAGCCGCTCGACGAGGGTGGACAGGCGCTGACCACCGCCGAGGCGCTCGCGAAGATCGGCGAGTCGCCGGTCGCCACGTCCACGCAGCCGTTCAACACGGAGCGGACGTACCGACAGGCCACCACCGTCCTCGAGGGCGAATACCAGTAGCAGTGCCGACGGCACCCAGACCCATCAACCGCTGAAGGACTTGCTGAAATGAAGATCGAAGCCAAGCTCTTTGAGATCTTGACGGTGTTTTTCATCCTCGTCGCGATCGTGTACGGCGTCTTCACCGCCGCCTCGCGCACCGGCGTCGAGTGGGCCGGACTGACCGCGATCGTGCTGTCCGCCGGACTGACCCTGATCGTGGGCACGTACTTCCGGTTCGTGGCGCGGCGACTCGACACCCGCCCCGAGGACTACGACGACGCCGAGATCTCGGACGGCGCGGGCGACCTGGGCTTCTTCAGCCCGGGCAGCTACTGGCCCGTCCTGCTCGCCTTCGCGGCGGCTTTCACCGCGGTCGCGCTGGCCTTCTTCCAGCCGTGGCTGATCGTGGTCGGCGTGGCGCTGATCCTGGCCACCGCGGTCGGTCTGGTCTTCGAGTACCACGTCGGACCCGAGAAGCACTGAGCCGCATCACAGCTGAGCACGGCGAGGGCGCCGAATCCCACACGGGGGTTCGGCGCCCTCGCCGTTTCCGTAGGGCCTCGCTCGGTCGATTCGGTCGGCGGTTCCGTGTTGTCGGCGATATCGTCGGACGGGCAAGGCGCTGTCGGCGGTTCCGACCTGGGGCCGACGGGCGTTCCGATGGGTGACGACGGAATGTGAGTGGCCATGGTGGATCGAGCGGGCGAGTACCGAGGGGTTCTTCCGATTCCGGACCGGCAGCACATAGGTCTGACGACCTACGACGCGAAGGATCCGGACACGGCGTTCCCGCCGATCGAGCCGCTGCTTCCGCCCGAGGGCGCACCGAACGTCCTGGTGATCCTGCTCGACGACGTGGGATACGGCGCCAGTAGCGCCTTCGGGGGACCGGTGCACACGCCGACCGCCGAACGCCTGCAGCGAGGCGGCCTCACCTACACCCGGTTCCACACGACCGCGCTGTGTGCGCCGACCCGGGCGGCGCTGCTCAGCGGCCGCAACCACCATTCGGTCGGAATGGGCATGATCACCGAGACCGCGACCTCGGCGCCCGGCTTGTCCGGGCTCCGTCCGAACACCAAGGCCGCGTTGCCGATGACGTTGAAGCTCAACGGCTATTCCACCGCGCAGTTCGGCAAGTGCCACGAGGTGCCGCCGTGGCAGACCTCGCCGGTCGGACCGTTCGACGCCTGGCCCTCGGGTGGTGGCGGGTTCGAGTACTTCTACGGGTTCATCGGCGGCGAGAGCAACCAGTACTACCCGGCCCTCTATGAGGGTTTCGCGCCGGTCGAGCCGGACAAGTCGCCGGAGGAGGGCTACCACCTCACCGAGGACCTGGCCGACCGGGCCATCGACTGGGTGCGCACCCAGAAGTCGCTCGCGCCCGACAAGCCGTTCTTCGCCTACTTCGCCCCCGGCGCCACTCACGCACCGCACCACGTGCCCGCCGAGTGGGCGGACAAGTACGCGGGCCGGTTCGCCGGCGGCTGGGACGCACAGCGTGAATCCATCCTGGATCGGCAGAAACAGCGCCAGATCGTGCCCGACGACGCCGAACTGACCGCCCGTCCCGACGCGATCCCGGCATGGGACGACATGGACGAGGCGCTCAAGCCGGTACTGGAACGCCAGATGGAGGTCTACGCGGGGTTCCTCGAGCACACCGACTTCCACGTCGGCCGCGTCGTCGACGCGATCGACGCGATGGGGGCGCTCGAGAACACCCTGATCTACTACATCATCGGCGACAACGGGGCCTCCGCGGAGGGAACGCTGAACGGGGCGTTCAACGAGATGGCGAACTTCAACGGCCTCGCCGCGATCGAGACGCCGGAGTTCATGGCGGAGGTCAAGGACAAGCTCGGCACGGTTGAGGCCTACAACCACTATTCGGTGGGCTGGGCGTGGGCGATGTGCTCCCCCTTCCAGTGGACCAAACAGGTCGCCTCACATTGGGGCGGTACCCGCAACGGGACGATCGTGCACTGGCCGGACGGAATCACCGCCAAGGGTGAGATCCGTTCTCAGTTCACCCACGTCATCGACGTCGCGGCCACCGTGCTCGAGGCCGCCGGGCTGCCCGAGCCCACCTTCGTCAACGGGGTGCAGCAGTCCCCGCTCGAGGGCCCGAGCATGCTGTACAGCTTCGACGACGCGGCCGCGCCGGAGCGGCACGACCTGCAGTACTTCGAGATGGCGGGCAATCGGGGCATCTACCACAAGGGCTGGAGCGCGGTCACCCGGCACAGCACCCCCTGGCTGCCGAACGAGGTGCTGCCGGCGCTCGACGACGACGTGTGGGAGCTCTACGACGGGACCACCGACTGGACCCAGGCCCACGATCTGGCCGCCGAGATGCCCGAGAAGCTCGGCGAGTTGCAGCGGCTGTGGCTGATCGAGGCGGTGAAATACAACGTGCTGCCGATCGACGATCGCCGGTTCGAACGTCTCAACCCGACCATCGCCGGTCGCCCCCAACTGGTCTCGGGCAACAGGCAAGTGCTGTTCCCCGGCATGAAGCGGCTCAGCGAGCACAGCGTCCTCGACATAAAGAACCGATCCTTCTCGGTGACCGCCGCGGTGGAGACACCGACGAACGGCACCACCAATGGCGTGGTCATCGCGCAGGGCGGTCGCTTCGGCGGATGGGCGCTCTACGTCAAGAAGGGCCGAACCGCGTTCGTCTACAACCTGCTCGGCATGAGGGAGTTCACGATCGAGGCGACCGAGGACATCCCCGCGGGTAGTCACCAGATCCGCGCCGAGTTCGCATACGACGGGGGCGGCCTCGCGAAGGGCGGGGATGTCACCCTGTTTCACGATGGCCGCCCCGTCGGTGCCGGGCGGGTGGAGCAGACGCAGCCGATGATCTTCTCCGCGGACGAGACGACGGACATCGGCGACGACTACGGAATGCCGGTCAGCGTCGGGTATCTGGGAGAAACCAGGTTCAACGGCCGTATCGACGTCGTGCAGATCGAGGTCGGTGACGACGACCATTCCCATCTCATCGACCCCCAGGAGGTCGTACGGGTCGCTACCTCGCGTCAGTGACGGAAGGCAGGCTCCGGCTTTCGCCGGCGCCGGCCTGATCGGCCGGGTACATCCACGTGGCAGGGGCAGTGTGTCCGGCGGCCGCGGCCGACGCGCTCGTGTCGGTGGCGGTCGCCTGCCCGTGCACCACCAGGGCATAGGCGAGCGCCGCGAAGGCGGCGGTACTGACGACCGCCCGCACGATGTTCCATGTGACCCAACGGGATTCGAACTGTTCGCGTACGACGTCGGGGTTCGCGATGACGTCGCCGGCCCGTGCGAGTTCGTCGTTGAGTGGCACGTTGACGGCTGCGGTGATGACGAGCATCGCGACGTAGAGCACGAGCGCGGCGATGATCCAGGGGAGCACGCTGCGGGCGGACCGCAGGTGCAGCAACAGGGTCGCGACGGTGAGCACCAACCCGCCGAGGAAGCAGATCATGAACCAGCCGTTGAGGATTGCCACGTTGATCTTCTGCATCGCCGAGATGAAGGTCTGGTCGTCGGTGCGGCCCAGGCCCGGCATCACCGCGTAGGCGAACGCGGCGAACAGTCCAGCCATCAGTCCGGCGGTGACGCCTGCGCCGAGCAACGTGATCGTCTGGAGGAGTTTGGTGTTCATCACGGTCACCCCACGTTCCAGATGCCGGTGGCGGCGGCGGCCGAGGCGTACCCGGCGAAGTCGCGCGGCGCGCGGCCCAGTGCTCGCCGGACCCCATCGCCCGGCTCCGCGTTCCGTCCGTCGAGGACGGTGGTGAACAGATACATCAGCAACTCGACGACGTCGGCGGGCACCTGCTCGGCGGCGAGTCCCTCGGCGAAGTCCTCGGCGGGCACCTGCACGTAGTCGATGGTCCGACCGGCGGCGGTGGCGATAGTGCCGACGGCCTCCGCGAAGGTGATCGCGCGGGGCCCGGTGAGCTCGTAGATCTCGCCGGTGTGCCCGGGCTGGGTGAGCGCGGTGAGGGCGACGTCCGCGATGTCTTCCACGTCGACGAAAGGCTCGGGGATGTCCCCGGCCGGCAGGTACACCTGGCCCGCGAGAATCGGATCGAGCAGGTAGCCCTCGCTGAAGTTCTGGGCGAACCAGCTCGCCCGCAGGATCGTGGTGTCCGCGCCCGAATCCGTCAGCGCCTTCTCGCAGGCCTGCGCCTCGACCTCACCCCGGCCCGAGAGCAACACCAGGCGCCGCACACCGCGGTCCACCGCCAACTCGGAGAACGAGGCGATGGCCTCCACCGCGCCGGGGGCCGCCAGGTCCGGGTAGTAGGAGATGTACGCCGCCGTCATGCCCTCCAGTGCCGGCTCCCAGGTCGCGGTGTCCTCCCAGTCGAACGGGACCCCGCCCGAGCGGGTGCCGAGGCGCACCGGCAGGTCGAGGCCGGTCAACCGCTGCGCGACGCGGCGGCCGGTCTTGCCGGTGCCACCGAGGACGAGTGTCGTGGGGTTCGAGGCGTGGACGTTCATGTTGCTCTCCTTGCTGATCGAAAGCTGTTGTCCCCTTTACGATCCTTCAGGGGGAGGTCGCCAACAACGGCCGATTGCGCAAGAATCGTTAACCTGTGGCTAAACGAAGGGGGTTGCCGCATGGAGCGGCGCGACATCGAGATCTTCCTGACCCTGGCCGAGGAGCTGCATTTCGGCCGCACGGCCGAGCGACTGCACGTGTCCACCGCCCGGGTCAGTCAGACCATCAAGGCGCTCGAGCGCCGCGTCGGCGCCCCGCTGTTCGAGCGGACCAGTCGCCGGGTGACACCCACCCCGATCGGCCGACGGCTCGAGGAGGATCTCAGGCCCGCGGACGAGCAGATCCGCGCGGCCATCGCCAGGGCGATCGCCGCCGGGCGGGGGCTCGACGGTGAGCTGCGGGTTGGCTTCGTCGGGACCGCGCTCGGACAGTTCGTGCTCGAGGTCGCGAACACCTTCCAGGAGCGGCACCCCGGGTGCCGGGTCCAGATCCGGGAGAGTCACTACAGCGACGGGGTCGGGCTGTTGATGAGCGACGAGATCGACGGCCTCGTCGCGGCGGCCGACGTCGGGCACGTCCGGGAGCTCGACCAGAGCCCCGTGCTGCTGCGCGAGCAGCTGTCACTCGCGGTCTCGGCCCGGCACCCGTTCGCGCGCCTGGAATCGGTGACGATCGAGGACCTCGCCCGGGCGAAGGTGTTGCGGCCCCGCGGAATTCCGGACGATCTCGACGAGGCCACGGTGCCGCGGACCACGCCGAGCGGCAGGGTCATCGAACGCGGACCCGACTTCGGGACGGTTCAGGAGATGCTGGCGCTGGTCGGGGCCGGGCAGGGGGTGTTCCCGGTGCCCACCCACGCCAGTCGATACGACGCGCGTCCGGACGTGACGTACGTGCCGGTGGTCGACGGCACCGCCCTCGAGTGGCGACTGATCTGGCGTGCGGCGGGCCAGACGAGCCGGATCCGCGCCTTCGCGGAGGCGGCACAGGATTTCGTGGCGGCCAGGGGGAACCCACTGCTGGAGGGATGAGCGGCGGCGTCGGGCGTGCCTCGGGGTAGGGGAGCGGTGCGGGCGCCGGGCCACCGGAACGACGAAGGCCCCGAACCCAATGGGTTCGGGGCCTTCGCCTGGTTCTGACCGGGGTCAGTGGCCGCCGTCCGTGGACGGCTTCTCGCCGTCCGTGAGCGGCTTCTGGCCGTCGGCGTACGCGCCGTGACCGTGGGCCTTGTCCTGGTAATCCTTGAGGATCGCCATCTGGTCGTGCTCGTTCTTGTGCTCGGCCGCGAGCAGTGCCGCGGCCTCGTCGGCCGGATCCGCGACGAGCAGCGATCCGGAGCCGGGCTTGCCGGCCGAACCGAGCTTGTTCATCTTCTTCGGGATCGCGGCGCCCTGGTACTCCAGCGGGATCGGGTGGCCGTGGTCGTCCACGGGTCCGAGCGGCTGGTGGACCTCGACGTACTCACCGTGCGGCAGACGCTTGATCACGCCCGTCTCGATGCCGTGCTCGAGCACCTGGCGGTCGCTGCGCTGGAGGCCAAGGCAGAACCGGTAGGTGAAGAAGTACGCCAGCGGCGGCAGCACGATGATGCCGATGCGGCCCATCCACGTCGTCGCGTTGATCGAGATGTCGAACTTGTACGCGATGATGTCGTTGATGCACATGATCGTCAGGATGGCGTAGAACGTCAGGGCCATCGCGCCGAGCGAGGTGCGCACCGGAACGTCACGGGGACGCTGCAGCAGGTTGTGGTGAGCGTCGTCCTTGGTGAACTTCTTCTCGATCCACGGGTAGGCGATCAGCACTGTGAACACCAGACCCATGATGATCGCGACCGCGAACACCGCCGGGATCGTGTAGGTGCCCCACAGGTAGATCTCCCACGCCGGCCACAGACGTGCCATGCCGTCGGTCCACATCATGTAGATGTCGGGCTGGACGCCCGCGGACACCTGCGAGGCGTTGTACGGGCCGAGGTTCCAGATCGGGTTGATCTGCAGCAGGCCACCCATCAGCGCGAGGATGCCGAAGGTGAACGCGAAGAACGCGCCGCCCTTCATCGCGAAGACGGGGAGGATGCGGACGCCGACGACGTTCTGCTCGGTGCGGCCGGGGCCGGGGAACTGCGTGTGCTTCTGGTACCAGACCAGCGCCAGGTGCGCTCCGATCAGCGCCAGGATGATGCCCGGCAGCAGCAGCACGTGTGCCACGTACAGACGCGGGATGATCAGCTGACCGGGGAAGTCGCCGTCGAAGATCAGCCACTGCAGCCAGGTGCCGACGACCGGGACACTCAGCGTGATGCCGGACAGTGCGGCGCGGAGGCCGGTGCCGGACAGCAGGTCGTCGGGGAGCGAGTAGCCGAAGAAGCCCTCGAACATCGCCAGGATCAGCAGCAGGCAGCCGATGACCCAGTTCGCCTCACGCGGGCGACGGAACGCGCCGGTGAAGAAGATGCGCAGCAGGTGCACGATGATCGACGCGGCGAACATCAGTGCTGCCCAGTGGTGGATCTGACGGACGAACAGTCCGCCGCGAACCTCGAACGAGATGTCGAGTGTCGTGGCGTACGCCCGCGACATCTCGACGCCGCGCAGCGGCTGGTAGGCGCCGTCGTAGACGACCTCCGCCATCGACGGGTCGAAGAACAGCGTCAGGTAGACACCCGAGATCAGCAGGATCACGAAGCTGTAGAGCGCGATCTCGCCGAGCATGAAGGACCAATGGGTCGGGAAGACCTTGTTGATCTGCCTGCGCATGCCGGCGGCAAGGTGGTACCGAGAGTCCATGCCCTCGGCCGCCTTGGCGGCGTGAGCGGAGACCTTGGACTGGTTGTCTGTCACTGTCATGAAGGACGCTCCCAAAATCCCGGGCCGAGAGCTTCGACGAAGTCGCCGTTGGCGACCAGGAAGCCCTCTTCATTCACTGTAATCGGCAGCTGCGGCAGTGCGCGAGCAGCGGGACCGAAAATCGGCTTTCCGTACTGGAGAGCGTCGAACTGCGACTGGTGGCACGGGCACAGGATCCGGTTGGTCTGCTGCTCGTAGAGCGACGTCGGGCAGCCGAGGTGCGTGCACAGCTTGGAGTACGCGAAGTAGTCGCCGAAGTTGAAGCTCTCCTGGCCCTTGCGCTTGACGGCCTTGTTGGCATCCTCGGTCCGCAGGCGGATGAGCATGACCGGGTTGTCGGCGCGCTTGAGGGCGTGCGCCAGGGCACGCTCGCTGCCGCGCTCGGACTCACGGAACGGGAAGACCGTCTCCATGGCACCCGCGTCGAGATCCTCCGGGCGGACCAGGACGATGTCGTCGGTGCGACCGGTGTAGCGACGCAGGTAGATGGTCTCGCCGGGGAACGTCGGGGTCCAGCCCGAGGTCCACAGGTCGGACTTGTCGCCCTTCGCCCACGGGTTCTTGATCAGACCGCCGAGCGGCATGATCGCCATGATGCCGAGGGCGCCCGCACCGAAGCCGAGGCTGCGGGTGATCAGCTTGCGACGACCGATGGTCGAGGTGTCGAGCGTGTCGCTCAGCTCCGCGATGATCGTCTTGCGGTCCTGCTCCGGAGAGCCGCCGTCGTGGCGGTCCTGGATGGAGACCTCTTCGGGGATGAACTTCTTCGTGAACTGCACCGCGCCGATACCGACACCGAGGATCGCGAGACCCATGGTGAGGCCGATCAGCGGCGTGTACAGGTTGTACGCGTTGTAGCCCTCCTCGCCCATGCCCTTGTACTCCCAGGGCCAGAAGAGGTAGATCCCGATGAACGCGAGGGCAGAGATGCCGGCGATCGTGAACCAGATGGCCACGCTCCGCTCGGCACGCTTCTCGGCCTTGGTGTCCTTGACGGGCCACCGCTCGCGACGGAATGCGATGTCGACGCCATCGAGGTTCGTACCGAGTTCGACGAGCTCGTCGCGACTCATCGCGGCGAGTTCTTCCTCGGTGTGCTTCTTAGGCGTATCGCCGTGACCGGCGTCGCTCATGACTTTGCTCCGATCCAGAGTGCTGCGCCAACAACCGCAACGATTCCGATGGCCCACATGGCCATGCCCTCGGGGCCGGTGCCGAACCCGCCGAGGCCGTAGCCGCCGGGGTTCTTGGACTCGGTCGCGGACTTGACGTAGGCGATGATGTCCCGCTTCTCGTCCGGGCTCAGCTGCCGGTCGGAGAACTTGGGCATGTTCTGCGGACCGGTGGCCATCGCCTGCCAGATCTGCTGCTCGCTCGCCGGCTCCAGCGGCGGGGCGAACTTGCCGGAGGACAGCGCGCCGCCCTTACCGGTGAAGTTGTGGCACGAGGCGCAGTTCAGGCGGAACAGCTCGCTGCCGCGGGCCACATCGTCGCCGCGCAGCGACGACTGGGCGATCTCGCCGTTCTCGTCCCGGACCACGGTCGGCCCGCCGCCGTTGGCCTGGATGTAGGCACCGAGGGCATCGGTCTGCTTGGTGTCGAACTTCGGCGGCTTGCGAAGCGCCTGGGCCTCGTTGCGCACCGCAGGCATGCGGCCGGAGGACACCTGGAAGTAGACGGCGGCCTCGCCGACGCCGATGAGGCTCGGTCCACGGTCCTGGACACCCTGCAGGTTCGCACCGTGGCAGGTGATGCAGGACGTGTCGTAGAGCTGCTTGCCCTCGCGGATCAGCGCTGCCGAATCGTCGGACGCGGTGGCCACCTGCGGAGTCGGCGTCAGCGCCGCGGCGAGGAAACCGGCACCGACAAGGCCCATCATCAGGACCATGGCGCCGGTGACGCGCCGCCGGAACTTTCGCTGCCGACGGGCTTTCGTGGCAGACGCGCTACCGGCGGCTGCTGAAGGGGGGGATGAACTCATCTGTATCCCTTTGGTCTCGCGGGACGGACTGAACGGGCTTGGGCTGTGAACTGCGTTCAGCTTCTTAACGGATGAAATAGATGGTGGCGAACAGGCCGATCCACACGATGTCGACGAAGTGCCAGTAGTACGAGACAACGATCGCGGCCGTTGCCTGTGCCGGGGTGAACTTGCTGACCTTGGTACGCGCGATCAGGAAGACGAAGGCGACGAGACCACCGATCACGTGCAGGCCGTGGAAGCCGGTCGTCATGTAGAAGACCGAGCCGTACGCGCTGCTGGCGAGCGTGGTGCCCTCGTGAACCAGGTGGTAGTACTCGTACGCCTGGCCGAGCACGAAGATGATGCCCATGACCAGGGTGATCGTGTACCAGCGGCGCAGCCCGAAGACGTCACCACGCTCAGCGGCGAAGACGCCCATCTGGCAGGTGAAGGAAGAAGCCACCAGCACCGCGGTGACGGGCACCGCGAGGCCGAGGTTCAGCTCGGTGGGCTCCGGCGGCCAGTGTCCGTCCGCCTGCGCGCGCGCGACAAAGTACATCGCGAACAGGCCGGCGAAGAACATCAGCTCGCTGGACAGCCAGACAATGGTGCCGACGCTGACCATGTTCGGCCGGTTCAGCGAGTGCACGCGCTGGGTGATTGCGGATCCTTGGGTCCCTACTGCGCTCGTCACGCACAGAAGTATGACGCGTTGTCGTAAGAGAAGGGAACCCGGGTCCGGTGTTGGCGCGTCGCGGCCCTTCATACGCTACGCGTGGTCGCTGATTGCGCAGGTAGACGGGCATGCGAGGCTGGTGTCATGGAACGAGTGCGGTGGTGGCGCAAGCGGTTCGGGCGACGTAGGGCGGTGCCGCTCGACGCGACGCGGAGCGATCTTGTGGTGGTGGCATCGAGCTTCGACGACGCCGAGGCGTGCAGCCGGGCGCTGGAGCGGGCGGCGGGGTCGGAGCCCGGCTGGATCGCGAACGAGGACGCGGTCCTGCGGCACCACCTGAGGGTGCCCGCGGATCAGGTGCACGGCGCGGTCGAGCTCGCAGGGCAGGACCGTTACGCCGTCGCGGCGCCGGACGCGCCCGCGCCGCGAGAGGTCGACGTGGCGGTGGCGGAACAGGGGGACGAGGAACTGGTGGCGTTGGTGCTGCAGCGGGTGCAGGTCCTCGACGCGCTGCACTGTTCACAGGAGCGCTCTCGGATGGCGGGGCTGGCGCAGCGCGCGGGTGGGTGTGTCCTCGGATGGGATGCGCTGCAGCCGCCGCGGAATCCGGTTGCCCGTACTGACTAAGCTTCGTCTTCGATTGTGCTGACGGCGACGGAAGAGGCGGTTGCGATGGGGAGTTGGCCAGAGGTGCTCGGTGCGCTGACGGACGGACGCGATCTCGATCCGGGGACCGCGTCGTGGGCGATGGACGAGATCATGTCGGACAACGCCACCTCCGCGCAGATCGCGGCGTTCGGCATCGCACTGAAGATGAAGGGCCCCACCCCGGCGGAGGTGACCGGCATCGCCGACGCGATGCTCGCGCACGCGCGCACGATCGATGTCGACGGTGACGCGGTGGATGTCGTCGGCACCGGCGGTGACCGGCAGCAGACCGTGAACATCTCCACGATGGCCTCGGTCGTGGTCGCTGCCGCGGGCATCCGGGTGGTCAAGCACGGAAACCGGGCCGCGTCCTCGAAGAGCGGCGGCGCCGACGTGCTCGAGGCGCTCGGAGTCCGGATCAACCTGAGCCCGGATGCCGTCGCGCGGTGCGTGCGGGAGGTGGGGATCGGGTTCTGCTTCGCGCCGACCTTTCATCCCGCGTTCCGGTTCACCGCGGGTCCGCGCAAGGAGATCGGCATCCCGACGGTGTTCAACGTGCTGGGGCCGCTGACCAACCCCGCGCGGCCGCGAGCAGGCCTGATCGGCTGTGCCTTCGCGGACCTGCAGCCCGTGGTGGCGGGGGTCCTGGCGCGGCGGGGCAGCAGCGCACTGGTGGTGCGGGGCGACGACGGACTCGACGAGATCACCACCTCGACCACCAGCACGGCGTACGTCGTGTCGGGTGGGCAGGTGCGCGAGGACAGCATCGACCCGACGGCACTCGGGATCGAGCGGGTGCCACTGTCGGCCCTGCGTGGCGGGGACGCCGAGGCGAACGCGGTGATCGCGCGGGCGGTGCTCGGCGGCGAGCGCGGCGCCGTGCACGACGCGGTGATCCTGAACGCGGCAGGCGCGATCGCCGCCCACAGCGGTCTGTCGGGCGAGCTCGACAGCGCCCTGCGTGCGGGCCTCGAGCGGGCCGTACGCGCGATCGACAGTGGCGACGCGGCTGCGCTGCTCGACCGGTGGGTCACGGTCTCCACCGAACTGGCGGACTGACGCCCGCCGGGTGCGGGAACCGCCGTCAGTCGAACCGAACGGCGGTCCCCGCCCCGAATCACTCGCCGATGGAGAAGGCGGCCTCGACGTCGGCGCTGGCGTAGGAGCGGAAGGCGATGTGGGTCGTCGTCTGCTCGACGCCGTCCACCTTGTTGATCGCGCCGGTGACCACCTCGGCGATCTGGGCGTGGTCTCGGACCTTCACGATGGCGATCAGGTCGACATCGCCCGCGCACGAATAGACCTCGGACACCCCGGCGATGTCGGCCACCGCCTGCGCGGTCTCCGGGATCCGGTTCGCTTTGGCGTGAATGAGGACGATGGCGTTGATCATCTCGCTCCTTGGCTGCGGTGGCGTCCTATCTATAGGGAAGGGCCGTGTGGGTCCTTGTCCATAGACGGGCGTCCGACTCTGTTCTTTCCCCTGTCACCCTAGGCGGTGCCTGCCGCGGCGGCGGCGCCCCGCGCCACCGCGCACCACTGCAGCCAGCCGCCACCGCCGCGCGCGGGTTCGGCGTATCCGTGGCTCGCGCGCACGATCCGGACCCCCGGCGTCTCGAGCCAGCCGGCGATGAGCCCGGCCTCGCCCGCCGTGGCGCCCCGCAGCGGTGACGGCTCCTCGATCACGGTCTCGGCCGCCAGGGTGAGCGCCTCGACGACCGGCATCGGAGGCACGCCGCGCTCCGCCATCCCTGCGGAGGCGAGCCTGCCTGCCCGGATCACCGCCAGCTCCCAGCCGCCGGAAGGCGAGGGTCGCGCGGCGACCAGCTCGTCGACGGCGGCGAGGCTCGCGAGGCGCTGAGCCCGGCGGAGCGCGAGCGCCAGGGCCGTGGTGCGGTCACGGAGCCGCGCGGCACTCTCGAACAGTTCGGCCGCGGCGAGTTCTTCGATCCGGGCACGGAGCCCGTGCAGCGGCGCATCGTCGGTTCCCCTGAAGAGCGCGTGCGCGGTGTCCGGTGCGCGTCGGTACTCGGCCGCGCTCTGTGGCGTGCCCCCGGCGGGGCAACCGCCGACCGCACTGTCCGGACAGTCGGGCCCGTGGGGCTGGTCGTCGCGAATTCTCTTGGTGCACGTCCTGATTCGGCAGATGTCGGCGATGGTCGCGGCGACCTCCGCCGCGTCCGCGCGGGTACCGAAGGGGCCGAGGGCGTCGGAGGTCGCGCTGCGCGAGATCGCGAGCCGGGGGAACGGCTCGGCGGTGCGGGTGATCCACCACGCCCGGCGGGGGAACTTCGAACGCCGGTTATAGGGAGGGGCGTGCGCGCCCAGCAGTCGGAGTTCGCGCACCGACGCCTCGAGGGCGTGCGCGCACTCGACGTGGTCGACCCTGGTGGCCAGCGCCACCATCTCCTTCATCCGTGCGCGGGTCTCTGATCCCGTGAAGTAGCCGCGCACCCGGCGCTGCAGGTTGACCGCGGTGCCGACGTAGAGCACCTCGTCGGACGGGCCTCGGAACAGGTAGACGCCCGGGGTGCGGGGGAGGTGTGCGGCGAGCCCGCGCTTGCCGCGCTGTGCGGCGGAGACGTTGGGGAGGTAGTCGACCAGCTCCGGGTAACTGTGCACGCCCAGGTTGCCGACCCGTTCGATGAGCCCGTGCAGCACCTCCACCGTCGCCCTGGCGTCGTCCAGGGCCCGGTGGGTGGGCTTGGTGCTGACGTCGAAGAGGGCGGCGAGGGCCGAGAGCTTCACCGAGGGTGCTTCGTCCCGACCGAGCACCCGGCGGGCCAGCTTGACGGTGCACAACACCTGGAACGGCGGCCAGGGCAGCTCGCAGCGGGCCGTGGCGGACTTGAGGAAGCCGATGTCGAAGGGCGCGTTGTGGGCGACAAGGACGGACCCCCGTGCGAACTCCAGGAAGCTCGGGAGCACCCGCTCGATTCGCGGTGCCCCGATCAGCATGGCGGAGGTGATCCCGGTCAGCTCGACGATGTACGGGGGCATCGAGCGGCCGGGGTCGACGAGGGTGGACAGCTCGCCGATGACCTCGCCGCCACGGATCTTGACCGCACCGATCTCCGTGATCGCGTCCTCGCCCGGCGCGCTGCCCGTGGTCTCCAGGTCCACGACGACGAAGGTGGTGTCCCGCAGTGGCGTATCGAGCTCGTCGAAGCTCAGCTGGGCGTAGGGCGGACTCTGCGGGCTCACCCGGCTGAGGCTAGGTGCGGCCACCGACAGGGCCAACCTGTCGCAGCCGTCGCGCAGTCCGTGTCGGACCGCGCCGCTAGTTTCCGTCGCAGAGGTCTCCGAAACGCCGCGAGGCCACCGGTAGAGACGAGGATCACAGTGATTGTCGATTGCAACGACTGCGAGGTTCGCGATACCGCGTGCGGCGACTGCGTGGTGACGGTGCTGCTCGGTCTGCCCGGTGCCCGGGCGGGGGAGCGGGCAGGGGACTCGGCAGGGTCGGCCCGTATCAGTATTGAGCAGGACGAACGGGTCGCTCTGGACGTGCTCGCCGATGTCGGGCTGGTGCCGAGGCTTCGGTTGGTGCGTGCCGCGGATGTCACGCAGACCGGTCGGTCGTTATCTGTCCGTGACCCGAGAGTGGCCTAGCGCCCATTTGTGGGCGATATGTCCGAATCGGCCGAGTGGTCGGGCGTGTTGGGTCGACAGGCGCTCCACGCTTTCGTAATCTTCCTGAGACCTAGCGGAGTCTTGCCACACCATCCGGTGCGGCATCGCCAGGTACCGCCTAATCGATCACTCGTGAGAGCGATCGTGCCGGGAACCCAAGTTTCTCTGGGGTGAATCCCGTCGGAGCGCGACATGCGTGCCGCCGGGTAGGGCTGATCTTCCCAGCCCGAACCCGTCAGCTAACTCGGTCGGCGGATGAACGGAAGAAACGGAGTACCCCTTCTCGTGGCTTCATCCACTACCCAGCGTTCGGTGCGACGCATTGCCGTTGCCAGCGCGCTGACCTTCGGTGCCATCGCAGTCTCTGCAGGCCCGGCCCTCGCCGAGCCCGTCACGATCTCTGGCATCGGAACGTTCGACATCCCGGGTGTGCCTGCCCAGACCATCCAGGTCCCCGGCCTCCCGGCCCTGCCCGGTGCGCCCGGTGCGCCGGCCCCCGCGCCGCTGGTCTCCGCAGGTGACAAGGCCGTTCAGGCCGCCGCGAGCAAGATCGGTTCGCCCTACGTGTACGGCGCCTCGGGCCCGGACTCCTTCGACTGCTCGGGCCTCGTGCAGTGGGCCTTCAAGCAGGCGGGCATCAACCTGCCGCGCACCAGCTACGACCAGGCTTCGGCCGGTACGCCGGTCTCCACGTCCGCCCTCAAGCCGGGCGACGTGGTCTCCTTCTACGGTGGCTCGCACTCGGGCATCTACGCGGGCAACGGCGAGGTCATCCACGCCGCGACCTCCGGTACCCCGGTCAAGCGCGCGCCGCTGTCGTCCATGCCGATGGACGGCGCCCGCCGCTACTGAGCGCCGCGCACGAACTCTCGTGGTGGGTCTGCGCCTGTCGCGCGGCTCTCGGGGTGAGCGGAAAATGCCTCGGCAGGTTGGGTGGACATCCTCGTATGCCATTCCGTAACCTGTCTGAGACCTTCCGAAATCTTGCCGCGTCACCCGGCGCGGCATCGGAGGGCACCACCACGCAGGACCTGGGCGCCGCAGGCGCCGGTCCGGCGCCGGAGACGGAGTCGCCGGGGTGAATCTCCCGCTCGGACCTCGGTTCGTGGGGCAGGGCTGATCTTCCCAGCCCGACCCGTCAGCCAATCCGGCCGACGGGCAGTGGAAGAACGGAGTACCAGCTTTCGTGGCGTCACAGAGACTGAAGCGATCTACCAGCGCAGTGCTGGCAACGGGCCTGCTGTCCCTCGCAGCAGTCGTGGTCCCCGCGGGCACCGCAGCCGCGGATCCCGCGCTGGAGAATCCGACAGCCGCGCTCGAGAAGCTCTCCGAACTCTCCCGCACGTCCGAGCAGACCAGCGAGGCGTTGCACAACGCCCAGATCGACCTCGAGTCCAAGACCGCCGTCCAGCGCGACGCCGAGTCCAGGCACGCCGCCGACGAGAACCTGTTGGCCGAGGCGAAGGCCAGGATCGCGCAGTTCCAGCCCGCGGTCGACAAGCTCACGACGGCCAGTTACCAGGGCGCCCGCGTCAATCGACTGTTCGCGGTGATGGTCTCCGATTCCCCGCAGCAACTCCTCGACCAGATGTCCACGCTCAGCGTGCTCTCCGAGGACACCGCGGCCCAGGTCGGCCACTTCAAGCAGGCCACCGACGAGGCCGCCACCGCGGCCGAGGCCTCGCGCCAGTCCGCCGACGCCGCGCGCACCGCCACCGAGCAGGCCAGGTCGATCAGCGACGACCTGCAGAACAAGCAGAGCGACCTGCAGGCCCAGATCGCGCAGGTCACCCAGGCGTTCGGCGCGCTCAGCGGTTCGGAGCGGGCCACCCTCGCCGGTAGCCCGTTCCCTCCCGGATTCGATCCGCAGACGCTGCTCAAGGGTCTCGTGCCAGGGTCGAACTCCGGCGCGCTGCAGGCAGGCATGACGAAGGTCGGCAAGCCGTACGTCTGGGGCGCCACCGGTCCGGATTCCTTCGACTGCTCCGGCCTGATGGTGTGGGCCTACAAGCAGGTCGGCAAGACGCTGCCGCGTTCGAGCCAGGCCCAGGCCGCGGGCGGGATCCCGGTCTCGCGTTCCGAGCTGCAGCCGGGCGACCTGGTGCTGTTCTACCCCGACATCTCGCACGTCGGCATGTACGCGGGCAACGGCAACATCCTGCACGCGTCCACCTTCGGTGTTCCGGTCAAGGTCGCGCCGATGGACGCGTACCCGTTCTACGGCGCCAGAAGGTACTGAACGGCATACCGGACGTCCCGCCGCGGCAGCCACGGCGTCGGATCCGGACATGGGAGGCGGCTGCGCTCGGGGGGTTGCTGCTCGCCGTCGTCGCGGTCGGCGCGTTGACGGCCCGGTCGCAGCCGGCCGAGCCGGATCGACGTGGTTCCGACAGCGCCACCAGCGCCAACCCGTACGAACAGGCGCGCCGCGCGGGCGTTCAGGACCTCCTGAACCGCTGGGCGGGCGCGGTGAGGGGTGGTGACCCCGCCGCGCTCGCCGCGCTGTTCGACCGCTCCGCTGCGCCCGAGTTCCTCGCCTCCGAGATCCGCCGCAGCGAGCATCTCGCCGCGGTGCCGCTGGCGGACTGGGGCTATGAGATCGGATCCGACCCCGAGACGCCGGTCCCGACGGACCTGGCCGAGCAGCTCGACGCCACCGACGTGTGGGCGGTGCCCGCGTACCTGCGCTACGCCATCGAGGGCGCGGATGCCGGTTCCACGCGCAAGCCCGTCTCGCTGATCGTCGCCAGGCGGGGGGAGAACTGGACGCTGGTCTCCGACCGGTCACTCCCCGAGTACGGACGCCATACCTGGCGGGGCCCTTGGGATTTCGGTTCGGTTGTCGTGCGAGAGGTGGAGACCGGTTCGCGCTCGTCGGTGGTGCTCGGTCACTCCGATCAGGAGGAGTTGATCGACGCGATCGCGGCGGATCTCGCGGACGCGGTGTCCTCGGTGACCGAACTGTGGGGCCCGGAGTGGTCGCAGCGGGCGCTGGTCGTCGTCAGCTCCTCCCAGGAGGAGTTCATGGAACAGGTCGGAGCGGACCACAGCGGTTCCGATATCGCCGCGGTCGCGGTCTCGGACGTCGTCGAGCCAGGGGCCGACTCCGCGACGGGCCAGCGCGTCGTGTTCAGCCCGGCCGCGTCGGAGCGACTCGACGAGGACACCCGGCACTCGGTGTTGCGGCACGAGCTCACCCACGTGGCCGCCCGCGCCGCGACCACCGACGGATCGCCGATGTGGATGCTGGAGGGCTTCGCCGACTACGCCGGTCACCGCGATGCCGATGCTCCCGTCGGTCGGGCCGCGCCGATCCTGGCGGCGGCGGTCGTCGCGCACGGGCCCCCGACGCGGCTGCCCGTCGACGCGGACTTCACGGCAGGCGGGGAGCGCGCTCAGGCGGCGTACGAGCTGGCCTGGTCCGTGTCGGCGTATGTCGCCGACCGGTTCGACGAGCCGACGCTGCGCGAGCTGTACGTGGACCTGGCGACCGGACCCGTCGACAGCCACGAGCTCGATGTGAAGCTGCACGAGGCCGTCGGGCTCTCCGCGTCCGAGTTCGTGACCGACTGGGGCCGCTGGGTCGCCGAGGGCCTCGACTGAGAGCCGGCCGACCCGACCCTGCGCAGCGGCCGCCCGTGTCCGGCAATTACGGTGAACCCATGCGCCGAACCCTGTTGGTGACGAATGACTTTCCGCCCCGACCGGGAGGCATCCAGTCCTACCTCCAGTCCTTTGCGAACGCGCTGCCCGCCGACGAGTTGGTGGTGTACGCCCCGCGCTGGCGGGGTGACAGCCACAAGAAGTTCGACGCGCGTCAGCCGTTCGAGGTGGTCCGCCACCCCACGACGCTGATGCTGCCCACGCCGCTGGTGGCCCGCCGGGCGGCCAAGCTGGTGCGCTCGCGCGAATGCGACAGCGTGTGGTTCGGCGCGGCGGCCCCGCTGGCGCTGCTCGCCCCCGGGCTGCGCCGGGCCGGCGCCGAGCGGGTCGTGGCCAGCACGCACGGACACGAGGTCGGCTGGTCGATGTTGCCGGGCGCCAGGCAGGCGCTGGGCCGGATCGGGAACACCACGGACACCGTCACCTTCGTCAGCAAGTACACGCGCGGCCGGTTCGCGTCCGCGTTCGGAGCCGACGCCGCGCTCGAGCACCTGCCGCCCGGTGTCGACACCGAGGTGTTCCGACCCGACCCGTCGGCCAGGGCGGAGCTGCGGGCGCGATACGGGCTGGGCGACCGTCCGACCGTGCTGTGCCTGTCCCGGCTGGTCCCGCGCAAGGGCCAGGACGTGCTGATCCGGGCGCTGCCGCGGATCCGTGAGTCCATCGACGGCGCGGTGCTCGTCATCGTCGGCGGCGGCCCGTACCAGGGCCGACTCCACGCGCTGGCCAAGGAGACCGGGATGGAGGAGCACGTGGTGTTCACGGGCACCGTGCCGTCCGCCGAGCTCGCGGCGCACCACACGATCGCCGATGTCTTCGCGATGCCGTGCCGGACCAGGGGAGCCGGCCTCGACGTCGAGGGGCTGGGCATCGTGTTCCTCGAGGCCTCGGCCTCGGGGGTCCCCGTGATCGCCGGTCGATCCGGTGGAGCGCCGGAAACGGTGCGGGAGAACGAGACCGGGCACGTCGTCGACGGGCGATCGGTTCGGCAGGTGGCCGACTCGGTGATCTCGGTGCTCGCCGACCGCGACCGCGCAGCCGCCATGGGCGCCGCAGGCCGCGTGTGGGTGACCGAGCAGTGGCGCTGGGATGCGCTGGCAGCCAAGCTCAGCGGCCTGCTGCACTAGGCGCTACGCGCCCGTGCGCGGTTGACGAGTGCCAGCACTCGTCAACCGCGCACAGGCGGCGGAGCCGCCTACTTGGCGTAGATGGCCTCGATGTCGTTCGCGAAGCTCTGGTGGATGACATTCCGCTTGAGCTTGAGCGTCGGAGTGAGCTCGCCGGTCTCCTCGGTGAAGTCCACCGGCAGGATCCGGTACTTCTTGATCGACTCCGCGTGCGAGACCAACTTGTTGGCCTCCGCGATGGCCGCATCGACCTCGGCGATCAGGTCGGCATCGGCGATCAGATCGGCGACGGTGGCCTCGGCGGGCTTGCTGTTGCGCTGCTTCCAGCCCGTCCACGCGTCGGGGTCGACAGTGATCAGGGCGCCGATGAAGGGCTTCTGGTCGCCGACGACGAGCGCCTGGCTGATCAGCGGGTGCGCGCGGAGCTGGTCCTCGAGCTGGGCGGGCGCGACGTTCTTGCCGCCCGCGGTGACGATGATCTCCTTCTTGCGCCCGGTGATCGTGATGTAGCCCTCGGCGTCGACCGAGCCGAGATCGCCGGTGTGGAACCAGCCGTCCTCGAGCGCCTCGGCGCTGGCCGCCTCGTTGCGCCAGTAGCCACCGAAGACCACCGGCCCGGACAGCAGGATCTCGCCGTCCTCGGCGATGCGAACCGCGTTGCCGGCCAACGGCCTTCCGACGCTTCCCACCTTCTGGCCGCCCGGCGTATTCACCGCCACCGCCGCGGTCGTCTCGGTCAGGCCGTAGCCCTCGAAGATGGTCACGCCGATGCCACGGAAGAAGTGGCCGAGGCGGGCACCGAGCGGGGCGCCGCCGGAGATCGCGAGCTGGCACTGACCGCCGAGCGCGGCGCGCAGCTTGGAGTACACCAGCTTGTCGAACACCGCGTGCTTGACCTTGAGGCCGAAGCCGGCGCCGCCGGTGTCCTGGGCCTCGCTCCACTCGACCGCGGTCTCGGCGGCCTTGTCGAAGATCTTGCCCTTGCCCTCGGCGTGCGCCTTTTGGCGGGCGGTGTTGAAGACCTTCTCGAACACCCGGGGCACCGACAGGATGAAGTCGGGCTTGAACGTGCCGAAGGTCGGGACAAGGTTCGGGATGTCGGAGGTGTGGCCGACGGTGGCGCCCGCGTCGAAGGCCGCGAGGGAGACCGCGCGGGCGAGCACGTGCGCCAGCGGCAGGAACATCAGGGTGCGCCGGCCCGGGCGCAGCAGCTCGCCGAATCCGGAGGTGCTGATGCCGCGCGACTCGGCGATGAGGTTGGAATGGGTGAGCTGGCAGCCCTTGGGGCGACCGGTGGTGCCGGAGGTGTAGATCAGGGTCGCGGGGTCGGTCGCCTTGAGCGCGTCGGCGCGGGATCGGACCTCGTCGTCGCTGACGTCGGCGCCGAGCGCGATCAGCTCCGCCACCGCTCCCGGCGCGCCCTCGATCTGCAGCATCTTGCGCAGCGCGGGGGACTCGGCCGCGACCTGCTCGAGTGCCTTCGTGTGGCCCTCGTTCTCGACGAACAGCGCGACGGCGGCGGAATCCTCGAGGATCCACCGCACCTGCTCGGGGGCGGAGGTCTCGTAGACCGGAACGGTGACGCCGCCCGAGGCCCAGATCGCGAAGTCGATGAGCTGCCACTCGAACCGGGTCGAGGACATCAGGGCGACCCGATCGCCTGGCTGCACGCCGAAAGCGATCAGGCCCTTGGCGACCGCGGTGACCTGGTCGGCGAACTCGGCCGCGGACACATCGGTCCACGTGCCGCCGGTCAGCCGAGTGAAGACGGCCAGGTTGGGCGTGTTCACCGCATGGGTGAACACCGAGTCGACGGCGGACGCGTCCTCAGGGATGGTGAAAGTTGACGGAACGCTGAATTCACGCACGAAGACCTCCGGCACTGCGGTGTACTGACGAGTAGGTTTTGCTGCGGTTCCACTTTAACCCGTGCTGATCGGCCCTGGCCCGCACCCGCCGCGCGGAGTGTGTGAAGCTAATCCGGTGAGCAGCATTCAGGTCTCGGACCAGACCTTCATCGCGGCGCCGCCGGCATCGGTCGCGGAGTCGATCGGCGTGGTGTCGAAATGGCGCCGCTGGTGGCCGGATCTCCAGATCAGCGTGCGGGAGGACCGAGGCGAGAAGGGGATTCGCTGGACGGTCACGGGCGCGTTGACCGGAACGATGGAGGTCTGGCTGGAGCCGGAGCTCGACGGCACGATCGTGCACTACTTCCTGCACGCCGAGCCGACCGGCGCCGGTCCCGCGGAACTGGCCGAGCTCGATCTCGGGGCCCTCACCCGGGCGCGCCGCGTGGCGGGCAAGGTGATGGCCTTCGGTACCAAGCGCGAGCTCGAGGCCGGTCGGCCGGCGGGAGAGTCGCCGACCCCCAGGTGATCGCCCGCCCGACGGTGTCGCGCGGTGCGGCCCGTCGTTGTGCGCGCACATCTGTTTCGTGTGTGATGGGTTCGAGTGCCTTCGTGGCTGTCCTGGAGTGAAAGGAAGCGTTGGTCGTATGGCCGACAAGACCAAGAGGTCGATCACCATCGCGGCTCCGTCGAGTCGGGTGATGGACGTGATCGCCGATTACGACGCGTACCCCGAGTGGGTGGCCGCGGCGAAGTCAGTCGAGGTGCTCGCACGCGGGGCGAACGGTCGCGCGCGGCGGGTTCGGTTCGTGCTGGATGCCGGGATGGTCAAGGACACCTACGAACTCGACTTCGACTGGGCGTCGGACGGAAAGTCCGTGCGCTGGTCGCTGGCCTCCGCCGAGATCCAGAAGTCGCAGGACGGCTCGTACACCCTCGAGGACCAGCCGGACGGGACCACCACGGTCACCTACGAGCTGACCGTCGACCTGAACATCCCGATGATCGGGCTGTTCAAACGCAAGGCCGAGAAGGCGATCACCGACACCGCCCTCAAGGAATTGAAGAAGAGGGTCGAAGGCTGACCGGGCGTGGCTCCGATGCGAACACCCAGATCCGGTTCTTCATCGGTAAGGGTGGCGTCGGGAAGACGACACTGGCGGCCGCGACCGCGATTGCGGTGGCGCGCACCGGAGACCGCGTCCTGCTCATCTCGCTCGATCGCGCGCACTCGCTGACCGAGGTGCTCGCGCTGGAGGGCGCGGCGGCAGCGGCGGGCACCGGCGTCGTCG
The DNA here is from genome assembly GCF_005049235.1 of Rhodococcus oryzae. Lineage (GTDB taxonomy): Bacteria > Actinomycetota > Actinomycetes > Mycobacteriales > Mycobacteriaceae > Rhodococcus_G > Rhodococcus_G oryzae. Next base: position 79,777 of record NZ_SUMD01000005.1, on the reverse strand, counting down.
CCGTGGCCCAGGGGTTCGACGCGCTCGAGCTCGACACCCTGACCCTGCTCGAGGATCGACTGGTCGCGCTGTCGGCGCTGATCCCCAGCGGCACCGACCACGAGCACGGTTCTGCGCTGTCGCTGCCCGACCCCCAGGAACTGACGGGACTACCCGGCGCCGAGGAGTTGCTCGGGCTGGCCGAGGTCGCCCGGCTCGCGCACGGAGGGGACTGGGACGCCGTGCTGGTCGACTGCCCGCCGACCGGGGAACTGCTGCGTCTGCTGACGGTTCCGGACATGGTGCACGACTATCTCGAGCGGATCTGGCCCCGGCACCTCAGGGCCACGGTGCCGGGCGCGCAGCGCTGGCAGGCGATGGCCGCGCTGCTCGTCGACCGTCTCAGTGACTTCACCCTGCCGGTCCGGGCGATGCTCACGGACCGGCAGAACACCTGCGCGCGAATGGTGCTCACCGCGGATGCGGTCGGCGTGGCCGAGGCGCGGCACACCGCGGCGGCGATGTCCGTGCTCGGCGTGCGAGTCGATGGCCTGATCGTGAACAAGATTCTGCCGCAACATGATCCGGTTCCATCCGATGGTGTGGACCGTCCGGCCCTGCGCTGGTATGCGGAGCGCGCGGATCGCGAGCGTGCGCAGCTGGATTCGCTGGCGGCGTCGCTCGGTGGGCTGCCGGTCCGCACGGCCGACGAGAACGCCGTCGAGCCGGTAGGGTTTGACTCTCTCGCCGCGCTCGCCGACGCGCTGTATCCGGCCGGGGTCGATCCGCTGACCGCCGCGGACGACGATTCGACGGGGGCGAGGGTGGAACTGGAGTCAGGGTCGGGGGTGGAATCGGTGTACGCGCTGCGACTGCGCATGCCCCTGGTCGACCCGTCCACGCTGACCCTCGGCAGGGTCGAGGACGACCTGGTGGTCGGCGCGGCGGGGGTCAGGCGCAGGGTGAGGCTGGCGTCCGTGCTCCGCCGTTGCACCACGGTCGGCGCCCAGTTCGAGGACGGGGACCTCGTCGTCCGGTTCCGCCCCGATCCGCAGGTCTGGCCGCTGTGAGCGACGATCACGCGGACCTGGTCGCCGAGCTGCGGGCACTCACGCACGCGGCGTTCGATCGGCTGGAACCGCTGCTGCAGAAGGCGTCCGAGGCCGCCGCTGCCGCCGCGAATCCCGACGGCGGCGAGCCGGGGCCGTACGGGTGCAGTTGGTGCCCGGTGTGCGCGCTTGCGGCGCTGGCCCGAGGCGAGCAGCACGACCTCATCACGCTGCTCGGTTCGCAGGCCGCGGTGCTGCTCGCCCTGCTCCGGCAGATCCTGGACGAGCACGGCGCGCATCCCGACCCCGATGGTGGGCCCGACGGGTCGACGGCCGCTCCAGGCGCGGAGGCGCAGGGGGCTCGCCCGAAGTTCGTCCCGATCTCGGTTCAGGTCGAGCACAATCGGTGACCATGGGCACGCGCACCCGCGGTCGGACCGCACTCACGATCGGTATCGACGTCGGCGGAACCAGCATCAGGGCGGCGGTCGTCGATGCCGACGGTCAGGTGCTCGACTCGACGTTCGCGCCGACCCCGCGGTCGGCGCAGGCGCTGGAGGACGGGCTCGACCGCGCGGTCCGGGAGCTCTGCGGGCGGCACGAGATCGGCGGGGTCGGCCTCGCGGTGGCGGGCTTCATCACCCCGGACCGGTCCACGGTTCGTTTCGCGCCGCACCTGCCGTGGGTTGACGCACCGGTCGCGCGCGACCTCAGCGATCGCCTCGGCATGCCGGTGATCCTCGAGCACGACGCCAATGCGGCGGCGTGGGCCGAATACCGGTTCGGCGCCGCGGCAGGCGGGCAGAACGTCTTGATGATGTCGATCGGGACCGGGATCGGTGCGGGCCTGCTGATCGGCGGCGAGCTCTACCGCGGTAGCCACGGGGTTGCGCCCGAACTCGGGCACGTGCAGGTGATGTCCGGCGGACGCGCCTGCGCCTGCGGCAAGCGCGGCTGTTGGGAGCGGTATTGCAGCGGTACCGCGCTAGTGGACACCGCGATCGAGTTGCTGGCCGCCAATCCCGCCGAGTCGACGATCCTGGCGCGCGAGGTCGCAGGGAACCCTGGGGGCCTGACCGGTCGCCGGGTGGCGGGCGCGGCTCAGGACGGCGACAAGGTCGCGATGGCGACGATGGCGGAGTTCGCGCGCTGGTTGGGTGTCGGGCTGGCGATGGTGAGCGATGTCTACGACCCCGACCTCGTGGTCATCGCAGGCGGCGTGGCCAGTTCGGCTCCGCTCTTCCTCGACGACGCGCGCGAGCACTACGCCACGCTCATCACCGGATCCGGGCATCGCCCGCTGGCCCGGATCAGGCCGACCCAGCTCGGCGAGGCGGCGGGGATGATCGGTGCTGCCGAACTCGCTCGCACGGAACTGGAATCCTGACCCTGCTCGCGTGGGCACCGTGGACGGTGCGCCCCTCCGGTGGACCGCATGCACCGGCCGTGAGTACAGTCATCACACGAGAAACATAGCGTGAGCACGGATGTCTTCGGGAAGGGTGCCATGTGGTACTGGCTGGTCAAATACATTTTTCTCGGACCGATCCTGCTGGTGCTCGGGCGCCCGACCATCGAAGGCGCCGAACACATTCCGAGTGATGGTCCGGCGATTCTCGCCAGCAATCACCAGGCCGTGATGGACTCGTTCTACCTGCCCCTGCGCTCGCCGCGCCGGATCACCTTCCTGGCCAAGAGCGAGTACTTCACCGGCACCGGACTCAAGGGCCGATTCCAGCGGTGGTTCTTCTCCGCGGTCGGCCAGGTGCCGATCGACCGGACCGGCGCCGACGCGGCGCAGGACGCGCTCAACGCGGGCATGAAGGTGCTCGGCGACGGCAAGCTGCTGGGGATCTACCCCGAGGGCACCCGTTCCCCGGACGGCCGGTTGTACAAGGGCAAGACGGGGATGGCGCGGATGGCGCTGCAGTCCGGCGTTCCGGTCATCCCGGTCGCGATGATCGGTACCGACAAGCTCAACCCGATCGGCTCGCGCTTCCCGCGTTTCGCGAAGATCGTGATCAAGGTCGGCGAGCCGATCGACTTCTCGCGCTTCAACGGCATGGGCGGGAACCGCTTCGTCGAGCGCGCGGTCACCGACGAGGTCATGTACAAGCTGATGGCGCTCTCCGGTCAGGAGTACGTCGACATCTACGCGGCCACGCTCAAGAACAAGCCCGCCGAGGCGGCCGCGCCCGCACCCGCGCCCGCCGCCGACCGGATCCCGGACACCCGGGCGAGCTAGATCAGGTCCAGCGGTTCCCCGAATCGGTGGTAGTAGACCTCGTAAGCGAGCCCTCCGAAGCTGGCTGGATCACCGACGTCGACGTGTGCCGGCATCCGGCTACGCCCTGCGAGGACCGCTTCATATGTCACGCGCCCCTGGCTGACGACCCAGTGCGCCGCGTCTTCGAGGCCGTCTTCAGACTCGTCGTGCCCGAGATCCGACCGATATGGCTCGTCCTGTAGTTCGGCGGCGAAGTCCAAGAACAGGTCTTGGAACGTGTGGACGGCGCCCTTCGGCAGTCGTCCAAGAATTTCGCGAAGGTGATCACGGCTCCGCGAGGCCTCCTCTATGACGTTCCAGAACCAGTCGACGTCGGAATCCCCGTCGTGGCGATCATCGTGGGCCATGGCCTCCCAATTTTCCAGACGAGCAGACCGGCGATTCAACAGTGATGAGGCTCGGCCGGCTAGGCCACCGCGGCGGGCACCCGCGACCGCTCGTCCGCAGCGATCCGCTTCGCCCTGCCCGTGACACCCACCGCGGCGACCAGCACCAGCGTCACCAGGCCCCACCACACGTACGACGAGGCCAGGAACTGATCCCACAGCGGCCAGCCGAGGCCGCTGGTCCGGCCGGGGGCCAGTCGCCAGTGCGGGGCCACCACGAACAGCGCCATTCCCGCCGCGACCCAGAGCGCCCAGCCGATGCTGCGGCGCGTGTAGGCGAGGTGCCCCAGGATCAGCAGGGTCGGGACCACCCACACCCAATGGTGTGACCACGACACCGGGGAGACCAGAAGTCCGAACAGCGCCGTCATGGTGAGCGCGAGGGCGGGCATGCCCGCCGCCAGCGCCCGGCGTGCGGCCAGCACGGTGACGACCAGGACCGCCGCGCTCGCCAGGATCCACAGCGGGGTCCGGATCGAGGGATCGAGGCCGAGCCGGGCCAGCATGCCGGTGATCGACTGGTTGGCGGGGTAGGCGGGCCTGCCGATCCGGTTGGAGTCGATGAGGGTGTCTGTCCAGTACTGCTTGGAGTCGGTGAACGAGACCGCGAAGCCGATGGCAGTGCCCGCGAGGAAGCTCACCGCGGTGACCGCGGTGGCCCGGAGGTCCTTGCGCAGCAGGAAGTACAGCACGAACACCGCAGGCGTGAGTTTGACCGCGGCGACGAGACCGACCAGGGCTCCGCGCGGCCACGGCGTCTTCTTGAGCAGGCAATCGGCGGCGACAAGGGCCATCAGCACGATGTTGATCTGGCCGTAGTCGAGGGTGGAATACACCGGTTCGAGCGCCAGCGCCCCGGCGAACGCGGCCCCGGCCGTCCACAGCAGGGTGCGTTCGGGCAGCACGCCGATGGAGGTGAGGGTCACGACCGCGGTCGCGAAGAGCAGCACTAGCGAGAGCACGGTCAGCGCGGTGCTGGCCTCGCCGAGGCTGATCGCGGACATCGGACTGAACACGATCGCGGCGAGCGGGGGATAGGTGAACGGCAGCGACTTGCCGAGTTCGGTCGGCGGCATCGGACCGTAGAGCCCGACGCCGTTCGCCAGCGCGGTGCCGCCGATGCGGTACACGTCGAGGTCGATCCGGTAGTAGCTGCCCAGATGCCGTAGGCCGGGGAAGCCGACGAGGTTGTAGATCACGCCGATGGCCGCGGCGATCAGGATGCACACGCGGGCCGCGGGGCCGGCGACGAGGCGCCGGATACCCGTTCCCGGGCCGGCAGGCTCCCGATCGGCGTCGTCCGCCGCTGGTGCCGCCGAGGTGTCGGCTGCCGGTGTGTCGGTGCTCACGTGGTCGCTGGGAGCGGTCTGATCCTGGCCAGGCACCAATTGTCCTTCGGGTCGGGGGCGGTGGTCGTGGGGAAGTGCCGGGCGGCATAGTCTGCCCGGGTGCGCTACTTCTACGACTGTGAGTTCATCGAGGATGGTCGCACAATCGACCTGGTTTCGATCGGCGTGGCCGCCGAAGACGGCAGAGAGTTCTATGCCGTCTCCACCGAGTTCGACCCCACGAAGGCGGGGAAGTGGGTGCGAGCCAACGTCCTGCCTAAGCTCCCGCAGCCGTCCTCGCCGTTGTGGCGCTCGCGCGCCCAGATCCGCGACGACCTGCTCAAGTTCCTCGTTCCGCGCCCCGGTGTCACGCCGGAGCTGTGGGCCTGGATCGCGGCGTACGACCACGTCGCGCTCTGCCAGTTGTGGGGGGACATGACCGCGCTGCCGCGTTCGTTGCCGCGGTTCACCCGTGAGTTGCGCCAGTACTGGGAGGACAGCGGGTCGCCCGCGTTGCCGTCCGCTCCGGCCGACGCGCACGACGCGCTGGCCGACGCCAGGCACAACCTGGTCAAGTACGAGGCGATCCGGGCAGCACTCGCAATTCGCTGAATTGGTGGCCCCTTTGCGTGACGCGTTCGACAGAGCGAATATCCTGTACTGGTGAACTGGACTGTCGACGTTCCGATCGACCGCTTGCCCGAACTTCCGCCGCTGCCCGCTGCGATGCGCCAGAGGCTCGATGAGGCGCTGAGCAAGCCCGCCGCCCAGCAGCCGAACTGGCCCGAGGACCGGGCCGCCGCGATGCGCACCGTGCTCGAGAGCGTGCCGCCGATCACGGTCGCGAGCGAGGTGGAGGCGCTGCAGAACAACCTCGCCGAGGTCGCAAGGGGCGAGGCGTTCCTGCTCCAGGGCGGTGACTGCGCGGAGACGTTCGCGGACAACACCGAACCGCACATCAAGGGCAACATCCGCACCCTGCTGCAGATGGCCGTCGTGCTCACCTACGGCGCGAGCCTGCCGGTCGTCAAGGTCGCGCGGATCGCCGGCCAGTACGCCAAGCCGCGCTCGTCGAACATCGACTCGCTCGGGCTGCAGTCGTACCGGGGCGACATGGTGAACTCGCTCGTCGCCGAGGAGTCGGTGCGGGTCCACGACCCGTCCCGGCTGGTCCGCGCGTACGCGAACGCGAGCGCCGCGATGAACCTGGTCCGCGCGCTCACCGGCGCGGGCATGGCCGATCTGCACAAGGTGCACGACTGGAACCGGGAGTTCGTCGCGTCGTCGCCTGCGGGTGCCCGGTACGAGGCGCTCGCCGCCGAGATCGACCGCGGCCTGCAGTTCATGAACGCGTGCCGGGTCACGGATCCGAGCCTGCACCAGGCGCAGATCTTCGCCAGCCACGAGGCGCTCGTCCTCGACTACGAGCGGGCGATGCTGCGGCTCGACAACGACGATGACCACCCGAAGCTGTACGACCTGTCGGCGCACTTCCTGTGGATCGGCGACCGGACCCGCCAGCTCGACGGCGCGCACATCGCGTTCGCCGAGATGCTCGCGAACCCGATCGGTCTCAAGATCGGCCCGAGCACCACCCCCGAGATGGCGGTCGAGTACGTCGAGCGGCTCGACCCGACGAACAAGCCCGGCCGGCTGACGCTGATCTCGCGGATGGGCAACGGCAAGGTGCGCGACCTGCTGCCCGCGATCATCGAGAAGGTGCAGGCCACCGGTCACCAGGTGATCTGGCAGTGCGACCCGATGCACGGCAACACCCACGAGGCGTCCACCGGCTACAAGACCCGGCACTTCGACCGGATCGTCGACGAGGTGCAGGGCTTCTTCGAGGTGCACAACGGGCTGGGCACCCACCCGGGCGGCATCCACGTCGAACTGACCGGCGAGAACGTCACCGAGTGCCTCGGTGGCGCACAGGACATTTCCGACCTGGACCTGTCCGGCCGCTACGAGACCGCCTGCGACCCGCGGCTCAACACCCAGCAGTCCCTCGAACTGGCCTTCCTCGTTGCGGAGATGCTGCGCGGCTGAGCCATCGGATCCCGCACAGCGGCCCGCACCCTGCCCGGGTGCGGGCCGCTCTGCGTTCAGCGACGGTGTCGGTGGCCGGCGATACGGTCGGGGCGATCGAATCGCGTACCCAACCATCGCAGTGAGGGACACACCATGAAGATCACCGAACCGACGCTGGGGACCCCGTGTTGGGCCGAGCTCGGCACTACCGATGTCGCGGCAGCCGGTCAGTTCTATGGCGGCCTACTCGGCTGGAAGCCGGAAACGGATCCGAACCCGGAGGCGGGCGGCTACACGATGATGCTGCTCGAGCAGGACCCGGTGGCCGCCGCCAGCCCGCTTTATCAGCAGGGCCAGCCCGTCGCGTGGACGGCCTCGATCGCGGTGGCCGACGTGGATGCGACCGCGCGGGCGGCCACGGAGGCCGGAGGTTCGGTGATCGCCGAGCCGATGGACGTGTTCGATCTGGGCCGGTTCGCGGTGCTCGCCGACCCGGCGGGTGCGGTCATCTCGATCTGGCAGGGCCGCAAGTTCCAGGGCGCGGCCCGGCTGAACGAGACCGGGGCGCTGTGCTGGATCGAGCTGCGTACCCGCGACACCGCGCGGGCGATCGAGTTCTACCGCACCGTGTTCGGCTGGACGGTCACGGCGGGTGACGGGTACACCCAGTGGGGCCTCGGCGGCACCGACTTCGGCGGCATGATGGCGATGGGTGAGGACTTCCCGGAGGGCATTCCGCCGCACTGGGCGCTGTATTTCGGCGTGGACGATGTCGACGCCGCGGTCGAGAAGGCGACGGGTCTGGGCGGAACCGTGCACGTGCCGGGCACCGACATCCCCGAGACCGGTCGGTTCGCCGTCCTGACCGACCCACAGGGCGGCGCCTTCGCGGTCTTCCGCCCGCAGGACTGAGCCAGGCGCGGCAGGCCCGCATGGGCGGGGCCTGCCGCGCGTCGTCGTCGGCTGGCATCATGGCGGACGTGACTCGTATTCGACTCGTCGCCACCGATCTCGACGGCACCCTGCTGCGGTCGGACCGCACGATCTCACGCCGGACCGCCGCGGCGATGGCGGCGGCGGAGGAGTCCGGGATCGAGATCGTGTGGGCGACCGCGCGAGCGCGCCATTCCGTCCACGAACTCGCGCTCGAGTGCGGCTTTCGCGGCAGGGCGATCTGCGCCAACGGTGCGGTCGTTCTCGACCTCGCCGACGGCACTGCGCTCGTCACCGCGACGACCTCGATCACGGCTGCCGCGGCGACGACGGCGATGGGCCGGGTGCGGACGCTCATGCCAGGGGTGGTGTTCGCGAACGTCGGTCCGACGAGTTTCGTCGCCGAACCCGAGTACGCCGCGCTGTGCGAATTCGCCGATCATCACCGACACCCGCACGAGATGACGCTCTCGGAGCTACTGCCCGCGCTCGACGAGCCGATGGTGAAGATCGTTGTGCGTCACCCCGAGGTGTCCAGCGCGGACCTGTACCGTGCCGCTGTCGCGGCCGGGGTCGATGGCGTCGAACTGACCCATTCGGGCGCGCCCTACCTCGAGATGGCCCCGTCGGGGGTGTCGAAGGCCAGTGCGCTCGCGGAGCTGTGCGCGGCCGACGGGATCGAGGCGCACGAGGTCGCCGTCGCGGGCGACGGGATCAACGACGTCCCTATGCTGTCGTGGGCGGGTACCGCCCTGTGCCCGTCGAACGCGCTGCCGGAGGTGAGGACGCTCGCCGACCGCGTCCTCGCCTGCAACGACGAAGACGGAGTCGCCTGCTACCTCGAGGAGCTCGTGGGGGCGCCCGGCCGGTGAGTGGTGCCGTCGCGGCGGTTCACACTCATCCGCACGGCACTTCGCGCGGATTGGCCGGGTCGAGGGCATTGAGCACCATGTATGCCGCCCGCTTGGTGTCGGTGAGTTCGACATGATCCGAACTGTCCTGCTCGCATCCGTCTTGGATGACGATGTTGGTGACGTCGTAGCCAGGCAGGCCGGGAAGCATGCCTTGGGTATACGGCACCACCTGTTCGTCGTATCGGGTGCCGATGTTTGTGTACGTGATGCCCTTGAGATAGGGGGTCCCGTCGGCATTGACCCTGTTGACCACCTTGGATCCGGCGACGAACTGTCCGCACGCCTGACAGATCGGGAACGCGCTGTCCGGAAGTCCCCATCGTTCGAAGAGTTCGGGAAGCCCATCGCCGCCTCCGACCTTCGTGCCCAGCCACAGCGGAGCCAGCGACACGTAGTTGGTGATCTTCGACTGCCCGCCGAGGACTTTCGCGTAGTACGCCGGCACGAGCGTGCCCTGCGAATGCCCCACGATGTCCACTGTCGAAGCGCCGGTAGCGGAGAGGATCCGATCGATGAACCCACCGAGTTGCTGTGCGCTGTCCTCGATCGGCTTCATCGCGCCGATCGAGGAGATCGGCCACGGTCCGGCGATGGCGCCGTAGGTCAGTGCGAACACACAGAAGCCCGCATTCTTGAGCATCGGGACATAGGCGCCCCACGTGATCTGTTGTCCGCCCGCCGTTCCGTGCACCAACACCACGGGACGAGGGTGGTCTGTGGTCGGCTTGCATCCGAAGTCGTTGGATCCGGGCAGCGAGCCGCCCGGATTGGTCAGTTCGTTCGAGGAGCCCGCCGAGGATTCGAACTTCTCGGGAAGCGGATCTGCACCTGCCGCCCCAGTTCCGAACGACATCACGAGCGCGACCAGCGAGCACGCCAAGACGGTCGCGCGCAGCATTCGGAACAACGTGCCCCCAGTTGTTGTGTGAGGGCACCGAACATACCGACCGTTTTGTTGTATGTCCTGAGAATGGTCGAAGGGGAGGTGCGACCGACCTGTCGCTCGAAACGTGGTGCGCCGCAGGGAAAGGTGGAGTGGAGATCTCCGCGCTACGGCACCGCGACCAGCGACACGGTGGTGCCCGCTTCGACCCGGGTTCCGGGGCCGGGGCTCTGGGTGAGGACCAGTGACCGGTCGGAGTCGGTGACCTGCCTGACCTGAGGCACCAGGCCGAGGCCGGTGAGCTCATCGCGGGCCGAGCCCACACTGCGCCCGAGCATCGACGGCAGCCGGACCGCGGTCGAGACGATCAGCGTGACGCTCGATCCGGCCCCGACCTCCGTGCCGGTCGACGGGTCGGTGCCGATCACGTCGCCGCCGTCGACGCCGCTGTCGAACTCCTCGCGGGTCTCGCCGACGGTGATCCCGACGGCGTCCAAGGCGGCCCTGGCCTCATCGGCCGACTTGCCGCGCAGGTCCGGCATCCGGACCGGCGGCGAACCCTTGCTCCGGATCATCTGGACCTGCGATCCGACGTCGAGCACCGTGCCCGGACCCGGCTTCAGCGCCGCCACACCGCCATTGGGCACCTTGGTGCTGAAGGCCTCACCGCCCTCGACGGGCACGAAGGTGCGCTCGCGCAGCACCCGGTCCACCTGATCCGGGTCGCCGCCCGCGGGCACCTCGGGGACCGCGGGCCTGCCAAGCGACACCAGAAGGGCCACCACCGACTCCTTCGGCACCCGGGACCCGGCGGCGGGATCGGTGCCGAGCAGTGTGTCGACGGGGGCGCTGTTCGAGTACTCGCCGCGGATCTCGGTGCTCAGCCCGGCGGCCTCGATCGTCGAGGTCGCCGAGGCGCGGTCGAGGCCGTCGATGGCGGGCACCGCCGCATACCGGCCGGACCCCATCCACCAGCCGCCGAATCCGACCGCGACCCCGAGCAGCAGGATCACCAGCAGCCACACCATGATCGTGCGGCGCGAGCGCTGACGCTCGGCCGCGAAATCGGGGAACTCGTACTGGGCCGGGTCGCGACGGTGCTGCCGTGTCGCGCCGGGGTCCACCTCCGGCTGCGGGAACTCCGGCGGGCGCGCGGTCAGGTCGGTGACCACCTTGGTCGGCTGCGGGCCCACGTGCTGGATGCCGGGGTGTACCGCGGTCGGGGCGGCCGACGCCAGTGCCGTCGTCGCGTCGTTCGGTCCGGCCGTGGTCGCCGCGGGCGGCGGCAGCGCGCCCGCGACCTGCATGGCCGCGCTGAGGTGCTGCGCGGATCGTCGCGGGGCGGGTACCCGGTAGGCGGGCAACTGCAGTTGCCGGCTCACCGAACGCAGCGCCGCCGACATCTCGCCCGCGTTCGTGAACCGTTCCTCGGGGTCACGGGCGGTGGCCTCGAGCACCAGCTGGTCGAACTCCGGCGGCACCCCCGGGATCTGGGAACCCGGGCTCGGCACGTCGGCGTTGATCCGCTGATAGGCGATCGAGAGGGAGGTATCGCCGGTGAACGGCGTTCGGCCGGTGAGCATTTCGTACAGCAACACGCCGGTCGCGTACACGTCGCTGCGGGCGTCGGCGTTGCCCGTCGTGACCTGCTCGGGGGAGAGGTAGGCGGCGGTACCGAGGATCACGCTGCTGGAGGTGGCGTTGGATCCGGCGACCGCGCGGACCAGACCGAAGTCGGCGATCTTGACCTCGCCCGAGTCGGAGATCAGCACGTTCTCCGGCTTGATGTCGCGGTGCACCAGGCCGGCACGGTGCGCGACCGCGAGCGCGTCGAGCACCGGTCCGGTGACCGCGGCCGCGGCGTGCGGTGGCATCGGGCCGCGCTCGCGCAGCAGCTCGCGCAGCGTCCCGCCCGCGACCAGCTCCATCACCAGGAACGCGTGTTCGCCGTCGACGCCCTGGTCGTACACGGCGACCAGACCTGGATGGGTCAACCGGGCCACCGCGCGGGCCTCGAACTCGAAGCGGGCGACGAACTGGGGGTCATGCGCGAACTTCGGGTCCATGACCTTGATCGCGACCGGCCGGTCGAGCCGCATGTCGAGGCCTCGGTAGACCATCGACATCCCGCCGCGCGCGATCGGGGAGTCCACCCGATAGCGGCGGTCGAGCAGTGTGCCGATCAGCGCCTGATCTCCTGGCCCCACCCGCGCTTACCCCGTTTCTCTTCTACCCGGTGATCCACCGCAGCAGTTTCGACAATGTCCGCATCGATGGTAGCCAGCGGGCCGCCCGCCCGGTGCCGACGGCGCGGCGGCCGCGATCGCGCGGACCGCCCATGACCTACCGCGCACCGACCCGATACCGTTACCCGTGTGAGTGCAATCCCTTATAGCGACGACGTCCTCGATCCCTCGGTAGAGCTGCTGCAGCTCGCGGATGTGGCCAAACTGCTCGGAATCGTCGTCACCCGGGTGCACCAGATGCTCCGCGACGGCGAGCTGGTCGCCGTGCGCCGCGAGGGCGTCATCGGCGTGCCCGCGAGCTTCTTCACCGAGGAGGGCGAGGTGGTCCGGCTGCTGTCCGGTCTGCTCGTGGTCCTGCGCGACGGCGGTTACAGCGAGGAGGAGATCCTGCGCTGGCTGTTCACCGAGGACGAGACCCTGCCGGGGGCCCCGGTGGACGCGCTGCACACCGACCTCGCCCGCGAGGTGATTCGCCGCGCCCAGGCGATGGCCTTCTAGGCGCGTCGATGCGATGAGCCCGCCGCCGGGGCTCCCGGGACTACGCTTTCCGCCATGACATCCATGAACGGCAAGGTCGTCCTCATCACCGGCGGCGCGCGTGGTGTCGGAGCGGAGGTCGCCCGTCGGCTGCATGCCAAGGGCGCGAGGCTCGTGCTGACCGACCTGGACGCGGAGCCGCTGCGCGCGCTGGCCGAGGAACTCGGTGGTCCCGATCGCGCGCTGACCGTCGTCGCCGACGTGTGCGATCTCGCATCGATGGAATCGGCTGTCGCGCAAGGGGTCGAGCAGTTCGGTGGCATCGATGTCGTGATGGCGAACGCGGGCATCGCGAGCTATGGATCCGTCCTTGCGGTCGATCCGGCGACCTTCAGGCGCGTCGTCGACGTGAACCTCGTCGGCGTCTTCCACACGGTGCGCGCCGCCCTGCCCTCGATCATCGAGCGCAGGGGATACGTCCTTGTCGTCTCGTCGCTCGCGGCGTACACCGCCTCACCCGGGCTGGCGGCGTATCACGCGTCCAAGGCGGGGGCCGAGTACTTCGCCAACACCCTGCGGCTCGAGGTCGCCCACCTGGGTGTCGACGTCGGCTCCGCCCACATGGCCTGGATCGACACCCCGCTGGTCCAGGACGCCAAGGCCGACCTGCCCGCGTTCACCAAGATGCTCGCCGCGCTGCCCGGCCCGCTCGGGAAGACGACGTCGGTGCAGGCGTGTGGCAGCCGCTTCGTGACGGGGATCGAGAAGCGATCGAGCCGGATCAATGTGCCGGGCTGGGTCGGTGCGCTGCGCTGGCTGCGGCCGCTGGTGCAGACCCCGATCGCCGAACGCGACATCCGCAGGCTCGCGCCGGTGCTGGTGCCCCAGATGGACGCCGAGGTCGCCGGTTTGGGGCGGTCGCTGAGCGCCCGCACGCAGGCGCTCGAGCGGGAGTAGCCGCTCAGCTACGGGCCGCCGCGACCGCGGACTCCAGCAGTCGCGGCGCGACCAGCGTGAGCCGCCGCCGTCTCGGCACCACCGCCCGCCGGTCGAGCACCCGGTAACCGCTCGCCTCGATCTCGTCGAGGATCGCGGAGTACAGGTCGAACGCCGCGGTGATCGCGGGTCGCGCCCGCGGTTCGAGCATCGCCAGTCCCGGCCGGGCATCTCGGTACCCGGACCGGTTCAGTGCGACGAAATGGGCGAGGGCCCGCCGGACCCGGGGGTCCGTGGCCCCGGTGGACTGGCAGTGGCGCAGCAGGTCGCCGTCAACACCGAATGCGGACAGCTCCTGAGACGGCAGGTAGATGCGTCCGCGCCGGAGGTCCTCGCCGACGTCACGGAGGAAGTTGGTGAGCTGGAAGGCCTCGCCGAGCGAGGCGGCCGCGGGCTCGGCCTTGGCGAGCGGGGTCACCGTGCCCAGGATCGGCAGCATCTGCTTGCCGATCGCCGCGGCGGAGCCGTGCATGTAGCCGCGGAGCTCGTCCATCGAGGTGTAGACGGCACGGAATCCGGGCGCGCCGGGCAGGTCCATCCGCATGGACCCGAGGAACGCGGTGAAGTGATCGAGCGGGATGGAGTACCTGCCGATGGTGTCGGCCACCGCCAGCACGACCGGCCGGACGTCGTCGGCAGCGGTGCCCGCGACGGCGGCCGTCAGCTCGGATTCGATCCTGTCGAGTTCGGCAAGGCAATCGGAGGCGGGACGGCCGCCGGGCGCGTCGATGTCGACGAGGTCGTCCACGGTGCGGGCGAATCCGTACAGCGCGTACACGGCCGGCCTGCGGTGCTCGGGTAGCAGCCGGGTGGCGAGTGCATAGCTGCGGCCGTGCTCGGCGGCCAGCCGCTCGCAGTATCGGTAGGCGGCTCCGAGATCGCTCGCAACCGCACGGTCGTCCAGCGTCGTCATCTCAGTCCCGGCCGGGGGCCGCCCCGGCGCCGGAACGGGTGTCCGCGGCGTCGGCGACGGCGGGCGTGGAGCGCAGCCGCAGCGGGTCGACGGTCACCAGCGACTTGGCCGCGACGATCGCCGCAAAGGTCGCGAGCAACACGTGCACGAGGGTGTACAGCCCGATCGAGCCGTCCGGCTGGAAGACAAGCATCAGCCAGGTAGACAGGCCGACCAGGATCATCAGCGTCGTGGTCGACAGGGCAAAGCCCGCGGCGACGGCGAGCGGCCACGAGTAGTACCAGGGCAGCGCGGCGGGGGAGAGCACCACGATCGCGACCAACGCGATCAGGATGCCCATGACGGCCTCCCGCGGCGTCCGACGGAAGCGCCACCAGACCGCCACGAGGATCACCACCAGCGCGACCGCGGAGATGGCACGGGTGACCTCCAGCACCGGGCCCAACCGCAGCCCGGTGAACCAGGAGGTGCTGACGGTGACGATGTGGGCCATGATCGTCGGCAGCGAGAGCCAGTTGATGATCTTCGCCGATCCCGACAGCGCGGTGAGCCACCCGATGCCGACGCCCGCGATGGCCGAGGCCGCGGCGAACACGGCGGCGAACACGGCGAGCCCCGCGCCCGCGGTCTTGGCGAAAAGGACCAGCGGCGCGGGCGGGGTCCTACCTTCGGCCACCGCGCGGTCGCGTTCGTGGATCATCCAGATCCACACCAGGAACGGCAGCGCGACACCGGCGGTTGCCTTGATGGCGACACCGACCGCGACCACCGCGATGCCCGCGACGTGGCGCCGCTCGAGCACGAGCGCGATGCCGGCCGTCATCAGGCCCACCATCAGCATCTCGTTGTGCACGCCGCCGATCAGGTGGATCAGGACCAGCGGGTTGAGCACCGCGAGCCACAGCGCGGTCGCCTGGTTGCCGCCGAGCTGACGGGCCAGGTGCGGTACCGCCCACATGGTCAACGCGAGACCGGGCAGCATGGTCAGCCGCAGCAGCATCGTCCCGGCGATCACATTGTCGCCGGTGATCGAGGTGATGCCCTGGCCGAGCAGCAGGAAGATCGGTCCGTACGGAGCGGTGGTGGTGGTCCAGACGTTGCTCACGTTGTCGAGCAGGATGCCGGGATTGGCGACAGGGCCGACCGCGTACGGGTCGAAACCGTCCCGCAGCAGCGCGCCCTGCGCCAGGTACGAGTACGCATCCCGGCTGAACATGGGTACGGCCAGCAGCAACGGGGCCGTCCACACCGGGACCACCCAGCGCAGCTCGTGCAGCGTGGTCGTGCCGCGCAGCGTGCAGCGGCCGAGGCGGACCCACGCCGCGATCATCAACAGCACGCCGACCCACACGAGGATCGTCGACAGGATCAGGCCGTGCCCGAAGCGCAGCCAGGACAGGTGCAGCGCCTCGAGGAGCGGATCCTCACGTCGAACGCTGCCCGAGCCGAAACCGCCGAACGTGATCATCGATGCGCCGACCAACCCGAGGATCGCGGCGTGCCCCGCCTCGCTGCGCGCGAACCCGGCGACCGCGCGGAGCCGCCCGGCGCTCGGGCCCTGGTCGTTGCTGTCGCCGGTGTGCCTGTCAGCAGCGGAAAGTGGGGACGTCATCGGTGCGGATCTTCCCCCATGGCTGTGCGTTGACTGCGGTCCGGCCGGCAAGACCCGTCGGCGGAATGCGTGGACAGCTGGTTAGTTTAGTGGCTCGGTGTTCCGCAGCGGGAAACGCCTTGATCGTGCGGGGTGTGTCTGTGACCTGGCACGCAGTTCGCCCCCGATCCGCTGGGCGGCGAGCTTCCCCGAGACCAGCACGGTCGGCACCCCGACCCCCGGTGTGGTGCCGGACCCGGCGAGCACCACGTTCTCGGCTCCGGTGTCGAGGTTTCCGCGCCGGAACGGTCCCGTCTGCGCGAAGGTGTGTGCCGCGGCGAACGGGGTGCCCGCGGACATCCCGCGGTCGGCCCAGGTCTGTGGGGTGTCGATCAGGTCAACCCGGAACCCCTCGGCGATCCCGGTGTAGCCGCGCCGCTCGAGCTCGACGAGCAGCTCGCGGACGTACGGCCGCCCGAGGGCGGCCCAGTCCAGCGGGGCGCTGTGCAGGTTCGGGCAGGGCGCCAGCACCGACAGTGGCTCGTGCGGCACACCGTCACGGTCGATGAGCAGTTCCGGATCGGTGACCGCGGGGCGGGTGAGCAGCAGGGACGGGTCGCTCATCAGCCTGCCGCGACCGCGGCGCGCGGTGATCTCGGCGAACGTCTGCTCCCAGGCCGCCCCGAAGTCGATGGTGTGGTGGCCGGAGTCGGTCCAGCCTGCGGCGACGGAGGCGGGGATGGTGCCGTGCGCGACGACCGCGGAGGGAGAATGCCGGACCGGCCGCCGCGGCCACGTCCGGCGCGGGAGCAGGGCACTCCCGCTGCCGAGGTCCGCGGTCAGGACCACGGCGTCGGCCTCGAACCCCGACCCGTCGGCGGCGATCACCCGCGTCGCCCGACCGTTCCGGTAGTCGATCCGGCTCACCTCGGTCCCGAGTGCGAGCGTGCCGCCCGCGGCGGTGAAGGCGCCGGCCATGGCCTCGGCGATCGCCCGCATGCCGCCGTCGGGGAAGTACACGCCCATCGAGGTGTCCATGTGGGCGATCGCGCCGTAGATGCCGAGTGCCCGCGCCGGGCTCAACCCCGCGTAGAGCGACTGGAAGGTGAAGATGCGCTGCAGCCGCGGGTCGCGGAGGTACTTCTCGACGCGCGGACCGAGCCTGCCGAAGCCGCCGATCCGGACCAGCGTCGACAGGTCCGCGAGGGCTGCGCGCGAGCCGACCAGGTCGAGCGGCGAGTCGAAGTTCGCGTCGATGAACCGGTCGAACTCGGCCGTGAAGATCCGCTCCAACCAGGAGCGCAGCCGGAGGTAGCGGCGCGCCTCGTCGGGACCGCACGCCCTGGCGACCTCCGCCGCCATCGCGTCGGGGTCCGAGTGCACGGCGATCGCGCCGCCGTCCGCGAATCGCGCGTGATATGCCGGGTCCAGCCGGTGCAGGCGCAGCGGCGGGGACACCGACCCGAAGTCGGCACCGACCGCGGCCAGCGCCTCGGCGACCAGCTCCGGCATGGTGAGAACGGTTGCACCGCTGTCGATCTGGTAACCGGGTCCGTCGTAGACGCCGACCCGGCCGCCGACCGAACGATCGCGCTCGAGGAGGGTGACCGCGCGGCCGGTGCCCAGCAGGTGCAGCGCCGCCGACAATCCGGACAGCCCTGCCCCGACGACCACCACGTGATCGGTGCGACCCGGGACCGTGCGCAGGCCCACGCCGATCAGGCCGTACGACGGGTGGCGGCCAGCGCCATCGCGCGCAGGCTCTGCTTGGCCGACTCCGTTGCGGTGCTCGTGTCGAGGGCGCGCAGGCCCCTGGCGGTGAGCTCGTCGATGCGGCGCTCGACCTCGTCCACCGCGCCGAGATCGGTGATGATCGCGCGCAGCCGCTGCACCTGCTCCTCGGTGAGATCGGTGCCGATGCTGCGCCGCAGCACGTCCGCGGTGCCCCGGTCGGTGGCGTCGGCCCGCAGCAGGGCCTCGGCGAACAGCACGGTCCGCTTGCCCTCGCGCAGGTCGTCGCCGGACGGCTTCCCGGTGACCGCCGGGTCCCCGAACACCCCGAGCAGGTCGTCGCGGAGCTGGAAGGCGATGCCGATGTCGGTGCCGAACTCGCGATAGGCGGCGATCAGATCCGGATCGGCCGCGGCGAGGGCGGCGCCCAGGTGCAGCGGTCGCTCGATCGTGTACGCCGCCGTCTTGTATCGATTGATCCGCAGCGCCGCGGCCACCGACTCGTCGGCGGTCACCTCGGTGCTCACGTCCAGATACTGGCCCCCGAGGACCTCCGTGCGCATCGCCGACCACACCGGGCCGAGCCGGACCTGGGCGGCCGCGTCGACCCCGGACTCGCGGACCATGTCGTCCGCCCATGCCAGCGCGAGATCGCCGAGCAGGATGGCCACGGATTCACCGAACTTCGCCGGTTCGCCGGACCATCCGCCCGAACGGTGCCGGTCGGCGAACTCGACGTGCAGGGTGGGAAAGCCCCTGCGGGTGCGGGAGGAGTCGATGATGTCGTCGTGCACGAGGGCGCACGCCTGGACCAGCTCGAGCGCGGCGCACGCCCGCAGCACCGCGGCGGCGTCGGGACCGGTCGGGTCGCCACCGGCGCCCAGCCAGCCCGTCCAGGCGAACGCGGGCCGGACCCGCTTGCCGCCGCGCAGGACGAAGGCCTCCAGCGCGGTGGTGGCGGCGGTGAAGGTGCCGCCGACGGCATCGGTGACCGGCCTGCGACTGTCGAAGAACTCGCGCAGTGCCGTCTCGACGGCGGCGGGCAGCGACTCGGTGGCCTCGGGGGAGGCGGCGTGGGCGGACAGGGTGTCCTCCTCGGTGATTGCCCCGGGAATTGCCCTGGGAAGGTGATCGACACCCTCACCCTAGTGGTCCGTCGAAGTCGCCCTCGCTGCCCGCCACTATGATTGTCGAGTGACATTCGATGCCGTCAGGGGACGGTCAAGCGAGGGCTGGGTGACCCAGACCCCGTCCATCGTGGACCGGATCGGTTCGAGCGGCGGGCGGATTCCCTTCTCGGTGGAGTTCTCGCCGCCGCGCGATGCCGATGCGGAGGCGCGTCTGTGGCGCGCGGTCCGCGAGTTCGAGCAGATGCAGCCCGCATTCGTCTCGATGACCTACGGGGCCGGCGGATCGACCAGGGACCGGACCGTGCGCGTCACCGGTGCTCTTGCCGAGGAGACCACCCTGCTCCCGGTCGCCCATCTGACGGCCGTCGGCCACAGCGTCGACGAGCTGCGTGCGATGGTCGGCGCATACGCGGACCGCGGCATCAGCAACATCCTGGTGCTGCGCGGCGATCCGCCTGGCGATCCGCTCGGCGAGTGGGTCAGGCATCCCGAGGGCGTCGAGTACGCCGAGGAGCTGGTCCGGCTGGTCCGCGACCTCGGCGATTTCCACGTCGGTGTCGCGTCCTTCCCCGAGGGGCACTTCCGGGCGCCGGACCTCGACCACGACACCAGATACCTGGTCTCCAAGCTGCGTGCCGGGGCCGAGTACTCGATCACCCAGATGTTCTTCGACGTCGAGGACTACCTGCGGTTGCGCGACCGGGTTTCCCGGTGCGACGCCGAGCAGGGTGCCAAGCCGATCATCCCGGAGATCATGCCGATCACGTCGCTGCGCTCGGTCAAGCGGATGGTGGAGCTGTCCGGATCGCAGCTGCCGCGCGAGCTCGCGGACCGGCTGGATCGCGCGGCGGGCCACGGGCCCGAGGAGAACCGCGCCGCGGTCCGTGAGATCGGCATCGAGCTCGCCACCGAGATGAGCGAGCGGTTGATCGCCGAGGGCGCACCCTGCCTGCACTTCATCACGCTGAACTTCGCCCGCGCGACCCGTGAGGTGCTGGCCCGCCTCGGACTGGCCAGCTCGGTCAGATAGCGCGCTTCGCGCCTGTGCGCGAATTGCACTCTCGGTGGGGTGCAATTCGCGCACAGTGCGTCAGCGCCTCGGGTGCCTGCTGAAGTACGCCATCGCGCCGACCACGAGCGCGACGCCCAGCGTGACGCCTGCGACGATGCCTGCCCAGCCGGCGAAGCCGCGCGTGCTGGGGTCGGCGTATCGGGTCTCGGCACGGAGGGTGCTCACCTCGCCGGGCGGCAGCTTCCAGGTGACGATGGAGTCGGCGTCGCGGGTTCCGTTGGTGGTGTTCACCCGCGCGGGGAATGCGACGCTGAACTGGACGTCGCTGCCGTCGGGCACCGATTTGAGGTCCGCCTTGCCCTCGAGGACCACGAC
Organism: Rhodococcus oryzae; assembly: GCF_005049235.1. Lineage (GTDB taxonomy): Bacteria > Actinomycetota > Actinomycetes > Mycobacteriales > Mycobacteriaceae > Rhodococcus_G > Rhodococcus_G oryzae. The sequence goes on along the minus strand of NZ_SUMD01000005.1, from coordinate 59,516 downwards.
GTCGCCGCTGCGCCGGAAGTCCAGCTGGATGGAGCTGCCGGTCTGGCTGGACATCGCCCCGAGCTGCTGCACCTCGCCGAAGGTCAGGTCACTGAAGAAGGCCTGACTGCCGACGTAGCCGTCTTGCTTGTACGCCTGTACCCGGACCTTCGACATCAACGAGTCCGGCGGGATCAGCTCCGGGCCCTTGTCGTTGTCGTCCGCGGGAACCGTCGCGGCGACGATCTGTCCCGACACCCGGTCGTCGGGTGAGACGCCGAGTGACGCCTGGACCCGAAGGCACCCGCTGAGCACCGGTATGCAGATCAGGAGGAGCACGGACAGGGCGAACAGTCGGACGCGGGATCGACTTCGGACATCGGAGTGGGGCTGCTGCACAGCGTTATCGTGCCAGGCAGCCATGCAGGTGTCAGGCGGTAGGGGTGCGCGGCGTGGCGGATCCGGTGCCTCCCGGCCCGCTCATCGGTGCAGCACCCGGCGCAAGCCCCCGAACCGGGCGTCGGACAACGCGATCCGCGCGGCGCTGCGCCCACTCGACCCGGACACTCCGCCGCCCGGGTGGGTGGACGCGCCGGTCAGGTACAGCCCCTTCGCGCCTGGCACCCGGTGTCCCGACAGTTCCGGCAGGGGGCGCCACATGAACATCTGGTCCAGCGACATCTCGACGTGCATCACGTTGCCGCCGATCAGCCCCATCTCGGACTCGAGGTCCGCGGGGGTCTGGACCAGCCGGTGGCGCACCGAGTCTGTGAATCCCGGTGCCAGCCGCTCGATCTCGGCGACGATCCGGTCGCCCTCGGACTCGGCGAGGTCCGCCCAGTCGCGTCCGCCGGTGAGGGCATAGGGATGCCACTGCGACCACAGCGTCGCCTGGTGTTCACCCGCGGGGGTCAGGCTCGGGTCGATCCCGCTGAAACTCATGGCGAGGACCGCGGGGACGGGGGGCAGCTCGCCCGCCAGCGCCGCGCCGTGTGCGAGCCTCAGCTGTGCGCGATCGGAGACCAGCAGCTGCAGCCCGGAGGTGACGGTCTCGCCCGCCGGGGCGCTGGGATAGGAGGGGAGCGAATCGGTTCCGAGGCGGACGACCATGCCGATCCCCGGCCCGACCCGGATCCGGCGGCGCCACCCGTCCAGTTGCGTCCGGTCGTGGCCGCCGCGCTCGAGCAGGTCGAGGGTGGTCAGGATGTGGCAGCCGGCCACCACCGTCCTGGCGTGGACCTCGTGGCCATGGGCGGTGCGGACCGTCCAGCCCTTCGGCGTGCGGCGCAGCTCGGTCACCGCGTCGCCCAGTCGCACGGCTCCACCGTCCGCGGCCAGCCGCGACGCCAGGGCCCGGGTGAGGGCGCCGCTGCCGCCGACCGCCCGGCCCGGCGGCAGGGTGTGCATCAGCGCCGCGAACCCGACCATCGGGGCGGTGCCCGGCTCGGACATCGGTGGTCCCGACTGGGCGCCGAACCAGGCCAGTGCCGCCTTGAGGCGCTCGTTGTCGAAGTAGTTGTCCAGCAAGCTGTCCCCGGATGCGAGGAACTCCCGTGAGAAGGCCGCGGCGCCCGCGCCCCGATCCAGGGTGCCGAACGAGCGGGCCAGCCTCCCACCGGTCGGCGGCCCGGCGAACGCCCGCATCACTCCCGCGGTGCGCGGACCCCAGGTGTCGACGAACTCTCTGTATGCCCTCGCGTCGGCGGCCCCGCAGGATTCGGCGATGGAGGCGCAGGTTCGTTCGAGGCTGCGGTGGAAGACGATGCCCGACCGGCCGGACTCGGGCGGCGCGGGCGCGAATGCCCAAGGGTCGCAGTCGAGATAACGCAGTCCGTGCGAGGTGAGGTCGAGGTCCTCGATGATGCCGGTGTGCCGGATCATGATGTGCGCGGACGAACCGCGGTCCACCTGATGGCCGGGGAACCGTTCGACGGTGGACACCGCCCCGCCCAGTACGGTGTCGCTCTCGAGCACCTCGACCGACCAGCCGGACCGGGCGAGATAGCACGCCGACACCAGCGCATTGTGTCCGGATCCCACCACCACCGCGTCGATCATCTGTCCAGGCTATCGGCTGGGGGAGTGCGCGTTCTCGGTCCCTTCGGCGGCGAGCGGCAGCAGTCGCCCCAACACCGCGAACGGCCTGTTGTCGCCGGTGAAGGTGAAATGCCGCACCACATCGGTGAATCCGAGCCTGCGATAGAGACGCCAGGCGCGGTTGTCCTCGCCGTCGACCTCGGGGGTGGACAGCAGTACGTGACTCTCCTGCCGGTCTTCGAGGAGCCTGCGGAGCAACGCCTCGCCGGTGCGGTGTCCCTGTGCGGCACGTGCCACATGGAGTTCGGTCAGCTCGAAGTAGTCGCCGAGGACCTCGTGGATCCGCCGTTCGTCGGCGCCGGAACGGTGCATCCCCTCGCGCACCTGCTGGTGCCACCACTGGTGCGGGGCGCCACGGTAGCCGTAGGCGATGCCGACCATGGTGCCCTCGCTCGAGCCGGGATCGTCGCCGTCGCCGTCGTGGGGGACGATCGCGGCGACCGCGCGCCAGCCGGGCCGATGGGTGTGTTCGGCCCACATCGGGGCCCGGTGGAACTCGGTCCCCTTCGGGTAGTCCATGGCCTCGACGTAGATGGCCAGAGCCTCGGCCATGCGGCGCCGTAGTTCCTGCGCGGACAGCTCGACCAGCAGGGGTGTCGTGTTGATACCGACCGGACTCACCCTCTCTCTTGACGACGTGTCGGTGGGGGCAGCTATATTGAATATGTCGAACGAATGTTCGATGTCGGCAATCCGGCGAAGCGCGAGGGAAGCGGGCTTCGCCGGATTCCGACCCTAAGGCCTGACCGGTCGTACCGGCGGGTGGCGTGGTTGCGCAGGAGGTGTTCGGAAGATGGCAATTCAGGCAAGGGCGGCCCTCCGGGTGGGGGCTCCGGCGTCATCGGCACGACACTCGGTGTCGCGGGTGGAGGCCCCGGTGTCGCGCCGCGCGCGGGCGCTGCTCGACCGTGCGGACACGCTGCTGGCCGAGGCGGCAGGGGCGCGGGACGCGTCCGAACGGTTCCGCTCCGCGTACCTCGCCGCGCTCCGTGGTGCCGGGGCCGCGCTCGGGGGCGAGCAACGGCAACGCACCGGATCGCGTAGCGCGTGGGTGCTGCTCGCGCGCGCCGAACCGTCACTCGCGGGGTGGTCGGAGTTCTTCGCCGGGTACTCGGCCACCAGGGCGGCCATCGAGGCCGGCATCTCGCGCACGATCACGCTGGGCGAGGCCGATGATTTCCACCGCGAGGTCTCTCGATTCCTCACCGCGGTCGAGGATCATCTCGGTGGCGACAATCACCTCGATGGCGCGCCGCACACGTTGGTGGGGAGGTCTGCCTAGCAGGGGATCTGCGGTGCGAGCGAAATAAGTTGGCATCTCGTCGATGGACTAGGTGGTACGCCGCCACGTGTACTCGTATCATTGACGACAGGTAGCCGCCAACGTCGGAAACCCGCCGCTTCGTCCCAACGGATCGGTCGCCACCTTTAGTGCCGGGGGAGGTACCGTGCCACTCTCCGAGCACGAGCAGCGGATGCTCGATCAGATCGAGAGCGCGCTCTACGCCGAAGATCCGAAATTTGCTTCCTCCGTGAGGGGAGGCCGTATGCGTGCGGCTTCGAGCAAGCGTCGACTTCAGGCTGGAGCTCTCTTCTTTCTCGGACTCGTCCTCTTGGTCGCGGGCGTTGCGCTCCCGTTCAAGCCGGGCGGTTTCCCGATCATCAGCCTGCTCGGTTTCGTAGTGATGTTTGGAGCCGGGGTCCTGTTCCTCATGCGGGGATCGAAGAAGGGCCTCTCGGCAGTGCCTGACGAGGCCGGCAGCCCCGCGAAGGGGTCGGTCGCAGGCAAGCGTGCTGACGGCCGCAAGGGCGGCAGCAGCGGGGGATTCTCCTCGCGCATGGAAGACCGGTTCAAGCGGAGATTCGAACAGGAGTAGCTGAAACGCCGCAGCGTAGGCAAGAGTCCGGGCGGCAGGCAACAGCGGAGCGGCGTGACACCTAGGTGTCACGCCGCTTTTGCATTGGTCGTGTCGGTGGTGTCGCCGCGATCCCCACCGTCCCCCCCCACTTTTCCCCCACATTCCTCCCCGGGCCGGTCGAGCTCGGTGTGAGCGTCTCGCCGCACCCGTCTGACCTGGGATTTCAGTACGGGCTGGTGGCGCACCTCGCCGTGACGCCCCGGCAGTGGGGAAGATCGCACAGTTTTTCCCCACATCGCACCACCGCTGTGAACTGGTCTTTTGATGCAGATTGCGGGCGTGGAACCCTAAATTGGCATTGAATGTGGAGGAAAGTGGGGTAACGTGGTGCGCAGCGGAACGTGCAGACGGACCGCAAGGGCCTAGGACGTTCGAATCGGACGCAGGGTGGAGGTGTCGAGATGTTTCTCGGTACCTACACGCCGAAGCTCGACGACAAGGGGCGGCTGACGTTGCCCGCGAAGTTTCGAGATGCACTGGCGGGAGGGTTGATGGTCACGAAAGGGCAGGACCACAGCCTCGCGGTGTATCCCCGAGAAGAGTTTGCCGCTCTCGCACGCCGAGCCGCCGCAGCATCACGCAGCAACCCCGAGGCCCGCGCGTTTGTGCGCGGCCTGGCGGCAGGCACCGATGAGCAGCATCCCGACGCCCAGGGACGGATCACCCTCTCCGTCGACCACCGCCGCTACGCGGGGTTGTCGAAGGAGTGCGTGGTCATCGGATCGGTCGATTTCCTCGAGATCTGGGACGCGCAGGCGTGGCAGAGCTACCTCGAGGAGCACGAAGAGAGCTACTCACAAGCCAGAGCCGAGTCACTGGGCGAGATCTTCTAGCCCAGCCAGAGCCGTACGGCGAGTGCCGCGAGGCCTCTGCCCGAACGCCGACCCTGACGCACTTCCCCAGCGCCAGGTTCGGTCAATCGGACAGGGACCTCGAGGCATTCGCCACTCTTCCCCCTTCGCGATCGGAAATTCCCGAAGCACTCAAGACCCGGAGGCAGCAATGGTGGACGATGAGGCAAACGGCCCCGCCTCCACCGGCGAGTTCGGGCACGTCCCGGTGCTGCTCGGTCGCGCGGACGAACTGCTCGGACCGGCGCTGACGGCGGTTGCGCCGGACGCCGCGGGCGCGGTGATGATCGACGCGACACTCGGCCTCGGCGGCCACTCCGAACACTTCCTGCGGACCTACCCGGGTCTGCACCTGATCGGACTCGACCGCGATCCCAACGCTCTCGAGATCGCAGGCAAGCGGCTGGCGCCGTTCGGCGATCGAGTCACGTTGGTGCACACCAGGTATGACGGAATCGTCCCGGCGCTCGAGCAGGCGGGACTGCCGCCGGTGGAGTCGGTGCACGCAATCCTGTTCGACCTCGGCGTCTCGTCGATGCAGCTGGACGAGGCCGAGCGAGGCTTCGCCTACTCGGTGGACGCGCCGCTGGACATGCGGATGGACCCCACCAAGGGACTGACCGCGGCCGATGTGCTCAACACCTACAGCCACGGTGATCTCGCCAGGGTGCTCAGCACCTACGGCGAGGAGCGCTTCGCCGGCCGGATCGCATCAGAGATCCTGCGCCGCAGGCAGATCGAGCCGTTCACCACCAGTGCGCAGTTGGTCGAGGTGCTGTACGCCTCGATCCCAGCGGCCACGCGGCGCACCGGTGGCCACCCCGCGAAGCGGACCTTCCAGGCTCTTCGGGTGGAGGTCAACGGAGAGCTCGATTCGCTACGCGCGGCGATCCCGGCTGCGCTCGATGCACTGGCGGTCGGCGGGCGTGTGGTCTTCATGTCCTACCAGTCGCTGGAGGACCGAATCGTCAAGCAGGAACTGACACCCCGCACCAAGTCCCGCAGTCCGGAGGGGCTCCCGATGGAGCTGCCGGGCATGGGTGCGGAGTTCGCATTGCTCACCCGTGGGGCGGAACGGGCGAGCGAGCAGGAGATAGAGGAAAACCCGCGGTCGGCCCCGGTCCGATTGCGTAGTGCCGAACGGATTTCCAGGAGGGTGACGGCATGACAGTTCCCGTGAGGCCGGGCGGTTCTCGATCCACTGATGCCGGTGTCGTCAGGCCCAGGGGGCGCGGTCGCGCCGCGGTTGCCGCGGGCAAGCGTTCCACCGCCGCGCAACGCGCATACGAGCGGCGGCAGCAGCGTGCCGCGATCCAGCCGGTCGGCGAGGTGGCGGACCGTCGCCGCGGTCACTTCGCGGCGCGAATCCCGTTCGTCGCCACCATCATCGGCATGCTGTCCGTGGGACTGGCGCTGACCCTGGTGCTGACCACCCGGGCCGCGGAGGACTCCTACGAGCTCAGTGCGGCCAAGGCGCACAACCAGGACCTGATGGAGCAGCGCTCCGCACTCGAGCGCGATGTCCGCGAGGGCAACTCCGCGCCGGAGCTGGCCCGCAAGGCAACCGAGCTCGGCATGATCCCGGCGAAGGACGTCGCTCGGCTCGTCGTGAACCCGGACGGCTCGGTGGACATCGTCGGCAAGCCGACGCCGGCGCAGGGCGCACCCGCGGCGCCGCTGAACCCCCCGTCGCCCGCGCAGTCGAGCGGGACGCCGCGGACCGGCAACACCGCGGCCCCGGTGCCGACCACCCGGCCGGCAGCCCCGACCGCGACGGCCCCCCGACCCGGCGCGCCGTTGGCGGCCAATCAGCCGCAGCTGCAGGCACAGGGTGAACAATTGGTACCCATGAGCAGGCCCACCCCGGACACCGGACAGGCAGGTAACGCGGGCGGTCGCGGGTGACCCGAGGTACCGCGCCCGCACCCGCACCGCGTCGTGCGCCGGTTCGACGCGGTGCCCGCCAGGACGACACCTCCTCGTTCCGGTTCCGGTACCGGACGGGCCGCGTCACCATGTTCATCGCGCTAGGGGTCGCCTCGGTGCAGCTGCTCTGGATCCAGGGCATCGAGGCGCCCAAGCTTTCGGCCGAGGCCGCGAATCAGCGTTCGGTGACCGTGATCGACCCTGCGACAAGGGGCTCGATCACCGATCGCCGCGGCAACCCCATCTCCTTCACGATGGAGGCGAAGGCGCTGACCTTCCAGCCGACCAAGGTGCGCAAGGAACTCGAGGCCGCCCGCGCGAAGAGTGAGAAGGCGCCGACGGTCGACGAGCGGCTCGAGGCCATCGCCAAGGGTGTCAACGCCAAGCTCGGCGACGCCGCGCCGAAGAAGGACCTGCTCGCACAGCTCAAGAGCAACGAGACCTTCGTCTACCTGGCCCGCAGTGTGGATCCGGCTGTGGCCGCGAAGCTCAGCGAGGACTTCCCGGAGATCGGCCTCGAGCGTCAGGACATCCGTGAGTACCCCGGTGGCTCGCTCGCCGCGAACCTGGTGGGCGCGACCGGTTGGGACGGCCACGGTCTGCTCGGGCTGGAGGATTCGCTCGACTCCACGCTCGCAGGGACCGACGGCTCCCAGACCTACGACCAGGGTTCGGACGGCGCCGTCATCCCCGGCAGCTGGCGCGACAAGCAGCCCGCGGTCGACGGCTCGACCGTCGAGCTCACGATCGACTCGGATCTCCAGTACTACGTGCAGCAGCAGGTGCAGCAGGCCAAGAACCTCTCCGGCGCGAAGAACGCCTCCGCGGTGGTTCTCGACGCGCACACCGGCGAGGTGCTCGCGATGTCGAACGACAACACCTTCAACCCGTCGCTGGGGCTCGGCAACAGCGGCAAGGCCGAGCTGGGCAACCTGCCGGTGAGCACGCCGTTCGAACCCGGCTCGGTGAACAAGATCGTCACCGCGGCCGCGGCGATCGAATACGGGCTCACCAAACCCGATGAGGTGCTTCAGGTTCCGGGCTCGATCCAGATGTCCGGCGTGTCGGTGAAGGACGCCTGGTCGCACGGTGTCGCGCCGTACACCTCGACCGGAGTCTTCGGGAAGTCCTCCAACGTCGGCACGCTGATGCTCGCGCAGCGGGTGGGGGAGGACCGCTTCGCGGACATGCTGACCCGCTTCGGGCTCGGCCAGCGCACCGACGTCGGTCTGCCGGGCGAGAGCGCGGGCGACGTCCCCAGCCGCGACCAGTGGTCGGGCGGCACCTTCGCCAACCTGCCCATCGGTCAGGGCCTGTCGATGACGCTGCTGCAGATGACCGGCATGTACCAGGCGATGGCGAACGACGGGGTCCGGATCCCGCCACGGGTCGTCCGCGCGACGGTCGACGCCGACGGGAACCGGTCCGAGACCGAGCGCCCGGAGGGCATCCAGGTGGTCAGCGCGCAGACCGCGACGACGGTGCGAGACATGTTCCGGTCGGTCACCCAGCGTGATCCCATGGGATACCAGCAGGGCACCGGCGCACCGGCAGCAGTCGACGGTTACCAGATCAGCGGCAAGACCGGAACCGCGCAGCAGGTGGATCCCGCCTGCAAGTGCTACTCGAACTCGAATTATTGGATCACCTTCGCGGGGATCGCTCCGTCGGACAACCCACGTTTTGTGGTCGGCATCATGCTCGACGCCCCCGTCCGCAGCGCCGACGGTTCGGGTGGCCAGTCCGCTGCGCCTCTGTTCCACAACATCGCCTCCTGGATGCTGCAGCGGGACCGGGTCCCGCTGTCAGCCGATCCCGGACGACAATTGGTGCTCCAGGCCGACTGACTGTCGGCGAGACGGGCCGCGGGGCAGGCCACACCGCGTTGTCGACGGCGTAGTCGATGACCGAGTCCAGTCTGTGACAGTTCGCCGGTAACCTGACACGTCGGCCAGCAGCCCAGCCACCGATTCGAACCCGAGAGGAGCCACCTGCCCGTGCAAGGGACGAACACTCCGCAGCACTCGACGGGAGAGGTGGCAGGCTCCGCAGGCTCCGTGCCTGGCGACCTGCGCCCCGAACACCCACCGCAGACGCCGGTGACCGCGCTGGCCGAGCTGATCGGCGCGCGGGTCCAGTGGGTCGCAGACACCGCTGCCACCGCTCCCGCCGCGGGCGCCGCCCCCGTTTCCGTGACCGGGGTCGAGCTGCGCGCCCAGAGCATCGAGCCGGGGGACCTGTTCGCCGCACTGCCAGGAGCCCGCGCGCACGGAGCCGAGTTCGCCGCGTCCGCCCTCGAACGCGGTGCCGTTGCCGTGCTGACCGACCCCGCGGGCCTGGCCGCGCTGGAGGCGCTCGCCCCGGCGACCGCGCTGCCGGTGCTGGTGCACCCGGATCCGAGGTCCGTCCTCGGTGAGGTCTCGGCCACCGTCTACGGGCGGCCCGCGGATCGGTTGCAGGTCATCGGGATCACCGGAACCTCGGGCAAGACGACAACCGCGTACCTGATCGAGGCCGGGCTGACCGCGTCCGGCCGCCGGGCCGGGCTGGTCGGGACCATCGAGACCCGGATCGAGGGGCGCCGCGTGCCGAGCGCGCTGACCACACCCGAGGCGCCCCAGCTGCACGCGCTCTTCGCGGTGATGCTCGAGCGCGGGCTGGACACCGTGGTGATGGAGGTCTCGAGCCACGCGCTCGCGCTCGGCCGGGTGGACGGAACCGACTTCGCGATCGGCGCGTTCACCAACCTCTCCCAGGACCACCTGGACTTCCACGACGGACTCGACGACTACTTCGCGGCCAAGTCCAGGCTGTTCGCCCGGGACTCCACCGTTCGCGCCCGCCGCGCCGTGGTGTGCGTCGATGACGAGTGGGGCAGCCGGATGGCGGAGATCGCCTCGGCCGAGGCACCACCGACGACTGTCTCGACCACCACCGGTGGAGCGGACTGGACCGCCTCCGATGTCGTCTCGGCCGAGGACGGTTCGCAGCAGTTCCTCGCGCACGGACCCACCGGGTCGCTGCCGGTCGCGCTGCGCTTGCCCGGCCACTACAACGTGGCCAACGCGTTGCTGGCACTGGCGACACTGGCCACGGCAGGCGTCGACCCGGAGCGGGCCGCCGCCGGCATCGGGTCGGTGGACGTGCCGGGTCGGGTGCAACGGGTCGACCGCGGACAGGATTTCCTGGCGGTCGTCGACTACGCGCACAAGCCGGCCGCGCTCGAGGCGGTCATCGCGACACTGCGCGGCCAGTCGGCGGGCCGGCTGGCCGTGGTGGTCGGCGCAGGCGGCGACCGCGACCAGGGCAAGAGGCCGATGATGGGCGAGGTGAGCGCCAGGGGAGCAGACCTGGTGATCATCACGGACGACAACCCGCGCACCGAGGACCCGGCCGCGATCCGCACGGCGGTCCGCGAGGGCGCGCTCGGCGTGCCCGAGGCGGCGCGCGCGGAGGTCCGCGAGTTCGCGGAGCGAGCGGAGGCCATCGCCGATGCCGTCCGCTGGGCCGGGCCGGGGGACGTGGTCCTCGTCGCGGGCAAGGGACACGAGATCGGACAGGAGATCAACGGGGTGAAGCACCCATTCGACGACCGCGAGGTCCTCGCCGCTGCGATAGACGCGGTCGGCCGTAGCGAGGAAGGGCAGGTCCGATGATCCCGATGAGCCTGGCCCGGATCGCCGAGATCGTCGGCGGCACCCTCCACGACGTGCCGGATCCCGACACCATGGTGACCGGCACTGTGGAGTTCGACTCCCGCAAGGTCGCCGAGGGCGGCCTGTTCCTCGCGCTGCCCGGCGCCCGCGTGGACGGGCACGACCATGCGGCCGCGGCCGTCGCCTCGGGGGCGGTGGCGGTGCTCGCCGCCCGCCCGGTCGGCGTCCCCGCGATCGTGGTGGCCCCGTTGCCGCCCGCACAGACCAACGCGATGGCCCTCGAACACGACACCGACGGCTCCGGGGCAGCGGTGCTCAAGGCACTGGCCGCCCTGGCGAGGGCGAGCACCGATGACCTGGCGGCGCGGGGCCTGACGGTCGTCGGCGTCACCGGGTCGTCGGGCAAGACCTCGACCAAGGACCTGCTGGCGGCGGTGCTCACCCCGCTCGGTTCGGTGGTCGCACCGCCCGGATCGTTCAACAACGAGCTCGGCCATCCCTGGACGGCGCTGCGCGCCGACGCGGACACCGACTTCCTGGTCCTCGAGCTCTCCGCGCGGGGCACCGGACATGTCGCGGCGCTGGCGGAGACGGTCCCGCCGCGGATTGGCGTCATCCTCAACGTCGGCACCGCGCACCTCGGTGAGTTCGGCTCGCGGGACGCGATCGCGCAGGCCAAGGGCGAGCTCGCCGAGGCGCTGCCCGCGGCGGAGGACGGCGGGGTCGCGGTGCTCAACGCCGACGATCAGCTCGTCGTGGCGATGGCGGAGCGGACCCGGGCCCGGGTTGTGCTGGTCGGGCAGTCCGAGCGTGCGGACGTGCGGGCCGTGGACGTGCACCTCGATGCGGAGGCGCGTCCCGCCTTCACGCTGGAGTGCCGCTACCCGGCGGGTTCCGCCCATGAGGGCGACATCGCGACGGTGCCGATCCAGCTCGGCGTGCACGGTGAGCACCAGATCGGCAACGCGCTGGCCGCGGCCGCGGTGGCGTTGGAATGCGGCGCCACCGTCGCCCAGATCGCCGCGGCGCTCGGCGCCGCGACGGCCGCATCGGTACGCCGGATGGACGTGCGGCACCGAGCCGACGGCGTCACGGTGATCAACGATTCGTACAACGCCAACCCCGATTCGATGCGCGCGGCGCTCAAGGCCCTGGTGTCGATGGGGCGTTCGGGTGAGGGCACGCCGCGCCGAACCTGGGCGGTGCTCGGGGAAATGGCCGAGCTCGGTCCAGAATCAGTGATCGAACACGACGCCATCGGGCGGCTGGCCGTACGACTGGACGTCAGCAGGCTGATCGTGGTCGGCACCGGCAGGCCCTCCCGCGCGATGCATCAGGGCGCGGTCATGGAGGGTTCATGGGGCGACGAGTCGATCCTGGTCCCCGACCAGGCGGCCGCGATCTCCGTGCTCGAGGCGGAGCTGGCAGGCGATGACATCGTCCTGGTCAAGGCCTCGCAGTCGGTCGGATTGTGGGCGGTGGCGGACACACTGCTGGAGGGCCCGCAGGGCGAGCAGCGGACTAACACGGAGGAAGACCAGTGAGACAGATCCTCTTCGCGGGAGGTATCGCGCTCGCCGTGGCGATCCTGCTCACCCCCGTGCTGATCAAGGCGTTCTCGCGCCAGGGCTTCGGTCAGGAGATCCGGGTCGAGGGTCCGGCCAGCCACCAGTCCAAGCGCGGCACCCCCACCATGGGCGGCGTGGCGATCATCGCCGGCCTGTGGGCCGGATACTGGGGCTCGCACCTGATCGGGATCGGCTACGACGCGGACGGCCCGAGCGCCTCCGCGCTCCTGGTCCTCGGTTTGACGACCATGCTCGGCGGCGTCGGCTTCCTCGACGACTTCATCAAGATCCGCAAGCAGCGCAACCTCGGGCTGAACAAGACCGCGAAACTGGTCGGCCAGCTGATCGCGGCTGTCCTGTTCGGAATCCTGGCGCTGCAGTTCCCCGGCGCGACCGGCCTGACGCCGGGCAGCACGAACCTGTCCTATGTCCGAGACATCGCCACGGTCTCGATGGGCTCGGTCGTGTTCATCCTGTTCTGCTACCTGCTGGTCAGCGCCTGGTCGAACGCCGTGAACCTGACCGACGGGCTCGACGGTCTCGCGGCCGGCTCGATGACCCTGGTGCTCGGCGCCTACACCATCATCACCTTCTGGCAGTACCGCAACTCGTGCGAGCGCGATCCCGTCACGGGCTGCTACGACGTCCGCGACCCGCTGGACCTGGCGCTGATCTGTGCCGCGGCGGCGGGCGCGTGCATCGGCTTCCTGTGGTGGAACGCCGCACCCGCGAAGATCTTCATGGGCGACACCGGCTCGCTTGCCCTCGGTGGCCTGCTCGCCGGGCTGTCCATCGTCACCCGCACCGAGCTGCTGATGGTGGTCGTCGGCGCGCTGTTCGTCGCCGAGGCCGCCTCGGTGGTCGTGCAGGTCGCGGTGTTCCGCTCGAGCAGGCGGCGGGTGTTCCGAATGGCGCCGTTCCATCATCACTTCGAGCTGGCCGGGTGGGCGGAAACCACGGTGATCATCAGATTCTGGTTGCTCGCCGCGATCGCCTCGGCCATCGGACTCGCGCTGTTCTACAGCGAGTACCTCGCCGACATCGGGGGCTGAGCTTGTCACTCCACAGCGCTGCAGTTCCCTCCGGGCCTCCCTCGGTTCTGCCGCCCGAGTTCGCCCGCCTGCACGGCAGCCGGGTCCTGGTCGCGGGATCCGGGATCTCCGGGCGGGCCCTGATCGAACCGCTCCGCGAGCTGGGCGCGGATGTCACGGTCACCGACGGCAACCAGGCCTCGCTCGACGCCCTGGCCGCCTCGACCGGGGCGGAGGTCACGGCGCCGGAGCAGGCAGCGGCTGAGATCGGCGCGTTCGCGCTGGTCGTCACGAGCCCCGGCTGGCGCCCTGACGCGCCCGTGCTGTCCGCGGCCGCGGGCGCCGGCGTCGCGATCTGGGGCGACGTGGAGTTCACCTGGCGGCTCGACCGCGCGCAGGTCTATGGACCGGTCCGGAAGTGGCTGGTGGTGACCGGCACCAACGGCAAGACGACCACCACCTCGATGTTGGAGTCGATCCTGCGGGCCGCAGGGATCGCGACGGTCGCCTGCGGGAACATCGGCCTGCCGATCGTCGACGCGCTCCGGGCCGAGCGCCCCCGCAACGACGTGCTGGCGGTCGAGCTCTCCTCGTTCCAGCTGCACTGGGCGCCGTCGGTGCACCCGACGGCCGGGGTGATCCTCAACATCGCCGAGGACCACCTGGACTGGCACGGCGGCATGAAGGGCTACATCGACGCGAAGGCGCAGGTGCTGACCGGGGACGTCGCGGTGCTCGGGCTCGACGACCCGGTCACCGCCGGACTGTCGCGGGTGTCCACCGCCGGGCGGACCACCGGGTTCCGGCTGGGCATGCCCGCGCCAGGCGAGCTCGGCGTGGACGGCGACCGCCTCGTCGACCGCGCCTTCGCGGACGACGAGACCCTCGCACTGGTCGACGAGATCACCCCGCCGGGACCCGCGGGTCAGATGGACGCGTTGGCCGCGGCCGCGTTGGCCAGGTCGATCGGCGTCGCCGCCACCACGGTCCGGGAGGGTCTGCGCAGCTACCAGGTCGGCCCGCACCGCGCGGCGCTCGTCGCCGAGGTGGACGGCGTCACGTACATCGACGACTCGAAGGCGACGAACCCACACGCCGCGCGCTCGTCGCTGCTGGCACACCCACGGGTGGTGTGGGTCGCGGGCGGTCTGCTCAAGGGCGCAAGCGTCGACGAACTCGTCACCGAGGTGGCCGATCGGCTCGTCGGCGCGGTCCTGCTCGGCCGCGATGCGACGCAGATCGCACAGGCACTCGCGCGACACGCACCCCAGGTGCCGGTCGTGCGGGTGGATGCGGGAGACGATGCAGGGGTGAGTCCCGCGCCGAGCCCGGAATCGCCCGATGCCGTGATGGCGCGCGCGGTCCGCACCGCCGCGTCGATGGCCAGGCCGGGTGACACGGTCCTGCTGGCGCCTGCCGCGGCATCGCTTGACATGTTCACCGACTACGGGCACCGCGGCCGGAGCTTCGCGCAGGCCGTGGCGGAAGTGGCGGGTCGGTCGCGATGAAGCAGGCCGCGGGACCCCGCACCCGCTTCGGCGCCTGGCTGGCGCGCCCGCTGGCCTCCTTCCACCTGATCGTCACGATCACCGGCCTGCTCACCGTGCTCGGGCTCGTGATGGTCCTGTCGTCCTCGAGCGTGGAGGCCTACGCCGACACCGGCTCCGCCTACGGCACCTTCACCACGCAGCTGATCTTCGTCGCGGTCGGCGCCGTGCTGTTCTACGTGGCGCTGCTGCTGCCGGTGCGGTTGATGCGCACGATGGCGTTGCCGGCGTTCGGCGTGTCGGTGGTGCTGCTGGCCCTGGTGCTGATCCCCGGCATCGGCACCCTGTCGGGCGGCGCCCGTCGCTGGTTCACCCTTGGCCCGCTGTCGTTCCAGCCGTCCGAGCTGGCGAAGGTGACCCTGGTGGTCTGGGGCGCGCATCTGCTGGCCTCCCGCAGGCAGAACGCCTCCGTCAAGGAGATGGTGGTGCCGCTGGTGCCCGCGGCGCTCCTGGTCTGTGTGCTCATCGTGCTGCAGCCGAACCTGTCGACCACCATCGCCTTCGGCATCATCCTGGCGTCGCTGCTCTGGTTCGCGGGACTGCCCCTGCGCCTGTTCCTCGGCATCGTCGCGGCAGGCGCCGCGGCAGCGCTGGTGCTGGCGCTGACCGCCGGCTACCGGTCCGACCGGGTCAAGGCCTACCTGAACCCCGGCGCCGACCCACAGGGCATCGGCTATCAGGGCAGACAGGCCAAGTTCTCCCTCGCCGACGGCGGCCTGTTCGGTCGCGGGCTCGGGCAGAGCCGGGCCAAGTGGAGTTACCTGCCCAACTCGCACAACGACTTCATCTTCGCGATCATCGGCGAGGAACTGGGCTTCCTGGGCTGCATGCTGGTGATCGGGCTGTTCGCGCTGTTCGTCTACGCGGGGCTGCGGATCGCGATGCGCTCGATCGACCCGTTCCTGCGCCTGCTCACCGCGACCGCGACCACCTGGATCCTGGCCCAGGCGCTGATCAACATCGGCTACGTGATCGGCCTGCTCCCGGTCACCGGACTGCAGTTGCCGCTCGTCTCGGCGGGTGGCAGTTCGATCGCGATCACCCTGTTCATGTTCGGCGTCATCGCCAACGCAGCCAGGCACGAGCCGGAGGCGGTTGCCGCCCTGCACGCCGGTCAGGTCGGGCGGTTCGGCAGGATGCTGCGGCTGCCCATGCCGGAGCAGTACTCGCCGGCGAGGGCGGAGGCCGCACGCAAGGCTGCACAGGCGAAGGCGGCCCAGAAGCGGGCGGCCCAGCAGCGCGCCGCCCAGCAGCAGCGGGCCGCCGCCCCGCCGCCACGCAGGCGGGCGGTGGCAGGCAGGCCTGCCCCCGACCCGCGGCGGGCGGATCCGCGACGCGGAAGGGCACTAGCATCAGACGAGCGGACACGACGGTCGAACGGCCGCACAGGAGAGCGAGGATTTCGTAGGTGAGCGGCACTTCAGAGACTTTCCCGGTCACGTCGCGCGCCTCAACCGGTCCGTCCGTCGTCGTCGCGGGCGGGGGTACCGCCGGGCACATCGAGCCCGCGATGGCGGTGGCCGACGCGCTGCGCAGGCTCGACCCCTCCGTGACGGTCACCGCGCTCGGCACCGAGCGTGGGCTCGAGACGACCCTGGTTCCCGAGCGTGGCTACCGCCTCGAACTGATCCCGCCGGTGCCGCTACCGCGTAAGCCGTCCAAGGATCTGCTGCGGCTACCGGGCCGGGTCGTCCGCTCGGTGCGGCGCACCCGCGAGGTGCTCGAGGAGACGAACGCCGACGTGATCGTCGGGTTCGGTGGCTATGTCGCCCTGCCCGCGTACCTGGCGGCAGGCAAGGGACTCACCCGGCGCCGACGACGGGTCCCGGTGGTCGTGCACGAGGCCAACGCCAGCGCCGGTATCGCGAACAAGATCGGTGCCCGGGTCGCGGCCCGCGTGCTCGCCGCCGTGCCGGGTTCGGGAGTCGCCGCACGAGGCGCCTCGGACGCGGAGGTCGTGGGGATCCCCGTCCGCGCCTCGATCACCGGGCTCGACCGCGCCGCGCTGCGCGCCGAGGCCAGGGCGCATTTCGGTCTGCCCGCGGACGGCCCGGTGCTGCTGGTGTTCGGTGGATCCCAGGGCGCGCGCTCGCTGAACGAGGCCGTCTCCGGTGCCGCCGAGGCGCTGGCCGCGGCCGGGATCTCGGTGCTGCACGCGCACGGCCCGAAGAACACGCTCGAGGTGGCCCAGCTGAATCCGGCCGCGCCGTACGTGGCGGTGCCGTATCTGTCCCGGATGGATCTGGCGTATGCGGCCGCCGACGCGGCGATCTGCCGATCCGGGGCCATGACCGTCGCGGAGGTCTCCGCGGTCGGCATGCCCGCGGTCTACGTGCCGCTGCCGCACGGCAACGGTGAGCAGGAGCTCAACGCCAAGCCACTGGTGCGGGCGGGCGGTGGCATGATCGTCGCCGACGCGGACCTCACGCCGCAGTTCGTGGCGGATACGGTGGTGCCGTTGCTGGGCGATGCCGCCCGGCTGAGCGAGATGGGCAGGTCCGCCGCCGATGCCGGGCACCGGGATGCGGCCGATGCGGTGGCCCGGATCGTGCTCGACGTGGCGAAGGGACTCGGGGTGTCCAAGCAGTCGGAGAGGTCGGAGGGCGGGCGATGACCGAGGTGCGCGGGGCTCAGTTGCCCCCCGAGTTGCAACGGGTCCACATGGTCGGTATCGGCGGCGCAGGCATGTCCGGCATCGCCCGGATCCTGCTGGCCAGGGGCGGTCAGGTGTCCGGCTCGGATGCCAAGGAGAGCCGCGGGGTGCTCGCGCTGCGGGCCCGCGGTGCCCAGGTCCGGATCGGGCACGACGCGGGCGCGCTCGACCTGCTGCCCGGCGGCCCGACGGTCGTGGTGACCACGCACGCGGCCATTCCGAAGGACAACCCGGAGCTGGTGGCGGCGCGCGAGCGCGGCATCCCGGTGATCCTTCGCCCGGCCGTGCTCGCCTCGCTGATGCAGGGCAACCGCACGTTGCTGGTCGCGGGTACGCACGGCAAGACCTCCACCACCTCCATGCTCGTGGTCGCACTGCAGCACTGCGGCGTCGACCCGTCGTTCGCGGTCGGCGGCGAGCTCAACGAGGCCGGTACCAATGCCCACCACGGAACCGGCGACGTCTTCGTGGCGGAGGCCGACGAGAGCGACGGCTCGCTGCTGCAGTACGACCCCGACGTGGTCATCGTGACGAATGTCGAGGCCGATCACCTCGACTATTTCGGGACCACCGAGGCCTACGTCCAGGTCTTCGACGATTTCGCGGAGCGGATCGCCCAAGGGGGCCTGCTCGTGGTGTGCCTCGACGACCCGGGCTCGGCGGCACTGGCGCAGCGGGTGGTGGCCCGCGGGCTACCCGGCATCCGGGTCCTCGGCTACGGCAGTGGTGACGTCTCGGTGGACGGTATCGAGCTCGGCGCCCGCCTGGTGAGCTGGCAGGCCCGCGACATCGGGGGCATCGCAGAGTTCGAACTCTCCGGCGAAAAAGGCGCGCGCACACTGCGATTGGCGGTGCCGGGCCGGCACATGGCGCTCAACGCGATGGGCGCGATCCTCGCGGCCCGCGAGGTGGGCGCGACGGTCGAGGAGGTCATCGAGGGCATCGCCGGGTTCGGCGGCGTGCATCGGCGTTTCCAGTCCACCGGCCGCGAGAACGGCGTGCGGGTGTTCGACGACTACGCCCATCACCCCACCGAGGTTCGCGTCGTGCTCGGGGCGGCCCGTGAATTGGTCCGGCCGGGAACGGAATCGGCGAACGGGCGGGTGATCGTGGTCTTCCAGCCGCACCTGTACTCGCGAACGCTGGCGTTCGCCGAGGAGTTCGGTGCCGCGCTCGACCTCGCGGACGAGGTGGTGGTGCTCGACGTGTACGGCGCGCGGGAGGAGCCCCTGCCCGGGGTCAGCGGCGCGCTCGTCGCGCAGGCCGTCACCAAGCCGGTGCACTACCAGCCGGATCTCTCGGCCGCGCCTCGCCAGATCGCCGCGCTCGCGCGGTCCGGCGACATCGTGATCACCATGGGTGCGGGCGACGTGACGATGCTCGGCAAGGAGATCCTCGGCGCCCTCGGGGCCACACCCGCCGCGGGCCGACCGCGGTGACGACGGACAGCCCGGGTCGCGCCGCGCGCCCCGCTGCCGGAGGCGAGGATCGCCCCGCAGGCCCCGCCGGGCCCGAGGCACGATCCGCACGCCCCGAGCGCAAGGGGAGCAAGCGAGACCGCAAGGGGAGCAAGCGAGCCGCCAGGAAACCTCGAGGGGGCGGTCGTCCGCGTAATCGGAAGCGGCCGTTGATCATCGCGCTGTCGGTGATCGCGCTGGTCGGCCTCGTCGCGGCGGCCTGGTTCACCCCGGTGCTCTCGGTGCGCAAGGTCTCGGTGGTCGGCAACGTCGGCGTCCCCAGCGACGAGGTGCTGACGACCCTCGCCATCCAGACCGGGAAGCCGCTGCTGCAGGTCGACGTCGACGCGGCCGCCAGGAGGGTGGCCTCGATTCCCAAGGTCGATCATGCGCGGGTCGAACGCCGTTATCCGTCCACGGTGAGGGTCACGGTCGTCGAGCGCGCGCCCGCCGTCTTCTACGACACCCCCGAGGGCACCCACCTGATGGACGCGGGCGCGGTCGCCTATGCGATCGAACCGCCGCCGCCGGGGGTGCCGCGCCTGAAGGTCGAGCGGCCCGGTCTGGAGGATCCGGTGACGGTCGATGCGCTCGAGGTGCTCACCTCGATGCCGCCGCCGCTGCGGGCCCAGGTCGGGGAGATCGCCGCGGGCTCCATCTCCGATATCCGGGTCACCCTGCTCGACGGGCGGCAGCTGGTGTGGGGGAGCGTCGAGAACACCGAACGCAAGTCCGCCATCGCGCTGCCGCTGCTCGGCCAACCGGGCAAGGTGTACGACATCTCCAGTCCCGATCTGGTCACCGTCAAATGAGCGCGACGACAAATCGTGTCGCCCGTCGGCGCGCCTGCTGGCGGATCGGACCTGTCGTGCATAGCGTTTCGTTTCAGTCAGCTACTTGACATAACTCTAAGCCTATGGTTGAGGTTTAGGGTTTATCCAAGAAGTACCGCATCACCAGCAACATCCGCCCCACCTGCACGACGTAATTTCAGTTATACGAGCATCACCCCGAGCGCGTTCACACACACGGAAGGCGAGAGCCCATGACGCCCCCGCACAACTACCTCGCCGTTATCAAGGTCGTCGGCATCGGCGGCGGCGGCGTAAATGCGGTCAACCGCATGATCGAGCAGGGACTCAAGGGAGTCGAGTTCATCGCCGTCAACACCGACGCGCAGGCGCTGCTGATGAGCGACGCCGACGTCAAGTTGGATGTCGGCCGAGAACTCACCCGCGGTCTCGGCGCAGGCGCCGACCCCGAGGTGGGCCGCAAGGCCGCCGAGGATCACAAGGACGAGATCGAAGAGGTCCTCAAGGGCGCGGACATGGTCTTCGTGACCGCAGGCGAGGGCGGTGGCACCGGCACCGGTGGCGCACCCGTGGTGGCGAGCATCGCCCGCAAGCTCGGCGCGCTGACCGTCGGCGTGGTCACCCGGCCGTTCTCCTTCGAGGGCAAGCGGCGCGGCGGCCAGGCGGACAACGGGATCCAGGCCCTGCGGGAGTCCTGCGACACGCTGATCGTGATCCCCAACGACCGGCTGCTCCAGCTGGGCGACGCCGCCGTGAGCCTGATGGATGCGTTCCGCAGTGCCGACGAGGTCCTCCTCAACGGCGTCCAGGGCATCACCGACCTGATCACCACACCCGGCCTGATCAACGTGGACTTCGCGGACGTCAAGGGCGTCATGTCCGGAGCGGGCAGCGCGCTGATGGGCATCGGATCCTCGCGCGGCGAGGGCCGGGCGATCAAGGCCGCCGAGTCGGCGATCAACTCGCCGCTCCTCGAGGCCTCGATGGAGGGTGCGCGCGGCGTGCTGCTGTCCATCGCCGGCGGCTCGGACCTGGGTCTTTTCGAGATCAACGAGGCGGCCTCGCTGGTGCAGGAAGCCGCCCACATCGATGCGAACATCATCTTCGGCACGGTCATCGACGATTCACTCGGCGACGAGGTCCGGGTCACGGTCATCGCGGCGGGCTTCGACGGCGGCACGCCGACGCGTCGCCCGGTCGAGCCGGCCGCCGCCGCGGCAACGGCTGCGGCTGCGGGCAACGGTGCGATCGGAGCCGGCCGCGCCGGTGAGATCGGTCGGCCGCCGCAGCACCAGGCCCCTGATCCGACTCCCGCACCGAACGGACGCGACGGACGTGAGCGTCGTGACGGTCGCGAGAACACCGGTTCCGGTCTGCCGCCGGTCCCCGTGAGCGCACCGAGTCGAACCGTGCCCGTCACCGATGACGACGTCGACGACGTGGACGTGCCCGACTTCATGCGTCGGTGACGGGGGGCTTCCGGGTTCGTCGGGTAGTCACCTCTCGAACCGGGGGCGTCTCGGCGCCCCCGTATGACTCCTTCAATCTCGGCGACCACGTCGGCGACGACCCGGCCGCGGTGGCCGCGAACCGTCGCAGGCTCGCGGACGGCATCGGGTTGCCGTTCGAGCGGTTGGTCTGGATGGAGCAGATCCACAGTCGGAACGTCACCGTGGTGGACGGGCCCGTCAAGGGTGTCGTCGAGGCGACCGACGCGCTGGTCACGGACGTGCCCGATCTGGCTTTGGTGACGCTGTCCGCGGACTGCGTGCCGCTGCTGCTCGCGGACGACCAGGCCGGGGTGATCGCCGCGGTGCACGCCGGCCGGGTCGGTGCCCGAATCGGGATCGTGCCGCGGGTGCTGGACGTGATGGTGGCGAAGGGAGCGTCGGTCGAACGGATCGGCGCCTTCCTCGGACCGGCGGCGAGCGGCAGGCAGTACGAGGTGCCGGCGGCGATGCGCGCGGACGTCGAGAAGCACCTGCCGGGCAGCGCGACCACGACGGTGCGGGGCACCCCGGGGATCGACCTGCGGGCGGGACTGCGCCGCCAGTTGCTGCAGGCGGGTTTGTCCGGGGTGGCGGAGGATCCGCGCTGCACGATCGAGGACCGCACCCTGTTCAGTCACCGTCGGGGCGCGCCGACCGGCCGGTTGGCTGGTGTGATCTGGATGGAGTCGACGCCCGGTGAATGACGCACCGTCGCCGCGGGCAGCCGAGATCGCGTCCGCCCTCACCAGCGTCGGTGAGCGGCTGACGCGGGCCTGCCTGGATGCAGGCCGCGACCCGGATGACGTCCAGTTGCTGCCGGTGACCAAGTTCTTCCCGGCGTCCGATGTCGCGATCCTGTACGGGTTGGGCTGCCGCGAGTTCGGTGAGTCGCGCGAGCAGGAGGCCTCGTCGAAGGTCGCCGAGCTCGGCGAGCTCGACGCTGCCGGTATCGGCGATGTCCGGTGGCACATGATCGGCAGCGTGCAGCGGAACAAGGCCCGCTCTATCGCACAGTGGGCGTACGCAATTCACTCCGTGGACAGTCCGAGGCTGGTCGACGCCCTCGCGAAGGCCGCGACCGCCGCGTTGGGGGAGGGCGGCAGGGAGCAGCCGCTGCGGGTGCTGCTCCAGGTCAGTCTTGACGGCGACCCGCTCCGTGGTGGCGTCCCGCTCGACGAGCTGGCCGAGCTCGCCGAGCGCACCGAATCGGCGGCCGGGCTTGAGCTTTCGGGGTTGATGGCGGTTCCTCCGTTGGGGGCCGATCCGGAGCGGGCGTTCGCGGCCCTGCAGGCCGCGCACACGGATCTGCTCCGCGGCCATCCGGCGGCGACGGAATTGTCGGCGGGGATGACCGGTGATCTGGAGGTCGCCGTACGGTACGGTTCCACCTGCGTGCGTGTCGGAACCGCACTGTTGGGTTCCCGGCCGATAGCCTCGAACTGATCGGCGCACCGCCCGATTGTCCGCCGCGCCAAGGAAGGTCGACGATGAGCACTCTGCACAAGTTCAAGGCTTACTTCGGCATGGTCCCCCTCGAGGATTACGAAGACGACTACCTCGAGGAGCCGCGTCGCGCACCCCGCGGTGGACGTTACGAGGGTGAACTGGACCGTGAGTACGACGATGTCGGCTACGTGCCCCGCGACGAGCTCGATGAGCTCGACCGCCCGGCCGCGCCCCGTCGGATGGAGCCGCTGCCCGCGCGCAGCACCCGTCCCGGTGCTCCCGTCGGTGCCCGCACGCCCGCGACCCGCGGCGCGCTCGCGGTCGACACCCAGCCGCGCGTCGAGAGCCGACGCGCGCCCATCTTCGACGAGGGCGGACCGCTGTCCAAGATCACCACGCTCCGCCCCCGTGACTACGGCGAGGCCCGCATCATCGGCGAGCGTTTCCGCGACGGCACCCCGGTCATCATGGACCTGGTGGAGATGAGCAACGCCGACGCCAAGCGGCTCGTCGACTTCGCGGCAGGCCTGGCGTTCGCGCTGCGCGGCTCCTTCGACAAGGTGGCCACAAAAGTGTTTCTCCTCTCACCTGCCGATATCGATGTCTCCGCCGAGGAGCGGCGTCGGATCGCCGAAACCGGCTTCTACAACCAGAAATAGGCGGTCTGGACGGGCCGGAAGTAGGCTGGCCCGGCCGGATGTCCTGAGGCCGGTGCGGACCGATCTCGTTTTGATTGGTCCGGCCGAGTCAGGCAAAGTGATGGAGTGACCTTGTTCGCGGTGATCTACTTCCTGCTCTTCGTCTTTTGGTTGTTACTCATCGGACGGATCATCGTCGAGTTCATCCGGACATTTGCTCGCGATTGGCGACCCACCGGCATTGTGGTTGTCATTCTCGAAGCGATATTTACGGTCACAGATCCACCGATCAAGCTGCTCCGGCGGCTAATTCCGTCGATAAATCTCGGCGGGGTTCGGTTGGACCTATCAATCATGGTCTTGCTGTTCATCGTCTTCATCTTGATGTCGGTCGTTCAAGGACTGGCCGCGTGATGTCGATGGTTGAGTCGTGGCGCGACCTACGGGTCTGGTGTGACAGAATGGACGCCAGTTACAGTGGGATTGCTTGGTTTCCCGCTGTATGCGCTATAACTGAATGCTTGCTCGACCGCCAACAGACGCGTGAAGGGATCCTTCCATGCCGCTGACACCAGCTGATGTGCACAATGTCGCGTTCAGCAAGCCGCCTATCGGCAAGCGGGGCTACAACGAAGACGAGGTCGATGCGTTTCTCGACCTCGTCGAGCAGGAGCTCTCGCGACTGATCGAGGAGAACGCGGATCTCCGCCAGCGCGTGGGTGAGCTCGATCAGGAGCTCGCGGATGCGAAGAAGGCTCCTCGGCCGGCAGGTGCCGCGCCTGAGCCCGTTCGGGTTGTAGAGCCGCCCAAGCCGGTCGCCCCGGTCGCCGCCCCCGCCCCCGCGCCCGCTGCTCCCGTCGCCCGCCCGGGCAACACCGAAGAGGCGAACCTGCAGGCCGCGAAGATCCTGGGCCTCGCCCAGGAGATGGCGGATCGCCTGACCGGCGATGCGAAGACGGAGTCGGAGCAGCTGGTCACCACGGCCAGGACCAATTCCGAGCAGCTGGTCAGCGACGCGCGGACCCGCTCCGAGGCGATGATCTCCGACGCAAGGCAGAAGTCCGAGGCCCTGCTCTCCGACGCCCAGACGCGTTCCGAGACGCAGCTGCGCCAGGCCAAGGAGAAGGCGGATGCGCTCCAGGCCGACGCCGAGCGCAAGCACACCGAGATCATGGCCACCATCAACCAGCAGCGCAGCGTGCTGGAAGGCCGGATCGAGCAGCTCAAGACGTTCGAGCGCGAGTACCGGGTGCGGCTGAAGTCCTACCTGGAGTCGCAGCTCGAGGAGCTCGAGCAGCGCGGTTCCGCGGTCCCCGTGGACGGTGGCCAGGAGGCGTTCGGTGGCGAGGCTTCCAAGCCCGGCCTGAGCCAGACGTTCGCCAAGGGCAACAACTAACCCGGTAACGCCCGTCGTGCTGGTCCTGACGCTCGTAATGGCAGCGGTTGGGTTCGCGCTGCTGGTGATCGCCCTGATGACCGGATCGGTCGTCTGGGCATGGGGATGCATCGCGGTCTGCGTGATCGGTGCGGTGTTGCTGCTGGTGAGTTCGCTCCGCGGCAACACCGCACCGGACGCGGCCGAACCCGGTGCCCCGCCAGCGGGCGGGCGGGCCGACGCGAGCCGGGAGTCGTCGGACAGGCGATTTGACGCCGGCGACTAGAATCGCAGTCAGTATGTGGCGTTGATCCGGCCATCACCGGGGAGCCTTCGGAAGAACGGCACGCGTTCGAGACGAACGGGTCGCCCAGTAGAACCGAACGGGTGGGCCCGTCACAGCCCAGCACGAGAGGTCCGGGCGGCGGCGTCGCCGCGTCCGGGCAAGCGGGGTGGTACCGCGGTCGCAGCGCAGAGGCGCTGCCGTCGTCCCCGTGCCAGACACGGCACGAGGGAGTACTGGGTTGACGAACAACTCGACCGGCAACGGATCCGATCAGACGGGCGCCGGCTATCCGCGAGTTGATCTCGGCGGCGGCAAGGCCAACACGAACGTGCGTTTCCCCGAGCTCGAGCAGCGGGTGCTGGCCGAGTGGGCCTCGGACGACACGTTCCGCGCCTCCATCGCCAACCGGGCTGATGCGCCCGAGTTCGTCTTCTACGACGGCCCGCCGTTCGCCAACGGCCTGCCGCACTACGGTCACCTGCTCACCGGGTACGTCAAGGACCTCATCCCGCGCTTCCAGACGATGCGCGGCAAGAAGGTCGAGCGCCGGTTCGGCTGGGACTGCCACGGGCTGCCCGCCGAGCTCGAGGCCGAGAAGCAGCTCGGCATCAAGGACAAGTCCGAGATCGAACAAATGGGCCTCGCGGAGTTCAATGCCGCCTGCAAGGCCTCGGTGCTGCGCTACACCGACGAGTGGCGTGAGTACGTCACCCGCCAGGCGCGCTGGGTCGACTTCGACAACGACTACAAGACCCTCGACCTGGACTTCATGGAGTCGGTCATGTGGGCGTTCAAGGAGCTCCACGACAAGGGGCTGATCTATCAGGGCTTCCGGGTGCTGCCGTACAGCTGGTACGAGCAGACGCCGCTGTCCAACCAGGAGACCAAGCTCGACGACGCCTACAAGATGCGGCAGGATCCGGCGGTCACCGTCGACATGCCGCTCGTCGCGCCCGGATCGCCGCTGGACGGCGCGAACGCGCTGATCTGGACCACTACGCCCTGGACGCTGCCGTCCAACCTGGCGATCGCCGTGCATCCCGAGATCGACTACGTCCAGGTCGAGGGCAAGGACGGCAAGCGGTACGTGCTCGCCAAGGACCGGGTATCCCATTACGCCCGTGAACTCGGCGAGGAGCCCGCCGTGCTGTCCGAGCACAAGGGCGCCGAGTTGGTCGGCCTGTCCTACGAGCCGCCGTTCGACTTCTTCCACGGCCCCGACAAGGGGCACGCCAACGCGCACCGCACGCTCGCCGCCGACTACGTCACCACGGATTCCGGCACCGGAATCGTCCACCTCGCACCGGCTTTCGGTGAGGAGGACATGGACTGCGCGACGGCCAACGGCATCGAGATCGTGCAGCCGCTGGACGCGGGCGGCAAGTTCACCTCGATGGTGCCGGATTACGAAGGTGTGCAGGTCTTTGATGCCAACCCGCTCATCGCCAAGGACCTCAAGGCGGCGGGCAAGCTGCTACGGCACGAGACGATCGAGCACTCGTACCCGCACAGCTGGCGCAGCGGCCAGCCGCTGATCTACATGGCGGTGCCCTCGTGGTTCGTTGCCGTGACCAAGTTCCGGGACCGGATGGTCGAGCTGAACCAGGAGATCACCTGGGTGCCCGAGCACATCCGGGACGGGCAGTTCGGCAAGTGGCTCGAGGGTGCCCGCGACTGGAACATCAGTCGCAACCGCTACTGGGGGAGCCCGATCCCGGTCTGGATCTCCGACGATCCGGCGTACCCGCGGACCGACGTGTACGGCTCACTCGACCAGCTGGAGGCCGACTTCGGCGTGCGGCCGACCGACCTGCACCGGCCGATGATCGACGACCTGGTCCGTCCGAACCCGGACGACCCGACGGGCAAGTCGATGATGCGCCGCGTCCCGGAGGTGCTGGACTGCTGGTTCGAGTCCGGCTCGATGCCGTACGCGCAGGTGCACTACCCGTTCGAGAACAAGGACTGGTTCGACGGTGGCAACACCGAGTCGACTGACGGCACCGCCGTCGTGGAAGGCCACAACCCCGGCGACTTCATCGTCGAGTACAACGGCCAGACCCGCGGCTGGTTCTACACGCTGCACGTGCTGGCGACCGCGCTCTTCGACCGCCCGGCGTTCAAGACCGTCGCCGCCCACGGGATCGTGCTCGGCGACGACGGCCTGAAGATGAGCAAGTCCAAGGGCAACTACCCCGATGTCAACGAGGTGTTCGACCGGGACGGCTCGGACGCCATGCGGTGGTTCCTGATGTCCTCGCCGATCCTTCGCGGCGGCAACCTGGTCGTCACCGAGCAGGGCATCCGCGAGGGTTCCCGGCAGGCCCTGATGCCGCTGTGGAACGCGTGGAGCTTCTTGCAGCTGTACGCAGGCAAGCCCGGACAGTGGCGCACCGATTCGCCGAACGTGCTCGACAAGTACATCCTGGCGAAGCTGTCGGGCACCAGGGACGCGATCACGGAGGCGCTCGAGGTCAACGACATCGCCGGTGCCTGCGACGAGCTGCGGACCTTCTGCGACGCGCTGACCAACTGGTACGTGCGCCGGTCCCGGACGCGGTTCTGGGACGAGGACCGCGACGCCATCGACACCCTGCACACCGTGCTCGAGGTCGTGACCCGCCTCGCGGCGCCGCTGCTGCCGTTGGTCACCGAGGTCATCTGGCGCGGCCTCACCGGCGGGCGTTCGGTGCACCTGACCGACTGGCCGGAGGCGACCGATCTGCCGTCCGATCCGGAGCTGGTCAGCGCGATGGACGAGGTCCGCTCGGTCTGCTCGACCGTGCTCGGCCTGCGCAAGGCGCAGAACCTGCGGGTGCGGTTGCCGCTGCCCGAGGTGACCGTTGCGGCCGAGGACGCGGAGCGGCTGCGCCCGTTCCTCGGCATCATCGCCGATGAGGTCAACGTCAAGAAGGTGGACCTGACCGAGGACGTGGACGTCCACGGCAAGTTCGAGCTCGTGGTCAACGCGCGGGCCGCGGGCCCGCGTCTCGGCAAGGACGTGCAGACGGTCATCAAGGCGGTCAAGGCGGGGGATTGGTCGGAGGTCGACGGGGTCGTCACTGTGTGGCCGGGTCGCTCCGCAGGCTCCGCTCCTGCTGAGGACCCGGGTCGCTCCGCAGGCTCCGCTCCTGCTGGTATCGCTCTGCTGCCGTCCGAGTACACCCAGCGCCTGGTCGCAGCCGAGCCGGAGTCCACCGCGGCCCTGCCGGAGAACGCGGGCCTGGTGGTCCTCGACTCTGCGGTCACCGAGGAGCTGGAGGCCGAGGGCTGGGCGAAGGACCGCATCCGCGAGCTGCAGGACGCCCGCCGCGCGGCAGGCCTGGAGGTCTCGGACCGGATCGTCGTCACGCTGCAGGTGCCCGAGGACCGGCTCGACTGGGCCGCCAGGCACCGTGAGCTGATCGCGGGGGAGATCCTCGCGACCAGCCTCGAGCTCGGCGAGGCCAGCGGTCCCGGTGCCGTCGACCTGGGCGAGGGCGCCCGGGTCGTGATCACCAAGGCGTGAGGAGTGTCGGTGCCCCGTTGTCGGGGTACCGGCGTAGCTTCCCACCTATGAGCACCAGCAAGGAGACGGTCGCGCACGTCCTCGGGCAGCTCGAGCCCCTGGACGTGCGCGCCCGCGCGATGTTCGGCGAGTACGGGTTGTACTGCGACGAGAAGATCGTCGCGCTGATCTGTGACGACACCGTCTTCGTCAAACCGAGCGAGGCGGCGGAGGAGTACCTCGACGAGGTGAGCCTGGCCCCGCCGTATCCGGGTGCGAAGGACTACCTGGCGATCCCGCCGGAGCGACTGGCCGACACCGACTGGCTGCACGAGTTCATCCGGCGCACCGCCGATGCGCTGCCCCAGCCGAGGAAGAAGAAGCCCCGATCGCGATGACGCTCGCACCACGATGACCGGGCCGACCACCTCGCGCCGCTGGGTGCTGCACCTCGACATGGACGCGTTCTTCGCCTCCGTCGAGCAGCTCACCCGGCCGACGCTGCGTGGGCGCCCGGTGCTCGTCGGCGGGCTGGGCGGGCGCGGGGTGGTCGCGGGTGCCAGCTACGAGGCGCGCGCCTACGGGGCGCGGTCGGCGATGCCGATGCACCAGGCCAGGCGCATGGTCGGCGCGGGCGCTGTGGTGCTGCCGCCGCGCGGCGGCCTCTACTCGATGCTGAGCAAGACGGTCTTCGACGCCCTGCGCACCCGGATGCCGGTGCTCGAGATGATCTCCATGGACGAGGCCTTCGGTGAGCCTCCGGAGCTGGCCGGGGCCGATGCGGAGGCGGTCCTGGTGTTTGCGGAGGAGTTACGTGCGCTGATCCGGGAGCGGACCGGTCTGGTGGCGTCGATCGGTGCCGGGTCGGGCAAGCAGATCGCGAAGATCGCCTCCGGGCTCGCGAAACCGGATGGCGTCCGGGTGGTCACCCCGGCCGAGCAGCGCGGGCTGTTCGAGGCCCTGCCCGTCCGAAAGCTGTGGGGGATCGGCCCGGTCGCGGACGAGAAGCTGCGCAGGCTCGGGATCGAGACCATCGGCGGGCTGGCCGCCACCTCCTCGACCGAGATCGTCTCGGTGCTCGGCGCCACGCTGGGGCCGAGCCTGCATCGCCTGGCGCAGGGGATCGACGACCGTCCGGTGGCCGAGCGGGCCGATGCGAAGCAGGTGAGCGCCGAGACCACCTTCGCCGCCGACCTGGTGACCCTGGACCAGCTGCGTGCGGCGGTCGAACGCACCGGTGCCGCCGCGCACGCCCGGCTGCTCGGCGACGGCCGAGCGGCCAGGACCGTGGTGTTGAAGCTGAAGAAGTCCGACATGAGCATCGTCACCCGGTCCGCCACCCTGCCGTACGCCACGGCGGACCTGCAGACCCTGGTGGCCACCGCGCAGCGGCAGGTGATCGATCCGCTCGAGCTCGGCCCGGTGCGACTGGTCGGGGTCTCGCTCGGGGGACTCACCTCCGTTCGGCAGGGCTCACTGTTCCCCGACCTGGACCAGGGCGATGTGATGCTCATCACAGAAGAGGAGCGGCCGGAGCTGATGTCCGCGCCGGTGATCCCGGTGGTCGCGGACGCGGCTCGCTGGCGCCCCGGTCAGGACGTCGCGCATAGTGAGTTCGGTCACGGATGGGTGCAGGGCTGCGGACATGGCGTGGTCACGGTCCGTTTCGAGACCCGCTCGACCGGGCCGGGCCTCGCGCGTACCTTTGCCGAGGACGACGACGGACTTGCCCGCGCGGACCCCGAGGCGAGCCTTCGTTAAGGATCGCCTTATTTTTATGGTGTTCACTACTGTCACAGACAGACTTCGGTGGATGTCATAGTGGACGCAACCCCTGAATCGCTCTGAGCACCAACGAGCACCGAGAACATGTTCACCCGAGAAAAGGAAAAGCATTGATGCTCCGCAAGACCCTCATCGCCGGTGTCGCCGTGGCGGCCGCCCTCTCGCTCGCCGCCTGTGGTGACGACACCAACACGGCCGAGACGACCTCGACGGCCAAGGCCACCACCACTGCTGCCGACAGCAGCCTCGACTACCCGCCCGCGCCCTCCGCGGTCGAGCTGAACGCGATGCTGGTCAAGGGCCTCGACCCGGCCACCCCGGCCGCCGAGAAGGTCACCCTCGTCCAGGACGGCGAGTCGGACCCGGGCCTGTTCGACGCCGTGGCCGCGGCCGCCAAGCAGTCCAACGCCACCGTCACCGTCGTCGACCCGATCCTCGACAACGGCGACGGCACCCTCACCGCCACCGTCAACATGGACATCGGCGGCCAGGTCAGCGCCGGCACCGCCGGCTTCGTGGTCGAGAACGGCCAGTGGAAGCTGTCGAAGGAGTACGCCTGCAACATCGTCAAGCTGGCGAACCTCACCTCGCCTGCCTGCGTCTGATTCTCAGCTAGAACCCGACCGAATGCCGGTGTCCCGCAAGGGGTGCCGGCATTCGGCGTTTCACATGGGAGCGGCGGCGCCGACCCGGTCCGCTGCGGTGCGTGCCAGCCGCGCGAGCAGGTCCTGGCCGATCGGCTGCTGGCCGGAGGCCACCAGCTGCACGAGGGTCGAGCCGACCTGAGCGATGATCACGTCCGAGGTCATCGTGACCCCGTCGCTGGACGTCAGCAGCCGGACCGCGACCGAGGCGTCACCCACGGCGGGCTGCTCGAGGCCGCCGACGCGGTACTGGACCTCGAAACCGTCGGCGTCCGTGCCCCGGTACTCGGTACACCCGGAGAGGGTCTCCTGGACGCGGGCCAGCGCGCCGGCGGCGCCACCGTCGGGGTAACTCGCGGCGTCGATGTCGACGCTGGTGAAGTCCGGCCCGCCGTACCGCGCCACGGCACGCGCCGTCGACCCGGGCACCTGGTCGGCCACCTCCCGCAGGACGGCCGCACACGCCTGCGGATCGGTGCTCGACCGGTCGGCGGCGTCGTACTCCGGAGCCGGCGGCAGACCCAGGTCCTGCACCGGATCCGCAAGGGGCGCAAAACCGGCAGGCAGATCGGCGGTGGTGAGCAGGGCGGCTTTCAGCCGGGCCGGGTCGGTGATCGGGCCTGCGCCCGCCGTTGCGGAGGCGGTCACCTGAGCGGGCAGCGGCGGCAACGACGAGGATGCCTCCTCGCCGCCGGATCCGCCGCACCCCGCGAGCAGGGGAAGCGCGGCCGCCGCGCAGGCCAGGACGCGCGTGCCGCGCATCAACCCGCCCACTGCACGCGGTTGGTGATCGTCTGCCGAAGCGTCGTGGTGCCGTTCGGGTCGCGGTAGCTCTGGTGACCGCCGACGGTGACGTCCCCGCCGACGGGCAGCGGCTGATTCAGGTCGACGACCATGGTGCCGGTCCCCGTCATGACGTACGTGTCGATGTTGAGCCTGCTCGACTTGTCCGGCAGGTCCCACACCGGCGACTCGGGCGTCTGCGTCACCGTGACGTCGACCGTGAGCCGGTCCCCGTCCCGCTCCCGCAGGGTCGCCGTCGTCACCTGGTCGAGCGCGATCCCGCTCATGACCTGCTGACGGAGGGTCCAGACCGCGCCGATCCCGATCTCCGCGTCCGGGAAGGACACCGTGCGATAGACGGACTGGTAGAAGGCCTGCTCGACGGCGGAGCGGGCGATATCCCTCGACTCGGGGTCGGGGGCGATCCGGAGCGAGGTGATGGCCCCGGTCGGCTGGACGGTGAAGCCCGCGCCCGACCCCTCCGACTCCCTCAGGGCGTCGGACAGCCGCGGATCCGGGGTGCCGATCGAGCCGAGTGTCAGGTCCACCTGGATCGCCGGATCGGACTGCTCGCCGCGCACGGTCGCGGAGAGCGGGGTGCGCAGCTCCGGGGTCGAGAAGTCCTGCTGGGGCTGATCGTCGATCTGCTGATAGACCTGCGAACCGGTCGTCAGCGTGGCGTGCTGCTCGGAACCGATCGGCGGGTGCACGGTGACCCGCTGACGCGGCTCTGCGCCCGGATCGAGGATCGTGGCCGTCACCGCCGAGACCGGGACGGTGACCTCGGTGGCGGACGCGGTGGCGACATCGGTGGGGGCGGCGTCACCGCCGGATCCGCACGCGGAGACGAGGGAGGTGAGGGCAAGGGTTGCGGCGACCAGAGCGGTCCGGGCCGTCGCCGTTGCCGGGAGGGCGGACCGAGGAGAGAACACAGGCACCCGACCAGGTTAGCCACGGTTGGGTGTGGTGGGGCCCGGCGTGCCACCGTAAGGGATGATGGCGGGGTGAGTGAAGCGGAAAATGCGGAGAACCCCGGCGCCGGGGCGAGCGAGGCAACGGGAGGTGGAACCGCGGTGGTCGCCGCGCAGGCGCCGCTGAGGATGCCGATGCTGGTCTCGATCGCGGCACTGATCCTGGGACTGGACCTGGTCACCAAGATCCTCGCGGTGCGGCACATCAAGCCCGGCGAGCCGATCGAGCTGATCGGTGACGTGGTGACGCTGACCCTGGTCCGCAACCCCGGCGCCGCCTTCTCGATGGCCACCGGGATGACCTGGGTGCTGACCCTGGTCGCGATCGGCGTGGTGATCGGCGTCATCAAGATCGGCCGGACCCTCCGGTCCCCGTGGTGGGCGCTCGGCCTCGGCCTGGTGCTCGGCGGTGCGCTCGGCAACCTGATCGACCGGATCTTCCGGGCCCCCGGCCCGCTGCAGGGCCACGTCGTCGACTTCGTGTCGGTCGGCTGGTGGCCGGTGTTCAATGTCGCCGACTCGGCCATCGTCTGCGGCGCGATCCTGCTGGTCGCGCTCACCCTGTTCGGGTTCGAACCCGACGGCACCCGGGCGGGCGCCGACTCCGACGCCACCGCCGACTCCGACCTCGATGCAGGCAAGGCGGCGGGCGCATGAGGGAGACACGGTCGATGCCCGTACCCGACGGGCTCGAGGGCATGCGCGTCGATGCGGGCCTGGCCCGGCTGCTCGGCCTGTCGCGGACCGCGGTCGCCGTGCTCACCGAGGAGGGCGCGGTCCTGCTCGACGGCACCGCGGTCGGCAAGTCGGACCGGCTGCCTGCCGGTGCCTGGCTCGAGGTCGAGCTGCCCGAACCCGCGCGGCCGCTGACGGTGGAGGCGCAGCCGGTCGAGGGCATGGAGATCCTGTACTCCGACGACGATGTCGTGGTGGTGGACAAGCCGGTCGGCGTCGCCGCACACGCGAGTGTCGGCTGGACCGGACCGACGGTCATCGGCGGGCTCGCCGCGGCGGGCTTCCGCATCTCGACTTCCGGTGCTCACGAGCGGCAGGGCATCGTGCACCGGCTCGACGTCGGTAC
Source organism: Rhodococcus oryzae (assembly GCF_005049235.1). Lineage (GTDB taxonomy): Bacteria > Actinomycetota > Actinomycetes > Mycobacteriales > Mycobacteriaceae > Rhodococcus_G > Rhodococcus_G oryzae. The sequence continues at coordinate 26,034 of NZ_SUMD01000005.1, read as the reverse complement.
GTCCGGCGTGATGGTGGTCGCGACGAGTGAGCGCGCGTACACCCTGCTCAAGCGCGCGTTCAAGCAGCGCACCATCGACAAGCGGTACCACGCGCTGGTGCAGGGCCACCCCGACCCGAGCAGCGGCACGATCGACGCCCCGATCGGACGGCACCGCAGCAACGACTGGAAGTTCGCGGTCACCTCGGACGGCAAGCCCAGCGTCACCCACTACGACACGGTGGAGGCGTTCCAGGCGGCAAGCCTGCTCGACATCCACCTGGAGACCGGGCGCACGCACCAGATCCGGGTGCACTTCGCCGCGCTCCGGCACCCCTGCTGCGGCGACCTGACCTACGGCGCCGACCCCCGCCTCGCGGAGCGGCTCGGCCTGGAACGGCAGTGGCTGCACGCCCGCGCGCTCGGGTTCGCGCACCCCGCGGACGGCCGCTGGATGGAGATCACCAGCGACTACCCGAAGGATCTCCAGTACGCCCTCGAGGTCCTCAGGAGTGCGTGACCGGGCCGGGGCGGTCGTGGCGGTCTGCTGCGCTCTCGCCCTGGCGGCGCTGGTCGTGGTGCTCGGCCTCGCCAACCCGCCGCGGCCGGTGTCGATCGCGACCGACCGGCTCGGTCCCGACGGCGGCGAGGCGGTCAGCGAGTATCTCGACCGAGCGGCCGACTCGGTCGGCGGCTCCGACACCGATCAGCACTGGGCATTGGTCTCGCTCGGCCCCGCGGCGACCGTCGACCAGGCGTACCGCCTCGCCGACGGCGTCCGGATCTCCCAGGTGCTGTTCCGGGTGCCGATCGATCGGGTGCAGACTCCGCTGATCGTCGTGGACGTGCCCGCGGACGAGGCGGCGGTGCGCCGCTCTCCGCTGGTCGCGGCCGGCCGTTTGCAGGGCTCGGCGGGGGAGTGGGATCGGCAGGCCCGCATCGATGCGGTGTCGGCCGGGCGCCTCGCGGACGGGTGCGCCTGCGTGGTCGGGATGACCGTGCGCGGCGACCTCGCGCAGCTCCGCGCCCTGGCGGCACGGCCGGGCGTCCGGGCGGTGGAGGCGCTGCCCGCGGACGCCGCGTACGGACGGTTCGCGGTCACCCCGCTGCTGCCCGAGCAGACTTCCACCGTTGCCCCCGGCCCGGACGACGGCGACGTGCCAGCCCGGTGAGAACTGCCCGGCCGGTCAGTCCTGCTCGGTGTGCTTGCGCAGGAACTCGATGGTCCGCTCCAGCGCCAACCGGCCGTCCTCGTTGTCGAGCTTGAACTGGTATTCGTGCCCGAGCGCCGGCTTGTGGTCGGCCGGGTAGAAGACGGTCGTCACGTCCACGTCGAGCCCGCGCAGCTGCTCGGCGAGCGGCACCGACTGGCTGTCGGTGAGCGGGTCGGCGTTGCCCCCGCTGATGTAGGTGGGCGGGAACTGCCCGGTCACGTGAAGGATCGTGGACATCTGCGCCACCGCGGCCGAATCGTCGAAGTCCTTGGTGCCGAGGGAGGACCAGACCAACTGGTCCATGGCCCAACCGAGGATTCCGGGCAGGCCGACGACCTTCCTCACGTCGAAGACGCCGCAGTTGAGCACCACGCCGCGAAGCTGGTCGGGGCGCAGCGCGGGGGTGACGCCGACCTCGCGGGCGTAGTCGGGGTTGGTGATCAGGGCCGCGAGCTGGCTCGAGAGCTGGGCCCCGGCGGAGTCGCCCGCCAAGACGATCCGTTGCGGATCCACGTGCAGCCGTTCGGCGTTCGCGACCAGGTAGGCGTGCGCGTCGTTCAGCTGGTGCACCGGGGTGGGGTAGGTCTGGTCGGGGCCGAGCGAGTAGTCGAGCGAGACCACGGTGAAGCCCGCGGCCGCGAGCAGCCGGTAGTAGGGCGCGAAGTCGGTCTTGTGGCAGGAGATCCAGCCGCCGCCGTGGGTCCAGATCACCGTCGGCAGCGGGCCCGCCGCCGACTCGGGGAAGTAGACGTCGAGGTGGGCGTCGGGGTCGCCTTCCCGGTACTGCTGGTCCGTGACTCGCGCGACCCCGGCGGGCTCGTGCGCGCCGAGCGCCGCGGTGACGCGCGCCGCGTCCCACTCGAAGCCCCAGCGCACCGCCCTCGTGAAGGGTCGCGGGGTGACCCGGGCGACGAGGACGCCTGCCGCCGCCGTCACCGCAGGGACGGCGAGCCCGAACAACGCGAGCCGCTTCCATCGCCCGCGGGTGCGCTGCGCAGTCGAAATGTCGCCGACCTCGGTCATCATGGTTCCTTCCGGTGTACGGCGTCACCCCGACGGTGGCCGCACGGACAGTCTGGCAGCTCGGCCGGGGGCTACGGCGCGGTGTGCGCCTTCAGGAACTCGACGGTCCGCTCCAGCGCCCGCGTGCCGTCCTCGTTGTCCAGATCGAACTGGTACTCGTGCGGAAGCGCGGGCTCGTGGTCCTCGGGATAGAAGACAGTGGTGACCTCGATGCCGAGCCCGCCGAGCTCGGCCGCCAGCGGCTTGGACTGCTCGTCGGTCAGCGGATCGCCGTTGCCGCCGCTGATGTAGGTGGGTGGGAACCGGTCGGTGACGTGGCGCATCGTCGACATCTGGCCGATCGCCGTCGAGTCCTCGAAATCGCGGGTGCCGGTGTACGCCCAGAGTGATTGGTCCGCGCCCCAGCCGACGATGCCCGACCCGCCCGTCATCTTCTCGACGTCGTAGATCCCGCAGTTCAGCACGACACCGCGCAGCTGCTCGGGGCGCAGCGCCGGGGTGATGTCGAGCTCGTGCGCGTACTCGGGGTCGGTGACGAGGACGGCCAGCTGGCTGGAGAGTTGCGCGCCTGCCGAATCTCCCGCGAGCACGATGCGGCTCGGATCGACGTGCAGCCGCTCGGCGTTCGCGACGACATAGGCGTGTGCGTCGTTGAGCTGGTGCACGGGGGTCGGGTAGGTGCGCTCGGGCCCGAGCGAGTAGTCGAGGGAGACGACGGTGAACCCGCGCTCCGCCAGCAGCTGGTAGTACGCCGCGTAGTGCGACTTGTTGCCGGAGATCCAGGCGCCGCCGTGGGTCCAGATCACGGTCGGCAGCGACTCGGTGGCCGTCTCGGGGAAGTAGACGTCGAGGAGGGCGTCGGAGTCGCCGTCCCGGTACTGCTGATCGGTGATCGAGGCGATGCCCTGCGGGGCGTGCTTCTCGAGGGCGCTGGTGGTGCTCGCCGCGCCGCGGTCGAAGACGAAGCGGACGACCATGGCGCCGGGCCACGGGCTGAGCGCGAAGGCGAGGACCGCGGCCAGGACGAGCGCGACGAGGATGCCGACGACCCAGAGGATCCGTCGCCTCCATCGCGAGCGCGGTCGGGCGCTCGGGGAGGGCGATTCGCTCTGGGTGTCGATGGTCACAGGCTCTCCTCGGTGGTGGTCGGGCGCGCCGGGCGCCAGTATCTCCGATCCAGGTGAGGGGTCGTGACCAACACACCGTCCGCCGCGCTCCGTCCCGGCGCGGGTGACCGAAGCTGTCGGCCCCAGCGCCTACACTCAGGTCGCTGAAAACATCGGGGCGCTCCAGTCCTTCGAGAGCTAGAGAGGCGCGCGTGGCTGACTCGTTCGTGCATCTGCACAATCACACTGAGTACTCGATGCTCGACGGTGCGGCCAAGGTCGGTCCGATGTTCAAGGAAGCTCAGCGGCTGGGCATGACCGCGGTGGGGATGACCGACCACGGCAACATGTTCGGAGCGAGCGAGTTCTACAACGAGGCCAAGAAGCACGACATCACCCCGATCATCGGGATCGAGGCGTACATCGCCCCTGAGTCCCGCTTCAACACCAAGCGCGTGCTGTGGGGTGACCGGAGCCAGAAGTCCGACGACGTCTCCGGTAGCGGCGCCTACACCCACATGACCATGCTCGCGGAGAACGCGACCGGCGTGCGGAACCTGTTCAAGCTCTCCTCCCGCGCCTCGATCGAGGGCCAGCTCGGCAAATGGGCCCGGATGGACGAGGAGATCATCGCCGAGCACCACGAGGGGATCATCGCGACCACCGGTTGCCCCTCCGGCGAGGTACAGACCCGGCTGCGTCTCGGCCACGACCGCGAGGCCCTCGAGGCCGCTGCGAAGTGGCAGGAGATCTGGGGCAAGGACAATTTCTTCCTCGAGCTGATGGACCACGGCCTGTCCATCGAGCGCCGCGTGCGTGAGGGGCTGCTCGACATCGGCCGTCAGCTGGGCATCCCGCCGCTCGCGACCAACGACTGCCACTACGTCACCAAGGACGCCGCCGAGAACCACGAGGCGCTGCTCTGCATCCAGACCGGCAAGACGCTCAGCGATCCCACCCGGTTCAAGTTCGACGGTGACGGCTACTACCTCAAGTCGGCCGAGGAGATGCGGGCGATCTGGGACGACGAGGTCCCGGGCGCCTGCGACTCGACTCTGCTGATCGCCGAGCGCATCCAGCCCTACGACGATGTCTGGCAGCACCGCGACCGGATGCCGATCTTCCCGGTGCCCGAGGGTGAAACCCAGGCTAGCTGGCTGCGGAAGGAGGTGCTGACCGGACTGGACCGCCGCTTCCCCGGCGGCCCGCCGCAGGAGTATCTGGCTCGCGCCGATTACGAGATCGACGTCATCAACGAGATGGGCTTCCCTGCCTACTTCCTGGTGGTCGGCGACCTGATCAACCATGCCAAGGAGGTCGGCATCCGGGTCGGCCCCGGCCGTGGCAGTGCGGCCGGCTCGCTCGTCGCCTACGCGATGGGCATCACCAACATCGACCCGATCCCGTACGGGCTGCTGTTCGAGCGGTTCCTCAACCCCGAGCGCGTCTCGATGCCCGATATCGATATCGACTTCGATGATCGCCGCCGCGGTGAGATGGTCCGCTACGCCACCGAGAAGTGGGGCAGCGACCGCGTCGCCCAGGTGATCACCTTCGGCACCATCAAGACGAAGGCCGCGATCAAGGACTCGGCCCGAGTCCAGTTCGGCCAGCCGGGCTTCGCGATCGCCGATCAGATCACCAAGGCGCTGCCGCCGCCGATCATGGCCAAGGACATCTCGGTCTCGGGCATCACCGACCCGGAGCACGAGCGCTACAAGGAGGCCGTCGAGGTCCGCGCGCTGATCGACTCCAACCCGGATGTCGCGAAGATCTATCAGACCGCCAAGGGACTGGAGGGCCTGATCCGCAACGCGGGCGTGCACGCCTGCGCGGTGATCATGTCGTCCGAGCCGCTCACCGACGCGATCCCCGTGTGGAAGCGCGCGCAGGACGGCGCGATCATCACGGGCTGGGACTACCCGTCGTGTGAGGACATCGGCCTGCTCAAGATGGACTTCCTGGGTCTGCGGAACCTGACGGTCATCGGTGACGCGCTCGAGAACATCAAGGCGAACCGGGGCATCGACCTCGACCTGGACACCATCCCGATGGACGACCCGGCGACCTTCGAGCTGCTCTCGCGCGGGGACACCCTCGGCGTCTTCCAGCTCGACGGCGGCGGCATGCGCGAGCTGCTGAAGCTGATGCAGCCGACCGGCTTCGGCGACATCGTCGCTGCCCTCGCGCTTTATCGTCCCGGGCCGATGGGCATGAACGCGCACACCTCCTACGCCAAGCGCAAGAACGCGCTTGAGGAGGTCAGCCCGATTCACCCGGAGCTGGAGGAGCCGCTCAAGGACATCCTCTCGGAGACGTACGGCCTGATCATCTACCAGGAGCAGATCATGCACCTGGCGCAGAAGGTGGCGGGGTACTCGCTGGGCCAGGCCGACCTGCTGCGCCGCGCGATGGGTAAGAAGAAGCTCTCGGAACTGGAGAAGGCGTACGCCGGATTCCGTCAGGGCATGCTCGACAACGGTTTCGGTGAGGCCGCCATCAAGGCGCTGTGGGACACGGTGCTGCCGTTCGCCGGCTACGCGTTCAACAAGTCGCACTCCGCGGGCTACGGCCTCGTCTCCTACTGGACGGCGTACCTCAAGGCCAACTACCCGGCCGAGTACATGGCCGGTCTGCTCACCTCGGTCGGCGACGACAAGGACAAGTCCGCGATCTACCTGGCGGACTGCCGGAAGATGGGCATCACGGTGCTGCCGCCGGACGTGAACGAGTCGGCGGTCAACTTCGCCTCGGTAGGCAGCGACATCCGGTTCGGCATGGGCGCGGTGCGCAATGTCGGCGCCAACGTGGTGGCCTCGATCATCAACGCGCGCACCGAGAAGGGGAAATTCACCGATTTCTCCGACTATCTCAACAAGATCGATGTGATCGCCTGCAACAAGAAGGTCACCGAGTCGCTGATCAAGTCGGGGGCGTTCGACTCGCTCGAGCATCCCCGCAAGGGCCTGTTCCTGATCCACACCGACGCCATCGAGTCGGTCCTCGGCACCAAGAAGGCCGAGGCGGTCGGGCAGTTCGACCTGTTCGGGGACGCGGGCGGTGCCGATGAGTCGCTGTCGTCGGTGTTCGCGATCCGGGTCCCGGAGGAGGAGTGGGAAACCAAGCACCGCCTCGCGTTGGAGCGGGAGATGCTGGGGCTCTATGTCTCCGGGCACCCGCTCAACGGGGTCGAGCACATCCTCCGGCAGCAGTCCGACACCTCGATCGCCTCGATCCTCGAGGGCGAGGTCAAGGACGGCGCCCAGGTGACTCTGGGCGGCATCATCGCCTCCGTGGACCGGCGGGTGAACAAGAATGGTCTGACCTGGGCCATCATCCAGCTCGAGGACCTCGTCGGCGGCATCGAGGTGCTGTTCTTCCCGCAGGCCTACTCGGTGTACGGCATGGACATCTCGGAAGACGCCATCGTGTTGGTGAAGGCGAGGGTCTCGATCCGTGACGATCGGATGTCGCTGATCGGCAACGACCTCGCGGTGCCGGACCTGTCCGCGGTCGGGGTGGCCAAGCCGGTGGCGGTGAGCCTGCCGACGCGGCTGTGCACCGAGGACAAGGTCGGCGCACTCAAGCAGGTGCTGACCCGGCACCCGGGCACCTCGGACGTACACCTGCGATTGATCAGTGGCGACCGCATCACCACCCTCAAGCTGGACGACAGCCTGCGAGTGGAGCCGTCCTCCGCGTTGATGGGTGACCTGAAGGCATTGCTCGGACCGGGCTGCCTGGCCGGCTGAGCCGGACCGGGGGAACGTCGCATTTCGGCGGGCCGTTCCGTATCCCTTTACGGCGTAAGGCAATAATGATCGCGATTGCTTACCCCGTAAGGAGTTGAGTTCGATGAGTGTGGTTGCAGGTCACGGCGATGCCGCTCGATCGATGGCGCTGTTGTGGCGGGCGCCAGAGGCCCCGAGGTCGGTGCCGGGTCCGAGGCAGGCGCTCACCGTGGACGAGATCGTCGCGGCCGCGATCGAGGTGGCGGACGAGGCCGGGATGGCCGGTCTGTCCATGCGGGCGGTCGGCGCCCGGCTGGGGCGCACGGCGATGGCGCTCTACACCTACGTGCCGAGCAAGGCCGAGTTGGTGGACCTGATGTACGACCGGGCGCACGGCGAGCTGCCGACCCACTACGACCTCGCGGCTGGTTGGCGGCCGGCCGTCACATCGTGGGCCAGGGACCTGTGGGCCTTCTACATCCGGCATCCGTGGACACTCACGGTCTCCTATGCGCGCCCGGTGCTCGGGCCAGACGAGCAGGCCGTCCTCGAGGCGCTGGTGCGGATCCTGTTCGAGGCCGGACTGTCCGCCCGGGTCCTGCGCCGCGTCGTCGGCGCGCTGTTCCACTTCGTGCGCGGCGCCGCCGCGGCCGTCGCCGATTCGCGGAGGGCGGCCGTCGCGACCGGGATGTCGGACGAGCAGTGGTGGTCGACGCGGTCCGCCCTCCTGCAGCAGGTGGCCCCTGACTTCGCCGAGCGCTTTCCGATGCTGGTGCGGCTCGGGGTCGAGGCCGCCGCGGAGGAGCGGGACGCATTCCTGGAAGGCGGTCGGGCGCCGGATCTCGAGGACGAGGCGACCGAGAACTTCGCCGTCGGGCTCGACGTGCTGCTGGACGGCATCGAGCGCAATCGCTCGGCCGAGGTGGCGGTGGTTAGCGGCCGGACCGCGTGACCCGGTCGCTAACCCAGTACACGCGGCGCGCCCACCACACGACGACGGTGGCTGCGGCTGCCGCCAGCACGGCGGGCTGCATCGCCTGGGTGATGACGAGCAGGGCGACGAACACCAGCAGGCCCGCGGCGAGCGCCTCGAGCTTGTAGAGCGGCCATTCGGTACCCGCAAGATTCACCGAGGCGCCACGGCCGCGCGCGCTTCGGTGCGGCGTGGTGGCGAAGTCGGCGGTGGTCATGAGTTCAGGCTACCGGGAGATCGAAGTTCGGTCCAACGAACACTTGAGTTCGACATGCTGATTTCGGCCGGTCGGGCTGCACCGCGGTGGCCGGAGGTGTTCACTGGATTGCATGCCGCTGACAGGAGAATACGAGCCCAGTCCGACGAAGTGGTCCGCCGATCAGGCCGCGCTGTACGAGAGCTCCGGCGGAACCAAAGGCACCACCATGCAGGGCAAACCGGTGGTCCTGCTCACCACCAAGGGTGCCAGATCGGGCAAGCTCCGCAAGGCGCCTCTGATGCGCGTCGAGCACGAGGGGGAGTACGCGATCGTCGCCTCGCTCGGCGGCGCACCGAAGCATCCGGTCTGGTACCACAACGTGATCGCGGATCCGCACGTCGAACTGCAGGACGGCCCGGTCACGCGGGACATGATCGCCCGCGAGGTGACCGGCGACGAGAAGGCCGTGTGGTGGGAGCGTGCCGTCGCGGTCTGGCCCGACTACGCGGAGTACCAGAAGAAGACCGACCGCCAGATCCCCGTATTCGTGCTCACCCCTCAGTAACAGGAGGGCCGCCGTGGCCGCGGAGACCGTTGCAGACCAGATCGTGTCCCAGCTCGTCGCGGCGGGCGTCCGCCGGATCTACGGCATCGTGGGTGACAGCCTCAATCCGATCGTCGACGCGGTCCGCCGCACCGGCGGCGCGGGCTCGGGCGGAATCGACTGGATCCACGTCCGGCACGAGGAGGCGGCGGCCTTCGCGGCGTCAGCCGAGGCGCAGATCACCGGCGAGCTGGCTGTCTGCGCGGGATCCTGCGGGCCCGGCAACCTGCACCTGATCAACGGGCTGTACGACGCGAACAGGTCGGGGGCGCCGGTGCTCGCCATCGCCTCGCACATCCCGAGCACCCAGATCGGTACGGGCTACTTCCAGGAGACCCACCCGGACCGGCTGTTCGTCGACTGCTCCCAGTACGCGGAGATGATCAGCACCCCCGCACAGTCGCCGCGGATCGTGCACACCGCGATGCAGCACGCGCTCGGCCGGTCGGGAGTCGCGGTGATCACGGTGCCCGGCGACGTCGCCGACTATCCGGCCGCGGGCACCCCGCCGACGCTGGTCATGACGGGGCCACCCGCGGTCGTGCCCGCCGACGCCGACGTCCGGGCGCTCGCCGCCGCGATCAACGACGCCGAGCGGGTCGCGATCTTCGCAGGCGCGGGAGTTCGCGAGGCCAGGAACGAGCTGCTGGCGCTCGCCGACACCGTTGCCGCGCCGATGGGCCACACGCTGCGCGGCAAGGAGTGGATCCAGTACGAGAACCCGTTCGACGTCGGCATGACCGGACTGCTCGGCTACGGCGCCGCGCACGACGGGATGCACGGGGCGGACCTGCTGCTCCTGGTGGGCACCGACTTCCCGTACGACCAGTTCCTGCCCGACGACGTCCGCACCGCTCAGATCGATGTCGCCAGGGAGAAGCTCGGCAGGCGCACGAGCCTCGATCTCGCGGTGCACGGCGACACGGTCAGCACGCTGCGGGCGCTGAACCCACTGGTGCACCGCAAGACCGACCGGGAGTTCCTCGAACGGTCGCTCGATCGGCACCGCACCCTGATGGAGAAGGTGGTCGGGGCGTACACCAGCCCGGTCAAGCAGCGCACGCCGATCCATCCGGAGTACGCGGCGTCGATCCTCGACGACCTCGCGGCGGAGGACGCGGTGTTCACCGCCGACACCGGGATGTGCAACGTGTGGACGGCGCGCTATCTGAACCCGAACGGGTCGCGGCGTTTCCTGTCGTCGGCGCTGCACGGCTCGATGGCCAACGCGCTCCCACACGCGATCGGAGCGCAGCTCGCCGCGCCGGATCGGCAGGTGATCTCGGTGTCGGGTGACGGGGGGCTGTCGATGCTGCTCGGCGAGCTGGTCACCGTCGCGTCGTTCCGGATCCCCGTCAAGATCGTGGTGTTCAACAATTCGACCCTCGGGATGGTCAAGCTCGAGATGCTGGTCGACGGGCTGCCCGATTTCGGTGTCGACGTGCCTTCGGTCGACTACGCCGCCGTCGCGAACGCCCTTGGCATTTTCTCCCGGCGGATCGAGGACCCGGGGGACATCGAGACCGGACTGCGGGAGGCGCTGGCGCATCCGGGGCCTGCGTTGGTCGACCTCGTGACCGATCCGAACGCGCTGTCACTGCCGCCGACGATCACCGGCGGGCAGGTCAAGGGCTTCGCCCTCGCGATGTCGAAGATGGTGATGAACGGCGGGGTCGGTGAGGCCGTTCAGATGGCGAAATCCAATCTGCGGAACATCCCGAGGCCCTCCCAGTTCGACCCCCGGGGCTGAGATGCCGGGTCGGGTCGCCGACCCGCGGGCGCAGGTGGCAGCATATTGAGGTGTCGAAATCCCCGGAACTCGCCGACCTGATGGCCACTCTGCCGCTCGATGCGGATGAGATCGATGCTGCCCAGAGGCGAATTTCCGACGTCGTCGCGGTGACCCCTTTGCAGTTCAGTGAGCGGCTCTCGGCGGCCACGGGCGCCAAGGTGTACCTCAAGCGCGAGGACCTGCAGGTCGTCCGGTCGTTCAAGCTGCGCGGCGCCTACAACCTGATGGTCCAGCTCACGGCGCAGGAGCGGGAGTCGGGCGTGGTGTGTGCCAGCGCGGGTAACCACGCACAGGGCGTGGCTTACGCGTGCCGGACGATGCAGATCCGCGGCCGGATCTACGTGCCCGCGAACACGCCGCGGCAGAAGCGGGACCGGATCAAGGCGCACGGCGGCTCGTTCGTCGAGTTGATCGCCACCGGCAAGACCTATGACGCCGCCGCGGCAGCGGCCAAGGACGATGTCGCGCGGACCGGCGCGACGATGGTGCCGCCCTTCGACGACCCGCGGACAGCGGCCGGTCAGGGCACCATCGCCGCCGAGATCGTCGAACAGCTCGGCGAGCAGCCGGGCACGGTGATCGTCCCGGTCGGCGGCGGTGGACTGATCGCGGGAATCGCCACCTACCTGCACGAGCGTTCGCCGCACACCGCGATCGTCGGCGTCGAGCCGAGCGGCGCCGCATCGATGACGGCCGCGCTCGTCGCGGGCGGGCCGGTGACGCTGCCCGAGATCGACCCCTTCGTGGACGGAACGGCCGTCCGTCGGATCGGCGACCTGCCGTTCGAGGTGATGGCCGCGCTGGGCGCGGGCATCGTCTCGCACGGCTCGCTGCCGCTGATGGCCCAGCCGCGTTCCGGCATCCCGGGCGAAGGTACCTTCGCGATGATCCACACCGACGAGGGTGCGGTCTGTACTGCGCTGCTGGGCCTCTACCAGAACGAGGGCATCATCGCCGAACCGTCGGGTGCGCTGTCGGTGGCGGCACTGGAACTGGTGAAGGTCGAGCCGGGGAGCACGGTGGTCTGCCTGATCTCAGGCGGCAACAACGACGTGTCGCGGTATGGCGAGATCCTCGAGCGTTCGCTGGTCCACCTCGGGCTCAAGCATTATTTTCTTGTGGACTTCCCGCAGGAGCCGGGTTCGCTGCGTCGGTTCCTCGACGAGGTCCTCGGTCCTGAGGACGACATCACCCTCTTCGAATACGTCAAGCGGAACAACCGCGAGACCGGTGAGGCCCTGGTGGGCATCGAGCTCGGCTCGGCATCGGGCCTGGACTCGCTCCTGGAGCGAATGCACGGATCCGGCATGCACGTCGAGCAGCTCGAGCCCGGCTCGCCTGCCTACCGCTACCTCACGTAGGCAGGGCGTGAGTCGGGCTGACGGTCGGGTCAGGGGAGGGTTCGCACGAAGTCGAAGAAGGCGGGTGCCAAAGCGGGGTTCGCGTTACTCGAACCGCTGATGGCGCCTGCCGCGCCGCCGATCACGGCCCCGGGGATGCATCCAACGAACAGGAACAGCACGCAGCCGACCACGGCTCCGATGCCTGCCCCGATGTTCGCGTTGATGTTTCCGCCACCCATCCAGCCGATCTCGAACTGCGTGACCAGGTTGTCGTAGGCTTCCTGGCTGTACACCTCGTGGGGTTCGAGCACACCGGTCAATGGATCCGGGCTCTCGGGGGCCTGGTAGGTGATGGTCGTGTCATCCGGGGGTGGCGGTGCGGCGTAGGAAGTACCGGCGCCGATCCCCATCGTCGCGATGACCAATACGGAGAGCGTCGTACCTTTGTGAAGTTTCACTTGGGGGCTCCTCTCATTCCAAGGAGACGGCCCCGATCTGGTCTAAGACCGTCCGGAACATCGCTTCGAATGATAACCGCCGACCTGCCCGAATAGCCATCCTCCAGATGACCACGATCGCGATCGCGGCCGGCGACGTTATCTGCCGAAACCGCCTCTGAGCAGTGCAATCCCGGCTACTGTGATGGGACTCAGGAGGCGGCATCTGATGCCCGAACGGGCTCCTGTCATAACTGCCGGCGAGGGTGCGCCGCCGGCCCGGAACTCCGCGTGCTCACCGAAGATGAACGGGCAGAGGGCAACCCGTCTCAGCTGACCCGGGGACATTCGCCATCGCCCGGTAGTGCACCCGCCGGCGGACAGCGTTGCCGGCCAGGCCCGGTACGCCTGCGCGGACACGGTGATGTGGCGCACACTTGTCCCATCTCGTGAACTCGCAACCGTCTCCGGAGGTGTGGGAATCCATGGCAGTCGAACTGCTCGAGAACTACGTCAACGGCCGCTTCGTCGCCTCCACGGCAACGGAATCGATCGAAGTGGTCAATCCGGTGGACGAGACGGTGGTGGCGAGGGCGCCGATCTCCACCAAGGCCGATATCGACGCCGCCGTCGCCGCGGCCGGCGAGGCGTTCACGTCGTGGGGGCGGACCACTCCTGGCGTCCGGCAGGCCGCGTTGCTTGCCCTCGCCGATGCGATCGAGGCGCACAGCGACGAGCTCGTCGACGCTCAGTGCCGCAACACCGGCCAGCCCAGGGCGGTCATCGCGCGCGACGAGGTGAAGGTCGGCGCGGATCAGCTCCGGTTCTTCGCGGGCGCGGCCCGCATGCTCGAGGGCAAGTCCGCGGGCGAGTACATGGACGGGTTCACCTCGTACATCCGGCGCGAGCCGATCGGCGTCGTCGGTCAGGTCACGCCCTGGAACTACCCGTTCCTGATGGCGATCTGGAAGATCGGGCCCGCGGTCGCCGCCGGGAACACGGTGGTGCTCAAGCCGAGCGACACCACCCCCGAGAGCACGCTGGTTCTGGCCCGGCTCACGAAGGGGATCCTGCCCGACGGCGTGTTCAACGTCGTGCTCGGCAACGGCGGCACCGGCGCGACCCTCGTCGAGCATCCCGACCTCGGTCTGGTCTCGATCACCGGGTCGGTCCGCGCGGGTATCGCGGTGGCGGTCTCGGCGGCGAAGCAGGTCAAGCGTGCCCACCTCGAACTCGGCGGCAAGGCTCCGGCAGTGGTGTTCGCGGACGTCGACGTCGACAAGGCCGCGGGTGGGATCGCGGAGGCGGCGTTCTTCAACGCGGGCCAGGACTGCACGGCCGTCACGAGGGTGTTGGTGCACGAGTCGATCCACGACGAGTTCGTCGATGCGCTGGTGGCCAAGGCGACGGGCCTCAAGACCGGGCTGCCCACCGACCCGGACACCTTCTACGGGCCGCTCAACAACGTCAACCATTTCACCGCGGTGACCCGCAAGATCGACGCGCTGCCCGCGCACGCGAGGATCGTCACCGGGGGAAAGCGGCTGGGGGAGCAGGGCTTCTTTCTCGAACCGACCGTCGTCACAGGCGTTCGACAGGACGACGACATCGTGCAGGAGGAGACCTTCGGGCCGGTACTGACCGTCCAGACCTTCACCGACGAACAACAGGCTGTCGACCTCGCCAACGACGTTCGGTTCGGTCTGGCCTCGAGCGTGTGGACCAGAGACCACGGGACGGTCCAACGGATGTCCGCCGCACTCGATTTCGGGGCGGTGTGGATCAACTGCCACATCCAGCTGGTGGCGGAGATGCCCCACGGCGGCTTCAAGTACTCCGGATACGGCAAGGACCTCTCGGCCTACGGGGTCGAGGACTACACCCGGATCAAGCACGTCATGAGTGCCCACGACTGAGCGCGATTCCCCCGCCCCCGCACACTCGAGGACCGACACCATGGACGCACTCCGGTACCGACTGCCGCAGGAACGGACCCTCCGGACCCCGCTGCCCGGGCCGAGATCGCAGGCCCTCACCGCGCGCCGAAGGGTCGCGGTGGCGGCGGGGGTCGGGTCGAGCGTTCCCGTGTACGCGGCGGACGCCGACGGCGGCGTGCTGGTCGATGTGGACGGCAACTCGCTCATCGACATGGGGGCCGGCATCGCGGTCAACAGCGTGGGCGCCTCCAACCCCGCGGTCGCACAGGCAGTCTCCGAGCAGGCCGCGCATTTCGCGCACACCTGTTTCATGGTCACCCCGTACGAGGGGTACATCGAGGTCGCGGAGGCGTTGGCCGCGCTGACCCCCGGCACCCACGACAAGCGTTCGGTGCTGTTCAATTCCGGCGCGGAGGCGGTGGAGAACGCGGTCAAGGTGGCGAGGCTGGCCACCGGCAGGAACGCCGTCGTCTGCTTCGACCACGCCTATCACGGACGCACGAACCTGACGATGGCGTTGACCGCGAAGGCGATGCCCTACAAGGCGAATTTCGGTCCGTTCGCCCCGGAGATCTACCGGATGCCGATGTCGTACCCGTTCCGCGACGAGGCCGGACTCGGTGGCGGCGAGTCGGCTCGCCGGGTCATCAGCCAGATCGAGAAGCAGATCGGTGCCGACACGGTGGCGGCGATGATCATCGAACCCATCCAGGGCGAGGGCGGATTCATCGTGCCCGCAGCGGGATTCCTGCCCGCGCTGGTCGAGTGGGCACGGTCGAACGGGGTCGTCTTCATCGCTGACGAGGTGCAGACAGGCTTCGCCCGCACGGGCGCCTGGTTCGCCAGCGAGGACGAGGCCATCGTGCCGGACATCATCACGATGGCCAAGGGCATCGCGGGCGGCCTGCCCCTCGCCGCGATCACCGGCCGGGCCGAGCTGCTCGATGCGGTGCATCCCGGCGGGCTCGGCGGTACCTACGGCGGCAACCCGATCGCCTGTGCGGCCGCGCTCGCCGCGATCGAGTCGATGCGCCAGCTGGACCTGCCCGGACGGGCCCGGCAGATCGGGGAGCTGGCGCAGCGCCGGCTGCGGGCGCTCGCGGCCGAGGTCGACGTGATCGGCGAGGTACGGGGCCGCGGGGCCATGCAGGCGATGGAGTTCGTCCGGCCGGGCGGCGTCGAGCCGGACCCTGACATCACCAAGGCCATTGCGGCACAGGCGCTCGAGCAGGGCGTCATCGTGCTCACCTGCGGTACCTACGGCAACGTGATCCGGCTGGTCCCGCCGTTGGTGATCGGCGAGGAACTGCTCGGCGAGGCCCTCGACGTGCTCGACACCATCATCCGATCTCTGGCAGGGAGAAACCGTGGCTGAACCATCGACGACGCCGCCGGCAGCGGCCGCCTTCCATCCTCTCGACCCGCTGTCGGCCGAGGAGTTCCGCGCGGTGGCCGGGTTGCTGGCCGGTGAGCACGGGGTCGGACCGGGCTGGCGGTACGCCTCGATCGAGCTCGCCGAGCCGTCGAAGGCCGATGTCGTCGCGTTCGATGCGACGGGGACGGCACCGGACCGCCGCGCGCACGTGGTGTGCTTCGAGCGTGCCGCGAACAAGACCTACAGGGCACTGGTCTCGCTCACCGCGGACGCGGTGCTCACGTGGCGACATGTTCCCGGGGTGCAGGCCAACTTCACCGTCGATGAGTGGGAGGAGTGCGACGAGGTCCTGCGCACTCACCCGGATGTCGTCGCCGCGTTGGCGAAGCGGGGGATCACGGACATGAGCCTGGTGTTCATGGACACCTGGACCTACGGCGAGGCCGTCATCCCCGACAAGTACAAGGGGCGCAGGCTCGGCTGGTCGGACACCTGGGTCAAGGCCGCCGAGGGCGCGAATCCCTATGCGGGACCGGTGAACGGCTTCCACTGCGTGATCGACGTCAACAGCATGGAGTTGCTGGAGATCGAGGACACCTTCTCCGTGGACCGGCCGGAGACCATGGGGGAGTACGTGCCGCGGCACATTCCGGAGCGGATCAGGAACGCCAGCACCCGCGAGCCGCTGCGGCCGCTGGAGATCACCCAGCCGGACGGGCCCTCCTTCACCCTCGAGGGAAACAAGCTGACCTGGCAGAACTGGTCGCTGCGGGTGGGTTTCAACTACCGCGAGGGAATGACGCTGCACGCGATCACCTACGACGACAACGGTCGCGAGCGGCCGATCGCCAACCGGCTCTCGTTCGCGGAGATGGTCGTGCCGTATCGCGACCACTGCGAGGACCACTACCGCCGCACCGCCTTCGACATCGGTGAGTGGGGCATCGGGTTCATGACCACCTCACTCGAGCTGGGCTGCGACTGCCTCGGCGAGATCCGGTACCTCGACGCCGTGCTGCACAACAGCAAGGGCGAGCCGTACACGATCAAGAACGCGATCTGTATCCACGAGGAGGACAACGCGGTCCTCTGGAAGCACGTAGATCACGACGGGGCGCAGGTGCGCCGGATGCGCAGGCTCACGGTGTCCTTCCACGTCACCGTGGCGAACTACGAGTACCTCACCTACTGGCGCTTCTACCAGGACGGAAACATCGAATGTGAGGTCCGCGCAACGGGAATCATGGTGGTCAGCCACTTCGAGCAGGGGGCAGCGCACCC
The DNA here is from genome assembly GCF_005049235.1 of Rhodococcus oryzae. Taxonomy (GTDB): domain Bacteria; phylum Actinomycetota; class Actinomycetes; order Mycobacteriales; family Mycobacteriaceae; genus Rhodococcus_G; species Rhodococcus_G oryzae. Next base: position 9,040 of record NZ_SUMD01000005.1, on the reverse strand, counting down.
GCACGGCACCCTCGTGGACGAGCGCACCTATGCGCCGTACCACCAGCATTTCCTGGTCGCCCGGATGGACCTCGACGTCGACGGCACCGAGAACACCGTGTACGCCACCGAGACCGAGATGGTCCCGATGGGCCCCGACAATCCGTACGGGCTGTCGTTGCGGCAGCGCAACACCCCGCTGCGCACCGAGGACGAGGGCAAGCAGGACTACGACTGGCAGAGCCAGCGGGCCTGGAAGGTGGTCAACGACAACACGACCAACGGGCTCGGCACCGCGCCGTCGTACAAGCTGGTCCCCGGCGGGGCGTTCCCCTCGATGTTCGATCCGTCGTCGCCGATCTTCCAGCGCAGCCAGGTGATCGGACACACCCTCTGGGTGACGCCGAACGAGCCGGACGAGCGTTGGCCCTCGGGTGAATTCGTCAACCAGAGTGGCGTCGACCACGGACTGCCCGAGTGGACCAAGGCGAACCGCTCCATCGAGAACACCGATGTCGTGCTCTGGTACGTCTTCGGGATCCACCACATCACCCGGCCCGAGGACTGGCCGGTGATGCCGGCGGACACGGTGAGCTTCTGGCTCAAGCCGGTCGGTTTCTTCGACCGCAACCCGGCGCTCGACGTGGTGCCGACGCCGGCGAAGGCCTGCCACGCCGCCGCGGACGACCACTGCGGCCATCCCGAGGGGGAGGCGTGATCGTGCACTGCTGAAGTTCCTGACCGCTCACCGACGATTGGTGGCCGACATGCGATTGGTAGTGGGGTATCTCGCGACTCCCAGCGGCGCGGACGGTCTCGCGCTCGGTGTTCTGCTGGCCCGGAGTCTCGGTGCCGAGATCGACATCTGCCTGGTGCTACCCGACGAGGAGCCGGTGCCCACGAGGATCCCCGTCGACTCGGCCTACGAGGAGTTGCTCTCCGATCAGGCGGTGGATTGGCTGGTGGAGGCGCGCGCGACCGTTCCCGATGACATCACCGTTCGGACCCACCTGCGTTCCAACGAGTCCTTCGCCCAGGGGTTGCTCGACATCGCCGACGAGCTCGACGCGGAGATGATCGTCATCGGGGCTTCCGGGGACGGGCTGCTGGGGCGGCACTCGATCGGGTCGGTCACCGGCGAACTGTTGCACTGCGCGCACCTGCCCATGGCGCTCGCGCCGCGGGGCATGCGGCATTCGACCGCAAAGGCGATCCGCAGCGTCACCTGCGCGGTGGGCACCCGCGCGGGCGCCGGGCTGCTGTTGCGGGAGGCGGTGGGGGTGAGCAGGCGGTCGATGGCCCCGCTGCGGCTGGTGTCGCTGGTGGCCCTCGACATGTCCCGGCGCAGGCGCTCGGACACGCCGGAGTCGGTCCGCCAACGGGCCATCGCGCACGCAGCCGAGGTCCTCGAGTCCGCGAGATCTGGCCTGCCCGAGGACGTCACGGTCGACTCGGTGATCGCGGACGGTGCGAACGTCGAGTCGGCGGTGAGCAAGCTCGAATGGAGCGACGGCGATCTGATCATGGTCGGTTCCAGCCGTCTTGCCCACCCGCGTCACCTGTTCCTCGGATCGACGGTGTCCAAGATGCTCCGGGTCGTCCCGGTTCCGATGATCGTCGTGCCGAAAGAGGAGGTCTGACGACCATGACCGATCAAGCGGAGCGGCCCGCGTCGGGTGGCCTGGTCGCCAAGGGTCTGGCACCGGGGAAGATCGGTACGTTCTCGGGGGCGGTCATCGGGATCTCCTGCGTGGCACCCGGATACACCCTCACCGCGAGCATCGGCCTGATCGTGGCCGCGGTGGGCCTGAAGATGCCCGCCATCTTCATCGCCGGCTTCGTCCCGATGTTTCTCACCGCGTACGCGTACCGCGAGCTCAACTCGGAATCGCCCGACTGCGGCGCGTCGTTCACCTGGTCCACCAAGGCATTCGGTCCCTACGTCGGCTGGATGTGCGGGTGGGGCATGGTGATGGCGACCATCGTCGTGCTGTCCAACCTGGCCGCGATCGCGGTGGAGTTCTTCTACCTGTTCCTGGCCCGGGTCTTCGACGCACCGGCGATCGGGGACCTGGCGGACAACAAGGCCGTGAACATCGCGACCACCCTCGTGTTCCTCGCGTTGGCGACCTGGATCTCGGGTCGGGGCATCACCACGAGTCAGCGAATCCAGTTCGTGCTGGTCGGCTTTCAGATGGTGGTGCTCCTTGTTTTCGTCGTCGCCGCGTTCGTGCACGTGGCCTCGGGTTCGGCGCCCGCGGGTCTGGCGTTCGACCCGTCCTGGTTCAACCCGTTCAGCGGGCTCGCCCTCGGGGCGTTCGTGGTCGGGGTCACCGGTTCGATCTTCGCCTTCTGGGGCTGGGACACCTGCCTCACCCTCGGCGAGGAGTCGAAGGATCCGAAGAAGACCCCCGGCCGGGCGGGATTGCTGTGCGTGGTGTCGATCCTGGTGACCTACCTGCTGGTCGCCGTCGCGGTGATGATGTACGCCGGGGTGGGCGAGGAGGGGCTCGGTCTCGGCAATCCGGACAACTCCGAGAACGTGTTCGGGGCGCTGGCCGAACCGGTACTCGGCCACTGGGCGGGCCTGATGCTGTTCCTGGCCGTGTTCGCGTCCTCGGTCGCGAGCCTGCAGACAACGTTCCTGCCTGCCGCGCGGACGATGCTGGCGATGGGCGCGTACCGGGCGTTTCCGCGCAAGCTCGCCGAGGTGAACCCGCGCTTCCTGGTGCCGACCTATGCGACGGTGGTGGCGGGCGTGGTGACCGCGGTGTTCTACACCGTCGTCTCGTTGCTGTCGGAGCGGGCGTTGCTGGACACCATTGCCGCGCTGGGGATCATGATCTGCTGGTACTACGGCATCACGGCGTTCGCCTGCGTCTGGTACTTCCGGCACGAGCTCTTCACCAGCGCCAGGAATGTCGTGTTCAAGTTCCTGTTCCCGCTCCTCGGCGGCATCATGCTGGCGACGGTGTTCGTGATCTCGGTGGGGGAGAGCATGGACCCGGACAACGGCAGCGGCGCGTCGATCGGCGGCATCGGGCTGGTGTTCTTCATGGGCTTCGGTGTGCTGCTGCTGGGCGCGGTGCTGATGCTGATCATGCGGCTCCGCCAGCCGGACTTTTTCCTGGGCCGCACCCTGACCCGGGACACCCCGGCGCTGTCGGGCGAGGCGGACGTCGCGGCGCAGAGGTGAGTGAAAGCCATCTTCAGGAAGGCTCGGCGTTGCCTTCTCGGCCGAGGAGGCGGTCCACGACCTTGCGATACAACTCGGGGTCGGGTTGGGGCAGGCCGAGGAGCGCCGCGAGGTAGATGCCGTCGCCGACGAGCCGCACGATCTCGGCCTGGACCGGGTCGTCGAACTCGGCGCGCAGGCCCTCGTCCCAGGACCGCATCATGTCGATGACGGCCTGCTGGATCTCGCCAGGCTGGCCGTCCACCGAGCGCAGCGCGGCGATCGTGGACTGGAAGAGCGCGAGCTCGTTGGTGGTGTTGGCGTCCACGGTCTGCAGGTACCACTCGGAGACCGAGGTGCCCGCCTCCGCGAGCTGCTGGTCGGAGCGCTCGCCGAGGCGACGGACCATGCCCGCGAGCAGGGCGTCTTTGCTGCGGAAATGGTAGAGCAGTCCGCCCTTGGAGACGCCCGCCTCGGCGGCCACGGCCTCGAGGGTGATCTGGGAGAGGCCGCGTTCGAGGAGTAGGCGCTCCAGCGCGTCGAGGATGCGGTCGCGGGTTCCAGTTGCCGCCTTGTCTGTCACGAGGATCACTGTACCGGCTGGACGGTTGGCTGCTAACCTGAGTGAGCGACTGTACCGGCTGGACGGTGCAGTCAGTTTCGTTAATCAATACTTTTGGGAGTAATCGTGTCTGTCATCGCGGGCAAGGGCCCGACGTTCGATCCGACAGAGGTGCGGGCGAGTGCCCGTGACTGGCTCGGTCTGGTCGTTCTCGCCTTCTCCGTCCTGCTGATCTCGGTGGACGCGACGGTCCTGGACCTCGCCATGCCGTCCATCAGCGCGGACCTCGCGCCGAGCAGCACACAGCTGCTCTGGATCATCGACGTCTACTCGTTCGTGCTCGCCGGCCTTCTCATCACGATGGGCACCCTCGGCGACCGGATCGGCAGGCGTCGGCTGCTGCTGATCGGCGCCGCCGGCTTCGGCATCGCGTCGATGATCGCCGCCTGGTCGGTGAGCCCGGAGATGCTGATCGCGGCCCGCGTGCTGCAGGGCATCTCGGGTGCCACGCTGATGCCGGCGACGCTGGGCCTGATCCGCACCATCTTCGTCAACCCGCGTCAGCGGACCACCGCGATCGGCGTGTGGGGTGCGATGGCCGGTGGTGGTGCAGCCGCGGGGCCGCTGGTCGGCGGCTGGCTGCTCGAGCACTTCTGGTGGGGCTCGGTGTTCCTGATCAACATCCCGGTGATGGCGGTGCTGATCGTCGTCGGTCCGATGGTGATCGCGGAGGCGAAGGACCCCAACCCGGGCCGCTTCGACCTGGTGAGTGCCGGTCTGTCGATGCTGGCGATGATCCCGCTGGTGTACGCCGTCAAGGAGTCGGTCGTGCACGGCCCGACCATGGTCCTCGCAGCGATCGGCGCGGTGGGCGTGGCCGCCGGATGGGCCTTCATCCATCGGCAGCGCACCCTCCCGGATCCGATGCTCGACCTGAGCCTGTTCGCGCGTCCCGCGTTCTCGACCGCGGTGGTCACGAACCTGCTCTCGGTGTTCGCGCTGTCCGGCGTGCTGTTCTTCGGGTCGCAGTACCTGCAGCTGGTCCTGGGTAAGACGCCGTTGCAGGCGGGCCTGTTGATGCTGCCGGGCACGGCCATGAGCGTCGTCTTCTCGCTGGCGGCCGCCTGGTTCGTCCGTCGTTGGCAGCCGAGCGTGGTGCTCAGCATCGGCCTCGCGGTCTCGTCGATCGGTGCGGCAACGATGCTGTGGCTACACGCCGACGGCGGCGCGGGACTGTTCATCGTCGCGTTCATGCTGACCGGCTCCGGTGTCGGCATCGCGCTGACACTGACCTCCGACCTGGTGGTCGGCTCGGTGGAGCCGGAGCGCGCTGGTGCGGCGTCGGCGGTGTCCGAGACTGCGTATGAGCTCGGTGTCGCACTGGGTGTCGCGGTCCTGGGCAGCGTGGTGCTGGCCATCTTCCGCAAGGGGCTCGACGTGTCGGCGCTCGGCACGGACGACGCTCACTCCGCTCAGGAAACCCTCGGCGGCGCGGTGAGTGTGGCCAAGTCCGCCCCGGACTTGGTGGGAGCGCAGTTGCTCGATTCCGCGCACCTGTCCTTCGTCAGCGGCATGCACGTGGCGGCGGCCGCCACCGCGATCATCCTGTTCGCCAACGCGGTGCTGGTGTACCGGATGATGCGCTCGCGCTAGTCGGCGCTGCCCGCGTCGAGGATGGCGAAGGAATGTCCGGGGACGACGGTCGCCGACCCGGTGGCATCCTGGGTCGGCGGCTCCCACCACAACAGTGGGTGGCCGCCGACCGGGACCGTCACCGGGTCCGGACCGAGGTTGCAGGCAATCCGAATGCTGCCGCGGTGCAGCACGATCCACCGCTCGTCCTCGTCGTAGTCGACGATCAGGTGCTCGAGCCACGGATCGGTCAGGTCCGATCGTGCGGCTCGCAACGCGATCAGGGCGCGATAGCACTCCAGAAGGCGATGGTGCTCGGGCGCCGCGATCTCGTCCCAGTTCAGCTTCGACTGCAGGAACGTCTGAGGGTCTTGCGGGTCCGGGATGGCGCCGACCTGCCAGCCGTGCTCGGCGAACTCGCGCCTGCGACCGGTGGCGGTGGCTTCGGCGAGCTCTGGTTCGGGGTGTGAGGTGAAGTACTGGAAGGGCGTACCCGCGCCCCATTCCTCGCCCATGAACAGCATCGGCGTGTACGGCGAGCCGAGCACCAGTGCCGCCCGGACGGCCAGCTGGCCCGAGTTCAGGTAGTGCCCCGGACGATCACCGGTCGCGCGGTTGCCCACCTGGTCGTGCGTACACGTGTACGCCAGCAGCGAGCTGGCGGGTGTGAGCCGCACGTCGAGCGGCCGGCCGTGGGTACGGCCCCGGAAGCTCGAATAGGTCCCCGCGTGGAAGAAACCCTGACGCAGGGTGGTGGCGAGGCACTGGATCGAGCCGAAATCGCCGTAGTACCCCTGCCGTTCGCCGGACACCGCGGCGTGAACGGCATGGTGGATGTCGTCGTTCCACTGCGCGTCGAGGCCGTGGCCGCCCGCTGACCGGGGCGCGATGAGGGCGGGATCGTTGAGATCGCTCTCGGCGATCAGGGTCAGCGGCCTGCGCAGATGCGTTGACAGCGTTTCGGTTTCGACGGACAGGTCTTCGAGCAGATGGGTGGCGGTCAGATCGACCAGCGCGTGCACGGCGTCGAGGCGTAGTCCGTCGATGTGGAACTCACGCAGCCAGCGCAGTGCGTTGTCGATGATGTAGCGACGTACCTCGCCCGAGAACGGGCCCGCGATGTTGACCGCTGCGCCCCAAGGGTTCTCGGTATCCGCGAGGTAGGGCCCGTATCGGTCGAGGTAGTTGCCGGACGGGCCGAGGTGGTTGTAGACGACGTCGAGGATCACCCCGAGTCCGCGACGGTGGCAGGCGTCGACGAACCGCTGCAGGCCGTCGGGCCCGCCATAGGGCTCGTGCGTGGTGTACCAGAGGACGCCGTCGTAGCCCCAGTTGTGTTCGCCGTTGAACCCGTTCACCGGCATCAGTTCGACGAACCCGACACCGAGGTCCACGAGGTGGTCGAGGTGGGTGATGGCGGCGTCGAAGGTGCCCTCGGGGGTGAAGGTTCCGATGTGCAGTTCGTAGGCCACGCTGCCCGCGAGCCTGCGACCGGTCCAGCCGCGATCAGTCCAGGCGTCCGGGTCCACCTCGTGCAGTTGTGAGGGCGCGTGCACGCCGTCGGGTTGGCGCGGCGAACGCGGGTCGGGGAGCACCGTGGGATCGTCGTCCAGGACGAAGCCGTAGCGGCTGTCCCGTTTCGCGGGGACAGCGGCGCGCCACCAGCCGTCTTCGTCCCGCGACATCGGATGCAGCTCCCCGTCGAGATGCAGCTGCACTTTCTGCGGGATCGGTGCCCAGACCTCGAAACGATGCACGGAAGCCATTGCCCCAGCATGCCGCACCAGACGGCGTGGTGCAGTCGCTGCGGGCGCGTTTTCGGTCTCAGAACGGTGGCGGATCCGGTGATGTCGCAGGTAGCGGTGGTGGGGTGTGGCCGCGGCGGCCGGTGATGCGTGGGGTTGGGGTGGTGAGGGTGTGGCTGCCGTGGGCGCCGGTGGGGAGGGTGAGGGCGGTGGTGCCGGTGGTGGAGGTCCAGAGCATTGCGTGGCCGGGTAGTGCGGTGACGGTCCAGAGGCCGAGGGTTTTGAGTTGGTGGTGGAACTGGCAGAGGCAGTGCAGGTTGGTGACGATGGTCCAGCCACCTGTGATCGGGTCGTGGGCCCGGTATTCGATGATGTGGTCGAGTTGGCACCCGGCGGCGGGGCGGGTGCAGCCGGGGAATCGGCAGTGTCCGTCGCGGGCGTGGACGAGTGCGGTGGTGGCGGCGTCGGGGCGGTAGGTGAGGGCGCCGTCGGGTGGGGCGGTCAGGCCGCCGTGTCCGTCGGGGTGTTGCGCTCGGGCCAGGGTGGGGTCGGCATCGATGGTGGCGAGGATCGCGTCGGTGATGGTCCCGATACTGGTCGGGGCCGGTCGGCCGGGAGGTATCGGCGAGGCACTGCCGTCCGACGGTGCCGTGTGCTGGTGCGCGTTCCGCGGGGGTGATGCGATGCAGGGTCGCGGCACGGGAAGTGTCCCGAATTCGGGGACATACCCGGCTTTTCGGCGACTGCCTCGGGCGAGGAACGAGCGCAGGCAGAACCGCGGAGGTTCTGGCGCCCTGGCGGTGTGCGAGTGAGTCGCGGGGTGGGCAGACTTGTCCGCCGTCGCTTTGACTTCAGCTGCGTCCGCATCCGCTTCCGGTTCCGCCGCGATGTCGGCGACCGGTCCTACGGGCCCGCTGTCGTCCTGCTCGGTGCCGTCGCCAGGGCAGCGGTCCTTCTTGTCAGCGTCACTACCGGCTCTGGTGGACGTGCTTTCGTTCTCGTCGTGGCTGATCAGTCCGAGTTCCTCGGCCAGGTTGAGTGCCTCGGTGAGCAGGGCCTGCCACGTTCCGTCCGCCGCCAGCCTGCGCGCCAGCTCCGGATCGATCAACCCGTGCCCATGCAGATACGCCGGCTCGGACAACAACCCCACCAGCGTCGCGACATCGATCGTGATCTGCGTCAGCGGCGCCCGCCGACCCGGCAACGCGGCCCGGCCCGCCTGCGCGCAGTCACCGCGTCCGCAACTACACCGCAGATACGGCTCGCCGTGCATCATCGCCAACACCGAATCCACCAACCGGCACTGCTTACCGCGCTTGTCATGCGGACACACCGTGGCCGCGAACTCCGCGACCAGCTGCATCACCTGCTCGGCCTCCTCCGGCGACACATTCACCTCGATGGTCCAGATGCTGCCGCGGGAACGCTTGACGATCCGGCGCCCCAACTCCTGCGCCGTTTCCCGCTGCGCGGCCGCCTCCTCCGCCGAAAACTCCGCAACCAGCCGGCCGATCTCACCGGCCAGTGGGCCCGGCGTCAGCCGCCGTGCCGCCGCCACGATCCCCGGCTCCAACGCCGCCACCGTCTCCGGCTTCAGTCCCGTCGTCTCGCGGCTGATCGCCCGCACCCGGGGCAGATCCAACTCACCGGCCACGAACGCGGCACGGGCCAGGGGCAGCCGCAACCGCAGGTCCATGCCCAGCGAGGCATACGATTCCGCCACCGTCTTCGAGCAGCCCATCCGCACCGCCAACTCCGCGACCGCACCATTGCCGCAGTCCACGATGTCACCCGACCCCAACCGGACGTCGCGCTCGATCCACGACTCCCAGAACCGGCCCGCCGCCAACACCTTCCGCGCCGCCAACCGATTCTCCGCCCGACACGACCAGGCAACCTCGTCGAGAGCAGCGACGTCGGCCAGCAACGAGGCGACCTCCGCCTCGA
>NZ_SUMD01000004.1 GCF_005049235.1 Rhodococcus oryzae | reverse complement strand
GCCAGAACTGGAAGCACGGTAACGTGTGCAGGTGACTGGTACTAATAGGCCGAGGACTTACCACAAAGAAGCTACGCGTCCACTGTGCGGTATCTGAAACAACACACAGATACCATTCACCCCCAACATCACCCTTCGGGTTGATGATTCGGGCGGGGGAATTGAATGTGTGACAGTTTCATAGAGTTACGGCGGCCATAGCGGAGGGGAAACGCCCGGACCCATTCCGAACCCGGAAGCTAAGCCCTCCAGCGCCGATGGTACTGCACTCGACAGGGTGTGGGAGAGTAGGACACCGCCGAACATCCGTTACCGAAAGGGGACCCAATATACTGGGTCCCCTTTCGTGTTTTTTCTGCATAGCGTGTGTTGTCTGAAAGGAGATGCTGTGTCGGACAACAACGAAGGCCGTCGTTCGTATGGGAGCGGCGGTTCTGACCGCAGTCGGTCGGGGGACAACCGTGGCGCAGGCGCAGGCGGCCCCCGCGGCGGGAGAGGCGATGGCCCCCGCGGCAACACCGGCGGCGGAGCCCGTGGCGGCAGCGGCGGAGGCCGGCCGGAACGGCGCGGCGACGGTCCGCCGAGGCGTCGTGGCGGAGAGGGCAGCTTCGGGCCGCCCCCGCGCGACGGTGGAGCGCACGCCGAGCGACGTGCCCCGCGACCTGAAGAACCGGATCTGCCCGAAGACGTTCAGGCGGGCGAGCTCGACCCGGCCGTTCGTCGGGACCTGCTGAGCCTCGACAAGTCGAACGCCAATGCGGTGGCCCGTCACTTGGTGATGGCAGGCAAGTTGATCGACGACGACCCGCGCCTCGCATTGGCGCACGCGCGTGCGGCCCGTCAGCGGGCCGGCCGTGTCGCGGTGGTCAGGGAGACCGCGGGCATCACCGCGTATCACGCGGGTGAGTGGGCCGAGGCCCTCTCCGAGCTGCGTGCCGCACGGCGGATGGCAGGCGGACCCGGTCTGCTCGCCGTCATGGCCGACTGTGAACGCGGCCTCGGCCGGCCCGAGCGGGCGATCGAGCTCGGACGGAGCGACGAGGCCAGGACCCTGTCCGGCGACGAGGCGACGGAGCTCCGCATCGTGGTCGCGGGCGCCCGGATGGATCTCGGCCAGTTCGATCAGGCCGTGGTGACCCTGCAGACGCCGGAACTCGATGCCGCCAAGGATGGCCCGACCGCGGCCCGCCTGTTCTACGCGTACGCCGACGCCCTGGTGGCGGCCGGCCGCGTCGAGGACGGCCTCAAGTGGTTCCTCAACTCCGCGGCCGCCGATCACGAGGGCGACACGGACGCAGAGGATCGGGTGGCCGAACTCTCCGGCGACCAGTGACGGTGGGGACCCCGCCGTCACTGCGTGACCTGCACGATGTGCTGCTGCTGGACCTCGACGGAACCGTGTACCAGGGCGCACACGCGATTCCCGGGGCCAGGGAGGCGCTCGTCGGCGGGTCTGCACGGCTGTTCTACGTCACGAACAACGCGAGCCGCAGCCCGCTCGCGGTCGCGCAGCACCTGCGTGAACTCGGGTTTCCCACCGCCGAATCGGAGGTGGTGACGAGTTCGCAATCCGCCGCGAGGTTGCTCGCGGAGGGCCTCGAGCCGGGGTCGTCCGTCCTGGTCGTCGGCACCGAGGCGCTCGCCGAGGAGGTTCGTCTGGTCGGGCTGAGGCCCGTCCGGCGGTTCGACGAGAACCCGGTGGCCGTCGTTCAGGGGCACTCCACGGAGACCGGCTGGGCGATCCTCGCGGAGGCCACACTGGCGATTCGCGCGGGCGCGCTCTGGGTGGCCTCGAATGTCGACACCACGCTGCCAACCGAACGTGGGTTGTGCCCGGGCAACGGCGCGATGGTGGCGGCGGTGCGCGCCGCGACCGGCCGCGAACCACTGGTGGCGGGCAAGCCTGCCCGTCCGTTGATGGACGATGCCCTCCGGCGCAGCGGTTCCGAGCGACCGTTGGTGGTGGGCGACCGGATCGACACTGACATCGCGGGCGCGAACGCGGTCGGGGTGGACTCGCTGCTGGTGCTCAGCGGCGTCAGCTCCGTCGCGGACCTGCTGCGCGCGCCCGAGTCGTACCGGCCCACCTATCTGGCGTCCCGGCTGGCCGAGCTCGACCTGCCCGCCGAGCGGTTGAGCATCGGCTCCCACCCGGGGGTGAGCGTGCGCCGCGAGGACTCCGACCTGGTCGTGTCCTGCGATGCCGGCTCCAGCGCTGACCGGCTCGACGTCGTTCGATCGGTCCTGGACGCGGCCTGGACCGGACCCGAGTTCGACGGCCTCCGGGCCGAGGACCCGGTCGCCGCGGCGGCTGTGGCGGACCTCGTCGGTTGATCCGGGGAGCGACGCCGCGGGCGGGTTTTCGCCGTGTCGCGGTGTGGGCGTGCGGGCCTCGAATCGGCTAGCGTTGGCCCCGATGAGTACGCCAATGCCACGCCCCGGGCAGCACCTTCCCGGACCGCCGACCACCGTCGACCCCGACCGCATCCACGCCGAGGTGGACGGGCTCCTGGCGCGCCTGGACTCGGTGGGGCCTGCGGACGACGATGCGAACGGTCACGGCCGGATCCCGGGACAGGCCCAGCTCCTCGAGCAGGCGCACGAGGTCCTGGTGCATGCGCTCGCCACAGTGGACAAGATCTGAGGTGGCTCGGCGCGCACGGGTCGACGCCGAGCTGGTTCGGCGGGGATTGGCCCGATCAAGAGAACACGCGGCCCAGCTGATCGGGGCCGGCCGGGTCCTCATCGCGGGGACCGTGGCGGTCAAGGCCGCGACCGCGGTCGAGGCGGGAACCCCGCTGCTGGTGACCGAGGAGATCGACGAGGTCTCGTGGGCCTCGCGCGGCGCACACAAGATCCTCGGCGCGCTCGAGGCGTTCGAACCCTCCGGACTCTCCGTCGACGGCAAGCGGTGCCTCGACGCCGGTGCGTCCACCGGCGGATTCACCGATGTCCTGCTCAGTCGCGGCGCCCGCGAGGTGGTCGCCGTCGACGTCGGGTACGGGCAGTTGGTGTGGCGGCTGCAGTCCGACGACCGCGTCACCGTCGTGGACCGGACCAACGTGCGTTCGCTGGAGCCCGAGCAGACCGGGGGACCGGTCGAGGTGGTGGTCGCGGACCTGTCGTTCATCTCGCTCAAGCTCGTCCTGCCCGCGTTCGTCCGCTGCGCCGCCGACGGCGCCGACCTGGTGCCGATGGTGAAACCGCAGTTCGAGGTCGGTAAGGACCGGGTCGGTTCCGGCGGCGTCGTGCGTGATCCCGCCCTCCGGATCGAGGCCGTCGTCGAGGTCGCCGAGGCCGCGGACGCGCTCGGACTCCGGACCCTGGGGGCGGTGGCCAGCCCCCTGCCCGGTCCGTCGGGCAACGTCGAATACTTCTTGTGGCTGAGGAAGCAGGCCGAACCAGGGGTGGATTCGGTGCGTGAGGTCATCGAGCGAGCGGTGCAGGAGGGGCCCCAGTGAACCCGGAACCGGCGACGCCGTCGCCGAGCCGCGAGATCCTGGTCGTCGCCCACACCGGCAGGGCCGAGATCACCGCCACCGCGATGCGGGTGGCCAAGATCTTCGAGAAGGCCGGCATCGGATTGCGGGTGCTGGCGACGGAGGCCGACCGGACAGATCCCACCGCGGCGCACGACCACGATTCCTTCCGCCTGCCCGACCTCGCGTTGCGCGTCGTCGAGCCCGGTCCGTCTGCCGCGGTCGGTTGCGAGTTGGTGCTGGTCCTCGGTGGCGACGGCACGTTCCTGCGGGGAGCCGAACTGGCAAGGGCCGCATCGATTCCGGTGCTCGGCATCAATCTCGGCCGGATCGGGTTCCTCGCCGAGACCGAGGCGGAGCATCTCGAGGAGGCGCTCGCGATGGTGGTCCGGCGCGAGTATCGCGTCGAGCACCGGATGACGCTCGACGTGATCGTCCGGGTGGACGACGAGATCATCGACCGCGGGTGGGCGCTGAACGAGGCCAGCATCGAGAACGTGTCCCGGCTCGGCGTGCTCGAGGTTGTCCTCGAGGTGGACGGCCGCCCCGTCTCGTCGTTCGGCTGCGACGGTGTGCTCGTCGCGACGCCGACCGGTTCGACCGCCTACGCGTTCTCCGCGGGCGGTCCCGTGGTGTGGCCGGAACTCGAGGCGCTGCTGGTGATCCCGAGCAATGCGCACGCGTTGTTCGCGCGGCCGCTGGTGACCAGCCCCGAATCGCTGATCGCGGTCGAGACCTTCGCCGGCGGCCACAACGGACTCGTCTTCTGCGACGGCAGCCGCACCATGAACCTCCCGGCAGGCGGCCGGGTGGAGGTGGTCCGGGGCCGGGAGCCGGTGAAGTGGATCCGGCTCGACTCCGCACCGTTCGCGGACCGGATGGTGCGCAAGTTCGAGCTCCCGGTCAAGGGTTGGCGGGGACGAAGGGCCGACGGCGAAGGGGGCAACACCAGTGCTCGCTGAAATCCGGATCGACGGTCTCGGTGTCATCTCGAAGGCGGCGGCGCAGTTCCACGAGGGGCTGACGGTCCTCACCGGTGAGACCGGTGCGGGCAAGACGATGGTGGTCACCAGCCTGCACCTGCTCAGCGGTGCCCGCGCCGACGCGGGCCGGGTTCGGCTCGGCGCCGACCGCGCCGTGGTGGAGGGCAGGTTCTCCACCGCAAACGCGTCGGCCCGGGTGGTCGCCGAGGTGGACCGGTTGCTCGAGTCGACCGGCGCCGAGCGGGACGAGGACGGCACGATCATCGCGCTGCGCACCGTCGGCAGCGACGGCCGCTCCCGTGCACACCTGGGTGGACGGAGCGTGCCCGCAGGGGCACTGTCCGAGCTGACCGGCCCGCTCCTTACGGTGCACGGCCAGAACGACCAGCTCCGGCTGCAGCGCCCCGATCAGCAGCGTCAGGCCCTCGACGAGTTCGGCGGCGCGCCGATCGGGTCCCTACTCGACAAGTACCGGTCCCTGCGCGCGGAGTGGATCGAGGCCCGCGACGAGCTCGCCGAGCGCACTCGCAGCAGTAGGGAGCTGGCGCAGGAGGTCGACCGGCTCGAGTTCGGGCTCAACGAGATCGCCGCGGTGGCCCCCCAGCCGGGCGAGGACCTCGCGATCGTCGCCGACGTTCGGCGCCTGAGCGACCTCGATTCGCTGCGGTCTGCGGCGGCCGATGCGCAGGTCGCCATGCTCGGCGGGTCGGCCGAGGGCGATGGCATCGACGGCGGCGACGGCGGCGCCGACGGCGTCGGCGCGCTTGACCTGCTGGGGGAGGCGCGTGCCCGGATCGAGTCCTCCGACGACCCGGCGCTGACCGCGCTCGGCCCGCGACTGGCCGAGGCCATCGCGGTCGTGTCGGACGTCACGTCCGACCTCACCGGCTATCTGGCGGACCTGCCGTCGGATCCGGATGCGCTCGACACCCTGCTGAACCGTCAGGCCGAGCTCAAGACGCTGACCAGGAAGTACGCGGCCGACGTCGACGGGGTGCTGGAGTGGGCCGACCAGGCCCGCGAGCGGTTGTCCAAGATCGACGTCTCCGCCGAGGCGCTGGCGTCGCTGGCGGCCCGGGTGGACGACTGTGCGGCCGCGGTGGCCGGCGCGGCCACCGCGCTGAGTCAGGCCAGGACGAAGTACGCGGTCAAGCTCGGCAAGGCGGTGACCACCGAACTCGGTGGTCTCGCGATGGGCAAGGCCCGGCTGGAGGTCACCGTGCAACCGCTCGTGGCGGGCGCGCAGGACGCCGCTCCGCTGACGGTGGACGGTCGCGAGCTGCACGCCGGGTCCGCGGGGGTCGACGAGGTGGAGTTCCGGCTCGCCGCGCACAGCGGGGCACATGCCCTCCCGATCAGCAAGAGCGCCTCGGGCGGCGAACTGTCGCGCGTGATGCTCGCCCTCGAGGTGGTGCTCGCCGGGGCCGAGGGCAGCGCGACCATGGTCTTCGACGAGGTCGACGCCGGTGTCGGCGGCCGCGCCGCGGTGGAGATCGGCAGGCGCCTGGCGCGCCTCGCGCGTACCCACCAGGTGATCGTGGTGACGCACCTGCCGCAGGTGGCCGCGTTCGCCGACACCCACCTGGTCGTGGACAAGGTCGACGGCCGCAAGGGCGCCGACAGCGGGGTACGGACCCTGACGGAGGAGGAGCGCGTGGTGGAGCTGGCCCGGATGCTGGCGGGTCTCGACAACACCCAGACCGGTCGCGCGCACGCCGAGGAGCTGTTGGCGACGGCGAAGGCCGCGCGCACCGAATAGGCGCGGGGTCGACCCCTGTCAGCTCCGTCGGACGCCGCTCCGTTTGCCTCCTGACAGCTCGGGTCGGCGCGCCTCCGCTGGTCCGGGCCTCGTCGGGGTCATCATCGAGGGCATGAAAATGCCGTCCCTGTTGTCACGAAACACCGAATCGTTGCCGGGGATCAGCGGCATCGCCCGGGTCGACCGAGACACGACGAAGCTGTTGCGTCGCGTCGGCCCAGGCGACATCGTGGTCCTCGACGAACTGGATCTGGACCGGATCACCGCCGACGCGTTGGTGGAGGCCGGGGTGCTCGCGGTCGTCAACGTGTCACCGTCCATATCCGGTCGCTACCCCAACCTCGGACCCGAAGTCATCGTCGCGAACGGGATCACGCTGATCGACTCCGTCGGCGACGAGGTCTTCAAGAAGGTCAAGGACGGGGCCAAGGTCCGCCTCAACGAGGGCGGCGTCTACGCCGGTGAGCGCAGGCTCGCCAAGGGCGTCGAGCAGAGCGAGGCCGAGATCTCCGACCTCATGATCGAGGCGAAGACCGGACTGGTCGATCACCTGGAGGCCTTCTCCGGCAACACCATCGAGTTCATCAGAACCGAGAGTCCACTGCTCATCGACGGGGTCGGGGTGCCCGACATCGACGTCGACCTGCAGGACCGGCACGTGGTGGTGGTCGCCGACGGAACCGACCACGTCGCCGATCTGAAGAACCTCAAGCCGTTCATCAAGGAATACTCGCCGATCCTCATCGGCGTCGGCGCGGGCGCGGACGCGTTGGCCGATGCCGGCTACCGCCCGGATCTGATCGTCGGCGACCCGGAGGACATCAGCAGCGCCACCCTCAAGTCCGGTGCCGAGGTCGTCCTGCCCGCGGACCCGGACGGCCACGCGAAGGGCCTCGAACGGATCCAGGACCTCGGGATCGGTGCGATGACCTTCCCGGCCTCCGGGGCGCCGGCGGATCTGGCCCTGCTGCTCGCGGACCATCACGGCGCCTCGCTGATCGTCACCGTCGGCAGCACCGTCTCGTTGGACGAGTTCTTCGATCGGGGCCGGCGGGAGAGCAACCCCGCGGCCTTCATGACCAGGCTCAAGGTCGGACCCAAGCTGGTCGACGCGAAGGCGGTCGCGACGCTGTACCGCAGCCGCGTCTCGGGCGGCGCCATCGCGCTGCTCGTGCTGGCCGCACTGACGGCGGTGATCGTCGCGTTGGTCGTCTCGAACATCGGCGGTGAGGCCCTCGACTGGGCCATCGCGACCTGGAACAGCTTCGCGACGTGGGTGCAGGGACTGTTCACGTGATCTCTATGCGTCAACACGCTATCTCGATAGCGGCGATCTTCCTGGCGTTGGCCGTCGGGGTGGTGCTCGGTTCGGGCACCCTCTCCGGTGGTCTGTTGTCCGGGCTCCGCGACGACAAGTCGGAGCTGCAGGGCCAGGTCAACGCCTTGCAGGAAACGAACAACCAGCTCGAACAGCAGCTCAACTCCGCGGACGGGTTCGACGCCGCCGTGTCCGGCCGGGTGGTGCACGATGCCCTCGCCCAGCGCACGGTGATCCTGGTGACCTCGCCGGACGCCGACCCGGGCGATCTCGAGGGCGTCTCCAGGATGATCGGCGCTGCGGGTGGGACCGTCACCGGCCGGGTCTCGCTGACCGATTCGTTCGTCGACGCCGCCAACGGCGATCAGCTGCGGACCACCATCACCAACGTGATCCCGGCCGGGGTCCAGCTCAGGACCGGTGCGGTCGACCAGGGCAGCCTGGCGGGCGATCTGCTCGGCTCGGTGCTGCTGCTGAACGCCCAGAGCGCGCAGCCGCAGAGCACCCCCGAGGAGCTGGCGCTCGCGCTCGAGACGCTCCGGTCCGGCGGCTTCATCGCCTACGACAACGGCACGGTCAAGCCGGCCCAGCTCGCGCTCGTGCTCACCGGTTCCGGTAAGGCCCCGGACGGGTCCGAGGGTGGCAACCGGGGCGCGATCATCGCGCGGTTCGCCGGTGCGATGGACTCCCGCGGCGCGGGCACCGTGCTGGCGGGCAGGCCGGGCGCGGCGGCGGGCAACGGCCCGATCGCCGTGGTCCGGTCCGACACGGCGCTGTCGTCGGGTGTGACCACCGTCGACAACGTGGACAGGGAAGCGGGCCGCATCACCACCGCCCTCGGTCTCCAGGAACAGCTCGCGGGGCAGGCCGGCCGGTACGGCACCGGGCCGAACGCGACGGCGATCACAGTCGGCGCTCCGGTCGGCTGAGGTCACAGCAAATGTCCGGCCCACGGGGCGATGACCAGCGGTTCGCGGCGTGCCATGCGGATAAACCGGCGCGTTGGTGTTACCGTGAAGTCCCGTGGGTCGGCAGGCCCCAGCTCTACCATTAGCCAAGCCCTGCAAGGTCGTCACGGGAGCTCTTTTGCCACTTTCACGCAGTCAATCGCGTACCGCCACCAAGCACATCTTCGTCAGCGGGGGCGTTGCCTCGTCGCTCGGCAAGGGTCTGACGGCGTCGAGCCTCGGGCAGCTGCTCACCGCCCGCGGATTGCGGGTGACCATGCAGAAACTGGACCCGTATCTCAACGTCGATCCGGGCACCATGAACCCGTTCCAGCACGGTGAGGTGTTCGTCACCGAGGACGGCGCGGAAACCGATCTGGACGTCGGGCACTACGAGCGCTTCCTGGACCGGGATCTGTCCGGGATCGCCAATGTCACCACCGGCCAGGTCTATTCGTCGGTCATCGCCAAGGAGCGGCGCGGTGAATACCTGGGCGACACGGTCCAGGTGATCCCGCACATCACCGACGAGATCAAGAGCCGGATCCTCGCCATGAGCGGTCCGGACGCCGAGGGTCAGAGCCCGGACGTGGTGATCACCGAGATCGGTGGCACCGTCGGCGACATCGAGTCGCAGCCCTTCCTGGAGGCCGCGCGACAGGTCCGGCACGACATCGGCCGGGACAACGTCTTCTTCCTGCACGTCTCGCTGGTGCCGTACCTCGGCCCCTCCGGTGAGCTCAAGACCAAGCCGACCCAGCACTCGGTGGCGGCGCTGCGGAACATCGGTATCCAGCCGGACGCGCTGATCCTGCGCTGCGACCGCGACGTGCCGCAGCCGCTGAAGTCGAAGATCGCGCTGATGTGCGACGTCGACGTCGACGCCTGCATCTCGACGCCCGACGCGCCGTCCATCTACGACATCCCGAAGGTGCTGCACCGCGAGGGCCTCGACGCCTACGTCGTGCGCAAGCTGGGTCTGCCCTTCCGGGACGTCGACTGGACCGTGTGGGGCGCACTGCTCAAGCGCGTGCACGAGCCGCGCGAGTCGGTCCGGATCGCGCTGGTCGGCAAGTACGTCGACCTGCCGGACGCGTACCTCTCGGTGACCGAGGCGCTGCGGGCCGGCGGGTTCGCGCACCGCGCCAAGGTCGAGATCGACTGGGTGCCCTCCGATGCCTGCGAGACCGAGGCGGGCGCACAGGAGAAGCTCGGCGAGGTCGACGCGGTGCTGATCCCCGGTGGATTCGGTATCCGCGGCATCGAGGGCAAGCTCGGAGCCATCCGGTTCGCCCGCACCCGCGGGATCCCGCTGCTGGGCCTGTGCCTCGGGCTGCAGGCCGTGGTCATCGAGGCCGCCCGGTCGGTTGGCCTCGACGACGCGAACTCCGCGGAGTTCGAGCCGGAAACCAAGCATCCCGTGATCTCCACGATGGCCGATCAGGAGGAGATCGTCGCGGGTGAGGCCGATCTCGGCGGGACCATGCGCCTGGGTGCCTACCCGGCGGTCCTGGAGAAGGGTTCGGTCGTCGCGCGGGCGTACGGCTCCGAGAACGTCTCCGAGCGCCACCGGCACCGCTACGAGGTCAACAACGCGTACCGGGACCGGATCGCGAAGAGCGGCTTGAAGTTCAGCGGCACCTCGCCGGACGGACACCTCGTCGAGTTCGTCGAGCTGCCCGCCGACAAGCACCCGTTCTTCGTTGCGACGCAGGCACACCCGGAGCTCAAGAGCCGTCCGACCCGGCCGCACCCGCTGTTCGCGGCGTTCATCGGCGCGGCGCTCAAGTACAAGGCCGCGGAGCGGCTCGAGGTGGACGTGCACCCCGAGGACGCTCTCGGGTCCGCGGAGGACGACGTCGAGTCGGTCGACTCGCCGATCGTGCGCTGACCCACCGGTCCACGATGAGCAGGCCGGGAGAGCACGAGTTCGACACCCTCGACACGCGAACCGTGTACGAGGGCGGCATCATCACGTTGCGGGTCGACCGGGTGGCCATGCCCGGCGGCCGCGCGGCGGACCGCGAGGTGGTGGAGCACTACGGTGCTGTCGCCGTCGTGGCCGTCGACGAGCGGGACCGGCTGATCCTCATCAACCAGTACCGGCACCCGCTGGGCAGGCGAGTCTGGGAACTCCCCGCCGGGCTGCTCGACGAGGCGGACGAGGACCCCGTCGACGCGGCGCGGCGCGAGCTGGCCGAGGAGACGGGCCTCGCCGCCGAGCGGTGGTCGGTGCTGGTGGACGTCGCGGTCTCGCCGGGGTTCACCGACGAGGTGGTGCGGGTGTTCCTCGCGACCGGGCTCACCGACGTGCACCAGCCGACCCCGACCGACGAGGAGGCCGACCTCGAGGTCGATCGCGTCCCGGTCGACGAGGCGGTCGGCCGGGCGCTGTCGGGGGAGATCGTGAACGCGACGGCGCTGTCCGGGATCCTCGCGCTCGCCGCCGCAAGGGCCCGCGACGGCGGCCCGGATGTGACGGGGCGGCCGGCGGATTCGGACTGGCTCGATCGTCCGGTGGCGATGTCGCGGCGCAGGCACGGCGGCCCGAGCGAAGCCCGCGAAGCGAACATCGATGGGGTTTAGGCGTGCTCGCCGACCAGGTGGAGACGTACCTCGACCATCTCGCGGTCGAACGCGGGGTGGCGGCGAACACCCTCAGTTCCTATCGGCGTGACCTGATCCGCTACCAGCGGTACCTTGCCGAGCGGGGGATCGATGACCTGGCCACGGTGCGGGAACGGGAGATCAGCGGGTTCGTCGTCGCATTGCGCAAGGGCGATCCGGCGGCGGAGCTCCCGCCGCTGGCCCCGAGCTCGACGGCGCGGGCGCTGATCGCGGTCCGCGGGCTGCACAAGTTCGCCACCGCGGAGGGCATCACGGCGGTGGACGTCGCGCGCGACGTCAAGCCGCACGCGCCCGGCCAGCAGCTGCCGAAGTCGCTGCCCGTGGATCAGGTGCTGGCGTTGCTCGAGGCCACCGGCGGCCCCGACGCGGCCGATCAGCCGCGGGCCCTGCGCGATCGGGCACTGCTCGAGCTCCTCTACTCCACGGGCGCCCGCATCTCGGAGGCGGTCGGACTGGACATCGACGACATCGACGCGGTCGACCGCGCGGTGTTGCTGCGCGGTAAGGGCGGCAAGGAACGGGTGGTGCCGATCGGCAGGCCCGCGATCGCCGCCCTCGAGGCATACCTGGTGCGTGGGCGCGCTGTGCATGCGATACGCGGTGGACCCGCGGTGTTCCTGAACATCCGGGGCGGGCGCCTGTCCCGGCAGAGCGCGTGGCAGGTGCTGCGCAGCGCGGCCGATCGGATCGGGATCGCCGAAGGGGTGTCCCCGCACACGCTGCGGCACTCGTTCGCGACCCACCTGCTCGACGGCGGCGCCGACATCCGGGTGGTGCAGGAGCTGCTCGGCCACGCATCGGTGACGACGACGCAGATCTACACCCTCGTGACCGTCGGGGCGCTTCGCGAGGTCTGGGCGGGCGCACATCCACGGGCGTTGTGAAGGGGGCGGGAATGGATACGGTCCGATTCTTCGAACTGGTGACGGAATGGTTCGAGGTGCTCGGCGTCCTGTCGATGGTGGTGGGCTTCGCCTTCGCGTTCTTTCTCGCGGCGCGAACCTGGAAGCGGACAGGCGACGGCGCTCGCGCGTTCAAGAGCCTGCGGGAGTCGCTGGGCGGAGCGATCCTGCTCGGTCTGGAGTTGCTCGTCGCGGCGGACATCGTCAAGACCGTCACCTCCGTACCCTCGCTGACGGATGTCGCCGTGCTCGGGATGATCGTGCTGATCCGGACCGTCCTGAGCCTGTCGATCGAGATCGAGATCGACGGTGTCGCGCCGTGGCGGCGGGCGCTCGTCACCGGCCCGCAGGTGCTGGCCGACGCGACGCGTCGATCCGCGCAGGGGGAGCCCGGCGCGCCCGATGAGGCCGCGGGTGGATGAGCCGGGGCCGCGGTCGCGATCGCTCATCGTGCCTGTTCAGGGCCGTGCACGATCGAGCCCATCGTCGTGCCCCGCGTGTCCGTTGACCGAACGCCACCCGCCAGGCGGTAGCGTTTGTCCATCAGGGACGACAGACAGGGGAGCAGCAGACCGTGGTGACACCGCAGCCGCCAGCGGCGGAGTCTGAGCGTCAGGGTGCCTACTTCTACACCCGGAAGCCGGAACCGCCTACCCGTCCACAAACCGATCGCACCGAGGGAAACGGTGCAGCACCCGCCGAGCAGGCCCTCGGTCCAACCGGCCGACCTCTTCGCGAGGTACCCGATCCCACGCCGGTGACCGATCACGGTCCCGCCCAGATCATCGCGATGTGCAACCAGAAGGGTGGCGTCGGCAAGACGACGTCCACGATCAACCTGGGCGCAGCCCTGGCCGAGTACGGCCGACGGGTACTGCTCGTCGATCTCGACCCGCAGGGAGCGCTGTCCGCCGGCCTCGGCGTCGCGCACCACGACCTCGAACTGACGGTGCACAACCTGCTGGTCGAGCCGCGGGTCTCGATCGACGAGGTGCTGATGCGCACGCGGGTGGAGAACCTGGACCTGCTGCCCAGCAACATCGACCTGTCCGCCGCCGAGATCCAGCTGGTCACCGAGGTGGGCCGCGAGCAGACGCTCGGACGTGTGCTGTACCCGGTGCTCGACCGCTACGACTACATCCTCATCGACTGCCAGCCCTCGCTCGGGCTGCTCACCGTCAACGCGCTGGCCTGCGCCGAGGGCGTGATCATCCCGATGGAGTGCGAGTACTTCAGCCTCCGCGGGCTGGCGCTGCTCAACGACACGGTGGAGAAGGTGCACGAGCGCCTGAACCCCAAGCTGTCGCTGTCGGGGATCGTGGTGACGATGTTCGACGCCAGGACCCTGCACTCTCGCGAGGTCATGGCCAGGCTCGTCGAGGTGTTCGGCGATATTGTCTACGACACGGTGGTGAACCGGACGGTGCGGTTCCCCGAGACCAGTGTCGCGGGCGAGCCCATCACCACCTGGGCACCGAAGTCGGGCGGCGCGGAGGCCTATCGGGCGCTTGCCCGTGAGGTGATCCACCGGTCCGGACGGTAGATGGACACCGACGAGGCCGAGCGAGTGGCCGAGGTTCCGCAAGCGGAACCAGTCGCCGAGGGGACGGCGGACGACACACCCATCGAGGAACCGCAGGCGATCGCACCGGAGACCGCGGTCGAACCGGGTTTCCGGCTGAAGCTGCGCAATTTCGAGGGGCCGTTCGACCTGCTGTTGACGCTGATCAGCCAGCGCAAGCTCGACGTCACCGAGGTGGCGCTGCACCAGGTCACCGACGAGTTCATCGCGTACACCAGGTCGCTGGGCAGCGAGATGAGCCTCGACCAGACGACCGAGTTCCTCGTGGTCGCGGCCACCCTGCTCGACCTCAAGGCCGCCCGGCTGTTGCCCTCCGGCGACGTCGAGGACGCCGAGGACCTGGCGTTGCTGGAGGCCAGGGACCTGCTGTTCGCGCGGCTCCTGCAGTACAAGGCGTACAAGCAGGTCGCGATGCTGTTCGCCGAACTGGAGGCGGCGGCGCTGCGGCGCTATCCGCGTTCGGTGTCCCTGGAGGACCAGTTCGCCGGGCTGCTGCCCGAGGTCCTGCTCGGAGTCGACCCCCGCCGGTTCGCGGAGATCGCGGCCACCGCCTTCGCGCCGCGGCCGGTGCCGACCGTGGGTCTCGATCACCTGCACGCCCCGACGGTCTCGGTGCCGGAGCAGGCGTCGATGGTGCTCGACCTGCTCAAGCAGCGCGGCCAGGGGAATTGGGCGACGTTCGGCGACCTGATCGCCGGGTGCGACCTGACGGTGCAGATCGTGGCAAGATTTCTGGCGTTGCTCGAGCTCTACCGCGAGCGGGCGGTCGCGTTCGAGCAGCCGGAGCCACTCGGCGAACTGATGGTCAGCTGGACCGGCGACGTCGACGCGGACGGGCAGACGCTGGTGAGTGCGGAGGATTACGGATGAGCGAGCTCGATCAGGCGCCGAGGCTCGACGACGAGGGCGCCCTCGACCAGGACGACCGGCTCGAGGACGACGAGCTGGAGTCGGCGCTGGAGTCGTTGCTGCTGGTCGTGGACTCGCCCGCGAGCAACGAGGCGCTCGCGTCCGCGGTCGACGACTCCGCCGACCGGGTAGATGCGACGCTGCGCCGGATGTCCGCAGCACTGACCGAACGGCGCAGCGGGATCGATCTCAGGTACGCCGGTGACGGCTGGCGTTTCTACACCAGAAACCAGTACGCGCCGTACGTCGAGCGGCTGCTTCTCGACGGCGCTAGGTCGAAGCTCACACGCGCGGCTTTGGAAACCTTGGCAGTTGTTGCGTACCGTCAACCTTTGACCCGTGCTCGGGTGAGTGCGGTTCGTGGCGTCAATGTGGACGGCGTCATGCGAACCCTGCTCGCCCGCGGACTGATCTCGGAGGCCGGTGTGGACTCCGAGACCAACGCGACGACGTACTCGACGACGGAGCTTTTCCTCGAGCGGCTCGGTCTCGCCTCGCTGGCGGACCTGCCCGCGTTGGCGCCGCTGCTGCCCGACGTCGACGTCATCGACGACATCAGTGACGACATGGAGTCAGACCCCCGGTTCACCAAATTGGGAGCCGGCAGGGCGGGATCCGAACCCGATTTGGTTCCCGGCTTAGATAGTGAAGAGTGACAGGACACCCAAGTGAACAATTCCGCTCGCCGTGATGGCACACCGGACCGGGGCAGGAGCAATCCCGCCCACAAGAGCTCGAGCCGCAAGGACTCGCCCCAGAAGGGGTCGGGGTCGAGAGGCTCGGCACCCCGCGATTCCGCCCGTGGTGGCGAATCCCGCGGCTCCTACGATCGCCCCGAGCGCGGCGCCGCCCCTCGCGCCTCCTACGGCCGCCCCGAGCGTGGCGCGGCCCCAAGGAGCGGCGAATCCCGCGGCTCGCAGGATCGCTCCCAGCGTGGCGGCGCACCGCGTGGCGGCCAGGATCGCACCGAGCGCGGCGCGGCACCTCGCAGCGGCGCACCGCGTGGCGGCCAGGATCGCACCGAGCGCGGCGCGGCACCTCGCAGCGGCGCACCGCGTGGCGGCCAGGATCGCACCGAGCGCGGCGCGGCACCTCGCAGCGGCGGCTACCCCCGCGGCGGCGTGCAGCGGCCGGACCTGTCCAAGCGTGGCAAGCCCAAGGCGGCCAAGCCGCAGCGCGTGCAGTCCGTCGCGCCGACCATCAGCAACGCCAAGCCGGCCCGCCACCAGTACACGGAGGGCTCGGGTCCCGCGAAGCTGCCCGCAGGCGAGGGCATGCGGCTGCAGAAGGTGCTCGCCCAGGCGGGCGTCGCCTCGCGCCGCGCCGCAGAGGAGCTGATCGAGCAGGGACGCGTCGAGGTCGACGGCCGCATCGTCGTCGAGCAGGGCCTGCGGGTGGACCCCGAGAACGCCGTGGTCCGGGTCGACGGCATTCGCGTCGTCGTGAAGAAGGACCTGGTCCACATCGCGCTGAACAAGCCGCGCGGCTGGCAGTCGACGATGTCCGATGACCTGGGCAGGCCCTGCGTCGGCGACATCGTCTCCGAGCGGGTCTCCGCAGGGCAGCGACTGTTCCACGTCGGCAGGCTCGACGCGGACACCGAGGGCCTGTTGCTGCTGACCAACGACGGAGACCTCGCGCACCGGCTGATGCACCCCTCGTTCGAGGTGTCCAAGACCTACCTCGCGACCGTGTCCGGTGTGGTCGATCGCAACCTCGGCAAGACGCTCAAGGCCGGAGTCGAGCTCGAGGACGGCCCGGCGAAGGTCGACTCGTTCGCCCTGCTCGACGTCAATCAGGGCAAGTCCCTGGTCAAGGTCGTGCTGCACGAGGGCCGCAAGCACATCGTGCGTCGGCTGCTCGAGGCTGTCGGCCATCCGGTGGTCCGGCTGGTGCGCACCGACATCGGTCCGGTCACGCTCGGCGAGCAGCGGCCCGGCACCCTTCGGGTCATCGGGCCCGGCGAGGTCGGCGCGCTGTACAAGGCGGTCGGACTGTGAGCGAAGCGACGGGGGACGTGAACGAGCCAGGGCGCCTCGTGGTGGCCATGGACGGGCCGTCGGGTACCGGGAAGTCGACTGTCGCCAGGCGGCTCGCGACCGGACTCGCCGCGCAGTACCTCGACACCGGTGCCATGTACCGGATCGCGACGCTGCACGTGCTTCGCTCCGGGGTCGACCCGAGCGACCCGGCTGCGGTGGCCGCGGCCACGAAGGCGCTCGAGCTGACCATCGGCACCGATCCGGCCTCGGACCGGGTGCTGCTCGCCGGTGAGGACGTCACCGACGAGATCCGCGGCGGCGCGGTCACCCAGGCCGTGTCCGCGGTCTCGGCGGTGCCCGAGGTGCGGACGATCCTGGTCGACAAGCAGCGTGAGTTCATCGCGCGCACGGAACGGATCGTGGTCGAGGGCCGCGACATCGGCACCGTCGTGATGCCCGATGCGGACGTGAAGGTGTACCTGACCGCCTCCGCCGCGGCACGGGCGCAGCGTCGGAACACGCAGAACATCGCCGAGGGTCGTGGCGATGACTACAGGGCGGTGCTCGCCGACGTCGAGCGCCGCGATCATCTGGACTCCACCCGAGCGGTGTCCCCGCTCCGGCCCGCCGATGACTCGGTGATCGTGGACACCAGCGAACTCGGAATCGATGACGTGATCGGCAGGTTGCTGCTGGTGGTACGTGACAGAACTGGAGCAGTGCAGTGACCGACAGCTTTGACATCGGCGGCCCGATCGCAGGCGACGGCACCTGGAGTGAGGAATCCGACTGGGAGCTAGTCGATTTCGAGGACGGCGAGGAGGGCGAGGGCCACGTCGCCGTCCCGACCCTTGCCATCGTGGGTCGTCCGAACGTCGGCAAGTCCACGCTCGTGAACCGCATCATCGGCCGCCGCGAGGCCGTCGTGCAGGACATTCCCGGGGTCACCCGGGACCGCGTCTCCTACGAGGCGAACTGGGCCGGACGCCGATTCATGGTGCAGGACACCGGCGGCTGGGAGCCCGACGCCAAGGGGCTGCAGCAGTCCGTGGCCCGGCAGGCGGAGCTCGCGATGCAGACCGCCGACGCGATCGTGCTCGTGGTGGACGCGGTCGTCGGCGCAACCACGACGGATGAGGCCGTGGCCAAGGTGCTGCGGCGCTCGAAGACGCCGGTCCTGTTGGTGGCCAACAAGGTCGACGACGAGCGGACCGAGTCCGAGGTCGCGGCGCTGTGGTCGCTCGGTCTCGGCCAGCCCTACTCGGTGAGCTCGATCCACGGCCGCGGCACGGGCGACCTGCTCGACGAGGTCCTCAAGGCACTGCCGGAGACGCCTCGGGAGGGCACCGGCGGCCAGGGACCGCGGCGCGTGTCGCTGGTCGGTAAGCCGAACGTCGGCAAGTCCAGCCTGATCAACAAGCTCTCCGGCTCCGAGCGGTCCGTCGTGCACGACGTCGCGGGCACCACCGTCGACCCGGTGGACTCGCTGGTCGAGCTCGGCGGCAAGGTGTGGCGCTTCGTGGACACCGCGGGCCTGCGCAAGAAGGTCAGCCACGCGAGCGGCCACGAGTTCTACGCGTCACTGCGCACCAAGGGTGCGATCGAGGCCTCGGAGGTGTCGATCCTGCTAATCGACGCGTCGCAGCCGATCACCGAGCAGGACCTGCGGGTGCTGAGCATGGTGGCCGACGCAGGCCGGGCGCTGGTGCTGGCGTTCAACAAGTGGGACCTCGTCGACGAGGACCGTCGGTACATGCTCGAGAAGGAGATCGACCGCGAGTTGGTCCGGGTGCCGTGGGCGCAGCGGGTGAACATCTCCGCGCACACCGGACGGGCCGTGCAGAAGCTCGTTCCCGCGCTGGAGACCGCGCTCGATTCCTGGGACAAGCGGATCCCGACGGGCCGGTTGAACACCTGGCTCAAGGAGATCGTGGCCGCGACGCCGCCGCCGATGCGCGGTGGTCGCCTGCCCAGGATCATGTTCGCCACCCAGGCAGGCACCCGTCCGCCGACGTTCGTGCTCTTCACCACCGGCTTCCTTGAGGCCGGCTACCGCCGGTTCCTCGAGCGCCGGCTGCGTGAGGAGTTCAACTTCGACGGCAGCCCGGTGCGCATCTCGGTGCGCGTGCGCGAAAAGCGCGATCGCGGCAAGCGCTGACGCCTGCCGAGACCGAACCGAACACTGGCAAGTCCCCGAAACCGGGGGCTTGCCAGTGTCGTTCGTGGGGTGCACTCCGAGGGAGGAAACCGGCCACGAGCAGCCGATTCGCTCAGTCGACTGTCACTGATGTAATCTCATCGAGCGCCCGCAAGGGAGTGGACGGGCTGTGGCGCAGCTTGGTAGCGCACTTGACTGGGGGTCAAGTGGTCGCAGGTTCAAATCCTGTCAGCCCGACAGAAGAAGGCGGCTCCGGAGTAATCCGGGGCCGCCTTTCTCGTTCTCGTGGCGGGCTAGGGTCGACGGATGGACGCAGACCGGGAGCCGATCCTCACTCGTGACACCTGCGCCGCAGCGCTCGCGTCGTTCGAGGCGCGCACCGCCGAACGCGCCGGGCATCGCTGCGCGGCGGTCGCGCTGGCTGTGGTGACCACCGATGGGGTGCCCTCGCTGCTGCTCACCGTTCGGCCCAGCACCATGCGAGCGCATCCCGGCCAGTTCGCGCTGCCCGGCGGTGGCATCGACCCGGGGGAGTCGCCGGGGGACGCGGCACTACGCGAGTTGGCGGAGGAACTCGGCGTGCAGGCACCGCCGACGGCCGTACTCGGCCATCTCGACGATCTCGTGACCAGGTCGGGATACGTCATCACCCCGGTGGTGATCTGGGTGGGCGAGCTCGACGAGCCGATTCGGCCGAACGCCGACGAGGTGGAGTACGTCTTCCAGGTCAGCCTGGCCGAGCTCGATCACGAACCGCAGTTCCTTTCTCTCGAGGGGGCCGCGGCGCCGCTGATCGAGTGGCCGTTCCGAGGCGCGCGGATCTTCGCGCCGACCGCGGCGATCATCTACCAGTTCCGTGAGGTGGTGCTGCACGGGCGGCCGACGCGGGTCGACGATCTCGGTCAGCCGGACTTCGCCTCCCGATAGGTCTTCCCGCGCCGGAGAAGCCGCCGGAAGCCACTGCGGGCGTACCGGGTGACCGTCTACCGTGGCCGCCATGGGAATCCTGCTCTCGGCCCTGCGCAGCTTCGACCGGACCGGAATCGATCCCGTGGCTTGGCACCCGCCGACCCCGCCTCCGCTCACGGGTCCGTTCGCCCCCAGCGTCGAGCTCGACGGTGCGGAGCGCTGGGCGATGCCGGGGAGCAAGGGACCCGAGGACGTCGCGGTCGATCACCAGGGGCGGCTGGTCACCGGCACCGATGACGGCAAGGTCTGGCGTTTCGACGCATCCGGCCGCGCTTCCCTGATCGCCGACACCGGCGGCCGACCCCTCGGTGTCGAGATCCTCGACGACGGCAGGTACCTGATCTGCGACTGCGAGCGCGGGGTGCTACGCGTCGACGAGGCCGGTCGGATCGAGACCCTCACCGACACCGCGCTCGGGCGACCGCTGGTGGCGTGCAACAACTCCGCCGTCGGGCGGGACGGCACCATCTACTTCACCGACTCCTCGGCGAAGTTCTCCGTGGCCGAGCATCGCACCGACGTGCTCGAGCACGGCGGCACCGGCAGGCTGATCCGGTTCGACCCGGCGACAGGGGAGACCGACCTGCTGGCGGACGGGCTGCAGTTCGCCAACGGGGTCGGACTGGCCGCGGACGAGTCCTTCGTGGTGGTCGCCGAGACCGGGGCCTATCAGATCCGCCGGGTCGAGCTCGCGGGCCCCGACACGGGACGGGTGTCGATCTGGGCCGAGAACCTGCCCGGCCTCCCCGACAACTTGACCTCACAGACGCCCGACGGGGTCTTCTGGGTGGCGCTGTACAGCCCCCGGATGCGCCTGCTGGACCTGTTGGCCCCGCACCCGGCACTCAGGGTGGTCGCCGCGAACCTGCCGCAGTGGGCGCAGCCCGAACCGGACCAGCGTGGCTGGGTGCTCGGGCTCGACGCCTCGGGTGCCGTCGTGCACAGCCTGCAGGGTGGCGCGGGCAGTTACGCGCCGATCACCGGTGTCCGCGAGGCCGATGGCTGGCTCTACCTGGGCAGCCTGACCGCCGATACGGTCGCCCGCGTCCCGGCACCCCCGTCCGCCATGTGAAAAGCTGTTCGAGGCAGTTGGCGGACGAGGGACACGGGGGACGAATGGGCAGCGGAGACCAGCCACGCGAGGTGGCGGACGTCGCGACCGCGCCGATCATGTCCGACCGGATCGTCACCGTGCCGAATCTTCTCAGCGTGGTCCGGCTCATCGGTGTCCCGCTGTTCGTCTATCTGCTGCTCGGCCCGCACGCCGACGGGTGGGCGCTCGCGATCCTGATGCTCAGCGGGTTCACCGACTGGGCCGACGGCAAGCTCGCGCGCCTGCTGAACCAGAGCTCGCGGCTGGGCGCGCTGCTGGACCCGCTGGTGGACCGGTTGTACGTGGTCTCCACCCTGGTCGCGTTCGCGATCCGCGGGATGATCCCGTGGTGGGTGGCCGCGGTGCTGATCGGTCGGGACGTGATCCTCGCGCTCACCCTGCCGATCTACCGCAGGCGTGGTCTGCCGCCGCCCGCGGTGCTCTACCTCGGCAAGGCCGCGACCTTCGCGCTGATGTTCGCGCTGCCGCTGGTACTCGCCGCGCAGGGCGACTGGGCGATTGCGCCGATCGCCCGGGCCTGGGGGTATGCACTCCTGGTGTGGGGGACCGGGCTCTATGTCTGGACCGCGATCCTGTACCTGCTCGCCGCGCGGAACATCGCGCGGGAAGTCCCGCGAACGGACCGGGCGCGGTGACCGACGGCGAGGTCCGCCGCAATCCGGTGCCCTCGCTGCTCCGGTCCCTGATGAACGACCATCTCGATCCCGGCTACGCCGCGGCGGCAGAAGACCGGGCGAGGGGGCATTCCCTGCACCGCCCGCTGCATTCGGGGAGCTGGCTCGTGGCCGGGGGCATCGTCCTCGGACTGGTCTTCGGGATCGCCTTCGCACAGGCGGACGACCGGGAGCCCGGCACCGACCAGGTACGCAGCGAGATCCTGGGCAAGGTCCACGCCGCGGAGGAACGCGGTGGCGGCCTCGCAGGCACCAGGGACGAGTTGGCGGCGCAGACCGAGGCGCTGCGCTCCAGGGTGCTGGCGGGCGACGCCGAGGGTTCCGACGTACTGGCCCGGCTGGCCACGATGGAGCAGGCCGCCGGGTTGGACGCGGTGCACGGCGCGGGGCTCACCGTCACGCTGACCGACCCGGCCGCCCGTCCGGACCTGTCCGACCGGGGCAGGCCCGGCGCAGGCCCCGCCAAAGCGGTGGTCCTCGACCGGGACATCCAGTCGGTGGTGAACGCGTTGTGGTCGAGCGGAGCCGAGGCGGTCGCGGTCGGAGGGGTCCGCATCGGCCCCTCGGCCACCATCCGCCAGGCGGGCGGGGCGATGCTCGTCGACAATCAGCCGGTGTTCTCGCCGTACGCGATCTCGGCGATCGGGCCCGCGGACAGGTTGCAGACCGGATTCGTGGTGAGCGACGCGTACCTGCGGATGTCGGGCGTCGCGCAGCTGTACGGGGTCGGCTTCACCGTCGCCGAAGAAGAAGATGTCAGCCTCCCGGCCGCGAATGCCAGGGAGATCAGAACCGCACACGAGGTGGGTGGCCAGTGAAGCCGGTCAAGGCAGTCAAGAACGGATACGCCGTCTACGGGGTGCTCGCGCTCATCGCGGGGATCGTCGCGGGCGTCGTGTTCCGTCCGCAGGTCCCGGATGCGATACAGCCGTATCTGCCGATCGCCGTTGTCGCGGCGCTGGACGCCGTGTTCGGAGGGCTGCGCGCCTACCTGGACGAGATCTTCGACGCCAAGGTCTTCGTCGTGTCCTTCGTGTTCAACGTGCTCGTCGCGGCGCTGATCGTGTGGCTCGGTGACCAGTTGGGGGTGGGCACGCAGCTCTCGACCGCGATCGTGGTGGTGCTGGGCATCCGGATCTTCGGCAACGCTGCCGCGCTGCGGCGCCGGCTGTTCGGGGCGTGATCACCCGTGAACGGGCATGAGGGCAAGCACGAATGGCATACCGAGCTGTCCGCCTCGGCGCGTCGCTCCAGGGTCGTCTTCGGGCTGTTGGCCGTGTTGCTGCTGGCCGCGCTCGGGGTCGCCATCGCCACCCAGGTGCGCAACACCGGATCGGGCGACACCCTGGACTCGGCGCGCCCGGCGGACCTGCTGGTGCTCCTCGACAACCTCGGCCAGCGAGAGGCCTCGTTGCGGCAGGAGATCGCCGGACTCGAGGAGACCCTCGCCACGCTCCAGCGCAGCGGCGGCGGCTCTCAGGCCGCGTTGGACGAGGCCAGGGCGCGCCTGACCGCGCTGTCGATCCAGGTGGGAGCCGTGCCCGCGGCCGGCCCCGGGGTGGTGCTGACGGTCACGGACCCGGGCACGAACGTCGGCTCCGAGGTGATCTTGGATCTCATCCAGGAGTTGCGGGCGGCGGGCGCCGAGGCGATCTCCATCCGTGGTGAGGGGGGTGAGCCGGTCCGGATCGGCGTCGATTCCTGGGTCACCGGTTCCGCTGGTCAGATCAAGGTCGACGGCACCGACCTGGAGGCGCCGTACGAGGTGCTCGCGATCGGCGACCCGCCGACCCTGGCGGCCGCTCTGAACATTCCAGGCGGGGTGATCGACACCGTTGCCCGCAGCGGTGGACGGCTGGCCGTCGAGCAATCTCAGCAGGTCACGATCACCGCCTTGCGGGAGACGAAGCCTCGTCAATACGCTCAGCCAGGAAACTGAATCCGGTACCGCGCGGTATTCTCGCGGGCCGGTGCGATCGAAAGGACTTCTCACCTTGAGCGAAACCAACATCCCGGCCGAATTGCGCTACACCGCGGAGCACGAATGGGTGCAGCGGACCGGGCCGACGACCGTGCGGATCGGGATCACCGATTTCGCGCAGTCACAGCTCGGTGACGTCGTCTTCGTCCAGCTGCCCGCGGTCGACGAGGCCGTGGTCGCGGGCGAGTCGCTCGGTGAGGTCGAGTCGACGAAGAGCGTGTCGGACATCTACGCTCCGTTGAACGCGAAAGTCATTGTGGCCAACGCGGATTTGGAGTCCAGCCCCGAGCTGGTCAACTCTGAGCCGTACGGAAACGGCTGGCTGGTCGATCTCGAGGTGGCCGATGAGGCCACGCTGGACGCCGCGCTGGGCGAGATGCTGGACGCGCCGGGCTACCAGGCCATCGCGGGCGGCTAGGACACGCGTGGATCGGCCTGCGAGTGCCCACGTGAGAGGCATTCGCAGGGTACGGTCGATAGGGAGCGCATCCGCCTGTCGGGGCGTAGGTCCGTATCGGAATGTGATTGTGTCGAGAAGATTTGTCCGGGAAGGTTCCCGGACCGATCGGACTTCAGGAGGAGAAACGGTGAGCGAGAACGACAGCGACGCGGTTTTTGGAGAATCGCCGGCTGAGACAACGTCGGTTTTCCGGGCGGATTTCCTCAACGAGTTGGACAGCACGACCGCTGCTCCGCAGGCCGCTGAGCAGGTTTCCGGAGTGGAGGGCCTGCCCGCCGGTTCGGCGCTCCTCGTCGTCAAGCGTGGCCCGAACGCGGGCTCCCGATTCCTGCTCGACCAGCCAACCACCTCGGCGGGCCGCCACCCGGACAGCGACATCTTCCTCGACGACGTCACGGTCAGCCGTCGGCACGCCGAGTTCCGCCAGGATCAGAACGAGTTCCAGGTGGTCGACGTCGGAAGCCTCAACGGCACCTACGTCAACCGTGAGCCGGTGGACTCGGCCACCCTCGTCAATGGTGACGAGGTGCAGATCGGAAAGTTCCGTCTCGTGTACCTCACCGGCCCCCGCGGCGCCGGTAGTTCCGCTGCGGGTGCGGGTAGCTGATGACGGCGGTCGGGCAGCGGACCGACGGCGGGATGTCGATCGGCTCCGTCCTGGATCGGCTACGTCCCGATTTCCCCGACATCACCATCTCGAAGATTCGATTCCTCGAGGCGGAGGGGCTGATCAGTCCGGAGCGGACACCGTCGGGTTACCGACGCTTCTCGCTGGCCGACTGTGAGCGGTTGCGGTTCGTGCTCACCGCGCAGCGCGATCAGTACCTGCCGTTGAAGGTGATCAAGGAACAGCTCGAGGCGATCGACAGCGGCGTCGCGGTGGTCGGCTCGACGGAGTCGGCCCCGCGACGACCGCGGGCCCTGGCCATCGCGCCCGGCGAGGTCTCGCCCGAGGAGTTCAGGGCCAATCGCGAGGTCCGCATCAGCCGTACCGACCTGATCGCGCGATCCGGCGCGGACGAGGCATTCCTGTCGGAACTGTTGCGCAGCGGGCTGATCGTGCCGGGCGTCGCGGGCTTCTTCGACGAGGACGCGGTCACCCTGGCGCGGGCGGCAAAGGCGATGTCCGAGTTCGGACTCGAGGTGCGGCACCTGCGCGCGTTCAAGCTCGCGGCCGACCGGGAGGCCGGTTTGGTCGCCCAGATCGCCGGTCCCGTCGCGAAGGGCAGGGACGCGGGTGCGCGTGACCGCGCCGAGGAGATGGTGCGTGAACTCGCCGCGCTGTCGCTCACTCTGCACACCTGTCTGGTCAAGGCGGCCGTGCGCGGCGCCCTCGACCGCTGACGATCGCCCGGCCGGAGTGGTCACGACCTGCACCTGTTCGGCGAGAGTCGAATGGGTCGCCGGGTTCGCTTAGAATTTGGGTACGGCTTCATGCGATGAGTGCGGTCGATGCCGGTGAGGCCGATCAGACGGGAGGCAGACGCGATGAGCGAGATGCGTGTGATCGGGATTCGTGTCGAGCAGCCACAGAATCAGCCGGTATTGCTGCTGCGTGAGGCCGACGGGGACCGGTACCTGCCGATCTGGATCGGCCAGACCGAGGCCACCGCGATCGCTCTGGAGCAACAGGGCGTGGAGCCGGCGCGGCCGCTCACCCATGACCTGATCATCACGCTCATCACGGCGCTCGGCAACGCGCTGCGCGAGGTCCGGATCGTGGATCTGCAGGAGGGCACCTTCTATGCCGACCTGGTCTTCGCCGACGACCTGAGGATCTCGGCTCGGCCGTCCGATTCGGTGGCCATCGCGCTGCGGGCGGGCGTGCCGATCTACGCGGACGAAGCGGTGCTGGCGGAGGCGGGGCTGGTGATGCCCGATGAGCGCGAGGACGAGGTCGAGAAGTTCAAAGAATTCCTCGAATCCGTGTCGCCGGACGATTTCAAGGCAACTGACGGTTAGTGTGATCCCGCTGTCGAGAGACGGCGTCGAAATAGTGGCCTGGGCAACGATGCGGTCTCACCCTCAAGTTGAGGTTTAGACTTCGGCGTGTTGCGTTGACCCTGGTCAGTCGTCGCAATAGCTTTGATCCATCGAACGCACACCATGTGATTCACCCCGAGGCGTACTCTGAGTCGAATCCACGGTATGGAATTCCATGCGAGAGGGAGCAGTCAGTGGGAGATCATCCGCAAGAGCCTCAGCGCGGCCTCGCCCCGTCCGAGGGTGTCGAGGATGTTCAGCCGGGCCTCTTTCCCGATGACTCGGTGCCGGACGACTTGGTGGGCTACCGGGTGCCGAGCGCGTGTCAGATCGCGGGCATCACCTACCGCCAGCTCGATTACTGGGCGCGCACCTCATTGGTCGTGCCGTCGATCCGCGGGGCCGCAGGATCCGGCAGTCAGCGGCTGTACTCGTTCAAGGACATCCTCGTCCTCAAGATCGTGAAGCGATTGCTGGACACCGGCATCTCGCTGCAGAACATCCGGGTCGCCGTCGACCACCTTCGCCAGCGCGGCGTGGGCGATCTGGCCAAGATCACGTTGTTCTCCGACGGCACTACCGTCTACGAGTGCACCTCCGCCGAAGAGGTCGTCGACCTCCTGCAGGGCGGTCAGGGCGTATTCGGGATCGCGGTCAGTGGCGCGATGCGCGAGCTGACCGGCACGATCGCGGACTTCCCGGCCGAGCGGGCGGACGGTGGTGAGAGCGAACTGAGCCCGGAGGACGAGCTCGCGTCGCGTCGCAAGAACCGGGCCAGCCGCGCCGGATAGCCCGATTCGGCGCCAACGCGGTCGACGTGGCGCGCGGCACACCCCGCGGCTGGGTCCGTGGGCGCACAAGGGGTCGAACGTAGCCTAGAATTCGGGGTACGTCGCCGCCGCATGGGAGAGTTCCGGAGCACAATCCGGACGCCGAAGGAGCAATACCTCCCCGTCAATCTCTCAGGCACCGAGGACCGTGCGGGCTACGACGTCTCTGGAAAGCGGTGGGAGCACCCACCCGCCCACGGGGAAAGGGGCCATACTCAACGGCCCTCAATCTCTCAGGCGCTCGCGGCGACGAGCAGGCGACAGAGGGGGAGGAACGTTCCGCCCGGCCCGACAGGGTCGAGCCGAATGCGCCTACGATCCTTCAGCCGCGGGAGTTGCCTTGTCAGACGCCAGTACTCGTTCATTTGTCGATCGCCACATCGGCCCCGACTCCGCCGAGCTCGAGCGGATTCTGAGCGTCGTCGGTGTCGGTAGCCTCGACGAGATGGCCGGGAAGGCCGTTCCCGCCAGCATCCTCGACACCGTGACCGACGGGATCAGCGACGGCCTGAGCGCTCTTCCCGCCGCGCTCACCGAGCACGAGGCGCTGGCCGAGCTCTCCGCGCTTGCCGCCAGGAACACCGTCGCGACCTCGATGATCGGTCTCGGCTACTACGACACCCTCACCCCGCCCGTGCTCGTGCGGAACCTGCTCGAGAATCCCGCCTGGTACACCGCGTACACGCCGTACCAGCCGGAGATCAGCCAGGGCAGGCTCGAGGCGCTGCTCAACTTCCAGACCATGGTCTCCGACCTCACCGGCATGGAGGTCGCCAATTCGTCGATGCTCGACGAGGGCACCGCGGCAGCCGAGGCGATGACGCTGCTGCGCCGGGCCAACAAGAGCCGTTCGCCGCGATTCGTCATCGATACCGACCTGTTCCCGCAGACCAGGGCCGTGATCGAGACCCGCGCCATCCCACTCGGCATCGAGCTGGTGGAGGCCGATCTCAGCGAGGGCCTGCCCGAGGGCGAGTTCTTCGGCGTACTCGCCCAGCTGCCCGGCGCCTCCGGTCGCGTCGTCGACTACACGGACCTCATCGCGGCCGCCCACGAGCGGGGCGGACTGGTCGCGATCGGCGCCGACCTCCTGGCGCTGACCCTGCTCACCCCGCCCGGAGAGCTCGGGGCGGACGCCTGTTTCGGCACCACACAGCGGTTCGGTGTCCCGATGGGCTTCGGCGGACCGCACGCCGGGTACCTGGCGGTACACACCAAGCACGCCCGTCAGCTGCCGGGCCGCCTCGTCGGCGTGTCCGCCGACGCCGACGGTGATCCCGCGTACCGGCTCGCGTTGCAGACCCGTGAGCAGCACATCCGCCGGGAGAAGGCCACCTCGAACATCTGCACCGCCCAGGTGCTGTTGGCCATCGTCGCCGCCATGTACGCCAGCTACCACGGTGCCGACGGGCTCAAGGCGATCGCACAGCGCGTGAACGGGCGCGCCGTCGCCCTCGCGACCGGCCTGCGGTCGAAGGGCGTCGAGATCGTGCACGAGTCGTTCTTCGACACCGTGCTCGCCCGCGTCCCGGGACGGGCGGCGGAGATCGTCGAGACGGCGAAGGGCTGGAACGTCAACCTGCGCCTCGTCGACGCCGACCACGTCGGCGTCGCCTGCGACGAGGCGACCACGGAGGCCCACCTCGAGTCGGTGTTCGCCGCCTTCGGCGTCGGGACCTATACCCCGGCGGACGCGTCGTCGTCCTCGCTGCCCGCCGAGATGGTGCGCACGTCGGACTACCTGACCCACCCCGCGTTCACCAAGCACCGCACCGAGACCGCGATGCTGCGCTACCTGCGGATGCTCTCGGACAAGGACATCGCCCTCGACCGGAGCATGATCCCGCTCGGATCCTGCACGATGAAGCTCAACGCCACCGCGGAGATGGAGCCCATCACCTGGCCGGCGTTCTCGGGCCTGCATCCGTTCGCGCCGACGGCGGACGCGCCGGGCATGCTGCAGATCATCCACGACCTGGAGGGCTGGCTGGCGGCGATCACCGGCTACGACGCGGTGAGCCTGCAGCCGAACGCGGGCAGCCAGGGTGAGTACGCCGGCCTGCTGGCCATCAGGAACTACCACCTCAGCCGCGGCGACGATCATCGCGACACCTGCCTGATCCCGTCCAGCGCGCACGGCACCAACGCGGCCTCCGCCGTGATGGTCGGCATGCGGGTCGAGGTGGTCGCCTGCCGTCCCAACGGCGACGTCGACCTGGCTGACCTCAAGGCGAAGATCGCGGACCACGCCGAGCGGCTCGCGGCCATCATGATCACCTACCCGTCCACGCACGGCGTGTACGAGCACGAGGTCGCGGACATCTGCGCGGCCGTGCACGACGCCGGGGGACAGGTGTACGTCGACGGCGCGAACCTGAACGCGCTCGTCGGCCTGGCCCGGCCCGGGCGCTTCGGCGGTGACGTCAGCCACCTGAACCTGCACAAGACCTTCTGCATCCCGCACGGCGGCGGCGGTCCGGGTGTCGGCCCGATCGGTGTGCGTTCACACCTGACCCCGTTCCTGCCCGGGCACCCGATGGCGCCGGAACTGGGCGGATCGGGCCCGGTGTCGGCCGCACCGTACGGCAGCGCGTCGATCCTGCCGATCACCTGGGCGTACATCCGGATGATGGGCGCGACCGGCCTGCGGCGCGCCTCGCTCACGGCGATCGCATCGGCGAACTACATCGCACGCCGCCTGGACGAGTACTTCCCGGTGCTCTACACCGGTGAGAACGGCATGGTCGCGCACGAGTGCATCCTCGACCTGCGTCCGCTCACCAAGGAAACCGGTGTCACGGTCGACGACGTCGCCAAGCGTCTCGCGGACTACGGCTTCCACGCGCCGACGATGAGCTTCCCGGTGTCGGGCACGTTGATGGTCGAGCCAACCGAGAGCGAGAACCTGGACGAGATCGACCAGTTCTGTGACGCGATGATCGCCATCCGCGGCGAGATCGACCGGGTCGGCGCAGGCGAGTGGCCGGTGGAGGACAACCCGCTGCGCGGCGCGCCGCACACCGCGGGCTGCCTGGCGGCGGACTGGGACCACCCCTACTCGCGCGAGCTCGCGGTCTTCCCGCTCGGCAAGGCCAGGGCAAAGGTGTGGCCCTCGGTGCGTCGGATCGACGGTGCGGCGGGTGACCGGAACCTGGTGTGCTCGTGCCCGCCGATCGAGGCCTTCAGCGGCTGATCGCACTCCGGGCGGTTCGCGCGCACTCGTGAGGAGGCCGAAGGGTCCTTGTGTGCCGCGACCCGCCCGGAGGACGATGGGGTTGGTATGGGCGGCTCGTCGGCCGCCCTTGTCGAGCCGAAGGTGCAGACAAATGTTCACCACCATCGCAAGAGCCGCCGCCGCAACCGCCGTCGTGATGTCAGTCGCCGCCCTCGCCGCCCCGGCGGCCTCCGCCGAGGATCGCATCATCGGGGGAGGCTCGTTGCAGTTCTGCTTCGTCGTGCCGCTGCCCGGCTCCGCCGAGATCAACTGGTGCCTCTGACGTTGGCGTGACGCCGTAGTCGGCTTCGTCCGGCGTCAGCCGAGCGCCTGGCCGATCGCGGCACGCAACTCGGGTCCCTGCGAGGACCCGACGGCGGTCATCGAACCCCCGGTCTGCTCCGCGAGGGCACGCAGGGTGTCGGCATCGGAGTTCTCGCCGATCGTGATGACGTCGATGCGGACCGGCTTGCCGTCCACGGTGGTCTCCCGGATCGACGCCAGCAGCTGCCGGGCCGTGATCGACGTGTCGTCGTTCGGGCCGTCGGTGATCAGCAGCACCGAGTTCGGGCGGTCCGCGCCGTATCCCCGCACCGCATCCGCGTAGGCGGCCAGGGTCGCCGAGTAGGTGGACGTCGCCGTCGCCGGGGTCAGGGAGTGGAGCGCGGTGTCGATCGCCTGCCTCCGCGTTCCTGTGCCGACGGTGTCGGTCAGCGAGCCCGTCGGGACGGCGACCTTGTATGCCTTGGCGCCGTCGAGGTTCTTCGAGTAGATCCACAGCCCGAGATCGGTGGAGTCGGGTGTCCGGTTCAGCTGCTCGGTCAGTGCCGCTGTCGTGTTCGTCAGCCGCGTCCCGTCGCCCTCGACGTTGCTCATCGAACCCGAGACGTCCAGCAGGACGGTCGATCTGCGGGGCACCACCGGATTGGAGAGCGTTCGGCTCAGCGTGTCGACCACCGGCCCGGTGGCAGGCTGCAGTGGCGCGTCGATCGGTGCGAAGGGCACCGCCCTCACCGCCGAGGGGGACCCGCCGTCGACCCGGAAACCGGCGTCGCGAAGCACCGTCGCCTGTTCGGGACGGCGGAGGTAGTCCACGAACTCCGCGGCCGCCCGGCTGCGTGCCTCGTCCACCCAGCCGGCGGAGATGATCGCGCCGGGGTGATCGGCCATCGGGGTGGCCCCGGCCGGCAGGAACGCGGTGAGCGCGTTCACGCCCGGCTCGGCGGCGTAGAGCTGCTGCTCGGTGACCGCCACCGCGTGCGGGGCGCCCGCCCGTCGATCCTGCTGTGCACCGAGCGCCGAGAGTGCATCCGCCGTCGCGGCGGGCTTGTCGGGAGCCGACGGGAACGCGGCCGCGGAGCCGACCGCGAGCGAGGAGAGTGCCGAGACGACCGGCGCGGACGCGGCCTGTGCCTCGGTGACCGGCCCGGCGCCCGCACCCGACACCGCCGCGGCGACGGCCTCGGCTGCCTGGGTGGAGGGGTCCGAGCCGGGACCGGTCGGCAGGGCCAGCTTCAGCGAGCCCCATCCGGGGAGTCCGATCCCCGGCAGCCCGTTCGGGTCGGACTGCAGGCGCGCGAGGTCCTGCCAGCCGACATTCGATGCGATGAGAGCCTGGGCCAGCGGGACCGGGGCCGCCAGCAGCACCGGCGAGGTGGCGAGCGACTTCGGCTGGCCGTCGATCAGTCCGGTCTGCCCGCTGAGTCGGGCGACGGACTGGGTGCTCTGCGGAATCCACAGCGCCGGTGCCGGTCCGGGCCCGGACCAGTCCTTCCCGGCGCTCGCCGCCAGCGCGTCGACCACGGTCTGCGAGGTGGCGGGGGTGACGGTGACGGTGATGCAGTGGTCGCGCACGACTGGGGCGGTCTGGGCGTAGCGGTCTGCCAGGGTCTGGATCTGCGGGGCGATGTCGGGATCCGCGGTCACATCGAGGACAGCGGGACCCTCGACGCAACTCTGCGCCGCCTGGGTGCCCTGGTCCGAGATCCGGTCCCTGAGCTGGAACCAGCCGACCACGGCGAGCACGACAGCGATGACTGCTCCCACCGCGATCACCGGGCCCCTGCTGACACCCCTCGTGCCCTCTGCGCCGCGATGCTGCCCCACGTGTGCCCGCCTTGTCGTCGATCGGTGACGGCACGCAGGTCCGCCTCATCGGTACCCCAGCAGTCTACGGACGACCGCGCCGTGGAAGCGGCGAAGCCGCCACCGGACCGGATCGGTCTGGTGGCGGCTTCGCGGTGCTGTCGCTGCCTGTCAGGCGTTGGCGGCCTTGTACTCCCGCCGGCGGCGATGCAGGATCGGCTCGGTGTAACCGCTCGGCTGCGTCGCGCCCTCGAGGATCAGCTCCTTGGCGGCCTGCCAGGCGATGTTGGTGTCGAAGTCCGGCGCCATCGGAACGTAGGTGGCGTCACCCTCGTTCTGGCGGTCGACGACCGGGGCCATCCGCTCGAGGCTGGCCACGATGTCCGCCTCGGTGACGATGCCGTGGCGCAGCCAGTTCGCCAGCAGCTGGCTCGAGATGCGCAGGGTGGCACGGTCTTCCATGAGCGCGACGTCGTGGATGTCCGGCACCTTGGAGCACCCGACGCCCGCGTCGATCCAGCGGACCACGTAGCCGAGGATGGACTGGCAGTTGTTGTCCAGCTCCTCCTTCTTCTCCGCGTCCGACCAGTCGGTGCTCGGGGCGAGCGGAATGGTCAGGATGTCGTCCACACTCGCGCGCGGCTTGCCCTTGAGCTCGTCCTGGACGGCGAACACGTCGACGCGGTGGTAATGCGTCGCGTGCAGGGTTGCGCCGGTGGGCGAGGGGACCCACGCGGTGTTGGCGCCGGAGCGGGGGTGACCGATCTTCTGCTCGAGCATGTCCGCCATCAGGTCGGTCATGGCCCACATGCCCTTACCGATCTGCGCCTTGCCCTGCAGGCCCGCGGCCAGTCCGGTGTCGACGTTCCAGTCCTCGTAGGCGCCGATCCACTTCTGCTTCTTCATCTCGGCCTTGCGCACCATCGCGCCGGCCTCCATGGAGGTGTGGATCTCGTCGCCGGTGCGGTCGAGGAAGCCGGTGTTGATGAAGACCACACGCTCGCTGGCCTCCTTGATGCACGCGGACAGGTTGACCGTGGTGCGGCGCTCCTCGTCCATGATGCCGACCTTGAGCGTGTTCGCGGGCAGGCCGAGGACCTGCT
Source organism: Rhodococcus oryzae (assembly GCF_005049235.1). Classification (GTDB taxonomy): domain Bacteria; phylum Actinomycetota; class Actinomycetes; order Mycobacteriales; family Mycobacteriaceae; genus Rhodococcus_G; species Rhodococcus_G oryzae. The sequence goes on along the minus strand of NZ_SUMD01000004.1, from coordinate 521,720 downwards.
CGACGCGACCGAACAGCTCGGTGGTGAACGCGACCTCTTCGGGGCCGTGCTGCTTCGGCTTCACGATGTAGACCGAGCCGGTGCGGCTGTTGTTGTGCGGTCCGTTGGCCTCGCTGATGGTCAGGCCGTGCACCGCGCAGAGGCTGGTGATGAGCGCGTCGAGGATGCCCTCGGGGACCTCGTTGCCGTCGGCGTCGAGGATCGCGGGGTTGGTCATCAGGTGCCCGACGTTGCGCACGAACAGCAGCGAACGACCGTGCAGGGTGAGCTCGCCGCCGTCGGCCGCGGTGTAGGTCCGGTCGTCGTTGAGTGTGCGGGTGAAGGACTTGCCGCCCTTGCTGATCTCCTCGGCGAGGTCGCCGCGGTTCAGGCCCAGCCAGTTGCGGTAGCCGACGACCTTGTCGTCGGCGTCGACAGCCGCGACCGAGTCCTCGAAGTCCATGATGGTGGTGAGCGCGGACTCGAGGACGACGTCCTTGACCCCGGCCGCGTCGGTCTGGCCGATGGGGGAGCTCGCGTCGATCTGGATCTCGGCGTGCAGTCCGTTGTTGCGCAGCAGGACCGAGGTGGGCGCGTCCTTCTCGCCGAGGTAGCCGACGTACTTCTCCGGCTGCGCGAGCGTGGTGACGGTGCCGTCGGTCAGTTCGACCTTCAGCTCGGCGCCGTCGATCCAGTAGCGCTTGGAGTCGGCGTGGCTGCCCGCCGCGAGCGGCGCCGCGGCGTCGAGGAACTCACGGGCCCAGGCGATCACCTTGTCGCCGCGGACCTTGTTGTAGCTCTTGCCCTTCTCTGCGCCGTCCGCCTCGGAGATGGCGTCGGTGCCGTAGAGCGCGTCGTACAGCGAGCCCCATCGGGCGTTCGAGGCGTTGAGCGCGAACCGGGCGTTGAGCACCGGCACCACGAGCTGCGGGCCCGCGGTCGTCGCGATCTCCGCGTCGACGTTCTGGGTCTCGATGCTGAACGGGGCGGGCGTGGGCAGCAGGTAGCCGATCTCCTGCAGGAACGCCTTGTACTCGGCGGCGTCGAAGGCCGGGCCGGAGTGGTCGCGGTGCCAGGCATCGATCTGCGCCTGCAGGTCGTCGCGCTTGGCCAGCAGCGCCTTGTTCTTCGGGGCGAGGTCCTCGATGACCTTGACGGCACCCGCCCAGAACGCGTCTGCGTCTACGCCGGTACCCGGGAGAGCCTCGGTGCCCACGAAATCGTGGAGAACCTTGGCGACCTGAAGACCACCGACCTGCACGCGCTCAGTCATGAAATGCCTCACTTCTCTGGGAATGCCTCATGTAGACGGACTAGATGTTACTCGGCGGTAATCGTCTAGCTGTTTGTCCTGGTGGGCTAACAGTCCAACCGTACTGATTCGGACGGTATTCCTGGGGTACTGCTACGCCTGTGGCACGGCGGGCCCGATGAAGATCCCCTCGGCCTCGACGGTGACGCCCATGGCGTCCGAGAGGGTCCCGACCACGATGGTCTTGCGGCCCTCGTTGCGATCGATGTGGGCCTCGGCGCGCAGCGGTCCGAGCGGGGTGCCGCGCCGGTACCGCAGCGTGAGGGTGCCGGTGAACCGCGGCTCGATCGAACTGGCGGTGGTGCCGAGCAGGTGATCCATCACCAGTGCGCAGATCCCGCCGTGCACCAGCCCCGGCGGGCCCTCGTAGGCGGCGCCGAGGGTGACCTCCGTCCAGTGCAGGCCGGCGTCGTCGGACTCGATGACCAGCGGGGGAGCGATCGCGTTCCGCAGGCCGATCCCCGCGTTGCCCCAGGCGATCGACTCGCCGTCGGCGGTGAACCGCATCCCGAATCCGCCGTCGATCTGGGTGGCGCGCAGCTTCGCGGTGGCGTCGACGATGGTGGCCTGGACCTCGCGGATCACCGCCTCGTCGACCTCGGTGCGGATGGTGGCGTCGACGAGGTCGCGGACCGCCGCGGTGAGCGGGCCGTAGAGCGCCCGGCGCCGGTCGAGTTCCTGGGTGTCGATGTCTTCTCGGGTGAACTTCACCGTGTGATCGTGCAGCACGCGTCCGAAGGACGCGAGCGATTCGGTGCCCATGGCACTCTCGCGTTGCGTCACACCGGGACTCGAGCTGTGAAACCATGGATCCGTGATCGAGACCATGGAGAACCTGCCCGCAGGCACCCTGGGTTTTCGGGCGACCGGGACGGTGACCGCGCAGGACTACAAGGACGTCCTCGACCCGGCCATCGACGCGAAGATCGCCCAGCACGAGAAGGTCAACATCGTCTATGTGCTCGGCGACGACCTGAGCCGCTACACCGCCGGTGCGCTGTGGCAGGACGCCGAGCTGGAGTCCCGTCCACGCCACAGCTGGGGTCGGATCGCACTGGTCACCGATCACGAGTGGATCGGCAAGGCCATCCACTTGATCAGTTTCCTGTTCCCCTGTGAGGTCCGCGCCTTCGCGCTCGCCGAGGAGCAGGCCGCGATCGAGTGGGCCTCGCAGGGCGGCTGATCGGGCGGGCAAGGACCTCAGTCAGGCGGCGGTGAGCTGGTGGCACGTCGCGCACATCGCAATCACGGTGTGGATCGGCCGGCGATGAGGTCGCGGACGGCGTGAAAGGCGGGCTTGGGTGTGTAGTCGTCGCGCAGGAGTCCGAAACGGCTGGTCCATTCCGCGTCGCTGTGTCCATCTCGAAGCCCGAAGAACTCGTACGCCGTGACACCCACGCCCGAATGGAGAGCGGCGTTGGCCACAGTCTCCAGGACGATGCGCTGAGTTGCCTCGTCCCGATCGGCGCCGGTCGGCCACCCCGTTTCGGTGACGTGAATCGGGGTGCTCTCGGGGACCCCGAATTCTGTTGTGACGGAACGGAAACGCTCCAGTAGATACGTGACCGAAGCGGCGAGCCGATCGTGCGGGATGGGGTGGAATACATCGGGAAAAGCATCCAAGCCGATGTAGTCGAGTGCCTCGAGGTGTTCTACGCCGACGGTGGCGGCCAGCCGCCGCCAAAAGGCCGGATCGGCCATGCCGGCCGAGTTCACCCCGATCTCGACGTCGACGCCGAGTCGCTCACGTTCCTCGAACGCGGCAGCGATGCCGGCCGCAACGGCGTCGAAGCATCCCGGGCTGCCCCCGTCCTGCGGTGCCGGCATGTTCAGCTCCTCACCGACCTGCACCTTGCCGCCGCCCCATTCGGCGACGTCTCGAACAGCTTCGCGAACAAACTCGGCGAAGCCACTCGGGTCCGGCTCCGGGCTCTGGTAGCAGGCGACCAGGTCGGTCAGACGCCCGTCTCCCGCGTACAACTCGGGGTGGCCTGGGGTTCGGGAGGTCGCCGTTCCCTGCGGTACACCGACCCCGAAGTGCCGATAGCAGCGCACATAGAACGCGGGCGCGTCACCTTGCAGGCCTCGAAGCGCCGACAGCGTCGCAGTGGGATCCTCCGGTGGGCAGTCGAGTGGTCGAAAGTCGACAAGGTCTGCCGCGACGACGCCAGGCCAGATCCCGAAAATCATGTCACCTCCATTAGCCGTATACGGCTAACCATATATGACTAGCCGTATACGGCCATTGGATAGGCTTCGGTGGTGCCCAAGAACGCGCTCGACAACCCCCTCGTGTTGCCCATTCTCGGCCTGCTGGTCGAGCAACCACGCCACGCATACGCGCTGTTCCGCGAACTCACGCGGCGCTATGAGTACCTCCGAGTGCGCAATGCGACCGTCTACACACTCCTGGACCGTCTGACCACAGAAGGCTGGGTCACAGCGGCGAGCGAGAACGACCGCGCCGCCATTGCGGTGACCGAAGCGGGTGTGGCTGCACTCGCCGAGCGGGTGCAGCAGCAACTTCGCGAAGCCGACCTGACCGGCGGACCCACCTTCGTCACCGCACTCGCGTACCTCGGGATCCTGCAGCCCGCGGAAGCCGTCACAGTTCTCGAGAAGCGGGTCGAACTCATCAGAGGCGAGGTCCGCGAACTCGAACAGGCCGCCCATGACCCGGCCGAACCCGAAGTCCACATGATCGAGGCGCAGTACTTGCTGTCGCGTCTCCGGCACGATGTCGACTGGCTTGAAGGCACCGCTCAGCGAATCGAGGCCGGAGAACTCAGCTGGACTCGCTGAACGAGGTCCGTTTCAGCAACGACCGGCAGCGGGCGAGCAGTTCTGCCCGCAGCGGTGCGGCCCGCTCCGCCAGCGCCGACTGCGCCCGCACGTAGTCCGCCCGGCCCGCCGCGGTCTCGATCGGCACGGGCTCGTAGCCGAGTGTGCTCAGGTCGTACGGGCTCGCCCGCATGTCGAGCTCCCGCGCGGACATCGCCAGCTCGAAACACCGCAGCAGCAGGTCGGAGTCGACCAGCGGCGCCAATTTGTAGCACCACTTGTAGAGATCCATGCCCGCGTGCAAGCAACCCGGCTGTTCCCGCGCCGCCTGGTCCTCGCGCCGCAATGGGGTGTCGTTGCGGCCCACCGCGTCCGGGGTGAAGAACCGGAACGCGTCGTAGTGCGTGCATCGCAGATTCATCGACTCGACCACCGCGTCGGTGCCGTCCGGCCCGAGTCGCAGCGGGGTACCCGAATGCCGGACCGCTTCTGCGCCGCCGCGGTACACCATCGCCCACTCGTGCAGGCCGAAGCAGCCGAGCTGCGCGGGCCGCTCGGTGGTGCCCGCGAGCAGGCGCTCGGTGAACTCGAGCATCGAGCGGCGCTGGGTCAGCACGCGGGGATCGGCCTCGGCGTCGTCGCCGCACCGGTGGTACCCCGAGTAGTCCCAGTACTCGCGCGCCGCGGGCCCGGTCAGTCGCACTCCCAGGCCGGGGTGCCAGCGTCGCAGCTGCGCGGGCCGCAGGCTGTAGTAGGTGAACAGGAAGTCGATCACCGGGTGCTTCTCGCCGCGCGTCTGCCGGGACAGGTGCGCCCCGATGAGGGCGTCCACCCGGTCCCGGTGCGCGTCGCGGCGGGCGGTCCACTCGTCCTGCGTGAGAACGAGTGGACCGCTCGAGAGGTCCGGCTGTGTCACGGCGTCCGTTGCCCCGGCACCGCGTCGTCGATCCGGTGGGTGCCGTCACGCACGGTACCGATGAACTCCTCCACCAGGTCCTCCAGCGCGACGATGCCGATCGTCTGCCCGGTCTCGTCGACCACCGACCCCAGATGGCTGCTCGCGCGGCGCAGCGTGCCGAGCGCCTCGTCGAGCGGGGTCTGCACCTGCACCTGCGGCAACGGTCGCACGTCCGAGCGGGGGATCACCGTGTCCGGACCCGCGTTGACGTCACCGACCTCGTCGAGGACGTCCTTGAGATGCAGGTACCCGGCCAGCGTTCCGTCGGCCAGCCGCGCGGGATAGCGGGAGTACCCGGTCTCGATCACCGCCTCCTCGACGGCACCGAGCGTGGTCCCGTTCGCGGTCAACGGCACGCTGCGCACCTTGTCGAGCGGGATCAGCACATCCGCGACGGTCCGGTCGGCGGTGTGCAGCGCCAACGTCAGCCGTCGGTGCTCCTCCTCGTCGATCAGCCCCTCGGACCGGGACTCGCCGATCATCTCGGCGAGCTCCAGCGCCGACACCGTGGTGTCCAGCTCGTTCTTCGGCTGTACCCGCATCAGCCGCAGCGACGCGTTCGCGCAGAAGTTGTAGAACGCGATGAGCGGGCGGACGAGCCGGATGAACGCCAGGTGCATGGGGACCAGCAGCATCGCGCTGCGTTCCGGCCCGGCGATGGCGATGTTCTTCGGCACCATCTCGCCGAGCAGGATGTGCAGCACCACCACCAGCGAGAGCGCGAGCGTGAACCCGATGGGGTGCAGGAACCCGGCAGGCACGCCGAGGGCATCCAACGGCGCCTCGATCAGGTGCGCGATCGCGGGCTCGCCCACCCGGCCGAGCAGGATCGAACAGATCGTGATGCCGAGCTGCGCGCCCGCCAGCATCAGCGAGAGGTTCTCGCCCGCCCTGATCACCGTGCGCGCCCGCTTCTTGCCCTGGGCCTCGAGGGCCTCGAGCCGGTCGCGTCGCGCCGAGATCAGCGCGAACTCGGCGGCCACGAAGAACGCGTTGCCCGCCAACAGGAGAACGGTCAGGGCGACCGCGAAGAGGTCACTCATCGCCGCGCTCCTTCGTCTCCGCCGAGTGATCGGTCAGTGTCTCCGCCGAGTGATCGGCAAGTGTCTCCGCCGAGTGATCGGCAAGTGTCTCCGTCGAGTGGTCGGCCAGGTCGGCGACCGGGGTCAGTACCACCCGGTCGATCCGGCGGCCGTCCATCGCGGCGACCCTGGCTATCCACCCGCCCGCCGAGCGGCCGTCGTCGTCCGGATGGGGCAGCGCCACCTGGTCGCCGACCTCGGGGATCCGGCCCAGGTGGGCCAGGACGAGGCCGCCGAGGGTGTCGTACTCGCCCTCGGGTGCCGAGTAACCGGTGGTCTGAGAGACCTCGTCGATGCGCAACAGGCCCGAGCAGATCCAGCTGTCGCCGCTGCGCTGTACCTCGATCTCCTGCTCGTCGTGCTCGTCGCGGACATCGCCGACGATCTCCTCGATCAGGTCCTCCATGGTCACCATGCCCGCGGTGCCGCCGTACTCGTCGACCACGAGCGCGACCTGCATGCCGTCGGCGCGGACTCGCTCCATCACCTCGTCGCCGTCGAGGCTCGACGGCACCACCGGGACCTTCTGTGCGAGGGTGATCAGCGGCGTGGAGGTGCGGCCGGCGGCGGGCACCGTGAACGCGTGCTTGATGTGCACGACCCCGACCGTGTCATCCAGGTCGCCGTCGACGATCGGGAACCGCGAGAAGCCCGTCCGGGACGCGGCCTCGATCAGGTCGGCGACGGTGTCCCGGAGTGCGAGGGTCTCGACCTTCACCCGCGGGGTCATCAGCTCCTCCGCGGTGAGCTCGCCGAACCTCAGCGAGCGATCGACGAGCAGCGCGGTCCCGGCGTCGAGCGCGCCGCGGCGCGCGCTGGTGCGCACCAGCGAGCCCAGTTCCTGGGGAGAGCGTGCCGAGCGCAGTTCCTCGGCGGGTTCGATGCCGAGCCGTCGGACCACCCAGTTGGCTGATCCGTTGAGCCCGTTGATGGCCCACTTGAACACCGCCGAGAACCCGGCCTGCAGGCCCGCGGTGGCGCGCGCGGTCTGCAGCGGGCGGGCGATGGCCAGGTTCTTCGGCACCAGCTCGCCGAAGATCATCGACAGCGAGGTGGCCAGCACCAGGGCCAGCGCCAGCGAGATGCCGCTGGCAACGGATTCGCTGATGTTGACGGCGGTCAACAGTGGGTCGATCAGCTTGGCCAGCACCGGCTCCGCGAGGTAGCCGGTGATCAGCGTGGTGATCGTGATGCCGAGCTGGGCGCCGGAGAGCTGGAACGAGAGCGTGCGGTGTGCGTGCTGCACCTGGCGCGAACGCCGGTCGCCGTCGCGCGCGTGGGCGTCGACGGTGCTGCGCTCGAGCGCGGTGAGCGAGAATTCCGCGGCCACGAACAGCGCGGTGCCTGCGGTCAGGGCTGCGAACCCGATGAGGCTCAAGACGGTGAGTGCGATCTCCATCAGCTATCGCCGCCGAGCGTGGGTCCGAACAGTGGGGGATGTGCGCCGGGTTTGTCGCCCGGCTCGGTAGAGGAGCCCTCCGTAGAGGTGCTCTCGTCGCCGGACTCGGTCGAGTCGACGACGGTCAGAGTGGGTGCCTCAGGCACCTTGTTCCTTCCTGTTGTGCGCAGGCTTTCCCTGCGCGTGGGCGCGTGCAGACCACGATTCTACCGGGCACGGCGGACCGTGCCCGGTAGTAGAGGTGGTGCGCCGGTGTGTCGGCTCGCTACCAGCCGGCAGGCAGCGGGCGGCCCTCGGCGAACCCGGCCGCGGACTGGACCCCGAGCAGTGCCTTCTCGTGCAGCTCCTCGACCGTGCGGGCGCCTGCGTAGGTGCAGGTGCTGCGCACGCCGGCGCAGATGTGGTCGATGAGGTCCTCGACGCCAGGGCGGTCCGGGTCCAGGCGCATGCGGGAACTCGAGATGCCCTCCTCGAAGAGTCCCTTACGGGCGCGGTCGAAGGCGCTGTCGGTGGCAGTCCTGGCCGCGACGGCGCGCTTGGACGCCATGCCGAAGCTCACCTTGTATGCGTTGCCCGCCTGGTCCATCCGCAGATCGCCTGGTGACTCGTAGGTGCCGGCGAACCAGGAACCGATCATCACGTTCGACGCGCCCGCGGCGAGGGCCAGCGCCACGTCGCGGGGGTGCCGGACGCCGCCGTCCGCCCACACGTGGGCGCCGAGTTCCCGTGCGGCCGCAGCGCACTCGGCCACCGCCGAGAACTGGGGCCTGCCGACGCCGGTCATCATCCGGGTGGTGCACATCGCGCCGGGGCCGACGCCGACCTTGATGATGTTCGCGCCCGCGGCGATGAGGTCCCTTGTGCCTGCCGCCGAGACCACGTTGCCTGCGGCAAGTGGCACACCGAGGTCGAGCGACGCGACGGCGCCGAGTGCGTCGAGCATCTTCTGCTGGTGACCGTGTGCGGTGTCCATCACGAGGACGTCCGCGCCCGCCGCGACCAGTTCCTTCGCCTTCGCGGCCACGTCGCCGTTGATGCCGACGGCCGCGGCGACACGCAGCTTGCCGTCCGCGTCCAGGGCCGGTTCGTAGATGCCCGCCCGGATCGCGCCGGTGCGGGTGAGCACGCCCGCCAGGGTGCCGTCCTCGTTGACGATGACCGCGATCGGGTCGTGCTTCGTCTCGAGCAGCTCGAAGACCTCGCGGGGGGAGGCCGTCACGGGCGCGGTGACGAAGTCGGTGATGGCGACGGAGCGGAGCCGGGCGAAGCGGTCGACGTCCGCGCACGCGGCCTCGGTGACGACGCCGATCGGCCGGTCGTTCTCGACGACGACCAGGGCGCCGTGCGCACGCTTCGGCAGCAGCGCGATCGCGTCGGAGACGGAGTCCTCGGGGCCGAGGGTGACCGGGGTGTCGGCCACCAGGTGGCGGCTCTTGACGAACGCGACGGTCTCGGTGACGGCGGAGGCCGGGATGTCCTGAGGGATGACCACGATCCCGCCGCGGCGCGCGACGGTCTCGGCCATCCGGCGCCCGGCGACCGCGGTCATGTTGGCGACGACGATCGGGATGGTGGTCCCCGATCCGTCGAGCGTGGACAGATCCACGTCGAAGCGCGAGGTGACGTCGGTGCGATTGGGCACCATGAAGACGTCGTCGTAGGTCAGGTCATAGGGCGGCTGCTGGCCGTCGAGGAAGCGCACGTCTTACGAGAGTACCGGCTGCGACGACTGGGCGTGGGTCGTCACATCGGCCTGGGATCGGGACAGCCCGACGGTGGTGACGACCATGGCGAGCACCGCGACGGCGATCAGCGCGATGCCGGGGCCGTGCACCCGTAGCCGCTCACCGAGCACCGCGAACCCGAGGAAGGCGGCCACCAACGGCTCGGCGATGGTGATGGCGGGTAGCGATGCCGAGAGGGAGCCCGCGTGGAACGCACGCTGCTGGAGGTAGAACCCGGTGAGTCCGGCGGCGATCAGGGCCCAGGTGGTCCAGTTGCCGAGCACGGCCGCCGGGCCCAGGTGCAACAGGTCGATGACGGACTTGGTCAGCGCGACCGCGACCCCATACAGCGCGCCGCTGGCGAACCCGAGCAGCAGGGCCCGCGGGCCGGGGCGGATCCGGGCCAGCGCGGCCGCGACCGCCGCGGCGACCAGTCCGAGGACCCCCGCGAGCGGGATCAGCCAGTCGGCGATCGCCGCCGAATTGTGTCCCTCGGTCGGATTCCCGACGATCAGGAACACGACGAGCGCAGCCGCCAGCGTCAATGCCATCGCCCAGGTGCGCGCGGTCATCCTGGCGCCGCTGAACCGGGCGGAGAGGGGAAGCGCGAACAGCAGCGAGGCCACGATCAGCGGCTGCACCACGAGCACCGACCCGACGCCGAGCGCGATCGCCTGGAACACGTACCCGCCGCCGTCGCCGAGTAGTCCCGCCCACCATCGCTTGCTCCGGACCAGCTCGGCGAGCAGGGCTTCGTCCTCGCCGACCCCGGCCGCCGCGCTCTGCTGGGCGACGGAGCCGCAGGCGAACAGCAGCGCACCGATCAGCGCGAACGCGACTGCCAGCAGCGGGGTTCCGGACATCGCTCAGCGCCCTCCCCGGTTGCGGTGGCCGTGCGCCCCTGCGCCGCTGCCGCGCCGCCCGCCGGAGCGAACCGTGGTCGCGCCCGGACGTCTGTCGCGGGCACCCGGTCCGGTGGCCCGTTCCTTCGGTGCCGTCGGCGCCGGTGCGGAGGGCGGGGGCACGGGGACGCCGGTGGGCTCGCGGGCGCCGGTGAGGGTGACGAGTTCGGGTGCGCCCGGGCGCACCTCGACGCCGATGACGTCCACGCCTGCCTTCGCGGTGAGCGCGGCGACCTCGGCGCGTTGGTCGTCGGTCACCAGGGTCACCACCGTCCCGGATTCGCCTGCGCGAGCTGTCCGTCCGGCGCGGTGCAGGTAGTCCTTCGCCTCGGCGGGCGGGTCGACGTGGACGACGAGGTCGATCCCGTCCACGTGGATACCGCGGGCCGCGACGTCGGTGGCGACGAGGACCGGGGTGTCGCCGTCGGCGAACGCCGCGAGGGTGCGGGTGCGGTTGCTCTGCGTCTTGTCGCCGTGCAATGCCCCCGCGACGACGCCGGCCGCCCGCAGCTCCTCGGCCACCCGGTCCACACCGTGCTTGGTGCGAACGAAGAGCAGGGTCTTGCCGCTGCGCGAGGCGATCTCGGCGAGCACAACCCACTTGTCGGCCTTGCGGACGTGGAGCAGGTGGTGCTCCATCGTGGCCACCGAGGCGCCCACCGGCGCGGTGGCGTGCGTGACGGGATCGTGCAGGTAGTCCCGGACGAGGTCGTCCACTCCACCGTCCAGGGTCGCCGAGAAGAGCAGTCGCTGACCGTCTTTCGCCGTCTGGTCGAGAAGGGTGGTGACCTGCGACAGGAACCCGAGCTCCGCCATGTGGTCGGCCTCGTCGATCGTGGTCACGCGGACGTCGGCGAGCGAGGCGGCGCCCTGGGCGATCAGGTCGGCCATCCGGCCGGGCGTCGCCACCAGCAGGTCCACTCCGCGGGCGAGCCGCTGCGCCTGTGCCTTGATGGGGAGCCCGCCGACCACGCAGGCCAGGCGCAGTCCGAGCGAGAGCGCGGACTCGTCGAGGGCCTTCTCGATCTGTGCGGCCAGTTCCCTGGTCGGCGCGAGCACGAGCCCGCGGGGGCGCCCGGGTGTGCTGGGGGCTCCCTTGAGCCGGACCAGCATCGGCAGCCCGAAGGCGAGGGTCTTGCCGGAACCGGTCGGCCCGCGCCCGAGCACGTCCCGCCCGGCCAGGATGTCGGGGATCGCGGCGGCCTGGATCGGGAACGGGGCGGTGATCTTCTCCCGGTTCAGCGACTGCACTAGAAGCGGCGGGAGGCCGAGGCCCGCGAACGTGTCTGCGGGTCCTGTGGTGGCTGGGTCGGACATGTCGCGGTTGCCTCCGAGTGTTGGGCCGCGGGGCGCCCCCGATCTCACGGAACGTCGTCGGCGCGTGCAGTGAGGTTACCGCTCCGACCCAAGGGTTCCATCATTTCTCCTGCATGCGTCCGCTATGGCATCCGCGCGGGCGCGCGGTGTCGGTGGCACGGCGCATGATCACATCGAACATACATTCGATGTCGGGAGGGTGGTCATGTGTGAGATCTGCGAGGGGATGACGCCGGAGGAGGCGCACCGGAGGATGCTGCGAACCATCGACAGATTCGGCTGGGCGCTGCAGTATGTCGAGTCCTCCGTCGACGAGCGCGGCGTCCATCCCGCCTTCTGCTACACGGTCGGGTTGACCGAGATCGGCTGTCCCGAGGTGATCGTCACCGGCCGCGCCGCGGACGAGTCGGTGGCGGTCCTTGGCGAGCTCGCCCACCGGTTGTGGCACGGCGATCGGCTCGGGCCGGGGGAGCGGCTCGAGGTCGGCGGGCTCGAGGTGTGCCTGATCCGGGCGCGCGAGTACGAGTCCTGGCTGTTGCGCGCGGTCGGGCTGTACGGGCCGGCACACGTGTCCGCGGTCCAGGCGGTCTGGGCCGACTGTCAGGGGCTGATGCCGTGGGAGGCCGAGATCAGCTCGACCATCGTGCAGCCGTTGCTGGGGCCGCCGCCCGGCGGCCGGATGGTGGCCTGACGAGTCGAGCCCGGCCTCCGGTCGGCGGACACCCTTCGGTGTGCGCCGACCGGAGGCCGGGCTCGTAGGACGTCGGCGTTTGCTACGCCTCGACCTCGCTGCGGTCGCCGCTCCAGAGCGTGTGGAACTTGCCCGGACGGTCCGTGCGCTCGTAGGTGTGCGCGCCGAAGAAGTCACGCTGCCCCTGCGTGAGCGCGGCGGGCAGGCGCTCGGCACGCAGGCCGTCGTAGTACGACAGGGAGGAGGCGAAACCGGGGACCGGGATGCCGAGCAGGGTCGCGGTCGCGACGACGCGGCGCCAGCTGTCGATGCCCGCCTCGATGGATTCCCGGAAGTACGGGGCGAGGATCAGGCTCGGCAGGGCGGGGTTCTCCTCGTACGCATCCTTGATGCGGTTGAGGAACTGCGCGCGGATGATGCAGCCGCCGCGCCAGATGGTGGCCAGGTCGGCGGGCTTGAGGTCCCAGTTGTACTCGGCGCTGCCCGCGGCGATCTGGTCGAAGCCCTGGGCGTACGCGATGATCTTCGACGCGTAGAGGGCGGCGCGGATGTCCTCGGTGAATTGCGCTGCATCGCTCGGCTTCTCGCCGAGCGCGCCGGACGCGAGGCCCGCCGCCTGGGCGGCCGCGCGCTGGGTGCGTGAGCCGGAGAGGGCGCGCGCGAAGACCGCCTCGGCGATGCCGGTGACCGGGACGCCGAGGTCGAGCGCGGACTTGACCGTCCAGCGGCCGGTGCCCTTCTGCTCGGCGGCGTCGACGATCACGTCCACGAGTGCCTGTCCGGTCTTGGCGTCCTTCTGGCGCAGCACCTCTGCGGTGATCTCGATCAGGTAGGACTCGAGGGTGCCTGCGTTCCACTCGGTGAAGACGTCCGCGATCTGGCCGGCGTCGAGGCCGAGCGCGTCACGGAAGAGGTGGTAGGCCTCGCCGATCAGCTGCATGTCGGCGTACTCGATGCCGTTGTGCACCATCTTCACGAAGTGGCCTGCGCCGTCGGGGCCGATGTGCGTGCAGCACGGGGTGCCGTCGACCTGAGCTGCCACGGACTCGAGCAGCGGTCCGAGGGACTCGTACGACTCCTTGGGGCCGCCCGGCATGATCGACGGGCCGTTCAGTGCTCCCTCCTCGCCGCCGGAGATGCCGGCGCCGACGAAGTGCAGTCCGCGGTCGCGGAGGGAGGCCTCGCGGCGGATCGTGTCCGTGTACAACGCATTGCCGCCGTCGATGATGATGTCGCCCGGCTCCATCGCCGCGGCGAGCTCCTCGATCACCGAATCGGTGGCGTCTCCCGCCTTCACCATGATCAGGACCCGGCGCGGCTTCTGCAGTGCCGCAACGAACTCTTCGACGGTCTCGGTGCGCACGAAGTCTCCGTCACCGCCGTGCTCGGCGATGAGGGCGTCGGTCTTTGCGACGCTCCGGTTGTGCAGTGCCACGGTGTGTCCGTGCCGGGCGAAGTTGCGGGCGATATTGGAGCCCATCACGGCAAGTCCGGTGACGCCGATCTGCGCGCGGGCGGTCGTGCTGCTGTTCTCGGTCATGCCGTACACCTTCCCTTGCTGGGCCCGCGAAGAAAAGCGCGGGGTCCCGATACCTGTCGACGGGGGCGGGTGCCGTCCGTCGCGTGCCCGGATAGCCGAGACGCCACCGACCGCGTATGCGGTCGGTGGCGTCTGGGTGTCTATGTCGAACGCGTGGGCGTCCAGCGATCAGCGATCGCCCCGGGGTCCTTCGAATCCGTCGTACGAGCGGCGCTCGGTCCGGCTGCGGAAGCCGCCGGAACGCGAGGAATCGCCGCTGCGCTGGGGGCGATCCCCATAGCTGCGCTCACCGTTGCCGGAGTCGCGGTTCGGGCGGTCGCCGTACGGGCGGTCGCCCTGCGGGCGGTCCCCGTAGGGACGGCTGCCGTGCGAACGCTGGTGGCCGCCCTCGGAGCGGTTGCCCTGGTAGCCGCCTTCGGTGCGGGGTCGGCTGCCCTGGTAGCCGCCGCCGTCGCGCTGCGGGCGGTTGCCCTGGTAGCCGCCCTCGCTGCGCTGGGGACGGTCGTTGAACTTGCGCTCGCCCTGGTAGCCGCCCTCGGAGCGGTTGCCCTGGTAGCCGCCTTCGGTGCGGGGTCGGCTGCCCTGGTAGCCGCCGCCGTCGCGCTGCGGGCGGTTGCCCTGGTAGCCGCCCTCGGTGCGGGGTCGGCTGCCCTGGTAGCCACCTTCGGAGCGGTTGCCCTGGTAGCCGCCTTCGGTGCGGGGTCGGCTGCCCTGGTAGCCGCCGCCGTCGCGCTGCGGGCGGTTGCCCTGGTAGCCGCCCTCGGACCGGTTGCCCTGGTAGCCACCCTCGGTGCGGGGACGGCTGCCCTGGTAGCCGCCACCCTCACGGCGGGGTCGGCTGCCCTGGTAGCCACCCTCACGACGGGGCCGGTCGCCGAACCGATCGCTCTTGAAGTGCTGTTCGCGGACCGGCTCGCCGCTCGGCGCCTTGGCGCCGGTGATGGTGGCCAGCTCCTCGGACCCGGGTGCGACGTTCACCGCGGTGGCGTCCACCCCCGCCATCCCGGTCAGCTTGCGGACCAGGCGGCGCTGGTTCGGCAGCACGATCGCGACGACCGTGCCCTTCTCGCCCGCGCGGGCGGTCCGGCCTGCGCGGTGCAGGTAGTCCTTGTGATCGGCGGGCGGATCGACGTGCACGACCAGGTCGATGCCGTCGACGTGGATGCCGCGGGCCGCGACGTCGGTGGCGACCAGCACCGGGGTGCGGCCGCTCTTGAAACGCTCGAGGACGCGGGTGCGCTGGTTCTGGGCCTTGCCGCCGTGCAGCGACTCGGCCGGGATGCCAACCGCGCGAAGACGATCGGTGATGCCCTCGCAGCCGAGCTTGGTCCGGGCGAACATGATGGTGCGGCCGTCGCGGGCGCCGATCTCGGCGAGGACGACGTCCTTCTGTCCGCGATCGACGAGGAGCACGTAGTGCTCCATGGTGTCGACGCTGGCCTTGCCGTCCTCCGTCGAGTGCGTCACGTGATCGGCCAGGAACTGGCGGACCAGCGACTGCACCTCGCGGTCGAGGGTCGCGGAGAACAGCAGGCGCTGACCGTCGGGCCGGGTCTCGCCGAGGATCGAGCGGACCTCGGGCAGGAAGCCCATGTCGGCCATCTGGTCGGCCTCGTCGAGCGCGGTGATCTCGACCTGGTCGAGGATGCAGGTGCCCTGCCGCAGGTGGTCGCCGAGGCGGCCGGGGGTGGCGACGAGGATGTCGACGCCGCGGCGCAGCTGCTCGACCTGCTTGGTGAACGGCATGCCGCCGACCGCGGCGAGCACGCGCACGCCGACCGAGGACGCGTACGGGTAGAGCGAGTCGACGACCTGGATCGCGAGCTCGCGGGTCGGCACCAGGACCAGGGCACGCGGCCGCTTGGCCGCGGGACGGTCCTCGTGCTGCGCGAGCCGGGCCAGCATCGGCAGGCCGAAGGCGAGGGTCTTGCCGGAACCGGTCTGGGCGCGGCCGAGGACGTTCCTGCCCGCGATCGCGTCGGGCACGGACATCGCCTGGATCGGCGACGGTACGGTGATGCCGTTCTTGGCGAGGGCGGCGACCACGGGTGCGGGCAGGCCGATCTCGGCAAAGGTGATGGTGGGAGTCTCCTCGGCGGGCGAGGGGGACTCGAGCGGCGCCAGTTCCTCGGGGGAAACAGGGGCAGCAGAAGACATGTGGACAGCGTCGGTCACGCGGATACCTCTCCGGACGTCGGGCGCGTCGCGGAGCGCGAGCTGTCATGCAGCACGCAAAGAGACGAGCCAGGGCACATTTTCGCCTGGCCTTTCCCGGTGACATTACGGCCGGGGGCGGGGCTGGGTGCCTGAACAATCAATTGATGGACCGCGATTGCGGCCGTCGTTCAGTGTACGCGAGGCGCAGGAAAACCACACGTCAGCAGGGTTGTGACGTGGGCAACTGCCGGTAGGACGGCCGTTGAGGTGCGCGGAGTCCCTGTGCACCACCGGGATTCACCGGTTAGCATCGCCTCGTGACCGACACCCACGTGACCGATGCGGCTATGGCCCTCGTCCGTCGTCGGCACATCGATCTTGCGCTGGTGTGTGCCGCCGCTTGTCGCGGCTTCTGATCCGACCTGAACCGCGACCGTCGCTCGCGGAGTCGAATCCTGCGACGTTCACCCACATCCTGCGCAAGGAGCCCTTTCCATGTCCACGATCAATGCTGTGCTCACGACCCCGAACCCCGATGTCGCGACCTCACACCTGGGCGGCATCATCCGCGCGACCACCGACGCCGTCAGCAAGGATCGCGCCAACGCCAGGGTCCGGTTCACGGCGAACGCGACGGCGCACGACGCGGTCGCCAGCACAGTCCGAGCCGGCAAGCACTCCGTCGAGGTGGACGAGCCGCCCGCGCTCGGCGGCGGATCCACCGCGCCCAATCCTGTCGAGTACCACCTGGCGGCGCTGCTGTCCTGCCAGGTGGTGACCTATCGGTTCTGGGCGGACAAGCTCGGCCTCGAGATCGAGGACATCACCGCCACGGCGGAGGGAGACCTCGACGTGCAGGGATTCTTCGGCCTCGACGAGGCGGTTCGCCCCGGATTCGGCGAGGTGCGGGTCACCGTCACACTCACCGGACCGGAGAGCGCCGAGCGGTACGCGGAGCTGCAGGAGGTGGTGGACGAACACTGCCCGGTGCTGGACCTGACCCGCAATCCGACCCCGGTGCGGACCGTGCTCCAGGTCGCCTGACGCGGCGACGGGTCGGGCTCAGCCCCGGAAAAGGCGGCTGAGCTCGACCAGCCAGGGCACCGCGACGGCGATCGTCGGCACCACGAGGATGGCCACCGACGCGAGATAGGCGGCGGCCGCGAGCTGCAAGTCGTTCCCTTCGCCCCCGAGTCGCTTGATCCGGGTCAGGGTGTGTGGACCGCCTGCCGCCATGGCGCCGACGGGGGCGCTGGAACCCGAGCAGGCGACGAGCGCGCGGGCAAGGGGAGTGGGCCCGGTGACCTTGAGGGCCGAGTCGTCGGCGAGCATCTCGACGAGTAGCTGTACGCAGCCGAGCGCGGACTTGCTGCGGACCACCCGGGGGAAGGCCTCGTTCACCGCGGTGAACGCCTCGAGCACCAGGTCGTGCCTGGCACGCAGGTGGGAGCGCTCGTGCATCAGGATCGCCGTGATCTCCTCCCGCTGGAGGTTCGCCAGGGTGCCCTCGCTCAGCACCACCCGTTGGCGCAGGCCGGGCAGGCAGTAGGCGATCGGTTCCGAGGCGCTGAGCACCCGGAGGTTCGAGTTGCGTCCACGCTGCGGGTCGCGCTGATCGAGGAGGTCGACGAGCATCCGGTGCCGGGCGCGGCGCCTGCGCGTGCGCACACCGACCGAGGCGATGGAGAACACCAGCTTCGCGCCGATCAGGAGGGTGAGCGCGAGCACCACCACATAGGCGATCCACAGCGGGAGCCCGAGCGCGTCGATCTCGGCGGTCGGCGCGGTGGTCGGCCTGCCGTCCGGTCCGGGTACGAGCAGCTCCGTCGCGATCGCAAGTCCAGAACTGAACGCCGACAACACGGCCGCGAGTGCGATGGCCTGCCACAGCACCAGTGCCGCCCTAGGCGCCCGATACGGCCAGGTCGCCCGGGAGAGGAGGGCTGGCACCGGCCCTGCAAGCAACAATGCGAGCAGCGCGAAGGCCAGTGCGGTGGTGGGGTTCATTGCCCACCCATCATCCACATTGTGGGGTCAGCTGGCGCGATCGGTCCCCGGATCGACGCTCCGGAGGGTGGGTTTGGACGCCTCCGACGCCTCGAGCGCGGCGAGAGCCTCACGCAGTGCGGCCGCCTCGTCGGCGCCCACCTGCCCGACGAAATGCACCAGTGCGGCGACCCGTCCGTCGGACTCGTCCGCCTGCTGCAGTGCGTCGACCATGAGGCTCGCGACGAGCTCGTCGCGGCCATGTACGGGCACGTAGCGGTGCGCACGATCGTCGCGCTGCTGAATCACCAGGTTCTTCTTCGCGAGACGCTGCAGGACCGTCATCACGGTCGTGTACGCCAGCTCGCGGCGCGTGGCGAGAGCTTCGTGCACCTGTCGCACGGTCTGCGGTTCGGAACTGGACCAGAGGTGGTCCATGACTGCGCGCTCGAGTTCCCCAAGTCCTGCCATAGGAACAGTGTACGGACTGTCCGACGCAGATGCGTACTACTACTCGTAGTACGAAATCCCCGGATCCGTGCTATGTGTGGATGGGCTCGTTTCGGTACCGGCCCGAGGGCGCCGGAGGGAATAGTCTGCTGTCACCCGTCGAGAGGCGTACCCGTGGATTGGCTGCTTCGCTGGTCACTGACCTCCGGCCCGCTACCGTGGTTCATCGCGGCCCTCGGCGCGGTCGGCGGGCTCTGGCTGCTGCTGGCCCCGACCACGGACCCACGTCGGTACCGGCAGCGGGCCATCCCGCTCGCCGCGGCGGTCGCGCTCGGGTGCACCGCCCTCCTCTGGGTGGTCGTCGAGAAGTGGTGGCGGCCGTTCCCGGATCCGATCGAGACCGAGATCTATGTCTGGATCGGCCTCGGGATCCTCGCGGTGGCGCTGCTGGTGGCGCGGCTGCTACTCGACCGGCGGGTGTGGCGGGCGGTGGTCTCCGTGCTCGCGACGGTTGCCGTGGCCGCGGCGGCAGGCGCGCAGATCAACCTGGTCTTCGCCGCGTATCCGACGGTGCGCGATGTCCTCGGCCTCCCGAACCCCAACGAGATCGCCTTCGGTGAGGTCCCGCCGCCCACGCCCGACCCGATCACCGGTGTCCCGCTCGAGTCGGTGTGGCGGCCACCTGCCGACCTGCCCACCGAGGGCAGGGTCACCACCGTGTCCATACCCGGCGTCGCGTCGGGCTTCGGGGCGCGGGACGCGCAGATCTATCTCCCGCCCGCCTACTTCGCCGACCCCCGGCCCGAGCTGCCGGTCCTCGTCCTGCTCGCCGGGCAGCCGGGTTCGCCTGCGGACTGGTTCAACGGGGGACGGCTGGCGCAGACGATGGACGACTTCGCCGCCAAGCACGGTGGCCTGGCCCCGGTCGTTGTCGTCGCCGACGGCACCGGGTCCCAACTCGCCAACCCGCTCTGCCTCGACTCGAAACTCGGCAATGTGGCGACCTACCTCGCCGAGGACGTGCCCGACTGGGTGAAGTCGCACCTCGAGGTGAACCGTGACCCGCGGACCTGGGCGATCGGCGGCCTGTCCTACGGCGGCACCTGTTCACTGCAGATGGCCACCAATCATCCGGACCTGTATCCGACGTTCCTCGACCTGTCGGGTCAGGAGGAGCCGACGCTCGGGGGCCGGGCCCGCACGGTCGACGAGGCATTCGGCGGTGATGCGTCGAAGTTCGCGGCGGTGAACCCGATGGACCTGATGGCCGCGCGCACCTACCCCGACACGGCAGGCGTGTTCGTCGTCGGCAGCGACGACGGCGAGTATCGGCCGGGGGCCGAGCGGGTGTACCAGGCGGCCAAGGCCGCGGGGATGGACGTGCAGTACGTGGAACTGCCGGGGGGACACAGCTTTGCGGTGTGGTCGGCCGGGCTCGAACGCGAGCTCGGGTGGTTGGCGACGAGGATGGGGCTGATTTCGTGACTCAGGCGACGGCGACGGCGGCCACCCGACAGACCCGCAGGCTCCTCGAGTTGGCCAGGTCCGGGGCGTCCGGCGCGCCGGTCAGCATCGGGCTACTGGTCCTGATCTGGGTCCTCGGCGCGGCGACCGGCAGCCTGCTGTCCGGGCCGTCGCGGTACGTGGACCGTCATTTTGCGGCGGGGATCGGGGCGTTCGAGGACGGTCGGCTCTGGACGGCGCTCACCGCCGGGCTCTGGGCACCGGGCCTGGCCGGGTATCTGGTCGCGACGGTGCTGGTCCTGCTGGTGGCCGCCCCGATCGAGCACCGGATCGGCTCGGGCCGCTTCGCGGTGGCGGCGGCGAGCACCCAGGTGCTGGGCACGCTGCTGGGGATCGGGGTGGCCGCGCTGGTGAAACTGGTCGACGAGGGGTGGGGCTTCCGGTTGCACATCGGGGCCGCGGTCGGCCCGACGACGTGGATCGTCGGCGTTGCCATGGTGGCGAGTTCGCGGATGGACACGCTGTGGCGGCGGCGGACCCGGGTGGGGCTGCTCGCGCTGCTGATCACCCTCGCACTGTTCGGCGGGCACCTCGAGGACATCATCCGGCTCGCCGCGGCGGTGGTGGGGCTTGTCCTCGGTCCCTGGATCGTCGGTCGGTCGGCGCGCGGGGCTCGGCTCGCGGGGACCCGTCGCGAGGGCCGGGTGCTCGTCGCGATCGTGGTCGCGGCCGGCGCGCTCGGCCCTGCGCTGGCGGCCCTCTCGCCCAACGCTGTCGGACCGCTGGCCGTGCTGCGCGAACTGTTCCGCGGGGTGCCATGGACACCGGACGAGGTGCGGGCCATCTGTGCGGGCGCGTCGAACAGCGAGGCGTGCAGGCGCGGGTTGCTGGGGTTGCGACTGGGTGGGGTCGGGCCGACCCTGTTGAGCCTGATGCCCTCGATCTTCCTGTTGGTGCTCGCGGACGGCCTGCGCCGGGGCAGGCGGTTCGCGTGGATCGCGGCGGTGGTCGTGCACGCGATCCTGCTCGCGCTGTCGGTGGCGAACTATGTCGTCCGGTTCATCGAATCGGTCGGCGAGGATTCGCTCTTCTACGGCCTCGACTCGCCGAACCTGTACCGGACCATCACGCCGTTTCTGACGCCGCTCGCCATCCTCGTGGTGCTGCTGCTGACCCGGCGGTTCTTCGATGTCGCCGCGCCGAAGGGCACGTATCGCCGGATGTGGACGATCCTGCTGGCCGTCGCCGCGGGGCTCGGCATCGTGTATGTCGTCGGTGGGCTGCTGGCGCGCAAGGGGTTCGACCGGGATCCGGGGCTCGCGGGTCTGCTCGCCGATTACCCGCAACGCCTGATCCCCCCGGTCTACCTGCAGTGGCTGGACCCGCGCCTGCTGCCCGACAGCGCCGCCACGACGCTGCTGTTCGAGTGGACCGGCGTGGTGTTCTGGGTGGTCGCCTGCGTGGCGACGCTGGCCACGTTCCTCAAGCCGGCCTACGGCGCCGAGACCGAGGACACCGAACGGGCCCGGAAGCTGTTGTGCGCCAGCGGTGGCAGCCCGCTGTCCTGGATGACGACCTGGCGTGGCAACAAGTACTGGTTCAGTCCGGACGGGACGAGCTACGTGGCATACCGGGTGATCGCGGGCGTCGCGCTGACCACCGGCGATCCCGTCGGTCCGCCGGAACGGTTGCGGGTGAACGTGACCGACTTCGCGGAGTTCACCTCCGGAAGCGGGTGGATTCCGTGCTTCTACTCGGTGACCGGAGAGCTGCGGGAGGTGACCGACTCGATGGGGTGGTCCGGAATCCAGGTCGCGGAGGAGACGGTGCTCCGGCTCGACGATCTCGCGTTCACCGGCAAGAAGTTCCAGGACGTGCGCACCGCGGTGAACCGGGCCAAGAAGGACGGGATCAGCGCCGAGTGGATCTCGTTCCCCGACGCCCCGCTGGCGATCACCGATCAGATCACCGCCATCTCGGAGGAGTGGGTGGCGGACAAGGGGATGCCGGAGATGGGCTTCACGCTCGGCGGCCTCGAGGAGATCGACGACCCGCAGGTGCGGTGCCTGGTCGCCGTGGATGCCGAGCGCACCGTGCACGGGGTCACCTCGTGGATGCCCGTCTACCGGGACGGCCGGGTTGTCGGTTGGACCCTCGATTTCATGCGCCGCCGGTCCGAGGGCTTCCGGCCCGCGATGGAGTTCCTGATCGCGTCCGCGGCGATGCTCCTCAAGGAGGAGGGCGCCGAGTTCGTCAGCCTGTCCGGAGCGCCGCTGGCGAAGGTCGTCTCGCCGGAGGCAGCGGCCGATACCGAGGAGGACCTCGAGCGGTCCACGCTGTCGACGGTGCTCGACCGTCTCCTCGACGTGCTCGGCAAGACCCTGGAGCCGGTGTACGGGTTCCGGTCCCTGCTGGCCTTCAAATCGAAGTTCCAGCCCGAGTACGTGCCGATGCACATGACGTTCGCCGATCCCGCGGCGCTGCCGAGCATCGGCAACGCCATCGGCCGGGCCTACCTGCCGGAGGTCTCGATCGGCCAGGGAGTTCGCCTGGTGCGCACCATGATCGGCGGCCGCTAGCGACTGCTTGCAGGTCGCTCGAAAGTGCCTGCCGCTAGCGACTGCTTGCAGGTCGCTCGAAAGTGCCTGCCGCTAGCGACTGCTTGCAGGTCGCTCGAGAGTGGCAGCCTGACTCACGCCGAGCCGACGCCCACCGTGTCGGCCGCGGCCACCGGCCCGCCGATCGACCCGTACACGTGCCGGGTCCCGATGGGCACGATCAGCGGTCGGTCGGAGACGGGGTCCTCGATGACGCGGGCCTCGAGCCCGAACACCTCCAACAGCAGCTCCTCCGAGATGACCTCGGTCGGGGTGCCGGACGCGACGACCGCGCCCTCGGACATGACGATCAGGCGGTCGCTGTACCGGATGGCGAGGTTCAGGTCGTGCAGCACCATCACCACCGTGCGTCCGAGTTCCTCGTGCATCCGGTCCACCAGGTCGAGGACCTCGACCGAATGCGCCAGATCCAGGTACGTGGTCGGCTCGTCGAGCAGCAGGATGTCGGTGCCCTGGGCGAGCGCCATCGAGATCCAGGCGCGCTGGCGCTGCCCGCCGGAGAGCTGGTCGACGGGTCGGTCCGCGAGTTCGGACACCCCGGTCAGGGCCAGCGCCCTTGCCACCTCGCCCTCGTCATCGGCCGACCACTGTCGGATCCAGGACTGGTGCGGGTGCCGTCCGCGGGCGACCAGGTCGGCCACGGTCAGTCCCTCGGGGGCGACAGGTGCCTGCGGCAGCATGCCCAGCGTGCGCGCGACGTCCTTGGTCTTGAGGGTGGAGATGGCCTTGCCGTCGAGCAGCACCTGGCCGGACTTCGGCTTGAGCAGTCGGCCGAGAGAGCGGAGCAGGGTGGACTTGCCGCAGCCGTTCGGCCCGATGACCGTCGTCACCACGCCAGTCGGGATCTCGAGGTCGAGCCCGTCGACGATGATGCGGTCGCCGTAGCCGACGGTGAGGGCCTCGGCCGCGAGCCGGGGCACGGTGTGCTCGGTGGTGAGCTCGCTCATCAGACCGACACCTTTCGATTGTTGCGGACGAGCAAGTACAGCAGGAACGGTCCGCCGAGGGCCGAGGTCACGATGCCGACGGGGAGTTCGACGGGGAGGATCGTGCGTGCGATGACGTCGCTGCCGACCACCAGAACGGCCCCGATCAGGCCGGAGGCCAGGATCGGCGGTCCCGCGGTCCGCAGCATCCGGAGTGCGAGCTGCGGAGCGCACAGCGCGACGAACCCGATCGGGCCGACGGCGGCCGTCGCGATGGAGGCGAGCGCCACCGCGGCCAGCAGCAGGGTGGCCTGACCGGCCTGGAGGCGGACGCCGAGCGAGCGCGCGTTGTCGTCGCCGAGACGCAGCGCGCCCAGGGTGAACGAGGAGATCAGCGCGATGGTGCCGACCACCGCGACGCCGATCGCGACGGGCCAGACCTGCGCCCAGTCGCTGCCGTTGAGGGAGCCGTTCAGCCAGACCTGCGCGCGGGCGACGTCGTTGATGTCGGCGGAGATCAGCATCCACTGGATCGCGGCGATCAGCATGGCGTTGAACCCGATGCCGATCAGCACCACCCGGTAGCCCTGGACTCCGCCGCGCCACGCGAGCGCGTAGATGATGACGGCAGTCGCGATGCCGCCGATCAGCGCCGCGATCGGGATGCCGAGCACCGCGAGCAGTCCCACGAAGCTGCCGCCGCCCGCCAGCACGATGAGGGCCACGGCGGCCGCGCTCGCCCCGGCGGTGATACCCAACAGGTCCGGGCTGGCCAGGGGATTGCGCAGGATGGACTGGGTGATCGCGCCGGAGATGCCGAGCGCGAGCCCGGTGAGCAGCGCGGTGAGGGCGCGCGGCAGGCGCAGGTCCATCACAATGAACCGCTCGACCTTGGTGCCGCCGCCGAAGAGGATCTCGGCGACGGTCGGCACCGAGATTGCGAAGTCGCCGCGGCCGATGTTGATGCACAGCAGCAGGAACGCGGCGAGCAGCAGGCCGGCGGTGATCGCGACCATGGTGGTGCGGCGGACCAGGGAGACCGGCCCGACCCGGAACCCAGGGCGCGACGGCACGGTGGTGGGGAGTTCGACCTTGTCGTCGATCAGGCTCACAGCGACACCAGCTTTCTGCGCCGGACGAGCGCGACGAAGAACGGTGCACCGAAGAGCGCCAACACGATGCCCACCTGGAGTTCGCCGGGGCGGACCACGACGCGGCCGATCACGTCCGCGAGCAGGACCATGATCGCCCCGATGATGCCGGCATAGGGCACCAGCCAGCGGTAGTCCGGTCCGGTGATCGACCGGGCGACATGGGGTACCACCAGTCCGACGAAGGCGATCGGGCCACAGGCGGCGGTGGCGGCGCCGGTGAGCAGGGTGATCGCGATGATGCCGATCGTCCGGCTCAACACGATGTTGGTGCCGAGGCCGCGGGCGACGTCGTCGCCGAGGCTGAGCACGTTCAGGCTCGGGGTGCTCGCCATCGCGATCAGCGCGCCGATGACCAGGAACGGCAGCACCTGCCAGAGCACCTCCGGTCCGCGCCCGGCGATGGAGCCGACGACCCAGAACCGGTAGCCGTCGAGGCTGGTCTGGTC
Source organism: Rhodococcus oryzae (assembly GCF_005049235.1). Taxonomy (GTDB): domain Bacteria; phylum Actinomycetota; class Actinomycetes; order Mycobacteriales; family Mycobacteriaceae; genus Rhodococcus_G; species Rhodococcus_G oryzae. The sequence goes on along the minus strand of NZ_SUMD01000004.1, from coordinate 496,834 downwards.
GAGCAGGATGACGGTGTTCGTCATGGCGCTGAGGAACATCGCCACTGCGGCACCGGCGAGCGCGAGGCTCAGTGGGCTCGATCTGCCGTTGCCGATCGACGAGATGCCGAATACGACGATGCTCGCGGCGAGGGACCCGGCGAAGGCGAACCAGAGGTACTCGTTCGGTCCGGCCAGCCCGAACATGTAGATCGAGAGCACCACGAAGAACGCGGCGCCGCCGTTGAGGCCGAGCAGGCCCGCGTCGGCGAGCGGGTTACGGGTGTGGCCCTGGATGAGCGCGCCCGCGATGCCGAGCGCGATGCCGACGGCGATCCCGAGGGCCGTGCGCGGCACGCGCAGGGTCCGCACCACCAGGTCGGTGTCGAGCCCGGTCGGGGTGAACAGCGCGTGGAAGATCTCGGCGAAGGTCATCGGCCGGGCGCCGACGGCGACGCTGGCGAGCGCGGCCGCCGCGAGCAGCAGCACCAGGAGGGCGAGTCCGAGCAGTCGGCGCTTGCGGATCGCGGCCATCGAGGTGTCGCGGCGGATCGGGGTGAAACCCTCCGCGACCGCGGTCTTGAGCCGGACGACCTCGGAGCCGGTGCGGGGGAGCAGGGCCCGGCGGGTGCCCAGCGGCTGACCGGACTCGGCGTCCCGGGTGACGAGGCCCAGCCAGCCCTTGCCGACGCTCTGGCCCGTGGCGCCTTCCCTGCTGCCGCGGTTCCAGACGAGCAGGGCGGCGGCGGTGATCAGCGCGACGCCGCCGAAGACCGCGCGATCCATCTGGCCGCCGCCGTTGTCGTCGCGCAGGGAGTCGACGATGAACCAGCCGATGACCAGGGGGAGGGCGACCACGCCGAGGTCCGCGAGGGTGGCGAGCAGCCGGCGTTGCAGCGGTGCCGGACCGGTCGGGACCTCCAGCGAACCGTAGATCTCGGTCGGGTGGGTCCCCCGGGTCTCGGTCGGCCCGGGGCGAGCGGCGACCGAACCGGGTGTGGGGGTGGACGTCACGGTCGGGGGCTCCTGATCGGCGAGGCGCAAGCTTGCGAGATTAGGTTACGGAACCCTATCCCCGGCCGGGGGTCCGGCTCCCGCTCGCCCGCAAGTAATGGTTAGGCTAACCTACATTCGCGGTCGACCCGCAAGCGGTCGCCCTGTAGTTGATCTCGACGAGATGTCCGAATGTCGCCGACCCAGGAGTGAGCAGTGTCATCCATCGCAGCGCCCCCGTTCGCAGTGTCATCGACCGCCGTTTCGGTGAAACCGGTGGGGAACGACCCGGCCGCCGCGCTCGACGACTCCTGTCTCCGACTCCGGGGCGTCTATCCGGAGTACCCGCGGGTGTATGCCGTCGCTCTGATGGCCGACCAGGGCAAGCGTCGCTGGTGGTCTGCCGTCGAGGGGATTCACGGCGATCGCCTCGAGCGGATGGTCGAGCGGGCGCTGGCCGACCTCTGCGATCCGGAGGCGGCGGCCGCCTCGGTCGCGACCGCGCTCATCCACGCGGTGATCGGCCGGGTGGCGTCGCTGGTGGTGTTGGAGGGGCGCGCCTGGGATCCGGGTCTCGAGAACCTGTGGTTGCACATGGACAGCGACGGCTGCATCGACTGGGCCGGGGTGAGCGATCCGGTGCTGCGGGTGCTGCCGGGTGATCGCTGGGCCGGGACGCGTGCCGCGGTGACGTTGCCGTGCGAGGGCGCTCTGCTGGTGTGGACCGCGCACCGCTGCCACACCGCGCTGGTCGCGTTCTTCGATGCGCTGGACCTGATCGTGCCGCTCGATCGATCGCGCTTGTGGGCCATGGTCGGTGAGGCGATCCTCGGTGCCGCCACGCTTGTTCCCATTCTCGGCGGCGTGGGCGAGTCCGCCGCGATGCGCCGGGGGCAGGGCCTGCTCGACGCCTTTGAGGGTGCCGGGGTGCCGGTCCGGGCGCGTGCCGACCGGGCAGCTTTTCGCCGCGGCGTCGCTGCGCTTGCAAGTTAGGCCAGGCTTGCCTATAGTCGTTCTCGGAACGTGAATGATCGGACCGCGCCGGAGTCCTGAGGGCTGCAGAGACTCCCGGTCCTTCCCCACGACGGGCCCCACACCTTCGGGTGCGGGGCCCGTCGGCATTTCGGGCGAAAGGTACATTCACTCGACCGGCAACGATGGAGTGTGAAGATGAGCAACGTGTCCTCGATGAGCGATCTGTCCGGGATGGACCCCGCGGCCGCAACCCCGTTCCTCAACAAGGGATTCGGTGAGGTGCTGGGGCTCGAGTACACCGAACTCAGCGGCGACCGGGTCCGGGCCAAGTGGACCGTCCGTCCCGAGCTGTACCAGCCGGCGGGCATCATGAACGGCGGCGTGCACTGCGCCGTCGTCGAGACGCTCGCAAGCATCGCGGGCAGCATCTGGCTGGGTGACCGGGGGCATGTGGTCGGCGTCAACAACAACACCGACTTCCTGCGGGCCACCCGCGATGGCGTCCTCTTCGCGGAGGCGACGCCGGTGCACCGTGGCCGCACGCAACAGCTGTGGCAGGTCGCCGTGGTGGACGAGCGGGACCGCCTGGTGGCCAAGGGGCAGGTGCGGCTCGCGAACGTCACAGACACGGACCGGCTCGGGGGCTAACGAACGAACGAGAGATCGGTTCGTCGCCCCCGACTGTCGCCATTGATCGCAGTCACTTGCGCAATGCATTTGTCGGCAGCACTGCCCCGCTCCGGAGGGGCGGCAGAATCCGGCAACGAAGCGGTCCATTTGTGGGACTGCCGCCGCGCTTAGCCCAGCAAAGATGCGCCTTGCCGAGAAGGCGCGCGATCCCTCATCTCGTAGGCGTCAAACCTGCGGCCGGTTCTTGTAAACGGCCCGGAGGACCAGGAACGCCAGTCCGGTGGCAACCACGCAAACCAACAGGGTCACGGTTCCTTTGGTCCAACTACCAGCCGAGGCACCGAAAACGACGCCAAGGATCATGGACAGGAGGAGTCCTGCGGTCAATGCCTGCCGCTCGTTGATCCTCATGTGGCTACCGTGACTCCTGACGCATCAACCAGTCTCGAACGGCGTCGAGCACTGCGTCCTGCATGCGGAGGCCCTTGGCTGCGCAAGTCATCTTCAGTTGGCGCTGTACCTCGATAGGGAGCCGAGTCCCGAAGGGCGCAAGCGTCGCGCCCTTCAGCGATCGATCCTCCGGTTGAGGTGACCGTTGCGGTCCCCCTTGGACGGTAGGTAGCGCCGTATATGGCTGTAGTTCGCCTCGATGGGATCCAAAGAGGTGGCTAGATGTTCCCTTGTCTGCATTTGGTAGATGTGACCCCCCGCTGATCCCCACTTGCACTCCGTGTCTGACTTGTAAATTTAGATACTTAGAGCATGCAATCCTAGTGCATTTCGGGGGCATTGTCTTCGAAAGTTACCTGCGAGTATCTAGCGGTGAGATCGCATGCCAAATATCGCATGTATGCATGCATGATGGAGGCTGGTCAGTCACGTCAACGGCGCCGCTGATTTACGGATTTACGGCCGATATTCACAACCTCAGGTTGTTAGTCGTGCGAATTGCACTCCATATTCAGAGCCGGGACGGGGACTCCGGACTATCTAGCATCCTCGCGCGAGTTCATTCTGGCCCAGATCTTCCCGACAAGAATGGGTGCCACAATAGCGCCGATAACCAGACCCAACAGCGCGTCTGTGCTCGCATACGACGCCACCCACGCGAGGACGGCGATCGTCGCAACGAGCACAGCCCAACCACCGAACCGGACAACGGTTGCCGTAGTCGGCCGCTCCAACCAACGGGCCGCCGTGGCCGCGATCGTGTAGACGATCACGGCCACGACGGCCATCGTGATGATGATCCACATCAGCTGCAGTACCCACCCGAGTAGTAGTCGACACCCAGAATGCCGGCACCGAACGGAAGCGGGGAGCCGGGCAGCAACGGGAGTCCGCCAAGGCCGAAGCCTACCTTGAACTGAACGCACTGACCGGTTGCCGTGGCCGTCGAGGCAATGGCGGCAAGTGTCCGCCCGCCCCACATCGCGCCCGGATTCGGAAGCCAGCTGGCCGCGCCTGCCCCTACCGCCATCAGGCCAGTCTCATGCTTGTTGAGATAGATGTGGCCGGACACCCATCCCCAGTTCCAGGAGGGATCGGCGGTCACGGGGAAGGCTGTTTCCTCGGTGAAGTCGACGTGCTGAACGAGACTGTTTCCTTCTACTTTCAGCGAAGTGGAGATCGTGCCACCGTTCGCATCGGTCGCCCATGGCTTCGCGAAGCTGCCGACCGGGAGGCCGGCGGCGTTGTTCACGGTGATCGACCCATCTTCCTGAGGATCGGTGGTGAAGCCGGCCGGCAGGTTAAGGGGGAATTCGTAGCGGCTCGGCGCCGCCGCGTCGGGGATGGTGATCGTGGTCGAGACCTCGCCGTTCGGGCCAGTCTTGGTGTCGAACGACGTTGAAGCGCCAGGGAGGGTGTCGAGCGATGGTGTAGCGCCGCCTCGTTTGGCAAGGCCGTCGTTGGGGATTTGCCAGCTGATTTGTGAACCATCTGTTCCGGTCCCCTGAATCTCTTCACCAGGAGTGGACGGCGCAGCATTTGCAACTCCGCCAAGAGGGAGAATTGCGGCCATTGCAATAGTGGTCAACGCGACACGAGAACGAACCTTCATGGATCTCCCTGGTTGGCGGGTTGGCGGACTTATCTCCGCTCGAGCCAAGGATGCTTCATTCGGGTTTTTGCGTCAATGGCCAACCCGGAATAGGGGATGCATTTTCGAAATCCATATGCGGGTTATCTTGTTAGCATTCCAAAAATGTGCGTCAACCAGCATGGGAATGTAGTAAAGGCAGAAATCTGACAACCTAACAATATTTGTAAATAGGTGGCGGCCTCGGGCTGGTTGCGAGCCAGGAGTCGCATCCCGCAACGGCCAGGGCGCCCGGCCGGCCATCATGTTGGTAGCAGTCGGCTGATCGGGGCGTGGCCGGGCACACCTAGGGCCGCGTCCAACGGAGTTTTCGTTGGGATAGGAGAGTTGCTCGTAGTGTCGCGTCTGGCGCTATCGGGAAAGGAAGGCGATGCAGTGACTGAACCGATGAATCCAGTCGATCACCGGCAGGTCGATCGGCAACGCCGGAACCCGTATTGGGATGGCACGATTGTCGTCCTCGGCATCGCGCTTGCCGTTGCATCCAGCGTCATAGATACCTCGTGGTCGGGACGGGTCATCGGGGTTGGGATTGGTGTCGTGCTTGTCATGCTGGGAGAAAAGTTCCTACTTCCTCGGATGTCACGCCGAGATGTGAGCAGACGGTGCCGCTCACCGCGTAGTGGGTGGTCCAAGGCCGGATGAATACTCCAAAGCCCTCGTTGCGGCGGCGAACTAGTTGGTAGCCTCCGGACCGGGGAATGCGGCCGGGGTGGTCCGCGTAGTAGACCTGCACACCGCTGCAGGTAGTCCACAGGGGGACAAAATTGGTAGTCGCCATCGCGCTCGTTGCTGGCTTTCTCGTACTCCTTGCCGGCGGAACGGCGCTCATCGAACGGCTGGATAGACCAGGGCGCGGAGAATCGGATGAGAAGTGGATGTCCCGCGGGCAACCCGAGGATCATCCCTAGATTTCTCAAGTGTCGGTTCTGGCCAGGGCATCAACGGCGGCTGTCCAGCGAGGAGCGGACCGGTACTTCCCTTGCCGGCCCGCATCACGCCAGGCAGCCCTGTTCGAACGCAGTTCGTTCTGACGGGCACACAGACATCTCAGTTCGCTAAGCGTCAAGTCGAGCGCCCACACAAGATGCAGCCCTGCATGATTAGAGCGTGACGGAAGTGAAGAGTCGGCGACACCTATCGTTCGGAACTGTTGCGTGGTTCGCCGCCTTTGGACTGGCCGTCGGTGCGGTGGGGATTCCTGGATGGCGCTCGACCGCCCCGTATGGCGCTCTCGAGCACGCGCCAGTACCACCTGAATTGAGACCCCCGAGCTCCGAGCCGGGACTCATGATCGTGTTCGACCACTTCGTGTATCTCGCCGGGCCAGCATGGATGCCTATGGCGCTCTTGCTGCCGGTGCTGGGCGCGGTGGTCGGGGCGCTGATCGGCGCGTTCGCGTCGCTCTGTGGACTGCAGTGGATCTGGAATGGGAGATCCGGGGGTTGGCTGGCAGTTCCGTTCATCTGTGTCACGGGGCTTCTCGTTGGACTCGTCGTCACCGCCGCGAGTGTCATCTACCCGCCGGCGCTGCTGGTAACGGCGTCAACGACACCTTCGTCCGATCCATACGCGATCGAAGGGGCACCCTTGCATGTGGATTTGGCGCCGACATACCTCACTTTCCCCACGATAGGGCTCGTTGTCGGCGCTCTCGCTGCAGTCATCGTCACCATGCTCGGCGTACGACTGTCGAGAACCACGGTGGTTGAGGACGACCACAACGGCAACGAGTCAACCATGGGATTCCACCCGTAGGCCGCGGCATGGAACGCGCACGAATCATGCAGCTACTGATGTTCTGATCGGGAAGGCTTGCTCCTCGTTGTATGACTGTCCGGTTCTCAAACAGGCGTGAAGTTGGCTGAGGAGTTTGCTGAACAGGTGGCGTTGGGCTTGTCGGCTCCAGTCCCCGGACGCGCGCCGTCGGTCGTAGTGCCCTCGGGCACCGGGTGAGTTCTGGATCGCGACGAGCGTCCAGAACGATCCGACCGACGCGAGACGGTTGTTTTTGATCTGCCGGTGCATCACCACGGTCTTCCTGCCACTGGCTCGAGTGACCGGTGATGCGCCGGCATACGCCTTCAACCCTCTGGCATCGGCGAATCGTGCTCGATCGTCACCGATCTCGGCGAGCAGCCGTGCACCGCTGACCGCGGCGAGTCCCGGAAAGCTGGTGATGATCTCCGCGTCGGGATGCCGTTCAATTTGCTCGGTCGTCGCTGCTGTCAGAGCCTCGACGCAGCGCCGGCGGCATCGAGACGCTGAACGAGCGTTTGCAGCTGGATGCCGATTGCGTGCTCAACCAACTCGGTCTGGCGCAACTGCACGGCGCGGAAGACCTCCCGCAAACGCGCCGGGTCGGCATCGACATTGCGTTGCCGGCCCGCCTTCCTCAACAATGCCCGCAACCTGGTGGGAGTCAGCTTCGCAGCAGCAGCCGGAGTCGGAGCTGTGAGAAGGACCGTCCGCGCGTCGGCCCGGGTGATGCCACCGCCACTGAGCGCGTCGAACGCGATCAACGCGGCCGGGAAGTAGTCCTTGAGCAACGATCGGATCTGGTTGCCGAGGGCGGTCCGCGCCCATACTGCGTCTTGTTGGGCGCGGGCGAGAACCTTCACCGCGCGTGCCAGATCGGTGTCCTTCGGGATTGTCCGATGTGAGGAAGCATCGAGACGCAGGATGTTCGCCAACATCACCGCGTCCGCCGCATCAGACTTCGCACCAGACACGGCCCGCTGGCTCCGATAACGCGACGCCGAGAGTGGATTGATCGCAAGACAACACGGCCGGTTGCCTGCAGGGCTGCGACCCACAGGCCGCGATCGGTTTCGATCGCGATTGGGATCGGATCCTCCAGACTGTCACCGGCGTTGGCGAGCATCTCGAGCTGACGAGCGAACCCGTCCGCGTCGTTGCTCACCCGTCCCTTGACCAGCACAGTCCCGGTGTCGTCGATGACGGCGATGTCGTGATGATCATCGGCCCAATCGATTCCGCAGAAACGGTCCACATCCACTCTCCTGCCACGTCGAGGAACACAGTCGGTCGAACCGAAGTGGAGTCACACGACGCCTTAATTGCAGGACTCACGCAGGATGCGGGTCCGTCATCTCATCAGTCGTGCCGTGACGCCAGCACACCGCAGGGGCCTCGATCTATCGAAGAGCTTGAAGCTCGTGAACGCCAAACGAGAGGTTGAACCCTGCGGCCGGCTCGCACCACGAGCAGGACACCACCGAAACCCTCCGCACCGGGTGAGCCGCGCCGTTCTCTGTGTGAAGGCATCTCCCACAGCGAGTGCCAGGAACCCATGAGCGTCACACCCACACCGTGCGCGGAGGGCCACGCTACGCAGCCGATCAAGCCCGCGTAGAAAACAATTAGGAACCCTCCGCTGCCCACCGGCTTCGCATCAGGTGAGAAACTGCGCCGCCCGGTCCGCCAGGTCGAGCACGGGCTGCGGCAGGATCCCGAGCATCAGCGTGACGACGGCGCACAGGCAGATCGCGGCCGCGGTCGCGGTGCTGGGCACGACCACCGTCGTCGCCTCGGATTCCGGCGTCGGGTCGGAGAAGTACATCAGCACGATGACCCGCACGTAGAAGAACGCGGCGATCGCGCTGCTGATCACGCCGACGATGACGAGGGGTACGGCCCCGCCCTCGGCGGCGGCCCGGAACACCGCGAACTTTCCGACGAACCCACTGGTCAACGGGATTCCGGCGAACGAGAGCAGGAACAGGGCGAAGACCGCGGCGAACAGCGGTGAGCGTCGGCCGAGGCCGGCCCAGCCGGCCATGTCGGTGGTTTCCTGGTGCCCGTCCCGAACCAACATCACGCAGGCGAAGGCGCCGAGCGTGCTGAAGCCGTAGGCGAGCAGGTAGAACATCGTTGCCGAGAGTCCCGCGTCGTTCCCGGCGATCAGGCCGGTGAGGATGAATCCGGTGTGGGCGATCGCCGAGTACGCGAGCATGCGTTTGACGTCGGTCTGGGTGATCGCCAGCACGGCACCGATCAGCATGGTCGCGATGGCGACGGCCCACAGCATCGGACGCCAGTCCGCCCGCAACTCCGGCAGGGCGACGTAGAAGATGCGCAGCATGGCGCCGAACGCGGCGACCTTGACGGCCGCCGCCATGAAGGCGGTGACCGGGGTGGGGGCGCCCTGATACACGTCGGGCACCCACGAATGGAACGGCACCGCACCGACTTTGAACAGCAGGCCCACGCTCAGCAGCCCGGCGCCGAGCAACGCCAGCACCGGCCGCTGCTCGCCGCCGTCGGCGATGGCGTCGGCGATGCCCGCGAGCCGCACCGTGCCCGCGTAGCCGTACAGCAACGCCACGCCGTAGAGAAAGAACGCCGAGGAGAACGCGCCGAGCAAGAAGTACTTCAGCGCTGCCTCCTGGGAGAGCAGGCGCCTGCGCCTGGCCAGTCCGCAGAGCAGGTACAGGGGCAGCGACAGCACCTCGAGCGCGACGAACATGGTGAGCAGGTCACCCGCCGCGGGGAACAGCAGCATCCCGCCGACCGCGAAGAGCGTCAGCGGGAACACCTCTGTCTGCATCACTCCCGCCCTGGTCGCCTCCAGTTCGTCGACGCTGCCGGGCACCGCGGCCGCCTGGGGGGCGAAGGCGTCGATGCCGCCGACCCCGGCCGCTGGACTCGGGACCGAGGCGACCGCCGACCGCCGCGCCCCGCCCGCGGCCCGCAGTCCGCTGCGTTCGGCGATCAGCAACACCGCGAGGATCGAGACCAGCAGGATCGTGCCCTGCAGGAACAGGGTTGGGCCGTCGACGACGACCGCGCCCATGACGGCGGTGCCGTGATCTCCCCTCAGCAGCACGACCGCGACGAACGCCGCGCCCAGGCCGCCGAGACTGAGCACCAGGTGGCTGGTGAGGCGGCCGCGGGTGGGCGCGAACGCCTCGACGATCACCGCCACGACCGCCACCCCGAACACGATCAACATCGGCGCGAGCCGGCCGTACTCGATGTCCGGTGCGGGCAGTGCCGCCTGGGCGAGGGCTTCGTGGGACGTCATCGGGGCGCACCTCCGTGATTGTCCTGATCGGCGACGAGGCCGGTGAGGGCCGGGTCGGTCGGTGCGGGATCGTGCTGACCGATCGTGGTCATGATCTGACTGACCGCGGGGTTGACGATGTCGAGGACCGGTTTCGGGTAGAAGCCGAGGACGAGGAGCAGCGCGATCAGCGGGGCCACGACCGCGAGTTCGCGGGGCACCAGGTCGCGGATGCGCTTGTTGTCCTCGGTCACCGGACCGGTCATCAGGCGTTGATACAGCCAGAGCACGTAGATCGCCGCGAGCACCAGCGCGCTGGTCGCGATCAGCGCGGCGGCCGGGTAGCGGGTGAAAGTGCCCACCAGGACCAGGAACTCGCTCACGAACGGGGCCAGCCCGGGCAGGGACAGGGTCGCGAGGCCCGCGACGAGGAAGGTGCCTGCCATCACCGGGGCGACCTTTTGCACGCCGCCGTACGCGGCGATGGCCCTGGTGCCGCGGCGGGAGACAAGGAATCCGGCCACCAGGAACAGGGCAGCGGTCGAGATGCCGTGGTTGACCATGTACAGCGTCGAGCCGGCCTGCCCCTGACTGGTCATCGCGAAGATGCCGAGAATGATGAACCCGAAGTGCGAGATCGACGTGTAGGCGATCAGCCGCATCACGTCGGTCTGACCGATCGCCAGCAACGCGCCGTAGACGATGCCGATCACCGACAGCGTGACGATCAGCGGCGCGAAGTACGCGGACGACTCGGGGAAGAGTTGCAGGCAGTAGCGGAGCATCGCGAAGGTGCCGACCTTGTCGACGACGGCCATCATGAGCACCGCGGTGGCCGGGGTGGCGGCGGTGGCCGCTCCCGGCAGCCAGGTGTGGAAGGGCCACAGCGGCGCCTTCACCGCGAAGGCGAACATGAAGCCGAGGAACAGCGCGTTGAGGACGCCGGGATCGACGCCGAGTCCGCCCGTGGAGGCGGCCGCGACGATCTCGCGGAAGTCGAAGGTCCCACCCGGTAGCGGGCTGCCCTCCCGCACCGTCACCACATACAGTCCGATCACCGCGGCCAGCATGATCAGGCCGCCGAAGAGGTTGTACAGCAGGAACTTCACCGCCGCGCGGGACCGGTGCACGCTGGCCCGCCGGGTCACCGCGCTGGCATCGGTCCCGCCGAATCCGCCGATGAGGAAATACATCGGGAGCAGCATCGCCTCGAAGAACACGTAGAACAGCAGGATGTCGAGGGCGGTGAACGCCACCAGCACCATCGATTCGACCACCAGGATGAGCGCCACGTAGAAGTGGATCCTGCGCCTGCCGATCGGCTCCGGCTCGGGGACGTCGTTCCAGCCTGCGAGCAGCAGCAGCGGCACCAGCACGGTCGTCAGCAGCACCATCACCAGCGCGATGCCGTCCACCCCGAGGGTGTACCGGGTGCCGAAAGCCGGGATCCAGGCGTGGGACTCGACGTACTGGTACTGCGCGCCCGCCGGATCGAAACCGACAGCCACGGCCACGGCCAGCCCGAGCACCACGAGCGCGGTGCCGAGCGCGACGGACCGGGCGAGCCGGTGCTTGTCCGCGGGCAGTGCCAGGACGGCTGCGGCGCCGACGAGCGGGGCCACCCAGACTGCGGTCAACCAGGGCATGCTCATCGCAGACCCACCAGCACCATCGTCGCGGCCACCGCGCCCGCGCCCGCGAACATGTACAGGGCGTAGGTCCGGACGAAGCCGGTCTGCAGCCGTCGGATCCGCGCCGAGGTGCCGGCGATCGCCGCGGTCAACCCGCTCACCGCGCCGTCGATGCCCCTGCCGTCGAAGTACCCGAGCCACCGCGTCAGATGTTGGCCAGGACGCATGAACACCGCCTCGTTGACTGCGTCGCCGTACAGATCCCTGCGGGCCGCGACGGTGAGTGGGGAGACCGCGGCTGGCGCGACCTCGGGGATCTTCTGCCCCGCGTACTGCCGATAGGCCACTGCTACACCGGCGAGCACGACGACCAGGGTGGTCACGGTGATCACCCACACGGGGACGGCGAGATCGGGATGGTGGGAGCCGACCACCGGTTCGAGCCAATGCTGGAGCGCCCCACCGAAGGCCAGGATCGCGCCGGAGGTGACCGAACCGATCGCGATGAGGATCATCGGCCACGTCATCACGCCCGGCGACTCGTGCGGGTGGGCGACTGTGCCTTCTGGTCGCTCCGCAGGCTCCGCTCCTGTGCCTTCTGGTCGTTCCTCTCGCCATCGGGGCGTGCCGAAGAACGTCAGCAGCATCACCCGGGTCATGTAGAACGCGGTGATGCCCGCCCCGAGCAGGGCGGCCGTGCCGAGGACGATGCCCTCGGTGCCGCCCGCGCCGAACGCCGCCTCGATGATCTTGTCCTTCGAGAAGTAGCCGGAGAACGGGGGGATGCCGAGGATCGCCAGATAGCCGAGCCCGAACGTGACGAAGGTGATCGGCATGAACGCCCGCAATCCGCCGTAGCGGCGCATGTCGGTCTCGTCGTTCATCCCGTGCATCACCGACCCGGCGCCGAGGAACAGTCCCGCCTTGAAGAAGCCGTGGGTGAGCAGGTGCATGATCGCGAACGCGTACCCCGCGGGGCCGAGTCCCGCGGCGAGCACCATGTAGCCGATCTGGCTCATCGTCGACGCCGCCAGCGCCTTCTTGATGTCGTCCTTGGCGCAGCCGATGATGGCGCCGAACAGCAGGGTGACGGCGCCGACCGCCACGACGGCGAGCTGCGCGCTCGGCGCGAGATCGAAGATCACATTGGACCGGACGATGAGATAGACGCCCGCGGTGACCATGGTGGCGGCGTGGATCAGCGCCGACACCGGGGTCGGGCCCTCCATCGCGTCGCCCAGCCAGGACTGCAGCGGCACCTGGGCCGACTTGCCGCAGGCCGCGAGCAGCAGCGCCAATCCGATTGCCGTGACCGCGGACTCGCTCGCCCCGTCCGCCGCGGCGAAGACGCCGCTGAAGTTGATCGAGCCGAACGTCGCGAACATCATCATGATCGCGACGACCAGGCCCATGTCGCCGACGCGGTTGACCACGAAGGCCTTCTTCGCCGCGGTCGCCGCCGACGGCTTGAACTGCCAGAAGCCGATCAGCAGGTAGGACGCGAGGCCGACGCCCTCCCATCCGACATACAGGCCGAGGTAGTTGTCGGCGAGCACCAGGAGCAGCATCGCGGCCAGGAACAGGTTGAGGTAGGCGAAGAAACGACGCTTGGCCACATCGTCTTTCATGTAGCCGACCGAATAGATGTGGATCAGCGAGCCCACCCCGGTGATGAGCAGCACGAAGCAGATCGACAGCTGGTCCAGCAGGAGCCCGAAGTCCACCTGCAGGCCCGCGGCGGGTAGCCAGCTGAAGAGATCCTCGGACAGGGCGCGATCGGCGGTGTCGCGGCCCAGCATCTGGGCGAAGAACACGACACCGACCGCGAACGACGCCAACGCCATCCCGCAGGCGAACAGATGGCCCCACCGGTCGGTTCGCCTGCCGCCGAGCAGCAGCACCGTGGCCCCCAGCAGCGGCAGGGCGGGCAGCAGCCAGATCCCCCCGGTCACGTCAGTACCTCAGGAGATTCGCGCCGTCGACCGAGGCCGAACGTCGGGTGCGGAAGATGGTCATGATGATCGCCAGGCCGACAACGACTTCGGCGGCGGCGACCACCATGGTGAAGAACGCGAAGACCTGGCCGTCGAGGTTCTGGTGCATCCGGGCGAAGGTCACGAAGGCCAGATTGCTCGCGTTCAGCATCAGCTCGATGCACATGAACACGACGATGGCGTTGCGGCGGACGAGGACGCCCGCCGCACCGATGGTGAACAGCAGGGCGGACAGGTACAGGTAGTTCTCGGGGTTCACCGCGTGCCCTCCTCTCCGGGTGTCTCCGATTCGGGTGCCGAGATGTATCGCTGCTGGAGAATGCGGCTGACGGACGACGGGGCGTACGACCCGTCCGGCAGCAGTGCGGGCATGTCGACCGCGTTGCTGCGGGCGTAGACGCCGGGACTCGGCAACGGGGTCACCCGATCGCCGCCCGTCGCTCCCTCGCTCCAGCGGCGAACCCGGTCGCGGGAGAGCTCCCGCTGGTCCGCGCGCGGCCACAACCGCTCGCGGTGTGCGAGCACCATGGCGCCGATGGTCGCGGTGATCAGCAGCGCGCCGGTCAGCTCGAACGCCCACACGTAGCGGATGAAGATGAGTTCCGCGAGGGCCTCGACGTTGCCCGCAGGCAGCTCGCCCGGCTCGGCCGCGCCACCGCTCAAGGAGACGGACGCGGTGCCGATGGCCGCGATCAGCAGCACCCCGAATCCGAGCCCCGCCGCGATCGCGGCGATTCGTTGGCCGCGAAGCGTTTCGACCAGCGAGTCGGAGGAGTCGACGCCGATGAGCATGAGGACGAACAGGAACAGCATCATCACCGCGCCGGTGTAGACGACGACCTGCACGACGCCGAGGAAGAGCGCGTCCTGGGCGATGTAGAAGACCGCGAGAATGATCATGGTCAGCGCGAGGAAGATGGCCGAGTAGACGGCCTTGGTGGCGCATACGACGCCGAGGGCGCCGATCACGGCCACCACGGCGAGGACCCAGAACTGGACCGCCTCGCCCGTGGACGTGCGTTCGAGGGGCTCGGCGGCGAGTAGCGCCGCGGCGGCGACCGCGTTCACGCGTGCGACCCATCTTCCGGTGCGGGCTCTTCCTGGGTGGGGTCCTCGGGGGTGGGGTCCTCCGCGTCCGGCCGCACGGTGCCGAGGTAGTAGTCCTTGTCCGTGCTCCCCGGCTGCATCGGGTGTGGCGGCTCTGTCATGCCCGGCTCGAGCGGCGCCAGCAGGCGATCCTTCTCGTAGATCAATCCGGCCCGGTTGTCGTCGACCATCTCGTAGTCGTCGGTCATGGTCAGCGCCCGGGTCGGGCAGGCCTCGATGCACAGTCCGCATCCGATGCACCGCAGGTAGTTGATCTGGTACACGCGGCCGTATCGCTCACCGGGCGAATAGCGTTCGGCCTCGGTGTTGTCGGCGCCCTCGACATAGATGGCGTCGGCGGGGCAGGCCCAGGCGCACAGCTCACACCCGATGCACTTCTCCAGCCCGTCCGGGTAGCGGTTGAGCTGATGCCTGCCGTGGAAGCCGGGGGCGGTCGGTGTTTTCTCCTCCGGATAGAACTCGGTGTTGGGCTTCGCGAACATCGTTCGGAAGGTCACGCCGAATCCCGATAGGGGACCTAGGAACTCAACCATCGTCGCCCTCCTTGGTGGTGGCGCCCGTGGATACCGGGGTGCGGCTGAACGCGGGCAAAATCTGGCCGGGTAGCGGCGGAACAGGGAAACCGCCCGCCATGGGGTCGAACGGCTCCTCGACCTGGGGTGCGATCGGGCCCCCGGCCACGTGTGGCACGGGCGCTGCCGCGGGCTTCGGTGCAGACCGGAGCCGTCGCCACACCAGTCCGAGGGCTACCAGTGCGACGACCGTCCCCGCACCGAAGAGGAAGACCTGCAGGGAGCCGTACCCCTCGTTCCGCAGGGTCCGCATCGCGGCGACCACCAGGATCCAGGCCAGTGCGGCGGGGATCAGGATCTTCCAGCCGAGGTTCATGAACTGGTCGTAACGCAGCCGGGGGAGCGTCCCGCGCAACCAGATGAAGACGAACAGGAAGCCCCAGACCTTGGCCGTGAACCACAGCAGGGGAAGCCATCCGGAATTCGCGCCGTCCCACATGTTCAGTGGCCACGGGGCGTGCCAGCCACCGAGGAACAGCGTGGTGGCGAGTGCCGAGACGGTCGCCATGTTGATGTACTCGGCGAGCATGAACATCGCGAAGCGGAGCGAGGAGTACTCGGTGTGGAAGCCGCCGACCAGCTCGCCCTCGGCCTCCGGGAGGTCGAACGGCGCGCGGTTGGTCTCGCCGACCATCGAGGTGGCGTAGATGAGGAACGAGGGCAGGAGCAGGAAGACGTACCAGGTGCCTTCCTGTGCGGCGACGATGCCCGAGGTGGCCATGGTGCCCGCCCACAGGAATACCGCGGCGAACGCCAACCCCATCGCGACCTCGTACGAGATGACCTGTGCCGTCGAGCGCAACCCGCCCAGCAGCGGGTAGGTCGAGCCCGACGCCCACCCGGCGAGCACGATGCCGTACACGCCGACCGAGGTGACCGCGAGGATGTACAGGACGGCGACCGGCAGATCGGTGAGTTGCAGCGGAGTCTGGTGGCCGAGGACCGACACCACGGGGCCGAACGGGATCACGGCGAACGCCATGAAGGCCGGCACCACCGCGATGATCGGTGCCAGCAGGTAAACCGGCCTGTCCACGCCGCTCGGGACGATGCCCTCCTTGAGTGCCAGCTTGATGCCGTCGGCCAGGCTCTGCAGCGTTCCCTTCGGACCGACCCGGTTGGGCCCCACCCGCATCTGCATCCAGGCCAGCACCTTGCGTTCGACGAGGATCGCCAGCAGCGGGGTCAGGACGAGGAAGACGAAGACCGCAAGGGCCTTGCCGAGGACGAGCCACCACGGATCGTGGCCGAAGGCCGACAGATCGGTGTAATTTCGAGCGACCTGCAAGCAGTCGCTAGCGGTGTAACCGCTCCCCGTGTCCATCACCGCTCCGTTCCGGTTGTCGCGGAATGGATGCGGACGACGCCGCCGGGGAGGGTGGCGAGCTCCCGGAACACCGCGGACCCGGGGGAGTTCAGCGGCAGCCACACCACCCGGTCCGGCAGATCCGTGATGGCCAAGGGCAGGGTGATCGATCCCCGCTCGGTGCTGACGGTCACCGGATCCCCCTCGGCGGAACCGATCTCGGCGGCGGTGGCGGCGGACAGACGCAGCACCGGTGTGCGCGCGGTGCCCGCGAGGTGCGGCTCCCCGTCCTGCATGCGGCCGGAGTCCAGCAGCATTCGCCAACCGGCCAGGACCGCCTCGCCCGGGCCCGGCCGCGTCGGCTCGGCGGGTGCGACGTCCGGCGCGGCGGGCGGCACACCGTCCCACGGGCCGAGCCGCGCGAGTTCGGCGCGGGCGGCCGCGGCGTCGGGAAGCCCGAGCGGCGTGCCCATCCGGTCGGCGATGGCGTCCAGCACCCGCTGGTCGGGCATGGCGCCACCGCCGGGAAGCGCGGCGCCGAAGACACGAGGGCGGCCCTCCCAGTTGAGGAAGGTGCCCGGCTTCTCCGTCACCGGGGCGACGGGGAACACCACATCGGCGCGTTCGGTGACCTCGCTGCGGCGCAACTCCAGGCTGACCACGAAACCGGCCGCCTCGATGGCGGCCAGGGCGGCCCGCGGGTCGGCCATATCGCCCGGCTCGACCCCTCCGACCACCAGCGCCCCGATCCGGCCGTCGCGCGCGGCGGCGAGGATGTCCGCGGAGTCCCGGCCCGGCATCGCAGGCAGATCCGTGAGGCCCCACGCCTGTGCCACGTACCTGCGCGCGGCGTCATCGGCGACCGGCCTGCCGCCGGCCAGCAGCTGCGGGAGGGCACCCGCCTCCAGCGCACCCCGGTCGCCTGCCCGGCGGGGTACCCACACCAGCCGGGCCCCGGTCCGATCGGCGAGTCGGATCGCGGCGGACAGCGCACCAGGGACCGCCGCGAGGCGCTCGCCGACCATGATCACGGCGCCCGCCATCCGCAGCAGCTCCGACTCCCTCAGCGAGTCGAGCGCCGCCGCCTCGCCGCCAGGCACCGTCTGCAAGAGCCGGCCCGACATCTTCGCCAGGCCGCGGCTGGCGTAGGGCGCGATCGACAGCACCGCGAGCGCGCTCTGTCGCGCGGCCTTCCGCAGTCGCAGGTAGACGATCGGTGACTCCTCCTCGGGCTCGAACCCGACGAGCAGTACGGTCGGCGCGTTCTCCAGGTCGCGGTACGTAGCCGTGACCCGATGACGGGCGGCCAGGAAATCAGCCTCCTCCGCGGAGTGCGGCCGGATGCGGAAGTCGATGTCGTTGGTGCCGAGCACAACCCGCGCGAACTTCGCGTAGGCGTAGGCATCCTCCAGGGTGGAGCGCCCGCCGACCAGAACGCCGGAACTCCCTACTGCGGAGGTCAAACCGCGCGCAGCCGTTGCCAGTGCCTCGGGCCAGGAGGCGGGCACCAGCGTGCCGTCCTCGGCGCGGACCATCGGTGTGGTGATGCGATCGGGGGCGGTGGCGTAGGTGAACGCCCACCTGCCCTTGTCGCAGTTCCATTCCTCGTTGACCTCCGGGTCGTCGCCCGCCATCCGGCGTAACACGGTGCCGCGGCGGTGATCGGTGCGGAGGTCACACCCGCTGGCGCAGTGTTCACAGGCGCTCGGGCTGGACACCAGGTCGAACGGCCGGGCACGGAACCGGTAGGCGGCACCGGTCAGCGCGCCGACGGGGCAGATCTGCACGGTGTTGCCCGAGAAGTAGGACTCGAACGGTTCCTTGGCGTAGATGCCGACCTGCTGCAGCGCGCCCCGCTCCAACAGCTCGATGAACGGGTCGCCCGCGATCTGTTGGGAGAAGCGGGTGCACCGGGCGCACAGCACGCACCGCTCCCGGTCGAGCAGGACCTCGGAGGAAAGCGGAATCGGTTTGGGGAAGGTGCGTTTGACCCCGCCGAACCGCGATTCGGTCCGGCCGTTGGACATCGCCTGGTTCTGCAGCGGGCACTCGCCGCCCTTGTCGCAGACCGGGCAGTCCAGCGGATGGTTGATCAGCAGCAGTTCCATCACGCCCCGCTGCGCCTTGTCCGCGACGGGCGAGGTGAGCTGGGTGTGGACCGTCATGCCGTCCGTGACCGTCGTGGTGCATGACGCGAGCGGCTTGCGCTGACCCTCGACGTCGACCAGGCACTGGCGGCAGGCGCCGACCGGGTCGAGCAGCGGATGGTCGCAGAACCGGGGGATCTGGATGCCGACCATCTCCGCGGCGCGGATCACCAGCGTTCCCTTGGGAACCGCGATCGGGACGCCGTCGATGGTGGCCGACACGAGCTCCTCGGGGACGGGCAGTTCCGCCGCGTCGCTGTTCGTGTTCACCGTCATCAGATGTGTCCTGTCGCTGTGTTGTTTCGAGCGACCTGCGAGCAGTCGCCAGCGTCGTGGAGAGTGGACCGGTCCGGATCGAACGGGCACCGGCCGAGCTCGAAATGCGCCAGGTACTCGTCACGAAAGTGCTTGATGGAGGAGATGATCGGGCTGGTCGCGCCGTCGCCGAGGGCGCAGAACGACTTCCCGAGGATGCTGTCGGAGATGTCGAGCAGCTTCTCCAGGTCCGCTTCGGTGCCGTCGCCCGCCTCCAGTCGTTCGAGGATCTGGACCAGCCAGTAGGTGCCCTCGCGGCAGGGGGTGCACTTGCCGCAGGACTCGTGCTCGTAGAACTCGGTCCAGCGCAGCACCGCTCGGACAACGCAGGTGGTCTCGTCGAAGATCTGCAGTGCCTTGGTGCCGAGCATCGAGCCGGCCGCGGCGACGTGTTCGTAGTCCAGCGGGACGTCCAGGTGATCGGCGGTGAAGAGGGGGGTCGACGATCCGCCCGGGGTCCAGAACTTGAGTGAATGACCGGCCCGCACGCCGCCCGAGTACTCGAGCAGCTCGCGCAGGGTGATGCCCAGCGGTGCCTCGTACTGCCCGGGTCGGGCAACATGGCCGGAGAGGGAGTACAGGGTGAAGCCGGGCGATTCCATGCTGCCCATGGAGCGGAACCACTGCGCCCCGCGCAGGATGATCGGCGGGACGCTGGCGATCGATTCGACGTTGTTGACCACGGTCGGGCTCGCGTACAGGCCGGCCACCGCCGGGAACGGCGGACGCAGCCGGGGTTGTCCGCGGCGGCCCTCGAGCGAGTCGAGCAGCGCGGTCTCCTCGCCGCAGATGTAGGCCCCCGCGCCCGCGTGCACCACCAACTCCAGGTCGTAGCCGGAGCCGAGGATGTCCCGGCCGAGATACCCCGCCTCGTAGGCCTCGACAACCGCGGCCTGCAGACGGCGCAGCACCGGCACGACCTCACCCCGCAGGTAGATGAAGGCGCGGCTCGAGCGGATGGCGTATGCCGCGATGATCACGCCCTCGACCAGTGCGTGCGGTGTTGCCAGGATGAGCGGCATGTCCTTGCAGGTGCCGGGCTCGGACTCGTCCGCGTTCACGACCAGGAAGTGCGGCTTGGGCGCGGGGCCGTCTGCATCTTTCGTTTGTGCATTCGGGTCGCTCTGCGGGCTCCGCTCCTGTGGGATGAACCCCCATTTGGTGCCGGTGGGGAATCCGGCACCCCCGCGTCCGCGCAGACCCGAGTCCTTCACGGTCCCGATCACCTGATCGGGATCCATGCGCAGGGCCTTGTCCAGCGCCAGGTAGCCGTCGTGCCTGCGGTAGGTCTCCAGCGTCCAGGATCGGGGGTCGTCCCAGTACCGGCTGAGGACAGGGGACAACCAGGTGGGCGAGGCGGACGGCTCCGGCGCCGCGTCGGCCAGCGGCTGGTCCGTCTCGTCGGGGGAGGCGGCGGGTTCGGGCGGGGGAGCGACGTCGGGCGCCTCCATCCCCAGTTCGCGGGCGATTCGCAGGCCGACCACGGTGGGATCACCCGCGCCGCCGCCCGCCTCGAGCGCGCCTGGCCTGGTGTCCGGGAAGCCGGCGAGGATCCGGGCGGTCTCCCGGAAGGTGCACAGCGGGGCGCCCCTGGTCGGGGTGACTTCGTCGCCTGCCGCGAGGCCGTCGACCAGCTCCCTGGCCGAGTCAGGGGTCTGGTTGTCGAAGAACTCCCAGTTGACCATCACGACAGGGGCGAAGTCACACGCCGCGTTGCACTCGATGCGTTCGAGCGTGATCTTGCCGTCGGCGGTGGTGTCGCCGTTGCCGACGCCGAGATGCTCCTCCAGGGCGGCGGCGATCGCATCGCCACCCATCACCGCGCAGAGCGTGTTGGTGCAGACCCCGACGTGGAAGTCGCCGGTCGGATTGCGGCGGTACATCGAGTAGAAGGTCGCCACCGCGGTGACCTCGGCCCCGGTGAGGCCGAGTCGCGTTGCGCAGAACTCGATTCCGGCCGGGGTGAGGTAGCCGTCCTCGGCCTGGACGAGGTGCAACAGTGGCAACAGCGCCGAGCGTGCCTCCGGGACCGCGCTCGTCTCGCCGTAGCGCGCAATGATCTCCGCCGCATCCGCCGCCAACCGGGCGTGGACATCGGGCGGGTAGTCCGCGCGGGCACCGGGGCGGACCAGCTGACCCTTCTCGTCCGGACGCGGCCCGAGCTCGAGGAAGATCGGTCCGGTGGCACCGGGTGGCCCGCTCACGGACACGTTGGTCGCGCGCTCGTCGCCTCGTCCCTGCAACATCAGCGATCAGCTCCGCCCATGACCGGATCGATGCTGGCAACCGAGGCGATGACGTCGGACACCATCCCGCCCTCGCACATGGCCGCCACTGCTTGGAGATTGGTGAACGAGGGGTCCCGGTAGTGGACCCGGAACGGGCGGGTGCCGCCGTCGCTGACCATGTGCACGCCCAGCTCGCCTCGGGGCGACTCGACCGCGGTGTAGACCTGTCCCGGCGGTACCCGGAGCCCCTCGGTGACGAGCTTGAAGTGGTGGATCAGCGATTCCATGGAGGTCCCCATGATCTTGCCGATGTGCTCGGGGGAGTTGCCGAGTCCGTCGCTGCCGAGGGCGAGATCGGCAGGCCAGGCGATCTTCTCGTCCGCGACCATGACGGGGCCGGGCCGCAGTCGGTCGAGACATTGTTCGACGATCTTCAGCGACTCAGCCATCTCGTCGACCCGGATCCGGTAGCGCCCGTAGCAGTCGCTGCCGGTGGCGGTGATGACGTCGAATTCGTAGTCCTCGTAGCCGCAGTAGGGCGCGCTCCTGCGCAGGTCGTGGGGGAGGCCGGTGGCTCGCAACACCGGACCAGTGATGCCGAGTGCCATGCAGCCGGTCAGGTCGAGATAGCCGATCCCCTCGGTGCGGGCCTTCCAGATCGCGTTGTCGCTGAGGAGCAACTCGATGTCCCGCAGTCGTTTCGGCATGATCGCGAGCAGTTCGCGAACCTTCCGGTCCGCGCCAGGAGGTAGGTCCCGGACGAGGCCGCCGGGACGGATGTATGCGTGGTTCATCCGCAGGCCGGTGATCACCTCGAAGACATCGAGGATCAACTCGCGCTCGCGGAACCCGAAGAGCATCGGGGTGATCGCGCCCAGCTCCATCCCGCCGGTGGCCAGCGCCACCAGATGGGAGGAGACCCGGTTGAGCTCCATGAGCATCACCCGGATGACGTTGGCCCGCTCCGGGATCTGGTCGGTGATGTCGAGGAGCTTCTCCACCCCGAGGCAGTACGCGGTCTCGTTGAAGAACGGCGACAGGTAGTCCATCCGGGTGACGAAGGTGACGCCCTGCATCCAGTTGCGGTACTCGAGGTTCTTCTCGATCCCGGTGTGCAGGTAGCCGATTCCGCAGCGCGCCTCGGTGACCGTCTCGCCCTCGATCTCGAGGATGAGCCGGAGGACCCCGTGCGTGGACGGGTGCTGCGGGCCCATGTTGACGACGATGCGCTCGGCCCCGGATGTCCCGGTGGAGGAGACGACCTCGTCCCAGTCCTGTCCCGTGACGGTGAGGTTCAGTTCGGTCTCGTTCATCAGTTGTACGCCCTCCGCTCGTCCGGCGGGGGCACCTGCGCGCCCTTGTACTCGACGGGGATACCGCCGAGCGGGTAGTCCTTGCGCTGCGGGTGGCCTTGCCAGTCGTCGGGCATCTCGATCCGGGTCAGCGAGGGGTGACCGTCGAACACGATGCCGAAGAAGTCGTAGGTCTCCCGTTCGTGCCAGTCGTTCGTGGGGTACACCCCGTACAGGGACGGAACGTGCGGATCGCCGTCGGGCACCGACACTTCGAGCCTGATCAGGCGGCCGAGGGTGATCGACCGGAGAGGGTAGACCGCGTGCAGTTCCCGGCCGGTGTCCTGCGGATAGTGCACGCCGTTCACGCCGAGGCACAGCTCGAATCGGAGATCGGGTTCGTCGCGCAGGGTCCGCGCGACCAGAGGTAGGTGCTGCCGCCGGACGTGGAAGGTCAGCTCGTCCCGGAAGACGACGACCTTCTCGATCGCCTCCTCGAACGGCGTACCCGCCTCGGTGAGCGCCGCCTCGAGGGCGTCCGCGACCTCGTCGAAGTAGCCGCCGTAAGGGCGAGGCGCGCTGTCTGGCGCGGTGACCGGGCGGATCAGCCGGCCGTAGCCGGAGGTGTCGCCGGTGCCGCGCACCCCGAACATGCCCCGGCGCACGCCGATCAGCTCCTCGTCCTCGGGGTGCGCCGACGGCACGGCACCCTCCGGGCCCACGGTCGCCTCCGCGTCGATCCGCCGGGCTTCCTCGTCGCGGTCGCTTTCCTTGTTGGTCACCGGAGCAGACCCCCGGGGGTGCCGAGATCGAACGTCGGGGTGGAGGCCAGCGCGGCCTG
This sequence comes from Rhodococcus oryzae, assembly GCF_005049235.1. GTDB lineage: Bacteria > Actinomycetota > Actinomycetes > Mycobacteriales > Mycobacteriaceae > Rhodococcus_G > Rhodococcus_G oryzae. Next base: position 473,697 of record NZ_SUMD01000004.1, on the reverse strand, counting down.
CTCGGCGGCCCGCACCGCCTCCTCGCGGTTGGCGCCCAACGGCATCTGCTGGATCTTCTCGTGCAACGTGATGATCGCGTTCAGCAGCATCTCCGGCCTCGGCGGGCACCCTGGCAGGTAGATGTCCACGGGGACGACGTGATCGACGCCCTGCACGATCGCGTAGTTGTTGAACATGCCGCCCGAGGATGCGCACACCCCCATCGCCAGCACCCACTTGGGTTCGACCATCTGGTCGTAGATCTGGCGGAGGACCGGGGCCATCTTCTGGCTGACCCGGCCCGCGACGATCATCAGATCCGCCTGCCGCGGCGAGGCGCGGAACGCCTCCATCCCGAAGCGGGCGAGGTCGTAGCGCCCCGACGTGGTGGCCATCATCTCGATCGCGCAGCAGGCGAGGCCGAAGCTCGCCGGCCATAGGGAGCCCTTTCGGGCGAAACCCGCCAGCCCCTCGAGCGTGCTCAGCAGGAAGCCGCTCGGCAGTTTCTCCTCGAGACCCATCTCGCTACTCTTCTCGGTTCGGATTTCGCTTGAGATCGATTCCGGCACTGCGCGAACGGGAGCTCAGTCCCAGCTCAGGCCGCCCCGGCGCCATTCGTACACGTAGGCAACGGCCACGTTGAAGATGAACAGGGCCATCGCGCCGAGACCGAAGATGCCCAGTGCGTCGAAATGCACGGCCCAGGGATAGAGGAAGACGATCTCGATGTCGAAGATGATGAAGAGCATCGCCGTCAGGTAGTACTTCACCGGGATGCGCTGGCCCGGAGCCTGGCCGCCCGCCGGCTGCTGAATCGGGTCGATGCCACATTCGTACGCCTCGAGCTTGGCCCGGTTGTACCGCTTCGGGCCGACGATCGAGGCGACCATCACCGAGAAGATCGCGAATCCCGTTGCGATCGCTCCGAGTACGAGGATCGGCACGTAGACGTTCATGCCGGGTGAGCTCCCCTCTGTGCGAGCCTGGCCGCCCGGTTCCGGACGGTCGTTCCAGCACGCGCGCGGGACCGATGCGGCAGTCGATCTCGGACCGACTCGTCGGTCCGAATTGCCAGGCTCGCCCCATACCACGCTCCCAAGATCCGAAGCACTTCCCGCGCGATCACTCCGGCCGAACGAGCCGCACTATCCCGACTCGGGTCGATGTGAGCTACATCTCACCCTACCGGTCTGGGGAGTTCGCGCTCGGTGGTTCGCGGGCGTGTCCGGCGGCGAACCGCGGAGCTACGCGGCGGCGCGCAGCAGGGTGACGACGGCGTCGGCGAGGCGGATCGGGTCGATCGGCCGCGGCACCGAGGCCTCGGCCCGCGACCAGTTGGCCAGCCAGGCGTCGTCGGGCCTGCCGGTCAGCACCACGATCGGCGGGCAGTCGCGGATTTCGTCCTTCAGTTGCTTGGCGATGCCCATCCCGCCGACGGGGGTCGCCTCTCCGTCCAGGACGGCCAGGTCGATGCCGCCCGCGTCCAGGTGCCAGATCACGACGGGGCCGGTCGCCACCTCGACGTACTCCAGTTTCGGCAGCTCCGGGTCGGGCCGCGTCCCGATCGCACTGATGACCTGGGCGCGGGTGTTCGCGTTGTCGCTGTACACGAGCACGCGCAACACGACTGGCGGGCTGGTGCGTTCCGTCGCCTCGGTCACAGGCTCGATGCTACTGGCGATCCGCTCCCGCGGGCCGTCGCAGCGTCGAGAGAGGCGTGTTGCCTGCATGTTTCGGTCTTCTTACAGCCGTATCAACCGGCCGGGGAGGATGAGATCGCTCCCGGTCCGCGTGGCACCATTGCCCCTCCGGGCACCAGCCCGGCACATGACAAGGAGAACGGATGCGCCTGTCGCCCCATGAGCAGGAACGGCTGCTGCTCAGCTATGCCGCCGAACTCGCCAGGCGTCGCAGGGGCAGGGGTCTGCTCCTCAACCATCCCGAGGCGGTGGCCATCATCACCGACCACCTGCTCGAGGGCGCGCGGGACGGCCGCACCGTCGCCGAGTTGATGGCGTCCGGTCGTGAGGTGCTCGGCCGCGAGGACGTGATGGAGGGCGTGCCCGAGATGCTCGCCGACGTCCAGGTCGAGGCCACCTTCCCGGACGGCACCAAGCTCGTGACCGTCCACCATCCGATCGCGTAGGAGCAGCAGATGATCCCCGGTGAAATCCGCTGCGCCGACGGCGAGATCGAGCTGAATCCCGGCGCGCCGCGGACCGAGCTCGAGGTGCTCAATGTCGGCGACCGGCCGATCCAGGTCGGCAGCCACGTGCACTTCCCGCAGGCGAACGCGGCGCTGCGGTTCGACCGCGCGACCGCGCACGGGCTCCGTCTCGACATCCCCGCGGGTACCGCCGTTCGCTTCGAACCCGGGCTGAGCCAGCGCGTGAGCCTGGTCCCGATCGGTGGCACCCGTGAAGTGCACGGCCTGAATCTGACCGCACCAGGAAAGCTGGACCGCTGATGAGCTCGTTGAGCAGGCCCCGCTATGCCGCCCTGTTCGGACCCACCACCGGCGACCGGATCCGGTTGGCCGACACCGACCTGTTCATCGAGATCACCGAGGATCGCTCCGGCGGTCCGGGGCTGGCCGGCGAGGAAGCCGTCTTCGGCGGTGGCAAGGTGCTCCGCGAATCCATGGGACAGGGCCGCGCGACCCGCGCCGAAGGGGCGCCCGACACCGTCATCACCGGGGTGGTGGTCCTCGACCACTGGGGAATCATCAAGGCAGACGTCGGGATCCGGGACGGCCGGATCGTCGCGCTCGGCAAGGCAGGCAACCCGGACACCATGACGGGGGTGCATCCCGACCTGGTGGTCGGACCGTCCACCGAGATCATCGCGGGTAACGGGCGGATCCTGACCGCGGGCGCGATCGACTGCCACGTGCACTTCATCTGCCCGCAGATCATGGAGGAAGCTCTCGGTGGCGGGATCACCACTCTGATCGGCGGCGGCACCGGCCCGGCCGAGGGGTCGAAGGCCACCACCGTGACGCCGGGCGCCTGGCACCTGTCGCGGATGCTGGAGGCGCTCGACGGGTGGCCGATGAACATCGCGCTGCTCGGCAAGGGCAACACCGTGAGCGCGGAATCCATGTGGGAGCAGTTGCGCGGCGGCGCTTCCGGATTCAAGCTGCACGAGGACTGGGGCTCGACCCCGGCGGCGATCGATGCCTGCCTGTCCGTCGCCGATGCGGCGGGCGTCCAGGTCGCGCTCCACTCGGACACACTGAACGAGGCCGGCTTCGTCGAGGACACCCTCGCGGCCATCGCGGGACGCGGGATCCACGCGTACCACACCGAGGGGGCGGGCGGCGGGCACGCGCCCGACATCATCACCGTTGCCGCGCAGGGGCACGTGTTGCCCAGTTCGACGAACCCGACCCGCCCGCACACGGTGAACACCCTCGACGAGCACCTGGACATGCTCATGGTGTGCCACCACCTCGACCCGTCCATCCCCGAGGACCTGGCGTTCGCGGAGAGCCGGATCCGGCCGTCGACCATCGCGGCGGAGGACCTGTTGCACGACATGGGCGCCATCTCGATGATCGGCAGCGACGCGCAGGCGATGGGTCGGATCGGTGAGGTGGTGCTGCGCACGTGGCAGTCGGCGCACGTGATGAAGCGCCGGATCGGGGCCCTTCCCGGTGACGGCGCCGCGGACAACAACCGGGCCAGGCGCTACGTGGCGAAGTACACGATCTGCCCGGCGATCGCGCACGGACTGGACGCCGAGATCGGGTCGGTTGAGGTGGGCAAGCTCGCCGACCTGGTGCTCTGGGAGCCCGCGTTCTTCGGGGTCCGTCCGCATGCCGTGATCAAGGGCGGCGCGATCGCCTGGGCCGCGATGGGCGATGCCAACGCCTCGATCCCGACCCCGCAGCCGGTGCTGCCGAGGCCGATGTTCGGCGCCGCCCCGAAGGTGGCCGCCGCGACCTCGGTGCACTTCGTGGCCCCGCAGGCGATCGAGGACGGGCTCGCCGACCGGCTGAACGTTGACCGCAGGCTGGTGCCGGTGCTCGATGTGCGCGCACGGGGCAAGGCGGACATGCCGCTCAACGACGCGCGACCCCACATCGAGGTGGACCCCGACACGTTCACCGTGCGGATCGACGGGCAGGTGTGGCGCGAGCAGCCCGCCACCGAACTGCCGATGGCCCAGCGGTACTTCCTGTTCTGATGGCGGTGCGTACGCGATGACCTCGAGACTGGCGAACCTGCTTGCGTTGGCCGACTCCCGGCTGCCCACCGGAGGTCACGTGCACTCCGGGGGAGTGGAGGAGGCCATCGCCTGCGGGCTGGTGCGGGACCTCGCGACGCTCGACGCCTACCTGCGCAGGCGGGTCGGCAGCACCGGGCTGGTCGCCGGGTCGATCGCCGCGGCGGTGTGCGGCGGTGCGCTCGCCACGGGCGAGGCCGATGCGGAGACCGACGCGCGGACCCCGTCCCCCGCGGGGCGTGCCGCGTCCCGGGCCCAGGGCCGGGGGCTGCTGCGGCTGTCCAAACGCGTGTGGCCCGAGCACGACTGGTCGGTTCTCGGCTCCCGCCCGCACCTGGCGGTGGCAACCGGCGAGGCCGCGCGGGTCTGCGGGATGAGCGATGCCGAGGCCGCGATGGTCCTCGTCTACACCACGATGACGGGGTCCGCGATCGCCGCGCAGCGCCTGCTCGCCCTCGACCCTGCGGACGTGGCTGCCTGCACCTTCGCGCTCTCCGAGCTGTGTGACCGGACGGCGGATCTCGCGGCGACCGGACTCGCCGACCTGTCCGACCCGTTGCTCGACGTGGTCGCGCAGGCGCACCTGGACCGCGAACGCCAGCTGTTCGCCTCGTGAACTCCCCGACTGCCCGAGAACCGCACCATCCGAAGGAGATCGACATGCCCCCGCACCTGATCGACGGTGAACCGCATCAGCACACGCACGACCGGCCCAAGCGGGTGCGGGTGCCGGGAGAGCCGCTGCGAGTGGGTATCGGCGGCCCGGTCGGATCCGGCAAGACCGCGCTGGTGGCCGCGCTCTGTCGTGAGCTGCGCGACGAACTCTCGCTCGCGGTGCTCACCAACGACATCTACACCACCGAGGACGCGGACTTCCTGCGCAGGCATGCGGTGCTGCCCGACGAGCGGATCACCGCGGTGCAGACGGGTGGCTGCCCGCACACCGCGATCCGCGACGACATCACCGCGAATCTCGACGCGATCGACGACCTGATCGAGGCGAACCCGCCCCTGGACCTGATCCTGGTCGAGTCCGGCGGTGACAACCTCACCGCCACCTTCTCCTCGGGGCTGATCGACGTGCAGATCTTCGTGGTCGACGTGGCGGGCGGCGACAAGGTGCCGCGCAAGGGCGGACCGGGCGTGACGTTCTCGGACCTGTTGGTGGTCAACAAGACCGATCTCGCCCCGCTGGTCGGCGCGGACCTGACCGTGATGGAGACCGACGCGGCCCGGGTCCGCGAGGGCAGGCCGACGGCGTTGATCTCGCTGACCGCAGACCCGGCGGCGACACCGGTGCTGGCCTGGGTGCGCGAGCAGTTGGCCGCGGCGGTCTGATCGGGTGCACACCGCGCTGACCATCGTCGCCGAGCGGGGCCGCTCCCCGCGGATCCGGGCGAGCGGCGGACTGGCCGCCCGGATCACCGGGCCCGACACCGTGCACCTGATCTCCGCGGCGGCGACGCCGCTCGGCGGCGACCACCTCGAGATCGTGCTGCGCGTCGGGCCTGGCGCGAGCCTGACGGTGCGCACCGTCGCGGCGGCGCTCGCGTTGCCAGGGGCCGAGGAACTGGTCTCGACCGCGCGCTGGGACATCCGGGTGGACCGGGACGCGGAGCTGCTGCTCGACCCCGAGCCCATGGTCGTCGCGGCGGACGCGGACCACCGGACCCACACCCGGCTCGAGCTGACGTCCTCGTCGCGGGTGACGGTGCGCGAGCGGGCCCAGATCGGGCGCACCGGGGAGCGCGGCGGGCGATGGTCGGGCGCGCTGCACGCGGACCTGGACGGGATGCCGTTGCTGCGGCACCGGCTGGAACTGGGGGCGGGGACGGTGGGGCACGACCTGCTGGACTCGCCGATGGCGGTCCAGAGCGAGCTGGTGTTCCCCGACGAGCGGTCCGCGGTGGTCGAGAGGTACCCCGCGGGTGGGTCGTGGGTGCGGATGCCCCTTGCGGCGGGCGGCAGCCTCGGGACCCGGCTGGGCCGCGCGTTGGCTACGGTGAACTCATGACCGGTATCCCGCCCGCGTTCGACCCGGAACAGGTCGCGCAGGCCCGCGCTGCCGTCGAGGCGGTGCCGGACCTACCGGAGTGGGTGCGCCGGTTCGAACTGCTCGGCGACCCCACCCGGCTCCGGATCCTGCTCGGTCTGCACCGCGCCCCCGGCATCTACGTCTCGGATCTCGCGGCGGCGCTGGACATGAGCACCACGGCCGTCTCACACGCGCTTCGGCTGCTGCGCAACCAGGGCTGGGTCGCGGTACGGCGGGACGGCAAGAAGATGAGCTACTCGCTCGACGACGAGGTCGTGCACCGGATGCTGCACGACCTCGGCGCCACCCACGCGCACAACGGCTAGCTAGCCCGCCTTCTCCCGCTCCTCACCGGTGGAGACCGCCAGCGGATCGCCGATCAGGCCTGCGTCCTTGGCTCGCTCGTAGTCCTGCAACAGGTCGATCGCGTTGCGCGCGAACACCTGCTGTTCCGTCGATGCCATCTGTGCGCGGCCGCGGCCGAGGAAGCTGACGGTCCAGGACAGGATCGTGGAGAACTTGCTGCGGAAGCCGACCAGGTACATCAGGTGGATCACCAGCCACGCGACCCAGCCGATGAAACCGCTGATCTCCAGCTTGCCGACCTTCGCGACCGCGCTGAAGCGGGAGATGGTCGCCATCGAGCCCTTGTCGAAGTACTTGAAGGGGTGCCGCGTCTCGGGGGACTCACCCGCGACGGTGGCCTTGATCTGCTTGGCGGCGTACTTGCCGCCCTGCATCGCGACCTGCGCCAGTCCGGGCAGGTTGTCGAGCGACATCATGTCGCCGATGACGTAGACGTTGGGGTACCCGGGCAGCGACAGGTCGGGGTTGACGTGCACGCGGCCGGCGCGGTCGATCTCGGCGCCGGACTGCGCCGCGAGCTGCTTGCCCAGCGGGCTGGCCTGCACGCCCGCGGACCACACCTTGCACTGCGAGTCGATGCGGCGCTCGGTGCCGTCCTTCTCCTTGACGACCAGGCCGTCCACGTCGACGTCGGTGACCATCGCGTTGAGCTGGATCTCGACGCCCAGCTTCTCGAGCCGCGCGGCCGCCTTCTCGCTGAGCTTGCCGCCGTAGACGGGGAGCACCGCCGGGGCGCCGTCGAGCAGGATCACCCGGGACTCGCGGGAGTCGATGTTCCGGAAGGCGCCGGTGAGGGTGCGATGGGCCAGCTCGGCGATCTGGCCGGCCAGTTCGACGCCGGTGGGGCCCGCGCCGACCACGACGAAGGTGAGCAGCCGGGCGCGCTCCTCCGGGTCGTTGGAGAGCTCGGCCTGTTCGAAGGCGCCGAGGATGCGGCCGCGCAGTTCGAGGGCGTCGTCGATGGTCTTCATGCCGGGCGCGAACTCGGCGAACTGGTCGTTGCCGAAGTAGGACTGACCGGCGCCCGCGGCGACGATCAGGCTGTCGAACTCGGTGACCGTCTCTCGCTCGAGCAGTCGTGAGGTGACGGTCTTGGCCTCGAGGTCGACCTCGAGAACGTCGCCGAGCAATACCTGGGTGTTCTTCTGCTTGCGCAGGACCAGGCGGGTCGCGGGGGCGATGTCGCCGACCGAGAGGATGCCGGTCGCCACCTGGTAGAGCAACGGCTGGAAGAGGTGGTGGGTGGTGCGAGCGATGAGGGTGACGTCGACGTCGGCGCGTTTGAGTGCCTGCGCACCGAACAGTCCGCCGAAACCGGAACCGATGACCACGACGCGATGGCGGCGCGATTCCACCGTCTGGATGCTCATTGACGCTCCTCCGCAGATCTGGATGACGAATCTCACGGTAGTCCCAGGCTCACCTCCCGTCCCGGCAAGTCAGGTCCGCGCCCACCCGTGTCGCGCCTGCGGCACGGGTGGGATCGGTCACCGCGGTGACGGGGATCACGGGCACCCGCATGCGGCCGTGAGGAAGTCTTGTGATTGTCTTTACTTTCCATCCCTGCAGATCAATGAGGAGGGCGGCCGCTGTGAGTGGGCATGTCCGTGAGCGCGTCGACAAGTACTTCGAGGAAGTTGTTCGTCGCAACGCCGGTGAGCCGGAGTTCCACCAGGCCGTCGCCGAGGTTTTCGAATCGCTCACGGTGGTGCTGGAGCGGCACCCGAACTACGCCGACGGCGCGCTGATCGAGCGGCTGTGCGAGCCGGAGCGCCAGATCATCTTCCGGGTGCCGTGGACCGACGACAACGGCAACGTGCACGTCAACCGCGGATTCCGGGTGCAGTACAACAGCGTGCTCGGCCCCTACAAGGGCGGCCTCCGCTTCCACCCGAGCGTCAACCTCGGCATCGTGAAGTTCCTCGGCTTCGAGCAGATCTTCAAGAACGCGCTGACCGGACTGCCCATCGGCGGCGGCAAGGGCGGCTCGGACTTCGACCCCAAGGGTCGCTCCGACGCGGAGATCATGCGGTTCTGCCAGTCGTTCATGACCGAGCTGCACCGGCACATCGGTGAGTACACCGACGTGCCCGCGGGCGACATCGGCGTCGGTGGCCGCGAGATCGGCTACCTGTTCGGTCAGTACAAGCGGCTGACGAACTCCTACGAGTCCGGCGTGCTCACCGGCAAGGGCCTGACCTGGGGTGGCTCGCAGGTGCGCAAGGAGGCGACCGGCTACGGCGCCGCCTACTTCGTCGCCGAGATGCTCAAGACGGCCGGCACCAGCATGGACGGCAAGCGGGTCGTCGTCTCCGGTTCCGGCAACGTGGCGATCTACGCGATCGAGAAGGTGCACCAGCTCGGTGGCACCGTGGTGGCCTGCTCGGATTCGGCCGGCTACATCGTGGACGAGCGCGGCATCGACCTGGAGCTGCTCAAGGAGATCAAGGAGGTCCGGCGCGGCCGGATCTGCGATTACGTCGACACCGTTCCGTCCGCCAAGTATGTTGCGGGCGGATCGATCTGGGACGTGCCCTGCGAGGTCGCGATCCCGTCCGCCACCCAGAACGAGCTCGACGAGAAGGGCGCACTGACCCTGGTCGAGAACGGGGTCCGCGTGGTCGCGGAGGGTGCCAACATGCCGACCACCCCCGAGGCGTTGCGCGTGCTGCGCTCGGCGGGCGTCGCGTTCGCCCCCGGCAAGGCCGCGAATGCGGGCGGCGTGGCGACCTCGGCGCTGGAGATGCAGCAGAACGCCTCGCGCGACTCCTGGCATTTCGACTACACCGACGAGCGGCTCTCGAAGATCATGTCGGACATCCACGGCCGCTGTGTCGCGACCGCTGAGGAATATGGCAAGCCGGGCGACTACGTCCTCGGCGCGAACATCGGTGGCTTCGTCAAGGTGGCGGACGCGATGCTCGGGATGGGCGTCATCTGACGCCCTCGGCGAGCGCCGCGGCTGTCGGCGCGTCGGCGGGGTAGAAGGTCTCGATCGCCAGCTCGGCGACCGTGACGTCCATCGGCGTGCCGAACACCGTGGTGGTGCTGAGAAACGCCAGTTCGCCTCCCGGCGTGGCGAATCGGAGCGGCACCACCAGGGCATCCGGGTCGTGGTCCGTCGGCGACTCGCCGGGGTAGGCCGACAGTTCGTCGGCCAACGCGGCGAGGAACGGATCCCCGGTGGTGACGATCTGGTGGTCGAGCCGGTGCAGCAGGTGACTGCGCCACTGGCCGAGATTGACGATCCGCGGTGCCATGCCCTCCGGATGCAGGCTCAATCGCAGTACGTTGACGGGCGGTTCGAGCAGGTGGAGCGCGCAGCCCTCGGTGAACATCGCGACCGCGGTGTTGCCGTCGATCATGTTCCAGTGCCGGTCGACGACGACGGCCGGGGCGGGCAGGTGTGCACCGAGTATTGCCGCGATCGCGTCGGCCACCGCGGCCATAGGCACGTCGGAGAGCTGGTGCTCCGGGTAGGCCGGGGCATAGCCGCCTGCCAGCAGCAGTGAGTTCCGCTCCCGCAGTGGGATCTCGAGCTGTTCGCTGAGTTTGAGCAGCATCGCCTTGGTCGGCTTGGACCTGCCGGTCTCGAGGAAGCTCACGTGACGGGCCGAGACCTCCGCCCGGGACGCGAGGTCCAGTTGACTGAGCCTGCGTCGCTCACGCCACCGCCGGAGCAACGTGCCGACCGGTTGCTGGGCCTCGATGAGGGTGGTCATGAGGCAACCCTAGGGCGGCCCGGGAAGCGCCGCCATTACCTCGGAGGTAATCGACGCGGCGCACCGTGACGGTCAGAGTTGTGTTCCGACGGGGGCCGAGGCGGCCACCGCGACATCCGACAGGAGTGACGACATGACCTTCGAGAACCTTGCGGCCCAGTACATCGCGGTGTGGAACGAGACCGATGCGGACCGGCGTCGCGCCGCGATCGACGCGCTGTGGGCGGCCGACGGCCGGTACGTGGACCCGATGGCCGCGGCCACCGGACGGGCCGAGATCGACGCCACCATCGGCGCCGTGCAGCAGCAGTTCGCCGGGATGAGCTTCCGGCTCAACGGCCCGGTCGACGGTCACCACGACCAGGCGAGGTTCGGCTGGCAGCTCGGGCCCGCGGGTGCGGAGGACCTGATCGAGGGGTTCGACGTGATCGAGCGCGACGCGGACGGCCGGCTGATCCACGTGCTCGGCTTCCTCGACAAGGTGCCGTCCGCCTGAGGCGTGCCTCCCGGCCGGACGACCACCGCGACTGCCTCGTCGGAGGCGGTTACGTGCCGGGTCGTCCGGTCCGGTGAGCACCGCTTCGGTGACCTGTGGAGCTCGCCACACACAGGTCTTCCACTGGATGTGTCGAGTCGATGATCAGTAGTCTGCGGCGTGTGAAGCCATCGTCGAGGCGGCCCGAACCGCGGATGCTGGTCCCGTCGCTGGTGTTCATCGCCCTGGTCGTCGCAGCGGTCGGCAGCCTCGGGGCGCCGCTGATCACCAGCGTGGCGACCACATTCGATGTGTCCCTGGCCAGCGCGCAGTGGACTCTCACCATCACCCTGCTGACCGGCGCCATCGCCACGCCTGTTCTCGGCCGCTTGGGGGCCGGTCCTCATCGCCGCGGCACCATCCTCGCCACGCTCGGGGTCGTGGTGGCGGGAAGCGTGCTCACGGTGCTTCCGCTGCCCTTCGCCTGGCTGCTCGTCGGCCGGGCGGCTCAGGGCGTCGGCTTGGGGTTGACCGCGCTGATGATGGGCGTCGCCCGTGATCATCTTCCCGAAGATCGCGCGGCCGCCACGATCGCCCTGGTGTCGGTGGCCTCCACCGTCGGTGTCGGCATCGGCTACCCGCTGGCAGGGTTGCTCACCGAACTCGGCGGTGTACGCGTCGCGTACGGACTCGGGGTGTTCGTCACCGCCGTCGCGTTCCTGGCGGCCCTGCGCAGCATGCCCGTACCACCCGAGGGGCGCTCGGCCCGGGTCGACAAACCTGGCGCGTTACTCCTGGCAGGCGGACTGTTCCTCGTCCTTCTCCTGGCGAGCGAGACGGGCCTGTGGATCCGACACCTCGGCCTCGCGGTGGCTCTGGCTGCGACCGCCGCACTCCTGCTCGGCATCTGGGCGGCCTACGAACGCCGTAGCTCGGCGCCGCTTGTCGATATCCGGCTGATGCGACACCCCGCCGTCGCCGGAGCAAACGCCGCGATGCTCGTCGGTGGCGTGGGCATGTACCTGCTGCTGACCCTCATCACGCGCTACGCCCAGACGCCGCAGAGCGCCGGTTACGGCTTCGGGCTCACCACCTTCGTTGCCGGGCTCGTGCTGGTTCCGTTCTCGCTGCTGGGATTCGTCGCAGGCAAGCTCACGCCTCGCCTGCGCGAGCGTATCGGTGCGCCGCCACTTCTGGCCGGTAGCGCCATCATCGTGCTGTTTGCTTTTGCCCTGTTTGTTGCCGCCCGCTCGAACCTCGCCGAGTTGCTGGTATCGATGGCGGTCCTCGGCTTCGGCGTCGGCGGTTTCTCGGCGGCGATGCCCTCCGTCATCCTGGCCGTCACCCCGACGGATGAGACGACGAGCGCCATGAGCTTCAACCAGGTCGTGCGCAGCGTCGGCTTCTCGCTCGGAAGTGCAATTGGTGGCCTGGTGTTGGCCGCCGGCACTCCTAGCGGGCATCTCTTCCCGACCGACGACGCCTATACAACCGCGGCATGGATCGGGATCGCGGCAATGGCAGTCACGGCGATCACGTGCGTCACGCTCGCCCGCCGGCCCGCGGCCCGAGAAGCCGGCACAATTCAGCCAATTGGGTTTCGCTGACCTGGCGGTGGCCACGGCCAGATACCGGCGGTCAAGGGCTTCAAGTGAACAACTGTGCAGGTATAGGCTGAGTGACGGCATCGGCTCGGTTCTCGCGCCCATCGAGGAACGTCATGACCGTGACATCCCGCTTCACCCGCACCGGGCTGATCCGCGCATGGCGAGACCTCGATCGCGGTGAGCGACGCAGCCTCGTCGGCATGGCGGTCACGGTGCTCGCCCTCAACGTCATCGGGTGGGGTGTGCTGTTCGTCGTCGTCGTTCCCGGGCAGTACATGGTCCATGGGTCCGCCTTCGGCGTCGGGCTCGGTGTCACCGCGTACACGCTCGGCATGCGGCACGCATTCGACGCCGACCACATCGCGGCCATCGACAACACCACCAGGAAGCTCGTCGCGGAGAACAAGAAGCCGATGTCGGTCGGATTCTGGTTCTCCCTAGGGCATTCCACGATCGTGTTCGTGCTCGTGGCGCTGCTGGCGTTCGGGGTGCGGGAGATCGCTGCGAGCCTGTCCGACGACAAGTCCGATCTCACGCGCTGGACGGGAGTGTTCGGCACCCTGGTCTCGGGGACCTTTCTGCTGCTCATCGGCCTGCTCAACCTGATGTCGTTCATCGCGATCCACCGGGTGTTCCGCGAGATGAAGAGGGGTGCCTACGACGAGGCGCGGCTGGAGCGGGAACTCGACAATCGGGGAGCCCTCAACCGGGTGCTGAAGCCGGTGGTCGCCGCGGTCCGCGCGCCGTGGCACATGTATCCGGTGGGGCTGCTCTTCGGGATGGGCTTCGACACGGTCACCGAGGTGGGGCTGCTCGTCATCGCGGGTGGCGCGGCCGCGACCGGGCTGCCCTGGTACTCGATCCTGGTGTTGCCGATCCTGTTCTGCGCGGGCATGTCGTTGTTCGATTCGATCGACGGCTCGTTCATGAACTTCGCCTACGGCTGGGCGCTGGCGAGGCCGCTCCGCAAGATCTACTACAACCTCGTGGTCACGGGGCTGTCGGTGCTGGTCGCGATGCTCATCGGTGCGCAGGAGATCATCTCGCTCCTCGCTGCGAAGTTCGACGTCACCGACGGGCTGCTCGGGTGGATCGGCGCGCTCGACCTGGGGGCGATGGGGTTCATCATCGTCGGGCTGTTCATCGGCACCTGGCTGACCGCCGTGCTGGTGTGGCAGTACGGCGGCGTGCAGGCGCGCTGGGAGTCCGGTCTGGCGTCGTCGCCGTCACCTGAGAAGGCGGCGTCACCTGAGTGACGAACCGTTGTGCCCGTGGTGGCCGCGTCCTAGGGTGAATTCCACCGAGGCCGGAGCGAGGCCGTGATGCACGAGATGTCGATCACCCAGAGCGTCGTCGACGCGGTGTGCGAGCGTGCGGCGGGCAGGCGGGTGCGGCGGGTCACGATCGAGGTGGGCACGCTCTGCGCCGTGGTTCCCGATTCGATGCAGTTCTGTTTCGAGCTGGCGACCGAGGGCACCGTGATGGAGGGTGCCAGCCTGGCGATCGATCAGCCGCCGGGCAGGGCGCACTGTCGCGGCTGCGGGGCGGATTTCGAGCTGACCGATCTGGTGGTGCTGTGCCGCTGCGGGAGCGCGGACGTGGAGATCCTATCGGGTCGCGAACTGCGGATCATGTCGATGGAAGTGAGCTGAGCTATGTGTGCAACATGCGGATGCGGCGACCACGCGGGTGCGGTGATCACGGTGCCTCACGACCATGCCGGTCACGATCACGATCACGATCACGCTCATCCACACGACCCTGCCCACTCACATGATCACGCGCACCAGCACGACCACGACGATCATCCGCACGAACACCTGCCGCCGACCGAGACGATCTCGCTCGAGCAGAAGGTGCTCGCGAAGAACGACCTGCTCGCACAGGAGATTCGGGAATGGCTGGCCGCCCGCGACATCCTCGCCTTCAACCTGACGAGTTCGCCGGGCGCGGGCAAGACCACGTTGCTCGAGCGCACCATCCGTGAACTCGGCAGCGCGCGCCCGATCTCCGTCATCGAGGGCGATCAGGAGACGTTGCTCGACGCCGAACGGATCAAGGCCACGGGATGTTCGGTGGTGCAGGTCAACACGGGTGCCGGCTGTCACCTCGACGCCGAGATGATGCGGCGCGCCCTCGACACGCTCGACCCGCCCAGCGGATCACTGCTGTTCGTGGAGAACGTCGGCAACCTCGTCTGCCCGGCCCTGTTCGATCTCGGCGAGCGCAGCAAGGTGGTGGTGATCTCGGTGACCGAGGGGTCGGACAAGCCGCTCAAGTACCCGCACATGTTCGCGGCAGCGGGGCTGGTGATCATCAACAAGACCGATCTGTTGCCGTATGTCGACTTCGATCTCGAGGCGTGCTCGCGACACGCGCGGTCGGTGAACCCGGACGTTCAGATCGTGCCGGTCTCGGCGGTGTCGGGCGAGGGCGTAATCGATTGGTACACATGGATTGACGCGCAATAGGGGCGCCGTGACGATCCTGCGACCATTGACAAGGTTCTTCCGGCGGGTGTAGACCGTGATGAGCGTCATACAAGTGGGCCGAGGGTCGACTCCGATGACGTAGGGGCACAGCCCTGCCCCGGAGAGCGGCACTGATGCCAACGGAGGCGGCAGTCAAAGCCGAAGAAACGTTGATCCACGTGCTGTGGATCAACGCGGGTCTCAGTTGTGATGGCGATTCGGTGGCACTGACTGCTGCCACCCAGCCCAGCATCGAGGAGATCGCCCTCGGTGCCCTTCCGGGCTTGCCGAAGATCGCCGTCCACTGGCCCCTGATCGATTTCGAGTGCGGACCGACCGGCGGCGCCGACGACTTCCTCGAGTGGTTCTGGAAGGCCGATCGCGGCGAACTCGAACCGTTCGTGCTGGTGGTCGAGGGATCGATCCCCAACGAGAAGCTGCACGACGAGGGTTACTGGTGCGGCTTCGGGAGTGACCCGGCCACCGGACAACCCGTGACGACGAGCGAGTGGCTCGACCGTCTCGCGCCCAAGGCGACCGCGATCGTCGCGGCCGGGACCTGCGCGACCTACGGCGGAATCCACGCGATGGCGGGCAATCCCACCGGTGCGATGGGCGTACCCGACTACCTCGGCTGGGAATGGAAGTCCAAGGCCGGGATCCCGATCGTCTGTGTGCCCGGCTGCCCGATCCAGCCGGACAACCTGTCCGAGACGCTGACCTACCTGCTGTACATGGCGACCGATCAGGCCCCGATGATCCCGCTCGACGAGGCGTTGCGCCCGCAGTGGCTGTTCGGTGCCACGGTGCACGAGGGTTGCGACCGCGGTGGTTACTACGAGCAGGGTGAGTTCGCCACCGAGTACGGATCGCCGACCTGCCTTGTGAAGCTGGGGTGCTGGGGCCCGGTGGTCAAGTGCAACGTCCCCAAGCGCGGCTGGATGAACGGGCTCGGCGGATGCCCGAACGTCGGCGGCATCTGCATCGGGTGCACCATGCCCGGGTTCCCCGACAAGTTCATGCCATTCATGGACGAGCCACCCGGCGGCCTGGTCTCGAGCACGGCGTCGGGGCTCTACGGCTCCGTCATCCGACGCCTGCGTCACGTGACCGCACGAACGGTGGAGAAGGAACCGCGTTGGCGCAATCCGGGTTCCACACTCGAAACGGGAGCAGTACGTACCTGGTAGCTCGACCTGTCGAGAGGCAATTCGATGACACAGATCATCCCCGAGCCGTCGCACAAGCAGACGGACCCCGGCGGCCTCGTGGAAATGGCCTGGGATCCGATCACCCGCATCGTGGGCAGTCTCGGCATCTACACCAAGATCGATTTCGACAACCGAGAGGTGGTGGAATGCCACAGCACCTCGTCCATCTTTCGCGGCTACTCGTTGTTCATGAAGGGCAAGGATCCCCGCGACGCGCATTTCATCACGAGCCGCATCTGCGGCATCTGCGGTGACAACCACGCGACGTGTTCCTGCTACACGCAGAACATGGCCTATGGCGTGAAGCCGCCGCACCTCGGGGAATGGATCGTGAATCTCGGTGAGGCCGCCGAGTACATGTTCGACCACAACATCTTTCAGGAGAACCTGGTCGGCGTGGACTACTGCGAGAAGATGGTGTCGGAGACGAACCCCGGCGTGCTCGCCAAGGCCGAGAACACCCAGGCGCCGCGGGCGGGCGAACACGGGTACCGCACGATCGCGGACATCATGCGTTCGCTCAACCCGTTCACCGGCGAGTTCTATCGCGAGGCGCTCCAGGTCAGCCGGGCGACCCGAGAGATGTTCTGCCTCATGGAGGGTCGGCACGTGCACCCGTCCACGCTCTATCCGGGCGGGGTCGGGACGGTGGCCACCATCCAGCTGATGACGGACTACATGACCCGGTTGATGCGGTACGTGGAATTCATGAAGAAGGTCGTGCCCATGCACGACGACCTGTTCGACTTCTTCTACGAGGCGATTCCCGGGTACGAGAAGGTGGGCCTGCGCCGGACGCTGCTCGGTTGCTGGGGCTCGTTCCAGGACCCCGAGCACTGCAACTTCGAGTACAAGGACATGACCAACTGGGGCCGGAAGATGTTCGTCACCCCCGGGGTCGTCGTCGACGGCAAGCTGGTCACCACCGATCTCGTCGACATCAACCTGGGCATCCGGATCCTGCTGGGCTCGTCGTACTACGACGATTGGAGCGACCAGGAGACGTTCGTCAAGCAGGACCCGCTTGGCAATCCGGTCGACCGGCGGCACCCGTGGAACCAGCACACCAACCCGCAGCCGCAGAAACGCGACCTCGAGGACAAGTACAGCTGGGTGATGTCGCCCAGGTGGTTCGACGGCACCGACCACCTCGCGCTGGACACCGGCGGTGGGCCGCTGGCCCGCCTGTGGTCGACGGCGCTGGCCGGGCTCGTCGACATCGGGTACGTGAAGTCGACCGGCCGCAGCGTGCAGATCAACCTCCCGAAAACCGCGCTCAAGGGCCCGGTTTCGCTCGAATGGAAGATCCCGGAGCACGGCAGCAACACCATCGAACGCAACCGCGCCCGGACCTATTTCCAGGCCTATGCGGCGGCCTGCGCGCTCCACTTCGCGGAGAAGGCCCTCGTGGAGATCCGGGCCGGGCGCACCAAGACCTGGGAGAAGTTCGACGTTCCCGACGAGGGCATCGGCTGCGGTTTCACCGAGGCGGTTCGCGGTGTGCTCTCACACCACATGGTGATCAGGGACGGAAAGATCGCGAACTACCACCCCTATCCGCCGACCCCGTGGAACGCCAGCCCCCGCGACAGCCTCGGCACACCGGGGCCGTACGAGGACGCGGTGCAGGGGCAACCGATCTTCGAGGAGAACGATCGCGATCACTTCAAGGGGATCGACATCATGCGGACCGTCCGCAGCTTCGACCCCTGCCTGCCCTGCGGCGTGCACATGTACCTCGGCAACGGCAAGACGCTGGAGAAGCTGCACTCACCGACGCAGTACCCGACCGGAGAGTGACGGTGAACGGCCCGGCGGCAGGAGACGAGGAAGCACGGTGGCGCGCGGCGGGTGATCGGATGGAGACGCTTCTCGAGGCCAGCTCGGCGGGCGGCACCGCGGCGCGCGAACGCGCCGAACAGCTGGTGCGCGAGGTGGTCGACCTTTACGGCGAGGGGCTGGCGCGGGTCGTGCGGATCCTCGCCGAGCACGTGGACGGCGGGGCCGAGTGGCTCACCGACGACGAACTGGTGGCGAGCCTGCTGCTGGTGCACGGTCTGCACCCGCACGACGTGCAGACCCGGGTGCGGGCGGCGCTCGACAGTGTGCGGCCCTATCTCGGCTCGCACGGCGGGGACGTGGAGCTTATGGGCATCGAGTTCCCTGGTGAGCGCGGGCCCGCCGACGGCGCCGGGGTGGTGCGCCTGCAGTTGACCGGCAGCTGCCGGAGCTGTCCGTCCTCGTCGGTGACGCTGGAACTGGCCGTGGAGGGCGCGGTGCTCGCCGCGGCGCCGGAGATCGCCTCGATCGAGGTGGTCGCCGCGCAGCCCGACTCGGAGCCAGGGCTGATCGCCGCCGAGTCGCTGTTCTCGCACGTGCACGCCCCGTCGGGCCCCGCAGGAACGTGGTGCCCTGCGCCGGAACTGGAGCAGCTCGCGCCCGGAGAGGTGGGCGGGTTCGTGGTCGGGGGTCTACCTGTCCTGGTTTGCCGTATCGGCGACGACCTGCTGGCGTACCGGGACCGCTGCCCGGCGGGTACGCACTCGCTGGCGGGCGCCGTCCTGGCGCGACGTGCCGGCCATCCGGCGGGCGACGCCGTCCTGCGGTGTCCGACCTGCCACGCCCACTTCGACGTGGTGCACGCGGGCGCCGGGCTCGACGACGGCGATCTGCACCTCGAACCGCTGCCGGTGCTGGTCAGGGACGGCGTGCGTTCGGTCGCGGTACCGGTGGGGGTGAGCGGATGAGCACTCCCTTCTCGGTGCTCAAACGCATCACGGCGACCCGCCCGGCTCAACAGCCGGGCGAGCGCTGTGAGATGTGCGCGGAGGTGATCGGCGATCGCCATCAGCACGTGGTCAACGTGGAGGGGCGAGCGTTGATGTGTGTCTGCCGCGGCTGCTACCTGCTGTTCACCGACCAGGGTGCCGAGCTGCGGTACCGCGCTGTCCCGGATCGCTATCTGTCGTTCCCCGGGTTCGAGCTCGGCCAGGGCCGATGGGACGAACTCGAGATCCCGGTGGGACTGGCCTTCTTCTTCCGCAACTCGGTCCTCGGCCGGATGGTCGCGTTCTACCCAGGTCCCGCGGGCGCCACCGAGTCGGAACTGCCGCTCGACGCGTGGAACGCCGTACGCGCGGCGAATCCGGGGCTGGACACGGCGGCCGACGACGTCGAGGCGGTGTTGATCCGGATGCCGGAGCAGGGGCGCGGCGAGGCGGAGTGCTTCCTGGTCCCGATCGACGCGTGCTACGAGTTCGTCGGTCGACTGCGCACGCTGTGGCGCGGCTTCGACGGCGGCCAGGAGGCGCGCGGCTACATCGACGACTTCTTCGCGGAGGTCGCGGCCCGCGCCGGCGGTACCGGCCAGCAGCGCAGAGGCGGTGAGGGGCCGTGAGCGAGGTGTCGTTCGCCGTCCTCGACGTGACCCCGGAGCCGTACGCGGCGGCCCCGATCCTCTCCGCCCGGGTGGCGGTGAGCGCCGACGCTCCGGTGCACGCCATCGCGCTGCGCTGCCAGGTGCGCATCGAGCCGAACCGACGGCGGTACACCGACGCCGAGGCCGCGGGGCTGGTGGACCTGTTCGGCGGTCGGGAGCGGTGGTCTTCGACGCAGCACTCGTTCGTGTGGCTGCAGTGCGCCGCGATGGTGCAGGGTTTCGCCGAGACCTGCGAGGCGACCCTGCCGATGCCGTGCACCTACGACTTCGAGGTGGCGGCGTCGAAGTACCTGCACGCCCTCCGGGAGGGGACCGTGCCGCTGGTGTTCCTGTTCAGCGGCACGCTGTTCACCAAGGGCGCCGGGGGATTCGGGGTCCAGCAGATCCCGTGGGATCGTGAGGATCGCTACGACCTCCCGGTCTCGGTGTGGCGGGACCTGATCCGGATGCACTTCCCGAACACCGGCTGGGTGCGACTCGGCCGGGACACCCTCGAGGCGCTGGCCGAATACAAGTCCGCGCGGGGCCTGGTCGGCCTCGACGAGGCCGTCACGGACCTGCTCGCGCAGACGCGGGAGCAGGCCCGGTGACCGCCACCGATGTCGGAACCCGCGTCCGCGCCGTCGCCGACGCGGTGCTGTACGAGGGCTACCTGCTCTATCCGTACCGGGCGAGCTCGCGAAAGAACCAGTCGCGCTGGCAGTTCGGTGTGCTCGGTCCACCTGGTGCGGCGGCGGCAGGCGTCGGCGAGGAGCCGTCGCTGTCCGCGCAGTGCGTGCTGGCGCACGGCGCGGAGGAGGGGGAGCGCGCGACACGGGTCACGGTGACGCTTCGCTTCCTGCAGCTGCAGGCCCGCAGCGTGCAGGAGCCGTCGGGCGCGGGCGGATACCGCGCGGTCGACGAACTGGTGGTGGGTAGGCGGTCGTGGCTCAGCTGGGACGAGGCCGTCGAGCGGGAGATTCAACTCCCGGCGGTGGCGTTGTCGGAACTCGCGGCGACCAGGGTCTTTCCGGTCGACGTGGCGGGCGGCACGGACACCGAGGAGCTGCTCGCGCCGGACGGATCCACCGCGGGACGGATCGTCCGGTCCCGGTCGCCGATCACCGCAACGGTGACTCTCGGCGCCGAGGAGGACGACGGCTTCACCCGGCTGTCGGTCGAGGTGCGCAACTCCGGGCCGGAGTCGGTCGACAAGGATCTCGCCATCGCGCGGTCGCTGATCGGCGCGCACGCGATCGCGACCGTTCGGGGCGGGTCGTTCGTCTCCCTGCTCGAACCACCCGATGCGGCCGCGGGCCCCGTGGCCCGGGCCGTCCACCACCGGTGCTTCCCGGTGCTGGCGGGCGCGCGCGGCGAGACCGACACGGTGCTGATCTCGCCGATCATCCTGTACGACTACCCGGAGGTCGCCGCGCAGAGCGACGGCGCGCTCTTCGACTCCACCGAGATCGACGAGATCCTCACCCTGCGTGTGATGGCGATGACCGACGAGGAGAAGTCGCAGGCCCGCGCCACCGATCCGCTGGCCGCGCAGATCGTCGACCGCTGCGATGCGATGACGCCGGAGGCGATGCAGCGACTGCACGGCGTCCTCCGCGATCCGCGGCTCGATCCGGGACTGATACCCGAAGTGCCCGAGGGGGTTCCCTGGTGGGATCCCGCGGCCGACGCGAGTGTGCGGCCGGACGTGGACGCGGTGTCGGTGAACGGTGTCCGCGTGGCAAGGGGCAGCGCGGTGCGGCTGCACCCGTCCCGACGCGCCGACGCGCAGGACCTCTTCTTCGACGGCAGGACGGCCAGGGTCGCGTCGGTGCACGCCGACGTGGACGGCAACACCCACGTCGGCGTGGTGATCGATGACGATCCGGCCGCGGACCTGCACGACTGGTACGGGCGTTACCTCTACTTCGCCCCGGACGAGCTGGAACCGCTCGGCGGCGATGAACCGGGCAGAGAGGAGAACTAGCGATGGAAACAGTGGGGCAGATCGCGACGGTGCTCGTGGTGGCGTTGGTCGCCGCAGGCGTGATCGTCGGCGTGCGTTCGGTTCCCGACATCAGGCGCTACCTACGCATGCGTCACATGTGACGGCGTCGGCGGCGCGCGGAGAGATCGGTGAAGGAACAACGGCGGGTGCTGGTCGCCGGTATCGGGAACATCTTCCTCGGTGACGACGGGTTCGGCCCCGAGGTGCTGAGACGGCTGGCCGAGCGCGGGCACGCGAGGGACCCGCAGCCGACCCCGGACGGGGTCCGGTTGGTGGACTACGGCATTCGGGGTGTTCACCTGGCCTACGACCTGCTGGACGGCTGGGATGCCCTCGTCCTGGTGGACGCGCTGCCGGATCGGGGCGCGCCGGGCACCATCCGGGTCTTCGAGGTCGATCCGGAGCACGGCGGCGGGGGCGGTGGGCTCGATGCCCACGGCATGGACCCGGCGTCGGTCTTCGCGAGCCTGGACGCGCTCGGCGGCACCGCGCCCCGGACGGTCGTGGTGGGCTGCGAGGTGCGCTCCGTCGCGGACGGCATCGGATTGTCGCCGGAGGTGGACGCGGTCGTGGACGACGCGGTCGCGGCCGTGCTCGAGCTGGTCGAGGATCCGCCGAGGTGGGTCGCCCGCGGCCGCCGCGGATCCGGGAGAGGAGGGCTGAGCTGATGTGCTTGGGGATCCCGGGGCGGGTGGTGCGGATGCTCGACGGCTACGGCGACCAGTTGGCGCTGGTCGACGTCGCGGGCGAGCACCGCAAGATCAACGTGGGGATGCTGCCCGACGACGTGTTCGAGCCGGGGGACTGGATCATCATCCACATGGGGTTCGCCGTCGAGAAGACCGATGCGGCGGGCGCGCAGAGCGCCCTGGCGGGGCTCGAGGTGATGGGCAGGCCCCGGGAACCGGATGACCAGTCGAGGTGAGGGTCGCGGGCGGACCCAGGAGGATCTATACTAGTAATCTAGATAGATCAGCCAGGCGTCCCGGGAGGCAGACATGTCGAACAGTGCAGCACGCGCCCGCGGCGTCCCGGAGCGTCACCGCGACCATTCGCGCCGCCTGACCGCCGTCGGCGGTTCGGTCAGTGACCACGACCTCATCGAGCTCATCCGATCCGAACTGGCCAGCCGTCCCACCCTGAGCCTGGTCGCGGGTCGGGTCTCCCACCTGCTGCTGGCAGGCCAGGTCGACGACGACGATCCGATCCTCGACCTCATCGATCCGGGCAACGTGCTCGACGAGAAGACGGTGATGCGCGACGCCGTCGAGTACATCCTGTCGTTCCCGCACCTCTCCGCGGGCGAGGTCGCCGTCAAATACCGCAAGACCTGGGCCAACCCGAGCGACGCGCTGCGCAAGCGGGCCGGACAGATCATCGGCCTCAAGCAGGGCAGGCGATACCGCTACCCGGAGTTCCAGTTCTCGCTGCCCGAGGACGCGATCGAACTGATCCGCCGGAGCAACGTCGCGCTTGGCGCCGAGGACGACCCGTGGGGCGTGGCGTCCTGGTGGCTCTCGCCCAACCCGGCCGCCGCGGGCCGCACCTCGCCGGTGGACCTGCTCGAAGCGGGCGACCTCGAGCAGGTCGCCACCCTGGTCCGGGCCGAGGTCGAGGACGACATTGCCTAACCGGGTACCCCCGCCCGCGGTGACCGCAGAGGTGGCGTCGATCCCTGCCGGAACGAAGCTGTGGCGCATCCATTCCGGCGCCCCGGATCGACATGTGCTGTCCCTGAACCAGACCCCGGCCCATCCCGTCCACGGCGGCAGGTTCGACTCCCCGGACGGCTCGTTCCACTACAGCTACTTCGGCGACGACATCTCCGTGTGCATCGCCGAGACCTACTGCCGCTCACTCCCGCTCGACGACAACGTGCCCAGGATCCTGCGCAGGAAGAAGCTCGAGGGGCGGGTGCTGTCGCAGGTGCAGGTGACCACCGAGTTCCCGGTCGCGCTCCTGCACGGCCGTCACCTGGCCGCCATCGGCCAGGACCTGTGGCTCACGAAGTGCGACCCCGTCGACTATCCGCGGACCCAGCAGTGGGCGGCGGCGGTGGTGAACGGTACCGAGGTGCAGGGCATCAAGTACCGGGCCCGCAACGACGAGGACCGGTTCTCGGTGGTCATGACCGTGCGCGCGGACGCGGACCCGCCCGTCGCACTGGTCGACCTGATGTCCGTGGTGCGGGACCCGATTCCGCTCGACGACGCTTCGGGCCTGGAGCTGGTGCGCTCGCACCTCGCGGTCTACAACGCCACGCTGCGCTGATCGCGGCGTGACCTACTCGTGGGTGTTCCTCGTGGTCGCAGTCGTGCTGGTGCTGACGCCGGGCGCGGACTTCGCGCTGATCGTCCGCAACAGCGTGTCCGGCGGGCGCAGGTATGGGATGGCCACCACATTCGGGGTCAGCTCCGCCGCGGCGGTCCAAGGGCTGCTCGTCTCGTTCGGCATCGCGAGCGTGATCATCCGTGTGCACCCGATCTTCCTCGCGATCAAGTGGCTCGGAATCGCCTACCTCGCCTGGATCGGGTGCTCGATGCTGCTCAGCGCGGTCCGAGGGCATGACGCCGTCACCTCGGCCGAACCCGGACCTGCCCTATGGACCGGTTACCGGCAGGGATTCCTCTGCAACGCCACCAACCCGAAGATCTTCGTCTTTTATCTGTCACTGCTGCCACAGTTCGTGCAACCGGACGCGCCCTGGTGGGTCTGGCTGTTGCACGCCTGGACCCTGCCACTCATCGGAACCCCCTGGTGCTTGCTCGTCGTCGCGTTCGTGGGTTCACTACGCCAGCAGTTCGAACGCCGCACGGTTCGACGGACGATCGACGCCGCCGCAGGCGTCGTCATGCTCGGCTTCTGCTCCACGCTCGCTCGCGAAGCCTGATCCAGCCCGCCCGCCGAGCGATAGGTAACGTCCCTGTGGTGGTGACAGACGCGGCGCAGTCGTGGTGGGAGGGCTACAACGACAATGTTCTCCGCGCGCGCGAAACCGGCTGGGGTGGGAACGAGCCGTTGCTCTCGCGAGAGATGCGTGAACTGCTCGACGACGTCGACGCAGCCTTCGCGGTCACCGGCGCGCAGACACCCGGGTGGCCGAACCCCTACCAGGATGGCCCCAGCCCGGGAGAAGAGGCGTACGAGCGTTCCAGCAACCCCGAGAAGTACCGGATCGTGGTGGCCAGAGCGCAGGCGTGGACTCAGGTTCTCCTCGACCGCGGCTGGGCGCGAGAAGCATCGCATGTGGCCTGGGCGCTTCCTCCCATGGAGCCCGGCGGGGCCGACACCGTCCTCGAGCCGGCCGCCGACGGCGCGGTTCCACTGGTGTTGACGACGCACACACCCATGGACCGCGACCATCCCTTCAACATCACGATCGCCGCGGGCAACCCCGCGGTGCGGTTGGACACGCTTCCCGACTGTGCATGCGACGGGTGTGACAGCGGGTCTGCGGGCCTGCTCAAGTACATGGACATGTTGGTGCTCTCTGTCGTCGACGGTTCCCTCGACGTTGACGTTGGAGACAACTACTACTGGGTGTGCACATCGTTCAACGTCAGGGGCAGCGGGACCCTGAATCGCCACGAACCGACGGCGTTCACGGCCGCACCGTGGCCCGCGAACTGGACTGCACGCCCGCTGCCGGAACGTCAGAGTCTGCGTCGGCCTTGGTCCCCGACCTGAGTTGTCGACCTATCCCACCTGGGGAACTGACGTTGGCAAGATCGGTCGGTAGGTTCTGATCGCTCAGCCTGCGGCCTCGGCCCGTTCGAGACGGCGATTGGTGTGCGCGAGCTGCCACGCTGTCCAGTACTGCAGGCGGTCTCCCTCCTCCGGGGTCAGCCTGTCGCACACGAAGTCCCAGTGCACCGCCACTGTGTCTCCCAGGCGGAGGTCGGGGACGAACGCGCCACCGGCCACCCGATGCCGGACCGGCCGATCCTGTTCCTCGCCGAGGTGGAGCGCGCCGTCGTAGGTGAGCGGTCGCGCACGCACCACCACGTCCTCGGCCCGCACCTCGATCACCGTCCCGCAGGTGATCCGGCAGGAGTCGAGCACCTGGAGGGGTTGCGGCACACCGGAGCCGAGCAGACGGGACCACGGATAGACGCCGAAGACGTGGAAGCCGTGCGTCGGCGCCGCCTCGGCGAGCAGGTCCCCTGTGAGGTGCTTCCAGTAGTGCCCGGCCTGGGGCGCCAGCCGGGCCAGCAGCTCCCGGCCGAAGCCTTCGCGGTCGATCTCGTCGGTCAGCTCGTTGCCGGTCCAGTAGGCGCGCACCACCGATGCGTCCAACGGGTCAGTGCGTCCCGACATCTCGGCGATGACCTGTTGGTACGGCCAGGCGCCGCTGAACCTGGCGGCCAGCGACGGCACGTCCGCGATGGGCCCGTCGGCGCCCATCCCGTCACCGCACGCGACGGCCTCCAGGGCGCGCGCGTCCGCCGGGCCGCAGTAGCCGAGCGCGTTGGGGGCGTAGGCGTATTGCGCGAACAGTCGGTGACCGGGCGGGCTCGGCACTCAACCCTCCGTGGTGGTCTTGCCGACCAGCATCGCCGTCTCGCGGTGCAGTCGGCCGAAGTTGTAGTACGCCGCGCAGGCGCCCTCGGGTGAGACCATGCAGGTCCCGATCGGGGTCTCCGGCGTGCACGCGGTCCCGAACACCTTGCACTCCCAGGGCTTGATGACGCCCTTGAGCACCTCGCCGCACTGGCACGCCTTCGGATCCGCGACCCGCACGCCCGGCATCGAGAACTTCTCCTCGGCATCGAAGTCGGCGTAGTCGTGGTGCACCTTCAGCGCGCTCTGCGAGATGAAACCGAGCCCGCGCCATTCGAAATGCGGTCGCAGCTCGAAGGTCTCGGCCAT
Source organism: Rhodococcus oryzae (assembly GCF_005049235.1). Classification (GTDB taxonomy): domain Bacteria; phylum Actinomycetota; class Actinomycetes; order Mycobacteriales; family Mycobacteriaceae; genus Rhodococcus_G; species Rhodococcus_G oryzae. The sequence goes on along the minus strand of NZ_SUMD01000004.1, from coordinate 447,308 downwards.
CAGCTTCAGCGCCTGGGTGTTGCCCTCGGTCTTGACCACGCGGGTGTACTGGTTCTCCACCTCGCACCGGCCGTCCCGGTGCTGCTGCAACAGCATGTGCACGGAGGCGAGGATGTCCAGCGGTTCGAACCCGGCCACCACCATCGGTTTGCCGTACACCTCCGGCACGAAGCGGTACGGCCTGGTGCCGACGACGGTCGACACGTGACCGGGTCCGAGGAAGCCGTCGAGGCGCAGGTCGGGGGATTCGAGGATCGCCTTGATCGGCGGGACGATCGTGACGTGGTTGCAGAACACGGTGAAGTTCCGGACGCCGAGTTGCCGGGCGCGCACCAGCGTCACCGCGGTCGACGGTGCCGTGGTCTCGAAGCCCACCGCGAAGAACACCACCTCCCGATCGGGGTTGTCCACGGCGATCTTGAGCGCGTCGAGCGGCGAGTACACGAATCGGACGTCGGCGCCCCTTGCCTTCGCCTCGATCAGGTTGCCCCGCGAACCGGGCACCCGCATCATGTCGCCGAAGGTCGTGAAGATGACACCCGGCTGTTCCGCGAGCGACATCGCGTCGTCGACCCGGCCCATCGGGATGACGCACACCGGACAGCCGGGGCCGTGCACCAGTTCCACCGTCGGCGGCAGCAGGTGTTCGATGCCGTGGCGGTAGATCGTGTGGGTGTGGCCGCCGCACACCTCCATGAACTTGAACTCGTCGGTGCCCGCCAGGTCGGTGATGGACCTCACGAGCGCGCGGGCTGCGGCCGGATCACGGAATTCGTCTACGAATTTCATCGTGTGTTCCTCGCTGACGGAAGATGCCCGAGATCAGGCGATTTCGGACGAGTTGTACGCGTCGATCTCGTTGGTGTAGTCGGCGCCCATCTTCTGGACCTGGTCCAGCGTCACCTGCGCCTCGGCCTCGTCGATCTTCGACATCGCGAACCCGACGTGCACAAGGACCCAGTCGCCCACGACCAGGCCCTCATCGGCCAGCAGTCGGACGCTGATGACCCGACGGATCCCGTTGACGTCGACCTTGGCCAGGTGCTGCTGGGCGTCGACGATGTCGACCACCTGTCCCGGTATGCCCAAGCACATAGCCGTCCTCCTTTCAGGAGTTCCTGCTGCTCAACAGATTCGCGGCAACGGGTCACCGACGAGCATGTCGACGATCCGGCTGCCCCCGAACGCGGTCCGCAGTGCCACGATGCCCTGCGGCTCGGCCATCACCTCGCCGATGACGGCCGCCTGTGCCCCGCCGGGCTGCGCACGTAGCGCGTCGACCGCGGCGTCCGATTCGGCGCGCGGCACGATCGCGATGAACTTGCCCTCGTTGGCAACGTAGAGCGGGTCGATCCCCAACATGTCGCACGCGCCGAGCACCTGCGGCTGCACGGGGAGCGACTGCTCGTCGAGGATCACCGCGAGGCCGGAGACCTGCGCGAGCTCGTTGCAGACCGTGCCGACCCCGCCGCGGGTGGCATCGCGCATCCACCGGGTCGACGGTGCGGCCTCGAGCAGCGCCTCGACGAGCGAGTTCACCGGCGCTGTGTCCGAGTCGATGTCGGCCTCGATGGCGAGCTCGCCGCGGGCGAGCATCACCGCCATGCCGTGCTCGCCGATGGTGCCCGACACCAGGACGCGGTCACCGGGCTGCACTTGGTCCGCGGACAGCACCCGGCCCGCGGGGATGACGCCGACGCCCGCCGTGCAGATGTACATTCCGTCCGCCGCGCCCTTGCCGACCACCTTGGTGTCCCCGGTGACGATCTCGATGCCGGCCGCCTGGCCGGAATCGCGCATGTCGGCGACGATCTCGCGCAGCGCGGAGATCTCGAAGCCCTCCTCGATGACGAAGGCGGCCGAGAGCCATTGCGGGCGGGCGCCCGAGACCGCGAGGTCGTTGACGGTGCCGTGCACGGCCAGGTTCCCGATGGACCCGCCGGGAAAGCGCAGCGGCTGCACCACATACGAGTCGGTCGAGAACGCCAGCCGCTCGCCCGACGGGAGCGGGAGCACCGCGGCGTCGCCGAGCTGCTCGAGTTCCGGGTTGCGGAACGCCTCGACGAAGACGGAATCGACAAGGGCCGCGGAGGATTTGCCGCCCGCACCGTGGGCGAGGGTCACCACCGATTCGAGCAGGCGCGGACGGCGTTTGCGGAACTCGTCGATGCGGTCGAGCACGCGGCCCTCACGCTCGGCCGCGGTCGAGGGTCGGTCGCCGACCTGTGAGCTGCTCATCTGGGACCGCCTGTCGTCTCTCGCGGCCCCGGTGTGGGTTTCGCGAGGTTGTCCTGCACCGCAGACCAGAGCTGGTATCCGACCAGCGCGTGGCTCTCCTGGATGCGATGGATGCTCTGGGACCGGATGGTGAAGCAGAAGTCGAGGTCGCTGCTGGTCGACATCCGGCCACCGTCGTGGCCGGCGAACCCGACGGTGAGGAGACCGCGCTTGCGGGCCTCGGCCAACGCCGTCATCAGATCGTCGGAGTTGCCGGAGGTGGACAGCGCGATGGCGATGTCGACCGGCTTGGCGTGGGCGATGATCTGGCGCGAGAAGATCAGCTCGAAGCCCACGTCATTGCCCAGCGCCGTGACCACCGCCTGGTCGGCCGCCAGAGACCAGGCCGCGACCGGCCGACCGCGGGCGGGCCGGCTGAACAGCGAGGCAAGGGTGGCCGCGTCGGTGGAACTGCCGCCGTTCCCGAACGTGTACAGCCGCGCGCCCGCGCGGAACCGCTCGGCCATCCGGGCGCCGGCCGAGGTGATCCCCTCGCCCCATTCCTCGAGCGAGACCCGCTGCAGCCGTGCGCTCTCGGCGGCCTTGCTGCGCGCCGACGCCGCCAGATCGGTCAGCAAGGCGTCGGCGTCGTTTTCCTCCGCATCGATGAAGGGGTAGAGGAAGTTGGTGCTCTCCTGCTCGCTCATCGCGCCACCTCGGCGTCGTCGATTCGGGTGATCGCCGCGCCGCCGTGCACGAGGATCAGGTCGTTCACCTCGACCTCGCCGAGCACGGTGACGTCGACGAACTCCTCGCCGGAGCCGGTGCGGACCAGCGCGGTGTCCAGCGCGGTCGCCGGGGGCAGCACCACCTCGGCGAGCCTGCCCTCGTCGCTGCACGTGACGCACTCGTCGCCGGCACACGCGTCCTCGTCCGGGGTCAGCAGGCCGGGATGTTCGAAGCAGACGTGGGTCAGCTCCCACAGCAGGTGGTACATCAGCACGAACCTGCCGGTGGCCGGGATCATCGGGTCGTCGGAGGCCACCCACAGCGTGTGATCGGCGCTGCCCGCCGGCGGGCGCGGGCCGGAGCCGATCCAGATCGTGTCGGCGCCCCACGCGGGTGCGCGCCGCATCGCGTCGCGCACCTGCGGCTGGTCGGCCGATGCCACCGCGATGATCACGTCGCCGGGCCGGGTGGCGACACGGCACTGTGCGACCGGGTCGGGTTCGACCAGCGCGACGGACGGCAGCGCCCTCTTGCCCATGATCACGGGGTGTACGAACTCGACCGCGACGTGATGGGCATGCGGCTCCCACTGCGGCGAGATGACCCACAGCGTCGCGCCCGCGTTGAACCTCCTGGCCAGCGACAGCGCCGCGGACGCGAGATCCGCGGAGAGATCGTCGTCGATCAGGGGTGCGTCCGAATGCGCCGTCGTGGTCATCGCCGTGCTCCGATCTCCGGTTGTCGGGTACCGCGCCGATTGGCGGTGCGCTCGAGAAACGCCAAGCCGAGCACCGCCTGGCCGAGCGACAGCCCGCCGTCGTTCGCGGGGACCCGCTGGTGGGTGAGAACCTCGACGCCGTTGCCCTGCAATCGCGTTCGCAGCAGGCTCAGCAGGAGCAGGTTCTGAAAGACGCCTCCGGTCAGCCCGACGGTCCCGGTGCCCGTTCGATCGGCGATCCGCAGGGCCAGCGTCGCGGTCGCGGTGGCGAGCGCGTGGTGGAATCCGAGCGCAAGGGAGGCCGCGGACTCGCCCCGGCGCAGGCCGGACACGAGACCGGTCAACAGAGCATCGAGACGCAGCTGCCCGTCGTCGATCGCCATCGTCAGCGGCGCGGACCGGTCGGCCTGCCGCGCGAGCGCCTCCAGTTCGATGGCCGCCTGCGCCTCGTAGCTCACCCGGTGGCAGACGCCCAGCAGCGAGGACACGGCGTCGAACAGGCGCCCGACGCTGGTCGTGCGGACGGCGCCGGCCCCGGAGGACAGTTGCGAGGCGACGAGCAGGCGTTCCGCGGCCCCGAGGGCCCGGGTGCAGGGCAGGTCGTCGATCTCGCGGATCCCGGCTTCGTGCAGCACCGACAGCGCGACGCGGGCGGGGTTGCGGACCGCGGCGTCGCCGCCGGGCAGCCAGAACGACTGCAGGTGGCCCGACCGCTCGGTGGTCAGGATGTCCGGGCCGACCAGCAGGAGCTCGCCGCCCCACACGGTCGCGTCGCATCCGTATCCGGTGCCGTCGAAGGCGACGCCGAGGACCCTCGAACCGAGGCGGCCGTGCTCGGCGAGCAGGGAGGCGACGTGCGCGTGGTGGTGCTGCACCGTGCGCAGCTCGATCTCGTTCTCCTCGCTGTACCGCGTCGCCCACTGCCTGGTCGAGTAGCCCGGGTGATCGTCCGCGACGACCAGCGCGGGCGCGGCCCGGTGCATGGTCGTGAGCTGGCGCACCGAGGTCTCGAACGCGCGCCTGCTCTCCAGGGTGCCCATGTCGCCGAGATGCGCCGAGCAGAACGCGAGATCCTGGCGGGTCAGGCAGAAGGTGTTCTTCACCTCGGCCCCCACCGCCAGCACCACCGGACCCGGGGAGGGAAGCAGGATCGGGAGCGGCGCATACCCTCGCGACCGGCGGATCGGGACCTCCCGGCCCTCGGATATCGCCAGGACGGAATCCTCGCAGGGCACGGCGATGTCGCGATCGTGCATCAGGAAGAGGTCGGCGATCCCGGCCAACCGCGCGCGGGCGTCGTCGTTGTCGAAGCAGAGCGGCTCGCCGCTGGTGTTCCCGGAGGTCATCACCAGCACCAGTGGGTACTCGTCCGGTGGCGACCCGGGAATCGTCGAGAAGAGCAGGTGGTGCAGCGGGGTGTAGGGCAGCATCACCCCGAGTTCGTCCAGGCCCGGCGCCACCTCGTCCGCGACGGGGCCGGGTCCTCGGGTTCGCAGCAGCACGATCGGCCGCGCGGGGTGGCCGAGCAGGCGCTGCTCGGCGTCGGACACCTCGACGATCCGTTCGACCGTCGCCGTGTCGGGGGCCATCACCGCGAACGGCTTGGCGGGACGGTGCTTTCGGGCCCGCAACCGCCGCACCGCGGACGGCTGGGTAGCATCGCACACCAGGTGGAAACCGCCGAGCCCCTTGATCGCGACGATCAGGCCGTCGTTCAGCGCCCGCTGGATGCCACGGAGCACCTCGTCGTCCCCGACGGTCCGAATACCGTCTCGCTCCAGGAAGATCCGCGGGCCGCAGTCGTGGCAGCTGGTCGGTTGGGCGTGGTAGCGCCGATCCTCCGCGGTCCCGTATTCGCGCAGGCAGCGAGGGCACATCGCGAATGGGGCCAGCGTCGTCGCAGGCCGGTCGTAGGGCAGGTCGGTGATCACGGTCAGGCGCGGCCCGCAGTTGGTGCAGTTGATGAAGGGATGCCGGTAGCGGCGGTCGGTGGGGTCCCACAACTCCCGTAGGCAGTCCTCGCAGGTCGCCACGTCCGGGGAGATCAGCGTCCGCGCGCCGGGGATGTGCCTGCTCTCGGCGATGCGGAAGGACCTCTCGCCCTGCGGGGCAAGGGTTTCTGAGGCGATGTCGACGATCACGGCGATCGGCGGGGCATCGGCCCGTATCCGGCGCTCGAACTCCGCGAGTGCCGGAGCGGTGCCCTCCGCCTCGATGAACGCGCTGGCATCGTCGTTGCCGCAGTGGCCGCCGATCGCCAGGTCCGCCGCCAGCCTGGCGATGAAGGGCCGAAACCCCACGCCCTGGACGATTCCGCGGACGATGATCCGACGCCGTTCGATACGGCCTTCCGCCCGGTGTGCTGGCTGTAAGTGGGTTGTCATACCCGACTCCACATCGCAGACGGTGCACCCCGGGTCCAGGGTGCTGGGTGACGACCGGCCTTCATCGGATCCTTCTCCTCGCGCTCCGGACCCGCAAGGGGCGCCGCATCCGCAGGACCCAGGTGCAGACGCGGAGCGGTCTACGGGTGTGTACTTGATCGCATGAGCCTTGGGCCCGGCTCGGCCGGCGGCGGTGTGTGAGCATGCCGGTGTGGCGGCTGCGTGACTTCCATGACGGGGATCTCGATCAAGCCATCCAGATCCTGGATCAGAGCCGTGCGCCGGGGTCGGAGGAGCCGGTGTTCGCGGTCGCCGAGGTGATGGCTGCGGCCCGGGCTGGTCAGCCCGCTGTGGTGGCCGCGGTCGGGGACGAACTGGTCGGGATGGCGGTGGCACAGACACAGGGCGAGCGGGCCTGGGTGCTCCTGGTGGCACTGGGATCGAGGTGGCGAGGACGCGGAATCGGTAGCGCGCTGCTGGCGAACCTGGAACAACGCCTGCGTTCCGCCGGGGTTCAGCGGATCTGTGCGGTGTTGACCGAGGGTGCCACCGGTTCGGCGGCGTTCGAGAACTCCGGCTACGCCCGTCGGGACGGTCTCGTCTACTACGAGATGCTCGAGCCGCTCGGCCCGGATCGGGCGTTGCTCGCCGAGTTGGGTGGTCGCATACTGCCCACGGGGTTGTGGCAGGCGATGGCCGGAATGGAGCGGGTGAAGGAAGCCATCGAGCGCCGGGTCGTCTTGCCGCTGGCGGAGCCGGACGTCGCCGAACGGTACGGCGTCCAGCCCCCCAAGGCGGTGATCCTGTTCGGCCCGCCCGGTACCGGCAAGACCAGCTTCGCGAAGGCGGTGGCATCGAGACTGGGCTGGCCGTTCGTCGAGCTGTTCCCCTCTCGTCTGGCCGCGGCGGTGGACGGTGGGTTGGCCGCCTCGCTACGGGACGTCTTCTCCGAACTGGCCGAGCTCGAGGAGGTGGTGCTGTTCATCGACGAGGTCGAGGAGATCGCGGCCGCCCGCACCGGGTCGGCGGCCAATGCCGCGCATGGGGTCACCAATGAACTGCTCAAGCTGATCCCGTTGTTTCGGGAACGCGAGCGGCGACTGATGGTCTGTGCGACGAACTCGGTGCACTCGCTGGATTCTGCGTTCCTGCGCCCCGGTCGATTCGACTACGTGATCCCGGTCGGCCCGCCGGATGCGCCCGCCCGTCGTGCGGTGTGGGAACGCTACCTCGGTGCCGCACACGGCGCCGTCGACGTGAACCTGATCGTGAATTCCAGCGAGCTGTTCACCCCCGCCGACATCGAGTTCGCGGCGCGGAAGGGCGCGCAGACCGCCTTCGAGCGGGAGATCCTCCACCGCCGCGGCGAGCCGGCGAACACCGACGATTATCTCGCGGCCATCGCCGACACGCGGCCGACCCTCAGCGCCGAGTTGCTGGCCGAGTTCGACCAGGACACCGAGCAGTACACACGCTTGTGACGTTCTCACCTGCGGGAACACCCGACCGAGTCGGGGCTCGGGCGGTAGCGTGAGCGAACGGAACGAAACGGAGCCGGTATGCCCGATTCGGCGCGCCACTCGACGATCGCGGTGCGGGTCCTGCTCGTGCTGGTCTGCACGGTGCTGGCCGCGGCATTCGGGGCGCCCGCGCTGGCCGCCCCAGCCACGCCTGCCGGACCGGAGTCGCCGGCGTGCGCGTGGCGATTCATGTCGAACGAGACCGTCCTCAATGTCGCGTTCCCGGACGCCAACGCGACCTACTGGGTACTGCCGTACGCGCTGGGTGGCGACGACCGGATCGAGCTGAGCGGGGACTATCCCGCCGCGCGGTACTTCTCGCTCAACACCTACGGCACCGACCTGAACACGGTCGACACCCTGCGCGACGACCAGATCGTCCCGGATCAGGGCAGTGGGAACCCGTTCGCGGATCCCTCGTCGACCGGGTCGCCGGAGTCGGCGCCGAGGTGGCACGCCACCGTGGTGCCCGGCGAGGCGGACCACGCGCTGAACCAGATCCGCGCGCTGCCCACCGGGGCCGCGAGCCAGGCCGTGCCAATGGGCTTCCTGATCATCCGGGTGTACGTCCCCGACGACGCCGCCTCGCCGCCGGGAGGGGTGCCGCTGCCCGCGATCGCCCTGGTGCTGAACAGCGGCGAAACCACGATCCCGATCTCGACCTGCCCGACGCCATTCGATCCGGCGGACGCGACCGACGGACCGATGGGGCAGGCGATGGAGGCGACCTTCGACCGACTGATCGCGGGCGCGGCCTCGGGCGCGTTCCCCGGGAACGTGCCAGAGGCGACGTTCGTGAACCCGGCCAGCACCTCCGGGCTGTTCCCCAACGGCGACAACAAGTACATCGGCGCCGGACTGACCTATCAGCCGGGCCGGATCGTGGTCGTGCGGGGACGGGCGCCGACCTTCCCGGACACCAGGGCGGGCGTGCCCGTGACCGAGCCGGGGCAGCAGGTGCGGTACTGGTCGATGTGCCAGAACGACCAGGTGTCGCCGTATCCCGTGGTCGCCTGCGCGGCCGACTTCCAGACCAACCTCGATGCGCGCGGCTACTACACGTACGTGGTGGCGGCGCCGGAGGACGTGCCCGCGGCCGCCGCCTCAGACCCCACGGTGACGGTTCTGCCCTGGGGATCCACCGCGGTTCCGAAGAAGGTGCTGTTCCTGCGGCACATGCTGCCCAGTCCGGCCTTCTACCCCCAGTCGGTGCAGGCGTCCCAGGCGGCGAACTCCGATCCCGCGACGACCATGGGGGAGTACTACCCGCGGGCGAGCTACTGCGCGCGGGCCGACTTCGAGGCGGGCGGCTACCGGGCCTGCCTGGACGGGAACGGCTGAGTCCGGTTTGCCGGGCGGCCGGTCAGCCCGCACAGCGTCGCGACCTGTCCGATGGTCAGCGCTCCGCCATTGTCTGTCGCAAGGGCGAATCTCCCGTCCGCCCGGACCCGCACCGCGACCGCCGGCCCCCGGCGCGCGGGGTCGCCCGCGCGGTCGAGCAGGTACTCGTCGTCGCCCGCTGGGGTCGGCGTCACCGCGCGGACCGCGCCGCGCGCGTATGCCTCTTCGATGAGACCGTCGATCATGACGCTGACTCCTCACGTGTCGGGCACTGTGCCCGCCGGCGAGTATTAGGTACGCCTTACCTTATTGTCAAGCTGTCTGTCCCGGTCAGAGGACCTCACGTCACGGCGTCAGGTGCCCCCGTGACGTGGTTGTCACCCCAGGGTGGGCAATTCCTCGCCCTGGGGTGATGGCGGCGTCGGTGCCGCGCGGCCCAGCATTGAGGAGTAGCGAATCCGGAGATCGGATTCATCCGAAACGATCACAGAGAGCTCGGCATGAACGCGATGAACACACCGGCGTCGACCGCGTCCGGGACAGGCGGAGCCGGCGGCTCCATGACCACTGCGGAGATCAAGTCCCGACTCGATGCGATGTTCGTGTCGGCCAGGCCGGATGGGCGGCGCCGGGGTTCCGGGCTGCGCAAACTGGATCGGGCGGCACGCATCTGATCGGCCGACGGGCGGCGACATCGGGGCCGTTTCGGAGTGGGCGACAGTGGGTATGTCGTCTTCGTGACTTCTCAACCACTACTTTGAAGCGGGGTTCACGCCATGATCGTGCTCGGATTGATCTTGCTTCTCATCGGATTCCTGACCGATATCTCGATCTTGTGGACGATCGGAATCGTCCTCCTGGTCATCGGACTGATTTTGGCCGTGCTCGGTGCGACCGGCCGCGCCGTCGGCGGTCGGAAGTATTGGTATTGACGCTACCGAGGGGTGTTCACCGCGTCGGTGAACGCGGCATGTGCTCGATAGACCACCATCCCGCAGTACTGGGCGTTCACGTGGTCGTTGATATCGATCCAACCGGCTCGAGTAGTTCCGCGGCCTGGATCTTGACCTCGAAGACCTTTCCCGCGTGCTCGGGGTGATCGAGTAAATGAGCCTCACGCCAGCACTGGCAGAACACCGCCGGAGCGCACCGAGGCAGCTGTTTCTCCATAGAGCGGCGGAACTGCTTGACGAAGGCCAGATTGTCGGCCAGATTGTCGTCGCAGGTCAACCGCTGATCGGCGGCCCACAGGTCAACTTGCAGGACACCGCCTAGTCGCGATATTCGCCCCTGCCGTGACGGTAGCGCCGCTTGTCGGCCTCGCCTTCGACCCGTTCCCGAATTGCTTCCACCGTGCGATTTTTCGGGATGTGTTGTGGGCCAAGGGATCACCGCGGTCGGCGCTGCCGAGCGCGGGAGGGATGAATGGTAGACCGACGCTGCCTACGGACTTGGCTGCGGCACAGTGCAATCGGTGACCTTCGGATTGACCCCAGCATAGTTCAGCGGTCCGGCCAGTACCGTGACCGCGATGGTGCCGACGCCGGCGCAGTTCTCCGGGGTATTGGTGTAGTAGCCGCGCTGGCCTGCCGCGATGGCCCCGACCACGAGCCAGATCAACACGACGAGAGTGATCAAACGCATCACACACCTCCGACTTCGCGCGGTTGCGCCTTCTCCGAGCAATACCCCGGCGCGAGAGCCACGAAACCTACGTCGACGCCTCCCAGGTTGCACGTCTGCACAGCAGACGACGCAATCCGGGAGGCGTCGACTTGGGCCGATCAGTCCTTGAAGGCGTCCTTGATCTTTTCGCCGGCCTGCTTGATATTGCCCTTGGCCTGGTCCTTCTGACCGCGCGCCTCGGTTTCACGATCGCCGGTCGCCTGGCCGACCTTTTCCTTTGCCTTGCCTGCGAGTTCTTCGGCCTTGTTCTTCGCCTTGTCGGTCGCTCCCATGGGATGCCTCCTTGTGGTCTTTGCTCAGTGATTGCGCAGAGAGTTGATGAGTTCCTTCTTGTTCAACTTCGAATAGCCGCTGAGTCCGAGCTCCTTCGCCCGCTCTTTCAGGTCGGGCACCGTGCGCTCTTCATAGGACTCGGCCTCGCCTCCCGATCTCCCCACCGACGAACGACCCTCGGCGGCGGCATTCGAGATTCGTGCCGCCTTCTCCTTCGAGTCGCCCTCCTCGCGGAGTCTCTCGTACAGATCCTGGTCCTTGAGGTGAGGGTCAGATCCCTTTCGCGGCATCGGCTTCTCCTTCCTCGTACCGTCGTGCTGGCCGGGGTGGCGAGCAGTTGAGGTGCCCGGCCCTTGATTCCCACTAGTACCCAGCCCTCTGCGGTCCGAAACGCGGCGGTTCAGCCCGACTCGTCCATCGCCGCGCGGAGCGACGCGAGGGTTCGCGCCAATATCCGCGACACGTGCATCTGCGAGACCCCGACCTGCTCCGCGATCTGCGTCTGGGTGAGGTTGCCGAAGAAGCGCAGCATCAGAATCGTGCGTTCACGCTCCGGCAGCGCGGCGACCACTGGGCGGAGAGCCTCGCGATTGTCGATCATGTCGAAAGAGGAGTCGAGATCCCCCACGGTCTCCGCGAGGGGCGGCGCGCCAGGGCGATCCGTACCGGGGGCGTCCACTGACGTCGTCTGGTAGGCATTGCCTGCCAACAGGGCCTCGTTGACATCGCTGCGACTCACGCCGAGCTCTGACGCGATCTCGGAAGGTGTGGGGGACCGGCCGAGTTGTTGGCTGAGAGCCCCCGTCACCTTTCCGATGGCGACATGGAGTTCCTTGGTGCGGCGCGGAACACGCAGGGCCCAGCCCGCGTCGCGGAAGTGGCGACGCACCTCTCCCATGATCGTCGGAACCGCGAACGCGACGAACTCGGTGCCCCGTTCGAGGTCGTACCTGTTGACGGCGTTCACCAAACCCAACCGGGCGACCTGGACGAGATCCTCGTGTGGTTCGCCGCGGCCCGTGAACCGGCGGGCGATGTGTTCTGCCAACGGCAGGCACACTTCCACGATGTTTTCGCGTGCGGCCGCACGTGCGGGGTCGTCGGGCGCCATCGCGGTGAGCGCTGCGAACTGGATGTTGACGTTCGCATACTCATCCGAACCGGGGCCCGAGTGTCGGCTCACCCGGTCGTGCCCTCAGCCCGGCGAGTGAAGTCGATCGTGAGGATCACCTGGGACTCATGGTCGGGGTCGGGCGCCTGATGTGCGGCCACCTCGTCGGTGAGGGTTCGCAGCACGTGCCATCCGAAGCCGTGATCCAGTCCGCCGCCCGTCTCGTCGGCGCCGGACGACGTTGATCCCGAGAATCCGAACTCTCGGCCGTGAACGTGAAACCGACACAAGAGTGTCGAGTCCGGCCGGGCGGCCCGGACCAGTCTGGTGGCGGCCTCGTCGACGGCGAGTCTCAGATCCGCAATGGTGTCGAGATCGAAGTCATTCTGTGTCGCGATGGCCGTGACCATCGCACGGACGAGGAAGAGTTGGTCGGCGTGGGCCGGCAACCGGAGTTCTACTTCCGGTCCGATCTGCTCTCCGAACTCCTCGGCGTGCGCCCGTGACATACGGCCTCGTTCCCCCAGTGTGGGATGTTGCGATTCGCTGATCGCAGACTACCCACCTTCCTCGTCACCGAAACGAAAAGGTGTGGCCTCTCTCAGATCGATCTGGTAAGAAGGAGACAGGTTGAGCCAACAGCCGGCGGTAGGTCGAGCAATCGTCGCAGCTCCCGAGATCTTTTCGAATTCATCTTTTCGAATTCCTGGTGATCGATCGCGACACCGCCGCTTCACTCCGCACGTCAACTGCGTGATGAGGAGGGTGTCGTGCTCAAGCGTCACCAAGTCAATGGAACGGATCGAGTGTCGCGACCGGCGGGAACCCCGCCGAGTGAATCGTCGACGGTCGTGGTCCCGATCAGTGGCGATATCGATGCCGCAAGTCTGCGGACCGTACGAGAGAAGATCAATGCCGGGATCGACGAGGCCGCTCGCGGTCTCGTGGTGGACCTGTCCCAGGTCACGTTCCTCAGCATCAGGGGCGCGGAGGTGCTCGCCGAGGCCCAATGGCGAGCAGGCGCTGACGGGGTGGGATTCTCGTTGGTCACCGGCTCGCGCGCGGTCGACCACACCCTCCGGGTTGCCGACCTGGACAACCGATTCCGGTGCTTTGTCTCGGTCGAAGATGCGCTCGCGCAGCTCCGCGATGGTCGATCGCTTTCGATGGTTCCCGCCCCGCTCGGGGGTTGGCAGGCGGCCGGCTGAAGGGATCCCCGACGTGGGGGCGAAGAGCAGGCCGTCGAACGGGCGGGATCGGCGGCTCGGGGTTTTGAACCGCCGATCCCTCGGCCCCTGTGACCACCCGGGCGGACGCAGGTCCTGGCCCTTGGATGCCCTGGCTCACCGTGATCAAACCGCTCAGCGCTATTTCATTTGTTCGGATGTCTCGCGTCGGCTCGGGTCGATGTTGTCAGCAGGATGTGGTTGAAATCCTCGCGGAAGCCCTGCGGCGTGGCGATCATGCTGGAGATGTCTCGGAGCAACTGCCGTGCCACGTCCCGCACTTTGACGTTCGATTCCTGCGAGCGCCAGGTCAGAACCTCGAAGGCGCGGTTCGCGGAGATCCCGTACGCGAGCATCAGGGCACCCTTTGCCTGCTCGATCGCGGCCCTCGATGATGCGATTTCCGCGACCGCGTCATCGATCGATTCCTGCATGTCGGATTCGAACGCGTCGGTGACGTCGATATAGAACCCGAAGGTCCCGATCACGTTGTCGTCCGCGTCGAGCAGCCGATCCCCGACGACCACCACGCGATGGGTCTCGCCCTCCGTGTCGATGATGCGGTGTCGGCTGCTGAAGGGAGCGCCATGTGCCTTGACGTTGTCGAGGATCGCCGCGACGTGGGCCTTGTCGTCGGGGTGCTTGTGGGAGAGCATCAGTTCGGTGGTCGGCACGACCGAGCCCGGCGCGTATCCGTGCATCCTGGCGACCGCGTCCGACCATTCCCATGCGTCGTCCGCGACCCGAAAGCGAAAGCTGCCGACGAGCATGGCCGATCCATCCTCGACGGGAACCGTCACGCTGAACTCAGGCTGCGCCTCGGGCGCGACATCGCTCACCACTCGATTATGGACCCATTTTCGGGTGGTGGCGATGAACCACGGAGGCTCCGGATCAGGGCGTTCGATCCAACTGGTTCTCGGCGATCCAGGCCGCAATCTGCGTGCGCGAGGTGAACCCGAGCTTGGACAGAACGTGTTCGACGTGACCCTGGGCGGTACGGGGCGAGATCACCAACATCGACGCGATCATCTTGTTCGAATGGCCCGCTGCGACCAGGTGTGCCACCTCGGTTTCGCGTGGGGTCAACACGGGCGCGACCCGCGTCGTCCGGTCCTGGGTGATGCAACGGTCCCCGAGTGCATACGCGACGGCCTCGTCGAGGCTCATCGCGGTACCGGTACGAAACGCCTCGCCGTAGGCGCGGGCCCCGAGCGCGTCGAGGGCGAGCCGTTCGCACTCCTCATGGTGGGCGAGCAGATAGGGGAGGGTCGCGGAGGTGCTCCCGACAGTCCGCGAGAGCGTCTCGGCCGCGCCCATCAGGACCGCGGCACGCGTCGGCTCGCCCTCGTGGGTCGCGATCCAGGCCAGTGACTCCAGGCACCACCCCGTCATGACGGGATCATTGACCTTTCGGATCAGCCGCAACGCCAGCTCTGTCACGGTTGTGGCGCGATCGGTGTCTCCCGTCCGTAGCGCCGTCAGGCCGAGGGTCCATGACGAGTACGCACGGAAGAAGGACTCCTCCCGTGGGGTGGTGATCGCCAGTACCTGCTCGTGACAGGCGTCGGCTGTCTTCTCGTCCCCGGACAGTCCACTCGCGATTGCCAGGCCGAGGAGGCCACCCAGCTGTCGGCCGATCCGGGACGCGCTCGGACCTCGATCGGCCCCGGTAGCGGACGATGCGCCCGCGCTGGCGATTGCGGTCTGGAGCGGTTCGACCGCCGCCGCCAGGTCTCCGCTGAACAGCGCCCGATATCCCCTCGCGTAGTTGCCGATCTCGAGTGACTCGGCATCCCCCAGCTGCGCCGCAAGCGAGCAGCACTGTTCCGCCCGGGCCGAGGCCTCGCCGAGTTGACCCTGCATTCCTGCCAACACGCCATCGCAGTACAGCATCTCCACCCGCTCCTCGGCCTTCATGGCGTCGGAGCTGGTGAGGGAGCGGCCCATCCATCGCCTGGCTTCCGCCAACAGGCCCCGGCACGACCAGAACATGAACAGGGCATTGGCGATGCGCGCGTTGACATCTGGATCGGTGCCGACGACCGCGTCGGTCAGACTGAACGCCAGAGCATCCCGCAGGTTCGACTGTTCCCGATCGAGTCTGGCGATCCAATCGGTCTGGCGGGGGCCGATCCACTCGGACTCGGCCCGCTCCACCAACTGCTCGTACCACGCGAGGTGCCGCCGCTGAGCCTGGGGAAGGTCGCCGGATGCGTGCAGCTTCTCCCTGCCGTAGTCGCGGATCGCCTCGGACATGCCCAGGCGCACGACCTCCCCGACCTGCTCGCGGGCCAGGATCGACTTGTCCACCAGGGACGACACCACGTCCAGGAAATCGCCGTTCACCAGCTCCTCGGGGCAGATGCCCTCGGCGGCATCGAGCTCGAAACCGCCTGCGAACACCGACAGCCAGGCCCACAGCTGCTGCTCTCGCGCCGTGCACAGCTCGTAGCTCCAGTCCACGCACGACCGCAAGGTCTGTTGTCGGGTCGGTGCGACCCGGGAGCCGACGGTCAGCAGCTGATATCGGTCGGTCAGGCGTTGCAGGATCTGTTCGGCGGTCATCGCCCGGATGCGTACTGCCGCCAGCTCGATGGCCAGCGGAAGTCCGTCCAGCCTGCCGCAGATTCCGGCCACCGCAGCACAGTTGGTCTCGGTGAGCGCGAAGTCCGGCAGGCAGGCCATGGCGCGCGCGACGAACAGTGCGACCGCCTCGCAATTGGCCATCGCCTCGAGCGATGGGACCTGACGCGTGTCCGGCACCGCCAACGGCGGCACCCGCATCACCTGCTCCCCGTCCACGCCGAGGACCTCGCGGCTCGTCGCCAGGATTTGCAGGTCTGGACACGCTCGCAGCAGTGTTTGAGCCAGCTCCGCGACAGCCCCGAGCACGTGCTCACAGTTGTCGAGCACCAGCAGGGTCTGCTTGGTAGAGAGGTGGTCGATCAGCAGGCGGGAGACCGACCGTCCTGGCCGATCCGGTAGCCCGAGCGCCGCGGCGACGGTCTCCGGCAACAATGCGGGATCGTGCAGGTCGCCGAGCGCGACAAACCACACTCCGTCGGCGAAAGCCCGCCGCGAATCCTCGGCGACCCGCAACGAGAGTCTGGTTTTGCCGACCCCGCCGATGCCGGTCAACGTGACCAACCGCGAGGTGGACTGCAGCCGCCGTGCCTCGGTGATTTCGTGTCGCCTGCCGATGAAACTGGTCAATTCGACCCGCAGGTTCCCGGGCTTTTCCTTGACAGAGGTGGTCATCGAACGTCATCTCGTTTCGCGATGTGCTGTGATCGACGCTATCCCTGGAAGGCTATGCCGGGCCGATGGTGGCCATATCGTTGCGTTCATTTTGTTCATCGGCTCGCTCATGGTCGGTCCACCGCACCGGTCACCCCCGTATGCAGGGAGTTCCCGTGCGCATCGGCCGTATCGGTGCGGGGGAGGGGCGCGCCCCTCGTCACGAGCTGGTAGGCCGGGTTCAGGGCCGCGGCATCCCGGACCGAGGCGCCCGCGCCCACGGTGTACCGCTGGGTGGTGTTCATGGACTCGTGCCCGAGCATCCGCATCAGCGTGTAGATGCTGACGTTCTGGTCCGCCATGGCGGTGGCGAAGGTGTGTCGAAGCTGGTGGACGAGGGCGCCCTTGGCGCGGTCGCCGTTGATGCCCGCGCGGCGATAGGCGCGTTCTACGCGGTACTGCAGCGTCCCCCTGGTGATCCGCCTGCCGTCGCCGCCGACGAACATGGGGTCGGCGTCGGTGAACCGCTCCCACGGGGAGAGTTCGGCCCGCGGCCTGCGCCGCGCTGTGTCGGGGAATCGCTCGGACCGGCTGACGAGGTAGTCGCCGAGTACATCGACCACAGCGGGCTCGACGGTGACGACCCGCTCCTTGTTGCCCTTGCCGTGCACGTGGATCACCTTGGCGTGGCCGTCCCCGTCGTCGATCGCGTCGCGCAGGTCCCCGAGATCGACCGCGATGAGTTCGGCCGAACGCATCCCGGTCAGCAGCCCGGTGAGAATGAGCGCGAGATCGCGTTCCGGCCAGGCGCGCGCCCCGTTGTCGTCCGACGATTGGAGGGTGGCCACGAGTCGTTCGATCGAGTCGGCGCGAAACGCCTTCGGCAGTGTCTTGGGTGCCTTCGGGCGGAGCACCGCCGACATCGGGTTGGCGACGATGGCGTCGACGGAGAACAGGAAGTCGCACAGCATGTTCCAGGTCGACCAGCATCGCCTGATCGAGGCCGCCTGGTGGGTCTGCGCGTAGTCGGCGAAGGCCGCCCGCACGGTCGTCTTGTCGAGCGCGTCGAGGGTGAGTTCCATGGCGGACACCCCGCGAGTCCGCGAGAGGGCGTCGGCGATGAGGGTGTAGTCCTGGCGGTAGGCCTTGAGGGTGTTCGGGGAGGGTTTGGCGGTGCTGCGGTGGACGAGGAATTCCTCGAACCAGGGGGCCAGCCGATCGCGTGCCCGACCTCCCGTCGGAACGCTCTCGTCATCGGGGTCTCGCTCCGTCACCATGAGCGGGCACGCTAGCGGCAGGCACCGACATCGAGGGGAGTGGGTCCGAAGACTTCCGTCAAACACGTTGGGGCAGAGGCCTTCGCGCGGCAGGGGTCGCCGTCGAGGCGGGAGCGCGGCGATCCGACGGATCCGGCGGTCTAGATAATGTCATAACGCCGAGGATATCGGCACTCGTGCCGTAGCGGGGGCAATTCGCCGTAGTCGGCCGCCGACAAGTGCCCGCTCACGTCTTTCGGCAACGAGAAGGGGGCGGTCTCCGCCGGCGTTCGGGGTGGGTGTGGTCGTGAGTGCTGGTGTCGATCGCGAGGACTGCTGCAGCCGCCTGCCCGCGACGGTGGGGAGTGATCGCCGCGGGGGAGTGCACTGACGTGAGAGTGTGGTTGCGGTTCCCTCAATTGGCCGTGGAGGCGCCGATGTGTGGGTGGATCTATCGACGGTGAGTCTCGCGGATGCGTGGGCCTGACCAGGGCGGGGGAGTAGGACGTTCTTCGCGGCACTCGCCCTTGTCGGCGTCGTCGAGGTGGTGCCGCGGGGGGAGTTGGCCGCGTTGCGCCGGGTGCTGATCCGAGGGGAGGCGGTCGGTGATGGGCTACTTGGGCAACCATCACGATGCGGCACCCCCGGTGATAATGACATAACGCCGGGCCTATCGGCTCGAGACCCGTCTGGGGGGAACCTCCCGCGATCACCTCACGTCCACCGGTGCTTACGTCCGTCGACACAGAGGGGAAGGATCGCGCCTCGGTCGCAGACGTGCCGCGACGCCCTAGGCTCGGGTGCAATGTTCCGTGCGAATGTTCCGGCAGGGGGAGTTGTCGTGGAGACGGTCGAACTATCGGTGGGGACGATCGAGTACGAGGACACGGGCGGGCAGGGGCCCGTGATCGTGTTCCTGCACGGGCTGACCATGGACGGGACGCTCTGGCGGCACGTGGTCGCCGACCTGCGCGACGATTATCGGTGCATCCTGCCGACGTGGCCGCTCGGCGGCCACCGGATTCCGATGAAGCCGGACGCGGATCTGTCGCTGTCCTCGCTCGCTGTCCTGATCGGGGAGTTCGTCGAACGGCTCGGGCTGACGCAGGTGACGCTCGCGCAGAATGACTGGGGCGGAGCGCAGGTCCTGATCGCCAACGGCGACACCTCGCGGATCGCCCGGATGATCATCACCGCAAGCGAGGCCTTCGAGAACTATCCGCCGCCACCGGCTCGACCCATCGCGGTCCTCGCGCGGATCCCGGGCGGGCTGTTCCTGACCATGCAGGCGATGCGCCTGCGTGTGATGCGACGATCGCCGAGAGCGTGGGGAGGGATGAGCAAGCGCGCGGTACCCACCGAGGTGATGGACGGCTGGTTCCGGCCGGCCACGGAGAACGCGCAGGTGCGGCGCGACCTCCGCAGGTACGTGATCTCCGTCCCGAACCGGGACACCCTCCGGGCCTGGGCCGCCGCGTCCGCCGGTTACCGGGGCCCGGGCTGGTCGTGTGGGGGACCGAGGACCGGGTGATGCCGGTCGAGCACGGCCGCCGCCTGGCCCGGCTCTTTCCCCACGCCGAGCTGGTCGAGCTCGCCGACTGCTACACGCTGATCCCGGAAGACAGCCCCCGCGAGTTGACCTCGGCGATCCGCGGGTTTCTTTCGTCGACGTGAGCGTCGGCCGGGTCGCCGTCGAAGGATCCTCCGGCCGCGCCGAAGAAGGTCCGGTGCCCGGACGGCCGGTACACACGGCGTTTCGGCCGAGTCACGCGCTTATTGCGCGTTCCCCACTCGCGAGTAGCTGACGAGGTGCGCGAATCGTAAGGGTGTGGACACCGCGCGCCACAGGGCGGACACAATCCGTCTCTAGGGTCAATCGCATCTCCACCCCGCTGTCTGTCTTCACCGTCGCAGCAGCTCAGCGTGCCCGTCTGCGTCGATCGACGCGTCACCCATCGGCTGGCTTCGTCCGGCAGCGCAGGGACCATCGGTCCCTGCGACAGAACGAGAAGGAATCTCACCGACCATGAAATTGACCAAACTTGCGGCTGTCTCGGCCATGACGATCGCGTCGATGGGAATCATTGCCGGTACCGCCTATGCGGATCCGGCGCCCGCCACGACGGCAGGCGTGGGGTGGAATGTCACCCGCAGCGGCAACCAGGTGATCCTCGATACAGCCGCCGGTTCGCTGGCCAAGGAGAACAACCACCTGATCGTCCGGGACGCGAGCGGTGCCATTGTCGAGTCGGTGCCGCTGGCGCTCGCGGTCGACGGCATCGCGCACCCGGTCACGGCAACGATCGACGGCCGCACCGCGACGCTGACCGCGGACACCAGCCCCGCCGCGGCGACCCCGGTCGCCCTGCCTGTCAAGGACATCGACCTGCCCGCGGCCGTCGCGGGGGTCAAGGACAACATCACCATGACGGGTGCCGTCGGCGGGTTCCTTGGCGCCGCGACCGGTCTGGTCGGCGGCTGCATCCTCGGCGCGGTCGCCGCCGGCGTGGTCTCGGCGCCTGCGGCAATGCTGTTCGGTGCGGGCCCGCTCGCGGGCTGCATCGGTGGCGCGCTGCTGGTGGGAGCCGGCGCCTCGCTCGCGGGAACCGCGATCGGGGGACTGGGTGCCGTGGCCGCCAACGCCCAGCCGTTCATCACGCTGCTGAACGCGCCGCCCGCCGCCAAGAAGTAGTCCGCTATCCGGCAGGACCGTGGTAACGGCGGTATCGGCGTCCGGCCCTTGCCGGACGCCGATACCGGTCACGTCAGTTCGAAGCCGTGTCGGCGGCCCGGCCGAGGTGGCGGGCGAAGAACCAGGCCGAGCTGTCGCGCTCGTACTCGGGCACCTGGTTGTGCCTGCCAGGGTGGGCGTGCAGTGTCTTTTCCCTCGAGGCGAAGGCGTCGAACAAGGCCACCGCAGAGGAGTGGTCGATTTCGTCCTCGTCCCACGGAATCCGGTACTCGAGCGGGACGGTGATCTTTCGTGCCGCCTCGAGCAGTGCGTCGTGCACGTAAACCCCACCGAAGCCCACGGCGGCGATCCGGGATTCGACCGACGTCAGCATCAGCCCGGTCACGACGCCCAAATTCACCCCGCCGTAGCCGATCGACGCATCGACGCCGATCTCGGGCAGCGCCTGCAGGGCGTCCAGGGTCGCCTGCCATTCCGGCACCGCACGCTCCGCCAGCGACATGTTGTAGTCGATGACGATAGGGGCGATCGGCTCGACCGCCGCCCTGGCCCGATGAATCGCCTCGGCCCACCGTTGATCCTGAAGGTTTCGCGGCCGGTCACCGTGTCCGGGTGCGTCGATGGCGGCGACGGTGAACCCATAGGTGGTCACGCAGTGGAGTGCACTGGCCACCACCGGGGCCTTCTTGTGCATGCCGCCGGAGTGCCCTGACAACAGCAGCGGTGCGCCAACGGTTCCGGATGCGGGCGACCAGAGCACGCCGGTGATCTCATCCAGAATGAAATTGCGTTCGATGACACCGTTCGACGATGTCTCAGAGGTGAAATGCATGGTGTTGCCTTTCGGGATTGCCTGGTTGTCGAGGCGCTCCCGGCGACACCTACGTCGATCGCCGATCCGTGAACACGAGTGGGAGCACCCACATGGTTACTGCGTTCATGGGTCTCACCTCCTTGCGTGACATCACGGTCTCGCGAACGCTATCAACCTGAAACGAATCCCGTCCAACCCTTTTCCTTCCCACCCACCCAGCCGGATCGCCGTTGCGGGGGATCGGTCGGTGAGACGGCTGGCTGGGTCGCGGCGACGTGGTGGTGGTGGAGGAGGAGTGGGCCGGGTGACGCGCTTCGGGGGAGTCGTGGCCCGGGTTCGGTCTCAGGCCACCCGGTCTGAGCGGCCGGGAAACTCGGGATGGGCCGACGGGCAATCGCGCCGACTGAGGTCGGATCGGGCAATGCCTGACGGAGACACTCGAAACTGTCGTATTCTGTTGTACTGCACCATATTTCATGGATAACAGTGATTATCCATGAAACTCGGTTGCGGTACCGATGCTCGGTGAGCCCATGCCGCCGGTGGGGGTCCGTTGGGTCTCGGTTGCCGGCAACCGACTGTGGCGGCGAATCGATCCGTTCGGACGATTCGGATGCATCGGCGCCCG
This sequence comes from Rhodococcus oryzae, assembly GCF_005049235.1. Classification (GTDB taxonomy): domain Bacteria; phylum Actinomycetota; class Actinomycetes; order Mycobacteriales; family Mycobacteriaceae; genus Rhodococcus_G; species Rhodococcus_G oryzae. Next base: position 425,473 of record NZ_SUMD01000004.1, on the reverse strand, counting down.
GGCGGCGATCAGCCAGGACGTGTCGATCGCACCGCGCAACGATCCCGTCGCTCCGGAGGAGGTCCTCGCGGGCACGCGGAGCCGGGGCTCGCCATCGGGCGGCCATCCCGTCCGATGGGTCACCGTGTGTGCAGAGTGCCCGCGTGGATTCGGGGTCCATCCGTGCGGGCCGGGGGCGCCCCGGATCCACTCAAGATGACATAATGTTGATTATCGGTTGTGTGCTGAACTGCGTTGATAACCGGGTAACTGTCCATGACCGCCAGGGTCGTGCTGCGGGAATTGCCGGGCGGCGGCATCGGCGACGTCCCTCGTTCGGATCGTGCTCATCGCCGCGATCCGCCGTGGCACTCTGCTGCACGCTCGGTTGGCAAGTCAGACTTGCCGGTTGGCAATTGCCTGCCGGCCGGTCGGTGGCTGGTCCGATGTTCCCTCGTACTGCGGGTCGAGACGTCTCTGTCGGGTGCCTGTTCTGTCCGGTGCACATCCGGGTGTTCGTGGCCTACTCCTGGCTGCATCCCCGCCTCCCGGCTACGTCACCCCATTGCGTCACTGTGACGTTATGGACTAGCGTCAGTTGACTGAGTCGCCGAGACTTTAGGGCGAACCGTAAGTCGAGATCGTGTTCGTCATTCGCCACTCGTCGCGCGGCACCCGCGCGCATCATGTGATGGACGGCCGGCCGTTCGCGTCCCTTCCCGCAGCGGCGACCATGGCCGCGATGAATGTCTACACTCCCCTGGGTGCGCCTCCCGGCAGTCGGGTTCATATTGTCACTGTGATGAAACGGCTCGACGGGCTGGGCAATGAGTTGCGCAGCGACCCACGCATCACTCAGGTTTGACGTTCGAGGCGGGCGGCGAGCGCGGGACCGATCACGGACAACGACGATGGTTCGAGCATCTCGTTGTGCCCGCAGTCGACGGGGCTCTCGTCGATGCCACCGGTGACGAGCGGCCGCCACTCCTGCGCCGAGCGATCGGTGCCGCCGCCCTGCCCGCGCTGCGCCGGGAACACCAGGAGGTCACCGTCGAACACCCCAGGCACGAAGCGGTGCACCAGCAGCCGCGAGTTCGCATATCCGTCGTTGATCCGCTCGAGGTGCGCCGCGGTGATCCCCGCACTGCCGAGGAACTCGCCCAGCATGCGCGCAGCGGAGTCGTAGGTCAGATCCCGATGCCGCTCGGGCGCACCGACATCCAGCCCGAGACCACGCAGCAGGTCCGCGACCTCAAGCCGTCCGAGCAGGGGGTCCGAGCCGTCGTCCGGGTAACTGTCCATGACCGCCAGGGTCGAGACGGACTCACCCCGACTCTGCAGTTCGACAGCCATCGCGTGCGCGAGGACGCCGCCGAGGGACCAACCGAGCAGGTCGTACGGCCCTTCAGGGGCGATCGCGCGCATCTCGTCGACGTACCGTCGTGCGAGCTCCTCGATCGATCCGTACCCCGGACCGCCAGTGATCGCGGGCAGTTGCAGGCCGAACACAGGTCGATCGGCGGGCAGGTATCGGACCAGCCCGGCGTATCCCCACGACAACCCGATTCCGGGATGGACACAGAACAGCGGGCGGCCGGTTCCGCTGCCGCGCAGCGGGATCACGACCCGGAGGGTGTCCTCGATGCTCACGACCTGGAGTGCGTCCTCGGCGCCGATCCGGACGGCCATCCCGGCCGGTGTCGGATCCAGGAAGAGCATCTGCAACGAGACCTCCCGTCCGAGCCGCTCACGGAGGTCGGTGACCACGCGGGTCGCCAACAGCGAGTTGCCACCGTGGTCGAAGAAGCTGTCGTCGGCGCCGATCCGTTCCACCCCCAGTACCGAGGCGAACGCGCCTGCGACCGCCGACTCCACCGGACCGGCAGGTTCTCGGAACGCGGCTGACGCGAACGTCGGCATCGGCAGCGCGTCCCGGTCGAGTTTGCCCGTCGGGGTGGACGGGATCCGGTCGAGCACCGTGACCGAGGCCGGCACCATGTGGCTCGGAAGTCGCTGCGCCGCAGCGCGCCGGAGCTCATCGGGCGCGAGATGAGCGTCCCCGGCCGCGCGCACGTACGAGCACAGCAGCGTGTCGCCCGCCGGTCCGGTGCGCGCGATCGTCACCGCGAACCCGACGCCCGGCTGCGCGGTGAGCGCGGCGTCGATCTCGGCGGGTTCGATGCGGAAGCCGCGGACCTTGACCTGGAAGTCGCTGCGGCCGACGTACTCGAGCGTGCCGTCGGTCCGTCGACGGACCAGGTCGCCGGTGCGGTAGATCCTCTCACCGGGCCGGCCGAACGGGTCGGCGACGAAGCGGTCGGCGGTCAACGCGGGCCGACGGTGGTAGCCGCGGGCGAGGGCCGACCCCGCGACGTACAGCTCCCCCACCACACTGGGTGCCACCGGGTGCAGGCGCGCGTCGAGCACCAGCTCGGACACGCCGCGGATCGGCCCACCGAACGTGATCGGGGCACCTGCGGCCATCGGGTCGCTGATGTTCGACATGATCGTGGTCTCGGTGGGGCCGTACGCGTTGAGCATCGTGCGGTCCGGCGCCCACCGCGCCACCAGTTCCGGGGCGCATGGTTCACCGGCGACGACGAGGACCCGGAGCGTCTCGAGCCCGGTATCCACCGACTCCAGCGCGGTCGGGGTGACGAATCCGTGTGTGACGCGACCGGTTTCAAGGGCCGCGGCCAGCTCCGCGCCCCCGCGCACGTGCGGCGGGACGATCACCATGGTCGCGCCCGCGCTCAGCGCCATCACGATCTCGAACACCGATGCGTCGAAGCTCGGGGACGCGAAGTGCAGGGTGCGGGCCTCCGGAGTGACGTCGAGGCGGGTGCGCTCCTCGGCGGCGAGGTTCGCCAGACCCCGGTGGGTGAGCACGACGCCCTTCGGGACGCCGGTCGACCCGGAGGTGTAGATCAGGTACGCGGGGTGGTCGACGCGTACGGGGCCGATCCGCTCGGCATCGACGATCGTCGCGTCCGACATGACCGCGACCACCTCCGCCGTGTCGGGATCGTCGAGCACCACCCAGTCGACGTCATCGGGCAGGCGATTCCGTGTCTCGTCGACGGTCACCCCCAGCACCGCGCCGGAGTCGCCGAGCATGTGCTCGATCCGCCCGGCCGGGTGGTCGGGGTCGACCGGCAGGAACGCCGCCCCGGTCTTCGCGACCGCCCACACCGCGAGCACCGACTCGAGCGACCGCGACAAGGCGAGCGCGACGTAGCGCTCCGGACCGGCACCGCGGCCGATCAGCGTCCGCGCCAGCCGGTTCGACCGCCGATCCAGCTCCCCATACGAGACCTCGACGCCGTCGCAGGCGACCGCGATCGCATCGGGATCGTGCCCGGCCTCGGCCAGCAGCTCGGGGAACAAGAGCTCCGGGGCGTCGGGGTCGCCGTGCGCCGCGGTGAGGTCGCGGAGTTCGTCGTCGCGCAGGATCCCGATGTCGCCGACAGCGCCGTGCGGATCGGCGAGCGCGGATTCGAGGAGCAGGAGGAATCGTTCCGCGACACCGCGCACCGTCGCGGCGTCGAACAGGTCCGTCGCGTACTCGATGCTCCCGGCGATACCGGCCGGGGCGCCCGAGTCGTCGAACTGCTCGGCGAGCACGAACTCGAGATCCTCCTTCACCACACCGGAGTGCGGGGCGAGGCCCTCGACCGTCAGGCCCGGCAGATCGAGGCGGGCCCGCGTGTCGTTCTGGAACTCCAACGCCACCTGGAAGATCGGCGAGTACGCCGTCGAGCGCGGCGGGTCGAGCGCCTCGACCACCCGCTCGAACGGGAGGTCGGCATGTGCGAAGGCACCGAGGTCCACCTCCCGCACGGCGGCCAGCAGATCCGCGAACGACTGCGCGGGATCGATCCGGGTGCGCAGCGCCAGCGTTCCGACGAACATGCCGACCAGGTCGTCGAGGGCCGGTTCTCCCCGGCCCGCGACCGGCGTGCCGATCACGATGTCATCGGTGTCGCCGAGACGGCTCAGCAGCACCGCGAGCGCGGCGTGCACGGTCATGAACACGCTCGTCCCGTGCCGCCGGGCGAACTCCTCGAGCCTGCGGTGCAGCTGCGGATCGATCGCGAAGCCCGTACGCGCGCCGCGGAACGACTGCTGGGACGGGCGCGGTCGATCCGTCGGCAGGCCCAGCAGATCGGGTGCCCCCGCCAGGGCCGACGTCCAGTGGTCCAGCTGCCGCGCGGCAAGCGACCCCGGGTCGTCGGCGTCACCGAGCAGTCGGTGCTGCCACAGCGTGTAGTCGACGTACTGGACCGCGAGCGGCGACCACTCGGGTGCGCGGCCCGCCGTCCGCGCCGCGTATGCGCGGACCAGGTCCCGGGACAGCGGACCCATCGAGAGCCCGTCGACCACGATGTGATGCGCCACCAGTACCAGGACGTGCTCGTCGGCACCGAGCTCGAACAACGCGCCGCGCACCGGCACCCGGGCGGTGACGTCGAACCCGGCAGACACCTCGGCGTGGATCCGCCGGGCGAGCTCGTGCTCGTCCGGGACCGGCACCGGCCGCAGGTCGGGCGCCGCCTCGGCTGCCGGGCGAATCTCCTGAACCGGGCCGTCTGGTCCGGTCGGGAAGACGGTCCGCAACGACTCGTGCCGGTCGACCACGTCGGCGAGTGCGGCATCGAGGGCAGGGGCGTCGAGGGCACCCGACAGGCGCACCACCAGCGGGACGTTGTAGGCGGGCGACGCCGGGTCGAACTGGTTGATGAACCACATCCGCTGCTGCGCCGCGGACAGCGGGATCACGTCCGGTCGTTCGAACGCCTCGAGCGCGGGGCGACCGGACGCTCCCGTCTCCGCATGCTCGATGCGCTCCGCCAGTGCCGCCGCGGTCGGCGCAGCGAAGAGCGCGCGGACCCCCAGGTCGACGCCGAGGGTCTCCCGGAGCCGGGCGGCCACGCGCGTTGCGGACAGTGAATTGCCGCCGAGTTCGAAGAAGTCGTCGCCGATCCCCACGCGGTCCACCCCGAGTGTGGTCGCGAACACCTCGGTCACCGCCTCCTCCACCGGGTTGGTCGGCGCTCGGAATGCCATCGGGGTGTGGCCGAACCGGGGATCGGGCAGTGCGCGGCGATCGAGCTTCCCGGTGGGACCGAGCGGGATCTCGTCGAGCACGACGATCGATGCAGGCACCATGAATTCGGGGACCTGGGAGGACAACCGGGATCGGAGGTCGTCGACGGCGAGGTCCCGGCCGGCGACCGGAGCCACATAGGAGACCAACACGGTGTCGCCGCCCGGCCCGGGGCGGCCGAGGGTGGCCGCGAACCGGACGTCGGGATGCGCGGCGAGTACGGCGTCGATCTCGCCGAGTTCGATGCGGAAGCCCCGAACCTTCACCTGGAAGTCGCTGCGCCCGCGGTACTCGAGCTTCCTGTCCAGGGTCCACGCCCCGACGTCGCCCGAGCGGTACATCCGCTCGCCGGGCGCGCCGAACGGGTCGGCAACGAATCGTCCGGCGGTCGTGCCTGCCCGCCGGTGGTAGCCGCGGGCCAGACCGGGACCGGCGATGTAGATCTCCCCCTCGACACCCACCGGCACCGGCTGCAGTCGCGCGTCGAGCACCATCTCGGCGACGCCGCGGATCGGCCGGCCCAGGGTAAAGGGCATGACCTCCGGCACGCAGTCCTCGATGTTCACCACGATCGTGGTCTCCGTCGGCCCGTACCCGTTGAGCATGCGTCGCTGCGGCATCCAGTTCGCGATCAGTTCCGGTGACCACGCCTCGCCGCCGACCATCACGCACTGCAGGTCGTCGAGCCCCGCCGGGTCGATCGAGGCGAGGGCGGCCGGCGTGATGAAGGCGTGGGTGACGCGCTGGTTCTTCAGCACCGCGGCCAGATCCGCGCCGCCGTAGACGCCACGGGGCACGATCACCATGGTCGCGCCTGCGGCGAAGCACAGCAGGTACTCGAGCACCGAGACGTCGAAACTCGGTGACGAGAAGTGCAACGTCCGGGAGTCCGCGGTCACCGCGCACCGATCCCGTTGCTCGTCGGCGTAGTTCCCCAGGCCCCGATGGGTCAGGGTGACCGCCTTGGGCAGGCCGGTGGAGCCGGATGTGTAGATCAGGTACGCCGGCTGGTCGATCCGCACGGGTGTCGTGCGCTCGGCGTCGGTCACTGGCGCCGCCGGTCGGGACGCACAGTCCTCGGCGAATCCGGGGTCGTCGAGCGTCAACCACGGCCACGTGTCGGGCAGCCGGTGCCGGTGCGCCGCGACGGTCAGCCCGACGCCTGCGCCGGAGTCGGCGAGCATGTGCTCGACCCGCTCCGCGGGATAGTCCGGGTCCACCGGGACGAACGCGGCCCCGGTCTTGGCCACCGCCCACATCGCGAGCACCGACTCGACGGAGCGCGGTATACCGAGCGCCACAGAGGTTTCCGGCCCCGCTCCACGGTCGATCAGTGCGCGCGCAAGGCGATTGGACCGGGCGTCGAGGTCCGCGTAGGTGACCTCGTGTCCGCCGGCGACCAGCGCGACCGCCTCCGGATCGCGGGCGGCCGCCTCCACCAGGATCTCCTGGAGCGTCCGGGCGGCGCTGCGCGGGCCGCCCCGCACCGGCACCAGCACCCGGCGTTCGTCGGCGGTCAGCAGGTCTAGTCCGGCCAGGCGCCGGCCCGGATCATCGCCGATCGCGCGCAGGACGTGCAGCAGCCGGCTGGCGGCAGCGTCGACCTCCGTCCGGTCGAGGAGATCCGGGTGGAACTTCATCGTCAGGCGCAGACGGTCGGTCGCGGACGCGACCACGCTCAGCGGGTAGTGAGCGGCGTCGCGGACCGCGACGCCCTGCAGTCGCAGCCCCGCGATGTCGGCGTCCGCGGACAGCGTGCTCCGCACGGGATAGGACTCGAACACGGTGAGTGTGTCGAAGGCTGCGGCCGGCCCCGCGGCGCGCCGGACATCGGTGAGCCCGAGGTGGTGATGATCGAGCAGCGCCGCCTGCTCTGCCTGTACCCGATCCAGCAACGCACCAAGGGTTTCCGCGGCATCGAGTCGGACCCGCACCGGCACGGTGTTGATGAACAGTCCGATCATCGTTTCGATGCCGGGCACGTGTGGGGGTCGGCCGGACACGGTGGCGCCGAACACCACGTCGTCGCGACGGGTGAGGAGGCCGAGGACGATCGCCCACCCGACCGAGACGACGGTGTTGAGCGTCAGTCCGCGCTCGTGCGCGAGGGCACGCAGTCGCTCGGTCGCCGGGCCGTCCAACTCGTATCGCATGTCCCGCGACGGCGCGGACTGCGCTGTCATGGCGGACCCGTCGCGGACCAGCAGGGTGGGCTCGTCCGTCCCGTCGAAGGCATCGGCCCACGCACGCAGCGCCGCAGGCCGGTCCTGCGCCGCGAGCCATTCGAGATAGTCGCGGTGGGGGCGTACCCGCGGCAGCGTGGAGGTGTCACCGTCGGTCGCATAGAGGACGACGAGTTCCTCGAGCAGCAGCGGCGTCGACCACCCGTCGAGCAGGATGTGGTGGTTGGTCAGGATCAGCCGGTGGGTGCCATCGGGCATGCGCACCAGGCCGATCCGCAGCAGTGGCGGCGATGCCATGTCGAAGGGGTGGGTGCGGTCCTCGGCCAGGATCTCACCGAACCGCCCCGATGCCGCCGGTTCGGTGAGCGCGCGCAGGTCGGTCTCCGTCCACGGCGTAGCCACGTCGTCCTGGACTATCCGTACGGCCTCCCCGTCCGGTGTGCGCACGAACGCCGTGCGCAGATTCGCGTGCCGGTCGAGCAGACTCCGGACCGCCCGGCGCAGACGCGGCGGGTCCACCTCGCCGCCCAGCGTGAGGATCAGCTGCACCAGGTACGCGTCCACCGAGGCGCCTGCGAGCTCGGCATGGAAGAACATGCCGCGCTGTATCGGTGTCAGTGGCCACACGTCGGACAGCGACGGGAACAGGGCCTCGAACCGCTCGACGGCCGACTGGTCCAGGTGCACCAGACCCAGATCCGACGGGGTCCGCCCGCCCGCACCCGGCGCGCTCGCGTGCTCGACCACCCCCCGCGCGGCAACGATCCACCCCTGTGCGAGCCGTCCCACGTCCGCGGTATCGAGCACGCGGCGAGGGAAGGCCCACGTCGCCCTGATCCGGGGGCCGTCCGGACCGGGCACCGTCACCGCGTTGACGTCGATTGCGAACGCCACCGGCACGTCCGCCGCGACTGCATCGTGCAGCCCGGATTCCGTGACCGGAAGCCAGCTTCCCTCGCCGCGCGGTTCGGTGCCGCCGCCCAGCCGACCGAGATAGTTGAAGCTGATCTCCGGCTCGGGCAACCCGCGCAGCTCGGCCCCGGTGTCGTCGCCGAGGTACCGGAGCAGGCCGTACCCGATCCCGTGGTCGGGTACGGCGCGCAACTGCTCCTTGACCGACTTCACCGCCGCACCCGCGGCGGCTCCCCCGCCGCGGGCCTGGTCGGTGTCGACGCCGGACAGATCCAGCCGCACCGGGTAGATCGAGGTGAACCACCCCACCGTGCGGGACAGGTCGGCGCCCGGCACCACCTGGGACTCGCGGCCGTGTCCCTCGAGCGCCACCACGACGTCGTCGGTGTCGACGCCGCGGCCGCGCCGCCAGTGCACGAGCGCGAGGGCCAGCGCGGCGAGGAGTCCGTCCTCGACGACGCCGTGGAACACCCGCGGGACCGTGGTCGTCAGGCCAAGGGTCACATCGGCAGGCAACTCCACCTCGACGCGCTCGAGGGTGCCGGCGACGTCGACCGACGGATCGAGTTCTCCCGCAGCGCGTCCCGCGGATGCTCGGGAGACCGTCGACCGCCACAGGTCCAGCTCGCCTGCGCGGTCCCGCGCTGCCCGCACGAGCCCGTCCGCCCATGTCCGCATCGAGGTGCCGATCGCCGGTAGGTCCGGCTGCGCGCCGTCCGCGGCCTGCGTGCAGGCGAGCGCGAGGTCGGGGATCAGGATCCGCCACGAGACCCCGTCGATCGCGAGATGGTGGGCGACCACGAGCAGCCGTGCCGCGTCTCCCCCGACGAGGTGCACGAACTGGATCATGATGCCGGACTCCGGATCCAGCAGGTCGGCGGCCGCCTCCAGTGCGCCCTGGGTCGCATGGTCCGCTCCGGCGACGCTGTTGATCGGGACCTGTCGCACGATCGTGTCGGCTGGCACCGCCCCCGGTGGTCGTACCTCGAGCCGCCACCCGGACTCGGAGCGGGCGTCCGGGCGCAGCCGGGCCCGCAGCATGTCGTGCCGGTCCAGGACCGCGCCCACCGCCCGGGTGAGGGATTCGCTGTCGATTTCGGCGGGCACCGCGAGCAGGACCGACTGCGAGTAGCGGCGGAAGTCGCCATCGCGCCGCGTGCCCGAGCGCTCGACCAGCCACCGCATGATCGGGGTGAGCGGGACGTCGCCGATGCCGCCGCCCGGCAGTTCCCGCAGCACGACGACGTCGTCGGTGCCGGTGAGGTCGGCGACCTCGGCGAGACCGGCGACGGTGCGGCGCTCGAACACGTCGCGCGGCGTGAACGTCAGCCCCGCGACCTTCGCCCGGGACACCAGCTGGATGGACATGATCGAGTCGCCGCCCAGCCCGAAGAACGATTCGTCGGCACCGACCGTCTCGACACCGAGAAGCTCCGCGAACAGTCTCGCCAGCAGGCGTTCGGTGCCGGTCCCGGGTGCTCTCCCACCCACGGTCCCGGGTCGCGGTTCGGGGAGTGCGGCGCGATCGAGCTTGCCGTGTGCGGTGATCGGGAACTCCGCGAGGACCGTCGTCACGGACGGCACCAGGTATCCGGGCAACCGGCGGGTGACGGCCTCGGTGACCGAGGCCGGATCGAGGGCGGCACCGGACTCGGGGACCACATAGGCCACCAGGCGCGCGGCGCCGTCGGCCGGACCGGGTCGCGCGAGCACCACGGCGGACCCGACACCCGGAACCGCGGCCAGCGCCGACTCGACCTCCCCGGGCTCCACCCGGAATCCCCGGATCTGGACCTGGGAGTCGCTGCGCCCCAGGAACTCGAGCTCGCCGTCCGAGGTCCAGCGGACCCGATCGCCGGTGCGGTACATCCGCCCCGCGGCACCGAACGGGTCGGCGACGAAGCGTCCAGCGGTCAGCCCGGGCCGTCCCCGGTATCCCCGTGCCACCTGCGCGCCCGACACATACAGCTCGCCCGCCACCCCGAGCGGCGCGGGGCGCAGTCGCTCGTCGAGCACCCACACCCGCACACCCGGTAGTCCGAGACCGATCACCGATCCGGTGGAACGCGGCCCGGTGACCGCCGCGACGTCGATCATGTGCCATGTCACGTGCACGCAGGTCTCGGTGATACCGAACATGTTCACCAGAGCAGGCGCGGTGACGCCGTGCCGTTCGACCCATCCCGCCAGGCGGGCCACGTCCAGCGCTTCGCCGCCGAACACCACCCAACGGAGCGCGAGGGTGCCGTCGTCGGCCGCGGCATCGGCCTGTGCGAACTGGTAGAACGACGACGGCGTCTGGCTCAGCATCGTCACCGATTCGGAGACCAGCAGGTGGCGCAGCTCGTCCGGGGAACGCGCGGTGTCGTGCCCGACGACAACCAACCGGCCGCCGAACCCCAAGGCGCCCCACAGTTCCCACACCGCGAAGTCGAACGCGAACGAATGGAACATCGTCCACACGTCGACCGCACCGAAGCCGAGCACGGCGCGGGCGCCGGTCAGCAGCGTCACCGCGTTCCGATGCGTCACCGCGACACCCTTGGGTCTCCCGGTCGAACCCGATGTGTAGATCACGTAGGCAACGGAATCCGCGTGCAGCGGGCCCGTGCGATCGGTGTCGGTGACCGGCGTGGCGCTCAGGGAGTCGAGCCGTGCGCGCATGTCCGGGTCGTCGAGATGCACCACGGGTGCACCGGCGACCAGGTCCCCCGCCACGCTCGCGTCGACCAGCACGCAGGCCGGTGCCGCATCGCCCAGCAGGAACTCGATGCGCGCCGCCGGGTACGACGGGTCCACCGGCAGGTAGGCCGCACCCGATCGCGCGACCCCGACGAGCGCGGCGACCAGGTCCGCCGATCGTTCCATCATCACCGCGACCAGCGACTCCGGACCGATGCCGCGGTCGATCAGCCAGCGCGCCAGCCGGTTCGAACGCGCGTCGAGCTCGCGGTAGGTCATCCGCGAGTCCGCGGCGACCACGGCGATCGTGTCCGGATCGGCGGCGACGGTCGCGGCGAACAGCTCCGGCAGCGTCCAATACGCCGGCACCGCCGACAGCGTCCCGTCCGCCGCGGCCGCCGACACCGGGCCGGACGCGCGCTCTGCGGCCTCTTCGCGCGCGAGCGCCCCCGCGACGTCGATGTTCCAGACCGGGACGGACGGATCGGCCGCGACGGCCGCGAGCACCCGGCCGAACATGTCCGCGAGCGCCGTCGCGGTGGACTCGTCGAACACGTCGGATGCGAACAGCAGTTCGCCCGTCAGTCCCGCCGGGGCCCCGGCTTCGTCGAACCGCTCGCCGATCCCGAACTGGAGGTCGAACTTCGCCTCGCCCATCTCGACGTCCAGAACCTCGGCCGTCAGTCCCGGCAGCCGGACGTGGGGATGCTCGACGTTGCGGAACTCGAGCATCACCTGGAACAGCGGGGTGTGCGAGGTGGATCGCGCCGACGCCGACCGCTCCACGAGCTGCTCGAACGGCAGGTCGGCGTGCGCGAAGGCGTCCAGGTCCGCGTCCCGCGTCCCGGAGAGCACCGCGGCGAAGGAGTCCGCCGGTTCGACCGCGGTGCGCAGCACAAGGGTGTTCACGAACATGCCGACCACATCGTCCAGCTCGGCCTCGCCGCGCCCGGCGACGGGTGTTCCGACCACGACGTCACCGCCGGCTCCCACGCGGGACAGCAGCACCGCGAGTGCGGCGTGCACCACCATGAACACCGTCGAATCGTGCCTGCGGGCGAGCTCGACGAGCCCGCGGTGGACGCCGGGATCCACCGAGAGTGCCGCCCGCCCACCGCGCGTCGAGCGCCGGACCTCACGCGGGCGGTCCAGCGGCAACCCGGTCACCGGCGGCGCCCCCGCCAGTCGGTCCTCCCACCAGGCGAGTTCGCGGGCGACGCGTGAGTCCTGGTCGTCCCGGGAGCCCAGCATCGAGTGCTGCCACACGGCGAAGTCGGCGAACTGGACCGGTAGCGGCGCCCAGTTCGGTGCACCGCCGCTGACCCGCGCCGCATACGCCCTCGCGACGTCCTTGGCCAGGGGTCCGATCGAGAATCCGTCAGCCACGATGTGATGGACCACCAGCACGAGGAGGTGGTCGTCCGCTGCGATGCGCAGCAGCCGCAGCCGCACCGGAACCTCCTGCGCCACATCGAATCCCTCGTGCACGATCTCGGCGACGCGGGCGGGTACCCGGTCCGCGGCGACCCGTTCCGGCGTCAGGTCGCCGACCACACCGGGTGCGGGCACCGTCACCTGGGACGGGCCGGCGGCAGCCTGGGATGGGAATACCGTCCGCAGCGATTCCTGTCGCTCCACCACGTCGACCAGCGCGCGCCGCAGGGCCGGAGCATCGAGGCTGCCCGAGAGCCGCAACACCATCGGCACGTTGTACGCGGCCGATGCCGGGTCGAACTGGTTGACGAACCACATGCGTTCCTGGGCCGATGACAACGGGATGCGGGTGGGCCGGGTGCCCGTGCGCAACTCGTCCCCTTGCGGCGCGGTGCCGCGCACACACCGGGGCGCGAGCGCCGCCGCGGTCCGGCACTCGAACAGGTCACGCACCCCGATCCTGCTGCCGCGCGCGCGGTTGATGCGGGCCACGGCCCGCGTCGCACTGAGGGAGTTGCCACCCAGCGTGAAGAAGTCGTCGTCGACTCCCACCCGGTCGACGCCGGTCACCTCGGCGAACACGGTGACCAGACCGGCCTCGGTGGAGTTGCCGGGCTCGCGGAATCGCGGTGTCAGCGAGTCGAAGTCCGGTTCGGGCAGCGCGGCACGGTCCAGCTTTCCCACCGGGGTCAGCGGTATCGCGTCGAGCACCATCACCGTGGTCGGCACCATGTGTACCGGCAGGAGCCGGAGTGCGTGGTCCGTCAGGGCGGCGACGTCGACGGCGTCCGCGGAGTTCGGCATGACATACGTCACCAACATCGGGTCGCCGGCTTCCCGTGGCCGCGCGACCGTGACGGCGAACCCGACCTCCGGGTGTGCGGCGAAGACCGCGTCGATCTCCCCGAGCTCGATGCGCAGTCCCCGCACCTTCACCTGGAAGTCGCTGCGGCCCAAGTAGTCGAGCGTGCCGTCCGGCCACGACCGGACGACGTCACCGGTGCGGTACATCCGGTCGCCGGGCCCGCCGCGGGGGGCGGGCACGAATCGCGCCGCGGTCAACGCGGCCCGGCGATGGTATCCACGGGCCAGCCCCGCTCCCGCGATGTACAGCTCTCCTGGCACGCCTGCCGGGACCGGGCGCAGGAAGCCGTCGAGGACGAACACGTCGGTGCCGCGCACCGGGCCCCCGATCGCCACCTTCGCCCCGGGCACCAGGGGTGCGCTGATCGTCGTCAGGACGGTCGACTCGGTCGGCCCGTAGCCGTTGAGCATCGTCCGGCCTGGCGCCCAGTCGGCCACCAGTTCCGGACCGACGGCGTCGCCCGCGACGAGCAGCACGCTGAGGTCGTCGAGGCGCTCGGGATCGACGGTGGCGAGCGCGGCAGGTGTGATGCAGACGTGGGTGATCCGCTCGCGGCGCAGGAGTCGGCCCAGATCGGCGCCGCCGTACACCTGCGGCGGCGCGATCACCAGGCACGCGCCCGCAGTGGCGGCCTGCAGCAGCTCGAGGACCGAGACGTCGAAACTCGGTGAGCACACGTGCAGGCAGCGCGCGGTCGCCGGAACGACATAGCGGTCCCGCTGCGCGGCGAGCAGGCTCGACAGGCCGCGGTGGGTGACGCTCACGCCTTTTGGCAGGCCAGTCGATCCCGACGTGTAGAGCAGGTACGCCGCGTCGTCGACGCGCAGGGCGCCCGGCCGCTCTGCCTCGGCGATGGCATTCGTCGGAAGAGCGGCGAGGTCCGCCGCGCATCCCGGATCGTCGAGTACGAGCCAATGCACGGAGTCCGGCAGATTGCCGCGATCGGAGGCGAGCGCCAGTCCCACGGTGGCGTCCGAGTCGGTGAGCATGTGCTGGACGCGGGCACGCGGGTAGGTCGGATCCACCGGTACGAACGCCGCACCGGTCTTCGCCACCGCCCACACGGCCGTCACCGAGCGCACCGAACGCGGCAGGGCGATCACCACCGCCACGCCCGGCCGTGCCCCCGCACCGATCAGATACCGCGCCAACCGATTCGACTCCTGGTCGAGGTCCCGGTACGACAGCCGAGCGTCCTCCGAGTCCACCGCGACACCGTCGGGCTCGATCGCGGCCCCGGCGACGAGGATCTCCGGCAGCAGGCGTGGCGGGTTCGCCGGGCCGCCCCGAATCGGCTCGGCCGCCCCGCGTCCGGACAGCAGGTCGACCGCGGCGACGGGGCGCGCCCTCTCGTGCGTGACGGTCGCGAGCGCGCGCCGCAGCCGGTCGGCGATCGAGTCCACCTCGGCCGGGTCGAGCCGGTCCGGCCGGTACTTCAGGTGCAGCCGCAAGCGGTCGTCCACGCGCGCCAGCACGGTCAGCGGGTAGTGGGTGGCGTCGAAACCCTCGACACCCACCACCCGAAGGCCGGCGATGTCGGTGTCGTGCGCGAGCGCCGAGCGGTCGACGGGGTACGACTCGAAGACCGTCAGGGTGTCGAACGTCGCCGCCGGACCCGCCTCCCGTTGGATCTCGGCGAGCCCGATGTGGTGGTGGTCGAGCATCGCCGCCTGCTCCGACTGCACACGACTGAGCAGCTCGCCGACGCTTTCGCGGGGATCGAACGCGATCCGGACCGGCACCGTGTTGATGAACAGTCCGATCGTCGCCTCGATCCCGGGCACCTGCGGGGGACGGCCCGACACCGTCGCTCCGAACACCACATCGGTGCGGCCGGTCAGTGCACCGAGCACCAGCGCCCAGGCGACCTGTACGACGGTGTTGACCGTGACCCCGTGCTCCCGGGCCGCCGCCACCAGCGTCGCGGTCTCCTCGGCGGGCAAGGTCAGCGCCGTCTCCCCTGGTTCGGCCGGAATCACGACTCCGTCGAGCGGAGCCTGCGGAGCGAGCACAGACCCGTCCCCGGGGACCAGCAGGGTCGGCCCGTCGGCGCCGGCGAGGGCACGGCGCCACTCCGCGACACCGGATGCGTGGTCCTGCGCGGTCAGCCACGTCAGGAAGTCGCGGTAGTCGCCCGCCGGTGCCGACGTCGGCTCCCGGTCGGCGGCGTACAGGGCGAGTAACTCCTCGAGCAGCAGCGGCGTCGACCAGCCGTCCAGCAGGATGTGGTGGTGGGTGAGCAGCAGCCGGTGCTCCTCCGCTCCCGTCCGGACCAGTGTGAAGCGCAGCAGCGGTGCGCGGTCCATCGCGAACGGCGTCGACCGATCCTCCGCGAGCAGTTCCCGCCAGCGTTCTCGGCCTGCCGACCCGTCGAGGCCGGACAGGTCGATCTCACTCCACGGCAACGAAACACGACCCTCGACGACCTGGTACACCTCGCCCGCGTCGTCTTCCACGAAGCACACCCGCAGGTTCGGGTGGCGGTGGAGCAGGGTCCGCGCGGCCCGGCGCATCCGCTCCGGTGACGGCCGGCCGTGCAGCTCGACGACGAGCTGGACCATGTACGCGTCGACCGATCGCTCAGCGAGACGGGCGTGGAACAGCAGTCCCGACTGCAACGGGGTGAGCGGCCACACGTCCGTCAGCCCGGGTCGTCGTGCCTCGAGGGCGTCGATCGCCGCCTGGTCGAGCGGGACCAGATCGACGTCCGATGGGGTGAGCCCGCCCGCGCCTGCGGTGTGTGCGTAGGCGGCGAGCGCACCCAGTGCCCGGTGCCACAGGTCCGCGAGCCGGTGCACATCTGCGGCATCCAGAACTCCGGTCGGGAAGGTCCAGGATGACTCCAGGACAGCGCCTCCCGGCCGCGGCACGAACCCGGCCGCGACGTCGACGACGGCCGTCACGGGCATCTGCGGATCGTGGGCGCTGCCGAGCCCGTAACGCGGGGTGGGCAGCCACGCCTGCGGATCGTCGCCGGCCCCGGCGGCGCCGGCAATCCGGCCCAGGTAGTTGAAGACGATCTGGGGCTCGCGCCACCCGCGGACCCGCGCCCCCGGCTCCCCGGCAAGCCCACGGAGCAGCCCGTAGCCGATCCCCCGATCCGGGATCGCCCGCAGCTGTTCCTTCACGAGCTTGATCGCCGCTCCCGCCGCTGCTCCCCCGGCGAACGCCTCGCCGAGGTCGATCGACGACAGATCCGGGCGCACCGGCGAGAGCGTCGTGAACCAGCCGACGGTCCGGGTCAGGTCCGCACCGGGCACCGCCGCCTCCTCCCGCCCGTGTCCCTCGACGCCGACCAGGACGTCCGACCGTTCGACGCCTCGCTCGGCGCGCCAGCGGACCACCGCCATCGCGAGGGCCGTCAGCAGCCCGTCGAGCACGTCGGCACGGAGCGACGCAGGCAGCGCGGCGAGCACGGCCTCGGTGACCTCGGGAGACGCCTCGCTGGTCAGCACCTCGCTCGTGGCCATGACATCGCGCGCGGAATCCAGCGGTCGCGATCCGATCGCCGGGTCGTCGCCGTCCAGGATCCGCTCCCACATGGGCAGTTCGCCGACCCGCTGTGGGGCAACATCTTCCAGAGCGTGCGCCCACCGGCGCATCGACGTGCCCACCGGCGTCAACTCGGGAAGCCGCCCCTCCGACGCCTGCGCCCAGGCCGACGCCAGATCCGGCACCAGCACGCGCCACGACACGCCGTCGACGACAGCGTGGTGGACGACCAGCAGGAGCCGTCCGGTGCCGGACGGTCCGTCGAACCACACGACCTGCACCATCGTGCCCGCGGCCGGATCCAGGCGGTCGGCCGCGGCATCTGCCTCGGCGGCGGCGCGGACGTCGAACGCCGCGTCGTCCACCGAATCCACCTCGACACGCGTCAGCACGTTCCGGGCGGTGACACTGCCGATACCGGAAACCGTCATCTTCCAGTTGCTGTCGACGTCACCGTCGGGTGCGAGCCGGGCCCTGAGCATGTCGTGTTCGTCCAACACGGCCTGCACCGCGACCTCGAGCGCGACCCAGTCGACTCCGTTGGGCAGCACCAACATCACCGACTGGGAGAACCTGTCGATCCGGCCGGCGCTGCGGCGGAGCACCCACTCGAGGATCGGGGTGAGCGGCACCTCCCCGATACCGCCGCCGGGCAACTCTTCGAGTGTCACCGTCCGGGTTGCGGTGCGCGAGTCGGCCACCGCTGCGAGCCCGGCGACGGTCGGGTGATCGAACACGTCACGCGGCGTGAGGGACAGCCCCGCCGTCTTCGCCCGCGCCACCAGCTGGATCGACATGATGCTGTCGCCGCCCAGGGCGAAGAACGAGTCCTCCATCCCGACCGTGGGCACGCCGAGAACCTCGGCGAACAGCAGGCCCAGGTTCTCCTCGGCTGTGCCGGACGGCGCCCGGCCCACCGATACCTCCGCCCCGAGATCGGGCGTCGGCAGCGCCGCCCGGTCGAGCTTGCCGTGCACGGTCATCGGCATCTCGGGGATCACCACGATGTGCGCGGGAACCATGTACGCGGGCAGCCGTGCCGCGAGGGCCTCGTGCAGCCGCGCCGTGTCCACCACCGCCCCGGCGGCAGCCACCACGTACGCGATCATCAGGTCTCCCCGGTGCCCGACCTCGCGCACGTCGGCCACCGCCTGGCCGACGGATCCGGCTGCCGTCAGGCACGATTCGACCTCGCCGAGCTCGACGCGATTGCCGCGTACCTTGACCTGCCGATCGCCGCGACCCAGGCAGACCAGCTGACCGTCGGCGGTCCATCGCACGAGATCCCCCGTGCGGTACATCCGCTCGCCGGGAGGCCCGCCGGATTCGGCGACGAACCGGCCGGCCGTCAGCCCCGGACGCCGGTGGTAGCCGCGGGCCAACGCCGGGCCCGCGAGGTACAGCTCGCCGAGCACCCCGACCGGCACCGGCTGCAGCCTGCGATCGAGCACTCGCACACGGAATCCCGGTGCCGGGTCTCCTATCGTGATGGGCTCGCCCGGGGTCAACGGATCGCTGATGCTCGCCGCGATGGTCGCCTCCGTCGGTCCGTACCCGTTGTGCATCCGCCGTCCGGGGGCCCAGCGGGCCACCACGTCGGGCGGGCAGGCCTCGCCGCCCGACACCACGCACACCAGGTCGTCGAGTCCGGCCGGGTCCATCGCTGCGAGCGCAGTCGGGGTGAGGAAGCAGTGGGTCACGTGTTCGGCCGCAAGCAGCTGCCTCAGCTCGTCACCGCCGTACACGGTGGGGGGCGCGATCACGAGGGTCCCCCCCGCACGGAACGCGAGGATGAAGTCGAGGATCGAGGCGTCGAAGCTGGGCGACGTGAAATGCAGTGCACGGGAGCGTTGCGTCGTCTGACAGCGTTTGTGCACGTGGTCGGCGAACGCCGCGAGACCGCGGTGAGTAACCGTGACGCCCTTCGGGATTCCCGTCGAGCCGGAGGTGTAGATCAGGTACGCGGCCTGGTCGATCCGCAGCCGGGCGGTCCGGTCGGTGTCACGGATCGGCGAGACGGCGTTGTGGTCGCGCATGAGACGGGCGGCGTCGACCGTCCACCATCGCAGCACCTCGGGGAGGACGTCCCGGGACTGCGTGACGGTCAGCCCTAGGACCGCACCCGAATCGTCGAGCATGAAGGCGATCCGGTCTGCCGGGTGCGCCGGGTCGATCGGGACGAAGGCGGCCCCGGTCTTCGCGACGGCCCACAGGCTGATGATGTACTCGACGCTGCGGGGCATGCCGAGCGCCATCACCGAACCGGGTCCGACACCCACGTCGATCAGGCTGCGGGCGAGCCTTGTCGACGCGCGGTCGAGGTCGAGGTACGAGATCTCGTGGCCGTCAGACCGGATCGCAGGCGCGTGCGGATCGATCGCCGCCCCGGCCGCGAGCACGGCGACCAGCGTGCGCGGCGGTGCGCCCGTCTCACCCCGCACCGCCCTGAGCGCGGCTCGCTCGCCACCGTCGAGGATGTCGATGTCCGCCACCGGCATGTCGGGGGAATCGACTACCGCATCCAGGATCCGCACGAATCTGTCGGTGAAGGTCCGCGCGGTGGCCTCGTCGAACATGTCGGTGGCGAACACGAGACCGGCGGCCATCCCGGCTGCGCTGCCTGTGGCGTCGAACTCCTCGGCCACGGTGAGCTGCAGGTCGAAGTTGGCGGCCACGTCGCCGGAGTCGAGGGCCTCCACCCGCAGGTCCGGCAGCGCGAGATCCGGCCGCGCGATGGTCCGGAACTCGAGCATCACCTGGAACAACGGCGTATGGGCGTGCGAGCGGGGCGGATCCAGCGCCTCCACAACCCGTTCGAACGGGATGTCCGCGTGCGTGAATGCGCCGAGGTCGGTCTCCCGGACCCGGCGAAGCAGTTCACCGAACGAGCACGCCCCGCCGACATCGCACCGCAGCACGAGGGTGCCGACGAACATCCCGACCATGTCGTCGAGAGCCGCGGCCCCGCGCCCGGCGATCGGGGTGCCGATCGCGATGTCGTCGGTGCCGGCAAGCCGGGACAGCAGGGTGGCCAGCGCCGCATGCACCACCATGAACACGCTCGCATCGTTCCGGTGGGCGAGCGCGATCAGGCTCCGGTGCAGGCGCTCGTCGACTGTGAACGCGACGCGCCCACCGGACTGCGAGCGGACCGCAGGCCGGGGCCTGTCACTCGGCAGATCCAGTACCTCGTCCAGGCCCGAAAGCGTGGTGGTCCAGTAGTCGAGCTGACTGGCGAGCGGGGACGACGCGTCGTCTTCACTGCCCAGCCATTCGCGCTGCCACAGTGCGTAGTCCGCGTACTGAGCGGTCATCGGCGGCCACTGCGGCGCGCCGCGGCACAGGCGCGCGGCATACGCGGCGGCCACGTCCCGCGCCAGCGGGTTCAGTGAGAAGCCGTCCGCGAGAATGTGGTGCAGCACCACGGTGAGCACGTGGTTCGTGTCGTCGGCCCGGAACAGGATCGCCCGCAGCGGAATCTGCTCCGCGACGTCGAAGCCCCGTGCCGTCGCCGCCCGCATCCGGGCGTGCAGGTCGTTCGAATCACGTACCCGGATGACCTCGAGTCCGGTCTCGGCCAACTCGATGGGCAGGATCTCCTGGTACGGCCCGTCGTCGGTGAGCGGGTAGACCGTGCGCAAGGATTCGTGTCGGGCGATGACGTCGCCGAGCGCGGCCCGCAGCGCCGGGGCGTCGAGGTGACCCGACAATCGCAGCGAGAACGAGATGTTGTAGGCCGGGGACTGCGGGTCGTACTGGTTGACGAACCACATCCGCAGCTGCGCAGGGGACAACGGGATCCGGGCGGGCCGGGCCTGCGGGATCAGTGGCGATCGGCGCACCCCGCTGCCCTCCCCGCCGACCCTCCGGGCGAGCTCGGCGACGGTGGGGCCGTCGAAGACGTCCCGGATGCCGAGCGCGGCGCCGGTCGCGTCGTTGATCCGGGCCACCAGCTGCGCCGACACCAGCGAATTGCCACCGAGGACGAAGAACCCGTCGTCCGCACCCACCCGGTCGACACCGAGCAGATCGGTGATAACGCCCGCCACGATCTCCTCGACCGGGTTTCGCGGCGCGACGTAGGAGCCCTCGGTGGCACCGGGGACCGGCAGGCTCGCGCGGTCGAGCTTGCCGTGTGCGGTGACCGGAATACGGTCCAGGATCAGTACCGCCGACGGCACCATGTAGCCCGGAAGGAACTGGGCGGCAGACGCCCTCACCTCGTCCGGATCGATGACCGTATCGCCGTCGGGCACCGCGTACCCCACCAGCCGGATCCCGACGGGTCCCTCGTCCGCGACCACCACCGCGGACGCAACCCCTGACACGGCCGCGATCGCGGCCTCCACCTCTCCCAGTTCCACCCGGTAGCCGCGCACCTGCACCTGGTGGTCCCTGCGGCCGGCGTACTCGAGTGTGCCGTCCACCCGCCACCGGCCCAGATCGCCGGTGCGGTACATCCGGGTGCCTGCCCCGGACGGGTCGGCGACGAATCGCGCCGCGGTCTCCCCCGCGAGACGTGGATAGCCCCGCGCCAGCTGAGTGCCGGACACGTACAGCTCGCCCACCACACCCGGCGGGACCACGTGGAGCCGCTCGTCGAGCACGCGCACCCGTAGCCCCGGCAGCGCGCTGCCGACCGACCCTCGACGACTCGCCCCCGGCGCCCCTGACAACGGGCCATGGGTCACGTGCACGCACGTCTCGGTGATCCCGTACATGTTCACCAACTGCGGTGCCGAGTCGCCTCGGCGAGAGAACCATTCGGTGAGCCGCCCCGGATCCAGCGCCTCCCCGCCGAAGATCGCATACCGCAGCCGCAGCACCGCGGCGTCCCCGGCGTCGGCGCGGGTCCGTTCGGCGTCGGCCAACTGGTAGAAGGCGCTCGGGGTCTGGCACAGGACCGTGACCGCCTCGTCCTGTAACAGCTGCAGCAGCTCGTGTGGCGCGCGGGCCGTGGCGTGGTCGACCAGCACCGCCGTGCCGCCGTGGATCAGCGCGCCCCACAACTCCCACACGGCGAAATCGAAGGCGTGCGAATGGAACATCGTCCACACGTCGTCGCCGTCGAATCGGAACAACTCCGCCGCGTTGGCGAACAGCGCGGTCACGCTGCGGTGCGAGACCGCCACTCCCTTGGGCCGACCGGTCGACCCGGACGTGTAGATCACGTAGGCGAGCGAGTCCGGGTACAACGGCGCGGTCCGGTCGGCATCGGTCACCGGTGCAGGCGACAGCTTGCCGATCGCGGTCGTCACCCCTGGATCGCCGAGGTCGACAACCGGAATGCCGGTGCGACGCAGAGCCGAACCGCTCGCGCCGCCGTCGACCAGGACACACACCGGTGCGGCGTCGGCGAGCACGTAGGCGATGCGGTCCTCCGGATAGTCGACGTCCACGGGGACATACGCGGCGCCTGCGGTGAGGACCGCGAGGAGAGCGACCGGTAGGTCGTCCGAACGCGTCATCGCGACCGCCACCAGTGACGCCGGCCCCACTCCGTGGCCGATCAGCAAGCGGGCCAACCGGTTCGCACGCGCCGCCAGGTCCGAATACCGGATGCGGGCGGTGCCTGCGACGACCGCGCACGCGCCAGGACTGCTTGCCGCGGCGCTCGTGAACAGCTCCGGCAGTGTGGTCGGCGGCGCCGCGCGGCCGGGCCGCTCCCGCGCGGCGAGTGACCTCTCCCGCTCGTCGGTGATCTCGATGTCGCCCACCACGGCGGCCGGATCGGCGGCCGCAGCGGCCAGGATCCGCACCAGGCGGTCGCCGATCCCGGCGACCGTGGTGCGGTCGAACAGGTCGGTCGCGAACCGCAGGGCCGCAGACAGTCCGGCGGCGCCACCAGAGTCGTCGAATCGTTCCCGCACTCCCAGCTGCAGGTCGAACTTGGCGACACCCGTGTCCACCTCGGCCGCCACCGCGGACAGTCCCGGCATGGCCACCGTCGTGGGCTCGCCGTGCTGGAACTCGAGCAGCACCTGCACCAGCGGCGCGTGTATGGGAGACCGGTCCGAGGTGAACTCGTCGACCAGCCGCTCGAACGGCAGATCGGCGTTGGTGAACGCTCCCAGGTCGGTCTCGCGCACCTGTGTGAGCAGGTCGGTGAAGGTGGTCTCGGGCCGGACCGTGCTGCGCAGGACGAGGGTGTTGACGAACATGCCGACGAGGTCGTCAAGTTCGGGTTCGCCGCGGCCGGCGACCGGTGTGCCCACGGCGACGTCGGGCCCGGCGCCGAGCCGGGCGAGCAAGACTGCGAGCGCGGCGTGTAGGACCATGAACAGCGTGCAGCCGTGCTCGCGAGCGATCCGGACCAGGCCACGGTGGATCCCGGCCTCGACATCGAAATCGATCCGGCCGCCGGACACGGTCGTGCGCGGCGACCGGGGACGGTCGTGCGGCAGCGAGATCGTCGCCGGAAGGTCGGCCAGCCGGTCACCCCAGTAGGCGAGTTGCCGGGCGGCGAGCGACTGCGGATCGTCCTCCGCCCCGAGCAGTTCGCGCTGCCACAGGGCGTAGTCGGCGTACTGCAGCGGCAGTGGATCCCACTCGGGCGCGCGCCCGGCCGCCCGTGCGGCGTACGCCGCCGCCACGTCTCGGGCCAGCAGCTCGACGGACTGCCCGTCCGCCGATATGTGGTGCAGCACCACGACCAGGACGTGTCGACGCGACCCGGTCTGGAACAGCACGATCCTCAGCGGAATCTGCTCGCGGACATCGAAACCGGAGGCGGCCGTCGCCGCGACCGACTCCCCCACCCGCTCTTGGTCCACGACGACGGGTGTCAGGTCCACCGCCGCGTCCGGCGCCGGCAGGATCACCTGGTAGGGCCCCCGCGCATCGGCCGGGAACACCGTCCGCAGTGCCTCGTGCCTGTCGATCACGTCACCCAATGCGGTCTGCAGCGCCGCACGGTCGAGCTCGCCCGTGAACGTCACGGCGAACGGAATGTTGTAGGCAGGCGACGTGATGTCGAACTGGTTCACCAGCCACATCCGCTGCTGCGCCGGGGACAGCGGGAGCCGGTCCGGGCGATCCCGCGTGACGAGCGCGGGCCGGTCTCGCCCCGGCCGACCGGGATCGGCGTTCTCGAGAATCCGGTCGACGTGGTGCGTCAGTCCCGAAACGGTCGGTTCCGCGAACAGGTCCCGCACGCTCAGCCGCACCGGCAGCGCCGCATTCACCCGTCCGATCACTCTCGTGGCGACCAGGGAGTCTCCGCCGAGATCGAAGAAGCTGTCGTCGGCACCGACCCGGGCCTGCCCGAGCAGGTCCGCGAACACCGCGGCGACCGTCTTCTCCGTCGGGGTGTGCGGCGCCCGGTACTCGGCGGTGGTCCCGCGCCGGCGAGGTTCAGGCAACGCCTTCCGGTCCAGCTTGCCCGCCGGGGTCAGCGGCACGCGGTCGAGGACGACGATCGTCGCGGGCACCATGTGCGCGGGCAGCGACGCGGCGGCATGAGCGAGGAGCTCGGCCTCGTCGATCTGGGCGTCGGCCTGGGGCAGCACGTAGCCGACCAGCACGACGTCGCCTGAGGGACGGGTGTGCCCGGTGGTCGCCGCGAACGCGACACTCGGATGAGCCTGGAGCACACTGTCGATCTCGCCGAGCTCGATCCGGAAGCCGCGGATCTTGATCTGGAAGTCGCTGCGGCCGAGGTACTCGAGTTCGAGCGCTGCCGCGTTCGGCCTCCCGTCGCGCGTTCGAGCAATCCACCGCACCAGGTCGCCGGTCCGGTACATCCGTCCGCCGCCCGCGCTGTACGGGTCCGCGACGAAGCGTTCCGCGGTCTGCCCCGGCCGGTGCCGGTAGCCACGGGCCAGTCCGTCGCCCGTCACGTACAGCTCACCCACCGCGCCCACCGGCACCGGCTGCAGCCGCCGGTCCAGGACCATCTCACCGCACCCGCGAGACGGTCCGCCGACCGTGACCGGGGCGCCGGGCCGTAGTGCGGCGCTGATCCCGGTGACCACGGTGGCCTCCGTGGGGCCGTACGCGTTGAACATCCGTCGGCCTGCTCCGCGGGAGCTGTGGGATGTCGATGCTGCCCATTGCCGGACCAGCGCGGGCGGGCACACGTCACCACCGGTGACCACGCACTCGAGATGATCGAGCCCGGCGGGGTCGACGGACGCCAGCGCCGCGGGGGTGACGAACGCGTGCGTGACCCGCTCACGGCGTAAGACGTCCGCCAGTTCCACGCCTCCGTACACGTCCGGCGGGGCCACGACCATCGTCGCGCCGGACCCCACCGCCATCAGCAGTTCGAGCATGGACGCGTCGAAGCTGGGCGAGGAGAAGGACAGGGTGCGGGAGTCCGCGGTGATCGCGAACCGTTCGCGTTCCTCCGCGGCGAGGTTCGCCAGCCCGCGATGGGTCACCAACACACCCTTGGGCAGGCCCGTCGATCCGGAGGTGTAGATCAGGTAGGCCGCGTCGTCGAGGTGGACCGGACGGGTCGCCGCGGCGACGGAGGCAGCGGGGCCAGGCGCCTCGATCGGGTCGTCGAGGACCAACCACGGGATGGTCTCGGACAGCTGACCGCTGTGCGCCCGGACGGTCAGACCGAGCGCGGCGCCGGAGTCGGAGAGCATGTGCTCGATCCGGTCCGCTGGGTAGTTCGGGTCGACGGGCAGGAACGCGGCCCCGGTCTTGGCCACCGCCCAGACCGCGAGCACCGATTCGATGGATCGCGGGATGGCCAGGGCCACAATGGAATCCGGACCGAGGCCGTGGTCGAGCAGGCGCCTCGACAGCCTGTCGGCGAGTTCGTCGAGTTCACGATAGGAAAGTCTGCGTCCGTCTGCGACGATTGCCTCGTGGTCCGGATCGGCGGCCACCGCGTCGGCGAGGATCCGGGCGAGTGTCCGCGGGGCGACGTCGGCCGGACCCGCTACCGGGGTCAGCCCCGCGGTCTCCGCGACGGTCAGGATGGGCACGTCCCCCACCGGCCGGTCGGGATCGGCGGTGACCCCGGCGAGCAGCCGCTCGAACCGATCGATCAGGGAGGTCACGGTCTGCTCGTCGAGCGCGGCGTTGTCGTAGGTCAGTCGCGCGTCGATCCCGGCGGGCGTGCCCTGGGTGGTGAAACGCTCGGTGAGGTCGACCGTGAGTTCGGTGTTCTCCGGCGCGATCGCGGCGGACGGGGCGGCGTGGGCGCAGAACGTCACCCGCGGACGGGGCGCGCCCAGCGTCGCGACGACCCGCTCGAACGGAGTCTCCGGGTGCGCGAAGGCGCGGTGCTCGCATTCGTCCGTCTCGCGCACCAGGTCGGTGAACGCGGCGGACGGGTCGATCGGGGTGCGAAGGGCCACGGTGTTGCAGGTGGGGTCGGTGCCGGACCGGTTCGGCACCGGAGCGGCGACGACGATGTCGTCGGTGTCGGTGAGCCTGCTCAGCACGGCGGCCAGTGCGGTGTGCAGCATGGTGAACGTCTCGACGTCGAGGTCGCGGGCGAGCACCGTCGCCGCGGAGTGCAGGTCGCGGTCGAGCGAGCACGAGATCGAGCCCCGACCGGTCCGGCCGGTCGCCGGGCCGGCGCGGGGCAACGCCGCCGATTCCGGCTGCCCGGCCAGCTCCTGCGTCCAGAATGCCAGCTCGTCGGTCTCGCGCCGCATGCGCTCCCCGATCAGTGCCGACTCGGCATGGAGGTCCGCCAGCACGGTGGTCGGCTCGGCGGCGAGCAGGGCCTCGACGAGTTCGACGAAGCGCCGGTGGTGGGTGCGCAACTCCTCCTCGCCGTATCGGTTGGGATTGCCGCGGAAGTCGACGAGCGCCCGGGCCGGCGTGCCGCTCCGGTAGATGTTGACCAGCAGGTCCTGCACGGGTCCGGAGGTCACGATGTGGTACTCGCCGACGATCGGCCCGAGGGTGATCTCCTGGCGGAAGAGCATCACGTTGACCATCGGCCCCGCCAGCCCGTGCTGCACACCGGTCAGCCCGGCGTCGTGCCGGATGTCCTCGAGACTGCACCGCTGGTGGCGCAGGGCGCCCATCAGTTCCAGCTGTACCCGCCGGACGAGGTCGGCGACGGTGTCGTCGGGGTCGACCGTGATCCGGAGCGGTGCGACGTTGACGAGCATGCCACCGGAATGCTGCAGCGGCGCGGTGGTGCGTGCGGACACCGGCACGTTCACCAGGACGTCGCGGCTCCCCGTCATCCTCGACAGGTAGCAGGCGAACGCCGCGATGAGCTGCGCCGCGGGCGTGGCGCCGACCCGGGTGTCGGAGGAGTTCAGCCGATCGAGCGCCGCGTCGGTCAACTGCGCGCTCTCCAGCCGGCAACGGGCCGCGGCCGGGCCGTCCCGGTGCGCGAGCGTGGAGCCGGCCTCGATCCCCCGCACGTGCTCGGCCCAGTATTCGCGGTCGGCCTCGAACCTGCTCGACGAGCGGTACTTCTGGTCCAGCTCGTAGAGCGTGCGCAGGTCGAGAGCCCGGCTCGGTTCCGGATCGACGCCTTGGGACGCTGCGGTGTAGAGGGCCGCGATGCGGTTCACCATGGTCATGCCGCTGTAGCCGTCGAGCGCGACGTGGTGGATTCGCGCGTACCACAGGTAGTCGTTGTCGGCGACCTGGAGAATGGTCATCTCCACCAGCCGGTCCCGCGTCAGTTGGATCGGGGTGACGTAGTCATCGTCGATCCACGCATGCGCCGCACCGAGCGGGTCCTGCTCCCGCCGGAAGTCGAACGACGCGATCGAAGTGTCGATCGAGTCGTCGACCATCTGGCGCGGTTCCCCGCCGGTGTCCACCAGACGCAGGAATGGCGACTGGAACTCACGGGCCGCGGTCACCGCCGCCGAACGCAACAGGTCGAGATCGACGTCGCCGTGCAGTTCCACATACTGCGCAATGAAGATCGGCGCCGTCGGGTTGAGTTGCTGACCGAACCACACACTCCGCTGGACCGCTGACAGCGGAAACGCATCAGACGAACCGTTCGGTCTGCGATCGGCGGTCCGCGGCCACTCGACGCCTTGATCTAGATCCGATGATCGATCTTTCATCATCAACCTCATGTAGAGGGCAGCAGCGCTTCGCGATCGACGTGTCGCCAACTTTCTGTTCAGACTAACGGCATGTGACGGTTGCCGTCTGCAGTGCTCGGGCTGACCGGCACTTCCCGTCCGGCCGGCTGCGGCTCTGCACCCACCTCCGGCTATGCCACGCCGGTTGCGTCACTGTGACGTAACCACCCCTTGTGGCTGGGTCTCTTCTACGCGCGGTTTCGTCGCGCAGCCGCGGCGATCTCGCGGTACTCGTCGCGGTGGGACAGCAGGTGCGAGTCGAGCCGCGCATAGTCCTCGAGTCCCGGGATGGTGCACCCGGTCTCATGGGGGTACCCGTTTCGGGCGAGCCAGGAATTGACCTCGGCCCACGCCCAGGTCTCCCCCGGAATCAGCGTGACCGGCAGCGGGAACGGATCGTGTTGGTGCCGTTGCCTCGTCACCCAGAGCGCGACGGCCTGCCTGGTGCAGCGGGCGCGTTCGGCGATCATCCGGCGATTGACGAGGTCGGGCTGCGTTCGTTCAGCGACGACACCGCGCTCGGCAAGAGCCTCGGCAAGATTCATGCCCGCGACGGCGCGCCGGTACGCGGCGCCGATCACGGTGACGACATTGAGGTGCCCGTGAACCGTCACCGTGGCACCGAGGTCATCGCGTATCCGATTCTCCACGGAGGCCGGCAACAGGGGCGTGATGAACGAGTACCGATAGCTGCTCTCCTCGTGGTCCACCCGGCGAGCGTAACCGCTGACACTTCGCCCCGTTGACATTCGTCAACACGGCGTTGAGGCGTGGCGGCGGACACCTCGTCCGCACGGTGTCAGTAACCTACTAATCACTCGGTAATTAAGGAGAACGCATGACCGTCACCCTCTCCCGCATCACGATCTCGCGCGGCGAGCTGTCCCTCTTCGAGGCGACGCCCGAGGCGGGTGCGGAGGTCAAGGGCACCGTCGTCACGGTCCCCGGCTTCACCGGCTCCCGGGAGGACTTCCTTCCGATGGCGCCGTTCGTCACCGCTGCGGGCTACCGGCTGATCTCGTACTCCCAGCTCGGCCAGTACGACTCGGACGGACCGGACGGCCCCGAGGCGGTCGGCGAGTACACGATCGCCAAGTTCGCCCTTGACCTTGCCGAGGTGCTCGACCAGGCCGCGCCCGGCGAGAAGGTGCACCTCCTCGGCCACAGCTTCGGCGGCGTGGTCACCCGGGCCGCTGTGCTGAACGACCCGGAGCGATTCCTGGACTACGTGATCCTCGACTCGCCGCCGAGCGGTCAGAACCTGGGAATGGACATGAGTCAGATCCCCGACCTGCTGTGGTCGGGTGGCAACGAGGCGCTGTGGAAGGCCATGTTCGGGGCCTTCGAGGAGATCTTCCCGGCGCCGGTCAGGGAGTTCCTGCACAACCGCATCCTGGCCACCAGGACCGCGAACATCGCCGGCATCGCACTCACGCTGAGCGACGAGCCGGACCGCGTCGAGGAGTTGGCTGCGACCGGCCTGCCGATCCTGGTCGTCGCGGGCGAGAACGATTTCGTTCCGGTGGATTCCCAGGCCGACGCCGCGGCGCGCCTGGGCGTGAAATTCGAGATCATCGCGGGGGCCGCCCACACGCCGAACGAGGAGAAGCCCGAGGAGCTGACGAAGGTGCTCGTCGACTTCTGGGGTGGGGCAGCCTGATCCTGGGCAATCGCCTCACCGACACCGCGCGGTGACCGCGTTCCAGCGGTCACGCGCGGTGTCGGTGAGGGTGCCGGTCAGGCGCCGACGTAGGCCGCGAGGTGCTCGCCGGTGAGGGTGGAGCGGGCGGCGACGAGATCGGCGGGTGTGCCCTCGAAAACGATCTTGCCGCCGTCGTGGCCTGCGCCGGGACCGAGGTCGATGATCCAGTCGCCGTGCGCCATCACTGCCTGGTGGTGCTCGATCACGATCACCGACTTTCCGGAGTCGACGAGGCGGTCCAGCAGGCCGAGCAGGTTCTCGACGTCGGCAAGGTGCAGCCCGGTCGTCGGCTCGTCGAGAATGTAGACGTCGCCCTTCTCGGCCATGGCGGTGGCGAGCTTGAGTCGCTGCCGCTCGCCGCCGGACAGCGTGGTGAGCGGCTGGCCGAGGCTGAGGTAGCCGAGCCCGACGTCGGCGAGCCGTTGCAGGATCTTGTGCGCGGCGGCAATCTTGGCCTCGCCGCCCCCGAAGAACTCCTCCGCCTCGGCCACCGGCATCGCGAGCACTTCGGCGATGTTCCGGCCGCCAAGCGTGTACTCGAGCACCGACGCCTGGAACCGCTTCCCCTCGCACTCCTCACAGGGGGATTCGACGGTGGCCATGACGCCCAGGTCCGTGTAGATGACGCCCGCGCCGTTGCAGGTGGGGCAGGCGCCCTCGGAGTTGGAGCTGAAGAGCGCCGGCTTCACGCCGTTGGCCTTCGCGAACGCCTTGCGGATCGGCTCGAGCAGCCCGGTGTAGGTCGCCGGGTTGCTGCGCCGGGAGCCTTTGATCGCGCCCTGGTCGATCGAGACCACCCCGTCCCGTCCGGACACCGAGCCGTCGATCAGTGAGCTCTTGCCGGAGCCCGCGACGCCGGTGACGACGCAGAGCACCCCGAGTGGGATGTCGACGTCCACACCCTGGAGGTTGTGCGACGTCGCGCCGCGGATCTCCAGGGCGCCGGTCGAGGAACGCACCGATTCCTTGACCGCCGCCCGGTCGTCGAGGTGGCGGCCGGTCGTGGTGTCACTCCCCCGCAGCCCCTCGACGGAGCCCTCAAAGCAGACGGTGCCGCCCGCTGTGCCAGCGCCGGGGCCGAGGTCGACGACGTGGTCGGCGATCACGATGGTCTCCGGCTTGTGCTCCACGACGAGCACGGTGTTGCCCTTGTCGCGCAGCTGCAGGAGCAGGGCGTTCATCCGCTCGATGTCGTGCGGGTGCAGGCCGATGGTCGGTTCGTCGAACACGTAGGTGACGTCGGTCAGCGACGAGCCGAGGTGTCGGATCATCTTGGTGCGCTGCGCCTCGCCGCCCGACAGCGTGCCTGCCGGTCGGTCCAGCGAGAGGTACCCCAGCCCGATATCCGCGAACGAGTCGAGCAGGTGCCGCAGCGCGGTCAGCAGCGGAGCCACCGACGGTTCGTCGAGACCCCGCACCCAGTCGGCCAGATCGCTGATCTGCATCGCGCAGGCATCGGCGATGCTCTTGCCCTCGATCTTCGAGGATCGAGCTCCCTCGCTGAGCCGGGTGCCCTCGCACTCGGGGCAGGTCTGGAACGTGATCGCGCGGTCGACGAACGCCCGGATGTGCGGCTGCATCGCCTCGCGGTCCTTGGACAGGAACGACTTCTGGATCTTCGGGATCAGGCCCTCGAAGGTCACGTTGACGCCGTCGACCTTGATCCTCGTCGGCTCTTTGTACAGCAGGTCGTTCACCTGCTTCTTCGTGAACTTCGAGATCGGCTTGTCGGGGTCGAAGAAGCCGCAGCCACGGTAGATGCGGCCGTACCAGCCGTCCATGCTGTAGCCGGGGATCGTCAGCGCACCCTCGTTCAGCGACTTGCTGTCGTCGTACAGCGCGGTCAGGTCGAAGTCGGAGACGTTGCCCCGGCCCTCGCAGCGCAGACACATGCCGCCGGTGATGCTGAAGCTGCGACGCTCCTTCACCTCCCGTCCGCCCTTCTCCATGGTGACCGCGCCCGCACCGCTGACGGAGGCGACGTTGAAGGAGAAAGCCTGGGGCGAGCCGATGTGCGGCTGCCCGAGCCGGCTGAAGAGGATGCGCAGCATCGCGTTGGCGTCGGTGGCGGTGCCGACCGTGGACCGGGGGTTCGACCCCATTCGTTCCTGGTCGACGATGATCGCGGTCGTCAGCCCTTCCAGGACGTCGACCTCCGGCCGCGCCAGGGTCGGCATGAAGCCCTGCACGAAGGAGCTGTAGGTCTCGTTGATCATCCGCTGCGACTCCGCGGCGATCGTGCTGAACACCAGCGAGCTCTTGCCCGAGCCGGAGACACCGGTGAACACCGTCAGCCGCCGCTTCGGGAGCTCGACGCTGATGTCCTTGAGGTTGTTCTCCCGTGCGCCGGTCACGCGGATCAGGTCGTGGCTGTCGGCGGCGTGCAGCTCGGGCGACTGCGTAACGGTCCTCGTGGCAGAGCTCATCGTTCCCCTTCTGTCTGGCCGCCGTCGCGACCGTTGTCCTTGCATTCCACCGATCACGCGCTCCCGGGCACGGTCTCCCACGCGAAGCCATCCGGGTCGACGAAGGGTCCGGCATCGCTGCCGATGACGATCCGGTGCGAGCCGTTTCCGTCCGGGGACACACCCGCGTCCTTTGCGAGGGCGCGGCGGCCGTAGAGCGCCAGCTTCACGTTCGACGGCGCGGTGGCGAACTCGACGTACTTGCGGCCGTAGCTCTTCCCCACCTCCAGCCCCCGGTCGACGTAGAACTGCTTTGTCGCCTTCACGTCCTCGACGCCGAGCAACAGCACGATGTCATCGATCTGCCGGGTGGCCGGTCCATCGTTCTTCTTCGACGACGTCGCGATCTTCCAGATCGCGCCGTCCGGGGCCTGCACGACGCCGCCGTAGCCCCAGAACCCCTTCTTGGCCGGCTTCAGGGTGGTGGCGCCGCCGTCGAGGGCGGCCCCGACGAAGGCATCGACGATGTTCGGCCGGGACACCACGAGCGACAGGGTGTAGCCGCGGAAGCCGGTGGTGGGTGCCTCCGAGGCGCGTACGCCGACGTGGTCGCCGACGCCGAATGCGGCGTAGAAGGCCTCGGCGGCCGCGGGATCCGGCACCTCGAGGACAACGGACTTGATGGTGGTCATGGGCTTGATGGAAGTCATGTCAGCGCACCTCGTTGATTCGGAGCAGGTTCCCTGCCGGGTCCCGCACGGCGCAGTCGCGGATGCCGTACGGCTGATCGATCGGTTCCTGGACGATGTCCGCGCCGTTGGCCACCAGCTTGCCGAAGGTGTCGTCCAGGTCGGGGGTGGACAGGGTGAGGATCGCGTAGGTCCCCTTGGCCATCATCTCGGTGATCATGCGACGCTCGTCGTCGGTGACGCCGGGGTCGGCGGCGGGCGGGTGCAGGACGAGGGAGGTGTCGGGCTGGTCCGGGTGTCCCACCGTGATCCAGTACATCCCGTTGTAGCCGACCTCCTTGCGGACCTCGAAGCCGAGGGTGTCGCGGTAGAAGGTCAGGGCCGCGTCGCGGTCGTTGTGTGGGAGGAAGGCCGAGTGAATTCTGATGTCCATGGCAGTCACGCTAATTGGGGTGACACCGCCTGCGCTTCTCGATTCCTGATCGGTCTGGTCACCTGCTTCGCGACACAGGACGGCATCTCCCCCTCTGGGCGTGTCTGGTCCCGGTAGGCGCTCGGCGGCATACCGACCAATTCGGTGAATCGCGTGCTGAAGGTGCCCAGGGACGAGCAGCCGACCGCGAAGCAGACCTCGGTGACGCTGAGGTCGCCGAGACGCAGCAGTGCCATCGCGCGCTCGATGCGCCGCGTCATCAGATAGGAATACGGCGACTCGCCGTACGCGAGCCTGAACTGGCGGCTGAGATGTCCGGCCGACATATGCGCGTCGCGGGCGAGCGCCTCGACGTTCAGAGGCTGCGCGTACTCCCGATCCATCCGGTCGCGGACGCCGCGCAGCCGCGCGAGATCACGTAGACGCTGTGGCTCGGCGGCTCGGCTGGTCACCTCACGATCGTGGCACGTCCCGCCGGAGTTGCCTAGCACCGCGGGCGTCCCGCCCCAAACGCGTCCGGCTCCCCGGCGCGGCGGCGGCTCAGGCGACGGTGTCGAGGCGGAGCGGGCCGACCGCACCGCGATCGAGCTGCACGGTTTCCGCGCCGAGCTGTCGCCAGGCTGCCCGCAGCTCATACTCGTCAGCCGTGATGTCTCCGGCCAGGTACCGAGCCAGATCCGCGACCTCCTCGCGGCTCACGTCCTCGGAATGTTCGTCTGCCAGCGTCTGCGACAGCACCCACCGGTCCGCTTCGCTCAACGGCTCCCACAACTCGGGCCAACGCCGCGCGAGTGCGCATGGGCTCCACATCATCGCGACCTCCCTACCTCGGTCGTGCGCGCCCAGGTGGTCCAGCTTCGTCGCCGCAAGAACCACTCCAGGATGTCGCCTGCGTTGTGCGTGTGCTGGTGTCGGGGTGGTGGTTCGTGAGTTTGTGCCCTCTCCCGCCGGCAATCGCAGGCGATCGAGCCGACCACGCCGCGGAGCGGGAATCTCGCACCCCGGATTGCCGGGTGGAGCAGCACGCGCACCCGCTGGCCCGTCCGAACCAGGACCTCGCCCTCGATCGACGCGTAGATCCGTCCGCCGCTGTCGAGATCGACGATCGCGATCGTGGTCGGCATCGGTTCCGCGTCCACCTCGTTCAGTGCGGGCTCGACCACCATCCACGACACGATCGAACCTGATCCCGACGACGGGGCCGTGGTGGGCGCGGCTTCCCCAGGTACCTCACCTCTCCCGGTACGCGTGTCTCGCCGGCCGATCTCGTCGACCCGACACGTCACGCGCGGGTGCAGCAGCTGGTGTTGGTACATCGCGGAAACCTCACCTTCGTAACCTTCGCCCCGTGCCTGTCACATTGCCCGCGGGGGTGGGTACGCGACAACGGTCGGACTACCCGGGTACATGCCTGCTTTGCGTGTGAGGCACATCACACAGGCCGGTCCAGGGGGCGCCCCGCAGGACACCCCTTGACAGGCCCGGCCGAGGTATCAGGCGACGAACGAGGTGACGGTCTCCGCGTACTCGACCTGGGGTTTTCCCGCCAACAGCTCGGGGAACCGGGACAGCAGGCCGCTCACGTACGGCGGCGCGAAGTGCGCGTCGCAGGCATCGCGGTCGACGTACTGCTCGGCGACGTAGCGCGATTCGCCCGTCGGCTGTCGATGCGCACGGCCCCTCGGCGCACTCGGCGAGGGCACCGCTCGGCGGTGTGCTCCCGATGCGCGGCGAACCGGGCTGGTCGTTCATTCCGGAGAGATGATCTCGGCCAGGTCGTCAGGGATGGGCATGGGGGTCGTGAGTCCCGCGGATGCCCGCCCGGTGTTCCCCTCCGGGTAGCGTCCGGACAGCGAGCCAGGGGCCGCCACGATGATCCGGATGACCTGGCCGAGCGACTCTCCCCGGTCCCGCTGCGTCAGCGCGAGTGCGAGCATCGCGACATGGTTGCGGGTGTGCAACCAGGGGTGGGGCTGCGAAATGATGTGTGCGCGCTCGAGGTGCCGCCACCGTTCCTGCGCGGTGGGCGCGGTCCGGCCAGCGGCCATCTCGCGGTCGTACATCGCTCGGGCGGGTGGGGTGATGGCGCGCATCGGGGTCTCCTGGCTCTCGGTGGTCAGTCGCAGCAGTCGCAGTCGGGGTCGGTCGTGTCGTCGCTGGGACGTCCGGCCGCGGGGTTCGGGCAGCAGGGATCGCCCCGCCAGGCGTTGATGCCTTCCTTCAACGCGATGACGGCGATGACGAGGGCCGCGATCGGGTCGGCCCAGGACCATCCGAACAGGCTGTTGAGGGCGAGCCCGACCAACAGCACCGCCGACAGGTAGGTGCACAGCAGGGTCTGCTTCGAGTCCGCCACCGCGGAGAGCGACCCGAGTTCGCGTCCGGCTCGCCGCTGCGCCCAGGACAGGACCGGCATGACGGCCAGACTCACGGCGGCGAGCACTATGCCCACGGTCGAGTGGCGGGCCTCGCCGAGCCCGAACAGGGACCGGAGCGCGTCGATGCTGACGTAGAGGGCCAGGGCGAAGAAGGAATAGGCGATGATCCGCAGCGCGACCTTCTCGCGGGCCTCGGGATCGCGGCCCGCGAACTGCCAGGCCACCGCCGCCGCGGAGGACACCTCGATCACCGAGTCGAGGCCGAACCCGATGAGCGCCGCCGACGAGACCCGGGTGCCCTCGGTCAGCGCGATCGCCGCCTCGATGAGGTTGTAGCTGATCGTGGCGCCGACGAACAGCCGGATCCGGCGCGAGAGGACCCGCTTGCGGGCCTCGTCGGGTGCGGACGCCCCGGGCTTTGGGCGAGTCGTGGGCAGTCCGAGGTTCGGCGCCATCAGCAGCATTCCTCGGTCGCGGCGTCGGGGCAGTACGACGGATCGACCGCGAGGGCGAGGCCGACCAGGTCCTCGAGCGCCCTGGCGATCCGCGGATCCGCCAGTTCATACCGGCTACGGCGGCCCTCCGGAACCGCGATCACGAGGCCGCAGCCGCGCAGGCACGCGAGATGGTTGGACAGGATCTGTCGGGAGACGCCGATCTTGTCGGCGAGATCGGAGGGGTATCCGGGCCCGTTGCGCAGGCTCAAGAGGATTTGCGACCGAGTCGAGTCCGACAGCGCGTATCCGAACCGCGATAGTGCGTCGCTGTTCACCAGTGTGTCCATACGTCAATACTACAGATTCATCTGTATTCACAACAGCCTGTATCGATCCCGGGGTCATGCGTGATGAGGATGGTATGAACACTTAAGTTCGGTATGACAAACTTTGGGATGTGATCATGCGAAATAATGCGCGCGCAACGCCCGACGCCCCGATCGAGGGCGACTCGGCGGGCGCGCCGTCGCGGCGTCAGCTGCTGATCGGTGGGGCGCTGGCGGGTTCGGCGGGGCTGCTGCTGGGCGCCGGCAAGCAGCCGCAGGCGTCGGCGTCGCCGCATCCCGGCGGCCACGGGTCCGGGGCCGCCGAGGGGCAGGCGCATGGCACGGCGGCCGCCGGCCACGGCGGCGGGGAGAGCGGGGCCACGTTCCGTCTCGGCCAACAGGTCGACCACGAGGCGAACGGGTTCCACCCGACCGCGATGCTGCGCGATTTCGACTATGGCACGACCTCGGTGTTGCCGGACGGGCGCACGCTGCGCGAGTGGGAGATATTCGCCAGCGACGAGGAGATCGAGATCGCGCCGGGGGTGCACTTCCCGGCGTGGACCTTCAACTCCCGGGTGCCGGGCCCCGCGCTGCGGTGCCGGGAGGGCGAGCGGCTCCGGGTGCGCTTCACCAACGGGTCCGAGCACCCGCACACCATGCACTTCCACGGCATCCACCCGGCCGAGATGGACGGGATCCCCGGGGTGGGCCGGGGCATCATCGAACCCGGCGCGTCCTTCACCTACGAGTTCGACGCCACCCCGTTCGGGGTGCACCTCTACCACTGCCACGTCAGCCCGCTGGCCGAGCACATCGCCCGCGGCATGTACGGCACCTTCATCATCGATCCCGCGCAGGGACGCCCGCCTGCCGACGAGATGGTGATGGTCATGCACGGCTACAACACCACCTTCGACGGCGAGGGCAACCAGCTGTACGCCGTCAACGGCATCCCGTTCCACTACATGCACGAGCCGGTGCAGGTGAAGCGCGGAGAACTGGTGCGCATCTACCTGGTCAACATCCTCGAGTACGACCCGATCAACAGCTTCCACGTGCACGGCAACTTCTTCGACTACTTCCCCACCGGGACACGGCTCGAGCCGGCCGAGTTCACGGACACGATCATCCAGGGGCAGGGCCAGCGCGGGATCTGCGAGATGCGCTTCCCGCATCCGGGTCGGTACATGTTCCACGCCCACAAGACCGAGTTCGCCGACCTGGGCTGGATGGGATTCTTCGAGGTGACCGAGTGACGAACACGCCACCGCGACCGGCGCCGGACGAAACCGGCGCCGACGGCAGCGAGCTGACCCGGTCGGGCGCGTGGATCCGCGGTGCGGGCGTCGTCGCGATCATCGCGGTGGCCCTTGCCGCGCTGGCCCTGCTCGCCGGGCAGAGCCTGCCGGAGCGCGCCGGACCCCCGATCGAGGACATCGCGATCGAACGGACTGTCCTCGAACCCGGGCAGATCGTCCTGACACTGCGCAATGTCGGGCCCGATCCGGTGACCATCGCGCAGGCGTTCGTCAACGACGCCTACGTCAACCTCGACGGCGCCGAGGAACCCATCGGACGGCTGCAGTCCGAGACGATCACCTTCGACTACCCGTGGATCACCGGTCAGCCTTATCTGGTCTCGATGCTGACCAACACGGGGCTGGTCATCGAGCACGAGATCCCCGCCGCGGTACCCACCCCGGAACCCGGGGCGGCGTTCTTCGGGACGATGGCGCTGCTGGGCATCTATGTGGGGGTCATCCCGGTACTGCTGGGCATGCTGCTGCTGCCGGTGCTGCGTCGGGCCGGAGCCCGCGCGGTCCGGTTCGTGCTCGCCCTCACGGTCGGCCTGCTCGCCTTCCTCGCCTTCGACGGCGCGGGCGAGGGGTTCGAGCTGGCTGCGGCCTCCGGTGGGGCATTCGGTGGCGTCACCCTCGTCGTCCTCGGCGCGGCGGTCGCCTTCCTCGCACTGATGGGAATCGACCGGTATCTGCGCGCCCGGCAGGCGGGAGCGGAAGCGTCCGGGCTGCGGCTGTCGGCCATGATCGCGGCGGGTATCGGGCTGCACAATCTCGGTGAGGGCCTGGCTATCGGATCCGCCTATGCGGTCGGTGAGCTGGCCCTCGGGGCGTTCCTGGTCATCGGGTTCACCCTGCACAACACCACCGAGGGACTGGCCATCGTCGCCCCAATGACCGGGCGACGCACTCCCCTGCTTATCCTGCTGGGACTCGGGTTCCTCGCCGGGGCGCCCGCCATTCTCGGGGCCGTCCTCGGCGCGAGCGTCAGCAACGCCGAGGTCTCCGCGTTGTTGCTCGGCGTCGGTGTCGGCGCGATCATCCAGGTGATCGTCCAGATCGCGCCGTCCCTGCGCGGCCGTGATCGTGCGGCCGTGGACCCGGTGGTCCTGGCCGGAATCGGCGCAGGAATCCTGCTGATGTACCTGACCGGATTGGTGGTTCCCGCATGACCGAGGTCGACCAGGCCGTGGCGATTCCCCGCCGAGCCTTCCTGGCCGCCACCTGCGCGACCGGCTGCCTGGCCGTCGCGGGCTGCTCAACCGGGGTGGCGGCCGTCGGTAAGGACCGGAGCGCCGAACCGGCGCGCATCGCGTCGTCGGAGGTCCCGGTCGGTGGCGGGATCGTCCTGGCCGAGCACCAGCTGGTCCTGACCCAGCCCGAACCGGGCGTCTTCCGGGCGTTCGCGGCGGTGTGCACCCACCAGGGGTGCCTCGTCTCCGAGGTGAGCGACGGCACCATCAACTGCGCCTGCCACGGCAGCCGCTTCTCGATCGCCGACGGTTCGGTGGTCCGCACTCCGGCCCGGGAGGCCCTTGCCGGCTACGTGGTCACCCGCGCGGGCGACATGCTCACCGTCGAGTGACGGCGCCCGGTCATCGCGGGCTCGGGTGTAGATAGTCCTCGCACAGCGCCCGCACCGCACTCGGCTGGGGAACCGGGGTTCCGGTCGTGCTCCCGAGGATGATCATGTCCTCGGTCGAGGAGGTCTCGACCGCGAGCTGCCATCCGCCGGATGGCACCCAGATCAGCGCGGCCTCCCGTACAGGGAAGACATCCCGCTGACGAGGCAACGCTATGTAGGCCTCCGACTCCGGTCCTTCTGAGCAGAACGCGACGTGCACGTGCTCGTGATCCGCCCCGACCGCGGCGGAAACCGCCTCGACGTAGCGCCGGAAGCCGGGGTCGCTGCTCACGTCGAAATCCGCGCTGTCATGCGCTCGTAGTTTCCGCCTGCTCATGGCAGGGGTGTTCCCATCCCGGCGGATCCCGAAACCGATCCGGATCCGGACCGCCGCGGTCCCGTCCGAAGGGTTTGAGCTGGGCCGCGACGGGCAATCCTGGGATCGAGGGTGGACCCGGTACGAGGAGGCATATCGACATGGACAGGGACGTCGTCATCTGGATCGTCGTGATCGCGGCGATCGTGGTGCTCGTGGCCGTGGCGCTCTGGTTCGCGAGGAATGCGCGGACGCGGCATCAACGCGCTGAGGCGCAGGAGATTCGTGAGCGGGCCACCGAACAATCTCACGAGGTCGGTCAAGAAGAGGCGCTCGCGGACGAGACTGCCGCACGTGCACGGATGGCCGAAGCGGAGGCCGACGCGAAGCGGGCCGAAGCCGAGCGGCTACAGGAACGCGCTCGAGCCCGGTCGACCGATGCGGCCAAGTCGCGCGAGGAACTCGACGGGCAATTCGAACGGGCCGACGACATCGACCCCGATGCCACGCAGCGGATCGAGCCGCCGGATAGGGAGCACCGAGCCTGAGCGGGTCGGATCGCCGTCACACGCCCACAGGCACCGGGGTGCCCGTCGGGGTTGCCGCCCGGGATCCCGAGCGGCAACCGGGGTTGGATCAGAGGTACTGGCCGCACACGGGCCATGCGCCCGGGCCCTGGCCCGCGAGCACGTTCTCGCCGACGCGGATCTGCTCCTCGCGGGAGGCGTTCGCGGCGTGGCCCTGGCCACCGTAGGCGGCCCAGGTGCTCGGAGTGAACTGCAGGCCGCCGGAGAATCCGTTGCCCGAATCGATGCCCCAGTTGCCGCTGCTCTCGCACTCGGCGACCGCGTCCCAATTGTGACCTGCCGCGTTGGCGGTACCGCCGGCCAGTCCCAGCGGGACGGCGACGAGGGCGCCGGTCGCGGCGATCCAGCCGAGGGTCTTGGTGGCAGTGCGGCGTGCATGGTTGATCGACATGTGATGGGTCCTCTCCTGCATCCGAGGCGGCGGCGGGGTCTTGGCCCCGCGGCGATGTTGGCCTCGTCACTGCCCTGATGTGTTGCGTCGGACCGGATCCCGCTGGGCAGTTCGCGAAGGTGGGCGAGCCGGTGGTGGTTCTCGTTTGTGAACCGGAAGCGACGGTAGCCGCAGTTCGGGGGCCCTCGCACCCCTCGGATGGCGGGCCCGACGCACGGACACCCGTCCAGATTCGGGGGCTGTCGCCGACTCCCCTGCAGGTCACGACCGAGATCTAAACATCTCGAAACGTATCCATTTCGTTACCTGAATGTGACGAAGGTCACTCATGCCGTCCCGCCTGTCGGGTTGCGCCGGACCCTTTCGTGACACTCTCTTCGCGCGGTGCGGGTGCCAGTTGGGCCCTGGTCGTGGCGAGCCGGAGGGATTAGATTCGGTACATGGCCGACGTTTCCTGGGGGCCACAGCTCGACCTCGGCGCCGCGATCACCGAATCGCAGCGACTGATGGATCACGGCGATCCCGCGCGGGCGCGGGACCTGTTGGAGGCCGAATCGGCACTCGCGCCCCCGGAGGAGTTGGAACTCTGGCAGGGCCTGTGGCAGCTGGCGGACGGCCTGGAGCGGGCGGTCCGGGGTGAGTCCCTGGTGGCGGCGGCCCGGCTGCGGCGGGGACGGGACCTGGTCGGGTCGTACGAGGACCGGCCGCCGCACGCGCTCGACATCACGGGGCTCCTGGCCTGGTCCACCCATGTGATCGACGAGCTCGCGGTCACGACCCGCGATCCCGACTGGGTCCCGCCGGTGCCCCGGCTGCGGATGCCCTGACGGTGTCTGCGGTCAGTCCGAGGTCACGACGTGGTGCCGGCCCGAGCGGGTTCCGGTATCGCCTGCGCCTGTCTGCGGTTCAACGCGAGGACGGGGATCAGCGCCAGCGCGATCAGTCCGCCACCGAGTGAGAGGACCGCGAAGCTGCTCGACGCGACCACCATCCCGCTCACGATGCCGCCGCCTGCACCGGCGAGCGCGATACACAGGTCGACCGAACCCTGGGTGCGTGCCCGCGTGGCGAGCGGGGTCGAGTCGGTGAGAATGGCGGTGCCGCTGATCAGCCCGAAGTTCCAGCCGAGCCCCAGTAGACCAAGCGCGACGGAGAGCAGCACGACTGAATCGGAGGGTGCCAGGGCCGCGAGGATGCCCGCCGCGAGCAGGGTGACACCGGCCGCGACCACGACCGGGATCCGTCCGTACCGGTCGGCGAGCATGCCGGTCAGCGGCGACGGCAGGAACATCGCCGCGACGTGGATCGCGATGACCATCCCGGTCTGTCCGAGGCCGTGTCCGTGATCCATCATGTGGATCGGGGTCATGGTCATGATCGCGACCATCACGATCTGCGTCACGACCATCACGGTGGCACCCACGAGGATGCCCCGGCGCTGCGTCTCCCGGTCGGGCTCCGGCGGCGCCTCCCCGCCGGCCCCGACCGGCTCGGACTGCAGCTGTCGCGCGACGCGCAGTGGATCGGGCCGGAGGAACGCCCAGAGGAACATGCCCGCGGCGGCGAATGCGGCCGACGACAGGATGAACGGGCCGGCCAGCACGGGGATGCCCCAGCCGTCCGCGAGGTCGCCCATGACCTCCACCAGGTTCGGCCCCGCCACCGCGCCGAAGGTCGTCGCGACCATGATCGTGCTGACCGCCCGGCCCCGATGCGAGGCCTCGGCCAGGTCGGTTCCCGCGTACCGGGCCTGGAGGTTGGTTGCGGTCCCGGAGCCGTAGACGAACATGGACACGAACAGCAGCGGGAGACTGTCCATGACCGCGGCGAGGACCACCCCGGCGCCGCCGGCCGCGCCCGCGAGGTATCCGATGCTGAGCCCGCTCCTGCGGCCGAGGCGGTGCGAGACCCGCCCGACGAGCAGCGCCGCTGCCGCGGACCCGAGGGTGAACAGGGCCGAGGACAGGCCGGCATATCGGCTCGACCCGAGCATCTCCTTGGTGAGCAGCGCGCCGACGGTGACGCCCGCGGCCAGTCCGGCGCCACCGAGGATCTGCGAGGTCACCACCACGATCAGCGTGCGGCGCTGTGTGCTCGCCCGGAGATCGCCGACGAGGGTGGGAGAGGTGGTGTCCATCAGTGTCTTTCGGGGGTCGGGACGCGCGGGCGCATTCAGCCTATTGCGCCGCGC
Organism: Rhodococcus oryzae; assembly: GCF_005049235.1. Taxonomy (GTDB): domain Bacteria; phylum Actinomycetota; class Actinomycetes; order Mycobacteriales; family Mycobacteriaceae; genus Rhodococcus_G; species Rhodococcus_G oryzae. The sequence goes on along the minus strand of NZ_SUMD01000004.1, from coordinate 383,012 downwards.
GTCCGACCCCGACGGTCACACCCCGCTTACGCGGCGACCGGTACCTCGTCGTCGGCCTCGACCGTTCCCACCGGAGACGGCTCCTGCGCGTAGTGGAAGTGCGGGCGACGGTGGCCGAGGAACGAGCCGAACCACGACATCACCGCGATGTAGCGGTTGCGGAACCCGACCAGGTAGACCATGTGCACGGCCAGCCACAGCACCCAGGCGATGAACCCGGTGAGCTCGATGCTCTTCACCTTGGTCACCGCACGGAAGCGGTTGATGATCGCCATCGAGCCCTTGTCGCGGAACTTGAAGGCGGTGCCGCGCGGGGTCTTGCCGAGCACGGTCTTGGCGACGTGGCGTCCACCCTGCATCGCAACCGGGGACTGGCCCGGCAGGTTGTTCAGCGAGGTCATGTCGCCGACGGCGAAGATGTCCGCGCGGCCGCCGACCGTCAGGTCCGGGTTCACCAGCAGCCGGCCCGCCCGGTCCGTGTCGCAGCCGGTGCGCTCGGCGAGCACACCCGCGAAGTCGTTGGCCTGCACGCCCGCCGACCAGACGATGGTCTCGGCGGTGCGCCGCACCCCGGCCTCGCTGCCGTGCGCCTTGAAGGTGGCGCCGTGCTCGTCGATGTCGGTGACCAGCGTGTTCAGCACCACCTCGACGCCCGACTTCTCCAGCGAGGCCTTCGTGTACTCGCTGAGCTTGCCGCCGTACGCGGGCATCGCGACACCGGCGCCCTCGACAAGGGTGACGGTGACGTCGTCGGCGGTGATGCCGCGGATCGACTGCTCGAAGTAGCGGCCTGCGAGCTCCTTGATCTGGCCGGCCAGCTCGACGCCGGTCGCGCCCGCGCCGATCACGATGAAGCTGAGCAGGTTCTTGGCGCGCTCCGGGTCGGTGGTGGTGTGCGCCTCCTCGAAGCAGCGCACGATCTGGTCGCGCAGCCGCTTCGCGTCGTTGACGGTCTTGAGCGCGTAGGTGACCTTGGCGAACTCGTCGCGGCCGAAATACGACTGGCGCGCTCCGGTGGCGGCGATGAGGAAGTTGTATCCGAGGGTGTGCCGCTCGCCCGCGGCCTCGTAGACGAGTTCCTTCGCGTCGGCGTGCACGTCCACGACCCGGCCGAGCCGGACGTCGGCATTCGGGTACTTCGCGAGGATCGCCCGGATGGAGGGCGCGATCTCGCCTGCCGAGAGCACGCCGGTCGCCACCTGGTAGAGCAGCGGCTGGAACAGGTGCTCAGTGGTCTCGGAAATGAGGACGAACGGCGTGCCGGCCTTCGCCAGCTTCTTCGCCGCCGCGAGCGCGCCGAACCCCGAGCCCACGATGACGACCTCGGTCCGGTCCATCCCTGCGTCGACCACGACAACCTCCCGCGTAGATCTGATGTATGAGTTACACCGTAGGGATGTATTCCGGTGTTTCGCCAGCTAGCTCCGGGTATCCAGAATTCTCTTATCTGGATTGCTAATGAATAGAATGTGGGCATGGACTTTCGGCAGCTGCGCTACTTCCTGGCCGTCAGCGAGGAGCTGAGCTTCAGCCGGGCCGCGAAACGGTGCTTCATCTCGCAATCTGCCGTCAGCCACCAGGTCACCCGCCTCGAGCAGGAGCTCGGCGCACCGTTGTTCGAGCGGTCGACGCGGGTGGTGCGGCTGACCCCGGCCGGGTCCCGCCTGATCCCCATCGCCCAGCAGGTATTGAGCCTGGAGACCAAGGCGTACTCCGTCGTGCGCGAACCAAGGAACCGGATCCGGATCACCGCGAACATGAGCTTCGCGGCGCAGAGCCTCGACGCGATCGCCCGGGTGCGGGAGTCGCACCCGGACGTGGACATCGAGTTCGTGATCAAGAGTTTCACCGAGCGTATCGACGCGGTCGCATCGGGCGACGCCGACATCGCGTTGATCCGCGGGCGGGCGGATCGGCCGGGCCTGGAGACGGTGCGGCTCGGCGTCGACGACCTGGTGATCGTGACCTCGCGCCGACACCCGTTGTCCGCGTTCTCGACGGTCGAGTTGGGCGAGCTCGCCCCGTATCAGTTGCTGCTCCCGCCGCGCAGCAGCCAGGTGCTGCTGCACACCGTGGTCGAGGATGCGTTCCGTGAGATCGGGCGCCGCGTCTCGCTCGGGCCGTCGATCGCCAGCGACCACGCCGCGACGCTCGAGGTCATCACCAACCCGCGGGCGTGGACCGTGCTGTACGCGAGCACGGCGGCCGAGACGCCCCGAACCGGGCTCTGCTTCATGCGCGAGGCCAACAACCGGCTCCGTATCCCGGTGTGCGGGGTGGTGCGGACCGGCGGCGCGGACTCGCCCGCCCTGGCCAGCGTCATGAACGCGCTCCGCCAGTCGATGGACGGCGGCCAGGCGGGTCCGGCCGAGGACTAGCCGAGGCCGGCGCGTGCCTCGGCCGCCGCGAGGTCGCGCCAGCCGCTCAACACCCGGTGTACCTGCTCCGCGCCGTGCAGTTCGTCGGGCGGCTCGGGCAGGTGCGCGGGATAGAGCAGGAACGGCCGGGTCTGCGGACCGCCGAGCCCCCCGTGCGAGCCGACCTGTTCCTCGAACGCCGCGATCTCGCCGGTGTCCGGCCAGTACCGGCCGTTGATCATGATGTCGGCGACGTTGTCGAAGCCGTCGGTCCTGCGGATCCGCTCGAGCGTGCCGGGGCCGAAGTCCGCCAACGGATCCTGGCCCGCGACGAAACCGGTGTCGACCTCCACGCTGCCGTGCGCGCCGAGCACGATCGATCCCTTGCCCTCGCGGGCCACGAGGACGAACCCCACCCCGGGATGAGTGGTGAGGGCGGGCAACAGGGACGGATGATGCTCGGTGATCCAGCGCATCGTCGCGCGGCCGGCGGCGAGCGGGAAACTCACCAGTCCGACGTTCCCCGACGCGAGCACCACCGGCCGCTCGGGCGGCGCGGTGACCCGGTCCGGCGGTGGCGTGGCCCGCAGGCTCGCGGCGGCGTACCCGAGGCCCTCCGCGCCTCGGCCCTGCGCGCCGACGTCCGGGACGTCCTTGTCGTGGTGCAGCCACCGACCGTGCTGGGGTTGCGGCCGACCGGCCTCGCACTCCCGCAGGACCAGGGCCTCGAGGGTCTCGCCGAAGCGGCCGGTGAACGTCTCGCCCTGACTCTGGCCGTGATCGGAGAGGACGACGATGTTGTACGGCCGGTCGGCCTGCGCCGCGACGGCGGCGATCATGCCGATCTCCGCGTCGAGCTTGCGCAGCACCGCGAGGGTCTCCGGCCGTTCCACCCCGGAATGGTGCGAGACCTCGTCGTAGCCGACGAGGTCGACGTAGATCACGTTGCGGCCCTTGATGATGTCGCCGATCACCGCGGCAACCACGACATCGGTCTCGACGACGGTCGTGAAGGCCCGTACCAGCGGATAGATCCCGCCGCGGCGCACCCGCGGCCGGATGTCCCGTCTGCGCTGGTGCCAGGCCTGGCGGATCTCGCGCAACACCTCGGCGACCAGTCGGATGAAGGTACGGACCGCGCTCGCCGGATCGATGAAGTAGTCCGCATATCCGGTGCCACCGCCTCCCATCCGGGCGCCCTTCATCCGGCTGACCACGAGGACGTTGTCCTCGGCGCCGCCGGAGAACAGGTTGCCGCGGCTCGCTCCCCCGTCGGCGAGCAGTCCGGGTATCGACGCGCGTTCACGCTCGCGTTCGGCGTTGTCGCTCGGATTGCTGAACACCGCAATCCTCTTGGTGGCCTTGTCGTACCACCGGAACGCCGGCACGTTGTGGTTGCTGCCGTGCAGGATCCCGAGCTGGCTGGCACCGGTCTGGCTGCTCCAGTCGGTGTGCCATGGCATCAGTCGGTGGGACTCGTCGTGGACCATCGCGGCGAGGGTGGGGACCACCCCCGATCGCATCGCGCGCTGCAACACCTTGTGACCCAGCCCGTCGATCTGGATGCACAGCAGACCCGGACGATCCGAGCCGCCGTCGGGTGACCTCTTGCGGCGCAATCGAAACCGCTGTCGACGCACCAGCATCATGCGGTAGGTGTCGTCGCGCCGCGAAGCGATGGCACCGGACACCGCCGAGCTCACCAGCGACAACAGCACCGCGAGGATGATGATGTCGGTGACGCTCTCCGCCGTGGCGAGCGGCAGGATGCGCACGGAGAGCAGCATGATCAGGCCGCTGCCGACGAAGGCGAACAGGAACAGCAGCGCCGGTCCGACCCACAGCATGGCCCTCAGCAGGATCGGCCAGAGCACCGTGCTGAGCAGGCCGAACAGCAGGGCCAGCGCCAGCGCGCTCGGAGCCGATCCGAGTGGGCCCGGCGCACCGGTACTGGCCAACTCGACGCCGGGTAGGACCGCGTCGATCATCATCAGCGCCGCGGCGGATATCAGCCACAGCACGAGGAACTCGGTGACGGTACGGGCCGCCGATCCCAGAGTGCGCATGCACACCTCCATTCACCTGGATCGTAGGTGTCCAACGGGCCGGATCGCAGTGTGGCGCGGTGCTAGGTTCGAGGTGGAACACTCCCCACGACAGCGGTGGCAGCCATGGCGATCGACCATTTCGACGTCCTGATAGTGGGTGCCGGCCTGTCCGGGATCGGGGCCGGGTACCACCTGCAGGCGAGATGTCCGGACAAGTCGTACGCGATCCTCGAGGCGCGCGGCGCGATAGGCGGGACCTGGGACCTGTTCCGGTATCCCGGTGTTCGCTCGGACTCCGACATGTACACCCTCGGGTACTCGTTCCGGCCGTGGACGGACGCGAAGTCGATCGCCGACGGCCCGTCGATCCTCAGCTATGTCCGCGCCACCGCGCAGGAGCAGGGAATAGACCGGAGGATCCGGTTCGACCATCGGGTGGCCCGCGCGGAGTGGTCGAGCGAGGACGCCAGGTGGACCGTCGAGGCGCAGCGTGGCCCCACCGCCGAGATCGTGCGTCTCACGTGCAACTTCCTGTTCATGTGCAGCGGCTACTACGACTATCGGGAGGGCTACACCCCCGAGTTCGCGGGGGTCGACCGGTTCGCGGGCCGGGTCGTGCACCCGCAGCACTGGCCGGACGACATCGACTGGGCGGGCAAACGCGTGGTCGTGATCGGCAGCGGCGCGACCGCGGTGACGCTGGTCCCGGCGATCGCGGAGTCCGCCGCCCACGTCACGATGCTGCAGCGTTCGCCCAGCTATGTCCTGTCCGTGCCGGACGAGGACGTGATGGCCAACCGGCTGCGCGCTGTCCTGCCGTCGAAGCTCGCCTACGGCATCGTCCGCTGGAAGAACGTGCTGCGCTTCATGCTCTTCTTCACGATGAGCCGCCGGGCGCCCGGCGTCGTCAAGAGGCTGCTCCGCAGGCAGGTGCGGGCGCAGCTGCCAGCCGGGTTCGACGTCGACGCCCACTTCACGCCTCGCTACGACCCGTGGGACCAGCGCATGTGTTTCGTGCCGCACGGCGATCTGTTCAGTGCGATTCGGAACGGCCGGGCGGACGTCGTCACCGATCGGATCGAGACGTTCACCGAGCGGGGCATCAGCCTCGCGTCGGGGACGGAGCTCGCGGCCGACATCATCGTGACGGCCACGGGGCTGAAGCTGATCGTCGGCGGCGGGGTCGAGCTGAGTGTGGACGGCGCCCCAGTCGATGCCGCAAAGGCACTGAGCTACAAGGGGATGATGCTGAGCGACGTCCCCAATTTCGCCAGCTGCATCGGCTACACCAATGCGTCGTGGACGCTCAAGTGCGACCTGACATGCGAGTACGTGTGCAGGCTGCTCAATCACATGGCCGCCAACGGTTACCGGCAGTGCACGCCCCGCAATGTCGATCCGTCCATCACCACGATGCCGATCATCGACTTCTCGTCCGGGTACGTGCAGCGCTCGATCCACGAGTTCCCGAAACAGGGATCGAAGAAGCCGTGGCGGCTGTACCAGAACTATGCCCTCGACATCGCGATGCTGAAGTTCGGATCCGTCGAGGACGCGATGGAATTCGTCAGGACCGATGCCGCGGGTGCCCGCCGCGCGGACGTCGTGGGCTGATCGCTCGCCGGGCGGCGGATCGGCTCGTCTGGGATCGTGGGTGCCATGTCTGATCGAACACCGCTGGCCCGATGGCACGGGCACGCCACCGTCTCGATCACGGACCGCGGGACCACCATCCTCACCGACCCGATCCTCACCGACCGGGTCGCACACCTGCGGCGCAGGCGTGGGCCCAACCCGCTCGGCACTCCCCTGCTCCCGGATGCGGTGGTGCTGTCCCACCTGCACGCGGACCACACGCATCTGCCCTCGCTGAGGCTGATCGGCGGCGATGTCCCGATCCTCGTTCCCACCGGCGCGGTCGGCCAGGTGTCGGGGCTCCGGGCGTTCGGCGATCGGCTGATCGAGGTGAGTCCCGGCGACGAGGTGCGGATCGGCGGGGTGCTGGTTCGCGCCGTCCCGGCCGAACACGACGGTCGACGCTGGCCCCGCGGGCCGCACCGGGTGCGGGCGCTCGGCTACGTGATCGAGGGCGAGGGGCGTACGTATTTCGCCGGGGACACCGCGCTGTACGGATCGATGTCGGACTGGATCCCCGAGTGCGATCTGGCGCTCATCCCGGTCGGCGGGTGGGGGCCGAGTCTCGGACCGGGGCACCTCGACCCGGCGGCGGCCGTCCGCGCGGCGGTCGCGGTCGGCGCCCGCACCGCGATCCCGGTGCACTTCGGCACGCTCTGGCCGATGGGGTTCGATTCCGTGCGCCCCGATCGCTTCTACGGGCCAGGCGCCGAGTTCGTCCGTCGGATGGCGGAGGCGGGTCTCACCGCCACCGAACTGCGTCCCGGCGAGTCGAGCTGAGGCGACGGCAAAAGCAACCCAAGAGAGACCGCATCGGCCGCGGCGCAGACCCGGAAATGGGTAACGTCGGGGATCGAGGATTCGATTAAAAGGGTGGCTAGGGCGTATTCCCCCGTGAGAAGATTGGAAGATTCTCTACCCGGAGTTCTGCTCGAGGCTGACGGACCTCGGCTGGCGTGCATCGACCGGAGTCGGTGCAGATCAGCCCAGATTGCTAAGGCGGCGGCGGATGGACACGTCGAATGGTTCCCACGGGGCCGGAAACGGATTCTCGGCGGCGCAGCGCGAGCTCGAGGTGTTGCGAACCGAGCTCGACGACGTGGACCGGCACCTGCTCGAGGACGTCCGCGCACGCATCGAGGTGTGTACCCGAATCGCCCGGCTGAAGAGGCGGAACTCCATACCGATGATGCAGCCGCAGCGCATCGGGGTGGTCCAGGACCGCGCGCAGACCTATGCGGTCGAGCACGAGCTGTCCCCTGACTTCTTTCGTTCGCTCTACGAGCTGCTGATCCGTGAGACCTGCCGGGTCGAGGACCTGATCATCGACGCGGACGGATCCGAGCCCGAGGGTGCGAGCGGGCCGTCTGGACGTGGGGGCTGACGCCCATGACGCCGATGCGAACGCTCCTCATCGACAATTACGACTCCTTCACCTACAACCTCTACAGTCTGCTGGCTGAGGTGAACGGCGTACCGCCGACCGTGGTGTCGAACGACGTCGATTGGGCGTCGGTGAACCTGGCCGACCACGACAACATCGTCATCTCGCCGGGGCCGGGAAGGCCGGACCGGGATCGGGATTTCGGCATCAGCGCCGCTGCGATCACCGAGGGCGATCTGCCCGTTCTCGGCGTGTGCCTGGGGCACCAGGGGCTGTGCCACCTGTTCGGCAGCCCGGTCCTGCCCGCGCCGATCCCCATGCACGGGCGGGTCTCCGAGGTCCATCACACGGGGGACGGACTGTTCGCGGGAATCCCGTCGCCCTTCCGCGCGGTCCGGTACCACTCCCTGATCGTCGAGGATCTCGACGATCAACTCGAGGCGCTGGCCCACACCCGCGACGGCCTATTGATGGCGGTGCGTCACCGGGAGCGGCCGCTCTGGGGCGTCCAGTTCCACCCGGAGTCCATCTGTACCGATCACGGCCGTGCGCTGCTGACCAATTTCCGGGACCTGACCCCGCGGGCGCGCTCCCGCCGGGCGACGGCGCGCCCGATACCGCTGCCGCTTGCCGAACCCCGCTATCGCGTCGACAGCATGCGCATCGACCGGGCGCTCGATCCCAAGGAGGTCTACGAAGCGCTGTTCGTCCACGGCCCGAACAGCTTCTGGCTGGACGGCAGCGCGGCACTCGAGCCGGACTCGCGGTTCTCCGTCATGGGCGACTGCTCCGGTCCCCTGGCCGAGTACGTCACCTACAGCGTCACCGAGACCGCGGTTCGGGTGCACAGGCAGGGAAAGCTCGAACGGGAGGTCCACAGCACCTTCTTCGACTACATGGAGAAGCAGTTGCGTGCTCGCGCGGTTGCCCCTCGCCCCGACCTCCCGTTCGGTTTCTGCCTCGGCTACGTCGGGTATCTCGGCTACGAGCTGAAGGCGGACACCTGTGGGCAGCTCGTCCACGCCTCGCCGAACCCGGACGCCGCCGTCGTCTTCGCGGACAGGGCCCTGGTGCTCGACCACGAGGCCAACTGCTGCTATCTGCTCTCGCTCGACGACGGTTCCGGCGACCGGGAGGGTGCCCGCTGGTTGACTGAGACGGCCGCCGCGCTGTCGGAGTTCGACGTGGTCCCCCACGAGCCACCGACCCCACCCCCGCTGGTTCATCTCGATGCCGACCACGAGCCACGGTTCCGGCACAGCCGGGATGCCTATCTCGCGCTTATCGAGCAGTGCCTCAGCGAGATCCGTTCCGGCGAGTCGTACGAGGTGTGCCTGACCAACACCGGGACCGTCGACGGGCCGATCGACCCACTGGACCGCTATGCGTGCCTACGCGAGATCAGCCCGACCCCGTACAACGCGCTCCTGCAGTTCTCGGGAATCTCGGTCCTGAGCGCCTCGCCCGAGCGCTTTCTCCGGATCGGCGCGGACCGGGTGATCGAGTCCAAGCCGATCAAGGGCACCCGGCGGCGGTCGTTCTCGCCGGATACCGACGAGGCCCTGCGTCGCGACCTGGGTGAGGCCGAGAAGGATCGCGCCGAGAACCTGATGATCGTCGACCTGGTCCGCAACGACCTGTCCCGTGTGTGCGTTCCTGGCTCGGTGCACGTCCCGAAGCTGTTCGACGTCGAGACCTACGCGCCCGTGCACCAACTGGTCTCGACCATCCGCGGCACCCTGCGGCCGGGTGTCTCGGTGGTGGACTGCATCCGGGCGACCTTCCCCGGCGGATCGATGACCGGGGCGCCGAAGGTGCGCACCCTCGAGATCCTAGACAAGCTCGAGGACGGCCCGCGCGGGGTCTATTCGGGTGCCATCGGGTACTTCTCGCTCACCGGCACCGCCGACTTCTCCATCGTGATCCGGACCCTGGTCGCCACCGCCGACGAGGTGACGTTCGGTGCGGGTGGCGCGATCATGGCGATGTCCGACCCGGACGAGGAGTACGAGGAGACGATGGTCAAGGCCGTCACCATGAAACGTTGCCTGTCGATGAACACCGACCATCAGGACCAGGCCGGACCGTGATCGACACGGGATCTGCGCGAGCGTCGTCGCAGTTCCGCACCGCCGTCGTCGTCGGCGGTGCGGGATCGGTCGGCGTGATGCTGGTCGCGTTGCTGCGCGGCGACGGGATCCAGGTCCTGGTGGCCGATCCCCGCTGCGCGACGCGAACGGACACCATCACCGACGCGGACGCCATGGCCGCTGACCTCACGGCCCCGACCGGGGAGTTCGTCGCGTCCCTGCGCTCCGCCGACCTGGTGGTGTTGGCCGTGCCAGAGACGGTCGCGCTGGCCGCCGCCCCGGCTCTCCCCCGGCTCCTCTCCCCCGGCGCCCTGCTCGTCGACACGCTGTCGGTCAAGTCGCGGTTCGCACGTGCGCTCACGGACTCCGCGCCGGGCATCGCGGCCGTCGGGGTCAACCCGATGTTCGCCCCCGACCTGGGTATGGCGGGCAGGCCGGTGGCCGCGGTCACGTATTGCGGGGGTCACCAGGTCGACCGGTTCCTCGCGTCCCTGTCCGGATGGGGGGCCGAGATCGTCCGGCTCGCACCCGATCAGCACGATCGGATCGTCGCGGCGACACAGGCGCTCACGCACGCCGCGGTGTTGGCCTTCGGCCTCGCGCTGACCGAGCTCGACGTGACGAGCGAGGAACTGTCCGCCAACGCGACCCCGCCGCACACGGTGGCGCTGGCGCTGCTGGCCCGGATCGGGCTGGGGAACCCGGCCGTGTACCGCGACGTCCAGGCCGGGAATCCGTTGGCGGGCAGGGCACGCGACGCGCTGGCGGCGGCGGTGACCCGGTTGTCGTCGGTGGTCGAGCACGGCACCGAGGACGATTTCGACGAACTGGTGGCCGCGTCGCGTCGACCCCTCGGCGACCACGCCCGCCGGTACGGGGATCTGTGTGCGGAGATCTTCCACGGCCTGGCATCCGAGGATGTATCGGTGCGATCGGAGGTGATCGAGTCGTGACCGGTCCGTTCGAGGTACACGGCAGCGAGACATTCGGGTACGAGAGCCTGCTGTCGCCGCCCTCCCTGCCCGAATGCGATGAGTCGAATCCGGTCGAGAGCGCGGTGATCCGCGGCCTGGTCAGGAGTTGGCCGCGCCGAGCCACGGTGCGAAGGGTCGAACCCGAGCTCGACGACTTCTTCGACCCGGCCAAGGCCGACTTCCCCGAGGCGCTGCTCCCGTTCCGCGAGCACGACCTGTACCGCTGCCTGGACGAGTCGAAGAAGGACCGGCTGCGGGCCTGGGGGTGGATCGCCTACAACAAGAACGTGATGGACATCGAGCAGTTCGTGGTGAACCCGGGTTTCCAGTTGCTCTCCCACGACGCGTTCGGCACCGGGCTCGGCGACGGCCACCGCGCGGCGGCGCTGCAGTCGATGGTCGACGAGGAGTACCACACCCTGATGCACCTCAACGCGAGCGCCGCGACGCGCCGGCATCGCGGGTGGCCGTTGCGCGAAGACACGCTGCCCGCGGCCCAGACGGTCCGCCGCCACCACGCGGCCGTGGCCGGCCACACCGATCCGCGGGCCGCGGCGCTGACGACGCTCGCCTACACCACGGTCGCCGAAACATCGATCAGCGCCTACCTGGGCCTGATGACCGAGGACGAGGGGGTGCAGCCGTTGAACCGGGCGACCGTGGCGCTGCACCGTCGCGACGAGCAGTGCCACTCGTCCATCACCGGCGACCTCGTGACGCTGGTGTACGACACGCTCGATGCAGACGACCGGCACACCCTGCTCGAGGGTCTACGCGAGGGCGTGGACGCGTTCACCGCGAGCGACCTCACCACCTGGCGGGCCATCCTCGAGCAGGAACAGATCACCGGCGCGGGGACGATCATCGCGGACGTCACCGCGGACAGCGACCGGAAGCCGATGGTGCAGGACTGCAGCGCGATTCGGCGGCTGTGCGAGCATTTGGGCGTCGCGGACGACATCCGCGACGAATGGTGAATACCTGCATGTCGATCAGAGGTCCGGAGCCTGCTGGTCCTCGGCGACCCAGGCCGCAATCTGTGTTCGCGAGGTGAACCCCAGCTTGGACAGGGTGCGTTCGACGTGGCCCTGGGCGGTGCGGGGTGAGATCACCAACCGGGCGGCGATCTCCCTGTTCGTCAGCCCTGCCGCGACCAGGTTCGCGACCTCGGTTTCGCGCCGAGTCAATACGGAAGCCGCTGGCCTCGTCGGGGCTTGGGCGGCCTGGTCCCCGAGCGCATATGCGACCGATTCGTCCAGACCCATGGCGGCACCGACTTGAAAGGCCTTCTCGTAGGCCCGATTCCCGAGTGCGTCGCGGGCGAGTTGCTCGCACTCGTCGTGCTTGCTGATCAGGTGCGGGAGGGTTGCCGAGGCGCCGCCCACCGTTCGCGACAGCGTGTTGGCGGCACCCATCAGGACGGCGGCGCTCGTCGCCCTCCGCTCTCGTATCGCGATCCAGGCCAACGACTCTATACTCCAGCCTGTCACGAACGGGTCGTTGACCAGCCGGGTCAGTCGCAACGCCTGCTCCAACAAGGTGGATGCACGATCGGTGTCTCCGGACCGCAGCGCCGTCAATCCGACGGCCCACAACGAGTACCCACGGTAGTAGGTCTCGCCCCGAGGCGTGGTGATGTCGAGCACCTGTTCGTAACAGGCGACCGCCGTCTTCCCGTCGCCGAGCAGTCCACTCGCGGCCGCGAGCCCGAGGAGGCCACTTATCAGCCGCGCCGCTTTCATGCCGGTTTCGGTTTCTGACAGTGCACCGGTGCTCGTGACCGCGGACTGGAGAGATACCACTGCGCCGGTCAGGTCTCCTCCGAACAATGCGAGAAAGCCGGTCACATAGTTGACGACTTCGAGTGACTCCGCATCCCCCCGCTGCTCCGCGAGCGTCTGGCATTGCGCCACCCGGGCCGCCGCCTCGTCGAGCCGGCCCTGCATTCCCGCCAGCAAGCTGTCGTCATAGAGGATGACCGGCCGTTCCGACGCCTGCTCGGTATCGGAGCGTGCCAGGGAGCGGTCCAACCAATGCCTTGCTTCCGCCCACAGGCCTTGGCACGTCCAGAACAGGTACAAAGCGCTGACCATCCGTGCGCTGACACCGGGATCACCATCGGCGACCGAGTCGGTCAGGCTGTGTTTCAGTGCGTCCCGCAGGTTCGACTGCTCCCGTTTGAGTCGGACGATCCAGTCCACCTGGTGGTCACTGATCCACTCGGACTCCGCCCTCAGCACCAACCGCTCATACCAGGCGAGATGCCGTCGCTGGGCCGTCGGATAGTTGCCGGATTCCCGCAGCTTGTCACTGCCGTACTCGCGGATAGTCTCGGGCATGGTGAAACGCACGACTTCCGCGAGCTGCTCACGGATCAGGACCGACTTGTCCACGAGGGAGGTCACCCCGTCGAGTAGATCGCCCGCGACGAGTTCCTCGGGGCAGATTTCCTCGGCCGCATCCAACTCGAAACTGCCGGCAAACACCGACAGCCAGGCCCACAGCCTCTGCTCCCGCGCCCCGCACAGCTCGTAACTCCAGTCCACGCACGCCCGCAACGTCTGTTGCCGTGTCGGTGCGCCCCGGGGCCCGACGGTCAGCAGTCGGTAGCGATCGGCCAAACGCTGCACGATCTGGTCGGCAGACATCGCACGCATCCGCGCCGCCGCCAACTCGATCGCCAACGGAAGTCCGTCCAGCCTGCCGCAGATTGCCGCCACCGCCCCGTAATTGGCCACGGTGAGTGCGAAGTCCGGCACAGCGGCGGAGGCTCGGGCGACGAATAGTGCAACCGCCTCGTACCGGGGCATCGCCTCAAGAGGCGGGAGGTGGTCGGCGTCCGGAACCGTCAACGGCGGTACCCGCAACTCCTGCTCCCCGTCCACCGCGAGGACCTCACGGCTCGTGGCCACGAGCCGCAGCTCCGGACACCCCCTCAGCAAAGTCCCCACCAACACCGCGACGGTACCCAGCAGGTGCTCGCAATTGTCCAGTACCACCAACGTCTGCCTAGTGGCGAGATGATCCACCAGCAATCCAGACAACGACCGTCCCCGCTGATCCGGTAGCCCGAGCGCGGCGGCGACGGTCTCCGCCAACAACTCAGAATCATGCAGCTCGCCGAGTTCGACCAACCAGACCCCGTCCGCGAATGACCGCCGCGAATCTTCGGCAACCCGCACAGCCAGCCTGGTCTTGCCGACTCCACCGACCCCGGTCAACGTCACCAACCGTGAAGTCGACAGCAGCCGCCTCGCCCCGGCTATCTCCCGGCGCCGGCCGATGAAACTGGTCAATTCCACCGGTAGGTTGCCGACGTTGTGCCTCACGGAAGGCACCCTTCGGACGTCATCCACTTCACGGTACCCGCAGGAGTTCTCCGCACACCGCCGAAGTTTCGTCAATGCGCGGAGAGGTACTCCTCGAGTGCCGGACCGACCACGGCCAGCGACTCGGGTTCGATCATCTGGTTGTGACCGCAGTCCACTTGGACCTCACGGATTCCGCCGGTGACTGCCGGACGCCACTCCTCCGGGGAATGCGCGCCGTTCCCGGAAGCGCCTGCCGCACTGAAGAAGAGCAGGTCGCCGTCGAAGACCGCGGGATGGAATCGGTCCATGATCTCCGCAGAGTTGGTGAAACCGGCGCTGATCCGCTCGAGGTGCGCGGCGGTGAGGCCGGTGTGCTGGCCGAGGGACTCGTCGAGCAGTTCGACCGCCCGCGCGTAGGTCAGCTCCTCTCCCTCCGGGGTGCGGAGGTCGAGCCCGAGGCCCTGTAACAGCTCCTCGACGGTCAACACCTGCGGGATCCCGTCGGCGGTGACATAGCTGTCCATGATCGCCAGCGTCGCCACCTCGTCGCCGTCCTGCCGAAGCTCCACGGCCATGGCGTGCGCGATCACGCCGCCGAGGGACCAGCCGAGCAGGTGGTACGGGCCGTGGCCCTGGACCGCGCGCATCTCCTGCACGTACCGGTGTGCCAGTTGCTCGATCGACTCGAAGCGTGGCCCCCCGCTGATGAGTGGCAGCTGCAGGCCGAACGCGGGGCGGTCCTGGGCGAGGTGCTGAACCAGCCCGGCGTATCCCCAACTCAGGCCGATTCCGGGGTGCACGCAGAACAGGGCCGGCTTGGTGCCGCTCGGCCGCAGCGGGATCACCACCTGCAGAGCCTCATCGGCGGCCGACTGCGTCGACTCCTCGTCGAGGCGGTGCGCGAGCCCGGCCGGGGTCGGATCGAGGAAGATCGACTGCAGTTGGATCCGGTCCCCGAACCGCGCGCGGAGCTCGGTGACGACCCGGGTGGCCACGATCGAGGTGCCTCCGAGGTCGAAGAAGCTGTCGTCGACGCCGACGCGTTCGACGCCGAGCACCTCGGCGTAGGCCTCGGTGATCGCCAGCTCGCTCGGTGTTGCCGGCGCGCGGTACTCGTCGGCGCGTGCACCGAACTCGGGTGTCGGCAGTGCCTTTCGATCGAGCTTGCCGACGGGCGTCATCGGGATCGTGTCGAGGACCACGACGGCCGACGGCACCATGTGGGCGGGCAGGCGGCCCGAGGCGAAGGACCGAACCTGGGCGGGCACCAGGGTGCGTCCCTCCACCGGGTGCACGTAGGAAGCGAGCAGGGTGTCCCCGGACGGCCCGGTCCGACCGATGGTGGCCGAGAACGCGATGTCTGGGTGGTGCGTCAGCACGGTGTCGATCTCGCCGAGCTCGATGCGGAAGCCGTGCACCTTCACCTGGAAGTCGCTGCGGCCGATGTACTCGATCGTGTGATCTCCGGTGCGGGGGTCACGCTGCCAGCGGACGATGTCCCCCGTGCGATACATCCGCTGCCCCGGATCGCCGAACGGGCTCGCCACGAAGCGTTCGGAGGTCAACCCGATCCGGTTGTGATAGCCCCGGGCCAGCCCGAGACCGAGGATGTACATCTCGCCCGGAACCCCGACCGGTACCGGCTGCAGGTGAGCGTCGAGCACGACCTCGCCGAATCCGATGGCCGGATTGCCGATGTTGACCGGCACGCCACTCTCCATCGGGTCGCTGACGCTGGCCTGGATGGTGGTCTCGGTCGGCCCGTAGCCGTTGAACATCCGGCGCCCCCGCGCCCAGACGTCCACCAGGTCTGGCGGGCACGCCTCCCCTGCGACTGCGAGGACCTCCAGCCCCGTCAGATCGCGGTCCTCCATCGACGCCAGGGCGGTCGGGGTGATGAAGGCGTGGGTGACATGCTCGCGGCGGAGCAGGTCCTCGAGATCGGGGCCGCCGTACACGGTGGGCGGCACGATCACCACGCCCGCAGAGGTGCCGAAGGCCATCATCAGCTCGAACACGGAGGCGTCGAAGCTCGGGGACGCCAGGTGCGAGACCCGCGACCGCTCGGTGACACCGAACCGGCTGTGTTCCTCCGCGGTGAGGTTGGCGATGCCCTGATGCGTGACGATGACGCCCTTGGGCAGACCGGTGGATCCGGAGGTGTAGATCAGATATGCCGGGTGGGCGAGGTGCAGGGGGACGGTCCGGTCCGCGTCGGTGACCGGCGCCGCCGACATCGCGGACATCGCCGCGAGGAAGTCGGGGGCGTCCATCACGAGCCACGGAATCGTGTCGGGGAGCTGCCCGCGCCGCGATGCGACGGTCAGCCCGACGACGGCACGGGAATCGACGAGCATGTACTCGATTCGTTCCGGCGGATAGGTCGGATCGACGGGTACGAACGCGGCGCCTGCCTTCGCCACCGCCCAGATCGACACGATCTCTTCGATCGAGCGGGGCAGGCCGAGCGCGACGAAGGTCTCCGGGCCGACCCCTGACTTTCGCAGCACCCGGGCCAACCGGTTCGACCGCTCGTCGAGTTCGCGATAGGTCAGGTGCTCATCCTCGAAGGACAACGCGAGCGACTCGGGTGCCGCGGCCGCGGCGGCGGACAGGATGTCCGGCCACAGCTGCGGCGCACCCCCCTCGGGTCCGAGCGCCGGTGCCATATCGGACATCTCGACCTCGCCGAGGATGCCGATGTTGCCGATCGCCCGGTGCGGGTCGGCGGTCACCGCATCGAGAACCCGGACGAAGCGGTCCGCGAAGGCGCGCACGGTCTCGGGGTCGAACAGGTCGGTGGCGTAGTCGATACCGCCGCGCACTCCCGCGGGTGTGCCGTCCGCCGCGACGTTCTCGGCGAGGATCAGCTCCAGGTCCTCCTTCGCCACCCGGATGTCGAGGTCGACACCGTCGACGTCGAGACCGGGGAGCGCCAGATGCGGCCGCTCTGTGTTCTGGAACTCCAGCGCGACCTGGAAGAGGGGCTGGTAGGACGTGGATCGGGCAGGGTTCAGCGCCTCGACGATCCGCTCGAACGGGAGGTCCGCGTGCGCGAACGCCGCGAGGTCCGTCTCCCTGGCGGATTCCAGGAGCTCGAGGAAGCCGGCATCGGGGTCGACGTGGGTCCGCAGGACGAGGGTGTTGACGAACATGCCGATCATCTCGTCGAGTTCGGCCTCGCCCCTACCGGCGATCGGGGTACCGATGGCGACGTCGTCGGTGTCGCCGAGCCGGGCCAGCAGGACCGCGAGCGCCGCGTGCATCACCATGAAGACGGTCGAATTGTTCGCCCGCGCCAGGTCGCCGATGCGGGCGTGCAGACCGGCGTCGATCGCGAACTCGACGCGGTCGCCGCGGAAGGTCTGCTGCAGCGGACGCGGGCGGTCGGTCGGCAGCGCGATCACGTCCGGCAGGTCCGCGAGATTCTGGTTCCAGTATTCGAGTTGTGCGGTGATCAACGACGCCGGATCGTCCTCGGCGCCGAGCATGCGGTGCTGCCAGAGGGTGTAGTCGGCGTACTGGACCGGCAGCGGGTCCCATCCCGGTGCCGAGCCGTTCACCCGGGCGTTGTAGGCGACCATCACGTCCCTGGCGAGCGGCCCGAGGGAGGAACCGTCGGCGCAGATGTGGTGCACCACGATGGTCAGTACGTGTTCGAGCTCGCCCAGTCGGAGCAACGCGGCCCGCACCGGTACCGCGGCGGTGACGTCGAAGCCTGCGCCCGCGAGTTCGATGATGCGCGAGTTCAGTTCGGTGTCGGTGACGGAGATCGTCGTCAGTGCGGGCAGGACCTGGTCGGTGGGCACCACGAGCTGTGTGGGTTCGCCGTCGTGGACGGGGAACATCGTGCGCAGCGACTCGTGTCGGTCGAGCACGTCCCGGATCGCGGCGCCGAGCGCCTCGGTGTCGAGGTGACCGGACAGCTTCACCGCCAACGGGATGTTGTACGCGGGCGAGGTGGTGTCGAACTGGTTCAGGAACCACATCCGCTTCTGGGCCAGCGACACGGGGATCACCGGCGGTCGCTCGATCGCAGTGAGCGGAGGCCGCGCATCGGTGCCGGTGAGCTCGGGCGAGAGCAGGGCGGCCAGCGCGGTGATGGTCGGCGACTCGAAGAGCGCACGGACGCCGATCTTCGCCCCGAGCGCGGTCCCGAGGCGTGCCGTGACGCGGGTGGCGATCAGCGAGTTCCCGCCGAGGTCGAAGAAGCTGTCGTCGACGCCGATCCGATCGACACCGAGGACCGCGGCGAACACCTCGGCGATGGTGCGTTCGAGCGGGGTGCTCGGTGCGCGGTATTCGGTGGTGGTGCTGAGGAACTCGGGCTCCGGCAGCGCCGAGCGGTCGAGCTTGCCGACATGGGTCAGCGGGATCTCGTCGATCAGGACGATGCTCGACGGCACCATGTGGGACGGCAGCCGGCCCGCCAGGTGCTCGGCCAACGCCGGTACCCGCACCGGTACGTCCGCCGTCGGTACCACGTAGCTGGCCAGCACGGTGTCGCCGGCGGGACCCGCCACGCCGACGGTCACCGCGAAGCTCACCCCGGGGTAGGCCATGATCTCGGAGTCGATCTCGCCGAGCTCGATCCGGAAGCCACGCACCTTAAGCTGGAAGTCGCTGCGCCCGATGTACTCGACCGTGCGCTCGCCTGACCCGGGCTCTACCCGCCAGCGGACGATGTCGCCGGTGCGGTACATCCGGTCTCCCGGTTCCCCGAACGGGTTCGCCACGAATCGGCCCGCGGTCAGGGCGCCCCTCCGGTGGTACCCGCGCGCCAGCCCGACCCCCGCGATGTACAGCTCGCCGGGCACCCCGGCGGGGACCGGCCGCAGGTACCTGTCCAGCACGACCTCGGACACACCGCGGATCGGTCCGCCGAGCGTGATGGGCTCACCCACCGTCATCGGGTCGCTGATATTGGTCATGATCGTGGTCTCGGTCGGGCCGTACCCATTCGTCAGCTTGCGTCCGGGTGCCCAGCGCGTGACCAGTTCCGGCGGGCAGGCCTCGCCCCCGAAGACGACGTGCTGGAACTCGACCAGCCCGCCCGGATCCACCGTCGCAAGCGCGGCGGTCGTCACGAATGCATGGGTGACACCCTCGACCTTGATGAGGTGCGCGAGCTCGGCGCCGCCGTACACGGACTGCGGCGCGATCACCATCGTCGAACCGAGCCCGAACGCCAGCAGGTATTCGAAGACCGCGCCGTCGAAGCTGGGCGTCGAGAAGTGGAGGGTCCGGGACATCGGCGTCAAGGCGAGCCGTTCCCGCTGATCGGTGGCGATTTGATCCAGGCCGGCGTGCGTGATCACCACGCCCTTGGGCGTTCCGGTCGAACCCGACGTGTAGACGACGTAGACGGCGTTGTTCATGCTGATCGGCGAGACCCGGTCCGCGTCGACCACCCGCCGGGTGGACTGGGTCGCCAGTTCGGCGCTGCAGTCGGGCCCGTCGAGGAGCAGCCAGGGCACCGAGCCGGGCAGCCGATCATGATCCGCGGTCATGGCGAGTCCGATGGTGGCGCCGGAGTCGGCGAGCATGTGTTCGATCCGGTCCTGCGGGTAGTTGGGGTCGACGGGTACGAACGCGGCACCCGTCTTGGCCACCGCCCAGACCGCGAGCACGGATTCGACAGATCGCGGGATTCCTAGGGCGACATAGGTTTCCGGTCCCGCTCCCCTCGCGATAAGCAGGCGCGCCAACTGCGTCGAACGCAGATCGAGCTCGAGATAGCTGACGTGGTTTCCCTCGAAGGACAGAGCCCTGGCCTCGGGACTCGCGGCCGCCGCATCCTCGAACAACTCGGGCAGCGTTCGGACAGAGCCGCCCGCCCTGCCGTTGACCGGGACCAGCGTCGCGCGCTCGTCCTCGGCCAGCAGGTCCACCCGGGCGAGAGGCAGGTCCGGGTTGGTGGCCATCGCGACCAGTACCCGCCGCAACCGGTCCGCGATGG
Organism: Rhodococcus oryzae; assembly: GCF_005049235.1. Classification (GTDB taxonomy): domain Bacteria; phylum Actinomycetota; class Actinomycetes; order Mycobacteriales; family Mycobacteriaceae; genus Rhodococcus_G; species Rhodococcus_G oryzae. The sequence goes on along the minus strand of NZ_SUMD01000004.1, from coordinate 363,254 downwards.
ACTCCACGGTGCTGACATCGAATGCCTCGGAAAGGTACTCGAGCTTCAGGTGCAGGCTCTCCTCGCCGGAGACCACCACCCCCAGCGGGTAGTGCGCCGAATCCCGCCCGTCGAATCCCGCGATGCGCATGCCCGCGATATCGGTCTGTTCGGTCAGGCCGGCGCGGTCGATCGGGTAGGACTCGAACACGGTGAGGGTGTCGAACGCGGCGGCGGGTGCGGCGACCTTCTGGATGTCCGCCAGTCCGAGGTAATGGTGGTCGAGCAGCGCGACCTGCTCGTGCTGAACCCGGTCCAGCAGTCCCCCGAGACTCTCGTACGGATCGAGGATGACCCGGACCGGCAGGGTGTTGATGAACAGACCGACCATCGACTCGATGCCGGGGATCTCCGGCGGCCTGCCCGAGACCGTGCTGCCGAACACTACGTCGTCGCGGCCGGTCAGCGCGCCGAGCACGATTCCCCATGCGGCCTGGAGCATCGTGTTGAGCGTCAGTCCGCGTTCGCCCGCCACCAGGCGCAGCAGGCTGGTCTCTGCTTCGGACAGCGTCAGCCCGATCTCCTGACTGTCGGACCGCGGACGCCCGTCCTTCGCGGGCGCCAACACCGTCGGTTCCTCGACGTCCGAGAGTGCTTGCCGCCACGCCTCCATCGACTGATCGACGTCGCGCCGGGACATCCACACCAGGTACTCGCGGTAGGGATGCACGGGCGGCAGTGCCGAGGCGTCCCCGTCGGTCGCATACAGGGTCAGCAGGTCCCGGATGACGAGCGGTGTCGACCAGCCGTCGAGCAGGATGTGATGGTTCGTCAGCGTCAACCGGTACTCGTTCTCGTCGAACTTCACGAGCAGCAGGCGCAGGAGCGGCGCGGACGTCATGTCGAACCCCGTCGCCCGGTCGGCCGCCACGATCGCGGCATGGGCGTCGTCGCGGTCCTCGGACGACGTCTCGGCGAGATCGATTTCGCGCCAGGGTAGCTCGACGTGGTCCGCGATGACCTGGACGGCGACACCGCCCTGTTCGGCGACGAACGCTGCCCGCAGGTTGGGATGCCGATCGAGCAGCGCCTGACCAGCCCTGCGGATGCGGTCCTGGTCGACCGTGCCCCGCAGGGTCATGGTGAGTTGGACGAGATACGGATCGACCGACACGTCCGACATCTGTGCGTGGAAGAGCAGTCCGGACTGCAACGGGGACAGCGACCAGACGTCGGTGAGGCCGGGGAACCGGCCCTCGAGTCGCTCGATGGTGTCCTGTTCGAGGTCGACCAGGGGGAGGTCCGACGGCGTGAGCCCGCCCGCGGTCGGCGCCGCGGCGTGCCGGGCCAGCGCGGTCAACGCCTCGGCCCACAGGTCCGCCAGCTCGCGGACTTCGAGGGCGCGCAGGACCCGCGTCGGGAACGACCAGGTCGCGCGCAGCCGCGGACCGTCCGCGGAACCGAGGGTCAGCGCGTTGATGTCCAGGACCGACGCAACCGGCATCTGCTTGCTCGGGGCGTCGTCGAGGTCGGTGTCGGTGACCGGGGTCCAACCGGTTCCGGGGTCCAGCGTCCCGGCTCCGTCCGTCATCCGGCCGAGGTAGTTGAAGCTGATCTGCGGCGCAGGCAGTTCGCGCAATTCGGCCTGGTGTTCGCTCAGGTACCGGAGCATCCCGAACCCGATGCCGTGATCGGGTATCGAGAGCAACCGCTCCTTCACGACCTTCACCGCGGTGCCCGCATCCGGCCCGCCTGCGAAGGCGTCGTCGAGATCGATGTCGGACAGGTCGAGCCGGACCGGGAAGATCGTGGTGAACCAGCCAATCGTCCGCGACAGATCGGCGCCCGCGATCACGTGATCCTCGCGGCCGTGGCCCTCCAGATTGACCACCGTCGCCGACACCTCTTCGCCGCGGGCGGAGCGCCACCGGGACACGGCCATCGCCAGCGCGGTGAGCAGGCTGTCGTTGACGCTGCCGTGGAATGCCTCCGGAAGCCGCGTCAGCAGCGACTCCGTGACCTCGCTCGGGAGCTCGACGGTGATCTTCTGCACGGTCTCGTTGGTGTCGACCGCCGGATCCAGTGCGCGCGAACCGATCACCGGATCCGGACCGGCCAGCATCCGTCGCCACAGGTCCATCTCCCCGGACCTGGTCGCGCTCGCCTCGGCCAGGGCGTGCGTCCAGCGGCGCATCGAGGTCCCCACCGCGGCCAGGACGGGGTCCTGACCCACGCGGATCTGCGCCCATGCCGACGCCAGGTCCGGCACCAGCACCCGCCACGACACCCCGTCGATCACCGAGTGGTGCACGACCATCAGCAGTCGGCCCGGGGCATCGGGTTCGCCGCAGTCCGAGGGGTCGAACCAGACCACCTGCAGCATCGTTCCGGCCCACGGGTCGAGCCGGTCCGCCGCCTCGTCGAGTTCGGCCGCCGCGATCGCGGAGAACTCGGGGCCTTCGACGCCTGCGACCGCGACCCTGCGCAGTACCGATGCGGCGGGCACCGACCCCGGTTCGGCGACGGTCATCGCCGGTTCGCGGTCGGGATCGCGCTGGATCAGCCTGGACCGCAACATGTCGTGGTGGTCGAGCACCGCCTGCAGTGTGCGCTCGACGGTGTCCGCGTCCGCCCCGGGCGGCAGCGTCAGCAGTGCCGTCTGGGTGTAGCGGTGAATGTCTCCCGCGACTCCGGCCCGGTCGGTCAGCCAGTGCATGATCGGGGTCAACGGCAGGTCGCCGACTCCCCCGCCCGCGAGCTCGTCGAGCACGATCGCGTCCCCGACCTCGGCCGACTCGGCCACGACGGCGAGGGCGGCGACCGTCTTGTGTTCGAAGACCTCCCGCGGCGAGATCGTGACACCGGCAGCCTTGGCCCGGGACACGAGCTGGATCGACATGATGCTGTCGCCGCCGAGCGCGAAGAACGAATCCTCCACACCCACCGAGTCCAGACCGAGCACCTCGGCGTACAGGGCCGCCAACACGGTCTCGGTCTCGGTGCTCGGCGCGCGGCCGGTATGGACCCGGGTCGCGAAATCCGGTTCGGGCAGTGCCTTCCTGTCCAGTTTGCCGTTCGCGGTCAGCGGGAGTTCGTCGATGACCAGCACCGCCGCGGGCACCATGTGCGAGGCCAGTTGAGTGCCCGCGAACTCGAGCACCTCGTTCTCGTCCGGGTGTACCCCGGGCTCCGGGACCACGTAGGCGATCAACCGGTTGCCCCGCGGTTCCTCGCGCACAAGGGACACGGCCTGCGCGACGCCCGGGAAGCGCAGCAGGACCGCCTCGATCTCGCCGAGCTCGATCCGGAACCCGCGGATCTTCACCTGGAAGTCGCTGCGGCCCAGGTACTCCAGTTGGCCATCCCGATTCCAGCGGGCCACATCACCGGTTCGGTACATCCGTGCACCGGGGGCACCCATGGGATCTGCGACGAACCGCGCGGAGGTCAGTGCAGCCCGGCCGAGGTAGCCACGCGAGACCTGATCTCCCGCGACGTACATCTCCCCCGTCACCCCTGGCGGGACCGGGTGCAGTCGTTGATCCAGAACCGACACCCGCAGACCGGGGATCGCCCTGCCGATGACGGACGCGGAAGCGTCGGCGGCGTAGGCGCGGTCGAGTGGGAGGTGGCTGACATGCACCGTGGTCTCGGTGATCCCGTACATGTTGACCAGCGCCGGTGCACTGTCGCCGTGCCTGCCGTACCAGCGGCCGAGCTGACCGAGGTCGAGCGCCTCACCACCGAAGATCACGTAACGCAACGCCAGAGCCGGCGTGTCTCCCGTGGCCAGCCGGTCCGCCTCGACCAGCTGGTAGAACGCGGTCGGCGTCTGGTTGAGCACCGTCACCCGCTCGCGCCGTAAGAGTTCGAGGAACATCTCCGGCGCTCGGGCGGTGAAGTAGTCGACGACAACCAGGGTGCCGCCGTACAGGAGCGGGCCCCACAGCTCCCAGACCGAGAAGTCGAATGCGTAGGAGTGGAACATCGTCCACACGTCGGACTCGTCGAACCCGAACTTCTCCTCGGTGTTCGCGAAGAGGGTGAGCACGTTTCGGTGCGAGACGACGACGCCCTTCGGTCGCCCGGTCGACCCGGACGTGTAGATCACGTAGGCGGCGTCCGCCGGGTCGAGCGGGGCCAGCCGATCGGTGTCGGTGACGGGCGCGCCCGATTCCGTGGCAAGTCGGGTGGTCAGCTCATCCGAATCCAGCACCAGGAGGGGCACGTCGGTGTCGGGCAGGCGTTCGAGGTCGGACCCGGTGGAGATCACGCAGATCGGATCCGCGTCCTCGAGCATGAAGGTCAGCCGGTCGGCCGGGTACGTCACGTCGACGGGCAGATAGCCGGCGCCGGACTTGACCACGGCCAACAGCGCCACGATCAGGTCGTTGGTGCGCGGCAGCGCGACCGCGACGAGGGACTCGGGTCCGGCTCCCCTGCCGATCAGGACCCGCGCGAGCCGGTTGGTCCGGTCGTCGAGTTCCGCATAGGTCAGGGTTTCACCGTCGCAGGACACGGCGACCGCTCCCGGCCGCCGGGCGACCGTGCTCGCGAATCGATCGACCAGGGTGCCCGTCGGCGCAGGCACGCCCGCGACGTTCCAGAGCGAGGTCATCGCGTCGCGCTCGGCCGGGGCGGTGATCTCGATGTCCCCGATCGCGCGGTCGGGATCCATCGTGACCGATTCGAGGAGGTCGCACAGTCGACGCGCGAAACCGTGCACGGTGGCCGGATCGAACAGATCGTCGGCGTAGGTGAACATCGCCGAGATGCCGGCCGGGCTCCCGTCCTCCCCGTACCGCTCGGCGAGTGTCAGCTGCAGGTCGAACTTGGCGACGGCCAGGTCGGGATCGATTCCGTCCGCGGTCAGTCCGGGCAGCTCCAGGTGGGGCGGCTCGTTGTTCTGGAACTCGAGCAGCACCTGGAACAACGGCGAGTGCGCGGTGGACCGTTCGGGGGCGAGCGCCTCGACGAGCCGCTCGAACGGCAGGTCCGCATGCGCGAACGCGGCCACGTCCACCTCGCGGACGTTGTCGAGGAGCTCCCCGAACGATGCCCGCGGATCCACCTCGCTGCGCAGCACGAGGGTGTTGACGAACATGCCGACCAGGTCGTCGAGCGCAGCCTCGCCGCGTCCCGCGATCGGGGTGCCGACGGCGACGTCGGTGGTTCCCGAGAGCTTCGCGAGCAGCAGCGACAGCGCAGCATGGCCGGCCATGAACATCGTCGAGTTGTGTCGCCGTGCCAGGTCGACGAGGGCCAGGTGCACCTCCGGGGGCACGGTGAACTCGAATCGTTCGCCGTGGAAGCTCTGGTAGGCCGGTCGCGGTCGATCGGTCGGCAGCGCGATCACCTCGGGCACCCCCGAAAGGACTTCCGTCCAGTGGTCGAGCTGGCGCGCGAGCAGGGACTCGGGGTCGTCCTCGGAGCCGAGGACGCGGTGTTGCCAGAGCGCGTAGTCGGCGTACTGGACCGGCAGCGGGGACCACGGTGCCGTGGCACCCGACACCCGCGCGGTGTAGGCGGCCATCACGTCCCGGGCCAGCGGGGACATCGAGAATCCGTCGGCGCTGATGTGGTGGACGACGAGCACCAGGACGTGCTCGTCGGGGCCGATGCGCAGCAGGGCCGCGCGCACGGGCACCGCGTCGGTGACATCGAACCCACCCGAGATCAGGTCGGAGATGCGCTGCGGCAGTTCGGACTCGGTGGTGTCGATTGCGGTGAGGTCCGGAACAGCGGCTGCCGCGGGCACGATCACCTGGGTGGGCTGGCCGTCGACCATAGGGAACAGGGTGCGCAGCGATTCGTGCCGGTCGACGACGTCGGCAACGGCTTCGCGCAGCGCGTCGGTGTCGAGGTGCCCGGTCAGGCGTACGGCGAGCGGGATGTTGTACGCGGCGGACTCGGTGTCGAACTGGTTGAGGAACCACATCCGCTGCTGGGCCAACGACAGTGGGAGTCGTTCGGGCCGATCGGTCGCCTCGAGCGGTTGGCGCCGGTGCTCACCGTCGGACAGCGCGACCCGCTGTGCGAGGGTGCCTGCGGTGGGTGCCTCGAACAGGGCGCGGACGCTGAGGTCGATCTCGAGTGCGGACGACAGCCGCGCGGTGACGCGGGTCGCGCTCAGCGAGTTGCCGCCGAGGTCGAAGAAGCTGTCGTCCAGGCCGACGCGGTCGAGACCGAGGACCGTGGCGAAGACATCGGTGATGGTGCGTTCGAGCGCCGTGGTCGGCGCCCGGAACTCGGTGGTCGGGGCGAACTCCGGCACGGGCAACGCGGCGCGGTCCAGCTTGCCGACGGGGGTCAGCGGGATGTCGTCGAGGATCATCACGCTCGAGGGCACCATGTGCGAGGGCAGCCGGGTCGAGAGGAACTCGCGGACCTCGGCCGGCTCGATCCGGTGTCCGGCGGCCGGCAGCACGTACGAGGCCAGAACGGCGTTGCTCGCCGATCCGTGCCCGATCGTCACGGAGAAGTCGATGCCCTCGTGCTCGCCGAGTGCGCTGTCGATGTCGCCGAGCTCGATGCGGAACCCGCGGACCTTCACCTGGAAGTCGCTGCGTCCGATGTACTCGATCACGAGTCGGCCGGATTCCGGGGAGCGCCGCCACCGAACGACGTCGCCGGTGCGGTACATCCGTTCGCCGGGGCCGCCGAACGGATTCGCCACGAATCGACCGGCGGTGAGGCCGGTGCGACGGTGATAGCCGAGCGCCACGTTGTGCCCCGCGATGTACAGCTCGCCGGGTACCCCGATCGGGACCGGACGAAGGAAGGCGTCCAGCAGGATCTCCTGGATCCCGCGCAGCGGTCCGCCGATGGTGACCGGCTCGTCCACCGACACCGGATCGCTGAAGTTCGTCACGATCGTGCCCTCGGTGGGGCCGTACGCGTTCCACAGTCGGCGCCCGGGAGCCCAGCGCGGCACCAGCTCCGGTGGGGCGGCCTCACCGCCGAACAGCACGTCCTGGAAGTCGTCCAGACCGGCGGGGTCCATCCCCGAGAGCGCCGAGCTGATGATGAAGCCGTGGGTGACCCGTTCCTGCTTGAGCAGCCGGGCCAGTTCGATCCCGCCGTAGACCGTGGGCGGCACGATCACCAGCGTCGCGCCCGCGCCCGCGGCCAGCAGGTACTCGAAGACCGACGCGTCGAAGCTGGGACTGGCGAAGTGCAGGGTGCGTGATCCCGAGGTCGGGGTGAACAGGTCGTGCTGCACGGCGACGAGCTTCTCGAACGACCGGTGCGAGACCACCACGCCCTTCGGGAGCCCCGTCGAGCCGGACGTGTAGATCACGTACGCGATGTCGTCGACCCGCAGGACGCGCGGGCGATCGGCGTCGGTGACCGCGGCCGTCGACCTGCCGTCGAACTCGGCCGAGGCCTCCGGATTGTCGATGACCGACCATGCTGCCGTCCCGGGCAGCCGGTCGCGGTACTCGGCGATGGTCAGTCCGAAGGTCGCGCCGGAGTCGGTGAGCATGTGCTCGATCCGGTCTGGCGGGTAGTTCGGGTCAACCGGGACGAAGGTCGCTCCCGTCTTGGTGATCGCCCAGACCGACATGACCGATTCGAGTGAGCGCCTGATCGCGAGGGCGACAACCGAACCCGGCCCGAGGCCCCGCGCGAGGAGACTCCTGGCGATCTGATTGGACCGCTCGTCGAGTTCGCGATAGGACATCTCGCGGCCGGCCATCGTCAGCGCCACCGCGCTGGGGTCGATCCCCGCGCCGTCCGTGAACAGCTCGGGCAGCGTCCGTGCACTCTCGATCGCACCGCCGTCGACCGGGAGCAGTTCGATTTCCTCCTCGGGTGAGAGCAGCCGCAGCCGGGACAGCGGCAGGTCCGGGGTGTCGGCGAAGGCGTCCAGCACCATTGCGGTGCGCGCGGCGATGGTCTCCGCGTCCGCGCGCTCGAACAGATCCGGGAAGTACTCGACCTTGAGCCGCAACTGCTCCTCCGCGGAGGCGACCAGGGCCAGCGGATAGTGGGCGGCATCGTTGATCTCGGGGATCCCGAGCACGCGCAGCCCGGCGATGTCGACATCGGCGGTCAGCGCCGCCCGGTCGAACGGATACGACTCGAAGACGGTCAACGTGTCGAAGGTGGCCGCGGGTCCCGCCGCGTCCTGGATGTCGCTGAGTCCGAGGTAGTGGTGATCGAGCAGGGCGGTCTGCTCGTCCTGGATTCGGCTCAGCAGCTCGCCGAGGTTCTCGAACGGGTCGAGGGTGATCCGGACGGGCAGCGTGTTGATGAACAGGCCGATCATCGACTCGATGCCGGGGATCTGCGGGGGTCGCCCGGAGACGGTGCTCCCGAAGACCACGTCGTCGCGTCCCGTCAGCTCGGCGACGATGATGCCCCAGGCGGCACGGATGAGCGTGTTCAGCGTGAGCCCGCGCTCGCGGGCCACGGCGCGCAGGCGCTGCGTCCGTTCGACCCCCATCTCGACGAGAACCGAGAGCGCGCTGTCCCACTGCAGCCTGGCGCGGTCCAACGGCGCGACGAGCGTGGGTTCATCGACTCCGGCGAGAGCCTGCATCCACACGTCCATCGACTTCTCGGAATCGCGCTGGGACAACCACTTCAGGTAGTCCCGGTATGCATTGGCCCGAGGCAGCGTCGTCGCGTCGCCGTCGGTCGCGTACAGGGCCAGCAGTTCCCGCAGCATCAGCGGCGCCGACCAGCCGTCGAGCAGGATGTGATGGTTCGTCATCACCAGTCGGTGGGTGTCGGGGCCGGTCCGGATGAGCAGGAATCGCAGCAGCGGCGGCGATTCCATGTCGAATCCGTGGTGCCGGTCCTCGTCGAGGACGCGTGCGACCTCGGCCTCACGATCCGCGTCGTCGAGCGCCGTCAGGTCGAGCTCGGTCCACGGCAGCTGCACGTGCCGGTGCTGCACCTGCACGGTCACACCGTCGATGTCGGCGATGAAGGACGTGCGCAGGTTCGGGTGCCGGTCGATCAGGGCCTGGCCCGCCCGCCAGATGCGTTCGGGGTCCGCGCCCCGAACATCCAGCGCGAGTTGCACGGTGTACTGATCGACCGACTTCTCGGCCAGCAGCGCGTGGAAGAGCAGTCCGGTCTGCAGCGGCGACAGCGACCAGATGTCGGCGAGGTCGGGGTAGCGGTCCTCGAGTCGTTCGATGGTGGCCTGCTCGAGGTCCACCAGGTCGAGGTCCGACGGGGTGAGCCCGCCCGCGGTGGGGGTGGCGGCGTGCCGCGTCAGCGCGGTCAGCGCCTCGGCCCACAGGTCCGCGAGATCGATTGCCTCCGCGGCGGTGAGGACCTCGCCGGGGAATGTCCAGGTGGACCGCAGGCGAGGGCCGTCGGGGGTTTCGGTGGTGACCGCGTTGATGTCCAGGGCAGCTGACGGTGGCATGTCGACGGTTCCGACCAGGTCCAGATCGGTGTCCGCGACCGGGCTCCACCCGATGCTCGGCCCGTCGTCGGTGCCGCCCGCGGTCAGGCGTCCGAGGTAGTTGAAGCTGATCTGCGGCGTCGGCAGCTCCCCCAATTCGCCTGCGTGCTCGCTCAGGTACCGCAGCATGCCGAAGCCGATGCCGTGGTCGGGGACCGCGAGCAGTTGTTCCTTGACCGCCTTCACCGCGGCACCGGCATCGCGGCCGCCAGCGAAGGCGTCGTCGAGATCGATGTCGGACAGCTCGAGCCGCATGGGGAAGACCGTGGTGAACCAGCCCACCGTGCGCGACAGGTCGGCGCCGGCGGCCACCTGATCCTCGCGGCCGTGCCCTTCGAGGTTGACCACCGTCGCGGTCGCATGCACTCCGCGGTCGCGACGCCACCGGGACACGGCCATTGCCAGCGCGGTGAGCAGTCCGTCGTTGACGCTGCCGTGGAACGCCTCGGGGATCCGTGTGAGTACCGCGTCCGTGACCTCGGTTGACAGCTCGACGTTGATCTTCTGCACGGTCTCGTTCGTGTCGACCGCGGGATCGAGTGCACGCGAACCGATCACCGGGTCGGTCCCGGAGAGCATCTCGCGCCAGCGGACCAGCTCTCCGGTCCTGCTCTCGCTTTCCTGCACGAGGGCGTGCGCCCAGCGCCGCATCGAGGTCCCCACCGGGTCCAGCTCCGGATCCTGACCCGCGCGGATCTGCGCCCATGCCGACGCCAGGTCCGGCACCAACACGCGCCACGACACCCCGTCGATCACGGCGTGGTGGACCACCATCAGGATTCGGCCGACGCCCGCGCCGGAATCGAGCCACACGACCTGCATCATGACGCCCGCGGCCGGGTCCAGCCGCTGCTCGGCCGCCTCGAACTGCGCGATCACCTCAGCGTCGAATTCGGGATCCTCTGGTGTTGCGGCCACCTCGATCCGGCGGATGAGGTCGGCGGCGTCGACGGACCCCGGCTCGGCCACCTCCATCCCCGCGTCCGCACGCGTGTCCGGACCGGCTGCCCGGGTGGTGTGCAACCTGGCCCGCAACATGTCATGCCGATCGAGCACGGACTGGAGCACGCGGCCGAGTTCCCCGGTGTCGGTGAGGTCCTCGGGAGCGATGAGCAGAGCGGACTGGGTGAGCCGGTCGAAGTTGCCGCCGCGTTCGAGCAGCCAGGCCACGATCGGGGTCAGGGGCATCTCGCCGACGCCGCCGCCTGCCAGCTCCTCGAGGGTGACGGCCTCTGAGGTCTCGCCGAGTCCGGCGACCAGGGCCAGCTTCGAGACGGTCTTGGCTTCGAACACGTCTCGCGGGGTCAGCACCACACCGGCGGCCTTGGCCCGCGACACGAGCTGGATCGACATGATGCTGTCGCCGCCGAGCGCGAAGAACGAGTCGTCCACGCCCACCGCGTCCAGACCGAGCACGTCGGCGAACAACGTCGCCAGGACGGCCTCGAGTTCGGAGTCCGGCGCCCGGCCGGGTGTGGCGAGGGCACCGAAGTCCGGCTTCGGCAACGCCTTCCGATCGAGCTTGCCGACCGGGGTGAGCGGCAGGCCGTCGAGCACGATCAGCGCGGCGGGCACCATATAGGGCGCCAGGATGCCGCTGACGAACGAGAGGATCGAGGCCTCGTCGAGCTCCACCCCTGGCTCGGGGACCACGTAGCCGACCAGCCGGCCGGGGCCGGAGCCGTTCGAGTGCGCGGTCGCGACCGCGCTGGATACGCCCTCGTAGCTGGCCAGCGCCGCCTCGATCTCGCCGAGCTCGATCCGGAACCCGCGGATCTTGACCTGGAAGTCGGTGCGGCCCAGGTACTCGAGGTCGCCCACCGGCACGGTTCCGTCGGCCCCCACGGGGTCGCCGACCGCGCGAACCCACCGGACCAGGTCCCCGGTCCGGTACATCCGCTCCCCCGGTCCGCCGAACGGGTTGGCCACGAACCTGTCGGAGGTGGTGCCTGCGCGATTGCGGTAGCCGTGTGCGAGCGAGGGCCCGCTGATGTACAGCTCGCCCGGGACCCCGCGCGGCACCGCTCGCATCCTCGCATCGAGAACCAGCAGGCCGCAGCCCCGGATCGGCCGCCCGATGACCACCGGGTCGCCGGGGCTCATCGGCGGGCTCACGGTCGCCACGACCGTCGCCTCGGTCGGGCCGTAGCCGTTGAACATCCGTCGCCGGGCCGTGACCCACTTGCCGACGAGGTCCGGAGGGCAGGTGTCGGCGCCGGTCACCACGCAGTCCAGGTCGTCCAGTTGGTGCGGATCGACCGATTCCAGTGCGGCTGGGGTGACGAAGGCGTGTGAGACCCGGTCGCGGCGGAGCAGGTCGGCGAGTTCGGTTCCACCGTAGATGCCCGGTCGGGCGACGACCATGGTCGCGCCCGCGCCGAACGCCATCACCAACTCGAGGACCGACGCGTCGAAACTCGGCGAGGCGAGATGCAGCGTTCGCGACGACGGGGTGATGGTGAACCGGTCTCGCATCGAGGCCGCGAGGTTGGCCAGCCCTCGGTGCGGGACGACGACGCCCTTCGGCGTGCCCGTGGACCCCGACGTGTAGATCACGTACGCCGGGTGATCGAGCGTCAGCGGGGCGATCCGGTCGGTATCGGTCACCGTCGCGGCCGCTGCGGCGGCCAGTCCCGCCTGCACGTCCGGCGCATCGAGTACGAGGTATCGGGCGAGCGTGGGCAGCCGCCGGCCGTACTCGGTGACCGTGAGGCCCACGGTTGCGCCGGAGTCGGCGAGCATGTGCTCGATCCGCTCCGCCGGATAGTCCGGGTCGACGGGGACAAAGGCGGCACCCGTCTTCGCCACGGCCCACACCGACAGCACCGACTCGACCGACCTGGGTATCGCGATCGCCACCACGGAACCCGGACCGACGCCCTCCGCAATCAGGATGCGGGCCAGCCGGTTCGCCCGCTCGTCGATCTCGCGGTAGGTCAGCTGATGATCCTCGGTGATCAGCGCGAGCGAGTCGGGTTCGAGCTCGAGCGGGGCGGCGAGGATCTCGGGAAGGGTGCGCGCGGGCACGGACGCCGGACCGCGTGCTGGGGCAAGCGCCCTGAGTTCGGCGGCATCGAGCAGATCGATGTCTCCGATCGCGACGGTGGGATCGGCGGTGACCGCGGCGAGGATCGCCACCAGCCGCCGACCGAACCCGGCGACGGTGGCGGGGTCGAAAAGGTCGGTCGCGTAGGTGAACCCGGCGGAGATGCCCGCGGGTGCCCCCGTCTCGTCGAACTCCTCGGTGCAGGTGAGCTGAAGGTCGAAGTTGGAGATCTCCGTGCCCAGATCGATGCCCTCGACTGTCAGGCCCGGCAGCTCCAGTCGCGCCCGTTCGTTGTTGCGGAACTCGAACACCACTTGGAAAAGCGGTGTGTAGGAGGTCGAACGCTCCAGTGACAGGGCGTCGACCAGACGCTCGAACGGCAAGTCCGCGTGATGGAAGGCGCGCAGGTCGGTCTCGCGGGTCCGTGCCAGCAGGTCGGCGAAGCTGGTGTCGCTCCCCACCCTGCTCCGCAGTGCCAGGGTGTTGACGAACATGCCGACCATGTCGTCGAGGGCGGCCTCGCCGCGGCCCGCGATGGGGGTGCCGATCGGCACGTCGTCGGTGTCGCACGAGCGCGCGAGCAACACCGCGAGTGCCGCATGCACGGCCATGAACACGCTGGAACTGTGTTCGCGGGCCAGGCGCACCAACTGCTGGTGAACCTGCTGGTCGACGGCGAATTCCTGCACGGCTCCGCGCATCGACGGGACCTGTGGCCGCGGGCGATCGGTCGGCAGCGCCAGCAGCTCCGGCATGCCGTCGAGCTCCCGTCGCCAGTGGTCGAGCTGAATCGAGAGCAGGCTGCCCGGATCCGTGAAGTCACCGAGTACCCGGTGCTGCCACAGTGTGAAGTCGGCGTACTGGACGGGAAGCGGCGCCCACTGCGGGCCGTGCCCGTCGGAGCGGGCGGTGTACGCGACCATCAGGTCCCGCGCGAGGGGGGCCAGCGAGAATCCGTCCGCGCAGATGTGGTGCACGACGAGGGAAAGCACGTGCTCATCGGGGCCCGTTCGGAACAACCCTGCGCGCAACGGAACCGCGGCCGTCACATCGAAACCGGAGCCTGCCAGCGCGGCGATACGGGTGTCGAGGTCCGCCGCGAGCACCTCCTCGGTGGGAAGGTCCGGCAAAGCCTCGGAGGTCGACACGATGACCTGGGTCGGTTCGCCGTCCACGGACGGAAAGAGCGTTCGCAGCGATTCGTGCCGCTCGAGTACGTCCGTCACGGCCGCCCGCAACGCGTCCTCGTCGAGCCGTCCGGTCAGCCGCACCGCCATCGCCACGTTGTAGGCAGGCGAATCGGTGTCGAACTGGTTGATGAACCACATTCGCTTCTGGGCCAGCGAAACCGGCACCGGGGCGGGGCGTGCCCCCGCGACCAGTTCGGGCCTGCCGCTCTCGTGGGAGGCCTGGGATTCGATGCGGGCCGCCATGCCCGCCACCGTCAGGGAGTCGAAGACCTCACGCACCCCGAGCTGCGACCCGAGCGCCGAGTTGGCGCGCGCGACGAGCCTGGTGGCGATCAGCGAATTCCCACCCAGATCGAAGAAGTTGTCGAGCACCCCGATCCGCGGCCTGCCGAGGAGGTCCGCGGTGATCGTCGCGAGGATCTCCTCGATCGGGTTGCGCGGTGCCAGGTATTCCGCGCCGGAGACCAGGAAATCGGGTGCGGGCAGGGCCTCTCGATTGAGCTTGCCGGTCGCGCCGAGCGGGAACTCGTCGAGCACCATGATCTGCGCCGGCACCATGTAGCCGGGCAGTAGCTTCCCCAGGGACTCCCGCAGTTCGGTCGTGTCCACCTCGGCGCCGGTTTCCGCGATCACGTAGCCGACCAGGCTCTCCCCGGTGATGGGGCTCTCGTGCACGACCACCACGGCCTGCGCCACCGCGGGGTCGACGAACATGGCCGACTCGACCTCGCCGAGTTCGATTCGCAGCCCGCGGAGCTTGACCTGGAAATCGGATCGACCGATGTACTCCAGCGATCCGACGGCCTCCCAGTTGCGCCGCCACCGGACCACATCACCGGTCCGGTACATCCTCTCGCCGGGGGCGCCGAAGGGACTGGCCACGAATCGGTCCGCGGTGAGCCCACTGCGGCCCACATAGCCGCGGGCCAGCTGGCTACCGACGAGGTAGAGCTCGCCGGGGATCCCGAGCGGAACCGGGTGCAGACGCGAGTCGAGGACGTACACGCCGGTGTTCCACACCGGTGCGCCGATCGGCACGGTGACACGGTCGTATTCGCTGCACTCCCACGAGGTCACGTCGACCGCGGCCTCCGTGGGGCCGTAGAGATTGTGAAGGTCCGCACCGTTGAACCGGCGGAAGGCATCGGCGGTGGCGGGCGGCAGCGCCTCGCCACTGCAGAACACCCGGCGCAGCGAGGTGCACCGCGCGGGCTCGGCCTCCGAGGTGAACGCGGCCAGCATCGAAGGCACGAAGTGCATGGTGGTGACCTGCTCGGCCTCGATGATCCGAGAGAGATAACCGGGGTCACGATGTCCGTCGGGTGCCGCGACGACCAACCTTGCGCCGGTCTGCAACGGCCAGAAGAACTCCCACACGGACACGTCGAACGTCGCAGGGGTCTTCTGCAGGACCGCATCGGTCGGATCGAGACCGTAGGTCTCCTGCATCCAGATCAGGCGGTTCACGATGGCCCGATGGGTGACCGCGACACCCTTCGGTCGGCCGGTGGAGCCGGAGGTGTAGATGACGTAGGCGGTGTTTCCGGGTCGCAGCGGTGTGGACCGGTCGGCGTCGGTGATCGGAGCCGTCGAGTGTCGGGACAGGTCGATCGAATCGATCTGCAGCACCTCGACGGTGCTGCGCAGTTCGGCCTGGTCGGCCGCGGTGCTGAGCACGCACACGGGTGCGGAACTGTCGAGCACGTACTCGGTTCGGGCCGCGGGGTGGTCGGGGTCGAGCGGAACGTACGCGCCGCCGGCCTTGACGATCGCGTGGATGCCGATCACGAGTTCGGTGGAGCGCCGGATGGCCACGGCCACGCGCGATTCGGGCCCGACACCACGGGAGATCAGCTCTCTGGCCAGCTGATTGACCCGCGCGTCGAACTCTGCGTAGGTGAGTCGTTCGGAGTCGACCACGAGGGCGACCGCGTCCGGCGTGCGCGTCGCCTGGTCGTCGAGGAGCCCGACGAGCGTGGTGTCGGGGACCAGGGCGGCGGTGTTGTTCCATCCCTCGAGCACCCGCTCCCGCTCGTCGGCACCGAGCAATACGATGTCGCCGACCGTCGCGTCGGCATTGGCGGTCACCGCCTCGAGGATCCGGACGAACCGCTCGGCCAGCCCGGACATCGAGGCGGGGTCGAACAGGTCACGGGCATAAGAGAACTGGGCGGTGATCGGCCCGGGTTCGCGCTGTCCGGCGCGACCGGATGAGTCCGCGTCCTCCCAGTTCTCCGTGAGGATCACCTGGAGGTCGAACTTGGCGGTCTGGGTGTCCACATCGCTGACCCGCACGTCGAGGCCGGGCAGCTCGAGTTCGGTGCCCTCGAGGCCCTGCAGGACGAGCATCACCTGGAACAGCGGCGAATGCGCGGCGGAGCGATTGGGGTGCAGCGCCTCCACCAGCAGTTCGTACGGGAGGTCGGTGTGTCCGAAGGCCTCGAGGTCGGTCGTGCGGGTCTGGGTGATCAGGTCCGAGAAGGTGCCGCCGACGTCCACCTGCGTTCGCAGCACGAGGGTGTTGACGAACATGCCGACCACGTCGTCGAGCGCAGCCTCGCCGCGACCGCCGACCGGGGTGCCGATGGAGATGTCGGTCGAATCGCTCGCCCTCGCCAGCAGCACCGCGAGCGCTGCGTGCAGGATCATGAACAGGCTGGCGTTCCGCGCTCCTGCGATCTCGAGCAGCCCGCGATGCAGGTGCGCCGGAATGGTGAAGTCGACGACGCCACCGCGAACGGTCGGCTGCGCGGGCCGAGGTCGATCGGTTGGCAGTTCGAGCAGCTCCGGTGCGCCGTCGAGGGCATGTGTCCAGAAGTCGAGCTGCCGCGAGAGCCGGCTCTCCGGATCGTGTTCGGAGCCGAGGATCTCGCGCTGCCACACCGCGAAGTCCGAGTACTGGACCTCCAGTGGCGTCCAATCCGGTGCCCGACCCGCCGTACGGGCGACATATGCGGTCATCACGTCGCGCGCGAGCGGCGGCATCGACAACCCGTCCGCTGCGATGTGGTGGGCCACGATGACAAGGACGTGCTCGGTGGGGCCGGTGCTGAGCAGCCTGATCCGGACCGGAAGGTCCTCGGCGACGTCGAATCCCGCCGTCGCGATCAGCTTCAGGCGCTCGTCGAGCTCGGCCTCGCCGGTGGCGGTCACCTCGAGATCTGGGATTGCCCTCTCGGCGGGGAGCACCACCTGGACCGGGCCGTCCTCGCTGTTCGGGAAGACGGTGCGCAGCGATTCGTGCCGGGTGAGGACGTCGACGAGCCCCATCCGGAGCGCGGCCACGTCCAGCTCGCCCGACAGGGACACGGCGATCGGGATGTTGTAGGCGGCCGAGGAGGTGTCGAGTTGATTGACGATCCACATCCGTTGCTGGGCCAGCGATACCGGCACCGGACCGGAATGCGGTACCGCCCGCAGGACGGGTCCAGGCGCGGTGCGCACGCCGCCTGCCCCGATTCGCTCCGCGAGGCCCGCGACGGTCGGTGCCTCGAACAGGTCGAGCACCCCGATCTCGGTGCCGAGGGCTGCGTTGATCCGGGTCACCACCTTGGTGGCGACCAGTGAGTTGCCACCTAGATCGAAGAAGCTGTCGTCGACGCCGATTCGCTCGCGCTGCAGCACGCCCGCGAGGACCGCCGCGATCGCCTCTTCGGTCTCGCCCCTTGGCGCCCGGTATCCGGCGACGCTCCCGTCGAAACGGGGCGCGGGCAGAGCGTTTCGGTCCACCTTGCCCGCCGGGGTCAAGGGCACCTCGTCGAGGACGGTGATGCTGGCGGGCACCATGTGTGCAGGCAGCGCGGCCGCGGCCTGGGCGAGGACCCCGGGTTCGTCGACCTCGCGTCCCGGTTCGGGCACGAGGTAGCTCACCAGCACGGTGTCGCCCGAGGGGCCCGGGTGGCCGGTGGTCAGCGCGAAACCGACGCTCGGGTGCGAGCGCAGCACCGCGTCGATCTCCCCGAGCTCGATCCGGTAGCCCCTGATCTTGATCTGGAAGTCGGTGCGCCCCAGATACTCGACGGAGATCCCGCCACCGGTGTCCGTCCACCGCACCAGGTCACCGGTGCGGTACATCGGTGCACCGGAGCGCGAGTGCGGGTTCGCGACGAATCGCTCGGCGGTGGTCGTCGGTCGCCGGTGGTAGCCCCTGGCCACCCCGGGACCGCAGATGTACAGCTCACCGGGTACACCGACCGGGACCGGGTTCAGGCGGGAATCGAGCACCATCAACCCGAAGCCGACGAAGGGGCGGCCGATGGAGACCCTATCCCCGGGTGCCAACGGTGCGCTGGCGCTGGCGATGATGGTGGCCTCGGTCGGGCCGTACCCGTTCAACAGCGTCCGGCCTGGGCCCCACTGTTCGACGAGTGCCGGTGGGCAGACGTCTCCGCCGGTGAGGATGCACTCGATGTGGTCGAGTCCTGCCGGGTCGACCGAGGCGAGTACGGCCGGGATGACGAACGCGTGCGTGACCCGCTCGCGGCTGAGCAACTCGGCCAGTTCGGCACCGCCGTACAGAGTGGACGGGGCGATGACCATCGTCGCACCGGCGCAGACGGTCATGAACAGCTCCATGATCGACGCGTCGAAGCTGGGCGAGCTGAAGTGCAGGGTCCGCGATTCGGGCGTGACGGCGAACCGCTCGCGAGCATCGGCGGCCAGGTTCGCCAGGGCTCGGTGGGTGACGACAACGCCCTTGGGCAGGCCGGTCGACCCGGACGTGTAGATCAGGTATGCCGCATGGTCGATCCGCAGTGGGCCGGTGCGGTCCGCATCGGCGATCGGCGCCGTCGACTGCGCGGACCACAGGCGACCCAGTTCGGGGTCGTGCAGATCCAGCCACGGCGTGGTGTCGGACCGTTCGCCGTCGCCTGCGGCGAGTCCGAGGACCGCGCCGGAATCGGTGAGCATGTGCGCGATGCGGTCCGGCGGATAGTTGGGGTCGATCGGCACGAAGGCTGCGCCGGTCTTGGCGACCGCCCACAGCGCGAGCACCGAGTCGATCGACCTGACGATCGACAGCGCGACAACGGATTCCGGGCCGACCCCGCGACCGATCAGCAGACGTGCCAGCTGGGTGGACCGATCGTCGAGTTCGCGATAGGTCAGGCTGGTGCCCTCGAACCTCATGGCGTCGTTGTCGGGTGCGATCGCGGCGGCCGCGGAGAGGAGGTCGGGCAGTGGCCGTGGCGGGACTCCTGGCGCGCCCTGGACGGGTGTGAGGGAGTCGAACTCGGCCGGTCCGAGGAGTCTGATGTCGCCGACCGGCAGATCGGGGTCGGCGGTGGCGCTCTGCAGGATCCGGTCGATCCGGTCCGCGAATTCGGCGATGGTGGTGCGGTCGTAAAGGTCTGTCTGGAAGAGGATGCGGCCCGCTATCCCCGCGGGTTCCCCGGCGTGGGTGGTCAGTTCGGTGAAGACGAGGCGGACATCGACCTCTCCCGTCCCGATCCTCAGGCTGTCCGGGCCGGATTCGGGGTCGCCCTTGTTCCCGAATTCGAAAAGGACCCGGAAGGGCGGTTCCATCGGTCCACCCGCAGCGGCGACCAGTCCCTCGACGACCTTCTCGTACGGAAGATCGGAGTGTCGCAGCGCTATCCGGTCCGAATCCCGGATGGTGGCGAGCTGGTCGGTAAACGTGGAGGCCCCCGAGACCGTGTTCCGCAACACCACCGGGTTGCCCGGGTCGGCGGTGTCGGGTGGCTCGGTCGCCTGCCTGCGGTTGACCACGGTGCCGAGGGCGACGTCGTCGGTGTCCGCGAGCCGGCCGAGCAATACGGCGAGCGCGGTGTGCATCACCGCGAAGACGCTCGAGTCCGACTGCCAGGCCAGGTCTGCCATCCGGCGGTGGATGCGTCGGTCGATCTCGATGTCGACGTGCCCCGTCGGTCCCGACTGCCGTACGGGCCGAGGACGATCGAGGGGAACCGCGGCGGCCGTTGGCAGGTGGGCGAGTGCGCGGGTCCAATAGGCGCGGTCCTCGTTGATCCTGCGTTGGCGGACGCCCGCCTCAGCGCTGGTCGCGTGGATGTCGCCGAGCCGGGTGCTCGGTGTGGCGGCCAGGAACTCCTCTAGCAGCTCGACGAACTGGGCGTGGTGCGTCCGCAGCTCGTCGTCGTCGTATCGGTTCGGGTTGCCGCGGAAGTCGACGAGGGTCCGCTCGTCGGCACCGCTCTTGTAGATGTTGACCAGCAGGTCCTCGACGGGTCCGGAGGTGACGATGTGATAGCCGCCGATGATGGGACCGAGGGTGACCACCTGGTTGAAGAGCATGACGTTGACCATCGGGCCCGCGAGCCCACGCGAGGAGCCGGTCAGCCCGGCATCGCGGCGGATGTCCTCGACGCTGCACCGCTGATGCCGAAGTGCCCCCATGAGCTCGAGCTGGACCCGCCCGACGAGCTCGGTCACGGTGTCGGTTTCGTCCACCGTGATGTGCAGCGGCGCGACGGTGGCGAGCATGCCCCCGGATCGCTGCAACTGTGCCGTCGTCCGGCCGGACACGGGCAGGTTGATCAGGAGGTCGCGCTCGCCTGTCATCCGACCGAGGTAGCAGCCGAAGGCCGCGATGATCACCGCGGCCGAGGTCGCTCCGACCCGGTGGTCCGAGTCCTCCAGTGCGGACAGGCCCGCATCCGACAGGCGAGCACTCACCAGCGAGACACGCGCGGTCGCGGCTGCCTCCCGTTGCGCCAGCGTGGAACCCGACTCGATGCCGACGATGTGTTCCGCCCAGTAATCACGGTCCGCGGTGAATCGGTCGGAACTGCGGTACTTCTGATCCAGGTCGTAGAGGTCGCGCACGGGCAGGGCGCGATTCGGTGGCGGCTCGGTGCCGTTGACCGCCGCCGTGTAGTGTGCCGCGATCCTGTTGATCAGCGTCGCACCGCCGTAACCGTCGAGGACCACATGGTGAATTCGCGCGTACCACAAGTAATCTCGGTCGCCGACCTGGAGGACGGAGGTATCGATCAGTCGGTCACGGGCAAGGTCGACCGGCGTCGTGTACTCCCCCTCGATCCATGCGTGGGCGGCGGCGGTCGGATCGGGTTCCCCACGGAAGTCGATATATCCGGTGGAGGTGTCGCAGTTCGGGTCGATCACCTGATACGGCTCGCCGTCGACGTCCACCATCTTCAGCATCGGGGATTCGAACTCGAGCGCGGTGGCATCGACCGACCGGCGGAGCAGTTCGAGGTCCAGGTCGCCGTGCAGTTCGATGTAGTGCGCGATGAATTCCGGGACGGTAGGGCTGAGTTGCTGTGCGAACCACATGCTCCGTTGGACTGCCGACAGCGGAAATGCCGTGTATTGCCCGTAAGGGTCTTGGGCTGGCCCCTGCGAAGGTGTAGTCGTCATCGCACTCCCCAAGCGAGTAGACAAAACTCGAAGGTGTATTCGGCGCAGGTTGCGCACTATTTTGTATGTCCAGATTTGTGTCGGCCGCGTTACACAGAGTATCGGCCGTGGGCTGCTATTGTCGTCCGTTTCGGCCTTTGGTTACCCGGCCTGCACGTTCGCGCGCGTAGGCCCCTCGCCCGGATCAGCGGAAGCGCTCGGCCTCTCGCGCGAGTTCGACCAGACGAGCGCACAGCGGCGCCAGTTCGGACTGCTCCGCGCCCTCCGATACGGCGGTCTCGACGTCTTCCGCGGCGCAGCGGACCTCGAACATCCGATCCACGAGCGCCGCCGCCTCGTCTGCGGTCAGGACAACGGCGTCGGCGGGAATCGAAGTGCCCTTGACCGCGCTGCGCTGTTCGTATGCGCGCTGTCGGCAGGACTGGCGGCAGTAGCGGCGGCGTCGCCCGATGCCGACGTCGGCGACCTCGCGTCCACACCACACGCACGAATCGAGTCTGCGAGAGGGGCCTGCCACGGACAGTCACCTTACTGTGCCTGCCGACGACGCCGTGCCGGGCGACGATGCTGTGCTGTTCGACATTCACAAACCGGTAAGATGGTGCGGTTGCGTCTGTGCGACGCCAGGGAACCATTCCAGCGTCCGTGGCGTTGAAGATGTGTGATTGCCTGCTGATCGGTGACCTACTGCCGATCCAGTGCGCTCGCGTGCCGACCTAGGGAGAGGACACCACCATGGCAGATCGCGTACTTCGAGGAAGTCGACTCGGAGCGGTGAGCTATGAGACCGATCGCGACCACGACCTGGCGCCCCGCCGCATGGCCCGGTACCGCTGCGACAACGGCGAAGAGTTCGATGTCCCCTTCTCCGACGATGCCGAGATCCCCGGCACCTGGCTGTGCAAGAACGGTCTGGAGGGCAGCCTCCTCGAGGGCACCGCGCCGGAGGCCAAGAAGGTCAAGCCCCCGCGTACCCACTGGGACATGCTGCTCGAGCGCCGTTCCGTCGAGGAGCTCGAGGAGCTGCTCAAGGAGCGCCTGGACCTGCTGAAGACCAAGCGACGCGGAGCGTAGCGGAGCCGGCGCCTGAGGCGCCGCGACGCGGAGCGTAGCTCCACCTGAACGAATCAACGCCGCCCCCGGGGATCTCCCCGGGGGCGGCGTTGTCGTATCCGAAGCCGTGCCTACCTACCGAACAGCGCCTTCGCCTTGATCCACCGGTTGCGCATGCCCCAGACGGTGACCTTGAGCAACGCCTCCTGCACGATGTTGCCGTCCATCTTGGATTCGCCGAACTCGCGCTCGGTGAACGTGATCGGCACCTCCACCAT
Organism: Rhodococcus oryzae; assembly: GCF_005049235.1. Taxonomy (GTDB): domain Bacteria; phylum Actinomycetota; class Actinomycetes; order Mycobacteriales; family Mycobacteriaceae; genus Rhodococcus_G; species Rhodococcus_G oryzae. Next base: position 340,925 of record NZ_SUMD01000004.1, on the reverse strand, counting down.
GGTGAAGCCGTGCTGGATCGCGCGCCACGCCAGGTCGACCTGGAAGCAGTAGCCGTGCGACTCGATCGAGTCGAGGTCCAGCGCCACGAGCACCTCGCGCCGGTAGGCGCGGAAGCCGCCGGTGATGTCCTTGATCTTCACGCCCAGCGCCAGCCGGGAGTAGATGTTGCCGCCACGGGAGAGGAACTCGCGTCGCTTGGGCCAGTTCACCACGGAACCGCCCGGCACGTACCGCGAGCCTGCCACCACGTCGGCGCCCGCGTCGATCTTGTCGAGCAGCCGGTGCAGCTGCTCGGGGGCGTGGCTGCCGTCCGCGTCCATCTCGACGATGACGCGGTAGTCACGCTCGAGGCCCCACTTGAAACCGGCGATGTAGGCCGCGCCGAGGCCGTTCTTCTCGGTCCGGTGCATGACGTGGATCCGGCCCGCGGTGTCCTGCTCCGCCAGCTTGTCGGCCAGGTCGCCGGTTCCGTCCGGGCTGCCGTCGTCGGCCACGAGCACATGCGTGTTCGGGAGAGCGGCGTGCAGGCGGCCGATGATCAGTCCGATGTTCTCCCGCTCGTTGTACGTCGGAATGATCACCAAGGTGTGCGCGCTCGGTGTGTCCCCGCCTGGCGTACCCGCTGCCATCTTGATCCTCCCTGCCAGCCGAGGCTGGTTTCCTTCGTGATGCGTCCGCCGCCGTCAGTTGATCGGTGCGGCCGACCGACGCCGCCGCACGAGTGCGACGGCGAGGGCCAAGGTGGCGCCGACACAGAGAACGATCTCCGGAATCGGGCCGAGTCGAGTAGCCAGCGTAGTGGAGGCCCGAAGTGGAACCTCCGCGACAAGCGTCGCAGGCACGAAAAGTGACGAAGATTCCTGTACGGACCCGTCGGGGGCGACGATCGCACTGACCCCCGACGTGGCCGCCACCACAACGACCCGACCGTGTTCGACCGCCCGCACCCGCGACATCGCGAGCTGCTGGTATGTCATCTCGGTATCCCCGAAGGTCGCGTTGTTGGTGGGTACCGCGATCAACTGGGCGCCGGCCCGGACCGACTGGCTGAGCGCCCGGTCGAAGGCCACCTCGTAGCAGGTCGCAACGCCGACCGGGATCCCGGCGGCCGTCACGACCCCGTTGCCGTTGCCGGGGACGAAGTTGCCCGCCTGGTCGGCATACGAGGAGAAGTGGCGGAAGAAGTCGCGGTAGGGCAGGTACTCGCCGAACGGCTGGATGATCTTCTTGTCGTGGCGGTCCTGTGGCCCGTTGTCGCCGTCCCAGACGATCACCGAGTTCGTGGTGGTCCGGTCGCCGTTCACCAGGACGGCGCCGACGAGGATCGGAGCGTCGACGGCACGCGAGGCCGCCTCGATCGCGGCGGCCGCGTCGGCGTTGCGGAACGGATCGATGTCCGAGGCGTTCTCCGGCCAGATCACCAGGTCGGGTTGCGGCTGCGTGCCTGCCCGCACGTCCTCGGCCAGCGCGAGGGTCTCCCGGACGTGATTGTCGAGGACGGCGCGGCGCTGGGCGTTGAACTCGAGCCCGAGTCGGGGCACGCTGCCCTGGATCGCGGCCACGACGATCCTCCGATCCCCCGCCGCGCCGTCCACCGACTCCATGCCGGGAACGGCGGGCCACAGGGCGGCGGCGAGGACCGGCATGGCGAGGGCGAAGGCCCCGGCGGTGAGCAGGTCCCGGGTCTGGCGCCGGCGGGCGATCGCCACCGCGAGCGCGGCGATCCCGGTGCCGGTCAGTGCGACCGCGAACCCGAGAAGCGGGGCGCCACCGATCGCGGCGAGCGACAGCAGCCAGCCGTCGGACTGTCCGAATGCCAGCCGTCCCCACGGGAAGCCCCCGAACGGGACGCTCGAGCGCAGCCATTCCGTCAGCGTCCACGCGCACGCGATCCACAGCGGCGCCAGCGGCAGCCTGGCGAGGATGACGGCGAGGACGCCGAACAGCCCGAAGAACACGGCCTCCGCGGCGGCGAGGGCGAGCCAGGGCGCCGGACCCACGTACTCCCCCACCCAGGGCAGCAGGGGCAGCAGGAAGCCGAGTCCGGCGAGGAATCCGTACCCGAATGCGCCTCGCAGGCGCAGTGGCGGCCGATCTTGGGCCGTCCCGGCGCGATCCCCCGCGCCGAAACGCGTCAGCACCAGGACGAGCAGCGCCACGGCAAACGGGGCGAGGAACCACAGCGGTCGTGGTGGGAAGCTCGCGAACAGCAACGCACCGGATCCGAACGCCAGGACGCAGTCGCGGATGGTCGACGGTCGGGGCTTGCGAGAGCGGGTCTGGGTCGAGGCGGTCACCTCAACGCTCATAGATGGTCTCCCCGCGGTGAACGGTTCGCAGGCACACCGGGTTCGGGGACTCGGGATCGAGGTGCGGCAGCGCGGGCACGCGGGACCGCGGATCGGTCGACCAGCGCTGGACGGAATCCTTGGCCGCGGTGACCACCAGCTCACCGGCCTCCCAGACGGCGTACGAGGCAGGCGCACCCGGGACCAGCGTGCCCGCGAGCCCGTCGCGGACGCCACCGGCCCGCCAGGCTCCCCTGGTGGCGGCGGAGAAGGCCGCGCGCGGCGAGACCCCGCTGCCCTCGGTGCGGTGGTTGACCGCGGCCCTGAGCATCGCCCACGGGTCGACAGGGGTGACCGGTGCGTCCGATCCGAAGGCCAGCGACACCCCAGCCGCCGCCATCGCGGCGAACGGGTTGAGCGTGGCCGCGCGATCCCGCCCGAGGGCCTGGGCATAGAGACCGTGGTCGCCGCCCCAGAGTGCGTCGAAGACCGGCTGGACGCTGGCGACCACACCGAGTCCGCCGAGGGTCGCCGCCTGCGCGGCCGTGATCATCTCGACGTGCTCGAGACGGTGACCACACGCCGCGACCGCCGGCCCACCGAGCTCGCCTGCCACACGCTCGAACGCCTCGACCACGGCGGCGACGGAGGCATCGCCGATGACGTGGAAGCCGGCCTGGATGCGCGCCTCGGTGCAGGCCCGCAGGTGCGCCGCGATCGTGTCGACGTCGAGGTAGGCATTGCCGGTCTGGGGGCGGTCGGCGTACGGCTCGTGCAGCCAGGCCGTGCGGGATCCGATCGCGCCGTCGACGAAGAGATCACCGCCGAGGCCGGCCGCCCCCGTCTCGGCGAGGAGTGCCTTCGCCTCCGCCGCGGTCTGGACGGGCTGTCCCCAGTAGGCGCGCACCTCGACCCCGTGCGGGTGTGCGAGCAGTTCGCGCAGATCCTCGCGACCGGAGATGTCGGGGCCTGCACATTCGTGGACCGCGACGATCCCGTTGGCGGCGGCGCTGTCGAGCGCCGCGGTCCTGGCCCGCGCGCGCTGTGCCGCGGTGAGCAGCTCCCTGGCGGCCGCGCGGACCCTGTGGTGATCGTCGGCGGTGACCGGGGCCTCGGCCTCGTCGACGCCGCCCGCCCGCCGTAGCAGCGACGAGGCGGCGGCGGAATGGACATCGATCCGGGCCAGGTAGACCATCCGGCCCGGCGCGGCGGCGTCGAGCTCGGTGGTCGTCGGGGCGCCGGTGTCCTCGGTCCAGGTGGTCTCGTCCCAGCCGTGACCCCAGATCACCGCGTCGTCCTGTTCCTCCGCGTAGCGGCGAACCAGGTCGAGGCACTCGCGCCGTGATCGGGCGCCGGTCAGGTCGAGGCCGGTCAACATCAGTCCGAGGGCCGTCACGTGGACGTGGGTGTCCACGAAGGCCGGTGTCACGAAGGCCCCGTCGAGCTCGATGATCTCGGCGTCGGGATGGAGCGCGCGTCCGGGACGGTCCTCGCCGACCCACACCACGGTGCCATCGGTCACGGCCATCGATGTCGCATCAGGTGCGGCGGGGCTGTAGATGCGACCGCCGACCAACAATTGGGTACCCACGGGGGTTCAGTCTGCCCGCCGTGGACCCGCCGCCGTGTCACCGGGATCCGGAAGGATGATCTCCCCCTCGATCGCGAGCGGTTCGGCCGTGCCCGCGGGCGAGCCGGCGGTCTCGGTCCCGAATGTGACGTCCTCGACGATGGTGTCCTCGACGATGACGCCGTCCACCACCGTGCTGCGACGGGTCCGCGAGTACACCTCGGCGCCGACCCCGCCCGCCGCGGTCGCCATGCCGAGTCGACGACCCCCGAGGATCAACACGAGCGGCCGGAGCACCCGCCGGGTCGGGGGGATCAGCAGGAGCAACCCGAGCGCGGTGGTGACGAGGCCCGGGACCACCAGGAGAACGGTGCCCGCGGCGACCACCGCCCCGTCGGCGACGGCGCCGCCTGCGGAACCGGTGCCGCTGCCGGCACGACGGAATCCCTCGATCACCTTGCGGCCCTGTGAGCGGACCAAGACGAGGCCGATCGCCCAGCCGAGCAGGAACAGCGCAATCGTCCACAGCACACCGATGGTGCTGCCCACCCAGATCACCGCAGCCACCTCGATGACGACGTAGAGCACGAACAACGCCGGGATCATCGGCCTGCCTTTCCTCGGTCCCCTGTCGGGTCCTCTGCCCGAACAACGTGCGGAGGCCCCGAAATTCTCCCGGGTTTCCGCTGTAAACCAGAACCCTCCAGCCGACCTGGACGCAAACGTCTAGTTGAGGTCAACCCAAACCCTCTAGTTGACATTTAGACATTGGGCGTGATGCAGTTCACATCGGTCGGGTTCATGATCGCCCTGTTCGAGCACCAGTCGAGGAGCAACATGCGTCTCCCCCTGATCCTTCGCACGATGTCCGTCGCTGTGGTCTCCGCCGCGGCCCTTGCCCTCGTTGTCACCGGGCAGGCGGACGCGTCCCCCGCGGCCGCGGAGCCGCCCGGCTCGGCACCCGCCACTCTCCTGGCACAGTCGGGCATGCAGTCACCCGAGGCGCTTGCGGTGCTCCAGAACATTCTGGGCGCGGCGGCGCTCGGTCCCCTCGGCCTCCCCGAGTTCGGCGTGACCGCGCCGCAGGACTTCATGTATCCCGCACCGACTCTCGGCTGCGGGGTCGGCGAGACCCCGGTGACCGTCACGGTCGCTTCCGCGCAGGCAGGTCCCAACTTCCCCCTGCCGCCCTTCATCGAGCGAGGGCAGTTGCGGTTCCAGGCGTTGCCCGCCCACGTCGACTTCCCGAAGCAGTCCGGTCTCAATGTGGTCTGGTTCAATGCCGACACCTTCAAGGGCGGCATCGAGCCGCTCGACGACGTGCTGCTCGGGGTGCCGACGATGTCGAAGACCGTGGCAACCGGCGCCGGGACCGTGTTCGCCGCGCTCTATGGCGACGTCACCTACCAGTCGGGCAAGACCTGCGTCGCGCTTCCGACCGTGGGCAGCTTCACCGCCTAGCCCCGTGTCGACCTACGAGCCGGGCGTCACCAGCCCGGTCTCGTAGGCCAACACGACCGCCTGCACGCGGTCGCGGAGGCCGAGCTTGGTCAGGATCTTGCCCACGTGGGTCTTGATGGTCGCCTCGGAGAGATAGAGCTGCTGCGCGATCTCCGCGTTCGACAGTCCGGTCGCCAGATGACGGAGCACCTCGAGCTCGCGTTCGGTCAGGTCGTCGAGGACCTCGGGCGTCCGGGTCGGGGCCGGGTCGTCGCCGATGAACCGCGACAGCAGTCGCCGGGTCACCTTGGGTGAGACCACCGCGTCGCCGGCCGCCACGCTCCTGATCGCCGAGACCAGGTCCTCGGGCGGGGTGTCCTTGAGCAGGAATCCGCTCGCCCCCGCCCGCAGCGCGCCGAGGGCGTGCTCGTCGAGGTCGAAGGTCGTCATCACCAATACCTTGCTGGAGCAGCCGGATTCGACGATCTGCGTGGTGGCCGCCACGCCGTCGACGATCGGCATCCGCACGTCCATGAGAACCACGTCGGGTTTGAGGTCCCGCGTGGCGTTGACTGCGGCGGCCCCGTCCCCCGCCTCCCCCAGCACCACGATGTCCTCGTGCGCCTCGAGCACCATCTTGAGGCCCATGCGCATCAACTCTTGATCGTCGACGAGGAGCACGGTGATGGCCATGGCGCCACCCTATCCCCCTACGGGATCTCGTCCGCTCCGTCGCTTCCCGTCGGCCGCTGCGGTTGCTCACGCCTTGACATCGTGTCGGCATATTTGTGGGCGTTGGCTTTTCGTCGGGCGCGCTCGAGGATCACTTTCGGGTGGTGGCGGTGGTTGACGCGGGGTTTTCGGTCGGGGTCGATGTGCGGTGGCGGGATCCATTCGGTGTGTCCGGCGTATTCGGTGCCTTCGGGTGCGGTGCGGGTGTGCCAGCCGCCGGGGCCGTCGTGGATGAGGGCGTGGCAGCCGTCGCAGCCGAGGGTGAGTGCGTCGATGTCGGTGGCGCCGCCCTTGGACCAGTCGTGGATGTGGTGGACGGCGGTCATGGTGGCGGGGGCGTCGCAGCCGGGCCGGGTGCAGCCACCGTCGGCGGCGATCAATGCGAGTCGTTGGTCGGCGGTGGCGAGGCGTTTCGAACGTCCGAGGTGCAGTGGTCTGCCGTTGTGGTCGAAGAGCACCAGCACTGGGTGTGACCGTTGGGCCATCGTCAGTGCGTCTCGAATCGGGAGGGTCCCGCCGGACGCGGTGGTGGCGACGCCGGTGGCGTGCTCGAGTCGATCGAGGGTCATGGTGATGATCGCGGTTACCGGCAGGCCGCGATGGGAGCCGAGGATGCCGGATGCGAGGAGTGCGCGCAGTGCTTCCTTGAATGCGTCGTGGTTGCGTTGCGGGGCGGTGCGGGTGTCGCGGCCCGCGGCGGCGGCGAGCTGGTCGCGGTCGACACCAGGGTGTTCGGCGGCGCCGGTGGGTGATTCGGGGTCGTCGGGATTGTTCATCCCGGGCCGCGCCCACTTCGCCAAGATCGGGTCGAGCAATGCGCGGGTCTCGGGGTCGAGGTGACCGGAGATCGGGGTCATGAGGTTCTGGACTTGGCGGCCGAGGCGGATCCCCCGCAGTCGCTTGCGGTCTCTCTCGTCGGTGAGGTTGCCGTCCGGGTTCAGGTGCGCGAGCAGAGTGTGTCCGGCCTTCTCGACGTCCTCCGGTGTTGCCGAGCGCGCCAGCTCGGCGAGGATCTGCTCCGCGGCGGTGACGTCGGAACTGCTGACTGCGTGGGGGATCTTGCGGATGGCCTCGCGTATCGCGCGGGCGTGATCGGCGCCGATGTCGCCGTCGCGTTGCGCGGCAGCGGTTTCGGGCAGGTCCGCGGGAATTGACTGACCGGACAGCGCATGCCAGGTGCCGAGGGCTTTGGCTGCGGTGACCCGCACGGAGGCGTCGGCCGCGGAGATCCGCAGCACCCCGATGAGCAGCTTGTTGAGGGATTTGTGGCCGAGCTTGCCGGGTAGGGAACGTTCGACGGTCTCGACGATCAGGTTGTGACCAACCACCGACGCCCGGCGCAGCGTTTTCTCCAACCGGCGCATGGTGTCGGTCAGCTCGTCGTCGGAGAGCCCGGTCAGGTCGCTGTCGCACAGTCCCTCGACGGCGTCGGCGATCGCGGACAGGTGACCCTGCATCTGCCCCGTCGCCCCGATCCTATCGATCGAACTCATGTTCGAATTCTACCGCCGGGGTCCGACAGGTTCGCAGTACGAACCGCTCGCCGACTGCCTTGAGGAAGCATGTCGTCGAGGCGTCCCCGAATGTAATGTTGGCCCATGGGGGCTCGCACGCTCGCTCGATTCCTCTGCGCCGGGATGGTGATTCCTGCAGCGCTGCTCTGCGTTACCTTCGAGCCCCCGCCAGCGTCAGCCCAGCCCTGCGCCGATGTCGAGGTGGTGTTCGCCCGGGGTACCGGCCAAGAGGATGGTGTGGGCACGACGGGGCTCTCATTCATCGAATCGCTGCGCTTGTTCGCGGGCGCGCGATCGATCGGGGTGTACGCCGTCAATTACCGCGCCAGCAGCAATTTCGACGACCGACAAGCGTTCTTCCGCACCTTCGTCGAAGGGATGTGGGACATGCATTCTCGGATTCAGTACATGGCGGCAAGCTGCCCCAATACGAGGATCGTGGTCGGGGGCTATTCACAGGGCGCGGCCGTTGCCGGGTTTGTCACTGCGGCCGGAGATCCCGCCGGATCATCTGCTGAGCCAGCCTTACCCGGGCCGTTGTCGCCGGATGTGGCCGGCCACGTCGCAGCCGTCGCCCTTTTCGGAAAGCCCTCGGATCGATTCATGCGCGACGCGGGCAATCCCCCGATCGTTATCGGGCCACTGTTCGGTCCCAAGGCAATCGATCTGTGCGCTCCCGGCGACAACATCTGCGATGGTTCCCCACTCGGTCGCCCCAACGTCTTGCACGCGTTGTATCCCGTGAACGGGACGACCATCGAGGCTGCACAGTTCGCCGCCAGTCGCCTCTAGCCGGTCTGCGCGCTCCAGCGTATCGCCGCCGCCGCAGGTTATGGGCGACGGCGGCGAATCGGCCTTCATTGCCTTGTGCGTGGCGTGCCTAACCTTTGCCGATCGCCTTCAGGATCTCTGTCGCGAGCGCTCGCTCTCCTTCTGCGTTCGGGTGAGCAGGAGCCGGCTGTGCCGTGTTCAGCAACGGCTCGACCCACCGCTGCTCGACCGACTGGCAGCCGTCGCGCCCCTCCGACACCTGTGCCATGTCCACAAAGGTCGTATCCGTCGCCTCGGCCGCCCGCCGGACCGCGTCGTTGACCTTGGCCTCGAGGTCGCGAATGTACTCGACGTCGCCCGGGGCGATGGGCCACTGCGGCTGGCAGCTGCCGCTGGCGGGCACGAGCCACGGGTAGCCGGCGATGATGACCTGGGCCCGCGGGGACTTGTCATGGATATCGCCGAGCGCCTTCACCAGCGCGGGATACGTTCTCGCCTCGATCGGCTCGGTGAGGCTCGCCCCGTACTGCGCCCGGCAGGGATCCGGCGCGCCGGGATGGGCGACTGTCGCGGCGACGCAGGACGCGATCGCGCCCATGAAGGTGTTGTTGTCGTTGCCGCCGATCATCAACGTCACCAACTCGGTCGCCGGTGTCAGCGCCTCCAACTGGGGGCGGGTGCCGGGGTAATGCGGGACGTAGAAGTTCTCCGTCTTGGCGCCGCCACAGCTGACGTCGGTGAGCCGGTAGCCGCGCTGCTGCGCGATGAGGTGGGAGAAGTTCTGCTCGGACTGCATGCACGGCAAGGCCTGAGTGGTGGCGACCGGGAACACGCCTGCGCCCGCGCTGAAGCTGTCACCGAGGTTCACGTACTCGAGCGGCTGCGATGGGGCCGCGGCCGCGGGCGATGCAAAACTTACAGCTGCGGCCAGCGTGCTCGCCACCAGAAGCCAACGTCTGGCCGCCATTGTCACGGACATTTCGTTCCCCTTAGTCGATTGATGAGGGCCACCCCCCACCCTTTCCGCGGAAGTGATCCGGATCTCTTCAAAGCCATTGAGTAACGTAGTCGCATGTAATGGTTTGTGCCACCGACGGTGGGCAGTCGTGTCGTGACAGTTCCGGTCAACGAACTCGGCGATCGCGGTCTGGTGGTCATGCACCGGACCGCGATCGCCGAGACCGCGTATGGAATGTCGTGATGGCGGCTATGCCACGTCGATCGCTTTCATGATCTCGGTCGCGAGCGCCCGCTCGCCGTCGGCGTTCGGGTGCACCGGGACCGGCTGGGTCGCATTCAGCATCGGCTCGATCCAGCGCTGCCCGACGGGCTGGCAGCCGTCGCGCCCCTCCGACACCTGTGACATGTCCACGAAGGTGGTGTCCGTCTCCTGGGCCGCGCGCCGGACCGCGTCATTGAGCGAGGCCTGGAGGTCACGCAGGTACTGGACGTCGCCCGGGGCGAGGGGCAGCTGCGGGAAGCAGCTGCCGCCGGCGGGCACCAGCCACGGGTAGCCGGCGATGATGACCTGGGCGCGCGGGGACTTCTCGTGGATGTCGCCGAGCGCCTTCACCAGCGCGGGATACGTCTGGGCCTCGATGGGGGCGGCGAGGCTCGCGCCGTACTGCGCCCGGCACGGCGCCTGCGCACCCGGATTGGAGACCATGGCGCCGATGCAGGATGCCATCGCCCCCGCGAAGGTGCTGTTGTTGTTGCCACCGATCATCAGGGTGACCAGCTCGGTCGTCGGTGTCAGCGCATCGAACTGGGCGCGGGTCCCGTTGTACTGCGGAGCGTAGAAGTCTTGCGTCTTCGCGCCGCCGCAGCTGACGTCGGTGAGCCGGTAGCCGTGCTGCTGGGCGATGAGGTGGGAGAAGTTCTGCTCGGACTGCCAGCACTGCGAGACCTGGGTCGGGGCCATCGGGGCCACCCCGGATCCGGCGCTGAAGCTGTCGCCGAGGTTCACGTACTCGAGCGGCTGGGATGGGGCTGCGGCCGCGGGCGACGCGAAACCCACGGCGGCGGCGAGCGCGCTCGCAGCCAATAGCCAACGTCTAGCCCCGGTTGTCACGGACAATTCGGATCCCCTTAGTCGTCTGATGGGGCCACCCCCACTCTTGGCGACGGAAGTGATCCAGGTCTCTCAGTACCGCTGAGTAACGTAGACGTTTGTTCAGGTGCCTGGCAACCCCCGGTCGCCGCGCGTTCCACGCCGCCTGAAACGCCTAATCCTCCGGGTGCAGAGGCAATTCCGCCCGAACCCGCCAACTCCCGTCCGGCTCCCGGCCGGTCTCGAGGTTGCCCTGGAGGACGGCCACCCTTTCCCGCATCCCCACCAGCCCGTTCCCCGAGCCCTGGGTGAACTGACTCGACCCCCGGCCGTTGTCCGTGATCTCCACCAGCACGTCCTCGTCGCGCCTGCGCACCCGGACCCGTGCCCGCGGTGAGCTGCCCGCGTGCCGCAGCACGTTCGTCAGCGACTCCTGCACGACGCGGTGGATGCCGAGGCTGAGCGCTGGCCTGATGTCGTCGAGCTCCCCCGTCATCTCGAGCTCGACGCGCAGGCCCGCGTCGCGCATCATGTCGACGACCTTTGCCACTCCCGCCGTCCCGTGCTGTGGCATCTCGGCGGGGGTCTGTTCGGTGCGTAGCAGCGCGACCGTGCGACGCAGCTCGGCGAGCGCCTGCCTGCCGGTGCTCGCGATATTGCCCAGTGCTCGCTCGGCGGCGTCGGGGTTGCGCCGCATGGCATATGAGGCGCCGTCCGCCTGCACCACCATGACGCTCACCGCGTGTGCGACCACGTCGTGCAACTCGCGTGCGATGCGGGTTCGCTCCCCCGCGACCGCCTCCTCGGCCCGTCGGTCCCGGTCGTACTCGGCGACCGCCAGTCGCGCCGCCACCTCCTCGTCGTACAGCCGTCGTGCACCGAGGAACTCCGCCGTGATCCAGGACAGCGCATAGAACAGCGAGACGAAAGCCGCGGTGGTCCAGAAGTCCTGGTGCAGGAGCCAGATCGCCAGCGCCGAGTCGACGGCGAGCCCGACGAGATAGAGCGCCGCCGGCCTCCTGCCGACGTAGGCGACGAGCGTGTAGAGCATCACGGCCAGACCGATCTGGCCCACATGCGCGACCGCCTCGTCGCCGATCCAGCTGCTGATCACGGTGGTCAGGATCGAGAGACCGAGGAGGGCTGCCGCGGCAAGCACGGGATGGCGACGGCGAAAGGCGATCGGTGTGCACAGCGCCAGGCCGAGCAGCACGAACAGCCACGGGGCCTGGCTGTTCGGTGCCGACAGGCCTTCGAGCACGAACAGGATCGTCGCGAGCATCGAGTCGGCGACGAACGGCTTGCCCCGCAGCCACAGGCTGAACCTCCGCATGATCACAGCCTAGGAGTTGCGGGCCTCGGCCGGTCTTGTGATTGGGTCTGACCCATGGCGTGGTTCGACTGGGGTGTGTTGATGGTGGCGGCCACCGCGGCCGGCTGGGTCGATGCGGTGGTCGGCGGGGGTGGCCTGATCCTGCTCCCGGCGATCCTGATCACCATGCCTCAGCTGAGCCCGCAGATGGCGTTGGCGACGAACAAGCTGACCTCCGTCAACGGCACCGCCGCCGCGGTGTTCACCTTCAGCAGGAAGGTCGCCATGCAGTGGCGGCTGATGATCCCGGCCGCCGTGCTGGCCGCGGTGTTCGCCGGGCTCGGGGCGGCCGCCGTGTCGCTGATCGACAAGGCGCTGTTCATCCCGATCGTCATGGTGTTGCTGGTCGCGATCGCGGTGTTCGTCACGATGCGACCGACACTGGGCACGACGCTCGCCCATCACCAGCCAAGTCCGGTGCGGGTGTGGACGACGGTGCTGGTCGCGGGCGGCGTGATCGGGTTCTACGACGGGCTCCTCGGCCCCGGCACCGGCACGTTCCTGATCGTCACCTTCGCGGTGATGCTGGGAACGGAGTTCGTGCGCAGCGCCGCGATGGCGAAGGTGATCAACCTCGGCTCCAACCTCGGCGCCCTCATCTTCTTCGCGGCCACCGGGAACGTGTGGTGGACCCTGGGACTCGCCATGGCGGCGTGCAACGTGCTCGGCGCGGTACTCGGCGCCAGGATGGCACTTGCCAAGGGCGCGGGCTTCATTCGGATCGTGCTGTTGGTGGTGGTCGTGGTGATGGTCATCCGGCTGGGCTGGCAGCAGTTCGCCCAGTAGGTAGCGTGTGACCCGTGACCGCCACCCGCGACGTCGACCCCGACTTCCTCGCCCTGCCGCTGCGCGCCCTCGCGGACGCCGCGTTGTCCGCCGCCCGGACCGCGGGCGCCACCCACGCCGATCTGCGGGTGCACCGGCTGCTGACCCAGTCGATACGACTGCGGGACGGTGCCGTGCAGTCCGCGGTCGACGGCGCGGAACTCGGTGTGGCGGTGCGAGTGGTGGTCGACGGGACCTGGGGATTCGCCTCGCACGCGGAGCTGACCCCCGACGCCGCGGCCCGCACCGCGGCGCAGGCGGTCGAGGTGGCCAGGGCGCTGCGGGCGCTGAACCGGGAACGGGTCGAGTTGGCCCCGGAGCCCGTATATCCGGATGCGGTCTGGGTTTCCGGCTACGAGGTCGACCCGTTCGAGGTCCCGACGGCCGAGAAGATCGAGCTGCTCGGCGACTACTCGGCGCGGCTGTCCTCCGCCGACGGCGTGGACCACGTCACGGCGAGCGTGATGCAGGTCAAGGAACAGACCTTCTACGCAGACCTGGCCGGGTCGACCATCACCCAGCAGCGGGTCCGTCTGCATCCGCAGTTGGAGGCGACCGCCGTCGATCAGTCGGCGGGCAGCTTCGAGACCATGCGGACCCTCGCGCCCCCGGTCGGGCGTGGGTGGGAGTATCTGGGCGCCGGAGTCGGGCCGGGTTCCTGGGACTGGACAACGGAACTCGCACGGATCCCGGAATGGCTTGCCGAGAAGGCCAAGGCGCCGTCGGTGACGGCGGGCCCGACGGACCTGGTCATCGACCCGACCAACCTGTGGCTGACCATTCACGAATCCATCGGCCACGCAACCGAGTACGACCGCGCCATCGGCTACGAGGCGGCCTACGCGGGTACCTCGTTCGCGACCCCGGACCAGCTCGGCACGCTGCGATACGGGACCGAGATCATGCACGTGACCGCCGATCGCACCGAGGAGCACGGGCTCGCCAGCATCGGGTACGACGACGACGGCGTCGGTTCGCAGCGCTGGGATCTGGTGCGCGGCGGCACCCTCGTCGGCTATCAGCTCGACCGGGTTTTCGCCCCGCGCCTGGGCCTGGACCGGTCCAACGGATGCTCCTATGCGGACTCGCCCCACCACGTCCCGATCCAGCGGATGGCGAATGTGTCACTGCAGCCGGACCCCGAGCGCGACACCTCGACCGCGGATCTCATCAGCCGGGTCGAGGACGGTATCTACGTGGTCGGTGACAAGAGCTGGTCGATCGACATGCAGCGGTACAACTTCCAGTTCACCGGTCAGCGGTTTTTCCGGATCCGGAACGGCGTTCTCGACGGGCAGCTCCGGGATGTGGCGTACCAGGCCACCACGACCGACTTCTGGGGTTCGATGGAGGCCGTCGGCGGCACATCCACCTGGCAGCTGGGCGGCGCCTTCAACTGCGGGAAGGCCCAGCCGGGTCAGGTGGCGGCGGTCAGCCATGGTTGTCCCTCCGCGCTGTTCCGCGGTGTGAACGTGCTCAACACGCAGGTGGAGGGTGGTCGATGATGATCGAGGCGCAGGACGTGATCGAGCGGGCCCTCGCGCTACGCACGGTGGACGAATCGATGGTGTTGGTCACCGATGCCAGTGAGGCGTCGCTGCGCTGGGCCGGCAATTCAATGACCACGAACGGCGTGTCGACCTCGCGAAACTGGACCGTCATCTCGATCGTCCGCGATGCCGACGGTGCGCACGTGGGGACGGTGAGCTCCAGCACCGTCGACCCGCAGCAGATCCCGGACGTCGTGCGGGCGAGCGAGGAGGCGGCGCGGACCGCCCCGCCCGCCGAGGACGCGATGGACCTCATGCCGGATGCCTGCGGTCCCGCCCCGGACTGGTCCGCGGCCGCGGCGTCGACCGGTATCGACGTGTTCGGCCGACTGGCGGGTGATCTCGCCGACGGGTTCGACGGCGCCGACCGGCTGTACGGGTTTGCGCACCATCAACTCCACACCACCTGGCTGGGCACCTCCAGCGGGGTGCGCAGGCGTTTCACCCAGCCGACCGGCTCGGTGGAGATCAACGGCAAGCGCGGTGACGCCAGCGCGTGGGTGGGCGCGGGCACTGCCGACTTCGCGGACGTATCGGTGCCGAGCCTGCTGGCCCAGCTGACCACCAGGCTGGACTGGGCCAAGCGCACGGTCGACCTGCCCGCGGGTCGCTACGAGACCTTGCTGCCGCCCTCCGCGGTGGCCGACCTGATGATCTACCTGATGTGGACGATGGAGGGCCGCGGCGCGGAGGAGGGTCACACCGCGCTGTCGAAGGCGGGTGGTACCCGGGTCGGCGAGCGGCTCGGCGACTTCCCGCTCACCCTGCGCTCGGACCCCCGCGCACCAGGGCTCGAATACGCGCCCTTCGTGGCGACGACGACATCGAGCGACTCCCTCTCCCTCTTCGACAACGGCATGGATGTCGATCGGGTCGACTGGGTCCGTGACGGTACCGTCAACGCGCTCGCCTACCCCCGCCACGCGGCGCAGGAGTTCGGGGCCGCGGTGGCCGTGCCCGGCGACAACCTGCTCCTCACCGGCGGCGGTGCGGCGACCATCGACGAGATGGTCGCCCGGACCGAGCGCGGGCTGCTGCTGACCACGCTCTGGTATATCCGCGAGGTGGACCCGGCCACGCTGTTGCTCACCGGCCTCACCAGGGACGGGGTATATCTGGTCGAGGACGGGGCGGTCACCGGCGCCGTCAACAACTTCCGTTTCAACGAGAGTCCGCTCGACCTGCTGCGGCGGGTCTCGGAGGTCGGGGCCACCGAGAGCACCCTCCCGCGCGAGTGGAAGGACTGGTTCACCCGAACCGCGATGCCGCCGCTGCGGATCCCCGACTTCCACATGTCGTCCGTGAGCCAGGCTCAGTGATGACCCGCTGCCCCTGCCTGAGCGGTGAGACCTACGAGCGATGCTGCGGGCGGTTCCATTCCGGTGCCGCGGAGGCGCCGACCGCGGAGCAGCTGATGCGGTCCAGGTACAGCGCATTCGCCGTCGGCGACGCCGACTATCTTCGACGGACCTGGCACCCGAGTACCCGGCCGGCGCGGCTGACCCTCGACCCCGATCAGCGCTGGACCCGGCTCGACATTCTCGGCCACACGGGCGGCGGGCTCCTGGATACCGAGGGCACGGTGGAGTTCGAGGCACATTACGTGCACTCCGGGCAGCGGGACTCGCTCCGCGAGCACAGTCGGTTCGTGCGCGAGGACGGGCGCTGGCTGTACCTGGACCCCCTCGAGTGAAGTGATCTGCTGAAATCCAGTCGATACCCTCCTGTGACCCAGGATTGCGTGGCATGCTTCCATCCGCCGGTGGCATCCGTCTCCGGATCGAGGCAACACTGTGAGGTTGGTTGATGGGAATACGTGCGAGGCAGTCGATGCGGATTGAGCGCACCGGTTCGGCGCGGGCACGGCGTGCAATGGGAATCACTGCCGCGCTCGGACTGACCGTGGCTGCGGCTGCCGCTGGTGCGGGGACCGCTTCCGCTGAGAACGCTGCCGCGGGATGTGCGCAGTCGGGCCCCTTCGTGACCTGTGGCTACACCGTCACACCGGACGAGCAGTCCCTGGTCGTCCCCGCAGGTGTCACCAAGATGCGCGTCACCGCGATCGGCGGTGCTGGCGGGAGCTCTCAGTACACCGGAGCCGGCGGTCTCGGCGGTAAGGTCGCCGCCGACGTACCGGTGACCCCCGGGCAGACGCTGTACATCAGGATCGGAGTCGACGGAGGCGACGGCACCAACAAGGGTGGCGGCTTCTCCAGCGTGTCGACCAAGTCCATCAAGACCGACCCGGTCGGTGCCATGAACTCCCGTATTCTCGTCGCTCCGGGCGGCGGAGCGGCCAGCTCTGCCGGAGCGGGCGGCAACGCGGGTGAATCGGCCGCCGGCGTCAAGGGCGGCAAGGTGGGTACCGACGCTGCCGGCGGCGCGGGTGGGGTCGACTCGAACCCCGGTCAGCCGGGTGTTCTCGGCATCGGCGGCGCCGCGTTCGGTACCGGTGGTGGTGGCGGCGGCGGCTACTACGGTGGTGGCGGCGGCGCTGCGGGCGGCAGTGGCGGCGGTGGGTCGTTCCTGGTGCCTGCCGGTGGTGAAAAGGGACTCGCGAAGGCGGGCACCGCGCCTGTTGTCGGCTTCACCTTCACCCTCGGCGCCGGCCTGATTCCCGGACTCGGCGACGGCTGTGGCTCGTTCTGCGACTCCTTCGGTAGCAGCGGATCCTGATCCGCTGCGTCGGGACTGACGAGTGAACACCGGTCGAGGACGAGCCGCGCCGAATGTGCGGCTCGTCCTCGACCGGCGTGTGCTCCTCAACCCCTCGCTTCGGTGACCCTGACCGTCGTATCGAGGAGTAACGTCCGATTCGGTAGGCAGATTCGGCATGCAAAGTGGTGAAGGTCCCGTCGTCGTGAGGTGACGGACATGGATTGGTTCGTTGCGGAGGGCTATTCACTCGGGCGGTTGCTCTTCAAGGAGGGGCTTGCCGCCATCTACCTCGTTGCCTTCTTGTCCGCGGTGAACCAGTTCCGGCCACTGCTGGGGAGCGACGGGCTGCTGCCGATTTCCCTGTTCCTGCGGAATGCCTCCTTCCGCCGTCATCCGAGCCTGTTCCATTTGCACTATTCGGACCGGTACTTCGCCGCGCTTGCCTGGACCGGCGTCGCGCTCTCCGCTGTCACGCTGGTCGGGCTGACCGACCGACTGCCACTTCCGGCATGCATGCTGGTGTGGCTCACGCTGTGGGTGCTCTACCTGTCCATCGTCAACGTGGGGCAGACCTGGTACGCCTTCGGATGGGAATCGCTGCTACTAGAGACCGGCTTCCTGGCGGTCTTTGCCGGAAACGCCGATACCGCCTCGCCGTGGGCGATCCTGCTGCTGCTCCGCTGGCTCTTGTTCCGGCTCGAGTTCGGAGCAGGCCTGATCAAGATGCGCGGCGACAGTTGTTGGCGCGATCTGACCTGTCTGTACTACCACCATGAGACGCAGCCGATGCCAGGACCGCTGAGCTGGCACTTCCACCGGCTCCCCCGGGTCCTGCACCGGGTGGAGGTCGCGGGAAACCACATCACCCAGCTGATCGTGCCGTTCGGTTTGTTCGCTCCACAGCCGATTGCCGGCATCGCGGCTGGGATCATGATCGTCACCCAGCTCTGGTTGGTCGCCAGCGGCAATTTCTCCTGGCTGAACTGGATGGCGATCGTGCTGGCCGTCTCCGTGCTCCCGGACCGGTTCTTTGCGGGTGTACTCGCGATTCCGGCCGAATCCGGTTCGACACCACCGGCATACGTGGGGACGGTGTTCGCGGTGACCGCGCTCGTCCTCGTGCTGAGCTACTGGCCGGTGCGGAACCTGATCTCTCACCGGCAGCTGATGAACGCCTCGTTCAACCCCTGGCATCTGGTCAACACCTACGGTGCATTCGGACACGTGACGCGGCTGCGACATGAGGTCATCGTCGAGGGGACTGTCGATGAGCACCTCACGCCCGACACGATCTGGGAGGAGTACGAGTTCAAAGGCAAACCTGGTGATGTCCGCAGGCGGCCAGGCCAGTTCGCGCCATATCACCTACGGCTCGACTGGCTCATGTGGTTCGCTGCGATCTCTCCGAGCTACGCGCGGGCGTGGTTCGCCGCGTTCATCGCGAAGCTGCTCGAGAACGATCCCGCGACGCTGAAACTGCTTCGCCGCAATCCGTTCCCCGCTGCGCCGCCGGTTTTCATCCGCGCAACCCTGTACAGATACCGCTTCACGACCCGCGCAGAGCGCCGAGCGACCGGCGCCTGGTGGGAGCGGGCGGAGGTCGGTGAATTCTTGCCGCCAGTGCGGCTGGCCTGGCTCAGTCGCCGTTGACCACCGTGCCAGAGCGGCGAAGTATCCTGGATATCGTGTCCGCCGAAGAAACCACGAGTGTCCGGTTGGATAGCTGGACCTGGTCGGTTCGCCTGTTCAAGACCCGGTCGGCCGCGGCGGCCGCGTGCCGGTCCGGCCATGTTCGCGTCAACGGGATCTCGGCCAAACCCGCTCAGCCGATTCGTGCCGATGACGAGATCCGGATTCGTGCGGGCGGTGTCGAGCGGATCGTGGTGGTGGCGCGGGCGATCAAGAAGCGCGTCGGTGCCGCGGAGGCAGCGCTGTGCCTGATCGACCGCACGCCGCCTCCGCCGCCGCGCGAGGTCCTGCTAGCGGTGCCCGAGCGTGATCGGGGAACCGGCCGACCGACCAAACGTGAACGGCGCGAACTGAATCGGCTCCGCGGGTTCAACGAAGACTAGCTAGGGAAACGTAGCGTGATTCGCTTACTCATTCCCCTCATGCGGTCGTTCTCGACGTGCCATGCTTCCCCATCCGGAGGCATCCGCCTCCGGATCGGAACGATTCAGCGAGGTACGTTTGATGATCGATCGGGGTAGGCGACACGGTGCGGTGCGGGCTCGTCGGGCGATGGGGCTCACCGCTGTCGTCGGATTGACGGCGGCATCCGCGGCGGCCGTCGTGTTCGGTGCGGGCACGGCATCGGCAGTGACCGTCGGGTGCTCGACCACGCCGGCACTCACCACGTGCACATACGACGCGGGACTCGCGGACGAGTACGTCCTGTCGATTCCGGGTGATGTGTGGTCTGTGAATGTGTCGGCGATCGGGGGCAGAGGAGCAGGCGCGCAGGGTGGTCGCGGTGGCCTGGTCGTCACCGATCTCACGGTGACTCCCGGTCAGACCCTCTACATTCGCTCCGGTGTCGACGGAGGGGCCGGCCTCAACCGGGGTGGCGGTTTCTCCTCTGTGGCAACGAAGTCCGTGCACAACGGACGGGAAGTCGCGCTGGCGTCTCGTCTCGTCGTGGCGCCCGGTGGCGGTGCAGGCGGTGTCGCAGGAGCGGGTGGCGACGCGGCGGTCTCCGCTCCCGGTGCGGCGGGCGGCCAGGCCGGGACCCAGTCGGCCGGTGGTGCGGCGGGTTTCGGGGGTAGCGCGGGTGGCTTCGGTCAAGGCGGATTCGGGGGCGCGCTCGGCGACGGCGGCGGCGGCGGCCTCTACGGCGGCGGCGGCGGAACGACCGGCGGCGGCGGCGGATCGTTCCTCGTCCCAGTCGGGGGCAGTCAGGGGTTGGCCAATCCGGGAGCACTGCCGACCGTGATCATCACGTACCAGTCGCGCGAGATCCCCGGTGTCGGAAGCTCCGACGGCAACGGCAGTAACTCGGGCAGTGCGGGCAGCTCCAACGGCAGCTCCGGCAGTGTAGGCGGCTCCGGAAGCCTCGGTTCGTAGCCGCTCCGGCAACTGGCCTGAACGGACCGTCCCGACGGGTGGGGCTCGACGGTCCGTTCACGAGCCCCAGCCGCCCTCCCGGCGCACCGGCCGGGTACAGGCCGTCAGGGTGTGGTGACGGCCAGGCCGATCGTGCCGGTCTTGCCGCGGCGCAGCAGGCTGCCCTTGACCGTGATCCAGCCGAGGATCCCGTACTTGCGGGTGATGACCTCGCGGGCGTGCTCCGTCCCGGCGTCGTCGAGCACCACCGCGGTCGCCTCGACCGCGTCACCCTTTTGATTGCCGCGCACATCGCAGGCCGCGACCGTCACCTGCGGGTTCCGACGGATCCGCTTGACCTTCCATGAGTCGGTGACCGTCCACAGCAGCAGGCGGTCGCCGTCGAGCGCAGCCCACAGCGGGGTCGGGACCGCTGAGCCGTCCTTGCGGAAGGTGGTCAGCAGGACGTACTTGGTGGCACCGATCTCGCTCAGCGTGGGGCTCATGCGCATCAGCCTAGGGGGCAACCGGCCCGATTACTCCCCCTCGAGCTCACCTTCGGTCTCCAGGTAGACCTGTCGCAGCCCGTCCAGCGTCTGCTGCTCCGGCTGCTCCCACATGTCGCGCTCGGCGGCCTCGAGCAGCCGCTCCGCGATCCCGTGCAGGGCCCAGGGATTGGACTCGGTCATGAACTTGCGATTCTGCTCGTCCAGCACGTAGGTCTCGGCAAGCTTCTCGTACATCCAGTCCGCGACGACGTTGGTCGTGGCGTCGTACCCGAACAGGTAGTCGACGGTCGCGGCCATCTCGAAGGCGCCCTTGTAGCCGTGCCTGCGCATCGCCTCGAGCCAGCGTGGGTTGACCACCCGCGCGCGGAACACCCGGGCGGTCTCCTCCGACAACGTGCGGGTGCGGACCGCCTCGGGGCGGGTGCTGTCGCCGATGTAGGCCTCCGGCGACTTCCCGGTCAGCGCGCGGACGGTGGCGACCATTCCGCCGTGGTACTGGAAGTAGTCGTCGGAGTCGGCGATGTCGTGCTCGCGGGTGTCGGTGTTCTTGGCTGCCACCGCGATTCGCCGGTAGGCGGTGCGCATGTCGTCGGAGGCGGGCGCGCCGTCGAGGCCTCGGCCGTAGGCGTAGCCGCCCCAGGTCGTGTACACCTCGGCGAGGTCGGCGTCGTTGCGCCAGCTCTTCGAGTCGATCAGCTGCAGCAGTCCCGCGCCGTAGGTGCCCGGCTTGGACCCGAAGATGCGGGTGGTCGCCCGGCGGTCGTCACCGTGCTCGGCCAGGTCCGCCTGCGCATGGGCGCGGATGTAGTTGCTCTCGGCGGGCTCGTCCACGGCCGCGACCATCCGGACCGCGTCGTCGAGCAGCGCCAGCACGTGCGGGAAGGCATCCCGGAAGAAGCCGCTGATCCGGACGGTCACATCCACGCGGGGCCTGCCCAGCTCCTCCAGCGAGATGACCTCCAGGCTGGTGACACGGCGCGACGCCTCGTCCCACACCGGCCGGACACCCAGCAGGGCAAAGACTTCCGCGATGTCGTCGCCGGAGGTGCGCATCGCGGAGGTGCCCCACACGGACAGCCCGACGGAGCGCGGGTACTCGCCGTGATCGGCCAGGTAGCGAGCAAGCAGCGACTCGGCCATCGCCTGACCGGTCTCCCAGGCCAGCCGCGACGGCACCGCCTTCGGATCCACCGAGTAGAAGTTGCGGCCGGTGGGCAGCACATTGACCAGACCGCGCAGCGGCGACCCGCTGGGCCCGGCTGCGATGAACCGGCCGTCGAGGGCGCGCAGCACCTGGGCGATCTCGCCTGCGGTCTGCCGCAGCCGAGGCACCACCTCCGCCGCCGCGAACTCCAGTACGGCCACCACCTGTTCGCCGTGGTCGGCGCCGATCCGTGCCGCGGCGGCCGGGGCCCAGTCCGCGGCCTGCAGGTCCGCGACAAGCCGGTGCGCGATCTCCTCGATCGCATCGACCCGGGTACGGACCTCGTCGCCGTCCTCGCTGAGCCCCAACGCCTCGCGCAGGCCGGGGACGGTGCGTTCGCCGCCCCACATCTGCCGGGCCCGCAGGATCGCGAGCACCAGCTCGACCTCAGCGTCGCCCTCGGGTGCCTTGCCGAGGATGTGCAGCCCGTCGCGGATCTGCACGTCCTTGATCTCGCACAGCCAGCCGTCGACGTGCAGCAGCATGTCGTCGAAGACGTCCTCGTCCGGGCGCTCCGCGAGGCCCAGGTCGTGGTCCATCTTTGCCGCACGCATCAGCGTCCAGATCTGCTGGCGGATCGCGGGCAGCTTCGCCGGGTCGAGCGCCGAGATGTTGGAGTGCTCGTCGAGCAGCTGCTCGAGGCGCGAGATGTCGCCGTAGCTCTCGGCGCGGGCCATCGGTGGGATCAGGTGGTCGACCAGGGTCGCGTGGGCGCGGCGCTTGGCCTGGGTGCCCTCGCCCGGATCGTTCACCAGGAACGGGTAGATCAGCGGCAGCTCACCGAGCGCGGCGTCGGTGCCGCAGGACGCGGACATGCCGAGCGTCTTGCCGGGCAGCCATTCCAGGTTCCCGTGCTTGCCCAGGTGCACCACCGCGTCCGCGCCGAAGCCGCCCTCGTCCTGACGGGCGGCCAGCCAACGGTAGGCGGCGAGGTAGTGGTGGCTCGGCGGCAGATCCGGATCGTGATAGATGGCAACGGGATTCTCGCCGAAGCCGCGGGGCGGCTGCACCATCAGGACCACGTTGCCGACCGGCATCGCGGCGATGACGATCTCGCCGTCGGGGTCGGACGACCGGTCCACGTACAGCTCGCCCGGCGCGGCGCCCCAGTGCTTCTCGACGCCCTCGCGCAGGTCCAGCGGCAGCGTGGCGAACCACTGCCGGTACCGCGCAGCGGAGATGCGGATCGGGTTGCCCTCGAGCTGCTCCGCCGTCAGCCAGTCCGGGTCCTGCCCGCCCGCCGCGATGAGCGCATGGATCAGGGCGTCGCCGTCGCCTGCCGCCAGACCGGGCAGCGCGTCGTCGCCGTCGAGCGGCCCGAGGTCGTATCCGGCAGCGCGCATCTCGGTGAGCAGCGCGATCGCGCTGGCCGGGGTGTCCAGGCCGACGGCGTTGCCGATACGGGCGTGCTTGGTCGGATAGGCGGAGAGCATCAGCGCGATCCGCTTCTCCGCGAGGGGGATGTGCCGCAGCCGGGCGTGCCGCACCGCGATGCCGGCGACCCGGGCAGCCCGCTCGGGGTCGGGCACATACGCGGTGAGGCCGTCGGCGTCGATCTCCTTGAATGAGAACGGAACCGTGATCAGCCGGCCGTCGAACTCGGGCACCGCGACCTGCGTCGCCACGTCCATCGGCGAGAGGCCGTCGTCATTGGACTCCCAGGCCTCGCGGCTGCTGGTCAGGCACAGGCCCTGCAGGATGGGCACGTCGAGCGCGGCCAGTTCGGTGACATCCCAGGCCTCGTCGTCCTCGCCAGCCGATGCGCCCGCGGGCTTGGTGCCGCCCGCCGCGAGGACGGTCACGACCATCGCGTCGACCGTGCCGAGCGTCGTCAACAGCTCCGGCTCGGCCGTGCGTAGCGAGGCGCAGAAGATGGGCAGCGCGTTGGCGCCCGCGGCCTCGATCGCGCGGCACAGCGCCTCGACGTACTCGGTGTTGCCTGCCAGGTGCTGGGCGCGGTAGTAGAGCACCGCGATGGTGGGGCCGTCGATCTCCGTGACCGCGCCGCGCTCCAGGTGACCCCAGGTGGGGGTGTGGGCAGGCGGCTCGAACCCGTACCCGGTGAGCAGCACGGTGTCGGTGAGGAAGTGGTGCAACTGGAGCAGGTTCTGCTGGCCGCCCTCGGCCAGGTACGAATGCGCCTCGGCGGACACGCCGCCCGGCACCGTCGAGTGCTCCATCAGCTCGGCATCCGGGGCGAGCTCGCCGCCGAGCACCACCGTCGGCAGGCCCGCGGCGAGGACGGCGTCGAGCCCGTCCTCCCAGGCGCGGCGGCCACCGAGGATGCGCACCACCACCAGCTCTACCCCCTCGAGCAGGCCGGGCAGGTCGTCCACCAGGAGCCGGGACGGGTTCGCCCAGCGGTACTCCGCGCCGCTGGCACGGGCGCTGAGCAGGTCGGTGTCGGACGTCGACAGCAGCAGGATCACGGTGAGGCCTCCTCGGGGTTTCGCGCCCCATCGGTTCGGAACGGCAGCGGCGGAGGGTCTGGCTCCCCGGTGCCCGCAGAGCGGGCGGTCGGGTGACAGTGGCGCGACCGCACCGGATTCCCACCGGTTTCCTCTCGAGCTGCCGCAAGCGCCGCTGATGCTACCGGTGCCGGGACGTAACCTTGGAGACGATGTCCGCTGAACCGAACACCCCCGACCGTTCCCGCCCCGACGCCTGCCCCGGAGCCCTCCAGGTGCACCAGGCGGCGGACGGCGCGCTGGCCCGGGTGCGGCTGCCCGGCGGGTTCCTCGAACCCGGTCAGCTGCAGGCGCTGGCCGAGGCGTCCCGCGAACTCGCGGCGGGTGAGCTGGAGCTGACCTCGCGCGGCAATGTGCAGCTACGCGCGGTCACCGACCCCGACCGGTTCGCCGAGCGGCTGGCCGAGATCGGCCTGCTGCCCTCGGCCACCCACGAACGGGTGCGCAACATCCTCGCCAGTCCCCTGTCCGGGCGGCTCGGTGGGCTGGTCGACGTGCGCGACTGGGTGCGCGAACTCGACCGCGGCCTGTGCGCCGACCCGGTGCTGGCGCAGCTGCCGGGTCGGGTGATGTTCTCCCTCGACGACGGCCGTGGCGACGTCTCGGGGCTGTCCGCGGACCTGGGGCTGCACGCCGTCGGCGCCGACGAGGTGACCTTGGTCCTGGCCGGCCGCGACTCCGGCGCCCGGATCCCCGCGGCCGACGGGGTGTCGGTGCTGCTCGAGGCCGCCCGGCACCTGCTGGAGATCCGCGGGGAGCAGTGGCGGCTGCACGAGATCGACGGCGGTCCCGAGCGGATCCTCGCCGGTCTCGGCCTGCGGGCCACGGTGGAGCCCGTCGACCTGGCAGGCGACGGGGCCGGGCCGATCGGTTGGCTCGATCACGGCGACGGTGGCGTCACTCTGGCCGCCGGTCTCGCGCTGGGAGCGATCCCCGCGCGCACCGCCGAGTTCCTGGCCGCGGTCGGCAAGCCCCTCGTCGTGACGCCATGGCGATCGGTGCTGCTGTGCGACCTCGACGAATGGACCGCGGAGCAGGTCGTGCGGGTACTCGCGCCGATGGGCCTGATCTTCGACGCCGCCTCGCCCTGGCTGCAGGTCAGCGCATGCACGGGAAGCCCCGGCTGCGCCAAGTCCCTTGCCGATGTCCGCGGCGACCTCGGCGCGGCAGTGGCGGCCGGGGAGCTGCCGGTGGAGGGCAGGCAGCACTGGGTGGGCTGCGACCGCAAATGCGGCAGGCCCCGCGGGGAGGTAGCCGACGTGGTGGCCACCGGCGACGGCTACCGGGTGGACCGACGGCCGCGCTGACCCCATATCGTGTGGCGCATGACCGACTACATCCGCGACGGCGCCGAGATCTACCGTCAGTCCTTCGCCACCATCAGGGCCGAGGCTGACCTTGGCCGGTTCCCGGCGGACGTATCGCAGGTGGTGGTGCGGATGATCCACGCGTCGGGACAGGTCGACCTGGTCGACGACATCGCGTTCACCCCCGGCGTCGTCGAGTCCGCCCGTGCCGCGCTGCGGGCCGGCGCACCGATCCTGTGTGACGCGACCATGGTCGCCGCGGGGGTCACCCGCAAGCGCCTGCCCGCGAACAACGAGGTGCTCTGCGCCCTGGCCGATCCGCGCGTGCCGGTGATCGCCGAGCAGCTGGGCAACACCCGATCCGCGGCCGCGCTCGAGCTGTGGGGCGACAAGCTCGACGGCGCGGTTGTCGCGATCGGCAACGCCCCGACCGCGCTGTTCCACCTGCTCGACATGATCGATCAGGGCGCACCGCGCCCGGCGGCGATCGTGGGTGGACCGGTGGGCTTCATCGGCGCCGCCGAGTCCAAGGACGAGCTGATCGCCCGCGGCGGCTCCGAGTACCTGGTCGTCCGCGGCCGCCGCGGCGGCAGCGCGATCACCGCGGCCGCGCTCAACGCCATCGCCAGCGAGGTGGAGTGATGGTGGATCGCGTGACCCCCGGCAAGCTGTGGGGCATCGGGCTCGGCCCCGGCGACCCGGAGCTGGTGACGGTGAAGGCGGCCCGGATCATCGCCGAGGCCGACGTCATCGCGTTCCACAGCGCCAGGCACGGCCGCAGCATCTCGCGCGCCGTCGCGCAGCCCTACATGCGGGACGGTCAGATCGAGGAACACCTGGTCTACCCGGTCACCACCGAGACGGTCGATCACCCGGGCGGCTACCAGGGCGCGATCGACGAGTTCTACGCGGTGGCCGCGGAGCGGTTGGCGAAGCATCTCGAGGCGGGTCGGACGGTGGCGCTGCTGGCGGCGGGCGACCCGCTCTTCTACAGCTCGTACATGCACATGCACAAGCGGTTGCAGGACCGGTTCGAGGCGGAGGTGATCCCGGGCGTCACCTCGATCAGCGCGGCCTCCGCCGCGCTCGGCACTCCCCTCGTCGAGCGCGACGAGATCCTCACCGTGCTGCCGGGAACCCTTCCCGTCGAGGAGCTGACCAGGAGGTTGAGGGAGACCGATTCGGCCGCGATCCTCAAGCTCGGCCGCACCTTTCCCGCCGTGCGGCAGGCGCTCTCCGATTCCGGCCGGCTCGCCGAGGCGAGCTACGTCGAACGGGCCAGCACCCCCAAACAGCGGGTGATCGCGGCCGCCGACGTGGACGAGTCGCAGGTGCCGTACTTCTCGATCGCGTTGGTGCCGAGTCCGTCCAACAACCGTGCCTCCGCGGACCGGCAGGCGTCCACGGGATACGTCACCGTCGTCGGGCTCGGGCCCGGCGACGATGCATGGACTACCCCCGAGGTGCGTGCGGAGCTGGCTCGCGCGACCGACATCGTCGGGTACACCACCTACGTCAACCGGGTGCCCGTGATCGACGGCCAGAACCGGCACGCGAGCGACAACAAGGTCGAATCCGAGCGTGCGGCAATGGCGTTGGACCTGGCCAAGCGCGGAGCGCGGGTGGTCGTGGTGTCCTCCGGTGACCCCGGTGTGTTCGCGATGGCCGCCGCGGTGATCGAAATGGCCTCCGACGACCAGTGGTCCGGCGTCCCTGTCCGGGTGCTGCCCGGCATGACCGCGGCCAACGCCGTCGCCAGCCGCGCCGGTGCCCCCCTCGGTCACGACTACGCGGTGATCTCGCTCTCCGATCGGCTCAAGCCGTGGGACATCGTCGCCAAGCGGATCTCCGCGGTGGCCGCGGCGGACATGGCGATCGCCGTCTACAACCCGGCGTCGCGCTCGCGCACCTGGCAGGTGGGCGCGATGCGGGACCTGCTGCTCGAGCATCGCGATCCCGCGACCCCGGTCATCATCGGCCGCGACGTCGCGGGTCCGCAGGAGAGCGTTCGGATCGTCACCCTCGGTGAGCTCGACCCGTCCGAGATCGACATGCGCTGCCTGCTGATCATCGGCTCCTCGCTGACCACCGTGGTCGACGGCGCCGAGGGCACGATGGTGTTCACGCCTCGCCGCTACCCGGCGTGATGTTCGTGCGCTGAACCCGCTTGACGCGGTTGAGATCCCAGACGAGCGGCCGACACGCGGCACTCTGTTGGACGATTGTCCAACAGAGTGTCTGTCAAGCGCTAGGATCGCTGAATGGGAAGTAGGCTCACTGGGGATGAGCGGCGCGCCACCTTGGTGATGAGCGCGCTGGAACTGGCCAAACGTGGCGGCATGGACGCCGTCACCATCAGGGCGGTCGCCGCGCACACGGGCGTGTCGATCGGAATGGTCCAGTACTGCTTCGAGAACAAGGAAGAGCTCGTGGTCGCGATGGCCGAGCAACTCGTCCTTGAGCTCAGTGGCTCTGCCCGCATCACGTTCGACACCGTCGAAGACCGGCCGGAGCTGCGTGGCAGGGAAGGCATCTACGCGCTGATCCGAACGGGTCTCGAGTGGGGCTGGCCGGTGATCGAGGCCAACCCGGAGCGGCGACTGCTGACCTACGAGATCATGACCCAATCGCTCCGCCAGCGCGAGGCCGGTTTCCCCCGGGCGGGCGCGATCGCCGTTGCCCAACGGGAGCACATGACGGCCGAGGTCGCGGCCTTCATGGACGAATGTGCGCGGGCAACCGGAACCGCGTGGTCCGAGCCTGTTTCCGCGATCGCTCGTTTCGGGCTCGCGACCCTGGACGGATTGGTGCTGCGGTGGCTGGTCGATCGCGACACCGAGGGGACCAAAAAGCACCTGGACGCGTTGGCGCGGGCAGTGGCGGACAAGGCGGTCGAGGCTCCCGCCGAGGACAGGTCAGCCGGCGACGGCGAGTAGCCAGCGCTCCGCCTCGTCGACGCCGTCGAACACCGTGACGCCGAGCGGATTCGGCGGCCGACGCACCATCAGGACCGGGATGCCGAGCTCGCGCGCCGCCGTGAGTTTCGCGACCGTCAGGTCGCCCCCGCTGTTCTTGGAGACCAGCACGTCGATGCGGTGCTCTCGCATCAGCGCGGACTCACGGCCGACGTCGAAGGGGCCGCGGTCGAGCAGGAGCGTCATCCGGGCCGGTGTCGGGCCTTCCGGCGGATCGATCGCTCGGACCAGGAAGTCGGCGTTCACCGTGGCGAATCGGTCCACGCCCTGCCTCCCGATGGTGAGGAAGACCCGGCGGCCCAGCTCCGGCAGCGCGGCCGCGGCAGCGTCGAGCGAGTCCACCTCCAGCCAGCTGTCCCCCGACCGGGGCGACCACGGTGGCCGTTGCAGTACGGCGAACGGGAGGCCCGCCTCGGTCGTGGCCGCGGCGGCGTTGCTCGAGATGCGGGCCGCGAACGGGTGGGTGGCGTCGAGCACGGCACGGATGGCGTTGTCGCGAAGCCAGTCTCGCAGGCCTGCCACTCCCCCGAATCCGCCGATCCGCACCTCGCCCTCGGGGAGCCTCGGGTCGCGGACCCGCCCGGCGAGCGACGAGACGACCTCGACGTCCGATGCCTCCGACAGCCGTGCCGCCAGGGATCGGGCCTCGGAGGTCCCGCCGAGGATCAGCACGCGCACCGTCGGCGCCATCAGTGGTCGGTTCGACGCCGCGAGGCCGAGTACAGGTAGCTGTCCGGGAATCCCTCGGCGCTCAGTACCCGGCCGACGATGATCACGGCGGTCTTGGTCACCCCGGCCGCGTGAACCTGGGCGGCGATCGAGTCGACGGTCCCCCGCAGGATGATCTCGTCCGGTCGGCTGGCGAATGCGACCACCGCGACGGGGCAGTCGCCGCCATAGGGGGCGCGCAACTCCTCGGCGACCTGATCGATGCGGTGCGCGGCCAGGTGGATGACCAGCGTGGCCCCGCTCGCTCCGAGTGTCGCCAGGTCCTCGCCCGGCGGCATGGCGGTGGACAGCGTCGAGACCCGGGTGAGGACGATCGACTGGGACACCCCCGGGACGGTCAGTTCGCGGCCCAGCGCCGCTGCGGCGGCGGTGAATGCCGGTACCCCGGGCACGATCTCGTAGCCGACCCCCGCCGCATCGAGGCGGCGCGCCTGTTCGGCGACCGCGCTGTAGATGGACGGGTCGCCCGAGTGCAACCGCGCCACGTCCAGCCCGGCCCGGTCGGCCGCGATGAGGCGGTCGGTGATCTCGTCGAGGCTCAGGCGCGCGGTGTCGACGATCTCCGCGCCCTCGGGGCACATCGCGAGGAGTTCGGCGGGGACCAGGCTGCCCGCGTACAGGCACACGGGGCTACGGCCGATGATCCGCTGGCCGCGCACCGTGATGAGGTCGGCGGCGCCGGGGCCCGCTCCGATGAAATGGACGGTCACTGGGTTGATTCCTTCTTTGTCGCGATCCACTGGGCAACGGGCAGCTGCGGCCGCCATGCGGTGAACCCGCCGAGCGGCCCGCCCCGATAGACCTGGAACTTGCGCAGCGTGCCGCCGTGCAGCCCGTGCCACCGCAGTACGAGGGTCTCGGATTCCGCGGTCACCGCGTTCACCACCATCCGGCCGCCGGGCGGCAGTCGGTCCCAACAGGTCTCGAACACCCCGGACGCGGTGACGCCGCCACCGAGGAAGATCGCGTCCGGTGTCGGTGCACCTGCGAGTGCGTCCGGTGCGGAGCCGCGGATCTCGAGCCCGGGCACGCCCAGCCGTCGGGCATTGGTCGCGATCCGGGCCGCGCGATCGGGATCGCGCTCGAAACCGATCGCACGGCAGCCGGCGTCGGCACGCATCCACTCGATTCCGATGCTGCCCGCTCCGCCGCCGACATCCCACAGCAGCTCGCCGGGGCCCGGGGCGAGTGCGGACAGGGTCAGGGCCCGGATCTCCTGCTTGGTGAGCTGG
Source organism: Rhodococcus oryzae (assembly GCF_005049235.1). Taxonomy (GTDB): domain Bacteria; phylum Actinomycetota; class Actinomycetes; order Mycobacteriales; family Mycobacteriaceae; genus Rhodococcus_G; species Rhodococcus_G oryzae. The sequence continues at coordinate 310,688 of NZ_SUMD01000004.1, read as the reverse complement.
CCGTCGGACTCGTACGCCTCGTCGGGGAGGCCGGGCACGCGGGTCAGTCGCGGTGTCGCGACGCCCCGCACGCAGCGGACCGCGACGACGTTGAGGGGGTCGCCGGTCGGATGATCCCAGCCATCCGCCCGCCCCCGCACGATCCGCTCGCGATCGCCGCCGAGCTGCTCGAGCACAGCGAGTTCACTACCGCCGTAGCCGTTCTCGCGGAGCAGCGCGGCCAGCGCCGTCGGGGTGCCCGCGTCGCGACTGAGAACCAGGAACCGCCGGTGGTCGGCCAGTTCCGGGGTGATGACCTCGACGGGCCGGTTCACCACGCTCACGACAGGGATCTCGTGCAACGCCCAGCCGAGCCGGGCGCAGGCCAACGAGGCGGAGGAGGGGTGCGCGATCACCCGCATCCGTTCGGGACCGACGAGGTTCGTGAGGGTCACCCCGATGCCGTGGAACATCGGGTCGCCGCTGGCGAGCACACACACCCGCCTGCCCTCGTGCTCGGCGAGCAGGCCGGGCAGCGCGGGTACGAGAGGCGACGGCCAGGACACCCGCACGGTCTCCGATCCGTCGTCGCCGACCGGGACCAGGTCCAACTGGCGCGGCGACCCCATCAGTACCTCTGCGTCGGTGATCGCGCGCTGCGCGTTCGGGGACAGCCCGGACCATCCGTCCGCACCGATGCCGACGACGGTCAGCAGCTCGGTCATCGCGGCATCCGTCGCCAGATACGTTGTGGCACCAGCCGCATCACGAAGATGGCCAGGCGCAGCATGCCGGGGATCCACACGCGCTCGCGGCCCCGGCTCAGCGCCTTGACCACCGCATCCGCGACCTGCCCCGGGGTGCTCGACATCGGCGCCGGGCTCATCCCCTCGGTCATCTTGCCGACGACGAAGCCGGGACGGACCAGCAGCAGACTCACGCCGCTGCCCGCGAGGGCGTCACCGAGCCCGCTGGCGAAGCCGTCGAGCCCCGCCTTGGCCGAGCCGTACACGTAGTTCGCGCGCCGCACCCGGGCGCCCGCGATCGAGGAGAACACGACGATCCGCCCCGATCCCTGCGCACGCAGCAGCTGCGCGAGGTGCGTGAGCACGCCGACCTGCGCGACGAAGTCGGTGTGGATGACGTTCACCGCGTGCTGGGCATCCGTCTCGGCGCGGGCCTGGTCGCCGAGAATGCCGAAGGCCAGCACCACCACGTCGATCGGGCCGAGCTCGACGATCTCCGACAGCACCCGGGCGTGGTCGGCGAGGCGGTCGGCGTCGAACTCGACGGTCTCGACCGAGGTGGCTCCGGCGGCCAGCACCGCCCGGCGTTCGTCTTCGAGGTCCACGCTTCGCCTCGCGGCCAGGACGACGGTCCGCCCGGGGGCGAGTCTGGTGGCCAGTTCGAGACCGATCTCGCTGCGGCCCCCGAGGATGACGACTGATCCGACACTCATACCGTCAAGTGTGCTGGACTACGGTCGGCACATGGCCCGCACCCCCTTCAACCCAGCAGATCTGTCGGCCGAGGCGCTCGCCTTCCTCACCGATCGGCACCTGGCCACCCTCTCGACGCTGCGCCTGGACGGCACCCCGCACGTGGTGGCGGTCGGGTTCACCTGGGATCCGGAGAGCGGGCTCGCCAGGGTGATCACAAACGGCGGATCGCAGAAGGCGATCAACGCCGAGCGCCGCGGGTACGCCGCTGTCACCCAGATCGAGGGCCCCCGGTGGCTGACCCTCGAGGGGCCGGCGACCGTGCGCTCCGACCCCGAGGCGGTCGCGGACGCCGTCGCCCGCTACGCCGCCCGGTACCGCCAGCCGCGGGAGAACCCGACCCGGGTCGTCGTCGAGATCGCGGTGCAGCGGGTCATGGGCCTGGGCACCCTGCTCGGCCGCTGAGCATCGCCGCTCGACCGTCCCACCGCCGGCGACTAGTGTGATCTAGGTCATACATTGCTCGTCGGGGACTCGGCCGTGTGCCCCGCCGCGACCGGTCCGGCAATGACATTCGGACCCAGGGAGCAGCAATGCGCGCTCTACGCACCACTCGGATGATCCTCACCCTGGCCGCCCCCGCGGCCACGGCAGCCCTCATCGGCGGACTGATGGCCGGGCCGGCCACCGCCCTGCCACCCCACCCGTTCGGCCTGCCCGTGTTGACCATCGGCTGTCCCAACCAGGGCAGCCTGATGTCGCTCACCGCGGCGACCGGGCAGTCGGGGCCCGAACCGGGGATCGCACCCGGCGAGATCAGGTTCCAGTCCTTCCCTGCCGCCCCGCCGATCCCGGCGGCCGGACAGGTGACGGTGGCGTGGTTGAACACCACCACCGGCCAGAGCGGAATCGTGGACCTCGAGGGCAAGTACCCCTACCTGTCCAAGACCGTGCGCACCGGGCACGGCGAGGTCATCGCCACCGCGTTCGGATCGATCAACCTGGGCAGTGCCCCGATCTGTTCGAACAGTCCGTCGACCGGGACCTTCATCGTCTAGCCGAACTCACTCGCTGGCCTCGACGAAGACGGCCGCGTCCTCCCTGCCGAACTGGTCCTCGAGTGCCTCGGGCGAGTAGTCGACGTCGATCTCCTCGAGCGGGCGGCCGCGGGCCGACTCGATGGCGACGAGCCTGCGCTGCGCCCGGTCGGCGGCGTAGTCGATGAACTCCTGTTCGTCGAGCCCGAACGGCTGAACCTCGAACTGCTTGTTGACCCAGTCGATCATGCCGAGCGCGAGCGGCATCAGCTCGGTCATCCGCTGCTGCACGACGCCCCAGTTCGAGTCGTCGGCGGCGACGTGACGCCGACAGGTGAAGGTGCCCCACGCCATGTGCCTGCGCTCGTCGACGCCGATCCGGCGGATCAGCTCCTGCATCCCGGGCAGGATCCCCTCCTTGGTGCACACCTTCTGCCAGGCGAAATAGCCCGTCAAGGCGAGGCTGCCCTCGATCACGTGGTTGTAGGTGACGCTGGCGCGCACCTGGTTGGCCGGACTCGGGTCGGTCTCGAGGACACCGAGAGCGCCGGGGAGTTCCTCGTAGAAGAGGGTCCGGTAGTACGGGTTCTCCGCGACGAAGGGATGCAGATCGCCGGTCAGTCCCACCGCGTCCATCCACAGCCGAAAGACGGCGGTGTGCTTGGCCTCCTCGAAGCAGAACTGTGTCAGGTACATCTCGTCGCCGAGCCGCCCCTCCGCGGACATCGCCTTCATGAACGGCTGGATGTCCTCGGTGACGGCCTCCTCACCCGCGATGAACTGGGTGCACAGGTAGGTCGCGCTGCGCTGCTGTTCGCTGTTGAGCTCGCGCCAGTCCTGGGCGTCGCGCCGGAAGTCGATGTTCGCCGGATCCCAGAACAGTGAGTTCCCCTTGGCGAACAGTCGCAGCGGGAAGGAATCCCAGTTCAGTCCGCCCGCGCGGATCGATCCGAATCCCTGCCTGGTCGGTGAGGAAACAGTCATGACGGCGCTCCTGTGGTCGCGGTGCGTGTCGCGAATACCCATTCACCATGGTTCCATGCGGCCGGGACCTGTCAAGGAATCGCCAGGGTCGGTCAGGTTCCGATCAGCGTCACGTCGTCGCGGTCTCTGGAGGCTCACCTTCCCGAGCGCGCTGGCGCAGCTCGTCCAACTTCTCCCGCAGTGCGGCCTCGGCGGTGCGCGCCTCGCGGGTGTCGAGGCGGGCCAGCTCGAGGTCGTCCCTGAGGGTGTCGGCGCGTTCACGGGCGGTGGTGGCCGCCGCCCGCTCGTGGTCGACGGACTTCTCGAGCCGCGCGATGGTCGCCGCCGTAGTGTTCGCCGCGAGTTCGGCCGCGGCGCGCATGTCGGCGATCCGTTGCTCGGCCGAGGCGACGACCTGCGCGAGGCGTTGTTCGGCCGCCACGCCTGCCTGCTCGGCACGCTGCTCCGATACGGCCGCGGACTGTTCGGCGGACGCGGCCCTTCGTTCGGCCGCCTCCGCCAGGGACTGCGCCTCGCGGAACCTGCTGCGCAGATCGTCGAGGTCGGACTCCGCGACGGACAGGCGGGTGTCGCGATCCGCCTCAACGGCCGCCACCCGCTCGGTCGCGGCTCGTAGCTCCGCCGCGTGGGTCTGCTCCAGATCCCGGAGCTCGGCCTGGTGGTCAGCGGACAGTCGTTCGAGTTCGAGCCGGTGATTCTCTACCGCGGCAGAGAGTTCGGCGTCGACCGCGTCGACGGTGGCCTCTGCGTTCGCCCGATCCTCCACCGCGGCCTCGTGCCGTGTCCGCAGCTCGGCCAGGTCCGTCTCGTACTTCGCCTTCGTCTGCGCGAGTTCGACGGTGGCGCGGTGCAGTGCAACGTCGAGCGCGTCCGGGTCGCTGAGCTTGTCCACGGCGGCGGTGATCTGCCGGGCGAACACGTTGAACTGCTCGATCGAATTGGCGGTGACGGTTCGGAGGTCGTCGAGTGTCCGTTCGAGGACCCCGACCACCTCGCCCGGCGTCGCGGTTGCGAGCGCGTCGAGTTCGCCCTGCTGCTCGCGGGCCTTCCGGCGCGAGCGGAAGGCCCTGACGCGGTCTGCGTCGCTGGCGTACTGCCGGGGACGGCCTGGGCGCGCCTTCGGTTCCTCGGCGGTATCCGCGTCCTTCTCGTCCTCGGTGTTCACGTGCACTCCCCTTTTCATTGCGCGTCCGCCCTTAAAGTTACGTTACGTTGCATGTTACGTTACGCCGTATGTAATGAAACGATGACACTTGATCGTCATAATCCCCACTTATCGTGAGTTAGCGACTGAGAGGATTTCGGGTCGGAATTGTGCACCGAACCGTCGGAGAAACGGATTCGGAAAAGTGGGCCGGCCGCGATGTGACGGGACGAGTGAGGACTCGCGGCGGAGTGTCGCACCGCCGCGGTGGCGACGAAGATGCCCCGCGTGTCGGCGTCCAGAGCGCGTTCCGGACGCCGACACCCCGGTCCCGTTACGTCATGTGACGGTTGGCCGAGATGTCGCGCCCCGGATCGTGCTGCCGGCCGCGAACTGTCGGTTCGGCCACGTATCGTCCTGTGTCGTGGCGGCCGAACTCGAATCCTTCACCGCTGGCGACTCGTCGGCCGGAGCGCTCGCGGTCCCGGTCGACGCAGCCGCGGCCATGCATCGCCTGCGCGTCGAATCCGTCTCCCCCAACACTCGCGCCGCGCAACTGAGTGACTGGACCAGCTTCATCCGCTGGTGCACGCGCGTCGGCCGGGATCCGCTGCCCGCCTCCCCTGACCTCGTCGGCTGGTTCCTGACCGAGAAGTCCTCGGAGGTGCGGCCGGACGGCCGACCCGCCTACGCGTCGTCGACAATGACGCGCTGGGTCGCCTCGATCAACAAGGTGCACTCGCTCGCCGGCCATCCCAAGCCGGGGCAGTCCTCCACCGTGCGCGAGATCCTGCGAGGTATCGCCCGTACCAGGGCCACGCCGCCGGTTCGGCGCGAGCCGCTGCTCACCGCCGACATCCGCAGCATCGTCGAGTCCATGCGTGCCCAGTCCGCACACGGCTCGTGGGCCGACCGGGCTGCCGAGCGGCGGGACACTGCGCTGCTGCTACTCGGACTGACCGGCGCGATGCGGCGGTCGGAACTGTCAGGGCTCGCGGTCGGCGACGTCGTCCCGCACCGGGCGGACGGACTGTATGTGACGATCCGCCGGTCGAAGACCGACCAAGCCGCGGCGGGACGTACGGTCACACTGCCCTACGGCTCCGCCGAGATCACCTGCCCCGTATGCGCCTACTGGCGGTGGCGCGAGGTGCTGGACGCGTGGGACCGGGACGGCAAACCCGCGCTCAGCGCGTTGCTCGCAGAGCCAGACACCGAACCCCTCACGCATCGTTGCCGCGGCGCACTCGGGCGCCGTGAGTCCGAGGTCCGGCCGTTGTTCCGGCCCGTGCACCGTACCGGTGGCCTGGGTGCCAAAGCCCTGTCCGGACAGGCGATCGCGTCGATGATCAAGCGCCGCGCCGTCGGGGCCGGGTACGCCGAGGAGTTCGTTGCCCTGCTCGGCGGGCACAGCCTCCGGGCCGGATTCGTGACCCAGGCGGTCCGCAACGACGCGAGCGCCGAACAGATCATGACCCAGAGCGGACACACCGACCAGCGGATGATCGCGATCTACTCCCGACAGCACGCGGGCCTGCACGGCAACGCCGTCACCGCGCTCGGCCTCTGACGTGCGCCGTCAGCCCCCGAGCACCGTCAGTCCGTGCGGACGGGAGTTCATCGGCTCGCAGCCGTCCGCCGTGACCACCACGATGTCCTCGATCCGCGCGCCCCAGGCGCCGCGGAAGTAGATGCCCGGTTCGATGCTGAAGGCCATGCCCTCGGCGAGCTCGATGCGATTGCCCGCCACGATGTACGGCTCCTCGTGGACCGACAGGCCGATGCCGTGGCCGGTGCGGTGCACGAACACGTCCGCGAGCCCCTCCGCGGCCAGCACGTCGCGGGCGGCCGCGTCCACGGACTCGGCCGTGACGCCGGGCCGAACCGCGTCCACGGCGGCCCGTTGCGCCCGCTCCAGCACGGCGAACTGGGCGGCCACCTCGGCACTGGGCTCACCGAGGCAGTAGGTGCGGGTCGAATCGGAGTTGTAGCCGGGCTCGACCGGACCGCCGATGTCCACGACGACGACGTCCCCCGATCGGATCGTCCGATCCGAGACCTCGTGGTGCGGGTCCGCCCCGTGTGGACCGGACCCGACGATGATGAACTCTGCCGCGGTGTGGCCCTCCTCGAGGATCGCGGCATCGATGTCCGCAGCCACTTCCGCCTCGGTGCGACCGGGACGCAGCCACTCCGCCATCCGGGCATGCACCCGGTCGATGGCCGCACCCGCGCGTCGCAGCGCGTCGATCTCGGCCGGGTCCTTGATCATCCGGAGTTCGCGGAGCACGTCCGTGGCCAGGACCGGCGGTGCACCGAAGGCCGAGGTCAGCGGGATGACGTGCAGCGCGGGCATCGCGTCGGCGACCGCCGTCCGTGCCGGCGAGGGCAACCCCGACGCGACCAAGGCGTACGGGTCGACACCGTCCACCCAGTCCCGCACGGTCAGGCCCAGTTCCGCGGTCGCCGAATCGCCGAGCGCCGCCAACTCCAGCCGCGGAACCACCACGGAGGCAGTGGATCCGTCGGCGGGGATGACGAGGCAGGTGAGCCGCTCGAAGGAATCCGCCCGGGATCCGAGCAGGTACCGAAGATCCGGACCCGGGGTGATGAGCAGGGCGTCGAGCCCCGCAGCCGCGGTGAGTTCGGCAGCTCGGCGCAGGCGTTCCGCGTAGATCGCGGTCGGGAAGCGCGCGGGAGCCTGCGCTTCTGGACTGTCGGATGAGGTGCTCGCGGAACCGCCGTGGGAACTCATGCCACTCAGGTTAGTTCGGTTTGGCAGGATGAGGGCCATGACTGGCCCCCTGCTCCTGCTCGATGGCGCGAGCCTGTGGTTTCGCGCGTACTACGCGCTCCCCGAATCGTTCACCTCCCGCGACGGGCGACCGGTCAACGCGGTCCGCGGATTCACCGACATGGTCGCCTCGCTGATCACCAGGCATCAGCCCGAGCGGCTGGCGGTCTGCCTGGATCTGGACTGGCGCCCGCAGTTCCGGGTCGACGCCGTGCCCTCGTACAAGACCCATCGCGTCGCGGTCGAGACCGAGGTCGGTCCCGACGTCGAGGAGGTGCCGGACACGCTGACGCCGCAGGTCGACATGATCCTCGACGTGCTGGCCGCGGCCGGTATCGCCACCGCCGGTGCCGAGGGCTTCGAGGCAGACGACGTGCTGGGCACCCTCGCCGCCCGCGAACGCGCCGACACGGTCGTCGTGGTGAGCGGCGATCGGGACCTGCTGCAGGTCGTCGCCGACGAGCCGGTGCCGGTGCGGGTGCTGTACGTCGGGCGCGGCCTGTCGAAGGCCGAACTCTTCGGTCCGCTCGAGGTGGCCGAGAAGTACGGCGTGCCCGCGGATCGACCGGGCATCGGATACGCGGAGTTGGCCCTGCTGCGCGGCGACCCTTCCGACGGGTTGCCGGGCGTCAAGGGAGTCGGCGAGAAGACCGCTTCGTCGCTGCTGCTCGAATACGGGTCGGTCGAGGCGCTTCGCGCGGCCGTCGACGATCCGAAGTCCGGTCTGGCCAAGGGGATCCGGGCCAAGCTCACCGCGGCCTCCGACTATCTCGACGCCGCGCTGCCGGTGGTTCGGGTGGCCACCGACGCGGCGGTCGAGATGTCGCGTCCGGACCCGTTGCCCGTCGCGCCGGTGGACCAGGAGCGGCTCGCGGCACTCGCGGACGAACTGGCGATCGGGGCGTCGATCGGCCGGCTGACGAAGGCGATGGCCGCGCCGCGGAACGGGTACGGCGGCTAGGTCCGAGGGGGCCTCAGGTCAGGAAGGCCACGAGGGCCTCGGCAAGCGTCCGACGGGCGACATCGAGGTCTGAGGTGAAGCCGAGTTGGCGTTCGTTGCCGAGGCCCCGCACGGCCGCGGGTAACAGGCACCGCACCTGGTCGAGCTTGACCGGGTCGAGGTCGAGACCGTCCATCAGGTAGTCGAAGCCCTGGATCCAGTCGTGCTCGCGGGCGGCGAATGCCGCTGCCGTCCTCGGGTATTCGGCGACGATGTCCGAGCGTCGCGGCGGCAGCAAGGTGCGCAGCGCGGTGAGCGCCCGTCCCTCGGGCGTGTCGAGGTAGATCCACACGGAGTCGATGGCGCCCTCGACCCGCTCGCGCAGCGAACCGCTCAGCGCGGGCCACGGACCCGGGATCTCGCCCCAACTGCGGGCGTGGATCTCGGTGATCACCGCGACCCACAGGCCGTCGAGGTCCCCGAACTGGTGCTGCACCGTGCCCCAGGTCACGCCCGCTTCCTTGGCGACGCGGTTCGCCGAGACCGGCTCACTGCCCTCCTCGGCCAGGCAGCGGATGGCCACCTCGAGCAACCGTGCCCTGGTCTCGAGGCCGCGCTTGTTCAGCCGCGTACCGGCGGCCGATGTCGTGACCGGGGTCGGGACGGCCACCAGCCACTGTTCCAGGGCCCGGGCTGCCTGCGGGGACTCGCTCGTCATGACCCGCAGGTCCGGGGCACCCGCGCCGCGCCAACAGGAGTCGACGTTGTTGACATCTCGGTCCGTCCTCCGTGTCGGGTGTGCGCAAGACCGGGGTCGACGCCCTCGGTCTTGCGCACAGTTTACGGGCGGCCGATCAGGCGAACCTTCCCGGATTCGCGGCGACGGCACGGCGCAGCGTCGGTCGATCGGCGCGGTAGGCCGCGACGACCGGCGCGAGCTCCTGTGGGGTCGCCCCGTGCATGATGACCGAGTGCACGCCCAGGTCGTACTGTCGGGCGATGGTCTTCGCGCAGGCCTCGGGCGAACCCGAGGCGGCCGAGTCCAGCCATTCGTCGGGCATCATCGCGGCGAGCTGCTCCAGCGTCTCGACCGATGCGCTGGCGTCGATGGGTCCCGCTGCGGCCGCGTTGGAATAGAGCTCGGTCTGGCGTATCCGCTCCCACACGGCCGGGTCCCAGCCGTTTGCGCGGATCAGCACGTCCGCGTAGGCCTGCAGGTAGGTCACCAACCGCCCGGCCCGGCGGCGCAGGCGGTCCTCCTCCGGCAGGTTGTCGCCCACCGTCGCCAGGCAGGCCCAGATGCGGACGCTGTCGGGGTCCTTGCCCGCGCGCTCGGCGCCGCGACGCACGGCCTCGACGGACGCCACTGTCGCCTCGTCGGAGAAGAACGTGTGGAGCACGACGAAGTCGCCGATCTCACCCGCGAGCTCCATCGTCTTCGGACCGACCGCCACCAGGCCGAGGGGCGGCGCGTCCGCCAGCCCGTTCGCGTGCCGCAGCATCGGCCATTTCCCTGCCGGCCCGTCGTGGCCCAGGATCATCTCGCCGTCCCACAGGCGACGCAGGATGCCGAAGTAGTCGCGCAGCCGGGCCTCGGTCACCACGGGAAGCCCGACGGCCTGCCAGTAGGCGGCCATGCCGCGGCCGAAGGCCATCGAGAAGCGCCCCTCGGTCAGCGCGTGCATCGTCGACCCCATGGTGGCCGTGACCGTCGGGTGCCGGGTGTGAGGATTGGTCGACGGGCCGATACCCAGGGTCGTCGTGCAGCCCGCCAGCGCGCCGGAGAGGACCGCGGCGTCCTTCACTGTGAAGCGCTCGCCGACGTGGCACGAGCCGAGCCCGAGCTCCTCGGCCGCGCGCGCCTCCGAGAAGATCACCCGTGCGTCTGCCGGGTGCCGGGTCACCGCGTAGTAGCCGAGTTCGTTCAGTTGCTCGCTCACGGGGCCACCTCGTCCAGACCGTCGAGAAGGCTCTCGAACAGTGATCGGTGATGCAACAGCGACTCGATGTCCTCGGGGCGCTCGATTTCCCCGAAGTGGATGGATCGCGCTCCCGTGCGCATGAACAGCACGCCCCAGTTGACCGCGCTGTGGACGTGATACCAGAGCAGGTCGCCGATCGGGGCGCCGGTCAGATCGACGTACTCGGCCACGACGTCCTCCTCGCGCATGAAGTCCGGCATGCCCGGGAGGCCGAAGGTGGTCGTCATCGACTCGAAGACCCGGTGCGCGAAGATCAGCCAGGACAGGTCCAGCTCGCGCGGGCCGATGCTCGCCATCTCCCAGTCGAGGACTCCGACCGGCTCGAAGTCGGCGTACATCACGTTGCCGAGGCGGGCGTCGCCCCAGACCAGCACGGACTCGGTGGTGTCCGGCAGGGTGGACTCGAGCCACGTCAGGGCGCGCTCGATCAGCGGTGAGCGCTCGAGGTCTCGGACCGCGAACTCGTACCAGGCGCGGGTTCGGGCGAGGTTGCGCTGCAACGCGGTTGCGCCTGCCTGCTTCGGGTCGAGGAAGGCAAATGCCTTCTCCGCCGCCGGGATCGCGTGCAATCCCGCGAGTGCCTTGACGGTGCTGTCCTGCAGGCGCCGCTGGTCCGCAGGCGACGCGTCGAAAAGCCAGTTGCCGCCGAAGTTGTACGGCATCACGTCGGGTGGGACGACTCCGGCGAGACGGTCCATGAGGAAGAACGGCATCCCGAGCACCTCACCCGACGGCTCCATGAAACCCACGCGGGGTACCGGGACGTCACTCAGCTCGCCGATGATCCGCATCGTGTCGAACTGGTGCTGCAATGCGTAGGTCTCGAGGACCGGGAAGTCCTCGACCGACGGCACGACGCGGGCCACATACTCAGCGGTGCGCTGCTCGCCTTCCTCCTGCCACGACGCGTCGAAAACGAGGGTCTCGGAGGACATCCCGTTGGCGTCGATCCCGGAATGAAGGGTGACGGTTGGCTCCGCTCCCTCGGGGAGCTTGGTGGCGAGCCACGTGGCCAGGGCGGCAGGCACGACGGCCATGTCGCGGCTCGTGCGCTGCAACTTCATGTCAGGTGGCTGAGCGTTCGTCACATTTCCTCCAGGTGTCATGCGCGACCACGACGGCGCAAACCGTCGGCCACTGGGAAGCAATTCTCAATGAACCTTCTCAAAGAATTGGCGGCGCTGTACCCGAATCCGTCAACACGCGAGACACCGTGGCGGAAAACGAATTCGACCGCCCACCCGACGCCCTGGTCGGGCGGACGGGTGGACGGTCGAATGGACGGTCCGGGAAGACCTACTTGCTGGTCGGCCTGCTGACCTCGTAGGTGCCGGAGTCGTCGGTGAAGGTCACGGTCACCTGCTGCGGCTCACCGTCGACGGTGAGCTCGCAGGTGAAACTCTCACCCTGCTCGACCTTCTGGTCGGCGGGGCAGGTCACGTCGTCGACGTCCTTGATGCCGTATGAGCCCGTGAGCACCTGCTCGACGCCCCGCTCCGCCGCCGCCCGGTCCAATGTGTCACCGCCGACGAACGCCATCCCGGCGATCACGGCGATGGCGCCGAGCACCACCACGGCGCCGACACCGAGCGCGATCCACAGCGGGGCCTTCGACGAACCGCCTCCCGGCTGCCCGGCGACCGGTGCACCCCACTGCGGCTGGCCGGGCTGGCCGGGCTGGTAACCAGCCTGCGGATACTGACCGGGCTGGCCCGGGTACTGCTGCTGCTGCTGCTGCGCGTTGTACGCCTGGAACTGCGGTTGGGCGCCGGTCTGTGGCTGGCCGGGCTGCTGTGCGCCCCAGGCCTGCTGGCTCCACTGCTGTTGGTCGGTCGCGGGCTGCGCCGGGTACTGCTGCTGTCCCGGGTACTGCTGTGGCTGGTACTGCGGCTGACCGGGATACGGCTGCTGTGGCGCGGAGTACGCGGGGTACTGCGGTTGGGCGCCGGTCTGTGGCTGGCCGGGCTGCTGTGCGCCCCAGGCCTGCTGGCTCCACTGCTGTTGGTCGGTCGCGGGCTGCGCCGGGTACTGCTGCTGTCCCGGGTACTGCTGCGGCTGGTACTGCTGCCCGGGGTATTGCTGCGGCGCCTGCTGGTGCTCGACGCCCGGATACGGCTGCTGCGCAGACGGATACGCCTGAGTCGGTTCCGCGCCGGCCTGTTGCGGCCACTGGAACTGCTGTGTCTGGTCGCCGCTGTGCTGTGGCGTGTGCTCGCCCCCCGGCTGTGACGGTTCGCCGCCTGCCTCCTGCGGGTTGGCTCCGGGCGCATCGTTTTCGGCGGGTGACTGCTCACCGGCACCGGGCTGGTCCTCGCGTGACGCCCCGCGCTCGTCTGGCTGGCTGGGTCCGACCGGGCCACTCATCGTTGCCTCCCCTGAAGGTTGTGTTGAGATACACCGTAGTCCCCCGCGGCTCGTCACCCCGAGGTCAAACGGCGTGGCTGCCGCGGAAGCCGTCGAATCCCATCACGTTCGACGCGCTCAGGCCGCGTCGATGGCCACCACGCCCCGCCGGATGGCGTGCACCGCCTTGGTCGCGGCGGCGCGCACCTCTCGGTCCGGCGCGGTCGACTGCACCTGGTCGAGGAGATCGATCACCTGCCTGCACCACCGGACGAAATCGCCTGCCGAGAGGGCCTGTCCGCGATCGCCCGCGGCGAGCAGCGTGTCCACCAACGGCTCCCCTCGCGCCCACTTGTAGATGGCCGCGACGAAACCGAAGTCCGGTTCCCTGGTGAGCGGCAGCTTGTGCCGAACCTCATCCGCGCGAATCTCGCTCCACATCTGCAACGTCCGGGTGAGCGCGTGCCGCGCCGGTCCGGTCGGTCCGCGGTCACCGGTGTCGCCGTCCATCCGCGACTCGTAGACCATCGTCGACACCACCCCCGCCAGCTCGGCCGGTCCGAGTCCCTTCCACAGACCGCCCCGCAGGCATTCCGCGACGAGCAGGTCGCTCTCGGAGTAGATCCGGCTCAGCCGCTGCCCGTTCTCGGTGATCCCGTGTCCCTCCTGCTCGATGTACTCGCGTTCGGCGAGCAGCGCGACGATGCGGTCGAAGGTCCGGGCCAACGAGTTCGTCGTCGCCGCGACCTTCTGCCGCAGCGTCTCCGTCTCGCGGGCCAGCGAGTTGTATCGCTCCCCGATCCGGCTGAGCTGCTCTCGATCCGGCGCGGTGTGGCACGGGTGCGAACGCAGCGCCCGCCGGAGCGTCGCCAGTTCGCGGTCACTGGCCGCGGGCGACTTCCGCTTGCTGTACCGGCCGGGTGGCACGATCCCGGTACTGCGCAACGCCGAGGCGAGATCCCGTCGGCTGCGCGCGGTTCGGTGGTCGACGTGGCGGGGCAACCGCATGCTGCCGAGCGACGTGGCGGGTGCCGGGAAATCGGCAGCGGAGATCCGCCCCGCCCACTTGTCCTCGGTGAGCACCAGCGGACGAGGGTCATTCGGGTCGGAATCGGTCTCCAGCACCACAGCCAGCCCGGTCCGCCGTCCCACCGGGATCGCGATGACGTCGCCGCGCCGGAGTGCCGTCAGGGAGCTCACCGCGTCCTGCCTGCGATCGGTGCGGCCCTGCTTCTCCAGCAGCCGTTCGCGTGCGCGAACCCGCTCCCGCAGCTGGGCGTACTCGAAGAACTCGCCGTCGGCGCCGCCGAGCTGATCGCTCAGCTCTGCGAGAGTGACCCGGTTGCGTTCGATCGTGCGGACGATCCCGACCACCGACCGATCCGCCTGGAACTGTGCGAACGACCGCTCAAGCAGCGAGCGTGACTCGGCCGCCCCCATCCGGTCGATGAGGTTGATCGACATGTTGTACGCCGGCCGGAACGAACTCCGCAGCGGGAAGGTGCGGGTGGAGGCCAGGCCCGCCACCTCGGTGGTCTCGATCCCGGGCTGCCACAGCACGACGGCGTGGCCCTCGACGTCGATGCCGCGCCTGCCGGCCCTGCCGGTGAGCTGGGTGTACTCGCCGGGGGTGAGCTCGGCGTGGGTCTCGCCGTTGTACTTGACCAGACGCTCGAGGACGACGGTCCTGGCGGGCATGTTGATGCCGAGCGCCAGCGTCTCCGTCGCGAACACGGCCCGGACCAACCCGTTGACGAACAGCTCCTCGACGGTGTGCCGGAACGCGGGCAGCATGCCGGCGTGGTGTGCGGCGATGCCCCGTTCGAGGGCCTCCCGCCATTCCCAGTAGCCGAGCACCTCGAGGTCGGCGCGCGGCAACTCCCCGGTGTGCTTGTCGATGATCGCGGTGATCGCCTCGACCTGCTCCTCGGTGGTCAGCCGTAGCCGCGACCGCAGGCACTGGGCGACCGCCGCATCGCAGCCTGCCCTGCTGAAGATGAAGGTGATCGCGGGCAGCAGGCCCTCCTCGTCGAGACGCGCGATCACCTCGGGACGGGCCAGCGGCCGGAAGTTGCCGTTCGAGCCGCCCCGGTCCCCGCGCCCGCGGCCGCGAGGCTGCCACGAGTCGGCCCGGTCCAGCGACTGGCGCTGCTTGAGGTGCCGCACCAGCTCGCGGTCGACGATCAGCTTGGCGCCGCTGTCAGCCTTCTGCGCATCGTTGTCGAAAAGGTCGAAGAGCCGGCGTCCCACCATGATGTGCTGCCACAGCGGCACCGGACGGACCTCGTCGACGATGATCTCGGTGTCACCGCGCACGGTCTCCATCCAGGCGCCGAACTCCTCGGCGTTGCTGACGGTCGCGGAGAGGCTCACGAGACGGACCTCCTCCGGCAGGTGCAGGATGACCTCCTCCCACACGGCGCCGCGGAACCGGTCCGCCAGGTAGTGCACCTCGTCCATCACCACGTGCGAGAGCCCGCGCAGTACCGGTGAGTCCGCATACAGCATGTTGCGCAGCACCTCGGTGGTCATCACGACCACCGGCGCCTCGGGGTTGATGCTCAGGTCGCCGGTGAGCAGGCCGACGGAGGACTTGCCGTACCGGTCGACCAGGTCGGCATACTTCTGGTTGCTCAGCGCCTTGATGGGGGTGGTGTAGAAGCACTTCCGGCCCGAGGTGAGGGCGAGGTGCACCGCGAACTCGCCGATCACCGTCTTGCCTGCGCCCGTCGGCGCGCACACCAGCACTCCGTGCCCCGCCTCCAGCGCCCGGCAGGCCTCCTTCTGGAAGGGATCGAGCGGAAAGCTCATCTGCGCCGCGAAGGTCTCGAGTTCCACACAGCCAGGTTAGCCAACGACGAACGGGCTGCCCTCGAGCCGATCGCCGAACGGCGGTCGTGAGGGCAGCCCGTGTCTCGGGTCCGGTTGTGTCAGAGGGTGTCGGAGAGGTCCTTGAGCGGTGTCGCACCGGAGATCGTCGACGCGTCGTCGAGCGACGTAGCACCGGAGATGGACGAGGCCTCGTCGTCGTCGAGAGCGCCCCAGCCCTCCTCCTGCTTGCGGGCCTTGCGCTTGTCGTTCAGTCGCGCGATCTGGATGGAGAACTCGACGAGGACGGTCAGCGCGGCCGCCAGTGCGAGCATCGAGAACGGGTCCTGACCGGGGGTCGCGATGGCGGCGAACACGAACAGTCCCATGATGATGCCGCGCCGCCAGGCCTTGAGCTTGGCGTAGCTGAGCACGCCGACGGCGTTGAGCGCCACGATCAGCAACGGGATCTCGAAGCTGACACCGAAGATGATGATCAGATTGATCACGAAGCCGAAGTACTCGGAGCCGCTGAGCGCGGTCACCTGGACGTCGCCGCCGATGGTGAGCAGGAAGTGCAGCGCCTTCGAGACCACCACGTAGGCGAGGACCGCGCCCGAGACGAACAGCGCCGCGCCACCCGCGACGAAACCGATCGCGTACCGGCGTTCCTTCGCGTACAGCCCGGGCGTGATGAACGACCAGAGCTGGTACAGCCAGATCGGGCAGGCGAGCACGATGCCCGCCGTGAACGCCACCTTGAACCGGAGCATGAACTGTTCGAACGGTCCGGTCGCCAGCAGTCGGCAGGCGCCGTCGCTGGTGAGCTCGGCGCGGTTCGCCTGGGGCAACGAGCAGTACGGCCCCAGCATCAGGTCGCCGAGGCTCTGCATGCCGAAGATCTCGTGCGAGTACCAGTAGAAGCCGAACGCGGTGGTGATCAGCACGGCGAGAATCGACAGGAGCAACCTGGTCCGCAGCTCGTACAGGTGATCGGTCAGCGACATGCTGCCGTCTGGATTGACCCTGCGTTTGCTCCGCCGCGGGTCGAATGGGATGCGCACAGTGGGCCCTGGTTCTGGTCAGCAGTCGGCCCGGGGCGCGAGACGCAGCCCCGGGACCGTCGGAATCGGGACTAGGAAGTCCGGGGCTCGGTGTGAGTGACCGCGGACTGCGTCGGATCGGCGACCGGTGCCACGGAGGGCAGCTCGGCGGGCGGGGCGGCGGGTGCCGGCGCGGCGGTGGTGGCACCGTCGTTCTGCATCTCCTTGACCTCGCTCTTGAAGATCCGCAGCGAGCGACCCAGGCCGCGCGCGGCGTCGGGAAGCTTCTTCGAACCGAACAGGATGACGACGACAAGCGCCACAATGGCCCAGTGCCAGGGGCTCATGGCTCCCATTTTTACCTCCAGTTATCAGATGATTCGATGCTACCGGACCAGAGCGGCCAGGCCCCCGCGGAGAGTGCGGGTCAGTCAGCGGTCGAGGCCTCACCATAGGCGGCAAGGGCGGCCTCTGCACGGTTTCGCACGGACGCCGACAGATCGTCGGGGCCGAGCACACGCACCCCAGGACCGAACCCCACCATCAGCCGGGTCATCCAGTCCTGCGAGCCGTATCGCATCGACGCCTCGATCGAGCCGTCCGCGGCCACGATGACGTCTGTCATCGGGTAGTAGTCCATGACCCAGGCGTGCTCCGGCGCGATCAACAGCCGGGCCTGCGGCAGCGTCGGGTCGTCGTGGAACAGGTCCATCGAGTGGCCGTCCTCGAGTGCCGCCTCGGGCGCGGCGGCGGGCTCGTCGAGCTCGGTTGCCGCGTCGATCCGGTCGAACCGGAACAGCCGGACTCCCCCGGCCTGCCTGCACCACGCCTGCAGGTAGCTCTGGTTGTCGACGAGGACGATGCGCACCGGGTCCACGACCCGTTGCGACACCGCGTCCCGCGACGCGGAGAAGTAGGTCAGTTCCAGTGCCATGCCCCGGCGCACCGCGGAGCGCACGGTCGCGGCGACCGGGTCCTCCGCCTGCTCGCGCTGATCCGCCACGCCGGTGACGGACCCGCCCGCGGCGACGCCCGCCGCCGATTCGATCTTGGCGATCGCACCCTGCACGGCCGAGGGGTCCGCGGTGCCCGGCATCTCCACCAGCGAGCGCAGGGCCACCAGGAGTGCGGTCGCCTCCGTCGAGGTCAGCCGTAGCGGCCGATCGATGCCCGCCGAGAAGGTCACCTCGATGCTCTCCTCGGAGAACGAGAGGTCGATGAGGTCGCCGGGTCCGTACCCGGGCAGCCCACACATCCACAGCTGGTTCAGGTCGTCCATCAGCTGGGCGGTGCTGACCCCCAGTTCCGTGGCCGCCTCCGCGGCGCTCATCCCGGGATTGGCGATGAAGTACGGGACCATGTTCAGCAGCCGGGCGAGCCGGGAGGAGAGCTTCTGGCTCATCGGCCGGCCAGCCCCTCGCCACCGGACGTCGACAGCGCCGATCGAAGCTTGTCCAGGACGTCCTCCTTCAGTTCCGCGGGCTCGAACACCAGCGCGTCCTCCCCATAGCCTGCGATCAGCCTGGCCACCCAGTCCCAGGACCGCACTGGGACCTCGAGCATCGTGCCCGGTCGTCCCCGGACGGTCCGGTCCGAGGCCGCGCGGCCGAGCCGCCGCAGTTCCTGCGCGCGACCGTCCGCGACCCACACGACGGCGACGCCGGTGACCCCGCCCGATCCGACGATCCGGTCCACGATCTGGCGCAGGTCGACGCCGTCGGGTTTGTGCACCGAGTTGACCGGCCCGAACGCGGTGACGTCGTCTCCGATCCGGGACAGCCGGAACGTGCGGGTGGCATCCCGGTCGGTGTCGTGCCCGACGAGGTACCAGCGGCCGGCGTGGGTCACCACACCCCACGGCTGCACGGTTCGGGTGCGCAGCGGCTCGTTGCGGGCCGATCGGTGCTCGAAGCGGACGCTCTGTCCGGCGTCGACCGCGGCCAGCAGTTTCTCCAACGCGGGCTCGGAACCCCTCGACCTGGCGGGCAGGGCGGTGATGATCGCCGATGCGGAATCCTGGTCGACCACCACACCGGCCGCGCGCAGCTTCAGCAACGCGCCCTGGGCGGCGGAGCTCAGTTCCGGCGACTCCCACAGCTGCACCGCGATCGCGACGGCGGCCGCCTCCTCGCTGCTCAGATCGATGTCCGGCAGCTCGTAGGCGTCCCGGTTGATCCGGTAGCCCTCAACCGTGCCGAAGCGGGAGGCCTGGCCGGTCTCGAGCGGAACGCCGAGATCACGCAGTTCGTTCTTGTCCCGCTCGAACATCCGGCTGAAGGCCTCGTAGCTGGCCGATTCGTCGTAGCCCGCCACGCTGTGCCGGATCTTCTCGGCGGTCAGGAACTGCCGGGTTGAGAGCAGACAGATGACCAGGTTCATCAACCGCTCGACTTTGGTGATCGCCACGGCTCAGCAGCCTAGTGCCAGAACGGTGACCGCCCGGCACTCACATCGATGCGATGAGGCGTTCGACGCGCTCATCGACCGACCGGAACGGGTCCTTGCACAGCACCGTCCGCTGCGCCTGGTCGTTGAGCTTGAGGTGCACCCAGTCCACCGTGAAGTCCCGGCCGGCGTCCTGGGCGGCCGAGATGAACTCGCCACGCAGCTTGGCCCGAGTCGTCTGCGGCGGGGTGTTGACCGCCTCATCGATCTGCTCGTCCTCGGTGACACGCTTGGCCAGCCCCTTGCGCTGCAGCAGGTCGAAGACGCCGCGGCCGCGCTTGATGTCGTGGTACGCCAGGTCGAGCTGGGCGATCTTCGGGTCGGACAGTTCGAGGTTGTGCTTGTCCTGGTAGCGCTGGAACAGCTTGCGCTTGATCACCCAGTCGATCTCGGTGTCGACCTTCGCGAAGTCCTGGGACTCGACGGCGTCGAGGGTGCGGCCCCACAGCTCGACCACCTGGTCGACCTGCGGGTCGTGCGCCCTGGTCTTGAGATGCTCGACCGCGCGGGCGTGGTACTCGCGCTGGATGTCGAGCGCGCTGGCCTGGCGGCCCCCGGCCAGCCGAACGGGGCGCTTGCCGGTCATGTCGTGGCTGACCTCGCGGATCGCCCGGATCGGATTGTCGAGCGCGAAGTCGCGGAAGGAGACCCCGGCCTCGATCATCTCCAGCACCAGGGCCGCCGTGCCCACCTTGAGCATGGTGGTGGTCTCCGACATGTTCGAGTCACCGACGATCACGTGCAGGCGCCGGTACTTCTCCGCGTCCGCATGCGGCTCGTCGCGGGTGTTGATGATCGGCCGGGAGCGGGTGGTGGCCGACGAGACGCCCTCCCAGATGTGTTCCGCCCGCTGCGAGAGGCAGAACGTCGCCGCCTTGGGCGTCTGCAGAACCTTGCCCGCGCCGCAGATCAGCTGACGGGTGACCAGGAACGGCAGCAGCACGTCGGAGATCCGCGAGAACTCGCCCGCCCGCACCACGAGGAAGTTCTCGTGGCAGCCGTACGAGTTGCCCGCCGAGTCGGTGTTGTTCTTGAACAGGTAGATGTCCCCGCCGATGCCCTCCTCGGCGAGCCGCTCCTCCGCGTCGATCAGCAGATCCTCGAGCACCCGCTCGCCCGCCCGGTCGTGGGTGACCAGCTGGGCCAGGCTGTCGCACTCGGCGGTGGCGTACTCGGGGTGCGATCCCACGTCGAGATAGAGGCGCGCGCCGTTGCGGAGGAAGACGTTGGAGCTGCGGCCCCAGGACACCACGCGACGGAACAGGTAGCGGGCCACCTCGTCGGGGCTCAGCCTCCTGTGGCCGTGAAAGGTGCACGTAACACCGAACTCGGTCTCAATGCCCATGATTCGTCGCTCCACACTCTGACAGTACAGCGCCGGGAGCCCCCCGGACCGGCTCACCGCATACATACCTCCGCGGCGTTTCGCGCCGTCTACTCTGAACTGATGACCACGTCGGAGCGGGTCCTGCCCACGGCGCCGCTCGCGTCTGACCGCGGCCTCAGGGCGCTCAGTCGAGCGGCCGATCACGGCGTGCTGTGGTTCGCGATCAGCGCCGGATTGTTCGCGATCGGTGGCAGGCCCAGGCGTGCGGCGGTGCGCGGTCTGCTCTCGCTCGGCGGTGCGAGCGCGCTCACGAACGCCGTGCTCAAACCGGTACTCCCCCGCAGGCGCCCGCCCGTGGGGTGGGTGGCGGCGCACCGGCAGGCGCGGCGGGTCCCGACCTCCTCGTCGTTCCCCTCCGGCCACTCGGCGTCCGCCGCCGCCTACGTGACCGGCGTTGCCCTCGAATCGCCCGCCACCGCCGCGCTCCTCGCACCGGTGGCCGCCGCGGTCGCCTATTCACGGGTCCACATCGGCGTGCACTGGCCGTCCGATGTGGTCGTGGGTGCCGCCGTCGGCGGGGGCATCGCCCTCGCGACTCGTCGCTGGTGGGCCGTGCGGACCGAGGAACCGGCCACGCTTGGGCCGACGTCGGAAGCGCCCGAGATGCCGAACGGCGCCGGCTTGCTCGTCCTCGTCAACCCCGGATCGGGGACGGCCGACGATGATCCGGCCGCAGCGCTGTCCGAGCTACTGCCGGAGGCGACGCTCGTCGAGTCGGATCCGGACACCGATCTCGAAGCCCAGCTCGACGACGCGATCGCGCGGGTGAAGCCGCGGGCGCTCGGCGTGTGCGGCGGCGACGGCACCGTGGTGGCAGCGGCGGCGGCCGCGATCCGCAACGATCTCGCGTTTGCGGTGTTCCCAGGTGGCACCCTCAACCACTTCGCCAGGGACACCGGGGTCGAGGACATCGAGGCCACCAGGGAGGCCGTTGCGGAGGGCCGGGCGACACGGCTGGACGTCGCGGAGGTCACTGCGGACGAGCAGGACCCGATGATATTCGTCAACACCGCGAGCCTCGGCGGCTACCCGGATGCGGTCCGGTTGCGCGAACGCTGGGAGCACCGGATGGGCAAGTGGCCTGCGGCCGCCGCGGCGATGGTCCGGGTCCTCGCGCAGGCGCAGCCCCTCGAGGTGTCCATGGACGGCCGCCGGATCGCTGTGTGGATGCTCTTCGTCGGCAACGGCCGCTACTCGCCCGCCGATCAGGTCCCGATGTCGCGGCCGGAGCTGCACAACGGTCTTCTCGACGTCCGTTGTCTGCGGGCCGACCGGCGCTGGTCACGGACACGGCTGTTGTGGGCCGCCGCGACCGGCACGCTCGGTGGCTCGGCCGGGTACGAGCGCACCATGGTCGCCGACCTGGAGGTGCGGGTGCACGGTGAGGCCATCTCGCTCGCCACCGACGGCGAGGTGGTCGGGAAGGGCAACCGGTTCCGGTTCACCAGTAGGCCGCTGGCGTTGCGGCTCTACCGGTGACGTACCGGTAGAGCCGGTCAGGCCTTGTCGGTCCCGTTCTCGCCGGGACCGGCGTCCTCGCCGCTCTTGGGAGTGGCCTCGGATTCCTTCGCCGAGTCCGACCCGCCGACCATGTTGGCGGGCAGGAGCCCGGCCAGCGCCGCGCCTGTGATCCGCTTGAACGCCCGGCGCGGGCGGGTCTGGTCGAGGACCGCCACCTCCAGTGCCTCCACACCGATGGTGCGCGGTTCGGCCTCGCCGTTGCCGGGTATGCCCGTGCCGACCCGCAGCGCGTTCACCGCGACCTCGACCGCGGGCCCCAGCTCGAGGTCCGGCTGATAGGACGCCTTGAGCTCGGTGCTGATCGGTTCGGTCGCGCCGCCCATCACCACGAAGTGCTTCTCGTCGACGATCGACCCGTCGTAGGTGATGCGGTAGAGCTGCGCGTGCCTGGCCTGCTCGATGCGGCCCACCTCGGCGACGCAGATCTCCACCTCGTAAGGCTTGGGCTGCTCGGTGAAGATGGTGCCGAGAGTCTGCGCGTAGGCGTTGGCCAGCGAGCGGCCGGTGACGTCGCGGCGGTCGTACGAGTAGCCGCGCATGTCGGCGTGCACGATGCCCGCCCGTCGCAGGTTCTCGAACTCGTTGTACTTGCCGACGGCGGCGAACCCGAGCCGGTCGTACAGCTCGCTCACCTTGTGCAGTGCGGTCGACGGGTTCTCCGCGACGAACAGCACACCCTGCGCGTAGGTCAGCACGATGACGCTGCGGCCCCTGGCGATCCCCTTGCGAGCCAGCTCCGAGCGATCCCGCATGATCTGCTCGGCGGAGGCGTAATACGGCAACGTCATGCGTTCTCCCCCGCTTCCTCGGTGCGCTCGGCGATGACCGCCTTGGCGAGCGCGGACGTCCGTTCCTGGGGAACGGTGACGGCGCCTGCCGAGGTGATCACCACGGCCGTCGGATAGATGCCCCGGCTGACGTCGGGGCCGCCGGTGGCCGAGTCGTCGTCCGCGGCGTCGTAGAGGGATTCGATGGCAGCCCGCAGCGCGTGCTCCTCATCCGCCTTCGGATCGAACAGCTTCTTGAGGGCGGACTTCGCGAACAGCGATCCGGAACCGACCGCGTGGTACCCGGCCCGCTCCTCGTAGCGTCCGCCCACCACGTCGTAGGACACGATCCGGCCGGCCTTCTCGGGCGTGGCCGAATCCAGGTCGAAGCCGATGAGCAGCGGCACAACCGCGAGTCCCTGCATCGCCGCGGGGAGATTGCCGCGCACCATCGACGAGAGCCGGTTGGCCTTACCGTCGAACGTCAGCGAAACGCCCTCGATCTTCTCGTAGTGCTCGAGTTCGACGGCGAACAACCGCACCAACTCGATCGCCACGCCCGCGGTGCCCGCGATCCCGGCCGCCGAGTAGTCGTCGGTGACGTACACCTTCTCCACGTCCCGGCTGGCGATCAGGTTCCCCATGGTCGCCCGGCGGTCACCGGCGATCAGCACGCCACCGGCAAAGGTCAACGCGACGATCGTGGTGCCGTGCGGAGCGACGTCCGCAGCATCCATCGAGTCACCCCTTCCGGCGCGCTGACGACCGAGGTCGATCCGGTTCTCCGGCAACAGTTCCGGCGCATGCTTGCGGAGGTGATCGGAGAACGAGGACAGCTGTGAACCGAAGTGCAGTCGCTCGCCCCCCGCCACGGACCGCTGGTGATCCGCCGTCACTGGCCGCCCTTTTGCACGTACGCGCGCACGAAGTCCTCGGCGTTCTCCTCGAGAACGTCGTCGATCTCGTCGAGGAGGTCGTCGGTGTCCTCGGCGAGCTTCTCCCGACGTTCCTGTCCCGCGGCACCGTCGCCGATCGGGGCATCGTCGTCGTCGCCACCGCCACTGCGCTTGGTCTGCTCCTGCGCCATAGCCGCCGACCTCCTCTTAGCTCTTGCACAATTACCGGCACAACCAGTGTGCGCTCGTGCACGGACCCCTACCCTACCGAGTGCGAGGCACCCTGAGGTGGTGGACGAGCGTGTCGCGTGCGCGCGTCTCAGCTGGTGAGCTGATCGACCAGGTCAGCGGCGGAATCCACCGACTCGAGCAGTTTGCCGACGTGCGCCTTGCTGCCGCGCAACGGCTCGAGGGTGGGAATCCGGACGAGGGAGTCGCCGCCCAGGTCGAAGATGACGGAGTCCCAACTGGCCGCGGCGATGTCGGCCCCGAACCTGCGCAGGCACTCGCCGCGGAAGTACGCCCTGGTGTCCGTTGGCGGGTTGCTGATCGCGTCCAGCACCTGCTGCTCGGAGACGAGCCGTTCCATCGAGCCACGCGCGACCAGGCGGTTGTAGAGCCCCTTGTCGAGGCGCACGTCCGAGTACTGCAGGTCCAGCATGTGCAGCTTGGGCGCCGACCAGGACAGGCCCTCCCGCTGGCGGAAGCCCTCGAACAGCCGGAGCTTCGCGACCCAGTCCAACAGGTGCGCGCACTCCATCGGGTCCCGCTCGAGCATGTCGAGGACGGTGGCCCACTTGTCGAGCAGGTCCGCCACCCGCGGATCGTCGTTGCCCTGGCGTTCGGCGAACGCCGCGCACCGCTCGTGGTAGATCCGCTGCAGCGCAAGACCTGTCAGCTCACGCCCGTCCGCGAGCGCGACGGTCTGTCGCAGCGTCGGGTCGTGACTGATCAGGTGCACGGCGGTGACGGGGCGCGCGAGCTGCAGGTCGGACAGGTCGACGCCCGCCTCGATCAGGTCCAGGACCAACGCGGTGGTGCCGACCTTGAGGTAGGTGGACCACTCCGCGAGGTTCGCGTCGCCGATGATCACGTGCAGGCGCCGGTACTTGTCGGCGTCGGCGTGCGGCTCGTCGCGGGTGTTGATGATGCCGCGCTTGAGCGTGGTCTCGAGGCCGACCTCGACCTCGATGTAGTCCGCGCGCTGGGACAGCTGGAATCCGGACTCGTCGCCGGACTGGCCGACGCCGACCCGCCCGGATCCGCAGATCACCTGCCGGGAGGCGAAGAACGGCGTCAGCCCGGCGATGATCGCCGAGAACGGGGTTTCCCTGGAGCAGAGGTAGTTCTCGTGGGTCCCGTAGGACGCGCCCTTGCCGTCGACGTTGTTCTTGTACAGCTGGAGCCGCGGGGCACCGGGAACGCTGGACGCGTGCCGTGCGGCGGCCTCCATGACCCGCTCCCCCGCCTTGTCCCAGATGACGGCGTCCAGTGGATCGGTGCACTCGGGTGCGGAGTACTCGGGGTGCGCGTGATCGACGTACAGCCGGGCGCCGTTGGTGAGGATCATGTTCGCCGCACCGACCTCGTCGGCATCGATCACCGGCGCCGGTCCGCTGAAGCGGCCCAGATCGAAACCGCGGGCGTCACGCAGCGGCGATTCCACCTCGTAGTCCCAGCGGGTGCGCTTGGCGCGCGGCACACCGGCGGCCGCCGCGTAGGCCAGTACCGCCTGGGTCGAGGTCAGGATGGGGTTCGCGGTCGGTTCCGTCGGGGAGGAAATCCCGTACTCGACCTCGATACCGATGATGCGCTGCATGCCCACGAGCCTAGATCGTCCACCCGCTCCCCCCTTCGACCGTTCCCCCATTGGCGGTGCCGTGGCGCCGCCAGGCGGTCCCCGCGCTGCCATTCCTGGTCCGCAGGCAGCGACACGAAGATTCGCTCGGGGGCTACAGCTCCGCCGATGCGACCGTTCCCGGTTCGGGTCCTAGCTGCGCCACCACGGTTCCGGTCACATCCCAGACTCCCGAGCCGCCGCAGGTCTGGACGTAACCACCACCCGTTGGCCCGGCGAATACTGCAAACGCGACCGGCAGGTCGTATACCGCTGCGATCCTCCGCGCCCTGGCATCGAGTTCGGCGAGCACTCCGATGCCCCGGCCGCCGGTGCCGGTGTGGACCGGAGCTCCGGCAAGGGCGACGGCGCCAGTGTGCCGGCATGCCGCTATCAGCGGGCGGAGGCGCGGGTCGTCGAGAGCAACTGTCGGCGCGTCCATCGCGTATCCGCTCAGCGACATCTCCGGGAAGACGACGAGATCGCCGGCAGCACGGTTCACCGCCACCGCGTGTGCGGCAACGTTGTCAGAGAGGGCGCCGAGCACGGTCGTCGGCTGCGCAACCGCAACCCGGATCTTGGGAATGGTGATGCAAACACGACTGGTGCGACCCAGCCCGGAGTTCGTTCGCTGTGCAGCCCTGCCAACGTCAACCGGTCTTCATCAACCATCCTCGAATCGAATCACAGCCGACCAACCCCCGCCGTCGATGCGTGTTCTAGATGGTTCGCCGACCGATGTCGCCGCCCTCGGCTGAAACGCCGATAAGCTGCGTTATGACATTATCCCAGGAAAGGACGCCTGAAAGCCGGAGCTTCAAAACCTCCAAATCATCCTTCGGATCATCCCTTTGGCGGATCCCCTCGCCGAAGAATCCCGGCATCTTTGCCCCATGGCCGAACCTCTTCCCCGCTACCCCAGCCTCGACGTACTGCGCGGCATAGCGATCCTCGGAACGCTGGCGACCAACATCTGGATCTTCACCAACCCGGAGGGACTGGTCGGCTACCTGAACGGCACCGCGGCCGCTGACGGCGGCTGGGGGTGGGCCGAGAAAGTGCTCCAGCAGCTCGCGCAGGGCAAGTTCCTCGGGCTGCTCACGCTGATGTTCGGGATCGGGCTCGCCATCCAGCAGCGCTCCGCACTCCGCGCTGGTAGGCCATGGCCCGGGAAGTACCCGTGGCGAGCGGCACTGCTGTTCGTGGACGGCGTCGTGCACTACCTGCTCGTCGTCGAGTTCGACGTGCTGATGGGGTACGCCGTCACCGGCCTGGTGGTCGCGTTCGTGCTGGCGAGCAGCGAACGCGCGCAGCGCCGTTGGATGATCTGGGCCGCGGTGATCCATCTGGTGCTGCTCACGCTCGGCGCCCTCGCGTTCGCTGCGCAGCCGCCGCGCCCCGATCCCTCACCGCTCGACCCGAACCCGTACGCGGACGGCTCGTGGTGGGACCTCGTGCTCTTCCGGATCGACAACATGGCAGCGTTCCGGATCGAGCCGGTCTTCATCTTCGCGCTGTCGATCGCGTTGTTTCTGCTCGGCGCCACACTGTTTCGGGCGGGCGTCCTGGCGCCCGAGGGCTCCCGAATCCGTCGGCGCCTGATGATTCTCGGGTTCGGGATCGCGCTGCCCATCGACCTCGCGACGGGGATCCTCGGCGGCGAGGCCGGCCTGCTGGTTGCCCGTTACGGGACCGCGCCGATCGTCTCGCTGGGATTGCTCGCGCTGGTCGCCGAGTTCTATTGCCGCCGCCCCCGCATCGGCACGGTCGGGGTCCGGCTCGCCGATGTCGGGCGGATGGCGCTGAGCTCCTACGTCCTCCAGAACCTGCTCGCGTCGGCACTCTGCTACGGCTGGGGCCTCGGCCTTGCGGCCCGCCTCTCCCCCGACGCCCGGGTACCCGCGACCGTAGCGATCTACCTCGGCGTCGCCGCGGCGGTGATCGCCGCCGCGCACCTGTGGCTCCGCCGGTTCGAGCGTGGCCCGGTCGAATGGCTGTGGCACCGAAGCTATCTCCTGCTGGCCGGCGAGGGCCGCGTCAGGCGATCCGGCGCAGGAACACCGACGACGTCAGCGGTCGATCCGGCATTGCAGGTAGGTGTCCGCACGGACTCGGCGGAGCACCAGGCGGACTCCGTGGGGCGCCCAGTTCGCTGACGGATCGGTGACCAGACGGGGATCGGTCAGCGAGACCAACCGGCCGCGGGTCGTGATGTCGACTTGTCCGGCCTCCAGCACGTTCCGCACCCAGTCGCTGTCCGGACCGTAAGTCAGTGCGAACCGGTAACCGTCGCCGCGCCGGAACACATTGACCGGTGTCCGGTACAGGCGGCCGGACCGCCGTCCGCGGTGCAGCACGATGGCGCAGCCGGGCAACCAGCCGGCGACGAGCCTGCTGACGCGATTGGTGACCACCTTGTTGAACTCGGCGAGCCTGCGCGGAAGGGGCACGTGGTCAGCCTATCGCCACGTGGAACGATGGACGCATGGATCAGCGCCCATCGTCGCCGCCGGGCGACCCCTCCGCGCCGGATGAGGTCGTGACGGTCTACGACGCCGCAGGAGCGGCCATCGGCACGGCCCCACGATCGCGGGTGTATGCGGAGGGCCTGTGGCACGCCAGCGCGGGGGTACTGCTGCGCTCGATGGACGGCAGCCGGGTCTACGTGCACCGCCGCTCCCCCGACAAGGCGGTCTTCGCAGGCATGCACGATTGCCTCGCGGGCGGGGTGGTGGATCCCGGCGAGAGTCCCGGCGAGACCGCGGCCCGCGAGCTCGCCGAGGAACTCGGCGTCACCGGGGTCGATCTGTCTCCCATCGCCCAGGTCAGGTGGGACGGCCGGTGGGACGGTAAACCGTTGCGATGCCACCTGTTTGCCTTCGAGGGGCGCTACGACGGCCCCATCAATCACCAGGCGAGCGAGATCGTCGACGGTTGGTGGTGGACCGACGCGGAGCTGCGCGCCCACCTCGCCGACCCCGCATGGGCATTCGTCCCCGACACCAGGACACTGCTCGCCGGCTACTTCGCCTGAGCAGAACCCGCACGGCGCCGCCGCAACGAGAGAGGGCCGGGCACCCGCGGAACGAGTGCCCGGCCCTGCGTCGTCGCGCTACAGGTACTGGCCGGTGTTGGACTCGGTGTCGATGGCGCGGCTGGCACTGGCGTTCTTGCCGGTGACCAGCGTGCGGATGTACACGATCCGCTCGCCCTTCTTGCCCGAGATGCGTGCCCAGTCATCGGGATTGGTGGTGTTGGGCAGGTCCTCGTTCTCGGAGAACTCGTCGACGATCGAGTCGAAGAGGTGCTGCACCCGAAGTCCGGGCGCCCCCGTCTCGAGCACCGACTTGATGGCGTACTTCTTCGACCGGTCGACGATGTTCTGGATCATCGCGCCCGAGTTGAAGTCCTTGAAGTACAGGACCTCCTTGTCGCCGTTCGCGTACGTCACCTCGAGGAATCGGTTGTCGTCGCTCTCCGCGTACATCCGGTCCACGACCCGCTCGATCATGGTCTTGATGCAGGCCGCCCGGTCCCCGCCGAACTCGGCCAGATCGTCGGCGTTGACCGGCAGGTGCTCGGTCAGGTACTTCGAGAAGATGTCCTGCGCCGATTCCGCGTCCGGACGCTCGATCTTGATCTTCACGTCGAGCCGGCCGGGCCGCAGGATCGCGGGGTCGATCATGTCCTCACGGTTCGACGCACCGATGACGATGACGTTCTCGAGTCCCTCGACGCCGTCGATCTCACTGAGCAGCTGCGGAACGACGGTGGTCTCGACGTCGGAGGACACGCCCGACCCACGGGTACGGAAGATCGAGTCCATCTCGTCGAAGAACACGATCACCGGGGTGCCCTCGGAGGCCTTCTCACGGGCCCGCTGGAAGATCATCCGGATGTGCCGCTCGGTCTCGCCGACGAACTTGTTCAACAGCTCAGGGCCCTTGATGTTCAGGAAGTAGGACTTGGCGTCCTTGGCATCCTGGCCCCTGGCCTCGGCGATCTTCTTCGCCAGCGAGTTGGCGACGGCCTTGGCGATGAGCGTCTTGCCGCAGCCGGGAGGGCCGTACAGCAGCACGCCCTTCGGCGGCCGCAGCGCGTACTCGTGGAACAGGTCCTTGTGCAGGAACGGCAACTCGACGGCATCGCGGATCTGCTCGATCTGCCGCCCCAGGCCACCGATGTCGCCGTAGTCGACATCGGGCACCTCCTCGAGCACGAGGTCCTCGACCTCCGCCTTGGGGATGCGTTCGAAGGCATAGCCCGCCTTCGAATCGACCAGCAGGGAATCCCCCGGCCGCAGCTTGCGCGACGGCGAATCGATGTCCTCGTCCTCGGGATGGATCGTCGCGTCGGACGCGGCCAACGCGAGCGGATGCGCGAGCCAGACCACTCGCTCCTCGTCGGCGTGACCGACCACCAGGGCCCGTTCGCCGTCGTCGAGGATCTCGCGCAGGCTGCAGATCTCCCCGACCCGTTCGAAAGCCCCGGCCTCGACGATGGTCAGCGCCTCGTTGAGCCGAACCGTCTGACCTGGTCGGAGCGTCTCGGTGTCGATGTTCGGCGAGCACGTCAGTCGCATCTTGCGACCGGAGGTGAACACGTCGACCGTCTGATCCTCGTGGGCGGAGATGAGCACGCCGTAGCCGCTGGGAGGCTGACCGAGACGGTCGACCTCCTCGCGGAGCGCGATCAACTGCTGACGGGCCTCCTTGAGCGTGTCCATCAGCTTGGAGTTTCGGATCGACAGTGAGTCGACACGGGACTCGAGCTCTCGTACCTGCTCGGGCGACTGGGCGAGCTGGCGGCGAAGACCAGCAGCTTCCAGGCGTAGCGCCTCGAGCTCGGCCCGGGCGGCGAACGAGTCCGGATTCTCTGTTGCGCTCATGTGCGACTCCTCCCAGTGACGATCTATCAACGCTACAGCCGCCGTACCAAAACTGCGGACCGACAGGCGGACACGGACCGCAGGCGTCGCACAGTGTGGGACGGCGAGCCGCCTCACCCGCACCATCTCTGATGTTAGCCTTACCTGACTAATTGGCACCGTAGCCAACGAGAAAGGCCCCACTCGTGATCATTCGCAAGTCCCTCATCGCCGTCGGAACCATCGCACTGGCCGTAGGCGTCGCCTCCTGCAGCTCGGACGACTCGTCCAGCGCATCGGATACCAGCACCTCCGCCGCCTCCACCAGCACGAGCGCCAGTGCCGCGGCCGCCGCCACCCCGTCCGCCGCCGAGCTGCAGGCGACCATTGTGACCTTCTTCGACCCCGCGGTCGGTGCCACCGAGAAGATCGCACTCATCGAGGACGGAAACGCCCAGGCGGCCGTGCTCGAGCAGTTCAACGGGGTGCTCCAGGGCTACCCGCTCACCGCCGAGGTGACCAAGGTGACCCCGGTCGACGAGGACACGGTCTCGGCCACCACCACCATCGCCGGCCCGCACGGCGGCGCCCCGACCGAGGTCGTCTTCGATCAGGTCGACGGCAAGTGGGTCATCTCCGAGGACGCCGTCTGCACCATCTTCTCGATGGGCAAGCTCACCTGCGTGAAGTAGCGGCTCCGCCGCCCGTGAGTGGTTCCGGTCCCCATAGGGTCCAGAAGTGCTCACGGGCGCGAAGCGCCTGCTCTAAACCTTCTTGTCCTTGCCTGCGCGGCGCTGCGGCTTCGGGGTGACGGTTCCCTCCGCCAGCTTGCGCGCGCTGACCAGGAACGCGGTGTGGCCCTGCATCCGGTGCTCCGGACGCACGGCGAGGCCGACGACGTGCCACCCGCGGACGATCGACTCCCAGGACCGCGGCTCGGTCCAGCACTCCTGCTCACGCAGCGCCTCGACCACCCGCGACAGCTGGGTGACCGTCGCGACGTAGACGATGAGCACGCCGCCGGGGACCAGCGCCTTCGACACCGCGGGCAGCGTCTCCCACGGCGCGAGCATGTCCAGGATCACCCGGTCCACCGGGCCGCCGTTCGCCTCGGCGTCGAAGTCCGCCAGGTCCGCGACCGTGAGCTCCCAGTTGTCGGGGCGGCCGCCGAAGAAGGTCTCGACGTTGCGGACCGCGTGCTCGGCGTGATCGTCGCGCACCTCGTACGAGATGACCTTGCCCTCGGGCCCGACGGCCCGCAGCAGCGAACAGGTCAGCGCGCCCGAGCCGGCCCCGGCCTCGAGGACCCGTGCCCCGGGGAACACGTCGCCCTCGTGCACGATCTGCGCGGCGTCCTTCGGGTAGATCACCTGCGCGCCGCGGGGCATGGACAGCACGTAGTCGACGAGCAGCGGCCGCAGCGCCAGGTACGGGGTCCCGTTGGTGGAGGTGACGACGCTGCCCTCGGGGGCGCCGATCAGGTCGTTGTGCACGATCCCACCGCGATGGGTGTGGAACTCCTTGCCCGCCTCGAGGACCACCGTGTACTTGCGCGCCTTCGCGTCGGTGAGCTGAACGCGGTCGCCCTCCCGAAACGGTCCGGTCGGTCGCTTCTCGCGTGTGCTCACGTCTTGCCCAGCCACGACTCAGATCTCCTCGTATTCAGCATTCCCGGCGACCCACGCGCCGGCCCCGACAGCGGTGTCGGACCCGCCGCATACCCTGCCAGGTGTGAGCTCTCCCGTGTCGACGCCCCCTGCCGAGTCCTCCGACGCCGCCGACACGGGGACGGTGCGCCCGCGCTCACGGCCCGCCCTGTCCCCCTCCCGTGCGGGCGATTTCAAGCAGTGCCCGCTGCTGTACCGCTTCCGCGCCGTCGACAGGATCCCGGAGGTGCCGTCCAAGGCGCAGTTGAAGGGGACTGTGGTGCACGCGGCACTGGAGTCGCTGTACGGCCTGCCCGCGCAGGAGCGGGTACCCGACCGCGCGGTGTCCCTTGTCGACCCGGCGTGGCAACAACTGCTCGCCGAATCCCCCGAGATCGCCGACACCGTGCCCGCCGAGGAGCGGGCCGCCTTCCTCGCCGAGGCCCGCACGCTGATCGAGGGTTACTACAAGCTCGAGGACCCCACCCGCTTCGAGCCGGAGTCCTGTGAGCTGCGAGTCGAGACCGAGCTCGACAACGGGGTGCTGCTGCGCGGATTCGTGGACCGGATCGACGTCGCACCCACCGGCGAGGTCCGCGTCGTCGACTACAAGACCGGCCGTGCGCCGCGCGAGATGACCGAATCCAAGGCGCTGTTCCAGATGAAGTTCTACGCGCTGGTGCTGTTGCGCACCCGGGGGATCGTGCCCGCACAGCTACGCCTGATCTACCTCACCGACGGCGAGATCCTCACCTACGCACCGGACGAGGCGGAACTGCTCCGGTTCGAGCGGACCCTGTCCGCGATCTGGAAGGCGATCCTCGCCGCGGGCAAGACGGGTGACTTCCGACCGAAGCCGGGGCGCCTGTGCAGCTGGTGCGATCATAAGGTGCGCTGCCCCGAGTTCGGTGGCACGCCGCCGCCCTATCCGGGCTGGCCGGAAACACCGGCTGAGGAAGACAGTTTCGAGGAGATCAGCTAAGTGAGCGACCAGGCCTATTACGTCCCGCTGGGACGCGACGCCGACGGCACCGAACGCTTTGCCAGTACCGCGCTGACGGAGAGCACGTGGGGAAACACCATGCAGCACGGCGCTCCCCCGTCGGCTCTGCTGGTGCGGGCGCTGGAACGGTGTGCTCCGCGCGATGACTCCCGGCTCACCCGGGTGGTCATCGAGATCCTCGGCCCGGTACCGATTTCCGAGATCGAGGTCCGGTCCTGGGTCGAGCGTCCCGGCAAGCGCGTGGAGCTGGTGGTCGCCGAACTCTGGGCCACCGGCCCGGACGGCACCGCCCGCGCGGCGGCCCGCGGCACCGGCTGGCGCATGCAGACCGCCGACTCGTCCGCCATCGCGCATGCAAGCGACCCCGCACTGGCCCCGCGGTCGCAGGCCCACGAGACGGCGCTGGAGGGCCCGTTCTGGGACACCGGGTTCGTCACCAGCCTCGAGTGGATGTGGCTGACCGACATCGGCTGCGAGGGTCCGGGGCAGATGTGGGCGCGCCCGAATGCCGTTCTCGTGGAGGGCGAACCGCTCTCCCCCGTCCAGCGGTTGTTCGTGGTGGCCGATGTCGCGAACGGGGTCGGCACCAAGCTGGACCCGGCCGAGTGGACCTTCCTCAACACCGACCTGACGGTGCACCTGTTCCGGGTTCCCGAGGGCGAGTGGGTAGGCATCGCCGCGGAGACTTCCTACGGCCCGGACGGGGTCGGGATGTGCGCGGGCGTACTGCACGACGAGTCGGGTCCGGTCGGCCGGATCAATCAGACAGTGCAGGTCCGGGCCAGGTGACGGCGAGACGGGCGGCCGCGCACCCCGGTGCGCGGCCGCCCGTCCGCTATCGCGGGACTGCGTCCCCCTGTCGGAAGGCGCTCGCGAGGATCGCTCGTGAACCCTCCTGCCCGTTGAGAATTCGGCTGGTCCGCGTCGTGACCCGCCAGCCGTCCTTGGTGCGGATCAGCTCCCACCTGTTGGCCGTGACCCGGCTGACCTGATAGCCGCTCCCGTCGGGCCGACGGAGAATCAGCTGGGTGTGACATACCGCCACGGCAGCGTCACCGTCGACGGTGATGTGCGCCGGACTCATGATGTGCCCGCATCCTTGCTGGATGAAGCCCTGGTGCGGGTGAGTCCGGACCATGTTCTCGATCTCGCATCGACCGGCCATCCGCCCGGTGTCGACGTCGTAGACGCCGTCCTCGATCCAGAGGCCGCCGACCACATCGGCGAGGCCGCTGTCGACGCTCGGACCGTAGGAATACATGAGTCGCATGATCTCGTTGTGGTCCTCGAGCAGCCGCAGGCGCTGCTCGAGGACCTGCAGCCGATACTCGAAACCCGGATCTGTCTCGGTCATCGGCGCCCCATCATCGCGCGGGCCTCGGCCGACGCTGCCCTCACGATCTCGGCGCGGGGGAAGCCGGCACGGCGGGCGGCAAGCTCGTAATTGCCGCCCGCCACCCAGATCGGTCCGTCGGCGAGGTGCTCGAGACCTTCGCGCGCGACCGCATAGGGGTCCGAGGCGTTGAGACCGGGCAGATCGAAATCGAGGCCGGCTCGTTCCATTGCAGGCGTTCGGGTGACGCCGAGGACGAGCTCGAGCACGTCGACGCCCTGCTCGGCCATCTCGAGCCAGAGTCCCTCGGCGAAGACGCGGCTGAATGCCTTCGCCGCCGCGTAGATGCTCATGTGTTCGGCGCCGACGAACCCGGCCAGCGAGCCGAGCAGGATGATGCCACCGCGGCCACGCTCGCGCATCGGTGCGCCGAAGATCTGGGACAGCTCCAGTTGGCGATCGATGTTGAGCGTGAGGACCTTTCGGCAGGCGTCGAGATCGCCGGTGACGAACTCGTGACCGTAGGTGTTGGCACCGGCGTTGAAGATCAACAGTCCCACTTCCAGATCCGCGGTGGTCTCCCGGATCCGTTCGACGGCATCCGCCGCCAGGAGGTCGACGGCGAGGGTGCGCACCTCGACTCCGTGAGCTCGCGCCTTGGCCGCGGTCTCCTCGAGGGGTCCGGGCTTGCGAGCGAGCAGCACGAGGTTCAGCCCCGTCTCTGCCAGTTCCTCGGCGAACCCGGCACCGACGCCCTCCGAGCCGCCTGCGATGACTGCCCACGGGCCGTACTTGTCCTTGTCGATCATCGTTGTCTCGATTCCTTTGGGTCGGTTGTCAGTCGGCGACGGGGATGCGTCCGTCCACGGCGGCCGCGACGATCGATTCGCGCAGTGCGGGGCAGCACCCCACCCGAGCGCCGCGCAGCGTCAGTGTCGGGTCGTCCCGGTACTGATCGCAGACGGAGTCGGGGCGGGCGGTGCTCCATTGGACGCTGGTGTGCTGCCAGCTGTTCTTCTCCACGAGGACCTGGACTCCGCAACGCGCACAATCGATGTGCCGCATCAGACCGACATCTTCGCGGCATCGCGCCGGGCGATGTTGTCGGCGACTTCCTGCTTCCACACCTCGACCGGCCTTGTGGTGTCGAGCTCGAACTCGAAGCGGTCCACCATCTCCGGCTTGACGTCCGCGACGTCCACGTAGAACTGCTCGTACCAGCGGCGCAGCTGGTAGACGGGGCCGTCCTCGGTGGTGAGCAGCGGATTCTCGATCCGGGTCTTGTTCTTCCAGATCTCGATGTCCTGCTCGAAGCCGACACCGATGTAGCCGATCATCGCGTCGACCAGCTGGTCGGCGATCTCCGCCGGGATCTGCTCGGTCTTCTTGACGGAGATGCCGTACATCAGCACGAACTGGTCCGGCGAGATCGGGTAGTGACAGTTGATCAGGACGGACTCGACGTCGTACTTGTCGTAGTGGTACACCAGGTCATCGATCATGAACGACGGCCCGTGGTAGGCCGCGATCGAGCCGTGGCCGACCAGCTTCGGGACGTCGGGATCGGTCCACTCGGTGATGTCCTCGCGGCCGACGCCTGACTGCTCCTGGATCGCGACGTGTCCCTCGAAGATGTTCTTGAAGTAGGTCGGGAACGAGTAGTGCACGTAGAAGAAGTGCGCCATGTCGACGACGTTGTCGATGATCTCGCGGCAGTTGGTGTCGATGACGATCGACTTCCACTGCCAATCGGTCCACTCGGAATCGCCGGCCCGCATGGCTGGGATCGCGACCTCCGGCGGCGGCGGATTGCCCTCCGGGTCGTTCCAGACGAACAGCAGCTCGTCCTGCTCCATGATCTGCCAGGTGCGGGTGCGGGCCAGCGGCGGGACCCGGCGGGCGTAGGGGATGCCGGTGCACTTGCCGTTGCCGCCCCAGCGCCAGTCGTGGAACGGGCAGGCGATCGAGTCGCCCTTGACCGTGCCCTGGCTCAGGTCGCCGCCCATGTGCCTGCAATAGGCGTCGAGGATCTTGATCTCGCCGTTGCTGTCGGCGAACACGACGAGCTTGGTCCCGAAGGCCTCGATGGAGTGCGGCTTCCCGTCGCGGAAACCCTCCACCAGCCCCAGGCAGTGCCAGCCACGTGCGAAGCGAGCGGGCGGAGTGCCCTCGTCGATGATGCGAACCTCATCGGATTCCTCGATGTCCACAGTGGATCCTCTCGTTTGTCTGGGCATTCACAAGGTCGGCCGCGGCAAGGTCGATGTGATCACGGTCACCGCGTGAGGTGACCTTCTCAGCCCGACGAACCTGCCTCAATTCGCGCACCCGCTGACCGGAATAGACGCAGGTCAGCCATGTCGGGCAGCTCTCGTGCCGCCGGCACCACACCGCGGTCCGTCCGCCTCCCTCGAGTCATCCCACTGAACGGACGACCCCCTGGCGTCGCACCGCTCCCCACTGTGGGATGTCAGTGCCTACGCAGGCCCGGAGGTCCGTCGGCGATGCTGCGGAAGTCGCACGGGAGGAGATGCCAATGTCGGTCGGAGACAGCTCGAAAGCGAGCCTGCCCACCTCCACGCTCGATCGGCTCTCCCTGGTCCTGGACAGCTTCCGCAGCGCGCCGCGACTCAGCCTGACGGAGGTGTCCCGCGGAACCGGCATACCCCGGACGAGCACGCTCCGGATGCTCGAGCAGTTGGTGCGGATGGGGTGGCTCCGCCGCAGGGGTGCCGAGTACGAACTCGGGGACACACTCGCCGAACTCGGGGCGCTGTCGCTGTACCGGGGCAGCGCAGACCGGGTGGTGACACCGCTGCTGCGCGAACTGCACCTGGTGACGGGCCACGTCGTCCATCTGGGCATTCTCGACGGCAAGGACGTGCTCTACCTCGAGAAGGTCGGTGGTTCCGCAGCGCCCCACCTGCAGACGCGGGTCGGGACACGCATACCCGCGCGATCGTCGACGATCGGCAAGGCACTGCTCGCGTCAGCACCACGGCCCGGCGTCTCGTTCGGTACCTGTAAGGCCGGGTTCGGTTGCATCGGAGCGCGTGTCGGCTCCCTTGGCGGTGCCGAGGTCGGTCTGTCGGTCAGCGGACCGATGGACCGGTTGAAGTTCGATCAACGGCATGCGGCGCCCGTGCGGATGGCGGCAACTGCGATCGCGCACTACTTCGATCTCACCGGAGCGGCTGGGCAGCGGACCTGACCGAACTCCCCGCCCTGACCTGGCCCGAGTCCGCTGATCGGAAACGAGAATTGCCCGCACGCCGGACCCCTGACAGCGTGTTGCCATGAAATCCGAGCTCACACTGACCGTCCCCGAACAACTCCTGGCGATCGAACAGATCAAGCGCACCTTCGCGGCGCGGCTGCGATGCATGGACAACAAGCAGTGGGACCTCTACCCGACACTGCACACCGACGACGTGGTCTCCGAGACGTGGGG
Source organism: Rhodococcus oryzae (assembly GCF_005049235.1). Classification (GTDB taxonomy): domain Bacteria; phylum Actinomycetota; class Actinomycetes; order Mycobacteriales; family Mycobacteriaceae; genus Rhodococcus_G; species Rhodococcus_G oryzae. The sequence goes on along the minus strand of NZ_SUMD01000004.1, from coordinate 273,042 downwards.
CGGGCTGCCCGGAGACAAGCAGCCGCAGACCGGCGGCACCTCGAACCGCGTCGTGGGCAAGGACAAACTGACCCGCGCGATCAGCACCCTGCTCGGCGGACCGACCGCGGTGACCACCGTCCACCACGGCCACACCCCGGAGATCGAGCTGACCTCCGACGACACCGCCCGCGGGATCTGGGCGATGGAGGACAAGCTGTGGTGGACCAACGGCGACCACGAGGAACATCTCCACGGCTACGGGCACTACCACGAGGAGTACCGAAAGGTGAACGGCCGCTGGCTGATCAGCTATCGGAAGCTCACCCGGCTGCGTGAGGACGTGACCGAGGGCTTCTTCGACTACCTGCAGGCGCTGTGAACCCGCTCTTCGCCCCGCTGCAGATCCGGTCGCTGGCGCTGCCCAACCGGATAGTCATGTCCCCCATGACTCGAGAGCACTCCCCTGCCGGGGTGCCGGGCCCGGACGTGGCCGCCTACTACCGGCGACGCGCCGAGGGCGGTACCGGTCTGCTGATCACCGAGGGCGTGGCGATCGACCATCCGACGGCCGTCGACAGCACCAGAGTCCCCCGCCTGCACGGCGAGTCGGCGCTGGCGGGATGGCGCACCGTGATCGACGAGGTGCACGCGGCAGGCGGCCGGATCATTCCCCAGCTGTGGCACGTCGGTCCGCTGTGGGGCGCGATGCGCGCAGTGGATCCGGCACTGACGCCGATGCGCCCCTCCGGGCTGTGGGGTCGGGTCGGAAAGACCGTCTACCCGGAGGACTACCTCGCGCGGGCGAGCGTTCCCACGCAGGCGATGACCGAGCGCGACATCGCGGACGTCATCGACGGTTATGTGCGGTCGGCGCGCAATGCGGTCGACGTCGGGTTCGACGGGATCGCGATCCACGCCGGGCACGGCTACCTGCTGGACGCCTTCCTCTGGGAATCGACGAACCAGCGAAGCGATCGCTGGGGCGGTGACCTGCAACGACGCACGGAGTTCCCGGTGGAGGTGGTGCGGGCGATCCGGCGCGAGATCGGTGCCGACCTGCCGATCTTCTACCGGTTCTCGCAGCACAAGCAGCAGGATTACGGGGCGCGGATCGCTAACACCCCCGACGAGCTCGCCGTCGTCCTGAACGCGCTGGTGGAGGCCGGGGTGGACGTGCTCGACGCGAGCATCCGCCGGTTCGACGCCCCCGCGTTCGAGGGCAGCGAGCTGACCCTGGCCGGTTGGGCAAAGAAGCTGACCGGCGCGGTCAGCATGGCGGTGGGCAGCGTCGGGCTCGACAAGTCGCTTCGCGATGCCGGCACGCCGGGTCCCGCGGATCTCGACGGGCTCCTCCGCCGACTGGAGGACGTGGAGTTCGACCTGGTCGCCATCGGGCGACTGCACCTGGCCGATCCGGCCCTCGCGACGATCCTCCGCGACGGCGGGCCCATCCCGGCGTTCGACCGCAATCTGCACGAGCGCCGGCTGTACTGACCACGGAACGTCGACGGCCCCGGTCACACCTGAGGTGTGACCGGGGCCGTTCGACGTTGTTCTACGCGGACGCCGCCGCGTCAAAAGGCCCGGCAGGACCTGATGTCGGACGCCAGGATCGCCTTGGCGCCGATCTCGGCGAGCTGATCCATCACGTCGTTGCTGACCTTGCGCGGCACCAGCGCGCGGATCGCGACCCACGCCTCGTCGGCCAGCGGCGAGATCGTCGGCGACTCCAAGCCGGGGGTGATCCGCAGCGCCTCGTCGAGCAGCGCGCGCGGGCAGTCGTAGTCGAGCATCAGGTACTGCTGCGCGAAGACGACGCCCTGCACGCGGGCGATCAGCTGGTTGCGGGCCTTGTCGGTGCCGTCCGAGCCCTCGCGCTGGATCAGCACGCCCTCGGAGTCGCACAGGGATTCGCCGAAGGCCACCAGGTTGTGCTGGCGCAGCGTGCGACCGGAACCGACGACATCGGCGATGGCGTCCGCGACGCCGAGCTGGATCGAGATCTCCACGGCGCCGTCCAGACGGATGACGGTCGCCTCGATGCCGCGGGCGGCGAGGTCCCTGCGCACCAGATTCGGGTACGAGGTGGCGATCCGGAGGCCTGCCAGGTCGGCGGGCGACCAGTCCTTGCCCGCGGGGGCCGCGTAGCGGAAGCTCGACCGACCGAACCCGAGGGACAGCCGCTCGGAGACCGGGGCGCCGGAATCGAGGGCGAGATCACGACCGGTGATGCCGAGGTCGAGTTCGCCGGACCCGACGTAGATCGCGATGTCCTTGGGGCGGAGGAAGAAGAACTCGACCTGGTTGGCCGGATCGAGGACGGTCAGGTCACGGGAGTCGGTACGGCGGCGGTAGCCGGCCTCGTCGAGGATCTCGGCGGCGGACTCGGACAGCGAGCCCTTGTTCGGTACTGCGACGCGCAGCATGGGGGTGTTCCTTCCGGAAGTGGCGAGAAGTGGCCAGAGGACGTGCGGAGTCGGTGCGGAGCGCGACTCACAGATGTCGGTAGACGTCCTCGAGCTTGAGGCCACGACCGACCATCAGCACCTGCACCCAATAGAGCAGCTGCGAGATCTCCTCGGACAGCGACTCGTCATTCTCGTGCTCGGCGGCGATCCACACCTCACCCGCCTCCTCGAGCACCTTCTTGCCCTGCGCATGGACGCCCGCGTCCAACGCGGCCACGGTGCCGGAGCCCTCGGGACGGGTGGCGGCACGGTCGGTCAGCTCGGCGAACAGCGAATCGAAGGTCTTCACGGGTCACGATTCTTTCACGGACGAGCCGGGACTCCCCACCGCCCCGCCACAACCCGCCCCCAGTGTTGTTTCGAGCGACCTGCAAGCAGTCGGTACGGGGGATCAGAGGTCCGGCAGGACCAGTTTCGGGGCGCTCGCGATGAGCGTTCGCGTGTACTCCTCCCGCGGCCGCTCGTACACGTCCTCGGTCGGCCCGCACTCCACGATCCGGCCCCGGTGCATCACCGCGACCACGTCGCACACGTGCCGGACAACGGCCAGATCGTGCGAGACGAACAGCAACGTCAGCCCGTACTCGTCGACCAGCTCGGCCAGCAGGTCGAGGACCTGAGCGCGCACCGAGACGTCGAGCGCGCTGACCGGCTCGTCCGCTACCAGGATCTTCGGCTTGGTGATCAGGGCGCGGGCGATCGAGATGCGCTGGCGTTGACCGCCGGAGAACTGGTGCGGGTACCGGTGCGCCATCGCCGGCTCCAGCCCGACGGCGGTGAGCATCTGGGCGACGGCCTCGGCCGAACCCGCGCGCGTGTCGAGCGGCTCGGACACCACGTCGCCGACCTTCATCCGCGGGTCGAGCGAACCCATCGGATCCTGGAAGACGATGGAGACATCGCGCCGGAACTGGCGCAGCTCCCGTTCCCGTGCCCCGACGACCTCCTGCCCGTCCACCACGATCGAACCCGCCGTCGGTGTGTCGAGGGCACACAGCAACCGGATCAGCGTGGACTTGCCCGAACCCGATTCGCCGACCACGCCGAACCGCTGGCCGCGACCGATGTCGAACGACGCGTCGGCCAGTGCGTGCACGGGCTCCGCCCGACTCCGGAGCGAGGACCGTGACCCTCGGTAGGTGCGACCGAGCCCCCGCACGGACACCAGCGGCTCGGCCTGCTCGTTCGACACCTGCGCGGCCTCCGTGGGCTCCCCCGGCGCCGGCACCGATACGGCCGCCGCCGTCCCTCTGAGCCTCGACCCGCTCAGGTCCGACGCCTCGAGCAGGGCGCGGGTGTAGGGGTGCTGCGGAGCCCCGAACACCCGCTCGATGGGTCCGGACTCGAGGATCGCCCCGTCCCGCATCACCAGCACCCGGTCGCACAGCGCGGAGACAACGGCCAGGTCGTGCGTGATGAACAGCAACGCGGTGTCGTGCTCGCGGACCGTGGTGTCGATCAGGTCGAGGATCTGCGCCTGCACGGTCACGTCGAGGGCGGTGGACGGCTCGTCGCAGATCAGCACCCGAGGGCGGTTCGCCATCGCGATGGCGATCAGGACCCGCTGCCGCTGCCCACCGGACAGTTCGTGCGGATAGGACCGGGCGATGCGCACCGGGTCGGGAAGATTGACCGCGGCGAGCTGCGCCAGCGCCGCCTCCCGCCGCTCGCCGCGGCTCAGCGCGCCGTCGTGCAGCTCGATCACCTCGGCGACCTGCCTGCCCACCTTCATCAACGGGTTCAGCGCCGTCATCGGCTCCTGGAAGACCATCCCCAGGTCGTCTCCCCGCAGGGTGGTCAGCAACCGCTCCGGCGCGCCGACGAGATTCGCGTCGACGCCGTCGAGGGCGATCGAACCGGTCGCCGACAGCTGGTCCGGCAGCAGCCCCATCAGGCTCAGTGCGGTCAGCGACTTACCCGACCCGGATTCGCCGATCAGCCCCAGCCGCTCACCCCGGTTCAGCGTGAACCCGATTCCGTCCAGCAGGGTGCGACCGCCCGCGCGGACGGTGAGGTCCGAGACCTCGACCAGCGGGCCCGTCACTGCCGCACCGTCTTCGGGTCGAATCGGTCGCGCAGCCCGTCGCCGAGCAGGTTGAACCCGAGCACGGTCAGCGCGATCGCAAGGCCGGGCCACAGCATCACCGCGGGCTGCAGGTACAGGTACGGCTGCGACTCCTGCAGCATCCGGCCCCACGACGGGGTCGGCGGCGGGGTCCCGAAGCCCAGATAGGAGAGCGCGGCCTCGGCCAGCACGGCGATCGCGAAGGTCACCGATGCCTGCACGATCAGCGCGCTGGAGATGTTGGGCAGCACGTGCCGCAGCGCGATCCGCAGCGAGCTCTTGCCCGCCGCCCGCGCCGCCAGCACGTAATCCTTGGCCATCACCTGTCTGGTTCCGCCGCGGGCGACGCGAGCGAACGCGGGCGCGGTCCCGACGCCGAGTGCGGTCATCGCCGTCACCGTCGACCCGCCCCAGACCGCGGCGAAGACGATGGCCAGCAGCAACGCGGGGAACGCAAGGAGCACGTCGTTGCCACGCATCAGGATCTCGTCCGGCACACCGGGGCGCATCCCGGCGGCCACCCCGATCGGGATGCCGATCGACGCCGCGATGGCCACGGCCACGACGCCGACCAGCAGCGTCGTCCTGGCACCGACGAGGAGCGAGCTGAAGATGTCCCGGCCGAAATCATCGGTGCCCAGCCAGTGTCGGGCGCTCGGATGCAGCAGCCGCGCACCGGAGTCGACCACTGTCGGGTCGTAGGGCGTCCAGGCGAAGGAGAGCAGCGCGGCCAACACGACCGCGGCGACCAGTCCGACGCCCAGGGTCAGCGTGCCCGACCACCGAACCCGATTCATGCCGCGCTCCGCATGCTGTGTCATGCCGCGCTCCGCATGCGGGGATCGATCGCGGTGTAGAGCAGGTCCACCACGAGATTGAGCAGCAGCACCATCAACACCAGCACCATCACGATGGACTGCACCTCCGCCATGTCCCGCTGACTCACCTTGTCCAGCAACAGACTGCCGAGCCCGGGCACCACGAAGACCCGCTCGACGACAACGGCCCCGATCAGCAGCGTGGCCAGCTGGAGGCCGGCGACGGTGACCACCGGCACGGCGGCGTTGCGCAACCCGTGCCGCAGCAGCGCTCCCGTCCTGGTCAACCCCTTGGCCCGCGCCGTCCGCAGATAGTCCGCCCCCAGCTCGTCGAGCACGGCGGAACGGACGTACCGCGTCAGTACCGAACCCTGCACCAGTCCAAGAGCCAACGCGGGCAACGTCAGGTAGCTGAGGAACCCGCCGATCCCCTCGATCGGCGCCTGCCAACCGCTCGACGGCAACCAGCCCAGCTCGACGGCGAACACGGTGACCAACAGCACGCCTGCCAGGAACGCCGGGATCGCGATGCCCACCTGGCTGAGCCCGCCGATCAGCACTCCGTCGGGGCGGCTGCGCCGGATCGCGGCAAGGACCCCGAGCGGGATCGCGACCAGCAGCGCGACCACCATGGCCGCACCGACGACCCAGAGCGTGACCTGCAACCGATCGAAGATCTCCGGCCCGACCGGCTGCCTGGTCAGGTAGGACTCGCCCATGTCGCCGTGCAGCATGCCCCACACCCAATTGCCGTAGCGCACATGGGCAGGCGCGTCGAGGCCCATCGCGGTCCGCTCCCTGGCCACCTCCTCGGCCGAGGCCTGCACCCCCAGCGCGATTCGCGCTGGGTCACCGGGGAGCACAGACAGCAACGCGAACACGAGCACCGACGCGAACGCGGCCGTGAGCGCGAAGATACCGAGCCGCCTTGCCAGCGCGATCGCCATCACCCCGCCCTACCCGCGCCGAACCCGGGACAGGTCGAGCGCCAGGGAGGTCGCGTTCGCCGGGAGCCCGGAGATGTCGGCATCGGTCACCGCGAGGAGCGGAAAGAGGAAGAGCCAGTCCGCCGCCGCCTCGTCGGTGATCGTGCGCGCCACCGTCCGCATGTTCTCGACGTAGCCGGCCTCGTCCGCCGCATCGGCCTCCGCGATCAGCCGACTGACCTCGGGATTGCGATAGCCCCAGTAATAGTCGGGATTGCCGAAGGTGACGATGTCCCGCGGCTCGGAGTGCTGGATCACCGACATCTGGTACGCGTGTCTGCCGAACACGGAATCGAGCCACACCGCGGGGAACTCGACCGGATTGGTCTTCACGGTGAAACCGACCTGCTGCAGTTGCGAACTCACCACCTGTGCGGCGGCGGTGGCATAGGGCAGGTTCGGCACGTCGAACCGCACCACGGGATTCGGGGTGCCCGCCTCGGCCAGCAACTCGCGGGCCCGCTGCGGATCGAACGGGTATACGCCGGTGAGATCCTCGTACCAGGGGTCGGTGGGCGGCACCATCGATCCGATGAGCTCGCCGTAGCCCGCATACGCTGTGTCCCGCACGGCCTTCCGATCCACGGCATACATCACCGCCCGGCGGACCCGAATGTCGTCGAAGGGCGCGACCGCCCCGTTCATCGACAGTGTGACCTCGCCGTTGGTGCCGCCCTCGATGACCCGGAACCGGGGATCGGCGCCGAACTGACCGAGCAGTTGCGGGGCCCCGAGACCGTAGATAGCGTCCACCCCGCCGCTGAGCATCGCGTTCGCCTGCGCGGTGGCATCGGCAAAGTACTTCAGCCGCACCGTCTTCATGGCCGGTTGCGCGCCCCAGTAGCGGGGGTTGGCCGCGAGCACCAGCTCCGAGCCCGGGTTCCAGCGCGCCACTGTGAACGGGCCGGTCCCGATCGCGGTGGTGGCCAGCTGGGTGACGCCGCGCGGGGTGAACATGGCGCCGACGGGTCCTGTCATGTTGAACAGCCAGGCGTTGCTCGGCGCCCGCAGGATCACCCGTGCCAGATGCGGCGACGGTGTCTCCACCCGATCGACCACAGCCATCAGCGCAGGCGAGTTCGCGGTCCACTCGGTCTTGACCCGGTCGAGGCTGAACTTGACGTCCTCGGAGGTGAACGCCTCGCCGTCGGAGAAGGTCGCGTCCTCCCGCAGCGCGAACTCGTAGACGGTCCGGTCCGGGCTGACCGTCCACGAGGAGGCCAGCAGCGGGACGATCGCGCCGTGGTCGTCGAGCCGGACCAGCCCCTCGTACACGTTGTCCAGCAACGCCTGCGGGATCGCCGCGCCCGCGGTGCGGGTGAAGTCGAGGTTGTCCGGTTTCGCGGTGAGTGCGACGGTGAACGTATCCGGTCCGCCCGCGCTCGACAGGCCTGCGCCTGCCGAGCAGGACGCCAGCACAGCGACGGCCACGGTCGACGCGGCCACCCCACGCAGGAGCCGACCGGTCCACCGAGGCGTCATGCCGGGAATCCTGCCATGGCTCGGCTCAGGCGTGGACGGTCCGCCACGCCGCGGCGAACCCCGATTCCCCGATCCCCTCGAGGCTCTCCCGGTGCACCCGCCGCGGTCCGACCGGCACCGCGACCTCGCACGGCACCACCAGGACCGCGCAGCCTGCCGCCTCCGCTGCCGCCGAACCGGTCGGCGAATCCTCGACGGCCAGGCAGTGTTCGGGGGCGATGCCGAGCAGTTCCGCCGCACGCAGATACGGATCCGGCTCGGGCTTGCCGCGCGGAACCTCGTCACCGCAGACGGTGACGTCGAAGTGCTCGCGCCCCAACGTGTCCAGCGCCTGCTCGGCCAGCACCCGCTCGGTATTGGTCACCAGCGCGGTGCGCAGCCCGCTCGCGCGCACCGTGCGCAGCGCCTCCCGTGCGCCCGGCCGCCACGGGATGCCGAGCGAGAACAGCTCGGTCACACGGCCGTTCATCCACGCCGCGGCGTCCGCGAGGGCCGCGGGTGTCGGGTCCAGCTCGAGCGCACCGAAGATCATCGCCAGCGCATCGGGGCCGGAGGCGCCGATGATGGCGTGCCGCGTGCTCTCCGACATCACCCCGCCCAGCTCGGCGGCGAGCTCGTGCATGGCGACGTCCCAGAGCTTCTCGGAGTCGAGCAGGGTGCCGTCCATGTCCCAGAGCACGGCCTTGAGATCGGGACCGGACACCGTCATCGACGCCTCGAACACCGAGGCCTCAGACATTGAAGTACTTGGCCTCGGGGTGGTGCAGCACGAACGCATCGGTCGACTGCTCGGGATGCAGCTGCAACTCCTCGGACAGCACAACGCCGATCCGCTCCGGCTCGAGTAGTGCCACCATCTTGGCGCGGTCCTCGAGGTCGGGGCAGGCGCCGTAACCGAACGAGTAACGGGCGCCCCGGTAACCGAGCTTGAAGAAGTCCTCGACGTCGTCGGGATCCTGCTCGGCGAGGTTGTGCCCGCCCGCCAGCACCAGCTCCTCGCGGACCCGGCGGTGCCAGTACTCGGCGAGCGCCTCGGTGAGCTGCACGCCGATGCCGTGCACCTCCAGGTAGTCCCGGTACGAGTTCGCGGCGAACAGTTCGTTCGCGAAGTCCGCGATCGGCTGGCCCATCGTCACCAGGTTCAACGGCAGCACATCGACCTGGCCGGTGCGCCGTGCCTCCTCGCGCGAGCGCACGAAGTCGGCGATGCACAGGAACCGATCCCGGTGCTGACGCGGGAAGGTGAACCGGAACCGTTCCGGCGCATCGGGAGTCGGCTCGGTGAGCACGACCACGTCGTCGCCCTCGGAGACGGCCGGGAAGTAGCCGTACACCACCGCGGCGTGCGCGAGGATGCCGTCGGTGCTGAGCCGGTCCAGCCAGTAGCGCAGCCGCGGCCTGCCCTCGGTCTCCACCAGCTCCTCGTAGGTGGGACCGTCGCCTGCGCGCTGCCCGCGCAGGCCCCACTGCCCCAGGAACAGCGCCCGCTCGTCGAGCAGACCGGAGTAGTCCGCCAGCGAGATGCCCTTGACGATGCGGCTGCCCCAGAACGGCGGCGTCGGGATCCCGATGTCGGTGGCGACATCGGAACGTTCGGGCACCTCGACCGGGACCTCGGCGGCCTTGCGCGCCTCGGCGATTCGCTTCGAGCGCTCGTGGCGCGCCTTGCGTTCGGCGGCCTTCTCCTTCGCGGCCAGTGCCTCGGGGCTGTCCGGGTCCGGTCCACCGCCACGCTTGGTGGTCATGATGGTGTCCATCAGCCGCAGGCCCTCGAAGGCGTCGCGCGCGTAGGACACCTCGCCCTCGTAGATGTCGGCGAGGTCGTTCTCGACGTAGGTCCGCGTCAGTGCCGCTCCGCCGAGCAGGACCGGGAACTGCTCGGAGACGCCCTTGGCGTTGAGCTCCTGCAGGTTCTCCTTCATCACCACGGTCGACTTCACCAGCAGCCCGGACATGCCGATCACGTCGGCCTTCTTGTCGATCGCCGCGTCGAGGATGGTCGCGATCGGCTGCTTGATGCCGAGGTTGACCACCTCGTAGCCGTTGTTGCTGAGGATGATGTCGACCAGGTTCTTGCCGATGTCGTGCACATCGCCCTTGACGGTGGCCAGCACGATCCGGCCCTTGCCGTCCTCGTCGGTGGCCTCCATGTGCGGCTCGAGGTACGCCACGGCCGCCTTCATCACCTCGGCGGACTGGAGCACGAAGGGCAACTGCATCTGTCCGGACCCGAACAGCTCGCCGACGATCTTCATGCCGCCCAGCAGTGTCTCGTTGATGATCACCAGCGGAGGCTTCTCGGTCATCGCCTCGTCGAGGTCGGCCTCGAGTCCGTTGCGCTCGCCGTCGACGATGCGCCGCTCGAGCCGCTCGAACAGCGGCAGACCGGCGAGCTCCTGTGCGCGGGTCTCGCGGGCCGAGGCCGCGGAAACGCCCTCGAACAGCTCCATCAGCTTCTGCAGCGGGTCGTAGCCCTCGCGGCGGCGGTCGTAGACCAGGTCGAGCGCCACCTGGCGCTGCTCCTCCGGGATCCGCGCCATCGGCAGGATCTTCGACGCGTGCACGATCGCGGTGTCCAGGCCCGCCTCCGTGCACTCGTGCAGGAAGACCGAATTGAGGACCTGCCTGGCGGCGGCGTTGAGTCCGAACGAGATGTTCGAGATGCCGAGGGTGAAGTGGATGCGGGGGTGAGACGCCTTCAGCTGTCGGATCGCCTCGATCGTCTCGATGCCGTCCTTACGCACCTCCTCCTGACCGGTCGAGATCGGGAAGGTGAGCGCATCGATGATGATGTCGGACTCGTCGAGGCCCCAGTTGACGGTGATGTCCTCGATCAGCCGCTCCGCGATCCGCACCTTGTGCTCGGCGGTGCGCGCCTGGCCCTCCTCGTCGATGGTCAGCGCGACGACAGCGGCGCCGTGCTCCTTGACCAGCCGCATGATCTTCTGGAACCGCGAATCCGGCCCGTCGCCGTCCTCGTAGTTCACCGAGTTGACCGCGGACCGCCCGCCGAGGTGCTCGAGGCCGGCCCGGATCACCTCAGGTTCCGTCGAGTCGATCATGATCGGCAGCGTCGAGGCGGTCGCGAGCCTGCTCGCGAGTGCGGTCATGTCGGCAGCGCCGTCGCGCCCGACGTAGTCGACGTTGAGGTCGAGCATGTGCGCGCCGTCGCGGGTCTGGTCCTTCGCTATGTCGATGCACCGATCCAGGTCCCCGGAGATCATCGCATCGCGGAATGCCTTGGAACCGTTGGAGTTCGTGCGCTCACCGATCATCAGGATGCTGGCATCCTGCTCGAACGGGACCGCGGCGTACAGCGAGGACGTACCGGGCTCGGGAACCGGGGTGCGCGTGGCCTTCTCGACCAGTCGCACCGCGTCGGCGACCTGACGGATGTGGTCGGGCGTGGTGCCACAGCAACCGCCGACCATGCCGAGCCCGAACTCCGACACGAAGCCGCTCAGGGCCTCCGCGAGTTCCGGTGCGGTGAGCGGGTATTCGGCGCCATTCGCGCCCAGCACGGGGAGTCCGGCGTTCGGCATCACCGACACCGGCAGCGTCGAGTGCTTGGACAGGTGCCGCAGGTGCTCGCTCATCTCCGCGGGCCCGGTCGCGCAGTTGAGGCCGATCATGTCGATGCCCAGCGGCTCGAGCGCGGTCAGCGCGGCGCCGATCTCGCTGCCGAGCAACATGGTTCCGGTGGTCTCGACGGTGACATGGGTGATGATCGGGATCCGGCGTCCGAGCTTCTCCATGGCGTGCTGGCTACCGATGATCGCGGCCTTGACCTGCAGCAGGTCCTGGCAGGTCTCGACCAGGATGGCGTCGGCGCCCGCCTCGATCATGCCGAGCGCGGATTCGGTGTACGCGTCACGGAGCACCGCGAACGGCGCGTGCCCGAGGGTGGGGAGCTTGGTACCGGGCCCCATCGAACCGAGCACGAACCGCGCCATGCCGTCCCGGCCGGGGCCCATCTCGTCGGCGACCTCGCGGGCGATCCGGGTACCGCGCTCGGAGAGATCGCGGATCCGGTGCGAGATGTCGTAGTCCGCGAGGTTGGGCAGGTTGCATCCGAAGGTGTTGGTCTCGACGGCGTCGGCGCCGGACTCGAAGTACGCCCGGTGGATGTCCGCGAGCACGTCGGGGCGGGTTTCGTTCAGGATTTCGTTGCAGCCCTCGAGGCCGAGGAAATCGTCGAGGGTGAGGTCCGCGGCCTGCAGCATGGTTCCCATCGCACCGTCGCCGATGACAACGCGCTGCGACAGCGCATCCAACAGGGCGGAGTGAAATGGGGCAGACATGCCGTCCAGAGTAGTGGGCCCCTTGAAGGACCCTGGTCGTAGGCTGGTCGGGTGAGTCCAAGCGAACCCGAAGTCACGTCCGAGCACGACGCGCCCGCGCTGCGTGACCCCATTCTCGTCGCCGCCTTCGAGGGCTGGAACGACGCGGGCGACGCCGCCAGCGGCGCGGTCGAGCACCTGGAACTCATCTGGGACGCACGACCGCTGGCCGAACTCGACTCCGAGGACTACTACGACTACCAGGTCAATCGTCCGACGGTTCGCCAGGTCGACGGGGTCACCCGCGAGATCGAGTGGCCCGCCACCCGGGTCTCGGTGTGCTCGCCCCCCGGCAGCGAACGGGACGTGCTGATCCTGCGCGGCATCGAGCCGAACATGCGCTGGCGCAGCTTCTGCGACGACCTGCTCGAGATCATCGAGGACCTCGGCGTCACCACCGTGGTCATCCTCGGCGCGCTACTCGCCGACACGCCGCACACCCGGCCGGTGCCGGTCACCGGCACGGCGTACAGCACGGAGTCGGCCGAACGGTTCAACCTGGAACAGACCCGATACGAGGGGCCGACCGGGATCACCGGGGTGCTCCAGGACGAATGCGTCAAGGCCGGGGTTCCCGCGATCTCGTTCTGGGCCGCCGTCCCCCACTACGTGTCGCAGCCCCCGAATCCGAAGGCCACCGTCGCGCTCCTGCAGCGGGTGGAGGAGGTGCTCGACGTGGAGGTTCCGCTCGGCGAGTTGCCGGCACAGGCCGAGGAGTGGGAGCAGTCGGTCACCGAGATGACCAAGGACGACGAGGAGATCACCGAGTACGTTCGCTCGCTGGAGGAGCGCGGCGATGCGGAGGTCGACATCTCGGAGGTCATCTCCAAGATCGACGGCGACGCCATCGCGGCCGAGTTCGAGCGCTACCTGCGCAGGCGTGGACCGGGCAGCTTCGGCGGTCTGTGAGATTCGTCTCTCCCGGTCGGCGGGAGCCCTTTCGGCAGGATCGGCCCCGGCCCGCGGGGCCGATCCTGCCAGATCACAGGCCTGTGATTCATGTCCTGACATGTGGCCTCTCCGGCCGGTGAGTTCTTCCTGATTCCCACGTAACCTCTGCGCATCCACTTCGTCACCGGAGCGCAGCACCCTCGAATCCATGACGAGCACACGGCGGTACCTGCGCAGCGTGGACAGGTACACCGGCGGGGCCGTCACGGACCTCGGACAGGTGGTGCTCTGATGCGACGACTGGTTGTGATCGGCAACGGAATGGCGGGCGCCCGCACGGTGGAGGAGATCCTCGCCAGAGGCGGCCGCGACCAGTTCGACATCACGATGATCGGCGACGAGCCGTACGGCAACTACAACCGGATCATGCTCTCGCACGTGCTGGCGGGCGAGTCCAGCACCGACGACGAGGACCTGATCCTCAACCCGATGAGCTGGTACCGGGAGAACGGCGTGACGCTGTACGCCGGCGACCGCGCCATCCGGCTCGACCGGTTCGCCAAGACCGTGACCTGCGAGAGCGACCGCGAGGTCGCCTACGACGTCCTGATCGTCGCGACCGGCAGCAACACCTTCTTCCCGAACATGGACGGCCTGCGCGAGGCCGACGGACGGCTCGCGCGGGGCGTGTTCGGATTCCGCACCATCGCCGACACGAACGGCATGCTGCAGATGGCACAGGCCGAGGACGACGTCTCCGCGGTGGTCATCGGCGGCGGTCTGCTCGGGCTCGAGGCGGCCTACGGGCTGCGCACCCAGGGGCTGACGGTCAACGTCGTCCATTCCCCCGGGCACCTGATGAACCAGCAGCTCGACGAGCGCGGCGGATCGGTGCTGCGCGCCAAGATCGAGGCGCTTGGCGTTGGTGTGCACACCTCGGTCCGGACCGACGCGGTGCTGCACGACGAGCAGGGACGGGTGACGGGTGTCGCCTTCACCGACGGCAGCTCACTCGCCGCCGACATGGTCGTCGTCACCGCCGGAATCCGACCGAACACCGAGCTGGCCCGCGCGGGCGGACTGGTGATCGAACGCGGCATCGTCGTCGACGACCAGATGCGCTGCGAGGACGAGGGTTCGGTCTACGCGGTCGGCGAGTGCGCACAGCACCGCGGCGAGCTGTACGGACTCGTCGCGCCGGTATGGGAGCAGGCCGTGGTGCTGGCCGAACACCTCACCGGTTCGAATCCCGAAGCCGCCTACGAGGGTTCACGGTCGACCACCAAGCTGAAGGTCGCAGGCGTCGACGTCGCGGCGATGGGCGTCAAGGGCCCCGAACTCGACGGCGACGAGTTCCTCCAGTTCTACGATTCGCGCAACGGCACCTACAAGAACGTCGTGGTGCGCGACGGCAAGCTGATCGGGGCGACCCTGATGGGCGAGGTCGGCAAGGCCGGGATGCTGACCCAGGCCTTCGACGGCAAGATCGAACTCCCGGAGGACCGCCTCAGCCTGCTGTTCGACCTCGCCGACGGCGGCGCCGCGACCAGCGCGGCCGACCTGCCGGACGACACCCAGGTCTGCAACTGCAACGGGGTCAGCAAGGGCGACATCGTGTCCTGCGTGCACGCGGGCGCGTCCTCGCTCGGCGAGGTCATCGCGAAGACCAGGGCGGGAAAGGGCTGCGGCTCCTGCAAGGGGCTCGTGGCCGACATCGTCGCCTGCGCGGCGGGTGGCGCGCTGGTGCCGGATCCGTCCGCCGACTGGTACGTCCCGTGCATCCCGATGACCAAGGCCGAGCTGATCTCCGCGATCCGGGAGCAGGACCTGCGCGCGGTCTCCCAGGTGTTCACGGCACTCGCGACCGACGGCACCGAGGACGCGGGGTCCAAGATGCCGCTGGCCTCGCTGCTGCGCACCATCTGGGGACCGGACTGGGTCGACGAGCGCGGCGCCCTCTTCATCAACGACCGGGTGCACGCGAACATCCAGCGGGACGGCACCTTCTCGGTGGTGCCGCAGATGAAGGGCGGGGTGACCACCCCGGACCAACTGCGCCGCATCGCCGATGTCGCCGACAAGTACCAGGTGCCGCTGGTGAAGGTCACCGGCGGCCAGCGCATCGACCTGCTCGGCATCCGCAAGGAAGACCTGCCCAAGGTGTGGGGTGATCTGGACATGCCGTCGGGCTACGCCTACGGCAAGAGCATGCGCACGGTGAAAACCTGTGTCGGCAGCGACTTCTGTCGGTACGGTCTTGGCGACTCGACCGCGTTGGGCATCGCACTCGAGGAGCGGTTCCAGGGGCTCGAGACGCCCGCCAAGCTCAAGCTGGCGGTCGCGGGCTGCCCGAGGAACTGCTCCGAGGCGCTGTGCAAGGACTTCGGCGTGGTCTCGGTGGGCGAGGACCGGTGGGAGATCTATGTCGGCGGCGCGGCGGGGGCCCACATCCGAAAGGGCGATCTGCTCGCGACCGTCGAATCGTCGGACGCGGTACTCGACGTGGCAGGCCGCTTCATCCAGTACTACCGCGAGGACGCGAAGTGGCTGGAACGCACATATGCCTGGGTTCCACGGGTGGGACTGGAACACTTGCAGGCCATACTGATCCGCGACGAGGAGGGGGCCGTGGCCGGGTTGGACGAGCGCATGGCCATCGCGGTCGCCGGGTACCGCGACCCATGGCAGGAACGCACCGAACCGAAATCGCCGGCACAGTTCGTGCCGTCGCTTCCGCTGCTCCCGCTCCCCCAGGTGCCGGTCCGATGACCGCCATCGCCGAGGGCGCGACGCCGACGACGCTCGGCGCGGTCACCGACCTGACCCCGGGCGAGGGCAGGGCGTACGTCGTCCGTGGGCTCCAGCTGGCGGTGTTCCTGTTGTCGGACGGCACGATCCGCGCGATGGATGCGGTGTGCCCGCACAAGGGCGGCCCGCTCGCCGACGGTCAGATCGACGGCGGCGTCGTGATGTGTCCGCTGCACCAGTACGCGTTCTCCTTCGACACGGGCGCGTGCACCTCGGAGGGTGTCGGCGCGGCGCAGACCTACACGGCCCGGGTCGTCGACGGAATGGTGACGGTCGACATCTAGGCACCTGGCACACAAGACGCAGCTCAACAAGTGGGGCCCAGCCGGCGGCAGGGCCCGAAGATCCTCGGAGAGGTACCGATGCCAATCTCGACCAAGCCCGGCAGCACAACCGGAGTCGCGGGAACAGATCTCGCCGATTCCCTGCTCAAGTTCGGCAAGCACTTCCAGCGCGGCGAGGCCTCCGAGGACCTGCGCACGCTGTACCAGATCGGCGGCCGCTCGTCGGACGAGTTCTACCGCGACCGGATGTCCTACGACAAGGTGGTCCGGTCGACGCACGGCGTGAACTGCACCGGTTCCTGCTCCTGGAAGATCTACGTCAAGGACGGGATCATCACCTGGGAGGCCCAGCAGACCGACTACCCGTCGATCGGCCCGGACAAGCCCGAGTACGAGCCGCGCGGCTGCCCCCGCGGCGCCTCGTTCTCCTGGTACACCTACTCGCCCGCGCGGGTCCGTTACCCGTACGTGCGCGGTGTGCTGCTCGAGATGTACCGCGATGCCAAGGAACGCCTCAAGGATCCCGTGCTCGCGTGGGAGGACATCGCCTCCGACCCCGAGAAGTCCAAGCGCTACAAGTCCGCCCGCGGCAAGGGCGGCTTCGTCCGAGCCGAGTGGTGGGAGGCCGCCGAGATCGTAGCGGCCGCGCACGTGCACACCATCAAGAAGTACGGCCCCGACCGCGTCGCCGGGTTCTCGCCGATCCCCGCCATGTCGATGGTCAGCCATGCGGTCGGCACCCGGTTCATCTCGCTCATCGGTGGCGCGATGCTGTCCTTCTACGATTGGTATGCCGACCTTCCCGAGGCCTCGCCGCAGGTGTTCGGCGACCAGACCGACGTGCCCGAATCGGCCGACTGGTTCGACGCCGGCTACCTGATCATGTGGGGCTCGAACGTCCCGGTCACCCGAACTCCGGACGCCCACTACATGACCGAGGCCCGCTACCGCGGCCAGAAGGTCGTCGTGGTCTCCCCCGATTACGCCGACAACACGAAGTTCGCGGACCAGTGGCTGCCCGCTCGCCCTGGCACCGACGGCGCCCTCGCGATGGCGATGGGTCACGTGATCCTCAAGGAGTTCTTCGTCGAGAAGAACACCGAACGGTTCACCGAGTACGTCAAGAAGTACACCGACCTCCCGTACCTGATCACGCTCGACGAGCGGGGCGACGGGTACGTGCCCGGAAAGTTCCTCACCGCAGCCGATCTCGGTGACTCCGCGGAGGGCGCCGAGCACAAGACGGTGCTGCTGAACGCGGAGACCGGTGAGGCGGTCGTCCCCGGCGGCTCGCTGGGCCACCGGTTCACCGAATCCGGCAAGGGCCACTGGAACCTCGACCTGCACGGCGTCGACCCGCTGATGACCATGCACGAGGATCCGGGGATGGCGGCCAACGCGGTCGCCGTGGACTTCCCGCGCTACGACACCTCCACCCCGGGGGTGCTGCGCCGCGGTGTGCCGACCCGGATGGTGGCAGGCAGGCGCGTGACCACCGTGTTCGACCTCATGCTCGCCCAGTACGGCGTCGGACGTCCGGACCTGCCCGGCAACTGGCCCACCGGCTACGACGACACCGAGGAGCCGTACACCCCCGCGTGGCAGGAGGGCATCACCGGCGTCTCGGCTGCCGCCGCGGCGCGCGTCGCCCGCGAGTTCGCCGACAATGCCGACCGGTCGGGCGGCCGCTCGATGATCCTGATGGGCGCGGGCACCAACCACTGGTTCCACTCCGACCAGATCTACCGGTCCTTCCTCACCCTGACCATGCTCACGGGCTGCCAGGGCGTCAACGGCGGCGGCTGGGCACACTACGTCGGACAGGAGAAGTGCCGGCCTGTCACCGGTTGGGCGACACTCGCATTCGGCTCGGACTGGTCCCGGCCCGCCCGACAGATGCAGGGCACGATCTTCTGGTACCTGGCCACCGACCAGTGGCGCTACGACCCCTTCACCGCCGAGGTGATGTCCTCGCCGCTGGCGAACGGCACGTTCGCGGGCCGCACGGCGGCGGACAACATCGCCCTCGCCACCCGCCTCGGTTGGATGCCGAGCTACCCGACCTTCAACCGCAATCCCCTCGACCTGGCGGACGAGGCGGACCGGCTGGGCAAGAGCGCGGCCGAGCACGTGGTGGACGGTCTCAAGACCGGTCACCTGCAGTTCGCCGTCGAGGACCCGGACGCGCCCGAGAACTTCCCGCGCTGCCTCACGGTGTGGCGCTCGAACCTGCTCGGCTCGTCCGCGAAGGGCAACGAGTACTTCCTCAAGCACCTGCTCGGCGCCGATTCGAACCTCAATGCCCGCGACTCCGAGGGGATTAGGCCCGAGGAGCTGATCTGGCGGGACGAGGCACCGGCAGGCAAGCTCGACCTGCTCACCACGCTGGACTTCCGGATGACGAGCACCACGCTGTTCTCCGACGTCGTGCTGCCGGCCGCCACCTGGTACGAGAAGCACGACCTGTCCAGCACGGACATGCACCCGTTCGTGCACGCCTTCTCCCCCGCCATCTCCCCGCCCTGGGAGACCAAGACCGACTTCGAGGCGTTCCACCGCATCGCCCGCGGCTTCAGCTGGCTGGCCGAGAAGCACCTCGGCACCCGGCGCGACATCGTCGCGATGCCGCTGATCCACGACACCAACGACGCCACCGCTCAGCCCGGCGGCCGGGTGCTGGACTGGAAACGCGGTGAATGCGAGCCGATCCCGGGCAGGACGATGCCGAAGATCGTCGTCGTCGAGCGGGACTACGCGGCGATCGCGGAGAAGCTCGGCGCGCTCGGCCCTCTGGTCGAGGAGCTCGGCCTCACCACCAAGGGAGTCACCACCCATCCCACCGAGGAGGTCGAGTACCTGCGCGGCGTGAACGGAACGGTGCAGACCGGCGTCGCGGCCGGGCGTCCCTCGCTGGCCAAGGACAAGCACGCCTGCGAGGCGATCCTCGCGCTGTCGGGCACAACCAACGGACGGCTGGCCACCCAGGGCTTCGAGCACCTGCAGGAGCGCACCGGGACCGAGCTGGTCGACCTGGCCGCCGAGAACGAGGGCACCCGAATCCGTTTCGCGGACACCCAGGCCCGGCCGGTGCCGGTGATCACCTCGCCGGAATGGTCGGGGTCGGAGACCGGCGGCAGGCGGTACTCGCCGTTCACCATCAACACCGAGCGGCTCAAGCCCTGGCACACCCTCACCGGCAGGCAGCACTTCTACCTCGACCACGACTGGATGGCCGAGCTCGGTGAGCAGCTGCCGATCTTCCGTCCACCGCTCGACATGACGGCGCTGTTCAGCGAGCCCGCGGTGGGCGAGACCCATGGAAACGGGGTCGGCGGCACCGTCACCGTCCGGTACCTCACCCCGCACTCGAAGTGGTCGATCCACTCGGCGTACCAGGACAACCTGCACATGCTCACGCTCTCGCGCGGCGGCCAGTCCATCTGGATGTCCGACGTGGACGCCGCCAAGATCGGTGTGGCGGACAACGACTGGATCGAGGCGAGCAACCGGAACGGCATCGTCGTCGCCCGCGCCATCGTCAGCCACCGGATGCCCGAGGGCACCGTCTTCATGTACCACGCCCAGGATCGCGCGGTAGACGTGCCGCGCACCGAGCGCACCGGAAAGCGCGGCGGCATCCACAACGCGCTGACCCGGCTGATGATCAAACCCTCGCACCTGATCGGCGGCTACGCCCAGCAGTCCTTCGCGATGAACTACCACGGCCCGACCGGCAATCAGCGCGACGAGGTCACCACGATCCGCCGCCGCGACCAGGAAGTGACGTACTGATGAGAGTTATGGCGCAGATGGCCATGGTGATGAACCTGGACAAGTGCATCGGCTGCCACACCTGCAGCGTCACGTGCAAGCAGGCCTGGACCAACCGTGGCGGCGTCGAGTACGCCTGGTTCAACAACGTGGAAACCCGCCCTGGCCAGGGTTATCCGAGGCAGTACCAGGACCAGGAGAAGTGGAAGGGCGGCTGGACGCTCAACAAGCGCGGCAAGCTGACGCTGCGCACCGGCTCCCGGCTCAAGCGCCTGCTCAACATCTTCGCCAATCCCGACCTGCCGACGGTCTCGGACTACTACGAGCCGTGGACCTACGACTACGAGAACCTGCTGGCCTCGCCTGCCATGGACACGGTCCCGGTCGCCCGCCCGAAATCGCTGCTGACCGGTGAGGACACCAAGGTCACCTGGGGTGCCAACTGGGACGACGACCTCGGCAGCGGACCCGAGCAGGTCGGCAAGGATCCGTTGCTGGCCAAGGTCTCCACCAAGGTCAAGCTCGAGTTCGAGCAGACCTTCATGTTCTATCTGCCCCGCATCTGCGAGCACTGCCTGAACCCGGCCTGCGCGGCATCCTGCCCCTCCGGAGCGATCTACAAGCGTTCCGAGGACGGCATCGTGCTCGTCGACCAGGACAAGTGCCGCGGCTGGCGCCAGTGCGTCACCGGCTGCCCCTACAAGAAGATCTACTTCAACCACAAGACCGGCAAGGCCGAGAAGTGCACGTTCTGCTACCCGCGGATCGAGGTCGGCATCCCGACCATCTGTTCGGAGACATGCGTCGGCCGGCTGCGGTACATCGGCGTGATGCTGTACGACGCCGACGCGGTGCTGGAGGCCGCCTCGGTCACCGATGACAAGGATCTCTACCCGTCGCAGCTGGGTGTGTTCCTCAACCCGCACGACCCGAGGGTGGTCGCCGAGGCCGAGCGGGCGGGCATCTCCGCCGAGTTCATCGAGGCCGCGCAGAACTCCCCGGTCTACAAGCTGATCGTCGACTATCAGGTGGCGCTGCCGCTGCACCCGGAATACCGCACCATGCCGATGGTCTGGTACATCCCGCCGCTGTCGCCGATGGTCGAGGCCCTCTCGGACACCGGCCACGACGGCGAGGAGGCCGACAACCTGTTCGGCGCCATCGACTCGCTCCGCATCCCGGTCGAGTACCTGGCCGAACTCTTCACGGCGGGCGAGATCGGGCCCGTACGTGCCTCCCTGCAGCGTTTGGCGGCGATGCGCGCGCACATGCGCCGGGTCAACCTGGGTGAGCCGACGCGGCCCGAGGTCGCGAACGCGGTTCGGTTGACCGAGACCGAACTGGAGTCGATGTACCGACTGCTCGCGATCGCGAAGTACGAGGACCGGTACGTCATCCCGAACGGGGCGGGCTCCGACGCCCACCGGCTCGACGCGCTCGCCACCGGGTGCAGCCTCGAGGGCGACGGCGGGCCGGGCATGACCGCGTTCGACGTGATGGCCGACAAGTTCCATCTCACCGAGCAGGTCGTCGACACCAATTCCGGTGCGGCACCGGACAACAAGTCCGGCCGGATCAACCTGCTCAACTGGGACGGCAAGAGCACAAGGGGGCTGATCCCGGCGGCGGCGGGATCCGGCACCGGGCCGGGCACCGGCATCCCGACGCCGGGATCGGACGGCGCCTGATGGTCGCGCTCGGATTGCGCCGCAAGGTGTCCAACAAGTTCCGGCCAGGGGCGGAGGCGACGCTGTCCGAGCGGGACCAGCGGGTCGTGTGGCGGATCGCCGCCCTCCTGCTGGACTACCCGACGGAGCAGACGCTGGGGATGCTCGGCGATCTGCGCGCGGCGGCCGAGACGGTGCCGGGGCAGCCGGGCGGCGACCTGGCTGCCTGCGTGGACTTCATGCAGCGCACGCCCCGGATCGAGCTGTCGTCGCTGTACGTCGAGACGTTCGACCTGCGTCGGCGCAGCAGTCTGCACCTGTCCTACTACGCGTACGGAGACACCCGTAATCGTGGAATGGCGCTGCTGCGCTTCAAGAACGCCTACCGCAACGGCGGCGTGACGCTGGGTGACCACGAGCTGCCCGACTTCCTGCCCGTGGTCCTCGAGTTCGCGGCGACGACCGATGCCGCGCGCGGGTGGCGGCTGCTGGTCGAACACCGAGCCGTCGTCGAGGTGCTCCGACTGTCGCTGCGCGACAGCGACTCCCCCTTCGCTGCCGTCCTGGACGCGGTCTGCGCGACCCTGCCGGAACTCGATACCGACGACCGGCAGAAGGTGGCGAAGATGGCGTCCGAGGGGCCACCCGAGGAAGCGGTCGGCCTCGACACGTACGCGCTCGACCCCGCATTGCACCCCGAGATGGGAGAACGACGGTGACCACGCTGATGTGGCTGACCCTGCCCTATATCGCCCTCACCTCATTCGTGGTCGGGCATATCTGGCGCTACCGCAAGGACCAGTTCGGCTGGACCACCCGCTCCTCCCAGATGTACGAGAGCCGTCTGCTGCGCCTGGGCAGCCCGCTGTTCCACTTCGGCATCCTGGCCGTGCTCGCGGGGCACATCGGCGGCGTGCTGATCCCGGCCAGTTGGACAGAGGCGCTGGGCATCTCCGATCACACCTATCACCTGCTCGCGGTCGGATTGGGTGTGCCTGCGGGAATCGCCACCGTCGTGGGCCTGTCCATTCTCGTGTACCGGCGGATCAGTGTTCCTGCCGTGCGTCAGTCCAGCAGCACCAGCGACAAGATCATGTACGTGCTGTTCATCGCCGTCATCGCGACCGGGATGTACAACACTCTCGGAGAGAACCTGATCCTGGGCGATTACAACTACCGCTCGACGGTCTCGCCCTGGTTCCGCAGCCTGTTCACGCTGAACCCCCAGCCGGACCTGATGGTCGGCGTCCCGCTGAGCTTCCAACTGCACGGGCTGACGGTGCTGGCGCTCCTGGCGATCTGGCCGTACACCCGCCTGGTGCACGTGTTCAGCGCGCCGATCGGATACCTGGGCCGGCCGTACATCGTCTACCGGAGCAAGGACGTCAAGCGCCCCGGCGGCAACCGTTACGACAAGGCCTGGGAGACCGCAAACCAGAACCGCGCGTGAACACTCACCGCCACACCGTCGAAAATGTCGCGGCATCCTTACAGATCAACTAGCGTTCGAGAAGCATCGGGGATCTGTGTTGATTTGAGCCAATCGCAAGTACGTGATCGGAAAACTCGACCGAACGGATGTGGATTCATGGCAAGAATTCGTGGACCTCGGCGCCGCCGCGGAACCGGGCCCCGTCGAGCGGCTGCGATCGCCGCGGTTGCGGCCGTCGGAATGGTTCTGGGCAACGGCACCTCGGCGGCGGTGGTCAACAATGCGAACAGCCTCATCGACGGCGCGGGTAATCGCGTCGAAGTCTCACAGGGCGACACCTTCATCAATGCCGTGCCGCCACTCGACAGCTCACCGCTGAGCCGGGAGTTCTTCCACAACGGCTACGCGCAGGTCACCATCGACGGCCCAACGGCAGCTAGTTTCACCGGCACCAAGCTGTCCTTCGGCTACCAGATCGGCTACCCGGTCGCCCTCACGGGCGCGTCGGTACAGCTGAACACCCCCGGCCTCGGCTTCGAGCTCGAGCACACCGACGGCATCATCTTCGGCGACGTGTTCGGCGAACCCGACGTCGAGCTGGGCTTCGAGAACCGCGGCATGCTGGCAGGCGACATCATCCCGCAACAGAATCTGATCGTCGACCTCGAACCCGGCGGTATCACCGACGTCCCGCTGGTCAGCGAGAAGGAGTTCGACGGCCCGGGGGCCAGGATCCGGCTCGCGGGTGTGCACGGCAGCATCTCGGGGGCCCTCGGACAGGTCACACTCCGCCCGTACGCCCGGGTCGAGACCGCATCCGGTGACATCGCGATGACCTACGGCGCGCCGGTGCCGCTGTAGGCCGGACACAGGGCAGCACGAGGGCCGGGGGACGCGGGTTCGCGTCCCCCGGCCCTCGTCCGTGCACCGGGTGGTCGGCCGTGAAACGCCGATCCCAACGCCCGCTAGGTGCCGTCCGGTCCCCTACCCTGTTCACGATGAGTGATTCCGGAACGCCCGCCGCGGGCCCGCGCGATGACCGGCTGCGGCTGTTCGCCTTCACCAGCGCGGAGAAGCGCGGCGAGTACCTGTGGGTGCTGCGGGCGTTCGATCACGCAAGGGCGAATTACGTGGTGCTGCTGCACGCGGGCGAGATCGCCGAGATCCTCGGCCGGATCGCGGGCGACGACCAGGCCGGCCGGCTGACCGGGGTCGAGATCACGCCGCTGCTCGAGCAGCTGCACCTGTGGGGTGTGCTCGAACGCAGCTACGACGGCAGCCGGGCGGCCACCCTCGCCGAGTACCGCAACCGGCACTTCGTGTACCAGTTCAGCCAGGCCGGCTACCAGGCCTTCCGGGCGGTCGAGGACGTGCTCGGGGCCCGGCTCGAGGACGCCTCGCTCTCCCGACTCGCGCTGCCCGACCTGCTGGCGGACATGCGGGAACTCGCCGAGGCGAACCGGGCCGCCGACGGCGACCTGATCTACCGCAAACTCAGCAGGCTCGATTCCACGCTGTCGGACATGGCGTCCAGGGCGGCCCAGTTCTACCTCACCCTCGGCGACCTGGTGCGCACCACCGAAATCACCCCCGAGTCGTTCCTCGCGCACAAGGACGCGCTGCTGACCCACATGCGCGAGTTCAGCTCGGATCTGGCCCGGTATGCACCCAAGCTCGCGGGGGCCATCGCGGCCGTCGAGGAGACCGGGATCGACCGCCTGGTGGCCAGGGCCGCGGCCAGCGACGAGCGGGTGCTGCTGCCCCTGCACGAACGCGAAGACGACTGGCGGTCCCGGTGGTCGGGGCTCAAGCACTGGTTCGTCGCCGACGGCGGCGTCAGCGAATCGGACCGGCTGCGGGAGGGCACCATGAGCGCCATCGCCGCGGTGCTCTCGCTGCTGCGCCGCGTCACCGAGACGCGCAAGGGGGGCGTGAGCCGGGAGAGCCAGCTACGGCACCTGGCCGGCTGGTTCGCGGCGACCCCGACCGAGGACGCCGCGCACGCGCTGTACCAGGCCGTTTTCGACCTCGGCAGGCCGAGGCACCTGTCGATGCTGCACCCCGACGCCGACATCATCCCCGAGTCGCGGTCCTGGTGGGAGGCCCCGCCGGTGGAGATCTCGCGCACCCTCGCCGAGACCGGCCGCACCCCGTCCCCCGGCCTGCCCGGCCGGGTGCAACGCAACGACGCCAGCATCCGCCGGCTGCGCGAGGGTCAGCTCGCGGCGCAGCGGGCCCGCGCCACAGCGGCGAAGTCGCTGGCCACCGGCGGCGTCTACGACCGGGTCCTCGACGAGCAGGAGACCGAGGTGCTGCTGAGCCTGCTCAACGCCGCGCTGACCGCGCGGGTGCCGGTGAGCGGTCGGGTCGGCAGCTCGACCGGCGCCGAGAACGGGGTCCGGTTGACGCTGCGCCCGCACGATGAGTCGACGACGGTCCAGACCGCCCGCGGCAGGCTGCACCTCGACCGGCTGCAGGTGAGCGTGCAGTGAGGGCGCGCGAGATCCCGTCGTTGGCCCTGGACTCCTACCAGCGCGCGGCACGGATCATCCTCTCCAATCACCTTGTCACACAGACATATCCGGATCGGATCGCGCTGCCGCTGCTGCGCAGGTGGGCCACCGAGCTCCGCGAGGACCTCCTCGAACTGTTCGGTTACCGGCTCGAGGTCACCGAGACGACGGCACGGCTGTTCACCGTGACCGACCGGCTGGACCCCACGGCGGCGGCCAGGACCGGCACCGACCGCACCTTCGACCGGCACCGCTACGCCTACCTGGCGCTGTGTCTCGCGGCACTCGGACGCGCCGGGAACCAGATCACCCTCTCGGAGCTGGCGGATCACGTCGCGGCCGACGCCACCCAGATCGACGGCGTGGAACTGTCCACCGAGCGGGCGGCCGACCGGGACGCGTTCGTCGACGCGGTCGGCTGGCTGGCGGCCAGGGGCGCCATCGCCCTCGCGGACGGCGACGCGGGCGGTTGGGCGGCCAACCCCAGCGCGGGCGAGGCGCTGTACGACATCGACCGCTCCGTCGTGGTCGCGCTCTTCCGGCCGCCACGCGCCCTCCAGCACCTGACCTCGATCAGGGGCCTGCTGGCGGGACCGGAGGTGCAGCCGGCTGATGAGGACGGGCTCGTGCCCGACCGGCCAACGGACCCGAGGGAGACCGCGAGGCGGGTACGCCGGGCGCTGGTGGAACGCCCGGTGGTCTACGCGGACGAGCTCGACGACGACGAACGCCTCCAGCTGGCGCTGCCGCGGACGGCGGCGGACGTCGAGGTCCTGACCGGCCTGGCTGCAGAGCGACGGGCCGAGGGCATCGCGCTGATCGACACGTCCGGCCGGATGTCCGACCTGCGCTTCCCGAGCACGGGCACCGTCGCCCAGGTGGCCCTGCTGCTGGCGGGCGAGATAGCGGACCGGGTGCTGGACCCGGACGCGAGCGAACTCGTCCGGGTTCCGGCCCCGCAGTCCCGCACCGCCGCCCTGATCGACGCGCTCGACGGCGCCATCCCGGCGGCAGGCGTGTTCCAGGGTCTGGCCGAGGAGCCGTCCGACGACCCGGCACCGGATCCCGGGTCCGGCCCCGAGCCCGCGCTGTTCCCGCTCATCGACGACGCCTGGATCGCGGCCGCGGTGGCGGAGCTGGTGCGACGGTACGGCCGGACCTTCGCGGCGCAATGGCAGGCCGACCACGACGGACTGCGCGAGCAGGCCGTCGCGCTGCTGGACAAGCAGCGATTGCTCCGGCGCACCGAGGGCGGCGTGCTCGTGCTGCCCGCGCTGGCCCGCTATCGCGGCGTCGTCGTGAACGTCCGCGACCGGGCCAGCCAGCCCGAATTGTTCACCGACGATGCCGAACTCGCAGCCCCGTCCGAACCAGTAGAGAAGTAGAGGCAGAATTCGCATGGCAAGCGCGCGCTTTCGCCCGACCCGGGCCGGGATCATCAACCTCTGGGACTACCGCGACCAGGAGTTCTCCTTCGCCGACGGCCGCCTGGTGCTGCGCGGGCCCAACGGCTCCGGCAAGACCAAGGCCCTCGAGGTGCTCTTCCCGTTCGTGCTCGACGGCCGCATCGAACCGCGGCGGCTGAACCCGTTCGCGGGCGAAGAGCGCACCATGAAGTCGAACCTGCTCTACCGCGGCCAGGACAGCGCGCATTCCTACGTCTGGATGGAGTTCGCCCGCGGATCCCAGGCGGACCCCGAGGCGGTCACCGTCGGCATCGGGATGCGCGCCACCCGGCAGAACGACAAGGTCACCCGATGGCACTTCGTCGCGGACGGGCGGGTTGGCGTCGATTTCTCCCTGCTCGGCGACGACGACCGCCCGCTGACCAAGCGGCAGCTCGCCGACCAGATCGGCACCGACGCGATCACCGACCGGCCCACCGACTACCGGGCCGCGATCGATGCCCGGCTCTTCGGCCTCGGCGCCGAACGCTACGACCAGCTGATCAACCTGATCCTCACCCTGCGCCGACCGCAGCTGGCGAAGAACCTCGACCCGAAGGGCCTCTCCCAGGCACTGACGGACGGCCTGCGCCCGCTCGACGAGCAGCTGGTGCTCGAGGCCGCCCGCTCGTTCAGCGACATGGAGGAGGTCGGGCGTGCGCTCGAGGGCCTGGCCGCCGCCGATCAGGCCGCGCAGGGCTTCGTCGGGGTGTACACCAAGTACCTCCGCCAACAGGCCCGCGCGGACGTCGAGCAGGTGTCCCGGCGGCTCGAGTCCGTCGACCAGGGCATCGTCGCGTTGGCCGAGGCCGCGGAACTGCGGACCCGCCGCCAGGAGGAGCGGGTCGCCGCCGAGGAACGATTCGACACCGCCGAGCGCGCGCTCGAACAGGGTCGAACCGACCTCGAGACGCTGCAGCGGTCCGGCGCGTACGAGGGCAAGCAGCAGCTCGACGACCTGGCCGCCGTGGTCGCGCAGCTCAAGGTCTCGACCGAGCAGCAGCTCGACAAGGCCCACAAGGCACAGGCCGGTCTCGAACAGCGCGCCGACGAGGCCGCGAGGTCCGCGAGCGAGGTGGCCCGCGCGGTGGCGGCGCTGACCCGGGCCGAGGACGAACTGCAGACTGCGGCCGAGGACGCCGGGATCGCCTGGACGCCGTTGCCCGCGACCTCGCGCCCCGACCAGTTCTCGGCCGCGCTGCGTGGTCACGCCGAGGAGCGCGACGGCGATGTGCGCGCGGTGCGGGCCGCGCTCACCACCGTGGAGAAGGCCGGGACCGAGCGGACCCGCGCCGACCGGGCCGCCGCCCGCGGCAGCGAGTTGCTCGAGACGGCCAGGGCTGCCGTCGCGGAGGCCGAGGCGTCCACGGAACTCGCCCGCGCCGAATGTGCAGCAGCGCTGCGGTCCTGGTGGACGGACCATTCCGCCCTGTTCGCATCCATCGGGGTGGACGACACCCTGTTCGACGCGCTCAACTCCGCCCTGGCAGGCGTTGGCGACGACGAATCACCGAGTCTGGCAACGGTGCTCGCCGAGCACACCGAGGCCGGGCTCGACACTGTGCGGGCCACCCGGGCCCAGGCCGAGCTCCTGGCCGGCCAGTCGGCCGCGGGCGTCACCGAACTGTCCGCCGACCGGAACCGGATCTCCGCGGAAACCGATGATGCCCCACCACCGTTCGCGGCCAGGTCCGGCTCTCGCGAGGGTCTGGCGGGCGCTCCGCTCTGGCGCCTGGTTCGCTTCGCCGACGGGGTGAGCCGGGAGATGGCCGCGGGCGTCGAATCCGCGCTGCAGGCCTCGAATCTGCTCGACGGGTGGGTCTACGGCGACGAGGAGCCCGCCCCGGCAGCCGATTCGGAGCAGTACCTGGTGGCGTTGCCCGAGTCGGACCGGCCCGACGGCCCGACGCTCGCCGACGTGCTGACCGTCGAGGCCGACACCGGGGTGCCCGAGGCGAGGGTGCTGGCCGTCCTGTCCTCGATCGCACTGCACACCGAGCCCACCGAACCGGACGCCGTGGTCGGCGTCGGGGGCGACGGACGCTTCTGGCAGGGCGTGCAGCAGGGTAGCCACAGCAAGCCCGACGCCGAGTACATCGGCACCACCGCGCGAGCCAGGCGACGGGAGCTGCGGCTGGCCGAGCTGGACCAGGCCATCGAGGAGGCCGAGCGATCCCGCACCGAAGCCCTTGCCGCGCAAGCCGAGGCGGGCGAGCTGGCCGGAAGGCTCGCGACCGCGTCGAAGGGCCTGCCCCGCACCACGCCGGTGCTCACGGCGCTCAAGTCGGTCACCGAGGCGGCGGGCGCACTGCGCACCCGCTCGGAATCGGCCGCCACCACCCAGCGCGAGCTGGACCAGGCAATCGCTGACCTGGGCGCGAAGGAGAAGCAACTGCGCGCGGCCGCGGTCGCGCACCGGACCCCGAATGCGGGCCGGGAACTGGACTCGCTCGCAGCGGCGATCCGGCACTTCGAGAAGCAGGGCGACCTGGTGCAGCGCTGCAGGCGCGAGCACGACAAGGAGGTCGAGCACCACCGCGAATCGGACGACCGGCACAGCGAGGCGCGCGCGATCGCCGAGGAGTTCGCCGAGGAATCGGCGATCGCCGAGGAGAACTACGCACAGCAGGTGCAGCGGTTGGCGATGCTGCGCGAGAATCTCGGTGCGAGCGCCGAGCAGATCGACGCGGACCTGGAGAAGGTCCGCGCCCGGATCGAGGATCTCAAGTCGGAGCAACGGGCGGCCCGCAAGGCCAACGAGTCCGCGGTCGAGCAGATCGGCAAGGCGGAGGGCGCCCACAGCGCCGCGATCGAGGCGCTGCGCAGCGCACTCACCGAGGCCAGGACCGACGCGGACCGATTGGCGCCGTACGCCCGCCGCGACCTGCTCGAGCTGTTGGGGATCACCGAGAACCACTCCTGGCCCGCGAGCGCGGCGGCATGGTTGACCGCCGATCAGATCGTCTACCGGATCCAGAACGAGGACGGGGCAGGCGCGTCGGTGCTCCCCGACGAGGTGGAAGCACTCCATCGTGCGTTGACGGAGGCGACGGAGTCCGTGCGGGTGAGCGACGGGGCACGCAAGTCCACCAGGACCGCGCTGACCACCGCCCTGCAGGACTTCGATGCCCAGCTCGCGGCGGCGGGCCAGGACTACCGGCTGCAGTGGGACGCCCCGGACGGGCTCACCACCGTGCGGGTGCAGGATGAGCAGGGCCACTCCTCCATCGGCGAGTTCGCGGGACGCATCGCCGTCGCCCGCCAGGATCAGGAACATCTGCTCACCGAGTCCGAGCGCCGGATCCTCGAGGACGCGCTGCTGACGGGTCTGGCGCAGCAGATCCACGAGCGCACGGCCGACGCGCGGGTACTCATCGCGCAGATGGGCACCGAGATGCGCGAGCGTCGGATGTCCTCGGGCAACACCATCGGCGTGCACTGGGTGCTGGCCGACAACCTCGACGAGAGCTCGCGGGCGATCTCGAAGCTGCTCGACCGCGATGCCTCCGCGCTCGGAGCCGACGAACTGGCCGCCATGCGAGCGCATTTCGCGACACAGATCCGGTTGTCCCGGGCGGCGCACCCGGAGCGGTCGTACCCCGAGATCCTGGCGACGGCCCTGGACTACCGCCGCTGGCGGGTCTTCTCCTTCACCCTGATCGGCGGCGACGGCAGCGAGGATCGGCTGACCGTGGCCCGGCACGGCGCCCTCTCGGGCGGCGAGCAGTCGGTATCGCTGCACCTGCCGCTGTTCGCGGCCGCGCACGTGATGCTGTCCTCGGCGGACCCGCACTCGCCTCGACTGCTCGGCCTCGACGAGGCCTTCGCCGGTGTCGACGACAACGGCCGCAGCGAATTGCTCGGACTGAGTGTGCAATTCGACCTGGACCTGTTCATGACCGGATACGACCTGTGGGTGACGTACGCGGGCGTGCCGGGGTGCGCGCACTACGACCTGGCGCATTCGACCGCGGAGCAGTCCGTGAGCGCCGCCCTGCTGGTCTGGACGGACGGGGAACTGCTGGCCGAGCACGACGGCAGCGATCTGGCGACCGCGCTCGGCTCGCCGCTGCGCCGCCGGGTCCTCGCCGCGGCGGAGGGCGGCCTGGAGTTCGCGCCGGTGTGAGTGACCTCACGCAGGAAGGGCGGGGCAGGGTCAGGGTCGGGCCGCGCGGACGCGGCGAATGTGGCGGGCGTAGCGGGGGCGGCCGATGGCGTGCCAGATGCCGCGTATCGGTGCGGGGAGACCGCCGAGCAGCGTGGCGCGTTCGGCGGGATTCGCGTCCTCCAGGACGAGCCCGAAGAGCGTGAGCAGGGTGAGCTTTGGCGTGCTGGCCACCATGTGGTCGCCCAGGGCGGCCCATTCCTTTTCGGTGATGTGCTCGGCCGCGAGGGGAAGGAGGGTCGCCTCCTCGTCGTCGAGGTGTTCGAGCAGGACGGCCCGGTGCTCGGCCAAGGCCGCTACGAGGGTGTCGCGCTCGTCGGCTCCGGCACTGGCCTCCCACACCGGGATCGCGACATCCAGTCTGGTCAACGTGGATTCGACGCGCTCATGCTGGGCCTGCATGCGCAAGATGATGTCCGCCTCCAGATCGACCCGGGACAACAGCAGTGGCCACAGCAACTCGTCCTCGCCCTCGTGGTGGTTCTTCAAGCCCAGCCGGTAGTCGCGGAAGTGATCGGCGATCACCGTCGCGCGCGCGGTGCCACCGGGAGCGACCGCCGCGACGAGCTCCATCAGCAACCGCGACTCGCGGCGGAAGGCGCGGTGGACGATCTCCATGTCCTGTGTGTTGACGCTCATCTGTTCCTGCCTTTCAACGGTTTTCGATGTCTCGACATTGCTCCTGGGGGTTTGGAACGCGCTTGGAGCCGACTTGGAAAACTTGACGTGGCCGCGCGTACGATGTGCACGTCATGGTCTTGATACGGGTATTGGGCTCGTTCGCAGCCGAGGCAGGCGGTGAACCCCTGCCCCTCGGCGGACCGCGGCAGCGCGGCGTACTGGCCCTGCTGGTGGCCGCGCGCGGACAAGTCGTGCCTGTCGACCGGATGATCGAGGACCTGTGGCGCGGCGAAGCGCCCTCGCGCGCGCTGGCGTCGTTGCAGGCGTATGTGTCCAACCTGCGTCGCCTGCTGGAGCCCGCCCGCCCGCCACGGACCCCGGCCCGCCTGCTGGTGAGCGCGTCGCCCGGCTACGCATTGCGGCTGCCGCAGGAGGCGGTGGACGCATGGCGCTTCGAGCAGCTGCTCGACCAGGCCCGCACGCTCGCCGATCCCCGTGATGCTCGCGTCCGGCTGGACGAGGCGCTCGCGCTGTGGCGGGGACCTGCGTTCGCAGAGGTCGCCGACGAGCCGTGGGCTGTCGCGGAGACCGTCCGGCTCAACGAGTTGCGTCTGGTCGCACGCGAGCTGCACATCGCGGTGGGACTGCGGCTCGGCCACCCCGCGACGGTGGTACCCGATGCGGAGAGCCTCACTCGCGACGATCCCCTGCGCGAGGAGGGCTGGCGCTTGCACGCCCTCGCGCTGTGGAGCAGCGGTCGCCAGGCCGACGCCCTGGCAGTGCTCCGCCGCGCCCGCGCCACCTTCGCCGACGAGCTGGGCCTCGACCCCGGCCCTGACCTGGTGACCCTGGAAGAGGCGATCCTCACCCAACGCACGGATGTCCTCCGCGCGGCCGTCCCCGCGCCCCGTGTAGACGCACCCCGGTCCCAGGTCACCCCGCCGCCGCCGAGCAGCGAGCCAGGCGAGACAACGTTCGTGGGCCGGTCAGACGAGCTTTCGGCGCTGGTGACGGCCGCTGAGGAGGCCATCTCCGATGGGGCGCGCGTCGCGCTCGTCACCGGGGAGGCAGGGCTCGGCAAGTCGACGCTGCTCGAGCATCTCGGAGCGCGGCTCGCGCAGGACGGGTGGCTCGTGGCCACCGGACGCTGCCCCGATGTGGACAGCGCGCCACCCGCGTGGGCATGGGTCGAGGTCCTGCGGACGGTCGCCGTGAGCGTTCCCGTAGGCGAGTTCGCCAACGACCTGGAACCCTTGCTCTCGGACTCCGCGCAGGTGAACGGTGACGCCGCGGCCGGGCGGTTCCGGCTGCGGCAGGCCTTGTGGGCCCGGCTCTCGGCGGCCGCCGCCGACCGTCCGGTAGCCGTCGTCCTGGACGACCTGCACTGGGCCGACGCGGCCACGCTGGAGCTGCTCGGCGGCGGCGTCGACGCGCGGGCCCCGATCCTGGTCGTCGCGGCCTACCGCGCAGACGAAAGCGAGCGCCTCACCACAACACTCGGGTCCCTCGCCCGCACCGCACCCCTCCGGCTGGACCTGCCCGGATTGAATGGCAACGCCGTCGCGGAGCTCGTCCGCGCCGAGTGCCAGGCCGACGACGCGACCGTGGCCGGAATCGCCGAGCGGACCGGCGGCAACCCGTTCTACGTGCGGGAGAGCACGCGGCTGCTGGGCAGTGAGGGCGCCCTGATCGCGCTCTCCGAGGTCCCGGAGGGCGTACGGGATGTGCTGCGGCGCCGGTTCGCAAGGCTGCCCGAGAGCGGCGTATCCGTCCTGCGGCTGGCGGCTGTGGCCGGCCGGGAAAGCTCGGTGGAGGTGCTCGTGCAGGCCGCCGACACCGACGAGGACGGCGTGCTGGACGCGCTGGACGCGGGCGTCATCGCCGGGTTGCTCGACGAGCCAGGACCCGGGCGTGTCCGGTTCGTTCACGCACTGGTCAGGGACACGCTGGTCACCGATGTCAGCCGGGTGCGGATCACCAGGATGCACGCCCGGATCGCCGCGGCCCTGGAGGGCTCCGGCGACGTCACGGCCCTCGCCCACCATTACGCGCGGGCGGGATCACCGAAGGCCGTCGGTTATTGCGTGCGGGCCGCCGAACTGGCCGAGGCGCGCTATGCCCACGACGTGGCGGCCGCGCTCCTCACGGACGCCGTCACCAATGCCGGCGACCCGGACGAGCACATCGACCTGCTCGGCAGGCTGCTGCGCGCACAGGTCAGGGCAGGGGACGTCGCTGCGGCCAGGGACACGCGTGAGCAGGCCGTGCAGTACGCCGAGTCCGTCGGGCGCGAGGACCTGATGATCGCCGCGTTCACCGCCTGGACCGAGCCCACCCCCTGGCAGGCCCGCACCTACGGCACGGTCGACCGTCCCATCGTCGACCGCCTCAGCCGTTTGCTCGCGCGGACCGGTCTTGCCCCCGACGTGCGGTCCCACCTCCTCATCGCGTACACCCACGAGCTGGTGGGCGAGGGCGATCCGACAGTTATGGCGGCCGCGCGCGAAGCGCTCGATCTGGCCACCGATCCCGTTCTCCGGGCCGCGGCGCTGCTGGTCCTCGGGCGCGAGTCCGGGCGGGAGGAGTACTCCCGTGAGCTGGTGGAGATCGGGGTCGAGCACGACCTGCCGGTCTACCGCATGACCGGGCTGCTCAACCTGGCCGCGAACGCCGCAGCGGCCAACGACCCGGCGACCATGCGCCGCCTGATCGGGGAGGTGCTCGACCTCGCCCGCACCTACCGAATGCCGGAGGCGGCCGGTGCCGCCGAGATCGCGCTGGCATCGCTGGTACTCATCGAGGGACGGTTCGCCGACGCCGAGCGCCTCTACGTAGAGGCCACCGAACGCCTGGAACGCGCCGGATCGGTGCACGCCGCTGGCTTCCTCCGCCTCACGCTGGCGGTGACCTGGCTCAACGACGGCACGCTCGGCGACCACTTGGACGACGTGCGGTCTCTTCACGAGGCGCTCGGCCCGATGGTCGCCGACCTGCTCACGCTCGCCCTGCACGCCGCCGGCCGCAGCGACGAGGCCCGCCGGGCCCGCACCTCACCGAGCCCGATCCGGCCCGACTTCTTCTTCAGCTTCCTGACGAGCCTGCGCGCGATGGCGGTCGTCGCCTTGAACGACCGCGATGCTGCCGAGCAGATCTACGCGGACCTGCTTCCGCTCCGCGACGGTCCGCCGGCGGGCGCAGCGAGCCTGTCGCTGGCCGTGCGCCCGGTCGCCCACACGCTCGGCGAACTCGCTCTCCTCCTTGGCCGCGACGACGAGGCCGCCGCCCACTTCGCCCTGGCGGCTGTCATCGCCGATCGGTGGAACGCCCCCCACTGGTCCGCCGACGCCCGAACCCGCGCTGATCGTGTTCTCGGCGTGCATGTTTCGCCTCCGCAGCGACGCTGAAAGCAAGACCGGCGTCGGGTGCCTCAGCCCGCCACGTCCAGCGTTCCAAGTCGGCTCCAAGTGCCTTCCAAACCCCCGGGAGCAGTCTCGACCTCATCAAAACCGAACTGATTGAGGAGCGAAACAATGAGCACACCCACCTTCCGGGCCGCCGTCGTCCGCACACCGAGCGGACCCGACTCGATCGAGATCATCGACGTCCCCACCACCGAGCCCGGTCCCGGCGAGGTCCGGGTCGCGGTCGCAGCAGCGCCGGTCAACCCCACCGACCTCGGGGTCGTGGGCGGTTTCTTCCACCAGATGGGCATGATCAACCAACCCGAGCGCACCGGCCTGGGCTGGGACTTCGCGGGCACCGTGCTCGCTGCCGGCCCGGGCGTCGACCTGGCCGTCGGGACTCGGGTTGCCGGTGTCGTTCTCGGTTTCGACCGCGACTTCGGCACCTACGCAGAACAACTCGTCGTGCCCGCCGCCGAGCTCGCCGTGGTGCCCGACGGGCTCGACCTGGTCGCGGCATCGACGGTGCCGCTCAGCGGTTTGAGTGCGGCGCAGATCGTCGATCTACTCGGCGACGCGCCTGCCGAAGGCAACCGGTTGCTGGTGACCGGAGTGGCCGGTGCGATCGGGGCCAACGTGGCCGCGCTCGCACCCGATCGAGGCTGGCAGGTGACCGGTCTGGCCCGAGCCGGGGACGAGCAGTTCGTCCGCGGTCTCGGCGCCGACTTCGTCACCGAGGCCGAGCCGGGCTGGGACGCGGTCGTCGACACCACGTCGCAGCAGGCGTGGGGCCTGACCCCGGTCCGCGACGGCGGGGCCTTCGTCGGCGTCCGGCCCAATATCGTGCCCGCAGCCGAGCGAGGGATCACGGTGAACGTACTGATGGCGCAGTCGGACGGTCCTCGATTGGGGCAGCTGCTGGCTCGCGCCGCGTCCGGCGGGTTGCCGACTCGAGTGCATGAGGTCATGCCGTTGGCCCAGGCCGCGGACGCCCACCGGGCCATGGCCAAGGGCGGGACGCGCGGTCGCTACGTGCTCGAGCCCTGAGAGCTTTCCGCATCCAACAACTTCCGGCTGATCGCCGGGGGCACACCTGATATCGAATTCACCGAGGAGTAACCGACATGACCTTCACCATCGATGAACAGCAGTTCCTCGCGGAGGCCGGGATCGGGCGGCTGGCCACGGTGTCGCCCGACGGTGTTGTGCAGAACAACCCGACCAACTATCGGGTGAACGCCGACGGCACGATTGACATCGGGGGAATGCGGATGCTTGCCAGTCGAAAGTATCGCAATGTCGAGGCGGGCAGCCGGGTGTCGTTCGTCATCGACCAACAGGTTTCATTGGATCCATACGTGATTCGCGGCATCGAGGTACGCGGCAGGGCCGAGGCGCTCGACGACGAGGAGCCACCGTTCCGACCCCAGGAACGCGCGGTCATCCGAATTCACCCCGAACGGGTGGTCTCCTGGGGCATCGACGGCGGATCCTTCGACTTCACCAGTCGCGGCGCCGAAGTCGCCGACAAGGCGATCCAGCGCCACCGCGCAGGGAAGGATGCGCCGCGAATCCCCAACGGCTAGGACAGTTCCCGGATCACCCGGCACGGGTTGCCGGCCGCGAACACCCGCGGCGGCACGTCCTTCGTCACCACGGAGCCCGCGCCGATCACGACGTCGTCCCCGATGGTCACGCCGGGACAGACGATCACTCCCCCGCCCAGCCACACGTTGTCGCCGATCACGACGGGCGCCGCCGACTCCCACCGCTGCCGCCGCGCCTCGTGGTCCTCCATCGGATGCAGCGCGGTGAGCAGCTGGGCACGCGGGCCGATCGAGACGTCGTTCCCGATCGTGATCGGCGCGCAGTCCATCAGGATCGCGTCGTAGTTCAGGAAGCTGTTCGAACCGATCGTGATCAGCGATCCGTAGTCGCACTGGAATCGCGGCATGATCCAGGACCCCTCGCCGATCGAGCCGAGGAGTCGCTTCAAAACACCGTGCCGCAGCGAATCCTCGTCGGCCCCAGTGGCATTGAACTGGTCGAGCAGGCGCTGGCAGGACTTCCGCTCGGCGACCAGGTCGGCGTCGTCGTCCCGATAGAGCTCGCCGCGCAGCATTCGATCTCGTTGTTCCCCCATGACGCCGACCCTAGCCGACGGCACGGGGGGCGCCGGTCAGCGCAGCGAGACCCCGAGCAGTCCGTCGACGGCGTCCGCGAGCGTCCCTGGCGCCGACGCGTCCGAGCCGCCGTGGTCCACGGCCCACCGGGCCCAGGCGTCCACGGCGTCGATCGCCTTCGGGGTGTCCAGGTCGTCCGCCAGGTGCTGGCGCAGCCGGGCGACGGTGTCGTCCGCGGACTGCGCCGACCCCAGCGCGGCGGCGCGACGCCACAGCGCCAGGCGCTCCTCGGCCTCGGCGAGCACGTCGCCCGTCCAGGCCCGGTCGATGCGGTAGTGCCCGGACAGCAAGCCCAGCCGGATCGCCATCGGATCGACGCCCTCGCCGCGCAGCTTCGACACGAACACCAGATTGCCGCGGCTCTTCGACATCTTCTCGCCGTCGAGACCGATCATCCCGGTGTGCACGTAGTGCCGCGCGAATCGACGGTCCAGCACAAGGGATTCGGCGTGCGCGGCCGAGAACTCGTGGTGCGGGAAGATCAGATCGCTGCCGCCACCCTGAAGATCGAAGCCCGAGCCGATCCGGTTCAGCGCGATCGCGGAGCACTCGATGTGCCACCCCGGCCTGCCCGCACCGAACGGCGAGGGCCAGGACGGCTCGCCCGGTCGCTCGGCGCGCCAGACCAGCGCATCGAGCCGGTCTTGCTTCCCGGCCCGTTCGGGATCTCCCCCGCGCTCGGCGAAGAACCGCTCCATGGTGTCGCGGTCGTACCCGGACTCGTAGCCGAACTGCTCGGTGGCATTCGCCCGGAAGTAGACGTCGGGGTACTCCTCGTCGTCGACCACGTACGCGGCGCCTGCGGCGAGCAGCTTCTCCACCATCTCGACGACCTCGTTCACCGATTCCACGGCGCCGATGTAGTCGCGGGGCGGCAGCACCCGCAGCGCCTCCATGTCCTCGCGGAACAGCGCCGTCTCCCGCATGCCGAGCACCACCCAGTCCTCGCCGTCACGGGCGGCGCGCTCGAAGAGCGGGTCGTCGACGTCGGTCACGTTCTGCACGTAGTGCACGTCGTGCCCAGCGTCGCGCCAGAGGCGATTGACGAGGTCGAACGTCAGGTATGTGGCCGCGTGCCCGAGGTGCGTGGCGTCGTAGGGGGTGATCCCGCACACGTACATGGTGGCGGTCTCGCCCGGGGTGACGGGCCGAACCTGGCGGTCCGCGGTGTCGAAGAGCCGCAGCGGCGGCCCCTGACCGGGAACGGAGGGAACGGCTGTGTCGGACCAGGACTGCATACGGACGAGCCTATCGGAGGGTCAGAAGTCGACCGGAACGCGTTCCCGCTAGAACGCGGGCCACGGGATCGGCCGGTGGTCTCCTGGCAGCGGCATCACCGGGTCAGCCAGCATGCCCTCGGTCCGCGCCACCAGCGCGTCCACCTCGTCGCCGGTGATGTGTTCGCGCAGTCGGTCGGCCAGCGGGCCCCGCAGGCGCTCCGCGAGGGCCTCGACGTCGACGAGCAGCCCGCCGAGCACCGGCTGACCGGCCCAACCCCACAACACGGTGCGCAGCTTGTCCTCGCTGTGCAGGCAGATGCCGTGGTCGACGCCGTACACCGAACCGTCGATGCCCTCCAGTGCATGACCGCCCTTGCGGTCCGCGTTGTTGAGCAGGACGTCGAGCACGGCCATCCGCTGCAGACGGGGGTCGTCGGCGTGGACCAGTGCAACCTGCTCGCCATCGCCGTCGTACGCGAGGAGCACCTCGAACCAGCCTGCAGGCACCTGATCCGGCGGGCAGATGTCGACCAGCGCCATCCGCTCACCCAACTCGCCGGTCGGTTCCGGGGTCTCCACCCAGCGCTGCACCATGCCGGGGCCGTACGGCCCGTCCCGCAGGATCGTCTCCGGGATCACGCCCCACCCGAGCGCCTCGGAGATCAGGTAAGACGCGACCTCGCGGCCGGCGAGGGTGCCGTCCGGAAAGTCCCACAGCGGGCGCTCACCGCGGATCGGCTTGTAGACGCAGCGGACGCTCTGCCCGTTCGTCGTGGCCTCACAGACCAGTGTGGCGTTGCTGGCACTGACGATCCGACCCAGCACTGACAGTTCGCCGGTGTGCAGCAACTCGGACTCCTCGTCCACGACGTGGTCGGCGGTCAACGGCTATTCCTCTTCGGGTACTTCGTCGATGCGCTCGAAGTTCGCGCCGCGGCGGTAGCCGTTGGTGCGGATGCAGACATGCCCCTCCGGGGCCAGCGGCTCGCCGCACAGCGGGCACGGCGCGCGCCCTGCCGCGATCACCCGCACGGACCGCAGCGCGAACGCCCTGGCCTGCTCGGGCGTCAGGAAGACCCGGACGGCGTCCGGCCCGTCCTCGGCGTCGTCGAGAACCACGGACTCGTCGAACTCCGACTCGCTGACCGCCAGCAACTCGACGACCACCGAGCCGGCATCCGCGTCCCAGCCGAGGCCCATCGTGCCCACCCGGAACTCGGCGTCGATCGGCGTCATCAACGGGCTGAGGTCATCGAGCTCGACGTCCTGCGGCGGCACAGCCGTGCCGAACCGGCGGTGGACCTCGTCGAGCAGCAGCCCCATCCGGTCGGCCAGCACCTGCACCTGCTGCTTCTCCAGCAACACGCTGATCACGCGGGACTCGTGGATCGCCTGGAGATAGAAGGCACGGTCACCAGGCTCGCCGACGGTGCCGGCGATGAATCGATCAGGGGTGCGGAAAACGTGTATTGCTCGGGACATCAGCACCTCCGTCTGGTCGAGTGGTCGCTATCTGTGATTATCCGCCTACCCCTACCTTCCCACCTCGCCGCCGGGAACGGCATCCGACGATCCGACACCAGCGGGCTTGGCGGGAGCGCTGCCGTTGAGTCCCGACAGGTCACCGGTGTCGTTCATCCGCAGCACGAACGGTCGGGTCGCGGTATAGCGCACCACGCTCACCGAGGCCGGATCGGCGACTATCCGCTGGAACCCGTCCAGATGGGTGCCGAGCGCATCGGCGAGCACCGACTTGATCACGTCGCCGTGCGTACAGGCCAACCAGAGCACGTCCCCGCCGTGTTCCTCGGCGAGCCTGGCGTCGTGCGCCCTGATCGCGGCGACCGCCCTGGCCTGCACCTGCGCCAGGCCCTCGCCGTCGGGGAACACCGCGGCGGATGGGTGCTGCTGCACCACCTTCCACAGCGGCTCCTCCAACAGGTCCTTGATCGCCTGTCCGGTCCACGTGCCGTAGTCCACCTCGATCAACCGCTCGTCGGCGATCGGGTCCAGGTCCCGGTCCCGCGCCAGCGGCTCGACGGTCCGTTCGCAGCGCAGCAGCGGGGAGCGCACGATCGCGGCCAGCGGCACGTCCGCGAGCCGATCAACCACCGCGCGGGACTGCTCCCGGCCCCGATCGTCGAGATCGACGCCCGGCGACCGGCCGGCGAGCATGCCCGAGGTGTTGGACGTCGACCGCCCGTGCCGCAGCAGGATCACTGTCATGGACCCAGCCTAGGTCGCGGAGATCACGCCCGTGCCCAGCAACCCGAACACCAGCAGACCCAGGATGATCCGGTAGCCCACGAACCAGTACATCGAGTGGTCGACCACGAACCGCAGCAACCACGCGATGGTGACGTACCCGATCACGAAGGCGATGAGGGTCGCCACGATCAGCTGGGCCCCGCTGGCGTTGAGCCCCTCGCCCGCGGGCGCGAATGCGTCGGGGAGGCTGAACAATCCGGCCGCGGTGACCGCGGGGATCGCCAACAGGAACGAGTAGCGGGCGGCGGCCTCACGGGTGAGACCGAGGAACAGGCCTGCGCTGATGGTGCCGCCGGACCGTGACACACCTGGGATCAGGGCCAACGCCTGAGCCGAGCCCATGATCACGCCGTCCTTGAGCGTGAGCTGTTCGATCGGCCTGCGCTTGCGCCCGTAGTACTCCGCCGCGGCGATCACCAGTGCGAAGACGATGAGCATGCTCGCGACCAGCCACAGGTTACGAGCGCCGGTCCGGACCTGGTCCTTGAAGATGAACCCGAGGATGCCGACGGGGATGGTGCCGACGATGACGTACCAGCCCATCTTGTAGTCGTGATCGCCGCGCTTGTCTGGGTCGAACAGACCACGGAACCAGGCCATCGCGATCCGCCAGATGTCCCTGGCGAAATAGACGAGCACCGCGGCCTCGGTGCCCAGTTGGGTCACCGCAGTGAACGAGGCGCCCGCGTCGGTGTCCCAGAACAGTTCCGACACGATTCGAAGGTGGCCGGACGAGGAGATCGGCAGGAACTCGGTCAGTCCCTGGACCACTCCGAGGACGATGGCCTGCAGCCATGTCATCGATTCCACGATCACAGGCGGACTCCCGGGGACACGGTAACGCGGCAAAGAAGATTCACGGGAGCGACCGTACCCGGCGCGCCCCTGGGCGCGCGCCGCACGGCACCACTACGCTCCCCTTCTTGTGGTGATCGAATTATGAGGCAGCGCGCGGTCGGCGACAGCGGACTCCGGGTGTCCCGCATCGGACTCGGCACGCTCGGCTGGGGTCGGGACACGGATGGGGTCGAGGCCGCGGCCCAGCTGATGGGTTTCGCGGAATCCGGTGGCACCCTGGTCGATTCGGCACCGTTCTACGGCGACGGCGTTTCGCAGCGAATCCTGGCGGAGCTGCTCGACGACGTGGTTCCACGCAACCAGCTGGTGCTGAGCAGCAGCGCGGGCATCCACGCCGGACGAGAACGCCTGGACTGCTCGCGCCGCGCGCTCATCGGTCAGCTCGACGCGACACTCAAGGAGCTGGGCACCGACCACCTCGACCTGTGGCAGGTTGCGACCTGGGATCC
This sequence comes from Rhodococcus oryzae, assembly GCF_005049235.1. Classification (GTDB taxonomy): domain Bacteria; phylum Actinomycetota; class Actinomycetes; order Mycobacteriales; family Mycobacteriaceae; genus Rhodococcus_G; species Rhodococcus_G oryzae. The sequence continues at coordinate 230,925 of NZ_SUMD01000004.1, read as the reverse complement.
CTTCACCCCGGTCGAGGAGGTGGCCTCGGCGCTCGAGTTCGCGGTCGCGACCGGGCGCGCCCGGTACGTCGGGGCGCGCGGCCACCTGGGCTGGCAGCTGGCCACCGCGGCGGCGGGCACCAAGCTCATCGCCACCCAGGCCGAGTACTCGCTGCTCGCGCGCGGGGTGGAGGACGAACTGATCCCGGCCGCGGACCACCACGGCATCGGCCTGCTGGCCGCGGTTCCGCTGGCGGGCGGCGTGCTCACCGGCAAGTACCGCGACGGCATCCCCGCCGACTCCCGGGGCGCCACCGAGACCGGCGCGGACCTGGTCGTCGGATACCTGAACGCCGACCACACCGCCCGGGTCGTCGAGGCCGTCGTCACGGCGGCCGACGGGCTCGGGGCCTCCCCGCTGGCCGTGGCGCTTGCGTGGGTGTGCGACCGGCCAGGGGTGGCGAGCGCCATCGTCGGCGCAAGGGACTACGCCCAGCACACCGGCGTGCTGGCGGCCGAGGACCTGGAGCTGCCCGCGGCGATCGCGGCGGCCCTCGACGACGTCAGCGCCTGACCGACCCCTTCCCGCGCGGAGGCGACCTACGCTGAAGGGGTGCCGCCCCCGTCGATACCGCAGGCCGAGCTCCACAGCCGGTTCGACCGCGCGCGGGTCGCGAGGCTGGCCACGGTCGGCGCCGACGGATTGCCGCACCTGGTGCCGGTGGTCTTCGCGATGGCGGGCGGGGTGATCTACACGGCGGTCGACGACAAGCCCAAGTCGACGCGGCGGCTGCGGCGGCTCGACAACATCACCGCGACCGGGCGGGTCAGCCTGCTCGTCGACGAGTACGCCGAGGACTGGTCGCAACTGTGGTGGATCCGGGTCGACGGCTCGGCGCGCGTGCTCGACGACGACACGGAGAGCCGGATCGGCATCGACGCGCTCGTACGGAAGTACGTGCAGTACACGGCGTCTCCGCCAGGGGGTCCGGTGGTCGCGATCGATCCGGACCGATGGGCCTCCTGGTCGGCCCTGGACACCCGATCTACTAGGGCAGGCTAACCTAGGATGAATTGCGCTTCCGAAGAGTTACAGGAGTAACGATGACAATGCTCGATTCCGGTGTCGACGCCGCGGATGATGCGACCGGATTGGCCGAGCGGATCAGGACGCAGACCGACGCTGCGCACCGCCAGACCGAGCAGTCGCGCTTCGTCGGAGAACTCCTCGCGGGCAAGCTGACCAGCGCCGGATATGCGGCCCTGCTCGGCCAGACCTACCTGGTCTACCTCGCGCTCGAGGAGGCGGGCCGCGCCCAGGCATCGAACCCGATCGTGGCGGAGTTCCTCGGCGACGAGCTCCTGCGCACCGAGGCGCTCGAGGCCGACCTGGAGTTCCTGCTCGGCGCGAACTGGCGCGACGAGATCACCCCGTTGCCCGCCACCACCCGGTACGTCGACCGGCTCCACGAGATCGCGTTCGACTGGCCCGCCGGCTTCGTCGCGCACCACTACATCCGCTACATGGGCGACCTCTCCGGCGGACAGATCATCCGCCGGATGCTCGAGCGCGCCTACGGCTACACCACCGACGGCCTGCGGTTCTACATCTTCGACCAGATCGAGAAGCCCAAGCTCTACAAGGACGCCTACCGGGGCAAGCTCGACGCCGCACCGCTGTCCGCGGACGAGCAGCAGCGCCTGATCGACGAGGTGATCCTGGCCTACCGTCTCAACGGAGATCTGTTCGCGGACCTCGAGGCCGAGATCGAGAGCTACCTCGTCAAATGAGCCGACTGCTCGGCGCTCGGGGCGTGCGATTGCTGGCCATCGCGCTGGCCGCCGCGGCGATGACCACCGCCTGCGCGACAGGCGGCGACGCGCCGACCGGCGCGCAGACCGGCCGGACCACGGCCACCCTCGAGAGCCTCGACCCCGAGCAGATCGCGGAGCACCCGGTCTCGAACCTGCCGGTGACCGTCCGCAGCGCCGACGGCGTCGACGTGACGATCACCGACACCAGCCGGATCGTCGCGGCGGATCAGTACGGCACCCTCACCGAGACGGTCTACGCGCTCGGCTTCGGTGACCGTCTCGTCGGCCGGGACATCGCGGCGAAGTTCCCCGCCGTGGAGTCGGTTCCGAACGTCACCCCGAGCGGCCGCCAGCTGTCCGCCGAGGCCATCCTGAACCTGCACCCCACCGTGGTGCTCACCGATTCCAGCATCGGGCCACGGGCCGTCCAGGACCAGTTGCGCGCGGCGGGCATCCCCGTCGTGTACTTCGACCCCAGCCGCTCGCTGGCGAGCGTGCCGGACCAGATCCAGGCTGTCGCCGACGCGCTCGGCGTTCCCGCCGAGGGCACCGCGTTGCGCGAGCGGACCGCCGCCGAGATCGCCGAGGCCTCCGCCCTCGTGCCCTCGAACGCCGACCCGCTGACCATCGCATTCCTCTACATGCGCGGCCCCGCGATCACGATGCTCGCCGGCCCCGGGTCGGGTGCGGACTCGCTGATCGAGGGACTCGGAGCCACCGACGCGGGGACCGCGGCCGGGCTCACCAAGGACTTCACGCCGATCACCAGCGAGGCGATGATCGCGGCGGCGCCGGACGTGTTCCTGATGATGACGGGCGGCCTCGAATCCATCGGCGGCGTCGAGGGCCTGACCGCGATCCCGGGCATCGCACAGACCCCCGCCGGCAGTAACCAGCGGATCGTGGACATGCAGGACGGCGCCCTGCTCAGCTTCGGGCCGCGCACCGGCGCCGTCCTGAAGGCACTGGCGACGGCCGTGTACGGCCCGCCCGCCCAGTGACCGCGACGACGGCCGCTCCCGCCGCCGCGCCGCCGCGCAGGCGGCTCCGCGGCGGGGCGGTCCTGGCCGCCCTGAGCATCGCGCTCATCGTGCTCGCGCTGGTCTCCGCCTGCGTGGGGCAGGTGCCGACGGCGCCGATGGAGGTGATCGGCAGCGTCTTGCACCGCATCGGTCTCGACCTCGGCCCGATGCCCGCGCACCCGAGCGGCGAGGTCACCCTCTGGCAGGTCCGGTTCCCGCGGGTCGCGCTGGCGATCGTGGTCGGCGCCGGGCTCGCCTGTGCGGGCGCGCTCCTCCAGGGCGTGTTCGCGAACCCGCTCGCCGAGCCCGGGGTCATCGGCGTCTCCGCAGGCGCCGCGGTGGGGGCGAGCGCCGTGATCGTCACCGGCGGCGCGTTCGTCGCCGGTCCGCCCGTTGCGGCGGCCGCCTTCCTCGCGGGGCTCATCACCACGGCCCTGGTCTACCTGTTGGCGCGGTCCGAGGGTCGCACCGAGGTGGTCACCCTGGTCCTGACCGGTATCGCGATCAACGCATTCGCGGGCGGCCTGATCGCATACTTCACGTTCGCCGCCTCCCCCGCGGCCCGCGATCAGATCGTGTTCTGGCAGCTCGGCAGCCTCAATGGCGCCACCTGGAACTCGGTGGCCATCGTCGCGCCGATGGCGGCCGTCGGCATCGCGGTGACCATGACGATGGCGACCAAGCTGGATCTGCTGGCCCTCGGCGAGAGCGCGGCCGCGCATCTCGGCGTGAACGTCGAACGGGTACGCCAGCTCGCGGTCGTTGTCGTCGCGCTGCTCGTCGCCTCGTCGGTGGCGTTCACCGGAATCATCCTGTTCGTCGGCCTCGTGGTGCCGCACCTGATGCGGATGATCGTCGGGCCGGGCCACCGCCTGCTGATCCCGGCCAGCGCGCTCGGCGGCGCGATCCTGCTGCTCGCCGCGGACCTCGGCGCCCGCACCCTGGTGCCCAACGCCGACCTGCCGCTCGGCATGCTCACCTCGCTGGTCGGCGGCCCGTTCTTCTTCTGGCTGCTGCGCCGGACCCGTCGCCAGCAGGGCGGGTGGGCCTGATGGCGACACTGGCAGCGCAGCTGCGCAACCTGTTCGCGCGCGAGCTCGAGGTCCCCGAGCGACGGGAGCCGGGCGCGGTGAGCATGCGCGCGGTGGACGTGAGCGTGGACCGCGGGCAGCGCCGGGTACTGGAATCCGTCTCGCTCGACGTGCGCGTCGGCGAGGTGCTCGCCCTCGTCGGACCGAACGGCGCCGGCAAGTCGACGCTGCTGGCGGCGATGGCGGGCGATCAGGACATCGCCGCGGGCCACGTCGAGCTCGACGGCAGGCCGCTGGACCGCTGGACCGGCACCGACATGGCCCAGCGGCGCGCGGTACTCCCCCAGCAGCACACCGTCGGGTTCTCGTTCACCTCCCTCGAGGTGGTCCGGATGGGCCGGGCGCCGTGGGTACGCACCGCCTGCCGGGACGAGGATGCGGACGCGGTGCGCGAGGCCATGGAGGCATGCGACGTCGCCAGGTTCGCGGAACGGCCGTTCGCCGCACTCTCGGGCGGTGAACGCTCGCGCGTGGCCCTGGCCCGGGTGTTCGCCCAGCGCACCGAGACGCTGCTGCTGGACGAGCCCACCGCGGCGCTCGACCTCGGCCACCAGGAGGCGGTGATGTCCCTGGTGCGTGAGCGCGCCCGGGCGGGCACCGCGGTGGTGGTGGTGCTGCACGACCTCGCGCTGGCAGCGGCCTATGCGGACACCGTCGCCGTCCTGGAGGCCGGCGCGCTCGCCGCGTACGGCAGCCCGCGCGAGGTGCTCACCGAGGACCTGCTGAGCCGGGTGTACGGCCACCCCGTCGAGGTGATCGCGCATCCGCGCTCGGGCGCCCAGTTGGTCCTGCCGCAGCGGGACTGAGCCGAGTGTGCACCTGCCGGCGCATCCGCCGAGTGCGGGCCACGGCAGCTGCACACTCGGCGGGGCTCAGCGGCGGTCGAGTATCGAGCTGAGTCGACCCAGCAGCGCCCGGAGGGTGGTGCCGGTGGCGGTTCCGGGGTTGACCGGTTCCGCCGCGGCGACGGCATCGCGCACCGCGGCGGCGATGCTGCGCTCGTCGGTCAGGTCGACGGTGATCATCGAGCGCTCGGCGGTCGCGACCACGTCCGACTTGTCCGGGACGGTGGACTCGAGGTCCGCGCGATACACCTCGACGAAGAGGGTGCTGCGGCGGACGCGGAACGCGAAGGCCTGGCCGTCCGCGTTGGTGCCGAATCCGTGTGCGTAGGGACCGACACTCAGGTCCTCCAACGCGAACCCGGTGGTCTTGCCTGAGTCCACGCCGCCTCCTCCCTGCCGCGGTCCACGAAAACTGCCGGACGCCAGTCCAGGTGCGTTCACGGTAGTCCCGATCCGGCCCGCAGGCCCGAGTCGGATTATTCGGACGAGACGCGATCAGGGATGCTAGGGGACGGACACGGTGAACACCGGGCAAACGGGTCGGCGGCGGGCACGCCGCGGCCTCGGCCCGCGACGCCGAAACGCGACTGAGGAGACGTACATGCGGGTACCGGCGGGACGCACAACCACGGTCTTGGCGGGTGCGCTGTTATTGCTGGTCACCGGCTGTTCCTCGAAGGACGAGGGCGAGAACCTCAAGACCATCGAGCCGGCCACCGCCGCGGTCTCACCCGCGACGGTCGCGCCGCCCGCGGGCACCGTGCGACCGCTCCCCGGCGCCGTCGAGACGGCGGGCTTCGACCCGAAGACCGGGACCGTGGCCTTGCTCACAGCCGACGCGGACCGTCTCCTGCTGCTGCCCGCCGCCGATCCCGCGGCGGCCCCGCGTGAGGTCCAATTGCCCGGCGGCGTGGCGAATCTCGGCGCGCCGCGCGACGGCGTGTTGCTGGTGCCCGCAGGCCGCGCCGTGGTCCGGGTGGACCTGGCCTCGGGTCAGGCGACCACCGTCGAGGTCGACGGCGACGTCAGCTCCGCCGCCCTCCTCGAGTCCGGCGCGACGGCGGTCGGCACCGCCGACGGCTCGGTCCTCGTCCTCGACTCGGCCGGAAAGGAAACCGAGCGCATCTCGGGGCTCGCGTCGGTCGACGCGCTCGGCGTGACCGGCGAGCAACTGACCGCCCTCGATCGCAGGCAGACCTCCGTCACCGAGATCGACATCCCGGACAAGCATCTCGGCCGCGCCCTGCGGGCGGGCGAGGGTGCCACCAACCTCACCACCGACCACTTCGGCCGGGTCCTGGTCACCGACACCCGCGGCGGCGAACTGATCGCCCTGACCACCGATCCGCTGATGATGCGTCAGCGCTTCCCGGTCCCGAACTCCCCGTACGGCATCGCCTACGACGACAACGCCAACCTGGTCTGGGTCACGCTGACCGGCAGCAACGAGGTGATCGGCTACGACCTCTCGAGCGGCATCCCGGTCGAGAAGCATCGCTTCCCCACCGTCCGCCAGCCCAACGCGGTGGCGGTCGACCCCGGCACCGGCACGCTCTTCGTCGGCTCGGCTGTCGGCGACGGGCTGCAGTCGATCGACACCAAGGCGCAGTCATGACGGTGGTCACCGCCAACGCTCGCACGACCGGAATCTAGGGAGATTCGTTGTACAGCCTGCTGCTTCGCCTGATGTTCCGCCTCCAGCCGGAACGAATTCACCACATCGCGTTCCGCGCCATGCGGCTGGTCACCGCCGTCGGGCTGGTGCGCGCACTGGTCGCCAAGGTGCTCACCGTCTCCGATCCGGTGCTGCGCACCCGCGTGTTCGGGGTGGACTTCCCGGCTCCGCTCGGCCTGGCCGCCGGGTTCGACAAGGATGCGACCGGCGTGAACGCCTGGGGGCCACTCGGGTTCGGCTTCGCGGAGGTCGGCACCGTCACCGCGCAGGCACAGCCGGGCAACCCGGCGCCGCGCCTGTTCCGGCTGCCGGCCGACCGCGCGCTGATCAACCGGATGGGCTTCAACAACCACGGGGCGGGCCACGCGGCGAACCAGCTGCGTCAGCGGCGTAACGGCGTGCCCATCGGCGCGAACATCGGCAAGACCAAGGTCGTGCCCGCGACCGAGGCCGACGCCGACTACACGGCCAGCGCCCGGCTGCTCGGCCCGCTCGCCGATTTCATCGTCGTCAACGTCAGCTCCCCCAACACGCCGGGCCTGCGCGACCTGCAGGCCGTCGCGTCGCTGCGTCCGCTGCTGAGCGCGGTGCAGGCCGCCGTGGACGTACCGGTTCTGGTGAAGATCGCGCCGGACCTGTCCGACGAGGACGTCGACGCGGTCGCGGACCTCGCGGTCGAGCTCGGCCTGGCGGGCATCGTGGCCACCAACACGACGATCAGCCGGAGCGGCCTGCGCACACCGGAATCCGACGTCACCGCGATCGGCGCAGGCGGCCTGTCCGGCCCTCCCGTCGCGGACCGATCGCTGGAGGTCCTGCGCCGCCTGTACCTGCGGGTCGGGGACCGGCTGGCGCTGATCTCCGTCGGCGGCATCGAGACCGCCGACCAGGCTTGGGAGCGGATCCTGGCCGGCGCCAGCCTGGTTCAGGGCTACACGGGGTTCATCTACGGGGGCCCGTTCTGGATGCGCCGAATCCACAAGGGCCTGGCACAGCGGGTCCGGGCGGCCGGCTACTCCTCGCTGTCCGAGGCGGTCGGCGCCGAGCACCGCGCCTGAGCGCTCGTACTATGGCGTGATGCGTCACGCGCCCGTCATCGCCGGTTTGCTGTTGAGCTGGTTGCTCGGTGCGGTCGTCGTGCGCCTCGGTTTGGACTGGGCTGACACCTTTCCGTACAGCGAGGCGTCCGAGCGGCGCTATCTCGGCGTCGCGGTCGCCGCGCTGCTGGTGGCGATCGGCGGTTCGGTCACGACGGTGCTCGTCGCTCGCCGTCGGCAGCGCCGAGACTGAACGGCCCTATCGACCCCAGCCATTGCCGTTGAACGGGATGATCTTGGTCCGGGACCCATCGGGATGCCGTGGCGCCACCGACGAGTACCTGCTGGCCGCCCGGTCGCGGAGCAGGTTCCCAGGGCGAAGCGAATCCAGACCTGCCCTGACCCACCGGAACCGAGGACGGCCCTGGGACTGCGCAGGACGGGGTTCCGGCTCGACCGGTTCCTGCCTGACGTAGTGGCTCATGTACGGATTCTAGGCGCGTGAACCCCGTTCCCGGCCGTGGCTCTCCAGGTCCACCTCGATGAGGGCGAGCTTCTTGATCAGGTCCGCGCTCACCGCCCTGACCCGCGGCTCGTCGATGATCTGGATGTGATCGCCACCGACGTGCAGGATCTCGAGGTTCTGCACCGCCTCGCCCCAGCCTCCGTCTGGCTGACGGGTCCGGAACGACGGTTCGAGGTCCATCAGGTCGTCCTGGTAGCTGTCGGTCAGGTACAGCACGACGTCCCCGTCATAGGTCCCGAGATCCGCGGTCTGGATGGCGCGGTACTCGAGCCAGGAGTTGCGCTGATGTTCGATGATGCCGCCGGGGATCCTGGTGCCGCTCATCCTGAGCAGATCCATCAGGATCTGGATCTGCGCCTCGTCGCTCTCGGCCGCCGCCAGCTTGTCGTAGGGCAGCGGGTAGTCGAGGTTGTACGTCTTCTTCGCGAACGCCGCGTACCGCTGCCATCGCCTGCGGGTCTCCTCCGGCGTGTCCTCGACCTTCTCGCCGGGCATGACCGTGTCGATGAGACCGACGATGCGAACGTCCGCGCCCTCCGCGCGGAGCCGCTGGGCGACGGCGTAGGCCAGTGCGCCACCGAACGACCAGCCGTAGAGCACGTACGGCCCGTCGCCCTGGATCTCGCGGACCAATGGGAGATACGCGGCGGCCCGCTCGTCGAGCGAGCCTGCGGCGCGCTCGAGACCGTACATCGGGGTGCCCGCCGGTAGCCGCTTGAGCAGCGGCTCGTACGCAACCGTCGAGCCGCCTGCCGGGTGGAACACGAACACCGGCACCGCGGAGGACCCTTCGGGCCTGGCACGCAGGGTGCGCACCAGCCCGTCGATCTTGATGCCGTCCTCCAGGTGCTCGCGCACCTTCTCGGCGAGCTGCTCGATGGTCTCCGAGTCGAGGATGTCGTCGAAACTCACCTCGCCGCCCGCGCGTTCGGTCAGGCGCGCGGCCAGCCGCTCCGCGGTGTCGTCATCGAGCACGGGCAGGGTGGTGAAGATGCCCTTCGCCGACTTCCCGGTGACGACGGCCCAGCTCGCGAACGTCAGCCGCTCGGCGGCATCACGCGGGGGCACATCGACGTCGGACGGCGCGGCGGGCGCGGCCTGCGGCGCCTGCGCGGCAATCTCGGACTCGGCGGGGAGTGCCGCGGGCGCCTGCTCAGACTCCTTCTCCTGCCTCTGCTGCTCGGCGAGCGCCTCCACCTCTTCGCGGTTCTCGATCGCGTAGCGCAGGTACTTCTCCACCTCGCGCAGGCTCGCGTCGCGGACCGCCTGCAGCTGCAACTGCGGGATGTCGAACTCGTACTCGACCCGGTTCTTGATCCGCACCGCCATCAGCGAGTCCAATCCCAGCTCGATGAGCGGGATCTCGGCGGGCAGATCCTCGGGCGCGTAGCCCATGGACTCCGCGACGATCTGCCCCAGCCGCTCCTCCAGACTCTCGCCGCTGCTGGAATCCCACCTGCCACCGAAGGATTCGACCACCTCGGGCATCTCCTCCATCGGCGACGTGGACCGCTCCACCGGGGCGGCGACAACCGGCTCCGGCAGGGCCGCACCGGTCGAGACGACCGCCTCGAACAAGAGGATGAAACCGGCCGCACCCGCTTGACGGAAGACCTGCACCGAAGCCCCGCCGAGATGCGGCACCAGGGTCAGCGTGAGGCTCCCGTCCGACGGCAGCTCGCCGTGCGTGACGGTGGCGCCCAGGACGGAGTCCGCTAGCACCTGCGCGCCCGCCGCCGTGACGAGCGCGCCGAAGTCAGTGGCCGACGACGCCTGAACCTCCCACGCGTGCCTGCCATCCGGCAACGGAACATACGCACCCAAGGTGCAGCTGGTTTCGTTCGACATGTGAAGTCTCCCCTCCTCGCGACGCTCGCCGGTATTGCGGCACAGCGCCCAGATTCCATACGTGCGACACGCGGGTCCCGCCGCCCCGATCCCCCGGCCGCCAGACCCAAACGGGAACGATCATGACACGTCAGGAGGCCTCGAACTGCTCTATCGCGCAATGGTGCTCGTTCGTTGCGGATGCCTGCGGCTCGGTGTGGCTATGGTGGGTCCGGTGACTGTGACGACCGAGTTCAGAACCGAACGGCGTTCTCTCAGCGGGTGGGGTAGGCGCGCAGCGACACCAGCCGACGTGCTGTCGACCCCCGACCTCGAGGCCATCGCCAAGGCTGTGAGCCAAGCCGGACCGAGGGGGGTCATCGCGCGCGGTCTCGGCCGCAGCTACGGCGATCCCGCGCAGAACGCGGGCGGCCTGGTCGTCGACATGACCGCCCTCGACCGGATCCACAGCGTCGACCCCGATTCCGGCATCGTCGACCTCGACGCCGGGGTCAGCCTCGATGCGCTGATGCGTGCCGTTCTCCCCCACGGCCTGTGGGTTCCCGTCCTGCCCGGCACCAGGCAGGTCACGGTGGGCGGAGCCATCGGAGCCGACATCCACGGCAAGAACCACCACTCCCACGGCAGCTTCGGCAACCACGTCGAGTCTCTCGACCTGCTGACCGCCGACGGGAACGTCCGCACCATCTCGCCCGCCGGCGACGAGAAGGCCCTGTTCTGGGCCACCGTCGGCGGAATGGGATTGACCGGCATCGTTGTCCGGGCGCGCGTGCGGATGAAGCACACCGAGACTGCCTATTTCATCGCCGATCACGACCGCACCGCCAACCTCGACGAGACGATGGAACTGCTGACCGGCGGCTCCGACGAGGGCTACGACTACTCGATGTCGGTGCCCGACACCATCTCTATCGGGCCGAAGCTCGGCCGAGCCGGGTTCACCCGTGGATCGCTGGCGACCCTCGACCAGCTGCCGCCGAAGCTGCGCCGGGACCCCTTGCGGTTCAACGCTCCTCAGCTGTTGACCGTCCCGGACATCTTCCCGAGCGGGCTGGTCAACCGCCTCACGACCCGGGTCGCCGCGGAGGCCGCCCACCGGATGTACCCGAAGCACGGCCGGGGCACCGTCCAGAATCTGACGCAGTTCTACCACCCGCTCGACCTGCTCGGAGAGTGGAACCGCGCCTACGGCCCCCAGGGTTTCATGCAGTACCAGTTCTCCATCCCGTTCGGCGCGGAGCAGCAACTCGCCGACATCGTGCGCACGATCGCCGAGTCCGGGCATCGATCGTTCCTCAACGTGTTCAAGAGGATGGGTGACAGCAATCCCGCACCGCTCTCGTGGCCGCATCCGGGATTCATGCTGAGCCTCGACTTCCCGATCCGCGCCGGGCTCGGCCGATTCTGCGACGAGCTGGACGAACAGGTGTTGGCCGCAGGCGGTCGCCTCTACTTCGCCAAGGACTCTCGCACGACCCCCGAGCGCATCGCCCGGATGTACCCGCGGCTCGACGAATGGCGGAGGGTCCGCGACGACGTGGACCCGGACCGGGTCTTCGCCTCCGACCTGGCCCGACGGCTTCGGCTGGTGTCCGGCTAGCTGGATCGAGCTACGCGAATCTCTCCGCGGGTCGATCGTGAGCGATCGCCGTAACACTCCTGCAGCCACCGGCGACGGAACAGGCAGGACCGTTTCGCCACGTTACGGAGGAGAACTCGTGCGAAAGAAGCAGACCAGGCGCACCGCAACGATTCTCGGACTGCTGGCGGCACCCATCGTCCTCGGGGCCACGATCGGCACCGCAACCGCGGGCGCGCAGCCATGGGAGTTCGGACCGCTCTACCGGTCGGAGTTCTCCGGCGATTCAGGCCAGCACATGTGCAGCAAGGCCGCGCTTATCGAGCAGACGTCGCGCGCTATCGTCATCGTCCCGTGCACGCAGGATCCCGCCACGGGCAACTGGTACCGCATCGTGTTCAACCCGCTGGGCCACGGCAGCTGACCCGCGCACGTCACCGCCGCGACAGATCGGGCCAGGGCGGACGACGGAGAACGGCCAGCGTGGCCAGCACCGCCGACGCCAGGCCGATGGACACGGCCATCAGTGCTATCCGGGTCTCGTCGACGGCGGGCTTCCAGGTCACCGCGCCGTCGTGGATGACGAACACACCGACGGGCACGGCCGCGACGTCGCGAGGACCGAAGCGGCTGCCGCCGAGCCTGGCAACGGTGATGATCGTGGCGCCCTTGGCGGTCTCGTAGGGCTCCCCGTAGACGCGCATCTCCATGCTCGCTCCCCCGCTCCCGTTCCCTCGCCGATGCGCGGGACCCTCGACCGGTCGGTTCGAGGGCCCGCGCACCGATCGGTTTGCTACTGCTCGTACGTCCCGGTCAGCGTCGCGCGCGCGATCGCGTGACTGTAGAGGTTGAACCCGAGACGCCCGGGGCTGACCGAGCCGTCCACATCCAGCTTCTCCACCCCGACCGCGTGCACCGCGACGATGTACCGGTGCGGGCCGTGCCCGGCCGGCGGAGCGGCACCGAGATACCCGTACAGGCCGCCGTCGTTGAGCAGCTGCACCGCGCCCTCGGGCAGTCCGGACCCGTCCGCGGTACCGGCCCCGGACGCCAGCGACGTCACCGTCACCGGGATGTTCGCGACGGCCCAGTGCCAGAAGCCGGAGGCGGTGGGGGCGTCCGGATCGAACACCGTCACCGCGAAGCTCTTCGTCTCCGCGGGGAAATCCGACCACGACAGCTGCGGCGAGATGTCCTGGCCACCGGCCCCGAAGATCCCGCTCACCTGAGCGTTGGCCAGAACCTGGCCGTCCTCGATGTCCGTCGAGGTCAGGGTGAACGACGGGAGCTCGGGCAGCGCGTCGTAGGGATTGTGCGAGGAAGCCATGGTGAGACCTTTCAGCGGGTGAGGGGCGGAACCGGAGCGATCACTCGATGGATGCTGGCACTAGCAATTATGGAGAAAATGCTCGAGAACTCGGGTACCGAACTCGAGCGCGTCGACGGGCACCCGCTCGTCGACGCCGTGGAAGAGAGCGGTGAAGTCGAGCTCCGGCGGCAACTGCAGCGGCGCGAACCCGAAGCAACGGATCCCCAGCTTCGCGAACGCCTTCGCATCCGTGCCACCGGACAGCATGTACGGCACCGTCCTGCCGTTCTCGTCGTGCGCCAAGATCGCGGCGTTCATCGCGTCCACCAGGTGCCCGTCGAAGGTGGTCTCGTAGGAGTCCAGCTTGGTGATCCATTCGCGGGTGACGTCCGGCCCGATCAGCTCGTCCACCTCCCGCTCGAAGGCGGCCTGCCTGCCGGGAAGCACGCGGCAGTCGACCACCGCCTCAGCGGTCTGCGGGATCACGTTCGCCTTGTACCCGGCGCTGAGCATGGTCGGGTTCGCGGTGTCACGGAGCGTCGCCCCGATGATCCGCGAGATCGTCCCGAGCTTCTCGAGCGTGCCGTCGATGTCCGGTGAGGTCGGGTCGAACTCGACCCCCGTCTCCGCACTCACCGCGCCGAGGAACTCGGCGACCGAGTCCGGCACCACCAGCGGGAAGGTGTGCCTGCCCAGCCGCGCGACCGCCTCGGCCAGGATCGTGACGGCGTTGTCCTCGTGCAGGAAGGAGCCGTGACCGGCGCGGGCCTTGGCCGTCAGCCGCATCCAGCCGAGCCCCTTCTCCGCCGTCTCGACCAGATACAACCGGGCCTCGCTGCCGTCGGGGCGCGGCACGCTCAGCGAGAAGCCACCGACCTCACCGACCGCCTCGGTGACGCCGTCGAACAGGTCCGGACGATGCTCGACCAGCCACTGCGACCCGTACTTGCCGCCCGCCTCCTCGTCGGCGAGGAACGCGAACACCAGATCCCGTGGCGGCACGGTGCCCTCCGCCTTGAACTGGCGCGCCAGCGCGAGGGTCATCCCGACCATGTCCTTCATGTCGATCGCCCCGCGGCCCCAGACATAGCCGTCCTCGACCGCCCCGGAGAACGGGTGCACGCTCCAGTCCGCGGGCTCGGCGGGCACCACGTCGAGGTGACCGTGGATCAGCAGCGCACCACGCGACGGGTCGGCGCCCCGCAGCCTGGCGAAGACGTTTCCGCGGCCCGGCGCACCGGATTCGACGTACTCGGTCTCGTAGCCGACCTCCTCGAGCCGGGCGGCCACCCACTGGGCACACTCGCGCTCCCCCTTGGTGGTGGCGAGCTCACCGGTGTTGGAGGTGTCGAACCGGATCAGCGCGCTGACCAGTTCGACGACTTCGGCCTCTGCTCGGCCCCGATCGGAGTTGATCTTGATGACTGACACCCCACTTTCCTACCACCGAACACCCCCTCCTAGCAGCGCAGACGCGCTGATTTTGGTATGGGGCGCTGCATCAGCTAATCTTTCCCAGCACGCAGAACACGGCGGGCGAACAACAAGGTGTGCATGCGCGAGTGGCGGAATGGCAGACGCGCTAGCTTGAGGTGCTAGTGTCCTACTAATGGACGTGGGGGTTCAAGTCCCCCCTCGCGCACTCTGAGTTGAGACAGACGAGCAAGGCCCCGGATCACGATCCGGGGCCTTTTTCGTTTCTCCGAATTATCTTGTCCGACATCATCGTCGGCCCGTCGCCACCTCCGCCCTTGCGTGCTCGGCGGCCGTCAGTTCCCGCATCGCGAGGTCCTTCGCACAGGCGAGCAACGAACCGACCGCGCTGACCCTCGGGAAGGACAGCCCGGTGTGCCCGACGTTGTCGTGCTCGTCGTCGCCGTCGTAGATGACGGTGGCGCCGCGAATCAGCCACCGCTTCACGTCGGCGACAGAGGGCAGTTCGCCCCTGGTCCGCAGGTAGAAGGACTGCAACAGCAGGACCACGCCGGTCGCGATCGGTGTCGCCTGGCTCGTCCCGAACTGGAGCGACTCGCCGGTGTCGTTGAGGATGCCCGCCGACGTCACCGGAGACCCCGGCGCGAAGATGTCCGTCGCGCACGGCCCACCGATCTTGCGGTGCAGCCGCTGCGAGAACGGCGTCATGCGGTCGGCCGCCGTCTCGAACGCCTTCGCCCCGTCCCGGTAGCGGAAGCTGCCCTCGTCGGCGTCGTAGACCGACCCGACGCTGATCGTCTGCCGGAAGATCGCCGGATAGCTCATCCCCTGCAAGCCGCCGTGCGCGTAGTAGTCGTTGCCCGCCGACACACAGCAGCAGACGCCCTCGTCGGTCAGTTCCTGGAGCAGGGCGCCGATGCCGTCGCCCGGCATGTCGGTGTCGGTCGTCCGGTTGTCCGAGGCGCCAAGCGCCATGCAGACGGCCGAGATGCCAAGCGACGACCGCCGCTCGAGCACCCAGTCCAGTCCGTCCCGGATGTCTGTGAAGCTCCCGCCGCCGCTGTCGTCCAGGACCTTGACCGGGACGATGCGTGCGTTCGGGGCGATGCCGGTGTGGATCCGCGCCGCGCACACGATTCCCGCCACGTTCGTGCCGTGGCCGTGACCGTCCGCGACCTCCGCGGGGTCGCCGCCGTTGTCCCGGGTGAAATTGCGCCCCGGCACCACCCGGCCTGCGAAATCCACGTGTGTGGTGCGTAATCCGGTGTCCAGCACCGCGACGGTGACACCGGAACCTCCGACGTTGAACTCACGACGGGCGTCCGCCGCCCTGACGAGGAGATCGACCTCCGTCAGTTCCGGCAGGAACGGTCCGTCCTTCTGCACCGGGGCCTCGACGGGTACCACCGACTCGACGTGCAGCAGCGAGTTCGGACTGGCCATGTCGTCGGTCACTGCTCTCGGGAACCGGGGCGGATCCGTGGAACCATTCATCTCATTCATGATCTCGGCCTTTCGGTGATCGGCATCAACTGCCGACGAATCCCCCGATACCGAAATCCTCCTCGGGCTTGTGAGCGAAGTCACCACCTGTATCGGCGGAAACTGCGATGGTCTCGGCGCATCCCCGGACTCGGTAGAATCCGACGTCGACCGGCACTTCGAGATCAGAACTGAGCGACCTACCGATGGCACAACCAATGACGGGCATCGATCCCGCCGACCTGGAGATCTGCCTGCGCGTGCTGTCCGAGGCCGGCAGCCTCGACGCCGACCACCCGGATTCGATGGTCCTCCAGCGGGCCAGCGGCAAGATGTTCAAGCAGCTCAAGAGGCGCCGACGGGTGGAGGCGCGCGACGCCGTGTCCGACGCCGACCGCCAGGTCGTGGCCTCGACCGCCACCGGTTCGCCCGAGCGCATCGACGACGAGACCGCGGGCGTGCTGCTCACCTCGAACGCGCCCGGCGCGAGCGCGGGCACCCTGATCCGTCCGCGGCCCTGCTACATCTGCAAGCAGCGCTACACGGTCGTCGACGCGTTCTACCACCAGCTCTGCCCCGAGTGCGCGGCCAGCAGCCACGCCAAGCGCGACGCCAGCACGGATCTGACCGGCAGGCGGGCGCTGCTCACCGGCGGCCGGGCCAAGATCGGCATGTACATCGCGCTGCGGCTGCTGCGCGACGGCGCCCACCTCACCATCACCACCCGCTTCCCCAACGACGCCATCCGCCGCTTCAAGGCGATGGAGGACAGCGGCGACTGGATCCACCGGCTGCGGGTGGTCGGCATCGACCTGCGCGATCCCGCGCAGGTCGTCTCGCTCGCCGACTCGGTGGCCGAGCAGGGTCCGCTCGACATCCTCATCAACAACGCGGCTCAGACCGTCCGGCGCTCCCCCGGCGCCTACTCCGCGCTCGCGGAGGCCGAGTCCGGCCCGCTGCCCGCAGGCGAACTGCCGGACGTGTTGACCTTCGGCAAGACCAGCGACGCGCACCCGGCCTCGCTGGCCAGTTCGCTGCCGACGCCGGAGTCGGTGATCCACCAGGTCAGCGAGCTCGCGCTGGTCGCCGGTTCCGCCTCGCTCGAACGCATCGAGCAGGGCATCGCGATCGACGCGGGCGGCCTGGTGCCCGACCTTGCGCACACCAACAGCTGGGTCCAGACCGTCGCGGAGGTCGATCCGATCGAGCTGCTCGAGGTGCAGCTGTGTAACTCGGTGGCACCGTTCATCCTGGTGTCCCGGCTGCGCCCCGCGATGGCCGCCGCGGCCGCCCGCCGCAAGTACGTGGTCAACGTCTCCGCCATGGAGGGTCAGTTCAGCCGCGCGTACAAGGGTGCCGGGCATCCGCACACCAACATGGCCAAGGCAGCGCTGAACATGCTGACCCGCACCAGCGCCAAGGAGATGCTCGATGAGGACGGCATCCTGATGACCGCCGTCGACACCGGGTGGATCACCGACGAACGCCCGCATTACACCAAGGTCCGACTCGCCGACGAGGGCTTCCACGCCCCGCTCGACCTGGTCGACGGCGCTGCCCGCGTGTACGACCCGATCGTGCAGGGCGAGCAGGGCGTCGACCTGTACGGCTGCTTCCTCAAGGACTACAAGCCGTCCCCCTGGTGACGGCAGACACTTTCGAGCGACCTGCAAGCAGTCGCTACGGCCAACGCCCCGCTTCGGCGCGGGACCCAAAGCGGGGATACTGAGTCCGGGGCGTCAGCACCGGCCGAGGAGCATCCATGGGCCACGAGGTGACACGGCTGAAGTTCTCGCGCCGGGACCGGCGGGACTTCCGCGAGAAGGTGCAGGCCTGCCTCGATGCCCTGGCCACGCTCCTCGAGAACGCCGCCGAGATCCCCAGCCCGAAGATGGGCATGGAGATCGAGCTGAACCTGGTCGACGAGAACTGCGAGCCCGCCATGGTGAACGCCGCGGTGCTCGCCGACCTCGCGGGCCCGAAGTATCAGTCCGAGCTCGCACAGTTCAACATCGAGATCAACGTCGAGCCGAGGCCCCTGGCGGGCGCGAATCTCGCCGCACTCGAGGACGACCTGCGTGCCTCGCTCGACCTCGCGGATGCCCGCGCCCGCGAGTCCGGCGGCAGGCTCGCGATGATCGGCATCCTGCCCACCCTGCGTGAGGGTCATTTCGAGCAGAAGTGGATGTCGTCCGACACCCGGTACACCGTCCTGGAGCAACAGATCCTCGCCGCAAGGGGCGAGGACATCGAGCTGAGCATCACGGGGGTGCCGCTCCCGGGCCGCTCCACGTCCGATCACCTGACGACCATGACCCACACGATCCTGCCCGAGGCGGCGTGCACCTCGGTCCAACTGCATCTGCAGGTCTCCCCCGCCACCTACGCCGCACACTGGAACGCCGCCCAGATCCTGGCCGGGATCCAGGTGGTGCTCGCCGCCAACTCGCCGTTCTTCGCCGGGCGGGCCCTCTGGCACGAAACCCGGATCCCGTTGTTCGAGCAAGCCACCGACACCCGGCCGCCGGAGCTCAAGAATCAGGGGGTCCGTCCGCGGGTGTGGTTCGGCGAGCGCTGGATAACGTCGGTATTCGACCTGTTCGAGGAGAACTCGCGCTACTTCCCCGCGCTCCTGCCGGATTTGACGCCAGAGGACCCGGTCGCGGTGGTCGCGGGCGGCGGCACCCCCGAACTCGCCGAGCTGACGATGCACAACGGAACGATCTACCGGTGGAATCGGCCGGTCTACGACCCCACGGACGGCCGGACACCGCTGCGCCTGGAGAACCGCGTGCTGCCCGCGGGCCCGACCATCGTCGACACCCTCGCCGATGCCGCGTTCTACTACGGCACGCTTCGCTCGCTCGCCCGCTCCGACCGGCCGCTGTGGACGCAGATGCCGTTCGCCGCCGCGGAGGAGAACCTTCGGGTCGGCGCGAGGCACGGCTTCGACTCCGTGCTGCAGTGGCCAGGGAACCGCGCGGTGAGTCCACAGGATCTCGTGCAGCGCACGCTGCTGCCGATGGCGGACGCGGGACTAGAGGAATTGGGGGTCGACGCCGCCCTGCGCGACAAGTACCTGGGCGTGATCGAGGGCCGCGCTCGCGCGGCCCGGAGCGGATCAGTGTGGCAGCGCGAGTGCGTGGCCGCGCGGGAACGTGCCGGTCAGTCGCGTGACAGCGCCCTGAGGGCCATGCTGTGCGAGTACCTCGAGCGGATGCACTCGGGCGAGCCGGTGCACACGTGGAGCTGGTAGCAAGGCGGCCGCGAACGAGGCGATCCGCGTAGGGTTCTGATACATGACCCGCACTCGCGATCTCGACATCGTCGTCTACGGCGCCACCGGATTCGTCGGCAAGCTTACCGCGCAGTACCTGGCCAGAAGCGCCCCGCGCAGCGCGCGGATCGGCCTCGCCGGGCGGTCCACGGCCAAGCTGGAGACGGTGCGGGCCGAACTCGGCCCTGCCGCCGCGCAGTGGCCGATCATCGTCGCGAACGCGGACGATCCGACCTCCCTGACCGCGCTCGCCGAGTCCGCCCACGTCGTGATCACCACCGTCGGCCCGTACGCCAAGTACGGAATCGACCTGGTCCGGGCCTGCGCCGAGGCGGGCACCGACTATGTCGACCTCAGCGGCGAGGTGTTGTTCGGCCGCGAGAGCATCGACAGGTTCCACGATGTCGCGGTCGCCTCCGGCGCCCGGATCGTGCATTCCTGCGGGTTCGACTCGATCCCCTCCGACATCGGCGTGCACGTCCTGCACCAGCAGGTCGCTGCCGACGGAGAGGGCGACCTCACCGACACCACGATGGTGGTCAGCTCGCTGCGCGGCGGCGTCAGCGGCGGCACCATCGACTCGATGCGCAACCTCGTCGACACCGTCAAGGCCGACAAGTCGGCGCGCCGCATCGCCGTGAACCCGTACTCGCTGAGCCCGGACCCGGCGTCCGAACCCGACCTCGGCCGCCAGTCCGACGTCGAGATGCTGAAGGGCTCGGACATCGCGCCCGGCCTCGGCGGCCGCACCGCACCGTTCGTCATGGGCTCGACCAACACCAGGGTCGTGCGTCGGAGCAATGCGCTGCGCAAGTGGGAGTACGGCCGCGCGTTCCGGTACCGCGAGGTGATGAGCGTCGGGCAGTCGGTGCTCTCGCCCGTCTTCGCGGCCGGGGTATCGGCCGGCCTCGGCGCCCTGATGGCCGGCCTCGCCTTCGGCCCCACCCGGTACGTCCTGGACCGGGTGCTGCCCAAGCCCGGCGAGGGGCCGAGCGAGAAGGCCAGGGCCGCGGGCCACTTCACGACCGATACCTACACCACCACCAGCACCGGCGCCCGCTACGTCGCCCGGGTGCGGGCGAAGGGCGACCCGGGCTACGCCGCGACCGCGGTGATGCTCGGCGAATCGGCCCTCGCCCTCGCGCTCGACCGGGACGCCCTGCCCGACGCGGCCGGCGTGCTGACGCCCGCGACGGCGATCGGCGACCCACTCGTGGACCGGCTGCGCACCGCGGGCTTCGAGATCAGCGCCCGGCGGAACTAGTCACGACGGGGCCGCTCGCGGCCGCGCGTGCGGCCGTGAGCACGCCCGCCGCGATGAGCACCGACATGAGTGCGGCGAGGGTGCCGCGTCCGAGCGTCGGTGTCGGGGTCGGCAATCATCCGCCCATGCGAGCGGCGGGTATACCGTCCAGGGATGGCGTCTGGGGAGCTACTCGTCACCGACTACGCGAACGGATGTGGGCTGACGCGCGACCCGGGGCGGGTGGGCTTCCCACCCGGCGACGGCTTCCTGACATCCCGCTTGCCGACAGCCGCCCTCGCCCTGGGGTCCGTCGGCGCACTGGCCTCCGCCCTCGACCGACTGCTCGTCGTGCGTGGCCAGGAACCGCACCGCTGGAGCCTCGACCCGGAGCGGATCGCGGCCTCGTTCGCGGGCGACCGGATGATGCGCATCGACGGTGACCCGGTGCCCGGTTTCGCGCCGATGTCGGGGTTCTTCGCCGCATCCGACGCGTGGGTCCGGACACATGCCAACTACCCGCACCACCGCGTCCGGCTCCTGGAGGCGCTGGACCTGCCCGAGGACTCCGATGCCGGCCTCCTCTCGTCCCGCATCGGAACGCTGTCCGCACAGGAGATCGAGGACCGTGCCGCCGAGGCGGGGGCCGTCGCGGCACGAGTGCGCACCGAGGCCGAGTGGACCAGGCATCCACAGGGCATCGCCTCCGGCGCGGGGCCGATCGTACGGATGGACACGACCTCCGGAGCGACCTTCACCGGTCCGACACCACTGACCACCGATCCGCTGCGACCGTTGGCCGGGCTCCGAGTTCTGGACCTGACGCGGGTGCTCGCGGGACCGGTCGCGGCACGGGCTCTTGCACTGCTCGGCGCGCAGGTACTGCGGGTGGACCCACCGCAGCTGCACGAGATCGACTGGCAGCACCGCGACACCGGCCAGGGCAAGCGTTCGGCGCTGCTCGACCTCGCGAGTGCCGACGGCGCCGACGCCATCCATGCACTGCTCGCGACGGCTGACGTGCTGGTCACGGGCTACCGGCCGGGCAGTCTGGACAGGTTCGGGCTGCACGAGGGCACCTCGGGCCTCGTGCACGGCTCCGTCAGCGCCTGGGGCACCGACGGTCCGTGGGCACATCGGCGCGGGTTCGACAGCATCGTCCAAGCCGCCTCCGGGATCTCCCTTGCCGAGGGCGGCCTGCATCCGGGCGCGCTGCCGGTGCAGGCGCTCGACCATGCCAGCGGGTACCTGTTGGCCGCCGGCATCGTGGACGCGCTGGCATTACGCGCCGTGGACGGACGGGGACGTTCGGTGTCGGTGGCACTCGCCCGGACCGCCCGCTGGCTGCTCGACGCGCCGGGCCGGGTGCCCGATCCTGCGGAGCCGCGGGTTCCCGGCCCCGCTACCACCGCCACCCACGGTGCCGTCACCTCCGCGCGCCCACCGCTGCCAAGCCACCCGCAGTATCCCTACCCCGCACACGACTGGGGATCCGATGCGCCCCACTGGATCTGACCCGTCCTGGGAAACAGACGGACCCGTCACACACCGGATCTGAGAGGATCTTCCACGTGCGCGACCACCACTACGAACTGACCGTCACCTGGACCGGCAACCACGGGACGGGCACCGCCGACCCGCGCGCCTACGGCCGCGAGCATCTGGTGACCGCGGACGGCAAGCCGGACCTGGCGGGCAGCTCGGATCCCGCGTTCCGGGGCGACCCAACGCGGTGGAACCCGGAGGAACTGCTGGTCGCCGCCCTGTCGCAGTGCCACATGCTCTGGTTCCTGAACCTCGCCGCCCTCGCGGGCGTTGTGGTGACCGACTACCTCGACCGCCCGATCGGGACGATGACCGAGGAGCCAAGCGGGGCTGGACAGTTCGCGGAGGTGGTCCTGCGGCCGGAGGTCACGGTAGCGAGCGCCGACATGCTCCCGAAGCTGCCGGAGTTGCACACGGCCGCGCACGAGAAGTGCTTCATCGCCCGCTCGGTGAACTTCCCGGTGCACCACCGGCCCACCGCCCTCGTGGGGGCCTGAGATGACCCGTCCCGAGCGCTCCAGCGTGCCTCTGTTCGTCGACGTCGACACCGGCATCGACGATTCACTGGCGCTGCTCTACCTGCTCGCCAGCCCCGAGGCGGAGATCCTCACGATCGCCAGCACCGGCGGCAACGTGCCCGTCGCGCAGGTGGCCGCGAACAACCTGGCGTGGCTGGACCTGTGCGGCCGGACCGACATCGAGGTCACCGTCGGGTCCCCCACACCGCTGCGAATCCCGTTGCGGACCACCGAGGACACCCACGGGCCACAGGGCATCGGGTACGCCGAGCTGCCGCACTCGTCCCGCGGACCGTCGGACCGCAGCTCGGCCCGCGCCTGGGTCGAGATCGCGCGCGAGCGCCCTGGCTCGGTGACCGGGCTGGTCACCGGGCCGCTCACCAATCTCGCTCTGGCGCTGCGGCTCGAGCCCGAGCTCCCCCACCTGCTCAAGCGTCTCGTCGTGATGGGCGGGGTGTTCAACCATCCAGGGAACACCACCCCGACCTGCGAGTGGAACATCTTCGTCGACCCGGAGGCCGCGCAGGAGGTCTTCGCGGCCTTCTCGGTGGTCCCCGCCGACCGTCGGCCGCTGATCTGCCCGCTCGACGTCACCGAGACGATCGAGATGCGGCCGGAGCACCTCCGCCTGCTCGCCCAGGCGGCCGGGAGCGAACCCGCCGAGCTCATCACCGAACAGGACCCGCCCGGAACCCGCTCGCGCACGTCCAATCCCATCGTGCGGCACCTGTCGGACGCGGTGCGGTTCTACCTCGAGTTCCACCGCGACCACGGCCAGGGCTTCCTCGCGCACATGCACGACCCGTTCGCCGCGGCCCTCGCGCTGAATCCCGGCCTGGCCGTCACCCGCCCGGCGACCGTGGACGTCGAACTCGAGGGCACCCTCACCCGCGGCACCACCGTGGCCGACTGGACCGGCATGTGGGGCCGAGGGCCTAACGCGGACATCGCCGTCGGCACCGACCCGGCCGCGTTCTTCGACCACCTCATCGAGCGCGTAGGCGGCTTCGCCGCCCGTGCGCGGTTCGCGAGTCCAGAGACTCGTTAACCGCGCACGGGCGCGCAGCGCCTACTTGTCGAACGCGTCCAGGATCTGGTGCGCGGCCAGCGCCGCCGTCAGCGAGCCCTCCCGCACCTGCTGCTCGACGTCGTGCCGAATCGCCTTGACCTCCGGGGCGGTCTCGAGCCGGCGGAGCAGCTGGTCGTGCACCATCGACCACGTCCAGTCCACCTGCTGCTGGTGCCGCTTGGCCTCGAGTTCCCCCGCGTCGCCGAGCACCTTGCGGTGCCGGAGCACGGTGTCCCAGAACTTGTCCACGCCATCGTTCTCCAGCGCGCTCATGGTCAGCACCGGCGGCTTCCAGAGCGCATCGTGCGGGTAGATCAACCGCAACGCGCCCGCGAGCTCCCGCGCGGCGGCCTTCGCCTCGATCGCGTGCTTGCCGTCGGCCTTGTTCACCGTGACGATGTCGGCGAGCTCGAGTACGCCCTTCTTGATGCCCTGGAGCTGGTCGCCGGTCCTGGCCAGGGTCAGGAAGGTGAAGGTGTCGACCATGTTCGCCACGGTGACCTCGGACTGGCCGACGCCGACGGTCTCGACCAGGATCACGTCGTACCCGGCGGCCTCGAGCAGCACGATGGTCTCGCGGGTCGCCTTCGCGACGCCCCCGAGCGTGCCGGAGGTCGGGGACGGCCGGATGTACGCGTTCGGCTGCACCGACAGGTTCTGCATCCGGGTCTTGTCGCCCAGGATCGAACCGCCGGTGCGGGTCGAGGAGGGGTCGACCGCCAGCACCGCCACCTTGTGGCCGAGCTCGAGCAGGTGCATGCCGAGCGCCTCGATGGTGGTCGACTTGCCCACCCCCGGCACGCCGGTGATGCCGACGCGGATCGCGCCGGCCGCGTGCGGGAGCAGGCGCAGCAGCAGCTGCTGCGCCTGCTCCCGGTGGTCCGCCCTGGTCGATTCGACCAGGGTGATGGCCTTCGCGAGCTGTGCGCGCTTGTTCGCGAGCACAGCGTCGCCGAGGGCCGTCAGATCGAGGGCGGGCCTGTCAGCTGGCACTCAGATCGTGCCCCAACTGCGCGGCCAGCTTCTCCAGCAGGCCGGTGGCCGCATCCGCGATCACCGTTCCGGGCGGGAAGATCGCGGCCGCGCCGGCCTGGTACAGCTCGTCGAAATCGCCGGGCGGGATGACGCCGCCGACCACGACCATGATGTCGGGCCGTCCCACCGCGGCGAGCGCCTCCCGGAGCGCAGGCACCAGGGTCAGGTGTCCGGCGGCCAGGGAGGAGACACCGACCACGTGCACGTCGGCGTCGGCGGCCTGGTTGGCCACCTCGTCGGGGGTCTGGAACAGCGGTCCCACGTCGACGTCGAAGCCGAGATCCGCGAACGCCGTGGCGATCACCTTCTGGCCTCTGTCGTGTCCGTCCTGGCCCATCTTGGCGACCAGGATGCGGGGGCGACGGCCCTCCGAGTCGGCGAACTTCTCAACGAGTTCCGTTGCGGTGGCGATGTTCTCCGCCTTTCCGGCCTCGTCCCGGTACACACCACTGATGGTCCGGATCTCGGCCTGGTGACGCCCGTACACCTTCTCCAGCGCGTCGGAGATCTCGCCGACCGTCGCCATGGCGCGGGCAGCGACGACGGCGAGGGCCAGCAGGTTGTTCTCCATGCCGCCCTCGGTCGAGGCGGCGGCCCTGGTGAGCTCGGCCAGCGCGGCCTGCGTCGCGGCCTCGTCCCGCTCGGACCGCAAGCGCTCGAGCTTGGCGAGCTGCTCGGCGCGCACCTTCGAGTTCTCGACCTTGAGCACCTCGATGCTGTCGGGCTCGTCCGGCACGTACTTGTTGACGCCGACCAGCGGCTGGCGGCCGGAGTCGATGCGGGCCTGGGTGCGGGCGGCGGCCTCCTCGATGCGCAGCTTCGGGATGCCCTCGCCGATGGCCTGCGCCATGCCGCCTGCCGCCTCGACCTCGGCGATGTGCGCGCGGGCGCGGTTCGCCAGTTCGTTGGTCAGCCACTCGACATAGTGCGAGCCGCCCCACGGGTCGATCGGCCGCGTGGTGCCCGACTCCTGCTGCAGCAGCAGCTGGGTGTTGCGGGCGATGCGGGCCGAGAAGTCGGTCGGCAGCGCGATGGCCTCGTCGAGTGCGTTGGTGTGCAGCGACTGGGTGTGGCCCTGGGTCGCGGCCATCGCCTCGATGCAGGTGCGCGGCACGTTGTTGAACACGTCCTGCGCGGTGAGCGACCAGCCCGAGGTCTGCGAGTGGGTGCGGAGCGAGAGCGACTTGCTGCTCTTGGGATCGAACTTGGCGACCAGTTCGGCCCACAGCAGTCGGCCGGCCCGCAGTTTCGCGACCTCCATGAAGAAGTTCATGCCGATTGCCCAGAAGAAGGACAGTCGCGGCGCGAAGGCATCGATGTCCATGCCCGCGTCGAGCCCGGCCCGGATGTATTCGACACCGTCGGCGAGCGTGTAGGCCAGCTCCAGGTCGGCCGTCGCCCCGGCTTCCTGAATGTGATAGCCGGAGATGGAGATCGAGTTGTACTTCGGCATCTCGGCACTGGTGTACGCGAAGATGTCGGAGATGATCCGCATGGACGGCTTGGGCGGGTAGATGTAGGTGTTACGGACCATGAACTCTTTCAGAATGTCGTTCTGAATGGTTCCGGCCAGCTTGTCCGGCGTGACGCCCTGCTCGGCCGCCGCGGCGACGTAGAGCGCGAGGATCGGCAGCACCGCGCCGTTCATGGTCATCGACACCGACACCTGCGACAGGTCGATACCGTCGAAGAGCTGACGCATGTCGAGGATGGAATCGATTGCCACACCGGCCATTCCGACGTCACCCTGGACGCGCGGGTGGTCGGAGTCGTAGCCGCGGTGAGTCGCCAGGTCGAAGGCGACGGACAGACCCTTCTGGCCGGACGCGAGGTTGCGCCGGTAGAAGGCGTTCGACTCGGCGGCGGTGGAGAATCCGGCGTACTGGCGGATGGTCCACGGCTGGTTGACGTACATCGTCGGGTAGGGCCCGCGCAGGAACGGGGCCGCACCGGGGAAGCTGTCGAGCGGGTAGCCCTGCGCCTGTGCCGCGTCTCGATCGACCTGGGTGTAGACCGGCTTGACGTCGATGCCCTCGGGGGTGGACCACACCACCTGATCGGCGGTGTAGTGATTCGCAGCCGCGGCCTCCGCGATGTGGGCGGTCGCCTCGTCGGCGGTCGGTGCCTGCGGCGCCGGGAAGTCGGGATCCGTCAGCGGCACGTCGGCGAAGCTGCCGATCACGTGCTTGACCTCGCGGGTGGTCATTTCACTCCCAAGGTGTCGAGCAGGTCGGACAGCGCCGACACCGCATCAATACGGGCGGTGAGGAATCCGTCGGGACGGTCCTGGCCTTCCGCCTCGGCAAAGGTCTTCTCCGGACCGGCCAGCAGCACGGTGGTGATGCCCGCCGCGCGCAGCGCGTCCACCGCAGGCACGCCGTCGGCGACGTACCGCTTGTCGGTGCCGCAGAGCACCGCCACGGTGGTGTCCGCCTCGCGCACGATGCCCGCCACGGTCGCGAGGTCGAGGGTGCCCGGGTTCACGGCCTCGATGCCGCCGGACGCGAGCAGGTTCGAGGCGAAGGTGGTGCGGCCGTTGTGCTCGGCCACCGGGCCGAGCGCGGCGAGGAACACCTTCGGCCGGGAACCGTTGTCCGCCAGGTACCGGTCCGAGCGGTCCCGCAGGGCCTCGAAGGCCGCCGCGTAGCGGGCGACGTCGGCCAACGGCGACTCGGCGTCGACCGGAAGCGGCTTCTCGTCGAGGTTCGGGAACTCGTTGACACCCGTCAACGAGGTCTTGCGGTGGGCGATGTCGGACTCGCGGGCGGTGCGGGTGGCCGCGACCCGATCGGCGATCAGGCCCGACTCGAGCGCCGCCGCGTAGCCACCGTCGGCCTCGATCTGCTGGAAGAACTCCCACGCCTTCGCCGCGATGGCGACGGTGAGGTCCTCGACGTACCAGGAGCCGGCGCTGGGATCGAGCACCCGGCCGATGTGGGACTCCTCGAGCAGCAGAAGCTGGGTGTTGCGGGCGATGCGGGCACCGAACGACTTCGACGTCTCCAGCGTGCCGTCGGGCACCGCCACGTCGAAGGGCAACACGGTCACCGCGTCGGCACCGCCGACACCGGCACCGAACGCGGCGAGAGTGGTGCGGAGCATGTTCACCCACGGATCACGCTGGGACATCATCGCGGCCGAGGTGACCGCGTGCTGCGGCGCACCGCCGAACTCGGAGGCGCCGCAGACCTGCGCGATGCGGGCCCACAGCTGCCGCGCCGCGCGGAACTTCGCGATGGTCTGGAACTGGTCGTCGGTTGCGGCGAACCGGAACTCGACCTGACCGAGGGCGGCCGAGATCGTGATGCCAGCGCCCGTGAGCGCCCGCAGGTACTCCAGCCCGGCCGCGATGGCCGCACCCAGTTCCTCGGCGTCGCTCGCGCCCGCGTTGTGGAACGCGGTGCCGTCCACGGTGATGGCGCGGACCGTCTCGTCCCGACCGGCCGCGGTCTGCGCCAGCGCGACCGCGGCGGCCAGGTCGACGTCGCCGCGACCGGAGAAGCCACTGGTCAGCGGTGCGGCACCGAAGCTGACGGTGACCGAGGAGCGATCCGTGACACCGTCGCCCGCGGCGGCGCGCTCGTCGAGCAGGGCCAGCACCGCCTCCGCGGCGGTGACCGTCTCGGCGCCCGCGTGGAGGGTCAGGGGCGCGAGGTCGAGCAGCACCCCGTCCAGGGCCTGCGCGACGGTCGCGGCGGGCAGGTTGGTGCCGCCCGCGCTGAGCCAGATCGCGCTGATGCCGTTCTCGAGCCCGTCCAGGATCGTCTGGTTGGCCGCCTTCGGATCCGCTTCGCCCGCACCGAAACTGGCACTGACGAGCCAGCCGCGGTTCACGTCACGGTGGGCATCGCGACCTCGGACGAAGGGGAACACACCCGGGAGGGTGGTTTCGGGGGTCTCGTCGCGCCGGGTGTACAGGGGCGCGACGGTCACACCGTCGTAGGTGGTGGTGTCGAGCAGCCGCTCGGGTTCGGCGGGCATGTCAGCCACATCGACCTTGCGGGCCTTCGCCAGCACCGCGGCCACAGCCTTCTGCCACTTCGCGTAGTCGCGCGCAGCGTCCTCGGCCTGTGAAGCGTGTGACACAGGAGCTTGTGACACGGTGTCTGCTTCCTCTCCATATTCGGACACAGTCATTGTTTCTGTGATGCTAGCCGCACCCTTTCGGCCACTATCGCCTGGATCACCTACCCTTCGGTAACCTCCACGCAATGAGCATTGCGAATGTCCGGACGGGCGCTGAGCGGAGGACGCCACAGGCCCTGTTCCGGGTCAGTCCGGCCACCCGCGACGGCGCGGTGAACCGGATGACGATGGACCTGGGCGCGCCCGAGCCACACGGCAGGACCGCGGCGCTCGGGGTGCTGCTCGACGACTGCCTCGGTTTCACCATGTACGAGCGGCGCGGCGACCGGGCCGGTCTGGTCAGCGCCGACCTGTCTGTCGACTTCGTCCGGCCGACCGGCTGGACCGGGCCGCACCTGACCGCCGAGGGCAGGCTCGAGACCCGCGGCGAGGACGGCGCGATGAGTTCGGTGCGGGTGTTCGACGCCGCAGGCGAGTTGGTCGCCACCGGCACCGCATGGGGCAACTTCGTCGACGGCGTCCAACAGTCCCGCGACGAACGCCCGCTCGCACCCGCCGACGGGTCCGGGCCGACGACGATGACGCCACTGGAGACGATCGGCGGCACCCTCGAACGGACCGACCGCGGCGCGCGGCTGACCGTGCCGCCGAACCGGTCGCTCGCCAACGCACTCGGTGTGATGCACGGCGGTGTGCAGGCCTGCGCGTACGACCTCGCGGGCAACGCGGCCGCGGCCGGGTCGGCGGGCGCCATGGACACCAGTTCCCTGCGGATCAACTTCTTCCGGACCGTGCCGCTCGACCGCCCGGTCGTCTTCGAGGCCGAGGTGCTGCGCGCCGGACGCCGGGTCGCGGTGAGCCGGGTCACCTGCACCGACGCCGACGGCCGGGAGTGCGGGGTCGCGACGGTCACCTGCCGCCGCCCCGCGCCGAGTACTCTTGGCGAACGTGACCAGGCGCCTTCGTGATCCGAAGCTGATCGCCGGGCTGCTGGTCGTCGCGGCGCTGCTGGTCGCCGCGCTGCTCGTGCCGCATCCGTCCATCGAGCAGGTTCGGGAGTGGGCGCGGTCCGTCGGCCCCGCATTCCCGCTGGTGTTCTTCGCCGTGCATGCCCTCGTCACGGTCGCCCCGGTCCCCCGCACCGTCTTCACGCTCAGTGCCGGGGTGCTGTTCGGGGCGGCGACCGGAATCCTGATCGCCGTCGCCGCGACCACCGTCAGCGCCGTACTCGCCCTGTTGCTCGTGCGCGCCGTCGGACGCGACGCGTTCGCCTCTCGGATGACGCACCCGGCGATCCAGGCGATCGACGACCGGCTCGCCCGGCGGGGTTGGCTGGCGGTGGGTTCGCTGCGACTGATCGCCCCGGTTCCGTTCTCGGTGATCAACTACTGCAGCGGCGTGTCGTCAGTCCGGCTCCTGCCCTACATGCTCGCCACCCTGGCCGGGGTGCTGCCCGGCACCATCGGTGTCGTGGTGCTCGGCAACGCTCTCGGCGGCGATACCAACCCGGCACTGCTCGCCTTCTCCGCGGTCTGCATCGCAATCGGCGTCATCGGCCTGGTGCTGGACGCCCGAATGGGCGTGCCGACCAGGAGCGACAACACCGAGGTCAAGGCTGCACACTAGATTGTGACCAATCAAGTTATGAACCTTGACTTCGTAGGATCCAGTTCCTAGCCTTGACAAATGTTCGTCATGACGGTCGACCAGCGCGGTAGCCGCCGCGACGTCGACCGCGTCGATCCGATCCTGCGCGAGTTCGCCAACGCACCGCTGCTGCGCCCGTTCGAGCGCACCGCGGGCGACGAGGTGCAGGCGGTGGCGGAGCGGGCCGATGTGGTGATCGACCTCGCACTCGAATTGGCGGCACGCGGGTACTGGAGCGTGGGGATCGGCGTCGGTGCCGTCGAGAGCCCCCTGCCTGCCAGCACCCGGGCCGGACGGGGGCAGGCCTTCGAGGCCGCAAGGGACGCCGTCGATCGCGCCAAGAACCTGCCCGGCTCGGTCGCCGTCACCGGGCCCGACGCCGCCTCAGCAGCCGACGCGGAAACCGCCCTCATGCTGGTGTCGGTGCTCGTGTCGAGGCGGTCCGCGCCGGGTCGGGACGCGGTGGCCGCAATGCGGGAGGGACTCACCCAGGCCGAGGCCGCGGAGCGGCTCGGCATCAGCAAGCAGGCCATCTCGCAGCGGTTGGCCGTGGCCGGATGGCAGGCGGAGTGCGCCGGTCGTGACCTCGCCCTGCGACTTCTCCAGGAGGCCGCCCGATGACCACGCTCGCCCTGGTCCTGCTCGGCCTCGCCGCGGTGTCCCCCGCGGTGCTCGCGAGCGGCCGGATCCGGCTGTGGATCAGCCCGACCATCGCGACGCTCGCCCTCGGCGGCGCCGCGCTCGCCGCCACCGCGACCCGGCCTGTCACGGGGTTCGCGCTCGGCGCGACCCTGGTACTCGCCGTGCTGGCCGCGGCCACCGGTGGAGCGCCGTTGGTACGCGCGGCATTTCGCATCGCCAAGCGCCAGGAGGACGCGGGGCCGACGCCCGACGCGGCGGTGCTCGCTCCTCGCGTCGCCGGCGAGGGCCCGCTGCGTGGCGGCCGGATCATCGGCGTGCTCGAGCGCAGCGCCGTCGCGGTGGCGATCCTGGCGGGCTGGCCCGAGGGTCTCGCGATCGTGCTCGCGGTCAAGGGCCTGGCGCGCTACCCGGAACTGCGCGAACCCCATGCGTCCGAACAGTTCATCATCGGCACCTTCACCAGCGTGCTGTGGGCGGTGGCGGTGTGCGGGGTCGCGAAGGCGCTCATCACCTAGACACTGAAGAACTCAGATGCCGAAGCACTGGCCGTCGGCACCAGGATCATCTTCCCCGTGGCGGCCCGCTTCTCGATCTTCTCGTGCGCCAGCGCGGCGTCACCGAGGGGAAGGATCGAATCGACCACGGGTGTGACGGTTCCGGCGGCCGCACGCTCGAGGATCTCGGCCCTGGTCGCCGCGACACGCCCCAGCCAGGCCGGTCCGCCGCAGCCGGTGAGCGTGAGCCCTCGCAGCATCAGGTCCGTGGACCCGATGGCGGCCGGCCGACCACTCAGCAACCCGTAGAACAGCATTCGACCCTCCAGCGGGGTCATCAGATCCAGGAGTCGCGCCGCGGACTCGCCACCGATCGACTCGAACGCGACGTCGATGGTCGCGTCGCCCAGGACTTCGCGCACGCGGCCCGGCCAATCCGGGTCAGAGTGATCGATCACGTCGTCGGCGCCGAACGCGCGCGCCCGGTCTCGCTTGTCGGCCGTCCCTGCGGTGGCGAGGACGCGCGCCGCGCCGAACTCTCCCGCCAGCTGGGTCAGGTACGCGCCGACTCCCGTCGCGGCGGCTTCCACGAGAACCACCTCACCGCCCCGCAGGTCAGCGGCTCGCAGCAGGGTCAACGCCACCGCACCCGGCACCGACACCGCGACGGCGTCGGTCAACGACAGCCCGTCGGGGACACGGACGGTCGCGGCGGCCGCCGCCACCACCCGCTCGGCGTAGGCACCGGTGCCATCGGTCGTCGCGATCACCCGCGCGCCGATCATGCCACGGTCGACGCCCCCACCCACCTCGACGACCGTCCCCGCCGCCTCGCCCCCGAATACGAACGGAGGGACCGCAGGCGACGGGAAGATCCCTGAGCGGAGCTGTGTTTCGGCGAAATGGACCCCGATCGCCTCGGCTCGGACCACCACCTCCCCGACCCCAGGCTGCGGTGCGGGCACGTCCCGCTCGACGAGGACCTCGGGTCCACCGACCGATGTCATTACTATTGCCCGCATCGACACTCCCTAATTTGACTGCCGGTCCAGTTAATGGACGAATGTCACGTTATGGACCGACGGTCAACTTGTCAACGGAGGTACACGAGTGGGTAGCGGATCAACGCGGGAGCGCAGCGACGCCGCCCGAAATCGCCGCGCGATCCTCGACGCGACCGACGCGCTCCTGAGCGAGTTCGGCGCCGCGAACGTCTCGGTCGAGCAGATCGCGGCGGCGGCAGGGGTCGGCAAGGGAACCGTCTTCCACCGCTTCGGCAGCCGCGCCGGGCTGATGAAGGCCCTGGTCCTCGAGCGCGCGCACAATCTGCGCGACGCGGTCGTCAGCGGCGAGCCGCCGCTCGGGCCCGGCGCGCCCGCAGGCGACAGACTGCTCGCGTACTTCGACGCCATGTTCCGACTGGTCGCGGACAACGTCGAGCTGATGATCGCCTACGACAACGCCACCGCCGACCCGCACACCGAGGCGATTCACGGATTCTGGTACGGGCACGTCGCGGCTCTGCTCGCGGAGGCTCGACCGGATCTCGACGCCGAGGCAGTGGCCCCGGTCCTGCTGGCCACCATCAACCCCGACATGGTGCTCCACTACGTCCGCGACGGCCAGACCGAGCGTCTCGCGGCGTCCGTCCTCAGCGTCGTCGAATCGGTCGTGGGTCGACCCGCACACACGCCGACCTGAGCGACCGCTTCCGGCTACGGCTGCGGCAGCTGCCCACCCGGATCCGCGGGGCCCGCCGGGAGCTCGCTCGCCTGGTGACGCTGCGGCTCGAGCTGATGCTCGGGCACCAGCGAGGTGTCGACGGGTTGGCGCGCAACGGCTTCCGCCGCCGCTACCGCGCGAGCAACGGCCGGATCCGACTTGGTCTCGAACCAGTCGGCGACCTCCGCCGAGTCGTCCTCCGGCTTCAGCAGGTCCTCCTCGGCCTGACTGGGCTCGTAGCGGAACACGCCGTCCTCGCCTGGCGCCCCGAGGGTCCGCGCGAAGCCCTTCAGCGCATCCCCGAAGTCGCTCGGCACCAACCACACCTTGTTCGCGTCGCCCTGCGCCATCTGCGGCAGAGTCTGAAGATACTGGTAGGCAAGCAGTTCCGGCGTCGGCTTGCCGGCCTTGATGGCCGCGAACACCTTCTCGATCGCCTTCGCCTGACCCTGCGCCTGCAGGTACTTCGCGGCCCGCTCACCCTGCGCGCGCAGGATGCGGGACTGCCGCTCACCCTCCGCGCTGAGGATCGACGCCTGCTTGGCGCCCTCCGCCGCGAGGATCCGCGACTGCTTGTCGCCCTCCGCGGTCTTGATGGCGGATTCGCGGTGGCCCTCGGCGGTGAGGATCATCGCGCGCTTCTCGCGGTCCGCCTTCATCTGCTTCTCCATCGACTCCTGGATCGACGGCGGCGGATCGATGCTCTTGAGCTCGACGCGGGCCACTCGCAGTCCCCACCGGCCGGTGGCCTCGTCCAGCACCCCACGGAGCTGCCCGTTGATCGAGTCGCGCGAGGTCAGCGTCTCCTCCAGGGTCATGCCGCCGACCACGTTGCGCAGTGTCGTGGTGGTCAGCTGCTCCACGCCGACGATGTAGTTGTTGATCTCGTACACCGCGGCCTGCGGGTTGGTCACCTGGAAGTAGACGACGGTGTCGATGTTCAGGGTCAGGTTGTCCTGGGTGATCACGGGCTGCGGCGGGAAGGACACCACCCGCTCACGCAGGTCCACCTTGGCCCGGATCCTGTCCACGAACGGCACCAGGAACGTCAGCTGGCCGGACACCGTCTTCGCGTAGCGGCCGAGCCGCTCGATGACGGCCGCCTCCGCCTGCGGGACCAGGGCGACCGACTTCGCCACCACGATCACCACCAGCAGCACGATCACGGCTAAAACAATCAGTGCGGCCACGTGCACATCCCTCCAGCCATTCAGGGTCCCCTCCATACGACGGCGGTCGCGCCGTCAATCTCCATCACGGTCACGGTCGTTCCTGGCGGATACACCTCGGAACTGTCGAGCGGGCGCGCGGTCCACACCTCGCCTGCGAGCTTGATCTGGCCCGCGTGCTCGGCAACCTCCTCGAGCACCAGCGCATGTTTACCCGCCAGCGCCTCGACATTGGTTGGCACCAGCGGCGGCTTCGCGAAGCGGCGCAGCAACGCGGGCCGCACCCCGAGGACGAGCGCGAGCGACACCACGCCGAACACGACTGCGTCGATCCACACCGGCCAGTCGGTCACCGCACTGACCCCGGCCGTGGCGAATGCGCCGCCGGCCAACATCAACAGGAAGAAGTCCCCCGACAATGCCTCGGCCGCGGCCAGCAAAACTCCTGCTATCAGCCAGACAAGTGCTGCCACAACACCATCTAACCAGAGTTCCGCCGGAGTGCGGCCCGGGAAAGCACCGTGATATCAGTCCGCGGCGGTGACGAAGTCGACCAGTCGCTCGACCGCCCCGATCAGCGGCGACTCCAGGTCGCGGAAGCTGGACACGGCGCCATAGACCCGGCGCCACCCGTCCTGCGGGGTCCCCCAGCCCAGCTCGCGGCAGATTCCCGTCTTCCAGTCCTGCCCGCGCGGGATCTTCGGCCACGCCGCGATGCCGACCGCCTTGGGCCGCACCGCCTCCCAGACGTCGATGTACGGGTGCCCGGTGACCAGCACGTGCGGCCCGACGTTCTGCGTCATCCGGGACTCCTTCGAGCCCTCGACCAGGTGGTCGGCGAGCACGCCGACCCGCCGTCCAGGTCCTGGCCGGAACTCGGCCAGCCGGTCGGCGAGATTGTCGAGCCCCTCCAGGTGCTCGACCACGACGCCCTCGACCCGCAGGTCGTGGCCCCAGACCCGCTCGACCAGCGCGGCGTCGTGAATGCCCTCCACCCAGATCCGGCTCGGCAGCGCGGTGCGGGCCTTCAGCCCCTCCACCCGGGTCGATCCGGACGCGGACCTGGTGGCCGCGGCCTGCTTCTTCGCGGCGGTCGGCCGCACCAGGGTCACCGGCTTTCCGTCGATCAGGAAGGCAGCCTCACGCATGGCGAACAGTCGCGTCTGGCGTCGGGAGTCCTCGAGGCGCACGTAGTCGCCGTCGTACGTCTTCTCCATGCCCACCACCGCGCCGCAGTAGCCGGTCGCCGAGTCCTCGACCACGAGCCCCTTGTCCGCGGGGACCTTCGGGTACTCCGGTCGTCGGCTACGGGTGTGGCCGGAGAAGATGTTTCCGCCGTACATATCGCGTGCACTCACGATCGACAACGCTAGGACACCGATTCGGTTGGTCGCAGCCCGCCACGCCGACCTATGCTGGAATACCGTGTCCTGTCCCAGCACCACCTTGACCCTGTGGGGCGCCTCCTGGCTCGCGGGGGCCAGCTCCCCCGACGACGTCATCGACGCCGTCCAGTCCTGGGCGCCCATGCACCTGGTGGGCGCGGGCGACGCCGAGGTGGCGCTGCGCCTGGACCTGCCCTGGCCGCAGCTCCAGGACAACGGACCGATCGTGTTGATGCGGATCGCCCGCATGCTGAGCGCCGAGGACCCGGACACCCAGCTCACCCTCGTGTTGCCCGCACCGGGTGACGTCCGAGGGTTGCCCACCGGTACCGACTTCGCGGCGGCCGCCATCCACGCCGAGGAGGGCATCCTGGTCGGCGCGCCCGGCCGGCAGGGGGTCGGCATCGTGCCCACCGTGGAGGGCCCGGATGTGCTGCGCTGGACGGTGTTCCCGGTGCCGGTCATCCCGCAGCAGGCCGAACAGATGGGGTTGGGCGAGGCGGAGTTCGAGATGCGCAGCGCCGTCCGCGACGCCGCCGACACCCTCGCCTCGATGCGCGGCGGGTTCGCCGCAGACGACCGCGACCCGCGCGCCCGAGTCGCCGAGGCGCTCGAGGAGTTCTCGCACCACAGCTACCCCGAATCGACTCCCGATCGCGCGCTGCGCATCTTCGACACCGCCGACCAGGTGGCCGCGATCCTCACCGTCGCGGGCGAAACCGGAGTCCGGGCGCAGACCGCCGCGGGCGTGGCGGCACGCGAGGAGACCCTTCGGCCGCTCTGGTCGACGATCCGGACGGCCCGCCTGGGGGCGGTCGCCGCGACCGTGCGAGCGGCCCGGCCTCGGGTGTGACCCGGCCGCTATTTCGTGGCCGTCAGGTACGCGGGGGTCCGCGCCAGGTCCGCGAGGTCGTCGGGAAGATCCGGGACCTCCACACCGTAGGCCGCGGTGAGTTCGACCGGGCTGAACCGCCGCACGGTCCAGCCGTGGTCGGTCAACCACTGCGCCGGGTCGGCCCGTTCGTCGTCGTAGAACAGTGACGCGATATCGATGTCGTCCAACTGCTTGTCCCCGAAGTACTTGTCCCGCAACGCAAGGAACCGTTTCACGTCCGTCCCGGCACCGAACCCGTCGAGGGCGATCCGGCTGCCCGCCGCCGAGAGCCCGTCGATCCGTTCGAAGAGCGCATCGTGCGCGGCGCCGGGAAGGTACGGCAGCAGGCCCTCGGCCGACCAGGCACACGGCCTGCCGGGGTCGAATCCCCCGGCCTCCAGCGCGGCAGGCCAGTCCTCGCGCAGGTCGACGGCGACGGGCCTGCGATCGACCTTCGGCCGGGCGCCGTGCGCGTCGAGCACGCGGGATTTGAAAGCCAGCACCTTCGGCTGGTCGACCTCGAAAACCGCCACGTCCGGCGCCCAGTCCAGTCGGTAGGCCCGCGCGTCCAGTCCGGCCGCAACGATCACCGCCTGCGCCACCCCGTCGGCGGACGCCGCGGTGAAGTACTCGTCGAAGAACCTGGTCCGCACGCCCATGAAGCCAGGAAAGAAGAACGGCATCTTCTCGAGTGGGGACGGGTCGGCCAGCAGCCGGGTGAAGTGTTGGTCACCGGCCGCCTCCACGAACCAGCGTGCGAATCCGTCCGTGATCAGTGGATCGGGACGTTCCGATTCCAGCGCCCTGAAGGTCGCCACCCCCAATGCGGTGCGGCCCACGCTGCTCACGATGTCCCAGGTGTCTCCGTCGGTACGCATCAGTACCATCGCCTCTCCAGGTTCCGACGGTCCGAACATTACGCCGCTGTTCGCCGACCCGACACCGTCGGCGAGGTACGTCGACAACCGGTCGGGCCGAGGAGGAGGATCCACGATGATCGTCCCCAGACACGCACAGGAGAGGGCAGACCACCGTGGACCTGAGACTCCAACTCGTACCGCTTCCCGTCGCCGACGTCGATCGTGCGAAGTCCTTCTACATCGACAAGGCGGGTTTCACGCTCGACCACGATCACAGCGCGGGCGATCAGTTCCGCGTCGTACAGCTGACCCCGCCCGGGTCGGCCTGCTCCATCTGTTTCGGCATCGGCATCGTCGACACGACTCCGGGTTCGGTGAAGGGCCTGCACCTGGTCGCCGACGACATCCACGGCGCACGGGCCGAACTCGCGGGCCGCGGCGTGGAGATGGGTGAGGTCGAGGAGATGGGCGCCCCTGGCAAGCCGACCGTCTCGTACGCGGGCTTCACCGACCCGGATGGCAACAGCTGGACCCTGCAACAGATCTCCGGCTGATCCGAGCGGTCAGCGCCCCGGCCTGCGAGGTGGCTCGCAGCACGCCACCGCGCACAGGGCGCCGTTCGCACCTGCTCCGTACAGCGGTTCCGATCCGAGCCGCTGCGGGGCGGCCCCGTCCGACTGCTCCCGCACCAGCGCCGAAACCAACTGCGCGAAGCGCGGATCGGTGCCAGGCGTGCCGACCCGGACGTAGCCCAGCCCGAGCTCGGCGGCCCTGTCCCTTGCCTCGGTGTCCAGGTCCCAGATCACCTCGAGATGATCGGAGACGAAACCAACTGGGCACACGATCACTGCCTCGGTGCCTGCCGCGGCCAGCGCGTCGAGGTGATCACAGATGTCGGGCTCGAGCCACGGGATCTGCGGCGGACCCGACCGCGACTGCCAGACCAGGTCGAACTCCTCGACACCGACTGCGTCCGCACACAACCGGGCGGCCTCGGCCACCTGGCGGCTGTAGAGCCTGCCGCCGTCGGCGGGCGGACCAGCCGAGGCGTCGGCGGAGACCGGGATCGAGTGCGCGGTGAACACGAGCCGGGCCCCGGCGCGCCGATCGGCCGGGAGCTGCTCGCGGGCCGCGACGATCGCCTCGGCGAACGCGGCGATGAGCAGGGGGTGGTCGTAGTACTGGCGCAACTTCACCAGTGCGGGCGCACCGTCGCCGACCGCGGACCTGGCCCGCTCGATGTCCTCGTGATACTGCCGGCACCCCGAGTAGCCGCCCCACGCCGAAGTGGGGAACACAAGCGCCGAGCGGACACCGTCGTCGCGCATGCGAGCGACGGTGTCCTCGACCATCGGATGCCAGTTGCGGTTACCGAAGTAGATCGGCAATTCGATTCCCGCACCGGCGAACTCCGACTCGACCGCGGCGATGATGTCGCGGTTGAGCCGATTGATCGGCGATACCCCACCGAAGTGCAGGTAGTGCTCGACCACCTCGTCGAGGCGCTCGGGCGGCACTCCCCTGCCCCTGGTCACATTCTCCAGGAAGGGGCGGACGTCGTCGGGCTTCTCGGGTCCGCCGAAGGAGAGCAGCAGCAGGGCATCGAACTCGGTGGTCATGGTGTGAGAGCTCGTACCTATCCGGCCATCGCGTGGAAGCCGCCGTCGACGTAGATGATCGAGGCGCTGGTACCGGGCAGCCAGTCCGAGAGCACCGTGCAGACGCTCTTGGCGACGGGCGTCGGGTCATCGACGTTCCAGCCGATCGGTGCGACGTCGTCCCAACCCGTGTTCAGCCTGTCGAGCTCGGCACCCGGTCCGGTGCTGTCGCCCGCGATGGCCTTGGCGGCCAGGGTCTTGATCGGACCCGCGGCGACGAGGTTCGAGCGGATGCCACGGACGCCGACCTCCTTCGCCACGTAGCGGTTGACTGCCTCGAGGGTGGCCTTCGAGACACCCATCCAGTTGTAGAACGGCATCGCCCGCGACGGGTCGAAATCCATGCCGACGATCGAGGCGTTGTCGTTGAGCACCGGCAGCAGCGCCTTCGCCAGCGACGCGTACGAGTAGGCCGACACCTCGAGTGCGGTCGAGATGTCCGACCACGGCGCGTCGAGGAAGGGTGCACCCAGGCCGGAGCGCGGAGAGAACGCGATGGAGTGCACGACGCCGTCGATGCCCTCGGGCGCGAGCTCACGGACGCGGTCCGCCAATGTCGCGAGGTGCTCATCGTCCTGCACGTTGAGCTCGATCGCCGGCGGCACCGGCTGCGGCAGGCGCTGCGCGATGCGGTCGATCAGCCGCAGCCGGTCGAACCCGGTGATGATGACCTTCGCGCCCTGCTCCTGCGCCACCTTCGCGACGTGGAATGCGATCGACGAGTCGGTGATGATCCCGGTGACGAGGATGGTCTTGCCTTCGAGCAGTCCGCCCATGTTTCTACTCCTGTGAATGAAAGTCGTTGGGTGCGTGATGTTTCGAGCGGACCTAGTGGCCCATACCCATGCCGCCGTCCACGGGAATGACCGCGCCGGAGACGTAGGCGGAGTCCTCCGAGGCGAGGAAGCTGACCACGGCGGCGACGTCCTCGGCCTTGCCCACTCGCTGCAGCGGGATGAACTTCTTGGCCATCTCTTTCATGTCCTCCGGCAGATCGGCGGTCATGTCGGTCTCGATGAAGCCGGGCGCGACCACGTTCGCAGTGATCGACCGCGAGCCCAGTTCACGGGTCACCGAGCGCGCCAGACCGATCACGCCGGCCTTGGAGGCGGCGTAGTTGATCTGGCCCGCCTGACCGGCCATGCCCACCACCGAACCGAGGAAGATCATCCGGCCCCAACGTCCGCGCAGCATGCCCCGGTTGGCCCGCTTGGCGCAGCGGAAGGCACCGGTCAGGTTGGCGTCGATGACGTTCGTGAACTGCTCCTCGGTCATCCGCATGAGCAGCGTGTCGTCGGTGATACCCGCGTTGGCGACCAGCACCTCGACCGGGCCCTGGTGCTCCTCGACCTCGGTGAACGCCCGATCCACCGACTCCGCGTCGGTGACGTCGCACTTCACGCCGAACAAGCCCTCGGGAACCCCGGAGCCACGGTGCGTGACCGCCACCTTGTGGCCGTCCGCCGCCAGACGCTGGGCCACCGCGAGGCCGATGCCGCGGTTGCCTCCGGTCACGAGCACGGAACGGGACGGAGAGGGGGTGTTCGACATGCGATCAACCTATCTGTTCGTGTACGCCGTATCGGCGTCGGTCGGTGGAATTGTGACGGGTCATGGCCCCGTCAGGGCAGGCGTTGGCGCAGAACCAGCGCCATGGCGAGCCCCGCCGTGGTGCACAGCACCCCGAGCACGAGCCAGGGCCTGCTGGCGTCGCCCCTTGTCGTCTCGAACCCGATCTGTTCCTCGAGGGTGTCGTAGACCTTGCGCAGTTCCTCGAGGCTGGACGCCGTGAAGAAACTACCTCCGGACAGGTTCGCGATCTCGCGAAGCGACGGATCGTCGACCGGGACCGGGATCCGCTCGTCCTCGATGTCGACGGTGCCGTAGGTGGTACCGAACGAGATCGTCGAGATCGGCACGCCCTTCTCCTTCGCCTCCCTGGCGGCGGTGTAGCCGCCGCGCGGGGCATCGGGATCGTCGGGAACCGTCTGCTTGCCGTCGGAGAGGAGCACGATCCGCGCGGGCGGCGCCTGATCCCCGCCGCCCAGGACCGCGCCGAGCGTCTCGATCGACTGCAGCGAGGTGAAGATGGCCTCGCCCGTCGCCGTGCGTTCGCTCAGCTTGAGGTGGTCGATCGCGGTCTTGGTCTCCTCGCGATTGATGGTCGGCGAGACCAGGACCGAGGCGGTACCCGCGAACGCGACCAGCCCGAGGTTGATCCCGGGCGTCAGCCCGTCCGCGAAGTCCTTCGCGGCGGCCTTGGCTGCGTCGAACCGGGTCGGCTCGACGTCGGTGGCCTTCATCGACAGGGAAACGTCGATCACCATGATCACGGTGGCCCGGTTCCGCGGCACCCGCTTCTCCGAGGTCGGGCCGGCGAGCGCCACCGTGAGCAGCAACAGTCCGCACAGCACCAGAGCGGTGGGCACGTGCCGGTAACGCCCTGGCCGCGACGGGGCGACCTTCTCGAGCAGCTCGAGGTTGGAGAACCGGAGCAGATGCTTGTGCCTGGTGCGCTGGACGAGGACGTAGGCGACGGCGAGGGCCGCCACCACCACGAGGAACGCCAACCACAGCGGGGACGCGAAATCAGCGAAGCTCACTGGCGCGGCACCCGATTCACCCGAGCACCATAACTGTGTCGGCGCGACGCCACGAAGCGAACGACATCGGCGATCCAGTCCCGGTCGGTGCGCAGCGCCAGGACGGGCGCGCCGCACCCCCGCAGCGTGTGCTCGACCGCGCGCCGGTGCTCCTGCGCGGCAGCGGCGAAATCAGCACGCAGTGACGGGCTGGTATGGAATTCCCGGGTCCGGCCCGTCTCCGGGTCGTGCAGCACCACGTCTCCGACGTCCGGCAGCTCCAGGTCACGGGGGTCGAGGACCTCGATGCCCAGCAGGTCGTGCCTGCCGGACAACGCGCGCATCGACCGCTCCCAGTCGATCGGACCGAGGAAGTCGCTGATCACCACGGCGAGACCGCGTCGGCGCTGCGGTCGGCGCAGTGACTCGATCGCGCCGCGCAGGTCGCCCCGCACCCCGTCCGGGGCCTGTGGGGTGGTCGCGATCTTCCGGAGCATGGCCTGCGCGTGCAACCGGCCGCCGCGCGCGGGGATGCGCACGGTCCGCTCGCCGGTCGCGACGATGGCGCCGATCCGGTTGCCGCCCCCGCTGGTGAGGTGGGTGACGGCGGCCGCGGCGGCCACCGCCAGGTCGCGCTTCTCGGCCCCGGTCGTCCCGAAGTCGAGGCTCGCGGACAGGTCGACGACCAGCCACGTCTCGAGCTCGCGATCGGCCACCGACATCCGCACGTGCGGATGCGTCGTCCTCGCGGTCACCGACCAGTCCATCTGGCGAACGTCGTCACCGGGCTGGTACTCGCGGGCGTCGCCCGATTCGGTGCCCGGCCCCGGGATCAGCCCGAGGTGCTCGCCGTGCAGGACGCCGTCGAGCCGCCTGCGGACCGTCAGCTCGAGGGTGCGCAGAGCCGCGGACAGCTCCGGGTTGCGCAGCTCGCCCGAACGGAACGAGGGCAACGCGCCGCCGTCACGATGAGCCGGGGCGCTCACCGCTGCTGGCCACCGACCGACGCGGTCGGGTCGGCGACAGCCTGTTGCTGCGGCGTGCCGTTGGACTGCGGGGCCGCCTGCGGGGCGACCGCGCCGTTCGGCGCCTGCGCGGGCGGGGCGACCGGCTGGGCCGCCACCTGCGGGAGACCGACGCTCTGCAACACCCGGGTGATGACGTCGTCGGGCGAGACGTCGTCCGCG
The DNA here is from genome assembly GCF_005049235.1 of Rhodococcus oryzae. Taxonomy (GTDB): domain Bacteria; phylum Actinomycetota; class Actinomycetes; order Mycobacteriales; family Mycobacteriaceae; genus Rhodococcus_G; species Rhodococcus_G oryzae. The sequence goes on along the minus strand of NZ_SUMD01000004.1, from coordinate 188,290 downwards.
AGGGCGTCGTACGAGAGCACCAGGCGGTGGCGGAGCACGTCCGGGATCACCTCGAGCACGTCCTGCGGCACCACGTAGTCACGTCCGCGCATCAGCGCGAGGGCCCGCGAGGCGGCGATGATGCCGAGCGTCGCGCGCGGCGAGGCGCCGTACGCGATCCACCCGGCCACGTCGGTGAGGCCGAGATCGGCGGGGGTGCGGGTGGCCGCGATGACGCGAACCACGTAGTCCACCAGGGCGTGGTGCACGAAGACCGCGCTTGCGGCCTTCTGCAGGCGGATCAGCTCGGCGGGATCCAGGATCGGCTTCGGCTCGGGAGCCGCGACACCCATCCGGTAGACGATCTCGCGCTCCTCCTCCACGGACGGGTAGTCCACCAGGATCTTGAACAGGAAGCGGTCACGCTGGGCCTCGGGCAGCTGGTAGACGCCCTCGCTCTCGATCGGGTTCTGGGTCGCCATCACCAGGAACGGCTCCGGCATGGGGAACGTCTTGCCGCCGATGGTGACGTGCCGCTCGGCCATCACCTCGAGCAGTGCCGACTGGACCTTCGCGGGTGCCCGGTTGATCTCGTCGGCGAGCACGAAGTTCGCGACGACGGGACCGAGTTCGGTGTCGAACTCCTCCCGGCCCTGCCGGTAGATCCGGGTACCGACCAGGTCGGTCGGCACCAGGTCCGGGGTGAACTGCACCCGGGAGAACGAACCGCCGACGACGGTCGCGAAGGTCTCCACCGCCAGCGTCTTGGCGACGCCCGGCACGCCCTCGAGGAGCACGTGCCCCTTCGCGAGGAGCCCCACGAGAATGCGCTCGACCAGCCGGTCCTGCCCGACGATGACTCGCTTGACCTCGTAGATCACCTTCTCGAGGATCTGCACGTCCGTACTGCCGGTTGCCCCGTCAGCTGAGGTCACCAAGAATCCACCGCTTTCACATCGATCGCCTCGATCCGCCTCCGTGTCCCGGAAGGCGGTCAGGTCGCTACACCATTCGGACCACGTACGGGGTCATGCCGTCCCAGCGCACCGGCGACACCTTGACGATGGAACCGGACTGCGGCGCCTCCAGCATCTCCCCATTGCCAAGGTACAGCGCAACATGCTGACTGGCGTTCGGTCCATAGAAGATCATGTCGCCGCGTCGCATCTCCGAGGACGGCACCTGCTCGCCCGCCGTGTACTGATAGCCGGTGTAGTGCGGCAGCGAGACGCCGATGCCTGCGAAGGCGTAGATCATCAGGCCCGAGCAGTCGAAACCGACCTTGTTGAAGTCGCCGTAACTGTCCGCCACGCCACCGTCCCGGATACCGAGGGTCGGCCCGTTCTCGTCTCCGCCGCCCCAGGCGTAGGTGACACCGAGCTGCGACATCCCTCGGTCGATCGCGGTCTCGACGGCGGCGCTGCCGGTGACGGCCGGTTTGGGCTTGCTCGGCTTCGGCTTCGGCTTGACCGGCTTGGTGGTGACCGGCGGCGACTCCTCGGACTCCTCCGACGCTTCGGACTCGGCCTCCTCGGATTCCGAGTCGACGGTGCCCGATTCCTCGGTGCCGTAGTCGGTCGCCGTGTCGTCCTCGATCTGGGTGTGCGGGCGCTGTCCCGTGGCGAGCTCGCGGGCCCGGTCCTTCGCCGCCTGGTTCGCGGCGACGCGCGCCGCGGCCGCGGCAGCGACCTCTCGGGCAGCGGCAGCCGCTGCGGCGATCGCGGCCTGCTCGGCCGCCCGCTGGGTGTCCCAGTTGACGAAGGCCTGACGCTGGCTCTGCAGCCCGGAGACATTCTCCCGTGCCGCCGCGAGCGCGGACTCCGCCGACGATTTCTGTGCCTCGATCGCGGCCTTCTTGCCGGCCTGCTCCGCCAACGCGGACCTCGCGACCGAGATGGCGTTCTCGGCGTCGGACTTGCGGGACTCGGCCGCGACGGCGGCGACATCCGCCTGTTGCTTCGCCTCGCGCGTCGACGAATCCTTGTTCGCCTGTTCGGTTCTCGCGCGTTGCAGCGCGTCCATCACCGAATTCTTGTTGGTGGCGAGGATCTTCATCACCTGGGCGCGGTCGAGCACGTCGCCGGGTCCCTGCGATCCCAGGAACGACGCGAAGGACGCGAGGCCGGTGCCCTGCTTGTACGTTCTGGCCGCGAACTCGTCGAACCTGGTCTGCGCCAACTCGATCTGGGCGCCCGCGTCCCGCAGGGCCTGCTGGCTGATGCCGACCGCACCCGCGGCCGCGGCGGCCGCGTCACGGGACATCTGCAGGTCGACCAGCGCCTTGTTCACCTGCTCACGCTTGATCGCGACCTCATCGTCGAGCGCGCGCAACTGCTGGTCGGCGGCGGCCACGTCGTTGATGAGGGTGCTGACCTGACCGACGCGCTCGTCGACGCCCTGGCCGGCCTGTTGCAGTTCGGATTCGCTCGGATTCGGCGGTGGCGGCGGCACTGCGGCGGCCAGTCCTGGGGTTCCCGTGACCAGTGAGGCCACTATCGCCATTCCGATCAGCAGTTGTGCACTACGAGTCCTCGTGCGCGGTGCCCTTCGCCTCACAGGTCTCTCCCTCGGTTCTCCACCGAGCCGGACGGATCAGCGCTCAGCTCGGTCGTACCCGCACAGGGAAGACGCGCAAGCTCCGCAGCACTCGACGTCAACGAACAAACGTCGAACTCGCGCCACTTGCGTGGTCATGCTGCTCAAAGCGACACTTCTTCCCCATAAGTGCCAAAAGTATCGTACGACACAATGCCCACTAGTGGAACTCTAGTCACAAGAAAAACACTGATTCACACCCCCACGGGGCGCCGTGAGCTGCGGGTTTGTCGAATCGGTTGCGAAAGATATTCGCGGAGTTGGGATTTCTCGCTACGGACGGATCGATCCCCGAGTGGTACGGACGGCCACCCGAATGAGTCGCCTTATCGGGCGTCTACGTCGCCGTCGACGGCGGCCGCCGAACGCCGCGAGCGCGCCCAAAAGCTCACCGCGGCAACGCCGCCGACCAGCAGCACCAGCGCCGCCGTGATGAGCCCGTACGGCGGGTCCGGTCGCGTGATCGCACCGAGGAAGTTGTCGGCCGAGGCCACCGGGTTTCCGGTGTACGCCTTGTCCTGCGCATCCTCGACGGTGACCCGACTGAGGGTGTCGCTGTAGGTACCCACCCAGCTCGGGCTCAGCACCAGCACGGTGCCGCCCTCCTGCTGACCCACCTCGGTCGCGATGTCTCGCAGCTGCGAATCACGCACCGGGTTCGCCGCGAGCACAACGACGCTCAGCTCGATCCCGTCCTGCTCGGCCCGGTCCACGACGCTCCTGAGCCCGTCCACATCACTCGCGGGCGCCGACACCCCGTCGTCCTGGACGTCGGCCAGGATCGCGTCGATGCCGATATCGGGAGGAACGTCAGCCAGGACCGGACGAAACACAGAGGTGAGAGCAGCAGGCATCTTTCATCCGGATCGGGTCGAGGGATATGCAGCGTTACGGGAACGACGGTATGGGGACCATCGCTGCTGACCCGATGCACATTACGTGACACATGTCGCGGCGCGGCGAAACCCGGGATTGCCGCGTTGCGGGCGCCGGTGCCGTCGACAAGAATCGACAGGTGTCGGATCGGGCGCGACGCGCCCTACACACATGCCCGAAATTCTCACAGGACAAGCGTACTGTTAGACTTGCCGCGATGCGCCCGGCGTGACCGTTTGGTCCGCCGCGATGCGCTTCGCTTCAGCCGTCGGCACAGCCCCGTCGACGGCGAACCTCAATGACGAGTGGAGCTGACGTGAGCACCAGTATTGATTCGTTCGGCGCCAAGGGAACCCTCGAGGTCGGAGAGAACTCGTATGAGATCTTCCGCCTCAACGCCGTTCCCGGCACCGAGAAGTTGCCCTATGCACTGAAGGTCCTGGCAGAGAACCTGCTGCGCACCGAAGACGGCGCGAACATCACCGCCGACCACATCCGCTCGATCGCGAGCTGGGATCCGTCGGCCGACCCGAGCATCGAGATCCAGTTCACCCCGGCCCGCGTGATCATGCAGGACTTCACCGGCGTGCCCTGCATCGTCGACCTCGCCACCATGCGTGAGGCCGTCACCGCCCTCGGCGGCGACCCGAGCAAGGTCAACCCGCTCTCCCCCGCCGACATGGTCATCGACCACTCGGTCATCCTCGACGTCTTCGGCCGCGCCGATGCCCTCGAGCGCAACGTCGACCTCGAGTACCAGCGCAACGGCGAGCGTTACCAGTTCCTGCGCTGGGGCCAGGGCGCGTTCGACGACTTCAAGGTCGTCCCCCCGGGCATGGGCATCGTGCACCAGGTCAACATCGAGTACCTGGCGCCCACCGTCATGATCCGTAACGGTCAGGCGTACCCCGACACCTGCGTCGGCACCGACTCGCACACCACCATGGTCAACGGCCTGGGCGTGCTGGGCTGGGGCGTCGGCGGCATCGAGGCCGAGGCCGCGATGCTCGGCCAGCCGGTCTCCATGCTGATCCCGCGCGTCGTCGGCTTCAAGCTGACCGGCGAGATCAAGCCCGGCGTGACCGCCACCGACGTGGTGCTCACCGTCACCGACATGCTGCGCAAGCACGGCGTCGTCGGCAAGTTCGTGGAGTTCTACGGCAAGGGCGTCGCCGAGGTGCCGCTGGCCAACCGCGCCACCCTGGGTAACATGAGCCCCGAGTTCGGTTCCACCGCCGCGATCTTCCCGATCGACGAGGAGACCGTGAACTACCTGCGCCTGACCGGCCGCAGCGAGGAGCAGCTCGCGCTCGTCGAGGCGTACGCCAAGGAACAGGGCATGTGGCACGACGCCGACGCCGAGCCCAACTACTCCGAGTACCTCGAGCTGGACCTCGGCACCGTGGTGCCGTCCATCGCAGGCCCGAAGCGCCCGCAGGACCGCATCCTGCTCTCGGACTCGAAGAACGCGTTCCGTCGCGACATCCACACCTACGTGGAGGATCACGCCGCGGCCGACCACAGCCAACTGGACGAGGCCGTCGAGGAGTCCTTCCCCGCGTCCGATCCCGCCGCGCTCTCCTTCGCCGACGACGGTGCGGGCGCCGTGGCGTCGGCCGCGAACGGCGCCGAGGGCCGCCCCTCCAAGCCGGTGCGCGTCACCACGCCGGAGCAGGGCGAGTTCGTCCTCGACCACGGCGCCGTCGTGGTCGCGGGCATCACCTCCTGCACCAACACCTCGAACCCGTCGGTGATGCTGGGCGCCGCCCTGCTGGCCCGCAACGCGGTCGAGAAGGGCCTGTCCACCAAGCCGTGGGTCAAGACCAACATGGCGCCGGGCTCGCAGGTCGTCAACGACTACTACGAGAAGGCCGGCCTCTGGCCGTACCTCGAGAAGCTCGGCTACTACCTCGGTGGCTACGGCTGCACCACCTGCATCGGCAACACCGGTCCCCTCCCGGAGAACATCTCCAAGGCGATCAACGACAACGACCTGTCGGTCACCGCGGTGCTGTCGGGTAACCGAAACTTCGAGGGTCGCATCTCCCCCGACGTCAAGATGAACTACCTGGCCTCCCCGCCGCTGGTCATCGCCTACGGTCTCGCAGGCACCATGGACTTCGACTTCGAGACCGACCCGCTCGGACAGGACACGGACGGCAACGACGTCTTCCTGAAGGACATCTGGCCCTCCACCAAGGAGATCGAGGAGACCATCGCCTCCTCGATCAACCAGGAGATGTTCGTCAACTCCTACGCCAACGTCTTCAAGGGCGACGAGCGCTGGCAGAACCTGTCCACCCCGGAGGGCGACACCTTCGAGTGGGACGAGAACTCGACCTACGTCCGCAAGGCGCCGTACTTCGAGGGCATGACGATGGAGACCACCCCGGTCGCCGACATCACGGGCGCCCGCGTCCTGGCGTTGCTGGGCGACTCGGTCACCACCGACCACATCAGCCCGGCAGGACCGATCAAGCCCGGCACCCCGGCCGCGCAGTACCTGGACGCCAACGGTGTCGAGCGCAAGGACTACAACTCCCTCGGCTCGCGTCGCGGTAACCACGAGGTGATGATCCGCGGCACGTTCGCGAACATCCGCCTGCGCAACCAGCTCCTCGACGACGTCTCGGGCGGCTACACCCGCGACTTCACCCTCGAGGGCGGCCCGCAGTCGTTCATCTACGACGCGTCGCAGAACTACCAGGCCGCCGGCATCCCGCTGGTCGTCCTGGGCGGCAAGGAGTACGGCTCCGGTTCCTCGCGTGACTGGGCCGCCAAGGGCACCAGCCTGCTCGGCGTCAAGGCCGTCATCACCGAGTCGTTCGAGCGCATCCACCGCTCCAACCTCATCGGCATGGGCGTTGTGCCGCTGCAGTTCCCGGCCGGCGAGTCCGCCGGGTCGCTGGGCCTGGACGGCACCGAGACCTTCGACATCACGGGCATCGCCAAGCTCAACGAGGGCGTCACCCCGAAGACCATGAAGGTCACGGCCACCAAGACGGACGGCACCAAGGTTGAGTTCGACGCGGTCGTCCGCATCGACACCCCCGGCGAGGCGGACTACTACCGCAACGGCGGCATCCTGCAGTACGTGCTCCGCAACATGATCAAGGGCTAGTCACAACTGGCACCACGCAGTTGCGCTGACGGCGGGCTCGGGACGTCTCGTCTCGGGCCCGCCGTTCCCTTTTCGTACGAAAGGACGTCGGCTGTGCCGAAGGTCAGCGAAGACCACCTCGCCGCACGGCGGAGCCAGATCCTCGACGGCGCTCGCCGCTGCTTCGCGGAGTACGGCTACGACGGTGCCACCGTGCGCCGCCTCGAGGAGACCACTGGTCTCTCGCGGGGAGCGATTTTCCACCACTTCAAGGACAAGGACGGCCTGTTCCTCGCGCTCGCACACGAGGACGCCATGCGGATGGCCGATGTCGCGGCGAACCAGGGCCTGGTCCAGGTCATGCGGGACATGCTGGCCCAGCCGGACCAGTTCAACTGGCTCGGCACCCGGCTCGAGATCGCCCGCCGACTCCGGACCGACCCCGAATTCGCGCGGGGCTGGTCCCAGCGCAGCGCGGAACTGACCGAGGCGACGATCAACCGGCTCGAACGCCAGAAGTCCGCGGGCCGGCTGCGGGACGACCTCCCGACCGATGTGCTGGTCGGTTATCTCGATCTGGTCCTCGACGGGCTCATCGCCCGGATCGCGTCGGGACACGCGGGCGAGAACCTGTCCGCCGTGCTGGACCTGGTCGAGGAATCGGTCCGCCGCCGAGACTGACGCGATCGGCGGCCGCCGCGATCAATGCGAGAGGCGGCCGCGGCGGTTCGCGCCGCCGCGGCCCCGCAGCGTCACGCCCGCCTCGGTGAGCAGGGCCCGGATGAAGCCGTACGAGCGGCCGGTTGCGTCCGCGAGCGTCCGGATGCTGGTGCCCGACTGATAGCGATCCCGCAGCTCGGTCTGCAGGGCCTCCCGCGCACCCCCAGACACCCGGGCGCCCTTGGGTAGTCGCGTGAGCTCGGCCATGGCTGACCTCCATACAGGAGTGCGCACGAATCCCTCGCGCGCGGCGCGTGCCGTCATTCGGCGGACTTGAGCGAACACTCTCAGGCTAGCCACCCGCGCCGCGCCGCGGCAACGATCAGGCCAGCTGAATCAGTTCCAGGTACTCCTGCGACCAGTGGTCCTCCTGGCCGTCGGGCAGCAGGATGACCCGCTCCGGGTTCAACGCCTCCGCAGCTCCGGGGTCGTGGGTGACCAGCACGACGGCACCCTTGTAGCTGCGCAGCGCGTCGAGCACCTGCTCGCGCGAGATCGGGTCCAGGTTGTTGGTCGGCTCGTCAAGCAGCAGCACGTTGGCCGCCGAGGAGACCAGGCCGGCCAGCGCGAGACGTGTCTTCTCACCGCCGGAGAGGGTGCCCGCAGGCTGCTCGAGCTGCGGGCCGGTGAACATGAACGCGCCGAGCAGCGAGCGCAGCTCCTGCTCCCCCGTGTCCGGCGCGGCGTGACGGATGTTCTCCCACACCGAGGCGTCGTCGTCGAGGGTGTCGTGCTCCTGCGCGAAGTAGCCGACCTTCATCCCGTGACCGGGCACCAACTCGCCGGCATTGGCCTGCTCGGTGCCCGCCAGGATCCGCAGCAGGGTCGTCTTGCCCGCGCCGTTGAGCCCGAGCACGACCACCCGGCTACCGCGGTCGATGGCCAGGTCGACGCCTGCGAAGATCTCCAGCGAGCCGTACATCTTGGTCAGGTTCTTCGCCATCAGCGGCGTCTTGCCGCAGGCCGCGGGCTCCGGGAATCGGATGTGCGCGACCTTGTCCGAGACCCGGACCTCGTCGAGGGCGGCCATCAGCTTGTCGGCGCGCTTGGCCATGTTCTGGGCCGCGGTCGCCTTCGTCGCCTTGGCGCCGAGCTTGGCGGCCTGCACCCGAAGCGCGCCCGCCTTCTTCTCGGCGTTGGCGCGCTCGCGCCTGCGACGCTGCTCGTCGGTGGCGCGCGCGTCGAGGTACTTCTTCCAGTTCATGTTGTAGATGTCGGCCTCGCCGCGGACCGCGTCCAGGAACCAGACCCGGTTCACCACGTCACCGAGGAGCTCCACGTCGTGGCTGATCACGATGAGCCCGCCGTCGTGGTTCTGCAGGAACCCGCGCAGCCAGGTGATCGAGTCGGCGTCGAGGTGGTTGGTCGGCTCGTCGAGGAGCAGGGTGGTGTCCGACCGGCCGCCGCTGCCGTCCGAGGCGGCGAACAGGATGCGGGCCAGCTCGACGCGGCGGCGCTGACCACCGGACAGCGTGCGCAGCGGCTGGGCGAGGATGCGGTCCGCGAGCCCCAGGCTGTTGCAGATCCGGGCCGCCTCGCTCTCCGCGACGTAGCCGCCGAGGGACGAGAACCGGTCCTCCAGCGCGCCGTACTTCCGGACGGCCTTGTCCAGCTCGGCGCCGTCGACCAGCTCGGCCATCAGGGTCTGCTGCTTCTCCATGTCCCGGATGATCGTGTCCAGGCCGCGCGCGGAGAGCACCCGGTCCTTGGCCAGGACGCTGAGGTCGCCCTCCTTGGGGTCCTGCGGGAGGTATCCGAGGTCACCGGTGCGGATCACCGAACCCGCGTAGGGCTCGCCCTCGCCCGCGAGGATGCGCAGCGTGGTGGTCTTGCCTGCACCGTTCCGGCCGACGAGGCCGATCCGGTCGCCTGCCTGGACCCGCAGGGCGGGGCCAGGCGCGGAAAGCAAGGTCCGCACACCGGCACGAACTTCGAGGTCGGTGGCGGTAATCAACTAGAACTCCTAAATGGAAACGGGAAACTTTTCGTGGCCGGGCAAACGCCGACGGCGCACGAGACACAAGAACGCTCCACTTTACCGTGACATTCCCGGCGGGAGTTGCGCGGCGATGTGATTCGGCTAACGTTCCGCAGATGACTCCCCCGAAGGATCTGCAGGGAATGACGGCGCTGGTCACGGGCGCGAGCCGCGGCATCGGCCGGGCCATCGCGGCCGAGTTCCTCGCCCGGGGCGCCACGGTCGCCATCACCGCCCGCAAGCCGGAACCGCTGGAGGTCGCCGCGCAGGAGCTGCGGGACGCCGTCGCGGGCGCCGTTGTCCTGCCGATCGCGGGCAACGCGGGTGACGCCGATGCGCGCGCGGAGGCGGTCACGCGGACCGTGGCCGAGCTGGGCTCGCTCGACATCCTGGTCAACAACACCGGCATCAACCCCGTCTTCGGGTCGCTGATGGACGCCGACCTGGACGCGGTCAGGAAGATCTTCGACGTGAACGTGGTCGCCGCTCTCGGCTACATCCAGCAGGCATACCGGGCCTGGATGGGCGAACACGGCGGCGCGGTGGTCAACCTCGCCAGCGTCGGCGGACTGCGATCGACCGGGGTGATCGCCGCGTACGGTGCCTCGAAGGCGGCGCTGATCCGCCTGACCGAGGAGCTGGCCTGGCAGCTCGGGCCGAAGATCCGGGTCAACGCGGTCGCCCCCGGCATCGTGAAGACACAGTTCGCGGCCGCGCTGGTCGCGGCGGGCGAGGACCAGGCCGCGGCGGGCTACCCGATGAAGCGGCTCGGGTCGCCGGAGGACGTCGCGAACCTGGTCGGGTTCCTGGTCTCGGACGCCGCCTCCTGGATCACCGGCGAGACGGTCCGGGTGGACGGCGGGCTGCTCTCGACGGGTTCGATGTAGTCATGACCATTCGCCGTGTCGTGCCGGACATTCACACCGACGATCTGGACGGGAGCGGGAGGTTCTACGGCCTCCTCGGCTTCGTGGAGGTGATGAACCTGGGCTGGGTGAGGACGTTGGCGTCGCCGTCGAACCCGACGGCCCAGCTGACGCTCATGGGCCCGGACGCCACCGCAGCCGTCCATCCCGACATGAGCGTCGAGGTGGACGACGTGGACGCGGTCTACGCGAGCGTAGTCGAGGCGGGCGCGGAGATCGTGCACCCACTGCAGGACGAGGAGTGGGGTGTGCGCCGGTTCTTCGTGCGCGACCCCAACGGCCGCGTGATCAACGTGGTGAGCCACCAGTGATCCGATGACGACCCACGATCCGGTTGCCGATCTCGCCGTGGTCGGACTGGGGCCGGCCGGCCGGGCGCTGGCCCACCGGGCCACCGCCGCCGGGCTCGACGTGGTCGCGGTCGATCCGCATCCCGACCGCCGATGGACGCCCACCTACGCGACATGGTGCGACGAGCTGCCCGGTTGGCTCGACGCGCACGCGGTGGCCGCGGCCCGGGTCGACCGGCCCCGGGTGTGGACCACCCGCGAGCACGTGCTGACGCGGCCCTACTGCGTGCTCGACAACGACGCGTTGCGCGCGGCACTGGACCTCGGCTCCGCCCGGGTGCTCGCCGGTACCGCCGCCGAGGTCGAGCCGGACCGGGTGATCCTCCGGGACGGCAGCCGTCTGCGCGCCCGACAGGTGATCGATGCCCGCGGCGCCCAGCCCGCGCGGGGACTGGCGGAGCAGACCGCCTACGGCGTGGTGGTGTCCGGGGAAGCCGCGGTGCCGGTCCTCGGGGACGGCGAGGCATGGTTCATGGACTGGCGCGCGGACAGCGGCGCAGCACCGGACGAGACCCCGTCGTTCCTCTACGCGGTCCCCCTCGGCCGCGACCGGGTCCTGCTCGAGGAGACCTGCCTGGTGGGCCGGCCGGGGCTGTCCCAGGAAGTGTTGCGCACGCGCCTGGAGACCAGGCTGCGCGCGCGGAGGGTGCCGCTGGCCGCCGACGGGGAACGCGAACGGGTGCGGTTCCCGGTTCAGGTTCCGCGCGCTGCGTCCGCGGTGGCCACCTTCGGCGCGCGCGCCGGGATCATGCACCCCGGCACCGGATACAGCGTCGCCGCCTCGCTGTCCGCCGTCGACGTCCTGGTCGGCGCCATCCTCGACGACGACGATCCGACTGCCGCGCTGTGGCCGACAGCCGCCCGGGCGGTCCGCGGTCTGCGCGAGGTCGGACTGCGCGCGCTGCTCCGGCTGCCACCCCCACTCACCGCGGAGTTCTTCGAGGCGTTCTTCGACTTGCCTGCCGGCCGACAGCGCGCCTATCTCTCCGAGCGTGCCGACCCGGTGGCGGTTGGCCTGGCAATGGCCGCGGTGTTCCGACGAGCCCCGAACCCTGTCCGGCGCACGCTGGCGAGAGCAACCCTGCCGACCATCAACCCCAGGCGCGGATCTCGGCCACGACCTCGGTGACCGCGCCGGGGACACCCTCGATCGCCCAGATCGCCAGACCCACCGCGACGAGGGTCAGCAGCGGACCGAGGACAACCTTTTCGACCGTGCCGCCTGCCCGGATCGAGAGCATCGACGGCAGGCGCAGTTCCCACCATCGCCTGCGCCCCCATGGCAGGAGCGGCGCGAGGAACGGCACGCCCTCCTTGGTGATCGCATCGCCGAGGCAGTGCACCGCACACCCGAGGCCCACCGCGACACCGAGCGCCCTGGAGCCCACCTCGTCCGGATACCAGGTCCAGGTGAATGCCGAGAGCGCCGCGGCGACGAGGGTGACCGCGATCCAGCCGTTGCGCGCGGCCCAGCTCCCCGCCAGGCCGCGCAGCGCCAGGCCGAGGGTGACGAACAGGGTGCCGATGATCGCCGGGCGCCCGAACTCGATCACCAACGCGGAGATCCCCGCACTCAACGCGATCGCGAACAACGCTGTGTGCGTGAGCGTCCGGTGGCCGCCGCGACGCTTGGGGTCCCGTTTCCCGCGGGTGAGCCGGTAGAACCACAGCGAGAGCTCGTCCACACCGCGGGCGACCAGCTGGCTGACCGGACCGAAGGACCTCGCGACCGTGGACTGCGCCGTGTCGAGGTCGGGCAGGAGCGCGGCACCCGCGCACACGCCCGCAAATGTGAACACCTCGGCCGTCGAGGTCGGCCCGCCCCATTCGGGTGGAAGAACCTGCGCGGCAAGCAGACCCGCGACCGCGCCGGAAACAGCATGGGTAGCACCCATCACCATGTGAGAGAACACCTTTCGGAGGAACCGTCGAGCAGTGCCCGATCGGAGCCGCCCACACAAAACTAGCAACCCGCACCGACACGCCGACTTCCACGGCCGTCTGCGCACCCGATCCAGCGAACGGTCACGCCACGGGAACGCTCTTCGCCAACGGCTTGCCGTCGAGGTTCGCCGGGCGCGGCACGCCGAGGGTCTCCAACACGGTCGGGGTGATATCGGTGATCGTGTAGCCGTTGTCGATGCCGCCCGCCTGGTATCCATCGCCGCGCGCGATCACGAAAGTCGAGGTCTCGTCGGGGGTTTGACCGCCGTGCCCGCCGAACAGCAGGTGACCGTGGTCGGCGGTGACCAGCACGGTCCACCGCTCGCCGGCGTCGCGCTGACGCCGGTCCACCGCCGCGACGATCCTGCCGACCTCGACGTCGACCGCTTCCACTGCCTGGTTGTACGCGGGGCCGAGGGTGCCGGTCCAATGCCCGGCCCCGTCCACCTGGTCCAGCTGGGTGAAGACGAAATCGGGTCCTGACGCTGCGATCTCGCTTGCCACCGCGGTGGCGGTCGCCGTGTCGGTCGCGCCCTCGCTGCCCGCGTTCGGCGTGGTGGTGACGACGTCGGCCTTCGGCGAGCCGCTGCCCGCGACGGTGGCGATGCCGTCCCACGTCGAGATCGCCACAGTGCGCAGCGCGGGGTCCGCGTTCTCGATCTGGGTGAACGCACTGGGGTACCGGTCGTACCGGGCACCGGCGAAGGAGTTGTCCTGGACACCGTGCTCGGTGTTCCAGACACCGGTCAGGATGGTGGACCAGGACGGCGCGGAGATGGTGGGGTGGCCGAGGATCGAGGAGGACCCGGTAGTCCCCTCCGCCATCAGCCGGTGCAGGTTCGGGGTGTTGGCGCGCTTGATGTGGTCGAGCATCGTCCCGTCGAGTCCGATGACGACGATCTTCGCGGGACCGTCAGACGCGGTTGCGGCCGGAGGCGTTGCGGCGGTTGCTGTTCCGGCGGAGACTGCGCCGGCAATCGCGATGGACAGTGCGGTCAGGGTGCGGGTGCGCTTCGTGGTCACGCCGACGAGAATGCAATAGGACTAGACCAATTGCGCACCGAATGGCACCGCGTATCCCGACTGTTCATCGCGCGTTCAATAAGGTCTAGACCAATCGGTCCGTCCGTTCAGTCGGCCTCACCCCAGGCCCGCGACCTGATCCGGACTCTTGTCTGGACGGAGCCCGCGCCAGCTCGGGTGGCGTAGCCTCCCGTCACCGGTCAGCTCGGAGTACCGCACCTCCCCAACGATTTCCGGACGCACCCAGTGGGCGGCGCGAGCATCCACCGCGGGAACCGCGTCGCCGAACGGCGAGCTGTCCGCGGATGCGTCCGCCAACAGGCCGGCCAGCCGCGTCAGAGCGGCATCGCTGAAACCGGTCCCTACCTTGCCGACGTACCGGAGGCCACCGGCGCGCTCCGGCACCCCGAGCAGCAGGGATCCGATGCCCCCGGACCGACGGCCCTCCCCCTGCTGCCAGCCACCCACCACCACCTCGAGGTCCAGGAAATGCTTGAGCTTGAGCCAGGACGCGGACCGGCCCGCCCGGTAGGTCGAGTCCCAGCGCTTGGCGACCAGCCCCTCCATGCGGGCGGTTCGACTGGACTCGAGCGCCTCACCCAGGTCCGCGGGCGCCAGCGGGAGCACCCGCCAGGGCTCGTCCTCGTCCAGGCGTATCGCGTCGAGCACCCTGCGCCGGTCCCGGTAGACCTTGGCGCGCAGAGACGTCCCGTCGAGCTGCAGGACGTCGAAGATCTCCAACAGCACCGGGTTCTTCTCCGCAGCCGCCCGCACATCGCGCGGCTTCGTCAGGCCCATCCGCTGCTGCAGCCGCCCGAAGCTCGGGGCGCCGTCGTCGCCGAGGACCACGATCTCCCCGTCCACCACGCCCGAATGACCATGCAAGCCTTCCGGAACCGCCAGCAACTCCGGATAGCCCGGCGTGAGGTCCGATCCACTGCGGCTGACCAGCCGGACCGTGGACACGCCGCTGTCAACGTCGTGATCGAAATGCACCAGGGCGCGAATACCGTCCAGCTTCGGCTCCAGGGCCCACACCTCGGGGTCGGCCCTGGACGCGAAGTCCTCCACGGTCACCGCCGACGCCAGCATCGGAGCCAGATCGCCCGCGGCGGCGCGCGATCGCCGTGAGGAGCCTGCGCGCTCGGGCTCCGGGGCCGGCGGGATCCCCGGCTGCTCACCCCCCGCGGCCATCCGGTCGAGGACCTCGCGGAAGTCCAACTGGCGCAGTCCCGGCCGTGTCAGCTCGTCCCAGGTCCGCGGGGCGGCCACGTTCGGGATCGCGGTGCCGCGGAGCGAGTACGGCGACACCGTCGTCTTCGACGCCGAGTTCTGGCTCCAGTCCACGAACACCCTGCCGGCACGCTCAGCCCGGGTCATCTTGGAGATCACCGACTTCGGCGTCTCCCGTTCGAGTTCGACCGCGATCTTCTTCGCGAACTCCACGCACCGCGCCGCCGTCCAGCCCTCCCCGATCCCGGCATACAGGTGAATCCCCTTGCTGCCACTGGTCACCGGCAGCGCACCCAGACCGCTGTCCGCTAGCCGATCACGAACCCGCAGGGCCACCTCGGCGCACTCGTCCAGCGTGACGCCCGGCCCAGGGTCAAGGTCGATCACCAGGCGGTCCGGGTCCATCGGCACGCCACCCGCGCCGAATCTCCATTGCGGCACATGAAACTCGAGCGAGCCCGCCTGAGCGAAGTACACCAGCGCCGCCAGGTCGTCGACGATCGGGTAGGTGATGGTCTTCGACGAGTGGGTCATGGTCCGGCGATCCACCCAGTCCGGCGTCGACACGTCGACGTTCTTCTGGAAGAACGGGGTCGCGGACGTGCCGTCCGGCCAGCGCTTTCTCGTGACCGGTCGACCGGCGAGCAGCGGCACCATCAGCGGCCCGACCGCGGTGAAATACTGCAGGACCTCCGCCTTGGTGGTCCCCGTCTCGGGGTAGAGAACCTTGTCCAGATTGGTCAGGGACAGGCGCCTGCCCTCCACCATCACCGCGGTGTTGTGACTCATGCTCTGCCCACCCATTTTCGGGTACTGCCTGGCCTGATCCCGTCCTGTGCACCATCATGGTTTCATGCGGTCTATTTGGAAAGGCTCCATCGCGTTCGGGCTCGTGAACGTCCCGGTGAAGGTCTACACCGCGACCGAGGACCATGACATCAAGTTCCACCAGGTCCACGGCGCCGATGGCGGCCGCATCAAATACAACCGTGTCTGCCAGGAATGCGGCAAGACCATCCAGTTCGCCGACATCGACAAGGCGTATTCGTCCGAGGACGGGACGCAGGTGATCCTCACGGACGAGGACTTCGACGAGCTGCCCGCCGCCGAGAAACACGAGATCCCGGTCCTGCAGTTCGTACCGTCCGAGCAGATCGACCCGATCCTGTTCGAGAAGAGCTACTACCTCGAGCCGGACTCCGCGTCCCCCAAGGCCTACCAGCTGCTCGCGTCCACGCTGACCGAGAGCGACCGCACCGCTCTGGTGCACTTCACGCTGCGACAGCGCACCCGGCTCGCCGCACTGCGGGTGCGCGAGGGCGTGCTGGTCATCCAGACACTGCTCTGGCCCGACGAGGTGCGGGCCGCGGAGTTCGAGACCCTCGACAAGGCGGCCGCTCCGAGCGACAAGGAACTGACGATGGCAAAGTCGTTGGTGGAGTCGATGTCCGAGGACTTCGAGCCCGAGTCGTACACCGACGAGTACCAGATCCAGCTGCAGAAGATGCTCGACGAGGCGATCAAGAACGGCGGCAAGAAGGTCACCCCGCCGGAGGAGGTCGCCGCGCACAAGGAGGACGCGGAGGTCGTGGACCTGGTCGCCGCGCTGCAGCGCAGCGTCGATGCGGCGAAGTCGGGGAAATCCGGCGAGGCGTCCACGAAGGCCGCGCCCGCGAAGAAGTCCGCGGCCAAGAAGGCACCCGCAAAGAAATCACCCGCACGGAAGACCGGCTAGCCGGTCTCGTCCTTGACCAGGGCGAAGTAGAAGTGCTCGCCGCCGTCGAGCACGTCCTTGCCGTTCATGATGCCCATCAGGGTCCGATCGTCGACCCGCTTGAAGTGGTCGAACACCGGCATCCCGTCATAGACCATCGTCGCGGTGCACTCGCCCCTGAACTCCACCATCCACAGGCTCGCCTCCCCCTTGCCCGCCGCCACATCGGAGTAGAGCTCGCCGTCCGGCCCACGGCACAGCATCGGCTGTACATCGAATCGCGTTCCGAAGTTCTTGCCGTACCACCCGGACCCGGCCAGCAGCCGGGCCGTGCGATGACCCGTCTCGAAGCCGCTGCCCCGCCACCTGCCCTCGAGCTCCTCGATGCGCACGGTCGGCAGCGCCGCCCAGATGCCATCGAGATCACGCGGATCGACGGGCCCTTCACTCTCGAGCAGCTCCCTGAATCTCTGTGCGTCGGCCACGGCCTCTTCCTGTCCTCGGGTGAATCGGTCGGATGACTGCGGTAGTTCAGAACGTGAGCACCGGCTTGACGACGGCCCCGCTCGCCGCCGCCGCAAGAGCCGTCTCGATCTCCTCGAACGGGAAGATCGTGATCATCTCCTCGAACGGGAAGCGCCCGGCCCGCCAGAGATCGATGAGCTCGGGAATGAACGTCCGCGGGTCGACGTCGCCCTCGATCACACCGGTCACGCTGCGGCCCATCAACAGGCTCGACTGGTCGAGAAGCACCGGGTTGCGTCGACCTCGCAGGCCCACGGTCGCGCAACTGCCCGGCGAACGCAGCGCGGCAACCGCCAGGTTCAGGACCTCCTCACTGCTGACGGTGTCCACGCTGTGGTCCGCGCCGCCACCGGTCAGTCTGCGCAGCTCGCGCCCGAGCCCGGGGTCCGCGCTGTCCAGCGCCGCGGTGGCGCCGAGCGTGAGGGCCAGTGCCCGGCGGGCGGGCAGCGGATCGACCACGATGACGGTCGCGCATCCGATGGCGGCGGCCGCCAGGACCGACCCCAGTCCGACCGCGCCCGCGCCGAAGACGATGACCGAGGCGCCCGGTTGGGGTCGCAACACCCGCATGAGCGCGCCCGCGCCGGTCTGGATGCCGCAGCCGAGGGGCCCCAGCAACGCCAGCGGGAGGTCGTCCGCGACCTTGACCGCACCCGCTTCGCCCACCACGGCGTGTGTCGCGAAGGAGGACTGACCGAACCACCCGCCGTGCACGTCCTCGGCCCCGGACCGCAGCGTGGTGCTGCCGTCCGGCCGGTACCCCGAGTAGTTGAGCGCGGCGAAATCCGCACAGTACGCCGGATGGCCACCGTCGCAGTTCCGGCAGTTCCGACACGACGCGAAGCTCAGGACGACGTGATCGCCGGGGCTCAGCGCCTCGACCCCCGGGCCGATCGACTCCACCACACCCGATCCCTCGTGCCCGAGTACGGCGGGCAGCGGAAAGGGAATCCTGCCCGCGGCCGCCGTCAGATCGGTGTGACAGATGCCGACACCGACCATCCGCACCAGGATCTCCCGATCCCTCAGCGAGTCGGTCTGGATGTCGCGGATCCGGGTGGGCTCGCCGTATCCGGACAGCACCGCGGCCCGGCATCCAAGCACCACTCCCCACCTCCACAGGATTGCGAACTGCCGTTAACTTACTGGTCCGCACGGGATCAACCCCAGCCGAATGAGCGTATCGTCCGATGTGAGATGGATCACATGGCGCGCATGGCGCCTGGCCCCGCCTGTCCGGCCGAGGAGACCGATCGTCGGTGTGGCCACCCGCCAGACAAGGAGGTGGGCGATGATCAGCACCAGTTCACCCTTCACCGCGGAGCTGGCTCCGTGCGGGCACGTCGTGGACGGGCGACGCCACCAGGAAAACGACGACGCGGGCCTGCTCATCGACGACCGCGTCTACGCGTGCGGGTGCCGCGTGATCCGCCACGAGTACCACGACGGATCCGTGCGCATCAAGACGATTCGGCACGACGGCAAGGTCCTGGCGGATGAGCACAGCGGCAACCACGAGGCCTGAGCGATGACCGCATTCCACTCTGTCGTCATCGTCGGCGGCGGGGGCGCCGGACTGCGTGCGGCCATCTCGATCGCGGAATCCGACCCGAACCGCAGCGTTGCGATCGTGTCGAAGGTCTACCCGATGCGCAGCCACACCGTCTCCGCGGAGGGCGGCGCCGCCGCGGTCATCGCCCCGGATGACTCCCTCGACGAGCACGCCTACGACACCGTGTCCGGCAGTGACTGGCTCTGCGACCAGGACGCCGTCGAGGCATTCATCGACGAAGCACCGAAGGAGCTGCTCCGCCTGGAGCACTGGGGCTGCCCGTGGAGCAGGCAACCGGACGGGCACATCGCCGTGCGCGCGTTCGGCGGGATGAAGAAGAAGCGCACCTGGTTCGCCGCCGACAAGACCGGATTCCACCTGCTGCACACCCTCTTCCAGAAGGCGCTGTCCTATCCGGACATCGTGCGCTACGACGAGTGGTTCGCCACCACGCTGCTCGTCGACGACGGGCGGGTGCGGGGCGTGGTGGCCATCGAGCTGTCCACCGGCCGGATCGAGACGATCGTCGCCGACGCCGTCATCGTCTGCACCGGCGGTTGCGGCAGGGTGTTCCCGTTCACCACCAACGCCACCATCAAGACCGGCGACGGGATGGCCCTGGCCTACCGGGCCGGGGCCGGCCTGAAGGACATGGAGTTCGTCCAGTACCACCCGACCGGACTGCCGTTCACCGGCATCCTCATCACCGAGGCCGCGCGGGCCGAGGGCGGCTGGCTGATCAACAAGGACGGGTACCGCTACCTCCAGGACTACGACCTCGGCACACCCACCCCGGGCCCGGTCTTGCGCAGCATGGAGTTGGGGCCACGGGACCGGCTCTCCCAGGCCTTCGTGCACGAGCAGGAGAAGGGCAGGACGATCGACACGCCCGACGGACCGATCGTCCATCTGGACCTGCGGCATCTCGGCGCCGACGTCATCGACGCGAAACTGCCGTTCGTCAGGGAACTGTGCGCGAGCTACCAAAACATCGACCCGGTCCACGAGCTGGTCCCGGTACGCCCGGTCGTGCACTACATGATGGGCGGGATCCACACCGACCTGCACGGAGCCACCGATCTGGACGGGCTGTACGCCGCGGGCGAGGTCGCCTGCGTCAGCATCAACGGCGCCAACCGTCTCGGCTCGAACTCCCTGCCGGAACTGCTCGTCTTCGGCGCCCGCGCCGGACAGGCCGCCGCCACCTATGCCGCGGCCACTCCCGTCTCCGGCCCCTCCGCGGCGATCGAGGCACAGGGACGCGACGAGCAACGTCGGCTCGAACGCGAACTCGCTCGTCACGACGGCGCGGGTGGTCCCCGGCCGGACCGGATCGCCGACATCCGAACCGGGATGCAGGAGGCGATGGAGTCCGGCGCCGGCATCTACCGGGACGAGCGCACCCTGCGCACGGCGATCGATCGGATCCGGGAATTGAAGCAGCGCTACGCGGCCGCCGTCATCGACGATCACAGCCGGACGTTCAACACCGAGCTGATCGCCACTCTCGAGCTCTCGGGGATGTTGGACGTCGCCGAGTGCATCGTCGACAGCGCGCTGCGGCGCGAGGAATCCCGTGGCGCCCACCAGCGCACCGACTTCCCGGACCGCGACGACGACAGATACCTGGCTCATTCACTGATCCACCGGCAACCGGATGGCGAGGCTCGGGTCTCCTACCTGCCGGTGACGATCACCCGCTGGCCCCCGGGGCAACGGATATACGGGAGGTGAGCAATGGCCGACCAGGACACCATCGCCGTCGAGGTCACGCGGTACCGGCCGGAGCAGGAGTCCGCGCCCGCGCCGCAGTGCTATCGGGTCCCACTGCGTAAGGAGTGGACCATCCTCGACGGACTCAACCACATCAAGGACCGGCTGGACGGGACGCTGTCCTACCGATGGTCCTGCCGGATGGGGATCTGTGGCAGCTGCGGCATGACGGTCAACGGCGAGCCGAAGCTGGCCTGTTCGACGTTCCTGACCGACTACGCCCCCGGCTCGATCCGGGTCGAGCCGATGCGGAACTTTCCGGTGATCCGCGACCTCGTCGTCGACATCAGTGACTTCATGTCCAAGCTGCCCAAGGTCAAGCCGTGGCTGATCCGCGCGGACGAGGACGAGCCGGAGGACGGCGAGTACCTGCAGACGCCCGAGGAGATGGAGGCGTATCAGCGGTACAGCATGTGCATCAACTGCATGCTCTGCTACTCGGCCTGCCCGGTGTACGCCCTCGAACCCACCTTCCTCGGCCCCGCGGCGATCGCACTCGGTCAGCGGTACAACCTGGATTCCCGCGACCAGGGCGCCGAGGACCGGCGCGATGTGCTGGCCTCAGCGGAGGGCGCGTGGGCCTGCACCCTGGTCGGCGAGTGCAGCGTGGCGTGCCCCAAGGGCGTCGACCCCGCAGGCGCGATCCAGCGCTACAAGCTGACCGCGGCGACGAAGTCGCTCAAGGAGTTCCTGCTACCCCGGGGTGCACGATGACCGCCACGGGTAGCGGCCTCGCTCCCGCGCGCCCGTACCGTCAGCCGGTCTCGCGGCTGTGGTGGCTGCGGCGCCGATCCTACCTGCTGTTCATGCTGCGCGAGCTGTCCTGCGTGTTCGTGGCCTGGTTCGTCGCGTTCGCGCTGATGCTGGTCGTCGCGGTCGGCTCCGGTCCCGAGTCCTATCGGGACTTCCTCGACTGGAGCGCGCGCCCATGGGTGCTCGCTCTCAATGTGATCGCGGCGGCGTTCGTACTGCTGCACGCCGTGACCTGGTTCAACCTGGCCCCCAAGGCGATGGTGGTCCGGGTGGGTGGACGCCCCGTTCCGCCGGTCGCGGTGGTCGCCGCACATTACGTTCTGTGGATCGCGTGTTCGATCATCGCGGTGTGGGTGATCCTGCGATGACGAGGGCACCGACTCCGACCGTGCGGGCAAACACCAGGCGGTCCCCCGAACCGATGTTCTGGCTGCTGTTCAGCGCGGGCGGGATGGCCGCTGCCCTGCTCGCTCCCGCCCTGCTGATCCTCTTCGGCGCCGCGATACCGCTCGGCTGGATCCCGGCGCCCGACCACCAGCACCTGCACTCCGTGCTGCGCAACCCGATCACGGTGCTGGTGCTCATCGGGCTCTGCGTGCTCGCGCTGGTCCACGCGGCGCACCGCCTGCGCTTCCTCCTGCAGCACGGCCTGCGGCTCGGCAGGGCGCGGGGTCCGCTCGCGGTGTCGTGTTACGGCGCAGCCGCCGTAGGCTCCGTCGTGGCCGCATATCTGCTGATCACCGCGTGAGAGGCAATCCCGGGATGCTCGGCCCGAGTACTTCTGGACGCACGTAACGAATTGTCGGTTTCTCCCGACTCTCGTGTGTCGGCACTCCGAATCATCGCGGGGCTCTGACATGATCGGAAACGGTTAGTTTCAACAAACAGGGGAGATATGTACATGAACGGCAACACATTTCGACGCCTAGCAACCACTGCCGCGGTATCGGCCGGAATCGCGGGGGGCCTCGTCGCGGGCGCCGGATCGGCAGCAGCAGCAGAAACACAGGTCGTACCCATGAGCACATGCTTCGGCCTGAGCCCGTACATCGTCGACCAGCCCTACATCGCCAGCAGGGCATTCTTCAATCAGGACGGACCCGGCACCGGCAACCTCACCCTCGCCGACGTGTCGAGCCTCTGGTTCTTCGCCCCGCCCTACCTGTCGGACACCCGCCTCGACTGGCACAACAAGACCACCGGGGCCAGGGGCACCCTCACCGCGACCACGCCGATCGGCATGGGCAGCGCCGTCTACCTCCGTCTCAACAGCGGTCCCGGTGACGTCGAGATCACCAGGAGCGCCGTCAACCGGAATGCGCTGTGGAGCATCCCGACCACGTCCTGCACTGGTACGGTGCGCGTCAACTGATCCCCATGACCGCATGACAAAGGCGCCAGACCCGATCACTCGGGTCTGGCGCCTTCTCTGTCGCGTTCGGATCAGACGGTGAAGCCGAGCGCCCGCAGCTGATCGCGGCCGTCCTCCGTGATCTTGTCCGGGCCCCACGGCGGCATCCAGACCCAGTTGATCTTCAGGTCGTTCACGAGGCCGCTCTTGACCAGAGCGCCGCGCGCCTGCTCCTCGATCACATCGGTCAACGGGCAGGCCGCGGACGTCAGGGTCATGTCGACGATGGCGACATCCTCGGCGTCGACGCTGATGCCGTAGACGAGGCCGAGGTCGACCACGTTGATCCCGAGCTCGGGGTCGACGACGTCGCGCATCGCCTCTTCGAGCTCGTCCACCACCGCCTGCTGGTCGGGGGTCAGCTCGATGACCGCCTGCTCATCGGCGGCGGGCGCGGACTCCTGCACGGCCTGGTCCTCGGTGGACTCGGCGTTTGCCTGGGTCTCGGTCATGATGACGATCCTCCGGTCTGGACCGGCACAACGGTGCCGATGACATTCTTCGTGGGCGCAGCGTCGGCGCCGTCGACTATTTGAACAACGGCATCCTTGAATGCCATCCATCCCAGCAACGCGCACTTCACGCGGGCCGGGTACTTCGAGACGCCCGCGAACGCGATCCCGTCGCCGATCACGTCCTCGTCGCCCTCGATGTTGCCGCGGCTGGTGATCATCGCATCGAACGCGTCGACCGTCGCGAGCGCCTCGTGCACGCTCAGCCCGACGACCTGGTCGGTGAGCACCGAGGTCGAGGCCTGGCTGATCGAGCAGCCCTGCCCGTCGTACGAGATGTCGCCCACCCGGCCGTCGTCGGTCAGCGCCACCCGCAGCGTGACCTCGTCGCCGCAGGTCGGGTTGACGTGGTGCACCTCGGCGCCGAACGGCTCCCGCAGCCCCCGCCCGTGCGGATGCTTGTAGTGATCCAGGATGACCTCCTGGTACATCTGCTCCATCCGCATGGTCTACGACGCCCCGTCGACCGAGTCGTCGGTAGCACCCGGCGAGGGATGCGTACCGAAGAAGTCCTGCGCCCGACGGATGGCCGCCGCAAGCGCGTACACCTCGTCGGCGGTGTTGTAGACGGCAAACGATGCGCGCGCGGTCGCCGCCACGCCGAAGTGGCGGTGCAGCGGCCAGGCGCAGTGGTGCCCGACCCGGATCGCGATGCCCTCGTCGTCGAGGATCTGACCGAGGTCGTGCGCGTGGATCCCGTCCACCACGAAGGACACCGCGCCGCCGCGGTTCTCGGGGGTGGTCGGACCGATGATCCGCACACCCTCGATGGCACCCAGCTGTTCGAGCGCCAGCGCCGTCAGCTCGTGTTCGTGCGCGGCGACGGAGTCCATGCCGAGCTCGTTCAGGTAGTGCACCGCCGCACCGAGCGCGACGACCTGCGAGGTCATCGGGACGCCCGCCTCGAAACGCTGCGGCGGGGCCGCGTAGGTGGTCGCCTCCATCGTGACGGTCTCGATCATCGAGCCGCCGGTGATGAACGGCGGCATCGACGCGAGCAGCTCACGCTTGCCGTAGAGCACGCCGACGCCCGACGGCCCGAGCATCTTGTGCCCGGAGAACGCCGCGAAATCCACGTCCAGCGCATGGAAGTCCACCGGCATGTGCGGCACCGACTGGCACGCGTCGAGCACGACCAACGCGCCGACCGCCCTGGCCCGGCGGACCAGCTCGGCCACCGGCGCCACAGCACCAGTCACGTTCGACTGGTGCGTGAACGACACGACCTTGACCGCGTCGGTCAGCTCCAGCGACTCCAGGTCGATACGGCCGTCCTCGGTCACCCCGTACCAGCGCAGCGTCGCGCCGGTCCGACGGGCCAGCTCCTGCCACGGCACCAGGTTCGCGTGGTGCTCGAGCTCGGTGATGACGATCTCGTCGCCCGGGCGCAGGTGCCGCTCGAAGCGCTCGTCGCCGAGCACATAGGTCACCAGGTTCAGCGACTCGGTGGCGTTCTTGGTGAACGTCAGCTCGTCGGCGTCGGCCCCGACGAAGTCGGCGATCGCCGCGCGCGCACCCTCGTACGCGTCGGTCGCCTCCTCCGCGAGCTGGTGCGCCCCGCGGTGCACGGCCGCGTTGCAGGTGGTGAGGAACTCCCGCTCGGCATCGAGCACCTGGACGGGGCGCTGCGAGGTCGCCCCGGAATCCAGGTACACCAACGGTTTACCGTCGCGCACCGTACGGCCGAGGATCGGGAAGTCCTTCCGGATCCTGGTGATGTCGAGTTCCTTCACCGAGGTGGTCATGGAACTAGGCTCCTGTCGCTGCAGCCTGCGTGAATCGGACGTAGCCGTTCTCCTCGAGCTCGTCGGCGAGCTCCGCGCCGCCGGACTCGACGATCTGGCCACCGACGAAGACGTGCACGAACTCCGGGGTGATGTACCGCAGGATGCGGGTGTAGTGCGTGATCAGCAGGACGCCGCCGTGCTCACGCTCCTTGTAGCGGTTGACGCCCTCGGACACGATGCGCAGCGCATCCACGTCGAGGCCGGAGTCGGTCTCGTCGAGGATCGCGATCTTCGGCTTGAGCAGGCCCAGCTGAAGGATCTCGTGGCGCTTCTTCTCGCCGCCGGAGAAGCCCTCGTTGACGCTGCGCTCGCTGAACGACGGATCGATCTCGAGCTCGGTCAGGGACTCCTTGACCTCCTTGACCCAGTGCCGGAGCTTGGGTGCCTCGCCGCGGACCGCGGTCGCCGCGGTGCGCAGGAAGTTCGACATCGAGACGCCGGGCACCTCGACCGGGTACTGCATGGCGAGGAACAGGCCGGCGCGGGCCCGCTCGTCGACGCTCATCTCGAGCACGTTCTCACCGTTGAGGGTGATGCTGCCGGAGGTCACCACGTACTTGGGGTGGCCTGCGATGGCATACGACAGAGTCGACTTGCCGGAGCCGTTCGGGCCCATGATCGCGTGGGTCTCCCCCGAGCGGACCGTGAGGTTCACGCCCTTGAGGATGTTGATCGGCTCGGCGTTCTCGTCGGTGGTGGCGACGTTGACGTGCAGGTCCTTGATTTCCAGAACCGAGTTTTCAGAGGTGGTCATTCAATGTTCCTTAGAGAAGTGTGGTGTCGGCGATCTCAGACGCCGACCGCGGCGAGCTCGACCTCGATGGCTGCTTCGAGGCGCTCACGCACCTCCGGGACGGCAATGCGGTTGATGATCTCGTGGAAGAACCCGCGGACCACCAGGCGACGGGCCTGGTCCTCCGGGATGCCCCGCGAACGCAGATAGAACAGCTGCTCGTCGTCGAATCGGCCGGTGGCGCTGGCGTGCCCCGCGCCGACGATCTCGCCGGTCTCGATCTCGAGGTTCGGCACCGAGTCGGCGCGGGCGCCGTCGGTGAGCACCAGGTTCCGGTTGAGCTCGAAGGTGTCGGTGCCCTCGGCCGCGGCGCGGATGAGCACGTCGCCCACCCAGACGGTGTGCGCATCCGGCTTGCCGGAGTGCGGATCGCCCTGCAGCGCGCCCTTGTAGACGACATTCGACTTGCAGTGCGGCTGCGAGTGATCCACCAACAGGCGCTGCTCGAAGAACTGGCCCGCGTCGGCGAAGTACAGGCCGAGCAGCTCGGCGTCGCCGCCGGGCCCGTCGTACTTCACGGTCGGGGTCAGTCGCACCAGGTCGCCGCCCAGGCTCACCGAGGTGTACCGGAGGACGGCGTCACGGCTGAGCCGCGAGTGGTGCGCCGCGACGTGCACGGCGTCATCGGCCCAGTCCTGCACCGCGACCACGGTCAGCTTGGCGCTGTCGCCGACGATGAATTCGACGTTCTCCGCGTAGGTGCCGCTGCCACGCTGGTCCAGCACGACCGTGGCCTTCGCGAAGGCCTCGAGCCGAACCTGGATGTGGCCGTAGGCCACCTTGTCCACGCCGGGCCCGGTCACCACGATGTTGACGGCGTCGGCGACCTCATGCTCCTTGGCCACGGTAATCACCGTGGCCGACTCGAAGCCGGAGTACGCCTGCGCGGCAATGCGGTCGGCGGGTACACCGGCCTGACCGAGACGGGCATCGTCGCGGCCGACGGTCTCGACGCTGACACCCTCGACCGCCTGGACCTCGACGGTCGCGGCGCCAGAGCGGACCGCGGTGCCGTCGTGCAGGCCGCGCAGCCTGCGCAGCGGCGTGAAGCGCCACGCCTCGTCGCGTCCCGCGGGGACCTCGAAAGCGTTGACGTCGTATGAGGTGAACACCTCGCCCTTGTTGGTGGCGGGCACGATGTTCTCACCGGCGACGGCGGCCTTGACCCCGGTCGTCGCCTCGTTTGCGTTGGCCACTAACCCACGGCCCCTTCCATCTGCAGTTCGATCAGGCGGTTGAGCTCGAGGGCGTATTCCATCGGCAGCTCCTTGGCGATGGGCTCGACGAACCCGCGCACCACCATGGCCATTGCCTCGTCCTCGGTGAGGCCGCGGCTCATCAGGTAGAACAACTGGTCTTCGCTGACCTTCGAGACGGTCGCCTCGTGACCCATCGACACGTCGTCCTCGCGGATGTCCACGTAGGGGTAGGTGTCCGAACGGCTGATCTGGTCGACCAGCAGGGCGTCACACTTGACGGTCGACTTCGAGCCGTGCGCACCCTTGTTGACCTGGACCAGGCCGCGGTAGGAGGCGCGTCCGCCGCCGCGGGCCACCGACTTGCTGACGATGGTCGAGGAGGTGTACGGCGCCAGGTGCAGCATCTTCGCACCGGTGTCCTGGTGCTGGCCCTCGCCCGCGAACGCGACCGAGAGGACCTCGCCGCGCGCGTGCTCGCCCATCATCCACACGGCCGGGTACTTCATGGTGACCTTGGATCCGATGTTGCCGTCGACCCACTCCATGGAACCGCCCGCGTCCACCTTGGTGCGCTTGGTCACCAGGTTGTAGACGTTGTTCGACCAGTTCTGGATGGTCGTGTAGCGGCAGTGGCCGCCCTTCTTCACGATGATCTCGACGACCGCGGAGTGCAGCGAGTCGGACTTGTAGATCGGCGCGGTGCAGCCCTCGACGTAGTGCACCGAGGCGCCCTCGTCGACGATGATCAGCGTGCGCTCGAACTGGCCCATGTTCTCGGTGTTGATCCGGAAGTAGGCCTGCAGCGGGATGTCGACGTGCACGCCCGGCGGCACGTAGATGAAGGAGCCGCCCGACCAGACCGCGGTGTTCAGCGCGGAGAACTTGTTGTCGCCGGCGGGGATCACCGAACCGAAGTACTCCTTGAACAGCTCCGGGTGCTGCTTGAGCCCGGTGTCCGTGTCGAGGAAGATCACGCCCTGCTTCTCGAGATCCTCACGGATCGAGTGGTAGACGACCTCGGACTCGTACTGCGCGGCGACACCGGCGACCAGGCGCTGCTTCTCCGCCTCGGGGATGCCGAGCCTGTCGTAGGTGTTCTTGATGTCCTCGGGCAGGTCCTCCCAGGACTCGGCCTGCTTCTCGCTCGAGCGCACGAAGTACTTGATGTTGTCGAAGTGGATGCCCTCGAGGTTGGAGCCCCAGTGCGGCATCGGCTTCTTGTCGAAGGTCTTGAGCGCCTTGAGCCGGACGTCGAGCATCCACTCGGGCTCGTTCTTCTTCGCGGAGATGTCCCGCACGACGGCCTCGGACAGCCCGCGCTGCGCGCTGGCGCCTGCCACGTCGGAATCAGACCAGCCGTAGCCGTAATGGCCGAGCGAGGCGATGGCCTCGTCCTGCGTCAGTGCAGGCGACTTCTCCGTGCTGCCGGATGCCTGATCTTGGGTGACTGTCATGCGAGCTCCTTCCGGAGTCTTGTTGCGTGCCGGTGCGGGCTGGGCATCGGCGTGGGTGGTGCTTACTTCGGGGATGCGTCTGGCGACGAGTCGGGCTCGTCCGGTGGAGCGATGGGTATGTGAGTGGTGCAGGCGCAGTCACCGTTGGCGATGGTCGCCAGGCGCTGCACGTGGGTGCCGAGCAACTCGGCGAAGGCTTGCGTCTCCGCCTCGCACAGCTCGGGGAACTCCGAGGCGACGTGCGAGACCGGGCAGTGGTGCTGGCAGATCTGGACGCCGTTGCCCACCGGGCGGGTGGTGGCGGCGAAGCCGGCCGAGGTGAACGCGTCCGCGATGGCGTCGGCGGTGTCGGCCACCTCACCGGGGGTGTGCGGGGCGACGGGATCGATGTCGGCGACGATCGTCTGGACCCGGCGGCGTGCGAACTCCACGATCGCCTCCTCGCCGCCGACCTCGCGGAGGTGCCGCATGGCTGCGCCTGCGAGATCGTCGTAGGAGTGGCCGAGGCGCGAACGGCCGGCGGCGGTCAGCTGGAACTGCTTCGCCGGGCGACCGCGGCCCTTGTGCTGCCAGCTCGCGGCGTTCGAGGATCGCGCCTCGCCCGCATCGATGAGCGCCTCGAGGTGACGTCGGACACCCGCGGCGCTCAGACCGAGCTTCGCGCCGATCTCGGGGGCCGTGATCGGGCCCTGTTCGAGGAGAAGCTGGACGACGGCGGCCCTGGTGTGCCCGTCGTGGCCCACCACGGTTGCGGTCGGGGCACCACTGAGCGCAGGCGAAACAGGTGCATGACCTGCGCCTTCACTCCGCGTGTCCCGAGCCGGTGCCGTTTTCACAACACAAGTGTGACGGAATTATCGGAGCTGGTCCACCAAGGGTGCCCTGTATTACACCGCTACGCTGCCCCATGTGCCGCAGACCGACGACGCACCGGACTCCGGTGACACCCCCAGCGCCGGCCCGGCGACCAGATTCCGCGAATGGGCGGTGACCCTCGCCAAGCGGGGGCTGGGAATCGACGGCCCCCACCACGGCTTCGAGGTCTCGAGCCTGCACGGTGACGAGGCGGAGGCCCCCGGACTCGACAAGCGCGAGACCGGTCAGCTCACGGGGATCAGGCGCTTCGGCGCGACCGGGGCCGTGCTGATGGCGATCGGCGCGCTCGGTGCGGGCGCGCAGCCGGTGCTGCAGAACCCGGTGCAGGGCCTGCGGATCCTCGGGCTGCCCGCGCGCCTCGGCGCGACCGCGCTCACGCTGACGATGACCGGCAGCGTGATGGTGGTGCTGGCGTGGCTGCTGCTCGGCCGGTTCGCGATCGGCCGCTACCGAGGGGAGGGCGCCGCACCCCGGCGGCTGACCCGCTCCCAGCTGGACCGCACCCTGCTGCTGTGGGTGATCCCGCTGACGATCGCACCCCCGATGTTCAGCAAGGACGTCTACTCGTACCTGGCGCAGAGCGAGATCACCGCGCGCGGACTGGACCCGTACGCGATCGGGCCCGCTCAGGCCCTCGGCGTCGACCACGTGCTGACCAGGACCGTGCCGACCATCTGGCGCGACACCCCCGCGCCGTACGGGCCGTTCTTCCTCTGGATCGGTCGCGGCATCTCCGCGGTGACCGGCGAGAACATCGTCGCAGGCATCTTCCTGCACCGGCTGCTCGCGCTCGCGGGCGTCGCGCTGATCGTCTGGGCACTCCCCCGGCTGGCGCGCCGATGCGGCGTCGCCAGCGTCACCGCGCTCTGGCTCGGCGCCGCCAACCCGCTGCTGCTGTTCCACCTGGTCGCGGGGATCCACAACGAGGCGCTGATGCTCGGCCTGATGCTGGCGGGCATGGAACTGGCGCTGCGCGCCGTCGAGAGCGCGGACCCGATCCGGTTCGACATACGCGGCGCCACCGCGGGCGGCCGGAACCTGATGTACCTGCTGGCCGGGTCGGGTCTGATCGCGCTGTCCGCGACGGTGAAGATCCCGTCGCTGCTCGCACTCGGGTTCATCGGCATGGCGCTGGCCCGGCGCTGGGGTGGCACCATGAGATCCGTGGTGGCCGCCGCGACGCTGTTGGCGGCGGTGACCGCAGTGGTCATCCTGGTGGTGAGCCTGGCGAGCGGCCTCGGCTTCGCCTGGCTCTCGCCCGGCACCCTCGGCGTCGCGAACGAGGTGCGGAGCTGGATGTCGCTGCCGACGCTGCTCGGACTCGGCACCGGCCTGGCCGGTGTGTTCCTCGGACTGGGCGACCACACCACCGCCGTCCTGAACCTGACCCGGCCGATCGCCTCACTCGCGGCGGCCTTCGTCGCGCTGCGCATGCTGGTGGCCGTGCTCGTCGGGCGGGTTCACCCGGTGGGCGCGCTCGGCGTCTCCCTCGGCGTCCTGGTGCTGCTCTTCCCCGTAGTCCAGCCCTGGTACCTGCTGTGGGCGGTCATCCCGCTGGCCGCGTGGGCGACCCGGCCGGTCTTCCGCATCCCGGCGATCGTCTTCTCGTCGGCGGTGAGTCTGATCGTGATGCCCAACGGCGGCGAGTACCAGCCGTTCATGATCGTCCAGGCCGCCGTCGCCACCATCCTCGTGGTGGGACTGGCGATGTTCCTCACCCGAGACCGGCTGCCGTGGCGGGCCGGGACCGGGGCACCGAACGGCCACGGATCGACCGCCGAATACGCTGAGGCCCCGTGAGCTCTTCCGCGTCCGACACGGCGCATCCGGTTCTTCGGCTCGATGGCGTGGTCAAGTCCTTCGGCAGCGTCACCGCCGTCGACGGCCTCGATCTGTCCCTGCACCGCGGCGAGGTGCTGGCACTGCTCGGCCCCAACGGCGCGGGCAAGACCACGACCGTGGAGATGTGCGAGGGCTTCCTGAGCCCCGACAGCGGCACCGTGCGGGTGTTCGGCCTCGACCCGATCGCCGATTCCGGAGCGGTGCGGGCGCGTGTCGGAGTCATGCTGCAGGGCGGCGGCGCCTACCCGGGGTCCCGGGCTGGCGAGATGCTGGACCTGGTGGCGGCGTACTCCGCCGATCCGCTCGACCCGGCGTGGCTGCTGCGGACCCTCGGCCTCACCGACGCCGCACGGACGCCCTACCGCCGGCTCTCCGGTGGACAGCAGCAGCGCCTCGCGCTGGCCTGCGCGCTCGTCGGGCGGCCCGAACTGGTGTTCCTCGACGAACCGACAGCGGGTCTCGATGCCCAGGCCAGGCTCCTGGTCTGGGAGCTGATCGACGCGCTGCGCCGCGACGGCGTCGCCGTGCTGCTGACCACCCACCTGATGGACGAGGCGGAGGCCCTGGCCGACCGCCTGATCATCATCGACCACGGCCGGATCGTCGCGGAGGGCACTCCGACAGAGCTGACGCGACACGGTTCGGCCGGACAGCTCCGGTTCCTCGCGCCCGAGAACCTCGACCTGAGCGGGCTGCGGGCCGCCCTGCCCACCGGATTCACCCCACGGGAGGTCTCCCCCGGGTCGTATCTGGTCGAGGGCATCGTCGACCCGAAGGTGCTGGCGACGGTGACCGCGTGGTGCGCCGAGCTCGATGTGCTCGCCACCGAACTGCGAGTCGATCAGCGCAGGCTCGAGGACGTCTTCCTCGACCTCACCGGACGGGATCTGAGGGGATGAACGTGCAAGACCGGCTCGCCGACAACAGGTTCGAGGCGGGGACCTTCACCCCCGATCCCAGGCCAAGCGCCGCGCTGCCCATGCTGGCGGCCCAGACCCGGCTCGAGCTGACCCTGCTCCTGCGCAACGGTGAGCAGCTGCTGCTCACCATGTTCATCCCGATCACCCTCCTGATCGGGCTGTGCCTGCTCCCGATCGGCGACCTCGGCGACCCCCGGGTCGACACCGTCCTGCCCGCCGTGATGATGGTGGCGATCATGTCCACCGCGTTCACCGGTCAGGCGATCGCTGTCGGTTTCGATCGGCGCTACGGCGCGCTCAAGCGGCTCGGTGCTACCCCCCTCCCGCGCTGGGGGATCATCGTGGGCAAGAGCGCTGCGGTCATCATCGTGGTCGCCATGCAATCGGTCATCCTGGGCGGCATCGCCTTCGCGCTCGGCTGGCGACCCGAGCCGACCGGCCTGTTGTTGGGCGCGCTGATCATCGCGCTCGGGACCGTCACGTTCGCCTCGCTCGGGCTGTTGCTCGGCGGCACCCTGCGGGCCGAGATCGTGCTCGCGCTGGCGAACGTCCTCTGGTTCGTGATGGCGGGCATCGGCTCCGTCGTGTTCTCCGATGACATCCCCGGACCGCTGCACACGGCCGCCCGGCTGATCCCGTCCGGCGCCCTGGCCGAGGCCCTGCAACAGGCGATCGGCGGCTCGCTCGACCTGTTCGCGGTCGCGGTGCTCGTGGTCTGGGGTTCGGTCGCGGCGTGGCTGGCGACCCGCTACTTCAAATTCACCTGATTCGGATCGTTTCAAAACGTATTCATTTCCGCCGGGAGGCGGCAATATGCGAAGCCGTGCCGAAAACTCTCCGCGCCCTCGCCTGCATGGCCGCCGTCTCCGCGATCACCCTCGGCGGCGGACTCGCCTCCGCCCAGCCCACCTGGGGCCCGCTCGCGCCGCCGAACCCGTTCCTCGGGCCGATGGGCACCTCGACGATGCACGGCGACGCCGGATCCTCGGACGCGACGCCGCTGGCGGGCCCAGGCGACGGAGCCGTCGGGGTGACCTCGTACCCGCTCCTGGCCGCGTGCCCGACCGTGCTGCAGGGCTCCGACGGACTGGTGGTCGCGCTGTGCACCTCGGTGCTCGGCCAGGACCCGACCGTGCACCTGATCGATCCGGCCGCACCGGCAGTGCCGGTCGGTGGATCGCTCGCCCAGCTCAAGCTGACCAAGGGCAGCCTGCTCGGCGGGGTGTACGCGTTCCTGGACAACCAGAACCGACTGGTCGCCGTCGACGGTGACCGCAAGCTCCAGCGGGTCGGCCACGCGAACAACGCGCTGTTCATCGACTCGACCGTCGACCTGTCCGGGGCCATCCCCGACGGCGACGCGGTGACGGGCCTCGCGCCGGACTGGCAGGGCAACGTCTGGTTCGCGACCGGCGGCGGGGTGATCGGCTCCGTCGACACGGCGGGCGTCGCCAAGACCGTCGCGGTACCGGCGGGCGAGCAGGTGCAGAACAGCATCTCCACCTCCCCGGCGGGCACGTCGGTGGCCACCACCCATGCCCTGTACCAGCTGAGCCTCGCCGCGGACGGCACCCCGAAGATCGATTGGCGCCGCGAGTACGACCGGGGTTCGGCCCGCAAACCCGGGCAGCTGAGCTGGGGCACCGGGTCCACCCCCACCTATTTCGGTCCCACCAACGGCTACGAGTACGTCGCGATCGTGGACAGCGCCGACACCCGGGTGAACCTGCTGGTGCACCGCACCGACACCGGGCAGGAGGTCTGCAAGATCCCGGTGCTCGGCGCCGGCGGACCCGGCAGCGAGAACTCCCCGATCGGCGTGGGCAACTCCGTGTTCATCGCGGGCACCTACGGCTACCCCTACCCGAAGGTGCCCGAGGGCGCCGGACCGGCCGTGCCCGCGACCGCCCCGTTCACCGGCGGCATGACCCGCGTCGACCTCGACGGGGCCGGCTGCCATCAGGTGTGGGACAACGCGCTCCGCAGCTCCGCGGTGCCGCACCTGTCGACCGCGGACGGCCATCTCTACACGGTGCTGCGGGACGGCACCGGCGGCCCGCTCGACGGGTATGCGTTCGCGGTCATCGACCCGAGCACCGGCTCGATCCTGAAGCGCACCGGGCTCCCCGGCACCACGGCGAACGACACCCTGCAGATGTCGGCGCTCATCACCGGGCAGGGCGACTACCTGCAGGGCACCATCACCGGCATCCTCAAGGTCGGCGCGAACGGTTCCGGCAGCCTCGGCAGTGCGGGGAGCTCAGGAAGCTGAGGTTCCGGGTGCGGCCAGCCCCCAACGACGCTCTGTAGTTGACGGGCATCTACCATCGGGGGCGTGCTGTATCGAGGGTTCCTGAGCCTGGTCAACCGTCTGCCGCTCCCCTCTTTGGCGGTGCAGAAATGGATCGCCGTCGCGGTGATCCTGTCCCAGGGCGGTATCGCCGTGACCGGCGCCGTGGTCCGGGTGACCGCGTCGGGCCTCGGCTGCACCACCTGGCCGCAGTGCCACCCGGGCAGCTTCGTGCCCACCGGGACCGCGACGGCGCCGTGGTTCCACCAGGCCATCGAGTTCGGCAACCGGATGCTGACATTCCTGGTGGTGGCGACGGCGGCGGCCGTGGTGCTCGCGGTGACCCGCGCCGCCCGCCGCCGCGAGGTGCTCGCCTACGCCTGGCTGATGCCGCTCTCGACCGTCGCGCAGGCGGTGATCGGCGGCATCACCGTGCTCACCGGGCTGCTCTGGTGGACCGTCGCGGTACACCTGCTGGTGTCGATGGCGATGGTGTGGCTGTCGGTGATCCTGTACCACAAGATCGACCAGCCCGACGACGGCGTCGACGTCATCGCCGTGCCGAAGCAGCTGCGCTGGCTGACCGCGCTGTCCGGCGTCGCGCTGGCCGGGACACTGGTCGCGGGCACCATGGTGACGGGCGCCGGACCGCACGCGGGCGACAAGAACCCCGAGCGCACGGTCGAGCGGCTGAACCTCGACATCACGAATCTGGTGCACCTGCACGCCGAACTGCTGGTCGCCTACCTCGCGCTGCTGGTGGGCCTCGGCTTCGGCTTGTACGCGGTCGGTGCCAGGGCCGCGGTGACCCTGCGGCTCAAGGTGGTGGTGGGCGTCGTGGTCGCGCAGGCCTGCGTCGGCCTGGTCCAGTTCTGGACCCACGTCCCCGCCGTCCTGGTGACCGTGCACGTCGCACTCGCGGGCGCCTGCACGGCCGCGACCGCGGCGCTTTATGCCTCCGGTCGTGTTCGCGAGCTCGCCCCGGCCGAGCAGAAGCCCATGAAGTCGACAATCCGGTAGTCACGGCCGAAGAAACGACAGACCTGGCGGGCGCGGGTACCGTCAACCCGCATGACCCGATCCAGAGCAGTCAAGCGTGTCGCCATCGCCGCAGCCCTGTCCTTCTCGACCGTCGGTCTGCTGGCGGTGGGCCCAGCGGCAGCAGCGCCGAGCACCATTCCGTTCCAGGTCAGTCCCTTTATCCCACTTGTCGAGCTACCCACTCCCAGGCTCGCCGCGACCGTGGGCGAACAACCGGGCGTCGCCACCTTGAGTGTGCTGAGAACTCCCGAGAGCGGAAACCCGCACAGCGCGGTTGTCCACTGGGTCAGTCTCGCCACCGGCGCATCAGGGTCCGCGTCGTTTCCGACCTTGAATGCTGCGCCCGTGACCATCCATCCGGGCGCTGGTCAGGTAGTTGCGTTCGTCGACCCACAGGCGATCGCGACACCAGGCTTCGGGACCTTCTTCGTTCCCTGATTCGACATCGCGGTCCGCGACGAATGCGGGCCCCGGTCCATGACCGGGGCCCGCATTCGTTGTCGGTCGTGCTCAGCCGAGGCCGTTGCGCGCCTTCGGGAAGCGGGTCTGGCTCGCCACCCAGCCGGCCATCTTCCGCCAGTGACCGACACGCGGGGTGACGATGCTGGTGATCGCGCGCTCCCACTCGGAGACGGTGACATTGTCGACGGCGGCCACCACGGCGTTCGCCGTCGCGAGGTCGTCGACGACCTGATCGCCGAGGACGCCGTCGGCGCCGACGAGGGTGATCCGAACGCCGTCGAGACCGACCGGCTGGATCACGGCCGAGGCCGATCCGCCGTGCTCGGCAACGAACTTCTTGACCGCGGCGACGGTCCGCGGGGGCAGCGATACGGCCGGGGCGCTCGCGCCGGAGTCCTGGGTGTCCACAGTCATGGCGTCAGAATACTGGAGAGTAGAAATAGGGTCATGCGCGCAATCACCGTGACCGAGTTCGGCGGCCCCGATGTACTCCGAATGTCCGAGATCCCCGACCCGGCACCTGGCGCCGCGGGCCTGCTGGTCCGCACGGACGCAATCGGCGTGAACTACATCGACACCTATTACCGGACCGGCGCCTATGCCGTGGACCTGCCGTACGTCCCCGGGCTCGAGGGCAGCGGCGTGGTCGAGGCGGTGGGCTCCGACGTCACCGGCGTCCGCGTCGGCGACCGCGTGGCGTGGTCCTCGGCGCCTGGCAGCTACGCGGAGAGGGTCGTGGTGCCCGCCGCGGTGGCTGTCCCGGTACCGGAGGGCGTCGGCGCCCCCGAGGCCGCCTCGGTGCTCCTGCAGGGCATGACGGCGCACTACCTGATGAACTCGGTCTACTACGTCGAGCCGGGCGACACCGTGCTCGTGCACGCGGGCGCGGGCGGGGTCGGTCTGGTGCTGACGCAGCTCGCGGTCGCCAGGGGCGCGCGCGTGATCACCACCGTGTCCTCGGACGAGAAGGAACTGCTGTCCCGGGAGGCAGGCGCGGCGGAGGTGCTGCGCTACTCCGACGACCTCGCGCAGCAGGTCCGGGCGCTCACCGACGGGGAGGGCGTGGCGGCGGCGTTCGACGGGGTCGGCGCCGACACCTTCGAGGCCAGCCTGGCGTCGGTCCGGATCCGGGGCACGCTCGCCCTCTTCGGCGCGGCCAGCGGGCCGGTGCCGCCGTTCGATCCGCAACGGCTGAACCCGGCCGGCTCGGTGTTCCTGACCCGACCCACCCTCGCGCACTACACCCGCGACCGCGACGAGCTGCTGTGGCGCTCGGGCGAGGTGTTCGAAGCGATCAGGGACGGCTCCCTGAAGATCCGGATCGGCGCGCAGTATCCACTCGACGAGGCCGAGCGGGCGCATCGCGATCTGCAGGGTCGCCGCACCACCGGCTCGATCGTGCTGGTCCCCTAGGCGCGACGGCCACACAACTGACGCGGCGCCAGCCGTCGGCGCACACCTTGTGACAGCATCGCACCCCCTTTGGGCCTGCCGTATGTGTGCGTTCTTGTCAGAAGGTGTGCTCGCAGGGGTGGGACCCGGACACGCGTGGCCTCGCAATCTCCTTACGATGTAAAGCACCGATCCCTTACGTCGTAAAGAGACACTGCCAGCGAGTGTATTTGCAGGTCAGGTCGATTCCGCGCGATCTATCGCGCTGCTGCGGCCGGCGCCAGCCGCCGGCGACCCGAGAACCGGACCAGGTCCCAAGCCAGGGCTGACCCTGGACGAAATCGTCGCGGACCCGCGGTCGACGTGGCGGACGAGGCCGGGATGGCTGAGGTCTGTCGATGCGATCGGTGAGTGAACGGCTCGGGCGCACGGATATGGCCTTGTACACGCACGTCCCGGGCAAGAGTGAGCCGGTGGACCTATGCACCACCGGGTGCAGGGACGCTCGGGAGAGGTGAAGGGACGAAGCGACTGCCCCGCGATCAGCTGAAGAAGGAGCCGATCGTGTCCATGCCCAGCACCGAGTCCACCGCGAGTCCACAGAACACCACGGCGAGGTAGTTGTTCGACTGCAGGAACAGGCGCAGCGGCTTCACCGGCTCGCCGCGGCGCACGCCGGCGTACAGCTGGTGTGCCATCAGCAGGAACCAGGCACCCGCGACCAGAGCGATGGCGGCGTAGACGACGCCTGCGGCGGGCACCAGGGCCAGCGTGGTCAGCACGGTCAGCCAGGTGTAGACGAGGATCTGCTTGGTGACGCGCTCCTCGGTCGCGATGACCGGGAGCATCGGCACGCCTGCCGCCTTGTAGTCCTCCTTGTAGCGCATGGCGAGCGCCCAGGTGTGCGGCGGCGTCCAGAAGAAGATCACCAGGAACAGCACGATCGGCTCCCAGCTGATCGAGCCGGTGACCGCGGCCCACCCGACCATCACCGGCATGCAACCGGCGGCACCGCCCCAGATCACGTTCTGCCAGGTCCGGCGCTTGAGGATCATCGTGTACACCAGCACGTAGAACGCGATGGTCAGCACGATCAGCACGGCCGCCAGCAGGTTCGTCGCCCACCACAGCCAGGCGAAGGAGCCTGCGCCGAGGACGAGTCCGAAGACGAGCGCGTGGGAGGTCGGCACCGCCAGGCGGGCCAGTGGCCTGCGGGCGGTCCGCTTCATCACCTTGTCGATGTCCGCATCGACCACACAGTTCAGCGTGTTGGCGCTGGCCGCGCCCATCCAGCCGCCGAACAGCGTGCTCAGGATGAGCGGGAAGTTCACATTGCCGCGATCCGCGAGCAGCATCGCCGGGATCGTCGCGACCAGCAGCAGCTCGATCACCCGCGGCTTGGTCAGGGCGAGATAGGCGAGAACCTTCCCGATCGCCCGGCCCCAGAGGGTGTCGGGCCTTTTCACCTGGGTGGGCTCGGAGCCACCAGCGAGACCGTGTCCGCCATGCTCCACAATCCGCACCATTTCTCCTTGCGACACGCGAGTGACCACCTGATCCTGTCGCGCACCGCTGCGCGCCTGACTTCGCACTACTACACAAGATGGTAGACGGCACGGCGAACAGATCCGAACCGCAGGTCGCACTAACGCCGGTTCGGCACCGACCGCCCGGTCTCGACACGGCCCTTCGACCGATCGACCGGGATGCGCCCGAGCACTAGTGTTGTCGCGGAACTACCCTTGGCGTTACCGCGTCGCCGTACCCCCACTGTCAGGAGACTTCTGCTCGTGTCGATCACAGACGAGATCCGCGTCCTCACCCAGCCGGTGCACCCCACCGACTGGACGGAGCTAGACACCAAGGCCGTGGACACCGCCCGTGTCCTCGCCGCCGACGCCGTGCAGAAGGTGGGGAACGGCCACCCCGGCACCGCGATGAGCCTCGCGCCGCTCGCGTACACGCTGTTCCAGCGCGTCATGCGGCACGACCCGTCGGACGCCGAATGGGTCGGCCGTGACCGCTTCGTCCTTTCCTGTGGACACAGCAGCCTCACCCTGTACCTGCAGCTCTACTTGTCGGGCTACGGCCTCGAGCTCTCCGACATCGAGGCGCTGCGCACCTGGGGTTCGCTGACCCCCGGCCACCCCGAGTACGGCCACACCGTCGGCGTCGAGATGACCACCGGCCCGCTCGGCCAGGGTCTGGCCTCGGCCGTCGGCATGGCGATGGCGGCACGCCGCGAGCGCGGGCTGTTCGACCCGGACACCGCCGCGGGCGCCAGCCCGTTCGACCACAACATCTACGTCATCGCCTCCGACGGTGACCTGCAGGAGGGCGTCACCTCCGAGGCCTCCTCGCTCGCGGGTGTCCAGCAGCTCGGCAACCTGATCGTCTTCTACGACGACAAC
Organism: Rhodococcus oryzae; assembly: GCF_005049235.1. Classification (GTDB taxonomy): domain Bacteria; phylum Actinomycetota; class Actinomycetes; order Mycobacteriales; family Mycobacteriaceae; genus Rhodococcus_G; species Rhodococcus_G oryzae. The sequence continues at coordinate 148,859 of NZ_SUMD01000004.1, read as the reverse complement.
GAGATCTCCATCGAGCACGACACCGCCATCGCGTTCGGCGAGGACGTCGCCAAGCGCTACGAGGCGTACGGCTGGCACGTGCAGCGCGTGGAGGGCGGCGAGAACGTCTCCGCGATGCTCGACGCCGTCGCCGCCGCGCAGGCCGTGACCGACAAGCCGTCGATCATCGTGCTGCGCACCATCATCGGCTACCCCGCCCCGACCAAGATGAACACCGGCGACGTGCACGGCGCGGCGCTCGGTGCGGACGAGGTCGCGGGCGTCAAGGTGGCGCTCGGCTTCGATCCCGAGAAGTCGTTCGAGGTCGACCCGGCCGCACTGGCCCACGCTCGCGAGGTCGCGGTCCGCGGTGCCGCCGCGCGTGCGGCCTGGGATTCCGAGTTCGCGGACTGGGCGGCTCGCGAGCCCGAGCGCAAGGCGCTCTTCGACCGCCTGCAGGCAGGCGAGTTCCCCGCCGGCTGGACCGACATCCTGCCGACCTGGGAGCCCGACGCCAAGGGCGCCGCCACCCGCAAGGCCTCCGCCAAGGTGCTCAACGCGCTCGGCCCGATCCTGCCCGAACTGTGGGGCGGCTCCGCCGACCTCGCGGGCAGCAACAACACCACCATCGACGGCTCGGATTCCTTCGGCCCGGCGTCGATCTCGACGAAGGACTGGACCGCGCAGCCGTACGGCCGCACCCTGCACTTCGGCATCCGCGAGCACGCGATGGGCTCGATCCTCAACGGCATCGCGCTGCACGGCCCGACCCGCCCGTACGGCGGCACCTTCATGGTGTTCAGCGACTACATGCGTCCGGCCGTCCGACTGGCCGCGCTGATGAAGACGCCCTCGATCTACGTCTGGACGCACGATTCCATCGGACTCGGCGAGGACGGCCCGACCCACCAGCCGATCGAGCACCTCGCCGCGCTGCGCGCGATCCCGAACCTCGCGGTGATCCGTCCGGGTGACGCCAACGAGACGGCGCACGCGTGGAAGACCGCCCTGGAGAACAAGACCGGGCCGACCGCGCTCGCCCTGACCCGCCAGGACATCCCGGTGCTCGAGGGCACCAAGGCCGGATCCGTCGACGGCGTGGCGCGCGGCGCCTACGTCCTCGCAGAGGCCTCCACCGGCACGCCGGAGGTCATCCTGCTGGCCAGCGGCTCCGAGCTGTACCTGGCCGTCGAGGCCAGGGAGGCGCTCGAGGCCGAGGGCATCGGCACCCGGGTCGTCTCGGTCCCCTGCCTGGACTGGTTCCAGGAGCAGGACCAGGAGTACCGCGATTCGGTGCTGCCGCCCGCGGTCCGCGCCCGAGTCTCCGTCGAGGCCGGCATCGCGATGCCGTGGTACCGGATCATCGGCGACGCCGGCGAGGCCGTCTCGATCGAGCACTTCGGTGCGTCCGCCGACCACAAGACGCTGTTCCGTGAGTTCGGTTTCACGGCCGAGGCCGTCACCGCCGCTGCCCGCCGCACCCTCGACCGAGTGAAGGGTTGATCTCGATGAGCGATTCAGTACAGAACGCCAATCTCGCCGCGCTGTCGCAGGCCGGGGTGTCGGTGTGGCTCGACGACCTGTCCCGTGGCCGCCTCGAGTCCGGCAATCTCGCGGCACTCGTCCGGGAGAAGAGCGTCGTCGGTGTCACCACCAACCCGACCATCTTCCAGGGCGCCATCACCAAGGGTCACGAGTACACGATCCAGCTCAAGGAACTCGCCGGCCGGGGCGCGAACGTGGATGACACGGTCCGCGCGCTGACCACCGACGACGTCCGCGACGCCTGCGACGTGCTGGCCCCGCAGTTCGAGGCCAGCGCGGGCGTGGACGGCCGCGTCTCGATCGAGGTCGATCCGCGACTGGCGCACGAGACGGACGCGACCGTCGCGCAGGCGATCGAGCTGTGGAAGATCGTCGACCGCCCGAACCTGCTCATCAAGATCCCGGCCACCCTGGCCGGGCTCCCCGCGATCACCCGGGTGATCGCGGAGGGCATCAGCGTCAACGTCACGCTGATCTTCTCGGTGGAGCGGCACAAGGCCGTCATGGACGCGTACCTGGCCGGCCTCGAGGCCGCGAAGGCCGCGGGCCACGACCTCTCCGAGATCCATTCGGTCGCCTCGTTCTTCGTCTCCCGCGTGGACTCGGAGATCGACGCCCGCCTCGAGGCCATCGGCACCGAGGAGGCGCTGGCCCTGCGCGGCAAGGCCGGGCTCGCGAACGCGCGCCTCGCCTACGCGGCCTACCAGGAGGTGTTCGAGGGCGGCAGCACCTACGCGGCACTGGCGGCCGCGGGCGCCCGCGTGCAGCGTCCGCTGTGGGCCTCGACCGGCGTGAAGAACCCCGACTACTCCGACACGCTCTACGTGACGGAGCTGGTCGCACCGAACACGGTGAACACGATGCCGGAGAAGACGATGGATGCGGTGGCCGATCACGGCGTCATCACCGGCGACACCATCACCGGCACCGCCGCCGCCTCGCAGCAGGTCTTCGATGCGATTGCCGCGGTCGGCGTCTCGCTTCCCGAGGTGTTCGAGAAGCTGGAAACCGAAGGAGTCGACAAGTTCGAGGTCTCCTGGAATGAGCTGCTCGAAGCCATTTCCGGGGAACTCGCGGCCGCGTCCGACAAGGGCTGACCCGGTGCCGGGCACGGGCTCCGCGCCGCGGTGGGACAACCCACTCCGGGACGAGAGGGACAAACGACTGCCGCGAATCGCGGGCCCGTGCGCACTGGTGATCTTCGGGGTCACCGGCGATCTCGCGCGCAAGAAGCTGATGCCGGCCGTGTACGACCTGGCCAACCGGGGCCTGTTGCCGCCCGGCTTCGCCCTGGTCGGCTTCGCGCGAAGGGACTGGGCGGCCGAGGACTTCGGCAAGGTCGTGCACGACGCGGTCAAGCAGCACTCCCGCACCCCCTTCCGCGAGGAGGTGTGGGAGCGGCTCGCCGAGGGAATTCGGTTCGTGCAGGGCAGCTTCGACGACGATGCGGCGTTCGTCGAGCTGACCAAGACCCTGCGTGATCTCGACGAGGAGCGCGGCACCGGCGGCAACCACGCGTTCTACCTGGCCATTCCGCCCGCCGCGTTCCCCACCGTGTGCGAGCAGCTGTCCAAGTCCGGGCTCGCGCAGCCGGTGCAGGACCAGTGGCGACGGGTGGTCATCGAGAAGCCGTTCGGGCACGACCTGGAGAGCGCGAAGGAGCTCAACGCGGTCGTCAACACGGTCTTCCCCGAGGACTCGGTGTTCCGCATCGACCACTACCTCGGCAAGGAGACGGTGCAGAACATCCTGGCGCTGCGCTTCGCAAACCAGCTGTTCGACCCCATCTGGAACGCGCACTACGTCGACCACGTGCAGATCACCATGGCGGAGGACATCGGACTCGGCGGCCGGGCCGGGTACTACGACGGCATCGGTGCCGCCCGTGACGTCATCCAGAACCACCTGCTGCAGCTGCTCGCCTTCACCGCGATGGAGGAGCCCGTCAGCTTCGAGCCCTCCGAGCTGCAGTCCGAGAAGATCAAGGTGCTCTCCGCGACCAGGCTCGCGGAGCCCCTCGACGAGACCACCGCGCGCGGTCAGTACGCGGGCGGGTGGCAGGGCGGCCAGCGGGTGGTCGGCCTGCTCGACGAGGAGGGCTTCTCGAAGGACTCCACCACGGAGACCTTCGCCGCGATCACCCTCGAGGTGGACACGCGCCGTTGGGCGGGCGTCCCGTTCTACCTCCGCACCGGAAAACGTTTGGGCCGCAGGGTCACCGAGATCGCGGTGGTGTTCAAGCGGGCACCACACCTGCCGTTCGACAAGACCATGACCGAGGAGCTCGGCCAGAACGCACTGGTGATCCGGGTGCAGCCGGACGAGGGCGTGACGATGCGGTTCGGCTCCAAGGTGCCCGGATCCTCCATGGAGGTCCGCGACGTCAACATGGACTTCAGCTACGGCCAGGCGTTCACCGAGTCCTCCCCCGAGGCCTACGAGCGCCTGATCCTCGACGTGCTGCTCGGCGAGCCGTCGCTGTTCCCCGTCAACGCCGAGGTCGAGCTGTCCTGGAAGATCCTCGACCCGGTGCTCGAGCACTGGGCCGAGTCCGGCAAGCCCGAACCGTACGAGGCCGGCACCTGGGGTCCGGATTCGGCGCAGGAGATGCTCCGTCGCACCGGACGTGAATGGAGAAGGCCGTGATCATCGACATCCCCTCGACGACCACCGAGAAGATCAACAAGAAGCTCGTCGAGGTCCGCGAGACCGGCGGTGCGGTGACCCTCGGTCGGGTGCTGACGCTCGTCGTCTGCACCCTGGACAGCGAGAACGCCGAGGACGTCATCGACGCGGCCAACGAGGCGAGTCGCGAGCATCCGTGTCGGGTGATCGTGGTCGCACGCGGCGACCGGTCGGCCGAGACGCGGCTCGACGCGCAGATCCGAGTCGGCGGCGACGCCGGCGCCTCGGAGGTCGTGGTACTGCGGCTGCACGGCGAGCTGGCCGACCACGAGAGCAGCGTGGTCGTTCCGTTCCTGCTGCCGGACACCCCGGTGGTCGCGTGGTGGCCCGACAAGAGCCCGCCGTTCCCCGCGCAGGATCCGGTGGGGCGGTTGGCGATCCGCCGCATCACGGATGCGACCGGGGCACGGGACCCGCTGGCCACCATCAAGTCGCGGCTGCAGTCGTACACCGCGGGCGACACCGACCTCGCGTGGAGTCGCATCACCTACTGGCGGGCGCTGCTCACCTCCGCCCTCGATCAGCCGCCGTACGAGCGGATCGTCTCGGCGACGGTGTCCGGCCTCGCCGAGGAACCCGCCGTCGACATGATCGCCGGGTGGCTGGCCAGCCGCATCGACGGGCCGGTCCGACGGGTGGCGGGCGAGCTGAGGGTCGTGCTGGAACGCGAGAGTGGATCGGTGACGCTCAGCAGGCCGCAGACCGGCAAGACCGCGACCCTGAGCAGACTCGGGGCGCCGGATTCCCTTGTCTCGCTTGCTCGCCGAGAGACCCGCGACTGCCTGGCCGAGGAGCTGCGCCGCCTCGACCCGGACGAGATCTACCACGCGGCGCTCTCGGGGCTGACGAAGGTGAACTATGAGTGACAACGTGAGCGTGCAGACCTACGCCGATTCCGATGAACTGGTGACGGCCGCGGCCGCCCAGTTCGTCGACGTGATCGTCGCCGCGCAGGCCGAGCGCGGCGAGGCCGCGGTGGTGCTCACCGGCGGAGGGAACGGGATCGGGCTGCTGCGCAAGGTCCGGGAGAATCCGGGCGCCGTCGACTGGTCCAAGGTCGACTTCTACTGGGGCGATGAGCGATTCCTGCCCCGTGGCCATCCGGACCGCAACGAGGTCCAGGCGCACGAGGCACTGCTCGACCACGTGCCGGTGACGCCTGCGCGCCTGCACCCGATGCCGTACGGCGACGGGCTGTACGCGGGCGACCCCGATGCCGCGGCCGTCGCCTACAGCCACCTGCTCAGCGCGCACGCCGGGTCGAACTCGATCCCCGAGTTCGACGTCCACCTGCTCGGCATGGGCGGCGAGGGCCACATCAATTCGCTGTTCCCGGACACCGATGCCGTCCGCGAGGACAAGCGGTTCGTCGTGGGGGTCACCGACTCCCCCAAGCCGCCGGCGCAGCGGGTCACCCTGACGCTTCCGGCCGTGCGGCGGGCCAAGCGCGTGTGGCTGCTGGTCGCGGGCGCGGACAAGGCCGAAGCCGTGAGCGCGGCGCTGACCGGCGCCCGCCCCGTGGACATCCCGTCGGCCGGTGCGATCGGTTCCGAGTCGACCATCTGGATGCTCGACAAGGCCGCTGCCGCGGACCTGCCCGCCAGCTGACGCTCAGCCCTCATCCGGTTCGTCCTCCACGACGGGAGGACGGACCGGATGTATCTCGGGCGCACCCCACACCTCGCGCGGCAACGCCGCCGATCGGCAGCCGCTGCGGATCGCGGGGCGGTTACGTGACCGCTTGTCGATTCCCCCACGCCATGCTGCCTGCGCTCCTGAGCAGTCGGTCATCGCGGGACTCCCTCCTCGGCCTTTTGCGACCGTTGGGGAGTTTGACGCGGGGGCGAGCGCTGCGGTTCCACCGTTAGGTCAGCTATGGAGTTTGGCGCACATGTAGGCCTCCACAACAGCAACCAGATCCCGCGACGTTCGAACATGTATTCGAGTAGAATCGGCGTTATGGAACTCAACGAGTTGCTGGATGCGCCACAGGATGTGGCGGCCTGGCGCCTCGACGAGTCCGAGTTGCTGGACCTTGTTCCTGCCTTGTCGTTGATGATGCGGCGGTGCGAGGCGCTCCGGGTTCGGATGATGCACGAGATCGATCAGCGCTGTGCTGCCGAGAATGCCGGGGCGTCCTCGCCCGGAGCATGGCTGGCAGGGACCACAGGAATGACGCCGGGTCGCGCCAATCAGGTCGTCACGCTCGGGAATCAGTTGGTGCGGAATCCGGCCGTCGCGACCGCGTTCGATGCCGGGGCGATCGATATCGACCATGTGCGCGTGATACTGGGGTTTCTCGCTTCGCTTCCTGACAATCTCGCCGACCGGTTCCCGGCTGATCACGACCCCACGGGCACAGATACGGACGATGCCGATCTCCCGTGGAACGCTGCCGACGTCGACGCGGCCACTGCGTGCGCGGAGTACCTGCTCTTCGCGGCACACGGCGAAGACTCACTCGTACTCGCCAAACGAGCCCGCGCACTCAAGCAGATCATCGAATCCGAGGATGAAGGAAAGCCCAGAGACGCAGAGAACCCCGACCTCAACGAGTTCTTCGCCTCACCCACTCTCGGCGGGCGCGTCCACCTCAAAGGAACCCTGGACGCCGAGTCCGGCGAACTCCTTCTCACCGCGCTGTCGGCGCTCTCCAAACCGCGACCCGGCGCCACCAGCAGAGACGGAGCCAGCGACCGGGACGACCGCACCCCAGCGCAACGCCGGGCCGAGGCACTCACCGACATCGTTCGCGCCTATCTGAACTCCGGCCAGGCACCCGACGAAGGCGGCGAACGGCCCAATCTCACGGTATTCGTCGATGCCAACGACCTCGCCTCCGCCTCCAGAACCCCCGAGGACGCGCCAGAACCCGACGGTCACTCACCCCACAGATCAGCCGCCAGTAAGCGCGGGCCAGCATGGATGCCGTGGCTCGGCCCGATCTCACAGCGACTCGCCGCCCGCATCTCCTGCGATGCCGTCATCACCCCCATCACCATGGACGACGAGGGCACCCCACTCGATGTCGGCCGCAGCACCCGCCTCGTCAACAGGAGAATGCGTCGAGCACTCCATGCCCGCGACGGCGGATGTGCCTTCCCCGGCTGCACCAGACCCGCCGCCTGGACCGAGGCGCATCACATCAAACATTGGTCCAACGGCGGCCACACCAAACTGTCGAACCTGGTACTACTCTGCCGATTTCACCATCAGCTCATCCACAAGAACGATTGGGAAGTCTTCATCGGAGACGACGGACACCCGTGGTTCCGCCCACCCAGGTGGATCGACTCCCAACGATCACCCAGGCCGGCTCACAACCGGCAGAACCGATTCACCTTCGCCGCTTGAGCGTCGGACACCCTCACCTCGCGACAATCTCCGCAACCGACACCACCCGGCCGGTGAGCTCCGCAATGAGTCCAAGCGCTGTCGCGTGCAGGTCCTTCGTATGGTCGGCTGTCGCCTCGACCGCAACGAAGCACTGCACATCGCGCGCGAACGCGTCGAAGGTCGTTGCGAGGATGCCCGCCGACGCGAAGACGCCCGCGACGACCAACTGGTCACGACCGGTTCGGCGCAACTCCTCGGCGAGGTCGGTTGCGAAGAAGGCGCTGTAGCTGCGCTTCTTCACCCACGTCACGCCCGATTCGAGCGAGTCGATCGCCGTCTCGGCCGATTGCCACTCCGTCGGACCCATCCCCCACAGTTCTCCGAGCAGGCCGCGTTGCCTCGGCTCGGTGGCCGCGCGAGGGGCGCTCCCGATCACGGGCACTCCCCGGGCTGCGGCCCAGTCCACAAGTCTGGATGTCTCGGCGACCACTCGCGAACGAACCCCGCTCGCCAGCACATCCGCGTAGTAGGGCTGGAGGTCGTGGACGAGCAGCGCCGACCGCTCGACGTCGAGCGTCCACGCCGGGCCTCCGGACATCGCGAGCAGATCGCGCGAATCGTAGTCCTCGACCGTCGCGTCAAAGGTCGCCATCGGCGGATCGTCCTCCCCTCCCCGGAACCCCGATGCGCTACCCGCTGTTGCGCAGCGCCGTGGCCAGTCCGTTCATCGTCAGCTGGATGCCGCGCCGCACCAGGTCGCTGTCGTCGCCGGAACGATACCGGCGCAGCAACTCCACCTGCAGGTGGTTCAGCGGCTCGAGGTACGGGAACCGGTTGTGCACCGACCTCCGCAGTCCCGGGTTGTCGGCGAGCAGGTCGTCGTTGCCGGTGATCGCCTTGTACATCGCGATCGTCCGCGCGTGCTCTGCGGTGATCTTGCCGAACACCCTCTCCCGCAACGCCACATCCGGCACCAGCTCCGCGTACCGCGCCGCCAGGCCCATGTCCGACTTCGACATCACCATCGCCATGTTCGAGAGCACGGTACGGAAGAACGGCCACCGCTCGTACAACTCGGTGAGCCTGGCCAGGCGTTCCGGATCGCCGCCGACCCACTCCTCGAACGCCGTCCCCGTGCCGTACCAGCCCGGCAGCATCACGCGGGACTGGCTCCAGGACAACACCCACGGGATCGCCCGCAGGTCCGCGATCGACTTGGTGGCCTTGCGCGAGGCCGGCCGGCTGCCGATGTTCAGCGCGCCGATCTCGGCGACCGGCGTCGAGGTGGTGAAGTACTCCACGAACCCAGGCGTGTCGTGCACCAGGTCGCTGTACGCGACCCGGGCCGCCGCGGCCAGCTCGTCGAGCACCGCGTACGCAGGTTCCGCATCCGTGCCGAGCCCCTCCACATCCAGCAGCGTGGACTCGAGCGTCGCCGCGAGCAGGGTCTCCAGATTGCGGTGCGCCAGTCGGGGTTCGGCGTACTTCGCGGCGATCACCTCGCCCTGCTCGGTGATACGGAGCGACCCCGCCACCGCGCCCGGCGGCTGCGCGAGGATCGCCTCGTAGCTCGGTCCCCCACCGCGCCCGACGGTGCCGCCGCGGCCGTGGAAGAGCCGCAGCCGAATTCCCGCCGACCGGGCCGCGTCCACCAGGTCGAGCTCGGCCCGGTACAACGCCCAGTTCGCCGCGAGGTATCCGCCGTCCTTGTTCGAGTCCGAGTACCCCAGCATCACCTCCTGCCGGCCGCCGCGGGCGGTCAGCAGTGCGCGGTACACCGGCACGTCCAGCACCGCGGTCAACGTCGCCGCTCCGCCCTGCAGGTCCTCGATGGTCTCGAACAGCGGCACGATCCCGACCGGGCACGACGGCGCGGACCCGTTCGCCCCCGGATCGAGCAGGCCGACCTCCTTGAGCAGCACCGCAGCCTCCAGCATGTCGCTGACGGAGGTGCACATGCTGATGATGTAGTTCGGGATCGACCCTGCCCCGATGCTCTTGACGGCCTCCGCCCCCGCGGCCAGGATCGCCAGTTCGGAGGTGGTCAACTCGCCGAACCGGGCCCCGGGACCCACCAGCGGCCGCCGCATCCCGAGCTCCGCGGTCAACAACGCGACCCGCTCCTGCTCGGACAGCGCCCGATAGTCCGGATGCACACCCGCCCAGGCGAACAGCTCCGCGATCACCTGTTCATGCACCTCCGAGTTCTGCCGCATGTCCAGTCCGGACAGGTGGAACCCGAACGCCTGCACCGACTCCCGCATCGTCGCGAGCCGATCCTCGGCAACCAGCTCATCGCCGTGCCCGCGCAGCGACGCGTCGATCACGTCGAGGTCGGCGAGCAGCTCTGCCGCCGTGCCGAACGGCTCCAGGCCCGCCTGATGAAGGGCGGACCTCGACAGCGCGACCTCGGCCCCGCCGAGAATGCGGACCGCGGTCGCCGTGAGCCGCCCCCGGATCCCGCGCAGCGCACGCCGATACGACTCGTCCGACCGGAACGGCGAGTCGTCGCCCGACGCGTCCGCGAGGGCCCGCAGTGCCGCCGAGGAGTCGACCAGCCGATCCGACATGGACAGTTCCCGCTCGAGCAGCTCGAGTTCGCCGAGATGGTGCTCGAGCGCGGTGGCCGCGGCCCGCCGGGTCGCCCGGCGCACCACCTCCGCCGTCACGAAGGGATTCCCGTCGCGGTCGCCGCCGATCCAGGATCCGAGGGTGAGCATCGGCTCGGCCAGCAGGTTCGCATCCGGCCACCGGCGCCGGAGTTCCGCGCGCAGCTGGGCATTGATCCTCGGGACCACCTCGAACAGAGCCGCGTCGTAATACCTCAGGCCCACCTCGATCTCGTCCTGGATCCGCAACCGCGACAGCCGGATCAGGGCGGTCTGCCACAGGATGAGGATCTGCCGGTGCAGGTCGCGGTCGACCCCAGCCAGTTCGCCCGGGTCCAGCTCCGTGCGCTCGCGGAATCGCATCAGCTCGGTGATCCGGTGCTGGGTCTCGAAGACGGTACGGCGGCGGGTCTCGGTCGGGTGTGCGGTGATCACCGGCACCACCGATGCGCCCTCGAGCTCGTGGGACACGGTCGCCGGATCGAGTTGCGCCGCATCGAGTTTCCGGTAGGTCGAGGCGAGGCTGCTGTCCTGCGGCGGCTCGCCCGACCGGACGTGGACCGCTCGGCGCCGCTCGCGGTGCAGGTCCTCCGCGAGGTTGGCCAGCAGGGCGAAGTGACTGAAGGCGCGGATGACCGGGATCGCGACGCCGACATCGACGCTCGAGAACAGGGCGGCCAGCTCGGCACGATCGATCTCCGATCGGCGCACCCTGAATGACTCGACTCGCGCGCGCTCGACCAGCTCGAAGACCTCGTCGCCCGCCTGCTCGCGGATGATCTCGCCGAGAATCCCGCCGAGCAGCCGGATGTCCTCGCGCAGCGGTTCGGTGGCCTCCCGCGGAGGCTCGGCCGGGTGGTGGGGACGCGGACCCTCGTGCACGGGCAACGGGTTCATGGAACCAGTATCGGTGCTCAGCCCCGTCCCGGCAGGATCAAGACGTCCAGATCCGGTGGTGTCGTCAGCTGTACTTGATCTGGAGACCGATGCCGAGGATAGCGATCAGCCAGACGATGGCCGTGAACACGGTGATCCGGTCGAGGTTCTTCTCCACGACCGTGGAACCGGACAGGCTGGACTGCACGCCGCCACCGAACAGGCTGGACAGGCCGCCGCCCTTACCACGGTGCAGCAGCACCAGCACGATCAGCAGCAGGCTGGTGATCACCAGCAGGATGTCCAGGAACAGTTCCATGTAATCTCCACGCCTTCGCTGACGGATACGGCCACAAGTCGCCCAAGCCTACCGTTTGGCCCGCCATGGACTCGTATCGGACCGGATTGTGAGCCTCCCAACACGAATTGTGACCGCTGAGCGGGAGGAACGGCCGTCATTCGAGACAGCGGATCGCCCACGTGACTACCTTCGCCTCCCGACAGACCTCACACATCCGATCGGAAGGTTCTTCATGTCTCGACACGGTTCCAGGATCGCAGGATCTCTGCTGGTGACGAGCGGAGTGCTGCTCGCCGGTTTCAGCGGCGCCGGGCTCGCGCAGGCCGACCCGGTCCTTCCCCCGGCGCTCGCCGAACTGCTCAACTCCGGGTCCGCCGGCCTCGGTAGCGTCGGCGCGGGCCAGACCGCACCGGACGCCCCCCGGCTCGCCAGCGTGCCCAACTTCCGCGACGTCGCGGGCACCGGCGCCGGCTACGCGGGCGCCAACGGAAAGAACCTCAACAAGGGTGTCTTCTACCGCGCCGACGCGATCGTGCCGAACGACGCCGACCTGACCACCCTCGAGGGCCTGAAGCTCTCGGCGGTCTACGACCTGCGCTCGGACCAGGAGGTCCACGACAAGGCCGATCGCGTGCCCGCCGGCGCCGAGTACGTCCGCATCCCGATCCTGTCCGGCAACATCAACGACATGGTCGGCCTGATCAAGACCCCCGAGGACGCCCGCAACATGATGCGGCAGATGAACCAGGCGTTCGTCACCGGAGCGAACGAGAAGGACGGCTTCAAGCAGCTGCTCACCGAGCTGGCGAACACCCCCGGCGCACAGGTCTATCACTGCACCGCGGGCAAGGACCGCACCGGCTGGACCTCGATGCTGCTGCAGAGCATCGCAGGCGTCAACGACGCGACCATCATGAGCGACTACCTGCTCACCAACGAGTACAACAAGGAATGGGCCGCCAAGACGCGCGCCTACATCGTCGCCACCAAGGGCGAAGAGGTCGCCAAGCTCTTCGATCCGCTGTTCGGCGTCGAGGCCAGCTACCTGCAGGCCGGCCTGGACCAGGTCAAGGCGGACTACGGCACCGTCGACAAGTACCTGACCGACGGCCTCGGCCTGGATCAGGCCACCATCGGCAAGCTGAAGGCCAAGCTGCTCCGCTGATGTGACCCACGCGAAACGCCGGTGGGCGCGCGGCTCGAAGCCACGCGCCCACCGGCGTTCTGCGTTCCCTACCGCGGTGCGAGCACGACCAGCGGGATCGGGCGGTCGGTGTGCCGCTGGTAGCCGCTGTAGCGGCCGCCATTGTTCGCGTCGGCGGCGGCGAACAGCCGCGCGTAGTCCGCGTCGTCCGGCCCGATCAGGCGGGCGGTGACCGGAACCGTGGTTGTGCCGACCCGGACCGAGGCGTCCGGACGTGCCCGCAGGTTGAAGTACCAGCCGGGCGATCGCGGTGCGCCGCCGTTGGAGGCCACCACCACGTAGTCCCGGCCGTCCTGCACATAGGTGAGGCTGTTGACCCGCGCCTGCCCGGTCTTCGCGCCGACGGTGTCCAGCAGCAGGCATGGCACGCCGAGGATCCGGTGGCCGATCCGACCGTTCGTGCGCTCGTAGACCCACTGATGCGCCTTCAGCACCTGGATCCCGATCTTCTTGACCGTGGGGATCTCCTCGAACTTCACCGGACGCTCCTCTTGTCGACTGAACTACATGTTACCTCTCGACACATGAAACGCCGGTGGGCGCGCGATCCGAAGACCACGCGCCCACCGGCGTTGAATTGTGCAGCAGATCAATGCCGCCCCGATCAGGGCAGCATCACTGTGCCGTTCACGGCAGCGGACCGCCCGCAGCGATCGCCGAGAGCGTCGCGAACTCGTCAGCCTTGAGCGAGGCGCCGCCAACGAGGGCACCGTCCACGTCCGACTGGCCGACGATCTCGCCGACGTTCTTCGCGTTCACCGAGCCGCCGTAGAGGACGCGAACGCCCGCCGCGACCTCGGCCGACGCCAGCGTCGCGAGCTCGCCGCGAACCGCCTTGCAGACCTCCTGCGCATCCGCCGGAGTCGCCACCCGGCCGGTGCCGATGGCCCACACCGGCTCGTACGCGACGACGACCTTGGCGATCTCGTCCGCGGAAAGCCCGGCGAGGGATCCACGCAGCTGCTCCAGGTTGTACTCCACCTGGTTTCCTGCCTCGCGGATCTCCAGGCCCTCACCGATGCACACGATGGGGGTCAGGCCGTTCTTCAGCGCTGCCTTGGTCTTGGCGAGCACCGTCTCGTTCGACTCCCCGTGCAGGGTGCGACGCTCCGAGTGGCCCACCACCGCGAAGGTGCAGCCCAGCTTGGCCAGCATGGCACCGCTGATCTCACCGGTGTACGCGCCGGAATCGTGCGCGGAGACATCCTGCGCACCGTAGGTGAGCAGGAGCTTGTCGCCCTCGACCAGCGTCTGCACGCTGCGGATGTCCGTGAACGGCGGGATCACCGTCACGTCGACCTTGTCGAAGTACTTCGCGGGCAGCGAGAACGCGATCTTCTGCACCAGGGCGATGGCCTCGAAGTGGTTGAGGTTCATCTTCCAGTTGCCCGCGATGAGCGGCTTACGTGCCATCGCTCAGCCCTCCAGCGCTTCGATGCCCGGAAGGGACTTGCCCTCGAGGTACTCCAGGGACGCGCCGCCGCCGGTCGAGATGTGCGAGAAGCCGTCCTCGGGCAGGCCGAGCAGCCGCACCGCGGCCGCGGAATCGCCGCCGCCGACGACGCTGAACGCACCCCTGCCGGTGGCCCCGATGATCGCCTCGGCGACACCCTTGGTGCCTGCCGAGAACTTCTCGAACTCGAACACGCCCATCGGCCCGTTCCAGAACACCGTCTTGGCGCCGGACAGGATCGCCGCGAAGCGCTCCACCGACTCCGGTCCGATGTCCAGGCCCATCCAGCCGTCCGGGATCTCGAGCACCGACACCGTCTTCGACTCCGCGTCGGCGGAGAACGAGTCGGCGATCACCACGTCCTGCGGGATGTGGATGACGTCGGCGTACCGCTCGAGCAGCGACTTGCAGGTGTCGATCATCGACTCCTCGCACAGCGAGTTACCGACGGACACCCCCTGCGCGGCGAGGAAGGTGTAGAACATGCCGCCGCCGATGACCAGGGTGTCGGCCTTGGTGGCCAACGCCTCGATCACGGCCAGCTTGTCGGAGACCTTCGAGCCGCCGAGCACAACCGCGTACGGCCGCTCGGAGTCCTCGGTCAGCTTCTGCAGCACCTCGACCTCGGTGGCGACCAGGGCGCCCGCGTAGTGCGGCAGCAGCTTCGCCACGTCGTAGACCGACGCCTGCTTGCGGTGCACCACACCGAATCCGTCGGAGACGAACGCGCCGTCGCCGTCGACCAGCTCCACGAGCGCCTTGGCGAGGGCTTCCCGCTCGGCGTCGTCCTTGCTGGTCTCACGGGGATCGAAGCGGATGTTCTCCAGCAGGAGCACGTCGCCGTCGGTGAGTCCCTCGGAACGGGCAAGCGCATCCTGCCCGACGACATCGCCGGCCAGCTGCACGTTGCGTCCGAGCTCCTCGCCGAGCCGGGCCGCGACCGGGGCCAGCGACAGCGCCGCGTCGGGCTCGCCCTTCGGGCGGCCCAGGTGCGCCATCACGATGACCTTGGCGCCGGCCTCGGCCAGCGTGCGGATCGTCGGCGCGGACGCGATGATGCGGCCCGGGTCGGTGATGGTGCCGTTGTCCAGCGGGACGTTGAGGTCCGAGCGCACCAGCACGGTGCGGCCCGCGACCCCGGCGTCCAGCAGATCCTTCAGTGTCTGAACAGCCACGTGGATCAGAGGGACTTCGCGACGAGACCGATGAGGTCCGCCAGACGGTTGGAGTAGCCCCACTCGTTGTCGTACCAGGAGACGATCTTGACCTGGTCGTCGATCACCTTGGTCAGGCCCGAGTCGAAGATCGACGAGTGCGGGTCGGTGACGATGTCCGAGGACACGATCGGCGCGTCGGTGTACTTGAGGATGCCCTTGAGGGGGCCCTCGGCGGCAGCCTTCATCGCGGCGTTGATCTCGTCGGCGGTGGCCGACTTGCGCAGGTTCGCGGTGAGGTCGGTGACCGAGCCGGTGGGGATCGGAACCCGCAGCGCGTAGCCGTCGAGCTTGCCGAGCAGCTGCGGGAGGACCAGGCCGATGGCCTTGGCCGCACCGGTGCCGGTGGGAACGATGTTCAGGGCGGCCGCGCGGGCGCGACGCAGGTCGCTGTGCGGGGCGTCCTGCAGGTTCTGGTCCTGCGTATACGCGTGGATCGTCGTCATCAGACCCTTGACGATGCCGAACTCGTCATCGAGGACCTTGGCGATCGGGCCGAGGCAGTTGGTGGTGCACGAGGCGTTGGAGATGATGTTCTGGCTGCCGTCGTACTTGTCGTCGTTGACGCCCATCACGATGGTGATGTCCTCGCCCTTGGCGGGCGCGGAGATGATGACCTTCTTGGCGCCGGCCTCGAGGTGACCCTTGGCCTTGGCCGCATCGGTGAAGATGCCGGTGGACTCGACGACCACGTCGACGCCCAGGTCGCCCCAGGGCAGCTCGTCCAGCGGGCCGCGGTGCGCAAGCGCCTTGATCCGCTGATCGCCGACGACGATGGTGTCGTCACCGTCGAGGGAGACGTCGTACGGCAGACGGCCCAGGATCGAGTCGTACTTGAGCAGGTGGGCGAGGGTCGCGTTGTCGGTCAGGTCGTTGACCGCCACGATCTCGATGTCGGTGGTGCCGAGCGCCTTCTGCGCATCGACCGCCCTGAAGAAGTTACGTCCGATACGACCGAAGCCGTTCACGCCTACCCGGACAGTCACAATTCGCTCCTTTGACCATTCTCAGTGTTCATCGATCAGATGTGTGCCCCACACTAGTGCTCCGCGCGGGACGCAAAGACAGGTGGCCCAGTGGGATGGATCACCCACTGCGCCCGAGGTGAACCTCGATACACCCGTCGCGCTACGCCTCGGTACCGATGGTCGGCTCCGCTGCGCTACGCCTCGTCCAGCAGGTCCGCGGTCACCGCGGACTCCGTGTCCGGGATACCCGTGTCCTTCGCCTTGCGGTCCGCCATCGACAGCAGGCGACGGATCCGGCCCGCGACCGCGTCCTTCGTCATCGGCGGATCGGCCAGCTGACCGAGCTCCTCCAGCGAGGCCTGCCGGTGCTGCACCCGAAGGCTGCCCGCGGCGGCAAGATGATCGGGCACGTCGTCACCGAGGATCTCCAGGGCCCGCTCGACCCGCGCCGCCGCGGCGACCGCGGCCCGCGCCGAACGCCGCAGGTTCGCATCGTCGAAGTTCGCCAGCCGGTTCGCCGTGGCCCGGACCTCCCGGCGCATCCGGCGCTCCTCCCAGGTCAGCCTCGTGTCCTGGGCGCCCATCCGGGTGAGCAGCGCGCCGATCGCCTCGCCGTCGCGCACGACGACCCGATCCGTGCCGCGGACCTCCCTGGCCTTGGCCGCGACACCGAGCCTGCGGGCCGCGCCGACCAGTGCGAGCGCCGCCTCCGGCCCGGGGCAGCTGATCTCCAGCGCCGAGGAACGACCGGGCTCGGTCAGCGAACCGTGCGCGAGGAACGCACCCCGCCACGCCGCCTCCGAGTCGACGACGCTGCCTCCGACGACCTGGGCGGGCAGCCCGCGCACCGGACGGCCACGCAGGTCCAGCAGACCCGTCTGGCGGGCGAGGGCCTCGCCCTCCTTCGCCACCCGCACGATGTAGCGGGAGCTCTTGCGCAGCCCGCCCGCGCCGAGTACGTGCACGTCCGAGGAGTAGCCGTACAGGTCGAAGATCTCCCGGCGGAGCCGGCGAGCGGTGTTGCCGAGGTCCACCTCCGCCTCGACCACCACGCGCCCACCGACGATGTGCAGCCCGCCCGCGAACCGAAGCAGGGACGAGACCTCGGCCTTGCGGGCGGAGACCTGGGTCACCGCAAGCCGGCTCAGCTCGTCCTTGACCTCCGCTGTCATTGCCACGAAGTGGTCTCCCTTCCGGGGGTTGTCTGGCGTTCCTTCGGCACCGCGAGGCGGTCGAGGACCGCGGCGAGCTTGCCCGCGTGGTGTGTGGCACCGCCGTTGTCCGCAACGTCGGCGTAGGTCAGTTCGGCCCCCAGGAGCTGGGCGGCCCGGTGAAGATAGTCACGTTCGCTGCCCTCGGGCACCGATGCCGAGTCGACGATGATGTCGTCGACCGTCAGCTCGGGCGCATGCTGGGACAGTACGTGCAGATGCCGCTCCGCGGAGAAACCCGTCGTCTCGCCCGGCTCGGCCACCAGGTTCAGGATCAGCGTCTTGCGCGCCCTGGTCTCCATCAGGGCCTGCACCAGCTCGGGCACGAGCACGTGCGGGATGACGCTGGAGAACCAGGATCCGGGACCGAGCAGGACCAAGTCGGCCTGCTCGATGGCGGCGACCGCCTCGGGGCAGGCGGGCGGATCCGGCGGCAGCAGCCGCACGCGCCGCACCTTCCCGGGAGTGGTGGCGACGGCCACCTGCCCGCGGATGCACCGACTGACCCGGGGGTCGGACTCCAGGCCCACCACGTCGGCCTCGATGTCGAGCGCGATCGGGGACATCGGCAGCACGCGACCGTGGATGCCGAGCACCCGGCCCATCTCGTCGAGGGCGGCGACGGTGCCGCCCATCACCTCGCTCAGCCCGGCCAGGATGAGGTTGCCGACCGAGTGACCCGCGAGCGCGCCGGTGCCGCCGAAACGGTGCTGCAGCGTCGCCGTCCAGGTCTGCACCTCGGGCGTGTCCGCCGCCAACGCGGCCAGCGCCATCCGCAGGTCGCCGGGCGGGATCACGCCGAGTTCGGACCGCAGTCGACCCGAGGAACCGCCGTCGTCGGCGACCGTCACGACCGCGGTGACGTCGGAGCTCACTCGCCTCGCGGCACCGAGGGTGGCGTAGAGACCGTGACCGCCGCCGAGGGCAACGATCGTGGGGCCGGCGGGAACCTCCGGGAAGGAGTCGGACGTCATTCGCGCCCCAAGTCCCGGTGCACGACCTTGACGGTCACACCCTGCTCCCGCTCCAACATGCCCGCAAGGGCCTCAGTCATTGCCACACTCCGATGTTTCCCGCCGGTGCACCCCACCGCAATTGTCATGTAACGCTTGCCTTCCCGACGGTATCCGTTGGTCGTCAACTCCAACAAATGCCGGTAGGTGTCCAGGTAGTCCCTGGCACCGTCCTGGGAGAGCACGTAGTCGCTCACCGCCGCGTCCCGCCCGGTGTGTTCGCGCAGTTCCGGGATCCAGTGCGGATTCGGCAGGAATCGCACGTCGCACACGAGATCCGCATCCATCGGCAGCCCGTATTTGAAACCGAAGGACTGCACGGTGATCGCGATCGCCCCGGTCGTCTCGCCGCCGAACGCGGACTCGATCTTCTGCCGCAGCTCGTGCACCGACAGCGACGAGGTGTCGATCACCAGGTCCGCGTCGGCCTTGACCGGTGCGAGCTGCACCCGCTCGGCCTCGATCCCCTCGATCAGGGTGCCGTCGACGCCGTCCTGCTGCAGCGGGTGGCTGCGCCGGACCTGCTCGAACCGTCGGACCAGCACCTGATCGGTCGCCTCGAGGAACAGCACCCTGGTCCGCGTCGCCTTCGATTCCACCTCTTTGATGACCGAGACGAGGTCGCCGGTGAACCGGCGACTCCGGACATCGATCACGACGGCGAGCTTGGGGATCCGCGATCCGGGTTCGAGGCCGAGGTCGACCATCCGGGAGATCAGTTCGGGCGGCAGGTTGTCCGCGACGTACCACCCGAGGTCCTCGAGCACGTTCGCCGCGGTACTCATTCCGGCGCCGGACAGGCCGGTGACCAGTGCCACCTCCATGTCCGACTCCCCCTGCCCGGTCGCATCACTCACTCGACTCCCGCCCTCCTCAGTCCGTTTCCGTGCTGGTCGGAGCCCCCGAACTCACCCGCACCCGCCGTCGTGGCGGTCACGCTGGGACCATCATCCCCCACCGCGGCGTCCACCACCGGGTCATCCGCGCCCATTGATGTCGCGGCTTGTGCCGGATCGGGTTCGGCCCCGAGCGCGACCAGCACCGCCTTCGCGGTGGTGACCCCGATACCGGGCACCTCGATGATCTCCTCCACGCTCGCCTGCTTGAGCTTGGCCACCGACCCGAAATGGGTGACCAGCGCGGTACGCCTGGCCTCGCCGAGCCCACGGACAGAGTCGAGTGCCGAGGCCGTCATCCGGCGCGAACGCTTGCTCCGATGGAAGGTGATCGCGAATCGGTGCGCCTCGTCGCGGACCCGCTGCAGCAGGTACAGCGATTCACTGGTGCGCGGCAGGATCACCGGGTCCTCGTCGCCCGGCACCCAGACCTCCTCGAGCCGCTTCGCGAGGCCGACGACGGCGACATCGGTGATCCCCAATTCGTCGAGGACGGCCGCTGCCGCCGCAACCTGTGGGGCGCCACCGTCGACGACGAACAGGTTCGGCGGATAGGCGAACCGCCGCGGCCTACCGGTCTGCGGGTCGAGGGCCGCTTCGGGCGCCTGGTCTCCCCCGTCGCCCGCGTCCGCCGGGGCGGCAGCGTCCGAACCGGCCACGTCCGCTGCGTGCCGCAGGAAACGTCGACGCGTGACCTCGGCGATGCTGGCCACGTCATCCGAACGCCCTTCCCCCGCAGCCTCTTTGATCGAGTAGTGCCGGTAGTCGGACTTGCGGGGCAGGCCGTCCTCGAAGACCACCAACGAGGCGACCACGTCGGTGCCCTGGACATGACTGATGTCCACGCACTCGATCCGCAGCGGCGCCTGGTCGAGGTCGAGCGCTTCCTGAATCCCTTGCAGCGCCGCCGATCTGGACGTGAGATCGCCCGCCCTGCGGAGCTTGTGCTGCGCGAGCGACTCCTGGGCGTTGCGCTGCACCGTTTCGGCGAGGGCCTTCTTGTCGCCGCGCTGCGGCACCCGCAGGGTCACCGCCGACCCCCGCAGGCCACTGAGCCAGACCTGGAGTTCCTCGGCGTTCGGCGGCAACTCCGGAACCAGCACCTCGCGCGGCACCACCGTCGTCTTGTCCGCGGTCAGCCCGGGCTGATCGGTCATCGCGGCCTGTTCGCCGTAGAACTGGGTCAGGAACTGTTCGACCAGGTCCTCGGATCCACTCTCCCCGGACCGCTCGACCACCCAGCCGCGCTGACCGCGCACCCGGCCGCCCCGGACATGGAACACCTGGACCGCGGCCTCGAGCTCGTCGGCCGCGAAGGCCACCACGTCGGCGTCGGTCCCGTCGCCGAGCACCACGGCCTGCTTCTCCAGCGCCTTGCGCAGCGCCCCGAGATCGTCGCGCAGCCGCGCTGCGCTCTCGAAGTCCAGATCGTCGGAAGCGCGCAGCATCTTCGCCTCGAGCTCGCGCACCAGCTTGTCGGTGCGCCCGGACAGGAAGTCGCAGAAATCCTCGACGATGCGCCGATGCTCATCGGCGCTGACCCGACCGATGCACGGGGCCGAGCATTTATCGATGTAGCCGAGCAGGCAGGGCCTGCCGATCTGGTTGTGCCGCTTGAACACACCGGCCGAGCAGGTGCGGGCCGGGAACACCCGGAGCAGCAGATCGAGCGTCTCGCGGATCGCCCAGGCGTGCGCGTACGGACCGAAGTACCGCACACCCTTGCGGCGCGGCCCGCGGTACACGAAAAGCCGCGGATACTCCTCGTTCAGGGTCACCGCCAGCACCGGATAGGTCTTGTCGTCCCGGTAGCGGACGTTGAAGCGTGGATCGAATTCCTTGATCCAGTTGTACTCGAGCTGCAGCGCCTCGACCTCGGTGCCGACCACGGTCCACTCCACGCTGCCCGCGGTGGTGACCATCTGCCGGGTGCGCGGATGCAGGGACGCGACGTCCGCGAAATAGGAGCTCAACCGGCTCCGCAGGCTCTTCGCCTTGCCGACGTAGATGACCCGGCCGTGGGGATCGCGAAACTTGTAGACGCCGGGCGCCACCGGAATGGTTCCCGGGGCGGGGCGATAGGTGGCTGGATCGGGCACAACACCAGGCTAGTCGTCCCCACCGACCACCCAGGACAGCCGCACCGAGGGGCCCGTTCGCCTGCTAGCGTCGGAAGCCGGGGCACGTAGGCCACTCGTTCTGGGGTGATCGGTGTGAGCACAGGCGACGCGATGCGTCTCGCGGCGGCGACCGCGACGGTCCTGACCCTGGCCCTGGCGGTCGGATGCTCCGCCACCGACGACGGCGCGGCCGGCCCGTGCACCATCGCGGCTAACGGCACCCCCATCGCCGCCGCACCCCTGACCCAGCCGCCCACCAGCGCGAACCTGTCCACCCATCCGGAGATCGCCACCGGATACCGCGCCGGGATGACGCCGGTCACGACGGCCAGGTTCGCGGTGTCCACCGCGAACCCCGTCGCCACCGAGGCAGCCTGCCGGGTACTCGACGACGGCGGCACCGCCGCGGACGCCCTGATCGCTGCGCAGACCGTGCTCGGCCTGGTCGAGCCGCAGTCGTCTGGCATCGGCGGCGGGGCCTTCCTGCTGTACCACGACGCGGCGACCGGGACCGTCGACGCCTACGACGGACGTGAGACCGCACCGATGGCCGCCACCGAGAACTACCTGCGCTTCATCGACGACACCAACCGGACCGAGCCGGCACCCTCGGCGCGGGCGAGCGGCCGCTCGATCGGCGTTCCCGGGGTGCTGCGCATGCTGGAGATGAGCCATCGCGAGCACGGAAAGCAGCCATGGGACACCCTGTTCGAGCCCGCGATCGAGCTCGCGGACAACGGGGTCGAGATCAGTCCCCGGATGGCGAGCTCGATCGCGGGCTCGGCCAGCGACCTCGCCGTCGACGAGAACGCGCGGACGTACTTCCTCAATCCGAACGGGTCACCGAAACCGGAGGGCACCGTGTTGACGAACCCGGCGATGGCGAAGACGTTGGGGGTGATCGCCGCGGAGGGTGCCGACGCGTTCTACGCGGGGCCCATTGCCGAGGCGATAGTGGCGGCGACCGACGACCCGAGCGGAGGTCGCACCCCCGGCGCGATGACCACCGCGGACCTCGCCGGATACCAGGCCAAGAAGCGCACCGCGCTGTGTACGGACTACCGAGGGCGCGAGGTGTGCGGGATGCCGAGCCCGTCGTCCGGCGGCACCGCGGTGGCCGCCACGCTGGGGATCCTGAGCAACTTCGACCTGTCGGCGTACCGGCCGACGGCGCTCGACGCGGACGGCGGCGAACCCGATGCCACGGGCGTGCACCTGATCGCCGAGGCGGAGCGACTGGCCTACGCGGACCGGGACAAGTACGTCGCCGACTCGGACTTCGTGCCGCTGCCGGGCAACTCCCCCGACACCCTGATCGATCCGGATTACCTGCGCGGCCGTTCGGCGCTGATCGACCCGCGCCGGAGCATGGGCACCGCCGAGCCCGGCGACTTCGGCCCGGTCGCCATGGGTACGCAGCCGGGCAACGACCACGGCACCAGCCAGATCACGGTGGCCGACCGGTACGGCAACGTCGCGGCCATGACCACCACCATCGAGTCGGCGTTCGGCTCCTTCCACATGGTCGACGGCTTCCTGCTCAACAACCAGTTGACCGACTTCTCCGCGCAGCCGACCGCGCCGGACGGTTCGCCGCTCGCCAACCGGGTGGAGCCGGGAAAGCGGCCGCGCAGTTCGATGGCCCCGACCCTGGTGTTCGAGCGGGGCAACGGGCACCGCGGCGAGGTTCTGCTGGCCGTGGGGTCCCCCGGTGGATCGGTGATCATCCAGTTCGTGGTCAAGACGCTGGTCGGCATGCTCGACTGGGAACTCGATCCGCAACAGGCCGTGTCCATGGTCGATTTCGGCGCGGCGAACACACCGAGGACGAACGTCGGCGGCGAGCACCCCAATATCGAAGCGGCCGACAACGGCGCCACGGACCCACTGGTGCGGGCGTTGACCGAGATGGGCCACCAGGTTTCGACGGAACCGCAATCGAGTGGGCTGAGCGTGCTGGGGCGTCACGACGAGGGCTGGATCGGCGGCGCGGACCCGCGCCGGGAGGGCGCGGTGACCGGCGACGTCGTCGGATAGAGGCGGGCCTCTACTACAGGCCCGTCGAAGTGCCCGGGGCGCAGCGACTTACGCGGAGGTGGAGACCAGCTTGCGCTGACTCGGCGCGTGCGGGTGGTTGCCACGCCCCGCGGGGGCGCGGCGACCGTCGGCCCGACGGAGGTCGGCCAGCCGCTGGGACGGCTGACACCCGGACGGCTGGGGTGAGGCGGTCATTCCGGCGCTTGCGCGGTCGAGCCGGCGGAGCTCGACGAAATAGACCGCGCTGATCGCGACGTAGATGGCGGCCATGATGATCGGGCCGCATGCGAGGACGAGGAGGATTTCCACTGGACCTCCAATGCAATTGAGTCGGGCACCCGATTCGAGCGGTCTCGAATTCGAAGTACTCGACCCGATCCACATTAGTGGGCTGGACGTACCAAAAGGTCACGGCCGCGTGAACTCGGGCCGATCCGGACGTGGGATGGGACACACCTTTTCGGATACGAGAACGGCCCGACGCGCTCTTGGCACGTCGGGCCGCGGTGGTCGAGCCGGGGCGCCTACTCGAGCACGAACGTGATCTTCAGGTTGACGCGCCACTCGGTGACCTTGCTGTTCTCGACGACCACCTGGGTGTCCTGCACCCATGCGGCCGTGATGCCGTGCACAGTCTCCGCGGCCTTCGCGATGCCCTGCTTGACCGCATCGTCCGAACTCACGGTGGAACTAGCTGAAATCTCAAGAACTTTCGCGACCGACATTGTTCGTCTCCTCTGTGGTGGAGCGATCATGGCGCGGTCAATCGTGTCACGAAACGCGGAGATTCAGGACGGCTTGCCCAGTTCCCCCGCACGGCCCATCTATTCGGCGTCCGCCTGCGCGTATTTCGATTCGAGTTCGCGGAACTTCCTGACCGCGTTCACGGCGTACTCGCGGTCGTTCGCCTGGATCGCCATCGCCGGGATGTACTCGTCGTCGGGCAGCTCGATCCGCGCCCAGGCCGCCCCGTCCGGGAAGGTCAGGCCGCGCACCAGATCCCACTCGACGAACCGCTCGGTGAACGCATTGCGCACCGAGACGCCACTGGCGTTGGCGCGCAGCCGCGGGCGGGTCAGCAGCAGCGCGCCGCCGGCGAGGATCCCGCCGATGCCGACCATCGCGAGCTGATCGATCAGCCGGAAGTACACACCCGTCGCCGAGCTGCGCAACAGCACCGCGAGCACGACGAACACCAGCACGAACACGGCCGCGACCGCCATCGCGTAGCGGGCGGACCGCTTGGACCGTACGTCCATCTCCCACGCGCTCATCGGAACGACTGCTCGGTCCAGGGCTGACGCAGGTGACGGAGCGTCACCGCGGTGTCGAGCGCGGCGGCACAGGCCTGACCGCCCTTGTCCTCGACGGAGCCGGGGAGGCCGGAGCGATCCCTCGCCTGCTGCTCGGTGTCGGTGGTGAGCACCCCGTTGCCGACCGGGGTGCTCTCGTCCAGGGAGACCCGGGTGAGGCCGGCGGTGACTGCGTCGCAGACGTACTCGAAATGCGGCGTGCCGCCGCGGATCACGACGCCGAGCGCGACCACCGCGTCGTGGGTGCGGGCCAGCGCCTGCGCCACCACCGGCAGCTCGATGGCACCGGCGACGCGGACGAGCGTGACGTCCTCGAGCTGGGCCTGCTCGGCCACCCGCTGCGCGCCCGCGATGAGGGCCTCGGAGATCTCGGCGTGCCACTGCCCGGCAACGATTGCGAGCTTGAGGTCCTTCGCCTCGTCGAGCTGGAGCTGTGGCAGCCCCTCGCCGCTCATACCGCGCCCCCGGTCTCGAAGTCGTCGAGACCGATCAGGTCGTGCCCCATCCGGTCCCGCTTGGTGCGCAGGTAGGTGAGGTTCTCGGCGTTGGCGCGCAACGGCATCGGGACCCGCTCGGTGATCTGCAGGCCGTAGCCGTCCAGCCCGACCCGCTTGGCCGGGTTGTTCGTCAGCAGCCGCATGGAAGAGATGCCGAGATCGACGAGGATCTGCGCGCCGATGCCGTAGTCGCGGGCATCCGCGGGCAGCCCGAGTTCCAGGTTCGCGTCGACGGTGTCGGATCCCGCGTCCTGCAGCTGGTACGCCTGCAGCTTGTGCATGAGGCCGATGCCCCGGCCCTCGTGACCGCGCATGTACAGGACGACGCCGCGACCCTCCTGGGCGACCATGTCGAGCGCAGCGTCGAGCTGCGGGCCGCAGTCGCACCGCAGCGAGCCGAACACGTCTCCGGTCAGGCACTCCGAGTGCACGCGGACCAGCACGTCGCTGCCGTCGCCGTCCGGACCCGCCAGGTCGCCGCGCACGAGGGCCACGTGCTCGACCTCGTCGTAGATGCTCTGGTAGCCGACGGCCTTGAACTCGCCGTGGTTGGTCGGGATCCGCGCCTCGGCGATCCGCACCACGTGCTTCTCGTGCTTGCGGCGCCAGGCGATGAGATCCGCGATCGAGATCATGGCCAGGTTGTGATCGTCGGCGAAGACCCGGAGCTCGTCGGTCTGGGCCATGTGGCCCTCGTCCTTCTGGCTGACGATCTCGCAGATGACGCCGGCGGGACGCAGGTCAGCCATCCGGGCCAGGTCTACGGCCGCCTCGGTGTGGCCGGGCCTGCGCAGCACGCCGCCCTCCTTGGCGCGTAAGGGCACCACGTGGCCGGGACGGGTGAAGTCGCTCGCGCCCGAGTCCGGGTCGGCGAGCAGGCGCATCGTGGCGGCGCGGTCGGAGGCCGAGATGCCGGTGCCGATGCCTTCCTTGGCGTCGACCGTCACCGTGTACGCGGTGCCGTGCTTGTCCTGGTTGCTGGAGAACATCGGCGGCAGGCCGAGCCGGTCGCAGTCGTCGCCGTCGAGCGGGACGCAGAGGTAACCGGAGGTGTAGCGGACCATGAAGGCCACCAGCTCCGGGGTCGCCTTCTCGGCGGCGAAGATGAGGTCGCCCTCGTTCTCGCGGTCCTCGTCATCGACGACGACGACGGCCTTGCCTGCGGCGATATCGGCGACTGCGCGCTCGATACTGTCGAACCTGGTCACGTGGTGCGCTCCATCAAAGTCATGAATAGCTCTCCGTGCACCCGTAAGTGCACCTCAACAGTACGACCCCGACTCCTCGGGCCCGAAATTCGGCTACCGGCCGGCGGTCTGCAGACGCTCGACGTACTTCGCGATCACGTCCACCTCCAGGTTCACCGGCGTGCCGGGGGCGGCACCGCCGAGGGTGGTCATCTCGAGGGTGGTGGGGATCAGCGAGATCTCGAAGAACTCGCCACCGTCCTCGCCCCGTCCCAGGGCGGACACCGTCAGCGAGACGCCGTCGACGGTGATCGAGCCCTTCTCCACCACGTAGCGGGCGATCGTGTCGGGCAGCGAGATCCGGACGACCTCCCAGTTCTCCGACGGAGACCGGCTGATGACGGACCCGGTGGCGTCGACGTGTCCCTGCACCAGGTGGCCGCCGAGGCGGCTGTTCAGCGCCGCGGCCCGCTCCAGGTTCACCCGGCTGCCCACATCCAACGCGCCGAGGCTGGAGCGGTTCAGCGTCTCCGCCATCACGTCGGCGGTGAATGAGTCGCCGCCGAGCACCTCCACCACGGTCAGGCAGACGCCGTTGACCGCGATCGAGTCGCCGTGCCCGGCATCGGAGGTCACCAGCGCGCCACGCACGATGAAGCGGGCGGCATCGGCCAGGTCCTCCTTGCCGACGATCTCACCCAGTTCTTCGACGATCCCGGTGAACACTTCAGTCCGCTCCTCAGTTGTTGGTGCTGTTCTGTTCATTCTCGTCCTCGGCTCGCACACCGCCGTCGCCGGGCGTCAGGCTCAGCAGCAGATCCGGCCCGAGCGTCTCGACGGACTCCCGGTGGAACCGGAGTGCCTGCGCGATGTTCGTGACCCCAGCATCCTCTACGGCGGCCGCCCCCGCGCCGAGGAGTACCGGTGAGAGGAACGCCAGGATCCGGTCCACCAATCCCGCCTCGAGGAACGCCCCGGCCAGACGGGGTCCGCCCTCGAGCAGGACATCGGGCAGATCGGCCAGCGCCGCGACCACCTCGCGGGGGTTGCGGGTCCGCAGCACCAGGGTCGGCGCCGCGTCGTCGAGCACCCGGGCCGAGGCCGGGATCTCGCGCTCCCCCACCACCACTCGCACCGGCTGGTGACCGGCGAGGCTGCCGTCCGGATTGCGGGCGGTCAGCCACGGGTCGTCGGCGAGGACGGTGCCTGTGCCGACCACGATGGCGTCCAGCTTGGCGCGCTCCCCGTGTACCCGCGCCCTTGCCTCGGGGCCGGTGATCCACTGGCTGGTGCCGTCGGCCGCCGCGCTGCGTCCGTCGAGGCTCGCGGCGAACTTCCAGGTGACATGGGATCGGCCGGTGCGTTGGCGGTGCAGCCACGCGCGCAGCGGCCCGAGTTCGACGTCCTGGGCACCGAAACCGGGCAGCACGTCGATCCCCGCCGATCGCAGGGTCTGCGCACCGCCCGCGGCCTGCGGATGGGGATCGTCCACCGCGAACAGCACCCGGGACACCCCCGCCTCGATCAGGGCGAGCGCGCACGGGCCGGTCCGGCCCTGATGGTTGCACGGCTCGAGGGTGACCACCGCGGTGCCGCCCCTTGCCCGGCTGCCCGCGACGCGCAGCGCCATCACCTCGGCGTGCGGTCCGCCGACCGGGCTGGTCGCCCCGACGCCGACGACCGCTCCGGTCTCGTCGAGGATCACCGCGCCGACCGGCGGATTGGGGCTGGTGGTCCCGCGCACCCGCTCGGCGGCATCGACGGCGAGCCGCAATGCCGCCGCCTCGGACGCGGTCGGCTCCGCCCCGGGGGCGCGACGGGGACCGGGCACGTTAGTGGGCCAGGGTCAGGTGCGGCGAGGCCGACGCGGCCTGCGCGCGCAGCGCGCGAACGGCCTCAGCCGGGTCCGAGGCCCCGTAGACGGCCGAGCCTGCGACGAAGCAGTCGACGCCCGCCTCCGCGGCCGCCTCGACGGTGTCGGTGTTGATCCCGCCGTCGATCTCGACCAGCAGGGTCAGCTCACCCGAATCGACCAACTTGCGCACGGCGCGCGCCTTGCTCAGCACCTCGGCCATGAAGGACTGCCCACCGAAGCCGGGCTCGACGCTCATCACGAGCAGGGTGTCGAACTCCTTGAGGATCTCCAGGTAGGGCTCGATCGGGGTGCCGGGCTTGACGCTGAGGCCCGCCTTCGCGCCCGCCGCCCTGATGTCGCGCGCGACGGCGATCGGATCGTCGGTGGCCTCGGCGTGGAAGGTGACGTTGTGTGCGCCCGCCTCCGCGTACGGCGGCGCCCAGCGGCCGGGGTTGTCGATCATCAGGTGGCAGTCGAGCGGGATGTCGGTCGCCTTGAGCAGGCTCTGCACGACCGGGAGCCCGAGCGTCAGGTTCGGCACGAAGTGCGCATCCATGACATCGACGTGCAGCCAGTCGGAACCGGCCACGGCGGCGGCCTCCTCGGCGAGCCGGGCGAAGTCTGCGGAAAGAATGGACGGAGCGATCATCGGGTGAGCCACAAGTCGCCAGCCTAGTTGGTGCGCGAACCCTCCTCACCCTGGCGCTTGCGCAACCTCGCCGATGACCGGATCCGCCAGGCCTCGGCCACGAGTTCGATCAGCTGTTGCCGATCCACCCGTTCCAGGTCGACCTGGACGAACTCGGCGAGTGACACCGAGTTCATACCCTGCTGCGCCGCCAGCTCGAGCTCGGCAACGGCGCCGTGTGGCAGCGCCGTGCCCTGCGCGACCCGGGTGAAGCCGTAGACGTGGTGCGCATGGCGATAAAAGCGGAAGCCAAGGCCCGCATGGCGGCGGCTGATGCCTATGCCGGTCAGTGGCGTCACGGAGGCAACAGCGGACCCAGCGGCCCGAGGTCGATGTTGAGATCCTCGGGGGCCAACCCGAAATGTTCCCGCAGTTCGGCCATGCGTTCCTCGAGGAGCATCAGTGTCGTCCCGATCCGCTCGATCTGCTCGTCGCTGAGATCTCCGTGCTCGACCCTGCGCAGTGCCTGCCGCTCCATCAGCTGACGCAACAATTCGACGAGCGTGAGAACCAGGGTGACCAGGCCGCGCTCGACCGATTCGGGGTCCGCGTCGATGCGTTGCGGCAGAACACGGTGTCCCTCTCCGGTCAGGGCATTCAGCTCGACCGATTCGGGCTGGCTTCCTGGATCAGTCATCGGTGGTGTCCGGCGCATCCGGGGCAAGCTCCAGTGCGCTGACCGACGCGATGAGGGTGCGCAGCGAGATCCGCACCATGTCCACGTCCGCCAGCGACAGCGTGACCTCGCCGGTGATGACGACTCCGCCGCCCAGCACCCGGTCGAGCAGATCGACCAGAGCGATACGGCGAGTGTCGTCCGCTGGGACCGGGGGGGCCGTGTCGCTCATGGGTTCGCCTGATCGATCCCCGAGAAGGAGTACGGAGGCCACGGTCCGGTCAGTT
Source organism: Rhodococcus oryzae (assembly GCF_005049235.1). Taxonomy (GTDB): domain Bacteria; phylum Actinomycetota; class Actinomycetes; order Mycobacteriales; family Mycobacteriaceae; genus Rhodococcus_G; species Rhodococcus_G oryzae. The sequence goes on along the minus strand of NZ_SUMD01000004.1, from coordinate 118,969 downwards.
CCAGTGCCACACCCTGATGCTCGGTATCGAGTGCCGCGACGACCGAAGCGAATTCGTCGGCGAGCTTGTCGTCCACCAGGTAGGTACCGTTGAAGATCATCCAGGCGCGTTTACCGGTGATCACCGGATCGGTCACCTGCTGGCGCCGGCAGTCGACGGCATGATGACCGAGGGCGGAATGGATCTCCTGCGCATGGGCGGCCGCCCTGCGCTCGATGTCCTGTTGCGCCGTCAACTCCGCTCGCCTGCGCAGCAGGTACGCAGTCCCTTTCCCGCGTCCGCCCTGCGAGCCGGGCTCCTCGGCGGGTGGCTGCGCGAGCAATTTCGCGTCACCGTAGGCCTTGACTCCCCATTCGCTTCGCCCGGTGACCTGCCTGAGTGCGGCAGCGAAATCTTGCTGCCGTTCGTCGAGAAGGGCGCGAATCCGATCATCGTCGAGGTACAGAGTGGCTAGGCGCAGCGGAATCGTGGGCCCACAGCGCAGGACGGCAGCCACCACACCGTCGTGGGCTCGCGCGGTCGCCGCAAGCCAGTCGAGGTCCTCGAGGTTGCGCTGCAGCGGGCCCTCCCCGAACTCACTCAGACTCACCGAGCCCACCACCGCGACCAAGCCGGCCGATGTCACCGACCGGACCGATTCGCCGGCCACACCGGTCACCCCGGCCAGTTGTGCATCGTCGACGCCCTCGGACGCGATGCCATACAGCCACACGCCGTCACTATCGCTCATCGTCATCGTCTTCGCCTCGCCGGTTACCCTCCACCTCGATCGGCGTACCTGACTCCACCTCGAGACGCACCGACCGGTCGGACTCGAGGGCAGCGATCTTCTCCTTGAGCTTTCGGTTCTCAAGCTCGAGGTCGCTGCTCTTGCCGGTCAACCAGGGATCGTTCTCCCACCAGTTGATCCCCACCTCCCTCGCCGTCTCCAGCGAGGCGATGACCAACCGCACCTTGATCGTCAGCAGCTCGATGTCGAGGAGATTGACCTGGATGTCGCCGGCAATGACGAGACCCTTGTCCAGCACCCGCTCGAGGATGTCCCCGAGGTTCGTCGACTGGTGTCCGCCGGCCAGCCCCGCACCGGGGCTCTGCGGGAGGCGGTCGTAGTTGTCGCGCGGGGAGAGGGTCATCGCTGCCCCCCCGCGCTGTCACCAGCACCGCGGCTGTAGCGGCGGGTTCTGCGGTAGGACAGCAACTCTCCGTCCAGATCCAACACCACCTCGTACAGGGCGAGCATGTCCGTCGAGGAAGGGACGCGCCGATCCTCGACAACTTCGACTTCGACGGTCCACCCGTCGTCGGTCGGCATCACCGACGTCGCACCGAGCGGTTTCTTTCCCGTGAGCTCGGTGATGTCCCTCAGCGCGAGGGCGCCGATTTCGTGAGCCGACATGTCCGGTGGCTCCTTCTGCTCCATGACCTCCTCACTCCTTCTCCGCGGTGGTGGCCGGGTCTGCCGCGGTCATCCGGTCCAGGATGGCCTGCTGCGCTTGCTCTTCCGCCTCGGTGGAGATTTCTCCCGCCGCGCGGGCATCTTCCAACTCCTCGAGCTCGCGGCGGGCGGTGGCGGGGTCGTGCAGTTCCTCCTCGACCTGTCGCTGGATCAACTCGGCGAGCGAGACCACTCCACGCACCGGCGCCAGTGGCAGCGTGACAATGAACGACAGCAGTCCCATCGCCTCAGCCCTCCGGGGGCTGGGTCATCACGAAGTCATAGGCGGCAAGCGGTCCGAGTAGACGCATCTCAACCCTGCCGTCCCACTGCTCCGCCAACGCTCCCACCGCGTGCTCGAGCTCGTCCTGCCGGGCGACCTCGACGAGGACCGCAACGTGTGCGGCATCCTCTTCATGGGTGGGTTCGCGGACTTTGACCGAGTCGGCCAGCGAGTCGAGTGCATCAACCACCGTGCGGGTGTCGTCCTCGCGTTTCGCGACGATGGCGTTGGCCACGATTTCGCCGAGGGCCATCCGCGCGTCGCGGGTGGCGGCCTCCGGCTGGTCGCGGATCGTCTCCCTCAGTGCGCTGGCCTGCTCGTTCTCACCGATCACTTCCCACAGAAGGGCCTGTTCGACGTATCGGCCCTTCACGACGAACTGCGCTTTACCCTCGAGTTGCTCCATGGCGGCGGCGAACTCGTCGGCGTGCGCGGTGAGTAATTCGTCCTTCACCGCGTCGGTGTCGGTCAGGACCGCACCGAAGCGCAGGGGAAGCACCGGTGCCACCCGTGCGGTTCCGTCCAGCAGGCGTGCGTGGGCCTGGAGGTCCGCGGGTTCACCGAGCGGCCGGTCCACCGATATATCACTGACCAGCGCCGCGATGTCGCCGTGTCTGATGGTGATCACCGGCGAGTCGTCGACCCCGACGGCGCCGTCTTCGGTCGCCACGTCCGCGGGCACGATGCCGTAGACGTAGATGCCGGTGGGGTGCGGCTCCGCAGACGCATCGGTGGCCTTGTTGGACGCGGACATCACGTGTCCTCTCGGCTGGATTTACGCGGCACTCGCTCGCCTTCGGATTCCTCGTCTCCGCCGCCGAGGAGATCGCCGAGTTTGTCGCCGGCGGCCTCGAGCGCGCCCCTGGTTTTCGACCTGGCACCGCCTTCGGTCACGGACCCCACCAGATCCGTCAGGCCATTGGGCTCGCTGCCGATCTCGAGCCGGTTCACCGCCTCCGCGAATCGCAGATACGTGTCGACGCTGGCGACGACGACGCGGGCGTCGATCGTCAGCAGCTCGATGCCGACCAGCGAGACCCGCACGTACGCGTCGATGACCATGCCTTTGTCGAGGATGGTGTCGATGACGTCGGCGAGGCTGCTCGAGCTGGGCCCACCGGTGGTCATCGGGAGGCTCCTTGCTTTGAGCCGGCGGACTGCGCGGCCGCGGTCTTGCGCGGGCGGCCTCGGCGTTTCGGCGGCGGCGCCTCGTCCTCCTCAGCGGCGCCCTCGTCCTCTTCGACTGCGTCCTCGTCCGTGTCCATTTCGTACTCGTCCTGCTCTGGCTCGACCACCTCACCGTCCCGGATTTCCCCGGGCCAGCCCTCGACGTCGTCGGGATGTAGAACCGTACTTGTCATGACATGACGTTGGAAGTTCTTCAGCTCCAATCGCATTCGCCGACCCTGGGCTCGCCAAATGTTTCCCGTCTTTTCGAAGAAGCCCTGCGGGTGATACTCGAGCACGACGAGGATGCGGGTGAGATCGGGAGTCAGCTCGTGGAACGTCACGGCGCCGTCGACGTATCCCTTGGCGCCCTTCGAACGCCAGACGATCCGTTCGGCGGGGACCTGCTCGATGATCATCGATTCCCAGGTGCGGTGCGACCAGAAGACCTGCGCCTTCCATTGCAGCTTTTCGTCGGAGACCTGCTCGACCAGTTCGAGCTTCTTCATGAATGACGGGAAGTCGGCGAACTGCGTCCATTGGTCGTACGCGAGTTGCACGGGGACACCGACGTCGATCGATTCGACGATGTTGGTGATCTTGAGTTTCTTGCCCTTGCCCTTCCCCTTGCCACCGTCGTCATCGCCATTGCGGCCGCCGGTGACCGCGTCCTTGACGTCGGAGACCTTGTCCTTGACCTTGTCCTTGACCTTGTTCTTGGTGCCCTCCCAGCCCCCATTGAGTGCGGCTTTGAGCGGCGATTGGCCCTCGGCCAGTTTCTCGGAACCGGTGACCGCGGCGAGCAAACCTCCGCCGCCGCCCTCGGCGTACTCAGTGAGCCGACCGGAGGTGTTCAGCACCTTGTCCGAGACCGAGGACAGCGCTTTGTCCGCGACAGTGCCGAACAACCTCTGCACCGCGTCCTGCAGCACGCTCGACGAGCCGTTCCCGTCGCCTGGTCCGGCCTCTCGTAGCTTGTTTGTGGCGTTCGTCATCGCCATCACCTCCGTGCCCGTCGGACGGGCGCAGAGTCCGTCGTGGCCTTGGCCCGAGTCCTGTGTTTGCGGGCAGGAGCCGCTTCGTCATCGTCATCGCGGTCTTCGTCGGACTTCGTGGTCCCCGACTTGCTGGTGGGCCGGGTGCTGCCGCTTGTCCTCCTGCGGCGCGCCGCAGGGCGTTTGGGTGGGGTCGGTTCCTCGTCGACCTCGTCGTCGTCAGGCTCCTCGTAGTCGTCGGCCTCGTCTTCTTCGTCCGCGTAGTCGTTCTCCGGCTGTTCGTCGGCAGTGGCCTCCTCGTCGGCCCGCGAACGAGCGCGCTTCTTGCGCCCGAATCTCCCCACTTTGGTGACATCATCGACAGTGTCCGTGACGTCACTGACGGTTCCCGTGACCACCTGGCCACCCGATTGGAGCCGGTTGCTCAGCGAGTCGATGCGCTGGCTGGCAGCAGTGACCGCCGCTGCCTTCGCTGCGTTCACCAATTCTCCTCGGACCGTGTCGCCGATCTTCGCGAGCTCCGGGGAGTGCGCCAGCATTTTCGTGCCGCGTTCCAGCAAATCTCGCGGTCCTCCGGGGAAGCGTCCGGTTGCGCCCGCGGCCGCGAGCATCATCGCCATCTTCATTCTGCGTGTCCGGCCCAGTAGATATCCCGCGCCGACAGCCACAGCCACCTGACCTTTGGTCTTCATCGTCGAACCCCTTTTACCCGAGTAGTCGCCACGCACCCCACGCTGACTTCGGCAGCGCGTCGCGGCCTTCGGTGATGTGTCGCAAGACCGTGCGCGGTCGGCGTGTGCAGTGTCGGACTACCCCAACCCGGCAACGCTCAACCACCGCCACAACACATTTTCGGCCAACATCGTCGAGCAAGGACCTCGCTCGTGATCACAGGTTGCGCAATGCCGAGGAGTCTGCGAGCCGCCTTCTCACGAATCGGCCCCGCGCACCGATCGATCAGGTCAGGTCAGGTCAGGTCAGCCTGCCGCGGATCGCACCGCCGCCACGATCACCATGGCAAGAAGGGCCAGCAGCAGGACCACGAGGAGCACCGGCCCGAGAAGGACTCCGAGGACCAGGAGCAGAATCAGGGCGATCTTGGCCTTGCCGCTCAACCCGGACACCAGACCTTTGATCGCGGCCCACACAGGATTCTTACCCGTCAGGGCGGCCCTGAGGGCTTCGAGTCCGGCTTTCATGCCCGCCCCGCCGTGTGCGACCTCCTCGACGAGGGTTTCCACCCACTCCCGGATCTTCTGCTGGAACTTTTTCGTCACCCCGGCGCTGCGATCTCGCATGCTCTCCAGAAGCCGGTGAATTTGGGTATTCAGCCACTCGACGGCGGACTCGACCGGCCGCGGCACCCAACTCCGTGTGGTGTCGGCAGGCCCCCCGCGTTCGGTCTCCTTCGCTGACGGGTCCGGTCGTCGTGTGCGACTCGGTGACGTGGACTGCCGCTGCGCGGACGCGCGGGACCCCTCGCCTCCAGGACGCTTGCGGGCCGCCGGCTTCGCGGTGGTGGTCCGCTCCGGCGCACGCCCGGAGGGCGTGGTGCGGTCGGGACGCTGACGCCGGGGCGTGCCCGACGTCGAGTCGCCGGCGTCGTGTGTTCGCTTACGTTGCGATGTGGGTTCAGCCCGCCGTGGGCTGCGTCGTGAGGTGGCTGTGGTCGCCCGCGTGGCCGTCGGTCGCCTGCGTGGCAGACGCCCGGTGCCTGTTGTGGTGGACGCCGCAGGCCTTTTCGCCGTCTTGGATGGCCGGGCTGTCGGCGTGGTTCTTGCGGTCGCATTCAGGCTGTCACCATCGGCGGTCTTGGCGTTGCCGACCGTGCCGTCTCGGTGCGACGTGACCGGTGTCCGGCCGCTTGTTCCAACTCGTGCACCCATAAACAGCAGTTACCCGCAGGGCGATCCTCGGAAACCCAATTCGGCGCAGGAACCCGGCATACACGAGGCGCCCCAACGCGGCGTCACCGGTGGCTGATCGACCACCTGGCTACTGGCAGTCCCTCTACGTTGCCCGGTGCCTACCGCTCAGGATCAGGGGCACGGGGTCACCGCGGTCGTTCCGGGCATTGGGCCGTTGCCCGCGGTGCAGGCGCGGCAATCGGCATCACTGAGTTCCGCGGCACCGCCCACCGCGCCATTACGTTCTATGCCCGGATCCTGTCTACCGATGGCGCCTCGTCCCGGCGGGCGCGTTGCGTAGGGCGGTGCGCAGTCCCACCCGTCGCTCGGTGTTGACGTCAGCGGGCACCGGGAACGATGGGCGGAATTTCAGTTCGGAGGCCGTTTCCGGCGCATCATCGGAGGTCGCACGCAGGAATCGGTCGGGCAGGGCGAGTTTATGGATGGTCCGCAGCGTCAGAAGGTATTGCCGTGCCAGCGACCCGGTGGTGTACGGCAGGTCGTACTTTTCGCACAAGGCGCGCACCTTGGTGGAGATCCCCGCGTAGCGGTTGCTGGGGAGGTCGGGAAACAGGTGATGTTCGATCTGGTAGCAGAGGTTGCCGCTCAGGAACGCCAACACCGGGCCGGCGTGGAAGTTCGCCGCGCCGAGCATCTGACGCAGATACCATTCCGCCCGGCTCTCGTCCTCGAGTTCAGTGAGGGTGAATTTCTCGGCTCCGTCGGGAAAGTGCCCGCAGAAGATCACCACGTACGCCCACACATTCCGCAGCAGGTTAGCGGTCAGGTTAGCCGTGAGGGTTCGTCGCCAGCGGCGTCCGCGGAGGGCGGGGATGAGCAGGTAGTCCTTTCCCGTCTGTCGGGCGATCTTCCCAATCAATGCTCTGCGATGCGCCGATTTCTCGGCGTCTGTGTCGGCGCGGGCCTGTTCGGAATACAGGTCGTGCAGGGCGATGCCCCATTCGAATGTCACCGCCAAGAACAGGTTTCGCACCGGTTGCAACAGATTGTCCAGCTTCCATGGCTGGTCGCGGGTGATCCTGATGACGCCGTAGCCGAGGTCATCGTCCATCCCGACAACGTTGCTGAACACATGGTGGCGGTAGTTGTGGGAGTAACGCCAGTGCGACGACAGCCCGACCATGTCCCATTCCCAGGTGCTGGAGTGGATTTCCGGGTCGTTCATCCAGTCCCACTGCCCGTGACAGACATTGTGGCCGATCTCCATGTTCTCCACACTCTTGGCCACACCGAGCGCCGTCGCCCCGAGAATCCACCCCGCCGGCGACCTACTACCGTGGATCACCAACCGGGCCGCCGTATCGAGCAGCCGTTGGAAGGCGATGGTGCGGCGGATATATCTGGCGTCCTTCTCGCCGAGCGACTCAGTGACGTCTTGCCGGATACTGTCCAGTTCGGCGCGCAGCGCCTCGACGTCGTCAGCGGTGAGGTGCGCGTATTCCTTGATGTCGGAGATCGCCATGCGTCTGCTCCAGATTCCGGTCCTTTACCCCCACCTCGAACGTCGCGGCGCGGTCGGGTCCGGTGAACTACAACTCGGACTACTGGGTCAGTAGTAGTGGCGTCGGCCCGCCACAGCGTGGCCGGTCATGCCCATGATCTCGAGCACCACGCCGATGACGATAAGGGCGACCCCGATGTACAACAGGACGGGAATGCTGGCAACCGCGCCGACGATGGCGAGGATGATTCCGAGAATGAACATGATGACGACCTGATTCGGGAGAGGGACCGGGGATGGGGTATCGAACGGTGTGAGCGCGGGTCAGTGTTTGAAGGCGTGCTTGATCTTCTGTCCCGCTTGCTTGAGCTTGTCTCCGGTTTGCTTGGTGTTGCCCTTGGCCTGGTCTGCGCGCCCCTCTGCTTCCATGCGTTCGTTTCCGAGAGCCTTACCGACCGTCTTCTTGGCTGCACCCTCTGCGGTTTCAGCCTTGTGCCGAAGCTTCTTCCCGATGCTCATGGCGGTACTTCTTCTCTGTTGGGTGATCGGCCCGCGCGGGCGCGGGGGCCGAGGGTTGTTCGCATCTGTGCGGCGCCAGTGTGCGATGTCGTGACTGCCCCCATCGGGTGGTTCATCCCGAGGGGCCGCAGGTCGATTGCCCCCCACCGGAGGGCCTCAACCTTCGGGTTCCCCCTGACGCCTGGACCAAACCCCTCACATTGACGGTGCGGTTTCAACACGCCAACGGCCCGGTCTTCCGAGGCCCGGGCCCGTGTGGATGGGCGAAATCCGCAGCCTGCTCTTCGCTGATTCCTCGTGAAACACATCGGTGGTTTGCGGTCGGCTGATTGTGACCTGCTGAGGTCGCTGATACTCCCGCAATTTGTGCGGACGTCACCACGTGCCAGACAAGCCTCCCGGTGACGGTCATCCTCCTTCCGCTGGGCATCCCCACCGTGAGGCTTGCCCGCTCCTCTTCGCCCTTGCAGGGAAGGTGATGCATCTCCCCTGAACACGTCCCCTCGGCACTCTGAACTGCTGCTTTCTCAACCGCCCGTTTCGGCGGTTTGCACTCGGCTGCCTGCGGGCATAGCCGTAGCAGGGCGTTCTGACGACGATCCGGCTGACCGCCCGTCTCACACAACAATCGGGAGATGTCATGGTGAAAACGTTGTTCTTCGCAGCGGGGGCGGCCGTGGGCTTCGTTCTGGGAACCCGGGCTGGCAGGCAAACCTACGAGAAGATGAGGGATCAGTCCGTCGAACTTTGGCACAACCCCGCCGTGAAGGAGAAGGTGAGCGGCGCAACGGAGACCGTGAAGGATAAGGCCCCGAAGCTGCAGCAGAAGGTCGGTGCCCTGGCGAAGAAGGCTACCCACCACGGCGCTGACGGCGCTGACACGAGCGCGATCACCGCCTCCGCCGCCGGAGCGCCGCTGGAAGAAGCTGCGACCCCAACTCCGGCGGCGGAACCGCCCGTTTCACCACCGATGGGCGGCAAGCGCACCCCCTGAGGAGCCAGACGGCGTGGCATGGCGTGGAGGTCTCTCCACGCCGACCGCGCGATCCGCAGTTGTGTGTACCCAGCTGCGGTGACGTCGGCGATGCTCGCGCTGGGTTTGGCGCAAATAACGGGCCCCGGTCACTCGACCGGAGAATGCGGAAGATGCGGATCGGTTGCGGCCGTGGTGCCGAGGCGCGGCGTCGCGAAGAAGACGGCGATCATCGCCAGACCCAGCCCGAAATGGAGCCAGTAGTCGGCCGGGTTGGTGGGCAAGAAGTCCGCCCCTGACTCTTCGTCGACAATCAGGCCGTAGACCCAGAACAACAGATTGATGATTCCCCCGAGCACCAGGAAGAGCGCGGATGCGCCGACCCATCGGCACGAAGCGACACCGACCACGCCGAACACCAGATGCACGACGTTGTTCAGGACCGAGACCTCGAACACGCCGAACAGTTCAGCGTGCGAATCATGGGCCAGGGCGAGCATGGCGTAGTCGGTCGTCACGCCCGGCACAAAACCGAGCAACCCGACAGTCACGAACACCAACGCGAACACGAGAGCAGCCTTCTGGACAGGAAGGGCACTCGCGAGCCGAGACCGTGACATCACCGAACCTCCTCGTTTGCCCCTCCGGGACGACGGAGACCTTTCGGCCGCCCTCGCGGATACCCAAGCCACCGGCCTCCGAACCGCGATTGCGGACCCCATACGCAGGTACTTCTGCAGACCCTGTTCGACCAGGGCCTGGGGCCCGCACTGATCGGATACATGCTCTTCGCGGAGGGGCACTCACCCACCAGTTGTGCAGCTACGGCACTCGGAGCAAGGCCCGAGAGTGAGACGTCGGAGGGTTGGAATGTCACCGCTGTGGGTAGCCTTCGGCTCATCGGGCGGGGCCGGGATTTCGGAGTGACGACGAGATCAAAGCGACGACGCAACGGAGTGCTCATGACAACGAACGACTGCCGGAGGTGAGCGCAACGCTGGGCGCGCCGGTCGAACTGCGCGTGTCCGCCGACTTCGCGCAGCTGCCGGTGCTGCGCGCGGTGCCCGAAACCATCGCCGTGTCGGGCGAGTTCAACCTCGATGAGGTTTCCGACGTCAAGCTGGCGGTGGACGAGGTGTGCTCGGAACTTATCAAGGATGCAGTGGTCGACGCGAAACTGATCTGCCGCTACGAATTGAGCGGTGGGGTGCTGCACATGCGAGTGTCCACGATCACGCGCACGGGGCGACGCCCTCGTGAGGACGGCTTCGGTTGGCACGTACTGCGGGTCCTGACCGATTCGATTTCCGTCACGCACGCACCGCTCGGCGCGCAAGCAAACGAGTTCCTCACAACGGTCGAGTTCGATAAGAGGGGCGCCGCGGCGGATGAAGAACCACCGTCTCGAGATAAAAGATGACGGTCGCGACGCTTCCTCAGCGGCTGGGCATGGCACCGTTGGCGGGTGAAATCTCGTCCGAACTCGGGATGGACGTGACCGAGGTCGCCGAGGTCCGCAACGAGATGTTTCAGCCGACCGGGCGTAGGCGTCCTGCGCCCCAACCGACCACCGAATCCGGAGGGGCAAACCCAGCCGCGCCGCGGATGGAGCAACGGGCGGTCACCGTCGCCGGCGTTTGCGCTCGCACCTGAACGGGCATACCTACGTCATGCGCAATCTGTGGATAGGAATGATCATCGGCGCCGCCACGGGAGCCGCCATCGGTGCGATCGTCGACGGAAGCAGGCGGGCGGGACTCGTTGCAGTCGAGGCCGGCCACACCGTCACCCAGGCTGTCAAGGAGCACGTCCCCGAGGCCAGAGAACGGCTGCAGAAGATTGACCTGCCCGGCAAGGCACACGAGATTCTCGACCGGGCCGCCGAGTCGCAGGCCGCTGACGCAACGCGGCACGCGGCGCAGAACCTGGCGGACTCTGCGAAACACGCCGCCGGGACGGCTTCGAGCCACTTGCATCACCACGATGCCGCCGACGAGCAATGACAACGAATCCCGCCGAGAACCGTTAGACATCGGCGGGATTGGGTATCCAGACCCTGGCCGCGTTCCACGCGGCTCACTGTCCGCGAACCCGCGGCAAGATCAACGATTGCAAAGGAGACACAATGGGCGCCGTCGACAAGGCGAAGAACAAGGCCGAAGAAGTGGCAGGAAAGGCCAAAGAGAAGGTCGGAGAGGCCACCGGCGACAAGGACACTGAGGCCGAGGGCCGCAAGGACCAAGCCAAAGGCAACCTTAAGCAGGCCGGCGAGAAGGTCAAGGACGCCTTCAAGGACTGACCTGACCCAATGTTGACGCCCGCTCGTGGGCCGACGAGCACGAGCGGGCGGGGGCGAGAGTTCAGTGAACGACAGTCCGAGCGAGGCGAACCAGGCTCGCGTGGCATGCCCTCGCCAGGCGCGTCGGAAGGCGCCGGGCGACGATCTGGCGCGATCGAGGACCACGACCGATCCCACAGGCTCGTCCGCCACGCCCAGGAGCTCCGGGGCGACGTCCGACGACGAAGAACGCCAACATCCAGACTCGACCGAGGACACCGAACGGGTGTCGGTCCGGCCCGTCAATCCGGCGTGTCACGGGCCGAGGACCGATCCGGATCCGACGTCCGGTCGACACCGGGAGGATCGCCGCCGTGAGCGATAGCGTCACTGACTCCGCGGAACGGGTAGCGCAGAATAGTGTCTTCGAGCGGTTCGCCCGCGCGGGATACGTCACCAGCGGCCTCGTCCACCTCATCATCGGCTACATCGCCATCAGGCTCGCCCTCGGCGGGGGCGGCGCGGCCGACCAGTCCGGTGCGCTGGCCGAGTTGGCGAGCAAGCCGGGCGGTGTGCTCGCGCTGTGGGTAGCCACCGTCGCGTTCGCGGCGATGGCGCTCTGGCGTCTTGCCGAAACGATATTCGGACGTTCGACCGATCCGAAAGACCAAGGCCCCATGTCCGAGGTCTTTGACCGCGGCAAGGCCTTCGCCCTGGCGGTCGTCTACCTCGCATTCGCCTACTCCACCTTGGGATTCGCGCGCGGGCGCGGAAAGTCCACCGGGCAGCAGGACGCGGGAATCAGTGCGCACATGATGCAATCCACGGCAGGCACCGTCGCCCTCGTGGCGGCCGGGCTGGTGATCGTGGCGGTCGGCGGATATCACGTCTACAAGGGCGCGAGCCAGAACTTCCTCGAGGACCTCCACGGCGCGCCCAGCAATGTCGTGAGAACACTGGGTATCGCCGGTTACGTCGCGAAGGGACTCGTTCTCGCCGAGGTGGGGGTGCTAGTCGTCGTGGCCGCGATCGTGTCGGATCCGAACCGAGCGACCGGACTCGACGGCGCGCTGAAATCGCTTCTGAGCCAACCCTTCGGGCCCGTGCTCGTCGTCGTTGCGGGTCTCGGGCTCATCACCTACGGCCTGTATAACTTCGCCATGGCCCGGTACACCAAAATGTGACCACCAAGGTGCCCGCGGGGCCGGGCGAAACTTCGCCGACCGTGGAGTGACGGCCGTTCATGATCGGGATGGCCGCGCGATCAGGTTCGAGACGAGAAAACGGCGACTACCCCTCGGCGGTGGTCGGCAAACTTCGATCCGAAGCTGACACCGACCCGAGCGGCGACGGCATGCTGCGGGATTCCTCAACCGCTAGCTGGAGGGAAGTGAACATGAGGAACCGTTGCCGAGCACCGGTGACGTCCAAAGCGCGCTCAACACAGTGAGGACCTCCGACCAGGAGCAGGTCCACGCCGTCGCAGCCGGCCCGCCAGCGCGCCGCTGCAAGCGCCTCGATCCCGGAAACAGACAGGAACGTCACCTTGGACAGGTCCACCACAAGGCTGGGTCTCGACCCACGGATTCCGGCGTCGAGCTGGGCGACGAACTCAGGCAGCGATGCTGCGTCCAATGGGCCCGCGATCCTCATGACGCTCGCATCGATGCTGTGGTCCTGGGGGTGCGCTTTCCGATCTGCTGGATGGCGGGGTCCCGGGCGACCGGACTGGGTGGGTGACCTGGGCATGATGTTGACCTCCGGGGAGTCGACGAACCTCCCTGCACGAGCGACCCGAGGGTGGCAGAAGTCGGTGCTCACATACCGAAGCTGGTGCGTGGCGGGCTCTCGTGTAAGAGGGTGCTCCGAGGCTGTGGACTCAACCACTTTCGTTCTACCACCGCCGATGAATGGTGTACATAGCCGCGGTTCAACGCGAACGAACGTTGTCTCACGCACCCTCGTGGTTCATCGGCCGCATCCTCGACCGCCTCCCTTTCGGCGATCACGTCGGCTTCGTCCTGCAACCCACGGCCGGTCAGGGACGGACCGATTCCCACGCGAATCACGTTCGGGGACTTCCAGCAACTCGATGCGGGCCAGGATGCCTGACCCACTCAGCACCACGGATCCACGCACCAAGGCAGAATCGACAAGTCACTTACCTGGCCGAGCCGGACTTCCACATCGGCCTCGGCTCAGGCTCAGCCGCCATTCCGCCCCACCGACCTAGTCTTTTGTGCGGGATCGCACCGGTATCCGGTGCTTATGCGATCCGTCGCAGAACGGTGCCAGACCGCTGCGACCGCATCGACACAACGCGATGGCCTTGCGATGACGGGGAACAGGATTACCGTCGGCATCGAGGAGTTGCACTGGTCCACGAACAAGCAAAGGGCCACCGGGGCAGACAGTGATGGTGACAGCGGGCTCGCCTAGCGGGGCCGCGTCGGGTTCAGGAACGGAGTCCATGTGTCCTCTCTACACCCCATGCCTAGTTCTGTGCATGCGAGCAGCTCACGTACATCTGCCGCAGAGTTACCTCAGTCCCGGTCTATGCCGTTGCCGCCGTCCCGGGGACCGTTGAGCGCGCAGATGCTCGAGGTGCTCTCGGGCCATTCGGCTGTGGCAGATTTCCGGGAGTCAGCTCAACGTGCGGCGGTCCACACCGAGCCAGCCGCGGTGCTGTGCAGCGAGGACATCCAACTGACTCTGACGTTGCTCTACGAGCTTCACCTGCAGGGACTGTCGGGGGTGAACGACAGCTGGGAGTGGGACCTCGACCTCCTCGCGGCCCGGACTGCACTCGAGCACCCCTTCGAGCGCGGACTGCGTGACATGGTGAAGCCGCCGACCTTCGATCGCAACAAGATCGAGGCCACGCTGTGGAAGATGGCAGCTGCCGACACCGGCCCGGGGCTCTCTCGATACATGGCACACAAAGCCACTCTCGAACAGTTCCGGGAACTACTCGCCCATCGATCGCTTTATCAGCTCCGTGAGGCTGACGTCCACACCTTCGGCATTCCCCGCCTGTCGGGGGCGCCCAAGGCGGCGCTGGTCGAGATACAGGACGACGAGTACGGCGGCGGCCGCCCGGAACGCATGCACTCTGCGCTGTTCGCGCAAACATTGCGTGCTGTGGGGATGGACGACAGCTACGCGCAGTATCTGATGGTGGTTCCGGCGGTCACGCTCGCGTCCTTGAACGCATTGTCGCTCTTCGGGCTGCATCGCAGATGTCTCGGTGAGCTGGTGGGACACCTGTGTGCGGTCGAGACGACGTCCTCGGTGCCGAGCAAGCTCTACAGCATTGGGCTCCGGAGGCTCGGGTTCGGGCGAGCGGCGACATTGTTCTTCGACGAGCATGTGGAAGCCGATTCGGTGCACGAGCAGATCGCGGTCCGCGATCTCGCTGGTGGTCTGATTCGCCAGCATCCGGAGAGGGCGGAGGGCGTGCTGTTCGGCGCCGCGGCGTGCCTGGCATTAGATGCCCTGGTCGCCGACCACATGATGAGCTGCTGGGCCGCCGGAGTCAGCTCACTGCGTGACCCGAGCTAACTCGTCGAATGATCATCAGTCACAGCCTCAAGATTGGCTACATTCTCGACGCCTTGATGACAGCGAGTTCCTCGATGCATTGATCTGGGCGGATGACGCCCCGCGCCACCAGCATCGCCCGACGGCCCGAGAGAACAGGGCCGAATGGAAGTTCGGTGCGGCGGACCACCTCAGCACGCAACCCCTGCTCCTCGAGCATTGCGATGGTCTTCTCCACCCCGCTCAGGGCGGACTGGACGATGAACAGGCGGCCGCCGTCGGCAAGTACCTCGGGTCCCTGGACGCAAAGGCGGTCCAATACCGCCCGCCCGTCTCGGCCGGCATCCCAGCCTCGTGCGGCCCCGCCGGTCGGTAGCCGATCGCTGCCCGCCGGCACATACGGCGGATTCGCCACGATCACGTCGAACAGTTCATTCCTGACGGGCTCGATCAAATCGCCGCGGCGCAACCGCAGGGGCCATCGGTGTATCCGGGCGTTGATCCAGGCATTGATGAGCGCGCGTCGTGACACGTCGACCGCGGTTACCTGGACGGCGCCCGCCCGGCATGCGGTCAGGCCCACGGCACCGGTGCCGGCGCAGATATCGAGTACCCGCGTCGTCGGGGTCAGGACTTCTTGAGAGAGCACCTCTGCCAGCAGCCACGTGTCTCGTTGCGGCGGATACACGCCAGGCAAACGAAACGCTCTCATCGATCCGTCGCCCATCGAGACCCCTTCACGGCTCCAACATGTGCAGATGCGAACGTAGCCTCTCCTTCACACAACCTGGGTCCAGAACGGCAAGAGTGCTGCCGACATGCAACTCGAACAGCTCTAGCTGAGAAGGCACTCGTTGCTGACCCTCGAGGATCATCGATCGCCGGCGTCGTTGCCGACACAGCCCAGCTAGAGAATGTCCTGATTCGAGGCGTGCTTGACGGGCTCGGAGTCGAATTCGAAGCCCCAGGAACTGTTCTGTTGGGCGAGTTCGAATCCCTCTGTGCTCGGACCCTCACCATTGCCGGTGTCGCCGGCAATGTAGGCGTGTCCGAGTTTCTCGTCTCCGTCCAGACTCCCGGGCGGAAAGTTGCCTTCGATCGAATCGAGCGCAGCTTCGAAGATCTTCTGGTGCGCAATTTCTCGTGTCATCAGGAAGTTGAGGGTGTCCTTGACCCCGGCATCGTCGGAGCATTTGATCAATCGCTCGTAGGTGACCTTCGCCCGCGCCTCGGCGGCAACGTTGGACCGCAAGTCGGCCGCAGGTTGTCCGAGGGTGTCGACATATGCGGCCGTCCAAGGTGCGCCCATCGAGTCGGTCAGTCGAGGTCCACCACCGCCCAGAAGGTTCAGCCCGCTACCGAGGGAGAGATTGACGTAGTCAGGCATCTTTCCATCCAACAGGTCCCCGAGATAGTTGCCCTCGACCTGGTCGACAAGCTCCGACGGTGAACCTTTCAGGAGCATGACCAAGGACTGCGCCACCATCTCGAGGTGCGAGAGTTCCTCGGTCGCGATGTCGAGCAGCATGCTGCGTCGCTGGTCGTCCGGTTCGTTCCATCCCTGCGTGAAGTACCGCATCGCGGCAGCGAGTTCCCCGTTCGGGCCGCCGAATTGCTCGAGGAGCATTTTCGCGAACGCCGGGTTGGGTTGATCGACTCGGACGTCGTACATCATCCGCTTGTTGTGCAAGAACATGGGGACTTCTCCCGTTGTCGGTGTGCCGATCGAGCAATGTCTCCGTGGGATTACCCAGCCCCCGCCGAAGTAACCACCCGAACATCGGATTGTCTGATGACCCACTCACCGAATCTGGCCCAAAGGTGACCGCAACGAGCGCCGCGCTGATATCCGTGGCGGCCGCAATCTGGAGCGAGCCTGCCTGAGGCAGCGGATCACATCCTCTGGTCCATGCCCGCTTGAATCCCGCGCCGATTGGGTACACGACCCGGCATGAGAGAACTCGATACATTGCTAGGTGCCCCGTTCGCACTCGCCTCGGCGGTACGACGAGCGCGAGTCTTCCACCCGGATGGAGTGCTCGCGCAGGGGCACGCCGAGCTGGGAGGGCACTGGTGGCCGTTTCAAGGCCGGATACCAGTGACCGCCCGACTCTCCCGAGGGGTCGGCATCCCCGATGGCCTGCCGGACGTATTGGGGCTGGCGATCCGATTGCACCGGACCAGCGGCCCATGGGACTTGCTGCTGGCGTCGGCTCAACTGTCCACGCGGGTGGTGCTCTGGCCGGCCCGCGGCTGGGCCAGCGCACGGTATAGCAGCGTCACCGCCTATTGCACCGAAGACGGGCCGCCCACCTGGGTGTTCGCCGTGCCCGACACCGGGCAGCCACGGACGGGCTCGACCGCGGCGCTAGTCGACGGCGACCCGCTGCACTTCACCCTGTCCCTGGCGACCGCCCGCGGCCAGGCGAAGGCGGCGGGCCGGATCTCGCTGGATTCCCCGACCGCGGTCGCCGAGGGCAAGCAGCCCGCGTTCGACCCGGTAATCAACCTCCCGGCCGAACTGCGGATGTGGCCGGAATGGCTTGCCGCCCCACGGCGGGTGGCGTACCAGGCGAGCCGGGGCGGGCGCAGCGCAGCGCTTCCCAACCCCGAATCCGAGCCACACGTTTGAGCGGGCCCCTTAGGTGGCGTGCACGCGGATGATTGGCGATCGCTACCCACACGCCTCGCGTCAGACTCGAGTGGCAACACAACCTGGCCTCAGCCTCGCTCCGCGGTGTTGGCCGCGACGCTCGGCATCCGGTGAGGCGCTTCAGCAGCAACTACGTTGCGGTTTCGGTGGGCGATTCAAGTGCCGTGGGTGATTCCGCGGCCTTACCAACAACAGCATCCGGATAGCCATCGTGCCGCTTGGCTAGTGCCCACACGGGGTGAACGCCACTCTGGCCTGCCGCAGCGACGCGACATCTCAGCTCTACGTCGTTGTCAACGATGACATCGACGACGTCTTCCCAGGTGTGCATGAGTTCAGAATGCGCCCGCCGGAATCCCCGGGCTTGGACGTATGGGAAGTTACGCTCGTACCGTGACGCGCGACAGCATCATCCGCCTCCGTCGCGAGGCGTGGGGATTCGCCATCGGATCGATCTTCTTCGCCGTCGGGGCGGTGCCGCAGTACGCCGAGGCGGTCGGCGCGGTGGCCACCAACCTCACGTTCTTCGTCGGCGCCATCTTCTTCACCCTCGCCGCCCTGGTCCAGCTCGCCCTCAGCGGCAGGCAGCCGCCTCGGCGCGGCACGAACCCCGCGGACCGGGCTGACTGGTGGGCCGCCGCCATCCAGTTCGCAGGCACGCTCTGCTTCAACGTGAGCACGACGGAGGCCCTGCTCACGGTCATGGACGCCGACGCACACCTGTCGGACGGCTGGCGCCCCGACGCTTACGGCTCGGTCTGCTTCCTGGTTTCCAGCGGACTCGCCGTCGCGGCAACACGGGACCGCCACACCCTGTGGGACAGGCGCGCCCGCACGTGGCACGGCACCTGGCTCAACATGGTGGGC
Organism: Rhodococcus oryzae; assembly: GCF_005049235.1. Taxonomy (GTDB): domain Bacteria; phylum Actinomycetota; class Actinomycetes; order Mycobacteriales; family Mycobacteriaceae; genus Rhodococcus_G; species Rhodococcus_G oryzae. The sequence goes on along the minus strand of NZ_SUMD01000004.1, from coordinate 100,890 downwards.
TCGATCTTCTTCGGGCTGTCGGCGGTCGGCGCGTACGTGCTTCCCACGACCGGCGACCTCCTCAGCCTGTTCTGGGCGAACCTGGGCACCTTCCTCGGCGCGCTGTGCTTCCTCGCCGCGGCGCTGCTGAGCCGGCGCTCCATCCACGCGGACGGAGCGCCGGCCACGGTGTCCTGACCCGGCCGAATCGTGCGTGCCCGTCAGAGATCGCGGCGAGGTCGCCGGGCGGAACCGGCCGCCGTGTGCGCCACGGTGATCACGACGTTGCCCCTCTTGTGCCCGGTGTCGACATACCGGTGCGCCTCGCCGATCTGCTCGAGGGGATAACTTCGGTCGATGACGATCCGCAACTGATCCGCCTCGATGAGCTTCTTGACGTACTCCAGCGCGTCGTTCTTGCGGATCGACATTCCGGTGATGACCTTCCTGCCGCCCCAGAGCGAGGTCCAGAGCGACAGCAGGTGGTTTTTCAGCCCCGATGTGGGCAGGTAGCACCCATTCTCGGTGAGCGAGCCCTTGCACCGCGCGAACGAGTTCCTACCTATCGCGTCGAATACGACGTCGTATGCCGCAGTGTTTTCGGTGAAATCCTCCTTGGTGTAGTCGATCACCTTGTCGGCGCCAAGCGACTTCACCAATTCCACGTTCTTCGGACCGCACACACCGGTGACCTCAGCGCCAAGGGACTTGCCCAGTTGCACCGCGTAGGTGCCGACGCTGCCAGAGGCGCCGTTGACGAGGACCTTCTGCCCGGCTCGCACCTTCGCTTTGTCCCGGAGGAAGAACAGTGCGGTTGTGGCACCGTCGACTGCGGCGGCGGCCTCTTCATAGGTCGTGGTGACCGGTTTGAGTGCGAGCGAGGCGGTGTCCGGCAGGCACTTGTACTCGGCGTAGGCGCCGATATCGAAGCCGGTGAACCCGAACACTTGGTCACCCGGCTTGAACCGGTGCACGTCCTTTCCGACCGTCTCGATCTCTCCGGCAAGCTCCAGGCCCAGGGTCCGCATCTTCTTTCTCGGCCTTCGCAGCCCGAGGATGACCCGACCCCAGAGCGGCTCGCCCCTGCGCATCTTGCATTCGGCTGTTGTGACCGTCGTCGCGTGGACTTTCACCAGGACTTCGTTGTCCTTGGGCGTCGGTATCCTGACCTGCTCCAGCCCGAGTACTTCAGGTCCGCCGAACCGGGTGTGGATGATCGCCTTCATCGCGGCCTCCCTTGGCGACGACCGAGGTATTCACGCCTCGATAACCATCATGCGGGTTGCGAGCGACGAGAACGTCAGCAGCAGGCGCTCTTGGCCGCGGGCGCGGCTTCGTCCGCCGACGTCGAGGCGCAGCACACTCCGCCCGCGGGCGCGGAGGCCTCGGTGATCTCGAGCGCGGCCGGTCCGGTGCCGAAGGTCTCGCTGTCGGCGAGCACCGTGTACACCTCCCACTTCTCGCCCGCGGGGCCGGTGACCCACACCTTGTCCTGGGTCGCGAAGCAACAGGTGGTGCCGATCTCCTCGTCGGTGAACAGGCCCTCGCCGGTGAGCCGGGCGATCTCCTCGTGCACGACCTCGCTCGATTCCACCTCCACACCAAGGTGATTGATGCTGCCGCCCTTGCCTGGGTTCTGCAGCAGCACCAGCTTCAGCGGCGGCTCGGCGATGGCGAAGTTCGCGTAGCCCTCGCGCAGCTTGGCCGGTTCGGTGTTGAACAGCTTCGAGTAGAACGCGACCGATTCGGTCAGGTCGTCGACGTTGAGGGCGAGCTGTACGCGGGACATGAGAACCTCCAGTGAGATATATATCGAATTGGGTACCGACAACTATGGCACCTTTTTGACATATGTCAACAGGCTGGCATGATGGAGGACATGCCCAAGGCCCTGCCATTGCTGGATGTGTCCGCACCGATCTGCTGCGCCCCGGTGGCCGCGGGCCCGATGTCGGACGAGGCCGCGCTGCACGTGGCGCTGCGTCTCAAGGCGCTAGCCGACCCGACCCGGATCAAGCTGATGTCGATCCTGCTCACCAACCCCGACGGCGAGGCCTGCACCTGCGACCTCGCCGCGGCCATCGAGCTGACCGAGTCCACCGCCAGCCACCACCTCGCCCAGCTGAAGAAGGCGGGCATGGTCGAGTCGACGAGGCGCGGCATGAACGTCTACTACCGCGCCCGCGCCGACTCGCTCGAGGCGCTGCGCCTCGTGCTCGACCCGAACTGCTGCTGACCTACCCGGCTACTCCGGCTTACGCAGCGCCGCCATGAACATCGCGTCGGTACCGTGCCGGTGCGGCCACAGCTGCACGCCAGGACCGTCACCCAGCTCGGGCACCCCCGGCACCAGTTCCCTGGTGTCCAGCGCGACGACGCCGTGCCTACGGACCGCGTCGGCGACCACGCCGACGGTCTCCGACAGGTGCGGGGAACACGTCGAGTACAGGACGACCCCGCCCGGCCGGACCAGCGAGATCGCCGACGCCAGGAGCTCGCGCTGCAGCTTGACCAGCGCAGCAACATCGGTGGGCTGGCGACGCCAGCGCGCCTCGGGGCGACGCCGCAGCGCGCCGAGGCCGGTGCACGGCGCGTCCACCAGCACCCGGTCGAATCCGGGAGCCAGGCCGGGTTCCCGACCGTCCGCGACGTGTACGTCCACCGGCAGGCCCTTGGTCGTCTTGCGGACCAGGTCCGCCCGGTGCTCCGCCGGCTCGACGGCGTCCAGACGCGCGCCCTCGATGTCGGCGAGGGCGCCGAGAAGCGCCGCCTTGCCGCCCGGTCCAGCGCACAGGTCGAGCCAGCGTCCACCATCGGCACCGAGCAGCGGCGCCAGCGCCAGCGCCCTGGCCACGAGCTGACTGCCCTCGTCCTGCACACCCGCGAGGCCCTCGCGGACCGCGTCGAGCTGACCGGGGTCGCCGCCGTCGAGGTGCACCGCGTAAGGCGAGTAGGGGCCGATCTCGCCACCGGTCACCAGGGCGAGCTCCTCCGCCGAGATCTCCCCCGGTCGCGCCACCAGGTGCACCGACGGCCGGGCGTCGTCCGCCGCCAGCACCCGCTCGATCTCGCCCGCGTCCGGGCCGAGCGCATCGGCGAACGCCTGCGCGATCCAGACCGGATGCGCGTACTCGAAAGCCAGGTGTCCCACGGGGTCCGAGCCCGCATCGGGCGCCAGCTCGGACACCCACTGCTCCTCGCTCTTCTCGGCCACCCGACGAAGCACCGCGTTCACGAAACCGGCCTTGCCGCCGCCGAATTCGCTGCGGACCAGATCCACCGAGGTGGCCACCGCCGCGTGCGGGGCGACCCGGGTGCGCAGCAGCTGGTAGGTGCCGAGGCGCAGCACGTCGAGCAGCGGACCGTCGATCTCGTCGATCGGCCGTCCCGCGCCGCTGGCGATGACGGCGTCCAACAGGCCCTGCGCGCGGCAGGCCCCGTAGGCGAGCTCGGTCGCCAGGGCCGCGTCCCGGCCGTCCATCTTCCGGTCGCGAAGCAGACCGGGCAGCACCAGGTTTGCGTAGGCGTCGCGCTCGCGCACCGCGCGCAGCACGTCGCGGGCCGCGACCCGGGGCCGATCGACCCCGCTCGCGGACGTGTCGGGCCTGCCTGCCTGGCGCGGCCGGGTGTTCGGGCCGCCCTTCGCGCCCTGCTTGTCGCCGCCGCGCGACTGATCACGCTTTCCTCGTGCGGGCCTACGGGATTCGGTCACAGTGCACGCACCTCGGGTTCGAGGCGCGCTCCCCGCGCCCAATCGGCGGCCGCCATGGCCTTCTTACCTTGTGGCTGAACCTGACTCAGCCGGACCGCGGTCGTCGCGGTTCCGACATAGCAGCCGTCCTTACGGACCAGGAATTGTCCCGGTTCCAGGGTCTCGTCGGTGACCTGCACCGGGCCGACCTTGAGCCGCAGCTCCCCCACCTGCGTCCACGCACCGGGCGCGGGGGTGACCGACCGGACCAGCCGATCGACCGCCTGCGCCGGCTGATCCCAACGGATCCGGGCCGATTCGACGGTCACCTTCGGCGCATGCGACACGCCCTCTGTCGGCTGGGGCACCGGCGTCGTCGCGCCGTCCTCGATACCGTCGAGCACGGACTCGAGCAGCACCGCGCCGCCCTCCGCGAGCCGGCCGAGCAGCTCGCCCGCGGTGTCGGTGTCGCGGATGCGCTCGGTCATCACCCCGAACACCGGTCCGGTGTCGAGTCCCTCTTCCAACAGGAAGGCGCTCGCGCCGGTCATGTCGTCGCCCGCGGCGATCGCCGCCTGCACGGGCGCAGCGCCACGCCACGCGGGCAGCAGGGAGAAGTGCAGGTTCACCCAGCCGTACCGCGGCACGTCGAGTACAGGTCGCGGCAGCAGCGCACCGTAGGCGACCACCGGGCAGCAGTCCGGCTCGAGGGCGCGCAGCCGATCCAGGAACTCCGGGTCGGACGCTCGCGCCGGGGTGAGCACCTCGATGCCGTGCTCGTCGGCGAGCTGCCCGATCGGCGACCTGGTGACCTTCCTGCCCCGACCGGCGACCGCGTCCGGCCTGGTCACGACCGCGACCACCTCGTGCCGGGAGGACTTCAGCAGCCGCGCCAGTGACGGCACGGCGGGCTCGGGGGTACCGGCGAAGACGATCCGCATGTCAGTGCACCGTCCTGCCGAACGGACCGGCCTGCGCCGGCTCCGGGGTACCGAACCACTGCGACTGACGGATCGTGCGCATGGCGTCCTTCCTGGCCTCCGGCTCCAGCCGGTCCAGGAACAGGACCCCGTCGAGATGATCGGTTTCGTGCTGGAAACACCTGGCCAGGATCCCGGTGCCGTCGATCGTGATCGGCTCGCCGTACTTCGAGAACCCCGTGGCGACGGCGTTCATCGCCCTGGTGCACTCGGCGCGCACGCCCGGAATCGACAGGCATCCCTCGACCCCGGTCTGGATCTCGTCGCCGATCACGCGAATGGTCGGGTTGATCAGGTGTCCCGCGGCGCCCCCGCAGTTGTAGGCGAACACCCGCAGGCTCACGCCGATCTGCGGTGCGGCGATACCGGCCCCGCCCTCGTCGTACATGGTGTCCTCGAGGTCCGCGACGAGCTTGTGCAGTTCCCGATCGAAGTCGACCACCTCGTCAGCGCGGGTTCGCAGAACGGGATCGCCGAACAGGCGAACGGGCTGAATACTCACGAATCTGCTCCCACGGTTCTCGTCATGTCGGGTTCGACGTCACGAACAGTCTAGGGAAGCCTTCGGGTCCTCCATGACACCCGCGCGCTCCACCACCACGAGAAACACTCCGGCCGCGGTGATGTACACCGCGTCGGAAGGGGTATTGACTGGGCCCTGGCGCAATCCGAGTGCCGAACTTCGGTGCGCCGACCGTGAAGTTCCAACTCAGATGGAGGTCACAGTGGCGGGAATCGCGAACAAGTTCGACAAGGAATGGGAATCCAAGTCCATCGAGGATTTGGCCAAGGCTCCGGTCGCCGCCCTTCAGGGGGTCAGCGAATCCGACGCCGAGCATCTCAAGGCGGCTTTCAACATCACCACTGTTGCCGACCTCGGCACCAACAAGTTCTTCCTGTGGGCGCAGGCGGTCGCCAAGCTGGCCGAATAGCACCGAGGATGCCGCCGCCCCTCGGTCGGGGCGGCGGCATCCGTTCGGGTTCCCACAACACTCGATCAAAACTGGTTCGCGCACCTTAGGATTCGCGGCATGTCGTCCCCGAAGCGCAAGTGGCCCCGTCGCGTCCTGCTCGGTTCCCTGGTCCTGATCGTCGTGGCACTCGTCGGTTTCTTCACCATCGCGCCAGGCGCCATCGAGCGAAGCATGAACAAGGTCGTGCCGGCCGATCTGCCGGAGGTGACCGCGCAGACGCAGAGCCTCCACGACAGTCTGCAGATCGCGGACATGCACTCGGACACCCTGATGTGGGATCGCAACCTCCTCAAGCGTTCCGGGCGCGGCCACATGGACCTACCTCGCCTCCAGGACGGCAACGTGGCGTTGCAGGTGTTCTCGTCCGTCTCGAAGTCGCCGAAGGGCCAGAACTACGACGCCAACTCGGACGAGACCGACAACATCGAGCTCCTCACGATCGCCCAGCTGCAGCCGCCGCGGACCTGGGGCTCGCTTCTCCAGCGGTCGCTCTATCACGCGGAGAAGCTCGAGAACGCGGCAGCGGACTCGGACGGTCAGCTCCGGTTCGTGAAGACGCGAGAGGATCTCGCGACGCTGCTCACGGACCGCGCGGCGGGACAGAACGTGACCGGCGCCCTGTTCTCGGTCGAGGGTCTGCAGAACCTCGAGGGCAAGGCCGAGAACCTCGGCGCGCTCTACGACGCAGGCATGCGGATGGCGGGGTTCACCCACTTCTTCGACAACGAGGCGTCCGGCTCGATGCACGGTGAGGCCAAGGGCGGCCTGACCGATCTCGGACGGACGGTGTTCGCGGAGATGGAGCGGCGGGGCATCATCGTCGACATCGCCCACGCCAGCCACCCGGCCATCAAGGAGATGCTCGAGCGTGCGACGCGGCCCGTCGTCGCGAGCCACGGCGGCGTGCAGGCCACCTGCGACGTCAACCGCAACCTCACCGATGACGAGATCCGCGGGGTGGCGGCCACCGGAGGCGTGGTCGGTATCGGCTACTGGGACGCGGCCGTGTGCGAGCTGACTCCGGCCGCGGTGGTCGACGCGATCGAGCACGTGATCGAGGTCGGCGGCCTCGCGACGGCGGCGCTGGGCAGTGACTACGACGGAGCGACCACGGTCGCCTGGGACACCAGCGAGATCGCGGTGATCACCCAGGAGCTGCGCGACCGCGGCCGCAGCGACGACGAGATCCGGGCGATCATGGGCGGCAACACGCTGCGTGTGATGGGCGAGGTGCTGCCAGCCGGCTGAGGCGCCGCGTCCCGAGTGACCGGGTCAGCTGCCGTCGCTGCTGCCGCCCCCGAAGTTGCTCTCGTACATCATCTCGGGGATCCCGGTCCCCAGCGCGACCGGTGCGCAGACCGGTTCCTGGGCACCGGGATCGAGCGCACGGAGCACGAGGCCGATGGTGAACGGGTCGTAGACCATGTTCATGTGTCCGGTCCGGTCTTCCGGGCACAGCGCCTGGACGCTGACGTTCGTCGCGCCCTGGCCGCGCAGGGCGACATTCGACGCGGGCTGGATCATCTCGTCGTACTGGGTTCCGATGGTGGTGTAACTCACGCCGGGGACGGTGTCGGCGGGCTCGTTGAGCGCGTCCAGGAATGGTGAGCCCTGGATCTGTTGGCCGACGGCCTGTCCGAGCACGGCCTCGATGGCCTCGGCCCCGCCGGGGACTCCGTCGACGACCGGCGCCAGCCCGTAGAAGATCCCGCCGTACGACGGCGACGCCACCCCGACCCACCGCTCGACCACCGCGGCCCCGCCGAGCCGGTTGACGAAGTATCTCGTCACCGTCGCGCCCTGGGAGAAGCCGACCAGGTCGACCTTCTCGGCGCCGGTCGCCGCGCGCACCCGCTGCACGAAGTCGGCGGTCTGTTGCCCGCTGATCCGCATGTCCTCGGTCCCGAACGAGTCCCCGCCGGGCCTGCCCCCGTAATTGAGGGCGAAGACGCAGTAACCCGCCGCCTTGAGCGCGGGCGAGATCGCGGACCAGTCGGAGTAGGCGTTGGCGTCGGTGCCATGCGCGAGGATCACCGGACGGGGATGCGCGGCGGAGGGCTTGCAGGAGAAGTCGTTCGATCCGGGCGGGGTCGTGCCGGGATGTTCTCGGGCGAAGGCTGCCGCATCGACATGGGTCGCCTGCACCGGCCCGGGATTCTCGGGGACCTCGGAGATCGACCCGGCGCCCTGGGTCGTGCTGGATTGGGCGTCAGCGGACGAGAGCGGGAGGACGGCGGCGGCGCACGTCAGCGAGACGATCGCGACGACCCTGCGACCCACTCCCACCCCAGACGCCCTCGTATCGATCCGGTTCACGATCCACATCATGCGCGCGGTGGCCGAGGTCCCGGGACCACCAGGCGGTCACGATTTCAGTACGGTCCGGTTGGGGTTCGGTCACCGATCACTCGTCGGACTCGGACTCGGTCTCGTCCGAACCCGGTGGGTTGGACGTCGGGTTCGGATCGTCGGCGAGAATCCGATACAGCGCCCGGCGGGACTCGGTGAGCACCTCGCCCGCCTTGCGGATCTGTTCCGGGGTCCCGACCGCGGCGACCTGGCCTGCCGCACCCATCAGCTGTCCGATCAGTCCGCGCAGGTCCTGCGCCTCCTGGCCGACCCCGGCGCTGACCTCGTCCCACGGGTTCCCCAGGTCTGCTTTGTTCTCCTCCACATACGCGACGCCCGATTCGGTCAGGCGCGCGGTCTTGCGGCCGGCCACCTTTTCGATCAACACCAGGCCCTCGTCCTCAAGCTGTGCGAGCGCCGGGTAGATCGAGCCGGGGCTGGGCCGCCAGACGCCGTTGCTCCGCTCGACGATCCGCTGGATCAGTTCGTAGCCGTGCATCGGCCCCTCGGCGAGGAGCAGCAGCACCGCAGCGCGCACGTCGCCGCGCCGCCCGCGTCCACCGCGCCCACGCCCACGGCCGAGCCGCTGGCCGCCGGGACCGTGGCCGGGTCCGAAGGCCATGCCCGGACCGAATCCTGGGCCGAACCCGTCGCGACGACGATCGCGCCCCTCGCGTCCGGGCCTGCGCCTGCCGCGCCCATGCTCATGCTCTCGTTGAATGTGTTCCATGTCAGCCTCCTACGACTGTTCGTATCAATTACGTGTTCGACGATATATCGACATACTGTCGATAGCAAGGTGCCGACCGTCACACTCGGATCGGCCGTGGCTCACGGCATGCAACCCTGGACCGTCCACGCCCGCGCTCGCAGGGGGACGGCCCCGGAGGCGTTCCGCGGGGTCGTGGCGCGAAGCCTCTCCCGCAGCGCAGCCCGATGGTCCTCGGGCAGGCTCGTGCAGTACCCGGGGGCGGGCCCCTGACCGCCGAGGAAGGGACGCCAGAAGTCCTCGAAGCCAGCGAACACGGTGTCCACCTCGACCTGCCCCGCCCGGACCCGGGTCAATCCCGCCGAACCGAACAGCTCGCGCAGTGGCTCGGGGCGGCACAGGGGAAACCGGGCTCCTTCGTCGACCGCGGCGGCGGCCGGGTCCAACTCGATGGCGGCGTCCCAGAACAGCCGGATCATGTCCATACCGTCCGCGTAGTCCCACACGTAGGAGGCGACCAACCCGGCAGGCCGGGTGACCCGGATCATCTCGGCAAGGGCCGCCCGCGGATCGGGTACGAAGTTGAGCACCAGCGCGGAGACGACCCGATCGAACTCGCCGTCGGCGGCAGGGATCGCGGCAGCGGAGCCGAGCCGGAACTCCGCACGCCCATCCGAACGAAGCGCGGCGGCGGCCAGGAATTGAGCCGAGGGGTCGACCCCGAGGACCCGCGTTGGCCGCTCCGTGGCCAGGATCGTCTGCGTCAGCGAACCCGTCCCGCACCCGACGTCACACCACACGGCCCCGGGCAGCGGCGGCAGACCGCGAAGGAACTCGACGGCGGCCAGGCGGCTCCACCGGCCCATGTAGCGCTGATAGTCCTCGCCGCTCGCCCACTGCTCCGGCCGAGCTCCCATGGCACTCCTCGCGACCGAACTCGAGAGGGTGAAACGCCCGCGCTAACAGTTGAATTCGCGGTACGCGAATCCATCTCGCCCGTGCAGTACCACCTTCGCCGGGTGATGCGCGTGCGCCAGTTCACGGGCGGCGGCGATCGCCTCCCGCTCGGTGCCGTAGTAGTTGTGCTCGCGCGAACCGTACTGGTGCACCTCCCAGCAGTGCGCCGCGTCGCCCTCATGGGGCAAGACGTCGTAGGTCCTGCGCGTTGTCGATGGCGTTGCCCGCTTCATGCCGAGCCTCCTCGGACTCAGACGGTTGAACCACGAATCCACTTCCAGTGAACGCCCTGCCCGTTCCTGGCACAACCGCCGGTCCGTGGCCGCCGGTGGTGGCGGAGCGAGTCGCGAATGTCTACGCCTGCGGCGCGAAGAACTCGAGAGCAATGTTGTCCGGATCGCGGAAGGACAGACCGGATCCGTAGTGTGCCGACTTGATCCCGCCATGCTCGATCCCCAGTGCGTCGAGCCGATCCCGCCATCGGGGCAGCTCGTCGGGGGAACAGCGGAACGCAATATGGTCGAGACCGACCTGCCGTTCATCGAATGTGGTGCGGGCACCACCACCCGTGTGGATATGCAGTCCGAAGAGCGTTCCGTCGTCGAGTGCGAAAACCGTGTGGTGGAAGGTTCCCGACTCCTCGTCCTCGTCGAGCGCAGGCGCCGCCCCGAACAATGCGCTGTACCACGCGGTGCTGGCGGATAGGTCGGATACCGTGATGGCGATGTGGGCAAGGCCCGGGAAACTGGACATTTGTACCGCTCGCTTCCTCGAAGAACTCGTTCCATGGTTGATCCGGCACGGGTTCTCAACCTATCGAGCAATGTCCTTCGACGGGGTGCATCGGGAGCTGCGACACCGTGCTCGTTTCTCAGCCGATCCGGACGGGATCGATCTGCACCCGGACCGATCCCGCTTCGCGCCGGGCGCCGCGCACGGCCTGCGCCTCGGACAACGCCCTCGCCAGGGCGCCGCCGCTCCCCCGCGGCACCCGCAGCAGCATCCGCTCGACCTCGGCAGGCTCCGGACCGTCACCAGAGAACGGCAACCGTTCGCCCGGCGGCAGCGGCACCGGACCGAGCCGCTCGACCACGTCGGGCAGCGTCGCGTTCGCCAGCAACGCCTCGATCGCCTCGCGTGAGCCGTCCACCGCGGCGATGTGCACGGTCGGCGGGAACCGGACCTCCGCCCGCTCGTCGAGCTGAGCCTGGGCCGCGCCAACCGGATCCCAGCGCACCAGCGACTGGACCGTGGGCAGGCCCGAGTCGGCGACCACCACGACCCGACCGCCCTCGCCGGCGGGACGCACCAGCGAGCCCGCGGTCATCCAGCGTCGCAGCGTCTCCTCCTCCGCCCGCAGGTCAGCCCGCCCGAGCAGTGCCCAGCCGTCCAGCAGCAGCGCCGCCCCGTAGCCGCCCGGCATCACCGGCTCTGCCCCGACGGTCGCCACCACCAGCCGCGGGCCCGGCTTGACCGCCGCCGTCACCTCGGTCCCGCCGGAATGCGTCACCGCGACGCCGGGGAACGCCCGGCCGAGTTCCTCCGCGGTCCGGCCCGCCCCGACGACCACGGCCCGCAGCGATCGCGAGCCGCACGCGTTGCACCGATGGGTGGCGTCGGCGACGCCGCACCACCGGCACGTCGGGGTGCCCGCACCGTCCGGTCCCACCGCCGACGCCAGCGACATCGGACCGTTGCACCGTCGGCACCGGGCGGGCGCCCGGCACTTGCCACAGGCCAGGGACGGAACGTATCCGCGGCGCGGCACCTGCACGAGGACGCCCGCCCCCGCCTTGAGTGCCTCCCTGGCCGCGGCGAAGGCGATCGCGGGCAGTCTGGCCGCCCTGGCCCCCGGGTCACGCGCCAGCGCATGATCACTGTCGGCGAGGGCGGTGACCTGCGGTGCCCTGGCCCGCACCTCGGCGCGGTCGGCCACCAGATCGTGCGCCCAGCCCGAGTTCACCAGCGCCTGCGCCTCGGCAGTCCTGGCATGACCGCCGACCACCAGGGCGCAGCCGCTCGCGTGCGCCCGCAGCAGGGCCACCTCGCGGGCGTGCGGGTACGGCGAGCGCGGCTCGGAATGGCTGTCGTCGCCGTCGTCCCACACTGCGATCAGGCCGAGGTCCGGCACCGGCGCGAACACCGAGCTCCGGGTTCCGACGACGATCCGTGCGGTGCCCCGAAGCGCCGCGAGCCAGCGGCGGTACCGCATCGCGGGACCGAGCCCCGCCGCCAGCGGGACCACCAGATCGTCGCCGACCAGGTCAACGGACGCGGCCGCGACCCGGTCCAGGTCCTTCTGGTCGGGCACCACCAGCACCGCGGTCTGACCGCGCGCCACGACCACGGCCGCCAGCTCGGCCAGCCGGGCGGGCCAGTCGTCTCCCGGTAGTGCCTGCCAGACCGCCCGCGGACCGCGGCCCGCCCGCACCGCGGACACGAAGGCCTCGCCGTGCACGTAGCTCGACCAGGCCGCGCAGCCGGGTGCCGAGGGCAATGGACCAGGCTCGCCCGCGGGCTCAGCCTCGACGCGCGCGTGCCGGGGCGGTATCGCCAGCCGCAGCACGTCCGCCCTGGTGCCCGCATACCGCTGGGCGACGGCGTCCACCAGCGCGGCGATCTCCGGTGTCAGCACCCGCTCGGCGCCGACGACGCGGTCCAGCCAGCCAAGCTTGCCGGGGTGCTCGCTGGTCGCGACGCGCTCGACGAGAAACCCGTCCACCAGCCTGCCCGCGAAGCGGATGCGCACCCGCACCCCCGGCTGGGCCTGCTCGTCGAGCTCGCGCGGTACCCGGTAGTCGAACTCGCGGTCCAGGTGCGCGAGCGGCAGCATCGGGATCACCCTGGCGACGGGCAGCTCCGCAGCCGGTTCCCGTTCCGCGCTCACCGCCACGAAACGACCACCCCGTACCGACGGCACGAGCCGCCCACCGATTTCGGTGAGCGGCTCGTGACCGCGTGTGATGAGCGGCTCGCCGCTGTCTGCGTTGAGCGGCTCGCCGCTGTCGCCATCTAGAGCCCGGCGGCCGCGCGCAGCTTCTCGGCCCGGTCCGTGCGCTCCCAGGGGAGGTCGATGTCGGTGCGGCCGAAGTGCCCGTACGCCGCGGTCGGCGCGTAGATCGGGCGCAGCAGGTCGAGATCGCGGATGATCGCGCCGGGGCGCAGGTCGAAGACCTCGGTGATCGCCTTCTGGATCAGCGCCGGATCGGTCCGCTCGGCGCCGAAGGTCTCCACGAACAGGCCGACGGGGGCCGCCTTGCCGATCGCGTATGCGACCTGGACCTCGATGCGCTCCGCCAGGCCTGCGGCGATGGCGTTCTTGGCCACCCACCGCATCGCGTACGCGGCGGACCTGTCGACCTTCGACGGGTCCTTGCCGGAGAAGGCGCCACCACCATGGCGGGCCATGCCGCCGTAGGTGTCGACGATGATCTTGCGACCGGTCAGGCCTGCGTCGCCCATCGGCCCACCGAGCACGAACTTTCCGGTCGGGTTGACCAGCAGCCGGACGTCGGCGGTGTCGAGGGTGGGCACGCCCAGCTCGGCGAGCACCGAGCCGAGCACCTTCTCGCGGATGTCCGGCGTGAGCAGGTTGTCGAGGTCGATGTCGGCGGCGTGCTGGGTGGAGATGACGACGGTGTCGAGCCGCACGGCCTTGTCACCGTCGTACTCGATGGTGACCTGGGTCTTGCCGTCCGGACGCAGGTACGGCAGCACGCCGGTCTTGCGGACCTCGGTCAGCCGGCGCGAGAGCCGGTGCGCGAGCGCAATCGGCAGCGGCATCAGCTCGGGGGTGTCGGTGCAGGCGTAGCCGAACATCAGGCCCTGGTCGCCCGCGCCCTGCCGGTCGATCTCGTCGTCGGTGATGCCGTCGACCCTGGCCTCGTGCGAGTGGTCGACGCCCTGCGCGATCTCCGGGGACTGCGCGCCGATCGCGATGTTCACGCCGCAGGAGTTGCCGTCGAAGCCCTTGGCCGAGGAGTCGTAACCGATCTCGAGGACCTTGTCGCGGACGATCTTGGGGATGTCGGCGTATGCGGTGGTGGTGACCTCGCCCGCCACGTGCACCTGACCGGTGGTCACCAGCGTCTCGACGGCCACCCGGCTGCGCGGGTCCTGTTCGAGCAGTGCGTCGAGAATGGAGTCGCTGATCGCATCACAGATCTTGTCCGGGTGTCCCTCGGTCACAGACTCACTGGTGAATAGCCGACTGCCGGACTTGCTCACAGATCTCCCTCTCGCCACAGCGTTGGTATTGCCCCACAGACCCTAGTGCGGGGTACGACGGATATGAACCATTGAAATCAGCAGAAAAATGAAATCAGCGGAAATGTATTCCCTCCGCGCCGGGGTCGGCGACAAAGGGTCTGACTTTCAGACTACGAGGCCGAACCGTTCTGTGCGTGCGCGCCCCCGCCACTCTCCAGAAGCGACACCAGGGCGTCGAGCACCCGACTGGCCATCAATGCCTTGGAGCCGTACTCCAGCGCGACCTCGGAGCCGTCGGCGCCGAGCAGCCAGCCGTCGTTGTGGTCGACCTCGAACGCCTTGCCCTCCCCGACCGCGTTGACCACCAGCAGGTCGCAGCCCTTGCGGGCGAGCTTCGAGCGCGCGTGCGTGAGCACGTCGCCGTGCGCGTCCCCGGTCTCCGCCGCGAATCCGACGATCACGGAGGTGTTCGGCAGGTCGCCGTCGCGTCGCGACTGGACGAGACCGGCCAGGATGTCCTCGTTGCGGGTCAGCGGGATCGTGTCGGGCTCGTCGGCGCCCTTCTTGATCTTGCTGTCGGCGATGGTGGACGGCCGGAAGTCCGCGACGGCCGCGGCCATCACCACCGCCTCCGCGGCGACCGCCGCCTTGTCCACGGCCTCCTTCAGCTCACCAGCCGTGCGGATCCGGATCACCTCGAGCGCGGCCGGATCGGCCAGATCCGCGGTGTATCCGGCGATCAGGGTGACCTCGGCGCCGCGCTGGGCGGCGAGCCGCGCGATGGCGTAGCCCTGCTTGCCGGAGCTGCGGTTGCCGAGGAACCGGACCGGGTCGAGGGGTTCACGGGTGCCGCCCGCGGACACCAGGATCTTGCGGCCGACGAGGTCGCGGCGCAGCGCGTCCGGACGCTCGAGCAGCAGGGTCGCCAGTCCGACGATCTCGTCCGGCTCGGGCAGCCGGCCCGCGCCGGTGTCCTTGCCGGTGAGCCGACCGGAGGCGGGCTCGATCACGCAGATTCCGCGTTCGCGCAGGGTCGCCACGTTCGCGACCGTCGCGGGGTGCTCCCACATCTCGGTGTGCATCGCGGGCGCGAACACCACCGGGCACCGCGCCGTGAGCAGGGTCGCCGTGAGCAGATCGTCGGCGCGACCGTGCGCGGCCCTTGCCATCAGATCGGCCGTCGCGGGCGCGATCACCACCAGGTCGGCCTCCTGGCCGAGCCGCACGTGCGGCACCTGCGGGACATCGGCGAACACCCCGGTCTGCACCGGGTTGCCGGAGAGCGCCTCGAACGTCGCGCGCCCGACGAACTCCAGTGCCGACTCCGTGGGGATCACCCGCACGTGGTGTCCGCTCTCGGTGAAGCTGCGGATGATCGAACATGCCTTATATGCGGCAATTCCGCCGCCGACCCCGACGACGATGCGGCGGGGTCGGTCGGCGGAATCCGATAGGAGCTCGCTCACGGGCTCTGTATCACTCGCCTTCGGTGTGCTCGAGCAGGTCGGAGTGGATCTCGCGCAGCGCGATGGAGAGCGGCTTCTCCTGGAGGCCCGGCTCGACCAGCGGGCCGACGTACTCGAGGATGCCGTCACCGAGCTGGTTGTAGTAGTCGTTGATCTGACGGGCACGCTTGGCCGAGTAGATCACCAGCGCGTACTTCGAGGAGGTGCGGGCGAGCAGCTCGTCGATCGGCGGGTTGGTGATGCCCAACGGGGTGTCGTACGCCGGGACGCCGTGGCGCTCGGCGTCGGACAAGGCTGCTTGAGTTGCGCTCACTGGCGAATCTCCTGTGGTGGTCGGCGCTTGTTTCAACTGCAACTACTTCTGAGAACTGCAGGTTCGAGCAAAGGTGCTGCTAGTCGAGATCGATACTGTGTTCTTTACAGAATCCTGAACGGACGCCGACTATCGCGGCGCTCCAACCAACAAGGATACCAACTCGTCGCACGCACGGTCGACATCCTCGTTCACGATGACCGTGTCGAACTCGTCCTTGGCCGCCAATTCGACCTTCGCGGTCTCCAGGCGGCGCGCGACGACGTCCTCGGACTCGGTGCCGCGACCGGTCAGCCGGGACACCAGTTCCTCCCAGCTCGGCGGCGCCAGGAAGGCCAGAATCGCCTCCGGCATCGCCGCCCGGACGGCACGGGCACCGGCCAGGTCGACCTCCACCAGCACGGGATGTCCGGCCTCGAGGGCCGCGATCACCGGCGCGGCGGGGGTGCCCGACCGCTGCAGCCCGCCGTGGATCTCCGCCCATTCGAGCATCTCGCCCGCTGCGATCATCCGCTCGAAGTCGTCGGAGGTGACGAACGTGTAGTCCTTGCCGTCGACCTCGCCGGGCCGCGGGTCTCTCGTCGTGGCAGACACGCTGAAGACCAGGTCGGGAAGCCGCTCGTGCAGTTTGCGGACCACACTCGACTTACCCACGGCTGAGGGGCCGGCCAGTACTACCAGCCGGCCCCTCTGCGCTGTGCTTTCCCCGCTGTTCGAAGCCGGGGTGGTCTTGCTGTTGTCTGACACGTTGTCTGTGTCAGCCACCAGATTCCTACTCAGCGTCGAAATCGAACCTGGTGAGCAAAGCCTTGCGCTGCCGATCGCCGAGGCCACGAAGGCGACGGGTCGGAGCGATCTCCAGCTCGGTCATGATTTCCTGCGCCTTGACCTTGCCCACCTTGGGCAGGGCCTCGAGCAGTGCCGACACCTTCATCTTGCCGAGGATCTCGTTCTCTTCGGCATCCTTGAGGACCTGCTTCAGGTCGGTGCCGCCGCGCTTGAGGCGCTCCTTGAGCTCAGCCCTGGCCTTACGGGCTGCAGCCGCCTTCTCCAAAGCAGCGGCGCGCTGCTCATCAGTCAACTGGGGAAGGGCCACGGTTCCTCCGTCTCGTCGTGTGCAAATAGTCTTCTGCCACCGGTTAACCAGCAGCGATAGCGACCGTACTCACGCCGAGCGCCGATTGCGAACCCACCCCCCAGGTCAGCGCGCAATTCCGGTGGGTTATGCGAGTCCGTTCTCGACGTCGTCCCTGACCCGCTCCGCGGCCTCGCGAAGCGCGGAAACAGACGGCCCGTGCCGCAAAACATCACGAGAAGTGTTGGGCAACAACAACTCTCGCGAATCCCGGAAAATCTCTGCCAGATCGGCCACGGTGGCGCCCTGCGCGCCGAGTCCGGGCGCGAGAATCGGCCCGGAAAATTCCGATAAATCCAATCCGTGTCCGCGTGTCGCGCCGACCACCAGGCCGACCGTGTCCCGGCCGTCCCGGTTCTGCGCGACGGCCGCGTCGACGATCGATTGCGCCACCGACACACCCTTACCAGCAGAAACGCCCGAAAGTTCGGCAGCGTCGAGCTGAGCGGCCTGCAACTGCCCACCCTCCGGATTGGAGGTGCGGGCGAGCACGAAGAGCCCCCGCCCGTGCTCGGTCGCCAACTCGACGGCGGGCTCGAGCGCGCCGAACCCGAGATAGGGCGAGACCGTCACCGCGTCCGACGCCAGCGGCACGTCCTCGCCCAGCCAGGCCTGCGAGTACGCCGCCATGGTGGAACCGATGTCGCCCCGCTTGGCATCGGCGATGACCAGCGTGCCCGCCGCGCGCACCACCGAGATGGTCCGCTCGAGCACCGCGTACCCGGCCGACCCGTAGGCCTCGAAGAAGGCCACCTGTGGCTTCACCAGCGCCACGTCGCCCACGAAGGCCTCCACGCATATCTCCGCGAAGGTCTCGACGCCCCCAGCGGTCTCTGGGAGCCCCCACGCCCGCAGCAGCGACGGGTGCGGGTCGATGCCCACGCACAGCCGGCCCCGGTCCGCGATGGCGGACCGGAGCCGGCTGCCCCAGCTGAGCTGGCTCACTTCTGTCCCGGCTCGCGCAGCGCGGCGTGCAGGTCCTGCAGCGAGCGCACGCCGATATCGCCCCTGATACCGGCCTCGATGCCCTGGACCGCCGCCGAGGCGCCCTGGACGGTGGTGATGCACGGGATGTTCACCGACACCGCCGCGCTGCGGATCTCGTAGCCGTCCACGCGGGGGCCCGAGTTGCCGTACGGGGTGTTGATCACCATGTCCACCTCCCCCGCCTTGATCTGGTCGACGATGGTGCGCGCGCCCTCCGGAAGATCCTCTCCGGACTGCTTGTGCACCTCCTCGCAGGTGATGCCGTTACGCCGCAGCACGTCCGCGGTGCCCTCGGTGGCCAGGATCGTGAAGCCGAGGTCGGCGAGCCGCTTGACCGGGAAGATCAGCGACCGCTTGTCCTTGTTCGCGACCGAGACGAACACCACGCCGCTGGTGGGCAGCGAGCCGTAGGCGGCGGTCTGGCTCTTGGCGAACGCGGTACCGAAGTCCGCGTCGATGCCCATCACCTCGCCGGTGGACTTCATCTCCGGGCTCAGCAGGGTGTCGACGCCGGTGCCGTCCGCCTTGCGGAAGCGGTTGAACGGGAGCACCGCCTCCTTGACCGCGATCGGCGCGCCTGCCGGGGTGTTGCCGCCGTCCCCGGTGGCGGGCAGGACCCCGCTCGCGCGCAGGTCCGCGATGGACTCGCCGAGCATCACCCGGGCACAGGCCTTCGCCAGCTGCACCGCGGTGGCCTTGGACACGAACGGCACCGTGCGGCTGGCGCGCGGGTTCGCCTCGAGGACGTAGAGGATGTCGTCCTTGAGCGCGTACTGCACGTTCAGCAGGCCCTTGACCCCGATGCCCTTGGCCAGCGCCTCGGTCGAACGCCGGACGTTCTCGAGGTCCGCCTTGCCGAGCGTGATCGGCGGCAGCGCGCAGGCCGAGTCGCCGGAGTGGATGCCGGCCTCCTCGATGTGCTCCATCACGCCGCCGAGGTACACCTCGGTGCCGTCGCACAGCGCGTCGACGTCGATCTCGACCGCGTCTTCCAGGAACCGGTCGACAAGCACCGGCCGGTCGTCGGAGATCTCGGTCGCCCGAGAGATGTAGTCCTGCAGCGACTTCTCGTCGTACACGATCTCCATGCCGCGGCCACCGAGCACGTAGGACGGGCGCACCAGCACCGGATAGCCGATGCCGCCCGCGATCTCGCGGGCACCGTCGAAGGTGGTGGCGGTGCCGAACTTCGGCGCGGGCAGGCCCGCCTCGGTGAGCACCCGGCCGAACTCGCCACGGTCCTCGGCCAGGTCGATGGCCTCGGGGCTGGTGCCGACGATCGGCACGCCCGCGGCCTTGAGACGCTTCGCCAGGCCGAGCGGGGTCTGGCCGCCGAGCTGGACGATGACGCCCGCCACCGTGCCCGACGCCGACTCGGCGCGGTAGACCTCGAGGACGTCCTCGAAGGTCAGCGGCTCGAAGTACAGCCGGTCCGCGGTGTCGTAGTCCGTGGAGACCGTCTCCGGGTTGCAGTTGACCATGACGGTCTCGTAGCCGGCCTCGGAGAGCGTGAGCGCGGCGTGCACGCAGGAGTAGTCGAACTCGATGCCCTGACCGATCCGGTTCGGGCCCGAGCCCAGGATCAACACCTTGGGCCGCTCGGTCTGCGGCGCGACCTCGGACTCCGCCTCGGGATCGAGCTCATAGGTGGAGTAGTGGTACGGCGTCTTGGCCTCGAACTCGGCCGCGCAGGTGTCGACGGTCTTGTAGACCGGGCGGACCTTGAACGCGTCGCGCAGGGTGCGGACCGCGTCCTCACCCTCCTGGCTGTCCCCACCGAGACCCGGACGCAGCGAGGCGATCTGGCGGTCGGACAGGCCGTGGTACTTGGCCTGACGCAGCAGCGCCTCGTCGAGGACCTCGGCCGCGCGGACCCGCTCCCCCAGCTCGTGGATCTGCTGGAACTGATCGAGGAACCACGGATCGATCTTGGTGGCCTCGAAGAGCTGCTCGACGGTCGCGCCGAGCGCGAACGCCTTCTCGATGCCGTACATCCGGCCGTCCTGCGGCACGCTGAGGTCCGCGAGCAGGGCGTCCAGGTCGTCGCCCTCGAGCTCGGCACCGGTCCAGTAGCCGGCGCGCTTGGTCTCGAGCGACCGCATCACCTTGCCGAAGGCCTCGGTGAAGTTGCGGCCGATCGACATCGCCTCGCCGACCGACTTCATGGTGGTGGTCAGGGTGCCGTCGGCGCCGGGGAACTTCTCGAACGCGAAGCGGGGCGCCTTCACCACGACGTAGTCGAGGGTCGGCTCGAAGCAGGCCGGGGTCTCGCCGGTGATGTCGTTGATGATCTCGTCGAGGGTGTAGCCGATGGCCAGCTTCGCTGCCATCTTCGCGATCGGGTAGCCGGTCGCCTTCGACGCCAGCGCCGACGAGCGCGACACGCGGGGGTTCATCTCGATGACGACGAGGCGGCCGTCGGTCGGGTCCATCGCGAACTGGATGTTGCAGCCACCGGTGTCGACGCCGACCTCGCGCAGGATGTCGATGGAGAGGTCGCGCATCTTCTGGTACTCGCGGTCGGTGAGCGTCATGGCCGGGGCCACGGTCACCGAGTCGCCGGTGTGCACGCCGACCGGGTCGACGTTCTCGATGGAGCAGATGATGACCACGTTGTCGCGGCCGTCGCGCATCAGCTCGAGCTCGTACTCCTTCCAGCCGAGGATGGACTCCTCGATGAGCACGTTCGCGGTGGGCGAGGCGGCAAGACCGCCGCCCGCGATGCGGGTGAGGTCTTCCTCGTTGTACGCCATGCCGGAGCCGAGGCCGCCCATGGTGAACGAGGGCCGCACGACGACCGGGTAGCCGAGCTCGGCGACGGTGTCGTGGACCTCGTCCATCGTGAAGCAGACCCGCGAGCGCGCGGACTCGCCGCCGACCTTGGCGACGATGTCCTTGAACTTCTGCCGGTCCTCGCCACGCTGGATGGCGTCGAAGTCGGCGCCGATCAGCTCCACGTCGTACTTCTCGAGGATGCCCTGCTCGTGCAGCGCGACCGCGGTGTTCAGCGCGGTCTGGCCGCCGAGGGTGGCGAGCACCGCATCGATCTTGTGGCCCTGCTCGGCCTCGCGGGCGATGACCTTCTCGACGAACTCCGCGGTGATCGGCTCGACGTAGGTGGCGTCGGCGAACTCGGGGTCGGTCATGATCGTGGCCGGGTTGGAGTTGACCAGCGACACGCGCAGGCCCTCCTCACGCAGCACGCGACACGCCTGGGTGCCCGAGTAGTCGAACTCGCAGGCCTGTCCGATGACGATCGGTCCGGAACCGATCACCAGGATGTGCTTGAGATCTGTGCGACGTGGCATTACTTCTTGACTCCCTCGAGCAGGCTGGTGAAGCGGTCGAACAGGTAGGCGGCGTCGTGCGGTCCCGCCGCGGCCTCGGGGTGGTACTGCACCGAGAAGGCCGAGTCGTCGAGCAGGCGGACGCCCTCGACGGCGCCGTCGTTGGCGCAGGTGTGACTGATCACGGCGCGGCCGAACGGGGTGTCGAACTCCTGGCCCGCCTCGCCCTCGAGCGCGAACCCGTGGTTCTGCGCGGTGATGGCGATCCGGCCGGTGCCGTGCTCGATCACCGGGATGTTGATGCCGCGGTGGCCGAACTTCATCTTGTAGGTGCTCAGGCCGAGCGCGCGGCCGAGGATCTGGTTGCCGAAGCAGATGCCGAACAGCGGCAGGCCCTGGCCGAGCACCTCCTTGGTCAGGTGCACCGCGCCGTCGGCGGTGGCCGGGTCACCCGGGCCGTTGGACAGGAACACGCCGTCCGCGCCGAGATCGAGGATCTGCTCGAGGCTCGCGTTCGAGGGCAGCACGTGCACCCGGATGCCGCGCTGAGCGAACATCCGCGGGGTGTTGGTCTTGATGCCCAGGTCGATGGCCGCGACCGTGAACCGTGCCTCGCCGCCGACCGGCTCGATGATGTAGCCGTTGTCGGTGCTGACCTCGCCCGCGAGATCGGCGCCGAGCATCGACGGCTGGTCCTTGACCGCCTGCAGCATGGCGGCGTCGTCGGTCAGCGCAGCGCCGGAGAAGACCCCGGCCCGCATGGAACCGCGGGTGCGCAGGTGCCGGACCAGTGCCCTGGTGTCGATGCCCGCGATGCCGACGATGCCCTGGCTGACGAGCTCGTCCTGTAGCGACCCGGTGGCGCGCCAGCTCGAGGTGCGGCGCGCGGGATCGCGGACCACATAGCCGGCCACCCAGATCTTGTTGGAGTCGCCGGAGGCCTGACGGCCCGCGCTCAGCGCCTCGCCGTCCTCGCCGTTCCAGCCGGTGTTGCCGATCTGCGGCGCGGTGGAGACCACGATCTGGCGGTGGTAACTCGGATCGGTGAGCGTCTCCTGGTAGCCGGTCATGCCGGTGCTGAAGACCGCCTCGCCGAGGGTCTGGCCTACCGCACCGAAGCTGGTGCCGCGGAAGATCCGCCCGTCCTCGAGGACCAGGGCCGCCGGTCCTGTGCCGCTCGCTGATTCAAAGCTGTCGCTCACGCGTTCTCTCCGTTCACCCATGCCGGGTACACACTCTTGTCGTCTCCACGGAATCCGGTGTCGATCTCCGTTCCGGTGGGCAGCTCCCACCGGATCACCAGGACCCCGTCCTTGCTCATGACCTTGCCTGCGAGCCCGCGTTCGGTCCGGATCGCCCGGATCGAGGCCTGCGGGATCCAGATCGCCGAAGCGCCGTCTCGTTCGAGCAGCACACCCTTCTCGTGCCTGCTGATGTCGCCGGTCGCACGGAAGCCGATGTCCCCGACCGCGATCCGGTCCTGCCAGCTGGGCGCGAGGGTGCTGCCCACGTACAGGCCGCTGCTCGGCGGGATCAGCTGCGCACCCAGGTCGGCAGGCACCGCGGGCAGCTCCCCGATCGCGTCCGCCTGACGGCCGGCCCGCTTCTTCCAGCCCCGGTACATCAGCGCCACCATCAGCGCCCAGAACAGGAGGAAGCCGACGGTCAGCAGGATCCGGTCCGTGCTCATGCGCGCACCTTCCCGTCCCGGACGGTGACCCGGCCGCGCAGCAGGGTGGTGGTGACCCTGGCGCCGAACGTCATCGCGTCGAACGGGCTGTTCTGCGCGATCGACGCCAGCTCGGGTGCCCGAACCGTCCATTCGCGGTCCGGGTCCACCAGCGTGAGGTTGGCCGGCTCGCCGACCGCGATCGGCCGGCCCTGATCGCTCAGTCCGACGATCTCTGCGGGCCGCTCGCTCATCACCCGGGCCACGCCGCGCCAGTCCAGCAGGCCGGTCGCGACCATCGTCTGCGCGACGATCGCCAGCGCCGTCTCCAACCCGAGCATGCCGGGCCTGGCGGCCGAGAACTCGCAGCACTTGTCCTGCTCGGCGTGCGGGGCGTGGTCGGTGGCGACGCAGTCGATGACGCCGTCGGCCAGGCCCTGTCGCAGCGCGGCGATGTCGCTGGGTTCGCGCAGCGGCGGGTTCACCCGGTTCACCGCGTCGTAGGTCTCCAGCCGCGAGTCGTCGAGCAGCAGGTGATGCGGGGTGACCTCGGCGGTGATCGAGATGCCCTGCCCGCGTGCCCACTTCATCAGCTCGACGGTGCCTGCGGTGGAGGCGTGGCAGATGTGCACGCGGGCGCCTGCGTCGCGGGCCAGCAGCGCGTCGCGGGCGACGATGGACTCCTCCGCGGCGCGGGGCCAGCCGGCCAGGCCGAGCCGGGCGGCGGTCGGGCCCTCGTGCGCGACGGCGCCGACGGTCAGCCGCGGCTCCTCGGCGTGCTGGGCGATCAGGACTCCGAGCGCGCTCGAGTACTCGAGCGCCCGGCGCATGATGAGCGGGTCGTACACGCAGTGGCCGTCGTCGGAGAACATCTTGACCTTGCCGATGCCCGACGCCATGGTCGCCATCTCGGCGAGCTGCTTGCCCTCGAGACCGACGGTGACCGCGCCGACCGGATGGACGTCGACCAGGCCGACCTCCTGTCCCCTGCGCCACACGTGGTCGGTGATCACGACGGAGTCGGCGACCGGGCTGGTGTTGGCCATCGCGAACACCGCGGTGTAGCCGCCGAGCGCCGCGGCGGACGACCCGGACTCGATGGTCTCGGTGTCCTCACGACCGGGTTCGCGCAGGTGCGTGTGCAGGTCGACGAAGCCGGGCAACAGCACCTGGCCGGCCGCCTCGATGACCTCGGCGCCCTCGGGTGCGCCCAGCCCGGCACCGATCGCCCGGATCTCGCCGTCGGAGATCAGCACGTCCTGCGGCTCGCCCTCGCCGTAGATGCGCGCCCCGCGGATCAGGATGTCACCGCGGGCGAAGCCTCGGGAAATGTCCTGGCTCACAGCGCCACACCTTCCTCGGTACCGACCAACAACCCGAACAGGACAGCCATGCGAATGTGAACTCCGTTCGTAACCTGCTGCAAGACTGCAGCTTTCGGTGAATCCGCGACAGCTGACGCGATCTCCATGCCGCGCAGCATGGGACCCGGGTGCAGTACCACGGCATGCTCGGCGAGCATGCCCAGCCGCTTCTCGGACAGCCCGTAGGTGATCGAGTACTCGCGCGGCGACGGGAAGAACCCGCCGTTCATGCGCTCGGCCTGCACCCGCAGCATCAGCACCGCGTCGACGCCGGGCAGCTCCGCGTCCAGCGAATGCGACACGGTCACCGGCCAGCTCGACACCCCCACCGGCAGCAGGGTTGGCGGCGCGACCAGCACCACCTCCGCGCCGAGCGTGGCGAGCAGGAAGGCATTCGACCTGGCCACCCGGCTGTGCAGGATGTCGCCGACGATCGCGACCCGCTTGCCCGCGATGGAGCCGAGCCGCTGCCGCAGGGTCAGCGCGTCCAGCAGCGCCTGGGTGGGGTGCTCGTGGGTGCCGTCACCGGCGTTGATCACGGCCGGGCCGTCATCGCCGTCCGCGGTCCACTCCGCGATCCGGTGCGCGGCACCGGAGGCCGGGTGCCGCACGATCAACGCGTCGGCCCCCGCGGCCCGCAGGGTCATCGCGGTGTCCCGCAGCGACTCGCCCTTCGACACCGAGGAACTGCTGGCGCTGACGTTGATCACGTCGGCGCTCATCCACTTGCCCGCGACCTCGAAGGACACCCTGGTCCTGGTCGAGTTCTCGAAGAACACCGTCATCACGGTGCGCCCCCGCAGCGTCGGGAGCTTGCGGACCTCGCGCCCGAGCAGGGCCTGCTCGAACCGTTCGGCCTCGTCGAGCAGACCTGTCGCGCTCTCGAGGGTCAGATCCGAAACCGACAACAGATGCTTCACAGATTCGGCTCCCCGCTCGCCTTGTTCGCGTCCCCACGCGGTGGCATGTTCGCTCCACCGCTCAGCGTGACGCTGTCGACCCCGTCATGCTCGACCAACTGCACCTTGACGTCCTCGGTGCGCGCGGTCGGCACGTTCTTGCCGACGAAGTCGGCCCGCAGCGGCAGCTCCCGGTGGCCCCGATCGACCAGGACCGCGAGCTGCACGGCCTTCGGCCTGCCCAGGTCGCGGAGCGCGTCGAGCGCCGAGCGCACGGTCCGTCCGGAGAACAGCACGTCGTCGACGAGGACCACCAGCGCCTGGTCCACCCCGCCCTCGGGCACCGAGGTGCGCTCGAGCGGCCGGTGCGGCTTGGTCCGCAGATCGTCGCGGTAGAGGGTGATGTCGAGCGAGCCGGTCGGGGGGCGGACACCCGAGAACTCCTCGATCTTGTTCGCCAACCGGTTGGCGAGGGTGGTGCCGCGTGTCGGGATACCGATCAACACCACTCGGGGCGGGTCGGTCTCGGCGTCGAGCGCGGTCTTCTCGATGATCTGGTGCGCGATCCGCGCAATCGTCCGACCAACGTCGGCAGAAGAGAGCAGCTCCCTGGTGACAGGGTGATCCTGGGCCGATGAATCGGCGGAGGATGGCTCGGGCGTGAGCAAGCTGGACCTCCTTCTCCGCCTCTCTGGACGGATCGTTAAAGGATGTCTGACGCCCGCCAGCCTATCAGCGCGGCGACCAGGAACCCGACGCGATTCGGGGTGTGCTGAGCCACAGTCGGACACCCGATTCGACCGTTTCCCCGACCGGAACGACGAACGCCGCGGACCGTGATCGGTCCGCGGCGTTCGCGTGTCGTTCGGCGCCGGGTCAGGCGTCGGTGCCCGGCTCGGGCGCGGCCTCCGTGCGCTGCGAGGTGGCGGCCGCGGCGGCCCGCACCTGCGGCGCGACGAGCACCACCTGGCCGAGTACCCCGTTGATGAATCCCGGCGAGTCGTCGGTGGACAGCTCCTTGGCCAGCTCCACGGCCTCGTCGACCGCCACCACTGGCGGCACGTCGGTGGCGTGGAAGAGCTCCCACACGGCGATCCGCAGGACCGCGCGGTCCACCGCGGGCAGACGCTCGAGCGTCCAGTCCTGCAGGTGGTCGGCGATGACCCGGTCCAGCCGGTCGAGATTCTCCGCTACCCCGGTCACCAGGGTGACGGTGTAGGGGTTCACCGGGGCGACCGCGTCGTCGGTGCCGGCGAGCTCGGCCCGCTCGGTGGCGAGATCGACCGGGTCGAGGTCGCGCGCCTCCGCCTCGAAGAGGAAGTCGACTGCGCGCTTACGGGCCTTGTGCCTGGCCCCGAGCTTCTTCTGACTACCGGACACGCTACGAGTTCACGCGGCCCAGGTAGTTGCCGTCCCGAGAGTCGATCTTGAGCTTGTCGCCGGTGTTGACGAACAGCGGGACCTGCACCTCGGCGTCCGTCTCCAGGATCGCGGGCTTGGTGCCACCGGTCGAACGGTCGCCCTGCAGGCCCGGATCGGTGTGCTTGACGACGAGCTCGACCGTGACGGGCAGCTCGACGAACAGCGGCGCATCCTCGTGGGTCGCGACCTGGACCTGCATGTTCTCCAGCAGGAAGCGCGCGCCGTCGCCGACGGTGGCCTCGCTGATCGAGATCTGGTCGTAGGTGTCGCCGTCCATGAAGACGTAGTCGCTACCGTCGTGGTAGAGGTACGTCATGTCGCGACGGTCGACCGTCGCGGTCTCCACCTTGACGCCCGCGTTGAAGGTCTTGTCCACGTTCTTGCCGGAGAGCACGTTCTTGAGCTTGGTCCGCACGAACGCGGGGCCCTTGCCCGGCTTCACGTGCTGGAACTCGATGATCTGCCAGAGCTGGCCCTCGATCTTCAGCACGAGCCCGTTCTTGAAATCACTGGTGTCAGCCACTTACTTCGCGTCTCCTTCAGACGATTACGAGATCTTTGGTGGTGAGGGTGAGGAGCTCGGGCTCCTGCTCGCGAACAACGAGCGTGTCCTCGATCCTGACGCCTCCGCGACCGGAGAAGTACACACCGGGCTCGACCGTCACCGCAGCACCGGCTAGCAGTGTACCGGTGCCGAGCTTGCCGATTCCCGGTGCTTCGTGGATCTCCAGCCCGACGCCGTGCCCGAGACCGTGCAGGAACAGCTCCCCGTAGCCCGCGTCCTCGATCACCGACCTGGCCGCGGCGTCCACCGCGGCGACCTCCGTGCCCGGTGCGAGGGCGGCCCGGCCCGCGGCCTGCGCGGTCGCCACGAGCTGGTACACCTCGCGCTGCCAGTCCGCCGCCGCACCGAGCACGAACGTCCTGGTCATGTCCGAGTGGTACCCCTCGACCGTCGCGCCGAAGTCGAGCTTGACGAAGTCCCCTGCGGCCAGCATGGCGTCGGTCGGACGGTGGTGCGGGATCGCCGAATTCGCGCCCGCCGCCACGATCGTCTCGAACGAGATGCCGTCCGCACCGTGCTCGAGCATCAGGAACTCCAGTTCCCGCCCGACTTCCCGCTCGGTCCGGCCGGGTCGCAGTCCCCCGCGCTCGATCAGGACGGCGAGGGCGAGGTCGGCCGCCGCGCACGCTCTCCGCAGCAGCCCCACCTCGTGCTCGTCCTTGACCATGCGGAGCCGCTCCACCAGCCGCGGCGCCCGGATCATCTCGAGGGACGGAACCTGCTCCTGCCAGGCGGCGAGCTCGTCGACGGTCACCACGTGGCTCTCGAACCCGAGCCGTACCGGGCCGGCTTCGGTGTCGGCGCAGCGGCCGATCAGGTGGCCTGCGCTGGACCGGTCGATCACTGCCTCCAGGTCCGGAACCTGCTCGCCGACCTGGATCAGGTACCTGCCGTCGGTGCAGATGAGGGTCCGCGACTCGGCACCCGGTTCGTCGCGTGCGTCGACGAGCAGCGCCGCATTCGACCCGGTGAACCCCGTGAGGTACCTGATGTTGAGCAGATCGGTCACCAGGAGCGCCTCGACGCCCCAGTCGGTGAGCAGGGTGCGCAGCGCGGCCCGGCGGGACCCGTGATCGACGGTCGACATGAGCCCAACCTACGGCAGCGTCCGGCCCTCGCGAGGGCCCTCGCCGCGCGAGGTGTGGGTTAGGCCACAGGTCCCATTGAGCGGTCGTTACGCTGTCGGCATGAACTCGTGGCTTCTTCGTGGTCTGGGTATGGCGTCGGTGCATGTCGTGACGAGGGTGGTGCTCGGACTCGCGGTCACGCAGTGGCCCCTGCACGGATCCTCACTACGGTGGATCTCGCTGGCGTTCGTGGTGCTGGTCGCACTGCTCTGGGGCGGTCTCGACGGCATCAGGGACGCGCGCACCGCGGTGGACGAGGAGTCGGGCGCGGACCTGACCATGATGTGGCTCAAGGCCGCCGCCGTCGCGGGTGTGTTGGCGGGCGCGGTGTCCTGGCTGATCGGCACCATCACCGGCATCGCACTCGGCGACAACACGCTGTTCTTCGAGCTCACCTCAGGAGCCGCCTTCACCATCCTGCTCGTCTTCCTGCCCGCGATGCTCGCGGTGACGATCGGACGTTTTCTGGTACGGCGCGAGGCCCGCAAGTCCGGAGCGACCGCAGCCCCCGTCGCGGCAGGCGCCACGGGCGCGTACGCGAGCGAACAGGACTACGACGTGGTCGAGGCCGCGGAGGAGAACTACGAGGCCTCCGAGTGGGCCTCCGAGCACGGCACCGGCCAGGGTTACTACGAGACCGATCAGGGCTACTACGAGAACGACCAGGCCGGCCGGCAGCAGGCCGACGACCAGACCTCGGGCGGCGGTCGCCACTACGTCGACGACGCCCCCACCGAGGTCTTCGAGGCCATCAAGCCCGAGAACGGCAAGTAACGCAGCTCCGCTGCCCGTGCGCGATCGATATCCCGATCGCGCACGGGCGCGCAGCGCTATCTCTCGGCGAGGAACCTCAGCGCGAGCGAGTACCCCGCGACCCCGCACCCGACGATGACGCCGGTCGCGATCGCGCTCAGGTACGAGTGATGCCGGAAGTCCTCGCGGGCGTGCACGTTCGAGATGTGCACCTCGACCAGTCCCGCCTCCAACTCGGCGCAGGCGTCCCGCAACGCGACCGAGGTGTGGGTGAGCGCGCCTGCGTTGAGCACCACCGGTTCGCCCGCATCGGCGGCGTCGTGGATCCAGCCGAGCAGCTCGGCCTCGCTGTCGGACTGGCGGACCGTCACCTCGATGCCCAGCTGGGCCGCGGTCGCCTCGCAGAGATCGACGAGATCGGCGTGAGTGGTCGCGCCGTATACCTCTGGCTGCCGCTTGCCGAGCCGTCCGAGGTTCGGTCCGTTGAGGACCTGCACCCTCACAGCAGCACCGTGCCGCCGGAGCCCGGCTGGTCCTCGCGGGCCACCGCGGAGTAGGCGGCGGCGAGCAGCGTCGGGTCCGGGCCCTCGAGCCGGCCCGGCTTCGCAAGCCCGTCCAGGACGACGAACCGCAGCATGCCCGCCCGGTTCTTCTTGTCCGTCTGCATGCCCTTGACCAGGTCCGCGAAGGCGGACGCGTCGTAGGTGGTGGGCAGGCCGACGCTCTCGAGGATGGTCCTGTGCCGTTCTGCGGTGGCGTCGTCGAGCCGGCCCGCCAGCCGGCCCAGCTCGGCGGCGAACACCAGGCCGACCGACACCGCCGCGCCGTGGCGCCAGCGGTACTTCTCGCGGCGCTCGATCGCGTGACCGAGGGTGTGTCCGTAGTTGAGGATCTCGCGCAGGTCCGATTCCTTGAGGTCGGCGGCGACGACCTTCGCCTTCACCTCCACGGACCGGCGGATCAGCTCGGGCAGCACCTCGCCGGTCGGGTCGAGGGCCGCCTCGGGGTCCCGCTCGATGAGGTCGAGGATCGTCGGGTCCGCGATGAACCCGGTCTTGATCACCTCGGCCATGCCGGCGACGATCTCGTTGCGCGGCACCGTCTCCAGGGTCGCCAGGTCGATCAGCACCGCGGACGGCTCGTGGAACGAACCGACCAGGTTCTTGCCCGCGTCGGTGTTGATGCCGGTCTTGCCGCCGACTGCGGCGTCCACCATCGCGAGCAGGGTGGTGGGCACGTGCACGATCCGCACACCGCGCATCCAGGTGGCCGCGACGAACCCGGCCAGGTCGGTGGCCGCGCCGCCGCCGAGGCTCACCACGGCGTCGCTGCGGGTCAGCCCGATGCGGCCGAGCACCTCCCAGCAGAAGCCCGCTACGGCGAGGTCCTTGCCATCCTCCGCGTCAGGGATCTCGACGCGATGGGCGTCGATGCCCTTCGCCGCCAACGCGGCGCGCACCGCCTCCGCGGTCTGCGCGAGCGGCGGCTGGTGGAAGATCGCGACGGTCCTCGTGCCGATCAGTTCGTCCACCAGTTCACCGAGCAGTCCGCGGCCGATGATCACCGGGTAGGGACTGGCGGTCTTGACCTCGACGCGTACGGGTTCGGTCACTGTCTGCTTCTCCGCTTCTGTGCGCTGCTGCTTATCGCTTCTGCCTTGGTGCTGCCACCGCTCTACCCCAGTTTGGAGACGAGCTGCTGCACCACTCGGGCCGGACTGCGCCCGTCGGTGCGGACCCGGATGGTGGCCACCTTCCGGTACAGCGGTCGCCGCCGCCGCATCAGGTCCCGGTACTTCTGGCGCGGGTCGCCTCCGTTGAGGAGGGGCCGGGAGGTGTTCGTCCCGGTCCGCTTGAGGCCCTCGGCCACGCTGATCTCCAGGTAGACGACAGTGTGGCCGACCAGCCGGGCGCGGGTGGTATCGGACAGGATCGCGCCGCCGCCGAGCGAGACGATGCCCGTCTGCTCGGCCAGCGCGCGCCGGACCATGTCCTCCTCCAGCGCGCGAAACGCCGGTTCCCCGTCCTGCGCGAAGATCTCCGGGATGGTCTTGCCCGCTTCGCGCTCGATGGCGGCATCGGTGTCGAAGATCTCGACGTCCAACGCCCGCGCCAGTCGTTTCCCGATGGTGGACTTACCGGCGCCCGGCGGTCCGATCAGGACTGCCCGTGGAGTCACCTCGACAGGCGTTCCCGGACCGAGGCGAGGTATCCGCCGATGTTGCGCATCGTCTCGTCGACCGAGTCGCCGCCGAACTTCTCGAGCGCGGCCTGCGCGACCACGAGGGCCACCATCGACTCCGCGACGACGCCCGCGGCGGGGACCGCACACACATCGCTGCGCTGATGGATGGCGACGGCCTCCTCGCCGGTGGACATGTCGACGGTCGCGAGCGCCCGCGGCACGGTGGAGATCGGCTTCATCGCCGCCCGGACCCGCAGCGCCTCGCCGTTGGTCATGCCGCCCTCGAGGCCGCCCGCGCGGTTGGTCGACCGCAGCACGCCGTCCGGGCCGGGCCGCATCTCGTCGTGCGCTGCGCTGCCCCGGCGGCGGGAGGTCTCGAAGCCGTCGCCGACCTCGACGCCCTTGATGGCCTGAATGCCCATCAGTGCGGCGGCGAGTCGCGAATCCAGCCGGTTCTCACCGCTGACGAACGACCCCAGCCCGACGGGCAGGCCGTGCACGATCACCTCGACGACACCGCCGAGGGTGTCGCCGTCCCGCTTGGCCGCGTCGATCTCCGCGATCATCGCGGCCTCCGCCTGGGCGCCGAAGGCGCGCACCGGGCTGGCGTCGATGTCCGCGAGGTCGTCGGGACCGGGGACCGGGGAGTCGGCGGGGCCCGAGGCGGTGCCGATGGAGATCACATGGGAGATCACCTCGACGCCGAAGACCTGGCGCAGGAAGGCGCGGGCCACGGTTCCGGCCGCGACGCGGGCCGCGGTCTCGCGGGCACTGGCCCGCTCCAGGACGGGACGGGCGTCGTCGAATCCGTACTTGAGCATGCCGGAGTAGTCGGCGTGGCCCGGGCGCGGGCGGGTCAGCGGCGCGTTACGCGCGAGGTCCTTGAGCAGCGCCTCGTCCACCGGGTCGGAGGACATGACCGTCTCCCACTTGGGCCACTCGCTGTTCGCGACCTCGATGGCGACGGGGCCGCCCATCGTGCGACCGTGCCGGACGCCGCCGACCATCGTCACGACGTCCTTCTCGAAGCTCATGCGGGCACCGCGGCCGTAGCCGAGGCGACGGCGGGCGAGTTGGGAAGCAATGTCCTCGGAGGTCACCTCGACCCCGGCGACCATCCCATCCAGGAGGGCGACGAGGGCGGGACCATGGGATTCTCCGGCAGTTATCCAGCGCAGCACGCCGCCCATCTTTTCACGAAACGTAGGCGTCAACGCACACCGGCCCGGTCCCCGGCTAGCCGCCCCCTGCCAGGCTCAACGCCAGCAGCGTCGACAGGCACATCGACGGCCCGTGCGCGAGGGTGCGGCCGCCCCGCCCGAGGGCAAGGGCACACCCGCCGACCAGGGCCGTCAGCGCCACCGCACCGACCGCCGCCGCCAGCCACGCCTGGGCGCCCGCCGCACCCGCCACGGCGCCGAGCCCGAGGGCCAGCTTCACGTCACCGCCGCCCATCGCGGCCGGGGATGCGAGGTGCACGGCGAGGTAGAGACCGGCCAG
Source organism: Rhodococcus oryzae (assembly GCF_005049235.1). Lineage (GTDB taxonomy): Bacteria > Actinomycetota > Actinomycetes > Mycobacteriales > Mycobacteriaceae > Rhodococcus_G > Rhodococcus_G oryzae. The sequence goes on along the minus strand of NZ_SUMD01000004.1, from coordinate 68,371 downwards.
CATCGCCGCCCCCACCAGGGCCGCCATCCCCCGGCCCACCAGCACCGAGGCCAGGAACACCGCGCAGGCGCCCGGCAAGGTGAGCTCGTTCGGCAGCCTGCGCTCCCCCAGGTCGACCACGGACAGGCAGACACACCACCAGAGCAGCGCGCAGGCCGCTGCGGCCGTCAACGGCGGGCAGGCGAGTCCGGCCGCGACGAAGCCGGCGATGAGGACCGTGATCCACCAGCGCGGCATCGCCCGGGTGAAGCGGCGCAGGAACCGCCGCGTCGCGATGCCGGTGAGCAGTCCCGCCAGGCCGAGCAATCCGATCCCCATGCCCCGACGCTGCCATCGGCACGCACCGGGACGAGCCCCAAGAGTGCCGATTCCGGTCGTGCTGGGGATGGGTCCGGAGCTGTGGAGAAATGTCGCGTCAGCGCGCGACCACGGCCGCCATCTCCGCACGCGGGGCCGGACGGCCGGTGAACTGCTCGACCTGCCCGAACGCCTGGTTGAGCAGCATCCGCAGGCCGTCGACCACGGTCCCGCCCGCGGCCTGAACCGCGGCGGCAAGCGGGGTTGGCCACGGATCGTAGATGGCGTCGAACACCACCGGCGCCCGCGCGACCGCGCCCGCGAACGGCGCGATCGCGTCCGCGGGCACGGTACTGACCACCGTCGCCGCGTCCGCACACGCCGCGGCCAGCGCGTCGGTATCGAAGCCGAGGTGGCGGGCCCGCAGGCCCATCTCCGACGCGCAGGCCAGCGAGGCCGCCGCCCGGTCGGCCGAGCGGGCGACGACGGTCACCGCGTCGACACCGAGGTCCGCCAGCGCCCGCAGCGCCGGCCGCGAGGTCCCGCCCGCGCCGATCACGACAGCGTTCGCGCCGCCCAGATCGGTGACCCCGACCTCGGCGAGGGCGCCGGTCACGCCGTCCACGTCGGTGCAGTCCGCCCGCCAGCCGCCCGGTACCCGGACCAGGGTGTTGGCCGAACCGACCTGTACCGCGCGCTCGGTGCGTTCGGTCGCGTACTCGAGCGCGGCGACCTTGCCGGGCATGGTGACCGAGAGCCCGACCCATTCCGGGCCCAGCCCGTCGACCAGCCCGGGCAGCTGCTCGCCGGTGCACTCGATCCGGTCGTAGGTCCAGCCGGTCAGGCCGAGTGCGCGGTACGCCGCCAGGTGCAAGAGCGGCGACTTCGAGTGTCCGATCGGCTTGCCAAGGACCGCCGCCTTGCGTGGCAGGTCAGCGCCCACTGTCGAGGATCCCGCTCGCCAGCGCCTTCTTGCTGTTCTCCAGGTGTTCGGTGTAGCTCTTGGTGAACAGCGTGGTTCCCTTGTTGTCGATCGTGACGAAGTACAGCCAGTCGCCCGCGGGCGCCTTCTCCACGGCCTCCACGGCGCCGATGCTCGGCGACGAGATCGGGGTCGCGGGCAGTCCGTCCATCGCGTAGGTGTTCCACGGGGTGACCTTCGCGCGGTCGCCATCGGTGGTCGCGAGCTCGGTGGTGTCGAGCGCGTAGTTGACCGTCGAGTCGAGCTCGAGGCGCTGCGGCGCGGCGAGCCGGTTGACGATCACGCGCGCGACCTTGCCGAAGTCGTCCGGCAGCGACTCCCGTTCCACCAGCGACGCCGCGACGAGCAGGTCGTAGGGACTCAGGCCGACAGCGTTCCCCGCGCGGTCGATGCCGGTGGCCTCGTACTTGGCCGCGCTCCCGCTGACGAGGGTGGTCAGGATCTCCGCCGCCGATTCCCTCGGGTCGAAGTCCCATTTGCCCGCGGCGATCAGGCCCTCGAGCTGCCGGGTACGGTCCGGAACCGACTTGACCCTGCTGGCGGCCCAGTCGGGCACACCGAGCGCGGCGAGGTTCGGGTTGGCGCCCGCCTCCTTGAGCTCGTCGACGCTCACACACTTCTGCTGACCCGAGGGGGTCGGCAGGCAGCTCGCCTCGGAGATGAGGGTGTAGATGCCACGCTTGGTGGCGCCGGTGTTCACGTCCCTGGTGTCGTGTAGCTGACGACCCTCGGAGATCACCAGCGCACCGACGCGGGAGTTCGGATCGACCAGGCCTGAGACGGCCTGCGCGGCCGGGACCTGGGACTTGAGGTTGTAGAAACCGGGCTGCACCGACGTCATGGAATCGTTCTGGACGGCCGCGTTGAAGAACGCGGACGCGCTCGCCACGACGTCCTTCTCGACCATCTCAGTGGCGATCTGGTCGGCGGTGTCACCGGGGTGCACCTGCACGACGACATCGGGCCCCGACTGCCCTGCCTCGTAGTCCTCGGGCACGTCGACGCCGCCGAGGAGCTTCTTGCCGCCGACGTAGCCGACACCCACGATCAGCGCGAGGGCGCCGAGTCCGGCGATCGCGACCACCATCTTGCCCCTGCCCTTGCGTCCCGCGGCGGCCTCCCGTGCGCGACGCACTTCCGCGCGAGTCGGCTGCAACTCGGGCCCTCTCGACCGGGTATCGGTCACTCGCCGTCCTCCATCTGTGAGGGCAGGGACTGCTCCGAGTGCAGTTCCCTGCTGCGCTGGTCCAACCATCCTTGCAAGATCGCCACGGCCGCGGCCTGGTCGATCACCGACCGCTGTCCCTTCGCCTTGACCCCGCTCTCACGCAGGGCCCTGGACGCGGTCACCGTCGTGAAGCGTTCATCGGTCATGCGAACCGGGATGGGCGCCAACCGATCCCGGAGCTGCGCGGCGAACTTCGAGGCGAGTCCGGCCGCGGTTCCGCTCTCCCCTCTCAGGGTTCGCGGCAATCCGACGATAACCTCGACGGCCTCGTATTCCGCGACAATCGCGGCGAGTCGCTCGATGTCCGACCTGTCGGCGCGGGACTTGGCCCTCGCCACTGTCTCCACCGGCGTGGCCAGGATCCCGTCCGGATCGCTGGCGGCGACACCGATCCGGACGCTGCCCACATCGACCCCGATCCGGCGACCCCGCCCCTGGTCGCCGGGCTGGTCGGCCTCGCTCACCCGGCGATCTCGGCGACGCGGGCGCGCACTGCCGAGAGCGCGGCGGGGATGCCCGACGCGTCGCTGCCCGAACCCTGGGCCATCTCCGGCTTGCCGCCGCCGCGGCCACCGATGCTCGGACCGAACGCGGCCACCAGGTCGCCGGCCTTGACGCCGAGGTCCTGCGCGGCCTTGTTGGCGCTCACCACGAACGGCACCTTGCCGTCGGCGGAACCGATCAGGACCACCACGGCGGGCTCGGTCCCGAACCGGCCGCGGACATCGGTGGCGAGGGTGCGCAGGTCATTGCCCGCGACGCCCTCCGGCGCCGCCTCGGCGACCAGCAACAGCCCGCCGATCCGCTCGGCCCGCTCGACGAACGCGCCTGCGCCTGCCAGCACCGCGGCCGCCTTGGTCTGCTCGAGTTCCTTCTCGGCCACCTTGAGCCGCTCCACCAGCTGCTCCACGCGCCCGGGCACCTCCTCGGAGGGCACCTTCAGCGCGGTCGCGACACCGGCGAGCAGCGCGCGCTCCTTGGCCAGGTAACGGTACGAGTCGAGGCCGACGAAGGCCTCCACGCGCCGGATGCCGGAGCCGACGGAGGACTCACCGAGCAGCGTGACCGGCCCGATCTGCGAGGAGTGCGCGACGTGGGTGCCGCCGCACAGCTCCATCGAGAACGGTCCGCCGATCTCGACCACCCGGACCTCGTCGCCGTAGTTCTCGCCGAACAGCGCCATCGCGCCCATCGACTTTGCCTTGGCCAGGTCGGTGACGAACGTGTTGACCGGATGGTTGGCGGTGACGGCCTCGTTGGCGACGGCCTCGATGTCGTTGCGCTGGGCCTCGGACAGCTGGCCCTGCCAGGAGAAGTCGAACCGCAGGTAGCCGGGCTTGTTCAGCGATCCGGCCTGAACGGCGTTGGGGCCCAGCACCTGTCGCAGCGCGGCGTGCACCATGTGGGTACCGGAGTGCCCCTGGGTCGCGCCAGCCCGCCAGTTCGCGTCGACCTGCGCGAGGATGGCGTCACCCTCGGTGATCTGGCCCTCCTCGACGGTGACCTTGTGCACCCACAGCTTCTTCGCGATCTTCTGCACGTCGCGCACCCGCACCCGCAGCCCGGGCCCGGTGATCACGCCGATGTCGGCGATCTGGCCGCCTGCCTCCGCGTACAGCGGGCTGCGGTCGAGGATGACCTCGACGTCCTGGCCGACGGTCGCTGTGGGGATCCGGACGCCGTCGGAGATCAGCGCCAGCACTGTGGCCTCCGAGGTCAGCTCGGCGAAGCCGGTGAACTCGGTCTCGCCGCGGTCGACGAACTCCTTGTAGACGGTGAGGTCGGCGTGCGACTGCTTGCGGGCCTGCGCGTCGTCCTTGGCGCGCTGACGCTGCTCGGCCATGAGCGACCGGAAGCCGTCCTCGTCGACGGTCAGGCCGGCCTCGGACGCCATCTCCAGGGTCAGGTCGATCGGGAACCCGTAGGTGTCGTGCAGGGCGAAGGCCTCGCTGCCCGCGATCACCTTGTTGCCCGCCGACTTGACCTCGTCGGCTGCCGTCTCGAACAGCTTCTCGCCAGAGACCAGGGTGCGACGGAACGCCGCCTCCTCGCCGACCGCGACATTGAGGATCCGTTCGAAGTCGGTGTCGAGTACCGGGTACGACGGCGCCATGGTGTCGCGCACGACGGTGATGAACTCGCGCATGCTCGGCTCCTCGGCGCCGAGCAGCTTGGCGGAGCGGACGATACGGCGCAGCAGGCGGCGCAGCACGTAGCCGCGGCCGTCGTTGCCGGGGTTGACGCCGTCGCCGATCAGCATGGCGGCGGTGCGCGCATGGTCGGCGATGACCCGGAAGCGGACGTCGTCCTCGTGGCTGCCCGCTCCATAGGGGCGCCCGGTGAGTTCCTCAGCCTTGGCGATGACCGGTCGCACGAGGTCGGTCTCGTAGACGTTGTCGACGCCCTGCAGGACCAGCGCAACCCGCTCGACGCCCATACCGGTGTCGATGTTCTTCTTCGGCAGCACGCCCACCGGCTGGTGACCGAGCTTCGGGCTCAGCTCACCGCGAACGTCCTGCATGAACACGAGGTTCCAGATCTCGAGGTAGCGGTCCTCGTCCACGATCGGGCCGCCCTCCTTGCCGAACTCGGGGCCGCGGTCGTAATAGATCTCCGAGCACGGTCCGCCAGGGCCGGGCACGCCCATGTCCCAGTAGTTGTCCTTGCCGTCGCGGAACTGGATGCGCTCCTCGGGGATTCCGGCGACGCGACGCCAGATCTCCGCGGCCTCGGGATCCTTCTCGTAGGCGGTCACCCAGATGCGCTCGGGGTCGATTCCGTATCCGCCCTGGTCCAGCGGCTTGGTGATCAGCTCCCAGGCGAGGGTGATGGCACCCTCCTTGAAGTAGTCGCCGAACGAGAAGTTGCCCGCCATCTGGAAGAAGGTGTTGTGCCGGGTGGTGACACCGACCTCCTCGATGTCGCCGGTGCGCACACACTTCTGCACGCTCGTCGCGCGCTGGTACGGCGGGGCTTGCTGGCCGAGGAAGAACGGCTTGAACTGCACCATGCCGGCGTTGACGAACAACAGGTTCGGGTCGTCGAAGATCAACGACGCACTGGCCACCTCGGTGTGACCCGCCTTGACGAAGTGGTCGAGGAATCGCCTGCGGATCTCGTGGGTCTGCACTAACCGGTCCTTACTTCATGGGCATACGTCATGGGCATCTCAGATGAATATCCAGCTTAACGTGCCGAGGATGACGGGGTGCGCAGCGCTCGGGGCCGCGTCAACCCCGCACGATCCGCCGCAACTTGCCCACCCGTGCGGCGATCTCACGCTCGGCGCCGTGCCCGGTCGGCTCGTAGTAGTCGACACCGACCAACTCGTCCGGCGGGTACTGCTGCGGCAACACGCCGTCGGGAGCGTTGTGTGGGTAGCGGTACCCGACCGCGTTGCCCAGCTTCTCGGCGCCGGCGTAGTGCCCGTCCCGCAGGTGCGGCGGCACCAGTCCCGACTTCCCCGCGGACACATCTGCCATGGCCGCGCCGAGCGCGGCGATCACCGCTCCCGACTTCGGCGCGGTCGCCAGGTGGATCGTGGCCTGCGCCAATGCGAGCCGGGCCTCCGGCATGCCGATGAGCTGGACGGCCTGCGCGGCCGCGGTCGCGGTCTGGAGGGCGGTCGGATCGGCCATGCCGATGTCCTCGCTCGCGTGCACCACCAGCCGGCGTGCGATGAAGCGTGGATCCTCGCCCGCGGTGATCATCCGGGCCAGGTAGTGCAGCGCGGCGTCCACGTCCGAGCCGCGGATCGACTTGATGAACGCGCTGATCACGTCGTAGTGCTGGTCGCCGTCCCGGTCGTAGCGCACGGCCGCCTTGTCGACACTCGCCTCGACGGTCTCGAGGTCGACCACGCCGGATCCGTCCTCGGCAGGCGAATCGAGCGCCGCACCCGCGGCCGCCTCCAGCGCGGTCAGGGCACGCCGGGCATCGCCCGACGCCAGCCGCACGAGATGGTCGCGCGCCTCGGCCGTCATGCTGACCGAACCGCCCAGCCCCCGCGGATCCGCGACGGCCCGGTCGAGCAAAGCGCCGATGTCGGCCTCGGTGAGCGAGTGCAACTGCAGGACCAGCGACCGGGACAGCAGCGGCGACACGACCGAGAACGAGGGGTTCTCGGTGGTGGCCGCGACCAACAGCACGATCCGGTTCTCCACCGCGGCCAGCAGCGCGTCCTGCTGGGTCTTCGAGAAACGGTGCACCTCGTCGATGAAGAGCACGGTCTGCTCCCCCGCGGTGAGCCGTCTGCGGGCCAGGTCGATCACCGCGCGGACGTCCTTGACGCCCGCGGACAGCGCGGACAAGGCCTCGAACCGGCGGCCTGTCGCCCGCGAGATCAGGGAGGCGAGGGTGGTTTTGCCGGTGCCGGGCGGACCGTAGAGCATCACCGACGCCGCGCCCGAGCCGTCCACGAGCCTGCGCAGCGGGGCGCCGGGTCCCAGCAGATGCCCCTGCCCCACCACCTCGTCGAGGCTCACCGGCCGCATTCGGACCGCGAGCGGCGCGTCCGGGCGCACCGGCGGCAGGCCCGCGGTCACCGGCCCCGCATGATCCGCGGGTTCCCCCGGGGCGGCGAACAGCCCCGCGTCCGCGCCACCGTCGGTTGATCCCAGCCAATCGCTCACGTGTCGACGCTACTAAAGGGCACCGACGCGGGTGCCCCCGACCGCGCCGGACGACAAGGTAGTAAACGCCAGATGAATATCCGGCCCCAGGGCCCGCCACGTGTTGAACACACGTCCAAGTTCGGTTCTGATCTTCGGGTGTCTGACAACTGGCTTCCCGACCGCACCACCCTGCCGAGCCTGAGCAGGCGGACCCTTCTGAAGAGCTCGGCCGCGCTCGCGGGCGTGGGGCTGGGCGTTGCGGCCGCGGGTACCGCAGGCGCGGCGCCCGGCGCGGGCGTCGTCGGCTTCGCGCACGGCGTCGCGTCCGGCGATCCGCTCCCCGATCGGGTCATCATCTGGACCCGCGTCACCCCGTCCGCCGACGCGCTGCCCGGATCCGGCGCGGGAGCGGCGGTCGCACTGGACTGGCAGGTCGCGACCGACCCCGTCTTCGACTCGGTCGTGCGCAGCGGGACCGTGACCGCGGACGCCGCCTCCGACCACACCGCGAAGGTCGACGTCACCGGCCTGAAGCCAGCGACCGTCTACCACTACCGCTTCACCGCCCGCGGCGGTGCGGTCGGCGGCCAGGTCTCCCCCGTTGGTCGCACCCTCACCGCGCCCGCCAACGATGCCGACCTGGCGCGGCTGCGCTTCGGCGTGGTGTCCTGCTCCAACTGGGAGGCCGGATTCTTCTCCGCCTACCGCCACCTCGCGCAGCGCGAGGACCTCGACGCGGTCCTGCATCTCGGCGACTACATCTACGAGTACGGCCGCGGCGAGTACGGAGGACGCAACGGTGCGGTCCGGCCCACCGACCCGCCGCACGAGATCGTCTCCCTCGCCGACTACCGGATTCGGCACGCCCAGCACAAGACCGACCCGGACCTGATGGCGCTGCACGCCCGGGTGCCGTTCATCGCGACCTGGGACGACCACGAGTCCGCCGACAACGCCTACGACGGCGGCGCCGAGAACCACAACCCCGCCACCGAGGGAGACTGGGCCTCCCGCAAGGCCAGTTCCGTGCGCGCCTACTTCGAGTGGATGCCCGTGCGGCCCACCGGGGCCGGCGCCGAGGTGACGACCTACCGGCGCTTCCGGTTCGGCAACCTCGCCGAGATCTCCATGCTCGACCTGCGCACCTACCGCGACGTGCAGCCTGCCGCCACCGCCGGGCACGAGGTGGACTCCCCCGACCGGACCATCACCGGCCGCGCCCAGATGGACTGGCTCACCACGGGCATCGTGTCCTCGCCGACCCAGTGGAAGGTGGTCGGCAACCCGGTGATGATCGCGCCCACCCTGATCCCGCCGCTGGACCCCAAGACCACCAAGGCACTCACCGATCTCATCGGAGTGCCCCAGGCGGGCATTCCCTACGGCACCGACTCGTGGGACGGCTACGCCGCCGACCGCCGCCGCCTGTACAACGCGATCGCCGACGCGGGTGTCGACAACACGGTCTTCCTGACCGGCGACGTCCACACCTCCTGGGCCTGCGACCTTCCCCTCGACGCCGCGAACTACCCGGCGGGCCCCACGATCGGCACCGAACTCGTGGTGCCGTCGGTGACCTCCCCGAACATGGACGACTCGCTCGGCGTGCCGCCCCGCACTGCCAGCCTCGCGGTGGAGGAGGCGTACAAGGCGGTCAACCGGCACATCCGGTATCTCGACTTCGACTCGCACGGTTACGGCGTGTTCGAGATCGCCCCCGCCGGTTCGCAAATGGACTGGTACTACATCAGTGACCCGATCGACCCCAACGCGACAGTGCGCCATGGGGCGAGCTTCCGGGTCGCGGACGGCACCCAGCGCACGGTCCCGGTCGGCACACCGCTCGACCCCGCGGCCCACCATCCGGGCGCATGAGCTCCAGACCGCCCGCATCCGAACGACACGAGGACGAACGTCAGATGAACATTGGGCGATCGACCCCGTTGCAGTTTGAACACGCGTCCATGTTCGGCTGTGATGCTCGGGTGTCTGACAACTGCCTTCCCGACCACACCACCATGCCGAGCGTGAGCAGGCGCACCCTGCTGAAGAGCTCGGCCGCCCTCGCGGGTGTGGGCATCACCGTTGTGGCCGCGGGCACCGCCGCCGCCGCGCCGGGCGCGCCCGCAGTCGGCTTCGCGCACGGCATCGCCTCCGGCGACCCGCTCCCCGACCGGGTCATAATCTGGACCCGCGTCACCCCGTCCCCCGACGCGCAGCCCGGATCCGGTGTGGGAGCATCGATCTCGCTGGAATGGCAGGTCGCGACCGACCCCGGCTTCGCCACCATCGTGCGCAGCGGCACCGTGACGGCGAACGCCGACACCGACCACACCGCCAAGGTCGACGTCACCGGCCTGAAGCCCGCCACCTCCTACCACTACCGCTTCACCGCCCGCGGCGGCGCGGTCGCCGGGCAGGTCTCCCCCGTCGGGCGCACCAGGACCGCACCGGCAAACGACGCGGATCTGGCACGGCTGCGCTTCGGCGTGGTGTCCTGCTCGAACTGGGAGGCCGGCTACTTCTCCGTGTACCGCCACCTCGCGCAGCGCGAGGATCTTGACGCGATCCTGCATCTCGGCGATTACATCTACGAGTACGGCCGCGGTGAGTACGGGGGGCGCAACGGAGCCGTCCGGCCGCACGACCCGGCCCATGAGATCGTCTCGCTCGCCGATTACCGGATCCGGCACGCCCAGTACAAGACCGACCCGGATCTGATGGACCTGCACGCGCGACTGCCGTTCATCGCGACCTGGGACGACCACGAGTCCGCGGACAACTCCTTCGACGGCGGCGCGGAGAACCACAACCCCGCCACCGAGGGCGACTGGGCCACCCGCAAGGCCAGTTCCACCCGCGCCTACTTCGAGTGGATGCCTGTGCGGGTCACCGGATCCTCCACCGAGATCACGCTGTACCGGCGCTTCCAGTTCGGCAACCTCGCTGAGATCTCCATGCTCGATCTGCGCACCTACCGCGACGAGCCTGCCGCGTCGGGGGCCGGCTGGCGCCAGGTGGACTCGCCCGACCGGACCATCGCTGGCGGCGCCCAGATGGACTGGCTGACCAAAGGCATCGTGTCCTCGCCTGCCCGATGGAAGATCGTCGGCAACCCGGTGATGATCGCGCCCTGCGTGTTCCCGCCCCTGGACACCAAGACCACCGCGGCCCTCACCGACATGATCGGAGTCCCCGATGCCGGGATTCCGTACAACACCGACCAGTGGGACGGCTACTCCGCCGACCGCCGCCGGTTGTTCGATGCGATCACCGCGGCGGGTGTCGACAACACGGTCTTCCTGACGGGCGACATCCACACGTCCTGGGCCTGCGACCTGCCGATCGACGCCGCGAACTACCCGGCCGGCCCCACGGTCGGCACCGAGTTCGTGGTGCCGTCGGTGACCTCCCCGAACATCGACGAGAAGCTGGGGGCGCCACCGCGGTCCGTCTCTGTCGCGGCGGAGGAGGGGTTCAAGGCGGTCAACCGGCACGTGCGGTACGTCGAACTCGACTCCCACGGATACGGCGTGTTCGAGATCGCCACCGCCGGTTCGCAGATGGACTGGTTCTACATCAGCGACCCGGCCGACCCCAACGCGGCGGTCCACCACGCCGCGAGCTACCGGGTGGCGGACGGCGCCCAGCGCACGTTCCCGGTCGGCGCACCGCTCGACCCCGCCGCATACCGACCCGGCGCGTGAGCGCCAGGCGGCGCTGAGTCCGCGTCACCGCCTCTCCCGGTCCGCCCTGCGCAGATGACGCAGGGCGGACCGGGCCGCGTTGTACCCGGACATCCCGTGTGCGCCCGCGCCGGGCGGGGTTGAGGCGGAACAGAGGAAGGTCCCCTCGACGCCGGTGTCGTACGGGTCACGCGCCGTCCGCGGCCGAAAGACCACCTGGGGTCCGCTGTTCGCGCCGCCGATGATGTCGCCCCCCGCCTGGTTCGGATTGTCCTCGGCCAGCCGGGCGGGCCCGGCGACATCGGTCGCGATGATCCGGTCGCGGAATCCGGGTGCGAAACGCTCGATCTGCGCGATCACCGCCTCCGTCGCATCACCCGGGTATCCGTGCGGGACATGGGCATACGCGTACAGGGGATGCACATCGCCCCGTGATCGCGTCGGGTCCGCGAGGTACTGCTGCCCGATGAGGACGAACGGGCGCCGCGGCATCACTCCCGCACCGACCAGACGCTCACTGGCCGCGATCTCGGCGAAGTCGCCACCGAGGTGGACAGTTCCGGCTCTGCGGCAGTCGGGGTTCGTCCACGGCACGTGGCCGTCGATCGCGAAGTCGACCTTGTACGCACCCGGCGCCGGGCGGTACCGCGCGTAGGCGCGCGCCACCCGCGCAGGGAGCCGGTCCCTCAGAATCCGGACGGCGCCTGCGGGCGCGACGTCGAGCAGCACCACGTCCGCGGGCGGGATGTCGGCCGAGGTGCGCACGCGCACGCCGGTCTCGATGGTGCCGCCGTGCTCGACGAGCATCGCCGCGAGCGCATCGGTGATCGACCGCGATCCACCCTCGGCCACCGGCCAGCCATAGCGGTGTCCGGCGGCGGTGATCATCAGTCCCACCGCGGAGGTGGCCGGCCGGTCGAGCCGGCAGTACGCGTGCGCAGCGAGGCCACCGAACAGCGCGCGCGCCTTCTCCGTTCGCCACCACCGTGCGGTGACGGTGGCGGGGAGCAACGCTCGCGGCCCGAAGGCCGCGAGGCGGACCGGGTGGCGCGGGAAGGCGAGCACCGGGCGCATCAGGTCCTCGGCGAGGGCGTCGAACCCGTCCGCCAGGTCACCGAACATCCGGCGCCAGCGTTGCCCGTCGACACCGAGCCCCGCTGCGGTGTCCTCGATCGAACGGTGCAGGGCGCCCGCATCGCCACTGTCGAGGGGATGGGCGCAGTCGATCTCGGCCCATCGCCAGGTCAGGCCGTACTTCTCGAGGCCGAGCGTGGCCAGGTACGGAGAGCCGATGCCCATCGGGTGGAACGCCGAACAGTGATCATGGATCAGACCGGGAACTGTCAACTCACCGGAGCGGGTACCACCGCCGATCGTGTCGGCCGCCTCGAGCACCCGCACCTCGACGCCGTTCCGCGCGAGGTGCACGGCGGCGGCGAGCCCGTTGGGTCCGCTGCCGACGACCAGCGCCGAGCTCATCGGCCCTCCTCGCGACTGACGTCCCTACGTCCAGTACGTCGCGAGCCGCTCCGCGACCTCGCGGGCATGCGCGGCCACGTCGGGGGCCCCGGCGTGGTCGGCGCAGGACGCGAGTGTGTTCCACCGCGCGATCAGCGCCTTCGATCGCGGCAACGACAGGTGATGCTCGCGGGCGGCAGCGATCCGCTCGTGGTCATCGGGCAGGAACCAGTAGGTCGAGAGCCAGACCCAGATCAGCTGGGCCTCGAGCATCCTGGCACAGAGCACCTCGTCGTCGGACAGCTGCGGCCACATGCCGACCACCTCGGCGCGCCAGGCCTCGGCCATCGCCGCCGAGCGCTCCGGCGACAGCTCGACCCCGCACAGGCAGCCGGGAAACGACACGAGGGCGTAGGCGATGTCGAGCGTCGCGTCGCGGAACCCGCCCCACTCGTAGTCCAGGAAGCGCACCCCGGCATCGTTGACGATGATGTTGTCCGGGCAGAGGTCCGACGGGCTGAAAGCGCGGTAGCGGCCGCCGTCGAAGAGACGCGCGGCCTTCGTGACGCGATCGACGATGTCCTGGCCGACCTCGATGCCGAGCTCGCGGCGCAGCAACGCGGGCACCTTCGGGGCGGACGCGACCACCTGCTCGGAGATGCTGTTGCCGAAGTGCGGCACGTCGGCGCGGCGCAGCAGCGCGGTGAAGTCCTCCTCGCGCCCTACGGTCGCGGCGTGCATCCGGCCGATCGCCTGAGCCAGTGCCATCAGCGAGTTGGTGACCGCCGCCTCGTCGGCCTGCTGGAGAAGTTCGGCGATCGGGGTGGCGTCACCGAGATCGGTGAGCACCAGCAGTCGAGCGTCGAGGTCGTAGGCGATCAGTTCCGGGCCCGGCCTGCTGTCGGTCGCCAGCGCGGTCGCGAACTGGTACGAGACGGCCTCGCGGAGGAAGGCGGTGTCCATCACCCGCGGCTCGTCGGCGGGCAGCGCGGCGTAGGCGGCGATGCGCCTGGCCTCGGCCTCTGGGGACAGCTCACGGACCTGCTTGATCACCAATGTGCGTGGCAGCGAGAAGGGATTCTCGGCGCAGCGGACGCGCAACACGACCGTGCGGCCGCTGCCGCCCAGATCGATGGGGTCAACAAGGGTGACCGGAGCTCCGGTACGTCGCTCCAGCAGCTGCTCGGCTGCTGCGACTACCTCTGAAACGGGGTCGGCCAATAGTGCGGTCATCGCCGTCCAACCTACCCGCCCGGGCCCCGACGCGGGCCCCCTCTGTCGCCCGTCCGGTCGGTTCCCGATGGACCCGCCATGCGGACCTGCAGAAACAGACCGATCCGTACGAAAAATTGATAGAGGCAGCGAGCCGACATCCGCCATGACGGCTCCAGCGGTCCGAGGGCGATCGCCCCCGAACCGCTGGAGTCCTTGCCGTGTCCGGTCAGGAGGCCGGCGTTTCCGTCTCCGACGCGCCCTTGGGCTCCGGCTTGGCGTCGATGCCCGACTCCTTGCGCTGCAGCGGGGTGATCGGCGCGGGCGCGTCGGTGAGGGGGTCGACTCCGCCGCCCGACTTCGGGAAGGCGATGACCTCGCGGATCGAGTCCATCCCGGCGAGCAGCGCGGTGATGCGATCCCAGCCGAACGCGATGCCGCCGTGCGGGGGCGCACCGTAGGAGAAGGCGTCGATGAGGAAGCCGAACTTGTCCTCCGCCTCCTCGTGGTCGATCCCCATCACCTTGAAGACGCGTTCCTGAATGTCCTTGCGGTGGATACGAATACTGCCGCCACCGATCTCGTTGCCGTTGCAGACGATGTCGTACGCGTAGGCCAGCGCCTTACCGGGATCGGTGTCGAAGGTGTCCATCGACTCGGGCTTGGGCGAGGTGAAGGCGTGGTGCACGGCGGTCCACGCGCTGTAGCCGAGTGCGACGTCACCGCTCGCGGTGGCGTCGGCGGTCGGCTCGAACATCGGCGCGTCGACGACCCACAGGAAGGCCCACGCGTTCGGATCGATGAGGTCCTGCTTGCGCGCGATCTCACCGCGAGCGGCGCCCAGCAGGGCGCGCATCTGCTTCGTCGGGCCCGCCGCGAAGAAGATGCAGTCACCCGGCTTGGCACCGACATGCGCGGCGAGGCCCTCGCGCTCGGCGTCGGTCAGGTTCTTGGCGACCGGACCGGTCAGTTCCCCGTCCTCACCGATGAGTACGTACGCCAGTCCCTTGGCGCCGCGCTGCTTCGCCCACTCCTGCCAGCCGTCGAGCTGACGCCTCGGCTGACTGGCGCCTCCCGGCATCACGACGGCGCCCACGTACTCGGCCTGGAAGACCCGGAAGGTGGTGTCCTTGAAGAACTCCATGCACTCGACGAGCTCGAGCCCGAAACGCAGGTCCGGCTTGTCGGAGCCGAATCGGCGCATCGCCTCCGCGTAGGTCATCCGCTGGATCGGGGTGGTGATCTGGTGGCCGATCAGCTTCCACACGTTGGTGAGGATTTCTTCGGCGAGGTGGATGACGTCGTCCTGCTCGACGAAGCTCATCTCGATGTCGAGCTGGGTGAACTCCGGCTGCCGGTCGGCACGGAAATCCTCGTCCCGGTAGCAGCGCGCGATCTGGTAGTAGCGCTCGATGCCGCCGACCATCAGCAGCTGCTTGAACAGCTGCGGGCTCTGCGGCAGCGCGTAGAAGCTGCCGGGCTGCAGGCGCGCGGGCACCAGGAAGTCGCGGGCACCCTCGGGGGTGGACCGGGTCAGGGTGGGGGTCTCGACCTCGACGAACTCGTGGTGCGCCAGCACCTCGCGGGCCGCCGCGTTCACCTTGGAGCGCAGCCGGATCGCCTGGCCCGGACCCTCGCGACGCAGGTCGAGATAGCGGTGCTTGAGACGCGCCTCCTCGCCGACCTGGTCGTCGAGCTGGAACGGCAGCGGGGCACTCTCGTTGAGCACCTCGAGGACGGATGCGTTGACCTCGATCGCGCCGGTCGGGATCTCGAAGTTCTGGTTGCCCTCCGGCCGGACCTCGACGCTGCCGGTGATCTTGACGCAGTACTCGGCGCGCAGGCGATGGGCCTGCTCGGCGACCTCGCCCTCACGGAAGACCACCTGGGAGACCCCGGAGGCGTCGCGCAGATCGATGAAGATCACTCCGCCGTGATCGCGACGCCTGGCAACCCATCCGGTGAGGGTGACGGTTTGAGCGGCGTGCTCGGCTCGCAGCGAGCCGGCGAGGTGGGTGCGCAGCACGGGGTTCCTTCCACAGTTATCCAGCGACTTCTCAGTTGGTGCGATCCTACGGAGAGACACTCAGAAGACATAACCGCGCAGTCGGAACTTTGCACGCGATCGCGTGTAAAGCTGTATCCGCAGTTCCTCGACTTCGAACGAAAGCGATGACGATGACCTTCAACGAGGGTGCGCGGATGGACTCGGGCCGCGTGACGGTCGGCGGCAGCCACCGCGGCGGAGGCGGTCGGGGCGGCAAGGCCGCGCTCGGTGGCGGCCTCGGCGGACTGGTGGTGCTCGTCTTGGCCCTGTTGCTCGGCGGCAACCCGGGCTCGCTGCTCGGCGGACTGACCGGCGCCTCCGACTCCGCGCAGCTGGGTACCGGCTCGATCACGGAGCTGGAGAACTGTCAGACCGGAGCGGACGCCAACCGCGACGTGAACTGCCGGGTCGCATTCACCACCGCGAGCCTCGACTCGGTGTGGGGTGAGGAACTGCAGAAGCAGACCGGTGTCCGCTACGTCCAGCCCGGCGTCATGCTCTTCTCCGGCGCGGTGAACACCGGCTGCGGCAATGCCACCAGCGACGTGGGCCCGTTCTACTGCCCGGCCGACTCCACGGCATACTTCGACACCAGCTTCTTCCAGCTCCTGGTGGACCAGTTCGGTTCGAGCGCAGGCCCGCTCGCGCAGGAGTATGTGGTCGCGCACGAGATCGGTCACCACATCCAGAATCAGCTCGGCGACATCGGCCGGGCGCAGGCGGACCCGAAGGGCGCCGAGTCCGGAGCCGTGCGGACGGAGCTGCAGGCCGACTGCTACGCGGGCGTCTGGGCGCACTACGCGGACACCAAGCCGGCCCCCGGTGGCGGTGCACCGTTCCTCAAGACGCTGAGCGAGAACGACATCCGGGACGCCCTGTCCGCCGCCTCCTCGGTGGGCGACGACCGGATCCAGCAGGCATCCAGCGGCCGGGTGAACCCGGAGGGCTGGACGCACGGCTCCTCGTCGCAACGGCAGAAGTGGTTCGCCACCGGCTACAAGACCGGCCAGGTCAGCGCCTGCAACACCTACGCGGCCCGCGACCTGGACAGCCCCGCCGGGCTGAACGCCCAGCGCTGACCCCTGACAGGTCCGAGGTGCCCACCCCGCTACTCCGCGACGGGCACCTCGGGCTCGGTCCGTAGATCGTGGACCAGTTCATAACGGCGACCATAGGTATCGACCAGCGACTGGATCACCGCGACGACCGGTACGGACACCAGAGCCCCGATCGCCCCGAACAGCGATGCCCCGACGATCACCGAGCCGAAGGCAACGGCCGGGTGGATCGACACGGTCTTGGACGTGATGCGCGGGTGTAGCAGGTAGTTCTCGACCTGCTGGTATGCCGTCCCGAAGACCACCACCCACACCCCGTCCATCGGCTGCGCCGCGGCGGCGATGATCGCGGGCAGCGCGATCGCCAGGTAGGTGCCGAGGGTGGGGATGAACTGCGAGACCACTCCGGTCCATATCGCCAGCGGCAGCCAGTACGGCACCCCGATCGCCATCAGGAAGATGCCGGTGGCGACGGTGCTCACAGCCGCCAGGATCAATCGGGACACCACGTAGCCGCCGGCCTTGTCGACCGAGATCTCCCACACGGTGGAGATGACCTGCTGCTGCCGCGCCGGGAACCAGCTCGAGATCGTCCGGCGCAGCGCCGGGCCCTGCGCCGACATGTAGAAGACGAACAACAGCAGTGTCATGGCCTGGAACACGACCCCGAGCAGGGACGACACGACTCCGAGCACCCCAGGCGTGAAGCGTTGCGCCAGTTCGCGAATGGTGTCCGGGGTGAGTTTGAGCAGGTCGTCGCCGGTCGAGAAGTTGGTGTCGAAGGTCCGGTTCGACCACTCGGTCAGCCGCGAGAGGGCCCCCGGCAGCGCGGTGAGCAGCTGGGCCAGTTGCTCGGCGAGCAGCGCACCGAATACCGCGAGGAACCCGATCGCGAACAGCAGCAGGGAGACGAGTACCAGTCCCGTGCCCGCCCCGCGACGCCATCCACGACGTTCGAACCAGTCGACAACCGGTTCGATGGTGACGCTGAAGAGCCATGCCAGGAACAGCATGCCGAGGAAACCGCGCAGATTGTGCAGCAGCCAGCCGAATACCTGGTAGCCCGCGACGGCGAGGAGGACGTAGAGGATCGCGGTCCGCAGCCATCGGCGATAGCTGGCTGTGCCCGCATCGGCCACGGGTTCGGGCGCCTGCCGTGCGTTCGGTTCGCTGTCGTCGGTCATCGCACACTCCGTGGTCGGATGGTCGTGCCGCTACAGCGGAAATGTACTCGCCGACCGCTCCGGCGCGGGCACCAAACCGGCCGTCATGGCGTGCTGACGCAGGCGGTGGCCTCGGTGATGTCCTCGGCCATCGCGGCCTCGACGATCGCGGTGGCCCTGGCACTCGCGTCGGCGTTGACGATGTCGTCGGCGACGGACGGCGACCCGGAGTCGAGGGCCGCGAGCTCGACAAGGACATACCGGTGGTCGCGTCCCCCGAACCCCGTCGAATGCCGGATCGTCCTGTCCCCCGTCGTCATCCAGCCCTGTTTGATCCCGGGTCCACCCCACCGCTCCAGCGTCGCCCGGACCCCGAAGTCCTGGTCGAATCCGTCGGCGGCCACGGGCGCGGCCGCCTGGAGCCCGGCGATCATGATCTGCCGCGCGGACTCGGTGAGGCCGCCGCGCCCGGAGAGCAGGCCGTCGTAGTACCGGGCGATATCGGCGGCCGTGACGCTGGTGTCCCACCAGGCACCGTCCGCCGAGGTCGCGGAGAGCGCGTACCGATCGGCTACGCGTTCGACGACGGCCGAGCCGCCGCCGAGCGTCCACAGCAGCTCGGCCGCGCCGTCATCGGAGGTGGCCAGCATGGATACGACCCCCGCCAGCATCTCGCCGTCGATCGCCGCCGGAGTTGCCGCGCTGCGATGGAGGTAGTCGTCGGCGATGAACAGCTTCGCCAGGGACGCCGCCGGGAATCTCACGGCCGTGTCGCCCGCGCCGAGGTAGGCGTCGGTCTCTCGGTCCAGGTAGGCGATACCGACGACGTCACCGTCCGCCGCCGCCTCCTCGACCGCGGTCGCGAGCGCATCGGGGAGCGGGTCGCACAGGCCGTCGCCCTCGGATCGCGACGACTGGAAAGCCGGCGCGGCCGACCACCCGGGCGCTGCTGTCTCACCGGAGGACAGGCCCGCGCAGATCGCTACCGCGAGCGCGCCGCCCATCGCCCCGCGAACCCATCCCGAGCGAGCGCACCCGGACATATGCCGACCTTTGAAGCAGGAGTATTTCCCTGCTTCAACTATAGGTTTCGGCGTTGCCTCAGAACAGCGTCAGTGCAGGCGCAGCGCCCGCCCCGACCAGCTCGCGCACGGGTGCCGGCGCGGCCTCCTGCCGATGGCCCGAATCACCACCGAGTCCGTACTTCTCGACCAGCGGCGCGACCCGGCCACGCAGCCACAGCTTGTATTCCGGGGTCACATAGGCGCCGCGACCGTAGAGCTGCCGGTACCGACGGATCAGCGCGGGATGCTCCTCGGCCAGCCAGTTCAGGAACCACCCCCTGGTACTCCCCCGCAGGTGCATCGGAAACACCGTGACCCCGGTCGCGCCCGCGTCTGCGATCGCCCCCAGCAACTCGTCCAGGTGCCGCGTCGAGTCGGTCAGGTACGGGATCACCGGCGCGACCATCACGTTGCAGTCGAATCCGGCGTCGGTGATCGCCCTGATGAGCTCCAGCCGGGCCTTCGGCGACGGCGTGCCCGGTTCGATGGCCTTCTGCAGGTCCGGGTCCCCGATCGCGAGCGAGACCCCGATCCCCACCGGGACCTGCCGCGCCGCAAGCGTGAGCAGGGGCAGGTCCCGGCGCAGGAGGGTGCCCTTGGTGAGGATCGAGAAGGGAGTGCCCGACTCCGCGAGCGCCCCGATGATCCCCGGCATCAGCCGATAGCGCCCCTCCGCCCGCTGGTAGGGATCCGTGTTGGTGCCGAGCGCGACGTGCTCGCGCTTCCACGACCGACGGGCCAACTCGCGCCTCAGCACGGCGGCCACGTTGGTCTTCACCACGACCTGGCTGTCGAAATCCCGGCCCGCGTCCAGGTCGAGGTACTCGTGGGTCGGCCTGGCGAAGCAGTATCGGCACGCGTGGGAGCAGCCGCGAAACGCATTGACGGTGAAGCGAAATGGCAGTGTGGACTCGTCGGGCATCTTGTTCAGCGCGGACTTGCAGAGCACCTCGTGGAAGGTGATGCCCTCGAACTCGGGCGTCTGTACAGTGCGGACGAGCCCGGCACGGGCGAGTCCGGGAAGGGCGCCGTCGTCGGCGTCGAGAGCCTGCCCCTGCCATCGCATATACAGAGTCGAACACGTGTTCTAGGTGCTGTCAAGTGCGCTCGCAGGCAACCGACATCACCGCACCGCGGTCGTTACACTCCGGCGATGAGCCCGCGCCGGACCACCTCCTGCACGTCCGTCTCCCGCCTCGCCACCCTCTCGTCCATCGCGCTCCTCGCCTCGCTCACCCTCACCCAGCCCGCGGCCGCCGATCCCGCGACCGCCTCGGCCTGCGGTTCGCCGCTGTCCTCCGCCGAGGCCGGCACCGTCGCCGCGCTGTCCGACACCACCACGATCACGGCGACCTCGTCGATGGAGCGGCTCGAGGAGGAGGTGGTCCGCCAGCAACGGATCTCCGACATCCTGGTCTCGCACGGCGACCGGCGCGGACTGTTCGGCATCGGACTCGACGCCGTCGTGCGACGGGCCGTGATGCCGCTGCAGCGCGACCCGGCCGCCTTCGTCACCCCCGAGTGGGCCCACGCGATCAGCACCGATCTGCTGCGCCGCTACCTGGACAACGTCCACGCCGAGTTCACCGGCGCCCCAATCGAACCCGCGTGGCAGCGCTACTTCGCACTGAGCAGGGACTGCATCCTGTCCCCCGCTCGGGTCGCCATGATCGGTTACAACGCGCACCTGACGGTCGACCTCGCGCGGGCCGTCGCCGCAACCGGCACCACCGAGCGGAACGTGGCCGACTACTACAAGATCGTCGACTCCATCGCGACCGACGGCGACGCCATCGTCACCAGGACGAAGTCCGTGTACGGCGCCGATCTGGGACCCCTGTGGCGGTTCTACTTCCTCGGCGAGGGTCTCGACCGGATCGCGGGCGAGGGCGTGGCCTCCGAACTGTTGCTGCGCGCCGCCGACAGCGGCTACAACACCCTCACCCTCGCCAACGGTTTCGCCCTGCAGAATCCGCAGACCGCACCCGCCGCGAGCGCAGAAATGGAGGCGCTCTTGGCCACCGCGGACGGCGCGATCGAATTGCTCACCCGGCTCGGCGGGCTCTGACAGAATCCAGGGATGACCTCGGCAGTCGAACCGCAGGTGGCACCGGTGACGACCGATGTGCTGATCGTGGGGGCGGGCCCGGTCGGGTTGACCCTGGCGGTGGAGCTGCGCAGGCGCGGTGTCGACGTCATCGTCGTAGACCGTCTCACCGAGCGAGCGCCCTATGCGAAGGCCGTCGGCATCCAGCCGCGCACCGTCGAGGTATGGGATGCGATGGGAGTGGCCCGGCCCGCGCTCGACGCGGCGACCACGATGCGCGGTCAGCTCGTCTACGTCAACGGCGCGAAGGTCGCCCAGCTCGACCTCACCCTGCCCGCGGAGATCCCGTACGGGTTCCTCGCGCTCCCCCAGTGCGAGACCGAGCGGGTCCTCGCCGAGGCGCTGGATGGTCTGGGCGGCCAGGTCACCAGGGGCACCGAACTCACCGGGTTCGAACAGGATCCGGCCGGAGTCCACGCGACCGTCCGCGACGGGTTCGGGGAGTTCACGGTCGAGTCGCAATACCTGGTCGGCTGCGACGGTGCACACAGCCTGGTCCGCAAGGGGTTGGGAATCTCCTTCGAGGGAGGCGCCTTCGCCGAGGAGTACATGCTCGCGGACGTCGAGGTGGACTGGACGATGCCAGCCGGGTACGGCGTCCGGGCCACGCATCAGACCGACGGCGTCACCGACGACCTGCTGGTCTGCATCCCCCTGCCCGGGCACAAGCGCTACCGGATCTCGATGCTCGTTCCCGACGAACTCGCCACTGCGCCTCCGGGTTCCGGCGAGGTCGCACATGGCCTCGAGGGCGGGCGTCGGCCCGAGCTGCGACACGTGCAGGCCGTGCTGGACCGGCTCTCGCCCCAGCCGACGACCGCGAGCAGTCTGCGGTGGTCCTCCGTCTTCCGGATCAGCCACCGGCTGGCGGGCCGGTACGGCATCGGCCGGGTGTTCCTGGCGGGCGACGCCGCGCACATCCACCCGCCCACCGGCGCGCAGGGCATGAACACCGGCGTCCAGGACGCGTACAACCTCGGCTGGAAGCTGGCGCTGGCCGTCACCGGTTCGGCGGCACCACTGCTGCTCGACAGCTATCACGAGGAGCGACACCCGGTCGGCGAGGAGGTGGTGGGGCGCACCGTCAAGAGCGCAAGGGAGGGCATCGGCGCGGACATGGCCGACCCCGATGAGGCGATCATGCGGGAGGCACAGCTGCTCGTCGGTTACCCCTCGAGCCCGCTGGTCGGCGCCGGGGCCGGAGCGGTCGACGCGGTCCCCCGGCCAGGCGAGCGCGCACCCGATGCCGCGGACCTGCGCCAGGACAGCGTCGTGTTCCCGATCCGCTTGCACGAATTGTTCCGTCATACCGGCCACACTTTGCTGCTGTGGGCCTCCGATGCCAGGGACGCCGAGATGCAGCACGCGCTCGCCGCCGAGGTGACCGACGGCTTCGGCCTCGCGGTGCGCAGCCATGTCATCGTCGCCCGGGATGTCGACCTGCCCACCGTCTCGGGGATCGTCCTGCGCGACGCCGACGGCAGGTTCGCCGCCGGATACAGCGCAGGTGACCGAACCGGGTTCCTCGTCCGCCCGGACGGCTACGTCTGTTACCGCTCGGACGAGATCACCTTCGCCGGTCTCGCCGACAACCTGGCGCGCACCCTGCGCTGATCGTTCGCGCGGACTGCTGGTCCTGCGGCCGGACTTCGGCGAAGATTGATCCCATGGCCGGCACGCTGGGAGAGGCCGAGTTCCGGAAGCTGCGCACGCCGCGCGCCGCGGCGGTCGCCGGGATCGTATTCGGCGTCCTGTTCGCGACCAGCATCGTGCTCTTGCGCACCTCGCTGCCTGCCGCCGCCGGGTCGCCCTGGCTACGCGGCCAAACCCAGATCACCATCGCCCTGGTGCTGGCCCCCTTCGCGGGCATCGCCTTCCTGTGGTTCATCGGCGTCATCCGCGACCGGTTCGGCGTGCTCGAGGACCGCTTCTTCGCGACGGTCTTCCTGGGCAGCGGGCTGCTGCTCCTCGCGATGATGTGCGTATCGATGGCGCTGGCCGGTGGCCTGCTCGCCGTCTCCCGGCAATCGAAGGCTCCGGAAGCCGAGCTGATGTTCTTCGGTCGCGAGGTGATGCTGCACATCAACAACGTCTACGAGGTCCGGCTTGCCGCGGTGTTCATGATCTCGCTGGGAACCATCTGGCTGCGCACCGGTCTGATGCCGCGAGCGCTGGCGATCGTCACCTACGTACTGGCGCTCAGCCTGCTGGTCGTCGTCAGTTTCAGCCTGTGGGTGACGCTGATGTTCCCGGCCTGGGTCGTACTGATCAGTGCGTACATCCTCACCACGGACCGAACTCGACGGCGACTCTCACCCGATGCGGGTGATGTGCACCGCAGGCGACCCTAGCAGCGTCGGAACTGCGATTTTTGCACCCGACCGCACACGCGAGGAGCGAACGATGGCGGACACCAAACCCAACATCCTGGTGATCTGGGGCGACGACATTGGCATCACCAATCTCAGCTGCTACAGCGAAGGGCTGATGGGGTACCGGACACCGAACATCGACCGCCTCGCCGACGAGGGCATGAAGTTCACCGACTCCTACGGCGAGCAGAGTTGCACGGCCGGCCGCGCCTCGTTCATCACCGGTCAGAGCGTGTACCGCACCGGCATGAGCAAGGTGGGCATCCCGGGAGTCGACATCGGGTTGTCGGGCGAGGACCCCACCATCGCCGAGCTGCTCAAGCCGCTCGGATACGCAACCGGGCAGTTCGGGAAGAACCACCTCGGTGACCTCAACAAGTACCTGCCGACCGTGCACGGGTTCGACGAGTTCTTCGGCAATCTCTACCACCTCAATGCCGAAGAGGAGCCCGAGCTCGCCGATTACCCCAGCGCACAGGACTACCCCAAACTCCACGAGGTGATGATGCCGCGCGGTGTCCTGCACTGCTGGGCCACCGAAGAGGACGCGGGCGAGGTCGATCAGCGCTACGGGCCGGTCGGGAAGCAGCGCATCGAGGACACCGGGCCGCTGAGCAAGAAGCGGATGGAGACCATCGACGACGAGACGGTCTCCGCGGCAATCGACTTCATCACGAGGCAGAAGGAGTCGGAGACACCGTTCTTCGTGTGGATGAACACCACACACATGCACCTGCGGACCCACACGAAACCGGAGAGTCTGGGGCAGGCCGGGCACTGGCAGTCGCCCTACCACGACACCATGGTCGATCACGACAAGCACGTCGGCAGGCTGCTGGACGCGGTCGACGAACTGGGCCTCGCCGAGGACACCATCGTCATCTACAGCACCGACAACGGTCCCCATGCGAACACCTGGCCGGACGGCGCGACCACGCCGTTCCGCAGCGAGAAGGACACCAACTGGGAGGGCGCCTTCCGCATCCCCGAGGTGATCCGCTGGCCGGGCAAGATCCCCGCAGGCGTGGTGTCCAACGAGATCGTGCAGCACCACGACTGGCTGCCGACCTTCCTCGCCGCCGCGGGCGCACCCGAGATCGTCGACCAGCTGAAGGTGGGGCATGCCGTCGGCGACAAAACGTTCAAGGTGCACATCGACGGCTACAACCTGCTCCCGTACCTCACCGGCGAGGTCGAGACGTCCCCGCGCCGTGGGCTGATCTACTTCTCCGACGACTGCGACGTACTGGGCATCCGGTTCGACAACTGGAAGATCGTGTTCATGGAACAACGGGCACAGGGCACCCTCGGGCTGTGGGCGGAGCCGTTCACAGCCCTGCGGGTACCGAAGGTGTTCAATCTGCGCACCGACCCGTTCGAGCGCGCCGACATCACCTCGAACACCTACTGGGACTGGTTCCTCGACCACGATTACATAGCCATCTACGGCACGTTCATCACCAGTCAATTCCTCGAGACCTTCAAGGAGTTCCCGCCGCGGCAGGAGCCGGCCAGCTTCACCATCGATCACGCGGTGGCCAAGCTGCACGCCTTCCTGGCGAAGGACTGACGTCCATGGGTACACACCTGGCGTCCTGGGCGGACGGGGCGACCCGGTCCGCGATCGTCGATTTCGTCGAGCGGGTCACCACCGCGGACGGACCCGACTTCGTCGAACCCGCGGACCGGGTGGCCGTCTTCGACAACGACGGCACGCTCTGGTGCGAGAAGCCGATGCCCATCCAGCTCGACTTCACCGTCCGGCGCTTCGCCGAGATCGCGGCAGGCGATCCCGCCCTCCAGGAGAGGCAACCCTGGAAGGCGGCCCACGAGCACGACCTCCAGTGGCTCGGTGCGGCGATGGTCAAGCACTACAACGGCGACGACGGCGACCTGAAACTGCTGATGGGCGCCGTCACCGAGGCATTCGATTCCGTCACGGTCGAGAACTACGACGCTCGGGTCCGGGCCTTCTTCGCCGGCGCCGACCACCCCACGCTCGGCCGCCCCTACCGGGGCTGCGGGTACGCGCCGATGGTCGAACTCCTGCGCTACCTGGAGGCAAACGGTTTCGCGAACTACATCGCGTCCGGCGGTGATCGGGATTTCATGCGCCCGGTCGCAGGCGAGCTGTACGGGGTGCCGCCGGAACGCATCATCGGCAGCGCCCTCGGCCTCTCGTACCGGGAGGGGGCGGAGGCGACGGACCTGCTCTACAAGGCCGCGATGGACTTCTTCGACGACGGACCGGAGAAGCCGATCCGGATCTGGAGCCGGATCGGACGACGGCCGATCCTGTCGGTCGGCAACTCCAACGGCGACCTGCCGATGCTCGCCTTCTCCGGTCAGCCGGACCGCCCGTCTCTGCGGGCATTGATCCTGCACGACGACGCCGACCGCGAATTCGACTATGTCGCCGGAGCCGAGCAGGCCCTCGATCACGCACGAGAGAAGAACTGGACCGTAGTGAGCATGAAGAACGACTGGACGAACGTCTTCTCGTCGGCCGTCACCTGATCAGGCAGTAGGAAAGGCAAGGCTTCGTTGGAAACCCAGATCGTCTCCGAGGTCCGGCGCATCCCCGCCCAGACCTTCACCATGGGCTCGGATCGGCACTACCAGGAGGAAGGCCCGGCGCATCGCGTCGCGGTCGACGCCTTCGCCATCGAGACCCACCAGGTCACCAACGCGCAGTTCGCGCGCTTCACGCGGGACACCGGCTACGTCACGGTCGCCGAACGCCCGCTCGATCCCGCGGAGTTCCCCGGGGCTCCCGCCGAGAACCTGCAACCGGGCTCGATGGTGTTCACGCCGACGCCGGGTCCCGTCGACCTCCGCCACCTGAGCCAGTGGTGGACCTGGACGGTCGGTGCGTCGTGGCAGCACCCGATGGGCCCCGGGTCGTCCACGGCCGGCCTGGAACAGCATCCCGTCATCCATGTCGCGCACGAGGACGCGGAAGCGTACGCACGGTGGGCGGGCCGGTCGCTGCCCACCGAGGCGCAATGGGAGGCCGCGGCGCGGGGCGGCCTCGACGGCACCGACTTCACCTGGGGCGACGAGCCCGAAGCCGAATCCCGTCCGCTGGCGAACTACTGGCACGGCGACTTCCCGTGGCGCGCCGAGGCGGGATACGGCGCCACCACCGCCGTCGGCAGCTACCCGCCCAACGAGTACGGCCTCTGTGACATGGCGGGCAATGTCTGGGAATGGACCGCGGACTGGTATTCGGACCGGCACCCCGACACGACGGAGTCGTGCTGCGCCCCCCGCAACCCGCGAGGGCCCGGCCGGTCGGAGAGCTTCGACCCCCGCCAGCCCCAGTTCGGGGTTCCCCGCAAGGTGATCAAGGGCGGCTCGTTCCTGTGCGCGGACAGCTACTGCCGACGGTATCGGCCCGCGGCCAGGAGGCCGCAGATGATCGACACCGGGATGAGTCACATCGGGTTCCGCTGCGTCGCGGCCGACTCATAGCAGGACCGCCACGGCGAGCACCGCGAGCACCGTCACGACAGTCGATGTCGCGATTGCGGCAAAGGTCGCCGGCGCGAACTCCCCCGACTCGATCTGCCGGCTGATGGCCCGGTAGCGAAGGGTGCCGTAGGCGGACACCAGCAGTCCGGCGCCGATCAGGATGAACCCGGCGGCGACGGCGTGGCCGCCGCGGTTCGGGGCGAACTTCGCGACCGCGACACCGAGCGCGGCGACGCTGATACCGGTGCGATGCCACGCGAGATAGGTCCGCTCGTTCGCGAGATGGTCGCGTGCGGTGCTGCCGGTGTTCGGCTGGGTGGGGCCGAACAGGTTGCGGCTCATGCCTAGCTGTAGAGATTCGACGGCTGCTTGGTGACCTCCTCGATATCGGCCGCGGTGGCCTCGATCAATTGGTGGGACAGGTCCGCCAGTGCACGCGCTGTCGCCAGTTCGTCGCCGATCGCGGGGACATCGGCGTCCTCCGGGTTGAGCCTCGCCAACCCGACACCGACCATCTCAGGCTTCTCGCTCGCGCTCAGCCGTGCCTTGGCCCGCGTTCGGCCGTCGTGCTCGTCGATGACGACGCCCACCGACCACTGCTTCACGTCCATCATGCTCACACCTCCTCGAGTCACACCTCAACCATTGCAGGCGCGCGGCCACCCGTCGAGAGCCCGAGAACATCGGCCCCTCAGCCGAGCGCGCCCGCTGCCAGCGCCGCCTTCCAGCCGCCGTACCCACTGATGTCGCGGCCGCGCGCCGCCGCGGCGTGATCGCAGCCGAAGCCGGTCCCCCAGGTCCCGTCGTCGAACTCGACGGCGCCGAGCTGCATCGGTGTCGGCAGCTCGGCGAGGAAACGCCCGAGCGCGGCCGGGGAGAGCAACCACTTCTCCCCCGCGATCGACACCCCGCCGTCGGCCACCCGGATCAGTCCGGGCTTGCGGGGCACGGTGTCCAGGGCCGTGAGGCGGTAGTTCGGCGCGGTCCACACGGGCCCGAGCCAGCGCGCGCCCAGCCCGGTGAGCTGGTGCTCGAGCGGTTGGCCGAGCAGGTGGGCGCCGAACACCGCCAGTTCGACCGACGGAGCCGCCGCTGCGGTCCACCCCTCGACCACCGATCCGCTCACCATCCCCGCGATGTCCGCCGCGACCGCGTCCTCGAAGGCACGCGCGAGCACGGTCACCCCGAAGTGTGCGGGTCCCGCCGTCCCGGCGGGCACCGCCACCGCGCACAGATCGAAGAGGTTGCAGAAGTTGGTGTAGGTCCCCATCCGCGAGTTCACCCCGATCGGGTCGGCCGCGACCTCGGCGATGGTCGGATGCTCGGGCGCGGTGGGGATCATCAGGGCGTCGATGCCCTCCAACCGCGCCATCGCAGTCGCGCGCAGCTGCTGCAGGCGGCTCCGGTCGGCGATCAGCCGATGCGCCTCGATCCCGCCCGCAGGCGAGACGATCGCCCGGACGGTGGGATCGACGGCGCCGGGCCGCGAATCCACGAACTCCCCGACTGCCGCGTACCTCTCCGCCACCAGCGCCCCGTCGTAGAGGAACCTGGCAGCGGCCAGGAACGGGTCGAGATCGATCTCCACGATCTCGGCGCCGGATTCGGCCAGCGCGCGGACCGCCGCGCCGAACGCCGCCGCCCAGTCGGCGTCGAGGCCCGGCAGCTCGCGCGGCACGGCCACCCGCGGCCGCGGCGGCGCGGCCAGCCGAACGTGCGCGGGCCAGGCGCGGCCAGGCGCGCCCGCGGCGAGCACGGCCATCGCCCGCGACGCACCGTGCAGGTCGGGCGCGAAGATCGTCACGCAGTCGTAGGACGCGCACGCGGGCACGACGCCCTCGGCGGAGACGACCCCGTAGGTCGGTTTGATCCCGACGATCCCCTGCAGGGCGGCGGGCACCCGCCCCGATCCGGCGGTGTCGGTGCCGACCGCGAGGTCCACCAGGCCGAGCGCGACCGCCACCGCGGAGCCCGAGCTGGAGCCGCCCGAGATGTACTCGGGGCGAAGGGAATCGCGCACCGCTCCGTACGGGCTCCTGGTACCGACGAGACCGGTCGCGAACTGGTCGAGGTTCGTCTTCCCGATCACCACCGCGCCCGCCTCCCGCAGGGCGGCAACCGACTCGGCGTCCGACTCCGGCAGGAAGGCGAACTCCGGGCAGGCGGCCGTGGTCGGCATCCCCGCCACGTCGACGTTGTCCTTGACCGCCAGCACCGTGCCGCGCAACGGCGGTGCGTCGGCGCGCCGGTCCACCGCCTCCGCCTCCGCCAACACCTCCGACTCGGGGCGCAGGTGAATCCAGATCTCCGGCCGGTCGGCCGCCTCGATCGCGCGATACGCCGCCCGGACCCGCTCCACCGCCGTCATGCTGCCACCTCCTTTGTCTCGGTCTTGGCGAACTCCCCCGCCGCGGACCAGGCCTCGCGTTCGGCCCCGAACGCCCGGGCCTGGGTGGCCCGGAACGAGTCGATCGACTCGGAGTTGTCCGCGAGGAACCGGTCGTGCTCGGCGAGCGAGAAACTGCCGTCGACGATCTGGACCCCGCCCGCTCCGCCTGCGGCCGTCTCGGCGCGCAGCTCCAGCAGCTCGTCGGGTTCGACTGGGTACCAACTGATCCGGTCGAAGAAACGCAGCAGCCAGGGGGTGCCTTCCTCGAACGGCCCCGACCGCTGGGGGTGCCGGTGATTCCATACCTGGGTGGTGCGACCGACGAACTGGTAGCCGCCCGGGCCCTCCATCCCGTAGATGCACAGGTACGCGCCGCCGATCCCGACAGCGTTCTCCGGCGTCCAGGTCCTGGCCGGGTTGTACTTGGTGGTGACCAGCCGGTGCCTCGGGTCGAGCGGGGTGGCCACCGGCGCGCCGAGGTAGACATCGCCCAGCCCGAGGACCAGGTACTGCGCACCGAAGACGGTCTCGAAGACGTCGTTCACCGACTCCAGACCGTTCATCCGCCGGATGAACTCGATGTTCCATGGGCACCAGGGCGCGTCGGCCCGGACGCCGTGCATGTACCGCTTGATCGCCTCGCGGGTGGAGGGGTCGTCCCAGGACAGGGGCATCCGGACCTCGCGGCTGGGCACCACCAGTTCCGAGGCGTCGGGGAGCTGGTCCTCGGCCTCGGCGAGCAGGCCCATCAGTTTCGGGACCGGCAGCACGTCGGGGTCGACGCGGACCTGGAGCGACCGGATGCCGGGGGTCAGGTCGAGCAGGCCCGCCGGCTTCTCCGCCTCGAGCCTCTGGTGCAGGGCGTGTGCCCGCGCGCGCAGGGCCAGATCCAGGCTCATGTCGCCGTACTCGACGAGCACGTTGTCGTTGCCGGAGCGCCGGTAGGTGACCTGGGTGGCCCCGTCCCGCCTGGCGATCACCCCGTCGTCCCCGTCGCCGCCCCGCCCGAAGACCGTCGACAGGCTGGCCCTGCGGCCCAGTCCCAGTTCGCTTCTCGACGCGGCGTGGGCCGCGCGGATGGGGACGAACCGGATGGTGTCCCCCGGGCTGAGCTGGCCGAGCTTCCACCGTTCCGCGGCCACGACGGTGACCGGGCAGACGAAACCGCCGAGGCTGGGGCCGTCGGGCCCGAGAAGGATCGGTGTGTCGCCGGTGAAATCGAGCGCCCCGACCGAGTAGGCGTTGTCGTGGATGTTGGACGGATGCAGTCCCGCCTCGCCGCCGTCGGTGCGCGCCCAGTCCGGCTTCGGGCCGATCAGCCGGACGCCGGTGCGATCGGAGTTGAAATGCACCTCGTAGTCGGTGGCCAGCAGGGTGTCGATGTCCTCCCTGGTGAAGAACTCCGGCGCCCCGTGCGGCCCCTCGGTGACCGCGATCTCCCAGTGGCCCCCGATGACCGGCCGGTGCTCCATCGGAACGGGTTGGGCGACAGCCGGGTTCGACGCACCGCCACCAGCGACGAGCACGTCCCCCTCGCGTAGGGTCCGGCCCTCGTGGCCGCCGAACCGCCCCAGGGTGAAGGTCGCGGCGCTGCCGAGGTAGTCCGGCACGGTCAGTCCACCCCGTACCAGGACGTAGATCCGCAGGCCGGGACCGCTGACCGCGCCCACGTCGAGGACGCCGCCAGCGGGCACGGCGACCGACTGCCAGGACGCGACGGGCCGCCCGTCGACCGTGACGACCGTCGGCGCGCCTGTCACGCAGACCGTCGTCGCCTCCGTGAACCGCAGGGCGGGGCCTGCCATGGTGCATTCGAGGCCGGGTGCGCCCTCGTCGTTGCCGAGCGCGACGTTCCCGAGCCGGAAGGACAGGTCGTCCATCGGCCCCGACGGCGGCACCCCGATCTGCCAGTACCCCACCCGACCGGGCCAGTCCTGCACCGCCGTCAGCATTCCCGGCCGCTGGACGGTGACGGCGTTCACCGGTTGTCCCCGGTCGGCCGGGTGACGATCATCCGGACCTCGGTCGGGTCGAAGCCGTTGCACGGGTTGTTGATCTGCGGGCAGTTCGAGACCAGCACCAGGGTGTCCACCTCGGCCCGCAGCGCCAGCCGCTTGCCGGGCGCAGACAACCCGTCGACGATCCCGAGGGTGCCGTCGGCGTCGACCGGCACGTTCATGAAGAAGTTGATGTTGGAGACCAGATCGCGTTTTCCCAGGCCCCATTTCGCGCCCTCGGCCAGGAAGTTCTCCACGCAGGCGTGCTGGTGCTTGGTGTGGTGGCCGTAGCGCAGCGTGTTCGATTCCTGCGAGCAGGCGCCGCCGACGGTGTCGTGGTTGCCGACCTCGTCCGCGACAATCGTCATCAGCGCGCTCGAATCGTCGGCGCGCAGCACGCTACCCGTGGTGAGGAAGAGGTTGCGTTGCGCGGCAACGGTCGCCGCGGCCGAGTACCGCACGGCGTGGTCGTCGGCGGCGTAGAAGAGGCTGTCCACGGCCTGGTTTCCGTGCAGGTCGACGATGGTCAGCACCTCGCCCGCGCGAACGACCGCCGACCACGGTCCGCGGGCGCCGACGGTCTCGTCGAGGACGACGGCGCCAGGGACGAGGGCGAGGTTGTCGAGGGTGGAGGTCATTTTGCGTCCTTTCCGAACTGTGCGGCTGCCCAGGCGTCCTCGCTGTTGAGGACAGCCCGCCGGTACTCGGGGTCCTCGTTGGTCAGGGCGCCGAGATCGGCCACCGCCTCCCACGCGAGCACCTCGAGGGAGGTGGTCTGGTACGTCGGCGCCGGGTCGAGCGGGTGCGCGGTGTTCGCGATGAGCACGATCGCCGGCAGGTGGATCAGCAGCTCGAGTTCCGCTCCGGCCCCCGCGTTCCCGGTGCTGGTCAAGGCACCGTCCGCCTCGACCCGGACGCCGTGGAAGAAGCTCAGCGCGGGCGGCAGGTCGCGAGGGGTAAGGCCGTGCTTGGCGGCGGCGAGGGTCAGCAGCTCCCGGCCCGCCGGTGCGCCCGAGTGCGCGGCGCCCTCTCCGTACCGTGCGAGGTTGTCGGCCAGGCTGCTGGTGCCGCAGAAGGCGTCGTGCCGCCCCGCGGTGTCGGCGACGATCGTGGCCAGGACCCGCCCCTGATCGGAGAGCAGCGGATGCCCGGTACCGAGGTAGGCCTGCCAGGGCACCTTCACCGTGTCGGCCGCGTTGAGCCGTTCCCATGGCGCGTCGGCGCGGTACAGCAGCACGTTTGCGCAGGCCGCGCCGGCGAGGTCGCGCAGCCGCAGCCTGGTGCCGCGGGCCAGCACCTTCGAGGTGTAGCGGCCACCCGGCACGGTCTCCGCCCAGGTCAGGCGTTCGGCGGCGACACCATCCGGCGGGCTGGGCCACCGGGATGGCGGCAGCACCGGCATCGAATCGGTGATCTCGCCCGCCTGTGCGCGGGCGTGCGCACGGGCAGCGGTCGTGGTGTTGGTTGCGGTCACTGTCAGGCTCCGATCGTGACGGGGTTCGGTACGGTCTTGCCGCGCGGGTAGCAGAAGGCTCCGATGAGCACCACCGCCGCGACGGTGAGCGGCGCGGCCCACTGCAGGAGGGGGAATTCGCCTGTCGGGTTGAAGATCTCGGCGCGCGGCCAAGAGAGGTTGACCACCATCAGCGCGCCGTAGAGGACGGCCGCGATGTTGACGGGGATCCCGAACTTCCCGAGCGAGAACAGCGGGCGGCCCTCCGCGTCCACCTGCGGCCCGCCGGTCGGCCAGCCGCTGAGCCTGCGCACCAGCAACGGCACGGTCACCATGAGGTAGGCCAGGTAGATCAGCACGATGCACACGCTCGAGAGGGTGGTGAAGATCGCGGAGTTGCCGACGTTGACGGCCAGCACCGCCACGCACAGCAGGCCGATCAGGACGGAGGGCGCGATCGGGGTCCCGGTGCGGGGGTTGACCCGGGCCAGCACCGACGAGGCGGGCAGTCGGCCGTCGCGGGCCATCGAGAACATCAGCCGCGAGGCCGCGGTCTGGATGGCGAGGGTGCACACGAACACCGCGATGGCGACGTCGATCAGCAGCAGCGTCCCCCAGGGCGAGGAGAGGATCGAGGTCAGCACGTACGGCAGGCCCTCGGTGGCGAGGCGGCCGTCGGTGAGGCTCGGCGCCGCCATCAGTGCGCCGACGATCATCAGTCCGCCGCCGATGGCGGAGACCGAGAGCGCGAGCCGGATGGTGCGGGGCGCGACCCGGCGAGGGTTGCGGGTCTCTTCCGCGAGTTCGCCCGCGGAGCCGAACCCGACCATCACGTAGGCGGCCATCAGCCCGGAGACGATCCAGGCCCAGATGTACCCCGGCTGGGTGCCCGCCTCGCCCGTGTCGAACACGACGTCGGGCCCGCGCTGGGCGTGGGTGAAGAACATCCCGACCACGGCGATCACGCCGATGATCTCGCAGGTGACGCCGATGTTGTTGATCCGCGACATCCAGTTGACGCCGATGCAGTTGATCGTGGTGGTCAGCACCAGCAGCACCGAACCCAGTAGGACCGCGTTCGCGGCGCCGCTCGGCGAGGTCAGGGCGCTGTCCTCACCGACGATCTGGAAGCCGCTCCAGACCGTCGGCAACACGACCTGGAGCGCGATGGCCGCGGCGGACGCCGTGACGATCTGGGCCAGGATCATGAACCAGCCGGCGAACCACCCGACGAGCTCGCCGCCCATTCGCCGCGACCACTGGTAGATCGCGCCGGAGATCGGGTAGCGGGCGGCGAGTTCGGCGAAGCAGAGGGCCACCATGAACTGGCCGATGAACACGCACGGCCAGGTCCAGAAGAAGGCGGGTCCGGCGAAGCTGAAGCCGAGACCGAACAGCTGAAAGATCGTGGTCAGGATCGAGACGAAGGAAAAGCCGGCCGCGAAGGAGGCGAATTTGCCCAGCGACCGGTGCAGCTGTTGTTCGTACCCGAATTCCGCCAGGTCGTCGTGGTCCTGGGACTGAGATGCGACGGTCGTCATGGGCTCTCCTGCGAGGCGGGGCGGCGGAGTATCTGTCAGTTGATAGTTTTCCGTTCGACCAGCTCGCATGGGTGTCCCGCACGTTTCGAGGTTCGGGCTTTCCGTTGCGTCTCAATGTCATTCGTTACGCAGACATTGCGAACTGCTCACCGCCGCCGCCTGCGGCGTCGGAACACCGAGTCCTGGAAGGATGTGCCCATGAGAGCCGTGCAGAACAAGGACGGTGGCGGCGGACCCGCCCCGCTGGTCGTTCGTGACCCGGCGATGCGCCGGGCCGGCGAGCTGCTGCGCGGCCCCGCGCTGACCTGTGCGCCCGAGAGCACCGCGCGCGAGGCGGCCGAGCTGATGACCCGGGAGGGCAGGCGCTACGTCCTCATCCCGCTGGCCGGGGGTTCTCACGGAATCTTCACCGACGGCGACCTGCGTCGGCGGGTGGTGGCCGCCGGGCTCGGCACCCACACCCCGGTCTCGGCCGTGATGACCGCACCCGCACGCACCGTTCCCGCGGACCGTCTCGGCGCGGATGTCCTGATGGACATGCTCGAGCGGGGGGTGCGGCACATGCCGGTGCTGTCCGAGACGGGCGCACTGCTCGGCGTCCTCGAGGACGGCGACCTGCTGGCCACCGCGACCCGCAGCGGGTTCCTGCTCCGCGCCGCCGTGGCCAGGGCCGCCACCCCGGATGCGCTGATCGCGGCGACCGCCCAGGTACCCGAGCTGGTGCTCGGTCTCTGGCGGGCGAGGGTCGCTCCGCTGGACGTCTCCGCGATCCTCTCGGTGATCGTGGACGCAGCCGCCGCTCGGGCCCTGCACCTGGAGACCGGGTCCGCGCGGTCCGGCCGGACACCGCTCACCTGGCTCTCGCTCGGCAGCGTCGCCCGCCGCGAGGCGATGCCCGGCTCCGATGTCGACAGTGCCCTGGTGTGGGCAGACGACGACCAGCGGCCGGACACCGAGACGGAACTGATGGCCACCGCCGCGCGGGTGCACCGCCTGCTCGACCGGTGCGGCTTCCCGTCCGACGAGAAGGGGGCCACCGCCGCGCGACCGCGTTTCGCGCGGCCCGCCGGGGCCTGGATGCGCGCCGCGGACCAGTGGATCGCGGACCCGTACGAGGACAAGGGCGTCCTGATGATCTCCCTGCTCGCCGACAGCCGGGTCACGTGGGGTGACGACGCGCTGGGCCTGTCCGCACAGGTCTCGGCCAGGACCAGGGCCACCCCCTCGGCGATGAAGCTCCTGCTCCGCGAGGCGGTCGAGGACAAGGTCCGCATCCACTCGCTGCGCCAGGTCCTCACCCGACGGACCGATTCGGTGAACCTGAAGTCGCAGGGTGTGATGCCGATCGTCAACATCGCACGCTGGGCGGGCCTGGCCGCCGGTCTGGGCGCCGGATCGACCCCTGCGCGCCTGCAGGCCGCGGCGGACACCGGGCTCCTACCGGACGACGACGCCCGGATCCTGGCGGAATCCTTCGACGTCCTGCAGCAGATCCGGCTGCGCCACCAGTGCGAGCAGCTCGAACAGGGGCTACCGGTCACCGACGAGCTCACCATCGCCTCGCTCACCCCGCTCTACCGCAGTCTGCTCGCGAACGCCGTCCGCGAGATCGCCGGTGTGCAACGCAAACTCGCCTACGCGGGCCCGGGCGCGTGAACGCCTCGGAGCGCTGGCCGACGCTGTTCGCCCGGCTCGACGAACGGCAGACGCGCGCGGTGGACCAGACGGTCGCCGCCGAGTGCCTCGAGGGCTGGGAGCCGCGCGCCGATCAGATCGCGGATCTCGTCGCCGTGTTGCGCCGCGAGCTCACCATCGGCAGCTACCTGGTGAACTGCCGCGCCGAGGCCGACACCTTCCGCGTCGCCGTGCCGCCGCGTCGACGGCTGTTCCTGCGGCGTCACCCTTACCTGGTGCCCGGAACCCGGGTGCTGCGGAACAACTTCGACTACCGGGACGGCGCCGCGCTGCGTTCGATCGAGTTCACCGCGACCGCCGTTCGGATCCTCCAGGTGCACGACCGACGTCCCGATGTCGGCTCCGGCTTCGACGGCACCCACCTGCGCGAGCTGCACCAGCACGTGTTCGGCGACGTGTTCGCCTGGGCCGGGCAGACCCGGATCGTCGACATCACGAAGGGCGGCAACGAGTTCGCCCCGGTCCCCGCCATCGACGACTACCTCGGCCTCGTCGAGGGGTACGTCGCCGACGCCGACTGGTCGACACCCGACCGGGGCGCGCTCGCCTTCGCGCTCGCGCGGATCTACGCCACCCTCAATCACGCGCACCCCTTCCGCGAGGGCAACGGCCGGACCGCGACGCTGTTCCTGCACCAGTTGGCGGCGCGGACCCCGTTTCGGCTCGATCTGTCCTCGGTGAGCGTCCGCGATTGGACAGATGGCTCGCGGGACTCGGCGCCGTTCCGTCGCTCCGGCGAGCCCTCCCCCCGTCCGCTGATCCCGATCTTCCACCGCGCGCTGGTCTCGGATCCCCTTGCACCGAGCGCCCCGGCGGACGCAGATGTCCCGATCCACCATCCCCATGACCAGGCAGAATGATGTGGTGACGACGTTGAGGATCATCGTGCCCGAGGATCTGATCATGGACGGGACAATCGATATCCCGCAGGTAGGCGACCACGTCGACTACGCGCTCCAGTTCTACCGAGCCGAACCATGGATCCACCCAGAGACCTCTAATGACGTTGTGGCGCTGGTCGAACCGCTCAACGAAGGCAGATTGTCGGTGGAATGGACCGACCCATACGGTCGGGTCCACCCCGGGACGTACTCGTTGCTACTGCATGGAGATGATTGGACTGCCTACTTCCTGTCGCGCCATCTCTACGAGGGCACAGTGCACCTCGTCGGGTCGTTCGAAGCCGACTGGCCCGGGGTGATTCCGTCCGATGCCCGGGTCGCCGGAACGGTAACCCGCTGCCAGCTGATCACTCGCACCAGCTCACCGGATGCGGAAGGCAGACACACCGAAGGATGGACCGACTCGCTCGGGCCCTTGCGCGACGGCCAAACCGGCTTCCTGGACGGCTTGGTGCCGATGGTCCCCATGCCGCCAGACGCGCGGGAATGGGGAAGCCCGATGGTGCCACCGCCGGACGGCCCGTGGATCCGAGAGGCCGGCATCCTGGTGGACCTGGAAGTAGCAACATCGCAATAGCTGACGCTTTCTGATACCGCAGGTCTAGCATCGGTCGGGTCGGCGCGGCGTGCGGATCTAAACGGGGGGGGCGTTGTGCGGTGGTTGCTGTCGATACTCGCGGTGGTTGGCCTGACGGGAGCGCTGCCGTTGTCCACTCCTGGAGTGGCTTCTGCCTGCTCGTGCGCCTACGCGCCCGACGGTCCTCAGATCGTCGAGCAGGTCTCGCATGCCGCGTCAGTCTTCACCGGGACTGCGACGTCAAAGCGTGCCGAAGACCAAACAGAGTTCTACGAGTTCAAGGTCCGTGAGGTGTTCGAGGGCGACGTCGGCGCTTCGACGGTGGTGTCGTCGAGCGTGCAGAGCGCGGCATGCGGGCGCGGCTTCGAGATCGGCACCGAATACCTCGTCTTCACGTCCACATACGAGACCAATGGCGCACCCTGGTCGGTCAACAGTTGCTCAGCCACAACCAATTCGAACAATGACCGGACCCGAGAAGCCGCAGTGACCGTCTACGGGTCACCGCAAGCGCCAGATCCACAAACGAACCCAGTCGGTGTCGATGACATTGGCGCGCAGGCGTGGTGGGGGTTTGCTCTCGCCGGCGTCGCTGTCCTGGTCGTGGCTGCCCTGGTGCGTCTGCGGTTACGGTCACCCAACCGCGGACCGAGGCAGAGCGATCAGTAGTCGTCGACGACCATGTGGGGGAACGGGCCCGCTAGAGCCGTCGCGACCGTCGCGGAAGTCCACCGTGGGACGAAGCACTTCCGACCCGTGCCCTGAATCCGAATGTCAAACGGTTCGCGATCGGCTCGCAGCGGGAAACTGAAAGAAGTCGCAGGTAACACCCTTGTAGAAGCGTCTGTCCACGAAGGTGAAGCCGACCTTCTCGAGCACACGCACGCTCGCTTGGTTTCCGACCTCGACGTACGCACAGAGGCTGCTTGAAGCTGGACCGACGGGCGGATGTTCGAGGTGCCAGCGAACCAAGGCCTCGGCGATTTCAGTGGCGAGGCCACGGTTCCAATGGTCTGGACGCAAGGCATATGCCAACTCGCGGCCGGCATCGCTCTCGCCGAAGCCGGCCCGGCCGATCATGTCTCCGTCGTTGTCTTCCACGCGCCATTTGGTCCAACCTCTGTGGCCTTGCTCGTTGCGGTACTCGACGATCCTCGAGCAAGCCTCGTCCACAGTTTCGGGACGCCCGTGGCCGATGAACCGCATCGTGACCGGGTCTGCGTGCAGCTCGGCCAGATCCTGAAGGTCTGATGGGAGCCAGGTGGTCAGCCTCACTCGCTCGGTACTCAGGATCGTCTGACGCCCCACGTTCATTCCGCCCCCTCACTCTGCGCTGGAACCTACCGGGAGCGCCTAGCGGTAACCGCGCGACAAGAGATGCCGGGCACCGGCATTCATGGCTTCTGGGCTCGCGACGCTGAAGTCGAAGGCGTTGGCGAGGCGGTCGGTGATGTTGAAGGCCAGGCACACGGCCAGGGCGTCCTCGATCTGCCGAGGGGAAACGGACGCGGCCAACGCGGCGCGTACATCGTCCTCATCGATGCTCTGCTCCCGCGTGAGCGCGCCGAGCAGGCGAAGCGTTGCCCGGAGCGGCTCCTCGATCGGTGCCGTCTCCACATCGGCGAGCGTGGCGGCAACCCTCGCGTGGTCGCCGTACCACTGGGTCGAGGTGGCCGAGTGCGCGGCGACGCAGAACGGGCACTCGTTGACCTGTGAGACGAACGCCGCCATCAGCTCGCGATCGCCGATCGACCACTCCGATGGTCCGCGCATCGCCTCGTGAGTGAGAGGACCCCCGCCATAGAAGTCAGGGCGGTAGAGCGCCAGCTTGACCGCGTCGACCACCGGCTGGCGAGACACCAGCCGAATGAGCGCCATCAAGGCCTTGGCGCGCGGACGGTGGCCCCGATCGAGGATGTCGAGCCGCATCGCTCGCCCCCTTATCCCGTGGCGCCGGCCAGCGCCGCGAGCGCGCTGTCGTACTGCCGGCTCTCCTGGCCGATAGCGGCGCACACCACGATCTCGAAGATCTGGTCCTCGCTCAGGCCCGCACCCCGGGCGGCGGCGACGTCCTCGTCAGTCACCTTGTAGGCGTGATCGGCCACCTTCTCGATCAAGGCGCGCATCGGTTCACCGAGGCCGGCATTGTCGAAGGCGGCTCGGCGCAGCTCCGGCGGCGCCGTCCCGTCGCCGTCCATGACACGGGCAACGAGCGCGTGATGCAGCTGAGTGATGTCAGACATGGTGGTCTCCTCTCCGTGCATCCTCTGGTGGAGTGCGGCTTGTTCGGCGGGATTGGCTGTCAGCTCGAGGGCGCGGCGGTCGCTGGCCCGGGCCTGGGCTGGTGGCCCAGTTCGCGCTGCAGGTCGGCGCGGGTGGCGTGGTAGAGGTGATAACCGTCCACGTTCCAACGTAGACGTCGAGGAACGTCAGGTGTAGATCGTTCCTCTAATGAAGACGATCGGCGGCACGCTCGAAACGACACGTGGCGCGATCTTCCATCGCGCTATCGCCCCGCGTACTGACAGGATGGAAGCGTGACCAACGCCGGCCCCGGACGACCCCGCCTCACGAAGCAGCGCAGGCCCGGCCCCACCGCACAGGCCGAGATCCTCGACGCCGCGGCGGAACTGTTCACCACCAAGGGCTTCGCGTCCACCTCCACCCGGCAGATCGCCGAGATGGTCGGTGTGCGGCAGGCGTCGCTGTACCACCACTTCGCGACCAAGGACGACATCCTGGCGGCCCTGCTCGAGCAGACCGTCACTGCCCCGCTGGACCTGGCCAACCGGCTCGCGGCGACGTCGGAGCCCGCGGCGGTGCGGTTGTACGCATTGCTCCTGTTCGACAGCGGCCAGTTGATGGCGGGCCGGTGGAACCTCGGCGCCCTATACCTGCTGCCCGAGCTGCGCACCGAGCGGTTCTCCCGGTTCCGGGAGGAACGCCAGCAGCTGCGCCGACGGTACCGCGAGTTCGCGGCCGGGGTCCTCGAGGAGCTCGGAACCGACGACGAGTCCCGCGCGGGCCTGCCCTTCCGGATCGTGGAAACGGTGATCAACGAGCGCAGCGACGCCGAGGGCGGCGGCACCGGCACCGGCGAGCAGTCGCCGGCACTGCTGGCCGAGGCCGGCCTGCGGGTGCTGGGCTGGCACGACGCCGAATCCCTTCGGGCGCAGGCCGAGCGACTGCTGGCCTCGACCCGGTCCGCATGAGTACCGACTGCGGCTTCTGCGACGTGGTCGCCGACCCGTCCGGGTCCCATGTCGTGTTCGAGGACGCCGACACCGTCGCGTTCCTCGACCACCGCCCGGTGTTCAAGGGCCACGTGCTGCTGGTGCCGCGGCTCCACGTCGCCACCCTGCCCGAGCTCCCGACCGAGCTGGTCTCCCCGCTGTTCACGGTCGCGCAACGCCTTTCGGAGGCCATGGTCACCGGGCTCGGCGCGCAGGGCTCGTTCGTCGCGATGAACAACGTGGTCTCGCAGAGCGTTCCGCACCTGCACGTGCACATCGTGCCGCGCACCAAGGGCGACGGGCTGCGCGGCTTCTTCTGGCCCCGCACCCGCTACACCGACGACACAGAGGCCGCCGACCATGCCGCCCGCATCCGCGCCGCGTTGCGATTCCCCTAATCGCGACCAACCCCCTAGTTGTTCCCCCATTTCGAGGATCAACACTTCCGATTGGCGCGGCGCTGCTGTACGAATGACGTGTGGCGCCGCCGTGACCCCCGACCCCGGCGGCGCCACACTCAAGGCATCCCGCGGTGACGTGACCGGTCAGGAAGCGAGCCGGCCGAAGCCGACCACCGCGGAGTCGCTCGACCAATCGAGCGTGTGCACCCGGATCCGGCCGAACTCGTTGCCACCCACCGTCGTTGCGGTGTCGCCGTCGACCGCGACCACGATGTTGGTGTGCTGGCCGACCCAGCTGCGGTTGTTGTAGAGCACCACGTCACCGACCGTCGGACGGTAGCCGCCGCCGACCGGCTCGAACCGCCCCTGCGATTCGTAGTACGCCTGCAGTGTGTAGACCCCGGGAATCCGCCAGTGACCGGAGTTCGGGTTCGACAGCGGCTGCTGGGCCTCCCGCATGATCCAGCTCACGAAATCCGCGCACCAGGGTTCCTCGACCCCCTCGGCGTAGAAGGTCCCCGGCCGCTGGCTCCGGTGCTCCTCCTCGAGGAGCGTGACGACCCGCGCCTGCTCCGGCGACAGCGCCGCCAGGTCGACCGCCGGGAAATCGGTGGTGTCCCATGGCAGATAGCGGGTCGGTGCCGCCCAGAGCACCCCGACCACGACGACGGCGAGCGCGGCCAGGGCGGCAACGATCCAGACCATCGGGCGGCGCCTGCGGCGGGTCGACTCGGGAGCGGACATCACCCGATCAGTCTGCCAGCCCGGCGACCTCGTGGTCGGTGAGAACGGTCTGCGGAACGCGGCCCGCCTCGCGCGCGGTCCGCACCGCCCGGTAGAGCGGCCGCTCCTCCAGCCCGGCGCCGCGCGCCTCGGCGCGCAGCTGACCGATCAGGACAGAGGCGACGGCCACCGCCGGAGCCAGCTCGCCCGCGGTCAGCGCATCGGCAAGCGAGCGCAGCCCGAGCAGGTCGAGTTCGCGACCGCCGTCGTCGGTGTACAGCGCCAGCGGGATCGAGACCAGCGCGTTGCCGTCGCCGATCCGGACGCCGACCTGACTGACCCGTGCGACGCGCACCACCACCTCCGCGCTCACCGCCCGGCTCGCGTCCACCGACCTGGTTCGCAGGCCGTTGCGGGCGTGGATCGTGGTGCCCGTCAACCAGATCCGCCGACGCATGGTCAGCAGCGCCGACAGCGCGGTCGGCACCGCGATGATCGCGCCGACGAGCACCGCCAGCCCGACCGAGGCGAAGAAGCCGACGCCCACCGCGACGACCACGCCGAGCACGATCGCGAACAACGCAACCTTGCGCAGCCGGGGCGCGATCAGCGACGACGGAATGAGGTCGAGGGAAACCGACCCGGCGGGGTCACCCGTCGGCAAGGATCGCCCCGACCTCGGTGACCGCCTCGCCGAGCTGGACCTGGCGCTGGTCGCCCGTCGCGAGGTCCTTGACCCCGATCACGCCGTCCGCGATGTCCCGCTCGCCGAGGACGAGAGCGAGCTTGGCCCCCGAGCGATCCGCGGCCTTCATCGCGCCCTTGACGCCGCGGCCGCCGTAGGCCATGTCGACCCGGATACCGGCCGCACGCAGCCGCGCCGCGATCACGACCATCTGGGCCTTCGCCTCGTCGCCGAGGGGAA
The DNA here is from genome assembly GCF_005049235.1 of Rhodococcus oryzae. Classification (GTDB taxonomy): domain Bacteria; phylum Actinomycetota; class Actinomycetes; order Mycobacteriales; family Mycobacteriaceae; genus Rhodococcus_G; species Rhodococcus_G oryzae. The sequence continues at coordinate 25,774 of NZ_SUMD01000004.1, read as the reverse complement.
CCCCGAACACCTCGCAGCGCGCCGGGCTGCCGACGGTCTTACCCTCGGCCGCCAGCGCAAGCACGGTGCGGTCGACGCCGAGCCCGAAACCGATGCCCGACAGCGGCTGCCCGCCGAGCTGCTCCATCAGGCCGTCGTAGCGGCCGCCACCGCCGATACCGGACTGGGCGCCGAGGCCGTCGTGCACGAACTCGAAGGTGGTCTTCGTGTAGTAGTCCAGGCCGCGCACCATCCGCGGGTTCACCACGTACGGCACCCCGAGCGCGTCCAGGTGCGCGAGCACCTCGTCGAAGTGCGCCTTGGCCTCCTCCGAGAGGTGGTCGAGCATCAGTGGGGCGCCCGCGGTCATCTCCTTGATGTGCGGACGCTTGTCGTCGAGCACCCGGAGCGGGTTGATCTCCGCGCGCCGCCGGGTGTCCTCGTCCAGATCGAGGCCGAACAGGAACTCCTGCAACAGCTCCCGATACTGGGGGCGGCAGCTGTCGTCACCGAGGGAGGTGATCTCCAGCCGGAAGCCCTCGAGGCCGAGGCTGCGGAAGCCGGCGTCGGCAATGGCGATCACCTCGGCGTCCAGCGCCGGGTCGTCGACACCGATGGCCTCGACGCCCACCTGCTGCAGCTGCCGGTACCGGCCCGCCTGCGGTCGCTCGTAGCGGAAGAACGGACCGGAGTAGCTGAGCTTGACCGGGAGCTGGCCGCGGTCGAGAGCGTGCTCGATGACCGCGCGCATCACCCCCGCGGTGCCCTCCGGTCGCAGCGTCACCGACCGGTCGCCACGGTCGGCGAAGGTGTACATCTCCTTGCTGACCACATCGGTCGACTCGCCGACGCCGCGAGCGAACAGCCCGGTGTCCTCGAAGATCGGCAGCTCGATGTGGCCGTAGCCCGCGAGCCGCGCGGCGCGGGTCAGTCCGTCGCGGACGGCGACGAACTCCGCGGACGCGGGCGGCACGTAGTCGGGAACGCCCTTGGGGGCGGAGAATGCGGTGTTACTGGGCTTGCTCACGGGTCTAGTCTCTCCTATCCGAAAACACGAGCCCCTACCTGGATCCGGCCAGTCCGACCAGGAACGGGTTGGACGCCCGTTCCTGCCCGATCGAGGTCGACCCGCCGTGACCCGGCAGCACCGCCGTCTCGTCGGCGAGCACCAACAGCTTCGCTGCGATCGACCGGAGCAACTGCTCGTGATCGCCACCCGGCAGGTCGCTACGGCCGACGGACCCGGCGAACAGGGTGTCGCCGGTCAGCGCGATCTGCACCGGTCCGTCGTCGCCTCTCGGGCGGAGCCTCGGGTCATGTGTCGTCGCCACCGTCCGGAGCACCACCGACCCCTGCGTGTGGCCCGGGGTGTGATCCACGGTCAGCGACATCCCGGCCAGCTCGAGGACGTCGCCGTCGGCCAGTTCGATCACCTCCCGCGGCTCGTGGAACTCCGCGTCCCCCAGCATCGAGGCCAGCGCGGGCCCGGTCCCCCGCAGCGGGTCGCTGAGCATGTAGCGGTCCTCGGGGTGGATATAGGCCGGGATGCCGAACTTCTCGCAGACCGGTTCGACCGACCAGGTGTGGTCGAGGTGCCCGTGGGTGAGCAGCACCGCCGTCGGCGTCAGCGACGACTGCGCGAGGAACTCGAAGAGCGGCTCGGCCGCGTTCTGACCTGGATCGACGACGATGCACTCGCTCGCGCCGTCCTGCGCGAGGATGTAGCAGTTCGTCTGAAACGCTCCGGCCGGGAATCCGGTGACGAGCACGGCGATCGCTCCTAATGACGTGGGTGTCGGTCCGGGGTGAGGACCGGATACAGCCTATGCGGCCTCTTCTCAGGATCAGATGGCAGACTCACTCAGCGACCAGACGAAGCCAGTATCGCGAGCCCCAGACTTCGCCCGAGACAATGCCCGAGGCTTCGCCCGAGGAGAAGAGGTATGCAGCAGTGCCGACCAATGAGCAGCGACGCCAGGCCGCCAAGCGAAAGCTGGAACGGCAACTCGAGCACCGAGCCGAGCGGGCCCGCAAGCGCAAGCAGATGACCATCGGGGCCTCCGCCCTCGGGGTCGTACTCGTGGTCGCCGCAGGCGCCTTCATCTACTCCCTGACCAGTGACGAGGATGCCTCCGAGGCCTCGGACACCTCGACGTCCGCGGCGGACTCGCCGACTCCGGGTGTCATGCCTGCCGGCCGCTCCCAGGCGCTGCCCGCGACGGTCGACTGCGGCTACACGCCGGACGGCACGCCGCCGGCCAAGCCCGCGAACCTCCCCGCAGCAACCGGGGTGTCCGCGGAGGGCACCGTCGCGGTGAACCTCGACAGCGACCAGGGCCCGATCGGGCTCACGCTCGACCGCGCGAAGTCGCCCTGCACCGTCAACAGCATGGTCAGCCTCGTGCAGCAGGGCTACCTCAACGACACCCCGTGCCACCGCCTGAGCACCACCGGGCTGAAGATCCTGCAGTGCGGCGACCCGACCGGAATGGGTACCGGCGGCCCGGGCTACGGATACGAGAACGAGTTCCCGACCGATCAGTACAACCCCGACGACCCGAACCTCGGCGAGCCCGTCACCTACCCGCGGGGCACCATCGCGATGGCGAACACCGGCCAGCCCGGCAGCAACGGCAGCCAGTTCTTCCTGGTCTACGACGACTCACCGCTGCCCCCGATGTACACGGTGTTCGGCACCATCTCCGACGAGGGCCTGGCGACGATCGAGAAGGTCGCGGCGGCGGGCGACGACGGTTCGATGTCCGCGGGTGGCGGCAAGCCGAACCTCCCGATCAAGATCACGACCGCGAGCGTGGCGGCATGAGGGCCCCGGTGAACGTCCGGCGGGGCGTGCTGGCCGTGGCAGGCATCGGCCTGCTGCTGGCGTCGAGCGCCTGCTCGAGCGACGACAGCTCCTCGACCCCACCGACGACGCGCACGCTGGCCAGCCAGCAGAGCGAGGCGCCGGACCTGTCCGCGTACCCGGCGCTGCCCGCCCCGGCCGCGCCGGCGTCGGCCACCGTGTCCTGCACCTACGCGCCCGCAGGCCAGGCGTCCAAGCAGGTCCAACCGCCGAGCACCGATGGCGTCTCCACCGCGGGCACCGTCGGCGTCGCGATGGCGACCACGCAGGGCCCGATCGGCCTCACCCTGGACCGCGCCGAGGCGCCGTGCACGGTCAACAGCTTCGTCAGCCTGACCGAGCAGGGCTACTTCGACGACACGCCCTGCCATCGGCTGGTGACCAGCCCGGGCCTGCAGGTGCTGCAGTGCGGCGATCCCTCGGGCGCCGGAAACGGCGGCCCCGGCTACCGCTTCGCCAACGAGTACCCGACCACGGCCTTCGCCGAGGGCGATCCGGCCGCCCAGGAGGGCATGCTCTACCCGCGCGGCACGATCGCGATGGCCAACTCGGGTCCCGGCGGCACCAACGGCAGCCAGTTCTTCCTGGTCTACGAGGACTCGGTGCTGCCTCCGCAGTACACCGTCTTCGGCACCATCACCGACGAGGGCCTGGCCACCATCGAGAAGATCGCCGCGGATGGCGACGACGGCTCCATGTCCGCGGGCGGCGGCAAGCCGAACACCCCGGTGCAGATCGAGACCGTCAAGGTCAGCTAGGCGCTTCGCACCTGTGCGTGGTTGACGAGTCCTGAGACTCGTCAACCGCGCACGGGCGGCGCAGCCGCCTATGCCGCCGAGGTCACCCGGTAGACGTCGTAGACGCCCTCGACGTTGCGGACCACGTTGAGCACGTGCCCGAGGTGCTTCGGGTCGCCCATCTCGAAGGTGAAGCGGCTGATCGCGACGCGGTCACCCGAGGTGGTCACGGACGCGGACAGGATGTTCACCTTCTCGTCAGCCAGCGCCTTGGTCACATCGGAGAGCAGCCGATGCCGGTCCAGCGCCTCGATCTGGATCGCGACCAGGAACACCGAGGACGACGACGGCGCCCACTGCACCTCGATGATCCGCTCGGACTGCTCGCGCAGCGACCCGGCGTTGGTGCAGTCGGTGCGGTGCACGCTCACCGCGCCGCCGCGGGTCACGAAGCCCATGATCTCGTCGCCCGGCACCGGGGTGCAGCACTTCGCGAGCTTGGCCACCGTGCCGGTGGCGCCCGGCACCAGCACACCGGCGTCGGTGGTACGGCGCTGGCGCATCGGGATGGTCGACGGCGTCGACCGCTCGGCCAGCTCCTCCTCGGCGGATTCGACGCCGCCGAGATTCGCGACCAACCGCTGGACCACGTGCTGAGCCGACACATTGTGCTCGCCGACGGCCGTGTACAGCGCGGACACGTCGACGTAGCGCAGCTCGTGCGCGATGGCCGACATCGACTCGGAGCTGAGCAAGCGCTGCAGGGGCAGCCCGCCGCGGCGGACCTCCTTGGCGATCGCGTCCTTACCCGCCTCGAGGGCCTCCTCGCGGCGCTCCTTGGCGAACCACTGGCGGATCTTCGTCTTCGCCCGGGGCGAGACGACGAAGCCCTGCCAGTCCCGGCTCGGACCGGCGTTCGCGGCCTTGGAGGTGAACACCTCCACGACCTCACCGTTCTCGAGCGTGCGCTCGAGCGCGACGAGCCTGCCGTTCACCCGGGCACCGATGCACCGGTGTCCGACCTCGGTGTGCACCGCGTACGCGAAGTCCACCGGTGTCGAACCGGCGGGCAGCGTCACGACGTCACCCTTCGGGGTGAAGACGAAGATCTCCTTGACCGCCAGGTCGTAGCGCAGCGATTCGAGGAACTCCCCCGGATCCGCGGCCTCGCGCTGCCAGTCGAGCAGCTGCCGCATCCACGCCATGTCGTCGACCTCGGCGGCGTCACCGGAGTGCCTGCCCTTGGTCTCCTTGTAGCGCCAGTGCGCGGCGATGCCGAACTCCGCGGTGCGGTGCATGTCCCTGGTGCGGATCTGCACCTCCAGCGGCTTGCCCTCCGGGCCCACCACCGTCGTGTGCAACGACTGGTACACCCCGTAGCGGGGCTGCGCGATGTAGTCCTTGAACCGGCCCGCCATCGGCTGCCACAGCGAGTGCACGACACCGACCGCGGCATAGCAGTCCCGGATCTCGTCGCACAGGATCCGCACGCCGACCAGGTCGTGGATGTCGTCGAAGTCGCGACCCTTGACGATCATCTTCTGGTAGATCGACCAGTAGTGCTTGGGCCTGCCCTCGACGACGGCGTTGATCCGGGACGCGGCGAGGGTGGCGTTGATCTCCGCCCGCACCTTCGCCAGGTAGGTGTCGCGCGACGGCGCCCGGTCCGCGACGAGGCGCACGATCTCCTCGTACTTCTTCGGGTGCAGGATCGCGAACGAGAGGTCCTCGAGTTCCCACTTGACCGTGGCCATACCCAGCCGATGCGCAAGCGGCGCAATGACTTCCAGGGTCTCCTTGGCCTTGCGCGCCTGCTTCTCGGGAGGCAGGAAGCGCATGGTGCGCATGTTGTGCAGCCGGTCGGCGACCTTGATCACCAGCACCCGCGGGTCGCGGGCCATCGCGATGATCATCTTGCGGATGGTCTCGCCCTCCGCGGCGCTGCCGAGCACGACCTTGTCGAGCTTGGTGACGCCGTCGACGAGATGCGCGACCTCCTCACCGAACTCCTCGGTGAGCTGCTCGAGCGAGTAGCCGGTGTCCTCCACCGTGTCGTGCAGCAGGGCCGCGACCAGGGTAGTGGTGTCCATGCCGAGCTCGGCGAGGATGTTCGCCACCGCCAGCGGATGCGTGATGTAGGGATCGCCGGACTTGCGCTTCTGGCTGGAGTGGCGTTCCTCCGCGACGTCATAGGCGCGCTGCAGCGGCGCCAGGTTCGCCTTGGGGTACAGCTCCTTGTGCACGCTGACCAGCGGCTCGAGCACCGGCTTGATCGTGGCGTTACGCTGCCCGGTCATCCGGCGCGCCAGCCGGGCCCGTACCCGCCGCGACGCCGAGGTGGGCACCGCCGGCGCCGCCCCCTCCTGCGGGGCAGCCGGGGTCCCGGTCTCGGACTGCGACCGGTCGAGGTTCTGGGTCATTGCGTCACCTCCCGTGCTGTCGGTCGCCTCAACGGAAACTTTAGTCCTCAGACCCGAAGCAGCGACGTGACCGGGTGGCCCGCGAGCCGCGAGCGCCCGCCGAGCGCCTCGATCTCGAGCACCACCGCGATCCCGATCACCTCGGCGCCCGCCGCGGTCAGCAACTCCGCCGACGCTGCCAGGGTGCCACCGGTGGCCAGCACGTCGTCGATCACCAGCACCCGGCGGCCGGCGAGCTCGATCCCGTCGGCCGGGATCTCCAGGGACGCGGTGCCGTACTCGAGCTGGTACTCGCGGGTGAGCACCGGCGGCGGCAGCTTCCCCGCCTTGCGGACCGCGAGCACGCCAGCATCGAGCGCGAGGGCCACACCGGCACCGAGGAGGAATCCCCTGGCATCGATGCCCGCGACCAGGTCGGCGCCGTCGCCGACCTGGACCAGCGCGTCGATGACATCACGAAAGGCCTTGGCGTCGGCGAACACCGGGGTCAGGTCGGCGAAGGTCACGCCCGGCTCCGGGAAGTCATCGGCCCAGCGGGTCAGTCGGGCCACGTCCTCGGACGCCGTCGTCAATGCAGTCACCGGAGAAGTATCCACCTGTCCATGTTCCATCCCACACCGGAGACCGTCGGGTTCGGCACCGCGGCGTGCAGGCCGTCCGCGAACACCGTGGTCCTCGGCTCGTTGAACAGCGGGATCGACGGCAGGTCGTTCCACAGTATGTTCTCGGCCTCCGTCGACAGGTTGAGCCTGCTGCCCTCCGCCGTGTCCACGGCGAGTTGCTCCGCGATCGCGGTGATGCGGCCGTTGCGGTAGCCACCGAAGTTGGTGCCGTTGCCCCCGACCAGCGAATACACCGGCGGTACCTCGGAGTCGGTGCCCGCGGCGCCCTGCGCGGATGCGGTGCCACCGAGGATGGCGTCCAGTCCGCCCGCACCGAGCGCCGTCGGGGTGAACTCCGGCGAGCCGGCGTCCTCGACGGTGATGTCGGCGGGGGCGCACGCCTCGGCGATCGCCTTGACGGTGTCGGCGCGCCGGGTGTCCGGGGCCAGATAGCCGATCCTGACCGTGATCGGGCCCTGCCCCGAGGCGGTCCTCGCGGCGACCGCGGCGGGCACGTCGGGGTGCAGATACCGGCCGCCCTCGGTCGCGGCGACCGAGGGGTAGATCAACATGTCCGGCTGCACGATCCGCGAACTCAGCACGCCGGATCCGAGGCCCGACTGCTTGTCGAAGTCCGGATGCCCGAGCCGATCGAAGAGCTGCTGGCGCGGCACGCACAGGGCGAGCGCCCGGCGCGCATCGGCGGACTCGAACACCCCCGACGTCGCAAGCACCAGCTGCTCGCTGCTGCGGGAGGGCGCGGTCACCGAGGAGAACCCGTTGCCCGGGGACAGCCCCGGCATCGACCCCGCACCCGCGTCGATCACGTCGACCTCACCGGACGCGGTCTTGGACTCGAGATCGGTGCCCTTCGGCCACACCACGATCTGCGGGGTGGCCGGCTTGTTGCCCCACCACCGCTCGTTGGCGACCAGCACCAGTCCGCCGTCCGTCGTGAAGGACTCGACCCGGTACGGCCCCGACGACGGGAACAGGGTGAGATCGAGCTGGTCCGGTACCAGCTTCCAACCGTTGTTCCAGAACTCGGCGACCCGCTCGAGCGCGGGCACGTCGTTCGAGGCGACGGCGCCCACGAGGTCCGGGACCCCCGCGGCCCTGGCCGCCACGTGCGCAGGCATCAACGCGGTGGCGCCGAACAGCGCCCGCCAGTCGGCGAACGCCCGGCCAGGCCGGAACACGACGGTCGCGTCCTTGGACCCGGACTGGCAGTCGACCCGGTCGATGTCCGCGTAGCCGGCGGTGTCCGCCGCCCGGAACATCGGGAAGCGACCGCTGCCGGCCGCCCAGGCCAGCACCAGATCGTCGCAGGCCGTCGGCACGCCGTCCGAGTACACAGCCTGCGGGTTCAGCTTGACCGCGACGGTGAGTGCATCGCCCGGAACGGTTGCCGCGGTGCCGACGTCGCCGTCGGACAGCGCGCTGCCCTCCGGCCCGATATAGCTCAGGCCGGTGAGCACCCGCGAGAACGCTTGCCGCGCACCCGATGCCGCGCCGTCGACCGTGTTCGCGTTGTACGTGGTCAACACGTTGTCGACCGCGTACCCGATTGACTGGACCTGGTCCTCGGCGGCCGAGCAGCCGACGGCCGCCGCCGTCGTGATCATTGCGATCACGCCGGCGGCGCCGACCCTCAAACCGCGGGCCGCGCCGGCCCGTCGTGCGCCGGTACCCATGTCAACGCCTCTTCTTGTCGCGCTTCCCCGTCGGTCGGGCACCGGGCCGCGGGCTCGCCGCGGTGACACGGGACGCGACGGCGGAGGCCTCCGCGGCCGCGGCAGGTGCGGCCGCGGTCTCGGACCGGGTCTCGCGGCGGGCGAGCACCTTCTTGGTGTGGGCCGCCACGGGTCCCCAACGCTCCTTGATCGAGACCAGCAGCGGCGTCGCGAAGAAGATCGAGGAGAACGCGCCGACGATGATGCCCACCAACTGGACAACGGCGAGGTCCTTGAGCGTGCCGACGCCCAGCAGTCCGACCGCCACGACGAGCAGCCCGACCACCGGCAAAATGCTGATCACGGTGGTGTTGATCGAGCGCATCAGCGTCTGGTTGACGGCCAGGTTGGCCTGTTCGCCATAGGTCCGCCTGGTCAGGTGCAACACCCCGCGCGTGTTCTCCTCCACCTTGTCGAACACCACAACGGTGTCGTAGAGCGAGAAGCCCAGAATGGTGAGCAAACCGATCACCGTGGCAGGCGTGACCTCGAGACCGACGAGCGCGTAGACGCCCGCCGTGACGATCATGTCGAAGAAGAGCGCCACGATGGCGGCGATCGCCATGTCGCGTTCGAATCGGATGCCGATGTAGATGCTGACGATGACCAGGAACACCACGAGCGCGATGAGCGCCTTCTGGGTGATCTGGCTGCCCCAGGTCTCGCTCACGTCGGCGACGCTGATCGCGTTCTTGCTGGGGTTGCCGTCCTTGCCCTCCGGCTGGAAGGCGTCGTACAACGCGTCCTGCAGGACGACCACCTCACGAGCGTCGAGCGCCTCCGAACGGATCTGGATGGTGGCGCTGGCGCCGGAACCGACGGTCTGAACGGAGACCGGAGCCTCGCCCATGCTCTCGGTGTAGACCTGCTCGACCTGTTCGGTCGTGACGTTGTCGCCTGCCGGGAACTGGATCCGGGTGCCGCCCTCGAAGTCGATGCCGAGGGTGAACCCGCGAATCAGGATGCTGGCGATCGAGATCAGCAGGATGACGCCGACCAGGCCGTAGTAGAACTTGCGCCTGCCGACGACCTCGAAGGCGCCGGTGCCGGTGTAGAGCCGCGAGAGCAGGCTGTGCCTGGGCAGTTTCGCCTGGTCGGCCGAGGAATCGGACAACGACAGATCTTCAGATGTGGTCACAGTCAGGCCTCCTTCGCCTGCGCGCCGACGCTGGTGCGCGCGGACGCGGCGGTCTTGCGTTCACGGGCGACCTGCTGCACCGCTCCGAGACCGTTGATGCTCGGCTTCGACCAGAAGTCCGACTTCGATGCCAGGTGGACCAGCGGATGGGTCACCAGGAACACGACGACGACGTCGAGGATGGTGGTCAGGCCGAGGGTGAACGCGAAGCCGCGCACCTGGCCGACCGCGAGGACGTACAGCACGGCGGCCGCGATGAAGCTCACCGCGTTTCCGGACAGGATGGTCCGGCGAGCCCGTGCCCAACCGCGCGGCACCGCCGAGCGGAAGCTGCGGCCCTCCCTGATCTCGTCCTTGATGCGTTCGAAGTACACGACGAACGAGTCGGCCGTCATGCCGATGCCGATGATCAGACCGGCGATGCCTGCGAGGTCGAGGGTGAAGCCGATGTACCGGCCGAGCAGCACCATGATCGCGTAGACCATCACTCCGGACAGCACCAGCGAGAGTGCGGTCAGCACGCCCAGCATCCGGTAGTAGATGAGGCAGTAGAGCAGCACCAGCGCGAGGCCGATGGCGCCCGCGATGAGGCCTGCCTGCAGGGAGGCGAGACCCAGGGTTGCGGAGACGGTCTCGGCCTCGGAGGCCTGGAAGGAGAGCGGCAGCGAGCCGTACTTCAGGGTGTTCGCGAGTTCCTTCGCCGACGCCGACGTGAAGTCACCGGTGATGGAGGTGGCGCTGCCCGCAGGGGTGGCGCCCTGGACGACCGGCGCGCTGACGACCTTGGAGTCGAGCGTGAACGCGGCCTGCTTGCCGATGTTGGCGGCGGTGAACTGCGCCCAGGTGGTGCTGCCGCTCGACTTGAAGGTCAGCGATACCTCGTTGCGGGACTGCTGCGAGTTGAAGGCGGAGCTCGCGTCCGCGATCTCCTGGCCGTCGATGATGCTCGGTCCGAGGAGATAAACCGTGGTGCCGTCGGTCGAGCAGGCCACCAGCGGCAGTGCCGGATCGTCGTTGCCCTGGAGCGGGTCGCTGGCGTTGCAGTCGAGCGTCGCCATCGCCTGCTGCTGCACCGCCGGATCCGTGCTCTGCCTGGTCTTCTTCGCCTCGGCGATCTCCGCGGCCGCCTGATCGTCGGACGTCGCGGCGCCCTGATCCGCGGGGGGCGCGGGAGTCTCGGTCGGCGGAGCCGGGGTTCCCGGTTCCTGCGCCGGGAAGGGCCGGTTCTGCGGCGCGGGTGCCGGGGCCGGGGTCTCGGCCTTCGGTGCCTGCGCCTGCGCGTTCGAGGACACCGCCGAACTCTGCACCGGGCGGATGTACAGCCGCGCCGTCTGGCCGAGCGTGCGGGCCTGCGAGCTGTCGTCGCCGGGAACCGTGATCACCAGGTTGTCACCGTCGATGACCACCTCGGAGCCGGAGACACCGAGCCCGTTGACTCGGGTCTCGATGATCTCCTGTGCGCGACGAAGGCTGTCCTGGCTGGGCTTACTGCCGTCCGGGGTGCGCGCGGTCAGGGTGACACGGGTGCCGCCCTGCAGGTCGATGCCGAGCTTCGGCGTCGGGGACTTGTCCCCGGTGAAGAAGACGAGCGCGTACAGCGCAGCGACGATCAGCCCGAAGATCACGAGCGAGCGTGCTGGTCGTACGGCTCCAGTCGAAGGTGCCACGATCCGTAGTTCTCCTAGTACGTGTGTCGTGCGATGGTCGGGTTCGAGGCCCTACACGCGACCGCTGCCGAGCAGGATCACTCGGCAGCGGTCCGGAACTCAACTCATTCGGTGTCCAGGCGACGCTTGGTCTCCTCGGGAGTCTCCTCGACGGGGGCCTTCTCGACGGCGGGGGTCTCGTCGGCGGCGGCCTCATCGACGATCTCGTCGATGTCCTCCTCCTCGAACTCCTCGTCGTCCTCGACGAGGAGTTCACGGATCACCATCCGCGACCAGGTGGTGACGATTCCGGGCGCGACCTCGAGGTCGACGGTGCCCTCACCGAGCTCGACCACGGTCGCATGCAGCCCGGAGGTGGTGAGCACGCGGTCACCGACGTTGAGCGAGTCCTGCAGCTCCGCAGTCTTCGCCATCTCCTTCTTCTGGCGGCGGATGCCCAGGAACATGGGCACGAGCAGGGCGAGAATCAGGAGCGGAAACAGCAGTTCCATCGTTGAGTTCAGTCCTCGAGGGTCGTCGACGCGCACAATCCGGAACAGACCGGCGCAGTACTCCAGTGTGCCACTAGTCAAACAGACCTTGCGGCGGTTCGTTGACACGCACGTCGATGCCGCCCGCCGCGGCCTCCGGCGGCGGCGTCAGACCGAGCTGTTCCCACGCCGCGGCGGTCGCCACCCGGCCCCGCGGTGTCCGGGCGATCATCCCCGCACGCACGAGAAACGGCTCGCAGACCTCCTCAACGGTGCCTGGCTCCTCCCCGACCGCGACCGCGAGGGTCGACACGCCGACGGGTCCACCGCCGAAGCTACGCACCAGCGCACTGAGCACCGACCGGTCCAGACGGTCGAGGCCGAGCTGGTCGACGTCGTACACCGCCAGCGCCGCCCTCGCGATGTCGCGGGTGATCACGCCGTCGGCCCGCACGTCGGCATAGTCGCGCACCCGGCGCAGCAGCCGGTTCGCGATGCGCGGCGTGCCACGGGAGCGACCCGCGATCTCGGCGCTGGCCTCCTCCCCCAGCTCGACGCCGAGGATGCCCGCGGACCGCAGCAGGATCCGCTGCAACTCCGGCGGATCGTAGAAGTCCATGTGGGCGGTGAAGCCGAACCGGTCGCGCAGCGGCCCGGTCAATGCGCCGGAGCGGGTGGTGGCGCCGACCAGGGTGAACGGCGCGACCTCCAACGGGATCGAGGTCGCACCCGGTCCCTTGCCGACGACGACGTCCACCCGGAAGTCCTCCATCGCCAGGTAGAGCATCTCCTCCGCCGGCCGCGCGATCCGGTGGATCTCGTCGATGAACAGCACATCGCCCTCGACGAGGTTGCTCAGCATGGCGGCGAGGTCGCCCGCCCGCTCGAGCGCCGGACCGGAGGTGAGCCGAAGCGAGGTGCCCAGTTCCGAGGCGATGATCATCGCCATGCTGGTCTTGCCGAGACCGGGAGGCCCCGACATCAGGATGTGGTCGGGGGTGCCGCCGCGCAGCTTGGCACCGGTCAGCACGAGCTGGAGCTGCTCACGCACCCGAGGCTGGCCGATGAAGTCGGTCAGGTTGGTCGGCCGGAGACTGGCCTCGATCTCGCTGTCGGCGGCGACGAAGTTCGCGGTGACCGACGATTCCATCCCGTCCGGGTCCCCCATGTCCTCGGTCACCTGGTCTTACCCAGCAGGGACAGCGCCGAGCGCAGGGCGGTGGACGTGCTCGCGTCCGGGTCCGCGGCCAGTACGGTGTCGGTTGCCTGTTCGGCTGACTTCGCCGGGAAGCCGAGGCCGACCAGGGCCTCGACGATCTGTTCGCGGACCAGACCCGGCACCACCGAGGGGGCGCCGGGGTCGGACGTGACGGCGACGGCCTCCACCTTGTCCCGGAGCTCGACGACCATCCGCTCGGCGCCACGCTTGCCGATGCCGGGCACCCGGGTCAGCGCGGTGACGTTGCCCTCGGCGAGCGCCTTGCGCAGCGCCTCCGGCTCGAGGACGGCCAGCGTCGCCATCGCCAGCCGCGGGCCGACCCCGGACACCGTCTGCAGCAGGCCGAACAGATCCCGCGATTCGATGTCATGGAACCCGTACAGGGTCATCGAGTCCTCGCGAACGATCATCGCGGTGACGAGCCGGACCTCGGTTCCGCGCTGGAGGGTGCCGAGCGTGACCGGGGTGGCGTTGAGCCGGTAGCCGACCCCCGCCGCCTCGAGCACCACGTGATCGAGCGCGATCTCGAGCACCTCGCCGCGAATGGACGCGATCATGGGGTACCTGCCTTCTTGAGCCGGGTCTTGTTCAGTTCCGCGAGTCTGGCCTCGTAGCGCCGCTTCTGCTCGGCGGCCGCCTGCTCGGCCTGCGCCATCCGCGACAGCATCGGGGCCCGCCAGCAATGACAGATCGCCAGCGCGAGCGCGTCGGCGGCGTCGGCGGGCTTCGGTGCGACCGCCAGCCCGAGGATCTTCGTCACCATCGCGGTGACCTGCTTCTTGTCCGCGGCACCGTTGCCCGCGACCGCCGATTTCACCTGACTCGGGGTGTGGAAGCAGACGTCGATCCCGCGCCGGGCCGCGGCGAGCGCGACGACGCCGCCCGCCTGGGCCGTGCCCATCGCGGTGCGCACGTTGTTCTGCGAGAAGACCCGCTCGACGGCGACGACGGTCGGCTGGTAGAGGTCCAGCCATTCCTCGGCCGCGTTCGAGATCCGCAGCAACCGCTGCGACAGGTCCATTTCCGGCGGCGTACGGATGACGTCGACGGCCACCGGGGCCACCGTACGGCCGCGACCCGAGTCGACCACCCCGAATCCGCATCGGGTCAGGCCTGGATCCACCCCGAACACCCGCACGCGATCACCTCTCACCACTACGAACAGCTGTTCGAGAGTATAGGTGGATCCGCCGACACGATGGCCGACCAACACGCGGTCGAAAGCAAACATCGGGCCGGACCGCAGTGGTCCGGCCCGATGTTCGAGCGGAGGTCAGTCCTCGAGCTGAGCGAGCACCTCGTCGGACAGGTCGACGTTCGTGTACACGTTCTGCACGTCGTCGGACTCCTCGAGCGCGTCGACGAGCTTGAACACCTTGCGAGCGCCGTCCACGTCGACCGGCACCTCGACGGAGGCGCGGAAGTCGGGGTCGGCCGACTCGTAGTCGATGCCGGCGTCCACCAGTGCCGTCCGCACACCGATCAGGTCGCCCGCCTCGGACACGATCTCGAAGGTGTCGCCGAGGTCGTTGATCTCCTCGGCTCCTGCCTCGAGCACCACCTCGAGGATCTCGTCCTCGGAGCGGCCGTTCTTCTCCAGCACCACGACGCCCTTGCGGGTGAACAGGTACGCCACCGAACCCGGATCGGCGAGGTTGCCACCGTTGCGCGTCATCGCGGTCCGAACCTCGCCGGCCGCGCGGTTCCGGTTGTCGGTCAGACACTCGACGAGCAGCGCCACACCGTTGGGGCCGTAGCCCTCGTACATGATGGTCTGCCAGTCGGCGCCGCCCGCCTCTTCGCCCGCGCCGCGCTTGCGGGCGCGCTCGATGTTGTCGTTGGGGACGGACGTCTTCTTCGCCTTCTGGATGGCGTCGTACAGGGTCGGGTTACCCGCTGGGTCACCACCACCGGTCCGCGCCGCCACCTCGATGTTCTTGATCAGCTTCGCGAAGGACTTGCCGCGCTTGGCGTCGATCGCAGCCTTCTTGTGCTTGGTGGTGGCCCATTTGGAGTGGCCGCTCATGCGTAGTTCCCTCTTCCCGTTCGTAGATGCGCACGCGACAGCGGAGCACGCTGCAGCGGGGAGCACACAGTAGCGCCAGTTTACGCGCGGGCCACCGCGACTTCCCGCACCATGTCGACAAACAGCTGATGGACGCGCCTGTCGCCGGTCACCTCGGGGTGAAATGAGGTCGCGAGAACGTTGCCCTCACGGACCGCGACGACCCGTCCCTCGGCCGGCCCCTCGGGCACCGTGGCCAGCACCTCGACTCCCGGGCCGACCCGCTCCACCCAGGGCGCGCGGATGAAGACCGCCCGCATCGGGGCGCCCTCGATCCCGGCGAAGTCGAGGTCCTCCTCGAAGGAGTCGACCTGACGACCGAAGGCGTTGCGCCGCACGGTGATGTCGATTCCGCCCAGGCACTGCGCATCCGGGCGGGTGTCGAGCACCTCGCCCGCCAACAGGATCATGCCCGCGCAGGAGCCGTACGCCGGCATGCCGTCGCGCAACCGGGCGCGCAGCGGTTCGAGCAGTTCGAACACCGTGAGCAGACGGCTCATGGTGGTGGACTCCCCGCCCGGGATGACGAGGCCGTCCACCGATTCGAGCTCCGAGACCCGGCGCACGCCGATGCCGCGGGCACCCGACGCCTCCAGCGCCGCAAGGTGTTCGCGCACATCTCCCTGCAGCGCCAGCACGCCGATGGTGGGTGTCATGGTGGCCGATGTCCGTTCGATCATGTCGACGCTCACTGCGGGACCGCCACGAGGATGAGCTCCTGTGCCTGGACGTCACCCTCGACCGGGATCGGGTGGACGGTGTCGGTGGTCCAGCGCAGCGCGCCGTCGACCTCGATCTGCGCGCGGATGGCCAGTCGCGCCCTTGGATCAATGGCATCGCGGTAGGCGGCGAGCTCGAACGGCACCGGCACGCCGGTGGCGTCCTCGATGCGCTGCTCGGCGAGCAGGGTCGCCGGCGCGTCTGCCAGCGAGATGTCCTCGAGGCGCACGGTCACGACGGCGTTCTCGGGGAAGGCGATCCGCTCACGGTACGAGACGTTCCCGGTGACGGTGAGCGTGTCGTCCACGCTGTCGGCCTGCGCGGTCTCGGGTGTCGACCCGATCGACACCACCACGGCCGCGACGACCGCGATCAGTGCCGCCGCACCGAGGGTCAGTTCCAGAATTCGTCTCGTCTGCACAGGTCGAGGATACGGATGGTCAGAACTGCGGGGGCTGGTGGCGGTGGCGTTCGCCCAGGATCGCGAGGTGTTCAGCGTGGTGGGCGCGGAGTTGTGCGCAGCGGGCGAGGTGGCCGGGGTCGGCGATGGTGGTGAGCTCTGGGAGCGTCGGGGGTAGGTCGGTGGGGTGCATGTGGGTTTCCCACCAGGTTGGTTCGTAGATTCCGAGGTCGGGCGGTTGGGGCGGCGGCGGGGGTGCAAGTGGCGGCCTCGAGGTCGGCCGAGTTGCGGGTTTCTTCGTGCGGGCGCTTGGGCGTTGTTCGACGGGCAGCGGCGCGGTGACGCCGATTGCGCCGTGTTGGCCGATCCAGGCGATGACGTCGCCGTCGAGGCGGACGACGCGGAAGAGTCGGTCGGTCTTGGCTTGGTGGTGCCAGATGCAGGCGGGTTCGCCGTTGCTCTCGACCGTCCAGCCGCCCGCGTGCGGGTTGTCGGGGTCGAACTCGACGATGTGGTCGAACTGGCAGTCCCGGGCCCTGACGGTGCAGCCGGGGAACGTGCAGGTGTCGTATTTGTCGAAGACGGCGGCGCGGAGGGCGTTGCTGGGCCGGTAGGTCAGGGCTCCGCGGGGTGGGTGGTCGTATCCGCCGTGCCCGTCTGGGTACTGGCCGTCGAGCAGGGCCGGGTTCGCCGCGATCGCGTCGAGAATGTCGGTGATCCGAGGCTCTCGTGGGCTGTCGCCGGCTGGTGGCGTCGGCGGTGTCGACGAGTCCTGTCGTGTCGGGAGTTGCCCTGCGGTCCTGCGCCGGAGGCGGTACCGGGTCGGGACGCCGGGCATTGAGGTGGAGACAGAGCTGTCCCCTAAACCAATGCTGCCCTTTGGTTCTCGTGGCGAATCATCGTTGTCAGTGTCGCCATCGCTGCCGTTCTCGCCCTCATCGTTGGCGGCAGCGTTGTGCTCCGCCTGGATGCGCCGGGCATCGGAGATCACCGCCTGCCACGTCGCATCCCCGGCGAGCAACCTCGCCAACTCCGGATCAATCGGCCCGTGACCCTCCAGATGCCCGGGATGATCCGCCAACCGCAGCAGACTCTCCAGATCGATATGGATGTGCACCTCGGGTTTCGGCCGCTCCGGTCGCGGCAAATGCACGGTCGGGCAGTCGTCGCGCCCGCACCGGCAGTGCAGATAGGTCTCGCCGTGCACCAACGCCATGAACGCATCCGTGCGGAGGTTGTCGACCGTGCGGGGATCTTCGCAGCAGACGGTGCCTGCCATCTCCTGAATAAGCGAGTCGAGGGTCCGGCCTTCGGCGGCCGTGAGGGTGGCATACACCTGGGCCATGCCGTGCAGGTCCGCGGTCACCGACACCCGCCGTGAATACCGTTCCCGCCGCTTGCGGAGTTCCTCGGCCTCGGCGGGGTTGATGCGGATCAGTTCGCGCATCACCTCCGCGACGAGTTTCTTCGGCGTCAGGTAGAGGGCCGCGTCCGCTAGATGCCCCTCCATCCGTCCGAGGGTCGCGTCGGCGATCTCCGCAGTGGCGTCGACGATCGCGAACACCCGCGGAAAGTCCACCCGCCCCGACACGAACACCGCACGAATCAACGGCAACCGCAGATCCAACGCATTGCCCACCGCCACATACCGTTCCGCGGTGAACGCACTCACCCCCAACACCAGAGAGGTCTCCATCTCCGCCGACCGCCCCGCCCGATAGGCGAACTCCTCCCCGAACAAATCCACCTCATACGCGAACTGCCGCCGCGCAAACGACGCCGCCGTCAACACCTTGTGCGCGGCCGCGACGTTCTCCGCCCGCCCGTACTCCCGCAACGCCGCCAACGCGGCCGCACCATCCTCGAAATCCACGCCGGGCTCGTCACCGCAGGCACTCTCACCTGCGGCGCAACCTCGAAACCCCCGGTATCGAACATGTGTACTAGTCTACGCCCGGCCGCCGACACGTACGGGAGAACTGCAACTCCAGCCCAGGGGCGGCCGCGATGGCTTCGAGTTCGTCGATGCCCAGCGGATCGGCCGGAGCCTGCGCCGACGAACTCACCCGGATCTGGATACCCGACGGCTTGGTGGCCGTGACCGATCGGATCGTCTCCGTCGCCTTCGCGCTGTCAGGGCCCTCAGCAACCGATGGCGCGGCCTCGACCCGTTCGACCACCGTCCCATCCGGAAGCGTCGAGATGGACCGTCGCGGTCCATGTGGACGCTCAGGCTCCTCCACCCGAGGGGGCGCTTCGGCGACAATCGACACGCGCAAGCGGCTTTTCGCCTCCGGTGTCGTCACCGTCAACTCCTCGCAGACACCACTGCGGCCGGCGTCCAGATCGGAAAGCCGCAGAGAGCCGAGCGGACGGTCGAGGGTCGCCGGACCCGCCGACGGCAAGCGCCAGTGGTCATCCAGCGCCCCGTTGAGCCGATCCACCGTCGCCCTGTCGAACTCATAGGTGGCGGGCTCGTCCTCTTTCGCGGAGCAGGGCTCCGGGGGCGACAGAGTCCCGGCCGGCACCGGAGCGGTCACCCGAAGGCCGGGCGCGGTCACGATGGCGGTGAGCTCTTCGATCGTCAGTGACGCCGGTCCCGACTCCTCGCCCTCCGCACGAACCCACATGCCCGTTCCATCCGGCAGGTACGCCATGACGGAGCGGGCGCGCCCGTGAGCCGTTTCCTCGATGTCGAGGACAGCCCCATCCGGGAGTGTCGAGCGACGGTCGAGTTCACCTGCCACGCAGGGCGGGAGCTCCGTCGACAGCGCGCGACGCACGTCGACCGTTAGCAAACCAGAGGACTCGCCGCGCGTGAGTGTTCCCTGCGCAGATGTCGATCCACCGACGTCCTCGGCGGCCACACCCTCGGGAAGGTTCGACTCCTCGTACACGCCGAGGATCGGCTCGAAAGACAGCGATTGAGATGGAGGTGCGAACACGAGCTCGCTGTCCTCGGGTAGTGCCTCAGCGAGGGCCGCTGTCATTGCGGTCGCCTTGGGCCCGGAGAACCACGGGTATTGCGGGTTGTCGTAGCTCCGGTGACCGACCCACCCAAAGTTCACACGCTGCGGCTCGACCGCTGGTTCCACGACATCACACCCAGGAATCTGCGCCGAATACTCCCCACCGCCAATGTCATTCACCAGCCCGGCCACCACCACCCCCACGGCAACCACCGCCCCGATCACCACGACATCGACGCCGACTCCCCCGCCACGTCTGCCCACAGATCCCCCCCCCCCGACCGCGAGCACGTCTCGCGATGTCCCTTTCGTCGCAATCCCCGCCGACGTTACCCACGGAGCGCATTGAGCCGGGCGGCCTGGCGTGTCAGGTGATCGCGCTCTGCGAGGTTGGGCGCCTTCAGTGCCGCCTCGGCGTACAGCCGTGCCGCCGTAGCCAGGTCGCCGTCACGCTCGTGGAGGTACGCCGCCACCGCCGCGTGGCGGGGCAGCGAGTCGTCCAGCGCCGCAAGCGCCGCCAGGCCGGCGCGCGGTCCGTCGGCCTCGCCGACGGCCACCGCGCGGTTGAGCCGGACGACCGGGCTGTCTGTCAGGCGCTCGAGCTCGTCGTACCACTCGACGATCTGCACCCAATCGGTCTCCTCGGCGGTCGGCGCGTCGGCGTGGAGTGCCGCGATGGCGGCCTGGGCCTGGAACTCACCGAGCCGGTCGCGGGCGAGGGCCGCCTGCAGGATCTCGACGCCCTCGGCGATCGACTCGGTGTCCCACCGGCCGCGGTCCTGCTCGGCGAGCGGTACCAGGCTGCCGTCGGCCGCGGTCCGGGCCGCGCGCCGGGCATGGTGGAGCAGCATCAGGGCGAGCAGCCCCGCCACCTCGGGATGGTCGATGGCGGCCGCGAGCTGCCGGGTGAGCCGGATGGCCTCGGCGGCGAGGTCCACGTCGCCGGAGTAGCCCTCGTTGAAGACCAGATAGAGAACGCGCAGCACCGTGGCGACGTCGCCGGGCTGGTCGAGCCGCACGCCCGAAACGGTGCGCTTGGCTCGGCTGATGCGCTGCGCCATGGTCGCCTCGGGCACCAGGTAGGCCTGGGCGATCTGGCGGGTGGTCAGCCCGCCGACGGCACGCAGCGTGAGCGCGACCGCAGACGACGGCGTCAGCGAGGGGTGCGCGCACAGGAAGTAGAGCTGCAGCGTGTCGTCCACCGCGGGCGCGGGACCGGGCGCCGGCTGGTCATCGACGACATCCTCACGCCTGCGGCGGGCCACGTTCGCCTTCGTGGCGTCGAGGAACTTGCGCCAGGCCACCGCGACCAGCCAGCCCTTCGGGTCCCGTGGCGCGTCGGCAGGCCAGACGCGAACCGCCTCGACCAGCGCGTCCTGCACGGCATCCTCGGCCGCCGCGAAATCTGCTCCGCGGCGGACGAGGATTCCGAGGACGTGTGGTGTGAGACCCCGGATCAGGACCTCGTCCACCGGAGGGGTCACTCCGTGATGGTGGGCGGCGCGGTCAGGAACGGGCGCACCTCGAGCCACTCGTGGATCGGCTTCCCACCAGCCCCAGGCGCGGCCGACAGTTCCCCGGCCAGTTCGACGGCGCGCTCGTAATTGTCGACGTCGATCACCATCCAACCGGCGATGAGGTCCTTGGTCTCGGCGAACGGGCCGTCGGTGACCGGCGGGCGCCCCTCGCCGTCGTATCGGACGAAGGTCCCCTCAGGAGCGAGCGCCTGACCGTCGACGAACTCTCCGGTCCCCTCGAGCCGGTCCGCGAAGTCCTGCATGTACTGCACGTGGGCCGAGATCTCCTCCGGCGTCCACTTGTCCATGGGTACGTCGTTGACCGCAGCCGGGGCGCCGCGGTAGTGCTTGAGCAGCAGGTACTTGGCCATCGTGTTTCTCCTCGGTGCTGGTGCGACCCATTGTGGTCGCACTCACCACAGGGACGAAGCAAGTCACGGGTTCTCGACATCCCCGTCCGGGTTTCTTTCCCGGATTTCGTCGTCACCGCGTCGGTCGACGAACCGTCCGGCCGAAACGACATGTGAACCCGGTGGGCGCACCCACGCCATTGCGGGCAACCGAACTAATCGGAGTGCGCGACCGAATTCCGAATTCAGCCAATACCACGAATTTGCTTCCCAAAGGAACCCCGCTAGCATTCGAAAACGAAGGGGAGTAGTTCACTCTGGATATCCTGACGCGGTCGGGCAGAGGCGGATGGTCGACATGCTGGCGCCAGAATGCGCCCGGTCATCCACCGGACGGTGCGCACGAAAGCTGTTCGGCGAGCGAGACCTTCGGACCAACACCACCGTTGGCCGAAGACTCTCCCCGTCCGGATCAGACGAGTCTGCGGCCGTTGACCGAAGGCCTGAGACCCATTTCACCGAATTCGAGAAAAATAGATACACCCGATATTCCGACATACCGCGGCACATTGCCGCGATCACTGGGAATTACTTCGGCGTTCATTCTTCCCGCCCTCGCACTCCGGCTCTCGGGCATGCACCCGAATTCGACAGCGGCGCTGCTGATCTACGGGGCCGCGGTGGTGGCGGCGAGCTTCCTGCTCGCCTGGGCAGCCGAGGCCGCACAGATCGATGTCTCCGGCGGCCTGGCGATCGCCGTCCTCGCCCTGATCGCGGTACTCCCCGAGTACGCGGTCGATCTCTACTACGCCTTCACCGCCGGACACGACCCCACCTACGCGCAGTACGCGGCGGCCAACATGACCGGCTCGAACAGGCTGCTGATGGGCATCGGGTGGCCCCTGGTGGTGCTGGTCTCGATCGCGGTCGCGAAGAAGCTCACCGGCAAACCGGTCTCGGCGTTGGCCCTCGAGTCCGGCAATCGCGTGGAGCTCGGGTTCCTCCTCGTCGCAGGCGTCGCGGCGTTCGTCATCCCGGCGACGGGTCAGATCCACCTCGTGTTCGGTATCGCCCTGCTCGCCTGGTTCGGCTTCTACCTCTACCGACTGTCCGGCGGCGAGGTCGAGGAACCCGATCTGATCGGTGCCGCCGCCGCGATCGGCGCATTGCCGGACAGGGCGCGCCGGACTACGGTGATCGCGATGTTCGTCGTCGCGGCCGCGGTCATCGTCGCCTGCGCGGCACCCTTCGCGAACAGCCTCGTCAACGCGGGCACCGAACTCGGCGTGGATCAGTTCCTGCTCGTGCAGTGGCTCGCCCCACTCGCCTCCGAGGCACCCGAGTTCATCATCGCGATCATCTTCGCCGCGCGCGGCAAGGGCACGGCCGCGATCACGATGCTGATCTCGTCGAAGGTCAATCAATGGACCCTGCTGGTGGGATCACTGCCGCTGGCCCATCTCGCCGGTGGCGGCGGCCCCGCCCTCATGCTCGACGCACGCCAGGTCGAGGAGATGCTGCTGACCGCCACCCAGACGATGATGGGGGTCGCCCTGATCCTCGCCCTGTGGTTCAACCGCTGGTTCGCCTGGGCTCTGCTGGCCCTTTTCCTCGTCCAGTTCTCGATCACCTCGACCCAGGGGCGGATGATCCTGTGCGGGGCCTACGCAGTCGTGGCGCTGGTCGCGTTGGCGATCAACCGTAGGCATCTCGGCCCCACCCTCGCCGCGCCGTTCACCCGCACGGGCCCTGTGCACGATTGACTCCCAGCGGCGTCCACGCCGCATCAAGAGCGCGACCGATCTCATCAGGGAAACGTCAAGACCGCTGGTACACACGCGATCCGGGACGACACTCGCTCGGTGACCACCGCACTGCTCATACGGGCACCCCGCACCGGACGCCCCAAGCGCAAGGCCGATCGACACAAGCTCTCGGTCTCCACCGGCCTCGCCGGACTCTCCCTGGACGCCATGGCGTCGGTGTCCTACGGACCGGAGGCGATCGTTCTCGTCCTCGCGGTCGCGGGTGGCGCCGGGCTGGGCTACACACTGCCCGTCACCCTCGCCATCGCGGCGCTGCTCGCGGTGCTCGTCGCGTCCTACCGTCAACTCATCGCGGCCTTCCCGAACGGTGGCGGCGCGTATGCCGTCGCCCGTGCCCGGCTGGGCCACCGCACCGGGCTCGTCGCCGCCGCCGCCCTGGTGATCGACTACATCCTCAACGTCGCGGTCTCCATCGCCGCGGGCGTCGCCGCACTCACCTCCGCGTTTCCCGCCCTGCTCCCCCACACCGTCTGGATCTGCCTGGCCGTCCTCGTCGGGATCACAGCGCTGAACCTTCGCGGGATCGCGGACAGCGCCAGGGCGTTCATGGTCCCGACCGCGGTCTTCGTGCTCAGCATCTTCACCGTGATCATCGCCGGGCTGCTGCGTTCGGAACCGCTCAGCACCACCGAGGGCACCGCCGTCGCGGCCAATGTCCAGACCGTCGGGGTCCTGTTGCTGCTCAAGGCATTCTCCAGCGGCTGCGCCGCCCTCACCGGCGTGGAGGCCATCGCGAACGCGGTGCCAAGCTTCCGCGAGCCGCGGGTGAAGAGCGCGCAACGCGCCGAGGTCGCGCTCGGAATCCTGCTCGGCACCATGCTGATCGGACTCGCCGTCCTCATCGGAAAGTTCGCGCTGCACCCGGCCGAGGGCACCACGGTGCTCTCCCAGCTCACCGAGGCCTCTCTCGGACACGGGTTCGGTTACTACGTGGTGCAATTCGCGACCGTCCTTCTGCTCGCCCTCGCCGCGAACACCTCCTACGGCGGCCTGCCGACGCTGATGCGCCTGCTCGCCGACGACAACTGCCTGCCGCACCGTTTCGCGCTGCGGACCGCCCGCGAGGTCTACCGATACGGCGTGCTCGCCCTCGGTCTGTTCGCCGCCGTGCTGTTGATCGGTTCACGGGGCAGCATGAACGCCCTGGTTCCGCTGTTCGCGATCGGGGTTTTCGTCGGCTTCACCATCGCCCAGGCCGGTTTGGTCCGGCACTGGCTGCTGACCCGGGCCGCCGGCTGGCGGTGGCGCGCCTGCCTCAACGGACTCGGCGCGACCCTGACGGCCGTCGCCGCGCTCGTGACGACCGCGATGAAGCTCACCGAGGGCGCGTGGCTCATCGTGGTTGCCCTGCCCCTGATCGTGTTCCTGATGGAGCGGGTGCGGGCGGCCTACGCCGCCATCGGCGACCGATTGCACCTCGGCGAGGTGCCCGCCGCGCCCGCCGCACAGGGCACCGTCGTCCTCGTTCCGGTGGCCGAGGTCTCCGAACTGAGCCGTGAGGCGATCTCCGCCGGACTGTCCATCGGCAGCGACGTCGTCGCCGTCCGGGTGTGCCCGACCGGGGAATCGCCGCGCGCCTTCACCAAGGCGTGGGAGGCCTGGCACCCGGGGGTCCGCCTCGTGCTGCTCGACGGCGCTGAGGAGGGTCTGGCCCCGACCATGGTCCGGTACATCAACAACAAACTCGCCGACCGACGGGTCGTCGTGGTGATCGGCGAGGTGGAGCCGGGCTCCGGGTGGCAGCGGATCCTGCCGAACCACCGCGGCGACGAGCTGGACCGGTCACTGCGCCGCGAGACCGACGCCGTGGTCTGCCGGTTGCGGCTCCGGGTGGGCCGATCAGTCCCGCAGCAACCGGGTCAGCCCCTCCTGGACCACCGCCGCGACCAGGTTCCCGCTGCGATCGAAGATCCGGCCCTGGGTCAGCGCCCGGCCGAACCCCGCGGACGGTGAGGACTGGTCGTAGAGCAGCCACTCATCGGCGCGGAAGGGCCGCATGAACCACAGCGCATGGTCGAGCGAGGCCTGCTGGATGTCCTCGTCGGGGTGCGGCACCTTCGCCGAACCGAGCAACGTCATGTCGCTCATGTACGCGAGGGTGCAGACGTGGAACACGGGGTCCTCGGGGAGCGTGCGGCGGTACCGGAACCAAACCTGTTGCTGCGCGGGGACGCCCCTGCGCCGAGTCACCTTGTCCTCGGGCACGAATCGCAGATCCCAGTCGGCCCACTCCCGGAACTCCCACGACAGCTCCTCGCTCATCATCTCCGAGGTGTCGGGCAGGTCCTCCGGGTTCGGGACCGGGGGCATCTCGTCCTCGTGCTCGATTCCGATGTCGCCCACGTGGAATGAGGCGGACATGGTGAAGATCGCCTGACCGTCCTGGACCCCGGTGACCCGGCGGGTGCAGAACGATCGGCCGTCCCGGATCCGGTCGACGAGGAAGACGGTGGGGATCGTCGGGTTTCCCGGCCGCAGGAAGTAACCGTGCAGCGAGTGCACGCGGTACCGCTCGTCGACCGTGCGGACCGCGGAGACCAGGGCCTGGCCCGCCACCTGACCGCCGAACGTCCGGGTCAGCATCGTATCCGCGACGATGCCGCGGAAGATGTCCTTCTCCAGCCGTTCGAGTTCCAGGATCTCTTCGATGGACGACATGGCGTACCCCTTTCGACCGGTGCTCACGCTAGCAACGACGCGGCCCCGCATCAGGGATGCGGGGCCGCGTCGAGAATTCAGGCGATCAAGCGCCGCCGATCACCAGCCGCGCTCGGCGAGGCGGTGCGCGACCGGCAGATCGTCGACGTTGATGCCGACCATCGCCTCACCCAGACCGCGGGAGACCTTCGCCAGCACATCCGGGTCGTCGAAGAAGGTGGTGGCCTTGACGATCGCGGCCGCACGCTCGGCCGGGTTGCCGGACTTGAAGATGCCCGAACCGACGAACACACCCTCCGCGCCCAGCTGCATCATCATCGCCGCATCGGCCGGAGTGGCGATGCCGCCAGCGGTGAACATCGTGACGGGCAGCTTGCCCTCCTTGGCCACCTCGACCACCAGGTCGTACGGCGCCTGCAGCTCCTTCGCCGCCACGTACAG
>NZ_SUMD01000031.1 GCF_005049235.1 Rhodococcus oryzae | reverse complement strand
GCGGTCTGGGTGCGGGCGCGGTCGAAGCGGGCGGAGACGTCGTTCCAGTTGACGATGTTCCAGAAGGCGTTGACGTAGTCGCCCTTGACGTTCTGGTAGTCGAGGTAGAAGGCGTGCTCCCACATGTCGAGCATGAGCAGGGGGGTGAGGCCGATGGAGATGTTGCCCTGCTGGTCGTAGAGCTGGACGATGATCAGTCGCTGGCCGATGGAGTCCCAGGCGAGGATGGACCAGCCGGAGCCCTGGATGGCGTTGGCGTTGGCGTTGAAGTGGGTGCGGAAGGCGTCGAAGCCGCCGAATTGGTCGTCGATGGCTGCGGCGAGTTCGCCTTCGGGCTTGTCGCCGCCGTCGGGGCTGAGGTTGTTCCAGAAGACGGTGTGGTTGGTGTGGCCGCCGAGGTGGAAGGCGAGGTTCTTCTCGTGCAGGTTGACCACGGGGGCGACGGCGTCGGCGGCGCGGAGTTCGGCGAGCTTGTCGAGGGCGGCGTTGGCGCCTGCGACGTAGGCGGCGTGGTGCTTGTCGTGGTGCAGCTCCATGATCTTGCCGGAGATGTGCGGCTCGAGGGCGGCGTAGTCGTAGGGCAGTTCAGGCAGCGAGTAGAC
>NZ_SUMD01000030.1 GCF_005049235.1 Rhodococcus oryzae | reverse complement strand
TCGATCTCGCCGAGCTCGATCCGCAAACCACGCAACTTCACCTGGAAATCAGTACGACCGATGTACTCCAACTCACCGCCGGCAGTCCACGTCACCAAGTCACCCGTCCGGTACATCCGCTCACCCGAACCGCCGAACGGATTCGCAACGAACCGATCCGACGTCAGATCAGCACGACCGACATACCCCCGGGCCAACTGCACACCCGCCAGATACAACTCACCCGCAACACCCACCGGCACCGGCCGCAACCGCGAATCCAACACAAACACCTGCGTGTTCCACACCGGCGCACCGATCGGCACCGACACCTCATCCGCCGCAGTGACCTCATGGAACGTCACATCCACCGCAGCCTCAGTCGGCCCATACAAATTGTGTAATCGCACCGACGGCAACACCCGACGCAACGACGCCGCAGTCTGCGCAGGCAACGCCTCACCCGAAGCGAACACCCGCCGCAACGACGACACAGAGGCCACCGACGGCTCCGCAACGAACACCGCCAACATCGACGGCACAAAGTGCATCGTCGACACCGACTCAGCCTCGACCACCCGAGCCAAATACACCGGATCCCGATGACCATCCGGCACCGCAATCACCAGACGCGCACCAACCTGCAACGGCCAGAACAACTCCCACACCGACACATCAAAAGTCACCGGAGTCTTCTGCAACACCACATCATCAGCGGACAGCCCGTACTCGCCCTGCATCCACACCAGACGATTCACAATCGCCGCATGCGAAACCGCCACACCCTTCGGCCGACCCGTCGAACCCGACGTGAAAATCACATACGCCGTGTTCTCCGGCACCAACGGCGCCAACCGATCCACATCCGACACCGGAGCACCGTCGACCCCGGTCAGGTCGAGAGTGTCGATCAGCAAGACGGAGCTGTCCCCCGCGGCCGTGAACTCGTCACGCGACGTCGACAGGACACACACCGGCGCGGCGGTGTCGAGGATGTTCCCAATTCGATCCGCAGGCTGATCCGGATCCACCGGAACATACGCACCACCGGCCTTGACCACCGCATACACACCGACCAACA
>NZ_SUMD01000003.1 GCF_005049235.1 Rhodococcus oryzae | reverse complement strand
GACGTCGACAGGACACACACCGGCGCGGCGGTGTCGAGGATGTTCCCAATTCGATCCGCAGGCTGATCCGGATCCACCGGAACATACGCACCACCGGCCTTGACCACCGCATACACACCGACCAACAAATCGATCGACCGACGCATCGCCAACGCAACCAACGACTCCGGCCCCACGCCAACCGAAATCAAATGCCGAGCAAGACGATTGACCCGAACATCAAACTCCGAATAGGTCACCGACTCACCCTCGAACGACAACGCCACCGCACCCGGCGACAACCCCACCCGCGCATCGAACAACGACACCAACGTGCCGTCCCCGACCACCCGATCCGTGGCATTCCAACCCGACACCGAGAGCGTCCGCTCGGCCTCGGTGGTGACGGTCAGGTCCCACACCCGCCGGGCCGGATCCGCCGCAAGGAACTGATCGAAGAAGGTGAGGAACCGCGCGTGGTGTGCCTTGGCCTGCTCGTCCGTATACAGGTTCGGATTGGTCTCGAAATCGATGTGAGTTCGCGTGCCCGCAACACTCTGATAGAAGTTGACCGCCAGGTCTTCGACGGTGCCCGTGGACAGGATGTGGAACTGACCCGTGACCGCACCGAGGGTGACCTCGTTGTGGAAGAGCATGATGTTGACGAGGGGCCCGAGCAGGTCACGCTGCATGTTTCCGGATCCGGAGTCGCGCCGGATGTCCTCGTGTCGGTACCGCTGGTGCCGGAGTGCGCCCGAGACCGCGATCTGCACGGACTTGAGCAGATCGGCAACCGTGGTGTCGGTTCCGACCCGCAACCGCAGGGGAACAACGTTGGACAGCATTCCCCCCGAATGACGCATCAGCGCAGTGGTCCTGGCAGTAACCGGCAAACTGAGGACGACGTCCTCGGTATCCGTCATCTGGGCCAGATAACCAGCAAAGGCCGCGATGAGCATCGCTGCGGGAGACGAATTCTGTTGCGCGACAGCGCTGGCCAGGTTCTTGGCAGAGTCCTCCGACAAAGCCGCACTGGCCACCCCGTTCACGGACGCAGGGGCCGCAGTACGGCCACTGAGGCTGGTGCCCTCCTCCATACCGGCGATGCGCTCGGCCCAGTACTCGCCGTCGACTTTGAACCGGGTGCTGTCCCGGTAGGCGACCTCGGACTCATAGATGCTGCGGAGGGTGCTCGCCTTCGCCCTCGGGAGTTCGCGCCCCTCGAGCAGAGCCGAGTACAACTCGGCGGTCCTCGTCATATAGGCCATCGCGCCGAATCCATCGAGGGCGATGTGATGGACCCGCGAGTACCAGAGGTAGCGCTCGTCCTCGATCTGAAGCACCGCCGCGGTGATCAAGCGATCCGAAAGCAGGTCCATCGGCCTGCTGTACTCGGCCTGCATCCACTCGTGCGCGGCCCGCTCCGGGTCATCGTGTGCACGGAAGTCCGCGAGGCGCAGGTGGTCCTCGATCGAGAAATCGACGACCTGGTACGGCCGCCCGTCGACCTCGGCAAGGCGAAGGTAACCCGTTTCGATCTCAGCCGAGCCGATCACCATGGCTCGCTCCAGAAGGGCCGCATCCAGGGGTCCACGCACATCGACGTACTGGGCGATGTTGATCGGCACCTCGGGGTCGACGTGCTGGGCGTACCACATCCCGAGCTGTGCCTGAGAAAGCGGGAAGGTGTCCGATGCAACCGTGGCGATGCCCTGGGGTCCGCCGTCGAATTCGATCGCGCCTGACTCCCGATTCGGGTCGGCACTCTCGTTGTCGACTCCGTATTGCATGTTCGGCTTCAACTGATACCTCATTTTCCGGAACGCCGCGGAGTCCCAAACAACCACTTGAGTCCGTCAGTCCGAGCCCATGAGCCTTCAACGGCCGGCGAAGGACATGCGGGGACGCAAGTCAGATTCGACAAGGAAGGAACCGCATCGCCAGAATGCGCGAGCGGGAACGGGTGCGCGACGTGCGCACTGAGAACTATCGTCTGGTCATGCGACCTGTCACGTGGTCACACAACTTTCCACGGTTCGTGCAATCGCCGAACTGTGACGAGGTCTCACCCTCATCGTGAAGGACACCGAAGCAGCCCCCTGCGCACCGAGTCCATGGATCCACCCTGCGCTCATTGATCGCCCTCCCGAGGAACAATCACGCCGCCACGAGTGGCAACGTCCCGAAATTGCGGCGAGTTCTGCCCGCACCGCAGGATGTAATCTACATCTCAATCAGGTCCGGTCATGCCCTTTTGGTATTTCTTCTAACAAGCGTCCAAGACCTGTCCCGGATTGTCGCGATTCGCGAGCCTCGCCAGCACCTCGTCGCGCGGACCCTGCGATCATTTGCCGAGGTCAACGAACTTTCGAGAGCCGAGGATCGGCATTGTGCGCTAGTCACAGCGATATTGTGATTCGGTCACAGGCCGTGACCTTGGGACACGATCTGGTCAGCCTGTGACGTCCAGATCGGCGATCACCTTGGTCGGACGGAGCCGCACCACCAGCTCCCCGGGCACGCCGTTTCGACGTCCGAACTCCTCCGCCCGGTCCGGCCCCATGTACCGGCCACCGATCGCGGTCGCGATCCGGATCAGTTCGTCGGGGTTCTCGGACACGGTCGCCACGCCCTGCACCTGAACGAAGGCATACGGCGGGTGTTCGATGTCCACGCAGAGCACCACCCGGCCATCGCGCACGACGGCGCGGCCCTTGGCCGAGCCGGCGCCGGTGTTGAAGACCAGATCGTCACCGTCGACGACGAACCACACGGGAGCGACCAGCGGCCGGCCGTCGGACGCGGTGAAACCGAGCTTGCCCGTCCGGGTGCCCGCCGACAGGAACTCGCGTATCGCGGGATCGGCCAGAGTGATCACCCGCGGGAGGCTACGCGGTCAAGACGTCGCACGCGTGACTTTCAGGCGCGATAGCCGTCGGTGCCCGCCCTGGCCATGACGATATTCGGGATCACGGCCCGCGACGACAGCTTCAGCAGCGCGTCGACCACCTCGACGACATCGTTGACCTCGAGCATCGCGCCCGGCGGCACCTGCTCGTGTGTCCACGCGCTCATGTCGGTGTCCACGAACGCGGGCGCGATGGTCGTGGCGCACACCCCGCGGCCGGATTCCTCGGCGTTCAACGTCGCCGCCATGCTGATCAGCGCAGCCTTCGTCGCGCCGTAGACCGCAAGGCCCTGCTCCGCGTACACACCGGTGATGGACGCGAGCGCGATCACCTTGGCGCCACGGCCCGGATTCGCGGCGGCGCCCGCCCGCAGCAACGGGAGCGACTCCTGGAGCAACTGGAACGGCCCACGCAGGTTCACCGCAATGGTCTTGTCGAACCGGCGCAGCGGAAAGTCCTCGATCGCGCCCGCGGTGCCGACCCCCGCATTCAGGATCAGCGCGGCCATCGGACCGAGTCGGTCCGCGTGTGCCGTCGTCACCCTGGCGATATCGGACTCGTCGGCCATGTCGCCCGCGATCGACACCACCTCGGGTGCCCCTGCGGCGCGCAGCCCGTCCGCGACGGTGTCGAGCCGTGCGGCGTCCCTCGCGGTGATCGTCAACGAGTAACCCGACTGCGCGAGACGAGTCGCGATCCCGAGCCCGATCCCCCTCGAGGCCCCGGTGACAAGGGCCGTCCTGTTCTCGCCGCCGCTCACAGCGTCACTCCCTTCAGTGCCCGCAGCCCCGCCGCGATGAACTCGGGCGTCGCCTCGGCGGCCCGCACCGCTCCGGCGCCGGAGTCCGATCCCTGCAGCGCGCGATGGGTGATGCCCTCACCGATCACACCCAACTTGAAGTTGGCGAGCGCGAGGTAGAAGTTCCAGTCCCCGAGGTCGCGGCCGGACGCGACGGCGTAGCTCTGCGCCAGCGCGCTCGCCGACGGCAGCCGATCGCTGGTCCAGGCCGCCTGGGATCCGAGCACCAGGTCGAACACCGGGTCCCGGTACACACACATCAGGGCGACGTCGGTCAGCGGATCACCCAGCGTCGACATCTCCCAGTCCACCACCGCCCGGACCCGCCCCGGGTCACGGGGATCCAGGATCGTGTTGTCGATCCTGAAGTCGCCGTGCACGATCGACGCGGCCGAGGTCGCCGGCATGGCCTCGGTGAGCGCGGCATGCAGGACCGCCACATCGGGAAGTTCCCTTGTCTTGACCCGATCCCATTGTCCCGCCCAGAGTTTCACCTGCCTCGCGACGAAGCCGTCGGGCCGCCCGAAGTCGCCCAGCCCCACCGCCCGGTAGTCCACCGCGTGCAGATCGGCCAGGACTCGCACCAGCGTGCCGGCACTGGCCGCGACCTGATCGTCGGACAGCCCGGCGAGGTCGGCCTGATCCCGCACCACCGTGCCCTCGACGAACTCGACCACCGTCATCGGCGCGCCGAGGGCAGAACCGTCGGCATCGAAGGCGACGGTCCGCGCAACCGGCACGGCCGTGCCCTGCAGCGCCGATGTCACGGTGTACTCCCGAGCCATGTCGTGCGCCGACGGGGTCAACCCACTGGTCGGTGGCCGCCGCACCACCCACGAGGACCGGTCGTCCCAGGCCCGGTAGGTCAGATTGGAGCGGCCGCCGCTGATCAGCTCGACGCGCAGCTCCCCACACAGCTCGATGCAACTGTCGGACAGGAACCGCTGCAGCGCAGCGATGTTCATTCCGGGAAGGCTCACTTCGCACCCCTCAGCTCGCGCTTGGCCGCCCCGACGACCCGCTTGGCGATGGCCCAACGGTGCACCTCGGACGGCCCGTCGTAGACCCGGAACGGACGGACCTCCCGCGAGAGCCGCGCCAGCGGCAGGTCGCCGGATACCCCCATCCCGCCGCACATCTGCATGCTGCGGTCCACGATCCGGAAGACGGCCTCGGCGGCGTAGGTCTTCGCGATCGAGGTTGCGTTCGACGCCGGGTCGCCGCTGTCGAGCTCCCAGCAGGCCCGCACCAGCAGCGCCCGGGTGGCGGCAATGTCGATCTCGTTGTCCGCCACCATCTTCTGAACCATGCCGAGGTCGCCCAGCCTGGATCCGAAGCCTTCCCGCTCGGCCACCCGGGCAACCGCGACATCATGGCCGCGCCGCGCGGCACCCAGCCAACGCATCACGTGGGTCATCCGGGCCGGGCCGAGCCGCACCTGGGCGTACTCGAAGCCGCGGTCGACCTCGCCGAGTACCGCGGCGTCGGGAACCAGCAGGTCCTCGAAGAAGACCTCGCAGTGCCCGCCGATCATCGCCCGGTCCAGGGTGTCGATGTGTCGTCCCACCCGGATCCCGGGACTGTCGGCATGCGCAAGGAACATCGTGGCCCCGCCGCGCTGACCGGGCTCGCCCGAGGTGCGCGCCATGATGATGAAGAAGCCGGCGCCGTCGGCGCCGGTGATGAACCACTTGTGCCCGTTGATCCGCCAGCCGCCCTCCGCCCGGACCGCACGGGTGGTCAGCGCCGACGGGTCCGATCCCGCCCCCGGCGCAGGCTCCGTCATCGCGAAGGCCGAACGGACGTCCCCGTGGGCCAGCGGCGCTAGGAACTGCTGCTTCTGCTCCGGGTTCGCGATGT
The DNA here is from genome assembly GCF_005049235.1 of Rhodococcus oryzae. Lineage (GTDB taxonomy): Bacteria > Actinomycetota > Actinomycetes > Mycobacteriales > Mycobacteriaceae > Rhodococcus_G > Rhodococcus_G oryzae. Next base: position 570,176 of record NZ_SUMD01000003.1, on the reverse strand, counting down.
GGGCCAGCATGTGGACGTTGCCCTCGTCGGGCGCCGCGATGTTCAAAGCGGTGGGGCCGAACAGTGAGTAGCCGGCCTCCTCGAACACCGGGGCACGGTCCGACATGTTCAACCCGTGGCCGCCGAACTCGAGCGGGGCGTGCGGGGCGAACACCCCGGCGTCCTTGGCCGCCTGCTGCATGCCGATCCGTAGCGCGTCGCCGCCGCCTGCCGTGATGTCCCCGGCGTGCTCGTCCTCGATGGGCAGGACGACGTCGCGGGTGAAGGTCCTGGTGCGGTCGATGAGGTCCTGGACCTCGGCGGAATAGGTCAGATCGATCGACACACTCACTCCTCCTGCGTCGCGTAGCCGAACGATCGCTCGGCAGCTGATTTCCACACGATCTCACAGGTTTGTCTGCCCGTCAAAGGAGTTCAGTAGATGACAGCGTGTATCGTGTTCAGTATTCCTGAACAGATTGGATCGAGAGTTGACCAAGCCGGAGCACCTGCCCGACGCGATCAGGCGGACGCGCCGGTCGGCGGGCCTGACGTTGCGAGAGCTCGCGGGGCGGCTGGCGATCAGCCCGGCGACGCTCAGCGCCATCGAGAACGGCAAGACCGGCGTCTCGGTCGAGCGACTGCACGCCCTCGCCGGGGCACTCGGCACCACCGCCGCACAGCTGATGGGCGACGCCGGCACCACCGCCGCCCGCGGACCCTCCACCGCGGACCGTCGAGTGCGCACTTCCCGGCGCGAATCCCCAGGAGCGGCGACGGCAGCTGCACAGTCGGCGGGTGACTGGCGCGTGTTCCCGTCACTGCGCATCGACCCGATGCTCGCGGCCGCGATCGACTCGTTCGTCGAGACCGGGTATCACGGCGCGACCATGCGGTCGATCGCCGAGCGGGCGGGCATGAGCGTTCCCGGCATCTACCACCACTACCGGGACAAGCAGGAGCTACTGGTGCGGGCGCTCGATCTCACGATGGACGAGCTGCACTGGCGGGTGCGCGCGGCCAGGGACAAGGGCACCGGCGGGATCGAGCGGGTCGGCCTCATCGTCGAGGCACTCGCGCTGTACCACACGCACCGCCGGGAACTCGCGTTCATCGGCGCCAGCGAGATGCGTAGCCTCGAACCGGCGAACCGGGCGCGGATCACCGACTCCCGCAATCATCTTCAGTATCTTCTCGACGACGAGATCGATGCCGCGATCGCCGAGGGAAGCCTCACGACGCGGCACGCGAGAGATGCCGGACGGGCCATCTCGACGATGTGCACATCGCTGCCGCAGTGGTTCCGGACCGACGGACCATCCTCGCCCGAGCAGATCGCCGCGGAGTACGCGGGTTTTGCCCTCGATCTGCTCGGGCGGGGGTGAGGGCAGGGCTACAGGCCCTGACGAGAATTCGCGTTGCGCGACTGCCCGGCCATGTCCGAGTTGGGCCGCGCCTCGGCGACCAGGGCCGGGATGACCTCCCCCAGCTCCGCCGGATCCCAACGGGCGTTCTTCGACACCCCTGGGCCCGCCACCCAGGTCTCCGCGACGCTGATCGACCCGCCGTGCACATTGAAGATCCGGCCGGTGATGCCGTCGGACTCCGGCGATCCGAGCCAGACCACGGTCGGCGAGATGTTCGCCGGTGCGGCGGCATCGAAGCCGGTGCGCTCCTTCTCCGCCTCCATCGCGGCGACGAAACCCTCTAGGCCCGCGGTCATCTGGGTGAGCGCGGTGGGGGCGATCGCGTTGACGGTGACGCCGAGCCGGGCGAGCTCGTCGGCGAGGATCACGGTGAACGCCGCGATGCCCGCCTTCGCGGCGCCGTAATTCGCCTGCCCGATGTTGCCGTACAGGCCCGAGGGCGAGGAGGTGTTGATGATGCGCGGGTGCGCGACCGGGGTGCCCGCCTTGTGCTGCTCCCGCCAGTACGACGCCACGTGCTGCGAGGGCGCGAACGTCCCCCGCAGGTGCACGCGCATGACGTCGTCCCACTGATCGACCGTCATGTTGACGAACATCTTGTCGCGGAGAATGCCCGCGTTGTTGACGAGCACGTGCACGGTGCCGAACGTGTCGATCGCGCTGCGCACCAGCCGGCCTGCGCCGTCGAAGTCCGAGATGTCGTCCTTGTTCGCGATGGCCTCGCCGCCGAGCGCCTTGATCTCCTCGACGACCGCCTCGGCGGGCCCGAGGTCGTTGACGACGACCTTCGCTCCCTGCCTGGCGAACTCGAGCGCGTGCTCACGGCCGATGCCGCCCGCGGCGCCGGTCACGATCACGACGCGTCCCTCGTTGATGCCCATCCGTGCAACTCCCTCGCAGCTTGTCGGTCAGTCCCTCGGCCAGCTGAGACCCTGTCGGTCCTCGATCTGTTCATTCAGCCGCCGCAACAAGGTAACCAGATCCCGTCGATCCTTCTCGTCCCAATCGGCGACGAGGGAGTTGATGCCGTCGACGTTGTGCTGCCGGTCGGAACGCAGGGCGCGCAGCCCCCCTTCGGTCGGCCGGAGTTTCCTCGCCGTGCCGCCCTGCGGGTCGGGGATCCTCTCGGCCAGTCCCTGCCGGACGAGCGCGGCGGTCTGCCGGTTGATCGTGGAGACGTCGAGGCCGAACGAGTCCGCCAGTTCCTTCAACGTCATCGGCTTGCCGATCTCGAGGCGACTCAACAGCAGATACGCCGATCGGTCGAGCGCCTGCTGTTCCAGCCATCGTTTGGTCACCAGGGTGGTGTGGCGGGCCATCAGCGTGATCTCGCGCTCCAACCCGCGACCCGGGTCGATCTCCTCGGATTCCATCGGGGTCATCCTCGCATCACGCCGCCATACTCCCGTCGATTGTGCACGATACATACGATGTGTACCGTACACATTTGTTGCTTTCTTCGAACTCGATCAGCGCATAGAACACAAGAGATGAGGTCCGTCGTGACCATTGCTGCCGACAGCGCGACGCGGCGCACCCGCTCCTCCACCTGGATCCTCGCCACGCTGGCGTTCTCCGGCATCGTGGTCTCGCTCATGCAGACCCTCGTCGTGCCGCTGATCCACGTCCTGCCCGAGCTGCTGAACACCTCGGCCTCCACCGCATCCTGGGTCATCACCTCCACCCTGCTGGCCGCGGCCGTCGTCACGCCGGTCTCGGGCCGCCTCGGCGACATGTTCGGCAAGCGGCGAATGATCCTGGTCAGCATGGCTTTCCTGGTCGCGGGATCGGTGGTGTGCGCGCTGAGCGAGACCGTCCCCCTGGTGATCATCGGCCGCATCCTGCAGGGCGCGGCGACCGGGGCGATCCCGCTCGGCATCAGCATCCTCCGCGACGAACTGCCCGCCGAGAAGGTGGGCGGCGCGATCTCGGTGATGAGTTCCACGATGGGCGTCGGCGGTGCGATCGGTCTGCCGCTGGCCGCGGCGACGGCGCAGAACTTCAACTGGCACATGCTGTTCTGGGCATCCGCCGCGCTGGGCACGCTCGTCGCGATCGCGGTCGCGATCCAGGTCCCCGAGTCACCCGTCCGCAATCCGGGTCGGTTCGACTACCTCGGCGCGGTGGGGCTCGCGGCCGGCCTCGTCTCGCTGCTGTTGGCGATCACCAAGGGCGCCGAGTGGGGCTGGACCAGCGCGACCACCCTCGGGCTGCTCGCCGCGTCGCTCGTCGTGTTCCTCGCGTGGGGATTCGCCGAGCTGCGCACAGCAGAGCCCCTCGTCAACCTCCGGGTGTCCGCCTCCCGACCCATCCTGCTCACCAACCTGGCCTCGGTCATGACCGGATTCGCAATGTACGCAACGTCGTTGACGGTTCCGCAGCTGCTGCAGTCCCCGCCGGAGACCGGCTACGGACTCGGCCAGTCGATGGTCATGGCCGGGCTGTGCATGGCGCCCGCAGGCATCGTGATGATGCTGCTCTCGCCGGTGTCGGCCCGCATCACCAACCGATACGGCCCGCGGACCACGCTGATGGTCGGCACCGTCGTCATCGCCGTCGGCTACCTGATCGGCGCCGTGCTGATGAACGAGGTCTGGCAGATCGCGCTCGTCTCGACCATCATCGGCGCGGGAATCGGCATCGCGTACGCGGCCATGCCGGCGCTGATCATGCGCTCGGTGCCGCTGCACGAGACGGCCGCCGCAAACGGCCTCAACTCCCTGATGCGGATGGTCGGAACGTCGTTCGCGAGTGCCGTGATGACCGTCGTGCTGGCCAACATGACCATGCCGTTCGGCCCGGCCCTGGTACCGACGCACCGGGCATTCGTGGTGACGTTTCTGATCGGCGCCGCGGCCGCGATGCTGGCGCTGCTCATCGCGGCCTTCATCCCGCGTCGGGTCCCCGCGTCCGTCGTCGCCCCAACGCCTGCCGCGGACCTGGAGCCCGAACCGGCCCGCTGAGCACCGCGCCCGAGGTCCCGCAATAGAGCCCGGTTGCCCCCCACAGTGCTTACGATGTGTGCGTGGCCACCGTCATCGCCGGGCAGGCCGCACGGTTTGCCCGACGAAGCACTGTCGCAAGGACCGGTCCGCGTGTAGGACACGTGCCGGGGCGATGGCTCGTGGTCGCGTGTGCCGTGGTGGTCGCGGCGTGTTCGAACGGGCAGGAAACACAGCCGCGCCCCCTGGCGCTGGACCGTGTGATCGCCGACGGCCGACTGCCATGGACCGACCGCCTGCTACCCCCGCAGATCCCGACTGTCGTCCCGCCCGGTCCGCCCGGCGCCGACCTCCCGAGCGCGGACGCAGGCCTCAGCGTCTCAGGAGACCGTGTCGGTCTGTACGGCGGAAGCCTCGACCGGGTCCTGTGCGACCGGGAGCGCCTGGTCGCAGACCTCGAGAGCGATCCGGTCAAGGTGGAGGCCTGGTCCGGCGTTCTCGATGTCGACGACGTGCGGAGCTACGTGCGCACCCTCACGCCCGTGCTGCTGCGCGAGGACACGAGGGTGACCAACCACGGCTACAGCGGACAACGCGCCACGTCATTTCAGTCGGTGCTCGAAGCCGGGACCATCGTCCTGATCGACGATCACGGAACGCCGCGGGTCCGATGCGCGCGGGGAAGCCCGCTGAGCGATCCGCGCGCGAGTTCGGAGCCGGCCGCGGAGGAGGACGAGTGGCCCGGCTACGACGCCGAGCGACTACTGCTCGTACAACCCGCCCAGCAGGCGATGTCGCAGGTGACCGTCGTGGACCTGACGACAGGTGGCCTCGCGGCCATTCCGATCGGGGCGGGACCACAGCAGCCGGCGGACCGACCCGGCGCGCCGCCCCCGATGCCACCCCCTGGCCCGCCGCCCCCGCCGCCTCCGCCCGTGGCACAACTCGAACCGCTCGCGGTCGCGCCGCCCCCCGTCCAGAGACAGGCGCCCGCGCCGCCGCCCGAGCCACCACCGCCACCGGCGCCGCCCCCACCCGCGCCGGAACCACCGCCGCCCGCGCCGGTTCCCGTGGCCCCACCACCACCACCGCCGCAGATCCAGGTTCAGATACCGGGGCTGCCGCCGCTGGTGATCCCGGTGCCCTGATCCCTGCGGTCTACCGAGCTACGACAGCACCTCGACGAGGGTCGTCTCGGTGTCGCCGATCATGTACTTCTCGATTGCGTCGAGGTGCTTACGCCAGAACTCCTGAGCGGCTGTGGCATCGCCCTCGCGCAGCAGCCCGAGCAGCTTGAGATAGGCGCGATGCGCCGCGCGGGCCGCGGGCCGCTCGTTGCCGCCGCCGTGTGCGGCGATGAAGAGGGCGTTGTGCGCGTCGATGATGTGCACCAACATCCCGCCGAGCACGGCGAGCGTCTGATTCCCTGCGAGGTCGATCAGAGCCTGGTGGACATCGACGTCGTGGCGCGCGAACCCGGCGGAGTCTTCCACCAGGTCGGCCCCGGCCTCGATCAGCTCCGCGAAGGTCGCGAGTGCCTCGCCGCGGTTGCCCTCGGCCAGCATTCCCACCGCGGACACCTCAAGCGATGCCCGCGCCCGGTACACGTCGATGAGCGGAGTGCCCTGGTACTGCAGCAGCAGGCCGGTGTACCGCGCGGCCACCGATGCATCGGGCGCCAAGACCCTCGCGCCACCGTGCGCGCCGCGCAGCACCGTGATGATCGATTCGGATTCGAGGATCCGGAATGCCTCGCGCAGGGTCGGCCGCGACACCCCGAACTGCTCCATGAGCACGGCCTCGTTTGGCAACGGGTCGCCCACGTTGAGTTCGCCGGTGATGATCCGTCGCCGCAGGTTGGCGGCAACCAACTCACCGGCCTTCGGCACCCGGACCACCGTCGACTTCGTTCCGGACGTCACTCGCACCCCTCGCTCCTGTTGGGTCACGCCCCGCGCTGACCAGGACGGATGACCGACCAAGGGTACAAGAGTTGACCGAATTGCTTGTTAACCGCTCTCCCCAGGCTCGCCGGACGAGAGGTAGGCCCGCTGAACCGCGTCGAGGTCCGCGCCGATCTCGGCGGCCGTCCCCTCCAGCATCACCTGACCGCGACGCATCACGTACACGCGATCAGCGACCCGCAGGACCTGGCGAACGTGCTGCTCGACCAGCAACACGCCGAGATTCTGGGTGTCCGCAGCCGCCCGCACCACATCGAGGAGCCGCGCCACGATCTGCGGCGCGAGGCCGAGGGACAGCTCGTCCGCCAGGAGCAGCTTCGGGTTCCTGGCCAGCGCCCTGGCCAGGGTGAGCATCTGCTGCTCGCCACCGGACAACAGGCCGGCCGGCCGCCCGAGCAGCGCGCGCAGTTCCGGGAAGATCGCGCACGCGGCATCGGCCTTGACGCCGGCCAGCCGCAGGTTGTCCGCGGCCGTGAGCCCCATGATCACCGACCGCTCCTCGGTGACATAGCTCAGGCCTCTCCTCGCCAGGGTGGCGAGCGATGCCTTCTTGTCGGAACCGAGAACGGACACGCGGCCCGAGATCGGCGCCAACTCGCCCGCCACCGTCAGCATCGTGGTGGACTTCCCGGCACCGTTGGCTCCGATCAGCGCCACCACCTCCCCCGAGCGCACGGTGATGTCGAGGCCGCGGCACACCACGGTCCCGCCGTAGCCAGCGGTCAGTCCCTGGCATTCGAGCACCGTCGTGGACGGCACCGCCTTCTCCTGGGTGATGGTCATCGCCCTGCCTCCGTCGTCTCGTCTTCTGTGCCCAGGTAAGCGTCGCGGACCGCCGAGCTGGCGGCGATCTCGTCCGGCGTGCCCGCCGCGATCACCTTGCCCGCCTCGAGTACCACGATCCGATCGCAGGTGGACATCACCAGGCCCATGTCGTGCTCGATGAGGAGCACCCCTGCCCCACGCTGCACGGCCAGGTGCCGGATGGCGACCGCGAGTTCTCGGCTCTCGGCGTCGTCCAGCCCGGCCGCGGGCTCGTCGAGCAGGATGACGGACGGAGCAGAGGCGACCGCCCTGGCAATGCCCACCAGTCGGCGCCTGCCGTAGGACAGCTCGCTCGGCAACACGTCGAGGTCCTTCTCCAGCTCGAAGTCCCGCACGACCGTGGACGCGCTTGGCGAGAGCGGGTGGCGGCCAGGGCTGACCAGGTCGGTGAGCCACGTGCGCCAAGTCGACTCGTCGGCGCCTGCGTGGATGTTCTCGCCGACCGTGACGTCCTCGAACAGTTCCAGCGACTGGAACGATCGACGGAGGCCGCCCTTGGAGCGCCGCGCGGTGGACCAGTCGGTGATGTCCTGGTCGCCGAGCGTGAGCTGTCCGGACGTGGGGCTGACGAATCCGGTGATCGCGTCGATCACGGTGGTCTTGCCTGCGCCGTTGGGTCCGATCAGACCCACCACCTGTCCGGGCGCGATGTCGAGATCGACGCCGTCAACGGCGGTCACGCCGCCGAACCTCACCGTCAGACCGCGCACCGCCAGCGGCGTCGGAGTGACCGAACCGGTCGGCGATTCCGCGGAGAGTTCCTGACCGCGGCCCTGGGTGCGGGTCACCAGCGCGCCCAGCCCGGGGACCTTCCGAATCCCGCGGGAGATCATGTCGGCGATGCCGTTCTGGTTGGTCAGCAGGGTGACGATGAGGATCACGCCGCCGAGGAGCGCGGCGATGGCCAAGCCGGACAGCAACCGACTGAAGAGGGCGCCGGGCGCCATCAGCGAGCCGATGAGGCTACCCGTGACGAACCCGAGGCCGCCGGTCACCGCCTGGACCACGGCGTTGATCGACGCGAACACATTGAACTCGAGGTAGGTGACGGCGGTGTTGCGCAGGCCGAGGAGGATGCCGGCCACCGCGGCCAGGCCGGACGCGAGCGCAAAGGCGTAGATCTTGACCCCGAACACGCTGATGCCGAGCGAGGCCGCGGCCCGCTCGTTGGTGCGCACGGCGATGAGCCGTCGCCCGGTGCGCGAGCGCCGCAGGTTCGCGACCATCAGACCGCACACGACCAACGCCACGAGGCACACCGTCGCCCATCGCTCAGGATGGACACTCGGCGTCACGTCGAGTCCGAACAGGCTCAGCTGGTGGATCTTCACCGAGCCCTCGAGCTTGTCGCCGGTGAAGGTCGGGTTGTTGAACACCATCTCCTGGATGGTGAACCCGAGCCCCAGGGTGACCACCGCGAGGTTCACACCCCGCGTGCGCAACGCCGGGAGCGCGAACACCACACCGATCGCGATCACGGCGAGCACGCTCACCAGTGCCGCGGGTATCAGCGACCAACCGGCCTCGCCGACGAGTCGCGCGGCGAACAGCGCGCCGAGGCCGCCGACGGTGTACTGGGCGAGCGAGAGTTGGCCGGCGTAACCGGTCAGCACCACGATCGAGAGCAGGAACACCGCTGCGGCCAGCGTCAAGGTCAGCGACCGCAGCCAATCGCCGCCGCTGAGGATGATGCCAACGGCCACCAGGATCCCGAGGACGACGAGTGGCCAACGGATCTCGCCGGAACCGAGCGTGGGCAGCCGCTCGGAGACATGGCTGCGCAACGGCAGCCCCTTCCCCCGCACCACCAGCACCACCAGGATCACCAAGAACGGCACCGCCCGGTTGATGCCGGTGAGGGTCTCCATCCCGAGCAGATCCCGCAGGTCCTCCTGGTAGAGGACGACCAGGCTCTCGCCGACGCCGAGCAGCAGACCGCCGAGCAGGGTGAGCGGGAAGGAGCGGAAGCCGCCGAGAAGGGCCGCGGCAAGCGCCGAGACCGTCACGATCACCACGAAGGCCGACGGGGTGAGCCCGGTCAAGGGCGCCACCAGGACTCCGGCGGCACCGGCGAGCGCGCCGCCGACCGTCCAGGTCAGCGCGGCAAGGCGCTGCGGGGACCAGCCGAGCGCGGCGGCGGCGCGCTCGTGCTCGGCTGCCGCGGTGATGGCCAGGCCCACCCGGGTGAACTTGGTCCACGCCCACAGCGCCGCCGTCGACGCCACCGCGATACCCAGCAGGATCATCCGATCCTGCTGCACCACAACACCTCCCCAGCGATACGCCTCGTCGGGCAGGAAGGTTCGCACCCGGATCGACGTACTGCCGTAGTACTGCTGCACCCCCGCCTGCAGGATCACCATCAGGCCGAGGGTGGCGGCCAGCCGGACGATCGGCGCGGCATTGGCGAGCCACCGCAACACCAGCAGCTGAAATGCCAGGCCGATCAGTCCGGCCACCACCACTGCCACCAGGAAAGCCGGCAGCAGACCCCAGTCGTGGTCACGCTTCAGGGTTTCCAGACATATGTAGGCCCCCACCATGGCGATCGCGCCCTGGGCGAAGTTCACCACCCCGGATCCGCGGTAAACCAGCACGATGCCCTGCGCCAGGAGCGCGTAGGCCGAGCCCGCTCCCAGGCCGAGAATCGCGAACTGCAAGAACTCAGTCATTCGTCAATCTCCATGGTGGGGCGTGAACTAGGCGGTGGGGGTGCGCAGGTCGTACTGCGTCGGATCGGTGACCAGCACGTCACCGTCGAACGACATCTTGTACATCATCGAGTTCGAGATCCGCGGGAAGATCCCGAACTGCTCCACCGCTCCCGGAGTCCAGGCCGGGATCAGGCCGGCCATGTCGATGTCCTTGGCGTTCTCGAATCCCTTCCAGATGTTCGCGGCGTCGATCTCGGTCCGGTTCTTTGCCACCTCGCCGAACGCGCGCACCGACAACCACGGGTTCACCGCATCGCCTGTGAGGTTCTGCAGCTCGAGCTCCTCCTTGCCGGACTTGTCCATGTCCGCCAGGAATTCCTTGAGACCGGGGAAGTCCTCGGTGCTCGACGAGGGCGCGGGGGTCGGGCTGGTGTACGTCGAGGTCGTGGCGAAGGTGCCGAGGTCCTGCAGGTCGGCCTGGGTGAAGCCCGCCGTCCCCAGCGCGAAGGTCAGCTTCGACCCGAGCTGCTCGAATGCCTGGGCGATCGGGTTGGCGTCGGACGCGCCGAGCGCCATGATCACGCCCTGTGCGTCATTGCGCTCGGCCGCGGCGATGAACTGGGTGTAGTCGGTCGCGCCTGCGCCAACCGCGACGTCGTTGACGATCTCGGCGCCCTTCGCCTGTACCGCCGGGGTCAGCAGCCCGACCAGCTGCGCGGTGACCGGGAGGTCGGGGCGCATCAGGGAGAGCTTGGTCTTACCCTGCGCGACCAGGATGTCGATCATCCCGTACAGGTTGAGCAGCGAGCCGGAGAACGGGGTGTAGATATTTGTGGCGATGAACTCCGACATGTTCACCGGGTTCAGCCCGACTCGGGCGATGCCGGCGTCGAACAGGATCTTCGACGTCGCCTCGGACGAGGCAGGCGTGAAGTCAGCGAGGGTCGCGACTGCCCCCTCGGAGACCATCTTGTTCGCGCAGTCGACCTCCTTGTTCGGATCGCCCATGGAGTCGCACTGCAGCAGCTCGAGCGGGCGTCCGTTCACGCCGCCACGCTCGTTGAATGCGTCGACCGACGCGACAGTGCTCGCGGCGTACGTGGCGGATCCGAGGCCAGGCGCCTCGATGGGCACGATCTGACCGACCTTGATCGGATCACCGGTCGCGGCGTTGTCGGCCGCGTCTGCGCCGCCGTCGCTGCTACAGCCCGCGGCGACCAGGCTGGCGGTCGCGAGAGCGGCGATCGCGGGGGCGATTCTCTTGAAGTTCACGGCGCGTCCTTTGCATGTGGGCAGCTTCCATCTCGGACGCCAGCGCCGGATCCACCCCGTTGAGCTGCGGTTACCCGCTCGCTCTCGGTCGCGAAACCCCGCTGCCGCCCGCCTTGGCTGCAGCGTATGGGAACGCGATGCAAAATATGGTGAACTTCACAAAAATTTAGTTACATGATGAGACGCAATTATCTCCCGCCCAGGTCAGCGCCTCTGCTGGAGATACCAGTCGATGAGCTCGGGGTCGTCGATCGCGCTCCGATCGAGGATTCGGTCCGCGTCGGCGCCCTGGAACATCCGCTTGATCGGCACCTCCAGCTTCTTTCCTGTGCGGGTGTGCGGGACACCGGGCGCCGCGATGATCTCGTCCGGCACATGCCGCGGGGATGCCTGCTCGCGGATCGTCGACTTGATCCGGTCCTCGAGCGCGCCGTCGAGCACCGCCCCGTCCGCGAGCACAACGAACAGCGGCATCCAATATCCGCCGTCCGGTTGCTCGGCCCCGATGACGAGCGCCTCGGCGATCTCCGGCAGGCGTTCGACGGCCTGGTAGATGTCCGCACTGCCCATCCGGATCCCGTTGCGGTTGAGCGTCGAGTCCGAGCGGCCGTGCATCAGCACGCTGCCCCGTTCGGTGATGGTGATCCAGTCGCCGTGCCGCCACACTCCGGGGAAGTCGTCGAAGTACGCGTCGTGGTAACGCTTTCCGTCGGGGTCGTTCCAGAATCGGATCGGCATGGACGGCATCGGCTTGGTGATGACCAGTTCCCCCACATCACCACGGATGGGCACGCCGCCCTCGTCGTAGGCCTCGAGTGCGACCCCGAGGAAGGGCGCAGACAGTTCGCCCGGCCAGACCGGGACGGTGCGCGCGCCACCGATGAAGGCGGAGACCACGTCCGTGCCACCGGTGATGGAAGCCACTGGCACACCGACGTTCTCGGCGATCCAGAGCGAGGAGGACGCCGGCAGTGTCGATCCGGTGATCCCCACCGTGCGCAGCGCACTCAGGTCGTGGTCGCGGCGCGGGACCACGCCCGCCTTCGCGCAGGCGAGCACGTAGCCCGGACTGGTGCCGAGCACGGTGGCCCGGTGCCGCGCGGTGAGCGCCCACAGCGAATCGACGTCCGGGTACCCGGGGTTGCCGTCGAAACAGACGATGGTGGCACCGACCAGCAGTCCGGCGATCTGGAAGTTCCACATCATCCAGCTCGGGCTGGTGTACCAGAAGAAGGTGTCCTCGGGCCCGATGTCCATCTGCAGGGCAACCGATTTCAGGTGTTCGAGGAGCACGCCGCCGTGCCCGTGCACGATCCCCTTCGGCAGGCCGGTGGTGCCCGAGGAGAACACCACCCAGAGCGGATGGTCGAAGTCGACGTCCACCGGTTCGAGCGGCGCCTCGCCCGCGGTCGCGGCCGCCCAGGACACGACGCCTTCGGGCTCACCGGACTCGGAGCCGGCGTCCGCACCGAGCCGACGCACCAGCACGGTCGTCGTCAGGCTCGGCATCCCGGCCCGCAGTTCCGCGATCGCGTCGCTACGGTCGTGCTGCTTGCCGCCGAAGCGGTAGCCGTCCGCGGTGATCAGCACCGACGGTTCGAGCTGGCCCAGCCGGTCCAAGGCGGCGGGGGCCGAGTAGTCCTGGCCGCAGGCCGCCCAGATCGCGCCGAGGCTCGCCGTCGCGAGGAAGGCCACGACGGTCTCCGGGATGTTCGGCAGGTAGCCGACCACCCGGTCGCCCGGGCCGACGCCGTTCGCCCGCAGGGTCGCGGCGAGCGCACCCGCCTGCCTGCGCAGCTCCGCCCAGGACATGGTGACGTCCTCGGAGGCCGTCTCACCGGAGTAGACGATGGCGGGCCGGTCCGAGCGCTCGTTGCGCAGCACCCGGTCCACGTAGTTGAGCCGGACCCCGGGGAACCACACCGCACCGGGCATCCGGTCCTTGGCGAGCACCTCGCCGACCGGCGTCGCGGACCTGAGCCCGAAGTAGTCCCAGACCGACCGCCAGAAATCGTCGAGATGCTCGACCGACCATCGCCACAGCGAGTGATAGTCGGGCACGGACACCGAGTACTCCCGCTCGACCCATGAGGCGAAATCGGTGATCCGGGCGTTCCGCACGTCATCGCGTGTCGGTTCCCACTGCGGCTGAAGCGATTCCATGCGGTTCGTCCTCTCTCAGTCAGTCTGTTTCGGCCCGAGGTCCTCGGTGAGGACCTCCTGCACCACGCGCATCGCGGCGAGCGCGGCCGGCGCGCCGCAGTACCCGCTGGTGTGGATGATCGCCTCGGTGATCTCCTCGCGGCTCAGGCCGTTCCGGAGTGCCCCGCGGACGTGCCCGCGCAGCTCCGATTCCGCGCGCAGCGCCGTCAGCATGCCCAGGTTCAGCAGGCTGCGGTCCCGCCGGCTCAGGCCGTCGCGGGTCCAGACCGAACCCCACACCGTCTCGGTGATGTGCCGCTGGATCGCCTCGCTGTCGGTGCCGAGGTCGCGGGTCAGCGCGCGGTCGACGAAGTCGTCGCCCATCACCTCACGCCGGACGGCGAGGCCGGCGTCGAACCGGCTGTCGCCTTCGTCCTGGCCTGTCACTTCTTGGGGACCCGGATGATCAGCGCATCACCCTGACCGCCGCCGCCGCACAGCGCGGCCGCGCCGACGCCACCGCCGCGGCGCTCCAGTTCCAGCGCCAGGTGCAGGGCGATCCGCGCGCCGGACATGCCGAGCGGATGTCCGACGGCGATCGCGCCGCCGTTCACGTTGACCTTGGCCGGGTCGAGGCCGAGCTCGCGCGTGGACGCGATGCCGACGGCCGCGAAGGCCTCGTTGATCTCGACGAGGTCGAGATCGGTCGGGGCGATGCCCTCCTTCGCGCAGGCCTTGGCGATCGCGCGCGCGGGCTGCGACTGCAGGGTGGAGTCGGGGCCTGCGACGACGCCGTGCGCGCCGATCTCGGCGATCCAACTCAGGCCCAGCTCCTGCGCCTTGGTCTTACTCATCACGACCACGGCGGCGGCGCCGTCGGAGATCGGCGAGGCCGAGCCCGCGGTGATGGTGCCGTCCTTGCTGAAGGCCGGGCGCAGCGTGCCCAGCGACTCGACGGTCGTGTCGGCGCGGATGCCCTCGTCCTCGGCGAAGACGATCGGATCGCCCTTGCGCTGCGGGATCTCCACCGGCACGACCTCGTTGTCGAACAGGCCGTTCTTCCAGGCGCGCGCGGCGTTCTGGTGCGAGGCCGCCGCGAACGCGTCCTGCTCCTCACGGGTGATGTGGGTGGCTTCCTGCTGGTTGACCTGCTCGGTCAGCAGCCCCATCGCCTGGTCGGTGAAGATGTCGTGCAGGCCGTCGTAGGCCATGTGGTCACGCATGGTCACGTCGCCGTACTTGAAGCCCTCACGGCTCTTCTCCAGCATGTGCGGTGCGCGGCTCATCGACTCCTGGCCACCGGCGACCACGATGTCGAACTCGCCCGCGCGGATCAGCTGGTCGGCCAGCGCGATCGCGTCGACGCCAGAGAGACACACCTTGTTGATCGACAGGGCGGGCACGTCCATCGGGATGCCCGCGGCCACGGCCGCCTGGCGCGCGGGCATCTGACCGGCGCCCGCGGTCAGCACCTGGCCCATGATCACGTACTCGACACTCTCGGGCGCGACGCCCGCCTTCTCCAGCGCGCCCTTGATGGCGATGCCACCGAGATCGGACCCGGAGAAGCCCTTTAGCGAACCGAGGAGCCGACCCATCGGGGTACGGGCTCCGGCGACGATGACAGTGGACTCGGACATCAGCTTGCTGTTCCCTTCACATTTCTCAGCACCTTCGGATTTCTCGGCGACTGAACTGTTCACAACGATTCACTCCGGCGGACGATCGCCTCCGCGTGCCGAAGCACCGGCGCGTCCACCATCTTCCCCTCGAAGGCGAAGACCCCGCGCTCCTCGGACACCGCGGCGAGCACCCTGCGCGCCCAGGCGAGATCCTCCGCGCTGGGTTCGTAGGCGGCCCGGATCACGGCGACCTGACTCGGATGGATGGCCACCTTGGCGTCGAACCCGACCGCGACCGCGTCCAGGGACTCCGTGCGCAGACCGTCCAGGTCCTTGATGTCGAGGTAGACCGAGTCCAGCGCGAACCGGCCGTGCGCCTTGGCAGCCAGCAGTGAGCCGGAGCGCACGTGCCTTGCCACATCGCGATAGGAGCCGTCGGTGTGGCGGCTGGCGTTCCCGCCGAGCGCCGCGACCAGGTCCTCCGCGCCCCACATCACCCCGATCGCGTTCGCGACCTGTGCGGACTCGGCAACCGTCAGGGCGCCGAGCGGGGACTCGATCAGGGCGATCACCTCGCGCGGGGCGAGTGAGCGCACCTGTTCCGCCGACTCGCACTTGGGCAGCATCACCCGCGGATAGCGGGTCTGCAGCAGCGCCTCCAGGTCGAGCGCCTGGTCCTCGGTGCCCGCCGCGTTGATCCGCACCACGGTGCGCTCGGGGTCGAGCGGGGTGTCGATCAGCGCGCGACGGGCGGCCGCCTTGTCCGCCGGGGCGACCCCGTCCTCGAGGTCGAGGATGACGACGTCCGCGGCGGCCGCGGCCTTCGCGTAGCGCTCCGGCCGATCCGCCGGGCAGAAGAGCCAGGCCGGGCCGGGCGGTGCCCACCCCGAGGAGTGACCGGAATTCGCCGTCATGACGGCCTCTTCCTGACCAGCGTCTTGCGCACCGCCGTCGCCACCACATCGCCGTGCTGATTCCGCGCGGTGTGCGCCAGGGTGATGATGCCCTCGCCCGGCCTGCTCTTCGACTCCCGCTTGTCGGTGATCACCGTCTCGGCGTACATGGTGTCGCCGTGGAAGAGCGGCTTGGGGAAGGAGATCTCGGAGAACCCGAGGTTCGCGACGATCGTCCCCTGGGTGAGCTGAGCAACCGACAGGCCGACCAGGGTGGACAGCGTGAACATCGAGTTCACCAGCCGCTGGTTGAACGGCGGCAACTGCTCGCTGAACGCGGCGTCCAGGTGCAGCGCCTGGGTGTTCATCGTCAGCGTGGTGAACAGGACGTTGTCCGCCTCGGTGACGGTGCGACCGGGGCGGTGCTCGTAGACGACGTCGGTCTCGAACTCCTCGAACCAGAGTCCGCGCTGGACGACCCTCTTGCGGTCCGGTGCTGTCACATCCCCCGTCGCTTCGCTCGCCCCGGTCACAGCCCGGCCTCGCGTGCGATCAGCATCAGCTGCACCTCGGTGGTGCCCTCACCGATCTCGAGGATCTTGCTGTCCCGGTAGTGCCGGGCGACCGGGTACTCGTTCATGAAGCCGTAGCCGCCGAAGATCTGGGTGGCGTCGCGGGCGTTGTCCATCGCGGCCTCGCTGGCGACCAGCTTGGCGATGGAGGCCTGCTTCTTGAAGGGCTTGCCCGCCAGCATGAGTGCGGCCGCGTCGTAGTACGCGGTGCGGGCGACGTGCGCGCGCACCTCCATCCGCGCGATCTTGAAGGCGATGGCCTGGTTGGCGCCGATCGGCTTGCCGAACGCCTCGCGCTCCTTGGCGTACTTGACCGACTCGTCCACGCAGCCCTGCGCCGCACCGACGCTCAGCGCCGCGATCGCGATCCGGCCCTCGTCGAGGATGCGCAGGAAGTTCGCGTAGCCACGCCCGCGCTCGCCCAGCAGGTTCTCTTGCGGCACCCGGACATCCTGGAAGGTCAGCGGGTGGGTGTCGGAGGCGTTCCAGCCGACCTTGTTGTACGCCGGCTCCGCGGTGAATCCGGGAGTGGAGGTCGGCACCAGGATGGTGGAGATCTCCTTCTTTCCGTTCTCCTTCTCACCGGTGACCGCGGTGACGGTGACCAGGCGGGTGATGTCGGTGCCGGAGTTGGTGATGAACTGCTTGTTGCCGTTGATGATCCAGTCGCCGCCGTCTTCCTTCGCGGTGGTCCTGGTGCCGCCCGCGTCGCTGCCCGCTCCCGGCTCGGTGAGGCCGAACGCGGCCAGCGCCTTGCCGCTCGTGAGCTGCGGCAGCCACTCCTGCTTCTGCGCCTCGTTTCCGAAGCGGTAGATCGGCATCGCGCCGAGCGAGACGCCCGCTTCCAGGGTGATGGCCACGGACTGGTCGACCTTGCCGAGCTCCTCGAGGGCGAGGCACAGCGCGAAGTAGTCGCCGCCCTGTCCGCCGTACTCCTCGGAGAACGGCAGGCCGAACAGGCCCAGCTCGGCCATTCCCGCGACGACCTCGTACGGGAAGGTGTGGTTCGCGTCGTGCTCGGCGGCGACCGGCGCGACGACGGTCTGTGCGAAGTCGCGGACCACCTTCGCGAGCTGCTGGTACTCGTCGGGCAGCGATCCGGAGGAGAGGTAATCGGTCATGACGCGGCGCCCTTCGTGGTCGTCTCTGCGAGTTCGGGTTGTCCTGAGTTATCTGATGTCTCGGGTGCGTGCGGGATCACGCGAGCGAGGATCTGGTCGACCTTCACCTGGTCGCCCGCCGCGACGAGCAGCTCGACGGTGCCGTCGATGGGAGAGGTCAGCGAGTGCTCCATCTTCATCGCCTCGACCACGACCACCGCGGTGCCCGCTGTGACGGTCGCGCCGTGCTCCACACCGACCGCGATGACAGCGCCCGGCATCGGGCTGGTGATCTCGGCCTCCCCCGCGTGCGCGTCACCCGTTCGGACGCTGACCTCCCGAACCTCGCGCAGGACCGCGGTCCCGTCGGTGCCCGAGAGCCAGATGTGACCGTCGTGGGCGGCCACCAGGTAGCTCGCCCGCAGTCCGTCCACCGCCACGGACAACGTGGAACCGTCCAATGATGCTGTCAGCCTTCGTGTTTCACCGTCCTCCATCGACACCAGCGCGTCGCCTGGCGTACCGACGATCCGCACGTGGTCGGTGCGGGCGGGCGAGGCGAGGCGGATGCTGGTCGGTGCCGGGGTACCGACGCGCCAGCCGGTCGGCCGCTCCCACAGGTCGGCCTCGGCGCCCTGCGGCCAGCGAGTCAGCCACCGGTACGCGCCTGCCGCGATGAACTGCGCGTCCGAGGCGTCGGCCGCGACGTAGTCCTCGAGCCTGCGGTCGAGCAGGCCGGTGTCGAGGCGGCCCGCGACGACGTCGGGGTCCGCGAGCAGGAACCGCGCGAAGTCGATGTTGGTGACCACGCCGAGCACCGCGGTGTCGGCGAGCGCCCGGTCGAGCTTGCGCAGCGCCCCGGCGCGGTCGGCGGCGTGCGCGATGACCTTCGAGAGCATCGGGTCGTAGTCGCTGCCGACCTCGGTGCCCGCCCGCAGGCCCGAATCGACCCGGATACCGGGACCGGACGGCTCCACGACGTCGAGGACAAGTCCGCCCGTTGGCAGGAAGCCGCGGGCGGGGTCCTCGGCGTAGACGCGGGCCTCGATGGCGTGGCCGGTCATGGTGATCTCGTCCTGGGAGATGCCGAGCTTCTCGCCTGCGGCCACCCGGACCTGCCACTCGACCAGGTCGAGCCCGGTGACCATCTCGGTGACCGGATGCTCCACCTGCAGGCGGGTGTTCATCTCCATGAAGAAGAACTCGTCGGGGCGGTCCGCGGAGACGATGAACTCCACGGTGCCTGCGCCGGTGTAGTCGACGCTCCGCGCGGTGTTGCAGGCCGCCTCGCCGATCCGGGCGCGGGTGGCCTCGTCGAGCAGCGGCGAGGGCGCCTCCTCGATGACCTTCTGGTGACGACGCTGCAGGCTGCACTCGCGCTCGCCGAGGTGCACTACGTTGCCGTGGGTGTCGGCGAGGATCTGCACCTCGATGTGCCGGGGGCGCAGTACGAACCGCTCCAGGAACAGGGTGTCGTCGCCGAAGGCGGATGCGGCCTCGCGGCGCGCGCTTGCCAGCGCGTCGGCGAGCTTGTCCGGCTCCTCGACCAGGCGCATGCCCTTGCCGCCGCCGCCGGCGGACGGCTTCACGAGCACCGGGTAGCCGATGTCCTCGGCCGCGGCGATCAGCTCGGCGTCGGTCAGTCCGGGCCGGGCGATGCCGGGCACCACCGGGACGTCGAACTCGGCCACCGCGTTCTTGGCGGTGATCTTGTCGCCCATCACCTCGATGGCCCGGACGGACGGCCCGAGGAAGGCGATGCCTGCGTCCTCGAGGGCGGCCGCGAAGGCCGCGTTCTCGGAGAGGAATCCGTAGCCGGGGTGCACCGCCTGGGCGCCCGTCCGCTTCGCCGCGTCGACCACCTTCGCGATGTCGAGGTAGCTCTCCCTCGCCGCCGCGGGGCCGAGCAGGACCGCGGTGTCGGCCTCGCGGACGTGTCGCGCGCCTGCGTCCGCCTCGCTGTACACGGCCACCGAGCGGATGCCCATGGCACGCAGGGTGCGGATGACGCGGACCGCGATCTCGCCGCGGTTGGCGACGAGAACGGTGGAAAATTCAGTCATCTCACTCACATCCTGAAGACGCCGTAGGAGACCGGCTCGAGCGGCGCCTGAGCGCACGACGAAAGTGCCAGTCCTAGAACAGTTCTGGTGTCCGCGGGGTCGATGATTCCATCGTCCCACAGTCGGGCGGTCGAATAGTAGGGGTTGCCCTGCGCCTCGTACTGCGCGCGGATCGGCGCCTTGAAGGACTCCTCATCCTCCGCCGACCAGGGCTTGCCCGAGGCGTCGAGCTGATCGCTGCGGACGGTGGCCAGCACCGAGGCCGCCTGCTCGCCGCCCATCACCGAGATCCGCGCGTTCGGCCACATCCAGAGGAACCGGGGCGAGTAGGCGCGGCCACACATCGAGTAGTTGCCTGCGCCGTAGGAGCCACCGATCACCACCGTGAGCTTGGGGACGCGCGCGCACGCAACCGCGGTCACCATCTTGGCGCCGTGCTTGGCGATGCCGCCCGCCTCGTAGTCGCGGCCGACCATGAACCCGGCGATGTTCTGCAGGAACAGCAGCGGCACGCTGCGCTTGTCGCACAGCTCGATGAAGTGGGCGCCCTTCATCGCGGACTCGGCGAAGAGCACGCCGTTGTTGGCGACGATGCCGACCGGGTGCCCGTGGATGTGGGCGAAGCCGGTGACCAGGGTCTTGCCGTACTCGGCCTTGAACTCCTGGAACTCGCCACCGTCCACGATCCGGGTGATCACCTCGTGCACGTCGTACGGGGTGCGCGGGTCCGTCGGGACGACGTCGTAGAGCTCCTCCTGCAGTGCGGTCGGCTCGACCGTCGGGATCACGTCCCACGGCCGGTCCGTGCGCGGGCCGAAGGTGGCGACGATCCGGCGCACGATGCGCAGCGCATCCTGATCGTCCTCGGCGAGGTGGTCGGTGACGCCGGAGACCTTCGAGTGCAGGTCACCGCCGCCCAGGTCCTCGGCCGTGACGACCTCACCGGTCGCGGCCTTCACCAGCGGCGGGCCGCCGAGGAAAATGGTGCCCTGGTTGCGCACGATGACGGCCTCGTCGCTCATCGCGGGAACATAGGCGCCGCCCGCGGTGCAGGAGCCCATCACCGCCGCGATCTGCGGGATGCCCTTGGCGCTCAGGTTGGCCTGGTTGAAGAAGATGCGCCCGAAGTGCTCGCGATCGGGGAAGACGTCGTCCTGACGGGGCAGGAAGGCACCGCCGGAGTCGACCAGGTAGAGGCACGGCAGATTGTTCTGCAGCGCGATCTCCTGCGCGCGCAGGTGCTTCTTCACGCTCATCGGGTAGTAGGTGCCGCCCTTGACGGTGGCGTCGTTCGCGACGATGACGCATTCGCGGCCGGAGACCCGGCCGATGCCTGCGATCACGCCTGCGCCGGGGCACTCGTCGTCGTACATGCCGTTCGCGGCCAGCGGCGAGAACTCGAGAAACGGGCTGCCCGGGTCCAGCAGGGTGTCCACCCGCTCGCGCGGCAACAGCTTTCCCCTGCTCACGTGGCGTTGTCGCGATTGCTCACTGCCGCCGAGCGCAGCGGTCGCGAGCCGCTCGCGCAGCTCGGTCACCAGGCGTACGTGCTCGCCCCGGTTGCGCTCCCCGTCGATGGTCATGTCGTCGCCCTGTCTGCTCAGATCGGTTCGCGGTCAGTTAATTGCCAATAACCGAATCTAAGATAACTATGATTAACTGAGTTGTCCAGACCCACAGGTTGAAGGGAGGTGCCGGCGTGACAATCGACGATTCGGCGCTGACCAAGCGCGGCCGCGCGAAAGCAGATCGCCGTCGGCAGCTCCTGCAGGCCGCCGCCCGCCTGATCGCCGAGCGAGGCTTCGCAGGGGTTCGCCTCGAGGACCTCGGATCCGCGGTCGGGATCAGCGGCCCCGCCGTCTACCGGCACTTCCCCAACAAGGAGGCGCTGCTGGTGGAGCTGCTGGTCGACATCAGCCGTCGCCTGCTCGAGGGCGGTACCGCCGTCGACGACGCGGCCTCGACCCCGGACGAGGCACTCGCCGGACTGATCGAGTTCCACCTCGACTTCGCGCTCGGCGAGCCCGACCTCATTCGCGTGCAGGACCGCGACCTGGAGTCGCTGCCCGCGGCCGAGCGCAGGCAGGTTCGGCAGTTCCAGCGCCGCTACGTCGAGGTGTGGGTCGAGGTCCTCCGGAAGGTGGACCCGGAGCTGGCGGAGTCGGATGCCCGGATCAAGGCGCACGCGACATTCGGTCTGATCAACTCCACCCCGCACAGCGTGAACCCGTCCGCGCCCGCCCACACCCGGGCGGTGCTGCGCGCGATGACAGCGGCGGCGCTCGCGCCTGGGGTCTAGGCCCGCACCCGCCCTCGACGCCCTCGCCGCAAGGACGCACACCCCTTCACAAGGTCGCACCCCCTTTGGGTCGCCAGACCCTGTGCGTTCTCGACAAGAGCTGTGCGCGGCCGGAGACGGCCTACGGCCCGATCGATGGGATGTCACGCGCCGCGCTGAGCCGATCCCGCGCGAACAGCACAGCGAGCAGCAGCGCCAACGCGACCGCGGCCCACAGGCCTGCCAGCCCTACCCCGCGGTGCACCGCCGCGCCCGCGGCCACCCCGAGCACCAGGCCGAGCCACAGCCCGGCGAACCGCACCCACTCCCACCGCGGCCCGCCGGTCAGCGCCGCGGCGATGCGTTGCCCCAGCTTGACCAGCGTGCCGGTCATGTAGGTGAGGCTGATCGACGACTCGCCGGTCCGCTCGAACACCGTGTTCTCGGCCCCCATCGCCAGCGCCAGCGCGGCGATCACGACCTGCCGCGGGCC
Source organism: Rhodococcus oryzae (assembly GCF_005049235.1). GTDB lineage: Bacteria > Actinomycetota > Actinomycetes > Mycobacteriales > Mycobacteriaceae > Rhodococcus_G > Rhodococcus_G oryzae. The sequence continues at coordinate 547,950 of NZ_SUMD01000003.1, read as the reverse complement.
GATGGCCGAGGCCGTCACCGCCGCGACCAGCAGGCCCGCGACGAGGCACATCACGACCGATCTGCGGCGCGCGTGGACAATCCGTCCCAACACCGAACCCAGCACCACACCGAGCACGAACAGCCCGATGACCGCGGCGCCGACCGCCGCGACGTGCCAGTGGCCGTCGACCGCGCCGACCGCCATGCGGGTGGAGTTCCCGCTCATGAACGAGACGAAGAACCCGCCAAGGGTGATGTACCCCATGGCATCGACGTACCCGGCAAGGGCCGCGAGCAGCACCGCGAAGACAAACGTCCGGCGACCGACATCGACTACCACCGGGTCTCTACCCGGATCGGACCGGCCGCCGACGCCACGGAGGCACGCCGGTCTCGGCTACTGCTTCCTCGTCAACGCGGTGTAACCGAGGGCCAGGACGGCCGCTGCCGCAATACTGATGATCCAGCGCCACCAATCGATGCCCGACGTGTCGCCGGTGTCGCTGATCATGTCCCAGATCCAGTACCCGATGAGTGCACCGGCGATGCCGAGCAGGACGGTGATGACCCATCCCATTGCCTGCTTGCCGGGGATCACCAGGCGTGCAAGCACGCCGATGACCGCGCCGAAGATGATGGTGCCGATGATGTCGCCGATCATTATGGGCTCCTCTCGTGCCACCTCAGTCGCGCGAGCGCGTGCTGGGTTGTCGATCTTGATAGTGACACGGTGACGTCGCGGGAGGAACCCTTACGGCCCCAGTCCGGCGGTGCCCCGCTCTCCTGTGGTCCGGAGAGCGGGGCAAATCGGAGACACGGCCGGTCGAGGGGAACCGGCGTCCACCGGTCACGCGTGCACGATCACCCCGCGGATGTTCTTGCCGTTGCGCAGGTCCTCGTAACCCTTGTTGACGTCCTCGAGGCGGTATTGCGTGGTGACCAGTTCGTCGAGCTTGAGCTGGCCCGCATCGTAGAGCCGCAGCAGCTTGACGATGTCGTACTGCGGGTTCATCGACCCGAACAGCGAGCCCTTGATGGTCTTCTGGTTCAGCGTCAGATCGCAGCCGGACACCTGCACGGTGAGCTTCGCCGGATCGGCCAGCCCGGTGATGACGACGGTGCCGCCCTTGCCGATCACCGCGGTCGCCGCGGACACGACCTCCTCGTCCACGGTGCCGACCAGGATCAGGGCGGCATCGGCGCCCTGGCCCCAGGTCAGCTCGTTCACCTTCTCGGCGGCGCTCGCCGCGTCGGCGAAGGCATGGGTGGCGCCGAACTTCAGCGCGGTCTCGCGCTTGAGGGCCACCGGATCCACGACGACCACGTACTTGCAGCCCGCGCTGACCGCGCCCTGCACGGCGTTGATGCCCAGGCCGCCGATGCCGTAGATGACGGCGGTGTCACCCGCATGCAGGTTGCCCGCATTGACCGCGGTTCCCCACCCCGAGGGGACCCCGCAGCCGACCAGCACCGCGGTCTCCAACGGCAGCCATTCGTCCACCCTGACCACCGAGTGCTGCGAGATGGTGGCCCGCTCGGCGAACGTGCCGAGCATGCACATGGCACCGAAATCTGTTCCCTTGGAATGGAACCGGAAGGTGCCGTCCGGCATCGAACCCTCCAGGATGGTGGCACCCATGTCGCAGAGGTTCTGCCTACCCGTCGAGCAGTAGCGGCAGGTGCCACAGTTCGGGATGAAGCTGCACACCACGTGGTCGCCGGGCTTGACCTTCGTGACGCCCGGCCCGACCTCCTCGATGATCCCCGATCCCTCGTGCCCACCGACGATCGGATAGCGCGGCGGCAGGTCACCGTCCGTCAGGTGCAGGTCCGAGTGGCACAGGCCCGCGGCGGTGTACTTGATCAACACCTCGCCGGGGCCGGGTCCGTCCAGATCGAGCTCCATCAACTCGAACGGCTTTCCTGGCTCCAGGAGCACGGCTGCGGTCGTCTTCATGGTTTCTCCTCGTAAGTTGTTGTCAGAGCGCGATGTTGACGGACTTGGTGATCGTGTAGGCGTCGAGTCCGGCCGCCCCCAGCTCGCGGCCCCAGCCGGACTGCTTGTATCCGCCGAAGGGCATCGCGGTGTCGAAGCCGTTGTACTGGTTGATCCACACGGAGCCGGCCTTGATCTGCCGGGCGGTGCGGTGCGCCTTGGAGATGTCGCGGGTCCAGATTCCCGCGGCCAGGCCGTAGATCGAGTCGTTCGCGGCAGCGGCAACGCCTGCCTCTGCGTTGAACGGCAACGCCGCGACCACGGGTCCGAAGATCTCCTCGCGGACGATGCTGAACTCCGGCTTGACGTCCACGAAGACGGTCGGCTCGACGAAGTAGCCGGTCTCGCCCCACCGCTTTCCGCCGGTCAGCGCCCGGGCGCCGTCCGCGAGCCCCTCGCGCAGGTAGCCGGTCACCTTGTCGAACTGCTCCTGCGAGACGAGCGGGCCCAGCTGGGTTGCCGGGTCGAGACCCGGTCCGATCTTCACCTGGCTCGCCGCGTCCGCGACCGCCTGGGTGAACTCGTCGAAGATCTTGTCCTCGACGAACAGCCGCGTCCCGGCAACGCAGCACTGACCGTGGTTGAACAGCCAGGCGTTGAGCGAACCCTCCACGGCGGCATCGAAATCGGCGTCCGCGAAGACGATATTGGGGCTCTTGCCGCCGAGCTCGAGCGAGACCTTCTTCAGGTTGCCCTTGGCGGCCTCGACGATCTTCTTCCCGACCTCGGTGGAGCCGGTGAACGCGATCTTGTCGACGTCGTCGTGCGCGGACAGCGCGGCGCCCGCGTCGCCGAATCCACTGATGATGTTCACGACGCCGGGCGGGAACCCGGCCTCCTGGAACACCTCACCGAGCAACAGCGCCGTCAGCGGCGTCTGCTCGGCGGGCTTGAGGATGACGGTGTTGCCTGCCGCGAGTGCGGGCGCCAGCTTCCACGAGGCCATCAGCAGCGGGAAGTTCCACGGCACGATCAGCCCGCACACGCCCACCGGCTCGCGCAGCGTGTAGGCGTGGAACTGGGCGCCAGGCGCAAAGGGCATCGATACGTTGACCGTGCTGCCCTCGATCTTGGTTGCCCAGCCGGCGTAGTAGCGGAACACGTCCGCGGCCCAGGCGACGTCGACCGCGGACGCGATACCCGCCGACTTCCCGTTGTCGAGCGCCTCGAGCTGACCGAACTCCTCGGCCCGCTCGCTGAGGATGTCACCGACGCGCCAGAGCAGTCGCTCGCGCTCGTTCGGCTTCATGCCCGGCCACGGGCCGTCGTCGAACGCCATCCGCGCGGCGCGAACCGCCCGGTCGACGTCCTCGGCCTGACCGTGCGCGACCTCGGTCAGCGCGTTCCCTGTCGCGGGGTCGTAGGTCGGGAAGGTGCGACCCGAGGCGGCCGGGGTCCATTCGCCGCCGATCAGCAGCTTCTTCGGGCCGCCGGTCAAGAACCCCTGCACCTCGGACTTGAGCGGGAAATCGGCGATCGCCGTCATCGGTTCCTCCTGCGAGAAAGTAGGTGTGTGATGCACGCCATACTTCGCCGGTTCCGATGCGGATAACTGTGCGACTTCCGGACAGCCCTAGGGCGTCACGTCGAGCGCACGGATTCTCGAATACAGTGTGCTGCGGCTGATTCCGAGCTTCGCGGCGGCATGAACCTTGTTTCCGCCGCATTCCTGCATGGCATCGATGATCGCCTGGCGTTCCGCACGCTCGCGGCCCGCGAGGCGGGAGACGCGCGAGCTGGTCCGGTACGCATCGGGCAGATCCGCGAGCCCGATCCTGGTGCTCGTGCGGTCGCGCGCCGTCCTGGTCAGCACCACCCGCAACTCGGTCAGGTTGCCCGGCCACTCACCCGCCACCAGCGCCTCGAGCGCGGTCGAGGTCAGGCTCAGCCCGGGCTCGATCTCGTCGAGCATCGCCTGGGCGATCTCCGGCAGTTCGCCGAGCCGCTGACGGAGCGGAGGCACCGCGATGCGTTCGGGGCACCGCGCGATCATCGCCGCCGCCGCCGGGGGAAGTTCCTCGATCGGGCTGCTCGTCAGCACCATCCGAGGTCCACCCTCGGCGACCAGGAGGTCCGTGACAACGGGAAGTATCGACGCGGGCAACAGGTGCGCGTGTTCGACGGCCAGCACACCGCCCGACGCCGATGCCTGCTCCAGCAGTGCCGACAACCATCGGCCCTGCCCGACTATCGGTATCCGCGAGGCATCCGCCCAGTGCACCGCGTCGGCGCCTGCGAGATCGCGCACGGCCGTGGTGCGGCCCGAACCGGATTCGCCGACGATCGCGACGGACTCGGTGGTCGCGCGCACCCGTCGCAACTCCGAGCGCGCCCGGTCCACGACACCCGCACGGTCGGCACGCCGACGGATCGGCACGTGCGGTCGGTGCACCTGCTCGACCAGAAACAGTGTGCCCCCGTTCGTTCCGGCGATCCGGTCGGCCTGCACCTTCGCCAGCTGGCCGGAGGCCAGTTCGAGGTTCACCGTGCGCGACTGGTCCGGCAGCAGGTCGGCCGCGAGCCCGCGCAGCGCGGCGTGATCGGCCACGTCGAGGAGATCGAGCGCGGTCCGGTTGCTCAGCAGGATGTCCTCGCCGATCGCGGCGACGGCGACATGGCGTTGCGGCGAGACCCGCTGGAACGCGTCCACCAACCGCTGCTCCGACGCCCGCGAACCCTCGAGCAGACGCCGCTCGATATCCGCCGCGGCGCGCTGCAGAAAGGGCGCGAACAGCGAGTTCGCCCGCGGGGCAATGCAGGTCATGTCCAGGATCCCCTCGACCCGGTGCGTCACCGGATGCAGGATCGGATGCCCGTAGCAGCTCAGCCCCTTCAGCCGCTCCAGGTAGTGCTCCTCGCCGTTGATGACGATCCCGCGCCGCACCTCGACCGGGGTACCGATCGCGTTGGTGCCCGCGGTGTCCTCACCGAACCGCGAGCCGATCACCGCGCCGAGCTTCTCCATCTTCCGCTCGACCTGATGGTTGTCGAACACCCGCGCCACGATCCGGCAGTCCCGGTCGGCGAGCAGGAGACACAGCCCGGTGCCCGCGATCTGGATCGCGACCTCGTCGAGGATCGGGCGCGCGGCCCGCAGCAGCCGGCTGGAGAGGTCCAGGTCGGTCGCCGGGTCGGCCTCGAACCCGTCCCCCGGGCCGACGCCACTCAACGCGGATCGCTTCCAGGACAGCGCTATCTCGGGCCGGACCGGTTCCCGCCCGCTCGTCTCGCCGGGGTTCATCGGCCGGCCCGCCTAGCCCCGCCCGATCAACTCGACGGACTGCTCGCGCATGTCGATCTTGCGGATCTTGCCGGTCACCGTCATCGGGAACTCGTCCACGACGTGGACGTACTTCGGGATCTTGTAGTGCGCCAGCTTCCCCGTGCAGAAGGCCCGCACCGAGTCCGCGTCCAGCTCCGGCGCGCCCTCCCGCATCCGGATCCACACCATCAATTCCTCGCCGTACTTCGCGTCCGGCACGCCGATCACCTGGGCGTCGAGAATGTCCGGATGCGAGTAGAGGAATTCCTCGATCTCGCGGGGATAGATGTTCTCGCCGCCGCGGATCACCATGTCCTTGATCCGGCCGGTGATGGCGACGTAGCCGTCGGCGTCCATCACCCCGATGTCGCCGGTGTGCATCCACCGTGCGGTGTCGATGGCCTCGGACGTCTTCTCCGGGTTCTCCCAGTACCCCAGCATCACCGAGTACCCGCGCGTGCACAGCTCGCCCGCCTCCCCCCGGGGCAGCGTCAGCCCCGTCGACGGGTCGACGATCTTCACCTCCAGGTGCGGGCCCACCCGGCCGACGGTGGACACCCGCTGCTCGATCGTGTCATCGGAGCGGGTCTGCAGCGAGACCGGCGAGGTCTCGGTCATGCCGTAACAGATGGACACCTCCGCCATCCCCATCTGCTCGATCACCTGCTTCATCACCTCGACCGGGCACGGCGAACCGGCCATGATCCCGGTGCGCAGGCTGGACAGGTCGTAGCTCGCGAAGTCCGGGTCGGCGAGCTCGGCGATGAACATCGTCGGCACCCCGTACAGGGAGGTGCACCGCTCGGCCTGCACGGCCTCGAGGGTGGCCTTCGGATCGAACGCGGGGCCGGGGATCACCATGGTCGCACCGTGGGTGGTGCATGCGAGGTTGCCCATCACCATGCCGAAGCAGTGGTAGAACGGCACCGGGATGCACACCCTGTCCGCCTCGGTGTAGTGACACAGCTCGCCGACGAAGAATCCGTTGTTGAGGATGTTGTGGTGACTGAGCGTCGCACCCTTCGGGAAGCCCGTTGTGCCCGAGGTGTATTGGATGTTGATCGGGTCGTCCGCGGATAGCTTGGACTGCGCCGTCGCCAGCCTCGACGGGTCGGCGGACTGGGCTGCGGTCCCGTCCGTGACCAGCGCCTGCCAATCCGTGCTGCCGAGCAGGATCACCGATCCCAGGTCGGCGCACTGCGGCCGGACCGTCTCGATCATCCCGGCGTAGTCGGAGGTCTTGAAGCTCGGCGCGGCCACCAACATCTTGATGCCCGCCTGCTCGAGCACGTACTGCAATTCGTGCGACCGGTAGGCGGGGTTGATGTTCACCAGGATCGCGCCGATCTTCGCGGTGGCGAACTGGATCAGCGTCCACTCCGGGCAGTTCGGGGCCCAGATGCCCACCCGGTCGCCCATGCCGACGCCTCGCTGCAGCAGGCCCGCCGCGACACCGTTCACGTCGGCGGCGAGCTCGGCGTAGGTCCATCGCCTGCCCGAGGGCCGGTCCACGAGCGCGTCACGGTCGCCGTGCGCCGCGACCGTCCGATCGAAGTTGTCCCCGATGGTGTCGCCCAGCATGGGGGCATCCCAGACTCCCGACGCGTAGCTGGGCAGTGCGGTGCTCATGTGATTCCTCTCCTGGGCGCCGGTGAGCGCCTCGGGGAGGGCCCGCCGGTGCGGGCCCTCCCGTGGTCGAACCTACTCGTGCGGATGTGACCTACGACATAGTCGGTGGTGCGGGGTGACCGTAACTGTCCAAGGTCCGGACACCCCGCCCTCGGGTGACTAGAGCGCGTGGTCCTTGGTCTCGACCAGGGCCTTGGTGCAGAAGAAGCTCAGCACCGACAGTCCGGCCAGCATCAGACCGATCGCGAAGCTGCCGTAAGTGGAGGCGAGCGGCGCGGCGATCAGCGGCGGAATGGCGCCACCGAGCACGCCCGCCAGGTTGTAGCCCAGGCCCGCGCCGGTGTAGCGGTACCGGGTCTGGAACATCTCGGGCAGCAGCGCACCGCAGGGGCCGTAGGCGACCCCGAAGATGGCGAGCGTGCCGAACATGCCGATCACGAACGCGACGGGCGATCCGGTATCCAGGATGGGGAACAGGGCAAGCGCCCAGACCAGCGCGGCGACGCAGGACGCCATGATCACCTTGCGGCGACCGATCCGGTCCGAGTAGAGCGCGGAGACGATGATCGCGATACCGAAGACGACGGCGGAGGCGATGCCGACCATCAGCACGAACGGACGGCTGAAGCCGAGCGTCTTGGTTCCGTAGCTGGTGAGGAAGGCCGTGCCGAGGTAGAAGAAGGCGAACAGCGTGGCCAGGGCGCCTGCGGAGAGCAGGATCTCCTTGCGCTGGTAGCGCCAGGCGTCGAGGAACGGCAGGGTCCTCGGCGCCGCATCCGGCCCGTCGAGTGCCCGCTGCGCCTGGTTGGCGCGGAACACCGGCGTCTCCTCGATGGCGAGGCGCATGTACAGGCCGATGCCGACCAGGACGATGGAGAACAGGAACGGCACGCGCCATCCCCAGGTGAGGAAGGCCTCGTTCGAGTCGCCGAGCACGGCACCGGTGATGAGGAAGGTGCTGCTGGAGAGGATGAAGGCGATGGCGGGGCCGAGCTGCGGGAACATCGCGTACAGGCCGCGTTTGCCCGGCGGCGCGTACTCGGCGGTCAACAGCGTCGCGCCTGCCCATTCGCCGCCGACCGCGAAGCCCTGCCCGAAACGGAGCAGCACGAGGATGATCGGGGCCGCGACGCCGATGGTGGAGGCGCTCGGCAGCAGACCGATGAGCAGGGTCGAGATGCCCATCAGGAGCAGCGTCGAGATCAGGGTCTTCTTGCGGCCGATCCGGTCGCCGTAGTGGCCGAACAGCATCGCGCCGACGGGCCGGGCGATGAACGCGACGGCAAATGTCGCGAACGAGGCGACCGTTCCGGCTGTCGATCCCAATGCCGGGAAGAACACCTTCGGGAACACCAGCGCCGCGGCCGTCCCGTAGATGAAGAAGTCGTAGAACTCGATGGTGGTGCCGATGCAACTCGCGATGGCCACCCGGCGCACGCTGGTGCGCGGGGGCGCGGCGACCACCGTTCCTTCTACTGGCGACACTGTCGTCATGTGTTCCTCTTCTCGAGCCAAGAGTGATGCCCGGTCGGGCGTCACTGACTGCGAGGAAAGGTAGTGACGTGGCTCACGTGACGACTACCCCCGAAAGGGGGGTGGCGTGAGCCACGCCACTTTTCGGGCTACTGCGCGGAGGCGCTGAGGATCTCGCGGCGCAGCTCGGACCACACCACCGCGTAGGTGTCCGAGAACGAATCGCCCGACTTCACCCGATCGAGGGAATCCGCGAGCAGCTCCTGGTAGCGGGCCAGCCGGGGCACATACGCGGAGACGTCGTCGAACACGTCCGACGCGCGGCGGTCCAGGTCGACGAGCGAATCGACGTCGCCCTCGGTCAGCTCGGCGAACTCCTCGTCGAGCGGCTCGAAGCGCTCGACGACCTCCGCGAACAGGTCCTCGTCGATGGAGACGCGCTCGGCGTCGAGCTGATCCTCGAGCTCGGTCACCCCCGCGTCGGTGAGCGAGACGCCTGCGTCACCGGAATCGGAGGCGCGGCCCGCCGCGACCAGCGCATCGAGCGCGGCCTGCGCCGAGGACTCGGTGACCCCGAGCTGCACGGCCAGCACCGGCGCCGACACCGAACCCTTCAGTCGCACCGACTGCAACAGAGCCAGCTCATCGACATTGCCTGCAAAGGCCATTGCGTATCTCCTTTTGGTGCCCGGAACCGGGCGTCGTCACCGCCCCGAGGGTCAGGGGCGAGCTACATCCTTTTGGATGACCGTCACCGGCGTCAACAGCTAGGCCGGGCCGTCGAGTTCTAAGCCAGTCCGTCGAGAAAGCCGCCGACCTCCATGGTGAACACGGCATTGTCGTCCCCGGCAACCATGTGACCCGCGGCCGAGACGTTGACAGCGGAGGCGTGCGGGATCAACCCGAGCAGCTCCTCGACCCCGTCGGTGCTGACGATGTCCGACTTGCCGCCGTGCACCAGCAAGGTGGGCACCTCGACGGCCCTCGCCGCCGCGACCATCCGACCGTGATGGTCGGAGGTGATGACGTCGCCCACTCCCCCCGGCCGGGCGAATGCGGGATCCCAGTGCCAGTACAGGCGACCGTTCGACCGTTCCCGGACGTTCCGGCGCAGCCCTTCGATGTTCGACGGCCTGGTCCGGTGCGGCTGGTAGGCGGCCACCGCGTCGGCGACCTCGTCGAGGCTGGCGAATCCGTCGGGATTGCCCCGCATGAAGTCGGCGATCCGCCTGACGCCCTCGGGTTCCACCTTGGGGGTGATGTCGACCAGGACCAGGCCGCGCATCAGTCCGGGGTTCTCACCCTCCGCGATCAACCCGGTCATCCCGCCGAGGGAGGCCCCGAAGAGCACCGGCATCTCGCCGAGCTGGTCGATGACGCCGCGCAGGTCGTCGACGAGGCCGTCGACCCGGTAGTCGCCGTCCGGCGCCCAGTCGCTGTCGCCGTGGCCGCGCGCGTCGAGGGTGTAGACGGTCCAGCCGTCGCGCGACAGGGTCGCCGCTGCCCGGTTCCAGGAGTGACGGGTCTGGCCGCCGCCGTGCAGCATCAGGACCGCACCGCGGCCGGCCAGACCGTCGTCCGATTTCCAGCGGTCGGCGGCGATGGCCCCCGCTCCCCCGCGGAACTCGATTGTCTCATTCACGCCTCACACCATAGGAAGCGCCCGGCACCGCCATGTGGGCGGTGCCGGTGGACGTGCCGGGGTCAGCGCGCGGGTTCGGACATCCCCGCGAGCTCGCGCTTGAGGATCTTGCCGGTGGCGGTCATGGGCAGGACGGCGGCGAACTCGATCGAGCGCGGGTACTTGTAGCTCGCCATCTGTTCCTTGCACCAGGTGATCAGTTCACCCTCGGTGATCTGCGCGTTCGGCTCGAGGATGACGAACGCCTTGATCTCCTCGCCGTGACTCTCGTGCGGCACGCCGATGACGGCGACGAGGGAGACGGCCTCGTGGGTCAGCAGGACCTCCTCGATCTCGCGCGGGTAGACGTTGAACCCGCCCCGCACGATGAGGTCCTTGGCGCGGTCGACGATGTAGTAGAAGCCGTCGGCGTCGCGGCGGGCGAGGTCGCCCGTCCGGAACCAACCGTTGTGCATCGCCTCGGCGGTGGCCTCGGGGCGCTCGAGATAGCCCGCCATGATGTTGTGCCCCCGCAGCGCGATCTCCCCGATCTCGTCGGCGCCCGACACGGTGTTCCAGTTGTCGTCGATCAACCGCGCCTCGACGCCCCAGACCGGCACGCCGATCGATCCGGGACGCGGGTCCCGCTCGGGGTCGCTGAAGAGGGCGAGCGGGGACGACTCGGACAGCCCGTACCCCTCGAGGATCTGCACGCCGAACCGCTCGGCGAACCGGGTCAGGATCTCCACCGGCAGCGCCGCACCGCCCGAGATGGCCCGGCGGATGGTGCCGGCGATCCGGTCGACGTCCACGGCGCAGGCGGTGCCGGCCTTGTTCGCCGTGTCGAGCGCGCCGAGCAGGGCCCAGTACATGGTCGGAACCCCGGCGAACACGGTGATGGCCTCGTCGACCATCAGGCGCAGGGCCGCGGCGGCTTCGAATCGGGGCAGCAGTACCAGGGTGGCACCGACCGACAGGCCCGCGTTCATGGTGACGGTCTGCCCGAAGGAGTGGAACAGCGGGAGGGTGACCAGGTAGTTGTCGTGCCGGACCGGGTTGCTGTCGAACAGCCGGTTCGCCGTCGCCGCGTTCATCACCATGTTGGAGTGGGTGAGTTCGGCGCCCTTGGGCTTGCCGGTGGTGCCGCTGGTGTACAGGATCACCGCGGCATCGCCCGCCTCACGGACCACCGACTCCGCCTCCGGCGACATGTCCTCCAGCGCGGCGGCAAGGGTGGTGACGCCGTCGACCGGTGCCACCGCTCCTGGGTCGGCGGTGATCAGGTACATCTGCCTGCACCCGTCAGTCGCGTCGAACCCGGCGCGGCCGAACTCGCCCATCGGCAGGTCCGCGGTGCCCTCGAAGCAGAAGTACGCCTTCGCGCCCGAATCGGCCAGGTGGTAGGCGATCTCGCGGCCCTTGAGCATCACGTTGAGCGGGACCACCACCGCACCGGCCTTGAGGATCCCGTAGTAGACGATCGGGAACTGCGGCAGGTTGGGGCAGGAGAGCGCCACCCGGTCCCCCGGCTCGATGCCCCGCGAGGACAACAGATTCGCCACCTGGTTCGCACGGGCGTCGAGCTCCGCGTAGGTCAGTCGCTCCCCGTCGAGGACCAGGGCCGCGCGGTCGGGGTACCTGCGGGCGGAGTCTTCCAGGAGCATGGACAGGTTCAGCACGCTGAACTCACTTTCGGTTGTCGTGATGGAGGTGGTCGGTGCCCTACGCGAGCGGCGCGTCGGTGGCCGCGCGCACGGACTCCTCCGTCACGCCGGGTGCGCATTCGCGCAACACCAGACCCGCATCGGTGACGTCGAGAACGGCGAGGTTGGTGATGATCCGGTGCACGACACCCTGACCGGTGAGCGGCAGCGTGCACTCGCGCACGATCTTCGATGCCCCCGACTTGTCGGTGTGTTCCATCAGCACGAGGACCCTGCGGGCACCGTGGACGAGGTCCATCGCGCCGCCCATGCCCTTGACCATCGCGCCGGGCACCATCCAGTTCGCCAGGTCGCCGGTCTCGGACACCTGCATCCCGCCGAGCACCGCGGTGTCGATGTGCCCACCACGGATCATCCCGAACGACAGCGCGGAATCGAAGAACGAGGCGCCTGGCGTCACAGTCACAGTTTCTTTGCCCGCGTTGATCAGGTCCGCGTCCACTCCGTCCTCGTCCGGATATGCCCCGGTACCGAGGATCCCGTTCTCGCTGTGCAGGACCACCTCGAGCCCGGGCGGGAGGTGGTTGGGGATCAGGGTCGGCAGCCCGATGCCGAGGTTGACGTACTCGCCCGCCGAGAGCTCCGCCGCGGCCCTGGCAGCCATCTGCTCGCGGGTCCAGCCGACCACTGTCAAGGTCGAGGTCATGAGGGAAGGTCCTTTCGGAGCATCGCAGCGAGGAACGAGCGAGGAGCGGCTGGAAGGGCCGTACCGGGTAACACGGTCATACCACTGCCGCCTTCCGCGCCGTCACCGTGCGCTTCTCGATCTGCTTGTCCTGCACGCCCGTTGCGACGATGCGGTCGACGAAGATCCCCGGCAGATGGACCTGCGCCGGATCCAGCACACCGGGCCGCACCAGGGTCTCCACCTGCGCGATGCACACCCGGCCAGCCATCGCGGCGAGCGGGTTGAAGTTGCGTGCCGCCATGTTGAACACCAGGTTGCCCTCGGTGTCCCCGATCGCCGCGTGCACCAATGCGAAATCGGTGGTGATCGATTCCTCGAGCACGTACCGCTTGCCCGCGTACTCGCGGACCTCCTTCGGCGGGGACGCCACGGCGATCGATCCGTCGCCGTCGTAGCGCCACGGCAGCCCACCCTCCGACACCGGGGTTCCGACCCCGGCCGGGGTGAAGAAGGCCGGAATGCCCGCACCACCGGCGCGGAGCCGCTCGGCCAGCGTGCCCTGCGGCGACAGCTCGACCTCCAGCTCCCCGGCCAGGTACTGCCGGGCGAACTCCTTGTTCTCGCCGACGTACGACGCGATGACCCGACGAATTCTCTTCTGCTCCAACAGCAGACCGAGCCCGTGGCCGTCTGTTCCGCAGTTGTTCGAGGCGACCTCCAGATCGGTCGCCGACCCGTCCGCGATCGCGGCGATCAGCGCGTCGGGGATCCCGCACAGACCGAACCCGCCCACCGCCAACGAGGCACCGCTGCCGATGTCGGCGACCGCATCCGCGGCCGAGACGAACACCCTGGTCACGAGGCGACCTGCTTCGTACCCGTCAGCTCCAGGAGGAGTTCCTCGGCCTCCGGCCAATACCCGTAGCCGGAAGCGGGATTGAGGTGTCCGACCTCGCCGAGGTCGACCAGCCGGCTGCCCCACGTCTCGGCCATACCCGCGATCCGTCGGTGGCTCGCGAGCGGGTCGTTGCTGCTGGCGGCGACGATGCTGGGGAACGGCAGCCGGCGCCGCGGGATGGGGTTCCAGCCATTGCGCTCGAGGTCCTCGATCACCGGGTAGCCCTCGGGCAGAGGCTGTTCCAGGTCGGCTGGGGTGGCCAGCAGAGCGCCCTGGATCGTCCGGGTCGGCTGCTGGGCCCAGTGCACCGTGATCATGACGCCCGCGCTGTGGGCGACGAGGACGACCGGCCCCGAGATCTCGCTCAGCACGGCGTCGAGCGCAGCGACACGCGCGCTCAGGCTGAGCTTGTCGTGCTCGAGCGGCGGCACCGTGCGCACTCGGTCGAGCTTGTCTGCGAGCAGGGTCTGCCAGTGGTCGGCGACGTGGTCGCGCAGACCGGGCACGATCACCACGGTCGGATCGGCGATGCTGTTCAAGTGGACTCCCGAAGCTGCTGTTTCACAATGAGATCGGGATCCGGATCGGATCCCTGGCGGGTCGGGGCGCGGCACAAGCAGGTGCCGCGTCCCGACCCGGCTCGGCGATCGCCGAGCCGTCGCTGCTGCGCCGGCTCGACGATCGGGTTGGGTGGTCGGATCAGGCGTGCTGGGTGAACCCGACCTGTCCGGGCTTGCGGTTCGGCGCGTAGCCGAGCTTGGCGAGGGTCTCGTCGGCGTCGGCGTAGGTCTCGCCGATCCGGTAGATGTCGCGAGCCTCCTTGGCGGTGGCGACCTCGCGGCCGAGCTCGTTGGCGACGCGCACCAGCTGCCGGACCTGCTCGGCGGAGGTGATCTTGACCTCGCCGCTTGGCGCCCACAGGTTGTCCTCGTTGCCGCAGCGCGGGTGCAGGCCCATCGCGATGGCCATCGTGTTCACCGGCAGCACGCTGCGCATCAGCGTCTCCAGCGTCAGGCAGGCGCCGTCCGGGACCCGGTTGATGAACTGCATCATGTTGTACGGGTTCGGGCCGTCGAAGCCGCCGCCGATCGCGACCCAGGTCAGGTTCAGCGGGCCGGTGTAGAAGCCGCGGCGGATCAGGCGCTCCACGGTCTCGAGCTGGGGGATGCTCGAGAGCTGGAAGTGCGGCTGGATGCCTGCGGCCTGCAGGCGGCGCAGGTGCTCCTCGACCCACTCGGGGCCGGCGGGGACGGTCATCTCGCGGTACGTGTGCGCCAGTTCGGCGTTCTCAAGGGAGGTGCCCTTGATGTCGCCTGGGGTCATCAGGTCCATGATGTTCATCTGGCTGGTGTTGATCGCGATGGTGACCTGGTCCGGCTTCGGGTCCAGCTCGGCGAGCATGTGGCGCACGTCGTCGGAGAGCCACTTCGCGTCCGCGCCGTCGCCCTCGGGGGCGAAGGAGATCGAGCCGCCCACCTGCAGGATCATCTCCGGGACCGCCTCGCGGAGGCGGCCGAGGAGCTCGTTGAACTTCGACAGGCGCTTGGAGCCCTTGCCGTCCTCCTCGCGGACGTGGATGTGCAGCACGGTGGCGCCGGCCTCGAAGCAGTCGACGGCCTGCTGGACGTGCTCGTCCATCGTCAGGGGCAGGTCCTCGGGGAAGTCCTCGACCGCCCACTCCGGGCCGTACGGCGCAACGGTGATGACCAGCTTGTCCTGGTTCTCCGGAAACAGCGCGTCGTCGTGAAAGTTCATGTCTTTTCTCCTGTCGATTGGGCTGGAAGAGCCTGGAGTGGAAGAGAGTTCGTAAGGGTCAGAAGGGACGATCGCCGACGATGCCCGCGCGTTCCATCTTTCGGACCGCGGGCCAGTAGTCCTGGACCGCGTAGTGCTGCGTCGACCGGTTGTCCCAGATCGCCACGCTGTTGCGCGTCCACCGCCACCGCACCTGGTACTCGGGGATGGAGGCCTGGCTCTGCAGGTAACGCAGCAGTTCACCGGCCCCCGGCGCGTAATCGATTCCCCAGCGCACGTTCTCGGCGGTGTGGAAGTTCGTCAGGTGGGTGGTGAACGAGTTGACGAACAGGATCTTCTCGCCCGTCTCGGGGTGTGTGCGCACCACCGGATGCTCGGCGTCCGGGAAGCGTTCCTTCAGTTCGAGTCGCTGCTCGATCGGCAGCCGCGCTCCGAAGGTCGCCTCGATGCTGTGCCGCGCCCGCAGGCCCTCGATCTGCTCCTTGACGTGCTCCGGCAGCCGCTCGTAGGCCAGCGCCATGTTCACCCACATGGTGTCGCCGCCCACCTCCGGTCCCTCGATGCACCGCAGCACGCAGCCCATCGGTGGGTTCTCCCGCCACGTCGCGTCGCAGTGGTAGGCGTTCTCGAACCGCTCCGGCGGGCTGTCGAGGTCCTTGTAGATCCGAACGAGTCCGGGGTGGTCCGGGTCGCTACCGAGTGCGGGGTGGTCCTCGAGCGGCCCGAACCGCTCGGCGAGGGCGACGTGCTCTGCCCGGCTCATGTTCTGGTCCCGGAAGAACAGCACCTTGTGCTCGAGCAGCAGCGACTTCAATTCCGCGAAGCGCTGGTCGTCGCGGGCGACCTCGGCGAGATCGACGTTGAGGATCTCCGCGCCGATGCTGCAGGTCAGCGGGCGGGCATCCATCGCCGCGGCGGCGATGTCGGTTCGACCGGTCACGCGGTCGATGGTTGTGGTCATGACGCTCTCCTCTACGTGATTCGGATTCAGACCGAGAAGACCGAGGAGCCGATGCTGATGCCGGCCTCCAGGTCGCGATGAGCCTTCTCGGCGTCCTCGAGCCCGTAACGCTGGTTGATCTCGATGGAGATGCGGCCGGCCGCAACATGACCGAAGAGTTCGCCCGCGAGCTCCGCCCGCTCGGCCGGATCGGCGATGTAATCGGCGAGCGCGGGCCGGGTCACGAACAGCGACCCCTTGACCGCGAGCTGCATGGCATCGATCGGCGGGATCGGGCCGGATGCGGTTCCGAAGGCCACCAGCAGGCCCCGCCTGGCCAGCGAGTCGATCGAGGTCTGGAACGTGGATGCCCCGATGCTGTCGTAGACAACAGGCACGCCCGCACCGCCGGTGAGCTCACGCACCCGCTCGGCGACGTTCTCCCGCGTGTAGACGATGACCTCTCCGCATCCGTGAGCGCGCGCGACCGCCGCCTTCTCGTCGGTCGAGACCGTGCCGATCACGTTGACGCCCAGCAACTTCGCCCACTGGCAGAAGATCAGTCCGACGCCGCCCGCGGCCGCGTGCAGCAGCACCGTGTCGCCGGCCTTCAGCGGATGGATCCGGCGCAGCAGGTACGCGGTGGTGAGGCCGCGCATGGTCATCGCGGCCGCGGTCTCGAACTCGATCCCGTCCGGAAGTGCGATGAGGTGTGCAGCGGGCATCACGCGCTCGGTGCTGTACGCACCGAGCGGGCTACCCGTGTACGTGACGCGGTCACCCTCCCGGAAGTCGGTGACACCGGTACCGACCGCCTCCACCACGCCCGCGCCCTCCACACCCATGCCTGCCGGCAGGGGCGCGGGATACATTCCCGTGCGGAAGTAGGTGTCGGCGAAGTTCAGGCCAACCGCTCCGTGGCGGATCCGCACCTCACCCGGTCCCGGGTCGCCGACCTCCATGGATTCCCACCGCAGAACCTCCGGGCCGCCGGTTTCGTAGAAGCGGATCGCCTTTGCCATTGCCTTCTCCTTGATCGTGGTTCCACCCCTGGGCGGGCATCTCGCTGCGCTGTGGCGCAGCGGTCGATGTGCCCTTCGCGGGGCCCGCAACCGGAGGCGATCGACGCATCCGGTGTGACTCAGCTGACACAACAGTAGCCATGCGATGGGGTTCACACTTATCCTGACGGGACATATTTGTTTCCCGTTCGGGACACCCCACCGCGGGGCGCCGAGCGGGACACCCGAGATGGAAGGCGACGCGAATGGCCAAGCCGCTCGCCCGGTATGCCTCACTGACCGGCTACATCGAACTGAGCCGCGCCCTGTCGCTCGACCCGGTGCAGCTGCTCAGGAGCGCTGGGCTCGACCCGGCTGGGCTGGACCTGCAAGACCGCTGGGTGCCCGCGGCCTCCGTCGCCCGTCTCCTCGAGTTGTCCGCGGCGACCTCGGGTCGCCAGGACTTCGCCCTGAAGCTGGCCGAGCGCCGTCGCCTGTCCACCCTCGGCCCACTGAGCGTCAGCATCCGGGACGAGCCGGACGCCCGAAGCGCGCTCCGGATGCTGATCCGGTACCAGCACACCTACAACGAGTCGCTGAACATCCGGCTGTCCGAGCGCGACGGCCTGGCCACGATCCGCATCAGCATCGATCCCGGCGAACCCGTACCGGTCCGGCAGTCCGTCGAACTGGCGGTCACGGTGACCCACCAGCTGCTGCGGCACCTACTGGGCGAGCGGTGGCATCCGGTGTCCGTCAGCTTCGAACACGACCGACCGGCCGACGACACGACGCACCGCCAGGTCTTCGATGCGCCGCTGCACTTCAACAGCGAGTTCACCGGAATCATCACCTACACAGGCGATCTGGACGAGCCGAACAGGCTGTCCGACCCACTGCTGCGCTCCTACGCGAAACAGTTCCTCGACACGCTCACCACGCCCGAGGAACCCACGCTCACCAATCGCGTACGCGAACTCGTCGAACTCCTGCTGCCGAGCGGACGCTGCTCGATCGAGCAGGTCGCGCGCAGCCTCGGCGTCGACCGTCGCACGGTGCATCGGCACCTCGCGAAGTCGGGACAGACCTTCACCTCGGTCGTCGACTCGACCCGGGCCGAACTCGCGAAACGCATGGTCGCCGGCCGCCGCTACTCGTTCACCGAGATCTCCGAGCTGCTCGCCTTCTCGACACCGAGCAGCTTCTCCCGGTGGTTCCATCAGCAGTTCGGCATGAGCCCCCGCGATTGGCGCAAACAAACCGAGGGTTAGGTCGGTTTCCAACGACAGGCGCCCCCCACCCCGGGGGCATGTCCCGAAATGCAAAGAATTCCGTCCCGCACGGGCAATTATTCGACTCACGAGCGACGTAACGTGATCCAGGCCACTATCGGGCCGGGCCAATAGCCCACATCACACCCGATTCGTTCTCCGTGAAACGAGCAGCCATGACCGCTGAGCCGATACCCACTCCGACGCTCGACCGAATGAAGCAGGCTGGAAGCTGGAATCCACTGTGGGACACCTTGTCCCAGTGGGATCCGGAGTGGACCGAGCAGTTCATGGCGATGAACGCCACGCCCGTGCGGCGTGGGGTGTTCACACCCGAGTTCGTCGAACTGCTGAGCATCGCCATCGATGCCGCCGCCACCCACATGTACGCGCCTGGAGTTCGTCGGCACATCCGAGCCGCACTCGAGCTCGGCGTGTCCAGGGAGGAGATCCTCACCGTCCTCGAGATGGTGAGCGTCCTCGGGATCCACGCCTGCAATCTCGGCGTGCCGATCCTCGCGGAGGAACTAGACGCGTACGAGTCCCGCCGCGCCGCCAGCTGAGCGCCGGCCCCACACCTTCCCCCTGCCAGCCGCACCCCCAGGAGCATCCATGGGACTGACATCCACCACGCCCGAACTCGAGATCGCAGCAAACGATCCGCCGAGTTCCGTGACAGCCACCGCACGCCACAGCCGGCGCTCGTACTACCCCTGGCTCGTCTTCGCCCTCACCTTCGCGTTGCTGTTGTCCGACTACATGTCTCGCCAGGTACTCAGTGCCGTCTTTCCTTTCCTGAAGACCGACTGGGACCTGTCGGACTCGCAGCTCGCGTCGCTCACCAGCATCGTCGCGCTGATGGTCGGCCTGCTGACACTGCCGCTCTCCCTCCTGGCGGACCGATGGGGCCGGGTCAAGAGCCTGGTGCTGATGGCCACGCTGTGGAGCATCGCGACGCTGTTGTGTGCGATCGCATCCAACTACGAGCAGATGCTGGCCGCTCGCTTCCTCGTCGGTGTCGGCGAAGCCGCCTACGGGAGCGTCGGGATCGCCGTCGTGCTCGGAGTCTTCGCGCCGCGAGTCCATTCCACTCTGAGCGGCGCCTTCATGGCCGGAGGCTCCTTCGGCTCGGTTGTCGGCGTGTCACTCGGCGGCGTCATCGCCGTGCATCTGAGCTGGCGTTGGTCCTTCGCCGCGATGGCGGTGCTCGGCCTCCTGCTCGTCGCCCTGTTCCGTGCCCTCGTCACCGAGCGCCGGTTGGCGGAGCACGCCGCCGACCAGAATGTCGCGACGGTCGCAGCGACGGGAACCACCATCCGGGTCCCGGTGTCGAGCCTGTTCACCAATTCCGCGGTGTGGTGCGCCTACCTGGGCGGCGGCCTGCAGATGTTCACCGCCGCGGTGCTGCTCGCCTGGACCCCGAGCTTCTTCAACCGGTACTACGGCATGGCTCCCGACAAGGCGGGCGCGATCGCATCGGTGTTCGTGTTGCTCATCGGTACCGGCATGATCGTGTGCGGCATCATCACCGACCGGGTCAGCAGGACCAACCCGGCCATGAAGTGGTCCAGCGCCGTCGCCTTCTGCCTGATCTCGTTCCTCGCGCTGGGAGTGGGACTTCGCCTGGACACCGGGGCCCCGCAGCTGGTCCTGCTGGGGATCGGTGCCTTCTTCGCCGCGGGATCCTCGGGTCCGTCCGCCGCCATGGTGGCGAGCCTGACCCACCCGTCGGTGCGGTCGTCCGCTCTCGGCACCCTCACCGTGGCCAACAACGTCCTCGGCCTGGCATTGGGTCCCTTCGTCATCGGCATCCTCGCCGATCGCCTGGGACTGCTCGAGGCCCTGCAGCTCTCGCCCCTGGTGTACGTGCTCGCGATAGTCGCGCTTGTCGCGGGCAAGCGCCTCTACCCCGCCGGGCTCCAGAAGCTCGCGGCACAGAGCGCCGCCGCAGCGGCCTGACCGCCGAGTGGGGTCGGTTCACCGAACCGACCCCACTCGCGGCGTTCACACGTCAGTAGACAGAGTCCTCCTGGTCCTCTATCACCGATCCGTCGACCCGGTGGACCGCTCCCTTGCCACCGTCGGCAGCGGTATATGCCTTGGTCGAGCAGGGGTAGGGCTCCTCCGCACGGTCCTTCGGATCGAGGAACATCGGATTGACCAGCCACCGGTCGTCGCTGTTGTCATAGGCATTGCACATGAGCTCGGCGTTGTTGCGATTGATCACCAGGCGCGCCCCGGTCGCGTCCCCGAGGAACGTCACGTCGGTCACCGAGTCGCCTGCCGCGAAGACCTGGCGCCGATCGGCGGGCAACTGATCGAACGCCGCTGGCCCGTTCACCCCGAACACGACCTCGTTGACCTGGCACCGTTTGCCGTCGATGTACGGGATGACCGAGTCCTCACCGTCGGCCACGCCGCCGCATCCCTCGAGGTGCCTCGTGAGGACACCGTTCTCGACGAACGGACGGACCCCCATCGCCCGTTCGGGCGTCAGGCCCAGTTCCTCAGACCACACCCGCACCACGGGCTCCGCCGACGCCGAGATGATGCGGACATCGAAGCCATTGGTGCGCAACACCTTCACCAGGTCGGCGATCTGGGGGTAGTACCTGACGTACCCGTCGACCTCGGTGGTCCCCACGGTCTGTTCGGCGCCCTCGGGGGCGGCGAGGTTCTCCGTTCGCGCCGCCCTGGCGTATTCGGTCACCTCGTCGACCGTGTGACCACCCATCAACTGAACCGCCCAGGCGTACGCGGGCTTCGTCCGCCGATGGTCGTACCCGGCGAAGGCCGGCTTCCCGGAGGTGGTCTCGTCGTCGAGCACGGCGACGATCTCGTCGGCGCAGTCGAGATCGGAAGCTGTCGGCAGCGGGAGACCGGGCGCCACCTCGGTGCCGCACGCTGCCCCGAGTGCCACGATCGCATCCGGGGTCAGGAATCGGCTCGTCGTCGCCCAATCCGCACCCTCGGGCTGAAGGATCTTGTCGTTCTTGATCATCCAGTAGGCGGTCGCGCTGCCGATGTCGTTCTTGACCACGGTGTTGTCCCAGTCGAACAGCGCGAGCGGGGCGCCCTTCGCGGCGTCTCCGTCGACGCCACAGGTGCCCTTCTCCGCGATCATGCGGTCCAGCACCTGCCGGTTCGCGCCGAACCATTCGAGCCCCGTGTCGAGGGCGGCGCAGCTGCTGGTGTCGGGCGCGGCAGCGGCGGCGCCGTCACCGCCGGACGAACAGGATGCGGTCAGCGCGATCACGCCGGCCAGGGCACCCACCCAGGCTGCGCGGGTATGGAAAGACTTCACCAGGAATCCTCTTTCTCGAAGGATGCGGGCGCGCGGAAGCACACCGGCACACGAACCACGCCGGTACACACAGCGGCGACGAAGGGAGAACCTCTCGGCCGGAGCCCGAGCAGGTCAGTCGAGGGTCAGGACCTCTCCGGAGGACAACGCGTCGGACCGCGAGGTGTCCTTGAGGTCCACGCCGGAGCGTCCGAGCTTGCGGGCACCGGACACCAAGCCCGACAACACCTTTGCGGCCTGGGCATAGCTGAGCCCCTCCGGCGGGTGGATGTTGGAGACGCAGTTTCGATCGGCATCGGTGCGGCCGGCTCGGGGCAGGTGCGTCAGGTAGATGCCGAGGCTGTCCGCCACCGACAATCCCGGCCGCTCCCCGATCAACACGATCAGGGTGCGCACCCCCATCGCCTCGGCGATGTGGTCGCCGAGCGCCACCCGCGCCTCCGTCGCGATCACCGGCGGCGCGAACGAGTACCTGTCCGAGAGTTCCTCGGCCAGCGCCCCCAGCAGCCCGGCCCCGTGATCCATCAGGGCACGGGGTGAAAGCCCGTCCCCGAGAACGAATCCCAGATCAGCACCGCTGTGCGGCACGCCCGCCAGATCGGCAGGCAGTCGTCCGAGATCGGGCCTGCGCAGGTACTCGGCACGGCTGCCTGCCCGGCTCGTCACCCGCACGGGGCTGCCGAGACCGAGCGCCTCGACCTGCCGGGTCAGCTCGTCGGCGTCCAACGGTAGGTGCACCGCATCGCGGGCCGCGGCGTGCGCGGCACGGAACTCGAGCACGCGGTCGGTGGGTAGCGAGTCCCCGGCCCGGCCGAGCCCGATCCGCGACTGGGTGCTGAGCCGCAGTTCCTCCCAGAAGTCCTGTGGATCCGTATCGGTCCGTGCCGTGCCCGCACGCTTCTCGAGGTTCACAGCGCCCCCGTCAGTGCGCGCAGCGGTGAGGCCGCCGCATCCACCGGGAGCACCCGGCCCGCCGCGTCGGTC
Source organism: Rhodococcus oryzae (assembly GCF_005049235.1). Lineage (GTDB taxonomy): Bacteria > Actinomycetota > Actinomycetes > Mycobacteriales > Mycobacteriaceae > Rhodococcus_G > Rhodococcus_G oryzae. Next base: position 525,483 of record NZ_SUMD01000003.1, on the reverse strand, counting down.
ATGCCGAGCCGGTGCAGCCAGGCCTCGAACTCCGGGGCGGGACGCAGCCCCAGCACCTGCCGGACGTACAGCGCGTCGTGGAAGCTCAGGCTCTGATAGCCGAGCATCACGTCGTCGGCCCCCGGGACCGCGATGACGAACGCCGTCCCCGCCGCACCCAGCAGGGTGAGCAGGGTGTCCATGTCGTCCTGGTCGGCCTCGGCGTGATTGGTGTAGCAGACGTCGACGCCCATCGGCAGCCCCAGCAGCTTCCCGCAGAAGTGGTCCTCCAGGCCGGCCCTGATGATCTGCTTGCCGTCGTACAGGTACTCCGGACCGATGAAACCGACCACCGTGTTGACCAGGAGCGGTTCGAGGTCGCGGGCCACCGCGTACGCGCGCGTCTCCAGCGTCTGCTGGTCCACGGGTCGGCCGCCGGTGCCGAGGTGGGCACCGGCACTCAGGGCCGAGCCCTGGCCGGTCTCGAGGTACATGACGTTGTTGCCGACGGTGCCCCTCCCGAGCGAGCGGCCCGCGGCGTTGGCCTCCCGCAGCAGGGGCACGGTGACACCGAAACTCGCGTTCGCGCCCTCGGTGCCCGCGATGGACTGGAACACCAGGTCCACCGGCACGCCCGCCTCGATCAGTTCCATCGTGGTGGTGACGTGGGAGAGCACGCAGGACTGGGTGGGGATCTCGAACCGCTGCCGGATCTCGTCGAGCAGGTGGAGCAGGTCGGAGGTGGCGTGCGGCGAGTCGGTTGCCGGATTGATCCCGATCACCGCATCTCCGCAGCCGAGCAGCAGCCCGTCCAGGGTGGCGGCCGCGATGCCGCGCGGGTCGTCGGTCGGATGGTTGGGTTGCAGCCGGGTGCTCAGCCTGCCGGGCAGCCCGACCGTGGTCCGGAACCCGGCGGTGACCACGGCCGCCCGCGCGACCGCGATGAGGTCCTGGTTCCGCATGATCTTGCTGACCGCCGCCACCATCTCCGGCGTCAGGCCCGGCGCCACCGCCCGCAGCGTGGCGGCCGCGCCGTCACCCGCGGCCACCTCGAGCAGCCAGTCACGCAGACCCCCGACCGTCAGGTGCGAGATCGCCTGGTACGCAGCGCGATCGTGCGAGTCGATGATCAGCCTGGTGACCTCGTCGGTCTCGTACGGCACCAGCAACTCGTGCAGGAACCGGTCGAGTGGGACATCGGCGAGTGCCCACTGCGCGGCCGCACGCTCGGCATCCGAGGCGGCCGCGCATCCGGCCAGCTCGTCGCCGCTGCGCAGCGGGGTCGCCTTCGCCATCAGCTCGACGAGCCCGTCGAAGGTGTGGGTGGTGCCGCCGATCTGCTGGCTGTAGAGCGTCATTCCAGTTCTTCTTCCGCCTTCGCGAGAATCGCGAACTCCTCATCGGGCGAGTTGGCCACCAGGTGGTGCCGGCTGTAGAAGCCGAAGTAGGCCATGAAGGCGCCGAACGCGACCACGGTCCACATCGCCGCCGTCGGATCGACCAGGAAGGTGGCGATCACCGCCGCGATGGCGATCACCAGCGCGAAGGATGTCGTGACGATGCCGCCCGGGGTGCGGTACGGACGCGCCATGCCCGGCTCGCGCTTACGGAGCACGATGTGGCTGACCATCATCAGCACGTAGCTGACCGCCGCACCCAGCACCGCCATGTTGAGCAACATCGCGCCCTCGCCGGTGAGCGAGAGGATGAAGCCGATGACGCCGGGGACGATCAACGCGAGGGTCGGGGCCTTGCGGGAGTTGGTCACCGAGAGCCTGGTCGGCAGGTACCCGGCGCGCGAGAGCGCGAAGGTCTGGCGGGAGTAGGCGTACATGATCGAGAAGAAGCTGGCGACCAGGCCCGCCAGGCCGATGTAGTTGACGGCCTTGGCCGCTCCGCCGTCGCCGAGCGCCTGCACCAGCGGGTTGCCCGAGGTCGACAGGGCCTCGGCTCCGAGCGCGCCGGTGGCGAGGAAGAGCACGGCCGCCCCGGTGACGATCAGGAGCAGCATGCTGATGATGATGCCCTTCGGCACGTTCTTCTCCGGCTCGCGGGCCTCCTCCGCGGCGAGCGGAACACCCTCCACCGCAAGGAAGAACCAGATGGCGAACGGCACCGCCGCCCAGATTCCGAACCAGCCGAAGGGCAGGAAGCTGGAACTGCCCGCCGCGCCTGGGTCGGCCGCGATATCGGTCAGGTTGCTCGCGTCGAACAGGCCCCAGGCGGACACCGCGAACACCACCAGCCCGACCAGTGCGATCGCGGTGATCACGAACATCGCCTTCAGCGCCTCGCCCGCACCGGTGAGGTGGATGCCGATGAAGATGGCATAGACCGCGAGATAGACCCACCAGCCGTCGGTGATCCCGAACAGGTTCAGCGACTCGACGTAGCCACCGATGAAGGTGGCGATCGCGGCGGGCGCGATCGCATACTCGATGAGAATCGCTGTGCCGGTTGCGAATCCACCCCACGGCCCGAGCGCTCGCCTGGCAAAGGTGTAGCCACCGCCCGCGGCGGGCAACGCGGAGGACATCTCGGCCATGCCGAGCACCATCGCCAGGTACATGCCTGCGATGACGACGCCCGCGATGAGCAGACCACCGAAGCCGCCCTCGGCCAGCCCGTTGTTCCACCCGGCGTAGTCACCGGAGATCACGTAGCTCACGCCGAGCCCAGCCAGCAGCAACCAGCCGGCGGAGCCCGACTTGAGTGTCCGCTTCGCGAGGTACTCGCTGTCCTCGTTGTGGAAGTCCTCGTGCGAGGGCTTCTTGGTGGTGATCGCCATGGCGACCTCCTTCTCCTAGTGAATGATCACACGGCACCGGCGGCGCCACCAGGGGTGGCGCGGCTGCGCATAGTGTTGAAGATCTACGTCATGGATTGATGTCCGCGGAGTTACGACTGATCGGTTCTCGGGCCGCCAGGGACGGGACAGGCGTCGACGGCCTCGGCGACCACCTGGGGTTCGGCGGGCGGCTCGGGCCGCCTGCCCTCGTCCCAGCTTTGCCCGGTGAGCGGATCGGCCTCGGCGAGCGCGCCGTTCTCCTCGGGTGTGAACGCGCGAGCCCGGCTCAGGAAGCGCACTCCCTCCGGCGTCTCGAGGCTGAACCCCGAGCCGCGCCCCGGGACCACGTCCAGCACCAGCTGGGTGTGCTGCCAGGCTGCGAACTGTGTGCCCGAGATCCACACGGGCACCGCGTCATCACCGTCGGGAACCGAGCTCGGCACCTCGCCGACACCGAGCCGCAGGTCGAGCAGCCCGACCAGGACGTCACGGTCGCCGACGATGAATTCGCCTGCGGGATAACACATCGGGGCCGAGCCGTCGCAGCATCCGCCGGACTGGTGCATCATCAGGGGTCCGTGAATCCCGCCCAGGCGGCGGAGCAGATCCATCGCCGCCGCGGTCGCGACGATGCGGCCGGGCACCGTCATCGGGTCGGCCATGGGGACCTCCGTCTCGGCGAGAAGTGGAGACACGGCGCCCGCCTCGGGGGGATGAGCGGGCGCCGTGTCATGGTCACGGCGCCCGCCGCAGGGGGGCATTGGCGGGCGCCGTGAGATCGGGGGCTCAGGCCGTGGGAAGCCCCGAGCCTGCGGGTCAGAAGAAGCCTTGCGCCTTCGGGGCGTAGCTGACGAGCAGGTTCTTGGTCTGCTGGTAGTGGTCGAGCATCATGTGGTGGTTCTCACGGCCGATGCCGGACTGCTTGTAGCCGCCGAACGCCGCGTGCGCAGGGTACTGGTGGTACGTGTTCGTCCACACGCGCCCTGCCTGGATGTCGCGGCCTGCGCGGTAGGCCACCCCGCCGTCGCGGGACCAGACCCCTGCACCGAGGCCGTACAGGGTGTCGTTGGCGATCTCGATGGCCTCGTCGTAGTCCTTGAAGGACGTCACCGACACCACAGGACCGAAGATCTCCTCCTGGAAGATCCGCATCTTGTTGTTGCCGGTGAACACCGTCGGCTGCACGTAGAAGCCGCCGGACAGGTCGCCACCGAGCTCGGCGCGCTCGCCACCGGTCACCAGCTGGGCGCCCTCGGCCTTGCCGATCTCGATGTAGGACAGGATCTTCTCCAACTGGTCGTTGCTGGCCTGCGCGCCGATCATGGTCTCGGTGTCGAGCGGGTCGCCCTGCCGCACCGCCTTGGTGCGGACGGCCGCCATCGCGAGGAACTCGTCGAAGATCTCGCCCTGGATGAGCGCGCGGGACGGGCAGGTGCACACCTCGCCCTGGTTGAGCGCGAACATGGTGAAGCCCTCGAGCGCCTTGTCCTGATAGTCGTCGTTGGCGGCGAGCACGTCGGAGAAGAAGATGTTCGGGCTCTTGCCGCCGAGCTCCAGGGTGACCGGGATCAGGTTCTGCGATGCGTACTGCATGATCAGCCGGCCGGTGGTGGTCTCGCCGGTGAAGGCGATCTTCTTGATCCGCGGGCTCGAGGCGAGCGGCTTGCCCGCCTCGGTGCCGAAGCCGTTGACGATGTTGAGCACACCCGCCGGCAGTAGGTCGCCGATGATGCCGATCAGGTGCAGGATCGACGCCGGGGTCTGCTCCGCGGGCTTGAGCACGATCGCGTTTCCGGCGGCCAGCGCGGGCGCCAGCTTCCACACGGCCATCAGGATGGGGAAGTTCCAGGGGATGATCTGGCCGACCACACCGAGCGGCTCGTGGAAGTGGTACGCGACGGTGTCGCTGTTGATCTCCGAGAGCGAGCCCTCCTGCGCCCGGATGGCACCCGCGAAGTAACGGAAGTGGTCGATGGCGAGCGGGATGTCGGCGTTCAGGGTCTCGCGGATCGGCTTGCCGTTGTCCCAGGACTCGGCGAGGGCGATGGACTCGAGATTCTGCTCCATCCGGTCCGCGATCTTGTTCAGGATGACCGCGCGCTCGGCGACCGAGGTCTTGCCCCAGGCCGGGGCGGCGGCATGCGCGGCGTCCAGGGCGAGCTCGATGTCCTCGGCGGTGCCACGGGCGATCTCGCAGAACGGCTGACCGGTGACCGGGGTCGGGTTCTCGAAGTACTGACCCTTGACGGGCGGCACCCATTGTCCACCGATCCAGTTGTCGTAGCGGGACTGGAAGGACATGACGGAATCGGGTGAACCCGGACGGGCGTACACGGTCATCGAAGGCTCCTCGTGGTGTGCTGTCTCTCCCCTGCCGGCGACGCGAGTGTCGCCCTGGGGTGTGATTCAGAACACTAGGATTGCGAGGGTTGCAACAACGTTGCGTCCGGTGGAACTCAGACTCCCAGCCGCCGGTCGAGCGTCTCGATCCTGGACTTGACCTGGTCATACATCGGCGAGCGGCGGTCCATCGAGGACAGGTAGGCGGCCCACGCGCCGGTGTCCTCGCGGCCCTCGACCGTGCTCGTCCACTTGGCGAGCAGGCCCTGGTCGCCCGCCCGCAGCAGCGCCGCACGTATGCGGCCGCGCAGGTCCGCCCTGATCTCCTCGACGCCGGGCGCGACCGAGCCGGGCAGGACCGGACCGCGATAGACCCGCAGAGCGGCCGCCGCGTCACCGCGATCGAGCGCGTGACGGACCTCCTGCACGTCCGAGCCGAGATCGGTCAGCAACCGATACGGACGGGAGCCGAGGCCCGCGGCACCGAACACCTTGCGGAGGCGCGACATCTCCGCCCGGATGGTCACCGAGTCCAGCTCCGACTCGTCGAGCAGCACCGCAAGGTGGTCGGAACTGAGCCCCTCGGGGTGTTCGGCCAGCAGCAGCAGGATCTCGGCGTGCCGCTGCGAGAGGCTCGTCCGGTCGCCGTCCCGCACGAGGGTGGGCCGCTCGGATCCGAGCACCTGGAGACGCGGTGAGGCGTTGCCGAGCAGGCGGGGCGAGTTCAGCAGGTGCAGGCGGAGCTCGGACTCGGCCGCAGCGACGGTGGCCCGGATCAACGAGAGCACCTCAGGCACCGCCACCCGCGGTCCGCCGGTGATGTCGATGGCGCCGAGGATCTGGCCGCTCATCGGGTCGTGCACCGGAGCCGCGGAGCAGCTCCAATCGTGGACCGTGCGGCTGAAATGCTCGGCCTCGAAGATCTGTACGCAGTGGTCGAGCGCGAGCGCGGTCCCAGGGGCATTGGTGCCGACGCGGTCCTCGCTCCAGTCGGCGCCCTCGACGAAGTTCATCGCGAGCGCCCGGTCCTTGGCCTGCGAGTCGCCCTCCACCCAGAGCAGGCGCCCCTCGGCGTCGCTGATCGCGACGAGCAGGCCGGTGTCGGCAGCGTCGTCGACCAGCAGCTTGCGGATGACGGGACGGATCAGCGCCATCGGGTGCGCGGAGCGGTACCGCTCCAGTTCGATGCCGTCGAGGTCGACGCCGTCGCCGACGGCATCGGGGTTCACGCCCTTGTTCCGGCTGCGCAACCACGAATCGAGCACCACCGACCGGACGGGGTCGTGCCCAGCGGCCGCGGGATCGACGGACCGTGCCGGGTCACCGTCGACGAACGACCTGTGGGCAGACGACATCAGCCGCGCCAGTTGCGCGACATCATCGCCCGGCCGTACGGCAATCCAGGGGTTGCCGTGCGTTGCTCTGGTCAATCGAGTTCCTCCGTGACGTCCCACCAACTGTAACGCCGGTCACACTCTGCCACTTCCCTGGGCGTCATGGGTGGGACTCGTGCCGCCCTCGATCAGGGCGGAGACCCGTTCGGCGATCATCACCGCGGTCGCGTGCGGGCCGCGCGAGGTCACCACCGGCATCACCGAGGTGTCGGCGACCAGGACCCCGTCCACGCCGATCACCCGGCAGCGGTCGTCGACGACGGCGTCGCGGTCCGCCTCCGACCCCATCCGGCAGGTTCCGGACAGATGCAGGGAGGTACCGAGGTTCTCGAACGGCTCGGTGGGCGACCCTGCCCGTGGTTCCGCGGCCACCCGCCCGAAGGCCGCCGAGGTCAGCAACCCGCGCGCCAGATCGAGGCCGGACCGCATCGCCGCCCGGTCGGCTGCCGACGTCAGGTACCGGTACCGGATGACCGGCGGGTCCGCCGGGTCGGAGGACCGCAGGGTGAGCTCGCCCCTGCTGTCCGGGCGCATCAGCGCCACCCCCAGCCGTGGGTCCGCGTCGAGCACGCCGGGAATGATCTCCGCGAAGGGCGCGGTGTACGGGCGGATCTCGATGCCGTCCGTCTCCAGCACTGCCTCCAGGACGGCGGTGTGCTCGTCCCTCGGCACGCGCAGGTGAGGCCGGTACGCGAGCGTCACCTCGGGGTGGTCACCGAAGTCGCGACCGACGCCGGGCCGGTCCGATACCACCGGCAGCCCGAGTGCCGAAAGATGTTGCGCCGGACCTATTCCGGAGTGCATCAACAGATGGGCGGTACCGATCGCGCCCGCGCACAGCACCACCTGACGGGCCCGTAGCAGGCGCCGCTCACCCGCGATCTCGACCTCGACTCCCACCGCCTGCACGCCGTCGAACACCACGCGGCGGGCGACGATGCCGGTCCGCACCCGCAGGTTCGGTCTGGCGAGGCTCGGTTCGAGGTATGCGGACGCCGTGCTGATCCGGCGCCCCGCGACCGCGTTGAGCGGCACCGGACCGGCACCGTCCGCGTTCGGCTCGTTGAGATCCGCGGCATACCCGAACCCCTCAGCCTCACAGGCATCGAGGAAGGCCGAGCTGACGGGATGCATGTCCTCGCGACCGATCCGGGTCACCGGCATCGGACCGTCGTCACCGTGCCAGCGAGGGTCCCCCGCCCGGTCCGTCTCGAGCTTCCGGAAGTACGGCAGCACTTGGGAATACGACCACATCTGCGGCCAGCTCCGAAAGTCGGATTCGGTGCCGCGGATGAAGTAGCCGCCGTTGACCGCCCCGGACCCGCCGAGCACCCGGCCGCGGGAGATGGTCGTGCTGCGGCCCGGCCGCAATTCGACCGGATAGGTCGCGGCGACATCGCTGCGCGGTCCGACCGGCAGCAGCCCGAGCGGCCCTGGGTCGCTCGAACCGGGTCCCGCCTCGATCAACAACACAGCACGATCGGGGTTCGCGCTCAGGCGCGCCGCCACGACGCACCCGCTGGACCCGCCGCCCACCACGATCACATCGGCCACCGGATCGGGGGCCGGCACCGGTCAGCCCCGCAGCCGAGGCTTCAGCGCGGCGAGGCTGCGCTCCGCGATCGCCCCACGCCACAGGCCGGTGCCGTAGGCGATGTCGTCCATCCGCTTGAACACTGTGTGCCGCACCGGCCCCAGCCCTCCGGGTTCGCGGTGCGTGTACCAATCCGCGAGGCCCTCGGCCGCGGCCACCGCCAGCAGGGCGCGACGGACTCGCGACGAGACCAATGCGGCCAGCAGCGTCACCGGCCAATAATGTCTGCACATCGCGGACGCGAGCTGCCAGACCCCGCCCGCGAAGCCCTGCGCGGTGAGGATGACCGAGATCCGGGTGGGTTGGTCGAGCTCCCGGAACGTCCGGCGCAGGCGGATGACGGTGACGAGCTGCGCGACCAGCGAGCCGGCGAGGCCGAGCCTGGTGCAGGTCGCGGCGAGCAGGACGGCCAGCAGCGTCAAGGGCGACATGGCAACGGGCGGCACCATCCCCTCGTGCCGGAGCGCGAGCGGAGCCGCACCCGTACCGTAAAAGAGCTTGCGGCCGAACCACTTCCGGAACGAGACGCGGTGATCATGGGCGACATTGGCGATCGGCTCGTAGCGCAGCCGCCAACCGGCCGCGTGTAGCCGCCAGCAGAGGTCGACGTCCTCGGCCACATGCATCTCCGCGTCGAAGCCACCGCACTCCTCGAGCGCGCGCCTGCGCACCAGCATCGCGGCACTGGGCACGTAGGACACCGGGCTCCCCGCCCGCACCGCGCCCTCCTTGCGTCCCAGATCGAGGGAGGATCGCGCGTGCTCGTAACGGCCGATCGCGCCCGCATCCGGCTCCAGGGCGACGATCCGCGGTGCGGTCATCGCGACCGCCGGGTCGCTGAAGTGGCCCAGCATCGCCTCGAGCCAGCCGAGCCGGGGCACCACGTCGGAATCCAGGAAGGCTACGTACTCCGTTGTCGCCGCGGCCATTCCGGTGTTGCGAGCGGCAGCAGGCCCGAGCGCGGTCGGGTGCCGGAGAACCCGCACGTCGACCCGCCCGTCGCAGCACGGCGGAGTCGTCACCGGATCATCGGACCCGTCGTCGACGACGATCACCGAGAGTCCACGCAGCGCGGGCAGCAGTCGGTTCAAGCCGGTGATGTTGTTGTGCAGCGGGATGACGACAGTGACGTCCTGATTCGACGGCGAGCTCATCGGCCGGGGGTTCGCCACCCCGGAATCGAGGAGGTGCCGGGCAACCTGTGCGGACTGGGTGTCGACGACCTTCAGGTATCCGTCACCGATCATCGCCGCCGCGGTCGGGGCGAGCTTGAGCATCCGGGTCGGGGAACCCCCGATCAGTACCCGTCCACCCGAGAAGGTGCGCACCTTGGGATCGATTCTCACCCCGAATCCGTCGGGCAGTCGAGCTTGGCGCATCAGGTGATCGTATTCGGATCTGCTCTCACCGCAACATGCCTTTGCCATCTGGTTGCCATCGCAACACCGCCGCAACACAACGCGCCACCATCTGCTCGAACATCCGTTCACCCTCGGCCGCACTCGCCCCTGTCGGATCGCCGAGCACCCCGTTCGCGCTGACGGACGCGATCCCGCCGGCCCGCAACCGGTCCATCAGCTCACCGATCGGTTCGGTGACGCCCGGTTGCGCCCTGTCCATCCGCACGTCACCTGGCGAAAGGTGCAGCAGCAGGGAGGTTTCAGTGCGCCCCGCGTGGGCATCGGCCCCCGGCACCGCGCAGGGCAGCCAGGCGACGTCCCTGCCCTCGTAGCGCAGCAACGCGACCGCCTTGGCGAGGGTGGGCGCGTTGCCACCGTGCCCGTTCACCAGCAACACGCGCGGGGACCAGCGACACGCCGAACGCCCGTACTCGACGACCACCGCCTCGAGCGCGGACGCGCCGAGCGAGACGGTTCCAGCGAATCCCTCGTGCTCACCGCTGGCCCCGTAGGCGATGGCGGGGGCGACCATCATGCCGGGCAGCGACCGCGCCACCGCGACCGCGATCCGGGTGTCGGTGTCCAGCGGCAGGTGCGGCCCGTGCTGCTCGACCGACCCGATCGGCACCGCGAGGGCTGGCGCGTCGGCGGCGATGTCGGGCCAGGTCGCGCCCGCGAGGTCCATTGGCATGCACCGATGCTATTCCGACGGGAGTCGCCTAGGGTCCGGCCACTACGATCGGTGTCACCACAGGACCCTCGACTGGAGGATGACGTGACGCTGGACCGAATGCCGCTCAAAGGATTTGGCGTCGTCAACTTCGAACTCATGTTGCTCCGCCGGATGCACGACCATCAGCAGGCGCTCGTCGGGGCCGCCCTCAAGAACCTCGGCAAGAGCGCCACCGACCTGCGCGCCGCGCACGCCCAGTGGCAGCGCGGCCTGCGGGGCGGCTTCCCCGGTGGCGCGGCGCGGTATCGACTCGCCCTCGGCAAACCCGCCGTGGTGAGCTCGCGCACGGTGCCCCTGGTCGGCGAGCTGGCCGTCGAGGCCTGGCCGATGCCACTGTGGCCCGGACTGCAGTTCCAGATCACCTTCGGGCCGGGCGGGGACGTCGTCGACGAGCGACTGACCAGGATGGCCGACTCGGCCGCGCCCGCCATAGCCTCGGTGGCGGACCTACGACCGTGGCTGCTGGTCATCGACGACGTGGAGTCGGCCTGCTCCCCTGTCCGTTACCGCATGTCCGGCGGCGCGGTCGCCAGCCATGCGGCCGCCGCCTTCACCACTCCGGACGGTGTGGCCTGCGAGGCGCAGTTCTCCTGGGGCCTGCTCCAGGCCGTCACGAACGCGGATCACGGGAACCCACAGGCGGACTGACCGGTCGAAGGGCAGGATGACCCCCATGGCCCAGGACGAGGCGACGACGACGATCATGCTGATCCGGCATGCGGAACGACCCGAGGGCGACGAACCCCCCTTCGGCGTGGACCGCGACGGCACCCGGTGCGACGAATCGCTCACCCCGGTCGGCTGGCAACGCGCCACCGCGCTCGCCGCGCTCCTCGCGCCCGACGACGGCGAGCCACCCACCGGGCTGGTGCGCCCGCGGGCCCTTTTCGCCTCGACGCCGCGCAAGAAGGACGGCAGCAAGCGCTCACTGCAGACGATCTCGCCGCTCGCCGACAAGCTCGGCCTCGCGGTGGACACCGACTTCGGTCGGTCCGACGTCAAGGCACTCGCCAAGCAGGTGTTGCGCACCCCCGGCCCGGTCCTGATCTCCTGGCAGCGCGAGTACCTCCCCGAGATCGTCGATGCGCTCGGCGAGGTCGATTCCACACCGCCAGACCCGTGGCCCGAGGACCGCTTCGACGTGATCTGGCTGCTCACCCCGAGCGGCGCGCGAGGCTGGGTGTTCAGCCAGCTGCCGCAACGCCTGCTGCCGGGCGACCGCGCCACCGGCATCTGACACTCGTCAGAGCGCGACGGCCACCCGGTGGCCCTCCCGCACCGCCGCGTCCGCTCGCCGCGGGGTCAGCGCGTCACCGATCCGGTGAACCTCGAACTCGCTCCCGGACAACTGCTTCCAGAGTCGGTCCTCGGGTTGCTGGTGCACCGCACACACCACCCAGTCGAACTCCGGCTCGGAGGTGATCCCGGTCGGATGGTGCAGCAGCGTGACCCGCACCCCCGCCCCCGGCGCCGCGGCGACCGCCATCGGCACCAGGTCCGTGAGCTGCGCTATGCCCTTGCGGTGCGCCCTGCGCTGCCAGCCCTCCATGTCCAGCGTGAGGCCCAGGTCCTGACCGACGATCATGCCGTTGGTCGCGACCGTCACCACACAGCCACGATCGGCCAGCGATTCGGCGACCGACGTCGCCTGGTGGAAACCCAGCTCGTCGATCACGAGCACCCGGCCGCCGGGTTCGACCCGGCCCTCGAGCACGTCCCGCACGTCCACCACCCGCGCCGACTCGCCCGCCCATCCCGGTCGTCGCGGCCGGGCCCCGGTCGCGATGATCACCGCGTCGGGCGCCAGGGACCGGAGCAGGTCCGCGTCCACCTCGACGCCGGTCCTGACCTCGACGCCGGACCGCGCGCATTCCGCCTCGAGATTCCGGACCAGCACGCCGAACTCGGCGCGCCCCGCCGCACCCGCCGCGGCGCGGACCTGGCCACCGGTGCGGGCGCCCCGCTCGAACAGCGTCACCCGGTGACCGCGCTGCGCGGCGGTGGCCGCGGCCTGCAGCCCCGCCGGTCCGCCGCCGACCACGCTCACCCGCAGGCCGCGTCGTCGGGGCATCGGCAGCGGCACCGATTCCCTTCCGGCCCTGGGGTTCTCGACGCAGCCGAGCCAGCGGCCCAGGCCGACCCGGCCGATGCACTCCTGGTTGCAGGAGAGGCAGGTCCGGATCTCACCGGATCGCCCGGCCGCGGCCTTGGCCACGAAGTCGGGGTCCGCGATCTGCCCGCGCACGACCCCGATCAGGTCGCAATGGCCCTCCTCGATCGCGAGATCCGCCTGCTCCGGATCCGTGAACCGGCCGACACCGATCACCGGCAGCGTCACCCGCCTGCGGATCGCGCTCGGGATGAACAGGGCGTACCCGCGCGGCACCGCCATCGAGCCCTCGATCAGGTGCAGGGTCTGCGTCGCCATGCCGATCGAGGTGTTGATGTAGTCGACCTGCCCACAGGCCTCCACCATCGCGGCGACCTCGACCGCCTCGTCGAGATGGATCCCGTTCTCGATCAGCTCCTCACCGGTCAACCGCACGCCGAGGACCGGTTCGGGCCCGAGCGCCGCGCGCACCGACGCCACGATCTCGAGCAGGAAGCGGGCACGATTCGCCAGGGTGCCCCCGTACCGATCGGTGCGCCGGTTGGTGTCGGGTGAGAGGAAGGCCCGCACGATCGATGCCTGCGAGCACTGGATTTCGACGCCGTCGAAGCCACCGCGCCTGCAGTGTTCCGCGGTCGCGGCGAAGCCGGCGACGAGCTCCGCGATCTCGGCCGGGTCGACCGCCTTCGGCACCTCGCGGAACAGCGGGTCCGCCACCGGGCTCGGCGCCAGAACCGGCTGCCGCGAGTACATCCCGGAGCCCTGCCCGCCATTGTGGTTGAGCTGGGCCAGGATCACCGAACCATGGGCGTGCACCGCGTCGGTGAGCTTCCGGTAGTGCGGGATCACCTCGGGCCGGTAGCCCTGGATCAGCTTCTCGTACGGCCAGTCCGACGGGTGGGTGCTGTGTTCCTCGGTGATGATGAGGCCCGCGCCGCCCTTGGCGCGCGCCTCGTAGTACGCGATGTGCTGTTCGGTGGGCAGCCCGCCGCGGGCACTGTTGGTCAGGTGCGCCGAGAACACAACCCGGTTACGTAGGGTCAGCCGCCCGAGGGGCAACGGGGTCAGCAGGTGCCGGTGGGTCATCGCCGCACATCCCGGGCAAAGGCCACCGCTGCCGCCGCCCGGCCCTCCCGGATCGCTTCGGCGGCGGTGCGCGGCGCCAGGCAGTCCCCGATCCGGACCGATGCGGGCGACTCCCGCACCAGGGACTCCTCGGGAAGCCTGTGTGTGCAGTCGATCAGGGTGGCGGCGGCCTGCAGCCGCCGCTCGCCGGTGTGGACGTTCTCCAACTGGACGCCGTCCGCGGCGATCGAGCGAACGGTCATGCTCAGGTGGCGCGCGATGCCTGCCCGCTGCAGCCGAGCATTGGCGGCGGAGAGGTCGCCGGTCCGGCCCAACTGAACTCCGACGACCTGGTCCGGTGTCGCGATGGACACCTCGCGGCCGCGGGCGGCGAGCCATTCGGCGACCGCGACGGCGACCTGGTCCCCCACCGGGTCGAACACCAGGATCGGACCGTCCCGCAACGGCTTTCCTGCCAGCACCTCCGGGGGGCTCACGATCTCGACGCTCGCGTGGCGGTCACCGGGCCACGGCCTCGGCAGGCTTCCGGTCGCCAGGATCACCACTCGGCCCGCGGATCTCGCCGCGTCGATCTCCCCGGCCGTGATCGCCCGGCCGGTCTCGACGTGGACGCCCAGCCGGCGACATTCGGTCTCCAGCCAGTCCACCATCGCCGCGAGCGGGTCGCGACCGGCACCGACCGCGGCCACTCGCAGCATGCCGCCGAGCCGGGAACCGCGCTCGGCGAGGGTGACCCGGTGGCCGCGCAACGCCAGCATTCGCGCGGCCTCGAGACCCGCGGGCCCGCCACCGACGACCAGGACGTCACCCGGATCCGGGGCAGGCAACGCCTCGTCGGGGTCGACGCTCTCGTGCCCGGCCGACGGATTCCCGACGCAGGTGATGATCGGATTGCGCGGGTCGCGGACCTGACAGGTCTGGTTGCAGAGCAGGCACGGCCGGGGCGGGGCCTCCGCCTGCTTCCGGGCCTCGCCGCCGCGGCGCGCCTTGACCACCAGGTCCGGTTCGGCGATCTGCGCGCGGGTCATCTCCACCACATCGGCGACGCCGTCCGCAAGCGCGCGCTCCGCCTGTCCGGCCTCGATCACGCTGCCCTGCAGCACGACCGGCACCGCGCCTGCCACCGCCGCACGGACAGACGAACACAGTTTCACGTTGAACACCGGCGCCGTGTGTGCGTCCGGCCGGTATGCCTCCACCGACATCGGACCGCCGCGGACGACGACCAGCAGGTCGAGCGATTCCGCCAACTCGCGGGCGTGCCGTGCGGCGATCTCGGGGGTGATCCCCGCCCAGGGCGCGAGTTCATCGCAGCTCAGCCGCAGCGACAGCACCCGGTCCGGACCGAGCTCGCCGCGGACCGCCTCGATCACCTCGCGGGTGAGCCTGAGCCGGTCGACGCCGTACCCGTCGTCGCGCAGGTTGGTCAGCCCGGAATGGAACTGCCGCAGCAGTGACCGCGGTCCCGCGTCGAGTTCGACCCCGTCCATCCCGGCATCCCGGGCCGAGACCGCGGCCGACCGGAATCCCGCTATCAGCGAGTCGATCTCAGCCCGTTCCATCTCCATGGGCAGCTCGCGGGTGACGGCGTCGGCCACGCGCGAGGGTCCCCACAGCGCCGACTGCGAGTACGCGCTCGAGCCCTGCAGCCCGGTGTGGCCGAGTCCGGCCAACACCAGCGTCCCGTGCGGCCGGCACGCGGCCGCGATGTCCCGCCAGCCGGGAGCGCTCTCCGCGGCCAGCGGCGCCCGCTCGTACGGCCAATCGTCGGCGTGCACCGAGGCGACCTCGGTGACGAGGATGCCCGCGCCACCGCGCGCCCGCCGCTCGTAGTACGCGACGTGGCGCCCGGACAGGGCACGGTCGCTGCCCAGGTTCGTCTCATGGGGTCCGAACAGCACCCTGGACCGGGCGGTGCGCCCGGCCAGAGTGAGTCCTTCGGTCAACCGCTGCGTCACGACCTGCGACGCCTACACCTGGCTCAGAGGCCGAGCGGGCGGGCGAATCCCGGCGGGATGACGATGTCCGCGGCGGTCAGGTCCTGCACGGACGAGTGCCCGAGACCCAGTAGCGCCGAATCGATTCCACCGCGGAGGATGTCGAGCACGTTCTCGACACCCGCCTGGCCGTTGGCCGACAGGCCCCACAGGTAGCCACGACCGATCATCACCGCGCGGGCACCGAGGGCGACCGCCTTGACGACATCGCTGCCGCGCCGGATGCCACCGTCGAGCAGGACCTCGATCTCACTTCCGACGGCCTCCGCGATCGCGGGCAGCGCCCGGATCGGCGCGGGGGTGCCGTCGAGGTTGTTGCCGCCGTGGTTCGACACCGAGATCGCGGTGACGCCCGCGTCGGCCGCGCGCTTGGCGTCGTCGACCCGCATGACGCCCTTGAGCATGAACGGACCGCCCCACTGCTCACGCAGCCATGCGACGTCCTCCCAGGACGGCAGCGGCGTGCCCATCCACTCGCCGTACGCGCCGAAGAAGGTCGGGGGCTGCTCGCCGGGCGCGGCGAGGTTGGGGGTGGTCAGGTCAGGCACCCGGCCGGTCTTCGCGAACTCCCACAACCACTTCGGCCGGGTGATGGCCTCGGGCGCGAACCGGACCATGGCCTTGAGGTCCATCTTCTCCGGGATCGCCGGGCTGCCCCAGTCGCGTCCGTGCGAGAACGACCAGTCCAGGGTCATGATCAGCCCGGTCGCCCCGGCCGCTCGCGCCCGCTCCATGCGCTGCAGCAGCACCTCCCGGCTGCCGACCCAGTACATCTGGAAGAAGGTCTGCGGGTTGGCCGCCGTCACCTCTTCGATCGACTTGCTCGCGAACGAGCTCAGCCCCATCGCGATGCCGCGAGCGGCGGCGGCCCTGGCGACGGCGACCTCGCCGTCGGGGTGCACGGCCTGCACGCCGGTCGGCGAGATCAGCACCGGCATCGAGATCGGCTGTCCCATCACGGTGGTCGACAGATCACGCTTGTCCGACAGCCCCGCGACGTGCGGGGCGAATCCGAGCTCACCGAAGGCAGAGGTGTTGTCGTCGAGGGTCAGGCCCTGCTCCGAACCGGCGATCAACGCGCCGTACACCGACTTCGGCAGCCGCTTCTTGGCCCGCCGCTGCGCCTCGGCAACGGTTTCGAACCAGGCATTCTTGGCCATCACTGAACCTTTTCTACTGAGTGAACAAGTCTCGTTAATTCATGCCCGCGAGCGGGTTCTCGTCGCAGACCTTGGCGGGCGGGCGCACCATCAGCTGCAGCGGGACGGGCGCCCGCGGGGTGCGACGGTTCCCGGTGCGGGAGTGGTCGACGCTCGACTTGGGGATCTCGCCGCGGGTGCCCGCGAGCGCGGCCTCGCCGTAGCCCTGCACGCACTCGGGGTCAGGACCGTCCATCGGCAGGCCGGTGAAGAACTTGGCCGCCATGCAGCCGCCGCGGCAGGAGTCGTAGTGGTCGCACTTGCTGCACGCGCCGCCGGTCTGCGGGGAACGCAGCTCGGTGAACAGCTCGGAGTGCTGCCACACGTGCTGGAAACCGCCGTCGGCCACGATGTTTCCCGCGAGGAACTGCTCGTGGATCGCGAAGGGGCACGCGTACACGTCGCCGACCGGGTCGATCAGGCACACCACCCGTCCGGCGCCACACAGGTTCAGGCCGGGGAGCGCGTCGCCGTAGGCGGACAGGTGGAAGAACGAGTCGCCGGTCAGGACCCCTTCACCGTTCGCGACGAGCCAGTTGTACAGCTCGCGCTGCTGCGGCTGCGTCGGGTGCAGCTCGTCCCAGACGTCGGCGCCACGGCCGGACGGGCGGAGCCGGGTGATCCTCAGCGTCGCGCCGTACTTGTCGGCGAGCGCCTTGAACTCGTCGAGCTGGCCGACGTTGTGGCGGGTGACGACGACGGAGATCTTGGCGTCCTTGAAGCCCGCCTCGGCGAGATTCTCGAGCGCCCGGACCGCCATCGCGAAGGAGCCGGGGCCGCGAACCGCGTCGTTCACCTCCGCGGTCGCGCCGTCGATGGAGATCTGCACATCGACGTAGTCGCTGGCCGCCAGCCGCGCGGCGACCTTCTTGTCGATCTTCACACCGTTCGTGGAGAACTTGACGCCGACCTGGTGCTCGGTGGCGTAGTCCACGAGCTCCCAGAAATCGGAGCGGACGGTGGGCTCGCCGCCGCCGATGTTCACGTAGAACACCTGCATCCGCTGCAGCTCGTCGATGATGGACTTGCACTGCTCGGTGCTCAGCTCGCGCGGATCGCGCCTGCCGGACGACGACAGGCAGTGCACGCAGGAGAGGTTGCAGGCGTAGGTGAGCTCCCAGGTGAGGCAGATGGGCGCGTCGAGTCCGAGTTCGAACTGGTCGACGAGCCGGCCGACCGGGGCGGGTGCGGGGCGATCGAGCATGGAGGTCATGGGCTGTGTCCTCGAGGAGTGGGGTGGCGGATCAGGCGAGCTCAGGCCGCGGACGCGCCGGGCACGATCATCTTCGAATCGGCCAGCGTGGCGAGTGCGCGGGCGTAGGTGTCCACCTGCGCCTCGTCGATACCCGCCGCGCGGATGGCGGTCCTGGCGTCGGGATGGTCGGGCAGGGCCCGCACGATCTCGACGATGGTGCGGTTCTTCAGGAACGAGAGCTTCCTGGTCCCAAAGTGGTAGAGCAACGCCCCGAAAGGTTCGGGGCGAAGCGCCACCTGCGGGTGAAGCTTCCACCCGGTGTCGAGATCCACGGTCAGTACACGCCGCACATGCCGTCGATCGAGACCTCTTCGACCAAGGCCTCCTCGACGAGCTCGGTCCCGGCAACGACGCTTTCGCGATGCTCAGACATCTACATACCTCCTGTGTCAGGGTTGGCGTCAGTCACGGCGATCAGTTCGCTGTGACTCGGCTCACCACACTAATGGCATCGAGTGCACAATGAAAGGTCCGGAGGGGAAATTGACGCAGGCCGGTAGCAAACCCGCAGGTCGCATAGGTCGTCGGCCGTCGACGACGCGCGATCGGATCAGCAATATCGGCATCGAACTGTTCGCCGAGCACGGTTTCGAGGAGACCAGCGTCGATCAGATCGCGGAGGCAGCCGGTATCGCCAGGCGCACCTTCTTCCGCTACTTCCCCTCCAAGAACGCGGTGCCGTGGGGCGACTTCGACCTACATCTGGCGAACATGCGCGAGCAGCTCGCGGAACTCCCCCGCGACATCCCGCTGGCGGAGGGACTCGCCTCGGCGCTGCTCGAGTTCAACAGCTTCTCGCCCACCGTGGCCGCGCTGCACCGCAAGCGGATGGAGATAATCCTGCAAGCCCCGGCGCTGCAGGCGTATTCGATGGTGATGTACGACGGCTGGCGCGGCGTGATCGCCGACTACGTGGCCGACCGGATGGGCTGCCGACCCGGCGATCACCTGCCCCGCACGATCGGCTGGATGGTCCTCGGCATCGCCCTCTCGGCCTATGAGCAGTGGCTCACCGACGACTCCCTCGAGCTGCCCGATCTGCTCCGCGCGGGGAGCGAGGTCCTCTCACACGGGCTCGGCACCTCCGCTGCCGGACGCGGCTGACCAGCCCGATCGCCGCCGCCGGGTGGCGCGGCCGACCATCCCTGAGCTGCCGCATCCCGATTATCGGGATCGCCACTCTGCAATTTACGATCCACCTGGTTGCATGTTTTCCTGCTACATTTGAAAACTAGAACACGTTCCAGATTCACCCCCGAGAGGATCCGCCGCGATGACCACCGTTGACATGCCGCACAGCTCCAGGTCGGTTGTCCTCACCGTCTCCGGGGTCGTCGAGGAGACCTCCGACGCCAGGTCGCTGGTCTTCACCGTCCCGGACGAGCATCGCGGCAAGTTCGACTACAAGCCCGGCCAGTTCCTCACCCTGCGCATTCCCAGCGATCAGACCGGTTCCGTGGCCCGCTGCTACTCCCTCGCCAGCTCGCCCTTCAGCGACTCCGAGCCGAAGGTCACCGTGAAGCGGACCGTCGACGGATACGGCTCCAACTGGCTGTGCGACAACGTCAAGGCCGGCGACACCATCGAGGTGCTGCCCCCGTCCGGTGTGTTCACGCCCAAGTCGCTCGACCACGACTTCCTGCTCTGGGGCGCGGGCAGCGGGATCACCCCGGTGATCTCGATCCTCAAGTCCGCGCTCACCGAGGGCACCGGCAAGGTGGTGCTGATCTACGCCAACCGCGACGAGAAGTCGGTCATCTTCGCCGACGAGCTGCGCGGCCTCGCGGCCCAGTACCCGACCCGCCTGACCGTCGTGCACTGGCTCGAGTCCCTGCAGGGGCTGCCGACGCCCGACCAGTTCGCCACCCTCGCCAAGCCGTTCGGCGGCTTCGAGTCCTTCATGTGCGGCCCCGGCCCGTTCATGGACACGGTGCACAAGGCGCTCGCCGAAGCAGGCGTGCCGCGCACCTCCGTGCACGCCGAGGTGTTCAACTCGCTCGCGGGTGACCCGTTCCAGGACGTGGCGCGCGAAGAGGTCACCGAGGAGGAGGCCGCGGACGCCGCCACCGTCGAGGTGCAGCTCGACGGTGAGACCCACACGATGAGCTGGCCGCGCAAGCAGACCCTCGTCGACATCATGCTGTCGAAGGGTCTCGACGTGCCGTACTCCTGCCAGGAGGGCGAGTGCGGCTCCTGCGCCTGCACCGTGCTCGAGGGCAAGGTCGAGATGGAGAACAGCGAGATCCTCGACCCCGAGGACATCGCAGCCGGCTACATCCTCGGCTGCCAGGCCCGCCCGGTCACCGACCACCTCAAGATCGAGTTCTAGGCGGCTTCGCCGCCCGTGCGCGGTTACCGAGTCCCCACACTCGTCGAGCGCTCACGGGCGGCGTAGCCGCCTGTACCGCGCGCGGGTGTCCGTGTCCAGGTGCTCGGTGGCGTAGCTGAGCGCGGTCGCCCCCATCGCGGCGGCGTGTTCGTCGAGGAAACCCGTGAGCAGCTGCCTGTCCACCCGTTTGCCGACCTCGCGCAGCATCCAGCCGAGCGCCTTCTGGGTGAGGTCGCGCCGGTCCCCGAGTAGCGGTGGCGCCAACTCCAGCGTGGTGGTCGCGTCGCCTCGTCGGATGAACCCGAACGTGGTCAGCAGTGCCACCCGGCGCCGCCACAGGTCGGGATCGGCGCCGAGCTCGTGGACCAGGTCTCGCGGCCGGTCGAACAACCAACCGCCGAGCACCGTCACCGCCGAGGTGTCGACCAGGTCCCAGTTGTTCACCCGACCCCGGAGCACGGCTGCCAGATAGAAATCGGCGATCCGCTCGCGCTCGGCCTCGTCGCGTGTCCGCGCCCCTGAGGCCCGCGTGAACCGGCCGTTCAGGATCACCAGAGCGGCCAGGCGGTGCTCGTGCACCTCGCTGTCGAGCAGCACGTCGACCTCGGCCAACGGCAGGTCCGCGAACCGCTTCGCCACCGTTCGGGTGGCGGGCACCCGAACACCGATGAAGACGTCACCCTCGCCGTACTCGCCAGGGCCGGTCTTGAAGAACCGCTGCAGCTCGACGGCGTCGGCCGGGCTCGACACCTGCGCCAACGCCCTGGTCACTGCCTCCGCATCGTCCATGCCCCGACCTTGCCAGACTGCCGGGCCGGGCGAATCCGAACCGAGGCCGCGCAGCTATTGATCGGCCGGTCAATCAGGGTTATACCTGAGGTAGCGGGGTTCCCTCGTCGAGGAGGCAGGAAATGAAGGCAGCAATGGCTCGGTGGCAGGATTGGGCCGCCGTGGTGATCGGCGTGGTCGTGGCGCTGTCCCCGCTGTGGATGGACACGAACGACGCCGCGATGTGGTCGATGATCGTGCTGGGTGCACTGGTGGCGGTCGCCGGGTTGGCGCACATGATGTCGGCAGAGATGCCGGCGCTCCCGTGGGCTATGGGCGTTCTCGGCGTGCTGATGTTCCTCTCTCCGTGGGTGATGGGCTTCGCCGACATGGCAGGCGCCGCCTGGACCTCATGGATCGGTGGAGTGCTGACGGTGCTCACGGCGATGGCCGCGATGCCGGAGGGCTCGAGGCTGCACATCGGACACGGTGGCGGATTGGCGACGCATCACTGACGGAACGTCGATCCCTGACAGAATCAAACAACAGTCCCGGGCTGGAGCGAAGGCCGTCCGCCTCGCTCCAGCCGGTCGGATATCCGGGCTCGGTCAGACGGTCGCGCCTGACGAAACACGTGTGGAGGCAACCGAATGCCAGGTCCGCGCCAACGCCGGACCGCCAGCGTGGACGGTGACGCGAGGGAGTTGATCCTCGACGCCGCCGAGGAGCTGATCGCCGAGTCGGGCTTCGACGCGACCTCGACCGCAGCCATCGCGAAGCAGGCGGGCGTGCCGAAGGGCCTGGTCTTCTACTATTTCCCGACCAAGTCGGCGATCCTCACCACGCTCATCGCCGAGCGACTGCCCGCGGAACCGCTGGCGGACGTCGCCGGGCTGGTGGTCACCGGCGAACCGGAGTCCACCCTGGTCAACCTCGAGGCCGCGCTCAACCTCAGGGACCACCACTCCTCGGTGATGCGGGTGATCATCTGGCGCGAGGCGGAGACCCACCCCGCGGTCCGCGCGCACCTGCGGCGATTCCGCACCTACCTGCACGATGCGACCGTGGAGGTCCTGCGCGCGAGCTCACCGGTTGCGGTGTCCGCGCGGGTACTCGATTCCTGCGCGACCACCTGGGTGGCCGCGATGTTCTCCGTCGCCAGCGTCGACCGGCTCCGCGATCTCGACGGCACCCGTGAGCACCGCGAGGATCTGGGTGGTGTCGCTCGGGTGGTGGCCGCCGGCCTCGAACAACTCGGCACCGCCGGGGCGTAGCGACGCGAGCTAGCCGAGCAGGCGGCCGGCCTCGAACGCCGCGGCGCCTGCGGGCAGCTCCCCAGGCCTGCCACTGAGCAGGACCTTCACCGAGCCGCTTCCGCTCGCGTCCCGGCCGAGCGCGTCGATGCGCCGCAGCGTCTGGGCCGCGACGGCCTCCGCGCTGTCGAAGAGGGTGACCCCCGCGGGCAACTGGTCCGCGATCTCCTCGGCCATCAGCGGGTAGTGCGTGCAGCCGAGGACCACCCCGTCACAGTCGGCCGGGGTGCGTGTCACGGCGTCCGCGATCGCCTGCTTCGCCAGATCGGTGTCGCCCAGGTCGATCGCCTCGGCCAGCCCGTGACACGCCACCCCGACCACGGCAGTGCCGTTGGCGAACCGCTCGATCAGATCGGCCTGGTACCGGCTGGCGGTGGTGGCCGCGGTGGCCCAGATCGCGACCGAGCGACTGGCCGCGGCCGCCGGCTTGATCGCGGGCACGGTCCCGATCACGGGGATCGCGTCGCCAAGCCGGTCCCGGACGTGGTCGAGGGCGGTCACGCTGGCGGTGTTGCAGGGCAGCACGACGACCTCGGCGCCCAGGTCAACCGCACGCTCGGCCGCCCCGACCACACGGTCGATCACCCACTGCTCGGGCTTGGGCCCCCAGTGCGCGCCGTCCGGGTCGAGTGAGAGCAGCAGGTCCAGTTCTGGGCGGAGACGCCGCAGCCAGGCCGACGTCGGCAGCAGCCCCAGGCCGGAGTCGATGAGCGCAACAATCACCCGACAAATCTATCCCGACGCCGCGGCCGGGCCGTCCCCCGTCCCACCGACCCGCGCTACCCGGTCCTCCCACGCTCCTCGCTCAGGCGCCGGAACATCTCGTTGACGCCGACCTTTCCGGCGATCCGCTCCGCGAGACGGGGGGCCAGCGCGGCGAACGCCAGCAGCGGGCGGATCGGGGCGCCACTCTCGATGACCTCGGGCAGGTCACGTCGGATGGCCGTCACCACCTTGTCCGCCACCTTCGACGTGGTGGTCTCGCCGATCACCCGGTTGGACCGGAAACCGCGCTCGACCATCCGCTGGTACATGCCGTCGCCGCCGATGAATCCAGGGCACACCACGGAGAATCCGACCGGCGACCGCCCGTACTCGGCACGCAGTGACTGGGTGAGCCCGATCAGGGCCGCCTTGGTCGCGGCGTACGGCTCGGAGAAGGCCGGCCCGTACTTGCCCGCCGTCGAGCTGATGAACACGACGTGGCCGCGCCCGCGCGCCAGCATGCCCGGCAGCACGTGCCTGGTGAGCAACATCGGCGCCGAGAGGTTGACGTCGACCATCGCCGTCAGCTCCTCGGGAGTGAGCGCGGTGAACGCCGCGACATTCTCGACACCGGCATTGTTGACCAGGACGTCGATCGGGCCGAAGGATCGCTCGGCGCGTTCGAGCAGGGCCCCCGTCGCATCCAGGTCCGCGAGATCGGCAGGTACCGAGTCCGCCCGCGCCCCGGTCGCCCGCAGGGCCGCCGCCGTGGCGTCGAGGGCGTCCACCCGCCTGCCGGTGACCACCAGGTCCATGCCCTCACGTGCGAGCGCGCGGGCGATGACGGGGCCTAGCCCACCGGTCGCCCCGGTCACCAGCGCGACGCGGCCACGCAGTGATTCCATGGACTCGAGCCTTCTCCGGCCACGGACCGGATGTCAACGACCCCCGTCGGTGCCGCCCGCCGCGGATCCGACCGCCTCGTTCATCGCCCCGAGGAAGCGGGTCACCGCGGTCAGCTCGGCCTGGTCGAACTCCCCGATCGAGGCGATCATGCGCCCGATCAGCGGTCCGAAGAACGACCAGCCCAGGTACTTCGCCTGTTCCTGCACGCGCAGCAGCACCCGGCGGCGGTCGCCGGGGTCCGGTGTCCTGCCGATGTGGCCGGCCCGCTCCAACCGGTCGAGCAGGGCGGTGGTCGCCGCCGAGCCGAGGCCCAGCTGCCCGCCCAGCCAGCCCGGCGTCGCGGCGATCCCCGCCCGGTCGGCATCGAGCAGCGCGATGAGCGCGCGGAGGTCGGTCGCGTGCAGGCCGTTGCGGCTCGCGAACGCGGCACCGAACCGGTCCAGCTCGACGGTCAGCCTGCGGAGCTCGTGCACGAGTTGCAGTGCCGCGCCTGGGTCGTCGGTCGCACTCACTGCCCTGTTCCCACGATCACTCCTTGAATCACATCTCTCGATGAGCAATTATCTCTATCATCGAGATTATCTGATAACGAGAGAAACCGGGGGCGGTCCATGGACGACGACACGCAGATCCGCACGAAAGGCCGGTTCGACGCCGCCTACGACGCGGTTCTCGCCCGCTGGGACGGGGTGACGGTCCTGGAGACCACCTCCGAATTCGGCGTCACCCGCGTCCACGCCTGCGGACCGACAGGGGCGCCGCCGGTGGTCCTGCTCCACGGCGGGGGCGCCACCTCTACCGCCTGGTCCGCTGTCGCGACCGCGCTCGGCCGGACGCATCGGGTGTACGCCCCGGATCTGATCGGGGATGTCGGACGCAGCGTGCCCGGCGACCGGCGGCCCCGCACCCCCACGGACCTGATGACGTGGCTCGATGCCGTGCGCGCCGAACTCGGCCTGCCGCGGGCCACGCTGATCGGACACTCCTACGGCGCGTGGCTGGCCCTCGCGTACACGCTCGGCCACCCGGATCGGGTGGACCGGCTCGCCCTGCTCGACCCGTCGGACTGCTTCTCCGGATTTCGGGCCGGATATCTGCTACGAGCGCTCCCGATGTTGCTGCGCCCCAACGAGAGCCGGGTCCGCCGATTCATCGAGTGGGAGACAGCCGGACGGTCCGTCGACCCAGACTGGCTGACCGTGTACGCGCTCGGCGCCGCGGGGTCCCCGCGGCCACGGATCGTGCTACCGAAGCGGCCGTCCAGGACCGCGCTCGGCGAGCTGCAGGTCCCGACCCTCGTTGCGCTCGCCCAGGATTCGCGGGCGATCGATATCGATCGGGTGGCCGCGGCAGCGCGCGGAACCCTCCCGGGCGTCCGGATCGAGGTCCTGCCGGACAGCAGTCACCACAGCCTGCCCGGCCACGAGCCAGGCGAGCTGACCACAATCCTCGCGGATTTCCTTTCCTAGCAGCTCTTCTCGCGTCAGCGCACCAGCAGCATGCAGCCGGCGACGGTCGCGCCGCCGATGCCGACGACGGCCACCTCGGGCGGGCCGTCGAGCTGTGCAGTCGACTCGCCCCGCAGCTGGGACACCGCCTCCGCGACGAGCTCCAGCGCGGCCGATCGCCCCAGCCCCAGTTGGCCGCCGTGCGGGTTGAGCGGCAGCGTGCCCGCTCGCGAGATCCGCTGCCCCCCGGCGACGAACGCGCCCGCCGTCCCCGGCGCACAGAACCCGAGCGCCTCCAGCCACATCAGCGCCAGAAAGCTGAACTCGTCCTCGAACAGCGCGACATCCACGTTCTCGGGCACGAGTTCGGTACCCTCCCAGAGCCTTTCGCCCGCATCGTGGATCGCCATTCCCGTCAGGTCGGCGCGCTGTTCCCACAGCGGGCTCACGTTGCGCGCCGCCGCGACGGCCTCGACGGCGACCGCAGGGCCGGGCAGATCCTCCGCCAGGTCGCCGGGGCTGATCAGCACGGCCGTCGCCCCTCCCGCAGGGAGGGCGCGGTCGTACTCGCAGAGCGGGTCGGCCAGCATCGGAGCGTCCAGGTACTCCCGAAGACCGAGGCCCCGCCCGCCGTTTCGGGCCGCGGTCAGTGCGATCTGGGCCAACTCGACCCGGCTGAGCCCGAACGCCTCGATGTAACTGCGTGCCGCGAGGGCGGTCGTGACCAGTTCCGTCCCGGCCCCATATGGGGCGTGCCACTGTGCCCACCCGGACACCGACGGTCGCCCGGCGAAGCGCCGTGCGGCGACCCGCGGTGGCGACGGCGGGTCGCACGCCTCGATGCACAGCACGTGGGTGGCCAGGCCGGAGATCACCGCCGAAACCGCGGCCGAAACCGCGGCCAGCACGCCGAGCCGATCAGATTCCGCTGTGCGCCAGGCGAGTTCGAGACCGAGGGCGTCCGCGACATCGACCACGTCCGGCAGCCCGCAGGTGACGAGCCCGTCGACAGCGCCACCGGTCAGGCCCGCATCTGCCAGCGCGCCGCGGGCGGCCATGGCTGCGACTCGAACATCGGCGGATCCGGGTCCGCGCGGCACCCGGCCGATCCCGCTGACCACGGCCCCCCGGGTGATCACGACACGGCCTCCAGCCGGTCCTCCGGCAGCTCCAGCTCCTCGATCTCGGCGAACGGAAGCCAGAAGTCGCCGCCGAGGTGCTCGAAATACAACCGGATCGGCGTGTCCACGCGCAGGGCGCTCGGCTCGGTACCGGTCAGGCCGAGCAACAGCCGGATCCCCTCCTCGAGCTCGACCACGGCGACGAGGTAGCCGCTCGGGTCGTTTACCTCGGTCCAGGTGAGCAGCACGCCCTTTCCCGTGACCGGCTCGACGGTGAAGTCGGCCGACCAGCAGTGCCGACAGCATCGCGACGGCGGGAACGACCAACGCAGGCAGTGCACGCACCGCCGCACCGACAAGCGTCCGGACGCGCCCGACGTCCAGTGCGCGGCGGTCAGATCCGTCAGCTCAGGCAGCGCCCGCTGGTCATGGACCATATATTCACGTTAGACGCCCGCGGCCTCGATCACCTCGGTGATCGGCACGCCACTCGCGATCTTCGCCCTGGTCTTCATCACCGCTCCCGCGAGGCCGCCGCCGACCACGGCGACGAGAACGCCGTCGCGCTCGTAGTACGCGAGGAACTTGCGGCCGTCGTCGCGGACCAGGTGCACGGTGTCCGTGGCGGACGGCTCGCCGAGCGCCTGGATCTTGATGTCGTACTGGTCGCTCCAGAAGTACGGGACCTGCCCGGGTCCTGCGGGCGCGTCGGCGCCGACCAACGCAAGGGCCAGCGCCTTTGCCTGGTCGCCCGCGCTGGTCCAGTGTTCGACCCGCCGATGGCCCTCGGGATGGCGCCAGGCGGCGACGTCACCGACCGCCCACACGTTCGGGTCGCTGGTCCTGCCGCACTCGTCGGCGAGCACGCCACCACCCGCGCGCGGCTCGGCGACCTGCACGCCCGAGCCGTCCAGCAGCTCGGTGACCGGGACGGACCCGATGCCGATGACCACCAGGTCGGCCGCGACCTCGGTGCCGTCGGAGAGCACGGCGCCGGTGACCCTGCCCTCGCCGAGCAGAGCGGTGAGGCCGACCCCGGTGCGCAGGTCGACGCCCTCCTCGCGGTGCAGTCGGGCCACGAGGCCACCGATCCGCTCGCCGAGCACGGAGGCCAGCGGGGTGGGCTGGGGCTCGATCAGGATGACATTCATGCCGCGTGCGCGCATGCTCGCGGCGAGTTCGCACCCGATGAACCCGGCCCCGACGATGAGGGCGGTCCGGTCGGCGGCGAGCTCGGAGCGCAGCGCCATCGCATCCTCGAGCGAACGCAGTACGTGCACGCCACCCAGCTCGGCCAGCCCGGGGATCCGGCGCGGGACGAGCCCGGTGGCCACCACCAGGTGGTCGTAGTCGACGGTCGAACCGTCGGCGAGGGTCACCGTGCGGGCGCCGGTGTCGACGCCGGTCGCGGCCGCGCCGAGCCGCAGCTCGATGCGCTGCTCCTCGAAGAACTCGGCCGGCTTGAGGGTGACGTCGTCGCGCTCGCCGCGGACGACCTCCTTGGACAGCGGGGGCCGGTCGTAGGGCAGGTGCGGTTCCGCGCCGATCAGCGTCAGTTCGCCGTCGAAGCCCGCCCGCCGCAGTTCCTCGGCGGTCCGCAGACCGGCCAACCCGGCACCGACGACGACGACCCGTCCAACGCTCATCCCGCTCAACCTCTCACCCGATGGATCGTTGTGCGCCCACGTGGGCCACGCACACTTCATACCAAACTGACACGTGTTCTAGATAGCGTGCCCTAAGGAGCCGAGGAATGCCACACCCCGAGATCGCGCCGGGCGACAGGGAAAGCGCGAAGACGCTCAGCCGACCCCGGGAACCGGGACCTGGGCGCCGGTCATCGCGGCCGAGGACTCGCCGATCAGGAACGCGATCACCTCGGCGATCGCCTCGGGTGCGACCCAGCCCTTGCGGCTCGAACCCGGCTGGCTCGCCCTGTTGCCGGGGGTGTCGATCACCGAGGGCAGCACCGCGTTCGCCCGGATGCCCTCGTCGCGGTACTCCACGGCCAGGGCGCTGATGAACGCCCAGACCGCGGCCTTCGACGTGACGTAACCCGACGCACCCGAGAAGGGCGCGAAGGCCGCCTTGGTGGACATCGCCACCACCGACCCGCCCCCGGCGTCGATCATGAACGGCAGCGCCGCCTGGGTGCACAGATACAGCGGGCGCAGGTTCAGCCGCAGCATGGCCTCGAAGTCCTCGATCGGGCTCTCGTGGACCCGCGCGCCGCTGGCGAAGCCGCCGACCAGGTTCACCACCGCGCGCAGCGGCGCCTGCTCGTCGCCTCCGGCCAGGGCCGCCACGTCGGCGACACCCGCCGGGTCGAACAGGTCGGCGCGGGTGAGGACGAGCCCCGGATGCGGATCCAGCCGCTCGAGTTCCTTCTCCGCGATCCACGGAACCACCACGCGCCACCCGTCCGCGAGCAGCCTCCTGGTGACCGCGACCCCTAGCCCGCCGGTGCCGCCGGTCAGGAGCACGCTCCGTCCTGATTCGGTCATGATCCGCATCCTTCCAGAGTTGTTGTCGGGGTATGACTCTCGCGCGCGGGCCCGATCACCTCGCGTCGAACTCGGAGATCAGCCAGCGACCGTCCACCTTCCGCAGCGCCACCTCGGCACCGACGGTCCTGTCGACCGGAGCCTGCTCCGCCGCGGACGTCGTCGACTGCTCGAGGAACACCAGCACCTCGGCGCTGTCGTCGGCCAGGGAGGTCAGTCCGGTCCCGGTGACCGTGGCGGTCGCGGTGATCTTCTTGTCCGTCGCCGCGGGCACGATCACCCCCTGCGCGAGCCGGTCGTGGTAGTCCTTGAACTCCCCCGTCAGCAGCTCGCGCGCGGCCGCCATGTCCGCGAAGACGGTCTCCGGCGTGTAGGTCAGGAGCGCCCTTGCGCCGTCCGCCGCGGCCTGCTGGACCTCCGCCCTGGCCCGATCGTCCACCCGCTGATCCGGCCGGTACTGGGTGAAGTACAGGAACCCGGCCAGCGCCGCCAGCACCGCGGCCGCGGCGGCCAGTCCGACCATCAGCCTTCGCTGCGCACTCACGACAGGTACTCCACCCTCGAGATCTTCGACTGTTCCCGGTCGACGGTCACCCGGAGCCGCTGGACGCGCTGCTGCTCCTGTGCCCCCGCACCATTGGTGACCCGCGACGCGACCTGGACCAGAACCGTTGCGGAATCCGCCGCCTCCGTTTCGATGCCTGCGGCCGCGGACTCACCGACGGTGGTCACCTTGGCGTCCCGCACCACCGTGATGAAACCCTGCGATCGCCGATCGAAGTCGTCGTAGAACTCGCCGGTCGCGCCGTCGAGCACCCGCTGCACGTCGGCCTCGGCGTTGTTGTGGTCGATGGTGGTCAGGTTCAGCGCGCCCTCCCGGGCGACCCGCAGATAGGTTTCCCGTTCGGACTGCAGCTCCGACGCCGAACGGTGTTGCCAGAGCATGACTCCGCACGCGGTCGCCAGCAGCACGGCGAGCACGGCGAGCAGCGCCGTTCCCGCCACGAGCGCTCCCCGCGGCCGGGATCCGGTCGCGACGGCGGGCGACGCGGCCCCCGTGGGATCCGCATCCTGAACTCCTGCCATCGGGTCAATTCCTTCGTCGACGGTGCGGTGGACTGCTCCACGTTAGGTGAATCGGCGCACGGGCGTCGCAGCGCGCCCACACTCACTAGAGTTGGGTGCGTGACCACCGATCCGAACAGGGGCATCGCCCCAGTGCACTACGGCACCTCCACCACCGAGCTGGTGAGCTCGCAGGGGCGCACGATCATCGCCGACGCGGTCGTGGCGAAGATCGCCGGTATCGCCACCCGGGAGATCAGCGGCGTGTTCGACGTCGGCGGCGGCACCGCCCGCGTTGTCGGCGCGCTGCGCGACCGGATCCCGGGCGCCCGCGTCAACCACGGCCAGGGCGTCGCCGTCGAGGTCGGCGAGAAGCAGGCCGCCATCGACATCGGCATCGTCGCCGAGTACGGCGTCGCGCTGCACGAGCTGGCGGCGGGCATCCGGCGCAACGTGATCGCGGCCGTGGAACGGATGACCGGGCTGGAGGTCACCGAGGTCAACATCACCGTCTACGACGTCGTCCTGTTCGACGAGAACGAACAGCCGGGCGAGACCGACGGCAGACCGAGAGTCCAGTGACAGAGCGGTCGATTCTGCACGGCGACCCGGAGACGGAGCCCGCCGAGCTGATCGCGAACGCGGTACTCGCGGTACCGGGGGTCGCCGGGCTGCACGGCGGCATGTTCGGCGAGGTCGCGACGTACCTGCCGGGCCGGCGGGTGCTCGGTGTCGCGCTCGGCGACGACTCCTGCGCCATCCACATCAGCGTGCGCTATCCGGCGCACGTCATCGAGACCGCGGAGCGGGTCCGCGCGGCACTCGTCCCGATGCTCGACGTCCCGGTCGATGTCACGGTCGAAGACGTACTCACGGAGAGGACAGCGCCATGAACAGCACAGTCGTCGGTCTGATCGCCGGTCTGCTGCTGGCGATCGCCGTAATCCTCGGTGGTTTCAGCGGTTTCGTGTTCGCCGTACTGTTGGGCGGCTTCGGTATGGCCATCGGGGCCCACCGTGACGGGCACGTCGATCTGGGCGCGCTGTTGCGGAGCCGGGGCCGTGGCTGACGACACGAGCGAGGCGGGCGGAGCGACCCGGCAACTCACCGCGGACGCCGACCTGGACGAGGAGCGCAGCACCAGGGGCCAGCTGATCATCAAGGATCGAGCGGTTTCACGGATCGCGGTGGCGGCCGCCCTCCAGGTACCGGGCGTGGTCCGCCAGCGCGGCGGCCTGTCCCGGCTCACCGGCCGCGACCTGCCGCGAGCCGAGGTGTCGATGGGCACCGAGTCGGTGGCCGTCACGCTGTACATCGCGGTCGCATGGCCGTGCCCGATCGCCCTGCTCTCCCGCGAGGTACACCGCGAGGTGGGCGATCGAATCGCGGCCCTCAGCGGCCTGCCCATGGACCAGCTGCACGTCGTCGTCGCCGCGGCGGTGCCAACCGCGGCACCGGAGGGGGCCGAGGTCGACAGTCAGCAGTTCGCGGCGCCCGGCGCCGCCCTGGTCCCGTCGCGGGCACCGATCACCCGGCCCGCGGCAGCCCCGGTCGCGCTGCTCTTCGCCTGCGCCCTGCTGGTGCTCGCGGTGCTGACCGGACGCGAGTTCCTGATCGCGCACGAGGTCATCGCTCCCGCCGCGTGGCTGCGCAATTCGATCGAGTGGTCCGCACGCCAGCACTGGGAGCCGTGGATGGTGCCTGCAGCGGCCGCGGCCGTGTTCGCCGGCCTGGTGCTGATCTTCGTGGCGGTCAAGCCGCGGATCCGTACCCATCTGCCGCTCGGCGACGCGGGATCTGCGGTGGTGTGGGTGCGTCCAACCGATGTGGCGAGGATGTGCAGCGCGCAGGCACGCACCGTGGCGGGTGTCCGGTCGGTGCAGACCATCGTCGACGGCAAGCGGACAACCGTCCGTGTCTCCCCCGACGGTGAGGTGGCGGCCCCCGCGCTCGAATCGGCCGTGCGCGATGCGGTGGAGCCGGGGCTGGCCACGCTCGCCACGCCCCGACCGCTGCGCGTCCGGATCGGCAAGGTGCGCGGGTGAGGCGCCGCACGTCGGTCATCGACCGGTCGATCGCTCTCGGCGTAGGCCTCGCCCTGGTGACGGCGGGCGCACTGGCCCTGACCTGGAACATGGACCTCGATGTGTCCCAGGAGTTCTGGCGACGATTCGACAGGGCCGAGTACGCGGCGATCCCGACCAGGGACTGGTGGCCGACGCTGCTCGGCGTCGCCTGCGTCGCCAGCCTCGTGGCCGGGGTGGCGCTGCTGCTGATCA
Organism: Rhodococcus oryzae; assembly: GCF_005049235.1. Lineage (GTDB taxonomy): Bacteria > Actinomycetota > Actinomycetes > Mycobacteriales > Mycobacteriaceae > Rhodococcus_G > Rhodococcus_G oryzae. The sequence goes on along the minus strand of NZ_SUMD01000003.1, from coordinate 493,170 downwards.
ACCTCCGGCGCGGCCGGACCTCGACAGTGCAGATCGGGGACGTCCTCGGCGACTCCGACCTGTCGGTCGACCTCGGACCGATGGCGGTCGGGCTGGCCTCGGAGCTGTCCACGCTGGAGGGGGTCCGCTCCGTGCGGTCCGCCGCCGTGGATGATCGCGGTCTGCTTACCCTGCGGGTGACGGTGATCGCCGACCCCGCGGTCGATATCGCCGAGTTCACCCGCGACGCCGAATCCCTGGCCAGGTCCATGGCCGCGGCCCTGCCCGATGCCCCCGTCGCCACGCAGGTGCTGCTGCACCTCGACCGGGCCGATCTACCGGGCTGACCCGTTGCGGCGGGCACCAGGGTGGGACAACAGCGCTGGACGAGACGAAACGTGCCTAGGTCCTGCCGAGAACCGGATACTCGTTCAGGCACCGTGACACCGCACATCGATGGTGCATCAGTCCTCTGAGCTCTGCCATCCTGCCTGTCCCAGGGGGAGGTTCTCGGGTCGTCGTGCGCATCCGGGCAACGACAACCGCCCCCTCGGCCCGGCGATGTCCCCCAGAAACGCCGAATGGCGCCCACTCCCGAGGGAGTGAGCGCCATTCGGCTTTGGTACTGCTAGATCATCTGGTGATGCTAGATCACTTGTTGATCTTGGTGACGCGACCGGCGCCGACGGTGCGGCCACCCTCACGGATGGCGAACCGCAGGCCCTCGTCCATGGCGACCGGCTGGATCAGCTTGACGGACATCTCGGTGTTGTCACCGGGCATGACCATCTCGGTGCCCTCGGGCAGGGTCACGACGCCCGTAACGTCCGTGGTACGGAAGTAGAACTGCGGGCGGTAGTTGTTGAAGAACGGCGTGTGACGGCCGCCCTCGTCCTTGGACAGGATGTAGGCGTTGCCCTCGAACTCGGTGTGCGGGGTGGTGGTGCCCGGCTTCACGACGACCTGGCCACGCTCGACATCTTCACGCTTGATGCCACGAACCAGCAGACCGACGTTGTCGCCCGCCTGGCCGGAGTCGAGCAGCTTGCGGAACATCTCGATGCCGGTGACGGTGGTCTTGGTGACCGTCTCCTTGATGCCGACGATCTCGACCTCTTCGTTGACGTTGACCACGCCACGCTCGATACGACCGGTGACGACGGTGCCACGACCGGTGATCGTGAAGACGTCCTCGACGGGCATGAGGAACGGCTTGTCGGTCTCACGGACGGGGTCCGGGATCGAGTCGTCGACAGCCTGCATGAGCTCGAGAACGCTCTCGCCCCACTTGGCGTCGCCCTCGAGCGCCTTGAGCGCCGAGACCTTCACGACGGGCGCGTTGTCGCCGTCGAACTCCTGCGACGACAGCAGCTCGCGGACCTCCATCTCGACGAGCTCGAGGATTTCCTCGTCGTCGACCATGTCGGACTTGTTGAGCGCGACCAGGATGTAGGGAACACCAACCTGGCGGGCGAGCAGCACGTGCTCGCGGGTCTGCGGCATCGGGCCATCGGTGGCCGCAACCACGAGGATGGCGCCGTCCATCTGCGCCGCACCCGTGATCATGTTCTTGATGTAGTCCGCGTGGCCCGGGGCGTCGACGTGCGCGTAGTGGCGCTTCTCCGTCTGGTACTCGACGTGGGAGATGTTGATCGTGATACCACGAGCCTTCTCCTCCGGCGCCTTGTCGATCTGATCGAAGGCCGAGGCCTCGTTCAGGTCCGGGAACTTGTCGTGCAGGACCTTGGTGATCGCCGCCGTCAGCGTGGTCTTGCCGTGGTCAACGTGACCGATGGTCCCGATGTTGACGTGCGGCTTCGTCCGCTCGAACTTCGCCTTCGCCACTTGATGGCCTCCTGTATTCGTGCTTGCGCTATGCAGCAGTGCGGTTGGTTATTACTTGGTCGTGCTCAGCTGGTGAAACTCGCCAGCGGTCGTGCTCCCAGCTGGTGTTACTCGCCGGTCGCCTTGGCGATGATTTCCTTCGAGACGTTCGCGGGAACCTCTGCGTAGGAATCAAACACCATGGAGAAGTTCGCCCGACCCTGGGTCTTCGACCGAAGGTCTCCGATGTAGCCGAACATCTCCGAGAGCGGAACCAGCGCCTTCACGACACGGGCACCACTGCGTTCCTCCATGGCCTGGATCTGGCCACGGCGGGAGTTGAGGTCGCCGATCACGTCGCCCATGTACTCCTCGGGCGTGGTCACCTCGACAGCCATGAGCGGCTCGAGGATGACCGGACCGGCCTTGCGGGCGGCTTCCTTCAGTGCCTGCGAACCGGCAACCTTGAAGGCCATTTCGGACGAGTCGACGTCGTGGTATGCACCGTCGAGCAGCGTCAGCTTGAGGTTCACCAGCGGGTAGCCGGCGAGCACGCCGTACTGCATGGCGTCGCGCGCACCGTGGTCGACGGAGGGGATGTACTCACGCGGAACGCGGCCACCGGAGACCTTGTTCTCGAAGGTGTAGGGCTCGCCTTCTTCGCCGATGAACGGCTCGAGCGCGATGATCACCTTGGCGAACTGACCCGAACCACCGGTCTGCTTCTTGTGGGTGAACTCGTGCTTGTCGACCGTCTTGGTGATGGTCTCGCGGTACGCGACCTGCGGCTTGCCGACGTTGGCCTCGACCTTGAACTCGCGACGCATGCGGTCGACGAGGATGTCGAGGTGGAGCTCGCCCATGCCGCCGATGACGGTCTGGCCGGTCTCCTCGTCGAGCTCGACGGAGAAGGTCGGGTCCTCTTCGGCCAGCTTCTGGATCGCGGTGCCCAGCTTCTCCTGGTCGGACTTGGTCTTGGGCTCGATCGAGACCTGGATGACCGGGTCCGGGAAGCTCATGGACTCGAGCACGATCGGGTCGGCCTGATCGCAGAGGGTGTCACCGGTGGTGGTGTCCTTCAGACCGATCATCGCGTAGATGTGGCCTGCGACGGCCTCGTCGACCGGGTTCTCCTTGTTGGCGTGCATCTGGAAGAGCTTTCCGATGCGCTCCTTCTTGCCCTTGGTGGCGTTGAGCACCTGCTGGCCCGGATCGAGACGACCCGAGTAGACGCGCACGAAGGTCAGCTTGCCGAAGAACGGGTGCGACGCGATCTTGAAGGCCAGCGCCGAGAACGGCTCGTCCTTGCTCGGCTTACGCGTGATGATCTCGTCCTCTTTGTTGAGGACGTGACCCTCGACCTCGCCGATGTCCAGCGGGGTCGGCAGGTAGTCGATGACCGCGTCGAGCATGGGCTGAACACCCTTGTTCTTGAACGCGGAGCCACAGAGAACCGGGTAGATCTCGGAGTTGACCGTCAGCTTGCGGATGGCGCCCTTGATCTCCTCGACCGTGAGCTCCTCACCGCCGAAGTACTTCTCCATGAGCGCGTCGTCGGTCTCGGCGACCGTCTCGAGCAGCTTGGTGCGGTACTCGTTGGCCTTCTCGACGAGATCCGCGGGGATCTCCTCGATGGTCACAGGGGCACCGGTCGGCACAACGCCGCGCCAGGTGAGGGCCCGCATCTCGACCAGGTCGACGACGCCGTCGAAGTCGTCCTCGGCACCGATCGGCAGCTGGATGACCAGCGGCTTCGCGCCGAGACGGTCGATGATGGTCTGGACCGTGAAGTAGAAGTCCGCGCCCATCTTGTCCATCTTGTTGACGAAACAGATGCGCGGAACGTCGTACTTGGCGGCCTGACGCCAGACCTGCTCGGACTGGGGCTCGACGCCCTCCTTGCCGTCGAAGACGGCGACGGCGCCATCGAGCACGCGCAGCGAGCGCTCGACCTCGACCGTGAAGTCGACGTGGCCCGGGGTGTCGATGATGTTGATCTGGTTGTTGTTCCAGAAGCAGGTCACGGCGGCAGACGTGATCGTGATGCCGCGTTCCTTCTCCTGCTCCATCCAGTCCGTCGTCGACGCACCGTCGTGCGTCTCACCGATCTTGTAGTTGACACCGGTGTAGAACAGGATGCGCTCGGTGGTGGTGGTCTTGCCGGCATCGATGTGCGCCATGATGCCGATGTTGCGGACCTTGTTCAGGTCGGTCAGCACTTCCTGTGCCACAGGATTCTTCCCCGCTCGTAGCTCGTGTCGGTCCTTCGCGGACCACGTCTTTTTGTGTTGTCAGCCGGCCCGTGAGGAACCGACACATAGTGGCAACGCCGGTGCGGCACGTTAAGTGCCGCCCCGGCGCCAGATCACCAGCGGTAGTGCGCGAACGCCTTGTTGGCTTCAGCCATCTTGTGGGTGTCCTCGCGACGCTTCACGGCTGCACCGAGGCCATTGCTGGCATCCATGAGCTCGTTGGCGAGACGCTCGACCATGGTCTTCTCACGACGTGCACGGGAGAAGGTCACCAGCCAGCGAAGGGCCAGCGTGGTGGAGCGGCCGGGGCGAACCTCGACCGGCACCTGGTAGGTGGCGCCACCGACACGGCGGCTGCGCACCTCGAGGGCGGGCTTGACGTTGTCAAGCGCGCGCTTGAGGGTGACGACCGGATCGGTGCCGGTCTTCTCACGCGCCTGCTCGAGGGCTTCGTAGACGATGCGCTCGGCGGTGGACTTCTTGCCGTCCAGCAGGATCTTGTTCACGAGCTGCGTGACCAGCGGCGACCCGTAAACGGGGTCGTTGATCAGCGGGCGCTTGGGAGCGGGGCCCTTACGTGGCATTAGCTCTTCTCCTTCTTGGCGCCGTAGCGGCTGCGTGCCTGCTTGCGACCCTTGACACCCTGGGTGTCGAGGGAGCCGCGGATGATCTTGTAGCGAACACCCGGGAGGTCCTTCACACGACCGCCACGGACGAGCACCATCGAGTGCTCCTGCAGGTTGTGGCCCTCACCGGGGATGTACGCCGTGACCTCGACCGAGCTGGTCAGGCGGACACGCGCGACCTTACGGAGCGCGGAGTTCGGCTTCTTCGGGGTGGTGGTGTACACGCGGGTGCACACACCACGACGCTGCGGGCTTCCCTTCAGGGCAGCGGTCTTGAGCTTCGCGACCTTGTCGCGACGCCCCTTTCGGACCAGCTGGTTGATGGTTGGCATATACCGGCTTTCTTCTGTCGACCGACCTGCGCTGGGCAAGCCTGGTCGTTGTGTAATTAGGGATCTAGCAGTTGGAGCAAGAAAACGCTGCTCCTCACCCGTCCCTCGACCCCGAGGTCGGGCGTGTCGCATACCCCCACACAGGCAGCCGAATGCTCGTCTCTGAGGAGAGCGCGCGCGCGGCCTTACCTTGCTAGGCACACAAATCGACCCGGGCAGGCCGGGCACGACCCACAACGATACCCGGCGGCGCGCCTTCAGGTCAAAGCGAGTCGATCGGTGGTAACGGCCCGCCCCGGGTCACAACAGGGCCACCGGCTCCGGGTCCCCCGACCGCCTGCGGTGCAGGACCGAATCGAGATCCGCGGCCCACTGCTTGATCAGCTCGGCCCGCCGTTTGGAGTCGTCGGTGAGGACATCGGCCAGGCCAAGCCCGCGCGCCAGGTCGAGCGTGAGCTGCACCCACCGGTGCGCGATGAGGTCGCCGTCCTCCACCCCGAGCATGGCGACGGCCGTCCGGTGCGCGACCCGGCCGAACTTCTCCTCCAGCGGCAGCACCCGCTCCCGCAGTGCCGGATCCGAGGCGGCGGCGGTCCACACCTGCAGGGCCGCCTTGAACAGGGTGCCGGTGTAGTACTCCACGAGCCGGGTGACGATCGCCTCGGTGCGACCCGGCCCGGCGGGCAGGCCGGTGGCCTCCAGTCGGGCGGCCTCCATCCGGCTGTCGAACATGAACTCGAGCGCGGCCGTGATCAGGTCCTCGCGCGTCGGGAAATGGTGCTGGGCGGCGCCGCGGGAGACCCCCGCGCGCTTGGCGACCACACCGACCGTGGTCGCGGCCCAGCCCTGGTCGGCCAGGCAATCGATGGTCGCCTCGAGCAACCGCTGCCGCGTCAGCCGGCTTCGATCCTGCTGCGGTTCACGCATTCGGCACCTCCCGCCCCCAATGTAAATTCCCGTTATCTTTACGTTATCTTCGCCACAAAGGCCTTGCCTCAGCCGTTACCTGCCGGTACGAAGGTTCCCGGTGCACCTGATGCGCCCCTATGAGAATCACCGAACACAACCAAGGAGCACATCATGGGTTCTGCAGAATTCGCTTCCGCATTCGACGCCATCAGCACCTTCGCCGGCGCGATCGGCGACCTCACCGGTGGACTGGGCACCCTCGTCGGTTCCGTCGACGGGCTCGTCAACCCCAAGGCCTGATCGCCTTTTCGTAACACCCGACAGGACCCGCGCTCGACTCCTCGAGCGCGGGTCCTGTCGTATCCGGCCACCACTTACTCCTCGACGTCCCTGCTATTCGCTCGGTGCCCAGGCAGGCCGGCGGCGCTGGAAGAAGGCGGTCATGCCCTCGACGGCCTCCGGCGATCCGAACAGTCTCGCCGACTGGGCGGCGAGCTCCTCACCGTAACGGTCGAAGTCGGCGAGCATCCGCGCGGTGGTCAGCCGCTTCGACTCGGCCAGTCCCTGCGGGGACGCCAGCGCGAGCTCCGCGCAGATCTCCGCGACGGTCACCGAGGCGTCCTCCGCCGCGATGGTGATCAGGCCGAGGCGTTCGGCCTCGACCGGACCGAACTTCTCGCCGGTCAGGAAGTACCGGCCCGCCGCTCGGGAGGTCATCCTGGGCAGCACCGTGAGCGAGATGATCGACGCCGCCAGCCCGAGCCGCGCCTCGGTGAGCGCGAAGGTGCTCGACGGACCGGCGATCGCGATGTCGCACGCGCCGACCAGCCCCATGCCGCCGGCACGGACGTGGCCGTCGATGCGGGCGACGATCGGCTTCGGCAGTTCGAGGAACTCCCGCAGCAGCCCGGTCATCTGGGCCGTGCGCCCCGCCGCCAGCTCCGCCGGGTCGGCATCCGATGCTCCGCCCGCCTCCGACAGGTCCGCGCCCGCGCAGAAGGTGCCGCCGGTGTGGGTGAGCACCACCGCGCGGACCGAGTCGTCGGCCGCCGCGTCCGCCAGCGCCTGCCGGAGTTCGCCGACCAACCGCGAGGAGATCGCGTTGCGGTTGTGCGGCGAGTCCAGGGTGACGGTGGCGAACCCGCCCGCGACCTCGGAGCGGACGTAGGGCGCGCTCGTCTCGGGAACCGTCATGGTCAGTACGACCTCGGCAGCCCGAGCGAGTGCTGGGAGACGAAGTTGAGGATCATCTCCCGGCTCACCGGCGCCACCCGCGCGATCCGGGCGGCCCCGAGCATGGCGGCAAGTCCGTACTCCTTGCTCAGCCCGGCGCCACCGTGGGTCTGGATGGCCTGGTCGAGCGCCTTGATGCTGGCCTCTGCCGCCGCGTACTTCGCCATGTTCGCGGCCTCGGCCGCGCCGAAGTCGTCGCCGCTGTCGTAGAGGAACGCGGCCTTCTGCATCATCACCTTGGCAAGCTCGAGCTCGATCTTCGCCTGGGCGAGCGGATGTGCGACGCCCTGGTGCGCCCCGATCGGGGTCTTCCAGACGGTGCGCTCCTTCGCGTACTTCACCGCGGCTTCGATCGCGTACCGGCCGACGCCGATCGCCATCGACGCACCGAGGATCCGCTCCGGGTTCAGGCCGGCGAACAGCTGCATGAGTGCGGCGTCCTCCGATCCGACCAACGCCTCACCCGGCACCCGGACCTCGTCGAGGAACAGCGTGAACTGGTGGTCCGGCTCGATGATGTCCATTTCCATCGGCGTCTTGACGAAGTTCTCGGTATCGGTCGGCACGATGAACAGCGCGGGCTTGAGCTTGCCGGTCTTGTGGTCCTCGGTCCGCGCCACGATCAGCACCGCGTCCGCCTGGTCCACACCCGAGATGAAGATCTTGCTCCCGGTCAGGATCCAGTCGGCGCCGTCGCGGCGGGCGGTGGTCGAGATCTGGTGCGAGTTGGAACCCGCATCGGCCTCGGTGATCCCGAACGCCATGATCTTGCTGCCGTCGGCCAGGCCGGGAAGCCACTGCTGCTTCTGCTCATCGGTGCCGTACTTGCCGATGATGGTGCCGCAGATCGCGGGCGAGACCACGACGAGCAGCAGCCCCGCGCCGTGCGCGGCCAGCTCCTCCTGCACCAGGGCGAGCTCGTAGATGCCTGCTCCCCCGCCGCCGTACTCCTCCGGCAGGTTGACCCCGAGGAAGCCGAGCTTGCCCGCCTCGTTCCACAGCTCGGTCAGCGGCTCGCCCCTGCGCGACCGCGGCAGCACGTAGTCGACGTAGTTGAAGCGCTCGCCGAGCTTGGACACCGCCGCGCGCAGTGCCTTCTGCTCGTCGCTCTCGATAAAACTCATGCCGATTCCTCTTCCGTCTCTTCAGGTTCAACAATGGCAAGGACAGACCCGACGTCGACCTGCTGGCCGACCGAAACCGGGAGCTCCACGAGCACACCCGACGCGGGAGCGGTGATGGTGTGCTCCATCTTCATCGCCTCGAGCCAGACGATCGGCTGGCCGAGGGTGACCGAATCACCCTGCGCGGCACCGAGGCGGATGACCGCGCCCGGCATCGGAGCGAGCAGCGAACCCGCCGCGACGATCGTCGCCGGATCCACGAACCGCGGGGTCGCGGTCAGGGCGACGGGTCCGAGCGGCGAGTCGACGAACACCTCGTCGCCGTACCGGGCGACGTCGAAGGTCCGGCGCAAGCCTGCCACCTCCAGCACCACCACGTCCGGGTTCGACGACACAAGCGAGACGTGCTCGAAGCCCTCGGCGCGAAGGCCACCGCGCCCGAGCAGGTATCGGATGTCGTACTCCCCCGACGCGCTGGTGTACTGCTTGAGCTGCGGCTGCGACGTCAGGTTCCGCCACCCGCTCGGGATCCGGCCGTCGACGCGCGCCGCCGCCCGGTTCGCCGCGGCATCGGCCAACGCCGCCGCCAGCGCGGACACCGCCTCGGCATCCGGACCGGCCAGCGGCCGCGCCAGGGTGTCGAGCCCGTGGGTGTCGAAGAACGCGGTGTCGGTGTCCCCGGCCAGGAAGGCCGGGTGACGGAGGATGTTCACCAGCAGATCGCGGTTCGTCCGCAGGCCGTGCAGCGCGGTGCGGGCCAGCGTCGAGGCGAGCAGCTGCGCGGCCTGTCCGCGGGTCGGCGCAAAGGAGATGACCTTGGCGAGCATCGGGTCGTAGTGCACCCCGACGACCGAGCCGGCCACCACGCCGGAGTCCAGTCGCACGCCCTGCCGGTCCAGGACCGCGAATTCCTCCACCGTGCCGGGGAGTTCGATGCGGTGGACGGTCCCGCTCTGCGGCTGCCAGTTCTTCGCCGGGTCCTCGGCGTAGAGCCGGACCTCGATCGAGTGCCCGCGCAGCGCCGGGGGTTCGGCAGGCAGCGCGACGCCCGCGGCGACCTGCAGCTGCAGGTCCACCAGGTCGAGTCCGGTGGTGCACTCGGTGACCGGATGCTCGACCTGTAGCCGGGTGTTCATCTCGAGGAAGAAGAACTCGCCGCGCTCGTCCGCCAGGAACTCGACGGTGCCCGCGCCCTCGTAGCCGATGGCGTTCGCCGCCAGCCGCGATGCCTCGAAGAGCCGCTCACGCATGCCGGGGGTCCGCTCGACCAGCGGCGACGGGGCCTCCTCCACCACCTTCTGGTGCCTGCGCTGGATGGAGCACTCACGCTCGCCGACCGCCCACACCGTGCCGTGCTTGTCGGCCATCACCTGGACCTCGATGTGCCTGCCGGTCTCGAGGTAGCGCTCGCAGAACACCGTCGGATCACCGAAGGCGGATTGTGCCTCGCGCCGGGCCGCCTCCAGTTCGCCTGCCAACGAAGACAACTCGCGCACCACGCGCATGCCGCGTCCGCCGCCACCGGCCGACGCCTTGATCAGCACCGGCAGGTGCGCCTCGGTGACCTCGTCGGGCGCGAGCTCGGCCAGGACGGGAACGCCCGCGGCGTCCATCAGCTTCTTGGACTCGACCTTGGAGCCCATCGACTCGATGGCCTTCACCGGCGGGCCGACCCAGGTCAGTCCCGCGTCTTCGACCGCCTGCGCGAATCCCGCGTTCTCCGAGAGGAATCCGTAACCGGGGTGGATCGCGTCAGCGCCCGCGGCACGCGTCGCGTCGATGATGAGGTCGGCCCGAAGGTAGGTCTCGGCCGGGGTGTTGCCCGGGAGCCGGATCGCCGCGTCGGCCTCGGCCACGTGCGGGCTTGCCGCGTCTGCGTCGGAGAACACCGCGACGGTGCCGACGCCGGTCCGACGCGCGGTCGCGAACACCCGCCGCGCGATCTCGCCGCGGTTTGCCACCAAAACGGACCGGATCGCCGGTCTGAGCGAAGCGTTAGGGGAAGTCATCACGGTCTGCCTCACATGCGGAAGACGCCGAAGTTCTCGGTGCCTTGGATCGGGGCGGAGGCAATGGCCGACAGGCACATTCCCACCACCGTGCGGGTGTCACGCGGATCGATGACGCCGTCGTCGTACAGCCGACCGGACAGGAACATCGGCAGCGATTCGGCCTCGATCTGGTTCTCGATCATGGCGCGGATGCCGGCATCGGCTTCCTCGTCGAACGCCTGTCCACGGGCCTCCGCGGAGGCCCTGCTGACGATGGAGATGACGCCTGCCAACTGTGCGCCGCCCATGACCGCGGACTTCGAACTCGGCCAAGCGAACAGGAATCGGGGATCGAAGGCCCGGCCGCACATTCCGTAGTGGCCGGCCCCGTAGGAGGCGCCGAGCAGGATCGAGATGTGCGGCACCTTCGAGTTCGCGACGGCGTTGATCATCATCGAGCCGTGCTTGATCATCCCGCCCTCCTCGTACTCCTTGCCGACCATGTACCCGGTCGTGTTGTGCAGGAACAGCAGAGGGGTGTTGGAGCGGTTCGCCAACTGGATGAACTGGGTGGCCTTCTGGGACTCCTCACTGAAGAGCACGCCCCGGGCGTTCGCGAGGATGCCGACCGGATAGCCGTGCAGCTCCGCCCACCCGGTGACCAGCGAGGAGCCGTACATCGGCTTGAACTCGTCGAAATCGGATCCGTCGACGATGCGGGCGATCACCTCGCGCGGGTCGAACGGGATCTTCAGGTCCGCGGGGACGATGCCGAGGAGTTCCTCCGGGTCCGCCAGCGGCTCGATCACCTCGGCCCGGGGCGCCGGTCCCTCCTTCTTCCAGTTCAGCCGCTTGACGATGCTTCGGCCGATGCGGATCGCGTCCTGCTCGTCGACGGCGAAGTAGTCGGCCAGGCCCGACTTGCGCGCGTGCATCTCGGCGCCGCCGAGCGACTCGTCGTCCGACTCCTCGCCGGTGGCCATCTTCACCAGCGGTGGGCCGGCGAGGAACACCTTGGAGCGCTCCTTGATCATCACCACGTGATCGGACATGCCCGGAATGTAGGCACCACCCGCGGTGGAGTTACCGAACACCAGGGCGATCGTGGGGATCCCGGCCGCGGAGAGCTGGGTTAGGTCGCGGAACATCCGTCCGCCCGGGATGAACACCTCCTTCTGGGTCGGCAGGTCCGCGCCACCGGACTCGACGAGCGAGATCACCGGCAGGCGGTTCTGCATCGCGATGTCGTTGGCCCGGAAGCCCTTCCGCAGCGTCCATGGGTTGCTGGTGCCGCCGCGGACGGTCGGGTCGTTCGCGACGATCAGGCACTCGATCCCCTCCACGACGCCGATGCCAACCACGGTGCTCGCGCCGACCGGGAAGTCGCTTCCCCATGCCGCGAGCGGGCACAGCTCCAGGAACGGCGAATCCGCATCGATCAGCAGCTCGATCCGCTCACGGGCGAGCAGCTTGCCTCGCTTGTGGTGCCGCTCCACGTACTTCTCGCCGCCGCCTGCCAGCGCCTTGGCGTGCTCGGTCTCGAGCTCGGCGAGTTTGGCGTTCATCGTCTCCACCGCGGTCGCGTACACCTCCGACCCGGTGTCGAGGGTGGACCTGAGAACCGTCATGACTGATACCCCAATCGCTTTGCCGCCAACCCGGTCAGGATCTCGGTGGTGCCACCGCCGATCCCCAGGATTCGCATGTCCCGGTATTGCCTTTCGACTTCGCTTTCGCGCATGTAGCCGAGCCCGCCGAACAACTGCACCGCCTGATTCGCCACCCACTCGCCCGCCTCCACGGCGGTGTTCTTCGCGAAGCAGACCTCGGCGATGAAATCCTGATCCGATTCCAGCGAGCGCTCGACGAGCGCGCGGGTGTACACCCGCGCCACGTCGACCCGGCGAGCCATCTCGGTGACGGTGTTCTGCACCGACTGCCTGCTGATCAACGGCCTGCCGAACGTCTCCCGGTCCCGGCACCATCGCAGGGTCAGGTCCAGGCATCGCTGGGCGCTCGAGTAGGCCTGGGCGGCAAGCGCGATCCGTTCGGTGAGGAAGGCCTGCGCGATCTGCTGGAACCCGCTGTTCTCGGCGCCGACCAGGTTCTCCGCCGGAACCCGGGCGTCCACGAAGGACAGCTCGGCGGTGTCGGAGGCCAGCCAGCCCATCTTCTCGAGCTTGCGTGTCACCTCGAATCCGGGTGTGCCCTTCTCGATGACGAGGAGCGACACTCCGGCCGCCCCTTCCCCGCCGGTGCGGACGGCGGTGACCACGAAGTCGGCGCGGCAGCCGGAGGTGATGAACGTCTTGGCCCCGTTGACGACGAAGTGGTCGCCGTCCCGAATCGCCTTGGTCCGCAGGTGCCCCACATCAGAGCCGCCACCGGGCTCGGTGATCGCCAGCGAGCCGATCAGCTCGCCCGCGAGGGTCGGCCGCACCCAGCGGTCGATCTGCCGTTGGTCGTCTGCGGCGACGAGGTGCGGCAACGCGATGCCCGAGGTGAACAGGGAGGCGAACAGGCCACCCGACCCGCCCGCGTAGTGCATCTCCTCGCAGATGGTCACGGCGTCGACGAGGTCGCCGCCGGACCCGCCGACCGACTCGGGGAACCCGGCGCCGAGCAGCCCCAGCGCGCCCGCCTTCTTGTGCAGCTCCCGCGGCAGCTCGCCGTGTCGCTCCCACTCGTCGAGGTGCGGCAGCACGTCCTGCTCGGCGAAGCGGCGAACCGTCTCGCGCAACGCCTTTCGCTCGTCGGTGGTCCACACGCTCACAGTGTTCCTCCCAGGGGCTCGCTACCGAGCAGAAGTTCTCCCGGAATGTCGATGTGCCTGGCACGCAGCCACTCCCCGAGGCCCTTGGCCTGCGGATCGAATCGGGCCTGCGAGGCGACGCCCGCCCCGAGGATGCCCTCGATGACGAAGTTCACCGCGCGCAGCTTCGGGAACAGGTGGCGGGTCACCGGCAGCCCCGCCGCCTCAGGGAGCAGCCGCCCGAGCTCCTCGACCGTGAGCGTGTTGGCCAGCCAGCGCCACTGTTCGTCGGTGCGAACCCAGACTCCGACGTTCGCGTTGCCACCCTTGTCGCCACTGCGGGCGGCCGCGATCACACCGAGCGGGACTCGGATCGTCGGCGTCGTCGGCAACGCTTGCGGCAGTTCGGGATCGGCCACCGTGGCCAGTTCCAGAGTCGGCCCGCTCGGGGCGATCGGGATCCTGGTGCCGTCGGGCAGGACCGCGGTGTGCGGCACCTCGGCGGCGTCGACGTAGCCGGGGGTGAACACGGCGTACGGCTGTCCGTTCGACGGCGGCGCGGTCAGACTGAAGCCCGGGTAGCTGGCGAGCGCGAGCTCGACCGACACGGACGAGAAGGCTCGACCGACGACATTCGGATCAGGATCGCGGACGACGCAGCGCAGCAACGCGCTCGCCGTCTCCTCGGTGTCCGCGTCCGGGTGATCGGTGCGCGCGAGGGTCCACGTCATCTCGGCCGGCTTGGTGGTCATCCACGCCTCGAACTGCGTGCGGGCGAGCTCTGCCTTCGCCTCGATGTCCAGACCGGTGAGGATCATCGTGAACTCGTTGCGGAACCCGGCCAGCGCGTTGAGGGAGACCTTCAGCGTGGGCGGCGGCGCCTCACCCCGCACCCCGCTGATGCGGACCCGGTCGGGTCCGTCGGAGGAGAGTTCGAGGGAGTCCATCCGGGTGGTGACGTCCGGTCCTGCGTAGCGGCCGCCGGTGATCTCGTAGAGCAGCTGAGCGGTGACGGTGCCGACGCTGACCGCACCCCCGGTCCCCGCGTGCTTGGTGATGACCGAGGATCCGTCCGCGTGGATCTCCGCGATCGGGAATCCGGGTCGACCCAGGTCGGCGATCTCGGTGAAGAAGGAGTAGTTGCCCCCGGTCGCCTGCGTGCCGCACTCGATCACGTGCCCGGCCGCGACGGCTCCGGCCAGCTGGTCGAAATCCGTTCGCTCCCAGCCGAAGTGCGCCGCTGCTGGTCCGACGATCACCGACGCGTCGGTGACCCGGCCGGTGACCACGACGTCCGCCCCCGCGCCGAGGCATTCGACGATTCCCCATGCGCCGAGATAGGCGTTGGCGGTCAGCGGGGCCGGCGCGCCCGGCGCACCGGTGAGCCCCAGCTCCGCCGCCCTGGCGATCAGGTCATCACCCTCGACATGGGCGATGACCGCGCCGAGACCGAGCCGCTCGTTCACCTCACGCAGCGCCTGCGCCAGCCCGGCCGGATTCAGCCCGCCCGCGTTGGCGACGATCTTGACGCCCTTGTCCAGCGCCAACCCCAGGCAGTCCTCGGCCTGGCGGAGGAACGTCTTGGCATAGCCCCGGGAGGGATCCTTCATCCGGTCGCGACCGAGGATCAGCATCGTCAGCTCGGCGAGGTAGTCGCCGGTGAGGTAGTCGAGTTCGCCGCCCTCGAGCATCTCGCGCATCGCCGAGATGCGGTCTCCGTAGAAGCCGGAACAGTTTCCGATCCGGACCGGGTTTGTCATGCGTCCACCTTCGGGTCACGGCCCGCGCCGGGAGGACCGGCGAAGACCTGGGCGATTGCGATCCACGCGGTGGCATCGGGTCCCACCGCGGTCAGGTCCAGGTCCGCCGGGTTCGCTCGCTGGGTGACCAACAGGCAGAAGTCCGCGGCGGGGCCGGTGACGCGCTGCGCCGCGTCTTCGGGGCCCCAGGTCCAGACCTCGTCGCCCTCAGGGGCCGTCAACTCGAACCGAAACTCCTCCGCAGGCGGGGTCAGTTCGTTCACTGCGTACGCGAAGTCACGGGTACGCACACCGAGATGCGCGATGCTGCGCAGGCGGTTGGTCGGCGGGAAGTCGACGCCGAGCGCCGCCGCGACGTCCTGCCCATGCGCCCAGGTCTCCATCAGCCGGGCGGTGGCCATCGACATCGCACTCATCGGCGGGCCGTACCAGGGCAGCTTGGTACCGCTCGGCACCGCGGCGAGCGCTTCGGCCAGTGCGGACCGACCGGTGCGCCAGTCCGTCAACAGTTCGGCGGGCGGCCTGGCGGCCTCGATCTCGGCGGCCTCGTCGACGAAACCGAGGGGGTTCTTCCATGCCTCGGCCAGCGACTCGGCGAAGCCCTCGGGATCGGTGACCGCCATCAGTGAGGCGCGGTCGGTCCAGGCCAGGTGCCCTATCTGGTGGGCGATCGACCAGCCCTTGGCGGGCGTCGGGCCCGCCCATTGTTCGTCGGTCAGGCTCGCGACCAGCGCGTCGAGCTGATCACCCTCCACCCGCAGGTCCCCGATGGTGGTACCCAGATCGGCCATGAATGCTCCCTTGAGAAGTGCTGCGACCAGCATCACACCGCGAGCCATAAAAATCAAGCACGCTTGCTTGTTATTGCCATAACAGGCCGGGCATCGGATCCCAGAAGAAATTTCCTCGCGGTTTTCACACCCCACAGGCCCCGATGAGGTTTGATGCTCGGAAATGCGGGCGGGCGTCCAGTCCGCTTCCGATGGTCCCCGCCGTGGCCGAAAACGCACGATGGCCGGACCACCCAGCCCGACGTCGCCGACCGCCAAGCCCACCATTCATTAGATCACTGAACTACCTTGTGCAACAGCACATTTCGACGTACATCCGGTTCGGCGATTCCGCCCCGAAGTGGCATCGCGTGCGGTACAACTGGTGCGCGCCCGCCCAGGGACGCACACCACTCCACCCACACAAGGAGACCCCAACATGCCCCCGATCGACTTAGGCGCCCTGTTCAATCTCGCCCTGGCGAACAACATCTTCATCGGCACCGTGATCGGCCTGCCGTTCGGCCTTCAGCTCGCCATCGGCAGCTGATACCTCAACCCCAGGGGGGCGGTCGTCGAATCGGGCGGATTGAGATGTAGATCACGAGGATGTCATTTTGTGACCAGATCGATACCTCATCCGGTAGAAATACTGCACGCGCGCAACCCTCGGCGCATTGCCACCGATGAGAACACACAGGAGAACAAATGCCTTCTTCGTCTGAACTGTCCACCCTGTTCGGCGCGCTCAGCACCGTGTTCGGCATTCTCGGATCCTCCGAGGGCACGGGCGCCACGGGCGGCTCGAGCGAGTAGTCACGCAAACGCACTGTGGGGGCTGTCGAACACCGACAGCCCCCACAGTGCCGTCCGGCCCCACGAAGACCGGAACATACTTCACCGCAACGCGTTTCGCCCGAGTTCAATGAGGACGAAGGTTCATCTCCGAATCGAACCCGCGTCCAATACGGGTGCGGTAGAACTGGACGGGCGCCCGGTCTGAGGGCGCGTCCCCAGCACATCAGAAATCACCAGGAGTCGAAGCCAATGAACCTGAGCGCGTTGATCGCCACCCTGCTGGGCCTCGTCGGCCCCGCTGAGACTGTCACGGACGGAGAGTTCGTCGGCAGCAGCACCGGCGACCACTTCGTCGGCAGTACCTTCCCCTGATCGACACGCGCGGGTCTGCGCGCTGAGCGCGCGGACCCGCGCACCAGCCGGGCGACCCGGTCAGCACCCCCGGCGCAGCAGCCGCGGTGTGCTCGGCACCGGCATCTCCGAACCCGCGCCCGCCAGCCCGTCCAGCACGCCCTGCGACCAGGCCACCAGGCCGGTGACGTCGAGACCGTGCGGAGCGCCCGTCTCGAACCCGCGGATCCGGTCCTGGCCGCGACGCAGCAGCGACTGGGCGCCAACGATATTGCCTCGCAACAGATGCGTCAGACCCACCGCGAGCTGCGCAAGCCCCTGCCAGAGCTCGCGTTCGGAATCCGGCGCCGCTTTCCACGAACCCTCGAGCACCTCGTGTGCATGGAACGGCATGCCCTCGTCCAGCAGGCGCTGGGCCTCGGCAATCGCATCCGCAGGCGTCAGCAGGACCTCCTCCGGCACCCGCGCGACACCCTCGGCGCCGCGCGGCAACGGCCTCCCCAACCCGTCGCGGGGGCGCGCGTTGAGCGGCCTGCCCCGGCCGTCCCGTTCACGCTGCTGCATGCCTCCAACTGTAATGAAGCCGATGGAACTCGCAGCCGAACCCTTGTCCAAGTAACTGTGAAAGCTAGTACCGTCTACGTATGGCCATCAGGGCCGACGTCAGTACTAGGAGAGACATGGGCACCATTCACATCACCGCGATCGCAAAGGCTCCGGTGCGCGCCGGCTTCGCCTATGTGGACGACTACAAGAATGTGCCCGCGTGGATGTTCGGGGTGACCCGGTTCGAGCCGGTCGGCGAGCAGACCCAGGGACTCGGGGCGACCTTCGATGCCACCATGCAGCTCGGCCCCAAGGCCCTGAACTCCAGGGTCACGATCACCGAGTGGGAACAGGACCGGTTGATCACCCTGGCATCGGTCGACGGGATCTCGAACTCGTCGACGTGGCGATTCGCCCCGGCGAGCGACGACAGCACCGAGATGACGGTGGACTTCGAGTACTCGCTGCCGGGCGGGCTCGCGGGCAAGGTGCTCGCGAAGATCGTCGAGCCGATCGTCGGAACGGCCATCAAACACACCGAGTCCACCCTGCGTCGCCGGGTCGAGGAGCTCGCGCGCACCGACGCCACGGGCTGATCGCGCCTCCGCCTCGTGTTTCACCCGGCGAACGAACCGTGACAGCCCGCCACGCTCGGACGACGATGGTCCGGAAGGGACGCATCCGTCGTCTCCGAGAAGCGGGAGAGGGCTCATGTCCACAACGCAACCGGTTGCCGAGGCCGACGCTCTCGCCCAACGCCTCGTCGAGGCCGCACTCGGCACCGTCGATCTGCTGTCGATCCACCTCGGCGACCGCCTCGGCTGGTACCGGAGTCTGCGGGTCGACGGCCCGGCGACGCCGGAAGAACTCGCCGCCCGCACCGACACCCACCCTCGGTACGCGCGGGAATGGCTGGAGCAACAGGCCGTCACCGGTCTGATCGAGGTGGATTCCGTCGGACCCCGACGATTCACGTTGCCGCCTGCGGCGGCGGAGGTGCTCACCGACGGGTCCAGCCTCGCCCATCTCGCGCCGCTGGCCCGGATGCTCTGCGCCGCGGCCGAACAGATGCCCGCGCTGCTCGAGGCGTATCGCTCCGGCGGCGGGGTCGGCTGGGCGCAGTACGGGGCCGACGCCCGCGAGTCGCAGGCCGAGATGAACCGACCCTGGTACGAGCGGGCCCTGCCGGACGCCCTGCGATCGGTTCCCGACCTGGACGCGCTTCTTCGCGAGCCGGGCACCCGGATCGCCGACCTGGGCTGTGGCGGCGGCTGGTCGACGATCGCACTCGCCCGGGCGTACCCGGCGGCCACCGTGGACGGGTTCGACATCGACGCGGCCTCGGCACGGCTGGCCTCGAGCAACGGCGACGCGAACCCGGATGTCGCTTCCCGCGTCGCCTTCCACTGCGGCGATGCGGCCCGGCTACCCGCGTCCGCCTTCCACTGTGTGTTCGCCTTCGAGTGCGTGCACGACATGCCCGACCCCGTCGGGGTGCTCACCGCGGCCAGGCGGTCGCTGGTCCCCGGGGGCCGCGTCGTCATCATGGACGAGGCGGTCGCCGACTCGTTCGACCCTCCTGGCGACGAGACCGAGCGACTGATGTACGGCTTCAGCCTGCTCATCTGTCTGCCGGACGGGATGAGCCACCGGCCCACCGCCGCCACCGGAACTGTCATGCGCCCGGACACGCTGCGCGGCTATGCATTCGAGGCGGGATTCACCGGATTCGAGATACTCCCGATCGACGGCTTCGGGTTCTGGCGCTTCTACCAACTGACGGCCTGACGGCCTCGTCGCCGCCACCGAGATGGGTGACGGCGGCGAGGAAGAATCGGCGAGTGCTCGCCGTCGCTGCGCTGGGTCAGGCGCTGAGCAGGCCCTTCGCGATGTGCGTCACCTGGATCTCGTTGCTACCCGCGTAGATCATCAGCGACTTCGCGTCGCGCGCGAGCTGTTCCACCTTGTACTCGGCCATGTAGCCGTTGCCGCCGAACAGCTGGACGGCCTCCATGGCGACCTCGGTGGCAGCACGCGAGGAGTACAGCTTCATCGCCGATGCCTCGGCGAGGGTCACCTTGTTGCCTGCGGCGGTGCGCTCGATCGCGTTGAACACCATGTTCTGCACATTGATCCGGGCGACCTCCATCTCGGCCAGCTTGAGCTGGATGAGCTGGAACTGAGCGATCTCCTTGCCCCACAGCTTGCGGGTCTTGGCGTAGTCGATGCACAGCCGGTGGCACTCGTTGATGATGCCCAGCGCGAGGGAGGCGATGCCGATGCGCTCGGCCGCGAAGGACTCCTTGGCGCTCTCCTTGCCGTCGCCCTTGGCGGGGTTCTCGGTCTCGCCGAGCAGCCGGTCCTTGCTGATCCGCACGTTGTCGAAGAACAGCTCGCCGGTGGGCGAGGAGTTCATGCCCATCTTCTTGAACGCCGGGCTCTGGGTGAAGCCCTCCATGCCCTTGTCGAGCACGAAGCCCAGCACCTTGCGGTCGCGGCGGTCCACAGAGGAGTCGCCCTCGTCGAGCTTGGCGTAGACGATGGTCACGTCGGCGTACGGGCCGTTGGTGATGAAGGTCTTCTGGCCGTTGAGGATGTAGTCCTCGCCGTCGCGGCGGACGTAGGACTTCATGCCGCCGAACGCGTCCGAGCCGGAGTCGGGCTCGGTGATCGCCCACGCGCCGACCTTCTCCATCGTGACGAGCTCGGGCAGCCAGCGCTTCTTCTGCGCCAGCGTGCCGCGGCTGCGCAGCGTGCCGACCGTCAGGCCGAGGCTCACGCCCATCGACGCGACCAGGCCGAGGCTCACGCCCGCGAGTTCGCTGTTGAGGATGACGCCCATGCTGCCTGCGCCGCTGAAGCCGCCGCCCTTCTCGCCGGACTCGGGGACGGTCTCGCCGCGCTCGCGCGCCTCCTCCTTCGCGAAGGCCTTCTCGAGCGCCTCGCTCGCCATCTCGTCCATGCCGAAGGTCGAGTACATCTTCCGGATGATCTCGAACGGGGGCAGCTCGCCGCTCTCGAGCTTGTCGACGTGCGGCTTGATCTCCTTCTCGATGAAGCCACGCAGGGCGTCGCGGAACATCAGGTCGGTGTCAGACCACTCGTACATGTCGGGAACTCCCATTGATCGGCGGATCGTGCGCAACGTGCGGCACGCGAAGACGGCGCCGCGACTATGCGGACACTCACCCCAAATATAGAACACGTTCTTGTTTTCTGACAGCATCCTGCTGCACGCACCAGGACCCGATGGCGACCGCGGGCGCGACCGTCGACCCTGGACAGACCGATTTTCCGGGGAGCACACTGGCACCGGCGAGAGGATCCGCGATGGCCGAACCCAGAATCGAACCCGCCGTGCCGATCGTCGACGCGTGGGGACATCCGAGAGGGCGGGCGTGATCACCTGGTACCGGCTGGCCTACCGGCTCGGCCTCACGCCGTGGGAGTGGGCGGGCCAGTCGATCGGCGCGCAGCTGACCGCGTTGCTCGACGGCCAGGACGCGCCGCCGGCCCCGCCGGGGAAGGCCCTCGACGCGGGGTGCGGTACCGGCTCCCACACCATCGAAATGGCCCGCCGCGGCTGGCGGGTGACCGGGATCGACGCCGTGCCGCTGGCGGTGACCCGCGCCCGGGCGCGGGCCGAGAAGGCCGGGGTCGAGGCAACGTTCGTGCTCGGCGATGTCACCGAACTCGAGAAGTCGGTCGGCCGCGGATATCGATTCGTGCTCGACATCGGGTGCTTTCACGGTCTCACCGCAGGCGAGCGGGCCCACTACGCCGACGAGCTCACCCGGATCACCGAGCCAGGGGCGAGCCTGCTCATGTTCGCTTTCGGCCCCGGCCGACGGGGACCACTCCCCCGCGGCACGGACCGCGCCGAGGTGGAGCGCACGTTCGCCGGCTGGCGGCTGATCTCCGATGTCGCGGACGCCGGGCTGCTGCCGCGACCGGTCCGGCGGGGGAACCCCCGCTGGTTCCACCTCGCCCGCTCCTGAGGTGACGGGCGTCGACCGCGCCCTCAGGCCACCGCGGGTCGGTCTCGCCTGCTGGTCTTCCGATGGTGCTTTCGCCCGGTCAGCGCCCAGCGCCGATCGGCCACCCGCGTCGTGCGGTGGTGGCGTTCGATGGTGAACTCCGTGATCGGTAGCCGCTCCAGCAGGCGGATGTCCGCACACGGGTCGCCGTTCACACCCTGCTCGAGCAGCGAGAACGCCGTGTGGTTGACGGCGTGGATCGCGAGCCTGAGCGCGTCGAGCGCGGTCGGCCGCGGTCCGAACCTGGCGAGGGTGTGCCTACCCTGAACGGTGGTTCCGACCACCGCATAGAAGTGCCATTCCCCGGCGTGCTCCGAGTCACCCGAATCCACGGGCTCGCCTGGCTGGTGTGTGGGACCGGATACAGTGCCCATCTTGCGCCTTCTTCCGTCTTCCGGTGTGGCGTCCCTACGACGGTAACGCGGGTCACCGACACCGTCCGTGTGCCTCGCCGGTGCGCGGGATGCGGGTTTTCCCCGACCTTTCCCGGCGAACCGGGGAGCCGTCGACGTGGCACCATCGCATTCACGCACCACATGTGATTCGTCACCGACACCGGGAGTGATTGCTCGTGACCCTTTCTCTCGACGAGGCCGCGGAAACCCTGGCCGCGCAGCCGTTCAGCACGCTGGTCGGCGCCCGGTTGACCGCCTTCACCGACGGCGCCGCCACCCTCACGATCCCGATCCGGCCGGAACTGCTGCAGCAGCACGGGTTCGTGCACGGCGGTGTGCTGTCCTACGCGGCGGACAACGCGCTCACCTTCGCGGCGGGCAGCGTGCTCGGCCCGAGCATCGTGACCTCCGGGTTCAGCATCACCTACCTCCGTCCCGCGATGGGTACCGCATTGCGCGCGGAGGCGACGGCGGTGAGCTCGGGCCGCAGGCAGGCACTGTGCCGCTGCGAGATCTATGCGGACACCGAGAACGGGCCGGTGCTCTGCGCCGCCGCCCAGGGCACCGCCTCGGTCATCGATCTCGGCCGGACCGCCACCTCCGCATGAGCACCGAGGCCACCGTGATCGGCGGCGGTGTGATCGGGCTGACCTGCGCGCTCGAACTCGCACGGTCCGGCCAGGACGTCACCGTGCTGACGGCCGATCCGATAGCGGAGACGACCTCCGCGGTCGCCGCGGCGATCTGGTTCCCCTACGAGGCCGCACCCGCCGACGCCGTGCTGCGCTGGTCGACCGAGTCCGCGGCGGTGTTCGCCTGCCTCGCATCGGACCCCTCGGCAGGCGTTGCCCTGCGAGCCGGCACGGTGCTCGAGCGGTCCGCTGCGCCGGACCGCTGGTGGACCCCGGCCGTGCCGGGGCATCGGGTGATTCCGGGCGAGGAATTGTCGTCCGGCGTGACGAGCGGGGTGCGCTGCACGGTCCCGGTGATCGACATGGGCCGCTACCTGCCGTGGCTGTCCCGCCGGTGCGAAGCCGCGGGCGTGCGGGTGATCAGGAGGCGGGTCGACGACCTCGCGGAGGTCACCGGCGAGCTGATCGTGGTCGCGGCCGGCCTGCGGTCGGCCGCACTGACCGGGGACGCCCCGCTGGTCCCGCTGCGCGGCCAGGTGGTGCGCGTGGCCAACCCCGGGCTGACCGACTGGCTGATCGACGACGACAACCCGGCCGGGATGGCCTACGTGGTGCCCCGGTTCGAGGACGTGGTGTGCGGCGGCACCGCCGAGCCAGGGGTCTTCGACACGGCCGCCGATCCCGAGACCGAACGCGCCATCCTCGAGCGGTGCTACGACCTGGTGCCCGAGCTGCGGGGCGCGCCGATCCTCTCCCGCGGCGTCGGACTTCGTCCGACCCGGCCCTCGGTACGCCTGGAGGCGCTGCCCGGCGCGCGCCGGATCATCTGCTGTTACGGGCACGGCGGCGCCGGGGTGACCCTCTCCTGGGGCTGCGCGCGGGAGGTGGCCGCCCTGGCGGGCCGAGCCTGACTACTGTTGCGCCAGTCGCAGTTTCGTCGTCAACCGCTCGAGCTCCGCGAGCTCCTCTCGGTCGAGTGCGGTGCCGACGTGGCGCCGGATCTGCGCGGCGTGCCGCCTGCCGATGCTGCGCTGCATGGCTCGCCCCTGCTCCGTGAGCGCCACGATCGTGCCCCGTCGGTCGTGCGGATCCGGCAGCCGGTCGAGCAGCCCGGCCTGCTCGAGTCGCTCGACCATGCGGCTGAGCGACGGCTGGGTCAACAGGATCTCCCGGTTCAGCTCGTGCAGCCGGGCCCGGGTGTCCGGGCGACGGCTGAGCGTGAACAGCACGTCGTACTCGCGGCGGCCAAGCGGATCCCACGCGTCGGCCGACTCGAACCGCCGCATCAGTGCCACCTGGGCACGGAACAACGCCTCCCACGCGTCGGCGGCCAGCTCGGTTGTGCTGCGCGGCCGCCCGCCGCCGGACGGTTCAGTGGGCGGCATCGGTCGTCGCCTCGAGGGTGCCGACGCGACCGTTCCGCTGCGCCAGCAGGCTCGCATGCGTCGGCGGGTTCTCCGGCACGTGGTCCGGGCGCCTGGCCGCGAACTCGCGGCGCAGCACCGGCGCGACCTCGGAGCCGAGGAGGTCGAGTTGCTCGAGCACCGTCTTCAGCGGCAGGCCCGCGTGGTCTACCAGAAACAGCTGGCGTTGGTAGTCGCCGAAATAGTCCGCGAAGGCCAGCGTCTTCTCGATCACCTGCTCGGGCGTGCCGACGGTCAGCGGGGTCTGCTCGGTGAACTCCTCCAGCGAGGGTCCGTGACCGTAGACCGGCGCGTTGTCGAAGTACGGTCGGAACTCCGCGACCGCGTCCTGCGAGTTCTTGCGCATGAACACCTGCCCACCGAGGCCGACGATGGCCTGGTCGGCGCTGCCGTGCCCGTAGTGCTCGAACCGCTCGCGGTACAGGTTGATCAGCGCGATGTAGTGCTCCTTGGGCCAGAAGATGTTGTTCGCGAAGAAGCCGTCGCCGTGGAATGCGGCGATCTCGGCGATCTCGGGGCTGCGGATCGAGCCGTGCCAGACGAAGGGTGCGATCCCGTCGAGCGGACGCGGGGTGGAGGTGAAACCCTCCAGCGGGGTGCGGAACCGGCCCTGCCAGTTCACCACGTCCTCGTCCCACAGCCGACGCAGCAGCTGGTAGTTCTCCAGCGCGAGCGGGATCCCCTCGCGAATGTCCTTGCCGAACCAGGGGTACACGGGCGCGGTGTTGCCGCGGCCCATCATCAGGTCGACGCGGCCGTCGGCGAGATGCTGCAGCATCGCGTAGTCCTCGGCGATCTTCACCGGGTCGTTGGTGGTGATCAGGGTCGTCGAGGTGGACAGGATCAGATTCTCGGTCTTGGCGGCGAGGAATCCGAGCATGGTCGTCGGGGAGGACGGCACGAAAGGCGGGTTGTGGTGCTCGCCTGTCGCGAAGACGTCGAGGCCCACATCCTCCGCATGCTTGGCGATGGTCGTCATCGCCTTGATGCGCTCGTGCTCGGTCGGCGCCCGCCCCGTGGTGGGGTCCGGCGTGACGTCGCCGACGCTGAAGATTCCGATCTGCATGGTGACTCCTCGAGCTGGATTGAACACGTCCGCTATTTCAATGCGTTTGCATGAACTTCCAACCGCGCGGAACCCCGGGGTATTCCGCCCCAGCAACACCACCCCCCGGCCCGATGGATAGGGGATGCCACGCAGACCGGGGCAGCCGCAGGCCGGCCCCGATCGGGATCCCCTATTCACCCCCTAATCCGCCGGCACTCGCACCGATCGGCTGGGCGTCCGGCGTACCAATGGGACTCGACGCCGACCGGCGTCGCTCACCACGCGACAGGAGTACTCATGTCCTTCTCTACCCTCTTCTCGTCCCTGTTCTCCTCGATGTTCGGTGGCCAGTTCGACAGCGGCTCGCTCGGCGCCACCTTCGGCGGCGGCGCGGACGGCGGCGCGAACGGTGGCGGCGGATTCGAGTCCTGATCCGCACCCCGGCCTGAATCGGGGCCGAGGCACACACGACGATGGCCCGCACTCCCCCTCGGGAGTGCGGGCCATCGTCGTGAGAGTCGAGTTGTCCTCTGACTCAGTGAGCCATCACCTGGGTCGCGTCGACCGGGGCCGCGGGCTTGCTCCTCGGCAGGAAGAACGCCGGGATCAGGGTCAGCAGTAGCAGCACCAGCGCCACCGTGAAGGTGTTGCCGAACGCGTCCGCAGCGGCGCTCAGGCCCTGCTCCACCGCTCCTGGCGGCATCTGCTCCGCGATCGACGGATCCTGCCCGGCCGCGATGGCCGGTCCGGCCAGCGGGCGCGACAGCATCTGGTTGGTGAGCACCACCGACATGGTCGCGGTGCCGACCGAACCTGCGACCTGCTGGACGATGTTCATCAGCGTCGAACCGCGGGCAACCGTCTCGTTGGTCAGCGTCTGCATCGCCGCCGTCATGATCGGCATCATGGTGCCGCCCATGCCGAGGCCCATCACGAACAGGGCACCGAGGAGCACGACGTACGAGGTCTCGGCGCCGACCTGGGTGAACACCGCCATGCCGACGGCGATCAGGGAGAGGCCGCACAACACGATCTTTCCGGGCCCGATCTTGTCGACGAGCGTGCCCGCCAACGGCATGGTGAGCATCGCGCCGATGCCCTGCGGGGCCAGCAGCAGACCGGCCGCCAGCGTGGTCTCACCGCGAACCTGCAGGAAGTAGCTCGGGAACAGCAGCCCGGCACCCATGAACGCGATCACGAACATCGTCGACGTGATGACCGCGATGGTGAGCTTGCGGTTCTGGAACAGGCGCAGGTCGATCAGCGGGTGGTTGGCCCGGAGCGCGTGGAACACGAAGCCGATCACCAGGGCCAGGCCGATCACAGCGGGGACCAGCACCCGGGTGGCGGCAACGGTTCCGGTCTCCGGGATCGAGGAGACGCCGAACAGGAACAGCGCGAGGCCGGGCGAGAGCAGCAGCATGCCGAGGAAGTCGAAGGACTCGGACGGGCTCGGGTCGTCCTTGGGCAGCAGCACGAACGCGGCGGTCAGGGCGACGATGCCGATCGGCAGGTTGATCAGGAAGATCCAGTGCCAGCTGGCGCTCTCGATCAGCCAGCCACCCAGGATCGGTCCGCAGATGGGGCCGAGCATCATCGGGATGCCGAGCACGGCCATGACGCGGCCGACGCGGTGCGGACCCGCGGCCTTGGTCATGATCGTCATACCCAGCGGCATCAGCATGCCGCCGCCGAGGCCCTGCAGGACCCGGAAGCCGATCAGCGACTCGATGTTCCATGCCATCGAGCACAGCACCGAGGCGCCGACGAACAGCACCAGCGCCGTCATGTAGAGGCGCTTGGTGCCGAACCGGTCAGCCGCCCACCCCGTCACGGGGATGACGGTCGCCAGGGCCAGGGTGTAGGCGGTCATGGTCCAGGCGACGGTTGCGTAGGTCGCGTTGAACTCGGACATGAACGTCGGCAGCGCCACGCTCACGACCGTCACGTCGAGGATCGACATGATGGCACCGATCACCACCACGCTGGCGATCTTCAGAACTGCGCCGTCGATCTTGTCCGAGGCCGCGGGGGCTCCCGGAGGTGTCGGCGTCGTCATGGGTTCTCCTGACAATTGGCTCGCAGAACATCTCCCGCGAGAATGGGTTTGAGCGACTCGTACAGCCCGTCACGGTCCGAGTCCGACAGGCGGGCCGCAAACGCTCGCAACTCGCCCTTCTTGCTGTCGATGTGGCCGGAGGCGATGGCACGACCGGCCTCCGACAACGAGATCCGCTTGATGCGGCGGTCTTTCTGGTCCTCGCGGCGCTCCACGAGACCCTGGTTGACCAGCTGGTCGATGTTGCGACCCGCGGCCGCGACGGACAGGCGCAGCCGCTCGGCCACCTCGTTGATCGCAACCGGATTGCCGTGCTGCGCCAGCATGAACAGAGTTCGCACCTGCGAGAACGACAGGTCCACGGCGATCAGCTTGTCCATGGACTCCGACTCCCCCACCCCCAGCAGCCGCATGATGAACTCGTCGAGCGCCTGATACAGGTCTTCGGGGGAAGCGGCCACTCGTGCAATAGTAGCGATCACGCAACTATTGCCCAAACGAAATTAATGTGAAGGGCGTCACGTCCGCCGCCGAGCCGTGAGCCCCGCCGAGAGATCCGATCACGACCGCAGGTCGCCGGGCAATCGAATTTCCGCCCGCCACCCGGGTCGCTACTGTCGGGACATGCGCTCGAAGGTCCTGATCCTGCTCCGGCACGGCAAGTCCGCCTACCCCGACGGCGTGGCCGACCACGCGCGGCCGCTCGCGCCGCGCGGGCAACGGGAGGCCGGGCTGGCTGGCGACTGGATCCGCCTGACCCAGCCCCCGGTCGATGCCGTGCTCTGCTCCACCGCCACCAGGACCAGGCTCACCCTCGCGGCCAGCGGCATCGACGCTCCCGCCCGCTACGCCGACACGCTCTACGGGGCGAGCGCCGCCGAGGTGCTGCGCGAGATCGCGAGCACCGACGCGGCCGTGCGGACCCTGCTCGTCGTGGGTCACGAACCCGGCATCCCGGACACGGCGCTCGCGCTCGATCCGGGCGGCCCGCTCGCCGAGCGGATCGCGGACCGCTTCCCGACCTCCGCCATGGCCACGCTGGCGGTGACGGGGTCCTGGGCCGACCTCCTCGACTCACGCGCGCGTCTGACCGACTTCCACATCCCGCGCTGAACAGCGCTGCACGAGCGCGCTACTCGCGGACGAGCACCGCCTTGCCGAGCACCTGACCGGCCTCGAGGTCCGCAAGCGCGCGGGCCGCGTCGGCGAGCGGATACCGGGCCTTGACCAGCGGCCGCAGGCCCTTCCCGACCAGTTCGGTGAGGTCCGCGTGGGTGCGCGCCAGGGCCGAGGGGTCGGTGCGCAGGAACTCGCCCCAGGCCGCGCCCACGATGCTGATGTTGCGGAAGAGCACCCGGTTCACCTTCACGGACGGGATACCGCCGCCCGCGAACCCGATCACCAGCAGCCTGCCCTCGGGCGCCAACACCCGAACGGCATCATCGAAGGCATCGCCGCCGACCGGATCGACCACCACGTTCGCGCCGCGGTTCTCGGTCAGCTCGCCAACCCGGGCTGCCCAGCCCTCGTCGAGCGCCACGACCTCGTCCGCACCGAGTTCGCGCAGAAATTCGTCGGCCCCCGCCCGTCGGACCACCGCGATCACCCTCGCGCCGTGCGCCTTCGCCAACTGGATCGCCGCGGTGCCGACACCGCCCGCGGCGCCGAGCACCACCACCGTCTCGCCCGCCACCAGGCTCGCTCGCCGGGACAACGCGAACTCCATCGTCTGATAGTTGATGATGAGCGAGGCGGCCTCCTCGAAGCTCAGATCGGCCGGTATCGGCATCACCCGGGAGGCAGCGATCGCGACGCGCTCCGCATAGCCACCGAGATCGGACATCGCCAGCACCCGGTCCCCGACCGCGAAGCCGCTGTCGTCCGGAGCGGACACCACCACCCCGGCCACCTCGGCGCCGGGGATGAAGGGCGGCTCCGGCCGCAGCTGGTACTTGCCGTAGCTGATGAGCAGGTCCGGGAAGCACACCCCTGTCGCGCGCACGTCGATCAGCACCTTGCCCGTCGCGTCCGGCTCGGGCACCTCCTGCAGGGCCATCCCGGCGGGCCCGGTCAACTCCGAGACCACAACTGCTTTCACCACAGACCTCCGTGTTCGCGCCATCGCATCTGTTCTGCGATCCGAAGCCCTGACGCTAGTCCTTGTCTCGCCGCGCCTGCGCGGGAAAGATACTGTTCGCGTCACGCCGGTGATCACCGCAGAGGAGCGCAGTCTTGGACTTCGATCAGCCGCTCGCCGTTCCCCCCGCCGACGGGCTGGGGTTCGCCACCTCGTGGCCGGTCCGGACGGGCGACGTCGATCCCGACAACCGGCTCCGGTTCGACGGCATCACCCGGTACCTGCAGGACATCGGGTCCGACAACCTGGACGCCTCCGAACTCGCCGATCTCGACCCGCTGTGGATCGTGCGGCGAACCGTGATCGACGTCGTCCGCCCCGCGCTGTGGCCGGACCGGATCCATCTGCGCCGCTGGTGTTCCGGCCTGTCGACCCGCTGGTCGGCGATGCGAGTGCAGCTCACCAGCGAGAAGGGCGCGCTGATCGAGACCGAGGGCTTCTGGATCAACATCAGCCCCGACACCGGGATGCCGACCCGGATCAGTGACAAGGGCATCGCCCTGCTGTCGCGGACCACCGACGAGCACCGACTCAAATGGCGCCCGTGGCTCGGTGGGCCGCCGCCGGAGGACGCCGGCACCGACGCCCGATTCCACCTGCGCTCGACCGACCTCGACCCGATGGGCCACGTGAACAACGCGGCGTACTGGCACGCCGTCGAGGACCATCTCGTTGCCCGGCCCGACCTGCTCGCAGGACCGCACCGCGCCGTTCTCGAATACAACGCGCCCATCACCGGAGGCGAGGACGTCCACGTCCGCAGCGAGCAGGACGCCGAGTCGATGAGCCTGTGGTTCCTGGTCGGCGGCGACGTGAGGGCCGTT
Organism: Rhodococcus oryzae; assembly: GCF_005049235.1. Taxonomy (GTDB): domain Bacteria; phylum Actinomycetota; class Actinomycetes; order Mycobacteriales; family Mycobacteriaceae; genus Rhodococcus_G; species Rhodococcus_G oryzae. The sequence goes on along the minus strand of NZ_SUMD01000003.1, from coordinate 463,367 downwards.
GCCCGGGTCTCGGGCATCGACCACTACTGAGCCGCCGACCGGCGAACCCCTACTTCTTGGCGATCGCCACCATCTCGGCGAGGTCGAGCAGCTTGACCCGCGGCCGACCGGACGCCTTGCCGAGCTCGCGCTCGCGGGCGTCGATCGCCTTCCATCCCGCCCAGTCCAGCGCCTCGGGCTGACGGTCCGCCAGCAGCGCCTCGAGCGCCTCGCGGTCGCCCTTCGGCGCGGGCAGCCGGTCCGCGGCGAGGTCCTCGATGACCAGCGCGATGGTGTCGTGCGCGCACTGCCGGTTGGTACCGATCACGCCGGAGGGCCCGCGCTTGATCCAGCCGGCGGTGTAGGTGCCCGGCATCGGCTCGCCGGACTCCGGGTAGGTGACCCGGCCTGCGACGTTCGCGATCGTGCCGCGCGCGTCGTCGAACGGCAGGTCCGCGACGGGCACGCCCCGGTAGCCGACCGAGCGCAGCACCATGCGGGTCTCGAGCAATTCGGTCTGATCGGTGCTGCTCGCCCGCAGCGTGCCGTCCGGACCCTCGACCATCTCGTTACGCGCCACCACGACCCCGCTGACGTGGTCGTCGCCCTGGATCTCGACCGGCGAGGCCAGGAACCGCAGCACGATCCGCTTCTCGTGGCCTGCCAGGGGGCGCTCCGCGTACTCGCGCAGGATCTCCATCTTCAGCCGCTTGGCCGGGCTCTCCGCGACCTCGGCCGCGCTGTGGCTGTCGAGCTCGAGCTCGGCCGGGTCGACGATCACGTCCACGTCGGGCATCTGCCCGAGCGCCAACAGCTCCGGGCTGGTGAACGCCGCCTGGACGGGTCCGCGCCTGCCCAGCACCACGACCTCGCGGACGGCGCTGCCGCGCAGCGCCTCCACCGCGTGCTCGGCCATGTCGGTGCGGGCCAGCTTGTCCGGGTCGGTGACCAGCAGACGGGCCACGTCGAGCGCGACGTTGCCGTTGCCGACGATGACCGCGCGCGTGCCGGACAGGTCGAAGGTGTGGTCCGCGTACTCGGGGTGTCCGTTGTACCAGGCGACGAACTCGGTGGCGGCGAGGCTGCCGGGGAGGTCCTCACCAGGGATGCCGAGGTGCCGATCGCTGGGCGCACCGACCGTGTAGAGCACCGCATGGTGGTGCTCCATCAGGTCCTCGTGCGTGAGGTGCTTGCCGACCTCCACGTTCAGGTGCAGCCGGAAGCCGGGACGCCGCGAGACCTCCGCGAACACATCGGTGACCGCCTTGGTCTCCGGGTGGTCGGGCGCCACGCCAGCGCGCACCAGGCCCCACGGCGTCGGCAGGCGGTCGAACATGTCGACCTCGATGCCCGAGCGCTTGAAGGAGAGCAGCTCGCGGGCGGCGTAGAAGCCGGACGGCCCGGCGCCGACGATCGCGACGCGGAAGGGTTCCTGGTCCGTCTTCGGGAACTTCAGCGAGGGGGCGGGATCCGCGTACTCGATCTCGGTGCCCGCGAAGTAGTCGGCGTTGATCTTCGAGTACCGCGCCATCGCCTCGGGCAGGTCGTCGTCGCGGAAGATCGCGTCCACCGGGCACGCATCGACGCAGAGCCCGCAGTCGATGCAGGTCTCCGGATCGATGTAGAGCATCTCGGTCGACTTGAATCCGCGCTCGTCCGGCGTCGGATGGATGCAGTCCACCGGGCACACCTCGGTGCAGCTAGCGTCGTTGCAACAAGGCTGGGTGATCACGAACGCCACTGTCGGCCTCCTCCAAAACTAGAACCTGTTCCTGCGACAATACCCGGCTGGTGCGAGCAAAGTCACAGAGGATCAGAGGATAGCCGTACTGCCCCGCTCCCGACCGGATTCGGGCAGGTCGCGGGGCCGTAGGGACCGGTCAGCGTGTCAGCCGAGGAACTTCTTGCCCGCCACAACGGCCACGCCGACCAGGATCGCCAGGATCAGCGCGCCGCCGAAGCCGAGCAGCCACCAGGCCACCCCGAAGATCACGATCGCGGGCGCAGCGGCCACCAACGAGATCGCCGGATTCTCGCGGACCACCTCGAGCGCCGACTGGGCCTTCGAGCGGTCGATACCCTTGCCTGCCATCGAATCCTCCGTGATGGTCGCCCGAACCGGTGCCGGGGAATGTCCCTCCAACAGTAGACGCGAAACGGCCCCCGCACCCATTGCTGGGGGCGGGGGCCGTTTCACAGGCGCAGGAAGCGCTTACCGGTAATCGGTGCTGAAGCCGTAGTCGTCGAGCGGAACAGCAGCTCCGGTCCCGGTGCCGAAGCCTTCGGGGCTGTAGTACTGATCGTCGTACGACGGCACGGCGTAGGCCGCGGCGCGCGCCTCTTCGGTCGGCTGAACCTGGATGTTCCGGTAACGGTTGATGCCGGTACCGGCAGGGATCAGCTTGCCGATGATGACGTTCTCCTTGAGACCGATCAGCTTGTCCGAGCGGCAGTTGATGGCCGCATCGGTCAGCACGCGAGTGGTCTCCTGGAAGGACGCCGCCGACAGCCACGAATCGGTCGCCAGCGAGGCCTTGGTGATACCCATGAGCACCGGACGACCGGCTGCGGGCTCACCACCCTCGGCGACGACGCGACGGTTGGCCGCCTCGAACTCGGAACGCTCGGTGAGCGAACCGGGCAGGAACTCGGTGGCGCCGGAGTCGATGATCGTCACGCGACGCAGCATCTGACGAACGATCGTCTCGATGTGCTTGTCGTGGATCGACACACCCTGGCTCCGGTACACCTCCTGAACCTCGTTGACCAGGTGGATCTGCACCTGACGCGGGCCCATGACGCGCAGCACCTCGTGCGGATCGGCAGCGCCCTCCATGAGCTGCTGGCCGACCTCGACGTGGTCACCGTCCGCCAGCAGGCGCTCGGAACCGTCGTCGTGCTTGAAGACGCGCAGACGCTGACGCTTGGACAGCTTGTCGTAGACGACCTCTTCGCCGCCATCGTCCGGGACGATGGTGATCTTGTAGAAGCGGTCGCCGTCCTCGAGCTGCACCCGTCCGGTGACGTCGGCGATCGGGGCCTTGCCCTTGGGGACGCGGGCCTCGAACAGCTCCTGGACACGCGGCAGACCACCGGTGATGTCCTCGCCTGCGACACCACCCTGGTGGAAGGTACGCATGGTCAGCTGGGTACCCGGCTCACCGATGGACTGGGCGGCGACGATGCCGACAGCCTCACCGATGTCCACCAGCTTGCCGGTCGCCATCGAGCGGCCGTAGCAAGTGGCGCAGACGCCGGTGCCGGTGGTGCAGGTGAGCACGGAGCGCACCTTCACGTCGGTGATGCCGGCCTCGAGCAGCGCGTCGATGGCCGGGTCACCCAGGTCGGCGCCGCGCTCGACGATGACCGTGCCGTTGGCGTCGACCGCATCCGCGGCCAGCGTGCGGGCGTAGGTGCTGGTCTCCACGTGTGCATCCCGGATCAGCGTGCCATCGGCCTGCTTCTCCGCGATCGTGGTGACGATGCCGCGCTCGGTGCCACAGTCCGTCTCGCGAACGATGACGTCCTGCGAGACGTCCACCAGACGACGGGTCAGGTAACCCGAGTCGGCGGTACGCAGCGCGGTATCTGCCAGACCCTTACGGGCGCCGTGCGTGTTGATGAAGTACTCGAGAACGGTCAGGCCTTCCTTGAAGGAAGACTTGATCGGACGCGGGATGAACTCACCCTTCGGGTTCGTCACCAGGCCCTTCATACCGGCGAGCGACCGAACCTGCGTCATGTTGCCGGCGGCGCCGGACTTCACGATCATCGGGATCGGGTTGTCGTCGGGGAAGTAGGCCTCCATGGCCTTACCGACCTCGTCGGTGGCCTCGGACCAGATCTTCACCAGGGCGCTGTTGCGCTCGGTGTGGTTGAGGGCACCGCGCTGGTACTTCTTCTCGATCTGCTCGGCCTGGCCCTCGAACTTGTCCATGATCTCGGACTTGCTCGGCGGCACAAGGACGTCGGAGATCGAGACCGTGACGCCCGAACGGGTCGCCCAGTAGAAACCGGCGTCCTTGAGCTTGTCCACGGTCTGCGCGACCACGATCATCGGGTAGCGCTCGGCGAGATCGTTGATGATCGTCGCCTGACGCTTCTTCGGCATCTGCTCGTTCACGAACGGGTAGTCCGCGGGGAGCAGCTCGTTGAAGAGCACGCGACCAAGGGTGGTCTCGGCGATCCAGCCGTCGCCGTAGTTCCAGCCGCCGTCGGGGAACAGCTCGTCCTCGAGCTCGCGCGGCGGACGCTGGGTGGTCAGGCGGACCTTGATCAGGGCCTGGACCTTCAGCGCGCCACGATCGACGGCCATGATCGCCTCGGCGGGCGACGAGTAGGCGCCGACCTCGGGACGATCCTTGCCTGCCGCGACGAGCTCGCCGACGACACCCTCGTCCAGACGGGTCAGGTGGTACAGACCGGTCACCATGTCCAGACGCGGCATGGCGAGCGGGCGACCCGACGCGGGCGACAGGATGTTGTTCGAGGACAGCATCAGGATGCGGGCCTCGGCCTGCGCCTCCGCGGACAGCGGGAGGTGCACGGCCATCTGGTCACCGTCGAAGTCGGCGTTGAAGGCCTCACACACCAACGGGTGCAGCTGGATGGCCTTGCCCTCGACGAGCTGCGGCTCGAAGGCCTGGATGCCGAGGCGGTGCAGCGTGGGTGCACGGTTCAGCAGCACCGGGTGCTCGGCGATGACCTCTTCGAGGACGTCCCACACCTGGGCGCGCTGACGCTCGACCATGCGCTTGGCCGACTTGATGTTCTGCGCGTGGTTCAGGTCGACCAGGCGCTTCATCACGAACGGCTTGAACAGCTCGAGAGCCATCAGCTTCGGCAGACCGCACTGGTGCAGCTTGAGCTGCGGGCCGACGACGATGACCGAACGGCCCGAGTAGTCGACGCGCTTGCCGAGCAGGTTCTGGCGGAAACGACCCTGCTTGCCCTTGAGCAGGTCGCTCAGGGACTTCAGCGGGCGGTTGCCCGGACCGGTGACCGGACGTCCACGACGGCCGTTGTCGAACAGCGCGTCGACGGACTCCTGCAGCATCCGCTTCTCGTTGTTGACGATGATCTCGGGCGCGCCGAGATCGATCAGTCGCTTGAGGCGGTTGTTGCGGTTGATCACGCGGCGGTACAGGTCGTTCAGGTCGGAGGTGGCGAACCGGCCACCGTCGAGCTGAACCATCGGACGCAGCTCCGGCGGGATCACCGGCACGGCGTTGAGGACCATGCCCATCGGCGAGTTGCCGGTGGACTGGAAGGCCGCGACGACCTTGAGGCGCTTGAGCGCACGCAGCTTCTTCTGACCCTTGCCGCTGCGGATGGTCTCCCGGAGGATCTCCGCCTCGGCGTCGATGTCGAAGTTCTCCATCAGCTTCTGGATGGACTCCGCGCCCATCGCGCCGGTGAAGTACTCGCCGTAGCGGTCCACCATCTCGCGGTAGAGGCCCTCGTCGACGATGAGCTGCTTCGGGGCGAGCTTGGTGAAGGTCGTCCAGATCTCATCGAGCCGGTCCAGCTCACGCTGGGCGCGGTCGCGGAGCTGACGCATCTCGCGCTCGCCGCCGTCCTTGACCTTGCGGCGCACGTCGGACTTGGCGCCCTCGGCCTCGAGCTCGGCGACGTCCGCCTCGAGCTTCTGGGCGCGGGCCTCGAGGTCGGCGTCGCGCTGGTCGGCGACGGACTTCTTCTCGACCTCCATCTCGGCCTGCAGGGTGGAGAGCTCGTTGTGGCGGAGCTCGTCGTCGACCGCGACGATCACGTAGGCGGCGAAGTAGATGATCTTCTCGAGATCCTTCGGCGCCAGGTCCAGCAGGTAACCGAGACGGCTCGGCACGCCCTTGAAGTACCAGATGTGGGTCACCGGAGCGGCGAGCTCGATGTGGCCCATGCGCTCACGGCGCACCTTCGCGCGGGTCACCTCGACGCCGCAGCGCTCACAGATGATGCCCTTGAAGCGGACGCGCTTGTACTTACCGCAGTAGCACTCCCAGTCCCGGGTGGGGCCGAAGATCTTCTCGCAGAAGAGGCCGTCCTTCTCGGGCTTGAGCGTGCGGTAGTTGATGGTCTCCGGCTTCTTGACCTCGCCGAACGACCACTGACGGATGTCCTCAGCGGTGGCAAGGCCGATGCGGAGTTCATCGAAGAAGTTGACGTCGAGCACGTAACTTCCTTTCCCCAGAGGGATTATGGTGTGCGCTTCTCAGCGCCTACCTGTCTGCCAAATTCAAATGTGGGCTACGCCCCCGGGCCGCGGAATCCCACGGCCCGGGGACCAAACACCTAGTTCGCGAGATCGTCCACGGTCGCCGCCTCGTTCCTGGACAGGTTGATGCCCAGGTTCGCTGCCGCACGCTCGAGATCCTCGTCGTCGCCGTCGCGCATCTCGATGGCCGCGCCGTCCGAGGACAGCACCTCCACGTTGAGGCAGAGCGACTGGAGCTCCTTGAGGAGCACCTTGAACGACTCGGGGATACCCGGCTCGGGGATGTTCTCGCCCTTGACGATGGCCTCGTACACCTTCACGCGGCCGACCACGTCATCCGACTTGATGGTGAGCAGCTCCTGCAGCGTGTACGCCGCACCGTAGGCCTGCATCGCCCAGCACTCCATCTCACCGAAGCGCTGGCCACCGAACTGGGCCTTACCGCCGAGCGGCTGCTGGGTGATCATCGAGTACGGACCGGTCGAACGAGCGTGGATCTTGTCGTCGACGAGGTGGTGCAGCTTGATGATGTACATGTAGCCGACCGAGACCGGGTACGGGAACGGCTCGCCGGAGCGGCCGTCGAACAGGGTGGCCTTTCCGTCCGGGCCCACCATCTGCTCGCCGTCGCGGTTCGGCAGGGTCGCGCCCAGCAGACCGGTCAGCTCGTCTTCCTTGGCACCGTCGAACACCGGGGTGGCGATGTTGCTGTCGGCCGGGGCCGAGAGCATCTCCTCGGGCAGGGTCGAAGCCCAGTCCGGACGGGTGCCATCGCTGGCGATCTGCACGTTCCAGCCGGTCTTGCCGATCCACCCGAGATGGGTTTCCAGGATCTGACCGATGTTCATACGACGCGGCACGCCGTGGGTGTTCAGGATGATGTCGACGGGGGTGCCGTCGGACAGGAACGGCATGTCCTCCTGCGGGAGGATCTTGCCGATGACACCCTTGTTGCCGTGCCGGCCTGCGAGCTTGTCGCCGTCCTGGATCTTGCGCTTCTGGGCCACGTAGACGCGGACCAGCTCGTTGACACCGGGGGGCAGATCGTCGTCGTCATCGCGCGAGAACACGCGGATGCCGATGACCTTGCCGTTCTCACCGTGCGGGACCTTGAGGGACGTGTCGCGGACCTCGCGGGCCTTCTCACCGAAGATGGCGCGCAGCAGGCGCTCCTCCGGGGTCAGCTCGGTCTCGCCCTTCGGCGTGACCTTTCCGACCAGCACGTCGCCGTCACGGACCTCGGCACCGATGCGGATGATGCCGCGCTCGTCGAGGTCGGCGAGGACCTCGTCCGAGACGTTCGGGATGTCGCGAGTGATCTCCTCGGCACCGAGCTTGGTGTCGCGGGCATCGATCTCGTGCTCCTCGATGTGGATCGAGGTCAGGACGTCCTCTTCCACGAGGCGCTGCGACAGGATGATCGCGTCCTCGTAGTTGTGGCCCTCCCACGGCATGATCGCGACGAGCAGGTTCTTGCCGAGCGCCATCTCACCGGCTTCGGTGCAGGGACCGTCGGCGATGACCTGGCCGGCCTCGACCCGGTCGCCCTCGTCCACGATCGGACGCTGGTTGGCGCAGGTGCCCTGGTTCGAGCGGGCGAACTTGCGCATCCGGTAGGTCTTGCGGCTGCCGTCGTCCGCCATCACGGTGACGTAGTCGGCCGAGACCTCCTCGATGACGCCGGTCTTCTCGCTGACGACGACGTCGCCCGCGTCGACCGCGGCGCGCAGCTCCATGCCGGTGCCGACGAGCGGCGCCTCGGAACGGACCAGCGGCACTGCCTGACGCTGCATGTTCGCACCCATCAGGGCGCGGTTGGCGTCGTCGTGCTCGAGGAACGGGATCATCGCGGTCGCGACGGAGACCATCTGGCGCGGCGAGACGTCCATGTAGTCGACGTCGTCGGCCGGGATCAGCTCGACCTCGCCGCCCTTGGTGCGGACGAGGACGCGGTCCTCGGTCAGGCGACCGTCCTTGTCGACCGCGGCGTTGGCCTGGGCCTTGACGTGGCGGTCCTCCTCGTCGGCGGTCAGGTAGTCCACCTGGTCGGTGACCTGTCCGTCGACGACCTTGCGGTACGGGGTCTCGATGAAGCCGAACGGGTTGACCCGCGCGTACACCGACAGCGAACCGATCAGGCCGATGTTCGGGCCCTCAGGGGTCTCGATCGGGCACATGCGGCCGTAGTGCGACGGGTGCACGTCTCGCACCTCGAGGCCGGCGCGCTCACGGGACAGACCACCGGGGCCGAGCGCCGACAGGCGACGCTTGTGGGTCAGGCCCGACAGCGGGTTGTTCTGGTCCATGAACTGCGAGAGCTGGGAGGTTCCGAAGAACTCCTTGATCGCGGCCACGACGGGACGGATGTTGATCAGGGTCTGCGGCGTGATCGCCTCGACGTCCTGGGTCGTCATCCGCTCGCGCACCACGCGCTCCATGCGGGACAGGCCCACCCGGATCTGGTTCTGGATCAGCTCGCCAACGGTGCGGAGACGACGGTTGCCGAAGTGGTCGATGTCGTCGACCTCGACCGGGACCTCGACGCCGTCGGGCGCCGTCATCGCGGTGTCGCCACCGTGCAGGCGCACCAGGTACTCGATCGTCGCGACGATGTCTTCCTCGGTGAGGGTCGACGCGGTGATCGGCTGGCCGTGGTTCAGGCCCAGCTTCTTGTTGATCTTGTAGCGACCCACGCGGGCGAGGTCGTAGCGCTTCTCCTTGAAGAACAGGTTCTCCAGCAGGGTCTGCGCGCTCTCCTTCGTGGGCGGCTCGCCCGGGCGCAGCTTGCGGTAGATGTCGAGCAGCGCCTCGTCGGTGCCTGCCGTGTTGTCCTTCTCCAGGGTGGCCATGAGGATCTCGGAGAAGCCGAAGCGCTCCGTGATCTGCTCGGTGGTCCAGCCGAGGGCCTTGAGCAGCACGGTGACGGGCTGACGCCGCTTGCGGTCGATGCGGACACCCACGGTGTCGCGCTTGTCGACGTCGAACTCCAGCCACGCACCGCGGCCGGGGATCACCTTGACGCTGTGCAGGTCCTTCTCGGTGGCCTTGTCGACGGAGTGGTCGAAGTAGACGCCCGGGGAGCGAACCAGCTGCGAGACGACGACGCGCTCGGTGCCGTTGATGATGAAGGTGCCCTTGGGGGTCATCATGGGGAAATCACCCATGAAGACCGTCTGGCTCTTGATCTCGCCGGTGTTGTTGTTGATGAACTCCGCGGTGACGAACAAGGGCGCCGCGTAGGTCATGTCCTTGTCTTTGCACTCATCGGTCGAGGCCTTGACCTCGTCGAAGCGCGGGTCCGAGAAGGACAGCGACATCGATCCCGAGAAGTCCTCGATCGGGGACAGCTCGGTGAGGATGTCCTCCAGACCGCCGGTGACACTGCCGTCGCCGCGGGCGGCTGCCCGCTCACGCCATGCAGGCGATCCGATCAACCATTCAAAAGAATCCGTCTGTAGATCAAGTAGCCCTGGAACTTCGAGAGGTTCGCGAATCTTCGCGAACGAGACCCTCTTCGGGGCTCCGGGGATTCCGGCATTTGCCTTGGTCTGGCTAGAGACTGCCAAGATGCGTCCTTCCAGCACCTCACGCGGGCCGCTCGTGCTGCGCGACCGCCGCTGTATCTGCTTCTTCATGTGGGGCGAATTCGCTGGTCACAACCCGAACGAAACTCGCCAACAGACGCAGGAAGCGAACGCTTCACAGGCGGTGAGGTGGAGAGGTGGACAGGAGGCAGCCAGCGCAACGTCCAAAGGTACCCGAAGTCGACGCAGAATACAACTGGACAGGGCAGCCCAAACGGTGCCCAAGCCTGGCGTCCGTGCAATCCCTCGCGCCCGGTGCCTCCATTTGCGCCGGCGCGATCTTGCGCGGACCCGCTCCTGCAGAAGGAGCGATCTCGCATGTCTCGCCATTAGAGTGACGCCTCAACCCCGCCGCGTCAAGACACGTCCCGGCGATTTGCCCCGCGGACACCGTCGGGACACCCGATCCGAGCCCCGATCAGCGGTCCCGGATGTCCGTGATCACCCAGTGGTCGCCGGACTTCGCCATGGTCACCGACAGCGGTCCCTGGGCGCTCCCCTGCGCCGCACCGTCGTTGGTCGCACTCACGTTCATGCTGGCCACGAGCTCGGCGCGGTCGTCCGAGAGCAGCTTCAGGCCGATATCGGTGACCTCGGCGTTGGTGGCCGTCTTCGTCTGGACGACGGCGTCCTTGGTGACCGCGGCGGTCTTGTCGAACTGCTCGCGCATGGCGTCGTCGAGAACCGCCCGCGCGTTCTCGAAGTCCTGCTCGACCGTGTCGAACTTGTACGTGTAGAGCGTCTGGATCGCATTTTTCGCGTCGGCCGTGACCTTCGAGGTCTCCGAGGTGTCGACCCAGGCCTGGTTCGGGACGTCGGCACCGGGCCGGAACGCGGCGACGAGCGCGAAGACACCGAGCCCCAGCGCCACCAGGCCGATCGTCGTGACCCGCTTCCAGCCCGCCCTGAGCATTTCTTGGTCGAGCACGGGCTCGTCGACCGATTCTCGGTCGACCGCGGCCTCGGGAGCGGCAGACGGGTCGGCGGCCGCCGCCCCGGTCGCCCGCGGGCGCAGCGAACTGGTCCGGTTGATCGTCTTCGGTGCCTGCTCCGGCTCGGTCGCGGTGCTCTCGCCGCTCGTGTCGGCCGCTACCTCTGCGGTGGCCTCCGTGTCGCCCGTGGCCTCCGCGGCGGCGACAGGCGCCCCTGCGGGCGGGCTGACGACATCGGCGCCGGCTGCCGCGACCTCGGTCTCGGTCGCGGCCGAACTCGCGGGCGCGGTGGCCTCGGGTTCGCCCACGGGTCCGCGGGGCGCGCCGGACCCGGTACCGGCCACCCGGGGGCGACGCCCCTTGGGCTGGGGCGTGCTGGTGGTGCGACGACGTGGGGGCACTGTTCGATACTCCTTAGCTGTTCCGCTGCCGGATTGCCGCTGGCGTAGGGCCGAGGCCCTACTGCCCGCCGGACTCAGGAGCGGGGGCAGGGGCCCCTTCGGGCGCCGGGGCCGGGGCGGGTAGGGGTGCCGGAGTGCCGGGGTCCATGGCGAGAGGCTGGCCGACGTTCTCGACCTTCGAGGCCTTCCAGACACCGTCGACATCGGTCAGGCCGATTCGCATCGTCACCTTGACCTTGCTGGTCGGCTTGTTCGGCCAGGTCGTGGTCGTGGTGAGCACGACGAGCGAGTTCGCGGTGCCCTCGTCTCGACTCATCGCGGTGAGCGCGGCGTCGAGCACGTGCGCCTCACTCTTGGCGCCCGTCTGCTTGACCTGTTCGGCCATCTGATCCTTGGTCTCGGCCAGCGCACCCAGCATCTCGTCGCCGGTGATCGACGACTCCATGTTCGCGAACGTCTGGTCCAGATTCCCCGAGTCGACGGTGTTCAGGTTGATCGCCGCCTGACGCGCGCCGGTCAGCGCATCGTCGCGGGCGGCGGCCGCCGGCTTGTCCGAGAACAGGGCGTGACCCCAACCGAACCCGAACCAGACGGCGGCAACGAGGGCCCCGATGGCGAGCACACTCACCGCAGCGAGAGCAGGCTTCAGCAGTTTCGTGCTACGCATCACGTTTTCTACCCTACTACTTGGTAACTTGTGCTCGGCTCCGCCGGAAATGCATCACTTCGGGGTGATGCCGAGCAGCGGCGCCAGCTGCGTCGCGATCGGGTTGAGGTTGAGCTTGTCCGGATCGACCTTCGGCTTGTTGTCCCACGGCTGCGGCGTGGCCGGGTCCGCGTACACGATCCGGTTGGCGCTACGCACGCCGGTGACGCTGCCCAGCGGCGTGGTGCAGTTGGCGTTCATGTTCAGCGGGAACTCGTCGCGGGTCGGGTCGAAGTCGGGGTTCTCCCGCTTCATCTGCGCGAGGATCTCGTGCGTCCCCTCGTAGCCCTGGGTACACGGCGGCGGGTTGTTGGTCTCCAACAAAAGGCCCTGGTGCAGGGTGCCGTCGCCGGGTGCCGCGGTGCTCGCTCCCGCCGCCAGTCCCGGAAGGAACATCAGCAGGGCGTTGAGTGCCAGGGTCCGCGGACCGAGGGCCGCCGTCACCAGCGCCAGGTTGTCCAGGTCGGTGGTCAGCGCCGGGCCTGCCGAATCGATCAGCGAACCGACCTCGTTGCTCGCGGCGGTGCCGGTCTCGATGAGGCGCCGCAGGTCAGGATCGCTGGCCCGGAGCTGGGCAGCCACCAGGTCCAGATCGGAGCTGAACTGGCGGATCGCCGAGGACTGCTCCGACTGGGTGTCGAGCACGGTCCTGGTGTCCCGGATCAGCGTCAGCGTCTGCGGCAGGTTGTCGATCCCCTCCTGCGAGAGGGTGTTGAGCGAATCCACCAGTACCTGCAGGTCGTCACCCTTGCCGTTGAACGCCTTGCCGAGCTCGGTGACCGTGGTGTTCAGCGCCTTCAGGGGCACCGACCGCACCAGCGCGTTCGTGCTCGCCAGCACCTCCTCCACCGGCACCGGGGTGGCGGTGTCCTGGCGAACGATCAGCGATCCGTCCTCCAGGTAGGGGCCCTCGTCGCTGCTCGGCTGCAGGTCCACGTACTGCTCACCGATCGCCGACCGGTTCGCCACCACGGCCTTGGCCGAGGACGGGATCTCCGGGGCGCTGGTGTTGATCTTCAGGTCGACCAGCACGCCGTCGTCGGTGAGATGCAGGTCCCCCACCGTGCCGACAGGCACGCCGCGGTAGCTGACCTCGGCGTTGGTGAAGATGCCGCCGGAGTCGGCGAAGTCCGCCTGCACCGTGTACTGGCCGAATCCCAGCAGGTTGTCGAGCCGCACGTACTTCGCGCCGACGTAGAGCAGGCCGACGATCGCGACCAGCGCGAACGCCACCAACTGCCAGCGCACCAGAGCCGACCTCATCGTCCACCCACTCCCAGCTTGTCGAGCAGACCGCTCAGCGGATTCTGGTCCTTCTTCTCAGCGACCGGCTCGGTGCCGGGCGCCACCGGGGCGCCAGGGGCGGGCGCGGGCTTCGGGACGATCGGCGGCAACGGCAGGATCGAGACCGTCGGCCAGCCTGGCCGCGGGCCGTTCCCGTTGTAGTACGGGTTCGACGGGTCCACCTTCGGGACGTATCCGCCGTATCCGGGCGGCGGCGGAACGTAGACCGGGTCGGGCAGTCCCACCCCGAGCGCTTCGAACTGCTGGCCGAGTCGCATGTCCAGCGAGAGGAAGAGGTTCATCGAGTTGCCGTGGATGACCTTCTCCGCACCGTCCGGGAACGGGAACGTCGGGATCAGCGGGAGCACGGTCACCAGGTCCTCGCTCGAGTCGGCGAGCGCCTGCAGGGTCGGCCGCAGCGCGCGCAGGTCGGCGATCAGGTTGTCCTTGGACTGGACCAGCACGTCGGTGCCGACCTGACCGAGCCGATCCAGCTGGGTGAGCATCTGGATGAACTGCGGTTCCTGCTCGTTCAGGACCTGCACCGCGGGAGGGATCTCCGCGAGGATCTTCTCGATCTGATCGGTCTGCTCGTTGACCCGACCGGTGAGGGTGTCGAGCCCGTCGAGGGCCCTGGTGATGTCGTCGCGCTGCTTGTTCAGACCGTCGATCAGCGTGTTCGCCTGGTCGAGCAGACTGCGTGCCTTGGACTCGCGGCCGTCAAGGGCCGTGGTGAGCTCGTGGATGATCGGCTGCAGCTGGGCGACCCCGCCCCCGTTGAGCAGCAGCGACAGCGCGCCGAGCACCTGCTCGATGTCGGTTGCGTGCCGGGTCCGGTCCACGGGGATCGTCGACCCGTCCGTGAGCCGGGCCGCGTCGGCGTTGACGGGCGGGGCCTTGAGTTCGATGAACTTCTCACCGAGCAGGCTGGTCTGCTGCACCGACGCGAGCGCGTTCGCCGGCAGATCGACCGCGGAATCGACGACAACGCCGACGGCCGCCGTCCAACCGTCTTCCGGGACGTCGATGCTCTGCACCCGCCCGACCGGGACGCCGTCGACCTTCACGGTGGACTGGGGCACCAGGTCGAGCACGTCATCGAACTCCACCGTCAGGTGCATCGGGTCGCTACCGAGGTCGGCGCCACCGGGCAGAGGAATGCCGTAGATGCCCTTGGACCCACAACCCGCGACCGTCAACGCGACGACGCATGCGCCGACACCGATCGCAACTGAACGCTTCACAGACCGTTCCTGCATCACTGGCCACCCCGCGGGATGTTCTGGTCGCTGAGGCCGGGGGCCTGCGAGTTTCCGAGTCGGGGCGAGACGTTTCCGGGGACCGTACCGGGCTGCGAGGGCCGCTGGAGGTTGTCGCCGCTGAGGATGCCGAACGGCAGATTCAACGACGGTGTCTTCACGCCCGCGGTCACCTGATCCATGATCATCTTGCAGTTCTGGATCAGCGGCGCCATCTGGCGACCGAGCGCGTCGAACTTCGGGTCGCCCGGCATCAGCTTGCCGAGGTCGATCAGCTTGCACAGCGTCCCGAACGGGTCCTGCGTCTCCGGGAGATTCACCCGTGAGGCCAGCGTTCCGGACTCCGCGTCGTAGGAGTTCACGACGTTGCTGATGGCGATCGGCAGGGTGGTCAACGCGTCGACCAGGTCCTGCCGGTTATCGGCGAGGGTCTGCGTCACCTGGACCAATCCTTCCGCATTGCTCGTGACGGCCTCCTGGTTGTCGCGCACGAACACCGCGACATCACCGAGTGCGAAGGAGAGCTGGTTCAGCGCGTCGCCGAGGTTCTTCCGTTCCCCGGCCAGGAAGCCGCTGAGATCGGAGAGCTGGGAGTTGAACTGGCGGACCTGCTCGTCGTTGGCCGCAAGCGCGCTGACGAAGGTCTGCAGGTTCCGGATCGTCTCGAACAGATCGCCCCGGTTGAGGTTGAGGGTCTCCGCCGCCTTGGACAGCTCGGTGATGGTGGCGCCGAGCGCCTCACCGTTGCCGTCGAGGTTCTTGGCCGCGGTGTCGACGAACTCGGACAGCGCGCCGTCCTTGTTCGCCCCCTCCGGCCCGAGCGCCCTCGACAGTTCGTCGATGCTCGAGTAGAGCTGATCGACCTCGACCGGGGTCGCGGTCCGCTCGCGGGGGATGGTGTCCCCGGACTCCATCACCTCGCCGCCCGAGTACGCGGGGGCGAGCTGGATGTACCGATCGGACACCACCGACGGGGTGATCTGCGCGGCCTTGGCATCTTCGGGGATCTTCACCCCGCGATCGACGCGCATGGTGACCCGGACCTGGTCACCCAGTGGCTCGACCTCGTTCACCGAGCCGACCTTCACGCCGAGCACCCGGACGTCCGAGCCGTCGTAGATGCCGACCGACTTGTCGAAGTACGCGGTGATCTTGGTGGTCCCCGCTCGGGTCAACAGCCACCAACCGCCGAATCCCAGCACCAGCAGCGCCACCAGTACCAGCGCGGTGGCCACGATCTGACGGCTGCTGAACTTCTGCATCCTTCCCGAGGTCACGCCGGTCATCAGTTGCCCCCAATGGTTCGAACGGGATCGCGGTAACCCGGGATGAGCGGGAGCGCGGGCGGCGTCAGGTTCACGACCACCTGGTCGAACCAACGACCGTTGCCGACGATGTTCGCGTACAGCCGGGTGAACGGTGCGTACAGCTTGATCGCCCGGTCCAGGTTGGCGTTGTTGTCCTGCAGAATCTGCACGACGCCGCGGAGCTGCTCGAGCGCGGGACCGATCTGCGCCTCGTTGTCCTTGACCAGCCCGGTCAGCTGCTGCGAGAGCCGCTGGGTGCCGGTGAGCAGCTGGGAGATCGCCTGCTGACGGCTGTTCAGCTCGCCGAGCAGCAGGCCTGCGCTGCCGATCAGCTTGGTGAACTCGGCGTTGCGGTCGGCGAGCACCTTGGAGGTGTCGGCGGTCGCGGCGAAGAGCTTGCGCAGCTCCTCGTCCCGGCTACCGATGGTCTTCGACAGCCGCGTCACCCCGTCGAGCGAGGCCCGGATGTCCGCGGGCGTCTCCGAGAACGCCTCGGACAGCGTCTTCATGCTCTGCGCGAGCTGCGGCGTGTCGATCGCGTCCAGCGTGGTGGTCGCGTCGCCGAAAGCGTCGAGCACGTCGTACGGGGAGGTGGTGCGCTCCAACGGGATCGTGTCCCTGGCGTCCAGGGTGTCGGATCCGCGCGGGTCGAGGGCCAGGTACTTCTGGCCGAGGACCGTCTTGATCTGGATCGATGCGGTGGTCTGGTCGCCCACCCAGGCGTCCTTGACCTTGAACGCGACCTCCACCTTGTCGCCGTCGAGCTCGACGGCGGTCACCTTGCCGACCTTGACGCCCGCGATGCGGACCTCGTTGCTCGGCTTGAGCCCGGCCGCCTCGGTGAACTGGGCCCGGTAGGTGGCGCCCGCACCGATGATCGGCAGGTCGTCGAGGAAGAAGGCCGACACCGTGGCGAGCAGCGCCACCACGATGCCGAGCGCGCCGATGGCGGCTGGGCTACGACGTTGCTTCACTGTCCGGCCCCGTTCGCCGAGCACCGCGGTGCGGAGTTGGTGTAGATCGGCTGATTGACGGTCGGGAGTCCCGTCGGCAGGTTGAGGTACGGCGACTCGCCGGGACCCGCGACGACGTCGAGTCCGCACAGGTAGAACTGGAACCACGACCCGTAGCTCGCGATGCGGGACAGCTTGTCCAGCTTCACCGGCAGGGTGGCCAGGATCTTGTTCACGTCGGCGCTCTGCGCGTTCAGCGTTCCGGCCAGCGTGTTGAGCGCGGACACCGAGCCCTGGATCGACGGCCTCGCCGGTTCGAGCACGTCCGCGGTGGCATCGGCCAGCCCCGCGAGCGAGGTCACCGCGCTCCCGACCACGCCGCGATCATTCGCCAGCCCCGTGACGAGCTGCTCGGTGTTGACGATCAGCGAGCTCAGCT
Organism: Rhodococcus oryzae; assembly: GCF_005049235.1. Classification (GTDB taxonomy): domain Bacteria; phylum Actinomycetota; class Actinomycetes; order Mycobacteriales; family Mycobacteriaceae; genus Rhodococcus_G; species Rhodococcus_G oryzae. The sequence goes on along the minus strand of NZ_SUMD01000003.1, from coordinate 446,309 downwards.
CCTCGTCGTGCTTGTTGACGGTCTCGAGAACCCCGTTGAGGTTGTTGATCACGTCCCCGATCACTCGGTCCTTGTCCGCGATGGTGTTGGTCAGGCTGGCCGTGTTGCGCACCAGTTCGGAGATCGTCCCGCCCTCGCCCTGGAACACCTGGATGATCTGGAACGACAGCTTGTTCACGTCGTCGGCGCTGAGCGTCTGGAACAGCGGCCGGAAGCCGTTGAAGAGGGTCGTCAGGTTGACCGCGGGCTTGGTGCGCTCGATCGGGATGGTCGCGCCGCCGGACAGCTTCATGCCCTGCGCGCCCTCGCCCTGCTCCAGCGCGATATAGCGCTGGCCGACCAGGTTCCGGTATCGGATCGTCGCGGTCGAGCTGGCCGGGAGCCAGTCACGGTCGGTCAGCGAGAACTGGACCGCGGCCTCCCGCTCGTTGACGATCGCGATCTTGTCGACCTGTCCGACCCTTACACCCGCGATCCGGACCTCGTCACCCTTGTTGAGCGAGGCGACGTCCGTGAAGATCGCGTTGAACTTGGTGCCACCGCCACCGCTGGTGTTCGCGATGGTCAAGGCCAGTGTCACGGTCGCCAACACGGTGACGACGGCGAAGATGATGAGCTTGATCAGGGGAGCCGCGAGACCTCTCATCGGACACTCACCTCCGTTCCCCTCAGTGCCGGCGCGCCCAGCAGCGTCGTCCAACCCGGCACCGCCTCCGGCAGGGTGCCGGTGCCCTCCCCATAGATGACTGCCAATGTGTCCTGCTCGAGTGTCGATCCGGTGTAGGCGGCGGGCGTGTTCTGCCCGGCTGCCGGGCTCGGGACCACCGAGTACTGCGGCGCGGCGGGCGACGGCACGAACGAGGGGCCCGGGTTGCGCGAGGGCACCTGATAGGAACCGTCGTTGTACGAGCCGCCCGGGTACTGGCCGAACTTGTAGCCGGGCGCCGCCGGCTCGTAGCACTTGGCGCCGCGGTTGTCGAAGAGCCGGGGCTCGTCCTGGTTCGGCAGGTAACGCCCCTTCGGGTTCACGAACACCGTGGCAGCGCGGGCGCCCGGGTGGTCCTTGAGGCTGCCGTCCGGGTTGAGCCCGAGGATGGCGCTCGCGCTCTCCACGATCGGCACGAACTGCGAAAAGGTGCAGCCGAAGGTCGGCGATGCGGCCGCCAGGACCTCGAGGGCCTCCCGCGAGTCCGCCGCGATGGAGATCAGCGAGTCCTTGTTGACCTCGAGGAAGTCCGCGGTGCTGCCTGCGGTCGCCGTGACCGAGGACATCAGTGCCCGGATCTGGTTCTGCTGCTGGACCACGGTCGCGCCGGTGGTCCGCAGGTTGTCGAACGCGTTGATCAGGTCGGGAGCGGCTTCCGAGTAGGTCTGCGAGAAGTCCGCGAGACCGCGCAGGCCCTCCTGCAGGTTCGGCAGCTCCGTGTTGACCCCGGCGAAGATGGTCTCGAGTCGCTCGATGCTCAACCCGATGTCGTTGCCGCGCCCGGCAAGGGCCTGCGACAGCGCGCCGAGGGTGTTGGCCAGGTCCTGCGGCGGAACAGCCTGCAGCAGCGGCAGCAGCCCGTCGAGCAGTTCACCGACCTCGATCGCGTTGCCGCTCTTGTCCTGGAGCAGTGTGTCGCCCTGCGAGATCGGGGCGGCGGTGTCGCCCGTCGGCACGATCAGCGAGACGTACCGCTCGCCGAACAGGGTCTTCGGCAGCAGCCGGGCCGTCGCATTGGACGGGATCAGCTCGGCCTTGTCGGGGTCGATCGCCAGGACCGAGGTGACCTTGCCGTCCTCGGTCGAAGCGGAACGCACCTCACCCACGATCAACCCGCGCACCTTCACGTCCGCGTGGCTGGGCAGCGAGTTGCCGACCGAGTCGGTCACGAGGTTGACCTTGACGACCTCTTTGAACGACTTGTTGTACATCCCGATCGTGAACACCAGGAACAACGCGAGAACGAGAAAGAAGGCCAGGCCCAGAATGCGTCGGCGCAGCACCGAACCACCGTCGGTCATCCGGCCACCCTCACTGTGGTCGTGGTGCCCCAGATGGCGAGGCTGAGGAAGAAGTCCAGCACCGCGATCGTCACGATCGCGGTCCGCACGGCCCGGCCGACGGCGACGCCGACGCCCGCCGGTCCGCCGGAGGCGTTGTAGCCGTAGTAGCAGTGGATCATGATCAGCACGAAGGCGAAGACCAGCACCTTGCCGAAGGACCAGAGCACGTCCACCGGCGGTAGGAACAGGTTGAAGTAGTGGTCGTACGACCCGCTCGACTGCCCGTTGAAGACAGTGTTGATCAGCCTCGACGCCAGATACGCGGCCATCAGACCGACGATATAGAGCGGCACGACCGCGATGAACCCGGCGATCATCCGGGTGGTGACCAGGAACGGCACACTGGGCACCGCCATGACCTCGAGCGCGTCGATCTCCTCCGAGATGCGCATGGCACCGAGCTGGGCGGTGAAGCCACAGCCGACCGTCGCCGACAGCGCGAGGGCCGCCACGAGCGGGGCGATCTCACGGGTGTTGACGTACGCGGACAGGAAGCCGGTCAGCACGGAACTGCCGAGCTGCTCGAGCGCCGCGTATCCCTGCAGGCCAACGACGACGCCGGTGAAGCCGGACATCATCACGATGACGCCGATCGTTCCGCCGATGACGGCCAGCGCACCGCTGCCGAAGGTGACCTCGGCGAGCAGCCTGAGGACCTCTCGGCCGTAGTGCGTGAGCGTCCGCGGAATCCAGCCGATTGCCCTTGCGTAGAAGGACATCTGGTCGCCGGCGCGATCGAGAACGTGCAGCGGCGCGCGAGTCACCTTGCGCGCACGCATCAGTGTCCAGTCGCCGCGACCCTTGGCGATCGTCATGGGTTAAGCCCCCTTGGCAGGAACGACTTGCAGGTACACCATCGTGAGGATCAGATTGGCGAAGAACAGCAGCAAGAAGGTGATGACGACCGTCTGGTTCACGGCCTCGCCAACGCCCTTCGGCCCTGGATTGGGGTGCAGGCCCTTGTAGGCCGCGACCACACCCGCGATGACGCCGAACACGGCGGCCTTCGCCTCCGCGATGTAGAGGTCCGGCAACTGCGCGAGCGCGGAGAAAGAGGACAGGTAGGCGCCGGGGGTGCCGCCCTGGAGGATCACGTTGAAGAAGTACCCGCCCGCGATGCCGACCACCGAGACCAGCCCGTTGAGCAGCACCGCCACCAGGATCATCGCCAGCACGCGGGGGACCACGAGGCGCTGGACCGGGTTGATACCGAGCACCTCCATGGCGTCGATCTCCTCACGGATGGTGCGCGACCCGAGATCGGCCGTCACCGCCGAGCCCGCCGCACCGGCGATCAGCAGCGCGGTCACGATCGGACTGCCCTGCTGGATCACCGCCAGCACGCTGGCCGCACCCGTGAAGGATTCGGCGCCGAGCTGCTTGATCAGCGATCCGGTCTGCAGTGACACCACCGCGCCGAACGGGATCGCGACCAGCGCTGTCGGCAGGATCGTCACGCTCGCGATGAACCAGGCCTGTTCGATGAACTCCCGGAACTGGAACGGCTTCCTGAACGTGTTCCGCACGACATCGACGAAGAGCTGAAATATCAACCCGGCCTGTGTCAACGCGGCCGTCAGCGGACTGAGCAGCGTGCTCTTGGTACCCCCCATCGGCGCGTGCTACCCGCGTCCCCAGGAAGACGTCTCCATGCCGGAGTCGTCATATGCGGGAATCACCTGAGTGTTGTCCTCGGTGTCAAGGCTCTCCTGGATCGCGATCTGGGCATTGTGCGGCAAGGTGTGCATGATCTGGCGGACGCGCTGCTGACGGCGGGCGACGGCCTGACGGAACGGCATACCGGGGGTTGCCTTCATCTGCGGGACGATGCCCTCGACGTCGTCGACGCCGCCGTGGTGGTGGCCGGCATCGACCATCGCCTGCTCCTGCGCCATCTGCGCCTCGTCCTTCTCCTCGGACATGCCGATCGGGCCGAGCATGCTGCCGTTGAGGAACTGCTTGACCACCGGCTCGTCGCTGGTGAGCAGCACCTCGCGGGGGCCGAACATGACGAGTTCCTTGCGGAACAACATGCCGATGTTGTCCGGCACGGTGCGCGCGAGGTTGATGTTGTGCGACACGATCAGGATCGTCGCGTCGATCTGCGAGTTGATGTCGATCAGCAGCTGGCTGATGTACGTCGTGCGGACCGGGTCGAGACCCGAGTCGGGCTCGTCGACCAGGATGATCTCCGGGTCCAGCACCAGCGCCCTCGCCAATCCGGCGCGCTTGCGCATACCGCCGGAGATCTCGCCGGGGAGCTTGTTCTCGGCACCGATGAGTCCGACGAGCTCCATCTTGCCCATCACGATGTTGCGGATCTCGGACTCGGACTTCTTGGTGTGCTCACGCAGCGGGAAGGCGACGTTGTCGAAGAGGTTCATCGACCCGAACAGCGCACCGTCCTGGAACAGCACACCGAACATCTTCCGGATCTCGTAGAGCTCGCGGCTGGAGCACTCCAGGATGTCGGTACCGTCGATGACGATCGACCCGCGCTCCGGACGGAGCAGGCCGATCAGCGACTTCAGGAACACCGACTTGCCCGTACCGGACGGGCCGAGCAGGGCCGTGACCTCCCCCGGGGGGAGCGTCAGGGTGACGTCCTGCCAGATCTTCTGCGAGCCGAACGACTTGGTGAGTCCCTCGACTACTACCTCTACTCCCACCGAAAACCTCCACGCTTTTCGACACACTGACCCAATGTGGGTTGGGTCACTCTATCGCATCGAAGTGGTACCTGTGACGCTGAATGCTACTCATGAGTAGGGTTCGAGGGCAATCCGGCCCCCCCATGTCCGATTTATCCCCTCTGAACTGCATCGATGCGTCGCCACAACGCTGAACAACCGTCCACTTCCGACACCCCCGAGGTTCGGATTCCGGGCACGAAAAAGGGCCGCTCCCCTGACGGGGAACGGCCCTTTTGTCGAGCGTGAGCGCTGCGTTGTTACGCGGCGGTCTTACTTGATGGAGATGGTGGCGCCTGCGGCGACCAGCTTCTCCTTGGCGGCCTCGGCCGCATCCTTCGCAACCTTCTCGAGGATCGCCTTCGGCGCACCCTCGACGAGGTCCTTGGCCTCCTTCAGGCCCAGGCCGGAGACGACCTCACGGACGACCTTGATGACCTGGATCTTCTTGTCGCCGGCCGACTCGAGGACGACGTCGAACTCGTCCTGCTCCTCAGCGGCGTCCGCGGCGGCGGCCGGGGCACCGGCGGCGGCAACGGCGACCGGCGCAGCAGCGGTGACCTCGAAGGTCTCCTCGAACGCCTTCACGAACTCCGAGAGCTCGAGGAGGGTGAGCTCCTTGAACTGGTCCAGCAACTCTTCGGTGGTGAGCTTCGCCATGATGGCGGTCCTTCCTGTAAGTCCCATGTCGCTGATCCGCGACGAGGTGGGAGTGGTTTGGTACGTGATACGCAAGACCTTGTTCACACCCGTGAGGGCGCCCGTCCGGTCTCGTGCGGATCAGCTTTCGGCTGCGGAGCCTTCCGCGGCCTTCTTGTCCTGCAGCGCAGCGGCCAGACGGGCCATCTGCGAGGCGGGGGCATTGAACAGGCCAGCGGCCTTTGCCAAGTTGCCCTTCATCGCGCCGGCGAGCTTGGCCAGCAAGATCTCGCGGGACTCGAGGTCCGCGATCTTGTTGACCTCGTCCACGGACAGCGCGTTGCCGTCCATGTAGCCGCCCTTGATGACAAGCGCCTTGTTGTCCTTCGCGAAGGCCTTGATGGCCTTCGCTGCGTCAACCGGCTCGCCCTTGATGAACGCAATGGCGGTCGGTCCGACGAACAGGTCGTCAAGGCCCTCGACGCCCGCCTCTGCGGCGGCGCGCTTGACCAGGGTGTTCTTGGCGACGGAGTAGGTTGCGCCTGCTCCGAGCGCGCGTCGCAGCTGCGTCAGACTGGTCACCGACAGACCACGGTATTCGGTGATCACGGCGGCAGTCGAACCCTTGAACTGCTCAGTGATCTCCGTGACTGCGGAGACCTTTTCGGGCTTTGCCATACTTCGCCTCCTCTCGTGACATCGTGTTGGTGCACCCTCGGGATGCGGCCGTGACAATGCAAAACGCCCCGGTGCAGGCACACGGGGCGTTACGAAGAGATCCGGACCCAGCTCGCGCGAAGGCCCACCACTCCCCTACCTCGTCCTCCTGCGTGGGCCGTCGGGCTGTGTCCCGAACCTTCAACCAATGCCTCGCGGCATCGGTGACCAACGGTCTTGGGTAGAACTTCTTGGGGTGAACTCGAAATAGATCGAACTCTTCCGGAGAGAGTACCCGAACGGGCGTGACCATCCAAAACGAGCCGCCACCGGAGCCATGTATCGTGACAGTCATCACATCACACCCCCGGGAGTGACGGACCAGTCTCAAGTTGACTGTTATATGTAGTTACACATAGCGAGTACCGTCACAACCCATGACCACGCTGGAACGCACCAACCCACCCGACAACCGGGTCGAGCTGATCTCCTCGCGCGCAGGGCGATTCGCGGCACTCGCCGTGATCTGCCTCGCGGAACTACTGGTGGTTCTCGACAACACGATCGTCAATGTCGCCCTGCCCTCGATCGGCGTCGAGCTCCATACCGGGGTGAGCGGATTGCAGTGGGTGGTCGACGCCTACACCCTCACCTTCGCCGGCCTGCTGCTGGCCTGCGGCAACCTCGGAGACCGGTACGGCCGCCGACGCATCATGATCATCGGCCTGATCGGCGTCGGGGTGATGTCCGTGGCAGGCGCCAACGCGGAGACCCTCGGGCAGGTCATCGCCGCCCGGGCCGCGATGGGCGTGTTCGCCGCCGCTGTCTTCCCCGCCACCCTTGCCCTGATCATCAACATCTTCACCGACACCCGCGAGCGCGCGCTTGCCATCGCCGCCTGGACCGCCATGGCCGGCTTCGCCATCGCCATCGGACCGATGTCCGGCGGCTGGCTGCTCGAACACTTCTCCTGGCACTCGGTGTTCTGGATCAACGTCCCCGTCGCCGCGGTCGCGATCATCGCGACGCTGCTCCTCGTCCCGGAGTCCAAGGCCGCCGTCGTCGGCCGGCTCGACCTCCCCGGGATCGTGCTGTCCATCGCGGGCATCACGCTGTTGGTCTGGTCGATCATCGAGGCCCCGCGCTACGGCTGGCTCAGCCTCGCCACCCTCGGTGGGATCGCGGCCGCGGCGGTACTCCTCGGCGCGTTCGTCTGGTGGCAGTTGCGCACCCCGACACCCATTCTCGACATGCGCCTGTTCCGGATCCGCAGGTTCTCACTGCCCGCGCTGGCCATCGCGATCGCGTACTTCTCGATGTTCGGGTTCCTGTTCCTGATCACCCAGTACTTCCAGGGCGTGCGCGAGTACACCCCGCTCGAGTTCGGGATCGCCTCACTCCCCTTCGCGGTGAGCGTTGCGGTCGGCGCGCCCATCGCCACCTTGCTCGCGCAACGCATCGGCACCACCGCGGTCATCGTCTTCGGTCTGCTGCTGACCGGGCTAGGCCTCTACCTCGGCGGACTCGTCGACGTCGACAGCACCTACCTCGCCGATGTGTTGCCGTCGATGGTCTCGATGGCGCTCGGCCTGGCGATCGTCCAGGGCCCCGCCACCGAATCGATAATGTCCTCGCTCCCCCTCGACGAGGCGGGTGCCGGCTCGGCCGTCAACGACACCACCCGCGAGATCGGCGGCACCCTCGGTGTGGCCGTGCTCGGGTCCATCGTCGCCTCGTACTACTCGACGAAGATCTCGCCGATCATCGACCGGGTGCCCGCGATGCTGATGAACGACGACGAGAAGGGATTCGCGCGGGCGACGGTCCTCAGTGTTCTCGAGATCCGCAAGCGGGAGATCCCGACGATGCTCGAACCGCAGCGGGAGAACCTGATCACGGCGATGAAGTCGGCGGTACTGCAGGGCTCGCAGACCGCCTCCCTTGTCGCGACCGGTGCGGTGGTGGTCTGCGCGATCATCGTCGCGATCTTCCTGCCCTGGGCGCCGTCGAAGGAGAACGCCGTCCTGCTCGCCTGGCGGAAGGACGAGGCAGACCCACAGGCGTAGGGACCGCAGACACGAAGAAGGCCGGTACGGAGATCCGTACCGGCCTTCTTGTCGAACTGTCTTACTCTGCAGCATCCTCGAGGAGGTTGCGGGTGCGGTTCGGGTCCACCGGGATGCCCGGTCCGGTGGTGGTCGAAACCGTGACCTTCTTGACGTAACGGCCCTTCGCGGAGGACGGCTTCGCACGCAGGATCTCGTCCAGCGCGGCGCCGTAGTTTTCCACCAGCTTGGCGTCGTCGAAGGACGCCTTGCCGATCACGAAGTGCAGGTTGGCCTGCTTGTCGACGCGGAAGTTGATCTTTCCGCCCTTGATCTCGTTGACGGCCTTGGTCACATCGGCGGTGACGGTGCCCGTCTTCGGGTTCGGCATCAGGCCACGCGGTCCGAGGACGCGGGCGATGCGGCCGACCTTGGCCATCTGATCAGGGGTCGCGATCGCGGCATCGAAGTCGAGCCAACCGCCCTGGATGCGCTCGATCAGGTCCTCGGCACCCACCGCGTCCGCACCGGCGGCCTCGGCCTCTGCGGCCTTCTCGCCGACGGCGAACACGATCACACGGGCGGTCTTACCGGTGCCGTGCGGGAGGTTGACGGTGCCGCGAACCATCTGGTCCGCCTTGCGGGGGTCGACGCCGAGTCGAACGGCGACCTCAACGGTCGCGTCCATCTTCGTGGAGGAGGTCTCCTTGGCGAGCTTCGCAGCCTGCAGTGGGCTGTAGAGCTTGGCCTGGTCGACCTTCTCGGCGGCGGCGAGGTACGCCTTGCTGCGCTTTGCCATGTGTTCTGTCCTTACTAATGGTTCAGTTGTGGTTTCGGGCCTGGCCGGCCCTCCCACGCGATCTGGAGCTGCTTAGCCCTCGACGGTGATACCCATCGAGCGTGCGGTGCCGGCGATGATCTTCGCGGCCTGCTCGATGTCGTTCGCGTTGAGGTCTTCCTGCTTGGTCTTCGCGATCTCGCGCACCTGGTCCATGGTCACCGTGGCGACCTTGGTCTTGTGCGGCTCGCCGGAGCCCTTCTGCACGCCTGCGGCCTTGAGCAGCAGTCGCGAGGCGGGCGGGGTCTTCAACTTGAAGTCGAAGGTCCGGTCCTCGTAGACGGAGATCTCCACGGGGATCACGTTGCCGCGCTGCGACTCGGTGGCCGCGTTGTAGGCCTTGCAGAACTCCATGATGTTCACGCCGTGCTGACCAAGCGCGGGACCCACGGGCGGTGCAGGGTTAGCCTGACCGGCCTGGATCTGAAGCTTGATGAGCCCGGCGAGCTTCTTCTTCTTGGGGGGCATCTTTCGTTCCTAATTTCTTGGGTGTGTCTTGCTACTGCAGTGCAAGTTTTTGTGGCTAGATCTTCGCGACCTGCGTGAAGGACAGCTCGACCGGCGTCTCGCGACCGAAGATCGACACGAGGACCTTGAGCTTCTGCTGCTCGGCGTTGACCTCGCTGATGCTGGCGGGCAGCGTCGCGAACGGGCCGTCCATGACGGTGACCGACTCGCCGACCTCGAAGTCCACCTCGATGAGGGGCTTCGCGACGGAGGCTGCGGCTTCGCCGGTTCCTGCGGCAGCGGCGACGGGCTTCTTCGCGCCCTCCTGCGGCATCAGGAACTTGACGACCTCGTTGATGGTCAGCGGCGACGGCCGCGAGGTGGCGCCGACGAAGCCGGTGACACCGGGGGTGTTGCGGACCGCGCCCCACGACTCGTCGTTCAGTTCCATCCGGACCAGGATGTAGCCGGGCAGCACCTTGCGATTGACCTGCTTGCGCTGGCCGTTCTTGATCTCGGTGACCTCTTCGGTCGGGACCTCGACCTGGAAGATGTAGTCGCCGACATCCAGGTTCTGCACGCGGGTCTCGAGGTTGGTCTTCACCTTGTTCTCGTACCCGGCGTACGAGTGGATCACGTACCAGTCGCCGGGGGCGCGGCGGAGCGCGGCCTTCATCTCGGCAACGGGATCGACCGGCTCCTCGGAGTCGGCGGCGATGGCGTCGTCTGCGGAAGCTGCCGGCTCCTCAACGGGAGCGTCACCCTCGCCGAGGACTGCCGCGTCAGCGGACTCCGCGGCGACCGCGTCATCGGCAACATGCTCTGCGGCTGCAGCCTCAATTGCGTCGTTCTCGGGGGTGCTCACTGGCGCACTCGCTTCCTCTCATCACGTTCGGTGTCCGGCGTCAGCCGAACAGCCAACTGACGCCCTCACGGAACGCCAGGTCCAATCCACTGATGAACGCGACCATGAAGGCCACGAACGCCAGTACAACGGTGGTGTAGGTGATCATCTGCTTGCGGTTAGGCCAGATCACCTTCCGGAGTTCCGCGATCACCTCACGGAGGAACTTCCTCAGGCGCTTGAAGAGATTCTCCTTGCGCGGCTTCTCCGGCTTGGCCTTCGTGGCCAAGGGGGTGCCTGCGACCTTCGCGGCCTGCGACTCGGTCGCGGCGGCATGGGTACGACGACCCGGACGCTTTCCAGTCGGACGAGAGGCGACGGGAGCTGAATCACTCGTGCCGGCCGCGGTGGCGTCGGCGTCCGGAGACCCCGCCGCGTTATCGGCCTTTCCGCGATCCTCGCTCACCGTCGTTCCTCTCAGTCGCTGACATCCGGGGCAGGGGCGACAGGACTTGAACCTGCAACCTGCGGTTTTGGAGACCGCTGCTCTGCCAGTTGAGCTACGCCCCTCTGGTTGACCGACGCGTCCCGATCATCATGATCCGGACCGATCAACCTCTCCGTGACCACACAACACGCGCGCTACCCTCAGCGGCCCGAATGGGCACGTAGGGCAGCGCGCAGCGCTGGTTGATCCCAGAAATCTCAGTGTACTGCACGGTAGTCGAACAAACCGAATCGGCTGGTTACTCAGCCGAAGCGCACGGTCGCGGTAGCGCGACCGAAGATCTTCTTGTCGTCCACTTTGGCGACGATGGCGACCACGGCGGAGCGGGTCTCCTCGTCGATGGACTTCACCTTGCCGGTGAGGACGATCACGGCACCCTTGCCGTCGTTGGGCACGACGACAGGACTGGTGAAACGAACGCTGTACTCGGTGACCGCGCCCGGATCGCCGAGCCAGGAGGTCACATAGCCGGCGCCGATGCCCATGGTGAGCATCCCGTGCGCAACCGCACAGGGGAGGCCGAGCTTCTGGGCCGTCGCGTCATCCCAGTGGATGGGGTTCGGGTCGCCGGAAACGCCTGCGTACTGCACCAGGTCGGACCTGGTCAGGGGCACGGTCTCTTCGGGCAGTTCCTGTCCGACGGAGATCTCCGCGAAATCGCGAACGGACATCACTCGACCTCCTCGGCGTGCCGACCGACCAGCGTGGTGTACAGGGTCTGGACGACCTGGCCGTCCTGATCGGTGATCTCGTTGCGGGTCACGATGATGTCGCTACCGCCCATCGTTCGGATCGAGTCGACGTACACGTCGCAGTACAGACGGTCGCCGACCTTGACCGGACGGTGGTAGACGATGCGCTGATCGGTGTGCAGAACCCGGCTGAGATCCAGCTCGACGTCCAGGGCCTTGAAGAACTCTTCCTGCGCGAGGAAGCCGAAGACAGCAATGAAGGTCAGCGGGGCTACGAGCGTGTCGTAGCCGATCTTCCTGGCGGCAGCTTCGTCGCGGTAGACCGGGTCGTCGCTCTTGACGGCGCGCGCATACTCGCGCACCTTCTCACGACCGACCTCGTAGTAGTCGCTGAACCTGTGATGCAGGCCAACGAGATCAGAACTCAACTTCACCGGAACGCAACCTATCTGCTTGGGACGCAGCTAGGCCAGGAAGCCGGGAACCGACCCCTACGATCTCCGCGTCGACTCGAAGAGTACTAGCGCGACTCGCGGTGCGCCTGATGCGTTCCGCAGTTCGGGCAGAACTTCTTGATCTCGAGACGATCGGGATCGTTACGACGGTTCTTCTTGGTGATGTAGTTGCGGTGCTTGCATACCTCGCAGGCCAAGGTGATCTTGGGCCGAACGTCAGTCGAGGCCACGGGATGCCTTCTTTCGGATAAATCTGATCGGGGTCAATCAGGGAGTGTTCTATGTGTCCACTTGTGTAGCGATGGCCGGACTTGAACCGGCGACACAACGATTATGAGTCGTTTGCTCTACCAACTGAGCTACACCGCCTCGGTGCATCGGTGCCAGTCTTGGACACCCAATCCAGCGAGCCCCCTAACGGAATCGAACCGTTGACCTTTTCCTTACCATGGAAACGCTCTGCCGACTGAGCTAAGGGGGCATGCTTCCGCGCACTTCGTTCATGCGTTGAAGCCTCCAAGAGATTACACAGCGGCGGGTCCGAGTGCCAAACCCGCAGGTCAGGAGCTCTTTCCATCCGTGTAATCAACGAGCCCCGGCGAGCTCACGCTCACCGGGACCCGGTTGTGGCAGATGTAGGATTCGAACCTACGTAGGCATAAGCCGACGGATTTACAGTCCGCTCCCATTGGCCGCTCGGGCAATCTGCCGGGTGACATCCAGGTCAGATCCGAAGTACTCCGGACCATCTCTGGCGCGGACAAGAGAATACCTCTACCGGGGCGGGTAAACGCAAACCGTGTGGTTATCGTGGGGTTCTCACGCGCTGGCGCAGGCCCGCGCACGATGAACAAGGGAGTTGCCGTGGCGGATTCGTCCTTCGATGTGGTGAGCAAGGTTGACCGACAGGAAGTGGACAACGCGCTGCACCAGGCAGCCAAGGAGCTCTCGACGCGCTTCGACTTCCGCAACACCGGTGCGAGCATCGACTGGTCCGGCGAGGAGGCGATCACCCTGACCGCCGACACCGAGGAGCGGCTGCTGGCCGCACTCGAGGTGTTCAAGGAGAAGTTGATCCGCCGGGACATCTCGCTCAAGGCGTTCGACGCAGGCGAGCCCGCGCAGTCGGGCAAGATCTACAAGCTGACCGGGACCCTGGTCCAGGGCATCACCACCGAGAACGCGAAGAAGATCTCGAAGAAGATCCGCGACGAGGGGCCCAAGGGCGTCAAGGCGCAGATCCAGGGCGACGAGCTGCGCGTCAGCAGCAAGAAGCGCGACGACCTGCAGGCCATCATCTCGCTGCTCAAGGGCGAGGACTTCGGCATCGCCCTGCAGTTCGTGAACTACCGCTGATCACCCGATAACGCATCGAGGGGACCGCGACGGCCACATCGGCCGCGCGGTCCCCTCTGCGTCGGCGGGGGCCCGGCTCGGCGGGGCCGATCCGCATCCACCCGGAGCAGCCGGCGAACGACCTTGTCCCCCAGTGGCATCCGTCACTCGGGCAGTCGTCGGCCTGCCATCTTCTCCAAGCGGTCGATCCGCTCAGCCATGGGCGGGTGGGTGGAGAACAGCCGGCTCATCTTGTCGCCCGCCCGGAACGGGTTCGCGATCATCATGTGCGACTGTGCGGCGATCTTCGGCTCCGGCGGCAGCGGGGCGGCCTCCACGCCGCGCTCCAGCTTGCGCAGCGCCGACGCGAGCGCGAGCGGATCACCGCTGAGTTCCGCCCCGGACTGGTCGGCCTGGTACTCCCTCGAGCGCGAGACCGCCATCTTCACAACCGAGGCCGCGATCGGGCCGAGCAACGAGACGAGCAGCAGCGCCAGCGGGTTCGGCCTGCCCTCGCCGCGGCCGCCGAACATCGAGGCGAACATCGCCATGTTGGCAAGGCCCGAGATGACCGCGGCCATCGCACCCGCGACCGAGGAGATCAGGATGTCGCGGTTGTACACGTGCGAGAGCTCGTGGCCGAGCACGGCCCGCAGCTCCCGCTCGTCGAGGATCTGCAGGATGCCGCTGGTGCAGCAGACCGCCGCGTTGCGTGGGTTGCGACCCGTGGCGAAGGCGTTCGGCGCCGCCGTGGGGCTGATGTAGAGCCGGGGCATCGGCTGGTGTGCCGTGGTCGCCAGCTCGCGCACGATCTTGTAGATGACCGGCGCCTCGACCTCGGTGACCGGCTGCGCGTGCATGGCCTTGAGCGCCAGCTTGTCGCTGTTGAAGTACGCGTAGCCGTTCATCCCGACCGCGAGGACGATCGAGAAGATGAGGATGCTCCTGTTGTTGAACAGCGCCCCGATGAACACGATCAGTGCGGACATCCCCACCAGCAACGCAAAGGTCTTCAACCCGTTGGAATACCGGTGCACGTTGGGCCCCTTTTCTCGCCGGACACTCAGTTGATCAACGAAAGAGCCCGGTGGGACGTTCCCCCGCACGCAGCGTGTCGGCGAGCCACGTGGACCCGAGCCGAGACGTTACCGTCAGCCGACCCGCGCGATCGTGTAATCCACCAGCCTGCCGAGCGCGTCGTTCGCCGGCCCCTGCGGCAGCTCCGCGAGCTGCGCGTGCGCCAAGTCGGCGTACTCCGCCAGCTTGGCCTTGGCCGCCGCCATGCCGGGGGAACGCTCCAGCAGCGCCAGCGCCTCCGCGACGGCGTCGTCGTCGGTGACCGGGCCGTCGAGCAGCACCCTCAGTCGATCGGCGTCGGGGCCCTCCTCGCGCAGCGCGTAGAGCACCGGCAGGGTGTGCACCCCCTCGCGCAGGTCGGTGCCCGGGGTCTTGCCGGACTGCGCGGCGACCGAGGAGATGTCGATGATGTCGTCGGAGATCTGGAAGGCGGTGCCCACCGCGTCGCCGAGCCGCTCGAGGCGGACGACGTCGTCGGCGCTCGCGCCGGAGAAGGTGCCACCGAACCGACCGCAGGCCGCGATCAGCGATCCCGTCTTCTCCCACACCACCTTCAGGTAGTGCTCGACGGGATCCTGCTGCTCCTTGACGCCGATGGTCTCCCGCATCTGCCCGGTGACGAGCTCGGCGAAGGTCTCGGCGATGATCCGAACCGCCTCGGGTCCGAGCGTGGACACCAGCCGGGAGGCGTGTGCGAACAGGTAGTCGCCCGCCAGGATGGCGATGGAGTTGCCCCAGCGCGAGTTCGCGCTCGGGGCGCCGCGGCGCATCGTCGCCTCGTCCATCACGTCGTCGTGGTAGAGCGTGGCCAGGTGCACCAGCTCGACGACGGTGGCCGCGGTGATGGTCGCCGGGTCCGTCGGATTGGGGCCCAGCTGCGCCGTCAGCAGGGTGAACAGCGGCCGGAACCGCTTGCCACCCGCCTTCGCCAGGTGCAGCGCCGCCTCGGTGAGGAAGTCCTCGCCATCCGAGAGCTCACTCACCAGCAGGCTCTCGACCTCGGCGAGACCCCCACGCACCACCTCGGCCAGCGCCGGATCCCCCAGATCCACGCCGGCAACGACCGTGCCCATCGCTTCGCTCGTGCTCACGATCTCAGTACCCATCCCGTCTCGCGTGATGCCCAGCAACCGATGCCATAACTGTCACGGTAGTGAACCTATCGGGTTCGCGGCCCGTCGGGCTGACCACAGCGGTCGACCCCGGCCTGAGAAGATACTGGGGTGGTGCCCTCGCCTGTCGACCCCGATCCCTCCGCCGCCCGTTCCGAGGCGCCCGATGGCGTCCCCTCGCACGCCGAAGTGGTGGTGATCGGCGCAGGTCCCGCGGGTTCCGCGGCGGCGGCATGGGCCGCGCGCGCGGGCCGCGAGGTGCTGCTCGCCGACTCCGCCACCTTCCCGAGGGACAAGACGTGTGGCGACGGACTCACCCCGCGCGCCGTGGCGGAGCTCGTCCATCTCGGCCTCGGCGACTGGCTCGCCACCCGCGCCACCAACCGAGGCCTGCGGCTGAACGGGTTCGGGCAGGAGTTGGAGCTGCCGTGGCCCGGCGGCTCGCTGCCGAGTACCGGCAGCGCGGTCCCGAGGACCGAACTCGACGACCGGATCCGACAGGTCGCGCTCGACGCCGGTGCCCGGATGGTCCAGGGCGCCAAGGCCGTTGACGCCGACCGGGACGGAAACCGGGTGCGGTCGGTGACCCTCCAGACGGCCGAGGGGCCACGCACGGTCCGCTGCGAGCACCTCATCGTCGCCGACGGCGTGCGATCCACCCTCGGCAAACGTCTCGGACGCGAGTGGCATCGCGACACCGCGTACGGGGTTGCGGCCCGCGCCTATGTCCGCTCGGCCCGCAGCGCCGACCCGTGGATCACCTCGCACCTCGAACTGCGCGACCGCGAGGGGACCCTGCAGGCCGGCTACGGCTGGGTGTTCCCGCTCGGCACCGGCGAGGTCAACCTCGGCGTCGGCACCCTGGCCACCGCGAAGCGGCCCGCGCCCGGCGCCCTGCGGCCGCTGATCGAGCTGTACGCGGAGCAGCGCCGCGACGAGTGGCGGCTCGACGGCCCCGTGCGCGCGGTGGCATCGGCGTTGCTCCCGATGGGCGGGGCGGTGTCCGGGGTGGCGGGGACCAACTGGGCGATCATCGGCGACGCCGCGGCCTGTGTGAACCCGCTCAACGGCGAGGGCATCGACTACGGCCTGGAGACCGGCTCGATGGTGGCCGAGGTGCTCGGGGCCCCGGACCTCACCGAGCTGTGGCCGACCCTGCTGCGGGAGCGGTACGGGCAGGCCTTCTCCATCGCCCGTCGGCTCGCCGGCCTGCTCACCGTCCCCCGGGTGCTGCCTGCCTCCGGGCCGCTGGCGATGCGTTCACGTGCGCTGATGACGATCGCGGTCCGGGTGATGGGCAACCTCGTGACCGACGCGGATCGTGACCTGACCGCGCGGGCGTGGCGGGCGTCGGGGTCGTCCTCGCTGCGACTCGACTCGCGGCCGCCGTTCAGCTGATCCCGGCCCGATCTGCGACGGTCCGCCGAACGGCGAACACGGGGAACCGCTCCCCCGATTCCGCCAGCCGGAACTCCACCCGCACCGACCGCTCCGGATGCACCGGCAGCTCTCCCTCGATCCAGGTGTAGATCCAGGGACCCTCGTCGAGCTCGACGATCGCGAGCGTGCACGGCACCAGCGCCAGCGGGAGGTCGACGGACGAACAGTCCACCACCGTCCACGACACCACGGTCCCCGTGCCCGCGGCCCGCACCCGTTCGAGTTCGTCCCGGCCGCAGGAGGTGCACGCCGTCTCCTCGGGGGCCAACAGCGTCGCGCACTCCTCGCAGCGCAGGATCATCAGCGCCCGCCGCCGGGTCCGGACACTTCTCGCACCTGTGGATGAGCACTGCACCTGTTGCTCGAACATCGGGGGACCTCGGCTTCCTGGAGCTGATGACGACTCAAGTGTCCCTTTTGCCCTGGTCCCCGGCGACGGTGGAACCACCCGGGTGGGTACCTGTTTTCTCCGCTGACCGACCCCGACGCGATCGTCAGAGCGTTCGGGTTTCGACCTGCGCCTGCTCGACGACCCACGCGGCGATCTGCGCGCGGGAGGTGAAGCCCATCTTGGCGAGAACGTGCTCGACGTGGCCCTCGACGGTGCGCGGGGCGATCACCAGTTGCTCGGCGATCGCCCTGTTCGTCAGGCCCTGCGCGACCAGGTCGGCGACCTGCCGCTCACGTCGGGTCAGTGCCGAGGCGGCGCCTTCGGTCGGCGACCCCTGGAGTTGCTCGTCCAGCGCGTACGCGATGCCGTCATCGAAGCTCAGGTTGGCGCCCTGCTCGAAGGCCGACTCGTAGGCGCGCTTGGCGAGCGCGCTGCGGACCTGCAGCTCCGACTCCTCGCGATACGCGAGCAGGGGCGGTATGACGATCCCCGCGCTGCCCACGACCCGCCACAGCGAGTTGGCGATGCCGAACAGCACGGCCGCCCGCCGGGCGAGCCGATCGCCCGCGGCGACCCAGGCCAGCGCCTCGACACAGATCGCGGATCCGAGCGGATCGTCCACGACGCGGCTGAGCCGAAGACCCTGCTCGAGCAGCCCGGCCGCCCGCCGGGGATCGCTCTGCCACAACGCGAGACCGAGGGTCGACAGCGAGTAGGCCCGGTACACGGACTCGCCGCGGGATTGGGTGATCTCGAGAGCCTCCTCCTGGCAGGCGATCGAGCGCGTCGTGTCCCCGAGCAGCCCGCAGGCCAGCGCGAGGCCGAGCAGCGTCGCGAGCCGTAGCACCAGCTCCCGTCCCGTGTGGAACGCGTCG
Organism: Rhodococcus oryzae; assembly: GCF_005049235.1. Lineage (GTDB taxonomy): Bacteria > Actinomycetota > Actinomycetes > Mycobacteriales > Mycobacteriaceae > Rhodococcus_G > Rhodococcus_G oryzae. Next base: position 428,215 of record NZ_SUMD01000003.1, on the reverse strand, counting down.
GCGATCTCCTCGAGGGAGGAGGCGGCCAGCTGCATGTCGCCGCTGCACACCGCGAGCTGCCCGACGGCGAGGGTCGCGAGCGCGCGAGCCTGGGCGTCGCCGAGGACCTCGGCGGCCTCACGCGCCCGCTCGACCAGCGCCGCCCCCGCCTCGATGTCGCCCTGGTTGCCGGCCAGCACGCTGTTCGCGTACAGCCCCCATAGCAACTCCACGGTCGGCTGCCCGTCCTGGCGGTCGAGAAACTGATCGAGCCAATGCCTACCCTCGCCGAGCAGGCCCCGGGACAACCAGAACGGGGCGAGGGCATCGGCGGTGCGCAGGCCGGCCTCCTCCTCTCCCGGCTCGGTCAGGCAGAATTCCATCGCCTCACGCAGGTTCGGCTGCTCCCGCCCCAGCCGTGCCATCCACTCCACCTGCCGCGGACCGATCCACTCGGCCTCCACGCAGATCACGAGCTGCTGGTACCAGTCCCTGTGCCGTCGCCGCATCGAGGCGTGTTCACCGGATTCCGCCAACTTCTCACGGCCGTACTCGCGGAGGGTCTCGAGGAGCCGGTAGCGCACCACGGCACCCGCTTCCTCCCGGATCAGGATCGACCTGTCGACGAGCGCCGCCACCACGTCCAGCAGGTCGTCAGGGCTCAGGTCCCCGGCACAGATGCCCTCCGCCGCATCGAGCTCGAAACCACCGGTGAACACCGATATCCGCCGCCACAGCATCCGCTCCCGCTCGGTGCACAGCTCATGGCTCCAGTCGATGCACAGGCGAAGCGTCTGTTGCCGCGTCGGCGCGCCGCGACTACCCCCGGTCAGCAGGCTGTAGCGATCGTTCAACCGGTCCAGGATCTGTTCCGCGGACATCGCCCGCAGGCGCCCCGCGGCCAACTCGATGGGCAGCGGCAGCCCGTCCAATCGCTGACAGATCCGGGCCACCGCGACCTGGTTGTCCTCGGTGAGCCCGAACTCCGGGACGGCGGCGGACGCCCGTTCGGCGAAGAGCGCCACGGCGTCGCCCCCAGCGAACCCGCGCCCGGACGGGCGCCGATCCGGATCCGGGACCGACAGCGGCGGCACCCGCAGAAAGGCCTCCGCTCCGATGCCGAACGGCTCGCGGCTGGTCGCCAGGATCCGGAGGTCCTGGCAGCGCCGCAGTAACGACTCGGCGAGCGCCGCGGCCGCATCGAGTACGTGTTCACAGTTGTCCAGCACCAGCAGCAGTCGTCGATCCGCGAGGTACTCCGCCAGCGAGTCCTGCGTGCGAGACGTCGACTGTTCCCGCAGTCCCAGCGTCGCGGCCACCAGGTCGGGCAGCAGGGCCTCCTCCTGCAGCTCGCCCAGCTCGACCAGCCACACCCCGTCCTCGAACGACCGCCGGGAGTCCTCGGCCACCCGGAGCGCGAGCCTGGTCTTGCCGACCCCGCCGATCCCGGTCAACGTCACCAGGCGCGAGACAGACAGCAGCCGCCTCGTCTCGGTCACCTCGCGGCGACGGCCGACGAAACTGGTCAGCTCGAGCGGTAAGTTCCCGACCTTGCCCCGGACAGCTGTAGCCATCGAACCGTCACTCTCAACACACGGTCCCCTGCCCAATCGACGCTACCCCCGGAGCGGGGTCGAAGGGGGCCGTGTCAGGCGACTCGCACGGCAGGCGCGTGTTGGCAGCCGTGGAACACCGGGTACCGCTCGTCGGGCTCCAGATGGTCGAACTCCACCCGGACCGGGCGGCCGGGGCGCACCGCGATCTCCCCCTCGATCCAACTGCAGATCCAGGGCCCGTCGTCGAGCGCGACGACGGCCAGCATGCACGGCAGGGCGTCGTCGTCCGCGCCGGCCCGCGCGCGGTCGGCCAGCTTCCAGGTCACCATCGACCCGAGCCCGGTCGACGGTACCCGCGACAGGTGGTCGCTCCCGCACGAAGAGCAGGTCACCGCGACCGGCGCGAGCAGCAGCTCACAGCATTCGCAGCGCCGGATCATCAGCGTGCGCGCGGACAGGCCGGCCCACAGGTGGGTCCCGCCCGCGGCCGTCACAACGTCACCGCCGCGGGTGTGTGCGGCTGCGGCTGCTCCGCACCGAACACGGTCGCCATCGCGGTGCCGAATCCGTGCGGGTTGTCGATCAGCCAGCCGTGGTTGCCCGCGACGGTGACAACCGTGGGATTGCGGAGCGCGATGCGAAGGGATTCGAAGCTGGCGCGCGGGATGAACGTGTCGTCACCGCCCCAGAGCAGCGTCACCGGAAGGCCGCGCTCCGCCAACTCGTCGAGTTCGCCGAGCAGGTCCGCGGTTCGGGCCAGGTGCGAGAGGCGCCACATCCCGAGCGGATTGCGCAGCACGTTGCCCACCGCGTCCGCCGTGATCGCCAGCAGGCCCGCGACGGACGGCCGAATGGCGAGGGCGTCGCCGGTGGCCGCCGCGCCCCAGGCCCACAGGGGCCGCTCGCCGATCGGGCGCACGTCGCCGTCCCCAGGGGACCATGCCGCGCCGCCAACGGAGTTGACCAGCACCAGCCGCGCCACCCTTGGTCCGAGGTCGTGTGCGGACTGGATCGCGACCCCACCTCCGAACGAGTGGCCCACGAGCGTCACCGGTCCCGCGATACCGATCGAATCGAGGAACCCGTCGAGCCAGCGCGCGTACCCGGCCAGGTTCCGCTCCTGCGGGGGAAGCTCCGCGGTGCCGCCGAATCCGGGAAGTGAGGGCGCGAACACCCGAACTCCCTGAGCCGCCATCCGCAGCAGTGCGCGGTCATACGCGCGGGGGGTCAGCGCGTACCCGTGCAGGAACACGACCGGAGCACCCGCACCCGCCACCGCATAGGACGCCGCCCGACCCTCGACGAGGGTGTTCTTCCAGCTGGTGTTCCTCGCCTGGCTGACGACGTAGGGGTGGCTTGTCGGGTGCTGCAACATCGAGGGCCTCGGCTTCGCGGTCGCGGATATGACCCAGCACACATTGCCGCTTGCGCCCGTTGACCGTCAGGGCGGAACTACCCGGATGCATACCTGTTTCTGATCAAGCCCCCCGTTGCGCGTCCGACTCCTGCTCCCGCGTCCGCTCGAGATACCAGGCGGCGATCTGGGTGCGCGAAGTGAACGCGAGCTTGGCCAGCACCCGCTCGACATGCCCCTGGGCCGTCCGCGGGGAGATGACCAATTTCTCGGCGATCGCCCTGTTGGTGAGGCCCTGCGCGACCAGCTCGGCGACCTGCATCTCACGCCGGGTCAGGCTCACTGCCTCCTCCACCGCCCGCGGCCCGGCGGGGCGGCGTTCACCGAGTGCGTAGCCGATCGCCTCGCGGAAATCCATCCCCCTGCCGCGGCGCCGCGCATCCTCGAAGGCGCGATCGCCGAGTGCCGCTCGTGCCCGCTGCTTGCACTCCGCGTGGTGGCTGAGCAGGTTGGGCAGGGTCACGGTGATGCCCCCCTCCGCCTTCGCCAGCGCGTTGGCGGCCCCCAACAGCACGGCGGCCCGGTCCGGCGCATCCTCGATCGCCGCGATCCACCCCATCGTCTCGAGGCACCAGGTGGCGATGATCGGGTCATTGACCCGGCGCACCAGGCGCAGGGCCTGCGCCAGCTGTGCGGCCGCCCGCGTCACGTCACCCTTGTGCAGGGTCGCGAGCCCGAGCCCCCACAGTGCGTACGCGCGATAGTAGGACTCGCCACGCGATGCGGTGATGGCAAACACCTGCTCGTAGCAGCCGACCGACCGGTCCTCGTCGCCGAGCAGCCCGCTGGCGACCGCCAACCCGAGCAGGCACCCGATCGCCCGGTGGAGTTCGCCGGTCGGCCGACTCGTCTGCAGCGCGTCTTCGAACGAACGCCGCGCGCCCGTGAGATGGCCGCTGAACAGCGACTGGAAACCGGTCGCGTACCCGGCGGCGGCCCGCAGCATCGGATCGCCCAGCTCCTGGGCGAGCGTGCCGCACTCCTCCACGAGGATGGCGGCGGTGGCGAATTCCTGCTGCATGCCCGTCATGACGCTGCACCCGAACAGCGCGAGCACCCGGTCCGCCGTGCGCCGATCGCCCGACCGCGCCAGCGCGCGATCCAGCCAGCGCCTGCCCTCGCTGATCAGCCCGCGGCAGATCCAGTACAGGTACAGGGAATTGACCATCCGCAGGCAGACGTCGGCCTCGGCGTCACCGGGCGCGGTCAGACTGAACTGCAGGGCCTCGCGCAGGTTCGACGTCTCCCGCGCCAGACGAGCGATCCACGACACCTGGTTCGGCCCGATCCACTCGGCCTCGGCCGTGTGGGCCAACCGCGCGTACCAGTCCCGGTGCCTGCGATGCAGCCCGTCGCGATCACCGGATTCCCGCAGTTTCTCGTTCCCGTAGGCGCGGAGGGTCTCGAGCAGCCGGTACCGCGCCGCGGGACCCTGCTCCTCGCGGATCAGGATCGACTTGTCGACCAACGACGCCAGGACGACGCGCAGTTCGGCCGAGGACAGCTCACCCGCACAGATCCCCTCCGCGGCATCGAACTCGAATCCGCCCGCGAATACCGACAGCCGGGCCCACAGCTCCTGTTCCCGGACCGAGCACAGCTCGTGGCTCCACTCGATGCTGGACCACAATGTCTGCTGACGGGTCGGCGCGCCGCGGCTGCCAAGGGTCAGCAACCGGAAACGATCGGTCAACCGCTGCAGGACCTGCTCGGCCGTCATCGCGCGCAGCCGCACCGCCGCCAACTCGATCGGCAGCGGCAGGCCGTCCAGCCGGTGGCAGATCCCGGCGACCGCCCGCCGGTTGTCCTCGGTGAGGGTGAACTCGGGTACCGCGGCCGAGGCCCGCTCGGTGAACAGCGCCACCGCGTCGTATCGGGGAAGGCCCTGCAACGAGGACGCCTCGTCGCTGCTCGGGGCCGTCAGCGGCGGCACCCGCAACACCGCCTCGCCGCTGATGCCGAGGGCCTCTCGGCTCGCGGCGAGAATACGCATCTCGGGGCAGGCCGTCAGCAACGACTCCGCCAGGGCCGCGACCGCCTCGACGAGGTGCTCACAGTTGTCGAGCACCAGCAGCAGGCGGCGGGTGGCGAGGTGGTCCGCCAACACCTCCTCGGGAAGGTGGGCGAGCTGGTCCCGAAGTCCGAGCGCGGCGGCCACCGTGGCAGGCACCAACGTCGGGTCGTACACCTCACCCAGTTCGACGAGCCATACCCCGTCGTCGAAAGCACGCCGGGAATCCTCGGCCACTCGCAGTGCCAGCCGGGTCTTGCCGACCCCGCCGATCCCGGTGAGCGTCACCAGACGGGACTCGGACAACAGCCGTCGCGCCTCGGTCACCTCATGGCGACGGCCGACAAAACTGGTCAGCTCGAGGGGCAGGTTCCCGACCTTGCCTTGCACGGTGGGCGGCATCGAAGCGTCACTCTCATCACACGGTCCCCTGTGTTTTCCACGTTACCCGCCGCGATCGTGCCTACGGGCGGGTTGCCGTGGGCAGGACTACCGTTCGGCGCGGTGCAACGCCACGACGCCGCCGGTGAGGTTGCGCCACTGCACGTTCTTCCAACCGGCCGCCTCGATCTTGAGCGCCAGCTCCTCCTGCGTTGGCCAGGCCCGGATCGACTCCGCGAGGTACACGTAGGCGTCGGGGTTGCTGCTCACCGTGCGCGCCACCACAGGCAGCGTCTTCATCAGGTACTCCATGTAGACCGTGCGGAACGGGCCGAAGGTCGGGGTGGAGAACTCGCTGACCACCAGGCGACCGCCCGGCTTGGTCACCCGGGCGATCTCCCGCAGGCCCGCCTCGAAGTCGGAGACGTTGCGCAGCCCGAACGAGATGGTCGCGGCGTCGAACACCGCATCCGCGAACGGCAGTGCCATCGCGTCGCCCGCCACCATCGGCACCCGACGGTCGGCGCCTGCCTTCAGCATGCCCTTGGAGAAGTCTGCGGCCACCACCCAGGCGCCGGAACGCCCGAGCTCCACGGTGGACACGCCGGTGCCCGCCGCGAGGTCGAGCACCCGCTCCCCCGGCTTCAGGTCGAGCGCCGCGCGCGTCGCCCTGCGCCAACTGCGGTCCTGCCCGAACGAGAGCACAGTGTTGGTGAGGTCATACCGCTTCGCGACGCCGTCGAACATCGACGCGACCTCGTGCGGATCCTTCTCCAGCGAGGCCCGAGACCCGTGTGTTGTTGCCACATCGTTGACGTTACAGGCGCGCGCCGGGCGCCTCGCGCCCAGATGAGCGCGCGGTGGCTCAGGCCGAGCGCTGCGCCGGGACACCGCGCGAGCCCGTCACGTCCTCGTAGTGGCCCAGCAGTTCGCCGCACACCGAGGACCACGTGCGGTGCAGCACCGACCTCCGGGCGGACGCTCCGAACCGGGCGCGCGTGGCCCGGTCCCGCAGCGCGATCACGGCACTGGGCAGCAGCTCCTCGAAGCGCTCGACCGGCAGCAGGTAACCGTTGCTGCAGTGCGCGACGAGATCACGTGGTCCCCCTGCGTCCGGACCGATCACCGGAACACCGCTGGCCAGGGCCTCCTGCACCGCCTGGCAGAAGGTCTCGTGCTCGCCCGGGTGCACGAACAGATCGAGGCTCGCGTACGCGTTGGCCAGCTCGTCTCCCCCGAGTTGCCCTGTGAACACAGCGGACGGCATCAGCCGCTGCAACCGCGCCCGTTCGGGGCCGTCACCGACGATCACCAGCTGCAGGCCGGGGTCGGCGGCCAGCACGGCCAGCCGCTCGACGTGCTTCTCCGGGGCCAGCCGGCCGACGAACCCGATCACCAACCGATCGGCGTCACACCAGCTCTCCCGCAGCTCGGCGCTGCGCCGGGAGGGCGCGAACCGCGTGGTGTCCACCCCGCGACCCCAGCGGAACACCCTTGGCACACCTCGCGATTCGAGCGCCTCGACGGCGGCCGTGGACGGGGCGAGGGTGCGGGCGGCCCCGCGGTGCAGGCGGCGGGTCCACCGCCACGCCGCCCTGCTGGTCAGTCCGAGGCCGTAACTCTGCGCGAAGCCGGCCACATCGGTCTGATAGACCGCGACGGCGGGCACGTCGAGCCGGTTGGCCGCCGCCAACCCGCCGGCGCCGAGCAGAAAGGGCGACGCCAGGTGCACCACGTCCGGGTCGAAGGACCGCAGCGCGGAGGTGATCCCGGGCTGCGGGATGCCCACGGGCAGGGAGCTGACCCGCGGGATCATCACGGCGGGCACGCGGTGCACCGGGAACCCGTCATGTGAGGTGGGCGCGGCCGGCCGGCCGGCGACACTGTCGGGGGCCACGAGCAGCGCCTGGTGTCCGTGGCGCTTGAGGTGCTCGAGCACCCGGATCACCGAGTGGGTGACCCCGTTCATGTTCGGCAGGAACGACTCCGCGACGATGGCTACTCGCACCAGCCCAGTGTCCGCGCCGCGCGGGCCGGGACGGGAAGGCCGAGGTGTCCGGGCGGCGAAGTTCCGGCGAAACCTGAGCTACCGGGGTCAGTCGGGCGGGGCCGCCGTGACATGAGGCGGCTCGGCCGCCGTGACATCAGGCTGCTCGGCCGCCGTGACATCAGGCTGCTCGGCCGCCGTGACATCAGGCTGCTCGGCCGCCGTGACATCAGGCTGCTCGGCCGCCGTGCGCCGCCGGACCAGCCACAGCGCCGGCAGGGCGATCAGCCACGTCACCGCGATCACCGACCCGGCCGGGACCAGGGCCACCCGGACATCGCGACCGGACACCCGGACCAGGTCCGGATCGGACCTCGCGTACTCGACGTCGATCCGCTGGCCGACGATCAGCTCGGTCGGGTACAACACGCCGAGCCGCGGGTTCTTGGTGACCCCGTCGGGGGTGACGAAGCTGATGGCCGAGCGCAGCCGGCCTGCGGAGAGCACCTCCGCGGTGGCCACGCCCTTGTCGGACTCGATCGTGAGGTCGTTGCGCCAGGCCGCGACCACCAGCAGGACCGCGAGCACCGAGATCCCGATCGCCGCGACCAGGATCCCCTTCCCGACCCGGCCCGCCACCGTCGGCGTCACAGCTGCGCCCGTACCGCGGCGTGCAGTTCGCGCAGCCCGGAACGTTCGGTCGCGACCTCGAGGACCCTGATACCCGCGGTGTTCGGCTCGGTCAGCGCCACCGCCAACTGTTCGGGGTTCACCGCGTGGTGCTCGACCCGGTAGGCGGCGCAGAGCGCGGACAGGTCCATCCCGTGCGGGGTGCCGAACACCCGCTCGAAGACACCCGCGTACTGCGGGTCGCCCTGCTCGAGGAGCTCGAAGATGCCGCCGCCGTCGTCGTTGGCCACGACGATCGTGAGGTCGCGCGGCCGCGGTTCCCCGGTGCCGATGAGCAGGCCGGAGGCGTCGTGCAGGAAGGTCAGATCGCCCATCAGCGCGAGGGTGCGGGTGTTCTCCCCCTGCGCGGCCATCGCCGCGCCCACCGCCGTCGACACGGTGCCGTCGATACCCGCGACACCACGGTTCGACAACACCCGGACGCCTGGCCGTGGATAGCTGACCAGGGCCGCGTCCCGCACCGGGTTGGACGCACCGAGCAGCAGCTGGTCGCCCTCGGACAGCGAGTCCATCACCACCTTGGCCACGTGCAGACCGGTCGGCTTCGGATGCGCCGAGAGCTGTTGCCGCACAGCCTTGTCCGCATGCTCGGTCAGGTGCCTGCAACGCTCGAGCCAGGCCACGTCGGGGGCGCCGGACACGACGGCGCGGGTGCCGGTGGCCAGCACGTTGCCGGACACGTCGGGCCAGCGCGGGCCGGTGGTGAGCGCGAACACCGACACCCGGGGGTCGGCGAGCAGCTTGGCCACCGGGCGGTGCAGCGTCGGCCTGCCGGTGATCACCGCCTGCCGGGGCTTGAGCTGGGGCAGCGCCAGCGGATGCAGCGGGATGCCGTGCATCGGCGCGGTCGGCTCGGCGACCGTCGGCAGACCGACGAGCTCCGGCCGATGACCCGAACCGTGGCCCGAGATCACCACGGTGTCCGGCGTCAGGTCCAGCTCGAGCGGCACGTCGAGGGTCGCGTGCGTGGTGGTCGTCCACGGGGCGCCGTCGGGCCTACCCTCCGGCACCGGGCCCTGGACGTGGGCGCCGGGCACCAGCGGCTCCCGCAGCGGCACGTCGAAATGCACCGGTCCCGCGTTGCCGGACCGTGCGCCCCTTGCCGCGGCCAGGACCCGGCAGACCGCCGAGCGCCACTGACTGTTCTGGTCGACGCCCTCCTCGGCGAGGCCGAGGCTGATGGTGGCCCGCACCTGGCTGCCGAACAGGCCCAGCTGCTCGATGGTCTGGTTGGCACCCGTCCCGAGGAGTTCGTAGGGGCGGTTCGCGCTGAGCACCACGAGCGGTACCCGGGCGTAGTTCGCCTCCAGCACCGCGGGGCCGAGATTCGCCACGGCGGTGCCGGAGGTCATCACGATCGGCACCGGGTGCCCGCTGCCGATCGCCAGGCCGACCGCGAGGAATCCGGCGGTGCGCTCGTCGATCCGCATGTGCAGCCGCAGTCGCCCGGCCGTGTCCGCGGCCTGCAGTGCGAAGGCCAACGGCGCGTTGCGCGAACCCGGGCAGAGCACCACGTCGCGCACCCCGCCGCGGATCAATTCGTCGACGACGGCGGTGGCCTGGGCTGTGGACGGATTCACGGTTCCAGGGTGTCAGACGGCCACCCACCGACGGGCGGCGGTCCGGGCACACCGTCAGTTAGGATTGCCTGAGCTAACCACCCCGCGAGGAACGAGACCATGGCCAAGCGCAGCAAGTTCGTCAAACCCGAGGACCGGCACATCACCAGGGCCCGGGTGCTCGGCAGCAAACAGGTGAGCCCCAACTTCATCCGCGTCACCATCGGCGGCGAGGAGCTGCGCAGCTTCACCCCCATGGGGTTCGATCAGTGGTTCCGCATGTTCATCCCGCAGCAGGGCCAGACCACGCTGCGGGTACCGAGCGCGACCAGCAACCTGTGGTACGCCCAGTACCTGGCGATGTCCAAGAGCACCCGGCCGGTGGTCCGGAACTACACGGTCCGCGGATTCCGCGGCGCGGACGAGGCGGTGTTCGGTGAGAACATCCCCGAGCTGGACATCGATTTCGTCTCGCACGGCGACACCGGACCGGCGTCGGCGTGGGCCGGGTCGGCAACCCCAGGGGACGAGGTCGCGCTGCTCGACGAGGGCCTGATCTACAACCCGACCCCCGAAGCGCAGTGGCAGCTGCTGGTCGGCGACGAGAGCGCACTGCCCGCCATCATGGGCATCCTGGGCTCGGCCCCTGCCGATCTACGCGCCGAGGTCTTCGTGGAGATCCCGCACGCCGAGGACGCCCAGCAGGTGACGACGCCCGAGGGCGTGAACCTGCACTGGCTGGTCCGCTCCGACCCGCACGATCGACCCGGGGTCCTCGCCCTGGAGACGGTGCGGCAGGCGGAGCTGCCGACGGGGCCGTCGTACACGTTCGTCGCGGGCGAGAGCGATCTGTCGACGGGCCTACGACGGCATCTGGTCAACGACCGCAAGGTGCCCAAGTCCGACATCGCCTTCACCGGCTACTGGCGCCACGGCAAGTCCGCACCCTAGGCGGCTGCGCCGCCTGTGAGTCTTTCTGGCCCCGTGAAGGGCCAGAAAGACTCACAGGGGTGACTACGGACGCCCGGTCAGGTACATCCCGCTGTGGTCCTGCCCCGCCGTGTTGCGGCAGGTGAAGTTGCCGCTCGGCTTGGCGTACAGCAGGTCGATGCAGCGGCCGAGCGCGAGCTGGCCGAAGTAGTTCGGGTGCATCGACTCCTGCCGGGTGCCCTGCGTGGTCCACCCCATGTCCAGCCAGCGCATCCACTCGCTGGTAGCCCCTGACGGCGCCGACGAGGCGCTCACCTGCTTGGCCGCCTTGGCGCAGACCTCGTGCCCGTCGAAGGCATCGCCGAGGTCGAGGAACTGCACACCCTTCGCGGCAGCGACACCGGCGAGGCGGTTGGAAATCTGCGGCACCAACGAATCTCGGGCCCAGTTGGCGTCGCCGTCCCAGAGCGGGCAGCCGCCGGTGTTCGCCCGCGCCCAGCCGCTTTCCGAGTACCGGTTATCCGCCGCGCGTGGGGTCGGCGAGGGTGCGGATTGCAGCACCACGCGATAGTCGGCGGCCGCGTAGCCGGCGCCGGACATCACGGCCCGGATCTCGTCGATGGACTTGGCGACACCGGCCATCGCGGCATTCATCTTGCCGTCCACCGCCGCCTGCTGGTCGTCGTTGCAGTAGGAGTACCAGACCAGGTAGTCCTGGACGCAGGTCGAGATGACGTCGGCGAATCCGAGGTCGTTCCCGCCGATCGAGAGGGTGATCAGCTTGACCTTGTTGGCCGCGGCGACCGCGGCCAGCTGATCGGCCTGCGGCGCCTCACCCTTGAAGGCCTGGCCGCCGTTGGCCGCGCGGAAGATGTTGGCGGTGACGGCGCCGGAGCAGGCCAGGTTGATCCTGGTCTGCGCTACGGACGTGGCGCTGTTCACCTCGGCCGAATCGGAGCGGTCGCAGCCGTTGGCGAAGGTGTTGCCGTACACGCGGGCGGGGTCGTAGCCGCTGCCCGTCCAGGCCCGGTCGGTGCCGTCGCGGCTGCCGGAGGTGGTGAGACTGTTGCCCTTCCAACGTCCCGCCTCGCCGGACATGTAGCTGTCGCCCATCGACACGCTCGCCGTCGGCCCGGCGGGAACGGCCGCGGCGGGCGCGGCGAACACCGACAGACCGGCGGCGGCCAGGGGTACCGCCAGCAGGGCGGCGAGCAGACTCCTGGCGCTGCGGCCGGCGGCAGATTTGTGGCAGGTTTCGACCAACGCGGGCTCCTGGGGATGGGCACACCTGTCCTACGAGGACAGGCACGCATTCGTACTGGGGAGGTCGCCGGCCGGTGACGCCAGGGAGTCTGGCACGGGCCCACTTGCTACCGCCGGGTAATCGCAGTTTTTGCGTTAAACACTTCGGCGGCGATCCGACGGCCCGACCCCACATACGACGATGGGCCGGATCCCCCAGGGATCCGGCCCATCGACTACCAGCGTCTTAGCTTGCGTGCTTCTCGACGAGCGCACCGAGTCGCGGCAGCGCCTCGATGACGTTCTTCTTCGCCGACGGGCGCATGGTCGAGTAGACCTTCTTGATGGCGGACTTGCTGGTGCCCTCGATCTTCTCGTCGGTCACGCCGAGCAGCGCGTCCGCGACCTGCTCGCTTCGCGCGCTGAGGAAGTCACCGAAGCCGGCGCCACCCGCCGCGCCGAAGTCCTGCCAGAACGGCTCGAGGCGGGAGATGAATCCGGGCAGCAGTCCCTCGACGGCCTCCGGCACGATCGACGGTCCGACCTTCTTCACGGCTCCGTAGCCGCCCTTGACCGCGAGGCCCGAGGCGCCCGTCTTCTCCGAAACCTCGGCGTCGATCAGCTCCTGCACGTCCGCGACCACGGCGGGCAGCCGGGACGGGTCGAGAAGGGTGTCATTCAGTGCTGCAACCACTTTCAATGCCTCCGATGTTGACTTGGGTGTCGCGCCAGACCTTATACGACGCGGAGCCAACTCGGCTTACTCAGCATCCGCCGAGAGCAGCCCGTGACACCGCTCGAGCCTCGCGACCCACCACCGTGTGCGCTCCGGTGAGGCCAGCAGCCCGGCCAACAGCTCCGGGTCCGGTACGACGGCCGAGGCCGGCAGCGCCCCGTCCACCATCGCGCGTGGCGCCGCGACATCGGCCTCGAACAGTCCGCCGGTGCCGAGCCCGCAGGCGTACTCCAGCTGCGGCAGCGCGGCCGCCGCCGCCAGCCCCGCACCCATCCCCACCGCGGAGTCGAGCGCGCTCGAGACCACCACCGGCACACCGTGACCCGCCAACTGAGCGGCGAGGCGCAGCAGTGCCCGCATGCCGCCGAGGGGCGCGACCTTGACCACCGCCACATCCGCACCGCCCGCGCGGACGACCCTCATCGGGTCCTCGGCCCGGCGGATGCTCTCGTCGGCGGCGATCCGCACCCGTGCGCGACCGGACGCCGCCGCGTGATCGGCCAGGCGCCTACGCAATTCGACCAGTTCGGGGACGGAGGCGCACGGCTGCTCCGCGTACTGGAGCGGTCCATCCGAGGACAGCGCCAGCAACGCCTCCTCCGCCTCGCCGAGACCCCACCCGCCGTTCGCGTCGACCCGCACATGCTCGATCTGCGCACGGACCGCCGCGACCCGCGCCAGGTCCTCGGCGAGCGACTGCCCCCGCTCGGCGACCTTCACCTTCGCCGTCTCCGCGCCGGGGAACCTGGACAGGATCTCGGGCACCCGCGCCGCCTCGACCGCGGGCACGGTCGCGTTGACGGGCACCAGCGCACGCAGCGGCGCGGGCGGGCCCAGCCAGGCCGCCTCGATCGCCGAGCGCAGCCAGGACGCGGCCTCGGCGTCGGCGTATTCGGGGAATGGGGCGAACTCGCCGAAACCGGCGGGCCCGCGCAACAGCATCACCTCGCGAGCGGTGATGCCGCGGAAGCGGACTCGCATCGGAAGGCTCACCACGACGGCGCCATCGCGAAGCTCGGACAGTGGCGGCAGCGGAACCGGTTCGCCGCTCATGACGCGGCGTCCACGAACGCCTCGCCCCGCAGCAGCGGGACCACGGCGCTGGTGTCGAGTTCGGCGGCGATGTCGACATCGTCGCCGAATCCCTTGTCGACGAGCTCCCGGCCGCTCGCGCAGTCATGCAGCCTGCCCCACAGGTCGCTCTCGGCCGCGGCGAAGGCCTCGGCAGCCGCGCGGGCCTCGGGAGACACCGCCTCCGCGCCCAGCGCCCCGAGCGCACGGAGCACCGCGCCCGCACCCCAGAGATCCTCCAGGCCAGGGCGGATGGTCCCATCCGGCCAGCGCTCCCCCGCCGCGATCACCGCCACCCGCGGCGGCCGCGCCGCACCGCCCCGCGCCGAGAGCCAGCGCGCCACCGCGGTGGCGTTGCGCAGCGAGGCCCCCACCACCTCGACCCCGGCGTCGGCCAGCCCGAAGGACAGCGCAGATCCGTTAGGGGACGGCAGCACCAGCCGCTGCCCGCGCGAGTCAGGAGGCCGGGCCGGGCCGAAGGCGGCCCGGACCGATCCGGGCGAGAGGCTAACCTCTCCCGGCACCGCGCGCGATCGGCCGACCGCAAGGGTCGCCCCGCGTTCGGCGGCGTAGCCGGCGGCGGACTCGGGGTCCCATCGATAGGGGTAGACGCTCACGCCGCCGTCCAGCGCGACGGTCAGTGTGGTGGTGAACGACAGCACGTCGACGACGACCGCGACGTCGCAGTCCTCGATCAGGGCAGCGGCGCCCGCCGGTCCCCAGTCGAAGCGGAGTCGGTACGCACCCTGACGGTGAGCGGGAAGCATGCCGTCATCCTCGCACCTGACCTCATGGCAGGCCCGGCAGCAACACCACCATCAGCGCCCCGCGGTCGGGCGGGGCCTATCCTTGGCGATCGTGACCTTCAATGCGCAGCTGTGGCGTCCGGTTCCCGGGTTCGAGAACCTCACCGATATCACCTATCACCGGCACATCACGCAGGGCACCGTCCGCGTCGCCTTCAACCGTCCGGAGGTGCGCAATGCGTTCCGGCCGCACACGGTCGACGAGCTGTACGCCGCCCTCGACCATGCCCGGATGACCTCCGATGTGGGCGCGGTGCTGCTGACCGGCAACGGTCCCAGCCCCAAGGACGGCGGCTGGGCGTTCTGCTCGGGAGGCGACCAGCGCATCCGCGGACGCAGCGGCTACCAGTACGCCGCGGGCGAGACCGCCGACACCGTGGACAAGGCGCGCGCGGGCCGGCTGCACATCCTGGAGGTGCAGCGCCTGATCCGTTTCATGCCGAAGGTGGTGATCTGCCTCGTCAACGGCTGGGCCGCGGGCGGCGGGCACTCGCTGCACGTGGTCTGTGACCTGACACTGGCCAGCCGCGAACACGCCCGGTTCAAGCAGACCGATGCAGATGTCGGCAGCTTCGACGGCGGATACGGCAGCGCCTATCTCGCGAAGATGGTGGGGCAGAAGTTCGCCCGCGAGATCTTCTTCCTCGGCGATGCGTACACCGCCGAGCAGATGCATCAGATGGGCGCGGTCAACAAGGTCGTCGACCACGCCGAGCTCGAGGACGTCGCGCTGGAGTGGGCCGAGAAGATCAACGGCAAGTCCCCGCAGGCGCAGCGGATGCTCAAGTACGCGTTCAACCTGGCCGACGACGGCCTGGTCGGCCAGCAGCTGTTCGCCGGTGAGGCCACCCGGATGGCCTACATGACCGACGAGGCCGTCGAGGGCCGAGATGCGTTCCTGGAGAAGCGCGATCCCGACTGGTCGCCGTACCCCTGGTACTTCTAGGCCTACAGCCCGAGCGCCTGCCGCAACGTGGGCCACGCCTTGGGCAGCCGGTCCTCCCAGTAGGCCCAGGCGTGAACACCGGTGGGCTCGTAGTCGACGGTGGCCGGGATGCCCAGCTCCTGCAGCTTTCGGTCGAGCCGCTTCGTGCACTGGTTTGCCGCGGCCTCGATGGCCCCGCCGACCACGAACCGCTCGGCGTCGGTGCCGGGGCCCTCGTGCTTCCCGGGAATTCCGGTGCCGACCGACAGGTAGATGGGCTTGCCGCGCAACGCCTCCGCGTGACGCACCGTGTCCTGCGCTTCCCACTCGGGACCACCAGGCACACCCCACATGTTGGCCGGATCCCCGCCGCGGGAGGAAACCGTGACCTGCGTGCTCAGCCGCCCGACGTCGTCGGTGGTCGAGTAGCACCCACTGAAGACCGCGACGCCGCGGTAGAGGTCGGGACGCCGGTGCGCGAGCATCATCGCGCCCTGCGCGCCCATCGAGGTGCCCGCGATCGCGTTGACGCCGTTGGTCTTCAGCCGCGCGTTGATCAGTGGCGGCAGCTCCTTGGTGATGAAGGTCTCCCACTTGTGCAGCCCGATCTTCGGATCGCGCTTGTCCCAGTCGGTGTAGAGGCTGGCCACCCCGCCGTTGGTCATGACCACGTTGGCGTTCTTGTCGGCGAAGAACTCCGGGGCCCCGCCCATGTACATCCACCCGCTCTGGTCCTCGCCCGCGCCGACGCCCTCGAGCATGTACAGGGTGGGCCGCGGGACGCTGCCGTCCGCGGGCAGGAGCACGTCCACGCCGACCTCACGGTGCAGCGCGGGCGAGGCGATGAGGAACCGCGCGACCCGTTCCGAGGTGAACTTCTCCGAGACGATCGCCGGGGTGACGATGTCGTCGCGCAGTGGGGGTATCGGGCCCGGGTCGTCCTGCCACGACTCGGGCATCGTCGATCCGGAGGTGACGCTGCCCGAGTCCGAGCTGCCGCCCGCGCTGCCCGAATCCGAGCTACCCGAACTGCCCGCGCTACCCGAGTCGCTGCCCGTGCCCGGTGCCGCGACGGCCTCGCCGGACCCTGCCAACACCGCGATCGCGACCAGGGCCACACCCATTGCCCGGCCCCACACAGGACGACGACACGCGAAATTCATGGACTCCCCCAGCCTCGATGGTGTCGATCGGATACGGGCACCAGACGGCCCGGACCGCCGGCCTCCTGGGCGACGGCACCGATCGCCGAGACGGTACCGCGTTCGGGTTGGCCGCGCAGGGGAATTCGTTTGCCACTGTCACGAATCTCGCGCCCGCGACCGACACCGGATCGGGCACACTGAACGCATGGGCGTCGACCGCGAAGAGCCTGCACCCGAACACCGTCGGCCCGACGGTGTCACCGACGCCGAGATCGCCGCCGCCGGACGGGTCTCCGAGGCCCTCGAGACTGTGGAGCGGGCCCGCGGGCACCTATACGGGTTCCACCAACTCATCGGGCACGCACACCTGCAGCTCGCCGAGGCGGCCGATATGCTGCGCGCGGCCGGCCACAGCGAGCGGGCCGACAAGATCCTGGAGGAGCTGGTCGGCCGCAATGTGCTGGCGGGCCGCTGGACCTTTCAGGTGGTGGAGGAGTTCGACGACGGGTACTGGTCGGAATTCCGCGAACACGAGCAGGCGGTGCGCGAGGAACTGCTCGGCGGGCGCAGGCACCTGTACGAGGCGGAGATGAAGCAGCGCAGACGGACACCGGGCAGGCCCGGGCACGAGGCCCGACCCGCGGAGCAGGAGTGAGCATGGAGATTCTGAGCAGCCGGACGATCCTGCGGCCGGCCGACTATCCGACCACCCTGGCGTTCTACGCGCAGACCCTGGAGCTCGCGGTCGCGCGCGAGTATCCGGGCGGCACCGTGTTCTTCGCCGGGCAGGGATTGATCGAGGTCGCCGCGCACGGCGCATCCGGGGTGAGCACCCGCTTCGACGGCGCCCTCTGGTTTCAGGTTCGCGAT
Organism: Rhodococcus oryzae; assembly: GCF_005049235.1. Taxonomy (GTDB): domain Bacteria; phylum Actinomycetota; class Actinomycetes; order Mycobacteriales; family Mycobacteriaceae; genus Rhodococcus_G; species Rhodococcus_G oryzae. The sequence goes on along the minus strand of NZ_SUMD01000003.1, from coordinate 410,913 downwards.
CTCACGGCCACGCAGACGGAACTGGTGCTCAAGGGCGTGCAGATCATCAGGGAGGCGCGGCAGGAACCATGGGGCCTGCACGAGTTGTGGATCGCCGACCCCGACGGCGTCCCGATCGTGTTGGTGCAGATCCCGGCGGACCACCCGATCCGGAGGGACGGCCGCCCGGCCCCCTAGGCGGTTGCGGGACCGGTTCTCTCGGCGCGGCGCCGTTGACGACCGGGGCCCTGGCAGCGGACGATTCGTGCACTGCGGAACCCATCGACCCCGAGGTCACCGATGAGCACAGCTGCTCGGCGCACATCCTCCACCCGAACTGGCAGCGGTACAGGCAGCGGCCTGGTGCTCGCGGTGCTGGCCTCCGGCCAGTTCCTGATGACGCTGGACAGCTCCGTCATGAACGTCTCGATGGCCACCGTGGCCGCGGACCTGAACACCACGATCACCGGGATCCAGACGGCCATCACCCTGTACACCCTCGTCATGGCCACGCTGATGATCACGGGCGGCAAGGTGGGCAGCATCCTCGGCCGTCGCCGTGCCTTCGGCATCGGACTGGTCATCTACGCCGCGGGGTCCTTCACCACGGCCCTGGCACCGAACCTGGGCGTGCTGCTGATCGGCTGGTCACTCCTGGAGGGCATCGGCGCCGCGCTGATCATGCCCGCGATCGTCGCCCTGGTGGCGAGCAACTTCGCGCCGGAACGTCGCCCCGCGGCCTACGGCCTGGTCGCCGCGGCCGGGGCGATGGCCGTCGCCGCGGGCCCCCTCATCGGCGGCGCGGTCACCACGTACGCGTCCTGGCGCTACGTCTTCCTCGGCGAGGTCGTCATCGTCGTGTTGATCCTGTTGGTGCTCAGGAGAATCGAGGACACCCCTCCTGCGAAGGTGCACCTCGACCTGGTGGGATCGGCCCTGTCGGTGCTGGGGTTGGGCATGCTCGTGTTCGGTGTGCTCCGCTCGAGCGAATGGGGCTGGATCCGGCCAACGCCCGACGGCGTCCAGTTGATGGGGGTATCGGCGACCCTGTGGTTGATCCTCGCCGGGTTGCTGGTCGTCTATGTGTTCCTGCTCTGGGAGACCCGCCTGTCCAAGGCCGGCGCCGAACCGCTCCTCGATCCCCGACTCCTGCAGAACCGCCAGCTCAGCGGCGGCCTGACGATGTTCTTCGCGCAGTTCATGGTGCAGGCCGGGATCTTCTTCGCGGTCCCGCTGTTCCTCTCGGTGGTTCTCGAACTCGACTCGCTGCAGACCGGCCTGCGTCTGCTCCCGCTGTCGGTGGCTCTCCTGCTCGCCGCCGCGGGCATTCCCAAACTCTGGCCTCGTGCGGCTCCCCGCCGGGTGGTGCGGTGCGGTCTCGGTTCGATGATCGTCGGGATCCTGGTCCTCGTCGCCGGGTTGGACCCCGGCGCCAACGCCGCGATCGTCGCCGTCCCGATGCTCCTGATGGGGCTCGGGCTGGGCGCGCTGGCGTCCCAGCTCGGCGCGGTCACCGTGTCCGCGGTGCCGGACTCGCAGAGCGCCGAGGTCGGCGGGCTGCAGAACACGGCGACCAACCTCGGCGCGTCGCTGGGGACCGCACTGATCGGTGCGGTGCTCATCACGACGTTGAGTGCCGCGACCGTCGACGGAATCCAGGACAACCCCGACGTGCCCGTCGCCGTGCAGCAGCAGGCCACCACCGAGCTGGCCGCCGGGGTCCCGTTCCTGTCCGACACCCAGCTGACCGCGGCGATGGACGAGGCCGGGGTGAGCGGCCCGACCGCCGACGCCGTCCTCGCGGTCAACGCGGACGCCCGGCTGGAGGCGCTGCGAGTGGCGTGCGGCCTCGCCGCGCTCCTCGCCGTCCTCGCGCTGTTCTTCACCGCGAACATCCCCCGCGAACCGGTCGGGTCGGGCGGCCAACCGCGGCGTGAAGAGTGACGGGTCCTGGCCCCTGCATGCGGCTCGGCGATCCGATCGGTCCGCCCCGGTGAGCTTCGACACATTTCGTTCCGGACTCTGACGATTCGCATGCCGACGGAGCGGTGCGCGCGCCGTTCGGGGCCCGCCCGAACCGCCCGGACCTGGCCCGACGGTCGGCGGCGCGGCGCGCTCGAAAGCACGCGCGAACAGCGGGTACAGACTCGACTTTTACGCGTTCGTAACGGAGGATCGAGGCCGTGAACGCGGAACTCATCGTTCTTCTTGTCGTAGTTGTCACAGCCCTCGGGTTCGACTTCACCAACGGCTTCCATGACACCGGCAACGCGATGGCGACGTCGATTGCGACCGGGGCACTCAAACCCAAAGTCGCGGTTGCGCTTTCCGCAATCCTCAATCTGGTGGGCGCGTTCCTCTCGGTGGAGGTCGCGGCCACCGTCGCGAAGGGCGTGGTCAACCTCAACTCCGTCGGAGGCGAGGATCTGCTGTTCATCGTCTTCGCCGGACTTGTCGGCGGAATCATCTGGAACCTGGCCACCTGGCTGTTCGGCATCCCCTCGAGTTCCTCGCACGCACTGTTCGGCGGCCTGATCGGCGCGGCCCTCGCCTCCCTCGGGATGAACGGCGTGGAGTGGGGCGGCGTGCTGAGCAAGGTGGTCATCCCGGCACTGCTGGCACCGGTCGTCGCCGGCCTCGTCGCCACGGCGGGAACCTGGCTGATCTACCGGATCACCCGCGGCGTCAGCGACGAGACCAAGGATTCCGGATTCCGGCTCGGCCAGGTCGGCTCCGCGTCGCTGGTGTCCCTCGCGCACGGCACCAACGACGCGCAGAAGACGATGGGCGTGATCTTCCTGGCCCTGGTCGCGCACGGCACCCTCAACGCCGACTCCGACATGCCGTTCTGGGTGAAGCTGAGCTGCGCGGTCGCGATCGCCCTCGGCACCTACCTCGGCGGCTGGCGCGTGATCCGCACCCTCGGCAAGGGCCTGGTGGAGATCGCGGCGCCGCAGGGCATGGCCGCGGAGGCGTCCTCGGCCGCCATCATCCTGACCTCCAGCCACCTGGGGCTGCCGCTGTCCACGACGCACGTCGCCACCGGCTCGATCATGGGTACCGGCGTCGGCCGCCGCGGCGCCGAGGTGCGCTGGGGCGTCGCGGGCCGGATGGCGGTCGCCTGGCTGATCACCCTGCCGTCGGCCGCGCTTGTCGGCGCCGTGTGCTGGGGCATCGCGCAGCTCATCGGCGGCCTGCCGGGCGTGCTGGCGGTGTTCGCGATCCTGCTGCTGCTGGCGGGCTGGATGTATGCGCGTTCACGCAGGCAGCCGATCGATTCGAGCAACGTCAACGCGGAATGGGACGGCGGCCTGATCCCCGCCGAGGACATCCCCGGGCCGCCGGCGGCGAACCCGACCCCCGCGCCCGCACCGGCCGCGGAGCCTGCCCCGCGCGACAACGTGACAGCCTGAGGAATACAGCACCATGGATCTTCTCTCGAAAACCGTCGATTCGCTGTGGCAGGTCATCGCGGTGGGGCTGCTGCTCGGGGCCGGCCTGCCCGCGATCTTCGCGCTCGGCCTGCGGGCACTGGACTCCGGTTCCACCACCGATCCCGCCACGGCGACGACCACCCGCAAGCCAGTCGCCGTCATCGCAGCAGGCGCATGCTTCGCCGTGGTGATCGTGGCGATCATCACCGGCATCCTGTTCGTCATGCAGGGCTTCCTCAGCCACACGTTCGGCATCGAGATCTTCTAGCGTCGGCCCACGAGTCGAGAGGCAACAATTCGTGACCTCAGCAAAACAAGCGTTCCCACTGTCCGTACTGACCTGGCTGCAGGACGGGTACCCGCAGGGCATCCCGCCGAAGGACCGCATCCCCTTGGTGGCCCTGCTCCACCACGAGCTGACCGCCGAGCAGATCAAGGACGTGGCCGTCGCGCTCGCCGAATCGCGGGGCGAGGGCGAGGACCCGACCGTCACCCGCGCCGAGATCGGCGACCTGATCGAACAGATCACCCACGAGGCCCCGTCGGATCACGACATCGCCCGGGTCCGGTCCGTGCTCGCCGCGGCCGGGTGGCCGCTCGGCGACGAGCCGTAGGACGCACCGCCGTGGCCCTTCCACCGTTCCTCACCTCGATACTCGGGTGGCTGCGTGCCGGGTATCCCAACGGTGTGCCCGAACAGGACTACATCCCGTTGATCGCCCTGCTCCGCAGGCGCCTTTCCGACGAAGAGGTCCACGCGGTCACCGACGCACTGGTCGAGCAATTCCCGCCGCCGATCGACAAGATCGACATCCAGGTGCTCATCACCAAGGTCACGGACGAGATGCCCGTCGAGTCCGATGTCGAGCGGGTGCGCGCACACCTCGCGGCCGGGGGCTGGCCGCTCGCCGACGAACCCGGTGACGGGCCGAACGGGGCGACGACCCTGCGCGCGCTCGACCGTGACGCCGAGTCGGCCGCCGACGACGGGGCATCGGCGGACGGGGACACTCCCCCGGAGACCGGCTAAGCGATCAGCCCGTCGATGATCCCGCGGGCAACCGGCGCCGCCTCCGACTCCCCCATCCGCAGCGCGGTGTTGACCGCACCGAGCAGCGCTTCGATCTCGAACGCCAGCGCCGCGGCATCCTTCCCCTGCGCCGCGCCCTGATCCTGGGCCCGCCGGATCTCGCGCGTGAGCAGCTCGCGCCAGTCCCGCTGATCGGCCGCGATCGCGTCACGCACCGGCCCGGGCCTGCTGTCGAACTCGGAGACGGTCGCGACCCGGAAGCAACCGCCGGGGAACACCGGCGCCGACACGAAGTCGAACCAACGGTCGATCAGCGCCCGTAGCCGAGGCATCCCGCCGGGCTCCTTCAGGCTCGGCCGGACGACGTGCTCGATGAACACCTCCCTGGCCGACTGCACCGCGGCGACCTGAAGGTTCTCCTTGCTGCCGAACAGTGTCGCGACGCCGCTCTTGCTCAGCCCGAGGTCGGTGGCGAGCCTGCCGATGCTCAGACCGGTCAATCCCTCGACCGAGGCGACGTCCGCCGCGTGCCGGGCGATCGAGGCGCGAGCCAGCGCCCCCTTGATCAGCCGCTGGTCGGAAGTCTGAGCCGTATCCACCATCGCTCCATTCTCCACGAGTTCTTGCCAAATTGCACGAACGGTCGTACGTTCAGTATCTACACGAACGATCGTACGTTTTCTTCGCCCCGGCCACCCTCGTCGGACCCCCTCCGAAAGGAACCCACCATGACCGAAGTGTCCGAGCAGGCACCCTCTCCGGCGCGGGCGTCCTCCCGCATCGCTCTCCTGATCGCCTGCAGCGCAACCTTTGTCGCCTTCCTCGACCTCTCCGTCGTCAACATCGCGTTCCCGGCGATCGCCCGGGACTTCACCACTGCCGCACCTACCACCCTCACCTGGGTGGTGAGCGGCTACGCGGTGGCATTCGCGGCACTCCTGACGCCGGGAGGCCGACTCGCCGACAGTCTGGGCCGACGGCGGATCTTCCTCGTCGCCCTGGTCGGGTTCGCCGTCACCTCGCTGCTGTGCGCGGTCGCACCGAGTGCGCCGTGGCTGATCGGCAGCCGCGTCCTGCAGGGCGCGACCGCCGCGCTGATGATCCCGGCGGCACTCGCACTGGTGTTGGCCACCACCGCCCCCGACCGGATCACCGCCGCGATCGGCGCATGGTCCGCCGCGGGTGGATTGGCGGCGGTGGTCGGCCCCGCGATCGGCGGCGCTCTCGTCGAGTCGTTCGGCTGGCGCGCCGTGTTCGTCATCAACATTCCGATCGCGGCGGCCCTGGTGGCGCTCGCCGCGGGCCTCCGAACCGGCGAGCCCGCGCACCGGGAAGTCGGCGCACCGGCCGTCCCCGACATCGTGGGCACCCTGGCCGCGGCGCTCGGCATCGGCGCGGTGGTGGCGGGCGTGACCGAGGGGCAGAGCTGGGGCACGACGTCGCCTGCGACGCTCCTCACCGTCGGCGCCGGACTGATCCTCGTGGCGGTCGCCCTCGTCCGGTCCAGGCGGCATCCGAGTCCGGCGATCGCGGTCGACCTGTGGCGCAATCGGCGATACGCCCTCACCAACGCCACCTCGTTCGTGTTCGGTGCGGCGATGTTCGCCTGGCTGCTGGCCGGCCCCCTGTTCCTCGACGCGATCTGGGGTTACACAGTCCTGCAGTCCGCCGCGGCGCTCAGCGTCGGAGCGGTGGCCGCCATGGTGACGGCGACGGTAGCCGGCCGCGCGGGCTCCGCCAACGCACTACGCCTACTGGGGGTGCTGGGCGCACTGATGTTCGCGGGCTCGGCGTTCTGGGCGAGCACCGATGCGTTCGGCGCAACGCCGCACCTGTGGTCCGTCTGGGCTCCCGCCTCCCTCCTGGGCGGCGGCGGTATCGGCTTACTCGTCACGGTCCTCGGCACCGCCGCGGCGAGTTCCCTTCCGCCTCAGCAGTTCGCGTCGGGGGTCGGGATGAACCTGATGTCCCGCCAGGTCGGCGGTGCGCTCGGCGTTGGCGTGCTCGCCTCGATCCTCGCCGCCCATCCGGGCGACGCGCTGGCCGGTTTCCACCTCCTCTTTCTCACCTGCGCGGTCACCGCGGTGGCCGCCGGAATCCTCGTCGCCGCCCTGACCGAGAAGCAGGCGACCCATTCCGACACCGACACCGACACCACGATTCTCGCCGAGAGCTAGGGGTAACAGCGATGAGCCACAACATGATCCGAACCGAGGCGACCGATCCGATGTGCCTCGACGCCGACGAGATCCGCGCCCTGCTGACCGACGCGCCCTGGTCGCGGTTCGCGGTCATGGGCGACTCGATAGCGAAGGGCATCGGTGATCCCAGCCCCGGCTACGAGACCGCCACCTGGGCGGACCGGGTCACGACGGGACTGCGGTCGGCGCGTCCGGACGTGTCCTACCTGAACACCGGGCGGATGGGCGCGACCAGCGCGCAGGTCCTCGACGAGCAACTGCAGACCGTGCTCGACTTCGACGCCGACCTGGTGCACATCACCTTCGGCGGCAACGACCTGTGGCTTCCGGATGCCGACCTCGACGCGATGGCCCGTAATCTCGAGACCGCATTCGCGGCGATACACCGGTCCGGCGCACAGATTTCCACGCTCGCGCTGGCCGACGTCTTCGTCGACAAGCAACTTCGGACCATGCGCGATCGCATCGCCCATCTCAACGACGTCACCCGCGCCCTGGCCGCTCGCTATGACGCGGTCCTGATCGACCTGTGGGAGCACCCGCTTCGGCTGCGGCCGGATCTGATGAGCGCGGACCAGATCCATTTCACGATGAGTGGGTACGCCGTGGTGGCGTCGGAGATGGTGCGGGCGCTGCACGATCGCCTCGCACGAGCGACGCTCTCGGCGTGAGGGCCTGAGACGCCCGCTGGGGATTGGCCGCGGCCGGCCGCTACGGGAGACCGTCTGCGGCCGGCCCTTCGCCCCGCGCATCTCGCCGCGGCCATGACCCACCCCGCTCGCGTATGCCGGCCTCCCTGCGGGCGTTGGCCTTTCGCCGGGCGCGCTCGAGAAGCTGTCGCGGGTGATGGCGGTGGTTGACGCGGGGTTTCTGCTCAGGGTCGATGTGCGGCGGTGCGATCCACTCGGTGCGGCCCGCATATTCGGTGCCCTCGGGGGCAGTGACGGTCTTCCAGCCGCCGGGCCCGTCGTGGATGAGGGCGTGGCAGCCGTCGCACCCGAGGGTCAGCGCGCCGATGTCGGTGACGCCGCCCCTGGACCAGTCGTGGACGTGGTGGACGGCGGTCATCGTGGCCGGGGCGTCGCAGCCGGGCCGGGTGCAACCACCTTCGGCCGCGATCAATGCGAGCCGTTGGTCGGCGGTGGCGAGGCGTTTGCTCCGTCCGAGGTGTAGTGGTCTGCCGTTGTGGTCGAAGAGCACCAGCACGGGATGTGACCGTTCGGCGAGCTTGAGGGCGTCCTTGATGGGGACGATTCCCCCGGATGCGGTGGTGACCACACCTGTTTGTTGTTCGAGTTGATCGACGGTCATCGTCAGGATCGTCGTCACCGGCAGCCCGCGATGGGAGCCGAGGACGCCGGAACCCAGAAGGGCGCGCAGCGCTTCTTTGAAGGCGTCGTGGTTGCGTTGTGCGGTGGTGCGGGTGTCGCGTCCGGCGGCGGCGGCAAGCTGGTCGCGGTCGACACCAGGGTGTTCGGCGGCGCCGGTGGGTGATTCGGGGTCGTAGGGATTGTTCATCCCGGGCCGCGCCCACTTCGCCAAGATCGGGTCGAGCAATGCTCTGGCTTCGGGGTCGAGGTGACCGGAGATCGGGGTCATGAGGTTTTTGTCCTGGCGGCCGAGGCGGATCCCGCGCAGACGCTTGCGGTCTCTCTCGTCGGTGAGGTTGCCGTCCGGATTCAGGTGCGCGAGCAGCTCGTGCCCGGCCTTCTCGACGTCCTCCGGTGTTGCCGAGCGCGCCAGCTCGGCGAGGACCTGCTCCGCGGCGGTGACGTCGGTACTGCTGACTGCGTGGGGGATCTTGCGGATGGTCTCGCGTATCGCGCGGGCGTGGTCCGGTCCGATGTTGCCGTCGCGTTGCGCGGCAGCGGTTTCGGGCAGGTCCGCGGGTAGCGGCTGGCCGGACAGCGCATGCCAGGTGCCCAGCGATTTCGCCGCGGTGACCCGAGCGGAGGCATCGGCCGCGGAGATCCGCAGCACGGCGATGAGCAGTTTGTTGACGGACTTGTGGCCCAGCTTGCCGGGTAGGGATCGTTCTGCCGTCTCCACGATCAGCCGGTGCCCCACCGCCCCGGCCCGACGAAGCGACTTTTCGACCTGCTGCATGACCGACGTCAGCTCGCCGTCAGACAACCCGGTCAGATCGCACGCAGTGAGCCCATCGATAGCGGCGGCCAACGCAGACAGGTGTTCCTGCACCTGCTCCCCGGCCCCGACCCCATCGATCGAACTCATGTTCTAATTCTACTGCCAGGGTCCGACATCCATCCGGCGACACACTCCGAGCTACCGGATCCGTCAAGCGGCGATGAGAGTCGGTTCAGTTACTGATTGCCGGTGCCGCTCCGATGTAGGTGACACTGCCGACCTGCGCGGCCGTGAACGCGGCGATGTCCGCACGGGTGATCGACCACCCGATCTTGTCGGTGCCGAAGAACCCCTCATGCGCGACGCCCTGTGCGGTGCCGGTCCTTCGGGGCGATGAAACGGACGAAGGTCCAGTCGAGCCCGAAACGGCGAACTTCATCGTGCGGTTACTCCTCGTTCTGTTCCGACCGCGTCACGCACACGAGGGGACAATGTCGGCCGAGAGACGGGCCGTCGATTCCCGAGACCTGGTGGGCGCGCACAGGATCTTCAACCGCAACGCAGGTCATGCAGTCGCGATCCTGAGCACCACCGCGGCGACTGCCGCCAGCCCGAGCACGACCGCGGGCGCGATCGCATAGTCGTGGGCACGCACGTGCGCGACGACGGCGCCGAGGAAGTACAGCGCGACACCGACCGCCGCCGCCACACCGATCACCGGCACCACGAGGCCGATCAGCAACCCGGCGGCGCCCGCCGCCTTGGCGAGGGCGAGACGCGGCAGCAACGCATCGGGAACACCGAGTTCCGCGAAGCCCCCGACCAACTTCTCGTTGCGGGTGAAGGTGAGAAATGCCGAGGTACTGAGAGCTAGGGCGAGGACCACAGCGATGACGGCATAGGCGATGAACATGAGCGACCTCCAATGGTTAACAGGCAAAGATCGTTGAAGCGTAACAATGATTGAGGAGTCTCCAAAATGGAGGTGCTGATACGGTGGCTGAATGGCTGCAGAACGGGTCGACGGCGCCCCCACCGACCGCCTCGGATTCCTCCTCGCCTGGCGCGGCGAGGCCACCAGCGCCCGGATTCGCGGCGCCCTCGGGGTAACCGGACTGCACCCGCGCCACGCGATGACTCTGATGCACCTCGGCACCGGCCCGGTGAGCCAGCGAGCGCTTTCCGACATGCTCGAGGTCGACCCCAGCCAACTCGTCGCGATCCTCAACGAACTGGAGAGCGATGGCCTGGCCGAGCGCCGCCGCGATCCCGCCGACCGGCGGCGACACATCGTGGAGATCACCGAGGCGGGGACGGCGGCACTCCGGAAGGTCGACTCCGCGCTGAACGAGGCCGAACGCGAACTGTTTGCCGCCTTCTCCGAGCGCGACCTCGCGTCGCTGAGGACCATGCTCGACTGGGTCGACGTGGCGTCCGTGCAGCACGAGTGCTCGGAAGACTGAGTCGGTGACCGGCACGCTCGAGGTCCTACCCGTCCGATCCGGCCCGGCCACCCGAGAAGCACTCCCCCAGCTCGAACGCGCGCTCGCGGGCGACGGACCGGCGCTGCTCCCCGTGCCCGCCGACGACGACCGTGAGATCCGGCGCCTGACCGATGCCCTGCACCCGGGTGAGCCGATCGACGGATCAACCGCTCTGGTCGTCGCGACTTCGGGGACCACCGGGACCCCCAAGGGGGCCCTGCTCACCGCCGCCGCGCTACGCGCCAGCGGCGAGGCCACCCACTCCCGCCTCGGCGGGCCGGGGTCGTGGCTGCTGGCGCTCCCCGCACACCACATCGCGGGGATCCAGGTGCTGTTGCGCGGCCTGCTCGCCGGCACCGAGCCCGTGATAGTCGACGTCGCAACGGGTTTCGACCCCACTGTCCTGCCGGGCGCGATCGCTGCGATGACCGGGCCGCGCCGCTACACCTCGCTGGTGCCGACCCAGTTGATCAAGGCGCTCGATCACCCGGCGGCCACTGCCGCGCTGGCCGAACTCGACGCGGTGCTGCTCGGCGGCGCCGCCACCCCGGCGCCGGTACTCGAACGGGCGCGCACCGCGGGCATCACGGTCGTCCGTACCTACGGGATGAGCGAGACCTGCGGCGGCTGCGTCTATGACGGGGTACCGCTCGACGGGGTACGGGTGCGGATCGAGGACTCCCGCGTGCTGTTGGGCGGACCGGTGTTGGCCTCGGGGTATCGCGGGCTGCCCGACCATCCGGCGTTCGCGGAACCGGGCTGGTTCCGTACCGACGACGCGGGCCTGCTGTCGGACGGCGTGCTGTCGATCACGGGCCGGCTGGACGAGGCGATCTCGACGGGCGGGCTGACGGTCGTCCCGCAGGTGGTGGAGGCGGCCCTGTCCGCCCATCCCGCGGTGGCCGAATGCGCGGTGTTCGGGGTTCCCGACGCGCGGCTCGGCCAGCGCGTGGTGGCGGCGGTCGTGCCTGCCGCGGGCACCGCGCCCACCCTCGAGGATCTGCGCGCCCACGTGGAGCGGACCGTGGACTCGACCGCGGCGCCCCGCGAACTGCACCTGATGCCTGCGCTGCCGCTACGCGGACCCGGCAAGGTGGACCGCCGGGCACTGGCCGAGCAGTTCACCGGCCCCGCGACGGGATAGCGCTCTCACTCAGCGCGATGCGATCCCGTCGAGGACCGCTCGCACCAAGCCGTCGACCAGGGTTGACTCACCGGGCTTGCACCGCGACAGCAACGACTTCGCGCCGCGACAGCGCCCGCATGCGCGACGCAAGGCCCGTGCAAGGGCGGCCCCGCACTGTTGTGTCATTCGAATTCCACGAAAGGACACCGCATGAACCTCTCGGTTCCCCCCGCCATCGAAGCGGTTGGGTTGGTCAAGCGATTCGGAGACGCCACGGCCGTCGACGGCGTCAGCCTCACCGTCCCGACCGGTTCCGTCTACGGCGTGCTCGGCCCCAACGGTGCGGGCAAGACCACCACCGTCCGGATGCTCGCCACCCTGCTCCGACCCGACGGCGGGCAGGCCCGGATCTTCGGCCACGACGTGGTGCGCGAACCCACCGCCGTCCGCTCCCTGGTCGGGGTCACCGGCCAGTACGCGTCCGTCGACGAGGACCTCACCGCCACCGAGAACCTGATGATCTTCTCCAGGCTGCTCGGCCTGTCCCGATCGGACGCCCGCCGCAAGTCCGCCGAACTGCTGGAGGAGTTCGACCTCGTCGAGGCCGCGACCAAGCCACTGAAGAACTTCTCCGGCGGCATGCGTAGGCGCCTCGACCTGGCCGCCAGCCTGATCGCGCACCCGCCGCTGCTGTTCCTCGACGAGCCCACCACCGGCCTCGACCCGCGCACCCGCGCCCAGATGTGGGAGACCATCCGCCGACTCGTCGCGGAGGGATCCACCGTCCTGCTCACCACCCAGTACCTCGACGAGGCCGACCAACTGGCCGACCGGATCGCGGTCATCGACCGAGGCAAGGTCATCGCAGACGGCACCGCCGACGAACTCAAGGCCTCGGTCGGGATGTCCGCGCTGCAGCTCAAGCTCGTCGACAAGACGCGCGTCGAGCAGACCCGATCGCTGCTCGCCGAGTCTCTCGGCGTCGAGGTCGCGATCACCCCGGAGGCGGGCAGGCTCACCGCCCCGCTGACCGATCCGTCGGTCACCCCCGAACTGCTGATCCGGCTCCGAGAGCACGGGATCGCGGTCGACGAGATCACGGTCAGCAAGCCCAGCCTCGACGAGGTCTTCCTCACCATCACCGGCCACGGAACCGACGAATCCGATTCCGCCGCAGCCGAGTCCGATACCGAACGGAGCGTCGCATGACTACCGCCACCCTCGCGCCCGACACCAGGAGCACCCATCCCGGACCGCCGCCCGCGGCTCGGTCGATCAGCCTGAGCGAGACCGTCACACAGTCGATCACCATGGCCCACCGTGGCCTGATCAAGCTCAAGCACAATCCCGAGCAGCTGTTCGACGTGGTAATCCAGCCGCTGATCTTCACGGTGATGTTCACCTATATCTTCGGCGGCGCCATCTCCGGCGACGTCAAGTCCTACCTGCCGATCATCATTCCCGGCATCCTCGTGCAGACCGTCATCACGGCCTCGATCGTGACCGGCACCCAGCTGCGCGAAGACATGGACAAGGGCGTGTTCGACAGATTCAAATCCCTTCCCATCGCCCGCATCTCGCCGCTCGCGGGCGCGCTGCTCTCAGACATGGTCCGCTACTTCATCGCCACCACCATCACCTTCGCCATGGGCCTGGCGATGGGCTACCGACCGGGCGGCGGCGTGATCGGCGTCGTCTCGGCGGGACTGCTGGTGATGGTGTGCGCCTTCGCCATCAGCTGGATCTTCGCGCTGATGGGCGTGCTGATGAACAAGGCCTCGTCGGTGCAGGGCATCTCGATGCTCATCCTGTTCCCGCTGACCTTCATGTCCAACGCGTTCGTGCCCTCTCACACCATGCCCGGCTGGATGCAGGCCTTCGTGAACGTGAACCCGGTCTCGCACCTGGTGACCGCGGTGCGCGATCTGGCCAACGACGGCCACTTTGGCATCCAGGTCGTATGGGCCCTGCTCGGTGCCGCGATCATCGTCGCGGTGATGGCCCCGCTGACCGTCCGGACCTACATGCGCAAGACCTAGCCGCGGCGTTTTCCACCCGAGAGATCCGTATCCCGTTCGGGGTACGGATCTTTCGTGTCGCGGCTACTCCGAATCGTTCGCCTCGGCGGTTCCCGAGTTCCCCGGGCGCGGCCAGGGCCGCCCGGCGAGTCGTTCGATGTCGGTGTTGAACCGCTTGAGCCACCCGGCGAACGCCTCGACGTCCTCCGGTGCCCAGTCGGCCATCACGCTCCCCAGCGCGCGGACGTTGTAGGACCGTTCCGCCTCGAGGCGGCGGTCCCCCTCGGCGGTGATGGCGAATTTGCGGGCCATGCCGCCGTCGGGGTCCGGGATGCGTTCGACGAGTCCGGAATTCAGCATGGCCGAGGTCTGGCGGTGCAGGGTCGAGACATTGAGCCCGAAGGCATCGCTGAGCTCCCCGATGGACATCGGGCCGCCCATGCTGATCCGGCTGAGCAGGGTGTAGGCACTGCGATCGAGCTGATACTCGTCGCGCCGCGGGCGGGGATTGTGCAGGTTGAGATGCCGCCCGAGCAGCATCGTCTCGAACTCGATCAAGTGCGTGGGCTTGTCCATGCGGCCTTCCGTCGATCCCCGTGGCGCCCGCCGGTCCGGGCTTCCAGAGCGGGTGTCGCCTCGGTTGCACGATACCCATCGCACGCACGGTGCAGGCGATTTGCATTATGCAATTGATGTGTATTGTGCAATCTCTGTGTATCTAGCACATCCAGTGCTTCAGTGAAATCGAGGAGATGGTCCGTGTCAGGTCCGAGCCCCACCGTCAACCCGAATGGCCTGGTCGGGGTGCTTGCCTTCACCGGCATCGTCGCCGCGCTCATGCAGACACTGGTCGTCCCCCTGATCGGGGACCTGCCGCGCCTGCTCGACACGACCGCGTCCAACGCCTCCTGGGTGATCACCGCGACGCTGCTGGCCGGAGCGGTCGCGACCCCCGTCACCGGACGACTCGGGGACCTGTACGGCAAGCGCCGCATGCTGCTGGTCTGCTCGGTACCGCTGATCGCCGGCTCGATGCTCTGCGCGGTGGCGTCGTCCGTGCTACCGATGATCGCCGGACGGGCCCTGCAGGGCATCGGGATGGGCATGATCCCGCTGGGCATCAGCGCCCTGCGGGACCTGGTGCCGCCCGCGCGCCTGAACTCCTCGATCGCCCTGATGAGCGCATCCATGGGTATCGGCGGCGCGGTGGGCCTGCCGCTCGCCGCGGCAGTGGCCGAGGGCACCAGTTGGCGTGCGCTGTTCTGGGGCGCCACCGCCCTGAGTGTCCTGGTCGCAGTGGCGATCTGGCGGTTCGTGCCGGGTACCCCCGTGCTGGGCGCGGGCGGCCGGTTCGACCTGCTCGGCGCGCTCGGGCTCGGCGTCGGCCTGGTGTGCCTGCTCACCGCCGTCTCCAAGGGCGCCACCTGGGGCTGGACCAGCGGCACCACCGTCGCCCTGTTCGTCGGCGCCGTCCTGGTGCTTCTCGCCTGGGGCTGGTGGGAGCTGCGCACCGTCGACCCGCTGGTCGACCTGCGGGTGACCGCGCGACGGCAGGTGCTGCTGACCAATATCGTCGGCGTGGTGATCGGCTTCGCGATGTACGCGCAGTCGCTGATCATCCCGCAGTTGCTGCAGATGCCCGAGTCCACCGGGTTCGGCCTGGGTCAGTCGATGCTGGCGATGGGCCTGTGGATGGCGCCCGGCGGCCTGGTGATGATGCTGGTCGCCGCCCTCGGTGCCCGGCTCTCCACTGCGCGCGGACCGAAGATCACCCTGCTGGCGGGCAGCCTGGTCATCGCCACGGGCTACGGGTCCTCGATGCTGCTGATGGGCTCGACCTGGGGCCTACTGATTGTGGTCTGCATCTGCAGCGCAGGCATCGGCCTCGCCTACGGGGCGATGCCCGCGCTGATCATGGGTGCGGTACCGCTGTCCGAGACCGCGTCCGCCAACAGCTTCAACACCCTGATGCGCTCCCTCGGCACCTCGATGGCCGCGGCCGTCGTCGGCGTGGTGCTCGCCCAGATGAGCGTCCAGGTCGGGGATTACACCCTGCCCACCGAGAACGGGTTCCGGACCGGACTGCTGATCGGCTGCGGGGTCGCGCTCGTCGCCGCCGCTGTCACCGCGGCCATCCCCGCACGCCGCGCGAGCACCCCGGCGCCGAGCCCCTTCGCCACCGAACCACACGAGCTGTCGAAGGCCTGACCGTCATCGGCTGCCCGCGCCCCGGCGCGGGCAGCCGGTTCACAGTGGCGTTTTCTCCCCGTCCGTACGGTCACGCAGGGCCACCAGGATCTCGTCACGCGCGACCCGCCGCGGCATCCGCTCGACCCGTGCCAGTTCCGCGTCCACCCGTTCCACGCCGAGCGCCTCGCGCGCCACGCCCAGGTGTCGCGACGACTGCATCGACGGAAAGTCCTGTCGGGCGGCGACCCTGGTCGACAGGGCGATCATCCGCAACCCGCCCTCGGGGTTCCTCCCTGTCGCGATGTCGAAGCTGCCCACCGCGCACGCCACCCCGCCGGTCTGCGGAAGATCCGGGTAGCCGTCCGGACCGAGATGTGTCATGACCATCCCAGCGTAGGTGTCGACCAGATCCGCGATCTCGTCGCCGCGACCCGCCAGCGCGTGCGCGGCCACCGTCGCCGCCAGCAGCATGAATCCGAACGGATCGGGGGTCACTCCCGTGTTCTCCCAGCCGACCAACTCCAGCGCGTGCCGGTACCCGCGCAGCCCCGCATCCACCGAGCCCTCGGCCAGGTCCACCTCGGCCATTGCCGCCGCGATCGCGCCCGCGCTCTGCCTGGCATCGCCAATGCCGAACGTCGACCGATCCCCCGCGATGGACAGTTCCACCGCCTCGACAGCCGAGCCGCCCGCCACCAGTTCCCGTCGAGCCTCCTCGACACGGCCGGCACCGACGAGCGCGGCCCCGATATAGCTGCGCAGCGTGGTGCTCTCCTCGTACGCGTGCAGGTCCCAGAGCAGTTCGGCGGCCCGCCGGTAGTACCCGACCGCCTCTCCGTACCGCGCGGACTGCCCGGCCAGGCTGCCGAGGTGCTGCAGCACCATCGCCAGGCCCCAGACGTCTCCGCCCGCCTCCGCGATGTCCCTGGCTGCCATGGCGTCGGACCAGGAGCCGTACAGGTCGCCGCTGTTCTCCCGCAGGTTGGCCCGCGCCATGTACGCCGACGACCGCGCCGACGGGTTCTCGGACCGGATTGCGCGAGCGAGCTTGCGGGCCAGACCCTTTCCCGATACGGGCATGATCACCAGCGAGGCGTTCATCCGCACCGCCTCGTCGATGTCCGTCCGAGACGCCAGGATCGCCCGGAGCCTGAGCCGGGTCACGGCCAGTGCCCTGCTGACGCCGACGAACGCGGTGTGGCCGACGATGACCAGGTAGGTCAGCGCCAGGCAGTTCCCCGACAGCGACTCAGGGCTGTACCTCCTCGGGTCGATCTCGAGGACCCTCGGCGCGAGTGCGATCACCTCGGAATGGGCCCCGCGGAAGGACCACGTGACACCCAGCACCGGGAACACCGTCAATGCGCCGACCCCGTCACCGACGGACAGCGTGTGGCGCAGCACGGCGAGCAGGTTGTCGTGCTCGGCCTCGATCCGGAGGGCGGTGGCGACCTGATCGCCATCGAGGAAGTCCCGCACCGCAGCCAGGCAGAACGACTGTGCCCAGGCGACCGTCCTGGCAGTGACCTCGTCCGATTCGTCCGCGCGCGCCAACTGCCCGTCGCCGAATTCCCGCACTGTCTCGAGCATGTGATAGCGCAGGCCCGACGAGTCCGCCCCCTCGACAACCGAGAGCATCGACTGGTTCACCAATCCGTCGAGGGCATCGGCGATATCGGACACCTCACCCCACTGCGCCACCTCGACGGCCGCGGCGAGGGTGAAACCCGCAGGGAACCGGCACAATCGACGCAGCGCGGCCTGCTGGTCCGGTTCGAGCAGATTCCAACTCCACTCGATCACCGCCCGCAAGGTCCGGTGCCGCTCCGGCGAGGTCCGGTCACCGGAGCGCAGCAGCGCGAACCTGTCGTCGAGCCTGGCGTTGATCTCCGCGACGCTCATCGTGCGGACCCGGGCGGCCGCCAACTCGATGGCGAGCGGTAGGCCGTCGAGCGTCCGGCACAGCCGCGCGACCTCCACCGGATCGAGCCGAGCCGCCGGACGCACGGCCAGCGCGCGAGCCCGGAAAAGATCCGTTGCGGGCGAACCGGACTCGTCGATCACCAGGGGCGGCAACGGGTACACGGCCTCGGCGGTGATCGCCATCGGGGCCCGGCTGGTGGCCAGCACGGTCAGGTTCACGCTGGCCGCCACCAGGTCGGCCACCACCTCCGCGACATCGTCGATCAGGTGCTCGCAGTTGTCCAGGATCAACAGCGTCGGCCGGGCAGACAACGCCTCCCGGAGCCGATCGCGAGCGTCGTAGATACGGGCCCTGTTCAATGCGGTGCCGGGGGTGAGTTCGGCCTCGCTGAGCCCGAGCGTGCCGCTGATGGCCGTGACCACATCCTCGCCGCTGCGCAACGATGCGAGCTCGACAAGGGCGACCGGAACCCGCTCCGCGGCCCGCGAACCGAGCGCGTGCGCGACTCGGGTCTTTCCGGTTCCACCGGGACCGAGCACCGTCACCACCCTGGAGGTCGCCAGCAGGTCCTCGATCGCGTCCAGATCCCCCTCGCGTCCCAGCAGCGCGTTCGGCGCTGCGCGCAGGCCGACCGCCATCAGGGCAGGCCGGGGCGCAGCATGAGCGGGCTCCGGCGCCGCGTCCGCCTGGACCGCACGCACCGGCAGTTCTCCGTTCAGCACAGCGGCATTGAGCCGAACCAGCCGCGGTGAGGGGTCTGTCCCGAGTCGGTCCGCGAACCTGCCGCGGAGTCCGGCGAACACCTCCAGCGCGTCGTTCGCGCGACCGAGTCCGTTCAGCACCACCATCAGCTGTTCGTGCGCGCGCTCGTCGAGCGGGGCGCGCGCGGCCCTGTTCTCGGCCAGCGGCAGCGCCTCACCCAGTTCACCCGCCTCGATGAGGGCGACGACCTCGACCGTGGCGAGCGCAGCCAGTCGCGCCTGCCCTTCGTCGACGAGTTCCCGCGCCAGCTCGCCTGCCGGCAGGTCCGCGCCCGGTTCGCCGCGCCACAACGACTTGGCCCGGCGGATCGTATCGATGGCCCCACGCGGATCGCCCTCGGAGATCAGCTGCTGCGCCTGTTGCTCCCACATCCGGGCGAGCGTGAGGTCGACCTGCGCCCGGGTGAGGTCGAGCCGGTATCCCGCGGGCCCCATCTCGATCGCGCCCTCGGGCAGTGCACCGCGCAACCGCGAGATCTGGGTGTGCAGCGCATTGATCGGCGAACGCGGCGGAGTGTCTCCCCACACGTCCTCGATCAGGGCCTGGGCGCTGCGGCTGCGGCCGGGCCTGCAGGCCAACGCCACCAGCAGGCTGCGCGCCCGTGCCCCCGGCAACGGCACCAGCTCACCGCCCCGGCGCGTCGAGATATCACCCAAAAGGGACACGACAATCAGTGGCCGGGGATCAGCGGTCACTGCGGAGTCGCTCGTATCGGGTTGCACCGGCGACAATGCTAATCGGAGCGGCGGTCCGCGTGCGGAATGTGGGTAGGTGCAAGGATCGCCTCATGGCTTCTGTCTCGCAGTGGATCGAGGGTGCCCGACCGCGCACCCTGCCGAACGCGATCGCCCCGGTGCTGGTCGGCACGGGCGCCGCGGCCTCCCTGAGCGGCGCGGTGTGGTGGAAGGCCGTGCTGGCATTGGTGGTCTCGGTGGCGCTCATCGTCGGGGTGAACTACGCCAATGACTACTCCGACGGAATCCGCGGCACCGATGACGTCCGGGTCGGGCCGCTGCGACTGGTCGGCTCGAAGCTGGCTTCACCCGCCGCCGTGAAGCGTGTGGCCTTCGCCTGTTTCGGGCTCGCCGGGGTGGTCGGGGTGGTGCTCGCACTGTCCTCGGCCTGGTGGTTGATCCTGGTCGGCGCGCTGTGTATTGCCGGCGCCTGGTTCTACACCGGCGGCAGGAATCCGTACGGGTACAGCGGGTTCGGCGAGGTCGCGGTGTTCGTCTTCTTCGGACTGATCGCCGTGCTGGGCACCCAGTTCGTCCAGGCGGAGCGAATCGACTGGGCGGGCGCGGTCTCGGCCGTCGCGGTCGGGTCGTTCTCGAGCGCGGTCCTGGTGGCGAACAACCTGCGCGACATCCCGACCGACACCGAGTCCGGCAAGCGCACCCTCGCGGTGCGGCTCGGCGACCGGGGCACCCGCACCCTGCACCTGGCGCTGCTGGTGGTGCCGTTCGTGGTGACCCTGGTCCTGATTGCCCGCACCCCGTGGGCGCTGGTGGGACTGCTCGCACTTCCGTTGGCGGTCAAGGCCAATGCCCCCGTGCGCTCCGGCGGGCAGGGCCTGGCCCTGATCCCGGCGCTGGCCGGGACCGGGCTGGCGATGCTGGTGTGGGGCGCAACGACCGCGCTGGCGCTCGGCCTGGGCTGAGCTGAGCTAGAGCGCCGAACAGACGAACGGCGCGGCACCGGCGTACAGGTTGTCGAAGGGGTTCGCGTCGAGCCCGACCCCGAAGGCGGACGCGACGACGGGGTTGAGGATGAGCGCGGTGGAGAACGTGTCGTTGTCGTAGACCACCGTCTGGCCCGGCGCGATCTCGGCGGCGTGGTTCGTCACCGAATATGTCAACGGAATCCACACCGAGGTCCCGACCCCGCGCACCGGCGCCGACCCGACATTGGTGACCGTCGTGAAGACGTGCGCGGAGGTGCGCCAGTCCGCGGGGCCGGTGCCCGTCGTGCGGCAGCCGTAGCCGACGCTGACCCGCAGGTCCCCGATCCCCGCGCTGCCGGCGCTACCCGCGCTGCCTGAATCCGCCGCCGCCGCGGGGCCCGCGCCCAGTGAGAGCGCCGTCACCCCCACTGCGGCCGACACTGCTAACCGTCGAAAGTTCACGGAGCCTCCCGGGTTGACGCACGACCGTCGCCTGACGCCTGTCCTGTTCGTATCGACGTCGGCTGCCTCAGCGTTTCGCCGAGGGCACCACCGCGGTGAGCACGAAATTCACGATCGAGATGATCAGCGCGCCCCAGACCGCCGTCCAGAACCCGTCCACGGAGATACCGAACTCGGTCGTCTCGGTGATCCACGAGGTGAGCATGAGCATCAGCGCGTTGATCACGAGGGTGAACAGGCCGAGGGTGAGGATCAACAGGGGCAGCGACAGCAGCTGCACCAGCGGCTTGATGAAGGCATTGATGACGGTGAACACGAACGCGATGAACAGGATCACCAAAATGTCGTTGCCCGTTCCCCCGTCGGAGGTGGCGATGTCGATGCCGGTCACCCAGGAGGAGGCCAGCCAGATCGCGATCGCGTTGATCGCCAGACGAATCAGCAAAGTCATGCGTGCATGCTGGCACACCGGAGAAAGCGGGCGGCGCGGCGGCGGCCCAGCGGCTAGAAAGGACGGGTGATCCGTTCGGCCACCGCCACAGACCTCGTCCACCTGCCCGCCATCGAGATCGCCGCGGGCGTGCCGTTCCGCTCGGTCGGGATGGACGCGGTGGCCGACGACGCCCCGCCCACGGTGAGCGAGCTGGCCGAGTATCAGCGCGCTGGCCGCGCCTGGGTCGCGACCACGGACGACGACACCGCGATCGGTTACGCGCTCGCCCTGGTGGTCGACGACTCCGCCCACGTCGAGCAGGTGTCCGTCGACCCCGCCCACGCCGGGCGTCGACTGGGTGCGGCGCTGATCGACGAGGTCGAGCGCTGGGCCGCCGAGAGACACCTCCCCTGGCTGACCCTCACCACATTCACCGAGGTGCCCTGGAATGCCCCGTACTACGAGCGGCTGGGGTTCCGGGTGGTGCCCGCCGACGAGGTGACGCCCGGGCTGAGGTCCATCCGCGAGCACGAGGCGGAACACGGCCTCGACGCCTGGCCCCGGGTGACCATGCGGCGCATCGTGGGATCGACACTTCCGCAGCGGCCGAACCGGC
This sequence comes from Rhodococcus oryzae, assembly GCF_005049235.1. GTDB lineage: Bacteria > Actinomycetota > Actinomycetes > Mycobacteriales > Mycobacteriaceae > Rhodococcus_G > Rhodococcus_G oryzae. The sequence goes on along the minus strand of NZ_SUMD01000003.1, from coordinate 389,506 downwards.
GCGATACTGACTGAGGGAGGGCCCCGGCCGGGTTCGAGCACGCGGACGACCCGGGCGGCGCAACGCCGGGGGCACGAGGAGCCATCATGAGCGTGGTCGTCATCCTGCACTTCGACGTCGCGGATGTGTCCGCGGCCAAGCAGTCACTCGCCGACAACGCCGCCATGCTCGACGAGATCAGCGGCGACGCGAAAGCTCTCGGTGCCCGACATCACCGGTTTGCGGCGAACTCGGGCGGACTGGTCGTGGTCGACGAGTGGGACAGCGCGGATGCCTTCCAGCGATTCTTCGACGGCAACGACAAGGTCGCACGGGTCACGGCGGCGGCGGGCGTCCAGGGCCCGCCGACGATCGAGGTCCTGGAACCGGTCGAGGCGGCAGGCAGCTTCTGACCGAGCGGGACGCCCCCTCAAGGCCCTAGGCCGCGCGGTCGAGCAGTTCGAGAATCTTGCCACGCAGTTCGTCCGGGTCGACCTGCGCCGCCATCACGTCGCGGGCACCCGCGTCGTCCGTACGGAGAATGCCGAGCAGGATGTGTTCGGCACCGATGTGGTCGTCCTTGCGCGCCAGGGCCTCCCGGAGCGAGAGCTCGATGGCCTTCTTCGACGCCGCCGTGAATGGGATGTGCCCGCCGACCAGCCGGCCGAACCAGCCGCGCCGCTCGCCCGGTTCCGCGCGATCGAGGGCGTTCTCACCGAAGCCCGCGTCGAGGCTCTCCCGCACCGCATCGAGATCGATGCCGATCGACCTGAGTGCCTCGGCGTCCTCCGCGCCGAGCGCCCGGCCGCCCCTCGCCTCGGCGGCCGCGGCACGCGTCGCCTCGAGCGTGAGTCCGGCATCGTCGAGCGTGCGCCCCAGCGGTGTATCTGCCGCTGCCGCGACCACGCCGAGCAGCAGGTGCTCGGTGCCGATCTGCGGGGCCTTGAGCGCCTTGGCCTCCGCCTGCGCCCCGATCACCGCGGTGCGCGCCTCGGTCGTGAACCGTTCGAACATCCCGCTACCTGCCCTTCCTGTTGTGCTTCTGGTGAACTGCCTGCCTGCTGACCTCGAGCGAGTCGGCGATGGCCTGCCAGGACCAGCCCTGCCTACGGGCGTTCTGGACCTGGATCGTCTCCAGTCGCTCGAGCAGCCTGCGCAGCGCGAGCACCGCCCGCAGGCCCACCTTGGGGTCGGGGCTGCCCGCCGCGGCTGCCAGATCCGTTGCTTCGGTCATGTCTGTCAATTTAAATTGACAACCCGAAGGTGTCAAGCAGGGTTGACACGAGGGGTCGCGACAGAACAACGGCTACCGTGGTGACGAGTTGACGTCGATCCGAGGAGCATCACCGATGGCATTGCCCAAGACCGCCGTATCCGCGCTCGCCGCAGGAGGACTCGTCGGCGGTTTCGCCGTCGCCCAGCAGACCGGCAACCGCCCGCTCGGCGGCGCCGTGCTGGCCGCGGTCGGCGCCGTGTGCACCACCAGCTGGGTGCAGGGATCGGGACCCGCGCGGGGTGTCGCGTTGCTCGCCACCTACCTCGGCGCGTTCGGCGCCTCGCATCCGCTGGCGAAGAAGATCGGCGCGTGGCCGTCGGTGGGAGCGGTGGCGGCGGGCACCGCCCTCGCCTCGCAGCTGATCAGCAAGAGCTAGGTCGGGCTCAGCCCGCCTGTCGCCCGCTCAGAAGAGTGACTTCGGCTTGATGTGCGCGACAATGGCGTGGATGGTTCCGTCCGGGACCTCGAAGGTCTCGGTGATCTCGACGGTCATCAGGCGCACATCGCCGACGCCCGCGTCCAGCAGGTACGTGGTGGTGACGACGTCGCCGGACTCGGACATCCGCAGGTCCCTGATGCCCCGGATCACCCGATACTGCGGGCCGTGCTCGAGGTCCCTGGTCATCTGCGGGCCGTTGAAGCCGGTCTTGAGCCCGGCCTCGACCCGGGTCGCGTCGGGGGCGAACTTCACGGCGGACGCATCGTGCGAGATCAGCGCGTCGATATAGGCCCTGGCCACCGCCTCGCGCTCGGTGTCGACCCGTGCCGGGTCGGCCGACACGGCCGGACCGGCGGTCGCGGGTCCGGCCGCGACCACCGCGACGGCCACCGCAGTGGCGATTCCGGCGGCTGACAGGGCAAGGATTCGACGAGTGCGCATGGGCGAATCCTAGCTAGAACCTGTTCCAGATGCGACGAGTTCCGGCAGCGTGCGAGTCGATCGACCCGACCGTTCCGTCGCGGAATCGCTCGGACTGCGGGACCATCGATACAGGCGAGAGCCGTGCTGCGGGCAATCCCGCCCCGCCGCCGCCTCGGTTCTCCGAACGAACGGATCCGGAATGACCGCCGTGACCAAGTTCGCCCGACTGGCCGTACCCGCCGCCCTCGCCACACTGTGCGCGGTGAGTGTCGGCGCTCCCGCACTGGCCACGCCGCCGTCGGGCGTGACCGCGGAGGACCTCGCCGAGCTCGAACTCAACCCGTCGCTGCTCCCCCCGCCGCCGCCCGGGCACCCGCCGGTCCCCGGCGAGGTGGAGGGCACCCTGCGCCGGATCGTGATCGCCCCCGGCGGCAGTACGGGATGGCACCACCACAACGGCCACGTCCAGGGGATCGTCGCCGCAGGCACGCTGACCCGCGTGTTCGCCGACTGTTCCCGCCAGTCCTCCCCCGCCGGCTCGTGGGTCACCGAGGACCCAGGCGGGGACCACGTCGGACTGAACCTGGGAACCGAGCCGGTGGTCCTGCTCGTGACGTATCTGCTCCCCGACGACGAACCCTTCGCCCAGGACGCGCCCGCGCACTGCCCCTGAGGACCCTCGGCGATGACCGGAACACCGGCTTGACCTCAAGTTCACTCGAGGTCTTACGGTCGGTGCAGACGGACGGGAAATCCGGGTATGTCGGACCCCCGCCGTAGCGTTGCACCGGTCACAACCAAACCCGAGAGGTCCACCATGAGCATGGAATCCGTCGCGTGGAGCTCGATGTACCGCATGATGAACTCCCACGACGAGAAGCGACCCTTCTCGATGGCGACGGTCCGTCGAATCCTCGGCTTCGCCACCCCGCACCACCGCAAGCTCGCAAAGTTCCTGCTGATCAGCGTCGTCACGGCCGCCCTCGCCGTCGCCACCCCCGTGCTGGCGGGACGCGTGGTCGACGGCATCGTCAACGGCTCCGACACCAGCGTCGTGATCAAACTCGCGGTGTTGATCGCGCTGATCGCGATCGTCGAGGCGGGCCTCGCGCTGTACAACCGCTTCCTGTCCGCGAGCATCGGCGAGGGCCTGATCCTCGACCTGCGCACCGCCGTCTTCGACCACGTGCAGAAGATGCCGATCGCGTTCTTCACCCGCACCAGGACCGGGGCGCTGGTCAGCCGCCTCAACAACGACGTCATCGGCGCCCAGCGGGCGTTCAGCGACACCCTCTCCGGCGTCGTCGCGAACCTGGTCACCCTCACCCTGACCCTCGTCGTGATGCTCAGCATCTCCTGGCAGATCACCGTGCTCTCGCTGCTGCTGCTGCCGGTCTTCGTGTTGCCTGCCCGCCGGATCGGATCCCGGATGGCGCACCTGCAGCGCGAGGCCGCGAACCACAACGCGACCATGAGCACGCAGATGACGGAGCGGTTCTCCGCTCCCGGCGCGACGCTGGTCAAGCTGTTCGGCCGCCCCGCAGAGGAGTCCGCCGAGTTCGCCACCCGAGCAGGCCGGGTGCGCGACATCGGGGTGCGCACCGCGATGGTGCAGTCCGCCTTCGTCACCGCGCTGACCCTCGTCTCCGCCCTTGCCCTCGCGCTGGTCTACGGACTCGGCGGCTTCTACGCGCTCAAGGGTCAGCTCGACGCGGGTTCTGTTGTGGCCCTGGCGTTGCTGCTGACCAGGCTGTACGCCCCGCTGACCGCCCTCGCGAGCGCACGGGTCGAGGTGATGAGCGCGCTGGTCAGCTTCGAGCGGGTCTTCGAGGTGCTCGACCTCGAGCCGCTGATCGCCGAGAAGCCGAACCCGCTTCCGGTGCCGGACGGGCCGGTGTCGGTGGAGTTCGACAAGGTCCGCTTCGCCTACCCGTCCGCGGACAAGGTGTCGCTTGCCTCGCTCGAGGAGGTCGCGCAGCTCGACAACCGCGGCGGTGTCGAGGTCCTGCACGAGCTGTCGTTCCGTGTGGAGCCCGGCCAGATGGTCGCGCTGGTCGGCTCCTCCGGCGCGGGCAAGTCGACCATCGCGCAACTCGTGCCCCGGCTCTACGACGCCGACTCCGGCGCCGTCCGGCTGTCGGGGGTGGACGTGCGGGAGCTGTCCGCGGCGTCGATCCGCGGCGCGGTCGGGATGGTCACCCAGGACGGGCACCTGTTCCACGAGTCGATCCGGGCGAATCTGCTCCTGGCCCGGCCGGGGGCGACCGAGGAGGAGCTGTGGGAGGTGCTCGGCCGGGCCCGCCTGACCGAACTGATCGCGGCGCTGCCCGACGGACTCGACACCGTCGTCGGCGAGCGGGGATACCGCCTCTCCGGCGGCGAGCGTCAGCGACTGACGATCGCCCGCCTGCTGCTCGCGCATCCGCGGGTGGTGATCCTCGACGAGGCCACCGCGCACCTGGACTCCACCTCGGAGGCCGCTGTGCAGGCTGCACTCGGCGAGGCCCTGGCCGGCCGGACCTCGGTGGTGATCGCGCACCGACTGTCCACGATCCGGGCCGCGGACCAGATCCTGGTCATCGAGGAAGGCCGGGTCCTCGAGCGCGGCACCCACAACGAGCTGCTCGCCGCAGGCGGACGGTACGAGGAGCTGTACCGCACCCAGTTCGCGGACACCGACGCCGACGCGAAGGTCACCGCGAGCTGAGAGTCCGGGCAGGCCGCGGTCGACGATCGCGGCCTGCCCGGTCCCGGCGTCCGATCGGGCCGGAATTATCCGGTCGCGGTGACCACGGCCAGCACCGACTCGAGCGCCGACGCGGTGACCGAGGAGTCCAGCCCGACGCCCCACCGTGTGGTCCCGTCGATTCGGCACTGCGCGAACGTGATCGCCCGGCCGTCGCTGCCCTCGCCCACCGACTGCGCCGCCAGGCTCAGCACCTCCAGTTCCCACCCGTACCCGGACAGGATCCTGGTCAGCGCCTCGACGGGTCCGCTCGCCGTCGCGGCCCCCACGACGGGTGCGCCGCCCACCGTGGCCTGGATCCGCAGCTCGTCACCGTCCTCCCGGTGCTCGACCGTCCACCGCGCGAGCCCACCGTGGTTCCCGTACTCGGCCAGCAGCAGGTCCCACAGCTGCCGCGCGGTCACCTCGGCCCCGCTGTGGTCGGCGGTGCGCTGCACCCGCCGCGCGAAGTCGATTTGCAGGCCCCTGGGCAGGTCGATGTCGTAGCCGCTCTGCAGCAGGTACGCGATGCCACCCTTGCCGGACTGGCTGTTCACCCGGATCACGGCCTCATAGTCGCGGCCGATGTCACGGGGGTCGATCGGCAGATAGGGCACGTCCCATGACGCCCGGTCCGGATCCGTCCCCGCAGCCCGCGCCGCGGCGTGGTGGTGGGCGAAGCCCTTCTTGATCGCGTCCTGATGAGTGCCCGAGAACGCGGTGTACACAAGGTCGCCGCCGTAGGGATGGCGCTCGTGCACGTCGATCCTGTTGCAGTGCTCCACCGTTCGGCGCACCGCGTCGAGGTCGGAGAAGTCGATCATCGGGTCGACGCCCTGGGCGTGCAGGTTCAGCCCCAGCGTCACCAGGTCCACGTTGCCGGTCCGCTCGCCGTTGCCGAACAGGCAGCCCTCCACCCGCTGCGCGCCCGCCAGCACCGCCAGTTCCGCGGCCGCGACGCCGGTGCCGCGATCGTTGTGCGGGTGCACCGAGAGGATCACCGAGTCCCGCCTGGCCAGGTGTCGGTGCATGTACTCGATCTGATCGGCGTAGACGTTCGGGGTGGCGATCTCCACCGTCGCGGGCAGGTTGTGGATCACCGGCCGGTCCGGGTCGGCGTCCCACAGTTCGGTGAGGCTGTTGCACACCTCGAGGACGAAGTCCGGCTCGGTCAGGTTGAACACCTCGGGCGAGAACTCGAAGCGCGTGCCCGTCGCGGTGTCGCCGCACCGGGCCACGTCCTGCGCCGCATCGAAGATCAAGCGGTGCAGCTCATCTCGATCGCGTCCGAGCACGACCGACCGCCAGGTCGGTGCGGTCGCGGTGTACATGTGCAGCACCACGTTCGGCAACCCGCGCACCGATTCGAAGGTTCGCTCGATCAGGTCGGTGCGGGCGGCGGTGAAGACCACAATGGTGACGTCGTCGGGTACCAGCCCGAGCGTCACGAGGTCGCGGACGAAATCGAAATCGGTCTGGCTGGCGGACGGGTAGCCGACCTCGATCTCCTTGTATCCCATGGCGATCAGTTGCTCGAAGAAGCGACGCTTGCGGGCCGGATCCATCGGCTCGGCGAGCGCCTGGTTGCCGTCGCGCAGATCGACGGGCACCCAGAGCGGCGCGACGGTGGTCCGGTTCGAGGGCCAGGTGCGCTCGGTCAGCGGCACGGGCACCCGGTCGGGGTACGGCCGGTAGCGGTGCGAGGGCATCGGGGACGGGGCTTGGGGATTCCAGTTCACGGTGGGGCTCCTGTGCGGATCGCGATCGATCGACCGGCACGGCCGAACCCCGCGGCGGGGAGCCGGTCCGGTCAGACCCCGCCGCGGCGTCCGAGGAGCAGTCCGCGAATGGCCACGTCGGCTAAGCTAGACGAAAACAACTTGTCTGACAACCTGAGGAGTTTGTGTGGTCGCGGCGCCCCGTCGAAACCTGCTCGCCGACCAGACCGCCGAGCTGCTGCTGGCGCGACTGAGCACGGGCGAATGGGCGGTCGGCGCGAAACTGCCGGGCGAGACCACCCTCGCCGCCGAACTCGGCGTCGGTCGATCCACCGTCCGCGAGGCGCTCCGGATGCTCTCCGGGCAGGGACTGCTGCGGTCGCGGCAGGGCGCGGGCGTGTTCGTCGAGCGCACCGAACCGCTGCCAGCCGACGGCTGGGACGGCGTGCTCCGCGCCGAGGCCATCGCCGCGGTCGTCGAGGTGCGCAACGCGATCGAGGTGGAGGCCGCCCGGTTGGCTGCGCAGCGCGCCACCACGCGGGACGTGACGGCGATGCGGCGCGCACTCGAGCTGCGTGCGGCCGCCGTCACGGCGGACCATCACGCCTTCGTCGAGGCCGACATCGCGGTTCACCGCGCGGTGGTCGCGGCCGCGCACAACCGGGTTCTCAGCGAACTGTTCGAGACCTTCGTGCCACGGCTGACCGAGGCGCTGGTCGAGATGATCGAGCTGCTCGACCTGCGCAAGGCGGATCCGGAACCGAACTCGGACGAGCACGTCGCCCTGGTGGAGGCGATCGCGGCGGGCGACGAGGAGGTCGCGGTCCGGGTCAGCCGCGCACACCTCGGCGGAATGCTCGCGGCGGTCCGCACGCCCGGCTGACGGCGGCGATCGGCACCACCCGGCGAGGCGACGTCAGGCGGACCAGCGCCCGGTGGCCGCGAAGGCCTCCAGCACCGCGGTCGGCTCGGTCAGGTCCATGCCCTCGCCGCGCACCCACTCGTCGTTGAAGTACGTTCCGGCGTACCGTTCCCCGCCGTCGCAGAGCAGGGTCACCACGCTGCCCGTGCGGCCGGCGGCCAGCATCTCCGCGATCACGCCGAAGGCGCCCCACACGTTGGTCCCGGTGGACCCGCCGACCCGTCGGCCGAGGACCTCGCTGACGTGCCGGGCGGCCGCGATCGACCCCGCGTCCGGAACCGGCACCATCCGGTCCACGACCTGCCCGACGAACGAGGGCTCTACCCGCGGCCTGCCGATGCCCTCGATCCGCGATGGCATTCCGGTCTCGTAGGCGGCGGACGCGGTCTCGTAACCACCGATGAACGCGGAGTTCTCGGGATCGACCACCAGCAGCCGGGTGGCGTGCCTGCGGTAGCGGATGTATCGCCCGATGGTGGCGCTGGTGCCGCCGGTGCCCGCACCGACCACGACCCAGTCCGGGATCGGATGCTGCTCGAGCGTCATCTGCTGGAAAATCGACTCGGCGATGTTGTTGTTCCCGCGCCAGTCGGTGGCCCGCTCCGCGTGGGTGAACTGGTCCATGTAGTGGCCGTTGCACTGGGACGCGAGCCTGCTCGCCTCGGCGTAGATCTCCGAAGGGCGATCGATGAAGTGGCAGCTGCCGCCCTGCGCCTCGATGAGCGCGATCTTCGCTGGGCTGGTGCTCCGCGGCATCACGGCGACGAAGTCCAGGCCCAGCAGCTTCGCGAAGTAGGCCTCGCTGACCGCGGTCGACCCCGATGACGCCTCGATCACCGTGGTGCCCTCGGTCACCCAGCCGTTGCAGATGGCGTACAGGAACAGCGACCGCGCAAGCCGGTGCTTGAGGCTGCCGGTGATGTGGGTGGACTCATCCTTGAGATAGAGCTGGATGTTCCACTCGACCGGCAGCGGATAGCGCAGCAGGTGGGTGTCCGCACTCCGCTGCGAATCGGCGTCGATCAGCCGAACCGCGTTGTCCACCCAGTCCCTGGGCGCGCTGTGGTCGACGACCCCCATCGCGGCGGTCACTTGCGGCCGTCTGCGTCACCGGATCCGTCGCCGCGCAGCTTGGCCCGCAGATCGTCGCGGTCCGCTCGGCGCTTGGCGTCCACCGCGGAGATCTCCTCGTTGACCCGGGTACGCAGCTTGCCGAACAGCACGAGCGAGAGCGGCAGCGCGATGATCACCGCGAAGATCAGCGCCACCAGCAGCGGCACGTCCACGTTCAGCAGCGCACTGACCCCGAGGATGATCGCCGCGATCAGGACGACGAGACCCAGCCGGGCCACGGTGTACAGACCGAGGTCCCGCGCCAGCGAGCGTTTGGCGTTCGACGGGGCGGGGTTCTGCGAGGAATCAGTCACCCTCCCAGGTTACCGACCCGCCGATCACCGACCCCGGGTGCCGGACTTATCCGATTTGCGAATTACCTCCGCTTTACCAAATCGGGATTGTTCGAGTACCCGGGGCACCGGGTGCCAGGATGTCCGCACGTTCGTACCGCACAAGCGCATGGAGGATTCTCGATGAGCGCCCCGTCGTTCCGCGCCGCCCAGGAATCGCTGCTGACCCCAGGTCAGGTTGCCGCCCTGTTCCACGTCGACCCGAAGACGGTCACCCGATGGGCTCACGCCGGACGCCTCGGCTCCCTGCGCACCCCCGGCGGTCACCGCCGATTCCGCGAGTCCGAGGTGATGGAGCTGCTGCAGTCGCTGACCACCGAGGCCACCATCCGCTGACCGAGCCCGGCCCGCCGCCTCACGTCCGCTAGGGTTCCGGCGGCACGGCCGCGCCCTCGCGCGCATCGCGCTCGGCCCACTCGAGCAGCGGCGCGATGTCGAACGTCGCGTCGTCGATCCCCTTGTGCAGGTCGCCGAGCTCGGCGAATCGAGCGGGCATCGTGCCGATCGTGAAGTCCTCGGGCCGCGCATCGTCGACCTCGTCCCAGCGCAGCGGCGCCGACACCCGCGCGTCCGGGACACCGCGCACCGAGTAGGCCGCGGCCATCGTGTGGTCGCGGGCGTTCTGGTTGTAGTCGACGAACAGCGCTGCCGGGTCCCGATCCTTGCGCCACCAGGTGGTGGTCACCTCCTCCGGCGCGCGCCGCTCGACCTCCCGCGCGAACGCCAGCGCCGCCAGCCGGACGTCGCCGAAATCGTGCTCCGGCGTGATCCGGACGTAGACGTGCAGGCCGCGCCCGCCGGACGTCTTCGGCCATCCGGTCGCGCCGATCTCGTCGAGCACCTCATGGACGACGGCCGCGACCCGACGCACCCTGCCGAAGTCGCACTCCGGCATAGGATCCAGGTCGATCCGCCATTCGTCGGGCTTCTCGGTGTCAGCGCGACGGCTGTTCCAGGGATGGAACTCGACCGTGCTCATCTGCACCGCCCAGGCAACGGCTGCCAGTTCGGTGACGCACAGCTCGTCGGCGTACCTGTCGTAGCGCGGGAAATGCAGGCGGACCGTCTCCAGCCAGGGCGGCGCGCCGCGGGGGATCCGCTTCTGGTGCACCTTCTCCCCCGCCAGTCCCTCGGGGAACCGGTGCAGCATGCACGGCCGCTCGTAGAGCGCGCGCACGATGCCGTCGCCGACGGACAGGTAGTACTCGACGAGGTCGAGCTTTGTCGCTCCGGTTGCGGGAAAATAGACGCGATCCGGGTTCGAGACACGCACCAACCGGCCGTCGACCTCGATCTCGACGGCCGGACTCCCGCCCTTGCCGGCAGCCATGGTTCACAACGTATCCGGATCGGACGCCCGCTGGGCGGGATCTCGCCCTCGACATCGCCGATCCCGTGCGATACTGCAACACGTTCTACTTCGGGGCACCGGCCCCGACCGTCCGATCAGGCTCGACAGCAGATGAGGTTTGCATGAGCGACACCGCCACACAGGCCGCCGGCGACAGCGTCACACCAGCAGTAGCGGGCTGGTTCACCACCGGCCCGGCACCGGCCCTGATCGGCACCTCGTGCCAGTCGTGCGGCACGATCTCGTTCCCGCGGGAGACCACCTTCTGCAAGAACCCGGCCTGCTCGGGCGAGGAGTTCGAGGACGTCGAGCTCTCCCGCCACGGCAAGGTGTGGTCGTACACCGACGCCCAGTACCAGCCGCCCGCCCCGTACATCCCGGCCACCGACCCGTACGTGCCGTTCGCACTAGCCGCGGTCGAGCTGCCGGAGGGCCTCGTCGTGCTCGGACAGGTGGCCGACGGGTTCGGCGTCGACGACCTGAAGGTCGGCGACGACGTCGAGTTGGTCGTCGAGCCGCTCTACACGGACGAGACCGGCGTGCGCACCATCTGGCGCTGGAAGCCGACCACCACCGACACGAACCCGAACGGAGCACAGGCATGAGCGGCGCAGGATCCAACAACGACGTCGCGATCCTCGGCGTGGGGATGCACCCCTGGGGCAAGTGGGGCCAGTCGTTCGTCAAGTATGGCGTCGCTGCGGCCCGTGCCGCCCTCGCCGACTCCGGCGTGAACTGGAAGGACGTCGACTTCATCGTCGGCGGCGAGACTGTCCGCAATGGCTATGGCGGATACGTCGCGGGCGCCACCTTCGCCCAGGCCCTTGGCTGGAACGGCGCCCGCGTCGCCACCTCGTACGCGGCGTGCGCCACCGGCGCCCAGGCCCTGGACACCGCCCGCGCGCGGATCCTCGCCGGCCTGAGCGAGGTCGCCCTCGTCGTCGGGGCCGACACCACCCCGAAGGGCTTCCTGGCCCCGGTCGCAGGCGAGCGCTGGGACGACCCGGACTGGCTGCGGTTCCGCCTGATGGGCATGACCAACCCGGCGTACTTCGCGCTCAACGCGCGCCGCCGCATCGACCTCTACGGTGCGACTGCGGAGGACTTCGCCGCGGTCAAGGTCAAGAACGCCAAGCACGGCCTGAACAACCCGAACGCCCGGTACCGCAAGGAGGTCACGGCGGCCGACGTGCTGGCCTCCCCCGTGGTGTCCAACCCCCTGCACCTGCTGGACATCTGCGCGACCTCCGACGGCGGCGCGGCGATCATTCTCACCTCGATGGAGTACGCCCGCAAGATGGGCATCGCGGAACCGGTTCGGATCAAGGCGATCTCGACCGTCACGCCGACGTTCCCGCAGACCATCATGGACATGCCGAACTTCTCCACCGACTCGGCCTCCGCGGTGCCCGCCCCGGAGCGGACCTTCAAGGAGTCGATCGGCTACGCGGCGTACGAGGAGGCCGGCATCTCGCCGGAGGACGTCGACGTCGCCGAGGTCTACGACCTGGCCACCTCGGTCGAGCTGGACTGGATCGAGGACCTCGCGCTGTGCAAGCGCGGCGAGGCCGAGCACCTGCTGCGCGCGGGCGAGACCACCATCGGCGGCCGGATCCCGGTCAACCCGTCTGGCGGCCTGGCATGCTTCGGCGAGGCCGTGCCCGCCCAGGCGCTGGCGCAGGTCTGCGAGCTCACCTGGCAGCTGCGCGGACAGGCGGAGGGCCGTCAGGTCGAGGGCGCCCGCATCGGCATCACTGCGAACCAGGGCCTGTTCGGCCACGGCTCCTCGGTGATCGTCTCGGCCTGACATCACACGCCTGTCACGAACGGGCGGTCATCGGAGCATCGGTCGACAGACCTGCCCGAAGACCGCCCGTTCGTGTGTTCCGACAATGGTGCCGCCGCGCCGTGACGCGGCTACGCTCGAATCAAGGAGGTGCGTCGTGATCTATCTGGTGACGCTGATAGCGCTGGTGATACTGGCGGTGCTGTTGTGGAAGGCCTTCGGCCCCGACACCTCCGCGCCGCCCGCGGGACGTGTTCTCGGTCCGGACGACGACCCGGAATTCTTGTGGCGGATGAACCGTCGGGCCCACCCCACCACGGGCGAGAACCCCGAGAGCGGCCCGGTCGACCCCAAGGAGTGAACGGGACGCCAGTGATCAGGGAGTCGGCGGCTTCGCCATCTCCTTGAACAGCTTGCTTGTCATCTTCACGGCCTGGTCCGAGCCGTCCGCGTCCTTGACGAAGACCGCGAACGCCAGATCGCCCTTCGACCCGTAGAACCACCGGTCGTCCTCGAACGAGCCGGTCATCCCGATGAGGTCGCCTTGATCAGCCAGCATCGAGGCGGGCCCGCGGTGCACGTTCTCCCACATCATCGTGCGCAGCCGGTCGTTCACCTCCCGTGGCATCGGTGCGGGCGACTCGTCGGTGGTGGCCGGCTGACCTGCGGCGATCACCGGCACCGCGGTCGATCCGCGGGCGACCGAGGCCGCGACGAGGGTCATCCCGAGGGGGCTGACCTTCACCTGCTTGTCCGTGTCGGGTCCCGACGCCGTCCGCATGAGGTTGGCGCCCTTCCCGTCGAGGTCGTCGGTCCGCTGTTCGAGGCCGGGCATCTCGTAGTCCATGCCGAGGCCGAGCTGGCGGGCGGCCTGCTGGATGTCGGTGTTCTGCGCGGTGGCCGCGGCGCCGACCAGGTCGAGGGTCGATCCGGCCGGGAACTGCCCGGTGAACGCCACCGGCCCCATCTCCGCGGCCTGGTTGTTCTGGGTGACCGCCAGCACCGCGCCGGTGGAGGGCTGCATCATCACGATGACGGCGGGCGTGCCGACGCTGACCACCGCCTCTTCCGCGGCCAGCTGCACCCGCGGGTCGAGGGTGGACCGGATGTCGGGCCCGGGCGGCCCCTGGAATCCGGTCTGCCGGATCAGCGTGCCGTCGGGGTCGACCGCGTGCACCGCCCAGCCCGCCGTCGCATCTCGGTTGAGCTGCCAGACGTTGCGCATGGCGTCGACCATCGGCCCCGAGACCCGGCGGTCGTTGCTGATCAGCTTGAGTCGCTGATCGATAACGACGCCGGGGACGGCCCGCAGGTCGTCCTCGAGCACCGCGAAGTCGTCGTCGCGCAGGCTCACCGCGGTGATCCGCTGGCCCGGCGTCGCGGCCAGTTCCTGCATCAACGTGGGCCCGGTGATGAGCGGCGCGACCGGCTCGATGACCTTGGCCAGCCTGTTCGTGCTGAGCACAGGGTCCGGCATGGCACCGGGGTCGAGGGTGACCGTGTTGATGCGCTGCTCGGTCATCATCAGATTCCCCGCGATGTCGAACACCCGCGGGGGCGCGGCGTCCGTGCGGTCGTAGCGCAGGGTCCGGCCCTGGCCCAGACCCGGCGCGAGGGTCTGCGGTTGCCACGAGACCCGCCAGCCGATGCTGAGCTTCCTGACGCGGCCATCGATGTTGTACTGCCAGTTCTTTCCGTCGCCGAAGCTCCAGTCCGCGGTCGCGTTGAAGATCCCTGCGTCGTCGCCGAGCGGGATGTACTGGTTGACGTCGAACGTGGCCTTCTCGGCGTGCAGACCGTCGAAGGCTTGGGTGATGGCCGCCTCGGCCGCCGCCGGGTACGAGGTCAGCTCGGCGGCCTCGCCGATGTCACCCTCGGTGAGGGCCGCGGCGAAGCGCTCGACCACGGATTCGGGGTCGGTCTTGGGCTCATCGAAGAACCCGCTGACCACCCCGACCGCAAGGGAGAGTGCCGTGGCCAAGGCAATGCCGTTCCACATCCGAAGCTTGTGCCGGACCGCGCGCATGTTCCGATCATCCGCCCGAAGCCCGTTATCGCAGCGAACACGGGGTCACAAGTCCGCCACAGTTGGGTGACGTTGCGCGAACGCTGAGGGTGACCTTCAGGGTCAGGTCACGCGATGCTCACGGTCCGATCACGAGCAAATCGCTTGCGTCAGAGCCGATCTTGCATCGCGAAACTCGACATCGGGAAGTCCGCGGCAACCGCTGCGGCCAGCTCGAGCAGGGCGTTCCTGGTCTGCGGGCGGAGCCGGTCGAGGTCGATCTCGGCCCCCTCCTCCAGGTGCGGGTCGAACGGGATCAGGCGAACCGCCCGGCAGCGCTGCTCGAAGTGCTCGACGACCTTCGCGAGGTCCACCTTGCCCGACCGCGGGCGAACGGCGTTGACCACCGCCACCGACTTGCTCACCAGATCCGCGTAGCCGTGCGCGTCGAGCCAGTCCAGCGTCGCCGACGCGCTGCGGGCACCGTCGACGGAACCCGAGCTCACCACGACCAGTGAGTCGGCCTCCTGGAGGATGGTCTGCATCGCCGAGTGCATGAGTCCGGTGCCGCAATCGGTCAGCACGATCGAGTAGAACTTCTCGAGCATGTCGATGGTCGTCGAGTAGTCCTCGGCGCTGAATGCCTCGGAGACGGCCGGGTCACTGTCCGAGGCGAGCACCTCGAGGCGATGCCCGCTCTGCGAGGTGTACCCGCGGACGTCGCTGTACTTCTCGATGCTGTCGGCGTCGCGCAGCAGGTTGCGCACGGTCGCGGGCGTCTCGAGCGGGATCTTCTGGCTCAGGGTGCCGCGGTCCGGGTTCGCGTCGACCGCGATGACCCGGTCGCCGCGCAGCGAGGAGAAGGTGGAACCGAGCGTCGCGGTCGTCGTGGTCTTGCCGACGCCGCCCTTGAGGCTGAGCAGCGCGATTTTGTAGCAGCCCTGCAGCGGCTGGTTGACCTGCTTGGTCAGCTCCAGGCGGCGCTGCTCCTTGGCGCTGTTGCCGACGTTGATGTACCGGCCCGACAGCTGGTAGAGCGCCCTGCGCCACCCCCCGGTCGGGGCCGGCTTGACCTGCTTGAGCAGCAGCGACGTCGACAGGTCACGGGCCGAGACGACGTGGTGTCTCTCGGGTGCCTGCTGCGCGGCCGCGTGCCCGGCCTGCGCGAACGGATCCGGCACCTGGACGGGACGGGCAGGCGCGGATGGCGCGGACGGGCCAGACGGCTCTGCCGCCTCCGGACTCACGGACTCCCACGAACCGACGTTGTTCTGCGCCACGGCGGCACTCCCCCTGTTGCTGACACTTCCCCCAGAACTCGCCCCAGCGCCGAGTCCGCGCTGGACAATAGCAGGCCGCGCGGTCTGGTTCCTATCGGAGAATCAGTTCAGACCGGCGTAGGAGTGCAGGCCGGAGACCACCATGTTGATGATGAACAGGTTGAACAGCATCGCGACGAACCCGGCGATGTTGATCCACGCGGCCCTGGTGTCGCGCCAGCCGGAGGTCGCCCGCGCGTGCAGGTAGGCGGCGTAGATCACCCAGGCGATGAAGGACACCGTCTCCTTGGGATCCCAGCCCCAGAACCTGCCCCAGGCCGCCTCCGCCCAGATGGCGCCGAGGATCACGCCCGCACCGAACAGCGGGAAGGCGATGATCGTGGTCTTGTAGGCCAGCCGGTCGAGGGTCTGCGCGTCGGGCAGTCGCTCGGCGACCTTGCCCCAGAAGCCGTCGCCCTCCTCGCCCTTCGGCTGCCGCATCCGGAGCAGGAACATCAGGCTCGCGACGCCGGAGACCAGGAAGATGCCGCTGCCGGTGGCGACGATGGTGACGTGGATGGGCAGCCAGAACGACCGCAGCGCAGGCACGACCGGGGCAGCGTCCGCGTAGAGCACGGTCGCGGCCATGAACATCAGCGGGACCACCACGACGAGCACGAACACCCAGAGCGAGCGGTAGGTCTGCTTGCGCAGCAGCACCAACCCGATCAGCATCGCGGCCGCGGTCGCCATCGTGACGAACTCGTACATGTTGCCGAGCGGGAACCGGTCGGTCGCGAAGCCGCGGAGCACGATCGACCCGATGTGCAGCGCGACGCCCACCACCAGCAGCGACAGTGCCATGTTGCCGAGCCGCTCGGACCACGGCTTACGCGGCGCCTCGACCACCTTGCCCGGCACGGACGGCGCCGCGGGCGCGGTGACGCCACCCGCGGCCACCAGCTCGCGCGCCTCGCGGGCCTGCACCTCGTTCGCCCGGGCTGTCGCGTACTGCGCGATCAGCAGCACGAAGGCCAGGACGTAGATCGCGAACGCAGACTCGAACGCCCAGTCGCTGTACTGGGCAATGGTCTCGTTGATCGGCATGGTTTTCTCCTGCGCCTCAGGCGCGGTTCTCCGAGGTGGTCTTCGTGTTCAGATCCGCGAGCAGACGGCTGCTCAGCCGGTCGAACTCGTCGCCCCAACCGGCCTGGTCGGTACGGGCGAGCCCGCCCAGCTCTACTACGGTACGTCGTCGATGCGGATCCAATGTATCCGACATCGTGTCGGCATCCGGATCGGCGGGGTACACGCGCACCCAGATCCGGCGCCGCTTGATCAGCAACGACACCAGCAGGCCCGCCATCATCGAGATCGCGAACACCAGCACCCACTGCTGCGCGGGGTCGTGCGAGACCTGGAGGTTGACGAATTCCTTGGCCCCGTCGAACTGCACCTTGGTGCCGTCCGGCAGGGTCGCGCTCTCGCCCGGCCGCAGGTTGACCCGGTCCTGCTTGGCCATCCGGCCCTGGTTGACGAGTTCCTTGCTGAGCGAGAACAGCGACTGGGGGTTGCCGGTGTCGAGCCCGGTGTCGCCCTTGTAGATGTCGATCGCGACGGCCGGGTCGGTCATCGCCGGGTAGCTCGACGCCAGCAGGTTGCCGTGGAACAGCGCGGTCGGCGCGAACAGGCCCTCGATGCCGATCTGGTTCTTCCGGCGCTCGGTGGAGTCGGGGTACATCCCGCCGGGCGGGTCGAACCGCATCGCCCCGCTGGAGAGGAAGGTCGTCGCGTCGTCGGGGCGCCACTGCAGCGTCTCGGTCCGGGTCTCCCCGTTCGGGAAGGTCACGGTGAAGGTCGGCGCGTAGCCGTGGCCCTGCAGGTACACCCGGTCGCCCGCGACCCGCAGGGGATGGTTCACCTGCAGCCGATCCTCGCGCCAGGTGTTGTTCGCCAGGTCATCGCCCGCCTGGTACTCGATGTTGGAGGTGAACATCTCGGCCTGGCCGTTGTCCAGGTAGTCGGCCTTGAAGTCCTTGACCTTCACGCACAGCGGCGTCATGCCGGTGCCGTCCTGGGTGTTGCCGGCCCGGAACGAGTCGAACACCGCCGGCGAGGTGGTGCAGAAGCCGGGACCGCCGTCGGCGATCACCACGACGTTGCCCTCGTAGCCGACCAGCTTGCCGATCGCGATCGCGGCCAGCAGGCCGACCAGCGACAGGTGGAAGAGCAGGTTGCCAGCCTCGCGCAGGTAGCCCTTCTCCGCCGATACCGTGACCTCGCCGGGCCTGCCAGCACGCAGCTCGTCGCCGGTGCGGGTGACCGTGCGCCAGCCGCGCAGCTGCCCGCGGACCAGGGCCGCGACGGCCTCCGGCTCGTCGGCGACGGTGGCCTCGGTGTGGTGCGGGAGCCGGGCCAGGTTGCGCGGCGCCGCGACCGGCTTGGTGCGCAGCGCCTTGTAGTGCTCCCAGCAACGGGGGGTGATGCAGCCGACCAGCGACACGAACAGCAGCACGTAGATGGCGGTGAACCAGAAGCTGCCGAACACGTCGAACAGTTCCAGCTTGTCCATGAGCGGACCGAGGGTGGGCCGGTTCGCGATGTACTCGTCGACCTTGCCCGCGTTCAGGCTGCGCTGCGGCAGCAGCGCGCCGGGGATGGCCGCGAATGCCAGCAGGAACAGCAGCACCAGCGCGGTCCGCATGGAGGTGAGGCCGCGCCAGGTGTTGCGCACCAGCGCGACACCTCGTCCGGCGAGGGACTGGCGCCGCGGCGGCGTCGAGGCAGGCCTGTCTTCTGTCACCGTCATATCGGCAACGTCACCTCCGAGATGAACGCGTCACGAACCCAACCAACGAAGACGTCCCAGGCGCCGGTGACCAGGGCGACGCCCACCGCCACCAGCATCAGGCCGCCGAAGATCTGAATGGCGCGCGCATTGCGGCGCAGCCAGCCCACCCCGCGCAGCGCGCTCACCGAGCCGAACGCCAGGATCACGAACGGCAGCCCGAGGCCGATGCAGTACGCCACGATCAGGGCAACGCCCCGCGCGGCGGTCGCACCCTCGGTGCCCGCCGCCACGGACAGCACCCCGGCCAGGGTCGGGCCGAGGCACGGCGTCCACCCGAGCCCGAACACCGCGCCGAGCAGCGGCGCGCCGATCAGCCCGGACACCCGACGCGGCTCGAAGCGCACGTCCCGCTGCAGCGCGGGCACCAGCCCGATGAACACCAGGCCCATCGCGATGGTGATCACGCCGCCGACCCGCTGCAGCACCTCCCTGTTGACGGTGAGGGCGGAGATCAGGCCGAACACCGAGGCGGTCGCCAGCACGAAGACCACGGTGAACCCGAGCACGAACAGCCCGGCGGCGCCCGCGACCCGCAGGCGCGCGGCGGACCTGGTGTCGGCCTCGGTCTTGAGGGCGCCCGCCTCGGCCGCGGTCACCGCGGGTGCGTCCGCGCCGACGATTCCGGCGAGGTAGGACAGGTAGCCCGGCACCAGCGGCACCACACAGGGCGAGGCGAAGGACACCAGTCCCGCGAGCATGCAGGCGCCGAAGGCGAGCAGCAGCGGCCCGGAGGCCGCGGTGTTGCCGAAGGTCTCACCGATCCCGGCGGCCAGGACGGCGTCGTTCATGGTGCTCACTGTTCCCGCGCAACCCTCTCCACCACCGGCTGGAGATCCTCCGCCAGCAACGCCTTGAGGTACACCGCGGCGACCCGGTGCTCCTTGTCGAGCACCAGGGTGGACGGGATGACGCTCGTCGGGAACTTGCCGCCGAGCGCGGTCAGCGTGCGCATCGACGGGTCGTAGATCGACGGATAGCCGACGTTGTTGTCGGTGACGAAGTCCTGGGCCTTGTCCTGCTGCAGATCCCGGACGTTGATGCCAAGGAAGGCGACGCCGAGATCCTTGGTGTTCTCGTAGACCTTCTCGAGGTCGTCGGCCTCACCGCGGCACGGTCCGCACCACTGGCCCCAGAGGTTGATGACCACCGGTTGGCCCTCGAAGTCCGACAGCGACGTGGTCTTGCCCTCGACCATGAGGTCGGGCCCGGAGATGTTGCCGATGGTGCCGCGTTCGCTGGGTGGGTTGTAGAAGATCTCCGTCTGCCCGCCGGGCGAGACGAAGTCGAACGTGCCGCCCTGCGCGACGGCGTCGGTGCCGGTGCCGCAGCCGGCGGTGACGGCGGCGACCGCCAACACCGCGGCTGCCACCCGGACGACCCGCCTCATGCCCCGGTCACCCTCGGATCGGATGCGCCCGCGGGCTCCGAGTAGACGATGTCGACCAGGGTGTCGCCCTCGTAGACCAGCGAGGTCAGCGAGGCCAGTCCGCACTGGCGGTGCCGCGGGTCGTGCCAGAGCCGCTCACCCTGCAGGAACCGGCGCAGCGTCCACACCGGCAGCTGGTGGCTGACGCAGACGGCCTCGTGTCCGACGGCGGCGACGCGCGCGGTGTTGACCGCGGCGAGCATCCGGTGCGCGATCTGCAGGTACGGCTCGCCCCAGGACGGGGTGAACGGGTCGCGCAGCTTCCACCAGTGCCGCGGCCTGCGCAGGGCACCGTCGCCTACCGAGACCTTGAGCCCCTCGAAGTCGTTGCCCGCCTCGATCAGGTTGTCGTCGGTGACGAGGGTCAGCCCGTGCTCGCCCGCGATCGGCGACGCGGTCTCCTGCGCGCGCTGCAGCGGCGAGGCGACGACGTGGGTGATGTCGTGATCGGCGAGCACCGAGGCGACCGTGCGGGCCTGCGCCTGGCCGGTCACGGACAGCCGGTAGCCGGGCAGCCTGCCGTACAGGATGCCCTTCGGGTTGTGCACCTCGCCGTGACGAAGGACGTGCACGATGGTGCGCGACTCGGCGGGATCGGGCGTCGGCGTCTGCTGCAGGGTGCTCACGTGGATTGGCTCCGTGATCTAGGGGTGCGTGGTCTAGGTGGTGGGTGCCTGCGCGGCCGCGGCCGCCTTGGCTGCGGCCGGCAACGCGGCGGCGATACGGTCGAAAGCTGCGTCGTCGAGGGCGGCGGAGACGAACCAGGCCTCGTAGGCGCTCGGCGGTGCGTAGACGCCGCGGGAGAGCAGCGCATGGAAGAAGGCGGGGAAGCGCCAGGTGTCGCTCGCCTTCGCCTCCGCGTAGTTGGTGACCGGGCGGTCGGCGAAGAACACGCTCACCATGGTGCCTGCAAATTGCACCTGGTGCCGCACGCCCGCCTCGGTGAGGGCGTCGCCGAGCAGTCGGCCGAGGGTCGCGGAGTTGCGTTCGAGGGCGTCGTACACGCTCTGATCTGCCGCGCGGAGGCTGGCGAGGCCAGCAGCGACGGCAACGGGGTTACCGGACAGGGTGCCCGCCTGGTACACCGGGCCCGCGGGCGCGAGGTGGCCCATCACGTCGGCGCGGCCGCCGAAGGCCGCGGCGGGCAGTCCCCCGCTCATCACCTTGCCGAAGGTCATCAGGTCGCCCGCGACGCCGTCGATCCCGTACCAACCGGCCGAGCTGACGCGGAAGCCGGTCATCACCTCGTCCATGATGAGCAGCGCGTCGTGCGCGGTGCACAGCCGGCGCAGACCCTCGTTGAACCCGGGCTTCGGCGCGACGGCGCCCATGTTGCCCGCCGCGGCCTCGGTGATGACGCACGCGATCTGCTGGGGGTTCGCGGCGAAGGCCTGCGCGACAGCGTCCAGGTCGTTGTAGGGCAGCACGATCGTGTCGGAGGCCTGCGCACCGGTGACGCCGGGCGAGGTGGGCAGGCCGAGGGTGGCGACGCCGGAACCCGCGTCGGCGAGCAGGGCGTCCACGTGGCCGTGGTAACAGCCGGAGAACTTGATGATCTTGGAGCGGCCGGTGAACCCGCGGGCCAGCCGGACCGCGCTCATGGTGGCCTCGGTGCCGGAGTTGACCAGGCGGACCTGCTCGACGGGACCTACCCGGTCGACGATCGCCTCGGCGAGCTCGATCTCACCCTCGGTGGGGGCACCGAACGAGAGCCCGGTGGTCGCGGCCTTCTGCACGGCCTCGACGACCGCCGGGTGCGCGTGCCCGAGGATCATCGGTCCCCACGAGCAGATGAGGTCGACGTAGTCGTTGCCGTCCACGTCGGTGAGCGTGCAGCCGGACGCCTTGGCGATGAAGCGGGGGGTGCCGCCCACCGACTGGAACGCCCGCACCGGGGAGTTGACGCCCCCGGGGATGACGGCTCCTGCCCGCTCGAAGAGCTGCGCTGAGGTGCTGGCGGGCTGGAAAGAGGCGCTGGTGGGAGCAGTCACGGCCTCCAGTGTCCCAGTTCGCGAGAATTTGCCAACGACAGGGTGTAGGAGGGGACCGACATCACAGCCCAGCGGGCTGTCGAAGAGTGATGTCAGGATGTTCGGCATGGAACCCATGCTGGACGCACTGCAGGCGCACCGACACGAGCTCTACGAACACTTCCAGGCCGCCCGGGTCGCCGTCTCAGCCGACGGTCGGGAGGTCTCCTTCATGGCCCCCGTCGAGACCGGCGTCGAGGTCGGCGGGTTCGCGGTGATCGAGTTCGAGGGCGCGCGCCGGGTCGCGGTCCAGGTGCGCGAGGTCCGCATGGTCGAGCGGGAGGGCCCGCAGCTCGACTTCGCCGTGCGCGACCAGATGACCAAGCTCGGCGTCGTCGCGGCCAGCGCCCGTCCGATGATGCGATCGCTGAGCGGCACCGCAACCACGCTCGGCGAGTTCGACGGCGAGTTCTTCCTCGAGCGGCATGCGGTCGAGCCGTTCGGCGAGCGCCCGATCCGGCCCGCGACCGAGGACGAGGTCGGCTTGATCGCCGGCGGCCTGACCGGGACCGCCGCCGCCATCGAGATCGGGGTGCTGCGGCAGGCGTCGAGCGTTCCGGCCCGGCTGCGATCGACGGGCTTCGCGCGCCACACCTTCATGTGCGGGCAGTCCGGCTCCGGCAAGACCTACACCACCGGGGGCCTGCTCGAACGACTGCTCGGCTCGACCGAGCTGCCGATCATGGTGCTCGACCCGAACTCCGATCACGTGTTCCTCGGGTCCTGCGACCCCGAGGACTGCTCCCCCGCCGCCGCGCGGCACCGTGAGGTCGCGGCCGGGGTGCACGTGGCGCGGGCCCGCGGCTACGGCGCCGCGCACACGCTGTGCCTGGACTTCAGCGACCTCGACCTCGACGTCCAGGCGCTGCTGCTGCGGATGGACCCGATCCGCGACCTCGATGATTTCCGTGCGCTGCGACAGGTCACCGCAACGCTGACGGCGCCGTATTCCGTCGATGACCTGGAGGCCGCGGCCGCCGCCCACCACGACACCGAGCGACTGGCCGCCCGGATCGGCAACCTCCGGATCGGCGAGTGGGATCTGTGGCGGCGCGGCGACGAGCGCTCCGCGATCGAGTACGACGTGAGCCGGGCGCGCTGCATCGTCGTCGACATCGGGAGCCTGTCGCGGCCGGACGAGCGGACGGCGGTCGCGCTGGCGATCCTCGGCAGGCGGTGGGCCGGCCGCCGGGACCGCGAGCCGGTGCTGCTCGTCATCGACGAGGCGCACAACGTGCTGCCCGCCACCACCGAGGACCCGCTGCTGGCGGCGACCGCGGAACTCGGCGCGCTGATCGCAGGCGAGGGCCGCAAGTTCGGCCTGCACCTGTTCGTCGCCACCCAGCGGCCGGGCAAGGTGCACCCGAACGTGGTCTCGCAGTGCGACAACCTGGTGCTGATGCGGATGAACGGCGCCGCCGACATCGACGACCTGAGCACCTTGTTCTCACACGTGCCCGCGCCGATGCTGCACCGCGCGACCGGATTCGGGCTCGGTCAGGCGCTTTTCGCCGGGCCGATCGCGCCGGTGCCGCTGCTCGCCCAGGTGGGTACCCGGGTCAGTCCCGAGGGCGGCGGCGACGTGCCGACGACCTGGGCGGGGTGAGGTCCCGCCTCAGAAGACCGGGCTGGGGCTGTCCACGATCACACCGTGGCAGACGCCGGTCGGCAGGCAGACCTCGTTGATCCGGACCATCCCGATCCGGGCGCCGTCGACGAGCCGGTAGAAGGAGAAGTTCCGGCCGTCGATGCTGTGCGCGCGGACGCCGGGCACCGAGGTGAAGTCCTTGTTGGTGTTCAGCACGTCGTCCTCGGTGAGCACCGGGTTGACCTGGTACTCGCTGTGACTGCCGTCGACCAGCAGGGTGTACGGCGCGGCGGACGCCGCTGGGGCGGCCGTGGCCGTGGCGGCCGTACCGGCGGCGATGGCGATTGCTCCGAGTGTTCCGGCAACGATGCGGGTGACTGAGCTCATAAGTAGTCGATAGAACACGACTCGTGGACGGTTCGCCAGCGCAACGAGTACCGATCCGGTCACGGCGGTCGCCGGTGGCATCGCGTCAGAGGTTTCCGCGTGCCGCCTGCTCGCGCTCGATCGACTCGAACAGGGCCCGGAAGTTGCCCTTGCCGAAGCCGAGCGAGCCGTGCCGCTCGATCAGCTCGAAGAACACCGTCGGCCGGTCGCCGAGCGGTTTGGTGAAGATCTGCAGCAGGTAGCCGTCCTCGTCCCGGTCCACCAGCACGCCGCGGCGTTTGAGCTCGGCGACCGGCACCCGCACCCGACCGATCCGGGCCCGCAGCTCGGGGTCGTCGTAGTAGGCGTCGGGGGTGTCCAGGAACTCGACGCCCTCCGCGCGCAGCGCGTCGACCGTGCGCAGGATGTCGCTGGTGGCCAGGGCGAGGTGCTGGCAACCGGGTTCGCCGTAGAAATCGAGGTACTCGTCGATCTGCGACTTCTTCTTTCCCGGCGCCGGCTCGTTGAGCGGGAACTTGACCCGGTGGTTGCCGTTCGCGACGACCTTGGACATCAGCGCCGAGTATTCGGTGGCGATGTCGTCACCGACGAACTCGGCCATGTTGGTGAAGCCCATGACCCGGTTGTAGAAGCGGACCCAGTGATCCATCCGGCCCATCTCGACGTTGCCGACGGCGTGGTCGAGCGCCTGGACGAGGCGCTCGGGCGCACCGGGGCGTCGGACGAATCCCGAACTGTGCGGGGCGAATCCGGGCAGGTACACCCCGCCGTAGCGGCTGCGGTCGACGAGCGTGTGCCGGGTGCTGCCGTAGGTGGCGATGGCGGCTCGGCGCACAGTGCCGAAGTCGTCGGTGACGTCGTGCGGTTCCTCGAGGACCGTGGCGCCCTGAGACCGCGCCCGCTCGATACAGCGGTCCACGTCGAGCACCTCCAGCGCCAGGTCCACCACGCCGTCGCCGTTTCGGCGGTGCCGGTCGGCCAGCGGACTGTCGGGGCTGACCGCCCCCTCGAGGACGAACCGGACGGAGCCGGACTCGAGCACGAACGACTTGTGGTCGCGCTGACCGGTTTCCGGCCCCGCGTACGCGACCAGGGTCATGCCCCAGGTGGAGACGAAGTAGTGGGCGCTCTGGGTGGCGTTGCCACAGACGAACACCACCGCGTCGATCCCGACCACCGGGAAGGGGTCGGCCGCGTCGTCGTGTTCGACCAGCCCGACGAGCCGGTGCAGATCGTTCGCGCGCAGGTGCGCGGCGCGCTCGCGAGGGGTCAACCGAATGTCCGCGATGGTCATGAATTCACTGTGACCTCGGCCCCCGACCTGCGCAACGATGAGGATTGACGCTGCTCAATATGTACAGAATGCTGGAGCGCGACGGTGAATTGTTGGACAAAGTGACCAGGAGCGCACCGATGAGCATCGATCGCCTCGACGCCGACCTGCTGGAGCTCCTGCACGCCGAGCCGCGGGTGGGGGTGCTGGAGGCGTCCCGCCGGCTTGGCGTCGCCCGCGGCACCGTGCAGGCCCGCCTGACCCGCCTCGAACGCGAGGGAGTGATCGAGAGCCTGGCCCCCACCCTCAATGCCGAGGCCCTTGGCTTTCCGGTCACCGCGTTCGCAACCCTGGAGATCGTCCAGGGCAGGGGGCACCGCGCGGTCGTCGAGCACCTCGCCGCGATTCCCGAGGTGCTCGAGGCGCACACCACCACCGGCGCGGGCGACGTGCTGATCCGGGTGGTGGCGCGGACACATTCGGACCTGCAGCGGGTGATCAACCAGATCGTGGACGGGCTGAACGTGCTGCGGTCGTCCACGGTGATCGCGCTCGAAAACCAGATCCCGCTTCGCCACCTGCCGCTGGTGCGGGCTGCGGTGCGCTGACCGCCGAGTGTGCAGTTTCCGTCGCCCGCACTCGGTCGATGCCGCGGCAACTGCACACTCGACGGGGCGCCGGGCCGCCACCGCTCGCTAAAATATGTAGACCGGTCTATATTGAGCTCATGAAGAAGGGCGAGGAGACCAGGCTGCGGATGATCACGGTCATGGCGGCGGCGGTCGAGGAGAAGGGGGTGGCGGCGACCGGCGTCACCGAGGTGCTCGAACGAAGCGGGGCGCCGCGCGGTTCGCTCTACTTCCACTTCCCCGGCGGCAAGGACGAGCTGGTCGAGGCCGCGCTCCGGCAGAGCGCGGGCACGCTCGACGATCTGATGGCCGGCTCCCTCGGCGGCTCGCCGGCGGATGTCATCACCCGGATCCTGGAGGCGCTCGCCGACCGACAGGTCGCCTCCGACTTCACCAAGGGCTGCCCGATCGCGACGGTCGCCCTCGAGACGGCGGGCACCGACCCGCTCGGCGGGGTGTGCGCCGAGATCTACGCCGACTGGGAGGCCTCCCTCGCGGACCTCCTCGGCGACGCCGCGCTCGCCACCGAGGTATTCGCCCTCATCGAGGGCGCACTCCTGGTCGGCCGGGTCCGGCGGTCCCGCGAACCCATCGACGCCGCGGTCCGCGCGGTCCGGAAATTGCTGGCACGGAGCCTGCGCAGCGACCCGAACACACTGGAGGCCTCATGAGTACCCCCGACACCCTGGTCATCGGCTCCACCGGACTGATCGGCCGGTGGCTGATCCCCGAACTCACCCGCCAGGACAGGCACGTCGCCGCCATGGTCCGGAACGCGGCCGAACGCGGCGACGAACTCCGCGGCTGGGTGGCCGCCCACGGTGGGAACACCGAGCTGCTGACCGTCGTCGACGGGGACCTGACCGCGCCCGACCTCGGCCTGGATCCGCTGCCCACCGTGCGCGACGTCTACAACCTGGGCGGCCGGTTCGCCTTCGGGCTCACCGAGTCCGAGGCCCGCGCCGTCAACGTCGACGGGGCGGTGGCCGCGCTGCGCTGGGCGCAGGAACTCCGGCAGCTGCGACGGTTCGTGCACATCAGCGGGTATCGCGTGGCAGGCGCGACCGTGACAGCGACGCTCTACCGGGACAAGGGCGCCTACGAGGCCAGCAAGATCGAGGCCGACCACGCCGTGCGCGATCACGCCGAGGCCAGCGGCATCCCATACGCGATCGTCAACCCGTCGACGGTCATCGGCGACTCCGAGACCGGCGAGACCACCCAGTTCATCGGGCTGG
The DNA here is from genome assembly GCF_005049235.1 of Rhodococcus oryzae. GTDB lineage: Bacteria > Actinomycetota > Actinomycetes > Mycobacteriales > Mycobacteriaceae > Rhodococcus_G > Rhodococcus_G oryzae. Next base: position 362,735 of record NZ_SUMD01000003.1, on the reverse strand, counting down.
CCGACATGGTCCGCGACCTCCACCTCGGCAAGCTCCCGGTGATCCCCGGCGGCAGGGACGTCTGGGTCCCCGTGGTCACCGCGGACTACTTCGCCCGGTTCCTCGCCGCTGTGCCCGAGCACGCGGAACCCGGTGCGGCGCTGTGGGTTCTCGACGAGGACACGCCGCTGCTGGGCGACCTGCTCCGCGACGTCGCGCAGACCCTCGGCGTGCGGCCCCCTCGATTCCACGTGCCGGTCGGGCTGATCCGGCGGCTGCCCGCGCGGCTGACCGGCGCCGATCCGGAGACGCTCGGCTTCCTCTCCGCCGACCGGTACCCGACCGAATCCGCGCGGGCACTCGCCGAGCGGGCCGGACTGGCGACCCCTCCCCTTCCCCAGGCCATCCGAGCCTGGGTTGGCTACCTGGTCGCGAGCGACTTCGGGAAGCACATCCCGGCTCCAACGCCGGTTCGCTAGTCCACCAACCACTCCCGCCGGGTCAGCCCTAAAACGTCCGGCGAGTGTGCGCCTCCCGACACTCCCACTCGGCCGATGCCCCGGGAGGTGCACACTCGGCGGCCAACGGCTCAGCGGCGGCGGGCCAGCTGACCGCCGAGCCAGGCGGTGTAGGCGAACAGGCCGACCGAGCCAAGGACCCGGGTCCGGCGGTAGACGATCGCCAGTCCGAGCAGCAGCTCGGTCGCGCCGTTGCGGTAGGTCCACTGCCGCGTCTCGCGGGGGAAGGCCTTCGCGGTCAGCCCGTCGAACGCGCGTGGTGCGGTGAAATGCGCAGCACCGGCGCCCGCCAGGGCCACTCCGAGCACCCGCGCGGGAATGCTGTCCGCGCTGCGGGCCCGGATGACGACCGGGTTCTTCGGCTCCCTGCCTGCCACCAGAGCCTGTGCTGCCCTGCGCTTTCTGCGACTCATCTGTCCTCCTGGGTGTGTGGATGGGGCTAGAGCAACTGGACGTTGGCGAGCTTCCACTCACCGCCGTCCCGGACGAGGGAGAGCTGCATGCGGTTTCGGTCCACCCTCGGTTCCGGCGAGTTGGAATTGGTGACGGTCTGGTCGAGGAACACGATCACCTCCGCGCTGTCGCGGCCGGTCTCGGCGAGTCCCGCCGCGATGATCTCGGCCGACGAGGTGGCCTTGTACTGCACGATCATGTCCTTGAGGTTCGACGCCACCTGCGTGTACTGCCCGGCGAACTCGCCCACCGAGTTCCCCCTGACCACGGACAGGTTGTTGTCGAGGTTCTCGAAGCTGTACGTCGCCAGATCGGTTGCGAATCGCCGACCCGCGTCGAGGGCCTCCGTCCTGGCCTGCTCCTGCTGGTGGTCCGCCCAGATCGTGTACGAACCCCAGCCGAGCAGGCCGAGCAGGACCACCGCGGCGGCGAGCGCCGCCAGCGCGCGTCTGGTGAGCCGCCGACCCTTTTCCTGCCCGACGGTTTCCGCGTCCGGCATGGCCGCTGGTTCGACTGTGGTTGTCTCGCTGTCGCTCATTGCGTTCCCTGTAGTAGTAGAGCTGCCCACGATTGGTCACCGAGGATCTGCGTTTGCCCGCCTGCCAGGCCCATCCGGACGGCGGTGCCGTCGCCCGCCGGGATCCGACCCGAGGCGGGGTCGTAGGAGGTGACGCCCGCGAACTCCCGCACTCCCCCGGCCGAGTCCGCCTGCGGCGGTGCCGGAGGCGAGTCCGGACGCGGCACGTTCTGCGAGCCACGCTTCTGCACCCGGCCCGACTCGTCCGTGCAGTACTGGTCCCGGTCCAGCTCGCGGGCGGTGGTGTCTTGCACCGACCGCCGCTCGGTGTCGTAGAAGCACACCGGTCCCACCGCGGTCACGAGGTCGAGCTGGGCGCGACCGTCACGGACGATGCTGCCGAGCTTGGTGAACCCGTTCGGGACGGCGACCAGCAGGGCGTCGACCGCGGGCATCCGAGCCGCGACGATCTGCGAGGAGACCAGCGAGTTGGCGAGCAGCAGCGTGAAGGACTCCCGGTTCTGTGCCAGGAACGGGACCACCAGATCGGCCAGTATCGCGGGCGTCTCGTCGAGAAGCTCGCGGATCTCGGGATCCGCCTCGCGCACCTGATCGGTGATCTGCCGCAGCGACGCCGCGATCTGCGGGAGGGCCCGCACATTCTGCTCGTTCGCCTCGAACAGGTCCCGCGAACTGTCCACCATCGACACGACCTTCGGCTGGTTCAGCTCGATCATCGACACGATGGAGTCGAAGTTCTCCACCGTCTTCCGGAGGTCCGGGCCCACCCCGCGCAGACCGTCGCCGAGCTCCTTGGCGAGCGTCTGCAGGTCCGCGGGCGCCACGGTGTCCGCGATCGCGTTGAAGTTCGTGATCACGGTGCCGAGCGGGACCGGGATGCTGGTCTGTTCCTTGGGGATCAGGGAACCCTGCCCCAAGAAGGGGCCAGCGTCCGAATCCGAGGACAGCTGCATCTTGAGCACGGGCGCCGCCGTGTCCTGGGCGACCGCCGCGTGCGAGTCGGCGGGGATCTCGACGTTCCGCCGCAGCGTCAGCGTGAGGTCGACGGTGGACCGATCCGGCGCCAACTCGACGGCGGCGACCTTGCCGACGGTGACGCCGCGGTAGGCGACCTCCGAGCCCGCCGCGATCCCGGCGCTGTTGTCCATCTGCACGGTGACCTCGTAGGAGCCGCGGAGCGGATCCGGCCCGCCGACCTGTGTGACCACGTAGACGGTGCTCACCACGGCGAGGACCAGGAAGGCGACGATCTCGAAGTAGACGGTGCGCTTCTTCATCGCGTGCCGCCCGTCACGAGCTGGGACAGGCCCTCGATCGCCGGATGGGACGCGGGCATGGCCGCGGGCGGCGCGGGCACGGGCGGCGCCGCCCCCGGGATGACCTCACTGAGCAGTCCGCGCACCGAAGCCCCGAGGTCGACGTTGAGGTCGATGTTGACGTAGTCGCCTGGTGCTGCGCGCAGCACCAGGTCCCGCGCGCCCTCGAGCTTGCCCATCGTGTCCGAGAGCGTCGGGCCCATCGCCGCGAACTGGTCGAGGATCGGGGTGAGGTTGCCGACGATGTCGACGATCTGATCGCCGGACTGCTCCAGCACCGCGTTCGTCTGGACGCTCAGCGCGTGCGACTTGTCGAGCAGCGTCATGATGGCCTGCCGCTGCTCGGTGAGCACGTCGACGGCGGGTGCGGCCGCCCGCAGACCCTGATCGATGGTCGCGCTCTCGGCCGAGACCGTCGCGGACAACCGATTGAGCGAATCGATGGCCCCGTTGATCGAATCCCTTCTGCCGTCGAGGGTGCCGAGCAGGCGGTCCACCCGCCCCAGCAGGTCCCGGATCATGTCCTCACGGCCGGAGAGGATCTGGTTCGACTCCTCGACGATCGTCTTCACCTGGGCGATCCCGCTGCCGTTGAGCATCGTTCCCACGACGGACAGCAACTGCGCGACGTCCGGTCCGCGCGCGGTGTCGGAGACATCGATCGTCGCGCCCGGCGGGATGGTTCGCGCGTCGCCCTGGTCCGGAACCCTCAGATTGACGAACGCATCCCCGATGGGGGTGGTCAGCTCGATGCGGGCGGTGGTCCCGACGGGCAGGCGGATGTCCTCGCGAATGTTGGCCCGCACCAATGCCTGGAACCGCTCCACCGTCATCGAGCTCACCCGGCCGACCACGGCCTGGCCGATACGCACCTCGCCGCCGACCGGAAGTAACGAGGCGTCGGTGAACTCGAACGCGATCGGATACGACGGGCCGTCCACCTCGCGCCCCACCGGGAGGTGCTGGAAGTTGGCACCGCACCCGGACAGCACCGCGGCCGCGAGGAGCGCTGCGGCACAACCGGTCACGCGGCCCATCACCTGCCCCCCGCGAACAGGTAGCTCAGGTCGGTGCCCTCGAGGTTCGGCGGGAACTCGATCGGGTTGACCAGCCCCGGCCCCTGGCACATCGGGATCGGGAGCTTCTCGCACAGCGCCTTCGTCGCGGGGAACTGCGAGAGATTCGTCGACACGTTGAGCCGGACCCGGGCCCTGCCGTCGTCGGTCACCAGGTTGGACACGTTCTCGAATCCGGTTGGCGCCGTGTCGAGGATCTCCGCGAGCTGGTTCTGCTTGGTCGCGATCGCGCCGGTGAGCTGGGCCAGCTGGGCGACATCGGAGGTCAATCCGGCGCCGTGCACGGACAGCAGCGCGGAGACCTGTCCGAGCAGCTCGGTCAGTGCGGACAACGCACCGGTGATGTCGTCGCGCTGTCCGGAGAACTCGTCGGCGGTGACCGTGATCGAGTCGACGAGCGAGTTGACCGTGCCCTGGTTGTCGGAGATCGCCTGCACCAGGACGTTGAGACCGTCGACGAGTTGCGTGATGTCCGCGGACTTCCCGGCGACCACCGATGTGGCCTGGGTGATCGTCGTGACCGCGTCGTGGAAGGGCTGACCGTTCCCCTCGAGCGCGTTGGCCGTGGTGTGCAGCAGGTCGCCGATCCCCGCGCCCGGTGCGGCCGCCGCGGGGTTGAGGGCAAGGGTGAGCTCGTTGACCGACCGGGTCAGCTGATCCCAGGAGAGCGGAGAGTGGGTGCGCTCGAGCGGGATCACCGCGCCGTCCGGCAGGCTCGGACCGTCGACGTACCCGGGGTCGAGCTCCACTGTGCGGTCGCTGACCACCGACGGCGACATCACCCAGGCCTGTGCGTCCGCCGGGATCTTCGTCCCCCGCGGCAGACTCATCGTGACGCGCACGCGCGAGCCCGCGGGGGTGACCGTCTCGATCCGTCCGGTCGGCACGCCGAGCACAGTCACCCGGTTGCCGGGGAACACGGCGTCCGTCTGCGCGAACTCGGCGGTGATCGTCATCGTCGCCTCGGGCCGCACCACGTAGGCGACGAGCCCCGCCGCGACCCCCACCACCGCGGCGAGGGCACCGATGCGCCATCCGATGGCCCGCCGCATCACTTGCACCCCTGGACGAGTCCGGACACGCAGAGCCAGTTGTCGCCGATCAGGGTGGACGGGAAGTTCAGGTCGAGCCAGTTCCCGTTGCCCGTCGCGTTGGTGATGTAGCGGACGCTGGGCGCGAAGTTCTCGAGCAGGGTCGTGAGGGTCTGCTCGTTCTCGGTGAGGACGGCCGTGACGGCATCGAGTTCGGTGAGCACCGAGTCCAGCAGGGGCTGGTTCTCGCCGAGGAACTGGCTCGCCGCGGTGGTGAGCCGGTTGATGTCGGCGATGAGCGACCCGATCACGGCGCGGCGGTCGGCGAGCGTGCTGGTGAGCAGCTCGGCGTTGCCCAAAAGGGTCACCAGGGCGTCCTTCTGGTCGACCAGGGTCTGCGTGGTGGCCTGCGCACTGCTCAGCAGCGCTCCGATCGACTCCGAGTTGCGGGTGACGGCCTCGTTCACCGTCGTGATGCCCTCCAGTGACCGTCCGATCAGCTCGGGGTCGTCGGGGGCGACCTGCCCGATCGTCTCGACCATTGCCCGCAGCTGCTCGAGATCGAGGTTCTCGGTGGTGTTCTCGGCGCCACGGCCCAGGTCGTCGAGCGTGAACGGGACGCTCGTCCGCTCGAGGGGGATGGCCCCGCCCGGCGCCATCCGCCCCTGGCCCGCGGGGACGATGTCGAGGGATCGGCGGCCGAGCAGGGTGTAGATCTTGATCTCCGCCGACGTCCGGTCACCGAGCACGACGCCGTCGTCCAGCCGGAAACCGACATCGACGGTGTTGCCGCGCACGGTCATCGAGGTCACCACCCCGCTGGGCACCCCGGCGACGTTGACGGTGTCCGCGGGCGCGAGCCCGGTCGCGTTGGCGACAAGGGCGTGGTACTCGCCTGTCCGCAGCGACAGGATCAGCTTGGGGACGGCGAGCGCGGCCGCGATGATCCCCAGCGCGACGAACACGCAGATCACCCCGGCCCGGGCCGGGTGCTTGACCGTCAACCAGTTCACCGGCACACCGCCGACCGCTGCGGTCCCTCGAGCGACACCGACCGGTCCAGGGCGCTCCACCGGACGTTGCACAGGTAGATGTTGACCCAGCTGCCGTAGCTCGCGGCCACACCGAGCTTGGTGAACAGCTCGTCGAAGGCCACGGTGCCGTCGTGCAGGGCCGTCTGATTCGCGACCACGACGTCCGCGGTCGCGTCGAGCGAGCGCAGGGCCGGCGCCAGGTCGGGCTGCACCTGGTCGAAGACCCCCGCCAGGTTGTTCGCAAGGGCCCCTGCCGAATCCAGCGCGTTCCCTATCTGGTCGCGGTCCTCGGCCAGCCCGCCGACGAGGGCATTCAGCGAGTCGATCAGCTCGACAAAGTTCGGGCGATTGTCGACGGTCACCTTCAGCACGCCGCCCAGGTTCGCGATCAGCTCGTCGATGATCGCGTCCTTCGAGGCGAGGTTCTCCGTGACGGCCACGGTGCGGCGCAGCAGGCTCTCCATGGTGGCGCCCTGCCCCTGGAACACCCGGACGATCTCAGTCGCGAGCTGGTTCACCCCGGCTGGGTCGAGCGCGTCGAACAGCGGGCGGAATCCACCGAGGACCGAGGTCAGGTCCAGCGCCGGCTGGGTGCGCTCGACGGGAATCGTCGAACCGGGCGAGAGGAATTCGGACGTCATCGGGCCGCTAGGACCGGGTTCGATGGTCACCGCGCGCGCCCCGAGCAGGTCGGCGTAGCGGACCACGGCCCGGCCGTCGATCGGGATCCGCTGGTCGGCCTCCACCCGGAAGGTGACCACCGCCTGGTTGTCCACCAGATCGACGCCGTTCACCCGGCCGACGCGCACGCCGGAGATCTGCACGTCGCTGCCCGGCACCAGCCCGGTGCCGTCGGTGAACACCGCCCGATACTCGGACGACGCCCCGGCGACGGGGTTGATGAGCGTGCTGAACACGACGAGGGTGCTGGCAAGCGACAGCGCGGCGAACACCGCGAAGCGAACGAGACTGGACCGGACCGACATCAGCGCACCACCGTGGTGCCGCGCAGGATCGGCCCGGCCATCACCGACTCGAGATCGCCGGCTGTCCCGAACAACCGGGAGATCTGCGACTTCTCCGCGGGGCCGCCCACCGGGCCAACGGTTCCGCCGAACAGCGGCGCGAGCGGGTTGGGCGCCGTCTGTGTGCAGCTCGGCCCCTCGAGGTCACCGTAGGTGGGGCACTGCGCCTTCCGGTACGGCTGCAGGTCATTGGCCGAGAGCTTGAGGTCGGAGTTCAGCCATGGCCCGCTCGCGACGGCGGGTGGCAGCGTCGTCACCAGGTTCTGCAGGCCCTGATAGACGGTCGTGATCTGCCCGGGCCTGGCGGTGAGCGAGTCGAGCAGCCCGTCGGTGTCGTCGACGAGGGTGATGATGCGATCTCGGCTGTCGCCTGCGGCGGTGGCCTCCTCCGCCGTGCGGGTGCCCGCCGCGAGCAGCGCGGCAAGGCCCTGCTGCTTTTCGACGATGGTCCTGGACACGGTGATCGAGTTGTCCAGGGTGGCGAGCACGTCTGGGGCCGCCGCGTCGAGTTCGCCTGCCAGCTCGGCGATGTCGTCGAGGTCGTCGCCGAAGCCGTCCAGCACCGGCTCCGAGGCGGCCAGCGTCCGGTGCAGCGCGTCGAGCGACTCCCCCAGCCGGGCGCCCTCACCGTCGAGCGCGGTGGCCACCGCGGTCAGTGCGGCGTTGAGGTCGGCCGGGTCGATCGCGCCGACCAACTCGTAGATCCGCGAAAACGCCTGGTACAGCTGGACGGCGGCCTCCGACTGGTCCGCCCGCACGGTGCCACCGGGCCGCAGGGACGGGGCCGCGGCGCTTCGGTCCGCGGATTCCGGCGATACCAGGTCCACGTAGTAGTCGCCGAAGACCGTGCGTGGCATGAGCCGCACCTGGACGTCGGCGGGGATGCTCGCCATCGCCTCCTCGTCGAATCCGAGGGTGATCAGCGAGTCCCTGGTACCCGCGTCGATCCGCTCGACCCGGCCCACGTTCACCCCGCGGTACTGGATGGCCGAGTCCACCTTCAACGCGCCCGCGCTCGCCGGGACGGTCGCGGTGACCCGGGCGGGCGACTCGAATGTCCTTGCTCCCCATGCGAACAGGAACACGTAGGCGCCGCCGAACACGAGCACCGCGAGCGCGCCGCGCAGTGCGAGCGCGGCCGTGCCGCCACCGAGGACCGTCGACCGCAGGCTCATCCGGTCAGCCCCGGCACCTGCGGCTTGAGGCCCCACAGCGCGACGGTCATGGCGACGTCGGTGAAGGCGAGGAACACGATGCTGGTGCGCAGCGCCCGGCCTGCGGCCCTGCCGACGCCCTCCGGCCCGCCGGTGGCGGTGTACCCGTAGTAGCAGTGCACCAGCGTCACCACCACCGCGAACACCAGCACCTTCACCAGCGAGAGCCAGATGTCGTTCGGCGAGAGGAACAAGCTGAAGTAGTAGCCGTAGGTGCCCTCCGACTGTCCCTTGACGCCGACAACCGCGAGGGCCGTCGCCATGTACGAGGCGAAGAGGCCGACCAGGTAGAGCGGGATGACCGCGATCATGGCCGCGAGCACCCGGGTGGTCACCAGGTACCGCAGCGACGGGATGGCCATCACGTCGAGCGCGTCGATCTCGTCCGAGATCCGCATCGCGCCCAACTGGGCGGTGAAACCCGTGCCGACCTTGGCCGCCAGGGTGATCGCGGCGACGAGCGGCGCCACCTCCCTGGTGTTCGCGATCGCCGACATGACCCCGGACAGCGGGGCGAGCCCGACCAGGTTCAGCCCGCGGTAGCCCTCGAGCCCGATCTGCGAGCCCGCGAAGAAGGAGATCGCGAAGATGACCACGACGCTGCCCCCGCCCGCCAGCAGGGTGCCCGACCCGAACGCGATCTGGGCGATCAGGCGCATGACCTCGCGCCAGTAGCGGACGATCGTGGCGGGGACGGCGGCGACGACCTGGGCGTAGAAGGTGAGCTGCTCGCCGAGCCGGGCGAACAGCGAGACGGTCCGTTGACCGAAACGCCTGGTGCGGATCGCGACGGGAAGGTGCATCAGTAGGCGCCCTTCACCGAGACGAAGAGCGGATAGAACTGGGTGATCGCCAGGTTCGCGATGAACACGAGGATGAACGAGAGCACCACGGTCTCGTTGACGGCATCCCCGACGCCCTGCGCGCCCTTCTTCACGGTCAGGCCCCGGTAGCTGGCGACGATTCCCGAGATGAGGGCGAAGGCCACGGCCTTGAGTCCGGAGACGACGAAGTCGGCGGGCTGGCTGAACTGCACGACGTTGCGCAGAAAGCTCTGTGAATTGCCGTCCAGGATGAGCACGTGCACGAGCAGGCTCGCGCCGAGCCCGATGACGAGGACGATCGAGTTGAGCAGCACGCACACCACGGCGATCGCGATCATCCGCGGCACGACGAGCCGTTCGAGCACCGGCAGTCCGAGGACCTCGAGGGCGTCGATCTCCTCGCGGATGGTCCTGGCGCCCAGGTCCGCGCAGATCGCGGATCCGCCGACGCCCGCGATGATCAGGGCGCAGACCAGCGGGCCCGCCTGACCGATGATGAGGAACGCCACCACCGCGCCGCTGTAGGCCCCCGCACCGATCTGGTCGGCCAGCGAGCCGATCTGCAGCGCGACCCCCACGCCGAGCGGAATCATCACCAGGGCCGAGGCGACCGTGGTGACGTGGGCGAGGAACCACATCTGGTCGACGCATCCGCGCCAGGCCAGCCTGCGGCGGCGCACGCTGGTCAGCGCGGCGAGGGCGACCCGGACGGTGAACACGAACAGCAGGCCCATCTCCGCGGAGAAATGCGCGAACATGTTCGGCTTGTCCGGCGCCGTGGCCGGCTCCGCCTCGGCGGGCACGGCGAGCACCACCGCCGGTTCTTCAGTCGCCGCCATCCCGCTCCCGCCTCGCGTGTGACTCGAGCCTCGCGAGCACCGCCCCCGTGGCGCCCATCACAGGGTCGTGAGCGTAACAGAGTTCCTGACTTCTGAGTAAGGTTACTTTTCAGTAAGTTACCGGGCGGCGGCAGCCCGGATTCCGCCGAGTGTGCACCTGCCGGCGCGTCGCCCGAGAGCGAGCGCCGGCAGGTGCACACTCGGCGATCAGCGGCGGGGGTCAGGCCGCCGGCAGATGCGGCTCCAGTGCCCGCATGATCGCCGCGCGGGGCTTGGCGCCGACCATCGTCGTGACCACGTCTCCGCCGATGAACAATGCCATGGTCGGCATGCTCATCACCTGATACTCCCTGGCAATCCCGGGGTTCTCGTCGACGTCCAAGGCGATGACGGCGAGGCGACCGGACTCCTCGTCCGCGATCTGCTCGAGGACCGGCGCGACCATCTTGCACGGAGGGCACCAGCTGGCGGTGAACTCGACGAGGACCGGCGTCTCGGACGAGAGCACGTCGGCGGCGAAGGCGGCATCGGTGGTGGTTGCCAGGGACATGGAGCACTCCTTTGTCTCGGTACTTGCTGTCTCGGTACTTGCTGTCTCGATATCTGCGACAGGATCGAGCGTCGGACTCAGCGGTTGACCTGGGCGATGACTCGGTCGTGCACATCCGCGTCGCCGCCGCATTCACACACAAGGCGCGCGGTCACCCGGCCGCCGCAGCCCGTGTGCCGGTAGACCACCTCGGGCACCCCGCCGTCGGCGAGGTGCTTCTCCCCCCAGTCGGAGAACGCGGCCAGCACCGGCAACAGGTCCAGCCCCGCATCGGTGAGGACGTACTCCTGCCTGGCCCGGCTGCCCGGGACCCGGTAGTCCCTGGTGGCCAACACGCCCGCGGCGATGAGCCGCTGCAGGCGGTCCGACAGCACCCCGCGCGGCGCGCCGGTGGCGGCCCGGAGCTCGTCGAAGCGGCGGAGGCCGAGCGCGACCTCGCGAACGATCAGCAGGGCCCACCGCTCGCCGACCACGGCGAGGGTTTCAGAGAGGGTGCATGTCACGGTACTGAGTCTAGACCCAGGACTTAGCCATCTGCCAGACCCGCGGCGATATAGTGACGACTGATGTGATCCGCATCACACAACGGGTCCGAGGGGGCGGTCCGCAGCTCGACGCCGGGAGGAACGTCATGCCCTTCTACCGCCAGGTCGGCCAGGTGCCACCGAAGCGCCACACGCAGTTCCGCGCGCCCGGCGGCGACCTCTACCGCGAGGAACTCATGGGCGAGGAGGGCTTCTCCTCCGACTCCGCGCTGCTGTACCACCTCGGCACCCCCTCGGCGATCGTCGACTCGACGGCATGGGGACTCCCCGACCAGTCGCTGACGCCCAACCACCCCCTCCGGTCGCGGCACCTCAAGCTCCACGAGCTGGCGCGGAGTCCCGGGGACACCGACCCCGTGACCGGTCGACGCCTCGTGCTCGGCAACGACGACGTCCAGATCTCCTACGTCGCGGCGCAGCTGGATTCGCCCCTGTACCGGAATGCCGTCGGCGACGAGTGCGTCTTCGTCGAGGCCGGTTCCGCCACCGTCGAGACCGTGTTCGGGTCGCTGGGCGCCCGCCGTGGCGACTACGTCCTGCTCCCGCGCGGCACCACCCATCGGTGGCTGCCGAACCCCGGTGAACCGTTGTGCGCGTACGCGATCGAATCGAGCAGCCACATCGGTCCCGTCCACCGCTACCTGTCGCGCTTCGGGCAGTTGCTCGAACACGCGCCCTATTGCGAGCGCGACCTGCACGCGCCGACCGAGCCGCTGCTCCGCGACGCCGCCGACGTCGAGGTGCTGGTCAAACACCGCGGGAGAACCGGGCTCGTCGGCACCCGCCTGGTCTACCCCACCCACCCGTTCGACGTGGTCGGATGGGATGGCTGCCTCTACCCGTACACCTTCAACGTCGCCGATTTCGAACCGATCACCGGCCGGGTGCACCAGCCCCCGCCCGCCCATCAGGTGTTCGAGGGCGCGGGGTTCGTGATCTGTAACTTCGTGCCGCGCAAGGTCGACTACCACCCGCTCGCCATCCCGGTGCCGTACTACCACTCCAACGTCGACTCCGACGAGGTCATGTTCTACGTCGACGGCGACTACGAGGCGCGCAGGGGCTCGGGCATCGGCCGCGGCTCGATCTCCCTGCACCCCGGCGGAATCGCGCACGGACCGCAGCCGGGGGCGGCCGAGGCCAGTATCGGCGCCGAGTTCTTCGACGAACTCGCGGTCATGGTCGACACCTTCCGGCCGCTCGCTCTCGGCGAGGGTGGGCTGGCCGTCGAGGATCCCGCCTACGCCTGGTCCTGGTCTGGCCGGGGGCCGTCGTCATGACCGCCCTGCTCGCGCACCTGGTCGACGACGCAGGCCTGTTCGAACCCGCCGGGCTCGACATGGCGGCGGCGGTGACCCGCCACCGCCGCGACCTCGCGTCCGGCCAACCGATGCTCACGCACCGGTTCGTGTGCCCCGCGTCGCGGATCCCCGAGCTGCTCGGCCACCTCGACGCCGACGACCGGTTCGCGGTGCTGGTCACCACGGACTTGCCGGCGCTCGCGGACGCCCTTGCGGCACTGCACCACTCCCCCTGCGCCGAGGTGGTCGGCGTCGAGTCGAGGCTGACGGCGAGACCCGGCGACCTGGCTGCGCTGATCGACGCCGCCGGGGGCGCGAAAGCGGCGGTGCCCTTGTTCGTGGAGCCGGCGACCTTCGCCGACGCCGCCGGGGTGATCACCGCGCTTGCCGAGCGCCGGGCCGGAGACGGGGCGCCGCTCGGGGTCAAGCTGCGCTGCGGCGGGACCGACGCCGAACTGTTCCCGACGCCGGCCGCCCTGGCCGCCGCGCTGGTGACGGCCGCGGGCGCGGGAGTGCCCGCCAAGGCCACCGCAGGGCTGCACCACGCGATCCGGCAGACCGACCAGTCGACCGGCATCACCCATCACGGGTTCCTCAACCTGGTGCTGGCCGCGGACAGCGCTCGATCCGGATCGGCTGCGGAGACCGCCGCGATGCTGGCCGACGAGGACCGAGACCGGCTGCGCGGGGTCGCCCGCGCGCTGCACGACCCGGTGCCTGCCCGGGCGGTGCTGACCTGTTTCGGGTCGTGCGACACCGAGACCCCGATGCTCGAGGCGGTCCGGCTCGGCCTCGCGCCCACCCGATCGGGCGGCGGCCCTGCCACTTTCGGACTGGGAGGGACCCAGGAATGACCGAACAGCTCCCGTACGGCGTGTTCTCCACCGGCGCCCTGCACCGGCACATCGGTGTCGCGATCGGCGACCAGGTGCTCGACCTCACCTCAGTCGTCGACGAGGCCGCGCTGCGGTCGACCACCCTCAACGCCTTCCTCGCCCTCGGTCGCGCGCGCTGGGCGGAGGTACGCGCTGAGATCACCGAGCTGGTGGCGGACCCGGCGAACCGACAGCGGATCCGGCCGTATCTGCACCCGCTGTCCGAGGTGCAGATGCACCTGCCGTTCGACGTCGCCGATTACGTGGACTTCTACGCGTCCGAGCAGCACGCCACCAACCTGGGCCGGATGTTCCGTCCCGGCGAGCCGCCGCTACCGCCGAACTGGAAGCACCTGCCGATCGGCTATCACGGCCGCGCCGGCACGGTCGTACCATCCGGCACCGCAATCGTGCGACCCACCGGCCAGCGCAAGGCCCCGGACGAGTCGTCTCCAACCGACGGTCCGACCCGCAGGCTCGACATCGAGGTCGAGCTGGCTTTCGTGGTCGGTACCCCGAGCGATCTCGGAACCTGCATCCGGACAGCGGACTTCGCCGATCACGTCTTCGGCGTCGTCCTGCTCAACGACTGGTCCGCCCGCGACCTGCAGTCCTGGGAGTACGTGCCGCTCGGCCCCTTCCTCGGCAAGTCCTTCGCCACCTCGATCTCGCAGTGGGTGGTACCCCTGGCCGCGCTGGAGGCGGCCCGGCTGCCCATCGGAGCGCAGGACCCGGAGCCGCTCGACTACCTGCACGACACCGAGAACTGGGGTCTGGACATCGATTTCGAGGTCCAGCTGAACGGGCAGGTCGTCTCCCGGCCCCGCTACCGCGGTATGTATTGGTCGCCCGCGCAGATGTTGGCGCACCTGACCGCCAACGGCGCCCGCCTGCGCACCGGTGACCTGTTCGCCTCGGGGACCGTCTCCGGGCCCGGACGCGACGAGGTCGGCTCGCTGATCGAGCTGACCGACGCGGGCCGGGCACCGATCACCCTGGCCGACGGCAGCACCCGCGCCTTCCTGGAGGACGGCGACGTGGTGACCATCGCGGCCACCGCACCCTCCCCCGCAGGCGGACGGTTCGGGCTGGGCGAGGTGACCGGGACGATCCTGCCCGCGGTGCCGCGCAGGAGGTGAACCGCTACCCGTCGCCCTCGACTCGCTGACCGACGGTGTGTTGCACCACGACGGCCGGATTCCAGGGGACGATCTCGTCCACCGAGGCCTGGAGATCGTCGATCGGTGGTAGGTCGGCCGGGCTCGTGACATCGACGAGGACGGTGTCCGACTGGACCGTCACCGTGCCGACCTCGGCGGACGGGGTCCCACTGAGCCACTGCTCCGTGGCATCGCGCACCTGGCTCGCCCAGAGACTCGAGAGCGAATTGAGCACCATCGGGACGGCCACGACGACGGACGCCGCGGCAATGGCGAGGTAGGCGCGGGTGCGCCGAACCGTCCCGGGGGTTTCGGCCGCATCACGCGCGTAACCCGCGAGCATGAGGACCATCGTGCAGGCGGTGACGAGGGCCAGCATGTTCGACAGGAACAGCACCAGCGCCCCGGCGGCGAGGGACGGCGCACCCGACCCGAGGCAGACGCCGACGACTCCCAGCGGCGGTACGAGCGAGATGGCGATCGCCACCCCGGGGAGCACGTCACCGACGTCGCGGCGGGCGATGGCGATCGACCCGGCGAACCCGGTAGCGATCGCGGCCAGCAGATCCATCAGCGTCGGCGAGGTGCGCCCCGTCACCTGCGAATTGGTCAGCACATTGGTGGGATTCGGGAGAAGCTGCGCGATCAGCGCACCGAGCGCGACGACGGCGATGGCACTGACGAGGACGTACAGAATGCTCCGGCCCACCGCACCGGCCCGTCCGGTGACGATGCCGAGCCCGATGCCGAGGATCGGGGTCGATAGCGGGGCCACGATCATCGCTCCGATGACGGTCGCGGTGGAGTCGCTGATCACACCGGCGACGGCGATCGTCGCGGACAGCAGCAACATCAGCCAGTAGGCCGACCGTTTGGCTGTGACATCACCGACCTCGAGGTCCAGGCGATCGCCGAGCTCGTCGAGGGTGCGGCGTTGGTTGTCGGGTATCAGCGTGATCATCGTCGTCCTCGCGCATCGGCATCTCGACCCTGACCTGGCGAGGTCAGCATAGGGCGGCGGGCACCCTCCGAGCAGCACCGTCGACCCGCGCGCCGGAACGCGCCGCGACGCCGGCGCATGACCGCCACCGCTGCGCTACCGTCGGACCCATGGCCACCACAGCGGACCACCTGCGGACCACACTCGACGGGCAGTGGCGGGAGGTGCGCGAGAAGGTCCGGGTGGACCTGACCCGCGAGGAATTCGCCCCGCACTTCACCCCCGACCTCCAGGCCGCCCGAGCCACGGCGCTCGAGCAGATGCGGATTCTGGCCGAGTCCGGCTACGCGGCCAACGGCTTCGCGGCCGCGCACGGCGGCACCGGCGACGTCGGCGCCGCGGTGACGAGCATCGAGATGCTCGCCATGTCGGACCTCTCGCTGATGGTCAAGGCGGGCGTCCAGTGGGGTCTGTTCGGCGGCGCCATCGAGAACCTCGGCACCGCACGCCATCACGCGGCCTACGTCAAGCCGCTGATCGACCTCGACCTGCTCGGCTGTTTCGCGATGACCGAGACCGGCCACGGCAGCGACGTGCAGGCGCTGGAGACCACCGCGACCTACGACCCGGCCACGCAGGAATTCGTGATCGACTCCCCGACCCCGTCGTCCCGCAAGGACTACATCGGCGGTGCGGCCCAACACGCCCGGATGGCGGCGGTGTTCGCCCAGTTGATCACCGCGGCACCGGGCGAGGAGGCGACGTCGCGGGGCGTGCACTGCTTCGTGGTGCCGATCCGCGGCGAGGACGGCGCCGACCTGCCGGGGGTCACCACCTCCGACTGCGGACACAAGGGCGGCCTGCCCGGGGTCGACAACGGCCGGATCGTCTTCGACCAGGTGCGGGTGCCGCGGGAGAACCTTCTCAACAAATACGCCGACGTGGCGGAGGACGGGACGTACTCCTCCCCGATCGAGAACCCGAACCGGCGCTTCTTCACCATGGTGGGCACCCTGATCCGCGGCCGCGTCACCGTCGGCGGTGCCGCGGGCGCGGCCGCCCGGGTCGCGCTGAGCATCGCGACCCGATACGCGTTGCAGCGCAGGCAGTTCGACAAGCCCAAGAGCGACGACGAGGTCCTCGTCATGGACTACCTGGTCCACCAGCGCCGGCTGCTGCCGCTGATCGCGAAGTCCTACGCCCTGCATTTCGCGCAGAACCAGCTGGTGACCCGGCTGCACGACATCCAGACCGCGGACGAGGTGGACCCGCAGGAGCAGCGCGAACTGGAGGCCAGGGCTGCCGGCCTCAAGGCCGCCAACACCTGGCACGCCACCCGCGCGATCCAGGAATGCCGCGAGGCCTGCGGCGGCGCCGGGTATCTCACCGAGAACCGGCTCGTCGCGCTCAAGGCCGACACCGACGTGTTCACCACTTTCGAGGGCGACAACCACGTCCTCACCCAGCTCGTCGCGAAGGAGCTGCTCACCTCGTATGCCGACGAGGTGCGCGGCATGAGTCCCGTCGACTGGATGCGCTTCGCCGCCACCACCGTCTCCGATGTGGTCAAGAAGCGCACCGCGGCCCAGCAGATCATCCAGACCATCCTCGACACCCGGCAGGACAACGAGGAGGACGGCAGCCTGTTCAACCGGGGCACCCAGCTGAATATGTTCGAGGACCGCGAGGAATACCTGCTGTCCACGGCGGCCCGGCGGCTGCAGGCCGCGCAGAAGCGCGAGGACGATCCGTTCGACGCCTTCAACTCCGTCCAGGACCACGTGCTGCGCGCGGCCGAGGCGCACATCGACCGGGTGGTGCTGGAGGCGTTCGTCGCAGGCATCGACTCGTGCGAGGACGAGACCGCAGCCGACCTGCTCGGTGACCTGTGTGACCTGTACGCGCTCACGGTCATCGAGGACGACAAGGCCTGGTTCATGGAGCATCGGCACCTGTCCGTCGAGCGCGCGAAGGCGGTGACCCGCGGCGTCAACGAACGCTGCCGGACGCTGCGCCCGCACGCCCTGACGCTGATCGAGGGGTTCGCGGTGCCGGAGTCCACCCTCGGCGTGGCGATGCTGGGCGGCTGATCGGCGGCCCGGCCGCGGCGCCTCGTCACGGACACAGCGTCGTCACCTCGCCGCCGATCGATGCGGCCACGCAGCCCGGCTGCACCGCTCCGAGGTCGGCATCCTCGAAGGCGCGATCGCCGAAGTTCGCCGTGACCTCGAGCATTCCGTCGCCGAAGGTGGTGCGCTGCACCGTGCGGTCCTCGGTCAGCCAGCGGAAGTCGGTCATCGGCTCGGTCCCGGCTGCCTCCTGGATGGTGGCGAAGAACTTCTGCATGGTCGCCATCCGCGGACCCTCTTCGGCGATGGTCTGTGCGTTCAGGGCGTAGTTCAACGGGGTGTTGTAGAGCATCGCGAGCAGCGCGCGGGCGGTCTGCTCGGACGGCAGCTTGTTGAAGGACAGCTCCCACCGATCCGTGCTGACCACCGAATCGTGCAGCACCGTCTCGTACAGCGGCACACGGTACCTCGGGTCGAACATCCCGGTTCGCAGCTTCGCGGGCAGCTCGACCGGCTTGAAGAAGGCCGCCGGTCCGTTCTTCCCCCAGTACGCACCCCACGTCGCCTTGTCCCGCTCCACCTTCCAGAGGTCGTTCAGCACCGGCGTGCTCGAGCCGTGGCTGAAGGACACGACGCCGTTGGCCCACGACCCCACCGTCTCCGATCCCAGCACCAGGTCCTCGCCGATCACCCCCATCCGATCGAGGCGGTTCTGCCGGTCCCCGGACTGGGTCATGGGGTGGTCGGGACTGTGATCGTCGAACACCTCGCCCATCGCATCCACGTCGAGGAAGTAGCTGTTCGCGCCGTTGTCCACCTTCGCGGCGACCCGACTCGCCAGCAGATCCGGGCGCGCGGCCAGCGCCTGGGAGCTCAGATAGCAGCCCCGGCCGCCGAATCCGCCCACCCGCTCGCCGTTCTCGTCGACGACGCAGTCCCCCGGCCACACCCCGTCGGGCCATCGGGACGACGGATTGTCGACCTCGCCCGCCGGGTCCTGCGCGTTACCGAAGGTGTCGTACGGGCCGACGAGATAGCCGGCGGCCGTTGCGGTCTCGACGGCCTCCCTGCTCATCGGCTGCTCGTCCGAGTCGTAGCCCAGCCACATCCTCGAGATGCCGAGCTCCTCGAGCCTGCGCATCGCCTCGGGCGTGCGGCCGTCTCCCCACAGGTAGGCGTGGAAGGCGCCGACGAGCTTCTCGGTGTCCGGGTTCGCCGCGATCTTCTGCTTCAGGGTGCGCAGGCCGCCCTGCTGCAGCAGCAGCGCGCGGTAGTCCTTGGCGGCCGCCACCGGCGATCCGTCGGTGACCGACAGCGCCACGGTGTACGTGCCGGTGTCCCTGGCCTCACTGAACTCGTGCACGGACGTGCTGCGCAGCCGGCCGTCGACCGAGCTGAACTCCAACGTGGTGCCGATGTCGGTCGGGACAAGGTAGCTCGCGCCGAGAGCGCCTGCGCTGTATCCCCAGAACGGCATGGTCAGGTCCTGCAGCCGCTCGCCCTCCTCCCCGACCAGGCCGGTGCCGGGGTCGTTCCAGAAGGCGTCGTCGACCGGGATGCTCAGCCCCTCACCCCGCGGCAGCTGCAGGTCCCGCGCACCGGCGCCCGTGACCGGCCACGCCAGCTCCTGATCGCCGCGGCCGGTCATGTCGACGACGAGCCGACCGTCGCGGGCGGTCGCCGTGACGTCGAGACCGCGCTCGGGATACGACCAGTGCGCGCCGGCGGTGTCCACCGAGATCCCCCCTGGTGTGCCCAGGTCCGTCGCCGCGGCGGCGGACAGCTCGATGGGACCGCGAACGGTCAGGTCGTTCACGTCGACCCGCGCCTCACCCCCGGCAATCGGCACGATCACCGAGCTCCCGTCCACACGGATCGCCGAATCAGACTGCCCTGCAGAACATCCCGATGCCGCAAGCGCCAATGCCGCGGCCCCAACCGTTGCCGTCGCGACAGCTCGAGTCGATTTCAGTGCTCTCATGACCAGCGAAGGTAGGCGCCGAACGTTAGAAGAAGATCAGAGCGCGCCGAGCCGCGGGCGGCTCACCGGGAGGGTGGCAACCGCACCGTGAAGAGCGCGCCACCGTCGGGTGCGTTCGCCGCGGTGATCACCGCCCCGTGCGCTCGGGCGATCTGCTGCGCCATGGCGAGACCGAGCCCGGACCCCGCGGTGCCCCGCGTGCGCGCCGATCGGTAGAAGCGCTCGAAGACCAGGCCCAGGTCCGCCTCGTCGATGCCGGGGCCGTGATCGCGCACCGTGAGGACGCCCTCCGCCAGGGTGATGTCGACCGCGCCGCCTGCCACGGTGAACTTGGCCGCGTTGTCGACGAGGTTCGAGACGAGCTTCGCCAGCCGCGCGCGAGTTCCGTGCACGGTGTGCGCGCCGACCGAGACCCGGAAGTCGATCACCGGCCAGTGCGCGCGGGCGGCCTCGACCACCTCCACCACGACATCGTCGAACGCCACGTCCTCGGTCGCGATGTCCGGTTCGGATCCCTGTGCGAGGCCGACGATGTCGTCGATCAGCGTGCGCATGTCGGCGGTGCTGCGTGCCAGCGCCGCCCGCACCCTGGTCTGCTGCTCGGCGGTCAACCCGTCGCCTCTCGCCAATAGCTCGGCGTTCGCGATGATCCCCGTCAACGGTGTCCTCAGCTCATGCGAGGCGTCGGAGACGAGCTGACGCTGAGCTCGGAGGGAGTCGTCGAGGGCCCGAAGCATGGTGTTGATCGATTCGCCGAGTTGCGCCAGTTCGTCGGACCCGTCCACGACGATCTCCCGACTCGGATCGCGTTCCTTCGCGACCCACTGCGCCTCGCGGGAGAGTCGGGCGACCGGGCGCAGGGTGTAGCGCGCCACCGCGTAGCCGAGCGCGGCGCTGATCACGATGCCGACGCCGCACAGCAACGCCAGGAACCGGGCGATCTGGTCCAGCGCCCGGAATTGCTGATCGGCGCGGACGGCGACCAACAGCGCACCGCCGTCCAGCAGCGGGGTCACGTACATCCGACCGGGAAGGCCCACGAGATCGATATTGGTCAGGAATGGATCCGACTCGCCTCTGATGACGGCGTCGACGCCCTCCGGTTCCGGCAACACGACGGGCCGCTCGTCCACGGTGTCGAGCACCTCGAAACACGCGGGCGAGGCGAGGGTCGCGCATTCGGTCCCATCACCCAGATCCTTGCCCGCATGCAGTTGCAGCTGCAGCGCGGTCGCCTCCCGGATCAGCCCGAGGTCCAGGCTCCGGTACACCTCACGAGAAGAGATCCAGTAGGCCCCCGCCGCGCAGGCGAGCACCACCGCCGCCACCGCTAGCGACGTGACGATCGCCATGCGCGTCCGCAGCGGCAGGCGGCCCCGCCTCACGGCGGCGCCAACCGATAGCCGAGTCCGCGGACTGTCTGGATGATGCGCGGCTCGCCGCCCGATTCCAGCTTCGTGCGGAGATAGCTGACGTAGACGGCCAGCGAATTGGACTGGGGTCCGAAGTCGTGCCCCCAGACCCGGTCGGTGATGACCTCTCGCGTCAGCGTCTGACCGGCATTGGCCATCAGCAGCTCGAGCAGCGCGAACTCGGTCTGCGTGAATTCGATGCTCCTACCCGACCGGACGCCACGACGTGTCTCCGGGTCGATCGTGAGGTCCCCGAATTCCACGGCCTCGGGGGGTGCCGCCCGGCGCAGCAGGGCCCGCACCCGGGCCGCGAGTTCATCGATGTCGAAGGGCTTCGGCAAGTAGTCGTCCGCGCCTGCGTCGAGTCCGGCGATCCTGTCGCCCACCTCGGAGCGGGCCGTCAGCACCAGGATCGGGATCCGATCGCCCTGCCCCCGCAGCAGCCGGCACACCGACAGCCCGTCGACACCCGGCATCATGACGTCGAGGACCATCGCCGCGAAGGGGTCCTGCGCGAGTGCCGCCAGCGCCGCACTCCCGTCGCCGACCGACCGCACCTGGTGTCCGTCGAGTTCGAGCGCGGTCACGACGGCCTCGCGCACCGAGGGATCGTCGTCGACGACAAGGATCATCACCCCATCGTGCCCGACGTCAGCTCGATACGGGCCGGACCGCACGGGCGACCCGGCGGTGTCACGTCCCGGTTCGGCGGAGCCGGGAACCTACCGAGTCACCATGCGAGGTGGTTTTACCGCCGAGGTCGCGTTTGTGCTGAGGAACTCGTCGAGGACGCGGTAGAAGAGGTCCGGTTCGTCCAACTGCGGGAAATGCCCTGCGCCGCGAAATATCTCGACGCGACTGTTCGGCACTTCCCGTCGGACGTTGTCGGCGTGGGACGCGGGGATCATCGTGTCCCGGCCGCCCCAGATGAGCAGCGACGCGATGGTGTCGAACCTCGAGAAGTGCTGCGTGGCGCTGACCGTCTGACCGCGCGGCCCCACGACCGCACGGGCGGACGCCAGGAATGCCGCGCGGGTGGGCTTGTCTGCCACCGTTCCGAACGACCGCCAGGTCTCGGCGACGCTAGGGCTGGGCTGGAACGGCAGCCGGAGTCGACCCAGCTGCGCGAGGGCGGCCTCGGTGTTTCGCCTGACCCAGTCGGAGGCGAGGACCGGCAGGACCAGCTCGCTTCCCGGCAGGGTGGCGGCCTTGAGGAACGGGCTCACCTCACGCCCGAGTCCACCGCTACTCACCAGGCAGAGGCTGTCGACCCGCTCGGGAAACAGGTATGTCATCTGCATGGAGATCCCGCCGCCAAGCGAATGCCCCACAAAGGTCGCCGCCGAGATGTCGAGATGTTCCATCAGGTCGCGGACAGTCGCGGCGTGGGCACTGAGGGAGTAGTCACCGGACGGTTTGTCCGATTGACCGTGACCGAAGAGGTCGGGAGCAATGACGCGATAGTTCTTGGCCAGCTTGTCGATCTGCGGGCCCCAGGACTCGTGCGATCCGAGCAGTCCGTGCACGAGCACGATGGGAGGTCCGTCTCCGACGTCTACGTACTTGAGTACATCGTTGTGAAGAACCAGGGACTTCAGATCATTCCGTGGCATCGCTACCTTCTTCCTCAGTGCACAGACGTTCACCTGGATGACGGGCTGAATATCGGAACCAGCCGCCCTCACCCAGGAGTGCCGGGCTGCCGAAATTGAGATTCCAGGCCCGTGATTCAGACGACATCGTCCACACGGAATCGCTATCAGTGAACGACCGTACACCGAACAGTGTCCCACCACAGCGCCCGAATCTGTCAACTGAAGGTAAGGGAACAATCACCGGAGACCGCGCCATGACCGTCGTCACTGACCGCTTAAGGAATCTTGAGGAGGTTTGAGTAACTCGTGGCCGCCGCGGTCCACGCGTCGCGTCCGCAACCAGTACTGCCACGAGAAGCCGGGCCAGATGGAGTGGTTGACGCCGCGGGCATCCACGTACCAACTCCTGCAGCCGCCGGTGCTCCAGACCCCGTCGGCGAGCCGCACGTGCAGGTCGTCATGAAATGCGGCCTGCACCTCCGGGCGGACATCCAGCGCGTTCGCGCCCTCGCGGTCCACCAGATTCATCGCCCTGAGCGCGTAGCTCACCTGCGCCTCGATCATGAAAACGACCGAGTTGTGTCCGAGACCGGTATTCGGTCCGGTCAGGAAGAACGCGTTGGGAAGGCCCGACACCGAGATCCCCAGGTGCGCCC
The DNA here is from genome assembly GCF_005049235.1 of Rhodococcus oryzae. Taxonomy (GTDB): domain Bacteria; phylum Actinomycetota; class Actinomycetes; order Mycobacteriales; family Mycobacteriaceae; genus Rhodococcus_G; species Rhodococcus_G oryzae. Next base: position 339,804 of record NZ_SUMD01000003.1, on the reverse strand, counting down.
TGATCCCGTCCCGCTGCCACAGCTCCTGCAGGCTGACGCCGTCGCGCCCGACGAGCGGCAGCCGGGCCAGCGAGCCGGCAACCCGGAACCCGGTCGCGTACACGATGACGTCCGCCGCGCGCTTCGTCCCGTCCTCGGTGACGATGCCGGCCGGCGTGATCTCGGCGATCGGGTCAACGATCAGCTCCGTGCCCGGCCTGGTCAGTGCCGGGAGATAGTTGTCGGAGCGCAGGATTCGCTTGCAGCCGATCCGGTAGTCCGGGGTGAGTTTCGCCCGAAGGGCGGGGTCAGGGACCTGACGCCGGAGGTGCCGCTTCGCCCGCCACTCCATCGGTCGGGTCAGGGCGGGGCGCCGGTTGAGACCCACGGCCAGGAGTTCGGCGTTCCAGTAGGTCAGGCTCCTGACGAGTCGGCGGAGCAGCGGGGCCCGCCCGACAGTGCGCGCGAGCCGCCCGGCCTCCCGGCGCGGCAACACCCAGGGCGGCGTGCGCTGGTACAGCTGGACCGAGCCGGCCACGGCCGCGATCTCGGGCACCATCTGGATCGCGCTCGCGCCGGTTCCGATGACCGCGACCCGCTTGCCGGCGAGGTCGACGCTGTGGTCCCATCGCGCCGAATGAAACGCGGGTCCGCCGAAGGACGCGGCCCCCGGCGTCTTCGGCACCTTGGGCAGATGGAGGGCTCCGGTGCCGACCACCAGGTACTGCGCGACGAACTCCCGGCCAGTGGTGGTGAACAGGTGCCACCGCCCGTCGACCTCGTCCCAGTGACCGCGCTCGACCTCGACGCCGAATTCGATCTTGTCCCGGAGGCCGTACTTGACGCTCACCCTGCGCAGGTAGCTGAGGATCTCCGGCTGCGATGCCCGGACACCGCCCCACGCCTGCTGCTCGAAGGAGTACGAGTAGAGGGCGGACGGCACGTCGCACTCGCAGCCGGGGTAGGTGTTCTCCCGCCAGGTGCCGCCGACATCCCCGGCCTTCTCGAGCACGATGAAGTCGTCATGACCCGCCCGGGTCAGGCCTGCCGCCATGCCGAGCCCGGCGAAACCCGCCCCGATCACCACCACCCGGGTGTGCCGGACCTCGCCACGACCTGCCCCTGCCTGCTTCACCGATCTCCCTGCCCTCACGCCAACTTGAACAGTGTTCAAGTTGGCATGCGGTCAGCGCAAATCGGTGGACTTGGGCGTCAGCGGAATCTCCGCAACCGCAGACTGTTCCCCACCACGAACACCGAGGACAGCGCCATCGCCGCGCCTGCGATCATCGGGTTCAGCAGGCCGAGCGCGGCCAGCGGGATGGCCGCGACGTTGTAGGCGAACGCCCAGAACAGGTTCGCCCTGATGGTGCCGAGCGTGGCCCGCGAGAGCCGGATCGCCTGCGGCACCGAGCGCAGGTCGCCGCGCACCAGGGTCAGGTCGCCCGCCTCGATCGCGGCGTCCGTCCCGGTTCCCATCGCCAGCCCGACGTCCGCGGTGGCGAGCGCCGCCGCGTCGTTCACGCCGTCGCCCACCATGGCGACGACGGCACCCTCGGCCTGCAGGCCCGCCACGTGCGCGACCTTGTCGGCGGGCATGACCTCCGCGATCACCCGGTCGATGCCGACGCTCCGCGCCACCGCGTGCCCGACCTCGGCGCGATCGCCGGTCAACAGCACCGGGGTCATGCCGAGCGCCACGATCTGCGCGACGGCCTCCGCGCTGGTGGGCTTGACGGCGTCGGCGACCGTGATGGCGCCACGGATCGCGCCGTCCCAGGCCACCGCGACGGTGGTGCGCCCGGCCCCGAACACCGACCGCAGCTCCGCCGGGATCGGGCCCTCCGGCCGGCCGACGCTGACCCGGACCCCCTCGACCAGGCCGACGACGCCGATGCCGGGGCGGTTCTCGAATTCCGTCACCGACGGCGCCGGGCCGCCCGCGACAGCGATCGCCCGGGCCACCGGGTGTTCCGACGCGCCCTCCACCGCGGCCGCCAGCGCCAGCACTCGATCGGGGCTCTCGCCGTGCGCCGCGACCACCTCGTCGAGCGTCATCCGGCCCGTGGTGACGGTGCCGGTCTTGTCCAGCACGACGGTGTCGATCCGCTTGGTCTGCTCGAGCACCTCGGGCCCCCTGATCAGGATGCCCAGCTGGGCGCCGCGACCGGTGCCCACCAAAAGCGCGGTGGGCGTGGCCAGTCCGAGCGCACAGGGGCAGGCCACGATGAGCACCGCGACCGCGGCGGTGAAGGCCTCCGTCGCGGCGTGCCCGGTGACCAGCCAGCCCGTCAGTGTCGCCGCCGCGACGACCAGCACCACCGGGACGAACACCGCCGACACCCGGTCCGCGAGCCGCGCCACCGCCGCCTTGCCGTTCTGCGCCTCGGTGACGAGCGCGGCGATGTGGGCCAACTGGGTGTCGGCGCCGACCCTCTCGGCCCGCACCACGAGTCGCCCGTTGGTGTTCACGGTGCCGCCGACGACGGCATCGCCGCCGGAGACCTCAATCGGCACCGACTCACCGGTGACCGTCGACGCGTCCACGGCCGCGGCGCCCTCGAGCACCCGTCCGTCGGTTGCGATCTTCTCCCCCGGCCGCACCACGAATCGGTCCCCGACCCGCAACTCGCTCACCGGGATTCGTCGCTCGGCGTCGGCTCGCAGCACCGTCACGTCCTTGGCGCCGACCTCGATCAGCGCCCGCAGCGCGGCGCCCGCACGGCGCTTGGCCCGCGATTCCGCGTACCGGCCCGCGAGCAGGAAGACGGTGACCGCGGCGGAGACCTCGAGATAGATCTGTCCCGCGGGGTCGTGCGCGCCGAGTCGCAGCGTGAACTCGTGGGTCATCCCGATCTGCCCCGCGGTGCCGAACACCAACGCCCACAACGACCATCCGTACGCGGCAAGGGTGCCGAGCGAGACGAGCGTGTCCATCGTCGAGCTGCCGTGACGGGCGTTCGTCAGCGCGGCCCGGTGGAACGGATAGCCGCCCCAGAACACCACCAAGGTGGTCAGCGCCAGCGCCACCCATTGCCAGTAGTCGAACTGCAGCGTCGGGATCATCGACAGCGCGACGACCGGGACGGCGGCCAGCGCCGAGATCGCCAGGCGCCTGCCGAGGTGATCCGGCATCGGTTCCGCGGGCCCGGCAGCGGCGGGGCCGGCAGGCAACGACACGGCCGCGGAGTAGCCCGCCGACTCGACCGCGGACACCAGTTCGGCGGGCTGCACGCCCGCCGGATAGCGAACGTGGGCCCGCTCGGTGGCGAAATTGACGGTGGCGCGGACGCCGTCGATCTTCGCCAGCTTGCGCTCGATCCGGTTCGCGCAGGAGGCGCACGTCATCCCGCCGAGATCCAGATCGAGCTCGCGCTCCGCGACGGTGTCCAACGCGCCTCGGCCCGCGGCGGCGGTCATGGCGCCAGCTCGTAGCCCGCCTCTTCGACCGCCTCTGCGACGGCCCGCGGGTCGAGCTCGGACTCGCTGGTCACACGGACCGCTCCGGTGGCCAGGTCGACGAGCACCTCGGTGACGCCGGCGATGGCGCCGACCTCCTCGGTGACCGAGGAGACGCAATGCCCACAGGTCATGCCCGTGACCGTGTATGTGCTCTGCATCGTGTCTCTCCTAGGACCGGACGAGGCGGGCGATCGCGTCCGAGGCCTCTTTGACCTTCGCGTCGGCCTCCGGGCCGCCCTTCTTGGCCGCCTCGACGACGCAGCCCGCGAGGTGCGCGTCCATCAGTTTCAGCGAGACCGACTGCAGCGCCTTCGTCGCCGCCGACACCTGGGTCAGGATGTCGATGCAGTACCGATCGTCGTCGACCATCCGCGAGATGCCCGCGACCTGTCCCTCGATGCGGCGAAGCCGCTTGAGGAGGTCGTCCTTCTCCGGGGAGTATCCGTTCATGCCCCTACCATACCCCCCGTGGGTACTAGCCGCCAGGGCGGGCCGCTGTTCGACCGGTCACTGCGGACCGCCGCGGTCCCGCCTCCGGACCACGTCGATCACCAACAACCCGGCCACGATCACCAGCACGGTCGCCGCCCCGATCCAGGTGCCCGAGTAGTGCGTGCCGGTGAACGCGGGGGCGCCGTCCATCGCGGGTGCGAAGTCCGAGGTCTGCACTCCCCGGTTCCAGCACCAGATCGCGGCCACGGTCGCGAGCACCGCCAGGGCGAGCTCCACGATCCGCGTCATCCGTTCGCTCACCGCTCACCGTCCTCCGCCTCGTCCACCTCGTCCGCCACCAGCTGCTCCAATTCGGTGCGCAGCCCGTCACCGTCCCGCGCCCACGCCCGCACCACCGAACCGTCCCGCAGCCGCAAGCCGATCGCGGTACGGCGCCGCGGCACCCCGGACAGCTCGCCGAGCGACGGGGCGCTCTCCCACGGCTCCAGATCCTCGGCGAACGGATCCGCCTCGGGCAGCACCCCGACGATATCGGCCACCTCGACGGTCTCGGCGCCGTTGCGCAGCACCGCCGGGGTGAGCAGCACGCTCGCGTGCCGCCGGGCCGCCACCACCTGAAGGGTGACCAGCCCCGCGAGCAGCACGGCGAACAGCGCCAGCCCGAGCCAGTGCACACCCGAACCGATGATCGCCTCCACCACGAGCACGACCAGGCACAGCGCCGGGCCGAGCGCGACCAGCCACCACCGTCCGCCCGGTTCCTCGAACAGGATCCGCTCGGCCGCGTCACTCACCGGCAAACCACGCCGCCGAGGACCTCAGGTAGACGAGCACGCTCGCCACCAGCGCGAGCAACGAGACCAGCAGCGTCGGCACCTGACCAAGACCGGTCGCCAGCAGCCCGAGCTGCAGCACGAAGAACACCGCCGACAGCGCGACGACCGCCCGCCGAAATCGCGGATCCCCCGCCCTGGTCGGCCCAGCCATCAGCCCGACGCCGAGGCCGGTCAGCAGCGAGACGGCGCCGGAGCCACGCAGCAGCACGATGAACTCGTCCACGCTGTCGGGGTTCGCACCGCGCTCCACCAGTTCCTCCCGTATAGCGGTGCCGGGAGATGTCAGGGCCAACAGCCCGAAGAGCACCAGCAGCGCCGCACAGACCAGCCACAGCCAGTACGCGACATCGACCGGGCGAGGACGGGCCTGCGCGTCACCCACGACGGCTACTGCGCCTTCGGTCCGGGCACGAAGTACTGGTTCGACTCGCTCCGGTGCATCAGGATCACCGCACCGACGGACAGCACCGCCTGCAGGATGCCCGCCCCGCCCGCGACCATCCCGGCCACGCCGCCACCGGCGCCGAGCCCGAACAGCGCGGGGATCGCGAAGAAGACCATCGTCACGCCGATCATGGTCACCAGCATCCGGGCCCAGTTCCTGCCGCTGCGCATCTTGAACACGAACAGCAGGTACAGGCCGGTCAACGCCAGCCCGAGCAGCGCAGTGACGCCGAGCCCGACCAGCAGCAGACCCTCAGCCGCCGAGGCGCTGATCTCCACCGTCGGATCCTGGGCGTGCACGTCCTTGATCAGCTGATCGGCGAAGGTCTTCCGATCCGCTGCCACCATCGCGAGGGTGGCGAACAGGTTCACCACACCGAGAGCGGCGACCCCACACAGCAGCTGGAAGGCGGTACCCACGTCGACGGGCACCGCGGGTCGCGGGTCCTGCGCGACGGGGCCGGTCGGGGGCGCTGGCGGCCATGGGGCGGTCATGACACCACCGTAACCATCACAACCGGGCTGCGAACTCGGCGGCCCAGTAGGTCAGCACGATGTCCGCACCCGCGCGACGGATACTGAGCAGCGACTCCAGCACGGCAGCGTCGCGGTCGATCCAGCCGTTCTGCGCGGCGGCGGTGATCATCGAGTACTCACCCGAGATCTGGTAAGCCGCAACGGGAACCGTCGACATGTCGGCGACCTCACGCAGCACGTCGAGGTACGACATGGCCGGCTTCACCATCACCATGTCCGCGCCCTCGTCCAGGTCCAGGTCGACCTCGCGCAGTGACTCGCGCCGGTTGGCGGCGTCCTGCTGGTAGGTGCGGCGATCCCCGGACAGCGACGACCCGACGGCCTCGCGGAAGGGTCCGTAGAAGGCCGACGCGTACTTGGCGGAGTACGCCAGGATGCCCGTGTCCTGATGGCCGGCGTCGTCGAGACCCTCGCGGATCGCGGCGATCTGTCCGTCCATCATTCCGCTCGGCCCGAGCAGGTGCGCCCCGGACTCGGCCTGCGCGACCGCCATGTCGACGTAGCGGGTCAGCGTCGCGTCGTTGTCGACCCGACCGTCCGCCGCGAGCACCCCGCAGTGGCCGTGATCGGTGAACTCGTCGAGGCAGGTGTCCGCCATGATCACGGTGGAGTCGCCGAGCTCGGCGCGGAGCACGCGCAGTGCCCGGTTCAGGATGCCGTCGGGATCGGTCGCACCCGAACCGTTGGCGTCCTTGTCCTCGGTCCGGGGGACGCCGAAGAGCATCAGCCCGCCGACACCCGCCTCGACCGCCTCGGTGGCGGCGCGGGTCAGGGAGCCGAGGGTGTGCTGGAAGACGCCGGGCATCGAACTGATCTCGCGCGGCTCGTCGATGCCGTCCGCGACGAACATCGGCAGCACCAGATGCCGTGGCTCCAGCGAGGTCTCGGCGACGAGGCGACGCAGCGCCGGGGTGGCGCGCAGGCGTCGGGGACGTTCGGCGGGAAAGATGGATGCCCTCCTTCGTCGGGCCTGTGAGTCCTTCTGGCCCGCATGGGGACCAGAAGGACTCACGGGCGCGTCAGCGCCTAGCGCCTACGGGACTTCTTGCGCGGGGGCGGCAGCGCGCCCTCGGCACGCAGCCGGGCGGCGTGCTCGGCGAGCGCCTCCACCAGCGGGCCGACCTGAGCGGTCTCGGGCTGCACATCGACCCGGAGGCCGAACTCGATCGCGGTCTCCGCGGTCTTCGGCCCGATGCACGCCACCAGCGTGCGGGCGTGCGGCTTGCCGGCGATGCCGACCAGGTTGCGCACGGTGGAGGACGAGGTGAAGCAGACCGCGTCGAACCCACCGGTCTTGATCATCTCGCGGGTCTCGGCCGGCGGCGGCGCCGCCCGGACGGTGCGGTAGGCCGTGACGTCGTCGATCTCCCAGCCGCGCTGGCGTAGGCCCTCGGCCAGGGTCTCGGTGGCGATGTCGGCGCGGGGCAGCAGCACCCGGTTGACCGGATCGAAGACGTCGTCGTACGGCGCGAACTCGGCCAGCAGACCCTCGCTGGACTGCTCGCCGGACGGCACCAGCTCGGGGTTGATGCCGAACGAGCGCACCTTGTCCGCGGTGGCCTCGCCGACGCAGGCGATCTTCACGCCGGAGAACGCGCGGGCGTCGAGCCCGAACTCCTCGAACTTCTCCCAGACCGCGCGCACCGCGTTGGTGGAGGTGAAGACCACCCACTGGTAGCGGCCGTCGACCAGGCCCTTGACCGAGCGCTCCATCTGCGCGGGGCTGCGCGGCGGCTCGACCGCGATCGTCGGAACCTCGATGGGGATGGCGCCGTGCGTGACGAGGCGATCGCTCATCTCGCTGGCCTGCTCCTTGGTGCGCGGCACCAGGACGGTCCAGCCGTACAGGGCGCGCGACTCCCACCAGGACATCTTGCTGCGCTGGCTGACCACCTTGCCGACGGTCACGATCAGCGAACCGACCAGCTCGGAGCCGGCCTCGTTCAGCGTCGCGAGGGTGGCCTCGACGGTGCGCTGCTGGCAGGTGGTGCCGCGGACGGTGATCGCGGCGGGCGTCTGCGGGGCCAGTCCGTTCTCGACCAGCTCGCTCGCGGTCTCCGCGAGGTGGCCGGCCGTGGCGTGCAGCACCAGCGGTCCCGGCGCCGCGGCCAGCGCAGCCCAGTCGACCTCGCCGCGCACGTCGACCTCGGTGTGACCGGAGCCCAGCGGCATGCCCGCGTAGCTCGGCACCGCGGATCCGGCGGGCAGGCCCGGCAGGATCTCGAACTGCACCTGGGTCCGTGCCACCGCGGTGACCTCGGCGATCACCGAATCTGTTGTGAGCGGGTCGCCGGAGACCAGGCGGACCACGTCGTGCCCGTTCTTGGCCTCGGCCACCAGCGTCTTGGCGACCTCGGCCGGCTCGCCGAGCGCGGGGCGCACCTCGAACGGCGGGTTCTCGGGGTCGATCTCCTCACCCTTGACCAGCAGTCCGGTGCCGACCAGCGCGGTCACGCCCTTGTCGACGTCGGGATCCGTGAACGCCAGGGTGGCGGCCGCGAGGACGTCGCGCGCCCGGACGGTGAGCAACGCCGGGTCGCCCGGGCCGGAGCCCACGAACAGGATCCGTCCGGGGGTGTTCTTGCGGACTCGGCTCATCGGTTGTTCTCCAGTGCGTTCATGTGTCTAGCAATGTCAGGGACATGGGAATGGGCGCGCGGTTTCGAGGAGCGCGCCGACGGCAATGACTCACTCATCGGTCGGTCCGCCCTCCGTCTCGCTTTCGGTTGCCTTGCCCATCAGGGCGCGGGCGCCCAGGTCGAGCAGTTCGCGGGCGACCTCGCGACCGAGTTCCTCGGCACGGTCCGGCGGTCCGACCGTCGAGGCCCGGATCGAATCGGACCCGTCGAGCGCCGCCGCACAGCCGCGTACCGACAGCTCGTCGAACACCCGGCCGTCGTCATCGATGGACTCCACGATCTCCGCGATCGCGCCGACCGGGGCCGTGCATCCGGCCTCGAGCTCGGCCAGCAGCGCACGCTCCGCCGTGACGGCGGCGCGGGCACTCGCGTCGTCCAGCTCGGCGAGGATGGCGATCAGCGCGGTGTCACCCGCGCGGCATTCGACGGCAAGCGCGCCCTGCGCGGGGGCGGGCAGCATCTGCACCGGCTCCAGCGACTCGGTGATCACGTCGAGCCTGCCGATCCGCGAGAGCCCCGCCCTCGCGACGACGACCGCGTCGAGCTCGCCGCCGGCGACCTTGCCGATCCTGGTGTCGAGGTTGCCGCGCAACGGCTGGATGTCCAGGCCCAGTCCGAGGGCCCGCAGCTGGGCGATGCGCCGCGGCGCGGAGGTCCCGATCCGGGAGCCGGCAGGCAGCTCACCGAGCACCATCCCGTCGCGAGCCACCAGCGCGTCGCGCGGATCCTCGCGACCGGGCACGGCGGCGATGACCACGCGCTCGTCGGGCGCGGTCGGCAGGTCCTTGAAGGAGTGCACGGCGATGTCGACGTGTCCGGCGGCGAGCTCCTCGCGCAGCGCGGCGGTGAACACGCCGACGCCGATCTTCTCGACCGGGCCGGAGAACTGGTCGCCCGCGGTCTTGACGATCACCAGCTTGGCGGGGTGGCCCGCGGCGATCAGCGCGTCCCGGACGGTGCCTGCCTGAGTGGTGGCCAGCAGGCTGCCCCTCGTGCCGATGCGCAGGGTGGCCGCGGGGGCCTGCTCCGCGGTGGTGTCCCTGGTGGATGCGGCGGTTGCACTCATGACTGCATCCCCTTCCATACGTCCATCGCCTCGGCCTCGTGGCCTGCCGTGAAATCGTCCGCGAGCTCGACCGCGCGCATCTCCATCGGCGTCGCGACGGCCTCGGCTGACCCGGGGCTCAGCTCGAACAGCTCACGCAGTGCGGCCGCGTAGGAGTCGCCGCCTGGGGCGCTGGCCAGCTGCTTGACCCGGACGGTCGGCGCGTGCAGCAGCTTGTCGACGACGCGACGCACGGTGCGCGCGACCTCGTCGCGTTGCGGATCCTCGAGCCCGGGCAGGCGCGAGTCCAGCCGCAGCAACTCGGCCTCCACCACGTCGGCGGCGCGCTGGCGGAGGGCGGTCACGGTCGGGGTGACCTCGGCCAGACGCTGTCCGGCCAGGTAGGTGGCGAGCTCGCCCGCGACGATCTCGCGGGCCGCCTCGGTGTCCGCGGCGGCGGCGCCTGCCGCCGGATCGCGCTGCAGGGCCGCCATGTCGAAGATGCTCACGCCGGGCAGTCCGGCGATCGCGGGCTCCACGTCGCGGGGCAGCCCGAGGTCGCAGATCACCAGCGGCCGCCGCGCGGAGTCCCGCTTCGCCAGCGCGACGTGCGCGTCGGCGAGGGTGACCACCGCACCGACCGCGCCGGTACAGGTCACCATCACGTCCGCCTCGGCGAGCGCCGACGGCAGGTCGGCCAGGTCGACGGTCGCGCCGTCCACCCCGGAGGCCCGCACGGTCTCGGCGAGGCGCTCGGCCCGCTCCCTGGTGCGGTTGGCGACGATGACGCGGCCGATCCCGGCCCGCGTCAGGTGCGCGACGGACAGCCCACCCATCGAGCCCGCGCCGACCACGACGGCGGTGCGCCCGGCGAGCCCGTCACCGAGCAGGTCCGCGGCGCGGTCGAGGGCGACCGACACCACCGAGGCGCCCGCGCGGTCGATCCCGGTCTCGGAGTGCACCCGCTTGCCGACCCGCAGCGCCTGCTGGGCCAGCTCGTGCAGCACCCGGCCCGCGGCCTGCTGGTTGTCGGAGATCGCGTAGGCGGTCCGGATCTGGCCGAGGATCTGCTGCTCGCCGACGACCATCGAGTCGAGACCGCTGGCCACCGCGAACAGGTGCTCGGCTGCCGCCTCGCTGTAGCGCACGTATGCGTGCTTGGTCAGGTCCGGCAGATCCATCCCGGAGTGCCCGGCGAGCAACTCGCCAACGTCGGAGAGCGCGCCGTGGAAGGCGTCCACCACCGCATAGATCTCCACCCGGTTGCAGGAGGAGACGATCATGACCTCGGAGACATGGTCCGAGCTCATCATCTTGTCGATCAGCTTCGGCCGATCGGTGTCGCCGATGGCGACCCGCTCGAGGACGGAGACGGGAGCGCTGCGATGCGAGATCCCGACCAGGAGAACACTCACGGTGCCATCACCGATCCATTCGTTGTCGAACCAGAGCCTGACGAAGCCGAGCGTGCCGTGCGGAGCCCCACCGCCGCCGAGGCCGCGGCGGGCTCGGTTTCGGCGTTGCGGGCGCTGTGGAAGGACAGCACCTGCATCTCCACGGCGAGATCCACTCGGCGGATCTCGACGTGTTTCGGGACATCGAGCGGCGAGGCCGCAAAGCTCAGAATGCAGCGCACACCGGCATTCACCAGCAGGTCGCACACCTCCTGAGCAGATTCGTCCGGGGTCGCGATGACCCCGATGGTGGCGTCCAGCTCGCGGCACGCGGCCTCGAGCTCGGCGACGTCGCGAACGGTCAGCGCGTCGACGGTACTGCCGATCCGGTCGGGATTTCGGTCGAACAGGCCGACCATCGTGAATCCGCGACGGCCGAACCCGCCGTAACGGGCCAGGGCCTGCCCGAGGCTGCCGACGCCGACCAGCACCACCTGGTGGCCGCGGTCCAGTCCGAGCGCGGCCTCGATCCGGGCGCGCAGCTTGGTGACGTCGTATCCGACGCCGCGGACCCCGTTGGGGCCGAGGAAGGAGAGGTCCTTGCGCAGCTTCGCGGAGCCGACACCGGCCGCGGTCGCGAGTTCCTCGCTGGAGACGATGAGCGTGCCGTCGTCGGCCATCACACCGAGGACCCGCAGATAGGTGGCGAGCCGGGTGACGGTGGCCTGCGGCAGGTCCCGCACCGTCGTGTCCGCCCGGGCGACGTCGGCACCGGACCGGACTGCGGACGTGTTCTCAGCCCCTGCGACGCCACGGGCAGAGAACCCATGCGGCTGGTGCTGTTCGGTCACGTTGGTGGCTCCTCGTCCGGCCATGCACATGGCCGGTTCTCACGCTGATCCGGGGGGACTGTTCACACCACGGTAACTGCTTGTGAACCCATGCACAAAGTCGCCGGATTCCGGATTCACCCGCTGCGACCTGCGCAGCGTCCGGATGCGAGGGGTGTCAGGTCGGCCTCAGATTGTCAAATCCGATCGCAGCCGAGACTCGTCGACCTCCCAGTAACTGTGCTCACGGCCGTCGAGCAAGACGACCGGCAGCCGGTCGCCGTACTCGGCGCGCAGCTCGGGATCGGTCGCCGCGGCCACGTCGACGTCGACCGATTCGAGTTCGAGGCCGAATTCCTCACACAACCGCAGCAGCTGAGTGCGCGCTACGTCACAGGAGCCGCAGCCGGCCCGGGTCAGCAGGGTGATGGTGTGTGCGGGGTCGGTCATGGGTCCACTGTGCCACCGCCACCTGCGCCTTCCGCGGGCCGCCCGCGGAGACGCAAGTCACAGCGGCCACGCGGGCGGCGATCCACCCGGTGCGCCCCCGAGGCTGGGGATAGGGTGGGCCGCAGTTGGACGAACACAGGAGGTATGAGTGCCTGGTCGATCTGGTCCGACCGGCTCGGGAGTGGGCGCCGGCTGGCTCGACGCCAAGCGTCCCCGCCGACGCGGCAGGAACCCCTTGGGGCCCAGCGACGCCCAGCTGCGGGCCAGCCTCGCAGGTGAGGCCAGCGCGGACGCCGCCATCGCGTTGCACGAGGCGGCGACGAGCGAGGCCGAGGCCGGCGGTGAACTCGGCGCCCGCGGGACCGAGGGCGGCGTGCCGCTCGACCTGACCGCGGCGGCGTTCTTCGACGTGGACAACACCATGGTCCAGGGCGCCTCGATCATCCACTTCGCCCGCGGCCTCGCCGCCCGCAAGTACATCTCGCTCGCCGACATGGCCAGGTTCGGCTGGCAGCAGCTCAAGTTCCGGGTGACCGGCAAGGAGAACAGCGACGACGTCGCCAGCGGCAAGGAACGCGCGCTGGCCTTCATCGCAGGCCGCGAGACCGCGGAGTTCTCCCGCCTCGGCGAGGAGATCTACGACGAGCTGATCGCCGACAAGATCTGGCCGGGCACCAGGGCGCTGGCGCAGATGCACCTCGACGCCGGTCAGCAGGTGTGGCTGGTGACCGCGACCCCGGTGGAACTGGCCCAGGTCATCGCGAAGCGGCTCGGGCTGACGGGCGCGCTGGGAACCGTCGTCGAAAGCGAGGACGGCAAGTTCACCGGACGACTGGTCGGCGACATCCTGCACGGCGCGGGCAAGGCACACGCGGTCCGGACCCTGGCCGTGCGCGAGGGACTGAACCTCAAGCGCTGCACGGCGTACTCGGACAGCCACAACGACGTGCCGATGCTCTCGCTCGTCGGCACCGCCGTGGCCATCAACCCGGACGCCGACCTCAAGGAGGTCGCGCGCAACCGCGGGTGGGAGATCCGCGACTACCGCACGGGACGGAAGGCCGCGAAGATCGGCGTTCCGACCGCACTCGCGCTCGGCGCGGTTGGCGGCGCGCTGGCGGCCGTGATCAGCCGCCGCAAGCACTGACGCAACCGTGCGGAGCCGCTACTCCCTCGACAGCATCGCCGCGGCCGCGTGCTCGAGGTCGATGTAGGCCTCGCCGCTGACGTCGACGACCACCCGGTTCAGCGTGCCGCCGGCGAAGGCCCACGGCGCGGCGCCCGGGTAGTCGTCGGTGACCGGTTCGCCGTCGTCGCGGCCGATGGTGAGCCCGGTGCCGCCGAGCCCGAACACGCCCGGCTGGGTCCGGATCCGGCCCTCCCCGACCTGGTGATCTCCGTAATAGAGGCGGAGCATCCCTCGCGCGGTGCCCGGCGGGTCCTCGCCGTCCTTGTCGAACGAGGCACCGAGGATCACCCGGTCGCCGGTGCGCAGCTCCTCGGTCGCGCTGATCCGCTGCTGCTCGCTGCCGAGGAAGTTGTAGACGTAGTGCAGCCGGTTGTCCCGGACGTACAGCGCGTGCCCACCGAAGCGGCCGCCCTGAGCGAACAGCACCCCGGATGCGCCGGGGGACGGCAGACCGACGAGCGCCCCCAGCGAGTACGAGCGGTTGCGAACGGCCACCGCCACCGACTCGGGCACCGCGGCGCCGCCGGGCCGGTACACATACCGGGTTCGGAGCGGGGCAGGCCGCGGGCGCGGCGTCATGAGGATCTCCACCGGATACCGGTCGTCGAGCGGCAACGCCCGGTTGGCACCCGCCTCGTGGAACCACAGTCCGACCAGTTCCGCGAGCCTGCCCGGCTCGGCGTCGGCGAGGTCGTGCAGCTCGGTGCGATCGACGTCGGTGTTGTAGAGCTCCCAGGTGTCGTCCTGGAAATGACCCCAACCACTGATCGCCGGATGGGTGGTGACGGCCTTCCAGCCGTCGTGCCAGATGCCGCGGGTGCCGAGCATCGAATAGAACTGGGTGTGCCGAGCGCTGGGGATGCCTGCGGTGTCGAAGCTGTAGCGCATGCTCACGCCCTGGATCGGGTGCTGGGGGTACCCCTTGACCGTCTCCGGCATCTCGATGCCGAGACAGTCGAGCACCGTCGGCATCACGTCGATGGCGTGGTGGTACTGATCTCGGATCTCGCCACGGGCGGCGATCCCCGCCGGCCACGAGATGATGCACGGATCGCAGGTGCCGCCGTTGAACGCGTAGCGCTTCCACATCTTGAACGGGGTGTCGAATGCCATCGCCCAGCCGTTCGGATAGTGGTTGTAGGTCCGGTACCCGCCCAGCTCGTCGAGCATGGCCATGTTCTCTGCCAGGTCGTCGGGCACGCCGTTGAAGAATTTGTTCTCGTTGACCGAGCCGTCGGGGCCGCCCTCGCCGCTGGCACCGTTGTCGGAGACCAGCACCACCATGGTGTTGTCGCGCTGCCCGATGTCCTCGAGGTAGTCCAGCAGGCGCCCGATCTGGTCGTCGCAGTGCGAGACGAACCCGGCGTACACCTCGGCCATCCTCGCGAACAGCCGCTTCTCGTCGCCGGAGAGCGTGTCCCAGCGCCGGGTGTGATCCAGCATCGGGAACGGCTGGCCGTCGGGTCCGCGGCGGGACTCCGGGGTGCCGATCGGGTTCAGCGGCGGCAACTCGGCCCCCGGCGGGATCAGGCCCATCTCCTTCTGCCTGGCCAGGACCTCGTCACGCATCGCCTCGTAGCCGCCGTCGAACCGGCCGCGGTAGCGGTCTGCCCACTCGCGCGGCACATGATGCGGGGCGTGCGCGCAGCCGGGCGCGTAGTAGAGGAACACCGGCCGGTCCGGCGCGATTGTCTTCACGTCGTCGATGAACTCGATCGCCCGGTCGGTGATGTCGACGCCGAGGTGGTAGCCCTCCTCCGGCCGGGTTGGCGGCTCGACCGGGTGGTTGTCGTGGACCAGATCCGGGTGCCACTGGTTGGTCTCGCCGCCGAGGAATCCGTAGAACCGCTCGAAGCCCCGGCCGATCGGCCAGCTCGCCTTGTTCGAGGCCAGGTTCATCTCGTCGGCCGCGCACAGGTGCCACTTGCCGACCATCGCTGTGCTGTAACCGCGTTCGACGAGCACCTCCGCGAGGGTGGCGCATTCCCCTGGAACGTGGGCGTTGGCGCCGGGGAACCCGATCGACGCCTCGCTGATGCAGCCCATGCCGTTGACGGTGTGGTTACGGCCGGTGAGCAGACAGGAGCGGGTCGGCGAGCACAGGGCGGTGGTGTGCCACTGGCTGTAGCGCAGGCCGCCGGCCGCGATCCGGTCGATGTTCGGCGTCTCGATCGGGCCGCCGTAGCAGCTGAGCGCCCCGAAACCCAGGTCGTCGAGCACGATGTACAGCACGTTCGGTGCGCCCTGCTGCGCCCTCGGCTGCTCGTACGGGCCCCAGTCGGGAACCGAGTCACGAATGTCGAGGTTGGTGATTCCGCGGAATGACTTGGCCATGGTGTGGCTCCCTGTCGACCCCCCTGTCCCACCAAAGCACAACGGCAGGGCGATCACCAGGTCCGCCAGGGGACCCGGCGACCGCGACGCGGGTTCAGTTGCCGGACAGCCGATCCCGGAACTCTCCGATTCAGCCCAGGAACACGTTGCGGCGCTGGGCGAGCAGCCGGTACAGGGTCTGCTGAATGGTCTCCCGAACGTGGTCGGTCAGCTCGAAGGTCACCATCGGGTCCTCCGCGCACACCGCGTCGTAGGAATCGGTCTGGATCGGCTCACCGAACTCGATGTACCACTTCGACGGCAACGGGATCAGTCCAAGCGGACCCAGGTGCGGGAAGAACGGCGTCACCGGGAAGTACGGCATCCCCAGCAGTCGCGCCAGCGACTTGAGGTCGCCGATCTTCGGGTAGATCTCCTCCGAGCCGACGATCGAGCACGGGATGATCGGGGCGCCGGTGCGCAGCGCTGCGCTGACGAACCCGCCCCTGCCGAAGCGCTGCAGCTTGTACCGCTCGCTGAACGGTTTGCCGATCCCCTTGAATCCCTCGGGGAAGACCGCCGCCACCTCGCCGGTCCGCAGCAACCGCTCGGCATCCGGGTTGCAGGCCAGGGTGTGTCCGGCCTTGCGCGCGATGTTGCCGACGACCGGCATCTCGAAGGCGAGATCGGCCGCGAGCATCCGCAGCGGGCGATGCGCCGGATGGTGGTCGAACATCGCCACCGAGGTCATCAGCCCGTCGATGGGGACCACGCCCGCATGGTTCGCGACCACCAGCGCACCACCCTCGGAGGGCACGTTCTCGATTCCGCGCACCTCGACGCGGAACCAGCTGTCGAACAGCGGCCGGAGTATCGGCAGCCAGACGTTCTCGGTGAAGTGCGGATCGAAGCCGAATTCGTCGACCTGGTAGTCGCCGGTGAGCCTGCGGCGGAGGAACTCCGCGATCGCGACCACCGGGTCGGCGACCAGGTCCCGGGCCGACTCGAGCACCACACCGGGCAGCGACGGCGACGCCTGCTGCGGGACACCGAACAGCGGGCGCGGCTGGGGCAGGGACTCGCCGCCCTGCGGTACGGCAGGCACAGGCCGAGCCCGCCGCCCGGCGGCGTCGTGCAACGGGATCACCTTGGCCACATCACTCATCGCTGCTCTCCCCCGACTCCGACCAACTGCTGTACCCGTGATTCGACCGACCGAAGCCAGTCCTCGCTGATCATCGGGCTGATCCCGGCCCCGTTGATCAGATCGTCCAGTCCCTGCATCGTCGTCCACCGCGGCTCGAAGCCCAGTTCCGCCCGCATCCGGCCGGTGTCGAACCCACAGCCGAAGTGGAAGTAGTCGAGCTGCTCCTTGGTGAAGTCCCGCATCGAGGGTCCCATCAGTGCCCGGCCGATGGTCCGGAACAGCTGCGAGGGCACCGGCACCGCGAGGCCACCCGCCCTCCGGACCGCCTGCGAGAGCATCACGACGCCATCCGCCGCGATGTTGAAGGTTCCCGCCGGACCGGAGACCGTGGCGAGCTCGAGTGCGGCAAGCGCGTCCTCCTCGTGCAGGAGCTGCATCCGGGGATCCCGGCCGAGGACCGTCGGCACGACCGGCGAGTTCAGGTACCGCGACACGGGCCCGCTCATCCGCGGACCGATCAGCGGCGCCATCCTGAGCAACGAGACCGCGATCTCCGGCCGCCTGCGCCCGAGGCTGCGCGCGTATCCCTCGATCTCGATGATGTCGCGCGCGAATGCGCCGCGCGGGGGCGTGCGGGCACTCATCTCCTCGGTGAACTTCGCCGGGTCCCGCGCGCTGCCGCCGTAGACCGCACCGGACGAGCGCACCACCACCTTGCGGACGTCCGGAGACTTCTGGCACACCGCGAACAACTGCATGGCGCCGAGGACGTTCATGTCCTTCATGGCGGCCCTGCTGCCGGACTTCGGGGCCTTGGGGATCGAGGAGGCGTGCACCACGGTGTCGACCCTGGCGTTGCGGATCACCTTGCCGATGAGCGGGTTCCTGATGTCGGCCCGGACGAACTCCGCGCGCCCCATCCGCCGCAGCATGTCCTTGCTCGGCGACACGGCGTCAACGGCGATGACCCGCTCGATGTTCGGATTCTGCGCGAGCCTGGCCACCAGGTATCCACCGAGGAACCGGCTGGCGCCGGTCACCAGCACCACACCGGGCGGCTGCACTCCGCGGTCGCTCATTACCTCCACACCCCACCCCTGCCTGTCGGGCCACACCTGCGAGCCTAGCCACACCCGGCCGGAACCGCACGGCTCTTAACGAGTCCGAAACACCTGTTTACCTGCAATTTTACGACCCCAAAGGAAGAATATTCATCCTCCCGATGCTGGACGTACGCCTAGTCGCCCCCCGAACGCAGCGATGCCCGCCACCTCTCGGTGACGGGCATCGGAGGGACTGGGTCCCACACCTGCGAACTCGGCGATTTACTTACCGAGCTTCCTACGCTGCACTCGCGTCCTGCGAAGCAGCTTGCGGTGCTTCTTCTTCGACATGCGCTTGCGTCGCTTCTTGATCACTGAACCCATGGCGGGTGTCCCTCACGTTCTTCTCTAGCGGTCCTGCGCACGCCGGTGACGTACGCGTGCGTTACGAATCTGGCGCTCGGCCTCGTATCTGCTAACCCAGCGCCTGATGACACCGGCTGGCTGGCACGACAAGTGATCATCGTACCGGTGTGGCCTCGCTCCACCGAAACCGAGCTTCCGTTATCCCCCGGACACTGCATCCGAGGGACGTCGGGACCGGTTCAGCCCGCGTCGAAATACGAGGTTTCCAGGTAGTCGTGCACCGCCTTCGCATGCACTCGAAATGACCGGCCCACCCGCACCGCGGGCAGCTCGCCGTTGTGCACCAATCGGTACACCGTCATCTTGGAGACCCGCATCAGCGCCGCCACCTCGGCGACGGTGAGAAACTGCGTGCCGCCGACCATGGGTTGACCGTCGGGGTTTGACCCCTTCGACTTACTTGTAGACACCATTAATCCACATACCTCCGGCACGTCTCGCGCCGCCGGCTTCCCCTCCGGCGGAACAGACACGCACGTGCTGTAATCAGCTTAGCGGGACAGATGGGGTTACAGCGACGGGTGTGGAGTACCAATATCTATTCGGTACCTCCACCGAGAACAGCGGACCTGCTCTTCGCGGCCACCAGCGCTTCGTAGAACGCGGTCCTGACCCCGCCCCGCTCGAGCTCGCGCAATGCAGCCGCGGTGGTGCCACCCGGCGACGTCACCGCGGCACGCAGATCCGCGGCGGACTCGCCGGACCGGTCGAGCATGGCCGCCGAGCCGATCATCGTCTGCACCACCAACTCGGTCGCGGTGGCCCTGGTCAGGCCGATGCCGACACCCGCGTCGACCATCGCCTCGGCGATCAGGAAGAAGTAGGCGGGCCCGGACCCGGACACCGCGGTGACCGCATCCATCTGCGATTCCGCGACCGCGACCACTTTGCCCACCGACGCGAGGATGTCGGTGACCAGCGCGAGGTGCTCCGCCTTCGCGTACCGCCCACCGGCGATCGCGCTGACGCCCTCGCCCACCAGCATCGGCGTGTTGGCCATCACACGCACCACCGGGAAACCGGCGGGCAGCTTGGCCTCGTACCGGGAGGTCGGCAGGCCTGCCGCCAGCGTGACCACCAGCTGTTCGCGGTCGCCGTCCAGCTCGACCGACGTCAGCTCGGCCATCACGGAATCGACGTCGTTCGGCTTGACCGCGATGACCACGACATCGGCACCCTCGGCGGCATCCGCGATCGTGGTCGCCCTGATCCCGAACAGGGCGGTCAGCTCGGCCGCCCGCGCGGGAAAGGACTCCGCGACGACCAGATCCTTCGGCGCGCGACCCGCCTGAAGCAGACCCGCGATCAGCGCCTCGCCGATCCTGCCGCCACCGATCACTGCAATTCTCGTCATGCCCGCAAGCCTGCCATGCAGCCGTCGGGGCGCCGCGAGGGAGGTCCGGCCCCGGTCAGCCCTTCGGGATCATGGCCAACTGACGGCTCTGCACCACCGCGTGCCCGGCCCCGTCGAGGACGAGATGGTCCTCCTCGAACCAGGTGTCGCCCAGCACGGTGGCGCTGGCCATCACCCGCAGCCAGCCCGGCGCGGGGAGCCTGCGCAGGTAGGTGGTCAGCTGGACGGTCGGCGCCCACCCGAACATGCCGCGGTTCATCGTCACCGGGGCGCTGATGTCGCCGGTCATCAACGCGAACAGCACCGCGACGTCGGTGTCGACCTCGTCCTCGGCGAACGGGCGCACCCACATCCGGTTCACCGGGTCGCCCTGCTGCCCGGACAGGAACAGCGCGGCGGACGGATCGACCCGCAGGTCGCAGCCCTTCGCGACGTGCACGATCTGCCCCATCGGATGGTCGGGGGTGATGTGGACGGCGTCGGAGGGCGGCGCGGCGGGCAGGTCGGCCAGCGCGAGTGGCTCCTGATGCCGCGGTTCCGCGACGTCCGGCACGCCGAGCGTCACCACCGCGGACACCGCGACCTTCTCGCCCTGGATCAGGTCGACATCGACCAGGCACACCTGCCTGCCGAGCTTGCGCACGCTGGTGATCAGCCGCACCTCACCGGGGTCGGGCGCGTTGAGGTAGCTGGCGCTGACCGCGATCGGCTGCATGGCACTCGTGTCGATCGGACGGGCCATGTCCTCGCGCGGCGCCCGGATCACCTCGCGTGCGGCGGCCGCGCAGAGTGCCATCATGCAGCCGCCGTGCACCTTCGGCCCGATGGTCCAGATCGGGTCGATCAGTGCACCGAAGGCGCCGCCGCCCAGGTCCGTCAGGGTGGTCAGGTCCGCGAAGGGGCGGGTCGAGGTGAGGGTGGCGGGCGGGGTCATCGGGTTTCCTCTCGGGGGTCCTGTGCGCTCGGCGGAGCGATTCCGGCCGGCGGGAAGCTTCTGGACGCGATGTCCTGGTGGGCGAGCCTGCGCATCGCGGCGATCACCGGCTCGTAGATCGCGGTGCCGAGCACGGCGTACTCGACGGCCGCCTGGGTGGATCCGACCGGCATCAGCGCGAGGTCGACCTCCGCGATCCCCATGATGTGACTGCCATAGGCGTCGATGCGTTCGTCGGTCATCGGGATGCCGACATCCTCGACCGCCTTCAGCGCCCGCTCGAGCTGGCCGACCGCGGGGAAGGCCGGGTCGTAGACCTGTCCCAGCCGTTCGAGCAGACGGCGGGCGCGGGGGTACTCACGCGCCTCGGCGTCCGCGGCATCGTCCGGGTAGGGCGGCAGCGTGGCCACCGCCCGCCCCAGGGTCTCGTAGAGCCCGTCGACGGGCTCTACGGTCAGGCGGATGATCGCGCGGATCTTGTGGATCGGCAGCCCCGCACCCGCCAGCGCCTTGATCAGCGCGAGCCGCCGCAGGTGCTCCGGACCGTAGCTGGACTGGGTTGCACTGGTCGGTTCGCCCGACATCAGGACGCCCTCGCGCAGGTAGTACTTGATCGTCGCCAGCGGGAGACCCGACCGCTCGACGAGCTCGGAGACGCGCATGGTCCTCCCGGTTGACGGATACATTGGATACTCTTACTATCCAACTACTGGATAGTAACGCTATCCAGACAATCCAGAGAGTACCCCCCGACCCAGGAGACCCGCTATGGACCCCATCCTCACGATCGTCGTCGGCGTCACCCTGCTCACCGTCGTCGGTATCGCCTTCGGTGGCACGTTCATGCTCCGGATCGTCAGCGGTAAACAGGGTGCCAACGCCCTGCAGAAGACGATGTTCCGCGCCGGGCACGCGCACGCAGGCGTCCTGGTGACCCTCGGTCTCGTGGTCGCCCTGCTCACCCAGGCCGCGGGCGTCTCGCCTGGGTGGTCGGCCTCGGGTTCGATCCTCGTGCTCTCGTCGGCGATCTTCGTCCCAGCCGGGTTCTTCTTCTCCGTGATCGGCGCGGACCCCGTGCGCCCGAACGCCTGGATGCGATCGGTGTGGATCGGCTTCGGGGTGCTGGTCGCCGGGCTGCTCGTCGCGGGGATCGCGGTGATCACCGCAGGCGTCGGCGCGCTCTGACCACCGCCTATGACCGGGTGCTCACCGACAGGTGTTCGCGGGCGAAGGCGAGCGACTGCGCGAGCATCGACGACCGCTCGGCCTGGGTACGCGCGTTCTGGGTGTTGATCTCCAGCACCGCCTGTCCGTCGAAGCCGCTGTCGACGAGGTGCCTGCACAACTGCGCACACGGCTGATTGCCGTGCCCCGGGATCAGGTGCTCGTCGACCGACGCGCCCCGCCCGTCCGCCAGGTGCAGATGGGTCAGGCCCGAACCCATCCGCCGAGCCAGGTCGAGGGCGTCCATGCCCGCCGTCGCGGTGTGCGAGAGGTCGAGCGTGTAGTGCGCGTGATCGCTGTCGGTGGGGTCGTAGCTGGGCGCGAAGGCTGACACCCCCGGGCCGGGCCCGCCCCGCTTCTCGAGCCGCTCGGCCGACTTCGCGCGCTTGCCCCAGAAG
Organism: Rhodococcus oryzae; assembly: GCF_005049235.1. Lineage (GTDB taxonomy): Bacteria > Actinomycetota > Actinomycetes > Mycobacteriales > Mycobacteriaceae > Rhodococcus_G > Rhodococcus_G oryzae. The sequence continues at coordinate 317,707 of NZ_SUMD01000003.1, read as the reverse complement.
CGATCCGCTCGCATCGGGAACATGTTCTCCACAGCGACCGCGACGTCGCTGCGCTCCTCGAGCTCGCGCACCTGGTCGGCGAAACCCTCGGAGTACTTGCGCTGCCAGCGGAACGGCGGGTGCACGACCACGGTGCGCGCGCCGAGTGCCTCGGCGGCGCGGACCGACTTCTCCAGTTTGGCGGCCGGGTCCGCGCCCCACACCCGCTGCGAGATCAGCAGACACGGGGCGTGCACGGCCTGCACGGGGACGGCGTACTTCCGGACCAGCGCCTTGACCGCGTCCAGGTCCTGGCTGACCGATTCCGCCCAGACCATCAATTCGATGCCGTCGTACCCCAGTTCGGCGGCGTACTCGAACGCCGCCTCGGTGTTCTGCGGATAGACCGAGGCAGTCGAGAGTCCGACGAGGATCTTGCGTGTCCCGGTTCGAGTGCCGTCCATCGCCACCCTCGGTCAGGTCGTGAGCAGGAAGGCGAGCGGACCGATCGTCACGAACACACCGACGATGATCGCGATCAGCAGGCTCACCATGTCGTCGGTCTGCCGCAGGATCCGGACCACCGCCACCAGGCCGGCGATCACCAGCACCGCGAGGACCAGCGCCACCCATGGCAGCACGTCCCACAGCTTCTCGAAGCCCTTGAACAGCAGCCCACCGACCAGCAGGGCGACGATGCCCTGACCGATCAGGACCGCCCACTCGCGGGCCGCGTGCTTGTCGTCTCGATCGGAGGGCGCGTCCTCGACCGCTTCGTCCGGCTCCCGATCCGCGAGGTCCTCCGACTCTGCGGACCCGGGCGCCGAGTCCTTGCGCGCCGCGCCTTCGCGCACCGGGACCTCGGGCGCCGATTCCCTGAGTGCCTGTTCCTTGAAGGTGGACGTCTTCGGCACCACGATCCGTGGGATCTCGCCGGTGACGTGAACCAGCGCCCTGGCCTCCTCCAGCGTCTCGCGACGCGCGGTGCCCGCGGCCCTGGCCTGCCGCATGAGGTCGCCCTCGAGGCTGGACCCGGACAGCATCGCCGGCTCACGGATGGGGGTGTACGGGACGAACCCGGGGCGCGGGGCGGGCGAAGCCTCCGCGACCGGCATGGCCGCGGTCTTCGGCTGCTCCGCGATCGGGGCGCGCATGGAGGTCTTCGGCTTCTCGGCCTGCGCGGGCTGAGCGTCGACCTGGGTGAGGGCGCCGGACCGGTATTGCGGGGGCAGGGCGGCCGCGGTGGCCGGGGTGGCCGGGGTGGCCGGGGGCGTGACATCGGGCGCGGCGGTCACGCGGTACTGCGACGGCATCACGGGGGCCGGAGGCGCGGGGGTCGCAGGCGCGGGGGTCGGTGTGACGGGGGCGGACGGGGGCGCGACTCGTTCGTACTTCGGTGGCTCGACCTTCGGCGCCTCGAACTTCGGGGCCTCGAACTTCGGGGCCTCGAACTTCGGAGCCTCGACCCTCGACTCCTCGGCCTTCGGCGGCTCGGGGACCGGCGGGATCGTGGGGCGTTCCCTCTCGGGGACGGTGTACCGCGCGACGACCGGCGGCACCGGAGTCCGGTCGGCGCGCCTGGACCGGGGCTGAGCGGGAGGCGAAGGGGTGACGGTCGGCGCGGGCGGCGTGACCGGCGCGGGCGCGGGGGCTGCGATGGGTTCGGGCTGAGCGACGGGCGCGGGCGGCGTGACGGATACCTCGGGCACCTCGGGAATCGTGTGCCGCGAATCCTCGGGAGGCCTGACGACAGGGATCTCGCCGGTCAGTTCGGCGACGCTGATCCCGCCGCCTGCCACTCCCCTGCGGCGACGTCCACCGCGGGACTCCACCTGCTGGCCGTTCCTGGCGAGCAGCTCGGCAACTGAGACCTGCCCGGTGTCCTCGGATCCTTCGCTCATCGCGCACTCACCACCAGTTCTCCGCCCATCTCGGTATCCAGCTTCCGCAGGATCAGCCCCTCACGCAGAGCCCAGGGGCAGATCTCCAGCGAGTCCACCGACAGTGCCCGCATGCTTGCCTCCGCAATCAGTGCGCCCGCCACGATCTGCTGGGATCGGTCCGAGCTCACACCCTCCAATTCTGCGCGGTCCGACGTCGTCATCCTAGAAATGAAGGCGATCAGTTGGCGCAGACCGCTGGCAGTCAGTGTCCTCTGTACCCGGGGTCCTGCGGCGGAGGGCGCGGCCCCGGTGAGTCGTGCCAGGGACCGGAACGTCTTGGACGTCCCGACCACCCGATCCGGCGCGCCTGCGGCACGCAGCGCCTTGGCGGGCTCGACCAGCTCGGCGTCGAGCCAATCGCGCAACACCGCCACCCTGCGCTTGCCGGGCGGGTCGGCCTGCAGCCAGTCCCGGGTCAATCGCCCGGCACCGAGCTGGAGGGAGAACGCGACGTCCGGGTCCTCGTCGCCGCCGGAGGCCAGTTCCAGCGAGCCGCCGCCGATGTCGAAGTTCATGATCCGGCCGGCGCTCCAGCCGTACCAGCGCCGCACCGCGAGAAAGGTCAGCCGGGCCTCGTCGACGCCGGACAGCACCTCGAGCGCCACCCCCGTCTCGTCCCGGACGCGGGCCAGCACCGCCTCGGAGTTGGTCGCGTCGCGGACCGCCGAGGTCGCGAAGGCCATCAGCTCGCCGCACCCGGAAGTCGAGGCGATGCTCGCGAAGTCCCGCACCGCCGCGACCAGCTTGTCGGCCCCGCCCGCGGTGATGTCGCCGCGGTCGTCGGTGTTCTCGGCGAGCCGCAGCGTCGACTTGGTGGAGCTCATCGGTGTCGGGTGAGCGCCCCTGTGGGCATCCACCACGAGTAGATGAACCGTGTTGCTTCCGACGTCGAGTACCCCTAACCGCACGTGACCACGGTACTGGGTCTACCGTCGAGACTTGTGACAGCAGGCAACACCACGCCCGATTCGAAGATGGAGCCGACGCCGGAAGTCGGCCCCGACTTCCCCCGCGAGTGGATCGAATTCGTGGACCCCGCCAACGCCGAACATCTCGTGGTGGCGGACCTGACCTGGCTGCTTTCGCGCTGGACCTGCGTGTTCGGCACGCCCGCATGCCAGGGCACCGTGCCGGGACGTCCGGACGACGGCTGCTGCTCGCACGGAGCCTTCCTCTCCGACTCCGACGACAAGGCCAAGCTCGACCGGTCAGTGAAGCTGCTCACAAAGCGCGACTGGCAGTTCATGGAGAAGGGCCTCGGTAAGAAGGGCTACGTCGAGGAGGACGACCTCGACGACGAGCCCGCGCTGCGCACCAGGCGCTACCAGGGTGCCTGCATCTTCCTCAACCGGCCGGGATTCGAGGGCGGGATCGGCTGCGCGCTGCATTCGATGGCGTTGCGCAAGGGGATCGAGCCGCTCGAGGTCAAGCCGGACGTCTGCTGGCAGCTGCCCGTCCGTCGCACCCAGGACTGGGTCGAGCGGCCGGACGGCTCGCAGATCCTCAAGACCGTGATCACCGAGTACGACCGACGCGGCTGGGGCGAGGGCGGCGAGGACCTGCACTGGTACTGCTCCGGATCGCCCGACGCGCACGTCGGTTCGAAGCCGGTGTGGCAGAGTTACGCCCCCGAGCTGACGGAGCTGCTCGGCAAGCCCGCCTACGACGAGCTGGCCAAGCATTGCCGCCGCCGCGCGGGGCTTGGCCTGATCGCCGTCCACCCGGCGACCACCGCCGCGCAGGCGAAGGCCGACCAGCCCCGAACGTAACGCTCGGTCGGCGGTGTCCCGATAACGGATCAGGAGGGTGCATCGGCCCTCCCCGTCGTAGGGGGACGCTCATGTTCACTCGCACACTCGCAACGGCCGCGCTGGTCGTCGGCGCCGCGCTGGCGCTGGCCCCGGGCGCGTCGGCCGCAGAGCCCGACGACCCGTACGGCTTCAACGCGGTCCGCGACCGGACGGACTACTTCGTCGCGCCCCTCGATGCCGGTGCGCTGATCGGCCCGAACACCTACAAGCCGATCATCCTCAGTCCCTACGGCGCCACCCGCAAGATCGAGTGCCGCGGCGACGGCCACTACGTCTCGATCCACGAGTGCAAGCAGTACGACACGAACAACGTCGCGCACGACCTCCAGCTGCTCGCCAACCCGATCCGCCCGGTCTGGGTCTACAACCCCTTCTAGGGCGCGAGTCCGAGCGCGCGGGAACGGTGGCCGTGCGCCGCGATTCGCGGCGCACAGCCGGGCTGTCAGCCCTCCAGCTTGTACCCCAGCCCGCGCACGGTGACCAGATGCTCCGGCTTGGCCGGATCGGCCTCGATCTTCGACCGCAGGCGCTTGACGTGCACGTCGAGGGTCTTGGTGTCGCCGACGTAGTCCGCGCCCCACACCCGGTCGATGAGCTGGCCGCGGGTGAGCACCCGGCCGGAGTTGCGCAGCAGGTACTCGAGGAGGTCGAACTCCTTGAGCGGGAGCATGACCGTGTCGCCGTTGACCTGGACGATGTGGCGCTCGACGTCCATCCGCACCGGGCCCGCCTCGAGCACGCCGTCGTCGCCATCGTTGTCGGAGTCGTTGTCGGCGCCGCGTCGCAGCACCGCCCGGATCCGGGCGATCAGTTCCCGGGCCGAGTAGGGCTTGGTGACGTAGTCGTCGGCGCCCAGTTCCAGGCCGACGACCTTGTCGATCTCGCTGTCGCGGGCGGTGACCATGATCACCGGAACGCCGGAGCGCGCGCGGAGTTGCTTGCACACGTCGGTGCCGCTCATCCCGGGGAGCATCAGGTCCAGCAGGACGATGTCCGCGCCGGACCGGTCGAACTCGGCGAGGGCGGACGGTCCGTCCCCCACCACCGTCGCCTCGAACCCCTCCTTGCGGAGCAGGAACGCGAGCGGGTCGGCCAACGACTCCTCGTCCTCCACGATCAACACATTCGTCACCGGTTTGCCTCCAGACTCGGCGCAGCCTCGTGCTGCGTCACTTCGTGATCGATCGATGCGGTCTTGTTCGCTGCGGACGTCTCGTCCGCGGCGGGGGGTGCGTCCGCGATGGGCGCGGACCTGAGCTGAACCCCGGGGCCCGATATCGCGCTCCTGATCGGCGCGTCATCGGCGTCGTCGGAGAGTTCCTCGTGCCACGGAATGTGCAGCGTGAAGGTGGACCCGGTGCCGACCTTGCTCCACAGCGTGATGGAGCCGTTGTGGTTAGCGGCCACGTGCTTGGCGATCGCGAGGCCGAGCCCGGTGCCGCCGGTGGACCGGGACCGCGCCTTGTCGACGCGGAAGAAGCGTTCGAACACCCGCTCCTGGTCCTCGTTCGCGATGCCGATCCCACGGTCGGTGACGGCGATCGCGACCTTGTCCCCGCGCCTGGACCGGCTCACCGACACCGGCGAACCCTGCGGCGAGTACGCGATCGCGTTCTCGACCAGGTTCGACAGCGCGGTGATGAGCAGGGTCCGGTCGCCCCGCACCTCGAGTCCGCTCGGCCGGTCGGCGGTGACCGTGATCCCGGCCGCCTCGGCGGTGAGCCGCGAACGGCGCATGGCCTCCTCGACCACCTCGTCGACGTCGACCACCTCGAGGTCGGGCAGCTTCTCCGCGCCCTGCAGGCGGGAGAGCGCGATCAGTTCGCTGACCATGTTCCCCAGCCGCTTCGACTCGGTGAGCACCCGCTCACCGAAATGCCGCACGGACTCCGGGTCGTCGGCGGACTCGAGGAGCGCCTCGGCCAGCAGGCCCATCGCGCCGACCGGGGTCTTGAGTTCGTGGCTCACGTTGGCGACGAAGTCGCGGCGGGTGGCCTCCATGCGGACCTGCTCGGAGTCGTCGTCCGCGAACAGCACGACGAACCGGCGGTCCTGCTCGCTGAGCAGCCGGGCCACCCCGCGCACCGCGATCTTGTTCCGGCCGCGGGCCGGGTTCTTGATGCTGAGGTCCATCTCGACCGGCACCCCGGTCGTCAGCACCTGATTCGCCGCCTGCCAGGCGCGTTCCTCAACGGTGCGGTTGCGCACCAGGCCCAGTTCCTCGGCGCGCGGGTTGAAGAGCACCACGTCGTGGAACCGGTCCACCACCGCGATGCCGCTGTGTGAGGCGAGCACGATCAGGTCGAGGACCTGGGACATGGTCAGGCCGGCCTGTTCGGCTTCGCGCCTGGAGAATCGGTTCTTCAGGAACGGGACCAGTACCCCGCCGACCAGGTATCCGCCGAACGCGGCGACCACGGCCAGGAGGACGGCCTGAACAACACTCACAGCGCAATCGTACGGTCGCCTAAAGCCTGGCGGACGCAGGGTGGAGGCATTTCACCGCACGTCATGGCCCCGCGGCGCCCCGTTTTCCGGCCGTTCACCCGATGTTTGGTCGCTCCGCCGGCTCCGCTCCGGCGTTGGCCCGGGCCCCCTCGTCGGAGAGGGACCCGGGCCGACATCGGAACCGCTACTTCGCGCCCTGGCTGGCGACCGCGGCGGCGCCGGCGGCGGCGGCCTCCGGGTCGAGGTAGGTGCCGCCCCGGTTGAGCGGGGTGAGGCTGCCGTCCGCCGCGACCTCGAGGTCGTAGCGCAGCGGGATGCCGGTCGGGATGTTCAGCCCGGCGATGTCCTCGTCGGAGATGCCGTCCAGGTGCTTGACCAGGGCGCGCAGCGAGTTGCCGTGCGCGGTGACCAGGACGGTCTTGCCCGCCTTGAGGTCCGCGGAGATCGTCTCCTCCCAGTACGGGATGAGGCGCTTGACCACGTCGAGCAGGCACTCGGTCAGCGGGACCTCGTCGAGGCCCGCGTAGCGCGGGTCGGCGTCCTGGCTGTACTCGGTGCCCGCCGCGATCGGCGGCGGCGGGGTGTCGTAGCTGCGACGCCACAGCATGAACTGGTCGTCGCCGTACTCGGCCTTGGTCTGGGCCTTGTTCTTGCCCTGCAGTGCGCCGTAGTGCCGCTCGTTGAGACGCCAGTCGCGCACGACCGGGATCCAGTGCCGGTCGGCGGCGTCGAGGGCGATGTTCGCGGTGCTGATCGCGCGGCGGAGCAGGGACGTGTACAGCACGTCGGGCAGCACGTCGTGCTCCTTGAGGAGCTGACCCGCCCGCTTGCCCTCACCGATGCCCTTGTCGGTGAGCGGCACGTCCACCCAGCCGGTGAACAGGTTCATGGCGTTCCATTCGCTCTCGCCGTGGCGGAGCAGCACAAGGGTTCCGGTACTCATGCCCACAATCCTGACATGCGCCCCACACGGGGAAGGCTCCGGACGCAGACTGAGTGAATGGGCACACGCGACCGGTGGGTGCTGCACGTCGACCTCGACCAATTCGTCGCCGCCGTCGAGGTCCTGCGACGGCCGGAACTACGTGGCCGGCCGGTGATCGTCGGCGGGCGCGGCGACCCCACCGAACGCGGCGTGGTCTCCACGGCCTCGTACGAGGCCCGCGAGTTCGGGATCGGTTCGGGGATGCCGCTGCGGGTCGCCGCGCGCAGGCTCGCCACGCGCGAGGTCACCGACGCGGTGTTCCTCCCCGTGGACGGCGAGGCGTACACCGCCGCCTCACAGCGGGTGATGGACACCCTGCGCGGGCTGGACGCGGTCGTCGAGGTGCTGGGCTGGGACGAAGCGTTCCTCGGCGTCGCCACCAAGGATCCGGTCGGCTTCGCCCGCGCCGCCCAGTCCGCCGTGCTCGCAGCCACCGAGCTGCACTGCTCGGTCGGTATCGGCGACAACAAGCTGCGCGCCAAGATCGCGACCGGCTTCGGCAAGCCGCGGGGCGTGTACCTGCTCACCGCGGACAACTGGTTCGACGTGATGGGCGACCGAGCCACGGACGCCCTGTGGGGAATCGGGAGCAAGACCGCGAAAAAGCTTGCCGCCCTCGGTATCCACACCGTCCGCGAGCTGGCCGACGCCACCGACGGCGAGCTTGCCTCCGCCTTGGGCCCGACCACCGGACCGTGGCTGCACCGGCTCGGCCGCGGCCTCGGCGGCGAGACGGTCACCGCGGAACCCTGGGTCGCGCGCGGCCACGGCCGCGAGACGACCTTTCAGCACAATCTCACCGACCCCGCGCAGGTGGCGGCCGAGGTGCGGCTGCTCGCCGAGCGGGTGGCCGAGGACCTGCGGGCGGAGGGGCGAGCGGCGGTCCGGATCACGCTGAAGGTTCGGTACGCGCCGTTCGACACCCACACCACCGGTGCGCCGCTGGCCGAGCCGACGCTGGATCCGGCGGTCATCGCGGACGCCGCCGCGGCGCTGACCGGGCGACTCGATCCGGGTCGCGAGGTCCGGCTCCTCGGCGTCCGGCTCGAGATGACCGCGCCCTCCGGCGGGAGCTAGCCGGACCCGAGAATGCGACATGCGCGCGGCGGCACCGAGTGCCACCGCGCGCATGTCGCGACGATCGAAGCCCCTAGCCTCGCGACGCCTCGCTCGCGCTGCGCCTAACCCCGCGTCGCCAGGCTCGCGCTGCGCCTAACCCCGCGTCGCTTCGCTCGCACGAAGGTCCTTGCGGAGGATTTTGCCCGCCGCCGACTTCGGCACCAGGTCGATGAACTCCACGATGCGAACCTTCTTGTGGGGCGAGACCCGCTCGGCGACGAACGCGATGATCTCGTCCCCGGAGAGCTCGGCATCGGGCTGACGGACGACGAACGCCTTCGGGACCTCCTCGCCCTCTTCGTCGAGCACGCCGATCACCGCCGCGTCGGCGATCTGCGGGTGGGTGAGCAGCAACGCCTCCAGCTCGGCGGGCGGCACCTGGTAGCCCTTGTACTTGATCAGCTCCTTGAGCCGGTCGACGATGTACACGACGCCCTCCGCATCGACGGTGGCGATGTCACCGGTGTGCAGGTAGCCGTCCGCGTCGAGGGTCTCGGCGGTCGCGGTGTCGTTGCCGAGGTAGCCGACCATCACGTTCGGGCCCTTCACCCACAGCTCGCCCGGCGCGCTGACGCCCGTCGTCGGGAGGTCGACCTCCTCGCCGGTGGCCGGGTCGACGAGCTTGTTCTCGGTGTTCGCGATCGGCTTGCCGACCGAGCTGAGAGGGACGTGGTCGTCCTCGAGCGCGATCGCATGGCTGACGGGGCTCAGCTCGCTCATGCCGTAGCCCTGGCGGACGCGGCAGTTCAGCCGGTTCGCCACCGCCTTGCCCAACTCCTCGTCGAGCGGCGCCGCACCGGAGAAGATGGTGTGCACGGAGGAGAGGTCGTACTGGTCGACGAGCGGATGCTTGGCGAGCGCGACCGCCACCGGCGGCGCCACGAAGATGTAGGTGCACTTGCGCTCGGAGGCGTTGCGCAGGAACTCGACGAGGTCGAACTTCGGCATCGTGACCAGGGTGGCCCGCTCGAACAGCGCCGCGTTGAGCAGCACGGTGAGTCCGTAGATGTGGAAGAAGGGCAGCACGGCCAGGATCCGGTCGTCGGCGCTGATGCCCATCCGCGGGTGGATCTGGCAGACGTTCGCCACCAGGTTCCTGTGGGTCAGCATCACGCCCTTGGGGCGGCCGGTGGTGCCCGACGAGTACGGCAGCACCGCGAGGTGGGTCGCCGGGTCGAAGCTGACCTCGGGTGCCGGGGCGCCCTGGGTGAGCAGGTCCCGCAGCGACGGGTGCCCCTCGGCACCGTCGAGCACGATGACCCGGTCGGCGGGGATGCCGACCTGCGCGGCGGCCGCCCGCGCCTGCGGCAGCAGCGGCGACACGGTGAAGAGGAAGGTCGCCTTGGAGTCGGTGAGCTGCTTGGCGATGTCCTCGGTGTTGTAGAGGGCGTTGATCGTGGTGGCCGTGCCGCCCGCACGCAGGATGCCGTGCAACACGGACGCGAACGCCGGGACGTTCGGCGAATGCAGCGCGGCGACGTCGCCGACGGCCAGGCCGCGCGCCGCCAGCGCGCCCGCGACGGCGTCGACCTGACCGATGAGCGCGCGGTAGGTGGTCTCCGCGCCCGAGCCGCCGTCTATGAGCGCGGGTCGGTCCAGGTCGGCGTCCGAGACCTGACCGAACAGGAAGTCGTAGACGCTCAGGTTCGGGATCTCGACGTCGGGATAGGGGCTCTTGAAGCTCACGGGGGCCTCTCCTCGAGTGGTGCGGCGACAGGGTTGACGAACCAGGTAACTGTGACAGATGGAAACAGTTATCACACCTGTGACAGCCGTCACAGAATCGCCGAAACCCTACCCCGAACCGCGGCTCCCCGCCTCAGTCGGCGTCGGCCGCCCTGACCTGGTCAGCGGACATCAGGTGGACGAACGGCTGCAGGTTCGCGAGCGACTCACCGCGCGAGACCCGCCAGTCCCACTCCCGCCGAATCGACGTGGCGAAACCGAGCTCGAGCAGGGTGTTGAAGTCACCGTCCGCGGCCTCGAGCACCTGGCCGAGCACCCGGTCCAGTTCCGACCCGGTGACGGCGTGGGTGGAGATCTGGCCGAGCAGGTAGATGTCGCCGATCTTGTCGATCGTGTAGCTCACCCCGTACAGCCTGCGGTTGCGGCGGAGCAGGAACCGGTAGACGCCCTCGAAGTTCTCGTCGGGTTTGCGGCAGACGAAGGCCTCGACCCGGACGCCGTGCGCGCCGACGGTGAGCAGGCAGGTGGTCTTGAGCTTGCGCTCGCCGGGCAGTTCGACGACGAACTGGCCCTCGCCCTTGCGGGTGTACTCGAGCTCCCGCTCGGCCAGTTCGGCGTCGATGAGCTTCGCGATGTCGGTCACGCCCGCACTCCCCCCATTCGGCGCAGCTTCCACAATCCGCGGCCGCGGCGCGGCGCGTGTTCGGGCAGCCTGCGGTAGCTGGCGTTCGCCCGCTTGTAGCTCTGGAGCAGCCCGTCGGCGGTGTGCTCCCAGGAGAAGTCCTCCGCGTGCAGCGGCGCGCGGCGCGCCATCTCGGCCAGCCGGCCGGGATCCGCGAGCAGCGAGTGCAGGGCATCGGCCCAGTCGTCGGTGCGGTGACCTGGCACCAACAGCCCGGTCTTGCCGGACCGCACGGCGACCCCCAGTCCCCCGACGTCGGCCGCGACGACCGGCGTCCCGCAGGCCTGCGCCTCGATCGCGACCAGCCCGAAGGACTCCGAATAGCTCGGCACCGCAACCAGATCCGCCGCGCGGTACACCTGCGCGAGTCGCTCGGGCGGCTGCGGCGGAAGGAAGGTGACCCGGGCGGTGATGCCCAGCGAGGCGGCCAGGTCGATCAGCGAATCGGGCCGGTCCAGCCCGGTGCCCGAGGGCCCGCCGACGACCACGATCCGCAGCGGCAGCGCCGGCTCGCGCTCAATCAGCTCGGCCGCGGCGCGCAGCAGCACGTCCGGCGCCTTGAGCGGCTGGATCCGGCCGACGAAGGTCACGATCAGCTCGTTCGGGTTCAGCCCAAGCTCCGCCCGTGCCGCCGCGCGATCACCCGGCCGGTACCGGGACAGGTCCGCACCGGGGGCCACCACGTCGATCTTGCCCGCGTCCGCGCCGTAGATGTCGATCAGCTGCGTGGACTCGTCGGCGGTGTTGGTGATCAGGCGATCGGCCTCGGCCACCACCTGTTGCTCGCCGATCTGGCGCGCGGCCGGCTCCGGGACGTCGCCGTCCGCAAGGGCGGCGTTCTTGACTGCGGCCAGGGTGTGCGCGGTGTGCACCAGCGGGACGCCCCAGCGGTCGCGGGCCAGCCAACCGACCTGGCCGGAGAGCCAGTAGTGCGAGTGCACCAGGTCGTAGTGACCCGGCTCGTGGTGCGCCTCCTCGCGCAGCACCCCGGCCGCGAACGCGCACAGCTGGGTGGGCAGGTCGTGCTTGTCGAGACCCTCGAACGGGCCCGCGACGACGTTGCGGACCAGCACCCCAGGCGCGGCCTCGACCACCGGTGCGTCCGCGGAGGAGGTGGCCCTGGTGAAGATCTCCACCTCCACCCCGCGGCGGGCGAGCTGCAGCGCGGTCTGGAGCACGTACACGTTCATGCCACCCGCGTCACCGGTCCCCGGCTGCGCCAATGGAGAGGTGTGGACCGAGAGAACGGCCACCCTCCGCAACCGGTGGTTCTGCGCTGGGGTCACGGCTCCATCTTGCCCTGTGGCGATCACGCGCGACGAAGCCGACCTGAGGACGTCGGCGGCGACCCGGCCGTCAGTGCCCTCGGTCGCGCCCCCTGGCCCCGTCACAGCCCGTCGACGAACTCGCTGACCTCGGCGACGAAGCGTTTCGGGTCCTCGACGAACGGCCCGTGGTCGCAGCCTTCCCAGTACGACGCAGTGGCGGCCGGGATCAGCCCGGCCGCATGCCTGGCAGCGGAGACGTCGACGACGGTGTCCGCGGTGCCGTGCAGGATCAGCGCGGGGACGGTGAGGCCCGCGAGCAACTCGTCGTGCCCGACCGCGCGGTTGAACAGCGCCGCGCGCACCCGAGGCGGCGTCGACAGGCTGGCCCCGAACAGCGCCTGCGAGGCGACGCCCTTGCCCTCGGCCGGGCCGGTCAGGGCGGTGCCGAAGCTGCCGAGCGCGCGGATCGACTCGCGCGGATCCTCGGACATCGCGGCCGGGATGGCCGCGCGCATCGACGATCCGACGCGGCCGCCCTTCTGCCCGGGCCCGATGCTGGTGATGGCGCCGACCAGCACGATCGCGTCCACCGCGGCCTCACCGAACTCGGCGAGGTAGTCGCAGATCACCAGACCGCCGTAGGACCAGCCCAGCAGCACCGCGCCGGACTCGATGCGCTCGGCGGCGAGCACCGCCTCGACGTCCGACGCCCAGATCTTCGGGTCGTCGTAGCCGTCGGCCGGCGCGCCGGAGTAGCCGTGACCGCGCAGGTCGACGGCGATCACGCGGTACTCGGCGGCCAGAGCGTCGAGCACGCCGTCGCCCCAGCACCGCAGCGACTGCGCCCAGCCGTGCAACAGCACCAGCGGACGCGCGGCGGCGTCGCCCTCGACGCGGTAGACGATGGACGTGCCGTCGACGCTGACGGTTTCCCGGATAGCCATGCCGGCCATTCTGCGCCTCCGGCTCCTGTGAGCGAATTTCACCCCGGTCGGGGTGAAATTCGCTCACAGGAGCGAAGCGCATACTCAGTTCATGTGCCGCTTGTTCGGGATGACCAGCGCACCGTCACGGGTCACGGCCACGTTCTGGCTGCTCGACGCAGCGGACAGTCTGGCCGTGCAGAGCCGACGCGATCCCGATGGCACCGGCCTCGGCACCTTCACCGCCGACGGCGAACCGCTCGTCGAGAAGCAGCCGCTGCCCGCCTACGCGGACGCGAGCTTCGCGACGGAGGCGAGGGAACGCCGATCCGAGACCTTCGTCGCCCACATCCGGCACGCCTCCACCGGCGGGCTCGCGATGGTCAACACCCACCCGTTCAGCCTGAGCGGGCGCATCTTCGCGCACAACGGCGTGATCGAGGACCTGCCCGGGCTGGACGAGGAGCTCGGGCCGTACCGATCGGCGGTCGCCGGCGAGACCGACTCCGAGCGCTTCTTCGCGTTGATCACCAAGCACATCGACGGCCACGGCGGCGACGTCACCGCAGGCATCACCGAGGCCGCCCGCTGGGTCGCCGAGCACCTGCCGATCTTCGCCATCAACATCGTGCTGACCACCCCGACGGAGCTGTGGGCGCTGCGCTACCCCGACACCCACCAGCTCCTGGTGCTCAGCCGCGCACCGGACACGGGCCGGCACCTCGAGCACGCAAGCCCGGCGGGCACTGTCCGGGTCCGGTCGGGCGAATTGGCCACGGCGCCCGCGGTGGTGGTGGCCAGCGAGTGGATGGACGAGAACCCCGCGTGGCGGCCGCTCGCGTCCGGCGAGCTGCTGCACGTCGACGCGGAGCTCACCGTCGACAGCACCGTGATCCTCGACGGCCCGCCCGCGCATCCGCTCACGCTGGCCGACCTCGGCGCCACCGCTGCCGCGTCGCAGGCGAGCCGCTGATCGACCTCAGCCCAGCGCCGCGACGATCTCCGCCGCCGTGGCGTGCACCGCGCCGATCCGCCCGGCCTCCTCGAGGTGGCGGTCGTCGACGCCCGAGATCGCGTCGGCCGCGATGAGCACCCGGAGGTCGCGTTCGCTCGCGTCGACGATGGTGGCCCGCGGGCAGTTCGGGTAGTTGCAGCCCGCCACCACCACGGTGTCGACGCCGCGCTCACGCAGGTGCGACTCGAGCTCCGTCCGATGGAACGCGCTCCAGCGCGGCTTGAACAGCACGACCTCGGCCGGCGCGACCTGCTGCAGCCCGCCACCCAGGAGCAGGTCCGGGTCGAGGTCCGGGGCGCCGAACTCGGGGACGATCTGCGACCCCACGGTGCCCGGGCTCGCCATCTGCGCGCCCGAGGCGATGGCGGACCGCCTGACGAGGTCGACGTCGTCGCCCGCATAGAGCCGGACGATGTGCACGATCGGGCGTCCCGCGGCCCGATAGGCCTCGAGCAGCCGCGCGATCGCGGGCAGGACCTGCGTGGTGCCGGGGATCGGGCTCGATCCGCCGTCGACGAAGTCGCGTTGGGTATCGACCACGAGCAGGGCGGAGGTGGTCAGATGCGGGGCGATCCAGGGGTCGAGACGCTCCTCGAGAGTGCTCACGGCATCACCGTATCGCCACATCCCGGGTGGCCGTCGGGTCTAGCATCGAGCCATGGAGCTTGACGAGCTGCTGGCAACCATGCCGTTCGCGGTGAAGTCGGGAATCGAGCTGGTCTCGGCGACCCCTGGCGAGGTCGTGGGCCGACTGGCGTGGAGCGAGGACCTGACCACCGCGGACCACATCATGCACGGCGGGGCGCTGACCACCCTCGCGGACAGCGTCGGCGCCGTGTCCGCGTTCCTCAACATCCCGTCGGGCGCCGCGCGGGTCACGACGGCCTCGAACGCGGTGTACGCGCGGCAGGTACGCCGCGGCATCGTCACCGCCGCGGCCCGCCCGTTGCACGTCGGCCGCAAGACGATCCTGGTCTCGATCGACCTCACCGACGACGACGGCAGGCTCGTCTCCCAGGTCACCCAGTCGCACGCCGTCGTGGGTGACTCCGGCTTCTGAGCCGCAACCCGCCCATTGATCGGGCCGGTCCCGGCTACCGTTGGGCGATGTCGCGCTTGCTCGACGCCTACCGCGCCACCGGGGCCGACCTGCCGTTCGGCGATCCGCTGGCCGCCCACGGCGTCGCCATGGAGGGCTACTTCTGGCGGTTCACCCAGCCGGAGTCGGGCCGGGTCGTGATCGCACTGTGCGGGATCAACCGGGCCGCCGACGGCAACTGGGCCACCCTGGGTCTGGCCGCGCACCCGGGCGGTTTCCTGCGGACCGCCGCGCATCCGGTCGCGGTCGCCGACCCCCATCGGCTCGGCGCCGTCGCCGGGGAGGCGTTCCGCGGCGAGCCCGACCGGCTGCGGGTGGACCTCGGTCCCGACGCCAGGCTCGACGTGCGAATCACCCATCCGATGCCCTGGCCGCGGCGCGCATTCGGCGGTTCGGGTGTCCTCCAGACGATCCCGGCGCTCAACCAGTATTGGCACCCCTGGCTGCTCGGCGGGCGCGCCGAGGGAACCGCGGTGCTCGGCGGCGAGGACTGGGACCTCACCGGGGCTCAGGTATACGCCGAGAAGAACTGGGGCCGAGGCGGATTCCCCGACTCCTGGTGGTGGGGCCAGGCCCAGGGATTCGCCGAAGCGGCAGCGTGCGTGGCGTTCGGTGGCGCCGAGGTCCAAGCCGGAACGCTGCGCACCGAGATCACCCTGATCGTTGTGCGACTGCCGGACGGCCGTGTGCTTCGGCTCGGCGATCCGGTGGTCTCCCCTGTCCGGGCCCAGGTGACCGACGAGCAGTGGACGCTCCGCGGCCGGAGCCCGCGCTGGAGCGTGGACATCGAGGGTCACGGGGCGATCGGCGACGCCCACGTCCTACCGGTTCCGCTGCCCGCCGAGCGGCGTAACGTCCCCGGCGCGCTGGAACATCTGGGTGCGCGGATGTCGGTGACGGTCCGCCACGGGCACCGAACGGTCTGGTCCGGCGAGTCGGCCGTGGCTGCGCTGGAGCACGGCGGGCTGACGCGCGCCCGGGCCGAGGCGGACCGGCGCGGCGCCGCGCCGGAGGCCACCGACGCGCCACCGTGCGCCCGGTAACCGGCGATCGCGCGACTCAGCTGGCCGCCGACAGCACTTTCACCGGTCGCGGGCCGGACGCCACCCGGTCTTCCCGGCGACGACGCTGCTCCACCGGGTCAGGCACCGGCACCGCGCCGAGCAACCCGCGGGTGTAGTCCTGCTGGGGGTCGCCGAACACGCTTGCCGTTGAACCGATCTCGACCAGTTCACCACCACGGAGCACGGCGACCCTGTCCGCCACCCGGTTCACGACCGCGAGGTCGTGGCTGATGAACAGGCAGGCGAACCGGAACTCCTCGCGCAGGTCCGCGAACAGGTCGAGAATCTCCGACTGCACGGACACGTCGAGGGCACTGGTCGGCTCGTCCGCGACCAGTAGCCGCGGCGCCAGCACCAGGGCCCTCGCGAGCGCAACCCGCTGTCGTTGACCGCCGGACAGTTCGGCAGGCCGCCGGTCCGCGAACGCGCGCGGCAGTCGCACCGCTTCGAGCAGATCGCCCACCCGCGCGCGCAGCAGGGCGCCGGAGGCCGCTCGATGCACGACCAGCGGCTCCGCGACGGAATCCCCGATGCTCCGGCGTGGGTCCAGCGATGCCGCCGGGTCCTGGTGCACCAGCGCCACCCCCTTTCGCAGGCCACGGAGGTCCCTGCGGGACACGGTGCCGAGATCCGTCCCGTCGAACACGACCGACCCGGCGGTGGCCCGCACCACGCCCAGCGCCGCTCGCCCCAGGGTCGTCTTGCCAGAGCCCGACTCGCCGACCAGACCCAGCACCTCACCCGCGCCGACCTCGAGCCCCACGCCGCGCAGTGCGTGGAACTCCTTGTTGCCCAGCCTCGCCGGATACACCACGTCCAGGTCGCGCACCACCAGGACCGGCTCGGCGGGCACCGTACCGACCGGGCCCGCGGTGTCCCCGAGCCGCGGCACCGCCGCGAGCAGCTGCGTCGTGTACTTCTCCCGCGGCGCCGAGAACAGCTCGTGCACGCCGCTCTCCTCGACCAGCTCGCCGCGGCGCATCACCGCCACCCGGTCCGCGATGTCGGCGACCACCCCCATGTTGTGGGTGATGAGCAGGATCGCCGCACCCCGCTCGGTGCGCAGGCCGCGCAGCAGGTCCAGGATCTCCGCCTGCACCGTCACGTCCAGCGCGGTCGTCGGTTCGTCCGCGATCAGGAGGTCCGGGTCGCCGGACAGTGCCAGGGCGATCACGACCCGCTGCTTCTGACCGCCGGACAGCTGGTGCGGATACCAGTCCACCCGCCGTTCCGGATCCGGGATCTCCACCAGGCGAAGCAGTTCGACGGCCCGCGCCCTGGCCTCTCCCCGGCCGACCTTCCCGTGTGCCCGCAGGGCCTGCGCGATCTGCCAGCCCACCTTCTGCACCGGGTTCAGCGCCGTCTGCGGCTCCTGGAACACCATCGCCGCCCGGGTCCCGCGCAGCTGGGCGAGCGTGCCCTCCCCCGCCCCGACCACCTGGGTGCCGCCGAGCCGGATCGACCCGCTCGCCTCGGCGGTGTCGGGCAGCAGCCCGAGCACCGCCTTCGCGGTCATCGACTTTCCGGAACCGGATTCACCGACCAGCGCGAGGATCTCACCGCGGCCGACGGTCAGGTTCAGCCCGTCCACCACCGGGTCACCGGTCGCGCCGAAACGGATGCTCAGGTCCTCGATTTCGAGGATCGGGCCTGTCTGGGTCATCGTCTACTCCTGAGATGTCGTGGCGTGTCAGGCCCGGCGCGCGGATCCGAGCGCCTGGGCGATGAGCAGGAATCCGAGCACCAGCGCCGCCACCACCACCAGCGGGCCGATGGCGAAGGCCGGGTTGGCATCGAGATTGGGCACGGAGTCGGCGATGATCGACCCGAGCGAGGGTTCGGGTGGCCGGACGCCGATGCCGACGAAGCTCATCGCGGACTCCACGAACACCGCAACCGACATGGACAGCGCCAGCTGCACGGCCAGCGGCTCCAGCGCGTTCGGCAGCACGTGGGTGCGCAGCACCCACCACCGACCGGCCCCGATCACCTCCGCCGACTCGACGTACGGCAACTCCCGGATCCGCAGCACCTGGGTGCGGGTCATCCGGCCGAAGATCGGGATCTCTACGACCACGATGACCACGATGACCGTCACCGCTCCGGGTCCCACGATCGCGGCCAGCGCGATCGCCAGGATCAGCGCGGGAAACGCGAGCACCACGTCGAAGGCGCGCTGGGCGATCACGTCCGTCACCGGGTGCAGGCTCGACGCCAGACCCAGCAGCGCGCCGACCAGCGCCCCGATCGGCACCGCGATCACGATGATCTCGAGGTTGATCCGGATGCCGTGCAGCACCCGTGAGTAGACGTCCCGGTTCACCTGATCGGTGCCGAACCAGTGCTCGGCGCCGGGGCCGAGGAGGTTCGCCCCGGCGATCTGCTCGTTCGGCCCGAAGGGTGCGATCCAGTGGGCCAGCAGTCCCGCCGCCGCCACCGCGACCACCAGCAGCAGGCCGAGCAGTCCCTGCCCGTGGGTCAGCGCGTCCCACGCGGGGTGTCCGCGCGCGGGCGCCGGCTCGGGCAGTGACCGGTCGGCTACCGCCGGGTCCTCGATCGGGGTGACGCTCATGAGGTTCCCCCGATCCGGATCCGCGGATCCAGGTAGGCGTGCACGACATCGGTCACCAGCTGGACGAGCACGAACACCGAGACCGAGAGCAGCAGCAGCACCTGGACCACCGGGTAGTCGCGGCGGCTGATGCCCTGTTCGATGAGCTGCCCGATCCCTGGCCAGGCGAAGATCGCCTCGACCAGCACCGCACCACCGAGCAGCTGCCCGGTCTGCAGACCCAGCGCGGTCACCATGGTGGGGAGTGCGTTGCGCAGTGCGCTGCGGGTGACGAGATTCCACCGCGTGACGCCGAGCGCCCGTGCGGTCAGCACGTACGGCTGATTCAGCTCGGTGCGCAGCGACTCGGTCAGGAACCGGGTCAGGGCGGCTGCCACCGGCAGGGCCAGGCACACGGCGGGCAGCAGCAGGTACTGCGCCGAGATATCGGGCCTGACCCAGAACCCCTGCGGGGGAACCCCACCCGAGGGGAGCACCGGAACGAGCACCGCGAACACCAGGACCAGCAGCACCCCGCTGACGAAGGGCGGCAGCGCCACCGCCACGGTGTTGAACCCGGCGACCGCGCTGGTCAGCCAGCGCTTCGGCCATACCACCGCCGCGACGCTGAGGACCAGGCTGACCAGCACGGCGAGCACCAGCGCGGTCACCGCGAGGACGACGGTGTTGACCAGTCCGGAGAGGACCAGATCGGAGATCTGGCCACCGATCACGTACGACCTGCCCAGGTCGAAGGTGAGCACCGAGCCGATCCAGGACACGTACTGGGCCGGGATCGACCGGTCCAATCCGAGCGAATGCCTGATCGCGGCAATCGATTCCGCGGAGGCATCCGGGCCGGCCAGGCTACTCGCCGGATCGCCGGGGACCAGCCGCAGTACGAAGAAGATCAGCAGTGAGGCCAGCAGCAGCACCGCCACGGCCGACGGCAGCCGGCGCGCGAGGTATCGCACCATGGTGCGGGCTCCTCTCGGTCGGGGCCGTCAGGCCAGATAGGTGTCCGTGTAGACGATCTCGGAGCGTTTGGTCCAGTCGATGCCCTGCACCCGCTGCGCCGCGGCGAGTTGGTTGAGCACCACGCCGATCTCCACAAGGAACAGCCCGTCGAGCAGTTGGTCGCTCACCGCCCGGTACCTGTCCTTCGCCTCCGCGCCGGTGCCGTCCGTGACCCGCCATGCCGCGCCCGCGGCGTCGACGTAGGCCGGGCTCTCGTAGTGCGAGGAGTTCTTGAGCGCGTTGAACGGGTACGCACTGATGGTGAGCGTGGACGGAACGTACTGGGCCCACGAATGGAACGTCACCCACAGGGCCGGGATGGTGCCACCGATCAGCGCCTTGATGAAGGTCGCGCCCTCCTGCGGGTCGAGCTCGACCGGGATGCCGATCTCGGCGAGGTTCGCCTGCACGATCTGCGCGGTCGCCTCGTAGAAGGGATTCCCGGCCTGGTAGGTCAGGGGCAGGGTCGGGACAGCGATCCCCGACCCGGCCAGGATGGCCCGCGCCTTGGTCGCGTCCCGGGTGAAGGTCGTGTTCCTCGCCTCGTCGTAGGCGGGCGAGCTCTTGGGCCACGGCAGGTTCACCGGGTAGCCGGAGCCGCGGAACACCTCCGAGATCACCCGGTCCCGGTCGATCGCGTACGCGATCGCCTGCCGCACCCGGACATCGGCGAGCGCCGGGTGGGTGACGTTCGCCCCCACGTACACCTGCAGTTCGGCCCCCTCCAGCGACACCGCCTGGAATCCCGCTGTCTCGCCGAGGGTTTCGGTGTCGCGGTAGTTCAGCCCGCCCGCAACCGCGACCTGGCCGGACTTGAGCGAGCTGAGCAGCGCCTGCGAGTCGGGGATCACCGAGACCTCCACCCGGTCCAGGAAGGGTCGGTCCGGGATCCAGTAGTGCTCGTTACGCTCGAACACCAGCGCGCTGTTGGGTGTGCGCGAGACCAACTTGAACGGCCCGGTGCCGATGAAGGCATCACCGGCGGCGAGCTTGTCGATGGACTCGCTGTCGAGGATCGGCACGGTGTCGAGCAGGTCGAAGACGTTCCCGAGCGGATGCGCCAGCGTCAGCACCAGGCGGTGCGGGTCGCTGCTGTCGAACGCCGTGATCGCGGCCGCGGTGCTGCGCAGCTGAGCGGTCCACTTGGGATCCGCGTAGGTGCGGAGGGAGAACTCCGCGTCCTTCGAGGTGAACGGGCGCCCGCTGTGGAAGGTGACGTCGTCGCGCAGCTCCAGGGACAGCGACAGCCCGTCGGCGGCGAGCTGCCACGACTTCGCCAGCCGTGGTTGCGGCTCCACCTTGTCGTGCGGATAGCGGACGAGGGTGTCGTACGCCAGCCCGATCACGGTGGTGGCGCCGCTGGTGTTGGTCAGGAACGTCGCCGGGATCACGTCCGCGGGGATGCCCGTCTTGAGGGTGCCACCTCGGACCGGTGCGCCGGACGCGCCCGTGGCCGCCCCCGCCCTCTGCTCGTCGACCGCGGAGGAGCAGGCCCCCAGCAGCCCGGTCCCGAAGATGGCGGCGGCGGTCAGGCCCGCGCCGCGGAAGAAGGTACGACGATCGACGATCGACCGGTTGACTGAGGAGCTCACTGGGAGACAACCCTTCGAATGGAGGTGAGTGGATCTGAGTAGAGGGTGCTGAGCGAGACCACGCCTGCCGCGAACTCCTGGACGCGGTTACCGAAGCCGGTGATCCGGATGTCCTTGCGGGCCAGGCTCGACGTGCGCGCGAACGCCTCGGCGACGTGCGGGATTCCGGCGGGGTACTCGGTGAAGGCCTGGCCGCCGAGGATCACCCGGTCCGGGTTGAACAGGTCACGCAGCATCGCCACGGTGCGGCCGAGCACCCGGGCGCGCTCAACCAGGAGTTCGTGCGCCGGAATGGAACCCGCGGCCGCAGCCCGGTAGACGGCGGCGATGGCGGGACGTTCATCGGTCTCGGTGAGGATGCCGGCCTCCTTCGCCGCGGCGATGGTGGCGCGGTCGCTGACCGTGGCCTCGAGGCAGCCCCTGGCACCGCAGGCGCACAGCGCCGAGGAACCGGTGGACAGGTGCACGATCGAGCCGGGGCCGGATGAGGGCGTGTGCACCCGGCCATCGATGGTGACGGCGACCCCCGCCGTCTCGCGGGCGTAAAAGTAGAGGCTGGTCCCCTCGGTTCCGCTGTCACCGGGGCGCTGCGGCGCGAGCAGCAGCTCCGACGCCGCCATCGCCTCGACGTGCGCGGCGACCGACACCGGCAGCCCCAACCCTTCGCCGATGATCGCGCCGACGGGGGCGCCAAGCCAGCCGAGCCGCGGGTGGTCGACACGGCCGGTGGTCGCGTCCACTCGGCCACCGAGCGCCACCCCGACCCACAGGGGCCGGCGTCGATGCCATCTGGAGGCGAACAGCTTTGCGCTGCGAGAGATCTGGGAGAGCGCCCGATCCTGCGGGCCTGCCGGTGTCGGCACCTCGACGGAGCCGAGGATCTTCCCCCGCAGGTCACTGGCGACGATCCCGGTCACCACCGCACCGATGTGGATACCGATGGTGAGGTAGGGCTCGTGGTTGACCTCGAACGGCACCCTGGGTCGACCCACCGCTCCCGACGCGGTGAGATCCGCGCGCTCACGCAGCAGGCCCTCGGCGAGCAGCGCCGAGACCTGGCGGTTCACCGTGGCGGTGGACAGGCCGGTGATCTTGGCCGCGATGTCACGGGCGATCGGCCCGCGGGCGCAGGCCACCCGGAACACGGCCGCGGCGGGGGCGTCCGCGACGCGCAGTTCCGGCGGCACGATCTGGGCGCGGGTTGTGGGGGTACGGGCGATCGGCCGGGTGAGGACGGCCGCGGACGACAAACTGGTGATGGACACGCGAATTCCTTGCGCTTCGTCCCCGGCGGGGGACAGACCTGCACGGTGTGGGCGAGCGCTGACCAGGTCAAACGGCGCGAGACCGACCGCCGTGACGCCCCACAGGGGCGTCCGGGATCAGGCGTCGAGATACGAGGAAGTGGCAGCGCGGACTAGCGAGAGATACCGCGAGGGGAACAACAGAGTTCCCGCGCCAGGGGCAGGCGTGAGCCCAGTGCGGCGGTCACATAGGTGACCCGCAACGGGTGAAGCCTGCCGGAGTTCATGGCGCCAAGCTAACACCTCGCCGAATTCTCCACCAGCCGAGGGGAAATACCCGTCGGGGCGACGATCCGGAACACGGTTGCGATCAGCATGACGGAAACCCTTGGCCACCGCCGGCATCACTGGTTGCCTGGCACACGTACCAAAGCGAGCCCCGTCAGACTACGAAAGGCCAATCATGTCAATCGATTTCGATACTCAAACGACCGCGACGGGAGCCTCCGTCGCAAAGCTGGGCGCCCACATCGGCGCCCGCATCGACGGTGTCACCCTCGGCGGCGACCTCGATCCGGCCACCGTCTCATTGATCCGGCAGGCCCTGCTCGAGCACAAGGTGATCTTCTTCCGCGGCCAGCAGCACCTCGACGAGGACTCCCAGTACGCGTTCGCACAGCTGCTCGGCGAGCCGACCACCGCGCACCCCACCGTCACCTCCCGCGGTGAGCGGGTCCTGCCGATCGACTCCGAGTACGGCAGTGCCAGCAGCTGGCACACCGACGTCACCTTCGTCGACCGCATCCCGAAGGCCTCGATCCTGCGGGCCGACGTGCTGCCCTCCTACGGGGGCTCGACCACCTGGGCGTCCACCGTCGCCGCCTACGACACCCTGCCCGAACCGCTCAAGGCCCTGGTGGAGAACCTGTGGGCGACACACACCAATCTCTTCGACTACGCCGCGAGCACCGCCGCGACCGTCGACGGCAAGGGTGAGGAGTACATCCGGGAGTTCCAGTCCACCTATTACGAGACCCAGCACCCGGTCGTGCGCGTGCACCCGGAGACCGGTGAGCGCTCGCTGCTCCTCGGCCACTTCGTCAAGGGCTTCGTCGGCTTCGGCACCGCGGAGTCGCAGGCGCTGTTCCAGCTGCTGCAGGCGCGCGTGACCAAGCTGGAGAACACCACCCGGTGGAACTGGGAGGACGGCGACGTCGCGATCTGGGACAACCGCGCCACCCAGCACTACGCCGTCGGCGATTACGACGGGCAGCGCCGTCGCCTCACCCGGATCACCCTCGCCGGCGACGTCCCGGTCAACACCCACGGCGAGCGCAGCCGCATCGTCACCGGCGACGCCTCGCACTACTCGACCATCGACCAGCCGGTGCGGGTCGCGAGCTGATGACCGTCCCGCCGCACGCCAGGGGCTACGAGGGGTTCACCGGCCGGATCGGCCGGACCACCGACGACTCGACCCCGTCCTGGGCGCCCGTCCCCTCGGCCGCCCCGGGTTCACCGAATGTCGTCGTCGTGTTGATCGACGACATGGGCTACAGCGACATCGGGCCGTTCGGCTCCGAGATCGACACGCCCAACCTCGATCGCCTCGCCGCCTCCGGCGTGCGGCTGACGAATTACCACACCACCCCGCTGTGCTCACCGTCGCGCGCGGCGCTGCTCACCGGGCTCAATCCGCACCGAGCCGGCTACGGCTTCGTCGCCAACGCCGATCCCGGTTATCCGGGTCTGCGCCTCGAACTGGCCGACGACGTGCTCACCTTGCCCGAGATCCTGCGGGCAGGCGGCTACGCCACCTACGCCGTCGGCAA
Organism: Rhodococcus oryzae; assembly: GCF_005049235.1. Taxonomy (GTDB): domain Bacteria; phylum Actinomycetota; class Actinomycetes; order Mycobacteriales; family Mycobacteriaceae; genus Rhodococcus_G; species Rhodococcus_G oryzae. The sequence continues at coordinate 293,449 of NZ_SUMD01000003.1, read as the reverse complement.
GTGGCACCTGGTGCGCGACGCCAACATCCGCCCCGGCGCGAATCGCGACTCCTGGCCAACGCAGCGCGGGTTCGACCGCTACTACGGGTCCCTTGAGGGCCTCAATTCCTTCTACTATCCCAACCAGCTGGTCTCGGACAACTCCGCCGTCGACGTGGACGAGTACCCCGAAAACTATTATCTCACTGACGATCTGACGGACAAGGCCATCGGCTACCTCAAGGACCTGCGCGCCCACGATGCCGACAGGCCGTTCTTCCTCTACTTCGCGCACGTGGCCATGCACGGACCACTCCAGGCCAAGCCCGCGGACGTCGCGAAGTACCGCGGCCGCTACGCCGAGGGCTGGGATGCGCTCCGGGAGAGCCGCTTCGCGGCGCAGCTCGCGCAGGGACTGTTCCCTCCGGGGACCGAGCAGGCGCCCCGCAACTCCGAGACCGGATTCGATGTGCCCGAATGGGACTCGCTGATGCCGGAGCAGCAGCGCCGCTTCGCCCGCTACATGGAGGTGTACGCGGGCATGGTCGACAGCGTCGACCAGAGCGTCGGGCGGATCCTCGACACCATCGAGGAACTCGGTGAACTCGACAACACCATTGTGGTGTTCACCTCCGACAACGGCGGCACCGCGGAGGGCGGACCCGAGGGCACCCGGTCCTACTTCTCCCAGTTCGCCCACGTCACCGACCCGGACTGGGTGGGCGACGTTCCGCACGACGAGGAACTGATCGGGACCGCGAGGCTCGGCGTGCACTATCCGCGGGGCTGGGGGCAGGCGTCGAACACCCCGTTTCGGTTCTACAAGGGACAGTCCTTCGCCGGCGGCGTGCGGGTGCCGTTCGTGCTGTCGTGGCCGGACGGACTGCGAAAGCAGGACGGCGACAACGGCATCCGCGAGCAGTTCACCTACGTCACCGACCTCGCGCCGACCCTGCTCGGGCTCGTCGGCATCGACCCCCCGACCGTGCGCGGCGGACTACCTGCCAAGGAGTTCGACGGGGTGGACGCCTCCGCGGTGCTGCGCGATGGTGCCATCGCGTCCTCGCACACCGAGCAGTACACCGAGATGACCGGCAACCGCGGCTATTACCGCGACGGCTGGAAACTGCTCGCCCTGCACCCCGGCCCGGACGTGGATGCCCCCCGCTGGCAGCTGTTCGACGTTCGGACCGACCCGACCGAACTACACGACCTGGCGGACCGGTTTCCGGAGAAGGTCGACGAGTTGGCTGCGGCCTGGGACGAGGCGGCATGGGCGAACACGGTGTTCCCCTTGCTGAGCGGCGGCGCGCTCGCCGTCCGCAGGCCCGCGGAGCAGGCGCTGTCGCGGCCGGTCCGGATCCTGGCGGGCACCCCGCCCCTGGAGCGCTATCGGTGCTCGAAGCTGATCGCCTTCCGCGACTTCGAGATCGCCACCGAATTGGGTGGATCCGGATTCGCGCCGGGCAACGAGGGCGTGCTGGTGGCGCACGGCGACCCGCAGGGCGGCTACCTGCTGTACATCGAGGACGGGCACCTGGTGTTCGGGCTGAACAGCTACGGCCGGTATGCCTCCGTCGACGCCGGTCCGGTGCCGGTGGGCGCCCGCCGGATCGAGGTCTCCGCGACGGTCGCCCCGCGGCTCCGCTGGGACTTCACCGTCCGGATCGACGGCGCCCCCACCGGGGAGCTGCTCGGGCAGGTGCAGCTGGTCGGCATGGCCCCGTGGACCGGCATCTCGGTGGGGGTGGACGCCCGCGGCCCGGTGTCCTGGGATCTGCGCGAGCGTCGCGGTCCCTTCCGGTACACCGGCGCACTGCGTGCGGTCACCTACACACCGGGCCCCGTCCAGGTGCCGGGCGGAGCCATCGAGCGGATCGAACGCGAGGCCGAGTACGCCGCCGATTAGGCAGCTCCGCTGCCCGTGCGCGGTTGACGAGTCCAGGGACCCGCCAACCGCGCACGGGCGGCGCAGACGCCTAGGCTGAGCCCATGACCATCTCGCCTGATGCACAAGTCGCCGTCGTCACGGGAGCGAGCTCCGGAATCGGTGAGGCCACCGCGCGGACGCTCGCCGCGCAGGGGTTTCACGTGGTTGTCGGCGCGCGGCGGCTCGACCGCCTGGAGAAGCTGGCCGAGGACATCGGCGGCACCGCACTCGAGCTCGACGTCACCGACGAGGACTCGGTGGACGCCTTCGCCGCGGTGCTGCCGCGGGTCGACGTGTTGGTCAACAACGCCGGCGGCGCCAAGGGCCTGGCCCCGGTCCTCGAGGCGGACCTGGACGACTGGCGCTGGATGTGGGAGACCAACGTCCTCGGCACCCTGCGGATCACCAAGGCCCTGCTGCCGAAGCTGATCGCCTCCGGCGACGGACTCATCGTCACCATCACCTCGGTCGCCGCGTTCGAGGCCTACGACAACGGATCCGGCTACACCTCGGCCAAGCACGCCCAGGCGGTGCTGCACCGGACGCTGCGCGGCGAACTGCTCGGCCAGCCGGTGCGGCTCACCGAGATCGCCCCCGGCGCGGTGGAGACCGAGTTCTCCCTGGTCCGCTTCCACGGCGACGAGGACCGCGCCAAGAAGGTCTACGAGGGCATCACGCCCCTGGTCGCCGCGGACGTAGCCGAGGTGATCGGTTTCGTCGCGTCCCGCCCCTCGCACGTGAACCTCGACCAGATCATCATCAAACCGCGCGATCAGGCCAGCCCCGGACGCTTCTCGCGGACCTAGCCGTGCAGCACCGGCTGACCGGGGGCCCGCTGCTCGACGAGCGCGGCCTGCTCGCCGAGGCGGGCTGGTCCACGTCCGAGACCCGGCGGTACGACCGGGCGGCCGTCGCCGCTCCCCGTTTCCGGATCAAGGAGTGGGACTACTACTGCGTGCTCACGCAGGACGTCGGTCTCGCGCTGACGGTCGCGGACAACGGCTACATGGGCCTGCTCGGTGTGTCGTGGCTCGACCTCGGGGCGCGTGCCGAGGTGACCGAGAACGTGATGCTGCCCTTCCCGATGGGCTCGATGGCGCTGCCCGCCAGCGCGGACGCCGGCGACGTGGTTGCCTCGCACAAGGGTCTGCGGATCTCGTTCCGGCACACCGATGGTGGCCGGTTGCTCTCGATCGACCACCCGGGTTTCGACGACGGTCGCGGGCTCAGTGGTGAGCTGCTGCTCGCGCAGCCGGCACCTGTGTCCTCGGGTCGCTCCGCGGACTCCGCTCCCGACCGAATGGTCGTCGCGACGCCGTTCCACAAGGCGCCCAAGGCCTTCTACTACAACCAGAAGATCAACTGCCTGGCCGCGAGCGGTGAGGTCGTGGTCGGCGGGCGGTCGTTCGCGTTCGACCCCGGGTCGGCGTTCGGCGTGTTCGACTGGGGCCGCGGCGTCTGGACCTACGACAACACCTGGTACTGGGGCTCAGCATCCGGGCTCGTAGACGGAAAGCCGTTCGGGTTCAACATCGGTCACGGTTTCGGCGACACCTCCGCGGCCACCGAGAACATGGTGTTCGTCGACGGTCGCGCGCACAAGCTGGACGAGGTGACCTTCCACCTCCCGGCGGGCACCTTCGACGGCGCACCGTGGACCTTCACCAGCAACGACGGCCGGTTCGAGATGACCTTCGAGCCGATCCTCGACCGGGCGGCCAGCACCGATCTCCTGGTCCTGCGCTCCATCCAGCACCAGGTATTCGGGCGATTCAGCGGTCACGTCGTCCTCGACGACGGCAGCACGATCGAGGTCGCGGACCTGCTCGGCTTCGCGGAGGAGGTCCGCAACCGCTGGTGAGCTCATGCGCCGCGGCCCGGCCCCGGGTCGAGGATCAGCAGCGCGTCCAGCTCCCGGTTCCGGCAGCGGCGGATGAACTCGGCCGCTGAGCCCGGGTCTGCGGCGAAACGCTCGTGCGTCGGCCCGTCGATCTCGTAGAACTCCTCTGCCTCCGCGACCCCGTTGGCCGCGGGAATGGCCAGGTAGTGACGCCCGGTGGTCTCCTCGATTCCCAGCGAGAAGCGCAGTTCGAGGCAGATGAACCGGTCCCGGAAGCTCGGCGACGCGACGGCCGACTCGGTCCGGTCCTGTTCGCGCCGTCTCGGTCTCATCGGCCGACGGCCCCTGCGCGCGCGACGCCGACGAGCCGCTGCACCTCGGCGGCGATGTCCTCGCCGCGAGCGGGCAGCGCGCTCACGATGTCGGAACCCCGCACGAGGTAGCGCCCGTCGTCGGCGAAGTCCATCCAGTGGAAGCCCTGTCCGTCGTCGGTCGGACGGTTGTCGTAGGCGGGGCCCGCGAAGACCGTGATCTCGCCCAGCCCCGTGCGCGGGCGCCGGAAGAACTCGTCCCGTTCCTCGTTCCCGCGCGCCCGGCTCGCCGACTGCATGAGGGAACCGCTCGCCGGCGCCACCGACCGGGGCACCGACACGCCCCGACGCCGACCCGCGGCGACGGGCGGAATCGATTGGGCCACAAATGTCCCCACCTGCGCAACGGGAGCGGATGCCAGCAGGATGTCGGCGCCCGCGTGCAGGTCGGCACCCGGCAGCTGTACGGCCACGGCCGCGACGGACTGCCCGATCCCGGCGTGCATCCGGATCATCGACTCGAGCCCGGCACCGCGAAACCCGCACAGCTCGATCCGGACCACGGGCTCGGCCAGCGCGACCAAGGCCTCGTACAGTCGCTCGTCGAGCATCGGGATGACCCTCTGCGCGGCCGCCCGTCGGTCCGCCCGGAACTCCTCGTCCGTGGCCGCGGTGCCGCGGAACTGGAACGGGTACGGCAGGCGATCCCGGCCGAATCGCTCCCACAGGACCGTGAACTCGAGGGCGGTCAGGCGCCACCGACCGTCGGTCATCCGCCGATCACCGGCGGCGCGACCTTCGGGAGCCTGCCCACCAGTTCGTTACCGTTGTCGACGTTGACGAGGTAGCTGGGCGTCTTGTGCTCGGTGTCGTCATCGCCGTTCGCGCGCGCACCACCCGGCGCCATGCCGCCGCCCATCGCGCCAGGACGGCCCGCGGCGCCCGCCGCGCCACCGCCGACTCCACCCGCGCCCGCCGCACCACCGGCCGCGCCGGGCGCGCCCATCCCGCCGCCGAGTCCGCCGCGCGAGGAGCCGCCCAGCCCGCCGGTCGCGCCAAGGCCTCCGCCCGCGCCATAGGACGCGCCGGACCCACCGCCCGCGCCGAGCCCCGATCCGGAGCCCGCCGCGCCGTGGCCTCCGGATCCGGTGCCGCCGCCAGTACCTGTGCCGGCGCCGAGACCGCTGCCGGCCCCGTCGGCACCGCCCGCGGCCGCGGGGGCGGTCAATGCGGATGACGGATCGGTCTGTGCGAAGGGCGAATTCGATCCGTCGACACCGTAGCCGTCCGGCGACAGCGGGTTCGCGCCCGCGTTCGGGTCGTAGGGGTCGGCTCCGGGCGATCCGGTCGAGGGATCGTTCCCGACGCCCTGCCGTGTCGGGGCGACCGGGGCATCCCCCGGTCCGGTGTAGCCGGAGGGGTTGTAGCCGGACGGTCCCCCGATGCCCGGCCCGCCGGACGTCGAGTCGGGCGTGATCTTGGGTGGGATCGGCCCAGGGGCTGGGCGGGGGAAGACCGGGACGTTCGTGTCGGCCTGCTGCATCACCGGCGTGTAGACGGTCTTCATGATCTGGATCGCCTGCTGGCGGGCCTCTTCCTTGCCGTGCACCAGCTGCTTGACCATCCCGACCGAGGGCAGCGCGACGTTGACCAGGGACTCGAGCGCGGAGATGGCCTCGACGGCGGGCATGGTCGCCTTGACCTGCGAGATCCCGGTCGCCGCCTCGGCGACCTTGGTCCCCACCAGCCGGCCCGCCACCGCAAGCTTGTCGGAATCGGCGACGTAGGCCGCCGTGGCCACCACCGCGGCCTCGGCCCCGACGCCCTCCCACTTGCCGTCGATCTCCTTCGAGATGAAGTCCTTGAACTCGGTGAGGCCCTCGCCGAGCGAGGATCCGATCTTCGCCCAGCCCTCGGCACTCGCCCGGATCGGATCCGCGCTCATCGCGTCGACGGCGGACTTGATGGCCTCGTGCGACATCGAATCGAAGCTGTCGGGCACCACGGACGGCGGTTCGTAGCCACCACCGAACTCAGCCTTGAGACCGTCCTGCCGGCTGTAGAGCTCGGAGCGCTCGGTGTTGCCTGCCTCCTGCCGATCCTCGACGCGGTCGCGCTCATCGATGTCGTAGCCGGACACCACATCGATGATCTTGTTGCCGGGGTCGCGCGCCAGATCGCTCAGGTCGTCCAGGGCACCCGTGGCCAGGTCGCCCATCGACCCCTTCAGCTCGTCCAGGCTCGGCAAAATCGACATCTCAGATCCCCCTCGCCGTGTTGAACATCGTGCTCAACGCGCCACAGGTCACGCCATCGGCGACCTGGCTCTCGAAACTCATCCGCACCGACACTCCCCCACTGGCCCCGACCGATACCGGTCCTCCCTAGATAGACGCAGCACCGCACCTGTTGGTTCCATCCGGATCATGACAAACCCGGCGAGGCAGCTCACCCCTCCCTAGCTGCCTCGCCGGCCACCGTCCCGAAGCTGTCCCGAGCAGTATCAGTGCGCCGCAGGCCGCCCATTCGCAGCCCGCGTCCACCCCCGTGTGCGCGATACTTTCCGCCCGGCCCAGTTCTCACGGCTTACCTGGAATAGACGCACCCCGGAGCGAATCGGTTCCCTGGTTCGTGTCGATAGTGAATTCAGACAGCACTCACGTGTTCGCGAACTGATCTGAGTAGGTTGGCGCCGAGGACCATTACATCGGTTCTAGGACAGCCTGGCTGCGCCGCAAGCCATTCGGCGGCTTCCTCGACAACAGCTGAGGGATTCGCAGCCGGACCAAGCTCGAGTCCAACTGCGATGCGCGGACGATTCAGAGAATCATCGAGCACGAACACGTAGACATCGTCGACTCCAGCCACCGCACCACCGAGCCTGCGGGCGGCGTCCATCAGGGCAGCTGGCGGCGGTTCCGCTGGAGCACCCACGCGCACCTTCGCCCCTCCCTGCGGGAGCTGATGGGCGACTCGCCTGAAATCCTGCGGCGGCATCACCAAATCCAGTCCCTCGACGCCTGGATTCAACGAAAGGCTGACGTCCTCTGGCCAGGATGCAGCCAGGTCCGTCCCGGTGATCTCCGCGGACCGCTCGACGTCGCCCAGGCTCGCCACATGCCGGGTATCTGTGAACACGGCGGCATGAGGCCTTCCCTGCCAGGAGAACACCCAGAGTCCCGCGGAATCGGAGTCCGATTCCACCAGCGGCACCACCAGCTTTGACCGGCCCAAAAGCCTGAGAAATGCCTCTGCCTCGATATGACCCGCGCGAAGTTCTGTGATCGCACGCTCTAGTTCATTCGACATATCAGGGGTCCTCGGGAAGGAGATGGCAATATCCTTCAACCTCGATCCACGTGAAACGGTCGAGTCCGCGGATATGAACTGATGAGGGGTAGGACCGGTGATTCACTTCGGCTGACGGAGCGTCTCGATAGTCGGATCCAGATTGATCCGAGCCACGGCGACGTTCTCGAGCTTCGCGAAATCCACGGCCCCGTCGCGCATCTGTGAATTGTCGATCACGTACGCGAGATTCACCCACAGGTCCTTCATGTCCGGCGCCACCTGCGTCCCCTGAAATCGAGCACAGAACACCACCGCATAGACCAGGACAGCGGGGCTTCCATCGTTGTCGGTCCGAAAGAACTCCGCCCCCACCCTCGAGACGTCGAAATCCGGTCCCGGCTTGAACACGAGCCGCTTCTCGAGCAATGCCAGGCAATAGTCCGGACGATCAGGGCCCGGCAGCACCCGCACCAACTCGGCACGAACGGGCAGCTGCACAGCCAGCTCCGCGGGCCCGGAATCGACCTGATCGAGAATCACCACTGGCATCGTCATGCACCCTTCGTCGGATCGATTGTGTCAAGTATTTCCGTGGCTCCGAGCACCATCAGCGCGGGTCGATCGGATCGAATGCCCAGAACGGACGCACTACCCGCATATCTGGGATTCCATGAGTGAGGACATCATCTAGCTCCTCGACCCCGAACATCATCGCGTGACTGAACCATTCGCGATCTTCGATCGGCACAGTGCAGCGTGCGCGCGGATCTGCCTTCCGCACGAGCACGACTCGAACGTCATCCTGAAGGGCCTCGACTCCCTCGTCCAGCCCGGCGTCCGACCATTCCGGACCCCGCGGGTCCAATCCGGCGTGCGCCCGGAGTCGGTCACCGATCCGCACCGCGAGATATCGCTCTGCGTCCTCAATCCTGCTGAAAGACAGTCGAGTGCCCTCGTCCCCATCGTTCGTCCGCGCCAGCCCGAAATGGTCACCCTCGACATACACCTCGAACTCGGCCGAGCCGTCCCGGACCGAGATGCCGCCGCGACGCGTCAGGGCGCTGCCGACCTGACCGGGCATGCCCAGCTTGTCGAAGCGATACCCCCAACGCTGAAATCGCCAGAACAGCGAGCCATATCGGCCCAGCCATCCGGCCAGATCGTCGGTGCGCATGACGCCGTCGGTCGCGTTCACAAGTCCATTCCCTCGATCAGCTGCGCATCGAGTTCCGCCATCGACATCATCATGATCTGGCTGGTGGCTGCCTGCGCGAAAGCCGGTACGCTGCACCAGACGGACGGGTCGTCGCGCAATGACAAACGAGCCCTGTACCTGTCGTCTGTCACCTCTACGGCCGGGTGGACTCCCAGCGCCTTCCATTCAAAGTACTTCAGCGGCAGGTTCAGCCGCGACCGAATCTGCTCGCCTTCGTCCTTCACAAGCAGCTTCGCAGCATCCTCGAATCTGCTGAACCGGTCGCTGATCGTGGGCTTGTTCCGTTCAATCCTGAAGTGCGCGAAATGATCCTCGACAATCACGATCCCCATGTGCAAATCCCCAGCTTCGTACACGAATCCACCCGACACTGTGATCGTCGGAGTCAAGCTCTGGGGGAAGCGTGTCAACTTCGAGCGCTCACCCCATAAACCGAGGTAACTGGCTGCCTCGCCGTAGCGATTCAGCACCGAACCGATGTCATCACATTTCATCTCAGGTAGCCGGATTCCACGAGCCTCGCCACGGTGCCGTCATTCCCATCTAGATCCACGATTCTGTACTGGATGCCTCCGCCGGGTTGACCGAAGCCTGGACCAATGACGGAAGCCTCAATTCTCCACCCTTCCGGAAGAGGTGCACCCGTGACTTCATACTGGGTGTAGCCCTTGCCCAAACTGTCGGGCGGGAGTGCGCGTTGCTCGAATGGAACTCCGTCGGGGGAAAGATAGGCCCCTCGCGTCGGGCCGAAGCGGTCGATGACAGTCCCCTCGGGAAGCCTGATGTCAGGATCGAGGATCCGCAACTCCCCGTCGCTGTCGAGGGCGATCCCGTTGTTGTCCGGGTACCGCCACCATCCGGTTTCCGGGTCGTAGTACCGCGACGCGAACTCTTCCTCCGTCAGCCCGCCGAATCTGTCCCAACCCTCGAGCATCTCGGGTGGCACGCCGTCCGGAATCTCATCCGGGCCGCGCGCCTCCTCCGGCAGGGGTTGCTCGGGGTACCGGGGCGGGAAGTCCGCGTTGTAGTCCGGCTTCGTCGGCTGCCCCGTGGTGCCTGGACCGTTCGAACCATCGCGCCCGTCGTTCCGTCCGGGCAACGACGGCGAGGTCGGGGTCGGCGCACCGGGTGCCGCCGTCGAAATCGCCGCCCCCGTGCCCATGTTCAACCCGTCCGATCTCGCAGGCGGGACGGTCGCGGTGGATCCCGCCCCACCGCCCGCCGAGGGCTCGGTGATCCCCATGTTCAACCCGCCGCTGCGTGGTGGCGGCCCGGCGTCGGCCGAACTGGGGACCGTGCTCGCGGGCGTCTCCAATGGCGAGAAGCGGGGCGCGTCGACCGACGAGGTGGGGCGTGTGGCGGTGTCCCCGCCGCCCGCCGCCCCGACGCCGCCGCCGATCGCGCCCGACGCGAGGTCCTGCCAGGACACGCCCTGACCCGACGCCGCCGCACTGGCCGCGGACCCGGCCGCCCCGGCTATCGTCTCCGTGCCGATCTGCCCGAGCGGTGACCCCGAGCCGAACCGACTGACCCCGCCGGAGACCGCGCCCTCGACAAAGCCCTCGATCGCGCCGGAGGCCAGGCTGCCGGTGTCCAGCCGGTCCCGGTTGCCCTGCAGGATCTGCAGCGACTGGATTGCGCCGTCCAGCAACACATTCTGCGCCGCGCTCACCGCGGCGTGTTGGAGCAGCTTCATGATCAGTTGCCGAACCACCATCCGCACCGCGACCTGGGTGGCGATCTGGGCTGCGGGGATCGCCGCGGTGCTCGCGCCGAGGGTCGGGATGGCCGCAGCGGCGAGCGCCGCGAGCTCGGCGGCCAGCAGCGCCAGCGCCGCGATGATCGTCAGCTTCGCGTACTCGACGTCGGTGGCGGTGGTGTCGCACGATTCGGACAGCTGATCGCACAGCGCGACCAAGGACAGGAACGCGCCGTCGGCGCCGTCGAAGTTCTCCCAGTACTGCGCCATCGCCGCGTTGACGTCGCCGAGCACGGCCGCCAGCGCCTTACCCATCGCGGCGTCGCCGTCCTGGGCGATCAGTTCCACCGCCGACGAGGCCGAGTCCCAGGCGTCGGCCAACCGGCGCAGGGAGGTCTCGTCGGCCTCCGGCCAGTCGGCCCCCACCGCGATCGAGGCGACGCCGCGGAGCCACCCCGGGATCTGGATGCCCATCAGGCCGGTCCGCCGAGGCTGCCCGCGAATCCCCGATCCGAACCGTCGAAGGCGTCCGCGGTCTCGGTGACCGCGCCCGCGATCGCCCGCATCGCCTCGGCGACCTTGAGCAGCCCGTCCACCGCCGAGTCGGCGCCGGGCACGTAGCCCTCGGCGAAGGCCGCGCCGGTCTCGTCGGAGCCCCAGCTCGCGCCCTCGGCCTGCAGCGCGCCGGACAGCTGGGTCCGGGTCCGGTCCAGCGCGTCGGCGACCGCCTCGAACCGCGGCGCGGCGGACCGCAGCCCGTCCGGGTCGACCCAGACCGGGCGGCTCACTGGTCGGCCCCGCGCAGGATGGACGCCCCGGGTTCCCACCCGGACTCCACCGAGTCCCCGTCGGCCACGGCCACCTCCGGCGCCGCCGGCACCAGGTTCCGCAGGCTCGGCGCACCCGGGATCAGGTCGGGCAGGTCGGGGAGGTCGACGCCCGCCTGCGACACCGGCGCCATCAGGTCCTGCACCCGGCGGCGCGCGGTCGCCGCCGAATCGCGGGCGGCGGCGGCGATGGCCTCCCCCAGCCGGGACGGTGTGGACCTCGCGAACGCCTCGGGCGCGAGGTCGACATCCACGACCGCACCGGCCGAATCGACGGTGACCGTGGCCAGCCCGTCCGGCGTCCGCGCCTCCACCCGCAGCGCCGCGACCTCGGACTGCGCCCGGGACAACAGGTCCGACCGGCGGTGCAGGTCTTCGAGCATGCCGTCGATCTGAACCCGCAACGCCTCGTTGCGGGCGCGCAATTCCTCGCGCGCTCCCGGATCCCGCACCCGTACCCCCACAGCAATCACAAGGGCCGCAGCTTCAGCCCGTCACCCTTCTAGACGCGGCGCGGGCCGATTCGGTTCCACCTCGAATTCAGACCGCCGCGAGCGCAGTTCGGAGCGTGGCGAGGTCCGCCGACGGCGTTTCGAGCAGGGGCATGCGGACGGTCGCGTGCGGGATGATGCCCAGTTCGGCCAGCGCCGCCTTGGCCATGATGGCGCCCTGCGAGGTCCGCATCACGGCCTCGGTCAGGCCGAGCAGGGACCGCTGGATGTCCCGGGCGGATTCGAGATCTTCGCTCCGGACCGCTCGGATCAGCTCCGCGTTCCGGTCGGCGGCGATATTGCCCACGACACTGACCACGCCGCATGCCCCGATCGACAGGTAGGGCAGGTTGAGTTCGTCGCTGCCGCAGTAGTAGGCCAGCGACGTGCCTGCCATGACGGTCATCGCGTCGAAGAGGTCCTCCTTGGCGTCCTTCACCGCCCGGATCCGCGGGTGCCGGGCGAGCTCGATCAGCGTGTCCGTCTCCATGGAGATCCCGGTTCGCGCGGGGACGTCGTAGAGCATCACGGGCAGGTCGGTGGCATCGGCGACCGCCAGGCAGTGGCGCACGACCCCGGCCTGGGTCGGCCGGGAGTAGTACGGACAGACGACGAGCAGGGCGTCGGCGCCTGCGGCCTCGGCCTGCCGCGCCCGCTCGACGCTCGCGGCCGTGTCGTAGGTGCCGACGCCCGCGATCACCCGTGCCCGGCCCGTGGCCCGGTCGGCCACCGCCGACACCAGGTCGACCATCTCGGCCGCGGTCAGCGTGGGCACCTCGCCCGCGGTGCCGCCCACGACGATCCCGTCGCATCCGGTGGCCAGGAGGTGGTCGACCAGGCTCGCGACCCCCTGCTCGCTGACGGAGCCGTCGGGCCGCATCGGGGTCACCATCGCGACCAGGTTCGAGCCGAACAACGCCTGGGCAGTCTCACTGGAATCGGTCATGAGGCGATCCTGCCCACCCCGTTCACATCGGTCCAGCGATGCTTTTTTGCCAATAATGCGTAGCCTGGCTTCATGATCGATGTCGGGTCGCTGGGCGCGTTGCGGTCGGTCGCCGCGCTCGGGACCATCGCCAGGGCCGCGGACGAGCTCGGGTTCACCGCCTCGGCCGTCTCCCAACAGGTCAAGCGCCTCGAACGCCAGGTCGGCGTCGCGCTGCTGGCGCCCGCCGGGCGCGGAGTCGTGCTGACCCCGGCCGGTCGGGCGCTGCTCGACGCCGCCCCCGAGGTCTTCCAGTCCCTGGAACGCTGCGCCGAGGCGGCCCGCTCCGTCGCCGACGGGATGCCAACCGGGGTGTTGCGGGTGGCCGCCTTCTCCACGGCCATCCGCGGACTCCTGGCCCCGCACCTGCCGAACCTGGCAGCCGAGTGCCCCGACCTGCACCTGCAGGTCACCGAGCAGGACCCCGACCAGGCGCTGCACTCGGTAGCGGCGGGTACGGCCGACCTGGCGATCATCCACGACGCCGACGGGCTCTCGCCCCGGCTGCCGTCATCGCTGACCCACCGGCATCTCCACACCGATCTCGGCGACCTGGTGATGCACCGCGGCCACCCGCTTGCCGCCGCCCGGCAGCCGCTGACCAGCGCGGACGTCGTCGGCCAGGCCTGGGTGACCAGTCCGCCAGGCACGGTGTGTCACCAGTGGTTCCGGCGCCTGGTCGCGGACCAGCCCGGTGAACCGGATGTCCGCCACCTCGTCGACGACTTCGCGACCCAGCTGTCGCTGGTCGCCGCAGGCTACGTCGTCGCCCTGGTCCCCCGCCTGGCCAGGCCCGCGCTCGGCGACGACCTCGTCACCCGCGTCCTTCAGCCACCGCCCATGCGCGAGGTCTCGGCCGCGTGGAGGCGTAGCGCCGACGCGAGCCCCGCCATCCGAGCCGTGGTCGCCGAGCTGCTCCCCGGCGCCGACGTCAGCTGACCGGAACCGCCGCGCCACCGGCGGGCAGCGCCGACATCTCCTGCCACGCGGCCCAGTCGATCGCCCAGTCGTAGATGTCGCCGTCCCCGGCGGATAGCGGGATCCGGGTCCCGGTGACCTCGACCGGGTCGCCGTACAGCGCGGTGCCGAAGTACTCCTGCGCGTCGCTCAGGGAGAGATTGATGCAGCCGTTGGTCACGTTGGCCGCGCCCTGCACGCCGGTGGTCTCGGGGTTGGCGTGGATGAACTCGCCGTTGTTGGAGATGCGCACCGCCCACCGCTCGCGGACGTTCTCGTAGAAGGGCGGGTTCGACATGAGGAAGTCCTCGTGCTTCTCGCTGACCACGTGGACGCCGCTGCGGGTCACGTTGCGGTCCTCGTTGCCCTCGCCGTAGCTGACCGGGAGATCCATCACCGTCGCGCCGTCCCGCACCACCTGCATGCGGTGGCTGGGGGCGTCCGCCTTGACGATCTGGCTGCGCCCGATGGTGAAGTTCAGGCTCAGGTCCTCGGCGCCGTACGCCCCGTCCCCGTAGTCGACGCCGTACAGGTTGGCCGCGAGGTTCACCGTCGTGCCGGGCGCCCAGTAGTTCTGCGGGCGCCAGTGCGCGCGGGACCCGTTGTCGTCGGGCAGCCAGGCCCATGACCCGGCGGTCGGCGGGTTGGTGGTCACGGTCAGCGCCTTCTCCACCGCCGCCTTGTCCTCGACATGGTCGCTGAACTTGAGGATGATCGGCGCCGCGATGCCGACCTGCTGACCGTCCGCGATGTTCGTGTTCGCGGACGTCGTCGACTGCGGGGTCACCGTGGTGAGCGAACCCTCGACCGGCACGCTCTTGCCGTCGGAGCCGACCGCCGCGCCTGACCAGGTGTAGCGCGCGCCGTAGCCGAGCGGCTCGGAGACGGTGAAGGTGGTCTTGTCCGGGGACAGCACACCCTGCACGGGCCTGCCCGCCTCGTTGGTGAGCGCGACCCCCTGCAGCGTGCCGCGCGCCGCCGTCACGGAGACCGGCGCCGTCGGGCTGACGTCCTCGGCGCCCGCCGCGGGGACCTGGGTGACCGCCGCGACCGGACCGCTCGCCGCCACCGGGTTCCCGCCCCCGCCGCCGATGGTGCAGCCCGCGAGCATCGCGACCGCCGCGAGCAACACGGCTATCGACGAGAACCCGCGGACCCTATTCGTCCGAACACGCTGGTATACCACGCAGGCCACGGTACCTGCGCGAACGATGTGGCCCACGCCTCGCCGACCGCTCGACCTGGGAAGTGCCCGGGAAAGGCCTGGTCAGATGGTGCAGCCCACGGTCACCGGCTCCGGTTCGAGCCGGACCCCGAACGCCTCCTGCACCCCGTCCCGCACCTCCCTGGCCAGCGCCAACAGGTCCTCGGTCGACGCGCTCCCCCGGTTCGTCAGGGCCAGCGTGTGCTTGGTGGACAGCCGCGCCGCCGCGTCCGCTCCGGGGTGCCCCTTGGTGAACCCGGCCCGCTCGATCAGCCAGCCGGCCGACAGCTTGGTGCCCGCGGCGCCGGGGAACTGCGGCACCCGCACCTCATCGCCGAGCCGCGCCGCGATCGCCGCCAGCACCGCAGGCAGCCGATCGTCGGCGAGCACCGGGTTGGTGAAGAAGGAGCCTGCGCTCCAGGTGTCGTGGTCAGCGGGGTCGAGGACCATGCCCTTGCCCGCGCGCAGCCCCAGGACCACCTCCCGGACCTTCGCCGCCGGACGGCGCTCGCCCTCCTCGGCACCCATGGCGTGCGCGAGCTCCCGGTACCGCAGCGGCTCGCTGAGTCCGTCGGGGCGCAGGTCCAGCTCCAGCGCCAACGCCAGCGCCGCGTCCGAGTGCTTCAGCACGCTGGTCCGGTAGCCGAGGCCGAGCTCGTCCGGAGTCACCCACCGCACCTCACCAGTCGCCCGGTCCAGCAGCTGCACCCGCCGCAGCAGGGTGCCGACCTCCACGCCGTAGGCCCCGACGTTCTGCACCGGCGTCGCGCCCGCGGACCCGGGGATCCCGGACAGGCACTCCAGGCCGCCGAGGCCCGCCTCGACGGTCCGCGCGACGACGTCGTCCCACATGGCGCCCGCCTCGGCCAGCACCGAGTCGGGGCCGAGCCGGATCGCATCGTTGGCCACCCGCACCACGACGGCGTCGACGCCCGCGTCGGCGATCACCAGGTTGGATCCGCCGCCGAGGACGAGCGTGGGGGTGCCCGCCGCGTCGAGCGCGCGCACGACGCCGACAAGCGCGTCCGTGTCGCGGCAGGTGAGCATCGCCCGTCCGGGCCCGCCGAGCCGCAGCGTGGTGAACCGCGACAGCGGCACGCCCTCACTCAGCTCGGCACCGAACTCCGCCGCGATGTCACTCAATGCCTGCACGGGGTCAAACGGTAGCCTGCCGAACATGGCCCGCAGCATTCCGCATTCCGCGTCCTACCCTCAACCCGTCGATCAGGTGCACCGGGCCCTGACCAGCGAGCGGTACTGGCGCGACCGCCTGGCCGAGGTCGGCGGCGAGGGCGCCGAGCTGGGTCACGTCGCCACCGGCGAGGGCACCATCGACGTGGAGATGGCCCAGGCCATCCCGGCCGAGCACCTCCCCCCGATCGTGTCCAAGATCCGCCCGGGCGACCTGATCATCACCCGGACCGAGACCTGGGGTGCCCTGGACGGCGGCCGCGCCACCGGCACCTTCAGCGCCCGGGTCGAGGGCCTGCCGGGCGAGGTCACCGGCACGCTCACCCTGGCCCCCGCGGGCACCGGCGCGGCCATCACGCTCGACGGTCGGGTCGAGGTGAAGCTGCCGCTGATCGGCGGCAAGATCGAGGCCGTCATCGCCGAGCAGGTCGTCGAACTCCTCGACGCCGAGCACGGGTTCACCGAGGGCTGGATCGCCGCCAACGGCTGATCCGGATGGGGCAGGTGTGACCTGGGTGATACCAATGTAAATTGCGGGGCATGTCACGCCGAATTGAGTTCACCGCCAACTACACCCGCCCCGCCGCCGAGATCCATCGCACGCTCACCGACGAAGGATTCTGGCGCAACCGCGTCGAGCAGGGCGCCGACAAGGGCCTCACCCTCGCGCGCCTCACCGCCGGCGAGGGCACCATCGACGTCGCCCTCGCCCAGGACATCGACAAGGCCGCCCTGCCGGGCGTCGTCTCCAAGATCCTCAAGGGCGAACTGTCCATCACCCGTGGCGAGGTGTGGGGCCCGCTGACCGACGGCAAGGCCGAGGGCACCTTCAGCACCACCGCCACCGGCATCCCGATCAACGCCTCGGGCACCGCGACCCTGGTCGACACCGCCGAGGGCTCCACCCTGACCGTCGAGGGCGACGTCGAGGTCAGCGTGCGCCTGATCGGCGGCACCATCGAGGGCCTGGTGACCGAGCAGATCCTCGGCATCCTGGCGAAGGACCAGGAAGTCGTCGAGGAGTGGATCACCGCCAACAGCTGACGCGGGTGTTGTCGGTGCGCCGAGCCCGAGCCGGTACCCTGCGGGTCATGGCTCGACGCATCGACTACTCCGCCCGCTACACCCATCCCGCCGAGAAGGTGTACTCCGCGCTGACGAACCGGGACTACTGGGAGGCGCGGATGGTCGAGCTCCGCAAGTTCTCCGACAACCACGTCGAGAGCTTCGAGGTCGGCGACGACGGCATCGACCTCGTCTTCCACCACATCATCCCGCGGGACACCCTGCCCGACATCGCGCAGACCGTGATGAAGAAGGACATGGTGATCACCCGCAAGGAGCACTACAGCGCCTTCGGCGACGAGGTCACCGGCACCTACTCGGCGTCCATCCCGGCAGGCCCCGGCAGCCTCGGCGGCACCATGGCGCTGTTCGGCACCGACACCGGCTCCACGCTGCGGACCTCCTCCGAGGCGAAGGTGTTCATCCCCTTCGTCGGCGGCAAGCTCGAGCAGCTGATGCTGGTCAACCTCGTCGACCTGTTCCGCACGGAGGCCCAGGTCACCGCGGACTGGCTCGCAGAGCAGTAAAACCGAACCTCGTGTCCCGCCCGAGCGGAACCCGAGCGGGTTCCGGCAAGCCGGACGGCGTCATCACCCGCGGCACCACCGGCATCAACCGGCTGCGCCGCAGCGACCGCTGGCTGATGCACCGCGCCGCGGTCGCCGACACGCTGCACGCGGCCGCCGACCCGCTGGTGATCGACCTCGGCTACGGCGCCCGCCCCAACACCACCTTCGAGCTGGCGTCCCGGCTGCGCACCGTCCGCCGCGACATCCGGGTGGTCGGCCTGGAGATCGATCCCGCGCGGGTGGTCGAGGCCCGCGACGGCGTCAGCTTCGCGCGCGGCGGCTTCGAGCTGGCCGGGCTGAACCCGGTGCTGATCCGCGCGTTCAACGTGCTGCGCCAGTACCCGGAGGACGCGGTCGCCGGCGCCTGGGCCAAGCTGCAGTCCGGCCTGGCCCCCGGCGGGCTGCTGGTCGACGGCACCTGCGACGAGCTGGGCAGGCGCTGCGCCTGGGTGCTGCTCGACGCGGACCGCCCGCTGTCGCTGACCCTCGCCTGGGACCCGTTCGACATCGAGCGGCCGAGCGACATCGCCGAACGGCTGCCGAAGGCCCTGATCCACCGCAACGTGCCGGGCGAGCCGGTATACGAGCTGCTGCAGTCGGCCGACCGGGCGTGGGCGACGGCGGCCCCGCACGCCCCGTTCGGTCCGCGGGTGCGCTGGCGGGCCGCCGCGCAGCTGCTGCGGCAGCAGGGCGTGCCGGTGGAGGTCCCGCGCCGACGGCTCCGCGACTGCGTGCTGACGGTCCCGTGGTCGCTGGTCGCGCCGGCGCTCTAGCCTTGTCGGTGACCGAAGCACCTGCGAAGGGACCTGTGAGAATGCGTTCGACCCTGCTGTCGCGGAGAGATCTCGACTTCCTGCTGTACGAATGGCTCGACGTCGAGGCGCTGACGGACGATCCCCGCTACCAGGAGCATTCCCGCGACACCTTCGACGCGGTGCTCGATCTCAGCGAGCAGCTCGCCACCAGGCACTTCGCCACCCACAACAAGAAGGGCGACGAGCACGAGCCGAGCTTCGACGGCACCCGGGTCACCATCATCCCGGAGGCCAAGCAGGCCCTCGACGCGTTCGTGAAGGCGGACCTGATGGGCGCGGGCATGGCCTATGAGGCAGGCGGGTTGCAGCTGCCCGCGACGGTCACCGGCGCCTGCTTCGCCTGGTTCCAGGCCGCGAACGTCGGCACCGCCGCCTACCCGATGCTGACCATCGGCAACGCGAACCTGCTGCTCGCGCACGGCACCCCGGAACAGATCGAGACCTACGCCAAGCCGCTCGTCGCGGGCCGGTTCTTCGGCACCATGTGCCTGTCGGAGCCGCAGGCGGGGTCCTCGCTCGGCGACATCGTCACCCGAGCCGAGGCGCAGCCCGACGGCAGCTACCGGCTGTTCGGCAACAAGATGTGGATCTCCGGCGGCGAGCACGATCTGGCCGAGAACATCGTCCACCTGGTGCTGGCCAAGATCCCGGGCGCACCCGAGGGCACCAAGGGCATCTCGCTGTTCATCGTGCCCAAGTTGCTGGTCGAGTCCGACGGCAGCCTCGGCGAGCGCAACGACGTGACGCTGGCCGGGCTGAACCACAAGATGGGCTACCGCGGCACCACGAACACCGTGCTGAACTTCGGCGACGGCACCCACACCCCCGGCGGCGCGGCGGGCGCCGTCGGGTACCTGGTCGGCGAGGCCGACAAGGGCCTGTCCTACATGTTCCACATGATGAACGAGGCCCGGATCGGTGTCGGCCTCGGCGCGACGGCGCTCGGCTACACCGGCTACCTCAAGTCAGTCGACTACGCCCGGCTGCGCGAGCAGGGCAGGCCCGTCACGGCGAAGGACCCTGCCGCGAAGCCGGTCCCGATCATCGAGCACGCCGACGTGAAGCGGATGCTCCTGGCCCAGAAGTCGTACGTGGAGGGCGCGCTGGCGCTGGAGATGTTCTGCATGCGGATGGTCGACGAGCAGCGGATCGCCGAGACCGTCGCCGCACGCAACCGGATCGGCCTGCTGCTCGACATCCTCACCCCGATCGCCAAGAGCTGGCCGTCGCAGTGGTGCCTGGAGGCGAACAACCTCGCGATCCAGGTGCACGGCGGGTACGGCTACACCCGCGAGTACGACGTCGAACAGCACTACCGCGACAACCGGCTCAACCCCATCCACGAGGGCACCCACGGCATCCAGGGCCTGGACCTGCTGGGCCGCAAGGTCACCCAGCAGGGCGGCATCAGCCTGCGGCTGCTCAGCGAGTCCATCGGCAGGACCATCGCGGACGCCGAGGAGAGCGGCGGCGAGCTCGCGGAGCTGGCCGAACAGCTCGGTGAGGTGCTCGGCCGGGTCGGCACGATCACCGCGGGGCTGTTCGCGTCCGGCGACATCGACGCGGCGATGGCCAACAGCTCGGTCTACCTCGAGGCGGTCGGGCATCTGGTGGTCGCGTGGATCTGGCTCGAGCAGATGCTCGCGTGCGAGGGCAAGACCGGCGATTTCTACGACGGCAAGCGGCAGGCCGGCCGGTACTTCTTCCGGTACGAGCTGCCCAAGACCGGCCCGCAGCTGACGCTGCTCGCCTCGCTCGACCGGACCACGCTGGAGATGCGGGACGCCTGGTTCTGACCGGCCCGCCAGGGCGCGGTCAGGCCCAGGCGGCCAGCGCCCGGCCGACCCGGCGTTCGACCCGGACCGACTGCCCCGCCGTGCCCGCCTCGAGCGTCGCCCGGTCGAGCCTGCCGATGGCCATCGCGTCGCCGACCACCTCGTCGAGTACCCACTGCGAGACCCCGCCCTCGGCCAGGTCGAGCACCGTCCGCAGCGGGGTGGTGATCAGGAAGGCGCCGGTGTGTTCGCAGTCGGCGGGCCCCAGGTCGGCGCGGTGCACCGCGACCCGGTCGGTCCGGACGTGCACGGGCGCGCCTGCGGTCACGTGCAGGAACTGCGGGTGCAGGTGACCGAGGCCGTACAGCTCGGCCGCGCTCTGATGCGAGACGACTGCCCCCTGTAACTGGACACACCGCCTGGCCACGTCCTCCAGGTCGGTGTGCGGCCACGGCGACAACCGGAACAGGTCCCTGTCGACGCGTTCCCACGCGCCCCCGCCGAGCGCGCTGCCGATCTCCCCCGGCGAAAAGCCGAGCGTGCGCGCCTGTCCGGCGGTGAAATACCCGGCCTGTTCGAGCGCGCACTCGAACAGGCCCCGCTCGCGCTCCTCGTGGCGCCGCACGACCCCGTCGTCCATGACGTCACAGTACGTGCGACTGTGGCATGGATCACAGGGAATTCTCGCAGCGCGTTCTCAGATCCCCCACAGACTTCTGGGGAAGAATCCATGCAATGGCCTCCCCCGCGAACACTTCGTACCGGTCCACGAACTCCGGACCGAAGCGCAACCGCATGCTGCTGATCGTGCTGATCGTGATCGCCGCGCTGGTCGCGGTCCTGATCTCGGCCGAGCTCTACGTACGGCACAACGTCAAGCAGTGCATGGCCCAGCAGCTCGAGAGCGAGCTCGGCTCCCAGGTCGACGTCGGGTTGAGCTGGAAGCCGGTGCTGCTGCAGGCGGTCGACAAGAACGTCCCCTACATCACGGTCACCAGCGACGACTCCAGCTTCGGCCCCGCCAAGGACATGCACGTCACGGCGAAGGTCAACGACATCGAGCTGACCGACACGGGCGGCGGCACGATCGGCAGTTCCACCGCAGACGTGGACTGGTCCACCGCCGGCATCCTCGCGACCATCCAGGCCCAGCCCTTCGGCCAGCTGGTCTCCGGCGTGACCGCCGACCCGACCGCGGGCACACTGTCGTTCCAGGTCATCGGGCTCGCGGAGCTGACCGTCCGGCCGCAGGTCGTGGACGGAAAGGTCGACATCGAGACCGTCGAGGCCTCGGTCCTCGGTCTAGGGCTGCCCACCGACCTGGTCAGCGGCATCGTCGACGTGCTCGGCGACAGCCTGCAGACGCTCCCGCTCGGGATGTCGGCGACGTCGCTGACCATCACCGACGGTGGACTGCAGATGTCGATGGCAGGCGGCGCCTACACGATGCCGGAGGCCTCCCCCGAGTCGCAGGCCACGGGCGGCGGCTGCTCCCTGCTGTGATCCGCCCTCGCGGTGGCCGGGTGGCGGGTTCGCGCTATCCGGCCGCCGCGAACCCGTCCAGCACGGCCCGGGTACCGGACAGGCCCAGCCTGGTCGCGCCCGCCTCGATCATCTCCCGCGCGGCGTCCGCGGTCCTGATCCCGCCGCTCGCCTTGACGCCGAGCCTGCCGCCGACGGCGCCCGCCATCAACCGCACCGCGGCCGCGGTGGCACCGCCTGCCGGGTGGAAGCCCGTCGAGGTCTTGACGAAGTTCGCCCCGGCCAGCTCGGCGGCCCGGCAGCACTCGACGATCGCCTCGTCGGACAGCGCCGCGGTCTCGAGGATCACCTTGAGCACTGTGCCGTCGCCGATCCCCTCCCGCACCGTGAGGATGTCTGCGAGCACCGCGTTGTAGTCGCCCGCGACCGCCGCGCCCACATCGATCACCATGTCGATCTCCCTCGCACCCTGCTCCACCGCGAGCCGCGCCTCCGCCCCCTTGATCAGGGAATGATGCTTGCCCGACGGGAAGCCGGCGACGGCGGCGACGGTCAGCCCCTCGGCCCGTACCGGCAGCATCGACGGCGACACGCAGATGGCGTACACGCCGAGGTCGCGGGCCTCCGCGATCAGCGCGTCGACATCGGCGGGCGTGGCCTCCGGCTTGAGCAGGGTGTGGTCGACCATCTGGGCGACCCGGTCTCGGGTCAGCGGGGCGTCAGGCATACCGAAGAGCTTGGCACAGCGCGGTATCCGCGCGGGGAATCCGGTTGCGGCCGCGATCCGCGGCGTTGCACACTGCCGGGATGCTGATCAGACGCGAGCGACCCGATGACGTCGAGGCCATCGCGGCCGTGCACCGCGCCGCGTTCGCCGAGCACGATCCCGGCGGGGCGCCCCAGCCCGTGGGCGAACCGATGGAGGTCGGGCTGATCGCGAGGTTGCGGGCGTCCGAGGCGTGGCTGCCCGCGCTGGCCCTGGTCGCCGAGATCGACGGCGAGGTCCGCGGCCACGTCTGCCTGACCAGGGCCACCGTCGCCGGTCGGCCCGCGCTCGCGCTCGGTCCGATCGGGGTGCCGCCCGAACACCAAGGTCTCGGGATCGGCGCCGCATTGATGCACGCCGTCCTCGGGGCGGCGGACGCACTCGACGAACCGCTGGTCGCCCTCCTCGGACACCTCGACTACTACCCGCGGTTCGGGTTCGTTCCCGGGTCCACGCTGGCCGTCGACCCCGGCGTCCCGGACTGGGTCTCCCACTTCCAGGTTCGGCCGCTGTCGGCCTACACCCCTGACCTCGCGGGCGAATTCCGTTACGCGGAGCCGTTCTACGAGGAGTGAGCGCGCGGTGACACGTTCCATAATGTGAACCGTCGCGGCTACCGTGTCGGTATGAGCTCCGACGAGCTGGCCGCCGTGTTCAACGCAGGCGCGGCCGAGTTCACCTGGCTGACCCCGCAGATCTGGGGACCGGCCGGTCAGGCATTGACCTTCCAGTTGCGGCTGCGGCCGGGCGACGCGGTGCTCGACGTGTGTTGCGGCGCAGGCGCCTCGGCGCTGCCCGCGGCCGCCGCCGTGGGTCCGGACGGCCTGGTACACGCCGTCGACCTCGCGGACGACCTGTTGGAGGAGGGCAGGCTGCTGGCGTCCGACCGCGCCCTGCAGAACATCGACTTCGTGCACGCCGACGCCACGGAATGGGAGCCGCCGAGCACGGTCCCCGAGGCCGGTTACGACGCGTTGGCCAGCTCCTACGGGGTGTTCTTCCTCCCACACATGGACGAGACGGTGAACCGGCTGGTGAACCTGGTCCGCCCCGGCGGCAAGGTCGGCGTCACGTCCTGGCGGCGCGGCGCCCTCGAGGACTACGCCGGGGCCTACTTCGACGCGGTCGGGCGGCACGTGCCGGGCTTCGACGTCGGCGCCCGCGACAAGCGCGACGACCCTCTCGAAAAGCTGAACACCGCCGGCGCGCTGAGCGCCTGGCTCACCGGTTTCGGCACCTCCGCCGTCGAGATCAACGAACTGTCCAACTGGCTGCCCGCCACCCCCGAGCTGGCATGGGGACTGGTGCTGGGCAGCGTGCTGCGCGGCACCCTGGCCGGCCTCGCCCCCGGCACCGTCGAAGCGATCCGGCTCGAGTTCCTGGAGCTGCTCACCGAACGCGACATCGAGACGCTCGACCTGGGCACGCTGGTCGCCACGGCAGTCGTCGACCGCTGACCGGTACCTGCGACACTGGGTCCATGAGCTCGCCTACCACCGACGACGACCGCCGTTTCGTGCTCTCGCTCGGCACCCCGGACCGCACCGGCATCGTTGCCCGGATCTCCACGTTCCTCGCCGAGGTCGGCGGATCCATCGTCGAGGCCGCGTACCACGCGGACGCCGACAGTGGCTGGTTCTTCACCCGACAGGCCGTGAGCGCCTCCTCGATCGACATGAGCATCGGCGAGCTCCGCACGGCGTTCGCCGCGGTCGCCGCCGAGCTCGGCCCCGAGACCGAGTGGACGCTGCAGGATTCGTCCGAGCGCAAGCGCGTCGTGCTGCTGGTGAGCAAGGAGGCACACTGCCTGCACGACCTGCTCGGCCGCGCCGCGGGCGGCGAGCTGCCCGCGGACATCTGCGCGGTCATCGGCAACCACATGGACCTGGCGTCCGTCGTGGAGGCGCACGGGCTGACGTTCCATTACGTGCCGTTCCCGAAGGACCCGGCCGAGCGGGGCCCGGCGTTCAACCGGGTCCGCGAACTGGTCGACGCCCACGACCCGCACGCGGTGGTGCTTGCCCGCTTCATGCAGGTGCTGCCCGCCGAGCTGTGCGAGCACTGGGCGGGGCGCGCGCTCAACATCCACCACAGCTTCCTGCCGTCCTTCGTCGGCGCCAGGCCCTACCACCAGGCGTTCGCGCGGGGCGTGAAGCTGATCGGCGCGACCTGCCACTATGTGACAGCCGAGCTGGACGCCGGCCCGATCATCGAGCAGGACGTGATCCGGGTCGACCACGCCGACGAGGTCCGCGACATGGTGCGCCAGGGCCGCGACATCGAGAAGCTGGTGCTCGCCCGTGGCCTGCGCTGGCACCTGGAGGACCGGGTGCTCGTGCACGGCCGCAAGACCGTCGTCTTCAGCTAGGCGCTCCGCGCCCGTGAGTCCTTGTGGTCCCGCTGCGGGCCAGAAGGACTCACAGTCGGGCGAGGCGGCGGATCTCGTCGTTGACCGGGCCGGGGGCCTCGACGGTGCTCATGTGGCCGATCGCGGGCAGCCGGATCAGGCGCTGCAGGTGCCCGGCCTCGTCCAGGACGTCCGAGATCCGGCGCGAATGCGACTGCGGGGTGAGCCGATCGGCGGTCCCGACCAGCACGGTGGTCGGTACCTGCAGGTTCTCCAGCGCGGCGCGGATGTCGAGCATGCTCAGCGCGGCGCCCCAGCCGCCGCGTGTGCGGCCGTGACAGTCGAGCACGATCCGGGTGCAGAACGCGACCTCCTCGCGCGTGGACCCGGGCGCCATCGCCGCGTACTGGATGACCCGGCGGGTGGCGGGCATATCGACCCGCACCGAGCTGCGCCAGCCGAGGAGCACCCGGCCCACCGGCGGCGGGATCGTCGGCAGCCGCTGCGAGAGCGGGATCAGCGTGGACTCGGCGACCAGGCTGTCGGTGGCGGTGCTCGCGAGCATCACCGCGCGGGCCTTCGCCCGGACGTGCTCCGGGTACTTTCCGGCCCACGACATGATGCTCATGCCACCCATGCTGTGGCCGACCACGACGGCCTTCTTGTCGCCGGTCACGGTGGCCTCGAGCACCGCGGCCAGGTCGTCGGCCAGCAGGTCGGTGCTGAGCGGGTTGCGGCCGAGCTCGGTACGCCCGTGCCCCCGCTGGTCGTAGGTGATGACGCGGAAGTCGTCGGCGAGCGCGTTGATCTGCGGGTACCAGTAGGCGGTCGAGCAGGTCCAGCCGTGGCTGAGCACGATGGGCTGCGCCTCGGGATCGCCGTAGGCGACAACGTGGATCGGGTGCCCGTCGGCCGAGGTGACGGAGATCGTCTCGGGCCGGTGTACGGGATCGCTCAGCGCGGGATTCGGCTCGGCCACAAAGGTGGCGCTCGACCTGGTCCGCCGGGAGCGCACGACCGCGCCAACACCGATGATCGCCGCTCCGGCCGCCGCTCCGACGAGGATCCGTCGCTTCGAACCCCGTGACTGTGCCGTCACCTGTCCACCTCCGTGATGTGCTGTTCGTTGTCGATTGGGAAGCCGCCCTGCCCGGACGTCACACGGTGCCATGCGTCGCGCCGGGGTCTCGGTGGCGCTAGATGATGTGCGCCCGGCGCAGCAGGAGCTTCGACGGCCCGCCGATCAACCCGACCTCGCTCAGGAATTCGACGGTCTTCGCGCTGCCCTCGCGGAGCATGTCGTGGTAGTGCTTGTTCGCCTTCGCTGCCGCGCGGGCTCGCTCGGGGTCCAGCCCCGCGGCCTCGTACACCCTGTCGTTGACCAGGCTGGTGACGATGAAGTAGGCGGTCACTCCGAGCACCAACCGGATCCGCGCCCTGGTGAACCAGGAGATGCCGTCGGCCCGCCGGACGGTCTCCTCGCGGGCGAACTTGATGTGCCGCGCCTCCTCGAGGACGTGGATCTTGCTCACCGTCCTGGTGATCGGCTGCACCCGCTCGTCCTTCATGAAGTCGCGCTGCATCATGTCGAGGATCTCCTCGGCGAACAGCGTGCCTCCGTAGGCGAGCGAACCCGACGCCGTCGCCTTGAAGGCGCGCGCCGACTCTCGGATCCACCGCTTGGGCCGGTAGGAAGGGACGCCGAAACGCTGCGCCGACCTGGCGAACATCGTCGAGTGCCTGCACTCGTCGGCGATCTCGGTGAGCGCGAACTGCACGTGCGGCTCGGACGGGTCGTGGCTGTAGATATCGCGCAGCAGCATCTGCATGAGGATCATCTCGAACCAGATCCCGGTGCCGGCGACGCTCGCGGCCTCGTGCTTGGTGAGCGTGATCCGCTGGTCCTCGGTCATCGACTCCCAGAGGTCGGTGCCGTAGAGGCTGGACCATTCCGGTGTCATGCCGTAGAGGCCCGCCGGAATGGGCGCCTCCCAGTCGACCTCGACGAGCGGGTCGTAGGACTTCCTGGCCGCCGAGGCCAGTAGGCGGCTCGCCGTGTCCTGCCGCTCCCCCGCCCTGGCCAGGCGGGATCCGGACCTGTTCACGGCCTTGCGTACGTGAATGATCGACATCGCCACTCCTCGGCATCGGATCCGGTGACGCGCGCCGGTATCGACTTACCTCAAGAATGCGTGGCGGGAATGACCGTTGTCAAGGGTTATATGTAACTGATATTCGCAGACAATTTGGGGTTCACGGTCGGCGCCCCCAACGCGAGGGCGACCGACTACCAGCGCGGTCCGCGCTGGACCTCGTCCACCCGCGGCCGCACGTCGACCAGGTACACGCAGATCGCCACGACCGCGATCATCCAGAAGAGCATTCCGAAGGGAAGCAGCAGCACCAGCAGCGCGACCAGCAGGATGCCCAGCCAGATCGGCTTGCTCAGCTTGTCGACCGCGGTGAAGGCGTCGGTGCGCTGCCGGATCGCGTGGAAGACCGCGAAAACGCCCGCCGCGATGGCGGCGAGCTGGAGCGCGAGCATGATCAGGCCGGTGAGGCCGTTGACGGTCGGCATACATCCATCCTACGAGTTCGGCCCCCGCACACCGTGATGCGCGGGGGCCGAACTCGATTGAGCTGTGCGAACCGTCAGCTGGTGGCCTTCTTGGCCGGAGCCTTCTTGGCCGGAGCCTTGGCCGCGGTCGCTGCGGGCTTCGGGGCAGCCGGCTTGGCCGGAGCCTTCTTGGCCGGAGCCTTCTTCACGGGCGCCTTGGTGGCGGCCGTGTCGACCTTGGCCGCGGCCGTCTTGGTGGTGGACTCGGCCTTCTCGCCCGCGCCGACGAAGCGGCTGGCGACGCTCTCGCCCGCCTCCGTCACGGCGTCGCTGACCTCGTCGGCGACGTCGCTGATGCGCTCCGCGGCGCGGCCGGCCAGCTTGGCGGCCTGCTCGCCGACGGCCCGGGTCTGACGGGCGACGGTGCCGAGGGCCTCCTCGGTGAGGGTGGCGGCATCGCCGAGCACCGACTCGGCGCGCTCGATGCCCTCTTCGACGCCGGGCTGCTTGCGCAGGCGCTCGACGGTCTCCTCGCCCCGCTCGGCGAGCGAGGTGTAGATGTCGGACGCGACCTTCAGGTACGCCTCGGCGACCTTGCGCAGCTCCTCGGCGGTGAACTTCTCGCGCAGCTCGGCGAGCTCCTCGGGCAGCTCGGACGGCAGGCCGGCGAGCCGCTCACGGAGGCTCTCGACGCCCTCGGTGAGGTCGTCCGTCAGCTTCTCGAAGCGCTCGCGGGCGGCGTCGACCGTGAGGGCCTCGTCACCGTTGGCGGTGGCGCGCGAACGCACCTGGGCGACGACGTCGGCAACGGCCTGGACGACCACGTCGCCCGCACCGACTGCGGCGTACAACGGGGTCTTCACGCTGTCGAGACCTTTGAGTTCAGTCATTCCTGGTTCTCCTTTTCGGGCTGGGGGTCGAGGCGCGGATTGTTCTCGCGCCGAAACGATTCGTAGATTTCAAGGAGGACCTGCTTCTGTCGCTCCGTGACGGAGGTATCGGAGAGCAGGGCGTCCCGCACCGGACTGGCTGGGCGATCTTCGAGAAATCCAGCCCGCATGTAGAGCACCTCCGCGGACACGCGGAGTCCCTTCGCGATCTGCCCGAGCACCTCTGCCGAGGGCTTGCGCAACCCACGCTCGATCTGACTCAGGTAGGGGTTGCTGACGTTGGTGAGTTGCGAGAGCTGCCGCAACGACACCTGCGCCGCCTCCCGCTGCGACTTGATGAAGCTGCCGATGTCCTGTGCCGCTGAGCTGACCACCCGCGCGGCCACGTCACCGGCACTGTCGCCAGTGGGCGTTTCGTCGGACATCACACTCCCTACCTGGTGGGTGAATCCCACGGTACGGGAGCGTGCTAACTATTGCAAGCACTCTTGTTAGCAGTGCACTTCGATCAGGTGAACAACAGTTGCGAGACGGTGTGGATGGTCAGTCCGGCGAGCGCACCGACCACGGTGCCGTTGATCCGGATGAACTGCAGATCCCGCCCGACCTGCAGCTCGATCTTGCGGCTGGCCTCCTCCGCGTCCCAGCGCGCCACCGTGTCGGTGATGACGCCGGTGATCTCCTCCGTGTAGTTCGCGGCGATGTAGCGCGCCCCGCTGTCGAGCCAGCCGTCGACCTTGGCACGCAGTTCGGCATCGTCGCGCACCCGCTCCCCCAGCCGGATCACGGTGTCGCGGATCTTGGCCCGCAGCGTGCTGTTCGGGTCGTCGACGGACTCGAGGATCATCCGCTTGGCCACCTTCCACGCCGCCTCAGCGGCCCCGGTGACCTCCTTGCGGCCCATGATCTCCGCCTTGACCTTCTCGGCCTTGGCCATGGTCGCCGGGTCATTCTGCAGGTCGTTCGCGAAGTCGACGAGGAAGCGGTTGGCGGCCAGCCGGACCTCGTGCTCCGGGTTCGAGCGCACCTTCCAGGTGAACTCCACCAGCTCCTTGTAGATCTTCTCGCCGAGCAGCGCGTCGACGAACTTCGGCGACCAGGCCGGACTGTCCCGGTCGATGATCCGGTCGATCGTGTCCTGGCTACCGAGCGCCCATTGATGGGCCCGCTCCGCGAGCAGGTCGAGCAGCGGCAGCTGTCGGTTCTCCTTGATCAACTCCGCGAGCACCTTGCCGATCGGCGGCCCCCATGCCGGCTCGGCGAGCCTGCGGACGATCGTGCTGTCGATGATCTGCTGGACGTCCTCGTCGCGGAGCACCGAGACGAACCCGCGCAGGATCGTCGCCGTCTCCGCGGCCACCCGCGTCGCGTGCGGCGGCTCGGCCAGCCAGGTACCGACCCGCAGCGGGACCTGCGCGGCCTGCACCTTCTGCGACACGACGTCGGGTGCGAGGAAGTTCTGCCCGACGAAGCTGCTCAGGTTCGAGCCGAGCTGGTCCTTCTTCTTCTTGATGATCGCGGTGTGCGGGATCGGCAGCCCGAGCGGATGCCGGAACAGCGCCGTCACGGCGAACCAGTCCGCCAGCGCGCCGACCATGCCCGCCTCGGACGCGGCCCGGACATAGCCGACCCACTCCGGCGCGCCCTTGGTCTCCTGCCAGCGGGCCACCAGGTACACCACTGTGGCCAGGACGAGGAACCCCGTGGCGAGGGCCTTCATCCGGCGGAGGTCACGCTTCTTGGCGGCGTCATCGACGGTGAGCAACTGCACCAGGCCCATTCTGCCGAATCTCCGGGCCACGCCGGGTCAATCGTCGGCTCCTACTCGAACCCCCGCCTAAACTGTGCAGGAGATCAACCGAACGGATGTGGCGAACCCAGTGCCCAAGAACTCAGTGCCAACAGCACAGGACCCCGATCAGATCGAGGCCGCGACCAAGCCCGAGAAATCCGAGGAGGCGGCCAAGCCCGAGAAGCCGGACGGCCGCAAGCGGCGGTGGCGCGAACACAAGATCGCGCGCCGCGAGGAACTGGTCGACGGCACGATCGCGGCTATCCGGGTGCGCGGGCGCGACATCGGCATGGACGAGATCGCATCCGAGATCGGCGTCTCCAAGACCGTCCTGTACCGGTACTTCAACGACAAGAACGACCTGACCAGCGCCACCATGATGCGCTATGTCGAGACGGTGCTCGCGCCGCGGATGTACGCCGCCATCGGCAGCGACATGGACGAGTACGAGCTGGCGCGGATGGCGATCACCGCGTACGTCGAGACCGTCGCCGAAGACCCGGAGGTCTACCTCTACGTGATGGCGAACAGCGCGGGCGGCAACCGCGATGTCGTCGCCGAATCGGAGCGGATGATCGCCGAACTG
This sequence comes from Rhodococcus oryzae, assembly GCF_005049235.1. Taxonomy (GTDB): domain Bacteria; phylum Actinomycetota; class Actinomycetes; order Mycobacteriales; family Mycobacteriaceae; genus Rhodococcus_G; species Rhodococcus_G oryzae. The sequence goes on along the minus strand of NZ_SUMD01000003.1, from coordinate 262,884 downwards.
CTCTCCGCCGTACTCGGCGAACGGTTGCGCCTGATGGAGATGGATTCCGGCGGGTCGCTGCCGTGGGCCTACGGGATCGTCGGCGCCGTGCAGCTCGCCACCCACTGGTGGATCTCCAACAAGTCGATGACCGCGGAGAACCTGATCGACTACCTGACGATGATGACCTGGGGCGGGATCACCGGGATCGCGGAGGTCGCAGGCTCTCCCGCGCGCTTCAACGCCAATCCGCACCCGCTGCTCCGCGGGGACGCCGCCGAGGGCCTCTGAACGGCCTTGTGTTACCCGAGGTAACAGGTATCCTGGCGGGGTGAGCGACTTCGGCGCCGAGACCGGCGAGGACCACGACGAACCGGACGGGTACTCCGGCAGGGCGCTGGTCACCGTCGGCGCGCACCCCACCCTCGCGCTGGACGTCCAGCTGGTCGGCCATTTCGAGCCGATCAGTGGTCGCTACCTCTGGCAGGGCCGGGTCCGCCGGCTCGCGGAGTCGATGCCCGACGGCGCGACGGTCGGGCCAGGAGCGGAGCTGGAGATCGAGACCCCCGAGGGCTCGGGCATCGCGACGGTGTCCTCGATCGACCTCTGGGGCAGCCACATGATCGAGGGCCGGTCGGGCAGGCCGTTCGCCGCAATGGAGGACACCGAAGGCCTGCTCTGACCGTTCCCGCCTGTTCCGTGGTCCGGCCGACCTACACTCTTGCGCCATGGAGCTGCAGACCCGCCAGCTGAGGTACTTCGTCGCCGTCGCCGAGGAGCTGAATTTCACCCGCGCATCCCAGCGCCTGCACATCGCGCAGCAGGCGCTGAGTGCGCAGATCAAGCAGCTGGAGCAGGACCTGGACGTGATCCTGCTGACGCGGACCACCCGCAGCGTGACCTTGACCGCGGCAGGCGCCGCGTTCCTCGAGGATGCGAGTGCGGTGCTGGCGGCCATGGACGCCGCGGCCGAGCGGGCCCGCTCGATGCAGCGCAGTGAGCGTGCCCGCCTGGTGTTGGGCTTCCTCGAGGGTGCGGCGCTGATTCTGACCGAGCCGATCCTCTCGGCCTTCCGCACCCGCCATCCCGGCGTCACGGTCGAGATGCGTCAGTTCAACTACGACGACCCGTCGGCCGGCCTCGCGGACCGGTCGGTGGACGTCGCGTTCGTGCGGCGCCCGATCTCCACGGACGGCATCGACTTCGTCCCCCTGTTCGACGAACCGCTCATGGTGGGGCTCCGCGCCGACCATCCGCTCGCCGATCGCACCGCGGTCCATGCGAGCGAGCTCCTCGCCGAGCCCATGCTCGGGGCGGCCTGCACCGATCCGGTGTGGAACGCATTCTGGGAACTCGATGCGCATCGAAATGGCATTCCCGCTCAGCTCATCTCCCGCTCGACCACATTGCTGGAGGAGTATCAGAAGGTGGCGGCCGGGGTCGGAATCGTGGTGACGGCCGCCGCGGCCCGCTGGGTCCCCTTTCCCGGGGTGGCGCTGGTACCGATCGTCGACGCCGCCCGCAACGAGGTGGCGGTGGCACGCCACCGAGACAACCATTCGGCGCTGGTGTGCTCGTTCATCGACACCGCTCGACGGGTGCGTGACGCCCGCCCCGACCTCGTCGCAAAGCTGAGCGAACCCGATTTCGTGGACCGCACGATGCCGACGTTCATCCCGTACTGACAAGCGCAGCTTGTGAATCCGTAGCGAACGGGTGTTTCCGTTCGACGTTCCCCGACCCTAGGGTTCCTGGGACGTCCAAACGTCGCACGATGAAGGGTGGAGAATGAGCTGGTCACGGGGCCGAGTCCTACTGCGCATCGTGACTGCCCCGGTGATCGTTGCCGCCGCCGCGGCGCTGCAGGTACCCGCTCAGGCCGCCGCCACCCCCGCGAGCGACTGGACCCTGCCCCGGTTGACCGTGACCGACGGCTCCATCTCCGACGTGACCGGGCGGACCGTCCTGCTGCGCGGGGCAAACGTCAATCAGCTCAACGACTACGCCCAGAACGATCCCGCGATCCCGGCAACCGCACCCCTCGACCGCGCCGACTTCGCCCGCATGGCGACGCTCGGCTTCAACGTCGTACGACTCGACCTCGCGTGGTCGGCCCTCGAACCCACCCCCGGCGCGTTCGACATGGCCTACGTGGCCCGGATTCGCGAGGCCGTCAAAGATGCCAAGGACCACGGCATCTACACGGTGCTCGACATGCACCAGGACGCCTGGGGCAAGGCCGTCGGCACACCGCCTGGCGTGGCCTGCCCTGCGCCGCTCAAGCCCGGCGTCGGGTGGGACGGCGCCCCGGCCTGGGCCACCCTCACCGACGGATGGAGCACCTGCACCCTCGGCGGGATCCGCGAGACCTCCCCCGCCGTCGCGCGCTCGTTCCAGAACTTCTACGACGACACCCAGGGCATCCAGGGCCACCTCGTCAACACCTGGGCACGACTGGCCGCCGAATTCAAGGCTGAACCCGCGGTCGTCGGCTACGACCTGCTCAACGAGCCCAACCCCGGCCTGCGCGACCCCATCACCGCAGCCGACCAGATCGGCCGGTACTACCAGCGCGCGATCGCGGCGATCCGCCAGGCCGAGCAGGGTGGGTTCGCGCACCTGGTGTTCTTCGAGCCGAGCGCGATCTGGTCCGCAATCGGCGTCGACGCGCTGCCGCCGCCGCACTATGTGAACGATCCTCTCGTGGTGTTCGCGCCCCACCTGTACAGCGGCTCGATCAACGTGAGCAGCGAGATCCCCTCGATCGAGGACGGCTTCCGGCTCGCGCTCGACAGTGCCGCGCGATACAGAGCACCTCTGTGGACCGGCGAGTGGGGCTGGTTCGGCGAACCTGCCGCCGACGCCGACCAGGTCGACCGATTCGTCGACGCGATGAACAAGCACCGGATCGGCGGGGCCTGGTGGTCCTGGACCCAGGCCTGCGGTGACCCGCACGCAGTCCGCGACGGCAACACCCACAAGCCTCAAGGCAACCTGAACAAGATCGACTGCCCCTCGGGCACGCAACTCGGCCTGGTCGAGGGATTCGCCCGCCCCCTCTCGCGCGCCTACCCGCGGGCCGCCCCCGGCAACCTCGCGGAGGTGACCGCGACCGGGTTCGCAGGCACCGGCACCGGACGCCTCGAGGCCTGGTACCCCGGCACCGAACGCCCCGACCTCGACACCACCGGCGTCACCGATCTCGACCTCACCCAGATCGACGGAGGGTGGCGCCTGACCGGGAACACCGCGGGCGCATATCGGGTGACCCAACACTGAATAACGTCGTACGGAACCGGCGAGAGTAACGCGCAGGTTTCCCGCTCCGATAGAATCACGGGCCGGAATCCAGCAACGTGGAACGGCAGAAAAGCCAATCCATCACCGGGGCCCGGAGAACACTTCATGAATTCCAAACCCCAGCCAGAGAACAATGCCCGAACCCTTTATCCGATGGAGAGCATTGACGTTGTCGGCGATCAACACAGCGCGGATTCCCCGGGCCACGATAGAGGAAATCTAGGCCTCTGAGCTGTATCGATGCTGGGCAAATGGCATCTTGGCGGCGCCATCCCACATCGAGAGAGTATCGATTCCGGTCAGCATTCGTGGGGCCAGACAGGCCCCCTGCAACACCGATTGAAACCGCGACTGATTTCGTCTAACGTTCCGCCCCCACAAAGGTGGTCGACGTGGTAGAAATTGTCGCGGCCGCAACTGCAACCTGGTTGCGGCCGCAGCATTTCAGGAAATCAAGTTCAAGGAGAAATCAATGGGAACCCTCTTCACGGTGCTCGGCGCAATCGGAAGCACCATCTCGATCGCGACCTTCATGCAGTCGCTGAGCTGACGGCTCGGGGCCGGTGCGCTCCCGAGGTGCACCGGCCCCTTTGACCGCCACGCAGGCGGTCGCCATCAGGTCCTGCCCCGGCACTCCCGGGGTGGGCGCTCCGGAAAAAGCGACGCCGGGACAGGCCCTGCGTCGGGCAGAGTACGCGGCCACCACCCTGTCGTGACCGCAACAGCGAGAACTAGGGAGAACATGTCTTCGAACACCGTCCGCCGCATCGCCGCCCTCGCGGCCGCCACCGCCCTCCCCGCCGGTCTGCTCATGGCAGGCGCCGGAGCGGGCGTCGCGAGCGCCGCCGACCCGGCCTGCGTCCAGTCCAGCCACGACACCAAGAACGACTGGAGCACCGTGTGGATCACCCACACCTACGACAAGACCGTCTCGGCGGCCGAGGTCGCCGCAGGCACCAACGTCACCTACAAGATCGTCGTCGGCACCACCAGCATCGGTAACCCGTACGTCAACTCCATCACCGACTACCCGCCGGCCGGCTTCGGCGCCCCGGTCTCCGCGAAGGTCACGGCATACCACTTCGCCCAGGGGCAGGTCACCGAGGACGTCACCCCGCAAACCAGTGGCGACGGCGGCTGGAGCATGAACAGCACCGGATGGTTCGTCAACTCCGGCAACCCGGTCACCGCCGAGATCACCTACAAGGTGCCGGACAACACCGCGGCAGGCACGAAGGTCACCAGCGGCGGCATCGGCGTCGGCGGCACCGTCGGCGTCGGGACCGGCAAGCCCGGCCTCACCTCGTGCTTCAACGTGCGCGCCAAGAACCCGGGCGAGGCCGTCCTCGGCAGCGCTGACGGCGCAGGCGCAGGCTCCGCCGAAGGCCAGCTGAGCTCCACCGGCTCGATCAGCGATGTCCTGGGCGACACCATCACCCGCGTCATCAACAACGGCAGCTAGACCACGTGTGCTCGGCGCCGCGACCGCCGCGGCGCCGAGCACACCGCCACCACACCCCCCACGCTGCGGCCTCGATGTCGACGGTCGCGCACTAGCTACCGAAGGACCACCATGACATCACGAGAGATCACCCGCGGCGTCGCCGCAGGCGCGGCAACAACACTGGCCATCGGTGCACTGGCCTTCCTCGGCGCGGGCGTCGCAGGCGCGGCCCCGGCGTCGATCACCTGGGACGACGGCAGCTCCCGGTTCACCCGGACCGTCAGCAACACCTCCCCCGCGGTTGGCGACACCATCACCGTGACGACGAAGTTCGACCGGACCAGCTGGGTCGACGAGTTCATCTACAACGTCAAGGACCGGCACCCGTCCTGCCTGACCTACGTCCCCGGCTCCGCGAAGATGGGCGGCTCCCCGACCAACACGGACGACGTCAACGCCGACGAGGGCAACGGCACCGGCTACGTCCGCTCCTCCTGGGGCGTCACGTCCTGGGTGGTCCAGAATCGTCCGGGCTTCCATGCATCGCCGGAGTACAGCGTCGACTACAAGGTCGGCCCGAACTGCCCCCGCGGCGTCGCTCTGACGACCGGCATGGACTACGGCGGATCGCTCGGCAGCGGCGGCTACGGCAACAAGGGCCCGTCGATCAACATGGCCAAGACCGCCACCACCACCACCCTCAGCCCCGTCACCGGTGCCCGCGTCGGCGTGCCGAGCAACCTCACCGCCAACGTCACCGGCGGCGCGGCGGGCGACACCATCGAATTCAAGGACGGCACCGCCCCGATCGGCACCGCCACCCTCGACGGCGCGGGCACCGCGACCCTCGCCTGGACCCCGACAGTCCGGGGCGGCCACACCCTGACCGCCAGCTTCGCCGGCACCGCGTTCGCCAACGCGTCCCAGTCCGCGCCGATCACGGTGCAGGTCGCCGAGCAGAACGCCACCTCCACCGTCGCGATCGCGCCGATCACCGGCGCGCAGGTCGGCCGCGCCTCCACCATCACCGCCACGGTCAACCCGGCAGCGGCAGGCGGCACCGTCGAAATCCGCGACGGCGCAGCCTCCCTCGCCACCCTGCCGGTCGGCGCCGACGGCAAGGTCACCTACCAGTGGGTGCCCGCCGCGGCAGGCGCGCACTCCCTCACCGCCACCTTCTCCGGCCGTGACGGCGTCGTCGGGTCGAACACCACCGCATCGGTGAACGTGGCCGAGGCACCCGCCAACAACACCGACTCGACCACCACGCTCAACCCGGTCGGCGCGGCCGCCGTCGGCACGGCCACCACCCTGACGGCGAAGGTCAACCCCGCCAACGCCGGCGGCACCGTCACCTTCAAGGACGGCGGCACGGTCATCGGCACCGGCACGGTCGGCGCCGACGGGACCGCCACCGCCGCGTGGACCCCGGCCACCGCAGGCCAGCGCACCATCACCGCCGAGTACTCGGGTGCAGGCACCGTCAACGCGTCCTCCGACCAGGAATCGGTGATCGTGGGACCGGGCAACGGCACCGGCGGACCCGGAACCGGCACAGGCAGCGACGCCGGCAGCCTCGGCTCGCTCTTCGGCTCCTGACAACCGACGCACCGTGAAGGGGCTGTCCCCGGCCACATCGGCCGGGGACAGCCCCTTTTTCACAACCCAACCACCGGCAAGACCAACAGCGTCATGGCCGGGCCACAACGGGCCCGCCGATGCCCGAGCGCAGGAAATCGACGAGCGGCGCCGCGAGATCCTCCGCCGTCGCGGGCCCGTGCAGAGGGAACACCGCCGAGGCGAGCAGGATCGAGCCCATCGCCTCGCCTGCGACCCCGAGGTCAACGGCGCCGGGCAGATCTCCGCTCCGCACCCCGGACGCGAGGAACTCCGCCGCGACGTCACCGAACTCTCCGAACACCCCGAGCAGCCGGTCGATCAGGACCGGATCGATCGACGGCGCCTCGAACACCACGAAGCGGATCAGTTCCGGCTCCTGCCGCACCAGCTCGTGCAGGCGATCGACGATGCGCCGGTATCGGTCGAAGAACTCGTCGAGGTCAGCCGACCGTCCGAGCGCGTCGTCGACGATCCGCTCCCTGATCAGTTCGAAACCGTGGTCCACGACCGCATCCAGCACGTCTCGCTTGCTGGTGAAGTAGTTGTAGAAGGTGCCGTGGCCGACGCCGAGCGCGGCCACGATGTCGGCGACACCGCAGTTCGCGTAGCCGTCCGCCACGAACACCTGCGCGGCCGCGTGAACCAGCTCGCGACGCCGCTCCGCGCTGCGCCCGCCCGTGACCCGGTCGTCGGCACCCACCCCGTGGGTCACCTCGCCTGCCCGTCCGTGCCCGGCCGGCACAGGCCGAACGACACCAGCGCGACGATCGTGTCGGTGTACCGCGCCCGGTCGGCGGCACATTGGCCCACGCGCAGTCCGCGCAGGAGACCGGGCCAGGTCAGGGCGATGATCGAATGTCCGACCGCGTTCGGGTCCAGATCCTTGCGCAGCCAGCCGCCCAATATCCCGTGCTCGAGCACCTCCGCGACCAGCCCGGCCAACACCTGCTCGCCGCGCATCACCCGCCTGCCGAGCTCGTCCTCGATCGCGCTGGCCTCGACCATCAGGAGCTTGAGGACATTCGGGGAGTCCTCGACCAGTCCGAACAGCGCGTCCGCGAGGTCCCGAATCCGGGCGATCAGCGATTCCAGCGTCTCCGGCGGCTCGAGCAGCGCGGGCGCATCGACGACGTCGATCAGTTCCCGCAGGCAGCGCTCCATCACCTGATCGAGGATCTCGCGCTTGCTGTCGAAGTACCGGTACACGGTGCCGAGGCCCACGCCCGCGCGCTTGGCCACCTGCGCGGCGGTCGTCGCCTCGTAGCCACGCTCGGCGAATTCCTCGATCGCCGAGGACACGATCTGCTCGCGTCTGGTCGCGGACAGCCCCGGCTGCGGTGGCCGTCCGCGTCGGGCGGGCCCCTCCTCGAGCACTGCGACGAGCGGCACCGCATCGCTGGGCGTCGACGGCAAGCCTGGCTCCTTCGGCATCGCGGACTCGGGAACTCACGACAATGCGCCCGCATCGGCGGGCGCATTTCATGGATCGGTCGGTGACCGATCCATGATCAGGATATTACCAACCGCCGGGCCTCAGCCGGTGGTCTCGGCGACCTCCACGGCGGTCGCCGCGGCGGTCCCGACCAGCTCGAAATCGGAGGGGGCGAGCCTGCGGGTGCGCAACCAGTACTGCCAGGTGAACCCGGGCCAGATGGTGCGATTGACGCCCTTGGCATCGAGGTACCAGCTGTTGCACCCGCCGTTGGTCCACACGCCCCTGGACAGCTTGGCCTGGATGTCCTCGTTGAATCGATCCTGGACCTCGGGCCGCACCGCGACCGCCTCCGCGGCGCTGCCGTCGACGAGTGCCATCGCCGCCAGCACGTATCGAATCTGCTGCTCGATCATGAACACCACCGAGTTGTGCCCGAGGCCGGTGTTGGGGCCGAGCAGGAAGAAGGCGTTCGGGTAGCCAGCCACGGTGATCCCGAGGTGCGTCTGGATGCCGTGCTCGTTCCAGTACGGCACCAGTTCCCGCCCGCCGACGCCCGCGAGGTTCACGCTGTCGAACCCGTCGGTCACGTGGAAGCCGGTCGCGAAGATGATGGCGTCCGCCTCGCGAACGGCGCCGTCCCCGGCCACGATGCCCGACTCGGTGACCCTCTCGATGCCCTCGGTGATGATCTCCACGTTGGGCTTGGCCAGCGCCGGGTAGTAGTCGCTCGACCCCAGGATGCGCTTGCACCCGATCCGGTACTCGGGCGTGAGCTTCCGCCGCAGCACCGGGTCGGCGATGCTGCGCGCGATGTTCTTCTTCGCGATCTTCTCCAGCGGCCGCATCAGATTCGAGTGGCCGTTGAGACCGATCGCCAACGATTCCGACGCCCAGTAGATGCCGTTGCGGAATGCCCTCCTGACCGGCGGCACCAGGTCGAAGACCCGGCGCAGGCGCGTGCCGATCGAGAGGTTCTTGCGGGGCACCACCCACGCCGGGGTGCGCTGATAGAGCTGCAGCTCGGCCACCGCGTCGACGATCTCGGGCACGAACTGGACGGCGCTGGCGCCGGTGCCGATCACCGCGACCCGCTTGCCGGTGAGGTCGTAGTCGTGGTCCCACCGGGCGGAGTGGAACGCGACACCGCCGAAGTCCCCCATGCCGGGCAGGTCCGGGACGTTCGGGACGTGCAGCGCACCGACACCGGCGACGAGGTACTGCGCGACGTACTCGTCGCCCTCCTCGGTGCGGACGTGCCAGCGGTTCTCGGCCTCGTCCCAGTACCCGCCGTCGACGGTGCGACCGAAATGGGTCTTGGCACGCAGCCCGTACTTGTCGGCGAGCCCTCGCAGGTAGTCGAAGATCTCCGCCTGCCCGGACCACAGCTCGGACCAGCCGGGGTTCGGCTCGAAGGAGAACGAGTACATGTGCGAGGGCACATCGCAGGCACAGCCGGGGTAGGTGTTCTCCCGCCAGGTGCCGCCGACCTCATCGGCCTTCTCGAGAATGACGAAGTCCGGGCGGCCGGCCTTCAGCAGCTGGATCGCCATGCCCATCCCGGAGAAACCCGCGCCGATGATGAGCACCCGGGACCGATGCTGCTGCGTCTGCGATGCCATGTCCGACCTCGACTCTCCGGTACCTATCGTCAGGTTAACCCCGCGTGACGGCGCTCACCATTGCGCTGCTGGGCCGAAACGCCGCAGGCGGAGCGGCCCGAACCCGCCGCACCCTGACTACAGTCACGACATGGCCAAGCTTCCGAAGAAACCGGTCGACAACTGGGAGATCCCCCCGGTCGAGGCGCTGCGGGCGACGCCGGACACTCGGGTCGCCGACATCGTCACGAAGGGCACCCCCGGCTTCGCCGGCGACAAGGCGCTGGGCGAGCGACTGCTCGAGGAACGCGGCGCCCGCCTGTCTGCCCTCCAGGAGTTGCTGTACGCCAACGGACGCTCCGGCGACACCCGCTCGGTGCTGCTGGTGCTGCAGGGCATGGACACCGCGGGCAAGGGCGGGATGCTCCGGCACGTGATCGGCCACGTGGACCCGCAGGGCGTCGACCACGCCTCCTTCGGGGTCCCGACCGCCGAGGAGAAGCGCCACGACTACCTGTGGCGCATCCGCAAGGCCCTGCCCCGCAACGGACAGCTCGGCGTCTTCGACCGGTCCCACTACGAGGACGTGCTGGTGGTGCGGGTGCACAACCTGGTGCCGCCGGAGGTGTGGGAGCCGCGCTACGAGGAGATCAACACGTTCGAGCGGGAGCTGGTCGAGTCCGGTACGACGATCGTCAAGGTGGCGATGTTCGTGTCGCTGGACGAGCAGAAGTCCCGCCTGGCCGAACGGCTGGAGCGGCCCGACAAGTACTGGAAGTTCAACCCGGGCGACATCACCGAGCGCGGCTTCTGGCCGGAATATCAGAAGGCGTACCAGGCCATGCTCGACCGGACCTCCACCGAGCACGCGCCGTGGCACGTGGTGCCCTGCGACCGCAAGTGGTACAGCAGGCTGGCCGTCACCGAACTGCTCATCGACGCACTCGAGAAGCTCGATCTGGACTGGCCACCCGCCGATTTCGACATCGATGTGGAGAAGGCCCGGCTCGCCGAGTCCTGAGCACCGAATCCGTCTGACTCAGGGGAAGTGCGGCGTGTCCCGGCCCAGCTTGTGGTCGTGGTGGATGGTGCCGCCCACCACGGCCACGGCCGTCGTGATCACGACGACCAGTGCCGACCCTGCGACGATGGCCCAGCCGGGGTGACCGGACCCCGCCGCCACCAGGAACATCCCCAGGGTGAGCGCGGTGAGCAGGACGCAGCCGAAGCCGACCCACCCGGCGAAAATGTTCAGACTCATCGCTGGCTCCTCTCGGCCGGCGGCGTCACCGTTTGTCGTCATCGCACGGGCCAGCGGTCGCCGCCTGGCAGCGGGAAGCGGGGGGTGTGCTGGTGCACTCTTCGATCGTGGACAACGGCGCTGCTCACGATGCTCGAACCGATCAGCACGCAACCCACGCAGACCAGGGCCGCCACAATCGCCCAGCCGGTGAAGCCCGACGCCGCCGCGACCACGCTCAGAGCAAACGTGAGGACGGCAACGAGTCCAAGGGCATAACCAATCCACTCGGAGAACAGACTCAACTTCTCGGGGAACCGACGCACCCGCCCCGGGAACTGTCGTAGCTGCTCGGAGAACATATTCAGCCTCATGTCGGCGAACAGATTCTGGAACATGCTCACTCCTCCTCTACTCGAGGATCGACCTTTGTGTCGACGCTACGCCCGGTTCTCGCGCCTCGACAAGGAGTCAGAAGGGCTCGACCGGCTGCGGCATCTGGGTGAACTTGCCGACGATCGCCGCGCAGAACCAGTGCAGGTCCGCCGGCCCGCGGCTGGTGACCAGGTTCCGATCCACCACGACCTTCTCGTTCACGTGGCTGCCGCCCGCATTGATGATGTCGGTGCGCAGGCTCGGCCAGCTGGTCAGGGTCCGACCGCCGACCACGTCCGCCTCGAGCAACATCCACGGACCGTGTCCGATCGCGCCGACCGGCTTGCCGACGTGCACGAAGTGCCGCACGAAGGCGACCGCGTGGTCGTCGACCCGGAGCCGGTCCGGGTTCATGGTGCCGCCGGGCAGGATCAGCCCGTCGAAGTCGTCGACGCTCGCGCGCGAGACCACCAGATCGACAGGGAACCGGTCGGCCGGCTGCACGTCGCCGCGGAACGCCTGGATCTCCCCCGGCTCGAGGGAGATCAGCGTGACCGCGGCGCCCGCCTCCTCGACCGCGCGCCGCGGCTCGATCAGCTCGTCCTGCTCGACCCCGTCTGTCGCCAGGATCGCCACCCGGTGACCCTCGAGTTGCCTAGACATCGCCCCGACTCCTTCTGCGCTCGCCTGCGGCGCCCGGATCTCCCCGGGCAGCCGCCACCGCAGCGAACGCACCCGGGCATGCACCGAGTATGGCGCTCGATCGGGGCTACGACCAGGGGTGGTCCGGGTGTCAGCTCACCAGCAGGACACCCACCAGCGCGATCGACGCGACCCAGACGGTCGACAGGCCCGCCAGCACGAAGGGGCGGGGGCCGACGTCCCGGATGACCGCAAGGCGCACCCCGGCGCCGAGGGCGAACATCGCGGCGGTGAGCAGCGCCGTCTGCGCCAGTCCGGCAACGGCCAGGACGGATCCGGGCAGCAGACCGGTGGACCGCAGCCCCACACACGCGATGAAGGCCAGCACGAACAGCGGTACGAGCGGCGGGCGCTGGGCGGCACCGGCACCACCGGCGGGCCTGCGCCGACTGCGCACGCTCAGGTAGGCCATCACCGGGGCGAGCATGAGCACCCGGGCGAGCTTGACGACGGTGGCTACGGCCAACGCGGCCCCGCCGATCGCTCCTCCAGCCGCGACCACCTGGGCGACCTCGTGGATGGCACCGCCGGCCCACATGCCTGCGGCCTCCTCGCTGAGACCCATGGCGCTCGACAGGAGCGGGATCGCCGGGATCATCAGGGTGCCGAAGATGACCACGAGGGCGACCGCGGTGAGCAGCTCCTCCTCGCGGGCGTCGATGACCCCGTCCGCGGCCGCGACCGCCGCCGCGCCGCAGATGGAGAATCCACAGGCGATCAGGACCCGCTGGGTCCACGACAGCCCGAGCAGCTTGCCCGCGTACATCGTCCCGGCCATGCCGAGGCACACGATCGCCACGACAACCGCGATGACGCCCCACCCGAGCCCGAGGATGTCGCTGAACATCAGCTGCAGCCCGAGCAGCGCGATGCCCACCCGGAGCAGGCGCTTGGACGAGAAGGCCAGACCGGGGCGGAACCGCGGCGCGATCGTGAACAGGTTCGCCACGAGCGCCCCCGCCACGATGGCGATCAGCATCGGGCTCACGGTGGGCACGAGCCGCCCCACCCCCATCGCGACCAGCGTGCCGACCACGCTGAGCGCGATGCCGGGAAGGACATCGGTCAGCTCGGTGCCCGGCCGCTCGGGCGGCGTATCCGCGACGGCCCGATCGCGAACGAGGTTCGACCCGCTCAGTTCTCTGCTCATGCATCGACTGTCCGTTACCCGAGCTAAGTACGGTAGCCGGTGATTTACCAACACCTCATATCACAGTGATATGGAGATCCCGTTAGGCATACCATGCGTGTATGACCCGCCGTTGGCCCGAGATGGGCGTCCTCGAACTGCTCGTCGGCGTCGACGACCACGGGAGCCTCAGCGCCGCCAGCCGGATCGCGGGCATCGCGCAGCCGAACGCCAGCCGATCCATGAAGCAACTCGAGCGGCAATTCGGAATGCCACTACTGCAGCGCAAACCGACCGGTTCGACGCTGACGCCCCAGGGGACCGTCATCGCGCACTGGGCACGCCAGGTCCTCGCCGACGCGAACCAGCTGCTCGATGTCGCGGAGGGAATGCGCGCCGAGCGCTCGGCGGAGCTGACCATCGGCGCCAGCATGACCGTGGCCGAGCACCTGATGCCGGGATGGCTGGGCCGGTTCCGGGGATTGAATCCCGATGTGACAGTCCATCTTCAGGTCCGCAACTCGGCTCAGGTGTTCGACTGCGTCGTAGACGGCTCCTGCGATGTCGGTTTCGTCGAATCCCCCTCGGTCCCGCCCTCGCTGCACAGCATCACTGTCGCTCGTGACCAGCTGGTCGTGGTCGTTCCGCCCGATCACCCGTGGACCCGCCGACGGCGGCCGCTGACCATCGCCGAGCTCGCCGCCACCTCGCTCCTGGTCCGCGAGCCCGGTTCGGGCACGAGGACCACCCTCGACCTGGCCCTGCAGGAGTACGAGCGCGCGCAGCCGATCCTCGAACTGGGCAGTGCCGCCGCCATCCGGACGAGCGTGCTCGGCGGGGTCGGGCCCGCTGTCCTCAGCACGCTCGCGGTCAAGGACCAGGTGCGGACCGGCGAGTTGCGGGTGATCCACGTCGACGGCCTCGAGCTCGGCCGGACCCTCCGGGCCGTGTGGCGGCCGCCCCGCCAACTCGACGGTCCCGCAGGCGATCTCGTGCGGCTCGTGCGGCGGGAGGCGCACGAGCGCGCAGGCTGAATCACTCGCACTGCCTGCGGCTGCGAGGTGTCGCCCACCTAGGGGTAGATGTGCTCCCCCTTGGGTGCCGGAAGCTCACCCCAGGGGGCATGGTCCGGGACGAGTTCGTGGATCAGGCTGGGGATGTCCGGTTGACGGGAGTTCCACCATGAATCACCACACAGTCCCGGGTCGCCGCGTCGTCCGTGCGGCCGCGGACACCGAGACCGCGGCCCGCCGCGACACCCACGCCGTCGTCATCGGCGGCAGCATCGCCGGCCTGCTCGCGTCCCGCGTCCTTGCGGACTTCTTCGGCACGGTCACGATATTCGAGAAGGATCATCTGGCCGACAACGCCGAGCCGCGCGCAGGTGTGCCGCAGGGCCGCCACGTCCACAGCATCTGGAAGCGGGGCCTGACCCTGATGGAGGAGTCATTCCCCGGCCTCACCGCCGAACTGGTCGAGGGCGGATCGGCCGAGGTCGAGATGACGTCGGACTTCGCCTGGTACCACCGCGGCGTGTGGAAGCTGCGGGTACCGAGCGGAATCCTCATCACCTGTCAGACGCGACCGTTCCTCGAATGGCACATCCGCCGACGGGTGTGCCAGATCTCCAACATCCGGCTCGTCGATCAATGCCATGTCAAGAGATTCGCCGCCGATCCGGGCCGGGTCACCGGGGTGGTGGTCCAGTCGCGCCGAGCCGGCGCCGCCGAGGAGACTGTCGCCGCCGACCTTGTGGTCGACGCGAGCGGTCGCGGATCCGGGACTCCGCGCCAACTCGACGAATTGGGGTACGGACAACCCGCGATGTCGGTCATCGACGTCGATGTCGGCTACGCGACGCGGCTCTATGACAGACCGCCCCGCGAGGACCACCCGTGGAAGGCACTGATCATCGCGCCGACGCCGCCACACGGCAAACGGTTGGGCGTCGTGTTCCCCGTGGAAGGTCAGCGCTGGATCGTCATGCTCGGAGGCTGGAACGGGGACCACCCGCCGCGCGACGACGACGGACTTCTCGAGTTCGCGCGCAGCCTCGAGGCACCCGACATCTACACGTTCATGCGCGACGCAGTGCCCTTGACGCCGAGCGTGGGATACAGGTTTCGCGCCAACACCCGCCGGTATTACGAACGAATGCAACGCTTCCCGGGCGGTCTGATCGTGCTCGGCGACAGCCTGTGCAGCTTCAACCCGATCTACGGCCAGGGCATGACGACCAGTGCGCTGGACGCGATGACGTTGCGGCAATGCCTCGAACGGGGAGTCCGCAAGGGTGACAGCATCGATGCGATCGCCAACCGGTTCCGAAAGCGAGTGCCGCGCAGGCTCGAAGCGCCGTGGCGGATGGCCGCGGGAGAGGACATGAACTGGCCTGGTACACAAGGCGATCCGCCATTCGGCACCGCATTCATGAACTGGTACTTCGGCAGGGTCCATGCGCTCACAGCGCGTGATCCGCGGGTACTGGTCCAATTCGTGCGGGTGGCGAACATGATCGATTCGCCGGCCCGGATCTTTCACCCGAGGGTCCTGGCACCGGTCCTGACGCGATCAGCGCGGGTCGGTCGCCCTCGCCTGATGCGTCAGAAGGTCCCGGCGTCGATCACGAAGCGATAGCGCACATCGCTGCGCACCACCCGGTCGTAGGCCTCGTTGATGCGGTCCGCGGGGATCACCTCGATCTCCGCGCCGATCCCGTGCTCGGCACAGAAGTCCAGCATCTCCTGCGTCTCGGCGATCCCGCCCACCATCGACCCGGCCAGGCTGCGCCGGTTCGACGCGAGCGAGAATCCGCTGACCCGGATCGGCTTCTCGGGCAGGCCGAGCTCCACCAGTGCCCCGTTGACCGCGAGCGTCGACATGTACAGGTCGATGTCGAGGTTCACCGAGACGGTGTTGAGGATCAGGTCGAACCTCGACCGCAACGCCTTGAAGGTCGCGGGGTCGCTCGTCGCGCAGTAGTGGTGGGCACCGAAGCGCAGGCCGTCGTCCTGCTTGCTCAGCGTCTGACTCAGCACGGTCACCTCCGCACCGAGCGCAGCGGCGATCTTCACACCGACGTGCCCGAGCCCACCCATGCCGATGATCGCCACCTGCTTGCCGGGACCCGCGCCCCAGTGCCGCAGTGGCGAGTACAGCGTGATGCCCGCGCAGAGCAGCGGCGCCGCGACGTCCAGTGCGAGTCCGTCCGGGATGCTGAGCACGAACCCCTCGGTGACCACGATGTGGGTGGAGTACCCGCCCATCGTGTACTCGCCGTCGCCGATACGCGAGTTATAGGTCTGTACAACGCGTTTGGTGCAGTACTGCTCATCCCCGGACGTGCACGCATCGCAGGCGCCACAGGAATCGACAAAGCAGCCGACGCCGACGCGGTCCCCGACCTCGTGCAGGGTGACCTCGGAGCCGACGGCGGCGACGACGCCCGCGATCTCGTGGCCCGGCACCACCGGATAGTGGGTGCCGCCCCACTCGTTTCGCGCGGTGTGGATGTCGGAGTGGCAGATGCCCGAGTACTTGATCTCGATGAGCACGTCGAGCGGGCCCAGGTCCCGGCGCTCGATGCCGACCTTCTCGAGCGGTCCATCGGCACGGGTCGCGGCGTAGGCGGAAACTGTGAGCATTCGTAAGTTTCTATAGGCCGAATCGATTCCGCGCAACGCGTAGACCGGATCCCGCACCGCATGTTCGCGCCTGGTCCTCCTCACGGCAACCCAGAAGACCTGGTGCTTACTTAGCATTTGTCTCCTGATGGCCAGGGCGCGACGAACCGCGAAGCGCCGAACAGCGGATCAGCCGCCTACGAGAGGGAGATTCACCGATGAAGACCAGTCAGCAGCGATCGCGGCGGATGCCCGCGCGATCCGCAACGGTTGGGGCGCTCCTGCTGGCGCTCGTCGCCGCGCCGGTGCCGGCGGCAATCGCCGCCGAGACACCACCCGTCGCGGATGCGCCGGGGTCGAGCCAGCCGCAGGTCGGCACGGGGTCCGGCGATGTGTGGTCGATACCGGCCCTGCCTGCCGACCAGTTCACGCTGATCGTCGCCTTCAGCTTCGGCAACAGGATGCCGGCGGGGGCAGACCCCGAGCGAACCGAGGGCGAGCCGGGGCCGGTCAACGAGGCACTCGCGGACACGGTCGTCGCGGCGCGCGGCGATCGGGACATCCCGGTATACGCACAGACCCCGATCGCGGACGTATTGCGCACCAAGCACGGCATGGACGACGTCGTTGCCATCGCGGCCGACGTCCGTCCCGACGGCACGCTCGCGTATCTGTCGACCGATGGGGCGGCGGCGAAGGTCGCCGCCCTGCGCGGCGCGTCGCAGGCGACCGATGTCGCCGGAGTGGTCGCGTTCGGGGACCACCAGTGGCGGGCCACCCGAACGGCGGAAGCCAACGGCTTCCGCACCTATGCGCCACTGGGGATTTCGATGCCCGGCCAGTATGACCCGCAGTCCGGCCAGGCCTGGACCAGGAGCCCCGGCGTCTATCTGCCGACCGACTACGCAGCCAGGATCCCGCTACTCATCCAGTCCGGCGGCGGAGCCGGCCGGTAGGCACTGCGCCCGCTTCGAAGGTCCGGCGGGGCGGGTCACACCCGACCCATCGGACCTCCGAAACCCCGCGTGGACACCTTGCGCTCCCCTAGAATTCACCAGTTGGACAATCGTCCAACTGGGTCGGTGAATCCCTGAGGAGTGACATGCGCAGATTGCTCGCGACAAGCATCGCGGTGCTCGGAACGCTGTTCGCATCTACACCAGCGGTGGCCGCCGCCGACGAAGCCCCGTCGACGCCGATCAGCCAGGTCCGCGTCGAGGGCCGGTCCCTGGTCGACGGGTACGGCCGCACGGTCCTGCTGCACGGGGTCAACAACGTCGACAAGGAACCGCCGTACGTCACCCCCGGGGACGGACTGACACTCACCGCCGCCGACGCCGACCTGCTCGCCCGGCACGGGTTCAACACCGTCCGCCTCGGTGTGTCCTTCGACGGCCTGATGCCCGAGCGGGGCCAGATCGATTCCGCCTACCTCGACCGGATCGCCGACACGGTCGACGTCCTCGGCACCCGCGGCATCCACGTCCTGCTCGACAACCACCAGGACGGACTGAGCCCGGCCTGGGGCGGAAACGGCTTCCCGGAGTGGTCCATCAAGGCGAGACCCTTCCCCGGCGAACCGAACCCGGGATTCCCGATGAACTACCTGATGCCCAGCATGAACATCGGCTGGGACGAGGTCTGGTCCAACAAGAACGGGGTACTCGACCACCTCGGCACCGCCCTCGCGGCGCTGGCCACGAGGGTGGAGGGGAAACCGGCCGTGCTCGGCATCGAGCTGATGAACGAGCCCTGGCCGGGGTCGCCGTTCCTGACCTGCTTCCCGGGCGGCTGCCCGGACTTCGATCGGACCTACCAGGCCGCGATGCAGAAGCTGACCGACCACATCCGAGGCGGGAGCGCGACGGTCCCGGTGTACTGGGAACCCAACGTGACCTGGAACCAGGGCATGCCGAGCTACCTGGGGAACCCTCCGAGGACCCCAGCGATCACCGACCCGAACATCGCCCTCTCCGTGCACGACTACTGCATCCCCAGCCAGATGAGCATCTACGGCGGGGTGCCCGACAAGGCCAAGATGGCATGCCCGGCACAGCACGAGCTGACCTGGGCCCACATCGATTCGCTGACCTCCCGCACCAACCGGCCCGCTCTGGTGACCGAGTTCGGCGACGTCGACCCGAACACCCTGGCGGCCACGATGTTCCGCGCCGACGAGCGCTTCACCGGCTGGCAGTACTGGCACTACTCGTCGATCTTCGGCCCCGGTGGCGGTGCGGATCCGTTCCACGGGGAGGTCGGCGATCAGCTGGTCCGCACCTACCCGCAGGCCACCGCAGGCACGCCCGGCACGCTGAAGTTCAACCCGGAGGGCGGCGACTTCAAGTACTCGTACACGCCGCGGCCGTCGAGCAAGCCGACCGAGATCTATGTCTCCGACCGGCACTACCCCGCCGGCTACGTCACCGAGGTCACCGGCGGCCACACCACCTCCCCCGCAGGCGCCCGCACGGTCACCGTCGAGGCAGACGGCACCGGCCCGGTCACCGTCAAGATCCACCGGCCCGACTCGGACGGCAACAACCTGCCCGAAAAGCCCGGCTTCGGCTCGGGCTCGGCGGGTAGCTCGGGTTCCTGACCGCCCCGCTTCATCACCTGAATGCACGAAGGCCCCGGACCGTGAGGTCCGGGGCCTTCCGCATGTCCGCCCCCTATTCGGCCGCGGCAGCCTTCTCCGCGCGGCGGCGCAGGCGGCGCGCGGCCGCCACCAGGTTCCGCAGCGAGGGCTCGAGCTGCCAGTAGTGCCTGGTCTTGAGGCCGCCGTCGGGATTGGCCCACAGTCGGTCCAGCTCCACCGATTCCGAGGCCTCGGTGAGCAGGTCGTCGAGCTCATCGATGTCCGGGATTCGGGCCGAACGGCTCTCGTACACACCGGGTCCCACGCCGTGGGTGAGCTTGCGCTCCTTGATGGCGTCGAGCACCCAGGTGATCGAACGGGTCGCCACGATCGCGGTCACATCGCAGTCCATCCGCTCGATCGCGTCCACCACCGACTTCTGGGTCGTATAGGTCAGGTGGGTGTGGATCTGCGTCTCCGGCTTGGCACCACCGGTCGCCAGCTTGAAGGCGTCGACCGCCCAGTCCAGGTACTCCTTGCGCCCGCCCGCCCGCAGCGGCAGCAGTTCCCGGATCGCCGGCTCGTCGACCTGGATGATCGAGATGCCCGCGGCCTCCAGGTCGGCCACCTCGTCACGGATCGCCAGCGCCAGCTGATCAGCGGTCTCGTGCAGCGGCTGGTCCTGCCGGACGAACGAGCGCGCCAGCATGGTGATCGGACCGGTGATCATGCCCTTGACCGGCTTATCGGTCAGCGACTGCGCGTAGCCGATCCACTCCACGGTCATCGGCCCCCGCCTGCGGACGTCGCCGAAGAGGATCGGCGGCCGCACACAACGCGAGCCGTAGGCCTGTACCCAGCCGTTGTGCGTGGACGCGAATCCGTCCATCAGCTCGGCGAAGTACTGGATCATGTCGTTGCGCTCGTGCTCGCCGTGCACGAAGACGTCGAGGCCGATGTCCTCCTGCAGCCGGATCGTGCTCTCGATCTCGGCCTGGATGCGCTTGACGTAGTCCGCCCACTCCAGCCGTCCCTGACCCAGTTCGTACCGCGCCTGGCGGACGGCATCGGTCTGCGGGAACGAGCCGAGAGTCGTCGCGGGCACCTTCGGCAGGTTCAACTTCTCCTGCTGAGCCAGCCGACGGACCTCGTACGGAGCCCGGATGCGGTCCTCTGCCTTGATGGCGTAGACCCGTTGGCGCACTTCGTGCTTCTGCTTGAAATGAACCTTCGTCGGCTTCTTACGCCAGCGCTCCGACGGGCCCTCGGTGAGCGCCTTGGCCAGAGAGACCACCTCGCCGACCTTCTGCTTCGCGAAGGCGAGCCGGTCCGCGACGTCGCCGTCGAGTTCCCACTCGGCCAGCACGTCGTACGGCACGTGCATCAGCGAACAGGACGTCGAGACCACCAGGTCCGGGATCACGTCCTTGAGCGAGGACAGGTAGGTGAGCGTGACGAGGTTGTCTGCCCGCCAGACGTTTCGGCCGTTCACGACGCCCGCATAGAGGCGCTTGCGCTTGAGACCGGGGATCTTCGCGAGCTCGTCGGCCGCGACCTTGCCGTAGACCAGGTCGAGTCCGAGCGCCTCGACCTTGGTGGCGGCCAGGATCGGCAGGGCCTCACCGAGATTCCCGTACGGGCCGGTGACCAGGATCCGCGGCCGCAGCGGCGCGTGCGACAGCGTGGTGTACGCCCGGCCGAGCGCGGCCAGTTCCTCCTGCGTGCGGTCCTGGGTGAAGGCGGGCTCGTCGAGCTGGACGCAGGTTGCGCCGGCCTTGGCGAGCTTCTCGAACAGCGCCTCGTACTGCGGCAGCAGCGAATCCAGCAGGTCGAGCACCGAGAAGTCGTCCGCCGCATCGGCGCTCGCCTTCGACAGCAGCAACAGCGAGACGGGGCCAAGGAGCACCGGGCGCAGTTCGATGCCGCGCGCCTTTGCCCGCTCGAACTCGTCCATCAGCGCGTCGGCGCGCAGGGTGAACGCGGTGCGCTCGTCGAGCTCGGGCTGGCGGTAGTAGTAGTTGGTGTCGATGAACCGCACCAGCTCCAGCGGCGGGAAGTCGGGCCGGCCGCGGGCCATGGTGAAGTAGAAGTCGAGTTCGTTGAGCTCGCCCTCGAGCGGGGCGAACCGGCCGGGCACGGCGCCGAAGAGCAGCGCGTTGTCCAGCACGTGGTCGTAGTAGGAGAAGGTGTTGCCGGGGACCTGCGTCAGGCCGGTCGCGGCCAGCTCGCTCCAGGTCTGCTCCTGGAGCTCCCGGCCGACGGCGATCAGCTCGGCCTGGCTGGACTTGCCGTGCCAATACGCCTCGAGTGCCCGCTTGAGTTCGCGTCGGGGCCCGATCCTGGGGTACCCCAGGACGCTGGAGCCGTAGGTGGCGGCGCTGTTGGACATCGTGTCGACCTCTCCCTCGATGCGCTTCGCGCCCGTGCGCGATCGGTACCCCGGCAGGGGTGAAAATCGCGCACGGGCGCCGAAGGTGCGTACTGGTGAAGCTGGCTAGCTTGCTTTCTTCGTGCTCCGACCGTTCTCGCCGTACTCGTAGAAGCCCGCGCCGGACTTCTTGCCGACGAGACCGGCCTCGACCATGCGCAGCAGCAGCGGCGGCGCCGAGTACAGCGGCTCCTTGAACTCCTCGTACATCGAGTCCGCGATCGACTTGACGGTGTCGAGACCGACCAGGTCCGTCAGGGCCAGCGGGCCCATCGGGTGGTTGCAGCCGAGCACCATCGCGCGGTCCACGTCGTCCTTGGTCGCGAAACCGGACTCGACCATCCGGATCGCCGACAGCAGGTACGGCACGAGCAGCGCGTTGACGACGAAGCCGGAGCGGTCGGCCGAACGGACGACCTGCTTGCCGAGGACCTCGCTGGCGAACTGCTCGGCCCGCTCGGAGACCGCGGCGCTGGTCTTGAGGGTGGTGACCAGCTCGACGAGCGGGAGCACGGGCACCGGGTTGAAGAAGTGCATGCCGATCACGCGCTCGGGCGCCTTGGTGGCGATGCCCAGCTTCATGATCGGGATGGAGGAGGTGTTGGACGCCAGCACCGCGTTCGGGTCCGTGACGACCTGGTCGAGCTCGGCGAAGATCGCGCTCTTGACCTTCTCGTCCTCGAGGACGGCCTCCACGACGAGCTGCCGGTCGGCGAAGTCGCCGAGGTCGGAGGTGAAGCGCAGCCGCCAGGCGGCCTGCTCCCGCTCGCGCTCGGTGATCTTGCCGCTGCTCACACCGCGGTCCAGCGACCGCAGGATGCGGGCGCGGCCGGCCGCCGCGAGCTCGCGGGTCTGCTCGAACACCAGAACATCGACATGTGCGCGGGCGCACACCTCGGCGATTCCGGCGCCCATGATGCCTGCGCCGATCACGCCGACGCGCTGAATCTTTTCGCTGGTCACGTCAGCTCCTCATCGTCTAGTGGAGTCGTCCACACCGCGGGGCCCGGGCTGCGGGCCCCGCGGTGGGTGGGACGGGTCGTGCAGGTGAAGCGGGGGTTCCTAGTGGAACTGGCCCTCTTCGGTGGAGCCCTTCAGCGCCGCGGTGGACGTGTTGGGGTCGACCGTGGTGGCGATCTTGTCGAAGTAGCCGGCGCCGACCTCACGCTGGTGCTTGATGGCGGTGAAGCCACGCTCCTCGGCGGCCTTGAACTCGCGCTCCTGCAGGTCGACGAAGGCGGTCATGCCCTCACGGGCGTAGCCGTGCGCCAGGTCGAACATGCCGTAGTTGAGCGAGTGGAAGCCGGCCAGGGTGATGAACTGGAACTTGAAGCCCATCGCGCCGAGCTCCTTCTGGAACTTCGCGATGGTCGCGTCGTCCAGGTGCTGCTTCCAGTTGAAGGACGGGGAGCAGTTGTAGGCCAGCAGCTGGTCCGGGAACTCGCTGCGGACGGCCTCGGAGAACTTCTTGGCGACCTCGAGGTCCGGCACGCCGGTCTCCATCCAGATGAGGTCGGAGTACGGCGCGTAGGCCTTGGCACGGGCGATGCAGGGCTCGATGCCGTTCTTGATGCCGTAGAAGCCCTCGGCCGTGCGGGTGCCGTCGAGGAACGGGCGGTCACGCTCGTCCACGTCGGAGGTGAGCAGGGTGGCGGCCTCGGCGTCGGTCCGCGCGATGACGACGGTGGGGACGTCCGCGACGTCGGCCGCGAGACGCGCCGAGGTCAGGGTGCGGATGTGCTGCTGGGTGGGGATGAGCACCTTGCCACCGAGGTGGCCGCACTTCTTCTCCGACGCGAGCTGGTCCTCCCAGTGCGAGCCGGCGACACCGGACGCGATCATGGCCTTCTGCAGCTCGTAGACGTTCAGCGCGCCGCCGAAGCCGGCCTCGCCGTCCGCAACGATCGGGGCGAGCCAGTTCTCGACCGAGGTGTCACCCTCGACCTTGGCGATCTCGTCGGCGCGCAGCAGCGCGTTGTTGATGCGACGGACGACCTGCGGCACCGAGTTGGCCGGGTAGAGGCTCTGGTCCGGGTAGGTGTGACCCGAGAGGTTCGCGTCACCGGCGACCTGCCAGCCGGAGAGGTAGATGGCCTTCAGGCCGGCGCGCACCTGCTGCACGGCCTGGTTGCCGGTGAGGGCGCCGAGGGAGTTGATGTAGTCCTCGTTGTTCACGAGGTCCCACAGGATCTCCGAGCCACGACGGGCGAGGGTGGCTTCCTCGACGACGGAGCCCTGGAGCTTGACGACCTGCTCGGCCGTGTAGTTACGGGTGACGCCCTTCCAGCGGGGATTGGTGTCCCAATCCTGCTGGATCTCAGCTGCGGTCTTCGGGGTGCCGGTGGTCGACATCGAGGCTCCACTCTCTTGTATCTGCTGGTCCGGTACGGATGTACTGCTTCACATCCTTGCCAGGCCCTTCGTATGTACTTAACGAGAGTGGCACAGACAAAAACTGCCGTCTACCTGTTGCTAATGCCAATCTTGGCTAGGTTTTCAACCGGTGTTGCTAACTTTGCAAAGTTAATACCGGCCAAGCGAGCGCTTGGCTACCGGCAAGTAGGTTGGCGATCTACCGGCAAGTAGGTTCCGACCTGCGGATTGTTCGGGGCACCCGAGCGACGGCGGTCGCGCCGACATCCCGGCTCTGCGGAGGACCGCGCCGATGCCCGATCACGGTGGACCCGACCCGGCTGTGAGGGCAATCACGTCGCCCGAAGGTCGCCGAACGACTCGCTCGCACCGCCCCGACGAGGTCCGCGACACCGGCCACGCCTGCGGCTACCGTGCCGGCATGAGACTGCGGCTCGGACGCCCCGACATCAACCGGTACGCCGATCGATTCGACCTCACCCCTGCGACCGACGGGCTCGCGGTCACGTTTCTCGGCGTCGCGAGCCTGCTCCTCGACGACGGCTCGTCGGCGATCATGACCGACGGGTTCTTCACCAGGCCGGGCCTGCCGAGGGTGCTGCTGGGCAGGATCTGCCCCGACCCGGACCGGATCGACGCCGCCCTCTCCATGGCTGCCGTCACCCGACTCGACGCGGTCATCCCGGTGCACACCCATTTCGACCACGCACTGGACTCCGCGGCCGTCGCGGAACGAACCGGCGGGCTGCTCGTCGGCGGCGAGTCCACCGCCTCGATCGGTCGCGGGCACGGGCTGCAGGCCGATCGCATCGCGGTCGTCGCCGACGGGGCCGGCCTGCGGCTCGGGGGCTTCGAGGTCGCCATGGTCGCGTCCCATCACTGCCCGCCCGATCGCTTTCCCGGCGAGATCACCGAGCCACTCGTTCCGCCGACCCGGGTGTCGGCGTACCGGTGCGGCGAGGCCTGGTCGATCGTCGTCGGCCACCCGGCCTCCGGGAGGTCGCTGCTCGTGCAGGGCAGCGCGGGGTACATGCCGGGCGCGCTGGCCGGCAGGCGGGCCGACGTGGCCTACCTCGGAGTGGGGCAGCTCGGCATCCAGCCGGAGCAGTACATCGAGGACTACTGGCGAGAGACCGTCCGCGAGGTCGGCGCCCGGCGCGCGGTGCTGATCCACTGGGACGACTTCTCCCGGCCGCTGTCCGAGCCACTGCGCGCGCTCCCCTACGCGGGCGACGACCTCGACCGCACGATGACGGTGCTCACCCGGCTGGCCGAAGCGGACGGCGTCGCGCTGAGCTTCCCGACCGTCTTCGCCCGCGAGAACCCCTGGGCCTGACCGCCGGTCACGGCTCGGTGGTCACCCCTGCGCCGTCACCGCCGCTTCCTGCGTCTCCAGGCTGGCCGACGGGGTGCGGAGGGCTGCCACGGCGCCCGCGTACAGCGAGCCCTTGATCTCGCCGAGCGTGCGCCCGCGGGTGTGCACCAGGCCCTGAGCGCGGCCGACCGCCTTCGCGAGCACGTCGTCCCCGGCCGCGAGCTCGTCGACGAGTCCGTGGGCCAGCGCGTCGGTCCCGCCGTATCGGCGACCGCTCGTCAGCGCGGCGTGCACCGCCCGCGCCGGCAGCCGTGCGGTCAGCAATTCGAGCACGCCCGGCGTGTAGCTGATGCCGACCGTGATGCCCGGCAGACAGAAGAACCCGCGGTCACCGCGCATCACCTGATGGTCGTGCGCGGTGGCCAGGATCGCTCCGCCTCCGAACGTATGGCCAGGCATTGCGGCGACGGTCGCCATCGGAAAGGTCAACACCCGCGCGAAGAGCGCGTGCACACGATCCATGTACGGGTTGAGCTGTCCCAGGTTCTGCGCGACCCAGACGGTGTCGAGGCCGGTGGAATAGAACTTCCCGACCGCGGTGGTCACCAGGGCGGCCGGGCCCTGGCTCGCCTCGACCTCGTCCAGCAGCGCCTCGGTCTCGTCGAGCCATCGCGGATTGAACGCATTCTCCTCGTCCCGTTCACCCTCGGTTCCGAGGTAGAGGACGAACACGTCTCCCGAGCGTTCCATGTAAGGCATGGCGAGACGATAGCCCCCGATCGTGGACACCGCCGGACGTCAGACCGTGCTCCGCACCGGCAGGGCCCGTGCGGGCGCCGAAACCCGCATGACGCCGACGGCCGTTATGGCCGCACTCGCCGCGGCCGCAAGGCCCGCGGTCGCCGCCGGGCCGAGTGGCGCCTGCAGCGCGCCTGCGACCATGAAGCCAACCGGCATGCACACATTGGCGAGGGTCGCGCCCAGTCCGGCGACGCGTCCGAGCATCGCTTCGGGCACTTGAGTCGCCACGAGGACATCCGCCCAGACGCTGCCCAATCGAATCGCGGCGCCGACGAGGAGCGCCACCAGGGCCATGACGGCAAACGGCGGAAAGACGCTCAGCGCCACCAGGCCGACGCAGATCGCTCCCTGCGCCAGCAACGCCGACTGCGCTGCGCGAGAGGGAATCCGTTTTCCCAACAGCCTCGTTGCGACGATGCCACCGAGCGCGAACAGGGCCATCAGGTAACCCTGGGCGCCCGCGAACCATCGCTCGCCCGACCCGGCGTTCACGATCAGGAGCCAGGCCGGGACCGGGAGCGCTGTTTGTGCCGCCGACACCAGGATCACGGTCCGCAGCCACTGGCTGTCCCTGATGAATCGGAAACCCGCACGCGTGTCCTGGACCAGCCCCGCGGGTGCGTCGGTTCGCATCGGACTCGAAGCCACCGCACACGCGGCAGTGGCGCCCACCGCAACGGCCGCGACAAGCAGAAAGGCCGAGACCGTGGGTCCGGTGGCCGAGATGAGCAGTGCCGCTGCCGCGGGCGACACCACCTGCACGGTGAGGCTCAGCGAATGCCAGGTCGCCAGCTGACCCGCCCGATCCTCGCGTGGCACCGAGAGATAGACCGCGGTTGCCGCGGCAGGCTGTGACAGCCCGCTACACACGCCCAACGCGATCATCACGGGCAGAATGTGAAGTCCTCCGGCGAGCGCAGGAAGTACGGCAATCAGCGCGCAACGACCGGCATAGGTCGAGAGGATGATCGCCCGTTTGTCGAGCCTGTCCGCCAACGTGCCGGCAATGATCCCCGCTCCGAGAATTCCGACGCATCGAGCGCCGAACGCCAACGCAAGGAGCGCCGCATCTCCCCCGGCCGAAACGACCAGCGCGGCCACTATCACCACGATGGCGGAATCTGCGACGGGGCCGGAGAGAAGGAACGCGAACCCCAGTCTGGACCGGAGCTTTCCGCGCATTCACGTGCCTTCCGGGAGGTAGAACCTCATCGAGAATCCCTCGGGGGTGAGGGTTCTGCGCTCGTTCACCTTCAATTCGGCGTCCGACAGCTGAATTCGCATCGTGGAATTTCGGACGATCGCACCCAACACGGTCGACATCTCCCGTTCCGCGAACTTCGCGCCCACACACCATCGCGGCCCACCGCCGAACGGTATGAACTCGCCGCGCTCCGGCGCGGCGTCGATCCACCGCTCGGGCCTGAAGTCGCCACCGGTCGCCGCGAAGGTGGGCGATACCCGGTGGGTGACCCAGCTCGACACCATCACCACGCTGCCCGCCTTCATTTCCCAGTCCCCGAAAGGGATGTCCTCGGCCGCGTCACGGCCCAACATCCACGAGGGCGGCCACAGGCGGAGCGTCTCCGACACCACGCGCGTGAGCGCACCGGCACCGCCGTCACCTCGCAGCTGCTCCTGGAGGGCGCTCCGTCCACCGAGCTCAACCATCCCCCACAGGATGGCCGACGCCGGAACGCCATGAGCAGCCAGGAGTGTCGAAATAATCATCTGCACAACATCTTTGAGCGGGAGGTCGGCCCGTCGAAGGTCATCGCACAATCCGTCCGAGCCGGGCGCCTGCGCCAGTTTCGCCACGGCCGATTCGAGATTGCGTAACGCCCTGCGGACGCGCAGATCGGAGGGCCGCCAGCGCAACCATCTGGGGAGAACGAAGGGACTCGCGGTGATCGGGAAGAGTGAATCGAGAAGTTCTTGTGCGAGAGCAGGAATCTCGTCAGCATTTCGAGTTCCAAAGCAGTACCGAGTGATCGACTCGGACGTGAGGATCTGCAA
Organism: Rhodococcus oryzae; assembly: GCF_005049235.1. Taxonomy (GTDB): domain Bacteria; phylum Actinomycetota; class Actinomycetes; order Mycobacteriales; family Mycobacteriaceae; genus Rhodococcus_G; species Rhodococcus_G oryzae. Next base: position 234,928 of record NZ_SUMD01000003.1, on the reverse strand, counting down.
GGTGTCGATCAGTTCTCGGTCGCCGACCGTCCTCCCCAACCAACTCCCGACGATCGCGTTTGTGTCATGTGCGAGTTCGACCTGGTGGTCCTCGAGACGCTGGCGCGATGCCAACGCCGCGGAGGCCGCCTTACGTGACTTCATCCACCGCTGCACCGATTCGGATCCGAGGTCGCCCGACACCTTGCTTCTGAGAAAATTCTGCGTCGACAAGAACTTGCGATTGGACCCGACAAGTACGTCGTGTACCTCACGATGACCCGACACGAGGAAAGTCCCCGGCCAGAGTTCGACTATCGGACCGAGCGCCGCGGCGTCGAGCAGAAAGGCCAGCCGCCCGCGATCGTACGTTTCCGCCAATGCCGCTCGAGATGTCCCGAGGAGTGGTGGCCGTGCCATTGCATCTCCTAATGAAAGCTTATATCTCACAATGAAAGTGCGGGCGGCCAAATCGAAGTCGACCGCCCGCACTGTCAAACATTGTCAGGACCATTCGTACATGCCCGGCGCTTTTCGCGGCACAAAGCCGACGAGAGCGGCGACGGTGAACTTGATTCGACGCATTTCCTTACCTCCTTTCCGTTCTCGAAGTGACATGAATAAGATTGAGCCATCGGCGCAGGGAGCAGAAGGCACCCAAGGTGTCGGATCTACCCACCCATCACCGGGCCGAGTTCGCGCGCCGTGAGGCGTCGTTCGGTGAACCACCCGATGACGGTCAGCGCTTCACCGCGAGTTCCGAAGGTAGAGAACGAAATTCGCGCACGGCGACGAACCCGCGCGGCATCGGCGTCCGGGCGGGGCGAGGGTCAGGGAAAGCGTGCGTGTGTGCGGCCTAGCGGTCGCCGAGCGGAGGGGCGGACTACGGCGCCCTGTGCCCGAAGGTCAACGCCACGTCCCACGGCGCGACGCCCCACGACTCGACGGCGGTCACCGCGAAGATCCCCGCGGCCTCGATGGTGTCCTCCGAGGCGGGCGAGGACACCGACGTTCCCGGCCTGCCGTCGTCGGGCACCTCCGGCCAGACCCCGGTGTCCTGCGGCACCGGTGCCGTCTCGATCACCGCGACCCGCTCCCCCGCGTCGTCGATGACCCCGAAGAAGCAGTACGGCTCCGACGGCGCATCCCAGCCGCCGAGCTCCACCACCCAGTACTCGCCCCGCGCGACGGCGGACGCCGCGGCGGCGGCCAGGAAGTGATCGAGGTCGGTCCAGGGGTTGCGCTCGGGGCGGACGGGGTCGCCCAGCAGGAACGTCCGCGTCTGAGCGTCCTCCGAGGACTCGGCGAACCGACCCTGCACCAGCAGAGTGCCCGCCTCGACGTCGAGGAGCACCGTCTCACGGAAGCGGTCGTCCGGCACGGAGGTACGAGCGATCAGCCCGCGGCCCAGCAGGTCGCTGAGACCGTCCGGGTCGTCGACGCTCCACAGCCTGGTCCCGTCCTCGGTCCACGTGCGCAGCAGTCCGCCCGAGACGGGGCTGAGCATCGCGGTGGCCAGGCTCGCCCCGACCTCGAGGCCTGCGGGCTGATCGTTCGTCATCGGCCCAGTGTCCCAGCGCGAGGGGGCACCCCCTGCCCCGCGTGCCCCCTCGCCCGGAGCTAATCCTGCGAACCCATTGTTGCCAACCCCTGACACCCCTCGTAACCTGGAGAAATGGCGAAGACCTATGTCGGCGCGCGACTGCGTCAGCTACGCACCGAGCGGGCCATGAGCCAGGCCGCCCTGGCCCAGACGCTGGAGATCTCGGCGAGCTACCTCAACCAGATCGAGCACGACGTGCGGCCGCTCACCGTGCCCGTGCTGCTGCGGATCACCGAGGTCTTCGGGGTGGACACCACCTTCTTCTCCTCGCAGGACGACACCCGGCTGATCGCCGAGCTGCGGGAGGTCGCGCTCGACCAGGAGATGGGCATCGACTCGGACGCCCAGGAGATCGCGGAGATGGTGTCCGCGCACCCGAGCCTGGCGAAGGCCATCGTGAACATGCACCGTCGCTACCGCAACACCACGGCGCAGCTGGCCGCGGCGACCGAGGACCGGTACAGCGACGGCAGCGGTAGCGGGGCGATCACGATGCCGCACGAGGAGGTGCGGGACTACTTCTATCAACGGCAGAACTACCTGCACGAGCTGGACACCGCCGCCGAGGAGCTCACCTCCCGGATGCGTTTCCACCGCGGGGACGTAGCAGGCGAGATCGCCCGACGGCTCGAGACCGTGCACGACGTGCAGATCGTGCAGCGCATCGACCTCGGCGAGGGGGTGCTGCACCGCTACGACCCCGAGTCCCGCGTGCTGGAGATCTCCCCACACCTGTCCGGCGGGCAGAAGGTGTTCAAGTTCGCCGCCGAGCTGGCCTACCTCGAGTGCGGGGATCTGCTGAACAAGATGGTCGACGAGGGGAACTTCACCTCGGAGTCGTCCCGGTCGCTCGCCATCCTCGGGTTGGCCAACTACTTCGCCGCGGCAACCGTGCTGCCGTACACCCAGTTCCACGACATCGCCGAGGAGTTCCGCTACGACATCGAGCGGTTGTCCGCCTTCTTCTCTCAGAGCTACGAGACCATCTGCCATCGGCTCTCCACCCTGCAGCGACCGAAGCTCCGCGGCGTGCCGTTCTCCTTCGTCCGCGTCGACCGGGCGGGCAACATGTCGAAGCGGCAGTCCGCCACCGGCTTCCACTTCTCCTCCAGCGGCGGCACCTGCCCCCTGTGGAACGTGTACGAGACGTTCGGGTACCCCGGCAAGATCATGACCCAGATCGCGCAGATGCCGGACGGCCGCAGCTACCTGTGGGTGGCGCGAACCGTCGAGCGCAGGGCGGCCCGATACGGCCAGCCGGGCAAGACCTTTGCCATCGGCCTCGGCTGCGAGCTCCGGCATGCGCACCGCACCGTCTACGCGGACGGCCTCGACCTGGACAACCAGGCGGCCGCCACGCCGATCGGCGCCGGCTGCCGGGTGTGCGAGCGGATGAACTGCCCGCAGCGCGCCTTCCCTCCGCTCGGCAAGGAACTCGACATCAACGAGCACCGCAGCTCGGTGTCGCCGTACCTCATCCGCTGACTCCCCCGCCCCGCCCACCCTCGCAGCTGCCCACCCTCACCGCCGCGGCCCGTCGAGTGTGCAGTTGGCGGCGCCGCACTCGGCCGATGCCCCCGAAACTGCACACTCGGCGACGGCCCGAGCCGGCGAAAACGCTGCTCGGGCAGACCTGTTCACCTGCCGGTAATCCGGGACACAAACAAGTCACGCAGTGACATTCAGGCGCAACAACGCGCCCATATCGTCTGCGCTCACACGAATACAGCCTTGTATACGCATCGCGGATACAGGGCGTGTTCGGTGTGCGGCGCGCGCTGTCCGGGCGGCCGCCTCCCCGACGAAGGAAAGGCTGTACATGTCCGTTTCTCGTAGGACCACGATCTCCAAGCGCGCCCTCGTTGCCCCGGCGGCCCTGGCCGCGGTCGGCCTGGTGCTCAGCGCGTGCGGCAGCAAGGCGGGCGACGAGACCGCCGCGTCCGGCACCACCGAATCCTGCGTGAACACCTCCGGTGACACCATCAAGGTGGGCTCGCTGAATTCGCTGTCCGGCACCATGGCGATCTCGGAGGTCACCGTCCGTGACTCCATCGCGCTCGCCGTCGAGGAGATCAACAACTCCGGTGGCGTGCTGGGCAAGAAGATCGAGATCGTCGCCGAGGACGGCGCCTCCGAGCCGACGGTCTTCGCGGAGAAGGCCGAGAAGCTGATCAGCAGCGACTGTGTCGCAGCGGTTTTCGGTGGCTGGACCTCCTCCAGCCGCAAGGCCATGCTGCCCGTGTTCGAGGACAAGAACTCGCTCCTCTACTACCCCGTCCAGTACGAGGGCCTCGAGGACTCCAAGAACATCTTCTACACCGGCGCCACCACCAACCAGCAGATCATCCCGGCCCTGGACTATCTGAAGGAAAAGGGCGTGAAATCGCTCTACCTCGTCGGTAGCGACTACGTGTTCCCGCAGACCGCGAACCGCGAGATCAAGGCCTACGCAGCCGCCAACGGCATCGAGATCAAGGGCGAGGACTACACGCCGCTCGGCTCCACCGACTTCTCCACCATCGTCAACAAGGTCCGGTCCGCGGACGCCGACGCCGTGTTCAACACGCTCAACGGTGACTCCAACGTCGCTTTCTTCCGCGAGTACACCAACGCCGGCCTCAAGGCCGCCGACATGCCCGTCGTCTCGGTCTCCATCGCCGAGGAGGAGGTGGCAGGCATCGGTGCCCAGAACATCGCGGGCCAGCTCACCGCCTGGAACTACTACCAGACCATCGACAGCCCGGAGAACAAGAAGTTCGTCGACGCCTACAAGGCCAAGTACGGCGCCACCAAGCCCACCTCGGACCCGATGGAGGCGGCCTACACCTCCGTCTACCTGTGGAAGAACACCGCGGAGAAGGCCAACTCCTTCGCCGTCGAGGACATCCAGAACGCCGCTGACGGAGTCACTTTCAACGCGCCCGAGGGGCTCGTGACGATCGACGGCGACAACCACCACATCACCAAGACCGCCCGCATCGGAGAGATCCGGCCCGACGGCCTCATCTACACGGTCTGGGACTCGGGCAGCCCGATCGAGCCCGACCCGTACCTGACCAGCTACTCCTGGGCCGAGAGCCTGGCCAGCAAGTAGCCGACCCGAGTAGCCGACGACAGAGAGTAGAGAGGACGGGCATTCGACATGGATGTCGTGATCGGACAGTTGTTCACCGGCCTGAGTATCGGGTCGATCCTGCTGCTGGCAGCGCTGGGACTGTCGCTGACCTTTGGCCAGATGGGCGTCATCAACATGGCGCACGGCGAGTTCATCATGGCCGGGTCGTACACCGCCTACGTTGTGCAACAGGTGTTCTCGACGGCGGGGTCGTCCCTGCTGATCTCTCTGCTCGTCGGCTTCTTCGTCGGAGGGGCCATGGGGGTGCTGCTCGAGGTGACCCTCGTGCAGCGGATGTACCACCGCCCGCTCGACACCCTGCTGGTGACGTTCGGCGTCGGCCTGATCCTGCAGCAGCTCGCCCGCGACATCTTCGGGGCACCGGCGGTCAACGTGGTCGCCCCGGATTGGCTGTCCGGCGGTGTCGACATCCTCGGCGCCGTCATCCCGAAGACCCGCATCTTCATCCTGGTGCTCGCCATCGTCTGCGTCGCGGTGCTCTCCGTCGCGCTCAAGACCACCCCGATGGGGCGGCGGATCCGGGCCGTCGTGCAGAACCGCGACCTCGCCGAAACCAGCGGGATCTCCAGCCGCAGAACCGATATCACCACCTTCTTCATCGGCTCGGGCCTGGCGGGCGTCGCCGGTGTGGCGCTGACCCTGATCGGCTCGACCAGCTCCACGGTCGGCCAGTACTACCTCATCGACGCGTTCCTGGTTGTGGTGGTCGGCGGCCTCGGACAGATCAAGGGCGCGGTGATCGCGGCGTTTGCCCTCGGCATCCTCAACTCCTACATCGAGTACTCGACGACCGCCTCGATCGCGAAGGTCATCCTGTTCGTGATCATCGTCGTCTTCCTCCAGGTGCGCCCGCAGGGCCTGTTCGCCGTGAAGACAAGGAGTCTCGTATGACCGGCATGCTCACCCGCTGGCGGCCGCTGGCCGGATTCGGTCTCGCCGCCCTGGTGCTGTTCGGCCTCGCACCGGCTGTGCTCAGCGACTTCCGTCTGAACCTGCTCGGCAAGTTCCTCTGCTTCGCCATCGTCGCCGTCGGGATCGGATTGGCCTGGGGCCGAGGCGGAATGCTCACCCTCGGCCAGGGCGTCTTCTTCGGGCTCGGCGCCTACATGATGGCCATGCACCTCAAGATCGCGGACGCCGAGCTCAAGGGCAACGACGTGCCCGACTTCATGCAGATCGCCGGGATCGGCGAGCTGCCCGGCTACTGGACGCCGTTCACCTCGCCGTTCGTCACCATCCTCGCGATCCTCGTGGTGCCCGCACTGGTCGCCTTCGTGCTCGGCCTCGGCGTGTTCAAGCGCCGGGTCAAGGGCGCCTACTTCGCCATCCTGTCGCAGGCGCTCGCGGCCGCCTTCGCGATCCTGCTGGTCGGCCAGCAATCGATCGGAGGCAGCAACGGGCTCAACAGGTTCCGTACCTTCTTCGGCTTCAACCTCAACGACCCCGCGAACAAGCGGATGTTGTTCTTCATCGCCGCCGGTGTGCTGCTCCTGGTCGTCGCGCTGACCCGACAGCTGATGTACAGCCGCTACGGCGAACTGCTGGTCGCGGTCCGGGATCAGGAGGAGCGGGTCCGGTTCCTCGGCTACGACCCTGCGAACATCAAGGTCGTCGCGTACGTGGTCGCGGCCTTCTTCGCCGGCATCGCCGGGGCCCTGTTCGTCCCCATCGTCGGCATCATCTCCCCCGCCGACGTCGGCATCGTCCCCTCGATCGCGTTCCTCATCGGCGTCGCGATCGGCGGCCGCGCCACCCTGCTCGGTCCGGTGCTCGGCGCCATCGGCGTCGCGTGGGCGCAGTCCACCCTGTCCGAGAACTTCCCCTCCGGCTGGATCTACGCCCAGGGGCTGCTGTTCATCGTGGTGGTCGGCTTCTTCCCCGCGGGCGTTGCCGGACTGATCGAGCTGATCCGGCGCCGAAAGCCGCGCGCCGACGCCCCCCGTGACGAGACCCCCGACGCCCTTCCCGAACTCGAGGTGGCCCGATGACCAACGCGACAGCTCCCGTGTTCGGCGGCAACGCCGGAATGTCCAGCCAGTACCTCGAGGTCCGGGACCTGAGGGTGACGTTCGACGGGTTCACCGCCGTCGACGGGGTTGACCTGACCCTGATGCAGGGCGACCTGCGCTTCCTCATCGGCCCCAACGGCGCGGGCAAGACCACCCTGGTCGACGCGATCACCGGCCTGGTGCCCGCGACCGGCTCGGTCGCCAAGTCGGGCGTGGAACTGATCGGCAAGAAGGTACACAAGATCGCTCGGCTCGGCGTCGGCCGAACCTTCCAGACGGCAAGCGTTTTCGAGCAGCTCAGCGTCCTGCAGAACCTCGACATCGCGGCCGGTGCGGGTCGCTCCGCGCTGACGCTGCTCCGTCGCCGCGGCTCCGTCAGCCCGCAGATCGAGGAGGCGCTCGAGATCACCGGCCTCGGCCACCTGCGCGACAAGCCGGCAGGCATCCTCGCGCACGGGCAGAAGCAGTGGCTCGAGATCGGCATGCTCCTGGTGCAGAACGCCGACGTGCTGCTGCTCGACGAACCGGTCGCGGGCATGAGTCACGACGAACGCGAAGAGACCGGAAACCTTTTGCGGCGCATCGGTGGTGAGCGAACGGTCGTCGTCGTCGAGCACGACATGGACTTCATGCGCGCGTTCGCCACCTCCGTCACCGTGCTGCACGCGGGCAAGGTCCTCGCCGAGGGCACGGTGGAGGAGGTCCAGGCCGACCCGAAGGTCCAGCAGGTCTACCTCGGCACCGCCTCCGCCGCCGAGCCCGAGCCCACCGCCACGAAGGAGACCGAGAATGCTTGAGCTGAGGGACGTTCGCGCCGGCTACGGGCGCACCGAGGTGATCCACGGCGTGACCGTCGAGGTGCCTGCAGACGGGGTGGCCGCGGTGATGGGACACAACGGGGCAGGCAAGACCACCCTGCTCCGGGCCGCGGTCGGGCTGCTGAAGATCAACTCGGGCCAGGTGCTGTTCGACGGCGAGGACGTCAGCAAGCTGCGCCCCAGCGCAAGGGTGGCCCGCGGCCTGGCCTATGTGCCGCAGGGACAGCAGTCCTTCGGGCAGCTCACCACGGCGGAGAACCTGCAGGTCGTGGCCGACGGGCGCAAGCGGGGACGGTCGCTGATCGACGAGTCGCTCGACCTGTTCCCCGCCCTCAAGGGGCTGCTCACCCGGCGGGCCGGGCTGCTCTCCGGCGGCCAGCGCCAGCAGCTCGCGATCGCCCGCGCCCTGATCACCGAGCCCCGGATGCTCATCCTGGACGAGCCGACCGAGGGCATCCAGCCGTCGGTGGTCGCCGAGATCGAGAGCACCATCGTCGAACTCACCGGCCGCGGCGGTCTCGGCGTGCTGCTGGTGGAACAGCACATCGGCTTCGCCCTGCAGGCGGCGCAGAGCTACTACGTGCTCGAATCCGGACGGATCACCTCGACCGGCGAAGGCGGCCGCGGCGTTCGTTCGCCCGGCGCGGAGTCCGCTGTCCGCGCGGCGATGGCCATCTGACCATGGCCGCGAGATCGCGGGCGCGTCAGGAACATTCACACCTGGGAGAGCAGGTGTACCGGGCGCTCCGCGATGACCTGGTCTGTGGGCGGTTCAGCCCGCTCGACCGCCTGGGCGAGGAGCGCCTCGCCGAGCTGTACGGCGTCTCCCGCACCCCCGTGCGGGAGGCCCTGGCCCGGTTGCTCTCGGAGGAGCTCGTCGCCCGCGAGGACGGCGGGCTGTTCCCGTACCGGCCGAGGTTCGAGGACCTGCACGGCCTGTACGAGCTCCGGATGACCGTCGAGCTGAGGGGCATCGACCGGGTCATCGAGGATCGCAGGCTCGAACACGCGCAGGACATACTGCGCGCCGAGCTCGAGCGCTGGATCCGGATGCGGGCGGAGCCACCGACGCCCGGCCCGGACTTCATCGCGAGCGACGAGGCCTTCCACACCGCGCTGCTGCGAGCCTCGGGCAATCACGCGCTGAGCGAGGCGCTCGACTCCGTGCACAGCAAGCTGCGCCCGGTGCGCCGGCTGGACCCGTGGACCCCGGAACGCGTCCGCGCCACCATCGACTCGCACCTGAAGATCGTGCGCGGCCTGCTCGCCGGGGACCTGGGGCCCGCGGCCGGGGAGCTGCACCTGCACCTGCTCCGGTCCAGGGACCTGGTCGTCGAGCGCACCGGCCAGGCGGTGGCCAGCTCCGCGATGGCGCGCGCGATCCGCGAGTAGCCGTCCGCCGAGTGTGCACCCACCGTCGCCCGCTCCCGGGCGATGCCCCGATAACTGCACACTCGCGGGGCCGGCCGGACCGCGAATGTCCGCCGCTCGCGGGGACGTCCGGTGTAGCGTTTTTACTACCGTTGAGTAAGGACACAGAGGGTGTGGAACGCGATGGCAAGAAGTCTCGAGGAGGGGCTGGCTGGGCGCCGCGTCCTGATCACCGGCGCGGCCAGGAGCATCGGGGCCGCCCTCGCCAAGCGGCTGCACGCCCACGGCGCGAAGGTCGGCTTGCTGGGACTCGAGCGTGAACTGCTCGAGCAGGTGGCGACGGCGTGCGGGAACGCGCCATGGCGCTACTGCGACGTGCGCGACCACACCCAGGTCGACGCGGCCGTCGCCGGGATCGTCGACGAACTGGGCGGGCTCGACGTGGTGATCGCCAACGCCGGTGTCGGGGCGCAGCTGCCGATGCTCGGCGGCGACCCGGCCGTCATGCAGCGCATCGTCGACGTCAACCTGATGGGCACCTACTACACCCTGCGCGCGGCGGGCGAACACATCGGACACCGCGACGGGTACGCGCTGATCATCACCTCCGGAGCCGTCGGGGCGCAGCTCCCCCTGCTCGGTGCGTACAGCGCGACGGCGGCCGCGGCGGAGGCGCTCGGCAACACCCTGCGGGTGGAGATGCGTCACCTCGGCACCCGAGTCGGCGTCGGGTACCTGGGTGAGATCGACACCGACATGATCTCGATCGGCTTCGACACGGCGGCCGCGGACAAGATCAAGTGGTCGGGCATGTTCACCGCGATGTCCCCGCTCGAGGTCGCGATCACCGCCTTCGAGAAGGGAATCGCGCGGCGCCGCAAGCGGATCTACGCACCGGGCTGGGTCGGCGGGCTGCTGCATTGCCGGATGGCGGCGCAGCGGATCGTCGAGCTCCGGCCGCAGCCGCACATGGCGCAGGCGCTGGCCATCGCGCGGACCGAGCACACCAGGTACACCACCGCGCAGCCCGAACTGCCGCTCCGTCTCTCGGACAGCGCCCGGTGAGCGCGCGGACCACCCCGGGCCGGCTGCGCGAGCTGGGCCCGATCAACTGGGTGCTGTGGCGCGGGCTGTCGGTCGGCGGGGGCACAAGGGACGCGCAGCTGTTCAGCACCCTCGGGCGCACCAAGGGGACCTTCCGCGGCTGGCTGCACTTCTACTCCGGGCTGTTGCCCGGCGGCCGGATCTCCCGGCACGAGACCGAGCTGATCATCCTGCGGGTCGCGCACCTGCGGGAGTCCGAGTACGAGATGGACCACCACATCAGGCTCGGACGCCGGGCCGGGGTGACCCCCGAGTTGCTCGAGCGGGTGCTGGCCGGACCGTCGGCCCCGGGCTGGAGCGAGCGGCACCGGGCGATCCTGACCGCGGTGGACGCGCTGATCGAGACCAAGGACCTCGACGACGACACCTGGTCCGCGCTGGCCGAGCACTTCGACGAGCGCGGAATGATCGAGTTCGTGCTGCTGGTCGAGCGGTACGACATGCTGGCCACCGTCATCAGCACCCTGCGAGTCGACCGGGACACTTTCCGGCGGTAGGCCCGCAGTGTTCACACGCGCGCGCCCAGGGCAAGCCGGGACGGCCCCGATGTGACGATGCCAACCCGACCAGCCGTTTTGATTGACCGTCGGTTGCGCCCGTCGGTAGCGTCCGGCCTCTTGGGCCGTGACGCGAGTCCGCGCCTCCTGACGGCAGGAATTCAGCATGTCCACTGGCACACGGGACCTCAGCGACGAGGTCGCGGGATCCGCGATCAGCGAGAACCCGAACCACGAACGGCGCTGGCTGGTGCTGTGCATCGTCGCTCTCGCGCAGCTCACCGTGGTCCTCGACGGCACCATCGTCTCGATCGCGCTGCCCGACGCCCAGGTCGAGCTGGGCATCAGCGACTCCGACCGCCAGTGGGTGGTCACGGCGTACGCACTCGCGTTCGGCGCGCTGCTGCTGCTCGGCGGCCGCGTCGCCGACTACTGGGGGCGCAAGCGCTCGTTCATGGTCGGCATGGCCGGCTTCGCGATCGCGTCCGCGATCGGCGGCTTCGCCCAGAACGGCATGCAGCTGTTCACCGCCCGCGCCCTGCAGGGCGTGTTCGCGGCGCTGCTCGCCCCGGCCGCGCTTGCCATCCTCACCACCACCTTCGTCGGAGAGAAGGAACGCGCCAAGGCCTTCGCCGTGTTCGGTGCGATCTCCGGCGGCGGCGCCGCCATCGGCCTGCTGCTCGGCGGCTTCCTCACCCAGTACGTCGACTGGCGCTGGTGCCTGCTGGTGAACATCCCCGTCGCGATCTTCGCGATCGCCGTCACCGCGCCGATCGTCCGGGAGACCAAGGCACACGGCGACACCAGCTACGACATCCCCGGCACCGTGCTCATCGCGATCGGCCTCGGCTCCCTGGTCTACGGCTTCACCCAGGCGGAGAAGCACGGCTGGGCCTCCACCCAGACCGTCGGGTTCATCGGGCTCGGGTTGGCCGCGCTTGCGGCCTTCGTGCTGGTCGAGAAGCGCTCGAAGAACCCGTTGCTGCCGCTGTCGGTGCCGTGGCACCGCGACCGCGGCGCCGCGTTCATCGGCTCGATGCTGGTGGGCTCCGCGCTGCTCGGCGGCACCCTGTACCTGACCTTCTACCTGCAGATCGTGCTCGGCTTCAGCCCGGTGGCCGCCGGCTTCGGCTCGCTGCCGATGGCGATCTTCATCGTGATGGCCGCGGGCATCTCGGCCAACCTGAGCACCAAGATCGGGCCGAAGCCGCTGATGATCGCCGGGCCGCTGATCGCGGCGATCGGGCTGACGCTGCTGACGCAGATCGGGGTGGAGACCTCCTACTGGACGCACGTCTTCCCTGGCCTGGCGACCTTCGGGTTCGGCCTGGGCCTGCTGATGGTGCCGATGCAGAACCTGTCGCTGATCGGCGTCAAGGATCACGATGCCGGGGCGGCGAGCGCGCTGGCCAACGCCACCATCCAGATCGGCGGGGCGCTCGGCACCGCGCTGTTCACCACGATCTACGTCTCCGCGAAGTCCGCGTGGAGTGCCGCCAATGCCGCCCCGACCGCGCCCGCGGGCGTCCCCGCGAGCGCGATCCCGGCGGACCTGGCCACGGCCGTGCCGCCGACCGCGGAGGAACTGGCGGCGCTGCCGGCCCCGGTGCAGGAGTTCATCGGCTCGCTCAAGGAGTACGCGTTCACCGCGGAGGTCTCCGGCTACGCGCACGTCTTCGGCTGGGCCGCCGCGCTGATCGCGGTGATCACGCCGCTGGTGGTCGTGCTGGTCCGCGCGAAGAAGGGTGATCTGCCCGACGAGGCACCGGTCGGGATGCACTAGGCGGCTGCGCCGCCTGTGCGCGGTTGACGAGTCCAGGGACTCGTCAACCGCGCACGGGCGCGGAGCGCCTCAGCACCTCGGCGACCGGGGTGGACGAGCGGCCGATCAGCATCTGCAGGTCGCCGCTGGTGGTGTCCAACGCGCCGACCTTGATGCCTGCGTCCGAGTTCGCGAGCATCCCCGCGTAGACCGCGGGCAGGCCCGCGCTCTCGAGGGCGGCACCGAACTGGTCCTCCGAGAGATCCTGGTAGACAACGGTCTTGCCTGCCGCGTCGGAGATCTTCGCGGCCAGCTCGGCGAGGGTCAGGCGCTCGTCGCCGCCGAGCTCGTACACCTTGCCTGCCTGGCCGTCCGAGAGCAGCACGACGGCCGCGGCCTCGGCGTAGTCGGCCCTGGCGGCGGCCGCGACCCGGCCGTCGCCCGCGGCTCCGGCCAGCATCCCGCGCTCGATCGTGCCCGCGAGGTCGGTGGTGTAGTTCTCCCAGTACCAGCCGTTGCGGAGGAGGGCGTGCTCGATGCCCGAGGCGGCCAGGACCTCCTCGGTGGCCTTGTGCTCCTGCGCCAGGGTCAGCACGCTGTTCGCGGCGTCGAGCACGGAGGTGTAGGCGATGAACGCCACGCCCGCGGTCGTGGCCGCCTCGATGACGTTGGTGTGCTGCGGTAGCCGCTGACCGACCTCGCTGCTCGAGATCAGCAGCAGCTTGGCGGCACCGGTAAGAGCGCTCTCGAGTGCCTCCCGGTCCGTGTAGTCGGCCGCGCGGACCTGCACACCCTTCGCCGCGAGGTCGGCGGCCTTGGCCGGGTCGCGGACCACTGCGACCAGGTCGCCCGCGTCGGCTCCGCGCGCCAGCAGGGATTCGACGACGAGGCGGCCGAGGTGTCCGGTGGCACCGGTGATGGCGATGGTCATGTGCACTCCTGGGTGTCGCGAGTCAGTTGAGTTGACGCTTCAAACAAACCGTCTGCGTCCATCATGCACTTATTTTTCGTAAGTGCAACCATTGGCGTTAGTGCTGCGGTATCGGCGGGTAGTAACCTGGCGTCCATGACCGCCCCCGACCTGCCGCGCCCGGCCGATGCGGACCCGAGCCTGGAATCCGACGTGTTCGCCCGTGGCTGCACCTCGCGCCCGGTTCTCCAGGACATCACCGGACGGTGGGGAACGCTCGCCCTGGCGGCCCTGGCCGAGGGCCCGTTCCGCTTCAGCGCGTTGCGGCGACGCGTGGACGGGGTCAGCGAGCGGATGCTCTCCCAGACGCTGCAGGCGCTCGAGCGGGACGGCCTGGTGCTCCGTGACGTCCTCGGGACCATCCCCCCGAAGGTCGAGTACAGCCTCACCGACCTCGGCGCCGAGGTCGCGGCGCAGCTGACCAGCCTGATCCACCTTGTCGAAACCCGGATGCCGACGATCACCGAGGCACAGGCGCACTACGACTCCCGCTGACGCGGCTCCGGTCGAAACGACAAAGGGGGCGTCCGGCACACGGCCGGACGCCCCCTTTGGGTCGGAGCTGGGGTCAGAAGTTGATCATGTGTCCCGCGAGGCCGTGGATGGCCTCCTGCAGGGCCTCGCTCAGCGTCGGGTGCGTGTGCACGTTGCGCGCGAGCTCGTTGACCGTCAGGTCCCACTTCTGGGCGAGGGTCAGCTCGGGCAGCAGCTCGGACACGTCCGGACCGATCAGGTGGCCGCCGAGCAGCTCGCCGTACTTGGTGTCCGCGATGAGCTTGACGAAGCCGTTCGGGTCGGCCAGGCCGTGGGCCTTGCCGTTGGCGGTGAACGGGAAGGTCGCGACCTTGATGTCGTACCCCTCCGCCTTGGCCTGCTCCTCGGTGAGCCCGAAGCTGGCCACCTGCGGCTGGCAGAACGTGGCGCGCGGCATCATCCGGTAGTCGCCCAGCTCGAGGGTCTCGGCGTTGCCGATCGTCTCGGCCGCGACCACACCCTGCGCCTCGGCGACGTGGGCGAGCTGCAGCTTCGCGGTGACGTCACCGATGGCGTAGATGCCGGGCACGTTGGTGCGCATCCGCTCGTCGATGGCGATGGCGCCGCGGTCGGTGAGCGCCACACCGGTGCTCTCGAGGCCGTAGCCGGTGACGTTCGGCGCGAAGCCGATCGCCTGCAGTACCTTGTCCACGACGACGGTCTCGACCTCGTCGCTGCCGTTCTTGGCCATGGTGACGGTGACGCCCGCCGCGCCGTTGTCGGTGACCGACTGCACGCCGGTCGAGGTCTTGATCTCGATGCCGTACTTCTTGTAGCGCTTCGCGATCTCCTTGGAGACGTCCGCGTCCTCCATCGGCAGTGCGCGGTCGAGGAACTCGACGATCGTCACCTTCACGCCGTAGTTGTGCAGGACGTAGGCGAACTCCATGCCGATCGCGCCCGCGCCGACGATGAGGATCGAGCCGGGCAGCTCGCTGGTGAGGATCTGCTCCTCGTAGGTCACCACGTTCGCGCTGACTGCGGTGCCGGGCAGCATCCGGGTGGTGGTGCCGGTCGCGATGATGACGTTGTCGAACGTGACGGTCTCGGCGGTCCCGTCGGACTTGGCCACCGAGATGGTCTTGGCGTCGGTGAAGGTGCCGCGACCGTCGTACTCGGTGATCTTGTTCTTCTTCATCAGGAAGTGCACGCCCTTGACGCGGCCGTCCGCGACCGAGCGGCTCCGCGTGAAGGCGGCCCCGAAGTCGAAGCTCACATCTCCAGAGATGCCAAAGGTCTTGGCCTCGTTGTGGAAGATGTGGGCGAGTTCCGCGTTGCGGAGCAGCGCCTTGGAGGGGATGCAGCCCACATTCAGGCAGACACCGCCCCAGTACTTCTCTTCGATGATGGCGGTTTTCAGTCCGAGTTGTGCCGCGCGGATAGCAGCGACGTACCCACCGGGACCGGCCCCGAGAACAACGACGTCATAGTGTGAGGTCACGATTGCCCAGGGTAGACCCGCGGCGATTCGCTGTCCCGCCATGGTCTGGTTACCCATCGGTAGCCGGCCGAGAATCACCCCGAGATCCGCCCTACCTGGGGATTCACTCGGCGCGGTGGCTGGCGACCTGACCCCTCGGGTAAAAATGAAGATGGCCCCGTCCGACGTGGCCAGATGAACGACGTCCGATTTACCCGAATCGCGTAACGACCGGGTTCGGTGAACCGACGAATCAACAGTGAAGGTTTCTCGCATGCGTCCTCAGACATCCCGCCGCGGCCGCCTCGTCGCGGCGGCGATCGCGCTCACCGTGTTGCCGATGCTGGTGAGCCCCGCCCTCGCGCCCGCGGCGCCGGCCACCGCGCAGTCGGAGTCCGGATCGAAGCTCGAGCGGATCGAGAAGAACTCCGACCGCAAGGTGACCGCGTACGTGTACTCGGCGGCGATGGACGAGGTGATCCCGGTCGAGGTGATCACCCCCGCCGACACCAGCGCGCCCCGCCCGACCCTGTACCTGCTCAACGGCGCGGGCGGCGGCGAGGACCGCGCCACCTGGCAGAAGCAGACCGACGTGATGAGCTTCTTCGCCGACAAGAACGTCAACGTGGTCACCCCGATCGGCGGTGCCTTCAGCTACTACACCGACTGGCAGCAGGACGACCCGACGCTGGGTCGCAACAAGTGGCAGACCTTCCTGACCAAGGAACTGCCGCCGATCATCGACACCGCTTTCGGCACGACCGGCGTCAACTCCATCGCAGGCATCTCGATGGCGGGTACCTCGGTGCTCAACCTCGCGATCGCGGCCCCGCAGCTGTACAAGAGCGTCGGTGCCTACAGCGGCTGCGCGGAGACCAGCACCGACGCGGGCAAGTTCTACGTCCGCACGGTCGTCGAGTCCCGCGGCGGCGCCGAGGCCACCAACATGTGGGGCCCGTACGACGGCCCCGGCTGGGCCGAGAACGACCCGGTCGTCAACGCCGAGAAGCTGCGCGGGATCAAGCTGTTCGTCTCCTCGTCGAGCGGCCTGCCCGGCGACCACGACAACCTGGCGAACCCCGCCGTCAACGGCAGGGTCGACACGCTGGCCAACCAGGTGATCGTCGGCGGCATGATCGAGGCCGCGGTCAACCAGTGCACCCACAACCTCCAGGGCAGGCTTGGCCAGCTGGACATCCCGGCGACCTTCGACTTCCGCCCCGCGGGCACCCACTCCTGGGGCTACTGGCAGGACGACCTGCACGAGTCGTGGCCGATGCTCGCCGAGTCCATCGGCCTGTGACGCCCCTCGCCTGACCGAGAAGGGCCCCGCACCGTGTGGTGCGGGGCCCTTTTCACGCGCTGGGCGGCGCGCAGCTGTGGGCTACGCGGGGGTGGGGACGACGCGCTCGATGATCGGCGCGAGGTCGAGGCCGGTGGGCAGGGTGCCGTAGACCGTGCCCCAGTCGCCGGCGAGGCGGGTGGCGAGGAAGGCATCGGCGACCGCCGGATTGCCCGACCGCACCAGCAGCGAGCCCTGCAGCGCCAGCGCCAGCCGGCCGACCACGACGCGGGAGCGGTACTCGAGGTCGTCGAGATCGGTGAACTGCGCCTTCAGCGCGGCGACGTAGGCGTCGTATCGGGGGTCCGCACCGGCCGCGGCGTCGAGCTCGTCGAAGAACACCCTGAGGACCTCGGGCTGCTTGGCCAGGGCGCGCAGGGTGTCCAGGGCGGCGACATTGCCGCTGCCCTCCCAGATCGACCCGAGCGGGGCCTCGCGGTAGAGCCGCGGCATCCCGGACTCCTCGATGAAACCGTTGCCGCCCAGGCATTCCAACGCCTCCGCGGCGTGGCCCGGCCCGCGCTTGCAGACGTAGTACTTCGACACCGCCAGGCCGAGGCGGCGCAGCAGTGCGGCACGCTCGTCGCCCCGGAGTGCGGCATCGGTCTGCGTGGCCAGCCACAGCGCGACCGTGGTGGACGCCTCCGCCTCGACGGCGAGGTCGGCGATCACGTTGCGCATCAACGGCTTGTCGATCAGCAGGCCGCCGAACGCGCTGCGATGCGCGGCGTGGTGGGCGGCCTGCCCCACCGCCTCACGCATCAGCGCCGCGGCGCCGAGCGTGCAGTCCAGGCGGGTCATGTTGACCATCTCGATGATGGTCCGGACCCCACGCCCCTCCTCGCCGAGCCGCCACCCGATCGCGTTGTCGTACTCGACCTCGCTGCTGGCGTTGGACCTGTTGCCCAGCTTGTCCTTGAGTCGTTGCAGCGCAATGGTGTTCATGCTGCCGTCCGGCAGCACCCGCGGCAGCACGAAGCAGGTCAGCCCGCCCGGCGCCTGCGCGAGGGTGAGCAGGATGTCCGACATCGGCGCCGAGGTGAACCACTTGTGCCCGACGATCCGGTAGCTGCCGTCCCGGTGCGGGGTGGCGGTGGTGGTGTTGGCCCGCACGTCCGAGCCGCCCTGCTTCTCGGTCATCGACATGCCGGCGATCAGGCCGCGCTTGAGCGCGGTCGGGGCGACGGACGGGTCGTACTGATCGTTGGCGAGCAGCGGCTCGAACTCGGATGACAGCTTCTCGTCCGCCCGCAGCGCCGGGACGGCGGCGTAGGTCATCGAGATGGGACAGCCGTGTCCGGCGTCGGTCACCTGCCAGGCGGTGAACTTCGCGGCCCGGATCAGGTGTGCGTTGTCGCGCTTGTCGCGCCACGGTGCGCCGTGCAGACCGAACCCGATCGCGTGCCGCATCAGGTCGTGATAGGCCGGGTCGTAGTCGACCCGATCGACCCGGTTTCCGTAGCGGTCGTGCGTGCGCAGGATCGGCGGGTGCGCCTCGGCGCGCTCCCCCAGTTCCTTGGCGTACGCGCTGCCGGCCAGCGTGCCGACCTCGTGGACCTCGGCAAGAGCGTCGGCGGCGCCCGCGGCGGTCAGGATCTCGTCGAACAGCGGGTGCCCGGCGGTGTCGTAATCCACCAGCGGCGGAACCTGGTTGGTCACCTCGTGTGTCTTCACGGCTTGCCCCTCACTTCCTCGCGCATGGCCAGCTCGGCGAACTGAGCGCGGTAATCGTCGTAGGCCCAACGCAATTCGTCGGCGGGCCAGTTCTCGGGGAGCAGTTCATCGGGCAGCGCCGGGTCGGTGCGCAGGTGCCGCACGGCCGCGGCCGCGGCCATGAACCGCTCCTGGGACTGCTCCGGCACCCTCAGGGCGCCGAGGATGAGCCCGGCCTCGACGGACCAGGCGTCGAGGTCCCACAGTTGCGCGACCAGGGCGCCGGGATCCTCGGGGACCGCGGCGAACCGGTGCACCTCGTCGAGCCGCGGCAGGTCGTGCCCGGTCAGGTTGGCCGGACGCATCCACACCCCTTCCCGCAGTTCGGCGTACCGATGGTCGGCGAGGGTGGTGCGCAGCACGCCGCGCGCCCCGGCATCGCGGCCGGACACCACGACGACCACCTGGTCCCAGCGGCCGTCGAACGGGACCCGCCGCGGGTTGACCAGCGCCTCCTGCAGGGCCTGCCGCTCCAGGTGCCTGGCCCCGAGCAGGTACATCGAGTCCTTCGTGACCAGGTCGCCCGCCGCCACCATCCGCGACAGCGCGGCGCGCATGGTCGACGGCGCGACGCCGAACAGCTCCCCGGTGCGGGTGATCTCGCGCGCCGACATCCGGGCCGGGCGCATGCCGAGGAGCAGGCTCAGCGCCACCGACCGTGCGGTCATCGGCGGCGTGAGCTCGGCGAGCGTGCGAACCGGCATGGGACCTCCTCGCTGCTGTTGCAAAATCACAACAGCTGTCTCAAATGTGTAGCACTCCGAGCGGCGGTTGGGAACCCCCTGCCGACGCGCGGTCCCCTCCTGCGCGCGGATCCGCACGTCAGGGGTATCAATGAACAATGGCTTCCGACCTGCACGACCCCTACCTCTGGCTCGAAGACGTCACCGCCGAGCCCGCGCTGGACTGGGTGCGCGAACGCAACGGCCGCACCACCGGCGAGTTCACCGAGAACGCCGGGTTCGAGGACCTGCAGACGCGGATCCGGGCGGTGTTCGACACCGATGCCCGCATCCCGTACGTCCGGCTCCGCGGCGAATACCTCTACAACTTCTGGCGCGACTCCGAGCACGTCCGCGGCCTCTGGCGACGGACGACGATGGACGAGTACCGCACCGACGCCCCGAAGTGGGACGTGCTGGTCGACGTCGACGAGCTCGCCGAACGCGACGGCGAGAACTGGGTGTGGTCCGGCGCGCAGGTGCTGCGCCCCGGCCAGGGGCGCGCACTGGTCAGCCTGTCGCGGGGCGGCGCCGACGCCACGGTGACCCGCGAGTTCGATCTGGAGCGACGCTGCTTCGTCGAACCGTCCGACGGTGGCTTCTTCCTGCCGGAGGCCAAGACCGACATCGGCTGGATCGATGTGGACACGGTGTACGTCGGCACCGACCTCGGGCCGGGCACGCTCACCGATTCCGGCTACCCGCGGATCACCAAGCGCTGGACCCGCGGCACCGACATCGCCGAGGCCGTCACCGTGTTCGAGGGCGAGCAGACCGACGTCGCGGTGTCCGCCTGGTACGACCGCACCCCCGGGTTCGAGCGCAGCTTCGTCGAGCAGTCCATCGACTTCTACAACTCCCGGCGCTTCCAGCTGCGCGGCGACGGCTCCCTGGTGCGGATCGAGACGCCAGAGGATGCGGGCCTCTCCGTGCATCGGGAATGGCTGCTGATCCGCACCAGGTCCGCCTGGTCCGTCGCCGGGCACGAGCACCCGGCCGGCACCCTGCTGGCCGCCCGGTATGGGGACTATCTCGCCGGATCTCGTGACCTGACGGTGCTTTTCGCGCCCGACGCCCACACCTCGCTCGAGCAGTACGTGTGGACCCGCAACCACCTGCTGCTGGTGACGCTGTGCGACGTGCAGACCCGGCTGCGGGTGCGGACACCGGGACCGGGCGGCTGGACGGACGTGCCGCTCGAGGGGGTCTCCGAGCTCACCACCACCGACGTCCTGGACGTGGATCCGGTCGAGGGCGACGAGTTCTTCCTCAACTCGAGCGGGTACCTCACGCCCGCGACGCTGCTGCACGGCACGGTCGGCGAGCAGATCGAGGTGCTCAAGCAGTCGCCCTCGTTCTTCGACGCGGATTCGCTCGCGGTCGCCCAGCACTTCGCGGTGTCCGAGGACGGCACCCGGATCCCCTACTTCGTGGTGCGCGGGAAGGACGCCGAACCCGGACCGACGCTGCTGTACGGCTACGGCGGTTTCGAGAACTCGATGACCCCGGCGTACAGCGGCTCGACCGGCCTGGCCTGGCTGGAGCGGGGCGGCACCTATGTGGTCGCCAACATCCGCGGCGGCGGCGAGTACGGGCCCGAGTGGCACACGCAGGCACTGAAGGCCGGACGGCACAAGGTGTTCGAGGACTTCGCCGCCGTCGCGCGGGACCTCGTCGAACGCGGGATCACCACGCCCGCCCAGCTGGGCGCCCAGGGCGGCAGCAACGGCGGGCTGCTGATGGGCGTGATGCTCACCCGGTACCCGGAACTGTTCGGTGCCATCGTCTGCCAGGTTCCGTTGCTGGACATGCGCCGCTATCACCTGCTGCTGGCGGGCGCGTCCTGGATGGCCGAATACGGCGACCCCGACGACCCCGCCGAATGGGAGTACATCTCCCGGTACTCGCCGTACCAGAACACCGACCCGGAGGCGGCGTATCCGCCGGTCCTGATCGCGACGTCGACGCGTGACGACCGGGTGCATCCCGGCCACGCCAGGAAGATGGCCGCGCGACTCGAGGAGCAAGGGCACCGCACCTGGTACTACGAGAACATCGAGGGCGGGCACGGCGGCGCCTCCGACAACGCCCAGCTGGCGTTCAAGACGGCGCTGACGTTCACGTTCCTCTGGTCACAACTGGCGCCCTGATCGTGCGCTCGTGTCGGGGCGTCTGGACGGACTCAGGGGCCTCGATCTCGGCGGCGTAGCCGCGGGTGCCTCCCAGCGACACCACCCGCGTCAGGGCCCGCAGGTCGCCCTCGACCCACCGGAACAGTTGGTACACACCGATGAACGCGATGATGCCGCCGATGCACAGCGCGCGGACGGTGGCGTTGACCGTGTTGCCGGGCTCGGCCCCGACGAAGCTGAGCCCGGCGACGCCCACCAGAGGGACCGACGCGGCCACCGCGACGTAGCGGGTGGTGCTCCGGCCGAGCGCCCGCAGGTCGCGACCGTCGGCGCTGCCGATCTCCCCGTGCGACAACAGGATCGGGTACACACAGCGCACCGCGTAGAACGTGAGGATGAAGAACGGGTACGCAACGGCCACAGCCCCGCAGACCGCGAGCGAGGCGATCAGGTGCGAATAGGCCTGCGACGGAATGCCACCCGCCGCGGCCTGCAAGACGATCGGGTAGCCGACCCCGGCGACCACCCAGAGCACGAAGGCGACCACGACGGCGCGGTGACCCAGGTTCAGGGTCGCGGTGCGCGCCCGTGCCAGGATCTCGGGGGCGTACCGCTGCCCCCGCCGTAGACCGCGCGGGACGATCAGCGCGAGCCGGCACCAGTAGAGGATGAGGAACGCGCCGAGGGGGAACGCCAGCCCGCCCACGATCAGGTGAACCTGTTCGAGATGGTCCTGGGCCTCCGGCGAGAGCTCGGAGATGATCAGCGCCTTGTTGTAGTAGTAGTTGTAGCCCGCGGCCAGCAGGTTCGGGATGCCGATCGCGGCCAGCAGGATCGGGAGCGACCACCGCGACAGCGTCGACCGCCAACTCCCGGGACGCGGATCGACGAGGTCGCGGGCGTGTGGATCCAGGCACAGCGCGAACTGGCGTGCCAGCTTGCGGCCGCTCGACCAGCGGTCCGCGGGGTCGAAGGCGAGGGACGTCATCAGCACGCGGCGCAAGGCGGCCGGGCAGTCGGCCGGGAGCCGGGCCCTGGCGTCGGGATCGACCCCGCGGCGCCGGATCGCGAGCACCTCGCCCGGCGAGGCCTGCGATCCGCCCGCGGGGGCGTCCGCGAACGGGCGGACCCCGGTCAGCAGCTCCCACAGCATCACCCCGAGCGCGTAGATGTCGCTGCGGGTGTCGATCGGCGGCGCGCTCGCGGCCGATTCCGGGGACACGGCGGCCAGCTGTTCGGGCGCCATGTACGCGACCGACCCGCCGACGAAGCCGGACCGGCCGGCCGGGTCGACGCTGTCGCTGGAGCTGACGTTGAAGTCGGCGAGCTTCGGGACGCCCTCGACGCTCAGCAGCACGTTGGCCGGCTTGATGTCGCGGTGCAGCACGCCGTGGGCGCACGCGTACTCGAGCGCGTCGGCCAGTCGCAGCCCGATCCACGCCACCGTCTCCGGCCACGAGAGCTCCGCGATCTCGGCGCGCACGCTCGACTCGCTCGGCCCGATCTCCCCCTTGCGCGCGAGGATCTGGTCGATCGAATCGAGCAGGAGCTGACCGCTCCGCCGCTCCGGCGGGGTCGCGCGGACGAGCTTGACCACGTCGAGCAGCGTGCCGCCGGACACGTACTCCATGACCAGCACCCGCACCTGCCGGTCCTCGAACAGCCTCTGGTCGAAGACCCGGACGATGTACGGGTGGTCGAGCTGGGCGAGGGTCTGCGGCTCGCTGCCGACGTTGCGGGAGATCTTCAGCGCCGCGGGGCGCAGCATCGACAGCTGCCTGGCCAGGAACACCCGGGCGAACGCACCGTGCCCGAGCTCCGCGATCAGTTCGAAGTCGTCCAGCTGCTGCCCGACCGCGAACTCGGCGTTCTCGGGCAGGTCGATCGGGCCGGGCGCACCGTGGCGTCCCGGCAGATCGTGCTCGCGCAGCCATTCGAACCGGTCGGCCTGCTGCGGGAAGCCGCGCAGGTACTCCTCCGGCTCGACGCTCGCCCCGCTGGCGCGGCGCACCCGGTACTCCTCGTACACGAGCTCGGGCGGCAGCGGCTCCGCGAGCAGTTCGGGGAACTCCCGGCAGTAGTCGGCGATTCGTTTCGGCTGGCCACCGCGCAGCCACCGGTACTCGAGATCGACCATGATCAGGTCGATCAGTGCCGCACGCCGGATCGCGGCCGCGTCCGGCAGATAGTCCGACAGGTCGGACGGCGACCGGGTCGCCTCCCAGTCGGCGACCAGGCGCCGTACGCCGGTGTCGACGACGAGCCCCGCTTCCGGGCGCGTGCCGGTCGAGTCGGAGACGGACGAACTCACGTGCACGGCGGTACGGGGGGCCACCTCGGTCAGCGGCCCGCTTGCGATCGTCGCGTCACTCGGGCGAACGGGTTCATCCATGGCGGATCGGTTCCGAGCCGACCGCACGGTGCGGGCGGGTCGTGGTGATCACATCCAGGGTATCCCCGCCGAGTGTGCAGCTACGGGTACATCGCCCGAGTGGGACGGACCGTAGGTGCACACTCGGCGGGTCAGGCACGGTCGTGCAGCCACTCCACGATGCGGCCGACGGTGCTGTCCGGGCTGCGGATCCAGCCGTTGTGGCCCAGCGGCTCCGGCTGATGCCAGGTGGTCAGGTCCGCTTTCGGCATCTTCGCTACCAGGTTCTTGATCGCCTGACGCGGCGCCAGGTCGTCGTCCTCCATGGAGATCGACAGCACCGGCAGGGTCAGCCTGCCGATCCGCTCCTCGTAGTCGATGTCGGCTCCGGTCGGCTCGATGGCGCCGGTGCGCGCGAACCTGGACCAGTCCCCGATCAGCACCTTCGACTGCCTGCCGAACCCGCCGACGTCCAACCGGTCCCCCGGCCAGAACCCGGCGACGTTCGCCGTCACCGACATCGCCGCCGACCCGGCCAGCAGCGCCGCGCCGCGTACCACCCCGTGGCCGCGGTGGTACGGCGAACCCGACGCCACCAGGATCAGCCCGCCGAGCTTTCCCCTGGCCCTGGCCGCGTACATCACCCCCAGCTGCCCGCCCATGCTGTGACCGAGCAGGTACGGGGTGCTGTCCGGGAACCGCTCCCGCACGACCTCGAAGGTGGCCGGATAGTCGACGGACGCCAGTTCCTGATACCCGTAGCTGCTGTCCACGCCGGGCCGGGGCCTGCTGTCGCCCTGCCCGCGGAGTTCACCGACCGCCGCATTGAATCCGTGTGCGACCAGCGCCTCGGCGACCGGATCGTAGAATCCGCCCGGCACGCCGAGCCCCGGGAAGATCACCACCACCGGCGCCGCCTCCCGGCCTGCGAACAGCCGTACCGCGATGGTGGTGCCGTCGGGCATCTGAATCGGAATGGTGGCCACGGTCCCATACTCTCTCGCCGCGGCGCCTGCCGATAGGGTTCGGACATGGCAACCGCTGATCCGCTGTTCCTGCCCGCAGGCACCGTGTTCGCGCCTGACGACCTGATCTTCTACGCGGACCGCGGCCACCGCAGCCTCGACCAGGCGCTCGCCGACGCCGATCTGCTTGTCAGTTGCCCACATTCGGGGTCCGCCATCCCCGAGGAGCTCGGCGAGTTCCTCGCGCCCGAGTTCACCCGCCGGTTGCAGTTCGACTTCACCGACTGCTCCACCAGCCCGGTGGTACGCCGCTGGGCGGAGATCGACCCCCGCATCGTCTACGTGGAGAACCCCCATCCCCGGATGGTGCGGGACCCGAACCGTGCACGCCCCGAGGACCTGTACGCCACCCTGCGTGAGGCGTTCGCACGGGTCCGCGCCGCGGGTCCGGGGAACAAGGCCGACCTGAGCGGGGTCGATGCCATCCGCCCGGTGACGTTCTCCTTCTACCCGCTGCTGCGCGAGCCCGCCGACGACGCGGGCCTGCACCGGCTCGCCGACACCTTCGCCGAGGTCGCCTCCCGCGGGCTCGACGTCTACGAGCGGACCCGCGACGACCTCATCGAGCGGATGGTGGCGCTCACCTTCGAGCGCGCCGAGAAGTCCACCGGGCCGGTCGAGTTCACCACGCTCTCCTTCCACGACACGATGAACCACACCACCACCAGGGACGGCGCGGTGAACGTCGAGCGCGCCGAGGCCGACCGGCTGCCCGATGTCGTGGCGCTGTCGAACCGCGGGGACGACCGCGGCGAGCCGCGCAAGGCACAGAGCGGGGAGCCGCGCGGCAACAACCCGGTGAGCATGGCCCCGCAGGCCGTCCGCGCGCTGGCCCAGTCGCACCGGGTGGGCTTCGCGGTGGCAGACCCCGGCGCCGTCATGCTGAATCAGCCGTACCTGGGCAGCCACGAGATCATCACCGCGGGTGCGCGATTCCGCGAACTCGGGCCAAAGGCCGACGCCGCTGGGGTGGCGCTCGGCGCGGTCCAGGCGGAGTTCCGGCGGGAGTTCCTGCTCGGCCCCGACCTCACCGCCGAGCTGATGCGGCCCGGCGTTGGCTGGCCGGAGCCGGACGCCGACCGGGTGGACATGCTCGCCCACGCGTGCAAGGCCAGCTGGGACGGCTACCGGTCCCGCCGATAGCCCCGACCGCGGTCAGCCCAGGAGGGCCCCGAACGCCATGCCTGCCGCGATGGTGGTGACGGCCAACACGATCGTCGGGACGAAGAACGAGTGGTCGACCAGCTTGGTGCCGAGCTTGGTGCTGCCCGACTCGTCGAAGTTGGCGGCCGCGATCTGTGATCCGTTGGTGGGCAAAAGGTAGATGCCGGCGAAGGCGCCCGCCCACATGCCGGTGAGCAGACCGGGCGCGAGTCCAGCCGCCAGGCCGATCGGCACGATGGTCCTGGTCGCCGTCGACTGGCTGGTGGTGAGCACACAGACCAGGAAGACGCCGAGGGCGAAGATCCAGGGCCAGGCGTCGACCCAGTCGCCGACGGTGCTGGTGATCAGCTCCTGGTGGGCGCTGATGAAGGTGTCGGTGAGCCAGGCCAGACCGAACAGAGCGATGGCCGAGACCATGCCTGCCTTGAACACCGTCGAGCCCGGAATCTCCGCCACGTCCGGGCGGCACACGAGCAGGATCAGCGTGCCGACCACGAACATCATCATCTCGATGATCGGGGTCATGCCCATCGGCGAGCCGTCGGCCGATTCCGGGCGAATTCCCTTGAACAGACCGAAGACCACGATGGCCGCGACACCGAGCAGGAAGATGATGGCGGCATTGCGACCCTGCGTGGTCGACTTCAGCTCGACCGCACCGGGGCCGCTCGCGGATGCGGCCGAGGGCGCGAGGAGCTCGCCGGACGCGATCCGGGCCTGGATCTCCTGATCCTCGTCGATGTCCTTGCCCAGTCGGTTCACGACGATCGAGGACAGCACGATGCCGACGATCGCGGCGGGCAGCGTGATCATGATGATGTCGATCAGCTCGAAGTTGTACGGCGCGACATCGGTGAGGGTGACCATCGCCGCCATCGCCGCCGAGACCGGGCTACAGGCCAGGGCCACACCGGTCGCCACGACGGAGAGCGAGAGCGGACGCGAGGGCCGGACACCGTTGCGGTACGACGCGTCGTAGATGACGGGCAGCAGCGGATACAGGATGTTCGACGTGCCCGCGCCCACCGCGAACAGGAACGAGACCAGCGGTGCGATCAGCGTGATCTGCTTGGGGCGCTTGGAGATCAGGTTCGCCGCGATCGTCACCATCCAGTCGATGCCGCCTGCCGCCTGCATCATCGACGACGCCAGCACCACGGACAGGATGATCAGCAGCGCGTCGACCGGCGGGCTGCCCACGTCCTCCCGGAACACGAAGACCAGCACCGCCACACCCGCGCCGCCCCACAAGCCAAGTGCCACACCGCTGGAGCGGGTGCCCATCACGATGCAGCCGAGCACGACGATCAGTTCCAGGGCGATCTTCAGCGCATCCACGCAGGTCCACCTCGTCTATCCACGGAAACGTTTGTTGTGTCAAACACTGGTTTCGGTGATGCTACGGCGTGCCCGACGGAATCGGTGAGACCTCCCGCCGAGCTCGGGCCGGTCAGTCTCCCAAGGAGTCTCGCGCCCGGCAGACGATGCGCGGATCCGGGGTTCCGACCACCTCGTCGTCCCGGTTCTCGTAGTCGAAGCGGCTGAGCACGTGCCGCATGGCGTTGATCCGGGCGCGCTTCTTGTCATTGCTCTTCACGACGGTCCACGGCGCGATGTCGGTGTCGGTGAACCTGATCATCTGCTCCTTGGCTGCCGTGTACGACTCCCACTTGTCCAGCGACGCAAGGTCCATCGGGGAGAGCTTCCACTGCCGGACCGGGTCCACCTGCCTGATCGCGAACCGGGTGCGCTGCTCGTTCCTGGACACCGAGAACCACAGCTTGATCAGGCTGATCCCCTCGTCGACGAGCATCTGCTCGAAGAGCGGGGCCTGCCGCAGGAAGCGCGCGTGCTGGTCGTCGTTGCAGAAGCCCATCACCCGCTCGACACCCGCGCGGTTGTACCAGGAGCGGTCGAAGAGGACGAGCTCCCCGGCCGCGGGCAGGTGCTCGACGTACCGCTGGAAGTACCACTGACCCTGCTCACGGGCGGAGGGCTTCTCGAGGGCCACCACCCGTGCGCCGCGCGGGTTCAGGTGCTCCGTGAACCGCTTGATGGTGCCGCCCTTGCCCGCCGCGTCCCGACCCTCGAACACGATCACGTGCCTGCGGCCGGTCGCCTTGGACCAGTTCTGCAGTTTGAGCAACTCGATCTGCAGCAGCCTCTTGGCCATCTCGTACTCGGCGCGCTCCATCCGCTCCGCGTACGGGTACCCCTCGCGCCAGGTGTCGACGGTCCGCCCATCCGCCGCGCTGACCAGGATCGGGTCGTCGTCAATCGTCGTCCCGGACCGCGAACGCGGAGGTGTCGGCGAGGTCCACTGGGTGGTCGAATTCGGTCATCCGCGGACGGTAACCGCCGTGCTCGTCGGCGCGGTGTCGCCCAGGTGAACGCTTGCACCGCACCTCGGCGCGCTCCGCGATTCCACCTGATCCAATAACGGACGCATAACGTCGATGCATCAATCAATTGAGTCGGCAACGAAAGCCCGATCGTGCCCGTCGCCGGCGCTCATCCTGGCGACATGACCACCTCGAGTCCGACCCCAACCAAGCTCTGGGTTCCCCGCATCCTGACCGCACTGGTCGCGAACGGTGTCGTGCTGTGGATCGCCGATCTGGTCCTCGGCCCGTTCCACATTTCCTATCCCCTGTGGTTCATCGTCGGCACGATCCTGTTCACCTTGGCCACGCTGTTCGTCAAGCCGATCATCACCCGCATGCTGAGCACCGTGCCGGGACTGCGCGCCTACACCTGGGTCGTCAACCTGGTCGCGACGTACCTCGTCCTGCTCATCGTGGTGCTGCTGACGAACGACTTCCAGATCCGGGGCTTCTGGACCTGGGTCTGGGCGACGCTGATCATCTGGATCGGCTCGGTGGTCTACGACGAATTCGACGACAAGCTCGAGTCGACCATGAGTTCGGGCCTACACAGGGCCTCCGGTAACCAGGCCGACTGATCGCCTCGCCGGGGGCAGACCCCGCCCCCGACGACAAGACGGCGCCGACCCCGCGTACTCCGCGGGATCGGCGCCGTCGCTGTCGCCTGAGCTGTCGGGCCTGCTACAGACCGATCGACGCGGCCAGCATCGGCCACGACTTGTGCAGGTCGTCCTGCCAGTAGCCCCACGAGTGGGTGCCGTTCGGCCGGAAGTCGACGACGGCCGGGATGCCGAGCTCACCGAGCCGCTTGGACAGGGTGTTGGTGCAGACCAGGGTCGCGCCCTCGATCAGGCCGCCGAGCAGCGCCTGGTTGGCCAGACCGGAAACGCCACCGGTCTCCTCCAGGTTGTCGTGCGCTCCGGGCAGGCCGTTGCCGGTCGAGATGTACAGCTGGGTCCCGCGCAGCTTCTCGGCGTTGATGACCGGGTCGTTCGCCACCCAGGCCGCGTCGTTCTTCGCGCCCCACATGTTCTCGACCTTGGCGCCGCCCCGCGACTCGACGACCATCTTGATGTAGGCCCGGCCCATGTCGGTACTGGTCTCGGCACAGCCGCTGTAGGAGGCGACGCTCTTGTAGAGGCCCGGGGCCGCGATCGCCAGGTTGAGCACCGAGGTGCCGGTCATGGAGAGGGCGGCGATGGAGTTCACGCCGTTGGCCTTGAACTCGGAGTCGATCAGCGGCGGCAGTTCCTTGGTCAGGAAGGTCGTCCACTTGTTGCGCCCGAGCTTCGGGTCGTCCTTCTGCCAGTCGGTGTAGTAGCTGAAGGCACCACCGATCGGGGTCACCACGTTCACATTCTTGTCCGCGAAGAACGTCGCGACATCCGTGCGGCGCTGCCAGGTGGCCGAATCCTCGCCGCCGCCCGCGCCGTTGAGCAGGTACAGGGTCGGCCGCGGCGCGCTGGTGTCCATCGGGCGCTGAACCTTGACCGGGATGGTCTTGCCCATCGACGCCGAGTACACGTACGCGGTCACCTGACGCCCGCTGCCCTCGACCCGCTCGACCTTCGAGCCGGACTGCTCGCCCGCGGGTGCGGCGGTGGCGAGTCCGCCCGCGCCGATCAGGGGAAGGATCATCAGGGCCGCAGCGGCTGCTGCCAGCCGCGCCTTGCGGGCGCCGGATCGACGAAGGTTGCTCATGTGTGCTGCACCTGACTGTCTATGGGCCGAGACCGGTGGGTGTTCGGTACTTCTCTACAGAACGGGGGTCCACGCGCAGGTACGCATGGACCCTCGGCTTGCTGCGGGTGATCTTACGCAGGCACAGCGCCTGCGTGGTCAGCGATCCCGCGCCGACAGTCTCACCCGGAAGGCGTACGACTGTCCCCGGAATCGCAAAACTGATCCCACAGCAGACGGCGGCCGGGCTCCACACGGGAGTCCGGCCGCCATCTAGGGGGATCAGCTGAACTGGCTCAGCAGCTGGTAGAGCTCGAAGAGCGAGATGATGGTGCTGATGGAACCCATGTGATCCTCCAAGAATTGACCTACCGCAGAAACTGCGTGTGACCCCTCGCCACAGGAAACGAACATAGTGGATCGAGCGTCCGTAACGGTGACCTACGTTGGTCGCTCGGGTGAACACCGTGTTTCCGTAGATGCCCGCCCACGAGCGAGGCCCGGGCCACCCTCATCGGGTGACCCGGGCCTCGCCGGGTGGAACTGGTGTGGCTGTGGACTAGAAGTCCATGCCGCCCATGCCGCCGGTCGGATCGCCAACGGGCGCTCCGGCCTTCTCCGGCTTGTCGGCGACAACGGCCTCGGTGGTGAGGAACAGAGCCGCGATCGAGGCTGCGTTCTGCAGCGCCGAGCGGGTGACCTTGACCGGGTCGTTGATGCCGGCTTCGAGCAGGTCGCCGTACTCGTTGGTCGCGGCGTTCAGGCCGTGACCGGCGGGCAGGTTGCGAACCTTCTCCGCGACGACGCCGGGCTCGAGGCCGGCGTTGAACGCGATCTGCTTGAGCGGGGCCTCGAGGGCGACGCGAACGATGTTCGCGCCGGTGGCCTCGTCGCCTTCGAGCTTCAGGTCGTCCAGCGCGGGGGCGGACTGCAGCAGGGCCACGCCACCACCGGCGACGATGCCCTCCTCGACGGCGGCCTTGGCGTTGCGCACGGCATCTTCGATGCGGTGCTTGCGCTCCTTGAGCTCGACCTCGGTCGCAGCGCCGGCCTTGATGACGGCGACGCCACCGGCCAGCTTGGCCAGGCGCTCCTGCAGCTTCTCGCGGTCGTAGTCCGAATCCGAGGACTCGATCTCGGCGCGGATCTGGTTGACGCGACCGGCGATGGCGTCGGCATCGCCTGCACCCTCGACGATGGTGGTCTCGTCCTTGCTGACGACGACCTTGCGGGCGCGGCCGAGCAGCTCGAGTCCGGCGGTCTCCAGGGAGAGGCCGACCTCTTCGCTGATGACCTCGCCACCGGTGAGGATGGCGATGTCGGCGAGCTGCGCCTTGCGACGGTCACCGAAGCCGGGGGCCTTGACGGCGACCGACTTGAAGGTGCCACGGATCTTGTTGACCACCAGGGTGGACAGGGCCTCGCCCTCGACGTCCTCGGCGATGATGACCAGCGGCTTGCCGGACTGGATGACCTTCTCCAGCAGCGGCAGCAGGTCCTTGACCGTGGAGATCTTGGAGCTCACGAGCAGGATGTAGGCGTCCTCGAGGACCGCTTCCTGACGCTCGGCGTCGGTCGCGAAGTACAGCGAGATGAAGCCCTTGTCGAAGCGCATGCCCTCGGTGAGCTCGAGCTGCAGGCCGAAGGTGTTGGACTCCTCGACCGTGATGACGCCTTCCTTGCCGACCTTGTCCATGGCCTCGGCGATGAGCTCACCGATGGACGGGTCGCCTGCCGAGATACCGGCGGTGGCAGCGATCTGCTCCTTGGTCTCGACCTCCTTGGCGGTGTCGAGCAGGCGGGCGGTGACGGCCTCGACGGCCTTCTCGATGCCGCGCTTGAGGCCGAGCGGGTTGGCGCCGGCCGCGACGTTGCGGAGGCCCTCACGAACGAGAGCCTGGGCGAGCACGGTGGCGGTGGTGGTTCCGTCGCCGGCGACGTCGTCGGTCTTCTTGGCGACCTCCTTGACCAGCTCGGCGCCGATCTTCTCGTAGGGGTCCTCGAGCTCGATCTCCTTGGCGATGGACACACCATCGTTGGTGATCGTGGGGGCGCCCCACTTCTTCTCCAGGACGACGTTGCGACCCTTGGGTCCCAGCGTCACCTTGACTGCGTCGGCGAGGCTGTTCAGGCCACGCTCGAGGCCGCGACGTGCCTCTTCGTCGAACGCGATGATCTTGGCCATTGCGAAGTGATCCTCCGGATTGGGGTGACACACCAGGCGACCGCTCGTCGGGTCGCCTCATGACGCATTTACGCCTACGGCCAGGCTCGGCGCCCGCGACGGACGACCAGGGGTGTCGATGGGATCCCGATCTCACCGTCCCGACCTGGCACTCGCATGACGCGAGTGCCAAGTGCCTTTTTAGCACTCAGGTGTGGCGAGTGCAAGGTCGGGACGGGTCGGTCAGCGCATCGCGCAGACGGCGCCGGTGTTCAGATTCACGGCGAAGGACAGCGGGCCGACACACTTGACGCCGGACGCCTCCGCGGTCGCTCCCGAGCCCCAGCCCGCCACCGAGATGGTGGTGTGGCCGTTCGAGGCGTTCGAGTGCGAGATGCCGCCGCCGATGGCGTACGCATGCGCGGCGCCCGCGTCGCGCGAGGAACTGAGCGCGACACCGAAGCCGGTCGCGACGCTGTTCGCGGATCCACCGTTGGCCACGCTCACCGCCGTCCCGCTGTCCATCGCGGTCGCCCCGGCGTTCCCGACGGTCGCGGTGGCGCCGCAGCTGGCGTCACCGACGACCCTGATGTCGTTCGCCGAGGGCGGGGAGACGCAGCCGACCTGCGCGGCGGAGGCGATGCCGGAGCCGGCGACCGCCATGCCTCCCGCGATCGCGATGCCGACCGCCAGACTCGCGCCCGCGCGGGTGATCGAAGGAATGAGGGCGTGGACGCGGGGCATGAGCTGAATCGACACGGAACTCCTCGAAAGCAGAACGAACGGATACCGACGCGACGGTACCGAAGACTTGCCCGACAACGACCGGATCGACATATCTCGATTCGGCACCGGTTTCCCGGGGCCTCGAGCCGGGTGGCGACGGCCGCGGCCCCGGCCGCCTCGATCACAACTCGGCGAGTAGCCCGGGGAGGTCCGCGACCGAGTCGAGCACATGCCCTGGAGCGGCCTCGGCCGCCTCGAGGACGGACTGGCGGAACTTGCCGGTACGGACCAGCACCCCGACGAATCCGGCGCGCTGCGCCGCCAGCACGTCGTTCTGGAGGTCGTCGCCGATCATCACCGTCCGCTCGGGCCTGCTCCCCATCAGCCCGGCGGCCGTCAGGAACCCGGTCGGAGAGGGCTTGCCGACAACGGTGATCCGCGCGTTGCCCGCCGCCTCCAGTCCCGGCAGGTAGGCCCCGGTGTCGATGCGGATGCCCTCCGCGGTGGCCCAGGTCAGTCCGCCCTGCATCGCGACCACCGGCACCCCGTCGAGCATCAGGTCCACCACCCGGCTCAGCGCGGCGTGATCGAACTCGGGCCCGGCCCCGCCGAGGACCACCACCTCCGGCCGGTCGGCGTCGAACTCGATGTCCGTCATGTCCCCGGCGATGTCGCCGTGGTTGATCAGCAGGCAGCGCTCCCCTGGATGCTCCGAGCGAAGGTGCTCGGCGGTGAGCGCGGCGGCCGTGACGATCTCGTCCGCATCCACCGCCATGCCGCAGTCACGCAGGGCCGCCGCGATCTCGGCCCGCGTCCTCGAGGTGGTGTTGGTGAGGAAGGCGCGCGCGATCCCGCGCTCGCGCACGGCGGCGAGTGCTTCCGCGGCGCCCGCGATCGGCTGCCAGGAGGTGACCAGCACCCCGTCGATGTCGAACAGCACACCCTCGACCGCGACCACGGTTCACGCCCCCGGCTTCTCCGCGACCACGAAGGTCCGGAGGAAGGGAAAGACGGTCCCGAACGGACCGCGCGGATACGCCTGCCGCAGCCGAGCCCCGTACTCCGCCTCGAAGTCCGCAGTCTCGGCGGCGGACAACCGATCGAGGACCGGCCGCAATCCGGTGCCGCGCACCCACTCCAGCACGGGATCGGGTCCCGGCAGCAGGTGCTGGTACTCGGTCCGCCAGGCCGCGACCCGCAGTCCCGCGCCCAGCAGCAACTCGAGGTACTCGGCCGGTTCGGCCACCGGGCCGTCGTGTCGCAGCACCCCACCGAGTCGGTCGCGCCACCGCGGCGACTCGGCGAGCTCGCGCATCAACCGGTGCGAGGGTGAGCCGAAGTTCGCGGGCACCTGGAAGGCGAGCCAGCCACCGGGGTCGAGTTCGGCCGCCCACCTCGCCAGCAACTCGCGGTGCGACGGCACCCACTGCAGCAGCGCGTTGCTCACCAGCACGTCGACCCCCGCGGCGGAGAAGTCCTCCGCGCCGCCCAGCGCGAACTCGACGCGTCCTTGGCGATGGGCGCCGATGGCCTCGGCGATCATCTCCGGCGACGAGTCGATGCCGAGCACCGTGGCGCCCGGCCACCGCTCGGCCAGCGTCGTGGTCAGCGTGCCCGGCCCACAGCCGAGGTCGACGACCCGGCGCGGGTCGACGGCGCCGACCTGACCGACCAGATCGAAGAACGGCCGGCGTCGCTCCGCCCCGAACAGCGAGTACTGCGCCGGATCCCACTGCACCGCACCCGCGGACCGCGGCGAGGTCCCTCGGTCCGGATCGGGTCGGCCGACGCTAATGGACGTGGTCCTGCCAGTCCGCTGGGACCCGGCCCGCCGGGCCCGGCACCGGCTGATCGACCGGGTGGTGCCGAGGCGGGGCCAACTCGGGTCCGTCGTACATCTGCTCGGTGTGGAAGTTCCAGAACCAGTCCTCGCCCGGCTCGAAGCTCTGGATGAACGGGTGCCCGGTCGCCGCCGCGTGCGCGGTCGCATGCTGCCCCGGCGAGGTGTCGCAGCACCCGACGTGCCCGCATTGGGCACATCGGCGCAGGTGCACCCACCAGCCCCCGCCAGCGTCGCAGTCGGCGCAGCCCGGCCCGCTCGGTGCGACGTCCGGATCGATCCCGGCAATCTCGGTCATCGTGATCCTCCCGTGCGTGCGACGGTTCGGTCCCTGGGGTCGAGTATGCCGCGAAGTCAGCGACGCGCGCGCCCCTTGGCGGCGAGCGCGTTGAGGACCGCCGCGGCCTGCTCGGCGCCGTCGACGGTGACGGTGAACCGCGAACCGTCACCGCGCGTGATGCGCAGCGCGGGCCCGGGCCGGACGATGAGCCCGGTGCCGTCGGGGCCCACCCGGTAGCCGAAACCACCGAACCGGTTCAGGATTCCGACAGCGGCGACGTCGGCCTCCGCGATCTCGTCCAGCGGGATGCGGGTCGGCCTGCCGGTGATCGGGGTCCGGGCCGACAGCCCGGTGGCGTCGACCGTGACCCGAACCGGCGCCAGCACCAGGGCCATCAGCGCGGCCGAGACCGCGGCGACCACCAACACCAGCACGATCGAGCTCGATCCGAACGCGACCAGCCCGAGCACCACCGCGACGGGGACCACGCCGACCACGGCGGCCAACCAGGGCGGCATCGCTGCCGACCCGGACCAGGCGACCTTCTCGCCGTCCGCAAGCGCGATGCGCGGCGCGTCCTCGCTGGGCGGCCGCTGCGCGGTGGCGGGTCCCGGCGTTGGCGACGCCGCGTACCCGATCGCGGCCGCGGCCAGGCCCGCCGCCGCGGGCAGCACCATCCACCAGCCGCTCAACGAGGCCTCGGCGGCATCCGACAGGCCGCGCTGCGGGGCGAGCAGCGCGACCGGGAGGGCCGCGACGAATGCCCCGGTGCCCGACCCCACCGCGGCGCCGACCCGAGCCGACCGCAGGTCCCGCCGGGTCAGCAGGAGCAGCAGCAGGCACAGGCCGAGCGCGAACGGGAGGCCGATCAGCGGCGACCACCGCGCGGCGCCCGGCGAGCCGAACCCGTCCGCCGCGCCACCCGGGCCGAAATGCACGGCCACCGGGTCCGGCAGCTCCGCGGACCACGCCCCGATCAGGGCAACCGCGCCCACCGCGGTGACCGCGGGCGGCAGCACGGTGGCGGCGATGGCCCGGAGCCAGCCGACCCTGGGGAATGAGTTCGAGGCGGTCATTGCATCTCCTTCGTGACGAGTGCGGTGAGTTCGGTGGCGCCCATGCCGATCCGACGGGCCTCCGCGACCAGGTCGCGGAGCGCCTCCTGCAGCCGGCCGCGGGTGGTCGCGTCGGCCGTGACCACCGCGCCGCGACCGCGCCGCAGTTCGATCAGGCCCTCGTCGCGCAGCAGCTGGTAGCCCCGCAGCACGGTGTGGACATTGAGATCGAGCGAGGCCGCCAGGTCGCGGGCAACCGGGAGTCGCTCGCCCGGTGCCGCCTCGCCGACGGCGATGGCCCTGCGCACGCTCGAGGCGACCTGTTCGTAAAGCGGTTCCGCCGCGGTCTGGTCGATTCGTATCAGCACACTTTGATTCTATTGTTCTAGTTCCAATAGAACAACTTGGTCAGGCGAGAGTGCACCTACGTGCGCGTTCCCCGGGAAGGGGCGACGGGAACTGCACGCTCGAGCCGAAGCAGTGGGTCAGAACCGACCGCGCTCGATGTCTTGGATCTCGCCGTCGGTCAGCAATCGCTCGAGCTGTTCACCCGGCCAGGACTTGGGACGACCCTTCATCCGGGCCGATTCGAGGATCGGGACGGCTTCGTGTCGCACATGCTGGAGAACGACTGGGATCTTCACGACGGATCACTCCGGTGTCTGCGTGGGTCAAGTACTGCGTGGATACCAATTTCATCGTCAATCATCCACCCGGCATTACAACGAAATCCACCCCTGAGGGGCACTCATTTGCACGCAGTGCCCCCGCAACGACCCGTGGAGCGGTTCGCCGGTGGCGATACCCTGGAAACAGCTCGTGCACCGGAAGATCCGGAGGTGGCCCGTGCGCGATCGATTTGCCGCGCTTGCCCTCGTGCTGCTCGTCGCCGGCTGCGCGACCGCCACCGACACAACCTCTCCCGAGACCACACCCGGGATCTCCGACGGGGCCACCTCCGCCGCACGCAGCGCGGTCGCGGCCGCCCCGCCCACCGTCGAGGTGACCGAGCTCCTGACCGGCCTGAACAAGCCATGGGATGTCGCGGTCGCGCCGGACGGCACCCTCCTCACCGGGCAGCGCGGCGGCGGATTCGTGGCTCGGCGGCCCGACGGCTCGGTCACCACGCCGGCCGCCGACCTGTCCGACCTCTACGTCTCCGGGGAGACCGGCCTGATGGGCATCGCGCTCGATCCCGGGTTCGCGAGCAACCGCCGGGTGTTCACCTGCCAGGGACACCGGAGCGACGGGCCGATCGACGTCCGACTGCTGTCCTGGACGGTGGACCCGGAGTGGACAGCACTGACGCGGACGGGCGTGGTGCTCTCCGGCCTGCCCAGCACGGGCGGGCGGCATGCCGGTTGCCGGATCCTCCCCGCACCCGACGGCACCCTGTTCGTCGGCACCGGCGACGCCACCATCCCCACGGCCCCGCAGGACCCGCACTCGCTGGGCGGCAAGGTGCTGCATATCGACACCGACGGGTCCCCCGCGGCCGGGAACCCCGATCCGGCCAGCCCCGTCTACACACTCGGCCACCGCAACGTGCAGGGGCTCAGCTTCCGCCCCGGCAGCGGGCAGCTGTACTCGGTGGAGCAGGGAACCCACCGCGACGACGAGGTGAACGCGCTTGTGCCCGCGGGCAACTACGGCTGGCGGCCCGACCTCGAACCCGGCCGGTACATCGAGGCCGTGCCGATGACCGACACCGACCGGGTCCCCGGCGCCCGCGAGGCGGTGTGGAGCTCGGGCACCCCCACCCTCGCCACAGCCAGCGGATCGTTTCTCCTCGGCCCCGACTGGGGCGAGTGGTCGGGCGCACTCGCCGTCGGGACGCAGCAGGGCGAGAAGGTCATGCTATTGGGTCTCACCCCGGACGGCCTCGGGGTCGAGCGGCAGGCCTCCCTGCTCGACGGTCGGTACGGCCGGATCCGCACGGTCAGCGGACAGCCCGACGGGACGCTGCTCGTCACCACCGACAACGGCGACGACGACGTCGTGCTCCGGCTGACTCCGCGCCCCTGACAAAAGAGCCGTGCCAAGATCGGGCCTTGACGAACGGCCGCGATCGGGCAAGATATCCGTAACGGTGCGTAGCACTAATCCCTCAGAACCGGAGAAGCCCAGTGACGAACACCCTCGAAGCGAGCATCGACATCGCCGCTCCCCCCGCCGCGGTGTGGGCCGTGGTCTCGGACCTCAAGCGGATGGGCGAGTGGAGCCCGCAGTGTCGGCGGATGCACGTCTTCGGCGAGGTCACCCACGGCACCAAGACGTTCAACCTGAACAAGAAGGGCCTGCTGGTCTGGCCGACCACCGCGAAGGTGGTCCGCTTCGAGCCGAACAAGGCGATCGCCTGGCGGGTCGTGGAGAACCACACCATCTGGACCTATGCGCTCGAGGCCACCGATACCGGCACCCGCCTCACCGAGCGTCGCGAGGCGCCGACCGGCACCACCAAGATCTCGTCGTTCCTCATCGACAAGATGATGGGCGGCACCGCTGACTTCGAGATCGACATGATCGCCGGCATGAACACCACCCTCGCCAAGATCAAGTCGACAGTGGAAGCGGCGGCCACCGCACGCGCCTGACCGTCAGCGCTCGTCCCCGAGCAGCGCCGCGACCGCTCGTTGGTCGCGGCGTTTCGCGTTCTCCAGTGCGGTCCGGCCGTCCGAGTCCTCGATCGCGGGGTCGGCGCCCGCCGCGAGCAGCTGCCCGATCACGTCGACATAGCGGGCCGATCCGTCGCCGTAGACGACCGCCTCCTGAAGCGCGGTCCAGCCCGGTTCATTGACGTGATTCACCGGCACGCCCGCCCCGATCAGCATCCGCACCGTCGAGACGTGCCCGTGCTCGGCCGCCGGGATCAGCGCGGTGCCGCCGAACCGGTTGGTTGCGGCCACATCCGCGCCGTGCGCCAGCGTCGACGCCAGGATCTCGTCGTACCCCTCGGCCCCGGCGTACAGGAACGCCGAGTCCTCCATCTCGTCCTTCGCGTTCACGTCGGCGCCCGCCGCCATGAGCACCCGGGCCGCGTCCACCGAGTTCGACTTCGCCGCGGCCACCAGCGGGGTCCGGCCGCCGGCCCCGCGGGCCTCCAACGCCGCGCCGCCCGCCAGCGCCGCGCGGACCGCGTCGGCATCATCGGCCCGGACCGCCGCGAACAACGACCGCTCGAGCTCCGGGGTCGAGGCGGGGACGGTCTCGGGCGACGGCGCGGGCGCGGGTTCCGACGCGGAGACCTGGGTGGTGGCAGGCGGGGCGCCGACCGCCTGCTCCTGGCCGCCGCAGGCGGCACCCGCGGCCACCGCTGCGGCCAGGACGACGACGGCCGATGCGCGCCTCAGGTTGGCGTTCACCGTTACCCCAGCGACCCGGCGATGGCCGCGAGACCGGCCGCGGCGCAGGCCTGATCGGCCATGCCGTCGGGGGCCCCGCCCACGCCGATGCCCGCGATGGACGCGTTGCCCGCCTTCACGGAGACGCCGCCCGGCAGGAACAGGGTGCCGTCCAGGTCCGCGACGGTGGCGCCGTCGCCCTTGGCGCGACCGGCCAGATCGCTGGTGTTGGCGCCGAAAGCCGCTGCCGTGTAGCCCTTCTGCCGGGCCGCCTCGACGGTGTGCTGGGCCGCGTTGTCGCCGCGCAGCATCGCCTGCACGTTGCCGTTGCGATCCACCACGGCCACGGTGACGAAGCCGAGCCCGTCGGCCTGGCACTTCGCGAGCGCGGCCTGCGCGGCCGCGCCTGCGGTCCCGACGGTCAACCGGTTCGCGGTCGCCGTGCCCTTCGCGGCCTGGTCGCCTGCGGCAGGCGCCGCGACCGCGGCGGTGGTGACCGGGGCGGCCGACGCCGCCTTCTCGTCGATCCCGCTACCGCAGGCGGCGGTGGCGAGGACCGCAGCCAGCGGGACGGTGACGGCGAGGGCCTTGGGCAGTCGGCGGGAGCGGTTCATCGTGGTTGGCCTTTCGGTGGCGAGGTGACCGACCGTGCGCGTGTCTCACCCCGATGGGGGGGGTACCGATCGCGCACAGTCGGGCTGACGGATTCCAGCCTCGCGGCCGGGTCCCCTCACCCGCATCGGGCCGATGTCTGCCTCCCGATCAGCCTTCCGGGGGCGCCGAGATCATCCGAATGGCCGATCCGGCGGCGGCGCCCGCTCCGTAGGATCGTGGCGATGTCCAGTCCCACCACTGCCCGCGGTGACCAGGTCCCGGCCGACCGGGACTCCCGCGGACCGCTCGACGTCGCGATCCACGTCTCGTTCTACGTGCTGCTGGCGACCTCGACCGCCCGATACCTGACCTATCACGGGGTCAGCGGCCGGTTCGTCATCGTCGCTGCCCTGATCGTCGCGCTGGCCGCGCTCTACGCCGTGACCGTGATCCTGTCCCGCCGGGCGAGCGCCTGGCAGCCCTGGGTGTGGCCGGTGCTCACGACCTGGGCGGTGCTGGTCTGGCTGGCGCCGAGCTTCGCGTGGTGCGCGTTCCCGATGTTCTTCCTCTGCACCCGCGCGTTCTCGAACAGGACGGCGTACCTGATCGTCGCGGGGCTCGCCGTGGTCACCAGCGTCGCCTTCTTCAACTTCAGCGGCCGCACCGAGTGGGCCGTGCTGATCGGCCCGATCTGCACAGGCGCCCTCGTGGTGATCGCGTACGGCCAGATCGAACGGGACAGCCGGGAACGGGTTCGTCTGCTCGAACAGGTCGCCGAGGCGAAGTCGCGGCTCGCCGAGACCGAGCGCGCGGCGGGCGTGCTGTCCGAGCGTGAACGGCTCGCCCGCGAGATCCACGACACCGTCACCCAGGGCCTGACCAGCAGCCTGCTGCACCTCGAGGCCGCGGACCTGGCCTGGGACCAGCCGCACTCACCCGCGCGGGAGGAGGTACGGACCGCGACCGCGTCGCTGCGCGAGAACCTCGCCGAGACCAGGAACCTGGTGCACTACCTGGCCTCCCCCAATCTCGAGACGCAGAGCCTGGACGCGGCCCTGCTCAGCGCCGCGCGCGGGCACTTCCCTGCCGCGCAGCTGCGGGTGATCGGGGCGCCGGCCGCGCTGCCTGCCGAGGTCGGCCACGCGCTGCTGCGGATCACCCAGAGCGCGGTGTCGAACGTGTCCAGGCACGCGGACGCGCAGACTCTGGGGGTGACCCTGACCTACCTGCCCGGCGCCGTCGCCCTCGATGTGTTCGACGACGGCCGCGGCTTCGAGGCCGACGCCGTCGGCGAGCATTCCCCGACCGGCGGGTTCGGGCTCCGCGCGATGCGGCAGCGGGTGCAGGCGCTCGGCGGCACGCTCACCGTCGAGAGCGCCCCCGGTGAGGGCACCGTCGTCGCCGCCCAGATCCCTTACGGAGGCGAGCGATGACCGCGACGACAGTGATGCTGGTCGACGACCACCTGGTGGTGCGGGCGGGGCTGAAGGCCCTGCTTGACTCGCAGCCCGACATCGAGGTGATCGGCGAGGCCGATTCCGGCGAGCAGGCCGTGGACATGGCCGTGGAGCTCGGCCCGCGGCTGGTGATGATGGACCTTGCGCTCGGCGCGGGCATCGACGGTGTCGAGGCGATCCGCCGGATCCGCGCCGCCTGCCC
Source organism: Rhodococcus oryzae (assembly GCF_005049235.1). Lineage (GTDB taxonomy): Bacteria > Actinomycetota > Actinomycetes > Mycobacteriales > Mycobacteriaceae > Rhodococcus_G > Rhodococcus_G oryzae. Next base: position 193,533 of record NZ_SUMD01000003.1, on the reverse strand, counting down.
CACGCTGCCCGTGTTGGTGTTCACCACCTACGACACCGACGCCGACGTGGTCAGGGCCATCGACGCCGGCGCCATCGGCTACCTGCTCAAGGACTCGGCGCCGCAGGAGATCTTCGCCGCCATCCGTGGGGCGGTCGCGGGTCAGAGCGTGCTGTCGCCCCCGGTGGCATCGCGGTTGCTGCAGCAGATGCGACGCCCCGACGAGGCGCTCACCGCACGCGAGGCCGAACTGCTCACCCTGCTCGCCGAGGGCCTGACCAACAAGGAACTCGGCAAGCGGCTGTTCATCAGCGAGGCCACCGTCAAGACGCACCTCGCGCACATCTACGCCAAGCTCGGGGTGGACACCAGAGCAGCGGCGGTCTCGGTCGCGTTGCGCCGCGACGGGATTCGCTGACGGCCCGCTGTCGGTGGCCCGGCCTACGGTCGTGCTCCCACCCGACGGAAGGCAGACGATGAGCGAAGCGGACCCGATCATGACCGGCATCATGGCCGCGCAGGAACTGGCGAACGGCGGCGATCGGGCGGGCGCCCGAGAGGCGTTCGCGAGGTTGTGGGAACGGACCGGGCCCGACGGGGATCCGCTGCACGCCGTCACGATCGCCCACTACATGGCCGACGTGCAGGACGAGCCGGCGGACGAGCTCGACTGGGACCTGCGCGCGCTGGAGGCGGCGGACTCCCTCACCGACGAGCGCGCCCAGCGGCACCACTCGTCGCTGCAGGTGGCGGGCTTCTATCCGTCGCTGCACCTGAACCTCGCCGCCGACTACGCCAAGCTCGGCCAGGACGACCGGGCGCGGGCGCACCTCGAGCGCGCGGAGGCGTGCGTGTCCACGCTGTCGGACGACGGCTACGGCGCGACCGTCCGCGGCGGCATCGCCCGGCTGCGGGAACGGCTCTCGCAGGCCGGATGAGACAACCGGGGGCGGACCCGTTCACCCAGCTCAGCGGCGGCCGGGTCCCCCTTCCTGGCCCGTCTCGGCTAGCCTGTGGGTGCCCGAGCCCGGCCTCGAAGCCGTCCGGGCGCACGTTCTCGCCGGACAGCAAGACGAAACAGTAAGAGGAGCCCGTGGCCCGCCGCCCCATCCCGATTGGCACCCCGCAAACCACCGGTATCGCGCACGTCGCGGAACTGGTCCGCAACACGGTTCCGCCGCTGCATCCGGCGGGGATCCCCTTCGTCGTGGCGCCGCTGACGGTCGCGCTGCTCGGGCGCAACCGCAAGTGGGTCCGCCGCGCGGGCCTCGCAGCGGCGGGCGCCAGCGCCGCGTTCTTCCGCCACCCGCACCGGGTGCCGCCGAACCGCGCGAACGTCGTGGTCTCCCCCGCCGACGGCGAGGTCGCCCTCGTCGACACCGCCGTCCCGCCCGCCGAGCTGAACATGGGCGACGCCCCGGTCCCCCGGGTGAGCATCTTCCTGTCGGTGCTGGACGTGCACGTGCAGCGCAGCCCCGTCGCGGGCGAGGTGCTCGCCGTGGTCCACAAGCCCGGCAAGTTCCTCTCCGCGGACCTCGCCGAGGCCAGCGATGCCAACGAGCGCAACTCGATGTTGCTGCGCACCGAGGCCGGTCACGAGATCGCCGTCGTGCAGATCGCCGGACTGCTGGCCCGGCGCATCGTGTGCGATGCCAACGTCGGCGACCGGCTCCCGATCGGCGACACCTACGGCCTGATCCGATTCGGGTCCCGGGTGGACACCTACTTCCCTCAGGGCACCACCTTGATGGTGGAGCGGGGTCAGCGCGCCATCGGCGCCGAAACCGTCCTCGCCCAGCTCCCGTGAACACGCCGAAGCGCACCGTCGCCGCGGCGGTCACGGCCAGGAGAACGGCCGCGTCCGGGCTGTTCCTGCTGCCGAGCACCATCACGATCCTGGCGTTGTGCGGCGGCCTGTCCGCGGTCAAGTTCGCCCTCGACGGCAAGCTCGGCATCGCCCTCGCCATGATCGGTGCGGCCGCGGTGCTGGACTCGCTGGACGGCCGGATCGCGCGACTGCTCGACGCCACCAGCAAGATCGGTGCCGAGCTCGACTCGCTGTCCGACGCCATCTCGTTCGGCGTCGCCCCGGCCCTGGTGCTGTACGTGACGCTGCTCGACGCAGGCAGCGCCGGCTGGATCATCGCGCTGGTCTACGCGGTGAGCATCGTGCTGCGGCTGGCCCGCTTCAACACCCTGCTCGACGACGACTCGGCGCCCGCCTACGCGAGCGAGTTCTTCGTCGGTGTGCCCGCCCCTGCGGGCGCGCTGATCGCGCTGACCCCGCTCGCCGCCTTCGTGCAGTGGGGCGAGGGCTGGTGGTCGTCCTTCTACGTGGTCGCCATCTGGACCATCCTGTCCGCCGCGCTGATCGTCAGCCGGGTGCCCACCCTCGCGATGAAGACCTTCGCCGTGCCGAAGCGGATGGCCGCGGCGCTGCTGGTGGTCGTCGCACTGGTCGCGGCCGCCCTGGTCACCTACCCGTTCGTCCTGATGATCGTGCTGGTCTTCGCGTACCTCGTGCACATCCCGTTCGCCGTCCGCTCCAAGCGCTGGGTCGCCGCGCGCCCCGAGGTGTGGGACGTCAAACCGGCCGAGCGACGGGCGATCCGGCGGGCACCAACGGGCGACGGCGGCCGGGTCTCGGCCGCCCGTCTCGGACTGCGCCGCCCCCGGTAGCCCGGCCGCGTCGTCGGCGTCACCATCGCCGACGACGCACCCTTTTCGCCAGATCGCACAGCCGTTGTACACCCAACCGCTGTGCGATCTCGTCATTTCCGGTGCGAATCGGTCGGTACCGCGCGGAGTCCGGCAGACCCGGCCGCGCACTAGGCTGGTCCACGTGAACTCTCCGGAACTCGCGCTCACCGCCCGGTTGAACACCTCCGCCTCCGATGCCCGCCGCGGCGTGGTGCGGCTGCACCCCGAGGCGCTGGCCGCGCTGGGGCTGCGCGAGTGGGACGGCATCGCCGTGATCGGCGCCAGGCGCACCGCCGCCGTGGTCGCGCTGGCGCCCGCATCCACCCCGACGGGCACCGCGCTGTTCGACGACGTCACCCTCTCCAACGCCGGGCTCAAAGAGAATGCGCGCGTGGTGCTCTCACCCGTGACGGTGTACGGCGCCAGGTCCGTCACCGTCAACGGGTCGGCCCTCGCGGCTGCGTCGATCCCCGACACCACGCTGCGGCAGGCTCTGCTCGGCAAGGTGCTCACCGTCGGCGACACGGTCTCGCTGCTCCCCCGCGACCTCGGCCCCGGCACCAGCACCGCGGGCGCGACGCAATCGCTGGCGCGCACCTTCGGTGTCGCCTGGACCTCGGAATTGCTCACCGTGACGTCCGTCGACCCAACGGGACCGGTGAGCGTGCAACCCAATTCGGCGGTCAGCTGGGGCATCGGTGGCGCCGCACCTGGTGACGGCGCGGCGCCGTCCGTCAAGACGCCCGCCGCATTGGCCCCCGCAACAGCGCCCGCACCCGTGGCGGTGGCCGACCTGGTCGGCGTCGGTGCCCAGGCTGCCAAGCTCAGTGAGTGGCTGAAGCTGGCACTGGACGAGCCGGAGTTGCTGCACACGCTCGGGGCGTCGCCGCATCTCGGCGTGCTCATCACCGGGCCCGGCGGGGTGGGCAAGGCGACACTGGCGCGGGCGGTACTCGCCGAGCGCACCGTGGTCGCGCTGGACGGCCCCGGTATCGGCGCGCTCGATTCGGCCACCCGGCTGCAGCGGGTGTCGGACGCGGTGGCCCGCCTCATCGGCGCCGCGGCCGGGGAGCCGCACGAGCGCGGGGTGCTGCTCATCACCGACATCGACGCGCTGCTGCCCGCCGAGCCGGAACCGGTCTCCACGCTGATCCTCGACGAACTGCGGCGCGCGGTGGACACCCCGGGGTGCGCGTTCGTCGCGACCACCGCGCATCCCGATTCGCTCGACGACCGGGTCCGCGGCCAGGACCTGTGCGACCGCGAACTCACGGTGGCGCTGCCCGACGGCCGGCTGCGCAGGGCGCTGCTGGAGCTGATGCTGCGCAAGGTCCCCACCACCGACCTCAAGCTCGACGAGATCGCCGCGCGGGCACCGGGTTTCGTCGCATCCGACCTCGCCGCCCTGGTCCGGGAGGCGGCGCTGCGGGCCGCGGCGCGGGCCAGCAGCAGCGGGGAGGACCCGAACCTGCTGCAGGAGGACCTGGTCGGCGCCCTCGACGTGATCCGCCCGCTGTCGCGGTCGGGGACCGAGGAGTTGGCGATCGGCAGCGTCACCCTCGACGACGTCGGGGACATGGTCGAGACCAAGCAGGCCCTCACCGAGGCGGTGTTGTGGCCGCTGCAGCACCCGGATTCCTTTGCCCGCCTTGGAGTGGACCCGCCGCGCGGGGTGCTGCTGTACGGCCCGCCCGGATGCGGCAAGACCTTCGTGGTCCGTGCCCTCGCCAGCTCCGGCCAGCTCAGCGTGCACGCGGTCAAGGGCGCCGAGCTGATGGACAAGTGGGTGGGATCGTCGGAGAAGGCGGTCCGCGAGCTGTTCCAGCGGGCCCGCGACTCGGCGCCCTCGCTGATCTTCCTCGACGAGGTGGACGCGCTTGCCCCGCGCCGCGGACAGAGCTCCGACTCCGGCGTCACCGACCGGGTGGTGGCGTCGCTGCTGACCGAACTCGACGGGGTCGAACCGCTGCGCGACGTGGTGGTGCTCGCCGCGACCAACCGGCCGGACCTGATCGACCCGGCGCTGCTGCGCCCCGGCCGGATCGAGCGGCTGGTCTTCGTGCCGCCGCCGGACGCCGAGGCGCGCAAGCAGATTCTGCAGACCGCCGGGAAGTCGATACCGCTCCAGGCGGACGTCGACCTCGACGCGCTGGCCGAGGATCTCGACGGGTACTCGGCGGCGGACTGCGCGGCGCTGCTGCGGGAGGCGGCGCTGGCCGCCATGCGCCGCAGCGTGGACGCGGCGGACGTGACCGCGGCCGACGTCGCCGCGGCCAGGAAGGCGGTCCGCCCGTCCCTGGACCCCGAGCAGGTGGCGCACCTCGCGGCGTACGCCGAGAAACGCTGAGGCTACCGGCCGGGTCGCCACGGGACTAGCATCCGTGAGCATGCCGAGCCGCCACCCGTTCCGCCCGCTCGCTCGCGCCTGCACCACCCTGCTCGTGCTCGTCGGAGCCGTCGCGATCGCGGCTCCGCACGCCTCGGCCGCACCGCCGCAGGAGTCGGAGACCACCTGGCTGTGCAGGCCCGGCCAGACCGACGACCCGTGCGGCGGACGATCCGGCGCACCGATCGACTGCTTCTACGTGTATCCCACCGCGTCGCTGCAGCAGTCCGTGAACGCGAACCTCGACGCCTCACCCGAGCTGCGCACGGTCGCCCGCATGCAGGCGGAGCCGTTCGGTGAGAAGTGCAACGTGTGGGCTCCGGTGTACCGGCAGGTCACCCTGCGCGCGCTGTTCACCGGGACGGCCCAGGAGCGCAGCGCCGCGCTCGATCTCGCGTACGACGACGTCGAGCGCGCGTGGGCCGACTACCTGGCCCATCACAACAACGGCCGCGGGGTGGTGCTGATCGGCCATTCGCAGGGCACCCGGATGCTGCGGACGCTGATCCACAGTCGCATCGACGGGAAACCCGTCCAGTCACAGCTGGTCTCGGCACTGCTGCTCGGCGGTGACGTGCTCGTCCGCAAGGGCGCGACCCTCGGCGGCGACTTCGACTCGGTGCCCGCCTGCACCGACCCCGCCCAGACCGGGTGCGTCATCGCCTATTCGACGTTCTCGCGGACGCCGCCGCCCGACACCCGCTACGGCCTCTCGCCGCGCAACGCCGGGACGTCGGGCACCCGCGCGGATCTGCCGTTCGGGCCCGAATACGAGGTGCTGTGCACCAACCCGGCCTCGCTGCACGACAACGCCGATGCCCCGATCCGCGGCGCCCTCGCCGGCCGCGAGGTGGAGGCCTTCCGCGCCCGGTGCACCGGGGGCGACGGACCACACGTGCTGATGGTCGAGGGCCGAGGGGCCGCCCTGCTGCCCGCGCTCCCGACGGAGAACTGGGGTCTGCACCTGCTCGACGTGAACCTCGCGCAGCGGGACCTGGTCGAACTCGTCGGCGCCCAGAGCGCTGTCTACTTGCGCTGACGCGTTGCGCGTCGCGATGCACTCGCGGTGGTCCGCGTGGATACTCGAGTGACCGGCGAGCGACACCAACCATGTAGAGAGCGAATGGCACCCATGGAGAATCCGTCTCAGCTGATAGATGCGAGGATCGAGGAGCTCGGTGACTGGCGGGGCGAGATGCTCGCTCACATCCGAACTCTCATCAAGAAGGCAGACCCGGATGTGGTCGAGGAATGGAAGTGGCGAGGGGTTCCGGTCTGGTACCACGCCGGAATGATCTGCACCGGTGAGACATACAAGAAGTTCGTCAAGGTGACCTTCGCCAAGGGAGCCTCACTGGACGACCCGTCGGGCCTGTTCAACACCGGCCTCGACGGCAACACCAGGCGGGCCATCGACATCCATGAGGGCGACACGATCGACGACAAGGCGTTCATGGCGCTCATTCACGAGGCCGTGGCACTGAACACGGCCTAGGCCGGCAAACACCGGGCGGCGGGCAGGCACTCACGTGCCGGTCCGACGCCCGGTGTCGTTGACGGGATACCCCGCGGAGGAGACGTGCGCTAGATCCAGCGGGCGAGGAGCTGGTTGGCACGCACCGCCAGCGCGGCCTGCAGCAGCGGGCCGAAGCTGACCCGGCCGACCCCGAGGGAGGCGTAGCTCGCCTTCTCGCCGCGCACCGGATCGGCGATCGCGTTGACCGGCAACGGCAGCTCCGAGGTCAGCCGCTGGTACACCTCGTCGCTGTGGAATCCGACCGGGTACAGCGAGTCCGCGCCCGCCTCCGCGGCCAGCTTCAGCCGCGCGATCGCGCGCTCGACACGATCGGACTCGTCGCCGACCTGCTTGATGAACAGATCGGTGCGGGCGTTCACCACGATGTGCACCCCGGCGGCGTCCGCCGCCCGGCGCAGCCCACCGACGAAGTCCGCGTGCTCCTGCGCCTCGCGCAGCCTGCCACCCTCGCTGTGCACGGTGTCCTCGATGTTGAGCCCGACCGCGCCCACCTCGATCAGCCCGCCGATCAACCGCTCGGGGGTCTGCCCGTACCCGGATTCGATGTCGACCGAGACCGGAACGTCGACGGCGGCGGTGATCTGCGCGACGCGGGTCAGCAACTCCTCGAAGCTCATGCCCTCGTTGTCGGGCTTGCCGATCGAGTCCGCCACCGGGTGGCTGCCCACCGTCAGCGCCGCAAACCCGCCCTCTGCGGCCAGGTTTGCCGACCAGGCGTCCCACACCGTAGGCAGGATCACCGGATTGCCGGGCTGATGCAGCTGCAGCAGGGTGGTCGCCTTGTCGTTGATCGAAGTCATGCGCGCTCCTCGCGTCGTAGTCGGTCGTCACGATCCTGGCATGCGGGGACCACGATCGCCCGGTTGCCGCCGCGGCGGGGCGTGGTCGGTTAGCGTCGAAAAATGCCCGTCGAACCCCGTGAAGTCATCTCGGCCCTGACCGCCCTGTTCGGCGGGGTGCTGGCCGCCTTCGTGCTGACCAATCCGCCGGGCGGCGGCTGGGCGGTCTACACGTCCGATCGCGAGCTGAGCCGCTGGATCTCCAGCCAGCCGACGGGGGTCGCGGTGGGAGCCGTCGTCGCGGTGCTCGCGTACGCCCTGCTGCAGCGCAGGGGATCCCGTCGGATCGCCTGGATCGCCATGGCCGGTGCCGCGGCCGTGATCCTCGGAATGCGGCTCGCTGTTCCGGGAGTCGGCGGCATCGACGCGCTGATCGCCGTGCACTACGTCAAGACCGTGGCCGCGGGGGTGATCCTCGGCGCGGCGGTGGCGACGGTGTGGGGACGGCGGGCCGGGCAGCTCGCGCTGACCCTCGGCGTGCTCGCCACCTTCCTCACCGCCCACGCCTTCGAGCTGGTGTTCCCGGCGCAGACCACCTCGACGATCGGCGAACCGTCCTGGTGGCTGCTCGGACCGATGCTGGTGCTGGCCGTGGTGGCCGCGGCAGTTGCCGACGGCTCCACCGGGATCCAGCGCGCCACCGGGCGCGAACTGCGCCTCGCGATCACGACCGCGGCATCGATCGCGCTGGCCAACCGGGCCCTGCTGTATTGGATCGACCGGCAGGACTACACGTCTCGGGTCAGCTCGTGGATCGTCATCGGGCTCTCCATGGTGCTGGTCCTGGTGCTCACCTGGTTCGCCGCGCGGACGATCGACTCGACCGGCGGCCGATTCCTGTTGGCGGCGACGGGCGTTGCGGCGGCCTCGATGCCGGTGCTGGTGGATATCGGCGGGCCGTTCCCCGGCATCGAGCACTGGCAGGCGGTGCTCGTCGGCGCGGTCGCGGTCGCTATCGGCCTGCGGGTGGCGATGACGTGGCGGTCGACGATCGGCGGCCTGTTCGTGGTCGCCCTGATCCCGATGGTCGGCGCGATCTGGCCGAATCTCGGTCAGGACGGCTCGATGCTGCTGGTGCGGTTGGCCGTGCTCGGCGTGGGCGCGGGACTGGCGTTCGGGTCGTCGCTGCCCGGCACCGCGGCCTTCGCCGCGGTGGGGCTGGGGATCCCGTTCGTGTCCATGGTCTTTCACTCGGCGGCCACCGTCTTCACCGGCGTGGTCGCGTATGGCGGTTCATTTGATGGTGCGTATGCGCCCCTCACCAGTGCCTCGCAGAGGGGGCCATACGAGGCCATGCTTGGGATAAGACGAGAGCCGACGTTCACCGGCGGCAGTTTCGCCGATATCTTTGACATCCCGGCCTACGACGACCGGGTCGCGGGCATCGCCCTGCTGATCGCGGTGCTGGCCTGCGCCGTCGGCGTCCGCGCGCTGGCCAGGCCGACGGCCACCCCCGAGCCGGATTCAGCGTGAGCAGGCGCTGGGTCGCCGTCCTCGACTCCGCCGCAGCGTTTCTCGTTGCCGCGACCGCAGGGTGGGCCCTGACCGCGCCGGTGGCCGAGCAGATCGGCATCGCCGGGACCGACAGCGAGCTCCGGCTGCTCATGACAAGTCGCCCCCTCGCCGCCGCGATCGGTGTGGTGCTGGCGGTTGCCGTCGCGGGGGCGTTGGCGCGGTGGGATTCCCGGGCCGCCGCCCACCTGGTCGCGGGCTCCGGGCTGGCGGTGCTGGGCCTTGTCGCCCTCGTGAATACCCAGGCGCACCAACTCGAGTGGTTGATCGCGCTGAGCTACCTGGCCGGGATCGGGGCAGGCCTGGCGCTGGGCGGCGCGGCCGCGTGCGCGGCCGATCGGTACGCGGCGGTCGCGCTCGCCGCCGGGGCTTTCGCAGTCTTCCTCCTGGCCGACCTCGTCGCGAATCCGATCCCGACCACCGAGACCTCCGACTACCAGGGCTGGACCGCGTACAGCCTCCCCACCACCGAGGGAACCATGGTCACCGACCCGCCGTGGTGGCTGCTGCTGCCCGCACTCGGGTGCTGCGTGGCGGGCGCCGTGCTCGCGAGGGGTTCCGCGACGGCACCGGCGGGTTCGTCGCGGCGTCCGCTCTACGCCGTCGCGATCGTCGTCGTCACCGGGCTGGTGAGCAACGCCGTCCTCGGCGGGCACCGCGGCGACTGGTCCGTCGCGGCTCCGGCGCTCGCGCTGCTGGTGGTGGCGATCGTCATCGCCGCGTTTCTACTCGACGGCCGGGACGGCGTGTTCCTGCTGACCGCCACCGCGGTACTCGCAGCGGCCGCACCGGTCATCGTGGCGGTCGGCGGCGAGTGGACGGGGATCGCGATCCTGCTGGCGCTACTCGTCGCCGGCGCCGCCGTCGGAAGTCGTTGGGCGAATCCGACTCTCGGGCTCATGCTGCTCGCGGTCGACGCCGCGGCGGGACTGGCCGGACTCAACGACGCCTGGGCGATCGAGGGGATCCGATATCTCGCACTGGCACCGATCGCCGGCTACGCGCTCGCCTCGGCCGTGCCGCGGCGCGCGGTTTCGGTCCCGGTCGGTCTGTCCGTGCTGTTCATCCCGAGCGCGCTGACCATCGCAGGACAGGGCACCGGGACCTGGCTCCGGGACCAGATGTCTCTCTTCGATCAGCTACCGCGCGGGCTGGCCTCGCCCACGCCGCCCGATCCCTTCGCACTCAGCCTCGCGATGACGCTGGTGATCCTCGCCTGCGTCGAGGCCGCCCACCGGCTGCGGCAGCGGGACCAATCCACCTAGCGGGGGCCATGCAACGACTTCCGCCTGTCCGCGCCCGTCCGACGATCGAAAGCCGTTGTCGTGCCGCCGCATGCTCCCCGCCGATGGCGGGGAGCATGCGGCGAACTCACTCCGTCAGACCTTCATCCAGCCTTTGCTCCGCATCACGAAGTACAGGGTGGTGCAGATGATCGCCAGCACGCCGACGAAGATGGGCCATCCGTACAGCCACCTGGTTTCCGGCATGCCGCCGAAGTCGCTGAAGTTCGCGGCGTAGATCCCGCCGAACGAGATGGGCACGAGGCCAACCGCGAGCCACCCGGAGACCACCCGCTGGCGCCTGGTCTCCTTGACCAGGTCCACCGATTTACGGTGCAGCCGCGAGAGCCCCGCCCGGTAATCGCGGACACCCGCGAGAAAAGCGTGCAGCTCCTCGGTCCTGAGGTGTTCCAGGTCGCGCGCGGTCAGCCCGCGCAGATTGGCTGGAATGTGTTGCGTGGTCATGTGTTTCCTCCCTTCCGAGCTCGACAACCGGCTTACAGCCAGCCCTTGCGGCGCATCCCGAAGTAGGTGGCCAGCGCGCTGGTCGCCAGCACGCAGAGGAAGATCGGCCAGCCGTAGTAGAACTTGAGCTCGGGCATGTGCTCGAAGTTCGAGCCGTACAGCGACCCGAGGGCGCCGGGCACCACAGCGACCGCCGTCCACGCGGTCACCCGGCGGGTCTGCTCGGTGACCTTCAGCTGGTCCTGCGTGATCTCGCAGATTTCTTCCATCTCCGTGTTCAGTCCGCGCAACTCAGTGCTGATGTTGCGTAGCAGCTCCACGTTCTGGGCGCTCGGCGCCATCGGGTCGGCAGTCGTCTGCGCGTAGTCGTTGGTCGGCATCGTGCTGCTCATGGGTAAATCCTTAATTTCTCGGCATGCCGAGGAGCTACGCGGTGCACAGCAGGCGCAGCGCGCGCGGGCATCCTCGGCGCATGCCTCGATGGGAACGTATTCGCTGGGAGATCAAGCGGTACGGCACGCGTCAAGGCCGCACCGCCCGGCGGTCGAGGGTGAGCGAAAGCCCAGGCACGACCGCGTGGCGGTGTTGAGTGGAGCGTGGTCTAGAAAAAACAGGGAGGCGCGAGCACCGCGCAACCGATCGGCGAAGGCACAAGGTCCTGAGGACGGGCCTGTACACGCGAGTCGCCACGCCGCGGGGCGTCCGACGGTGCCGTCATGGGCACCGGGGCGTTACTACCGGGCGTCGAGCGGGATCGGTAACGGAACCGGTGACGTCTGCGCCTCGGATCTGAGACCAGGCACGCCTACCACCTCCCGCAAGTTCGGGCACGGGCTCGGCACGCGCCGCAGACAGGTTAAACGAATAGCAAAGCAATACCAAAATCAGTATTTCGCATAGCGATTCCAATTCACGATCATCACAGCTCAGCAGGCCCTCAGGGCCGCAGCGCGTCCCATCGACAAGCGAGCCAGAGTGCCGGGTGAGGCAGTCGACGGCCGGGCCGCCTCACTCAGCCGCGGGCGCGGGCAGTCTTGGCCACCTCGACCTGCTCGTCGGTCAGCGGCGCCAGCGGCAGCGGGTCGCGCGTGGCCCCCTCGGCGCGCATGCCGTCGAGCACCAGCGAGAGGTAGCGGCGCCAGGTGTCGGGCGAGACCGGCCTGCCGAAGTCGATGACCGCGTCGAGCATGCAGCTGACCGCAAACAGGTCATTTACCTGGATCTCGGGGCGCAGCGTACCCGCCTCCTTCGCCCGGTCGACGAGCTGCTGAATCGCCGGCGTGATCCGCTGTCGCGCGCACGCGACCTGCTCGCGACCCTCGTCGTTGGTGAAGAAGACGTCGCCGAGGCCCCTGCTCAGCGACATCCATTCGCTGGTGAGCCCGATGAAGTCGACCAGCGCGGCCCAGGGGTCCTCGCGCCGCAGCGCCGCCTCGGCCGCCTCGGCGATCTGGTCCATGCTCTGCTCGAAGACGCCGTCGACCAGTTCCTGCTTGCAGGTGAAGCGCCGATAGACGGTGCCGACACCGACCTTGGCGTGCCGCGCGACGTCGTCGAGGGTGATGTCGAGGCCGCGGCTCGCGAACAGGTCCATCGCCGCGTCGAGGATCTTGCGTCGGTTGCGTTCGGCGTCGGCGCGAAGGGGACGTGCTGCTGGGGCGGTACTCACAATCGTCGATTCTGCCATTCCCGAAATCTGCCATCAGGGGATTTGCCGTAGCCATCAAATTAAGTGGAGACAACTCCTCCGCTTAGTGCTACCGTTCCCTAAGTGGAGAATACTCCTCCACTTCAACCTCCACCACTCCACGAGGCGAGGCTCGCTCATGACCACGACCACGACCGATCGCCCGCAGACCGGGCCAGGAGATACGACACGGGAGCACCGACTGCGCTGGCTGATCCTGGGCGTCATCGGTCTGGCCCAGCTGATGGTGGTTCTCGACGCGACCATCGTGAACATTGCCCTGCCCGCGGCGCAGCAGGACCTCGGCTTCTCCGACGCGGACCGGCAGTGGGTCGTCACGGCCTACGCACTCGCATTCGGCAGCCTGCTGCTACTCGGCGGCCGGCTCAGCGACCTCTTCGGACGCAGGAACACCTTCATCATCGGCCTCGTCGGCTTCGCGGGCATGTCCGCGCTCGGCGGCGCCGCGGTGAACTTCCCGATGCTGGTGGCCGCGCGCGCCGGTCAGGGCGTCTTCGCTGCCCTGCTCGCGCCCGCTGCGCTGTCGCTGCTGGCAACCACCTTCACCAAGCCGGACGAGCGAGCCAAGGCGTTCGGCGTCTTCGGCGCGGTCGCGGGCGCGGGCGGCGCGGTCGGGTTGCTGCTCGGCGGGATCCTCACCGAGTGGACGTCGTGGCGCTGGAGCCTGTACGTCAACCTGATCTTCGCGGCCGTGGCGCTGGTCGGCGCGGTCCTCATGATCGCCCCGCACCGGTCGGAGCACCGGCCCAAGCTCGACATCCCGGGCACCATCACGGTCTCGGCCGCGCTCTTCGGCATCGTCTACGGGTTCTCGCACGCCGAGTCCCACGGCTGGTCCGACCCGATGACGATCACCTGGCTGGTCGCGGGCACCCTCCTGCTCGCTGCGTTCGTGGTCATCGAGACTCGTGTCGCCCACCCGCTGCTCCCGCTCCGGATCGTCCTCGACCGCACCCGCGGCGGGTCTTACCTGGCGATGTTCGTCACCGGCTCCGGCATGTTCGCGGTGTTCCTGTTCCTCACCTTCTACATGCAGACGGTGCTGCAGTACACGCCGATCATCACCGGCGTGGCCTTCCTGCCGATGGTCGCAGGCATGGTGGTCTCCGCGACCACCGCGACCGCGGTGCTGCTGCCGAGGGTCGGGCCGCGGGTGCTGATCACCACCGGCCTGGTCGTCGCCGCCGTCGGGCTGGCGGTGCTCGCCCAGATCGAGGTCGACAGCTCCTACGTGACGATCATCCTGCCCGGGCTGGTGCTGCTCGGCCTCGGCATGGGCATGGTGTTCGCGCCCGGCATGCAGGGCGCCATCACGGGCGTCGACCCCGACGACGCGGGCGTCGCCTCCGCGACGGTGAACACCATGCAGCAGGTCGGCGGATCGATCGGCACCGCGTTGCTGAGCACCGTTGCCGCGACCGCTGCCACGAGCTTCATGACCGGGCGCGTGCCGTCCCCGGAGAACGCGGCCCTCGCCGCCGTGCAGAGCTACACGACGACCTTCTGGTGGGCCGCAGCGATTTTCGTGATCGGCGCGGCGATCTCGGCGTTCCTGCTACCCCGCGGTCTGCTGCCCGCCCCGGCCGAGGGGCAGCCGGCCATGGCGCACTGAACCGGATCGCAGCCACGGGCCGTGCTCGAGCGTTACGCTCCGACACGGCCCGTGGCCACCCAGGCGACAAGGAGCACAGATGCCGAAAACCGTTGTGGTCACCGGAGCCAACTCCGGGATCGGCCTCGCGATGGCGCACGAACTGGCGGCCCGCGGGGCCACGGTGTGCCTGGCCTGCCGCAATCAGGCGAAGGCGGAGGCCGCCCGCGAGGAGATCGCGCGCCGGACCCCTGGCGCAAAGGTCGACGTGCTCTCCCTCGACCTGAGCTCGTTCGAGCACATCCACCGATTCGCGACGGACCTCGCCGCGCGCCACGAGCGCGTCGACGCGCTGATCAACAACGCCGGCGCCTCCCCGCTCAAGCAGCAGTTCACCGCCGAGGGTTTCGAGCTGCAGTTCGGCGCGAACTACCTCGGCCCCTTCCTGCTCACCCACCTGCTGCTGCCGCAACTGCGGCTCGCGGCCGAGCAGACCGGCGACGCGCGGATCGTGCACGTGGCGTCCGTCGCCCACAACATCGGCCGCATCGACGCCGACACGTTCCGCGGACGCTCGAAGTACCGGCCGTTCCCCGCGTACGCGCAGTCCAAGCTGGCCAACCTGATGTTCAACTACGCCCTCGCCCGGCGACTGCCCGACGGACTGAGCACCCACGCCATGCACCCGGGGGGCGTCGACTCCGACATCTACCGGGAACTGCCGCGGGCCGTGCACGCCGCGCTCCGCCCGTTCCTCATCTCCGCCGACCGGGCCGGTCGGCTGGGCGCCGAACTGGCGCTCTCCCCCGAATACCGGGAACGCTCGGGCGAGTACCTCACCGCGCAGCGGCCGAACCCGGTCAGCCGACGAGCCCGCGATGTCGCGGCGCAGGAGGCCCTGTACGCCGAGAGCGCGGTGCTCGCAGGCGTGGAGCCGCTCCCCCGACGCTGATCACCCCGTGGCGCATTGGCCCCGATGCGAATCGGCCACGGCGCCTTGACCTCAGCCACGGTTGAGGTAGCAAGATCTTTCTCATGAAACGTGCACTCGTACTCGGTCCCGGTGGAGTCGTCGGAACGGCCTGGCTGGCCGGACTTGCCGTCGGTCTTCGCCGTACGGGCGTGGACCTGGCCGCCGCCGACCTCATCATCGGCACGTCGGCGGGCGCGATCGTCGCCGCCCTCCTCGCCACCGGTCAGGACCCGGACCGCCTGGCCACCCTCACCAGATCCGGGAACAGCGCCGCCGACCCTCGCACGCTGACCGAGGTGCTCGCGACGCTCCAGGATCCCGCCCTGGAGCAGGGCGAGAAGCTGCATCGGGTCGGGCGGATGGCCCTCACCGCCGACGTGCCCTCCGAACAGACCCATCTCGAGCGGACCGCAGCCCTGATCACCGCCCGCGACTGGCCCGAACAGCGCCTCCTGATCACCGCGGTCGACACGGAATCGGGAGAACCCGCGCTCTGGGATCGGCACGGGGATGCCTCGCTACAGCAGGCCGTCGCCTCCAGTTACGCGGTGCCCGGCCTCTACCCGCCCATCACGATCAACGGCCGCCGCTACATGGACGGCGCCTTCCGCGCCGGATCCGACGCGGACCTGGCGGCCGACATGGAAACGGTGGTCGTCATCGAGCCGCTGGGCCACCTCTACCCCAGCGGCGCCCCTCTCGCCATCGCCCCCGACCGGGCGAGCTTGGATGCCTTCGGACCCCACCTGCACGACATGTCGGCCTGGGAGAAGTGCTTCGAGGCCGGACTACGGCAGGCGACGGCGGCCGCCGACCGCATCGAGGGGCCGTGGAACGGCACCGACTGAGGAGCCGCTCCCGCAGGCGCCCTACCCCTGGTACTCGGACTCGAGCACCAGGTCCCTGAGCACCCGCTGGTACTCGACATGGGTGGGGTGTTCCGTCGTCCGCCACCGCCCGCCCTCCTCCGAGCGCATGTAGGCCAGGTAGTCGGGGGCACCGGGGAACTTGACGTTGTCCGCGACCACCCGGCTTCCTGGGTGCAGCCAGCCCTCGTCCACGATGCGGAGCAGGTCCGGCAGGTAGGCACTCTTGAGGTGGTCGACGAACACGAAATCGACTGTGCCGGAATCGATACCGTATTCATTCCGCAGTCGCTTCACGGTCTCGCCACCGTCTCCGATCGACCCGACCACCGAGGTGATGCGCTCGCCGACTCCCGCGTGCTCGAAGATCCGCCGGGCGATCGCCTCGTTCGCCGGGTTGATCTCGACGGTGCAGATCGTGGCGTCCGGGGGCATCACCCGCGCCATCCGCAGCGCGCTGTACCCGCAGTACGTCCCGAGCTCGAGCAGCAGCGCGGGCCGGGCGCTCCGCACCGCCGCGTCCAGGATCTCGCCCTTCTCGTCGCCGACGTTCATCAGGAAACTCCGGGTGTGCGCGAAGTCGTCGATGGCGCGGATCACGTCGTCGATGTCCCCGCGACGTGCCGTGGCCACCACGTGCGCGGCCAGCGCCTCCTCCCGGCCGTCACCGACCTGCCCCTCGCCGAGCAGGCGCCTGGCACCGAGCGCGAACCGGATCACCGACCACCGCAGGAACGGCACGGGCTTGCCTGCCAGCCTGTTGGCGATCACCGCCGCGCCGACGAAGGCGGCGGCGAACGTCGCAACCACCACCGGTCTCGAGGTCATCTCATCCCCTTCGCCGCTCCCCGCTCAATCGTCGACCCCCCGCCGCCACACGGCAACCGCGCACGCCTCAGCCGTTGGCGGCCAGGAAATGATCCATGCACCGCTCCGCGACCGCGGTGATCGTCAGCGACGGATTCACCAGCGCGGTGGAACCGGGGATCAGCGAGCCGTCGACGACGTACATGTTCTCGTAGCCGTCGACCCGGCCCTCGTAGTTGCACGCCTGGCCCATCACCATGCCGCCGAGGCCATGGAAGGTCGCCGCGCTGCCGAACCCGGCGAGCCGCGGGTAGACCGGGATACCGTTCGCCGGATACCCGTGCGCCACGTCCGCGCGTTCGTGAAACCGGCCGGCAAACCGACGCCCGCGGGCGTCGACATCGCTGTCGGCCTCGCCGTGCGGGTAGTTGAGTTCGGCCCGGCCGAGCGCCGGGTTGTAGTCGATGGAACCCCGCTCGCTCGTGATCAGCTGGATCAGGTTGGTGCTGGTGTTGCCGCCCGCGATCTCCGGGAACGGCGCCGCCTGCCACGACATCGCCACCGTCCCGTCGGGTGTGTCGTCGTCGTAGAGGGCCGCGACGCCCGGCCCCGCCTGCTTGGCGCCGTACTCGCGGTGCGTCAGGGTGCGCGAGATGAGGAAGTCGCCGTTGTTGCCGAAGCCCTTGCCGACGTGCTCGTTCAGCCTCGGCAGCGCGCCCTTCGCCTTCGCGGTCACCAGCAATGCGCTGGTGTAGAACGAACCGGCCGCCATGAACAGGTAGTCGGCGACCAGCCGTTTGTGCTCGAGGACGAGCCCGTACTCGTCAATGCGCTTGACGGTGACCTCGAACCCGCTCTGCCCCTGCGCCTCCCGGATCTCGACGACCTCGTGCAGCGGCAGCACCGTGACGTTGCCGGTCGCCTCGGCCCTCGGCAGGTAGTTGTGATCGACGCTGTTCTTCGCCCCGGAGTTGATGCCGTACGGGCCCTCGCCGACGGTCACCGACGGGCGCCGCGTCCCGGCCAGCTCTTCGCGCACCAGATCCCAGTCGACGCAGAAGTCGTGGAAGGACGGCTGACCACCGTAGTCCGCGACATCGGCGAGCCACGCCCGCGCGCCCTTGTAGGCGGGGTGGGCGAGCAGGTCGGCGGGCAGCGGCGAGGTGCCGAGCGACGCCCGTGCCCGCGGGTAGTACACCCGGTCCAGCTCGCCGTAGTCGATCTGCCGCGGGAAGACCTGCTCGAAGTCGCGCCGCCGCGGCTGCGGGGTATAGGTGCCGAACACCAGCGAACCGCCGCCGACGCCCGCGCCGTAGACCGAGTTGATGCCGTTGCCCCTGACCTCGTCGACGACGCCGACGTAGCGTTGGATCGGCTGCAACTGGGTCAGCGGGTTGATGTACGGCCGGTCGTGCAGCCAGGACGCGCGGCCGTCCGGCGCATCCAGGGTGGCGAACGTGTTGCCCGCCGGATCGATCGGCCAGCGCCTGCCGCGCTCGAGGACCGTGGTCTCGATGCCCGCCATGCCCAGCCGCAGGGCAGCCACCGCACCGCCGAATCCGCTGCCGACCACGATCGCGGTCTTTCCGCCCGGCGGCGCAGCCTGTGCCGCGGCGGTGTGGGTGGCGAGCGGGCCGAACGCCGCGGCGCCAAGGCCGAGCGCGGCACCGCGCAGAACGGTACGACGGGACAAGCGAGGCGAGTCCATCTTCGGAATCTAGTCCTCGCGGCCGCAGGCGGGAGGGGGAATCGTCAGGTGCCGGCGCCGTCGGCGAAGACGGTGTCGAGCACCCGCCTGCCCCGCGGGCTCAGCCGGTAGCCGACCTCAAGGCTCTCGGTGAGCCAAGAAGAGACGTGTTGTTGGAAGACAAACTGCCCTGGCAGCTCGGCTCTCCGCCGCCGGTAACGACATCGAGCTCCGGGTCTAATCCATTCCGTAGCAGAAGCCGCCGGGATTGCGGTGACAGCTGTTCGGACTGAGCGCGAGTTCGATAGCCAAAAGGAGATCGTTGGCGATGTCGCTGGATCCGGCCGCCGCGTTGGATCCGGCCACGGAAGTGACGCCAAGGGAACCGGCCGTCGGGGTGGATTCGGCGAGGGTGGCGCCCGCAACGCCAGATCCGGCAGCGAGGCCACCGGCGAGCACGGCCGACGCGACGACCATGGATGCGATACGACCGATCGTTGGACCGCGCATGTATCAAGCTCCGTTCAGCAGGTGATCAGATGGGGACGCGTCGCAAGCGTCGGCTTTCGCCGATCCTGAATACGCTGCGCGTCACCCTACTGCCCACAAGCCGGTCCGATACACGAATCCATATACTCTGCGGCACTGAATAATTCGTTATACACAATGAACAGCGCGGTGCCCGGCACGGCGTGGACCCAAGGGGAAATCGTCAGGCGCCCGCGCCGTCCGCGAAGACGGTGTCGAGCACCCGCCTGCCCCGCGGGCTCAGCCGGTAGCCGACCTCCAGGCTCTCGGTGAGTCCGAGTTCCTTGAGCCGGCGCACCCGGATCTTGAACGGCTGCCGCTCCATCGACATCGCCTCCGCCAGCTCGGTCGAGACCACCGCGGGGCGTTCGCCGATCAGGCGCAGGGTGGCCTCGGTCCAGTCCCCGTTCGCGTCCATCCGCGCCAGCCGCCGCCGCAGCTTCTCGAGTTCGGCGTCCGACAGCTCGGCGTTCTCCCGCAGCGCCTGGCGTGGATCGGCACCGCCGTAGCGCAACGCGATCCGATACAGGATCGGACCGTGCGCCTTCCTGTCGACGAAGGCCAGCAGCTTCTCGGCCGACGGGAACCCGGCCGCCTCGGCGTCGGCGTCCGTCACCTCCGCGGGCGAGATCTCCTCGACCGCGTCGAACGCGATCACCCCCGCCGCCGTCCGCTGGCTCGACCCCGCCCGCACCCGGGCCCGGTCCCACCGCCGGAACGCGAGCGTCACCGCGCCGGACCTGATGCCCTCGAGGTGCGCCGCGGTGAAGATCACGGGTCAGTCCACCAGACCCAGCGCCTGCAGCCGCTCGAACACCAGCCGCGAGCCGGGTGCGGTCTCCGGCATCGCGGCGTACTCGTCGACGGTGAAGTACCGGAGCTCGGCGATCTCGCTCGTCGCGGTCGGCTCATCCGTCAGGTCCGCGAGGAAACACGTCATGTGCAGTCGGGTCCCGGCCGGGTGCCCGAAGGCCTCCGCCTCGAAAACACCGAGCGTGCTGAGCGTGCCCTCGACGACGCCCGCGTCGAGCTCCTCACGAATCTCCCTGTGCAGGGCCTCTTCCGGGGTTTCGCCCGGGTCGATCTTGCCGCCGGCCATGTAGAAGGCGGACTTACCGGCGGAGCGGGCCTGCAGCATGCGGCGGTCGCGGATGTGGGCGAGGGCGACGGTCCTGATCTCGGCCATGCGGACACGGTATGCGCATGCGCGCCCGTGCGCACATAGCAAGTCCTGGGACTCGCCAACCGCGCACGGGTCGCGAAGCGGCCAACGGCGTCCACTAAACTCGGACATCGAGCCCCGGATACCTCCGGGGCGTATTGACACCCCGCCGCCGCACACGACAAACGACGGAGTGCCCATTGCTTGCTGTCCTGCTCGCCCACGCGATCGCCGCCGTCCTGGCGCCGCTTGTGGTGCGAGCGATGGGCCGCAATGCGTTCCTCCCGCTGGCCCTGGTGCCGCTGGCGAGCCTCGGCTGGGTGATCAAGAACTGGGGCACCCAGCAGAGCCTGCACATCCAGTGGGCGCCCGGGCTGTCGATGGACATCGACATGCGGTTCGACGCCCTCGCCGCGATCATGTCCGCGCTGATCCTCGGGATCGGCAGCCTCGTGCTGGTCTACTGCTCGCGGTACTTCACCGACGACGAGCCCCGCCTCGGCATCTTCGCCGCCGAGATGGTCGCGTTCGCCGGCGCCATGTTCGGCCTGGTCACCAGCGACAACATGCTCATCCTCTACACCTTCTGGGAACTGACCACGGTGCTCTCGTTCCTGTTGGTCGGGCACTACGCGGAGCGGGCGTCGAGCCGCCGCGCCGCCACCCAGGCGCTGCTGGTGACCACCGCGGGCGGCCTCGCGATGCTGGTCGGCTTCCTCATCCTGGGCCAGGTCGGCGGCAGCTACCTGATCTCCGACCTGCTCGCCGACCCGCCCGGCGGCTGGCTCGCCGGCGTCGCTGTTGTGCTGGTGCTCATCGGCGCGCTGTCGAAGTCCGCGATCGTGCCGATGCACTTCTGGCTGCCGGGCGCGATGGCCGCCCCGACACCGGTCAGCGCCTACCTGCACGCGGCGGCGATGGTGAAGGCGGGCATCTACCTCGTCGCCCGGCTCGCGCCCGGGTTCGCCGACTCCGCGCCGTGGCGGGTCACGGTGATCACGCTCGGGCTGGCGTCGATGCTGCTCGCGGGCTGGCGGTCGCTGCGGGCCTTCGACCTCAAGCTGATCCTCGCCTTCGGCACCGTCAGCCAGCTCGGCTTCCTCATCACCCTGGTCGGCATCGGCGACCGGAACGCCGCGCTGGCAGGCATCACCATGGTGGTCGCACACGCGATGTTCAAGGCCGCGCTGTTCATGGTGGTCGGCATCATCGACCACACCACCGGCACCCGCGACATCCGCAAGCTGGCCCACCTGGGCAAGCGCGCCCCCGCGCTGTGCATCATCGCGGTCCTCGCCGCCGCCAGCATGGCTGGGCTACCGCCGTTCCTCGGCTTCGTCGGCAAGGAGGGCGCCCTCGAGGCGATCGCCACCACCAACGCGCTGAGCCCGCCCGTGCGGACCCTTGTGCTCGCCACCGTCGTCGCCGGCTCGATCCTGACCGTGACGTACAGCATCCGGTTCATCTGGGGCGCGTTCGGCCGCAAGCAGCTCAAGCGGCCGAGCCCGGCCGTCCAGAGCATGCACGCCGCCGGGCCGCTGTTCCTGTTCGTCCCCGGCCTGCTCGCCGTCGGCGGACTGGCCGCAGGCCTGGCGGCCCCGGTGATGGACCGCCTGCTCAGCCCGTACGCCCAGACGCTGCCCGCCGACGGGAACGCCGACTACCACCTCGCGCTGTGGCACGGTTTCGGCCTGCCGCTGTACCTGACCATCCTGGTGATCGGCTGCGGCGCCGTGCTGTTCGTCGCGCACCGCTGGGTCAGCAGGCTGCGCTTCGAGCATCCGCCGCTCGGCAACGCCGACCGCGTGTACGACGCCACCCTGCGGGCCATGGACACCATCTCGATCAAGCTGACCGGCACCACCCAGCGCGGTTCACTGCCGCTGACGCAGGCGTCGATCCTCGTCACCCTGGTGCTGCTGCCGACGATCCTGCTGGTGTTGAACACCGACACCGGGGTCAATCTCCGGCTGTGGGAGTCCCCGATCCAGTTCGCGGTCGGACTGATCATGATCGCCGCCGCGCTCGCCGCGACGGTGATGCGCAACCGCCTGGCCAGCGTCATCCTGGTCGGCGTCGGCGGCTACGGCTGCGGCGTCATCTTCGCCCTCGACGGCGCGCCGGACCTGGCCCTGACCCAGTTCCTGGTGGAGACCCTGACCCTGGTGATCTTCGTGCTGGTGCTGCGCAAGCTGCCCGCCGAGACCGACGAGCGGCAGTCGGTCGGCTTCAAGGTCCCGCGCGCCCTGCTCGGCGCCGCGGTCGGCGCCACCGTCACGGCGCTCGGTGCCTACGCGATGAACGCCCGCAACACCGCGCCGATCTCGCTGCAGCTGCCCGAGGCCGCCTACACCATCGGCAACGGCAAGAACGTGGTGAACGTGCTGCTTGTCGACATCCGCGCCTGGGACACCCTCGGCGAGATCTCGGTGCTGCTGGTCGCCGCGACCGGCGTCGCCTCGCTGGTGTTCCGGACCCGTCGGTTCGGCACCGCGCCGCGCGTGTCCGACGCGCCGGGGGCCGAGGAAGCCGCGTCGAGCTCGGAGACCACCTGGCTGCGCGGCGGCGACCTGATCGACCCCCGGCACCGGTCGCTGGTCCTGGAGATCACCACCCGGATGATCTTCCCGACGATGATGGTGCTGTCCGTCTACTTCTTCTTCTCCGGCCACAACGCGCCGGGCGGCGGCTTCGCGGGCGGGCTCACCGCGGGCCTGGCGCTGGTGCTCCGGTACCTGGCGGGCGGCCGCTACGAGCTGGGCGAGGCGGTCCCCATCGACGCGGGCAAGATCCTCGGGCTCGGCCTGATGTTCTCCGCGGGCACCGCGATGGCGTCGCTGTTCCTCGGCGCCCCCGCGCTCTCGTCCGCGACCCTGGAGGTCACGCTGCCGCTGCTCGGCGACATCAAGATGGTGACCGCGATCTTCTTCGACCTCGGCGTGTACCTGATCGTCGTCGGACTCGTGCTCGACGTGCTGCGCAGCCTCGGCGCGCGCCTGGACGCGGAGGTCGAGGTGAACGCCCGATGAGCGCGAACTTCGGCATCCTCATCGTGGTCGGCGTGCTGATCGCCTGCGGGGTGTACCTGCTGCTCGAGCGCAGCATCACCAAGATGCTGCTGGGGCTGCTGCTGTTCGGCAACGGCGTGAACCTGCTCATCCTCACCGTCGGCGGGCCCCCGGGCAGCGCGCCCATCGTCGGGCGGACGAACGCGGTGTACGACACCATGGCCGATCCGCTGGCGCAGGCGATGATCCTGACCGCGATCGTGATCACCATGGGCATCGCGGCGTTCGTGATGGCGCTGGCCTACCGGTCGTACAAGATCAACACCAAGGACGCGGTCGAGAACGACCCCGAGGACACCAAGGTCATCCGCCGTCGCAGCCCAGCCGAGGCACCGGATCACGACCGCTCCGACGACCCGATCACCGGCGACTCCACCTTCGGCGGCGACGCCTTCGACGACAAGGGCAATCCGATCCCGCTCGAACAGCTCAAGAACCTCGAGGACCTCGAGTGCTACGAGGACCTGCGGGAGGGCGACTTCGACGAGTTCGACCCGGACGGCGACGGACCGATCCGGGTTCCTGGCGGTGATCGCGAATGACCCTGTCCCCCGACCTGATCCACACCCTGATCCCGCTGCCCGTGCTGGTGCCCATGCTCGCCGCGGCGGTCACCCTCATCGGCGGCCGCAGGCCGCGGTTCCAGCGCGCGGTCACCATGTCCGCGCTCGTGGTCGGCCTGGTCGTCGCCTGCCTGCTGCTGTACCTCACCGACCGGGACGGCATCGCCACGCTGCAGGTCGGCGGCTGGGACTCGCCGATCGGCATCACCCTGGTGGTGGACCAGTTGTCGGCGGTGATGCTGGTGGTCTCGAGCATCGTGCTGCTCGCCGTCATGGGGTTCGCGGTCGGGCAGGGCATCCACGACGGCACCGAACGCCAGCCGGTGTCGATCTTCCTGCCCACCTACCTGGCGCTGACCGCGGGCATCTCCAACGCGTTCCTGGCGGGCGACCTGTTCAACCTGTACGTCGGGTTCGAGGTGCTGCTGGCCGCGTCGTTCGTGCTGCTGACCCTCGGCGCCAGCGCCGACCGGGTGCGCGCCGGCGTCTCCTACGTGATGGTCTCGATGGTGTCCTCGCTGATCTTCCTGGTCGGCATCGCCCTCGCCTACGCGGCCACCGGCACCCTGAACCTGGCCCAGATGGCCACCCGGCTCGACGGCATCCCGGTCGGCACCAGGACCGCGGTCTTCGGCGTGCTGCTTGTCGCGTTCGGCATCAAGGCCGCGGTGTTCCCGCTCTCGACCTGGCTGCCCGACTCGTACCCGACCGCGCCCGCCCCGGTCACGGCCGTGTTCGCGGGCCTGCTCACCAAGGTCGGCGTGTACGCGATCATCCGCGCGCACACCCTGCTGTTCCCGCAAGGCGAGCTCGACAACGTGCTGATGATCTGCGGCCTGCTCACCATGCTGGTCGGCATCTTCGGCGCCATCGCGCAGACCGACATCAAACGGCTGCTCTCGTTCACCCTGGTCAGCCACATCGGCTACATGGTGTTCGGCATCGCGCTGTCCACCCAGCAGGGCCTGTCCGGCGCCATCTACTACGTCGCGCACCACATCATCGTGCAGACCGCGCTGTTCCTGGTGGTAGGCCTGATCGAGCGGCAGGCCGGGTCGTCCTCGCTGCGCCGGCTCGGCGGCCTCGCCGCGGCCAGCCCGGTGCTGGCGCTGGTGTTCCTGGTGCCCGCGCTGAACCTGGCAGGAATCCCGCCGTTCTCCGGCTTCATCGGGAAGGTCGCCCTGCTGCAGGCAGGCGTCGCCCACCCGAGCGCGCTGTCCTGGGTGCTGGTCGCGGGCGGCACCGTCACGAGCCTGCTCACCCTCTACGTGGTGGCCCGGGTCTGGACGAAGGCGTTCTGGCGCTCGCGCGCCGACGCCCCCGAGGGCGACCTCGCCGACGTCAGCCCGTCCGCCCTGATCGACGAGTCCGAGGAGGACATCGCCTTCGACGACCGAGCCGACGTCGGCCGGATGCCCGCCCTGATGCTGATCCCCACGATCGGCGTGGTGGTGGTCGGCCTGGCCCTGACCGTGTTCGCCGGCCAGTTCATCGCGATCACCGATCGTGCGGCCGGGGACCTGCGGGACCGCTCTATCTACATCGACGCCGTCCTCGGGCCCGGGTACGCCGAGCAGGCGGCCGCGACGGGGGGTACGCGATGAACCGCGAACGGGTGCTCCGCGCCGGGGTCCTGGTGTGGCTGACCACGGTGTGGATCCTGCTGTGGGGCAACATCAGCGTCGCGAACATCCTCGGCGGCCTGGTCGTCGGGGTGCTGATCATGGTCCTGCTCCCACTGCCGCGGGTACCGGTCGAGGGCCGGATCCACCTGTGGTCGATCGCCAAGCTGGTCGGCCTCTGCACCGTGTACGCGGCGCAGTCGAGCGCGCAGGTTGCCTGGCTGGCGGTGCGCCCCGGTCCGCCCCCGGTGACCGGAGTGCTGCGCGCCCGGTTGGCCATCAAGTCCGATCTGGTGCTGACCCTGTGCATCGACGTGCTCAACCTGATCCCCGGCACCATGGTGCTGGAGGTCGACCAGGTCAAGCGGATGGTGTACGTGCACGTACTCGACGTGGGCACCGACAAGGCCGTCGACCAGTTCTACCGGACCGTGCGGCAGCTGGAGCGGCTGTTCATCGCCTCGTTCGAGCGCGACGAGGAGTGGAAGCCCTCGCCGTGGCACGTGGACAACCCCGTCTTCGACCCGTCCGTGCTCAAGCCCACCGACCGAGAGGATCTGCCGTGACGACAGTGCTCGTGATCGCCGGGGTGATGCTCTCGGTGGCCGCCGTGATGACCTCGTATCGACTGCTCGACGGGCCGTCCACGCTGGACCGTCTGGTCGCGATGGACACCCTGGTCGCGGTGGCCATCTGCGGGCTCGCAGTGTGGGCCGCCTACAGCCTCGACACCACGCTGGTGCCCGCCATCGTCGCGCTCTCCCTCGTCGGCTTCGTCGGCTCGGTCAGCGTGGCACGGTTCCGGGTGCGTGACGACCAGTGAACACCGTGCTCGAGGTCGTCGCCGCCGTTCTCATCCTGCTGGGCGCGCTGCTCGCCATGACCGCTGCCATCGGGATCGTGCGCTTCCCGGACACCCTCTCCCGCATGCACGCCGCGACCAAGCCCCAGGTGATCGGCCTGGTGCTGGTGTTGATCGGGGCGGTGATCCGGCTGCGCGGCAACGTCGACATCTGGATGCTGGTGCTGGTCGGGCTGTTCACCCTGCTGACCGCACCGGTCATCGCGCACACGGTCGGCCGGGTGGCCTACCGCGAACAGCGCAGCCGCGACGGGCTCGGCATCGTCGGGGACCTCGACCGCCGGGACGGGCCGGAGTAGCTCAGTCGCCGGAGCCGCGCGGCCGGTCGAGCCGGACCGTGCCGCCGCCCAGGTCGATCCGCATCCGGGTGCCGTCGCCGCTCGACGCGTCGTGCCGCAGCGACTTCTGCGTCCGCTGCTCGTCGAGGACGTGCCGGTGCGAGGGCGACAGCAGCGACTGGATCTCCCCGAACGCGCCGGTGACCGCACCGCCGTCGACCGGCGGTCTGCGTTTGCGCCAATAGATCCACCCGCGCCGCTCTGCCCACAACCCGACCTGGTCCAGGGCGACACAGGCCGCCATCAGGGCTGCGATCGCCACCAGAGCGTGCATCGGCGTCTCCCTTCTCCCCCGCAACCGAGGCTACCGAGGCTACCGAGGCTACCGAGGACCGTTCCCCGCCGGCAGGTACGTCGCGCCGCCTGCCCGTAGCGCCGAGGCGACCCGCTCGAGCAGTTCGTCCGGGTGCCGCAGGACCATCTCCTTCGTGGCCACCACGACATCCCACCCGAGACGACGAATACTGTTCGTGCGGCGGACGTCCCGCGCGTAGCGGTCCCGTTCCCGGTGATGATCTCCGTCGTACTCGAGCACTACCCGGTACGTCGGCCAGGCCATGTCCACCTGCGCGACGAGTCGGCCGTCTCCGTCGACCAACAGCACCTGGGTCTCGGGCTTCTCGAATCCCGCGCGCACCACCAGCAGTCGGGTCCGCGTCTCCCACGGGGACTCCGCGCCGCCGTCGGCCAGTTCGACAACCCGACGCAACTGCTTGAGCCCTCGGTCTCCGCGATGCCGCTCGATCAGCGCGTGCAGCCCATCGGGGTCGCATCGGCCGATGTTGCAGAGCCCGTCGACGGCCTCGACGGCCCGGTCGAGCGGCAGCCGGCGACCCAGGTCGTACGCGGTCCGCAAGTGTGAGGTCAGCTCGTACCCGTAGACGTCCTCGTGCTCGTCGACGGCCAGCGCGCCGTATCCGAACCGCACGCCCGCCCGACGTCTCGCCGGGCGCAGCAGGATCAGCTCGGGTTCGGCCCGCTCCGGGACGTACCGGTATCCATGCAGCGCGGCGGCCGACCACCCGGACAGCACCCCGTCCGGGAACGCGACGCCCAGCGCCCGCGACCGCTGCGCGTAGTCGACGGGCTGGTCGGCCCGCACGTACACCCCGTTCAGCACGGGCGTGTAATCGCGCGAAATCTGCCACGCCGTCATCGTCTGCAGCAGCGTCGCGCGACGGATCGGCCCGGCGGGGAGCTTCGGTACGCGGCCCATCCGCAGGAACTTATCCGCGAGCTAGTTGTTCTCGAGTGGTTTTTCGGAGCTGTCGCCACTAAAACAACTAGCTCGCGGCGCGATTCATGCGGTTACGCCACGAGCGCGAGCAACGCCGGCGACGCCACGACCGGAACAAAACCATCGACGAGGACCCGGCGGCAACCGTCGAGCTCGATCAGTACGGGAACCGGCGCGGTGTACTCGGGACCCGACAGGGACAGACTGGTTCCGGCGGCAACGCTCGCCGTCGATGTGCAGGGCGGAGCCGGTTCGAGCGCCTCGAAGTACGGGTCGAGGCTGTCCAGGCTCTCCGCCCCGCCGAACACGACACCGGCGGCGTCGAATCGGTACCGACACACCGAACTCCGCACCGAGTAGCCGCCGTGGACCGGAACGCCAGCTCCAGCCACAGGCAGGGCGGGAACCGTGCCGCACCCCATCAGCTGCTCCACCCCATCGGGCCACAGCTGGACGCGGTGCTCGATCCGTCCGACGTCCTCGAGCGCCTCGACCGCCCTCAATCCGCCGATACGCTGAAACTTGCATTCATCGACCGGATACGACGGCCGAATCGCCCGGCCCGCGGCGTCGATCAGCCACAGATCCGGAATAGCCACCATGCTGGCGATCCCGCAGGTGTCCTGGTCGATGCGACTTCCCTCGGACCGCGCGTTCAGCTTCGCGACCGCCTCGGAAAAGTCACCCTCCCACCGGTGCTCGACAAATCCGGCCGTCAGATCGGCGTTCACGGTTCGGTCTGCGGTCGGGTCGCAGGTGATGGCCGCCACTGGCTCGAAGTCGTCGGGGACTGTGCCCGGTCGCGGCTGCATCGCCACGAGATCTGGCGGTGTCACCGCTATGCCATCAAGGTCCGTCGGCATTCGGCACGTTGCCGCGCTCACGATCTCCGCGGGCTCCCGTACGGGTGCGGGTCCGTGGATGTACCCGCACCCCGCCAGCACAGTGGCCAATGCCAGAAACACCGCAACGCGCCGACTCATCACCGATGCATGGTTGCGCGAGCTAGTTGTTCTCGGGTGGTTTTCGGCGCTGACGCGACCAGAACGACTAGCTCGCGGTGGATGTCATGCGTCAACGTCCACACGGGTCGGCGGGCGAGGTCCCCGACGTTCCCGGCGAACCCGGCGATCCCGGCACACCTGACGGTCCCGGCGAACCCGACGGCCCTGTGGCACCCGGCGCACCGGAAGCACCCGGCGTGCCCGACACTCGCGGCTTGTGCGGCGCGGGCAGGTCGGCCGGGTCGGGCTGTGACGGGTCGGGGTCGCTCACCAACCGCACCGAATAGCTGAGCTCGCCCGCGCGCCAGGTGGCCGGCTCGATGGTGGGCCCGGGTACGCCGACGTGCGCGCACGGGTCGACGGGGAGACCGGGCGATTTCAACTCGGAGACATCGCTGCGCTCGGGAGTGGTCGGCGCGATCGGTCCCTGCGTCGACGTGGGGGACGGAGCAGGCGCCACCAGTACGGCCGTGAGACCGGCGAGCAGGACCGCGACGACCGCGGCCGCACCGGCGAGCACCTTCCCCTTGGGAAGCGCCTTCGCCTCCCCCGGCGCCGTCGCCGCGAACGCGGCAGGCACGGACGTCTGGACTTCCGCGGCGCTGATCGCGGCGCCGGTCGCCAGATGCCACCGGCCGGCATAGGGGACAACGGCGGCCAGGCCGAGCGCACCGGCCGCGGAACGGATCACGCTCGTCTCGGACGGCCGGATTCCGAGCACGACGACGGCGACCTTGCCGCGCGGGGCACCCGACAGCATGTCCTCCAGCAGCGCGGTGGTGAAGGACACCTCGCTGAACGTCCCCGCTGTCACCCGCTGGACGCCTGCCTGCGCCGCACCGGACCGAAGGTCGACCGCGTGGGCGAGCACCTCGCCCGGCCACTCGGCCAGGACGAGAGCGGTACGGGCGCCTGCCAACTCGGGTATCGAGCGCAGGAAGGCCAGCCGGGCCTCGGCCGCACCGACCACCGTGACGGCGGGCACGCCGTCGCCGCCCAGCTTCGCCTTGATCGCGTCCGCCGCCGCCGGGTCGGCGGCGACGATCCCCACCGCCGTCGGGTTCAGTCCGATCCGCCTGGCCCGGTCCATCATCTGTTCGGTGGCCCAGACCGCCTGCCCGACATCGTCTCCGGCCCGGTCCTCGAAGCGGCTGTCCACCGGCCCGAGACCGGGCACGTCGGTATCGATGAGGACCGCTCGCACGCCCTCCTTGCCGAGCGTCACTCCCACTGACTCCCGCACGCGTCCTCCACCGTTTCCCGTCGACAGTGGCTCGCGGGTAACCGGAAGGGACGCCTGTGGTTGCGGCCCGCCGAATTCCTCACTCAGTCCGTCGAATCGAGGTCACCGTAGCGGACCGACCCCGAGGCGTGCAGCCGTACCCCGCCCGCGGCGCGGTTCGGACCCGCCGAGCGGCTTCGTCCGCTAGCTCGCGGCGCGCACCGGAACCGGGTCTGCCTCGACCCGTCCGCCCCACCGACCGAGCGCGGTCCCCGGTGCGGCGAAGAAGCTGGCATAGAACCCGAGCACCACGGCACCCATGACGCCGAGGATCAGCGGGCCGAAGAACAGCGGGTACTCCGCGATCTCGACCGCCAGGTACCGGTAGCCGAGCAGCAGCGCCGCGAACGCCACCGCCCCGCCGACCACGAGCCGCACGCGGAACCGCCCCCAGCCCCGCTCGGGATCGCGCAGCGCGGACTCCAGGGTCAGGCACAACACGACGCCCGCGACCAGGTCGACGCCGTAGTGGTAGCCGAATCCGAGGGTCGCCATCAGCGTGCACACCAACCAGAAGGTGCCGCCCCAGCGCAGCCACCGGGGACCGCCCCTGGAGTGGATGAAGATCGCCAGCGCCCAGGCAGTGTGCAGGCTGGGCATGCAGTTGCGCGGCGCCGGGCTGTCGAACGGGATCGCCGCCGGGTCGACGACATTCGGCACCACGGCGGGCCAGTAGTTGCCGAGCTGGGAGCCCGCGCCCGCGGTGCCGAACGCGAAGTCCGGGCCGACCACAGGGAAGAGCACGTAGAACAGCGGACCGATCAGCCCGATGAGCAGGAAGGTGCGCACCAGGTAGTGCGACGGCCAGCCGTTGCGGAGCTGGTACAGGGCGACGACGATCGCCGCGACCGGCAGCTCGATGTACACCCAGTGCAGCACCCCGTAGCCGACGCTGCCGAGCGCATCGACCACGCCGCCCATCACCCAGGACGGATTGCCCAGCGCCCGGTCGGCGAGCTGCACGTATTCGTCGAGCACCAGCGGGCGGGTCAACACGGTGATCTGCAACCAGACGTCGCCGACCTTGGTGGCCAGGATCAGCAGCGCGCCGAGCCCGACGCCGCGCAGCGCGCTACGACGCTGTTCGCCGGTCCAGGCCACCGCCGCATAGAGCCCGATCCCGGTCAGTACGAGGGTGGGTCCGTTCCCGATGGCGACGGGCCCGTCGAACAACAACCGACCCGCCGCGAACAGCAGGTCGAGGACCACCGCGGCGGCCAGCGCGCGGATCCGCTGCGGGTTCGTGAGCCCCACCAGCGCGAGCGCGAATCCCGCCCACGGCAGCGACATCGACTTGGGGGTGCCGACGAAATCCTTGGCCAGGCTGTGCAGCGGTCCCTCGAAGCCGTAGTGCATCGCGACCAGTTGCAGCGCGACCAGGGCCGCGACCAGGACCACGCCCGCCGAGATGAGGATTGGGTGCGACCGCAACGAGAGCCGACCGGTCCCGGAGACCGGTGAGTCGTTGATCAGCACCGGTACATAGTAAACGGAGCATGAACGCGGCCTTACGTGTCGAGCTCGTTCACCAGGGAATCGACGACGAGTGTCAGGTCACCGCCGGAGGCCGCGGCGACCTCGCGCTGACGGAGGTAGGACGCGCCACGCCGCGGGATGTCGGCCACCCGCGCCAGTTCGTCGGCGCAGCCGAGCGACCTCGCCACCGGCATCAGCTGTTCCAGCAGATCGTCCAGGTCGTCGGTGACCAGCCGCTCGTTGCTGTCGGCGTCGAGGATGATCTCCGCGTCGAGCCCGTACCGCGCGGCCCGCCACTTGTTCTCCTGCACGTGCCACGGCGGCATGCCGGGCAGCTCCTCGCCCGCATCGAGCTTGCGGTCGAAATACACGACCAGGCAGTGGATGAGGGCGACGATCGCGCCCAGCTCGGTCCGGGTGGAGATGCCGTCGCAGACGCGCACCTCGATGGTCCCCCACTGCGGTGCGGGCCGGATGTCCCAGTGCAGCCCACCGAGCTTGTCGATGACGCCGGTCTTGATCTGGTCGTGGGCGAATCCCTCGAACTGCGACCAGGTTTCGAACTGGAACGGAAGACCGGCCGTCGGCAGTTGCTGAAACATCAAGGCCCGGTTGCTGGCGTACCCCGTGTCCACGCCGGTCCACATCGGCGATGAGGCCGAAAGCGCAAGCAGGTGAGGGTACTTCACGAGCAACGCGTTGAGGATAGGGAAGACCCGGTCGGCCGAGGAGATCCCGACGTGCACGTGCACACCCCAGATCAGCATCTGGCGTCCCCACCACTGGGTGCGCTCGATCATCTCGTCGTAGTGCGGGCTGCGGGTCAGCTGCTGGGTGGACCATTCCGCGAACGGATGGGTGCCTGCGCAGAACAGGTCGACGCCGATCGGGTCGGCGACCCGGCGCACCAGGTGCAGGGTCTCGCTCAGGTCGTCGATCGCCTCGCCGACCGTGTCGCAGATCCCGGTGACCAGCTCGACGGTGTTGCGGAGCAGTTCCTTGTGCAGGCGCGGCGACTCACCACCCGCGAGGGAGTGCGCCGCGTCGAAGATCTGTCCCGCGGTGTTCGAGAGATCGCGGGTGGCCTTGTCGACCAGGGCGATCTCCCACTCGACGCCGATTGTCGGCCGGGGCGAACCGGCGAAGTGGACTCCCACACTGCGAATCCAACCACAGCGATCCGGCTGCCGCCGCCACCGGGACCGGCACCGGCCAACACCAGAACGACCCCCCACCGTGGCGGTGAGGGGTCGTCCATGGCGATCAGTGTCTACTCGATGACGCCGCAGGCGACGCGGCCGCCGGCATCACCGGTGGCCAGCGTGGCCTGGTCCGGCACCGGAGCGTTCTCCGGGAGGGTGTACCGCGTCGGGATGTTGGCGAAGTTGTCCGCGCCCGCATGCACGACGATCGCGGTGCCCTTGCCGTGGTTGCGCAGGTCCTCGAGGGTCACGGTGTCGGTGGTGGTGACCAGCTCCGCGGTGCCGTCTTCGCGCACCTGCAGCGAGGTCAGGTCGCCGCTCGCGGGATGTCCGGTGTGACCCTCCGCCTGGAAATGTCCGCCGGCGGAAAGGAAGTCGCCAGGCGCGCCGCCGGACGGCGCCACCGAGTTCGCCTCACACTTGGCGACCTCGTGGATGTGCAGTCCGTGGAAGCCGGGGGTGAGGTTCTCGGCCTCGACCGAGACCTGGACGAACCCGTCACCCTCGGTGAAGTGGACGGTACCGACCTCGGCACCCTTCGCATCCTTGAGCTCGACGGAGATCGCGCCCTCTTCGGCCGCCGATCCGTGGCCACCCGCTGCCGCGCCGTGGCCCGGCGCGGACTCTCCCGTCCACACCGGAGGGGTGGTGCCGGGGACGTCGCTCGGCTCCTGGCCGTTGGAGCACGCGGTGAGGCCAACGGCCGCGATCGCGACCATCGGGGCGACGACGCGCCAGGACGCGCGGGCGGGACGGCGTGCATTCTCGGCACCGCCGAGGTGCGAGTCGCGTCGGGTAAGCAGGGCCATCAAACCGCTCCTTCTAGATGGGCTGGAAGTGAACTGATCATAGACAGGCGCGCGGAACGGTCGTCCGCTGGTGCGTCCACCTAGGGCGCGGTGACGATCACGATGACGCCGGGCGACGCGCTCGCGATGCCGGGGAACCGCGGCTCGGCGGACACTCCGAGCGTCGCGGCGATCTCCGTCGCGGCCGCCTTCTCCGCGGGCGACGACGCCGAGTAGTAGACGGTGGTCGAGCTCACGGAACCGTCGCTGTAGTTGCCGGTCTCGCCGACCGTCCAGCCATCGGACTCGATGGTCCTGGCGGTCTGCGCGGCCAGGCCGCTGACCGTGCTGTTGTTGAGCACCCGGACCGACACCGCCGACTTGTCCAGGACCGGCGAGGTCGTGGTGGTGGCGGCAGCCGTGGTCGAGGTGATCGCCGCGGGCGGCCGGGCCGAGGTGACCGCGGCAGGCGGCTTGGCGGAGGTGACCGAGGCGGCCCCGTTGCCCGCCGCCCGCGCCACGCTCGAGGTGGTCTCGGGCTGCTCCGAGTCGGAATCGTTTCCGGAGAGTGCCATGGCGCCGATGCCTGCGAAGGCGATCGCGAGCGCAATCAGGACCATCGCGAACGCACGCAGCGGCGGTCCGCTCGGTGGCTGCTCAGGAGTGCTCACTCGAATGACCTTAGAGGCCGCGCCGCGTCCGCCGACACCTAGGTGATGTCGAATCCGAGGCGACGTGCGGCGCGCGCCTTCTGTCTACTCGCCCTCAGCCGGCGCAGTCGCTTGACCAACATCGGGTCGGCTGCGAGGGCCTCGGGGCGGTCGACCAGCGCGTTCAGCACCTGGTAATAGCGGGTGGCGGACATGTCGAAGAGTTCCTTGATGGCCTCTTCCTTGGCGCCCGCGTACTTCCACCACTGGCGCTCGAAGGACAGGATGTCGTGGTCGCGGCGGGTCAGTCCGTCCTCGCCGATCGCGTTCGCGTCCTGCGGGTCGGTCTGCTCGGAATTTCGGTTACGCGCCGCTGCCCCGTCCATCTCACTCCCTCAACTTCGAGCTCTCGCCCAACGCCACTGCTCTCGCGTGATGCATCGAAACCAAAGTTCCCCGACGACCCGGCTGGCTTCACGATTACCGGGCAACGAATTACATGTCTGTTCTTCCGGGGATTATTCAACCATGATCCGCACGGGCGCGGC
This sequence comes from Rhodococcus oryzae, assembly GCF_005049235.1. GTDB lineage: Bacteria > Actinomycetota > Actinomycetes > Mycobacteriales > Mycobacteriaceae > Rhodococcus_G > Rhodococcus_G oryzae. The sequence goes on along the minus strand of NZ_SUMD01000003.1, from coordinate 158,870 downwards.
CTGGTTGCGGTGCTGGCGCGTCGCGTCCGGGCGCCCCACTATCCTTGCTCAAATGGCAATACTTCCGATCCGGATCGTGGGCGATCCGGTGCTCCACGAGCCCACGCGGCCCGTCACCGAATCGCCGGCGGAAATCGCCGAGCTGATCGCTGACATGTACGAGACGATGGACGTCGCAAATGGTGTCGGCCTGGCGGCAAACCAGGTCGGCGTCCCGATGCGACTGTTCGTCTACGACTGCCCCGACGTCGACGGCGACGGGAACTCGATCCGCCGTCGCGGTGCCGTGGTCAACCCGGTGCTCGAGACCTCGGAGATCCCCGAGACCATGCCGGACCCCGACGACGACGAGGAGGGCTGCCTCTCCGTTCCCGGCGAGCAGTTCCCGACCGGCCGCGCCGACTGGGCCAAGGTGACCGGCACCGAGGCCGACGGTTCGCCGGTGGAGATCGAGGGCACGGGGTTCTTCGCCCGGATGCTCCAGCACGAGGTCGGACACCTCGACGGATTCCTCTACGTCGACGTGCTGATCGGCCGCAACGCCAGGGCCGCGAAGAAGATCATCAAGCGCTCCGGTTGGGGCGTCCCGGGCAAGAGCTGGGTGCCGGGCACGGTCGAGGATCCCTTCGGCCACGATGACTGACATCGTGCTCGGTAGCCGGGTGGTGTTGCGATACGAATTGCCGCCCGGCTACCCGCAGCCCCTGACCGACATCATCGGGGAGTTGGTGTCGCTCACACCGGCCGTCGTGGTCCGCGCCCCGGACGGACGGGTGGTGCAGGTCGTCCCCGACAAGGTCGTCGCGCTCAAGTCGATCGGTGCCCGACCGATCCTGAGCCGGGAGATCCGCGCGCTCGAACTGGCCGCCGCCGATGGCTGGCCCGGCCTCGAGCAGAGCTGGATCAACGGTTGGCTCGCCCGCTCCGGTGGCGGGTTCACCGGCCGCGCCAACTCGGCGTCTCCCCTCGGGAAGGCCGACCGGATCGGCGACCTCTACAGCGGCGACACCCTCGAGCGCCTGCAGAAGTGGTACGCCGACCGCGATCAGCCGCTGCGACTGTTGCTGCCGGACCGCCTCGGTAACGCCCCCGCCGACTGGGAGACCTCGGACGAGGTGCTGGTGATGGCCGCGGAGATCGCGAACCTCACGCTGCCCGAAGGCGATTCGCTGGTGACCGTGTCCGGCGAACCCGACGATCAGTGGCTGCCGCTGTACGACCACAACGGGGCAAAGCTGCCGGACTGCGCCCCGGAGGTGCTCGGGTCGGTCCGCGACGGCGAGCTCGGCTTCGGCCGGCTCGGCAGCCCGAGCACCGAACTGCTCGCCATCGCGCGGGCCGCCGTGACCGAGGCGCCCGACGGCCGACGCTGGGTCGGGCTGAGCGCGGTCGAGGTGGCGCCCGCCCACCGCAGGCGCGGGCTCGGGATGCTGATCTGCGCGGAGATGATCCGCTGGGGCCGCGACCGGGGCGCAACGCACGCGTACATCCAGGTGGTGGCCGACAACGAGGCGGCGATCGCCCTGTACCGCACGATGGGGATGCTCGACCATCACCGGTACCGCTACGCGGCGGCGCCCGGCACCGCCTGGTAGCCGCACGAGTGCCCACGAACGACGGCGCCCTCCGGACCCACCGGGGTGCGCCGTCGCCGTCTCCGTCGCACTAGGCTGCCTCGAATGCGATTGGCGACGTGGAATGTGAACTCGGTCCGGGCCCGCACCGATCGGGTCGTTGACTGGCTGGTGCGCACCGACACCGACGTGCTGGCGATCCAGGAGACCAAGTGCCGTGACGACCAGTTCCCGACGGAACGGTTCACCGAGCTCGGCTACGAGGTCGCCCACGTCGGCCTGAGCCAGTGGAACGGCGTCGCGATCGTCTCCCGCGTCGGGCTCGAGGACGTGCAGGTCGGCTTCGAGGGGCAGCCGGGCTTCGCCAAGCCCGCAGCGGACAGCCTGGACATCGTGACCCCGGTCGTCGAGGCCAGGGCCATCGGCGCCACCTGCGGCGGGGTCCGGGTGTGGAGCCTGTACGTACCGAACGGGCGCGAGCTCAGCGACCCGCACTACGAGTACAAGCTGGACTGGCTGGCCACCCTGCGCGACGACGCCGCGAAGTGGTTGGCGCAGGACCCGAGCGCCCAGATCGCGCTGGTCGGCGACTGGAACGTGGCACCGACCGACGAGGACGTCTGGGACCCGGCGCTCTTCGAGGGCAAGACGCACACCTCGCAGCCGGAACGCGACGCCTTCGACGCCTTCCAGGATGCGGGCTTCGTCGACGTCGCCCGCCCGTTCACCCCCGGTCCCGGCGTCTACACGTACTGGGACTACACGCAGCTCCGGTTCCCGAAGCGTCAGGGCATGCGGATCGACTTCGTCCTCGGCTCCCCTTCGCTGGCCGAACGGGTCTCCGGCGCGTCCATCGACCGCGAGGAGCGCAAGGGCAAGGGCGCCAGCGACCACGCCCCGGTCGTGGTCGAGCTGGCCTAGCGGGCGACGCGGCGAGCGCGCAGCAGTTCGGCTGCCAGCCACAGCGCGCCCGCCGCCACGAGCACCCCGTGCGCGACGCGCATCCACGGGCTGCCGAAGAACTGCGGGATGAACAGGGCGAACCCGACCGCGAGCGGGACCCCGCTCCATCGCGCCAGCGCCCCGGACCGCCAGATCCCCACCGCCGCGGCGATCGCGCCCGCCGCGACCAGCAGCAGCCCGACCGTGAACATGGTCATCTGGGTGCCGCCGCCGCGCACGCCGTCGACCAGGTCGAGCAGCTCCGGCGTCCCGTCCGCGACCGCGCGGCCGCCGATCGTGTGCAGGCCGAAGTCCTCGGCGCCGTAGTAGGGCAGGGTAAGACCGACCCCGACCCAGGTCAGCACGGTCGCGGTGATGCCGGCACGGTCCCCGTCGGTGCCGCGGAGGATCTCCCGTAGTGCCTGCACGGCGAGGCCGAGCAGCAGGAACCCGATCATCCCGAAGAAGTGCGCCGCGACCCACGCGCCGGACGCGTAGGCCCGCGCGCCGTCCATGGTGGTCTGGTTCAGGTAGTCCGAGTAGGGCCGGACCGCGGGGTAGAGCAGGAACAGCACCCCCGCCACCCCGAACAACACCGCCGCCGCGACTCGTGCGCGATCGGTGCCCACCCGCTGTGCCGTGTCGATCATGCTTACCTCCTCGATAACGAGAGCAGCGCTCTCTCTTACGAGCAGTGTTCACCACCGCTTCGCAGAAAACAAGAGCACTGCTCTCAAATTTCGGGCGCTCCTCCCCCCGGTCTACGATTCATCCACCGTGTCCGCCCGGTCCGGGCGTGCTTCGCAGGCGTCGCGCCGCCCCCATCGCAAGGAGTCCGCCGTGGAGACCCCGCGCGATCAGCCAGACCGCACCGAGGTCGAATGGTTCGAGGCCGGCGAGCGCCACGCGGCGCCGTGGCGGTCCAACAGCAGCGTCAAGCCGCCGAAGAAGGTCGAGACCTTCGGCGACGAACTCCGCGCCGACGATGCGATGCGACTCGCGTCCGAGGGCACCGCGATCCTCTGGCGCGGCGACTTCCTCGGCGCCCGGCAGCTGCTCGACGCGCTCAAGCGCAGGCTCGACCGGCAACAGGTCAAGCCCGATCCCGACCTCGCCGTGACCTTTCACCGACATCGGCAGGCCAGGGCGCACCGTACCCGCATCCTGAGCATGGTCCTGATCGAGCTCGGCGCGGACTTCGGCATCGACCTCCGCCGCGCTCCCGACATCAGGGAGGCGTGCCGGGAGGCGTACGGCGAGGCGACCGAGCCGAGCGTGGCCTGCCTACAGGAGCTGCTCGGGGCGGTGGGCGCGCACGAGTGGCGGCGGCGCGGCGTCCTGGTCCCCGCCCTCGGGGCGCGGATCCATCCGCACTACGGCGTGTTCGCCCCCACCAGGAACGAGTACGTCGACCTGGTCGCGGAGGCGCAGTTGCCCACCGCAGGAACGGCGTTCGACCTCGGCACCGGGACCGGCGTGCTGGCCGCCGTGCTGGCACGTCGTGGCGTCGGACGGGTGGTGGCCACGGATATCGAACCCCGCGCGGTGGCCTGCGCGACCGACAATCTGCAGCGGCTCGGGCTCGCCGACCTGGTGGAGGTGGTCCGCACCGACGTGTACCCGGCCGGCACCGCCGACCTGGTGGTGTGCAATCCGCCCTGGGTGCCCGCCGCCCCGACGTCCTCGATCGAGCTGGGCGTGTTCGACCGCAAGGGGCACATGCTCACCGAGTTCATCCGGGGCCTGCCGGATCACCTCAACCCCGGCGGCGAGGGCTGGCTGGTGCTCTCCGACCTGGCCGAGCGCCTCGGCCTGCGCACGCGAGCACAGCTGACGGACCAGTTCGAGCAAGCGGGCCTGACGGTGCTGGGCCGCACCGATACCCGGCCGAGGCACCCGCGCGCGAGTGGCGCCCGCCCCGAGGGACGCGGCACGGGCGGACGCGACCCGTTGGCCGCCGTCCGTGCTGCCGAGGTCGTCTCGCTCTGGCGTCTCGCGGTCCGCGCGCACTGACACGCGGACCGGCGATCATCTAGCGGACGAGCTCCCTGACCAGGCCGTCCGCGCAGCCGCCCGCGAAGCCGGTCACCGCGCCCGAGGCGGCACCCACGGCCACCCCACCGACCAGCCCGGCCGGACCCGCGGCCACGCCCGCGGCGGACGCCGCGGTCACGGCGCCGGACAGTGCTCCCGCGATCGCGGGCTTCACCCCGGACTTCACGCACTCCTCGGCGAAGGCACCGGCCTGATTGACTACCTCAGCGGCCACCACTCCCCCGGCATCGATCGCGGTGTCGACGACCGCCGACACGACCTTGCCGCCCTCGGCAATGGAGTAGGTGATGCCCGCGGCCGCGCCGTCGACCTCGATGCGCAGCGGAAGGTTCTCCAGCACCCGGCCCGCCTCGTTCACCGCGGCGATGGCGTTCGTCTGGGTGTCCCGGACGAACCGTCCGGACTCGAGCTTGATCTGCGCGGTGCTCGCCTCGACCTGGGTCGCGACGAACTTGGCGAACTCCCGGATCGGGCCGGCCTGCGCGGGCGGCGCGACGGCCACCGAGGCGAGCGCGAATCCCGCGACGCCGAGCGCGACGGCCAGCGAGGCCGTCCCCGCCCTGACATCGGCCGAGATCCCGGCCACTCCAGCCGACCCGCCCTTGGCGCCCTCGAGCACGGCAGCAACGATCGTCATTCTTCCCCCAGTTACACGGCGTGTCGATACGCGAAGCGATGAGATGACGCCCGCCACGCGGTGCCGGGGGAAGCCGAAATCTGTTTCGGATCCACGTTTTCCAGCCCCGACCGCGACGGGTCAGGGGAAGCATAGGGTCAGTGCCGCTCTCCGTGTCGGACTACGGCGAATTCGGGGTCGAGCTGACGCCCTCGTCGAGGATCAGGTCCAGTTCCTCGGGGTGGCTGCCCAGGTAACGCTTCACATACGTGCAGACCGGCCGCAGCCGCCAGCCGCGTTCCCTCGACAGCGCCAGCACGTCGCCGACCAGCACGGCGGCCCAGCCGCGACCGCCGTACTCCTCTTTCACGACCGTGTGCATGAGCGCGACCACCTCCCCGCGGCCACCCGTGAACTCGGTCGACTCTCCCCCGCCGCGATAGCCGAGGATGCCGATCAGTTCGTCACCGACCCAGAGGTCGAAGCGGGCGTGCGAGGGGTTGTCCACGACGCGCGCGAGCGCCGGGTTCGCGAAGACAGGGGCGGGCGCAGTCACCACCGCTGCCGGGACGGGAGGTCGCTTGAAGATGTGAGACACCTCACCATGGAAGCAGTCCCGCCCCGCCCCGGTCGCCCGATTTGGGGCCGATGGTGCGATTTGTTGCCCAGTCACCATCGAATCGTGGCCGAATCGGCACCCGAAGTTCTCACACGGGGACGATGAGGTCCCGGTACTCGGGGTTGTCCGCGACGAATCGCTGGAGATAGGTGCAGACCGGCCGGATCTTCCAGCCGTAGCCCCGCGCCGCGTCGAGGGCCCGGCGCACCATCACCGCGGCGAGTCCCCGGTGACCGAAGTCCTCGACGATCACGGTGTGCATGAACGAGACCACCGGCGTCGCAGCCGTGGACCGCTTTGCACTCCGTGTGTCCAAGTCGTAATAACCGAGAATGCCGACGAGGTCCCCGTTGAGCCTTAGCTCAAACCGGTTCTGACCTGCGTTGTTCGTCACCTCTGCCGTCGGCGATTCCGTGATCATGTGCCCGTCTCCTTGCCCGATCCGTAATCACAATGTGATTTCCGCCACTATAGGCACGCCGGCCACCCCGGCGTCGGCGATTCGCGCCAAGAAGTCTCCACGGCCCGCCCGCGCTCGCCCGCTCACGCGCCGTGCCCTAGGGTCGTGCCCGACAACTACACAACCCACGGGGGCTCGCACCAGCGGGCTGAGAGGACGGCTAGCTCTTCGGAGCGATCAGGGCCGTCGACCGTTGAACCTGACCGGGTAATGCCGGCGTAGGGAGAGCACGCATGAGGGACACCTCTGTTTCCGGAACCACCGTCACCACCGGCCCCATCGAGGGCAGCAGCAAGCAGTACCTGACCGTCGACGGCCTGTCCGTGCCGGTCCGTCGGGTCCACCTGACCAACGGCGAACACCTCGACCTGTACGACACCTCCGGCCCGTACACCGACGCGCGGGCGAATATCGACCTCGAGGCCGGTCTCGCGAAGACCCGCGACGACTGGGCGAAACCCAACCCCGTCGATCTCGGCGGCACCAGCCGCAGCGGCGGACCCAATCTCGCGCGCACCCAGCTGGCCTGGGCCCGGGCCGGGATCATCACTGCAGAGATGCGCTATTGTGCTGCGCGCGAAGGTGTTTCGGCAGAGGTCGTGCGCGAGGAGGTGGCCGCAGGACGGGCCGTCATCCCCGCGAACCACAAGCATCCCGAGTCCGAACCGATGATCATCGGCAAGCGGTTCCTGGTGAAGATCAACGCGAACATCGGGAACTCCGCGGTCACCTCCTCCATCGCCGAAGAGGTCGAGAAGATGGTCTGGGCCACCCGATGGGGCGCGGACAACATCATGGACCTGTCCACCGGCAAGGACATCCACCAGACCCGCGAATGGATCCTGCGCAACTCTCCGGTGCCGGTGGGCACCGTGCCGATCTACCAGGCACTGGAAAAGGTCAACGGCGACCCGACCGCGCTGACGTGGGAGATATACCGCGACACCGTGATCGAGCAGTGCGAACAGGGCGTGGACTACATGACCGTGCACGCCGGGGTGCTGCTGCGGTATGTGCCGCTGACCGCCAAGCGGGTCACCGGGATCGTCTCGCGCGGCGGCTCCATCATGGCGGCCTGGTGCCTGGCCCACCACCGAGAGTCGTTCCTGTACACACACTTCGGGGAACTCTGCGAGATCCTGCGCGAGTACGACGTGACCTTCTCGCTCGGCGACGGGCTGCGCCCCGGGTCCATCGCGGACGCCAACGACGAGGCCCAGTTCGCCGAGCTGCGGACCCTCGGCGAACTGACCAAGATCGCGAAATCGCATGGCGTGCAGGTGATGATCGAGGGCCCGGGCCACGTCCCGATGCACAAGATCGTGGAGAACGTCCGGCTCGAGGAGGAGCTGTGCGAGGAGGCGCCGTTCTACACCCTCGGCCCGCTCGCCACCGACATCGCGCCCGCCTACGACCACATCACCTCGGCGATCGGCGCGGCCATGATCGCGCAGGCGGGTACCGCGATGCTCTGCTACGTGACGCCGAAGGAACACCTCGGCCTGCCCAACCGGGACGACGTGAAGGTCGGCGTCATCACCTACAAGATCGCCGCGCATGCCGCCGATCTCGCCAAGCAGCACCCGCGGGCCCAGGAGCGCGACGACGCGCTGTCGAGGGCGCGCTTCGAGTTCCGCTGGCGCGACCAGTTCGCGCTGTCGCTGGACCCGGACACCGCCCGCGAGTACCACGACGAGACCCTGCCCGCGGAGCCGGCGAAGACCGCGCACTTCTGCTCGATGTGCGGGCCGAAGTTCTGCTCGATGCGGATCTCCGCGGACGTACGCGAGTACGCCGAGCAGAACGGGCTCGAAACGCAGGAGGACATCGACCGGATGATCGCCAACGGCATGGCGGAGAAATCCTCGGAGTTCGCGGACCGCGGCAACAAGGTCTACCTGCCCGTCGTTCCGGTCGGTGGATAGGCTCTCACGCGTGAAGTTGCTGCCCCTGACCCCGGACGGACAGACCCCGATCCGCGTCCTCACCATCGCCGGAACCGACTCCGGCGGCGGTGCGGGCATCCAGGCCGACTCCCGCACGATGGCCATGTGCGGCGTGCACGCCTGCGTCGCCGTCGCCGCGGTGACGGTGCAGAACTCGGTAGGGGTCAGTGGCTTCCACGAGATCCCGCCGCAGATCGTCGCCGACCAGGTGCGGTCGGTGGTCGGCGACATCGGGGTCGGGGCGGCCAAGACCGGGATGCTCGCGTCCACCGCGATCATCGAGGCCGTCGCGGAGGTCTGCGGTGAGGTGGGTATCGGGCGCGGGCAGGCGGTGCCGCTGGTCGTCGACCCGGTGTGCGCGTCCATGCACGGCGACCCCCTGCTGCACGCCGAGGCGCTCGACGCGGTCCGGCACACCCTGATCCCGATCGCCTCGCTGGTGACCCCGAACCTGGACGAGGTCCGGCTCATCACCGGGATCGACGTGGTCGACGACGCCTCCGCCCGTCGGGCCGCCGAGGCGCTGCACGGGCTCGGGGCGCAGTGGTCACTGGTCAAGGGCGGGCACCTGCGTACCTCGACCTCGAGCACCGACCTGCTCTTCGACGGCGACGTCTTCCACGAGTTCACCAGCCCGCGGATCGACACCGGGAACGATCACGGCGGCGGGGACACCCTGGCCGCGGCGATCGCGTGCGCGCTGGCGAACGGGTACCCGATGCCCGATGCCGTCGCGTTCGGCAAGGAGTGGGTGACCCGGTGCCTGGCCGCGTCGTACGACCTGGGCGCGGGCCACGGTCCGGTCTCCCCGCTCTGGCGCCTGCACTGACGCGTCTGTGCGCGTCGCCCCTCCCGAACCGGGGCGACGCGCACAGCACGCGCAACGTCAGCGCGAATAGTCCCTGAAGGTCATGACGCCACCGACCAGGACCACCAACACCGCGAGGATGTAGACCGTGACGCGGAACCAAGCCGGCCCGTAGTAACTGACCGCCATCGAGGCACCGAGCGCCGCGAGAATCATCACCACCCCGTAAAAGGGTGTGCGTTGCTCCCTGTCAACCATTCATCCAGTGTCCGCCGACGGCGCCACGGGTGGCAATGCCCGACCTCATCGCGCCTGGACGGTGAAGACGCGCAGGCCGTCCGGGACCCCGCGCATCGGGGCGGCGAACAGCCCCCGCCGGTAGGGCTTGGCCGCGGCGCCCAGGTCCGCGAGGAATCCCGGCTGGAGCGCCGCCAGCGTGGTCTCGGAGACGATGACGTTGCCGTCCCCGCCGAGTTCCATCATGCGGGCGGCCACGTTCACGTCCACGCCGAGCCAGTCGGACGCCATCTGCCGGGGCGACCCGGTGTGCACACCGATCCGCATCCGCGGCCGGTAGCCCTCGACCTCCACCTGCGCGAGCTGGGCACGGGCGGCGAACATCGCCTCGACGGCGCGGTCCGGCCGGGCGAAGACCGCCATCAGCCCGTCGCCCATCCGCTTGACCACCTGGCCGCCGCGGTCGACGATCGGCGTCTCGACCGCCTTCGCGACCTCCCGCAGCAGCTCGAGGGTCACCTCGTCCCCCGCACCGAGCGACCAGCTCGAGAATCCGATCAGGTCGGTGAAGACAATGGTCACCTCGCGGGGGCCGCGACCGCGGCCGGTCCGCTCGAGCAGTGCCTGCCAGACCTGGAGCGCGCCGAGGCTCACCTCGCGGGAGGCACCGGGGCTGTCGTCGAGGAACCGGTCCGCCGCCCTGGCCATCGCCCGCACGCCGCCGGGTCCCGCCGTGGACAGCGGATCGCCGAAGGACGGGTCGCCCGGCAGTGCCCGGCGGATCTTGCGGAACGCGTCGACCACCTGCGGTCGGGTGTTGATCCCGCGGACCCACCGGGCGACGGTCTCGGGCCTGCTGCGCCCAGACGCACGCTCGCTCGCGTCGGTGGGGTCGACGCCCGAGGTCGAGGGGTCCTCAGTCACAGGCCAAAGTGTAACTCAGAGTCACAGATACTACCGGGGTCATTGTCCGGCGCCTTCCCGCGCCTTCTCCCGGTCCGCCCGGGCGGGAACCCCGTCCGGGCCATCGATGGAGTTCGCGTAGGTACCGACGCCGAATGCCACCGCCGCCGCGTTCTGCGCCAGCGCCGCCCGGTCCACGTTCGCCAGGGTGTCCTCCGGCGAGTGGTAGCCGGGATCGAAGGTCTCGCCCGCGGTGCCGCCCCACTTCACCGCCTGCTCCTCGGACTTGCGCTCGTCCGCCCCGCTGTCCACCCCGCCCGACGGTATCCCCATCTCGATGAACGGGCCGTAGTCGGATCGACCGTCGAAATCGGTTCCGTCCGCAACGATCCCGCGCCAGGCGAGGTAGCCGCTCAGGGTTCGCTCGATCGCGTCGGAACCCTGCGGTCCCGGTCCGGCGCCGTCCCGGTCGGAATCGTCGCCGTCGAGGGTGAAGTACCCCGCGTTCCGCGAGCCGAGCATGTCGAAGTTCAGGTACAGCGCGATGTCCTCACGATCGCCCCCGTCGAGCCCTTCGGCGTACCGCTCCGATCCGACCAGGCCCAGTTCCTCCGCGCCCCACCAGGCGAAGCGCACCGCATTCGTCACGTTCGGCGCGCTGCCCAGCCGCAGTGCGGTCTCGAGCACCGCAGCCGACCCTGAGCCGTTGTCGTTGATCCCCGGGCCCTTCTCGACGCTGTCCAGGTGCGCGCCGACCAGCACCACGTTCTCCGTCGACCCGGTCGTGGTCTGCGCGATCACGTTTCGGCTCGTGGCGGCCTCGGTGGCCGCCTCCAGCTTCAGCGACAGCTCCGGTGCGGCCGCGACCGCCTGCCCCTCGGAGCCAGGCACGCTCACGGCGGGGATCCGCGGGTCCGTGTCCTCCCCCAGCGTGCCGCCTGCCAGCGGGCCGTCCTCGTTGTTGAACACGACGATGGCGACGGCGCCCCGATCGGCGGCCATCTGCTCCTTCGCCGAGAAGGGGCAGACCCCGCGCCGGACCACCACGATGGCGCCCGCGGCATCGAGCCCGTCGTAGTCGGTCGCCTCGCAGCCGGGGCTGCCGTCGTCCGGCAGGGCGAGGGTCCGCGCCGTGATCCCCTCCGGCGGCGTCGCGGGCGAGTACTCCAGGGTGCTGGCGGTGAACTGGCGGTCACCCGCCCGCAGTTCCACCGGCCCGGCGATGAAGCGGTCCACGTCGAACTCGGGGGTGGACACCTCGAAGCCCGCATCCCGGAGTCGGTCGGCGACGTAGTCGACGCTGGCGTCGTAGCCCGCGGTCCCCGCGGCCCGGTTGCCCCCGTTGTCCGTGGCGATCCGCTCGAGCGCCTCCATGTGCGCGGCGACCGCGTCGCCGCCGACGGCCGCCGCCAGCGACTGGCCGTCGACCGGCGGTGCGGGCGGCGACTCCTCCTCGTCCCGTCCGCACCCGGACACCAGCGCGATCCCGGCCAGCAGTGCGGCGGTAGATGCTCCGACCCGTGCCCGAATGGACTGTCGCATTTGCCGAGCGTACTGCGCGCGGGCGGCGGATCGGCCCTAAAAACACACGTGCGCGCCCGGTACCCGAAATCGGGTACCGGGCGCGCACGCTCGAGGTGTGGCCGCGGGTCAGGCGTCGCGGCGGTTCACGGTGAACAGGGCGAATCCGAAGACCACCGCGGCGAAGGCCGCGAAGTACGCCAGGCTGCCCCACGGTCCCCAGTGGAAATCGACGCCCTGCGGTGCGCCGAGGAAGTTGTTCGCGTTCATGAAGGGAAGGAACGGCTTGATGTTCTCGCCGAACCGCCCGAACAGGCCGAACAGGTTCTCGATCAGCAGCGGCCAGAGCAGCAGCAGTGCGATCGCACCCGCCGACTGCCGGAGCAGGGTGCCGACCGCGACGGCGAGCACCACGCACAGGAAGGCGTAGATCGGCACGCCGTAGATCGCCCGCCAGGCCTCGCCGCCGGACAGCTTCAGCGCCGCACCCGCATCGGCTCCCGCCGTCGCCTTGGCGATCGCGTACGCACCGAAGGTGAGCACGAAGGTGAGCAGCGCACCGAAGCCGCCGATCAGGCCGGCCTTGGTGATCAGCACCGAATCGCGCTTCGGCACGGCCTGGAAGGTGGTGCGGATGATGCCGAACCGGTACTCGCTCGTCACCGCGAGGGCCGCGAGGATCATCAGGATCAGCACGCCGAACCCGGACACCCCACCGACCGCGTCCGCGAGCGTGGGCAGGAAGGGCTCGAAGTCGGGCTTCTCGCCCTTTGCGACGTCGTCTACGAAGGCGTTGTAGCTGGCCTTGGCGCTCAGCCCGATCACCGCGGCCAGGCCGAGGCCGAGCGCGATGATCCCGACGGTGCACCACCACGGCGACCGGGTCGAGGTGAGCTTGATCCGTTCTGCGTTCACGACACCCATCAGAGCGCCCCTCCCATCACTTCGTCGATGCCTGCGGCGTGGTACTGCACATCGTCCCCCGTCAGTTTCATGAAGGCGTCCTCCAGGGACCCCTGCTGGGCGGCCAACTCGTGCAGGACGATGCCCTGGCCGCCTGCGATCTGGCCGACGACGTCGGTGGTCGCCTCGAGCACGATGAGCGCGCCACCGAGCTCCGAGGTGCCGTCCTCGCGGACCGTGAGCCCCTGCGAGGTCAGCGCGCTCCGCAGCGCATCCAGCTGGGGGCTACGCACCCGCACTGTCGATTCGGACGACCGGTCGACGAACTGCTTGACGGTCGTATCGGCGATCAGGCGTCCCCGGCCGATCACCACGAGATGCTCGGCGGTGAGCGCCATCTCGGAGAGCAGGTGGCTGGACACCAGCACCGTGCGCCCCTCGGCCGCCAAGCGCTGCATGAACTTTCGGATCCAGACGATGCCCTCGGGGTCGAGTCCGTTGACCGGCTCGTCGAACAGCAGGACCTTCGGGTCACCCAGCAGGGTGGCAGCCAGTCCGAGCCGCTGGGACATGCCGAGCGAGAACCCGCCCGCCTTCTTTCCCGCGACCTCGGTCAGGCCCACCAGCCGCAGCACCTCGTCGACCCGGGACATCGGGATCCCGTTGGACGCCGCCATCCACTGCAGGTGCGCCCTCGCGGACCTGTTGGGGTGCACCCACTTCGCGTCCAGCAGCGCGCCGACGGTCCGGAGCGGCTGCTTCAGGTCGTGGTACGGCTTGCCGTCGATCAGCGCGGTTCCGGCGGTCGGCCGGTCCAGGCCGAGGATCATCCGCATCGTCGTGGACTTGCCGGCACCGTTCGGTCCAAGGAATCCGGTCACCATGCCGGGCTGAACCGTGAAGGTCAGGTCTTCGACCGCCTTCGTGGGCCCGAACTCTTTCGTCAAACCCCTCACTTCAATCATGACGTGAAGGATTCCGCAGTCCCGGCCCGCGCACATCGCCCGCAGGTCGCGTCCCGTGTCATCCCTAGGGATGACACGACCCTGAGAGGGCGTGGGGGTTCGGGGTCAGAGGTCGGGTGAGGACGCCTGTGCCCAGAACCGCTTCGGGATCCGTCCGGCGCGCCGGGCCTGGTAACCGGCGGTCACCGCGGATGCCATCGCCGATGCCATCAGCGCCGGGTTCTTGGCCCTGGTCACCGCGGTCGCGAGGAGAACGGCGTCGCACCCGAGTTCCATGGCCAGCGCCGCGTCGCTCGCGGTGCCGATGCCCGCGTCGAGGATCACCGGGACCCCGGCGGCCGCCACGATCATCTCGATGTTGTGCGGGTTCGAGATGCCGAGGCCGGTGCCGATCGGCGCGCCGAGCGGCATCACCGCCGCGCACCCGACATCCTCGAGGCGCCGGGCCAGCACCGGATCGTCTGTCGTGTACGGCAGCACGGTGAAGCCGTCGTCGACGAGTTGTTCTGCGGCGGAGACCAGTTCGATGGCATCGGGCAGGAGGGTGCGCTCATCGGCGATGACCTCCAGCTTCACCCAGTCCGTTTCCAGCGCCTCCCTGCCGAGCTGTGCGGTGAGCACCGCCTCGGCGGCGCCGCGGCAGCCGGCGGTGTTGGGCAGCGGGGCGATGTCCAGCTTGCGGAGCAGGTCGAGCACCCCGGTGCCGCCGGCCGCGTCGACGCGGCGCATCGCCACGGTGGTCAGCTCCGTGCCGGACGCGACGAGCGCCTCCTCCAGCACCGCGAGGTTCGCCGCGCCGCCGGTGCCCATGATCAGCCGGGAGCCGAAGCTTCGGCCTGCGATGGTCAGACGGTCTGTGGCCAGCAGCTCAGCCACCCTGCACCGCCGTCAGGATCTCGATCTCCCAGCCCTTGCCGACCGGTGTGTCCCAGGACGCCCGCGGGAACACCGCGCCGTCGACCGCGACAGCGATGCCCTTGCTGGGCAGGCCGAGGTGTTCGAGCAGCTGGGCCACGGTCAGCGGCTCGGACAGCTGATGGTCCTCGCCGTTGACGGTGATCCCGATGTTCACCGGTGTGTTCGTCATCGAGTCCTCACTCATCGTTGAAGGTGAAACGTTCCGGGGAGGCGCTCTTGGCCTCCGCCAATGGTGCGCCGTCGAGCTCGGCGACCACCGCGTCCGCGGTCAGCGGGGTCAGCAGCACGCCGTTGCGCCCGTGCCCGGTGGCCAGCACCACCCGGTCCGACACCCGGCCGATGATCGGCAGGTTGTCGGGGCTCATCGGACGAAGTCCGGCGGCGCACTCGTGCAGCTCGTACTCCCCGATGCTCGGCATCAGCGTCTGCGCGTCGGCGATCAGGTCTCGGACCCCGGCGACGGTGACCTGGGTGTCCTCCCCCGACTCGTGCTGGGTCGCGCCGACCACCAGGCCGTCGCCGCGCGGCACCAGGTACACCGGACGCCCGTGCACGCTGCCGCGGATGGTCATGGTCGGGGCTGGCGCCACCCCGGGCCTGCGGTGCAGCCGCAGGATCTCGCCCTTGACCGGACGCACCGGCAGCCCTGGCCACAGCCGCGCGGACGCGGTACCGGCGGACACCACCACCTGGTCGGCGGCCACGGCGAAGGGATCGGTGACCGCCTCGGCCACGAACTCCACCCCCGACGCGACACAGGCCGATCGCAGCGCCGCGATCAGCGCGCGGTTGTCGACGGCGGACTCGGTGGCGGCGAGCAGGGCCAGCCGGATGTTCGGGGCCAGCGACGGCTGGGCGGCCCGGATCTGCGCGCGCGAGAGCAGTTCCAGCTCGTAGCCCTGGCCGGCGATCCACTCGGCCACGGTCCGCAGGTCCGCGGCATCGGCCGCGTCCAGCGCGACGGTGAGCGAGCCATGGGAGGTGAAGAGCGTCTCGCCGGACAGGGTCTCGAGCTCGGCGCCGAAGTCGGGCCAGCGGGCCAGCGAGGCGGCCCCGACCTGCAGGACCGCGTCCTCGCCAGGCCAGCCCTCCGACAGCGGTGCCAGCATCCCACCCGCCACCCACGACGCCCCCGATGCGGGCGCCGGATCGTGGACGGTGACGCTCCAGCCTGCCTGGGCGGCACGCCACGCGATCGACAGACCGATCGCGCCGCCACCGATCACCGCGACGGTTCTGCTCACTACTCCACCTCACTCCCTGCGCCGGCATGATCCGGGTCAGGTATGACGGTCGGGGCTCGCGGCCCCCTCTCAGCCCCGCGTTCGCCGGGACTCCCGTGTCACTTCTCTCTGCGTAGAGACTACCGTTGAGAGCGTGCACCCCTCGCATTCCGGCAGGCACCTCACCCCTCGAGAACGCCTTGCCACCGCCCGTCTGTATCTCTGTACCGACGCCCGACGTGACAAGGGCGACCTCGCGAAGTTCGCCGAGGCCGCGCTGTCCGGTGGCGTCGACATCATCCAGCTGCGCGACAAGGGGTCGGCGGGTGAGCGGAAGCTCGGCCCGATGGAGACCCAGGAGGAACTGGGCGCGCTGGCCGAGCTCGGCGCGGCCGCCCGCAGGCACGGCGCGCTGCTCGCCGTGAACGACCGTGCCGACCTGGCGCTGGCCGCAGGCGCCGACGTCCTGCACCTCGGCCAGGGCGACCTGCCGGTGCACTACGCCCGCCGGATCCTCGGCCCGAACGTGGTGATCGGCCGCTCGACGCACAGCCGCGCGCAGGCACAGCTCGCCTCCATCGAGGACGACGTCGACTACTTCTG
The DNA here is from genome assembly GCF_005049235.1 of Rhodococcus oryzae. GTDB lineage: Bacteria > Actinomycetota > Actinomycetes > Mycobacteriales > Mycobacteriaceae > Rhodococcus_G > Rhodococcus_G oryzae. Next base: position 142,577 of record NZ_SUMD01000003.1, on the reverse strand, counting down.
CACCGGGCCGGTGTGGGCCACCCCGACCAAGCCGGGCCGGACTGCCTCGGGCATCGATCTGGTCCGCTCGACCGCCGGCTCGCACCCGACCCGCCCGTGGTTCGCGATCGGCGGCATCGACGAGGAGCGGCTCCCCGAGATCCTCGACGCCGGGGCCGAACGCATCGTGGTGGTGCGGGCGATCACCGAGGCGCGCGACCCACAGGCGGCGGCCCGTTCGCTGGCCGACGCCCTGGCCCGCAACGCCGTCCGCCGCTAGTCGGCCCGCGGCGCGGACTCAGTCCATCCACCCCAGCACGGTCGAGGGCGAGAGCTGCACGACCGTCTCCGGCAGGCGCTCGCGCAGCCCACGGTCCGCGGTGACCACGACGGTCAGGTGCTCGTCGGCGCCCCCGAAGGCCGGGTGTCCGACGCCGCCACCCGCGGCCATCGCCAGCTCAGTGCCCGCGCCCGCCAGCAGGGCCAGTTCGTCGTCCCCGCTGCCCGCGGCCACGTGCACGGGCACCCGGGCGTCCACCGCGGTGACGGTGCGCGCCTGACCCTCCAGGACGGCCTCGATCCGCGGCAGCCAGCCGAATCCGCCATCCGGCAGCTCGATGGTCCTCGGCAGCGTCGCGGCCAGCGCGGCGAGCAGTTCGCCGGTCGCCCCCGCCCGGTCCCGCCACCAGCCGTTCGGCCGCGAACCCAGCACGTTCGCGGTGTCCAGCAGCAGCCGGACCGGGGTGCTCCGCAACTGCGGCCAGCTCGCCGCGAAACCCGGGTGCAGCAGCAACCCCGACACCTCGTCCTCGGGCACCCAGCGCAGTTCCGTGCTCTCACCGTTCGGCACCGTCGTCAGCGGACCGGCCGCGTCGGCGATCACCGTCGTGTAGCTCCACCCGCTGCTGGCGCGGGAGGTCACCCGTTCCGCACGAACCCGCAGTTCGCAGCCGGGGATGCCGGCCTCCTCCTCAGCCTCGCGGATGGCGGCGTGGACGGTCGACTCGTGGCTGTCGCGGGCACCGCCGGGCAGCGCCCAGGTGCCACCCTGATGACTCCACTGGGCGCGGTGCTGCAGGAGCACGGTCGGGGTTCCGTCGGCCGCGGGAGCGCGGAGCAGCAGCCCCGCCGCGCCGAATTTGCCCCAATGCCGAATTCCGTCATCGCTCCTGGCCCAGCCGTCCCCGTCACCACGCATCGACTTCGTTCACCTGCCCCACATCCGGCCACGTCGCACCCCACGCGGTCCCTCGCGCCTCGTCAACTCGTTCACGACCGAACTTAGGCCAGTCACGCACAACAAAGCTCAGTTACTGCTTATATGCTCCCCCTTGACTGGCATCCGGGCCAGCTGGGAAGGGTGCGTGGTGGCCGTTCGGGAATCACCGTCGACGGAACCGCTCGGCGATGATCTCGCGCCGCGGTCCGTCGGGTCTGCCGATCCCCAGGGCCGATACACCCGGCTGTCCGAGTTCCTCAGGACGACCCCCGCCAAGCTGCTCGCGCTCGGGACCGCGCTGATCGTGGTGGCACTCGTCGCGGGCACCGTCGCCGCTATCCAGGTCGCGGACCGGCAGCGCACCCTCGACACGCTGCTCAACCAGGTCGAGCCCCAGGCGAACGCCACCCAGAACCTCTACAGCTCCCTCTCGATCGCGGACGCCGCGGCCACCACCGCGTTCATCTTCGGCGGCATCGAACCGGCCGTGGTCCGCGACCGGTACACGCAGTCGATCGGTGAGGCGGCCGCCGACCTGATCGGGGCTTCGAGCGGCATCATCGAGACGAACGCGTCGGGTCAGCGTCTGCTCACCGAGTTGTCCACCGGGCTCCCGGTCTACACCGGCCTGATCGAGACGGCCCGGTCCTACAACCGCAGCGGCTACCCCGTCGGCACGGCGTACCTGCGCGAGGCCTCGTCCATGATGCAGTCGACCCTGCTCCCGATCGCCGAGGAACTGCACGGCCAGCAGGCGGAGGCCGTCGTGCAGAACCAGGACGAGTTCGCCACCCCGCCCTGGCTGGCGATCGGCCTGCTCCTGCTGTCGCTGATCGCCCTCGTTGTCGGCCTGGTCCTGCTCGCCGGATGGACCCGGCGGATGCTGAACCCGGGACTGATCCTGTCCGCCGTCGCGATCGCCGCGCTGCTCGGGTGGCTGCTGATCGCCGGGCTGATCTCCTCGACGTCCACCGGACGGGCCCTGGAGCAGGGCGCCCGGCCGCTGATGCAGCTGACCACCGGGCGCATCCTCGCGCAGCAGGCCAGGGCCGACGAGACCCTCGGCCTCGTCCGCCGCGACGTGAAGGGCGGCTACGCGCAGGCGTTCGGCACGCACCTGGCACGCCTCGAAGAGATCCTGACCGAGTACCCGAACGACGGCCGCGTGAAGGTGGCCACCGAACTGGTCAACCGAGCCGCCGAGGCAGGGAAGGACTGGTCCGCCGCGCACGAGCGGGTGCAGCGCCTGCTCGACAACGGCGACTGGGCCGGGGCCGCTGCCGTGGTCACCGGCCCCGGCGAGGACGACTCGACGGCACACTTCGCCAGGGCCGACGCCGCGCTCGACGACGCCATCATGACGACCCGCAGCGAGCTGCGCGCCGATATCGACCGCGCCCACTCGACCCTGTACGGCCTCGGAACCGGTGCGCTCGTGCTCTCCGCGGTGGCCGCGGCCGGGGTCGGGGTCGGACTGTGGCCACGGCTTCGGGAGTACCAGTGACGAGACCTGCATCCGGATCGGCCGGGCGGCGCCCGACGCGATCGGGGTTGCGGACCGCTGGGGCCGTCCTGCTCGTCGCCGCGTCGCTGATGACGGCCGGCTGCACGCAGGCCGCGACGGGCATCGTCGCGGACACCGGCGGCTACACCGAACCTCCCCTGCCCGAGGGGGCCACGATCGCACCGCGTCCGACGGGACCCCCGACGAACAAGGCGAACTGCGGGGACCCCACGGCGAGCCTGCGTCCCTTCCCCGGCGTCCCACCCGAGCCGCCGCCGCCGAGCGCCTCCCTCGCCGAGATCCAGGCAAGGGGCAGGCTCATCGTCGGTCTCGACACCGGCAGCAACCTCTTCAGCTTCCGCGATCCGGCGACGGGCGCCATCGAGGGCTTCGACGCCGACATCGCCCGCGAACTGGCGCGCGACCTGGTCGGTGACCCGAACCGGGTGGAGTTCCGGATCCTGCCCTCCGCAGGCCGCATCCCGGCGCTGATGAACAGCACGGTCGACGCGGTGGTCAAGACGATGACGATCACCTGCGAGCGCCGCGAGAAGGTCGACTTCTCCACGGTGTACTTCGAGGCACAGCAGCGGGTGCTGGCGGTCAAGGGGTCGGGCATCACCGGCGCCGTCGATCTGGCGGGCAAGCGGGTCTGCGCGGCCGAAGGCACCACCTCCGTCGATCGCATCCAGCTGGTTCAACCCGGGGCGACCGTGGTGACGGTCCCGAACTGGGGCGACTGCCTGGTGGTGTTGCAGCAGCGTCAGGTCGACGCGGTGAGCACCGACGACTCGATCCTGGCCGGCCTGGCGGCACAGGACCCGTACCTGGAGATCGTGGGCGAGAGCCTGAGTTCGGAACCGTACGGGATCGGGATCAACAAGTCGGACGCCGACCTGGTGCGGATGGTCAACGGCAGCCTGGAGCGGATGCGCCGGGACGGCACCTGGAATCGGATCTACGATCGGTGGCTGAGAGTACTCGGGCCGTCGCCGGGCCCACCGGTCCCGCACTACCTGGACTGAAAGCGGAGACAATGGCTGGAACGCAGGGAGATCCGGGACCGGAGCCGCCGGTCCCGGAGCCGCCGATCGCCTCGACCGAGCGGTCGATGCGGACCCAGGCGTCGATGCCGGAGCCGTCGGTCCGCACCCAGGCCTCCACACCGGATGTCTCCGGCCGGACCCAGGCCTCCGCTCCGGAAGCGTCCGGCCGCACCCAGGCGACCGCACCGGAATCGACCGCGCCCGCCCGCACCACCGGACGCGGGAGTCGCTCGCAACGGTCGCGGACGAGCGTGCGCCGCCGCCTCGGCGCCGGGCTGGTCGAGGTCCCGCCGGTCAGCGCCGTCGAGCCCGCCGACGCGGTGATGGTCGACCCCGTCGTGCCAGAGAAAAAGCGGTTCTGTTGGAAGTGCGGAAAGCCGGTCGGCCGCAAGGGCCACTCCGAACCCGCGGCGTCCGCGGGCATCTGCCCCTCCTGCGGCACCATCTTCGACTTCACCCCGCTGCTCGGTCCGGGCGATCTGGTCGCCGGTCAGTACGAGGTGCAGGGCTGCATCGCGCACGGCGGGCTCGGCTGGATCTACCTCGCGATCGACCGCAACGTCAGCGATCGCTGGGTGGTGCTCAAGGGCCTGCTGCACTTCGGGGATGCCGAGGCGCAGGCCGTCGCGCTCGCCGAGCGGCAGTTCCTGGCGGAGGTGACGCACCCGAGCATCGTGAAGATCTACAACTTCGTCGAGCATCCTCGGCCCGATGGCAGCCCGATGGGGTACATCGTCATGGAGTACGTCGCCGGGCATTCGCTCCGCGACGTACTCAGCACTCACCAACGGCCGGAACGGATTCCGGTCGAACAGGCGATGGCCTACGTGCTCGAGATCCTGCCCGCACTCGGCTACCTCCATTCGGTTGGCCTGGTCTACAACGACCTCAAGCCGGAGAACATCATGATCACCGACGATCAGCTCAAGCTGATCGACCTGGGCGCGGTCGCAGGCATCGAGGACTACGGCTACCTCTACGGCACTCCGGGGTACCAGGCGCCGGAGATCCTCAGGACCGGTCCGACCGTCGCCTCCGACATCTACACAGTCGGCCGGACCCTCGCCGTGCTCAGCCTCCAGATGCCTTCCGCCAAAGGCAAATACCTCGACGGACTGCCCGATCCCGAGCAGGCACCACTGATCGCCGAGTACGAGTCCTTCCATCGGCTGTTGCTGCGGGCGACCGCCCCCGATCCCGACCACCGGTTCAGCTCCGCGGAGGAGATGGCCAGCCAGCTCACCGGGGTGCTCCGTGAGACCCTGGCCCAGCAGACCAACGAGGAGCGTCCGGGGCTCTCCGAACTGTTCAGCCCACAACGCACCACCTTCGGCACCGAGGAGGCTGTGCGGCAGACAGATGTCTATGTCGACGGCCGCAAGCACGAGCCGACCATGTCGGGACGCGACATCACGGCCGCGCTCGCCGTTCCGCTGATCAACCCGTCCGACCCGAGCGCCGCCCTGCTCGCGGCCGCGGTGCACGCCGAGCCGGATCAGACCCTGGACGCCATCCGCCACGCCAGGGCGAACGGGCTCGAGCGAACGGTGGACGGCAGCGCGGGGTTCACCGCCGAGATCGCGCTGGCCGAGGCGAAGGCGCACCTCGACCTCGGCGACGGGACCGAGGCGTCTCGGGTGCTCGGTTCACTCAGCGCGGCAAAGGGATCGAACTGGCGGGTCGACTGGTACGGCGGCATGGCCTCCCTGCTCGGCGCCGAGTACGAGCAGGCGATGAGCCAATTCGAGTCCGTGCTCGAGGCGCTCCCCGGCGAGTTGGCCCCGAAGCTGGCATTGGCCGCCACCGCGGAACTCATTCTGCAGCACTGGGACACCGACCAACCCGAGCAGTGGCGCAGGTTCGCCGAGAAGTACTACCGAACGGTCTGGCGCACGGACCGCAGCATGGTCAGCGCCGCCTTCGGGCTAGGCAGGCAGCTGGCCGACAAGTGCGACATCACCGGTGCGATCGCGGCCCTCGATCAGGTGCCGCCGAGCTCACGGCATTTCAACGTCGCCCGGATGACCTCGGTGCTCACCCTCCTCTCCAGCGGGCCGATCGAGGAGATCCGCGAGACCGCGATCCGGGAGGCCGCCCGCCGGGTGAACGCGTTGCCGCCCAACGAGGGCCGGGCCCTGCAGATGCGCACGCTGGTGCTCGGCACCGCGCTGGACTGGGTGCTGCTCGGCAATGTCGCGAAATCCGAACACGAACCGATCCTCGGTGTCGCGTTCACCGAGCGGGGACTGCGCGCGGGCACCGAGGCCGGGCTACGCGCCCTCGCGCGCAACGCCGAACACCGCAGGCACCGGTACGCACTCGTGGACCTCGCCAACTCGATCCGGCCCAAGAGCCTGATCTGAGCGGACATCGCGCGGTCCCCGCCCGATCGGACGGGGACCACCGCGCATCTAGCCCTCCGTGACCGGCCGGTAGGTGCAGACGTGCACACCCGCGGGGCTGATGGCGGTGGAGACCAACTCGAGGCTGTTCAGCTTGCCGCCGTCGGGGAAGATCGTCTTCCCGCCGCCGAGCAGCACCGGCATCACCATGAGTCGGAGCTCGTCGACAAGGCCCTCCTGCAGGAGGGTTCGCACCAGGGTGGGGCTGCCCATGACCACCAGGTCGCCGCCCTCGGTCGCGCGCAGCTCCCGGATACGGGCAACGGCCTCGTCGCCGGTGATCCGCGTAGTGTTCTCCCACGTCAGCTCGTCCTCGCCCAGGGAGTCGGACACGACGTACTTCGCGATCGCGTTCATCTTGTCGGCGAACGGGTCACCGGCCCGCTCGGGCCACGCCCCCGCCATCGTCTGCCACGTCCGGCGTCCGAACAGCAGCGCCTCGGCCTTGCTCAACGCATCATCGAACGCACCGCCGACCACCTCCGGGTCGAAGAACGGGTGCGACCAGCCGCCGTGGGCGAATCCACCGTCGGTGTCCTCCTCGGGTCCACCCGGTGCCTGCACGACGCCGTCCAAGCTGATGAACTCGCTGATAACGATGCGCATGGGACTCGCTCCTCTTCGGTTGTTGTTCGTCTCTGGTGGGCTTCAGGGGTATAGACCCGCGAGCCGGCCGAAAATCATCGCTGCCCTTGCTCGACCGCGCCATCCGGGGCGAAGCTACGCGCGGCCCTGGCGATGGCCAACTCCTCGTTTGTCGGCACCACCAGCACCGTGACCCGCGACGAGTCCGTCGAGATCACCCGGGCGGAACGGTCTTTCGCCACATTGCGCTCGAGGTCGATCTCGATTCCGAGCGACTCGAGACCGGCGAGCGCGTCGGCGCGGACCTCGACCGCGTTCTCGCCCACCCCGGCGGTGAATGTGATGGTGTCGACCCTGCCCAGGGTCACCAGGTATGCGCCGATGTACTTGCGCAGCCGGTGGATGTAGACGTCGTAGGCGAGCCGGGCCGCCTCGTCGCCGTCGGCGATGAGGCGGCGGAGCTCGCGAAAGTCGTTGACCCCACACAGGCCCTTGAGCCCGGACCCGCGGTTGAGCAGGTCGTCGATGGCGTCCACGTCCAGGTCCGCGCTGCGCCGCAGGTGCATCACGATGCCCGGGTCGATGTCGCCGCTGCGGGTGCCCATCACCAGCCCCTCGAGCGGGGTCAGCCCCATCGAGGTATCCATCGCCCTGCCGCCCGCGATGGCCGAGGCCGAGGCCCCGTTGCCCAGGTGCAGCACGATCTGGTTGAGCTCGGCATTGTCCCGGCCGAGCACCTCGGCCACCCGGCCGGAGACGTACTCGTGCGAGGTGCCGTGGAATCCGTAGCGGCGCACCCCGTGTGCCGCCGCCACCTGGGCGTCGATGGCGTAGGTCCGGGCCTCCGCGGGCAGCGTGTGAAAAAAGGCGGTGTCGAAGACCGCGACGTGCGGGACGTCGGGGAACACCCGCATCGCGCTCTCGATACCGACCACGTTCGCCGGATTGTGCAGCGGGGCAAGGGCGGACAGCCGGGAGATCTCGGCGATGACGTCCGCGGTGATCCGGGTCGGCCGGTAGAACACCTCGCCGCCGTGCACCACGCGGTGACCGACGGCGGCGATGCCCGCCGTCGTCAGATCCATGCCCGCCTCCGCGAACATCGCGAAGGCCAGCCGCAGGCCCTCCGCGTGGTCGGCGATCGGACCGCGATGCTCGCTGTCGATGCCGCCCTGCCGGTGCCCGATGACCCCGTCCGGCTCGCCGATCCGTTCGACCAGCCCCGAGGCGATGGCCTCGCCGCCGTCGGGGTCGATCAGCTGGTATTTGATCGAGGACGAGCCCGAATTGATCACCAGCACCGGACCGTTCACCGCTGACCCCCTTCTTCGACGCCCTGCGCCTGGATCGCCGTGATGGCGACCGTGTTGACGATGTCCTGGATCAGCGCGCCGCGGGACAGGTCGTTGACCGGTTTCCTCAGGCCCTGCAGGACCGGGCCGACCGCGACGGCCCCCGCGCTGCGCTGCACCGCCTTGTACGTGTTGTTCCCGGTGTTCAGATCGGGGAACACGAACACCGTCGCCCGGCCAGCCACCTTCGAATCGGGCAGTTTCGTGCTCGCCACCGTCGGCTCGATGGCCGCGTCGTACTGGATCGGCCCCTCCACCAACAGGTCCGGCCGCCGCTCGCGGACCAGGACCGTTGCCTCCCGGACCTTGTCCACCTCCGCGCCGGAGCCCGAGTCGCCGGTCGAATACGACAGCATCGCGATCAGCGGGTCGATGCCGAACTGGGCCGCGGTCTGCGACGAGGAGATCGCGATGTCCGCCAGCTGCTCCGACGTCGGGTCCGGCACGACCGCGCAGTCGCCGTAGGCCAGCACCCGGTCGGCCAGGCACATCAGGAAGATGCTCGAGACGGTCGAGACACCTGGCGCGGTCTTGATGATCTCGAACGACGGCCGGATCGTGTGCGCTGTGGTGTGCGCGGCACCGGAAACCATGCCGTCCGCGATCCCCAACTGCACCATCATCGTTCCGAAGTAGGAGATGTCGGCCATCACCTCGCGGGCACGTTCGACGGTCATCCCCTTGTGCGCCCGCAGCCGGGCGTACTCCTGGGCGAACTGATCGGTGTACTCGCAGTTCGTCGGGTCGAGCACCGTGGCCGCGCTCAGGTCGACGCCGAGCTCAGCGGCGCGCCTGCGCACCGGGCCCTCCTCCCCGAGGATGGTCAGGTCGGCGACCTTGCGCTGCAACAACCGTCCGGCCGCCCGCAGGATCCGGTCGTCGTCCCCCTCCGGCAGCACGATGTGCTTGCGGTCCGCCCTGGCCCGCTCGATCAACTGGTACTCGAACATCTGCGGGGTCACCACCTCGGGCCTGGCGACCTCGAGTCGGGCCAGCAGGTCGGCCGCGTTCACACGCTGCTCCATCAGGCTCAGCGCGGTGTCCACCTTGCGCTGCGAGCCGACCCCGACACGTCCCCTGGCCTGCGCGGCCGCGCTGGCGGTGTCGAATGTCCCGAGGTCGGTGGTGAGGATCGGCAACCGCGGCTTGAGGCCGGCGACGAGCTTCGCGATGGCGGGGTGCGGCGCGATGCCGCCGTTCATGATGATCCCGGCGAGCGACGGAAAACCTTCCGCCTCATGGGCATTGACCATCGCGAGCAGCACGTCGGACCGATCGCCCGGGGCGATCACCACCACGCCCTCCGACAGCCGCTCGAGGATGTGCTCGGCGGTCATCCCGCCGACCATCACCCGCAGCGCTTCCCGCTGCAGCAGCTCGGGATCCCCGCTGTACAGCTCGCCGTCGACCGCGGTCAGCAGCTCACCCATGGTCGGCGCGACCAGCAGCGGGATCTCGGGCAGGGTCCATGCGGGCACCGCCATCGGCTCCAGTGCCGTCGTCACCTCGCCGAGCCGGGCGGGGTCGCAGCGGTTCGCGACGATGCCAACCAGGTGGGCGTGCTGGGCGCGCAGCTCGGCCGCGCAGATCTGCGCCAGCTGCAACACCTCGTCGGGGGTCCGACCCGACCCGCGGAGCGCGAGCAGCACCGGTGCATCCAGGTTCACCGCGATCCGGGCGTTGTAGCTCAGCTCGCTCGGGCTGGCGACGTCCGTGTAGTCGCTGCCGATGATCACCACGGCATCGCACTGTTCCGCGACATCGTGGTAGCGCGAGACGATCTCGCTGAGCGCCAGCTCCGGATCGGCGTGCACCTGCTCGTAGGTGACGCCGAGGCACTGCTCATAGCTGAGATCCGCGGACGTGTGGTCGAGCAGCAACTCCAGGATGTAGTCCGGCTCGTCGGTGGAACGCGCGATCGGCCGGAACACCCCCACCCGGGCGGCCGAGCCGCTGAGCATCTGCAGCACGCCGAGCGCGATGGTCGATTTCCCGGTATCGCCCTCTGGGGAGGCGATGTAGATGCTCGAGACTGCCGACTCCGCGGATGCCATGGCGTCCACCCTAATGGTGCGGATCGCGGTCCGCCGTCGGCCACAGCCACTCGCCACGGCCGCGCCGGACTCGGGTAGTCGACTACGCGTGCCCGGTCCGGAACCCGGTGGCAATGTCTTACTCAGGCCCGATCATGTGATCTGGCCCCAGGGGATGAGTATCGATGCGAACTACATCCTGGTCGATGGCGTCCGTGCTGGCTGTCGCCGTTGTCACACTGGCGCTCGGCCTGTTCTCGCCAGAGTCCGAGGCTGCGCCGCAACAGCGGTCCGCCGCGCTGCCGGTGCGAGCCCTCCCCGAATTGCCCGATGTGCCGGGGCCAGGCGACCTCGAGTTCCCCCCGCTGCCGCCGATCCCACCCGTGCCCGAACCACTTCCGGTGCCGCCGGTCCCACCCGTACCCGAACCACCCCCGGTCCCACCCGCACCCGAACCACCGCCGGTCCCACCCGCACCCGAACCACCCCCGGTGGCACCCGTCCCGCCCGCGCCGGGACGGCCGGGCCCCGCATCGACAGATGTCACCGGCACCGCCGAGATGACGCCGAACACCGGCGCCCGCGGCTCGCAGCACGATGCGTCGACGCCGGCGCCGGGCCCGACCGGTGCGCCCGCGGGAGGAACCGTGACAGGGGGACAGTCCGAACCGGGTCCGACTCTCACGCCCGGTCGTGGTCCGTCGACCACCGACGAGAACGGCACGCCCGGCTCGGCCGACTCCCCGCAGGTCGCCATGATCGCCGCGGTCGGATTGACCTCCGTCGCCGCGGCCGCGGGTGCCGGGGTCGCGGTGCGGGCCCGGAGAGTCCGGCGGTGGCCGACCGAACACGTCGACACCCAACCGAAGCCTGCGCCTCCCGTCGTCGCGGTCGAGCCGCCGCCGGGGCAGATGCACGGCCATGCCGTGCGTCTCGAGCCCAGGGAGGACGCCGGCCACCAGTTCATCGAGGAGAACGGCCGTGACCAGAACTGAGATCGTGACCAGATCGACCCTGCGCGCCACGGTGTTCGGGCAGCAGTCCGACGACGCCCTGACCTCGCGCATGAAGCCCCACCTGCCGCCGACCGGGATGACCCCGGACCGGGTGTCCACCACCCGGGCGGTGCCGCGCTCGGCGCTACGGCTGATCGACAGCCGCATCCTGTCCACCGCGTTGCGCTTCCTCGATCAGGACCCCTGCCCCCTGCTGCTGGCCGGGCTGAAGAAGTACCGGGCCCTCGCCGAGGCCGCGCGCGTCACAGCGGCCGCGCCCGGCCGCGAGGAGGTGGTGATGCTGGTCGATCCCTACCGCGTCATCTCCGAGCACCGGCCGGAGGTCGCGCTGCTCATCGACGGCACCGAGGTCGCCCGGATCGGGTTCGACCTGCGGATCGCCTTCGGCATGTGTGAGACGGCGGTCGCGGTGCGGCTCGGGGCCATCGACTCCGTCGACTGCGAGGCCGGTGCGGTGTCCGTGGACCTGTCCGTTCCCGGCGGCGAGAAACTGCTGCACGGGGAGGCGGAGTACTCGGTGCGGCGCGAGCTGCGGCCGCCGATCGTGATTCCGGTCGATCCGCGGCCTGAACGTCGTCTGTGAGCGACTCAGCCGCGGGCCTCCGGGCGGTCCATGACCCGCAGCCAACTCCCGTCCGGCTGACGACGCACCACCTGCACCCGACCACCGGTGTCGTCCGCCGGCCGGGTGGAGGTCATCGCGAGGTCCCCGCTGCGCACCGTCGGCATCGGCTCCTCGACCTCGAAGTGCGGCCGGTTCGCCAGGAGCTGCTCGATGACGGCACGGATCGCCTCCCGCCCCACGGTCTCACTGCCAGGAGGGAAGGCCAGCACGGCATCGGGCTCGTACAGCTCGGCGATCCCGGCCGCGTCGCCTGCATTGGCTCGTTCGACGAACATCCTGGCCAGATCCTCTGGGGTGGTTGCCTTTTCGCGTACTGCGGTCATCGCGGTCTCCCTCGTTCTCGCTCCGCGCGGAGCTGATGTGCCTGACCACTCCATCCTGCGAGGACCGCAGCGATAAGTCCAAGAACTGGTTTGTCTCGTAGCTAGAATCTCTGGTTATGGAACTTCGCCAACTGGAGTACTTCGTCGCGGTCGTCGAGGAGTCGAATTTCACCCGGGCCGCCGAGCGGGTGCACGTCGCCCAGCCGGGCGTCAGCGCGCAGATCCGCCGGCTCGAACGGGAACTCGGACAGGAACTGCTGGACCGCTCGGGCCGTACCGTCCGGCCGACCGCCGCGGGAGAAGCGGTGCTCCCCCACGCCAGGGCCGCCCTCGCCGCGGTGGCTGGGGCGCGGGCCGCCGTCGACGAGCTGGCCGGACTGATTCGTGGGCACGTGTCGGTCGGAATGGTCACCGCAGGCCCGACGGTCACCGTGGCGGACATGCTGGCCGGCTTCCACGCCGAGCACCCCGGCGTGGGCATCTCGCTCTCGGAGGACACCTCCGCGCGGCTACTCGGCGCGCTGCGCGAGGGCAGGCTCGACGTCGCGCTCGTCGGGCTGGCCGGACCGCCACCACCGGGGGTGTCCGTTCACGTCCTCGTGGACGAGCCGTTCGTCGCCGCGGCCCCGCCGGGCGACCCACTGGCCGCCCGCGACACCATCACTCTCGAGGCGCTGTGCGACCGCGAACTGATCGCCTTGCCCCGCGGCACCGGCCTCCGCACGGCCCTCGACAACGCCTGCGCCCGAGCCGGATTCACACCCCGCGTCGCGTTCGAGGCGAGCGACCCGAACATCCTGGCACGGCTGGCGGCGCGTGGGCTCGGGGTGGCCATCCTGCCGACGACGGTCGCGGACACGCACGCGAGTGCGCTGCGGGCCGTCACCATCACCCGACCCGGATTACGCGGCCGCATCGCGCTTGCCTGGCGCTCGGACGGCCCGGCCAGTTCGGCGGCCGCGGCGCTGGTCGCGCACGCCCGGCTGAGCCTGCCCGCGCGTCAGAACACCGGCGCGCGATCGATGTCCGACACGTCCGCGCCTGCCTCCTCGAGCCGCCGGAAAAGCTGATCGGTCCCGTTGGCGGCCGAGAACTCGAGCTCGCTGTCGCTGATCGGCACCGCCTGCAGCCAGGTGTCGACGCTCTCCTCGGTGTCGACCAGGATCTCCAGGTCCGGCCAGATGAACGGCACCACCAGGAGCAGGTGCTTCATCGACCGCGCCGGGTCCACCTCGCGGATCGCGTTCGGGATGATGCAGTTCGGCGTCAGGTGGAACGAGCCGGACCCCACCGCGAAGGCGCACTGCGCGAGCACGTCGGCCAGCGCCCGGTAGTCGGCGCGCCCCACCGTGACCAACTCGGTGCGGATCGGACGGCCGTCGTCGGTGGTGACATTCGTCGGGAAGCGGGACATGTCCAGCGTCGCGTACGAGGCGTAACCCGGACCCGGGCAACCGTCCCCGACGGCGATCGACACCTCGTCCGGGGTCTCGCCGTCGGAGTCTTCGTCGACCGCGGCCCGGAATCGCAGCACCTGCGGCAACCCGCCGAACACCGCCCCGATCCGGCGTGCTGCTTCCATGACCTCGTCGCTGGCATCCATGACCGGCAAGCCTAGTGCGCCCGCCCGCCGGTCCGGCCCGCGCTATCCGAGCTTGCGCAGCCGCGGTGCCAGGTCGCGCTCGAACAGCTCCAGGAACCGGCGCTGGTCGTGACCGGGGGCGTGGAAGACCAGGTGGTTCAGGCCCGCGTCGGTGTACTGCTTGACCTGCTCGACAGCCTCGTCGGGGTCGGAGGCGACGATCCACCGCTTGGCGACCTGCTCGATCGGCAGCGCGTCCGCGGCCGCCTCCATCTCGATCGGGTCCTCGATGGAGTGCTTCTGCTCGGGCGTCAGCGACAGCGGCGCCCAGAACCGCGTGTTCTCCAGAGCCAGTTCGGGGTCGGTGTCGTAGGAGATCTTGATCTCGATCATCTTGTCGATCTCGGCGACGTCGCGCCCGACCTTCTCCGCGCCCTCGGCCACGGCGGGCATCAGCTTCTCGGTGTAGAGGTCCATGCCCTTGCCGGAGGTGCAGATGAAGCCGTCTCCCGCTCGACCCGCGTACCGCGCGACGACCGGTCCGCCTGCCGCAATGTAAACCGGGATGCCGCCCTCGGGCACGTCGTAGATCGAGGCGCCGGTGGTGCGGTAGTACTCGCCCTCGAAGTCGGTGCGCTCGCCGGTCCACAGCGCGCGCATCAGCTGCACCGACTCGCGCAGCCGCGCGAACCGCTCCTTGAACTCCGGCCACTCGCCCTGGTAGCCGGTGGCGATCTCGTTGAGGGCCTCACCGGTGCCGACGCCGAGCATGATGCGTCCCGGGTACAGGCAGCCCATGGTCGCGAACGCCTGGGCCACGACGGCCGGGTTGTAGCGGAAGGTCGGGGTCATCACCGAGGTGCCCAGCTGCAGGGTGGTGGTGCGCTCGCCGACCGCGGTCATCCAGGAGAGGGAGAACGGCGCGTGCCCGCCATTGTGCCGCCACGGCTGGAAGTGATCGCTCACCGTCGCGCTGTCGAGGCCGTGCGCCTCGGCCAGGACGGCGAGTTCCACCAACTCGCGCGGCCCGAACTGCTCCGCAGAAGCCTTGTACCCGAGCTTGAGAGCCACCGTTCCTCCTAGCGAGTGCTACCCGTCACAACCGAGACTCACTATGCACGGGACATTCTCGGCCCGCCACGGGGGGTCGGGTTCGCCTCGGCGCCGCCCGCTCATAGCGCGCCGATCACTGTCACCACCACGGTGAACCCCGCGACCAGCGACACGGCGACCGCGAACAGCCACAACTCCCTGGCCTCGGGCATCGGCGCGCCGCGCTCGAGCGCATGCCGGACCTGCAGCCAGCGCCGCATCCCGACCAGCGAGGCGGCCACGGACAGCAGGATCAGGATGAGCCCGAGCAGGGTGCGCACCCACCCGGTGCTGAAGTCGGGCACCAGGTGGACCATCGCGATACCACCGGCCAGGAACCCGAGCGAGGTCCGCATCCACGCCAGGAACGTCCGCTCGCTCGCCAGGGTGAACCGCTCATCGGGCCGCTCGATTTCCGCCACGGGGTGATCTTCGCACCGGCCGGCGCACTGGTGTCGAATCCGCGCCGGTTCGCCCCCGGACTGTTGCGCTGTGGGCCACACTGTGCAGTGACCTGTAACACTCCGCGACTGTTCTGTGATCCAAGGTGTCAGAGATCCATTCCCAGGTGCCCCACCGAGGAGGACATTTCCGTGACCCCATCGACAACGAACGGCAGATCCGGGAAGTACCTACGCAGGGCACTCGCCGGGACAGCGCTGGCGGCCTGCCTCGTGACATTGCCCGTCGCACCGGCCCTGGCCCAGCCCGGCAGCTCCGGGAGCGCGGGCAGCTCCGAGTTCGCCCTGCCCGTCCCGAGCCCCGCTGGTCTCATCGCGCTGGCGGCGGCCACCACCCAGACCGGGAAGCCCTACCTCTGGGGCGGCACCGGCCCCAACGCCTGGGACTGCTCCGGCCTGACCCAGTGGGCGTTCCGACAGGCCGGGGTGCAGCTGCCGCGAGTCAGCCAGCAGCAGGCGTGGGCAGGCAACTCCGTCCCCGCATGGGCGATGGCGCCCGGCGACATCATCACCTTCCGCACCGTGAACGACCACGTCGGCATCTACGCCGGCTTCGGGCAGGTCTTCAATGCCTACGGAGCAGGCGTGCCCATCGGGCTGACCCCGCTGTCCGAACTACCCCCGATCAACCAGGTCCGCCGATTCTGACGACCGTCCGGACTCGGCGACAAACACGGGAGGGGCGCGCACGGGTCACAATTGACCCGTGACCACCGACGAGCAGACCACCGGCTGGACCTACCTCATGGACATGGACGGCGTCCTCGTCCACGAGGACCACCTGATCCCGGGGGCCGACGAGTTCCTGGCCGAGCTGCAGGCGGCAGGCACCCCGTTCGTGGTGCTGACCAACAACTCGATCCGCACTCCCCGCGACCTGCGCGCCCGCCTGGTGCAGACCGGTCTCGACATCCCCGAGAAGGCGATCTGGACCTCGGCGCTGGCCACGGCGACCTTCCTGCGCACCCAGCGCCCGAACGGCAGCGCCTACGTCGTCGGCGAGTCCGGGCTCACGACCGCCCTGCACGACATCGGGTACGTGCTAACGGATCGGGATCCGGACTACGTGGTGCTGGGCGAGACCCGCACCTACTCCTTCGAGGCGATCACCACCGCCATCCGACTGATCGAGCGCGGCGCCCGGTTCCTCGCCACCAACCCGGACGCGACCGGACCGTCGCGAGAGGGTTCGCTGCCCGCGACCGGGTCGGTGGCGGCGCTGATCACCAGGGCCACCGGGCGGGAGCCGTACTACGTGGGCAAGCCGAACCCGTTGATGATGCGCTCGGCGCTGCGGGCGATCGGCGCGCACTCCGAACATACCCTGATGATCGGCGACCGGATGGACACCGACGTCGTCTCCGGCCTCGAGGCCGGGCTGCAGACCATCCTCGTGCTCACCGGCATCTCCACCCGCGCGTCGGTCGAGATGTTCCCGTACCGGCCGACACGGGTCATCGAGTCGGTGGCCGACCTGGTCGGGCGGACGGCAAACCCCTTCTGACGCCGCGGCTCAGAGCCGCGACCTATCGCGAAGCCGGCTCCCCACCGCGACGAGCACCACTGGAATCCACGCAAAACCGTAGGCGGTCCGCAGTACCTCGTTGTCGCCGACAATCGAGCCAACCGAGACAAGGGCGATCGCCCACAGGGTGGCTGCGGCAACGCTCACCATAGTGAAATCGCTTCGGCGAAGACGTGTTCCGGCCAGGACGCGAGGCGCAAGCGTCCGCACGCCGCCGATCATGTGACCGCAAACGGCGATCGAACGCGGTCTCGAATCCGACTGCTCGTGCAGCCACCGCTGCCAGGCCGCGACCCGGTCAGGCAGTGGGCGGCCGAGTACTTCGGGGAGGACGCATGTCCCGTGCCGACGCGCCCGAGCAAAAGCCAGCTGGGCGCCCGCGCACGACGACACCGCCACCACGACCACCGCGTGGACCGTGTGGAGAGCGCCACTCGCCACCAGCATTCCGAGGGTCAGCGGGATGCTGTTTCCAGGCAACACGAGTCCGATCAGGTAACCCGACTCGACCACCAACAACACCGCCACGACCACGAACAGCAGCGGCGCGGGCGCCAACGTCAGGTTGTCCACGTCGAGCATGCGGCCGAGACCGGTCACCATCGACGGCAGGTCGGGAATGTCCATGGAACCAGCCTGTCCGAGCGCCGCCCCCGAATCTGCCTGGAACGCCCACGAACTCCTGGTATGGATTTCCCTACCAGGGCTCGTGGGCCCGCCCGCCAGACCCCGGTCGTGCGCGGCCCTATGGTGGGATCGAAGCATCGAACCGACCGCGAGAGGCAGCACTGTGACCGCACCCGGTTCGTTGCCGATCCGCCGCAACCCGCTGCGCGCCTGGCTCAGCGTCGACTGGTGGCTGGCCGTGCTCTCACTGTTGTCCGCCGTGCTCTCCGGAATCGTCGGCCTGCTGTTGATCACCCTCCTCGCCGCCGTCGCACTCACCCTGCCGATGGCCTTGCTCGGGGTCCTCGTGTTCGCCTGCACCATTCCGGCGGTCCGGGGCGCCGACGCGGCCCAACGGGCCGCGGTCCGATTCCTCGGCGGCGGTCGAATCGCCGAGCCCGAACGTCCCGGCGGTCCCACCCGGCGGGCCCGGTTCGTCGCGACAGCCCGCGACCCGGCACTGTGGCGTTCGCTCGCCTACTGGTTCCTGCGAATCCCACTGGGAGTCCTGCTTCCGATCGTGGTCGCCGCCCTGTTCACCGCACCCCTGACCCTGACGCTGGCTCCCGTCGCATGGCTGCTCACCGACCCTCGGGATTCCGAGCTGCGAGAGCACTTTGTTGGACTGCCGGCAATGTTGGCCGTCGGCGCTGTCGGCGCTGTCGGCGCGGTATGGCTGATGCTGCTCACCCCGCTGCTCGTGTCCTCCCTTGCTCGGGCCGATTGGTGGTGCACCCGAATGCTGTTGGGCGCCTCGACCACCCAGGAACGCATGGCGCAGCTGACCGAGTCCCGCGCCAGGGTGATCGATGCCGCTGAGGCAGACCGACGGCGCATCGAGCGCGACCTGCACGACGGCGCACAGCAGCGATTGGTATCGGTGTCGATCTCCCTGGGGCAGGCGCGATCCCGCGTGGCGGCTTCCGAGGACGAGACGCTTCGCACGCTGCTCGACGACGCCCACCGGGAAACGAAGAACGCCATCGGCGAGATCCGCGCACTGACTCGTGGACTGCATCCGCCGATCCTCACCGACAGGGGACTCGATGCTGCGCTGTCCTCGGTGGCGACGCTGTGTGCGGTTCCCGTCGACATCGACGTCGCCGCGGAGCTGGCCGGAGTGGGAAGACCGTCGGCCGCACTCGAGTCCAACATCTACTTTCTCGTCTCGGAGGCCCTGACCAACGTGAGCAAACACGCCAACGCCACCCGCGCGACCGTCGCCGTCAAACGTGTCGGGTCCGCGATCCGGGTCACCGTCGACGACAACGGCGACGGCGGCGCGCAGATCCTGCCCAGCGGCGGACTCGCGGGCCTGGCCGACCGGCTCAGCGGGGTGGACGGCACCCTGCGGGTGGAGAGTCCGGCCGGTGGGCCGACCCGACTCCTCGTGGAGGTCCCATGCGGGTGATGCTGGCCGATGATTCGGTGTTGCTGCGCGAGGGCATCGGCCGTCTCCTCGCCGACAGCGGCGCGACGATCACCGCGAGCGTCGGCGACGCCGAGGCCCTGCTGCGCGCCGTCGGCGACGCCGAGGCGCCACCGGAGGTGTGCGTCGTGGACGTGCGGATGCCGCCGACTTTCCTCGACGAGGGGCTGCGAGCGGCGTTGGTGATCCGCGAGCGGTGGCCGCGGGTCGGGGTCCTGGTGCTCTCGCAGTACGTCGAGGAACGCTATGCGTCCGAGCTCCTCCGTGACCGCATCGACGGTGTCGGCTATCTGCTGAAGGATCGGGTTGCCGACGTGGCGGACTTCATCGACGCCGTCGAGAGGGTGGCGGCGGGCGGCACCGTGATCGACCCCGATGTGGTTCAACAACTCCTGGCACGCACGCCGCGTAACGACACGCTCGACACACTGACCCCGCGCGAACGCGAGGTGCTCACCGCGATGGCGCAGGGGCAGTCGAACGCCGGAATCGCCGCCACGCTCGTGATCGGGCACGCCGCTGTCGAAAAGCACATCGGCAATATCTTCGGCAAGCTCGGCCTCCACCACGACGCCGCCGACCATCGGCGCGTCCTGGCCGTCCTGCGCTACCTAGGAGCGACATGAACAGGCTCGCGACCTCCCGCCGGATCGCCGCGATCGCCTGCGCGACCGCCGTCGCGGTCGGGGCAGGCGGCGCGGCGTCCGCAACCCTTGCGTACTCATTCGGGGTGCCAAGCCAGCACGAGTTCTCCCACACCGCGTCCGGCGATGCCTCCGGCACACTGACGGTCCGGGCACCAGTCGGTGGGGTCGACCTCACCATCTCACCCAGCCCCGATGACCGCCTGTACGTGACGGCCTCGGGCACCTATCGCGGTGGTCCGCCGGTGGTCACGGTCGGCGAATCCGGTGCCGCGGTGGACATCGTGTGCCCCGAGGGCCAGTTCTGGAGATGCTCGCTCGACGTCACCGTAGCGGTCCCGTCACGGGCCGACGTGACGGCGGAGGGCGTCGCCGGATCGATCACGATGACGGACCTGCACGGTGCCGTGACGGCAACCACCACCACCGGTGACGTCACAATACGGCGGCACCACGGTCCCGTCCGGGCGCAGACCGCCGAGGGGGCAGTCGAGATCGGGGCGATTGCGGCACCCGAACTGTCGGCCCGCACCACCTACGGCAGCATTCGAATCGACGTGGATACCCCACCCGATTCCGTCGATGTGCGAAACACCATCGGCGACATCGAGATCGGGTTGCCCGGTGGTGTCGCTTACCACCTGGAGACGACCGTCCGCGACGCAGCCGCGGTGACCACCGCCGTTGCCGAGGACCCCACCAGCCCGCACCTGGTCCGGATCGAGTCCTCAGCCGGGGCAGTGGCGGTGTTCCCCAACGACTAGCGGGCGCCGCTCAGCCCAGAGCCTGTTCCAGGTCCGACAGCAGGTCGGCCGTGTCCTCGAGCCCGACGGACAACCGGACCACGCCGTCGGTGAGCCCCACGGCCGCACGGCCTTCCGGGCCCATCGCACGGTGTGTGGTGGTGGCCGGGTGGGTGATCAGCGACTTGGCGTCACCGAGGTTGTTCGAGATGTCGATCACCCGCAGCGCGTCGAGCACCTCGAAGGCCCGCTTCTTGGCCTCGCCGTCCGGCGCGTCGAGCTCGAAGGTGACGACGGTGCCGCCGCCGCTCATCTGCCGCTTGGCCAGATCGTGCTGCGGATGCGACTCCAGATACGGGTACTTCACCCAGCGCACCGACTTGTGGCCCTCGAGGAACCGGGCGATCTGGAGCGCCGAGTCGACCGAGTGCCGCACCCGCACCGGCATCGTCTCGAGCCCCTTGAGCAGCGTCCACGCGTTGAACGGGCTCAGCGCGGGACCGGTGTGCCGCATCAGGTTCTGGACCGGACCCTCGATGTAGTCCTTGGGCCCGAGGATCGCGCCGCCGAGCACCCGACCCTGGCCGTCGATGTGCTTGGTTCCGGAGTACACCACGATGTCCGCGCCCAGATCGAGGCTGCGCTGCAGCAATGGGGTGGCGAAGACGTTGTCCAGCACCACTTTTGCGCCTGCCGCGTGCGCGAGCTCCGAGACCCGCGGGACGTCGACGAGCGACTGCATCGGGTTCGACGGGGTCTCGAAGAACACCGCGGTGGTCGGCACCGACAGCGCCTGCTCCCACTGCTCGAGGTCCTCACCGTCGACGAAGACCGTCTCCACGCCCCAGCGCGGCAGGATCTCGTTGCACACCACGAAGCAGGAGCCGAACAGGCTGCGCGCCGCGACCAGCCGGTCGCCCGCGCCGAGCAGCGCGCCGAGCGCCGTGAACACCGCGGACATGCCGCTCGAGGTGGCGAAGCAGGCCTCCGCGCCCTCGATCAGGCGCAGTCGCTCCTCGAACATCTTCACGGTCGGGTTGCCGTACCGGGAGTAGACGAAGTGGTCGACCTCCCCGGTGAACGCCTGCTCGGCCGCGCCCGCCGACTCGTAGACGAAGCCGGAGTTGAGGAACAACGCCTCGGAGGTCTCCTCGAACCCGGTACGCATGATGCCGCCGCGCACGCCGAGGGTGCCGAGCCCGACATCCGGCGGGAGCTCGCGGTGGAAGGCCCCGCCCTGCGGGATGCCACTCACGACTGCCGCCACGGGAGTCCGAGCGCACGCCAGCCGGCCGCCCCGCGGTGGCCGTCCGCGTCGATGCCGCCCTCGAAGCCGTCGAGGACGTTGTACGACGGCTCGATGCCGGCTGCGGTCGCGGCCTGGGCCGCACCGATGGAGCGCTGGCCGGATCGGCACAGGAAGACCGCAGGTCCGCCGGAGATCCCGGCCTCCTTGAGCTGGTCCACGAAGTTGTCGTTCCTGGACCCGGTGACGCTCACCCACTCGATGAGCACCGGCTGCCTGCCCAGTTCGGTGGTGTCGGGAACACCCACGAACCGCCATTCCGCGTCGGTGCGAACATCGACGAGAACCGCCTCGGGATGCTCGCGCAGCAGGTCCCATGCCTGCTGCGGGGTGATGTCGCCTGCGTAGGTCATGGCATCAGTTTTTCACAGGCCGAGAATCCGTTCACGCTGCGGCAGCCAGCTTGACGGCGCGGCCCACCTCGGTCCGCAGCGCCGCGTACTCGGCGGAACCCCTCAACTCGTCCGCGGACACCCCGGAGCGGGGCAGATCCACCGTCAGGTCGAGCGCGATGCGGCCCGGCCTGTGGGTCAGCACGACGATCCGCGAACCCAGGAAGACGGCCTCCTCGGCACTGTGGGTGACGAACACGCTGGTGCGTGCCGTGGCCGCGCTCACCGCCCGCAGATCCTCCTGCAGCCGTTCACGGGTCAGCGCGTCCAGCGCGGCGAACGGCTCGTCGAGCAGCAGTAGTGGGGTCGGCGCGGCGAGGGCACGGGCGATCGCCACCCGCTGTTGCTGGCCGCCGGAGATCTCCCAGATCTGGCGGTCCGCCATCCCGTCCAGGCCGACCCGTGCCAGCAGTTCCTCCCGGCGGGCCGCCCGGTCCTGCCGCGGCACCCGCGCGTACTTGAGCGCGACGTCGATGTTGCCGCCGACGCTCTTCCACGGGAACAACCGCGGCTGCTGGAACACCACGCTCGAGGTCACCCCGGGCGAGGGATCGGCCCCCGCGACCCGGACCGCACCCGCCGTTGCCGCCTCGAAGCCGGCGATCAGCCGCAGCAGTGTGCTCTTCCCGCACCCCGAGGCCCCCACGAGCACCAGGAACTCCCCCGCCGGGACGTCCAGCGAGACCGGGCCGACCGCGGTGACTGCCGCAGCCCCTGCGCCGTAGACGTGGGTGACCTCTCGCAGCCGGATGGCCGGCTCGTCACTGGATGGCACCGGGAAGGCCCTTCACGTACAGCGCCCGCTGGAAGGTCGCGAGGTCGGGCGCACTCGCGATCTGCTTCTGCTCGGCTAGGAACTGCGCCGCGCTGTGCAGGTTGTTCGCCAGGTTGCCCGGCGCGCCCTCGGCGCCCAGCCATTCCGGCGAGGACAACGCCGCGGGCCGCAGGAACACGCCTTGACGGAGTTGGCCCGCCGCGTCCTGCTCGCTGATGCCGATCTCCGCTGCCACGGCCTTCGCCGCGGTGGCTGGGTCGTCGGCGATGGTGGTCAGCGCGCGGGCCTGGGCGGTGCGCCAGGCGTCCACGACCTCCGGGTGCTCGGCCGCGAACGAGGCGGACACGACGCCGAGGTCGAGAGTCGGCTTGCCCGCCGTGGCCAGCTCCCTGCTGGTGATCAGCGTCTTGCCGTCCTTCCTCAGCTCGTCGAGGGTCGGCAGCCAGGTGTAGACGGCGTCGATGTCGCCGCGCTGCCACGCCGCGAGCGAGGCCTGCGGCTGCAGATCCACCAGCTGCACGTCGGATGCGGACAGCCCGGCCTGGTTCAGCGCGGCCAGGAGGCTGTAGTGCGCGGTGGACGCGAATGCGGTGCCGACCTTCTTGCCGCGCAGGTCCGCGACGGTCTCGATGCCGGTGCCGTTGCGCGCGACCAGTGCCTCGTTGTCGCCTGCCACGTCCAGCACGAACGCCACCTGATACGGGATGTTCAGCGGCGCCGACAGTCCCCGCGCCACCGGGCTCGATCCGAGCGCACCGAAGTCGAGTTCGCCGGCGACGAAGGCGGTGTTCACGTCCGCGCCGGAGTCGAACTTGGTCCACTTCACGTTGTAGTCCGGCAGCGCCTCCTCCAGCCATCCCTGGTTCTTGACGACCAGGTCGCCGCTCGGAAAGGTCTGGTAGGCAACGCGAATGGTGGGCTTGCTGTCATCCTGTCCCGCCGCATCGACCGAGCAGGCGGCCGCGGTCAGCGCGAGGGCTCCGGCCGCGAGGGCCGTCAGCAGCGCCCGCACGGGACGTCGGGTGTGCTTCATATCTTTCCTCTCCAGGGGACCGCGCGCCGTTCGACGGCGCGCAGCAGGGCGTCGATGACCAATCCGGAAAACCCGATCGCGAAGATGCCAACGAGCACGACGGGGGTGTTGTTGTAGTTCGAGGCGTCCTTGACCATCCCGCCGATACCGGGGATGCCGTTGAAGAGTTCGGCCGCAACCACGGAGGAGTAGGCGATCCCGACCGCCAGCCGGACACCGGTGAAGGTCTCGGGCAACGCCGCGGGCACCACGACGTCGCGGATCACCTGGGCTCGGCCGGCACCGAGCGCCCGCGCCGCTTCGATCAGCGTGACCGGTGCCGCGAGCACTGCCGTCGTGGTCGCGACGGCCGCAGGAGGCAGCGCCGCCAGTGCCAGCAGCGCGATCTTGGGCGCCTCGTCGATGCCCAGCCAGATCACCAGCAGGAAGAAGTAGGCCAGCGGCGGCAACGCCCGCAGGAACGTCAGCCACGGCTCGAGAACGTGCCGCACCCATCCCACGGTGCCCATCGCCAGCCCCAGAGCGACGCCCGCGGCGACACCGATCACGACGCCCGCAAAGACGCGGCGCAGCGTCATGTACAGGTGCTCCACCAGCAGGTAACCCTGGTAGCCGCGGACCCCGTCGTGGGTGGTGGAGGCGTCGACGGCGGCGTTCCACACGGTGCGCGGGTAGGGGACGAAGATCTCGTTCCAGATCCCGCTGGCCGCGGCGAGCTGCCAGAGCCCGAGGAAGACCAGCACCGAGAGCACCGGCAGGCCGAATCGACTCGCCCGGTCCCGGCGACCGGCGCGGGCGGCCGGGACGGTCGGGACGACCGGGGCTGTGACATCGGGGTCGACGTCGATCACTGCAGACACGAGCGCAATTTCTAGCCGCGAGCACTGGATCCGGACAATGGTTTCACTCAGCGTGATCGGCAGGATTGCGCACACGCCGCCCGATCCCGTAGTGAGGGACACAAGCAACAGTTGTGACCCCCCAACCGGGGGCTGCCTAGCGGTGGGGCGCCGGAGGGCGCAGGATTGACAGTTGCGGTTCGGGGCTCCCGCCTCGGACGACCGGTCGGAGTGTGCTTAGCCTAAGCTGGAAGCCGACCGGCGGGCCCGAGAACGGCCTGACCACCGCTCGAAACCGCTAGCGACTGCTTGCAGGTCGCTCGAAAATGACCGCTAGCGACTGCTTGCAGGTCGCTCGAAAATGACCGACTGTCCGCACATCGAAAAGGTAGTTCGCTCCCGATGACTCAGACCCGTCCTCTGCGCGTGGCCATCGTTGGTGCCGGCCCTGCCGGTATCTACGCCGCTGACGCCCTCATGAAGTCCGATACTGCCTCCGGACGCGGCGTGTCGATCGACCTGTTCGAGCGGATGCCCGCACCGTTCGGCCTGATCCGCTACGGCGTCGCCCCCGACCACCCGCGAATCAAGGGCATCATCACCGCCCTGCACAAGGTGCTCGACAAGCCGCAGGTCCGCCTGCTCGGCAACATCGACTACGGCACCGACATCACCCTCGACGACCTGCGCACCTTCTATGACGCGGTCATCTTCTCCACCGGCGCCAACGCCGACCGGGCGCTCAACATCCCGGGCATCGAGCTCGACGGCAGCTACGGCGCCGCCGACTTCGTCTCCTGGTACGACGGCCACCCCGATGTCCCCCGCGCCTGGCCGCTGGAGGCCGAGAAGGTCGCCGTGCTCGGCGTCGGCAATGTCGCCCTCGACATCGCGCGCGTGCTCGCCAAGACCGGCGACGAGCTGCTGCCGACCGAGATCCCCGCGAACGTCTACGAGGGCCTGAAGAACAACAAGGCCGTCGAGGTCCACGTCTTCGGCCGACGCGGCCCGGCGCAGGCCAAGTTCACGCCGCTGGAGCTGCGCGAGCTCGACCACTCGCCCACCATCGAGGTCATCGTCGACCCCGAGGACATCGACTACGACGAGGGCTCCGAGGCCGCGCGCCGCGGCTCGAAGCAGGTCGACATGGTCGCCAACACCCTGCAGGACTGGGCCATCCGCGACCAGGGCAACCGCCCGCACAAGCTGTTCCTGCACTTCTTCGAGTCGCCCACCGAGGTGCTCGGCGAGGACGGCAAGGTCGTCGGCCTGCGCACCGAGCGCACCGAACTGGACGGCACCGGCAACGTCCGCGGCACCGGCAAGTTCAACGACTGGGACGTCCAGGCTGTCTACCGCGCCGTCGGCTACCTGTCGCAGAACATCGCGAAGCTGCCGTTCGACGACCAGGCCGGGACCGTCCCCAACGAGGCGGGCCGGGTCATCGGCGAGGACGGCAACCACATCGCGGGCACCTACGTCACCGGCTGGATCAAGCGCGGCCCGGTCGGCCTGATCGGCCACACCAAGGGCGACGCCAACGAGACCATCGCCTGCCTGCTCGAGGACGCCCCCGGCTTCGAGGGCGCAGCGCAGCCAGAGGAGGACGCGGTCGTGACGTTCCTCGAGGGCAAGCAGGTCCCGTTCACCACCTGGGACGGCTGGTACCGCCTCGACGCCCACGAGCGTTCCCTCGGCGAGCCCGAGGGCCGCGAGCGCATCAAGGTCGTCGAGCGCGAGGACATGCTGCGCGCGTCGCAGCAGTAGGCTTCTTCAGATCGAGGTGGCGTTCGGCCCGCTGAGCGGGCCGGACGCCACACTTTTGTCACCGACAAGGCATGCTCTTACAGTGTTTGACGCCCACGTACACATCATCGATCCCCGGTTCCCGCTGGTGGAGAACGACGGCTACCTGCCGGAACCGTTCACCATCGCCGACTATCGCAAGCGGGTCGACGGCTTCGGCGTGGACGGCGGCGCGGTGGTGACCGCGTCGTATCAGGGCACCGACCAGGCCTACCTGGTCGCCGCGCTGCAAGAGCTCGGCCCCGGCTGGGTGGGCGTGACCCAGCTCGCCGAGGACGCCACCGACGAGGACATCGTCGCGCTCGACAAGGCAGGCGTCCGGGCCCTGCGTTTCAATCTGCGCCGCAGCGCCACCGACCTCAAACTGCTGGCCACGCAGGCGCAG
Organism: Rhodococcus oryzae; assembly: GCF_005049235.1. Lineage (GTDB taxonomy): Bacteria > Actinomycetota > Actinomycetes > Mycobacteriales > Mycobacteriaceae > Rhodococcus_G > Rhodococcus_G oryzae. Next base: position 115,815 of record NZ_SUMD01000003.1, on the reverse strand, counting down.
CGGGCGTGGGACCTGGTGGGCTGGCACGCGGAGTTCTATGTGGACGCGGCGCTGCTGCTGTCCCTGGAGCCGGTGTTCAAGAAGCTGCCCGCCGTGAGCATCGACCATCTCGGCATGTCCACCAGGGGCCTGCCCTACCTGCTCAACCTGGTCGACCGCGGCGTCAAGGTGAAGGCCACCGGCTTCGGCCGGGCCACCATCGACGACGTCGGCGACGCGTTGCGGCGCATCCACGCCGTGAACCCCGAGTCGTTGATGTTCGGCACCGACCTGCCCGGGACCAGGGCCAGGCGGGCCTTCGAGGCCGCGGACCTCGACATCGTCGCGGACGCGGTGGGCGACGACCTCGAGGCGGTCCTCGGCGGCAACGCCCGCGCCTGGTACCGGCTCACCTGACCGGGCGACAAACGGATCGGGCCTCTGCCGCCACTTCTAGGTGGCAGCAGAGGCCCGTTCGCCCCACGGGGAGGCGGGGTGGAGCATGCCTACTTCGACGATCCACCCGTCGGGGCGGACGAGCCGTCGAGGATGCCGAAGACGGTGGACAGCGCGCCGAACAGGTCGGACAGATCAGACGAGGACATGGGTGCTCCTTAGCGGTTGCGGGATTGTCGACGCCATGAGACCTAGCGTCCAGACAGTTGTACCCGACACCGCGGCCGCTGTCAGTGCTCGGTGGGTGAACGCGAGTTGAAGCCCTCCCGGTTCCCCTACGCGAAGATCGCTGCGGCCAGCCAGATCCCGGCCGCCAGCAGCGCGCCGAGCAGTTCCACCAGGATCGACAGCCCGACGGCCTTCGTCGCGTGCACGGTCGAGCGCCAGGCGTCCGAGTGGGTGCGGTGGCGGTGCACCTCCGCCAGGTAGGTGCCGAGCAGGAACCCGATCAGCAGGCCGACGACCGGGATCACGAAGAACCCGACGATGCCCAGCAGCGCGCCCGCGACCAGCGACCGCTTGGGCACACCCGCGTCGCGCATCCGGCGGCCAGGCCAGGTGTACTTGACCACACCCGACACGACCAGCAGCACGGCCGCCGCGGCGAACACCGACCAGCCGGTCCCGGTGCCCTCGAGGATCGCCCAGACCGCGATGGCCCCCAGGATCAGCAGTGCACCGGGCAGGATCGGCAGCACGACCCCCACCAGTCCCACCACGATCGCCAACCCGATCAGGACCTCTACACCGACGCTCACGGGCGACACTGTGCCAGACCGCGGCCCGGCGCAGGCGCGCACGCCACAATGGCCGGATGGAACTGGGGATCGACACCACGCTGACCCTGCTCGCCGCCGGGCTGATCTTCCTGCTCGCGCTCGGCCTCGGCGTGTGGAAGTACCGGCAGATGGCCCTGTCGGAGAACCACCTCGCGCACCCGTACGTGGACATCGCCCACCGGGCGGCACTGCTGTATTCCTTTGCGACCCTGCTGATCGCGGTGTTCGTCGAGCTCAGCGCCTGGCCGACCTGGGTGAACCTGGCGGCCGCGGCGGTGACGGTCTTCTTCTTCGTCGCCGCGATCGCGAGCTATGTCGTGCACGGCGCCAAGCGGGACACCACCAACCAGTTCGAGCATCCGGACCTGGGGCTGCGCCTGGCGATGATCGCGCTCATCATCGGCGAGATGGGCGGTTTCGCGGTGCTGCTGGCCGGGTTCGTCGGCGGGCAGCTGCTCGGCTGACCGCTACGCCGGGACCTGGTGTAGCGACAGCACGTTCGCGTGCGGGTCCCGGAACCACGCGATCCGGGTGCCGTCGGGGCCAGTCCAGGCGTCGTACCCATCCTGATCCAGGCCCGGGTACCGGCTGAACTCCACCCCCTTGGACCGCAGTTCCTCGACCGCCGCGTCCAGGTCGTCCATCTGCCAGCCGAGCACCGTGTACCCGGTGTCCGCCTTCGACTGGACCAGGGTGATCCGGAGTTCGACCCCGTTCCCACCGTCGACCACCAGCGCAAACGGGGTCCGTTCGGTGAGGGTGAGCCCCAGCGTGTCCACGTAGAACATCGCCGAGACGTCGAGGTCCGTGCTGGGCGCGAACGCCACGAGTCGACCGGGGAAGGCCATGGCCTCACTCTGCTCGGCCGGTCGCGAACAGGCAAGACCCCCGCCTCGACGGGTCCCTCTGGAAGAGATCCGTGACCCGCGGCACACACCCCCGCGGCCACGGGTTAACGTCTGTTAATTCACGCCATACCGTGCCCAGAACGAGGAGAATCCGTGTCCGCAGAAGACGTAAGGAAAGGCCCGCTCGCGGGCGTCCGCGTGGTCGAACTGGCAGGAATCGGGCCGGGACCGCACGCCGCGCTGCTGCTCGCCGACCTCGGCGCCGATGTCGTCCGGGTGCAGCGCGCCGGGATGATCCCCGGCCCCGACAAGCGTCACGACCAGACCCAGCGCGGCCGCCGGATCGTCGAGGCCAACCTCAAGGACCCGGCCGACATCGAGAAGGTGCTCGGCCTGCTCGAGCGCGCCGACGTGCTGATCGAGGGCTTCCGGCCCGGTGTCACCGAGCGGATGGGGCTCGGGCCCGACGTGGTCCTCGAGCGCAATCCGCGCCTGGTCTACGGCCGGATGACCGGCTGGGGCCAGGAGGGACCGCTCGCGCAGTCCGCCGGCCACGACATCAACTACATCTCCCTGACCGGCGTGCTGCACGCCATCGGCCGCCAGGGCGAGCGCCCGGTTCCGCCACTGAACATGGTCGGAGACTTCGGCGGCGGCTCGATGTTCCTGGTGTTCGGCATCCTCGCCGCCCTCGTCGAGCGACAGAACTCCGGCAAGGGTCAGGTCGTGGACGCCGCGATGGTCGACGGCACCCTTGCGCTCTCGCACATGATCTGGAGCTTCCGCGGCCAGGGCGTGTGGTCGGACGAGCGCGGCGTGAACATGCTCGACACCGGCGCCCCCTACTACGACACCTACGAGACCGCGGACGGCAAGTACATGGCCGTCGGCGCGATCGAGCCGCAGTTCTACGCGGTGCTACTCCAGGGATTGGAGCTCGATCCCACCGAACTGCCCGGCCAGAACGAGGCGAACGCGTGGCCGGAGCTGCGCAAGGTGTTCACCGAGCGCTTCCTGTCCAAGACCCGCGACGAGTGGACCGCGATCTTCGAGGGCACCGACGCCTGCACCACCCCGGTCCTGACCTTCGCCGAGGCCCCCGACAACGCGCACATCGCGGCCCGCGGTTCGCTCGTCGAGATCGACAAGGTCACCCAGCACCGCCCGGCGCCGCGGTTCTCGCGGACCGAGACCGGCCTCCCGACCCCGCCGCCGAGCGCGGCCGTCGACGCGGCCGACGTCTGGACGTAGCGGGTCGCGATTCGCACGCCACGAGGGCGGGCTGGGTCACCCTGTCGGGAACCCCGCCCGCCCTTTTCGGCACCGGAGCCGGATCACACGGGCGCCGAGAGTGATTCGAAGATCTCCCGGTAGTACCGATGCGCCATGAAGTGGCCGCCCGGACGCGTCCGCAGCCGCGCGCCGGGTATCCGCCGGGCCAGCTCCCTCGGCCATGCGCTCGGGACGAGTTCGTCGTCGTCGCCGTACCAGACGTCGACCGGCACCGCGAGGTCCTCGGGACGGAATCCCCACGGCCGCATCCAGGCTCGGTAGTCCTCCACCATCCCCCGCCCGCCGCGCAGCGCCTCACCCGTCATGGCCGCGAAGTTCGAGGCAGGCTCGCTCAGGACCACCTCGGCGTCCGCCCTGCCGAGTCCCCTGGCCGAGACCCTGGTGAACACCGTCGGCGCGGACCGGGCCGTCACACCCATCGCCTGGAACACGACCCGCGCCACCGGCGCGGCGCGCTGGGACAGCCGGGTGAACACGCGATCCATCGTGGGCAACCGGTCGAACACGCCGTCCTCGGTCAGCGGCAGCGCCCCCGCGACGATCGCCACCCTGTTCAGCCGCGGGGGCGACGCGAACCCGAGGGCGGCGGCATACTGTCCGCCCATCGACCACCCCATCGCCGACATCCGGTCGACCTCGAGGTGATCCGCCAGCTCCTCGACGTCACGTGCCCAGTCCAGCGGCGTCCGGCCCGGCAGCGGATCGGAGAGCCCGATGCCGGGACGGTCTGGCGAGACCAACCGGATCCCGGCGTCGCGGGCGACGGGCGACGCGGCCGCAACGTCGAGCCGTCCCGCCAGCCCGCCGTGCGCGTTCACGACGACGAATCCGGCCGGGTCACCGAAGTCCGCAAAACCCAACAGACGGCCGTCGCGCAGACGAATGACGCGATCCTGTGATCCAACGTGATCTCGGCGCACGGGAGCCTCCGTTGAGGTCAACGCTAGATCCGTCGACCTCAGATCACCAGGGCCGGACGTTCCACCTCCACGCCCCCGGCGAGCGCGCGGTAGGCGGCGGCGATACCGGTGACCGCGGCCCTGAGCTCGTCTTCGCCGCGGGCGTAGGGCAGCCGGATGTACCGCTCGAACGCACCCTCGAGCCCGAACCGTGGGCCGGCCGCGAGCAGCACGCCGTGGTAGGGCGAGGTGGCGGCGAGCGCGGTCGACATCGGCGCCGGCAGCTGCATCCACAGCGCCATGCCGCCGCTGCCAGGGGTGCACCGCCAGTCCGGCAGCTCGGTCGCGACCGCATCGAGCAACGCCGCGCGCTGCCTGCGGAGCTGCTTGCGACGCTCCGGCAGCACCTCGTCCTCGACCTCGACCTCGAACATCGACACGGCGGCCAGCTGCTCGACCACCGCGGTGCCCAGGTCGAGGGCGGACCGCGACGCGGCGAGCGCACTGATCAGCGGGGCCTCCGCCCTGATCCAGCCGATCCGCAGCCCGGACCAGAAGGCCTTGGAGGTAGAGCCGATGGTGACGATGTCCGCCCGTCCCGCGCCGCGCGAGAAGGCGGCGACCGGCGTCGGAGTGGGCGCATCGAGCCCGAGGTCGGCCATGGTCTCGTCGATGATGAGCGTCATCCGGGTGTCCCTGGCGATCGCGGCCAGTTCGGCGCGGCCCTCGTCGTCGAGGCAGAAGCCCGTCGGGTTGTGGAAGTCCGGCACCAGGTACGCGAGCTTGGCCGCGGTCTGCCGTGCGGTGCTGCGGATTCCGTCCAGGTCCCAGCCCCTGGTCTCCTGCCGGACCGCGACCGGTACCGGCCGGGCGCCCATCCTCTTGATCGCCTCGATCGCGTTCGTATAGGTCGGGTGGTCGATGAGCACGCGCTCACCCGGTGCGGCGAGCAGGCCCAGCACCAGGACCAACGCGTGTTGCGCGCCCGCGGTGACCATGATCTGCTCGGGGACGGTCGGCAGGCCGCGCCTGCAATACCGTTCGGCGATCGCCTGGCGCAACACCGGCAGCCCGACCGGTTCGATGCCGTGCCCGCCGAGGTACGCGGGCAATGCGTCGAGACCCTCCGCGTATGCCCTCCGCATCGGCTCGACCGGCGCGGACATCGAGGCACACGTCAGGTCGATGGCGGGGTCCGTGCTCGCGCCACCGAGGGCGGACCCGCCGAACATGGTGCCGCGCAGCAGTTTACCGGCGGCTCCTGACTCGGGAAGGGCGACCGTGCTTCGCGACCCCTGCCTGCTGATGAGGTATCCCTCGTCGCGGAGCACCGCGTACGCGGATGTGATGGTGGTCCTGCTCAGCTCGAGCACGCCCGCGAGGTCGCGCTCGCTGGGCAGCGCCACCCCCAGCGGGATCCGGCCGTCGGCCACCAACATCCGCACGTTGTCCGCCAGCGCGCGGTACGCGGGCCGGGCGGCGCGTCGCCTGCCCCCGGACTCGGCGTCCTGCCACTTCCCGAGATCGCGCGCCAACGTGGTCGCTCCGAGCACCCTGATTGCCATGCAGTCCAGTATTCGCAAAGTGGATGTTTATTGCAATACCAGTTGGGCGCACGATGGGGACATGTTCGCAGCACTGATCCTCACCGTCCTGGTCCTCGGCTCCGCGGGCCTGTTCGTCGCGGCCCGCCGGTCGAACGGCGCGCGAATCTTCCACCTCGACCAGTTCCGTCCCGCCGCACCGCTGGCCGGGCTGCTGCCCGAGGGGCGCGACTCGGAGCGCGCCCACCGCGACCTGCAGGCCGTGCAGTCCCGCCACGAGACCGTCCCGGCAGGCAAGGGTGCGCCCCACCACTGACGATGCGCCGATACAGGTCCAGTTGGCCCCAACTGGACTGGTATCCGGGATGGATGTCGGCGCCCTGACTCATACTGAACCCGTGCCCTCACTCGAATTCGCCCTCTTCGACACCCCGGTCGGCCGGTGCGCGGTGGTGTGGGGCGAGCAGGGGGTCGTGGGCTTCCAGTTGCCCGAGGGCTCGGACGAGCTGACCCGCGAGCGGAACGCGCGGCTCTTCCCCGACGCCACCGAGGGGGATCCGGACACGAGCCCCGCCGCCCGACGCGCGATCGACGGGGTCCTCTCACTGCTGGCGGGTGAACCCGATCCCCTCACCGACGTGCAGCTCGACCTGCGCTCGGTGCCGGACTTCGACAGCCGGGTCTACGCGGTGACCAGAGCGATCGAGCCGGGGGCGACGCTCACCTACGGGGAGGTCGCCGCCCGGATCGGCAGCCCCGATGCCGCCCAGGCCGTCGGTCAGGCGTTGGGGCGCAACCCGATTCCCATCCTGGTCCCCTGCCACCGGGTGCTCGCCGCGGGCGGGAAGACCGGCGGCTTCTCCGCGCCAGGCGGCGCGGTCACCAAGCGCGCGCTGCTGACGATCGAGCGCGCCCCGGGTTTCGACGAGCCGACGCTGTTCTGATCGGGGCCCCGATCCCCGACGCGTCACCGCCTACGGCGCGCCGAACATCATCAGGCCGTCCCTGGTGCACTCGGGGAAGTTGTTCTCGCGCGGGTGGCAGTCCCATCCCCTGATGTTCGCGGCCTGCCCGGGCGCGCCCGGCGTCGCGATGAACTCCTCCATGACGGTGAACGCCTCACCGCAGCCCACCCGGCCCGCGGGGGTGCTCACCGCGACGAGGTTGAACGGGGTCGAGCCGATGGCGAACTGCCCGCATGTGACGTCCTCGACGGGGGGCGGCGGAGGCGGGGTGCCGCCCGCACCCGGGAAGTCCGGACCAACGCCCGGCTTGTCCGGCACGATCAGCACCTGACCCGGATAGATCACCGTGTCCACGCTCGGGAAACCGTTGAGCCGCAGGATCTCCCCGACATCGCCGCCGAACCGCAATGCCACATCCGACAGGCCGCCGCCCGGCTCCACGACATAAGTCTTGGTACCGGGCGGGCGGCCGGGATCAGTCCCGGGCGGCGGGCTGGTCAGCGGCGCGGTCGTGGCGATCGGTGTTTCGGGCAGCGAAGTCGACTCCACCGAGGTCGGCACCGCCGCGGGCGACTCCGCGACGCCGGATTCCGCACTGCCAGAGGAACAGCCCGCCACCAGTGCCATCGCCACCCCGAGGGCACCCAACCAGCCGATTCGATTCATCCCGCGACCCTAAGCCACTGCGGACGGGTACTCGGACAGGATGGCCCGCGGAACAGGTAGTGCACTACCCGCGACTGTGAGGACTATCCACCGAAGAATCAGGATCGAAACAGTTTCGATGTCCGAACCGTCCGGGGGGCCCGCTCAATGATCGTTTCCGCACTGTTCCAGGGGGACGGCGTGCTCGCCGCCATCGCCGCGGGCCTCGACACCATGTCGCGGACCAGGAACGACGCAGGCGACGCGGTGGGGAAGGTCCAGACCGCCCTGCTGTCCTGGGACCCGAACAGCCTGCCGGTGCACGGCATCGACAAGGCCTACGGCAACGAGACCGAGGCGGCGGTGCGCCGGTTCCAGATCAGCGAGTTGGGGACCCCCGCCGCGGCGGCGACCGGTGAACTCGGGCCGCGGGCGGTCCTCGGGCTGGACCAGGTGCAGGCCACCGCCGAGAACCCGCCGGCCCGGTCGACGGAACGGGTCCGGCGCAACGTGTGGCGGCTCAGCACCGGGCGTGGTTGGGACCAGACCCTGCTCGCCTACGCGCAGGCGGTGCGCACCATGCAGGCACGGCCGGCCGACGACCCCACCAGCTGGGAGTTCCAGGCGAACCTGTACCGCGCCTACCGCGCCACCTTCGCCGATGCGCGCGACAGCCACGACGGCAACCGTTTCTTCCTCCCGTGGCACCGGATGTACCTGTACTTCTTCGAGCAGATCCTGCGGGCGGCCGTCATCGACAACGGCGGGCCGGCCGATTTCGCGCTGCCCTACTGGAACTACGGCAACCCGGAGCCGCAGAGCACGCTCCCCTACCCGTTCCGCGATACGGGGCTCGCCCTCCCGGACGGCTCACCCAATCCGCTGGCGCTCGCGGCCCCGCTGCGCAATGCCGACCTCATGGCGGGGGATCCGTTGAGCCCCACCATCACGTCCTCGTTCACCGCCATGTGGCAGCCGTCGTTCTCCGGCGCCATGCGCACCGGGTTCTCCGGGCAGCTGGAGAACATCCCGCACGGCGCGGTGCATGCGGCCATCGGCGGCGATCCGGGCGGGGAGCTCGGTGCACTGATGAGCAACGCCGACTCCGCGCCCCGCGACCCGATCTTCTGGCTGCACCACGCGAATCTCGACCGGCTGTGGGTGCAGTGGCTCGAGCGCCACGCGAATCCGACCGATGGGGACTGGCTCGACGCCGAGTTCCGGTTCTTCGACACCGACGGCCGCCCCGTCGACTGCCCGGTCCGCGACGTGCTCGATCACGTCGATCGACTCGGATACAGCTACGACGACCAGGCCCAGCTCCCCGTCCGGCCGCAGCGGGTGGTCCCGGTCGCGCCGAATCCCACGCTGGTCGCGTCGACTCCCGGACCGACCGAGCTGACCGGACGAACCACCGTCGGGCTCGAGGTCTTCCCGAGCAGCCTCCCGGTGGTCGAGCACGCGCCGGACACCGCCGCCGCGGCCGGCTTCGGCGCGGTGCTGCTGACGGTCGACGGCCTTGCGGCACAACGGAACCCGGGGTGCGTATACCACGTCTACATGAACCTGCCCGACGCCGAGGTCGACGGTAAGCCCGAGCATCACCTCGCCGGGACCTTCTCGCTGTTCGGCGTGGACGCCGACGGGCGGCTGGGCTTCACCTTCGACATCACCGCACTGGTGCAGGCGCTCGCGTCCGCCTACCGGTGGGACCCGGCGGCGTTGACGGTGACGGTTCAGCCGGTGCGGCCCACCACGAGGGCACACTCGGGCGCCGTGGAGTCCGGCCTTCCCACGAAAACCACTCTGCCGCTACGGATCGGGCGCATCGGCCTGTTCGTCGGCTGATGCGCCCGGGCCGTGGGTCCTACCTGAGGACCTCGCGGCGGACGATGGTCTCGTCCCGGCCGGGGCCGACACCGATGCAGGAGATGTAGGCGCCCGAGAGCTCCTCGAGCCGCAGCACGTAGTTCTGCGCGTTCACCGGCAGCTCCTCGAAGGTGCGGGCGTGCGAGATGTCCTCCCACCAGCCCGGCATCTCCTCGTAGATCGGCTTGGCGTGGTGAACCTCGGTCTGCGACATCGGCATTTCCTCGTATCGCACGCCGTCGATCTCGTAGGCGACACAGATCGGCACGGTGTCCAGGCTGCTCAGCACGTCCAGCTTGGTGAGGAAGTAGTCGGTGATGCCGTTGACGCGCGTCGCGTAGCGGGCGATCACGGCATCGAACCAGCCGGTGCGCCGCGCGCGACCGGTGGTGACGCCGACCTCGCCGCCCTGCTTGGCCAGGTACTCGCCGTGGTTGTCGAACAGCTCCGTCGGGAACGGGCCCGAGCCGACGCGGGTGGTGTACGCCTTGAGGATGCCGAGGACCGTGGTGATCTTGGTGGGCCCGATACCCGAACCGACCGCCGCGCCACCGGAAGTGGGGTTGGACGAGGTCACGTACGGGTAGGTGCCGTGGTCGACGTCGAGCAGCGTGCCCTGCGACCCCTCGAGCAGGACGGTCTCGCCCGCCTCGAGCGCCTGGTTCAGCTGCAGCCGGGTGTCGGCGATCCGGTGCTTGAAGCCCTCGGCCTGGCCGAGCACCTCGTCGACGACCTGCTGCGCGTCGAGCGCCTTGCGGTTGTAGATCTTGACCAGGACCTGGTTCTTGTACTCCAGGGCCGCCTCGACCTTCTGGGTGAGGATCTTCTCGTCCAGGACGTCGGCGACACGCACACCGACGCGGGCGATCTTGTCCTGGTAGCAGGGCCCGATTCCGCGGCCGGTGGTGCCGATCTTCTTGGCGCCCAAGAAGCGTTCGGTCACCTTGTCGATGGCCACGTGGTACGGCATGATCAGGTGCGCATCGGCCGAGAGCAGCAGCCGGCTGGTGTCGACGTTGCGCTCCTCGAGGCCCGCGAGCTCGGTCAGCAGCACGCCCGGGTCGACCACGACGCCGTTGCCGATCACGTTGGTCACGCCGGGGGTCAGGATGCCCGACGGGATCAGGTGCAGCGCGAACTTGTCGCCGTTCGGCAGGACAACGGTGTGACCCGCGTTGTTACCGCCCTGGTAGCGCACCACCCACTGCAGGCGTCCGCCCAGTAGATCGGTAGCTTTGCCCTTGCCCTCGTCGCCCCACTGGGCTCCGATCAGGACGATTGCCGGCATGACGTTGACTCCTACGGTTGACGGGCATCTGGGCATGTCGCAGCGCAGAGGCCAGCCGTCCCTGGACAGTGGCCGAAAGGACAGTTTAGTCCAGCCGACCGATACAGCTGCCCACCACGTCACCAGAACCGCGATTTCGTTGACAACCGGCCATGGTGAGGCAAGGCTAATCAACGTTGTCGCCCACGCCTGGAAGGGCACCGGATGACTGTGTATCGGATCGGAACCGGCGCGAGGTGGGGCCTCGCCCTCGGGGCGGCCCTGACGCTGACGGCCGGGTGCGCATCGTCTCCCCCACCTGCGACGGACACCCTCGAGGCGCTGCCGGGCAACCGGTACATCCAGACCAACCTCGCCGCCACCGGCGAGAACTACTCGGCGCCGTTCACCCTGCCCGGCATCGTCAACGCGTGGGGCGTGGCCATCCGCCCCAAGGGCGCGGGCGGCCACTTCTGGGTCGGCGCGGGCGGCACCTCCTACGAGTTCGTCGGCGACGTCACCGCCTCCCCCGACCCCGCCCTACGCCAACTGCACCAGGACGCGCTCGAGGAGGTCACCATTCCCGGCGCCGACTCCGACACCTCCGACACCGGCATCGGCAAGACCACCGGCGTCATCTTCAACCCCGCACCCCTGACCTCCGACAGGTTCGTCGTCACCGACCAACCGGTCCAGGTGGACGGACAGCAGCAGCTGCTCACCGGATCCGCCCGCTTCCTGTTCGCCACCGACTCCGGCCACATCTCCGGATGGACCGAACAGGCCGCCGACGGACAGATCGTCCGCCGCAACGGCCCCGCCAAGGACATGTTCGACGGCACCGCCGAGGGCATGAACTTCTTCGGCATCGCCCTCGAACCCGGCGGCGGCGACACCCTCTGGGCCGCCGACTTCGGCGCCGCACCGCAGATCCGGCAGTTCGACAAGAACTGGCAGCCGGTTCCCACCGAGGGGTTCGCGAACCCGTTCGCGACCGGCGACCTCCTCGACCCCGCACACCCCGGCCGCGGAAACAAAGCCCGCCCCGGCGACCCTGCCCCGTTCAACATCACCACCGTCGGCGACCGCGTGTTCGTCACCTACGCCACCACCAAGGCCCCCGACGGCGGCCCTGCCACCCAATTCGATGCCGGCGAGGAAGACTCCCTCGACGCCGAGCAGGAAGCCGCCGCCCAGGACCGGCCGGACCGCGGGAAGGTCGCCGAATTCGACGCCACGGGCACCGTCGTCCGGGTGCTCGACGACCAGGGCCGCCTCAACGCCCCCTGGGGCGTCGCCCTCGCCCCCGCCGGGTTCGGTGCGCTCGCCGGGAAACTGCTCGTCGGCAACTTCGCGGGCGCCGGACGCATCCTCGCCTTCGACGATTCCAGCGGAGAATTCGTCGACTACCTCCGCGACGGCGAGGGTGAGCCGCTGGCGGTGGAGGGACTGTGGGGCCTGCTGTTCGGGAACGGCGAGAGCCTCGGCGACGCCGACGCGCTGTACTTCACCGCAGGCCCCGAGGACGAGAAGGACGGCCTGTTCGGTTCGCTGCGCGCAGCGAACTGAGCCCGGAGGCGCGGCCGGTCATGCGACGTGCGGCGCGTGCACCCACGGTGCGGGGCTGACCTCGACCTCGAGCGCGGAAGGGCCGGCCGCGGCCCGGATCGAAGAGGTGGGCGGCGCCCAGACGGCACCGTTGAGCTGCACGAAGATCGCCCGGTCCGGATCACCGCCGAGCAGATAACACAGGTCCGTGTCCGTCCGGAACTCGCCGGTCGCGTGCGGACCGATCCGCCGCGGGGGCGGCGGCTGCACAGGGCTCGGCGGCCCGTCGTCGAGCAGCAGTTCCTCGTTGGTCGTGTTGACCACCCTGACGGTCATGCATGTCATCGGAGTCACCTCGGTTCATCCGTCCCACATGTCTATCGTTCGCGCTGACTCCATCGTGACACTGCCCACCGACATCGGCACCAGTAGTCCACTACCCGCCCGTTCGACCTCCGATCAGTCCTCCGCGAGCAGCAGGGCGACCGCGCGTTCCGCGACCGCGGCGATGGTCTTCGACGGGTTCCTCCCGATCGCCCGCGGTATCACCGCGCCGTCCATGACGTAGAGCCCGTCCTGCCCGAACACCCGGCACGCGTGATCGACGACACCGGCCGCGGGCGAGGCCGCCATGTTGCATCCGCCCAGCGGGTGCGGCGTCACCAGGGCCCGGAACCTCTTCCAGGTGAGCAACGGGTTGGGCTTGCCCCCGGTCGCCTCCGTCAGCAGCCCGTGCATCTCGGCCATGGCCCCGATCACCGTCTCGGAGCGGTGCGGATTCCAGTCCAGCTTCACCACCCGGCGCCACGGCCGCACCCGGCCGCGACCGAGGTAGACGGAGCCGTCCGCCGCGTCGACCGACTGACCGAACCACGGCATCACCGAGTCGAACGCGCCTGCCCGCGACAGGCGTAGCCACATGCGACGACGCAACGGCGAGCCGACCCCGTCGCGCAGCCGCTGCTCGAAACAGTTCCGCAGCAGGTTCGGGATCCCGCCGTCCTCCACGAAGTACCGCCCGCCGCGCGAACCGTCGAGGAAGTCGATAGCCGAGGTGATCGTGGGACCGGAGGTCGGTGCCACCGACATGCGGCCGTACCCGGCGGGAGTCAGGAAGTCTCCGTTCGAGCTCCATCCGCGGCCGAGGGCACGCGGCAGGTCCCCCAGCGTCTGGTGCTCGTCTCGCGAGCGCAGCAACAGTTCCGTCGACCCGAGCGACCCGGCGGCGAGGATCACCCGGCGTGCCGTCACCGAGTCGGGCCTGCGGCGACCGCCGTCCAGGTGATCGAAATGCACCCGCCAGCCCCCGTCCTCCCGCGAGAGGTACCGCGCAAGGGACAGCGGCGCGATGACGGCACCGGAGTCCTCCGCCGCCGCGAGGTAGTTCAGGTCCAGGGTGTTCTTCGCCCGCGTGGGACACCCGACGTCGCAGCTGCCGCAGTGCACGCAGGTGCCCTGCTCGCGGCCCTGGGCGTTGGGCGCCGCGACCGACCTCTCGTACTCGGGTGTCTCCGCGGGCGCGTGCGTGAAACCCGGGTCGAACCGGATCGCCAAGGGCACCTTCTGAAAACGCTCGGGCTCCCCGATGGCGTCCGCGGCCCGCCGCATCAGCTCGAGCCGAGCAGTGTGCTGACCCGCGGGGATCTCCATCGGGGTCAGCATCTCGGCGACGTCGCGATAGTAGGGCGCCATCTCCCGCGCCGTGATCGCGGACGGCCAACCGGAGTCGAACGCCTCCGGCCGGGCGTCGATGCACACGTTCGCGTAGATCAACGATCCCCCGCCGACCCCCGCGCCCTGCGCGACGACCATCTGATCCAGGAACCGCAGCTCCAGCCAGCCGTTGCGCCGATGCGGGGCACGGGGATCGAACAGCCACGCGTCGCCGGGCCTGCGCGGATAGTCCTCCGGTTCCCATCGCCTGCCCCGTTCGAGCACCAGCACGCTGCGCCCCGCCGCGGCGAGCCGGCACGCGGCGACCGCACCGCCGAACCCGCTGCCCACGACCACCACGTCGTACCTCACGGCGAACCGCCCGGCGCCCGCACGGTGGGCGGCGCGGAATCCGACACGGCGCCGTTGGGGATCAGGAACGGCGCCTCGATCAGGTGCGGGCGCAGCGGTTCGACGGGGTCGATGACCCGCTGACAGCCGTCCGGTAGGTCGAGGCTCACCGATCCGGTCCGGCGGAACCGACCCCGAGGTGCCGGGTCGTCGCGGGACTCCACGCCTGGCGCCGCCACCCAGCTGGTCGACGGTGCGCGCAGGCCGATCGGATAGACATGCAGCCCCTGCGCGGAGATGTGAATCCGGAGGAAGGACTTGTAGCCCTCGAGGCCCTGCGCGGAATAGACCTCCAGGTTGTGCATGCCAAGCAACTTGTGGCTCAGGAACAGGTACAGACCGAAGAGCATGCCGCAGTACAGGTAGAGCGCCGCCAACGAGATCGGGACGCTGAGCCACCAGGCGCGGCCGGCCTGCAGCACCGCCCACACGAGCAGGAACCCGCCCGTCAGCAGGAGCAGCGCGTGCACCACGCCGACCGCACCCGCCGCGGCTGGACGCATCCCGGGTGCGCGACCGCTGACCGCGAACGCCACGAACGCGGCGACGATGGCGAGGCACACCGCGGCCGGTCCGAACCCCTGCAGCGTGCCGAGAACGCCACCCAGGATCCCCTCGTTGCCGCCGCCCGCTCCCAGCAGCATCGCAGCGAACCCGGACAGCACTGTGAGCACGGCGGTGAAGAAGACGTTCGAGGCCGGGAAGCCCAGCACCCCGCGTCGCAGCCGAACGGACTGTCGCTCTGTCGGGAAGGCCGCCTGCAATCGGGCCGAGCCGACGTAGGAGGGCCCGTCCGACATCGACACGTCCATCGGGGTGTCGATCGTGCCCTGGGTGAAGGCGCCGCCCCCGCCGCACACGATGTAGTGGCGTTCCTGCTCCCCTACGGTGCCGTGGTGGCGCACGTAGTGGTGGTGGTCGCCGCTGAGGACCAGCGGCACCTCGATGTCGCGGTCGGGTCTGCGGGCCAGGTCCATGATGATGTCGAGCTTCGTGGCGGTCGCGGAATCCACTCGGCCGCCGGGGGTTCCGGCCGCGGCGTCCTCTATCCAGGTCGGGTTCGGTACGCAGAGGATCACCCGGTCGCCGGGCTCCAGTTGCTGCGCGCGGGCCCGGAAGTAGTCGTACTGCGGCGGGTCCAGGTCGTCCTCCAGGGCGGTGTCCACACCCCAGACCCACCACCGGTGCGGCAGCCGCAGCGCGTAGTAGCTGCGTCGCTGCTGTGCCTCCCAGGCGCCGAACCAGGTTCTGCCGTCGGGTGATTGACAGAACTGCCGGATGAAGCTGGTCAGGCCGTCGTACCAGTCGTGGTTCCCGGGGATGACGAAGAGCCTGCGCCCCCGCGGATGCGCGATCCGGGCGCTGCGCATCGGGTCGACCAGCCGGTGCTGGTACTCCTGACTCGATCCCGCGGGGTAGACCTGGTCGCCGCCCAGCAACAGCACCTCGCCCGCGGGCAGCACCGTCTGCCCGGGACCCGCGGTCGGCAGACCCTCGGTCCGACAGTCGTGCGGCACCCGCTGCGGTACCGGCTCGCCCGGTTCCGCGACGACCAGTCCGTCCCGGCCGAGCAGCCAGGTGACGGAGGCGGTGGCATTCCAACCGTCGCCGGTGTCCGCCATGTAGTCCAGCCAGATCTCTTCCGCGCCCGAGCAATCCGCGCAGAACGCCGGTTCGGCCTCGAGCGCGGCCATGATCTCGCGACGCCCGCTCATCGAACCGATCACGGACGCGGCGACGGCCCGTGCGCCGAGGGCGACGAGTTGCCGGGCCTCGAACCAGCCCACCTTGCGCTGCGGGCTGATCGTGAGCCGCCCGGCGTCCCTCCGATACGGCAGGGTCATGCCCGCCGCCGCAGCAGGTAGGTGGAGATCAGTCCGCCTGCGAAGAACGCGGCGAACCGCCCCGAGGCCGCCCACCTGCGCCGCATCGACACGCCACCGGTCACCGTCAGCGAGCCGAGCAGCGCCGTGAAGGCCGTCATGCGCAACCGCAGCATGCCCGCCGCCACCACCGGGCCCTCGCGGTCCCCCTCGTGCAGGGTCACCAACAGCGTGGTGGTGGCGGGCCACAGCCGCCACGGACCCGCGACCCGGATCTCCTTGTGGCCCCGGAACCAGTGCCCGACCCCGCCCATGTCCACACCGAACTCGTAGACCATGTGGGTCATCCGGGCCTGCTCCGTCGGAGTGAACAGACCGAAGCGCCCCGAGTCGGACTCGAATCGGCCACCTAGCGACGGGATGTCGACCTCGCCGGACAGCCGCGCCTCGTGGCGCGGGTCGTCGAGGAACGCGCCCAGGTCCTCGATGTGGATGGTCCCGCGCACCACGACACCGAATGCGCCCGGATTGCGATACCCCGACCTCGGGTCGGTCTCACCGAGCGTGATCTGCCCGGTCATCGTCTCCCCGAAGCGGATCCCGG
This sequence comes from Rhodococcus oryzae, assembly GCF_005049235.1. GTDB lineage: Bacteria > Actinomycetota > Actinomycetes > Mycobacteriales > Mycobacteriaceae > Rhodococcus_G > Rhodococcus_G oryzae. The sequence goes on along the minus strand of NZ_SUMD01000003.1, from coordinate 99,232 downwards.
CGACGGACCGCCCGGACGGCCCGCTCACCGGTCCGCCCTGGCGTCGAAGGCGAGCCGGTAGAACCAGTACGCCACCGCCGCCCACTGGACGAACCACAGGACGACCGCGACGGAGCTGAGCGAGTCGGTCTTGTACGCGATGGCCGTCGCGGCCACCCCGGCTACCACCGCGACCCGCGACGGCCAGCCGAGGCCGCTGAGCCATTCGGTGCCCATCATCAGCAAACCGGTCAGCAACGCGATCAGCCAGAGCGCGAGGAACCAGCCGTCGGGCAGCGGCCGCGGACCGGTGGCCTCGTCGGAGAGTTCGGCGGCCAGTCCGGCGCCCATGAGCAGCGAGGCGCAGAGCAACAGCAGCAGGTGGCTCCACAGCAGCGAACGCGGCATCGTCAGCCCCTGTTCAGTTCGTCGAGGATGAAGGGGAAGACGTCCCGCGCGGCGTGCCTGCCGAGGAACACGTCGAGGTGCCCGTACCCGTGCATCTGCTGGAACACGTGGCGCCCCGGCGCGATCCGCTCGAAGTAGTCGAAGGTCTTCGCCATTCCCGAGGGCAGGAAGGTGTTGTTCTGGTCGCCGGTCATGAAGGCGAACCGGGCGTCGGTCTGCGGATCCTGCGCGAACAGGTCGCTCGGCAGCACATCCGGGTAGTTGCCCATCGTCACCAGATGGCCTGCGGCGGCGCACTCGGCCATCTGCGCGAAGAAGGTGACCGGGACGAACCCGAACTCGCCCTTGATCCACTCGTGGGTCGCCTCGTCCAGGTTCTCGTGCGACCACAGCGTCGGGAAGGCGCTGCCGTAGGTGAAGCTGCTGTGCTTGCACACCGCGTTGTTGCATTCGTGATGCGTCGCCCGCACCGCCCAGTCGAACACCTTGGGCCAGAACCCGGGCGCGTGCAGACCCCACTGCGGATTGAAGTAGGGCATCACCTTGCCGAAGGTGGCGACGGCGAGTGGCAGCTTCAGGAACGACAGGGAGGTCAGTTGCGGGTGCAGTGCCACCGAATTGCTCACCACCGTGGTCACTTCCGGCAGCAGGCCGGAGACGATGGACATCATGAAGCTCGTCGAGCCCTGGCAGTGCACCACCGCCTTGAGGGTCTCGGCTCCGGTCCGCTCCAGCACCGTCCGCACCGCGGCGGGGTGGTCGTACACCGCCGCGTCGTCGAGGTGGTACTCGCTGGGGGCGAAGTCGATGCTGGCCCGCCAGTTGAGGATCCAGACGTCGTAGCCGGCGCGGGCGAGGAACTCCGGCAGCGTGTCCTCCGTCGGCGGAGAGAAGATGTCGGCGCGGACGCTGGTGCCGCCGATCAACAGCACCGGCCCCTCGCCAGGGGCGGTCGACCCCGGCAGCAGGTGCTTGAGGTTGAGCTCGCGCGGCTCCTCCTCCGTGGTGTGGAAGGGGACGGTCTCGAACCGGGCCTGTCGCGAGACGGACTGCCCGGGGGCGGGCGTCGCGAAGGCGGCACCGTCGAGACGCGCAGGATCGAGCCTTCTGCGCTGGGATCGCCGCATCGCGGCTCCGTTCATCGGAAGGGGCGGTTGTTGTCCCTTCCATTGTGTCGCCTACGCCAGGGAACGGCGCGCGTAGTGGGCTACCTGCTTCCCACCCGGACCGCGTCCGCCAGCGCGGCCCGGTCCGCCACGTTCAGCTTGGTACACGAACGGTAGATGTGACCCTCGACCGTGCGGACGGAGACCACGAGGCGATCCGCGATCTCCTTGTTGGACAGGCCGAGCGCCACCATCGACGCGACCTCCCGCTCCCGCTCGGTCAGCGGCAGCGGCTTGGCGACCACCGCGAGTGCGGGCGTCGTGGCCCCGCACAGATCGGCGAGCCGCTTGGCGTTGGCGGTCGAGGCGAGTTCGGCGCGGCGGTTCCCTGCGCTCGCGTGCGCCGCCGCCGCCTGCGCAGCCGCGTCCGCGGCCGAGAGCAGGGCGCCCGCCTCCTCCACCTTCCCTGCGATGGTGTCCAGCGCCGCCCCGTCGCCGTCCGCCAACGCCCTCGCGTGGGCGGCGGCGGCCCTGATCAGGGCGCTGGGGACCCGTTCCGCGAGCTCCGCAAGGCGCGGCGCGGTGGTGGCGTCCCCGAACCGGGTGGCCAGGTACAGGCATACCGCCTCCTGCGCGAGCAGTTCCGACCCGGCCGCGGCGTCGGCGCCCGCCCGGGCATGGGCGATCGCGCGCCTGGTGTCCGACTCGCTTGCCGCGACCCACGCCCTGGTCAGCTCCAGGTCGGACCGGAACACCTCGGTGTTCGCGCCGAACAGGCGCTCGGCGCGCACCAACTCCTCGCGGGCATCCGCGGCCCGGCCGAGCGCGGCGAGGGACTGGCACAGGAATGCCGCGGACAGGAAGGCCCACGAATAGCCGGTGCCCTCGAGAACCGCTGCCGCCTGGCGGAATTCGGTCTCCGCCGCGGCCAATGCGCCCTTGACGAAGAGCACCCGGCCCAGCAGCACGCCACCGAGCGAGCGGCCCGGCTGCTGCATCTCGGCGAAGTCGACGTAGTGCCGCGCGAGCTCCTCCGCCGCGGTCAGCTCGCCCGACATCGTCTGCGTGTACACCTGGCCGAGCCCGATGGTGAAGCGCAGCAACCCGGTCTCGGACTCCGCCGCCGCCGCCAGCCCGCGCTCGGCGAACGAGGGGACCTCGTCGAACCGGCCGAGGTATGCGGTGGCCAGGGCCCCGCTCGCGCCCGCCCAGGCCTTCGCGAGCGGCAGCGCGACGGGCGAGTCGATCACCTCGTAGATGCTCGCCGTCGCCGCCGCGGGTTGCGCGGCGTACACGGCGAACATCGCCTCGAGCGCATCCAGCAGGTTCACCGCCGCCGGATGGGTGAGCCTGGCGCGCACCGAGGCCATCACCGATGCGGCCTCGTCTGGCCTACCGAGCATCCAGAACAGGTTCGCCGAGCGGGGCAGGCACCACAGCAGCAGGTCGAACTCGCCCAGCGAGCTGGTGTCGATCGGGCCGAGCACGGCCTCGGCCTCGGTGCCACGGCCCTGCCAGGCGAGCGAGTGGGCCAGTGGAAGGGCCGCCGCGAACCCGGCGCCCATCGCCATCGCCCCGCGGGCGAGCCGCTCGCCGAGGACCAGTTCGCCGAGCGTGAGCGCGTCCCGGGCCGCGGAGATCAGCAGCTCGGCCTCCGGGGGCGAGTCGCTGTCCAGCGCGAGGGCGGCCAACCGGATCCGGTCGCTCACGTGTGCAGGCGGATGATCCGCGATCTGACGCGCCATCTCGCCGCGCAGCCGGCGCGCGGCGAGGATGCCGGTGCCTGCGCGCACCACCTCGCCGTACAGCGGGTGCGCGAGCTTCACCGTCAGCCCGGAGTCGTCGCGGCGGCGCACCCGCACCAGGCCCGCGTTCTCCGCCGCCTCGACCGTCTCGGGGGCGCTGAGCTTCGAGAGCACCTCGAGCGAGAGGGGCTCCTGAAACGCGAGCAGTTCCAGCACGTGCCGCAGCTCGGGGTCCAGGTGATCGATCCGCGACTCGATCAGCGTGCTCAGGTGTGGGTTGATCACGGTCTCGCCGCGGAGCTGCCACACCCCGGCGACCTCCCGCAGCGTGCCTGCCTCCAGCGCGCCCTCCACGACGTGCCGCAGGAACAGCGGATTGCCCTCCGACATCACGAAGATCCGGTTGGCGCTCGACTCCTCGAGGGGCCCGCCGAGCACCGTCTCGACCAGCGAGACCGCCTCCGCCCGCGTGAACGGGGGCAGCTCCACCCGGGTGAGCAGGTTGTCCTTCCACAGGGCGGTGATCGCGTCCGGCACCGGCTCCCCCGTCCGGACGGTGACCACGAGGGGTGCGATCCGGTTGACGGCGAGCTGATGCACGAACGTGGCGGACAGCCGGTCGAGCAGGTGTGCGTCGTCGACACCGATCACGATGTCGGCGCTGTCGGCGACGAGATGCTCACGGGCCGCGCGCAACACCGAGGCCGCGTCCATCGGGCTCGACACGCCGACGAGGTGGGCAAACGCCCCCAGCGGAACCGCGCGCGCCGACTCCGTGCCCGCGGCCCAACGGCGTTCACCAGCGAAGGCCCCGACGGCCGCCCTGGCAAGAGTGGTCTTGCCGACCCCTGCGTCCCCGGTCAGCACGGCACCCCACGGACCCCGCCGACTGCGCAACGTGGACACCACGGTGCGGAGCTCGTCGTCCCGATTCACCGTGGGCCACGCGAAGACCATTGCGAAATTCTAAGCTCTGGCGCTGTAATGCCGTTACTCAGCGATGAGAGTGCTGTTACTCCGCAATGAGAACGAACCCGGGCCGATGCGAAGGGCCCCCGTCGTCATCCGCGCCGTCGATAGCGGCGACGATCACCCCGACCCCGGTCCGCACCAGCGCCGAGCGGCCTGCCGGCTCCGGTGGGTTCTCGGCCGTGAAGTGATCGAGCGGGTGCGTTCCGCCCTCGAGGGTGGCCATGTTGAACCAGGTCACGGTGAGCGTCTCGTCCCACGATTCCGGGCCGGAACCCGGCGGGAGGTCCACCGTGAACCGCAGGGTGTCGGCCCGCGCGACGAGCCGGTCGGTCCTGGCCTTGCCGATCCGCAGGCCGAGCGGCTGGACCTGGAAGCGCCGGGAGTTCAGTCCGGACGGCGTGCACATCTGCCCGATCCCGAGGTCGAGCAGGTGCCGGGCGGCCTCCAGATCCGCGGCGCGTCCGGCATCGCCCTCACCGCGCAGCTCGGCCGCCGCGGCGACGAGGCCTGACCTGCAGAACCGGATGGTTCGGGCAAGGGTGTCGGGGTGGTCGCGGGTCGTCGGCATCGTGATCTGCATGGGGATCTCCGGTCGGTTGGTCGGCTGACTTCGACGTTATTGCCGTGATGCCCCGATGACACGAGTAGTGGGGTACTCGTTATGTCCGCGTGCCCGGTTTGGTCGACCGAATGACACCTTCGTATCGTCTGGTTGTACGAATGTGACCTCCGGTCGACCGCCGACCCGAACCGGGAGCAGAACCTTGACCTGTCTCGTGCTCGCCTGCGGTGACGCGCCCATTCCACCCCGGCTGGCTGAGCTCGCCACGGTCACCGCGCCCGCCGTCCCCACCAAGCCGGACTTCGACGAGCTGCTCCCCCGGCTGGACGAGCTGGGCGAGCGCACCACGTCCGTGCCCCGACTGATCGTCGTCGGCGAGGACGCCGCACTGGCCGCGGCGCTGACCCGGCTGATGCGGAGCGAGCGGCTGTCCGTCGAGCTGGCCTATGTCGCCGCGACGAGAACCGCGGCCACCCGGCTGTACCGGCTCCCGACCGGCTCGCCCGCCGCCGACCTGGCCGTGCTGGGGCGGGCCGCGCCGCTGCCACTGGTCCGGGACGACTCGGGCACCGCGCTGGTCGGGCTCGCCTCCATCACCGGACCGGAGGGCGGCGAGCTCGTCGGCGAGACCTACGCGGACTCGACCCGACTGTTCTCCGGGACCGTCCGGTCGGTGCGGGTCGCACCGACCCTGGAGGCTCCTGGCGTCCGGGCCACCGTCGGCCGCGGCTGGGGATTCCTCGGCCCGAGGTGGACAAGCGCGCGCGCCGTACAGACGGGCTCGACGGCCGCGGTCGTCACCCGAGACGGCGTCACGACGCCGCGCTCGCTGAAGCGGTGCAGCTTCTATCGGCATCCGCAGGACTGGTTGCTCGTCCGCTAGTCGCGGTAGTGCGGTTCGGGCGGCGCTGGTGCGGGCCCGAGCACGGACAGCCATTGGTCGTACAGCTTCGTCCAGGTCCCGTCCGAACGCATCCGCTCGAGCGTCCCGTTGACGAAGCGGACCAGCTCCTCGTCCGCGATGTTGATCCCGACGCCGTACGGCTCGGGTTCCAGGCTGCCCCCGACGATCTCGAGGTACGGGTCCTGTGCCGCGAGACCGGCCAGCTGGGTGTCGTCCGCGGTGGCCGCGTCCACCTGCCGTTGTTGCAGTGCGACAAGACAATCCGCCCAGGTTTCGGTGGCGAGGACGGTGGCGGCGGGCTGGATCCGCCGCAGGTTGGCCAGTGAGGTGGTGTTGGGGACGGTGCACACCCGCTTACCCGCGAGGTCCGCGACGCCGCCGATTCCCGACCCCTCGGTCACCAGGATCCGTTGCGCGGCGTTCAGGTAGACGGTCGAGAAGGCGATCCGCTCCGCGCGGTCACAGGTGATCGTCATGGCGTTCACGATGAGGTCCACCGAACCGTCCTGCAGCGCGGGCTCGCGATCGACGGTGTCGCGGATCTGGAACTCGACCTTCGACGGGTCCCCGAAGATGTCGCGGGCGATCTCACGCGCGACATCGACGTCGAAGCCGGCAATCTGACCCGAATCGGGATCGCGGAAGCTGAACAGATTCGTGGACTGGTCGACCGCGACGATCAGCCTGCCGCGTTCGACGATGCGGGCCAGCGGGCCGCCCGGCGGCATCGCCCCCGGCGTCGTCGGCGGGCCGGGCCGCAGGCTGGCGGTGGCGTCGCAGCTCGTCGGCGCAGGCGCGCTGGAGGGCTCGCCGCTGACCGGTTCGAGGACCTGCGCGCCCCCCGGCAGCGGCGGGCCGAAGGTGGGGGTTGTCATCGACGGCCCGTCGGGGGAACCGAAAGAGCAGCCCGTTGCCGCCAGCATCACACCCACAGCGAGCACCAGGGCGACGAGGTGCGGCGAGTGTCCCGTTCCTCGTCCCGACATCACACCCCCAGCTGGGCAATGGTCGACGTTCGTACCCGCCATCTTTCCGCTCGGGGGCCTCGAGCGGAAGGAATCCGGCCGCACCTCGCCGGCCGCGACGCGAATGCGGGTGATACTGGGCGCATGACCTTTCCCGGCGCCCCCACTCGGAGGGTCGCGATCCGCCCGAGCCCGGTCTTCTACGGCGTGCTCGCGCTGGCCGTGCTCGGCGGCGTGCTCTCCTGGAACGCCGCGCCCCGCTCGACACTCGCGCACTTCGGCGTCTTCCTGCTGGTCATCGCGGGTTGGGTGGTGACGGTGTGCCTGCACGAGTTCGGCCACGCCTACACCGCGTGGCGGCACGGCGACGACGAGGTGGAGGCCCGCGGGTACCTCACGCTGAACCCGCTCAAGTACAGCCACCCGCTGCTCTCGATCGGGCTGCCGGTGCTGTTCATCGCGCTCGGCGGCATCGGGCTGCCGGGCGGTGCCGTCTATCTGCGCACCGCGGGCCTGCCTGCCCGGGTGCAGCGGCAGATCTCACTGGCCGGTCCGGCGGTCAACGCCGCCGCGGCGGTGGTGCTGCTTCTCTTCATCCGGGTTTTCGGCCTCGGCAGCGAACACAAGGTCTTCTGGTACGGCCTGAGCTTCCTGGCGTTTCTGCAGGTGATGGCGACGGTGTTGAACCTGCTCCCGATCCCGGGGCTGGACGGATACGGGGCGCTGGAGCCGTCACTGTCCCCGCAGACCCGCCGCGCCCTTGACCAGTACAAGGGCCTCGGCATCCTGTTCCTGGTGGCGTTCCTGTTCGTGCCGTCGGTCAACCGGGTGTTCTTCGACGCCATCTACGGGCTGTTCGGCCTGTCCGGGGTGCCGGAGGCCTGGGCGCAGGCAGGCAACTACCTGATGCGCTTCTGGCTGTAGGCGGCTCCGCCGCCCGTGCGCGCTTGACGAGTGCAGGGACTCGTCAGGCGCTCACGGGCGCCGCAGGCGCTCTCGGTATTGCTCGCCCGGGCGGACCCGCAGCCCCTCGAGCGGCATCGCGCGTCCCGACTCGCCGCGCACCTCCACCCGCACCGGCTCGCCGGTGTCGTTCTCGACCAGGTCCAGCGGCGCACCCCTGCCGTCCTGCAGGTACTTGTCGCCCCACTGCATCAGCGCCAGTACAGCGGGCAGCAGATCGCGCCCCATCTCGGTGAGCAGGTACTCGTGCCGAGTGCGCTGCCCCGGCTCGCGGTAGGGGCTGCGCTCGAGCAGCCCGGCCTCGGCGAGCTCGCGCAGCCGCGCCGACGCGACCGCCTCGGTGATCCCGACGCGGGCCGCGAAGTCGTCGAATCGCGTTGTGCCGTAGTAGGCCTCTCGCATGATGAGCACCGCCGACCGGGTGCCGATGACCTCCATCGCCTTGCCTATCGAGCACCGCGTGGCCCGCCAGGCGTCCCTGTCGGCCAGCACACCCTCCAGGTGAATCGCTCCCATGTGCCCCATCGTACCCCTGGCTTGTGTAATCCATAGTCAGCTCGTAGCGTGCTGACTATGGAACTCCATAGTCAGCTATCGCGACCGGTCCGCCCGGGCCCGGTCCTCCTCGCACTCTGCGGCGCGAGCTTCCTGGCAGGCCTCGACCTGTTCGTCGTCAACGTGGCGTTCGACGAGATCGGCGCCGACTTCTCGGGCCACTCCCTCGCGGACCTGAGCTGGATCCTCAACGGCTACGCGATTCTCTACGCCGCGCTGCTGATCCCGCTCGGACGCTGGGCGGACAAGGTGGGCCGCAAGCGCGGCTTCCTGCTCGGGCTGGGGCTGTTCGTCGCGGCGAGCGCGGCCTGCGCGCTGGCCCCGAACCTGTGGTCGCTCATCGGTTTCCGCGCCGCACAGGCCATCGGTGCCGCGCTGCTCACCCCGGCCAGCCTCGCCCTGATCCTCACCGTCCTGCCCGCCGAGCGCCGCTCCGCGTCGGTCCGCATCTGGGCCACCGCAGGCGCCCTCGCCGCCGCCGCAGGCCCGGTGATCGGCGGCATCCTGGTCGCCGCATCCTGGCGCTGGGTGTTCCTGATCAACGTCCCGATCGGGATCGCGTTCCTGGTGCTTGCGGCCCGCTCGATCCCCGAATCCCGCGACCGCGACGCCGACCATCCCGACGTCCTCGCCGCCGCCCTGCTCACCACGGCAGTCGGGGCGCTCGCTCTCGCGCTGGTCGAGGGGCCCGCCTGGGGCTGGTCCAGCGCTGGGGTACTCGGCGCGTTCGCGGTCGCCCTCGTGTCGGGTGCCGGGTTCTGGATCCGCAACGGTCGCGGCAGCGCCCCGATCCTCGACCCGGCGATGCTCCGGGTGCGCACCTTCGCGTGGTCCAACGCCGCGATGCTGCTCTTCAACGCCGGGTTCGCCGCCGCGCTGCTGGCGAACATCCTCTGGATGCAGACGGTCTGGGACTACTCGGCGACGCGCACCGGCATGGCGATCGCACCGGGCCCGCTGATGGTGCCGGTGTTCGCGATCGTCGCGCAGCGGCTCGCATCCCGGGTCGACGCGGGCCGGATCGCCGCCCTCGGCTGCCTGCTCTGGGGCGGCGGCGCGGTGCTCATCGCGGCGTCCGTCGGGCCGGAACCGGCCTACGCGACGCAGATCCTGCCCGGCTGGCTGATCGCGGGCGTCGGGGTCGGCCTGGCAATGCCGACCATCCTTGCCACCGCCACCGCGGGCCTGCCGCAGGATCGCGCGGCCACCGGCAGCGCCGTGGTCTCCATGCACCGGCAGATCGGCGCCGTCATCGGCATCAGCGCCCTCGTCGCCATCCTGGGCACCCCCATCGGATTCGATTCCACTCGAACGGCTTTCATGCATTCTTGGTGGTCCGTCGGGGTGGTCTCGGTGCTCGCGGCCGCCGCCGCGCTCGGCATCACAGCCCGCACCTCGCCCCCGGAGCGCTCCGCCCCCACCACCGAGCCCGCAGAGGCACTGCGATGACCACCACCACGACCACCGCGTTCCCGACGACCTTCGACGACTCGTGGCGGGGGTTCGGCGGCATCCACGGCGGCCTGGTCGTCGCCGCGCTACTCCGCGGCGCCGCCCGCACCCTCGACGCCACCCCCGTCGCGGTCACCGCCCATCTTTACGCCCCGGTCGCCGCGGGACCGTTCACCGTCGACGCGGAGGTGGTCAGGGGCGGACGCTCGGCGGGCGTCCGGACGCGCCTCGGCGACGCCGCGACAGCGGTCGTCCGACTCGCCCGGTCTCCCGGCACCACGGTGACCTGGCCACCCGGACCGGTGTCCCTGCCCGACGTGGACCCGGAAACCCTTCCCCCGCTGGAGATCCCGGTCGACTTCGTGCCGTTCTCGCAATACCTCGACATCCGGCCGATCAACTCGGCGCGGCCGTTCGCGGGCGGCGAAACACCGGAGTTCGACGTCTGGATCCGCCTGACCGCCGACATCGACCTCACCCCACAGGAGAGCGCGGCGGTGCTGCTCGACGCCCTGCCGCCCGGCCTGTACGCCACCCGCACCGCGCCCGTCCCGATCCCGACCATCGAGTTCAGCGCCCACTTCCCGCCAGGAACGCCCCCGTCGCGCTGGTACCGGCTGCGGCACCGCACCGCGTGGGCGACCGACGACCTGTGCGTAGACGAGGCCGAACTACACACCGCGACAGGAGAACTCGCCGGACAGGCCCGCCAGCTCCGCCGAATCCTCGGCGGCACCACCACCAAGGAGTAGTCATGAGAGACGCCGTCATCGCCGCCGCCGTCCGCACCCCGATCGGCAAGGGCAAGCCGGGCGGCGCCCTGCACGGGATCCACCCGGTGGACCTGCTCGCGCACAGCCTGACCGCGCTCGTCGACCGCACCGGGATCGACCCGGCGCTCGTCGACGACGTGATCGGCGGCTGCGTCACCCAGGTCGACCAGCAGGCCGCCAACATCACCCGCACCGCACTGCTGGCCGCGGGTTTCCCCGAAACGGTGCCCGGCACCACGATCGACCGGCAGTGCGGCAGCAGCCAGCAGGCCGTGCACTTCGCCGCGCAGGGCGTCATCTCCGGCGCCTACGACGTGGTGATCGCCTGCGGCGTGGAGTCGATGAGCCGCATCCCCATGGGGTCGAATATCGGCGCGGGCGTCGATCGGCGTGGCACCCGGTTCGCCGAGCGCTACCCGGACGGGCTTGTGCCCCAGGGCATCAGCGCCGAACTGATCGCCGCACGGTGGGGCATCGGGCGCGCCGAGATGGACGAGTTCGCGCTGCACAGCCACGCGAAGGCGCACCGCGCCACCGTCGGCGGCGCCTTCGCCAAGGAGCTCGCCACGCTGCCCGAACTCGGCACCGACGAGGCCATCCGGCCCGGCGGCACGCCGGAGTCGATGGCAGCGCTGCGTCCGGCGTTCGCGGACGAGGCGATGGCGACGCGGTTCCCGCAGATCGACTGGGGAGTCACGGCGGGCAACTCGAGCCCGCTCAGCGACGGCAGCGCCGCGGTGCTCATCACCACCGGCGAGACCGCGGCCCGGCTCGGGCTCACCCCGCTGGCGCTGCACAGCTTCGCGGTCGCAGGCGACGACCCGCTGTTCATGCTCACCGCGATCATCCCGGCCACCGAGAAGGTGCTGCGGCGGGCCGGACTCACGCTGGCGGACATCGACCTGTTCGAGGTGAACGAGGCCTTCGCCTCGGTGGTGCTGGCCTGGGCGAAGGAGACCGGCGCCGACCTCGATCGGGTCAACGTGCACGGCGGCGCGCTCGCCCTCGGCCACCCGCTCGGCGCCAGCGGGGCGCGGCTGCTCACCACCCTCGTCGGTGCGCTGGAACAACGTGGCGCCCGCTACGGCCTGCAGACCATGTGCGAGGCTGGCGGCATGGCGAATGCGACGGTGATCGAGCGGCTGGCGTGACATCAACCGAGGTCACGACCCGTCCCGTCACCTTCGGGTGTCGGGACGGCGTCGTGCTGGGCGGAAACCTGTTCGAACCGACCGTCGCGGGCACGGACGCGCCGATGGTGATCGTCAACTGCGCCACCGGGGTGCTGGCCCGCTACTACCACCGGTACGCGCGGTTCCTGGCCGAGCTCGGCTCGCCGGTGCTCACCTACGACTACCGCGGCATCGGCGAGTCCCGACCGCCCGGCACGCTGCGCGGCGCCGCTATCCCATGGCGAGCATGGGGCGAGCAGGACTTCGACGCGGCGGTCGAGTTCGCGCGGACGCAGGAACCGGACCGGCCGCTGGCCGTGGTCGGGCACAGCATCGGCGGGTTCCTGCCCGGGTTCGCGGCCGCTGCGGTGCACGTGGACCGGATGCTCACCGTAGGCGCCCAGTATGCGTACTGGCGCGACTACGCGCGCCGGAGCCGGGTGGGCCTGCTCGCGAAGTGGCACCTGGCGATGCCGGTGCTCACCGCCGCGTACGGGTACTTCCCCGGCCGCCGGCTCGGCTGGCTCGAGGATCTGCCCGCGGGCGTGGCCCACGAGTGGGCCTTCCGCCGGGCCGCGATGGAATCCAGCTATCCGCGCGGCGAGCGGTCCGAGGTGCGGCGCCGGTTCGCGGCCGTGCGGGCACCGATCCTGGCGGTGGCCACCAGCGACGACGAGTTCGGCACCCCCGCCGCGCTCGACCGTACCCTCGGCTACTACCGCGGCAGCGACCGTTCCCGGGTGGAACTGGACCCGAAACTGTTGGGCCACGAGGAGATCGGCCACTTCGGGCTGTTCCACGACCGGCACCGGGACGGATTCTGGCGTGGCACCGCCGAGTGGCTGCACCGCGGGGTGAACCCGTGGCCCGCGGCCACGGAGCGCCGGGCCGAGATCATCTGAGCACACACCGGCGGGAAGTATCTGCCCCGGTTTCCGGGGCAGATACCTCCCGCGTCGCCGATCAGGGGCGGTCGGTCTCGGATTCGATCTTCGCCCGGATCGCTTCCGCGGCTTCCGAATCCTGGGCCGCCAGCTTCTGGATGTAGTCGACCGCATCGCCGACGGTCCGCAGGCCGGCAAGATCCTCGTCGGGGATCTTCACGCCGTACTTGTCCTCGGTCTGGACCGCGATCTCCACCATGGAGAGCGAGTCGATGTCGAGATCATCGACAAAGGACTTCTCGATCGTCACCTCGGATGGCTCGATTCCGGTGACCTCCTCGATGATCTCGGCGATTCCCGAAACGAGTTCTTCCTGTGTTGCCACTTGCTGGCTCCCTTTCTCACGTGGACCGCTTCGATCGAGCGGTTGATTTCGGGTGGATCAGCGTCGACGGGAATCGGTCACGGGCACACCGTTTCCGGGCCGCGCCTGGTAACGCGGTGTCGTTCCCGGCCGTCGCCGACGCTCGAGTTCCGGATAGGAGGGATCAAAGATCTCGTAGGTCTCTTCGATTGCCGCGGTGAGCAGCTTCCACACCTGATGTGCGGTCGGGCGCCGACCGGGCCAGCCGTTTCCGAAGAGGTCATCGCCATCCCTGAGCCCGATCTCACCGAGCGGGAGCGGCGTGTGGCTGCCCGCGCATCGCCCGTCCGCCAGCCCCGGGCAGCGTTCGATGAGGTAGCGGCCTCGCCGATCCCAACCGTCCTCGGTCGTCTCGTCGGGCCTGCCCTTCCAGCGTTCCTGTGAGTACACAAGGATCCGCGCGCCGGTTGTCACCTGCAGATACTCCCGAGCGGCGGTGTCGGCGAGACCGGCCGAGCGGAGGAGTTCGACGTCGATGCCGTGGCGGGCCATCCGTTCGTGGCTGACGAGCTGGTCGTCCTCGATGATGAAGTGCTGCCCGGACATGCCCGCGACATCGACCCACACCCCGAACCTGAGTACCTCGATCTGACCGGCCGCGGATTCGTCGTCGACCTCGGGACCGATCGCCATCGCCCGGATCGACGATTTGCTGACGTCCAGTTCCGCCGCGATCCTGCGGTCGCTCAATCCCTCCGCACGCATGACGGCGATCGCCTCGGCGATCACACTCCGGTACGTCGCATCGGCGATCTCCGCCCGTTCCCGAGCGAGCCGGGCGGCCTCGGCGGAGACGCCCACCCGGAACGAATGATGATCTTGCACCGCCGCAGCATGGCACGCCCGCGGCCAAGTGTCCATCCGATTGGACACTTGGACCATTGATTGGACAGTGTTGCCGACGCGTGCTCTCCGCCTGCAGATTCCTGACTAGATGCCCGCGGCCGCCATTCGACGCCCCAGCCACCTCATGGGTGCACTCGTTGGCTGCTGCCGACGAGCGGTACCAGTGGAAGTGCGCTCGAGATGATCGAAGATGTCCTCGATGACGCCGCTGTGCAACGGCAGCACGAGCTGCTTCCAGAGCAGCCGCATGGAACCTGAAGCCTCGGCATCCAGCTCGTGGCGCACGCTCACCTGATCGCCGTCCTGCGCGACGGCGAAACGATGGGTACCGACGAGCCCGATCGCCGGGTCGAACCCGAAGACCACGCTCGCTCCCGGCGAGTGCTCGAGCACGCTGTAGCGGACGCTGCCGTGCCCGCCGCACGAGCCCGGCTGCAGTCCCCGATCGAGGATCATGGGGGGAGCGAGATCGGTCACCCAGAAGTCCTCCTGCGCGCTCGCGAGCGTCTCCAACTGCCTGCCGATGGTGCCGGCATCCCCCGCGAACTTGCGGACGTGAACATCGGTGACTCGCGTCATGACTGCCCTCTCGTGTTCGTTCCGGCAACGCGGCTGTTCAGGATGGCGGCGCTCGCAGCGAGCGCCGCGTCCACAAGCCAGTCGTCGATCGGAACTCCGGTGATGATGCTGTGACGCACGGCGGTATACGGCACATCGATGAGGGCAAGGCGCGCCCTGCCCACCGTTTCGGGGGTGATCGCGCCGAACCTCGCCATGACATGCAGGCCGACGGCGGCCTCGACGCCGTCGTTCAGCGTCGCGAGGTCCTCGCCCAGCTCGTCGGGCCAGGCCGCGATGAGATCATCCCGGTTGTACATCAGCAGGATGCGAGCGTCGTCCGGGTGGTCCGCTGACCAGCGAAGGACGTGCTGCACGGCGCCCGCACAGGCCGTTTCCAGGTCAGGGTCGCCGAGGGCCTCCAGGTAGCCGGCCTGAAACCGGCGGATCGTGCGGACCCACAGGGTGGCGAGGATGAGATCCCGCGAGGGAAAGCGATGGTAGATCGACCCCGAAGGGGCACCGAGCTCCGCCGCGATCGCGACCGCCGTCGCCGCTGCCGGTCCACCGTGCGAGAGCACCGTGGATGCGGCATCCAGAATCTGGTCGTTCGAGTACTTCGGCGGGCGCCCCATGAACTGATAATAGAGACAAGTCTCTATTACGCAAATCTCGCACCTCACCCCGGCCGGACGGTCGCGGCCAGGTTCATCTGCCCCAGCCACGCGGGCACCTCCCTCGCCACCGAGCTCGGCCCGGAGATGGTGACCCGCCCCGACGTCAGCGCCTGCTCCCAGGACCGATCGCCGCGCCAGACCTCGATGAGGGTGCGCAGGCCGGTGGCGACGGTGGCGGTCACCCCGAAGCCCGGGTCGTAGTCGCAGACGTCGGCCTCGTCGCCCGTCACGCAGAGCCACCACCGGCCGGCGCGGGCGGCGACGTCGTCGAACTCGAAGGCCACCACGGTGCGACCGCGCGGCCACTGGTCGATCGGCACCGTCCGGCGCATGTCCCACATCAGCAGGTGCGGGTCCAGGTCCTCCTCGCCGAGCTCGCCGATCCAGCGCACGCCCCACGCCCCGAGCGCCTCGACCACACCGCCGAGCTCCTCGCCGCAGGCGGTGAGGGTGTAACTGCTCCGGCCGTCCTCGACGGTCCGGCGGACCACGCCTGCCCGCTCCAGGGTCCGCAGCCGCTTGGACAACAGCGCGGGCGACATCTTCGGATTGCCCCGCCGCAGGTCGTTGAAGTGGGTGCTGCCTGCCAGCAGCTCACGAACCACGAGCATGGTCCAGCGCTCGTCGAGCAGCTCCATGGCCTTCGCCACCGGGCAGAACTGGCCGTATTCCGACACGGCTTCCTCCTCGGTTTGCCTCCTGACCAGTACACGCCTGGCCCGGCCCTGGCGCCAGTACAGATCGTGAACCGCGGGTGGTTCACATCTGGGACTAGAGCTCGCGCCGCGATGGGCCGACGCTGGAATCACCACAACAACCGAGGAGGACTTCCATGAGCACACACACCACCGCCGCCCCCGACATCAAGGCCAAGCACCGGGCCATGTGGGCGCTGGGCGATTACCCGTCGGTCGCCGCCGACGTCATCGCGGCCCTCGGCCCGCGCCTGGTCGAGGCCTGCGGCATCAAGGCGGGCGATCGCGTCCTCGACGTCGCGGCAGGCTCCGGCAACGCCTCGATCCCCGCCGCTCGCATCGGCGCCGCCGTCGTTGCCTCGGACCTGACCCCCGAGCTGCTCGAGTCGGGCCGTCGGCAAGCCGAGTCGCTTGGCCTGACGCTGGACTGGCGCGAGGCCGACGCGGAGGCGCTGCCGTTCACGAACGACGAGTTCGACGCCGTGATCTCGTGCGTCGGCGTGATGTTCGCGCCCCATCACCAGCCGAGCGCCGACGAGCTCGTCCGCGTCCTGCGCCAGGGCGGTACGCTCGGCCTGATCAACTGGACGCCCGAGGGCTTCATCGGCCAGATGTTCGCGACCATGAAGCCCTACGCTCCCCCGCCGCCGGCCGGCGCGCAGCCGCCGCCGCTGTGGGGCAACGAGGAGCACGTGCGCGCCCTCCTCGGCGACCGCGTGACCGAGGTCGTGGCGCGCCGCGAGCGGCTGACCGTCGACTGCTTCGACACCGCCGAGCAGTTCCGCGACTTCTTCAAGACCTGCTACGGCCCGACGATCGCGGTGTACCGGGCGATCGCCGACGAACCCGAGCGCGTCGAGGCCCTAGACCGCGAGCTGGCCGAGCTGGGCCGACGCTTCGACCGCGGCGACGGCACCATGGAGTGGGAGTACCTGCTGCTCACCGCCGTCAAGAAGTGAGCGGCTCCGCCGCCCGTGCGCGGTTGACGAGTCCACACACTCGTCAACCGCGCACGGGCGCCGCAGGCGTCTAGAGCTCGGTGATCCAGCCGTGCAACTCGTCGGTGCGCAGGGCCGCCGCGTGCCGCTTGCGCAGGGCCTGACCGATCGGTCCCGCGGTGCCGTCGCCGACCACCCGGCCGTCCACCTCGAACACAGGGGCCACGCCCGCGGAGGTGCCGGTGGCGAACACCTCGTCCGCGATGTACAGCTCGGTGAGGTCGACGGTGCGCTCGACGACGGGGATGCCGTCCTCGGCCGCGAGGGTGAGCAGGGTCCGGCGGTTGATGCCGTCGAGGATGTCGCAGGACACGTCCGGCGTGATCAGGGTGCCGCCGCGGACCAGGAAGATGTTGGCGGCGCTGAGCTCGCAGACGTGGCCGTTCCCGTCGAGGAAGATCGCGTCGTCGTAGCCGGCGTCGATGGCGTCCTGCTTGGCCAGCACCGAGTTCACGTACGCCCCGTTGACCTTGGCGCGGGACG
The DNA here is from genome assembly GCF_005049235.1 of Rhodococcus oryzae. Classification (GTDB taxonomy): domain Bacteria; phylum Actinomycetota; class Actinomycetes; order Mycobacteriales; family Mycobacteriaceae; genus Rhodococcus_G; species Rhodococcus_G oryzae. Next base: position 82,111 of record NZ_SUMD01000003.1, on the reverse strand, counting down.
GGATGGCGTCGTCCGGGATCCGGCGCCAGGTGCTGGTCTTGAGCCGCATGCCGTCCTGCGGGACGATCGGCACCGCGTCGTAGACGAACATGCTGACGGTGGTGTGGCAGCCGCGCACCCGGGTGCCGGCGATCGACTCGTCGACGTGCACCGTGGCCCGGACGAACACGTCCTCGGTCGGCGCGTTCGCGGCGACGAGTTCGGTTGCCACCGAGACGAATCGGTCGTAGTCCCACTCGTCGGCGAACCGATCCATCCCGATGATCTTGCAGGACTCGACCATCCGCTGGAAGTGGTCACGCAGCCGGAAGGCGCTGCGCCGGGACCCGTCGACCTGAACCGGGAACACCGTGTACACGCTCAGCCCGTACAGCACGGCCGAGGTGGCGACGCCGAGCGTCGCCTCCGCGACGTCGACGATCCGGTCACCGAAGTACACGCGGGGATGTGGGGTAGCCATGGCACGCCATGCTATCGACCAGGTCGGCGCCCCGGAAACCGAATTTCGTGCCTGCCGCCTCCCGCGACTTCCGCCCGACTCCCGGCACACTGTCGGGATGCTCCATTTGCGGATCCTGGCGCCGAGCGACCTTACCGACGAGGCCCTCCGGATCCTCGACGCGGAACCGGCCGTCAGCGGCCTCGCGGTGATGCGCGGCGCCTCGCTGCGTCCGGAGGGCGACGTGGTGTACGCCGACATCGCCAGGGAGGCGGCCAACGACGTGATCGACGAGTTGCGGGCCACCGGGTTGCACCACCGCGGCAGCATCGAGATCGAACCGGTCAACGCGTGGCTCTCCCGCAGCGGATTCGACGCCGAACTGCGCACCCCGGGCAGCAGCGCGGACTCCGTGGTGTGGGCGGAGGTCGCGCAGCGCTCCTACGAGGAGACCGAGCTCAACTGGACCTACCTGAGCTTCATGTCCCTGGCGACCCTGCTGGCGGCGATCGCGATCATCACCGACTCACAGATCCTGGTGATCGGGGCGATGGTGCTGGGGCCGGAGTTCGGGGCGATCGCCGCGCTCGGGGTCGCGCTGGTACGGCGCAGGTGGGTGCTGCTCGCGCTCGCGGTCCGCACCCTCGTCGTCGGGTTCGTGGTCGCGATCGCGGTCACCGCGATCCTCGCGGTGGTCGGCAGGGGGCTGGGCTGGATAACGATCGACGACGTCACCGGGCCGCGCCCCGACACCGCGTTCATCTACAGCCCGGACAAGTGGTCGTTCATCGTGGCGGTGATCGCGGCGGCCGCGGGCGTGCTGTCGCTGACCTCGGCGAAGTCGGCCGGGCTGGCCGGGGTGTTCATCTCCGTGACGACGGTGCCCGCGGCGGGAAACGTGGGACTGGCCCTGGCATTCGGCGCCGGTCACGAGATCTGGGGCAGCAGCCTGCAGCTGCTGCTGAACCTGTCCGGCATGGCGATGGCCGGCTGGGCGACGCTGACGATTCAACAGGCGCTGTGGACACGGGTGTCGGTGCGCCGGGCCCGCGCGCTCGACCGGGTCCGTCGGATGCTCTGAGAGCTCAGCCGTTCCGACGGGCCATCTCCGCACCGATCGCGCGCAGTCCCGCGCGCAACGAGGCCGGCTCCAGCACCTCCACGCCCGCGCCGAGCGCCGTCAGCTGATGCACCGCAACCTCTTCCGACTCGAGCAGTAGTCCCGCCTCGACCCAACCCTCCGCGTCCGCGGGGCCCGGGTTCACCCGCGCGGCCTCCGGCCCGATCACCACGGGCAGCGACCGCCACGCCGCGGGTGCGAGCCGCACCCGGCACGGGTACCGCAGCAGAGACCGGTCGAACTCGGCGGTCGACCGCGCCCACCAAGCCGCCAGGTCGAAGTCGTCCGGCCGCCGGGCGTCCTCGTCGAGGACCGCCGCGGCACCGATCCGCGAGACCCGGAAGGACAGCGTCGCGCCGCGGTGCCCGGCGACGAGGTACCAGACGCCTGCCTTCGCCACCAGCCCGAAGGGGTCGAGGGTGCGGGTCACCTCCCGGCCGCCCCGGCGATAGCCGATCCGCAGCCGTCGGCCGTCGAGCACGGCCCGCGCCACCGTCGCCAGGTGTGGGGCGTTCGCCGCCCGCCCGAACCAACCGGGGGCGTCCACGTGCAGGCGGCTGCGCCAGAGCTCGGCACCCGCACGCAGCGGAAGCGGCATCGCACCAAGGAGTTTGGCCTCCGCGGCGGCCGTCTGCTCCCCCAGACCCAGGTCCGCCGCCAGCCCGGGGACGCCGAGCAGCATGAGCGCGGAGGTCTCGACACCGGTCATCCCGCTGAGCTTGGACTGCCAGCCGTCGAGGAGCCGGATGCCGCCGCCAGGCCCGCTCTCCGTCCACAGCGGGACGCCCGCGGCCTGCAGCGCCGCGACGTCGCGGTACACGGTGCGCACGGACACCTCCAGCTGCTCGGCCAGCCGCTCGGCGGTGCTACCCGGGCCGCCCTGCAACCGCAGCATGAGGTCGAGCAACCGACTGGAGCGCACCGGCGAAGCCTATCCGGAATCACTGACAGAAGATGTCAGGGATTCGGGCGCACACTGGTCCGCATGACAACCTGGCAGCAGTTCTCCGACGAAGCACCGGCCTTGTCCGAACCCATCGCCGCGCGGCTGCGCGCACACAAGCATCACGTCCTCGCGACGCTGCGGGCCGACGGATCCCCGCGGGTCAGCGGCACCGAGGTGGAGATCTTCCGCGGACTGCTGGTCCTCGGGTCGATGCCTGGCGCGATGAAGGTGCGGGATCTGCACCGCGACCCGCGCTACTCGCTGCACACCAATCCGGGCCACCACACCATGGAGGGCGGCGACGCGAAGATCTCCGGCCGGGCCCGCGAGCTGTTCGGAGACGAGAAGAGGGCCATTCTCGAGAGCTACGACCAGAACCCCGGCGACGAGGCGCAGATCTTCGAGCTCGGCGTCGAGGAGGCGGTCCTGACGACGGTCTCGGAGGACCGGCTGCACGTCGACCTGTGGCGGCCCGGCGCGGGCGTCACGAGGCGCAGCCGGTGAGCGCGCCGGACCTGACCGGGAAGGTGGCGCTGGTCGCGGGTGCCACCCGCGGCGCGGGCCGAGCCATCGCGGTCGAGCTGGCCCGCGCCGGAGCGACCGTCTACGCGACCGGACGCAGCAGCCGCGAGACCGGCCGGTCGGAGATCGACCGGCCCGAGACCATCGAGGAGACAGGCGATCTCATCGCGGCCACCGGCGGTGCCGGCATCGCGCTGCGGGTCGACCACCTCGACCCGGACCAGGTGCGCGCCCTGGTCGCCCGCATCGACACCGAGCACGGGCGGCTCGACATCCTGGTGAACGACATCTTCGGCGGGGACAGGTACGCGCAGTTCGGCACCAAGCTCTGGGAGCACGACCTGGAGGGCGGACTGCGCATGCTGCGGATGGGCATCGACACCCACGCGATCACGAGCCATGTCGCGTTGCCCCTGCTGATCCGCCGACCCGGCGGCCTGGTCGTCGAGATGACCGACGGCACAGCGGAATACAACGTCGCCTACCGGCACCAGGTTGGCTTCTACTACGACCTGGTCAAGGCCGCGGTGCAGCGGATGACCACCGCGCAGGCCCACGAACTGGCCCCGCTGGACTCGACGGCGGTCGCCGTCACCCCTGGCTGGCTTCGGTCGGAGACGATGCTGGAGATCTTCGGCGTGGCCGAGGACAACTGGCGCGACGCGCTCGACCGGGAACCGCATTTCGCGATCTCCGAGTCGCCGACCTTCGTCGGCCGGGCGGTCGCCGCGCTGGCCGCCGACCCGGATGTCATGCAGTTCAGCGGCACCGTGGTCTCGAGCGGGCAGCTGGCCGAGCGCTACGGCTTCACCGACGTGGACGGCTCGAGGCCGGACTGCTGGCGCTATCTCGTCGAGGTGGCTGACAAGGACCTGCCCGCGAACACCGACGGCTACCGCTGAGCGGGCCTCACCAGGTGAGGTTCTCCTGGCAGTGGCTGCCCTCGGCTCCCGACTCGACCTGAACGGTCGCGTGGCCGAGCCCGTGCGCGTCGAGCACGACCTTCGCCGCGCCGAGCACCTGCCGCGAATCCGCCTCGGTGGTCAGGTGCACGGTCGCGACGTCCATGCCGGTGGTCAGCGTCCACACGTGCAGGTCGTGCACGTCCGAAACCCCGGGCAGGGCGCGCAGATCCGCCTCAACGGTGTCGACGTCGACGTGCGCGGGCGAGGCCTGGGTGAGGATGCGCAGCGCGGCGCCCGCGAGCTTGATCGCACGGGGCACCACCCACAGCGAGATCAGCACGCCCACCACGATGTCGGCGTACGGCCAGTTGAACACCAGCACCACCGCACCGGCGATGAGGACGCCGACGCTGCCGACGGCGTCCGCGAGCACCTCGAGGTAGGCACCGCGGACCGCGAGGGAGCCCTTGGCGTCGGCGCGCAGCATCAGCATCACGACGATATTGGCCGCGAGCCCGGCGGCGGCCGTCAGCATCAGCGGCAGGCCGGGCACCTCGGGGGCGTCGCCGATCCGTCCGATCGCCTCGTACATCACCCACGCCGCGACGGCCAGCAGCAGCACCGCGTTGGCCATCGCGGTGAGCACCTCGGCTCGATGCCAGCCGAAGGTGCGTGCGGCGGCCTTGGACCCCTGCCTGGCGAGCAGCAACGCCACCAGGCCCATCGACATGCCGACGACGTCGGTGAGCATGTGCCCGGCGTCCGCGAGGAGCGCGAGCGAGTTGATGGTCAGGCCGACCGCGACCTCGAGCGCGAGGAACCCGAGCAGGATGACCAACGCGATGACCATCCGGCGGATCCGGCCCGCCGACGGCCCCGCGGCGGTCGGCTCACCCCCGTGACTGTGCCCGTGCCCAACTCCCATGACGCTCCCCTTCGTGCGGTTCGCGTACATCATATGCATACATTCGCATATGTGGCTACATCGTCGCCGCTACTGCTCCGGCGGATAGTAGGGGTGCGCGACCGTCGGCGGCAAGGTCGCGATGGCCGAAATCCGCTTCAGGCCCGCGACCTGCAGCAGGTCCACCGTCAGCGAGCGGATCTGCGCGAACACCACGGTCGCGGACACGCCCGCGTTCTCCACTAGTTCGGCCTTCGCCCCGGACGCCACCGAGCGCAGCACCCGGGCCGCGTCGGCCTGGTCGGGCTTTTCGCCGGGATCGGCCAGCATCATCCGGCGCAGCACCTCCAGCGCCTGCGCGAGCTTCTCCACCTCGTCGACCAACCGCGGATCGAGGATTTCGTCGTCGCGGACCAGCGTCAGCGACCGCCGCGCGAGCACCCGGATGTTGCGCATCGCGTTGTCGATCGGATCGGCGGTGGCGCTCAGCCGCGCGAGACGTTCGCGCGAGTTCCAGTACAGCGGCGACACCCGGCTGATCTCCCGGCCACCGATCAGGTTGGACCGGAGCCCGTCGATCGCCGACTGGGTGTCGCGGGCCTTCTGCAGCGCCTTGACGATCGGTTCGGGGTCGTTCTCGACCAGCCCGTCCGCCACCAGCTGCAGCACCTCCCCCGCGGTGCCGAGGATCGCGGCGGCATGCTGCCGCGCCCGCAGCACCGGATGGGTCGGCACGAATGCCACGACGAGGATCCCGACCAGGCCACCGATGAGGGCGTCGATCATCCGGTCGGGCCCGCCGCCACGTTCGGGCGGGATGAGCGTCGCGACCAGCACCGCGGAGGTGCCGGCCTGCATCGAGATGATCGGCCCGCCGTCGAGGAAGATCGCCGTCGACATGGCCAGCATCACCACGAGCACGATCTGCCAGGCGCCGGTGCCGATCTGGGAGATCAGCAGGTCACCGATCCCGATGCCGACGGTGACGCCCGCGAGCAGCTCCACCGACCGCCGCAGCCGCGCCCCGAGGGACAGGCCCAGCGAGACGACGGCCGCGATCGGCGCGAAGAACGGATTCGGGTGGTGGATCAGGTCATTGGCGATCCACCAGGCGAGTCCGGCGGCGAGCGCGCACTGCAGGACGGGAAACGCCGATCCGCGCAGGCGTTTGACCGAGGCCCTCAGTCGAGCGCGGCCCCGGTCGGCGGTGAAGAATTGAGGGCTAGCCGAGGCCAAGTGCTTCGGCGGCCCTGGGGTCGCAGTCCTCGAGCAGGTCCAGGCAGCGGGCGTGCTCGTCGGATTCGCCGATCGCGTTGGCGGCCTTGGCCAGTACCGCGACGCAGCGCAGGAACCCGCGGTTCGGCTCGTGGCTGTACGGCACCGGACCGAAACCCTTCCAGCCGTTGCGTCGCAGCTGGTCGAGCCCGCGGTGGTAGCCGGTGCGCGCGTACGCGTAGGCGGTGATCGTCTGGTCGTCGGCCAGTGCGGCCTCGGCCAGGTAGGCCCACGCGATGGACGCCGTCGGATGGTCGGCCGCAACCTGCTTGGGGTCCGCCTTGTTCAGGAGTTCGGACTCCGCGTCGTCGTCTCCTGGCAGCAGGGTGGGCTGGGGGCCGAGCAGGTCACCGAAAGAGGTCATGCCGACCATTGTGCCCCGACCACCGGTCGCTCGATAGGCTGCCCACAGTCACGAACAGGAATGGCGAACGAGAGGGCGGACGTGTCGGACCCCAAGAACCCGGAACCCAAGGACTCTGCCGCCCAGAGCGCGGAACCCGGCAGCGACCGGGCAGCGACCGGCGCGGACGCACAGGACACCGGAAACGCCTCGGTGACAACGCCGGAGACGACGGACGCCGAGGCACCGGAGACCCCCGAGGCCGAGACCCCGGACACCGAACCCGACGTCGCCGGCGATGCCGCTGGCGCTGGCAAGGCGGAGGCGGAGGCGGACGGGCATGCGGCCGACGACACGCCGGACACCGACGCGACGGACGAGGTCGCACCGGAATCGGCGGAACACACCGAGAAGGACGAGGACCCCGCGCCGGTCGAGACCGTGACCGAAGCGAAGTCCGAACCCGGAACAGAGCCAGAGGCCGAGGCCGAGACGGACCTCGAGTCCAAGGCGGAGGCCGAGACGGAGGCCCAGCCCGAGCCCGGCGCAGAGGCCGAGGCTGAGGCCGCGACGGACGCAGAGGCCGAGGCGGAGGCCGAGCCCGAGGCGGAGGCGGAGGCGGAGGCCGAGCCCGAGGCGGAGGCCGAGCCCGAGCCCGAGGCGGAGGCCGAGTCCAAGGTGGAGCCCGAGCCCGAGGCGGACGCCGCGGCCCAGGCCGAAGACGTCCACGCACCGGCCGAGCCCGAGCCGACGGTCACCGACACCGACACCGATGAGGACGGATTCGCCGCGGTCACCGTCCCGGTGGAGAGGTCGGGCGCGGCGTGGAAGCCGCAGGCTCCGACGGCCGCACCGCGAAAGGTCGTGCCCGCAGGCGCCCCGCCCGCGCCCACCAACGCCCCGCAGTCCGCACCCGCGGCCGCCGCCGGGACCCCCGACGACGCCACCGTCGCCCTCCCGAGGGCCACGCCGCCGCCTGCCACCCCCGACGACGCCACCGTCGCCCTCCCGAGGGTCACACCGCCGCCCGCGCGGCCCAACGCCGTGGTGCCCCCGACCCAGGTCTCGCGCCCCAAGGCCGCACCCACCAAGGTCGGTCCCGGCCGGCCCGCACCGGCGGTCCGGCCGCCCGCGGGCGCCTCTCCCGTCGCCGCGCCGCCGCGCCCGGCACCTCCGGTCGCGGGGCCCGCGAAGATCCCCGCCCCTGAGCCCGCGTCGAGCGGCAAGAAGCGATGGCCGATCGTCGTCACCGTCGGCGTCGTGCTGGCCGCCGCGGCGGGTGGGGCCTACCTGCTCACCTCGACGGTCAGCAGCAACTCGGCGGAGGACCAGGTCAAGACCGCGATCAACACCTTCGTCGACGCGATCGAGGGCGGAGATCTCGCGACCCTGCGGACGATCTCCTGCGGCGACCTGGCGTCGTACTACGCCCAGATCCCCGATGCCGAGTTCGCCGACGTGTACCGGGTGGCGGTCGACCAGCGGTCGATCCCCGTCGTCGAGAGCATCGACACGGTCTCCATCACCGACGACACCGCGATCGCCCAGGCCACCGTCCACACCGGCGCGGCCCCGAACGAGAGCTCGGCGCGCTCGTTCAACCTGCAGCGCGACGGCGACGCGTGGAAGGTCTGCTGACCTAGCCCGGAAACGACGAAAGTGCAGCTACCGGGGCATCGGCCGAGAGGCCGAGCCGGTAGCTGCACTTTCGTGCGAGCGAACTAGCTGCCGGAGACGGAGCGCCCGGCGGACTTGAGGTCGTTGCAGGCCTCGATGACGCGAGCGGTCATGCCGGCCTCGGCCTTCTTGAGGTAGCTGCGCGGGTCGTAGACCTTCTTGTTGCCGACCTCGCCGTCGATCTTGAGTACGCCGTCGTAGTTGGCGAACAGGTGTCCGGCGATCGGGCGGGTGAACGCGTACTGGGTGTCGGTGTCGACGTTCATCTTCACGACGCCGAAGTTCAGCGAGTCCTCGATCTCCGACTTCAGCGAGCCCGAGCCGCCGTGGAAGACGAAGTCGAACGGCTGCGTGCCCGCGGCCAGGCCGAGCTTCGCGGCCGCGACCTTCTGACCCTCCTCGAGCACGGCGGGCTTCAGCTTGACGTTGCCCGGCTTGTAGACGCCGTGCACGTTGCCGAAGGTGGCGGCCAGCAGGTACTTGCCGTTCTCGCCGACGCCGAGCGCGTCGACGGTCTTCTCGAAGTCCTCGCTGGAGGTGTAGAGCTTGTCGTTGATCTCGGCCTCGACGCCGTCCTCTTCGCCGCCGACGACGCCGATCTCCACCTCGAGGATGATCCTCGCGGCCGCCGAGAGCTTGAGCAGCTCCTTGGCGATCTCCAGGTTCTCGTCGATCGGGATGGCCGAGCCGTCCCACATGTGCGACTGGAACAGCGGGTTCTGGCCCGCGTTGACGCGCTCCTGCGAGATCGCGAGCAGCGGGCGCACGAAGCCGTCGAGCTTGTCCTTGGGGCAGTGGTCGGTGTGCAGCGCGATGGTCACGTCGTACTTCGCGGCGATGACGTGCGCGAACTCGGCCAGCGCAACGGCGCCGGTGACCATGTCCTTGACGCCGAGGCCGGAACCGAACTCCGCGCCGCCGGTCGAGAACTGGATGATGCCGTCACTGCCCGCGTCCGCGAAGCCCTTGATGGCGGCGTTGATGGTCTCGGAAGAGGTGCAGTTGATGGCGGGGAAGGCAAAGGAGTGCTCCTTGGCCCGACCGAGCATCTCGGCGTAGACCTCGGGAGTTGCGATCGGCACGGAACTGACCTCCATTTAAAGAGTCGAGGGGGCGCATCCCTTGATGTCAGGGGCGCCGGGGGTACATGCAGTATTGCAAACGTCGCCGCGCGTGCCCGACGACTCCTGACCGTCGCCGCCCACCGGCGACCTCACGATTACCGCCGGCGCCGCGTGCGGTAACCGCGCTCGCCGACCGGCTGCGGGGCGCGGGCGGGCGAGCCCGCGCCGATCGCCGGTACTCTGGGCCGCGTGATTGTGCAGGCAGCCTCGGAGTCCGTGACCAACCTAGCCCTGATGCCCCAGTGGATGGACCCGATGTATCTGCTGACGGAGTCGTGGCTCAAGAACTTGGTGCTACCGGCGATCCTCGCCATCGTGTTCATCGAGACGGGCCTGCTGTTCCCGCTTCTGCCTGGCGATTCACTGCTCTTCACCGGTGGTCTGCTCGCCGCGCAGCCGAACCCGCCGGTCAACATCTGGGTTCTGATGATCGCGGTGCCTGTCGTGGCGATCCTGGGCGACCAGACCGCGTACTGGATCGGCCGCAAGATCGGCCCCTCGCTGTTCAAGAAGGAGGACTCGCGCTTCTTCAAGAAGGAGTACGTGACCGAGTCGCACGCGTTCTTCGAGAAGCACGGGCCGAAGACCATCATCCTGGCCCGCTTCGTGCCGATCGTGCGCACGTTCACCCCGGTGATCGCGGGCGTCTCGAAGATGAACTACCGCACCTTCCTCGGCTACGACATCGTCGGCGGCATCCTGTGGGGCGGCGGCGTCACGATCCTGGGCTACTTCCTCGGCAATGTCGCCTTCATCCGCGACCACGTCGAGGCCATCTTCCTGCTCATCGTCTTCATCTCGATCCTGCCGGGCATAGCCGCGGTGGCCAAGAAGGTCATGGCCTCGCGCCGCGAACCGGTCGCGGTGACAGCGCCCGAGGCCCCCGTGGCCCAAGACGACCCGACGCCGTAGGTCGATGACGCTCGCCGCCGGCAGTTTTGCGCCACTTGAAACCGCCGGTCCGGCGGTGGTGTGGCTGATCGTTCTCACCTTCGTCTTCCTCGAGTGCGCCGTCATCATCGGCCTGTTCCTGCCCGGTGACTCCCTGCTGATCACGGCGGGCATCGTGCTGGCAGGCCACTCCTCGGGTTCGGCCCACGTGTGGGCGCTGTCCGCGGGTGCCGCCGTCGCCGCCATCGCGGGCAACCAGGTCGGCTACCGGATCGGCCTGCGCACCGGGCACCACCTGGTGGCGCGCCGCGGGGGCCGCTACGTGACGGCCGAGAACCTGCACAAGGTCAACGTCCTGTTGGACCGGCACGGCTTCCTGTCGGTTCTGGTGGCGCGCTGGATTCCGTTCGTCCGGACCCTGTGCCCGCTGGTCGCGGGCGCGGCGGGGATGAACCACCGCATGTACACGGTGGCCAGCAGCCTGGGGGCGCTCGCGTGGGCCCCGGTGCTGCTGCTGATCGGCTTCTACGCGGGCGAGTTCCTCCAGCGCGTCCCGTGGCTGATGCCTGCCGTGCTCGCGGTCATGGTGGTGTGCCTGATCGTCGGCACGGTGCTCGGCATCCGGCACTACCGGCAGGAGATGGCGAAGCCGCCCGTCGACTACACGGTCGATTGACCGCACCCGCCGCTTGACCTCAATCGAACTTCAGGTTTGAGGATGGCTCTCAGGACACAGGCCCCAGCGCCCTGAGAGACCGGAGATCAACCATGAGCGTCGTCAGGAATCCCCATTCGCTGCCGAGGATCACCCAATCCGGTGTCGGCATCGTCAAGGCCAGCACCTGGGACGTCGGCACGCCCGAGCGACAGCGGGCCGCCGTAGCGGCGATCGCCGCGGCCTGGGAGAAGCGCGACTGGCCCGACGAGAACCTGCTCTCCTACAGCGTCTACACCGGCAACGACGGCCGGACGCTGTTCCACTACTCGCAGTGGGCCGACGAGGAGAGCTACCGGTTCTGGCTGTCGGGAGGGCGGAGCGACACTGTCGCGGAGATCGACGCCGCGGTGCCCGACATCGAGCGACTCTGGCTGCACACGTACGAGCTGTATCGGAGCAGCGGCTCCGCCGGGGACGCGGGGCGGGTACCGGGCGCGATCATCGTCATCGACATCGGGTTCGACGGCCCCGACCCGGCGCGGCAGCGCGCCTGGGTGGACGGCGTCTTCGAGGCGCTGGAGAGCGACCCGGCCCCGGCCCCGGGCGGGATCTCCGGACACTTCCACGTCAGCGTCGACGGGACCCGGGTGCTCAACTACGCCGAGTGGGAGAGCGCGCAGGCGCACAGCGATGCCCTCGCCGGGGGCGAGGGCATCGGCTCGGCGACGCCCGAGTGGTACCGGGTGCAGAGCTTTCCCGGCGTGACCGGTGTCGGCATGAGGCGGTACACGCCCGCGCTCAGCCTCAGCGGCGGCGCCGCGGGGGCGTGAGCCGGGGCTCAGTGCTCGTGATCGTCGAGTTCCCACGCGGGCAACGGATCCTGGTAGCCGACCCACGCCCTCGGGCCCGCGGCCAGCTCACCGTCGGTCAGCAGGGCGGTGTCGAGGATCCGCTTCGGCGCGTGCACGTCCAAACGGACACCGATGAACACGAGCTCCTGCCCCGGTGGCACCTCGGCGCTCGACCACAGCTGCGCGGGCTCGATCGTCAGGTTCGGTCCCGCCTGCGACCAGATCGCCGCGACCTCGGGCCTGCTGGCGATCCAGCAGAACCCCTTGCTACGCAGCAGCCCCTTCAGCTCGGCGAGCGCGACCTCCAGGCGCGCGGGGTGGAACGGCCGGTCGGCCCGGTAGGTGACGCTGCGGATGCCGTACTCCTCGGTCTCCGGGGTGTGCCCACCGGCGAGCTCGTCGTCCCAGCCGGGGGCCCGAGCGGCGAGCTCGGGGTCGTAGAGGCCGGTCTCGAGGACCTCGTCGAGGTCGACGACGCCTGCCACCGTGCGCAGCAGTCGCGCGGACGGGTTCAGCCTGCGCAGTGTTGCCTCCACCGTCCCGGCGCCCTTTTCGCTGACGAGGTCGGTCTTGGTGAGCAGCAGGACATCGGCGAACTCGACCTGGTCGACGAGCAGGTCGGAGATGGTGCGTTCGTCGCCGTCCCCGGCGACCTCGCCGCGGTCGGCGAGGCGCTGACCACGGGTGAGCTCACCGAGGAAGGTCGACGCGTCGACGACGGTGACCATCGTGTCGAGCTGCGCGACCTGACCGAGGCTGAACCCGTCCTCGAACTCCCAATCGAAGGTCGCGGCGACCGGCATCGGCTCGGAGATGCCGGTCGACTCGATGATCAGCTGGTCGAACCGACCGTCGCGAGCCAGCGCCCCGACTGCCTCGATGAGGTCCTCGCGCAGTGTGCAGCAGATGCAGCCGTTGGTCAGCTCGACCAGCTTCTCCTCGGTTCGGTCGAGGTGACCCTGGCCGGCGACCAGGGCGGCGTCGATGTTGATCTCGCTCATGTCGTTGACGATCACCGCGACGCGGCGCCCGTCACGATTGGCGAGCACATGGTTGAGGAGGGTGGTCTTGCCCGCGCCGAGGAATCCGGACAGGACCGTGACGGGCAGTTTCTTTGTCGGGGCTGAAGTCATCCCTTAATGATAATGGTTCCCATTTGCGGCATCACCACCCGTGCACGAGTGGCATCCCGATGGGGGTACAAATCACGCACAGTCGCCGGGCCCCGGCGTACCTTCACAGGGCACAGGCACCCCGCAGGACCAGACGAAGGGCGGCGATGATGTCCGAGTTCCCTCCGATCGCCGACTTCGCATTCCTGTCCGACTGCCAGACGTCGGCCCTGGTTGCCCCCGACGGCTCGGTGGAATGGCTGTGCATCCCACGACCCGACTCCCCCAGCGTGTTCGGCGCGCTCCTCGACCGGTCCGCGGGGTCCTTCCGATTCGGCCCGTCGCACGTCCTGACGCCCTCGCAGCGTCGCTACCTACCGGGATCGATGGTCCTCGAGACGACCTGGTGCCTGCCCACGGGAACCCTGGTGGTGCGCGACGCTCTGGTGATGGGCCCATGGAATGGCACCACCCGGTCGGACGAGTACCGGCGGCCACCGGCGGACCATGTCGCTCAGGACATGTTGCTGCGCACCGCGGAATGCATCGAGGGCAGCGTCGAGATCACCGTCAATTGCATGCCGCTCTTCGAGTACGGCAGGTCGACCGGCACGTGGACCTACTCGGGCGAGGGCTACGAGAGCGCGACCTGCTCCGCAGGCGAACTCACGCTGACGCTGACGAGCAACCTCCGGCTCACCTTTGGCTCGGCGCGGGCGGGCACCAGGACCGAGTTGTCCGCAGGGGACACCGCTTTCGTCGCGCTCTCCTGGAACGGACTTTCCGTCACCAACGTCGAAGACGCCACCGGGCTGCTCGACAACACCGACCGGGCGTGGCGCGACTGGATCAGGAAGGGCGACTTCCCCGACCATCGGTGGCGTCCGTACCTCGAGCGCAGCGCCCTCACACTCAAGGGCCTGACGTACGCCCCCTCCGGCGCCCTGATGGCGGCTGCGACCACATCGCTTCCGGAAACCCCTGGCGGCGAACGAAACTGGGACTACCGGTACACGTGGGTGCGGGACTCGGCCTTCATGCTGCACGCCCTGTTCGAACTCGGCTACGACTGGGTGGCCTTCGAGTACTTCGCGTTCCTGATCGACGCGGCGGCGAGCGGCCCGATGCAGATCATGTACGGACTCGGTGGCGAACGGGACCTGACCGAGCACACCCTCGACCACCTGACCGGCTATGACGGCGCCAGCCCGGTCCGGATCGGCAACGGCGCCTGGAACCAGCGCCAGCACGACATGTGGGGGATGCTGATCGAGTCGGTCGCCACCCACGTCAGGCACGCCAGTCAGCTCGGCCCTCCCGCATGGGCCCTGGTCACCCAGCTGGTCGACAGCGCGATCGACGTCTACCGCAAGCCCGACCGGGGCATCTGGGAGGTCAGAGGCGAACCCAGGCACTTCACCGCATCGAAGGTCATGTGCTGGGTGGCGGCCGACCGCGGCGCATCCATGGCCGCCGATCGCGGGGCGGGCGAGCTCGCGGAGAGATGGCGGCAGGCGGCCGACGAGATCCATGCCGACGTCTGCGCCAACGGGGTCGACGCCCGGGGGGTGTTCGTGCAGCACTACGACACCACCGCCCTCGACGCCTCCGCCCTGCTGATCCCGATCATGGGTTTCCTTCCCCCGGAAGATGATCGGGTCCGCGCCACGGTGCTGGCGATCGCCGACGAATTGACCACCGACGGGCTCGTACTGCGCTACCGGACGGAGGAGACGGACGATGGCCTCTCGGGGGAGGAGGGCACGTTCACGATCTGCTCGTTCTGGCTGGTGTCCGCCCTCGCGATGATCGGCGAGGTCGACCGGGCCCGGATGCTGTGCGAGAAGCTGCTCTCCTTCGCCAGCCCCCTGCACCTCTACGCCGAGGAGATCGAGTCCTCCAGCGGAAGGCATCTGGGTAACTTCCCGCAGGCCTTCACCCACCTCGCGCTCATCGACGCCGTCACCAGCGTGATCAAGGCCGGGGGCTGACGACGGGGACCTAGATCGCGCCCGATGCCACGTACGCGGCCTCCATCAGCATCCATCCGCCGAGCTGCACCGAGAAATCCCGCTCGGCGATGTCGGACGACCGTACGGTGCCGCCGGTGAAGGTGGCGATCCCGTCGCCGAGACCGGGCAGGTGAGCCGGAGCCGTCCAGTCACGCCCGAAGAGCGGCAGTCCCTCGACCTGGAGTCGGTTCTCCCATGCGACCTCGGCGGAGTCCAGCACGATCTGCGCCGCGGTCCGGCGGGCTCGCACATCGGCCGCGCGATCGCCGGGCAGCTCGGCGGCGACCAGCGCCAGGTAGCGCGCGAGGATCCCGTTGAACAGGCCGCCGTCCCCTCCCCCGCCGCCGACGATCAGGCCGTCCTCGGTGAGCCGCTTGTCGATGGCCTCGACCAGCGCGTGCACCCGGTGCCGGTGCCGGGGCGCCCCGAGCCGCACCGCGAGCTCGACCTCGGTGCCCAGCGCCACGCCCTGGCAGTAGCTGTAGATCTCGCGGTCGAGCTCCCCAGGGGACTCCGCGTCGTCGGTCCGGATGCCGTCGAACATCAGGCCCGTGAACGGGTCCCGGAGTTTCTCGTCCATCCAGTCCGCGATGGCCTGCGCCCGCCAGAGCCGTCCGGTCCGGGCCAGCATGATCGCCGCGGGACCGTTCGCCGGGGTGTTGTAGAAGTTGGACCTCTTGCACCACGGGATGCCGCCGCCCTGGTCAGGGGCCCACGCATCGAAGAGCTGGGTTTCCAGGTCCTGGATGGCGTTCCGATAGTCGAGGTGATGCAGTCGCTGCGCACGCTCGAGTGCGATCCCGAGCCAGGCCATGTCGTCGTAATAGTTGTTCGTCCATCCGCCGATATTTCGGACGCGATGCGCCCGAGCAATTTTCGTGATGCGACGGCGACGCTTGGGGGTCGGATCGCGCAGCGCCGCATCCACGACGCAGTCGAGGAGGTGCGCCTGCCACCAGTAGTGCCAGCTGAAGAAGAGCCGTTCGCGACGCACCGGCGGCCAGGCCACCACGCCGAGGGCGGTGCCGGGCAGAGCCCACAACCGGCGCACGTGCCGGGAGACCATCGCTTCCTCGGCGGCGTCGGCGCGCTCGGCCCACTGATGCTGCATAACAAACGATCTTGCCTATATATGTGACGAATCGCTACCAGGCACGCCCCAGGTCGGCGTGCTGGCGAATCCACGCGTGCATCGCGATACCCGCGGCGACCCCCGCGTTGATGCTCCGGGTGGATCCGAACTGGGCGATCGAGACGGTCATCTCCGCCGACCGTTTCGCGTGGTCGGTGACGCCGGGGCCCTCCTGTCCGAACAGCAGGATGCACTCGCGCGGCAGGCTCGCGGTCTCCAGTGGCACCGAGCCCGGCGTGTTGTCCACCGCCACCACGGCCAGGTCGCTGCGGGCCGCGTACTCGAACAGCGTCTCCACGTCGGGGTGGTGGACGATGTGCTGGTACCGGTCGGTCACCATGGCCCCCCGGCGATTCCAGCGACGCCTGCCGACGATGTGCACCGAGGCCGCGGCGAAGGCGTTGGCCGTGCGGACCACGGTGCCGATGTTCGAGTCGTGGCCGAAGTTCTCGATCGCGACGTGGAACGGATGCCGCCTGCTGTCGATGTCCGCGACGATCGCCTCGCGGGTCCAGTACCGGTACGCGTCCACCACATTGCGCCGGTCACCGAGCGCGAGCAGCTCCGGGTCGTATCGGGGATCGGTCGGCAGCGGGCCGTCCCGCTCGGTGTCCCATGGCCCCACCCCGTTGGGATGCTCTCCCCACTCGGTCGGGCCGGATTCGTCGTCGGTCATCGCCGTGTCCGCATCTGTCAGAACGTGTCGTTGGAGTCGGTCGCGATTCGGAACCCGTGCCCGGTGTCCTCCTTGACGCAGGTCACGCCCTTCGCCTCGGATTTGCAGGTGAACCCGAACGAGCTCACCTTGTCCCCGACCGGGAGCACGGAGTCCGCCGCGGAGACGCCGGAGGTGTAGACGGGACCGCCGGAGCACAGGAACTCCCCCGGGCCGTTGCCCGTCACCCTTATTCCGTTACCCCAGTTCACCATGCAGTTCTCCGGCCTGGCCGGGATCGGGGTGGTGGCCCCCTGGCAGCCGGCCTCGGTCCGGGTGGGCAGCGAGATGATGCCGCACTCGAAGCCACCCGTCGGCGAGCTGAAGTAGACCGCCTCGTTGCGCGCGTACTCGACCGCGGTGGTCGAGGGCGGTGCGCTGGTGGCGGTGGTGGTCGTCGTCGTGGGAGGCACGGTGGTGGTGGTCGTCGGCGCGAGGGTGGTGGTCGGCGCGGAGGCCGTGGTCGTGGGCACCGCGAGACTGGTCGGCGGTGCCTGACCGGCCTCGGAGGCGCCGCAGGCGGCCGCTCCGAACACCGCCGCGACACCGAATACTGCTGCTACAACCCGACCTGAACGCACACGCACACCCTTCCTCGACAGTCGCCACAGAACTCTAGTGGCCGATGGTCCGAGGCCGCCGCGGGCAAGGGATCGGGTGCCGGGGTCCCGGGGCGTGCGACCCGCTAGCTGTGGCTGATCCGCCGGTTGATCTCCCTGGTCAGCCAGGCCGGGGAGAACCGCGACGCCATCATCATCGCGCCCGCCTGTCGACCCACCGGGTAGTGCACCTTCGCCAGCATCCGGTGCGAGCGCCTGGTCGCCTTGACGACGACCTTCGCGACGTCGATCGCGGTCAGCTTGATGCCGAGGGAGTCTGCGGTGCGCATGTCCAGGTTCCCGGTCATCGCGGTGTTCACGAACAGCGGCCAGACGGCGAGCACCCGAATGCGGTGCCGCCGCCACTCCAGTTCCAGCGCCTCGGTGAGGCCGCGGATGGCGAACTTGGTGGCGCTGTAGGTCGCGAGCTCGGGCTGGCCGTAGATCGCCGAGGCCGAACACAGGTTGACCAGCTGCGAACCGGGCGTCGCCTGCAGGTAGGGGAAGGCGGCCCGGCTGCCGAGCACGACGCCGCCGACGTTGATGTCGACCATCCGCCGATGCTCGGCGGGCGACATCTCCTCGAACCGGCCCGAGGAGAGCACCCCAGCGTTGTTCACCAGGATGTCGAGGCGGTGCGAGGCCACCTCCGCGAACTCGGCGAGCCGCGCATCCCACTGCTCGGGGTCGGTGACGTCCAGCAGCCCGGTCGAGACCTCGCCGCCGCCCGCGCGGATCTCCCGCGCGAGGGCCGCGAGACCGGTCTCGTCGATGTCGAAGGCACCGACGAGATATCCGGCCCTCGCGAACTCCAATGCGGTCGCCCTGCCGATCCCGGCCGCCGCACCGGTGATGACCACTGTCTGCTTCGCCATGTCGGCCAGGGTAGGCGGTGCGCCTACCCTGGGGAGTGGAGGATCCGATGTTTCACGAGCGCATCGTTCGCACGGTGCTGACCATCACCGTCGGCTACCTGATCGTCATGGCGATCTGGCTGGGCTGGCTCGTCCAGCACACGCCGCCGGGCACCGTGCCGTACCAGATCGGCGGGCTGCTGGCCGCGTACGGATCGGCGCTCGGGCTGGGGATGATGTGGGCCGACCGGCCGACCAGGGCGGACCGGAAGCTGGAGCGGCGGGGGCTGGAGGGCTGGGCCAAGATCGAGAGCACGCAGCGGCTCGCCGAGACCGCCGATCACGGACAACTCACCGAGCTGCGGCTCGCACTCACCGTCCCGGGCGAAGAGTCGTATTCGGGCCGGGTGGTCTACGAGGTGCCCGCGTCGATGCGCGAGCGATTCGTGCCAGGCAGGACGGTGCCCATCCGGGTCGACCCCCACAATCGGGACCGGATCGTGCTCTGCCCCTGATCGGTCCGGTGGTTCGGCGGCCCTTGGCCCTAGTTGGTGCGGTTCTTCCGCCCGAGCGCGAGCATGCCCTCGACCAGGAGGAACTGCGCGGCCGCGTAGCTCGCCAGCACCACGCCCTCCGCGGCCCGGCGGCCCGACTCCGAGCGCACGAACAGTCGCCGCACCACGATCAGGCCATCCGAGCCGGTGAACAGCAGCCCGCCGAGCCCGAGCCAGCTCCGCCGGTCCGCGTTCGGCAGCGCCATACCCGCGGTCGTGGTGGCACCGGGGGCGAGTGCCGGGTCGGCCGAGAGCGTGGACGTCGTGGCCAGCGCCGCACCGTAGGCGGTGAGCGGGGTGGAGACCGTGCGAGCCCTGGCCCGCAGCAGCCCGGCCGCACCGAGCCAGCCCAGCTTCCGCGGGACCGCGGCGGGCAGGGTGGGGCGTGCCCCGCGGCGCAGCAACAGCGTCGTGTAGCTGGCCTGCATGACGGCGAATGACGACGCCCCGCGCACCAGCCGGGCATCGTTGTCCGGGTCGATCATGAAGACGTCGCCGACGGTCGCGGCGGCGAGACCGCCGACGAGCAGCGCGGTGTCGGCGGCGTCGGTGTCGGAGCGCTTGCGCAGGACCCGGACCGCGAGGGACGGCGCGATCAGCGGCTTGGCGATCTGCTGCAGCCGTTCGTTCCCGATGACCGCGCCGAGCACGGTGGCTCCGGTCGCGCCGAGGAACACCGCATGCTCGAGCCGCATCTCTACCTCTTTCGGTGACGGTTGACGTGTCGCTCGAGCGTATCGGGTGCTCGATCGGGATCGGAGCGGCGGCGGCACCCGGGCGACATCGGGCCGGCGAATGAGCCCGCCCGGCACCGGCGGTTCGCCTTGACGGCGATCGCGGGGTCTGTTGCCATGTGATCGAAGGCCTTGATCACGATCGGGTTTCGCCGGTCGGCTCGGCTCACAGGGGGGTTCACAGATGGCGATCACGCATGGTGCCCGATCGATGTCGGCGCGGCTGGGGGTCCTCGGCCTAGCGCTCGCGGGGGTGCTCGCGATAGCGGCGTCGCCGGCCACCGCAGCGCCCGACACCGGCTCGGCGGCTCCGGCTCCCCCGGCGGGAACAGTGGTCGAGCCCGCGATCGATTGCCGACCCAGCAGCGCCAGGCCCCGTCCCGTGCTTGTTCTGCCCGGAGCGGACGGCACCACCTCGGAGACGGCGTCCCAGTGGGAGGTGGTCGTCTCGGCGCTGCGGCAACAGGGCGCCTGCACCCTGGTGTTCCAGGGCGGGGTCGTCGACGGCCGACGTTGGGCGGGAGACATGGCCGCCGCGGCCCGCCAGCTGGCGCAGTTCGTCGAGAAGGTCAAGGACACCACCGGGGCACCCCAGGTCGATATCGTCGCCCACTCGGCGGGCTCCGTCGTCGCGAACTACTTCGTCAAGGTGCTCGGCGGCGCGCCGGATGTGCACGACATGGTGCTGCTCGCGCCGGAGGCCCGCGGCTGCGACGGCGCGGGCTTCCTGGCCCAGTACGGAATCAAGGACTTGCCGGTCACCCCGGTGCAGGTGCTGGAGGCGCTGCCCTTCCTCGCACCGGCGCTGGCAACGCTGATTCCCGGGATGGCGTCGGCGCTCCAACTGACGCCGGTATCCGAGATCTATCGGACTCTCATGGACGGGCCCATCGCCCAACCCGGCGTCAGCTATGCCGTGATGGCGACGAAGAACGATCAGGTCGCGACGCCGCCCGGCACGTGTTCCTTCATCACCGAGCCCGGCGTCACCAACGTCTTCTTCGAAGACGCCTTCCCTGGCGGCCCCGCTGTGGACCACTCGAGCCTTCGATCGAACCCGAGCACGGCGAGCTGGATCGTGGATCAGCTCTATCGGTGACACCTGAGCGATGACCGAGCTCCCTCGGCCGGCCCCTATCCTCGTGGGACGAGCACATGGAGGATCGGCGATCTCAATGACATTCATCAAGATGTGTGGCCTGCGTGACGAGGCCACGGTGGACCGCGCCGTGCAGCTCGGCGTCGACGCGGTGGGGTTCGTCTTCGCGCGGAGCCCACGCCAGGTGACCCCGGAGGCGGCCGCACAGCTCAGGAAGCGTGTTCCGGAGGACGTCCTCGCCATCGGGGTGTTCACCGGGATCGGGATCGCCGATATCGTCTCCGCAGCGAGGACCGCCGGAATCGACGTCGTGCAGGTGCACGATCTGCGCTCGGCCGACGAGGTCGCGGCCCTGCACGACGCCGGACTCCGGGTCGTGCGGGCGCTGAACACCGGGAGCTCGGGCGATCCGGCGACCGGTTTCGGCGAGGACCTCCTGCTCGTCGACGGTGCCGTCGCCGGGGCGGGCGTCACCTGGGACTGGCAGGACCGGTCCCTGCTGCCGAGCGGTCGGTGGATCCTCGCCGGCGGGCTCGACCCCGACAATGTCGCGCAAGCGCTTGACGCCAGCGGCGCCTGGGGCGTCGACGTCTCCAGCGGCATCGAGTCGAGTCGCGGTGTCAAGGATCCGGAACTGATGGCGGCCTTCGTGACCGTGGTGCGCGGCCGCGGTTAGCGCCCACTTCTCCGGCCGACCCGAGGGCGATCGGAACTAGACTGGACGGTCAGGGGCATTTGTGTCAGTGCCCACCGAGGCGCGCATTGGGGTGGCCGTGAGCCGACTGGATGGGCCCCGTCTCAGCTACACCGACGACGACGGGATTCATCGCGAACTCGCATTGGTCGAGGAATCGCCCCGGGTGACCGTGGGGCGAGCTCGGGACGCCGATATCGGGTTTGCCTCGGACCACGACGTCGCCCTCCTCCATGCGGCGATCGAGTGGACGGGCACCCACTGGACCATCGTCGACGACGGGCTCTCCCGCACCGGCACATTCGTCAACGGCGAGCGGCTGAGCGGGCGCAGGCGCCTACAGGCGGGCGACAGCATCGGGATCGGATCCTCGGTGCTGACCTTCCTCGACACAGCCCCGAGTGGTGACTCGGCCGGAATCGCCGACGCCATGCCCACCCGCACCGCGTTGACGCCCGCCCAGCAGGCGATCGTGATCGAGCTCTGCCGGCCCTTCAAGGGCAGGGCCGCGGCCTGTAAGCCGGCCTCCAACCAGCAGATCGCGGAACAACTGTTCGTCAGCGTCGAGACGGTGAAGACCCATCTGCGGACGCTGTTCGCGAAGTTCGGCGTGGAGGATCTGCCACAGAATCGGAAGCGGGCGAAGCTCGCCGAACGCGCTCTGCAGAGCGGCGTCGTCACCGACCGGGATCTCTGAGAACCCGCCCCGCGACGTGGCCGCCCGACCGTCGCGCACAGACTGTGCGGTTGGTTTCAGTGCCGTGGTCTGTGAGAACATGTCCTCGGCCGACCCGCTGGCGCTTCGACGCCGGGGCCACGGCCGGGGGAATGACACATCACACAACGGGGGATTCACATGAGTATTCGTAACTTTGCCGTGCGCGCGATCGGGGCGGGCACCGTCGCCGCGGCCGCCGTGGTCGGCCTTGCCGGTCCGGCCTCGGCCGCGCCCGCACCGGCACCGGCACCCATCCTGCACACGTTCTTCACCGGACCGCTGCTTCCCGTGCTCGGGCAGAACGCGTTCTGCAACGGCGTCATCGACACCCTCGTCGAGACCGATCCGGCCCGACCGGGGCTCGCCACGGTGGTGCTCACCTCGCGCGGCATGCACGGGGTCGGCCCGGAGTGGGCCGCCAACCCGGTCTGCCACATCAAGGCCGACATCGCGTGGAACTTAGGCGTGTGGGCGGGCCAGGTCAAGACCGTCGACCTCAACTTCGGCGAGCGCCCCGGCGAGTCGGTCCGGACCGAGATCAACCCCGGTCCCGGCGTTGCCGCACTCTCCATCCAGGCGGCCTACGTCAACCCCTATTTCAACGAGCTCCGGCCGCAGTGGTCGGTGCCGGTTTCGGCGTACGCGATCATCCCCTGATCCGCGGGCACCCACTGAACACTCACTGAGCGGGGGTTCGGCGGTCAGGTTTCACGCGAACCGACCTCCGAGCCCCCGTTCAGCTTGTGAGCGACACGTGACGGGCCGGACCAGCGCAGGCCAGCAGCTCCAGGAAGCGCGGTTCGGTGAGCCCTCGGGACCGCGCGGCAGCCATCACCTCGGCCGCCACGCGCTCCGCCGCACCGGCATCGATCAGCGCGATGGCCGATCCGCCGAAGCCCCCGCCGGTCATCCGGGATCCGAACGCACCCGCCGCGAGAGACGAGTCCACCGCGCAGTCCAGCTCCGGGCAGGACACCTCGTAGTCGTCGCGCAACGAAACATGCGACGCCGTCAGCAACGGGCCGAGCTCGCGGTAGCGACCGGAACCCATGAGGGACAACACCTCCCGCACCCGGCCGATCTCCGAGACGACGTGCCGGGCACGGCCCCGCAACACCGGGTCGCTCAGGGCGGACACGTCGGCCACCTCACGCAGGGAGGCGCCGAGCGTGGCGGCCGCCTCCTCCACCGATGCCCGGCGCTGCGCGTACTGGCCGTCGACCAACCGGTGCGGGGCGCGGGTGTCGATCACCAGCAGCGCCAGCCCCTCCCCCGCCAGCTCGAACGGCACCGGGGTGACGCCGCCGTCGCGCGAATCGACGAGCAGCGCGTGTCCGTCCTTGGCGCGCAATGAGACCGCCTGATCCATGCCGCCGGTGGGGGCCAGTGCGATGTCGTTCTCCGCCCGCACGCAGCACGCCGCCAGCGCGGCGCGGCCTGCGTCGTCGGTCGGCGCCCCGGACAGGTCTGCCAGGGCGAGCGCCAGCGCGCATTCGAGTGCGGCCGAACTGGAGAGGCCCGCACCGATCGGCACCGAGGACTCGACCGCCACGTCCGCGCCGCCGAAATCACTGTCCAGCAGTCCGTCTCGCCGCATCGCCCACACCACCCCCGCGAGGTATGCCGCCCAGTCCGGCGGGTTACCCGGTGCGATCTCGTCGACCCGTCCGGTCCAGGCACCCAGGCCGGACCCACACCGCAGCATCCCGTCGCGCCGGCGCCCGACCGCGACGACCGTGCTGTGCGGCAACGCGATCGGCAGCGACAGGCCCTGCGCATAGTCGACGTGCTCGCCGATGAGGTTCACCCGCCCCGGCGCCGCCCACACGCCCTCCGGGTCCGTGCCGAACTGGTCCCGGAACCGATCGATGACGGAAGCGGCCAACGCGGAATCCGACGCGGACTCCACCCATTCGCTCACGGCGCGATCTCCCGAAAGCGCGCCGCGATCCGCTCCGGCGTGGTGTCGCTGACCCAGGCCCCCATCCCCGACTCCGAACCCGCGAGGAACTTCATCCGGTGCGGGGACCGCATCAACGAGAACAGCTGCAAATGCAGCCTGCCCAGCGCGCGTTGCTCCCCGACCGGCGCCTGATGCCACCCCGCGATGTACGGAAGCCGTTCCACCCCTTCGAAGAACCGATCCAGGCGACCCAGGATGTCGAGGTAGACGTGTGCCAGCTCGTCCAGCTCGGCCGCCTCCAACGCGGCCAGATCGGGGACGTCCCGGTGCGGCGCGAGGTGCAGCTCCACCGGCCACCGCGCGGCGGCGGGCACGTAGGCCGTCCAGTGCTCGCCCTCGAGCACTACCCGGCTGCCCGCACGCCGCTCCGCGTCAAGCACGTCGCGCAGCAGCGATCGCCCGGTCCGCGCCAGGTGCCGCTCGGACTGCCGCAGCAGCGCGCCGGTGTTCGCGGGCAGCATCGGGTACGCGTAGATCTGGCCGTGCGGGTGCGCCAACGTCACGCCGATCTCCTCGCCCCGGTTCTCGAAGCAAAAGACCTGCTCGATGCCAGGCAACGCCGACAGCTCCCTGGTCCGGTCGGCCAGCGCGCCGAGCACCGTGCGCACCCGGCCCACCGGCAGCTCCGCAAAGCTGCGGCCGTGGTCGCTGGTGAAGCAGACGACCTCGCAACGGCCGGCCGCGGCCCGTTGCGGCCACAGTGGCTCGTCGTCGACGTGGTCGGTCGGCGGCGCCACCGCGGCGGTCGCCAGGGACGGAAATCTGTTCTCGAAGACGGCGACGTCGTAGTCGTCGGCGGGGATCTCCGTCGACGCACGGCCGGGGCCGCTCGGACACAGCGGGCACGCATCGGCCGCGGGCAGGAAGGTCCGATCCATCCGGTGCGCGGCCATCGTCACCCACTCGCCGGAGAGCACGTCGTAGCGCATTGTCGACTCCACCCGGATCGGCGACAGGTCCCTGGTGTCGTGTAGTTGCCGGGTCACCGTCCCGCTCACGTATGGCTCCGAGTCGTCGAAGTAGATCAGCTCTCGGCCGTCGGCGAGCGCCGTCGCCGTCCTCCGGATCGTCATCGGATCTCGTCCCCGCCCTTCACCCGTGTTGGCCGCCGCACAGATTGTGCCCCACGCGCCTCACCGGCCTGTCGGACCACAAGGTTCACATATATAGTTTGCCTATGCAATAATATCTATCCATGGCATCCGAACACCCGGCTGAGCGCCGGCTCCGCGAGGTCCTCGCGGAGCTGGTGACCAACACGTCGCGATTCACCCGACTCGCCTCCTCCATCGCGACCGACGACCGGCCACGAGCCTGGATGCGGGCGCTCTCGCACCTCGACGAGTACGGCGAGCTCCGCATCAGCGAGTTCGCCCGGATCGATCGCTGCTCACAGCCGACGGCCACCGCCCTGCTCAAGCAGATCACCGATGCCGGGCTGGCCCGCAGGCACCGCGACCCCGCGGACTCGCGGGCAGTGGTGGTCGAGATGACCGAGGCCGGGCGCCGATGGCTCGGCGAAGCCCGCGCCGAGATCGGCACTGCACTCGCCGCCCACCTCGGCGACCTCGAACCCGAACAGATCGAACGACTTTCGCAGAGCCTGGCCGACCTTCGGGCCGCCATCAAGGCGTCAACACAGCGATAGAAGAACCAGCGACACAGAGGAAGAGCCCGTGACAGTCACCGACACGGCCACCAGCGCCGGCACCGAGAGCAAGAGCATCCTGCAGCAACCGAAGGCGGTCTGGGCGGTCGCGTTCGCGAGCGTCATCGCCTTTATGGGCATCGGCCTTGTGGACCCGATCCTCAAACCGATCGGTGAGCAACTCGACGCGACCCCCTCGCAGGTGTCGCTGCTGTTCACCTCATACATGCTCGTGACCGGTGTCGCCATGCTGATCACCGGCGTGGTGTCGAGCCGGATCGGCCCGAAGAAGACGCTGCTCTGGGGCCTGGCGATCATCGTGGTGTTCGCCGCGCTGGCCGGAATGTCGGGCACGGTCGGACAGATCGTCGGATTCCGCGCCGGCTGGGGCCTGGGCAACGCGCTGTTCATCGCGACCGCGCTGGCGACGATCGTCGGCGCGGCCAGCGGCGGCGTCGCGAAAGCGATCATCCTGTACGAGGCTGCGCTCGGCATCGGTATCGCGGTGGGGCCGTTGGTCGGCGGCGTTCTCGGCAGCGTCAGCTGGCGCGCCCCCTTCTTCGGCGTCGCCGCATTGATGGCCGTCGCCTTCATCCTGATCGTGGTGATGCTGCCCGCCACGCCCGCACCGAAGTCGGGCCGGACCTCATTGTCCGCCCCGTTCCTCGCGCTGCGGCACCGGGGCCTGCTCACCGTCGCGATCACCTCGCTGCTGTACAACTACGGCTTCTTCACCCTGCTCGCGTACACCCCGTTCCCGCTCGACATGGGCACCTACGCAATCGGTTTCATATTCTTCGGCTGGGGCCTGATGCTCGCGATCTCGTCGGTGTTCCTGGCGCCGCGGTTGCAGCGGGCGTTCGGCACGCTGCCGATGATGATGCTCGCTCTCGCCCTGTTCGCGGTCGACCTCGCGGTGATGGCGTTGTTCACCGAGAACAAGACCGTCCTGATCGTCTGCGTGGTCCTGGCAGGCCTGTTCCTCGGGGTGAACAACACCCTGATCACCGAGACCGTGATGATCTCCGCGCCGGTCGAGCGCTCCACCGCGTCCGCCGCGTACAGCTTCGTCAGGTTCGTCGGCGGCGCCGCCGCGCCGTGGGTGGCGGGCAAGCTCGGCGAGAGCAACGTGCACCTGCCCTTCTGGGTCGGTGCGCTCTGCACGGCCGCCGCCATCGCGGTGCTGTCCACCGGGCGCAGGGTGCTCGCGCACGTCGACGACCACGACCCGGCCCCGCACAGCCTCGACGAGGCCGCGGCCATCACCGCCGGTTCGGACTAGGCGACACCGAAACGGGCCGCCACCCCGGGGCATCGGCACTAGCATCGACGGGTACGCGAATCACCACGGAAGCCGAGGTGCACGATGCGTCCACGCCACCGGTTCCTGTCCGCCGGACTGATCGTCGCGTGTGCGACGCTGACCATGGCCGGGGGTACCCACGCGCCGGTGGACCAGCCCGCCGCCGTTGGAGCAGGCGCGCCCGACGGCCCTGGCGTGTTCGACGGCCCGACGGTTCGGGTCGGCGATGGGACCGCCCACAGCTTCGTCACCCTCGACGCCGCGGGCAATCCCACCGAAGTGGGCATGCGGCTGTCCGAGGGCGCGATGGACGGCCTGCCCGCGACCCACGACGACGTGGCGACCTTCGAACTCGACCTGCCCGACGAGGCCGCGGCTACGGTCTTCGATCACACCACCCTCGACTGGAACGACCACGGCCACGGCCCGAGCGGCATGTTCGACAAGCCGCATTTCGACACGCATTTCTACATGGCCGACAAGGCCGCGGTCGCCGAGATCGATCCGGCGAGTCCGGATTTCGAGGCGAAGGGCTTGCGCCTACCGGACCCGCGCTATCTCCCGCCGGACTACTTCCCGATGCTCGGGCCGAAGCTCGTGCCGCAGGCGTCGCCCGCGATGGGGGTGCACTGGTTCGATGTCGCCGACGGGGTGATCCCGGGCCCCTACCAGTTCACGCTGGCATTCCTCAATGGAACCTGGGACGGCGACTACACCTTCATGGAACCGATGGTGACCCGCGAGTGGATGTTGACCAAGCCGAACACCGTGCGGAGCATCAAGCAGCCACAGGCCTATCAGCGCAGCGGCTACTACCCCACCACCGTCGCCGTCACGTTCGACGACACCGCGGACGAGTACGTCATCACGATGGGCGGCATGGTGCTGTGCCAGGCGTCATGAGGAAGCGCGCTAGAGGCCCAGGTCCTCGAGGCCGAGTAGCGATCGGTATTCCACGCCCTCCGCGGCGATGACGGCGTCGGCGCCGGTCGCGCGGTCCACCACGGTCGCCACGCCGACGACGATCGCGCCTGCCTCGCGCAGCGCGCGCACGGCGGTGAGCGGCGAGTTACCGGTAGTGGTGGTGTCCTCGACGACCAGCACCCGCTTCCCCACCACGTCGGGGCCCTCGATCTGGCGCTGCATGCCGTGCGCCTTGGCCGCCTTGCGCACCACAAAGGCGTCGATCGGCCGGCCCTCGGCGTGCATGACGGCCATGGCGACCGGGTCCGCGCCCATGGTCAGGCCTCCGACGGAATCGAAGTCCCAGTCCGCGACGAGCTCGCGCAGCAGCTTCCCGATCAGCGGTGCGGCACGGTGGTGCAGCGTCGCGCGACGCAGGTCCACGTAGTAGTCGGCTTCCTTGCCCGAGGACAGGGTCACCTTTCCGTGCACCACAGCCAGCTCGCGTACGAGCCCTGCGAGCTCCGCCTTCTCCGTCATTCGACCGCTCCTCTTCGCGTCCAGTTTTCGACGCCCAGCGTAGTCGGCTAGAGCAGTGCGCCGGGAACTCCCGCATCCCGGCCCGAGGGGGCGACCGTGTCGTCATGGAGGGGCGCAGGCGAAACAACCTCGTCATGGAGGGGAGCCAGCGGAGCGACGTCGTGCAGGGCATGCGCCTCCGCGGCCACGTCGGGACCGATCGGCAACTCGACGACCGTCGCCTCGAACAGCGGTACCTGCTGCCCGCCCACCAGCCGGGCGACGACCCCTGCGGGAACCGAACGCACCAGCCGGTTCACCGCGGTGGCACTGTCGTTGTAGACCCGGGCCGCTCCGATGATCCGCTGCTCGGTCACCTTGAGCTCGAGCGCGGGGCGCTGAATCGCCCAGTCGTGCTTGACATTCGGATTGCACTCCACCTCGAACATCAGCCGGTGCAACGCGACCGACAGCGCGTTCTCGGAGCCTGCCTGCTCGCCGAGGCTCATGCCCTGCTCGCGCAGCGCGACGGCCAGCGACCGAGCACCGACCAGCGGGGCCAGGATCTCGGACGGCATCGCCGCCGCCCGGGCAGCGGCGATCAGCTCAGGTGCCTGATCGCACCGTCGTTTGAGTTCCACATCGAGTAGGCCCCGGCTCGCGGTGAGGTTTCCCTCGAATCGACGCAAGCGTCGAATCACGGACACCGCCCACGTCACAAGAAGAACAACAGCAACGACCGCCACAACCGTCACAAGAGTCACAGGCGTGCAATCTACTCACACCCCGGGGCGCTCGCACACCGGGTCCACCCACCGGACGTACGCCGGGCCTTATTCAGCCGCGCGGGTCCTGGTCGACGTCACCCTCGTGCGGGTACGGACGTCCCGGATCGTGATTTACATTGCGCGCCAGCGGGACAACGTTCGGCGCCGCGTAGTCGTCCGCACCCGGCGCCGAGTACGGCGAGCGCTCCCAGTCCGGCAGCTCGCGGGGGGCGGGGGCGGCGACCGGCGGAGCCTCCGGCTCCGAGTCGAGAACGGGGGGCAGCACGTGCAGGATGCCGGAGAGCCGGGCCACCGCGTCGATCGCGGCGTCCCACTCCCGGCCGTTGCTGGTGACCGGCAGCGAACCGAGCGTCCACTCCCCCTCGCTCCACAGCATCTGCACATGCGGCGGAACCGACTCGGTGAAGTGCACCATGCGCTGATCACAGACCCGTCGGGCGATCTCCAGGTCGGTGGCGAACACCACCCGCGGCCCGATCGAGCCGAGCAGGTTCATGTCCGCATCCTTCGGCGGCGGCGTCGACCGGAGCCGGAGATCGATGTCGACGTCGGACCCGACGGTGCGCTGGACCGCGACGATCGTCGTCGTCTCCTCGACGTCGAACAGCACGAAGTTCTCGCCACGCCGGATGCCGTGCACCACGTCGACGGCCCCGAGGTACTCCTGCTTGGCCAGCGCGGCCCGGTGCCAACGCGACGGCAGGTGCTCATCCGACTCGTTGTAGGTGTAGCCCTGCGCCTTCGCCCAGATCTGCCGGACGCGACCGAACTGGTCGCGCCTGCTGCGATCGATGGACAGGAGCACGATCGCGCCCACGAGCGCGATCGCTGAGAGTCCGAACCAGATAAGCGTCATCGCCAGTCACAATATCGACTGAACGGTCCCCGCGCGGCACTCGGCTCGCACGGGGACCGAAATCATCTGCCGGATCCGCCGTCAGTTCCCGAAGTTCCCGAGATCCGGGAGCGTGGTGTTCACGATCACCTTGGCGAGGACGGACCCGTCATCGCCCTTCTCGCCCTGGACCACGACGGTGTCACCGGGCTTGAGGTCGCCGACCTTCGCGCCGCTGAGCGAGATGATCTTGGTGGACCCGTTGGTGACGACCGTGACCGCGGAACCGCCGATTCCGTCGAGGATCAGCGTGGATCCGTCGTTGGAGGTGATGGTCCCGACGGCCGCACCGGCCGCGCCGATCGCCTCGCCGACACCGCCCGGGATCTGCGACAGGTCCGGGGCGCTGGTGGCCGGCGGTTCGGAGGTCCGCGGCGGCGCGGTGGTGGCCCGGGGCAGGGTGCTCGTCGCCGGGGCCGAGGCGCTGCTCGGGGAGTCCGCGCCGCCGCCGCCGATCAACATCACGCCGAGACCGACGACCGCCAGGAGCAGCAGCCCCGCCACGACCAGCGCGACCGCCAGCACGCCCTTGCTGGGCCCCTTCTTCTGATCACCCTCGAGGTAGGGGGACGCGCCGGTCGGCGGTGGCGTCGGTGGCTGATTCGGATCGTACCCCTGGTACGTCGGGTACGCCTGCGTCGCGCTCGGCGGCTGATTCGGGTCATACCCCTGATACGTCGGGTACGCCTGCGTCGCATTCGGCGGCTGATTCGGGTCATACCCCTGATACGTCGGATACGCCTGCGTCGCATTCGGCGGGACCTGACCGTAGGCCTGGTGCGGGTCCGTGGTGTATTGCGGCGTCACCGGCCCGGCCGATCGGTCGAACTGCTGCGTCGGCTGATCGGCGCCGCGGGCCCAGACCTCGGTCGGTTGGTCCGGAGCCGCGCCCTCGGCCGCCGGAGCCCACTCCGCGGTGGGGTCGGGGCCGGCGTCGAACGGCTCGGTACCGTCACCGGTTCGCTCCTGCGGTGTGCGCGGATCGTCCGTGTTGTTCATGTCTCGGGCCTGCTCTCTGCGCGGGCGATCGTGGGTCCCGCCGCTGGTCAATTCAGTCCGACCCGTCAGGATAGAGGCGGAACCTGAGACCGCGCTGAAGACGCCGGTGGCTACCGCATCACATTCCAGGCGATCGGCCGCGACAGCTCGCCGGGGAAGTTGTCCCGCAGGTAGGCCGTCCACTGCGCGACATGCGCCCGCATCGCCCCCTCGGCCGCGTCCGGGTCGCCCTCTGCGATCGCCGTCAGAATCGCGACGTCGTCCGCGAGCACCCTTGACCGCAGCTGCTCCGAATACGCAACCCCGACCCCAGCCCCGACGAAGACTCCGTCCATGGCGTCGACCAGATAGCCGAACAGCGCGTTCCCCGACGCCCACGCGATGGTGTTGTGGAATCGGCGGTTCGCCGCGAGGAACACATCGAGATCGTCGAGATGCTCCTCCATCGCACGAACCGACTCGGCGAGGACACGACGATGCTCCTCGGTTCGGTGCTCGGCCGCCATCCGCGCCATCAACGGCTCGAGGCCGACGCGCGCCTCGACGATCGTGCCGAAGGGCGACTCCTCGAACTGCAGCAACAGACCGAGGCCGGTCATCAGATGGGAGCCGTCGGGCTTCTGCACCGTCGGACCCCCGCCAGGACCGGGCTTGATCGAGAGCGCACCGGAGAGCTCGAGATATCGCAGCGACTCGCGCAGCGTGCCCCTGCCGACCTGATACTGCTCGAGCATCACCCGCTCCGGCGGCAACCGGTCACCGGGCCGCAGGCCCTCTCGCTCGATGTCCGCAATGATCCGCCTGGCGATGATCATCGCCGTTTTCTGCGGACGATCCGCCCTGTCCATCACTATCACTCCGCCCCCTGCACAACCGGCACTTCCGTACGACCCCCAGGCGCCGAATCCTACAGATGATTCGCAGGATATGGGGGTCAATCTGGACACCTGTCCTGCACAGTACGAGCCTCGCCCGGCTCGACCGCGCAGTGTGAGATGAGTCTCATTTCTGTCTCGGTGTGGTCCATTGCATTCAATCGAATGATGCGGATAGTTTCTTGGGCGCAGCGTTCGGAAGCATGGCTCACGATCTGACCAGCCCTCCGGTCCGTGCACCGCTTCCGACCACCACTGACCACCTCTAGAGGGGAACGAATGAGCGAGATCCGCAAGTCCGGCCTGCGCCGTGGCGCCCGTATGGCAGGCGCAGGCGCCGCCGCGGCCCTGGCGATCGGCCTGATGTCGACGGGTGCGGCACACGCCGACACCTTCGTGCCGCTGCCCGACGGGCAGAAGGCCGGACCGGGAGCGGTCGTCTCCCGCACCGGCGAGAGTGCCCTGATCTCCCCGTCGCTGGCCGCCAACGGCGCAGGCCGCACCGCCTGGGTCTCGGGCACCGTCACCGCGGACGTCACCGGCATCACCAAGGAAGGCGAGGTGGGGCCGTTCAACGGTGCCACCAACGACAAGGGCACCAACAACTCGTCCACGCACGGTGTTTCGCGGATCAGCACCGGCTACATCGTGGGCTGCCAGGTCGACATCACCGGCCTCGGCGGCTCCATCGGCGCAGGCATCGACCTCTCCGGCCCCTCGATCTCGGGTTCGCTGACCGTCCCGGTCTCCGCCGGTCAGGTCAAGTTCGTCGGTGTCGCGGGCAAGGACATCAAGAAGAACGGCAAGTACGCCGTGCAGTACCAGGACACCCAGCTCGAGATCCAGAACTGCGGCGGGTTCGCCCAGGCCCGTTCCTACACGGTGGTCGAGATCGTCGGCGACAACTACTCCAAGACCACCCTGTACGGCCAGCCCTTCAGCATCGGATAGCGGCTACGCCGCCCGTGCGCGATGGGTCCCCCGCCCGGGGGCCGATCGCGCACAGTCCACGCCTGAACTCGATACCTGAACCCTCAGAGGGGAATTCATGAACGTCAACACCATCGGCCTGCGTCGCGGGCTCAAGATCGCGAGTGCCGGCAGCGTCGCCGCCATCGCCCTCGGCTTCTTCTCCGCGGGCGCGGCGAACGCCGACACCTTCGTCCCGCTGCCCGACGGCTCGATCACCGAGACCCTCGTCGACGGCACCGTCGTCACCGTCAGCCGAACCGGCGAGACCGCCAACATCTCCCCGTCGATGGGCTCGACCCCCCTGCACCGCAACGTGTGGGTCTCCGGTTCCACCAAGGTCGAACTGTCCGGCGCAGGCGCCGAGGGCGGGCGGATCGAGCCCGGCTACGTCGTCGCCTGCCAGCTCACCCTCGGCGGCAAGGGCGGCGCCGACACCGGAATGTCCTCGGGCTGGGACGGTGAGAGCGTCAAGCAGACCGCCAAGAGCGCGGGCAACCTGTCCATCGCTCCCGGCCAGGCGAAGAACGTCAAGCTCCTCGATCTGGAGAAGGCCGACGACTTCGGTGGCGAGTTGCACACCGGAGCCAACAGCTTCAAGGGCAAGAGCGGCAGCGTCACCTGGGCCGACTCCACCATCGGTGTCGAGGGCTGCGCCGGCTATGCGCAGGCCCGCTCCTACGTGAAGGTCACCGTCAGCACCGCCAGCGTGACCAGCAACGTCACCCTGTGGGGACAGCCCTTCAGCATCGGCTGACCCACCCACGAACGCACCCGGTCCACTCGGCAGCGCCCCTCACGCGACCGAGCCCGGGTGGCGCCGAGCTCGACGGCGCCGCGGCTCCTGGTCTGCCCCCCGGCCCATGAATCGCGGCTCCACGACCCGGCCACAACGCGACTGTGCGCGAGGTTCCTCTTCGAACCTCGCGCACAGTCGTGTGTCACACACCTACCCCAGGACCAGCGAATCACCGTCGATCGAGACGTTCACCGGCACCGTGTCGCCATCGTGAATCTCCCCGGCCAGCAACAGCTTCGCGAGCTGGTCGCCGATCGCCTGCTGGATCAACCGGCGTAGCGGCCGCGCCCCGTACAGCGGGTCGTATCCGCGGTGCGCCAGCCATTCCTTCGCTGGCCCCGACACCTCCAGGCTCAACCTGCGCGCCGCGAGCCGCTTCGCCAGCTGCCCGAGCTGGATGTCGACGATCGACTCCAGCTGCTGCTCCGAGAGCGGATCGAAGATCACCACGTCGTCGAGCCGGTTGATGAATTCCGGCTTGAACGCGTGCCGCACCGCGTCCATCACCTGCTCCCTGGTGCCACCGGCGCCCAGGTTCGAGGTGAGGATCAGGATGGTGTTGCGGAAGTCGACCGTCCGGCCCTGACCGTCCGTCAGGCGCCCCTCGTCGAGCACCGCCAGCAGGATGTCGAACACGTCCGGGTGCGCCTTCTCGACCTCGTCGAACAGCACCACCGTGTACGGCCGCCTGCGGACCGCCTCGGTGAGCTGACCGCCCTGGTCGTAGCCGACGTACCCCGGAGGCGCACCGACCAGCCGCGCCACCGAGTGCTTCTCGCTGTACTCGGACATGTCGATCCGGACCATCGCACGCTCGTCGTCGAACAGGAAGTCCGCCAACGCCTTCGCCAGCTCGGTCTTGCCGACGCCGGTCGGGCCGAGGAACAGGAACGAGCCGGTCGGCCGGTTCGGGTCGGCGACCCCGGCCCGTGCACGACGGACGGCATCGGAGACCGCGATCACCGCTTCGTCCTGTCCGACAACCCGCTTGCCCAGCTCCGACTCCATCCGGAGCAGCTTGGCGGTCTCGCCCTCCATCATCCGGCCCGCCGGGATACCGGTCCACGCGGACACGACATCGGCGACGTCGTCGGGCCCGACCTCCTCCTTGAGCATCACGTCGCCGTCGCTGGCGCCGCCGGACGCCTCGACCGCGGCCTCGAGCTTGCGCTCCAGCTCCGGGATCCGGCCGTACCGCAGCTCGGCCGCCTTGCCCAGGTCGCCGTCCCGCTCGGCCCGATCCGACTCGCCGCGAAGCGCTTCGAGCTGTTCCTTGATCTCGCGGACGGAATCGATGGCCTGCTTCTCGTTCTGCCACCTGGTGCTCAGCTGGCCCAGCTTCTCGCGGTCGTCGGCGAGTTCCTGGCGCAGCTTGACCAGCCGGGCCTTGGACGCCTCGTCGGTCTCCTTCTCGAGCGCCATCTCCTCGATCTCGAGCCGCCGCACCGTGCGCTCGACCTCGTCGATCTCGACGGGCCGGGAGTCGATCTCCATGCGCAGCCGCGACGCCGCCTCGTCGACCAGGTCGATCGCCTTGTCCGGCAGGAACCGGGAGGTGATGTAGCGGTCCGAGAGTGTCGCGGCCGCAACGAGAGCCGAGTCGGTGATGCGCACGCCGTGGTGCACCTCGTAGCGCTCCTTCAGGCCGCGCAGGATGCCGACGGTGTCCTCCACCGACGGCTCCCCGACCAGCACCTGCTGGAAGCGGCGCTCCAGGGCGGCGTCCTTCTCGATGTACTTGCGGTACTCCTCGAGGGTGGTGGCGCCGACCATCCGCAGCTCGCCGCGGGCGAGCATCGGCTTGATCATGTTGCCTGCGTCCATGGCGGACTCGCCGGTCGCGCCCGCGCCGACGATCGTGTGCAGCTCGTCGATGAAGGTGATCACCTGACCGGCCGAGTTCTTGATGTCGTCGAGGACGGCCTTGAGCCGCTCCTCGAACTCGCCGCGGAACTTGGCGCCCGCGACCATCGAACCGAGGTCGAGGGAGACGACGGTCTTGCCGCGCAACGACTCCGGGACGTCGCCCGCCACGATGCGCTGGGCGAGACCCTCGACGATCGCCGTCTTGCCGACGCCGGGCTCGCCGATGAGCACCGGGTTGTTCTTGGTGCGACGGCTGAGAACCTGTACGACGCGCCGGATCTCGGTATCCCGGCCGATCACCGGGTCGAGCTTGCCTGCGCGCGCGGCCTCGGTGAGGTCGGTGCTGTACTTCTCCAGCGCCTGGTAGGTGCCCTCGGGGTCGGGGCTGGTCACGCGCGCGCTACCGCGCACGGCGGTGAAGGCCTCGCGCAGCGCCTGCGGGGTGGCCCCGTGCCCGACAAGGAGTTTCGCGACGTCGGAGTCCCCGGAGGCCAACCCGACCAGAACGTGCTCGGTGGAGACGTACTCGTCGTCGAGCTCGGTGGCCAGGTGCTGGGCGGCGGTGAGCGCGGCGAGCGCCTCGCGGCCGAGCTGAGGCGTGGTGGTCGCGCCGGTCGTCTGTGGCAACCGGTCCACCATCGCCTGGGCCTCGCGGTGCACGCCGGTCGGGTCGACGCCCACCGCCTTGAGCAGCGGGGCGGCGATGCCGTCGGTCTGGTCGAGCAGCGCGGCGAGCAGGTGCGCCGGACGGATGTCCGGGTTGCCCGCGGCGGAAGCAGACTGCAAAGCGGCGGTCAGTGCCGCCTGAGTCTTGGTGGTCGGAGAAAACGAGTCCACTGGTCACCCCTTCGGAAGACATAGGTCGTCACCTGCAAGCGCAGCGACGGGGACGTCACTGTCGAGCCTATGCAGGGCCAATCGGCGTTGTCACATGTTCCAACGCCCGGAAGGTTGAGTCTGTTCCGCTCAAGTTTGAGAATCTTGGGGCTGATGCGGTGGCGCTGGTCACAGCCCGAGGCCGACGCGGTACCGCTCGAGCCGCTCCACCAGCTCCGCCGGGTGCGCGAGCGCGGGCAGGTGACCGCTGTCCATCTCGTCGGGCGTGACCCCCAGCCGGTCCCGCACCACCCGGCGCTGGAACTCCGCGGGGAACATGCGGTCCTGGCGGCACAGCAGGAACCGCGTCGGCACGTCCGGCCACACCGGCAGCGGCCAGGGCGCGTGGAACGGCGTCTCGGACTGTTTCCGCGCCCCGTCCGCCATCACGGCCGGGATCAGCTCCGGCGGCACGTCATGCAGAAAGACCGCGACCGGATCGAACTCGGCGTCGGGGTCACGGCCGTCCGCCACGTCCTGCGCGCGGCGGGCGGCCCTCTGCCCGGTGTTCGCCCACCAGTCGCCAGGCGCCTCCCCCGGAACCGGGACCATCGCCGCGACCAGCACCATCAGCGACACCGGCACCCGCTCGCAGACCAGCGGCGCGGTAAACCCGGCCATCGACTGCGCCACCAGGATCAGCCCGGTGCGGTCGCCGATCGCGTCGACCACCACATCGGTGTACTCCGCGAGCCCTGCCGAATCGTCGTCGCACGGCAGGTCCGGCGTCACCACGTCGTGCCCGGCAGCGCGCAGCAACGGCGCCACGAACTGCCAGTACGACGAGTCGGATCCGGCTCCGGGAATCAGGACGTAGGTGGCCATGGGCCGACGCTACGCCCGCGATCGCCGCTACACCGCGCGCGCCGCGCCCTCCCAGTAGCGCGCCCGCAGCGCCTTCTTGTCCAGCTTGCCCAGCGGGGTCAGGGGAAGCGCGTCGACGAAATCGATCGTCTTGGGCGCGTGCACCGCACCCTTCGCGGCCTTCACCCGCTCGACCAGCTCGGCGACCTCCACCGTCGCGCCCTCACGCAGCACCACGCAGGCCTTGACGGCCTCGCCCCACTTCTCGTCCGGCACACCGACAACGGCGACCGAGGCGACCGCGGGATGGCCGGAGATGACGTCCTCGATCTCCCGCGGGAAGACGTTGAAGCCGCCGGTGATGATCATGTCCTTCTTGCGGTCCACGATGTACAGGAAGCCGTCCTTGTCCGCGCGGGCGACGTCACCGGTGTGCAGCCAGCCGCCGCGCAGCGCCTCGGCGGTCTCCGCCGGCTTCTTCCAGTAGCCCTGCATCACCAGCGGGCCGCGCACGCAGATCTCGCCGAGCTCGCCGCGGGGCACCTCGTTCAGGTCGTCGTCGAGCAGGCGCACGTCCAGCCACGGCACCGGACGCCCACAGGAGGCCAGCCGCTCGAGGTTGGCGGGGTCGTGCTCCTCCTTGCGCATCACGGTGATGGTCATGCCGCACTCGGACTGACCGAAGTACTGGAAGAAGATCGGGCCCAGCTTCTCGATGCCCTCGACCAGGCGCGTGGGCGACATGGCCGCCGCGCCGTAGTACAGCGTCTGCAGGCTGGAGAGGTCCCGCTTGGCCAGATCCGGGTGGTCGAGCAGCATGTAGATCATCGTCGGCACGAGCATCGTCACGGTGATCTTGTGCTTCTCGATCGCCTCGAGGACGGCGCCCGGCTCGAAGGCGGGCAGCACCACCAGCGCGCCACCGCGCATGAGCGTCGGCACGAAGAACGCCATGCCCGCGTGCGAGAGCGGGGTGCAGGCGAGGAATCGCATCTCGTCCGGCCACTGCCACTCGGCCATCTGGATCTGCGGCAGCGTCACGCCCGACTGGAACGTGTTGATCACGCCCTTCGGCTTGCCGGTGGTGCCGCCGGTGTAGACGATGCTGCTCGGGTCGGTACCGGCCACCTTCGCGGCGACCAACCGCTCGGGCACGAAATCACCCACGAGGGCCAGCAGGTCGACCCCCACCTCGGACGGACCGAGCGAGAAGAAGTTCTTCAGCGACGGCACCGAGGCCTTGAGCTCCGCCGCCCGCGCCTCGAACGCGGTGGGATCGAAGATCAGCGTCTCGATCTCGGAATCCTCGAGGATGTAGCGGTGATCGTCGAGCGATCCCATCGGCGCCAGCGCGGTGTTGCGGCAGCCGAGGATCATCGTGGACCCGACGCTGATCAGTACCTCGGGACGGTTCTTCGAGAGCATCGCGACCGTGGAGCCCGTGCCGATGCCGAGGGACTGCAGAGCCTGCACGAAGCAGCTGATCTGGTCGCGCATCTGACCACCGGTGAGCACCACATCCCCGAGATAGAGGGCGGGGCGGTCCGCGTTGCGCTCCAGGGCAGTGATCAGCAGGTCCGCGGTGTACTGCGGGCGGTGCAGGTCGGCGAGCTCGTCGGTGGTCATTTCTTCTCCGCTCTGACTGGGGGTCACGGCTGGCGGGCCGCGGCCGTGCACGTGGCACGCCTCACATTAGAACGCAAACTGACACATGTTCTAGTGGCAATTGCATTTGTGCAGGTGCCAACCCCGTCGCGATACGCTCTGGGCATGCAGAACACGGGTGTCGAACAGCAGGTGTGGACCGCGACAGTGGTGGAGCACCACCGGTTGCGAACCGATCTCGCGGTCGTCCGACTGGAGGGCGAGTTCGTCCCGTTCACCGCGGGGCAGTCGGTCTCGGTGACCGTGCCGCAGAACCCGCGGGTCTCGCGGCGGTACTCCCCCGCCCTGCCGCCCTCGCTCGACGGCAAGCTCGAGTTCCACGTCCGGACGGTGCCCGCCGGCTGGATCAGCGGCGCGATCGTCGGCGACACCGCCCCCGGCGACCAGTGGCAGATCAGCGAACCCAGCGGACGCCTGTCAGTCGACGACTCCGGCCGGGACATCGTGATGGTCGCGGGCGGCACCGGGCTCGCCCCCTTCCGCTCGATCATCCTGGAGCTCGCGCGGCGCCCGAGGCCGCCACGGGTGTACCTGTTCATCGGCGGCCGTCATCCCCGCGACCTCTACGGCTCGGACATGCTGTGGATCCTGGCCCAGCAGCTGGACTGGCTGACCGTGGTCCCCGTTGTCGAGAACGTGCAGGACCCCGAGTGGGCCGACGAATGGTACGAGGCCACCCGGGTCGACATCGGCTTCGGCCCCGACGACATCATCGAGGGCACGCTCGCCGAGGTGGTCAGCTCGTACGGCGCCTACACCGACCACCAGGTGCTGGTCTGCGGCTCCCCCGCCATGGTGCGCTTCACCCTGCGCTCGCTCATCGACAGCGGAACCCCCGCGGGCGCGATCCAGTTCGAGTAGGCGCTCCGCGCCCGTGCGCGGTTGACGAGTCCACACACTCGTCAACCGCGCACGGGCGGCGGAGCCGCCTAGCGCCTGGTGCTGCCCGCGTCGACCGGGAGGGACACCGAGGTGATGTAGCGCGCCTCGTCGGACGCCAGGAACAGCGCGGCATTGGCGACGTCCACCGGTTCGATCCACGGGATCGCGAGCATGTTCATCGTCGCGGCGGACTCGGCGAACTCCTCGCGCGTCGGCGGCCGGTCGAGATCGGGGCGGAACTTCGCGCGCACCGCGTCGTTCTGGATCATCGGGGTGTCCACGTTGGTGGGGTGCACGGTATTGACCCGAACCTGGTGCGGCGCCAATTCCTTTGCCATCGAACGCATCAGCCCGACGACGCCGTGCTTGGCCGCGGTGTAGTGAGCGACGCCGACCAGGCCGCGCAGCCCTGCGATCGAGCTGGTGAGGATCATCGACCCGCCGCCCCGCTCGATCAGGTGCGGCGCCGCCACCGCGCACGTCTGCCACACCCCGGTCAGGTTGACGTCGAGCATGGTGTTCCAGGTCTGCTCGTCGAGATCGAGCGCCGGGGCCGAGGAGGTGATCCCCGCGGTGGCGCAGACGATGTCGAGGCCGCCGAACGCCGCGACTCCGGCGTCCACCGCCGACGACAGCGCCGCCCGATCGCGCACGTCCACCTCGAAAGTCTCTATCCGACCGCCCGTTTCGCGCACAAGCGCCGCGGTCTCGGCGAGGTCCGCCGCGCTCGACGGCGGCGTGACCACCGTGTCGATCGGCCCGCACAGGTCGACGGCGATCACGTCGGCGCCCTCCTGCGCGAACCGCAGTGCCTGCGCCCGGCCGATGCCGCGGGCCGCACCGGTCACCAGCGCGACCTTGCCCGCCACCCGTCCGCTCGGAGTAGTCCCCGCTCGCGTCATCGTCACACCTTCTGCGTCAGGCCGGCGTCGACCACCAGCTCGGTTCCGGTGATGTACCGGGCTTCGTCGGATACCAGGAAGAGCAGGGCGTTGCTGACGTCGGCGGATTCCACCCACGGCACCGGCAGCAGATGGTTGCGGGCCAGCACCTCCATCACGTCCTCCGCGGTGGGGTCCGCCAGGTCGGGCCGCAGCCGGGCGAAGGTCGCGGGGTTCAGCGTCATCGCGGTACCGACCGCGCCCGGAAGCAGGGCGTTGACGCGAATCGACCTCGGCCCCAGCTCGTTTGCGAGGGTCCGCATCAGCCCGATCACCGCGTGCTTGCTCGCCGAGTAGTGGGCGGCGCCCGCGACGGCCTTCATGCCCGCGGTCGAGCTGACGATGACGACCGACCCGCCGTCCGCGCCGATCGACGGGGCCGCGGCCTTCACCGTGTGCCAGACGCCGGTCAGGTTGATGTCCAGGGAGCGCTGCCACACCGGGGCGTCGATGGTCCACGCCGGGCCCGGGTTGTCACAGACGCCCGCATTGGCGACGACGACATCGAGCCGGCCCAGCTCGGCCACGCCCGCGTCCACGCCGGCCTGCACCGCGGCGAGGTCGCGGACGTCCGCCGCCCCGACCGCCGCACGCCGGCCCGCCTCGCCCACCAGCCGGGCGGTCTCGGCCAGGTCGGCCGCCGCGCCGGGGAGGTCGAGCGCGATGATGTCCGCGCCCTCCTCTGCGAGACGGACCGCATGGCTGCGCCCCATTCCGTTACCGGCGCCGGTGATGAGCGCGACCTTGCCCGCCATACGAGACATCGGGTCTCCTTCCACGTCTGCAGCCGACGCTAAGGGGCGCTCCGCAGGGCGGACACAAGCTCTCCCGCGCAGCGGGAGGTCCGCACGAACTCCGCCTGTCGCGGCGGGTGTCCGGGGCAGGATTCGATCGACCCGACGATGGGAGACCCGCATGGCGATCATCGATCCGACCCGCACCTGGGAGATGCTGCAGAGCCGACTGGCCGACACGACAGACCCGCGATCGCGTGGTGCTCGGCGCCGTCCTGGAGCACATGCAGGCCGAGGAGCAGCCCGACCTCGACCGGTTGATGGGCACCCTCGCCCCTGACCCCGCCTATCACTTCTGGAACGGCGGAAAGGACGTCGGCCCCAAGGGAACGGACGCCGTTCGGACGTACTACAGCTGGTTCATCGGGACCCAGACGAACGTGCTCGAGTTCGCGATGGATCGGCTCGTCGTGGACGACCACTGCGTGGTCACCGAGGGCTTCCTCAAGCAGATCTACCCCGGCGCGTATGCCGCATCGGTCGGCATCGAGGTCGACGACGAGAGTGCCGAGCTCTGGGAGTCCAACCACGCGTCCGCGTTGGCCTGATCCCGCGCCGACCGCGTCCCCACCCGCAGGGGCGCGGTCGGCGTGAGTACTAGCCGCCGACCCGCCCGAAGTACGCGTCCCGCAGGACCGCGAGGTCGTCGATGTCACCGGCATCGGCATCCATCACCACCCGTCCGATATCGAGCACGGTGACGTGGTCGGCCACGCTCATCGCCGCCTCCACGGCCTGCTCGACGAGCAGCACCGCCAGCCCGGCCTCCTTGAGCACGCTCACCCGCTCCATCACCTCGTTGACGATCACCGGCGCCAGGCCTCCGGACGGCTCGTCGAGGAGCAGCAAGGTCGGCTCGGCCATCAGCGCCTGCCCGATGGCCAGCATCTGTTGCTGGCCACCCGACATCGAGCCCGCGAGCAGGCCGCGCTTCTCGCCGAGGATCGGGAAAAGGTCATAGATCCGCGCGACCTCCTGTTTGAGCGCGGACCGCCGCATCTTGCGGACGTAGCCGCCGAGGATCAGGTTCTGCTCGACGGTCTGGCGGTGGAAGACGCGCTTGCCCTCCTGGACGTAGGCGATCCCTCGTCGGACCCGCTGGTGGGCCGGGACCTTGGAGATGTCCTGCCCGTCGAACTCGACGGAGCCAGCCGAGACCTTGTTCAGCCCGGAGATGGCGCGCAGGGTGCTGGTCTTGCCCGCCCCGTTGCGACCGAGCAGCGCCGTCACCTTGCCCGGCCAGACGTCGAGCGAGACGTCCCAGACCACCCGCAGGTCGCCGTACCCGGACTCCAGGTTCCGCACGCTCAGTAGCGGTGTCGTGGCGCCTACGGTCATGACTTCACCTCCGTGGACAATGCGGCCTCTTCGTCGGCGATGGTGCGGGCACCGGTCTCCTCGACGCTGACGCCGAGGTACTCGCTGAGCACCCGCGGGTTCTGCTCGATCTCGGCAGGGCTGCCGTCCGCGATGACGGCTCCCTGGGCGAGCACCACGATGCGGTTGGCGAGCTCGAGGACGAGCCGGAAGTTGTGCTCCACCAACACCACCGTGGCGCCCGCGTCGCGCAGGTCGCGGATCAGGTCCGCGAGCCGCTCGACCTCGTTCTCGTCCAGGCCGGAGGCCACCTCGTCGAGCAACAGCACCCGGGGCTCGGCGACCACGCAGCGCGCGACCTCGAGCAGCCTGCGCATGCCAAGGGGCAGCGCGGTAGCCGTCTCGTCGCGCAGGTGCGACATCCCGACCATCTCGAGCGCTCGCTCGGCCTCGGCGAGGTCGGCGGCACGCACCCTGCGGTACCTCGGCAGCCGCAGCACGGTCGCGAACATCGACACCCGATCGGTGCTGTACCGCCCCGAGGCCACCGCCTCCAGCACGGTGACGTGCTCCGGGATGTTCGGGGTCTGGAAGGTCCGGGCGACCCCGACCCTGGCCACCCGGTCGGGGGCCTTCCCCTGGACCTCGTTGTCGCCGACCAGGATCCGGCCGCTATCCGGCTTGTAGAACCCGCAGATCATGTTCAGCATGGTGGTCTTGCCCGACCCGTTCGGACCGATCAGCGCGGTCACCTGCCCCGGCTCGGCGGCCAGTGAGGCGTTGTTCAGCGCCTGATTGCCGCCGAACGCCTTGGCGATGCCGTCCACGACCAGGCGCTCACCCACGATCGGGTCGACAGCCGGTCGCGGTCCACCGGTCGTGGGTTCGGCCGCGTGGGCACCGGTCAGTCCCGCAGCACGGTCCAGCCGCGCCATCGCCGCCTTCCCGAGCTTCGCCAGGCCGCCACTGAGCAGCACGCCACCGACGATGAGGAACCCGCCGTAGAAGACCAGCGCGTATTCCTGGAAGTCCGCGGCTTGGTTGGGGCCGAACTGGATGATCACCGCGCCGATCACCGCTCCGTAGACGCTCGCCGCGCCGCCGAGGATGCAGGCCGCGAGAACCGCTGTGGCGAAGGTGAACCCGAACGCCTCGGGCGAGACGAACATGTCGATGTTCGCGAACAGTGCGCCCGCGAGCCCGGCCGGGAGAGCGCCGATGGCATAGCCGAGCAGCTTCATCCGGAACACCGAGACGCCGACCGAGGAGGCCAGCACCGGGCTCTGCTTGAGGGTGCGGAAGGCGATGCCGTGGCGGGACACCACGAGGTTCCGCATCACCGCGAACCACCCGATCGTCACCACGACGACCACCAGGTAGAACTCGTTGTTCGCAGGGTCGAGCACGTGTCCGAACAGGGTGGCCGGCTCGATGCCGGTGAGCCCGCCCCGTCCCCCGGTGGTCTCGCCGAACACCGCGATGATGTCGGGCACGAGCAGCACCAGGAAGAAGGAGGTCATGGCCAGCGACCAGCTGCCCAGCCGCAGACCGGGGATGCCGGTCACGATACCGACCGCGAGCGCGACCAGCCCCGACACGACGAGTTGCACGACGATGTCGGTGTGGCCCGCGATAGACATCAGACCCGCGGTATAGGCACCGGCCGCATACATAGCGGCCTGGCCGAGCGCGAGTTCACCGGCATAGCCGAGGCTCAGGCTCAGCCCGCTGACCACCAGGGCGAGGATGCAGGCGAGCTGCACCTGCCTGGTCATCGCGAAGTCGATCCCGAGCGCGGGCAGGAACAGCACGAGGACGGCGAGAGCGAGCGGATAGATCCAGCTCGGTACCGCACGGAGGGAACGCCAGATCTGCATCTCACACCACCCGTTCCCGGACCCGACCGAACAGACCCGCCGGCCGGACCATGAGGATCGCGATCAGCACCACGAACACCGCTATGTTGCTGTACTCACTGCCCAGTTCCAGGGCGGCGTAGGACTCGACAAGGCCGACGGTGAGACCGCCGATCAGCGCGCCCGGCAGGGATCCGAAACCACCGATGGCCAGCGCCACGAAGCCCTTGATCGCCAGTGCGGAACCGAGCGTGGCCACCGCGAAGGTCTTGGGCCCCACGAAGAGTCCGAGAAAGCCGGCGAGCGCGCCCGATGCGGCGAAGGCGCCGAGCGCGAGCGCGCGGACGTTGACGCCGCGCAGCATGGCGGCCTCGCGATCCTCGGAGATGCCGAGTAGCGCAAGCCCGGTGACGGT
Source organism: Rhodococcus oryzae (assembly GCF_005049235.1). Lineage (GTDB taxonomy): Bacteria > Actinomycetota > Actinomycetes > Mycobacteriales > Mycobacteriaceae > Rhodococcus_G > Rhodococcus_G oryzae. The sequence goes on along the minus strand of NZ_SUMD01000003.1, from coordinate 37,156 downwards.
CCGCTTGCTGAACTGACCGAGCAGCACCACGAGCGCGATCGCAAGGACCAGCAGCGCGATCTCCACGGGGTACGTGCGGCCACCGAGCAGGGTGATCGGTTCGTTGGAGCCGAAGAACGGCACCGTCAACGGCTCGCTCCCCCAGATCAGCTGTGTCGCACCGCTGATCAGCGTCGCGACCCCCAGTGTGGTGACGAGTTGGTTCTGGTGGTCCTTCACGGGCCGGACCGCGATCACCTCCTCGAGTCCGGCAAGGATCATCACCGTCACGGTCGCCATCACGGCGACGACGAGGATCGGGAGTTTCAGGGTCACCAGGCCGGTGTACGCGACGAAGGTGCCGACCATCATCAGCTGCGCCTGCGCGAAGTTGAAGGTGTTGGACGAGACGAACACGATGTTGTAACCGATCGCAACCAGCGTGTAGACGGCGCCGAGTGCGAGGCCCGACCAGAGAATGGTCATCTGCTCCACTCCTCACGAAGGTGCGGCCGCCGCCAGGGCGACCGCACCGTCAGCAATCAGGGGATCGATCAGGCGGCAGGGTTGCTGTACTGACCGTTGAGCAACTTGCTCGGCGGAACGAACTTGTAGGCCGCGTCGCCGGGCTTCGACGCGTGCGATTCCGCCGTGTAGTGGTAAGCAGGCGCGAAGGCGGTCTTCGCGGTGTCGAGAACCTCCTGGTTCTCCAGTGCGTCGGCCAATGCCTCCGGGTCGGTTGACGATCCGACCTTGTTCGCGGCCGCCACCACGAGCGGAAGCGCGTCATAGTTGTCCGCGAGAATCAACGTCGAGGGGATGTCGCCGAGCGCCTTCATGTTCTCGACCATGGTGTTGACGGCCGCATCGTCCGGGTTGTAGACGGTGCTCGACAGCACGTGCATCACCAGGTTCGCGGTGGCCGGAGTGCCCAGCACACCCTCCGGCGCGGGCTTGGACACGAGCGAGGTGCCCGAGACCGAGGTGTTGCCGATCAGAGGGATGTTCCATTCGAGCCGCTGCAGGCTGTTCAGCAGATAGCCGAGCGGTGCGCCGTAGGCGTCGATGACCAGTGCCTGAGTTCCCTTGTTCTTGAGCGCCTGGAGCTGTGCCGTCATGTCGAGCGCGGCAACGTCGTACTCCTCGGATCCCGTGCTGCTCACCCCTTCAGCGCCGAGCGCGTCCTCCATCGCCTCGCCGAAGACCTCCCCGTAAGCGCTGCTGCCATGGATGGTTCCCACCGACTGGTAGCCCTTGCCCTTGATGTATCGCGCCATCGTGGCGGCGTTCTCGTCTGGGCCCGAAGCCAGGTCGAAATTGAGCGGGAACTCCTTCGGGTCCGACGATTCCGCGGTCGGCCCGATGTTGAAGGACAGGATCTTGTTCTGCTTGAGGATCGGCAGGGTCGCGGCGGACACCGTCGATGGCCCCGAATTCAGGTACAGGTCAGGCTTCTTGCCGGAGGCGACGGCCTCGCGCAGGTTCGAGACCGCCCTGGTGGCGTCGCCACCGTCGTCGACCACGGTGAGTTCGACCTGGCGACCACCGATGCCACCGGCCTTGTTCACGGCCTCGGCACCCGCCTTCGCGGAGAGGATCGAGGTCTGGGAGTTCGCGGCCAGTGCACCCTGACCACTGATGGCGCCGGTGACGAGCACCCGGTACGGACCGTCCGATCCGCTCTCGGCGCCAGAGCTCGATCCGGAGCAGCCCGCGAGCGCGAGCGCGGACACAGCGAGCGCCGCTACGAGGGCAGAATGCCGATTTTTCATGCAGGTCTCCTCGTTCGGATAAGCAAGCAGTTGCTTGGGGCGAGCGTAAGGGTGTGATCTAGGTAACGTCAAGCGTGACACTGTGATCGGGATAACGAAACGAATTGAATTGCAACACGTTTCAGACAAGTCCTGCGGATGCGACTGGACGCTGGACGCCACCACCTGGCGCCCAGCGTCCTTCAGAGTCGTCAAACTGGTCGTCGCCGAACTGGACCTGTCCCGATCAGTTCGGGGACGGAGTGGTCACTCGCTCGCCACGATGAGCTCGAATCCCTTGTACCCGGCGGCCGCGACCTCGGCGATGATCTCGCCGTAGGCACCGAAGCCGCCGACGAACGGCATGAACACCCGCGGCTTGCCGGGGATGTTGGCGCCGAGGTACCACGAGTTCGCCGTGGTCATGAGTGTGGATGCGGCCCGCTCGGTGCACTCGCGTCCCCACGAGGTGACCGCATCGGCGGTCGCCTCGATGGCGACGGCGCCGTGGGTGTCGAGGTGCTCGATGAGGTCGGCGACCCAGTTCACGTGCAGCTCCGAGTGCAGCACCATGTTCGCGAGCACCGACGGGCTGCCCGGCCCGGTCAGGTTGAACAGGTTGGGGAACCCGTCCGTGCCGAGGCCGAGGTAGGTCCGCGGGCCCTCCGCCCACGCCTGGTTCAGCGTCCGGCCGTCGCGGCCGACGATGTTCACCTTCTCGAGCGAACCGGTCATCGCGTCGAACCCGGTGGCCAGCACGAGGGCGTCCAGCTCGTAGCGCTCGCCGGTCGTGTCGACGCCCGTCTCGTCGATGCGGGCGATCGGGGTGGCCTTGAGGTTCACCAGGTTGACGTTGGCGCGGTTGTAGGTCTGGTAGTAGTTGGCGTCGGTGCAGATCCGCTTGGTGCCGATCGCGTGATCCTTCGGGATCAGCAGCTCCGCGACCTCGGGGTCATCGATGACCGCGCGCACCTTGCCCTCCCAGAACTCCCTGGCGGTGGCGTTGGCGTCGGCGTCGAGCACCTGATCCGGGAACGTCTTGCTGAACAGCACCCCGCCGAGCTGCCAGCGCTTCTCGTAGGCCTCGCGCCGCTCCTCCTCCGAGACCTCGAGGGCGTTGCTGGGGTGCGCCTGGTGCGGGGAACCGCCGCCGCTGAGGAACGAGAGCCTGCGCCGCTCGGCGTAGCCCGCCTTCTGCGCGCGCCTGGTCTCCTCGTCGAGCGGCACGTTGCCTGCGGGCACGCTGTAGTTCGCGCTGCGCTGGAACACGTGCAGCTGCTCCGCCTGCTCCGCGATGAACGGGATCGTCTGGATGCCGGAGGATCCCGTCCCGATCACGCCGACCCGCTTGCCCGTGAAATCGACGCCCTCGTGCGGCCAGTGCGCGGTGTGATAGACCCCGCCCTGGAACTCGTCGAGGCCCTCGATGGCGGGGATGTTCGCGTTCGACAGCGGGCCGACCGCGAAGATGACGAAGCGGGCGGAGATCGTCTCGCCCGCGTCGGTGCTGACCTGCCAGCGCAGCGTCTGCTCGTCGAGCACCGTGTCGGTCACCCTGGTGCCGAAGGTGATGTCGCGGCGCAGGTCGAAGCGATCCGCGACGTGGTTGACGTAGCGCAGGATCTCCGGCTGGGTGGCGTACTTCTCGCTCCAGTCCCAATCCTGCTGCAGCTCTTCGGAGAACGAGTACGAGTAGTCGACGCTCTCGACGTCGCAGCGCGCGCCGGGGTACCTGTTCCAGTACCAGACGCCGCCGACCCCGTCGCCCGCCTCGAACACCCGCACCGCCAGCCCTGCTCCGCGGAGCCGATGGAGCGCGTAGAGCCCGGCAAAGCCGGCGCCGACGACGACCACGTCGACGTCGGCTCCTGTGTCGGCCTGAGGGGAAGGGGTCCCTGCGGACGAAGCTGACTGGGCGTTCACGGTGACTGCCTTTCGCTGGAGACTCTCTCTCCAGCGACGCTATTGCGGCGGCGTCACCGTGGCCTACCGCCCCTCCCGCTGACCGGGCGGTGCGATGCCCTGACCCGGATCAGTACAGCGGGTCGTGCCGCATGTTCTCGACCGGGACGCCCTTGGCCTGCAGCCGGAACTTCGCGGTCTGGATCGTCGAGGCGGACCCGACGATCTGGATGTCGTGGTTCGACCAGTCACCGAAATCGGCGGCGACGGCGCTGACCTTGCCGGTGATCCGCTTGTACATCCCGGCGGGCGGCGTCGGGATCGGGTCGAGGTGGAACCAGGGGTTGTCGTCCTCCTCGGACACCGGGATGACGGTCAGCCATGGGTTCGTCAGCGACAGCTGCCACAGGGTCTCGATGTCGTACAGGTCGCACGGGTAGTTGCCGCCAACGAACACGTGCACGTTCGGGTTGTTCGCGCGCATCGCCATCTCCATCAGCTGCGCGCGCAGCGGGGCGATGCCCGTTCCCGACCCGATCATCAGCATGTCCCGGTTCTGGGTGCGGTCCACGCCGAGCGCGCCGAGCGGGGAACCCATCACCCAGGTGTCGCCGAGGTTGGTCTGGCCGACCATCGCCGGGCTCACCCAGCCGCCGGAGACACGCCGGACATGGAACTCGATCTGCCCCTCGGGGTTCGCCGGGATGGCGGGCGAGAGGTAGCGCCACATGCGGGGACGGCCGGGGACGGTCACGCTCACGTACTGGCCCGCGCCGTACTCCATCGGCCGGTCCAGCTGCAGCCGGACCACCGCGACGTCCTGGAGCACCTGCTTGTGCTCGACGACGGTGCCGGTCCAGGTCGCCGGGCCGGTCTCGGCGTTGGCGGCCTCCATCATCACCGAGGCGATCAGGGCGATGGCCTCGCGCCAGGCGTTGTCGACCTCGTCGGTCCACATCTCGTTGCCCGCGAAGTTCTTGAGCGCGAAGATCAGCGCGTTACCGACCGCGGTGTAGTGCGCGTCGACCACGCCGTACTTGCGGTGATCGCGGCCGAGCTGGGCGAGGAACAGGAGAACCGGCTCCGGATCGTCGAGCTGGTCGATGACGTAGGCGATCGCGTGGACCAGCCGCTCTCGCTGGGCCTCCATCGCGGCGGGGAAGAACTCGCGGACGTCGGGGTTGTTCGCGAACAACACGGAGTAGAACGACTGCGTCAGTCGAGCCGGTCCGTCGTCGATTGCCGCCACGGCCTTGAAGGTCGTTCGGACAAGCGAAATAGCCGTTGAATCCACTGCAGAGTCCCCGTTCCGCATACAAACGCGGCCTGCGGTGTCCTCTGCAGGTCGCGTGGCCCCTCCGGCTGGTTGCCGTTGGGTTTGGGGAAGTCTAGCGAGGAATCGCCGCATCCGAAACACGTACTAGTAGAACGTCCGTTCAACTCGCAGACTGCCGGTTCTCACACTAGGGTCTTCGTCGATGTGAGGCCGCCGCGGGGGCGGCAGAATGGAGTTCCGTCACCGTGGTCATAGCCTCCGGAGAGGAAGGGCTCCGCGACATTTCGGCCGCGAGCGCCCGGACATCGACAACCGAGGACCTGGATCGGCGGTTGCGGGAGTGCACCGAGTTCTTCTCGCAACCGGAGCTGGCGCACCTGCCCGCGGAACGGCACACGGCGGCACTCGACGAGTTCGCGCTCACCGGACGCTACGAGCACACCACCGAGGAACTCCTGATCGGGGCGAAGCTTGCCTGGCGGAACCACGCGCGCTGCGTTGGGCGCAATCACTGGCGAACCCTCAAGCTGATCGATGCCCGCCACGCGGTGACCGCGGCGGCGCTGGCCGAGGCGTGCTGGGAACACCTGCGGGTCGCCACCAACGGCGGCGCGCTGCAGTCGGTGATCACCATCGGCCCGCGGCCGCTCCCGGACGGCCGGGAGTTCCGCATCCTCAGCCCCCAGCTGATCCGCTACGCGGGATATCGCAACGAGGACGGCAGCATCACCGGCGACCCGTGGCACGTCGCCCTCACCGAACAGGTGACGAAGATGGGCTGGAAGGGCGAGGGCACCCGGTTCGACGTCCTGCCGCTGCTGATCTCGGTCCCCGATGAGCCGCTGCAGTGGTTCGAGGTGCCCGAGGACCTGGTTCTCGAGGTCCCGCTCGAGCACCCGAACTACAAGTGGTTCGCCAAGCTGGGCCTCAAGTGGCACGCGGTGCCCGCGGTGTCGAACATGGACCTGGAGATCGGCGGGCTCACCTATCCCTGCGCACCGTTCAACGGCTGGTACGTGAGCACCGAGGTCGGTGCCCGCAACTTCAGCGACGAGGACCGGTACGACATGCTGCCGACCATCGCCAAGAAGCTGCGGCTCGACATGAGCTCGGACCGCACGCTCTGGAAGGACCGGGCGCTGGTCGAGCTGAACCGGGCCGTCATCCACAGCTACCGGGAGGCGGGGGTGATCATGGTCGACCACCACACGGTGGCCAAGCAGTTCCTCGACTTCGTCGGCCGCGAGGAGAAGGCCGGGCGCACCTGCCCGACGGACTGGTCGTGGATCAACCCGCCGATGTCCGCGGCATTGACGCCGACCTTCCACCGGCTCTACGACGACCCCGATCTCGATGTCCGGCCGAACTTCGTCAGCAGGACACCGGCTTCCGGCTGCCCGATCTGATCCATCAGGACGAGGGGACCGTCGCCACCACCCGGGTGCCCTCCCCCGGCGCCGACGTCAGCTCCAGGGTCCCGCCCAGGTTCTCGATCCGGAGGAACTGCGAGGCCAGCCCGATGTGCCCCTCGGCGACGCGCGCGGGCAGGTCGTCCGGATCGAACCCGACACCGTCGTCGGCCACCTCCAGGGTGATGGCCGTGGACGTGCGGGCCAGCAGCACATCGACCCGGCGCGCGTGCGCATGCTTGTCGATGTTGCCGAGCGCCTCCCTGGCCACCCGGTAGAGCAGCGACTGGCAGTCCGGCCTGCCCACCTCCGCCAGCCGCACCCGCATCTCGTAGCCGCCGCGGCGGCCGTGCCCGTCGGCCAGCTCACGCAGCGCCGCCGTCAGGCCCAGCTGCTCGAGCACCTGCGGGTGCAGTGTGGTGACCGTCGAACGGAGCTGTGCGGCGGTCTCCCGCAGCGTGGCCTCCGCCGCCACCAGCGCGGGGTCCCGGTCGCGCTCGATCGCCTCCTCGAGGTCCATCCGGGCGGCGAGGACGTTCTGCAGCGGGCCGTCGTGCAGGTGCTCGGCCAGTCGCCTGCGCTCGCGCTCCTCCGCCCCCATCGACTCGGCGACCAGACGCCGGCGCACGTCCAGCAGCGAGATCACGGTTCCCGAGCGGCGCACAAGGACGAAGGACAGCGCGGTGGTCGCGGCGGTGAGCCACAGCAGGAAACCGAAGTACAGGAACACAACTCCCGGCAGGTCGACGAGGTCGTCGCGGACCGCGTAGAAGATCCACACCAGCAGGTAGCCGACGGCCGTGCAGATGCCGAGGGACGCGGTCAGCGCGGGCCGGTACTGGAACGCCACCGCCACCGGCAGCAGGAAGAACACCGGCAGCAGCGAGGAGGTCGCACCGCCGGACGCCAGGCAGAGCGCGAGCAGCGCCGCGATGTCGACGCCGGTCGATGCCCAGCCCGCCCACGGCCGCACCTGCCTGCGCAGCACCACCGCGAGCCACACCGCGGCCGCGACGGCGTACCCGAGCAGGACCAGACGGAACAGGGTCGGCATCCAGTGCTCGATGCGGACGACCGGACCCAGCAGCGCGATCAGCGCGATCAGCGGGAGCCGCAGGACGGCGGTGACCCGCACGGCCTCCGTCGCGTACCGCTCGACGACGCGGTCCCGATCGCGGCCCGCCACGTCACTCCAGCAATCCCCGGCGCATGGCCTCGGCCACCGCCGCCGCGCGATCGCTCACCCCCAACTTCTCGTACAGCCGCTGCACGTGGGTCTTCACCGTGGACGGCGCCAGGAACAGCTCGCCCGCGATGGCAGGGATCGTCAACCCGCGGGCGATGGCCGCCAGCACCTCCCGCTCGCGGGCGCTCAGCGCCGGACCGGTGGGCTCGGCGTGCCGCCGGACCTCGCCGAGCAGGCCCGCGGCCAGGCCGGCGGGGAGCACGTCGCGGCCCTTCGCGCAGTCGAGGACCGCGGCCACGATCTCGGCCCGCGTCGACTCCTTGGGCAGGAACCCGGCCGCGCCCTCCTGCACTGCGTGGTACACGATCGCGGACTCGTCGTGCGCGGAGAGCAGCAACACCCGGGTTCCCAGTTCGTCGCGGCGCACGGCGGCCGCGACCTGACTCCCGTCGAGCTGCGGCATCCGGTAGTCGACCAGCGCGACCTGCGGTCGGTGCTCCCGGATCAGCGCCAGCGCGGCGGCCCCGTCGTCGGCCTCCCCCACCACCTCGACGGCGCCGCTCCCGACGAGCGCCCGGACGACGCCGTCACGAAAGAGCGGATGATCGTCGGCGACCACGACGCGTACCTTCTCGACCATCGGTCACCACGACCCGAGACCGGTCATGGCTCACTGTCTCACGGGACTCCGACCGCGACCAGGCAATTCGCCGGATACGGACATCCGGAAACACGACTGCCCCCGACCGATCGGTCGGGGGCAGTCGTTGGCGATGAGGGATCAGCGCTCGTGCCTGGGCTTCCAGACGACCAGCGCGTTGTTACGCGGGATCGGCACCAGATCCCGCCGATAGCTCGCGTGCACCTGGGCGATCTCGGCAGCCATCTCGGTGACCCGCCGTTGCAGCGCCTCCACCTGATTGGTCAGCTCGATGATCCGCTTGATGCCCGCCAGGTTGACGCCCTCGTCCTGGGACAGCCGCTGCACCTCGCGCAGCAGTGCCACGTCCCGGGGCGAGTAGCGGCGACCCCCACCGGTGGTGCGGTGCGGGGTCACCAGGCCGAGCCGGTCGTAGGTCCGCAGCGTCTGGGCGTGCATGCCCGCCAGTTCCGCGGCCACCGAGATCACGAAGACCTGGGCGTCCGGGTCCGTGGGTATGTCAGACCGGCTGTGGCCTGGCCCCCGGGGCGCGGTCATCACGCACCCGCCCAGCCCGCACGCGGATCGAATCCGCTGGCCTTCTCGGCCGACAGATAGGTCTGCAGTGCCTCGGTGGCGGTCTCGTCGAGATCCTGCGGCACCGCGACCTTGACGGTCACGAGCAGATCGCCAGCACCGCCGCTGCGCTTGGGCACCCCGCGACCGCGTACCCGGAGGATCCGGCCGTCCACGGTGCCTGCCGGGATCTTGACGCCGACCCGGCCCTCGAGCGTGGGCACGGAAACCGTGGTGCCGAGCACCAGTTCGCCGTAGCTGACCGGCACGGTGACGGTCAGGTCGTCGCCGTTGCGGCCGAACACCTTGTCCGCCTTGACGTGCACGGTGACGTACAGGTCGCCCGACGGCGCGCCGCGCAGGCCCGCCTCGCCCTGCCCGGCCAGCCTGATCCGCTGCCCGTCGCTCACGCCCTTCGGGATCCGGACGGTGAGGTTGCGGGTGCGGTTCTGCACGCCGGTGCCGTGGCAGTCGGTGCACGGGTCGTCGATGATCGAGCCGGTGCCGCGGCAGTCGTCGCACGGCTCGCTGAACCCGAACGCGCCCTGGTTCCGGCTGACGATTCCGGAACCGTTGCAGCGCGGGCACACCCGCGGGCTGGTGCCCGGCTTCGCACCGCTGCCGTGGCAGGTGATGCAGGAGGCCGGGCTGGTCAGCCGCAGCGGAACCGTCACGCCCGTCGCGGCCTCGCGGAACGGCAGGGTGGTCTCGGCCTCGACGTCGCTGCCCCGCTGGGGGCGGGTGCTCGTTCCTGCCCGCGTGCCGCCACCGCGACCGCCGCCGAACAGGCCGCCGAAGATGTCGCCGATGCCGCCGTCACCGGTGGAGGTGTAGCTGGTGCCACCGCCGAACAGGTCGCCGATGTTGAACTCGCCGCCCCCGAATCCGCCGCCGCCCGTGCTGTACTCGGCGCCCGGACGGTAACCACCGCGGCCGAAGCCGCCGCTGGCGAACAGCCGGCGGGCCTCGTCGTATTCCTTGCGCTTGGCGGCATCCGAGAGCACGGCGTTCGCCTCACTCACGGCCTTGAACCGCTCCTCGGCCGCCGTGTCACCGGGGTTGGCGTCGGGATGCAGATCCCGCGCCAGCTTCCGGTAGGCCTTCTTGATCTCGTCTGCCGAAGCATCAGAGGAGACGCCCAGCTCCTTGTAGAAGTCCTTCTCGATCCACTCCCGCTCACTCACCGGGCGTCTCCTCCTCTCGTTGCTTCCTGTGTAACTACTCCGAGGCCCCGTCCGGCGCAGGCGCGCCGTCCGTGACCGTCACCATCGCCGTCCGCAGGATCCGGTCGCCGAGGCGGTAGCCCTTGCGAAGGACCGTCCCGAGCACCGGATGGTCACCGTCTCCCTCGACCTGCACGGCCTCGTGCAGCTCCGGGGAGAAGGCGTCGCCCTCGTCGCCGAACGCCGCCAGACCGAGACCCTCCAGCACCCCTGCGAGCTTGCCGGACAGCGCCTTCAGCGGGCCGGACTCCAGGTCACCGTGCGCGCGGGCCCGGTCGAGGTCGTCCACCACATCGAGGAACTTGCCGACCACCGAGGCCCGTTCCGCCGCGACCGCCTGGTCGATGCGGACGAGCGAATTCCGGCGGATGTTCGCGATCTCCGCCTTCGCGTAGCCCAGTTCGGTGCTGGCCTTCTCGAGCTCCGAGGTAAGCGTGAGCAGCTCGTCCACGGTCTCCTCGGTGTCGGCCGCGGCCCCGGCCGCCGCATCAGCGGCGGCCGGGGTCTCGGTGTCGACTACTGGTTCGCGGTCGGCGTCCCGTTCGGTCACTTCTTGTCCTGATCGGAAGGCTCGTCCACGACCTCGGCGTCGACGACATCGTCACCCTGGCTCGGGGCGGCGCCATCGGTGCCGGCCGCAGCCTCATCGGCCTGCGCCTTGTAGATCGCCTCGCCCAGGGCCTGGGATTCGGTGGCGAGCTTCTCCACGGCGGACTTCACCGCGGAGATGTCGCTGCCGGCAAGGGCGGTGTTGGCCTCCGTGATGGCGGCCTCGACCTTCTCCTTGACATCCGCAGGCACCTTGTCCTCGTTGTCCTTGATGAACTTCTCGGTCTGGTGCACCAGCGACTCGGCCTGGTTGCGGACCTCGGCCTCCTCGCGGCGGGCCTTGTCCTCCTCGGCGTGCGCCTCGGCGTCCTTGACCATCCGCTCGATCTCCTCCTTGGACAGGCCGGAGCCGTCCTGGATCTTGATCGTGTTCTCCTTGCCGGTGCCCTTGTCCTTCGCGGTCACGTGCACGATGCCGTTGGCATCGATGTCGAAGGTGACCTCGATCTGCGGCACGCCGCGCGGGGCCGGCGGGATGCCCGCGAGCTCGAAGGATCCCAGGAGCTTGTTGTGCGAAGCGATCTCGCGCTCACCCTGGAACACCTGGATCTGCACCGACGGCTGGTTGTCGTCCGCCGTGGTGAAGGTCTCCGAACGCTTGGTCGGGATGGTGGTGTTGCGCTCGATGAGCTTGGTCATCACGCCACCCTTGGTCTCGATGCCGAGGGAGAGCGGGGTGACGTCGAGGAGCAGCACGTCCTTGACCTCGCCCTTGAGGACGCCGGCCTGCAGGGCGGCGCCGATGGCGACGACCTCGTCCGGGTTCACGCCCTTGTTGGGCTCACGGCCACCGGTCAGCTCGCGGACCAGGTCCGAGACTGCGGGCATACGGGTGGAACCACCGACGAGCACGACGTTGTCGATGTCCTTGACCGAGATACCGCTGTCCTTGATCACGGCCTGGAACGGCGCACGGGTGCGGTCGAGCAGGTCGGAGGTGATCTTCTGGAACTCGGCGCGGGTCAGCTGCTCGTCGAGGAACAGCGGGTTCTTGTCCGCGTCCACGGTGATGTACGGCAGGTTGATCGAGGTGCTCTGCGAGGAGGACAGCTCGATCTTCGCCTTCTCGGCGGCCTCGCGCAGACGCTGCAGGGCCATCTTGTCCTTGGTCAGGTCGATGCCGCTGGACGCCTTGAACTTGTCGACGAGCCAGGAGACGATGCGCTCGTCCCAGTCGTCGCCACCGAGGTGGTTGTCACCGGAGGTCGCGCGGACCTCGACGACGCCGTCGCCGATCTCGAGCAGGGACACGTCGAAGGTGCCGCCGCCGAGGTCGAAGACCAGGATGGTCTGTTCCTTCTCGCCCTTGTCCAGGCCGTACGCCAGCGCGGCCGCGGTGGGCTCGTTGACGATGCGGAGCACGTTGAGGCCGGCGATCTGGCCGGCTTCCTTGGTGGCCTGACGCTGCGCGTCCTCGAAGTACGCGGGCACGGTGATGACGGCGTCGGTGATCTCCTCACCGAGGTACGCCTCGGCGTCGCGCTTCAGCTTCATGAGCGTGCGCGCGCTGATCTCCTGCGACGTGTACTTCTTGCCGTCGATCTCGACGTTCCAGTCGGTGCCGACGTGGCGCTTGACCGAGCGGATGGTGCGGTCGACGTTCGTGACCGCCTGGTTCTTTGCGGGCTGGCCGACCAGCACCTCACCGTTCTTGGCGAAGGCGACGATCGACGGGGTGGTGCGCGAGCCCTCGGAGTTGGCGACCACTACGGGCTCGCCGCCTTCGAGCACAGACACGACCGAGTTGGTGGTCCCGAGGTCGATTCCGACCGCACGAGCCATAGTGTTCCTCCTACTTGTCGCAGCACCCCCGGCGACGTGAGCCGCCGGGGCTGGTTGTGCTGGCATTTCTTGGCCATCTCACCCTAAGTGAGTGCTACACGCTCAAGTTTGCAACCCATCGGCGTGGGAGTCAAGCTCGAACTTGAGTCTGGTTCACTCAAGGTTGTCGAAGTGGTCAACGGGGCCGGTTCGCGTTTTGTTCCCGGGCGCCCGAACTTTCTCCGGCGAGTTCCCGTCCCCTGTGGTGATGGTGCGTCGAGGGGTCCGGTCATAGCGTTGGAGGTGTCCGGCGAGCTCCGGCCGCACCACCACACGAACGGTCTGTCGTCATGTCCACCAACCGCATCACCGCGGCCATCCGCACCGCCGCCGTCGCCGCACTGATCGGCCTGCCCGCGCTCGGGCTCGCGGGCGCCGCGGTCGCACACCCCGGCCCGCACCCGCCCGCCGCCGATCCGATCGTCGGATCGGAGGGCGGGGGATGCTCGGAGAATCGGGTCGGCGTCGACGGGGACACCGGCGAACAGCTCTCCTGCCGGCGGGGCCCCGACGGCGCGGGCGCCTGGTCGGGTACCGACGGGAGGATCGTCGGCGTCCACGAGTTCGGATCGCCGTGCGACCCCGCGCTCGACGAGAGGTCGCAGACGCCGGAGGGCCGGGAGATCATGTGCACGCCCACCGATCACCAGTGGCAGTACGACGCCTAGTCCGGGATCCGCGGGGAACCCCGAGCGCGACGCCTACGATCCAGGCATGGACAACGCAGGCGAGCAGGAGTTCGGAGTCCCGCCCCAGGCCGCACCGCCGCAGCCGCCGCACCGCCCGCAGCCACCGCGCCCGGAGTTCGCCGCCACCCCGCTGCGCCCCGCGCCCACCGACGCCCCGCCACGCGCGCTCACCGTCGTCCGATCCGCCTGGATCGGCTCGTTCGCCGTCCTGATCGGCATCGGTGCCGCCACCGCGCTCGAGCTCACCGCTGTCCGCGACGCGCTGGAGTCCGCGCTGTCCGCCGAAAGACCGGGCACCGCCCACCGCGACATCGCCGACACCGTCTCGGTCACCCTGCTGGGCTGCGCATCGGCAGCCGCCCTGTTGCTGGTCGCCGGACTGATCTGTCTGCACCTGCTCAGCGGGCGTCGCAGCGCCGCCCGACTCGCCCTCGCCGTGGTCGGCCTCGTCTCCGTCGCCGCGGCCATCGTGTTCTGGTCGCTGATGGTCGACGCGGGCGAGGCCTCCGGCGGCGTGCTGGAGTGGGCCCCGCTCGTCTACGCCGGACTCGTGATCATCGGCGTCGCGGCGCTTTTCGCGCCCGGGATGAGCCGCTGGCTGCGGCACTGACCGCCGCGGCCGGACGCCTAGCCCGAGAGCTCGGCGAGCACGCCCTCCGCGCTGCGCGCGCCGATCCCGCAGGCGCGCGCGGTGAACTGGTCCAGCAGTGGATGTTCGGCCCAGGTCCGCCACTTGCGCACCGCCGCAAGGGCCGCGGCCCGCTCCGCGGCGACGCCGTCGTCGGGGTGGAGCCCGAGCCGCTCGCTGCGCCCGATGCCGAACCCGCCGACCAGCCGCTGCAGCTGCGCGACGTCATCGTCGGACAGGTTCGGCCGGGTCGAGCGCAATCGCCCGAGCAGCCGCAACTCCTGGAAGCCGTGCACATCGGCGAGCAGTCGTTGCGCCGCGGCGAGGATCGGCGCGGACTCGGCGCGGGGGTGGGCCGAGAGCACGCGGGTGAGCGCGAGCAGGGCCGAGTGTGTCTTGAGCTGATCCGCCCGCTGACCGAACTGCACGTCGATCACCTGCCGAAGCTCGTGGAGGCCGCTGCGCTCGACGAGCTGCGTTGCGAGACTGGGCGAATCGGGCGTGCCCAGCTTGATCAGCGTGACCGCCAGCCGGATTCCGAACAACCCGAAACGGTGCGCCAACTGGGCGCGGGTGTGCGCGTCCACCGGCAGCGGGCTGTCCGGGCGGGCGAACCGGTCCGCGGACAGCATCGCCAGCTGCAGGTCCTCGGGCGGCACCTCGGCCAGCGCACGGAAGGCCTCGTACTCGCGCTGCCGCAGCGTGCGCGCGCCCAGCGCCAGCAGCCCGGCGACCGGGACCACCGCCTGACACAGCCCCGTCAGCTCCAACTCGGTGGCGAAGCGGGACGCGACCTCCTTGGCCGACATCATCGCGTCGAGGCGACCTGCCCCCACCTCGTCCGCGCGCGAGACCACTCCGACGACCCCGAGGGGTCCGGACTCACCGCCGACGTGGGAGCCGATCTGACCGAGGAATGCGACGTCGGTGGCGGCGAGGGTGCGCAAGAGGTACACCACGGCATCCGCGCCGGAGGCCGAATCCTCCGGGGTCAGCATCTCCAGCGTGCGGGCCGAGACGTCGCGCGAGAGCGAGGACGTGCCGGGGGTGTCGATGATGGTGGTGTTGGTGAGCGCCCGCGCAGGCCACTCCACGTCCAGCCGGTCCACCTCCGCGGCCGTCATCGCGCCGAGGTCGAAGGTGAGGCTGCTGCCCTCGCGCCGCTGGACGGGCACGTTGAAGGACTGGTCGCCGTGATGCCACGCGGTGACCGTCGGCGTCGGACCCTGCCGGTACCAGGTGACGACGCGGGTGCACTCCGTGGCGTCGGTCGGCGCGATGTCCTGCCCCACAAGCGCATTGAGCAAGGTCGACTTACCGGCCTTCAACGACCCCGCGAGCGCGACCCGGAGCGGCTGATCGATCCGCTCGGCGCACTCGTCGAGTTGCCTGCGCACCGCGGGATCGCCCACATACACCTCACGCGCCGCACCGATCAGTGCCCGCGCCTGCGCCAGCGCGCCAGCGCTCACCGTTCGATCTCCACCGGGAGCATCTGTGCCGCAAGCTCCTTGAGCTCGCTCAGCGCGCGCATGTCCCGCTCGATCTGGGCGGCGCGCTGGGTTCGTTCGGTGGTGGCCAGGTTCGCGGCCTCCTGCGCGGCGCGCAGCGAGTCGTTGAGTGAGCGCAGGGTCTGCTCGGCGATGGCGGTGAAGTGGTCGCGCAGCAGTCGCTGGATCAGCCGCAGCCGATCCTTAGACTCCTTGTTCACCTGGAAGCTGACGTCGTCGACGAACCGCCGGATCGCGACCTTCGCCTCGCTGCGGCGCTTGAGGATCCGCTGCTCGCGATCCTCCCGATAGGCCTTGGTGCCCAGCACCAGCCCGGCGCCAACCGAGATCGGGTTCACCAGGGCCATCCCCATCAGCGTGGTGATCAGCCCGAACATCAGCACGCCGCCATACGAGCCGCGCATGCCGACGAGCATCTTCTGGGTGATGCCGATGCTCCCCGATTCGAGGTCGGCGAGGGAGCTGACGGGCTCGAGGACCCCGCCCAGGTCGGCGACGTCCAGGTGCGGCAGGTCCACCGACCCGGACTCGGCGAAGTGCCCGGCCACCACCTCGGCAAGCCAGATCGCGCGGTCGTGCGCCCAGACGAAGTTGTCGCCGATCGAGGTCGCGACCTGTTGCTCGAGCCACTCGCCGAGCTCCGCCCAGTCCTTGCCGGGGTCGCCCTCGTCCACGGACTCCTCGGCCTGACGGGTGACGCGGCGCAGCCGGTCCCGCAGGTCGTGGTCGATGTCGGCGGCCAGGTCGGTGACGCCGTCGGACAGGGTCTGCTGCCACAGCGAGGTGCGCTTGTGCAGCTCCTCGGCCGCGACCTTGGCCTTCTGCAGCTCCGCAACGGCCGCGGCGCCCTTTGCCGGGTCACGAAGTGCGGCAAGCTCGCTGCCGAGCGCGAGGGTCAGGTGTTCGGTGACCGAGTGCACGTCCAGCGCCACCGCGCGGCGGGTGGTGAGGTCTCCCCTTGCCACCACCTGCTCCCGCAGGAACGCGTAGAGGTCGGCGAACCCCGACTCGACGTTCAGCTCCTCGTCCTGCAGTCGCACCGCGTGCGAGCGCAGCGCCGACGACACCGGGATCAACGGCACGCTGAGCCCGGCGCGGGCGAGGTGCCCGCGGTCCGCCTCGACGATCTCCCGCCAGTGCGGATACAGATCGGTCTTGCTGATCAGGCAGGCCACGGCCGGGCACAGGCCGAGGACCTGCCGAAGGAACGCGACCTCCGGTTCGGTGAACTCCTGGCTGGCATCCGAGAGCACCAGGACCGCGTCGGCAGCGGGAAGCAGGCCGAGAGTGCTTGCCGCGTGTGGGTTTCCGTGCCCGCCGACGCCGGGGGTGTCCACCAGCACCAGCCCGTCGGCGAGCAGTGGGCTCGGCACGTTCACCTCGACCCGCAGCACCTCGCGTCCGCCTGCCAGCGGCGTCGACGGCGTGACGGCGCTCAGTTCATCGAGCGGCACCGCCACCCTGACGGCATCGGCTCCCGGCTCGGCGAGGACCAACTCCGCGCTCGCCGTCTGCGCGTTCTGCACGACCGTCGGCACCGCGGTGGTCTCGGCGTCGCCGACCGTGCACACGGTCAGGCCGAGCAGCGAGTTCACCAACTGGCTCTTGCCCTGCTTGAGCGGGCCGACCACGACGATCCGCATCCGCGGGTCCAGCACCCTGGTCTTGGCCAGCTCCAGGCGGTCCACCAGATCGGCTCGCCCGGCGGTCCGGGCGATGCCCCCGGTCCGCTCGAGCAGTGCCACCATGTCCGCGGCCGTTGCCTGTCCCGCGGCGGTGCGTTCGACTGCCGAAGCAGCTGCGTTGTCCATGAACCCGACCCACAATCCAATCTGCGCCGCGGGCGCCCGAACGGGCGCTCGTGGCGAGCGATTTCACTGTATCCAGCACGGAGCCGGCCCCACACGCAATAACGCGTACGGGGCCGGCTCCGTTACAGATCGATCAGGGCAGCAGCGGGTCCGCGTGCGCGGCCGCCTCGCCGCCGATCTCGGCGGCGCCGGTCGCATCCGCGTCTCCGAAGAGTCCGCCGCCGATGCCGCCGAGCCCATCGCCGAACAAGCCGCCGTCTGCCTCGTGGGTCGTGGTGACCTCGCTGCCGAAGGCGTTCGAGGCGTCCAGCGACGACCACGCGTTCCCGGTGGCCGCGGTGGCACCGCTGAGGCCGGAGCTGATCCCGCCGACCAGGTCGGAGGTGCCGCCGAGCTCGCCGCCTGCCGACGTCGCGCCGCCAACGCCCGCCCCGATGCCTGCGTCGACCGCACCGGTGACCGCGCCGCCGAGGTCCGCGACGGCGTCAAGGCCGGTCGTCAGGTCCGTGGCCGCGCCCGCGGCACCCGAGAGTGCGCCGCCGAGCTCAGCACCGGTGTTCGCGACCCCCGACAGTGCGCCGCCCAGGTCTGCGCCGGCGCTCGCCGCACCCGACAGGGCGCCACCCAGCTCCGCGCCCGCGTTGGCCGCACCGTCGAGGGCACCGGTCAGGCCGCCGCCGAGCTCCGCGCCCGCGTTGGCCGCACCATCCAGGGCACCGGTCAGGCCGCCACCGAGCTCCGCGCCCGCGTTCGCCGCGCCATCCAGCGCGCCGGTCAGGCCGCCGCCGAGCTCCGCACCCGCATTCGCCGCACCCGACAGCGCGCCGCCGAGGTCCGCACCCGCGTTCGCGGCACCGTCCAGCGCGCCGGTCAGGCTGCCGCCGAGGCCGGCACCGGCACCGAACAGGCCGCCGAGACCGCCGGCCAGGCCGCTGGTCAGGCCGGCACCGAGGCCCGCGACCGCGTCCACTCCGCCGCCGAGGCCCGCCGCCGCGTCGACACCCGCGTCGAGGTCCGCGCCGACATCGAGGCCGAGCCCACCGCCCGCGCCGAGGAGTCCGTCGAGCGTGCCGCCCAGATCGAGGGCGCCGCCGGCACCGAGAAGTCCGTCGACCGCGCCGCCCAGGTCGAGGCCGCCACCGAGGGCACCGCCGAGAGCACCGCCGAGGTCGAGGTCTCCGCCGAGTGCGCCGCCCGCCCCGAGCGCACCCTCGAGGGCCGTGCCCAGCCCGCCTGCGAGGCCGCCGTCGAGATCGAGGGCGGTGCCGAGCACCGTGCCGAGCGCACCACCGAGATCGATCTCGCCGGTGCCACCCGCCGCGCCGCCCAGCGCCGCCTCGAGTTCCCCACCGAGGTCACCGCCAGCACCGAGCGCAGCGCCCAGCACCCCGCCGAGCGAAGCCCCCAGGTCCGTGCCGATCTCCCCGCCCGCGCCGAGCACGCCCTCGAGCGCGGTGCTGAGCGATCCGCCGAGGCCACCCTCCGCACCGAGGTCGAGGCCGCCCGCGGCGCCCAACGCCGCGTCCAGCGCCGCACCGAGTCCGGCCGTGAGGCCGCCGTCCACCCCGAGCGCGCCACCGAGCGCACCGGCCAGCGTGGCGCCGAGGTCCCCACCGATCTCCCCACCCGCGCCGAGGACGCCGCCCAGATCCAGGCCCGCACCCGCATCGACCAGGGCGCCGAGCGTGCCACCCAGCGCGCCACCGAGGTCGGCGGCGACATCGCCGCCCGCTCCGAGCGCTCCGCCGAGCGCCGCGCTCAGCGTGGCGCCGAGGTCGCCGCCCAGGTCCAGTCCGCCGCCGAGGCCACCGCCCGCACCGAGCACCGCATCGAGCGCACCTGTCAGGCCGGAGGTCAGGCCGCCACCGAGACCGAGCGCACCGCCGAGGTCAAGGCCGCCGCCCGCACCGAGCACCGCATCGAGCGCGCCCGTCAGGCCCGAGGTCAGGCCGCCACCGAGACCGAGCACGCCGTCGAGGTCAAGGCCGCCGCCCGCACCGAGTGCCGCGTCGAGCGCACCGGTCAGACCGGAGGTCAGCTCGCCGCCGAGGCCGAGTGCGCCGCCGAGGGTGCCGCCCAGCGCGGTGCCGAGATCGAGGCCGCCCTCGAGCGCGGTGGACAACGCGCCACCGAGTCCGCCCTCCGCACCGAACGCGGCACCGAGCACCCCGCCGAGCGCGACACCGAGGTCGGCGCCGATGTCGCCGCCGACCTCGAGTGCGCTGCCCAGCACCGCGCCGAGGTCGAGCGCCCCGCCCAGATCCAGATCGGTCACCCCGCTCAGCGCGGCGTTCAGCGCGCCACCGAGCTCGGCCACCAGCTCACCGCCGACTCCGAGCGCGCCACCCAGCGCACCGCTGAGCGCCCCGCCGAGGCCCAGGTCCGCGTTCACGTCCACGGCGCCACCCAGGCCGAGCGAGGCCTCGAGGGCCGCGCCGATGGCCGCACCGAGATCGGCGCCGATCTGGCCGCCGATCTGCAGGGCAGCCCCCAGCGCCGCGCTCAGGGCCGCGCCCAGATCGGCTCCCAGGTCGATGCCACCGCCGAGACCGAGGCCGCCACCGAGCCCCAGACCCGCGCCCGCACCTGCCGCGAGGCCGCCACCCAGACCGAGGCCACCTCCCAGCCCGAGGCCGCCACCGAGACCACCGCCGAGTGCACCGCCGACGGCCGTGTCGAGCCCCGCGTTCACGATGCTCGTCAACTCACCTGCGCCGCCGGCGAACAGACCCGACTCGGCGACCAGCGGGGCCACTGCGGAGATGTCCGCGGCGCACACGCCGCCCAGCCCGGCGGCGGCCAGCGCCGCGTCCGGGTTCTGGCAGTACAGCGCCCTCGCCTCGTCATCACGCAGGAGGCTGAGGATGAAGTCGAGAAGAGCGTTGGTGGTCATGTCGATCTCCTGAGGTCTGGTCGAACGGATCGCGATAGACGACGCGAAACGATTGCCCTCAACGCTAGGTACGCGGACACCCCGTCCCAACGGGGTGAACTCCCCTGCCTCGCGGAGCGCGTGGGGGGTGGGGCCGATAGGGGATCGCCGCCCGATAGGGGATACCTCCCCCATCTGCGGGTTTGTCGCCGAATCGGTAACGCTTCACGCGCGTGACCCGACACAGTGGGCAACAGCGGGGGCCAGGTTCGGCCCCCACCCCCGGCGCAGAAACCGGGAAATCGTCACCCGCCCCTGGCTCCGGCCAACGGGAGAATTGTCAGCCACTCCGGCGGCGGAAGCCGCGGGGCGAGCACGGGAGAACACTTCGATGACTGTTGGACTCGGACTCACCGTCGGCGCCGTGAACTCGGTGGCGGTCACCGCCCTCGAGCACGACGCGGACGCGCAGGGACCGTCGATCACGGCGAGTTCGACCCTGGAGCTCGGAGGGGACGCCCCTGCGGTTCTCGGCGTGCCCAGCCGGCACGAGGGGGACGTTCCACGTGGAACCGTCATCTCCGGTTTCGCCACCCGCGTCGGCGACCCCGTCGCGCTCGTCGCGGACGACGGCTCGACGCACACAGGCGAGGACCTCGTCGTGACCGCGATGCTGTGCCTGATCGAGGCGTCCTCGGCCGGGCTCGACGAGTTCCCCGCCGTGGCCGCGGCGTATCCGGCGGTCTGGCCGAGCCACACGGTCGAGTCGCTGCGTTCCGCCCTCGACCGCGCAGGCCTGGGCGGGGTCACGCTCATCCCCGAACCCGAGGCGGCGGTCGCATGGCTGCAGCGCAACGGATCCCGCGCCGGTGCAGGCGCCTCCGATGACCTCGTGCTCGTCTACGACCTGGGCGGCACCAGCCTCGACGTGACGCTGGTCCACGCAGGCGACACACCTCGGATCATCGGGAAGCCGATGCGGTCCGAGGATTTCGGCGGATCCGAGTTCGACCACCTGACGCTGCGATACGTGCTCGACGGCGTCGTGGGCGAGGCCGGCGAACTCGACCCCTTCGACCCCGACACGATGAACGCCCTCGCCCAGCTGCGGGCCCGCTGCTGCGCCGCGAAGGAGGCACTGTCCTCGGACACCGAGACGGTCATCGGGATCGACCTGCCCGGCGTGCACAGCGACGTCCGACTGGTGCGCGCGGAGCTGGAGGACCTGATCCGGGAGCCGCTGGCTGACTCCGTCGAACTGGTCCGGGAAACGCTGCGCAACGCGGGCGTCGACCTGTCCGACGTGGGTCAGGTCCTGCTCATCGGTGGCAGCTCGGCGATGCCGCTGGTCGCCGAGTTGCTCTCCGCCGAACTGCGGCTGCCCGTCGTCGCGGACGCCCATCCCGAGCGAACCGCGGCACAGGGCGCCGCGCTCCTCGCCGCGGCGGAGGGCGCCCACACGGTGCCGCTCTCGGTGGTTCCGGCCGCCGCGTCCGCCGCGACCACCGTCGTGGAGGTCGCGCCGGTGTTGCCCGTGTCCGCCGGTCCGCGTCCCGGCGTCCGGCCTGCGTCCCGGGGTGCATCGCTCTCCACCCCCAAGAAGGCCGCGATCGTCGCCGCCGCGGCCGCCGCGATCGCCATCCTGGCCGCGGGCGGACTCTCGCTCGGTACCGGCGCGCTGACGCCCTCCAACGCGGACACCAGCCGGGGGGCCACGACCAGCGGCCACAGCGTCACCACCACGGTCGCACCGGACGGCACCGTGCTGCCCGTCGTCGACGGCGTGGTCAGCCCGACCACCGGGGACTCCCCCGTCCGCCTCGACCCCACCGGCGCGCCCATCCGATCCGACGCCGGTTCGACCGCGCGGCAGGTCTCCGCCAATTCGGGCGGCGCCGCGGCACCCGCCCCTGCACCCGGCTCCCCCGCCGCCGCGCCCGCACCCGCACCCGCTCCGGCACCGGGACCCGTCGGCGGCGGGACGCCCCCGCCCCCACCAGCACCGCCTGCAGGCGGCGGGTACACGCCCCCGCCCGCGCCCCCGCAGGGTGACGGCGGCGGCCAGATCGCGAACGACTTCGTCGACGGCGTCGGTGGGGCAGCGACCGGTGTCGGCAACGGGGTCGGCGGCGTGGTGGAGGGTGTCGGTAACGGCGTCGGCGGCGTGCTCGGCGGCCTTGGCGGGGTCGTCGGCGGCGTCGGCCAGGGCGTCGGCGGGTTGCTCGGCGGCGGGCAGTAGGAACCGTGACCGTGCTGACCTCCGAACCCACCGGCACCGCAGCGGCCACGCTCGCCGGAATGCCCGGCGCGCAGGCGTTCCTCGCCGCCGCGCGAACGGGCAACCCGCACATGCTGATCCGCGGCACTGCGGGAAGTGGCAAATCGATTCTGCTCGCCGCGATCCGAGACGAGCTGCGGGCCAACGGGACCCCCGTCGCCGCGACGGCCAGCGCGGAGCTCGAACCCGGCGGCGCGCTGGTCGTCGACGACGCCCATCGGCTGCCCGACGCCGCTGTCGATGCGCTGACCCTGTCCGCGCACCGCCCGGACATCACCGTGATCGTCGCCACCGAGCCGCGGCCGCACAGCCGCACCCTGCGCTCGCTCGGCGATGCGCTCGGCTCACTGACCCTCGACCCGATGACTGCGCGGGATATCGTCGCGCGCGCGGAATCAACACTGGGCGTGCGACTTCCAATCGGCTTGGCCGCCGCTGTCCTGCGGATCACCGGGGGTGGCGTGCACACCGTCGACGCGGCGCTCGGCACCCTGTCCCGCCTCGACCCCACCGAGCCCCGCACCCAGCCCGCATTGGAACGGGCCCTCGACGCCGCGACGGCCGCACACCTGCGCGCCCGTCTCGGGGAACTCGATTCGGACCTGTTGTGCACCCTGTCGATCGCCGCGATCGGCTCGGGGCCCGACCCCGCCGAACTCGTCCGGGTGCTGTCCGTCGACCCGGCCCTGGCCCAGGATCTGATCGACCGGGCGCGCGGCACCGGACTGGTCACCCACACCCTCCTGCCCGTCGCCCGCGAACCGCTGGCCGCCGTGCTCGGAGCGCAGCGGCTGGCCCGGCTGCACGCCGACTCGCTGCGCGCGAAGCTGGCGGACGGCACCCTCGACCTCCCCGCGGCCCGCGCCTACGGCGAGGCGGGCGTGACCGATCCCGACCTGGCCGAGTTCCTCTGCGGCGCCGCCGAACACGCCGAGCCGGCGCTGGCCGCGAGCCTGTACGCGGAGGCCGTCCGCGCGGGCGCCGATCGGAACACCCTCGCCCTGCGCTGGTCCGAGGCGGCGGCACTGAGCGCGGACCTGGACACCGCGGTCGGGCTCACCGACGGCCTGCTCGAACGGGCGGCAGACCTGACCGACACCGAACTCGCTGCGGCCGTTCGGATCGCGGCGAGCGTCGCGGCGCAGCAGGGCATGCTCGGCCGCAGCGCCGATCTCTACGAGTGGCTCGGCCCGGCCCGCGTCGGCTCCGACGCCCCCATCGCGGCCACGGTGCTGCTCGCTGCGGGACGGCCGGAGCAGGCGGAGGCGATGACGGACCGCCAGGCGGGCGCGCCCCCGACGTCGACGTCCGCGGGCGCCGCGCTGCTCGCGCAGGGCCTGCGACAGTCGATCGACGGCCACGTCGCCATCGCGGTCAACTCGCTGACCCGTGGGCTGTCCCTGTCCGCCAACGGTTCCCGGCCCCGACTGCTGCCCGACAGCGGCGCCGCCATCACCGCGCTTGCGGGCATCGCGTGCGGCGAACTCGCGGGCGCCCAGGCAGTGCTGCAGCGGGCACTGGACACCGAGCCTCGCGAGAGCATCACCCGCCACCGGCACGAGTTGCTGCTGACCTGGATCGCCATGGTCCGCGGCGACCTGGATGCCGCGACGGCCCGGCTCGATGCGATGCCGACGGACGCCGAGCCCACCCCACGCGACGCGCTGTTCATCGCCGCGCTGCGGGTCGGGCTGGCCCGACGCGTCGGGGACATCGGAGCCCTCACCCACTCATGGGAGCGGGCGCACGGCGTCATCGCGGAGCACTCGGCCGATCTCTTCAGCCTGCTCCCGCTCGGCGAACTGTGGCTGGGCGCGGCCAGGCTGCGGGACACCGACCGGCTCGCGCACCTCATCGAGCAGGCCAACGAGCTGCTCACCCGGCTGGGCGAACCGACGCTGTGGGGCTCGCCCCTGCACTGGTACGGCGTGCAGGCCGCGATCCTGGCCGAGAGCCCGGCGGAACTGCTGCCACACGCCAACGCCCTCGGTGTCGCGGCCGAGACCAGCCCGTACGCGGCGGGCCTCGCGGCCGCGGGCCGTGCCTGGCTTCGGGTGCTGCAGGGCGAGATCGACGCGGCCGTGGTGGAACAGTCCGCACGCACCCTGGACCGTATCGGGTTGCCATGGGACGGTGCCCGTCTCGCCAGCGAGGCCGCGCTCCGCGCCTCCGACACCAGGACCGCCACCACGCTGCTACAGGTCGCGCGCTCCCTGCGACCCGCCGCGTCGTCGACGCCCGGCACCGTCGCGGGGACCGAACGCGAACTCAGCGCGGGCCTGACCGACCGCGAGGCCGAGGTGGCGAACCTGTTGGTGATGGGCCTGACCTACCGGGACATCGGCGCCCGGCTGTTCATCTCGGCGAAGACCGTCGAGCACCACGTCGCCCGGATCCGCCGTCGCCTCGACGCCACCTCGCGCGCGGACATGCTGTCGATGCTGCGCGCGATGGGCCACGGCACGGAGAGCTGAGCACCGAGCCCGGGTCACGACCCCGACACAACCGGTGTCGTACCCACCTGTGACACCTATGATCACGACCTGACCTCTTCGCGTCAGACCCCGATCTGGGAGGGACCATGTCACCGGACCAGCACGTCACGCCCGCGCCGAGCCGGCCGCCGGCGAGCCTTCCCGGCGCAGACGTGGTTTTCGTGGCGATCGGCGCCGCGGTCACGGCGGCCGAGGTGGTGGGCGCGACGGCCCGTTTCGCCCTCGGCACCCTGCGCCGGGTGCCCGGATTGGCCCGGCGCCTCGACGCCACGACGGACGCGCTGCGGGCGCGCGGCGAGGAGGTCGCGCGGACCGCCGCCCCGACCGTCCAGGACCTGATTCGCCTCGTGATCAGGGAGGTCGTCGCGGCGGCCCTGCTCGAGGTCGATCTCACCCGCCTCGTGCGCGAGAACGTCGACTTGAACCTGATCGCCGAGTCCCTCGATCTCGACCAGATCGCCGCCACCATCGACGTCGACAGCATCGCGGCCCGACTCGACGTGGACGCCGTGATCGGCAGGCTCGACCTGGACGGCATCGTCGACTCCGTCGACCTCGACAGGCAGATCGCGCGGGTGGACCTCGACGAGGTGGCGCGCCGGATCGACGTCGACGCGATCATCGCCCGGATGGACCTCGTCGGCCTCGCCAACGACATCATCGAGGGCGTCGACCTGCCGGAGATCATCCGGGAGTCGACGGGTTCGCTGTCCTCCGAGGCGGTTCGCGGGGTCCGGAGCCAGGGCATGCAGGCCGACGACGCAGTCGCCGGCTTCGTGGGCAAGCTGTTCGGCCGCGGCCCAGGCCCGGACGACGAGGTGCCCATCGGCAGCGGCCGCCCCGGGGACCCGGCGCCGTGACCGAGCACCTCGATCAACCTCCGCACCGGCCTGCCGGGATCATCACCCGCGCGATCGCCGCCGTGATCGACCTCGGGGTGGTCCTCACGATCATCGGCGTGACCTACCTGGGCCTGGCCCTGGTTCGATTGCTGTACTCCCCGCAGAACTTCCGGTTCCCCGAGCCGGCTTTTCTGGCCTCGGCGACCGTCACCCTCACCGTGTCGGTCGTGTACCTGACCGGCTGCTGGGTCACGACCGGACGCACCGTCGGCGCGGTGGCGATGGGGCTACGGGTCGTCACCGCCAAGGGCCGGCTGCTCCGGTTGCCCCGCGCCGCCGTGCGGGCCGTGCTCTGCGTCCTGTTCGCCGTCGGCCTGCTGTGGGCGGCCGTCGACCCCAGGCGCCGGTCGTTGCAGGACATCGTCCTGCGGACCCGGGTCGTCTACGACTGGCGGAAGGAATCGAGCGAGCTCATCGGCTGAGTGGTGAGCCCTCGCGTCGTCGGGCTCAGCCGCCTGCCCCGGGTTCGAGCACCATCACCGGGATCCGCCGGTCGGTGGCGCGTTCTTTGTAGGCGGCACGGCTGGGATAGACCTCCAGGTCCATGCGCCACAGTCGCTCCCGCTCCTCCCCCTCCGCCTCGTAGGCGACTACCTGCCGGGGCTCACCGCCCGCGACGGTGACCGTGGCCTCGGGATGCTTGCGCAGATTGAAGTACCAGGCCGGGTTCGAATGCTGTCCGTAGTTCGAGGCGATCACCACGATCCGGTCCCCGTCCGGCATCCCCACCAGGGGGACGGTGCGGCTCGCCCCGCTCTTCGCCCCCGTGGTGGTGAGCATGACCAGCGGCAGTCCGGTGAGGAGGGTCGTCAAGGTGTTGCGCCCCTTGGTCAACCGGTAGACGGGGCCGTCGACGTGGTGAAGCGTGCGGGCGAAGAACCACGCCATCGGTTTGGTCCCGGCGAGGTCGCGCATCGCCCGGTACAGCGGGTTGACGTCGCGGTACCTCGACGACCCCGACATCGGTCAGCGTCCCAGCACGACGGCGGCCTCTGCCGTCAACGACGAAAAGGTCAGCGTCTCTTCCAGGTACAGCGTCACCGACTCAGCGGTGTGGCTGTCGTACCCGATCGACAGGTCCGTCCCCAGGGTGAGCTGGTTGTCGCCGCCGCGGGTGGACAGCACGTAGCCGCCCGCCACCGCCGGGGCCCAGATGATGTCGCCGACGAGATCCTTGAGGTGATGGAACACCGGGTGGCCCTCGTCCCTGGTCTCGCTCACCGCGGTATAGGTGTCCGCGTCGAGCACCAGGGAATACGGTCCCTCCACGCCTGCCAGTCGCAGGGCCGACAACGCGGAGGCGACGGCGTCGGGAACCAGCAGCGGTTCCTCGGGCAGCGACAGCGGCGGGTTGCTGCTGGACGGTCCCAGGCCGACGATGCCTGCCGCCTCGAAGCCGGCGAACACCGTGCGGTCCTCGGCGAACGCGATCGCCTTGGCCGCGTCCTTGACCGGCTGCCAGTCGGAGTCCAGCGACCCGCGGGCCACGTCGTCGATCTCCGCACGGCTGAGCGTGAACGGGAAGCGCAGCTCGACGAGGGGGTGCACCTCGCGGAGCTGTGCCCGAATCCTGCTGTCCGATGCGGTGATCGAGCGCACCCGGCCGAGATTGTGTGCGGAATAGGAGTAGCCGAACGGCCCGGCCACGTCGACCACCCGACGCCCGGCGACGTGGCGTTTGAAGGTGCGCGCGGCCTCTTCGCCGATCTGCTCCCACGCGGCCTCGGTCACCGGCGCGAGGTTCCGGTGCAGATTGCTCGAATCAGTCATTGCGACACTCCTTTGAGATCACCGATTTTCAGGGACAGGTCACGCGGCGCAACCTCTTCCGGCTCCGCTTCCTCGACGTCCGGCACGGGGATGTCGGCCAGCGCCTCCAACAGGTCCTGGCTCGGCACGAAGAACAGGGTGCCCGTCGCCGCCTGGGAGAAGTCCAGGATCCGGTCGTGGTTGCCGGGGGGGTCACCGAGGAACATGTGCCGCAGCATCAGCTCCGTGACGGCGGGGTCCTTCGCGTAACCGATGAAGTAGGTACCGAACTCGCCCGCGGAGAGGGAGCCGAACGGCATGTTGTCGCGCAGGATCTCGTGCTCGGTCCCGTCGTCGTCGACGATGGTGTTGAGCGCGACGTGCGAGTTGCTCGGCAGGGCCGCGTCGTCGAGTTCGACGTTCTCGAGCTTCGTCCGCCCGATCACCCGCTCCTGCTCCTCGGTGCTCAGCTCGGCCCATGCGGTCATGTCGTGCAGGTACTTCTGGACGATCACGTAGCTGCCGCCCGTGAACGCGGGGTCCTCCGCCCCGATCAGGGCCGCCGCGCCCGCGCCCGCCCCGGTCGGGTTCTCGGTCCCGTCGACGAAGCCGAGCAGGTCGCGGGCATCGAAGTAGCGGAACCCGTGCACCTCGTCCGCGACAGTCGCCGCGTCGCCGAGCGCCGTCAGGATCAGGCGCCCCAGCTCGAAACACAGGTCCGCTCGCGAGGCCTTGATGTGGAACAGCACGTCCCCCGGGGTGGCAGGCGCGCTGTGCACCTCCCCGCGCAGCGGGACGAAGGGATGCAGCCCTGACGGTGTGTCACTCGGGCCCACCCGATCCCAGAACTCCGAACCGAAACCCACCACGCAGGACAGTGACCCGGCGAGTTCCCGGAATCCCACCGCCCGGACCAACGACCCGACGTCCGAGGCCACGTCGCGGAGCGTGACCGCGTCCTCGGTGGCCGGACCTGCCGTCATCACCAGGAAGAGGGCCGCCGCGCTGAGCGGCTCGAGGACCGGCTGTGGCACAGGTGGCGATTCGGGATCGGTCATATTTCTCCCAGTACCTCGCGCAGGGCCGACGATCACCACCCCGCTTGCGTCCATGCTCTCCGGATCGAGCGTAGGCGAATAGATAGGCTATCGCCCGAGATCGCGCGTCGGTCCGGCAGCGCGACGCGCGAACCCCCGGGCGAGCGCGGCAGCAATGAGATGGGGGAGAGACATGGCCGCGGGGCTTGGGCTGGGCGTCGGCAATACCGATGCCGTTGCGGTCCTCCACACCACGAGTGGTCCTCGTGTCGAGGCAGAGCCGGCCACGATCACTCGCCGCGCCACGCTGCAGCTGACAGCTGCGGGCGAAGCGGTGCTCGGTCCTCCCCTCGATGCGCCCGACGTCATCTCCGGGTTCGCCGCGCACGCAGGCGATCCGGCCGGACTCGTGATCGGCGACGGCTCCGCGTACCTGGCCGAGGACCTGGTCGCCACCGCCATGCACAGCCTGGTGCACGAGGCGGCCGAGGCGTTCCCCGGCCTGTCCGAACAGCCCGAGATCATCGCCACCCACCCCGCACGCTGGTCCGACGCGACCGCACAGTCGATGCGGGACGCCCTCGCACACGTCGGGCTGGCCGGGGTGACGCTGGTCCCCGAGCCGGTGGCCGCGGTGGCCTGGCTCGAGGCGGCGCACGGCACGCTGGGCGACGCGATCGTCGCGGTCTACGACCTCGGCGGCGCCGGGCTCGACATCTCGCTGGTGCGCACGGGTACGGATGCCGGGCTGCTCCTGCCGTCGACCTTCACCACCCGCTTCGGTGGCGACATCTTCGACCAGGCGATCCTCGAGCACGTGCTGGGCTCGGCCGCCGGCGACCTCGGGCCGGTGGACCTGAGCGATCCGGCCACCCGGGCCGAGCTGTCGGTGCTGCGGCGCCGATGCGCCGAGGCCAAGGAAGCACTGTCCACGGCGACCGAGATGCAGATCGCCGTCGAGCTCGCGGGCGCCACCGCCACCGTCACCCTGCTGCGCAGCGAGCTCGAGGAGCTGCTGGAGTCGTCGATCACCGGATCGCTCGACCTCGTGGAGCAGACCATCAGCGCCCATGACCTGGCGCTGTCGGACGTGTGCGCGCTGCTGCTGACCGGCGGCGGCTCCGCGATGCCGCTGGTGTCGCGACTGGCCGAGGCGACCGTCGGCCTGCCGACGGTGCTGCCGCCCCGGCCGGGATACACGGGCGCGCACGGCGCCGCGATCATCGCGGCCGGCGGCGTGGCGAGCGCAGCGGACGATGCCGTCGCCACCGCGATCGTCGGGACCACCGTCGCCGCGGTCCGCCCCGATATCGATGACAACGCCGACACCGTGATCATGCCCGCGGTCTCGGTCGCGGGCCCGCCGACCGCGTTCACCGAGGCCGGCCCCGGCCGGCCGGTGCTGCCCGTCCTGCTGGACCCGGTGCCACCGCAGTCCCCCGCCGCGGCGACGCCGATCGTCGCGGCGCCCCGCTTCCGATTCCAACGCACCACGGCGATCACGGCGGCTGCCGGTGTGCTCCTGGCCGTCGCGCTGGTCGGTCTGGTGGTGAGCCTGCGCTCCACCGATGCCCCCGCGACCGCGGTCCCCGTCATCGCCCCGTCCGCGACGCCCAAGGTCACCGTCTCGCTTCGGCCGACCACCACAACGACCAAGGCCCCCGCGTCCACAACGGCCAGGAGCAGCAAGACATCGAGCCCCGCCTCGACCGCGCCCACCACCACCGTCGCCCCGACGACCCAGGCCCCGCCGCCCGTAGTCACGACGCCGCCCGCCCAGCCGAGCCCGTCTCACCGGCCGACCACGACCACCCCGAAGACGACGACCGCGACAACCAAGCCCACCACGACGACCGAGGCGACCACCACAACGACCACGACCACCCCGAAGGCGACGACCACCACGACCACCCCCGCTGACGGAGCGGCCGTCGCCTGACGCACCGGGCGCGAATTGCCTACGGTCACCCCATGACCAACACCCGTGCCACCACGCGTCTGGCGCTCGCCGCCGCCGGTGTCACCATCGTCCTGTGGGCCTCCGCCTTCGTCTCGATCCGCAGCGCCGGGGCCGCCTACTCCCCCGGCGCGCTCGCCCTCGGTCGGCTGCTCTCCGGGGCTCTCGTCCTCGGCGCGGTCCTGCTGATCCGGCGGGAGGGGTTGCCGTCGCGGGCGGCCTGGAGGGGGATCGTGGTGTCCGGCCTCCTGTGGTTCGGCGTCTACATGGTGGCGCTCAACTGGGGTGAGCGGGAGGTCGACGCGGGTACGGCCGCGATGATCGTGAACATCGGGCCCATCCTGATCGCCCTGCTCGGCGCCCGGTTCCTCGGCGAGACGCTGCCGCCCCGGCTGATCGCGGGCATGACGGTGTCCTTCGCAGGCGCGATCGCCGTCGGGCTGTCGATGTCCGGCGATGGGCACTCCTCGGTCCTCGGCGTCCTGCTCTGCCTGCTGGCGGCCGTCGCGTATGCGGGCGGCGTCGTCGCGCAGAAGCCCGCCCTGTCGCACGGCAGCGCGCTGCAGATCACGACCTTCGGGTGCCTCGTCGGCGCGGTGGCGTGTCTGCCGTTTGCCGGTCAGCTCGTCCACGAGGCGAGCCGGGCGCCCCTCTCCGCGACGCTGAACATGGTGTACCTCGGGGTGTTCCCGACCGCCCTGGCCTTCACGACCTGGGCCTACGCCCTGGCCCGTACGACGGCGGGCCGAATGGGCGCGACGACATACGCCGTGCCCGCTCTTGTCGTCGTCATGGCCTGGCTGTTCCTCGGCGAGCTGCCGGGCCTGCTCACGCTCGCGGGCGGGGCGCTGTGCCTGGCCGGCGTGGCCGTCTCGCGCTCCCGGCCGATGCCCTCGAAGGCTCCGACCGAGAGCGTCGAGACGGCATAGAAGGGGTTCGCCAACGGGTCTATCAGGCATACGGGCGGCCGAGCCGCACTTGCCCTAAGGTGGAGCGCTGATACATCCGCGCTCTCGACGAAGGGTCTTCATGCGTCTCCCGCTGGCGTTCCGCGCCGCAATCCTCGCCTCGGCCACCCTGCTCCCGCTCTCCGCGATCGCACAGGCCGAACCGCATGAACCCCAGTCGAATTCGCCAGCCGAGGTCGCGCAGCAGCTGCCCGCAGAACTCGTCGACGCGATCGCCCGCGACCTGAAGCTGACCCCGCAGCAGTACATCGAGCGTGCCGAGGCCGCTCAGCGACTGGCCGGCTACGCGCAGACCCTGCGCGAGGGCAGCCCCGCCACCTACGCCGGTTCCTGGATGGGCGTCGACGGCGTTCCCGTCGTCGCGGTCACCACCACCGCCGAAGCGCAGCGGGTGGCCCGCGACGGCTATGCCACCCACCTCGCCGCGGTGTCCGCGAAGGATCTCGAGGGTTCGCTGGCAGAGGTCAACAAGTGGATCCTCGGACTGCCGAAGGACGTCTCCTCGCAGATCAACTCCACCTCCATCGACGTGCTGGAGAACCGGGTCGTCATCGATGTGGTGAACAGCCCCATCGGCCGGGCACTGAACCTGCCGACGCTGCTGGCCGGACTGAAGGTCGTGCTGAGCCCCGGCGGCCAGCCGCCCGTCGACCCGCACGCGCAGGGCGGCGACACCTACATCGCCACTCCGCGCCCGATCACCCGCGACATCGACCCGGGCGAGATCGGGGTCTGCTCGTTCGGCTTCAACGCCGTCGACTCCGCCGGTGCCCCCTACAACCTCAGCGCGGGCCACTGCGATCCCTCGCAGGAGAACGCGAAGGTGCCCGCAGGCGCCCCGGTCTACCTGCCCGATTTCGCGGATGTCTCCCGAAGCACGCAGATCGGCGCCTTCCGGCACTCCTCGATGGGTGAGGCCGCGGGCGGCCTGGACTACTCGGTGATCAAGCTCAACGAGGCGGGCACCGCCGCCGGGCTGGACAAGCCGACCGTCCGCGGGGCCAACGGCACCACCGTCACCGTGACCGGCACGGCGCGTCCGGTCATCGGCGCACCGATCTGCAAGTCCGGCCAGACCTCCACGTTCACCTGCGGCATGGTCCTCGCCGACAGCGTCGATGCCCCGCTGCACATGGCGGACGGCAGCACCCGCCTGGTCCGCGGGTTCGCGGGCTCCACCTGCACCCTCGGCGGCGACAGCGGCGGCGCCATCCTGACCGGGACCAGGGCACTCGGCATCACCAGCGGTTCCAACTCCGGCGGCGCCCCGAACTGCACGGAGGCCAACCTCGTGCTGGCGCCCGAGGGCGGCACCGCGAGCATCGGCATCCCGATCGAGAAGATCGTGAACCACGCGAACGCGACTCTCGGCCTCGACCTGCAGGTCCGGGCCGGAAACGCGCGCCCCTGATACATCAGCGGCGCCCCCGCGGCGCCGAATCATCCGATGGTTTCCGGTAGGCAACGGCGGGCGTAACCCATATAGTCGCTACAACTGACCCGGCCTAAACGGATGGGTCATGCCCGCATGCCCTCAATCCGAAAGGTCCCCATGCGTAGCGTTCGCGCCCGCCGTGCCGCGATGATCGGCTCTGCGGCCCTCCTCCTGATCGCGCCCGGCGCGGCCCTCGCACACGCGGAGCCCTCCGCTCCGGCGCCCGCGACCGCGCTGCCCGCCGACCTGGTTGCCGCGATCCAGCGCGATCTCGGACTCAGCCCCGCCCAGTACCTCGACAAGGCCGAGGCCGGGCAGAAGCTGGTGGAGTTCGCCAACACGATGCGCGGGAAGTTCCCCGAGTCCTTCGCGGGCGCGTGGCTCGACCCGGCCGGCTCGCCGCTGATCGGTCTGGCGGACGGCCCGGACAAGGCAGCCGCCCGCGCGGCCGTCGAGGCCGCCGGTTACAAGGTGAAGGACCTGCCGCGCAGCGAGCGTGCCCTGCGCGACCAGCTCGGCCACATGAACAGCTGGATCGAGAAGCTCCCCGCACCGCTGTCCGGTCTCATCAGCGGCGCCGCGATCGACACGGTCAACAACGACGTCGTGTTGCGCGTCCAGAACACCGCCGAGGGCCAGGGTCTGCAGCTGCCCGACTTCCTGGAGTCCGCTCGCGTCGTGCTGGCCCCGGCGCTCGGCTCGTCCGCGCCGCCGGTCGCCGAGAGCCCCGTTGCCGCCGATGCCCGCCTCGGTGGTGACGCCTACGCCGCCGAGAACGCGGACGGTGCGTTCCGTTGCTCGCTCGGCTTCAACGGCACGGACGGTTCCGGGCGCGCGGTGAACATCTCCGCCGGCCACTGCGACCCGAACCGCGACGCCGCGGGCACCGGTACCGCCTCGATCGCGTTCGAGACGCACGGCGCCGCGTTCGGCGATCGCTTCGGCACCTTCGCCAAGTCGACCGTCGAGGGCCTCGACTACTCGGTGATCAAGATCGACGACGCCGCCGCCAAGCGTTTCGAGAACAACTTCGTCCGCGCCCCCGGCGCGAACCCGGTGCCGATCACCGGCACCGCCGATCCCGTGGTCGGGGCGCCGGTGTGCAAGTCCGGCCTCACCACCGGCTTCAGCTGCGGCACCATCAACTCCGTCAACCAGATCGTGGACGTCGGAACCCGCACCCTGAAGAACGGCTTCACCGCGAACATCTGTGCGCTGCAGGGTGACAGCGGCGGCGCCATCGTGACCGGCACCAGGGCGCTTGGCATCTCGAGCGCTTCCAACGTGGGCGACATGATGTACTGCGAGCTGGCCTCCGTGGTCACCACGCTGGTCGGTGACAGCCCCCAGCTGTACGGGACGCCGATCAACGCGATCCTCGCGGCCAACCCGGGCCTGAAGGTCCGCACGGGCTAGATCGAGGATTCACGGCCTCATGAAAAGGGGCCTCGGACGCGAACTTTCGCGTTCGAGGCCCCTTTTCGCATTCCGGGGTAACGCACCACCGAACCGCGGGTTAACGGTAGAATCCCGTTGTTCCTGGGGCGGGGAGGATTGCGCGCCAGCGACACACCTGACTGGGGGGCCCAGTCAGAACGTTGCCGGGCAGTCGCGCCGGCGTACAGAAGGAAGTTCCATGGAGGCATTGCTGCCAGTTTTGATGAGTTCGATCGGCTACATCGTCAAGATCGCCACGAACGCGGGCACCGCGTCCTAAGCGGATGAGGGGGTGCGGACCTGGTCCGCGCCCTCCACGCTCGCGGCCTCGGCGACCCCACTCGGGAGGCGCCATCCACGAGGCCACGACAACGAAAGCGGCCCATCACCTCCGTAGAGGTGATGGGCCGCTTTCGTGGCTCTGCGAGTACTACTTCTGCAGATGCTCGGCGTACATGGTCGTACCCGGCTCGGCGAGCAGGGTCTGGCCCAGGCCGATGCCCGCGGCGATCAGGGTCGGTCCACCGACGGCGATGGTGCCGACAATCGCGCCGATGCCCGCACCGGTGACGCAACCCGGCAGCGCGCCGATGATGCCCGCCGCAAGACCGGGGACGAAGCCGACAACACAGCCGATGATGGTGCCGGTCAGACCGCCGGTCGCGGTGGCCACGGCGAGCTGCGCACTGAAGGTCTGCTGCGCGCTCAGGTTCTCGGCCGGCGAGGCGATGTCCTTGATCGCGATGTTGCCGACGGTGCGGTCGCCGCGATCGGCCGGGGTGACCGACTTGGCCTTACCGAGGTCGAAGACCGGCGTCATGGTGACGGTCTTGCCGTCCTCGCTGATCTTCTGCTCCATCGGGAACTTGAGGCTGTTGAGCTGGAACGCCAGCGGCAGGCTCACGACGGCCTTGCCGGAGTTGTCCTGCAGCTCGATGTTCTTGCCGTCACCCGAGACCTTGAAGCCGCCCGCGTTGATGGTGGTCACGACCGACTGTCCCTCGACCTTCGAGCTCCAGTCGATGGTCTCGGGCGCGGGCGCAGCCGGTGCCGCGTACGAGGTGCCCGCACCCACACCCAGCGCCGCGATCGCCATCAGCGACGTCGCCGCGAACTTCTTCAGCCTCATCTACAAATCCCCTCTGGAAACCAAAATTGACACATGGGTCACAACACAGTCTCGATGGACACTAATCTGTGATTCTTCTGAGAACAAGGCGCAGCAATTGCCCGCCGACCCGTTCGTTCCGCTCACTTCTCCGCAGGTCATCCGGCGAAGTTAGGTTGACCTGCGCTGACCCCCCCACAGGGGCACAATTTACGGTGAGCGTGAGAACTCCTGTGCCTCGCATCGGCCTCCCGCCGATGTGACCATGGACTCGACGTTGGCTCGGGATGCTACCGACGGGTAACTTAACCCGTGTTGGCGTTGCCGTCGTAGAAGGAAAGGCCGTGACATGAACGCCCTGACGATCACGTTGGGCACGATCGGCGCACTGCTCAGCCTCGTGTGTTGGGCCTCATTCTTGAGTGGGGCCTGGACCATGGGGAAGACGGTGCAGCTCGGTCAACCAGCCCCGGACCGCTGGCGCCCGTTCGTCCCCCGCTTCAAGCAGATGATCATCGAGTTCATCGCGCACACCCGGATGCAGAAGTTCCGCACCGTCGGCTGGGCGCACTGGCTCGTGATGATCGGCTTCCTCGGCGGCGCCCTGTTGTGGTTCGAGGCCTACGGCCAGACCTTCAACCCCGAGTTCCACTGGCCGATTTTCGGCGATACCTGGATGTGGCACCTCTGGGACGAGCTCCTCGGCATCGGCACCATCGTCGGCATCACCGTGCTGATCGTGATCCGCCAGCTCAACCACCCGCGGATCCCGGAGCGGCTCTCGCGCTTCGGCGGCTCGAAGTTCGGCCCGGCCTACTTCGTCGAGATCGTCGTCTTCGTCGAGGGCCTCGGCATGGTCATGGTGAAGGCAGGCAAGATCGCCACCTACGGCCACGCCAACCCGTGGACCGACTTCTTCACCATGAACGTCGCCAAGCTGCTGCCCGCCAGCGCGGTCATGGTCTCGATCTTCGCGTTCGTCAAGCTGATGTCCGGCATGATCTGGCTGTACATGGTCGGCCGCAACATCACCTGGGGTGTCGCCTGGCACCGCTTCTCCGCGTTCCCGAACATCTACTTCAAGCGTGAGGACGACGGCGGCGTCGCCCTCGGTGCCGCGAAGCCGATGATGTCCAAGGGCAAGGCCCTGACCATGGACAACGTCGACCCCGACACCGACACCCTCGGCGCAGGCCAGATCGAGGACTTCTCCTGGAAGGGCTGGCTCGACTTCACCACCTGCACCGAGTGCGGCCGCTGCCAGAGCCAGTGCCCCGCCTGGAACACCGGCAAGCCGCTCTCGCCGAAGCTGCTGATCATGTCGCTGCGCGACCACGGCTACGCCAAGGCGCCCTACCTGCTGGCCGGTGGCCGCAAGGACATGGGTGGCGACGAGATCGGCCTGGTCGACGCCGACGGCAACGTCAACGAGGCCGCCCTGGCAAAGATCCCCGAGGCCGCGCTCACCGAGGCCAGCCGCAAGCTGGTCGGCGAAACCGTCGAGGGCGAACTGGCTCCGGTCATCGACCTCGAAACCCTGTGGTCGTGCACCAACTGCGGCGCCTGCGTCGAGCAGTGCCCCGTCGACATCGAACACGTCGACCACATCATCGACATGCGCCGCTACCAGGTGCTCATCGAATCGGAGTTCCCGTCCGAGCTGGCCGGCCTGTTCAAGAACCTCGAGAACAAGGGCAACCCCTGGGGCCAGAACTCCAAGGACCGTCTCAACTGGATCAACGAGATGGACTTCGAGATCCCCGTCTACGGCAAGGACGCGGACACCTTCGAGGACTACGAATACCTGTTCTGGGTCGGCTGCGCCGGCGCCTACGAGGACCGCGCCAAGAAGACCACCAAGGCCGTCGCCGAACTGCTCGCCACCGCGGGCGTGAAGTTCATGGTCC
>NZ_SUMD01000029.1 GCF_005049235.1 Rhodococcus oryzae | reverse complement strand
GGGTCAGCGGCCCAGGTGGATGACGCCGGTGCGGAGGTCGGACATGTCGAGGAGGGTGTGTTTGCCGCCGATGCGGCCCCAGCCGGTGCCTTTGCCGCCGGCTCCGCCGAAGGGCATGTTGATGTCCCAGAATCCGGTGCTGTCGTTGACGATGACTTGGCCGGCTTCGATTTCTTCGATGAATCGGTAGGCCTTGGTGAGGTTTTCGGTGAAGACGGCGGCTTGGAGGCCGAGTGCGTCGGCGTTGGCGAGGCGGAGGAGTTCGTCGTCGTCGTTGGCGGTGATGACGGGGACGACGGGGCCGAAGGATTCTTCGCGGCTGAGGAGGCTGTCGGGGGTGACGCCGTCGACGATGGTGAAGTTGTAGTAGAGGTCGGTGGGGTGGCCGGTTTGGCGGGTGCCGCCGTGGAGGATGTCGAAGCCGCGGGTGCGGGCGTCTGCCATGTGGCGGTCCATTTTGGCGGCGACGCCTTCGTTGTTGACCGGTCCGAGGTTGACGGTGGGGTCGAAGGGGTTGCCGAGGTTGATGGTGTCGGCGTAGGTGACGAGTGCGGCGACGAATTGGTCGTGGACGTCGGCGTGGACGAGGGCGCGTTCGGTGGCGCAGCAGACCTGGCCTGCGCAGTAGTAGGCGGCGTCGGCGGCGGCTTTGGCGGCGGCTTCGATGTTGGCGTCGGCGAGGACGATGAGGGGGCCGTTGCCGGAGCATTCCATGATCGAGCGCTTGAGGCCTGCGGTGGCCTGGATTTTGGCGCCGGTTTGGGAGGAGCCGATGAAGCCGATGGCGTCGATGCCGGGGTGGGCGACGAGGTCGGAGCCGGTGGTGCCTTCGCCGGGCAGGATGTTGATCAGGCCGGTGGGTAGGCCTGCTGCTTCGAAGGCTTCCATGGCGGCGAGCACGGTCAGTGAGGTGTGGGTGGGGGGCTTGACGACGTGGGCGTTGCCGGTGGCCAGGCCGGGTGCGACGAATTCGGTGAGCATGAGCAGGGGGAAGTTCCAGGGCGTGATGATGGCCCAGACGCCGACGGGGCGGTAGAAGGTGAACATCCGCTTGGCCTGGTCGTTGGACGGCAGGGTTTCGCCGTGGAGGCGGACTGCGTCTTCGGCGTGCAGGTGGAACAGTTGGGCGGCTTCGGTGACGTCGGCGATCGATTCGGCCAGTGGCTTGCCCTGTTCGAGGGTTTGCAGGCGGGCGAGGGTGTCGATGCGCTTTTCGAGTTCGTCGCCGATGCGGTGGCAGATTTCTGCGCGCTGCCAGACGCCGACCTTGGCCCATTCGCGTTGGGCGCGGTGTGCGGCGTCGATGGCCTTGTCGATGTCGGCGGTCGAGGGGGTGGGCAGGGTCGCGATGGTTTCGCCGGTGACGGGGCTGATCACGTCGACGGCCGTCCCTGAGCTGCCGTCGGTGAACTGACCGTCGATGTAGAGCTGCTGCCGTGGGGCGGTCGGGATCGATGTGGTCATGGGTACAACCTTTTGATGTGAGCGGGACTGCCGCGGCCCGCGGTGTTTGGGGAGGTCACTCGTTCCGTGCGAGTTCAGTCACCATAG
>NZ_SUMD01000028.1 GCF_005049235.1 Rhodococcus oryzae | reverse complement strand
CGGCACCGCGGGCCCGACTGGAGCGGGGTGTTCGTCGGTGACGGCGCGATCCTGGTGCACGAGCGCCTGGCGATCGTGGACCCGGCCAGCGGGTCGCAGCCGCTGCGCTCGCGGGACGGTCACCTCGCGTTGGCGGTCAACGGTGAGATCTACAACCACCGTGAGCTGCGCGAGGCCAGTGACTACGACTTCACCACCGGGTCCGACTGCGAGGTGATCAGCGCCCTCTACCGCGAGGGGGACACCGATTTCGTGAACCGCCTCAACGGCATCTTCGCGTTCGCGTTATTCGACGCCGAGCAGCAGCGGTTCCTGATCGCCCGCGACCCGATCGGGGTGATCCCGCTGTACTGGGGCCACGACGGCGAGGGCCGCATCCTGGTCGCGTCGGAGATGAAGGCGCTGGTCGGGGTGTGTGAGGACGTGGCCGCGTTCCCGCCGGGCCACATCTACGACAGCGCGTCCGGTGAGCTGCGCCGGTACTACGACAAGCCGTGGCGTGAGCACTCCGCCACGGTCGGCACCCGGGTGGCCCCGCAGGAGCTGCGGGCCGCGTTCGAGCAGGCGGTGCACCGGCAGATGATGACCGACGTCCCCTACGGCGTGTTGCTCTCCGGTGGTCTCGATTCGTCGCTGGTGGCCGCGTGCGCGGCCCGGTTCGCGCGCGACCGGGTCGAGGACGATGACCGCAGCGAGGCGTGGTGGCCGCACCTGCATTCGTTCGCGATCGGGTTGGAGGGCTCGCCGGATCTGGCGGCCGCCCAGCTCGCGGCCGATTCCCTTGGCACCGAGCACCACGGCTTCGTCTACACCTTTGCCGAGGGCCTCGACGCGTTGCCGGAGGTGATCCGGCACATCGAGACCTACGACGTGACCACCATCCGGGCCTCGACCCCGATGTTCCTGCTGGCGCGTCGGATCAAGGCGATGGGCGTGAAGATGGTGCTCTCCGGGGAGGGCGCCGACGAGATGTTCGGCGGCTACCTGTACTTCCACAAGGCGCCGTCCGCGCAGGCCTTCCACGAGGAGACCGTCGCCAAGCTCGACGCCCTGCACAGCTACGACTGCCTGCGCGCGAACAAGTCGATGATGGCCTGGGGTGTGGAGGCGCGGGTGCCGTTCCTGGACCTGGAGTTCCTCGACACCGCGATGAGCATGGACGCCACCCACAAGATGGCAGGCGGCGGCCGGATCGAGAAGGCCGTGATCCGCGAGGCGTTCGAGGGCGCGCTGCCCGAGCAGATCCTGTGGCGGCAGAAGGAACAGTTCAGCGACGGCGTCGGCTACGGCTGGATCGACGGCCTCAAGGACCACGCCGAGGCCGTGGTCACCGACGCCGAGCTCGCCTCCGCCGCGCAGCTGTTCCCGCACAACACGCCGGAAACCAAGGAGGCCTACCTCTACCGGCGGATCTTCGCCCAGCACTTCCCCGGCGAGGCCTGCGCGGCCACCGTCCCCGGCGGCAAGTCCATCGCCTGCTCCACCCCCGCCGCACTCGAGTGGGACCCGGAATTCGCCGCGATGGCCGACCCCTCCGGCCGCGCCGTCCAGGGCGTGCACGAACAGGCACTCGC
>NZ_SUMD01000027.1 GCF_005049235.1 Rhodococcus oryzae | reverse complement strand
TTCTGTATTGATCCAACAATGCTTTGTGCTGCAAATGGAGGAACTTTCATGTCCGGTCTGATGATGCGCCGTGCGGTGGCGGCGGTGAGTGGTGCCGCTCTCGCGGTGCTCGGTCTCGGGGTCGGTGTCGCGTCGGCGGCACCGGGCTCGGTGACCTGGGATGACGGGAGCGAGCGGATCACCCGCACGATCAGCGACGTCACCCCGGCCGCAGGCGACACCATCACCTCGAAGACCGTCTTCGACCGGACCGGCGGAGTCGTCGAGTACATCCAGCAGGTCAAGGACATTCATCCGCCGTGCCTGACCTATGTGGACGGCTCCGCGAAGGTCGACGGTTCCGGACAGGGGCTCGACAGCCAGGGCGCCGACTTCGCGAAGGTGTCCGGCAGCTGGGCGCTTTACCCGCACATCTCGCCGAACCTGCGGACCTTCGAGTTCTCGTACAAGGTGGGTGCCGACTGTGCCCGCGGTGTGCCGCTGATGACGACGGTGCACTACTCCGGGACGCTCGGCAGCGGCACCTATGACGGCAAGGGGCCGACGGTGTCGGTCCGCAAGAACGCCTCGACCACGACGCTGGCCCCGGTCTCGGGCGCCATTGTCGGCCAAGCAGTGCAGCTGACCGCGACCGTCGCGGGCGGCGCCGCGGGCAATGTCGTGGAGTTCTACGACGGTGCCGCCAAGATCGGCGAGGGGCCGCTCGTCGGCAGCGCAGTGACGGTCGGCTGGACACCGTCCACCGCCGGCGCGCACAACCTGTCCGCGAAGTTCCTGCCGACAGCCACGGCCGAGGGGTCGCAGTCGGCCCCCCAGTCGGTGACGGTGTCGACTCCCGACGCGGCGACCACGACGATGCTGACGGTGCCTGCGACGGCGAATGTGGGTGCTGCGGTTGAGTTGAAGGCGACGGTTGCTCCGGCTGCCGCTGCGGGCACGGTGCAGTTCAAGGATGGTGCCGCGAATATCGGTGGTCCGGTTGCGGTCAACGCTGGTGTCGCGACCTTGTCGCACAGCTTCGATGCTGCGGGTGCGAAGTCGATCACCGCTGTGTACTCCGGTGGTGCCGGGTTCACCGGTTCGACCTCGGCCGCGGCGACGGTGACGGTGTCCGTGCCCGATGAGGCGACGACGACCACCATCACGGTGCCTGCGACGGCGAATGTGGGTGCGGCTGTTGAGTTGAAGGCGACGGTCGCTCCGGCTGCCGCGGGTGGCACGGTGCAGTTCA
Source organism: Rhodococcus oryzae (assembly GCF_005049235.1). Taxonomy (GTDB): domain Bacteria; phylum Actinomycetota; class Actinomycetes; order Mycobacteriales; family Mycobacteriaceae; genus Rhodococcus_G; species Rhodococcus_G oryzae. The sequence continues at coordinate 911 of NZ_SUMD01000027.1, read as the reverse complement.
AGGATGGTGCCGCGAACATCGGTGGTCCGGTCACGGTCAACGCCGGTGTCGCGACCTTGTCGCACACCTTTGATGCTGCGGGTGCGAAGTCGATCACCGCTGTCTATTCGGGTGGTGCCGGGTTCACCGGTTCGACCTCTCCCGCCGCGACGGTGACCGTGTCGGTTGCCGAGGTCGCGACCTCGACCCAGCTGACGGTGCCCGCGACGGCGTTCGTGGGTGCGCCTGCGGAGTTGAAGGCGACGGTCTCGCCCGCTCCCGCCGGTGGCACGGTGCAGTTCAAGAATGGTGATCTGGCGCTGGGTGCCCCGGTGAATGTGGTGGACGGTAAGGCGGTGCTGTCGCACACGTTCGCTGCTGCCGGTTCGCATGCGATTTCGGCGGTGTTCTCGGGTGCTCCCGGTTTCCTGGGTTCGACCTCTGCGGTGCAGTCGGTGTCGGTTCCGGTTCCCGATGTGGTGACCTCGATCGTGTTGACGGCGCCTGCGACTGCGGATCGTGGTGTCGTGGTGGAGTTCTCGGCGGTTGTGTCGCCGACGCCGACGGGTGGCACGGTGCAGTTCAAGGACGGTTCGACCCCGATCGGTGGTCCGGTGAATGTGGTCGACGGTAAGGCGAAGTTGTCGCACACCTTCGATTCGCCGGGTGCTCATTCGATCTCGGCGACGTACTCCGGGTTCGCGGGATTCTCGGGTGCGGGTTCTCAGGCGAGCACGGTGACGGTGGCCGGTGCCGGTGGGGACGGGTCGTTCGGTTCCAGCCAGTTCGGTTCCTGAATCTTCAGTTCTGTATTGATCCAACAATGCTTTGTGCTGCAAATGGAGGAACTTTCATGTCCGGTCTGATGATGCGCCGTGCGGTGGCGGCGGTGAGTGGTGCCGCTCTCGCGGTGCTCGGTCTCGGGGTCGGTG
>NZ_SUMD01000026.1 GCF_005049235.1 Rhodococcus oryzae | reverse complement strand
CTTGGTGGTGATGGTGTGTGCGTGTTCTTTGAGAACTCAACAGTGTGCCGATGAATGTCAGTGCCAAATTTTGGTACTCCACACCATTTGGTGTGGGTATTTGCTGGCTCTTTTCCTTCTTCCGTCGGAGAGGGGTCAGTGTTTGAAGCTAGTTTGAGTTTTTGAATGCTAGTGATTTGACTCGATGTCTATGACTGATTAGCGGCTTGCCGCGAATCTAGAGTCTTCAACGGAGAGTTTGATCCTGGCTCAGGACGAACGCTGGCGGCGTGCTTAACACATGCAAGTCGAGCGGTAAGGCCCTTCGGGGTACACGAGCGGCGAACGGGTGAGTAACACGTGGGTGATCTGCCCTGCACTTCGGGATAAGCCTGGGAAACTGGGTCTAATACCGGATATGACCAAAGGCTGCATGGCTTTTGGTGGAAAGGTTTACTGGTGCAGGATGGGCCCGCGGCCTATCAGCTTGTTGGTGGGGTAATGGCCTACCAAGGCGACGACGGGTAGCCGACCTGAGAGGGTGACCGGCCACACTGGGACTGAGACACGGCCCAGACTCCTACGGGAGGCAGCAGTGGGGAATATTGCACAATGGGCGAAAGCCTGATGCAGCGACGCCGCGTGAGGGATGAAGGCCTTCGGGTTGTAAACCTCTTTCAGCAGGGACGAAGCGAAAGTGACGGTACCTGCAGAAGAAGCACCGGCTAACTACGTGCCAGCAGCCGCGGTAATACGTAGGGTGCGAGCGTTGTCCGGAATTACTGGGCGTAAAGAGTTCGTAGGCGGTTTGTCACGTCGTCTGTGAAAACCCACCGCTCAACGGTGGGCCTGCAGGCGATACGGGCAGACTTGAGTACTGCAGGGGAGACTGGAATTCCTGGTGTAGCGGTGAAATGCGCAGATATCAGGAGGAACACCGGTGGCGAAGGCGGGTCTCTGGGCAGTAACTGACGCTGAGGAACGAAAGCGTGGGTAGCAAACAGGATTAGATACCCTGGTAGTCCACGCCGTAAACGGTGGGTACTAGATGTGGGTCCCTTCCACGGGATCTGTGTCGTAGCTAACGCATTAAGTACCCCGCCTGGGGAGTACGGCCGCAAGGCTAAAACTCAAAGGAATTGACGGGGGCCCGCACAAGCGGCGGAGCATGTGGATTAATTCGATGCAACGCGAAGAACCTTACCTGGGTTTGACATATACTGGAAAGCTGCAGAGATGTAGCCCCCCTTGTGGCCGGTATACAGGTGGTGCATGGCTGTCGTCAGCTCGTGTCGTGAGATGTTGGGTTAAGTCCCGCAACGAGCGCAACCCCTATCTTATGTTGCCAGCGCGTTATGGCGGGGACTCGTAAGAGACTGCCGGGGTCAACTCGGAGGAAGGTGGGGACGACGTCAAGTCATCATGCCCCTTATGTCCAGGGCTTCACACATGCTACAATGGCCAGTACAGAGGGCTGCGAGACCGTGAGGTGGAGCGAATCCCTTAAAGCTGGTCTCAGTTCGGATCGGGGTCTGCAACTCGACCCCGTGAAGTCGGAGTCGCTAGTAATCGCAGATCAGCAACGCTGCGGTGAATACGTTCCCGGGCCTTGTACACACCGCCCGTCACGTCATGAAAGTCGGTAACACCCGAAGCCGGTGGCCTAACCCTTGTGGAGGGAGCCGTCGAAGGTGGGATCGGCGATTGGGACGAAGTCGTAACAAGGTAGCCGTACCGGAAGGTGCGGCTGGATCACCTCCTTTCTAAGGAGCATTCTCCAGCAGACGTCCTCGAACAGTCGAGGTCGTGTCTGGCAGAGCCCGTTTAGTGAACACTGTTTCGCTGCGGGAGCTCATGGGTGGACGCTGACAAGCTTTTCCGCGTATCAGTTGGTCCCTTGTGGCCGGCCGGCGGTCAATATATCGGCATACTGTTGGGTCCTGAGAGAACACGCGAGTGTTTCTTCTCTAGGCAAGAACTTACAAGTGGGAGACCGCAGGTCATACCGTGAGGGGTGGGAACATCCTTTGGCTGGTGTCTGCACGAGGTTTTCTGGTTGTGTGTTGTTTGAGAACTGCACAGTGGACGCGAGCATCTTTGTTGTAAGTAATTAAGAGCGTACGGTGGATGCCTTGGCACCAGGAGCCGATGAAGGACGTAGTAGGCTGCGATAAGCCTCGGGGAGCTGTCAAACGAGCTGAGATCCGAGGGTCTCCGAATGGGGAAACCCAGCACGAGTGATGTCGTGTTACCCGCGCCTGAATATATAGGGCGTGTGGAGGGAACGTGGGGAAGTGAAACATCTCAGTACCCACAGGAAGAGAAAACAATAGTGATTCCGTGAGTAGTGGCGAGCGAAAGCGGAAGAGGCTAAACCATGTACATGTGATAGCCGGCAGGCGTTGTGTGCGTGGGGTTGTGGGGCCTTTCTTCTCATCACTGCCGTGATGGGCGAGAGTAAGAAACCGGGTTGTTAGTCGAAGTGGTCTGGAACGGCCTGTCGTAGAGGGTGAGAATCCCGTAGACGAAAACTTCCCGGCTCTCGTGAATGGTTCCCAAGTAGCAGCGGGCCCGTGAAATCTGCTGTGAATCTGTCGGGACCACCCGATAAGCCTGAATACTCCCTGGTGACCGATAGCGGACTAGTACCGTGAGGGAAAGGTGAAAAGTACCCCGGGAGGGGAGTGAAATAGTACCTGAAACCGTGCGCTTACAATCCGTCAAAGCCTTTGAGCAGCTTGCTGCTGGGGGTGATGGCGTGCCTTTTGAAGAATGAGCCTGCGAGTTAGTGGCATGTGGCGAGGTTAACCCGTGAGGGGCAGCCGTAGCGAAAGCGAGTCCGAATAGGGCGGTCCAGTCGCATGCTCTAGACCCGAAGCGGAGTGATCTACCCATGGCCAGGGTGAAGCGACGGTAAGACGTCGTGGAGGCCCGAACCCACTTAGGTTGAAAACTGAGGGGATGAGCTGTGGGTAGGGGTGAAAGGCCAATCAAACTCCGTGATAGCTGGTTCTCCCCGAAATGCATTTAGGTGCAGCGTCGCGTGTTTCTCACCGGAGGTAGAGCTACTGGATGGTCTAGGGGGCCCACAAGCTTACCGAAATCAGCCAAACTCCGAATGCCGGTGAGTGAGAGCGCGGCAGTGAGACTGCGGGCGATAAGGTTCGTAGTCGAGAGGGAAACAGCCCAGATCGCCAGCTAAGGTCCCTAAGCGTGTACTAAGTGGAAAAGGATGTGGGGTCGCGAAGACAACCAGGAGGTTGGCTTAGAAGCAGCCACCCTTGAAAGAGTGCGTAATAGCTCACTGGTCAAGTGATCCTGCGCCGACAATGTAGCGGGGCTCAAGTACACCACCGAAGCTGCGGCATTCATGCAATACACCTCCTTGTTCCTGCGGGGACTTGGGCAGTGGTATGGATGGGTAGGGGAGCGTCGTGCAGCCATGGAAGCGTCGGAGTGATCCAGGCGTGGAGGCTGCACGAGTGAGAATGCAGGCATGAGTAGCGAAAGAAGAGTGAGAAACTCTTCCGCCGAATGACCAAGGGTTCCTGGGCCAGGTTAATCCGCCCAGGGTGAGTCGGGACCTAAGGCGAGGCCGACAGGCGTAGTCGATGGACAACGGGTTGATATTCCCGTACCCGTGTAAACGCGCCCATGGTGAATCAGTGATACTAACCGCCCTGAAGCCGGCTAATGTTCCTTCGGGATCATGGTCGGGGGATGCGCGGGACCTGATCTGGTAGTAGCCAAGCGATGGGGTGACGCAGGAAGGTAGCTGAGCCAGTCAGTGGTAATACTGGTGTAAGCGTGTAGGGAGTGGCATAGGCAAATCCGTGCCACACATATCCTGAGACGTGATGCATAGCCGATTGAGGCGAATTCAGTGATCCTATGCTGCCGAGAAAAGCCTCTAGCGAGCTTTTACACGGCCCGTACCCCAAACCGACACAGGTGGTCAGGTAGAGAATACTAAGGCGATCGAGATAACTATGGTTAAGGAACTCGGCAAAATGCCCCCGTAACTTCGGGAGAAGGGGGGCCTCGTCTGGTGATCGGATTTACTCCGTGAGCTGGGTGGGGCCGCAGAGACCAGTGAGAAGCGACTGTTTACTAAAAACACAGGTCCGTGCGAAGTCGTAAGACGATGTATACGGACTGACGCCTGCCCGGTGCTGGAAGGTTAAGAGGACCGGTTAGCTTTTCGGAGCGAAGCTGAGAATTTAAGCCCCAGTAAACGGCGGTGGTAACTATAACCATCCTAAGGTAGCGAAATTCCTTGTCGGGTAAGTTCCGACCTGCACGAATGGCGTAACGACTTCTCAGCTGTCTCAACCATAGACTCGGCGAAATTGCATTACGAGTAAAGATGCTCGTTACGCGCGGCAGGACGAAAAGACCCCGGGACCTTCACTATAGCTTGGTATTGGTGTTCGGTTCGGTTTGTGTAGGATAGGTGGGAGACTGTGAAGCGGGCACGCCAGTGTTCGTGGAGTCATTGTTGAAATACCACTCTGATCGTATTGGACATCTAACCTCGGACCATGATCTGGTTCAGGGACAGTGCCTGGTGGGTAGTTTAACTGGGGCGGTTGCCTCCCAAAATGTAACGGAGGCGCCCAAAGGTTCCCTCAGCCTGGTTGGCAATCAGGTGTTGAGTGCAAGTGCACAAGGGAGCTTGACTGTGAGACTGACAGGTCGAGCAGGGACGAAAGTCGGGACTAGTGATCCGGCACCGGCAAGTGGAAGCGGTGTCGCTCAACGGATAAAAGGTACCCCGGGGATAACAGGCTGATCTTCCCCAAGAGTCCATATCGACGGGATGGTTTGGCACCTCGATGTCGGCTCGTCGCATCCTGGGGCTGGAGTAGGTCCCAAGGGTTGGGCTGTTCGCCCATTAAAGCGGCACGCGAGCTGGGTTTAGAACGTCGTGAGACAGTTCGGTCTCTATCCGCCGCGCGCGTTAGAAACTTGAGGAAGGCTGTCCCTAGTACGAGAGGACCGGGACGGACGAACCTCTGGTGTGCCAGTTGTTCCACCAGGAGCACCGCTGGTTAGCTACGTTCGGAAGGGATAACCGCTGAAAGCATCTAAGCGGGAAGCCTGTTCCAAGATGAGGTTTCTCACCCCCTTGAGGGGGTAAGGCCCCCGGCAGACCACCGGGTTGATAGGCCAGAACTGGAAGCACGGTAACGTGTGCAGGTGACTGGTACTAATAGGCCGAGGACTTACCACAAAGAAGCTACGCGTCCACTGTGCGGTATCTGAAACAACACACAGATACCATTCACCCCCAACATCACCCTTCGGGTTGATGATTCGGGCGGGGGAATTGAATGTGTGACAGTTTCATAGAGTTACGGCGGCCATAGCGGAGGGGAAACGCCCGGACCCATTCCGAACCCGGAAGCTAAGCCCTCCAGCGCCGATGGTACTGCACTCGACAGGGTGTGGGAGAGTAGGACACCGCCGAACAT
>NZ_SUMD01000025.1 GCF_005049235.1 Rhodococcus oryzae | reverse complement strand
TTCGATCCGCAGGCTGATCCGGATCCACCGGAACATACGCACCACCGGCCTTGACCACCGCATACACACCGACCAACAAATCGATCGACCGACGCATCGCCAACGCAACCAACGACTCCGGCCCCACACCAACCGAAATCAAATGCCGAGCAAGACGATTGACCCGAACATCAAACTCCGAGTATGTCACCGACTCACCCTCGAACGACAACGCCACCGCACCCGGCGACAACACCACCCGCGCATCGAACAACGACACCAACGTGCCGTCCCCGACCACCCGATCCGTGGCATTCCAACCCGACACCACCAAATCCCGCTCGACAGAGTCGAGCACCTCGATATCACCGACCAGACCGTTCGGCTCGGCTACCACGGCCTGGAGAAGGCGGAGGAACCTGTCCCCGAACCCGGCCACCGTCGATCCGTCGAAGAGATCCGTGGCATAGGTCATCAGGGCGGACATCCCCGTGAGCTCGCCGCTTTCATCGATCGACTCGGTGATGTTGAGCTGCAGGTCGAACTTGGCGACCTGCTCGTCGTATTCGAGCGCACGGATGTTCAGGCCCGGCAGCTCGAACTCCGTGACGCCCTGGTTCTGGAACGACAGCATGACCTGGAACAGCGGGTGCCGCGACTGCGACCGCGCTGGGCTGAGGAGTTCCACGAGCCGCTCGAACGGCACGTCCGCATGACCGAAGGCGCCGAGATCGTTTTCCTTCGTCTGCGCCACCAGATCCGTGAAGCGCGCCCCCGAGTCCACCTGGGTGCGGAGCACGAGGGTGTTGACGAACATGCCGATCACGTCATCGAGTGCGGCCTCGCCACGTCCCGCGATCGGAGTACCGATCGCGATGTCAGCGGTACCGCTGAGCCGTGCCAGCAACACCGACAGCGCAGCGTGGACCACCATGAAAAGGGTGGTGTTGAGCTCGCGGGCAAGCTCATTGAGGGCAGCGTGCAGGGCGCCGTCGATCTCGAACCGATGCGCTCCGCCTCGGTACGACGAGACGGCGGGCCGCGGCCGATCGGCGGGCAGGTCGAGCTGATCGGGCAACCCGGCGAGTGCGGACCTCCAGTACTCGAACTGCCGGGAGATCAGAGACTTCGGGTCATCCTCCGACCCGAGCACCTCGCGCTGCCACAGGCTGAAGTCGGCGTACTGCACGGGCAGCGGAGTCCATGCGGGCGCCACTCCCGCGCTACGCGCCGCATACGCGATCATCACGTCGCGGGCCAGAGGTGAAACCGACCAGCCGTCGGCGGCGATGTGGTGCACCACCATGCCGAGCACGAATTCGGTGTCGGCGAGCTCGAACAGCGTTGCACGCAAAGGAACCTGAGAACTGACGTCGAAGCCACCGGAGAACATCTCCCGCAGGTACCGCTCCGAGTTGCCCCCTGCGGCTTTCACCCGGCTCACCTCGACGGCGCTGTCCTCCGGGTCGAGGATCACCTGAACAGGACCGAGTTCCGTTTCCGGGTAGAGCGTCCTCAGCGACTCGTGCCGCTCGACGACGTCGGCGACTGCTGCCTGCAGCGCATCGATGTCCAGCTCTCCCGAAAGGCTGATAGCCAACGGGATGTTGTACGCCGTGGAGTTCAAGTCGAATCGGTTGAGGAACCACATCCGCTGCTGTGCCAGCGAGAGCGGGATCTGGTCGGGGCGATCACCGGCGATGAGCCGGATCCGCCCGCCTGTACCCGCGTGTTGTTCCACCCGGGCCGCCAGGGCGCCGACGGTGGACGCCTCGAACAGCGCCCGGACCGGGATGGTCGAGTCGAGCGCGGCTCCCAGCCGTGCGGTCACCTGGGTGCCGATCAGCGAATTGCCGCCGAGTTCGAAGAAGTCGTCGTCGAGGCCGACCCGCTCGAGTCCGAGTACGTCGGCGAAAACCTCGGCGACGATCGACTCGACCCGCGTCGTCGGAGCACGAAATGCCCGGACCTCGAAAACCGGTTCCGGCAAAGCCTTTCGGTCGAGCTTGCCGACCGGAGTCAACGGAATCGCGTCGAGGAGCATGATCGACGACGGAACCATGTGCGCGGGAAGGATCTGCCCGGCGGCGTCCCTGATCGCGGCCACATCGAGTACCACCCCGTCGGCCCCGCACAGGTAGGACACCAGCGAGGTGGAGCCCCCGGCGCCCTGGTGCCCGATGGTCACCGCGAAGTCGACCCCGGGCTGCGCCGCGAGCACGGCGTCGATCTCACCGAGTTCGATCCGGAAACCCCGGACCTTCACCTGGAAGTCCGACCTACCCAGGTACTCGATCTCCCGATTCGCGGTCCAGCGCGCCATGTCACCGGTGCGGTACATCCGTTGCCCCGGCGCCCCGAACGGGTTGGCCACGAAACGGTCGGACGTCAGATCGGGACGGCCACGGTACGCCCGCGCCAGGCCGGGTCCGGACACGTACAACTCTCCGACCACACCAGCGGGCACCGGGTGCAGGCGTCCGTCGAGGACAAGCGCTGCGAGGCCGGCGACGGGGCCGCCGATCGTGACCAGGTCTCCTGCCGACAGCACGCCGGTGCTGGTGGCGAGCACGGTCGACTCGGTCGGACCGTACGCGTTGATGAAGCGGCGCCCCACCGACCACCGCGCCATCAGCTCGGGCGGGCAGGCCTCACCCGCCACCATCAGCGTCGCGAGATCGTCGAGTCCGCTGGGATCCACCGTTGCGAGCGCGCCAGGTGTGATCATCGCGTGGGTGACCCGCTGGTCACGCAGCAGGTCGGCGAGTTCGACGCCACCGAACACTCCGGGCGGGACGATCACCATGGTCGCGGCCGATCCGAAGGCCATCAGCGCCTCATAGACGGCGACGTCGAAGCTCGGCGAGGCCACGTGCAGCGACCGCGAACCCGGTACCAGTCCGTAGTGAACCTTCTGATGTTCGACGGCGTTGGTGAGTCCGGCATGGGTGACGACGACGCCCTTGGGTCGACCGGTCGACCCCGAGGTGTAGATGACGTAGGCCGGGTGCTCCATCCGAAGCCTGGCGGTCCGGTCGGCATCCGACACCGGAGCCGGCGAGAAGTCCGCGCAACGCTGGACGACGTCGGCATCATCGAGCGCCAACCAGCGCAGCGCACCGGGCAGCCGGTCCGCGAACTCCCCCAGCGTCACACCGATCACGGCGCCGGAGTCGGACACCATGTGAGCGACGCGCTCGGCGGGATAGTTCGGATCAACCGGCACGAACGCGGCACCGGCCTTCGCCACCGCCCACACCGCGAGCACTGATTCGATCGAGCGGGTGATGGCAACGGCAACCGTGGATTCCGGACCCGCGCCCTCCGCGATGAGGACGCGCGCCAGTCGTGAGGATTGCTCGTCGAGCTCGCGGTAGGTCAGCTCCCGACCACCGGCGCCGACCAGCGCGATCGCGTCCGGGTCCACGACGGCCGCCGCCGCGAAGATCTGGCCCATCGTCTGGGGCGCAGGCAGGGCAGACGGCACGGAGGGCAGTACGCCACCCCACCGGTCAGAGAGATCCGCACGCTCGTTGGGGTCGAGAATCTCGACGTCGCCGACCGGGGCTCCGGGATCGCCGATGACGGCGTCCAGGATGCGGACGAAACGCTCGGCGAATCCGTTGACCGTCGACTCGTCGAAAAGGTCTTTCGCATAGATGAACTCGGCGTCGACACCCGTGCGGTCCGCGCCGATGTCGAGCGGCCGATCCGCGATCGTCAGCTGCAGGTCGAACTTCGACACGTCCACGCGGACCTCGTCGGCCGACACCGTCAGATCGGGCAGCTCGACCTCGGCCCTGTCCATGTTCTCGAAGGACAGCACCACCTGGAAAAGCGGGTGGCGTGCGGTCGATCGGACCGGGTTGAGCACCTGCACGAGGCGCTCGAACGGAACGTCGGCATGGCCGAAGGCGGCAAGATCGTCGTCTCGCACCCGGGCCAGCAGGTCGGCGAACGAGGCATTCGGGTCCACCTCCGTGCGCAGCACGAGCGTGTTGACGAACATGCCGACGAGGTTGTCCAGTGCCTGCTCGCCGCGTCCCGCGACCACGGTGCCCACCGCGATGTCAGAGGTGCCGCTCAGCCGCGCGAGCAGCACGGTCAGCGCGGCGTGCGTAACCATGAACGGCGTCACCCCCCGCGCGCGGGCGAACCCACCGAGCGCCTCGTATGTGGCCGCCGGGATCTCGAAGCCCAGTCGCCCACCCTCGAACGACTGGATGGCCGGCCGTGGACGGTCCGCGGGCAGGTCGAGCTGATCCGGAAGTCCGGCAAGGCTCGTCCGCCAGAAGTCGATCTGCTTGGCCGACAACGATTCCGGGTCGTCTTCGGAGCCCAGCAGTTCACGCTGCCACAGGGTGTAGTCGGTGTATTGGACCGGCAGCGGCGCCCAGGCAGGCGCCTCGCCCTCGCGACGCGCCGTGTATGCGGCCACGACGTCTCGTGCGAACACCGCCAGGGAAATGCCGTCGGCTGCGATGTGGTGCACGACCATCGCGACCGCGAACTCTGAATGCTCCGTCGGGGCGGCCCCCATCACCTCGAAGACCCGGATGCGGATCGGGATCTGCTTCCTGACATCGAATCCGACCCCGGCGAACTCGAGCAGCCGCTGCGGCAGGTCACCCTCCACGACCTGTTCGGCAGCGCTGGACAGTGCGATCTCGTGGGTGGGGACGAGGACCTGATGTGCCCCGTTCCCGGAGTCCGGGAACACCGTGCGCAGTGACTCGTGGCGTTCGAGGACGTCGGCCAGCGCCGACGCCAATGCCGCCGTGTCCACCCGGCCGGTCAGACGCACCACGAAGGGCAGGTTGTACGTGGGAGCGGACGGATCGTACTGGTTGAGGAACCACATGCGCTGCTGCGCAAGCGAAAGAGGCATGACCTCGGGCCGCGGGCGGGCGACCAGCTCGAGCCGGGCATCGGCCGAATCCGACAATGCCTCGACCCGCGCGGCGAGGCCAAGCACCGTCGGCGCCTCGAACAACGTCCGCACCCCGAGCCGGACGCCGAAGGCCGCTCCGATTCGGGAGACGACCTGGTTGGCGACGAGCGAGTCGCCGCCCAGGTCGAAGAAGCTGTCGTCGATCCCGACCTGTGGCGTGTGAAGCACATCCGCGAAGATCCCAGCGACGATCTCCTCGGTTGGCGTGCGCGGTGCCCTGAACGCTGCGCGCCCGGACACGAAAATCGGTGTTGGCAGTGCCTTGCGGTCGAGCTTGCCGCTCGCATTCACCGGGAACGCCTCGAGCACAACCACGACTGCCGGGACCATGTAGGCGGGGAGCGTGCGCCCGACCATCGCCTTCAGCTCATCGACATCGACGGCCGCACCCTCGACCGGGACGACGTAGCCGACCAGCTGCTCGCCGGAGTGCAGGTCGCTGCGCACCAGAACGACGGACTGGGCGACCCGCTCGTGGGCGAGCATGGCCGACTCGATCTCGCCGAGCTCGATCCGCAAACCACGCAACTTCACCTGGAAATCAGTACGACCGATGTACTCCAACTCACCGCCGGCAGTCCACGTCACCAGGTCACCCGTCCGGTACATCCGCGCACCCGAACCGCCGAACGGATTCGCAACAAACCGATCCGACGTCAGATCAGCACGACCCACATACCCCCGGGCCAACTGCACACCCGCCAGATACAACTCACCCGCAACACCCACCGGCACCGGCCGCAACCGCGAATCCAACACAAACACCTGCGTGTTCCACACCGGCGCACCGATCGGCACCGACACCTCATCCGCCGCAGTGACCTCATGGAACGTCACATCCACCGCAGCCTCAGTCGGCCCATACAAATTGTGCAACCGCACCGACGGCAACACCCGACGCAACGACGCCGCAGTCTGCGCAGGCAACGCCTCACCCGAAGCGAACACCCGCCGCAACGACGACACAGAGGCCACCGACGGCTC
>NZ_SUMD01000024.1 GCF_005049235.1 Rhodococcus oryzae | reverse complement strand
AGAGCTGCTGCCGTGGGGCGGTCGGGATCGATGTGGTCATGGGTACAACCTTTTGATGTGAGCGGGACTGCCGCGGCCCGCGGTGTTTGGGGAGGTCACTCGTTCCGTGCGAGTTCAGTCACCATAGCGACAGAAGTGGTCGCTGTCACCCCTCATGAACAAATATTGCCCACAACACTTGTTGATCTAGCAGCTATCGGTCGATCAACTTGATGAAAGATCAGTATCGATCTGGCTGCCCTGTCGGGGCGGGGTGTGCGTCAGGGGGCCTCGTTGGCCGGTGCGCCCGCGCGACTGTCGAGAATCAGCACGGCGGTGTGCAGCGAGGTGCGGGACTCGGCGTCGTCGAGGTCGACGCCGAGGAGGCGCTCGATGGCGGCCAGCTTGGAGTAGAGCGTCGGCCGTGACAGGTGCAGCCGCTTGGCCAGCTCGGTCTTGTTGCCGCCGAGTGCCAGGAAGTTGCGGAGCACGTGGAAGGAGTCGTCATCGTGTCGCGCCGCGTGTTCGAGGAGGCCCCGGAGCTCGGTTTCGGCAAAGGCCTGCACGCGCGGGTCGGTGCGGAGGAGGGCGACCAGTCCGCGCAGCCGGATATCCGAGGAGCGGTGAAACAGCTTGTCGTCCAGGGGCAGTGACTGGGCAACGTCCGCGATGTGCGCGGATTCTGTGAGCCCGACCGCGGCATCCAGCAGGCGGGTCGATTCCGGCCCCGCGCCGATGGTGCACCGGCTGACGCCGTCGATCCTGCCCAGCGCGGAGCGGATCTCGGTGCAGACTGCCTGCAGGATGTCTGTGGTGGAACTGCCGGGCGGGCGCGAGAGCAGCAGGTCGATCCTTCCGTGCTGAGGATTCGAGGCGAGGGCGGTGTTGCGTGAGGCGCGGATCGCGTGGCGGATGGCATCGAGCATGCGTACCCGGCGCCGTTGTGCGAAAACCTGGTCGCCACTGGCTGTTTCGCTGACCCGCACGGTCATAGGGAGGTAGGTCAGGCCCGGCCGCATGCCCAGGGCGTAAGCGCGTGCGGTTGCCTCCGCCTCGTCCTCGATGCGACCTCGGCGGAGCTCGTCGACGAGGCCGCTCTGCGCTTGCTGCTCGAGCGCGGTTCCCTCCTGCTCGACCATCCGGTGCAGTGCGAGTGCCTGGGCGGCACGTTCGAGGGTCATGCGCGTCCGCGCCTCGGCCGTGTTCGGGAGCGGCGCGACGAGTCGGCCCCATTCCTGGCGGTGGGCGCCGACCGGGGTCGTGGTCCACGCCTCCGATCCGCCGACCGCCGTCTGATGCGACATCGGAGTGAGCCGTGACCGGCGTTCCCAGTCCGAGAGCAATTCGGCCGTCGGGGCGCCGTGCGAGGCGAACGCGAGCACCTGTCGGGTGAGGTCCTCGAGGACGATCGGGGTGTCGAGCATGCTCGCCGCGGCGTCGACTATCTCGCTCAGGGGAGCCCGTTTCATGCTCAGGTCGGTGAAGATCTCGTGCGCCTGCCGCGCAAAGGCGACCTCGGCGTACTGCTCCGCGACGATGGAGCGATGCACCTCCTCGGTGACCTCGACGAATCGGACCTGACGGTGCAGCGCGATCACGGGCAGCGCGAGCCGGTCGGCGGTCTCGGGCACCTCTGCCGGCACCGATTCGACATGGACGCCGAGTTCGATCACCAGCCCGGTCGCCCCTGCGGCCGCCAGACCTTCGAGGTAGCTCACCGGATCGTGGGTGAGCGGGAGCCCGGTCGTGAGGACGAGTTCGCCGCCCTGGAGCAGGTTCGACAGGTCGGGCAGGTCACTGACGTGTACCCATCGGACGGGTCGGTCGAGGGTGCCGCCGCCGATCACTTCCGGCTCACCGGCCTGGATGACGGGGAGCGCGAGAATGTCGATGACGGTCGGCAGCATTGACGAAGTGTAAAGCAGAAGGCGGATTCTCTTACAGTATGTAGGGCTGGCCGAGCCGTCGCCGGACTCAGAGTGGAGGTCTCACACGCGACGGACGGTCGCGCATCGGCTCACTCGACAAGGACGTTCTCTTCATGACTCTCAGCGATGGTGTTCGGACGATCTCGCACTGGTCCGACGGTAAGGGCTTCGCCGGCACGAGCGGCAACACCGCACCGGTGACCAACCCCGCAACGGGCGCCGTCAGCGGTGCGGTCGCGCTGGCCAGTGTCGAGGACGCGCGGGCCGTGATCGCCGCCGCCACCGCGGCATTCCCGGCCTGGCGGGACAGCTCCATCGCGAAGCGCACCACCGTCATCTTCAAGTTCCGCGAGTTGCTGAACGAGCGCAAGGAGGAGCTCGCCGCGATCATCACCGCCGAGCACGGCAAGGTGCTCTCGGACGCACTCGGCGAGGTCTCCCGGGGCCAGGAGGTGGTCGAGTTCGCATGCGGGATCGCGCATCTGCTCAAGGGCGGGATGACCGAGAACGCCTCCACCAACGTCGATGTCGCCTCCATCCGTCAGCCCGTCGGCCCGGTCGGGATCATCTCCCCGTTCAACTTCCCCGCCATGGTCCCGATGTGGTTCTTCCCGGTCGCCATCGCCGCAGGTAACACCGTCATCCTCAAGCCGTCCGAGAAGGATCCGAGCGCGGCGATCTGGATGGCCGAACTGTGGGCCGAGGCCGGCCTGCCCGCCGGCGTGTTCAACGTGCTCCAGGGCGACAAGACCGCCGTCGACGAACTGCTGACGAACCCGGCGATCAAGGCGATCTCCTTCGTCGGGTCCACCCCGATCGCCCAGTACGTGTACGCCACCGGCACCGCCCACGGCAAGCGGGTGCAGGCGCTGGGTGGGGCGAAGAACCACGCCATCGTCCTGCCGGATGCCGACCTGGACCTGGCGGCAGACGCAATGGTCAACGCCGGCTTCGGGTCCGCAGGCGAACGCTGCATGGCGATCAGTGCGCTCGTCGCGGTGGGGGACATCGCCGACGAACTGGTCGGGAAGATCGCCGAGCGCACCAGGGGCCTCAAGACCGGCGACGGCACGAAGGATTCGGACATGGGTCCGCTGGTGACGAAGGCGCACCGCGACAAGGTCGCCTCGTACGTAGACGCGGGGGAGGCGGCGGGCGCGACGATCGTCGTCGACGGCCGCGACGTACGGGCCGACGGCGGTTCCGACGGGTTCTGGCTCGGCCCCACCCTCATCGACAACGTCACCACCGACATGTCCGTGTACACCGACGAGATCTTCGGGCCGGTCCTGTCCGTCGTTCGTGTCGACTCGTACGAGGAGGCGCTGGACCTCATCAACTCCGGCCCGTTCGGGAACGGCACGGCGATCTTCACCAACGACGGCGGCGCCGCTCGCCGCTTCCAGAACGAGGTGGAGGTCGGGATGGTCGGGATCAATGTCCCCATCCCCGTCCCCACGGCGTACTACAGCTTCGGCGGATGGAAGAACTCGCTGTTCGGCGACACCCACGCGCACGGTGCAGAGGGCGTGCACTTCTTCACTCGGGGCAAGGTCGTCACCAGCCGGTGGCTCGACCCCAGCCACGGTGGCATCAACCTCGGCTTCCCCCAGAACAACTGAGCGGAGAGGACTTCCACACCATGACGACAACAACGCACCAGACCCTCCTGCCCACCGGTCAGTCCATCGACGAGGCCCGTGCCGAGGGCGAGCGGGCATTCGCGCTCGATCGTGCGCACGTGTTCCATTCGTGGTCGGCGCAGGAGCAGATCACCCCGATGACGATCCTCGCCGCCGAGGGGTCATACGTGTGGGACGGCAGCGGAACCCGACTGCTGGACTTCTCTTCTCAGTTGGTGAACACCAACATCGGACATCAGCATCCGACCGTCGTCGCGGCCGTGCAAGCGCAGGCGGCAAAGCTGTGCACCATCGCGCCGCAGTATGTCAACGACGCTCGTTCCGAGGCCGCCCGGCTGATCGCCGAGCGGACTCCTGGCGATCTGAACAAGGTGTTCTTCACCAACGGCGGCGCGGATGCCGTCGAGCACGCTGTGCGGATGGCCCGCCTGCACACCGGCCGCTACAAGGTGCTCTCGCGGTACCGGTCGTATCACGGCGGCACCGACACCGCGATCAACCTGACCGGCGACCCGCGCCGCTGGCCCAATGACCGCGGCAACAGCGGCATCGTGCATTTCAACGGTCCCTTCCTCTACCGCTCGCAGTTCCACTCGGCCGACGAGGCGCAGGAGACCGAGCGTGCGCTCGCGCACCTCGACCAGCTGGTCGCGATGGAGGGGCCGAGCACGATCGCGGCCATCATCCTCGAATCGGTGCCCGGCACCGCGGGCATCATGGTTCCCCCGCCCGGCTACATGGCCGGGGTCAGGGAGATCTGCGACCGCCACGGCATCGTGTTCATCGCCGACGAGGTGATGGCAGGCTTCGGGCGGACCGGAAAGTGGTTCGCGATCGATCACTTCGACGTGGTGCCGGACCTGATCACCTTCGCCAAGGGCGTCAACTCCGGCTACGTCCCGCTGGGCGGCGTCGCGATCAACGCCGAGATCGCGGCGACGTTCGCCAACCGGGCGTACCCCGGCGGCCTGACGTACTCGGGCCATCCGCTGGCCACCGCCGCCGCTGTCGCCACCATCAACGCGATGGAGGAGGAGAAGATCGTCGAGAACGCGGCGCGGATCGGCAACGAGATCCTCGGTCCCGGGCTGCGCGAACTCGCCCAGCGGCACCCGTCGATCGGTGATGTCCGCGGTCTCGGCGTGTTCTGGGCGATCGAACTCGTCACTGATCGTCAGACGAGGGAGCCGCTCGCCCCGTACGGCGCCTCCAGCCCGGCGATGAACGAGGTCATCGCGGCATGCAAGTCCGCCGGACTGCTGCCGTTCGCGAACTTCAATCGGATCCACGCGGTGCCGCCGTGCACCGTCACCGACGCCGAGGTCCGCGAGGGCCTCGCGATCCTCGACACCGCGCTCTCGGTCGCGGATGCGCACACCGCGCACTGAGTAATCGATCCGCCCCATGGTCAACGGCGCCCATGGGGCGGATCGTCGTTTCCGGCCCCCGGCTGGCCCGGGCACGCCGCCCATCATCACCTCGTAGTCAGAGGTGAAGTCTCCCAGAGGAATACAGAATGCTCGACACTGAATCGGCCGGAACATCCACCGGCACGGCCCGCGTCAAGCGCGGCATGGCCGAGATGCTCAAGGGCGGGGTCATCATGGACGTCGTCAATGCAGAGCAGGCGAAGATCGCCGAGGATGCGGGTGCGGTGGCGGTCATGGCCCTCGAGCGTGTGCCCGCGGACATCCGCGCGCAGGGCGGCGTGTCCCGGATGAGCGATCCGGACATGATCGACGGCATCATCTCCGCGGTGTCCATCCCGGTGATGGCCAAGGCCCGGATCGGCCACTTCGTGGAGGCTCAGATCCTGCAGTCCCTCGGTGTCGACTACATCGACGAGTCCGAGGTGCTGACCCCGGCGGACTACGCCAACCACATCGACAAGTGGAAGTTCACCGTGCCGTTCGTGTGTGGTGCCACCAACCTGGGTGAGGCGCTGCGTCGAATCACCGAGGGCGCGGCCATGATCCGCTCGAAGGGCGAGGCAGGCACGGGCGATGTCTCCAACGCCACCACGCACATGCGCACCATCCTCGGTGAGATCCGTCGTCTCGGTTCGCTGAGCGAGGACGAGCTGTACGTGGCGGCGAAGGAGCTGCAGGCGCCGTACGACCTGGTGGTCGAGGTGGCCAAGGAGGGCAAGCTGCCCGTCACGATGTTCACCGCTGGCGGCATCGCCACCCCGGCCGATGCGGCGATGATGATGCAGCTGGGCGCGGAGGGTGTGTTCGTCGGTTCGGGCATCTTCAAGTCCGGCAACCCGGCCGAGCGTGCGGCCGCGATCGTCAAGGCCACCACCTTCTTCGACGACCCGGATGTGCTGGCGAAGGTCTCCCGCGGTCTGGGTGAGGCGATGGTCGGCATCAACGTCGACGATCTGCCGGTCGCGCACCGCCTCGCCGAGCGCGGCTGGT
>NZ_SUMD01000023.1 GCF_005049235.1 Rhodococcus oryzae | reverse complement strand
CCACCGTCCCCGGCGGCAAGTCCATCGCCTGCTCCACCCCCGCCGCACTCGAGTGGGACCCGGAATTCGCCGCGATGGCCGACCCCTCCGGCCGCGCCGTCCAGGGCGTGCACGAACAGGCACTCGCCCGATAGCCCGTGTGGCGGCACACCAAGTGGGCCGCGATCGCAACGAGGATCAACTTCTGGTTTTGAGCGTCCCGATGACGTGACCCGAACACGGTGCGGCCTGGTCACGTATCTTGTCACTCTGGATCGCACTATGCGATGGTCGGGTCGAGTGGTACCGGGGGGGATCGACGTGGCTTTGGCTCGATAGCTTCGGAGTACGTCTTGTCGGATTTCCCTCGGTCGGTCGCCGCCGTCGCGGCGGCCAGCCCCGACGCGGTCGTCGTGTGGGTCGACGATGTGTCGGTGACCTATCGGGAACTCGACGAGCGTCTCCAGATGCTGGCCGGACCGCTCGCTGCCAGGGGATTGGACCCCGAGGCCATCGTCTCGGTCACCCTGTCCGGGCTGGCGCCGATGGTGGTCGCCGCCGAGGGCGGCCTTGGTGCGGTTCTGGACACCATCGAGCGGGACGCCAAGGCGCTGGAGGCCCCGCCGGCTCGGAGCACCCTGGTGGACCTCTTTGACGAGCAGGTGGCGCGGACGCCGGACTCGGTCGCGCTGGTGTCCGAGGGTCACGCGCCGACCTACGCAGAGTTCGACGCCCGTGCCAACCGGCTGGCGCGCCGTCTCATCGCCGACGGGGTCGGTCCGGACACCGTGGTTGCGCTCGCGATGCGTCGGTCGATCGACCTGCTGGTCGCCGTGTACGCCGTCGTCAAGGCAGGCGGCGCCTACCTCCCTCTTGACCCGGACCACCCAGCCGAGCGCACGGCGCACGTGCTCGAGACCGCCGCGCCGATTGTCGTACTCACCACCGGCGCCGACGGCGCGGCTCTGCCCGCCGGATCACCGGCGGTGGTCCTCGAGCAGTTGGACCTCGGCGGGTTGTCGGGTGCGCCGGTGACGGATGCGGATCGGTTGGCGCCGTTGTCGCCGGAGAACACGGCGTATGTGATTTTCACGTCGGGTTCGACGGGTCGGCCGAAGGGTGTGGCCGTCTCGCATGCGGCGATCGTGAATCGTCTGGTGTGGATGCAGGGCGAGTACGGGCTGACCGCCGATGATGTGGTGTTGCAGAAGACCCCGGTGACCTTTGATGTGTCGGTGTGGGAGTTGTTCTGGCCGTTGCAGGTCGGTGCTCGGATGGTGATCGCGGTGCCGGATGGTCATCGGGATCCGGCGTATCTGGCTCGGGTGATCGTGGAGGAGTCGGTGTCGACGGCGCATTTTGTGCCGTCGATGTTGGCGGTGTTCGTGGCGGAGCCGGGTGTAGCGGGCTGTAGTTCGCTGCGAAGGGTGTTCGCCTCGGGTGAGGCGCTTCCGGCGCAGACGGCTGGGGCGCTGCGTGGGGTTCTGCCGTCGGTGCGATTACACAATCTGTACGGGCCGACGGAGGCCGCGGTGGATGTGACCTTCCATGAGGTCACTGCAGCGGATCGGGTGTCGGTGCCGATCGGTGTGCCGGTGTGGAACACGCAGGTGCTGGTGTTGGATTCGCGCCTGCATCCGGTACCGGTGGGGGTGCCGGGCGAGTTGTATCTGGCGGGTGTGCAGTTGGCCCGGGGGTATGTCGGTCGTAGTGATCTGACGTCGGATCGGTTCGTTGCCAACCCGTTCGGCGCCGCGGGTGCGCGGATGTACCGGACTGGTGACCTGGTGCGTACCAACGCGTCTGGCGAATTAGAATATCTGGGGCGCAACGATTTTCAGGTGAAGTTGCGCGGTCTGCGGATCGAGCTGGGCGAGATCGAGTCCGCGATGCTCGCGCACTCGTCGGTGGCGCAGGCCGTCGTGGTGGTCCGCGAGGACGTTCCCGGAAATCAGCAGCTGGTCGGCTACGCGGTCGCCGCCGCCGAGGCGCTGATCGACGGCGATGAGCTGCGCGCGTTCCTCGGTCGCTCGCTGCCCGAGTACATGGTGCCGATCACCGTGCTGACGCTCGCGGAGCTTCCGATCACGCTGCACGGCAAGCTCGATCGGAAATCGCTGCCGAGGCCGGACTTCGAATCCGCGCCCGGTGAGCACGGCGAGCCATCGACCCCCGCCGAGGTGGTGGTCGCGCGGATCTTCGGTGAGATCCTCGGGGTCGAACGGGTCGCGGCCCAGGATTCCTTCTTCGATCACGGCGGCAACTCGCTGTCCGCCGCACGGGTGGTGGCCCGGGTCAACGCGGCGCTCGGAAGCGACGTGAGTCTGCGAGAGGTGTTCGACGCGCCGACCGTCGCGGGGCTCGCCGCACTGGCGTCGGTTCGGGCCGACGGCGCCCGTCGTCGGCCCGAACTGGTGGCCGGGCCACGCCCGGAGCGGGTCCCGCTGTCCCTGGCACAGGCCCGGATGTGGTTCATCAACCAGTTCGACATCTCTTCGCCCGCATACAACCTCCCGCTCGGGATCCGGCTGGTCGGAGAACTCGACCATGAGGCGCTGCGAACCTCGGTCCTGAGCGTGTTGGGTAGGCACGAATCGCTGCGCACGGTGTTCCCGGACGACGGCGAGGGACCCAGGCAGGTGGTGATCCCGACTGCGGGTGTCGATGCGGATCTCCGTCCGATTCTGGTTGCGGACGAGGCAGACCTGCGCGGCAGGCTCACCGAGGCGGCGGCGGCCGGATTCGACGTGACGGTCGAGCCGCCGGTCCGGGTGCGGCTGTTCCAGCTCGGCAGGGGCGAGCACGTGCTGCTGTTCCTCCTGCACCACATCGGGGCCGACGGCGTCTCGATGGCGCCGCTCGCGCGTGAGGTGGTGGCCGCCTACACGAGCGCGGTGGCGGGCGGGCGATACGACCCGGAGCCGCTCCCGGTGCAGTACGCGGACTACTCGATCTGGCAGCGCGAATTGCTCGGCAGCGAAGAGGACCCGGAATCCCTGCTCTCGCGCCAGGTCCGGTACTGGCTCGACGAACTGTCCGGCATTCCCGACCTGCTGCCCCTGACCACCGACCGGCCACGCCCGGCCGCCGCCTCGCTCGAGGGTGGACGGGTGGAGTTCGAGATCGGAGCGGACCTGCACCGCCGGCTGTCGGCGCTGTCCCGCGAGCACGAGGCGACCCTGTTCACCACAGTGCACGCGGCATTTGCGTTGCTGCTGTCGAAGGTCTCGGGCATCGACGACGTCGTCATCGGCACGCCGACGGCCGGCCGTGGGGAGCACGTACTCGACGACCTGGTTGGCATGTTCGTCAACACGCTCGCCCTGCGGACCGTGCTGGACCAATCGGTGTCGTTTGCCGAGTTACTTCGCAGCACAAGGGAATCGGACATCGGTGCGCTGGCGCATGCGGAGGTGCCCTTCGAACGACTGGTGGAGGTCCTCGCGCCGGAACGGTCAACCGCGCACTCTCCGATCTTTCAGGTCGTGCTCGCGTTGGAGAATGCGGAACCCGCGGTCCTGGAGTTGCCCGGACTGGCGGTGAGCGAGGTCGATCCCGGGATCGCGTACGCGAAATACGATCTGCAGCTCGCACTGGGGGAGCGGGCCGACCGATCGGGTATCGCGGGCACCTTCATCTATGCCACGGACCTGTTCGACGAGTCGACCGTGCGCACGCTGGCCACACGGTTCGTCCGGCTGCTCGACGCGGTGGCGCACGATCCAGCGGCGCCGATCGGGGACACCGACGTGATGGACGCCAGTGAGCGCACAGCGCTCTGCCCGGTCGCAGGCCGCCCCCCGGAGTCGCCGGTCACCCTTGCCGAGCTGTTGGCGGCGGCCGTCACCGAACGGACGGCGCCCGCACTGGAGTTCGGCTCCCGCACGGTGAACTACGGCGAGCTCGACACCCGCTCGAACGCCCTGGCGCGCTTGCTGATCGCGCGCGGGGTCGGACCGGAGTCGTTCGTCGCGGTTGCCCTGCCCCGATCGGTGGAGTCGATGCTGGCGCTGTGGGCGGTGGCGAAGACCGGCGCCGCCGTCGTACCCATGGACCCGGCCTACCCCGCCGATCGCCTCGAACACATGCTCGCCGACTCTGGCGCGGTGGTCGGCCTCACCGTCGCCGAGTATACGGATGCCCTACCGGACGCGGGCTGGGTGACGCTCGACGCCGATGCCGTGGTGGTGGAGTGGGCGGCGCTCTCGACGGCGCCGATCGCCGATCGGGACAGATGCGGTGCCACGCACCCGGCCCAGCCGGCGTACATGATCTACACCTCCGGCTCGACCGGGGTTCCCAAGGGCGTGGTGGTCACGCACCGGGGCATCGCGAGCTTCGCCCTCGAGCAGCGGCAGCGGTACTCGGTGACGGCCTCGTCTCGGGTACTGCACTCCTCGTCGCCCAGTTTCGATGCGTCGATCCTCGAGATCCTGATGGCGACGGCCGCCGGAGCGGCCCTGGTGATCGTGCCCCCCGGCGTGTACGGGGGCGGTGAGCTGGCGGACATCATCGATTGCCAGCGGGTCACTCATGCCTTCATCACCCCGTCCGCCGCGGCCGCGCTCGCGCCCGACGGACTCGATTCGCTGCGGGTGGTCGTGATGGGCGGCGAGGCGCTGAGCTCGGACCTGGTGATCCGCTGGGGTGCGGACCGGGACCTGTACAACGCGTACGGGCCGACCGAGATGACCGTGATGGTGTCGGCCAGCGCGGCGCTCGCGCCCGGTGCGGCGGTGACGATCGGTGGCCCGATCCGCGGCGTGACCGCGATGGTGCTCGATCGGCGGCTTCGCCCGGTGCCGGTGGGGGTGGTCGGCGAACTGTACGTCGCGGGTTCGGCGATGGCGCGGGGATATCACAACCGATCGAGCCTGACCGCGGATCGCTTTGTGGCGAACCCTTTCTCGTCGATCGGTGCACGGATGTACCGGACGGGCGACATGGTGCGGTGGCTCGCTTCCGCGGCACAGGGCCGACTGTCGGATCTGGAACTCGAGTACGTGGGGCGCGGCGACTTCCAGGTGAAGATCCGCGGCTTCCGCATCGAACTCGGTGAGGTCGACGCGGCGCTGACCGCGCACCCGTCGGTGGATTTCGCGGTGACGATGGGCCGTCCCGCCCCGTCCGGGGCGACGGTGCTGGCCGCGTACGTGGTGGCGGCCGCCGGAGCGTCGGCGGACCCCGAGGAGCTGACCGCGTTCGCCGCGAGGACCCTGCCCTCGCACATGGTGCCGTCGGTGGTGACGGTGCTGGATGAGATCCCGTTGACGGTGAACGGGAAGCTCGACCGCGGCGCTCTGCCCGCGCCGGAATTCGTGTCGACAGCGTTCCGCGCACCGTCGACACCGGTCGAGGAGATCGTCGCCGGCACGATCTCGGAGGTGCTCGGTCTTCCGAGGGTCGGGTTGGACGACAACTTTTTCGACCTCGGTGGGAACTCGTTGATCGCGACGCGAGTGGCGGCGCGTCTCGGCTCCGTGCTGGGTGTGACGGTTCCGGTTCGGCTGTTGTTCGAGTCCCCGACGGTGGCGGCGCTCGCGGTGCGGGTCGAGCGGGACTCCGGGTCTGCGCGAGCGGTGCTGGCGCCGAGGCCCCGACCGGATCGCATTCCGCTGTCGCTGGCGCAGCAGCGGATGTGGTTCCTGAACCGGTTCGATCCGGAGTCGGCCGTGAACAACATCCCGGTCGTCGTGCGGCTGTCGGGTGCACTCGATGTCGCGGCGCTGCGTTCGGCGATTCGCGACGTGCTCGGGCGACACGAGTCGTTGCGCACGATGTATCCGGAGTCGAGTGATGGTCCTTCTCAGGTGATCGTGCCCGCGGCGTGGGTGGTCCCGGATCTGGTCCCGGTCGAGGTGTCGACGGATGACCTGTCCGATCGGGTGGCCGAACTCGTGGTGGCGGGTTTCGACGTGGCGGCCGAGGTCCCGATCCGGGTGGCCCTCTTGCGTGCGACCACGAGTGAGCACGTGCTGGTGATCGTGGTGCATCACATCAGTGCCGACGGCTTCTCGATGGGGCCGCTGACGCGCGATGTCATGGCGGCCTATGTCGCGCGGGCCAGTGGCGAGGTATCGGTGTGGTCGCCGTTGGCCGTGCAGTACGCCGACTTCGCGTTGTGGCAGCGTGAGGTTCTCGGTGACGAGTCCGATCCCTCGTCGCTCGTGGCGCGGCAGCTCGGGTACTGGCGCGGCGCGCTGTCCGGGCTGCCCGCACAGCTGGATCTGCCATCGGATCGTTCGCGTCCGGCGGTCCGGACACACTCGGGTGCCCGGGTGGACATCCCCATCAGTGAGCGCACCCGGGCCGGACTGTCCGATTGGGCCGCACAGCACAATGCCTCGTTGTTCATGGCGGTGCACGCGGGCCTCGCGGTGTTGTTGAGCAGGCTCAGCGGTACCTCCGATATCGCGGTCGGCACGCCGGTGGCCGGTCGCGGCGAAGCCGAACTGGACGATCTGGTCGGCATGTTCGTCAACACCCTGGTGTTGCGGACGTCGGTCGAGGGGGCGGAATCGTCGACGGAACTCCTGGCGCGCGTGCGTGAATCGGATCTGGGTGCGTTCGGGCACACAGAGGTCCCGTTCGAGCGTGTGGTGGAGGTGCTCAATCCGGAGCGGTCCATGTCGAGGCACCCCCTCTTCCAGGTGATGCTGTCCTACCAGAACCTCGAGCAGCCGGACCTGGAGCTGCCGGGCTTGCACGTATCGGTGGTCGGCGCGGCGGTCGAGGTGGCGAAGTTCGACCTGCAGGTGACGGTCGTGGAACAGGCAGGTGCAGGCGGACTGTTGGTTTCCTTGGTCTACGCGACGGACCTGTTCGACCGGTCGACGGTGGACGGTTTCGCGCGCCGGTTCGCCCTGATTCTCGACGCGATGGCGGCCGACCCGCAATGCCCGGTCGGCGACATCGACCTCGTCGGGGAGGAGGGTCGCGAGGCGAACCTGGGCGAGTGGAACGCCACCGCACATCCGGTGGCGCCGCAGACGCTGGTCGATCGGTTCGACGCTCAGGTGGTGCGGTCGCCCGGTGCTGTCGCGTTGTCGTTCGACGGTGAGTCGGTGACCTATGCGGAGTTCGATGCTCGGGTCAATCGGCTTGCGCGGCATCTGATTTCCATCGGAGTCGGTCCGGAATCGCTGGTCGCGCTGGCGATGCGTCGGTCGATCGATCTGTTGGTCGGTGTGTATGCGGTGGTCAAGGCCGGTGGTGCGTATGTTCCGGTGGATCCGGATCAGCCTGCGGATCGAATTGGGAACATCCTCGACACCGCCGCGCCGGTGTGTGTCCTGTCGACGTC
>NZ_SUMD01000022.1 GCF_005049235.1 Rhodococcus oryzae | reverse complement strand
CTGTACGTGGCGGCGAAGGAGCTGCAGGCGCCGTACGACCTGGTGGTCGAGGTGGCCAAGGAGGGCAAGCTGCCCGTCACGATGTTCACCGCTGGCGGCATCGCCACCCCGGCCGATGCGGCGATGATGATGCAGCTGGGCGCGGAGGGTGTGTTCGTCGGTTCGGGCATCTTCAAGTCCGGCAACCCGGCCGAGCGTGCGGCCGCGATCGTCAAGGCCACCACCTTCTTCGACGACCCGGATGTGCTGGCGAAGGTCTCCCGCGGTCTGGGTGAGGCGATGGTCGGCATCAACGTCGACGATCTGCCGGTCGCGCACCGCCTCGCCGAGCGCGGCTGGTAGCCCGACTTACTCTGCGCGCCTACATGTTTGCGTGCCAACGACGAAACCGCCGGCAATCGGTATCGATTGCCGGCGGTTTCGTGTTCGTCAGGCGGTGAACCCGATGTACTTTGTGTCGAGGTACTCTTCGATGCCCTCGGTGCCGCCCTCGCTGCCCAGCCCGGACTGCTTGACGCCGCCGAACGGCGCGGCCACGTCGGAGACGACGCCGCGGTTGACGCCAACCATCCCGGATTCGAGCGACTCCGCGACCCGCAGCGCCCGGTCGAGGTTCTGGGTGAAAATGTATGCGGCGAGGCCGTACTCGGTGTCGTTGGCCGCGGCGATCGCCTCCTGATCGGTGTCGAAGCCGGTGATCGCGGCCACCGGGCCGAAGATCTCGTCGCGGATGATGCGCGCGGTCGCGGGCACCTGGTCGAGGACGGTCGGCTGGTAGAAGAAGCCGGGGCCGTCGATGGCCCGACCGCCGGTGCGTACCCGCGCGCCTGCCGCGACGGCCTCGTCGACCAGGGTGGCGACGCTCGCGCGCTGCTTGGCGCTGACGAGCGGGCCGACGTCGACACCGGGCTCGTGCCCGGGGCCCACCTTCAGCGCGGCGATCCGCTCGGTCAGCTTGGCGGTGAACTCCTCCCGCACCGAGTTGGCCACGATCAGCCGGTTCGCGGCGGTGCAGGCCTCGCCGCCGTTGCGCATCTTCGCGGCCATCGCGCCATCAACGGCTGCGTCGATGTCGGCATCGTCGAACACGACGAACGGCGCGTTGCCGCCTAGCTCCATCGAGGTCCGCAGCACGTTCTTGGCGGACTGCTCGATGAGCACGCGGCCGATCGGTGTGGAGCCGGTGAAGGTGACCTTGCGCAGCCGCGGGTCCGCGAGCAGCGGCGTCGATACGGAGGCGGCATCCGAGGTCGGAAGCACCGAGACGACACCGGGCGGCAGGCCGGCGTCGGAGAGGATCTGCGCGAACGCGAGCATCGTCAGGGGCGTCTCCGCGGCGGGCTTGACGATCATCGTGCAGCCCGCGGCGAGCGCGGGTCCGATCTTGCGGGTGCCCATCGCCAAGGGGAAGTTCCACGGCGTGATCGCGAGGCACGGGCCAACAGGCACCTTGGTCACCATGATCCGGCCCGCGCCGCCAGGCGACCGGGTGAACCGGCCCTGGATGCGCACGGCCTCCTCACTGAACCAGCGGAGGAACTCGGCGCCGTACGCCACCTCGGATCGGCTCTCCGGCAGCGCCTTGCCCATCTCGGCGGTCATCAGCAGCGCCAGTTCCTCGGCTCGCTCGGTGACCAGTTCCCATGCCGTGCGCAGGATGATCGAGCGCTGGCGAGGCGCCGTGGCGGCCCATTCGGCCTGCACCCGGCACGCGGAATCGAGTGCGCGCATGGCGTCCCGGCTGCCGGCCGCGGCCACCGTGGCGAGCCTCTTGCCGGTGGCCGGATCGAAGACCGGGAACGTCCCGCCGTCGATCGGGGCGGTGGATTCGCCATCGATCCACAGGCCGGTCGGCACGCCGGAGATGAGGGTGGAGATATCTGTCATCGGTGTTTCCTCGCAGTGATCGGCCGCTGGCGCGGCAGGGGCGTCGGTCGGGCGTGGTGCGGCGGGTCAGGCGGATGCCCGCACGGCCTCCTCGAGCACACTGAGTGCCTCGTCGAGCAGCTCGTCCCCGATGACCAGTGGCGGCAGCAGCCGCACCACATTGCCGTAGGTGCCGCAGGTGAGCAGGATGACGCCCTGTTCCAAAGCCCGCGCGGCGACAGCCTTGGTCAGCTCCGGGTCCGGCTCGTCGGTCCCTGGCTTGACGAACTCCATCGCGATCATCGCGCCACGGCCGCGGACGTCGCCGATCGCAGGGACCTCCTCGGCCAGCCGCCGGAGTCGGGGCAGTACGAGGTCGCCGATCTGCCGAGCCCTGGCAGGCAGGTCGAGCTCACGGATGGTGTCGATCGCGGCGAGCGCGGCAGCACAGGCGATGGGGTTGCCGCCGTACGTGCCGCCGAGGCCGCCGGCATGCACCTTGTCGAGCAGTTCGGCGCGACCGGTGATGGCCGACAGCGGAAGTCCGCCCGCGATGCCCTTGGCCATGGTGATGATGTCCGGCACGATCTGCTCGTCCTCGCACGCGAACCACGCGCCGGTGCGGGCGAACCCGGTCTGCACCTCGTCGGCGATGAAGACGACGCCGTTCTCGCGCGCCCAGGCCGCCAGCGTGGGCAGGAAACCCGTTGCGGGAACGATGAATCCGCCCTCACCCTGGATTGGTTCGATGATGATCGCGGCCAGCGAGTCCGCGCCGACCTGCTTCTCGATCTGCCCGATCGCCCTGCGGGCGGCCTGCTCGCCGGTGACCTGGGCGTCCCGGTACGGGTACGACATCGGCATCCGGTACACCTCGGGGGCGAACGGTCCGAAGTTCAACTTGTAGGGCATCGACTTCGCGGTCAGCGCCATCGTCAGGTTGGTGCGGCCGTGGTAGGCGTGGTCGAACGCGACCACCGCCATCCGGCCGGTGGCCAGGCGCGCGACCTTGATCGCGTTCTCGACGGCCTCGGCGCCGGAGTTGAAGAGCACGGTGCGCTTGTCGTGGTCGCCCGGCGTGAGCGCGGCCAACTCCTCGGCCACCCGGACGTAGCCCTCGTAGGGGGTGATCATGAAGCAGGTGTGCGTGAAATGCCCTGCCTGCTCGCGCACCGCCTCGACCACGGCGGGGTCCGAGGCGCCCACATTGGTGACCGCGATGCCGGATCCCAGGTCGATGAGAGAGTTCCCGTCGACGTCCACGATCACGCCGCCGTCGGCGTCCGCGGTGTAGACGGGCACGCTGGACCCGACGCCGGCGGCGACGCTCGCCCGGCGACGTTCCGCGAGGGCACGGGACTTCGGGCCGGGCAGCTCGGTCAGCAGCGCGCGCTTCTGCGGGAGTCGGTAGTTGATGGCGGTCATGTCGTGGACGTCCCCTGTCGTGATGGTCGGATCGAC
Organism: Rhodococcus oryzae; assembly: GCF_005049235.1. Taxonomy (GTDB): domain Bacteria; phylum Actinomycetota; class Actinomycetes; order Mycobacteriales; family Mycobacteriaceae; genus Rhodococcus_G; species Rhodococcus_G oryzae. The sequence continues at coordinate 5,874 of NZ_SUMD01000022.1, read as the reverse complement.
TCTCAGTGTGGGGCGCCCGACGATCTGCGGCACCTGCCAGAATGGAGCACGGGTGCGGGCCGAATTCACCGATTCGGCCCGGATGCCGGGGTCACGTCAGGAGTCGAGATGAGCATTACCGTGCGGTGGGTGCTGGCACAGCCGGAGCTGTCGCTGCGGCTGCGTGCCGGCGCGAACGGGCTGGACCGCGAGATCGAGTTCGCGATCACAACCGAACTGCCGGAACCGTTTCCGTGGCTCTCCGGAGGAGAGTTGCTGCTGACGACCGGGCTGCGGCTCCCGCAGGAGCCTGAGGAATGCACCGAGTACCTCCGCGGGCTGCTCGACTGCGGTGTCGCCGCGGTCGGCTTCGGGATCGGCCTGAGCCATGCAGAGATCCCCGAGGGCCTCGTGGCGGCCTCGGACGAGCTCGGACTGCCGCTGCTCGAGGTGCCGCTGCCGACCCCCTTCGCCGCCGTCACCAAGCGGGTGATGAGCCGGTTGGCCGAGCAGCAGTACGAGGCGTCGTTGCGTGCCTCGCAGGCTCAGCCCCGGATGACGCGTGCGGTGATCCAGGGCGGGGCCAGGGCCACCGTGCGCGAGCTGGCCACCGCCACGAGCTCGGTCGCCCTGCTCCTGGACCGGCGGGGCCAACTTCTCGAGTGCCACCCCGGCTCCGTGCCGGACGGTGTGACCGCGGAGGTGCGGACGCTGCTCGAGTCGGCATCGGAGGCGGTGTCCAGCGGGGTGGCGCAGGCCCGATCCGGCGAGTCGATGACCGTGCAGCGAATCGGGGTTGGCAAGAACGTGCACGGCTACCTCGCCGTGGTCAGTCCGAAGCCCCTCGGGCCGGTGGACCAGATCCTGCTGGGGCACGCGAACTCCCTGCTGGCGCTCGACTTCGAGAAGCCGGTCCGGCTGCGGGCAGCGCAGAACCAGCTCAACAGCCAGGCCCTCGGACTCCTGCTGTCCGAGGACATCGACCTGAAGCCGGTGCGGGCGCAGCTCGCGGTGGCAGCCGACGGGCGCGGAGCGATTCGTGCGCTGGTGGCGGTGTGCGGCTCGCCCGCCGATGCCGAGGCGGTGTCCGGTGCGATCGAGGCGGCCATGAACGAGGCCGGCAGGCCCCTGTTCCTGCAGCGGGCCGACACACGCGTCACCGTGCTGCTGCGCGGAACCGACGATGTCGAGTTCGCGCGCGCTCTCCTGGACGGCATCGGCGAGCATATGCTCCGGTCTTCCCGTCTCGGTTTGAGCGGTGCCCAGCCGGTGGAACGGTTCGTCGAAGCCATCGAGCAGGCGCAGTTGGCCGCGTCGGCGGCCGCGTCGGGCGCGATGCCGCTCGAGTTCTCTGCGCTGACCGGAAGTGCACTGCTGACCTTCGATTCCACGCGTGAGGTGCTGCGGGCGGTCGCCGACACGATGATCACGCCCCTCGCCGATCACGACCGCAGGCAGGGAACCGAGTTGGTCGAGTCGCTGCGGGCCTTCCTCGAGGCGAACGGCCACTGGGAGTCCGCGGCGAGTGTGCTCGGCGTGCACCGGCACACTCTCCGCAGCCGGGTCTCGAAGATCGAGTCGCTGCTCGGCTGTCGACTGGACGTGGCACGGGTACGGGCGGAGCTGCTGTTGGCGGTCATCGCACACGAATCGCTCTGAATCCGTATCGGTTCCGGCCCACCGCAAGGAGCCCGCGACCGGTTCGGTCGCGGGCCCCTCGGTCGGTCAGACCCGGTTTCGGGTCAGGGTGCCGGCACGCAGCGGGGTGCCGAGTAGCCGACCGCGGCGACGGCTCGGGCGAGCTCGGCGCTGACCGTGCACGCACGGGCGAGGTCGACGCCGCCCTCCGCCTGGGCCTCGACGATGATGCGGTGCAGCCTCGAGATCGTGGAGCCGTGCTGCAAGCGCCACCCCGATAGTCGCTCCGACAGGGTCGCCCCAGGATGGTGCCGGGACAGGGCGGCACCGACCAGGTCGTGCAGTCGCGCCGCCACCTCGTCTCGAAGCGCCGCCGCGGCCATGGAATCCCAGTACGAACCGAGGGCCAGCCGCTCCAATCGTTCGCTCACGCCGAACAATCCGAGTTCGCGGCCCAGCTCCTGGTAGGTCTCGACCACCCGGGTGATCGGGATGTCGAGCGCGAGCGCGTTGTCCGCCAGCGCGAGTGCCTCCCCGAGCAGCGGGACCGGTACGGGGGTGACGGTGCCGTCGGCGCCCTCCGGAGGCAACGCGTGGACCAGGTGACCCACCGTCGTCCGATACCGCTGGATCTCGGCCTCCGCGTGAAGTGGCAGCGGACGATTGCGCAGGAGCCACGAGCACGCGCGCTCGATCAGCGCCTGCACCGCGTGCAGCGGTCCCCACGAATTCCGGTCAGCCGGATCGACCACGGCGAGCGCGCCCGCCCAGAGGGCGTCGACGTCGAAGAGTTCGGCGACGACCCCGTAGGCCTGTGCGACCTGCGGGGTCGTGACACCCAGCCGCTCCTCGAGCCGGTAGATGAGTCCTGGCCCGACGTGATTGATCAGCTGGTCCGCGATCTGCGTGGCGATGATCTCGCGGTGCAACCGGTGCGCACGGATGCGGTCCGGGAACCGGCCGCGAACGGAGGGTGGGAAGTACTCGGACAACAACCGAGCGAAGACCGGCTCGTCGGGAACGGGTGAGGCGAGCAGGTCGCGGCGTACGACGTTCTTCGAATGCGCGAGCAGGGTCGCGATCTCCGGACGGGTCAGGCCGAGCCCGGCTTCGGTGCGCGAGACCAGCTCCCGCTTACTCGGTAGCACGGCCTGGGCTCGGTTCAGCCCGCCGACCGCCTCGAGATTGACGATCAACCGCTCGTGTCGACCGAGGAGCGACACGGCCTGGGATTCGGCGAGGCTGATAGCCAGGATCTGGCTCGCGCAGTCGCCGAGGACGGCATCGGCGACGTGATCGGTGCAGTCCGCGAGCAGTGTGTTGCGTTCGGCCTCGGTGATCTCGCCCGCCGCGACCGCGCCGTCCAGCGCGATCTTCAGGTTCACCTCCTGGTCGGACGTCGCAACACCGGCCGCGTTGTCGATGAAGTCGGCATTGATGCGGCCCCCGCCGAGCGCCAACTCAATCCGGGCTCGCTGGGTGAAACCGAGGTTGCCACCCTCACCGACCACCCGGCACCGCATGGTTGCCGCTTCGACGCGGACCGCGTCGTTGGCGGGATCGGCTGCATCCGAATGTGTCTCGGTGGACGCACTGACGTAGGTGCCCACTCCTCCGTTCCACAACAGGTCGACCGGAGCGCGTAGGATCGCGCGGATCAGTTCGGCCGGGGACAGAATGTCGGCGTCGATGCCGAGCCGCTCGCGCACGGACGGTGACAGCGGGATCTGCTTGGCCGAGCGTGGCCAGACCCCGCCGCCCTCCGAGATCAGCTCTCGTGGATAGTCGTCCCAGCTTGAACCGCTGTTTTCGAAGAGCGCACGGCGCTGTTCGAACGAGGCCTCGGGGTCGGGATCGGGGTCCAGGAAGATGTGCCGATGATCGAACGCCGCGACCAACCGAATCGTGCGCGATTGCAGCATCCCGTTGCCGAACACATCACCGGACATGTCGCCGATGCCGACGACCGTGATCGGGTCGTTCTGGGTGTCGACACCGAGTTCCGCGAAGTGCCTGCGCGCGGACAGCCAGGCGCCGCGAGCGGTGATGCCCATCGCCTTGTGGTCATAGCCTCGGGAGCCGCCCGATGCGAAGGCGTCGCCCAGCCAGAAATCGTATTCGGCAGCAACCGAATTCGCGACATCGGAGAAACGTGCCGTGCCCTTGTCGGCCGCCACCACCAGGTACGGGTCGGGGTCGTCGTAGCAGACCGAGTCGGCGGGGCCAACGGGTACGCCGTCGACGAGATTGTCGGTGACGTCCAACAGGCCGCGGATGAACGTGGCGTAGCCGTCGGCAGGCGCGATGCCGTCGCGGAGCACGAACGCGCCCTTTGCTCCGGTCGGGACGATCGGCGAGTTCTTCACGGTCTGGGTGGTCATCAGACCGAGCACCTCGGTGCGGTAGCTCTCGGGACGGTCGGACCAGCGCAGTCCGCCACGCGCAACGGTGCCCGCCCGTACGTGGACTCCCTCGACCCCGTCTCCCCGGACGAAGATCTCGCGGTGCGGAACGGTGCGGCCGGGATGTGCCAGGCGGGACGGGTCGAGCTTGAACGACGCGTAGCGCTTGCGGCTGCCGTCCGGAGTGCGCTGGTACCAATTGGTGCGCAGCACCGCGCCCACGAAGCCGGTCAGCGCGCGCAGGATGCGATCCTCGTCGAGTGTGGCCGCGTCTTCGAGTAGCGCGGCCAACCGGGGTTCGAGCTCGGCGATCCGCTGGTCGCGGGCCTCGGCGTCGGGTTCGAACCTGGTATGGAAGAGCTCGACGACCGACGCCGTGAATGCGCTGTGCCGCAACAGGGTATCCACGAGGTAGGCGTCGGAGAAGCCGATGCCCACCTGCTGCAGGTAGCGGCTGATGGTGCGTACCAGCATGACGTCCCGCCAGGCGAGTCCGGCCACCGGCGTCAGCATGCAGTACCGGTCGATCTCGAGTCCGGAGGCGGCGGCGGTCTCGAAGGCATCGATGACCAGATCGTGCGCCTCGGGTACCCATGACTGGGCGGGGCGGCTGAAGCGGAATCGATCCACGCTGGCCTCGGGTCCGGCCGACTCGGGAGCCGGCAGTGGTGTGTGCGCCTCGATGCGGAGGCCGAAGCACTCGAAGTCGCGAGCGACGTCTGCCAGCGCGGGCCGAGACCCGGGCCACAGCACGACCAGATCGACGACTTCGTTGACATCCCTGTCTGATTCGTCGGCGGACACGAACTCGAGACGGGGATGGTTCCCGGGGTTGGCCGTGATCGAGGGGAGCGTCATTGATCCCTTCATTGCGGTCATCACACACCTATTCGGTTGGTGGAAAGGAATTGTCGGGTTCTACCCTCCTGAGTGTGCCGTGGCCACGAGGGTTTCGGAGTGGACACTTTGGCGCATCTGCGGGGTGGGGGAGCGCCGAAATGAACAGGACCGCGTCTGTCGACAGCGTGATCCGCAGGTGACGGAAGAGGCTGTATCACAGCATGATCGGAGCGACGGTCACCGAAATAAGTGCGCTCGGGACACCGCATGCGTCATGGCTATGCGGTGTCCCGAGCGGGAGCGAATTGCTGGTGGGTTACTCGTTGATCTCGATGTCGTTGGTGAGCACGTCGCTCAACGTCGGGGGATTGCCCACACCCCAGCCGTAGGCGAGCTTGCCGACTTCGAGGACGAAGAATGATTCGGTGGAGAGGACGCCGTCGATGTGGTGGAGCCGGTCGTTGATGAGGTCGGTGTAGTCGTCGGTGTTCTTGCAGATGACCTCGGCCATGACGTCGTACTGGCCGGATGTCACGATGACGTAGCTGGTTTCGGGCAGCGCGGCGAGGGCTTGGCAGACGGACCGGGCGGTGCCGGGGCGGGTGCGGATTCCGACTATCGCCATGCGGTCGAAGCCGATGCGCATGGGGTTGGCGATGCCGACGATCTGGAGGATCCCGGATTCCTCGAGTCGCTGCACGCGGTAGCGGGCGGAGGAGGCCGGGATGTCCAGCTCTTCCGCGATCTGTCGGTAGGGGAGGCGTCCGTCTTTCTGTAGGAGCTCGATGATTCGTGCGTCGATGGGATCGATGCTCGGTGTGTTCATCGTTGGCCTCCGTGCCGGGTGGGTCGCCTGGTCGTCAAGGTAGCGCACCGGTTCCGTGTTGTGGGTCAGCGGCCCAGGTGGATGACGCCGGTGCGGAGGTCGGACATGTCGAGGAGGGTGTGTTTGCCGCCGATGCGGCCCCAGCCGGTGCCTTTGCCGCCGGCTCCGCCGAAGGGCATGTTGATGTCC
>NZ_SUMD01000021.1 GCF_005049235.1 Rhodococcus oryzae | reverse complement strand
CGAGGGCGGCGTTGGCGCCTGCGACGTAGGCGGCGTGGTGCTTGTCGTGGTGCAGCTCCATGATCTTGCCGGAGATGTGCGGCTCGAGGGCGGCGTAGTCGTAGGGCAGTTCAGGCAGCGAGTAGACAGACACGAGGGTCCCTTCCTTACGGGCGCGCACGCCCGGCGTGTACCAAGTTCGATTTTGGGTCGATCCTTCTCGGGCATAACCCAATCTCATTCGTACACCGTCCGCAAGATTTGCGACCAGGCGGGCGCGGATGCGAGCGACGCGTCCAGGGCTGGTCGCCGAACGCCCCGAATTCCGACACCGGTTCGTCCGGTCGGTAAACAAAACCTTAATATTGGGTGGTGCTCCGACTGCAACACGATTCCGTGCGCGCGTCATCGCCGCCTCGGATCGAGTTCGGCGGAGCCAATCTCCTCCGCGCGATCGCGGTGCTCGCCGTCATCTATTCGCACATCTCGTACTACCTGATCGACGACCTCGGCTCCGGCTGGTGGCTGATCGACGGCGTCTACACGGTGCTGGTGGCCGGTGGCGGACTCAACCAGCACCTTTCGTTCCTCGGTGTTGCGATCTTCATGATGCTCACGGGGCTGATGCTCACCGCGTCGGCCACCCGGCACACCCCCGGTCGGTTCCTCTTCAACCGGGTCGGCCGGCTGCTGCCCGCGCTGTGGGTGGCGATCCTGGTCGCCATCGTCCTGGTGCGTCTGGGCATCAACGGGATGTTCAGCGGCCAGGACGGGATCTCGAACTCCGAGGCGGCGCTCAGCTTCGTGCTCGGCGGGTTCTTCCTCACGCCGGAGGTCGCGGTGCTCGGGGTGACCTGGACCCTGGTCGTGCAGGTGCTCTTCTACCTGTACTGCGTCGCCGCGCGGCCGCTGCTGAGGACGATCCCGATCGCGGTACCCCTCGCGGGCGCGGCGGTGTGCAGTGCGGTGCTGCTCTACAACCTGTACGTGCCGCAGCCGTACGCGGTGCCGATGCTGTCCAAGGTCGCCGCGACCCTGCCAGCGGTGTTCATGGGCCAGATCATCTACCTGGGCTGGGCGCGGTTGGCGAACTGGCGCTGGATCATCGTCGCGACCATGGCGCAGGCCGAGGTGGTGCGCCTGGCCACCGACAGCCACGTCTACTGGGCGGGGGACCGCTACCTGTGGACGATGTTCGTGGTCACCTGCGTGGTGCTGGCGCTGGTGCGGTACGACGGCTACCTCGGTCGGCTCAGTGTCGTGCGCTGGACCGCGACCCGCAGCTACGCGATCTACCTGCTGCACACGCTGATCCTGTACCGGGTGTACGAGAACACCGTCGGCCACCTGGGCCGGACGGGCGCGGTGCTCGCCTTCCTGCTGGTGACGGCAGGGGCGGCGGAGCTGCTGTACCGGTTCGTCGAGGTGCCCTCGAGCCGATGGATCGGCGCGCAGTCACACCGCTTCGGGCGGTCCGCTCAGAGCACGACGAACGCGACGACGCCGAGGACCACCAGGACCACCACACCGATCAGTACCGCGAGGACGACCGACTGAGGCCCGGGCGCGGACTGTCGGTCGTGCCCGGCGGCGGGTTCCGGTGCGAGCCAGGGCGGGCTGACCGGTGTCGCACCGAGCTCGGTGTCGGCCGACGGGGTCGCGGGTTCTGGGATCGGCGCGGACACCGGTGTTGAGAGTGCTGTCTCAGTTGGCCTCGGGACCGCCCGCGCTGTCGGCCTCGGGATCACTGCCTCGGTCGGCCTCGGCGAAACAGGCGGCTCTGCCACGACAACCGGCGGCTCGGGGCGAGGCCCCTCGGATCGCTGCCGCGCGGGTTTCGGGGCCGGCCGCGTGGCGTCCCACTTGAACGGCGGCGGGAACGGCGATCCCTGCGCATCGCCCTCGGGTTCCTGAGGTGACATCTACGCCTCCTGCGACGACGGTCGGCCCCCCAACTGCACCGGCGAGCTTACCGAGGCGTGCGGCCTCCGAGCCCGCGCAACGACGACGGAACCGCCGGCGCTGCGGCCGCGCGTAGCATCGGATCATGTCCTGGTACGACGACATCCTCGGCCGCACGGCGGCGAAAACAGCGATCGTGAGCGCCGACGAGGCGCTGCCCGGCCGAACCCAGCCGCTGAGGGTTCCCGACGCCCACTACGTCAACGGGCACCCGCTGACCCCGCCGTTCCCGGAGGGCATGCAGACCGCGGTCGTCGGCATGGGCTGCTTCTGGGGCGCCGAGAAGGAGTACTGGCAGCTCGACGGGGTGTACAGCACCGCGGCCGGATACGCGGGCGGGTTCACCCTCAACCCCACGTACGAGGAAGTCTGCTCGGGCCGGACCGGGCACACCGAGGTGGTGCTCGTCGTCTTCGATCCGGCGGTCATCAGCTACGCGAGCGTGCTGCAGCAGTTCTGGGAGAACCACGACCCCACGCAGGGCCTGCGGCAGGGCAACGACCACGGCTCCCAGTACCGCTCGGCGATCTACACCACCGACGACGCGCAGCAGTCGATCGCACACGCCACCGCGGAGACGTTCGCGGTCCGCTTGGCCGACGCCGGGTACGGGGCGATCACCACCGAGATCGCCCCGCTCCGCGAGTTCTACTACGCCGAGGACTATCACCAGCAGTACCTCGCCAAGAACCCCGGCGGCTACTGCCCGGTGCATGCCACGGGCGTCAGCTGCCCGGTCGGCCTGCTGAAGCAGGACGAGGTGCCTGCACAGAAGGACATCCTGCCGCCGAGCTGACCCGCCGCCCTCAGCCGAGCTGCGGCATGACCTCGTTCGCGACCAGCTCCAGGTGGTCGAGGTCCTCGAGGTCGAGGGTCTGCAGATAGATGCGGCTCGCGCCGAGCTCGCCGTACCGGCCGATCTTGTCGACGAGCTCGGCGGGTGAACCGGCCGCACCGTTCTCCCGCAGTTCGGCGACCTCCCGCCCGATGCGCGCCGCGCGGGCGGCGAGCTCGCTCTCGGTGCGGCCGCAGCAGAGCACCAGCGCATTGGAGTAGGTGAGCTCGGCGGGGTCGCGGTCGATCACGCGGCAGGCCTGGCGCACCCGCTCGAACTGGGTGGCGGTGCCGTCGAGGGAGACGAACGGCAGGTTGAACTCGTCGGCGTAGCGGGCCGCCAGCTCGGGGGTGCGGCGCTTGCCCATGCCGCCCATGATGATCGGCGGCCCGGCGTGGTGGAACGGCTTCGGCAGCGCAGGCGAATCCTCGATGCGGTGGTGCGCGCCGTCGAACGAGAAGGACCCGCCGACCGGCGTCTCCCACATGCCGGTGATCACCGCCAGCGACTCCTCGAGCCGGTCGAAACGCTCCTTCAGTGACGGGAAGGGGATGCCGTAGGCGAGGTGCTCCTCCTCGTACCAGCCGGCGCCGATGCCGAACTCCACCCGGCCCTCGCTCATCGCGTCCACCTGGGCCACGCTGATCGCCAGCGGCCCCGGGTAGCGGAAGGTCGCGGAGGTGACCAGCGTGCCGAGCCGGATCGTGGACGTCTCGCGGGCGAGGCCGGCAAGGGTGATCCAGGCGTCGGTGGGGCCGGGCAACCCGTCGGAGTTCATCGCCAGGTAGTGGTCGGATCGGAAGAAGGCGCCGTAGCCGAGGTCCTCGGCGGCCTGCGCGACGCGCAGCAACTGCCCGTAGGTGGCGCCCTGCTGCGGTTCGGTGAAGATTCTCAGCTCCATGCGTGCCAGCCTGCCGTATCCGGCGCGGGCGCGCATGCACCACAACGCGGGCACCCCCCGCGCGCCGGGAACCGTTCCCGCCTCCGCCGACGAGCCGCCGCGGAACGTGACAGTATCGATGGCGTGAGCTTTGGTGATGTGCCCTCGGTGCCCGCTGCGGAGGTACCGGCCGAGCTGTCCGACTCGGTGATCCTGCTGGACGTGCGCGAGGACGAGGAGTGGGCGGACGGGCATGCGCCCGGTGCCCTGCACATCCCGATGGTCGACGTGCCCGCGCGGATGGCGGAGATCGACATGGACGCAGAGGTGTACGTGGTGTGCCGTTCCGGCGGGCGGTCGCAGCGGGTGGTCGAATACCTCAACCAGGTCGGGTTCGACGCGGTCAACGTCGTCGACGGGATGGTGGCCTGGCAGAAATGTGGCCGGCCGTTGACCGCCGACGGCGGCGGGTCGGCAAAGATCTACTAGATGAGCACCGTTCAGGTCTGTGCCCGCTGCGCCGCCCGATGGCCGGTTGTCGGGGGCCCGGCGCAGTGGTGCCCGCGGTGCCACGGCGTGCTGCTCTCACCGACGGATCCGGCGCGCCCGGAACCGCCGAACCTGCGCAACTTCCGATGGGTCGCCCGACGGCCAGGGGCGGCGACGAGCCGGGTCCGCCCGGCCCGGACCCCGGCCCAACCGGGCCCGCCGTCCTACCGCGAGATGCCCCGATGGGGCCTGCACGACGTGCCCCCCGCTCCCGACCGGGAACCGGTGGCCGGGCGTCGTGAGCAGCTCGCCGAGCTGGCTCCCGCCCTGCTGAGCGCGACGGCGGCGCTGTTCGCGCTGGCCGCGCTCGCCGAACTGTTCCGCTACGGGCTGCTGCTGCGGAACCGGAGCACGCTGATCGGGCCGGGGCTGCTCGCGGTGTCCGACGGGCTGGTCTCCGCGGCCGGTCTGCTCGCCCCGATCGTCGCAGTGTGCGCCGCCGTGGCCACCGTCGCCTGGCTGGTGGGGGCCCGGCGACGCGCCTTCGCCCGTAGCGGACACGTCGACCCGCGCCGCCCGTCGACGCTCGCCCTCGGCTGCCTGGTCCCGGTGGTGAACCTGGCCATGCCGGGGGTGTTCCTGACCGAGCTGGACGAGCCGGACCCGCAGACACGCAAGCTGTTCCGGGTGTGGTGGGTCACCTGGGCGTGCGGCGGTGTGCTGTTCGTGGTGAATCTGTGGTGGCGCGGGCTGGACTCGCTGCAGGCGCAGGCCGACGGGGTGCTGCTCGCGGCGGTCACCGATCTGGTCGCGGTCGCGGTCGCGGTGCTGACGCTGTTGGTCATCCACCGCGTCGAGGGTCTGAGCCCGACCGGGAAGCAGCGCGAGCTGACCCGCTGGCTCGTCGCGGTACCCGAGTCGGCCAAGCCCGCCGCACCCGCCGCACCCGCCGGGACTGCCGAGGCTACCGAGCCCGCCGGGATTGCCGAACCCGCCCGGACCCCGGAGCGCGTGGAAGCGGGGGCGCCGTGACCCCCGAGCCCCGCGTCGTCGCGCACCGCGGCGCATCCGCCGCCCTGCCCGAACACACCCTCGCCGCGTACGAGCTGGCCCTCGACCAGGGCGCCGACGGGCTGGAATGCGACGTTCGGCTGACCCGGGACGGGCATCTGGTGTGCGTGCACGACCGGCGCGTCGACCGCACGTCCACGGGCACCGGGCTGGTCAGCGAGATGACGCTCAAGCACCTCAACGAGCTCGAGTTCGGTGCCAACGGGGAGCCGGTTCTCACCCTTGCCCAGCTGATCACGTTGGTTCTCGACCACACGAGCCGCCCGACCAAGCTCTTCATCGAGACCAAGCACCCGGTCCGATTCGGCGGGCTGGTGGAGAGCAAGGTGCTCGCGGAGCTGTCCCGGTTCGGGTTGTCCGCACCCCCGTCCGCGGACCACTCCCGTGCCGTCATCATGTCGTTCTCGGCGGCCGCGGTCTGGCGGATCCGGCGGTCGGCGCCGCTGCTGCCCACGGTGCTGCTCGGGGAGTCGTCCCGATACCTGGGTGGCGGCGCGGCGACCACCGTGGGCGCCACCGCGGTCGGCCCGTCCATCAAGTCGCTGCGCGAGCACCCCGAGATCGTGAACCGGGCGGCCGCGGCGGGCAGGGCCACGTACTGCTGGACGGTCGACGACTTCGACGACGTGCAGCTGTGCCGGGAGCTCGGTGTCGGCTGGATCGCCACCAACCATCCGGGCCGGACCAAGGAGTGGCTCGCTCAGTAGCCGCGACGTGTAGGTTTCCCGACGTGGGTAAGAGCAAAAGAAACAGTGGTCCGAAGCCCGGCAGCAACCGCGCGGCGAAGCTCGCCGAGCGCCGCGCTGCCCAGGAGAGCGCCGCGGCCGCCGCGGTGCCGCGCCCCTTCGAGGGACTGGCAGCCGAGTGTGATCTCGTCGCGATGCGCGAGTTCGTCCCGTCCGCGACGGCGACGCTGCCGCTGACCGGCGGCGAGCGCACGGTCGTGGCCGCGACCGTGCTGCCCGGCGCGGTGGCGGGCCTCGTCCGCGACGAAACGGCCGCGAAATCTGGCGGCACCGCCGCCGCAGCCACCGGCTTCGTCGGCCTGCAGGTGCCCGGCCAGTCCGCCGATCTCTCGGCCGATCTGGCCGCCGCCGTCAACTGGGCCGCCACCGCGGAGCCGGGGCAGTCCCTCGCCGCGACCGACGCACAGCCGGGCGGACCGCGCCTCGGCGACGTGATCGAGGCGGACACGCTGCTCGAGATCAGCGTGTACCAGGACTTCAACTGGTGGATCCCGGAGGGCGTCACGCCCGCCCCGGAGGTCGCCGCCACCGTCGAGCAGGCCAACTCGGTGATCATGCCGTCCGCCCGCCTCGACGGCGAGGGCATCGTCGCCGCGTGGTGGGTCGACGCCGGGGAGAAGGCGCACCTGCGCTGGGTGCGGCCCGAGGACGAGGACCAGCTGATGCTGGCCCTGGCCCGCGTGCATGCGGCCGGTGGACTGCACCTCGGCGAGGGGTCGCGGTACGCCGGTTCGTTCCGTACCCACGGGCTGCTGGTGCCGGTGTTCGATCTCGACCCCGAGCGGCACGCCCAGGAGTGGGCGCCCGCGACGGCCGAGCTCGGGCTGCGGCTGGCCGACGCGCTGGCCGTCGACGCGCCCCTCACCTCCGATGAGCTGCGCTCGCGCGACGGTCTGCGCGCCCGCCAGGTCACACTCCGCTGATCAGAGGCGGCTGCGCCGCCCGTGCGTGCTCATGGAGTCCAGGGACTCGTCAAGCGCTCACGGGCGGCGCAGCCGCATTCCTCAGACGTCGAGGACGACCTTGCCGGGGATCCCCCGTCGCTTGGCGAGAAAGGCGGTCCGCGCCTCGGCGAGCGGATAGGCGGCGCCGACGTGGGGGCGTAGTACTCCCTGCTCGGCCAGCCGCGCGAGTTCCCCGAGTTCGTGTCGGTCGGGCTCGACGATGAAGAAGACCGCGCGACCGTCGACCGGCGCGACCGGGGGCGGCGCCGTGATCGACACCAGCGTGCCGCCGGGCCGCACGAGCGCGGCCGACCGGGCCAGGACCTCCCCGCCGATCGTGTCGAACACCAGATCCACCGGACCGAACCGGGTCTCGTCGAGGCCGCCGGAGTCGAGCGTCACGTAGTCGTCCGCGCCGTGACCGCGGGCCTGCTCCTCGCCCGCCGCCCGGCCGGTCGCGATGACCCGCGCCCCCGCGGCATGAGCGAGCTGGACCACCAGCGAGCCGGTGCCGCCTGCGCCGCCGTGCACCACGACCGTCCGCCCAGACGCATCGCCGTAGGTCAGCCCGCCGTGCCGGAAGAGTCCCTGCCAGGCGGTGAGGCCCGCCAGGGGGAGTGCGGCGGCCTCCCGGAATCCGATCGACTCGGGAATCGTGGCCAGGTTGCGGGCCTCCACGGCCACGAACTCGGCGGCGGCGCCGTCGCGATGCCAGTCGGTCAGGCCGAACACCCGGTCGCCGATCTCGAATCCGGTGGTGCCGTGGGGGATCTCGCTGACGACACCGGCGACCTCGTGGGCTGGGATGCTCGGGGTCCGGTCACGGCCTGCCCGGTCCGTCCAGGTCCCCGGCCAGTCGAGTTCGTCCGGGACGAAGGAGGCGGAGCGTACCCGGACTATCACGTCGCCGGTCGCGGCCTGCGGGTACGGCGCCTCCTCGAGGACGAGCGCTTCCGGGTTGTCCGCGCCTCGGTTCTCCTGGATCCGAACAGCTTTCACTTCTCGATTCCTCTCAGGGGCGTGCGCTCAGCGGATCGGCGGGACGCGGCGGGTGCTGACCGCGATCCGGTTCCACGAGTTGATGGTGAAGATGACGGCGATCAGCTGGGACAGCTCCCGCTCCTCGAATTGCTCGGCGGCCCGCGCGTACACCTCGTCCGGAACGAAGCCGTCGGTCAGCACGGTGACCGCCTCGGTGAGGGCCAGGGCGGCGCGCTCGCGCTCGGTGTACAGGCCAGGCACCTCCTCCCAGGCATTGAGCAGGTAGAGCTTCTGCTCGCTGATGCCGACCTTGCGGGCGTCCTGGGTGTGCATGTCCAGGCACCAGGCGCAGTGGTTGATCTGTGAGGCACGGGTGAGCACGAGCTCGACGAGGACCGGGTCGAGGCCCTTCTTGGCGGCGGCGTCGAGAGCGATCATCGCCTGGTAGACCTCGGGGGACTGCTTGAAGATGTTGACCCGCTGTGCTGTCTCGGTTGTCGTCATGGGAATGACTCTAGGCGGGTAATGGACCGAATGAGTGGTTCAATTCAGGGGTGGAATCATGGGCCAATTCTGGATTGGATCTACACCTCGACCTCCGCAGTCGCGGCGGCCTCCGCTCGTCGCTGATGGCCACCCTCCGGGAGGACATCCGCTCCGGACGGTTGGCGCCGGGTGCACTGCTACCGCCCTCGCGCACGCTGGCCGCGGATCTCGGCATCGCGCGGAACACCGTCGCGGACGCGTACGCCGAGCTGGTCGCGGAGGGCTGGCTGACCGCCCGCCGGGGCTCGGGCACCCGGGTGGCCCCGAGGGCCGCGCCCGCTGCCGACCCCAGGACGCCGCGGCCCGCCCCGCCGGTCCGGCCCGTGCACAACCTGATGCCGGGTTCCCCGGATGCCGCCTCGTTTCCGAGGACCGCGTGGCTGGCCTCCGCGCGGCGCGCCCTGACGGCGGCCCCGAGCGACGCCTTCGGCCCCGGCGATCCGAGGGGGCGGCCGGAGCTGCGAAACGCCCTCGCGGACTATTTGGCCCGCGCCCGCGGCGTGCGCGCGGACCCGGACCGCATCGTCGTCTGCGCGGGCACCGCGCACGCTCTGACCCTGCTCGCCCCGCTGCTGGGTGGGGCCGTCGCGGTCGAGGGACATGGCCTGCACGTGCACCGGGAGCTGCTCGGTGCGGCGGGGGTGCGCACGGTGCCGCTGTCCGTCGACTCGGACGGCGCGCTGATCGGCGAGCTCGCGCGGTCGGGGGCGGCCGCCGCGCTGCTCACGCCCGCCCACCAGTTCCCGATCGGTGGGCCGCTACACCCGGAACGCCGTGCGGCGGCGGTCGATTGGGCGAGCCGGTCGGGAGGGCTGATCCTCGAGGATGACTACGACGGCGAGTTCCGGTACGACCGCCAGCCGGTCGGGGCGATGCAGGATCTGGACCCCGAACGGGTGGTGTACCTGGGCTCGGTGAGCAAGAGCCTCTCGCCCGCGCTGCGCCTCGGCTGGATGGCGTTGCCCGACCGCCTCGTCGACCCCGTGCTGGAGGTCAAGGGCATCTGGGAGCGCTGGGTCAGCGTGCCCGATCAGCTGACGCTCGCGGACTTCATCGTCTCGGGTCGATACGACCGCCAGATCCGGCTGATGCGCGGCCGCTATCACCGGCGCCGCGACCAGTTGGTGGCCACCCTCGTAGATCGGGCTCCCGCAGTCCGGGTCACGGGCATCGCGGCGGGTCTGCACGCGGTGCTGGAGCTGCCGCCGGGCGCCGAGGCGCGGGTCCTGTCGGCCGCTGCCGCGGAAGGCCTTGCGGTGGGCGCACTGTCGACCTTCCGGCACCCCGATGCGCGCGACGCCCCGCGGGACGGCCTGGTGGTCGGGTACGGGGCCCCCGCTGAGCACGCCTTCGCCGGGGCGCTGGAGGCGCTGTGCCGGGCGCTGGGTGTCGCCGCCCGACTCCGCTGAAACGCAAAGCGGCCGAGGGTGTGTGCGGCCACACCCTCGGCCGCGATGCTGCGTCCGGCTAGACCGGGTCTAGATCGACCCGCCCGCGGCGGGCGGCGCACCCGAGGTGTCGCCCACGCTGTTCATCTCGCGGGCCACGAAGTCCTCGAGGTGGAAGAGGTTGTCGCCTGCCCGATCGGCGATGGCGAGCAGGGTGGTCATGGAGGCGACCTCCTCGACCTGCTCCTTGAGGAACCACTGCATGAACTGCTCGCCGAGGTAATCACCCTCCTCGCGGGCGGTGCTCGCGAGCTGGATGATCTGCTCGGTCACCACCTGCTCCTGCTTGAGGGCCAGCGCGATCGGTTCGCGGGTGTTCTCGAAGTAGGACTTCGACGCGTCGACGCCACTCAGTTCCACGGTCATGTCCCGATCCAGGAAGTACTGGACGATCATCATCGCGTGGTTGCGTTCCTCGACGGCCTGCGAATAGAAATGCTTGGCCAGCTGGGGCAGATCCGCGTTGTCGAAAAAGACCGCCGTAGCGATGTACTGATGCGAGGCGTTGAACTCGTTGCGAATCTGATCGTGCAGGAGCGCATGGAATTTGGTCCGTTGAGTATCTGCGGAATCGCTCATGCGGCGAAACGATATAGCTGGTCAGGCCGCATGTCATCCAAGTCGAGCCTTATTGAGGGGAGTATTCCCTAATTGAGTGAAACCTAATTGAGCCGAGCCTAAATGGCGCCGCCTGCAGGTTTCGGAGCGCCTGAATCGGCCGCCACCGGCGACTTCATCTCCCGCGCGACGAAATCCTCGATGGCGAACAGGTTCTCGCCCGCCCGGTCGACGATGGTGAGCAGGGTGGTCATGGAGGCGACCTCCTCGACCTGCTCCTTGAGGAACCACTGCATGAACTGCTCGCCGAGATAGTCGCCGGTGTCGCGGGCGGTGCGGGCGAGCTTGGTGATCTGGTCGGTGACCTGCCGCTCCTGCTCGAGCGCCAACTCGACGGGCGCGCGCACCGAGTCGAATTCGGTGACCACGGCGTCGATCCCGGGGATCGCGACCTCCAGGTCGTTGTCGATGAGGTACTGGATCATCATCATCGCGTGGTTGCGTTCTTCGTTGGCCTGCCCGTAGAAGCGCGCCGCCAGCTGCGGGAGGTCGTACCCGTCGAAGAACACCGCGACCGCGATGTACTGCTGCGAGGCGGTGAACTCGTTGCGCACCTGTTCGCTGAGGAGGTCGTGGAACTCGCTGCGCTGCCGGGAGTTGGTCATGGTCGTGAAGATTACCGGCGCGGACCTGTCCGCAGGGCTGCGCGACCCGCTCAGGGACCGGTCGTGATCAGGGACTCCGGGATTGGCCGATCCTCGGCAAGCGCGCCGAAGAACTCGGAGGCGCGTTCGCGGTCCCAGATCAGCACGTTGCCTGCGTCGACGTCCTCAAAGCCGGCGATCGGGACGGTGGTGGCGATCGGGCCGCCTCGCATCGCCCAGGCCAGCCCCGCGAGGTTCCACAGGTGGTCGTCCTCGTCCACCTGCACCGACTCCGCGGTCTTCGTCGCCATTGGCCAGAGCCGGAATGGGTTGATCAGGGTGCCGATGCTGGTCGACTTGTCCAACAGCGCCGACATGAACGCGCGCTGGTTCTTCATCCGGTCGAGGTCGGCGAGGGGGGTGGCCCGGGTCCGCACGAAGCCGAGCGCCTGGGCGCCGGTCAGGTCCTGGCAGCCGGGCTGCAGGTTGATGCCGGCGAGTGGGTCGTCGATGGGATATGGCACGCAGATGTTGATGCCGCCGAGGGCGTCGACGATGCCGGCGAACCCGCCGAACCCGATCTCCACATAGTGGTCCATCCGCAGCCCGGTCGCCTCCTCGACGGTCTGCACCAGCAGCTGGGGACCGCCGTCCTCACCGGAGAACGAGGAGTTGATCTTGTCCTTGCCCCAGCCGGGGATGGTCACGTATGAGTCGCGCGGGATGGAGACCATCGTGGACTTCCCGCTCTTGGGGATGTGCACGATGATGATCGTGTCGGTTCGCTTGGAGTCGAGCTCGCCGCCGGTGGCCAGCTCCTGCTCCTGCTCCGGGGTGAGCCCGGTGCGGCTGTCGGATCCGACCAGCAGCCAGTTGGTGCCCGGGGTGTCGCCGATCCGGCCGGGGTAGTCGGCGAGCGCGTCGATGCGGTTCAGCCCGCGGTCCAGGTAGACGACGGAGCCGCCGACGAGGACCAGCAGTGCCGCAAGGACGAGCCCGATTCGGCGGCCCCAGTTCGCCTTCCGGCGTGTCTTCGCCGGCCGGGGCGGCTGCGGGGGAGGCGCCGCTGGACCGGTTCGGCGGGGCGGCTGGACCGGAGGGCCGACGCGGTCGGCCTGCCTGCGGTACGGGTCGGCGTACGGCTCCGGTTTCTGGGGCGGTGCGTAGGGCGACCCGCCCTGGGGGCGGTGGGCCCTGGTCGGCTCCGTCGCGCCCGGGCGGACACCGTGTTGTGGCGACGGCTCGGGAGCCTGCGACCAGGCACGCGCGCCCTGCGTCGGCTCGGCTCGGCGACCGTCGCGGCGGATCACCTGGGTGCCCTCGGGGCCGGGGGGCATCGGCCTGCCCTGGCCCTGGGGCGGCGGCACACGCCGCGGAGGCATCGGCTGGCCCTGCCGCGGCGGTAGCGGACGGCCCTGCTGCGGGGGAATCGGACGGCCCTGTTGGGGCGGGACCGGACGGCCCTGCTGTGGGGGCACCGGACGGCCCTGCTGGGGTTGCGGTCCGCGCGGCGGCACACCGCGACCCTGCCGCGGATCGCGGGGGTCGCGGTACTGGGGATCCTCGCCGTTCACGGCTCGACTCTACTGGTCAGGGCAGCCAGGAGACGTGGCCACGTAGGGCGGTGTACCCGACGAAGGCGACCGCGTCGATCAGCCAGTGCGCGACGATCAGCGGCCACAGCCGGTTGGTCCGCTGCCAGTACCGGCCAAGGACGAGGCCCATCGCGACGTTGCCGATGCCGCCGCCGAGGCCCTGATAGAGGTGGTAGCTGCCGCGCAGCAGCGAGGAGGCCAGCAGCGACGAGTTCTCGCCCCAGCCGAGCCTGCGCAGCCGCGAGATCAGGTACGCGACGACCAGCACCTCCTCGGCGCCGGAGTTCGCGAGCGCCCACAGCAGCAACGCGGGCAGCCGCCACCAGTGCTCCTCGATGGTGCTCGGCAGCACGGTCAGGTTCGCGCCGACGGCGTTGGCGACCAGGTAGAGGGCGAGTCCGGGCAGTCCGATCAGCGCGGCCAGTCCCACGCCCGGCAGCACGTCGGCGCGGGCTCGCGGCCGGCCGAGCCCGATCTTCGCGGGGCCGAGGCCGCTGCGCCAGAGCAGGTACAGGCCGAGCGCGGACCAGGCGCAGAGCCTGACGATGCCGAGCAGCTGGCGGCCGAGGTCGATCCAGCCGTGCTCGGATCGGGAGGCGTTCAGTGCCACCGTCTGGTCGGCGAGTCCGCCGGGCGCGAGCGCGTCCTCGATGAGCGAGAGGATGCCGGACAGCCCGCTGAGCCCGAAGGTGACCAGCAGCACGATGGTGATCTCGAGCCACAGTGCGCGACGGCCAGCGGCGTCGAGCGGCGGTTCGGTCTGCGGGGGCGGGGTAGGCCGGAGCCAGGCGTCGAACCGGGTCACACCGGTGAGGGTATGCCGCGCGTCAGCGTTGGGCGCGCAGACCGTTCACGAAAGGGCAGCCCACGAGCAGGCGCAGGGCGCGGCTCAGCTCGGACACGTCGTCCACCGGCTGGGCGAAGGCCATCCGGACGTCGCTGTCGCCCGTCTCGCCCTCGATACGCAGCCGGATGCCGTAACGGTCGATGCCGAGCGGCCGGACGCGGCCGGTCCGCAGCGCCCGCGGCAGTCGGCCGGCGAGCTGGTCGACGAGTTCGCCGTGGTCGGACTCCAGGTGTTCGAGCCAGGGGCCCTCGACCTCCCAGAACGGGTCGGGGCGGGCGGCGAGCAGCGCGTCCACCGGCACCGGCTCCGCGCCGTGCGAATCGGCCACGACCGCCGAGTCAAGGATCAGTCGCAGCAGCGTGGTGGTGTGCCCGACGTCGAGCAACGCGGGGTCCGGGCGCTCGTCGGCGACGGCGGCCGCCAGCGCGCGGGAGGCCTCGGCGGGCACCGGGTGCAGGGCGCCGCGCAGCCAGACCAGCGACCGCACCGGTTCCCGCAGGGAGAGCGGGGTCAGGTCGGTGAGCTCGAGCACCGCTGGCAGCCCGGCTCGCCCCGCCTGCCAGGTCAGTGCGGTGGCCACCGAGTCGGTGCGGACGGTGAGCACGACGTCGCCGCAGGCCCGCAGGTGCTGAACGGAGACCTCGACAGGATCGCTGCCGTCGATGGCCAGCACCGCCTGCTGGGCTCGGGCGCAGGCGCTGCGGACCCGCTCCGCGGTCGACGGACCCTGGGTGGTTGTGGCAGCAGTCATGTGGCGCTCGCTTCGTTCGGTCGGGGCAACGGAGATGCCGATCACAGTAGGTTAGCCATGCCTAAGTTACGGCAGGACCTGATGGCCCGCAAGATCTCCGTACGCGGCGACTACGGTTGGGGCCGTGTCCACCCTGCTCACCCTTCATTCGCCGACGCCGAACGACCGGCAGCCGCCCTTCGCGGGCCTGCTCTCGCAGCGGTGCCCGGACGCGGCCGCGGTGTCGCGCAGGCGCCTCGGCGCGATCTTCGGTCCCCCGGTGCTGGCGGCGAGCGCACTCGGCTCGGGCTCGGGCTCGGGCGATTCCGTCGTCGTGTCGCTCGACGTCGCGCCCGACACCCTCGCGTCGGACGGGCCCGCGGTCGCACGCTTCGACCTCGACTGCAGCCTGGAACAGCTCGATGACGCCATCGAGCTGACGCAACCAGGGGAGTCGAACCCACACCCGCTGTCGGCACCCCTGGCGGTGTTCGTCGCCCCCGACGACGACTCGGAGGCCGGCTGGGCGGCCGAGGTCGCCACTCGGATCGCCGACGCGGGCGCGCATCCCGGACTGCGCGCGGGTCCGAGCCCCGACGAGGTGGCCGACTTCCTGGCCGTCCTCGCGCACTCCGATGCGGGCTTCGTGGCCAGGGCGACCTCAGGGGCGGAGGCGCTGGCGATCCTCGCGGCCACGGTTGCGGCCCTGCGCGGGGACGACGTCCGGACCGCGTTCGTCACCCCGGACCCGAGCCGGGTCGCCGGGCTGAACCAGGACGCCGCCGAGGCGCTTCGCACGGTGCTGCTGAGCATCGAGGTCGACGACGCCGAGGAGGCGGAGCGTCACCTGGCGGCACACGGAATCACGGCCACCGCTGCGCCCTGAACCCCGGCTCGTATCGCGGCAGGTGAGTAACCTTGTCGTGTGCCTCGTATCGCCTACTTCGGACCGTCCGGAACGTTCACCGAGATGGCCCTCGCCCAGATGGAATCGGGTGGGGCCTTCGACGGTCCGGTGGAGCGAGTGTCCGCCCCCAGCCCGCCTGCCGCGCTCGCGCTCGTCCGGGAGGGTCGCGTCGACGGCGCTGTCGTCCCGATCGAGAGCTCGGTCGAGGGGCCGGTGCCCCCGACCCTCGACGCGCTGGCGTCCGACGAGCGGCTACAGATCGTCGCGGAAACCGAACTGGACGTGAGTTTTACGATCCTCGGTCGCGCCGGGACCACCCTCGACCAGGTGCGCACCATCCGCGCGTACCCCGTCGCGGGCGCGCAGGTGCGCATGTGGATCGAGCGCAAGCTCCCGGACGCCGTGGTCCAGTCTGCGTCCTCCAATGCCGGTGCGGCGGAGGATGTCGCGGCGGGGATCGCCGATGCCGCTGTGTCCACCGCGCTGGCCGGTGAACGACTGGGGCTCAGCGTTCTCGCCGATTCGGTGGCCGACTTCGACGGCGCGCGAACGCGTTTCGTCCTCGTGACGCGCCCGGCTCCGGTTCCCGCGGCCACCGGCGCTGACCGCACCGCGGTGGTTCTGCAGCTCAACAACGAACCCGGTTCCCTCGTGAGTGCGATGGCGGAGTTCTCCACCCGCGGAATCGATCTCACCCGGATCGAATCCCGGCCGACCCGTATCGAGTTCGGCACGTACAGGTTCTTCCTGGACTGCATCGGGCACCTCGAGGACACCGCGGTGGCCGAGGCGCTCAAGGCCCTGCATCGCAAGCACGACGTGCGTTTCCTCGGTTCGTGGCCTGCCGCGACCCCCGGCGGGGTGCGGCCGCCGTCGGACGAGGAGGCGACAGAGTGGTTGCGCCGGATACGGTCCGGCGAATCGGACGGGAGGTGACGGCATGGGCAAGCTGATCCTGGTTCGCCACGGCCAGACCGAGGCGAACGTCGAGCGGCGGCTGGACACCCGGCTGCCGGGGGCCCGGCTCACCGAGTTCGGGGAGAGTCAGGCCCAGGCCTTCGGGCTCTCGGTGGCAGGAAGGGTGCCGCGCGCCCTGGTGGCCTCGCCTGCGTTGCGGGCGAGGCAGACCGCTCAGTTCGTCGAGCGGGAATCGGGCATCGCGACTCAGGTGCGTGAGGGCATCCACGAGGCGCAGGCCGGGGAGTTGGAGGACCGCTCGGACCGCGAGTCGCACGAGCTGTTCATGAAGGTCTACCACTCCTGGCACGCCGGGGACCTCGGTGTGCGGGTGCCGGGCGGTGAGTCCGGGTACGACATCCTCGAGCGCTACGTGCCGGTGCTGAGTTCGTTGCGCGAGGAGTTCCTCGAGGATTCGGTGGACGACGCCGCCGAGCCGGGTTCGGGCGACGTGCTGGTGGTCAGCCACGGCGCCGCGATCCGCCTGGTCGCGGCGCACCTCGCGGGCATCAACGGCGTCTTCTCCGCGAACACGCACCTGGACAACACCCAGACCGTGGAGCTGGTGCCCACCGCGGACGGTGGCTGGCGATGCGTGCGGTGGGGGTTGCTGGTGCCGCCCTTCGAACCCTTCGCCAGCGCCGGGCCCGACGACCCGATGGGCTGACGCGGTGCCCGAGTCCGATCGTGTGGACAAGCGCACCCTGCGGTACGCCGGCCGGCGGGACGAGCTGCTCGCGGCGGTGACCGAGTACGTGATCGCCAATGGGGTCGGGGAGTTGTCGATGCGCCCGCTGGCGAAGGCGGTCGGGGTGTCGCATGCGTCGCTGCTGCACCACTTCGGCAGCAAGGAGAACCTGCTCGCCGAGGTGATCGAGGGGATGCGGGGGGAGTCGATCCCCGCGGAGTTGCTGGCCGAGTCGGGTGCCGATCCGATCGCCCTGCTCACCGCCTGGTGGGACGCGCGGACGGCGCCCGAGACGCTGCCGCGGTTCCGGGTGATGCTCGAGATCTACGTGCAGGCCCTGCTCGATCCGGCAGGGCACGAGCGCTTTCTCGAGCACTTCGTCGGCCAGTGGCTGGCCGTCCTCGAGCACGGCCTGCGCGGGGCCGGCTGCCCGGACGCGCAGGTGCCGCAGCTGGCCACCCTGATCCTCGCCCAGATCAGGGGCCTGTCGATGGACCTGCTCGCCACCGGTGACCGCCCGCGGGTGGACCGGGCATTCGCGTTCCTCGTCGACGATCTCGATGCGCGGGTCCGCGGCTGGAAGATTGCTTGACCGATCGGTAGGTCTAACTTTATGGTCTGTGTGCCCGGCGCTGAATGTGACCGGGCGCACTGCCGTGAGGAGAGAGTGATGACCCACCGACTTCGTACCGCCCTTGTGGCTGCGGGCGTGACTCTGGTCGCCGCCACGTGGGCCGTGTCGCCGGCCGCGGCCGTCGCCGGCGAGGCCGAGGCCCCGGGCTCCGTCGTGAGCAGCGAGGAACTGCCGCGTGATCGCTGGCTGCCCGGCACCGCGTCGTCGTCGCTGCTGACGTACTGGTCCAAGGGCCCGCAGGACAAGCCGATGCTCAGCACCGGAGCCGTCTACCTGCCCGAGGGGACGCCACCCGAGGGCGGTTGGCCCGTCATCTCCTACGCGCACGGCACCACCGGGGTCGCGGACCAGTGCGCGCCCAGCGTCAATCCGCCGACCGAGCGTGCGTTGACCCATCTCGGCCATTGGCTGGCCCAGGGCTACGCGGTGGTGGCGACCGACTATGTCGGGCTCGGTACCCCCGGCGTGCATCCCTACCTGGACGGGCGCTCGGCCGCGCACAGCGTGATCGACATGGTGCGGGCCGCCCGCGCGGTCACGCCCGAGCTGTCGACGAAGTGGGTCGCCACCGGGCAGTCGCAGGGCGGTCACGCGACGCTGTTCACCGCGAACATCGCCACCCGCTATGCCCCGGAGCTGGACTACCGAGGGGCGGTGACGACCGGTGCGCCCTCGAATATCGAGATGGCGCTGCCGCTGGGCGGCCCGGCGTTCCCGAAGCTGCCGCTCAAGGGCACCACGGTGTACATCGCCAACGTGCTCGACGGGCTCCGGGCGGCACGGCCGGACGTCGACATCGACTCCTACCTCAGCCCCCTCGGTCGCAGCATTCTCGCCGATGTGGAGACCTCGATCTGCTATGTCGACGCGCGCACCAAGTACGCCGACGTCGGGATCGGGCAGCTGCTCTCGCGCTCGGTGGACACCCCCGAGTTCATGGACGCGGTCCGCTCGATCCTCACCGTGCCCACGAGCGGGTATGACCGCCCGCTGCTCATCGCACAGGGTCAGCAGGACATGGACGTCCCGATCCCGCTGACGCTGAAGCTGGTCGCCGATCTGACCGCGAACGGGGTGGAGTTCGCGTTCCGCACCTACCCGACCGATCACGGCGGCACGGTGGCCGCCTCGGTGCCGGACAGCACCCCGTTCATCGCGAAGCTGTTCGCCGGCGAGAAGCCATGCATGGGGAGCTCCTGCTAGGTAACCGATCGCCGCAACGCATTGCTTGGAACGTAACCGAGCGGGGCGCCACCGAATCACGGCGGCGCCCCGTGGCGTTGGGGTGGGGCGCGGCGCCGTGTCGACCGGTCGGTGATGTGGCCGATCGGGATTCACCTCGTAGCCTTGTATAGATGCGTCCGGAGCGCATCGGCCACGATCTCGGGATTCTCGAGCATCGGAATGTGGCCGACGCCCGGGAGGGTGACTTCCTCGACGTGGTCGGGGAGTTCATCGATCAGCCGCTGCATGCAGGTCGCGCGTGTGAGGAAGGTGTCGAATTCCGACAAGATCAATGAGGTAGGCACTGAGACGTTTTCGAGTCCGGTAAGGGGCCCGTCGCGCAGGAATGCCAACTGGATCGGCATGTAGACCGGGCAGTGGGACACCGCGCGGATGACATCGGCCGCGTCCTCGGGGCTGACGTTCGACATATCCCGACTGCATTTGCGAAGGATCGGGCGTTGAAAGAAGCCACGAGTCGCGGCCCGATCGCCGAGCAGTCGCGAGGTCACGGCCAGTGGGTACTTCAGGGATACTTCAGTTCCCAGGCGAAACTCGGTGTAGGAGAATCTCTTCCATCCTCCACCGGGATTGATCGGGGCGAGAGACCTTGCGCGACCGCGGCGTTCGAGCTCGAACCCCACTAGCCCGCCGAGCGAATTGCCCGAAATGTGGCAGGTGTCCCAGCCGATGGCGTCGAGCTCGCGCTCGATTCCATCGGCGATGCCCCGGACCCCGAGGTCGCGAAGTCGGAGTCGAGGGCCGCCCCAATGACCAGGCATCGTCAGTGCAAGCACATCGAAATCACTGGAGAGATTGTCCACCACGCCGTGCCACCCGTGATGGGACAACGTGAAACCGTGCAAAAGCAGCACAGGCTCGCCTGATCCCGCGCGGCTCAATGGTGTGACCATTGTGCTCCCCTGATTTCGCGGCCTCTTCATCAATAACATCCGTACTCCCGGATGTCGAGGGCAGGCAGGAACTTGTTCACGGCGCAGGGCACCGCCGACGCCTCCCATTTCTGGGTGGTGTCGGGCGGTGCCCTGTGGGTTTGCCACTAGGCGGCGAAGGGGAGTTGGTTGCGCCGGTTGTGTGCCGGCATGGGTTTTCGTTGGGGGTCGATCCAGGTGGGTGGGGTGAACCAGGGGTGGCCGTCGTCGCCGATCGATACGGTCCAGTCGCCGCGGTGGATGGTGGTGTGGTGGAAGCGGCAGAGCAGTACCAGGTTTGACAGGTTGGTTGGTCCGCCGTTGGACCAGTGCTGAATATGGTGGCCTTCGGTCCAGGCGGCGGGCCGTCCGCAGCCGGGGAAGGCGCAGCCGCAGTCACGGGAGTTGAGGGCGCGGCGGAGTTTGCGGGGGATCAGGCGCGTGGTGCGTCCGACGTCGATCGGGTTGCCGTCGGAGTCCATGGTGATGGGGGTGATGTCGGCGTCGCAGGAGATCTGGGCGGCGAGATCGAGGGAGATCGGCCCCAACCAGGGCATCCAAGCCGGCCCGCGCCGACGACCGCGGTGATGGCCCTTTTCGTGATGGTGGTGCTGGTCGGTGGTGGCGGCGAGGTCGTCGGCGTCGACGAAGACGTTGATGTGGGGTCGTTCGCCGCCTTCGACGGGCGCCTGCGCGGAGTCCAGATATGAGCGCACGATGTGGGTGAGGGCGTCGGCTCGGCGTTGGGCTGGTTTGCGTTGGTCTTTGCTGGTTTGTCCGTCGCGGTTGTCGGCTCCGGGGCGCGGTTTGGACAGCGCGGACAAGGCAGTCAGCAGGGCTTCGCCGGAGGCGGCGTCGAGGTGTCCCTTGAGGTGGACGCGGCCCCCGAGTCCGGGCGAGGCGTGGAATTCGTTGAGTTCCGCGTTCTCGGAGTCGGGGTTCTTCTTGTCGCCGTTGAGGATCAGTTCGAGTGCCTTGGCTCGGCGGGCGAGGACCGTGGAGTCTTCGGTGCGGGCTGCGTAGAGCAGGTAGCGGGCGCAGGCCTCGGTTCGGGTGGCGTCGGTTCCGACGATGTCGAACACATTCTCAGCATCACCGTCACCGGAAGCGTCACTGTCGGTATCAGTCGCGGTGTTGTCGGAGCGGGCGGGGGCGTCACCGTCGGGCACCTTGTTCAGGAGTTCGACGATCACCCGGATCTGGTCGTAATCGGTTTCTCCGGCGTCGAACGCGGCGGCTACCTCCGGATGCTTGGCCAGTTCCCGTCCGAGTCTGACGATCTTGTTCGCCTGGCCGGGCGTCATGGTGGTCGCGCCGGCGAGCCAGTTGCCGGGGGACGAGGCCCCGACCTGTTCGGCCACGCACCGTTGATCGACCTGATGCATCAGGCGCACGCGCAGTGCCTCGAGCTGCCGCATCCGCAGCGAGAGTTCGGGAATCAGCTGAAGGAGTTCGGCGTCGGCGAGCTGCCACGCGGCCACATCCTGTGGCGCGGTGAGCATCTCGTCGAGATCCATGTTCGAAGTCTAATCGAACATACGTTCTACCGCAAGGGTTCGAGCGCTATTGCCAATCAAGCCTGAGTTTCAGCCCTGCGGGAAGACTCGCCTGTGATCACGGGCGATCTGACGGCAACCGTCAGCATCACGGTTCCCCAGATCACTTCGAACACCATGACGGTCACCTGATACCAAAAGGGCGCCGCACCAGGCGAGTTCAGTTGCATCCAGTCGTTCAGCCCGTGCAAGAAGGCCAGGGGCCAGATCGAGCCGACGACCAGCCTGCCGGCCCCGAGGACGAACCCGTACACGGCACTCACCAGCACCTGCCACGCGGTCTCATCGAGTGATTGCCCGAAGAAGAGGAAGTTGCCGACGTGCCAGAGGCCGAAGATCAGGGCCACGGTGAGCACGCTGCGCCACTTGCCCGACGGTGCGGCCAGGCCGAGGGGAATCCCCCTGGACGCCAACTCCTCGGACACCCCGACCGCGAGCAGGCCCACCGCAGCACTGGCCAGATAGCCGAGTGTCCCTGTGATTCCCGGAGTCGAGCCCTTGCCAATGAATGCATAAGACAATGCGATGGCCAGCAAGGGCAGCAACCACAGGTGGCTGCGCGGGCCCGAACCCGCGCGAATCCCTGCCCTGCCGAGGCCTCTGTCGTTACCCGCCTGGGGGCCGATCAGTCCGAGGCTCCAGGCGCCCGCGAGAACCACGGTTCCGGCCAGCGCATTTGTCACCAGCACCCCGAGGTGCGGGAACCACTGCGGCTGCAGGACCGGCAACGGAAGCGCGCCGAAGCCGTATGCCACGGTCGGCCATGCCGCCATCAGCGCGACCGCGAGCCCTAATCGCCGACCATTCGTCATCGGTTGCCGTGCTCCGGGTTGGAGTTCGCGACCGGTGTCGGAAATGGTCACTGCTGCATCCCTCTCCTCAGGCGGCGAGAACGCGGCCGGCTCCCGATCTTCGTGAACGGTGGCACTGGGAGATGAACGGCCGTACACCAATTCCGGAACGATGGGCAAACGCGCCAGCGGCCACCGGCTACTCGGCGGACGCGCCGCGGTCCTGCGGCAGATAGCCGCCGAGAAATGCTCGGACACCGTCCTCGACGATGTCACGTATCTCGGCGTCGTCGAATGGAGCGGAACCGCTGGCGGAGCGCTGCTGCACCTCGGTGCCGACCAGGGCCAGGAAGTGCTGCGCCATGCGCTCGGATCGGGCCGGGCGCAGTAGGCCCTGCGTCTGAAGCCGCTCGAAACCCCTTGCCAACTCACGATGGACGCGCCGGGGACCCGCCTCCTGCCAGGCCTCCAGCGACGCCTGGGGGAAGTGCGCCGCCTCCGAGTTGATCTGTCGGACCATCGCGAAATGGTCTGCGAACTCCGCCTGTACTGGGCTGATCACCAGATCGAACCCGAGGGCGACGAGGTCTTCCTGTAGGTCGGTGACGTTGTCGAGGTGTCGGCCCACCGTCGCGATGTGGGCCGCGGAGACCCCGGTGGCGCTGTCGGTGACGGTCTCGGTGAACAGCGCCTCCTTGCCGCCGAAATGGTTGTACAGAGTCCGGGTGGAGACGCCGGCCTCGGCCGCGATCGTGTCGATGCTCGCCCGCGCGTAGCCGTCGCGGCCGAACACCTTGCGTGCCGCCCGCAGGATCGCGTTGCGCTTCTCGGTGGACCCGCCCCTGGGTCGGGGGCCCGTCGCGTCTGGGCTGCTCATGCTGCTGATCCTAGCAAATTTACAACGACCGTTTTACATAGTGCAACGATCGTTGTACCTTTGCCGCTATGACCACGACACGCGAAGCCTCCCGGGAAGTCCTCGAGCCCACCGGCGGACGGATCACGCTCGGCGTCGTTCTGCTGGGCGCCGTCATCGGGCCGATGTTGATGTCGGGGACGACCGTTGCCCTGCCCGAGATCGGTGCCGATCTGAACGCCTCCGGCGGCCCCCTGCAGTGGGTTGTCACGGGCTACTTCCTCTCGGCCGCGTGCTTCATGCTCGTCGCGGGGTCACTGGCAGACCTGCTCGGCAGGCGCCGGGTGCTGCGTGTCGGCGCACTCGTCTACGTCGCCGGGACCGCCTCGGTGGCCGCCGCGCCGAACATCTGGATCGTCGACGTGGCGCGCACCGTCTCCGGGGTCGGCGCCGCCGGGATCATGGCGGCTGGGGGCGCGCTGCTCGCCGCCACCTTCGACGGGCCGGCCAGGACGCGGGCCTTCGCTGCCGTCGGCACGGCGGCGGGCGTCGGCCTGGCCGTCGGTCCTACCATCGCGGGCCTGCTGATCGGCGGACTCGGCTGGCGGGCAACGTTTTCTGTCTTCGCGATCCTCGGATCGGTGATACTCATCGGCACCGCCTTCGCGAGCGAGTCCCGGTCGGACGCGGACGTACGCATCGATTGGCGTGGCGCGGTCACGTTCATCGCCGGCCTCGGGCTCGTCATGCTCGCGATCACGCAGCTGCCCGGCGCGGCCTCCCTCAGCCCCCTGCTTCTGGCCCAGTTCGCGGCGGGCGTGGTGTTGCTGATCGCATTCGTCCTGATCGAGAAGCGAGCGGCGCACCCCCTGCTTGATCTCGATCTGTTGCGGGACAAGCAATTTGCCGCTTGGTGCCTGGCCTGCGCCAGCCTCGCCCTCGGCTCGACGGCCGTGCTCGTCACGCTGCCGACCTACCTTCAGGGCGTGAACGGCATCTCGCCGGGCCGCGCCGGTGCGGTGATGCTGATGCTCACGGTCCCGATCATCGCGGTCCCCTCGCTCGGTGCCCGACTGGTCAACGGCGGGGCGTCGCCGCGCCTGGTGATCACCACGGCGTTGGCCGCGATGGCCCTCGGCAATGCCTGGCTGCTGGTGCTGCACCCGGGGATCTCCGCCGCGGGGCTCCTCGGTCCCCTCGTCACCATTGGCGTAGGCGCAGGCCTGGCCATCGGCATCATCGATGCGAGGGCCATGGCGCTCGTGCCACCGGATCGGGTCGGCATGGCCTCGGGCCTGCTCAACACTGTGCGAGGCGGTTCCAATGCCGTCCTCCTGGCGCTGGTCGGCGCAGTGATGGTCTCGCTCCTGAGCGTGTCCCTCGGTGATAACGCTCTGGCGCAACAGGTTTCATCCGGAAACCTGAGTGGCCCCGATCCCGCCCTGCTCGCCGACTCACTCACCACCGTCTGGCGATTCACCCTCGTCGGCATCGCGGCTCTCTGTGCGGCATCCGCCGCGACCGTCGCCGTGCTGCTCCGTCCCGCCCCGTCCCATCCCACCAAGGAGAACTGATCATGACCCGACCCCTTCGCCTCGTCGTCATCACCGGCAGCACCCGCGACGGCCGCTTCGGTCCGACGGTGACGAGCTGGTTCACCGGCCTCGCCTCGTCGGTCTCGGCGATGGACCTCGACGTCGTCGACCTCGCAGACATCGAATTGCCTGTGGCGCACCCGGCCTGGGGTGCCCAGCCGAGTGCGTCGGTCGCGGCCCTCGGGGCGCGTCTCGACGTGGCCGACGCCTTCGTCGTCGTCACCCCCGAGTACAACCACAGCTTTCCCGCGGTGTTGAAGAACGCCATCGATCTGTTCCGTGAGGAGTGGCGGGCCAAGCCGGTCGGATTCGTGTCGTACGGCGGCCAGGGCGGCGGGCTGCGCGCCGTCGAGCAGTTGCGCCTCGTCTTCGCCGAACTCCACGCAACGAGCGTGCGCGACAGCGTCAGCTTCCATGGCGCAGCGTCGGTGTTCGACGGTGGCAGGCCGGTCGACCCGGCGATCAGCCACTCGGCGGGCGCGAACATGCTCGAACAGCTCGAATGGTGGGGGTCAGCCCTGCGCTCGGCACGCGAGGCCCGGCCCTACGCCGAGGCGGCCTGACGCATGCGCCCCGCCGAATCGGCGGGGCGCATGCGGGTTTCTGTTGCAGTGGGCCGGTATTCGCCGGAACCCGTCAGCTGACGGCGCCGACCAGAACGTCGATGGCCTGACGGAACCGCGCATCGCTGCCCGCGCTCAGGGTGGACCAGGCCACCCCGTCGGCCGAGACGCTCGAGGTGCCGACGATCCGGCCCCTGTCGGTGTCGAACACCGTCACGGGACCGCCGATCGGTTCGACCTTGCCGTCGCCGTGCCGGATCGCGACGATCTCGGCGCGCTCCCGGCAGCAGGCCAGCGCGGCGGAGACCGTCACGACATCCTGGTCGGCGACTCCGAGCGCGGCAAGCCGTCGCGCGGTGGACCTGGCGTCGGCGCAGTCCGCCAACGCGGCGACCAGCTGCTCGGTCGGCGCGTTGATCACTCCGAGGTCGACCGGCGCCTGCCGTCCGATCGCGTCGAGCATCAGTTCCCCGGCGGGATGCTCCGCGCGCTGCAGCACATACGAGTCGGGCCCGCGGAGGGCGAGCACCGATCCGGTCGGTCCGTGGGCGAGGCAGAGCCGGGAGATCTCCTCGGCAGGAGCGGAGCCTGCGGAGCGACCATCCGAAGGCACATACCACCGCAGCGCCACCTCCCAGTACGGACGAGCCAGCACCTGCAGCCATTCGG
Organism: Rhodococcus oryzae; assembly: GCF_005049235.1. GTDB lineage: Bacteria > Actinomycetota > Actinomycetes > Mycobacteriales > Mycobacteriaceae > Rhodococcus_G > Rhodococcus_G oryzae. Next base: position 8,341 of record NZ_SUMD01000021.1, on the reverse strand, counting down.
CGACGTCCGGGTGCACCGCGCCCGCCTCGAGGAGCCCGCGCTCGGCGAGGGACACCCGGGCGGTGTCGAAGGCGGCGTCCCTCGCGGCCACCGAGTCGAACCGTGCCGTCGCGTTCAACACCACCGGCAGCTCGTCGATGCCGAGGACGTTGACCAGCAGGTCCAGCTCGTCGAGGCCGAGCGTGACCGACTCCAACCGGGACGGCGCGGAAAGGGTGCCCGAGTCGATCACCGCTCGTACTCCTGGGGATCCGCGCCGAGGACCGCGGGGATGACGACGCGGCCGTCGCTGAAGTGCTCGAAGTTCTTCAGGTATGCGGGGGTGTGGTGTTCCTCGTCGTCCTGCCCGCCGCCTGCCGCGCCGCCCATCATCGGGGCGCCGAGCTGGCCACCGCGCGGACCGGCCGCCATGGCCGCCTCCGCGCGTGCGGTTCCGGACGCGAACACCTCCGAGGCGCCCGGCACACCCGTGACCCCGCCGCCGAGGCCGCCACCGGCGCCGCGTCCCCAACCCTCGGGCAGCGTGGCGCGCCCGGCGCCACCGCCGCCGAAGCCGCCCGCGCCGCCGCGGCCCATGCCACCGGCCGAGGTCATGGTGCGGGTGGCGCCCGACCCCGACCCCGAGCCCGAACGGCCGCCCGTGCCGGCACCCGCCGTCGGACTCGCGGCGAAGCCGCCGAACGACTGGCCGGAGCCACCGCCGGTGATCGCGGACACCGCGGCGGGAGCGAGCGAGGTCGCGGTCGAGGTGACGGTGCTGAATCCGGCGCCTGCGATCGAGCCGGCCTGCGAGGCGGCGCTGACCACGGCCGGGTTCTGCGCCTGCGCCATCACCGCGGCCATCGCTGCGCCCGCCGGGTTGGTCCGCCAGTCGATGTCGTCCTTGTTCGTGGGCACCGCCTCCTGCGTGCCCGCGCCAGGGGCCTGCGCGCCGGTCGCCAACGGCGGCGGCGGGGTGAAGCTCTGCGGCACCGAGACCGCGGTCGAGGCGGCCTCGTAACTCTCCATGACCAGCGCCGCCCGCAGATCCATCGCCCGGTCGGCGGCCTCCGCGGCGGCGCCTGCACCGGCCAGCGAGCCCCCGACGGTGTGCGCCACCACCTTCGCGGTCTTGACGGCCGCGATCTCGGGCAGGCTCGGCATGGTGATCCGGGCCACCGAGTGTGTGCTGGCCGCGGCGGCCGCCTTGGCCGCCGTCGTCGTCGCCATCGCCGTGGACTCCTCGGTCCAGGCGGTGAACGGGATGAGCTTGGCGAGGGCGGCATCGGAGGCGAGCCCCTCCCAGCCCACCCGCAGCTCACCCATCACCTTGGTCATGGTCGCGGACGCGTCCAGCAGGCCGGCCGAGATGTTCGTCCAGGCGACGCCCGCCGCGGACAGCTGTACAGGCCCGACTCCCGCGTTGAGGGCGGTCGAGTTCCAGGTGGCCCCGCGAGGCATCCAGACGACGCCGGTGAATCCCATGGTCATATCGGTGTCTCCTCAGATCCGGTGTCGGACGCTCACATGCCCGCGGCGAGCGAGGCGCCAAGGGAATGGTCCTGGTTCTCGTACTCGGCGGCGTGCTTGCGCAGGGTTTCGGCGGCGACCCGCAGCTCGGCGACGCCGGTGGCGGCGGACGGCAGGAAGCTGTCGGCGACCGAGTTGAACGAGTTGGCGACCATGACCGAGACCTCTTCGGTGCCCGCGGGCGCCAGGTGCAGCGCAGGCGCGTTGACCCGGACCGTGGCCTCCAGGCGCGCCGCGAGGGCATCGAGCTGCGTCGCGGCGGAGATCAGGGCTTCGGGAGCGACATACACATGGCCTGACATGGTCGCGGCCTCCTTGAGGGCTCGGCGGAGCGGGGCCCGCGGGGCGATCCGCAGACACCGAGATTGGTCGTCAAGAGGTTGGACGCGGCGCGCGCCCGACCGGTTCCCACCAATTTCGCCGACCGCGCCCGCTACCCCCAGCCGAGCTGGTGCAGGCGCTCTTCCTCGATGCCGAAATAGTGCGCGACCTCATGGATCACCGTGATCGCGACTTCCTCGATCACCTGTTCCTCGGAATCGCAGACGTCGAGGAGGGCCTCGCGGTAGATGGTGATGGTGTCCGGCAGCGAACCGCCGTAGTGGCTGTCGCGTTCGGTCAGCGCGATGCCGTGATAGAGCCCGAGCAGTCCGGGTTCCTCGGGATCGCGGTCCTCCACCAGCACCACGACGTTGTCAATCGCGCGGGCGAGTTCGGCCGGGATGAGGTCAAGCGCCTCGGAGACCAGCTCCTCGAAGCGGGCCTCGGTCATCTGCACGGTCACGTCAATTGCCCGCGCCCGGCAGCGGAACGGGCAGCGAACGGCCCTCGGGAACCGGCGGCGGCGGAATCGGCGGGGCACCGTTGATCAAGATGTCGCCCTTGGCCGAGTTGACGATCGAGGCGAACCCGCCGGTGTCGAGCTCCTTGCCGACCGAGCAGGTGACCTTCCGGCTGCCCGCCAGCCAGCTGGTCAGATCGATGTTGTCCCAGAACAGGGTGAGGGTCTTGTTCCGCAGCGCGTCCGGCGAGCCGAGGAACTCGTTCGACGCCTGCGTGCACGTCTCCTCGAGGTATTTGTCCTGGTCCGGGATGTCCGGGAAGCCGCCAGTGAACTTGGCGCCGAGGTCGACCAGCGAGATCACCTCGAAGGCGTGCGGGTCCGTGCAGGGGACCGGGTCCGTGGGGACGTTCTGGTTGATGCCGATGCAGGTGCCTGCGTCCCAGGTCTTCGACTGGTCCTGCCCGGCCACCGTCCCGTAGATCGGTTGCGGGTTGCCGGTCGTACCCGAGTACTGCAGACCGCAGCGCAGCGTGCGTTCCCCGGCCGCCCAGCCTGCGACCCCGGGGTTGATCAGGCCGACGCTGAACTTGCCGTTCGGATCGAACTTGGCACCGAGGTACTCGTTGACCGCGGGGGTGCAGTGCTCGTCGCGGAGCTGGGAGAACCGGAGCACGCCCGGGAACTTCGATCCGGGGCCGAACTCGGTGCCGGGGAAGTTGCTCAGGTCCACCTCGGAGGCGACCTCGAACAGGTGCTCTGAAGAGCAGTCCACCTTCTCCAGGTCGCTGGCGTCGTCCTCGGTCCAGGTCAGACAGTCGCCCGCATGGGCGGTGCCGAACGCGCTGCCCGACACCGCGCCGGTCGACATCGGGCCGCCGGTGTTGGCGTGCGTGCTGAGGTCGTTCTCGCTCTTGAAGCCTCCGGAGAAGACCGCGGTCGCGATGGCGGCGATGATCGCGCCGAGCGCGATCGCGGCCAGTGCGCGCCGGGTCATGGTCGCCGACAGATGGTGTCCGGGCTTGTCCGCCGAAGGGGTGCCCGAGTCGCGGGTCGCCTCGGTGTCGAGGCGCGCGTCGTCGCCCCGCCCGGAGGCGTCGCGTTCGTTGGCGTGTTCGTCGGACATCTCGTCCATCATGCCCGTTGGTCGCGCCGATGCCGAACCTTCCCCTGCACGCGTTGAGGGCCGTGCCCACGTACCAAGTAAGGTTTGTGGTCGTGATTGACCTCAAGTTCCTGCGCGAGAATCCCGACGTCGTCCGCGAGTCACAGCGCACCAGGGGCGAGGACCCGGCCCTGGTCGACGCGCTGCTGGCGGCCGACGAGGCCCGCCGCGCCGCGGTGCTGGCCGGCGACAACCTCCGGGCGGAGCAGAAGGCGCTCGGCAAGAAGGTCGGGCAGGCCTCCGCGGAGGAGCGGCCCGCGCTGCTCGCCGGGTCGAAGGAACTGGCTCAGAAGGTCAAGGACGCGGAGGCCGCGCAGCACGAGGCGGACGCCGCGCTCGATGCCGCGGCCCGCGCCATCTCGAACATCGTGCAGGAGGGTGCACCGGCGGGCGGCGAGGACGACTTCATCACCCTCGACACCGTCGGCGAGCTCCCGTCCTTCGACTTCGAGCCCAAGGATCATCTCGAGCTCAGCGAGTCGCTCGGCCTGATCGACATGGAGCGCGGCGCCAAGGTGTCCGGCGCGCGCTTCTACTTCATGACCGGCTACGGCGCGCTGCTGCAGCTCGGCCTGCTACAGCTGGCCGCGCAGAAGGCGACCGCGAACGGCTTCACCCTGATGATCCCGCCGGTGCTGGTGCGGCCGGAGATCATGCAGGGCACCGGGTTCCTCGGCCAGCACTCCGAGGAGGTGTACCACCTGGAGCAGGACGACCTGTACCTCGTCGGCACCTCCGAGGTCCCGCTCGCCGGATACCACTCCAGCGAGATCATCGACCTGAGCGAGGGGCCGAAGCGGTACGCGGGCTGGTCGTCCTGCTTCCGCCGTGAGGCGGGCAGCCACGGCAAGGACACCCGCGGCATCATCCGCGTGCACCAGTTCGACAAGGTGGAGATGTTCACCTACTGCAAGCCGGAGGATGCCGACGCCGAGCATCAGCGGCTGCTCGCCTGGGAGCGCGAGATGCTCGCGGCCATCGAGGTGCCGTACCGGGTGATCGACGTCGCGGGCGGCGACCTCGGTTCGTCCGCGGCGCGCAAGTTCGACTGCGAGGCATGGGTTCCGACCCAGCAGGCCTACCGCGAGCTGTCGTCGACCTCGAACTGCACGACCTTCCAGGCCCGCAGGCTCGGCACCCGCTACCGGGACGAGAACGGCAAGCCGCAGACCGCCGCGACCCTCAACGGCACGCTGGCGACCACCCGCTGGATCGTCGCGATCCTGGAGAACCATCAGCAGGCCGACGGCAGCGTCACCGTGCCCGTCGCGCTGCAGCCTTTCGTGGGCACGGACGTCCTGCGTCCCTGACGCCACCCGGTCGCGAACGACATCGGCGGGCCTACACCTCACAGAGGTGCAGGCCCGCCGATGTCGTCGTGCAGGTGACTAGTCGATCCGGAAGATCGTCCGGTGCCAATCCTTCCGCGGTTCGCGGGAGAGGTCGAACATGACGTGCTTGATCGAGGTGTACTCCTCGAACGAGTACGAGGACATGTCCTTCCCGAATCCGGACTGCTTGACCCCGCCGTGAGGCATCTCGCTGATGATGGGGATGTGGTCGTTGACCCAGACACAGCCGGCCACGATCTCCCGGGTGGCGCGGAGGCCGCGGTGCAGGTCGTTGGTCCATGCCGACGCGGCCAGCCCGTACGGGGTGTCGTTGGCCAGCGCGATGGCCTCGTCGTCATCGCGGAACGGCGTCACTGTCAGGACGGGACCGAATACCTCGTCGCGGTAGATCTCGCTGTCGGTGCCAGCGCCGACGACGAGCGTCGGGTGGTAGTAGGCGCCCGCGGCCAAGTTGCCCTCGCCTGCGCGGCCACCGGTGACGATCGTCGCGTAGCCGCGCGCACGCTCGACCATCGCAGCGACCTTGTCGCGATGCGCGAACGAGCTCAGCGGCCCCATGTCCGTCGCGTCCTCCGCGGTCGGCCCGAGGGTCACCGACTCGTACAGCTCGGCGACACCGGCGACGAACCGGTCGATGATCGATTCGTGGACGATCGCCCGGGTCGCCGCCGTGCAGTCCTGTCCGCCGTTGATCAGGCTGCCGGCCACCGCGCCGTGGACGGCTGCTTCGAGATCGGCGTCGTCGAAGACCACGAAGGGGGCCTTGCCGCCCAGTTCGAGATGGACACGCTTGGCGTTGGAGGTGGCGGCCTCCATGACGGACCGACCCACCGCGGTCGAGCCGGTGAACGAGATCATGTCGACATCGGTGTGCCGAGCCAGCGCCGCGCCCGCCTCCCGGCCATCGCCGACGACGATGTTGACAACGCCGTCCGGAACGCCCGCGGTGGTCAGGGCCTCGGCGAGGACCAGCGCGGTCAGGGGCGTGATCTCGGCGGGCTTGAGGACAACGGTGTTGCCTGCGGCGATCGCCGGGAAGATCTTCCAGACCGCCATCTGCAGCGGGTAGTTCCACGGCGCGATCGATCCGACGACACCGAGCGGCTCGCGTCGGATGCTCGAGGTGTGGGTGGGGGAGTACTCGCCGGTGGCCTTGCCCTCGAGTATGCGTGCCGCCCCGGCGAAGAACTCGACGTTGTCGATCGATCCGGGGACGTCGAACTCGCGGGCGAGACGAATCGGTTTGCCGCACTGGCGGCTCTCCAGTTCTGCGAGTTCGTCCTGCCGCTCGCGAAGGACCTCGGCCGTCCGGAGCAGGAGGGCGGACCGTTCCGCGGGTGTGGTGCGGGACCAGGCTCCGAACGCGCGACGTGCCGCTGCGACGGCCAGGTCGACGTCCTCTGCACTGGCGAGCGCGACAGTGGCGATCTCCTCGCCGGTCGAGGGGTCGATCACGCGTTGGGTGCGACCGGAGGTGCCGTCTCGGCGGCTGCCGTCGATGTACTGATGCATCCTGATCAACTTTCGTCGTGGTGGGTCCGGGCGGACGGTGACCTCGATCCTCGAAATCGTCGGCGTCACACCGAGGTTCAGGTGATGTAGACCTTGCGGAGGGTATCGCGGACGGTCCACACGGTGCGTTGTCCGGCCAGCAGCCGGACCAGCGCTCCGGGGTAGAGATCGATCGCGGGAGAGCCGTCGTCGAAGGTGATGGTGGCATCACCGGCGAGAACGACGAAGACCTCGTCGGCCTCCACATCGCGGGAGGTCCCCGGGGTGTGCTCCCACACCCCGATCGTGAGGTCCGAGAGGGTGGTCAGCTTCCGGTGCGCGGTGGTCGGCGTCCCGTCGATGACGAGTTCAGTCGCCAGTGCCGTGTGATCGAGTGTCAGCGAACCGGGGTTGAAGCTCTGCTCCAGCGCCCAGGCGCCCAGATCTGTGGGTGTCATGGTTGGCCTTCTGTGGATTGGTTCAGGAGTCGAATCCCAGGCCGAGCTTGTCGAGCAGTTTCAGCCATAGGTTGCGGGTGCCGCGCTCGTCCTCGCGGGCCATGGACCATCGTGTCGCCTGCACGCCGAGGTAGCGCACCGGTTCCGGGGGGAAGGGGATCGCCTGTCGCCGAGTCATCGCCAGTTCGGTTCGGGGCGTCTTCTCGCCGGACAGCCGGTCGAGCATGATCTGGGCGCCGAACCGGGTTGCGGTGACACCGAGGCCGGTGAACCCGATCGCGTAGGCGACGCGCCCGCCGAAGGCGCTGCCGGAGGTGAGGCAGAAGCGCGTGGACGAGTCGATGACCCCACCCCACGCATGGCTGAACCGGACATGCGACAGCTGGGGGTAGGTGGCACTGAAGTTCTCGGCGAGGCGGGCATAGGTCTGCGGCCGGTCGAGCAGCTCCGCGTCCCGGCGCGATCCGTAGTGGTAGATCGCGTCGTAGCCACCCCACAGGATGCGGTTGTCCGCGGTCTTGCGGTAATAGTGGAACTGGTTGCTGGCGTCCGTGAGCCCGAACTCCTGCGTCCAGCCGATCGCCTCGAAGTCGTTGTCCGACAACGGTTCGGTGACGAGGGCATAGTCGTAGACCGGGATCGCGGTGGTCGACAGACGTCGTAGCAGCGGCTTGAACGCGTTGGTTCCCAACGCGACCCTCGCCGCGTCGATCCGGCCCATCGGGGTGGTGGCCGCGACGTCACCGTCGGAACCGCGGTCGAGCGAAGAGACCGGGGTGTTCTCGTAGATCTCCACGCCGAGTTCGAGGCATGCTCGGCGCAGGCCGAGGACCAGCTTGTAGGGGTCGACGAGGGAGTAGTCGGGCAGGTAGAGGCCACCGAGATAGGCGGGCGAGGTCGTCCACTCGCCGACCTCCGACGTCGGGATGAACCGTGACTGTTCGCCGTACTTCCCGCTCATCTCCGAGTACTTACGGAGACCCTCGAGTTCCCATGGGGTCCGGGCGAAGCTGACCTTGCCGGGACGGCTGTAGTCGGCATCGATCCCGTACCGCTCGAGGGTGTCCTCGATCCCGGCCAGGTTCTCCAGGCCCATCTGATGCAGCGTCGCCGCCTCGGAAGGCCAGCGCTGCACCCCGTTTGCGAGCCCATGGGTGATGCTCGGAGAGCAGAAGCCACCGTTCCGCCCGCTCGCGGCGTGCCCGACCGTGCTGCCCTCGACCAGCACCACACGCTGATCGGGGTCGGCCTCCTTGGCCAGGAGCGCTGTCCACAGGCCGGTGTACCCGCCGCCCACCACCAGCAGATCGGTCGAGATGGTTGCATCGAGCGCCGGGAGGGGTGCCGGAGCGGACGTCACGTCGAACCAGTACGGCGACTGGCTCACCCCGCTCAACGTCGACGGGCTGGTGGTGGGCATGCGGAGGCCTTTCTTCTTGCGTGTGAGATCCGTGCTGGGGGTCAGCGGCCCAGGTGGATGACGCCGGTGCGGAGGTCGGACATGTCGAGGAGGGTGTGTTTGCCGCCGATGCGGCCCCAGCCGGTGCCTTTGCCGCCGGCTCCGCCGAAGGGCATGTTGATGTCC
>NZ_SUMD01000020.1 GCF_005049235.1 Rhodococcus oryzae | reverse complement strand
CGGGTGAGCGGATGTACCGGACGGGTGACTTGGTGACGTGGACTGCCGGCGGTGAGTTGGAGTACATCGGTCGTACTGATTTCCAGGTGAAGTTGCGTGGTTTGCGGATCGAGCTCGGCGAGATCGAATCGGCCATGCTCGCCCACGAGCGGGTCGCCCAGTCCGTCGTTCTGGTGCGCAGCGACCTGCACTCCGGCGAGCAGCTGGTCGGCTACGTCGTCCCGGTCGAGGGTGCGGCCGTCGATGTCGATGAGCTGAAGGCGATGGTCGGGCGCACGCTCCCCGCCTACATGGTCCCGGCAGTCGTGGTTGTGCTCGAGGCGTTCCCGGTGAATGCGAGCGGCAAGCTCGACCGCAAGGCGCTGCCCGCACCCGTGTTCGAGGCCAAGGTCTTCCGGGCACCGTCCACCCCGATCGAAGAGATCGTCGCCGGCACGTTCGCGGAGGTGCTCAAGGTCGAGCGGGTCGGTCGTGACGACGACTTCTTCGAGCTCGGCGGTAACTCGCTGATCGCCACGCAGGTCGCGGCCCGTCTCGGCGTCGCGCTCGACACCACCGTGCCCGTTCGAGAGTTGTTCGAGGCGTCGACGGTGGCGGGCCTGGCGTCCCGCATCGAATCGCATGCCGGGGACGGCGGCCGCCTCGCTCTGGTCGCGATGGAGCGTCCCGCGCAGATTCCGTTGTCGCTGGCTCAGTCCCGGATGTGGTTCCTGAACCAGTTCGACACCGCGTCGGCGGTGAACAACATTCCCGCCGCGGTGCGTCTGTCGGGATGTCTCGACGAGGCGGCATTGCAGGCGGCTGTCACTGACGTCATCGGACGCCACGAGATCCTGCGCACGATGTACCCGGACACCGCGCAGGGCCCGGTGCAGGTGATCGTCCCCGTGGCGCAGGCGGTCCCCGACCTGAACCCGATCGAGGTGTCGGAGTCGGAGCTGCTTGCCCGGGTCATAGCCGAGGCGTCGGGAGGCTTCGACGTCACGCAGGAGGTGCCGATCCGTGCGCGGCTCCTGCGGGAAGGTGAGACCGACCACGTCCTGATGATCGTGGTGCACCACATTGCGGCTGACGGTTTCTCCATGGGGCCGCTGGTTCGCGACGTGATGGTCGCCTATGCGGCGCGCAGCGCCGACATGGCACCGGCGTGGATGCCGCTACCGGTGCAGTACGCCGACTACACCCTGTGGCAGCGGGAGGTACTCGGCTCCGAGGATGATTCCGCATCGCTGATCTCCTCGCAGCTGCAGTACTGGACGGCGGCGTTGGCAGGGCTGCCCGATCAGCTCGACCTGCCTGCCGACCGCCCCAGGCCCGCCGTCGCTTCGTATCGCGGTGCGACACAGGGCTTCACGATTGCTGCGGACCTGCACGTGGCGCTCGCAGAGCTCGCGCGCAAGCACAACGCCACCATGTTCATGGTGGTGCACGCGGCGCTGTCCGTGGTTCTGTCGAGGATTTCGGGAACGCAGGACATCGCGGTCGGTACGCCATTTGCCGGTCGCGGTGACGCCGCCCTCGACGACCTCGTCGGCATGTTCGTCAACACTCTCGTCCTGCGCACCCAGATCGAGGCGGACTCGAACTTCGAGGAGGTGCTCGAGCAGGTACGCGGCGTGGACGTCGCGGGGTTCGCTCATGCGGACGTTCCGTTCGAGCGGCTTGTGGAGGTACTCAGCCCGACCCGCTCGCAGGCGCGTCACCCGCTGTTCCAGGTGGCGCTGTCCTTCCAGAACTTCGAGATGGCCACCCTCGAACTGCCCGGTCTGAGCGTGAGCGGTGTCGATTTCGATGCCAGGATCGCAAAGTTCGACCTCCAGATGACGATGACCGAGTCGATCGACGCCAGCGGTGTCCCGTCCGGGATGGCTGCCGAGCTGACCTACGCCACCGATCTGTTCGACGACTCGACGATGCGCGAGTTCGAGCGTCGATTCCTCCGGGTGCTCGAGTCCGTGGTCGCGAACCCCGTTGTCGCGGTTGGCGACATCGACATTCTCGATTCCGTCGAACGGGATCTCCTACTCTCCGAGTGGAACTCGTCGGGCGCCGATGCCGGGGTCGATTCGACCCTCGTCGACCTGTTCGACGCCACCGCGGCCGGTCACGGTGACGCGGTGGCCCTGCGGTTCGCCGACGATTCGATCAGCTACCGGGAACTGGACGAGCGAGCTAACCGGCTTGCCAGGAAGCTGATCTCGTGCGGTGTGGGCCCGGAGTCGCTGGTCGCGGTCGCGCTGCCGCGGTCGAGCGAGCTGGTGATTGCGCTGCTGGCGGTGGTCAAGGCCGGTGGCGGATACCTGCCGGTCGACCCCAACTATCCGGCGGACCGCATCGAGTACATGCTCGCGGACGCGAAGCCGATCTGTGTGATCAGTTCGGCCGACAGCGAGATGGCGCTGCCCGTCGAGCTCCTGGTGATCGAATCGGACACCCTGGATCTGTCCGAGTTCGACTCGGCCACGGTCACCGATGCGGACCGACTGGCCCCGCTGTCACCCGCCAACGTGGCCTACGTGATCTACACGTCGGGATCCACGGGTAGGCCGAAGGGTGTGCTCGTTCCGCATCAGAACGTGGCACGGCTGTTCGCGAACACCCAGTCAGAGTTCGGGTTCGACGATTCGGACGTCTGGACTATGTTCCACTCCTACGCGTTCGACTTCTCGGTGTGGGAGCTGTGGGGCCCGCTCCTTTACGGCGGCACGCTGGTCGTGGTGGACTTCTTCACCTCTCGTTCGCCCGAGCAGTTCCTGGAATTGCTGCGGCGCGAGCGAGTGACGGTTCTGAACCAGACGCCGTCCGCGTTCTACCAGCTGGCCGAGGCCGACCGGCTCGCCGAGCCCGGCTCACAGGACCTGGCACTGCGATACGTCGTCTTCGGGGGCGAGGCCCTCGAACTGCGTCGCCTGTCCGACTGGTATTCGCGACACGGTGACCGGGCTCCCCGACTGGTGAACATGTACGGCATCACCGAGACCACTGTGCACGTCTCGCATCGTCAGGTCGACGAGGCGATGGCATCGGCGGCGTCGGCGAGTGTTGTCGGACAGGCGATCGCGGGTCTGCAGGTGTTCGTGCTGGATACGCGCATGCGACCGGTCCCGGTTGGCGTGCCAGGAGAGATGTACGTCGCGGGCGTCCAGTTGGCGCGTGGATATCTCGGGCAGCCCGCGCTGACCGCGGGTCGATTCGTGGCGAATCCGTTCGGCGGAGCGGGTTCGCTGTTGTACCGCTCCGGTGACCTCGCCCGGTGGAACCGGCACGGCGACCTCGAGTACCTGGGGCGTGCGGACGACCAGGTCAAGGTGCGCGGCTTCCGGATCGAACTCGGCGAGATCGAGTCCGCTGTCCTTGCGCAGGAGTCGGTCGGTCAGGTTGCGGTGGTGGTCCGCGAGGACACACCAGGCAACGTGCGACTGGTGGCCTATGTGGTGCCCGCCGCGGGTGTGGCGCTGGACATGGACGCGGTCCGGGCGGGCACCGCGGCATTGCTGCCGGAGTACATGGTGCCCGCGGCGTACATGACGCTCGAGGACATCCCGCTCACCGCGAACGGCAAGCTGGACCGGAAGGCGCTGCCTGCTCCTGTGGTCGAGGCACGGGCCTTCCGGGCCCCCTCGACGCCGGTCGAGGAGATCGTGGCGAACACCTTCGCCGGCGTGCTGGGGCTGGACCGGGTCGGGCTCGACGACGACTTCTTCGACCTCGGCGGGAACTCACTGATCGCAGCGCAGGTGACCTCGCGCCTCGGCGTCGCGCTCGACGCCCGGGTCCCGGTGCGGGCGCTGTTCGAGTCCTCGACGGTAGTCGCACTGGCGGCTGCGCTCGCGGCGCGTGCGGGTGAGGGCGCCCGACCCGCGCTGGTGGCACAGGACCGGCCCGAGCGGCTCCCGTTGTCACCCGCGCAGCAGCGGATGTGGTTCCTCAACCGGTTCGACACCACCTCGACCGCGTACAGCATCCCGATGGCGATCCGGTTGCTCGGTGACCTGGACGTCGCGGCGCTCGAGGCGGCGGTCGGTGACGTGTTCGCCAGGCACGAGTCGCTTCGGACTATGTACCCGGAGACCCCGGATGGGGCGGTCCAGGTGATCGTCCCTGTCGCACAGTCGATCCCGGATCTGATGCCGGTCCAGACCCGAGTGGAGGACCTGCCGGAGCTCCTCATGGAACTCGCCTCCACCCAGTTCGACGTCACGGCGGAGGTGCCGGTCCGGATCCGCCTGTTCCAGCTCGAGGCGGGAATCGAGTCCACGGGGCGGCCGGAGTTCGTGCTGGCCTCGGTCGTCCACCACATTTCGGCGGACGGCTCCTCGATGGCGCCGTTCGTCCGCAACATCATGATCGCCTACTCGGCGCGCGTCGAGGGTCGTGAGCCCGACTGGGCACCGCTGCCCGTGCAGTACGCGGACTACGCGTTGTGGCAGCGCGAGGTGCTGGGCAGCGAGGACGATCAGGAGTCGGTGTCCGCCCAGCAGATCGGATACTGGCGTGAGGCGCTCGCCGGCCTGCCCGACCAGCTGGACCTGCCGAGCGACCGCCCCCGGCCGCCCGCGCAGTCGTACAACGGCGGGCGGGTCGCGTTCGATATCGACGCCCGCGTGCACCGTGGCCTGAGTGAGCTGGCCCGGTCCCAGAGTTCCACCCTGTTCATGGCCACGCACGCCGCGCTTGCGGTGTTGCTGGCCAGGCTGTCGGGCACCGACGATATCGCGGTCGGGACGCCGATCGCCGGTCGCGGCGAGGCCGCACTCGACGAACTGATCGGAATGTTCGTCAACACCTTGGTCTTCCGCACCCAGGTGGACGGCAGCCTCGGCTTCGCCGACCTGCTGGCGGGTGTGCGCGAGACGGACCTGCAGGCTTTCGGACACGCGGACGTGCCGTTCGAGCGTCTCGTGGAGGTGCTCAACCCCGCGCGCTCCACGGCCAGGCACCCGCTGTTCCAGGTGGGCTTCTCGTTCCAGAACGTGGCACAGACCAGCCTGGAGTTGCCCGGGCTGGAGGTCTCGGCACTCGACGTCGACACCCAGATCGCCCAGTTCGATCTCCAGTTGTTCCTCACCGAGCGGTACGACGCCGACGGCGCGCCTGCCGGGCTGGACGCACTGTTCAGCTTCGCGACCGACCTCTTCGACCAGTCGACCGTGCAGCTGTTCGCGGATCGGTTCGTTCGGATCCTCGACGCGGTCATCGTCGATCCCACCGCGGCGGTGGGTGACATCGATCTGCTCGATACCACCGAGCGCGACCTGGTGCTGGCCGGGTGGAACGCCACCGAGGCGACCGTTCCGGCGGTCACGCTGGTGGACCTGGTCGACGAGCAGGTGGCCGCTGTGCCCGATGCGGTGGCCTTGTCGTTCGAACAGTCCGAACTCACCTACCGTGAGTTCGACGCCCGGGTGAATCGCCTGGCACGGCGACTGATCTCGGAGGGGGTCGGCCCTGAGTCGCTGGTCGCCCTGGCGATGCGACGGTCCGTCGACCTCGTCGTGGGTATGTACGCCGTGGTCAAGGCGGGTGGCGCCTACGTGCCGATCGATCCGGACCATCCGACCGAGCGGATCCAGCAGATCCTCGAGACCGCCGCGCCCGTCCTGGTGCTGACGACCTCGCGCGACGGCTTCGACGGTGCGGGAGGAGGAACGGCCCTCTGCGTCGACACCCTCGATCTCTCCGGCCTTCTGGACGGCCCGATCGGGGATGCCGAGCGGATGGGCCCCCTACGGGCGTCACATCCGGCATACGTGATCTTCACGTCGGGTTCGACCGGGCGCCCCAAGGGGGTCGCGGTGAGCCATGGCGCGATCGTGAACCAACTGGTGTGGATGCGCTCCGAGTTCGGTTTGGACGGTACGGACTCCGTGCTGCTCAAGACCGCGGCGACCTTCGACCTGTCGGTGTGGGAGTTCTGGTCCGCGTCGGTGTCGGGTGGCCGCACGGTGATCGCGAAGCCGGGTGGGCATCAGGATCCGGACTATCTGCTCGACCTGATCCGAACGCAGTCCGTGACGACGCTGCACGCGGTGCCGTCGATGCTGTCGATGCTCGGGTCGGCGGCCGCGGGCGGCGCGCTGTCGGCCTCGCTGCGGCGGGTGCTCGCGATCGGTGAGGCGCTGCCTGCGGCGACCGCACAGGCGTTCCGCGGTGCGAACGCCGCGGACCTGTTCAACCTGTACGGCCCGACGGAGGCCGCGGTGTCGGTGACGTCGCACGAGGTCGCCGACGAGGACACCGGGTCGGTTCCGATCGGTGTGCCGGAGTGGAACACACAGGTCTACGTGCTCGACGATCGCCTGCGCCCGGTGCCCGCGGGCGTCTCCGGCGAGCTGTACCTGGCCGGCGCCCAGCTGGCACGCGGGTACTACGGCCGGGCGGATCTGACCTCCGACCGTTTCGTGGCGAATCCGTTCGGCTCGGCGGGGGAGCGGATGTACCGCACGGGTGACCTGGTCGCATGGCGACCGGACGGCAACCTGGAGTACTTGGAGCGCAGTGACTTCCAGGTGAAGGTGCGCGGCTTCCGGATCGAGCTCGGCGAGATCGAGTCGGTGCTTGCCCGCGACGAGTCGGTCGGCTCCGTTGTCGTGGCGGCGCGGACCGACGCGCAGACCGGTGACCGACTGGTGGCGTACATCGTCGCCGCCGCCGGTCAGGAGGTCGACACCGCGGCGCTCAAGGCCGAAGCGGCGAGGTCGTTGCCCAGCTACATGGTCCCGGCCGCGTTCATGGAACTCGATGCGATGCCGTTGACCGTCAACGGGAAGCTCGACCGAAAGGCATTGCCGGATCCGGAGTTCACCGCCACCGAGTTCCGTGAGCCGACCACGATCGTCGAGCAGTTGGTGGCGGACACCATCGCCGGTGTGCTCGGCGCCGAGCGGGTCGGGCTGGACGACGACTTCTTTGCGCTCGGCGGCAACTCGCTCGTCGCGACACAGGTCGCCGCTCGCCTGGGCGCCGCGCTGGATACCCAGGTCCCGGTGCTGTGGCTGTTCGAGGCTCCGACGGTCGGTGAGCTCGCGGTGCGGGTCGAGGCACACGCCGGTTCGGGCGGGAGGCTGGCGCTGGTCGCGGCCGAGCGACCGGAGCAGGTCCCGCTGTCCCTGGCACAGCAGCGGATGTGGGTGCTCAACCAGATGGCCCCGGATTCGGCGGCCTACAACATCCCGGCCGCGATCAGGTTGTCGGGACTGTTGGATGTGCCCGCCCTCGAAGCCGCCGTTCTCGACGTCCTCGATCGGCACGAGGTGTTGCGGACGATGTACCCGGATGGGGCCGACGGCCCCGTCCAGGTGATCGTCCCGCTCGAGGAGATGGCGCCGAGCCTGGCGCCGGTCCAGGTGACCGAGCAGGCCCTCGCCGAGGCGCTGGCACAGATGGTCGGGACCGGCTTCGACGTCACCGCCTCCGTTCCGGTCCGCGTAGCGCTGTTCGAGCTGGCACCGACCGAGTACGTCTTCGTGGTGGTGATTCACCACATCAGCGCGGACGGCTTCTCGATGGGCCCGCTGACCAGGGACGTGATGATCGCCTACTCCTCGCGGGTCGACGGGAGGGTTCCGGCGTGGGCGCCGCTGTCGGTGCAGTACGCCGACTACAGCCTGTGGCAGCGGGAGTTGCTCGGATCCGAGGACGATCCGGAGAGTCTGATCACGCGCCAGCTGGCGTACTGGACGAACGAACTGGCGGGAGTCCCGGAACAACTGGAACTGCCGACGGATCGGCCGCGCCCGGCCAGGGCGTCGATGATGGGGGGCTCGTTCGACTTCGTGGTCGGATCGGACCTCACCGATCGGCTGAGTCGCGTCGCCCGGGACCACAGCGCGACGATGTTCATGGTCATCCACAGCGCCTTCGCGGTGCTGATGTCCAGGCTGAGCGGATCGTCCGACATCGCGATCGGCACCCCGGTCGCGGGCCGAGGCGAACAGGTGCTCGACGACCTGATCGGCATGTTCGTCAACACGGTGGTGCTGCGGACCGCGGTCACCTCGGGGAGCACGTTCGAGGAGCTGCTCGGCCAGGCGAGGAGCAAGGATCTCGCCGCCTTCGGTCATGCCGACGTGCCGTTCGAGCGTTTGGTGGACGTGGTCGGGCGCCAGCGCTCGACCGCGTACACCCCGTTGTTCCAGGTCATGTTCGCC
This sequence comes from Rhodococcus oryzae, assembly GCF_005049235.1. Classification (GTDB taxonomy): domain Bacteria; phylum Actinomycetota; class Actinomycetes; order Mycobacteriales; family Mycobacteriaceae; genus Rhodococcus_G; species Rhodococcus_G oryzae. The sequence goes on along the minus strand of NZ_SUMD01000020.1, from coordinate 31,088 downwards.
TTCCAGAACATGACCACCCGCTCGCTGCAGCTGCCGGGACTCGAGGTCTCGGCGCTCGACGACGGTTTCGACCAGGCGAAGGTCGACCTGCAGCTGACGGCGATGGAGCAGTTCGACGAGCTCGGCAAGCTCGCGGAGATCCAGATGCGGTTCACGTATGCCACGGATCTGTTCGAGCTCGAGACGATCCAACTGTTCGCGGGACGGTTCGCCCGGATTCTGGAGGCCATCGCGGAGAACCCGGCCGTGGTGCTGCGGTCGATCGACATCCTGACCGACCAGGAGCGCTCGCGGTTCGCACCGAAGCCGGCGTTCACGGTGCGTGATCTGCCGGACCTCGTCGCCGCAGCCGCGGCCGCGGCGCCGGACGCGATCGCACTCTCGCACGACGGTCGGGATGTCACCTACGGGCAGCTCGGCACGAAGTTGGTGGCGGTCTCGAAGTCGATGGGATCGGCGCTGAAACCCGAGGCTCTGGTGACCGTGTCACTGTCCGGATTGCTGCCGGGTATCCTCCCGGCGCTCGGCGCCGAAGGGCACGCGAGAGCCCTGGAATCGCTGATCAGCGCGTCCCGATCAATTGTGGAGAAAGCGCAGTCCGACAGTCCGGCGTGACCCTATAGTTCTGGCGAACGCCGCCGGACGGTGTCGAAATCTCTGTGCGTGGATTTGCCTCGGAACGGTCCGGGTCGGGGCGCAGTGTGGTATTGGGAGGAACAGCAAGATGTCGGGTCGAGATCCGCGGGGGCGGTTTCTGTTGGTCGAGGATCTGCAGCAAGTCATCGCTGCGGTAGTGAACGTTGAACCCGAGCGGCGGGCCATCACCCACCAGGGCACCGGCATCACTTACCAGACCCTGCACACCGAGTTGGAGACCCTCGACGCCGCAATGGGCGGTGCGCTGGGGCCGGACGCGTTGATCCCTGTGGTCATCTCCGGCCTGCTGCCGGACCTGGATGATTCGGGCGAAGAGGGCGGCCTGGCCCAGATCCTGGAGTCATTGCTCGCCGATGCGGCGGAGGCCAACCCGGACGCAGGGGCAGGAACGGTCACCCGGCCCGCCTCGGCACAGACCCTGGCGAGCCTGTTCGAAGAGCAGGTCGTCCGAACGCCCGACGCGATCGCGCTCGAGTTCGAGGGTGAGCGGCTGACCTACGCGGAGTTCGACGCCCGCGCCAACCGCCTCGCCCGTCACCTGCTGGCGGCGGGGGTGGGACCCGAGGATCACGTCGGACTCGCGATCCGCCGGTCCCTGGACCTGCTGGTCGGGATGTACGCGATCGTCAAGGCGGGTGGCGCCTACGTGCCACTCGATCCGGACCATCCGGCGGACCGCATCGGGTACGTGCTCGAGGTGGCGCAGCCGGCGGCAGTCCTTACCACCGCACGCGACGGCGTCCCGCTGCCGTCGAGCGTGACGGTCTTCGCGCTCGACGAACTCGACGTCTCGGGGTACTCGGCCGAGCCCGTCACCGACGCGGATCGTCGGATCGCGACGTCGGCGGACAACGTCGCCTACGTCATTTTCACGTCCGGGTCGACGGGCAAGCCCAAGGGCGTGGCGGTGTCGCATCGCTCGATCGTGAGCAACCTGCTGTGGCGGCAGCGCGAGTACCGATTCACCACGGACGACGTGATCTTGCAGAAGACTCCGTACACGTTCGACGTGTCACTGTGGGAGCTGTTCTGGCCACTGCTGATGGGGGCCAGGCTGGTCATCCCCACCCACGACGGACACCGGGATCCCGCCTATCTGGCCCGCACGATGATCGCGCGCGGCGTCACGGTCGCGCATTTCGTGCCGTCCATGCTCTCGGTGTATCTCAACGAGCCGCAGGCGGCTGAGGTCGGGTCTCTGCGCATGGTCTTCTCCTCCGGGGAGGCGTTGCCATCCGAGACGGCTGCGCGGTTCCGGGCGATCAGCTCCGCGCCCCTGCACAACCTGTACGGGCCGACCGAGGCCGCGGTGGATGTCACGCACCACGAGACCGGTGAATCGGACGGGGCCTCGATCCCGATCGGTAAGGCGGTCGCGGAGACCGAGCTGCTGATCCTGGACGACGGCCTGCGTCCGGTTCCGGTCGGTGTCCCAGGTGAGCTGTATCTGGCGGGCGTGCAGCTCGCGCGCGGGTACGTCGAACGCCCGGAGCTGACGGCGGACAGGTTCGTGGCGAACCCTTACGGCGAGCCCGGCGCCCGCATGTACCGCACCGGCGACCTGGTCCGGTGGCGAGCGGATGCGGCCGTCGACTATCTCGGGCGCATCGACTTCCAGGTCAAGCTCCGCGGCCTTCGCATCGAGCTCGGTGAGATCGAGTCGGCACTGCTCAGCCGTAGCGAGATCGCACAGGCTGTCGTCGTCGTGCACCAGGACCCGACCGTCGGCGAACACCTCGTCGCCTACGTGGTCGCGACCGTGGGCACGGTCCCGGACCACCGCGAGCTCACAGCGGACCTGAAGCAGAAGCTGCCGGACTACATGGTGCCGTCGCTGTTCGTCGCCCTCGAGTCCTTCCCCTTGAACGCGAGCGGCAAGCTCGACCGTAAGGCGTTGCCGACCCCGGACTTCTCGTCCCTCGCCCGCGAGTACCGGGCGCCGAGCACGCCGACGGAGGAGAAGCTGACCGAGTTGTTCTCCGATCTTCTCGGGCTCGAGAAGATCGGCGTGGACGACGACTTCTTCGAGCTCGGCGGCAACTCACTGATCGCGACCAGGGCCATCGCAAGGTTCAACGGTGAATTCGGCGTCCGAATCGACGTGCGTGAATTCTTCGATGCGCCGACCGTCGCCGAGCTCGCGCTCGTCATCGAGGGTGCGGCGGACGGGGCTACCAGCGCGATCCCGCTCGTCGCGCGCGAGCGTCCGGACCGGATTCCGTTGTCGCTGGCTCAGTCTCGGATGTGGTTCCTCAACCGGTTCGACACAGAGTCGACGGTGAACAACATCCCGATGGCCGTTCGCCTGCGGGGTCGGCTCGACCTCCCCGCGATGCAGGCTGCGGTCGCCGACGTCGTTGCGCGGCACGAGGTGCTGCGGACCGTGTATCCGGACTCGGCAGAGGGCCCGGCCCAGGTGATCCTGACGGCCGATCAGGCGACGCCGGACCTTACCCCGCTGGCGGTGTCCGCCGACGAGTTGCTGCCGCGGGTCATCGCGGACATCTCGGTCGGATTCGATGTCACTTCTGTAGTGCCGATGCGGGCAAGCCTGTATCAGGTCGACACGGATTCGGCCGTCGACGCCGAGTTCGTGCTGGTTCTCGTCGTACATCACATTGCGGCCGATGGATTCTCGATGGGGCCGCTGATCCGGGACGTGGTGACGGCGTATGCGTCCCGCTCGGTCGGCGACGCGCCCTCGTGGGCTCCGCTTCCGGTGCAGTACGCGGACTTCAGCCTGTGGCAGCGCGAGGTGCTCGGCTCGGAGGACGATCCGGAGTCGGTCATCGCCAAGCAGCTCGACTACTGGCGGCACGAGCTGGCGGGGCTGCCCGCGCAGCTGGACCTGCCCGGTGATCGGCCGCGACCGGCGGTCGCCTCCAACCGCGGTGCCACCCATCGATTCGAGATTGCTCCCGAGCTGCTGGCGCAGCTCAACTCCGTTGCCAGGGAGAACAACACCTCGCTGTTCATGGTCGTGCATGCGGCAGCGGCGATCCTGCTCGCCAGGCTCTCGGGTACGTCGGACATCGCGATCGGAACGCCTGTCGCGGGCCGTGGCGAGGCGGCGATCGATGACGTGATCGGCATGTTCGTCAACACACTGGTGCTGCGGACCCAGGTCGAGACGGCGGAGTCGTTCACAGACCTGCTGGCCCGGGTGCGGGCTGGCGACCTCGGCGCATTCGGGCATGCGGATGTGCCGTTCGAGCGGCTGGTGGAGGTGCTGAACCCGACCAGGTCGCAGGCACGGCACCCGCTGTTCCAGGTCGCGATGTTCTTCCAGAACCTCGGACAGACCGCGGTTGAACTGCCCGAGTTGAGCGTCAGTGCGGTCGATTTCGACCCGCAGATCGCCAAGTTCGATCTGCAGTGGACCTTCCTGGAGACGGAGCAGGATGCCGGCGAGGCAGCCGGGATGACGGTCCTGCTCGCCTACGCGACGGACCTGTTCGACGAGGCGACGGCGGTCGAGGCGTTCGGGGACCGGTTCGTGCGGGTGCTGGAGGGCGTCGTGGCGGCGCCAGGTCGACCCGTGGGCGACCTCGATCTGCTCGAGGCCGGCGAGCACGATCGGGTAGTGGTCGGGTGGAACGACTCCGCACACCCACTGGACGCGGGTGAGTTGCTGCTCGACGCGTATGACGCCCAGGTTCTCGTGTCGCCCGATCGGACCGCGGTCGTCTACGAGGGTGACTCGCTGACGTATTCGGAGTTCGCGGAGCGGGTCAACAGGTTGGCCCGGTTCCTGATCTCGGCGGGCGTCGGACCAGAGTCGTTGGTGGCATTGGCCGTTCGTCGCTCGCTCGATCTGGTGGTCGGGATCTACGCGGTTCTCGAGGCCGGCGGCGCCTATGTTCCGGTGGATCCGGATCACCCGATGGACCGCATCGGCCACATCCTCGACACCGCGTCACCTGCATGTGTGTTGACCACCTCGCGAGACGGGTTCCAGGTTCCGGGGGACAGGTCTGTCTTCTGCATCGACGCGATCGACGTGTCGTCCTTCTCCGCCGAGCCGCTGACCGACGCGGATCGGGTGGCGATCTTGCGGCCGGAGCATCCGGCGTACGTGATCTTCACGTCAGGATCGACGGGCAAGCCGAAGGGCGTGGCCGTGAGCCACGGCGCGATCGTGAATCAGGTGGCCTGGGTGCAGGCCGAGTACGAGCTCGGCGCCGCGGACGTGTACCTGCAGAAGACCGCGACGACATTCGACGTCTCGTTGTGGGGGTATTTCCTGCCGCTGCGGGTGGGTGCGACGCTGGTGGTGGCGACGCCGGACGGGCACCGGGACCCCGCGTATGTGGCGGAGGCGATCCGGCAGCGGGGCGTGACGGTGACGGATTTCGTGCCGTCGATGCTGGCGGTGTTCTCCGACCTGGTCTCGTCGACGGGCGGCTCCGTGGAGGAATTGGCCTCCCTGAGGCACGTTTTCGCCATTGGGGAGGCACTGCCCGCGGAGACGGTCCGTGGTTTCCAGAACGTCTGTGCTGCCCGCCTGCACAACCTGTACGGGCCGACGGAGGCCGCCGTTTCCATCACCTACGCGGAGGTGACCGGCGGGGTCACGGGTGGCTCGGTCCCGATCGGCCGTCCTGAGTGGAACTCGCAGGCGTTCGTGCTCGATTCGCGGCTGCGGCCGGTCCCGGTGGGCGTGCCGGGCGAGCTGTACCTGGGCGGCGTGCAGTTGGCGCGCGGTTACTACGGCCGTGTGGACCTGACCTCGGATCGGTTCGTGGCGAACCCCTTCAACGCGGGTGAGCGGATGTACCGCACCGGCGATCTGGTGACCTGGACCGCGGATGGTGAACTCGACTACATCGGTCGTACCGACTTCCAGGTGAAGTTCCGCGGGCAGCGGATCGAGCTCGGTGAGATCGAGACGGCGCTGCTGGCACATCCCTCGGTCAGTCAGTCTGTGGCCCTGGTCGTGGGCACACCGACCGGTGATCAGCTGGTCGGCTACGTGGTGCCCTCTGCCGGCTCCGACGTCGATGTCGAGATGCTTCGGAGCGCGATCGGCCAGTCGCTGCCCACATACATGGTGCCGTCGGCCCTGGTGGTCCTCGAGACATTCCCGTTGAACGCGAGCGGCAAGCTGGACCGGAAGGCATTGCCCGCACCGGTGTTCGAGGCGAAGGTGTTCCGCGCGCCGACGACACCGGTCGAGCAGATCGTCGCGGATGTGTACGGCGAGGTTCTCGGCATCGAGCTCGTCGGCCTGGACGACGACTTCTTCGACCTGGGCGGCAACTCGCTGATCGCAACGCAGCTCATGGCTCGGCTCGGCGCGGCGCTCGATGCCCGGGTGCCAGTGCGCGAGCTGTTCGAGGCGTCGAGTGTCGCGGGGCTCGCGGCGCGCGTGCAGGTGCATGCCGGTGCCGGCGGACGCGTCGAGCTGACGGCGAAGCCGCGCCCGGAGACGATCCCGTTGTCGATGGCGCAGCAGCGCATGTGGTTCATCAACCAGTTCGACACCTCCTCCGCGGCGAGCAACATCCCGGTTGCGGTTCGCCTGACCGGTCAGCTGGACACCGAGGCGCTGCAGGCGGCGATCGGGGACCTGGTGGCGCGGCACGAGGTGCTGCGCACCGTGTACCCGGCGCTCGACGGCACCGGGCATCAGGTGGTCCTGCCCGCCGCGTCAGCGTCGGTGGATCTGGCCGCGGTCACGGTCCGCGAGGACGAGCTGTTGGAGCGGGTGATCGAGGTCGCGACGCAGGGCTTCGACGTCACCGCCGGGGTACCTGTACGGGCCGCATTGTTCGCCGTGGCGGGTACCGATGAGCACGTGCTGGTCCTGGTCGTTCACCACATCGCAGGCGACGGCTTCTCGATCGGTCCGCTGACCAGGGATGTGATGGTGGCCTACGCCGCCAGGTCGGCGGGCGAATTGCCGGGGTGGGCGCCACTCGCGGTGCAGTACGCGGACTACACGCTGTGGCAGCGTGAGGTTCTCGGGTCCGAGGAGGACCCGGCCTCGCTGATCTCCCAGCAGATCTCGTACTGGTCGGAGACCCTCGACAGGATGCCCGTCCAGCTCGACCTGCCCGCGGATCGCATGCGTCCGTTGGTCGCCTCCAACATCGGTGACACGGCGGAAGTCACCATCGTGGCCGAGTTGCACCGCGGACTGATCGACCTCGCCCGCTCGCACAACTCGACGATGTTCATGGTGCTGCACTCGGCGCTGGCCGTGCTGCTCGCCCGGCTCAGCGGAACCGAGGACATCGCGGTCGGCACCCCCGTCGCGGGGCGTGGTGAGGCCGCGCTCGACGATCTGGTCGGCATGTTCGTCAACACCCTGGTCCTCCGGACGCAGGTGGCGTCCGACCGGTCGTTCGCCGAGATCCTCTCCGCCACCCGCGAGGTGGACCTGTCCGCCTTCGCGAACGCCGATGTTCCGTTCGAGCGGCTCGTGGAGGTGCTCAGCCCCGAGCGTTCCCAGTCCCGGACCCCGTTGTTCCAGGTGGCGCTTGCGCTCCAGAACTTCGGCCAGACCTCGGTGGAACTGCCGGGTCTTCGGGCCGAGGGTCTCGATTTCGACCCGAAGGTGGCTCGTACCGACCTGCAGGTGAACCTGTCCGAGAACTTCGACGACGAGGGCTCGCCGTCGGGCATCATCGGTGGATTCAACTATGCGACAGACCTGTTCGATCGCCGCACGGTCGACGGCTTCGTCGCCCGGTTCGTCAGGGTGCTCGAGTCGATCGTCGCGGAGGCCGGTTCGCCGGTGGGCGACATCGAGATCCTCTCGCCTGCCGAGCGCGCCGAACTCGTCGTCCGTGACGGTGGCCGGGACGCCGAACCGCAGACCCTGGCCGAACTACTCACCTCCGCAGTGGAATCGGACCCGTCGGCGGTCGCGATCTCGGCGGACGGCAGGCTGATGACCTACCGTGAGCTCGACGAGGGGTCCTCCCGCCTCGCGCGGGTCCTGATCGCGGGCGGCGCGGGCCCGGAGTCGGTCGTAGCGATGGCTCTGCCGCGTTCGGTGGAGTCGGTCCTGACCGTGTGGGCGGTGGCGAAGACCGGCGCCGCGTACCTGCCGGTGGACCCGAACTACCCGGCCGACCGGATCGAGCACATGGTGTCCGATTCGGGTGTCGTGATCGGTATCACGGCAAGCCATCTGGTCGATCGACTGCCGCGCTCGGTGCGGTGGCTGCCCTTGGACGACGGCGATCTCGAAGCACAGTGCCTGCGGGCGTCGGCCGCGCCGCTGTCGGATGTGGATCGCCTTGGCCCGGTCCGGCTGGATCAGCCCGCCTACGTGATCTACACCTCGGGCTCGACCGGCAAGCCGAAGGGCGTCGTCGTCACCCACACCGGGCTCGCGAACTTCTGCAAATATCAGCGCAGGGATGCCGGCGCGTCGGCGGATTCGCGGATCCTGCACTTCGCCTCGCCGAGCTTCGACATCTCCGTCAACGAGATGCTGCTCGCCGCGGGAGCGGGCGCGCGTCTGGTGATCTGCCCGACGACGATCTACGGCGGCACGGAGCTGGGGGACCTACTTCGCGCCGAGCGCGTGACACACGCCGTGATGACACCCACCGCACTAGCCTCGGTGGACCCGGCGGGACTGCCCGACCTGCGCCTGGTGGGCGTCGGTGGCGAGGCGTGCCCACCGGAACTGGTGGTCAAATGGGCCGAAGACCGCGAGTTCAGGAACGGCTACGGTCCGACCGAGACGACCATCGTCGTCACCGGCACCGACCCGCTGATCCCCGGTGAACCCGTCACCGTCGGTCGCCCGACGTCCGGCGTTCGGGCACTGGTGCTCGACACCAGGTTGCGACCGGTCCCGGACGGTGTGATCGGCGAGCTGTACATCGGTGGGCCGGGCCTTGCCCGGGGATATCGCAGGCGCCCGGGATTGACCGCCGACCGCTTCGTCGCGGATCCGTTCGGCGCGCCGGGCGAGCGCCTGTACCGGACAGGCGACCTTGTCCGCTGGACCGATCGCGGTGAGATCGACTACGTCGGTCGATCGGACTTCCAGGTCAAGGTCCGCGGCTTCCGGATCGAACTGGGCGAGATCGACTCCGCCCTGACCGCACTGCCCGGAATCGAGTTCGCGGTCACGCTGGGGCACTCGGGCGCCGCGGGCGTCAGCTCGCTGGTGTCCTACGTCCTCTGCGAGGACGGCGTGGAGGTCGACGTCGAGGCCCTCAAGTCGGCGCTTGGACGGTCGCTGCCCCCGCACATGATCCCCTCGGTGATCATGGTCCTGGACGAGATCCCGCGGACCCCGGTCGGCAAGCTGGATCGAAAAGCGTTGCCTGCGCCGGTGTTCGAGGCGAAGGCATACCGCGCCCCGAGGAACCCGGTGGAGGAGGCGGTCGCGTCGACGTTCGCCGCCGTCCTCGGGATCGACCGGGTCGGCCTCGACGACGACTTCTTCGAGCTCGGCGGGAACTCGCTGATCGCAACCCAGGTGACCGCCCGTCTGGGTGCGTCCCTGGATGCCACGGTGCCGGTCCGCGCGCTGTTCGACGCGGCGAGCGTCGAGACGCTCGCCGCCGCCATCGAGCAGTACGTGGGTAAGGGCAGTCGACGGGCGCTGGTAGCCCGGGAGCGTCCGGAGCGGATCCCGCTCTCCCTCGCACAGCAGCGGATGTGGTTCCTCAACCGCTTCGACCCCGCGTCGATCGCCTACAACGTCCCGATCGCGATCCGGCTGTCCGGCGAACTGGACACGCTGGCGTTGCAGGCCGCCGTCACCGACCTCCTCGATCGCCACGAATCGTTGCGCACGGTCTATCCCGAGGTGGACGGCACCGCATACCAGGTGATCGTGCCAGTGGCTCAGGCGGTTCCGGACCTGACGCCGGTCGCTGTTGGTCCCGACGAGATTCCTGCCCGGATCCTGGGCCTGGTCTCGGCAGGCTTCGATGTCACCGCCGAGGCGCCGCTTCGGGCGGCGGTGTTCCGGGTAGCGCCACGCGAGCACGTACTGGTGTTCGTGATCCATCACATCAGTGCGGACGGCTGGTCCGTCGCGCCGATGACCAGGGACATGATGCTTGCCTACGCTGCCCGTTCGGCCGACGAAGCGCCGAGTTGGTCTCCGCTCCCGGTGCAGTATGCGGATTTCGCGATTTGGCAGCGAGATGTCCTGGGCACGGAGGACGATCCGGACTCGCTGGTGTCGCGTCAGCTCGGCTACTGGTCGGACGCGCTGGCCGGGCTGCCCGATCTGATCGAGTTGCCGACCGATCGTCCGAGGCCTGCGGTCGCCTCGAACCGAGGCGCCGAACTGACATTCTCGGTGGATGCCGACATGCACGCGGGCCTGGTGAGGATCGCGCAAGAGCAGGGCGCGACGCTCTTCATGGTCGTGCACGCGGCGCTGTCGGTGTTGCTGGCCCGATTGTCGGGCAACGGTGACATCGCGATCGGCGCCCCGATGGCGGGTCGCGGCGACGCCGCGCTCGACGAGTTGGTCGGGATGTTCGTCAACACGCTGGTGCTGCGGACCGAGGTGTCCGGTTCGGCGAACTTCGCCGAGTTGCTGGCGCAGGTTCGCGAGCGCGACCTGACCGCATTCGAGAACACCGATGTGCCCTTCGAGCGGCTCGTGGAGGTGCTCAGCCCCGTTCGCTCGCAGTCACATTCACCGTTGTTCCAGGTCTCGCTGACGTTCCAGAACCTGGCCCGCGCCGAGATCGACCTGGACGGACTCACCATCTCCGGAATCGAACTCGACACTGTCGTGTCGAAGTTCGACCTGGATTTCGTATTCGCGGACCGCTACGACGAGGAGGGAGTCCCGACCGGGCTGGACGCCCAGTTGACCTATGCGGCTGACCTCTTCGATCCGGCGACCGCCGATCGGTTCGCCCGAGCACTGGTCGCAATCTTCGGCCAGGTTGCCAGCGGCTCCACGGAACCGGTCGGGGACCTCGTCCTCGTCCCCGGTGCGGATCTCGAACTCATGGTGCGCGAGTGGAACTCCACCGGAGCCGAGGTGCCGGCGGGCACGCTTGTCGACGCCATGTCAGCCACGGTTGACCGGGTTCCCGAATCTCCCGCCGTGTCGTTCGAGGGCGAGACCCTCACATTCGCCCAGTTCGACGCACGTTCCAACAGCCTCGCCCGCCGGCTCATCTCGATGGGTGTGGGCCCGGAGACCACGGTGGTGGTTGCCGCCCGGCGTTCGATCGAGATGTTGGCCGCCATGCATGCGGTGATGAAGGCAGGCGGCGCCTACGTACCTGTCGATCCCGAACAGCCGGTCGAGCGGCTCGAGTCGGTCCTCTCGATCGCCGCGCCGGTGTGCGTGTTGACGACCTCGAGGGACGGCATCGCTGTCGACGGCGGCCACCGAGTCATCGAGGTGGACACCGTGGTCGACGCCGAGTTCTCGGCCGCCCCGGTCCGGGATGCAGACCGCAACGGATCGCTGAGGCCGGCAAATGCGGCCTACGTGATCTTCACCTCCGGCTCGACCGGTGTGCCGAAGGGCGTCACGGTCAGCCACGCGGCGATCGTGAACCAGTTGAGCTGGTTCGTCGACGCGTACGCGGTGACCGGTTCGGACGTGCTCCTGCAGAAGACCCCGGTCGTCTTCGATCCGTCGGTCTGGGAGCTCTTCGTGCCGTTCCTGACCGGCGCCCATCTCGTGATCGCCGTCCCCGACGGGCATCGCGACCCCAGGTATCTGGTCGAGGTGTGTCGCGAACACGGTGTCACCGTGCTCGGTTTCGTGCCGTCGATGCTGAACGCATTGGTTTCGGACCCCGAGCTGACCCTGCCGTCCTCGGTTCGGGCACTGCAGTTGGCAGGCGAAGCGCTCAGCCCCGAGTTGGCGTCTAAGACGACGGCGTCCCTGGGCGTAGGGATGAACAACGCATATGGCCCGGCGGAGACGACGCTGACGTCGGTGCATCACTGGTGCGACGGGTCCGAGGCGCACTCGATGCCCATCGGTCTTCCTGTGTGGAACTCGCAGGCGTACGTGTTGGATTCGCGACTGAACCCCGTTCCGCTGGGCGTCTCGGGAGAGTTGTACCTTGCGGGTCGGCAGGTGTCCCGTGGATATCACGGCCGATCGGGCATCACGGCCGAGCGGTTCGTGGCCAACCCGTTCGGGGCGACCGGCGCCGTCATGTACCGCACTGGTGACCTGGCACGCTGGCGTGATGACGGGCAGTTGGAGTACCTGGGCCGTACTGATTTCCAGGTCAAGCTGCGCGGTCAGCGCGTCGAGCTGGGAGAGATCGAGATCGCGCTCGAGAGGCTCGACGGCGTCACCCAAGCGGTCGTGGTCCTGCACTCCGACCATGCCATCGGGGATCGGTTGGTCGGCTACATCGTGCAGGCACCCGGGGCCGACCGGTCCGGGCCCGAGCTACGCGACGCGGTCGCGCAATCGCTGCCCGCGTACATGGTGCCGACGGCGGTGATGGTGCTCGACGCATTCCCGCTCAACATGAGCGGAAAGCTCGACCGTAAGCAGTTGCCGCAGCCGGTGTTCGAGGTTCGGGCCTTCCGTGCACCGTCTACCCCGGTCGAGGAGATCGTTGCCGCGGTGGTCGGAGAAGTCCTCGGCGTCGCCGCGGTGGGCCTCGACGACGATTTCTTTGCGCTCGGCGGTAACTCACTGCTGGCCATGCGGGTGGTCTCCCGGATCAACGCGGCGCTGGGATCCAGCCTCCCGGTGCGCATGGTGTTCGAGAACCCCAACGTGGCTGCGCTGGCCGCCCGTGCCGAGTCCGGTGTCGGCGGCGGAGGTGCCCCCGCTCTGGTGGCAGGTCCACGGCCCGAACGGATCCCGCTGTCGCTCGCGCAGCAGAGGATGTGGTTCCTCAACAGCTTCGATCGGGAGTCGGCGGCCTACAACATTCCGATGGCGATTCGGCTTGCCGGCCGGCTCGACACAGCCGCCCTCTCGCTGTCTGTGCGCGATGTGCTCGAGCGGCACGAGTCGCTGCGGACCGTGTTCCCGGACGACGGCGGCGGACCCGTACAGGTGGTATTGCCGTCTGATCGGGTGGAGCTGGACCTCAGCCCGGTCGATGTGACCGAGGAGGAGCTGCCCGCCGAGGTGATGGCGGTGCTCGGCGCCGGATTCGACGTGACGGCGGCCCCACCGATCCGTGGCCGGCTGCTGCGCACCGGTGTTGATGAGTACGCACTGGTGATGGTTGTCCACCACATCAGCGCGGACGGTATCTCCATGGGTCCGCTCGCCCGGGATGTGATGATCGCTTACGCCGCGAGGACTGCAGGTCAGGCGCCGTCCTGGGCACCGCTGCCGGTGCAGTACGCGGACTTCACGCTCTGGCAGCACGAGTTGCTCGGATCCGAGGACGATCCTCAGTCGCTGGCGGCGGCGCAGGTCGGGTTCTGGCGGGATGCGCTCGCCGGGTTGCCGGATGTGCTCGACCTGCCCACCGACCACCCGCGCCCGACCGTGGCAACTGCTCGCGGTGATCTGGTGCGGTTCGACATCGCGCCGGAGTTGGTGGCCCGAATCGAGGAGCTCGCGCGCGGGCGTGGCGCGACCACCTTCATGGTCGTGCACGCCGCGTTCAGCGTCCTGTTGGCACGGCTCAGCGGCACAGACGACATCGCGATCGGTACCCCGGTTGCGGGTCGCAGCGAGGCCGCACTCGACGATCTGGTCGGGATGTTCGTCAACACCCTGGTACTCCGGACCCGCGTCAACGGGGCGGACAGCTTCGCGGACGTCCTTGCCGCGGTGCGCGAGAACGACCTGGCCGCTTTCGGCCGTTCGGACGTACCGTTCGAACGGCTCGTCGAGGTGCTCAATCCGGTTCGCTCACAATCGCATTCGCCGCTGTTTCAGGTATCGCTGACCTTCGAGCACAGCGAGCAGCGATCGTACGAGTTGCCGGATCTGACGGTGTCCGGGTTCGACTACGACTCTCCGACCACGCAGTTCGATCTGGCCTTGGCGATCGCCGAGGGAGTCGAGGTCGATGGTCTCGCGGGTGGTATGTCTGCGGGGCTGCGCTACGCGACCGACCTGTTCGACCGCGCAACAGTCGAGTCGTTCGCGAACCGGTTGGTCCGGATCCTGCAGGCAGCGGTGGCAGATCCGACTACGCCGGTCGGCGACATCGAATGGCTGGCCGCCGTCGAGCGGGACCAGGTCCTCCGGACGTGGAACGACACTGCGCACGAGGTTGCGGCCGGGACGTTGGTGTCGCTGTTCGAGGCGCAGGTCGCTCGGGCGCCGGGTATGACGGCTTTGTCGTTCGAGGGTGATCTGCTGACGTACGGCGAGTTTGCCGACCGGGTCAATCGCCTGGCCCGGCATTTGATTTCGACCGGTGTCGGCCCTGAGTCACTGGTTGCTGTCGCGATGCGTCGGTCGCTGGAGATGATGATCGCCATCTACGCGGTGCAGGTGGCCGGTGGTGCGTACGTGCCGCTCGACCCGGATCAGCCGGCGGAGCGGATCGGGCACATCCTGGACACCGCAGACCCGGTGTGGGTGGTGTCCTCGACGCGAGACGACTTCAGCGGCGCGGGGGAGAGGTCTGTCCTTCTCCTGGACACCGTGGATCTGTCCGGTTACTCGGCTGCGGCCATCACCGACGACGAGCGGAACGCATCGCTGCGGGGCGAGACCACGGCCTACGTGATCTTCACGTCGGGATCGACGGGCCGACCGAAGGGCGTGGCGGTTTCCCACGGCTCGATCGTGAATCGCCTGGACTGGATGCAGGCGGAGTACGGCCTGGGTGCAGGCGACGTGGTGTTGCAGAAGACTCCTGTGACGTTCGACGTTTCCGTGTGGGAGCTGTTCTGGCCGTTGCAGGTGGGTGCGAAGCTGGTGATAGCGGCACCCGACGGACACCGTGATCCGGCGTACCTCGCGCGAGTGATCGCCGAGGAGTCTGTGACCACGGCTCATTTCGTGCCCTCGATGCTGGCGCTGTTCGTCGCAGAGCCGACGGTGGCGCAGGCGACCTCGTTGGTGCGGGTGTTCGCGTCCGGTGAGGCCCTGCCCGTCCGGACCGCAGCGGCGCTGCGGGTCGTGGCCCCGCAGGTGCGGCTGCACAACCTGTACGGGCCGACCGAGGCCGCCGTCGATGTCACCTTCCATGAGGTCACGGTCGCTGATCAGGCCGGGGTCCCGATCGGTGCGCCGGTGTGGAACACGAAGGTGTACGTGCTCGACAACAGGCTGCGTCCGGTTCCCGTGGGTGTGCCAGGCGAGCTCTACCTGGCCGGTGTTCAGCTGGCACGTGGTTACGTGGGTCGGGGTGACCTGACGTCGGACCGCTTCGTCGCCAACCCGTTCGGGGATGACGGCGCACGGATGTACCGGACAGGCGATCTGGTGTCCTGGAACAGCAGTGGGGAGCTCGAGTACATCGGGCGGACCGACTTCCAGGTGAAGCTGCGTGGTCTGCGTATCGAACTCGGTGAGATCGAGACGGCGCTGCTCTCGGCCCCGAATGTTGCCCAGGCAGTGGTGACATTGCGCCGGGACGAGCGGACCGGCGAGGCCTTGGTGGCGTACCTGGTGCCCGCGGCGGAGTCAGTGGATATCGACGAACTCAAGGCGGAGCTCCGGTCGAACCTGCCCTCCTACATGGTGCCGTCGGCCTTCGTGGTCCTCGATGAGTTCCCGCTGGGCGCTTCCGGCAAACTGGACCGAAAGGCGTTGCCTGCGCCGGTGTTCGAAGCAGCGGTGTTCCGTGCGCCGTCCACGCCGGTGGAGGAGATCGTGGCAGGCCTGTTCGCCGAGGTCCTCGGTGCGGAGCGGGTCGGCGCCGACGACGACTTCTTCGAACTCGGTGGCAACTCGCTGATCGCCACCCAGGTGGCCGCACGTCTGGGCGCAGCCCTGGACACCACCGTCGAGGTACGGGCACTGTTCGAGGCGCCGACGGTCGCCGCGCTCGCGGCTCGCGCGGCTTCCCGGGCAGGGAGCGGTCGCAGGCTCGCCCTGTCGGCGGTCGAACGCCCGGAGACGATTCCGTTGTCGTTGGCGCAGCAGCGAATGTGGTTCCTGAGCCGATTCGACAGCGAATCCGCGGTGAACAACATCCCGGCCGCGATCCGGCTCACAGGCGCGATCGATACCGCCGTGCTCCAGTCCGCAGTCGCGGACGTGGTGGCCAGGCACGAGATCCTGCGCACGGTGTACCCGGTCTCGGCAGAGGGCACCGGCATGCAAGTGATCCGCCCGGTCGGCGAGGCGATTCCGGACGTGACTCCGATCCCGGTCGCCCAGGATCAGGTCGTGACACTGGTAACCGAGGCCGTCACCACCGGATTCGACGTCGCGGTCGATGTGCCACTGCGCGCGCGGCTCTTCCGGGTGGAGACAGGCGCGGAGCATGCGGCGGACACCACCGAGCACGTGCTGGTGTTCGTGGTGCACCATATCGCCGCCGACGGGTTCTCCATGGGGCCGCTCGTCCGCGACGTGATGATCGCCTATGCGGCGCGCAGCGTGGGCGATGTCCCGGGCTGGGCACCGCTCCCCGTGCAGTACGCGGACTACGCGCTCTGGCAGCGGGAGATTCTAGGGTCCGAGGATGACCCGGACTCGGTGATCACCTCTCAGCTCGAGTACTGGAAGTCACGGCTGGACGGCATCCCGTCTCAGCTCGACCTGCCGAGTGATCGGCCACGCCCCGCAGTGGCCTCCAATGCGGGTGGGGCGCTCTCGTTCTCTTTGGATGCGCAGTTGTACCGCGATCTGGTCGAGCTGGCCCGCGTGAACAATTCATCGCCCTTCATGGTGGTGCATGCGGCGCTCGCGGTGCTGCTCGCCCGCCTGTCCGGCACCTCGGACATCGCCATCGGCACGCCGGTGGCCGGCCGAGGCGAAGCGGCGCTCGACGACCTGGTCGGCATGTTCGTCAACACCTTGGTGTTGCGAACGGATGTTGATTCGTCGGCCACCTTCACCAACTTGCTCGGTGACGTCAAGGAGACTGATCTCGGCGCATTCGGGCATGCGGACGTTCCGTTCGAGCGGCTCGTGGAGGTGCTGAACCCGGCGCGCTCGCAGTCCCGGCACCCGCTCTTCCAGGTGGCGCTGTTCTTCCAGAACCACGAACAGCCCACCCTCGAGCTCGACGGGCTGGCGGTCTCCGGACTCGAGGTCGATGCGCACATCGCGAAGTTCGACCTGCAGGTCACGATCGCCGAGAAGTCGGGTGAGCAGGACGCTCCTGCGGAGGTCATGGTTCACCTGACCTATGCGCGGGACCTGTTCGACGAGGGCACGGTGCGGCTGTTCGGGCAGCGATTCGAGCGAATCCTGCGGGCCGTCATCGCCGACCCGTCCCGAGCCGTGGGCGACCTCGACATCCTCGACAGTGGAGAGCGGTCGCAGCTGCTGACGGACTGGAACGACTCGGCTCACGTCGTGGACGCGGGCGAGCTGTTGCTCGATGCTTTCGACGCGAAGGTCGCGGCCACTCCGGATGCGAGTGCGCTGGTCTACGAGGGTGTCTCGCTGACATACGCGGAGTTCGATGCGCGCTCGAACCGGCTGGCCAGGTTGCTGATCGCCGAGGGCGTCGGCCCGGAATCCCTGGTGGCGTTGGCGATTCGGCGTTCGATCGACCTCGTCGTCGGCATCTACGCGGTGGTGAAGGCCGGCGGGGCCTACGTGCCGGTCGATCCGGATCATCCCGCGGAACGCATCGGACACATCCTGGAGACGGCGAACCCAGCGGCTGTGCTGACCGTTGCCCGCGACGGCGTCGAGGTGCCTGGCGGCCGGAGGGTGCTGACCATCGACACCGTCGACACCTCGGCATTCCCGGACGCACCCGTGACGGATGCGGATCGGATCGCGCGGCTGATGCCGCGGCACCCGGCGTACGTGATCTTCACCTCGGGTTCGACCGGAAAGCCTAAGGGCGTCGCCGTCAGCCACGAGGCGATCGCCAACCAGATCGCATGGATGCTCGCCGAGTACCCGCTGGACGCGTCGGACGTGTACCTCCAGAAGACGGCGACGACCTTCGACGTCTCGCTCTGGGGCTTCTTCATGCCCCTGCGCGCAGGCGCCCAGCTGATCGTCGCGACACCGGACGGTCACAGGGATCCGGGCTACGTGGCAGACACCATTCGCCGGCACCGGGTGACGGTCACCGACTTCGTCCCGTCGATGCTCACCGTGTTCGCGGGCGCGGCGACACGCGAGGATCTGACGAGCCTGCGCCATGTGTTCGTCATCGGTGAGGCGCTGCCGTCGGAGACCGTCCGTGACTTCGCTGCGGTGTCCGGCGCCGGTGTGCACAACCTGTACGGACCCACCGAGGCCGCGGTGTCCATCACCTACGCCGAGGTCACCGGTACCGCTGTCGGCGGTGCGGTCTCGATCGGCCGACCGGAGTGGAACTCCCGGGTGTACGTGCTGGACTCCCGGCTGCGCCCAGTTCCCGTCGGAGTGCCAGGGGAGCTCTATCTCGCGGGTATCCAGCTGGCCCGCGGCTATCACGGCCGGGTGGATCTGACCTCGGATCGCTTTGTGGCCAACCCGTTCTCGGCCGTCGGCGAGCGGATGTACCGGACCGGTGACCTGGTCACCTGGACCGCAGGCGGTGAGCTCGGGTACATCGGTCGTACCGACTTCCAGGTGAAGTTCCGTGGGCAGCGGATCGAGCTCGGTGAGATCGAGTCCGCGCTGCTGGCTCATGATGCGGTGCTACAGGCGGCCGTACTGGTGGTGCCGACGACGACCGGTGACCAGCTGGTGGCGTACGTGGTGCCCGCGGTCGGCGCGGTGATCGAGATCGACGAGCTCAAGGAGTTCGTCGCACGATCGCTACCGACCTACATGGTGCCGTCGGCGCTGGTGGCGCTCGAGGAGTTCCCGCTCAATTCAAGCGGCAAGCTGGACCGGAAGGCGCTGCCTGCGCCGGTGTTCGAGGCGCGCGAGTTCCGCGCGCCGACGAACGAGGTGGAAGAGATCGTCGCAGGCGTGTTCGCCGATATGCTCGGTATCGAGCGGGTCGGTCTCGACGACGACTTCTTCGAACTGGGTGGCAACTCCTTGGTCGCCACCCAGGTCGCCGCGCGGCTCGGCGGTGCGCTCGACACCCGGGTACCGGTGCGGGAGCTGTTCGAGGCGCCGGGTGTCGAGGCACTGGCCGCCCGGTTGCGGTCCGTTGCCGGAGACGGCGGTAGGCTGCAGTTGTCGGCACGGCCACGGCCGGAGCACATCCCGCTGTCGCCGGCTCAGTCCCGAATGTGGTTCCTCAATCGGTTCGATACCGGCTCAGCGGTCAACAACATCCCGATCGCGGTTCGGTTGACCGGCGAACTCGACGTGGCCGCCCTGCAGGCCGCAGTCAATGACGTCGTGGCCAGGCATGAGGTGCTTCGCACCGTGTACCCGGAGCACGACGGCACCGGGTATCAGGTGGTGTTGCCGGTCGGCGAGTGGGTCGTGGACCTGGAGCCGGAGGGAATCGACCCGCAGGATCTGACTGCGCGGGTGACCGCCGTGATCACTACGGGTTTCGACGTCACCGCGGGTGTTCCGGTGCGTGCGAAGCTGTTCCGGATCGCCGACGGCGACCATGTGTTGGTGCTGGTGGTTCACCACATTGCCGGTGACGGATTCTCGAGCGGGCCGTTGACCCGCGACGTGATGACCGCGTACCTGGCCGCGATGGCAGGCCAGGTGCCCGACTGGGCGCCATTGCCGGTGCAGTACGTGGACTACACACTGTGGCAGCGGGAACTGCTCGGGGACGAGTCGGATCCGCAGTCGCTGTCCGCACGCCAGCTCGGCTACTGGTCGCAAGGCCTGGCCGGCCTGCCCGACCAGCTGGACTTGCCGACCGATCGCCCCCGGCCGCTGATCCCGTCGGGTCGCGGCGCGGCCGTTCCGTTCGAGTTCGATGCGGACGTGCACCGGATGGTGACCGAGTTGGCTCGCGCGCACAACGCGACGACCTTCATGGTGCTGCACGCCGCGTTGGCGGTGCTGCTGGCGCGGCTGTCGGGCACCTCCGACATCACGATCGGAACTCCGGTCGCGGGCCGAGGTGAGGCCGCGCTCGACGACCTGGTGGGCATGTTCGTCAACACCCTGGTGCTGCGCACCGAGGTCGAGGGCGCGGAGTCGTTCGGTTCGGTCCTGGACCGGGCAAGGGAGGTCGACCTCCGCGCGATGGCGAACGGTGACGTGCCGTTCGAGCGCCTGGTCGAGGTGCTGAACCCCGAGCGTTCACAGTCCAGGCACCCGTTGTTCCAGGTCGCACTGGCCATGCAGAACGTCGGACCGGTCAGCTTCGAGTTGCCGGGGATGACTGTCAGCGGTCTCGCATCCGAGGAACAGATCTCGAAGTTCGATCTGCAGTTGACGGTGTCCGAGTCCTTCGGCGAGGACGGTTCTTCGGTCGGTATCGCGGCCGAGTTCCTTTATGCGACAGATCTGTTCGACAGGAACACGGTCGTCGGGTTCGCCGAGAGACTGACCCGGATCCTGCGTGCCGCAGTGGCCGATTCCAGGGTTCTCGTCGGCGACATCGAGATCCTCGGCGGCGCCGAGCGGGCGGAACTGAGTCCTCGCCGAGGCGCGGGCGTCGGACCGATCCAGGTGTTGCCGGACCTGCTCACCGACGCCGTGCGGATGGATCCGTCGGCGACCGCGGTCACTTTCGGGGACCGCACCCTCACCTACCGGGAGATCGACGAGCGGTCCTCCCGCGTGGCCCGGGTGCTGATCTCCGAGGGTGTGGGTCCGGAGTCGTTCGTGGCGTTGGGGATCACTCGGTCACTCGAATCGGTACTGGCGGTGTGGTCGGTCGCCAAGACGGGTGCCGCCTTCGTCCCGATCGACCCGAACTACCCGGCCGAGCGCGTCGCCCATATGACGTCGGACTCGGGTGCCCGAATCGGTCTGACCGTCTCCGCTTCCGTCGACGCGTTGCCGGACACGGTTCGGTGGCTGGTCCTCGACGACGACGCTTTCGAGACCCGTTGCGTGGCGATGCCCGCGCACGAGGTGAGTGCATCGGAGCGACTGGGGCGGCTCACGGCTGAGAACACCGCCTATGTGATCTACACGTCGGGCTCGACGGGCAAGCCGAAGGGCGTCTCCGTCACACACGGCGGCCTTTCCAACCTGGCGGCCGAACAGCGCGAACGTTTCGCCATCGATGCGCGGTCGCGGACCCTGCACTTCGCCTCTCCCAGTTTCGACGCGTCGGTGCTCGAGCTCCTGCTCGCGGTCGGTGCGGGTGCGACGATGGTCGTGGTGCCACCGTCGATTTACGGTGGTGCCGAGCTGGCCGGGCTGATGCGCACGGAAGGGGTCAGCCATGCCTTCATCACCCCGGCCGCACTGGCGTCCATCGACCCGGACGAGGTGCCCGAACTGCGTTCGGCGATGGTCGGTGGCGAGATGTTCTCGCCGGACCTGGTAGCTCGGTGGGCGAAGGATCGTGACTTCTTCAATGTTTACGGTCCCACCGAGACCACCATTCTCGCGACCAGCAGTGATCCGTTGGTCGCGGGCGGGCCGATGCCGATCGGTGAGCCCCTGCGGGGGGTCTGCGCTCAGGTCCTCGATGGGCGACTGCACCCGGTTCCCGTCGGAGTCGCCGGCGAGTTGTACCTCTCGGGACCCGGTGTCGCACGCGGCTATCTCGGTCGGCCGGGCCTGACCGCGGACCGCTTCGTGGCGAATCCCTGCGCCACGACCGAGGATCCGACGAGCACCCGGATGTACCGGACCGGCGACGTGGTGCGCTGGACCGGCACCGGCGAGCTCGAGTACGTGGGCCGCTCGGACTTCCAGGTGAAGGTGCGCGGCTTCCGGATCGAACTCGGTGAGATCGACTCCGCACTGACCTCGCACCAGGACGTGGACTTCGCGGCCACGCTCGGGCACACCGGGGCCGGTGGGATCACCTCGCTGGTGTCCTATGTGGTGCCTGCCCCGGGGCGCGTGTTGGATCCGGCCGGGCTCAAGGCGTATGTCGGCGCGTCGTTGGCCGCATACATGGTGCCCGCGTCGATCATGGTGCTCGATGCGATTCCGATGACGCCGGTAGGCAAGCTCGATCGCAAGGCTTTGCCCGCGCCGGTGTTCGAGGTGCGTGAGTTCCGGGCGCCCTCGAACCCGGTGGAGGAGATCGTCGCAAGCGTCTTTGCCGAGGTTCTGGATCTCGAGCGGGTCGGGGCCGACGACGACTTCTTCGAGTTGGGCGGCAACTCGTTGATCGCGACCCGTGTCGTGGCCCGGCTCGGGTCGGCGCTGGATGCGACCGTGCCGGTGCGTGAGCTCTTCGAGGCCTCCACCGTCGGTGGTCTGGCCGAACGGGTCGCCGTTCTCGCGGGTCAGGGAAGCCGAAAGGCCCTTGTGGCGCAGCCACGTCCGGAACTGGTGCCGTTGTCGCTGGCCCAGCAGCGGATGTGGTTCTTGAACCGGTTCGACACGGAGTCGGCGGCGTACAACATCCCGGTCGCGATCAGGTTGTCCGGTGACCTCGACGTCGATGCGCTGCAGGCGGCGGTCGCCGACGTCGTGGCTCGGCACGAGGTCCTGCGTACGGTGTACCCGGAGACCACGGACGGTCCGGTTCAGGTGGTCGTTCCCGCTGAACGCGCCGTGCCGGACCTCACGCCCGTCCTGGTCACCGAGGCAGAGGTGACCGCGATGGTCGCCGAGTTCCTGCAGTCCGGTTTCGACGTGACCGCGGACGTGCCGGTGCGCGCGCTGCTGTTGTGCATCGAACAATCGGGCGTCACCGTCGAGCACGTCCTGGCCGTCGTGGTCCACCACATCTCCGCGGACGGGTCCTCGATGACGCCGTTTACCCGGGATGTGATGGTGGCGTATGCCGCCCGCTCCGCCGGGCAGGCCCCTGGATGGGCGCCGCTACCGGTGCAGTACGCGGACTTCGCGTTGTGGCAGCGGGAGGTCCTCGGGTCCGAGGACGATCCGGAGTCGCTGATCGCCAGGCAGCTCGGCTACTGGAAGTCGGCGTTGGCCGGGCTCCCGGATCAGCTCGATCTGCCGACCGACCGGCCGCGACCTGCGGTGCAGTCGTACCACGGTGGCCGAGTCGGATTCGACGTCGACGCCGAACTCCACCGTGCCCTCGGTGAACTTGCGCGCGCGCACAACGCGACGCTGTTCATGGTCGTGCACGCCGCGTTCGCGGTGCTGTTGGCACGGTCGTCGGGCACCGATGACATCGCAGTCGGAACGCCGTTCGCCGGTCGTGGCGAGGCGGTATTGGACGACCTGATCGGCATGTTCGTCAACACCTTGGTCTTCCGGACCAAGGTCGACGGAAGCGACGACTTCACGGAACTGATTGCGCGGGTACGGGAGACGGACCTGGGCGCGTTCGGAAACGCCGACGTGCCGTTCGAGCGGCTGGTCGAGGTGCTGAACCCGACGCGGTCCACGGCGCGGCATCCGCTGTGCCAGGTGGGCTTCTCGTTCCAGAACCTGGGCACGACCGAGTTCGAGCTGCAGGGCCTTTCGATGGCAGCGGTCGACTTCGAGACCGAGATCTCCCAGTTCGACCTGCACCTGATCATCGCCGACCAGTACGACGCGGACGGCAACCCGACGGGATTGTCAGCTCGGTTCACCTACGCGACGGCACTGTTCGATTCGGTGACCGTTGAGACCTTCGTGGCCAGGTTCGTCCGCATTCTCGAAGCGATGGTCGCGGATCCGACCGTGCCGGTCGGCGATGTCGATCTGCTCGGAAGCGTGGAGTCGGATCGGGTCCTCGGGGACTGGAACGCGACCGAAGAGGAGGTCGCCGAGGCGACACTAATCGACCTGTTCGACGCCCAGGTGGCGCGGACCCCGGAGGCGACGGCACTGGTGTTCGAGGAGCAGGTTCTCAGTTACGGGGACTTCGACTCGAGGGTGAACCGCCTGGCGCGCAGGCTGATCGCCGAGGGGGTCGGGCCGGAATCGCTGGTCGGATTGGCGATGCGGCGGTCGGTCGACTTGATGGTCGGCATGTACGCGATCGTCAAGGCAGGCGGCGCCTATGTGCCCCTCGATCCGGATCACCCGGTCGAACGCACCGCCTTGGTGCTCGACTCCGCCGTGCCGGTGGTGGTGCTCACCCGATCGGCGGACGCGGTGCAGCTGCCGGGCGAGGTGCGGACCCTGACGGTGGACACCGAGGACCTGACGGCCTTCGACGCAACACCGATCGGAGACGGCGATCGGGTCGCGCAGCTTCGGACGTCGAACCCGGCATACGTGATCTTCACGTCGGGCTCGACGGGTCGACCGAAGGGCGTCGCGGTTTCGCACGCCGCGGTGGTCAACCAGATGGTGTGGAAGCAGGCGGAGTACCAGCTCGGAGCGCAGGACGCGGTGCTGCTCAAGACCGCAGCGACCTTCGACCTGTCGGTGTGGGAGTTCTGGTGGGCGCTGCAGACCGGCGCGCGCCTGGTGATCGCCCGGTCCGACGGGCATCAGGACCCGGGTTACCTTCTCGAGCTCATGGTTCGCGAGGCGGTGACCACGCTCCATGTGGTGCCGTCGATGCTGTCGATGCTGCTCGCGGACCCGTCCGCTGTGTTCCCGGACTCGGTCACTCGGGTGCTGGCCATCGGCGAGGCGCTACCCGCGGCGACTGCGGCGCGGTTGCGCAAGGCGAGTGCGGCCCGGCTCGACAACCTCTACGGTCCGACGGAGGCGGCGGTCTCGGTGACGTCGTATCGGACCTCGGAGACAGATCTGGTCACCGTGCCGATCGGATCGCCGGAGTGGAACACCCAGGTGTTCGTGCTCGATTCCCGGCTGCACCCGGTACCGGTCGGTGTCGCGGGCGAGCTGTACCTGGCCGGCGCGCAGTTGGCGCGCGGCTACCATGGGCGTACGGATCTCACCGCGGACCGATTCGTGGCGAATCCTTACGGTGACGGCACCCGGATGTATCGCACCGGCGACGTGGTTCGCTGGCTGCCGGATGGCAACCTCGACTACCTCGAGCGCGCCGACTTCCAGGTGAAGGTGCGTGGATTCCGGATCGAACTCGGGGAGATCGAGTCCGCGCTGCGGGCGCATCCCGGGGTGACGGAGGCCGTGGTCGTGGCTCGTGACGACGCGCACGCCGGTACGCAGCTGGTGGGTTACGTCGTGGGCGGGGTCGAGGGGGCCGAGCTGGATGGGCAGACCATCCGCGACGGATTGTCGGGTGCGGTGCCGTCCTACATGGTCCCGTCCGTGGTGATGGTGCTCGACGGGTTGCCGCTCAACGTGAACGGGAAGGTGGATCGCAGGGCACTGCCCGCGCCGGAGTTCGTGTCGGTGTCCTTCCGGGCACCTGCCACCCCGGTCGAGCAGGTCGTGGCGGACACGATCGCGCAGGTTCTCGGCCTGGACCGGGTTGGCTTGGACGACAACTTCTTCGACCTCGGCGGCAACTCGCTGATCGCGGCGCAGGTCGCGTCCCGTCTGGGTGCGGCACTGGACTCGACGGTGCCGGTTCGTGTGCTGTTCGATGCGGCCACGGTCGCCGGTCTGGCATCCCTCGTCGAGCAGCACGCGGGGGCAGGTGGCCGACCTGCCCTGGTTGCGAGGGAACGGCCCGAACAGGTGCCGCTCGCGTTGGCGCAGTCGCGGATGTGGTTCCTGAACCGGTTCGACACCGAGTCCGCCGCCTACAACATCCCGGTGGCGATGAGGCTGTCTGGCGACCTCGATGTCGAGGCACTGCAGGCCGCGGTCGGGGACGTGGTCGCCAGGCATGAGGTGCTGCGCACCCGCTACCCGGAGACCATCGACGGGCCGGTCCAGGTCATCGTGCCCGCGTCGCAGGTCGTTCTCGACCTCGACCCGGTCATGACCGACGAGGCCGACGTGCTGCCCGCGGTGGCCGGCTTCGTCGCCGCCGGGTTCGATGTGGCCGAACAGGTGCCGGTGCGGGCTCGACTGCTTCGGATCGCCGGTGCGGAAGCGGAATACGTGATGGTCGTCGTGGTGCATCACATCGCGGCGGACAGGTCCTCGGTGGCGCCGCTGGTCCGGGACGTCATGGTGGCCTATGGCGCTCGCACCGGCGGGCGGGCTCCCGCGTGGGCGCCGCTCGCGGTGCAGTACGCCGACTACAGCCTCTGGCAGCGTGAACTGCTCGGGTCGGAAGGCGATCCGGAATCACTGATCTCGCGTCAGCTCGACTACTGGACACATGAGCTCGATGGGCTGCCGGACCAGTTGGACCTGCCGTCGGACCGGCCGCGGCCCGCGGTCCAGTCCTTCCACGGCGGCCGATTCGACTTCGAAGTCGAACCCGATCTGCACCGACGGTTGGGTGAGGTCGCGCGCGAGCGGAATTCGACCTTGTTCATGGTGGTCCATGCGGCGTTCGCAGTCCTGCTTGCTCGTTCGGCAAACTCCGGTGACGTCGCCGTGGGTACCCCGTTCGCAGGCCGCGGTGACGCTGCGCTCGATGATCTCATCGGCATGTTCGTCAACACCTTGGTGCTGCGCACGAAGATCGAAGGGAGTGAGACGTTCTCCGACCTGCTCGCGCAGGTGAGGGAGTCGGATCTCGGGGCGTTCGGGAATGCTGACGTCCCGTTCGAGCGGCTTGTCGAGGTGCTCAACCCCACCAGGTCGACGTCGCGGCATCCGCTGTGCCAGGTGGGATTCTCGTTCCAGAACATCCCACCGAGCTCGTTGGACCTGGGTGACCTCGCGGTGTCCGGACTGGACTTCGATGTGGAGATCTCCCAGTTCGATCTCCAGCTCACCGTTTCCGACAACTACGACGAGACCGGCGCGCCCATCGGGCTGTCGGCGGGCTTCACGTACGCGACATCTCTGTTCGACGCCGGATCGGTGGAGGTGATCGCGGGGCGCTTCCGAAAGGTCCTCGAGGCGATCGTCGCCGACCCGGACACTGTCGTCGGCGACATCGAACTGCTCGAACCTGCCGAACGCGAAGTGCTGGTGCAGGAGTGGAACGAGTCGGCATACGAACTGCCCGCCGGCCAGCTTCTGTTGGACGGATTCCGGCGCCAGGTCCTGGCCTCGCCGGACACGACCGCGTTGGTGTACGAGGGGCTGTCGCTGTCGTACACAGAGTTTGCTGCCCGCGTGAACCGTCTGGCGCACCGGCTGATCGACGAGGGTGTCGGGCCGGAGTCGTTGGTGGCGTTGGCGGTCCGGCGGTCGCTGGATCTGGTGGTGGGCATGTACGCGGTGCTCGAGGCGGGTGGTGCATACGTGCCGGTCGACCCGGACCACCCGGCGGAGCGGATCGGGCACATCCTCGACACGGCGGACCCGGTGTGCGTGCTGACCACGGCACGTGACGAGTTCGTCGCCGCGGGGGACAGGACGGTGCTGCGGTTCGACGAGCTGGACCTGTCCGGCTATCCGGACGTGCCTGTCTCGGCGGACGATCGGGTGGCGGCACTGCGGCCCGAGCATCCTGCGTACGTGATATTCACGTCGGGTTCGACGGGCAAGCCGAAGGGTGTTGCGGTGTCACACTCGGCGATCGTCAACCAAATGGAGTGGATGCAGGCGGAATACCAGCTGGACCGGTCGGATGTGTACATGCAGAAGACGGCGACCACGTTCGATGTGTCGCTGTGGGGCTACTTCATGCCACTGCGGGTGGGCGCTCAACTCGTCGTCGCGACGCCGGACGGACACCGTGATCCCGCTTACGTGGCGGACAAGATCGCCGAGCACGGCGTGACCGTGACGGACTTCGTGCCGTCGATGATGACGGTGTTCGCGGCGTCGGTGTCTGCCGACGACCTGACCTCGCTGCGGCAGGTGTTCGCCATCGGTGAGGCGCTCCCGGTCGAGACGGTGCGCGAGTTCGCACGCGTCTCCTCCGCTGCGGTCCACAACCTGTACGGGCCGACCGAGGCCGCCGTCTCGATCACCTACCGCGAGGTCACCGGTGGCGACCAGGGCTCGGTGTCGATCGGCTGGCCGCAGTGGAATTCGCAGGTGTACGTGCTGGATTCGAGGCTTCGGCCGGTGCCGGTCGGCGTACCGGGCGAGCTGTACCTCGCGGGCGCTCAGCTCGCCCGGGGCTACTTCGGCCGGGTGGATCTGACCTCCGATCGGTTCGTGGCGAACCCGTTCGGTACAGGCGAACGGATGTACCGCACCGGTGACCTGGTCGCCTGGAGCAAGGACGGGGAACTCGGCTACATCGGGCGCACCGACTTCCAGGTCAAGTTCCGGGGCCAGCGAATCGAGCTCGGTGAAATCGAGACGGCACTGCTGGCGCATGACGCGGTGCTCCAGTCGGCTGTACTGGTCGTCCCGACCCCGACCGGTGATCAGTTGGTGGCCTACGTGGTGCCCGCACCGGGCGAATCGGTGTCGGCGGACGAGGTGAAGGTGTTCGCGTCGAGGTCGCTGCCGAGCTACATGGTTCCGGCCGCGGTCGTTGTCCTCGAAGCGTTCCCGCTCAACCCTTCGGGGAAGCTGGATCGCAAGGCCCTGCCTGCTCCCGTGTTCGAGGCGCGAGTGTTCCGGGCCCCGATCACGGCTACCGAACAGACGGTGGCGGCGACGTTCGCGGAGGTACTCGGGGTCGAACGGGTCGGGCTGGACGACAACTTCTTCGAACTCGGCGGCAATTCGCTGGTCGCGACCCAGGTCACGGCCCGCCTCGGTGCAGCGTTCGATATTCGGGTGCCGGTCCTGTGGCTGTTCTCCGGTGCGACGCCGGAGGCAATGGCCGGCCGTATCGACTCCGCCCGTAGCGGCCTCGGTGACCTCGACGGGGAGGCCGCGTTCGACGTCCTGCTCCCGTTGAGGGAGGGCGGCGAGAAGCCTCCGTTGTTCTGCATTCACCCCGTCATCGGACTCTCGTGGGCGTTCGGTGGACTCTCGGCGCATGTCGATCGTGACCGCGCGATCTACGGGCTACAGTCGCCTGTCCTCGGCGAGACCGGTGAGCTGCCCGGGTCGATCGAGGAGTGGGCCGACCGCTACGTCCGCGCGATCCGCTCGGTCCAGTCGGACGGCCCCTATCACCTCCTCGGCTGGTCCCTGGGAGGTGTGATCGCACATGCGATGGCGGTGCAGTTGCAGTCCGAGGGGCAGGAGGTCGCGTTGTTGTCGATGATGGACAGCGTCGCGGGCATCGGTGACCAGCAGTCGGAGCCCGGGGGTGCGATGACGGCGCGCGACCTGCTCGGTGGCGTGTTGCCGACGGTGGAGTCGGCAGGTGGGGTGGACCTGGACGCGGCGCTGACCCCCGAAGCGATCGTCGATCTGGTCGAGGACCTTCCCGAGCCGTTCAACGTGCTGGGTGCGGATCGCGTCACGAGGGCACTTGGGTTCGCCGAGACTTCGCTGTCTCTCATGACGGACTACCAGCCGGCTGCGTACAAGGGTGACCTGGTGTTCTTCACCGCCGCGATGGACGACGCCGACGGCACGCGCAACGCGTCGACCTGGACGGACGCGGTGGACGGTCGGATCCACAACCATCCCCTCGAGGCCACTCACTGGGAAATGGCATCGCCCGCGTCGCTGGCCCGGATCGCCGATGTCCTGAACGAGGCTTGGGAGGTCGGGCGGTGATGTGACGACCCAGAAGCACCGCGGCAGCGCACGGCGCACGAACATGACAATTCAGTTCTTGATGAAAGGCAGAAAGAATGAGCAACCCCTTCGACGATGCAGACGCGAAGTTCCTGGTATTGGTGAACGAGGAGGGCCAGCACTCGCTGTGGCCGGTCTTCGCGGACGTGCCTGCCGGCTGGACCACCGTGCACGGAGAGGACTCGCGTGAGGCCTGCGTGGCCTACGTCGAGGCCAACTGGACCGACATGCGCCCGAAGAGCCTGATCGCCGCGATGGAGGCCGACGCCGCGAGGTAGTTGCCCAGAACGACGCCGGCCCCGGAACTCGTGTTCCGGGGCCGGTCTGGTTCTTTGTGCGTCGGGGCTGGGATCAGCCGTTGAAGATGGTGAAGCCGTTGCCGGTCATGGGGTTGCCATTCGCGTCACGCCAGGAATTGAGGTGGTCGAGGATCTTCTTGGCTGACGTGTAGGCCCACTGGGCGACGGGGTTTGCGCCCGGCGCCCACCACGAGACGATTCCGGCCCACTTGGTCCCGGTGCCCTTGATGAAGGCAGGGCCGCCGGAGTCGCCGCCCAACTGGCCTGCGCTGGTGCGGATCACGCCATCAGCGGTACTCCAGACCATTCCGCAGATGAGGTCCGTTGGCGTGCCGCCCTGAACCTGTCCTTCATTGGTGATGGCGCCGGCATTGCAGAGGGTTTGCCCGAAGGGAGGAAGCTTCGGGTTTCCGGCGGCGTCTGCGTACAGCGCGTTCATGGTGAACCAGGGCTTGGCGGGCTCCACGACCTGGCTGTAGTCGAGGACCTGCTCGCCCGATTCGTTGGTTCGCGTTGCATACTTGGGTGCGGTCATCACCTGGCTCGATAGCGTGACATGCGGAGCGAACTCGATGACCATGTAGTCGAGTTTGTTGATCGGGTACTCGCGGCCGGGACGCTCGTCAACCGATACATAACGGATCCACCCGATGGGACCGGCTCCGACATCCCGCCAGTCCCAGACCGGGTAATCGTTGGTGGTGGTGTGGACATTGACCGCGGGCCCCACGATGGGCTTCCACGTGTTGTCCGTCAGTCGCTGGGTGTTGTCGGGGTTCCATTCCTTGTCGGGGACGGGGTTGCAGTGCCCCGCGGTGATTCCGACCTTGCGTCCCGCCGCGTCGGTGCCGACGGCGCCGAGTGTGCACTGATTGCCGAAGTAGACGTAGTCGTCGAACGTGATCCGCATGCCTGCCGCGACGGTCTTGGGTGCGGGGACGGCCGGTTGTGGAACCTGGCTGTAGTCCTTGGCCGGCCCAGGCGGTTCCTCCTGAAGGGCGTGCGCGGTGCCGGGGCCGAGACCGAGCAGCAATACGGATGTGGCGACGGCTCCGGCAAGATACCTGATGGGGCGCTTCACAGAACTCCTCTGACTGAATCATGTTCATTCGGGTACATTTCAGATCGGATAGTAGACCGATCGGTTTCTTTTTGGGGGGTGGTTCGCGACTTCAGCCAAGCGAGGTGACGGTCGGGATCGGCGATGGTCGACCTCATCGAGGGAGTCGGCACAATTACGTCCGCCAGAGCGGACAACGCGGCAGAATGGCCACGCATCAGTGGCCAAGGTTTCGACCGTGTTGCCACCGGCTGCTTCGGATCGCCCCTGACGACCAATCCCGTGGCGACACCCTGCCCGCTGTGAAGGAGTTTCTCCGTGTGTTCGATCCTCGGCATTTTCGGTCTGCGGTCCGGCGACGATCTGGCCGCGCTGCGTGTTCAGGCCGTGGAACTGTCGCGCAGGCAGCGGCACCGCGGGCCCGACTGGAGCGGGGTGTTCGTCGGTGACGGCGCGATCCTGGTGCACGAGCGCCTGGCGATCGTGGACCCGGCCAGCGGGTCGCAGCCGCTGCGCTCGCGGGACGGTCACCTCG
>NZ_SUMD01000002.1 GCF_005049235.1 Rhodococcus oryzae | reverse complement strand
CAGAGCCAGTGCCCCGCCTGGAACACCGGCAAGCCGCTCTCGCCGAAGCTGCTGATCATGTCGCTGCGCGACCACGGCTACGCCAAGGCGCCCTACCTGCTGGCCGGCGGCCGTAAAGGCCCTGGGGGCAACGGGTCAGCCGGCGATGAAATCGGATTGGTCGACGCCGACGGCAACGTCAACGAGGCCGCCCTGGCAAAGATCCCCGAGGCCGCGCTCACCGAGGCCGGCCGCAAGCTGGTCGGCGAAACCGTCGAGGGCGAGCTGGCTCCGGTCATCGACCTCGAGACCCTGTGGTCGTGCACCAACTGCGGCGCCTGCGTCGAGCAGTGCCCCGTCGACATCGAACACGTCGACCACATCATCGACATGCGCCGCTACCAGGTGCTCATCGAATCGGAGTTCCCCTCCGAGCTGGCCGGCCTGTTCAAGAACCTCGAGAACAAGGGCAACCCCTGGGGCCAGAACTCCAAGGACCGTCTCAACTGGATCAACGAGATGGACTTCGAGATCCCCGTCTACGGCAAGGACGCCGACACCTTCGAGGACTACGAATACCTGTTCTGGGTCGGCTGCGCCGGCGCCTACGAGGACCGCGCCAAGAAGACCACCAAGGCCGTCGCCGAACTGCTCGCCACCGCGGGCGTGAAGTTCATGGTCCTGGGCGCCGACGAGACCTGCACCGGTGACTCCGCTCGCCGCGCCGGCAACGAGTTCCTGTTCCAGCAGCTCGCGATGCAGAACATCGAGACGCTCGACAACGTCTTCGACGGCATCGAGCAGTCCAAGCGCAAGATCGTCGTCACCTGTGCGCACTGCTTCAACGCGCTCGGCAACGAGTACCCGGAGGTGGGCGGTGACTACGAGGTCATCCACCACACCCAGCTGCTCAACCGCCTGGTGCGCCAGAAGAAGCTGATCCCGGTCGCCTCGGTCAACGAGGACGTCACCTACCACGACCCCTGCTTCCTCGGCCGCCACAACAAGGTCTACGACGCACCCCGTGAGCTGATGGCCGCCACCGGCAGCAACCTCAAGGAAATGCCGCGTCACGGCGAACGGTCCATGTGCTGTGGTGCCGGTGGTGCGCGCATGTGGATGGAAGAGAACATCGGCAAGCGCATCAACGTCGACCGCGTCGACGAGGCACTGTCGACGGACCCGAAGAAGATCGCGACCGGCTGCCCCTTCTGCCGCGTCATGCTCACCGACGGCGTCACCGCACGCCAGGAATCGGGCCAGGGCGAAGGCGTCGAGGTCGTCGACGTCGCGCAGATGATGCTCGAATCCATCACCCGCCTCGAACCCGCGACACTGACCGCGAACATCAAGGTCGAACCCCGCGAAAAGGCACCGGCACCCGTCGCCGAGGCCACCCCCGCCGCCGAAGCAGCTCCGGTTGCCGAGGCAGCCGCTGCTGCTGCTCCCGCCGCCGCGAAGCCCGCGGTCAAGGGACTGGGCATGAAGGGCCTCGCCAAGGCCCCTGGCGCGAAGGCACCGGGCGCCAAGGGCCTCCAGGTGAAGGGCGCAGCCAAGGCGCCCGGCACCAAGGCTGCCGCACCGGTACCGGCGGCACCGGCGGACGAGGCTCACGCGGCTCAGGCACCCGCTGCCGCGGCGACCCCGACTGCCAAGCCCGTCGGACTCGCCATGAAGGGGGGCGCCAAGGCACCCGGCGGTAAGGGCCTGCAGATGAAGGGCGGAGGCATGGCACCGGGCGCGAAGAAGGCCGCCGCTCACGCCCCTGCTGGAGAGGCTCCCCACCCTGAATCGCCTGCCCCGACCGAGCCGCCGCAGGCCAAACCAGGCGGACTCCAGATGAAGCGCGGGATCAAGGCACCCGGGCGGAGGTAAAGGACTTTCACCAGCGCGGTTTCGAATCTGCCGACCTACGGCTTCAGACCACCCCATCAACAAAGGTTGACAGGCCACACCCATCAACCTAAGTTGATGAGCATGAGCGAGAGTCCCGATCAGGCGTTCGCGTCCGTGGTCGCCCTTCGGCGACGGGCCGATCAGCTCGAGATCGAAGCCGTCGAACAGGCGCTCGATGCCGGCTGGACCTGGGCCCAGATCGGGCTGGCGCTCGGCATTTCCGGCCAGGCCGCACACAAGCGACTTGGCCCCCCACGTGCCCGGCGGCTCAACCGCCACGCAGACAAGGAGTAGTCGATGAGGTTCACCCGCGCGCTGCGTGACATGCGCACCATGAAGCAGTTGTTCGCGGAGACCGAGGCCGAGGCCGACCGTCTGGGCGATCAGAACCCGGGAGCCGAGCACCTGCTCCTCGCGGCCCTATCCCTGCCCGACGGTTCCGCGCAACGCATCTTCGACGGCGAAGGGGTGTCGCAGGGCGCACTCCGCGACGCGATCGCTCGCGTGCACGAAGAAGCCCTCACCTCAGCGGGTTTGAGCGAAGCCGGTCGCTCCGGTGCGCAGGCACTCGAGCGGCCCAGGACCGGACCGCTGCGACTGACCGAACCTGCGCAGGCCGCATTCAGGCGGGCGACCGCGCTGGCTAAATCCGAGCGCAGGCCGATCTCGGGCGCGGACGTGGTCGCCGGAGTCGCGGAGCTCGAGCACGGCACCGCCGCAAGAACATTGGAGCTGCTGGACATCAGTCGGTCCCGCCTGATCGAGGCGGCTCGGGCGCGCTGAGCGCGGCGCGCCACCCTTACCTACCGGCGTCCCGGCGACGACAGGAGCTGCTCGTCGGCGACCCCCAGCCCGGACAGATAGGCCGCGGCCGCGGGCGTGGGCCGCCGCGGGCTCCACACCAAGTGCTCGACCCGGGTCGGGGGATCGCGCAGCTCGACGGCGCACAGATCCGGGAACTCCGACACGATGGACGCCGGCAGCAACCCGATGCACAGGCCCTGCCGGATCAGCCGAGCGAAGAAATCCACCGCCATCACCTCG
Organism: Rhodococcus oryzae; assembly: GCF_005049235.1. GTDB lineage: Bacteria > Actinomycetota > Actinomycetes > Mycobacteriales > Mycobacteriaceae > Rhodococcus_G > Rhodococcus_G oryzae. Next base: position 599,007 of record NZ_SUMD01000002.1, on the reverse strand, counting down.
AAGGCGACGCGACGCTGGACACCGACGGCCGCGAACGCCTGATCGGACTGCGCTCGACCGGCGGAGCCCGCCGGAAAATCGACGAACACCTGGTCGGCGAGCCCCTGTAGGTCGAGGCCCCTCGCCTCGGCGAGGGGATGCCCCGGCGCCATCAACGCGACCAGTTCTCCGCGCGCCAGTTCGACGCCCCGGACGCCCGTTGGCTGCACGCCGGGCGGCAGGCCCAGGAAGGCGACATCCATTGTGCCCTGGCGGATCTGATCGATGTGATCGCCGCTCGCGCCCATCCGGAGACTGATCTGCACCTGTGGGTGGCGCGCCGTGAAATCCCGTAGCGACGCGGCGAGGTCGACGGCACCGACAGTCGGGATGGCACCGATCGCGAGCCGACCCCGGACCTCGCCCGCGGCGGCGGTGACCTCCGCGCGGGCCCGTTCCGCTGCCTCCACGCTCTGCCGAGCCTCGGGGAGGAACGCCTCGCCCGCGGGCGTGAGCTCGACCCGGCGACTGGTCCGGTCGAACAGCTTTGCGCCCAACTCTCGTTCCAGGCGCGCGATCTGGTGGCTCAGCGCGGACTGGACAACCAGGCAGCGTTCGGCCGCTCGCGTGAAGTTCTTCTCCTCTGCGACGGCGATGACGTACCGCATCTGCTGAAGCTCCATCCATCTATCTTGAATCACGATCGTTGCGGTGACAAACATGTGTTGGACTCATTGATCTTTTTTGGCCAGGCTTTTGGTCATGACAAACGTGATGCCGCGAACCACACCGCGTGCAGCCGCTCCCGAAGCCGCGGGCGGCCTGAGCCGAGGGCTGCTGCTTCTCATGTCGGTCTCGACCGGACTCGTGGCGGCGGGCAACTACTTCGCACAACCGCTCCTGGACGTGATCCGCCAGGACCTCCAGCTCAGCACCTCGACGGCGGCGATGGTCGTCACCGCCGCCCAGGCCGGCTACGCCCTGGGGCTGATCCTGCTGCTGCCGCTCGGAGATCTCCTGGAGCGGCGCCGCCTCGCGGTGGTGCTGTTCGGGGCCACCGCGGTGTTCCTCCTGATGTCGGCCGCCGCCCCCAACGGTGCGGTCCTGCTGGCGGGCACCGCCCTCGCCGCCATCACCTCGGTGGCCGCACAGGTGCTGGTGACCTTCGCGGTGGCGCTCGCTGATCCGGAACATCGCGGCCGGGTGGTGGGCACCGTGATGAGCGGCCTCCTGCTCGGCGGACTGCTGGCGCGGACCGTCTCGGGAATGTTGTCGGAGTTCGGCGGCTGGCGCACGGTCTACTGGGTCAACGCGGTGCTGCTGACCGTGGTCGCGGTGTTGCTGTTGCGCGTCCTGCCCCGCCTGCACACTCCCGCCGGGATGTCGTACCCCTCGCTGCTTCGCTCGACCGTCGTCCTGTTCCGAACCGAACCCGTGTTGCGTTGGCGGGCCGTCATCGCCGCGCTCTCGCTCGCGTCGTTCAACGTGTTCTGGACGTCCGTCACCTTCCTGCTGGTCGGGGACCACTACTCGTGGTCGGAGGCGGTGATCGGCCTCTTCGGTCTGGTCGGCGTCGCGGGGACGATCGCCACCCCGGTGGCCGGCAGGCTTGCCGACCGCGGGTACGTGCAGTGGGTGTCCGGCGTCGGCACCGCACTCCTGGCGATGTCCTGGCTGGCGATCGCCGCGGGGGCGACGTCGCTGGTGTGGCTGCTGGCGGGCGCGATCGCCCTGACGGTGGCGCAGCAGTCGGTTCTCAACAGCAACCAGAACGTCATCTATGCCCTGGCCCCCGAGATCCGCAACCGGCTGAACTCCGCGTTCATGACGGCCTTCTTCGTCGGCGGCGCCGCGGGCTCGGCGCTGACCGCCGTCGCCTGGGTGCGCGGCGGATGGGCCGGGGTGAGCGCACTCGGGGGTGCGCTCGCCCTCGCCACCTTCCTGGTCTGGGTTGCCGAGCGCGCGAGCACCACCAGGCGCAGCCCCGCCCTCCCGGCCTGACCACGGGCCCCACGGACCTCGACATTCATCGACAACGACCAGACAGGAACGAGACAACCATGCGCATCACAGTTTTCGGCGCGGCAGGACAGGTCGGCAGCAGGGCGGTTGCCGAGGCCCTCGACCGCGGCCACGAGGTGACGGCCGTGCTCCGGAGCCCGGCGCGGGCGCACGAGGTGCCGGCGGGAGCCGAGGTCCGCATCGGCGACGCGGCGAGCATCGAGGACGTCATCGACCTCAGCCTCGGCCAGGACCTCGTGATCAGCGCGACGCGGCCGACACCGGGCCGGGAGGACGAGCTGGTCGAGACCACGAAGGTACTGCTCGCGGGGCTGGCCCGGACCCGGGTTCGGCTGCTGGTCGTCGGCGGCGCCGCGACCCTCACCGTGCCCGGCACGGCCGGGGTGACCGTGATGGACGCGCCGGACTTCCCCGTCGAGTTGCGGGGCATCGCCCGGGCGTGCGCCGACCAGCTCGAGGTGTGCCGTGCCGACGCGGCGGCGCAGTGGACGTACCTCAGCCCGCCCGCACTGCTCGAGCCGGGAACGCGAACCGGACTGTTCCGGCTTGGCGCCGACGACCTGCTGGTCGACACCGACGGCGCCTCCGTGATCTCCATGGAGGACCTGGCGGTGGCGCTGCTCGACGAGGCGGAACGGCCACGGCATCACCGGGTCCGGTTCACCGCCGCCTACTGATCCGCGCAACAACAAGCCCGAGAGGACAAAGACATGACGATGATCGACTACCCCGACGACGTGATCGCCGCCCAGCCGATGGGCTACTGGACCGACCAGGCCGCCCGCGCGATCATCGGGGCCCTGCGCGGACAGCTCGCGGTCGAACAGCTCACCCAGCCGCACTGGTGGACCCTCAACCATGTGAGCGGGTTCCCTGGCACCTGGACCCGCACGACGCTGACGGAACGGCTCACCGAATTCGCCGACGAGGGCACCGATTTCGGCGCTGTCTTCGACGACCTGGCCGGCAGGGGCTGGCTGCGCGTCGACGAGGGCGCCGGGGCGCTGACCCTGACCGATGACGGCGAGGCCGGGCGGCGGCGCGCCCACGAGCGGAATGCTCAGGCACACCGGCAGATGCGCGACGGGGTGCCCACCGCCGACTACGTCGCGACCGTCAACGTCCTGCGGCGCATGGTCGCCAACCTGGACGGCCGCACGGACCTGCCCTGACCACCACGATCCACACCGGAAGCACCGAGATGAGCACCGATTCACCCGCACTGACCGCCATCCGCCGCGTCGTCGCCGACGCCGTGGAGTTCCAGAACGACGTCGACCGATTCATCCCGCTGCACACCCCCGAGGTGACCATCGTCAACTTCGGCGGACGCCGGGTCTCGGGCCGGGACGCGCTGACCGAGGCCATGCGGCAGGCCCTGGCGTCACCACTCGCGGACGTGACCACCACGGTCGACATCGAGGACATCCGATTCCTCCGTGACGACGTGGCCATCGTGGCCTGCATCAAACGGGTCTTCGACGGAAGGGATGCCGCCGCAACGGCCCTGCCCGCGACCACTGGGCAACTCACCTACGTGATGGTCGAGAACGGCGACCGCTGGCGGATCGCCTCCGCCCAGACCACGCCGACCACGACCTGAACCCGCCCCACCCATAACGTCTCGACAAGGGAGAACCACCATGAGCACCGACACTGGCTTCTACTCGATCATCGACTACACCGTCGACGGGCCCCGGACCCAGACCGAGCTCGTCGACGCCTTCGCCGAGCTCCAGACCCGTTGGGTCAGTTTCTATCCCGGCTACCGATCCGCACGGTTCCACGTGAGCACCGATGGATCCCGGGTGTACAACATCGTGCACTGGGCCAGCGAGGCCGACTACCGCAACTTCGTCGAGACCTCCGACACCGAGGGACGGATGTCGGCGATCGGCGCCGTGCTCAAGACGATCGCCGGTAAGGCCGAGCCCCGCATGAGTGGGATCCCCACCTACACCGTCGTACGGGAGGTCGGCCCCAGAACGCGGGAGCCGGGCGACGCGGCGTGACCAGCGCACTCGGCGCCCCGCGCTCTGTTTGACCCAGCTCCCATCCTCCGAGTGCAATACCCGACGGGTTTCGCTCTAGGCGGCGAAGGGGAGTTGGTTGCGCCGGTTGTGTGCCGGCATGGGTTGTCGTCTGGGGTCGATCCAGGTGGGTGGTGTGAACCATGGGTGTCCGTCGGATTTGCTGATGTGGACGGTCCAGTCGCCGCGGTGGATGGTGGTGTGGTGGAAGCGGCAGAGCAGTACCAGGTTTGACAGGTTGGTGGGTCCGCCGTTGGCCCAGTGGATGATGTGGTGGCCTTCGGTCCAGGCGGCGGGGCGTCCGCAGCCGGGGAATGCGCAGCCACAGTCCCGGGCGTTGAGGGCGCGGCGGAGTTTGCGGGGGATCAGGCGCGTGGTCCGTCCGACGTCGATCGGGTTGCCGTCGGAGTCCATGGTGATGGGCGTGACATCGGCGTCGCAGGAGATCTGGGCGGCGAGGTCGAGGGAGATCGGCCCCAACCAGGGCATCCAAGCCGGTCCACGCCGTCGCTCCCGGTGGTGGCCCCGTTCCGTGTGGTGGTGGTCGTCGGTGGTGGCGGCGAGGTCGTCGGCGTCGACGAAGACATTGATGTGGGGTCGTTCGCCGCCTTCAACGGGTGCCTGCCCTGAGTCCAGATAGGTGCGGACGATGTGGGTGAGGGCGTCGGCTCGGCGTTGGGCTGGGGTGCGTTGGTCCTTGCCGGTTTGTCCGTCGCGGTTGTCGGCTCCGGGCCGCGGCTTGGACAGTGCTGACAGGGCGGTGAGGAGGGCTTCGCCGGAGGCGGCGTCGAGGTGTCCCTTGAGGTGGACGCGACCGCCGAGTCCGGGTGAGGCGTGGAATTCGTTGAGTTCGGCGTTTTCGGAGTCGGGGTTCTTCTTGTCGCCGTTGAGGATCAGTTCGAGGGCCTTGGCTCGGCGGGCGAGGGTGGTGGAGTCTTCGGTGCGGGCGGCGTAGAGGAGGTAGCGGGCGCAGGCTTGTGTTCGGGTGGCGTCGGTTCCGACGATGTCTAACACCTTCGCAGCGTCGCCATCACTGTCCCCACCACCGTCACCGTCGGTCTTGTCCGCGGCGGTGTTGTCGTCGGAGTGGGCCGGGGCATCGGGATCGGGCACCTTGTTCAGGAGTTCGACGATCACCCGGATCTGGTCGTGGTCGCTTTCTCCGGTGTCGAACGCGGCGGCCACCTCCGGATGCTTCGTCAGCTCCCGTCCGAGCCGGACGATCTTGTTCGCCTGGCCGGGCGTCATGGTGGTCGCTCCGGCGAGCCAGTTGCCGGGGGAGGAGGCCCCGACCTGCTCGGCCACGCACCGCTGATCGACCTGATGCATCAGGCGGACCCGCAACGCCTCGAGCTGCCGCATCCGCAGCGAGAGCTCGGGAATCAACCTCAGGAGCTCGGCATCCGCGAGCTGCCACGCGGCCACATCCGGTGGCGCGGTGAGCATCTCGTCGAGATCCATGTTCGAAGTCTAATCGAACATATGTTCTATGGCAATGGTGATAGGTTGGGTTGAAGGAAAATAGCTTCAGCCCGGCTCTCCCGCCAGCTCGTCGATGCCTCAGATTCCGGAATCCCGAAGCTCGCAATACCGGCTCAGAGCCTCGTCGCGAGCCTCGCTGCCCCCACGGAACACCCGCGACGCCATCTGCTCGAATCGAATGTCGGGACGGTGAATGGCATGGACGAGCCCGTCACCGATAACCGTGAAGTCCCCCGCACCCCGAACGCCTATAAACACCTCCATCAGTCGGGTGCCGGCAGGCGGCGGTTCCCCGCGGAACTTCGCGCGAGCCTGCGCTGTGCGTTCTGATGCCGAGGTCACGCCGAGGATCTGCCACCGGCCGACGTCGGCGAGGAAGTCCGCCAGAACGGGCCGCAGGGCCGCGACGTACTCGGCTGCGCCGGCGTCAGAAAGGTAGATCTGGATCATGAACTCGACGATGTCGGCGTCGTCGAAGGGATCGGGCGGGTCCGGCGCGACATCCCACACGCTCCCTCGGCACACGTCGAGTCCACCGACCGGACCGAGATCGGTTCCCGTGGACTCGATGAGGCAAAGCATCGGGTGGGCGTACAGGCCCGCCAGTCGCGCCTGTCGGGTGAAACAGTCGAGCACCAGGCGCGCCGTGCGGGGGTCGATCTGCACCAGCGTGTCGTACCCGGCAATCGCGAGGACCGTTCCGGTCGTCCCGGGGTCGCTGCCGTAGCTGTACGCAGCGACGTCGCTGAGCACGTCGCTGAGGGCGTCGAGGTTTCTGCCGTAGTAGGACGGGAAAGACATGGCAGTCGCGAAGGCTGTGTGCATGTCGTCGGCCGAGGTCCATCTACTCCCGTCGATCCGGTGGACCAGATAGCCGAGGTCGGCAAGCCGAATGCATGCGCTGTCGAGCTCGAAGCCGTTGTCGTACCGGAATACCTGCCCGTTCTGCAGGAGGCTCCAGTCGAATTGCTGTCGCTGGTCGACGAACAACTCCCGATTGGTCGGATCGAACACCGGCCGTCGCGTCATCGATTGAGCCTATGCCGACCTTGACTTTTCCGGGGATCCAATCATGTGGCGCGTTCGGCGGCTGCGCCCGTGACCGGTCGGCCGAACCCAGGGAACTACTACGGCTGCCAGACGTAGACCTTGCCGCCCCCGTACCCGGCCCCTGAGCCCGAGCCGAAGAGCCCGATGGCGGCGAGCGGGTTCTGCAGGCCGTGCACCTTGCCTTGCGGATCGGTCTGGCTCGCATAGAAGAAGCCGTGCCACGAGCCGCAGGAGATGCGATCCGTGCCGTACGGGCTGATGACGACCATCTTGTCGGTGGTCCAGGCCCGCGGGTCGAGCGGCACCACGAACTGGTCACTGCACGGATGCGACTCCGGCCCACCCTGTCCCCTGACCGCCTCGGCCGAAGCGGCCGGGGCCAACAGGGTTCCGAGACCGATGGCCAGGGCACAGGACCCGGCTATGAGCATGCGGTTCATCGTCGATTGCCTCTCCGAGAGGTGAAACAGCCCGGACAGTATGTTTGTCGGCCGGGGAACGGGTCCCGTTACCGCGCCGGTGTGTCACACAGTGACCACGACCTTTCCCAGCGCCCCACCCGATGCGTAGTGGCGGTAGGCGTCGGGGGCGTCGTCGAAGGCGAACACGCGGTCGATGACCGGGCGGATCAGGTTCGCCTCGATGACGCGGTTCATCGCGAGGAACTGCGCGCGGCTGCCGACCGCGACGGCGCGCACCGTGGCACCGGAGGCGAACAACACCCGGGCGTCGATGGGCGGCGGTGCGTTGTCGGAGACGAAGCCGACGCAGGCGACGTGGCCCGCGGTCGCCACCGCCAGGAGCGACTGCTCCAGGAACCCGGTCACGTCGACGACGCGGTCGGCGCCGCGCCCGGCGGTCAGGTCCCTGACCTCGCTCGCCCAGTCGGGCGTGGCCCGGTAGTCGATGACCGCGTCGGCACCGAACTCGGTCAGGCGGGCGGCCTTGGCCGGGCTGCTGGTGGTGGCGATCACCCGGGCCCCGAGCGCCTTCGCGAACTGGAGCGCGAACAGCGACACCCCGCCCGATCCCTGCACGACCACGGTCTGCCCGGCGCGCAGGCCGATCCCGTCGCCGGTCAGGGCGTTCCACGCGGTGACCGCGACGCAGGGCAGCGTCGCGGCCTCCTCGAAGGTCAGGTGATCGGGGACCGGCACGTACTCGTCCTCGCCCAGCACCACGAACTCGGTGAGCATGCCGTCCAGCGAGCCGCCCCGCTGTGGCAGGTGTTCGGCCCCGAACGGCCCGTCCTGCCAGCTGGGGAACAGGGTGGCCGCCACGCGGTCACCGATCCGGGCCGAGCGGACCCCCGGCCCGACCGCGACGATCTCGCCCGCCCCGTCCGACACCGGCACCACGTCCGGCTTCACGGGCAACACGTACGTGCCGCGCAGCACCAACAGCTCGCGGTAGCTGAGCGAGACGGCGCGCACCGCGACCAGGACCTGCCCCGGGCCGGGGGCCGGGACCTCGTGCCGCCGGATCGTCAGGCCGTCGATCCCGGCCCCCTCGTCGACGTGATAGCTACGCATCGGTGTTCTCCCTCCTCTTCCTCAGTGCCCGGCGGCGGTGTCGATGGCCAGCGGAACCTCGCCCGCGGTCTTGCTGTAGCCGAGTGCCTCGACGATCAGTCCGTCCCGGACCCGCATGAGGTTCACCCCCTCCACCCAGTCGGCGGGGCCGTCGCCGAAGCGGTACCGCCAGCGGATCGTCGCCCGGTCCCCGGCCACCACCACCTCCTGGGGACGGAACTGGGTGGAGCGGTCCTCGACCAGCCCGCCCCACCAGGCCAGGCAGGCCGCGCGTCCCTCGAGGCGCTCCCCGGTCGGGGCGGGCTGGACCGACTCCATCACGCAGTCCTCGCCGATCAGGTCGGTGAGCAGGCCGGCGTCCGCGTCGGTGAAGGCACGGTTGAAGAGGTCGATGACATCGGTGGTCGTGCGAAGCGACATGGTGACAATCCCATCAGTAGATAGAACGTTCGGTCTCCTCGGAATATATAGAACGGTTGATCTACCCGTCAACGCCTGGAAGGCTGGCCCCATGAGCACCCGCACCACACCCGGGCCACGAGAGCGCCTGCTGGACGCCGCCCAGGAGCTGACCTACAGCCAGGGCATGGGCGTCGGTGTCGACACGCTCCTCAAAACGGCGAGCGTGGCGCGGCGTTCGCTCTACGAGCACTTCGGCGGCAAGGACGGACTGATCGCCGCGGTGCTCGAGCGCAGCACAGCCGAGGACGAAGCCGACTACGAGCGGACGATGCGCGCCGCGGGCGAGAACCCACGCGATCGCCTGCTGGCCGTCCTCGACCGGCTCGCCGAGGTCATCGCCCAGCCCGGTTTCCGCGGCTGCCGCTACCTCGCCGCCGACCTCGCGCTGGCCGACCCCGACCATCCCGGGCACGCCGTCACCGGCGCCTACCGCGAGCGCGTGCACGGACTCCTCGAAACGGAGTTCGTCGCCCTCGGGCACCCTCGGCCCGCGCACGCGGCCGATCAGTTCGCGCTGCTCATCGACGGCACGCTGGCGGCCGGGGTCACCCGGCCCGGCACCGACCCCGCGGCCTCCGCCCGCGAACTGGCCGGGCCGATCCTCGACGTCCCGAGCTAAGACCGGCGCTCACCCCGTCACGGCGGTCGAACCGCCGTGACGGGTTGTGGCTCAGCGCAATCCGTGCCGACGCGCCACCAGCTTCTCGACCATCGTCCGCGGGAGCATCCGACGCAGCGCGAACGTCACCGGGGCGTTGCTGCCCACCGCGTAGAGCTGCTTGGGACGGTCGGCCTCGATCGCCTTGACGACGGTCTCGGCCACCTTCTGCCCCGAGATGCCCGCGCGCTCGTTGGCGTCGAGCGCGGCGATCATCGTCCGGTACTCCTCCGTGTACGTCGATCCCTCGTCGAGGTAGTGGGTGCGGCGTTCGCCGATGCCGGTGCTGATCGATCCCGGCTCCACCGTCGTCACGCCCACGCCGTAGGGCGCGACCTCCCGCCTGGCCGCGGTCGCGAAGCCCTTGATCGCCGCCTTCGTTGCGACATAAGACGAGCGGTAGGCCAGCGGGAAACTCGCGAGCATCGACCCGACCATGACGACCCGTCCGTACCCACGCGCACGCATCCCGGGCAACACCAGCTGGGTGAGCCGGACCGCACCGAAGACGTTGGTCTGGAAGAGCCGCTCGACCGCCTCCATCGGAAGCTCCTCGATCGGCCCGCTCTGACTCTCCCCGGCGTTGTTGACCAGGACGTCCACCTCGCCCGCCGTGGCCGCGCACGCCGCGATGCTCGCCGGGTCGGTCAGGTCGAGGGCCAGGTACTCGACGCCGGGAATGGGATCGCCGATCGACGAGGGGTTCCGGCTGGTACCGAACACCCGATATCCCCGGCCGACAAGAGTTCTCGCCACCGCAGCGCCGATACCGGAGGACGCCCCTGTCACCAGCGCGGTGCGCGTACCGGTCACGCGAGCTCCCGCGCCAGCGCCCGGCCCGCGGCGCGGCCGGAGAAGATGCAGCCACCGAGGAAGGTCCCCTCGAGGGCGTTGTAGCCGTGCACCCCGCCGCCGCCGAACCCGGCAACCTCGCCCGCCGCGTACAGCCCGTCGAAGGCCTCGCCGTCGGCGCGGATCACCTGCGAGTCCAGGTTGGTCTCGAGCCCACCGAGGGTCTTGCGAGTGAGGATGTTCAGGCGCACCGCGATCAGCGGTCCGTGCTCGGGATCGAGCAGCCGGTGCGGCTTGGCGACCCTGGTGAGCTTGTCGCTGCGGTACTGCCGCGCGTTGGTGATCGCCATCCGCTGCAGGTCTTTGCCGAACTTGTTGTCGAACTGGCGATCTCGGGCGAGAACCTCACCCTCGACCTGATCGAATTCGAGCTGCGGACCGCGGGCGATCTTGTTCATCCCGTCCACCAGCTCGCGCAGGTTGTCCGCCACCACGAAGTCGACGCCGTGCTGCTTGAACGCCTCCACCGGGCCCGGTGCCCCCTTGGCCAGCCGGCTGCGCAGCAGCAGCTTGATGTCCTTGCCGGTGACATCGGGGTTCTGCTCGGAGCCCGACAGCGCGAACTCCTTCTCGATGATCGACTGGGTGAGGATGTACCAGGAGTAGTCGTGCCCGGTCGCGAGGATCGCCTTCATGGTCTGGTTCGTGTCGAAGCCGGGGAAGTTCGGCGCAGGCAGCCGGCGCCCGGTGGCGTCGAGCCACAGCGAGGACGGGCCCGGGATGATGCGGATGGCGTGGTTCGGCCAGATCGGGTCCCAGTTGATGATGCCCTCGGTGTAGTGCCACATGCGGTCACGGTTGACGATATTGCCGCCGGCGTTCTCGGTGATGGCCAGCATCCGGCCGTCCACGTGCGCGGGCACGCCCGAGATCATCGTCTCCGGCGCAGGGCCGACACGCTCGGTCGGCCAGTTCTTGCGCACCAGGTCGTGGTTGCCGCCGATGCCGCCGGACGTGACGATCACCGCCTTGGCACGGAACTCGAACTCGCCCACGGCGGTTCGCGAGGACGCCTTGCCCCGCTCGAGGTCCGTCGGCTCCAGCACGGTCCCCCGGACACCGACGACCGCGCCGTCCTCGACGATCAGATCGTCGACCTGATGCCGGAACTCGAAGGTGACCATGCCCCGCTTCTCGCCCTCGAGAACCGGCTCGGCGAAGATGCGCACGACCTCCGGCCCGGTGCCCCAGGTGAGGTGGAACCGGGGCACCGAGTTGCCGTGCCCGGACGCGCTTCCGCCGCCGCGCTCGGCCCACCCGACGGTCGGCACGACCTTGAGCCCGAGCTCACGCAGGTACTCCCGCTTCTCGGTGGCCGCGAAGTCGACATAGGCGCGCGCCCACTGCCGCGGCCAGTGGTCCTCGCGCTCGCGGTCGAACCCGGCCGATCCCATCCAGTCCGCCAGCGCCAGCTCGTGTGAATCCTTGATCCCCAGTCGGCGCTGTTCGGGAGAATCGACGAAGAACAGGCCGCCCAGCGACCAGAACGCCTGTCCACCAAGGTTGTTGCGATTCTCCTGGTCGATCACCAACACCCGGCGTCCGGCCTTCACGAGCTCGTGGGTGGCCACCAGTCCGGCCAAGCCCGCCCCCACCACGATGACATCGGCGTTCACATTCACACTTCCTCGCTGTAGTTGCGCAGCACGCTCACGAACAGGTTCGTGCGCGCCCGGCGGACGGTGTCACTTTCTGGTTCCATCAGGCATTGGACGGTGGTCCCGTCGTGCACGGCCACCAACGCCCGGCCGAGGGCTTGCGGGTCCGTCGCTCGCCGCCCGGCCCGCGCCAGTGCCGCTTCGACGATCGGCAGGATCGTGGCGAGGATGGCCTCTTCCCTTGCGGCCATTACCCGCTTGAGCGACGGATTTCGCAGGGCGTGCGCCGTGAATTCCGCGGTGATCCGGTACCACTGGTCGTCGATCGGGATCGCGTCGAGAATCCGTGCGGTGGATTCCACCACGCCGAGCTCACCCGGCTCCCCGGTGTACTCGCCCGACACCGCTTCGCGGAGGTCGGCGAGCATCTGCGCCGATCGTTGCTCCCACATCGCCAGGAACAGCTCGTCGAGGGAGGCGAAGTTCGAGTAGAAGGCGCCCCGGGTGTAGCCGGCGCGTTCGCAGATCTGCTCCACCGTCGAGCGCCCGAAGCCCTCCTCGGCGAAGACGAGCAGCGCGGCGTCGAGCAGCCGCTCCCGCGTCTGGATGCGGCGCTTCGTCACGCGCTTCGGCGTCGCGGATTCGGCCGTGTCGTCCACACGCATCAGCCGCTCCTTCCCGAGACATCGCGCATTTCGATACATTTCTGAATCCGATGCGGAACCGTATCAGTTCGGTGGCGGCTCGTGTCGGGAATGAACCGGGAGGCGGCCTCGCAGACGAAAGCCCCCGGCAGGTCCGGAGGCTTCGCGTGCGGTTCGGAGCGTCAGGTCCGCCGCGCGGTGACGAGCATCGGCTCGTGCAGGTCGAAGTACGACACGTCTCCCATCAGCCGGCCCTCTTCCTCGAACAGCGAGCGCAGGTCGTCGGGGATCTCGATCTTCTCGTGGGCGCGCGCCTCCGCTTCGGACGTGAAGTAGACGGTCTCGACGTACCCGCCACCACTGTCGGTGGCGAGGGTTCCGCCGACGATCTCCGGGCGCAGCTGGTGCACCTGGTCACCGGCCTGCGTCAGCACCTCCCGCATCCGGGCCGCGTCGCTGGTGTGGCCCTCCATGATCTGCACGAATCCGGCGTCGTCCGAGCCGCCGCCGAGCCACTCGGTCACCTCCGGGCAGTCCATGAAGGAGACCGGGCCGTCGAAGCAGCGCTCGGTCTCGGCCCACCAGGCGCCCTGCTCGGGGCGCTCACTGTTCCGGCGGGCCGCCTCCTCGGACTCGAACCGGGCCACCACGATGAAGGTCCCGTCCTCGGACATGCCGCGGGTCGACCCGAGAAAGCCGGTCGCTCCCGGCTGCAGTTCTTCCGCCCACCGGTCCATGCACCGGCGTAGACCGGCCTCGTCAGACACCTTTCCTTGAACGACTTGGATGAACATCTCTGCCTCCTCGAGCCGAGGCCTGGACCCCGGCCCAACGGATCACGGTGACCGACCGACGCGGTCCACCGATCGGCGGGCACCACCCGGCCCGCGCGGCGGCCACTACGGGTTCAATCCTTCGCCCGGCCTCCACCGCACGCAAGAGGCCGTCACGGGTCATTGATGTCCAGCTCCAGACAGCCCCGGTCTACCCGGATCACCCGCTCCGTGCCCGGCCAGCTACGCGGAGGCCGACATTTCCGATGGCGCTGCCGCCACCTCGCCGTCGCCCGCGTGCCACTCCGTGCGTGCCGGGAGTTCCGGTTATGGCGATGAACTCCTTTGCAGCCGTGAAACTTCAGAGAATGAGGTCCTGTGAACGGACCAGTTCACGGGCCAGGCCGCTTGCCTCGATCCGCTCGAGCGGATCGGCCGCGACGTAGGTGTCCATGCCGAGCCCGGTCAACGCGGCGATCCGCCGGACCGGGACCTGGTAGGTGCGATATGCGCCGAAGGAGAACGACTCCTCCCCCTCCGCGAACTCGTCGAGCAGTGCCGCCTGACTGAGCAGGTACCCGGTGACGGACAGCTCACCGTCCTTCTTGACCATGGCCACGGTCTTCCAGAACTGCCGGGGCAGCGACACCCCGCGGTACCGGGGGTCGTCGGCCGCCAGCACCGGGCCCGTGACGACGCTGACCGCGAGGTCGGCATTGTCGGCGTTGTTCAGGATGTAGTCCTCCAGTCCCAGCCACAGCGTGCTTCCCGCATTGAAATCGTGGTGTTGCGGAGTGCAATTGGTGAAGTGGAAGGTGTCGTCGTTCGCGGCCTTCGCGGCCGGACCCCAGGCCGGGTCGAGCCTGCGCACCAGGTGTCCGCGGTCGAGAGGGTTGTCCCGGTAGACCGCTTCACCGGTCTGCTGGTTCGCGGGCAACCGGGGATCAAGGATCCAACGGTCGCTCTCGCGGCGCAGGTCCTGCGACTGCTTGCCGTCGATGTTCACCGCGGTGAACAGGGCGAGCGCCCTGGTCCGGTGCATGACGACGCTGAAATGGTGATAGCGCAGCTCCGCGGATGCGACCGCCTCCAACGCCCCGCCGTGCTCCGGCAGCGGCACCGGCACACCCAGGAACCCCGCGTCGTAGCCGCCGCGGTTCCGGTAGTCCGGGTCGATGGAGACCGCCTCCGGTTCGGCTCCGACCGCCTGCGTCGATCCGCCCGTCGCGGACGACGGCGGGCCGCCCGCGGAGGCGCCAACGCGCACGGTGATCTCGAGCGGAATCTGCACGGTCATCGCTCCCTCGTGGGACATCTGCCCCAGCCACGTGGTGTCGGGTGCAGGCAGGTCCACCGCCGGGATCACCCGCTCCACCCGTTCGGCGGCAAACAACTCGTCCACGAGTCGTCGCCACTCGGGCGGCAGGCCAAGGCCGCGGAGGTACTGAAGGATCCGGCTGATCCGCACCCCCTCGTTCAGGACCCCACCGAACTCGGTGTGCGCGGGCGCCCGCACGCTCGCGTGATGCAGGGCGACGATCTCCCATTGGTCGTTGAAGACCGGAGATCCCGACGACCCCGGTTCGGTGTCCGCCGAGTAGTGCAGGAACCGCTCCGGGATGTCGACGATCCGGTTCTCGCGCAGGGCGATCTGCTTCTTGGCGCCGCGGGGATGTTGGACGATCGTGACGAAGTCACCGATGATCGCCTTGCCCTCCGACTCGATCAACCGGTTGAAGCCGAACGGCGCGAGCAACTCGGGCCTGCCCCGAACCGCGACGAGGGCGAAGTCCCGCTCCCGGTCAGCGACGAAGAAGGCTCCGGGGTCGAGCGGGAAGGTCTGCCTCGGCAGTTCCCTGCCGTCGACTCCGTCCTGGAAGTTGAACTCGATGACGCTGTTGCGGGCGGTGTCCGCGTTCGGCAGCACGTGGTGATTGGTCAGCATCAGCGCGGGTGAGACGAGCGACCCGGTCCCGAAGCCCTGGTCTACCCCGCGTCCGTCCCGAATGACCACCCGACAGATGGCGCGCGCGGCCGCGACGCCCGCATCGAGATACCGGGCACCAACGAAATCCGCTGTGTTGATGATCTTTTCGAGCACGACCTCGGGACTGCCGTCGACGTCGGCGACCTCGCTGATCCGGTTCAGCGCCTCCTCCACCACGCTCTCCGGCGACTCCGCAGTCGGCGGCGCGGACGGCTCCTCACCGGCGTAGTAGCGGCTCAGCCGATCCAGCCGCTTCGCGATGCGCTCGGGGGTGTCCGCCGCGGCGACACCGCCCGGCCCGGAGAGCACGCTCACGTGCTCACCCCGTTGCGGGGCCCGCTCCCGCGCGCGCCGCGCGGCGGCCTCGTCCTGTCGCTGCCGTTCCCTGTCGAATGTCCCCGTATATCCCGCGGCGCCGCCACGGTCCTGCTCTCCCCGGGGCCGAGGAGTGACGATGGTCATCACGATTCCTTTCGCTCACACCCCAACGTGCCGATTCGAGGGGCAGGAGCGGGGCCATCGCCGGCTCGCCAAGGACAACCCGTCCCGGCACCGGCGGTCTCCGACTGGAGCAGCCCTCGATCATGCGGGCTCACCCCCAGTCTTCCGGCGGGCGACCAATATCACATGAGTAGCCGACTACTCGAATCGGCGATCGCCGGGCAGGGTTGCGCCGGGCACCCGAACGCGGTCGAATTGATTCGTGGACCCCGAGGAGCGCTTCACCTCGCTGGTCGACGAGTTCGCCGGCCTCGCGGGCGTGACGGTGCCCGAACAGTGCAGCCGGCGGGGCTTCGGATCGGGCGCGCTCAAGGTGAACGGCTCGATCTTTGCCATGCTCACGGGCGGCCGACTGGTCGTGAAGCTGCCGAGGACCCGGGTCGATTCCCTGGTCGGGAGCGGAATGGGCGGAACGTTCGAGGCCGGCAAGGGGCGGCCGATGAAGGAATGGCTGACGGTCACCGTGGACGACGACCTGACGTGGCTCTCGCTGGCCAGGGAGGCCCTGGAGTTCGTGGGAAGCAGGCGTCCGGCACCCCGTTAAGAGCGTCCTGAACCCCACAAAGTACAGCCCGCTGTGGACGCGGCGGCATCGAGGTGGCATCCTTACCCTGAGACCAGGGTTCTCGACCTGAGGATCCGGCTCGCAGTAACAGGAGTAATAACGTGGCACAGGGCACCGTGAAGTGGTTCAACGGCGAAAAGGGTTTCGGCTTCATCGAGCAGGACGGTGACGGACCCGACGTGTTCGTTCACTACTCCGAGATCCAGGGCAGCGGCTTCAAGTCCCTCGACGAGGGCCAGCGCGTGGAGTTCGAGATCGGCCAGGGCCAGAAGGGCCCCCAGGCCACCGGCGTTCGCACCGTCTAAAGCGACTTAGTCTCCGGGCGCGCGCCACACGGCGCGACCCGTCAGACCTTCCGAAGGGCGTCTCCGTTTACGGAGGCGCCCTTCGGCGTGTTCGCCCCACCCCATCCGCGCCATGTGAATTCGGCTGCAAAATGTCGATTCAATGCCAGACGCGGGGCGCGTAATCTATCATGTGAGGCTTTTGGCGCTGGTGTGCGCTATTTCTCGCCCGGTGCCACGGCGAACAAACCCGAGGATTGGAGCAGAGATGCGAATCTTGCGTGCGTTTGTAGGAGCGGTCGGTGGGGTGATCATCCTGGTTCTGGCGCTGACTCTTCACGCGCCCGCGGCGACCGCTCAGACCGAGTGCATGAGAATGCCGTACTTCACGCCGTTCGGATATGCCAACTTCGACTTCCCCCCGCGAATCGTCGGGCTGCTGAACGACAACGAGATCGCGGTCGAAGGCATCACGCCGTTCCAGGCCAAGCCCGCGAAGACCGGTCTCTATCTGCCGATCGGCTCGCACACCAACCACATCGACGCGTGCATGGGCGTGTACTACCCCGGCGGGCCGATGTTCATCAGCAAGACCGGGAACTCTGTTTCGGCCGAGAACATCTGGCTGCGGATGGACGGCGCCTACGCGACCGTGAAGATCAACGGGGTCGCCCAGGGCGAGAGGATGGTCGCCACCTACAACGTGGGTGAGATGATGCCGACGGTCATGACGCCACACGGTGGCGGGATCGGCCCCACCTACTGGCCGTTCCGCTTCTCCCCCTATTTCGCGCAGGTCTTCAACCAGACTGCCGGTGCCAACCTCGTCAGCGCTGGTGAGCTGTTCGCCAATCTCGACGCCGTCGGGAAGTTTGCGCCCTGATCTGACCCGCAGACAGATGGCTCCTGAACAGGCCGAATCCCCCGACCAGCAAACTTAAACAAGCGTTCAATCAAATCCCTCATTCTCGTAACCACACCGGCCCGGTTGTGCTCTACTCGGATCTTTGGCCTCACCCCCCTCTCCGAAAGACCGGGTCACCATGCCTCGCTCAACCCTGCGCCGCTCCGTGGCGCCCGTCGGCGTCCTCGCCCTGACCGCCGGGCTCGCCCTCATCGGCGGGCCCGCGCACGCCGGCACCGTCAACTTCCAGACCGCCTGCCAGGCCACGCCGTCGACCTCGCTCGCCGGTCCGCAACACCAGGTCGTGGCGGCATCGGCCTCGGTGACCGCGCCGGCGAGCGTCGCTCCCGGCGACACGTTCACCTACCGGATCCAGCCGGGCCCCGGCTCCTACCCGGACTCCCAGTCGGGTGGCACCACCGCCGGACTGTCGCGGCTGAAGTTCGACTTCGAGATCCCGGCGAACTCGACGTTCGTGAACGCCGTCGTGGCGGCAGGCACCGGCGCCAACCTCGGCGGGGTCGCCCCGAACGTGCTTCGCGTGAACACCTCCGGCACCGTCGACGCCGCAGGCCCGATCCTGCGCCTCTCCGGCAACAACCAGACCATCGGCAACGGCCCCTCCTCCAGCGGTAACAGCGAGGGCGGCATCACCGCCCCCAAGCTGAAGAAGAACCTGGACGGCACCAACAACTCCGGCGGCAACAGCGTCTTCCAGCTGCCCGCCGTGGATGTCACGGTCGTGGCCGGAGCCGCGGGCACCATCACCCCGAAGCTACGGGTGGGTGGGAACGCGGCCGCCTACAACAGCGACGAGAACTACAGCACGTCCCTGGCGAAGGCCAGCGCCCCGTTCGTCGGCACCGTGTGGGCGCCCACCCGCTGCGTGCCCAAGGACAGCAGCGGCGGAGCGCTCAACGCCGGCGGCGGACCGCTGGCCACCGTCAACGTCGTCGCGGCCGCCGTTGCCACCGCCACGACTCTGACCGCGCCCGCCACCGCGACCACGGGCACCGCGATCGACCTCACCGCGGCCGTCGCGCCCGCCCCGAGCGGCGGCACCGTCCAGTTCAAGGACGGCGACACCAACATCGGCGCACCGGTCAACCTCACCGGCGGCTCCGCCACCCGCAGCCACACCTTCGCCACCGCGGGCGCCCATGCCATCACCGCGGTCTACAGCGGCGCGACCGGCTTCACCGGTTCCACCTCCGCGGCCGCGACCGTCGATGTCCAGGGCCCGGCCCCCGTCGACGTCGCCACCGCCACCACACTGACCGTCCCCGCGACCGCGACCACGGGTTCCGCCGTCGGCCTTTCCGCGACCATCGCGCCCGCCCCGGGCGGCGGCACCGTCCAGTTCAAGGCCGACAACACCCCGATCGGCGCGCCCGTCGAGGTCGTGGGCGGTGTGGCCACCCTGGCGCACACCTTCACCACCACCGGGCACCGCAACATCAGCGCGTCCTACTCCGGTTTCGCCGGCTTCCTGGGATCGAACTCCGCCTCGCAGACCATCGAGGTCAACGCCCCGGCTCCCACCGATGTGGCCACGGTGACCAAGGTGACCGCGCTGAGCACGGCCACCGTCAACATGCCGATCGACCTGTCCGCGACGGTCACCCCCTCCCCGGCGGGCGGCACCGTCCAGTTCATGGACGGCACCACCCCGATCGGCGGACCGGTGACCGTGGTGAACGGGACCGCGATCCTGGCGCACACCTTCGCCTCGGCGGGCGAGCACGGCATCACCGCCGTCTACAGCGGGGCACCGGGCTTCGTGGCCTCCACGTCCGCAGCCTTCGCGGTGACCGCCTCGGCCGCCGGAACCCCGGGCGGCAGCGGATCGGCCGGCAGCCTGTTCGGTTCCTGATCACCTTCCCCAGACCCACCCCCTCAGGAGTTGTTTTGACATCCCCCACCCTGCGCCGCGGCGCGGCGACCCTCGCGGCCGCCGGATTGACCGCGGGCGCATTGCTACTGGCGGCCCCCGCCACCGCGGCGCCCACCACCACCGGCTTCGATGCCGCGTGCTGGGGCAAGTTCAAGAGCCTGCTGGACAACACCCACAAGTCCATCGGCACCGGCGTGACCGTCGAGGCCCCCGCCAGTGTCGTCACCGGCGAGACCTTCACGTATCGGCTCCAGCCCGAGACGATGACGCTGGCGCGCAACGGCGAGAACCTCCGGATCCGCTCGAGCGTGTCCCGGATCAAGTTCGACTACGAGATCCCGGCCGGCGCCCAGTTCGTCTCGGCCACTGTTGTTCCCGGCACCGGGGTCAACCTGGCCGGATCGGCGCCGACCGTCACCCGGGTGGCCGAGAACGGTAGCCCCTCCGCCGCAGGCACGATCCTGCGCCTGTCGGGCAACAACGAGACCGTGGGCAACGGCCCGAGCACCAACGACGGCGCCGAGGGCGGCATCGTCGTGAACGCCGCGGGCTCCGGCGACACCTCGTACCGGCTGCCTGCCATCGAGGTGACGGCCGTGGCCGGTCCGGCCGGATCGGTGGTGGCCCCGAAGATTCGCACCACCGGAGCGGCCGCGAACTACAAGGCCGACGAGAACTTCTTCACCTCGCTGGTCCGTGAGAAGGACCCGGTCTTCTCCGTGTCCTACTGGTCCGCCACCCGGTGCGTGCCGAAGAACGGCACCGACCCCGGCAGCGGCGTCCCGCTCAACGCGGGCGCGGGCCCGCTGGCCACGATCAACGTCACCGCCCCACCGGACGCGACGACCACGACCGCGGTCGCCGCTCCCACGACCGCGAACACCGGTGCGGCCGTTGATCTCACGGCCACCGTCAACCCCGCCCCCGCGGGCGGCACGGTCCAGTTCAAGGACGGCGCCGACAACATCGGCGGGCCGGTCACCCTCAGCGGCGCCACCGCCACGCTGAGCCACACCTTCGCGACCGCGGGCGCACACGCCATCACCGCGGTCTACAGCGGAGCTCCCGGGTTCGCGGGCTCGACCTCTGCGCCGCATTCGGTCGAGGTCGGCGTCGCCACCGTCGACACGACCACGGTGCTGACCACCCCCACCCACGCGAAGACCGGGGTGTCGGTCGGCCTGGCCGCCACCGTCGCACCCGCACCGACCGGCGGTACGGTGCAGTTCCTCGACGGCGGTGCCCCGATCGGCGCACCGGTGACCGTCGCGGGCGGCGTGGCCACGCTGGCGCACACCTTCGACTCGGCCGGCAGCCACTCGATCACCGCGTCGTTCAGTGGTGCGCCCGGCTCGGCCCCCTCTACGGCGGCCGCGAAGACCGTCACGGTCTCCGTCCCGGCGCCGAACGAGGCGACCACCAGCACCACGCTGGACGCACCGACCCCGGCGACCCAGAACCAGGCCGTGACGCTCACCGCCACCGTGGCACCGAGCCAGGCGGGTGGCACCGTGCAGTTCTACGACGGCGTCACCGCGATCGGCGCCCCGGTGTCGCTGTCCAACGGCACCGCGACGCTGTCCCACGCGTTCGGCACCGTCGGCGCGCACGGCATCACCGCCGTCTACAGCGGCGCGGCAGGATTCCTGGGTTCCACGTCGGACGCGCACGTGGTCAACGTGACCGCGGTGGGCACCCCCGGCGGCGGTAGCGGCTCGGCGGACAGCATCTTCGGCTCCTGATCGAACCGCTCGCCCCACGGCGGGGGCGTCGCCTTCGGGTGGCGCCCCCGCCGTTTCTCGTCGGCGGGGCCTGTTCGTGGTGCCGCCGATGCGCCAGTCTGGAGAGGCCATCACATCCTTCGAGTAAGGACACGTCATGACTTCTCCAACCATCCGGGCGATGCAGGTCAGCGAGCCGGGCGGGCCGTTCGTCCAGTCCACGATCACCGCGGCGGAACCCGGCCCCGGTCATGTGCGCGTCGTGGTCGAAGCGTGCGGGGTCTGCCATTCCGACGCGTTGGTCACCGGGGGACAGTTCCCCGGAACCGCTTTTCCCCTCACCACCGGCCACGAGATCGCCGGCCGGATCGAATCCGTCGGCGACGGCGTCGACGGATGGCGGGTCGGCCAACGGGTGGCGGTCGGTTGGTACGGCGGCAGCTGCGGATTCTGCGACGCGTGCCGCGACGGCGACGGGGTCAATTGCCCGCGGTTGCAGATTCCCGGCGTCGCGTACCAGGGCGGATACGCGGATTCGGTCGTCGTCCCCGCCATCGCCCTCGCGACGATTCCCGACGAGCTCACGGCCGTCGAGGCCGCTCCCCTCGCGTGTGCAGGCGTGACCGTGTTCAACGCCCTCCGTCGGAGCGCCGCCAGGCCCGGCGACGTGGTCGCGATCCTCGGGCTCGGCGGATTGGGCCATCTGGCGGTCCAGTTCGCCGCCAAGATGGGCTTCGTCACCGTCGGGATCGCCCGTGGTTCGGAAAAGGCGCCATTGGCAAGCGAATTGGGTGCCGATCACTACATCGACAGCACCGCGGAGGAGGTCGCGCGAGGGCTGCGGGCGCTGGGCGGCGCGAAGGTCGTGCTGGCCACGGTCACGAACGGTGACGCCATGACCGCCACCGTCGACGGGTTGGGACGCCGGGGTGAACTCATCGTCGCGGGGGCGACGCCGGACGTCCTGCGGATCAGTGGACTGCAGTTCATCACGGGCACCAAGAGGATCTACGGTCACGCATCCGGAACCGCCCTCGACACCGAGGCGACCATGCGTTTCGCCGCGCAGACCGGGGTGCGGGCCTGGATCGAGGAGGCTCCCCTCGCCGAGGCAGGACAGGCCTTCGACAGGATGCTCACCGGCAAGGCCCGCTTCCGCATGGTCCTGACCACCGGCAACTGACCGGCGGACCGCGAAGGGGCACCGAAGCGCGAAGTCGCGCGACGATGCCCCCTCGGCCGGGCGCGGGGGTGTTCCCCGCCCCGATCAGCTCTCGGCCAGCACCGGCATCTTGACGACCTGGCCGGCGTAGGACAGGCCGGCGCCGAATCCGAGCAGCAGCGCGGTCGCGCCGGGCTGAACCTGGCCGGTCCGCAACATCTTCTCCATGGCGAGCGGGATCGACGCAGCCGAGGTGTTGCCGGTCTCGATGATGTCGTCCGCGACCGGAACGCCCTCGGGCAGGTCGATCGACCGGACGATCACGTCGTTGATCCGCAGGTTCGCCTGGTGCGGCACGAACGCGTCGATCTGGTCGATCCGCACGCCCGCGCGGTCCAGAACCGTCTTGGCGATCTTGCCCATCTCGAATGCCGCCCACCGGAAGACTGCGGTGCCCTCCATGATGATCCAGGGGCGCTTCTGCGCCGGGTTCAGCGCGAAGCCGACCCAGTCCGGCTCCTGCCTGATCGAGCGGCCCTGCGCGCCGTCGGAGCCCCACACCGTCGAGCTGATGCCGACCTCATCGGAGACGCCGACGACCACAGCGCCCGCACCGTCACCGAAGATGGCCCGCACCGAGCGGTCGGTGGGCTCGGTCGAGTCCGTCATGCGGTCCACCCCGACCACGAGCACCTTGTTCGCGGTGCCCGCCCGGACCAGGTCCGAGGCCACCCCGAGGGCGTAGCAGAAGCCCGCGCACCCGGCGGCGACGTCGAAGGCAGAGGGGCCGCCTGCGCCCAGCATGTCGGCGAGGATCGCCGCGCCCTGCGGCGTCTGCATCGGGTAGGTCGACGTGGCCAGGATGACCACGTCGAGCTCGGCCGGCTCGACTCCCGCGGCCGCGAGCGCGGACCGGGCCGCCGACTCGGACATGTCCAGCACGGACTCCTCCGGGTAGGCCTTGGCGAACCGCCGCTCCTTGATCCCCGTGCGCGACTGGATCCACTCGTCGGTCGACTCGATCGACTGGCAGATCTCTTCGTTCGTCACCACGCGCTCGGGTCGGTGCACCCCGAGTCCGAGCATGGCGGTATTGCGGATTTCGGTGGAGTTCGTGATCACTGCACCCATGGTCTATCTCCTCTTGTTCACAGTTTCGCTTCGGGATGCTCGGGCGAAACCCACGAACTCTCCTCGCTCGACACCGTAGCGCTCAAAGAAACTGGACGGTGATCCAGCCCACAATGGTGACGCAGTACACAATCACGCATCGGCGGCGCGGTTCAGCTGCTGTACCCCCAGCGGGCCGCCACGTCCGGGTGCGCACGCACCCTGCTCTTCCACGCGTTCGCACCGTAGGTGTCGAAGATGGGGTTTTCCGGGTCGGCGCTGACCCCCCGCGCCCGCCCGGCCAGCTCCGCGGGCAACGTCAGCACCGGCACCACCGCGTCGAGTGCGGGGTTGAAGAAGTAGGGCACCGAGATCCGCTCGGGCGAACCCGGGGGCGAGAGCACCCGATGCCTGGTCGCCCTCAGGTATCCCGCGGTTGCCACCTCGAGCAGCTCGCCGATGTTGACGATGAACGCCCCCTGCAGCGGCGGGGCGTCGATCCAGTCACCGTCGCGACCCTCCACCTGCAGCCCGCTCGACCCCTGCTCGACCAACAACAGGGTGAGCACTCCCGAATCCTTGTGCGCGCCAACACCCTGGTCGCTCTCCCGTTCCGCCGCACCGCCGACTCGATGGCCGGGATAGCGCACCACCTTGATCAGGGTCGCCGGGGCCGTCGCGAAAGCGGGGTCGAACACGTCGGCACTCGCCCCCAGCGAGACCGCCCACTCACGCAACAGTTCCAGGCCGAGCCGCGACAGTTCGGCGTCCCAGCGGATGATCGTCGCCCGTAGCTCGGGCAGCGCCTTCGGCCAGCGGTTCGGTCCCTGCAGGTTCCAGTACCCGACCGCGCCGGGGATCGCCGCACGCTCTGGCCCGATGTCGATCTGCTCCCGCCAGTCGGTCCGTCCCTCGGTGAGCTCTCCACCGAGCCGCGTGTAGCCCCGGAAATGCGGACTGCCGAGCATCTCGATCGACATCTTCTCCTCGACGGGCAGCGCGAAGAACCTGTGGGCCACCCCGAGCACCTCGTCGATCAGCGCCCTCGGCACGCCGTGGTCGGTCAGGTAGAAGAAGCCGAGATCGTGCGTCGCCCGGCGCAACGCCAGTCGCCCCCGCGCACTGGTCAGTTCGCCGAAGTCGACCACCGGCAACATGAATCCAGGGTATCCCCGGTGAATCCCTGCAATACCGGCTAACCCTGATTAGGATCTACGTGGCGTGCGCGTTGCCGCTCACGCCACGGGAACTCGTGTTCCATGACCAAAAGTCACGATGGACGTCGATGGGGTGGTGTGATCGTGGGAGCTTCGAAGCGATTGGTACAGGTCTCGGCTATCGGAGCGGCGGCGATGCTCCTGCTGGCCGGGCCTGCAGCGGCCGATCCGAACACCGTGAACCCGATCCCGGGGCTCAACGGGACCAACGGGCTGCCGGTGCTGAACGGCCGCTCCTCGGCCATCGCCCAGGCCACCGGCCTGCTCAGCCCCAATCGAACCCAGGACGCCAACGTCCTCGGCACCGACCTCGGCATCATGTGGGACAACGGAAACGGCGAGGTGCTCACCGCGTTCGGCGATTCGGCCGGGCTCGGCGTCCCGAACCTCTTGAACGGAAGCCTCTGGTCGTGGCGGAGCAACACCCTCTTCCGCAGCGCGGATCGAAATCTCGCCGACGGCATGAGCTTTGACAGCTCGCCGCGCGACTTCCTCGGCCAGGCCAAGGAGCTGATCCCCAGCCCGAAGATCCCGTACGTGGAGATCAGCAGGATCCCGACCGCAGGCGTCGCGGTGGACGGCGTGCAGTACATGTCGCTGATGTCGGTCAAGAACTGGGGCGAGCCGGGCCAGTGGGAAACCAACTACTCCGGACTCGCGTTCTCCACGGACAACGGGGAGAACTGGACCGTCGCCCCCGAGACCAACCGTCCGGCCACCGCCGGTAACCGGAACTTCCAGATGAGCGCGTTCGTCAAGGACGGCGGCTTCGTCTACCAGTACGGCACCCCGCCGGGCCGTGGCGGACTCGTGCACCTGGCCCGGGTGCCGGAGAAGCAGATCCGCGACCTCGGCGCCTACGAGTACTGGAACGGCCACGAGTGGAAGAAGGGCGACCCGAACGCGGCCGCGCCCATCGTGTTCGGCGGTGTCGCCGAGCTGTCGGTGCAGTACAACCAGTTCCTCGGGCAGTACCTGATGCTCACCACCGACAATTTCAACTCCGTGGTGATGCGCCGCTCGCCGTCACCCACCGGCCCCTGGGGCCCGCCGGAGGTGCTGCTCGAGGCCCGTGAGCTGCCGACCGCCTACGGCGCGTACATCCATCCCTGGTCCACCGGGCCCGATCTGTACTTCCTCACCACCGTGCACTCCAACTACAACGTCCTGTTGATGCGCACCACCCTCCATCCGTGAACGCCTGCCGGCAACGCACGGCTACCGTCACGGCGATGGACGCACAGGACTGGGACGAGAAGTACGCGGGCACCGAACTGGTCTGGGGTGCGCCCGCCAACGCGGTGGTGATGGAGTTCGCGACCTCCCTGCCGGCGGGACGTGCCCTGGATCTCGCCTGCGGCGAGGGCCGAAATGCGTTGTGGCTGGGCACTCGTGGCTGGCAGGTCACCGCGGTGGACTTCTCCTCGGTGGCACTCGAGAAGGGGGCGAGGGCCGCCGCGCCACTGCCGCGGTCGGTGCGCGAACGACTCGAGTGGCGGCACGCCGATGTGACGAAGATCGAATTCCTGCCAGAGTATGACCTGGTTCTCGTCGTTTACCTGCATCTTTCGCCGAAAGAGCGGCCAGAACTGCTGCGCCGGGCCGCGGCCGCACTCCGGCCGGGCGGCACGCTGCTGATCCTCGGGCACGACGCCACCAATATCGCCGAGGGCGTGGGCGGGCCCCAGGACATCGAGATCCTGTACACCCCAACGGAGCTGGTCGACGAGCTGGGCGACGCGGTGGACCCCACCGTCGCGGAACGGCGGTACCGGCACACCGAGACCGGCACCGCGATCGATGCGCTGGTCGTGGGAAGGCGCCCCTATCTTGGCAGCTAACTGAATGCCGAGTAATATCGGCTAAGTTACCGACGAGTAGCTACTTGGGCGGTACTTGACACAGCATGACCGCACCGTCTCACCGGGAGAAAAAGACATGGGCCATTACAAGAGCAACGTCCGTGACCTGGAGTTCAACCTCTTCGAGGTACTCGGTCTCGAGAAGCCGCTGAGCGAGGGCGCCTGGGGCGACCTGGACGCGGACACGATCCGCACCATGCTCAGCGAGGTCGCCAAGCTGGCCGAGGGCCCGCTCGGCGAGGCGTTCGCCGACGCGGACCGCAACCCGCCCGTCTTCGATCCCGAGACCCACACGCTGGCGCTGCCCGAGTCGTTCAAGGCCTCGTTCAAGGCCATGTGGGACGGCGAGTGGTACCGGATGGGCCTGCAGGAGGAGATCGGCGGCGTCGCCGCTCCCCGCGCCCTTGTCTGGTCCATCGCCGAGATGCTGCTCGGCGCGCAGCCTGCCGCCTTCATGTACGCCGCCGGCCCGTCGTTCGCGGGTGTGCTGTTCGAGAACGGCACCGAAGAGCAGAAGAAGTGGGCCGAGACCTGCGTCGAGCGCGGCTGGGGCGCCACCATGGTGCTGACCGAGCCGGACGCAGGCTCGGACGTCGGCGCCGGCCGCACCAAGGCCATCAAGCAGGACGACGGCAGCTGGCACATCGAGGGCGTCAAGCGGTTCATCACCTCGGCGGTCTCCGACGACCTGTTCGAGAACATCTTCCACCTGGTGCTGGCCCGCCCCGAGGGCGCAGGACCGGGCACCAAGGGCCTGAGCCTGTTCTTCGTGCCGAACACCCACTTCGACTTCGAGAAGAACGAGCTGGGCGAGCGTAACGGCGTCTTCGTCACCGGTGTCGAGCACAAGATGGGCCTCAAGGCCTCCGCGACCTGTGAGCTCACCTTCGGCGGCAACGGCATCCCCGCCAAGGGCTGGCTGGTCGGCGAGGTCCACAACGGCATCGCCCAGATGTTCGACGTCATCGAGCACGCCCGCATGATGGTCGGCACCAAGGCCATCTCCACCCTGTCGACCGGCTACCTCAACGCGCTGGCGTACGCCAAGGAGCGCGTGCAGGGTGCCGACCTGACCCAGATGACCGACAAGGCCGCGCCGCGCGTGACCATCACCCACCACCCGGACGTCCGCCGGGCGCTGGCGATGCAGAAGTCGTACGCGGAGGGCCTGCGCTCGGTGTACCTCTACACCGCCGCGCACCAGGACGAGGTGCTGGCCCAGCTGGTCTCCGGCGCCGACAAGGACCTCGCGTTCCGCGTCAACGACCTGCTGCTCCCGATCGTCAAGGGTGTCGGCTCCGAGCGGGCCTACCAGTACCTGACGGAGAGCCTGCAGACCCTCGGCGGCTCGGGCTTCCTGCAGGACTACCCGATCGAGCAGTACATCCGCGACGCGAAGATCGACTCGCTGTACGAGGGCACCACCGCGATCCAGGCGCAGGACTTCTTCTTCCGCAAGATCGCTCGCGACCGTGGTGTCGCCCTTGCCCACGTGGCGGGCGAGGTCAAGAAGTTCATCGAGCGCGAGGATGCCGACAACCGCCTCAAGTCGGAGCGTGCCCTGCTCGCCACCGCGCTCGAGGACGTCCAGACGATGGCCGCGACCCTGACCGGCTTCCTGATGGGCGCCCAGGAGCAGACCACCGAGCTGTACAAGGTCGGCCTCGGTTCGGTGCGCTTCCTGATGTCGGTCGGCGACCTGCTCATCGGCTGGCGTCTGCTGGAGCAGGCCGAGATCGCCATCAAGGCGCTCGACGCCGGTGCCGCCGACAAGGACAAGTCGTTCTACGAGGGCAAGGTCGCCACCGCGTCCTTCTTCGCGAAGAACGTGCTGCCCGAGCTGACCGCGAACCGCGCCATCATCGCGAACACCGACAACGACATCATGGAGCTCGACGAAGCCGCGTTCTAAACGGCACGAGCTCGACCGGGCCCGCGGGCCCGATCCGGATCAACGGCGATGCCGCACACCGACACGGTGTGCGGCATCGCCGTTTCCGTACCGGATGGATCGCGGGCGCCGGGGCCAGGACCAGGTATTGACAACATGCGTTGTCATCCTGCATGTTGACCATAGGCCCGCACGCAGATCCGCGGGCACCGGATCCCCCGAGCGAAGGGCGCACCGTGACCAAGAGCCTGTCGGATACGACCGGAGCAAGCGCGCCGCAGCGGTTCATGCGGGATCCGATCGCCGCGCGCCGGGTCGCGGCACCCCTGCGCCTGCTCGTCGGCGCGGCGCCGAACCCCACCGGCGACGAACGCGACCGGCTCGGCCGGGCGCTGATGGAACGCGACGAAGCGGGCGACGCCCTGGTCCGAGCCATCCGCGAGGACCACATCGTGTCCATGCCGATGTTCCGTCAGGCCCTCGAACACGGCATCGACTCGATCCCCGATCCGCCGGACCCGCTGCGGGAGTTCTTCGGGGAGCTGGCCCGGACCCCCGACTGGGTGGACGAGGCGAAATTGGCGCACGGCGCACGGGTGCTGCGCCGGGTGGGCATGGACGCCTCCCTGGTCCTCGGCTACGGCTCACTTCTCGGCGGCTACAACAATTCCGGGCCGTTGCCGGTGCTGATGGCCTCGGGCAAGCTCACCGGCGAGCAGACGCTGCGCCGGGTCTCCGAGACCAGCGTGTGGTGGCGCGCGGTCACCGCGCCGGGCGGACTCGAGCGCTTCGGCGAGGGCTGGAAACTCACGGTGCACGTGCGGGCGATGCACGCGTTCCTCAACTACCAGCACGAACACGACCCCGCCTGGCACAGCGACGTGCGCGGGCTGCCGATCAACCAGTTCGACCAGGCGGGCACCCTCGGACTGTTCTCGACCACCTTCCTGATCCACACCCGGGTCCTCGGCCTGCGCTACACCAGAGCGGACGCCGACGCCGCGATGCACCTGTGGTGCTACGTCGGCTGGCTGATGGGTGTGGACGAGCACTGGCTGCCGTTCACCGAGGCCGCCGGACGGCGGATGATCTACCACATCGGGACCGCGTCACCGGCGGCGGACGCGAACAGCCTCGCCCTGGCGAAGTCGCTGATCGAATCGCCGAAGCTGATCCACCACAAGAACTTCCAGCGGATCCGCCGCACCTACGACTACGAGCGCGGGCTGAGCCTGGCCACCACGCTGCTCGGTCCCGCGGGAGTGCGTGCGCTCCGGGTGCCGATGCGGCCGCCGTGGTACCCGGTGTGGCGGGCCGCCGCGAACACCGTCAAGCATCGCGTCATCGCCCGACTGCCCGGCGGGCAGCGCTGGGTCGATGCCCGCGCGGAACGACAGCTGGACGACGCCCACCGCCGCCTGCTCGGCGGCGAGCGACCCCCGATCGGACAGATCACCCACTCGGGCTGAGCCCGCTCCCGCGGCCGTTACTCACACTTGACGATGGGCACCGGGTCGTACTTGACCGTGCGGGTGTCGCGCGAGATCTCCTGCCCGGTGGCGTGATCGGTGATCACCCTGGTGTCACTGGTGGTGAAGCCCTTCGCGCCGCTGGAGGCGATGCAGCCCGGACCCTTGGGAAGGGTCACGGTGTTCGGGTCGGTTGGCGCGTACCGCTCCCCCGGGATGGACTCGACGTCCACCGTCTTGGTTCCCCAGAGCCGCACCGTCACATCGGATCCGGTTCCGACGGCCTGGATCAGCACACCGGTCGGCGAGTCGTTTTTGAACTTCAGGTCGATCGCACCCTCGAACACGGTCGCCTCCCTGGCCGCGGGGTACCGGGAGATGTAGTAGCTGTGCTCGGTGTGGCCCGCGTCTTCCATGCCCGCGAAGTAGGCGGCGTTGTAGAGCGTGGTGGCGAGCTGGCTGATGCCACCGCCGACCGCCTTCGCCGGGCGGCCGTTGTTGATCACCCCGGACTCGACGTAGCCCTCCGCCGATCCACGCGGACCGGTGTGTCCGTTGAGCGAGAACGTCTCCCCCGGCTTGACGACGGCGCCGTTGATCTCGCTGGCCGCCAGACGGATGTTGACCCCCGAGGCCGCCTCGAATCCGCCGCTGGTGAACTCGCCGATGACCTGCCGGATGCCGAGCTTGTCCGCGGCGGCCGTGGTCAACGCGGGCTGCTTCTGCTCGTAGACCGCGGCCGTGGTGCGCGGTCCCGTCAGCGCCATCAGCGTCGGCAGCTGCTCGAGGGTCTTGCGCCACTCGATCATGTCGCCGGTCACCGCGGGCACCACCGTTGGCGCGCCCCCGGACAGGCTGAACGTCGCGTCCTTGGGCTGGACCTCGGTGGCGGCGAGTTGCGGCGCGAGCACTCCGATCGCCGCGTCGACGTTGTACTGCGGGGTGAGTCCACCGTTCCCGTCTGGCACAAAGGTGAGAACGCCGCCGACCTGGTCCCGGCGCAACACCGCGGACTTGTTGTCCCGGCCGGTCACCACGAGATCCGTCGCCACGGCGGGGACCGCGACCTCGTTCATCGCCCGGTCCACGCCGTCCTGCCCCACCGAGACGGGTACCACGCTCACGGGCAGGTCCACGCTCTCCCCGTTCGCCCAGTTCTCGGCGAAGGCGGTCTCCGCGGCCTGTCCGTCGAGATTCTGGCCCTGCCGGGGCGTGACGGCGATCGGCGTCGCCCCCTCGAACACGACGTTGCCCTCGAGCGGTGCGCGGTCGGTCTGCAGCCGGATCCCGTCGATCGCCTCGGTCAGCTTCACCGGGTCCGTGGTGGTGACGACGCCGATCTCGCGCTCGGAGAACAGCGACGTCAGCCGCGTGACGGGGTTCAACGGCTGGGAGCCGGCCCGGTCAAGCGTGGCCGACCAGTCGACGGCGAGGCCCGCCTCGCTCGGCACGATCTCGGTCTGCACCTCACCGGCCTGCACCGGGACGGGCTGGTCGGCCCTCGGCCCGATCTGTGCGCGCAGCTTCGCCTCCGCATCGGCGGTACTCAACCCACCGACGTCGACACCGGCCACCGTGACGCCCCGCGGGACCGAATCGCCGGACAGGACGTAGTCCGCCCCGTAGGCGACGAGCCCCACCGCGGCCAGCGCGGCGGCGCCGATCGCGATCTTGGCGAGCGGGGATCGGCCCGACGACCCGGGCTGCGGCGACCCGGGGCCGTCCTGCGGGCCCATCGGCGGGCCGACCGGAGGGACGGGCGGAGGTCCGGATGCGGCGGGTTCCGGCCGTGGTTCGGCGGGCGGGCCGGACCGTGGCGCGGCGCCCTCTCCGGCCATGAGCACGGTGTCGGGGTCGGCCGGATCCGACGGTCCGGCGGCCGCCCCCGGTATGTCGCTGTATGCCTGCACAGGCGCCTGGAAGGCCTCGGACGGCGCATCAGCCTGCCGATCGGGGCGCACGACCGGGATGATCGTTGTCTCGGCCTCATCCGGCGTGGCCTCGTCACCCTGGTCTAGCTGCGGCTGCTCCGGGCGCTCGATCCGCGCGGTCGGGGCCTCTGCCTCCTGGTCTTGATCGAGGACGATGCGAACCGTCTTGGCGCCGTCGGCGTCGCCGACGGAATGGCCGGGCACCTTCCCGCCATCCTCGGTCGGGGGTGCGACATGCCCGTTCGCATGCCTACCGCTCCCGCCGTTACCGTCCGTCACCCTGGCCCCTCCTACCGAATTGCCGCTGGGCCAACCGCCTGTTTTCCGAGGTCCAGCGTAACGCGACGCTCATGGGGCTGCAGATTCGTAGCGTCGCCAGACCGGGGAACCGTCGGATTCCATCTCTGGTCACCGCCGGACAGCGAGGCGGCGTCATCACGAATGACTCAGCCCCTCCGGAACTTTGGCGAAGAATGTTGGTCGGGCGTCCAGTCAGGCGGACGCCAACACGCGGATATGGGTAGTCCCGCATTGCAACCGGGTCGGGGGTCAGGCTGCAACGCGGGACTACACGGGTATCGACCGACGTCGAGATCCCGTTACACACCGGGATCAGAATCCTTCTCGGCCGTCCCAGAACTCGGGATGAAGCCGCGTCACCTGCGCAAACACTCGCGAGACTGTGCCACCCGCCACACAGGAGCAGATCGGGACGGCCGGATCCCTTCTCCGCGAACATCTTTGCCGACGAAACTGCCCGGCCGCCGGGAACTACGGGCGGATCAGCACGTCCAGACCACGCTGGAAGTCCGCCACCCGCCGCTCGAGAGCGTGGTGACCACCGTTGACGAGCTCGGACACCCGGACGATTCCCGCGGAATCGGCAACCTGGTTGAGGTCCCTCGACTGCCAGTACCAGACCGCGGTGGTGAACGCGTTCTCCGGCGCTTCGACGAGCTCGGGGTGCGCGACGAAGTCGACGCCCGTGAACTGGCTCAGACTCTCGTAGTTGTGGCGGCCGGTGATCTGGATGGCGCCGCGACCCTTGTAACGCTCACCGTCGCCCGCCTGGGTGTTCCCGAGGTCAGCCCGCCCCTCGTAGGCGCGGCCGGATGCGTACTCCTCGAAGGTCCGGAACGAGTCGGATTCGACGGCGAGCTGCGCGATGAACGCCGCCTGGCGGACGGGGTTGTCGATTCCGCCGCGCTCCATAGCCGCGTTCAGGGGAGCGACATACTCTGCGATCTTCTCCGCGGGCATACCGGGCACGATGCGTGCCAGCTCGTCGGGGGTGACGCCTGCCGGCGCCGGTGCGGGCGGCTGAGGCGCGGGCTCGGCCGCGGCAGCCGGCTCGGCAGGAGCCGGATCCACGGGAGCCTGCTCGGCCGCACGAAGCGTCTCGACCCGAGGGGGCGCGGAGGCGTCGAGGGGACCGTAGAACCCGGCGGGCACTGCGTTGGCGGCGTTGGCGACACCACCGGGTCCGATGACTGCCGCCCCGGTGGCGATCAGGGTGGCTGCGGCGAGGGCTACACCGAAATGACGCGAGCGTGAAACATTCAAGGGTCGGGCTCCAAGATTCGACCGAATGATGTCTCGGCCTCCGAACGGTGCCGCGGGCGCTTGGTCGAGGATGTCGCCATCCCTGTCAAGTCACCGTCAAGCAGCAATTAGGTCACAACCAGGTAACGTCGCCGGCGACCCAGATTTCAACCAATTGCGATGAGCGTCACAAATAGTGCTTTGGCGTGTCGGGTTGACATTCGGTTCCCAGAGGGAGTGGTCGGCCTGCCCAGCGCGGCAGTCCTCCACCACGGCCACCACGGCAGGACTCGCCCCCGAACGGACGGGCCGATGCGCCACCGGTTACCAGTGACGTTGTACTCCAACGAGATTCACCCGCCGCATCGCGATGAACCGGCACGGCGGGGCCGGGTCGGTATCGCGATCGGCGACGTCGTTTCCGGAGCGCTCCGGTGACCGGCAGGCATCGCCTCACGACCTCGCAAGCCAAACAGGGCGGTCGGTTGGTGTCCTACGCAACACCCGCAACGGGCCTGGTCGGACCTCGATTCAACACAGAACGGAGCACTCGAGCCCTCACCGTGACATATCCGAGACCGGACTCCGGACGGGCGGCTCGCGCCATCGAGCGGGCTCCCTCGGCGGGGTGGTCCTACTCCCGGCCGAAGGACACCCAGGTCGGATCAGCCGACCGCGCCCCGACCGTGATCGCGGCCAGCTCGTCGAGCCGGGCGATCAGGTCGGCGGGCAGCTCGAGCGCCGCCGCCTCCGCGTTCTCGGTGACCCGCGCGGCGAAACGCGTCCCCGGGATCGGCACCACCGGCAACGAGAACTCGCGACCCTTGGCGTACAGCCAGGCCAGCGCGACCTGGGCCGCCGTCGCATCGGACTCGCGAGCGACCCCTTCGATCACCTCGATCACCTTCGCGTTGCCGGGCAGCGACTCGGCATCGAACCGGGGGAACCGGCGGCGCAGATCGGACTCGCCGAGCGCGGCCGGGTCGTAGGTGCCGGTGAGGAAACCCCGACCGACCGGCGAGTACGGCACGAAACCGACACCGAGCTCGGCGGCGGTGGGGACGACGCTGCGCTCGACGTCGCGGCTCCACACGCTCCACTCGCTCTGGATCGCGGCGATCGGGTGGACCGCGTTGGCACGGCGCAGCTCGTCGCCGGTGGCCTCGGAAAGCCCGAGGTGTCGCACCTTCCCCGCGGTCACCAGCTCGGCCATCGCGCCGACCGTCTCCTCGATCGGGACGTTCGGATCGACCCGGTGCAGGTAGTAGAGGTCGACGCTGTCGACGCCGAGGCGGCCGAGCGACGCCTCCAGAAAGCCCGCGACATGCTCGGGTCGGCCGTCGATGCCCCGCTGTCCCGCGGCGATGTTGCCGACGAGACCGAACTTGGTGGCCAGCTGCACCTCGCCGCGTCGGGTGCGCAGCACCTCGCCGACGGCCTTCTCACTGTCGCCGTTCCCGTACACGTTGGCCGTGTCGAGGAAGGTGACGCCGATGTCGATCGAGTGGTGCAGGGTGGCGAGGGCCTCGGCCGGGTCGACCGGTCCGTAGACGGGGGCCACCGACATGGCCCCGTACCCCAGGGCACTGACGTCGAGTCCTTCGGCGAGCGCAACGGTGCGAACAGTCATGGCTCGTATCCTCACGCACCACAAAGAGAAACGCACGGTCTGGGATCATCGTGATTCCAGACCGTGCGTCGACAGCAGCGACAGGCTCGGCGGCCTGCCCGTTCGGTTTTACCGCTCGATGATCGCCGTGACGCCCTGGCCGCCCGCCGCACAGATGGAGATCAGGCCGCGTCCGGATCCCTTCTCCGCGAGCATCTTTGCCAACGAGGCCACGATGCGGCCGCCGGTCGCCGCGAACGGATGCCCGGCCGCGAGCGAGGAACCGTTGACGTTGAGCTTGCTGCGGTCGATGGAGCCGAGCGCGCCGTCGAGGCCGAGCCGCTCCTTGCAGTACTCGTCCGACTCGAAGGCCTGCAACGTCGCGAGGACCACCGAGGCGAACGCCTCGTGGATCTCGTAGTAGTCGAAGTCCTGCAGGGTGAGCCCGTTGCGGGCCAGCAGGCGCGGGATCGCGTAGGTCGGCGCCATCAGCAGCCCGTCTGCGCTATGCCCGCTGGGCGCATGCACGTAGCTGACCGCCGCGGTCTCCGAGTCGACCAGGTGCGCGAGCACCGGCAGGTTCCGCTCGGCCGCCCACTCGTCGGTGGACAGCAGCGCCGCCGAGGCACCGTCGGTGAGCGGGGTGGAGTTGCCCGCGGTCATCGTCGCGTCGCCGAGCTTGGTGCCGAACACCGGCTTGAGGGTGGCCAGCTTCTCCACCGTCGAGCCGGGCCGAAGGTTGTCGTCGCGGGTCAGCCCGAGGAACGGGGTGACCAGGTCGTCGAAGAACCCGCGGTCGTAGGCCGCCGCCATGTTCTTGTGGCTGGCCGCGGCGAGCTCGTCCTGGTCCTCCCGGCGGACGCCGAACTCCTTGGCGGTGATCGCCGCGTGGTCGCCCATCGACATCCCGGTGCGGGGCTCGCCGTTGCGCGGGATCTCGAGGCCCAGCATGGAGGGGCGCACGTTGCCGAGCAGCTTGATCCGGTCACCGGTGGTCTTGGCCCGGTTGATCGAGAGCAGGAACTCGCGCAGCGCGTCGTTGACGCCGATCGGGGCGTCGGAGGTGGTGTCGACGCCGCCGCCGATGCCGGCCTCGATCCGGCCGGAGGCGATCGCATCGCCGACCGCGATGATCGACTGCAGGCCGGTGCCGCAGGCCTGCTGCAGGTCGTAGGCCGGGGTGTACGGGCTCAGCGCGCTGCCGAGGACGCTCTCGCGCATCAGGTTGAAGTCGCGGCTGTGCTTGAGCACAGCGCCGCCGACCACCATGCCGAGCTGCTCACCCTGCAGATTGAAGCGGCTCACCAGGCCGTCCAGCGTCGAGGTGAACATGTCCTGGTTCGATGCCTGCGCGTACGCCTTGTCGGAGCGCGCGAAGGGGATGCGGTTGCCGCCGACGATGGCGACGGGGCGAAGCTGCTTGCCGCCCGCGCTCGGGGCTGCTGCGGCCGGCTTCTTGGCGGTTCGGGCTCTGGTGGTCACGTCGGTCTCCATGTATGTGGGATCCTGCCTCGACATCGAACTTACTCCAGAGTAAGTTCAATGTCGACACCGCACCCGAAATCCGGGTGCCCCGATTGCGACAAAGAAGGTGGACCGTGGCAGCCAGCAAGGGCGCTCCCGACCTCTACTCCCAGTTCCTCTCCTCCGCGCCGGGCGCGTTCATCGCCAAGCAGGCCGGACTGCCGCAGCCCGAGAAGCTACGCCGGTACAAGGCAGGCGAGCCTGCGCTGGCAGGCCCAGTGCTGATCGGCGGCAAGGGCCGCCTGGTCGAGCCGCTGCGGAACCTGCTCTCCGACTACCCCGCCGCCGCACCCCACGACGACCGCCTCGGCGCGCTCGTCTTCGACGCCACCGGCATCGGCCAGGTCAGCGAGCTGGTCCAGCTCTTCGAGTTCTTCCAGCCGGTGATCCGCAACCTCGCGCCCAGCGCCCGGGTCGTGGTCCTCGGCACCACCCCCGAGGAGACCTCGGGCGTCGACGAGCAGATCGCCCAGCGTGCGCTCGAGGGCTTCACCCGCAGCGTCGGCAAGGAGGTCAAGCGCGGCGCGACGGCGCAGCTGGTCTACGTCTCGCCGAACGCCTCGACCGGGCTGTCCGGCGTCGAGTCCACCCTGCGTTTCCTGCTCTCCGCCAAGTCCGCGTTCGTCGACGGCCAGGTCATCCGCGTCGGCGCCGCCGACTCCGTGGCCCCGGCCTCCTGGGACCGCCCGCTCGAGGGCAAGGTCGCCGTGGTGACCGGTGCCGCCCGCGGCATCGGCGCGACCATCGCCGAGGTGCTCTCGCGCGACGGCGCGAAGGTCATCTGCGCCGACATCCCGGCCGCGGGCGAGGCGCTGTCGGAGACGGCGAACAAGGTCGGCGGCACCGCGCTTGCCCTCGATGTCACCGCCGACGACGCGGGCGAGAAGCTGGCCGAGCACCTGCTCGAGCGCCACGGCGGCGCCGACATCATCGTGCACAACGCCGGCATCACCCGCGACAAGACGCTCGCGAACATGGACGACGCCCGCTGGAACATGGTGATCGCCGTGAACCTGGCTGCCCCGCAGCGGATCACCGACACCCTGCTCGCCAAGGGCGCGCTCCGCAGCGGTGGCCGCGTGGTGGACGTGTCCTCCATCGCCGGCATCGCGGGCAACCGCGGCCAGACCAACTACGGCACCTCCAAGGCAGGCGTCATCGGCCTGGTCCAGGCCACCGCCCCGGTGCTGGCCGAGAAGGACATCACCATCAACGCCGTCGCGCCCGGCTTCATCGAGACCGCGATGACCGCGGCCATCCCGTTCGCCACCCGCGAGGCCGGCCGTCGGATGAGCTCGCTGTTGCAGGGCGGCCAGACCGTCGACGTCGCGGAGCTGGTCTCGTACTTCGCCAGCCCCGCGTCCAATGCCGTGACCGGCCAGGTCGTCCGGGTGTGTGGCCAGTCCCTGATCGGCGCCTGATGTCCGCGCGCAAGGGCGATCTCGTGCAGCTCACGGAACAGCCCAAGACACTCGAGATCTACGCCCGCGCGGCGCTCGGCGCGCTGCCCGTGGTCGGCAAGTCGGGCACCAGGCGCAGCCTGCCGAAGCAGACCATCGCCCTCGAGGGGCTGCGGGTGAACCCGGACAACCTCGCCGCGTACGCACGGGTGTGCGGGCTGCGGTTCGGCGACACCCTGCCGATCACCTACCCCTTCACCCTGGTCTTCCCGACCGTGATGAAGCTGATGGTCTCGGCCGAGTTCCCGTTCCCGGCAATCGGTTCCGTCCACACGGACAACGTGATCGAGCAGCTGCGCCCGATCTCCGTCAGCGAGCCGCTGGACCTGAAGGTGCACGCGGAGAACATCCGCAGGCACCCCAAGGGCACCCAGGTGGACCTCGTCAGCGAGGTGTCCGTCGGCCGCGAGCTGGTCTGGCGGCAGGTCAGCAGCTTCCTGAAGATGCACCCGACCGGCGAGCCGAAGGAACCGAAGCAGGTGCACGCGGACGAGGTGCCGCCGCGCCCGATGCGGACGCTGCGGGTCGATCAGTCGACCATCAGCCGCTACGCCGCGGTGTCCGGGGACCGGAACCCGATCCACGTCTCCTCCCTCGGCGCCAAGGCGTTCGGGTTCCCGCGCACCATCGCGCACGGGATGTGGAGCGCGGCCGCGGTGCTCGGCGCGGTCGAGGGCCGGATCCCGGACCGGGCCACCTACAGCGTCAAGTTCGGCAAGCCGATCGTGCTGCCCGCCACGGTGAACGTCTACGCCGATCAGGTGCCCGGACCGGACGGCACCGGCTGGGACCTGGCGCTGCGCCACCCGAAGAAGGGCTATCCGCACCTGACCGCGACCCTGCGGTAAGGCGGCTCCGCCGCCTGTGCGCGGTTGACGAGTCCAGGGACTCGTCAACCGCGCACGGGCGCGCAGCGCCTACTACTTCTTCTTGCCCGACAGACCGCGCCAGGCCAGCCGCTCGAGCAGGTCGGCCGCGGCGTCCACGGCGATCTCCCCGCCCGCGATCCGGTCCGCGACGGCCTCGCCCGCGCCGACCAGCGCGACGGCCATGATGGAGAAGTCGGTCCCCTCATCAGGATCCTTGGTGCTCGATTCGAGGAGCTTGGCGGTGAGCTCGATCAGCCGGTCGCGGGAGCCGCGCACCTGGCCTGCGAACGCCTGCTGCCCGATCGCCTGCCGATAGAGCACCATCCAGGACGAGCGATTCTGATCGACGAAGCCGAGGAACCCGACCAGGGCGGCCCGCAGCTGCTCGCGTGGGGACAGGCTCGGGTCGCCCGCGGGCGTGATCGCCTCGACGAACCGCAGGCCCTCGCGGTGGATGCAGGCCGCGAACAGCTCCTCCTTGGAGCCGTAGTACAGGTAGAGCATCGGCTTGGAGATCTGCGCGGCAGCGGCGATGGCGTCCATCGACGTGTCGTGAAACCCGTTGACGGAAAACACCTCGACCGCGGCGTCGAGCATCTGCTGCTCGCGAACCGCCCGAGGTAGGCGTTTGGTCCCGCCAGCCATGTGCCCTCCAGAGGTAAGACCCTTTATCTTACTCTAGAGTAAGTAGATCGATTGACGTCCTACATTCTGCCGGATCCGCCCGTTGCGCCCGCACGCGGCCGGTTTGTGCGCCGGAAAAAGCCGCCGCTAGCAGGTGACGACGCCCTTGGCCCGCGCCACCCGCAACACGGAATCGTCCACCTGCTGCTGGCTGAGCTTGCCGGAGGCCACCAGCGCCTCGAGGTGGTCGAGGACCTCGGGCACCTCGTCGGTGGTCAGCCACAGCGCGACATCGGCGCCCGCCGTCAGGGCCGCCGCCACCGCCTGCGGGGTGTCGAGCTTGTCGGTGATCGCACGCATGCCGCTGAGGTCGTCGGTGAAGATCGGTCCGTCGAAGGCGGGCGCGCCGTACCCGGTCCCCGTCCGCAGCAGGGTCATCGCGGCGGGACTGATGCTCGCGGGCACGCCTGGCGCGGTCAGCCCGGGGACCTCCAGATGCCCGACCATCACCCCGACGCCGGTGTCCACCAGCTCTCGGAACGGCACCAGGTCGCGGGACTGCAGCTGGTCCAGCGGCGGCGTGGTGACGGCACCGGTGTGCGAATCACCCGACGCCGCACCATGTCCCGGGAAATGCTTGATCACCGGCAGCACACCCGCGTCGCGCAGGCCGCGGGCGTACTCCCCGGCGTACTCGGTGACGACGTCCGGGTCGTCGCTGAACGAACGGTCCCCGATCACCGAGTTCGCGGGCTGGCTGCTGACGTCCACGACGGGGGCGTAGTTGACGGTGATGCCGAGACCCCGCAGGCCCCGCCCGCGTTCCAGCGCCATCTCGTAGGTCTGCTCGGGCGTCATCGTCTCGGCAACGGTGCGCGGCGGCGGATCCTCACCGAGCAGGTCCGCGACCCGCGACACCCGGCCGCCCTCCTCGTCGATGGTGACCATCAGCGGCACCTTCGCCACCGCCTCGACCTGCGGCACCTGTTTGCCCGCCAGCATCGACTCGTCGGTCCAGCTGCCGATGAAGATGCCGCCGATCTGCTCCTTCCGCACCACGTCCACCGCGTCGGCGGTCCCGGTCACACCCACGTTGAGCAGCTGCGCCAGCTTCTGCCGGCCCGTCAGGGAGGCGAGGAAGTCCGCACCGCAGTGCGCAGGCAGCGTCTGGTCCCTGGCGCCGGTGACGAGGTCGTGCTCGGGCACCGCCGAGGGGGAAGGCGAGGCGGGGGGCGACGGCGTGGTGTCGGTCGCGTTGTTGCCGCAGGACACGAGCATCCCGAGACCGAGGACGAGGGCAACGGCGCGGGGCACTCGAGTGATCTTCACAGTTCGAGGGTAGGACAGATCGCCCGGCCGCCACACCCTCCAACGGGTAGCGTGAGATGTGGATCGCCCCCGAAACGAGGAGGTCTCGATGCCTGCAGATCTGATGCTCATCGCCTACGACGGCTCCGACAATGCCAAGCGCGCAATCGAATACGCCGGCCGCTTTCTCAGCGCCGAACGGGCAGTGGTGATGACCGCCTGGGAGCCGATGGTCCGCCAGGCCGCCCGGATGTCCGGGCTGTCCGGCGTGATGCAGCCGGAATGGGTTCCGGACGAGGAGTCCGAGGACATCGCGCTGACCGACGCCAAGGCCATCAACATCGAGGGCCTGGATCTGGCGCGGGACGCGGGCCTCAACGCCGAGGGCCGGACCGTGGAGTGCGTCACCACCATCTGGACCACCATCGTCGAAGCCGCAGACGAACTGAACGCGGACATCATCGTCACCGGCACCCGCGGCACCACCGGGCTGCGGTCCCTGCTGCAGTCCTCGGTCGCCGACCACGTCCTGCGGCACAGTCACCGCCCCGTACTGATCGTCCCGCCGGGCGCATAGGCCACCGGGCACCGAGCCACCGGCCGGGCAGGCCGCCGCGCGGGCGCGGGACTATCGTCGTGAACCGATGGACGGTTTCCTGCTCTCCCGCGCCGACCGGACCCTGCGCACCTCCGGGAGCCGGGAACGGTTCCACGAGATCGACGCCGCCGCCGAGGCTCTCGCGCGGCGTGACGTACCGCTGGTGGTCGGCGCGCTGCCGTTCGACCCCGCCGAGCCCGCCGCGCTGACCGCGCCGGAGACCGCGCGTTTCACCGACGGCCCGTGGCGGCCGGAATCGCTGCCCGCCCTGCCCACCGTGCGCTTGACCGAGGAACTGCCCGCGCCCGCGGAGCACCTGCGCCGGGTGGCCCGCCTGATCGACCGGCTCCGCGACGGCGACCTGCAGAAGGTGGTCGCGGCGCGCTCGGTGGTGCTCTCGGCCGCCGCGCCCATCGACCCGTGGTCGCTGCTGGCCCGGCTGGTGTCGCGGGACCACGCGGGCAACGGCTTCGGCGTCGACCTGTCGCCCGCGGGCGACGGCTACGCCGGGCACGCTCTCGTCGGGGCCAGCCCCGAGCTGCTGCTGCGCCGCACCGGCCGCGAGGTCGAGTGCTTCCCGCTGGCAGGCACCGCCCCGCGACACCCCGACCCCGACGAGGACCGCGCCGAGGGACAGCGGCTGCTGGCCTCGGCGAAGAACCTGTCCGAACACGCCTTCGTGACCGAATGGATCCGCTCCGTCCTCGCCCCGGTCTGCACCGAACTGACGGTGCCGCAGTCGCCCCGACTGATCGGCACCCCCGCGGTGTGGCACCTCGGCACCCCGATCGCGGGTGTGCTGCGCGACCCGGGTCCGTCGGCGCTGGAGCTGGCCCGCCTGCTGCACCCGACGCCGGCCGTCGGCGGCACCCCCACCGACGGTGCGATCGTCGCGATCCGCGAGTGCGAGGAGCCGCGCCGGTTCTACGGCGGCGCGGCGGGCTGGTGCGACCACGACGGGGACGGCGAGTGGGTGGTGGCCATCCGGTGCGCCGAGATCGACGCGGACGGGCTGCGCGCGCGGGCGTGGGCGGGCGGGGGCATCGTGGCCGCCTCCGACCCCGATTCCGAGCTGGCGGAGACGTCCGCGAAGCTCCGCACGCTGCTCGGGGCGCTCGGCGTCGACCCCGAGCCGGTCGGCCGCGGCGCGTAACCGGTAAGCGAACCCGACCGTCGGGTCCCAGGTGATACCTTGACGCGAGACGTTTCCGGTCAGTAGCAAATGGGAGATCCGAGATGAAGTTCCTTGTCCCCGGTGTGGCAAGCGCAGTGATCGGTGCGGTGCTCGGTCTGGGCGCCGTCTTCGGGGTTACTGCGGCCGCGTCGGACAACACTCGTCCGGACATCGATCGCAGCGGCAACGCCGATTCCTCCCTGCTGAACCAGGTTGAGTACGGCAGCCGTTAAGAACGCTGGAAGCGCGAGTTCCCGCACTCCTTCTGTCTTGGCGTCCGAGGCGCCGAACAACGCCCCACTGACCCGTCGGTGGCTGTTCGGCGCCTCCGCCATAGCGTTTCTTCTGGCGTTCCTGCAGGCCCCCGGCCAGCTGGTCGCCGACACCAAGTTCGACCTCACCCAGAACCCGCTCGGGTTCCTCGAGCGCGCGTCGCACCAGTGGAGTAGCCAGGCACCTCTGGGCCAGGTGCAGAACCAGGCCTACGGCTACTTCTTCCCGCACGGCGCCTTCTTCAGCCTCGGCGAACTCGCGCACATCCCGCCGTGGATCACCCAGCGCATCTGGTGGGCGCTGCTACTCATCGCCGGGTTCTGGGGCATCATCCGGGTCGCCGAGGCCCTCGGCATCGGCAGTCGCAGCTCCCGGATCATCGCGGCCGTGGCGTTCGCGCTGTCGCCGCGGGTCCTGACCACCCTCGGGTCGATCTCCTCCGAGACCCTGCCGATGATGCTGGCGCCCTGGGTGCTGCTGCCGGTCATCCTGGCGACGTCGTCGCTCGTGAGTACGTCCGGCCCCCAGGGGGACCAGAAGTACTCACCGGCGCGGCTCGCCGCCCAGTCGGCGCTCGCGGTCGCGCTGATGGGCTCGGTGAACGCCGTCGCCACCGCGGCCGCGTGCCTGGTCGCCGCCCTGTGGTGGGCCGCGCACCGCCCGAACCGGCGCTGGTGGATCTTCACCGCGTGGTGGATCCCGCTCTGCCTGGTCGCGACGGCGTGGTGGATGGTGCCGCTGCTGCTGCTCGGCAAGGTCAGTCCCCCGTTCCTTGACTACATCGAGTCGTCCGGGGTCACCACCCAGTGGACGAACCTGGCGGAGGTGCTGCGCGGCACCGACAGCTGGACGCCGTTCGTCTCGCCCGAGCGGATCGCGGGCGCGGTGCTGGTCACCCAGCCCGCCGCGGTCCTCGCGACCGGACTGATCGCCGCCGCAGGCATGGCCGGGCTGGCGATGCGCTCGATGCCTGCCAAGGGCAGGCTGGCGCTGATCCTGTTCGTCGGGCTGGCGGGCCTGGCCGCGGGCTACGTCGGCGACCTCGGCTCCCCCATCGCCGAGCAGGTCCGGGTGTTCCTCGACTCCGGCGGCGCCCCGCTGCGCAATGTGCACAAGCTCGAGCCGCTGGTCCGGCTGCCGCTGGTCCTCGGTCTCGCGCACCTGCTCGGGAAGGTCCCGCTGCCGGGGTCGGTCCCCCGCGCCCGCTGGCGGACCGCGCTCGCGCACCCCGAACGCGAGCCGATGGTCGCCCTCACCAGCCTGATCCTGGTCGCGCTCACTTTGGCGACCTCGCTGGCCTGGACCGGCAAGCTCGCGCCCCGCGGCGCCTATCCGGAGGTGCCGGCGTACTGGCACGAGGCCGCGGACTGGCTCGGCGAGCACGCGGCGGGCACCTCCCCCGACGGATCCGACGCGCAGCGCGCGCTGGTGGTGCCCGGCGCCCCGTTCGCCACCCAGTTCTGGGGGCTGACCCGCGACGA
This sequence comes from Rhodococcus oryzae, assembly GCF_005049235.1. Classification (GTDB taxonomy): domain Bacteria; phylum Actinomycetota; class Actinomycetes; order Mycobacteriales; family Mycobacteriaceae; genus Rhodococcus_G; species Rhodococcus_G oryzae. The sequence continues at coordinate 554,965 of NZ_SUMD01000002.1, read as the reverse complement.
GCCGATGCAGGCACTGGCGGACACCCCATGGGCGGTGCGCGACGCGGTGCCGCTCGTGCCGCCAGGCGCCATCCGCGCCCTGGATTCCGTTCAGCGCCTCATCGCGGACGGCAGCCCGTCGGCCGGTCTGGCGGAAACCCTGCTGGGACAGGGCATCGGCTACGTCGTGGTGCGCAACGACCTGGACCCGGAGACGTCCCGCTCGACCCGTCCGGCGCTGGTCCACCAGGCCATCGACGGGTCGCCCGGGCTGGAGAAGGTCGCGCAGTTCGGTGAGGACATCGGCGCGGGCGAGGCCGACGGGCTGGTCACCGACAGCGACCTGCGGCCCAGGTACCCGGCCGTCGAGATCTACCGGGTCACCGTCCCCCGCGAGCGGGAGGTACCCCCACCAACCCTGCCCGGCGCCGCAGGCTCCGGCCCGTACACCGTGGACCTGAACGGGGCTCCGAGGGTGCAGGGCGGACCGGAATCGTTGCAGCGCTTGGCCGCACGGCGCGACCTGGGCGACGCCGGCCTGGACCTGCCCGCCGGCCCGGTGCTGCTGGCCGCCGACGCCGAGCGCGCCGGACTGCCGGTGGACTCGGTGGTCGTGACGGACACCCCGACCGACCGCGAGACCGACTACGGCCAGGTCGACAACCACAGCTCGGCGCTGCGCACCCCCGACGACCCGCGGCGCACCCACAACCTGGTGCCGGACTACCCGGTGTCGGGAGCGCCGCTCGTCACCGGCGAATGGGACGGCGCGCGGATCACGGTGTCCAGCTCGGCCTCCGACGCCACCCAGCTCGGCGGCACCTCGCCCGGCAGCGGTCCGGCGGCAACCGTGGACGGCGACCCGGCGACCGGCTGGTTCAGCAACGGCCTGGAAAGCGCTCTCGGACAGTGGATCCGATTGGACTTCGATGCGCCCGTGACCAGCGGCCTGCTGAAACTGCGGACCAGTCCCGGGTCGCTCGGTGTGCCCGTCAAGCAGCTCGAGGTGACCACACCCAACGGCAGCACCGCCGTCCGCGTCGGCAAGCCGGGCGAGGTGATCACGGTGTCCCTGCCGACCGGTAAGACGGACTGGCTCAAGATCACCGCGACCAAGACCGAGGACGGCTCGGTGGGCACCCAGTTCGGTGTCAGCGAGATCTCCGTCGAGGACTTCTCCGATCGCGACGCCCCGGTACCGGTGCCGATCCGGTTCCGCACCGTGCTGCCGCCCACCCCGGCGGACGCGACCGTCGCCGGCTGGGACCTCGGCCAGGAACTGCCCGGCCGGACCGGCTGCGTCGAGGCCCCGGACCGGGTGCGGTGCAGCCGGGGACTCGGCCTCGCCCCGGAGGAGCCGGGTACCTTCCAGCGCACCCTGTCCGCACCTGCCGCCACCGCGGTGACACCGCAGCTGGTCCTCCGCTCCCGGCAGGGCCCGGCGCTCGACGCACTGCTCGCCGAGCCCGGCCGCGCGCAGGCCGTCGGGCAGGCCGCCGTGGGCGACCTGCGCGGGTCCGCCTTCGCCGCCACCGATGGTGACCCCCGCACGGCATGGACCGCATCCGAGGACACCACCAGCGGCAAGGATGCGAAACCGACTCTGACGGTGAATCTTCCGGAGCCGACACTGGTGACGGGACTGAACCTGACACCGAGCCTCGGCGCCCTCCCCGCGGCCCCGACCACCGTCGCGGTCGACCTCGGCACCGGACCCCAGGTCCGGGATCTGACCGGTGACGAACCGATCCGCCTCGAACCCGCCGTCACCGACCGCATCGTGCTCAGCCTGGTCGACTGGGAGGATGTCCTCGACCAGACCGCCCTCGGCTTCGCGAAGGTGCAGCCGGCCGGGCTCGCGGAGATCGGCGTCCTCACCACCACCGAGGACGGAACCGACCTGGTGGTGGCAGGCACCGGGGTGGAGGAACAGCCCACCGACCGGACCGTCACCGTCGGTTGCGCCGACGGGCCGACGCTCTCGCTCGCCGGGCGGACGCTGCGCGCCTCCGTCACCGCGACCGTGGGGCAGTTGCGATCCGGCGCGCCGGTGCCCGCAACCGTGTGCGCGGGCGACACCGCCGGCGTCGACGAAACCGAGAGCACCGCAGTCGATCCCGATGTGCTCGCGGCAACCGCGATCTCGCTGCCCGCCGGACGTCAGGACGTCACCGTCGCGCCCGGCGCCGCATTCTTCGTCGACGGACTGCAGCTCGCCGCCACCCCCTCGGCCGGAACCACCGCTGCGACGGCGGCGCAGGACGCCGTCCGCGTGGCCACCGACGGATGGACCCCCAACCAGCGGGCACTGCGGGTGGCCGCCCCCGACGGCGACCGGCTGCTGGTGGTGCCGGAGTCCCACAACATCGGCTGGGTCGCCACGGCACCCGACGGCGCCGAGCTGACGCCGGTCGTCGTCAACGGCTGGCAGCAGGGCTGGATCGTGCCCGCGGGCACCGACGGCACCGTCGTCCTCGAGTTCCCGACCGACCGCTGGTACCGGCTCGGCATCTTCGGCGGCCTCCTGCTGCTGATCCCGCTGCTGCTGCTCGCGGTTCTCCCCGCCCGTCGATGCGTGGCCGCGGGCCCGGCGCCGCGGACCTGGCACGCCGTCACCGTCGGCTACCTCGGGCTACTCGCGCTCGCGACGGTGATCGCCGGACTGCCGGGCACGATCGTCGCGGCGCTGGTCACCGGCCTGGCACTGGCGCTTCGCGTCCGACGCGGGCCTGCGAGCGCCGCGCGCATCCTGGTCGGAATCGCCGGGGCGGGCAGCATGCTCAGCGCCGCCCTGCTGTCCACCGGTCCGTGGCGGGCGCTCGACGGCTACGTCGGCCACTCGGTGCTCGTTCAGCTCCCGGCGCTGATCGCGGTGGTCGCGGTGGGGCTGGCCGCGTTGCCGCTGGCTTCCTCGGCCCGCGCCGCCCGGGCCTTGCGGTGTCTCTCCCAGTTATTCACCGCGAGGCGGGTCGGCTCCTCGACCAGCGCGTAGCTCGCGGAGGCGACGGCCAGGCTCAGGCAGGTCGTCACCACGAGCACGAACACGAAACTCCCGCTGAACGGCACGATGCCGAACACCGGGAAGATGATCGACAGCACCGCGAGGTGCCAGATGAACAGCCCGTAGGACCAGCGCCCGATCGTCAGCGAGAGCGGGCTCGCCAGGATCCGGTGCTTCTCGGTGTCGCCGAGCACCAGCGGCGCCAACAGCGCGAACGCGAGCACCGCGCCCAACGCGATCTTCACCGAGTACTGCCACGGCTCGGCGCGCGTGAGCCCTTCCGGCCCAGCGAGATCCGTGCACGAGAGCGCGAACGCGGCCACCGCGATCGCCGCCATCAGCACGCGCCTCCGCGCCAGCCGGTGCACCGGGCTGTCGACCTGCAGCGCGAGTTCGGCCAGCACCATGCCCGCCGCGAACCACGGCAGGTATCCGGGCAGCCAGTTGTCGGAGTGGATGGCGTCCGGGGTCGGCACCGGCAGGAACACCCAGCCCAGGCTGAGCGCCGCCGCGCCGAGCAGCACCGGGACCCGCAGTCGCGCGGTCACACCGCGCAGGCCGACGAACGCCAGCGCGATCAGCGGGAGCAGCGCGTAGAACGCCACCTCCACCGACAGGCTCCACATCTGGGTCAGTCCGCCGGTCAGCGTCAGCGGTACGAACACCTGGGCAAGGCCGAGGTTCGCCAGCCACACCTGCAGCCCGCCGCCGGCCTCCGGGAGGAACAGCAGGATCAGCACGACCGCCACCCAGTAGGCGGGCAGGATGCGGGCGGCGCGGTGCAGCAGGTACCGCCCGACCGGCGGGGACGTGCCCAGTCCGCGGGCAGCCGCCGCGTGCGGGCGCCACAGCAGGAACCCGGACAGCGCGAAGAACAACGCCACCGCCATGTCGAATCGGCCCCAGATGCGGCCGAGCACCGGATCACCCGTCGCGCCTGTCTGAAATGCGACGTGGGTGACCAGCACACCGAGCGCGGCGAATCCCCGCATGCCCTCCAACGCGGGGATGAACCCGCGCGGTGCTGACACGACCTGCTGCGGGTGGAAAGCCTCGGTACTCATTTGCCGACCAGTCTGCCCCAGCCTCGGCGTGTCCGAGGAGGACACCCGGATGCCATGACACGGAAATACGGCGTGCCAGCGCAATCGGACACTGGACACTGTTACTGTCTGGCTCACTGAGTGTCGCAACCCGGACGCTCTGCGATCGGTGCCGCCCACGGCAGCACCTCGGGCTGACAATGATTGACGAAGGAGATTCAGCATGGCGGGACGCTCAGGGCCGAGCAGGACACTTGCCTGCATCCTGGTGGGGCTCGGCGCTTTCCTATTGGCGGCCGCTCTCCTCATCCCGACGTACACCGTCGGCAAGCTGAAGAAGACACCGCTCGATCTCGAGGTCACCACGGTGGCCGAGGGCATCGGCGACGTCCTCGACTCGAAGTCCCTCACCGCGGGCAAGGCCGTCGTCAACAACAACGTGCCGCTGGTCGCCCAGCGTTACGTCACCGTCGTCGACCCGTCCGACGCCGAGAAGATCACCGTCCAGGCCGGCCAGACGCTGCGCCGCACCGACAAGCAGGGCGACACCGGCCTGCTGACCGCGAGCGTCGACACCGTCACCCTTGACCGGGTCAGCTCGATGCCGATCCAGGATCCGATCGGGTCGATCCAGACGCAGCCCGACAAGCCGGCCGAGGAGGTCGAGCACACCGGCCTGCAGTACAAGTGGCCGTTCGACGCCGAGCAGCAGGCGTACCCGTACTTCGACCTGAACGCCCGTTCCACCCAGGACATCAACTTCGTCGAGGAGACGGAGATCAACGGGATGAAGGTGTACCACTACAACCAGACGGTGGAGCCGGTCGACCTGTCCAAGGTCGTCGCATCGCCGACGAACAAGCTGACCCTGCCCGCCGCCGTCTGGGGCGTCGAGGGCGGCGACGCGCCGGTCACCATGACCCGCTGGTACGCCAACGAGCGCGACATCTGGGCCGACCCGGTCACCGGCGTCGTCGTCAAGGGCCAGGAGAAGCTGTACCAGTACTACGCCCGCACGGCCGACAAGCCCGAGGTCACGGTCATCAAGGCCACGCTGCCGTTCAACGAGGACACCATCGAGTACCAGATCGGCCAGGCCAAGGACGGCGCGGACAAGCTGTCCATGTTCGGCCGCACCCTGCCGATCATCCTGGGCATCCTCGGCCTGATCTCCCTGATCGCGGGCATCTTCCTCGGAGTCCGCGGAGGCAGCGGACCGAAGACCCCCGCCACCGCGAACGGCGCGGACACCACCCCGAGCGGCCCCGCGCACGAGTCGTACGACTCCGGCAACGCGGAGACCGAGCAGTTCCCGCGTCACGACTGGACCTCGGACAAGACGGAGGAGTTCCCGGCCGTCGACACCCGCGACCAGGAACCGCCGACCACCCGCCTGTAGGCACCACGCCTCAGCACGCAACGCGAAGGGCCCGCACTCATCTCGAGTGCGGGCCCTTCGCGTTGCCGGGCGTAGGTTGGGCGGTAGTCGAGAGCGCGCACATGAGTCCGTCCCGTCACCGCTGCGAGTTCCGCTTCTACGAGGAGCTGAACGACTTCCTGCCGCCCGCGCTGCGCAAGGCCGACGTCCCGCACGACTTCGACGGCACCCCGACGGTGAAGGACCGGATCGAGTCGCTGGGGGTGCCGCACACCGAGGTCGACCTGATCCTGGTCGACGGCGACTCCGTCGGATTCGGGCACCGGCTGCGCGGCGGCGAACGGGTCGCGGTCTACCCCGTGTTCGAGCGCTTCGCTCTCGACGGCCTCACCCGACTGCGCCCGCTGCCGCTGCGGGAGCCGCTGTTCGCGGCCGATGTGCACCTGGGCCGGCTCGCCTCCTACCTCCGCCTGCTCGGCTTCGACTGCCTGTACCGCAACGACTTCGCGGACGAGGAGTTGCTCGCGCTCTCGCTGAGTGAGCACCGGACGGTACTGACCCGCGACATCGGTCTGCTCAAACGCGCGGCCCTGCGCCGCGGCGCCTTCCTGCACGAGACCGACCCGCGTCGGCAGCTCCGAGAGGTGCTGGACCGGTTCCAGCTGGATGCGCGGATCGCGCCGCTGACCCGGTGCGCCCGCTGCAACGGGCCCATCGCCCCGGTGCCGAGACGGTTCGCGGCGGGACTGGTACCGGCAGGCGTCGCCCGCGAACAGCGCGAGTTCAGCCGCTGCGGTTCCTGCGGCCGGATGTACTGGCCGGGCAGTCACCTGGTGCGGCTGCGTCGGCGCCTGGCCGCGGTCGGGGTGCGGCTCTAGCTCTCCGCGGCGCGGTCGGCGCCGCGCAGGGCCGCGACGCTCACCACCGCCGCCGCCAGCGCGGCCGTGCCCACCGCGATGGTGATCAACTGCTCGATCGTCGATGCGAAGCCCAGGATCAGGACGACCTCCACCGCCAGCGCCGCCCATGCGGCCAGCGCCAGCCGGGTGCGCTCGCGGGCGATTGCCGACAGGAGCGCCCCCTGCAGCACCGCGAGGCACGCCCCGTCGAGCGCGAACAACCACAGCAGGCCCTGCACCGGGGCGTAGGCCTGCCCGACCAGCAGCGGCGCCAGCGGCGCGACCAGTGCGACGCCCGCGACCGTGACCGCGCCGAGCCCCACCAGCACGCCGAGCGCCGAGCGCACCGCCCGCGCCGAGTGCGTCGGGCTGGCCATCCGCGGGTACAGCACCACCCCGACCGCGGCGGGCAGCCAGAATGCCGCCTTCGTCGCCACCGCGCCAAGCGCGTACTGCCCGGCCTGCGACTCGTCGAGCACCACCCGGGTCAGCAGCAGGTCCGCCGAGGACAGTGCGATCAGCGCCAGCTGGACCTGAGAGGCGCGCAGCACCGCCGCGACCCCGACCGGGACGGCCCGCTCGGCACCGGCGATCGCGCCCTCGCGGCCGACCAGCACCCGGGCGCCCGCCGCCACCGCGCCGGTCCCGATCGCCGCCACCGTCAGCGCCGCGCCCGCCCCCCAGCCGATCGCCAGGGCCGCGACCGCGGGCACCACCTTCGCGATGCCCGTGGCGGCCAGGATCACGCTCAGCTCACCGAAGCGGCCGCGCCCCTGCAGGATTCCCTGTTCGGTGGCCAGCAGGACCAGCAGCGGCGCCGTGAGCAGCGCGGCGGCCGTCGCACCGACCCCGGTGTCCAGCACCGCCGCCACCGGGACCACCAGCGCAGCAGCGATCACTGCGACGATCACCGCGCACCGGCGGCCGAGTCCGCGCAGGGCGGCATCGCCGTCGCCGAGCACCACCTCGCGAGCGACCACCGTCTGCAGGGCCAGCGCGGGCACCGCGAGGACCAACTGGGCGGCGAGCAGGCTCGCGAACTCGCTGTAGCCGGCCGGCCCCAGCCAGCGGCTGGCGAGCAGGGCCAGCACGTACGAGGCCAGATTCGCGGTCATCGAGCCGACGGTCACCATCGTCATCCCGGCCACCGCGGAGGTGGCGGCGGGGCGAGGTGTCATCCGCCCATGATCGCACCCGTTATCGTCGGGACCATGATCGCGCGGCCCGCGGGGCTCACCCGGGCCGTTCCCGCGCTGTATTCGCTGGCGCTCGCGGCGCTCATCCTCGGGCCGCTGCTCGGCCCTGGTTACCTGTTGCTGCGCGACGCGGTGAGCACCCCGCGCTCGTACCTGACCGATTCGGCGTTGGGGCTGACGGACGCCGCCGCGCGCGCGGTCCCGCAGGACGCCTTGATCGCCGCGCTGACGTCGGTCGTGGACGGCGGCCTGGTGGTGAAGGCGATCCTGCTGTCGGCGCTGTGGCTCGCGGGGTGGGGTGCCGCCCGGATGGTCGCCGCGCTGCTCCCGACGACCGGACTCGGTCCGCAGCTGCTGGCCTCGACGGTGTTGCTATGGAACCCGTACGTGGCCGAGCGGCTGCTGCAGGGGCACTGGAGCCTGCTGACCGGGTACGCGGCGCTGCCGTGGACGGTGCTCGCCGCGCTGCGCCTGCGGCGCTCGCCCGTCCCGTGGTCGCCGCGGTCGTGGTGCCCGCTCGGGCTCACACTGGCGGCCGCCGGGCTCACCCCGACCGGCGCGCTGCTGGCCACCACGCTGGCCGCGGTGTTGCTGGCCCTTCCTGGCGGCGCGGGCGCGCGGTGGTCGCGGCTGGCGGTGACCGCCGCGCTGGCGGTGGCGGCGTCGGCGCCGTGGCTGACCGCGACGGCGCTCTCCGGCGCAGGCGCACAGGGATCGGACCCGGCCGGGGTGGCGGCGTTCGCCGCGCGCGCTGAGCCGGGACTGGGGACGCTCGGCAGCCTGGCCGGGCTCGGCGGGATCTGGAACTCCACGGCGGTCCCGGCGACCAGGACCGGGATCTTCGCCCTTGTCGGGACGGCGGTGCTGCTGGCGGTGGTCGCGTGCGGGCTGCCCGCGCTGTGGCGGCGCCGCGGCAACCCGGTGATCGTGGCGCTGGCCGTGGTCGCGGCCGCGGCGGTCCTGCTGCCCGCGCTGGCCGCCACCGGCTGGGGCCTGACCGCGGGCGAATGGGCGGCGACCCGGGTGCCCGGCGCCGGGCTGCTCCGCGACGCCCAGAAGTGGGTGGCGCTGGCGGTGCCGTTCTACGCTCTGGCCGCGGCGGCCGGGGCCGGCGCGCTGGCCCGGCTCGGCGGCCGGGTGTTCGGCACGGCGACAGCAGGACGGAATCGAACGGGGGCCGCCGCCGCGGTCGGGATCGTCGCGGTGCTGATCGCACTGCCCGACCTGGCCTGGGGGGTGGGCGGGGCGCTGCGGCCGGTGCACTATCCGGCGTCCTGGGAGCGCGTCGCCTCGCAGCTGCGGACCGCCGACGAGAGCGGCGACGTCGCGGTGCTGCCCGCCGGGATGTTCCGGCTCTTCCCCTACAGCGGCGACGCCCCTGTCCTCGACCCGGCGCCGCGGATGCTGCCCGAGGACGTGCTGCAGACCGGCGAACTGATCGTCGCGGAGGGCACCGTCGAGGGCGAGGGCAGCAGGGCCCGCGACGTCGAACGACTGCTGCTCGCAGGCGAAGACGCGGATGGCCTGGCGAACCTGGGGGTGCGGTGGGTGCTGCTCGAGCACAGCACCCCCGGCCCGCTGGGGCAGTCGCGCCGCACGCTCGATCAGCTCGACGAGGTGTACGCCGACGAGGAGTTGTCGCTGTACCGGATGGCCGGGCCCGTCGAGGTCACCGCCGCCGACCCCGTGCGCCGCGCGGCCTCCGTCGCGGCCCACCTGGTGTGGGCGGCGCTGCTAGCCGGCAGCGCGCTGGGACTTCTGGCCCACCGGGCCCGCGACCGCCGCGGCCGGGGCCGCGCCGATCAGGCCTGAAACGGACCGTCCGGCGGCCGACGCCGACAGCACGGTGCGCACCCCGGACGCGGTCTGCGCCCAGGAGAACTCCGCGGCCCGCGCGCGGGCCTTCTCACCGAGCTCGGCGCGTTGCTCGGCGTCCACCAGAAGGGATTCCACCGCCTCGGTCAGGTCCGCGACGTCGCTGTCCGCGACCTCGTCGCCGCCGACCAGCGACCCGGTGACCCCGTCGATGATCGAATCGGTCAGGCCCCGCGAGCTGCGGTAGCCGACGGTCGGGACGCCGTGCAGGGCGGCCTCGATCACGGCGAGACCCCAGCCCTCCTTGCGCGAGGGCATCACGTGCACCCAGGCCCGGGAGAGCAGCTCGTGCTTGCGATCCTCGGGGACGTGCCCGTGGAAGGTGACGGCGTCGGCGATGCCGAGTTCGTGCGCGCGGACCCGGAGGTTCTCCTCCCACCAGCCGCCGCCGATCACGTCCAGGTGCAGGCCGGGGGTGTCGCGGCGCAGCGTCGCGACGGCGGAGAGGGCGTCCTCGATCTGCTTGTGCGGCACCAGCCGCGAGAGCACGCACACGCTGGGGTGTTCGGTGCGGGTGTCGTCGGACCCGATCCGCACGGCGGGCGGGACCGAGTCGGCGCCGTTGCGCACCACCGCGATCCGTTCCCTGTCGACGCCGAGCGCGGTGAGCTCCTCCGCGGAGGGCAGCGACACCGTCAGGTACTGGTTGCGGCGGTGTACCCGCGGCGACAGGGTGGACTCGACCCACCAGCCGACGCGGGCCATCAGCCGTCCGGCCACCGGCCACTGCTCGCGGTGGCAGTGGTGCACGAGGACCGTGACCGGGGCGCCCGCGACCGCGCGCGCGAAGAAGGGGATGCCGTTCTGGGTGTCGATCACCGCGTCCGGGCGTACGCCCTTGAGCGGGCCGATGCCGAGGCGACCGAGCGCGATGGCGACCAGCGCCCGCGGGTAGACGGTCAGCCGCCCGCCGCCGCGACTGATCGCGATGCCGTCGAGGGTGTCCGTGCGCGGCGCGCCCCGGTAGCGGGCGGTGCGCAGCGTGACCTTGATGCCCTGCTCGGCGAGGCCGGCCCCGACCTGCTCCAGGTAACGCTCGCTGCCGCCGCCCTGCGGGTGCCCGCTGTCACGCCAGCACAACAGCAGAACCTCGCGCACGGTCACAACTCCTGTTTCGGATGGCTACGGCCGCGGGGTGGCGGTCAAGAGGACACAATAACCGCTGCGCAGCGCGATCGTGTCCGCTACGGTGATCCGTCGATCCGGGCGTCTCGGCGCGGCCGCTATGGTTCCTACCCGTGACCGCCCTTCCCGTGACCCGCATTTTCGCCCGCCGGGCCACCCTCCGCCGGTCCGTCGGACTGCTCGGCGACTTCCGCCACGAGCAGGACGACCCGGACCTCTTCTACGGCGCGTTGGCACGAGATTCGCTGGAGCTGATCGAGGACCTGTACGCCGGGATGACCGGTCAGGACCTGACCGGGCGGACCGTGCTCGACGTCGGCGGCGGTCCCGGCTACTTCGCGGAGGCCTTCCACCGGGCAGGCGCGCGCTACATCCCGGTCGAGCCGGATCCGACCGAGATGCACGCGGCTGGGCTGACGGTCGGCGGGGCGATCAGGGGTTCCGGGATGGCACTGCCGTTCCGCGACGACAGCGTCGACATCTGCTTCTCCTCCAACGTCGCCGAGCACGTGCCCGAGCCATGGACGATGGCCGACGAGATGCTGCGGGTCACCAAGCCGGGCGGGCTGATGGTGCTCTCGTACACCCTCTGGTGGGGACCGTTCGGCGGGCACGAGACCGGACCCTGGCACGTGTTCGGCGGCGAGTACGCCGCCCGCCGCTACGCGCGCAAGAACGGCCGCGAGCCCAAGAACCGGTTCGGGGTGTCGCTCTTCGACGTCGGTGCTGCCGACGGATTGCGGTGGGCGCGCACGACTGCGGACGGCGAACTGCTCGCGGCGTTCCCGCGGTACCACCCGCGCTGGGCCTGGTGGATGGTCCGCATCCCCGGCCTGCGCGAACTGCTGGTGAGCAACCTCGTCGTGGTGCTGCGCAAGAAATAGGCGCTGACGCGCCCGTGCGCGGTTGACGAGTGTCTGGACTCGTCAACCGCGCACGGGCGGCGCAGCCGCCTACGCTTCTTGGCCATGACGGGACTGGCCCTGGACATCGGCGGCACCAAGCTCGCGGCGGGACTGATCTCCCCCGACGGCGAGCTGCTCGCCGAGAAGCGCAGCCCGACCCCGGCCACCGGGGTGTGGGACGCCGCCGCGACGCTGCTGCGCGCGGTCGCCGACGGGCACACGATCACCGGTGTCGGGATCGCCTCCGCGGGACCGGTCGACATCGAGGCCGGCACGGTCAGCCCGCTGAACATCCCCGACTGGCGCGACTTCCCGATCGTCGACGCGGTCCGCGAGCTGTTCCCCGGGGTGCCGGTCCGGATGGCGATGGACGGGACCTGCACCGCGCTCGGCGAGTACCGCTTCGGCGCGGGCCGCGGGACCGGCAACATGCTGGGCATGATCGTCTCCACCGGGGTGGGCGGCGGGGTACTGCTCGACGGCAGGCCCGTCGGCGGCCGCACCGGGAACGCCGGGCACATCGGGCACGTCGTGGTGCCTGGCGCCGAGGACATCGCCTGCGCGTGCGGCGGCATCGGCTGCCTGGAGGCGGTGGCGAGCGGACCCTCGTCGGTGCGTTGGGCGAACGAACAGGGCTGGACGGGCACGACCGGGCTCGAGCTCTCGGAGTCCGCGCAGGCGGGCGACGCGATCGCGCTGGCCGCGCTGCGCCGGTCCGGGACCGCGGTCGGGGTGGCGATCGCCTCCGCCGCCGCGCTGCTGGACCTGGACCTTGCGGTGGTCGGGGGCGGTTTCGCGCAGTCCGGCCCGCCGATGTGGGAAGCGATGCGGCGGGCCGCCGCGGCCCGCGCAGGCCTGTCCTTCACCCGGGGGCTCCGGATCGTGCCCGCGGAGCTCGGCGGGCGCGCCACCCTGATCGGCGCGGGCGCCCTGACACTCGGCGATCAGCCGGATCCAGGTTTCGTTCAAGCCTGACACGAAAAGGGGGCTGATTTGCGCCCGGAAGTTCTGTAACGTGTTCTAGTGTGCTTCTCACCACACCTCTGACGACGAATGAGGGCACCGTGAGTACAGCCGACATCACCCAGGACAACGGCGAGAACTTTGCCGAGGTCGCCCGCCCCACCGGATCGCAGCGCGACACCGCCGAACTGGGCCGCGAGCTCCAGGAATGGCTGACGGGCAGGCTGCCCGACGGCGCCGACCCCGCGGTCTCCGACGTCCGACTCCCTGCCGCGAACGGCATGTCCAGCGAGACCATCCTGTTCGACGCGACCTGGACCGAATCCGCCACGGACCCGCTTGCCGATGCGGAGCCGGGTACCCGCCGCACGCACGAACTGGTCGCACGCGTCGAACCCGGCGCCTCCTCGATGCCGATCTTCCCGAGCTACGAGATGGGCACCCAGTTCGCGGTCATGAAGACCGTCCGCGAACTGTCCGACGTCCCCGTCCCCGCGGCCTACTGGAACGAGCCGGATGCCGGGCCACTCGGCGCCCCCTTCTTCGTCATGCAGCGGATCGACGGCGACGTGCCGCCCGACGTGATGCCCTACAACTTCGGTTCCTGGGTCACCGAGGCCACCGAGGAGCAGCGCCGCGCCCTGCAGGACTCGTCCGTCGAGATCCTGGCCGGGCTGCACGCGATCCCGGATCCGCTGGAGCACTTCCCGTTCCTGCGACTGCACGAGGCGGGATCCACCGCCGAGGAGTCGTTCCGGGCGCACCTGGCCCGTCAGCGCGGCTACTACGAGTGGGCGACGGCGGACGGGCCGCGCTCGCCGCTGATCGAGCGCTGCCTCGACCGGCTCGAGGCGACCGTGCCCGCCGACGACTCCCCCGCCGTGCTCTGCTGGGGCGATTCCCGGATCGGCAACGTCATGTACCGCGACTTCACGCCGGTTGCGGTGCTCGACTGGGAGATGGCCGCGATCGGCCCGCGCGAGATGGACCTCGCGTGGATGATCTTCCTGCACCGCTTCTTCGAGGATCTCACCACGATGGCGGGGCTGCCGGGCCTGCCCGACTTCATGCGCCGCGACGACATGGCCGCGCGGTACCGGGAACTCACCGAGCACCAGCCGGAGAACCTGGACTACTACAGCCTCTACGCCGCCCTGCGGCACGCCATCGTCATGTTCCGGGTGCAGAGCCGCGCGATCGCGTTCGGCCAGTCCGAGCGCCCGGCCGATCCGGACGACATGATCCTGCACCGCAAGGCACTCGAGGCCATGCTCGACGACACGTACTGGGCGCAGGTGCGCTGATGGACGACCTTCACCGAGGAGGACCCCCGACGTAACCCGCGTTGCCCCTTTCACGACGGACCCCGAACAGACCAGCAAGGAAGCACTCATGACTGATTACGACAAGCTCTACATCGGCGGGGAGTGGGTGGCACCCGCCACCGACGAGCGCCTCGAGGTGTTCTCGCCCGCGACCGAGGAGCGGGTTGGCAGCGTCCCGGTCGCCGCCCCGGCCGACATCGACGCCGCGATCGCCGCCGCGCGCACCGCACTCGAGACCGGCCCCTGGCCGCAGACCACCCCGGCGCAGCGCGCCGAGATCCTCGTCAAGGCGGCGAAGCTGATCGAGGAGCGTTCCGACGAGCTGTGCACCATGATCTCGGCCGAGATGGGCGCGCCGCGCGCGAGCGTCGAACTCATGCAGAAGACACCGACGCTGGCCACAATGAACAGCTTCGCGGCGCTGGCCGAGACGTTCTCCTGGGAGGAGGAGCGCACCGGACCGTTCGGCGTCTGCAAGGTCATGCGCGAGCCGGTCGGCGTCGTCGCCGCCGTCATCGCCTGGAACGTACCGCTGTTCCTGCTGGTCAACAAGCTGGCGCCCGCCATCATCTCCGGTTGCACCATGGTGCTCAAGCCCGCGCCGGAAACCCCGATGAGCGCCAACCTCGTCGCGGAGATCTTCGCCGAGGCCGGTCTGCCCGCAGGCGTGCTGTCCATCGTCCCCGGCGGCGCGGAGACCGGCGAGTACCTCGTCTCGCACCCCGACGTCGACAAGATCACCTTCACCGGCAGCAGCGCCGTCGGCCGCAAGATCGGCGCGATCGCCGCGCAGAACCTCAAGCGTTGTTCCCTCGAGCTCGGTGGCAAGTCCGCCGCGATCCTGCTCGAGGACATGGACGTGCCGGCAACCATGCCGATGCTGGTGCTGTCGGGCCTGATGAACTCCGGCCAGGCGTGCGTCGGCCAGACCCGTATCCTGGCGCCGCGCTCGCGTTACGACGAGATCGTCGAGGCCATGGCCGCTTTCGTCGGGTTCTTGCCGATGGGTATGCCGGACGATCCGGCCGCGCAGCTCGGCCCGATCATCACCGCCAAGCAGCGAGACAAGGTCCTCGGCTACATCGACAAGGGCAAGGAAGAGGGCGCCCGCCTCGTCGTCGGCGGTGGCGTGCCTGCCGGCCTGGAGAAGGGCTACTTCGTCGAGCCGACCATCTTCGCCGACGTCGACAACTCGATGACGATCGCTCGCGAGGAGATCTTCGGACCGGTCCTGTCGGTGATCCCCTATGACAGCGTCGAGGAGGCCATCAAGATCGCCAACGACTCCGACTACGGTCTGGCCGGCTCGGTCTACACCACCGACATCGAGAAGGGCCTCGAGGTCGCCAAGCAGATCCGCACCGGCACCTTCGGGATCAACTGGTACGCCTTCGATCCGGGTTCCCCGTTCGGCGGCTACAAGAACTCCGGCATCGGCCGCGAGAACGGACCCGAGGGCCTGGACGAGTACTGCGAGCTCAAGTCGGTGCTGATGCCCCCCGGCTACGGCGCCTGATCGACGACAGACACAGCAGAACGGCCCCGCGAACCATTCGGTTCGCGGGGCCGTTCTGGTGTGTGGACTAGCTGCCGAACGGGAGGGCGGAGCTGCCGTCCGAGCTACCGCCGGGCAGGAGCCCCACCTGCATGATCTTGGGGCTGTCGATGACGGGGTTCATCAGGTCGAGCAGGCTCACGCAACCGCCGATGACGCCGTACACCCCGGTCGGGATCTCGTTGGTGGTGCTGTTGACGGTCATGCCGGGGAGGGCGCCGAACAGCGTCAGCGGGTTCGCCACGTTCGGGTACACGACCACGCCCGGATCGAGGAGCTTGACCGGGTTCTCGACCACCGCGGGCACGTCCGCCGCGTTGACCACGAAGGCCTGGCAGCCGGTCAGGCTCAGGATGGGGTTCGGGTTCTTGATGGACATGGTGATGCTGTTGCCCGACGACGAGGCGTTGACCTCGGGCGGCAGGATCGACGCCGCGGATGCCGTGGCCGGCATGGTCATCGTGACGGTGGCGACGGTGGCGACGGCGATCGCCGCACCGCCGGCGAGACGCTTGAGACCGCTCCGGGTTGCTGCCTGCATTTTCGACCCTCTCAACTGAACGAATGTCCACATGAACACTGACAAACCGAAAGGGTAAGGCGTCCGGGGGGTCTCGCGTGGACGATCCGCGCAACGGTTGGACAATTCACACGGCTGGGGCGCGGCAACTATTGTTCGGGAGTGAGCCAGTCCGATACACAGCCAGACTCCGGTCCGGAGCAGAACGCGAATGCCGACGACGAGAGCACGCTCACCGTGCTCCTCGCGTTCGGCGCGAATCTCGCTATCGCAGTGGCGAAGTCGGTCGCCGCCGCAATGACGGGTTCCGCCTCCATGGTCGCCGAGGCGACCCATTCCTGGGCGGATACCGGCAACGAGGTGCTGCTGCTGATCGCCAACCGGCGGTCCCGGCACGCGGCCGACAAGGCACACCCGCTCGGGTTCGGCCGCGAGGCCTACATCTGGTCGATGTTCGCGGCACTCGGCCTGTTCGCCCTCGGCGCGGGCGTCTCGATCACCCACGGCGTCCAGGAGCTTTTCAATCCGGAACCGGCCAGCGACTTCGGGGTGGCGTACGCGGTCCTCGGGATCTCGTTCGTGCTGGAGGCGATCTCCTTCCGGCAGGCGTTCCGGCAGCTGCGCGCGGAGGCGTCCGACGCCGACCGGGATCTGCTCGAGCACGCGCTCAAGACGTCCGACCCGACGGTCCGCGCCGTGTTCGCGGAGGATGCCGCCGCGCTGATCGGTCTGGTGATCGCGTTCGCGGGTGTGCTGGCGCACCAGCTGACCGGCTCGCCGATCCCGGACGCCCTCGGGTCCATCGCGGTCGGCATTCTGCTCGGCGTGATCGCGCTGATCCTCATCGATCGCAACCGGCGGTTCCTGGTCGGCGAGGAGGCGTCGCCGCAGCTGCGCGGCGCGGGTCTCGAGACGCTGCTGTCGCTACCCGAGGTGAGCCGGGTGACGTTCCTGCGGATGGAGTACCTGGGCCCCCGGCAGGTGTACCTGGTCGCGGGCGTCGACCTGGTGGGCGACCTGGCCGAGCACACGGTCGCAGGCATCCTGCGCGACCTGGAGGGTCAGCTCGAGGCGCACCCGCACATCGTCAAGGCCGTACTCACGCCGTCGAACGAGGACGAGCCGAGCCTGCTCGTCTGAGACCCGGCCCCCGAGTCGCGGTAGCATCGATCCGCATATCGATGCACCGTGGTGCTGATCTTCTGGGGGGAAGTCGTGTTCGAGCACTCGCGTGCGCGCAATCTTTTCGACGCTGGCCTGTTGTCACTCGGATTCATGGTGAACGGCCGACGTGGGGTAACCGATTCCACTCGCGCGCGATCGCAGTTCCAACAGGCCCTCGAACTCGACCCCGATATGTGCGATGCCTGGCTCGGGCTTGCCGCCACCGGTCTCGTCGACTCACGGGTGATCGTCAACCTCTATCGCACGGCCCGGATCAGCCTGGGCCGTGAGCAGACCCGGATCGGCTTGCGGCCGGGCACTCTGTCGGCGCGTTTCGAAACCGGCTACCTGGTCAGCTACCCGCTGTCGAACGGCAACCAGATCTGGGTCGCGGCCGCGGCGAACATGATCGAATCCAGGCAGTACACAACCGCCCTCGGCATCCTCGACAGCCTGCCCGCAGGCAGCAACCTGCCAGTCGCCGACTATGTCCGTGCTGTGCTGTACCTGCGCACCCAGCGTTGGCCGGACCTGCTCGAGGCGTTGGCCGAGTCCGAGCGTTGGACCGACGACTTCCTCCGGGCCGGGGCGAACTCGATGGTCGGCCACGCGTGCGCACACCTCGGCCTGTTGGAGGAGGCGGACCGACGCCTGCGACTGGTGGACGCGGGGCCGATCGCCGCGGCGGCGCGACATGCCCAGTTCATGCGGGGCCTGATCGCCCGCGATCGGGACGACGAGCCGGGCGCGCGGGCGCTGTTCGAGCGGGTGTACGCATCCGAGCCGGGATTCGCCGATAACACTCGAGCCATGGGCGATACGGGATTTCGGCTCAATCGGACGAGCGCCGAACAGATCGCCTGCCGCCTCGATCCGTGGGATCCGGCGTCCGCGCCACCAGAGGAGGATCTTCAGGAAGCGGACCGGCGAGAGCGCGGCGAAGCCATCCTCGCCGAGTCCAGGCGCATGCTGGACGCGATGATCGGGCTCGGATCCGTCAAACGCGAGGTGGAGAAGCTCACCGCGGCAACCCTGTTGGCCCGATCCTCAGGCGAGGCCAATTCGTCCGCTCCCCGGTCGCGGCACCTGGTCTTCACCGGACCGCCCGGCGTCGGCAAGACCGA
The DNA here is from genome assembly GCF_005049235.1 of Rhodococcus oryzae. Lineage (GTDB taxonomy): Bacteria > Actinomycetota > Actinomycetes > Mycobacteriales > Mycobacteriaceae > Rhodococcus_G > Rhodococcus_G oryzae. Next base: position 536,913 of record NZ_SUMD01000002.1, on the reverse strand, counting down.
GGTCGCGAGGATTCTCGGAAAGATGTACCACGGACTCGGACTCCTCAAGACCGACACGGTGCTCGAGGTGGCCCCGAACGACTTCTTCGCACCCGGATATGGAACGCCCGAGCATCGCTCGCGCGAGATCTTCGAACGCGCCCTCGACGGGGTGCTGTTCATCGACGAGGCCTACTCGCTCTATCAGGATGGATTCACCGGCGGTGATGCCTTTGGCACAATTGTCATCAATGCACTGCTCGCGACCATGGAAAACCATCGCGACCGGCTGGTCGTGATCGTGGCCGGCTACGAGGACGCCATGGATGCCTTCCTCGAGCGGAACGCAGGTCTCAAGAGCCGGTTCGCCAAGCAGATCCGGTTCCCCTCGTACACCCCGTCGGAGCTTGCCGAGATCGCCGGCGCGATGGCCCGCAACAAATACGCGGCAACGCTGTCGGAAGAGGCCTCAGACGAGATCAGGCGAATAGTCGAGCACATGTGTACAGCCACCGAGTCGACCCCGAGCGGCGGTGTGCGCACTCTGATCGACCGCGAGGGAAACGGACGCTTCGTCCGGAACCTGCTCGAGGGCGCCACCGAGGAGCGGGACCTGCGGCTCGTCTCCACCACCTCGGACCTGCAGTCGCTCTCGGCGGCAGACCGCACCCGCATCGAACGGCAGGACGTGGTCCTCACCATCCGGGATCGCCATCCCGATTTCGCCGTCACTTCCCCCTGAACGACCCGATGCCACATCGGTTCACGCAAGGTGAACCGATGTGGCATCGGTGGAGAACTGGGTCGGACTAGCCCAGACGCTGCTTGAGCGCCTCGAACTCGTCGCGGATGCCGGAGGGCACCTTCTCGCCGAGGAACTCGAACCACTCGGTGATGAGCGGGATCTCCTGCTTCCACTCGTCGACGTTGACGGCGAGCGCCTCGTCGACGTCAGCGGCCACGACGTCGAGCCCGGTCAGCTCGAGGTCCGCCGCGGTCGGCACGTAGCCGATCGGGGTCGCCTGCGCGCCTGCCTTGTGCTCGATGCGGTCGATGATCCACTTGAGCACGCGGGAGTTCTCGCCGAACCCGGGCCACAGGAACCGGCCGTCGTCGCCGCGACGGAACCAGTTGACGTAGAAGATCTTCGGCAGCTTCTCCGAGTCGGCGTTCTTGCCGAGGGTGATCCAGTGGTTCAGGTAGTCACCGGCGTTGTATCCGATGAACGGGATCATCGCCATCGGGTCGCGGCGAACGGTGCCGACCGCACCCTCGGCCGCGGCGGTCTGCTCGGAGGAGAGCGTCGCGCCGAGGAAGGTGCCGTGCTGCCAGTCGAAGGACTCGCTGACCAGCGGGACGGTCGTCTTGCGACGGCCGCCGAACAGGATCGCCGAGATCGGCACGCCCTGCGGGTCGTCCCACTCGGGGGCCAGGATCGGGCACTGCGACATCGGGGTGCAGTAGCGCGAGTTCGGGTGGGCGGCCTTCTCGCCGGACTCGGGGGTCCAGTCGTTGCCCTTCCAGTCGACCAGGTGCTGCGGGTCGCCCTCGAGGCCCTCCCACCACACGTCACCGTCGTCGGTGAGTCCGACGTTCGTGTACAGCGAGTTGCCCGCCTCGAGCGTCTTCATCGCGTTGGGGTTCGAGCCGTAGTTGGTGCCCGGCGCGACGCCGAAGAAACCGAACTCCGGGTTGACGGCGTACAGGCGGCCGTCCTCACCGAAGCGCATCCACGCGATGTCGTCGCCAAGGGTCTCGGCACGCCACCCGGGGATGGTCGGCTGGATCATCGCGAGGTTGGTCTTGCCGCATGCGGACGGGAAGGCCGCCGCGACGTAGTACGCCTTGTCCTCGGGCGAGATCAGCTTGAGGATCAGCATGTGCTCGGCCAGCCAGCCCTCGTCGTGGGCCATGGCCGACGCGATGCGCAGCGAGTAGCACTTCTTACCCAGGAGGGCGTTGCCGCCGTAGCCGGAGCCGTAGCTCCAGATCTCGCGGTCCTCGGGGAAGTGGGTGATGTACTTGGTGTCGTTGCAGGGCCACGGCACGTCGGCCTGGCCATCGGCCAGCGGCGCGCCAACGGAATGCAGCGCCTTCACGAACGGCTTGTCGGAGCCCAGCTTGTCGAGCGCGGCCTGGCCCATCCGGGTCATGATGCGCATCGAGACGACGACGTACTCGGAGTCGGTGATCTCCACGCCCAGCTTCGGGTCGTCGGCACCGAGCGGGCCCATGCAGAACGGCACCACGTACATGGTGCGTCCGCGCATGCTGCCGCGGTAGAGGTCGGTCATCAGGCCGCGCATCTCGGCCGGGTCCATCCAGTTGTTGGTGGGGCCGGCGTCGATCTCCTCGCGGGAGCAGATGTAGGTCCGCGACTCGACGCGCGCCACATCGGAGGGATCCGAATTGCCGAGGAACGAGTTCGGCTTCTTCTCCGCGTTGAGCCGCGTGAAGGTGCCCGCCTCGACCAGCTTGTCGGTGAGCCGCTCCCACTCCTCGTCGGAGCCGTCGGCGAACACGACGCGGTCGGGCTGGGTGAGCTCGGCAACCTCTTGCACCCAGGCGAGCAGCTCGCTGTGCGAGGTGGGTGCGGTGCCGTCAGTTCCGTTCAGACCGGGAATGGTCGCTGAGGTCATCAAACTCTCCTGGGTGTGCCGGTACCGTCCAACCACCGCCAGCTGCACGAATGCACTTGACGATGTAGTCGGTTTTCCCCTCTCGGCGGGGCGCATCCCGCTGCTCCGTCGACGCATGCGTGCGAACGCAGACGGCAAACGGAGGACACGGGCGCCGGGTGTCCTGGTACGAGGTTAACGCTGAGTGTCCCCCCGTAGGGAATCGGGTCTTGTCCGATGAGTCACAAGACCGATTCAGTGATCCCACGCGGGGCGTTCTGGGCCGCGCGCAGGCCTGAGACGGCCCGAGACAGCCGAACACCCCCGGAGGCGACTGAGGACCGAGTGCTCGTCCTCGGAGGGGTCCCCGACGGCCCCCTCCTGTCATTCCGGAGGTGTTCGTGGTCTAGCTGTTCAGAAGGACTAGCTGCCGTTGTTGATGACGTTGGTGATGGTGTCACCGAGAACGTCGCTGATCGAGCCGGTGGAGCTGAGCTGGCCCTCGGCGGAACCGGTGCCGGTGCCGTCCGCGACGCTGAGCACGGCCTCACCCGGGTTAGGGATGCGCACGGTGAAGCAGGCGGTCAGGTTCGGCAATTCCGTGCCGACGCCGACGGTGCCTGCGACGCCGGTGCCCCGGCTGGTGATCTGCGAGCCGGGCGCGGCATTGGCCGGAACCTTGTAGGTCGTCTTCAGGGTGACCGGGTTGCCGGAGTTGACGAACCAACCGGTGCTGGTCACCTTCCAGCCGTCGCCGTTCGCCGAGGGGGTGACCTCGGCCTCGTGCTGGCCGGTCGGGATGCCAACCGAGAACGCCGTCACGGTCGCCTTGACGGGCGCGCCGAAGCCCACCGGCGGGATGTCGTTGATGGTGTTGACATACGGGTTACCGATGCCGGTGGTGGAGACGACCGTCGTGTACGTGACGAGGGTGCCCGGGGCGGCCTGGGTGGCCGAGACCGTCTTGGAGTAGTTGTGGGTGATCCCCCACGTCGAGATGTCGTTCTTGCTGGCCGTGCTGGACTGGTTGCACTCGGCGGCGCTGGCGGTGCCGGCGCCCAGGCCGACCGTCAGGCCGGTCGCAACCAGGGCGGCAGACGCGGCCACTGCCGCAGCGCGGCGCATCGGGGTGTGAGACATGTGGAGATCTCCATTCGATCAGTTACAGCGCCAACCACGTAGTGCCGGACTGTCACGGCCGACGGGCGCCGGATTTGCAAGGGGTGCGCGAGGTCATCGCACCGTGACCTTTATACGGACAAGTGTCCAACCCCACAGGCAATTGCGAATAATCGCCAACGGCACAGCCCTGCTCCCTCGCGATCCGCTCCACCCAGGCCGCGGATCCAACGCCTGGTGCCTACAGGCTGCCGTGGTCAGTCCTGGCCCACAGGACCTCGCCGTCGGCCCCGCGGTTGGCATGCCACGACTCGTACCCACCGTCGCCCTCGATGGCGGTGATGTGATCGGCGAACCCGTCTTCGTCCAGGTCAGAGGCCACGTACAGGGTCCCGCCCGTCGAGTAGGTCCTGGTGTCGAGGATCCCGTCACCGTCCAGGTCCGCGGTGGGAGCGTGCAGCTCCATCTCGCCGGCGTCGGGGCCCATCGGGTGCTGGGCGGGGCCGAGCGTGCCGAGCAGCAGCATGTCGTCGTGCATCATCACCACGACTCCTTCCGTTGGCTGGACTGGTCGCTACTGATTGGACGCAGCGCCGCCGCGGGCGGTTCCACCGTTACCGAACGGTGACGCTCGCGTACGCCTCCAACACGGCGAGGTCACGGTCGCAGGAGGCCAGTTTCCCTGCCCTGCTGCCCGCACGCTCACGCAGCTGCCGATCGAGCGCGGCCAGCCGGTCCTCGGACTCGCGCGTCCGCTCCCGATGCCTCGCCAGGACCGCCTCCGCACACCTGGCCTCGGTGTCGACCAGCCGGCCGAGCACCCGTTGCTCCAACACCGACCGCACCGCCGAAAGCGTCTCCACCACCCACTGACGGAGGTGCGCGCGATCGGCGAGGTGCCCGCGGGCCCGGGTGAGCCACCACGCGGCGCCGCCGCCCAGCAGCAGGGTCACCGGGATGCTGGCGAGGTCGAGCGCGGGCACTGTCGACAGCGGAGCCATCACCATCCGACCGAGGCCCAGGCCGGCGGACGCCCCGAACACGATCATCATCCGGTCCTCGAGCCCACGGTGCCGCGGCGCGGGCGGCTCGATCGCAGGCACCGTCGGCGTTCGGTTCTCGTCGGTCAGCGCCGCACCCAGCACCTGCGCGCTGACCTCGGCCAGGCGCGCATCCGCCGCCGCGTCGACCCTCGCGGTGAGCGCCGCGACCGCGTCACGCAGGTGTTGCGGGTATGCCGCCAGCGCGGTGCGGTCGGCTCGGTCGATGGCCTCCCGTGCCGCGGCGGACTCCGCCCGTACCTGGTCGCTCACCTCGTGCACCAGCTCCACCCTGGCCAGCGCGGTGAGCCTGCGCAGGACCGCGGCCCGATCGCCGCGCCACCCGTCCCGGTCTGCCACCAGCGCGGACCGCTCTGCTCGGAGCGCCGCGGTGTCGTCGGTCGCGCGCAGCGATTCGGCGGAGGCCCGGATCAGGGCCCCGGCCTGTTCCGCCGCGCCCGTGGCCCGCATGCGCAGCCGTGCCTGTCGTTCGGGGACGGCGGTGGTCGCCTCGAGGATCGCCGCACGCAGCTCCTCGATGCCGCGACCGCCCGGCACCGAGACCGGATGGATCACGGCACCCGCGAACCGGGGCAGGTACTCGGTGAGCAGCTCGGTGTTCCGCCGAGCGACCGCCGCCCAGTCGTGGTGCGCGTCGACCCCGGTGAGCGCGAAGATCACCGTGTGCGCGGACTCGGCGCCGTCCCGCAACAGTTCGAGTTCCTCCCGACCGAGCGGCGCCGCGGCGTCGAGCACCATCAGGGCCACGCCTGCCGCGGGATCTGGCGCCTCGGCGAACCGCAGCTCGCGGCTCCCGGCCCCTGCCTCCGCGAGCGCAGCGATCAGATCGCCGCGACCACTGCCGGGCACGCCGAGGACCAGCACCGTCACCGCGCCGCCCGGATCCGGCTCGGGTGGCGCGGGCCGCTCCAGACCGGCCAGCGCGCCGGGATTCCACCGGCGCAGGACGGCGGCCAACTCCGGCGGCACCGTGTCGTTCACCGGACCTCCCCGCGGGCCCACTGCCGAACCGCACTCCGGTGCAGCGTCAGGGCCGCCCTGGTGCTGCGCGCGTCGAAGCCGCCGTTCATCCGGCCGCGCCACGTCCGGGCCCGACGCAGCGCGAGAGCCGGATCGTCCGGCGGCGGCTCCGCCTGCATCTCCCCCTCTTGCGGGAGGATCGCCGCGACCGCGACCGTCAGCGCCTCGTCGCACGCCAGGTAGTCCTCCACCGCGTCGCGGACGCTCGCGGTCCCGATCAGCGCCCGCAGCTCCGCCGACAGCCCCGCTGCCCTGGCGGCCAGGCAGGCCCCGAGCCGCTCGGTGACCGCGATCCGCAGATCGGCCACGCCGAACTGCGACCGACTGTCCACGGGCAGACAGGGCACACCGAGGACCGCCGCGGCGCGCTCGGCGGCGACAGCGGAGTCGGCCAGCGTGTCCGCCTTGTTCAGGACGGCCAGCCCCCGATCCCCCGCGATGCCCGCCGCGGCCACGTCGGCGCGACGCGGCGGGTCGCACACCACGAGCAGGATCAGCTCCGCGGTCAATGCCGGGTCCTCGGCGCCCGGCACGTCCCAAGCGGGGGTCTCCGCGACCTCGGCCCCCTGCACCGGACCGAGCGCCGCGATGACCGCGGACCGACCGACCCCCGCGCGCCCGGTCACCTGTATCCGCACCGGAGCGCGATACCGCCGCACAGCCCGGCTCACCAGAGCCCCGGCCGCCGGATCCGCCTCCGTCGCCGATCGTCGTAACCCATCGACCGTCGCATCGAATTTCATCGACGCCATCGCGTCACCCCCCAAAGAAAAGAACGCGCCCCCCGGCGCGCACCGAATGATCGCAGCCTCTGCGGCGCGACGCACCACGAGGCCCGGAATTCGTCGATCCCATCACCGAAACGGCAGGTCGCGACCTGTCCACGGGCGGCGGCCGCGGTGGCGCGACCCGCTTCCGGACACCCGCACGACGGCACCCGCCCGGGAAAGTCTCAACTTTCACTTCAGACCCACCTGCCACAACCCTCCATCATGCGTGACAATGGTCGGGTGAATGACGCGAAATCCCGGGTGGCAGGGGCCACCGAACAGGGTTCCCGCCTGTACCCCCGGGTGACCAGTTTCCGCTCGCGCCGCGGCGCCCTGACCGACCCTCAGCAGCAGACCTGGGACCGGCTGTGGCCCACGATCGGCGCCGATGTCTCCGACGCTCCGCTGGACGTCGCCGGGTGGTTCGGCCGCGAGGCCCCGACCATCGTGGAGATCGGCAGCGGCACCGGCACTGCGACCGCGGCGATGGCCAAGGCCGAGCCGCACGCGAACCTGATCGCGATCGAGGTGTACCGGCCCGGTCTCGCCCAGTTGCTGCAGGCGATCGAGCGGGACTCGATCCCCAACATCCGGGTGCTGCGGGGCGACGCCGTCGACGTGCTCGAGAACATGCTCGGACCGGAATCACTGACCGGCGTCCGGGTGTTCTTCCCTGACCCCTGGCCCAAGGCCCGCCACCACAAGCGCAGGCTGCTGCAGGGGCCGACGTTCAAGCTGATCGCGGAGCGGCTGATGCCTGGCGGCGTGCTGCACGTCGCGACCGATCACGCCGAGTACGCCGAGTGGATCGCCGAAGCAGGCAATGCCGAACCGCTGCTGACGCCGCTCGACTGGGATGATCTCGCGCAGGGCCCGGCCGATTCGCCGATGACCCACGAACGTCCGGTCACCAAATTCGAGAACAAGGCGCAGCAGGTGGGCCGACCCATCACAGAGCTGATCTGGGGAAAGGTTCGAGCATGAGTGTGAGCGAGCGGTTACCGGACACGACACCGACCGACGCCGTGGGAGCAAACTCACTGGCGGACGAGCCTCGTGAGGTGCGGCACCAGAAGCGGGTGCTGCTGGTGTGGGACGCGCCGAACCTGGACATGGGCCTCGGCGCCATCCTCGGTGGCCGCCCCACCGCCGCCTACCGGCCACGATTCGACGCCCTCGGACGCTGGCTCCTCGGCCGGACCGCCGAGCTGTCCGGCACCAGCGCGGTGCGCCTCGAACCGGAGGCAACGGTGTTCACGAACATCGCCTCGGGCAGCGCCGATGTAGTCCGCCCGTGGGTCGAGGCCTTGCGTAATGTGGGTTTCGCGGTGTTCGCCAAGCCGAAGATCGATGAGGACAGCGATGTCGACGCCGACATGCTCGACCACATCGCCCTTCGCGCTCGGGACGGCGGGCTGGCCGGGATCATGGTCGCCTCCGCCGACGGTCAGGCCTTTCGCGAACCGTTGGAGGACATCGCTGCAACCGGTGTTCCGGTGCAGATTCTCGGCTTCCGCGAACACGCGAGCTGGGCGGTCGCCTCGGAGATCCTCGAGTTCGTAGACCTCGAGGACATCCCCGGGGTGTTCCGCGAGCCGCTGCCGCGGGTGAGCCTGGAGTCCCTGCCGGACGAGGGTGCCTGGTTGCAGCCGTTCAGACCGCTGTCGGCCCTGCTCATCGGGCGTCAAGGAGTTCAATAGTGTTCGCCACCTGGGGCCGACTCGTCTACCGCCTCCGATTCGCCGTGATCGGAGCGATGGTCGGGCTGATGCTCGCCCTCGGCGCGTACGGCCTCGGGTTGGAGAACAACCTCAGCCAGAGCGGCTGGGACGACCCCGGTTCCGAATCGGTGGCGGCGGCCAAGCTGGCCGACGGCACCTTCGGACGCGACACCGTCGCCGACGTGATCCCTGTCTACACCGCGCCCGAGGGCAAAACGGTCGACGACCCGGCGTTCGGCGCGAAGATCACCAAGAGCCTGGACGAGCTGGCGGCGAACAACCCGGACGAGATCCTCAAGATCAACGCCAGCTACTGGTCGACCAAGATCGCCCTGATGGCCGATGCCTCGAAGGAACACGCGTTCGCCAGCGTCGCCATCAAGGGCGACAACGACACCGAGGTCGCCGCGAACTTCAAGAAGGTCCGCGACGAGTTCTACATCGACGGGGTCGACGTCCAGCTCACCGGACTGCAGCCCGTCACCGGCACCCTCAACGACACCATGGCCAACGACGTGCACCGGATGGAGATCCTGGCGATCCCTGCGGTCGGCGTGCTGCTGTTCTTCATCTTCGGCGGCGTCGTCGCCGCGGCGCTGCCACTGATCGTCGGCGGCCTGACCATCATCGCTGCCAACGGCGTGGTCAAACTGATCACCCATTTCACCGAGGTCAACGCCTTCGTTGTGCCGGTGGTCTCGCTGATCGGCCTCGGCCTGGCGATCGACTACGGCCTGTTCATGGTCAGCCGCTTCCGCGAGGAGATCGCCGAGGGCTACAGCACCGGCGACGCCGTGCGGCGAACTGTGATGACCGCCGGGCGCACCGTGATCTTCTCGGCGACGATGATCGTCGCCAGCCTCGGCGGCCTGCTGATCTTCCCGCAGGGCTTCCTCAAGTCGGTCGCCTACGGCGCCATCGCGGCCGTCATCCTGGCCGCGGTGATCTCGGTGACGGTGCTGCCCGCGATCCTCGCCATTCTCGGGCGCCGGGTGGACGCGCTCGGACTGAAGTTCATGCGCAAGACCAAGACCACCGACGAGATCGAGAACAGCGTCTGGGGCCGGCTGACCCAGTGGGTGATGAAGCACCCGCTCAAGGTGACCATCCCGATCGTGATCGGCCTGCTGCTGCTCACCATCCCGATCTCGAACATCAAGTTCGGCGGCATCAACGAGACCTACCTGCCCCCGGACAACCCGACCCGCGTCGCGCAGGGCGAGTTCAACGAGCTGTTCCCCAACTCCCGGTCCGAGCCGGTCAAGCTGGTGCTCGACGGCGCTCAGGGCGCGCAGATCACCCAGATCGTCAAGGAGGCCAACGGGGCGCCCGGTCTTGTCGAGAAGTTCACGATCAACAACCCGACCAAGGACGGGGTGACGGTCTTCAAGGCCGGCCTGGTCGACCGCAACGACTCCGAGGCGACGATCGACTACCTCCGGGCCATGGACGTGCCCGACGGGGTGACCATGCTGGTTGGCGGCACCCCCGCGATCGAGCAGGACTCGATCGCCGCGCTGCTGGACAACCTGCCGCTGATGATCACCATGGTGGTGCTGCTGACCACCCTGCTGATGTTCCTGGCGTTCGGATCGCTGGTACTGCCGATCAAGGCGGTGCTGATGACCGCGCTGGGCCTCGGCGCCACCCTCGGCATCCTGACCTGGATCTTCATCGACGGAAACGGAGCCGGACTGCTCAACTTCACGCCTGGACCGATCATGTCGCCGGTCCTGGTGCTGATCATGGCGATCATCTACGGCCTGTCCACCGACTACGAGGTGTTCCTGCTCTCGCGGATGGTGGAGGCCAGGGCGCAGGGCGCCAGCACCACCGAGTCGGTTCGGGTCGGCACCGCGCACACCGGCCGCATCATCTCCGCGGCCGCGCTGATCCTCATCGTCGTCACCGGCGCGTTCGCGTTCTCCGAGCTGGTGATGATGAAGTACATCGCCTACGGCATGATCGCCGCGCTCGTCATCGACGCCACCCTGATCCGGATGTTCCTGGTGCCCGCGACCATGAAGCTGCTCGGCGACGACTGCTGGTGGGCGCCCGCCTGGATGAAGCGGATCCAGGAGAAGCTGGGCCTGGGCGAGCCGGTCCTCGAGGACGAGCGGATGCCGTCCGACGTCCCGGTGATCGTGACGCCCCCGATGCCCGTCCCGGTCGAGCCGCGGCCCGCGAATCCCGTCCCGCTCACCAGGGCCGCGGTCGAGCAGGTCCTGCCCGCGCGCACCGCGGCTCCCACCGCGATCGCCGAGCACGAGGCGCCGCTGTCGGAACCGCTGACCGAGCCGATCCCCCGGGCACACCCGCCCGTCGTCGCACCGGAGCAGGCCCCGCGTCGGGCACCCGCCCCGCCACCGTCGAGCAGGGTTGCACCCGCCCCGGCGCAGACGGAGCGGGACTCCCGTCCGATCGAGAGCTGGTTGGCCGAGCTGAAGGTGCCGCGGCCGCCTCAGGCGGCTCCCCCGATGACGGCTCCGATGCAGACCAACGGCTCGGATCAGTCCGCGGACGCGGGCGAGGATCAGGGCAGGCACCGGCACTCGGCCGGCTCGCCGACGGTGAGCGTCAGCGAGCTGCTCGCCCGCCACCAGGAGGACTGAGGGCGAGCAGCCGCAGGCCGGGTGGCTATGTCTGCACCCGACCGCGCTGTGCGCCCTCGGCGAAGGCCCGGGCGTACCGGGTCCCCGCCGCCAGCAGCAACAGCCCGACCCCGATGAACGCGAGCACGCGGAACATCCCGTCCAGCGTCGCCAGGTCGAACAGGAAGAGCTTGGCAAGGGCCGCGAAGGTCAGGGTCAGGCCCGCGCCGAGCGCGAGATGCGCCCGTTCCGGGTGCGCGAGCCCCCACCGCAGCGACACCGTCGCGAGCACCATCGCGATCAGGGTGGCCGCGCAGTGCCCGGCGATGAAGCCTCGGTCGGCACCCAGCGCCGCGACACCGGTCGCCACCACTGCCGCGGTACCCGCGTAGAGGGCGCCGATTCCGGCCGCGACCCAGGCCACATCGGCCCACCGATCGTCGAGCAGACCCATCGAATGCGCCTGCCCGACAACGAGAACCACCAGAGCAGCCAGCATCGAGCCGGACGCGATGACGGCGAGCGAGCCGACCGCGTCGGCCTGGTTCACCAGTGCCTCCGGCGGGGCGGCGTCGAGGAACAGCAGCGCGCCGATCGACCCGAACCCGATCCCGGTGCAGTAGGCGATCCGGGAACGAGCCTGACCGGCGACCGCGACCAGTCCGAGCGCCAACGCGAGCAGCACCACCGGGAGTGCGTCCCGCGGGGTGGCACCGGCGCTCGCCTGCAGCACCGCCAGGGACGCGACCGCCGCCATCGCAACCCGGGTGTGCCCGGGCAGCGGGCGCACCACCGCCAGCACGGTGAGCAGCCCGGCCGCGAGCCCGCACTGCAGCAACACCTCCGTCCAGCGACCCGCGACGCCGCCCGAGAACAGCAGCGGCAACGTCGACAGCGCGAGCATGACCGTCGCGGTGACGTCAGAGGTGTTGCGACGCAGCAGCACCAGCGCCGATCCGACACCGACCACGGCGACCACCACCGCAAGGGCCAGCAGCGCCACCGCGACCGGGCGGTGCCCGCCGGACCACGGCGTGACCCCGTTCCCGGTGGCATCGGCGAGCGCGATCAGTAGTGCGAGCACCACCGGAATCGTCCGTGCCGCATGCAGATACGGCCAGTCCCTGCCTAGCTGGGGCGGGAACGCGGCGACCTGGAGCAGAACCAGGAAGACGAGCAGGGTGACGGTGAGTCCGTCCGCCAGGGCCGGGGCGAGCACCGCCACCGCGACCACGGTGAGCGCGGCCAGCGGTTGCGACTGCCAGCGCGTCGCCAGCGTCATTCCGCCCGCAGCGATCCCGAAGGCGACCGCGAGGCCGACGACGGGCGGCAGCCAGCCGTAGTACGAGGTCGCGGCGACCACGTCCAGGTACCCACCCGCGACGCCGGTGCCGACCAGGGCGAGGCCACCGACCCGTCCGCCTGGGAGCCCGAACACGCGGATGCCAGCCGCGACCAGGGCCACCGAGAACACGGCGCCGGCGCTCACCCGGGCCACCGGGCCGAAGAACCCGGCCTGCGCGGCCAGCACCAGCAGCATCAGCACGCCGATCAGGGTCACCGCCGCGCCCGCGACGGCGAGAACCCGGCTGACCATGCCGTCGCGCTGCCACCACGGCTCGCGAGGCTCTCGCCGGGGGACCGGCGGGCGAACCGGCGGCCACTGGGCGGGTTGCGCGAAAACCGGCGGAACGGCCTGCGGCGCAGGCGGAGCCGGTGTCATCGGCCACTGGACCTGCGGCTGCGGAGGCTGCGGAGGCTGCGCCGCGTGGACCGGCGGCGGCACGGGCGCCTGCGGCGCCGACTGGGGCGAGGGGATCTCGAGCTGCGACCGCAGTCGCGTCAGATCCGCAGCGACGCCGCGCATGTGCAGCCCGAGCGCGTCGAACTCACCGGACAGCCGCGCGACCAACTGCGGATCGATCTGGGGGCTCACGACAGAATTGCCTTCGAGATTGACCATGCGTCAACGATCGGCGCACGGGCCGTCGATCACATGAGTAGTCCTACCCAATCGGAATGGGGGTTTTGCGCGAGATCCACGCGGGCCCCCTCGGGGTCAGCCGAGCATCCGCTTCCAGGTGGTGCCGAACGGGTGCTTGGCGGTCAGCGAGCCGAACCGCACCTTCCCCCGCACCACGACGTGCAGCGGGCCGATCGGGGGGCCGGTGCGGACCTTGTTGGTGGCGCTGCCCGCGACCGTCTCGACGGCATTGAGGTCGACGGTGGCCTCCGGCGGGACGACGATCGAGATGGAGCTGAAGTAGTCCGACACGACGATCTCCACGACCTGGCTGGTCATGATCGCCTCCGTGAAGTCCAGGGTGACGTCGGACATCATGCTGTCCACGTGCAGCGTCGGGGACACCTGCCACGGTCCCTGGCGTTTCACCGTCGACATCCGTCCGCGCACCACGCCGCCCGGGTGCCCGACCGTTCCCCGGTACGGCTCGGCGGGGGCGAAGTGCGGCTGAGGCTGGGGATGCGGCTGCGCGTACGGGGCGGGCTGGGGGTAGGGCGCGGCCTGCGGCGCGTGCTCCCCCACGAGCTGTATCCCGGGCAGGTCGACGAGCACCGCGTTCAGTTCGCCCCGTGTCTTCGCGGCGAGCGTGGTGTCCATGCGCTCGGTGAACTCACCGAGCGAGAGCATCCCCTGCCCGACCGCACGCTGGAGCAGCTGCCCGACGTGCTCGCGTTCCGCATCGGATACCCGCAGATTCCTCGCATCCATGTCGCCAGGATATGCGGCTCCGCCGCCAGGCGTGAAGCGGCTCTACAGCCCGCGTTCGATGGCGTACCGGGTCAGCTCGACGCGGTTCGCGAGCTGGAGCTTGCGGAGCGTGGCCTGGACGTGGTTCTCGACCGTCCGGTGACTGAGCGTGAGCCGGGTGGCGATCTGCTTGGCGCTCAGGCCCTTTGCCACCAACCGCAACACCTCCGTCTCGCGCTCGGTGAGCCGGGGCACCTCGGGTGCGCGGTCATCGGAGGGGCCGGATGCGATGCGCCGGTACTCGCCGAGCACCAGCCCCGCCAGGCCAGGGGTGAACACTGCCTGGCCCGCGGCGGTGGCCCGCACGGCGTCCACCAATTCGGCGGCCGAGGCGCTCTTGACCAGATATCCGGTGGCACCGGCCTTGATCGCCTCGAGCACGTCCTCACGCTCCGCCGACGCCGACAACACCAGCACGGTCGAGTCCGGCGAGGCCGCCAGTACCGCTGCCGTGGCCTGCGCCCCGTTTCCGTCGGGCAGCTGCATGTCCATCAGGACCACGGCTGGCCGCACCGCCGCGGCGCGCGTGCGCGCCGCCGTCACACCGTCCGCGGTGGCCACCACCGCGAAGCCGGCCGCCTCGAGGTCGCGGGCCACCCCGTCCCGCCACATGGGGTGGTCATCGACCACCATGACCGTCAGCGGCTCCATCACGCTCTCCCCTTCCCCGACGCCTGCTTGCGCACCCTGATCTCCCATTCGACACCCTCGCCAGGGGCGTTTTCCAGCGTCGCGGTGCCGCCGAGGTCCGCGACCCGGCCGAGGATGGAGCGCGACACCCCCATTCGCCCCTCCGCCTCGGCCTCGGCAAGCCGACCGGGGGCGAACCCGACGCCGTCGTCGCGCACGGAGACGATCACCTCCTCGCCGATGTCCTCCAGCAGCACATAGGCTTTCGCGCCCCCGCCGGCGTGGAGCTCGACGTTCGACAGGGCCGTCCGCACCACGGCCGCGACCTCCGCTGCCCGCTCCCGCGCCATCAGGACGGGGACGGCAGGCGCCGACACCGACACCGTGGTGCTCGCCTCGCCGCGCAGCAGCGACCGCAGGTCCACGTCACCGTCGCCGCGCTGGGGGTACCTCCCGCTTGCGGGGGACGGTGCCGCCTGCTCCGAGATCAGCTCCCGCAGCGCCACCTCCTGCTCACCCGCCAGTGTCGCCAATTCCAGTGTCGGGCCACCGATCTCGGTGCCGCGACGGCGGACGTACGCCAGCACCTGCAACACACCGTCGTGAACCTCGCGTCCGAGCCGCTCCCGCTCCTCCGCGGCAGCGGTCAGCCGCGCGGCACGCTCGAGCTGCGCGTGCGAACGGCGCGCGGTGTTGGCGGCCAGCCCGAGCGCGAGCCCAACCGAGACCAGGATCGGTGCGGTGGCGTCGCGCCACAGGTCGAGATCGATCTGGCCCCGGACCAGCGCACTGGCCACCGAGATCGCAGCCCCGGATGCGACCCCGAGCCATGGCCCACCGAGGATCGCCGCGGAGATCACCGCGTTCGTGGCCCACAGCGTGGTGGGCAGGGTCTGATGCGTGGAGTACCAGTCCTGATCGGACACCAGCCGGGTCGAGGCCATCAGCGCCACGACCACCACCTGATCGGCGGCGACCAACCACCGACGCGCCGCCGTGTTCCTGGACAGCCCGACTGCCGCGAGGCCCGACCACACCGCCATCAGCGCGACCAGGACCCAGCTCAGCGTCGGCCGCGTGTAGTCCGACACCGACGCGACCTGATAGCTGACCGCATACACCAGCGTGGCCAACCGGAACACCTGCGCGGCCCGCCATAGCGGCTCGGTGGCCCGTGAGTCTTTGCGGTCCTCCTGCGGGCCGAGAAGACTCACGGCGGCGGTGCCGCCCCGACTCACGGCACCTCGTCCTGGGTCGCCGGGAAGAGCGGAATCCGCGGGTCGGCGACCTCCACCTCGTCCGGCACCTCCTCCTGATCGGAGGCGAGCAGCGACCGGATCGCGGTGTTGAGCACCGCGACGATCGGCACCGCGAGCAGGCCGCCGACGATCCCGGCGAGCACGATGCCGGTGGTGATCGCCAGCACCACCGCGAGCGGGTGCAGCCGGACCGCGCGCCCGAGCAGCAGCGGCTGCAGCACGTGACCCTCGAGCTGCATGATCCCGATGATGATGCCGAGGGTGATCAGGGCGGTGATCAGTCCCTTCGTGACCAGCGCGACGAGCACCGCGACGAAGCCCGTCACGAAGGCACCGACGATCGGGATGAACGCGCCGACGAAGACCAGTGAGGCCAGCGGCAGCGCCAGCGGCACCCCGAGGATCGCCAGCCCGACCCCGATCCCCACCGCGTCGGCCGCCGCGACCACGACGGTGGCCCGGACGTACCCGACGAGGGAGCCGAAGCCCTGGCTGCCCGCCAGCCGGACCCGCTCGCGCGAGGCCGTAGGGACCACCCGGGTGACGAACTCCCAGATCTGTTCGCCGCCGTACAGGAAGAAGATGACCGTGAACAGGGTCAGCGCGGCGCCGGTGAACAGCTCCCCGATCACCTTGCCGGTGGTCAGCGCGCCGCTGGTCACCGCCTCCTTGTTGTCCTGGATCGACTTGACCACCGAATCGCCGGCCTGCCGGATCTGGTCCTCGGAGAAGTGGAACGGGCCCGCGGTCAGCCAATCCTGGATCTGATCGATGGACTGGGTGAACTGGTCGGTCAGCTCCGGCAGGCCTGCGATGAACTGCTCGACGACGAAGGTCATGATCCCGGCGACGACGCCGATCGCGACGACGAGCACCACCACCACGCCAGCCGATCGCGGCACTCCCCTGCGCTGCATCCAGTCCACCAGCGGGTAGAGCAGGGCGGCGGCCAGCAGCGCCAGGCCGACGGGGATGAGCACCGTGTCCAGTTTGCTGATCAGGTAGCCGAGGGTGACCAGCCCGGCGAAGAGGACGAGCAGCCGCCACGTCCATTCGGCGCCCACCCGCACGATGGGGTGCACCGCCCGGGCGTCACCGTAGGGCGGCAGATCCGGTCGCGGCTCGTTCGCGCTCACCCCGGCGAGCCTATCGGCCGATCGGGCGTTGTGCGGGAGGCGGAGATCGGCGCGGCAGGGCGGGCGGTGAGGTCCAGGTCACGCCGCGTCGACGCGGTGCGCTCGGCACCGGCACCGCACGACTAAGTTGGTCCTGTGCTGGCATCCTCCTATCGAGCGGTCGCGCTGACCATGCGTAGTCGATGGCCGCTCTACATGGGCTCGATGATCCTGGCCAACTTCTTCGGCGCGGTCCTCGTGCTGGCCTTCATCCGGTACGGCCTGCCCATCTCGGAGTCCCAGGCGATCATCGCGGATCGGGTCCGCAACGTCGTCATCTTCGGTATCTACCTGTTCTTCGCCGGGATCGTCAGCCTCGGCGCGGCCGCGATGATGCTGCGGTCGGTGATCCGCTGGCAGCTTCGTGGGGGCCCGCCGACCCGCGGCGAGCAGATGTCCGCGCTGCACGCCCCGCTCCGGCAGGCGATCGTGCACCTGGTTCTCTGGGTCATCGGTGGCGTGCTGTTCGTCTTCCTCACCGTCTGGGAGATGCCGGAGCTCGCCGTCGCGGTGATCGTGACGGTGTGCATGGCGGCGACCACCACCTTCGGGTTCACCTACATGCTCGGCGAGCGGATCCTCCGGCCGGTCGCGGCAAAGGCCCTGAGCGAGGGGCAATTCGACCGCCTCCTCGCACCTGGCGTCGGGCCCCGGATGGCGATGACCTGGGGTCTGGGCACCCTGATGCCGGTGATCGGGATCATCCTGCTGTGCGCCACCCAGCTGAGCACCGACCTGCAGTTCTCGACCAACGCGCTGGCCATCGCGATCATCCTGCTGTCCGGGCTGGCCATCACCACCGCGTTCTCCCTCTCGATGCTCACCGCCAGCCAGATCTCGGATCCGATCCGGCAGCTCCGCAGGGCAATCGAGCGGGTGCAGCGCGGGGCCACCGATGTCCAGGTGGAGGTGTTCGACGGCAGCGAGATCGGTCGGCTGCAGGTCGGATTCAACCGGATGATGAAGGACGCGGGTGAGCGCAAGCTGCTTCGCGAACTGTTCGGCCAGCACGTCGGGGAGGACGTGGCACGCCGGGCGCTGCAGTTCGGTACGGAGCTGGGCGGCGAGACCCGGTTCGTGGCCGTGCTGTTCGTGGACATGGTCGGCTCGACGGGCGCGGCGGCCGAACAGCCCCCGGGCGAAGTCGTCCGGCTGCTCAACGAGTTCTTCCGGGTGGTCGTCGACGTCGTCGACCAGCACCACGGATTCGTCAACAAGTTCATGGGCGACGCCGCGCTTGCCATCTTCGGGGCGCCTCTTGACCGGCCGGACGCACCGTCCGCGGCGCTGGCCGCGGCGAGGGAGTTGCGGTTCGCACTCAACGACATCACCGGGCTCGACATCGGTATCGGCGTATCGGCCGGCCTGGCGGTGGCCGGGAACATCGGCGCCGCCGAGCGTTTCGAATACACCGTGATCGGCGACCCGGTCAACGAGGCGTCGCGGCTGACCGAGCTGGCCAAACTGCGGCCGAGCCGGGTATTGGCCTCGACCAGCGCACTGTATTTCGCCGATGACGAGGAACAGGCCGAGTGGGAGCTGGGCGATCAGGTGCAGCTGCGCGGGCGCAACCGGGTCACCCACCTCGCCTGGCCGGTCCAGTATCCCTAGATGAGCGCAGTGCTTGGTTACGCTGGGCAGGTGGTAACGCCGCAGCCCGACCGGAGCGAGGTCGTCCCCCACGCATCGGAGGGGTCGACACCCGATCGCCCGCGCGGGCGGTTCTGGTGGCTCAAGTGGGTGGCAGGCGTGCTGCTCGTCGCCCTGCTCGTCGCCGAGGGCGTGTACCTGTGGCCGCGGCTGCACGAATCCTGGATCGCGCTCTCCGAGATCCACTGGGGCTGGCTGGCCGCGTGCATCGTCGCGCAGGCCGTCTCCCTCAGCGGCTACGGACGCGTTCAGAAGCAGCTGCTCCGGGCCGGCGGGGTGGCCGTCAGCCAGCGCAAGTCGGTCTCGGTTGTCTACGCGTCCACGGCGATGGCGGTGACTCTGCCAGCCGGTCAGGTCTTCTCGACGGCGTTCACCTACCGGGAAACCCGGCGGTGGGGCGCCAGCCCCGTCGTGGCCTCCTGGCAACTGGCGATCTCCGGGGTGATCGCGGGGATCGGGCTGGCGCTGATCGGGGTCGGGGGCGCGCTGCTGGTCGGCGGGTCGGTCAGCCCCTTCACGCTGACCTTCTCCATCGCAGGCCTGATCGCCCTGATCTTCGCCGTCCACTACGTCTCCGCGCATCCGAACTCCATCGAGGCGGCAGTCCGCTGGGCGCTCGTGCGCGTGAACGCGATGCGCAACAAGCCGGCCGACACCGGGATGTCCACGGTGCGGGAGATGCTCCAACAACTCGAGTCGGTGCAGCTGGGCAAGCGGGACGGCGCGATCACCCTCGGCTGGTCCGCGGTGCACCGCGTCGCGGACATCGCCTGTCTCGCCGCTGCCTGCTACGCGATCGGTGCCGACCCCGCCCTGTCCGGACTGCTGATCGCCTTCGCGGCAGGCAAGGCCGTCGCGACCATCCCGCTCGCGCCGGGCGGCCTGGTGTTCGTCGACGCCACCCTGATCGCCACCCTCACCACCGCCGCCAGCATCAGCGCCTCGCAGGCCGTTGCGGCCGCCTTCGTGTACCGCGGGGTGAGCTTCATCCTGGTCGCGATCGTCGGCTGGATCGTCTTCCTCTTCCTCTTCCGCCGCCATCAGCACGAGGATCTGGAGTTCGATGTCGAGCTCGAACGCAGCGAACAGCGGGCGCTGCACGAGCCGCCTGCCGTCGAGATCGACGGCCTCGAGAGCCCGAAGGGCGAGCGGCAGCGCCGGGAAAACAGCTGATCAGCGGGTAGATCGAGCGCACTCATGCTGCGGGGGTGCCCATTACCCGAATCGGGCAATTGCCTTCTCCGCCGTGGCCGATCTCACATAGCCTAACTCTCATGCCATGTACGGGCGACACGCCGTGAGCCGCGGAGAGAATTGATCAGGCCCCTCTCCACCGCGGGATTCGAGTATGTCGACCGCCTCCTCTCACCCAAGGAGCCGACATGAAGTGGAATCGCCAAGTCCCGTCCGGGATGCCCTCGCACCGCTATCGGTCGCATTACGACCGGGTGCCGACGCCACCGGATGACGGCATCGGGCGTCAGTGGCCGTCCAACCGCCTCACCGAGGCCCCACTGTGGGCGCCTGTCGACCTACGCGACGGCAACCAGGCCCTCCCCGAACCGATGGATACCGCCCGCAAGCGGTTGATGTTCGAGCAGCTGGTCCGGATGGGATACAAGGAGATCGAGTGCGGCTACCCGGCGTCCAGCCAGGCCGAGTTCGACTTCACCCGCGACCTGGTGACCTTCGACCTGGTGCCAGACGATGTCACGGTCGTGGCGTTCACCGCCGCGCGGCCCGACCTGATCGATCGGACCTTCGAGTCGGTGCGCGGCCTCGCCAACGTGGTGCTCCACGTCTACGTCCCCACGGCCCCGATGTGGCGGTCCATGGTGCTGGGCCAGGACCGGAAGGAGTTGCTCGCCCACATCCTGAAGTCGGTGGAGTACGTGGCCCGCATCGGCGACACCATTCCGGGCATGCGGTACCAGTTCGCCCCCGAGGTGTTCAACCTGACCGAGCCGGACTTCGTCCTCGAGATCTGCAACAGCATCACCGAAGTCTGGGATGCCAGCCCGGACCGGCCGGTCTCCCACAACTTCCCGACCACCGTCGAGACGGCAACGCCGAACGTCTTCGCCGATCAGATCGAGTACATGCACCGGCACCTCGACCGTCGCGAGTCGGTGATCCTGTCGGTCCACACGCACAACGACCGGGGCACCGGCGTCGCGTCATCGGAGTTGGCGATGCTCGCGGGCGCACAGCGCGTGGAGGGCTGTCTGTTCGGCAACGGTGAGCGGACCGGGAACGTGGACCTCGTGACGCTCGGGCTGAACCTGCATTCGCAGGGCATCGACCCGATGATCGACTTCTCCGATCTCGACGCGGTGCGGCGAACGGCCGAGCACTGCAACAGGATCGATGTGCACCCGCGCCACCCGTACGTGGGCGACCTGGTGTTCACGGCGTTTTCGGGTACCCATCAGGACGCGATCAAGAAGGGGTTCACCAAGCACAACGCGACGGCGAAGGCGGCAGGCGTGGAGCCGGTGCAGCAGCCGTGGGAGATGCCTTACCTGCCAATCGATCCCGCCGACATCGGCCGCGACTACGAGGCGATCATCCGGGTGAACAGCCAGTCCGGCAAGGGCGGCGTCGCATACCTGCTGCAGACCGGCTACGGGCTCGACCTGCCGCGCGCCCTGCAGATCGACTTCGCGCGACGGGTGCAGCACACCACCGACGACGGCGGCGGTGAGGTGAACGCCGAGGAGCTGTGGAAGCTGCTGACGGCCGAGTACGCCCACCACGGCGCCCTCGACAAGTGGTCGCTCGAACACCTCGGGAACGGCGACCACCTGACGGTCCGCGCGACGCTCGGCGATGTGCAGGTCAACGGAGAGGCCTCGGCAAGTGGGCCGGTCGAGGCGCTCACCCTGATCCTGGCCGACCACGGCTGCCCGGTGGAGGTGCTCGCGATGTCGCTGCAGTCGGTCGCCGAGGGCGCGGGCGGGCAGGCCATCACCTTCGCCCAGTGCCGGATGAACGGCAAGACGCAGTGGGGCATGGGCATCGAGTCGTCGGTCACGGCGTCGGCACTGCGGGCGGTGCTGGCCGCGGCGACGCTCGACTGATCCCTGGTGCTCATCGGGTGATCCCAGGAGGACCGCCGGCCGATTCCCTCGGCCGGCGGTTCTGTGTGTTGGAGGTCACATCACCTCGAGGAAATTTTCGCGGCCGGGGCGCAGTTGGACGGAGCACATGCTTGAAATTTGAACTACTTACGAGGAGTCCACATGACCACCGCCATCGCCCTCCCCACCCTGACCACCGGCACCTGGGCCATCGACCCGAGCCACTCCACCGTCGGCTTCTCCGTCCGGCACCTGATGGTCAGCAAGGTCCGCGGACGCTTCCAGGAGTTCTCGGGCGCCATCACCGTCGCCGAGGACGGCACCCCGTCGGTCACCGCCGAGATCCAGGTCGCCTCCATCACCACCGACAACGAGCAGCGCGACAACCACCTGCGCGCGGCTGACTTCTTCGACGCCGAGCAGTTCCCCACCGCCACCTTCACCTCCACCGGCGTGCGCGCCAAGGGCGAGGACTTCGTGGTCGACGGCGATTTCACCCTGCACGGCGTGACCCGCCCGGTCGAGCTCAAGCTCGAGTTCAACGGCGTCAACCCGGGCATGGGCCACGGCCCGGTCGCCGGCTTCGAGGCCAGCACCGTGATCAACCGCAAGGATTTCGGCATCAGCATCGACATGCCGCTCGAGGGCGGCGGCGCCGTGGTGGGCGACAAGATCACCATCACCCTGGAGATCGAGGCCGGCCTGCAGGCCTGATCCCCCACACGCAACAACGCCCCCGTCGCGACCCACCTCCAAGGATCGCGACGGGGGCGTTCTCGCGTCGCTAGCTGCCCGCTGCCATGTCGAGCACGGCGAGGTGGCTGAACAGCATGCTGGTACCGATCGGGTTACCGCCGCCGGGGTAGACGGTGCCGCTCGGCGCGGCCATCGTGTTGCCCGCGGCGTACAGGCCGGCGATCGGGTTGCCCGACTGGTCGAGCACCCGCGCCGCGGTGTCGGTGCGCAGACCGCCCTTGGTGCCGAGGTCGGAGATGCCGAACGCGGCCGCGTGGAACGGGCCCTGATCGATCGTGACCAGCGGCGGCTCGCCGCCCGAGAACGCCCGGTCGTAGGCCTCGTCGCCGCGGCCGAAGTCCTCGTCGACGCCCTTGGGTACGAACTCGTTGAACCGCGCGACGGTGGCGGCCAGGTTCTCGGCCGGGACGCCGATCTTCTCGGCGAGCTCCTCGAGGGTGTCCGCGGAGTGCCACAGGCCCGCCGCCTGGTACTTCTCCGTCTCGACCATGGAGACGTTGGTGGCCTTGACCGGCGGCACCTCACCCTCCTTGTTGTCGTAGATCATCCAGTACGGGAGGGTGGCGGTGCCCTCCTCGAGCTGGCGGATCACCTCGCGACCGAGGCGGTCGTACGGCGCGGACTCGTTGACGAACCGCTGGCCGTCCTGGTTGACGAAGATGCCGCCGGTGAACCACAGCGCGAACGCGGAGCGGCCGTCCGGGTGGGTCATGCCCGGCGACCACCAGGCCTCGCCCATCAGGTCGATGTCGGCGCCTGCCGCGATGCCCGCTTCGTGCGCCTTGCCGAGGTTGGCCCACGGGCCCATGGTGTCGCGGGCCTCGCCCGGCACGCCGAACTTCTGCCGCAGCTCGTCGTTGCCCTCGAAGCCGCCCGCCGCGAGCACCACGCCCTTACGGGCGCGGATCGCGATGCGCTCGCCGTCCCGCTCGACAATTCCGCCGACCACGGTGCCGTCCTCGACCACCAGCTCGACCAGCGTGGTGCTGCGGTGCAGTGCGGCGTTCGGGTACTTCTCGATGGCCTTGAGGAACCGGGCGATCAGCGCGCGGCCGCCGATGAAGTAGTCGTCGGGCGCGGGTGTGCCGAGCCGGTCGGTGTCGAGCGGTCCGCGCACCACCTCGCGCAGCTCGGGGGCCTCCGACACCGGCAGCACCGACGGCATGGTGTGCCGCTGGCCGTCGAGGCGGGCCTTGGGGGCCTTGCCGAAGTAGTCGGGCCACGGCAGCATCTCGAACTTGAGGTTCTCGTCCTGCTCCAGGTACTCGATCAGCGGGGCGCCGCCGCGGACGTACGCGTCCTGCAGCTCACGAGGGGTGCGATCGCCGACGACGGCGTGGTAGTACTCGAGCGCGTCGTCGATGGTGTCGTCTGTGCCCGCGCGCTTGAGCACCGGATTGCACGGGAACCACACCCCGCCGCCGCCGGAGTACGCCGTGGTGCCGCCGAACTTGTCGGTGGCCTCCACCAGGATCACGTCCAGGCCCTCGCGGGCCGCGGTGTAGGCGCCGGTGACGCCGCCGCCACCCGACCCGACCACCAGCACGTCACACGTCTCGTTCCACTGCACCATTCTCTGCACCTCTCACACCGCCGCCCGCCAGGGCGGCATTCGTCGGCTCGACCGGACCGTCTTGGTATGCCCAAGGTAGGCGGCCGCGAGACCTGCATCACAGCAACCTCCCGGTCAGAGGGAACATCCTGGTTCGGCGCCCGGAGATCCGCGGCCTACCCTGGATCCGTGAACAAGCGCCTGCCCGTCCTGGCCGTCGACATAGTCCTGGTGGTGGTGTTCTGCGCGATCGGCCGACGGAGCCACGACGAGGCGAACGCCCTCGCCGGTCTGGCGACCACGGCATGGCCGTTCCTCGGAGGGCTGGCGGCCGGCTGGCTGGCCAACGAGGCGCTGTACCGCAACAAGTCACTCCCGGCGTCGGTGGTCCCGGCCGGAGTGATCATCTGGCTGAGCACGGTGGTGGTCGGGATGATCCTGCGGGTCATCGGCGGTCAGGGCACCGCGTTCAGCTTCATCATCGTCGCGACCAGTGTGTTGGCGGTCTTCCTGCTGGGTTGGCGCGCGATCTACGCCACGGTCATGAAGCGCTCGGCAGCCGCCTAACAAGTTGGCGTCGAGTCCCACCCCGCACCACGCACTCATGAGAAAGTTTGGCGATGAGCGAAATCACTTCGCCACCCCGTGATCCCAAGGCCGACCACGGCTTCTTCGGCCAGCCAGTAGCGCTCGCGAACCTGTTCGGCGTCGAGATGTGGGAGCGGTTCTCGTTCTACGGGATGCAGGGCATCCTCATCTACTACCTGTACTACTCGGTGGCCGACGGCGGGCTCGGCATCTCGCAGGCAGCCGCGACCAGCATCGTCGGGGCGTACGGCGGCACCGTCTACCTCTCCACCATCCTCGGTGGCTGGATCGCGGACCGCATCCTGGGGTCCGAGCGCACCCTCTTCTACAGCGCGGTCCTGGTCATGTGCGGCCACATCGCCCTGGCCGTGATCCCGGGCCTGGCGGGCGTCGGGGTCGGCCTGATCGCGATCGCCGTCGGTAGCGGCGGACTCAAGGCGAACGCCACCTCCCTGGTCGGCGACCTGTACGCCGAGAACGACGACCGCCGCGACGCCGGGTTCTCGATCTTCTACATGGGCATCAATCTGGGCGCGTTGGTCGGCCCGCTGCTGACCGGGTGGGCACAGAAGGAGTGGGGATTCCATGTCGGCTTCGCGCTCGCCGCGATCGGCATGGCGCTCGGCCTGATCCAGTACACGCTCGGTCGCAAGCGGCTCGCCGGGATCGGCGAGCGGCCGCTGAACCCGATGCCGCACGCGCAGCGACTGCGGTACGCGGCCCTCGGCGCCGTCGCGATCCTCGCGATCCTCGTGCTCTGCCTGATCGGGCTCATCACCACCGACAACCTCTCCGACGTGGTCGTCGGCCTGACGATCGTCGCGTCGATCACCTATTTCCTGGTGATCCTGACCAGCAAGAAGATCACCAGCACCGAGCGCAGCCGCGTCATCGCCTTCATCCCGATGTTCCTGGCAAGCGCCGCGTTCTGGTCCCTGTTCCAGCAGCAGTTCACCGTCGTCGCGATCTACTCCGACAAGCGCCTGGACCGCAACCTGTTCGGCTGGGACTTCCCGGCCTCCTGGGTGCAGTCCATCAACCCGGTCTTCATCATCATCTTCGCGGGCGTGTTCGCGGCCATCTGGACGAAGCTCGGCCCCCGCCAGCCGTCCTCACCGCTCAAGTTCGCGGCGGGCACCATCATCATGGGCCTGGCCTTCCTCGCGTTCCTGCCGTTCGCGGGCGGCGGGCCGAACAGCACCCCCCTGTTGGGCCTGATGTTCATCCTGCTGCTGTTCACCTTCGCCGAGTTGTTCCTCTCCCCTGTCGGGCTCTCCCTGTCGACCAAGTTGGCGCCCAAGGCATTCCACACCCAGATGGTCGCGCTGTTCTTCCTCTCGGTGGCGCTGGGGTCGTCGATGGCGGGCACGCTGGCGAAGTACTACAACGAGAACGACGAGGTGTCGTACTTCACCTGGGTCGGCGCGGCGTCGATCGCGGTCGGCGTCGTGATGATCCTGCTCTCGCCGTGGATCAGCCGGATGATGCGCGGGGTGCACTAGCAACCTCCGGCGGCCGCACCCTTGTGCGTGGTGTCGCATCGGGCGGACGATGGTTGGGAGCCATGAGGGGTGGCTCGACCGCAGGTTCGTCCCAATCAAAAGGTGTGAGCACAATGTCCACCAAGATCACGAAAACCCTCGCTGCGACCGCAATCGCCCTGACAGTCGGAGTCTTCGCGGCCCCCGCCGCCTCCGCGAGCGACACCGTGGCCGCCACGCCCGCTCTTGGCTCGGTTGCCCTCTGCTTCAGCGTCCCGCTCGGGTCCGCCGCACTCGTCTGGTGCATCTGAGCTGCGCCGCGGAACGCCCCTGTCGAGCGATCCAGGGGCTATCTCAGCCGTAGAACGGCCGACCCGAACACGCCCGTCGGCCGGATCGCCATCATCGCGGGATCTGGGCCTGGATCGGTCGTAGGAACCGGCCGGCCGCGTCCACCGCGGGGGCGGAGCTGTCCGCCCCAGCGACGAACACCGCGAAGGCCACGTCGCCGTCGATGCCGACGAACCAGCCGTGCGCGGGGGCGTCGCCGACCTCGGCGGTGCCGGTCTTGCCGCGCAGGTCGGCGATGTCCGCGAGCTGGGTGGCGGTGCCCGCCGTGACCGTCTCCCGCATCATCGTCCGCAGCTGCTCGGTGACCTGCGGGGGCGCAGGGGCGGGTGTCGTGTTCGCGACGCCCGGCATCCCCGCGACCAGCGTCGGCGCGGGCGTGGAGCCCTTGGCGATGGATGCCGCCACGAGCGCCATCCCGAACGGCGTCGCCGTCACCTGCCCCTGCCCGATCGCGGATTCGACGCGCTGCGCCGGGGTGTCCGCGGGCGGCACGCTGCCGGTGACCGTGGTCAACCCCGGCGTCACGTAGTCCACCCCGAGACCGAACTGCAGGGCGGCATGGGGCAGGGCGGTCGGCGGCAGCGCGACCGCGAGCGCGCCCATGGTGGTGTTGCAGGAACGGGCGAACGCGGTGTGCAGCGGCACCGAACCGAGGTCGAAGTTGTCGTCGTTGGGGATGGTGCGGCCCTCGATGTTCGCGCTGCCCGGGCACGGCAGCACGGTGTCGGGGGTGACCGAACCCGATTGCAGCGCTGCGGAAGTGGTGACCGTCTTGAAGGTCGACCCCGGCGGGTACAGGCCGGTCAGCGCGATCGGGCCCTGAGCGGTGGCTGCCGGGTTCTGCGCCACCGCGAGCACCGCCCCCGTTGACGGCCGCAGTGCCACGATCGCGGACTGCTGCGGGAGATCGGCGATGGCCGCCTGGGCGGCGCCCTGGATCGCGGGGTCGAGGGTGGTGGCGATGTCGGGCTGAACCGTGCCGTCCTCACCGGCCAGCCGCTGCGCGGATCCGTTGGCGGACACCAGCTGTACCGCCCAGCCGGCGGAGGCATCCTGGCCCTGCTGCCACAGTTCCCGGAGTCCGTCGAGGGTCGGTGAGGTCATGGACTTGTCCGCGGTCAGCAGCCGGGCCTGCTTCACCAACTGCACACCGGGGATCTCGGCGAGCCGATCGGCGATCGGCTGGAAGTCCGCGTCCCGCAGCGTGATCGCGGTGACGGTCTTGCCCTGGGACCCGGCCAGGTCCGCCTGCAGCGAGGCCGCGGTGACCGTGGGCGCCACCGGGCCGACCAACTGCGCGACCGCGGCGGCGGTACCGGCCGAGTCGGCGATCGTCGCCGGGTCGAGATTGACCAGGGTGACGGTCTGCTCGGTCATCAGCGGGCGACCGGCGGCGTCGAGCACCTGCGGGGAGCCACCGGCGAGGGTGGTGTAGCGCAGCGTGCTGTCCGCCGTCAGCCCCGGCGCCAGCAGTTGCGGGTCCCATGGGATCTTGCCGCCGTCGGCAACGGCCTGGCCGCCGCCGGTCGTGGTGTAGCTCCAGGTCTGCGCCGAGTCCGTCTCGGCGGTCGGGGTGGCGCTCGTCGTCCCGGAGGTCGGGGTCGTGGTCGTGGTGGACTCCGCCTCGGGCTCGGGTTCGGCGCCGAGGGTCCAGTCCGCGTCGAGGGTGAAGGTGCCCGCATCGTTGTCGGTGCCCGCGACCACGAAGGTCGCATCCCGGGCGGCGAGGCCGTCGAACATCTGGGTGATCGCGGCCGCCGCGGCCGCCGGGTCGCTGGTGAGGTCCGCGGCCGCCTGCGCGTTCCGCTGGGTGAGCGCGTCGGCGAACTGCTGCGCCGCGATCTCCGTTTCCGACTGGGTCTGCCCGATGGTGCATCCGCCCAGCACCAGCGCCGACACCGCGATCCCCGCCACACTCAGCTTCATCCGCATGGCCTCGAGGTTAGGCGGCCCCGCCGCCGGCGCGCAGTTTCCGCACCTCGCGCGGCCGAAGCGGCGCCGATCCTGGGGTGGCGAGGATCCATTCCATGGGTGGCTGCGCCGCACCCTTGGGTCGCTTCTGAGTGGGGTCCGGACTGGGCAGAGTAGTCCCTGTCACCAACACACCTCACCCACCATCACCCCAGGAGATACTGAATGTTCAACGCCCGTCGCACCTTTGCCGTCGTCGCTATCGCGGCCCTTCCGATCCTGAGCGCCTTCGGGGCGGCGTCCGTCGCCAATGCCGAGCCCAGCACCCCCATCGGTCCCAACGGCCCGACGGGGCCGTGCCCGATCGTGAACACCGACGACCAGGGCAATGAAACGGTGATCAACAAGAAGCCGGGCGATGTCAGCCACGGCCTGGTCTGCGGCGCGGACGGCGAATGGCACATGCCTGCGAAGGCGGGCGGCGGCGCCGGTGGTCCCGGGAAGATCCAGACGCAGCCGGGGCTGTCGCAGGGCTAGGAAGTCGTTCGCCCCCTGCCCCGATCTGGCAGACCCCGCATCGATACCGATGCGGGGTCTTTGCCATCGGCGACCCATAGCGCATTCACCGAAACAGGCGTATGACTGTAATCAAGTAATCATCGCAACCTTAGAGGTGAGCTCGATGGGATACACGGGACACGGCGGCCGCAGGTTCGGGCGGCCCGGCGGCTGGCAGCAGGCGGACACCCCCGACGCGAGCGACGCGAGCGAGTGGTTCGCAGGACGACTACCCGAGGACTGGTTCACCGGACCGGCCACGGCGGTGGTGGACCGCGAGGAGATCGTCGTCACCGGCGAGCTGCCCGCGCCGGAGGAGACCTCCCAGGCCGCCGTCGACGGCCGGATCTCCCGGTTCCGGGAGACCACACGGGCGGACCGGATGCGGATCGCCGACGAGGCCGAGGCCCGCTACGGGCGCAAGGTGGCCTGGGGCGTCACCGTGGGCGAGCAGCACGTGCTGTTCACCCATCTGGCGGTGCCCGTGATGACCCGGCTGCGCCAGCCCGAGCGCCGGGTGCTCGACACCCTGGTCGATGCCGGGGTGGCCAGGTCAAGGGCGGACGCGCTGACCTGGGCGGTCAAGCTCGCGGGCGAGCACAGCGAACAATGGCTCGCCGAGTTGCGCGAGGCGATGGGCCGGGTCGACGAGCTGCGGTCCGAGGGGCCGAACATCTGAGGCGCCGCTCATAATTCCCTTGCCGAACGACCGGGGTCGTCCTATCGTGGTGGCCGTCTTGTTGTCGACGATCGGAGAAGGGCCCTTGCTCATTCAGAGGTAGTGATCGCATCGCGTCGCGTGCTCGTGCACGCCGTCGCCCCGCACCCACCTCTAGGAGCACCCATGGCCCAGCCCTATCTCGCCCTGTCCGATGTCACCTTCAGTTGGCCCGACGGCGACCCCGTCTTCGATGGCCTCGACGCCGTGTTCGGCAGCGGTACAACCGGACTCGTCGGCCTGAACGGCGCGGGCAAATCCACGCTGCTCCGGCTGATCGCCGGGGAGCTGACCCCCGACCGCGGTTCGGTGACCGTGCACGGGTCGCTGGCATACCTGCGCCAGGACCTGGCCCTCGACCCACACCGTCGGGTGGACGCCATACTCGGCATCGAGTCCGCACGAAAGGCACTGCACCGCATTGAATCCGGCGCGGGAACGGACGAGGACTTCGCCGTCGCCGCCGGACACTGGGACATCGAGGAACGCGCCGTCGCCACTCTCGACCGGCTGGGGCTCGCGCATATCGCCCCCTCGACCGATGCGCTCGGCCGGACCGTCGGCACGCTGTCGGGCGGGGAGACGATGCTGCTCGGTCTCACCGCCGCGCTGCTCGGCGAACCACAGGTGCTGCTGCTCGACGAGCCGACCAACAACCTCGACCTGTCCGCGAAGTCCCGGTTGTATGCGGCGGTCGGACAGTTCCCCGGCACCGCGGTCGTGGTCAGCCACGACCGCGAGATGCTCGAGCGGATGGATTCCATCGCCGAACTGCGCCGCGGGGAGGTGCGGATGTTCGGCGGCAATTTCAGTGCCTACCGGGCCGTCGTCGACGCCGAGCAGGAGGCGGCCAGGGCGGCGGTCCGCGACGCCCGCAGCGACGTGCGCAAGCAGGGCCGCGAGCTCGTCGAGGCGCAGACCAAGATCGCGCGCAGGGTGCGGTACGGGAAGAAGATGGAGGGCAGTGTCCCGCGAATTCTGGCCGGCGAGCGCAAGCGCCAGGCCCAGGTGTCGGCCGGCAAGCTCCGCGGCAGCCACATCGACAAGCTGGAGGAGGCCAGGCAGACCCTCACCGAGGCCGAGGAGATGATCCGCGACGACCGCGAGATCCGAATCGACCTGCCGGACACCGCCGTCCACCCGGGCCAGCAGGTGATCGAGCTCGAGGACATCACGCTGGCCTGCGGTCCGACGGTGTCGCTCACCGTGTCCGGTCCGGAGCGAATCGCGTTGGTCGGACGGAACGGGATCGGCAAGACCACCCTGCTCCGCGCGATCGCCGATGCGAGCCCGCGGGTGCCCTGGCGGTCCCTTCCACAGCGGCTCGACATCTTCGACGGCGACCGCACGGTGGCGCAGAACGTCGCCGATGCCGCACCGCATGCGACGCCAGAGCAGATCCGGGCGCGGCTGGCCCGGTTCCTGTTTCGCGGCGACGCGGCCGACACGCAGGCCTCGGCCCTGTCCGGCGGAGAACAGCTGCGCGCGGCGCTGGCGATGATCCTGCTCGCCGAGCCTGCGCCGCGACTGCTGATGCTCGACGAGCCGACCAACAACCTGGACCTGCCCAGCCTCGCGCACCTCACATCGGCGCTGGCCGAGTTCCGCGGCGCGCTCGTGGTCGCCAGCCACGACCTGCCCTTCCTCCGGGAGATCGGAGTGACCCGATGGCTCGAACTCACCGAGGAGGGGCTGCACGAGGTGGATCCGCGTTAATCTCGGAGTCGGCCGGCCACACCGCCGGCCGGCCGTGCCTGCAACCCCGATCCGAGGACACCCGATGACCGACGACGCACGCATCCACGCCTTCCGCGACGACGCCCTCGGCGACCTCGACGCCACCGGCATCGCGGAGCTGATCGCCTCCGGGCAGTTGTCCTCCCACGAGGCCGTGCTGGCGTCGGTCGAACGCGCCGAGTCGGTCCGGGACTCGCTCAACGCGATCGCCTTCCCCGACTTCGATCGGGCCCTGACCCGATCCGCTGGGCCGCACACGGGCGTCTTCGCGGGCGTCCCGACGATCGTCAAGGACAACGTCGATGTCGCGGGCCTGCCGACGAATCACGGCAGCGCGGCGTTCGTGGCACGGCCCGCCCGCGCGGACAGCGACTTCGCCAGGCAGTTCCTGTCCACCGGCGCGGTCCCGATCGGCAAGAGCAGGCTGCCGGAGTTCGGGTTCAGTGCCTCGAACGAGTACGCCACGGCCGAACCCGTGCACAACCCGTGGAATCCGACGTTCTCCTCGGGAGCCTCCTCCGGGGGATCCGCGGCGTTGGTCGCGTCCGGGGTACTCCCGTTCGCACATGCCAACGACGGCGGCGGATCGATCCGGATCCCCGCGGCCGCCTGCGGTCTCGTCGGCCTCAAGCCGACCAGGGGGCGCACGGTCGCGGACCCGGCGGACCGGGCGATGCCGATCCGCATCGTCGCCCAGGGCGTGCTGTCGCGGTCGGTCCGGGACACCGCGCGGTTCTACGCCGCGGCCGAAAGCTATTACCGCAACCCGAAACTCCCTCCCATCCGGCTCGTCGAAGGCCCGGGCCGCACCCGCCTGCGCATCGGCGTGATCATCGATTCGATCACCGGCATCCCGACCGACGACGAGACCCGCGCCTCCGTCACCGCGACCGCGAACCTGCTCGACGAACTCGGCCACCATGTCGAGGAGGCGCCGTTGCCGGTCGATCGATCGTTCGTCGAGGACTTCTCGAACTACTGGGGGTTCCTGTCGTTCGCGATCTGCGCGGGTGGAAAGCGAATGCTCGGACCGGACTTCGACAAGTCCAAGACCGACAACCTCACCCGCGGGCTGGATGCGATGTACCGCAGGAACATCGCGAAGACGCCACAGGTGCTGTACCGGCTGCGGCGCACGCATCGGCAGTACGCGGAGGTGTTCCAGAAGTACGACGTGCTGCTCTCGCCCGTCCTCGCGCACACCACCCCGAAACTCGGATACCTCTCTCCGACACAGAGTTTCGAGGAACTGTTCACCAAGCTGGTGAATTACACCGCGTTCACCCCGCTGAACAACGCATCCGGCGGGCCCGCCATCTCGCTGCCGCTGCACGAGACCGCCGCGGGGCTGCCGCTGGCCTCACACTTCTCGGCCGACCACGGCGACGAGCGGACCCTGCTCGAGCTCGCGTTCGAGCTGGAGCAGGCCCGTCCGTGGCGGCGGATCCAGGACTGACACCGGCCGACGAGGCGCGGCTCACTCCCGCCGCAGGGGCTGGGTGGTGCACCGGAACGACCCGCCGAAGCCGCGGGTGATCGCGAAGTCCACATATTCGACGGTGACGCCGTGCGCGGCGATCCGGTCCCCGATGTGACGGAAGGCCGGATCGGTGACGTAGACCTCCGGACTGATGGGCAGACCGTTGGTGCCGAGGCCGACACCGTCCCTCTCGCTTATCTCGATCCGCTCCCAGCCGCGCAGCGCGGCGGGCAGGCCGTCGAGGAGTGCGTCCGGGCACGCGACCAGCAAGCCCTCCCGAATCAGGCCGAGGGCACAGTCCAGGTGCAGGAAGTTCGGTGCGAGGCGGACGGTTTCCACGGTGTAGCCCAGTGGGGTGAGCAGCTTCTCCAGCCAGCGGATCCCCATGGCGTTGGACGCCAGCCCTGAGTTGCCTACGAAGACACGCTTCTCGTACACGAGCACGTCGCCACCCTCGAGGAAGGGACCGGCGCCCAGGTCACCCGGCGCCCCGTCGGGAACCGCAGGCTGCGGCAGCGCCAGGTAGGAACAGCGCCCCTCGAGCGCCCTGGCGGTGAGGAGGTCGCGGCTGGGCAGCACCTCGCGTCGGCGGTGGGGCAGCCTCAGGTTCCCCTCGATGACGATGTCTCCGATGGTGAACCAGGGGTCGCGGACGAAGAAGTTCGCGTAGCCGTTGGAGCCCCCGGCCGCCTTCTCCGCGTCGGTCAGCATCCGTGGCCGCAGGACCTCCACGCCGTGGCGTTCGAACACCGAGCACAGGTTCTCGCGTTCGGATTCCCAGAGCCGCTGGCGGTCGGGATAGACATCGCCGTGATCGCGTCCGAGCATGCGCTCGAGGATCGGCAGCACCTCGGGAGCCAGGAACGACGCCTCGCTGTCCGACATCTCGTCCGGGGCGCGGAACTGCGACCGGGCGACGGCGACCGTACGGAGCGGCGCGAACTCACTGCGCACCATGACTCGGCCATGGTCGGGTACTGCTGCGGTCGAATCCGTGACGGCTTCCATCGAGTCCCTCCACCCTCAGACATCGTGACCCGGTACCGATGCTAGTTGGCCGCGGCGGCCTGGCACCCTGGTCAGGTGAACTCGTACTGGGCGCAGTGGTCGGCCTACCTCCCCATCGCCATCGCCGCCGCCATGGTCCTTTTCGGGCCGCTGTGGTCGTTGACCAGGCACGCGGTGACGCTCGTGCACGAGGCCGGGCACGCGATCGCCGCGGTGGTGACGGGCCGACGGCTCACCGGGATCCGGCTGCACTCGGACACCTCGGGCCTCACGCTCTCGCGCGGCAAGCCCCGCGGCCCCGGCATGGTGCTCACCGCGGCGGCCGGCTTCCTGGCGCCCTCGCTGCTCGGCCTGGCAGGCGCGCTCCTGATCGCGGCAGGCCAGCTCCCGGTGCTGCTGTGGGGCGCGGTCGCGCTGATCGTCGCGATGGTGCCGTTCATCCGCAACGTCTTCGGGCTGCTGGTGCTCGTGGTCTGCGGATCGGCGATCGGCGTCGTCGCGTACTACGGATCCCCCACGCTGCAGCTACATTTCGCGTACACCGCGATCTGGCTGCTGCTGTTCGGCAACCTGCACACCATCGTCGAGGCCGCCCGCACCCGGTCCGGCCGTTCGGACCTCGACCAGCTGCGGTCGCTGAGCCACCTGCCGCGGTTCGTGTGGGTGCTCCTGCTGGTGGCCGTCGCGGTCGGGACCGGGGTGCTGGCGTGGCGGGCGCAGTATCTCGGCTAGCAGCCGTCCCCGCACACCTTCTGACGAGAACGCACACGCCTTGTACGTCCGCAAGGGGTGCGACCTTGTCAACGAGTGTGCGACGCCGGCTCCGTCGTCACCGCGTCGACCGCGTACGGCCGCATCGTGTAGTCGTCGAGCGGGAAGCTCTTCGCCTCCCGGAACGCGTTGACGGTCGAGGTCGGGCGCAAGATCGCCGCCTCGCCGTGCTGGTTGAAGTAGTAGCTGCGCGCGGTCTGGCAGCTGCCGCCGTAGAAGACCGAGTCGTCCAGCTTCTCGGTCATCCGGTCCAGGAAGCCCGCATTCGCCTCCTCGGTCACCTCGAAGACGTCGGCGCCGCGTCGTCGCAGCTCCCCGAACAGCCGGTTCATGTGCGCCATCTGCGACTCGATGGTGGTGAAGTACGACAGCCCGCTGTAGGAGTACGGGCTCGCCAGGCTCAGGAAGTTCGGGAAGTGCGGCACCGCCACTCCCTCGTACGCCTGGAACCGGTTGTCCCGCCACCACTTACCGAGGTTGCGCTCCTCCCGACCGATCACCTCGATGGCCGGGAAGTTCACGTCCCACAAGTTGAAGCCGGTCGCAAGGACCAGCGTGTCGATCTCGGTCTTGCGTCCGTCCGCGGTGACGATGCCGTCGGGCTCGATGCGCTCGATCGAGTCCGTCTCGAGGTGCACGTGCGGCTTGGTGAAGGTGCTGTAGTAGCTGTTGGAGAAGGTCGGCCGCTTGCAGCCGAAGTCGTAGTCCGGGGTCAGCTGACGACGCAGCTCCGGGTCACGGACCTTCGCGCGCAGGAAGATTCGTGAGAGGGCGGCGGCACCCTTGTTCAGCAGCTTGGTCTGCCGGTAGTGCAGCACGGCGCTCACCATCACGGCCTCGAGGATCCCCGAGCTCACCCCGCGGGCCGCACGCTGGACCGCGGGCACCCGGGCGAACAGCCGCTGCACCGGACCCGGGATGGGGGTGTCCACCTTCGGCAGCACCCAGATCGGGGTCCGCTGGTACACCGTCAGGGCGGCGGCCTTCCGGGCCACCTCGGGAATGAGCTGGACCGCGGTCGCCCCGGTGCCGATGATCGCGGTGCGCGTGCCCCTCAGGTCGTAGGTGTCGTCCCATGCCGTCGTGTGGATGACCTTGCCCTCGAACGAATCGATGCCGGGGATGTCGGGCTTGTGCGGCTGCGACAGGAACCCGGTCGCGGTGAGCAGGTACTTCGCGGTGACCAGTTCGCCGCCCTCGATCGCGACCTCCCACCGCTGCGCGTCCTCGTCCCAACGGGCGCCTTCGACGACCGCACCGAAGCGCATGTGGCGGCGCAGGTCGTACTTGTCCGCGACGTGCTCGGCGTACCGCTTGAGCTCGGCGCCCGGCGCGAACAGCCGCGACCAGTACGGGTTCGGCTCGAAGGAGTAGGAGTACGTCACGGAGGCGATGTCGACGGCGAGTCCCGGATAGCGGTTCACGTGCCAGGTACCGCCGAGGTCGTCCTCACGTTCGAGAATCGCGAGGTTGGTCAGGCCGAGCCGTTTGAGCTGGATGGCGGCACCCATGCCGCCGAATCCGGCACCGACGATCACCGCGTCGTACTGCCCGTTCTGGTCCACAGGTCCAACCCCTTCGCCGATGTGCGTTACAGCCAGTATCACGCACTTTCCGCGGCGGCAACACCCCCTTCGACCCAACACGGGTTCCGAAACCGTCCTCGCGGTGGTAGGCAGAACCATGACCGCGACGATCGACGACCTCAGCCGGGCACTCGACGCGACGGGCACGCTGGTAGCAGGCGTCGCCGACGACCAGTGGTCCGCACCCACCCCCTGCACAGGGTGGTCCGTCCGCGACGTCGTCAACCACGTGACGGCAGGCAACCACCTGTTCGCCTCGTCCCTGCGGGGCAACCCGCTGCCCGTCACCGTCGTGGGCGCGCCGCCCGACCTGCTCGGTCCGGACCCCGCGGGCTCCTTTCACGCCTCTGCCGACGCACTGGTGCAGGCATTCGCCCTGCCGGGGGTGCTGGACCGGGAGATCACCCTGCCGATGGGCCAGGTACCGGCCGTGCAGGCCCTGAACATGCGCATCACCGAGATGCTCGCGCACGGCTGGGATCTCGCCCGAGCGTCGGGGCAGACACCGCGCTACCCCGACTCGGTGGTCGAGGACCAGATCGCATTCAGTCGGGTGCTGCTGCCGAACCTCCCGGCAGGACGCACCCCGTTCGCACCGTCACGGCCGGTGCCCGAGGACGCTTCCCCCCTCGACCGACTGGCCGCGCTCCTCGGCCGGACTCCCTGACCCGTCAGCCCCTCGGCAGCCCTTGTTACGTTCATTTGAACAACTGAGCAATTGTTGAGATGGCTGGTTATGCTCCGCTCGTGAACAGCCCGAACGACGCCGTCCTCGCGATGCACATGAGCGACGGCCTGGTGGACTCGCCGACCTCGCTGCTGTTCGGGGTGGTCGCGGTCGCGGGCATCGCAGTGGCCGCATGGAAGGCCCGAACCGAACTCGACGAGCGGACCGCGCCGATGGCAGGCCTGGTGGCCGCGTTCATCTTCGCGGTACAGATGGTGAACTTCCCGATCCTGCCCGGCGCCAGCGGCCACCTGCTCGGCGGCGCCCTCGCGGCCATCCTGGTCGGCCCGTACACCGGTGCGCTGTGCGTGGCCATCGTGCTCGTGGTGCAGGCGCTGCTCTTCGCGGACGGCGGCATCACCGCGCTCGGCACCAACATCACGAACATGGCGCTGATCGGCGTCGGGGTCGGCTACGCGGTGGCCGTCGCCCTGCGACCCCTGCGCCGCCGGTTCGGCGATGCCGGCCTCGCCGCGCTGGCTTTCGTTGCCGCGCTGGCGAACACGCTGGCGGCCGCGTCCGGGTTCCTGCTCGAGTACGCGCTCGGCGGCGCCGGGGAGACCTCGCTCGACACCGTCGCCTGGTACATGCTCGGCACCCACACGCTGATCGGGGTCGGCGAAGGGTTGATCACCGCGCTCACCGTTGTCGCCGTCGCCAGGGCCCGACCCGACCTGGTGTACCTGCTGCGCACCGCGCCCCGACCGGCCACGGAGGTACCGGCATGACATCCCGAAGGTCCTGGTTTCTCACCAGTTTCGCCGTCGTCGCCCTGTTTGTCGCCGGCGTTGTCAGCTACCTCGCCAGCTCGAGTCCCGACGGCCTGGACTCCACCACCCTGCGCGGCTGCACCGTCATCGAGACGGCGGCGGGCGAGGAGTTGACCGGCAACTGCATCGCGCAGAACGCCGGGGAGCACCACCTCGCCGACGGCCCACTCGCGGACTACGCCGTCGCGGGCAACGACAACCTTTCCGGAATCGCCGGGATCCTGGGCGCTACTGCGACATTCGCGGTAGCGGGAGGACTGTTCTGGCTGATCGCCCGCTCGGGCCGCACCCGCAGGACCTGACGATGGGCGCCGGTCACACCCACCCGCTGTACCGCGCGGGCGACTCTCCGGCGCACCGGTTGCCGGTCGAGGTGAAGATCGTCGCGGCGACGGTGGGGGTCTTCGCGGTGGTCGCGACGCCGCGCGAACAGGTGTGGGCCTTCGGCCTGTATGCCATTGTCCTGCTCGTGGTGTGGCAGATCGCCCGGATCCCGCTGCGCTGGATCGCGCCACGGATGCTGATCGAGGCACCCTTCTTCGTGCTCGCGGTACTGCTCCCGTTCGGCGACGGCGGTGAGCGCGTGCGGTTGGCGGGGCTGTCACTGTCCGTGGCCGGCCTGTACGCGGCCTGGGGAATCCTGATCAAGGGCACTCTCGGGGTCCTCACCTCGCTGACACTCGCGGCCACCACCCGGACCGCGGACCTGCCGCTGGGGCTGACCCGACTGAGGGTGCCCGCCCTCGTCACCACCGTCGTCGTCCTGATGCTGCGCTACGTGGATCTGCTTGCCGCGGAGGCAAACCGGATGCGGATCGCGCGAATCTCTCGCGGCGACGATCCCCGCACCCTGCGACAGATCGGCGCCACCGCACGCGGGGTGGGCGGGCTGTTCCTCCGGACCTACGAGCGCGGCGAGCGGGTCCACCTGGCCATGGCATCGCGCGGGTTCACCGGCGCCATGCCCGACCTCGGCGCACCCGCGGCCACCGCGCGCGGCTGGCTGGTCGGCCTCACCCCCACCGTCGGCGCGGTCGCCGTCTGCCTGACGGCGCTGGCGGTGGCCGGATGAGCCCGACGGCCGCGGTGCGGGTGCGCGACCTGGGCTTCGCCTACCCCGACGGCCGGGTCGCGCTGCGCGGCGTCGACCTGGAAGTCGGTGTCGGCGAGCGGATTGCGCTGCTCGGCCCCAACGGCGCCGGCAAGACCACCCTCACGCTGCAGCTGAACGGGGTGCTCTCCCCCACCGCGGGCCACGTCGAGATCGGCGGCACCCGGGTCGAGCGGGGCACCCTGCGCGAGGCCAGGCGCCGGGTGGGGATCGTCTTCCAGGACCCGGACGATCAGCTGTTCATGCCGACCGTCGCGCAGGACGTCGCGTTCGGCCCGGCGAACTTCGGCGCCACCGGCGACGAGCTGCGCGCGCGGGTGTCCGATGCGCTGGCGGCGGTCGGCATGGGCGAGCACGCCGAACGGTCACCGTCGCACCTGTCCGGCGGGCAGCGTCGGCGGGTCGCGCTGGCCACGGTGCTGGCGTGCAGGCCGGACGTACTGGTGCTCGACGAGCCGTCCGCGAACCTCGACCCGGTGGCCCGCCGCGAGCTGGCCGAGGTGCTGCTCGGGCTGGACACCACCCTGATGCTGGTCACCCACGACCTGCCCTACGCCGCGCAGCTGTGCGACCGCGCGGTGATCATCGACGACGGCCGGCTGGTGGCGGACGGCCCGGTGCTCGAGCTGCTCGCGGACGCGGAGCTGCTGGGCCGACACCGCCTGGAGTTGCCGTGGGGGTTCGAGGTCCCGCGCGGCTGACGGTGCGCTCGGATTGCCGAGTGTGCACCTGCCGGCTCGCCCTCTCGGGCGATGCCCCGGCAGGTGCACACTCGGCGGAGTTAGTTAGTGCGCGATCTATTCGTGTACGCTCTACTGCATGTCCATCGTCGAACAGTCAGCGGCTACCGGGGTCGACCCGCTCGCCCTCGACCGCCAGGTCTGCTTCGCGCTGGCCGTCGCCAATCGGGCGGTGCTCTCGGTGTACCGCCCGCTGCTCGAGCCGATGGGTCTGACGCACCCGCAGTACCTGGTGATGCTCGCCCTCTGGGGCGAGGCGCCGATGTCGGTGAAGGCGATCGGCAGCGCCCTGCAGCTCGATTCCCCGACGCTCTCGCCGCTGCTCAAGCGACTCGAGGCGTCGGGCCTGATCACCAGGTCCCGCAGCAGCGAGGACGAGCGGCAGCTGGTCGTCGACCTGACCGAGGCCGGGCGGGCCATGCGCGCCAAGGCCGAGCTGATTCCGCCCGCGGTGGTCGAGCGCCTCGGCGTCGGCCTACCCGAGCTCGAAGAGCTGCACGACGTTCTCACCCGGATCAACCGGGCCGCACTCAAGGCAGGAGCACTGAACCAATGAGCGCCACCCGACCGAACCCGATTCAGTGGATCGCTTACGCCTGCGGCGCCAAGCTGCCCGCATCCATGAACGACTGGGTGCTCAACGACATCACGGGCGACCACTACGTCGCCCGGCACCTCACCCGCGCGATGGTGCCGTTCATCCCGCTGTTCGTGATCTTCATGCTCTTCCCGGGACCGCTGTGGCTGCGGGGGTCGATGGTCCTGCTCGGGATCCTGCTGGCCCTGTTCTACTCGGTGGTCTACATCCACCAGAACCGCGCGCGGCGCCTGCAGAAGAACGGCCTGCCCATGGACCTGGACAACCCCCGACGCAAGGCCGCGCGCGAGGCGGAGGAGGACGCCTACCGCCGCCTGTGGGCTCGGTAGGCGCCCGACGGACTACGCGCCCGACTCCACCGCTCGACCGGAGCTGATCCACGCGTCCGTGCCACCCGCGACGTTCACCGCGTTGATACCCGCGGCCCCCAGCAGGGAGGCGCCGTGCGCGCTGCGGCCGCCCATCGCGCAGATCACGTAGACGGTCGGCGCGGCGGGCACCTCGTCGATGCGGGCCACCAGCTCGCCGAGCGGGATCAGCCGGACCCCCGGCACGTGCCCGCGGGCGTACTCATCGGCTTCGCGCACGTCGATCACCGGCGCGCCGGCGGCCAGGGCGGCGTCGAGCGCCACCAGATCCACTTCCTGCATGAGGTTCCTCTCCTCGTCGAATGCCCAGATCATACCCAAGGGGGTATCGAAGGAGAGCTCAGTAACGCGCGACCGCCCCGTCCACCGCGCGCTGTAGGCCTGCCGCCACCAGCCGCGCGATATCGGCCGGCTTCTCCGGGATCTCGGTGACCGGATTGTCGAGGTACACGCTCGCCCGCGTCTCCTTGCCGGGCACCGGACCGTAGCTGATCCCCATGTAGACCAGCACCGGGCGGACCCCGAGTCTCACCGCCCTGCTCATGATGTGGCCGATCCCGCTGCCGATCTTCTGCAGCCGGGTCGGATCCTCCAAGTTGCAGGTCCCCTCCGGGAAGATGGCCAGGTCATCGCCTTGACGCATCCGCTCGGCGCAGACGTCCATCATCCGCTGCCCGGCCGCGTTGACCGCGCGCATCCCGTGGTTCTTGCCCCGGAAGACGGGGATCCCGCCCATCAGATCCACCCGCTCGCGCCGCTTCGGCTCCAGGAACAGCTCGTCCTTCGCCAGCACCCGGGTCCGGCCGATCGCCGGGCGCAGCGCGCTGGCCGACGCCGCGGCGGCCACCGTGTACGGATCGCGCTGACTGAGGTGGTTGACCGCGAGAACCAGCCGGGAATCCGACCGCACCAGGGCCCGGACCTGCTCCTTCGCCCCATCCGCGTAGGTCACCCTCGGCCGGAACTTCAGCGCGAGGAACCCGTAGGCGGCCTTCGCGGCCAGGCGGTTCTGCTGGTGACGCAGGTAGAAGTCGTAGACCTCGTCGCAGTTGTCAAGGGCAACCTCGGGCTTGTCCATGTCCACACTGTACGGAGATAACGCGTAGTGCGCCCGCTACAGTAATTCCCTTGCACGACAACAGAATTCAGCCATGACTAGAGGAGAATCGAACTGAACGCATGTCCGGATGGCCACGCCGGGGTGCGCCGAACTAGCATCATGGAATGAGCATCGCCTTCGTTCAGTCCACGTGGCACCGACCCATCGTCGACCGAGCACGAGACGCCTTCGTCACGCAGTGGCGAACACTGGGCCACACCTCCGGCGAGATCGAGTTCTTCGAGACCCCCGGCGCCTTCGAGATCCCCCTGCACGCGCTGCGGCTCGCACGTACTGGCCGGTTCCAGGCCATCGTCGCAGCCGGACTGGTCGTCGACGGCGGCATCTACCGGCACGAGTTCGTGGCGTCCGCGGTCATCGACGGACTGATGCGGGTCCAGCTCGACACCGATGTCCCCGTTTTCTCCGCCGTGCTCACCCCGCACCACTTCCACGAGCACGAGGATCACGCCGTCTTCTTCGCCAACCACTTCGACAAGAAGGGCGCGGAGGTCGCTCAGGCCTGCTCGCTCACCCTCGCCTCGCTGGACACGATCAAGTAGCCAGTGCGCCGAGGAACTCGAGCATCGCCGAGTTCACCTCGGCGGGCTTTTCCATCTGCACGAAGTGCCCGGCGTCGGGGATCACGTGGGTGGAGACCAGGCCCGGAACCAGCCGACCCATGGTCGCGAACGGGTCGCTGCCCATCATCTCGAGCACCGGGTCCTTGGCGCCGGCGATGAAGGTGACCGGCACCTCCACCGGCTTCGCGTGCAGCGACTCGTTCTGCGCCCAGACCGCATCCTCTGCGCGATACCAGTTGAGCCCGCCGGTGAACCCGGTCTGCTCGAATTCCGTGACGTAATAGTCGAATTCGCCCTCGTCGAGCCAGCTCCACGGCAAGGCGGGCGGCTCCGGGAGCACATCGAGGTAGCCGTTGCCGTCGGAGGGGAACTCCCAGCAGTCGAGGTAGCGGTTCGCACCGCTGAGCGCGTGGAAGATCTTGGCCAGGAACGCCCTGGTGTTGTCGCCGAGCTCCCGGTCCGCGACGCCCGGCTCCTGGAAGTAGTGCACGTGCGCAAAATGCTTGGATGCCAGGTACTTGAACC
This sequence comes from Rhodococcus oryzae, assembly GCF_005049235.1. GTDB lineage: Bacteria > Actinomycetota > Actinomycetes > Mycobacteriales > Mycobacteriaceae > Rhodococcus_G > Rhodococcus_G oryzae. Next base: position 494,451 of record NZ_SUMD01000002.1, on the reverse strand, counting down.
CGACACTCGGCTGCACCGGCAGTCGAGGCGCGCGGGGGACGCTCAGCTGCATCAGCGCGGACACCCGATCGGGCGCCCAGGCCGGCAGGTCCCAGGTCAGGTGGGCGCCGAAATCGTGGCCCGCGAACACCGCCCGCTCGATGCCGAGCACGTCGAGGAGGCCGACCAGGTCACCGACGGTTTGCGGCCGGTCGTACTCGGAAACCTGCGCGGGCGCGCTCGTCCGTCCGTACCCGCGCATGTCCGGGGCGATGACGCGGTAGCCCGCGGCGGACAGCGCCGCGAGCTGGTGACGCCAGCTGAACCAGAGTCCCGGGAACCCGTGGCAGAGCACCACCGGCTCGCCCTCGCCCTGCTCGGCGAAATGCAGGTCGATCCCGTTGACCGCGACGGTCCGGTGCGTCGGCTGCCCCATGCTCACTCCTCCTCGCCGTCGTCGGCAATTCGCCACCCTAGCTGGCGACTCCCCTCGACAGTGGCGGATCGCCGGTCACCCGGTTACGACGCGGGCGGCGTCAGCTTGACGACGGTGCCGAGAAAACTGGTGGCGTACAGCGCGTTCGGGTCCCAGCCTGGACCCGAACCGAACCGGACCGACGAGATCAGCGGCAGGCCGGCAGCGATGGTGCACTGCGCGCCGGTGGCAGGGTCGAGTCGCACGACCGTCCCCGCCACGTTCAAGGCGACGTAGACCGATCCGTCGGACCCGACCGTGAGATCGTCGGCAGAGTTGATCGGGCCGACCCCCGGCAGGTCGAACCGGCGCGGCGGGGCGTCCGGGTGGTCGATGTCGACGGCGGCGATGGTGGTGACCGGGTTGAAGGTCGTCGCTACATACAGTCGGCGGGTGGTCTCGTCATAGGCCAGTCCGTTGGTCGAACTCAGGGTGGGCGCGAACCCGGACGGGAGCTCGGCACTCCCGGGCACGCGGGTGAGTCCCGTCGACTGCCCGATGTCCCGGCTGACCACGAAGTCCCCGTCAGGGAGCTGTGCGAGCCCGTTGGGCATGGTCAACCCGGTCTCGACCGTGGTGGCGGCGCCCGTGTCCAGGTCGAGCGCGTCGATCGTGCCGTCGCTACGACCGAGAAGTCCCGAGACGAACCCGTTCCCGGTGGTGAAGTAGGCGGTGTCGCCCACCACCACGATCGCGCCAGGCGCCTTCACCTCGGGCACCGCAGTGGTGCGGGATCCGTTCGCCTCGAGTCGCCGGATCGCGCCGTCCGCCCCGGTCAGCGACGACTCGGACAACAGCATTCCGCCGCGTCCGTCGAACGCGAGGTTCTCGAGCGTCCCGTACCCCTCTGCCACCCGCTCGGTCGTCCACGGGACGCAGCCTGGCGTCGCCGCGGCGACGCCGGGACCGGAGACCGCGACCAGACCGGCGGCGACTCCGGTCCCCGCTGCCGCGGCCAACCACGCGGCGATTCCTGCACCCTTCATCCGAAATCCCCCGTCTCGAAGCCAGCTGCGGCGGACCGACGGCCCGTGACGAACCCTAGGCGCCGAGCGGCTTTCCGAACAGGCCTGCGACCTCCTCGCCGACGACCTGCTGCCACACCGGCCACGTCCTCGCGTCCAGCGCGATCGATCCGACATCTGTGGTGCTGCACCCCTGCTGGGCAGGCTCCCCCGCGAACCGATCGCGCAGCCACAGGATCACGCTCGGCACCGCGGCAACCTCCAGGCTCAGGTGTTCGCTGAAGTGGTCGCGCGTGTAGGCCACGCTCGCGGACGGATCCTTGCAGTATGTGTCCACCAGTGTGTTGACGGGACCGACGGGGACGAGCCAATCCGGGTTGGACTGATAGATGTACATGGGCATGTCGGGTACCGACCTGCCCATCGCGGTCCGCGCGAGCGCCTTCTTGGCGATCGGGTTCTGCAGCGGATCACCACCGTCGAAGAACCCCTTCAGATTGAGGAACGGCGCCACCGACGAATTCCAGGCCACGCAGAGATTGTCCTTCGCGGCGAACAGCGCGCGCCCGACCGGATTGATGCGCTCGTCGACGAACGCTGCCAGCTCGGGATCCTCGCGGCTGACCCCGATCACGCCCGAGGCGACGATGCCGGAGCCGAGCGCATTGTCGGCGTTCTCGACGAGCGCACCGAGATCGGCCGCGACGCCGCCCTCCGCGGCTCCCACGATGTCGAGTTCGGGCGCGTAGGTCTTGCGGAGTTCGGCGGCGTGCCCGGTCGGGATCGAGCCGCCGGAGTAGCCCACCATCCCCACCTTGGTCGACCGGCCGCTGAGCTGCATCGGTGCGAAATTCTCCGCGGCCCGGATTCCGTCGAGGGTGATTCGCCCGGCCACCGGACCGGCGGCGAAGGACGAGTTCGGGCCCTGGTGGTCGGGAACAACCACCGCCCAGCCCTGCGCCAGCGCGGCCTGTACCTCGAGGAACTGCGCGCCTGAGGTGACTGCACCCGTCAGGAGCCACGGCACCGCCGCCTGCTGCATGACGTACGACGGCGCGCAGTAGCGCCCGAGCGAGTCCTCGGCCATCTGGAACGACAGCAGCGGGCGCGGTGCGCCGTCCCTGGTCCCGCCGCGAGGTTTGATGACCGTGGCCACCGCCGCGATCGCCTCGTCGCGACCGTTGTTCGACCGATACGAGACCTGCCAGGCATCGACGTTGGTCGGGATGACGTTGAGCGTCGCCAGATTCACCTGGCGGGCGGCGATGATCTCGCCTGGCGCCTTCGAGGCCACGATCTCGGCGGGCGGCTGGTAGAACTCCGCGTCGAACTCCGGGATCTTCGGCGGCACCGGAAACGGCAGGGCCGGTTGCACCGACACCTGTGGCGATCCCGCCCCTCCGTCAGGCGCGGGCGCGGCCAACGCGGGCCCGGACAAAGCGAACTGCCCCGCCACCGCGGCCGCGGCCATCAGGCACATCCGGCGTCGGCGGCCCCCTCGATCGAACAGTCCTCGCCCTGCCATATCGGTGTCCTCCCCTGTCCCGCGAGCAGATCACGGGAAATTAGATACTCGTGTCTAACTTTGCTCGCACGACTGTAGGGGGTTGTGTCGCGGATAACAATGGGGCGCCTCGGGCCACTCAGGTCTCGGCGGAATCCTCGGATGCGCCGCTCACAAACGCGTTGAGGACGGTGGTCATCACATCGATCAGGCCGGCGACGGGCGGCCGGGGATCGGTGGTGCTCCACTGATGCACCAACGCGGTCAACGCGCCGATGAAGGCCGTCGAGGCCATCTCGTACCCGCCGGGCGGGACGAACCCGGCGCCGGCGACACCCCTGAGGGTCGACTCGAAGAAGCCGCGCCACACGGCGCGCTGATCGAGCCGGTGCTGCTCGACCCGGGGGCTGACGCCGACGATGTCGACGTAGGAGATCTGCGCTCGGCGCGGGTCCTGGCCGATCGATTCCACGAAGGCGGCCATCGCTGCCGCCGCGTGTTCGCGCACGTCCGCAGAGTCCACCTCCGCGAGCCCGGCGACCATGGCGTCCCTGGCATCGGACTGGATCTGGTCGTAGAGCGCGAGGAGAAGATCCTCGCGGCTGGCGAACTCGGCATAGAACTGGCTGCGGGCGAGCCCCGCGGCCGCACAGATGTCGGCGACCGAGCTTCGCGCATAACCCTTCTCGGTGAAGACGGCGAGGGCGGCGCCGAGGAACTGAGATCGCCGTTCCGCCTTGCGCGCCGTCACGGGCCTTCCGCCGTAGTGTCGCTCCACCTCACTCACCGTTTCCACCCCACCAGACTAGGACCAGCAGGCGCAGGCCCCGATTCCTACGCCGAACCGGCGCCGAGCATCGACGACACCGCCGACCACAACTTTGCCCAAGTGAGGGTTCGAAAGAAATCCCGTGAACTCGGCCAACACCGCGTCCACCGGCCTACGGTAGAAGGGCGTGCTTGTCCCGGCAGAGCGTCACATCGATGAGTTCCAAGACCGGCTGCTCCGCAACCGGGAGAGGAAGCGAGGCCCGGAGTTGAGCGTGAAGCTGCAGGACGAATCGATCGGCGACCTGTTCGATACGGGCTTGTTCATCGACGGAACCTGGGTCCGCTCCAGTTCCGGCGACACCCGCGATTGCCTCAATCCGGCCGACGGTTCGGTGGTCGCCACGGTCGACGAGGCCGCCCCCGACGACGCCACCCGCGCCGTCGCGGCGGCGCGCGCGGCCTTCGACGAGGGCACCTGGCCCCGGACACCCGTCGCGGAGCGCACCGCCTTGCTCGCCACCATCGCCGACCTGCTCGAGCGCGACAAGGAGAAGTTGGCACGGATCGAGACCCTCGACACCGGGAAGACCCTGGCGGAGAGCAGGATCGACATCGACGACGTGGTGTCGGTCTGCCGTTACTACGCGCGACTCGCCGCGATCGAGTCGGATCGGGTGGTGGATGTCGGTCGGCCCGACGTGATCAGCCGGGTGGTACACGAGCCGATCGGCGTGTGCGTCCTGATCGCACCATGGAACTACCCGCTGCTGCAGATCTCGTGGAAGATCGCGCCCGCACTGGCCGCCGGCTGCACGATGGTCGTCAAGCCGAGCGAGGTCACCCCGCTCAGCACCATCGCCTTCGTCAAACTCATCGAGGAGGCCGGGGTGCCAAGGGGCGTGGTGAACCTGGTGCAGGGCAGCGGCGCAGTCCTCGGCGGCGCGCTGACCGACACCCCTGACGTCGATTTCATCTCGTTCACGGGCGGACTGGTCACGGGACGGGTCATTCTCGAGACAGCCGCCAAGCATGTCACCAAGGTCGCGGTGGAGCTCGGCGGGAAGAACCCGCACATCGTCTTCGCCGACGCCGACGGTGCCGACTCCGTCGACCAGGTGCTCACCGGGGTCTTCCTGCACTCCGGGCAGGTCTGCTCCGCGGGGGCCCGCCTCATCGTCGAGGACTCGATTGCCGACCACTTCGTAGCCGCTCTCGCCGCGCGGGCCGAGAAGATCCGGATGGGCGACGGCCTCGATCCCGCAAGCCGAACCGGGCCGCTGGTGTCCATGGCGCATCGGGAGAAGATCGAACGCTATGTGGCCCTCGGCATCTCCGAGGGCGCCGAACTGGTGACCGGCGGATCCCGCCCTTCGGACCCGGACCTGGAGCGGGGCAGCTACTACCTGCCCACCATCTTCGACCGCTGCGACCGGAACATGCGCATCGTGCGGGAGGAGACCTTCGGCCCCATCCTCACCGTCGAGCGGTTCGCCACGGAGGAGGAGGCTCTCCGGCTCGGCAACGACACCGAGTACGGACTGGCCGCTGGGGTCCGGACCGCCGACAGCGCCAGGGGCGAACGCATGGTTCGCGGCCTGCGCCACGGCACGGTGTGGCTCAACGACTTCGGCTACTACACCGCCGCCGCCGAATGGGGCGGCTTCAAGAGATCGGGAAACGGGCGCGAACTGGGCCCCGCCGGACTGTCCGAGTACCAGGAGATCAAGCACATCTGGCACAACACCGCGCCGACTGCGGCGGGTTGGTTCGACAACGACTGACCGAACCCGGGGAGGGCGCACAGACATGACCACTCAGCGCGACATCGCAGTTGGAGACAGCGGACTCGGCGATTTCGGTTACAAGGAGTCCCTGGACCGGAGCCTCGGCAAGTTCGCCAGCTTCGCCGCCGGGGTCAGCTACATCTCCATCCTCACCGGCACCTTCCAACTGTTCTATTTCGGGTTCGGAAACGCGGGACCCGCGTATCTGTGGTCGTGGCCGATGGTCTTCGTCGGCCAGCTGGCCGTCGCGCTGTGCTTCATGGAACTGGCGGCCAAGTACCCGGTGGCGGGTTCCGTGTACAACTGGGCGAAGCTCCTTGGCAGCCGGATCGTGGGATGGACGTCCGGCTGGCTGATGCTCACCGCCTCGATCGTGACCCTCTCGGCCGTGGTCCTCGCGTTGCAGCTCAACCTGCCGCGGATATGGAGCGGCTTCCAGATCGTCGGCGACGGCACCGGCGAGTACGACTTCGCCACGAACGCAGTCATTCTCGGCACCGTCATGATCGCGTTCACCACCTTCATCAACGCCTACGGTGTCAGGTTGATGGCGAGGATCAACAGTGCTGGCGTCTTCATCGAGCTGATCGCCGCGGTCCTCATCGCCGTGATCCTGGCGGCGAACATCACCAGGGGCCCGGAGGTGTTCTTCTCCACGCACGGATACGGCGCGGGCGAGAGCGGCGGATATCTCGGGGCCTTCCTCGTCGCCTCGCTGGCGTCCGGCTACGTGATGTACGGCTTCGACACCGCGAGTTCCCTTGGCGAGGAGACGGTCGAGCCGCGCCGGACCGCTCCCAAGGCGATCTTCCGCGCGATCCTGGCTTCGTTCGTGATCGGTGGAGCGATCCTGGTGTTCGCCGTCATGGCGGCGCCCGATCTCGACGATCCGCTGCTCGGCAGCCCCGAGGGCAGCCTCCAGTACATCGTCGAGCAGGTGATGTGGGGTCCGCTGGGCACGATATTCCTCATCTGCATCGTGATCGCGATAACCGTGTGCTCCCTCGCCGTGCACGCCGCCGCGATCCGTCTGACATTCGCCATGGCCCGCGACAACGCGCTGCCATTCGGGGAGAAGCTGGCCCGGGTGCATCCCAAGCACCAGACGCCCGTGGTCCCCGCGATCGCGATCGGCGTGCTCGCGGCCCTGATCCTCGTGGTGAACATCGGCCAGCCGCAGATCTTCACCGTGCTGACGTCGATCGCCATCATCATGATCTACCTCGCGTATCTCATGGTCACCGGACCGCTGCTGAAGAAGCGACTGAAGGGCGAATGGCCGCCGCCCGATCTGAAGGAGGGCGGCTACTTCACCATGGGCAGGTGGGGCCTGCCCGTGAACATCCTCGCCGTGGTCTGGGGCGTGGGGATGGCGCTGAACCTGGCCTGGCCGCGCCCCGAGGTGTACGGGACGCCCTGGTACAACACCTGGGGCGCCTTCGTCTACATCGGCGCGATCCTGTGCCTCGGCCTGCTCTGGTACGGCATGAAGGGACGGCACCACCTCGGCACCCTGGCCTCACACGCGGCCACCTCACGCACCGCGGCACCGGAGGGCGAACCATCGTGACAGACACCGTCTTCGACTATGTGATCGCGGGTGGAGGCACCGCGGGATGCGTGCTCGCCGCCAGGCTAAGCGAGGATCCGTCCGTGACGGTCTGCCTTCTCGAGGCCGGCCCGTCGGACGTCAACGACCGCAACATCCTGGAACTCTCGCAGTGGATGCACCTCCTCGACTCCGGGTACGACTGGGACTACCCGGTCGAGCCGCAGGAGAAGGGCAACAGCTTCATGCGGCACGCCAGGGCCCGTGTCCTCGGTGGGTGCTCGTCACACAATTCGTGCATCGCGTTCTGGCCGCCGGCGGAGGGCCTCGACGAGTGGGAGGCGATGGGCGCCACCGGATGGGGCGCCGAGAGCACGTTGCCGTTCGTTGCCCGGGTGGAGAACAACGATGTCCCCGGCGGGCAGCACGGTCACAGCGGCCCGGTACGGCTACGCGATGTCCCGCCGAACGATCCGTGCGGCGCCGCCGTGTTGGAGTCGGCGGCCGAGGCCGGACTGCCCACCGTCCAATTCAACAGGGGCGCCACGGTACTCAACGGGGCCGGCTGGTTCCAGATCAACGCCGGCGAGAACGGCAATCGCATGTCGAGCTCGCATGCCTATCTCCATCCCATCCTGGGGACACGGAACAATCTCGAGGTCAGAACCAACTGCTGGGTCAGTGAACTGCTGATCGACGACAGTCTGGCCGCCACCGGGGTGCGGTACCAGCGTCCGGATCTCACGGGCTATGACACCGCCACCGCCCGCCGCGAGGTGATCGTCACTGCCGGTGCGATCGATACGCCGAAGCTGTTGATGCTCTCGGGAATCGGCCCCTCCGTGCATCTGCGGGAGATCGGGATCGACGTGCGTGTCGACTCGCCCGGGGTTGGCGGCAACCTCGACGACCACGTCGAGGGCCTGGTGTTCTGGGAGGCGTCGAGGCCCATGGTGACGACCTCGTCGCAGTGGTGGGAGATCGGCCTCTTCGCCACCACGGCCCCGGGGCTGACGCAGCCGGACCTGATGATGCACTACGGCAGCGTGCCCTTCGACATGAACACGCTGCGGTGGGGATATCCCACCACCGACAACGGATTCTGTCTCACGCCGAATGTGACGCAAGGACGATCCCGCGGCACGGTGCGGCTCCGTTCGCGTGATTTCCGGGACCGGCAGAAGGTGGATCCGCGATACTTCACCGATCCCGAGGGCCACGACGAGACCGTGATGCTGGCGGGTATTCGGTTGGCGCGCAAGATCGCCGAGCAAGATCCCTTGCAAAGCTGGGTGGCACGGGAACTGGCGCCCGGACCAGCGGCGGTGAGCGACGAGGAACTGCTCGACTACGTCCACAAGACACACAACACCGTCTACCACCCCGCGGGAACCGCGCGAATGGGGTCGTTCGAGGACCCGCTCGCCGTGCTGGATCCGCAGCTGCGGGTGAAGGGCATACAGCGCCTGCGGGTGGTGGACGCGTCGGCGATGCCGAAACTGCCTGCCGTCAACCCGAACATCACGGTCATGACCATGGCGGAGAAGTGCGCGGATCTCATTCGCAACCCCCCAGGGTGACGACGTGGACCTCGAGCTCGACACCGCGACCTTCCTCTCGAAGCACCCACCGTTCCAATACCTGACGCCGGGTGAGCTCACCGAGTTGGCAGGCGCGGCGGTCACGGATGAATACCTAACGGGTGCAGTGATTCTCGACTCCACGCAGCGGCCCGCTGATGTGATCTGGGTGGTGCGTAGCGGACAGGTCACGCTCCTGCACCCGCACGACGACGGGATAGACGGTGTCCCCATGGACACCGTCTATCCAGGTGGCGTGTTCGGCTACTCGGCGCTGCTGACCGGCTCCGACCTCGGCTTCACCGCCAGGGCGAGCCAACCCACCACGGTGTCCCGCCTGCCAGGGGAACTCGTGCGGCCATTGTTCGCCAGGCCAGCCGGCCTGGCCTTTCTCGCGGAGGCTGCGGCGAAGGCCACCGGCGCGACTCCCGTACCGGTCGAACAGATCCCGTCCCGACGCGCCGTGGGCGATCTGGTGCGAGGCGAACCGGCCCTCACCAGGCCGGGGACCTCCGTGCGCGACGCCGTCCGGCAGATGAGCGAACGCCGCAGCTCCTACATCCTGATCCCGTTGCCGGGTGGCGACCTCGGGATCTTCACGGACCGGGACCTGAGGACCAGGGTGGTGGCCGCCGGGGTGGACCTGAGCACCCCGGTGTCGGAGGTGATGAGTACGCCTGCCCAGACCGTCACGGAGGACAGGTTGGCCGCCACCGTGTTGATGGACATGCTCGAGAGCGGCCTACGGCACATGCCGGTACTCACGATCCGTGGCGCGGTGTTGGGTGTCCTCGAGGAGGCGGACCTGCTCGCCGCGGCCACCCGCAAGAGTTTTGTCCTGCGCCGATCGATCGCGCTGTCACCGAGCCCCGCTGCGCTACAGGAAGTCTGCTCTGGAATCCCCGATCTGGTGGTGGACCTGTTCCGCGGCGGCACCGAGGCATCGGCGACCAGCGGGATCCTCTCGGTGGTCATCGACAGCGTCGTTCGACGCGCTGTGGAGTTCGCGTTGGCGGACGACGAGGACCTGCCGCGGACGGGATTCGCCTGGCTCTCGCTCGGCAGCATCGCGCGCCGCGAGGCGATGCCGTCATCCGATATCGAGAGCGCCCTGTCCTGGGTGCCCGAGTTGTCTCCCGAGTCGGGACGTCTCATGAGGATGGCGGCGACCGTGCATGTCACCCTCGACGACTGTGGGCTGCCCGCCGACGCGAATGGTGCGGTCGCGAGCACACCGAGGTTCGCGCGGTCGGTCTCCGGCTGGCGCCGCACCGCAGCACGTTGGTTGGACGATCCGCTGCAGGACCGTGGGCTCGTCATGTCGTCGCTGCTTCTGGACGGGCGCGTGGTGTGGGGCGAGCGGTCTCTGCACACCGTCCCGGCGGCCTACCGGAACATGCGGACCGACCATCCCGATGCCCTGCGATTGCAGCTGCGTGATGCGTTGGCCGGGCGCGCACGCACCCGCTCGCTGCGGGACGTGCTCTCGCGACGCGGGGGCACCTTCGACCTCAAGACGCACGCACTGACACCGATCGTCAACCTCGCCCGGTGGGGTGGCATGACGGTGGGGGCCACCGCCGCCTCGACGCCGGGTAGGTTGCGGGCCGCGGCGGGGAACGGCCTACTCACAGAACGGGATACGACAATCCTCACCGAGGTGTTCACACTGCTCCAGCGGCTGCGGTTGACCCACCAGGTGGATCAGATCACCGCGGGTCTCGCCCCTGGCGACATCGTCACCATGCCGGAGCTGTCGCCCCTGAACCGGAGCCTGCTGGGCGACGGCGTACGCGAGATCGCGGCCGTGCAGCGCAGGGTGGGGTACCTGGCATCCGACTCCGGAGTGCCTCTGCGCCGGTGACCACGGCTCTCATCCCTTGAGGCGCGACTCCAGCCACTCGACCACGTCGTCGAGCACCTGCTCCCGCTCCGGCTCGTTGAACACCTCGTGGAACAGGCCGTCGTACTCGGTGTACGTCAGATCCGGGGAGCCCACGATGTCGGCGATCATCCGGCTGCCGTTCACGTTCGCCAGCCCGTCCTCGCTGCCGTGTAGCAGCAGCAACGGAACCTGCAGTGTCGGCAGCCTGTTGGGCAGCGACTCTGCGTTGACGATCATCCCGCGGGCGATACCGGCGGGAACCCTGCCGTGGTGCACCAGCGGGTCGGAGTTGTAGGCGGCCACCACAGCCGGATCGCGGGAGACCAGATTTGCGTCCAGCGACTCGACGGGCACCCGGGGCGCGTACCGGCCGAGAACCTTGCCTACCTCGACCACCACTCGAGGCACCCCGGTGGTCACGTCCACCGCAGGGGCGGACAGGATCAGGCCGGCCAGGTCGCCGGGGTGATCGAGCGCGTAGGTCAGCGACATCGCGCCACCCATGCTGTGGCCGAGCAGGTACCGGTCGAGTCCGGGATGCTCGGCGGCGGCGATCCCGAACAGCCGCCGCAGGTCGTCGGTGAAGTCCGACCAGTCCTTGAGCTCGACGCGCTTGCCGCCCGAGCGACCGTGGCCGCGATGGTCGGGTGCGTACACCACGAGGCCAAGGCCCACGAGGCGTTCGACGACATGGTCGTAGCGGCGGGCGTGCTCACCGAAGCCGTGCGCGAGGATCAGGACCGCGCGCGGTTCGCCGTCCGGCGTCCAGACGTCGTAGTCGATCCGGGTGCCGTATTTGCCGGTGAACGAGGACTCGGTGTGGGCCACGGATCCGAGTCTAGTGTCTCGTGCCCGAAGTCCATCGATGGTTGCCGGGGATCCACGTGGATGCATCGCCAGGCGGAGGAGTCCCAGGTAGCGGGGTTCTACCTGGGACTCCGACAACGCAGCGAGGCGCCGCGTGGGCCACGGCAGCCGCGAGAAGACTTCGGGCGCGGGGCACTCGGTGGCAGACTCGGATGGGCATCGACGATTCCGGGGAGCATTCACCGAGGGAGCCACGATGACCGAGACGACGGCGACCGACGCGTGGCCCGCGCTGCGCCTCGACGACTGGACCGACACCCGCGACACCCTGCACATGTGGACGCAGATCGTCGGGAAGATCCGGCTACAGCACGCGCCGCTGCTCAACCACTGGTGGCAGGTGACGCTGTACGTCACCGCCAGGGGGCTGACCACCTCGGCCATCCCGTGCGGCTCCCGGCTCCTCGAGATCGAGTTCGACTTCTGCGACCACGAGCTGCGCATGCGCACCAGTGACGGCGGCGCGCGCCGGATCGCGCTCGAGCCGAAGTCGGTGGCCGTGTTCTACGCCCAGACCGTGGCGGCGCTCGGGGAACTGGGCGTCGAGGTGCGGATCCAGGCCGCCCCCAACGAGGTCGTGACGGCGATCCCCTTCGCGGAGGACGAGGTCCACGCCTCGTACGACGCCGCGGCCGCGAACCTGTTCTGGCGACAGCTGGTCCAGGCCGACCGGGTGCTGACCCGGTTCCGCTCGAATTTCGTCGGCAAGTGCTCGCCCGTGCACTTCTTCTGGGGCGCGATGGATCTGGCCTGCACCCGGTTCTCCGGGCGCGGCGCGCCCGTCCACCCCGGTGGTGCCCCGAACTGCGCGGACTGGGTGATGGTCGAGGGCTATTCCCGCGAGCTGAGCAGCTGCGGGTTCTGGCCCGGCGGCGGCGAGGAGGGCGGCTTCTACTCCTACGCCTACCCGGCGCCGGACGGTTTCGCCGACCATCCGGTCGGCCCCGCTCAGGCGCACTACAGCGCCGAGCTTGGCGAGTTCGTGCTGCCGTACGAGGCCGTGCGCACCGCCGCCGACCCGGACGCCGCGCTGATGGAGTTCCTGCAGAGCACCTACGAGGCCGCCGCGTCGATGGGCAACTGGGACCGGTCCGCGCTCGAGTCCGACCCGGCCCGCTGGGATCGGAACGCCTGAACCGCGCTCCCCTACTGTGTTGACGGTGCGATCGGAACTCAGCGCCCGCCTCGTCGCGGCACATCCCCTGCCCGGTGTGCGCGCGGGCTCGGCGCTGGTGCGTGTCGGCGACCGCCTGCTGGCGGTTCAGGACGACGCTTTCTGTGCCGCCTGGATCGACCTGCCCGGACTCGGCGTCACCCGGCTGCCGCTCAGCGGTGACGGCGTGGCGCTCGCCAAGAAGGACAAGCCCGATTTCGAGTCGGCGCTGCGCGCCCCGGACGGCAGCATCCGACTGCTGGGCTCCGGATCACTGGAGAACCGCTGCACGCTCGCGCGCATCGACCCCGACGACGGCTCCGTCACCCTGCACGAGTTCCCGGCGATATATGACAGCGTCCGACTCGCGCTCGGTCTCGCCGATCGGCCCAACATCGAGGGGGCCGCGGTAGACGGATCACGGCTGCGGCTGTTCCATCGTGGCGCCGGCTCCGCGGCGAGTGCGTGCGTGGATCTGCCGCTGGGTGTCCTCGACGGCGACCGTCCGCAGGTGCTCGGGTTCACCTGGTTCGAGCTCGGCACGCTGGACGGGGTCGGCCTCGGCGTCACCGACGCAGCCGTCCTCTCCCACGACCGCACGATGTTCCTCGCCGCCGCCGAGCTAACGGACGATGCCATCGCCGACGGTCCGGTCGCGGGTGCGGCGGTCGGCCTGATCGACGGCGTGGGGGACCCGCTCTCGGTGCGCTGGACCCGGCTGCTCGAATCCGACGGCCGGCCCAGCGTGCGCAAGGTGGAGGGCCTGGCCGTGGACGACGATCTGGGCGGCGGCTGGCTGATCACCGACCCGGACGATCCGACCCGGTCCGCCGAACTGTGCCGAGTGGAGCTCGACGGGATCGCCTGATAGTCGAGGCGATCCCGCCTTCGGTGTCAGGGGGTCGCGGGCGAACCCGACGGGCGCCGCCGCAGCGACCACACCAGTGCGCCCGCGAGCGCCGCGGTGGTCGCCGCGAACACGATCGCGAGGTTCCTGGCGGTGAACAGCTCGACCCCGCCGTCGGATCCGCTTGTCTGGACCACCGCGACCGGCGCGCTGAGCACGGTCGAGATCCGATCCTGCTGCGCGGCATTGCGGGCGGGAATCGCGTTGACCCCCTTCGTCAGCTGCTCCCCGATCTGCGTCGAAACGGACTTGAGCTGGCTGACGCCGGTGAGGATCTGGTCCTTGGTGGTGCCCAGCAGCGCGGGCGCCTGCTCCGCGATGGGGCCGATCCCGGCCTGGAGCTGGTTGCCGGCATCGGTGAGCTGCGCGGACACGTCCTGCAGCTGGCCGAGCCCGCTGCGCAGCGCGCCGCCCAGGTCGGTGTCGGGCCCGGCGTCGGCGCTCAGCAGCCCGGTGATCGCCGTCAGCTGACCGGACACCAGCGCGAGATCGGTCTTGGTCTGCTCCAGCGTCCGCACCATTTCGGGCTGGAGCCCGGTGGCACGCAGGGTCGCGGCCGCGGCGTCGAGACCGCCCTGCAGCTGCTCGGTGGAGCGGGTGACGTCGCCGAGGGTGACGCCGAGCTCGGTCAATCGCCCGGACACCTCGGTCGCGGGGCCCGCCGCGCCGTCCACCATCGCCGAGACCTGCCCGGCGACGTCGACGAGCTGGTTGGCGCCGTCGTTCGCCGTGGCAAGGAGCGGCAACACCTGGTCGGCCTGACCGAGCAGCTGCTGGACCTGCTTGTCCGCGGCGGTGGTCGCCGCCGTCAGCAGCTGGGACGGCAAGAGCGTCTGCTGCAACTGCGCCCGCGCCGAAGCGATCCCGGCCAGGACGTCCTTGATGCCCTGCGCGCCGGTCTGATCCGAGACGGTCGCCATCAACGCCGACATCGACTCCGTGTCCGCTGGCGAGCCGTCACCGTTGTAGTGCACCGCGAGTTCCGCCTGCCGGGGCGCATTGGTGGAGAGCGAGTTCACCGAGTCGGAGAAATCCGCCGGGATCGTGACGGAAGCCAGATACGTGTCGGCCGACCCCTCATCGACCGATACCGTCGCCCATTCGAAGTCACCCGATTCCTGCAGTGCCGCGACGACCTGGTCACCCGCATTCATCGGTTTGCCGTCGACCACCGCGCCCGCGTCCTCGTTGACGATCGCGACGGTTCGCGTCGACTCCCCCTCCGGTGAGACCAGGAAATAGACCCCGACGGCGGCGGCGAGGAGCGCCGTCACCGCGGCGATCACCCACGGCCCACGTCTCGAACTCGCATGTGCGGCAACCATAGGCCGGACCGTACGGGAAATCTCTGGCACAGGGGTGGCGCGAGTGTGAGAAGACTGTGAGGAAAAGGGCGCGCGCTCAGTCGATGTCGTAGACGACCGCGACCGACACCGTCAGCTCCTGGCTGCCCGGCTCGATCGGCGTCGAGGGGGCTCGGTCGAGAGCGGCACCGGGGTACGGGGTCGGCCCGGTGACGGGCACCTCGGTGATCGACCGGACCTCGCCGAGGCCGACCCCGGCGGCCTCCGCGATCTGCCTCGCCTGGGCCTGCGCCTGCCGCACCGCGTCGGCCCTGGCCTGCGCGCGCAGGTCGCTGTCGTCGGCGATGGAGAAGGAGGTCTGCTGGACCCGGACGGCATCGCCCGCCGCGGCCGCGGCGGCATCGATCAGCCCGCCCGCCGCGCTGACATCGTGCACGGTCGCCGTCACCTGGTTCGTCACCTGATAGCCGGTGATCGCCGAGGAGTTCGGCTCATATGTCGGCTGCACGGACAGCCCGCTGGTCTGGATGTCCTCCGCCTGCACCCCCTTCTCCTTCAGGGTGTCGATGAGGGCGTTCGCCCTGTTCGCGTTGTCCTGGAGGGCGCCTGCCGCGTCCGGTGCCTGCGTCTGCACACCGAGCACCACGCTCAGGGTGTCCGGCGTCCCGCTGACCGTCCCGGTGGCCTGAGTGCTGATCCCCGGGGGAGCACCGGTCCCCGCGTGCGCGTCAGACCCATCTGTGCAGCCGGCGGCGAGCAGTCCGACGGCGGATACCGCCAGTCCCACGGCGGCGGTGCGTGTTCGTTTGGCGGCCACGCACCCACTATGGCCGATCACCGCGGGGAACCGTCGGGTTTCACGTCGCCGCGCCGTGCCCCGCGAGAAACAGGTACGTGCCCCCGTGTTTCCACCGTGGTCCCGCGGGCCGCCCGAGAGAACAGTGTGATCCACACCACTGCCGAGCACGTCGAGGTTCCGATGACGCACCACCAGCCCCCGCCCCCGCGCATCCTCCATCCCGATCCGCGCCCCGCGCTGACCTCGCTGGACTCCGAGCTCGACGGGCGTTCCCTCGCCTACGGCGTCGCGGGCGAGGGCCCGCCGCTGGTCTTCCTGCACGGATGGGGCTCGAGCCATCGCACGTACCGGCGGTCACTGGAACGGCTCGCCCGCAACGGCGCGCGCGTGTTCGCGCCCTCGCTCCCGGGGTTCGGCGGGACGGCCGAGCTCCCACGCGGTGAGCGGCACCCCGCCGGTCACGCCCGGTGGCTGGGCCGATTCATCGACTCCGTCGGCGTGACCGAACCGGTCACCCTCGTCGGGCACTCCTTCGGCGGCGGCGTCGCCATCCAGACCGCCCACGACCTCCCCGACCACGTGGCCCGCCTCGTTCTCGTCAACTCGATCGGCGGCGGCGTCGGCCTCCGCGCCGCGGAGAACGGGGACCCGATCCGGGCGGGACTGCCGCACGAATGGCGCGCCACGACCGGCGGCGGCGACCAGACGCGCCAACTCGACCGCCTGGCGGAACGCGGCCTCCCGGTGACGCTGCTCTGGGCTCGCGGCGATCAGGTGATCCCGCGGGCAGGCCTCGAGTCGCTGCGCACGGCGCTTCGTCGTCCGCCGGTGTTCACGGTCGCCGGCTCCCACGAATGGCCGGTCGGCGACCCGCACGGCTTCGGGCACGCCATGAGGACCGTGCTGGCATGGCCGCCGAGGGTCGCGGCATGACCGCGCAGGGCACGGCGCCGGTCAACCCGTCCTCGCTGATGATCAATCGCTGCGTGCGCTGCGCAGCACTGCTCTCGCCGATGACGGCATCCTGCCCGTCCTGCCAGGGCGCCGAACTCCGCCCGGTGGCGTCCTCCGGCGCCGGGTCGATCGTGTCGTGGAAGGTGGCCGATCATCGGCCGGACGAGGCGCGCGCGGACTCCGCGCCCTCGGCCGTCGGGATCGTCGAGCTCGACGACGGCCCGCGGATCTACACGTGGATCGACGGCGAGGTCCCGGCTGGGACCGACCGGGACGTCCGCGTCGAGTTCCGGCCCACCGCCGAGGACGGCCGGTTCCCGGTGTTCGCCGTCCGGCAGGCTTCCTGACCGGCTGGCGGCGGCGGACGGCCGCGCCGGGAATACCTCCACCCCGCGGGTGTTGAGTCAGATGCACTAGTTGAACAATCAACTAACCGAGTCGGAGGAGCGCCCCATGCCTGCCGTGACCGTCGACAACATCCTCGCCCTGCCGCGCATCACCGAGACCGCGCCCGAATCCGCGGCGCGGCCGGTGCTGGCCGTGACCACCGCCCCCGTTGGCTACGAGGGCGAGGGCTTCCCGGTGCGCCGCGCGTTCGCGGGCGTCGACATGAAGCACCTCGACCCGTTCATCCACATGGACCAGATGGGCGAGGTGAACTACGCGCCGGGTGAGCCCAAGGGCACCCCATGGCATCCGCACCGCGGCTTCGAGACCGTCACGTACATGATCGACGGGATCATGGAGCACCAGGACTCCAACGGTGGCGGCGGCACGATCGGGGGCGGCGACACCCAGTGGATGACCGCGGGCGGCGGCATCCTGCACATCGAGACCCCACCCGAACACCTCGTGATCAGCGGGGGCCTGTTCCACGGCGTGCAGCTGTGGGTGAACCTGCCCCGCGACAACAAGATGGCCGCGCCGCGCTACCAGGACATCACCGGTAACAAGGTCGCGCTGCTGTCCTCGCCGGACGGCGGCGCACTGGTCCGCGTCATCGCGGGCGAGGTCGACGGCCACCAGGGCCCCGGCTCCACCTACACCCCGATCAGCCTGGTGCACGCGACCATCGCACCGGGGGCCCGGCTGACCCTGCCGTGGAACCCCGAGTTCAACGCGCTCGCGTACGTCCTCGCGGGCGAGGGCACGGTCGGCGCCGAGCGCAGGCCGGTCCGGATGGGCCAGACCACGGTGTTCGGACGCGGCGACACGCTGACCGTCTCGGCCGCGGACACCCAGGACTCCCGGACCGAGTCCCTCGAGGTCTTCATCCTCGGCGGCAGGCCGATCCGCGAGCCCGTCGCGATGGCCGGGCCGTTCGTGATGAACACCAAGGCGGAGGTCATCCAGGCATTCGAGGACTTCCAGGCCGGACGGCTGGGCTCGATCCCCGCCGCCCACGAGACGCTGGCGTAGCGATGCCGTCGATCGCGGTCCAACGCGCGGGCGACCGTGCGCACCAGCGCTACGGCTGGCTCGAGTCCTGGCAGAGCTTCCCCTTCGCGGGCAACTTCGACCTGGCCGCGAACGCGCACGGGCTGCTGGTGGTCAACAACGAGGACATCGTCGACGCCGGGTCCGGCTTCGACATGCACCAGCACCGGGACGCCGAGATCATCACCTGGGTGCTCAGCGGATCCCTGGTCCACCAGGACTCCGAGGGGCACTCGGGGGTGGTCCACCCCGGACTCGCGCAGCGGATGAGCGCGGGCCGCGGCATCATGCACTCCGAGCGCAACGACCGCTGGCGGGCGGACGGGACCCGGGGCACCGGGCCGGTGCACGTGGTGCAGATGTGGATCCCGCCGGACGAGTTCGGCATCGAGCCCAGCTACCAGGAACTACCCATCGACGCGGAACTCGACAGCGGCCGGCTTGTCACGGTGGCGTCGGGGCTGCCCCGGCACCGCGATCACGCCGCGATCGGCCTGAACAACCGGCACGCGGGGCTGCACGCCGCCAGATTGCAAACTGGACAGTCGGTAACAATGCCGGACGCGCCGTACGTCCACGTGTTCGTCGCGCGCGGATCCGGCGAGGTCGAGGGGTTCGGACGACTCGACCAGGGGGATTCATTGCGGCTCACCGGGATCGGCGGCCAGCAGTACACAGCAGCCGAACCCACGGAGCTGCTGATCTGGGAGATGCATGCCGCGATCAGGTGAGTCCGCAACCAAGCGCGGATCCGTTTGGACAGCAACCCTTTTCAAGGAGATCGAGGATGATCGACAACCCGGGTCGCGCACACCGAACCGGGTCCGACATGCAACGGTCCCGCATCGGAGCCGACAACTGTGCACCGAGTCCTTGACGCCCTCGTACTCTGGAAACCCGAAGCACCACAAAGGAGGACGCCCATGACGGCACCCACCACACCGCACGTCGACATCCACCGCGCGGGCGATCGGATGAAGACCCGGATCTCCTGGCTCGACTCGAAGCACTCCTTCTCGTTCGGGCAGCACTACGACCCGGACAACACCCACCACGGCGTACTGATGGTCAACAACGACGACATCGTGATGCCGGGCCAGGGCTTCGACACCCATCCGCACCGGGACATGGAGATCGTCACCTGGGTGCTGCGGGGATCGCTGGTGCATCAGGACTCGATCGGGCATTCCGGCGTCATCTACCCGGGCCTGGCCCAGCGGATGAGCGCAGGCACCGGCATCCTGCACTCGGAGAAGAACGACTCCTGGCGCCTGGCCGGATCCCAGCACGACGAGCATGCCGAGCCGGTTCGATTCATCCAGATGTGGGTGCTCCCCGACGAGCCGGGCATCAGCCCCGGCTACGAGCAGCTCGAGATCGACGACGAGCTGATGCGCGGCGGGCTGGTGCCGGTGGCCTCCGGCATGCCCGCACACCGGAACCAGTCGGCCATCACGATCGCGAACAGCGGCGCTGCGCTGCATGTGGCGCGCCTGCAGCCGGGCGGCTCCGTACAGCTCCCCGAGGCCCCCTACCTGCATCTTTTCGTCGCCGAGGGCGAGGTGTCACTGGAGGGCGCGGGGATCCTGTCCGAAGGTGACGCGGTCCGGCTCACCGCGTCGGGCGGTCAGCGATTGTCCGCCGACGCGCCGGCCGAGGTGCTGGTCTGGGAGATGCACGGCCGCCTCGGCGGCTGATCGGCCCGCCGGTCGGCTCAGCCGCTGACCGGGACCGCGCGGCCGACCGGCGCGGCCCCGGTGATAGAGAAGACGCATGACCACCACGGAGAACCAGCGGATCGACCGGCTCAACGAGCTGATGGGCGTGCAGGCCGTCGAGCTCGCCCCCGGCCTGATCCGGTTCCGGCAGGAGGTCGGCCCGCGGTTCCACGACCATCGCGGCCGGACCGTCCTCGGGTCGATCGGGGTGCTGGCCGACAACGTGCCAGGCCGCGCGATCGGGAACGCGGTCCCCGAGGGAACCCAGGTGGTGTTGTCGCAGGTGGTGGCCGCTCTCGCCGGTCCACTGCCCGCGAGCGGCACCATCGAGGCGAGGGGCAAGGCGGTCCGGATCGACAGCGCGGCGGGCACCGGACTGGCCACCGGCGACATGCGCGGACCCGACGGCGAGGTGCTCATGGCGTTGCAGACCCGCGGAATGGTGGTCACCCGAGAGGCCGCCAACGCCGAGGCCGTGCTCCGGGGCGACGCCCTGCCCGTCGAGGCCGCCGAACCGGTCGCGGACGCCGCCGAGCTCGCCGACCACCCCGGTCTGGAGATCGTGGAGAGTATCGGACGCGACGCGCTGGCACGAGGTCCGCTCGCCGGACTGCTCGGCATGGGGCTGACCGAGGTGGCCCGGGGGCGCGTGATCGGCGAGTTCGCGCCGCGGAACTGGATGAGCAACCCGCTCGGATCCATTCAGGGCGGGGTGCTGATCTCCGCGGCCGACCTGATCACGGGTCTGGCCGCACAGACGCTCACCGCCCCCGGTCAGGGCTACGAGCCGCTCGACCTGAGGATCGATTTCGTCCGATCCCCCGCGTCCGACGGCCCCCCGATCCGCGCCGAGGCCGAGGTACTCCGGGCCGGGCGGCGGCTGGCGTTGATCGAGTCGCGACTCGTCGATCCCTCCGGACGCCTGCTCGCGCGGGCGGCAGCCAGCGTCCAGCTGCGCTGACCGGGGTCGCGGCAATACGGTCTATCGGACCTCCGACGCGACTAGTCTGCGGGTGACTTGGCTTTTCCGGTGCCCATGGGTGAATCCGAGGAGAGACGATGACGAATCAGCCACCGAACGGAACCCCGCCGCCGGACGACCAGCAGCCGCCGAACCCCCCGGAGGGAACCCCGCCGCCGGATGACCGGCAGCCGCCGTACCCCGGCCAGCCGTACCAAGGTCAGCCCTACCCCGGTCAGCCCTACCCAGGCCAGCCGTACCAGGGTCAGCCCTACCCCGGCCAGCCCTACCCAGGTCAGCCGTATGCGGCGCAGCCGTACCCACAGCCGCCCGCGCAGCCCCGCAACGGCGCGGGCATCACCGCGCTCGTCCTCGGCATCTTCTCGGTGCTGACCGTGTGGACCATCATCGGCGGCATCCTGCTCGGGGCCGTCGCGATCATCGTCGGCCTCGTGGGCCGATCGCTGTACAAGAAGAGGCAGGCCACCAACGGCGGGGTTGCCCTCACGGGCATCCTGCTCGGCCTCGCCGGGCTGATCATCTCGATCGTGCTCGTCGTGGTCGGGATCGGTCTGTTCCACAAGGTCGGCGGCCAGGACTTCGTCGACTGCCTCCGTGAGGCGGGCAACAACCGGGCCGCCCAGCAGCGGTGCGAGGACGAGTTCGAGAGCAACATCGAGGATCGGTTCTCGGTGACGTTCGAGGCCCCGACCATGGTCCCGCCGCGCTGACCGCACCCGCGCCCAGGCACCTCGCAGCCCGCTGCCAGGGTTCTCACAGCTACCCGCTCGACGATGGTGAACACCATCTACACCGAGCGGAGATCAACGTGAACGAGGACATCGAGCGCAGCCGCGCCCGCGTCAGCCGACGGCGAGCGCTGGCCCTTGGCGGGACAGTCGGACTCAGCGGGCTGATCGCGGCCTGCACGGGCAACGGCTCCGGCGGGACCACGACGAGCGCCTCGGCGTCCGCCACCGGCACGGCGGTCGCCGCGAGCGGCGATGTGACCGCCCTGCTCGCCCGGGCCCCACAGTGCGTCATGACCACCGAGGAGACGCAGGGCCCGTACTGGTTCGACGTCGACTCGATCCGCAACGACCTGCGTGAGGACCGGCCCGGCGCCACCCTCGACCTGGCCGTCCGGGTGCAGGATCTGCAAAAGTGCACCCCCGACGGCTCGGGCGGCGAGGTAGCCAATGCCGTCGTGGAGATCTGGCACTGCGACGCGGGCGGCCTGTATTCCGGCTTCGAATCCGGTTCGCAGGGCGCCAACGGCGCTCCCCCCGAGGGCGGCCCTGGTGGGCCTCCCGAAGGTGGCCAAGGGCGGCCTCCCGAGGGTGGGCCCGGCGGTGCGGGTGGGAGTGTTCCCGGCGGTCCCGGCGGCAACACGACGGACTACTCCGACGGCTCGTACAGCAAGGGCGACAGCGAGTCGGCCACCACCGACGACGGCACCTACCTGCGCGGAGCGCAGACCACCGACGCCGACGGCATCGCGAGGTTCACCACGATCTTCCCCGGCTGGTACCAGGGCCGCACCACGCACATCCACCTCAAGGTGCACGTGGACAAGGCCACCGTGCTCACCTCGCAGCTCTACTTCGAGGAGGGGCTCATCGACGAGGTGTACGCGTCGGCACCGTACAACGAGCACACCGGGCGGGCGAACAACGTCGACAACGCCGGCGACGGCATCTTCGATGAGTCCGGCATGGTGACGGCCGTCTGGGCAGGCGACGGATACCTCGGCGCCATCAACATCGGGGTGTAGCGCTGCGCGCCCGTGCGCGTGTTTCACCCCCCACCGGGGTACAACTCACGCACGGTCGGCGGCGTCGCGGTAGAAATAGAGGCATGACGACGCCCGCTTCCGGAATCGACCTCACCCACCTCGACCAGGGCATCCGCGCGCAGGACGACCTGTTCGTCCACGTCAACGGCAAATGGTTGGACGACTACGTGATCCCCGCCGACCGAGCGGTGGACGGTGCCTTCCGCACGCTCTACGACCAGGCCGAGGTCGACGTGCGGGCGATCATCACCGAGTCCGCGGAGGCCCGCGGCGAGGAGGGCACCGACTCGCAGCGGATCGGCGACCTCTACAGCTCGTTCATGGATGCCGACGCCGTCGAGCGGGCCGGGTTGGAGCCGATCGCGGGCGAGCTCGCCGCGGTCGACGCGGTGAGCGATCTGTCCGCTCTCGCGGGACTGCTCGGTGAGCTGCAGCGCACCGGCGTCTCCGGGGCTATCGGAAACTACGTCGACACCGACGCCAAGGACTCCACGCGCTACCTCGTGCACCTCACCCAGTCCGGGATCGGGCTGCCCGACGAGTCCTACTACCGCGAGGATTCCTACGCCGAGACCCGCTCGGCCTACCTCGAGCACGTGCGGAAGATGCTCACCCTCGCAGGCAGGCCCGACCCGGTCACCGACGCGCAGACGATCCTCGACCTGGAGACCCAGATCGCCGCCGGCCACTGGGACGTGGTGCGCAGGCGCGATGCCGAACTCAGCTACAACCTGGTCACCCTGGCCGACCTGTCCACCGACAATGACGGATTCGACTGGCCCGCTTGGGTGTCCGGCCTCGGCGGTACACCTGATACCTTCGCGGAGCTGGTGGTCCGCCAGCCCAGCTTCCTGACGGCACTGACCGCACTCTGGACGCAGCGCCCCCTCTCCGACTGGAAGGCGTGGGCGGCGTGGAAGGTGATCCACTCGCGGGCCGAATACCTGACCGCCGACCTGGTCGCGGAGGATTTCGCCTTCTACGGCACCACCCTGTCCGGCACCGAGGAGAACCGTGAACGCTGGAAGCGCGGCGTCTCCCTGGTGCAGGACCTGCTCGGCGAGTCCGTCGGCAAGCTCTACGTAGAGCGACATTTCCCCGCCGAGGCAAAGGCCCGGATGCAGGAGCTGGTGGCGAACCTGCAGGAGGCGTACCGCCGCAACATCTCCGAACTGGAGTGGATGAGCCCGGACACCCGGAGCGCGGCGCTGGCCAAGCTGGAGAAGTTCACCCCGAAGATCGGCTACCCCGACAAGTGGCGGGACTACTCCGGGTTGGTCATCACCGCGGACGACGTGGTCGGCAACTACCGTCGCGGGTACGCCGCCGATCACGACCGCGACCTGGCCAAGCTCGGCGGACCGGTGGATCGCGACGAGTGGTTCATGACCCCGCAGACGGTCAACGCCTACTACAACCCGGGAATGAACGAGATCGTCTTCCCCGCAGCGATTCTGCAGCCGCCGTTCTTCGACGCCGCCGCGGACGACGCGGCGAACTACGGCGGAATCGGCGCGGTCATCGGACACGAGATCGGGCACGGCTTCGACGACCAGGGCGCCAAGTACGACGGCGACGGCAACATGATCGACTGGTGGACGGACAGCGACCGCACCGAGTTCGGCAAGCGGACCAAGGCGCTGATCGAGCAGTACAACGAGTTCGAGCCGAAGGCGCTGCCGGGACACAAGGTCAACGGCGAGTTCACCATCGGCGAGAACATCGGCGACCTCGGCGGCCTGTCCATCGCGGTCGAGGCGTACCGGATCGCGATGGACGGCAAGGACTCTCCCACCCTCGATGGGCTGACCGGCCTGCAGCGCGTCTTCTTCGGCTGGGCGCAGGTGTGGCGAACCAAGGCCAGGAACGAGGAGGCCATCCGCCGCCTCGCCGTCGACCCGCACTCGCCGCCGGAGTTCCGCTGCAACGGCGTGGTGCGCAACCTGGACAGCTTCCACGAGGCGTTCGACGTCACGTCCGGCGACGCGCTCTACCTCGAACCCGAGCGCCGCGTCCGCATCTGGTGATGCGCCTGCGGCGCGGTGGTGCGGTCACGGAGCCTCAGGTCTCCGTGACCGCACTACTGCGGCAACGCCGCACTTCCTCGTAGTCCAGCCGGTTCTGCTCGCCGTAGACCACCGCGAACTCCGCGATGGCCTCATCGAAAGCGGTTCCGTTGCCAAGGTATCCGGCAATCGCGGCCGGATCACCGGTACGGGCGTGGGCTCTGGCCAGCGCGATCGCACACAGCCGTGCGTACGCCCGCAGCCCGGACGGGTCCATCGCGGCGATGCTGAAGGAGCCCTTCTTGTCCCGCAACTGCCGGACATAGAAGTCGCGGCCGAACGGACCTGGGCCGCTGAACCATCCGAGGAACGGATCGCTCGCGCTCTGGATCAGCCGCTGCCCCTCGACCACCCGCCTGCCCTGGTCACGGTGCGGCGAACCGGGAACGTACGGCGCAAGAACCGACGGCTGCGCCTCCTTGATCTGCAGGAACAGCGGGTCCTGGGCGCTCTCGCCCACGAACAGCGCCATGAAGCCGAGCATGCCTACCGATCCGACCCCGACGACCTTGCTGGCGATGTCCTGGAATCGGTAGCGCTCCACCAGTTCCCGCCGGTCCCCCGCCAGGGTCCCGAGATAGCGCTCGAAGGAGGCCCGGAGCAGATCCGTCACCTCCGCATGCCGCTCGTGCGGGAGCCGGGCGATCAGGGGTGGCTCGTCCTTGATGAGGAACCGGCCGTTCTCGTGCCTGGCGAACCGCTTGAGCGAGCCGAGCTGAGTTCGCCGCTCCGCCTTGGCCATCACGGCCTCTGCCGCCCCGACCTGACGAGCGGTGATCTGATCCCGCAGCCCGGCCAGCATCGCGTCCGCCTCGATCCGGAGATACCAGACGTCCAGCGCGGGCATCTGCGCCGCGTGACGGATCGTCTCCCGGTATGCGGCTCCCACGATCAGTGCCGCGGCACGCGCGTCCGACGCACTGTGACCGTTCGTGGTCGCCGCCACCAGCGCCGAGGTCGCCAGCCGCTTGAGATCCCATTCGAACGGCCCGCGATGCACCTCGTCGAAATCGTTGAGGTCGAACACGAGCCGGCGGTCCGGTCCGGCGAACAGCCCGAAGTTCGCGAGGTGGGCATCCCCGCTGGCCATCACGGTCAGGTCTGTTCGCGCGCAGTGCGCCAGATCCCACGCCATGATGGCGGCCGAGCCACGCAGGAAGGTGAACGGCGAGACCAACATTCGCTCGAACCTGAGCGGAACCAGCTCGGGAATCCGATTCGCGTTCTGCCGGTCGAGGATCGACACCGGATCGGGCCGACACGAGGACGGCTCCCACGAACCGTGCGCCCCGCGCGGGATCCGGGCACGCAGATGCTTGCCTCGCCGCCGGCGTTCGGCGGCGGGCTCAGACGTATCGAAGGCTGCGACGGCCACCGACCGAGCCTACCGCCGCCCTACACGGCGACCCTGAGGTCGACCCCGATTCGCAACGCGGTGACCAGTTCCCGGTAGAGCTGGTCCGACTCCATCAGCTCCACGTGGGTGCCGCGTGCCCGCACCCGCCCGTGTTCCATCACCAGGATGGTGTCGGCGTCGATCACGGTCGAGAGCCGGTGCGCGATGGTCACCACAGAACCCGTCTGAGACAGCTCCCGGATCATGTCGTGGATCGCGGCCTCGGTCCGGCCGTCCACCTGCGCCGTGGCCTCGTCGAGGAGCAGCACGTCCGGGCGGCGAACGATGGCTCGCGCCAGAGCGATTCGCTGCCGCTGCCCACCGGAGACGTTGGTGGAGGACAGGTCGCTGTCGAGTCCGTCCTCGAGCGCACTCACGGTCTCGTCGAGGTGCACCGCACGTAGCGCGTCCCACACCTCCTCCTCTGTCGCCTCGGGGTGGGTGAACAGCAGGTTCGACCGGATCGTGCCCGGCACGATGGGCGTCTCCTGCTCCACATACGCCAGCCGGGAGCGAACCTGGTCGAAAGGCAGCTCCGAGTAGGGCACGCCGTCGAGCAAAATCTCACCGCTCTCCGGGTGCAGGAACCGCAGCAGCAACGAGAACAGGGTGGTCTTGCCCGCCCCGGACGGCCCGACGATCGCGGTGTGCCCGCGTGCCGGGATCTGCGCGCTGACCCCTCGCACGGACGGCTCGGTACCGGGCGCGTACCGGGCGACGACGTCGACCAGCTCGAGCACCGGCACGTCGGGAGACGGCCGCAGCGGCTGGACCTCGACGGCAGCGTGCTCCTCGATCTCCATGTCCTGCACCTCGCGAATCCGGCTCGCCGCGGCGATCCCGGACTGGACCAGCGCGACGTTCTGCGCCATCGCGGTCACCGGGGCGGTGAGCAGGAAGGCATACAGCAGGAACGCGACCAGCGCGGAGACCGCCAACGCCCCCGTACTCACCCGGTACGCACCGAAGGCGAGAATCCCGATGATCGCGAGCTGCATACCGCCACCCGCGATGATCCAGACGAGAGCCGTGACCCGAACCGCCTTGACGCTGTGCAGCTGTGAGTCCTTCGCGTCGATGATGATCCGCTCCGCCTCGCGAGCCTCAGCGCGGCTGGACTTGACCGTCCGGATCGCGCGCAGCGCCCCCTCGAGCACACCACCGAGCCGACCAACCGATTCCTGCGCCCGCCGCTGCGACTTCGCGACCTGCGGCATGAGAACGAGGGCGAGGGCACCGACGACCAGGAGCGAGGCCACGGTCGCCCCGAACAGGACGAGATCGAGCATCGCCATCAGGACGAGGGTGCCGATCACACTGACGACGCCGTTGAACAGTTCAACCAAGCTCGAGGAGGTCGCCTCCCTGAGCAGAACGGTGTCCGAGGTGACCCGGGTGACCAGTTCGCCGGACGGCCGCGCCGTCAGGCTGCCGACCGTGGAACGGAAGTACCTGCGCACGATGGATTCCCGAGCGTCATAGACCACTCGCGCAGCCAACGTGCCGAGCAGGATCCACTGGAAGTACCCGACGACACCGGTGACCACGAGCACGCCGAGGAGCGTGAGGACGGGCGTGAGCATCGAGCCATCGCTGCTGAGCGTATCCAGGATGTGCTTGATGATCATCGGCGTCGCCAGACCCGAAGCGGTGACGATCAACCCCAGGACCAGGCCGAGTCCGAGCACCTTGCGGTGCGGGCGAATGAAGAACCACAGCAGCCGCATGTTCGGCCAGCTCACAGACGCCGGAGAATCACTCATGTCCATCAGTGGAACATTCACGTCCCATTTTTGTCAATGAAAGTTCCAATTGGGAACAATCCACTGCTACCGTGAGGACATGTCGACCGTGACCGTCCCCGAATCGGGCACCAAAGCACGCACCCGTCGCGCCATACTCGACGCGGCCGTCGACGTGCTCGGCAAGAACTCGGCCGCCCCCCTCAGCGAGATCGCGGCGGAGGCGGAGGTGGGTCGCAGCACCCTGCACCGTTACTACCCAGAGCGCATCGATCTGGTCCGCGCACTCGGCGAGGACGCCCTCGACAAGCTCCGCGTGGCACTCGAGCGGTCCCGGCCAACCGAGGGCCCCGCGGACGCGGCGCTGCGCCGGATGAGCCACGAGTGCTTCGACCTCGGGCCCCTGCTCTCGCTCATCTTCGGCGACCCGCAGGCGCTGTCGAACGCGGCGTTCTGGGAGGGACTCGGCGCTGTCGACGCGCCGCTGCTCGCTCTGATCGAACGCGGCCAGGCCGACGGCACCTTCTCGTCGGAGCTCAAGGTCCGGTGGATCCGCCGGATGCTGTGGTGGTGCCTGCTGACCGGGTGGGAGAGCTTCAACAAGGAGGGCTACTCGCGTACCGACGCGATCGAGTCCATCGACCTGACGGTCGCCCGTATCACCAATCCCGATCTGTAACCGGCCTCATACGAATGATGCGCGCACGATCACCCGGTGATCGTGCGCGCATCTCGCGCGGTTGAAGACTCCGCTACCGGTTCCAGTCCCCCAGGCCGTCGGAGCCGTTGAGCGTCCCGCCACTGGTGTTCGTCACGATCACCGGGTCACCCTTCTTAGCGTTCTCGAAGAACCACTTGCCGTCCTCGGTGCTCACGTTCAGGCAGCCATGGCTCGTGTTGGTGCTGCCCTGCTGGTTCACCGACCACGGCGCGGCGTGCACGAAGATGCCGCTGTTGGAGATGCGGGTCGCGTACTCGACGTAGGTGCGGTAGCCCTCCGGCGCGTCGATCGGGACACCGTAGGTCGACGAGTCCATGTACATGTCGCGAAGCTGCTCGCCGACGATGTAGGTGCCGTTCGGGGTCTCGTGGCCGGTCTTGCCCATCGAGGTCGGCATGGTCTTGACCACCTCACCGTTGCGGGTGATGGTGATCTGCTTGCTGTTGTCGTCGGCGGTGGCCACCAGCGCATCGCCGATGTGGAAGGCCGAGCGCGCACCGCCCGCCTCGACCACGACGTCGGTACCTGCCGGCCAGAACTCAGCAGGCCGCCAGCGCACCTGACTGTCGTTGATCCAGTAGAAGGAGCCGTCGACCTTCGGGCTGCTGCTGATCTTGATGGCCCGCTCCGCGGTGGCGCGGTCGTCGATGGCCTCGTCGAACCGGATGATGATGGGCTGCGCGACGCCGACCACCTCACCCTCGGACGGGTTCAGGCTGGGCGCGGAGAAGTTGGCGGGCCCGGCCTGCGGCTCCACCGGAGGCAGCGGCGCGAGGGGCGCCGCAGGCGCAGGCAGTCCGGGCAGGGCAGGGAGGGTCGGCAGCGCAATATCGGGACCACCGGGAAACAGCGGTACCGCCTGCGCGGGAACGACCAGCGCCGTGCCTGCGGCCGCGGCACCGATCAGGGCCGTCGCGACCCGATTCGTCCAGCGCCGACGACTCGTGGTCCCGGTCTCGATCTTGCGCATTCACGTCCCATCATCCGACTGCAGAAGAGCTCGGCTGATCCCGCGTTCGCAGGCGTCGCCGATTCCAGTAGACACAACAGGTTCGCCATTGGCCAGGAGCCACTCCGCCCAGACGGCCTGGTCGGACGGCTCCGCCCCAGGTCGCGCCGGTGCCGACCCGGGTAGGTGATCCGCCTCTCAGCCGGCGGATCACCGCACCGGCTGCCCCGTGGGGCACTAACGCCCACGCACCGTTTTCTGCGCCACCGCGCCGAGCCGGGCCAGGCGCAGGTCGCCCAGCGCGGTCAGTGCGTTGCCCATCCGATTGGTGACGAAACCGAGGGCGAGGCCGGTCTCCGGGTCCGCATAGGCACCCGATCCCCCGACCCCGTAATGGCCGAACGCCGCCCTGGGCTGGGACCGGTTCGCGATGAACACCGGGTGGTAGCCGAGCCGCCAGTTCACCCGGGCCCCGAGGACATAGTCGCGACCGAAGGTCTGTACCTCGCCCATCCGCTCGATGGTGTCGGAGGAGAGGAAGCGCCTGCCGTCGATGACGCCGTCGTTCGCGATCGCCGCATACATCTTCGCGAGTGCACGCGAGGTGAACACGCCGTTCCAGCCCGGCATCACCGCGTCGTGCACGATCGGGTCACGGACCAGCTCGTCGAAGCCCTCCGGCATGCCGGCCTCCGCGAGCCCGTTGAACGGGCGCAGCCGCGTCATCACCGAGGAGGCCATGCCCCAGGACACGGCGCCTGGGCTGAGGTGCGGGAACAGCTTCGCGATCCGGTGCCGATGCTCGGGCGGTACCCGGTACCAGAACTCCTCGACGCCGAGCGGCTCCGCGATCTCGGTGCGCACCACATCGGTGAAACTGCGACCCGTCGCCCGCGCCACCGTCTCCGCGACGATCCATCCGTACGTGACCGCGTGGTACCCGGGACCGCTGAGCCGGCGCGGGTCCGGCCGCGCCGCGGCCAGCGCGGCGACAACACGGTCGTAGTCGAGGAGCCCGGTCTTGCCCCGGACCAGCCCCCGAATCCGGTGCAGGCCCGCCCGGTGGGTGAGCATGTCCCGGATCGTGATCCGCTCCTTGCCCGCCGAGGCGAACTCGGGCCAGTACGTCGCCACCGGTTCGTCGTAGTCGACGACACCTCGGTCGGCCAGCCGGTGCAGCACCGTGCTGGCCACGCCCTTGCCTGTGGAGAAGGACAGGGCGACGGTGTCGCGCCGCCAGCGTCGGTCGCGGTCCGCCCAACCGGCCCAGATGTCGAGCACCAGTTCGCCGTTCACGTAGGCGGTCAGGGCTCCGCCACCGTTGTTCGGTTGCCGGTACATCGCGAAGAACCGATCGGCCAACGGCAGGAATTGTGCGTCGACGTGCATCTCGGTCGGTGCGCTCCCGCCGCCCGCGGGCAGGCGGGAGCGACCGCCACGCCTACTCATGCCGGTCAGACCACTCCCGCGCGCTTGGCGGCGGAGCGGAGCTGGAATGCCCCGGCCACGAACACGATTCCGAAGATGATGGCGAAGAAGCCGACCAGCCAGACGAGGCTACTGACGCCCTCGACCGGGAAGATGACCAGCAGCAACCCGAACAGGACCGCGAGAATGCCCGCGATCAGGAGCCACACCCACTGTCCACCAACGGATTTCACCTTGAACGAGCCCATGATCTCGAGGATGCCGACCAGGATCGCCCAGAATCCGATCACGTACACGGCCACCAGCACGGTGACCTCGGGCCACGCGAAGGCCACGATACCGGCGAGCACGGACACGATGCCGCCGATCAGCCACCACACCCAGCCGGTGACGATCTTGCGCGCCTGGATCGACCGGACCACCTCGACGAGGCCGTCGACGATCGCGTACACACCGAACACGACCACCATCGCCCACACGGTGACGCCCGGCCAGACCAGCGCAACGATGCCGAAGATGACGGCGAATATGCCGCGGATCAGCAGCAGCCACCAGATGTCCTTGCCGATCTGCAGCATTGCCTCGTTGCTGTCAACGATAGGGTTCTCCGTCATCGCATCCTCCGATGCTCGTGCGTGCCTGAACAGCTGATTCGGAGCCTAGTACCTCGAGCTCGAAGTCTCTCGACGATTCACGCCGGATCCGTCGCGGCGCCGGCGTGACGCTATTTCCGGTCCCTGTCCTTGCTCGGCTGCACCCGCTTCGGTTCGCCCGGCATCTTCGGGTACTGCGGCGGATACGGCATGTCGCCCAACCCGTTCGCCGCATCCCGCTCCGCCATGTCCAGCAGCGCGTCCAGCGAGTACGCGATGTCATCGATCCGGGCTGCCGGGTCGCCGCGCCTGGCCACCAACTCGGGCACGGAGGCGATGGTGAAGTCGTCCGGCTCGACGTCCGGCAGTTCCGCCCAGGTGACCGGGGTCGACACCGTCGCCCGCGGGGTCTTGCGGACCGAGTAGGCCGACGCCACCGTCTTGTCCCTTGCCGTCTGGTTGAAGTCGATGAAGATCCGTTCGCCGCGTTCCTCTTTCCACCATGCGGTGGTCACGCGTGTCGGGTCGCGGCGCTCGATCTCCCTTGCCACCGCGATGGCCGCGCGTCGCACCTCGATGAAGTCCCAGCGCGGTTCGATCCGGACGTAGACGTGGACCCCGCGCCCGCCGGAGGTCTTCGGGAACCCGACCAGCCCCAGTTCGTCGAGCAGCGGTGCGAGGACATCCACCGCCACGGCCCTGGCCTCCTCGAACCCGGTGCCCGGCTGCGGATCCAGGTCGATGCGCAGCTCGTCGGGCCGATCCGGGTCGGTACTCCGCACCGGCCACGGATGGAAGGTGACGTTGCCCATCTGCGCAGCCCAGACGATATCGGCGGCGTGCCGCACCCGCAGCGCGTCGGCAGTGCGGCCGTTGGGGTTGGTGACCGTGCAGGTGTCCAGGTACTCGGGCCGCTTGGCGGGCAGTCGCTTCTGGTAGATCTCCTCGCCCTCGATGCCGTCCGGGAAGCGCTGCAGGTGCGTTGGCCTGTCCCGGAGGGCGGTCATGATCCCGGACCGTCCGCCGTCGAAGAGCGCGATGGTCCGGTAGTACTCGACCAGATCACGTTTGCTGCCACCCTCGGCGCCGAGCTGCGGGAAGTAGATCTTGTCGGGACTCGAGAGCCGGACCGCGATGCCGTCCACGTCGAGTTCCATGGCCGGTGCCTTAGCCGCCATCAGTCCTCCCCCGCCAACACATCGCTCAGGTCATAGCGCACCGGGACCTCCAGTTGCTCGTAGGTGCATTCACGCGCCTCGCGGTCGGGCCGCCAGCGCAGGAACCGCGCGGCGTGCCGCAGCCGGTCCCCCTCCATCTGGTCGTACGCCACCTCCACCACCAGCTCCGGACGCAGCGGAACCCATTGGCGATCCTTGCCCGCCGACCACCGGCTCGCCTCGCCGTCGTACACCACGTCCTCACCCTCGCGGTAGGGCTGCAGCAACTCGAGCATCTCGATCCGCTTGGCCGCGGTGAACGCGGAGGCCCCGCCGATCATGTGCAGCTCGTCGCCGTTGTAGAGGCCGAGCAGCATGGATCCGATACCCGGCTGGCTCTTGTGCGGCCGATAGCCGATCACCACACAGTCCGCGGTCCGGGCGTGCTTGACCTTGATCATCTCGCGCTTGTTCGGAAGATAGTGCCCCGCAAGCTTCTTCGCGACCACACCGTCGAGCCCGGCACCCTCGAAGGCGTGGAACCACTCCTGGGCGAGCGCGGCGTCGGTGGTGGCGGTGGTGACGTGGCAGGACGGGCCGCCACCGACATGGTCGAGCAGGATGTCGCGCCGCTCGCCGAACGGCCGCTTCGTCAGGTCCTCGTCCCCCAGCGCGAGCATGTCGAATCCGATCAGCTGCGACGGAGTCTGCTCGGCCAGCAGGGTGACCCGGCTCTCGGCCGGGTGGATCCGCTCCGACAAGGCCTCCCAGTCAAGCCGGGTGCGGCCGTCGATCTCGCGCGGCACCACCAGCTCACCGTCGAGCACACAGCGGACAGGCAGTTCGGCCCGCACCGCCGCGATCATCTCGGGAAAGTAGCGGCCCAGGTCCTTTCCGCTCCGGGAGCTCAGGACCACCTCGTCGCCGTCACGAAAGACGATGGCGCGGAATCCGTCCCATTTCGGCTCGTACGACCACACCGGCTCCTCGCCGTCGGGCTGAGTCGGGACCGCAGGCGCGGCCTTCGCCAGCATCGGTTGCAGGGGCGGTGTCAGCGGCAGCTCCACGCACCCATACTTGCGCACCTGGCCGGTATTGGCGAGGGAACGCGCCCTGGCCGCCGCCGATCCTCCATCAGGCGCGGTCACGCGCCGCGCGCCCGTCGGATCGGCGCCATCGTCGGCACCGGTTCGGTGGTCAGGAAGTCCAGGATGATCCGGTTGCAGAGTTCGGGCTTCTCCACCAGCAGGCCGTGCGAGGTACCCGGTACCACCGCGAGCTCGGCATTCGGCAGGCCGCGGTACAGCGCGAGCGCGTGCTCGAGGGTCACCTCGTCGTCGTCACCGACCATCACCAGTGTCCGGCCGGCGGCCCGTCGCAGGTCGTCCACGGTCAGAGTCGGCTCCTCGAGGTGCATCCGGTTCAGCTTCGCGACCACGACCGGGTGGTGCCCGGCACCGTCCGGAGACACCTCGGCGTACATGTCCGCGAGGAAGGCGGGCGACGGCTGGTCCGCATCCACGACCCCGGGTTCCCAGCCGTCCCGGTGGAAGACGCCCGCGACGCAGACCAGCCGCCGGACCAGGTCGGGCCTGCGCAGGGCCACCAGCAGGGCCACGGTGGCGCCGTCACTGCACCCGAGCAGGTGGACAGGCCCGCGCGGGACCGATTCGAGGAACGCGATGGTGTCCCGGGCCATCAGGTCGAAGGTGATGGGGCCGGGCGCGTCCGGTGTGTGTCCGTGGCCGCGACGCTCGGGGGTGAACAGCCGAAAACGGCGGGCCAACCCGTCGATGTTCGGCCCGAAGGCGCGCGCGTCGACGCCGCCCGGGTGCAGCAACACGAGCGGCTCGCCCTCGCCGTGCTCGTCGTACCAGGTGTTCAGGTCCCCCAGCCGCACATAGCCCGCCACCGCCGGCCTCCCTCTGCATCAAGTCACGGCACCGCCGTGGCATCAAGTCACGGCACCGCCGTGGTCGGCGTTGCCGTAACTATGACCACGCAGGGAGCCGGAACTCATCGGTCGATGCGCGGGAACCCGCTCATTCGGCGTCGAGCCGGAACCCCAGTTTGAGGGTCACCTGGACGTGCCCGATGGCGCCGTCCTGGATGTGTCCCCTGGTGCCCACCACCTCGAACCACTCGAGATTGCGGACGGTCGAACTCGCCCGGGCCACCGCCTGCGCGATGGCGTCGTCGATCCCCTTGCTCGAGGAACCCACGACCTCGGTGACGCTGTAGACGTGATCGCTCATCGGTCTTCCTCACTCGTCGGTGACGGAAACTCCCCGACCAGCGTATGGCGGCCCCGCCGTCGACGGGAGGGGTTTCCCGGTGCGGACGGGACGAGCGGCGGCCGGTCCGGAGCCGGGTGATTCAATTGCACTATGACGCTCAACCGCCTCCAGCGTGGACTCGCCGCCGCGAGCCTGATGCTCGCCGCCCTCACGCTCGGCGCCTGCGGCAGCGACATCACCGGCCGGGCGGTGCCCGAGGCCGGCGGCGTCGTGGCCGACACCCTGTTGCCGGATGTACCGGAGGCAGACGCTGGGGGCACCGTCGAGATCGACGTCGAGGTCGGCGAGTGCGTCGAGCTGACCGGCACGGTCGCAGATGCGAACGTGGCGAAGGCCCCCTGCGGCAGCGCCCCGGCGAACTACAAGGTGATCGGGAAGGCGCCGACCAACGCGCAGTGCGTGAGCGATGCCGACTCCTACTACTACGAGACCCTGATGGGCGACGAGCAGGGCGCGCTCTGCCTCGACATCGACTGGGTGGTCGGCGGGTGCATGGATCTGGCCGACGATCAGCCCGTCCACATCGACTGCGCGACTCCCACCCGCGAGGGCGTCCGGGTGGCGGAGATCATCACCGACGTCACGGACGTCGAGAAGTGCTCCACCCCCAGCGGATTCGTCTACGACGAGCGCAGGTTCGCCGTCTGCACGGACGACCTGTAGTCGCTTCCTAAAGCCAGCCGCGGCGTTTGAAGATCGTGTACAGGGTGATACACGTGAGCGCCATCATCAGCAGCGCCATCGGGTAACCGCCCACCCAGTGCAGTTCCGGCATGCTGTCGAAATTCATGCCGTAGACGGTGCCGATCAGCGTGGGGGCGAACAGGATTGCCGCCCATGCGGAGACCTTCTTGATCTCCTCGTTCTGTGCGTAGCTGGCCTGGGTGAGCGCCGACATCTCCTCGTTCTGGGTCTGCGACACCAGGGTCGCGTTCACCGTGAGGATGTTGCCGAGCAGCTGCCGGAACCCATCCGCCCGCTCGACCACCGTGGTGGCGTGGTCGGTGACATCGCGCAGGTACTTCTGCAGTTCCTCGTCGGTGTTGTACTTCTCGAAACCCGCGGACAGCCCACGCAGCATGTCGAGCAGCGGCTTGGTGGCGCGCTGGAACTCGATGACCTCGCGGGAGAGTTCGTAGATGCGCCGCGACACCTTCGGGTCGCCGCTGAAGACCTCGGTCTCGATCTCGTCGATGTCGTTCTGCAGTCCGGCGACCACCGGTGCGTACCCGTCGACCACCGCGTCCAGGATCGCGTAGAGCACCGCCTCCGGACCGAGCTTGAGCAGCTCCGGGTCGTTCTCCATTCGTCTGCGCACCGCGGACAGGTCCGGCGATTCGCTGTGCCGCACCGTGATCACGAACGTCGGACCACAGAAGACATGCAGCTCACCGAAGTCGACTCGCTCGGTTTCGTCCAGGTACCGGGCGGCCCGCAGCACCACGAACAGGGTGTCACCGTAACGCTCGAGCTTGGGCCGCTGATGCGCGACGATGGCGTCCTCGACGGCCAGCTCGTGCAGCCCGAACTGCTTGGCTGCGGCCTGCAGCTGCTCCTCGTCCGGCCGGTACATCCCGATCCACGCCATGGATGACTCGTCCGGCAGGCTGCGCAGTGCCTCGGCCAGGCTGGCGGGCGTCTCGATCCGGGCGCCGTCGCGGTAGACCGCACTGTTGACCACGCTTGCCTCCACCGGCACCACCGCGGGGGCGGGCGGCGTCGGGTGTGGAGCCATCGAGTGCTCGGGGACGATCAGATCGCTCGAGGGGTTGGCGGATCGGCTGGGAAGCAGCGGACGGAAGGGTCGCTTTTCACGCATGAGGGCGGCTTTCGCATGAGTCGGATGCACGGGCGCGTGCCGCGGACTGGAGCGGCGCGGGTGTGATCGGAGAAGTCGCCTGGCGTGGGCAGGGGTGCCCGACGGGCTAGCGGCGACTTCGGTAGGTACTCGGAGGTTGGCTCTTCACGGCAAGCCACACCTCCTCTTCCCTCGACTCTTTCGGACCCCGATACCTTACTCCCCCGAACGCACCCTCGGCACACGTGCGCATTTCACGCCGCCGGGGGCAACACAGCGTGCACAATTGTCCTGCGTTCAGCGGACAAGATTGTTTAACCGAAACTGAACGCTTGGGTCACTCGCCACATTAGGCTCCGCGCCATGACGACTACCATCAGCGCACCCGGCGGCCTCAAGCGGCTGACCACTGCCTTTGGCGGCGCGATACTTGCACTGTTCCTGGCAGCGTTCGGTGCACTGGTGATGCCCGCCGCCGCGCACGCCGACCCCACTGCCCTTCAGTACTCCGCGGACAACTCGACCTGGGGCGACATGTCCCTGATCCCCGACTTCCAGGGCGAGCTGATCCCTGGCGGAGAACTCACCACCACCTTCTACGCGAAGAACCCGACCAGCCAGGGCGGCACCCTGCAGGTGTACCTCGGGAACTGGACGAAGACCGCCCCGGACATGCAGGCGTACGTGCGCGTGGAGGTCAACGACGCCTCGGGCGCCATCGTGGACCTCACCAACAACCTGGCCGCGCCGGGCACCGAGCTCCAGTCGACCCACCTCGGCGCCGGGCAGACCGCGAAGGTGATGCTGGTGGTCGGCATGCCCGCCGAGGCAGGCAACGAGTCCCAGAACCAGTCGGTCAACCCGGACTTCGCCCTCGACTTCGAGCAGGACGCAGCCGCGGTCGCGACCACCACCACGCTGACCGGACCGGCCACCGCCAACTCCACCACCGCGTTCGAGCTGACCGCGACCGTGGCCCCTGCCGGCGCCACGGGCACCGTCCAGTTCAAGGACAACGGCGCCATCATCGGTAACCCGGTGCCGCTGACCAACGGTGTCGCGAAGCGGACGCAGATCCTCACCACCGCAGGCGCGCACAGCATCACCGCCGTCTACAACGGTGCCGACGGCTTCATCGCCTCCACCTCCGAGGCCCTCACCGTCACCGTCACCACCACCCCGGTCGAGCCGGGCACCGGCTCCGCCGGATCCTCCTCCGGCTCGCTCGGCGATCTGGGCAGCATCTTCGGCTCGTAATCGACCGAGCCCCAAGGCTTCACCGGAAACGCCCCTCACCGCGAAGGTGGGGGGCGTTTGCGTGCGCGCTCCGAGGTTGGCTTACCGACCACCGCCCCAATCGCCGCAATTGTTCAAAGAAATCTGGTTGAGCAACATTCCTTGCTGTCGAACACCTGTTCGAGTATGCTTCGAACATGGATCTCGACGAGATGCTCACCGCGCCACAGGATGTGGTCGCATGGCAGCTCGCCGACGCTGAGCTCCTGAGGCTGGTTCCCGAGCTCTCGCTGCGGATGCGGCAGCTCGAGGCGCTGCGCGTGCGTCTGATGCATCAGGTCGATCAGCGGTGCGTGGCCGAAAAGGTCGGCGCATCGTCGCCCGGCAACTGGCTCGCCGGAGCGACCACCATGACGCCCGGCCAGGCCAATAAGATCGTCCGGCTCGGACGGGAGCTGGCGAAGCATCCGGAGGTGGCCGCCGCGTTCGACGCCGGAGAAAGCGACCACGACCAGATCCGGGTGATCGTCGAACTCCTGGACAAGGTGCCCGATCCCGATGCCCCGGCCCACTCCGACGACAACACCGCCGCGGACAAGACCGACGGTGACGGTGGTGGGGACAGTGATGGCGACGCTGCGAAGGTGTTAGACATCGTCGGAACCGACGCCACCCGAACACAAGCCTGCGCCCGCTACCTCCTCTACGCCGCCCGCACCGAAGACTCCACCACCCTCGCCCGCCGCGCGAAGGCCCTCGATCAGATCCTCAACGGCGACAAGAAGAACCCCGACTCCGAGAACGCCGAACTCAACGAATTCCACGCCTCACCCGGACTCGGCGGTCGCGTCCACCTCAAGGGACACCTCGACGCCGCCTCCGGCGAAGCCCTCCTCACCGCCCTGTCAGCACTGTCCAAGCCGCGCCCCGGGGCCGACAACCGCGACGGACAAACCGGCAAGGACCAACGCACCCCCGCGCAACGCCGGGCCGACGCCTTCACCCACATCGTCCGCAGCTTTCTGGACTCCGGGCAGGCGCCCAGCGAAGGCGGCGAACGACCCCACATCAACGTCTTCGTCGACGCCGACGACCTCGCCGCCACCACCGACGACCACCACCATCACGAACACGGCCAGCGTGGGCGGCGGCGCGGACCTGCTTGGATGCCCTGGCTCGGACCGATCTCCCTCGACCTCGCCGCCCAGATCTCCTGTGACGCCGACATCACCCCCATCACCATGGACTCCGACGGCAACCCGATCGATGTCGGTCGCACCACCCGCCTGATCCCTCGCAGGCTTCGCCGCGCCCTGAACGCCCGTGACTGCGGCTGCGCCTTCCCCGGCTGCGGGCGACCCGCAGCCTGGACCGAAGGCCACCATATTCAGCACTGGTCCAACGGCGGACCCACCAACCTGTCAAACCTGGTGCTGCTCTGCCGCTTCCACCACACCACCATCCACCGCGGCGACTGGACCGTCCACATCAACAAAGACGACGGCCACCCTCCCCCAAGGACTTCGTCCAGGGGGGACCCCCAGGTTCACCCCACCACCCTGGATCGACCCCCAACGACAACCCATGCCGGCACACAACCGGCGCAACCAACTCACCTTCGCCGCCTAGGTGAAACCACAGGGCACCGCCCGACACCACCCAGAAGATGGGAGGCGTCGGCGCGGTGCCCTGCGCTATCAGTGTTCGTGCCAGAGACGGACGCGATTCAGGCGTCGGCGGGCTTGAAGTCGTCGGCGGGTGCGGACTTGTCGCGCGACCGTTCCCGGAACGCGCCGACGAACATCCACCCGGCGTAGAGGAACAGCCCGCCGACCACAACCGTGATCATCAGCGCACGCTGCTTGCCGGTGATGAGGCTGTTGACGTAGCCCATATAGGGCACGCTGTACCAGACCTTGCCTCGAACCTGCTCCGGAACAACCGGATTGGTGTCCGGCGACGGGTTCGCGTCACCCTGGGTGACGAAGGTGGTCTCGCCCTGCGAGTTCTTGCGCACCATGGTGATGCGATGGGTGACCACCTCGGGCTTCCCCGATTCCTTCTGGAAGGTGATCGCATCGCCTGCCGTCAGCGCGGTCGGGTCCTGCGGCTTCACCACGATCAGGGTTCCTGGCGGATAGGTGGGCACCATCGAGCCCGTGAGCACGGTGTAGGGCGTCGACCCGGTGAGCCGCGGGATGACGATCGTCAGCGCGAGGATTGCCACCAGCACCAGGAGCAAGAGCCACGAGACGATGCTCTTGATCCAACCCCACACACTGGTGTCCGTATCGGCGTCCTGCACCGCGTGGCTCATCGGGATTCGGCCGCGAACGTAAACGTCGCGGTGGTGCTTGCGCTCGGCGCCGCGGCGGCCCCCACCGTGCCCCGCAGGCACAGCACCTCACTCGCGCCCGGCTGCACCGTGCGCCAATCCGGAGCCGCCGGGGCCTGAGCACCGATCATCGCGCCGGCGTAGAGCTGCGTCGCTCCTGCCGGGTCACCCTGCGCGGGGCACGCGGACTCGGAGCCCACCGTCGAGACCGTCAGCTCCAGCGGCACAGCGGCATTGGACTGCGCGGCGTTCTGCAGCCGGTACTTCATCAGCACGTTGCCAGAGTTGTAAATGGTCACCGGCGCCTGGGCGTACGCGCCCGGCATCAGGTTCGCCCCAGCCAGGGCCGAGAACGGGTAGTTCGTGGTACCACCCTGTCCCACAGATAGATCCAGGATGCCCGAGTGGATCGAGCCGGCGTCGACGGCCACGGACTTGCTCCACAGTGCGCCGGTCTGCTGGGCCGACATCAGCGCCACTCCGACGACCACGGCGCCACCGATCGCCAACCAACGAGTCTTGTTCGACATGGTGCCTACACCTGCTTCAGAGTGACGTTGAAGTTGGACAGATCGATCTGGGCGGTCTGCGCCGTGACGCCCTGGGTTCCCTGCGCGAAGTTGAAGGTCACCTTCACGTCGACAACCTTTCCGTTCTGCGCGGGCGTGATCACGGCACCCCCGGCGCCCGACGGGAGCGGTGCCCCGTTGACGGTCGCGGTGACGGCGGTCGTCATCGCGGCCTTGAGCGCCGGGTCGCCGGTGATGGTGGCGCCGTCGACTGCGAGGTTCGCCCGAAGGTTGGTGCCCTGTGCGGTGACCGTGAAGCTAGCGGTATAGGTGACGACGTCACCCGGCACCGCCCGGAAGCCGGTGATGGAGACGGCTCCGTTCTGGTCTTTCCAGTTCGGCGTGCCGCTCTGTCTGAGTGCGAGCGCACCGGCACCGACCCCACCGCCGCCGATGCTGGCCCCCGAGTTCCACGCCGCCAGAGTGCCTGCACCGCCGGCCAGCAGGACGGTCGCGGCCCCAGCCGCGATCGCGCCCTTCATCTTGTTGTTCATCTGATGATCAGCTTTCGTCGGAACCCCGTCGGGGGTTGGATGATTCGGCGCCGAAGCGGGCTGTTACTTGACGAGTTCCGCGATCGCGGCCGGCACGTCACCGGTCTTCGGATCCACCTTCGTCTTCGTCCAGCCCGACGAACCATCGACCACATACAGCGCGTCGGCGTCGATGATCCACAGCCGGTCGGTCCCGTCCTGCCACTTCACCATCGCGTTCGCACCCGCCGGGGTGCTGAACACCTCGGCACCCGAGGCATCGGTCACCACCGCGTTCGAACCGGACACTCCGGCCTTGTACGTTCCCGACGGCGACGGATTGCTCAGCGTCAGACCGCCGAGGGTCGGCGAGGGCTCCTGTGCCACAACGGCCTCCGCCGCGGCAGGGGGTTCCGTCGTCGTGGTCGTTGTCGTTGTCGTCGTTGTCGGCGGCACGGTCGTCGTCGTTGTCGTCGGCGTGGCCGTCGTGGTGGTCGGCGCAGTCGTGGTGGTCGTCGGCGTAGCCGTCGTCGTGGACGGCGCGGTCGTCGTGGTGGACGGCGCAGTCGTCGTGGTCGTAGTAGTCGTCGGCGCAGCCGTCGTCGTCGATGGCGCGGCGGTCGTTGTCGATGGCGCCGTTGTCGTTGTCTCGGGCGCAGCCGCTCGGGCCATCATCGCCTCGGCCCCACCGGGAGCCATCAGCGCCTGGGGCCCGCTCGAGATCTTGCCATCGCACTTGATGTTCCAGAGCGTGTAGGCCCAGATCTTCTCGCCGACCATGCCGGTACCGACCTGCCCGTTCCGCACCGCCTTCACCTCGATACGGGACGACGAGGCCGTCTCGTACACATTGTTGTACGCGTTCACATCGATGTAGACCTGGTCACCCTTGTTCGGCGGAATCGTGGGATTCCAGCTGCCACCCCAGGCGTCATACAACTTGATGTCGTAGGTGTAGCCCGGGCCGAGATGCTCCCACTTCATTCGGACGTAGCTGCTGTTGCTCTCGCAGCCCAGCCACTTCGGAGCGGGCAGGAAGTCGACCGCCGATCCGAACGAGCTCGTCGCGGCGGAGGTCTTCGTCCACGCCGCGCTGGTGCCGGCGACCTGGGTCATACCGAGCACCGCCAGCGACGCGGCACCGAGGGCCATCAATGACCGGGCAGGTACCGCGAAATGCTGTGTCGGAGTGTCGGTTCCGTCGTATGCCCCCGGGCTCGGCTGGGACATCACCTGATCCTGCTCCGACACCACCTGGTCCTGCGCGGCCGGAGCGCCACCGGTGCCCGCATCCCCGTCGTCGCCCTTGCGACCCGAGGTGGGACGGAAGGCGATGACCATCAGGCCGCCGACAAAGGCGCCGCCGAGGAAGATCGCGATCGGCGAGGACAGCCACGCCACCACGTATCCCAGTCCGGGAAGGCTGAAGAACACCCGGTCGGCCTCGGTGACCGTGTACGGGGAGATGTCCGCGTCCTGGTTCGCGTCGCCCTTGAGGATCAGCACGGAGCTGTCGCCGTCGGCGGAGACGATCTCGTGCACGCGGTGGGTGATCCGCGTGCCCTGCTCGTTCTCGACACTGACGATGTCGCCGACGCTCAGCTCGGAGGCAGGCACGGGCTTCGAGAGCGCGAGGGCCCCGGTGGAGATCTCCGGAGACATCGAACCGGAGCGGAAGATCAGCGGCTTGATGCCGAAGAAGAACGACGCCGCGGCGGCCAGCACGCAGATCAGGCCCGCGATGGCACCCACGTTCAGGGCGATGTCACGCCCGGAGCGAGAACTCGTGGAATCCACTGGATTCTGGTGGTCGGTCATGGCGCGCTCAGGCCGTCGTCGCGTTGAAGTTGAAGGAGGTGTTGACCGTCTGGTTCTGCGCGGCCGTCGGCGCCGCCGAGTCCAACACCACCTGGAAGCAGAGGGTTTCGCTCACGCCGTTGGCCAACGAACGACCCGTTCCGATCAGGTTGGCCGAGCCGCCCGACACCAGGGCGACGTTGTTCGCGATCACCGTGCCACCGCTACACGCGGTGCCGTTCGACGTCCCGGTGGACACCGTCACCTTGAGGTACTGCGCCAACGCCGAGGACGTCGACGACGCCGCCATCGTGTAGGAGAACGGTCCCGAACCGTTGTTCTTCACCGGCAGCGTCGCCGCGACGCTGTTGCCCGGCATCATTCCGGTCTTGGTCAGGGTCGTGAACCCGACCGTCGACCCGGAATCCCCGTTGAGCTGCAGATCGATCGACCCCGTGCTGAACACACCTGACGTTGCGGTCGCCGTGTCACTCCAGGCTGCCAACGTCCCGATCGCCCCGAGACCCAACACAATCCCCAGCGACGCAATCGCCCGCGGCTTTCTCCCCGACATCACAGAACGCGCCCGGGCGCCCAGCCCCGACACCGAACTCGAATCCTCATGACGAGACATTGATATGCCTTTCCTGCTCAGTCCAACGGGGCGCCGCAGCGCCGAGAGTCGATGTGTGCGTGGCGATGCCGACGCGGGACGCGATTGATCACCTGGCCCGCGATCCCCGCATCGGCGTCGGCGGCCGGCCCGGGATCGGGCCGGGCCGACGACCGACGCCTCCGGGTGCTCGCCGGATGGCGGCCAGGCGTTGCGGTGCTAGTTCTGCTGCAGCTTGACGGCGAAGTTCGACAGGTTGACGCTCTGTCCCTGCGCGGTGGTGCCGGTGGTGGCGTTGTCGAAGGTGAACTTCACCTTCACATTGACCGTGCTGCCGTCGTTGGCCTCGGTGATTGCTCCACCGGCCAGCGGCGTGGCACCGATGGTCGCGGTGGTCTCCTGCCCCAGAGCCGCGAGGAGCTCGGCGCCGCCGGTGATCGTCGCGGGATCGGCAGTCAGGGTCGCGTGCAGGTTCTTACCCTTCGCACCGACGTTGAAGCTGGCGTTGTAGACGACGATATCGCCGGGCACCGCCTTGAACTGGGAGATGTCGGCGATGGCGGTGCCGTTGCCTTCGGTCCATCCCGTGGAGCCCGTCTGCGTCAACGACAAGGTGCCGGAGTTGACGGCGCCGCCACCGACGGTCTGCGAGGAGTTCCAGGCGGCCATGGTGCCCGCGCCACCTGCGAGGAGGAGTGCGGCCGCGCCGGCGGCGATGGCGCCCTTGGTCTGCTTGTTCATGTAAGAGCTCAGCTTTCGTCGGACCCCCGTCGGGGGTCAGGGAGAGTCGGTGATCGGATCTGGTTACGTGCGCCCAGTCGAGTGGGCTCGGTTTCGGACATCCGTGCTCGTTCAGAGGGTCTCGACATCGCGGCCGGTTCGCAGGTGAGGCGGCGCCTGACTCCGGTAGCCGGTTTGCGATTGCATGTGTTTATCACAACGCTGTATC
Organism: Rhodococcus oryzae; assembly: GCF_005049235.1. GTDB lineage: Bacteria > Actinomycetota > Actinomycetes > Mycobacteriales > Mycobacteriaceae > Rhodococcus_G > Rhodococcus_G oryzae. The sequence goes on along the minus strand of NZ_SUMD01000002.1, from coordinate 449,945 downwards.
GAATTTCCGGCGTTTCGGGTCAATCGTCCAAATGATCTTGAACAGTTGTCCAGATGCCATTCCATTTCCCGATAGAGCGGGACAGATCCATCGCCTACCAGTGACTATCCGTTACACATGCCCCTGAATCGACTGTCCCTCATTCGGCGGATAGCGCGCCTCAGATCGATTACGTAACGTAATTACACTTCGCATGGAATGGTGAATGCCGGTCGAGCCCTCGAACGTCGAGGCCGGCTGTTAACGTCATCCGCGGCCCGCCCGATAACGCGATGGGCACGGTGCCGAGAACCCCCGGTGCGAGGAGCAGATTGACCGAGAATTCGTCGAACGCAGACCATCTCCCCGTGGCCGAAGCGGACCCGCGACGCGTCGGCATCGTCGAGGACCACGAATCCGTCGTGATGGGCCTCGAGGCGATGCTGGCCGACCAACCGGATCTGGTGATCGTGGCGTCGGCCCCCACCGTGCCCGAACTGCTCGCGCTCGGCGTCGATCTGGATCTCGTCATCCTCGACCTTCGACTCTCCGACGGCTCCTCCCCCAAGACGAATGTCGAGCAACTACGGGACGCCGGACTCGAGACCCTCGTGTTCACGGGGGCGGAGAATCCCTACCTGGTGCGGCTCGCCGCAAAGGCCGGGGTACTCGGCGTGCTGCGTAAGTCCGAGCCCACCGCCACCGTCGTCGCCGCAATCACCGCGGCCGCGAACGGCGAGCAGGTGGTGACCACCGAATGGGCCGCCGCTATCGACGGCGACCCCGGCCTGCACGATGTCGGCCTCAGCCCTCGCCAACGAGATGTGCTCGCGCTCTATGCCTCTGGAGAGAAGGCCGCCCGCGTCGCCAGCCTGACCGGCCTCGCCCCGCACACCGTCAACGACTACCTGGCCAGGATCCGTGCCAAGTACGCCGAGGCCGGCAGGCCTGCCCGCACCAAGACCGATCTGTACAAGCGGGCGGTGGAGGACGGGTGGCTACCGCCACCGCTGCTGCACCCCGGCCGGCCGTGATCACACCGGCGAACAGTCCGCGCCACGAGTCCTCCGATCACATCTCGCGGATGGTCGCGCGGTTGATCAGCGCCGGCTACGCGGCCTACCTGATCCTGCTGTTGCCTGCCGCGATATCCATGGCGCCGCGGATGGACGCCTGGTGGACCCCCGTGATCGTGGCCGCCGTCTACGGGTCGGGGCTGCTTCCCGGCGCGCTGTCGTTCCGCCGCGACACCCGGCCGATGCGAATCGCCTCCGGGGTCGCGGCCACGGCGTTCCTGCTGGCGGTGTTCAGCTGGCCCCTGGCCTGGAACGGCCCGCCACTCCCCAGTGGCGAACTCCTGTGGTTGGCCACCTTCCCGGGCCTGGCGAGCCTCGCGGTCGTTTCGACATGGCCGACATGGATGATGTTCGCGCACTTGGTGATCGGGTGCGTCACAGTCCAGATCGCCAATTTCGCCGCACACGAGGACGCACCAAGGGAGCTGCTGCTCCCGGAGATCACCTTCGCCATCATGTTCTGCACACTCTTCGTCGGCGCGGCGGTGATGGCGCTGCGCACCGGCCGGGTCCTCGATGCCACCACCGATGCCACCCACGCCGCGGCGGCCGCCGCGGCCGCACGGCGCGCGCGCACCGTCGAACGCGAACGCTTCGACGCACTGATCCACGACGGCGTGATGTCCACCCTGCTGGCCGCGTCCCGGCAGGGTGCGACGCCCGCGGTCAGCCGCCTCGCGACCACGACGCTCCGCCAGCTCGACGCCCTGCGCGACGGTCGGGGCACACAGGAGCATTTCGGCTGCGAGGAGGCACTCTCCCTCTTCCGCGCGGCGGCGACCGATGTGGACGAAGGAGTCACGTTGCACGTCGAAAGGCTCGACGGCGCAGAAACTCTCACCGTCCCGGCCGAGACGGCCCGAGCCCTGTCCGCGGCCCTCGCGGAGGCACTGCGCAACAGCAGTCGCCACGCGGGCGAGGCCGCGACCCGCTCGGTGGAGGTCGCGGTGGCGCGGGAGGGGATCGCCGTCCTGGTCGCGGACGACGGGCGGGGCTTCGACCCCGCCGCGGTCCCCGCACACCGACTCGGGGTGTCCGTGAGCATCAACGGGCGGATGCGGCAGCTCCACGGCGGGTCCGCCCGGATCGAGACCGCGCCGGGGGCAGGCACCCGGGTCCACCTGGCCTGGAGCTCGTCATGAGCACCGCGGGCGGAACCCGGGACGTCCGTGAGCTGCTCGGGCTGCACACGCGCGGAGCGAAGGCCCTCGTCGCCGCCTATGTGCTGACCTTCCTGCTGCTCTCCCTCAGCTCGAGCCCGGGACCCGGCGCGGTGTGGGCGGAGCTGGCAGCCTGGCTCGTCGTCAGCGCGGGCGCGATCACCCTCGTCCGGATCGCGGGAGACCCCTTGCCGTTCCGTCCGGCGGTGGCGATGGCACTCGCAGGCCCGATCGCGCTCAACCTGGTGCTGTCCGTGGTCCCCGTCCCGGTCGACGGGCTGCTGCAGACCTGGCCGCTCGGCGCGGGAACCGCGATCCTGGCGTACATGTGCGTACGCGGCCGGATCGCACTCGGCTGGCTCGGCATGACAGCGATGCTCGGCAGCTGCGTGCTGTGGGCGATGCGTACCGGGCAGGGCGCCGGCTACGGCCTCGGCATGTCGGCGATCAACATGGCGCCGCTGCTGATGGCCACCTTCGTCGCCTACACCGTCCGACCGGCCGCGAAGGAGATCTTCGAGCTCCGCGAGCAGACCGTCCAGCGCGTCGCAGCCGAGGCCGCCGACTCCGCGGTGCTCGAGGAACGCGACCGACAGCTGCGTCGCCTCGACGAGCTGGCCAGGCCGCTGCTCGACCGGATCGCCACCGGCGTCGAACTCGATGAGAACGAGCGGATCGCCTGCCGGCTGCTCGAGGCGCACCTGCGCGACATCCTGCGTGCCCCTGGTCTTTCCGGACCCGTCGTGTCCGCCGCCGCACGCGCCGCCCGGGGCAGGGGAGTCGAGGTCGTCCTGCTCGACGACCGCGCCGTTGACGACGGGGGCGGGGCGCCGGACCGATTCCTCGGCATGGTGGCGGCCGAGCTCTCCGCGGCCACCGACGGGGCGATCACGGTGCGCGTCCTACCCCCCGGCCGCGCCACGATGGCAACGGTGCTCGCCAGCAGCGCCGACCGGGTTCGACGCACCGAGTTCGACCACGACGGCCACCCCGCGGACGCCGAAGCTTCGCTCAGCTAACCGTGCCCCTGGTTTCATGGGCAGGAAACTGCCGTCTCGGCAGATCGCGTCCCACCCCATAGCCTCGATCCGCAAGGAGGGCCCGCGACGAGGGGTCGTGCCCTCGGCCAGCCGCGTACGTCCGGGGGTCGTGACATGAGAACCGCAGTCGACGAACAGCACCACCATGCGCACGCCCCCGCGGCGCGACCGGAACCGCGCAGCCTGCGCAGGCCGGCGCTGTCGCCGCGCGAGGTCGAGGTGCTGCTCCAGTGGCTGCGCTGCGATTCCAAGAACACCGTCGCCGCCGACCTGTACCTGTCCGTCGGCACCGTGAACACCCATCTCGCACGCATCCGCGCCAAGTACAACCAGGTCGGCCGCTCGGCCCCGACGAAGGCCGCGCTCGTCGCCCGCGCCGTGCAGGACGAGTTGATCTCGCTCGACGAGCTGTGAACCGGCCTTCGGCAGTGCCCGCGTGAATGACGGACCGCGGACGCGGATGACGAGACGCGTCAATCGGATCGGCACCGCCGAAGAGAAGATCATCCGCACCTTTGCCCGCGTGATCGGCGCCGGAGCGCTGGTCTTTTGCGTGGTGCTGATTCCCATCCTCATCATCCAGTCCCGTGAACTCGCACCGTGGTACACCCCGGTGGCCGCGGTTGTCGTCTTCGTTCCCCTACTCGCCCTGTGGCCCGCAAGCTTCGCCAAGGACCTCCGTTGGGTTCGCGGTCTCGGCTCGCTCTGCGCCGCGACCTACCTCCTCGCGGCAGCCGGCTGGCTGGTCGCGCTGCAGGGACAGATCTCGCCGACCCGCGAGGTGTGGATGTCCGCGATCCCTGGTCTGGTGGCGATGGCGGCGGCGCTGGGCTGGCGTCCGGCGCCGAGCGTGCTGTTCCTCGTGGTCAGCGCCAGCACTGCAGAGGTGATCCGTCACGTCACCCGCGGCGACTCACAGAGTCCACTGCTGGCGGAGACCTTCTACGTTGTGATGACCAACAGCCTGTTCGTCGTCGCGACCATCGCCGCGGTCCAGTCCGGACGCACCCTCGACCGCACCCTCGCCGCAGCCAAGCGCCAGTCCGCGGCGACCGCCGCCGCCTCCGCGCTGTACGTGGAACGCAAGCGGTTCGACGGGCTCATCCACGACCGCATCATGTCGACGCTGCTCGGCATCTCCCGGCACGGCAACACCGATCATCTCAGCGGGCAGTCGGCCGTCGCGCTGGCCGAACTCGATCGGCTACGCGCCAGCGACGTCGCCACCGAGGACCTCGACGTGGACGCCGCGGTTGCGCTGATCCGCACCGCGCTGGTCGAGGTCGACGAGGACGCGTCCGTCGACCTCGAGGTCCGGGACGCAGCGCTGACCGTTCCCAGGGAGGTCGCGCGCGCGATGGCATCCGCCGCTGCCGAGGCGCTTCGGAACAGCCTGCGGCACGCCGACCACCCGGAGGTGGAGGCCGACCGACTGGTGATCATCGACGTGGACACCGAGGGCCTGCGGATGCTTGTCGCCGACAACGGCCGCGGCTTCGATCCGGCCCGGGTCCCGCAGTACCGCTTGGGGATCAGCGTGAGCATCAGTGCGCGCATGGCAGCGGCCGGCTGCACCTCGGAGATCCACTCGGTCCCGGACCGCGGTACCCAGGTCACGCTCCGATGGGCGGCCCCGTGAGCGAGGTCCCGCCGCGCGACGTGCGCGACGTGCGCGTGCTGCTCGGCATGGACCGTCCGGCGGCGAAGGTGCTCGCTGCTCTTTTCTGCCTGAGCTTCACCCTGGCGGCCCTCGCCAATCTCGACGGGGTGCAGCATGTCTGGCCGATCGTCCTGGCAGCCGTGCTGGTCACCGCCGCGGCGGTGGTGATCATCGCCGTCCCCGGGGACCCGCTGCCGATGGCCTACACGCTCGCACTCACCGCTCTCGGACCGGTCGCGTGCGCACTGGTCCTGTGGCAGCTGCCCGTGCCGGGCTGGACTCTGGACTCCGCCTGGCAGATTCGGGCGGTGACCGCTGTGCTGGTCTACATGTCGGTGCGCGGCCGTGCGCCATACGCCTTTGCCGGCGCCGCGCTGATGGTCCTCACCAGCGGGGCCTGGTCCGACGCGACCGGCCAGGGATGGGGCACCGGAATCCGTTTGGCTTCAATCAATCTCGCACCCGTGCTGATGTCGGTGTTCTTCGCGTTCAGCATCCGACCGGTTGGCCCCGCGGTGTTCAGGCTGCGCGAGCAGGAGTCCGAGCGGGCCGCGGACGAGGCGATGACCCAGGCCGTGCTGCGCGAACGCGACTCCCAGCTGACCCGGTTGGACCTGCTGGCCCGGCCGCTCCTCGAGAGGTCCGCGACCGGGGACGAGTTCGGCGACGGATGCCGCGAGGAATGCGGGCTGCTGGAGGAGCGCCTGCGCGACACCCGCCGTGCTCCCGTGCTCGCGTCCGACGAGGGGGTCAGCCGCGCCGTGGAATCGGCAAGGAGGCGCGGCGCCAGGGTGATCCTCCTCGACGACGGCGGACTCCGCGACGGACCGCAAGCCCTGGTGTCGCAACTGCACTCCGCGTTGATCGACGCCCTGCAGGACACAGAAGGCGGGAAGTTGACCGCCCGCGTCCTGCCCGCGGGACGGGCGACCGTTGCCACCATCCTGTCCGAGAACGGCGCTCGCGTCGGTCGCGTCGAACTCGGTCACGACGGCCGGGTGCAGACCGCGGTACACCACGGCGGCATGCGCGAGATCATTCCTCAGCGATGATGCGGCGTGTCCCTGGCACCGCGCCTCGGCCCGCTCAGGTGATCGTGAGTCCACCGTCGACCGGAATGGTCTGCCCGGTGACATAGGCGGCCGCGTCCGAGGCGAGCCAGACGAGGGTGGCGGCGAGTTCCTCCGGGTCGCCGATCCGGCCCAGAACCAATCGCGGCGCCATGCTGTCGAGGTACCCGTCCTGGTAGGAATCGGTCATCTCGGACTTGAAGAAACCGGGCGCGATCGCGTTCACCCGGATGCCCCTTCTGGTGCCCCACTGCTGGGCCAGGTCGCGGGTCAGTCCGATCAGCCCGGCCTTGCTGGCGGCGTAGGCGGCCTGCGGCAACCCCGCGGTGGTCAGGCCGAGGACACTGGAGATGTTGACGATCGCCGAACCCGGCGCCATCACCCGGCCACAGGCCTGCGCGGCCCAATAGGCACCGTTGAGGTTGATGTCGATCACCTGCCGGAACTGTTCCGGGGTCTCCCGCGTCGCGGGGTGCGCCGTGCCGATCCCGGCATTGTTCACCAGCACGTCCACCCGGCCGAAGCACTCCATTGCGGCATCGATCATGTGCTGGGCCTGATCCGGATCGGCGATGTCGGTCGACACGCACAGTGCCTCTCGGCCGGTGTTGCGCACGAGTTCGGCTGTCCGCTCGAGCTTGTCGACGCGACGGGCCGCGAGCACGATGTCGGCGCCCGCCTCAGCACAGGCCACCGCGAAGGCCACCCCAAGACCCGAGGAGGCGCCGGTCACGACGACGACCTTGTTGTCCAGCCGGAACCTGTCCAGGATCCCCATCGCGTTCTCCTTCCGAAGGCTTCTAAGCGTGCGCTTAGTTTAGGGCATGGGGGCAGGGCCCCTGTGCGCGGTTGATGAGTCCAGACACTCGCCAACCGCGCACAGGCGGCGCAGCCGCCTATTGGTCTTACCACTTGACCACTGACCACATCAGGCCTAGCGTCGGTCACATGACCTTCGAGCCGATCGTGCGGCAGTCCGCGTCAGGCGCCGTGTTCGAACAGATCACCGCCCGAGTCCTCGGCGGCGAACTCGCCGCGGGCGATTCGCTCCCGAGCGAACGCCACCTGGCCGAAGCGCTCGGGGTCTCCCGCCCCGCCGTCCGGGAGGCGCTGCAGAAGCTGGCGCACTCCGGCCTCGTCGAGGTGCGGCAGGGAGACTCCACCTCGGTCAAGGACTTCCGGCGCCACGGCGGCCCCGAACTGCTGCCGAGGCTCCTCATCCGTGGCGGGCAGCCCGACTGGGCCGTGGTGCGCAGTGTCCTCGAGGCCCGCACCATGATCGGCTCCCAGGTCGCCCGGTTGGCGGCCGCCCGGTCGGGGACCGAACTCGCCACACAGTTGCGGGACGCGGTGCACGCACTCGGCACGGACGACGACCCCGTCGCCCTGCAGCGGCACGCGCTGGCCTTCTGGGAATGCGTCGTGGACGGCGCCGACTCCATCGCCTTCCGCCTGATCTTCAACAGCCTGCGTCAGGCCTACGAGCCCACGATGGCCGCCCTCGGCGAGGTGATGAAGGCCGAGGTGGGCCGAACGGACGCGTACCTGCGACTCGCCGACGCCATCGCCGCGCGAGACGAGGACGCCGCGGAGCGCCTGGCCGTTGAGCTCCTGGAGCTGGGCACCACCGCGATCAGCACCATCATCGACAGCCTGGAGGGAGCGAGATGAGTACGGATACACGGCCCGCGCGCGGCAGGAAGCCCGTCGATCTGCGTACCGCCGCAACGGAATTCTGGCGGCACCCCTCCCCCTGGATGATCTCGGCGATCCTGGTGACCGCCCTGATCGGCCGCCTCGTCGTCGGCGACTGGCAGCTGAGCGACGCCGTGCTGCCGGTCGTCATGCTGGCCGCGTTCCCGTTCGTCGAGTGGACCATCCACGTCTGCATCCTGCACTGGCGGCCGAAGACCGTCGCGGGCGTGACGCTCGACTCGCTGCTCGCCCGGAGCCATCGTGAACACCACGCGGACCCGCGCGATGTGCCGCTGATCTTCATCCCCTGGCAGACCCTGGTCTGGCTGATCCCGACCCTGGCCGTGCTCGCGGCGCTCGCCTTCCCCCGGGCGGGCCTCGCCCTGACATTCCTCACCGTCATCGGCGCGATCGGGCTCGTGTACGAGTGGACGCATTACCTGATCCACAGCGACTACCGCCCGAAATCCCGTATCTACCACTCGATCTGGCTCAACCACCGCCAGCACCACTACAAGAACGAGCACTACTGGTTCACCGTCACCACCGCAGGCACCGCCGACCGGGTCCTGCACACCTACCCGGATGCCAAGCAGGTGCCGACCTCGCCGACGGCGAAGAACCTGCACGCGGGCGCGGCACGCGGCACCTGAGCTGCGCCTAGGGCGCATCTCCGGACGAGCGGCCGGCCGCGTCGAGTGCCGCGAGGTAGCCGAACACGATCGCGGGACCGATGGTCGCGCCGGGTCCGGCATAGGTGTGGCCCATGACCGGCGAGCTGGTGTTGCCCGCGGCATAGAGCCCCTCGATGATCGACCCATCCTCGCGCAGCGCCCGGCCGGCGCTGTCGGTGTTGACGCCACCCTTGGTTCCCAGGTCTCCCGGCACCATCTTCGCGGCATAGAACGGCGCCTTGGTCAGCTCGCCGAGGCTGGGGTTGGGCTTGTTGGTGATGTCGCCGTAGTAGTGGTCGTATTTGCTTTCCCCGCGGTGGAAGTCGGGGTCCGTGCCCGTGCGCGCGTTGGCATTGAACCGCTCGATCGTCTCCGTGAGGGAGCGTTCGGGCACACCGATCTCGAGAGCCAGTTCTGCGATCGTCCCGGCGGTGACGATCGCTCCCGATCGCAGCCAGGATCGCGGCAGCGGCCTACGGGCGGGGACACCCGCGAAGAGATACCGATTCCGGTAGGTCTGGTCGAAGATCAGCCATGCCGGGAGGTTCTCGGCCGGGCCCTCGCCCTGCCCGTACGGGCCGCCGAACATCGCATGGGTCGCTTCGACATACGGCAGGGACTCGTTCATGAAGCGCTGCCCCCGGTCGTTGACCATCAGGCTGCGGGGCAGCGACCGCTCGGCGAGGGCGAACCACGGCCCCTTCGGCAACGGGATCGACGGGGCCCACCAGGCGTCGTCCATGTAGGAGATCGCCGCGCCCGACTGCAGTGCGGCATTGATCCCGTCGCCGGTGTTGGTGGGAGCGCCAAGAGTCCATTCGGCGCTGCTGGGCGCGCGGTGGTACCTCTCCCGCATCGCACCGTTGTTGTCGAACCCGCCGCACGCGAGCACCACCCCGCGGCGAGCGAGCAGGCGCGATCGGGTTCCGTCGCTCTCGATGACCACACCGGTCACCCGAGCTCCGTCGGTGATCAGGTCCGTCATCGCCGTGTCGAGCCGCACGGGCACTCCCGCGGCGCGCACACCGATCATCAACTGCGACATCAGTGCCGGGCCGAGACCGAGCAGCTTTTGTCGACGCATCTTGGCCAGCATCGACCGGGCGCCCACCTTCAGCATGCGCTGAGGGCCGCGCCAGCTCCGCAGCCCGGTGCTGAGCCACCGGTAGTCGGACTGCTGGACCACGACATTGAGTGGCGCCTTCATATAGGGCGGATGCAGCGTGGCCAGATCCTCATCCGCCAGGGCGCGCGCATCGAACGGAGCCGGCTCACACGAACGCCCGGTGGCGCGGCCGCCTGGTGCTTCCGGGAAATAGTCGGAGTAGTCCTGCACCCATTCGAGCTTCAGCGCCGAGTTGTCGATCAGGAAGTCGAGGGCCTCGGGCCCGCGATCCACGTACGCGGCAATGCGATCCGCGTCGGCGTCCTCCCCGACAATGCTGGTGAGGTAGTCGCTCGCCGCCTCCCGATCGTCTGCGGGCGCTTGGCTGCGCAACACCGAATTGCCCGGGATCCACACCCCGCCACCCGACCGCGCGGACGAGCCGCCCCAGAACTGCGACTTCTCGACGATCACCGTGGTGAGACCGTGCCTCGCGGCGGTGATGGCCGCGGCCATCCCGGCTGCGCCCGACCCCACCACGACCAGATCGACGATGCTGTCCGCGCTGTCTCGCGCGCCGACGGTCGACTCTGTCATTTCGAAACCTCCGTGTGTCCGTTCATCGGAATCAGCGTGCAGATCATCAGCTTTCGACCCCTTCACTCTCGACGCCGTCCGCCGACGCCCATCGGGGGTGGAGGACCGCGGTCAGCGCCCCCTCGACGCAGACGGGAAGCGACGCCCCACGGTTCTGCGGGCTGCGTATCCACTGGCGGTAGCCGAACTCCGCGGCGGCGAGCATCAGGTGCACGAGAAGTCCGGGGCGACTGTCGATCTCGGGATCGCACCCCATTCGCTGTGCAGTGAGCTCGACCAGCCGGGACCGATGCTCGGGTGCGATCAGCGTGACGCGGTCCATCAGGTGGGGCGCGGTCCGGAAGGCGGCACGCCACGGATCGATCTCCGCCGCGGTGAGCGCGGTCGAGCGGGCCAGGATCGCCCGCGCGAGCGCCGCGTCGGCCGGCTCGGATCCCGGGCGCTGTTCCACGAGCGCCACGATGCCTGCTCCGCCCTCGTGCACCGGCTCCAGCAGCAGGTCCTCCTTGCTGCGCACGTGGCGGAAGTACGTGCTCGGCGACACCCCCGCGGCCGCAGCGATCTGTTCGGTTGTCACGGCATCGAAGCCGTCCCGGGCGAACAACTCGAACGCGGCGCGCTGCAGGTCCGCACGAACCTGGAGGCGCTGCCTCTCACGTAGCGACATCGTCAACTGCCTTCCTCTCACGAAGAAACCCGGGTACCGATTTCATCAGCGGTCGATCTGCGATGAAATCGCTAAGTGACAGCATCTCTAAAGATGACAGTTTCTGTCAAGAGTGAAGTATCGCTTGCACATACCCACTTTTGTGGGTAGCGGCCGCCTGCGACCGGGCCATAGCGTCGCAGCAACCGCCTGTACGCCCGTCATACGAGGTAGCCGCATGTCCACCACCCCGACCGCCCACAACTCCGAGCTCAGCCCGCTGCGCTTCCTGGAACGCTCGGCGGCCGTCTTTCCCGAGCGCACCGCGATCATCCACGGCCACCGGCACTACACCTACCGGGAGTTCGCGGCGGAGGTCGAGCAGCTCGCGCACGCGCTGCGCGGGCGGATCGAGCCCGGCGACCGGGTCGCGTACCTCTCGCCGAACACCCCGGAACTGTTGATGGCGCATTTCGCGGTGCCGCTGGCCGGGGGCGTGCTGATCGCGCTGAACTCGCGACTTGCGGGTCCCGAGCTCGAATACATCCTCGAGCACTCGGGCACCCGCATCCTGTTCGTCGACTCGGAGTTCCTCGGCTCGGTCACGACCGTCCGCGACCGGGTCACGTCGGTGCACGAGATCGTCGAGATCCCCGACTCGACCATCACCCTCGCCGACCCCGTGACCGGCATCGCCACCGCCGTCTACGACGACTTCCTGCGCACCGTCGACGCGGCGCAGTCGGAGCCCCTCGTGTGGGGCGTCGACGACGAGCAGCGGACGATCGCGATCAACTACACCTCGGGAACCACCGGAAAGCCCAAGGGCGTCATGTACTCCCACCGCGGGGCGTACCTGAACTCGTTCGGCGAGACCTTCCACAACGGTTTCACGGGGAACACCAAGTACCTGTGGACGCTGCCGATGTTCCACTGCAACGGCTGGTGCACACCATGGGCCGTCACCGCCGCCGGCGGCACCCACATGTGCCTGCGGGCGGTCCGGGCCGACGCCATCTGGGATGCCATCGACACCCTCGGCATCACCAACCTGTGCGGCGCGCCGACCGTGTGCTCGACCATCGCGGACGCGCCGCAGGCGCACCCCCTCTCGACCCCGCTGCGGATCACCACCGCGGGGGCTCCCCCGTCCCCGACGGTCATCGAGCAGCTCGAGACGCTCGGCGCGACGGTCGTGCACGTCTACGGCCTCACCGAGGTGTACGGGCCGTACACGATCTGTGAGTACCAGGAGTCCTGGGACGGGTGCTCGGCCGAGGAGCGCGCGGTGCTGATCTCGCGGCAGGGCGTCGGCATGCTGCAGGCCGAGACGGCGCGCATCGTCGACCCGCAGATGCGCGACGTGCCCGCCGACGGGAAGACGACGGGCGAGATCGTGCTGCGCGGCAACAACGTGATGCTCGGCTACTACCGGGATCCCGAGGCCACCGCGGAGGCCTTCGCGGGCGGCTGGTTCCACACCGGGGACCTCGGCGTCATGCACCCGGACGGCTACATCCAGCTCAAGGACCGGGCGAAGGACATCATCATCTCCGGCGGCGAGAACATCTCGACCGTCGAGGTGGAGCAGGCCATCGTCTCGCACCCGGCGGTCGCCGACGTCGCGGTCGTGGGCGTGCCCGACGAGAAGTGGGGCGAGCGACCGAAGGCATTCGTGCTGCTCAGACCGGGCGCCGAGGCGACCGTGGACCAGCTCGTCGCGCACACCCGTGGCCTGCTCGCCGGCTACAAGGTGCCACGGGACATCGCCTTCGCCACGGACCTGCCGCGGACCCCCACCGGCAAGATCCTCAAGTACCAGCTGCGGTCCGGCGCCGAGGCCGCTACCCGCGGGTAGCAGAATGACCCCCCGAGACAAGACGACCGACACGCGTTTGGAGATGACAGTGGAGCTAGTCGGAGTGATCGGTGGCGGCACGATGGGTGCCGGCATCGCAGAGGTGTGCGCCAAGGCCGGGAGCTCGGTTCTCGTCCTGGAGACCAAGCAGGAGTTCGCGGATGCCGCCAAGGCCAGGATCGCGACCTCGATCGGCCGCGGCGTAGCCAAGGGCAAGATCACCCAGGAAGAGGCGGACGCCGCCATCGCGCGGGTGCGCGTGACCCTCGACATCGAGGAGTTCGCGGACCGCGACCTGGTCATCGAGGCGGCCCCGGAGATCGAGTCGCTGAAGTACGAGATCTTCGGCAAGCTCGACAAGATCGTCAAGCCGTCCGGCATCCTGGCGACCAACACCTCCTCGATCCCCGTCATCAAGGTCGCGGGCGCCACCCAGCGCCCCGAGCAGGTCGTCGGCGTGCACTTCTTCAACCCGGTGCCGGTGATGCCGCTGGTGGAGATCATCTCCACGCTGGTGACCTCCCCCGAGGCCGCCAAGGCCGTCACCGACTACGCCAAGGACACCCTGCGCAAGACCACCGTGCAGGCGGGCGACCGCTCGGGCTTCATCGTCAACGCGCTGCTCATCCCGTACCTCACGTCGGCGATCCGGATGCTCGAGTCCGGCTACGCCACCGCCGAGGACATCGACGCGGCCATGAAGGGCGGCTGCGGCTACCCGATGGGCCCGCTCACGCTGCTCGACACCGTCGGCCTCGACGTCACGCTGGCGGCGGCGGAGTCGCTGTACGCCGAGTTCGCCGAGCCGCACTACGCCCCGCCTGCGCTGCTGCGCCGGATGGTCGAGGCCGGTCGCCTCGGCAAGAAGTCGGGCCGCGGCTTCTACGATTACAGCTAGGCAGCTCCGCTGCCCGTGAGTCCTTCTGGCCCGTATGGGGACCAGAAGGACTCACGGGCGGCGCGGCCACACGAGGGAAGGGAACGATGACTCTGCTGATACCCGGCCGATTCAACGGCCCGGACAATTCCGGCAACGGCGGCTACATCGCCGGCCTGCTCGCCGCGACCCTCGACCCAGGACCGGTCACCGTCTCGCTGCGCCGTCCGCCGCCGCTGGACACCCCGATGGATGTGGCCACAGCGGGCGGTCGATCCGTCGCGCAGGACGCCGATGGAGCCATCGTCGAGGCTCGGCAGGCCGCCGCCGAGGAGGAACTGCCGCGGGTGCTCGCGGTCGACCTGCCTGCCGCGCGAGCGGCGGCCGAGCGGTTCCCCGGCCACGTCAGTCACCCATTCCCGCATTGCTTCGTGTGCGGCAGCGCCCGCGACCGCGGCGACGGCCTGCGGCTGTTCTCGGGGCCGCTCGAGGACGGGCGCTCCGCGTGCGTCTGGCACGTCGAGGCCGACGTCGCTGGGCAGGCAGAGTTCGTTTGGGCGGCACTCGACTGCCCCGGCGCGTGGACCGCCCACGACAAGATGCCGATGGTGCTCGGTTCGATCACCGGACTGATCTCGGCGCTGCCCGAACCCGACGAGGATTGCGTCGTGCTCGGCGAGTTCCTCGGCACCGAACGTCGCAAGGTGTGGACCGCGACCACCGCGTATGGGTCGGACGGCCGCGAACTCGGCCGCGCGCACGCCACGTGGATCACGATCTAGCGGCGTAGCGTTCGGCGCATGGACGCGCTGGGTGCGACGGTCCGCCTGCGCTCGACCAAGGGCCGCTGGGTGGTGCTCGCGACGGTCCTCGGCTCCGCGCTGGCCATGCTCGACGCGACCGTTGTCAACATCGCGCTGCCCCGGATCGGCGAAGACCTCCACACCGATGTCGCGGGCCTGCAGTGGGTGCTGAGCGGGTACACCCTCACCCTGGCCTCCCTGATCCTGTTGGCGGGCGCGCTCGGCGACCGCCTCGGCAGGCGCAAGGTGTTCATCTGGGGCACCGTCTGGTTCGCCGCCTCCTCCCTGCTGTGCGGGCTGGCGCCGAACATCGAGCTGTTGGTGCTGGCCCGGATCCTGCAGGGCGTCGGCGCCGCCCTGCTGACCCCCGGCAGCCTGGCACTGCTGTCCGCCGCCATCGACCCAGACGATCGCGGCGCCGCGATCGGGCTGTGGTCCGGCCTCGGCGGGGTCGCAGGCGCGATCGGTCCGCTGCTCGGCGGCTGGATCGTCGAGGTGTCGAGCTGGCGGATGGTGTTCCTGATCAACCTCCCGCTCGCGGTCGCGGTGGTGTGGGTGGCCGCGCGGCACGTCCCGGAGAGCCGCGACCCCCACGCCCACGGCCGGCTCGACCTGCTCGGCGCCGCGCTCGCCGCCCTCGCCCTCGGCGCGCTGACCTACGGCCTGATCGGCGGGCGAGGGGCGCCCGTCGTCCTCGGGCTGCTGCTGTTCGCGGCGTTCGTCGTCGTCGAACGGCGCTCGGACAATCCGCTGGTCCCGCCCGCCCTGTTCCGCTCGCGTGTGTTCGTCGCCGCGAACCTGGTGACCCTGGCGGTCTACGCCGCGTTGGGCGGGGTGTTCTTCCTCCTGGTGCTGCAACTGCAGCTCGCGGCCGGCTACTCGCCATTGGCCGCCGGCCTCGCCACCCTGCCCATCACCGCCCTGATGCTGGTGCTCTCGTCGCGGGCGGGCCGCTTCGCCCAGCACCACGGGCCGCGCCTGCTGATGACACTCGGCCCGCTGCTCGCCGCGACGGGCCTGCTGCTGATGCTGCGGATCGGCCCCGGCGCCTCCTACCTGACCGACGTGCTGCCCGGCGTCATCGTGTTCGGGCTCGGGCTGTCGGCCCTGGTGGCGCCGCTGACCGCCGCGGTGCTCACCTCGGTGTCGACCGACCGGGCCGGGATCGCGTCCGGGGTGAACAACGCGGTCGCGCGCAGCAGCCAGCTGCTCGCCGTCGCCGCGCTGCCGGGGCTGGCCGGGATCGCAGGCGCGGACTTCGCCGATCCGGAGGTCTTCTCACACGGATTCGACGTGGCGATGCTGATCTGCGCGGGCCTGCTGGTGCTCGGAGCGGTGCTGGCCGCCGCGATGATCCCGGCGGGGGTTCCCACGGTGGTCGACGAGGAATCCGTTGCCTGCCGACCGCACTGTGACATCTCGGCTCCCGCGGTGCAGCCGGAGTCGGCGACCGGGCCCTGAACGATTCTCGACGCCGGGTGGGACGAATCCATTGGCACCGGCCCGATTCGGGTCGGGTTGCCTCTTCCCAAACGTCGCGGGTGCTGGAACCGTGGTCCGTGGGGCGTCACGCCCGCACCGACCGAGAGGAGCAGCAATGCCCACCCGTTCGAGCTACAAGCAGGGAACCCCGAGCTGGGTCGACCTGTCCACCACCGACCCCGAGGCCGCGAAGGCGTTCTACGCCGGGCTCTTCGGCTGGGAGTTCGAGGACATGCCCACCGCCGACGGCGGCATCTACTCGATGGCGAAGCTGCGCGGCGAGTACGTCGCCGCGGCCTCCGCCATGCCGCCCGATGTCCCCGAGGACCTGCCGCCGGTCTGGAACACCTACCTCGCGGTCGACGACGTCGACGCGGCCACCGCGCGGGCGACCGCCGCAGGCGGCACGGTACTGGCAGGCCCCTTCGACATCGACCCGTCGGGCCGGATGGCGTATGTCGTCGACCCGGTCGGCGCCGCGGTCGGCCTGTGGCAGGCAGGCACCCACATCGGCGCCGGACTGGTGAACGAGGCGGGCACGTTGATCTGGAACGAGCTGATCACCGCCGCACCGGAAAAGGCGCTCCCGTTCTACGAGGCCGTGCTCGGCCTCACCGGGACCACCACCGACATGGAGGGCGGGCAGTACACGGTCCTCCAGGTCGGCGAGGATCAGGTCGGCGGCTGCGCCAAGCCCCGAATGCCGGGCGTCCCCGCCCACTGGCACGTGTACTTCGCCACCGAGAACGCCGACGACACCGTCGCGGCGATCAAGGCGGCCGGTGGCAAGGTGGTGGCCGAGCCGTTCGACGTGCCCGAGGTCGGCCGGATGGCCGTGGTCTCGGACCCGCAGGGTGCGGTCTTCAGCGTGATCCAGCCACCGGCCGGGCAGTGAGAACCGGGGGAGCCTGACATGGCGCTGGGATGGCTGGAGCTGCAGCGTCGCTCCCACGTCGAGTTCGGGACCCGGATCGAGGCGGTCACCGACTGGTCCGCTCCCACTCCCGACACCGACTGGGACACGGAGCAATTGGTGCGCCACGTGGTCACCGAGCAACAGTGGGTGCTGCCCCTGGTCGGCGGGCTCACCGTCGCGAAGGCGCAGGCGCACGTGCACCCGCTCGGGGACGATCTCGTCGAGGAGTGGCGGCGGTACTCGGGACTGGCGACCGCGGCGTGGGCCGTGGCGCCGCCTGCCACCATGGTGCATCTCTCGTACGGCACCGTGCCGCTCGAGCGGTACCTGCGGGAGCAGGTCTTCGACGTGACCGTGCACAGCTGGGACCTGGCCCGGGCGGCAGGCCTCGACGAGAGCCTCGACCCCGAACTGGTCGCCGCGGTCTGGGAGGAGGCCGAGGCGCAGCGCGAGATACTGAGTGCCAGTGGACTGTTCGCACCTCCCGTCTCCGTGCCGGACGACGCCCCGCTGCAGGTGCGCCTGCTGGCCGTGACAGGACGCGACGCCCGTTCCGCGCCCACAGCCGGACCGACCGGAGGATGATGATGACCGTGCCCACTGACCCGAACGCCCCCGACATCAAGCCCCGCAGCCGCGACGTCACCGACGGCCTCGAGAAGACCGCCGCGCGCGGCATGCTGCGGGCGGTCGGCATGGGCGACGACGACTGGGGCAAGTCGCAGATCGGGGTGGCGTCCTCCTGGAACGAGATCACCCCGTGCAACCTCTCGCTCGACCGGCTCGCCAAGGCCTGCAAGGACGGCGTGTTCGCGGGCGGCGGCTATCCCCTGGAGTTCGGCACCATCTCGGTCTCGGACGGTATCTCCATGGGGCACGAGGGCATGCACTTCTCGCTGGTCTCCCGCGAGGTCATCGCCGACAGCGTGGAAACGGTGATGCAGGCCGAGCGGCTCGACGGCTCGGTCCTGCTCGCCGGCTGCGACAAGTCGCTTCCCGGGATGCTGATGGCCGCGGCCCGCCTCGACCTGGCCAGCGTGTTCCTCTATGCCGGCTCGATCCTGCCCGGCATCGCGAAGCTGTCCGACGGCAGCGAGCGTGAGGTGACGATCATCGACGCGTTCGAGGCGGTCGGCGCGTGCTCGCGCGGCCTGATGAGCCGTGAGGACGTGGACGCCATCGAGCGGGCAATCTGTCCCGGCGAGGGCGCCTGCGGCGGGATGTACACGGCCAACACGATGGCCAGCGCAGCCGAGGCGATGGGCATGTCGCTGCCCGGCAGCGCGGCACCCCCCGCCACCGACCGGCGTCGCGACGGCTACGCCCGGCGCAGCGGCGAGGCCGTGGTGGAGCTGCTCCGACGCGGGATCACCACCTCGGACATCATCACGAAGGAGTCGCTGGAGAACGCGATCGCGGTGGTGATGGCCTTCGGCGGGTCCACCAACGCGGTGCTGCACCTGCTCGCGATCGCACACGAGGCGAATGTCGACCTGAGCCTGGACGATTTCGCCCGCGTCGGCGCCCGCGTCCCGCACCTGGCCGACGTGAAACCCTTTGGCAAGCACGTGATGACGGACATCGATCGCATCGGCGGCGTGCCGGTGATGATGAAGGCCCTGCTCGACGCGGGTCTGCTGAACGGCGACTGCCTGACCGTCACCGGGCGCACCGTGGCGGAGAACCTCGCCGACATCGCCCCGCCCGATCCCGACGGCAAGGTGATTCGGGCGCTGAGCGCACCGATCCACCCGACCGGCGGCATCACGATCCTGAGCGGGTCGCTGGCGCCTGGCGGCGCGGTGGTCAAGTCGGCCGGTTTCGATTCCGACGTGTTCACAGGCACGGCAAGGGTTTTCGACCGCGAACGGGCCGCACTCGACGCCCTCGAGGACGGCACCATCACCGCGGGCGACGCCGTCGTGATCAGGTACGAGGGACCCAAGGGCGGGCCCGGCATGCGCGAGATGCTCGCCATCACCGCGGCCATCAAGGGCGCGGGCCTCGGCAAGGACGTACTGCTGCTCACCGACGGCCGCTTCTCCGGCGGCACCACCGGGCTCTGCGTCGGGCACGTGGCACCCGAGGCCGTCGACGGCGGCCCGATCGCCTTCGTCCGCGACGGCGACCAGATTCGGCTCGATGTGGCGTCCGGCAAACTGGACGTGATGGTCGAGGAGGCCGAGCTGACGCGGCGCGCGGAGGGCTGGTCGCCGCTACCGGCCCGCTACACCAAGGGCGTGCTGGCCAAGTACTCGAAGCTGGTCGGCTCGGCATCGCGCGGAGCCGTGTGTGGCTGAGGACACGGCCGGCGGCCACCCCACCCCGCCCGAATTCGCACTGATCCAGGCCGAGGTGGAGCGGAACCTGCTCGGCGGCGACGTCAAGTACACGCGCGGGCAGGCGACCGCGGTTGCCGGAGTGCCCCTCGAACGCGCGCAACGGCTGTGGGTTGCGATGGGCTTCGCGGTGGACTCGAACCCGGACACGCCGATGTTCACCGATGCGGACGTCGAAGCCCTACGCACCATCACCTCCCTCGTCGACATGGGGATCATCGACCCCGAGCTGGAGGTGCCGGTGACCCGCGCACTGGGCCAGTCCTTCGCGCGGCTGGCGGAGTGGCAGCTCGGCCTGCTCAACAGTCACATCCTCGACCGGGTGAAGCAGTCGGGCGGATCCGATCAGGCAGACGTGCTCGCCGTCGCGGCGCAGGCGACCCTGGTCGCCGAACAGATGCTGCCTGCGCTGGAGAAGCTGCAGTCGTACGTGTGGCGCAGGCACCTCGCCTCCAATGCCGCACGGTTCCTCGACAGCGCGGGCGACGGCTCCGACAGCCGCACCCTGGTGATCGGATTCGCGGACATGGTCGGCTACACCAGCCTGACCAGGCGCATCGACATCGACGAACTGACCCGCCTGCTCGAGGACTTCGAGTCGACCGCGATGACCGTGATCAATCAGGGCCGCGGCTGGGTGATCAAGAACCTCGGCGACGAAGTGATGTTCGCGGTCGAGGACCCCGCCGACGCCGCGCGGATCGCGCTCGCGCTGCAGGATGCCGCCCTCGCCACCGTGGACCTGCCCGCCCTGCGGGTGGGCCTGGCCATGGGCCCGGTCCTGTTGAGGTTCGGTGATGTGTACGGATCCGTGGTGAACATCGCTGCGCGCCTGACGAGTTCGGCCCGGCCAGGCGCCGTGCTCGTCGACGCTACGCTCGCGACCGCACTGGAGGGCGACGACGACCTCCAGCTCAGGTCGCTGCGGTCACTGCGCGTGCGTGGGTTCAGCCGCCTCAAGGCGTACGCGCTGCGGCGGTCGCGCGACATCTGAACCGGACCGTCGCCGAGCGTCAAATCTGCATTCACCGGTCCGTCACCTCAGACCTGCACACTGCGGCCCATGCCAGCAGTACGACCCCCGGTTGCGCCCCTCCGCGGCCGGTACATCTGTCTCGAACCCCTTTCTCCCGCAGACCTTCCCGAACTCTGCAAGGCGATCGCAGACCCCCGGGTGTTCGCGGGCGGCTTCGGCGGCGGCAGCGCGGGCTACCGGGCCGACCGAGACGACTTCCTGGCCTGGGCGAGGGAGTACCTGCAGTTCGACCGCTGCAACGTCTACGGCGTCCGGATCCGCGGTGGCGCGCACGACGGCGCCCTCGTCGGCACGACCTCCCTCGGCGACTTCGACGAGGCCACCGAATCCGCCCACATCGGCTGGACCGCCTACGACCTCCGGGTCTGGGGCAGCGCGGTCAATCCCGAGGCGAAGCTACTGCTGTTCGGCCTCGCCTTCGAGAGCGGCTTCGGCCGCGTCAAGATCCAGGCGGACGCCGCGAACGTCCGCTCGCGCTCGGCGATCGAACGGCTCGGCGCCGTGCTGGAGGGAGTACACAGGCGGGACAAGCGCAGAGCGGACGGCGCGTGGCGCGACACCGCCATCTACTCGGTACTCCGCGGGGAATGGCCAGCCGTACGGTCGGGGCTGCACGCGCGGCTCGACGCGCTCGGGGGCGAACCGATCGACTACCGGACCGTCGACGAGGCGCTCACCGCCTGACCGACCGGGCCGAGGGCTGCCGCATTCACCCCTGCCCGCGAAGTCGCTCCCCCTCCGCCTCGAACCGCTCCTCGTAGGCCGCCGCCAGCTCGCGAAGCGCGCCGGCGCAGTCCCCGGTGAACGCGGGTCCGTGCATGAGCCCGAGGGTCCGGGGGGCGAGGTCGGCCAGCCCCCGGATGGTCGGGCCGAGGGCGGGGGTCAGCGCCGTCGCATGACCCATCTCCTCCCCGGCCAGCGCGGGGCCGACGATCTCGCTGTCGGTGACGGCAGGATGCCGGCCGAACGCCGTGAACAGGTCGCCGCACAGCAGGGTCGACGTCGTCTCCTCGTACACCAGGCAGGCGTCCCACCCGTGCGGCACGTGCGGGGTGTCGATGTGACGCACGCGCCGAGCGCCCACCTCGATCACCTCGCCGTCCTGCAGCGGTCGGGGCCGCCGGTCCGCCAGGTCGTCGACCTGGACGAAACAGCTCAGCGCGCCGTGTGCCACCTCCGCGTGGGGCGCGGCCGCCAGCCACGAGTTCATCGACCCGCACTCGTCGGCCTCGACGTGGCCGAACGCGATCCACCGCAGCCGGTCGAGTGGGAGCACCCGGCCGACCGCCGCGGAGGCGAACGGGAACAGCGCGCGCTGGCCCATGTGGAACAGCAGGGGTTCGTCGCCGTCGATCAGGTACTGGTTCATGACCAGGTTGGCGTCGCTGACGTAGGTCGAGAATCGGTAGACATCCGGTGCGATCTCGGTCGTCTCAGTGTCCATGTCCGGCTCCGCTCGCCTCACGGCCCCCTGGATCAGCGTGCGCGCCCGCGAGGGCGAGCACAAGGCCCGCCGCGGCTATCGGAACGCCGACTCGCCCGTCAGGGCCTGACCGATCACCAGTTGGTGCATCTCCGAGGTGCCCTCGTAGGTGAGCACCGACTCCAGGTTGTTGGCGTGCCGCAGCACCGGGTACTCGAGGGTGATGCCGTTGGCGCCGAGGATGGTCCGGCATTCGCGGGCGATGGCGATGGCCTCGCGGACGCTGTTGAGCTTGCCGAGGCTCACCTGCTCCGCCCGCAACTCGTGGCGATCCTTGAGCCGCCCCAGGTGCAGCGCCAGCAGCTGCCCCTTCCCCAGCTCGAGCGCCATGTCGGCGAGCTTCGCCTGGGTCAGCTGGAATGCGGCCAGCGGCTGGTCGAAGACCTCGCGGCTGCCTGCATAGTCGATCGCGGTCTCCAGGCAGTCGCGAGCGGCGCCGAGCGCACCGAAGACGATGCCGAACCGTGCCTCGCCGAGGCAGCTCAACGGTCCCGACAACCCACGCGCCTCGGGCAGCATCGCCGATTCGGGCAGCCGCACGTCCTCGAGTACGAGCTCCGCGGTGACCGAGGCCCGTAGCGACAGCTTGTGTTTGATCTCGGGCGCGGAAAAGCCGGGACTGTCGGCGGGAACGAGGAACCCGCGGATGCCGTCGTCGGTGCGTGCCCACACCACGGCGACGTCGGCGACCGATCCGTTGGTGATCCACATCTTGGTGCCGCTGAGCACCCAGTCGCCGCCGTCCCACCTGGCGGAGGTCCGCATTCCGGCTGGGTTGGAGCCGAAGTCGGGTTCGGTCAGCCCGAAGCAGCCGAGGGCTTCGCCAGCGGCCATCGGGGGCAACCACTGCTGCTTCTGCTCCTCCGAGCCGAAGCGGTGGATGGCGAACATCGCCAACGACCCCTGCACGGACACCAGGCTCCGGATCCCCGAGTCGACCGCCTCGAGCTCCAGGCAGGCCAGCCCATAGGAGGTCGCACTCATCCCGGCACAGCCGTAGCCCTCGAGGTGCATGCCGAGCAGCCCCATCCCGCCGAGCTCGGCCGCGAGCTCGCGCGCGGGCAGCGTGCCCGCCTCGAACCATCCAGCGACGTGCGGTCGGATCCGTTCCGCGGCGAACCGGCGGGTGGTGTCCCGGATCGCCAGCTCCTCCTCATCGAGCAGCGAGTCGAGCGAGAACAGCTGAGAGACGCTCTGGGGCACGGGCATCGAGTTACCTCCGCTGCGATCAGGCGCCGTCGGCGCTGGTTCGATCAGGCGCCGTCGGCGCCGAGCGCGGCCAGCGTGCTCTGCGCCTCGGCGAGCTGCCTGCTCAGTTCCTCCACCCGCTTGGCGGCGGCATCGCGGGCCGCGCTGAGCACGGACGCGACCGCCTGTTCCGCTGCGGGATCACCGAGCTCGCGCACCGCGCGCTCCACCGCATCGGCCGACACGGGGGCCGCGCGGCCAGGGCGACGCTCACCGTGGGTCACGGTCACCGTCCACTCGTTGCCCGCCTCGGCGTGCAGGGTGACGCTCACGCTGGCCGGATCCTTCGGCCTGCGTGCACGTTTCGCCTGCGCGGCCGCCGCTCCGTCCGTGTGAGCCGTCTCCGGCTTCGGCACCAGCGTCATCGATGCGGGGGTCTTCGGTGCGGTCACGGGCGCCTTCGGTCGGGTCGGGGTGGTTGCGGGTGCCGCGGGCCCGGCCGAGGTCGGCTGCGCGGCCTTCGCCGGGACTGCGGCCTTCACGGGTGCGGCCTTCGTCGGTGCGGCCTTGGCAGGCGCGGCCTTGGCCGGTACAGCCTTGGCGCCCTTCGCCTTTGCCTGTACCGCCGGGATCCGGGTGAACCGGAGCTCGTCGGCCTCGAACGGCAACTCGTCGTTGACGCCCTTCGGCCGCAGCATCAGCGTGGTGCCCTGCACGGAGAGCACCCGGGCGGAACAGCCCGCGGCCAGGTTCAGGCTCGGTGTGGGTTCGATCAGATAGACGGTGGCGCGCTTACCCGCGGCGAGTGCCTCGGTCAGCTCGATCAGGTTCTGTGCGGTGAGGCCGTCGCCGCTTCGCTTACGTGGTGGCATTCCGGGTTAGATCGGGCGATAGCCCGCGCCAACGCCACCACGGGCGTTGATGTCGGCCATGATCACATCGATATTTGTGCCGAGTTCCGGTCCGATGCATGCGAATCCCACGTAGGCGTTGACCATGCCGACCAGGGTAGTGCCTCGCACAACCGGGCTTCCGGAGTCACCCTCGATAACGCACATCTGGGTCCACGTCTCGTTGGTCTGGACCAGGTCACCCCACGTGATACCGCAGGTGTTGCCGGTGCGGAGGCCTTCCTTGCACACGATGTCCGGGAAGTTGGCCGGTGCGCCGATGCCGGTGATGGTGACGCCACCGACCCGGTTGACCGGGGCCACCGTGGCCGGGTTGAACTCGATCACCGCGTAGTCCCACTGGGTGCTCTTGCTGACCATGTGGCCGACGATGCCGGCTTCCTCGTTGTGCGAGGACGCGATTGCCATGCCCGGCTCACCGCAGTGGCCTGCCGTGATACCGACCAGTCGACCCGCTCCGTCGTGCCCGATGGTGGTCAGCGTGCACAGCGCTTCACCGCCGACGATGATCCCGGATCCACCTCCCAGCACCGCTGGACCGGCGGCCGACGCGGGACCGACACCGACGAGGGCGAACATGGCCGCCACCATGGCGAATAGCACTGCGAGTCTTTTCAACATCGTCTGTCCCCTCCGGACGTCTGTCGTCGTCATGTCTCGGCCCCATCTCACCTTTGATGATCGACTGCCTTGTCGGCTGGGCCTCACGATCGAACCGTGGGGTGCCTTCGATCATAGATCCGCGACAGCGTCGGCACCCAGCCTTTAGAGGGGGGAGGATTCAGAGGGGCACGATTGCCCAGCCGATGCGCGAGCCGTCAGGAAGTCGTCGACGATCCGCCCGCAGGCCTCCGGACCGAGCGGCCGCAGTGTCGCGAGTTTGGTGAACACCAACGGCCCGAGGAGCTGCGCAAGGGCCAACTCGTAATCGGTGTCCCCGAGCAGCGCCCTCGCCTCCGCACTCGCGAAGATCCGGTCGAACGGCGTCCGGTACTGCTCGGCGATCTGGCTGCGCAGCGACCGCAGCTCCGGACGATCGCTGCCGCCCGCATCCTCCCGAGCGGCACGTTCGTCGAGGCCGGGCCCCATCCCCAGCCAGCACAGCGCGGTCAGCTGCATCGGTGCGGCCTCGATCAGCCTCGCCTGGTCCGTGAGCAGTGCGATGAGCTGCCCCCGCAGGTCACCGTCCTCCGGCACCGTCGCGGCCGGGGGGATCAACCGACCGAACGCGGCCGCGACCAGTTCGGTGCCGCTGTCGAAGTGCCGGTACAGCGTCGCGCGGGCCACCCTCGCCGCCCTGGTCACCGCGTCGATGGTGACGGCCTCGGTGCCGCCCTTGGCCAACAGCGCGGTTGCCGCGTCGAGCAGTCGCGCCCGTGAGCGGACCTTGCGCGGGTCCTCGCGGGAATCGGTTTCGGCCGCCTCGGCGGGCTCGGCTCCCATGCCACCTCCATTGACCGCAGGTATGCGGGGTTGTGGAACCATCGGTCTTCAAACGATACTGACAGTCTTGTTTTCTCCTCCGGAGGCGCTGATGAACCGTCCGACCGAGTCCGCCAAGACCAAGATGTCCTTACGAGAAGTATGGACGCTGACGGTGGTGTGCTCGGCCGTGGCGATGGTCATCGCCGCGGCCGCCGGGCTGAACTCGGCGCTGCCAGCCCTCGCGCTCGACACCGGCGCCACCCAGAGCGAACTGACCTGGATCGTCGACGGCTACACCCTGACGCTGGCCGCGCTGCTGCTGCCCGCCGGGGCGCTCGGCGACCGGTACGGCCGACGCGGGGTGCTGCTGGTCGGGCTGCTGATCTTCGCGGCGGCCTCCGCGCTGCCGATCTGGCTCGACTCCCCGCAATGGCTGATCGGCTCGCGGGCGATCGCGGGAATCGGCGCGGCACTGGTGATGCCCGCGACCCTGTCCCTGCTGACCGCGAGCTTCCCGCCCGAGCAGCGTTCCCGCGGCGTCGCGATCTGGGCGGGCGTCGCGGCGTCGGGCGGGATCGCCGGACTGTTGGTGTCTGGCCTGCTGCTCGAGAAATGGCAGTGGCAATCGATCTTCGTCGGGTTCGCCGCGGCCGCGGTCGCCCTGTTCGCGATCGCCTGGACTGTGCCGTCGTCGCGGGAGGAGGACTCGCCGCCGTTCGACCTCCTCGGCGCGGTGCTCGCCGTCGCGGCCGTCGGACTGGTCGTGCTCGGCCTGCTCGAGGGTCCGGCCCGCGGCTGGCTCGATCCCCTGGTGCTGCTCGCGGTGGTCGGCGGACTGCTCGCGGCGGTCGCGTTCGCGGTCGTCGAGATGCGGCACGCACATCCACTGCTCGACGTCCGACTGTTCGGCGTGCGCGGGTTCGGCGCGGGCGCGGCCTCGCTGACGCTGCAGTTCCTGGCCTCCTTCGGGTTGTTCTTCCTGGTCATCCAGTACATGCAGCTCGTGCTCGGCTACAGCCCGCTGCAGGCCGGAATCGCCCTGGCCCCCATGGTCGTTCCGATGGTCGCGGTCTCTGCGATCACGCCGTGGCTGATCCCGAGGGTGGGCCAGCGCGTGCTTGCCCTGAGTGGACTGGCGCTGGCCGGGGTTGGCCTGATCCTGCTCGGCGGACTGGATATCGACGGCGGGTACGGCCAGGCGGTTGTGGCGTTGCTGATGTTCAGCACCGGCCTCGGTCTGTGCTCGGCCCCGGCCACCACCTCGATCATGGAGAACACCCCGGACGACAAGCAGGGCGTCGCGTCCGCGGTCAACGACACCGCGCGCGAGGTCGGCGCGGCGATCGGCATCGCGGTGGCGGGCAGCCTGCTCGCCGCCACCTACACCCGGGAGATCGCGCCCGCCGTCGCCGCGGTGCCGGAGGTCGCCAAGGATCCGGTCGGGGCGTCGCTCGCGTCGGCGCTCGAGGTCGCGAAACGTGCCGGCCCCCAAGGCGAGCAGCTCGCCGAGTTCGCTCGCGACGCGTTCATGGCGGGGATGTCGCACTCGTCGTATGTACTGGCCGCGGTGATGCTGGTATCCGCGGTGCTCGTCGGCATCTGGGCGCCGGGACGCGTGCAGCCGGCCGGAGCCGATTCCGAGGTCACCGCCCCCAGCCTGGTCGCGGCGGCCGAACCCGAGTGATCGGTCGCGCCCACCCCCAGGTCGTGTTGATCAAGAGGTTGGGCGCTGCTTCGAGCAAAGAAGCATCTCACCCTTCGAGGACGAACTCCTCTGCTTGGTCGCGGAACCACGTGAGCGATGCATCAAGGTACGCCTCACCATCGGGCGCCACCAATGCGATCTGGTCGGGGTCGTGCACGTAGGAGATCACCTGACCGACCTCGCCCCCGGAACCCGGGTGGCAATCGGCGAACAGCACGATCGTGCTCCCGCCAAAGGCCGCGAACGGCACCCACGCGTCGAGGAACCATCCCGGGCGGATCCGACCATCGCGAGGCTCCGGCTCCTGCCAGCCCGAGAAGTTGCCTGCGATATCGCGCAGGCGATTGCGCAGCGCAAGGGCCTGCGACACGGACAGGAAGTCCGCACCTGTGAAGAAGCCCGGCCGCGCGAACACCGAGCTGTACGCTGCCCCGCCGTCGGCGACTCGCCACAGATCGACGAGCCAGTCCGCCACTCCGAACCCCAGCGACCCGAGCATCGCGTCTCGATTCGCGTCCGCCAACGGGGCCCGCAAATCGAGAGAAGCACCAGACTCCGTGTATACCTCTGCAACGGCGTCGAGATAGGCGCGAGGTGTCGTCATGTGCTCATCCCTTCGCTCCTCGGCGCCCAGAGCATGAACGGCTCCAGGGGATTCGATCGTATCCGCGACCACAAAACGCTCGATCAACACGGCCTAGCGGCTGGCGTGCTCGTCGTGTTCCCCGTCGAAGTCCGCGACCCCCCGCTTCCAGTAGCCGGTGATCAGGCAATCCGCCGGCCCGAGTCCCCATTCGTCACGCGCCCAAGCCCGCAGAGGTCGCAGCATGGTCGCCTCACCGGCGATCCAGGCGTAGGCCCGCTCGCCCGGGGGGACGGTGACCGTGCGCAGCGCCCTCTCGAGTACGTCCGCATGGCCGGCCGGGACGGCCCCCCGATGCAGCCACCGCACCTCGACGTCGGCAGGTGCGGCCAGTTCGATCTCCTCGGACGCGTCCGCCACCTCGACGAAGGCCCAGCCGGCCGCGTCCCGCGGCAGCGCCTCGAGCCAGCGCGCGATCGCGGGCAACGCGGTGATGTCGCCGGCGAGGAGGTAGCGGTCGTAGCTCGGCGGGACCACCAGCCCTCCCGGCGGGCCCGCGACGTGCACCCGGGTTCCCGGCGTTGCCGCCGCCGCCCACGTCGAGGCGAATCCGCCCGGATGCAGGGCGAAGTCGATGTCGAGCTCACCCGCGACCGGATCATGTCTACGGACGGTGTACTCCCGCGAGATGGGGAGCGGCCGAGACCATTTGAGGCTCAACCCGTCGCGCTCCGGCAGCCGCAGCGCGCCGTCTGCATCCGGGAAGATCAACCGCACGTGCTCATCGGGCACATGGGTCTCGAACCCATCCAGGTCCGGCCCGCCCAGGGTCAGGCGCAGCAACCCGGACCCGACCATCCGTGAGCCGAGGACCTCGAGCTCGCGCAGACCGATCGGGTAGGGCACCTTCGCGCCGCTCGCCCCGGCGAGCACAACGGCTATCCGCTCGAGATGAGCGCCCCGGTTCATCCGAAGCTCTTCTCGATCACGTCGAGCGTGGCCATCACGCCGTCGTAGTCGGGCCGATAGCTGGTCGCGGGCAGCTCGAATGCCTTGCCCCGCGCGATGGCCGGGAGGCGGGCGTAAAGCGGATCCTGCGCGAGTTCGGCCAGGGCCCGACCGGAGACGGGGACGACGAACGCCACGGGCGCGTCGGCGACCGTGGAGAGCAGCTCCGGGCTCACCTCGAAGGAATCGCCTGAACCGAAGAGCGGCGGATTGCCCGCCTTGCTCAGCACGTCGTCGGCAGCGAACCCGAGCTCGCCCAGCATCTCCGGCAGCGCCGCGGCGGGCGGGATGAGGAACGGCTTGTCGCTCCCCACCGACAGCAGGTAGACCGTCGGGCCCTCGGGCACCGCGATTGCGGACCGCACCTGCGCGACCCGGTCGTCGTAGGTGGTCATCATCGCCTGCACCCGATCGGAGCGCCCGGCCGCCTCCGCCACCAGCCGGAGCTGCTCCTTCCACGACGTCACAGTCTTGGGGATCAGGACCGTCGGGGCGATCGCGGCCAGCTGATCGTGGAGCTCCTCGGCCTGGACGGAGGTGACGCCCTGACCGCCCCCGATGATCAGATCGGGGTCTGCGGCCGCCACGGCCTCGATGTTGAGCTGCTCTCCCGCGGGCAGCTCCGTGGTGCCCTGTGCGATGGCCTTCGCCGACCAGGCGGGCGGGAAGCCGCCGTCGAAGTTCGTCACGCCCAGCACCCGGGTATCGGTGGCGACCACCGGCGCTTCCAGCGCGTAGAGGTAGCCGGCGAGCCCGCCGCTGAGAACCACGATCCGCTCGGCGGCGGCCGGCACCGTGACGGGTCCGCCGGCGGTCTCGATCACCCGGGTCTGCGGCTCGGCGGCCTCGGTCTCTGCGCCCGAACCGCAGCCGGCGATCGCAGCGACCGCGATGGCGAGCAGCCCGATCAGCGCGATCACGCGCCGGCCCTTCCGAGCCGCGAGCGGCGACGATGTGGAACTCATGACTCTCCCGATGTGTCCGATTTGTTTGGTTAGGCTAATCAAATCAGACCCCCTCGGTCCGTGGTGGACCTACGTTTCGGGGCGGGTGGGCGTCAGGCGCCGGTGACGGTGAGGACCAGCAGAGCGAGGTTCAGCGCGACGATGACGGCCGTCGCCGCCCAGGCCGCGACGGTGGTTCCGCGCCGGTTGAGGTGCTCGCCCATCAGCCCGCGCTCGGATGTCATCCGCACCAACGGCACGAGCGCGAACGGGATGCAGAAGCTCAGCACCACCTGACTGATCACCAGCGACAGCGTCGGATCGGCGCCCATCGCGAGCACGACAAGCGCCGGGATGAGCACCAGGGTCCGGCGCAGCAGCATCGGGATCCGGAAGTGCAGCAGGCCCGACATGATCTCGGCACCCGCGGCGCAGCCGACCGAGGTGGACGCAAGACCCGAGGCCAGCAGGCCGATCGCGAAGATCACCGCGACCGCGGGGCCGAGCGCGCTGGAGATGGCCGCGTGCGCGCCGGCGATCGTGTCGGTTCCCTCGATCCCGCGCAGCGCGGACGCGGCCAGCAACAGCATCGCGATGTTGACCGAGCCGGCGACGATCAGCGCGCCGACGACGTCGATCTTGGTGGCCTTGAGCAACCGGGGCAGCCTGCCCGGCTCGATGTCGCGTCCGTGCCGGTCGCGTGCGAGCGCCGAGTGCAGATAGATCGCGTGCGGCATCACGGTCGCGCCGAGCATGCTCGCCGCCAGCAGCACGGTCTCGGTGCCCTCGAAGCGCGGCACCAGCCCGGCCAGCGCCTCGCCGCCCGACACGTCGGTGAACGCCAGCCCGCTGACGAAGCCGAGCGTGATGATCGCGAGCATGCTGATCACGACGAACTCGAAGGTCCGCTGGCCGCGGCTCTGGGTGGCGAGGATCGCCATCGACACGACGCCGGTGATGAGGCCGCCGAGCGGCAGCGGCACCCCGAACAGCAGGTTGAGGGCGATGGCGCCGCCGATCACCTCAGCGAGGTCGGTGGCGACCGCGGCCAGTTCGGCCTGGACCCAGAATGCCTTGCGCTGGGCAGGGCGGAGTCGGTCGCCGAGCAGCTCCGGGAGCGAGCGCCCGGTGACCAAGCCAAGTTTCGCGGAGAGGTACTGCACCAGCACGGCCATCGCGTTGGCCAGCACCAATACCCACACCAGCAGGTAGCCGTACTTGGCGCCCGCGGTCAGGTTCGAGGCGACGTTGCCCGGATCGACATACGCGATCGCGGCGACGAATGCCGGCCCGGCCAGAGCGATGAGACGGCCCTTGGCCGAGCCGTTACGCCTGGGCGCGCGCTCCGGCGTCGTGACGCCGAGCTCCTCCACTGACAACGCCGTCCCCCTGTCGATCCGTGCATCCACCACTCTAGTTCGCTAGACCATATCAGGAAGTTTGGTGAGCCAAACTTTGATCCGCCTGGACAGCCGTCCGGTGACAGTTGTCACACCACGGGGGTAGATGTACAGTCGCAGTACCTGTTACTCGGTGTCACACAAATGGAGGACTGCCAATGACGACCGCTATGCCGCTGCAGCGCCCCGCGATCTCCGACCGCGAAGAAACAGCGAAGCGGTTGCTGGCATCCTCCGCCCGCAAGTCCTACGACCCGATGATCGAGGTCGACTGGGAGGCACCGGTACCGGACGACAAGTACGGCCTCACCCCCGAATGGAGCACCCTCTACGGCACCGCGCTGTGGGACGAGATGACCCTCGAGCAGAAGGTCGAGCTCACCAAGCACGAATGCGCCAGCGTCGCAGGCGTCGGGCTGTGGTTCGAGATCCTGCTCATGCAGATGCTGCTGCGCGACGTGTACGGACGCGACAAGCACTCCCGGCACGTGCAGTTCGCGCTCACCGAGGTCGCGGACGAGTGCCGTCACTCGGTGATGTTCGGCCGAGCCGGCGAGCGGCTCGGCATGCCCAGCTACGGCCCGCACCCCGTCATCCACAAGCTGGGCCGGATCTGGGGCGGATTCTTCAAGGGGGCCAACGCCTACGCCAGCGTAATGGCCGCCGAGGAGATCCTCGACATGATGCAGCGCGACTTCATGAAGGACGAGCGCGTGCAGCCGATCACCCGCACGGTCAGCAAGATCCACGTCCTCGAGGAGGCCCGGCACATCCGCTTCGCCCGCGAGGAGGTCGGTCGCCGCCTGGAGGGCGCGAGCCGGGCGCGACTGGCGGTGGAGCGGGTCAACACGGCGGTCGTCGTCTACTTCGTGATGAAGTCGATGATCAACAAGGACGTCTACGCGAACGCCGGTCTCGATCCGGAGCGCGCCATCGCCGAAGCCAAGGCCAACGCGCACTACAAGGACAAGGTCCGCACGTCCGGCGCCAAGCTCATGCAGTTCCTCGACAGCGCCGGCCTCGTCGGCGGCCCGTCCAAGCGCCTCTACAAGAAGGTCAACCTGCTCTGATCGCGCGGTCGGGCCGAACCCGACCGGCGATCCGACCCGCAGCCCCAGCTCCCGCCCCTAGGAACGACTCCCATGGCATACGTGATCACCCAGGCGTGCTGCAACGACGCCTCCTGCGTTGCGACCTGTCCGGTGAACTGCATTCACCCGACGCCGGACGAGGCGCAGTTCAGGACCACCGAAATGCTGTACATCGAGCCGGACACCTGCATCGACTGCGGGGCCTGCGTGGATGCCTGCCCGGTCGCCGCGATCTTCCCCGCGGACCAGCTGTCCGAGGCGGACGCGCGATACGCGGAGATCAACGCGAACTACTACGAGAAGTACCCGTTGCAGGAGGGCTGGCAGCCCCTCCCGGCGACCGAGGCCAAGCGCGTCGATCTCGGCACCCTGCGGGTCGCCATCGTCGGCGCGGGGCCTGCCGCGTCGTATGCCGCCGAGCAGCTCCTGGTGCACTCGGACGTCGAGGTCGAGGTGTTCGAAAAGCTACCGACCCCGTGGGGGCTGATCCGCGCGGGTGTCGCGCCCGATCACCCAGGCACCAAGGTCATCACCGACGCGTTCGAGTGGACGGCAGCCAAGGACGGCTTCCAGTTCCACCTCAACGTCGAGGTGGGCAAGCACCTGAGCCACGACGAGCTGATGGCCAACCACCACGCGGTGATCTACGCGGTTGGCGCCTCCAGCGACCGCAGACTCGACATCCCCGGCGAGGACCTGCCCGGCAGCCACGCCGCCACCGAGTTCGTGGCCTGGTACAACGGCCACCCGGACTACGCCGATCGCGAGTTCGACCTGTCCGGCGAGCGCGCGGTCATCGTCGGCAACGGCAACGTCGCGATCGACGTGGCCCGCGTGCTCACCATGGACATCGCCGAGCTCGCCAAGACCGATATCGCCGATCACGCGCTGGAGGCCCTGCGCCACAGCAACATCCGCGAGGTGGTGCTGCTCGGGCGTCGCGGGCCCGCCCAGGCCGCGTATTCCACGCCCGAGTTCCTCGCCCTCGGTGAGCTCGAGAACGTCGACGTGGTGATCGACCCTGCCGAGCTCGAGCTCGACGAACTCAGCGCCCGCCTGCTCGAGAACGGCGAGTACGAACCGTCCACCGAATTCAAGGTGCAGCTCGCCCGCGAGTTCGCCGAACGCACGAGCACTCCCGGCCGCAAGCGGATCGTCTTCCGCTACCTGGCCTCGCCGACGGCGCTACTCGGCACCGATCGCGTCGAGGCCGTCGCCGTCGCGCGCAACGAGCTGGTCGCCGGGACCGACGGTTCGCCGAGCGCCCGGCCGACCGCGGACTCCGAGACGCTGGCGGCATCCCTGGTGCTGCGCTCGATCGGCTACCGCGGGCGGCCACTAACGGGCGTCCCGTTCGACGAGCGACGCGGGACCATCCCCAACGACAACGGCCGGGTGCTCGAGTCCGCCGGGGGTGCACCCGTCGACGGCGTCTACGTCACCGGCTGGATCAAGCGTGGACCGTCGGGCGTGATCGGGACCAACAAGGCCTGCGCCAAGGAGACCGTCCGCGGGCTGCTCGAGGACTTCCAGTCCGGCAGCCTCAGCCGCCCGGTCGGCAGCCGCAAGGACCTGACCAAGCTGGTCGCGCAGCGCCAGCCCGCCCGGATCGACTACCGCGGCTGGCAGGCGATCGACGCCGCCGAGCGGGCAGGCGGCGCCGCATCCGGTCGGCCGCGCGTCAAGATCACCGATGTCGACGAGATGCTCGGTGTGGCCAGGGTCCGCCGCCGCCTCCCGCTGATCCGGCGCTGACCCGGATGGGCGCCTCCCCGGCTGATCAGTACCGGGGCTCGCCCGCCGGTACTGCGCCGCCGAGGCCGACCCTCCGCAACAGGTGCGCGGTGACCGGGGTCAACACGATCGCGACAGCCACCGCGATCGACGCGCCGAACACCAGGCCCGCCGCCACGTCGTGCGGGTAGTGCACGCCGCTGACGACGCGCAGCATCGCGACCACGACCGCCGACGCGGCCGCGAGCACGCACAGCCATATCCGACGCGCGGCGTAGGAGGCGAGCACCACCGCGGTCGCCAGCGCGGCGGCGATGCCCGAGTGGTTGCTCGGGAACGACCAGTCCCCCATCGGCGGACACTCGGCGAGCGCGTGCACCCCGGGGACCGCCGTGCACGGCCGCTCCTCGGTGACGACCGACTTCACCGCGAGCGTCGCGAGCGCAGACGCCGCCGCGCCCGCGCCGCCCGCGAGCCCGACCGCGAGGGTGCGGGTGTCGCCGCGCCCCCACCACAGCGCCGCCGCGAGCATCGCCGCGAGCGCGAACAGCAGCGCCTCCGCCGCCAGCTCGGTGAGGGTGCCCATCTCGCTCGGCCACGAGCTGGTGACGGCGTCGACCTGCCGGTACAGCGACGTCGAGGCGCCGAACACCGGGTTGGTGGCGACCTCGGACGGGCCGAACACCGCGAGGATCCCGGCGGCGAGGATCAGGGCGGCAACGGCGAGCGGCCAGTGCCGCGGTGGGGAGGGAAGGCGATCACGCATCCGCGGGAATTTACCCAGGGAAACTGGCAGGAAACTGAGAGTGAACAACTCCGCCCTGTGAGTCCTTATGGCCCTATCCGGACCGAAAGGACTCACGGGCGGCGCAGGCGCCTACCCCCAGCGGGACTGGCCGCCGTCGAGCGGGATGGTGGCGCCGGTGAGGTAGCGGGCGTCCTCGCCGACCAGGAACACAACGGCCCGGCCGATATCGGCTTCCGGCTCGCCGACGCGGCCGAGCGGGATGCCGGCGACGAACTCGGCGGCCTCCTCCGGATTCTTGTTCATCCACCACTTCAGCGCGGGCGTGAGTGCATGCGGGGCAACGTTGTTCACCCGAATGCCGTCACGGCCCCACTCGGACGCGGCGGCGCGGGTCAGCACCCGCATGCCCTCCTTGATGGAGCCGTACACGCCGTAACCGCCCGCGTCCCACCGGACCGCCGCCGAGGTCACCAGGTTGATGATCGAGCCACCGCCGCGCGCGACCATGTGCGGATGACAGGCCTGCATCAGCCGCAGCGTCGCGAGCGGTCCGGAGGCAAACGCCCGCTCGAACTCCCCATCCTTGACATCGAGCAGCTTGCCGGGCATGGCGTCGTTGGCATTGTTCACCAGGATATCGACGCCGCCGAGTTCGGTGACGGTCTTGTCCACCGCCGCCGCGATGTCGTCGCTGTCCGAGACGTCGCAGCGCACGGGGATCGCGGTGCCCCCGAACTCACGGATCGCGGCGACCGTGGTGTCGAGCTTGGATTCGGTCCGTCCGGCCACCGCAATGGCGACGCCCTCCTTGGCGAGGGCGAACGAGATGCCCTGACCGATCCCCTGACCCGCACCCGTGATCAGCGCGACCTTTCCGTCGAGAGTCCCCATGTGCAGTGCTCCGATCCTTGAGAATGCGTGTGGCTCAGCCGAGCTCGGGATGGGTTGCAATGTAGCGCGCCGGGTACTCGCCGCCACCGTGAACGGCGATGTCGGCCCCGTTCACATAGGAGGACAGCGGACCGCCGAGGAACAGGCACGCGCCTGCGATGTCCGCAGGCACCGCCATCCGGCCGATCGGCAGCGTCCGGGTGACCGCCGCTCCCCCGTCCGCGCCGTACACCGACGCGGCGGCCTCCGTGCGGATCAGCCCGGTGGTGATGTGATTGACCCGGACCTTCGGCGCCCACTCGAGCGCCAGGGCCCTGGTCAGCACCAACAGGCCACCCTTGGCGGCCGAGTACGCGGCGGTGCCGGGCTGCGGGTCGTGCGCGGAGACCGAGCCGATGTTGATGATCGACCCGCCCTCCTGCTGTGCCTGCATCAGCCGGTTTGCGGCCTGCGCAACGTAGAAGGGCGCCAACAGGTTCAGCGCGACGATCTTCTCCACGAATCGGGGCGAGACCTCGGCGGCGTCGGCATCGGGCGAGCCACCGGCGTTGTTGACCAGCACGTCCAGCCGGCCCATCGCCCTATGCGCGTCCTCGACCATCGCCCGGACCG
The DNA here is from genome assembly GCF_005049235.1 of Rhodococcus oryzae. Classification (GTDB taxonomy): domain Bacteria; phylum Actinomycetota; class Actinomycetes; order Mycobacteriales; family Mycobacteriaceae; genus Rhodococcus_G; species Rhodococcus_G oryzae. The sequence goes on along the minus strand of NZ_SUMD01000002.1, from coordinate 414,209 downwards.
CATCCGGGTCGCGCACGTCGACCGACCGGAACTCGGCGCGGCGACCGTCCGCCTCGGGCAGCGCGTCCGGTTCGGTACGGGCGCACACCAGCACCCGGGCGCCTGCGGCCAGGAACGTCTCGGCGACCACGCGCCCGATGCCCTTGGTGCCGCCGGTCACCAGGACGGCGCGGCCGGCGAAGTCGGCGGGATTGGCGACACCCATCGCGGTCAGCCCGCGAACCGGGCGCGCGCGCCCGCGATCGCCACGGTGTCCGCGCCGACCTCGAACTCGACCGCGCCGCCGTCGCGCCAGCCGCGTACGGGCAGCACCTGCCCGGGGAACACCGGCGCGGAGAACCGCCCCGACAGCTCCACCAGGTCGGCGGGGTGCGCGCCGAGCGCGCGCGCCAGCGGCAGCGTGCTCGCGGCCAGGGTGCACAGTCCCTGCAGGATCGGACGCGGCTGGCCGATGCGCTCGGCGGCCGCCGGGTCGATGTGGATGTGGTGGAGGTCGCCGGTCAGCCGGTAGAGCGCGGCCTGGTTCTCGAAGGTCGCCAGCTCCGTCGACAGGTTCGGCTCACCCTCCGGCGCCGGGGGCTTGGACGGGCCCCGCTCGCCGCCGAAGCCGCCGTACCCGGGCGCGAACAGCGACCAGGTCGCCACGAAGTACTCGCACTCGACGCGCACCTCGAACACCGCGGCGGCGCCCTTGTCCCAGACCTCGCCGACGGAGGCGGTCAGGGTCAGCTCGCCGCTGCGCGGCAGCGGCCTGAGCACCTTCAATTCCTGCGACCCGTGCAATGCGGTCTTGGTGTCGAAGGCACCGCGTGAGCCCAGCTCGTCGGGGGCCCACTGCGCGAGGGTCAGCGCGAACGTCGGCAGCACGCGCAGCCGGTCCTCGAACACCAGGTCCAGCTCGCTCGCGGCGGCGCCGACCGCGAGCGCGTAGACGATCGCGTCCCGCTCGGTGTAGCTGACGGTCCTGGTGCCCAGGTCCGCGCCGCGCCAGCGGCCCGCGTTCGAGGTGTCGGTCTCGGTGGTGCTCATCAGGCTGCTCCCAGTATCAGTCCGCTGGTCGGCGCGGCTGTTCCCGCCGACACCAGCACGTTGTCCACTCTCGTCGCACCGTACTGACGGATGTGGTGCCGGGCGAACATCGCGACCCACTGGGCGGGAACCACCCTCGCCGCGATCATGCACCCACCTCGACGCCCGATGCGAGGAGTGCGCCCAGGCGAGCCAGGTCCGAGCTCGCGCCGCCGAGGGTGGCCGCGATCTGTTTGCCCCACAACAGGTGCCGGTGCACCGGGTAATCGGTGTCCACACCCATGCCGCCGTGCACGTGGGTGGTCCGGTGCACCACGCGCTGACCGCCGTCGGTCGCCCACCACTTCGCGACGAGCACCGAGGTGCCGGGATCCGCGCCGGCGGCGAGCAGCACCGCCGCCTGCCACAGGGTGACCCGCATGGCCTCGAGGTCGATGTAGCAGTCCGCGAGCTGGTGGCTCACGGCCTGGAAGGTCGCCAGCGGGCGCCCGAACTGCTTGCGCTCGTTGAGATAGGCAACGGCCTGGGACACCGCGCCGGAGCCGACACCGAGCTGGATCGCGGCCAACGCGAGCTCGGTGCGGTCCAGCAGCCAGGACACGGCGGACCCGTCGGCCGGGCCGAGCAACTCCACCGCGGCGCCCGAGAACTCGACGTTGGCGCAGATCTCGTGGGTGGTGGACTGCGTCCGCACGACGCTCACGCCGTCGCCGGAGAGGTCGACGAGGAACAGGGCGGCGCCGGATCCGGTGGTCGCCGACACGACCGCCCGGTGCGCGAGGTGCGCCACCGGTACCGCGGCCTTCGCGCCGTCGAGGCGCCACACGCCGTCGGCGGACGCGGCGGCGGTGGTCTCGGGGTCGCCCGCGACGTAGGGCCCGAACTCCTCGAGCCCGACGGTGAGGAAGGTGCTGCCCTCGGCGACGCCTGGCACAAGCGCGTTGCGCTGATCCACGGTCCCGAACTCGGAAACAGCCAGCGCCGCAATGGCGGTCGGCCAGATCGGCACGGGCGCGACGTGGCGACCCTGCTGTTCGAGCAGGACATACAGCTCGGCGACGCCCAGTCCCCCGCCGCCGAGATCCTCGGGCAGGGCGATGCCGAGTAGTCCGGTGGCCGCCAGCTCACGCCAGAGGTCGCGGTCCACGCGGTCCTCGGTGGCCTCCACCGCCTTGACCCGGTCGATGCCCGCCTTGCTCGTGAAAACCTCGTCGGCGAGGGCGCGGATCGCCTCTTGCTCTTCGCTGAAGTCGAAGTCCATCAGTGCTCCTCGCTCATCTGACCCTCTTCTCCCGGACCAGGCCCAAACCGATGGTGCCGACCATGTCGCGCAGCACCTCGTTGACTCCGCCGCCGAAGGTGTTCACCACGCCCTGGCGGGAGATCTGCTCGATCTGGCCGGCCAGGATCGCGCCCGGCGACTCCGGCCGGATCCGGCCCGCGGCGCCGAGGATGCCGAGCAGGGTGCGGTACACGTCGACGTGCGTCTCGGTGCCATACGCCTTGGTCGCACCCTCGTCGGCACCGGACAGGGTGTCCCGAGCGACCGCCGAGGTCATCTTCCAGTTCAGCAGACGCATCGCCTCGAGCTTGGCGTGGGTGCGCGCGAAATCCTGCTGTACCCATGGAATCTCGATGGTGCCGTTCGCGCGCGACCAATCGAGCACCTGGTTCCACAGCCCGTAGGTCCGGCCACCGAGGGCCGCCAGACCGATCCGTTCGTGGTTGAGCTGTGCGGTGATCAGCTGCCAACCGCCGTTGACCTCGCCGACGACGTCCTGGTCGGTGACCCGGATACCGGTGTAGTAGGTGGAGGTGACCATCAGGCCGCCCACCGTGTTGATCGGCGACCAGGAGAAGCCCGGGTCGTCGGTCGGGACGATCAGGATGGAGATGCCCCTGTGTTTGGGCGCCTCGGGATCGGTGCGGCAGGCCAGCCACACATAGTCGGCGGTGTTCGCGCCGGAGGTGAAGATCTTGTTGCCGTCGATCACCCAGCCGTCGCCGTCGCGGATCGCACGGGTGGTGAGTGAGGCGAGGTCGGTGCCGGCCTCGGGTTCGGTGTACCCGATCGCGAAGACGATGTCCCCGGCGAGGATGCCGGGCAGGAACCTGTCCTTCTGCTCCTGCGTGCCGTACTTCATCAGGGTCGGGCCGACGGTGTTCACCGTGACGAACGGGAAGGGCAGACCGGCCCGCTGGACCTCGTCGAAGAACACGAACTGCTCCTCGATGGAGCGGCCCTGTCCGCCGTATTCGACCGGCCAGCCGATGCCGAGCCAGCCGTCGCGGCCGAGCAGCCTGACGATCTCGCGGAAGTGCTCGCCGCCGACGCCCTGCTCACCGGCGGTGCGGCGCTTCTGCTCCGGCAGCAGCGTGGCGAAGTACGCGCGCAGCTCGCGGCGCAGCTCGGTCTGCGCGGCCGACTCCCTCAGGTCCATCGATGCTCTCCCCTCTCTCGCGGCGCTTGCGCAGGTCACGTGCGCTCGCGCGAATGGGACGCTACGGAGCGGCGCGGATCCGGTCCGGTTCAGTCTCACTCAGCGGCAGATCCTGCGGGCGGACTTCGTCGCCCGGGATGAACACCGCGACCAGCAGCGCGACAAGCGCCGCGGCCGATCCGATCCCGAACACCAGCGCGTACGCGCCCGCCGTCGGGAACTGCACGCCCGCGACCTGCATCATCGACGCCGTGGTGACCGCCGCGACGACCGCGCTGCATGCGGAGGTACCGATGGAACGCGCCAGCGAGTTGAGGCTGTTCGCGGCCGCGGTCTCGGAAACCGGAACGGCGCGCATGATCATCGCCGGGACCGCCCCGTAGGCGAAGGCGGCGCCGATCGCGGTCACCGCGATGCACGCGACGATCACGCCCAGCTGGTGCGGCACCAGCGCGCGCGTGAGATTGGCGACCAGCAGGATGACGGCGCCGAGCATGAACGTCGTCCGCGGCCCCCTGCGCCGCGAGATGTGCGCGGACACCGGCGAGAAGGCGATCATCATCAGGCCGCCGGGCAGCAGCGCGATCCCGCTGAGCGTCAGCGACATCCCGTATCCGTACCCCGTCGCGGCAGGCGCCTGGAAGATCTGTGCGCTCACCATGAACGAGGTGAACATGGCGAAGCCGATCAGGATCGAGGCGATGTTCGTCAGCAGCACCTGCCGTCGAGCGGAGACACGCAGGTCCACCAGCGGGCGCTTGACGCCGGTCGAGGCCAGCCGCAGCTCGTAGACGCCCCAGAGCAGGAACAATGCGGTCGACCCCGCGAACAGCCCGAGGACCACCGCGCTGGACCAGCCCCAGTTGTTGCCCTGCGTCACCGCGAGCAGCAGGCAGACCAGCGCCGCGGACAGCCCCACAGCCCCCACCAGGTCGAACCTCCCGCCGGTCCGCACCGGCGACTCGGGTACCAGCGCCCAGACGGTGACGATCTCGATGATCCCGAGCACGGCCGCGCCACCGAAGAGCCAATGCCAGCTCAGGTGCTCCGCGACCACGCCGGTCAGCGGCAGCCCGATGGCGCCGCCCGCGCCGAGGGTCGAGCTCATCAACGCGATGCCCGAGCCGACCCGATCCTCGGGCAGCTCGTCGCGCATGATGCTGATGCCCAGCGGGATGACGCCCATCGCGGTGCCCTGCAGCGCCCGAGCGACGAGCACCACCGCGAACTCGTCGGAGACCGCACCGAGGGCACTGCCCAGCACCATCACGGCCAGCGCGATCAGCAGCATCCGGCGCTTGCCGAACATGTCGCCGAGCCGGCCCAGCACGGGAGCGCAGACCGCGCCCGCGATCAGGGTCGCGGTCACCAGCCAGGCCGCGTTCGAGGCGGAGGTGTTCAGCAGCCGCGGGAACTCGGGGAGCAGCGGCATCACGATCGTCTGCATCAGCGAGACCGCGATGCCGCAGGAGGCCAGGGCGATGACCACGAGTCGGGCGGACGTCGGCCTCCCGACAATCGGTTGTGTGGCCAACATTCCTCCAGACAGAGTTCTCGACCCCGATCATGCGCCCGCGCAGCCGAATCCCGGAGCACATTTCCCGCTCAGCGGGCGCGGGCGCGGTCCGAACCCGCAGCCGGCGTCGCATACTCGGGACATGAGCACTCACAACCACGCCGACCGACTCGATCTCACCGATCTGGTCGGACGGTACGCGGCGGCGGTGGACGGCCGTGACACCGCCGCCCTCGCCGCGCTGTTCACCACGGATGCCGAGTTCGTTCAGCCCTCCGCGCTCGTCCGGCGCGGTCAGAGCCCCACCGTCGCGGGCCCCGAGCAGATCACCGCGACGGTGCTCGGGGCGGTCGGGCACCTGCACTCGACGCACCACGCGGTCGGGCAGCAGGTGCTCACCGTGGAGGGGGACGCCGCGGACGGCCTGGTCTATTGCCAGGCGCACCACATCTACCGGGTCGAGGACGGGTTCCGTGACAACAGCCTCGCCATCCGTTACCGGGACAGCTACCGGCGCGTGGACGGTCGATGGCTGGTCGCCCGCCGCGAGCTGACCGTCGACTTCGCGGAGGACCGACCGGTGACGGTTCCCGGCACCTGACCACCCTTCCCGGGGCCCTCGATCAGGGGACGCCGAGCAGCCGCAGTCCGGCTGCCGTCGCCGCCGCGGCGAGCACGGCCACCAGGAAGGGCGCCTTGCGCCAGGCGAGCACCCCGCCGACCAGCACGCCCAGCGGTCGTGCGATGCCGGCCGCGCCCTGGTCCTGCGTCAGCGCCGTGGTGGCGGCGACCGCGACCAGTAACACCACCGCGGCCGTCCCCATCAGCTTCTCCACCCGATCCGGCACGACCACCCGGGTCCGCAGCGCGGGGCCCGCGAATCGGAAGGCGAACGTTCCCGCCGCCAACACGAGTATCGAAACCATCAGTACCGCAGACACGTTCACCGAACCGCCACCTTTCGTACGCCGCCGGCACAGAGCCCAACGAGCGCCAGCAACACCGGGATGCCCGCGGGCAGGAACGGTGTCGCGGCCAGCGCCACGCCCGCGCCGACCAGTGCCGCCCGAGCGGTGGCCAGATCCCGCAGCGCCGGAATCACCAGCGCCAGTAGCACCGTGGGGAACATCGCGTCGAGTCCGAGAACGTCGGTGTCGCCGATGACGCTGCCCGCGGTCGCGCCGATCAGCGCCCCGGCGGGCCAGCAGACCAGGATCCCGATGCCGCACAGCCAGTAGGCGGCGCGCCTGCGCGCCGCCTCGTCCTGACCGAGCGCGAAGACCGCGCTCTCGTCGTTGAGGATGTGGCTGCCCAGCATCCGCCGCCAGCCACCGCCGGTCACGTCGCCGACCGCCAGACCGAACGGCAGGTGCCGCGCGTTGACGAGCAGGCCAGCGGCGAGCGCGGCGAGCGGGCTGCCGCCTGCCGCAACGATGCCGACGAACAGGAACTCCGAAGCGCCCGCGAGGACCAGCCCGGCCATCAGCACGGGCAGCCACGGCGCGAACCCGAGACCGACCGCGATGGCGCCGTAGGACACGCCGACGATCCCGTCGGCGAGGCACACCAGGGCGATGTCTGCCCGGAGCCCGCGATCAAGTGTTCGCCATGTCGAACGCATGGCTTTTATAATGAACAGGGTGCCAAGTGTTCGTCAAGTCGAACAATACGACCGATACAGTGAACACATGGCACCGGAGGGGAAGGCACCGCTGGACGCGATCGCGTCCGCGCTGCGGCAGGAACGCGAACGGGCCGGGCTCTCGCTCACCGAGGTCGCCCGGCGGGCCGGGGTGGCCAAGTCGACGCTGTCCCAGCTCGAGGCGGGCACGGGTAATCCCAGCGTGGAGACGCTGTGGGCACTGTGCACCGCGCTCGACATCCAGATCTCGCGGCTGCTCGATCCGCCGCGACCGAGGGTGCAGGTGATCCGTGCCGACGAGGGCCCGGCGCTGCATTCTGATCGGGCCGACTACCAGGCCACGCTGGTCGCCTCCTGCCCGCCCAACGCACGCCGCGATGTCTACCGGATCGCGGCCGAACCCGGTCCCGCGCGCGAGTCACAGCCGCACCCGCCCGGTGTCATCGAGCACGTCGTGCTCAGCGCAGGCCGGGCCCTGGTCGGGGTGACCCCGAATCCCGTCGAACTCGGCCCCGGCGACTACATCGCGTACCCGGGCGATGTCGCGCACGTGTTCCAGGCGCTCGAGCCCGGCACCCGCGCGGTGATGATCTCCGAGCACACCTGAGCTCCACCACCCCAGCACCTCGACCGGGAACCGAATCCCGACGGCGTGCGTCCAACTGGTCATGACGCCGACACACCTGAACTCGACCGCCCCCGCCCCCGTCTCCGGACTGAGCGAGAGGTGGATGTTCCGGTTCGGCTTCTTCGCGCAGCACGGACTGCCCGGATTCTGGAAGAACAGCCCCGAGTGGGTCGCCGCGTTCAAGGCATTGCCCTTCGGTCGACGGATGACCGTCCAGTTCAACTGGCTGGCCGCGCTTTTCGGCGTCTTCTACCTGTTCGCCAAGGGCCTGTGGCGGAAGGCCGTGGCATTCATCGCACTCGGCGTCACCTATGGCGTGGTCGCGACGTTCGGGGACACCCCCGAGTGGGTGGACCGTGGCGTCGCAATCGGTCTCCTCGCCTTCTGCGCGACCCGAGCGAACGTGTACGTCTACGAGAAGAAGGTCCTCGGCAAGCACACCTGGTCGCTGTAGCAGGGCCTACGGGATCGGTGCATCCTGGAGACATGACCGAACGCAAGCCCTGGGACGTCCCGTTCGAGTCGTGGGTCGAGCGTCAGATCCGGGTCGCCCAGGAACGCGGCGACTTCGACCACCTACCCGGCGCGGGCAAGCCGATCCCGCACCTCGCCGACGACGACGAGCTGTGGTGGGTGAAGAACAAGCTGCGGGCCGAGGGGCTGTCCACCGAGGCGCTGCTGCCGCCGTCGCTGCAGCTGCGGCGCGAGGTCGCGCGACTGCCCGAGACGGTCGCCGACCTCCCGACGGAGGCCGATGTGCGGGAGGCTGTCGCGGACCTGAACCGTCGCATCGCCGACTACCTGCGCGCCCCGAGCGCGCCGCGGGTGCCGGTGCACCGGGTGGATGCCGAAGCGGCCGTGGCCGGCTGGCGGTCCTGCCGCGTGAACCGGCGCGGCGATCGCGGCTAGGCCAGGCCCAGCCGCTTCGAGCACTCGGCCATCTCGTCCAGCACCGCCTCGAAGGTGGTCGCGTGTCGCGACGCGGACAGCAGGATCCGATCGGACCCGAGCGACGTCGCCCAGTCGATCTTCGACTCGTCCACCCTCGTCAGCAGGTGGCCGAGCACCAGCGCGACCTCGGACGGGTCGCGGCCCGCCTCGACGGCGGCCGAGCGCATCAGCGCGACCGCCGCGTCGAGGTCCTCGCCGCCGAGACCGAGCGGCTGAAACCCGTTGCCCAACCGCCCCGCCCGCCGCGCCGCCGCCTTGCTGTGGCCGCCGATGTACAGCGGCACGCCGGACGGGCGCGCCGGCTTCGGGAACGAGTACGCCCGCTCGAACCGATAGTGCTCGCCCGCGTGGTCGACGCCCTCTGACCCACCGGCCCACAGCGCGCGCATCACCGCGATGGCCTCGTCGGCGACCTTCCCGCGGCGGTCGAACTGGCCCCCGCAGGCCTCGATCTCCTCGCGCATCCAGCCGACGCCCAGGCAGATCCGCAGGCGCCCGCCGGAGAGCCGGTCGAGGGTCGCGAGCCGCTTCGCCAGCACCACCGGGTTGTGGTTCGGCAGCACCAGCACCCCGGTCGCGAGGCCGAGTGTGGTCGTGGCCCCCGCCACGAAGGACAGCAGCTCCAGCGGGTCCGGGATGTCGCAGTCGTCGGGCAGGTGGGACTTGCCCGTCGGCGAGTACGGGTACGCGCTGTCGGTGTCCCCGATGACCACGGAATGCTCCACGGCGGAGATCTCGTCGAACCCGAGAGACTCGGCGGCCCTGGCGAACTCGAGGATCTTGTCGGGCTCCCCGGTGACACCGAGCTCGACCGGGATCACGACTCCCAGCTTCATGGAACATCCTTTCGACAGAGGCGACTGCGCCGCCCGTGCGCGGTTGGCGAGTCCACACACTCGTCAACCGCGCACGGGCAGCGCAGCTGCCTAGATGTAGCGCTGACGCCCGTGCGAGGCGAAATCCGCCTCCAGTGCGACCTTGTCATCCTCGGACATCTCCCGGTACATCGGTTCGCCGCGTCCCTCCCAGCGGAACACCGCGTCGACACACCGCCAGAGCTCGGCCTGCAGCTCGCGTTTGAGCACCTTGTTCGACCCGGTCACCGGCAGGTTCGTCGACACCCGGACGAAACGCGGGGCCGCCTTGGTGCCCAGGTCGTCCTGGGCCGCGAGGAAGGCGGCGAACTCGACCGGATCGAAGTCCGAGGCGTCGGCCACCTCGATCGCCGCCATCACCTGGTCGCCCGAGCGCGGATCCGGCACCGCGTACACCCCGGTCGCGATGACCTTCGGGTGCCTGCGCACGATCCGCTCGACCATCAGCGCCGAGGTGTTCTCGCCGTCGACGCGGATCCAGTCGCCCTTGCGCCCGGCAAAATAGATGAACCCGGCCTCGTCCACGTAGCCGAGATCGCCTGTCCAGTACCAGCCGTGCCTGATCCGGTCCGCCACGGCCTGTTCGTTCTTGTAGTACCCCTCGAACCGCTTGGCGCCGCCCTTGTCGACCATCTCCCCGATCGCCGCGTCCGGGTTCAGCACCCGACCGTGCTCGTCGAGGCTTGCCCGCTCGCACTCCACCAGGCTGTCAGGATTCACCACCGCGATTTCCGCGTGCGCGGGACGCCCGAGCGCACCGTCGGGCGCGGCCGGGTCGAGGCGAACCGAGCCCGCGCCCTCGCTCGAACCGTAGCCCTCGAACAGTTCGGCACCGAACCGGCGGACGAACTCCGCCCTGTCCTCCGGGGAGGCCTCCGTGCCGAAGCCACGGACCAGCGTGTTGTCGTGGTCGTCCGGCCGCTCCGGCGTGGCCATCAGGTACGCCAGCGCCTTGCCCACATAGGTGAAGTAGGTGGCGCCGAAGAACCGCACGTCCGGCAGGAACCCGGTCGCGGAGAACTTGCGCGTCAGGCAGACCGTCGCGCCGTTGGCCAGGGCCGGAGCCCAGAGAGCCATCAGGGCGTTGCCGTGAAACAGCGGCATGCAGCAGTAGTCCACGTCCTCGCGGACGTGACCGTACTTCGCGGTGTTCGCGTGCGCGAGGCGCGCGAGCCTGCCCTGGCTGCATCGCACGGCCTTGGACATGCCGGTGGTGCCGGACGTGAACAGCAACAGGAACAGCGTCGACCCGGAGACCTCCGGATCCGCGGCGGGGGCGGCCACCCGATGCGCCGCAACGCGTTCCGCGTACGCGGGATGGTCGACGAGGAGGAACCGGTCCTCGGCCAGCCCGAGATCGAGCCCGCGCAGCTGCGCCATGCCCGCCGCGTCGGTGACGATGAGCTGGCAGTCGACATAGCGGACCTCGGCCTCCAGTTCGGCGCCGCGCCGCGTCGGATTGATCCCGACGATCGCGGCCCCGCTCAGCGCGGCGCCGCCGAGCCAGAAGAGGAACTCCGGGGTGTTCTCGAGCAGCACACCGATGTGGAACGGACCGTCGACGCGCAGCGCGGTGGCCAGGGCGCCGCGGGCCGCGCTCTCGTGGACGGTCTCGTCCCAGGTCCAGTCCCGCTCGCGGGTGCGCACGCCCAGGTGCTCGTCACCGACGCGGTCCAGCAGCATCTCGGCGATCGTGGCGCGTTCCAACTCGACTCCTGTAACTGGGTGTCTCGGTGTTCACAGCTTCGGCGGCTTCGACACTAGCCACACCGCCGCCGCTCGGCGGCGGAAGTCCCGGTCAGCGGTGCGACCGCCCTCTCCCTCCTCCCGGTGACCGGGAAGGTCCTGCCCCACGGCCAGGCCCTGCGGTAGAACTCGTGGGCGCAACGTGGCACGGGGCGACAGGAAGGGGACGGCAGTGACGGCACTCGATGAACTCCTCGACAAACAGGCCATCTACGAGGTGGTGATGCGCTACTGCCGCGGCATCGACAGACTCGACTTCGACCTGGTACGCGGCGCCTATCACCCGGACGGCATCGACCACCACACCGGTTTCGACGGCGGCGTCGAGGAGTACATCGCCTGGGTACGCCCCAAGCTGGAGCTGCTCGGCGGCACCATGCACCACATCGGGAACCATCTCGTCGAGTTGCACGGCGACCTCGCGATCAGCGAGTCATACTCCACGGCAACACATTGGGGCCATCCCACCGGGGGCGACTTCACCAGCGGCGCCCGCTATGTCGACCTGATGGAGCGCCGCGCGGGCCGCTGGGCGATCGCGGAACGCTGGGCCGTGCGCGAGTGGACCCGTTCCGACGAGGGCCGGATGATCACGCCGGAGGCCGACGGACCGCGCGGCCGTCGCGACGGCGCCGACCTGGTGGTCGAGCTGCGGTCGCGACTGACCGCGCGATAGCGACGCTCGGCGCCTATCAGCTGGAGAACACCATCGCGGCACTGCCGGCAAGATCCAGGGGCGGGTGATCCGTGCCGGGAAGGGAGGTCACACCGTCAGCGTCGACGCAGGTCGGCTCGACAAAGTAGGTCCAGGACTTGTCGGGCACGGTCAGGCGGTAGGTGCCCGAGCCCGGATCACCGGTCAGCGCCATCTCGCCCCGGATTTCGAACCTTCCGTATGTCTCGACCACGTCCACGTAGCATCCGACCAGGGTCGGAGAACTGATGCCCGTGAATGTCACCTCGATGACACCGTCCGACCTAGTTGCGTGGAAGGAACCGGCGACTGCTGCGGAGCCGACCGCGGGGTTGGCGAGCAGGGCCAGTCCGGCGAATCCGGCGATCGCGCCCACACGGGCAATGCTCTTACGAGATGTCTTCACAGTGTGTCCAATTCTTGGCTGGTGGCCTGTTCCGATGGCGCGCGAGCAGGCATGACAGCTGACATCATGCACCGGCCCTCCCGATCCGATATCTCATTCGGAAATGATCGGACCATTCGCCTATTTAGGCCAGTCATGCTGTTTAACAACATGTTTCAGTAGCGAATAGCACTCCGCCTCACCCCCGGTGATGCGCGAACGGGACCCTCTCCGGCGCAGGCCGGAGTCCTGGGAACCGCGCGGCCGTCGCGACCGCGCCGACCTGTTGGTCGAGCTGCGACCGCGACTGACCGCGCGGTGGCGGTACGGGGCGCGGGGTCGATCAGCTGCCGGTGGTCAGTTGGACGCTGCCCAGGTTTATGCCGCTGCTACCCGAGCCGTCACCGATGGTGACCTCCTCGCCGCCCGCAGGGGTGAGGAAGGTGAAGCCTCCGGCGTCGAAGCAGACCGCCTCGACGCGGTAGGTGCCATCCTTGAGCGCGGGCGACTTGTACGTGCCCGAGGCCGGGTTGCCCGACAGCGGGGCCGGGTCTCCCGCCACCCACTGACCGGAGAGATCCTTGACCTGGCCGGAGCACACGAGCAGGGTCGGGGAGCTGACGCCGGTGAACTCCACGACCACGCTCTTGCCCTCGACGTGCACGGCGGCCGAACCGGCCACCGCGGCGGAGCCGAGGGCGGGGTTCGCGAGCAGGGCGATGGCGGCGAGTCCGGTGACGGCGCCGGCACGGGCGATGCTCTTACGGGATGTCCTCACTGCATGACCTTTCATGTCGGTTTGTCCGGGATCTCCGACCTGGACAAACGGGGATAGTCGAACTGCGGCTGCCATCATGCATCGGCCCTCGGTGCCTCATCCGGACTTCCCGCATTTCAGCACCTGCGGTGATCCATCGAATTAAGGTGCCTGCCTCGATCATTCGGCGGCGAGCGCCCGACGCTGGCAGGAGCAGCCGCGGTGGCCGTAGTATCGGCAGGGTGTCGCAGATCAGCGGTACCGACGATCTGACCTCGGCGATCGCCGCGCTGCGCGTGCGCGTCGCGGGGGAGGTGGACGACAGCACCCGACGCCGGGCCGAATACAGCACCGACGCCTCCAACTACCGTGTCGTGCCCGATGTGGTGGTGTTCCCGCGCTCCGACGAGGACGTGGCGGCGGTCCTGGAGGTCGGCCGCACCCACAACCTTCCGGTGACCGCCCGTGGGGCCGGAACCTCCGTGGCGGGCAACGCGATCGGTTCCGGATTGGTCCTCGACTTCAGCAGACACCTCGACCGCATCGTGGCGCTCGATCCGGACCGCAGGACGGCCGTCGTGCAGCCCGGCGTGGTGCTGAGCACCCTCCAGCGGGCGGCCGCGGCGCACGGGTTGCGGTTCGGCCCGGACCCGTCCACGCAGGACCGCTGCACCCTCGGTGGGATGATCGGCAACAACGCCTGCGGCCCCCGGGCCGTCGCCTGGGGCCGCACCGCCGACAACGTCCACTCCCTGCGGATCCTCGACGGGACCGGGGCCGAGCGGCGCCTGGCCGACGACCTCTCGGCCGCGCCCGGACTCGACCGTCTCGTGGCCGAGAACCTCGCGCTGATCCGCACCGAACTGGGCCGCTTCGAACGGCAGGGCTCGGGGTACGGGCTCGAGCACCTGCTCCCCGAGCGCGGGCACCACGTGGCCCGTGCCCTCGTCGGCTCCGAGGGCACCTGCGGCCTGATCCTCGATGCGACGGTCGGGCTGGTCCCGGTCCCGGCCGCCACCGCGCTCGCGGTCCTCGGCTACCCCGACATGCCTGCCGCGGCGGACGGTGCCGCCATGGTGCTGACCGGCCGCCCGCTGGCGATCGAGGGCATCGACGCCCGGTTGGTCGACGTGGTTCGCAGACACAAGGGTGCGGGCGCGGTCCCGGACCTGCCCCGCGGCGCCGGCTGGCTGTTCGTCGAGGTCGACGGCTCGACGCCGGCCGAGGCGCTGGCCAGGGCCGCCGAGATCTGTCGCGGCGCGGGCGCACTGGACAGCCGCGTCGTGCCGACCGGCCCGGAATCGGCCGCGCTGTGGCGGATCCGAGCGGACGGCGTTGGGTTGGCCGGCCGCACCGTCGACGGGCGGCCCGCCTGGCCCGGCTGGGAGGACGCCGCTGTCCCCCGGGAGCGCCTCGGCGCCTACCTGCGCGATTTCGCGGAGCTGACCGGCAGGCACGGGGTGGACGGCCTGCTGTACGGGCATTTCGGCGACGGCTGCGTACACGTGCGGCTCGACCTGCCCATCGCCGATGCCCCGCAACGCTTCCGGGCCTTCCTGGTCGACGCCGCCGCGCTGGTCGCGAGCCACGGCGGATCGCTGTCCGGCGAGCACGGCGACGGTCGCGCCCGCTCCGAACTGCTCCCGCTGATGTACTCGGAGTCTGCCCTGGCCGTGTTCGCCGGTTTCAAGGCGGTCTTCGACCCGAGCAATGTCCTGAACCCGGGCGTGTTGGTGGACCCGGCGCCCGTGGACGCCGGTCTGCGGGTGGCGCAGGCGCCGCCGGTCCCCTTCGCAGGCGGCCTGGCGCTGGCCGCGGACCGCGGCGACCTGAGCATGGCGGCGCACCGCTGCGTCGGCATCGGCAAATGCCGTGCGGACACCTCGGGCGCGGGCGGTTTCATGTGCCCGTCGTACCTCGCGACCGGCGACGAGAAGGACAGCACCCGCGGCCGTGCCCGGGTACTCCAGGAGACGATCAACGGGTCGCTGGTGACGGGCGGCTTCGGCTCGCCGGAACTGGAGGAGTCGCTCGACCTGTGCCTGTCCTGCAAGGCGTGCGGCTCGGACTGCCCCGCCGGGGTTGACATGGCCGCCTACAAGTCCGAGGTGCTGTATCGGCGGTATCGACGGCGGCCGCGTCCGCGGACCCACTACGCGCTCGGGATGCTGCCGCGGTGGTCGCGAATCGGCGGACGGCTGCCGTCGATCATCAACGCGGCAAGCACAATCGGGGCGCTGCGCCGAACGGGACTGCGAATGGCCGGACTCGACCCGCGGCGCGGGGTCCCCCGGTTCGCCGACCAGACCTTCCGCCGATGGTGGCGGCGCAGGCCCACCCCCACGGGGCCCGGCCGCGAGGTGCTGCTGTGGGTCGACACCTTCACCGAGACCTTCTCCCCCGCGGTTGGCCGTGCGGCGGTCGCCCTGCTCGAGGACGCCGGCTATCGGGTCCTGATCACGCGACGGTCGACCTGTTGCGGACTCACGTGGATCAGCACCGGCCAATTGGACGGCGCGCGACGACAATTGCTCGGGACCCTGGATCAGTTGCAGCCCCACCTCGAGGCGGGCCGCACCATCATCGGCCTCGAGCCGTCATGCACCGCTGTGCTCCGATCGGACCTGCCCGAGCTGCTCCCCGACGATTCCCGATCTGCCCTCGTCGCTGCGTCCACGCGCACACTGGCCGAATTCCTCACCACCGCAACCGATACCGACGGCAAGCCGTGGTCGCCGCCTCGGCTCGATGGGGTCCGGGTCGTCGTGCAGCCGCACTGCCACCAGCACGCGGTGATGGGCTTCACGCCCGATCGAGCGCTGCTGGTGCGGGCGGGCGCCGAGATTCAGGAGATCGCCGGGTGCTGCGGACTGGCCGGGAACTTCGGGATGGAGCGCGGCCACTACGACGTCTCGGCCGCGGTGGCCGAGAACGGGATCCTGCCCGCGCTCCGGGAGGCGGGACCCGACGCCGTGCTGTTGGCGGACGGCTTCTCCTGCCGCACCCAGGCCGATCAGCTGGCCGGCCGCGAGGGCATCCACCTGGCGCAACTGCTGCAGGCGCCTCCGGCGCCCGTGAGTCCTTCTGGTCCGCCAGAGGGCTAGAAGGACTCACGGGCGGCGTGGCCGCCTACCGGGGGCGCGGCACCGCGGCGTCGATGAACAGTCCCTCCACCGAGACGCACACCTCGCCGTCCGCGGTGGTGATGCTGCCGACGGTGTTGATCTTGCGACCCTCCACGGACATCTGCCTACCGGTGACCGTGAGCGGCTCGAACAGCGGGGTCGGGCGGTGGTACCGCACGTTCAGCTGCGCGGTCATGCCCGCCTGGCCGCCCCATGCGTTCGCGACGCCGAGCACGTGGTCCAGGATCAGCGCCGAGACGCCGCCGTGCACACACCCCGGCGGCCCCTGGTAGGGCATGGTCAGGGTGACCTCGCCCCGCACCGAGCCATCGCTCAGACCCTCGAGCACGATCGGCGGTGCGATGGCGTTCTCCGGGCCGGTGACGGGGTCGTGCCGGGTCACGCCCTCGCCGTTCCACATGTCGATCAGACGTTCCGCCACGGCGGGAGCGTGCTCCTCGAGGTGATCGGCGATGCTGTTCAGCTCCTCGGCCACCCGGTCGAGGTTCGCGTTCGCGCGGTCGGTGCGCAACATCGCATCGACGACCCGGCGGGCCGCGGCGGTGGCCCGGTCCACCGGAGCGTCCTGCGGGGCGGAGGTGAGAACCGTTCCGTCGTCATGACTCTCGAAGGTGGGGTGGCTGCCGAGGTCCATCAGTTGAGCTCCAGGGTCCCGGCCCGGTACAGCGTGACCACGCACGCGCCGCCGAGGCCGAGGTTGTGCTGCAGCCCCACACGGGCACCGTCGACCTGACGGGCGTCCGCCTTGCCGCGCAGTTGCCAGGTCAGCTCGGCACACTGCGCAAGGCCTGTCGCGCCAAGCGGGTGGCCCTTCGAGATCAGGCCGCCGGACGGGTTGACCACCCACTGACCGCCGTAGGTGGTGGCACCGGACTCGACCAGCTTGCCGCCCTCGCCCGCCTCGCACAGGCCGAGGCCCTCGTACGTGATGATCTCGTTGATCGCGAAGCAGTCGTGCAACTCGATCACGTCCACGTCCTCGATCGTGAGCCCGGATTCGGCGAACACCTGCGCGGCGGCCGCCCGCGTCATCGGGGCACCGACCACGTCGATCATCGACTGGTCGGCGAAGGCCTCCGCGGTGTCCGTGGTGAGCGCCTGCGCGACGATCTCGATCGCCTGGTCCTCGAGTCCGTGCTCGCGGACGAAGCGCTCGCTGACGACGATCGCGGCGCCCGCACCGTCCGAGGTCGGCGAGCACTGCGAGCGGGTGAGCGGCGCGTGGATCATCTTGTCGTCCAACACCTGCTGCAGCGTGTACTCGTCACGGAACTGCGCGTACGGGTTGTTCACCGAGTGCTTGTGGTTCTTCACCGCGACGGATGCGATCTGCTCGGCGGTGGTGCCGTAGCGCTCCATGTGCTCGAGCGCGGCGTTGCCGAACAGCTGCGCCGTCATGGGGCCGCGACCCCACTCGTGCTTCGCCTTCATGACCTTCAGGTGATCGTCGAGCGTGGAGACCTTGGGCATCTCCCCGGTGCCGGAGAGGGCGGTCTTGGTCATCTTCTCGAAGCCCACCGCCAGCGCGACGTCGACGATGCCGCCCTGCACCCACTCGCGGGCCATCATCAGCGCCGAAGAACCGGTGGCGCAGTTGTTGTTGACGTTGACGATCGGGATGCCGGTCAGGCCCGTCTCGTACAGCGCGCGCTGGCCCGCGGCCGACGGCTGGAACACGTAGCCGACCGCGGCGCGCTGCACCTGCTCGTACGAGATGCCCGCATCCTCGAGCGCGGCGCCGACGGCCTCGGACACCATGTCCGGGTACTCCCAGTCGCGGCTCTCGATCTTCTCGAACTTGGTCATGCCGACGCCGACAACGAAGGTGCGATTCATAACGGTTGCTACTTTCCGGGCTCGGGGTCTCGGGGAGACCCGGGATGCGCTCGCCGATGGTGTTCGGCTGCGCATTGGTGGTATCACCCGCAACGGACACGCACTGCGAGTTCACGAACATCAGGGAGGGTTACCGGCACCCGGAGGGTGGCAGGACCACTTTTTGGAATGTATTCCATTTCCTCGGGCCTGGCAACGGCCTGCCCGGCTACGGCCGCGTCGTCCGTTCCCACCCGCGCCGGACCGTCGCCAGGCGCCGCCACCCGAGGCCCTCGAGGTATTCCATCTCCTCGACGTCCCCCCGCCCGAGAGCGATGAAGAGGTTCGCGACGCCGCCCGTTCGGAGCCAGTCCGCGACGGTCCCCATGAACGCACCCCTGGCCCCGGGATCCGGAGGCAGCTTCAGGTCTGCCAGCTCTGCCCATCCGGCGAGCCGCAACAGTGTTCCGCCCCTGGTGCAGTCATCGATCGTCTCGACGCGGCCCTGCTCCGTCCCGCTGTCACCGAGCGTGAACCGAACCCCGCGTTCCCCCACCGATCGCCGAATCTGTTCGGACGCAGAATCATCGGCTATCGGGAGGGTCTCGATCCCGCCGGCGAGGAGCAACTCGACGGCGCCCTCGGCGGACCGGAACCCCGCGCCGAGCAGCAACTCCTCGAGGTGCGGCCAACAGTCCGGGATTCCGAAGGTGGCAGGCGTCGGAAGGTCGCCATCGGCGAATATTCGTCTTGCGCCCCATGACTCGAACACGCGCAGCGCGGCGCCCAACAGCTCCGCTGCGGCGTCGGCCTGGTTCGGCCAGCAGACCATCCAGGCCACCTCGCCCGAGCCGCGGTGGTCGGGCTCCACTTCCGGAGAATTCCGATAACACCGCAGGTGCGCCGCGCCGACCACCCGGGAGTCGACGACCACCACCAGGGTTTCGCGGGTGCGCACCCAGGGGTCGGCCACGTACTGTCCGGGATCGGCCTCGAGCTGGGAGATCAGGGTGTCGGTCGAGACGGCCCATCCCGGCACGACGGCCGAGATGTGGGCGTTCACCACGTCCGTGACCTGCCTGCGGTCGGAGCGGCGGAACGGACGAATGTGCGGCATGCGGGTGGTCCGCTAGTGGACGGTGCCGGTGAGGTCCGCGAGCAGCAGGTCGCACGCGATCCGCAGGTCGGATTCGATCTCGGGGATCGACGCCCGTCCGTTGAGGCTGGACTGGATCAGCCCGAACCACAGTGACACGATCAAACGGATCACCGTGGTATCCCGGACGGAGGGGTTCGCGATGCCCGCGGCGTCGAGCAGCTGCGCATCGAAATGCTGGTCGATCTTGGCGACGTCGGGAATCGTGGCCGCGTTGGAGGTGGCTGCGGACTGGATCATCGCCGTCGCCAGCATGGGCCTGCGCAGCAGCGCCCTGGTCGCGCGGAGCAGGATCTCGTAGACCGCGTCCGCGGGCGAGCCGGTGCCCTTCGGCCGCTTGGTCAGGCCGACGCCCATCTGGTCGATCTGGTCGACCATCACCGCGACGAACAGGTGTGTCTTCGATGGGAAGTAGCGGTAGAGGGTGCCGATGGCCACGCCCGCCGACTTGGCGACCTCGTGCATCTGGACGCGCTCGAGCTCCTTCCCGGAGGCCAACACGGCGGCCGCGTCCAGGATGCGGCCGTACCGCGCCCGCTGTTCGACCGAACTGGGTTCGGCCGCGTCGCGCGCCTCCGCAAGCCTGGGCATGTCTCCCCGCCTTCTGTCCGCATTCCGTCCCCGCAGGATAGATCCTGACATCAAACGCGGACCACCGTCCGGGCGGCTCCGCTCAGTGGGACAAATAGGCGGCTCCGCCGCCCGTGCGCGGTTGACGAGGGCAGGGACTCGTCAACCGCGAACAGGCGCGGAGCGCCTCCTAGGGTGTGTCCCATGCCGACACGCCGGGAGCCTGTGCAGTTCGATTCGCTCGATGACGCCACGGAATGGCTGCTGACCCGCACCGACGGCCCACTGCACGTGGCGGGTCCGCTCGGGCTCGGCAAGCCGCACCGCCTGCTGAACGCGCTGTACCAACGGGTCGAAGCCGACCCGTCACAGCCGCTCCACCTCTACACCGCGCTGTCGCTGGACCCGCCCGCCGCAGGCGAGGGCCTGCAGGCGCGCTTCCTCGGACCGTTCCTGCAGCGGCACTTCGGCGACGACTTCCCGCGGCTGGCATACGTGCGGGCACTCAAGCGCAACGCGCTGCCTGCGCACATCGAGGTCGAGGAGTTCTACCTGCAATCGGGCGCGCTGCTGGGCTTGCCCCAGGCTCAGCAGCGCTACGCGAGCCTCAACTACACGCACGTTGCGCGGGCACTCGCCGATCGCGGCGTGAATGCGGTGCTGCAGAAGGTCGCCCGAGAGCCGGGCGGAACCCGACTCTCGCTGTCCTGCAACACCGACCTGACCTTCGACACCCTCGACGAGATCGCGGCGCGCGGCCTGCCGCGGCCGATGCTGATCGCCGAGGTGGACCCCGAACTGCCGTGGCTCGGCGGCACCGCGGCCGTCGATCCCGACTTCTTCGACGCGGTGCTGACCCCGCCGGGCCCGCACCCGAAGCTGTTCGGCCTGCCCCGCGAACCGGTCACCGACGCCGACTACGCGATCGGCTTCCACGCCAGCACCCTTGTGCTCGACGGCGGCACCCTGCAGATCGGCATCGGCGCCCTCGCCGACGCGCTGTGCCACGCGTTGGCGTTGCGGCACACCGACAACGCCACCTACCGACGGGTGCTGCGCGCCCTCGGGTCACCCCACGCGGACGACCCGGCGCTGGCACCGTTCATCGACGGCCTGTACGGGTGCACCGAGATGATCAACGAGGGCTTCAAGCGGCTGGTCGAGGTCGGCGTCGTCAAGCGCAGGGTGGTCGACGACGCCGAGGCGATGTCCCGCATCAACGCGGGCACCGCCACCGAGGACGACCATGCGATGGTGGCACGCGACGGTGAATTCCTGCACGGCGCTTTCTATCTCGGCTCACCGGAGTTCTACGACTGGCTGCGCGACCTCCCGGACCTGGACCGCGACGGCATCGGCATGAAGCGCGTCAGCGAGGTCAACGAGCTGTACGGCGGCAACGAAACGCTCGAACGGCTGCAGCGCCGCCACGCGCGGTTCTTCAACACCTGCATGATGGCCACCGCGCTCGGCGCCGCCGTGTCCGACGCACTGGAGGACGGCCGGCTGGTATCGGGCGTCGGCGGCCAGTACAACTTCGTCGCGATGGCGCACGCGCTGCCGCAGGCGCACTCGGTCCTGATGCTGCGCTCGACCCGCGGGACGGGCGACAAGGCGAGCTCGAACGTGCTCTGGAACTACGGCCACACCACCGTCCCCCGGCACCTGCGCGACATCTACGTCACCGAGTACGGGGTTGCCGACGTGCGCGGCCGCACCGACGAGGACTGCATCGCGGCGATGACCGCGATCACCGACGCCCGGTTCCAGGCAGCGCTGATCGAGGCGGCCACCCGCGGCGGCAAACTGCCGCGGGACTTCGCCCTGCCCGCAGGCACCGCGGGGAACACCCCCGCGCGACTGCGATCCGCGCTGGCGCCCCTGCGCCGGGACGGCACCCTGCCGGAGTACCCGCTCGGCAGCGACTTCACCCCCGTCGAGCAGCGCCTGGCACGGGCCCTCGGCTGGCTCAAGGGCAGGACCACCGACCGATCCGGACGGCTGCGGACGGTGCTACGCGCGTTGCCCGGCGGGGTGACGGACGACCACGAGGCGGCCGAGCGGATGTCGCTCCAGAACCCGCGCGGCCTGGGCGAGATCGTCGAGTCGCGCCTGCTCGCATTGGCTTTGCGCGAGACGCGGGGCTGACCGGACGCGCGATTCTCGACCGGTCACAGGGTTCCCAAACCGGTGTCGCCGGAGGATACTCGCCAGTAACAACTGGCACGTCCTTCCAGGAGGCGGATCATGGTTGCACCGGCCGAGGTCACCGAGGAACAGGCGAGAGCGGTCGCCGAGGAAGCCAGGGAGAGCGGGTGGGACAAGCCCTCGTTCGCGAAGGAACTCTTCCTCGGGCGGCTTCGGCTCGACCTCGTGCACCCCTTCCCCCAGCCGTCGCCCGCGGATGCGGCCAAGACCGACCGGTTCCTCGCCGAACTCGAGCGGTACTGCGCCAGCCTGAACGGGGCTGTGATCGAGCGCGAATCCCGGATACCCGACGACTACGTCAAGGGGTTCGCCGAGCTCGGCTGCTTCGGCCTCAAGGTCTCCGAGGAGTACGGCGGGCTCGGTCTGTCGCAGGTCGCCTACAACCGGGCCCTGATGCTCGTCGCGACGGTGCACCCGAGCATCGCCGCACTCCTGTCGGCGCATCAGTCCATCGGCGTGCCGGAGCCGCTCAAGCTCGCGGGCACCCCGGAGCAGAAGCGGGAGTTCCTGCCCCGCTGCGCGAAGGGCGCGGTGTCCGCGTTCCTGCTGACCGAGCCCGATGTCGGATCGGACCCGGCCAGGATGGCCTCCACCGCGACCCCGACCGAGGACGGCTCCGCCTACCTACTCGACGGCGTGAAGCTGTGGACCACCAACGGCGTGGTCGCCGAGCTGCTCGTCGTGATGGCGCGGGTGCCCCGCAGCGAGGGGCGCCCCGGCGAACCGGGCAGTGAGCACCGCGGCGGGATCACGGCCTTCGTGGTCGAGGCGGATTCGCCCGGCATCACCGTCGAGCGCCGCAACTCGTTCATGGGCCTGCGCGGGATCGAGAACGGCGTCACCCGTCTGCACCAGGTGCGGGTGCCGGCCGCGAATCTGATCGGGCGCGAGGGTGACGGCCTCAAGATCGCGCTGACCACACTCAACGCCGGTCGTCTCGCCCTCCCCGCGATGTGCGCGGGCGCAGGCAAGTGGTCGCTGCTCATCGCGCGCCAGTGGTCCCAGGAGCGGGTGCAGTGGGGCAGGCAGGTCGGCAAGCACGGGGCGGTCGCCGCCAAGCTCTCGTTCATCGCCGCCACCACTTTCGCGTTGGAGGCGGTGCTCGAGCTGTCCGGGCAGATGGCCGACGAGGGCCGCAACGACATCCGGATCGAGGCCGCGCTCGCCAAGCTGTGGTCGAGCGAGATGGCCTGCGTGATCGCCGACGACCTGATCCAGATCCGCGGTGGTCGCGGCTACGAGACCGCCGAGTCGCTGGCCGCGCGGGGCGAGCGGGCGGTGCCCGCCGAGCAGCAGCTCCGCGACCTGCGCATCAACCGGATCTTCGAGGGATCCAGCGAGATCATGCGGCTGCTGGTGGCCCGCGAGGCCGTCGACGCCCACCTGGCCGCGGCTGGGGATCTCGCCGACCCCAAGGCGGACCTACAGCACAAGGCCAAGGCGGCCCTCAGCGCCAGCGGCTTCTATGCCAAGTGGCTGCCACACCTGGTCTCCGGCAAGGGGCAGCTCCCGACGTCGTACGGCGAATTCGGCGGGAACGCAACGCATCTGCGCTTCGTGGAGCGCAACGCACGCAAGCTGGCCCGCTCCACCTTCTACGGCATGGCCCGCTGGCAGGCCGGGATGGAGAAGCACCAGGCGTTCCTCGGCCGGGTCGTGGACATCGGCGCCGAACTGTTCGCGATGTCGGCGAGCTGCGTGCGAGCCGAGATGCTGCGCGGGCAGGACCCAGGCCAGGGCGACGCCGCCTACGAGTTGGCCGACGCGTTCTGTCAGCAGTCCCGGATCCGGATCGATCGGTTGTTCGCGGCCCTGTGGGACAACTCCGACGAGGTGGACCACCGGCTCGCCGACGGCATCCTCGACGGCCGGTACACCTGGCTGGAGGCCGGGGTGCTCGACCCGAGCGAGGGCACCGGCCCCTGGATCTCGCAGTGGTCGCCGGGCGCGTCCACCGAGGAGAACGTCGCGCGCAGGTTCCTGCCGCCGACCCGAAGCGGTGGCTCGACGACACCGAGCAGTTAGGAAGCCCGATCCTGTGGCCGGTGGTGGCCACACCCCGCGATCGGGGGTGCGGCCACCACCGTGTCAGCGGACCTTATCTACCCGAACCGTATGGCCGGGTGATGATCTCGAGAAAGTGCCCGGCCGGGTCGAGGAAGTAGGTCCCACGACCCCCGTCGTTGGTGTTGATGCCCGTGGCCGATTGCCGGGGATCGGCCCAGTGCTTCATTTTGCGCTCGAGGATTCGACCGTAGATGCTGTCGAAGTCGTCCTCCGAGACCAGGAACGCATAGTGCTGCGGGGTCACGTCGAGGTGGGGCGGGGGTTCGGCGAAGTCCAGGGTGACTCCGTTGTCGAGCTGGACGGCGAGAAAGAAGCCGGCCGGAACCGGATCCGGGAGGCCGAACAGCGTGGTGAAGAAGTACGCCGAGAGCTGCTTGTCTTTCGCGGCGACGATGGTGTGGTTGAACGAGATGGTCAAGGAAACCCCTTGCGGTCCGGCGCCTCCATGCCTGACGCAGTCCGTCATCGACACGCGACGCTGTATCCAGAGATACCTCGACCGCGGCGCACGCGCAAGTCCGGCGCCGCTCCCGTTCCGACGCGTGGCCGACCGACTACAGCGAATGCTGCTCCGGTGTAGCCGTTTTCCGCGAGAAGACCGCCACCACAACCACCACCGTGGCGAGCGCGGCGGCATAGCAGCCCCAGAGCAACAGGAAGGGCCGCAGCCAGCCCGCATCGATCGTCTGACCGCGATCGCCGACGCAGTAGAGCGTGAAGTCCGTCGAGGTGCCGTCCCCCGAGGCGTAGGTGTCCGAGACGACGACGGCCTCACCGGTCGGTTGTTCGCAGAACAACGGGGCCAGGTAGAGGGCCTGCCCCGGCCAGATCACCGAGGAGATCAACGTGAGGAAGCCCGCGCCGAAGACGATCACCATTCCCCAGAACAACAACGCGCGACAACCGGTCGCCGCCTCGGTTCGGCGTTCACGCCGAGCTCCACGGGTTCGGTCACAGCGGATGCACCCCCGAGACCGCGCCATCGGCATCGAACACGACGAGTGCCCGGGACCGCGGCGACTCGACCATGACCGTCGGCCGTATCGCCTCGGTTCTGTTGACCGAGATGCCGGTGACCTGGCCGTCGTCGAAGGCGGTGTCCGCAAGGGCATCGTCGACCAGGCTCTCCACACGGCCGAGCGCGGGAACCTCTCCGAGACTGAAGGATTGCGCGTCGAGATCGTCGTGGGCACTGACCGGTACCGGGGTCGGTTCACTCAGATATCGGCCGTCGAAGGTGTAACTGTCCAGCTGATCGGGACGCGCAGGGTTCCGTACAGTCACATCGACCGTCTCGACCGGGCCGATGTTCACCGACGTGACCTGCAACTGTGCGACGCCGTACTCGAGCGCGAGGGCGGCCATCGCGTCCCGGACCACGGCCGTGGTCATCCCCCCACCGCGCGCTCGCATCGCCGCATCGAAGTCGGCCCGGTCCACGGCTCCGATACAGCCCGTGGCGCCGAAGGTCACCGCGATGGCCATAGCGGTCCACGCGGCCGATCGCCCCACCGAGGCCGCTGACGCCATGGCGAGAGGCTATCCCAGCGACACCCCGGACGCAGCGGACGCCGTCAGCGGTAGTCGGGGTTCGCGAAGTCGGGCCGGCAACCGGCGTCCCACTCGGACCGCTGGTTCCCGTAGGCGGGGAACCCGCCTGCCTCCTTCAGCATCGCCGCCGCGTGCATCAGGTTGTAGGTCATGAAGGTGGTGTTGCGGTTGGTGAAGTCGTTCTCCGGCCCGCCCGACCCCTCGTCCAGGTAGGACGGACCGGGACCCGCCTCACCGATCCAGCCGGCGTCGGCCTGCGGCGGGATCACATAACCCAGGTGCTGGAGGCTGTAGAGGATGTTCATCGCGCAGTGCTTGACACCGTCCTCGTTACCGGTGATCAGACAGCCACCGACCCGTCCGTAGAACGCGTACTGACCCCGATCGTTGAGGATCGACGAACAGCCGTACAGACGCTCGATGACCTTCTTCATCACCGAACTGTTGTCGCCCAGCCAGATCGGGCCGGCGAGCACCAGGATGTCCGCCGCGATGATCCGCCCGTACAGCTGCGGCCACTCGTCTGTCGGCCAGCCGTGTTCGGTCATGTCGGGGTACACGCCGGTGGCGATGTCGTGATCGACCGCGCGGATCTCGTCGACCGCGACGCCCGCGTCGCGCATCAGCCCGACGCTGCGGTCGATCAGTCCCTGGGTGTTGCTGACCTCCGGCGACCGTTTCAGCGTGCAGTTGACGAAGGCGGCCAGCAGGCCGTCGAACCTGGGCGCCGTGCCCTGTGGCGATGGAATTGTCATCCCGGACTCCTCCGCGAGTTCCCCCGGCATTCCACGATATGCGCCCGCCCGGCCCCCCGGGCGCCGAACACTACGACTCGGGGGTGAACGCCGCGAGGGGCTCCGAGCCGGACCAGTCGTGACCCCAGTAGCTGTCCGCGGTGATCTCCTCGGCGGTGTAGTGACTCTCGTCCACCAGCATGCCCTCGGTGCCGAACTCGAGGTCCCAGCCGCCGGGCGCGCGAACGTAGAAGGAGACCATCTTGTCGTTGGTGTGCCGACCGAGGGTGGACGAGATCGAGAACCCGAGCTTGCCGACCCGGTCCAGCGCCCGGCCCACGGCGTCGAGCGTGTCGACCTCCATCATCAGGTGCACCATCCCGGGTGCCTCCGACGGCGGCGCCGGACAGATCGCCAGGCTGTGGTGCCGCTGGTTGATGCCCAGGAACCGCACCCGCAGGGCCGGGCCGGGTGCGCCCGGCCCACCGAGTCGCATGGCACCGCGGGGCAGGAAGCCGAGGACCTCGGTGTAGAAGTCGTAGGTCTCCTGGAAATGCGGCGTCGGCAGCACCACGTGGCCGAGGCCCGCGGGCCCGGTCACGAACCGGCCGCCGTGCGGGGTGACCACCGGGCTGTGGTCGAGCACCGGACCGAAGTACACCTCGACGGTGGTGCCTGCCGGATCGGCGAAGGTGATCGCGCGCTCCACGTCTCGCTGGTCCGCCTCCCCCTGCGACAGCTCGCGGACCTCCACGCCTGCGTTCTCCAACTCATCGCGCACGGCTCGCAGCGCGAACTGGTCACGCACCTCCCAGCCGACCGCGAGCACCTTGTCCACCTCGCCCGGCAACACCTGCAGCCGTGACCGGCGCTCGTCGATCCGCAGGTACAGCCCGTCCTCGTCGGGGCCGGTCCCGACGGCCATGCCGAGGCCCTCGACCACGAGTTCGCGCCAGCGATCGACGTCCCGCGTCTGCACCTTGAGGTAGCCGAGCGAACGGATGTCAGACATGTTCTCCACCAATCCCTCTGCTGCGCGGATGAGCGTGGTCTCGATCATCGTCCGATCTCCGCGATTGGGGAACACATGCCGTTCGGGACTACTTGTCGGCCTCGGAGGCGATGCAGACCGAGTTCAGGACGTGGTGATAGGTCACCAGCCCGTAGACGTTCGGCGCATTGATCAGGGGGAACGGCGAGGGAATCCACTCGAAGGGGTTGACGAGCGCGCCGACACCACCCGAGGCACCGGTCCAGGCGGCGGACATCGCGTTCATGGATTCGTCGAAGACGAGTTCCATCACCTGGCTGGTCAGTGCGTACGAGAAGTAGGCGGCGGTCAGCGAATCCCCCACCGTGAGCGTGCCGAGCGGCACCAGCTTGCTGAAGTCCTTCCCGGCAAAGACATTGTGGCCCAACCCGATCAGGGCATCCGTCGCCGCGCCACCGACCTTCGGGACCAATCCGAGGCCCATGGAGAGGAACTTCTCGATCGACGAGAAGTCGTCCGGGTGCGCGGGGATGAGGCTCGCAGGCACCATCGCGTTGGCCATGATCCACTCCAGCCGCGAGCGCTGATCCTCGATCTGCGCGCGGCGGGCGGGATCGGCTTCGACGGCGGTCAGGTGGCTCGTGGTCCGCGACAGCACCCGAGACAGCGGCATGCCGGAAACCGCCAGGCAGTCGGGGCCTGCGATGTCCAGCTCGCTCGCCAGGGCCTCGACGAAGGCGGGGGCCTGGAAGCCGTAGTCGAGTGCCGGGTCCGGTTCGCCCGCTCGGTCGGCGACGGCCTTCGTCGTCCAGACCACGCAGCTCGTCTCGAGCTGCTCGCGGGCCGCTTCGTAGATGGCGGTGAAGCCCTTGGTGCCCAGCTTCAGAGGGAGGCTGATCAGCGTCCCGGCGCTGACCGGCCCGACCGCGAACATCGACGGGATCATGCCGGCGACGATGTTCGCCGGGATGACGGCGGTGGTGTAGATGACCGCGTACGCCGTCTCGATCGCCTGGCCGAGGGTGAGGTTCTCGGCGCGGATGACCGCGCCTTCGCGCCCGGCCTTCACGTTCATGAGCTGCGTGACGATGTACTGGGTGATCGGATCGCCGTACTTGTGGATCCCCGCCTCGTCGTCGGTCGAGTAGACGGATGCGGGGTTCGACACGCCGAGGGTGCTGATGCCGACCGATTTCAGCCGCGCCTGCCCCTCCGCGCGGATGCCCTCGTAGTTGTCGAGGTACGGCTGGGGCAGGATCGGCTTCGAGGCCTGCAGGACCGCGTCGAAGACCGCGCTCATCGTGGCCTGCTTGGATCCCACGCAGACCGGGTCGTCCTGGCGAACCGCGTCCGCGGCACTCGCGGGCGAGGCGACGGCGAGCTGCGAGAGCGGTCCACCCAGCAGCGCCACCGCGACAACCCCCGCGGCCACCACGGATCGAAACCCTCTATGACGTGAAACCCGGCTCATGCTCGTTCCCGACTGATCGAAGTGGAGGACTGCGTGCGCGTGCGGCGGCAGCCTGCTGCCAGCGACGATGCCGCTCGGCCGGGTAATCACACCCGTTCATGAACGGGTGTTCAACTCAAGGAGGGGGTGCTTCGCAACATTAATGAAGGGTTCACTCACCGGACATTCGATGCCGCCCCGAGCGACACCGGACGCGCTAGTTCCAGCCTCGACCGAGCTCGGGAAACAGCGTCCGAGTGATCTCTCGGGCGGCCTCGACCACCAGCGGTGCGACCCGCTCCAGCGGCGCCGTGCGCGCATCCCCGCACAGCGAGAGCCCGGCCACGGGGCCATCCTGGCCGCGGATGCCGGCGCCGACACAGGCCACCCCGCGCGCGGACTCGCCACGTTCGAACGCCAGCCCTCGGCGCTGCCGGATCCGGTTGAGCTCCTGATGCAGGGCCCCGAGGTCCGAGATGGCCTGGTCGGTGCAGCCGTTCATCCCACCTCCGAACAGCGCGTCGACCCCTTCGGGGGCGAGCCAGGCGAGCATCGCCTTCCCGCCCGCGGTGGAGTGCGCCGGCACCCGTCCGCCCACCCGGGAGGGAACGGACGAGGCGAGCGGGCCACCGATCTTGTCGAGGTACACGGCCTCGTGCCCGTCCAGGACCGACAGGTGCACCACCATCCGGGTCTGCAGGTGCAGTTCGTGCAGCACCGGCGCCGCCGCCTCCCTGACCCCTGCGTGCCCGCCGTCCCCGCCGCCGATCCCGAGCGCGCGGCGGCCCAACCGGTACCCGAACGACGCATGCTCCACCCAGTTCAGCTTCACCAGCGATTCGAGGATCCGATGCACTGTCGATCGAGGCAGCCGAGCCCGGCTGGCCACCTCAGCCAACGTCAACCGCGCCGACCGACCGTCGAACGCATCGAGGATCAGGGTCATGCGTTCGATCATCGAGAGCGGCGCCGCACCGGTGTCGTTGCGCACCGCGTATTCGGTGACGACCGTCATGGGGGTCCTCCTCCGGCCCTGATCGGGGGCCGCCCGATCGCCACAACTGAAATCAATTCTGAAACTGTAGCAACCGATCTCCATGCTGAGGAAGGATTGACCCATGACCGACACCGAAACCCTGCTCATCGCCCTCGCCGCCCGGGTTCAGCTCCTCGAGGACCAGCTCGACCTGATGCGCATCATCAGCGCGTACGGGCCCGCGGTGGACAGCGGCGAGAGCGCGGCCGTCGCCGGGATGTGGACCGAGGACGGCGTCTACGACGTGGACACCGGTTCCCTGCGCGGGCATGTCGAGATCGAGGCCATGGTGCTGTCCAAGCCTCACCAGTCCTACATCCAGGCGGGCAGCGGCCACCTGATCGGCCCGCCGCACATCGAGATCGACGGCGACACCGCGGTCGCGACCTGCCACTCACAGCTGGTCCTGCACGAGCCGGAAACCGGGACCTACCGGGTCGCGCGGATCACCGCGAACCGTTGGGAGTTCGCCCGCGTCGACGGGCAGTGGAAGGTCACGGTCCGCACCAGTCGGCTCCTCGACGGGCGGGCGGAGGCGCGGGAGATCCTGGCCGCGGGCGTCAAGAACTGAAATCCGCTCTACCCCCGCGTTCGCCGAACCGGCGGTCGCCAGGGCCTCGCGGCGGTACCGCGGGCGTGGGGGTCGGGCCTAGGCTGGACACACTCCAGCAACGTTGCTCAGTGCGTCGTCACGCGATCGACCGACGGAGGCTCGACATGCCCCGATCCACACCCTCGTTCACCCCAAGGCGGGCAACACATCGGCGGGCGGGTCTCGCCGCGCTCGCCCTCGCGGCCGGGCTCGCGGCCGCGTGTTCCTCGGACGACGGATCCGAGCATCACCCGGACACCACGGCCGTCGCGCCCGAGTCCGGGGCGCCGGTGATCGCCATCGAGAACTCGACGTACACGACCCCACCGGCCGTGCGTCCCGGCGAGGAGATCGTGGTGAGGAACGGTGCCGGGCCGGAGCACTCGGTCACCTCCGACACCGAGGGCTTGTTCGACGTCCACGTCGACGGCAACGAGTCCGCCACCTTCACGGCGCCCACCACCGCAGGCGGGTACACCTTCCACTGCGCCTATCACCCCGAGATGCACAGCATCCTGATCGTCGAGTGACGGCGCTGCGCGCCCGTGCGTGGTTGAGGAGTCCAGGGACTCGTCAACCACGCACGGGCGGCGAAGCCGCCTAGATCATCGCGCGGTGGATCCCCTGCGGCTCGCCACCGAGCTGGGTGAGCGCCGACGAATGGAAGATCGAGCCCGGCACGTGGATCGCGTGGGCGATGCCCGCGTGCGCGTCCCGGAAGAAGCGCTGCATCGGGAACTTGTAGTGCAGGGCGCCTCCGCCCGAACGCGCGAAGATCTCGTCCACCGCGCGCACCGCGCGCCAGGCCGCCGCGGTCTGGGTGCGACGCCCGATGGCACGCGCCTCGAAGTCGACCTCCTTGCCCGCCTCGGTCATGTCCCAGAACCGGTCGACGGTCTCGAGCAACGCGGCGCGGGACGCGGCGATCTCGGCCGCGGCCTCGCCGATCGCGTAGAGGACGTACGGATCCTCCTTGATCCTGGTGCCGGTGATCGCGACGCGATCCTTCTGCGCGGCGATGTGGCAGGCCAGCGCGCCCTCGGCGATGCCGACGACCGCCGAGGTGATGCCGAGCGGGAACATGCAGGAGAACGGCATGTTGTACAGCGTCTCGGTGCGGCCCGCCTTCTTCACCGCGGTGCCGTCCATCACCTCCGAGGCCAGCATCGTGCGGTAGCTCGGGATGAAGGCGTCCTTGACGATCAGGTCCTTGGACCCGGTGCCGCGGAGTCCGATGACATCCCACGAGTCGGCGACGATCTGGTAGTCCGACCGCGGCAGGATCACGTGCAGCGGGACCGGCGGCATCACCGGCGCGCCGTTCTCGTCGCCGAGCAGGGCGCCGAGGAATGCCCACTGACAGTGATCGGTGCCCGAGGAGAACGACCAACGACCGTTGAGGACGTAGCCCCCGTCGACGGCCTTGGCCACGCCCATCGGCGCGTACGGGGACGCCACCCAGGTGTCCTGATCCGCGCCCCAGATCTCTTCCTGCACCTTCGGGTCGGCGAAGGCCAGCTCCCACGGGTGGACGCCGACGATGCCGGTGACCCATCCGGCGGCGCCGTCCATCGCGGCGATGCTCATGACCGTCTCGGCGAACTCGCGCGGGTGGACCTCGAGCCCACCGTGCTGCTTCGGCTGCAGCATGCGGATCGCGCCCGATTCACGCAGCCGCTTCGCGGAGGTGTCGGTGAGCCGCATGAGCCGGTCGCCCTCCACACCCTCGGCGCGGATCTCCTCCGCGAACTGCTCGATGCGTTCCTGGACCTGACCCATTGATTGCCTCCCACTGCCGTGGCGTCGGTAGCGCGCCGTCGTCAATCGAACACCATCGTGCACCCGGCCGGGCCGGTTCGGCGAGACGAAACCGCCGCATGGGAGAGAATCTCGCCGCTCCGAGAACTCAGCGCCCGCGATGATCGGTGATCGGGGTGCGCGGCCCGAACTTGGGCTTGACCGCCTGGCCGCTGACCTGGAGCAGCCGGACCACCCGATGCCGGTGCGGCCGCACCGATTCGAGGTACTCGACCATCCCCGCGTCGTCCAGCGGGCGGCCGAGCAGCGACCACCCGACGATCGCGGACAGATGGAAGTCCCCCACCGAGAGGGCGTCGGCGTCGCCGAGGGCCCGCTGGGCTACCTCCGCCGCCGTCCACTCCCCGATCCCCGGAACCACCCGGAGGCGGGCCACCGCGTCCGGAGCCGACATCGCGGCGGTCTCCTCCAACCGGTTCGCCACCGCCGCCGCCGTGACGATCGCGCGGGAGCGGCGCGGATCCACTCCGGCCCGATGGAACTCCCAGGACGGTATCCGGCGCCAGACCTCGGCCGGGGGTGGCACCCGCATCCCCTCGGGTGCGGGGCCCGGCGCGGGCGCGCCGTGGTGGGTGACCAGCCGCCTCCAGGACGCGCGGGCCGCGACGGTGTGCACCCGCTGTTCCAGGATCGCTGGCACCAAGGCCTCGAAGACCCGGCCGGTTCGGGGGATCCGGAGCCCGGGGAACCGCCGATGAGCCTCGGCCACCTTGGGGTGCTCGGGCGCGAAGTCGGCGGTATCGTCCGACTCCCCCAGCAGGCCGGCAAGCGTGGTCTCGAACTCTGCCGCGCCCGGACCCCAGGCGCGGCAGGAGACCGACGTCGCGCCTGCCTGGACAAGCCGATAGGTCACCGCGCCGGTCGGCATCAGCGACGTCCGCCAGAGCGCGCCGTCGGCGGTGGTCCGGTGGCAGGGGTCGTACGGGCCGCGGCCGAGCGGGGCGAGGGTGCCGGCCAGCGCCAGGGGTCGAGCGCTGACCAGCGTCGTCTCCACCACATCGGGATGCGCGGCGGGGAGGGTCATCCTCTGACCATAGGTCGCCGCTGGCCGCCTGACGCGCGTGACCTCACGACCCGAGCCCGCTAGCGGGAACCGAACACTTTCTCGAACTTGGCCGTGTCGCCCGCAGTCTGGATCTTGACGACCTTTCCGTCCCGGAAGGTCATGACGTCGGCGGAATCCCAGCCCTCCCCGCCCGCGGTCACATGGGTGAGGACCACAACCCTCTCGTCATCGCCGAGAAAGTGTTGCGGCGAGGTCGCCAGGGCCTTCTCGGCCATCTTCATCCACAGTCCGCCGACCTCGGCCTTGCCGTGGTAACTGCCACTGACCGCGCTGTTCCCCGGAATTATCCACTCGATGTCGTCGGCGAGGGCGGCCATTGCCTCCTCCGCATCCCCTGCTGAGAAGGCCGCGTACCCCTTCTTCGTGATCTCGATGTTCTGCTCAGCTGACATGAGACACCTCCCGTGTCCTGTCGTCCTCATATGAGACCGACAGGTCCAGTCAAACAACGGGCACCCGGCATGTACATGTCATCCACCGATTGGTCGTATCCGTCAGCCGTCGCCTCGGTACGACGCCGCCGACCGACCGTGGCCCGCCTCGCGGGTGATGTGATCGACCAGCGGCTGCGTCCGGTATTTCACCGGCGTCGTCAGCGCGAGCGTGGTGGTGGTGTGCGCGACGCCGTCGAGACCGAGGATGCTCTCGAGCACGTGCAGCAACTCCTCGTGCGAGGGCGCCGCGATGCGGATCAACAGGTCCTCCCGACCCGTCGTGGTGTGCACCTCCAGCACCTCCGGTACCCCGCGCAGGTCCTCGATGACGTCCTTGATGCGGCCCTGTTCCAGCTCGGCACCGACGAAAGCCTGCACCGGCAGCCCGAGGGTGGGCAGGTCGACGTCCGGGCGATACCCGGTGACCACTCCGGTCTCCTCCAGGCGCCGCATCCGAGAGGCGATGGTGTTCCTGGCGACGCCAAGGCGGGCGGCCAGCTCCATCACCCCGGCGCGCGGATCGTCGGTGAGCAGTTTGAGCAGCGACGCGTCGAGCCGATCGATGCTGATCACAATGTCGACCTCATTCCAGTGTTGTGGGTCACAACTGATCATATCTTTCAGCTCAATCGGCGGGTGTTGACGGTCACACCACCTGGGCAAATCATTGCTACACCTGATGCCCGATTTATGCGCGCAACGTGATCCGATGCGGCGAAGAAACGGTGGACCGCGATGACTGAACTGGCCGATCGTCCCGTCACCCCGACGGCGGCGCTGCCCGCTCCCTACGACCTCGACGACCGTTACCGGTCCGGGTCGGGCCCGGTGCTGCTGACCGGCGTCCAGGCGATTGCACGCCAGTTCGTCGAGCAGCACGTCCACGACATCCGCGCGGGCCGACGGGTCGCGACCTTTGTCTCCGGCTACCAGGGCAGCCCGCTCGGCGGCGTCGACAAGATGCTGCACGGGATGCCGCAGGTGCTCGCCGAGCACGACATCACCTTCGTGCCCGGCTTCAACGAGGAGCTCGCCGCCACCGCCGTCTGGGGCAGCCAGATGGACCTACCCTCCGGGAATGCGACGCACGACGGTGTCGTCGGCGTCTGGTACGGCAAGGGCCCCGGCGTCGATCGCGCCACCGACGCGCTGCGGCACGCGAACATGTACGGGGTCAACCCCAAGGGCGGCGTGCTGCTGCTCGTCGGCGACGACCCCGCCTCCAAGTCCTCCACCGTCCCCGCGGTCAGCGAGCGGTCCCTCGCCGCGCTGGGGATTCCGGTGTTGTTCCCCCGCAACGCCGAAGAGATGATCACGATGGGCATGCACGGCGTCGCGCTGTCGCGCGCCTCCGGCTGCCTGGTCGCACTGAAGGTCGTGGCGGACGTCGCCGACGGCGCGTGGACGGTCGACGGCCGGGTGTCGAACATCGACATCACCGTCCCCGAGATCGAATGGGAGGGTAAGCCGTTCGTCTACAAGCAGCGCCCGATGGCGGTGCCGACGGACAGCGTCATCGCTGAGGCCGACCTGTACGGGCCCCGCTGGGAGATCGTGCGCGCGTACGGCGAGGCCAACGATCTCGATGTCATCGAGGTCGACCCCACCGGCGCGACGATCGGCTTCGCCGCCACCGGCACCACCTTCGACTCGCTGCGCCAGGGCCTGCTCGACCTCGGCGTCGACGAGGCCGCGCTGCACCACGCCGGGATCCGGTTGCTGCGCATCGGCATGCCCACCCCGCTCGGCGCGAAGAAGGTCCGGGAGTTCGCCGCCGGCCTCGAGCAGCTGATCGTGGTCGAGGACAAGACGGCCTTCATCGAGACCCAGATCCGCGAGATCCTCTACGGCAGCGAGCACACCCCGCAGATCCTCGGAAAGCGCGACGCCGCGGGCAGGCCGCTGATGCCCGTCGACGGCGAGCTGACCGCCGGTCGGCTGCTCGGCCCGCTGCGTCGGGTGCTCAAGAACCGGGTGGAGCTGAAGAAGGCTCTGCCTCCGCAGCTTTCGCTCGAAGTGCTCTCCGCCACCCGCACCCCCTACTTCTGTAGCGGTTGCCCGCACAACCGATCCACGGCTCTGCCCGAGGGTTCGATCGGCGGCGGCGGCATCGGCTGCCACACCATGGTCACCATCTCGAATCGCGAGGACAGCGCCGTCACCGGTCTGACCCAGATGGGCGGCGAGGGCAGCCAGTGGATCGGCCAGGCGCCGTTCACCGACGTCAAGCACCTGTTCCAGAACGTCGGCGACGGCACCTTCTTCCACTCCGGCCAGCTCGCCGTGCAGGCCTGCGTCGCGGCCGGGGTGAACATCACCTACAAGCTGCTCTACAACGACGTCGTCGCGATGACCGGCGCCCAGGACGCCGAGGGCGCGCTGTCCGTCGCCAAGCTCACCCACAAGCTCACCACCGAGGGTGTCAAGCGCATCATCATCTGTGCCGACGATCCCAAGCGGCACAACAAGAGGCAGCTCGCCAAGGGCGTCAAGCTGTGGCACCGCGACCGCCTCGACGAGGCACAGAAGGAGCTTCGCGAGGTCGAGGGCGTCACCGTGCTCATCTACGACCAGCACTGCGCCGCCGACGCACGCCGTCAGCGCAAGCGCGGCACCCTGCCGACCCGCAACACCCGCGTGATCATCAACGAGGCCGTCTGTGAGGGCTGCGGCGACTGCGGGACCAAGAGCAACTGCCTGTCCGTGCAGCCGGTGGACACCGAGTTCGGCCGCAAGACGCGAATCGACCAGACCTCTTGCAACACAGACTATTCCTGCCTGGACGGCGACTGCCCGTCGTTCGTCACGGTCGAGGTGGTGCCGGGCAAGAAGAAGTCCGCCCGGGCCGAGCGCCCCGTGCCGCCGCTCGCGGCCGAGCCGGATCTCGGCGAACTGACGTCGACGCAGAATGTCTTCCTCGCGGGCATCGGCGGCACCGGCATCGTCACGGTCAACCAGGTGCTCGCCACCGCTGCGCTGCGCGCCGGCTACGAGGTGGAGTCCCTGGACCAGATCGGTCTCAGCCAGAAGGCCGGGCCGGTGGTCTCGCACCTGCGATTCTCCCCTGGCGCGCTCGAGCCGTCGAACCGGCTCACGCCGGGCAGCGCCGACTGCATCGTCGCCTTCGACCTGCTCACCGCCACCGACAACAAGAACCTGGGCTACGGCAGCGCGGCCACCACCGTCGCGGTCGCCTCGACCAGCCAGACCCCCACCGGCGACATGGTCTACGACAAGTCCGTCCGGTACCCGGACGAGCAGGGGCTGCTCGACCGCCTCGGCTCGGCATCCAAGTCGCTCAACGCTTTCGATGCGTTGGCCGCCGCGCAGCAGTTGTTCGGCAACACCGCCGCCGCGAACTTCCTGCTGATCGGCGCGGCCTTCCAGAGCGGCGGTCTGCGACTGCCCGCCGAGGCCATCGAGGAGGCCATCGGCATCAACGGCATCGCGGTCTCCGCGAACATCGATGCCTTCCGCTGGGGCCGAGTCGCGCTCGCCGATCCGGATGCGTTCGCCGCGGTCACCTCGCGGGTCGCCCGCACCCCCGCGGTCGCACCGGCACACCTGCTCTCCGACTCCACCTTCGACGGTGAGGTCCGCAGGCTCGTGGAGCTTCGCGCCGGCGAGCTGGTCGAGTTCCAGAACGCGAAGGTTGCGCGCCGGTACATCGATGCAGTGCAGTCCATCTGGGCCGCAGAGCGCACGGTCACCGACCGGACGGAGTTCAGCGAGGCCGTGGCCCGCGGACTGTTCAAGTTCACCGCATACAAGGACGAGTACGAGGTGGCACGGATGCTGGTCGATCCCGCCTTCCTCGAGGACGTCGCGTCCCAGGTCCCCGGCGGCGAGAACCTCACCTACAAGCTGCACCCGCCCGCGCTGCGAGCACTGGGCCGCAAGAAGAAGATCGGACTCCGACCGAAGTCGCATGTGGCACTGAAGATGCTGGCCAAGGGCAAGGTGCTCCGCGGAACCAAGCTCGACCCGTTCGGCTACGCCCACGTCCGCAAGGTCGAGCGCGAACTGCTGACGCACTACACCGCAATGGTGCTGCGGCTCGCGCACGAACTGGACTCAGGCAACTACGACAGGGCCACCACGATCGCCGCGCTGCCCGACGTCGTCCGCGGCTACGAGGACGTCAAGCTCGGCAACGTTGAGCTCTACTGGGAGCAGCTGCGAGAGCTGGGAATCGAGCGGTAACAACGGAGTTCCGCTCCCGCAGAGGGCATCCGGCGGTCGTCTTCCCCGACCGACCACCGGATGCCCTCTTTTTGCGGTCAGGGTAGCAATCCTGCGAAGAACAAACGAGGATGGCTTGAGCTGCCGTCATCGACATGCCGCACGGAATGAAACTCTGCGATATGCTGACCCCGGGCAGCAGCCCTCCTGACAGGCCTGAGCCACGGCGTTGACGCCGGCCCCGCCTCCTGTCCACGCTCTGTGCGCAACCCTCGCGACGAGCGGATCGAATGCTCTCCTTCTTCCCGGTCATCCCCGACACCGGACGTTTCGCCACTCTCCCGAGACCGATCGCCGCTGCGCCGCATTGTGTTGTTCAGCCCGACCGATGCTTACCGCACAGCCTCAGCCACGCAATAGAATGGAGTGAAATACCATGCATACCAATTTAATTACCAACGACACCGAGCGAGCGATCATCGAAAGCATGCTCGACCGCAACCGCGAAGCACTCATCCAGACCGCACGCGGCCTGTCGGATGCCGATGCCCGTCTACGCCTCGTCGCGTCGCTGACGACGCCGATCTCACTGATCAAGCATGCCGCTGCCGCGGAACGGATCTGGTTCCAACGGTTCTGGGCGGGACTCGAAGAATCCGAATGCGATGGTTACTCGCGCCGCGACGAGGGCACTTTCGCAGTCGCCGACGACGAGTCGCTCGCAGACGTCATCGCCGAGTTCGAGCGCGCAAGCCAACGATCACGTGCGATCGCGTCCCGCTTCGACCTCGACGACACCAAGGACAATCCCCGCGAGGGAAACGTCAGCATGCGATGGACACTGATCGCAATGATCCAAGAGTTCGCCCGGCACGCAGGCCACGGGGACATCCTCCGCGAACAGATCGACAAGCCCGTACTGCGTCAGCCGAACTCGTAAAGTTCGGCAAGATCCTTCGCCGGCCATCCCTGGATTCCGTAGGCAACCTTCGCTAGACTCGTACGTATGTTCGATAGTGGGTCGGCATCGGGACTGCTGGACAGCGTGCCGGATTGGAAGCAACCGGCAACGCTGCAGGAACACCACGCCCACATCGCCCGCGAACACTTCCGCGAAATCCATGCCGTCACCGCCGTCTACCTCGCCCGCTGCGAGGAAGACGGCCGCCGCGGCAATAACGAGGCCCACCAGGGCGAGTTCGCCCACGTCGAGATCGCTGCGATCCTGCACGTCACCGAAAGCGCCGCCGCCCGAATGATCGACCTCGGCTGCGACCTCCGCTTGCGACTGCACCGGGTCTCGGCCGCGTTCGCCGCGGGCACGATCGACCTCACCCAAACCCGCGCCATCGTCGGCGCCCTGGCGAACGTCTCCGACGACAAACTCGACGACATCGAGAACAGACTTCTGTCCGACGGCGATCACCTGACCTCGACCAAGCTCAAGCAACGCGCACGGCGGTTGATCGCACGATACGACCCCGACGGGGTCCACCGCCGCCGCGAACGCGCCGAAGAGGATCGCGACGTCCGCACCCACGCCTCCGACGACGGCATGTCTACCTTGGAAGGACTGCTCCCCGCCGTCGGTGCCCAACGCCTGTCCATGCGGCTACGCGAGATGTCGCTGCAGGTGTGCGCCGACGACCCCCGCACCCACGCCCAGCGCCGCGCCGACGCACTCATCGCCCTCACCGACGGCGCAGACCACCTGCCCTGCCACTGCCGACGCGAGCACTGCACCGCCACGAAGGCGACGGAACGACTAGGGACCGAGGACGTCACCACACGCGCACCACGGGAGAAGGCCACGATCCTGGTCGGTGTCTCCGCCACCACCCTGCTCGGCCTCGACGACCTCCCCGGCTACCTCTATGGCTACGGCGCCATCGATGCAGACCTCGCCCGCGACATCGCCGCCGACGGCACCTGGAAGCAGATCCTGACGCTGACCGGCAAGGATCGTGAACGCCTCATCGAGCATCTCCTCGATGAACTCCGCGCGGCTGCACCTGAACTGTTCTACGAGACAACAGAAAACGACGAGCCCTGGGTCTCCGGCCGCCGGATCGACACCAACCCACCCGGACCGATCCTCGGGGTCGGAAATGCTCTGAGGGCCGCTGGTATCACCCCGTCCAACATCCGCAGCCGAACCAAGACCTCACGCGAGGCTCACACCTACCAGCCCAGCAAACGCCTCGCCGAGATCATCCGCACCCGCGACGGCACCTGCCGATTCCCCAACTGCACCGCCCGCGCGCAGGACTGCGACCTCGACCACACGATCCCGTTCAACCACGCCAACCCGGCAAACGGCGGGCTGACCGTCGAAGAGAACCTGGCCTGCCTCTGCCGGAAACACCACCGCCTCAAGACCGAGGGCTACTGGACCGTCACACAACTCGGATCCGGCCTACTCCGGTGGACCGACCCACACGGCACCATCACCGTCACCGAGCCGAACGGCCCCTTCAGCGACCCCGTCGACGAGCACAACGACGACGATCACGACACCACGGATGCCCGCGCGCTCCGTGTCCTCTCCGACCGCAACAGCGGCCGCACCGCCGAGGACGACCTCGCCTACCTCCTCGACACCCTCGTGCCACCAGGCGCACGACACCCCAAACCCCGCATACCGGCAGGCCCGATCCTCGTCATCGACCTGGACGAACCACCGCCGTTCTGACATCAATCCCGTAGTACCCCAGCGATTTAGGTGGGAACAGCCAGCAACGTCGATCCAGTTGCCACGAGCTTGCTGACACCGTCGCGCTCCGCGAACAGCTCCGCCGTGGTGAACACCTGCCGCTTGCCTGCTTTCACCACCACAGCGCGCGCCACGAACTCGTCGCCGACGGCCGGGGACAGGAAGTTCACCGAACACTGGGCGGCGAGCACCTGCC
Source organism: Rhodococcus oryzae (assembly GCF_005049235.1). Classification (GTDB taxonomy): domain Bacteria; phylum Actinomycetota; class Actinomycetes; order Mycobacteriales; family Mycobacteriaceae; genus Rhodococcus_G; species Rhodococcus_G oryzae. The sequence continues at coordinate 373,820 of NZ_SUMD01000002.1, read as the reverse complement.
CGACTACTGTCGCCGCCGCGAAACCACAAGCGGTGTCGATCATCCCGGCCACCACCGCAGCGTGGAGGAATCCGGAGTACTGGCCCAACTCCGCTCGCCACGGCAGCCGGAGCTCGGCCGTACCGTCGCCCGCCGCGCTCACCACGAACCCCGCCCATCGATTGAACGGGGCGGTGTCGTTGACGCCACGCAGCAGCGTCAAGAAGTCGATCGGTTCGGGGTCACCGTCAGCCATCAGGTCGTTCCTTCCGATTCAGGGCTGGAACACGATCCGTCCCACGGTGGTGCCATCGCCCAGCCTGCCGATGCCGTCCGCCACCTCGGTGAGCGGGAGCCGCTCGCTGATCAGCGGCTTGATCGCCCCCTTGGCAGCGAGCCGGGTCAGCTCGACGTGGCAGTCGTCGATGGCCTGCTGGTTGTACGCCTTGTACAGACCCCAGTGCAGCCCGATGATCGAGTAGTTCTTGATCAGCGCGTGATTGAGGGCCGGCTGCGGGATGGTGCCGCCCGCGAACCCGATCACGATGATCCGGCCCTCGAAGGCGATGCACTTCGTGGACTTGGTGTACGCATCGCCGCCGACCGGGTCGAACACCACGTCCGCACCGCGGCCCCCGGTGAAGTCCTTGACCGAAGCCACGATGTCCTCGGTGTGCCGGTCGATCACCAGGTCCGCACCGAGTCGGCGGCAGTACTCGGCCTTGTCGGGCCCGCCGACCACACCGATCACCGTGGCGCCCACAGCCTTCCCCAACTGCACGGCCGCGCTCCCCACGCCACCCGCGGCGGCGTGGACCAGCAGGGTCTCGCCGGGCTGCAGCTGGGTGCGGCGGTGCAGCGCGAACCAGCCCGTCTGGTATCCGATGCTCAGCGCGGACGCCTCCGCGTCGTCCAGGGAGGCTGGGGCGGGGAAGGTGTTCGTCTCCTCCATCACCGCCAGCTCCGCGAACCCGCCACCGGGCAGGCTCGGGTTGCCGATCACCCGGTCCCCAACCGCGAACCGCGCGACGCCATCACCCACTGCGACCACCTCACCGCACAGCTCCACGCCGGGGGTGAACGGCAGCGGCGGCTTGATCTGGTACTCGCCGCGGCACAGCAGCACGTCGGGGAAGTTCGCGGGCGCCGCCAACACCCGGACCATCAGCTGGCCGGGGCCGGGCGCGAGGTCTGCGACCTCCTCGAGCTTCAATACGTCGCGGGGTTCGCCGAGTTCGTTGACGCGCCAAGCCTTCATGATGCCTCTCCTGAGAACTACGTCGATGGATGATGAATGGGAATCGATCAGATCCCGGCGTCCGCCGCGACGCCGCGGGCCTTGCGAACCAGCGCTTCGATCTGTTCGGCGGTGGGTGTGCCCGCGGCCGCCCTGTTCTGTGGGTTCTCCATGGCCCGGCGCATGACGCCCTCGGCGATGACGGCGATCTTCCACAGGCCCAGCACATGCCAGAACTTCAACGCCTCGGCGTCGCGGCCGGTCTCGTCCAGGTAGAGCTCGGCGAGTTCCGCACGCGTGGGGAAGCCCGCCAGCGTCGACGCCGGGAAGTCGCCGATCGCGTCCTCCCCCGGCTCCGGCCAGTAGGCGAGCATGCTGCCCATGTCGGCCAGCGGGTCGCCGAGCGTGGACAGCTCCCAGTCCAGGGTCCCGACCACCTCGCCGGTCTCGTGCGAGACGATCACGTTGCGCAGGTGGAAGTCTCCGTGCACCAGCGCGACCTCGCGCTGCTCCGGGACCGCCGCGGCCAGGCGCCTGGTCAGGTCGTCGAGCTCGGGCAATTCACGGGTCTTGGTGACCTCCCACTGACCGGCCCACCGCTTGAGCTGGCGCTGGGCATACGGCTTGTGGCTGGCGAGGTCGGTCAGGCCGGTCGCCTCGAGGTCCACGGCGTGGATCTCGGCCAGGGCCCGCGGCAGCGCGACCGCGATGTCCCTGCGACGCTGCGGGGCAAGTGATTCCACGATCGGCATCGTGTCGACGACCTGGCCGTCGAGGAACTCCATCAACACCAGCGGTACCTCGGATATCGATGGGTCCTGTGCGAGCCCGAAGATCCGGGGCGCGGGTACCTCGGTCTCGGCAAGCGCAGCCATGATCCGCGCCTCGCGTGCCACGTCGTGCGCCGAGGCGAGTAGGTGCCCCAACGGCGGGCGCCGCAGGACCCACCTGCGGTCCTCCGCATCCCGGACCAGGAAGGTCAGGTTCGACTGGCCAAGCCCGATCCGGTCGAAGCGCAGCGGGCCCGTGAACCCCACACCGAGCGAGCCGAACCACCGCGTCACCGCGGCCGGGTCGAGTCCGACGATCTCGCCCACCTCAGGCCCCAGCGGGCCGGTGGGCCCGGTACTTGCGCAATTCCTGCTTCGCGATGGCCCGCTTGTGCACCTCGTCGGGCCCGTCGGCCAGGCGCAGGGTCCGCAGGTGCGCGTACGCCATCGCCAGCGGGAAGTCGTCGGTGACGCCCGCCCCGCCGTGCACCTGGATGGCCCGGTCGACGATCTTCAGGGCCATCTGCGGGGCGGCCACCTTGATCGCGGCGATCTCGGTGCGCGCCTCCTTGTTGCCCACCGTGTCCATCAGGTAGGCGGCCTTGAGCGTGAGCAGGCGGGTCATCTCGATCTCGATGCGCGCCTCCGCAATCCAGTCCTGGATGTTGGAACGGTCCGCGATCGGGCGGCCGAAGCTGACCCGGGACTGCGCGCGCTTGCACATCAGTTCCAGCGCCCGCTCGGCCATGCCGATCGCCCGCATGCAGTGATGGATGCGGCCGGGGCCGAGGCGGGCCTGGCTGATCGCGAAACCCTCGCCCTCACCCTTGAGCACGTCCTTGACCGGGACCCGCACGTTCTCGAAGGTGATCTCCGCGTGGCCCTCCCGGTCCTGGTAGCCGAAGACCGGCAGGTTGCGCACGACGGTGACGCCGGGCGCATCGATCGGCACCACGAGCATCGACTGCTGGCGGTGGATCTCGGCCGTCGGATCGGTCTTGCCCATCACGATCAGCACCCGACAGTTCTGGTGCATTGCGTTGGAAGCGAACCACTTACGTCCGTTGAGGATGAACTCGTCGCCGTCGCGCTCCATCCGCATCTCGACGTTGGTGGCATCGGAGCTGGCGACGTCGGGCTCGGTCATCGCGAAGGCGGAGCGGATCTTCCCGTCCAGCAGCGGCTTCAGGTACTTCTCGCGGTGCTCATCGGTACCGAAGATCTCGAAGACCTCCATGTTGCCGGTGTCGGGTGCGTTGCAGTTGCATGCCTCGGAGGCAAGGTGACTGCGACCCATGATCTCGGCCAGCGGCGCGTATTCCAGGTTGGTCAGGCCGGCCCCGGTCCCGGGATGTGGATGGAAGAGATTCCACAGCCCGCGCTTTCGCGCCTCGACCTTCAACTCCTCGATGATCGGCGGCTGGAAGTGTGGGTCTCCCGCGGCCCGCATCTGCTCCTCGTAGACGGTTTCCGCCGGGTAGACGTGCGAGTCCATGAACTCGAGCAGGTCGGCCCGGATCTTCTCGGCGCGGTCCGAGACATCGAACAGGGACATGTGAACTCCTGACAGGTGGGGAGGAAGGAATGGTGGGAGGGGCGATCAGGCTCCCGGCAGCAGCCCGGCCTGGAACCGCCGCATCCCGCGCAGCCAACGGTCGTAGTCGGCCCCCTTGCGGCGGTACATCTCGAGCACCTCCGCGTGCGGGAGGATCAGGAAGCGCTCCTCGTCCATCGCGGCGAGCACGTCGTCGGCGACCTGCGCTGGTTCGAGCACGTCGCCGGCCGAGGTCACGGCCCGCGTCGCCGCGACGCCGCGGGCGTCCCCGGACTCCTCCCCCTCGTAGAGCAGCTTCGTGTTCACGCCCATCGGGCACAGGCAGCTGACCCGGATCCCGCGATCGCCGTAGGTCACGTTGAGCCACTCGGCGAAGCCGACCGCGGCGTGCTTGGTCACCGAGTAGGTGGCGGAACCGATCTGGGTCAGCAGGCCTGCCGCCGACGCGGTACTGACGAAGTAGCCCTCGCCCCGTTCGAGCCACTGCGGGACCAACAGCTGCGCGGCGCGGATATGGGCCCGCAGGTTGACGTCGATAGACAGGTCCCAGTCACCCTCGGTCGCCTCAAGCCCCGGCGCGCCGCTGACGCCCGCGTTCGCGAAATACAGGTCCACCGGCCCGAATTCGGACTCGGCGAGCGAGATGAGTCGCCGGATGGCGGAGGTGTCGGAGGCGTCCGCGCCCGAGCCGACCGCGGAACCGGGATGCTCGGCGTTGACGCTCGCGGCGACGGCGCGCGCGGCGGCCTCGTCGAGGTCCGCGACGACGACCTTCGCGCCCTCGGCGGCGAGCCGTGCGACGAGCGCGCCGCCGATGCCGCCCCCGCCGCCCGTCACGATGGCGACCCTCTGCGCAACCTTCACAACGATTCCTCTTCCTCGCGGTGAGACCTGATCCGAGCGTTGTCGAACTGTATAGTTGAATTCGGACTCATATTCAACTATGCGGGCTGTTTCAACCCTTGACCAGCAGAATTCGATGGCGCGGCGTCAGCCGCGGGGAGCGATGCGGAGCGCGTTCACCCACAGGCGTGTGGCGGTGTCGACAATGTCGTCGAGGGACGCCGCCTCGCCGCCGGTGACGAAGTACCCGAACGCGAGGCGGCTGATCATCCCCGACAGGGCCGACGACGCCAGCAACGGATCAAGATCGGGATCCGCGAGTCCGCGTTGCTGCAGGTTCGCGATGCTGCGCGCGTTGCGGCGGATGAACGCGTCGGCGCGCTGCTGCCGCAGCACCCGGAACTCGGGATCGATGCTGGCGACCTGTTCGAGCAGTCCCATCAGCTTCGCGTTGCGCTTGTAGGCCTCGAAGTACGCCCGATTGCTGGCCGCGATGATCGCGGCGGGATCGTCCTCGGCCGCCACGTGCGGCATGCCGGGATGCATCATGTCCTCTTGCGCCAGCTCGAGGACCGCGGCGAAGATCTCTTCCTTGCTTGCGAAGTAGGTGTAGAAGGTCCCGGCCGAGCACTTGGCCGCCTTGGTGATGTCGATCAGGCGGGTGTCGAGGTAGCCCGAACGTTCGAACACCCTTCTGGCGGCCGCGATCAGTGCCGCCCGGGTCCGCAGCCCGCGCTCGGTGACGGGTAGCTCACGAAGCAGACCCGATCGCGCCATCGACGGCGGCGCGTCGTCGCGATCATCCCCGGAAACCGATCCTGACATGCCGTATTTATACGGCAACGCGGGTCGTCGGCGTGCGTGGCCTACTCCCCTCCTGCGGCCCATACTGAGAGGAAGGCGTGATGCCACGCGGAGCATGGGAGCGACAGATATGACGAACTCCAGCGCCGACCCGGTCCGGCCGAGCACCCTCGCCCAGCTCACCGCGCTGATCGGGACCGTGCTCGGCCCGACCGGCTGGCACGAGGTGACGCAGCAGCGGATCGACGCGTTCGCCGATGCCACCGGAGACCACCAGTGGATCCACGTCGACCCCGAGCGGGCTGCCGACGGACCCTTCGGCACCACCATCGCGCACGGGAACTACAGCCTCTCCCTCGGCCCGTTCTTCACCGGGCAGTTGATCGCCTTCGACGGCTTTGCGCACGCCCTCAATTACGGCTACAACAAGGTCAGGTTCTCAGCGCCGCTACCGGTCGGGTCCCGAATTCGCATGCGCGCCACCATTACCGCGGTGCACGAGATCGCCGGGGGCGCGCAGGTCCTGAACACGCTGACCTTCGAGCGGGAGGGCGCGGCCAAACCGGTCCTGGTCGTGGAGGCGGTGGGATTCCTCGCCGAGTGCAAGGACAAGCCTGGCCGAGAGGTGGCGGACACCCTAGGCTCGGAACGGTGACGACGACGTTCTCGGCCTACATCGCACGCGAGCAGGACGGGGAGATCACGCTCGCCCCCGACACCCTCGACACCGCCGCGCTGCCTCCCGGCGAGGTCACCATCAAGGTGCACTTCTCGAGCGTGAACTACAAGGACGCCCTCGCCGTGACACCGCGGGGCGGGGTGGTGCGCGAGTACCCGATCGTCCCCGGCATCGACCTCGCAGGCGAGGTCGTCGCCTCGGACGACGACTCGTACACCCCCGGCGACCTGGTCCTCGCGCACGGATACGAGATCGGCACCGGGCGTCACGGTGGATATGCCGAACTCGCCCGGGTCCCCGCCGACTGGGTGGTCCGGCTCTCGGACCTCTCCCCCCGGGATGCGGCGACCATCGGCACCGCGGGATTCACCGCGGCGATGAGCGTGCAGGCCATCCTCGACCACGGCATCACCCCGGCCGACGGGCCCGTCCTGGTCACCGGCGCCAGCGGCGGCGTCGGCAGCGTGAGCGTCGACCTGCTCGCCGCGGCCGGGTTCGAGGTGATCGCGTCGACCGGCAAGCCCACGGCCGCGGACTTGCTGACCTCGCTCGGCGCGGCATCCGTCATCGGCCGGCTGCCCGAGGACCCGGACGCGAAGCCCCGCCCGCTCGGCAAGGCGGAGTGGGCGGCCGCGGTCGACTGCGTAGGTGGCAAGACGCTTGCCCACGTGCTCAGCACGGTCCGCTACGGCGGCGTGGTCGCGGCGAGCGGATTGACCGGCGGATCGGCACTGCCGACCACCGTGCTGCCGTTCATCCTGCGCGGCGTCTCCCTGCTGGGAATCGACTCCGTGCAGCTGCCGATCGACAGACGCCGCGCGCTGTGGTCCCGCCTCGCGAGCGATCTGCGTCCACGGCACCTGACCTCGATCGCGAACGAGGTGCCGATCAAGGACGTTGCCCTGGTGCTGGACCGGGTACGGGCCGGGACCTACACCGGGCGCGCCGTGGTCCGGGTCGACGGCGGATTCTGAGCACCGAGCCGGGCATGACAGGGTGGGTCACGTGATCGACGAACCCGAATCCCGGCAGGCCGACATCGACGCGGTGACCGCGTTCCGTGAGCAGTGGAACCTGCCCGGAATCGTCGACGTGCACACACATTTCATGCCCAAGAACGTGATGGACAAGGTCTGGCGGTACTTCGACTCGGCCGGACCGTTGACCGGCATGGAGTGGCCGATCGCCTACCGGCACGAGGAGGACGTTCGGCTCGACCGGCTGCGTTCCTACGGGGTCCGGGCGTTCACCTCGATGATCTATCCGCACAAGCCGCACATGGCAGCCTGGCTCAACGAATGGGCTGTCGAGTTCGCGGCCCGCAACCCCGACTGCCTGCACACCTCCACCTTCTATCCCGAGCCCGGTGCCGCCGAGTACGTCACCGCAGCGCTCGAGAACGGCACCCGGGTGTTCAAGTCGCACATCCAGGTTGGCGACTACGCCCCGAACGATCCGCTGCTCGATGGCGTATGGGGAGTCCTCGAAGACGCCGGCACCCCCATCGTGATCCACTGCGGGTCCGGGCCCGCGCCCGGACGCTTCACGGGCCCGGGACCGATCGCGGAGCTGCTGTCCCGATATCCCCGGCTGCGTCTGGTCATCGCGCACATGGGCATGCCCGAGTATGCGGAGTTCCTCGCACTCGCCGAGCGCCACGACCGGGTGCTGCTCGACACCACGATGGCGTTCACCGACTTCATCAACGATGCCGCGCCGCTGCTGCCTGCCGACCTGCCACGCCTGCTCGACCTGCAGGAGCGGATCCTGTTCGGCAGTGATTTCCCGAACATCCCGTACCCGTATGCCCATGCCCTGGAGGCGGTTTCTCGGCTCGACCTGGGCGCGGAGTGGGTCAGCGCCGTGTGCCACGACAACGGTGCGCGGCTGTTCGACCTCTGATCAGAAGAGGGTGAGCGAGTCGTCCGATTCGGAGACCTCGAACAGCGTCGGCTCCATCTCGTTCGGGACGACGGTGTGCGCCGCCACCGACTTGGCTCGCGAGACCTTCTTCGCCGGCGACACCGGCGCGGAGTGCGTCGTGGCCTTCGCCCGCGGGGCGGGCGCAGGGGCGGAGGCGGCGGCGGCCGCGACGGCACGAGCGGCCTCACCGGCCAGCTTGTCCGCCTCCTCGTTGTAGTGGTTGCCGACGTGACCGCGGACCCAACGGAAGCGCACCGGGCCGGTCCGCTCGGCGATCGCCTCGTCGATGGAGCGCACGAGGTCCAGGTTCTTCACCGGTTCGCCGGAGGCGGTACGCCAGCCCTTGCGCTTCCAACCGGACACCCACTCCGATGCACACTTGATGGCGTACTGGGAATCGGACTCGATCAGCATCGGCTCGTCACCCGGATGCGCCCGGATGGCCTCCAAAAGCGCACGCAGCTCGGCGATTTGGTTGGTGCCCGACCGCTCGCCGCCGGAGCGGCTCGGCCCCATGTGGTTGACCCACGCCCAGCCGATCGCGCCGCCGGGGTTGCGGAGGCAGGAGCCGTCCGTGCTGACGATGATCACGTCCGACACCTTACGGTGGCCCCCCGACATTGCGAAGGGCCCGCGCCGGGTCCGCGGCGGGCACCCCGCCCCTGGCCCGGCTACGCCCCGGTGAACCGAGGCGGCCTGCGCTCGAGCATCGCGGCCACCGCCTCCTGGTGATCCTGCGTGTGGTGCGCAAGCGCCTGCATCGAGGCGGACAACTCGAGCAGGCTCTCCAGTCTCTGGTGCTGCCCCTCGCGGAGCAGCTTCTTGGTCATCCGCAGGGCCTGCGGCGGGTTCACCGCGACCCGTTCTGCCAGCGCACGGGCGGTCGACACCAGCTCATCCGGCTCCACCACCCGCGAGACAAGGCCCCACTCGAGGGCGGTCGCGGCGTCGATCGCGTCGCCGGTGAAGGCCATCTCGGCGGCCCGCGCCTGCCCGACCGCGCGCGGCAGGAACCAGGCACCGCCGTCGCCCGGGATGATGCCGAGCTTGACGAAGCTCTCCGCGAAGGTGGCCGTGGTCGCCGCGATCCGCATGTCGCACATGAGTGCAAGGTCACAGCCCGCCCCGATGGCCGGGCCGTTCACCGCGGCGATCACCGGCGCCTCGCAGTGATAGAGCGCCAGGGGGATCCGCTGGATGCCGTGCCGGTAGCCGCCGCGCAGTTCCACGGGCGAGCCGCCGAACATGCCCTCGCGGTCGCGCATGTGCTTGACGTTGCCCCCGGAGGAGAACGACGGCCCGGCCGCGGTCAGCACCACCGCGCGCACCGTCACGTCCCGATTGACGTCCGCGATCGCCGTCTCGAAGGCCTCGATCATGTCGGGCTCGGAGATGACGTTGCGGGTCTCCGGACGGTTCAGCGTCCACGTGACGATGTCCCCGTCCCGCGCCACCACGATTGCCTCGGTCACTGCGCACTCCTTCCGGTCGCGGCCAAGGGTAGGCGGTGCGCGACCGTGCGCGTGTCCTACCCCAGGTCGGGTGTGACCCGCGCGCCGTCGGCGAAGCCGCGATAGCCGTGCGCGTCCGCGACCGCGGTGGAGAGCACCTCGCCGTCGTGGGTACTCAGCCCGGCGGCCAGCGCCCGGTCGGCGGCGGTGGCCCGGCGCCAGCCCAGTTCCGCGATCTCGAGGACGTACGGGAGGGTGGCATTGGTCAGCCCGAAGGTGGACGTGCGGGGCACCGCGCCCGGCATGTTCGCCACGCAGTAGAAGACGGAGTTGTGCACCCGGTAGGTGGGGTCGGCGTGGGTGGTCGGACGCGAGTCCTCGAAGCACCCGCCCTGGTCGATCGCGACGTCGACCAGCACCGAACCCGGCTTCATCCGGGACACCAGTTCGTTGGACACCAGCTTCGGCGCCCTCGCCCCCGGCACCAGCACCGCGCCGATCACCAGGTCCGCGCCCAGCACCGCCTGCTCCACCTCGAAGGCGTTGGACACGACCGTCCGCAGCCGTCCGCGGTACCGGTCGTCGAGCTCGCGCAGACGCGCGACGTTCAGGTCGAGGACGGTGACATCGGCGTGCATCCCGACGGCCATCGCCGCCGCGTTCTGGCCTGCCACCCCGCCACCGAGGATCACCACATTGGCCGGGCGCACCCCGGGCACGCCGCCCATCAGGACGCCGCGGCCGCCGGAGCTGGCCATCAGGTGGTAGGCGCCTGCCTGGGGCGCGAGCCGCCCGGCGACCTCGCTCATCGGGGCGAGCAGGGGCAGGGAACCGTCGGGGGCCTGCACGGTCTCGTAGGCGATCGCGGTCGTCTTCGCCGCGATCAGCGCGTCCGTGCACTCCCTCGAGGCCGCCAGGTGCAGGTAGGTGAACAGCACCAGGTCCGGACGCAAGCGCGAATACTCTTCCGCGATAGGCTCTTTCACCTTCAGAAGCAGCTCCGCGGCCGCCCACACATCGTCGGCCTCGGCCAGGATCTGCGCGCCCGCCGCGCGGTAGTCGGCGTCGGCGAAGGAAGAACCGGCACCGGCCTCCTGCTCGACGAAAACCTGGTGGCCGCGGGAGACGAGTTCGTGGACGCCTGCGGGCGTGATGGCGACCCGGTACTCGTGGTTCTTGACCTCGCGGGGGATTCCGATCCTCATGACACTTCCTCGGGTTTCGGGGGCGGTTCGGTGTGGGTGAGCGTGATCGACGCTGGGTCAAGTATGAATTTTCCTCGATTCCATGCACAGATTTGTGCTGATAATTCTCTAGAATCTGCACATGGTTGCGGAATCTTCGGCACAAGGCCCCTCGCGGGGCGCCCGCCCGAACGATGTTCGGGCGGTCAGGCTCGACGAGATCGATCACGTCCTGCTCGCCCAGCTCACCCGCGACGCCCGCACCCCGAACAACGCCCTCGCCGAGCTGGCCGGGATCGCGCCCTCCACCTGCCTGGCCCGGGTGCGCGCGCTGGTCGAGAAGGGCGTCATCCGGGGCTTCCACGCCGACATCGACCCGGCGGCCCTCGGACGGGACCTCGAGGCGATGATCTCCGTCCGACTGCGCGCCGACGCACGCCCGCACATGGCGCAGTTCGCGGAACGGATGTCCGCGACGCCCGAGGTGCTCGACGTCTACTTCATCGCGGGCGCCGACGACTACCTGCTCCACGTCGCGATGCGCGACACCGGCGCGTTGCGCGACTTCGTGCTCGACCACCTGTCCGCGCGGCCGGAGGTCGCGGCGACCGAGACGATCCTTATCTTCGAGCACATCCGGCCCAGGTCGGGCCGCTAGCTCATGGCAGCAGCCTGTCCAGGAAGCCGTTGCTGAAGATCCGGTGCGGGTCATTGGCGTTGTACACGGCACGTGCCGTGTCCCAGTTGTCGCCGGACGGCACCCCTTCCCGGTAGGTGTCGGGGATGACGGAGTCGATGGACGGCCCGTCGGAGTGCCCGGCCCGGTCGGTGAATGCCCAGCCCTTCGCCCATTCCGGCCGGAACGTGGCGTAGTCGCCGCTGTAGTTCTCCCTCATGAACAGCTCCATCTCACGGAAGTACGCGGCCTGGCCCGGCGTGCCGGGCACCCCGACCACGTTCATCCAGATGGCGGTGTCCCACTCGGGGTGATCGGGGCGGGGACGCAGCGCCGAGATGGTAGGCGCACCAGCGCTTTCCACCGTCACCTCGCCTTGGTCGTCGAGCCCACACAGCCGCACCTCGAAGGGCCCGTTGATCGGATACCGACCCGCGGCCCGGAGTTCCTGCTGACGCCGGTGATGCCAGCCGGTGAACTCGTTGATCACCCGCGCGATGTTGGACCTGCGGGTGATCACCACACCACCGCCCGCGTTCATTCGCAGGGTCGTCGCGCGGAGGTAGAACAGCACGTCCTTGGACCAGCCCCACAGGTCGGCGGTCCCGGTGGTGGCGAGACCTGACGCGATGGTCTCGAACTGCGCCTGACCGAACTGCGGTGTGGCGCTGCCGATCCCCCTGGTGATCAGCCCGAGCGGATCGGTGACCGCCTGCGGGAGGTTGTCCGAGTACCAGTAGTTGTAGGGCCCCGTCACCTCCCGGGACTGCGGCGGCTTGACCGGGCTGGGCGTCCACACCTTGAGCCACGGCGTCTCGGTGAAGGGGAACCAGATCGCCTCGACACGACCCGAGCGGGCCACGTAGCTCTCGAAGGTCCGGCCCGGCGACCCTGCCGGGGCGAACAGTTCGCGCCACGGGATGTCGGTGACGGACTCGCAGCGGAGCCGGTAGTTGGGTCCGGCCTGCAGCGTCACCGAGGTGACGAAGGACCGGCCGAGGTGGGCGAGCAGCGGGCGGATGGCCGCGTCGGCCCTGCTGAACTCCCGCAGCTCGTACCGAGCGCCGGCCTCGTCCCAGACCACCGCCGTCATCGCGGTCACCAGGTTGCTCAGCGACCCGAAAGACGCTCCCGGGAGCGCGGATTCACCGTCGGCGGCCAGGGTGGCCCCGTGTGCGTCGATCGCGAGCACACCGGCGATGGTGAGTACGCCGATCGCGGGGGCGTTGGCCCAGCCGAGCCCATGCGCCTGCAACTCGGCGAGGATGGCCTCCACGGTGGCGCCCGCGCCCGCGGTGACCGTGGCACGGCCCTCGGCGGCGCCCACGGCGTCGACCGCGATGGCGTTCAGTCCGGCCATGGTGTCCACCAGCAGCACCCGGTCGACATTCTGGCCGGCCTCCAGGGTCAGCGGGCTCCACCCGTGCATGGTCCCTCGCGGCCGCAGTCGGTAGCCGTTGGCGTGCGCCCAGTTCGCGAGGCGGACCACATCCTGCGCGTCCCGGGGCGTGCAGGTCCAGACCTGGTCGAAGCGGATCTCCTGCGCCCAGTTCTCGTAGCTCTGCTGAACGAGGGCGATGCCGTCGGGGAAGGCGGGCGGTGCGGGCAGGGTCGCCCTGGCGTCACCGAGTGGGATCGCGCGCGCCGGCGTCCAGCCGAGTCCGGCGAGGGCGGCGGCCCCCGTCGCGGCGGTCAAGAAGCCTCTGCGCGAGACGCCACGGGTCTGCTGATCCGAACGACCTGCGGTCATCGACACTGTCCCCTCTCTCTGTGGTGGCGCGGTCGGCGCGCCGGAGCGAGGACAAAGTTAGAACATGTTCCCGTCACCGTGTCGGGAAAACGCGAATCGGTCAAGGGAATCCCGGATCCCCCGGCCCACCCCGTGGTCTACTTGAACCCGTTGGAGACCTGCGGTGACGGGCATTTCCGAGGAGAACCGATGGCCGAACTCGACATCAGCGACGAGCCTTCGACGGTGACGCCCCGGAAGCCCCGACGCGGCTGGCCGGTCTTCACCGTCATCGCGATCGCGCTGATCGCCTTCCTGGCCGGCGGCGTCGGCGGCTCTTTCCAGGGCAAGCTCGCCGAGGTCCAGAAGAACGACAACGCCAGCTATCTGTCCGCCTCCGCCGAATCGACCATCGTCGCCGACGAATCCGCGAAGTTCGTCACGGTCGAGACCATCCCCGGATTCGTCGTCTTCCACCGCGACGGGCCGTTGACCGAGCAGGACAAGGAGTCGATCGCCAACGCCGCGACGGCGGTGACGCAGGTTCCTGGTGTCGACAAGACCGGCATGGCCCCGGTCCAGTACTCCGAGGACGGCACCACCGCGGCCCTGTTCGTGCCGCTGGTGGCCAAGTCCGACGGCACGCAGGTCCAGGGCGACGTCCTCGCCGAGACCGAACAGCACGTGATGGACGCGGCCAGATCGGCGGCCGCCGCCGAACTCGAGGTGCTGCCCGCGGGCCCGGGCGGGCTGCTCGTGGCGTTCATCGACGCCTTCCAGGGACTCGACGGCGCGCTGCTCGGAGCGGCCCTCCTCGTGGTGATCCTGATCCTGCTGGTCGTCTACCGCTCCCCGGTCCTCTGGATCTTCCCGCTGCTGTCCGCGATGCTGGCGCTCGGCCTCTCCTCGATGGTCATCTACTTCCTCGCCAAGCAGGACATCCTGACGCTGACCGGCCAGAGCCAAGGCATCCTGATGGTCCTCGTACTCGGTGCTGGTACCGACTACGCGCTGCTGCTGATCGCGCGGTACCGCGAGGAACTGCACGCCTACCCCAACCGGTTCGACGCGATGATCCGGGCCTGGCGCGAATCGGCCCCCGCGATCACCGCCTCCGCGGTGACCGTCATCCTCGGCCTGCTGTGCCTGACCTTCTCCGAACTGAACTCGAACAAGAGCCTCGGTCCGGTCACCGCCATCGGCATCGCCTGCACCTACCTGGTGATGATGACGTTCCTCCCCGTGGCGCTGGCGACCGCCGGCCGGTGGGTGTTCTGGCCGCGCGTCCCGCAGGTCGACCACGCCGCCGATCTCGCCGCGCACGGCATGTGGGGCCGGATCGCGACCACTGTCGGCAACCGGGCCCGGCCGGCGTGGATCGGCACCACGGTGCTGTTGATCGCGCTGTGCGCCATCGGGATCGGCAGCCTGCAGACGGATGGGCTCACCTCAACCGAGAACTTCACCAACAACCCCGAGGCCGCCCAGGGGCAGGCGATCTACGACGCCAAGTTCCCGCAGGGCACCGGCGCGCCTGCCGTCATCATGACCAACGCCGACGCCGCCGAGCAGGTGATCGCCGTCGCGGGCGGGGTCGAGGGTGTCGCAACGGCCCCCGGTTCGGTATGCCTGCAGATCGACTACGCCAAGGTGGCTGGGCTGAACCTGGGTACCGGCGCCCCCGCAAGCGCACCGACCGGCTGCCCGCCGCCACAGCTGACCGTGCAGCCTATCGACGGCCGCACCGTCGTCACCGCCACGCTCACGGACTCCTACGACTCACCGGAGGCGTTGGAGACCATCGAGCGGCTGCGCACCGCGGTGCACGCCGTCCCCGGCGCCGACGCCCTGGTGGGCGGGAACTCCGCGGCCACCCTGGACGTGCAGACAGCCTCGGTGCACGACAGGAACCTGATCATCCCGATCGTGCTCGTGGTGATCTTCCTGGTGCTCGCCATCCTGCTCCGGGCGCTGCTCGCGCCGCTGATCCTGATCGCCACCGTGGTGCTCTCGTTCGCGGCCACGCTCGGCGTGTGCGGGTTCTTCTTCACCCACGTGTTCCACTTCGCGGGCGCCGACCAGGCCTTCCCGCTGTTCGCCTTCGTGTTCCTTGTCGCGCTCGGCATCGACTACAACATCTTCCTGATGACCCGGGTGCGGGAGGAGTCACTCACCCATGGAACCCGCTCCGGGGTGCTGCGCGGGCTGGCCGTCACCGGTGGCGTGATCACCTCCGCTGGTGTGGTTCTCGCCGCGACATTCGCGGTGCTGGGTGTGCTGCCGCTGGTGTTCCTCGCGGAGATCGGGTTCGCGGTGGCCTTTGGCGTTCTGCTCGACACCATCATCGTGCGCAGCGTCCTGGTTCCCGCTCTCTCCTATGACATCGGTAAGCGAATCTGGTGGCCGTCGGCGCTGGCGAAGGCCGAGGACTGAAACGCGCAGGACGTTTCAACCGATATCTTGGGGTATCGCGTGCTTGAATGGCGGTCGGAGAGTGCAGATTTCCGAAAGCCCCAACACGGATACGGGTCCTAGTCCAGACTGAACCCCGTTCGTCACCTCCTGCGGGGGAGGAGCCGTTCGTCCAAAAGGAGTGTCATGTCGTTTCGTTCGCCGTCTCTGCTCGCCCGCAGGATCCTGGCCGCCACCGCAATCGCGGCCGCGGCTGGCGCCGTCCTGCCTGCCACGGCGAATGCCGACGTGACACCGACCACGCTCGTGAACGGCGTGCTCTCGACCATCGGCGGCTGCCAGACACCCTCTCGGGATGCGATCCTCGCCTGCACCCGGTTCGAGACCCTGACCACCCAGTTCCCGGTGGTCCTCGACCTGAATCCGTTCGGCACCAACATCGTGGCGCTCGGCGCGGGGCTGTTCCCCAACGGCACGATGCGGCCGGTGCTCGAGTCCCGGATGCAGGCGACCCTGCAGGTCGCCCACCGCTACCCGCTGTCCCCGATCATCGTCAGCGGCGGCGTACCGCAGAACGGGATCACCGAGTCCCGCGCGATGCGCGATTGGCTGATCGGGCACGGCATCCCCGCATTCCGGATCACCGAGGAATACACCTCGCGCTCCACGGTCGAGAACGCGCGGAACACCAACGCGATCCTCGCTCAGCGCGGCGCCACCAGCGCCGTCGTGGTCACCTCGCCGGACCATCTGCAGCGCGCCATGGTCGACTTCCGCGTCGCGGTCGGCGGACGCATCCCGATCGCGGGCGTCGTCGCTCCCTGAACGTCCGACGAGTTTCCAGGTTTCCGCACCGCGCCCTCGGCGCGGGTGGGAACCTGAATCGATGATCGCAATTGTCGATGGCGGACTGGGTGATCGGTGATGGCGCGGCCGGTACGGGTGGTGGTGCTGGGGGCCGGCTCGTGGGGAACCACGGTCGCGGGGCTCGCCGCGCGGAACACCCCGACGCTGCTGTGGGCTCGCGATCCGAACACCGCCGATGAGGTCAATTCCGAGCATCGCAACTCCCGCTACCTCGGCGACCGGGCCCTTTCGCCGGACCTGCGCGCGACCTCCGATATCGCCGAGGCCGCCAACGAGGCCGATGTCCTGGTGGTCGGGGTGCCCTCGCACGCGGTGCGCTCGACGCTGAGCGAGATCTCCAACGGGGTTCGTGCATGGGTGCCGGTGCTGTCGCTGGCAAAGGGGCTCGAGCCCGGCACCAGGCAGCGGCCAACCGAGGTGATCGCCGAGTGTCTGCCTGGCCATCCGGTCGGGCTGCTGGCCGGACCGAACATCGCAAGGGAGATCGTCGACGGCCTGGCCGCCGCCTCGGTGGTCGCGACCCAGGACGATCGGGTGGCCACCGCGCTGCAGCCGCTCTTCGCCTCGCCGGTGTTCCGCGTGTACCGCAACACCGACGTGCTCGGCTGCGAGCTCGGCGGCATCCTCAAGAACATCGTGGCGATCGCCGCGGGCATGGCCGACGGCCTCGGCGTCGGCGACAACACCCGGGCAATGGTGCTCGCCCGCGGGCTCGCCGAGATGACGCGGCTCGGCGAGGCGATGGGGGCCAACCCGCGCACGTTCGCCGGCCTCACCGGCGTCGGCGACCTGATCGCGACCTGCATCAGCCCGGCCTCCCGCAACCGCAGGGTCGGCGAGGCGCTGGCCCGTGGGCTCACGATCGAGCAGACCCTCGCCGAGCTCGGTCAGGTCGCCGAGGGCGTCAAGACGGCCCCGACGGTGATGGAACTGGCCCGCGACTACGACGTCGAGATGCCGATCGCCGCGGAGGTGGAGGCGGTGGTCGCAGGCCGCCGCACCCCCGCGGAGGCGTATCGCGGGTTGCGGCGGGTGACTCCCGGCGACGAGGACGACATGGCCTGAGCGGCAACGGCTCCGGATGGACCCATTGCCGCCCGGCCGCGGTCGGCTAGGAGCCGCTCGGCCCGAGCAGCCCGATCTTCACACCCATATCGGGCCATTCCTGGGTGGCCTGCCCACTGACCTCGATCGCGGTGCCGCTGTCGAAGACGTCGATGTCGAACGAGATGTCGGTGCGCACGCGGTAGGTCACCTCGAAGGTGACGGTCTTGTTGCCCGTCGCCGAGACGACCCAGCCGACATCCTTGGACACGGCGAGGCGTCCGTTGGCCTCGGCGGGGACGACACCCTCGGTCTTCATCTGGCCGTCCTGCCATGATGTGACGGTCGCGCTCCCCGACACGTAGCTGAGGGCGAACGGGAAGATGTCGGCAATCTTGTTGACGAGCCGGTCCGGGCCGCCGGTGGCCGCGATGGTGGTCCGATACGTGACCTGACCGGTGGTCGCGATCTTGTTGCTGCCGACGACGGCCTTGGTCACCGCGAGATTGTCGGTGGTCACCGTGGCGGAGGCAGGCAGCTCCTGACCGTTCGAGCTGGAGCCGAGGTCCAGCTGCGCCGGTCCCCCCGCCGTGGAGCCGAAGTCGAACAGGCTCGGTGCAGCGGACGCGGCGCCCGCGCCGAGGGCCAGGCCGCCGCTTGCGAGCAGGGCCGAGGCGGCAACGGCGGATACGAGGCGGCGCATCGTGGGACGGGACATGCGGGATCTCCATTCGTCGGGGACAGATTCACGACACCTCGGTACCGCTGAGACCCCGGATCCGAACGTGCGTCGCGCCATCGTATGGATGGACACCCGCGTACGCGCAGGATTTCGAAAACTCCTGTCGCACTTGATAAATCGTTAGACAAAACAAGGGCCGTCCGAAGTATCCGGACGGCCCTTGTTTCAGGTGTGTACGGCTAGCTGCCGACGACCCCACGCAGCACGTCGACGACGAAGCCCGTCGGGTTCTCGACGATCGCGGATCCAGCGGAGCCGGTGGTGCCGCCCTCGCCGTCGGACGAGCCGAGGCCGAACTCCGAAGAACCGGTGGCGACCGCCTCGCCCGGGTTGAGAGCACGGATGGTGGCGCTCACACCCATCGGATTGAAGGTCTGGGTGGTCGCGAAGCCCGACACGTCGAAGGACACGCCACTGTCGGGCGCGGTGCCGATCTGCGCATTCTGCGGCACCAGGTAGGTCACCTCGAAAGTGACGGTCTTGCTGTCGGTCTGGGAGATCGCCATTCCGGCGCTGGGCACCGAGACCGTGTTGTTGTTGACGTCGACCTCGGGCGTCACGTTCTCGGTCTTCACGCCGCCGACGAGGTGCCAGGCGGTGAGCTTCGCGCTCCCGTTGACGTACTTGAAGCCCGCCGGGTGGAAGTCGGTGACCCGGCTGATGAACCGATCGGGATGGGCGGTGGTCGCGATAGTGGTCCGGTAGGTCACCTTCTGTCCCGGCGCGACCGTGCCGTCACCGACGACGCTCTTGGTCACCTTGATGTTGCTCGTGGTCTTGGTGGCCGAGTAGGGCGCCTGGGCGGCCGCAGCGGTACCCGCACCGATCGCGAGACCACCGGCGATCAGTGCCGTGGCGGCAACCACAGACGCGATGCGACGCATCATGGGACGGGACATTGAGATCCTCCGATCGAGTGAAACAGGGGACACGAGGGGCGACGCCGAAGGGCCGTCGCCCGGGTCCGGCATGGGGCCGGCTTCGCGCGTCGATACTTATATGAACAAACGTCCAACTATTTAACTACATATGGACAAGCGTTCAATTTCGCGGGGCGATTCTTCGCCACAGTTGCGTCATCGCGGTTTCGCCTCTACATTCGGACCCCATGAAGCGCATGAAGCTCGTATTCCGCCCGTAGCGGGGTCTGATTCGGACCGACCCCTCGCTGCGGGTCGTCGAGCTATCTGTTGGTCCTTCCTCTCCATCCAGGAAGACCGCTTCAATGAACTCTCTTCAGGCATTCGCCTCACACACCGCCACCCCTGCGTCTGACCCGTTCGCGCTGCGTTTCGGCATCCCGCTCCCCCGTGCACTGCGCGCCGAGGCCGCCGGCATGAGCTGGCGCACGTTCCGCGCCACCTACTCGCCGACCGGCGGTCCGATCCGCTTCGGCCGATGGTCCGCACATGCCCTCGGCGCCGGCCGCACCGAGTTCCGGGCCACGCTCGCCCTCGGCGACACCATTCACCAGGCCGAGGCCACCGCGGCCGGGCCGATCGCGGCGCTCACCTCGATGCTCTACGACGCCGGACTGCCGATGGAGATCCTCTCCTTCCACCAGCAGAGGGTCGGCGACGGCCGGACCGCGACCTTCCTGCTGTGCGAGCACGGGGGGCGCAGGCACTGGGCGGCAGGCCTCGCGGACACCGCGACGGAGTCGTCCGTCGAGGCGATGATCGCGGCCGCGAACATCCTGCACGGCTAGCGGGCTCAGACAGTCAGGGCATCTCCACGGTCTGCGCGCGGGCGACCTCGCCGATCGCCCGCCGGATGTAGCCCGACCCGGGCGCATCCGCGGCCGCGAGCAGGTCCGCGATCACCAGGGTCGCGTACCGGGGCAGGTCCGCGCGGGCGAGCGGACGCGGGTCCTCGTCGGGGTCGGTCAGCCCCAGCGCACCGGTCAGCACCACGACGAGCACCGACACGTCCAGATCGGGCACCCACGACACGGCGGACCGGGCGCAGCGCTCGAGCACGGCCTGCACGTCGTCACCGGTCAGGCCGTCGGGATGCAGCTCCTCGAGCAACTCGCGCACGATCGACGCGTGCACCACGGTGACCTGCTCCTGATCGAGGGCGGCGAGCCGGGCGGACGCCTCCGCGAACGGCTCGGGTTCGGCGGTGCGTACCGCGGCGACGGCAGCGTCGGTCGCGTCGGCGATCTCACGGGCGACGGACGGCCATTCGGTGGGCCACATCGGGTGGTTCGGCTCCTTCGAATTCATTGTGGCGGCACCATGTTCCGATACCGCTACGCTCCTGGAGTCCAGAGCGATCCGACTCAGTTCAGCTCGGCGCGCATGAGGAAAACGTTGTAGTCGGACCACGTCGAGATGGTGAAGTACAGATCGTCACCTGTCGACCAGGGGTGGATGAAGCCACCGTACAGCTCGGGGTACTCGGTGACGCTGACCAGCGGCGCCGGCTCCGACCACTCCCCCTGCGGCGAGTCGGATTCACGCAGGACGATCGCGGTCCTTGCGGTGTCCAGATAGACCATCTGCCAGACCCGCCGGACCTCGTCGTACCGGACCGACACCTCGGCCACCGGGCCGCGTACCACCGGCGTCGCGGCCGCCTGTCCACCGACCGGCGTCCAGACCCCGTTCTGCCAGTACTGGTACGCCGACGTGTTGAGCACCTCCCCGACCGGCACCCGGGCCAGCCCCAGGTCGCCGAGCCGGGTGTTGGGGGTGCCGAACATGTAGACGTAGTCGCCCTGCGGGACCATCGCACTCACCTGGAAGTTGGAGAGCCCGAATATGTTGTCCCACCGCGCATACGGATCCTTGACCCAGGTCTGGCCGTGGTCGTCGGAGTAGGCGATGCCGCCGTGATTGGTGAACCAGGTGCCGGGGATGCTGTTCCACGTGCGGATGGACATATAGCTCATGTACTGCCGCTCACCGATCGCGAAGCCCGAGGTGGGGATGGTGGTGATCTCCACGTTGTCCAGCTTCCGGCTGCTGAGCAGCTCCGCCGCGTGACACCGATCGTCCTGCACCATGGAGTCGAAACTCATACCGTCCGAAAGGTTCTCGTCGCTGCTGAAGGCAAGCACATTGCTGCGCCAGTCGCCGCCCTGGCCGCCCGGCGGGTGGAAGCCCCGGCCGACGGTGTCGCCGAACGCGACGGCGACCTCGCCGGGCGCGCTCTCCCACATGATGCCCAGATCGGTGCCGTTCACCTGCCAACGCTTGTCCGTGCGGTTGATCGAGCCGGCACCCGTCAACTTCGCGACCCGGGTGACCGCGCCGACCCCTGGGATCGGGCGCGGGGCCGAGTTCGCCACCGCCTCCGTCGGCGGGAACACCGGAGCCGGGGCGACCGCCTGCTGCCCTGGATCCGGCCCGGGCACAGGAATGCCCAGGTGAAAAGGCTGGAACTTGAGACCGACCTCGGGAATCCGCAGCGCCTTCAGCAGCGAGTCCGGGCCGGCGGGCCCCTCGTCGGTCAGGTCCGGGCAGGGATCGGCGCAGGGATCCGGCGGCAGCGCCTGCGCGGGAATCCGGGTCGGGGTGGTCGTCGGCGCCGGGAACGGCACCGCGGTGACCACCGGCAACGGCACCGGGATCTCGAGCTTCTCCGGCAGCAGCGCCGCCGTGGTGGTCACCAGGTCGGCGGCACAGGATCCGCTCCCCTGCGCCCCCGCTCGGTCCGAACCCAGCGGAGCGGCGACGGCATCCGGTCTCTCCGCGTAGACCACCGCACAGGAACCGATCACCACGGCCGCGACCAGGACGGCAAGCCTGCGTGTCAAAGGCACCTCCGCGTTGAGCTCTGCTCGGGCCCGCAGACCCGCCACCGGGCTGACCACGTTGCGGTCGGAATCTAACATCGACGTGCGGGAACTCCGCGTCTCCCGGGCCGGGTGTCGACGGAATAGACCGCCACCCCTACGCTGGCTGGACCCGAATCGAGGTGAACGGTGCCACAGTCCAACCATTCGAGTCCCGTCGGCCCCTACGCGTCGGGACCGCCCGCGGCCGCGCTGTCGGTGCACATGCCCGACCTCAACAAGTTCGGCCCGGCCCAGCTGTGGCGCGCCGTTGTGGTCGGTGTGGTGATCCTCGCCTGCGCGGGGTACGCGGTGCTCACCAAGCCGTTCCTGCGGCGCGGTGAGACCTGGGCCGATGCCGCATCGGAGGGTGTGGTCAACGCCTTCGAGGCGCTGGGCCCGACCTTCGTCAAACTCGGGCAGCTGATGGCCTCCTCGTCCGGAGTGTTCCCTGCCCCCCTCGCCAACGCCTGCCTGCGGTGTCTCGACGACGTGCCGCCGGTGTCCGCGCAGAAGGCCAGGGAGGTCATCGAGGGCGACCTCGGCGGGCGCGTCGACGAGATCTTCGCGAGCTTCGACGACGAACCCCTGGCCGCGGCATCCGTAGCGCAGGTGCACGCCTGTGTGCTCCCCGACGGCCGCGAGGCCGTGATCAAGGTGCAGAGGCCGGGCATCTATCACCGCATGCTCGTCGACCTGCGCACCGCGTACGGCGGCGCCAAACTGCTCGAGCGACTCTTCGAGTTCTTCCGGATCGCGAACGCGACCGCGATCATCCGAGACCTGCACGCCGCCACCATGACGGAGCTCAACAGCGCCGTCGAGGCCGACCGACAGACTCGGTTTCGTGACGCCATCTGGTCATTCGGCGACAACAAGGGCGTGACGGCGCCCGAGGTGTACTGGGACTACTGCGGTCCGCACGTGATCTGCATGGAACGGCTCCACGGCGTGCCCCTCGACCGGTTCGTCCCCGACGCCGATCACGACACCACGATGCTGATCCGGCGCGGCGTCAAGGCGTGGATCGAGTCGATCACCGTCCACGGACCGTTCCACGGCGACGTGCACGCGGGAAACCTGTGGGCGCTCGACGACGGACGCATCGCCTTCCTCGACTTCGGCATCGTCGGCGAACTGCCCGAGGTCTGGCGGTCGATCCTGCGGGACATGTTCTACGCCAACCTCATCGACGGCGATTTCGCCCGGGTGGCGCGCGGCATCCGCGACCTCGGTTACACCGCGGACATCGAGGCAGGCGACGCCGAGATCGGCATGCAGGTGGCCGCCGTCCTGGCCCCGGTGTTCACCAATGACCTGGCCGAACTGAACCTGGGCACGCTCATCATGGCGCTGGTCCAGCTCGGCAAGCAGTGGGGAGTCGCCAGCCCGGAGGAGCTGGTCCTGTTCGGCAAGCAGCTCGGCTACTTCGAGCGGTACGCCACCAGGCTCGCCCCCGGATGGGTGATCGGCAAGGACCCCTACCTGTTCCGGAATGTCTTCCCCGAGGCGGTGGCCGAGCGCGCCGCGACCCTGGGCGTCGAGTTGCCCGAGGAGTGAGCCGCTGGGCGGCGCGGAACCCGTCCCCGGCCCGTCAGAGCGCCCCGAGCCGCCGCCCGAGCGCGATCGCGTCGAACGGTGCGCGGCCGCGCGCGTCATTGTCGAGGTAGACGTACACGTCGAGCCCGTCCGCGCACCACCCCCGGATCCGCGTCGCCCATGTGTCGAGGACGTGGTCGCCGTAGCCGCTCTCATAGAGCTCGGTGTCGCCGTGCAGCCGTGCATACATGAAATCGCTTGTGCGCCTGTCGAACATCGGGTATCTGCCCGCCGAGTCCGCGACCACCAGGGCCACCCCGTTCCGCTCGATCAGCGCCACCGCCTCCGGGTCACCGAAGCTGCCGTGGCGCGCCTCGAGGGCATGCCGGACCGGCCTCGGCGCATCGGTGACGGTGAGCGCACCCCCCTCGGGCACCTTGTCGTCGTGGCGCGCGGCGAGCTCCGCTGCCGCCATCGTGGTCCGCGGCAAGGCGGCGAGGAACGGGGCGAGGCGGTCGGCGTCGAACGCGAACGTGGGCGGAAGCTGCCACAGGATCGGGCCGAGCTTGGCGTGCAGCGCGAGCGGGCCGGATGCGAAGAAGTTGGCCAGTGCGGTGTCCGCGTCGTGCAGGCGCTTCATGTGCGTGATGTAGCGGCCGCCCTTGACCGCGAACACGAATCCGTCGGGGGTCTCGTCCCGCCACCGGGCGAAGGAATCGGGGGTCTGCAGCGCGTAGAAGGATCCGTTGATCTCGATCGAGGCCATTCGGGACGCGGCGTACGCCAGCTCCCGCCGGTGCTCCAGGCCGGCGGGATAGAAATCGCCGCGCCAGCCGGGATACGCCCATCCGGAGATCCCGATGCGGACTTCCGCCATGAGCCGAGCGTAGATCCGTCGTCGTTTCCTCGATACCGCACCGGTCCCCGGCCGGGAGGAGGACGATGGATACACCCCAGAAACCGAGCCGAGGGACATGATCATGCCCAAATACCTGTGGCAGGTCGGCTACACACACGATGGTGCACAAGGCCTACTCATCGAAGGCGGATCGGGACGCCGCGACGCGATCGTGCAGGCGGTCGAGAGCGTCGGCGGGACCGTTGAGAGCTGCCACTTCGCGTTCGGCGGCCACGACCTCTACGTCATCGGCGAGGTGCCCGACGAGGTGGCCGCGGCGGCGCTGAGCATCCGCACCGCCGCGAGCGGCGCGGCCCGCACCGTGACCGTCGCCCTGCTCACCCCCGAGCAGATCGACGAAGCGGCCAAGCGCCCCGCGACCTACCGACCGCCCGGCAGCTGACCTCCGTCCCGCGTGCCGTGTGGGCCTACATCCGGCGCGCACCGGGCACGTTCATCTGGCTGGCGATCCTGCTCGCGACGACCGTGGTGGGCCGCCACCTGGCGCCGGACCTCCTGACCGACGTGCTCGGCAATCGGTCGACCAATCTGCACCACCTGGCCGAGGACCCGATACGGGTGCTGATCACCAGCGCGTTCTGGCTCGCGGGCGGCGGCTGGATCACCTACTTCGTCGTCTACAACGTCTTTCATGTGCCGGCCGAACGCTGGCTCGGCACGCGTCGGTGGCTCGTCGTCGTGGTGATCGCGCACGTCGGCGCCACCTACATCAGCGAGGGCGTCCTGTACTGGGCGATCCAGCACGGTCGCGCCCCGGAGTCCGCGGTCGACACCCTCGACTACGGAGTCAGCTATGCCCTCGCGGGCGTGGTTGCAGTACTGACGTATCGGATCGCCCTGCCCTGGCGGTACGTCTACCTGGCCGGCGTGCTCGTCTTCTATGCGGTGCCGCTGCTCGGCGGCGTCACCTTCACCGACGTCGGCCACCTCACCGCCGCAGTCCTCGGACTCGCTTGCTACCCCCTCGTAAGGGCCCGCCCCGGGGTGTGGGACCCGATCGCGGCCGCGCGGGCGGTCGACCGGCGGATCCGCCGGCGAGGGTGACGCCCCCGCGTGGTCGTCAGCTCACCGCGTCCAGCAGCACGCGGGCGGCATCGCGGGCCTGCCGGGCGGGCAGGGGTGAGCCGGCGATCGCGGCGATCGCCATCGCACCGTTCGCGAGGATCGCGAGCTGGTCGGCCAGCGGCGCCGATAGGCCCGCGGCGGAGACCAGCTCGCGCAGGCACTCGAGCAGTGCCGCCTTGTTCGCCTTGGCGATGTCGGCGACGGCCTGGTTCCCCCCGCCCAGCTCACCGAAGGTGTTGATGAAGGTGCAGCCCCGGAAGTCCTCCCGCCGAAACCAGTCATCCAGGTAGTCGAAAACGCCGAGAACCCGCTCACGGGGGTCGTCGATCGGCTCCAGGAAGCGGGCCAGCTCCTCCCGCACGACGAGGTCCCGCCTGCGCAGCACCGCCTCGACCAGCCGGTCCTTGGCCGGGTACAGCCGGTAGAGGCGCTTGAGGGAGACCCCGGACCTCGAGCGGATCTCGTCCATCCCGACTGCCTGCACACCGCGCTCGTTGAACAGTGCCTCGGCTGCGTCGAGCAGCTGGGCGTCTGCGGTATCCGGATCCATCTCTCACCTCGACACTTGCGCGGAGAACCATCGTTCTCTACTGTACACGTCATGGCGGAGAACGATCGTTCTCCCAAAAGAGTCAGGAGCCACCATGTCCAGCTTCGACACCCGCCACCGCACCGCGACCATCGACGGACTCGAGGTCTTCTATCGGGAGTCCGGCCACCCGGACAACCCGACCCTCGTTCTGCTGCACGGGTTTCCGAGCAGTTCACACATGTTCCGGAACCTGATCGCCGAACTCGCGGACGAGTTCCACGTGATCGCGCCCGACCACATCGGCTTCGGGCGCTCCTCGATGCCCGCGGTCGACGAGTTCGACTACAGCTTCGACCGCCTCGCCGAGATCACCGATCAGCTACTCGACCGGCTCGGCATCGACCGCTTCGCGCTCTACATCCAGGACTACGGTGCACCGATCGGGTTGCGGATCGCCGCCAAGCACCCGGAACGGGTCACCGCGCTGATCACTCAGAGCGGCAATGCCTACCGGGAGGGATTCACCCCGTTCTGGGACGTGCTGTTCGCGCACGCACAGAACCGCACGGAGCACGAACCCGCGGTCCGCGAACTCCTCGAGCTCGACGCGACGCAATGGCAGTACACCCACGGCGTCCCCGCCGACCGGCTGGACCGGATCGCGCCCGAGACCTGGCTGACGGACCAGGCGGGCCTGGACCGGCCGGGCAACAAGGAGATTCAGCTCCAATTGTTCTGGGACTACCAGTTCAACCTCGACGGGTACCCGGCCTTCCAGGAGTACTTCCGGACCCATCGGCCGCCGACACTGGTCGCCTGGGGCCGCGGCGACGAGATCTTCGGCCCCGCAGGCGCCGAGGCATTCGCGACCGATCTCCCCGACGCGGAGATCCACCTGCTCGACGCGGGCCACTTCGCGCTGGAGACCCACGGACAGGAGATCGCCGACCTGATCCGGGACTTCCTCCGCCGAAACCCCTGATCCGCAACGCCTGCCAGAAGGAGTCCCATGTCCGTCCTCACCAGCGCCTCCGCCGCGATCGCCCGCCGGGGCACCACCGCCTCGGCCCTCAGCGCGGCCGCGTCGGCGCTGATCATCATCGCGTCCCTGGCCACGGCCGAACACCTGCTCGGACTCGCGGTCTTCGCGCTGCCGTTCGTGGCGTCGGCCGCCCTGATCGCGCTCGCCCCCGCAGGACCGCCCGCGAGACCGGGGGCGATCCTGCGGGCCTACCCGGCCGCCGCGGCGACGGCGCTGCCGATCACCGCGGTCCTCGGACCGTCGGAGGTCGCCGTCGCGGCCTCGGTGGTCGCCACGGTCGCACTGATGGCCATCCTGCGCGCGCCGCACATCCCCGCGGCGCTGTGCGCGGGCGGCATCGGGCTCACCGGCCCCGGCCTGGGCTACCTCCCGCACACCCTGATACCCGCGGTGGCGATCGTGCTGGCGGCCGCCTGGGTCGCCGGACGGCTCGTGCCGGGCTTCGAGTACCCGTTGCGCGGGTGATACTGGTCGACACACGATGGAGGTGAGGCCGTGAGCGTGGTGCGCAGGATCGTGGATCTCTCACACCCGATCGACACCGGCATGCCGGTGTACCCCGGCGACCCGGTGGCGAGGCTGATCCCGCACTGCACCGTGGCCAGCGACGGCTACAACGTCCTGCGTGTGGAGATGGGATCGCAGTCCGGCACCCATGTGGACGCGCCGGTACACCTGCGGGACGGCGACACCCCGATCGACCGAATGGACCTGTCGCTCTTCGTCGGCCGCGGCGTCGTGTTCGACCTGCGCGGACTGGCCCCTCGGCAGCCGGTCACCGGGGCGATGATCGCCGGGCCGGCCGAATCGGTGCGGTCCGGCGACATCGCGCTCATCCATACCGGGTGGGACCGGCACTACGGCACCGACGCCTACTACGACCACCCGTTCCTCGGCGCCGACGCCTGTGCGCTGCTGCTCGAGCGGGGGGTGCGGGCGTTCTGCCTCGACGCGCCGAGCGTCGACCCGTCCGGCGACGAGGACACGGACTATCCGGCGCACCACCTGATCGCGAACGCGGGCGGCGTGATCGCCGAGAACCTCTGCAACCTCGAACTCATCGACTTCCCGGACCCGCTGATCAGCATCCTGCCGCTGAAGCTGGCGGGCGGCGACGGTGCGCCGGTGCGGGCGGTCGCGATGGAGCTCGACCGGCCCTGACCATCACCGGCGGCGGCCGACCAGCCCCACCGCCGCCGCCTCGATCTGATCCTCGGAGACCAGCACAAGACGCGCGGCCTCGCCGAGCGGGACGAAGCTGTCCTCGCTCGTGACCCGCGCGATCGCGCCCTCGAAACCCGCGTCGACGAGCGCCGCGATCACCCCCTCCGAGACGCCGCCCGACCGGCGGGTCTCGTCGACCACCAGCACCCGCCCGGTGACACGCGCCTCGCGGAGCAGGTCCGCCACCGGCAGCGGTGCCAGCCAGCGTAGGTCGAACACGCGCGCGTCGAGACCGCGCGTGCGCAGACGGCGGGCGACCCGCAGGCTCATCCGGAGTCCGTTGCCGAACGTCACGATGGTCAGGTCCGTTCCGTCCCCGTGGGTGCGTCCGCTCCCGATCGGAACGTGTGTCTCGACCCAACGGCCCGGCCCCTCGTACGGCGCCAGCCAGCCCTCGTCCCCGGGCTCGTACAGGTCCCGCTCGTGGTACAGCGCGATCGGTTCGAGGAGAACACACACCGCGCCTTCGGTTTTCGCGGCCGCGACGCAGGTGCGGAGCATCGCGGCGGCGTCTTCTGGCCGGGCGGGGGAGGCCACCACGAGGCCTGGGATGTCGCGCAGCACGGCGACCGCGTCGTCGTTGTGGAAGTGCCCCCCGAAGCCCTTCTGGTAGCCGTAACCGGCGACCCGCACCACCATCGGGTTGCGGTAGCGGCCGGACGAGAAGAATCCCAATGTCGCTGCCTCGCCCCGAATCTGGTCCTCCGCGTTGTGCAGATAGGCGAGGTACTGGATCTCCGGGATGGGCAGCAGCCCGGAGACGCCCGCGCCGAGCGCGAGCCCGAGCACGGTCTGCTCGTCGAGCGGGGTGTCGAAGACCCGAGCCCCACCCACCCGATTCGCGAGCCCCCGGGTGACGCCGTAGACCCCACCCTTGCGCGCAACGTCCTCACCGAAGACCACCGCCTCGGGGTGGGCGGCGAGGACGTCCAGCAGGGCACGGTTGATCGACTGTGCCATGGTGAGACGACCCGCCTGCTCCGGCAGTGCACCGTTGAAAACCTCTGCTCGAGAACGTGTCCCGGCCGGTATGCCGACCTCGGCGGCCACCGACCCGGGGTCCGGCCCGCGCAGCGGGGACATCACAGCGGCCGCGGTCGTCAGCCGGGGGAGCAGGGTGACCTCGCGGGCGAGAGCCAGCACCTCGTCGCGCTTGCGCTGGTACCGGGCGAGCACCTCGGCAGGCGTCAGGGCCCCCGATTCGACGAGCAGCCGGGCGGTGCCGAGCAGCGGGTCACGGCGCTGTTCGGCGGCGATCACCGCGGGAGATCGGTAGGCCGATTCCACGTCCGAGCCCGCGTGCCCCATCAGCCGGACCGTGCGCAGGCGCAAGAACGCCGGGCGCCGGTGCTCGCGCACCCAATGCGCGGCGCGCGTTGCCGCGTCGACAGCGGCGGCGAGGTCGCAGCCGTCCGCGGCGAAGTACTCGAGCCCCACCCGGCCCGTGTAGGCGGACTCGATCCAGCCCCAGGGGGTGGGCACGCTGACGCCGATGCCGTTGTCCTCGCAGACCAACAGCAAGGGCAGCGGTAGCCCCTCGTACGCACCCAGCGCCGCCGCATTGATCGCGCCGACCGCCGTCGAGTGATTGGCGGAGGCGTCCCCGAAGCTGCACACCGCCACCGCATCCGCGGGCCAGGGCGTATCGACACACAGCCTGCGGGCCCTGCCGATCGCGAACGCGACGCCCACCGCGCGCGGAAGGTGGGAGGCGATCGTGGAGGTCTGCGGGATCACCGCGAGGTCGTGCCGGCCGAACACCTTGTGCCGCCCGCCGGAGATCGGGTCGGCGGCTGCCGCGACCACCCCGAGCAGCACGTCCCGCAGCGGATCGCCGCCGCCGACCTGGCGCGCGCGTTCGAGGAAGAAGCCGCCGGACCGATAGTGCAACAACGCCGGGTCCGTCGGACGCAGCGCAGCCGCCACGGCCGCGTTGCCCTCGTGACCCGAGGAACCGATCGTGTAGAAGCCCTCGCCACCGGCCCGCAGCACGCGGGCGGCGAGATCAAGATGTCTGCTGCCGAGCTGGGCGTCGAAGAGCTCCAGGCAGCGGGCCACGGCGAGCACCGAACCCTCGCGGACGGGTTCCCCCGGGGCCGGCGAGCGCCTGGGGGTCGGGCTCGCCATCGCCGCGACGGTCTCGATGAACAGCTCGTCGATCGGTTCGACCATACGAAAACTATGCGCCTTCGGCGCCCGTGCGCGTGTTGTCCCCGATTGGGTGCAACTCGCGCGCGGGCGGCGCAGCCGCTGTCAGCCGATGGCGGCGGGGTCCATCCACATGACCTCCCAGACGTGCCCGTCCAGGTCGCGGAATGCGCGGCCGTACATGAAACCCTGGTCCTGCGCCTCCATCCAGGCCGAGCCGCCCGCGCCGATGGCGGTGTCGACCAGCGAGTCGACCTCCTCCCTGCTGTCGGCGGAGATGCACAGCAGGGCCTCACGAGACTTCGAGGTGTCGCAGATGTCATCGGAGATGAAGTCGCGGAACCGCGCCTCCTGCAGCAGCATCACCGTGGTCAGGTCGTTGATCACCATCGAGGCACAGTTCTCGTCGCTGAAGGTCTCGTTGAACCCGAATCCGAGCCCGTCGAAGAACTTCCGGGTCGCCTCGATGTTCTTCACTGCCAGGTTCACGAAAAGCATGCGGGACATTGTCTGCTCCTGTCATCGGTTGCGTCGCTGCGTCCTCGGCTTCCGAGGTCGTCGAACGGTTAGACCATCGCCGATCGGAAAACTCATCGGTCCCTGCAAACTATCTCCGTTCGACGCGCTCCGGGCACGGCGAACGCCGGTTGGACTACCGTCGAACCCGGCGCTCGTACCGCCATGAATCCACACGAGTTCGAAGGAGACAACGCCATGTCGCAGCAGGTTCGGGGTGTCATCGCCCGCTCCAAGGGAGCGCCGGTCGAGATCGCGACGATCACCATCCCCGACCCCGGGCCCGGCGAGGTCGTCGTCGCCGTCTCGACCTGCGGGGTCTGCCACACGGACCTCACCTACCGCGACGGCGGCATCAACGACGAGTACCCGTTCCTGCTCGGGCACGAGGCGGCCGGCATCGTCGAGAGCGTCGGTGCCGACGTCGATTCGGTCGCGGTTGGCGATTTCGTGGTGCTGAACTGGCGTGCCGTCTGCGGTCAGTGCCGTGCCTGCAAGCGTGGACGCCCCCAGTACTGTTTCGACACCTTCAACGCGACGCAGAAGATGACCCTCGAGGACGGCACCGAGCTCAGTCCCGCCCTCGGTATCGGCGCGTTCGCGGACAAGACCCTGGTACACGCCGGTCAGTGCACGAAGGTGGACCCGTCCGCGGATCCCGCGGTGGTGGGTCTGCTCGGCTGCGGCGTCATGGCGGGCATGGGTGCGGCCATGAACACCGGCAACGTCGGCCGCGGCGACTCCGTCGCGGTCATCGGCTGCGGCGGCGTCGGTGACGCCGCGATCATGGGGTCCCGGCTGGCGGGCGCGGGCACGATCATCGCGATCGACCGCGACCCCCGCAAGCTCGAGTGGGCGACCGAACTCGGCGCCACCCACACGATCAACGCCGCCGAGGTCGACGACGTGGTCGAGGCCGTGCAGGAACTGACCGGCGGCTTCGGCGCCGACGTGGTGGTGGATGCGGTCGGACGGCCGGAGACGTGGAAGCAGGCGTTCTACGCCCGCGACCTCGCCGGCACCGTGGTCCTGGTCGGCGTGCCGACCCCGGACATGACGCTGGAGATGCCGCTCATCGACTTCTTCTCCCGCGGCGGCGCACTCAAGTCGTCCTGGTACGGCGACTGCCTGCCCGAGCGCGACTTCCCGATGCTCGTTGACCTGTACCAGCAGGGCCGGCTGCCGCTGGAGAAGTTCGTCACCGAGCGGATCGCGCTCGACGAGGTGGAGCAGGCCTTCGAGTCCATGCACCGCGGCGAGGTGCTGCGTTCGGTGGTCGTGCTGTGAGCGACGTGCGGGTGGACCGGGTCGTCACGTCCGGCACCTTCAGCCTCGACGGCGGCACCTGGGACGTCGACAACAACATCTGGCTGATCGGCGACGACACCGAGGTGGTGATCGTCGACGCGGCACACACCGCGCAGCCGATCATCGATGCGGTCGCGGGCAGGCGGGTGAAGGCGATCGTGCTCACCCACGGGCACAACGACCACGTGACGGTGGCACCGGAGCTATCGGAGCGCCTCGACGCGCCGATCCTGCTGCACCCCGCCGATGACGTGCTGTGGCGGATGACCCACCCCGATGTCGCGCATCTCCCGCTCGAGGACGGACAGCGGATCGCGGTGGCGGGCACGGAGATCCAGGCCATTCACACGCCGGGCCACTCTCCGGGCTCGACCTGCCTGTACCTGCCCGAGGCGGGCGAGCTGTTCAGCGGCGACACCCTGTTCTCCGGTGGACCTGGGGCCACCGGACGCTCCTTCTCCGATTTCCCGACGATCATCGGATCGATCCGCGACCGGCTGTTCGCGCTGCCCGCGGAGACCCGGGTGCACACCGGGCACGGCGACGGCACCACGATCGGCACCGAGTCGCCGCATCTGGAGGAGTGGATCCGAGCGGGCTCCTAACGCCGGACGGCGGGTCGGCCCGGTTCCCCGGTCCGACCCGTCGTGCCGCGAGGCTCAGCCGTCGATCTGCCACACCTTCGGCCCCCGGGCATCCACCTGGCTAGTGTGGAGTCCGGGTAGGTGCCCCCAGCCGGGCACCTGCACGTCGGGGGCGAGCGGAAGCGAGAGACCGATCAACAACATGCGCACGGCCGAGTATCCGCGCCCATCACACGTCCTGCTCCACCTGAGCGATACCCACCTGCTCGATCGCCCCGACACGCTCTACGGCGCGGTCGACAGCGAGGCCCGACTACGGCAGATCTTCGCCGAGATCGAGGCGTCACACGCGAGGCCCGATGCGCTGGTGTTCACCGGCGACCTGGCCGACAAGGGCGAACCCGGCGCCTATGCGAAGCTTCGCGCCCTCGTCGACCCCGTCGCGGACTCGCTCGGCGCGCAGGTCATCTGGGCCACGGGCAATCACGACGACCGCGCTCACTTCCGCGCCGTGCTGTTCGACGAGGATCCGCAAACCGGGCCTGTCGATCGCACCTACGACGTCGACGGCCTGCGCATCATCACCCTCGACTCGACCGTGCCCGGACACCACTACGGCGAGATAGGTGAGTCCCAACTGCGCTGGCTTGCAGCCGAACTCGAGACGTCGGCACCACACGGCACCATCCTGGCGCTGCACCACCCGCCGGTTCCGTGCGTGCAGGATCTTGCGGTGCTCGTGGAGTTGCGCGACCAGACGCGGCTCGCGGAGGTGCTGCGCGGCAGCGATGTGCGGGCCATCCTGGCAGGCCATCTGCACTACTCGACGACCGCGATGTTCGCCGGCATCCCCGTCTCGGTCGCATCCGCCACCTGCTACACGCAGGATCTCACCGTGCCGCCCGGAGCCCAGCGCGGACGCGACGGCGCCCAGGGCCACAACATGGTGCACGTCTACCCACGCACCATCGTTCATTCCGTCGTCCCGATGGGCGGCCAGGACATCGTCGGCGAGTACGTCACCGCGGGGGAGACCGCGCAGCGCCTCGACGCGGCCCGGGTCCGGATCGCAGACAGCGAACTCCCGGTGGTGCCGGTGAGCGCCGACCGGGTGTAGCCGGGCGCGCGACCGGCTACGTCGCGGAGATCTTCACCTAGAGTCGGGGCATGGCTACCGTCTGGACAGTTCCGATCGACATCACACCGCGCTGGCTTGCCTCGCCCGAGGTCCAGACCTTTCTCGCATCCAACGACCTGGCCGACGCATCGCCGGATCCGCGGGTGCGGCTGGCGCAGTTCGCCGAGGTGACCACGTCACTCGGGCGCCACGTGGGCCGCACGTTCACGTCGGTGCAGTCGGCATCGGCGGCGCTGTTCGATCGGACCGATGGCGGCGGCCACGGTGTCCCGGTTGCGTTGCGGCTCGCCGCGCTGCGCCTGATCGTGACGGCGGTCCATCAGACGCGTCCCGCTCCCAAGCCATTGCCTGCGCGAGTGGCCGAACAGTTGGGGAGGTACGTCTACGCGCTGCTCGACCCACGCAACCGGTCGGTCTTCTACGTGGGGAGTGGGCGCGGCAACCGAGTCTTCGGCCATGTCTGGGCGGCGTTGGAGGAGAACGAGAGTCTCCGATTGCTCGAGCGCCAGGAGAAGGACAGCTCCGAGAGCACGGCCGCGACAATCGGTCGCATTCGCGACGTCTACGACTCCGGCCACGAGGTGGAGCATTTCATTGTGGCGCACCGGATCACGTCCGCCGATGACGATCGGGTCGCGGACGAGATCGGCCGGGCGCTGGTCGGAGTGCTCGGCCTGATCGAGCCGGACACCGAATTCCCCGGAGTCACCAACCCCTCAGACGGCCCCCTCGAAACCACTGCGGCGACGGTCGATGACCTGGTGCTGCAGTACGCGGCGGAACCGGTACCGGACCTGCCCACCCCGTGCTTCCTGGTCGAGGTGAAGGGTGCGGCAAAGCGGGGCACGACACCGGATGAGATCTACGCGATGTCACGGCAGTCGTGGGCCGCCGGGAACGCTGTGCGCGACTCGGCCAAGATTCCGGTAATCGTCTTTGCGGACAACATCGTTCGTGCCGTGTACCGCGCGGAGTCGTGGGCAATGGTGCCGCGGTCGACCGACACCACGCTGTGGCGGTTCACTGGCACAGCCGACCCGGAACTCGAAGCCCAGTACGTGAACAAAAGGGTCACGCCCGATCGCGTGGGGCTGAAGAAATGGCCGGGCTCCGGATCGGTATCCCACCTGACACACGCCCGTCCGGGTCGGTAGACGATCTAGGGGCGTAGCGCCTGCGGGGACTCCCAGGGTGCAGGGATGGGGAAATAGTTCTCCAGGAACTGCGTCACCTTCTCGGTGCGCAGCTCGAGATCGATCTCGGGCGCGCTGCCGTCGTTGAGGCAGAAGAAGTCCATCGACCGCTTCGCGAGAAGCGAATCCATGTCCTTGAGACCGGATTTCATGGTGGTGTCCACGTACTTCACCCGCGCGGCGGTCTGCGCCACCGCGCGTCCACTCATCAGCGCGTAGTAGTGATACAGCGAGTTGGTGACCGAAATGTTGGCGCTCGCCCGGAATGCACTTGCGGCCGTGGCCGCGAACTCATCGGGGAACTCCTCCTCCATCTCGGCCATCACGCTCTTGCGCAGCGGAGTGGCCGCATGCTCGAGGTGCCGGGTGGTCATCAGACCGAAACGATCCTGCAGCAACCGCCGGTTGACCCGCGCCGCGTTCTCGAACCCACTGCGCTCCCCGTCGTTGTGGCCCAATCCGATTCGCGTTGTCGCCTCAATGAACATGCTGACGCCACCGGGGGAGAAGAACATCTGGGGTCCGACCGGCCGGCCGAAGAACATGTCGTCGTTGGAGTACAGGAAGTGCTCGGCAAGGCCTGGGATGTGGTGCAGCTGGCATTCCACGGCTTGCGAGTTGTGGGTGGGCAGCACCGACGTGTCGGCGAAGAACTCTTCGCTCGGCATGAATGTGACCCGGGGGTCGTCG
Organism: Rhodococcus oryzae; assembly: GCF_005049235.1. Taxonomy (GTDB): domain Bacteria; phylum Actinomycetota; class Actinomycetes; order Mycobacteriales; family Mycobacteriaceae; genus Rhodococcus_G; species Rhodococcus_G oryzae. The sequence goes on along the minus strand of NZ_SUMD01000002.1, from coordinate 338,246 downwards.
GCCAGCCAGGCGGGCCGGGCGGAATCGGTGGCGACGAAGATGCGCCGGATCCACGGCGCATACATGTGGACGGACCGCAGCGCGTACTTCAACTCGTCGATCTGACGGAAGCGGGCCTCGGAGTCGTCGCCCGCCCCGACCACATAGTTCTGCATGCGCTTGGCGCGCTGCGCCTGCCATTCCTTGGATGAGCCGTCAACCCACGAGAACACCAGGTCCACATCGAAGTTGATGTCCGACGCGTGGTCGGCAAACATGTTCTCGATGGTCGGCCACACCTTGCCGAACCGTTCGACCGTGCCCCGCACGGCCTCTTCGGGGCGCACTGTTCGTCGGGTCAGCGAGTTCTCGATCGGCAGCACGATCTCGTCCTCCGACATCGACCACAGCTCGATCTGCACGCCCGTCGACGCCCCGTAGTTCAGTCCGCTCGCCACCTCGACCCGCGGCCGGAACAACCGGAAGATTCGGGCCTTCGACGTGGTCGACAGCGTGCCGTCTGCCACCAGGACCGCCGGGCCACGTTTGGCATCGACGGTCTTCGAGTAGAACGGGAGGTCCTCGCACGCCGCGACGAGAGCCGCGCGCAGGCTCTTGCGATCCGCCCAGTTGACGGCGATCACCGGTCGCTCGTCGTTGCCCCGCACCAGCAGGTATTCGATGCCGGCGGCGTCAAGGGTGTCGCGGATGAACAGCAGGTCCTCCACCACGGCCTCGTGTGGGGTCGTCGTGGTGATCGAGAGCGCGAAGCGGCCCTTGAACCGGACGACCTCGGGGCGATCACGCAGCCGCGCCTCGGCTGCTGCGGACGCGTCCCGCACGGCGTCGCTCGTCTCCTGCTCCGGGGGAACGAAGTAGATGTCATTCGGGGCAGCAGAGTGTGTGATTGTGGTCCTTCCGGTGGTGGCCGCGACAGGGCGGCCACCACCAGTCTAGTTCTCGCAGGCGTCGCCTCCGACCTGCGCCGTTGCCGGCCCTCGAGAACCGGTCAGCTCAGGTCCCACACCTTCGGCCAGTCCTTGCCGCGGGCCGCGGCGTCGGTGCCACCGTCGACGAACACGACGGACCCGACGAAGTAGCTGGCCTCGGGGCCGAGCAGGAACGCCACCAGAGCGGCCACCTCCTCGGGCTTGCCGCCGCGCCCGGCGGGGATGGTGGACAGGAAATGCTCCATGCCCGCGCCGACCAGCGGGTCCTTGCGCCCCTCCTGTGTCATCGGGGTGTCGATCAGGCCGGGCGCGATCGCGTTGAGTCGGATGCCCTGCGCGATGTACTCGGCGGACTTCGTCCGGGCGTAGTAGGCCAGCGCGGCCTTGGTGGCCGGGTAGGCCTGGATGGCGGCCCACTCCCCGAATGTCGCGGCGACCGCGTTGGCGCCCGATTCGTCGCCTGCCAGGCAGGCGTCGGCGAGATCGGTCGGCCAGTTCGGTTGACTGGTGGTGGAATTGGAGCTGACCAGCACCACGGACGGGTTCTTGCCCGCGGCCAGCAGCGGGCGCAGGCCCTCGAGGAGTTCGATGGCGCCGAAGTAGTTGACCGCGATCAGCAGATTCGCGGGGCGGCCCGCGGCGGCGGCCAGGCCGGCGAACGGGACGTATCCGTCGATGCTGCCGTCGGCCAGCGCGGCCACCTGCGCGATCGCGTCGCGGCGCCCGTCGGCCGTGCTCAGGTCGACGTTGACGTCCGCGTTGTGCAGATCGACGCCGATGACGCGGTGGCCGTCGGATTCCAGCCGCGCCTTGGTGGCCGCGCCGATGCCGGAGGCACAGCCGGTGATGACGTAGGTCGCCATGAAATTCCCTTCGAACAGAAGATCCGATGCGATGCGGCCAAATGCCGAATCGGTCAATGGGCATGCACCGAGCGACACCCAGTTGCCGAAGATATCCCCCGAGCCGATGGCTGCGACCGGGTTCGTCCGAATCGGAGGCTAGGTGCCGTGCCCCGACCACCGAACCGATTTGTCCCGCTGAGCGGGACCCGGATCGCGCACGTCAACTCAATCGAAGGCCCGCTCGTCGATCCAGTCGGCGTTGAACATCCGGGCGATCGACGCCAACGCGCTGGTGTCGCCGTCGACGCTGGCCGAGGTGACCATCAGCCGGCCGACCATCGTGGTGGCCGCGGACTCCTCGACCGTGTCGGTGGCGTAGAGCAGCGACCACGGGCAGACCTGATAGTCGCGGTGCGCGCGACCGATGGTCTGCCGGGCGGCGATGCCGGAGTACCGGGGCTGGTGAAAGAACCCGATCCGCGGGGTGGCGGTGGCGCGACTCCCGTCGGCGAGGTGCTCGGCGGCGTGCAGGCTGATGGCGGAGGTCGTGTTGAACACGACGACCCGGGTCTCGCCGCGCTGGAACCGCAGCCGCTCTTTCTCGGCGTCGCGGCGGCCGCCGAAGATCCGGGACACCGCGATGCCGCGATCCTCGAGCAGGTCGGCCACCGGCTCCGCGCCGGTGCTCACCATCTCCGTCGCTACCAGGCACTGGTAGCCGCGTTCCACGGTCGCCGCGACCAGGTCCGCAGTGTGCGGCGCACGGATCATCCCGGCCTTCTGCCGGAACCGGATCAGCGCCGCCCGCCCGCGAGCGGTGTCGGAACCGGTTCGCGCGAGCTGCATCTCGCGCCGGTAGTCGCCCCACTCCATCTCGTACTGCTGCCGCTGCTCGAAGGTCAGGTCGACGCCCAGCCCGTCGATCGGGGCCTGGCCCCACGGCGCGTCGCGGTGCAGCATCACCGGCGGTTCGGCGGAGGTCATCGCGTCGCGCACGCGGGCGACGGCATCGGCCTGGACCCGGCCGGACGCCTTCGCCTCCGCAGTCCACTGCCAGCGGCCCATGTACCGCTCCAGCGGCACCCCCAGCTCGACCAGCCGTGCGCCGAGCTCATCCCACCGCTGCGGCGGCTCGCGGTGCACCTGCGCCAGCAGCGACGACAGGTACCGCCACTCGCCGGGGTGGTGCCCGAGGGTCGCGGTCAGCGAGATCACGAACGGCGCCTTCTCTGGCGGGTCGAGGTGCCGGGTCACCCGACGCTGGTAGTCCGTGCGCTGCGAGTCGTGCCGGAAGTTGTGCGCCTCGTCGTTGATCACGACGTCGAACCGGTACCTCGGCCTGCCGTTGCGGGCGATGAGCTTCTTGAGTTGGTCGGGGGAGATGATCAGCCACCGGTATCCGCCGTCCCCGACGGCCGCGATCGACGCGCGCCAGTGTGGGATGGTGATCGAAGTCGGGCGATCCACGGTGACGAGAATCGCCTCGCCACCGCGCAGTCGAGCGACGGCCTTCGCGCCGGCGATCGCGCTGAGCGTCTTGCCCAGGCCCGGGTCGTCGGAGAGGCAGAAGCCCCGGAAGTCCGCCTCGGCCGCCCGGACGATCGCGGCGGCCCCCTCGATCTGTTCGGGTCGCAACTCCTTCCTGGCGGCCTCGGCGGACGGGCCCCTGGTGCCGTTCAGCTCGTCCTCGACCCACTGCTGGTACGAGTACGGCTTCGCCGCGAAGGGGCGCAGCTCCTCGGGCAGGACCGACCCGACGTAGGCGTGGGCCTTGATTCCGCCGTAGTACTTCGCACCAGGGGAGGGCGCCCGGAACGGCACCTCCAGCACCCAGATACGTTCCCCCGCACCGGCAACGGGGGAGTCGGTCTTCGTCGACTGGCGGCTGTTCTTTCGGCGGGCCTTGGCGGTCACCGGTCAACCGTAGCCACGGCGTGCGACATGTCGGCGGCGCGGGCGCGCCGCGGAACTCAACGCACTGCCGTCGCGATCAACCGACTCGACCGCTGCAACGCCGTGACGTACTCCTTCTCGATGCTCTCGACGATCGTGCTCACCGGTTCGATCCCGCGGATGGGCGCGAGCCCCTGGCCGGCCGCCCAGACGTCCTTCCATCGCTTCATCGATTCCGCACCGGCGGTGTAGTTCTTCTCCCCGATCGGCGGCGTCAGGTTGTCGGGATCGAGTCCGCAGGCAGCGAGGCTGGGCTTGAGCCAGGAGGCCGGGGTGCCGGTGATCGCGGAGCTGACCACGAGGTCGTCGGGACCGTGGTCGACGACCATCTGCTTGTACCCGTCCGCGGCCATGCTCTCTGCGGCCGCCAGGAACCGGGTACCCATGTAAACGAGGTCGGCGCCTGCGGTGATCGCACCCGCGACACCGTGACCGTCACTGATGCCGCCCCCGATGATGATCATCCCGTCGAAGAACTCGCGCACGGCAGAGGTGAACGCGAAGGGCGACAGGTGGCCCGTGTGTCCGCCTGCGCCCGCCGACACGCAGGCCATGCCGTCCACGCCCGCGTCGGCGGCCTTGCGCGCGAGGCGCAGGTTCACCACGTCGGCGATCACCGTGCCGCCGTATCCCTTGACGATGTCCATCACGGGCTTCGGGGATCCGAGTGCGGTGATGACGATCTGCGGCTTGTACTCGGCGATGAGGCGCAGGTCGTCAGCGAGCCGGGCGTTGCTGCTGTGGGTGATCACGTTTGCCGCCCACGGGGCGACCGGGACCGCGGCGGCCTCGGCCGCGCGGAGCTGATCGGTGATCGATCCCATCCAGGTGTCGAGGTCCGCCGCGGTGCGGCAGTTCTGCGTCGGGAAGGAGCCGACGATGCCGGCGGTACAGGCAGCGGTGACGAGCTCCGGGCCGGACACCAGGAACATCGGTGCCGCGACGACCGGCAGGCGCAGGGTGGACAGGAAAGAGTCGGTCATGATGGTTCCTCTATTGGGTGCTGTCGGTGTAAGTGCTTGTGTGAGTTCACGATGCGGTACGGCCCAGGGCGCCGAGCAGCTCGGCGGCCGCCGCCCGATCCACCTTTCCCAGCGCGGTCAACGGGAGACGGTCGACGCACTGCGCGGCCTTGGGGCGTTTGTAGTCGGGCAGCCGCCTGCGGCTCTCCGCCAGCACGACGCCCTCGTCGACCCCCGCGTCGGCGGTCGATGTGTACGCGGCGACGATGCGTTGCCCCCACACCTCGTCTGGCAGCCCGACGACGACGACATCGTCGACCCCGGGGATCGCGGAGATCGCCTCCTCCACCTCGCGGGGATAAACGTTGTATCCGCCGGTGATGATCATGTCCTTGCTGCGGCCGGTCAGATGGATGTAACCGTCTTGATCGCGGTAGCCGAGGTCGCCCGAGTAGAGCACGCCGTCGACATGGCTCTTGCCCAGATCCGTTCGCGTGCCCGCATTGTGATACCCCGGGCTGACCGCGGGGCCTGCGACGACGAGCTCGCCGACCTCCCCGTTGGGGACGGCATCGCCGAGATCGCGGATGACGATGTCCGCCTCCGGGCAGGCCCGACCCACCGAGCCGAGCAGGTCGGGGTTCTCGAGCACGCCGCGGCGGTGGTCCGCCGCGGTCAACACGGTCAGGGGCGGGATCGCCTCGACCATCCCGTAGTACTGAACGAGATTGGGCGTGATGCGGCGGTATGCCTGCCGGACATGCTCGACCGGCATCGGTGCGCCCGCATACGCGAGCATGCGCATGCGCCGCATCACCGACAGCCGGTCGTCGTCGAAGTCCAGCAGCCGGGCGATGACCGTGGGCACCAGCGCGGTGTGGGTCGCGGCGTGGGCCTCGACGGCGTCGATCAGACCCGCCGGGCCGATGTGATCGAGCAGCACCTGTCGTCCACCGGCCTCGAGGAACGGCAGCACGAAGAGCCCGCTGGTGTGAATGACGGGGCCTACATGCAGGAACACCGCCGGCTCGGCGCCGTCGAGGGTGCCTGCGAGCACCTGGTCGCGCATCGCGCGCAGCGAAGCCAGCCGGTTCGCGTGGGTCCGCTGGGCGCCCTTCGGTACCCCGGTTGTCCCGGACGAATAGTGCAACGCGCACAGCGAATCCGGCTCAGGCGTAGGAATCGCAGCGTGACGGGCGGCTCCGGTCGCCAACTCGTCGAGCGACGGCAGGGTCGACGAGGTCCCGTCGACGGTGATCACTGTCGGGGTGAGCGTCCGGGCGGTGAACTCGGCCGCGCCCGCGATCCGAGGGTCGACGATCAGCGCGTCTGGCGCGCAGTCGTGCACAACGCGTTCCCAATCCAGAGATCCGACGCGCGGATTGAGAGCGACCCGGACGAAGCCGCCGATCGCCAGCGCGAGATCGACCTCGACCGCCTCGACGGCGTTGCCGAGCAGGACGACGACCCGGCTCCCCACTGCGAGGCCGAGGTCATCGAGGGCCCCGGCCAGCGCGTGTGCCCGGTCGGAGAGTTCGGTGAACGTTCGAGACTTGCAGCTGTCCTCGATCGCGATCGCGGGCCCGTACCGATCGGCCGCGGTACGAAGCACGTCGGCTATCGACATGAGGCTCCTTCCATTCGCTACAGTTATTGAAGTAGACAACAGGCGGGCGAGATTCCGCAAGGGCCGCACCCGACCGCACAGGAGGAGTCCCCATGACCCAGAGCCTTTCCCCGTCGGACCGTCGCGCGCCGTGGGTGATCGATGCCGTCCGAACCCCGTTCGGCGCGGCCCGCGGGGCGCTCTCGCGCGTCAGGGCCGACGACCTGGCCGCGCTTCCGATCGCCGACCTGGTCCGCAGGCACCCCGCGCTCGATCCGGGCCGCATCGACGATGTCGTCTGGGGAAATTCCAACGGCGCGGGCGAGGACAACCGCAACGTGGCCCGGATGGCGCTGCTGCTCGCGGGGCTTCCGCACACGATTCCGGGGGTGTCGGTCAACCGGCTGTGCGGCTCCGGCGCCGAGGCGGTGTTGTCCGCGGTCAGGCGCGTCGCGGTCGGCGACGCCGAGATCACGATCGCAGGCGGCTCGGAGAGCATGAGCCGCGCACCGTACGTGCTCCCGCCCGTGGACGCCGCGTTCCCGCGATCGATGGAGCTGATCCCCACCACCGTCGGGTGGCGCATGCCGAACCCCAAATTTCCCGCGGCCTGGGTCGAGTCGCTCGGAAGATCCGCGGAACTGGTGGCGGAGCAGCTGGGCGTCGGCCGCCTCGAGCAGGACGAATGGGCGCTTCGGTCACACGAGCTGGCCGGCCGGGCGTGGACGGACGGCGTGCACGACGGCTTCGTGATGCCGCACCCGACCCTCGACCGCGACGAACCCATCCGGGAGACCGATGCCGCCACCCTGGCCACCCTGCGGCCGGCCTTCTCGAGCGGCGGCAGCGTCACCGCCGGGAACTCGTCCCCGATCAGCGACGGAGCGGTCGCGGCGCTGGTCGGCACCGGAGCCGTCGCCGACGAGCTCGGCGTCGAACCGCTCGGCCGGGTGCTGGCCTCCGCGGTCGTCGGCACCGAACCCGACAAGTTCGCGCTGGCGCCCGTCTCCGCGATCGCAAAGGCCCTGGACCGAGCGGGTCTCGAGCTCGCCGACGTTCGAGTGCTCGAGCTCAACGAGGCATTCGCCGCGATGGTGCTGTCCTGCCTGCGTGAACTCCCCGGCATCCCGGTCGATCGCGTCAACCCCTTCGGCGGCGCGATCGCCCTTGGTCATCCGATCGGCGCGTCGGCGGCCCGAATGGTGGTCGACTGCCTGCGCCATCTCCGCCGACTCGGCGGGGGCATCGGGGTCGCGGCTGCGTGCATCGGCGTGGGACAGGGCATCGCTATTGTGTTGGAGGCCTGAACAAGCGATCCGCGGGACGCGATCGTCACAGGCAGTACCGGAAGGTGGGTGACGTGGCCGAACCCGGCGCCGCCGCACCTCCGAGTCCGGTTGCCCAGACGATCGACCTGCTCGGCGACCGGCTGACCCTTGCCATCCTGCGCGAGGTCTTCGTCGATCACGTGCGCCGCTTCAGCCAGTGGATCGACCGAACCGGCGCTCCGCCCGCCATGCTGACGGCACGACTGAACGCGCTGGTCGAGGCGGGCCTGATGGAACGCAGGCCGCAGCCGAACGGCGGCGACCGCCACGACTACCTGCTGACCGAGCTCGGCCTGGCGACCTGGGAGATCCTGGCCAGCGTGTGGGCATGGCAGCGCGAGTGGTCCCCGGAAGGGCTGCTGCAACCCGAGTTGGTGCACATCGACTGCGGCCACCGGGGACCACCGGCGATGATGTGCAGGCACTGCGGCGGCGCCGTCGGTACGCGCGATGCGCGGCTCGAGCTGGACCGCGAATCTCTGGTCCTCGTGGCACGGGGCGGGCGAAGGCGGTCGACACGCACCGCCCCGTCAGTGAGCCGGGCCGACCTGCAGTTCACCGAGGTCATGGAGGCGATCGGCGACCGCTGGAGCGCCATGGTCACGGGCTTGGCGCTGTCGGGGGTTCGCCGCTTCGGCGAGTTCCAGTCGATCCTGAGCATCTCGCCGACGACCCTCACCGAGCGGTTGGGACGGCTGTCCGAAGTGCAGATCCTCACCCGGGCCGAACACGGCGGCGGCCGCGAGTACGTGCTGACCCCGCGAGGCAGGGGATTGTTCCCGATCTTCGCCTTCCTGCTGTCCTGGACAGAGCTCGCGCACCCCGGCGCACTCCCGCTCGGTCCGAAGATCCGCCACCACGACTGCGGCTCCTGGTTGCTCCCGGCGCTGCGGTGCCGCGGATGCGAGGCCAGGCTGAAACGCACGTCCGTGCGCTTCGAGCCGTTTCCGTTCGGCGCTCGGCTCCCGCGCTAGCCGAAGCAACTCTCACCCTCGAACGGTCCGACATCGTCGACCGTTGACAACCCGCTGTGTGTGCTGGTTCACTTCAATAATAGTAGTTAGATCGGGCAAAGCGGACGATCGCCCTCGTCCGCACACCCACCCCGATGACTGCCTGATCTCGCCACAATCTGTTGACACAGGAACGAGCGCCCATGTTCTTCGAAACCCACCTCGAACTGCTGCAGGCAGCGACAGAGGCCAACCGCACCCGCACCGCGTGGACCGGTTATGCGCCCATCGCCCCGCCCGACGCCGCGCAGGCCGACGCCATCCTCGGCACCTACGACGGTGCCACCCTGACGCTTTCGTCTCCCACGGACTCGGTGATCACCGCAGACGAGATCTCGCCGTACACCGCGAAGGCGCTCAACGTCAGCTACAGCGCGCCCTCCGTTGACGAGGCGCTGGTGGGTGCGGCAGCCGCGGCCACCGCCCTCCGCGACGCCGACGTCGAGCGTCGGGTCGGCGTGTGCCTCGAGGTACTGCACCGGATCCACCAGCGCGGCCAGGAGTTCGCGGCCGTCACCGCACACACCACAGGGCAGAGCCTCAACATGGCCTGCAGCGGAAGTGGGACCAATGCGCTCGACCGCGGTCTTGAGGCCGTGGCGATGGCCTGGTCGGCCATGACCCGGGTGCCAGGACACGTGACGTGGCAGCAGCGATTCGGCAAGTCGGATGTGACGCTGCGGAAGCGATTCCGCGCCCGCCCGCTCGGCACCGCACTCGTCGTCGCCTGCGCCTCGTTCCCTGCATGGAACGCCTACCCGGCGATCCTCGCGAACCTGGCGACGGGAAATCCGGTTCTCGTCAAGCCGCACCCCCGCTCGGTGCTCGCGACCGCGCTCGCGGTTCGCGTGATCCGCGAGGTGCTGGCCGAGGCGCAGCTGCCTGCCGACGCCGTTCAGTTGGTCGTCGACACCGCGGACGCCCCGGTCGCGGGGCAGCTGGCGACCAGCCCCGAGGTGCGGATCGTCGACTTCACCGGCAGCCCCACGTTCGGGTCGTGGCTGGAACGAAACGTCCCGAACACCCTGGTGTTCACCGAGACCGCGGGCGTCAACACCGTTGTCCTGGACTCTGTTTCCGACCTGTCAGCAGCCATGCGGACGCTCGCCGGGGGTCTCTCGCTCTTCAGTGGTCAGATGTGCACCACTCCGCAGAACATCTACATCCCGGACGCCGGTGTGCGCACGGACGAGGGTGTGATCGCACGAGACGACGTCATCACCGCGCTCCTCGCGGCGATCGACGATCTGGCAGGCGCACCTCGCCGCGCCGGTGCCGTCTGCGGCGCGCTGCAGTCCGACGCGACGCTGCACTCGATCACCGCGCTCGCCGACGCGGCCGAGGCGAGGGGGACCCTGGTCCGCAGGCCACTGCCGTACGCGCATCCGGACTACCCCCAGGCCCGGGCGGCGACCCCGCTGGTCATCAGGGTCGACCCACGCCGGGGAGACACCCTTCCCGAGGGCGAACAGTTCGGCCCGGTCGCGTTCCTCGTCGACGCCGCCGACACCGCGTCCGCGGTGGAGCACGCGACCGCGAGCGTCCGCAGTCACGGCGCGATCAGCTCGTACCTCTATTGCACCGACGACGCCGTCATCGACGAGGTGGCGGACGCATACGCCGATGCCGGGGCCTCCCTGTCGGCAAATCTGGTGTCCTCGATGCCCATGCAGTTCGCGGCCGCCTACAGCGACTACCACGTCACCGGCCTCAACCCTGCAGGCAATGCGACCCTCACCGACGAGTCCTTCATCGCCGGGCGTTTTCGCATCGTCCAGGATCGTCGCCAGATCGAAGGGGAGTGACCATGTCCCAGTTCACATCTGGCGTCTATATCTACGATGCCGTTCGCACCCCTAAGGCGCGGGTCCGGCGCCAGGGCGGCACGTTCGCCGACGTACCGTCACACGAACTCCTCGCCCAGTTGCTGTCCGCCCTGCAGGAACGCGGACTGCCCACTGACACGGTCGACGACGTCATCGTCGGCACCAGCACGGCCGTCGGCGACCAGGGCGGCGACATCGCGCGTACCGCCGTGCTCTGGGCTGGCTGGCCGGACCAGGTCGGCGCAGGCGTGGTCTCGCGACTGTGCTGCTCGGGGCTGGACGCGATCGAGTCCGCCTCGGCCAAGGTGGCGTCCGGCATCGCCGATGTCGTCGTCGCCGGTGGTGTCGAGTCGATGTCGCGGGTGCCGATGCTGTCCGACCGGCCGGCCTTCCTCGGCGACGAGGAGCTCGGCGACCGCACGGGTTACGTGACCATCGGAGTCTCCGCCGACCTCACCGCAGCCGAATACGGGTTTACCCGAACAGATCTCGACGAATATGCGGTGACCTCTCACCGCCGTGCCGCCGCGGCCCCGCCGTCCGAGTCGGTGATCCCGGTCCGATCGGGCGCCACCACGATCCTCGGCTCGGACGAGGGGCCCCGACCGGACATCAGCCTCGAATCACTCGCCGGACTCGCGCCCCTGTTCGGGGAGGATCCGTCGTGGAGCCGGGTGGCGATGCGTCTGCCCGCCGTCGGTCGGCCGGAGGGCGGGCTGCACACCGCAGCCACCGCACCGCAGATGGCGGATGGTGCGGCGATGGCGGTCTTCGGGTCCTCCTCCGCCCGCGATCGGCTCGGCCGCGCGCCGATCGCGGAAGTGGTGGGCGTAGCCCAGGCCGCCGTGCGCTCGCCGCTGCTCACGGCATCCGTTGTCGCCTCCAGGCGTGCCCTCGAGAACGCGGGGATCACCGCCGGACAGCTCGACGTGATCGAGGCGAACGAATCCTTTGCCGCGTCCGTCCTGGTGATGACCCGGGAGCTGGGGCTCGATCCGAACAGGGTCAACCCGCTCGGCGGATCTCTCGCCACCGGTCACCCCCTGGGCGCGGGCGGTGGTGCCCTCCTCGTCAACGCCCTTGACCAGCTCGCCCGCATCGACGGCGAGTACGCCCTGGTGACCATCCCGGCAGCGCTCGGGCTCGGCGCCGCCGTCGTCATCCGCCGTCTCCGCTGACCCGCCACCCCAGACCACTGCACGAAAGGACGCCATGAACGCCCTCCCGGAAGGCCCCTCCGCCAACCGCTTACGCCCGTGCCATCCCGACAGCCGTGTCGACGACTACCTCGAACACCACTGGTGGTCGCCGCTGACCGTGCTGGACCTCCTCGACGGCCAGGTCCGGAGCCGCGGAGGCGCCCCGGCGGTGACCGATCCAACGAACCTGCCCGCGCTGTGCGGGATCGAGCCGGAGTCACTGACATGGCAGGAGTTGGACGCACGCGTCGATGACCTGGCTGCGAAGCTGCACGAGTCGGGAATCGGTCCCGGCGATGTCGTTGCCGTGCTGATGCCCAACTCCGTCGCCCTGACCGCGACCTACTTCGCGCTGTGGCGCCTCGGAGCGATCGCGGCCCCGATGCCGGCCTCGTACCGACGATACGAACTGACGCGGATCGTCGAATCCGCTGCGGCCGTCGCGGTTGTCACCGTCAACAGCTTCGGCGACCGGTCGCCGTCCGAGGAGGCGCTCGGCCTGATCGGCGAGTTGCCCTCCCTGCGCACCGTGTTCACCTTCGGCCCGCCCTCGTCGAACAGTGGCCGACCGCTGGATGCCGCCCCCGCCACCGACGGATCGCTCGATGCCGCGCGTCGCGCCTACGCGGCGCTGCCCCGATCGGTGAACGACTGCATCACGATCTGCTGGACCAGCGGCACCGAGGCGGCACCCAAGGGCGTGCCCCGGTGTCACGGTGACTGGATCGCGGTCGGGCAGGCGGTTCAGGACGGACTGGAGACGGACGAGGCAACGGTCATGCTCAACCCGTTCCCGATGGTCAATATGGCCGGGTTCGCGACCTCGCTGCTGCCGTGGCTGCTCGGCGGCGGTCACGTGGTCCACCACCACCCGCTGGACCTGGCCGTCTATCTCGATCAGCTCCAGCGCTACCGCGTCACCCACACGAGCATGCCGCCCGCGATTCTCACCATGCTGTTGCAGCGGGAGGACCTTCGGACCGCATACGACCTGTCCGCGCTCCGCCGGGTGGGTTCGGGTGGCGCCCCGCTGCCCCCCGGTGTGGTGCGCGACTGGCAGTACTCGCTCGGTGTCGAGGTGCTCAACTTCTTCGGCTCGAACGAGGGAGTATGCCTGCTCGGCGCCCCGTCTGACACGCCCGACCCGCTGATCCGCGCAGAGTACCTGCCGAACTACGGCGCACCGGACAGGTCGTGGGCCACCGACGTGGCCGAGCGCACCTCGGTGCGCCTGGTGGACCTGGCGACCGGCGAACAGGTCACCACGGTCGGCGGACGCGGCGAGCTCCGGCTGAAGGGACCGACGATCTTCGCCGGCTACCTGGAGGGAACCGCGGCATCGAGCCCGTTCGACGAGGACGGATACCTCTGCAGTGGAGACATTTTCGAGCTCTGCGGGGACAACGGCGAGTACCTCAAGTTCGTCGACCGCAGCAAGGAGATCATCATCCGCGGAGGCATGAACATCGCTCCTGCCGAGATCGAGGGGATTCTCATCGACCACCCCGCCGTCGCCGATGTGGCCATCGTCGGGTACCCCGATGACGTCCTCGGCGAGAAGTGCTGTGCGGTAGTTGTTCCCGCCACCAGCGACGGGGTCGCACTCGAGGACCTCGTGGACTTCCTGCGCGCGAAGGAGGTGGCGTCGTTCAAGCTGCCGGAACGGATCGTGACGGTCGACGAGCTTCCCAGGAACCCGATCGGAAAGCTGCAGCGGCGCGACATTCGCGGCGCGGTCGAGAAGGTCGGCTGACAATGGCATCACCGGATGGCGACGGTGCACCGGTCGGCAGGCCACGCGAGACACCGACCGGGTCCGGCCGACCCATCGCCGACGAGATGACGGCGATGCTGGACGGGCGGTTCCCTGGCCTGGTCGGCATGCGCATCCTCGAGGCGTCGGCGTCGGAGGTCACCGGCGAACTGCGCGTTCGCGAGGAACTGCTGGCACCGAACGGATATCTGCACGCGGCCACCGTCGTGGCATTGGCCGACACCGTGTGCGGTGTCGGCGCACGGCTGGCGCTGCCCGCCGAGGCATCTGGATTCACCACACTCGAACTCAAGACGAACTATCTCGGCACCGCGCGGTCCGGCACGGTCACCGTCGAGGCGACCCTCGTCCACAGTGGGCGGCGCACGCAGCTGTGGGACGCCACCGTCCGCGACAGCGCCGGGAAGGCGATCGCGCTCTTCCGCTGCACTCAGATGGTCCTGTACCCCTCAGCACCGCAACAACATTCAACTTCTCGACCTGTACACAGCAACACCGAAACGGAGCAGGCATGACTTCCACCCAGCCGCGCGCGAACGGCGACCCCATCGCCGTCGCTCGCCCGGTCGACGCCACCGACGACAATCCGTACACCCTCGGGGTGTTCGCGCCGGTCCACGACGAACTCACCCTCGACGATCTCACCGTCATCGGTGAGATCCCCAAGGACCTCAACGGTGTGTACCTCCGCAACGGCCCGAACCGGCAGTTCGAGGCACCGGGCCGCTATCACATGTTCGACGGCGACGGCATGATCCATGCCGCACACTTCGAGAACGGGAAGGTGCGGTACCGCAATCGGTACGTCCAGACCAAGGCCTTCCAGGATGAGTCCGAGGCGGGCCGTGCCCTGTGGACCGGTCTGATGGAGAATCCGCAGGACAATCCGTGGGGCAACGGACACGGCCTCGGGATCAAGGATTCCGCCAATACCGACGTGATCTACCACCGCGGCCAGGTCCTGGCGACCTGGTACCTCTGCGGAACGCCCTACGCCGTGGACCCACTGTCCCTGGAAACGCTTGGTGCACAGGACTTCCTGGGAACCTTTGCCGGGGACATGATGGCCCACCCCAAGGTCGACGAGGCCACCGGCGAACTGATCTGGTTCGACTACGGTCCCGACCAGGACTTCCTGCGTTACGGCATCATCGGCACCGATGGTCGTCAGACGCACCTCACTCAGATCGATCTGCCGGGTCCGCGACTTCCGCACGACATCGGGATCACCGAGAACTACTCGATCCTGATGGATCTGCCGCTGGTTCAGGATCACGATGCGCGCCGGGCAGGCAAGTACCGGATCTTCTACGATCAGGATCTTCCCGCTCGATTCGCGGTCATTCCCCGCCACGGCAACGGTAGCGAGGTGCGCTGGTTCGAGGTGAAGCCCTGCTACATCTACCACGTGGTCAATTCGTGGGAAGAGGGCGACGAGATCATCATGGACGTGTGCCGGGTGAAGAACCCTCAGCACCAGACGACCTTCGCCTCCCCGCTGTCGAACATGCTCGCGTACATGCGGCTCGACGCCCAGCTCTACCGGTACCGCTTCAACCTTCGTACTGGCGCCACCATCGAAACCGAACTCGACAATGCCAACATCGAGTTCCCCAGCGTGGATTCGCGTGTGATGGGCCGCTCGCACCGGTACTCGTACAGCATGAGTCTCGGCAACGAGCCGACCCTGCTCTTCGACGGGCTCGTGCGGTTCGACTCACAGACGGGCACCAAGGAAGAGCACAAGTTCGGTTCCGGGCGTTGGGGTTCGGAGGCACCATTCGCCCCGCGCGACGGATCGACGGGTGAGACCGACGGCTACCTGGTCTGCTTCGTCAACGACGAGGCCGAAGACAAGGGCGAGATCAACATCTTCGATGCCGAGAACGTCGCGGCGGGACCGATCGCGCGGGTGCTGCTGCCGCGCCGGGTTCCCTCCGGCTTCCATGCCACCTGGGTGCGCGCCGATCAGCTCGCCGAGGCCCGCGCGTAGAAGAACGTAGGTCTCCCGGTGCGGGGCGGTCCGAGAGCCGCTCCGCCCGGGAGACCTACGTCGTGTGCGTGGCTACGCTCCGCTTCCCCGGACCACGACCGTGGCCACCGCGGTCGTGAACGAACCACCGATGTTGACGGTGAGGGCGCGCCTGGCGTTCTCGACCTGATGGTCCCCCGCCCGGCCGGTGACCTGGCGAGCAGAATCGAGCACCATGCGGACGCCGGTGGCACCCACCGGGTGCCCGTGTGACATCAGCCCGCCGCTGGGGTTCACCGGCAGCCGGCCGCCGCGCTCGATCGAACCGTCCATCACCACCTCGCCGCCCTTGCCCGGGTCCGCCAGACCGATGTGCTCGAGGGTGACCAGCCCGTTGATGGTGAAGCAGTCGTGGATCTCGGCGAGATCCAGATCGGCGACCCCATCCAGCCCTGCGCGGCGGTAAGCGTCGTCGACGGCTCCGCGTAGGTGCGGGAAGAGATAGTCCCGGTCGGCACTCTGGGCGAGCTTGTCCGCGAGCAGCAGCGTCGCCGTGCGATGGCCGAATCCGGCGATCGTGGCCTCCTGGTCCAGGTCGGCTCCGGTCCGCTGCGCCCACGCCTGCGCAAACTTCGGCCCGGCCAGCACCACGGCTGCACCTCCGTCGGTGATACGCCCGCAGTCGGTCTTGCGGAGCATCCCCTCCACAATCGGGTTCACCTCGTCGTTCTCGTCGAACGACCCAGCCGGGAAGTCCCAGTCCCTGGTCTGCGCAAGACCATTGCGCGATCCATTGCCGAAAGCGATCTCGGCGAAACGACCGAGATGTGCGTGGTCGAGACCGTAACGCCGTGCGTACTCGTCCGCGATGTCGGCGAAGAGCGCGGGCCACGGGTACTTCACACCCAGCGCCTCCCGCCCGGCCCACGCCGCGGTACCCAGGTACTCGGCGGCAGTCTGCGCGGGCACGTTGCGCATCAGCTCGACCCCGACCACCAGCGCCACGTCGTATCGACCCGACTCGATGTCCGCGCACGCAGCGAGGATCGCGGTGCTGCCCGAGGCACACGCCGCCTCGTGCCGAGTGCTCGGCAGGCCGTCGAGGCCCGGCACGGCCGCGACCACCATTCCGCCGAGCTGGGCCTGGCCCGCGAAGAGTTCTCCGGCGAGGTTGCTCACGTGGATCACACCGATCTCACGCTCGTCCACTCGCGCGTCGGCCAGGGCGGCAGGCACCGTCTCGGCAAACATGTCGACCAGGCCGAGCCCCTCCTTCGACCAGTTCCTGGCGAAGTCGGTCTGAACTCCTCCGAGCACGTACACGGGGTTCGTCATCTTTCCTCCTTGTTGTCGCATCTCAGGTTAGCCACGGCCTGCCGTTACTACAAGATCCATAGTTGCTTCCGCAACTGGGTGCATCAGTGAATCAACCAGCGGTACAACAGTTGAACGTTGGGTACGCGGACATACCCCTATGAAATAGGTGTCGTATGCCGATATCACTTCTTAATGAGAAGCCGAAAGTCCGAGAATGGGGCCGGACCGCCGCGGTTCCCGGCCACATGCTGTTTGCGATGATTGACGGCATGTCCCCAGTCCCGACGCACCCGGCATCGTCCGCGCTGGGGCACGCCCTGCTGATCGCGGGTGACCGATGGAATCTGCAGATCATCCGGGCAGTCTTCGACGGCGCCGAGCGCTTTTCGCAACTACGTGACGAACTGGGGATCTCGGACGCCGTCCTCTCGCATCGTCTGGGTCGCCTGATCGAGGACGGAATCCTCGATGCGCACCCGTATTCGACCGCGCCGCCGCGCAACGAGTACCGCCTCACCGACCTCGGTGACGACCTGTGGCTGGCCTTCGTCGCGTTGTGGAGTTGGGACCGCCACTGGGCACCGTGGGCACCCGACCGGCCGACCACTCACCTTCGTCACCTGCCGTGCGGGCACCTCATCACGCCGATTTTCGGGTGCGCCGGCTGCGCGGCGATCGGGGTGACCGCCCGCGACGTGCGGACCGAGGTCGACGCGCCGCTCCTCGTCGACATCGCCGACCGCCGATCTCGGCGCACGGCGAAGGGTGACGCGCCGGGGATGGACTCCACCAGCGTGCTCGCCGATCGCTGGTCGACCTTCCTGCTCGCCGCCGCACTCGAGGGCAACCGCCGGTTCGGCGACTTCCAGAACCGGCTCGGGTCGATCTCGCCGGTCACCCTGACCGACCGCCTCGCCTACTTCGTCGACAACGGAATGCTGGTCCGTACGCCGATCACGGATGGCGCGCGGCGGCACGAATACCGCACCACGCCAAAAAGCCTCGACTTCTTTCCCGTGTTCGCCGCGCTCAACGCGTGGGCGGCGCGGCATCTGTCCGAAGACGGGCGATCCGGCCTGACCATCGTGCACAACGCAGGCGAGCACCTGCTCGAACCCCGGTACACGTGCAACGCCTGCAATGCCGTCTTGCGTCGGGCCGACACCGAGTTCAGGCGGGCGACCGCCGGTCGCTGATGGGCCGACCGCGCGGGCCAGAGGACATCGTCAGCCCCGGATCAGCCCGTCGTGCTCGGTCACCTCGCGCGCGGCCCGTTCACCGGAGCGGACGGCCCCGTCCACCCAGCCGCACATCTGCGCCGAACTCTCCGTGCCCGCCCAGTGGATACGACCGCAGGGCTCGCGGAGCGCATGGCCGAACTCCGTCAGCACCCCGGTCGGCGCGTGGCTGAGCATGGCGCCGCCGGAGTATCGCTCCACGGACCAGTTCTGCTCGATGTAGTCGATCGGTGTGCCGGCCTTGTCGCCGAAACGTCCGGTGAGCTCGCCGAGGACCGACTTGCGGCGTTCGGCCTCGCCGAGGCGCCCGATCTCGCGGGCAATCGGGCCCTCGACGATGACGCACAGCACCCCGGGCGTGGCCGCGTCCGTGCAGGCGTCGATGGTGATGGTGGCGGGGGAGCCGGGTGCCGCCGACTGACCTGACAGCCCATCGGCCCGCCAGAACGGCTCCTCGTACACGACCGCGATCTTGAAGATCGCGCCGCTCGGCATCCGCTGGTGCAGGAAGGAGCGGTCGACCGGCAGCATCGGCTCGTAGAGGATCTGGCTCGCGATCGCGAGCGGCACCGCGACGATCGCCCGCCGGGCACGCACGGTCATGTTCTGGGAGCGAACGGTCACGCCGTTCCCGTCCTGCTCGATATCGCGAACAGGCTGCCCGAGATGGAGGGCGTCCCCGATCTCGGCCGCCATCGGCCGGTAGACGGCGCCCATGCCGCCGACCGGTCGCTCGTCCTCGGCCGCGTCCTTGACCCCCAGGACGAAGCTCGGACCTCCACCCGTCGCCATCTGGTACAGAACGAAGAGCAGCGAGACCTCCGAGGCTGCCGAGGTGTAGCAGCCGGCGATCGCCGTCTCGAGGAGGTCGTGGGCCGGCCTTGAGTGGACGTTGTCGTCCAGCCATTTGGCCAGGCTGATCCGATCCCACTCGGCGGCCTTCTTCGCCTCCCACGGGGCGTTGAGCGGGATCGTCTTACACATCGAACCCAGTTCCAGGAAGACAGCACCGAGATTCGCCGTCACCCACGGGCTCATCGTCAACGGAATGGTGCCCTCGTACCGGTGCTGCTTGCCGCCGACCACCATCATGGCCTCGCCGTCGGTGTACTGCTTATAGCTCGGCACACCGAACTCGTCCATCAATGCGTAGATCCGGTCCTGACCTGGCCCTACCCAGGCGCCGCCACGGTCGATCCACGACCCGTCCTCGCGCACTTCTGTGAAGGTTCGCCCGCCGACCCGGTCCCTCGCCTCGAGCAGCGCCACCGATTGGCCGCCTTGTTTGAGCCGCAGCGCCGCCGTCAGCCCCGCGAATCCCGCACCGACAACGCAATAGTCGACGTCGACGTCAGCCATGACAGCACCCTGCGTTCACCAGATCTGCGCGCACACCCCTCGCCGGGTGCACCACTCGGCTGCACTCGCGTAGCGGGGGTCGAAAACGCCTCGCATCTATGCGTACTCGCAGTGCACGTGCAGGTCAAGGGCGACGGATCTGTGAGCGAAAGCCGTTGTCGCAGATTCGAAACCGCACGATCGCTGCGGACGAACCGGCGGTTCTCGGGCGCCCTACTCGGACGATGATCCGATAACCGCCCGTTCGCGCCATCAGGGCGAACGGTCAGGCGCGCAGCTTGGCCAGTGGCGAGGGAAAGCGGGGGAGCACCTTGTCGCCCTCGAGCCAGGCCGACAGCTTCGCCGCTTCGTCGTCGAACGCTTGCCGGGCCTCGGTACCGACGTCCTCGAGCAAGTGCACCACCACCTGCCCGGCCTCGTCCTGCCACCAGCCGCCGACGATCCGTCCGTCCCACCACGCCGTCGGGCCGGCGTTCCCGTTGGTGTCGAAGAGCAGGTCCTTGTGCGGCCCGAGGTACCAGTCCCGGTCCCGCCAGCCCATCGTGGTGGGGTCGAGGGCGGGCAGCAGTGCCGCCCACGGCTCGACGGGATCGTCGTGTTCCTGGTCGTCGGCCATCAGGTAGCCGGTCTGGCCCTCCAGGTCGACCGTGACGACGTCCAACTCCGACAACGCCTTCCGCACGATGGACACGGTCGACCCGAGCCACCATTTGAGATCGGCCTCGGTGCCGGGGCCGAACGCGCGCAACCACGCCTCGATCAGCCAGGCCGCGCCTTCCGTCTCGGCGCGGCGATCGATCGGCACACCCAGCCAGGATTCGCTTGTCGCCCAACGGTTCCGCGACGCCCGCCACGGTCCGTCATTCGTCGCACGCACGATCCGGCCCTCCGCCGACAGCACAGTCAGCACCCGCGGACCGACCGACACCTGCCCACCCCAGCTCCGGCCCTCGCCGTAGGTCATCGAACCCTGCAACAGTGGGATCTGATCACGCAGCGACGTGTACGCCATCGGCGCGCTGCCCTCCAGCACATCGAGCACCGCATCCCCGGCAGCCCCGAGCCAGCCCGCCCCGTCCTCGAACAGGCCGGCCTTCTCCACCTCCCTGATCAGGCGCCGCCGCTCCGTGTCGGCCACCCGGTCGCTGGCACCGGCCTGGACGAACGGCAACGACTCGCTGGGGAACACGAACAGGGTGCGCCGCATCGCGAGGTGCTTGACCAGCGAACGCTCCTCGTACAGAGCGTGTTCCAGGTCCGCCACCATCATGCCGTCGACCCTGGCCCTTGCGGACAGGAAGATCGTCGCGGGGTCGGTGCCGTGCAGGCACACCAGGCTCGTCGCCGCCTCCGTCACGCTCTCGGCGCGAGCCTCGGGCGCGAGCCGGTGTCGGCGGGCAAGCCGGGCGCGGCGCTGCGCCTGGTCGAAAGGTGTGGCGTGATCGGTGGGCACGGGGATCATTGTGCCCGCTCGCGGCCGGCCTGCGCGGCTACCCGAGCGCAGCCCGCACCCGCAGGTCCCGTTCCAGGTGGTCACGCTGCTCGATCACCAGCCGGCGCAGCGCGTTCGGTGCGTGCGGGTTCGCGGCCAGCCAGGCGTCGACGGGGCCGAGCGAGTCGGCCACCGGGAAGAGCCCGAGCACGATGCGCCGCGCGATCTCGATGCTCCGTCGCGCCCATACCTCGCCGATCGCCGCGAAGTACTCGTCGTCGTAGCGGGCGATGAGGTCGCGGCGGTCACCGGCCCGGAAGCCGGCGATGACGGCGTCGAGGTGCTCGTTCGTCAACGAGGTGTCGCTCAGCGCGGACTCCCAGGCGCTCGCCTTCACCTCGGCGTCCGGCCGCGCCGCCAGCGCCCGCAGATGGGCGGTCCGGCCGGAGGCGGTGTCGTCGGCGCCGAGCTCCGCATCCAACTCCGCCGCGCCTGCGTGTCCGGTGGCGGCCAGCGCGGTCCACAGCGCCCAGCGCAGATCGGGATCGAGGGCCAACCCGTCCGGTGCGGGCGCCCGCCCGTCGAGGATGGCCCCGATGTCGGCGGCCAGGCGGTCGTCGACCGTGGCCGCGGTCGCCGCCGCGCGCGCCCAGGCGAGCTGGGCGCCCGAGCCGGGCTCGGCGGATTGCATTGCGGCCCAGGTTGCCTCGAGCCAGTCTCCCCGCCACCGATCCCGCTCCACGATCGGCAGGTAGTGCCCGATGGCGTAAGACGCATTCGACAGCACCGCGGCCAGCAGCGCCGTGTTCGACTCCGCCGGCGCGAACGCTCGGGCCATCGCGAGGTAACGATCGGCGGCCAGTTCGCCGTCGCGGGTCGCGTTCCACAGCGCGGACCAGATCAGCCCGCGCGCCAGCGGATCGGCGACGCGGTCGAGTGAACGCTCCACGGTGGCAAGCGATCCGGAGTCCAGGCGAACCTTCGCGTAGGTGAGGTCCCCGTCGTTCAACAGACGAAGCGGAGCGGGGTCGAGCGCGATCGGCGTGCGTTCGGCGACGAGGTCCACCTCCACCCGCCCGCGACGGACCAGGTCGCCGGCATCGTCGAAGTCGTACAGACCGACAGCGAGGCGATGCGGACGCGGGTCCGTCAGGACGATCTCGTGGCCGCGGTCGGTCTCCTCGAGCGTCAGCGTCGACATCCCCGAGGTCTGCAGCCAGGCACGCGCCCACTCCGTGAGGTCGCGGCCCGACGCCGCCGACAGCTCCGCCAGGAGGTCCGCGAGGGTGGTGTTCCCGAAGGCGTGCGCCCGGAAGTAGCGGCGGGAGCCCTCGAAGAAGGCGTCGCGCCCGACGTACGCGACCAGCTGCTTGAGCACGCTCGCGCCCTTCGCGTAAGTGATGCCGTCGAAGTTGAGCTTGGCCGCCTCCAGGTCGACGATGTCCGCGACGATCGGGTGCGTGGTGGGCAGCTGGTCCTGCGAGTACGCCCAGGCCTTGCGCCGGTTCGCGAACGCGACCCACGCGTCGGTCCACTGCGTGGCCTCGGCGCTGGCGAGCGCGCCCATGTAGTCGGCGAACGACTCCTTGAGCCACAGGTCGTCCCACCACACCATCGTGACGAGGTCCCCGAACCACATGTGGGCCATCTCGTGCAGGACGGTGTTGGCCCGACCCTCGTACTGCGCGGCCGTCGCCGCGCCCCGGAAGACGTAGGCCTCGGTGAACGTCACGCAGCCGGGATTCTCCATCGCCCCGAGGTTGTATTCCGGCACGAACACCTGGTCGTACTTGCCCCACGGATAGGGGTAGTCGAAGTGCTCGGCGAAGAAGTCGAGGCCCTGCCCGGTCACCTCGAAGAGAGTATCCGCATCGAGGTACTGCGCGAGCGAGGCGCGGCACAGCAGCCCGAGTGGAACCGTGAGATCTCCACGGCTCCACGTTGATTCGACCCGGGCATAGGGCCCGGCCACCAGGGCGGTGAGGTAGGTGGAGATCGGCAGGGTGGGGGAGAACTCCACCGTCTGCCGGGAGTCGTCGCCCTCGCAGGTGGCGATCGGGCGATTGGACACCAGCTCCCACCCGACCGGGGCGGTGACGGTAAAGGTGAACGGCGCCTTCATGTCCGGCTGCTCGAAGCAGGCGAACACCCGGCGCGCGTCCGACGGCTCGTATTGGGTGTAGAGGTAGGTCTGACCGTCGACGGGGTCGAGGAAGCGGTGCAGGCCCTCGCCGGAACGGCTGTACTCGCCGGTGGCCTCGACGACGACCCGGTTCGTCGCACGCAGATCCCGGACCCGGATGCGGGCGCCGTCGTACTCGACGGGGGCTGCCGTCCCGTTGACGGTCACCGACTCGACCGACTGCCCGATGAAGTCGATCCACGTCTCCGCGGCGGTGGCGTCGAACTCGAGGGTCGTGGTCGTCGGGAAGCCCGGCCGGGAGTGGTCGGGCGCGGCCAGGAGGTCGAGTTCGACGCGATAGCCGCGGACGGTGACCACCGCCGATCGGGCGGCGGTTTCGGTGCGGGTCAGGTTCGCGATGGTCACGGGTCGATCCTGCCAGGCGGGCCGCGCAGCAGGGCGGTACCGACGGCTTCTATGCCAAGCGTCATACTTGGGGTCGATCCGTCATCGCCTACGAGGAGCCACCGTGACCCGGACCATCGCCCCGCCGCACCCCTTCGACTCCGCCGTCGAGCTCACTCCCGCAGGCGACGGGCGTTTCAGCGGCCACACCTCCCCGGCCTATGCCAACATGGTCGGCCCGTTCGGCGGGATCACCGCCGCGACCCTGCTGCGGGCGGTGCAGCAGCACCCGGACCGGCTCGGCGATCCGCTCTCGCTGACCGTCAACTACGCCGGCCCCATCGCCGAGGGCGCGTTCGAGATCTCCGCCCGGCCGGTCCGGACCAACCGCAGCACCCAGCACTGGGCCCTCGAGCTGTCCCAGGACGGAGTGGTCGCGACGACCGCGACCGCGGTGTTCGGCACCCGCCGCGAGACCTGGTCGTCCACCGAGATCGCCCGCCCGGACGTTCCTGCTGTCGACGACGTCGAGACCGGCTCCTTCCCCGAGTTCATCGCCTGGTCCCGCAACTACGAGATGCGGTTCGTCGAGGGCGGCATTCCGACGACCGAAGCCGTCGAGCACCCCGACACGGTCTCGACGCTCTGGGTGCGCGACACCCCCGCCCGTCCGCTCGACTTCGCGGCCCTGACCGCACTGAGCGACGTGTTCTTCCCCCGGATCTTCCTGCGCCGCGGGCAGTTCATGCCTGCTGGCACCGTCTCGATGACCGTCTACTTCCACGCCGACGCGGAGGTGCTCGCCGAGCAGTCGGAGGAGGCACTGCTCGGTACGGCCCGCGCCCAGCAGATCCGCAGGGGCTACTTCGACCAGTCCGCGGAGCTGTGGGGACGCGACGGCGCGCTGCTGGCGACGACCCATCAGCTGGTCTACTTCAAGGACTGAGGCGATGGACGCCGAACCCGATCCGGCGTCCCTCCGACACCCGCGCGTCACGCCAGGGTTCGCTGCTCCGCCTCAGCCAGCGCCTTCAGCGTCAGCAGCTGCTTTCGCATCATGACCAGGTCGCCGAGCGCCAGCGCCCGCGCGACGACCCACGGTGCACCGCAATGCATCCGGACCACGAGGCGGGTTCCGCTTCCCTCGGGCCGCACCGCATAGGTGACGCATATCTTGCCGGTGACCAGCGTGATGTGCCCATCGGGAACGAAGGACACCAGATCGAACTGGGACATGAAGCGTTGCCCCACTTCGAGTTCGGTCAGCGCCGGGTCGCGGCGGCGCGGGCTGCGGCGGCCGAATCGGTCGAGCAGGTCGTAGCTGTAGGGCGCGACGCGCAGCTGACACAACCAGGCGTAGACCACCCGCGGTGATGCATCGATGCTGATGGCCCGGTCCGCCTGCACCCCGCCGAAGCCCAGCTCGTCACACGGCAGGGGTTGCCCTCGCTCGGCCTCGGTGGCGCCCCAGACGAGCCCGGGGATCATGCCGCGGCCGCTATCTGGCGCAGCAGCCGACGCACGACCACCTGGTGACCGCCACTGCCGATCACCAGCGCCCGGTAGATCTTGCCGTGCAGGCCGGGGAACTCCCCCCACGACTGCGCCCGGACCCGAGTACGGCTCGGACTCTCTTCGTCGAGTTCGAAGATCAGCGCGTAACGCGAGAACCAGTGCCTGCCCGACAGCGCCAGCCGGGCCGGAGCTTCGGCCGAATCGAGCCGGAAGCCCCTCGGCGCGGACGGGTCGTCCGGGTCCTTGCACATGACCTTGAGCAACGCCGTCCATGCCCGATCCCGATTCGCGTCGATCGTTCTGGCATGCTGGTCGATGTAGGGCAATCGCTCCATATAGAAGGAACGTACTAGTAGTGGCACCACCCCGCAAGCACGACACCGATGCAATCCTCGACGCGGCGCGCACGCTCGTGCTCGCCGACGGCCCCCGCGCGGCAGGCGTCGCGGCGATCGCCGCTGCGAGTGGCGCACCCGTCGGCACGCTGTACCACCGCTTCGGCAGTCGCAACGGCGTACTCACCGAGGCGTGGTTGCGCGCGCTTGCCCGATTCCAGGAGCGCGTGATGGGTGCCGCGGGCGACCGGGACCCCGTCGAGGCGGGCGTCGCGATGGCGGTGGCAGCCGTGCGGTTCGGTCGCGAGTTGCCCGACGACGCAAAGCTCCTGCTCAACCTGCGTCCGAGCGATCTACTCGACGGCGGCCCCGACGCGGAGTTCCGCAGTCGCCTCGACCGGATGAACGCGCCGTTGTTCGGGCACCTGCGGCGCCTGGCCCGCGACCTCCTCGGCGCGGATGGCGACCGGGAGGTCGATGCCGTCAGCCGTGCCGTCGTCGACCTCCCGTACGCCGCGCTGCGCCGCCACGCCCACGCCGCCGAGCTACCCGACTGGCTCGACGCCGACCTGGCCACGACGGCACGCACGCTGTTGACCTCGTACCGACGCTGACGCACCCGCTGGGCCGGCATTCCGCCGCCAACCGATAACGTGTTCTCATGAACGAACAGCAGGTCGGCGACTCGCTACCCGATCAAGAGCATCACGAGGGCGGGTTCCGGCCGATGTCCGAGCTGATCAACGCCCGCGAGGAACAGGGCGCCGACATCACCCGGGGTGGACCGCACTACGGCGAGTTCATCGAGCAGGTGCGCGGCCTGATGGATCGCGCGCGGCTGGCCAGCCCCTCCGACGAGCTGGCGCTGGAGACGATCGGCGTGCTCAAGCAACTCAATGACAAGCTGGACGCCGCCGTCGTGAACGAGTGGTCAGCGCCGACGTGGACCCGGTTCGATCTGCCCGGTCGCGGGAACATCACCCTCCCGCCCTTCATGATCGATCACGCCGATGCGAGCGGCGTCGACGCCCGCATCACCTTCCGCACCTATCACCTCGGTGGCAACAATGCCGCGCACGGCGGGCAGGTGGCCGTCGGTTTCGACGACCTGCTCGGCATGGCTGCCGCGATGCACGCGGGGTCGGTGACCAGGACCGCGTCCCTCACCGTGGACTACCGATCCGTCACCCCGCTCAACACCGAGTTGACGGTCCGCGCCTGGGCCGAGCGCCAGGACGGTCGCAAGGTCTACGTGCGCGCCACCATGCACGACGGCGACCGGCTCTGCGCCGAGGCACACGGCCTGTTCATCGTACTCAAGCCCGGGCAGGCGTGAGTCGATAGTTCCGTCGAGGATGCTCCAGGTTGGCGGTTGCGGCTATCCGCGGGCGACGCGGAACCCGACGTCGTCGATCCGGTAGGTCGGGTGGCTGCGCCGCCGGGCTGACGCCCGGCAGCTCCAGTGGTCGTCGAACCAGCCGCCTCCGCGCAGCACCCGATACGTGCCGTACACCTCGGGGTCGTAGAGGTCCCAGCACCATTCCCAGACATTGCCCAGGGTGTCGTGCAGTCCCCACGCGTTCGGCTGCTTCCCACCCACCTCGTGCGGCCCGCCGTCGGAATTCTGTCGATACCAGGCGATCTCGTCGAGGGGTCCGTGCCGGGGACCGGTCGTCCCGGCCCGGCTGGCACGTTCCCACTCGGCCTCGGTCGGCAGCCGGTACCCGTCGACTGTTGTGTCCCAGGTGACGTCGTCACCGACAATGCGATAGGCGCCGGCGAGGCCGGCCTGCTCGGACATGTTGTTGCAGAACGTGATCGCGTCCCACCACGACACACCCTCGACCGGCAGACGCGCACCCCGAGTCGACCCGGGCCACTCGCCGGTGACCTCGGCGTATTCGCCCTGGGTCACGGGGGTTGCGGCGATCTCGAAGGCCCCGACATCGACGCGCCAGCTGCGGCTGGTCCGCCGATCCGAGAGGGTGACGTCCCCCGCGGGGACGGCGATCATCTTCATGGCCGGTCGACTCCTGGAAATTCGTTGATCGCGGGCTGTCACATTCTCGACGTGGCGGCCGTCATGGTGGTGAATCCATTCGAACCCGATGAGGAGACAATTCCGATGAACACCGCCTATGTCATCGTCACCATCCTGGCCGCAGCATGGGTCGGCTACTCGGCGGCCGCCGTCTTCTTCCGCGCCGGATGGGTCGTGGAAGCCCTGACCGACTACGGCGTCCCGCAGTCGTGGTGGCCGTGGCTCGGTGCCGCCAAGGCGGCCGGGGCGGCGGGCCTGCTGGTCGGCCTGTTCGTACCGGCGGTCGGCGTCGTGGCCACGATCGGCCTTTTCCTGTACTTCACGGGGGCGGTCATCACTGTGGTCCGGGCGCGCTCGTACGCGCACATCCCGTTCCCGCTGCTGTACCTGGCGCCGGTGCTCGTCGCCGCTGCGCTGGGATATGCGGCCTGAGCACGATCTCCCGGTCGGTACGGAGCCACGGCCGACCGGGAGGTCCGGGTCAGTGCTGCGGGATGGGGTGACCCTCGGACGCCTGAACAACGACGAATCCGTTGCCGGTGAGACACAACTGGTACGCCTCACCCGAACCGCGCCCGATCGCTGCGGACATCTTCGCGGTCTTGCGGATGGTCGACTGCAGCCCGGTCGACCACACCACCGCGCTCTGCATGTCGACAAACGTGGGGGTGTCCACGTTCAGCACCACAGGCGTGCCGTAGACGTTGATCGCAAGCACACCGCGCCCACTGAAGGTTGTGTTGAACAACCCGCCGCTGAGCATCGACGCACCCTCGACCCGATTGATGTCCCAGCTCAGTGAGCTCTCGAAGGCGAGGACATTCGTCCCGTTGACGGTCACCGACTCGTCCTCGAGTTCGAGCAGGAAGATCTCGTCGGCGTCGCGGGCGAGGAAGACGTCGCCGCTGCCGGACACCTTCATCAGCGACATGCCCTCGCCGGTGAGTGCCTTCTTGAACAGTTTCCCGAGGCCGCCGCTGCCCTGATAGGCGAAGTCGACATCACCCTGGTAGGCGACCATCGACCCCTGACGGGCGAGGAAGTGCCCACCGGTTCCGGCCAGGTCCACCTTCAGCATTCGCGAGTTCTGGAGCACGAAAGTCCCCGGCTCACCACTACGTTCCGCGTTCTTCATCAGGTCGCTGCGCATGCTCCCGATGCTAGCCGAATACGATTCCGTCCGGGGGGCGCCATCTCGACGCGAAGACCGACTGCACTCCAGAATCGTTGGAGCACTCTCTATTTGGTTGAGCACACGGCCCCAGGGTAAAGGCGGCATCACCTCCCGCCCCGGGGCCGTGTTCGCAACCCGCCGTTCGGTCAGCCGATGCTGAAGGGCTGTCCCCAGAGGGTGACGGTGCTCATGACGTTCTCGGTGTCGACGGTGACGTTGACGTAGGAGCGGGCCTGCGCGTAGCCGGCGCAGCCGTCGACGCCCATGGTGGAGTCGGCCCACGTGACGCTGCCGGAGTCGCCCTCGAAGGAGTGTTCCCCGGAGTGCGACTCGCCGCCGAAGTCGTCGGCGGACTCGAGGTCGAGGATCGGGAAGCTCGCAGCCTCGCCGGGACCGATCGAGACGGTGCCCGCACCGCCGGCAGTGGGTTCGGCAGCGCCCTTCCACTCGGCCCCGATACCGGCGTCCGCTCCGGTCTCGCCGCCGAGGGTCAGCTGGCAGCCCACGATGTAGCCGGGCTCGATGGAGCCGCCCTCGGCACCGGAGCCGCCGGAGATCTCGACCTTCGCCGAGCCGGAGACCCACACGTTGCGGTGCAGGGGAGTAGACCCCATCGACGGCGACACCGTCGCGGACTCGCCGGTCATGGTGACGGTCACCTCGGTGCCGTCCGCGAGGGTCTTGGTGATCGTGCCGCCGGGCAACGGGATGACGGTGTCGGCATTGGCGGCACCGATGGAGCAGAAGCTCAGTGCGACGGCGGCGGCGGCCCCGGTGGTGGCGATCCGCAGCCCGTGGCGCGGGCTGGACTTGACGTGCGTCATGAATTCCTCTTTGCAGGTAGATGTTTCAGATTTCGGGTGTGGACTGTGCGCGATGCCGCTATCCGATGCTGAAGGGCTGGCCGTACAGGGTGGTCTTGGAGTAGTCGTTACCGACGATCTCGAGCACCGTGTAAGAACGGGCCTGAGCGAAGCCACCGCAGTTCTGGATCTCGATCTGGGTGTCCTGGTACTGCACCGAGTAGGTGCCGTTGCCCGTGATGTCCTTGCCAGCAACGTTCACGAAGGTGACCTGGCCGGCGGATACCGGCACGGTCAGCGAACCCGAGACGGACGGGCCCGAGAGGTCGACGCCTGCGCCGATGGAGCCGCCGAGGCCGGTGATGTCGACCTGGCAGCCGACGATATAGCCGGTGCTGACACGGGAGACGCCGTGCGTGGACGAGTTGTTGGTGCCCTTCTCGTTCGTCGCACCGTTCGAGGGCCCGGCCTCGCCGTCATCCGGGGCGCCGGTGACATCGGCGGTGACCGTGCCCGAGACCCACGCGGTGCGGCCCGCGCCATTGGCGGCGAGCGACGGGGAGATCAGGGCGCTCTCCTCGGTCCGGGTCAGCACCGCTCCCGGACCTGCCTTCTGCCCGTCGGGCAGCGGAACGAAGGTGTCGGCATGGGCGGCACCGGTGGACATCAGTCCGATCGCGATGGCTGCGGTGGCACCGACGCCTGCCCGGTGGGCTAGTCGGCGTGTACGAGAGTTGTTCGTGTTCATGGATTTCCTCTTGACGGTCCGCAGAACGGACATTGGTGGGACAGTCGTGGGCGTCGGGTTGGCACGACGGCCGTTGCGGCTCATAGCCAGCCGCCGAAGCGACGGATGAACCAGACCTTGACGCCCTGGGTGAGCACGCAGTACGCGGTCAGCGTCAGAATCAGCCACGGGAAGTAGGACCACGGCAGCGGAACCAGGCCCAGCGCCTGACCCCATCCGATGAACGGGAACACCAATCCGAAGACGCAGACGAGCCCGGTCGAGATCAAAACCGGCAGAGATGCCCTCGACTGGATGAACGGAATCCGCCCCGTGCGGATGATGTGCACGATCAGCGTCTGCGAGATGATGGATTCGATGAACCATCCGGACTGGAACAAGGCGGCCTGCTCGGGGGTGTTCGCGGCGAAGACGAACCACATCAGTGCGAACGTGGTGATGTCGAAGATCGAACTGATGGGACCGATGATGACCATGAACCTGGTCAGGCTGCGGGTCTCCCACTTGCGCGGCTTCTCGACGAAATCGCGGTCCACCTTGTCCCACGGGATCGTCAGCATCGCCATGTCGTAGACGAGGTTCTGGACCAACAGCACTGCCGGGATCATCGGGATGAACGGAAGCAGTGCGCTCGCGACGAGGACCGAGAACATGTTGCCGAAGTTCGAGCTGGCCGTCATCTTGATGTACTTGAGGATGTTGCCGAAGGTGCGGCGCCCCTCGACCACACCACGCTCGAGCACACCGAGGTCCTTCTCGAGCAGGATGATGTCGGCCGACTCGCGGGCGATGTCGGCGGCGGTGTCCACCGAGATGCCGACGTCCGCGGTGCGAAGGGCCGGTGCGTCATTGACCCCGTCGCCGAGGAATCCGACCGTGTGCCCATTCCGCTTGAGCGCGTCCACGATCCGTGCCTTCTGAAGCGGGTTGGTCTTCGCGAAGACCGTGGTCTCTCCGACGATCGCATCGAGGCCGTCATCATCCAATCGATCGATCTCGGCGCCGGTGACGATGGATCCGACATCGAGACCTACCTTTCCGCAGACGGTCTCGGCGACCAGCTCGTTGTCGCCGGTGATCACCTTCACCGCGGTCCCGTGGGCTCGAAGCGCTTCGATCGCGGCGGCGGCCGAGTCCTTCGGCGGGTCGAGGAACGTCAGGAAACCGACGATCATCATCTCGGTCTCGTCCGCCGTCGAGTAGTCGCGCCTGGTATCGCCCGGGGCAGCCGGCAGACGCCGGGTGGCGAGAGCCAGGACCCGCTTGCCGAGCCCGTTCTGCTCGGCGACGAGCCGGTCGAGGGCCGAGAGCAGGCCCGGCGTCAGCTGGTGGGTTACGCCGTTCATCTCGACCGAGGTGCACACGGAGAGCACCTCCTCGACGGCACCCTTCATGATGATCAGGTCGGCGTCGCCGTCGTTGACGACCACAGACATCCGCCGGCGAGCGAAGTCGAACGGGATCTCGTCGACCAGGCCGTGCTCGCGGCGGATACGCTCGACCAGGTCCGGGCCAGCGGCCTCGACGACGGCGCCATCGAGGAGGTTGCGCAGCCCGGTCTGGAACACCGAGTTCATCGTGGCCAGACGCAGCGTGTCGGCGCTGAGCCTGCCGGCCGTGTCCAGGTGCTCCTCCAGCACGATTCGGTCCTCGGTGAGTGTTCCAGTCTTGTCCGTGCACAGCACGTCCATCGCACCGAAGTTCTGAATAGCATTGAGCTGCTTAATGATCACCTTGTGCCGGGACATGTAAAGCGCGCCCTTGGCAAGATTGGCGGTGACGATCAGCGGAAGCATCTCCGGCGTCAGCCCGACCGCGGTCGCGACGCCGAACAGCAGCGCCTGGCTCCAGTCCTTGGTGAGTCCGTTGATGATGAATACCGCGGGCACCATGATGACCATGAAGCGGATCAGCAAGAAGCTGACCTTCTTCACCCCGATGTCGAAGCTGGTCTCGGGACGAGACGTGCCCAACCCCTCGGTCATCGCACCGAAGTAGGTGTCGTCCCCGGTGTGGACCACGACCGCGGTCCCCGATCCGGACACCACCGAGGTGCCCATGAATGCCAGGTTTCCGGCCTCGAGGATCCGATCGGGTTCGAGGCGGGCCACGGGGTCGCCCGTCTTCTCCGCTGACATCGACTCGCCGGTGAGCATCGCCTGGTTGACCTGCAGGTCCTTGGCGCGCACGACTCGCATGTCCGCGGGGATCATGTCGCCGGCCGCGAGCTGGACGACGTCCCCCGGCACCAACTGCTCGATGGGGATCTCGGCGGTCACCACCGTGTCGCCCATCTGCCGGGTGGTGGACACCGTGGTGCTCACCATCGCCTTGAGCGCCTCCGAGGCCCGCCCGGACCGGTACTCCTGCCAGAACCGCAACGACACGCTGATCAGGATCATCGCGCCGACCGTGCTGATCCCCATGTAGTCGGGACCCTCTTCCGGGTCGGCCAGATAGACCTCGGTGATGTACATGATCACGCCGATGAACAGCAGGATCGAGATGAACGGATTCTTGAAGGTGGCGAGGAACTGCACTATTGCGGGTGCCGGTCGGTCGTGTCGGACCTCGTTGCTGCCGTGCCTTCGGCGCAGCGGATCGATCTGATCCGATCTCAATCCCTTTGGAGTGGTGTGTAGTTCGGCGTAGACGCCCGGGTGACGCAGCCGGGTGAATCCGGCGAGCTCCGCCATCTGACGGTCCGGGAGAACAGACTGACCATTTCGTTTGGCGGCCTTGCCCGGACGCCCCGGAGGTGCCGCGACACTTGTTTTCGACATGACAGATCTCTCGGTCGCACACGAACTCGCTAATGCCCGGGCACGACGAAATAAGCTCTGCGACTGTGACTGTCGCGAGAATGATCGCGGCAAGTTGCCGCGCACGAAAGGGTCCGACGGTGTCCGCGGCTAGCGGGCGCGATGGACACCGGCGGTGAGGAATCCGGGCGAGGCCGGATATCGACTCGGCGGTTCGTCCACGGTGGTCACCTCCCGGGTTCGGATGCGGGCACGTCCAGGGGGGACGAAGCTCCGCAATGGTGTGTCCACAGCACAGAAGGACAGGATCGAGGCCGCGACGCGACCGCGTGTGAATACCGACACGAACGAGTTGCCCTGCCGAATTCGACACCCCCACGTACGAGTTTTGGCACTGCACGACGTGTCCCACACCACTGCGGGAAGCCACTTTGGGTCACCCCTTAAGCCGGGGAGACCTGTCCTGACCTTGGGCGTCTCTCGACGTCGTGAGATCAGTGGCCTGTGTTCGTGCAGACGCCTCACCTAACGAGGTGCTGCGCCGACAGGCAATCATTGCGAGCGGCGGATGTCAACCTGCATCCACTGATCACCGCCCTCCACGATGCGCCGGAGCGCGCATTAGCCACTGCGGAGATCCAAATGCTGTTGTCCAACTGCAGAATTGGGTTGCCACGAAGCGAAATGCATTTCCCAGCAATAATTTCCGCTATCGGAATGATCTTGGTGTGCCATCGCCCTTGCGGTTTGACATATATCGCGGGTGTCGGCACCATGGTCGGCGTAAGCACCTCGCTAGGCGAGGCTCCTGCATGAACACAGGCCACTGATCTGACGACGTCGACAGACGCCCAAGGTCAGGACAGGTATTCCCGGATTAAGGGTCTATCCAAAGTGGCTTCCCGATCGTATCGGGACACGTCGTGCAGTGCCGAAGCTCTGACGAGAGGGGTGCCCGACCGGGACAGTTGTCGTCCCGGCGCCCTCCCCGTGTGCGAGTCGACGCCCGCGTGCGTCCTGTCTGCGAGGAGGTGAGGAACGCAGTGAGTATCAGCGATAGTCCGTATCCGTGTAGGACTTTCATTTCGTTCCGAACCGGCCCCGGCGCAGCATCGGCATTCTGCGACCTGACGCCTCGGTAGCCCGATCCCGGCCTCGTCGTGAGCACTCCAGTTGCCTCGGCTGAGTTCCGGCACGGCGTCAACTCGACGGACCTGCATCGTCTCTGCCATGGGACCGGCTCCTCAGACAGGAGAAAACCGTGGCTTTTGTTATCACGCAACCTATTTCGTCGGCACGCGAGTCCGCGATGCTGCACACGATTCGACGCGCGGCGAACCGGCTGTGGGGACAGCGCAACCTGACCCCGCAGGAACGCGCCAACCTGTACGCGTCGCGAACGCCGGTGGCGGTGATCACCGCCTCGTTGGGCGGGCACCCACACCCGGGCGGGGCACGTAGCTGGTGACACCGCTGATCCGCTCCGCCCCGATTCGAGGCGGAGCGGAGTTGCGGTTGCCGGGCTCACCCCATCCGGCCGGCTCCGATCCACGATCCGGCGGGCACCGCATGTGACCCGCACCATATTTTGCCACCTTGCACATACCCCCAGTGGGTATTATCTCGGTCGACGGGAACACCACACGACGAGAGGCCGAGACATGAACACCCACACGCATGGCAACCACCAGGCCGCACATACCGATCACACTGCTCATCACCACCAAGGGCACCCGGCGGCCGCGGTACACGCAGGTCACGGTGAGGGCGACCACACCGCCCACGCACACCACACCCCCGCCGCGCACCACGCCCATGGCGCGAGCGCACCGGGAGGTCTCCAGATCACGCAGGACGGATACACACTCGACCTCGCCGAGACCATCGTCGGCCGGGGCGACGTCGACTTCCGGTTCCGCATCCTCGGCCCGGACGGTCGACCGGTCACCGACTACACCCCGATCCACGATCGGGACCTGCACCTGATCGTGGTGCAGCGCGAGCTGACCGGGTTCTGGCACGTGCACCCCGAACTCGCTGCCGACGGCACCTGGTCGGTTCGACTGAACCTGCTGGAGGCTGGGTCCTACCGCGTGTTCACCGACATCTCGCCCACCCTGCTCGGGCGAACGATCACCCTGGGCGCGGATCTCGCCGTCTCGGGCGCCTACGATCCGCGACCGACGCCGGGCCAGACCCGCACCGCGGTCGTCGACGGCTACGAGGTCGTCCTCGACGGGGATCTCGCTCCCGGAGACGGTGAACTGCTGACACTCACCGTGTGCAAGGACGGCCGGCCGGTCACCGATCTGCAGCCCTACCTGGCCGCCTTTGGCCACCTGGTGGTGCTCCGAGCCGGCGACCTGGCCTACATCCACGTTCACCCGAACGGCGAACCCGGCGATGGGGTCACGGCCTCCGGCCCCGACATCACCTTCCACACGGCGGTACCCGGCCCCGGGACCTACCGACTCTTCCTCGATTTCAAGCACGGCGACACCGTCCGCACCGCGGCGTTCACCCTCGGGGCCACCGCCCACCAGCACTGAAGCACCATCCCCGGAGGAGGACCCATGTACACCTGCAGTTGTCGACGAACCCGTGACCCACCCCGCTCATTTCACACATTCGAAGAAAGTGTTCGCGATGCGAAAGCCGTTGATCACATCTCTGTTCACCAACCGCGACTACCTGCGACTGTTCACCGCCCAGGTGTCGGCCCTGTTCGGTACGGGTTTGACCACCGTCGCACTGGGACTGCTCTCCTATGAGCTCGCCGGTGCCGACGCGGCCGCCGTGCTGGGCACCGCGCTGACGATCAAGATGTTCGTGTACGTCACGGTGGCGCCGATCGTCGCCGCCCACGCCGACCGCTTCCCACGCAGGCTGTTCCTGTTCGGGCTCAACCTGATTCGCGCCGCCGTAGTGCTGGCACTGCCGTTCATCGACGAGATCTGGCAGATCTACGCACTGATCGCGGTGCTGCAAACCGCCTCGGCCGCGTACACCCCCACCTACCAGGCGATCATCCCCGACATCCTGCCGGACGAGCGCGAGTACACCAGGGCGCTGTCGGCCGCGCAGCTCGCCGCGACGATGGAGACCCTGCTGAGCCCGATGCTGGCCGCGGCGGCCCTGACCCTGATCAGCTTCCATTGGTTGTTCGTCGGCACCGCAGTCGGATTCGCGGTATCGGCCGCCCTGGTGATCGCGACCCGCATCCCGAACGCCCGTTCCGCCAACGCGGACACGTTCCGGGACCGGATCGCGGTGGGCATGCGGATCTTCGCCGCCACGCCGCGGCTACGCGGCCTACTCGGCCTGAACCTGGTGGTCGCCGCCGCTGGTTCGGTGATCATGGTCAACACCGTCAACTACGTCCGTGACACGCTCGACGGTACCCAGTCGGGAGTAGCAATGCTCTTGGCCGCCAATGGGGTCGGCACGATGATCGTCGCGCTGTCGCTACCGCGGTTCCTCGACCGGCTCGGCGCCCGGCCCGTGATGCTTACCGGTGCCGCCACCCTGATCGCCGGACTCGGAGCAGCCGTCGCCCTGTCGGCCGTCGATGCGGGCGACTGGCGCTGGGGCGGGGCGATCGCGGTGTGGGCCGTGGTCGGCGCGGGTACCGCGGCGGTGCTCACCCCGACCGGGCAGGTACTGCGGCGCTCGTCGCAATCCGCCGACCGGCCCGCACTCTTCGCCGCCCAATTCTCGCTGTCGCACCTGGCCTGGCTGCTCACCTACCCGATCGCAGGGTGGCTGACCGCCGCCGGTCTCACCACCACCTGGATGACGCTGGCCGTGATCGCAGGCATCGGGATCACGGTGGCCGTGCGGATGTGGCCGCGTCATGACCCGGCGGAGATCACCCACCTGCACGAGGCCGGGACCATCGACGCCGCCCGACTGACCGACGCCGCCCGCGTGGGCGAGCGTCTCTACCGGCACACCCACGTGTACGTCATCGACGCCGAGCACCGGCGCTGGCCTAGCCAGGGTGCGCGGGAGCATGCGCTGGTCGCGTGACCATTCCGGATCCGCCGGCGTGCCTGCGAATCCCGGCCCGGCCCACGATCGTTCGATCCGGGCCGGGCCACGACCGCTCCCTACCTTGGTTCGCGGTCGAGGATGGCTACGTCGTAGAAGTCCGCCGCTTTTCGGAACTGCTCCTCGAGGCGCGGCCAGCGGTCCTCCGCACCGAAACGGGACCGCGCTCTGATGTACTGCTCGCGTGCACCGGACTCGTCGCGGGTGGCGAGTCGATAGCGGAGGACGTCGAAGTCGATGTCAGACCCCACGGACCGAGCGATGTCGTCGGGGCCGCGAAGCTGACCCATCACCGCCAGCGCACTGGTGAGTGCCGCGCGGAGCTCGTCGGCGGCCGCGGGAACGTCGGTGTCGGCGTGCATGGTCACGTGCGGCCCGATCCCGGTCGCGATGCTCTCGATCCGGCGCCGGTACTGGCAGTCGACCTCGGACGGTCGCTGCTGGGGTGTCCGTCCGATGACCCGGTCGAACTCCACCGAGTAGACACCGCAGTTGACGTAGAACCGGATCGACTCGTGGCTGTTGCCCGCCGACCGCTGCAGGTTGATGACGTCGACCAGACCATCCCGCTCCCGCGTGAAAGTCAGCTTTCGCTTCCGGAACCCCTGCTCCTTCAGGAGCGGAACAGCACTCTCACCGAGAAGAGTGGCAAAGGCATGTTCAGCGGACGGATGCTCCATTCGACCATGCTCGCAGACCGGCGGCCGGCGGTCAGTCGACCACCGGCCGCAGACACCGTCAGAGTCCGTCGGCCGTCGCAAACTGCTCGCGCAGAGTGAGCTTCTTGAACTTGCCCGTGGCCGTTCTCGGAATGGCCGAGACGAACTCGAACCGTTCGGGGAGCTGCCACCGCGCAAACTCGGTCGACAGATGCTCGCGCAGCGGCTCCGGATCTGCCGCCATGCCATCCCGGAGAACCACCACCGCCAGGGGACGCTCGCCCCAACGCGGGTCGGGCACGGCGATCACCGCGGCCTCCGCCACCGACGGGTGCGCCATGAGATGGTTCTCGAGATCGACCGACGAGATCCACTCGCCCCCGGATTTGACCAGGTCCTTGGAGCGGTCGCAGATCCGGATGCAGCCGCGATGGTCGATGCGGACGATGTCGCCCGTGCGGAACCAGCCATCATCGGTGAAGCTGTCGGCGCCCTTGCCGTTGTGGTAGCCGGCCGCCACCCACGGCCCGCGCACCTCGAGCTCGCCCATGGCCAGGTCGTCCCACTCGATGAACCCGTCGTCCTCACTGCGGGCTCGGATGTCGACGAACGGCATCGCGATACCCTGCCTGGCTCGGAACGCGTACTGGTCGTCTTTCTCGCTCTCGTCAAGGTCCGAGGGGAGCCGGCTGACGGTGCCCAGCGGTGCGGTCTCTGTCATTCCCCAGGCCTGGACCACCGTCAGACCGTGGCGGTCGTATCCCTCGAGCAGGCTGCGCGGCACCGCCGCCCCTCCGACGATCAGCCGGTCGAGGTGGCGCAGGTCCCAGCGCTGCGGTTGGGAGTCGAGCGCGTCGAGCATCGCCATCCACACCGTCGGCACCCCCGCCGTCATGGTGACCTTCTCGTCAGCGATCAGGTCGAGCACGCTGACCGGGTCCAGCTTCGACCCGGGCAGGACCAGCCGCGCGCCGAGCAGCGCGGCCGCGTACGGGAGACCCCAGGCGTTGGCGTGGAACATGGGCACGACCGGAAGCAGGGTGTCCTGCGTCGACACCCCCAACGCGTCGGGCAGTGCCGCGGTCAGCGAATGGAGCACCAGCGCCCGGTGCGAGTACACCACGCCCTTCGGGCGCCCCGTGGTGCCGGACGTGTAACACATTGCGCCGGCGCGTCCTTCGTCGAGAACCGGCCACTCCATCGACTCGGCCCCGTCGATCAGGGCCTCGTAGTCGAGCATCCCCTCCGGTGCCGACTCGCCGTGCGCGACGACGACGACGTGCTCGAAACGGTGAGCACCGCGGAAGCCTTCGAACGCATCGAGCAGCGATTCGTCGACGACGATCACCCGGTCCTGTGCGTCGCCAACGATGAAGGCGAGCTCGTCGGCGTGCAGACGCGGGTTCAGCGTGTGCACGACCGCCCCCATCGCCGGGACCGCAAAGTACAGCTCGAGGTGCTCGGCCTGATTCCACAGCAGCGTGGCAACCCGGTCGCCGTCGCCGACGCCGAGTTCGGCCAGCGCGGTGGCGAGCCGACGCGAGCGCCGGGCACACGCCCCGAGAGTGGTCCGGGCGATGCTGCCGTCGGGGCGGCGTGAGACGACATCCTTTCCACTGTGGAATCGCTCGGCTCGCTCGACCACCGCGGTCAGCGAGAGCGGATAGTCATCCATGGTCAGGCCGTTGATCACGTAACACTCCTAGATGGGGGCAGAATTCGGCGAGGCGCTGTCGCTGATCAGGCGTGGTGGGTGAACCCGACCTGACCCGGGCGCCGGTTCGGCGCATAACCGAGCTTGGCGAGGGTCTCGTCGGCGTCGGCATAGGTGGTGCCGATCTTGTAGATGTCGCGGGCGTCCTTGCCGGTGGCGACCTCGCGTCCGAGCTCACCGGCGATGCGGACCAGCTGCCGGATCTGCTGGACCGAGGTCATCTTCTCGCCCTTGCGGCCCCAGATGGTGTCCTCGTTACCGCAGCGCGTGTGCAGGCCCATCGCGATCGCCATCGTGTTGACGGGCAGCACGCTGCGCATGAGGGACTCCAGGGTCAGGGCCGCGCCGTCCGGGACGCGCTGGATGAAGTTCATGATGTTGTACGGGTTCGGCCCCTCCATGCCGCCGCCGATTCCGGTCCAGGTCACATTCAGCGGACCGGTGTAGACGCCGCGGCGGATGAGCCGCTCGACGCTCTCGAGGCCGGTGATGCCGGTCAGCGCGAACAGGGGCTGGATACCGGCGGTCTGTAGGCGGCGCAGGTGCTCCTCGACCCAACCCGGGCCGGCCGGGATCGTCATCTCCCGGTACGTCTCCTGTAGCTCCGGACGCGCCAGGGATGTGCCCGCGATGTCGTCCGCGGTCAACAGCTCCGCGATGTTCATCTGGCTGGTGTTGATCGCGATCGTGACCTGGTCCGGCTTGGGGTCGAGCTCGGCGAGCATGTGCCGGGTGTCATCGGAGAGCCACTTGGCCTCGGCGCCCTCACCTTCCGGAGCGAACGAGATCGAGCCGCCGACCTGCAGGACCATCTCCGGGACGGCCTCGCGCAGCCGGCCGAGCAGCTCGTTGAACTTCGAGAGACGCTTGCTGCCCTTGCCGTCGAGCTCACGGACGTGGATGTGCAGCACCGACGCGCCGGCCTCGTAGCAGTCGACGGCCTGCTGGACGTGCTCGTCCATGGTCAGCGGAAGGTCCTCACGGAAGTCGTTGGGCTCCCACTCGGGCCCGTACGGCGCAGCCGTGATGACCAGCTTCTCCTGGTTCTCCGGGAAGAGGGCGTCGTCGTGGAAGTGCATGTGGTGCTCCTGTCGGTGACTCTGGAAAGAGTTGTTGGGATGTGGTTTTCGATGGAACCGCGGGGCGGTGGCGGTCAGATGACGGCGCCACCATTGGGGCTGATGACCTGGCCGACGAGGTAGTGGGTTTCGCCTGCGAGGTAGACGGCGAGGGAGGCGTACTCCTCGGGAGTACCGAGTCGGCCAACGGGAACGATCTGGTAGAGGCTGCGCTTCTGCTCCTCGGTGGCCCCGTCGAGGTATTCCTGGAAAGGAGGCGTCAAGACGCCTCCGCAGGCGATGGCGTTGGCGTAGATGCCGGCACCGGCGACGTCGAGCGCGACGGTCTTGGTCAGGCTCACCACGGCGGCCTTGCTGGCGGAGTAGCCGGGGCTGTGGGTGCTGGCCGCGGAGGTACCGGCGATCGATGCGATGTTGATGATGCGCCCGTAACCCTGGGGCTCCATGAACTTCAATGCTTCACGGATGCAATAGAAGACGCCGTGCACGTTGACGCCCCACCACTTGAGCCAGTCGTCGTCAGTGAGGCTGCTGGTGATGCCGAGGGACTGGCGTTCCATCGGCGTTGTGATGTAGGCGTAGTGCTTGTTGCGACGAACCTCGTCGGCCGGGGAGTTCGGCACGCGGGCGGCGTTGTTGACGAGGATGTGGACGGTCCCGAACTGCTCGCCTGCGCGGGCGAACATCGCCGAGACCTCCTCCCGCGAGGAGACGTCGCACCGGATGGGCAGACTCTTGCGGCCGAGGGCCTCGATCTCCGCGGAGACCTCGTTCAGCCTGTCCTCCTGCACGTCGCAGAGCACCAGGTCTGCGCCTTCCTGCGCCATGGCCAGGGCAATCGACCTGCCCAAGCCCTGTGCTGCCCCGGTGACGACGGCAACCTTGTCGAGTAGCTGCTGCAACGTTCTGCTCTCCTTCAGTGAGTGGATAGACGAGCCGTCTCGACGCCCCCGGCGACGACAGACTCCGATGAGCGTGGTGATCTAGGCCGGGGACACGAGCGCGTCTGCCGGGGCTTCCGATGTCTCGCCGGAGGTCTTCAGCGCCACCGAGGCAAGCTTGCGGAGACCGCCGGGGTAGAGCCTCACGCCGAGGACCAAGACCACGATCGACAGGACGGAGGCGAGCGGAACCCACTGCAATGCGCCGAGCAGACCCAGCCGATCGGACATCAGCCCGACGACGAGCGGCCCGAGCGCCAGTCCGAAGACGTTGTTCGCGAGGGTGCCCACGCCGAAGGCCGAGGCCTGGATCGACGGGTGGGTCAAGCTGGCCACGACCGCCGTTGTGGCACCGGTGAATCCGGAGCAGAAGAATGCCCCGATTCCGATCAACGTCAGCTGCGCCGGCCCGTTGTCGAGCTGGAAGCCGATCATCAGGCACACCATCGAGATGGCGCCGTACGCGATCGCGGCACTCCACCTGCGTTCGGGTCGCCGCCGCCCGATCCGGTCGGCAGCGACGCCACAGAGCACCGTTCCCGCACCGATCAAGAGCACGAAGGCCGAGGCCGCCAATCCGGCATCCGCGGCCGCCATGTCGTGGTAACGGTTGAAGTAGCTGGGAAGCCAGGCAAGCAGCACACCCGCGACGAAGAACTGCATTCCCGCACCGACATATGCACAGGTCAGCGACGCATTGGTGAACAGACTCGAGATGGGCGCGCGTCCATTCCCTGGATCGCGCGTCCCGGGAATCTGCTGATCAGCGGCATGACGCGCCAGTCGCTGCTCGTTGACGAGGATCCGGAACAGAACGACCAGGCACAGGCCGAAGGCCGCCATGATCACGAACGCCCCTCGCCAGCCGAGCCGATCCGCGAGGATGCCGCCGAGCGCGACACCCACGACCGAGCCGAGAAACCCTGCGCCGATGACGGAGCCACTGAGCGAGGCATGCAGTCGTGGGGAGAAGACTCCCAGAATCACGGCCATGCCCACGCTCGCGTAGGCGGCCTCACCGAACCCGATCAGGAATCGTGCGCCGAACAACTGCGCGTAGTTTCCCGCCGCGGCGCACAGGATCGTGGCAACGCTCCACATGCCGGCCATGACCACCACGCTCCTGACGCGACCCCAACGGTCGGCTACCAGCGAAATCGGCAGCGCCAGCACACCGACAGTCAGGGCCACGACACTGGTCAGACCCGCAAGTTGCGAGTCCGACAGGTGCCACTCGGCTTTCAGTACCGGGAAGACCGAGCTGAGAACCTGGCGGGACATGTAGTCCGACATCATGAGGCCGAGGATCAGGGCGAAGACCACCCACGGATAGATCCTCGAGCGGTTGCCTGCGCCGGGAACGTCTCGGGACGGCGTGGACTCCTGGGGCTCCAGTTCCATGCGTGCTCCTGTTCTTGAAGAGCGCGTTGGGCGACGCGTCTCGGATATGGCTGGTTCGGAGAGCTCGCTGCGGTCCTGAACCAGGGGATCTGCCCGCGAGGAGCGACCGTGTGGACGGATTCGACAAGTGCGGGTGACTCAGGTCACGCTATACGGATTGGGTCGCCATCACTTGACCCATTGGGACACATTCTTTGACAGTTTGGGACAGGGGATCGATGACGGTGCTGAAGGTGCGGAGTTCGGCTCTGACCGGATACGTCGAGTTGACGCAGTCCCTCGGCTCGGACCCCGATCCGTTCATGCGTGCGGTTGGCATCGACCCGACGGCCTTGGCCCTGCCGAACACGTGGCTTCCCGCGGAGCGCGTTGACGCGCTGTTGGAGCGCACAGCTCTGGCCACGTCCTGCGTAGCCTTCGCGGTCAAGATGGCGGACGGAAGGGGCGTGTCGATACTCGGAGCCGTGGGTTTGGCCGCCAGGGAAGAGCCCGACGTCCGGAGCGCGATCGCGCTCATCCTCCGTCATATGCGGGTACACAATGAGGCGATTCGGATTCGGCTCGTCGAGTTGAACGGGCTTGCCTCCCTGCGGATCGAGCCCGCGCCAGGGATGACACTCGGTCGCCAGTCCATCGAACTGGTCATCGCGTCGTTGGCCCGGATCCTCGGCGCGTTCCTTCCCGAGGGCTGGCGGCCACTGTCCACGTGCTTCGTCCACGACGCACCGCCAACGCTCGACGTCCATCACCGCGCGTTCGGGACGGACATCGCGTTCGAACAGGACTTCAACGGCTTCGTGCTCTATTCGAGCGATCTCGACTCCGTAAACCCGCTGTCCGACCCGATGTTCCAGCCCTACGCACGGCAGTACCTGGATCTGCTCGCGCCACCCGAGGATGCTTCCGCCGTCGGACGTGTCCGCGACATCATCGAAGCCCTCCTGCCGGGCGGAAGGTGCACTGCAGCCCGTATCGCGCGCAGTCTCGGCATGGACAGGCGGACCCTGCATCGACACCTGTCCCAGGCGGGCGAAACCTACTCGTCCGTAGTCGATTCGGTACGTGCAGACCTCGCGCGGCGGTACATCACACGCGGGGACAGGAACCTCACCGACATCGCAGGCGAACTCGGATTCTCGGATCTGAGCGCCTTCTCGCGCTGGTTCCGCCGACAGTTCGGCGTGAGTCCGACGGCCTGGGCCGCCAAGGAACGTGACCTCGGCCCGCGACCGAGAAGGGACACTCCGGCCTTGTAGAGCCCCGGTCGGCTACACGATCGGGGGCCTGGTCAGCGAGCGGCAGGCGATTCCACCCAGGCATCTCCGGTCCACGAGATGTCGATGGCATATTCACTGTTCACCCCGGTGGCCCAGTAGTCGATGAGGCCGTGGTTTGCCGAGTCGAGTTCGATCCAGCCGATGCGGAACTCGCCACGCAGAACACGTTGGGCGCGGCGGTCTATCTCCGCCAACGAGGCGCAGAGCCCGCGGATTCTCGACTCGATCCAGTCCGCCGTGGGATCGACGATGGTGATCTCCAGGGTGTGCTCGTCGCCGAGCGGGATCACGATCAGCAGCTCGCCGGAGCTCGGCCGAACCTCTCGTGTCGCGTGATGCTCATAGGCGCGCAACAGGT
This sequence comes from Rhodococcus oryzae, assembly GCF_005049235.1. Lineage (GTDB taxonomy): Bacteria > Actinomycetota > Actinomycetes > Mycobacteriales > Mycobacteriaceae > Rhodococcus_G > Rhodococcus_G oryzae. The sequence continues at coordinate 294,109 of NZ_SUMD01000002.1, read as the reverse complement.
CTCGCGGTTCATAGGGCGCATGAGCACCACCGGAGCGTCTGAGACGAGCAAAACGGAACACCGGACTATTTTCCCCCAACGAGGAAGAAGCGATCACCCAACGGCTTTTCCCCTTTTCAAGATATAGCGCACCGGGGGGCTTGCCGCAAGACCCGGGTTATGACGCAGAATCGCTGGCCTGAGTCAGAACTGAGGAAACGGGAGTCAACAAAATGCCAGTGACGGACACCGACGTGATCATCGTGGGCGCAGGCCCGGCCGGCCTGATGCTGGCGGGTGAGCTGCGCCTGGCCGGAGTGCGAACTCTGGTGCTGGAGCGACAGCCTCAGATTCGCGACATCCCGAAGGCCAGCGGCATCGGCGGGCGGATCCTGGACCTGCTGCGCTACCGAGGTCTGCTGGAACGGTTCGAAGCAGCCAGCGGCGACCCCAACATTGCACCCCGATTCCCTTTCGCTGGTTTGTATTTGGACTTCACGGACATGGCGGACCCGCCGATGCGGGCGCTGCCGATCCCACAGATGGAGATCGAGCGACTGCTCGACGAGCACGCCTGCGAGCTCGGCGCCAACATCCGCCGCGGACACGAGGTGGTCGGCGTGAGTCAGGACGACGCATCGGTCACCGCGGACGTGCGCGGGCCGGACGGGCCGTTCCGGGTGACTGCCCGATACCTGGTTGGCTGCGACGGCGGGCGCAGCCGGATCCGGGACATGGCCGGTATCCCGTTCCCCGGCACCACCTATCCAGAGGTCAACAGGTTCGCTCAGGTCGCCCTGCACGATTCGGTGACCGCGCTCGACAACGGCGACATCGATGTGCCCGGGCTGGGCAGGATCCAGGCCGGGTTCACCCGAACCGACCGCGGCGTGTTCGCCTTCGCGGCCGGCTCCGGGGTGCTGTCGCTGCAGACCACCGAGGGCGAAACCACCGAATACGACGACGACGAGCCGCTGACCCTGACCGAGCTCGGCGACAGTGCCCGACGCGTGCTCGGCGCGGATCTCCCCTTGGGAGAGCCGATTCGGCTGTCGCGCTACACGTTCAAGGATCGGCAGGCCGAGCGGTACCGCGCCGGGCGGATCCTGCTGGCCGGCGATGCGGCCCATCTGTTTCCCGCCACCGGCACCGCGCTGAACGTCGGCATGCTCGACACGGTCAATCTCGCCTGGAAGCTGGGTGCCGACATCCACGGCTGGGCACCGGCCGGACTGCTGGACACCTATCACGACGAGCGCCACTACGCCGGCGGGCGTGCGCGGCTCCAGACCCGAGCCCAGGTGGCGCTGCGGCGCGGACACGACGCAGCCGCCGACGCGCTTCGGCAGGTCTTCCAGGAACTGCTCGCCGACGAGCCGGCACTGCGCCGCATGGGATCCCTCGTCGGCCACACCGACATTCGTTACCCGATGCCAGGTTCCGACCACCACGCCCTGGCCGGCACCTTCGCACCGAACCTCATCCTGCACACCGACCAGGGCATCACCAGCGTCGCCGAGCTCATGCACCCCGGTCGGCCCACTCTCCTCGACCTCGCCGACCGCCCCGACCTCCGCGAGGTAGCACAGGACTGGGAGCACCGCATCGACATCCACACCGCGAAGACCGACGATCGACCGGCCGACGCCCTGCTGATCCGACCGGACGCCCACATCGCCTGGGCGGCCGGCATCGACGAGTCCGCCGATGCCGCCGCGCCCGCGCTGCGGCAAGCGCTCTCGTCCTGGTTCGGCGAACCCAGCTCGGGTCGCTGAACCGGCTCCCGCTACGGTGCCGATTCCACCGAGGCGGAGTACCGCCGGGCCAGCGTACGCAGATGCGCGACCAGTTCCGGTGGGCCGTCGACGCGGAAGTCCATCATCAGCATGCTGAGGTAGATGGCGATGGTCTCCAGGGCGTCCGCGCCTGTCAGCAGGACGCAGCTGTCCGCGTCGACGGCCTCCACCACGCCGACGGCGGGATTGATGCGGGCGATCACCGTCTCGGCGGGCGCGAGCACGGTGACGCGGGCGTGCACCTTCCAGCCGGTGCTCGCGATGTGGCGCATGACGAAGGCGACCAGGTCCTCGTCGGGCAGCGCGCGGGGCCCGAACCTGCGGCTGCCCGCGGTTGCCTGGCGCACCTGTGCGACGGGAATCGCTCGCCAGGAATGGGTTCCGATGTCGTAGGCGACCAGGTACCAGCGACGCTGCCAGTTGATCAGGCGGTACGGCTCGACTTCTACGGTGTCGCTCTCGACCTCGATGGACACCGCGGTCGTATCGCGGATCGCCCCCGCAAGAGCGGTGAGCACCGCGGCGGGCACCGGGGCGTCCGGTTCTCGCGAGCCGGTGGTCGCGGGCCCGAGGGCAGTGGCGTTCCGCAGTGCTGTCACCTGACGCTGCAGCCGCTTCGGCAGGATCTGTTCCAGCTTTGCCAGGGCGCGCGTGACGCTTTCGGTGATGCCCGCGATGCCGGTGGAGCCGTCCGCGGCGAGGTCGATCGCGACGGCGACCGCCACCGCCTCGTCGTCATCGAGCAGGAGCGGCGGCATCGTCGAGCCGCGGCCGAGCCGGTAGCCCCCGATGGCGCCGCGTTCAGCGTGAACCGGGTAGCCGAGTTCGCGCAGTCGCTGGATGTCGTTGCGCAGGGTGCGATCGGTGATGTCGAGCCGTTCGGCCAGCTCCCTGCCGGTGTGCGCGCGGTCCTGCAGCAGTGAGAGCAGGCGCAGGACGCGCGTTGTGGTTGGCGCCACATTCACCTCCGAAATTATTAGGAACGAATCCAGCCTAATGGCCCCATAGGCTCAGGTCACACCAAGGAAGCACGACGAAAGGTCAGCCATGAACCTCACCACCGCCGCCGACGCCACCGCGACCCTGCGCCCCGCGTGGCGCGACGTGCTCTCGACCTCCTACTCGGCGCTGGAAGGCGTCGTCGCAGGAGTCGGCGACCAGCAGTGGCAACTGCCGACCCCGTGCTCGGAATGGAATGTCACGCAGGTGATCCAGCACGCCGCGGGCGACCAGCTCGCCTTCGCCCAGGCCCTCGGCGTCGGGGTCGGACCCGCCTACAACCCCTTCGACCCCTCCGGCGCCATCGACGGCTCGGCAGCGGCACTGGTGCGCGAGGCGATCGAACAGACCGCCGCCGCGTGGGCGACCGTCGCCGACGACACCGATTCCGTCCCGACCCCACTTCCGCACGGCGCGCTCGCGACCCCGATCGCCGCGGTCATGGCCGCGCTGGACGCCGCCGTGCACGCCTGGGATATCGCGGTCGCAACCGGCCAGCCGTCGCCGCTGACCGATGAACTCGCCGGCTACCTCCTCACCGCGGCACGCACCGCGCATCCGGCGCCCGGCAGTGGCATCGAGGCGGAGATCGTTGAGCCGCTGCGCCAGTGGGGCGCATACGCCGCGGTGGTCGAGGACGAGTCGGATGATACCGCGGTCGCCGAGCTGCTTCGTTACCTCGGGCGCGACCCGCGCGCCTGATCCGAGGTGGTGCCGGCGCGTTCCGAGCTCGGCTGCCCCAGCGGGCTGCGTCAAAAAAGCCGCCCCTCCCGCGATCGGGAGGGGCGGCTTCGAGATCTGGTGCAGACCACGGGCTAGAAGGGCTGGCCCAGCAGCAGTTGCAGTGGCATCGTGATCCAGAACACGCCGTTGAAAAGTGCAGATCGCAGTGGATCACCGGCCAGGTATCCCTCGCGGATCCATTCCAAAGCATCAGTCGCCGAACCCATGCGCTTCCCTCCCTGTTTGTTTGTAATACAACAGAACTGTCGGCAGCACAGCGCGTTCCGTTACAGCACGAAATTGCTCATGCCAGGCGCACATCGCGACGCCACTTCTCGAGGGGGTTGTCCGTCCGGACGAAGAATGGAAAGGAGTCCGTACCCTTTTCCACTTTCAATGTATAGCGCACCGGGGGGCTTGCGGCAAGACCCGGGTGGTGCCGCAGAATCGCTGGCCGAAGCCAGAACCTGCGGAAATGGGAGGCACATGTCAACTCAGGGATACGAGGACGAGTTGCGGTCCGAACGGAGCCACGTGGCCGAGCTCTACGCGCGGCTCGACGCCGAGCGCGCGCGGGTGAAGGGTCGGTACAGCGCGGCGCTCCGTGGCCCGATCGACGCCGAGAACGGCGGGACACTCGTCGACCGCGATGCCGAGGTGCACGCGCTGGCGAGGGAGGTGAATCGGCTGGAGGTGGCCGACAACGGGCTGTGTTTCGGCCGATTGGACGCCCTGTCGGGCGAACAGTCGTACATCGGCCGGATCGGCATCTTCGACGAGGCGAACGAGTTCGAACCGCTGCTGCTCGATTGGCGGGCACCCGCGTCGCGTGCGTTCTACGTCGCCACCGCCGCCAGTCCGGAGGGCATGCGCAGGCGCCGCCAGTTCCACGGCCACGGGCGTCAGGTCGCCGATTTCACCGATGAGGTCCTCGGCCGCCCCGATGGTGCCGCCGACGATGACCGGGGAGACTCCGCCCTGCTCGCGGCTGTCAACGCGCCGCGCGGCGAGGGCATGCGCGACATCGTGGCGACCATCCAGGCCGAACAGGACCGGATCATCCGGCTCCACCACCCAGGGGTGCTGGTGATCGAGGGCGGCCCCGGCACCGGGAAGACCGTCGTGGCGCTGCACCGCGTCGCTTACCTGCTCTACACCCAGCGGGAGCGGATGGAACGCCACGGCGTGCTCGTGGTCGGGCCGAACCCGGCCTTCCTGAACCACATCGGCCGCGTTCTCCCGTCGCTGGGCGAGTCCGACGTGGTGTTCATGACCACCGGCGACCTCGTGCCCGGTCTGCGCGTCACCGCCGAGGATGCCCCGGAAGCCACGCGGCTCAAGGGTTCGCTGAGGATCCTGGACATCCTCGCCGCCGCGATCGCCGATCGGCAGCGACTGCCAGGGGATCCGCTGCCGATCGATCTATCGGACGTCACGGTGCGGATCGACGCAGAGACCGCGGCGTGGGCCAGGGAGGAGGCGCGCGCGAGCGGGCTGCCGCACAACGAGGCCCGCGCCGTGTTCGCCGACATCGTGACCTACGTACTCACCGAACGGGCGATAGGCCGGATCGGCCGGGGCTGGCTGACCCGGAAGGACGAGCAGGCGTGGGAGGAGTTGCGGGCCGACCTGGTCGCCGAGCTCGCCGGCAACGACGCGTTCACCGCCGCGCTCGACGAACTCTGGCCGATCCTGACGCCGGAAGCACTACTGGCACAGCTGTACACGTCACCCGAACGGCTGCGCGCGGCGGGCGCCGGCCAGGCACTGCTGCGCGCCGAGGGTGATGCCTGGACGGTGTCGGACGTGCCGCTGCTCGACGAACTGGTCGACCTGCTCGGCCCGGACCCGCGCGCCGAGCAGGCCGCCGCGCGGGAACGGAAGGCCGAGGCCGAGGCCGAGGCGGCGTACGCGGCCGGCGTGCTCGACCTCATGGTCGGCCGTGCGGACCACATGGACGACGACGATCACCTGTTCGCGACGGATTTGCTCTACGCCGAGGACCTCGCCGATCGATTCGTCGAGCGAGACACCAGGGATCTCGCCGAACGCGCTGCGGCGGACCGGGACTGGACGTACCGGCACATCGTGGTCGACGAGGCCCAGGAGCTGTCCGAGATGGACTGGCGGGTGCTGATGCGGCGCTGCCCGGACCGATCCTTCACGGTGGTGGGCGATCTCGCCCAACGCCGTTCGGCGGCAGGCGCGACCTCGTGGGACACGATGTTCGAGCCGTACGTGCCCGGCCGCTGGGTCTACCGGTCGCTGACGGTGAACTACCGCACCCCGGCCGAGATCATGACCCTCGCCGCCGCGCTGCTCGCGGAGTTCGCACCCGGAGTCGAGGCCCCGGAGTCCGTCCGCGCCTGCGGCGTCCGGCCGTGGTCCAGGCGGGTCTCCACGGACGAATTGGATTCTGCCATCAAAGAATTCGTTCGGGACGAAGCCGGGCGCGAAGGCACCAGCATCGTGATAGGGCCGGCGGACATGCCGGGCACGGTGGCGGCATCGGAGACAAAGGGCCTGGAGTTCGACGCCGTCCTGGTCGTGGAGCCGGAACGGATCCTCGCCGAGGGCCCCCGCGGAGCGGCCGAGCTCTACGTCGCCCTCACCCGGGCCACCCAACGTCTCGGGGTGCTTCACCGGGGCCCGTTGCCGCAGGCCCTGGCCGGACTCGACGGACCCGGGACGTCCGCGCCCTCAGCTCAAGAACCCGACCTCCGACAGCTCAGTCCGGAAGCCTCCCTCACTCCCCGCCTGAGCTGAGATCCAGACGGTCAATCCGGAGTACGGCGCCGAAGCGACGAGGGCAATGGGCGTCACTCCCGATTGCAGGGTCGCTGCCCCCAGCACCGTGGTCTCTTCGAGGGCTCCGCCGACCGGGGGGAGGGTTCGTATCTCGACGCGGGCTCCCGCGGAGGGCGATGCGATCCACACCCCCCGCAGGGCGGTGTCCGGGGGTAGCGCAACCGTCAGCCCGACACCGTTCTTGAATTGCGGGAACTGCTGCATGTACGTGTCCGTCGACCAGGCCGTCTCCAGATTCCCGTCGATGGCAAGGCCGCTCGCGAGCGCGTTGTCCGGGTACTGCTGGGGCGAGTACACGGCCGCTCCACCCGGAGCGACTGGAATCAGTGGAGGCGGCGGTGGCGGTGCGCCATCTCCGTTCGTTTCATCGGCCGAGGCAACGGCCTCGAAGGTGGGCGGGTCGGCAATGGACGTCCCGATGAGCCACCCGATCGCGCCGAGCAGCACCACGGCGACCGCTGCGATGCCGGCAAACGCGGCCAGAGCGCCCGGTCGCGTCGGGTCCCCGGGCATCACCGGCTCTGCATCGGCGATCGGTGCGGGAACCGGAGCCTCCGGCGGGAGTGGCTGATCGACGATCCCCTGCAGCGTGTCGGTAATGGCGACCGCGGTCACCTCCGGGCCGTCCCGCCTCGTCATGAGACCCAAGGCGTCGGGACTCTGGAGCCCCGCGGCCAACGTGTGGACCACGCGGCAAAAGCCTCGAATGTCGCCGTCGCGCCCGCTGGACGCGGGCGTCCCCGGAAAGGCCACGTACGCGGTGCCATCCAGACTCACCCGCACGCGCCCGGCGTCTCCGATCGCGAGTGCCACCCCTGACTCGTGGAACCTGCGCATGGCGTCGGCAAGCTCGACGACCGCGCGGGCCACACCCAGGACCGACGTCGAGCCGGCGGACGCCTCATCCACTGACACACTGGGAATCCACTCTGCGACCACCGCGCTGAACGAAGCCCCGTCGACCATGTCGAGAACGGAAGCGACAGCGCCAGTCCTGACCTGGCCCAGCACCACCGTCCGCGCAAAGACCTCGTTGACGGACGAGCGGCCGAGTTGCGTACTGACACCGTCGATGATGGTCAGCGCGACCTCGCGATCCAGGACCCGATCCATCGCATGCCAGAACTCGAAATCGGCGGTTACACCCCAACGCCGGAGTAGGCGGTAACGACCGCTTCCGAGAACAGATCCCGCCGATCGGACCGCTCGATGTGGCAATTGTCCGTTCGGCGCGGGACTTACGGCCTCGGTTGCGCGACTGCGGAGCTGACCGGCTTGCATTGCTACCCACCCCCACACAGACAGATCCCGTTCGGGTGCTCGCGAGAACGACGCGGCCCTCCATACGTACCAAGAGAAACGGTATCGGATGACCAGGCCCACACCTGATTCGACCAAAGGTGCGCGTTTGGTCGAATACCCGTGCAGGATCTGGAGAGTCCGCCGAGCGGGCGCAATCTGACTCCTGCGCTCGGCCGCGATCTACTGACCCGGTAATTGGCTGGCGCTCAGACGAATCCGCCACCGAAGAAGGCCAAGAGTGCCGGCGTCGGATCGGCCGCGGTGGTCGTGTTTGCCAAGCCGACAACGATCATCCCCAGCGACACCACCGCCGAGAGAACAGCGAACGACCCCAACATGCGCCTCGCACCCCTGGCGGACGACTCCGTGCTCGCACACCACTTCCACAACACCACGCTCAGGCCGATGAGGACGGCGGCAACCATCGCGGCGATCACGGCCATCACCGCGTGATATCGAGAAAAGTCGCTGATCATCACATCGAGGGCAGGAGGGGTCCGGTCACCAACGGCACTCGGGGAGTCGGCCAGTTGCTGCCTGACTTGGCCGAGAGCATCGGCGAGCTCTCCGTCGGTTTCGCCGACCGGCAACATCGACATCAGCGAGGAGAAGGGCGCCACGGCGCCCTGGACGTTGGCCATCACCACAACCATCGAGAACAGCGCGAGCATGGTGACCAGAACGCCGCCCGCCGCGAGCGCGGCACGCCTGACCGCCCCGGTGCCGCCTGCCATCGCGAACGCCTTCCAGAGAAGAACACCGAGCACAACGAGCGCGACCAGCAGGATCGCAGCGATCACGCCCTTAGCCACGTGGTAGCGGACCCAGTAGTCGACAACCCCCTCCAGGCCCGGCGAGAAGTCCCGGTCGCCGGTACTCCAATACGCAACGAACGTCTCGCGGACGGCGTCGATGAGGCTCCTCTGGTCTGAGAACCCCTCGCCGGGCCCGATCGCCGCCAGGGTGCGCGGGGCGACGACGAAGGCGACGACGAGCGCCGCGGCGAGGGCGACGAGCAGGGCGAGTGCGCGACCGGATACTCCTGCGGGTCGCGGCGGGGCGGCGTAGCGGTGCAAGAAGGCTCCTTCAGCTCGATCGAGGGTGCGCGCGGGTGGGCCGCGACGCTGTCGACACCCGATCACCATTCCGCACCGGCGACCGCGCGGTCACTGGGGTTCACCGCACACTTGAGGGTGGTGCCAGCCCCACCCCCTTGGCTCGGGAGCCCATCCACTCGCCGGTGCGGAATCTTCGAAGTTGGTCTCAGTTCACTCTTCTCGCGTCTGGGTGTTCGTTCCGCTCGCGCCGTCGTTGCGAGCTTCGATGGCCTCGACGGACTTCCTGAGCCCTTTTCCCAGGACGCGGGCGCCGACGATTCCGAGCACGCTCGCGAGCAGCCGCCCCTTGAGGTTCTTGCCATCGCGGACCACGACGACGTCCACATCGGTCCCACCCGTGGGTTCCTCTGTGAGAGTGTAGGTATGGCTCGAGGCACCACCCCACAAGTTGGAATCGGTGGTCGTCATCAGGACGTGGTGTGGGTCGGTCCAGTCGTAGTGCAGGCGTTCCCAGATGCCGCTCGAGCCCTCCGTGACATCGGCCTCATGGGGGCCTTCGTGATGCACCTTGAGGTAACTGTCTGCGCTTCTGCCGAAGAGTTCCTCGCGACCTGGCCCGAAGTCAGTGAGGCCGGCAAGAACCTGCTCGGGCGTCGCGGTGGTTTTCTGGTGGAGATGGATCGTGGTCATGGCGCCTTCCCTGACACTGTGATGATCCGCTCCGGTCCTGAAGGCCGGGGTGGGTGACTCCCATCCAGAACACCACGCGCGCGAGCGTCACGGAAGGGACTGCTCGACCCGATTTGCAGTCCTTGGAGTGTCTAGCCCCGTAGGCGGGTGATCACTTGCGGGGTCAGGTGCTGCGCGAGCTCTTCGAGGAGGCCGGCGATCTTGGCTACCGGTTGCGGGTCGTCGGTGTCGATGGCAGTCGCGAGGGCGGCATCGATGGAGCTCGACCTGACCTCCTCCACCCTGCCGGAGGGCTGGGGTGCGGGGTGGACGAGGAGTCGACGTCGGTCGCCGGGGTCGGGCGCGGTGATGACGGCGCCCGCGTCACGGAGCCGGGCGATCGCTGCCGAGACCGCGCTCTGGGGAAGGCCGGTGCGCTGTGCGATTTCTCCGACGCTACTGCCGGGATGTGCGCGCACGTCGCTGACCACGATCAGCACGGACCGAACGCTGGTGGAGTGCGGACCGATGCCGTCGGTGGGCAGGGCCTCCTCGCCGATCTTCATCAAGGTCCTTCCCAGCAGGAACAGTTCGACTCCATCCATGCCCACAATCTACATCAGTTTTGATGTATCAGTATTGATTCATCAAAACTGATGCTTTACGGTGGTTCTCGCACGGGCCGAGTCGGCCCCAATCGAGAGGACCTTCGATGGACACCACCACGGCCCCGGGCCCGACGGCCGGCATGCTCCGGGCTGCCGGCGCCACGCTCTACTACGAGGTGCGCGGCACCGGCCCGATGTTGCTGATCTCCCAGAGTGGCGAGGGAGACGCCGCGCGCAGCAAGGACCTGGTCGACCACCTCGTCGCCGATCACACTGTGGTGACCTACGACCGCCGCGGCCTGTCCCGGAGCACGCTGGACGACCCCGCGCAAAGCGTGAGCCTGGCCGAGCACGCCGACGACGTGCACCGCCTGCTGTCCCACCTAAGCGATGAGCCGGTGCTCATGCTCGGCTGCAGCCTGGGTGCCTCCATCGGGTTCCACGTGGCTGTCGACCACCCCGGGCAGATCAGCATGCTCATCGCCCACGAGCCCGTCACCCCGCGACTGCTGCCCGCCGACCGACGCGCCCACCACGAGCAGGAACTGGCGCACATCCAGCGGGTCCACCGCCGCGACGGACTGGCCGCCACCTTCAAGGTGGTCGCCGAGGTGCTCGGCATCGACCCCGCCAACCCCGACGCCGAGCCCGGCCTCACCCCGCAGCCGACGACACCTCAGCGGGCGAGCAACTTCGACTTCTTCGTCGAGCACGACTTCACCGCTGTCATCGGCGACACCCTCGACGTCACCGCCCTCGCCGACACCCCGACCCGGATCGTTGCGGCCGTTGGGCGCACGACCCCACGCACCGTCTTCGACAACGAGTGCGCCTTCGCGCTGGCAGACCTGGTCGGCAGCGACCTGCACGAATTCCCCGGTGGCCACAACGGCAACACCACTCACCCCCGCGCCTATGCCGCCGCCCTGCGCACCGCGTTCAACGCCCTCTGACCAGGTAGCTTCGACTCGTGGTTTCTGTCCCAGACGCGGACTCCGGTCGCCCCCTGCGACTCCCCGTGCCCCCGACCGTGGCGAACATGCCCCTTCTCGCGAATGCATGCTCGGATTCCGTTCGCGCCAACACCGGTCACAGCCTTCCCTTCACCATCGCATCGACCCGCGACATCGATATGTACCTCGGGGAGGTTCGTGATCAAGAGGGCGGAAGCAACGACCTCGCGGAACTCGTCTTCAAGTTCGGCAGCTATCTCGGCGAACTCCTCGTTCGCCACGCTGATGCGCGATGGGTTGAGCCGCCCGCCCAGCTCAGCGGATGGCCCGGCGTCGAACTCCCCGGCGGAACATTCGCAGACCCCATCGGCAAAGCGTTCAAGCGTGTGGACAACGGCCTAGAAGAGAACGTGGTGTCCTTCATCGACGTGGCAATGGAGCTGGCTCGATCTACTCCGAAGCGCCGCTGGTTCAGGCGGTGACCCCAGCATTACGGGGTTGATGCGTAATGAACACGGAGCACCGCACGATTATCAAGACATGTCAATTTCACATCGATCTGTTTCGGCCGCAGTTACCGGACTCATCGGCGCAGCGATGTTCGTTGCGGCGCCGGGCGTAGCCGGCGCCACCGACGCGGCCAATCCCTGCCAGCTCGGGTGGTCGAACACAGAACCGCGATCGTGTGCCCAGGCAAACGTCGGACTGGCCCCGGTGTGGACGCTGGGAAATGGCATCTGCGCCGGCATGCTGACCGCCTCCGGAACTGCGTTCGACGGACCCCTGTGGCAATACTCCGAGGCTCGAGGGGCCGTCCATTCCGTCGAAATGCGAATCGCGCAGGGCTTCTCACCGCTGGGGGAGTGGGCGCCGACCATCCTGGCCTGCGACGTAACTGCGATCGTCGATTGGCGGAACCTCGACACCGGCCAAAGCGGCACAGTGAGTAAGTACGTACCCGCCGGCAACACGAGTACCCGGCCGATGCTCATGCATGTGGGTACCGGCCCGGGACGGGTCCAGCTCACCATGCGGACCGACCGCCCGAGCATTCCGGTATCGACGGAAGTGGTCGTCCCCTGACGCAAATCGCTGCCTAGCCGCGACGGCCCGGAAATCACGCAGCGCCAGCATCTTCCGGGGACACGCGACCGAAAGCCGCGCCGCCTGGGCGTAGGTTCCGGATCTACTTTGTCCGATCGGCCTGCGGTTTTCGGAACGAGCTCCCGGGCTAGGTCCCGTTGTCACAGAAGGTCACCCGCTCCCACGGGAATGCATCACCTGGGGAACCGTCCGGTCGATGTGCTCGCCGGTGTGGCGGCCGCCTCTATCGATCAACACTGCACCCCCGCCGATTCAGCAGGCAGCCATGCTGCTTGTGCTCATGCGCTGCTCCTGCTCGAGGACCGGGCGATCAGGATCCGAGGCTGCCGGTATCGATGCTACCGACGTTCGAGCATCCCGGGGTCTCCTGAGTCGGCACCGGGGTGCCGTCGGGGGCCGGATTGACCGTGACGGTCTCCGACACCGTTGTGCCGTAGTGGGTGATACTGATCGTGTGGGTACCGGCCGTGGTCGGTACCCACGACAGGTAGCTGAATCCCGAGGGGGCCTGGCCTGGCCAAAAGGAGTAGACGCAGGTTCCGTTGTCGCTGAGGGTCACCCATGACTGGGGGAGGACGGGGAACATCGAGCCGCCGACCCCCTCCACTGTGATGTCCGCCCTCACGCCCACGACGTATCCGCCGGGCGGCGGGAAGACATCCAAGGACAGCCTGCCGTCAGGGGACGTGGCCGCCGACGCGGACGGGACGGACATGCCGACCGCCGCGGCCACCATCATCAAACCCGATGCACCCCAGCCGATTCGGCGAAGGAATGTCCTGCTTGCAGTCATCTTGGTCTCCTGTTCGGCCCCTCGTTGGGGCGTTACGCACACTAACGTTCACCGTGTGAGAAATGAGGAGATTCCACTGGTTCGGGTTGCCCCAGATTTCCGGGGCAGCAGAGGCGATCGACTCGCAGAGCTGAGCGAGCTGAGCGCACAGGTGATCGCCGCCTCGCGCGACTACCGCGGGCAGACGCCGGCCGGGTGACTCAGCGCGATCCGAACTGAGCCTCAGCGACCGAAGAGACGGCCGAAGAACCCGCCCCTGCCCGAGGAGAGCGGCGCCCACTCGAGGTTCCACAGCTCCTCGACCGTGATCCTGGCGAGGCGACAGACGAACTCCAGGTGCGCGTCCTCCGGGTCGTCCTCGGTCTCGAATACCGCCTCAGCGTCGATCGGGGCGCCGAGGTCTTCGGCGACCTCGCGCTCGGCGAGTACTCGGAGGCGGGGGTCATCGCCAAACGACCGGACCACATAGACGTCGCTCGTGCCACCGAGGGTGACGAGCACCGTTCCCGCGGGCGGCTCGGAGAGCCGCGGAAGTTGCTGGAGATCGAGACCGGGATCCACGAGCACCACGTGCGCGCCGACCTGCGCGGCCGACGGGCCGGCCGCGGTGCTGCGGCTCGCTTCGTCGAAGTCGATGGTCGATTCGGCGTCAGCTCCGAAGGCCGAAAGGTCGGTGTTCGGCACGAAGCCCAGCATGAAGTTCATCGACATCGCGACAGCCTAGCGACCGGGGACGGCGGTTCCCCGGATCGAGTAGCCGCCGTGCGCCGCCGGGTTGGCGCGCGCTACTCGCCGTCGGCCCGCCCGTCCGCGTACTGCGCGACCACGCGGTCATGCCAATCACGGAAGTCGTCGAAGTTGCCGGCGAGCGCCTGCCGCAGCTCGGCAGCGCTGTTCACCCAGTCCATGTCCTGCGGATCCGGAACGTCTCCCGGGACATGGTTGGCGCCGGGGACGACATAGGTCGGGTTGCCCTGCGGATTGACGATGAGGAACCCCGCCGCGACGCACAGCTCATAGATGAACGTCGTCTCCTCCTCCGACAACGAGGCGTGATCGATCCCACCGCTCAGCGGCCCCTCCTGATCGAGCGGGTCGAGGTACAGGTCGGTCCAGTGGCCGTCGAACGAGAGCGCCTGCCCGTCCGCATCGACGAGAAGCGAACCTTGGCCGTCGCTGTCCACCGCGCGCAGGCCGCGCGCCTCGAGGAAGGCGGCGACGGCATCGCGATCCGCGTCGCGCTGCTCGTCTCCCTGGACGCGGACGAAGATCAGCGAGAATCCCATGCCCGGAATACTGTGTCGTCGCGTGTCCCTCCGCAAGGAAGACAATGACGGTCGCGGACGATGCCCTGTTCGCACGGTGCGGGCTACCGAGACGGCTCCACGCAACATCCCCGTCGGCCGGCGAGTTCGGCCGAGGCTAGGCCGACAACTTCGGCGGTCGTCGATTACCCCAGACGGCACCTCGCTGCGGATCCCAGAGCATCAGGCCATGGCTCAGTGCCACCTCCATCAGGACGCCTGTGTAGTGCTCAACCGCCGAATGCGGGGCATGGATGACGATCCATGCGGTCTCGCCATCTCGACCCGAACTCGCGAGTGCGACGCGCGGTTCATGAACGCCGCCAGGGGGATCGGCGTACCGCGGTGCGGGCATGGCTCCCAGTGCGGCCATAAGGATTCAGCAACCCGGCAGATCGAAGAGCACTCCGGTTCGTCGCGCTCTCCGGCGCACAGTTGCGGGTCACCGACGACGACGGGCTGCGTCTGACCGAAACTGGGCATCCGGGTACTTCGAGCACTCCCTGAACGCCTACGGGCGCGCCGGCAAGCCGTGCGTCCCGGCGGATCTCAGCCTCGAGCGGATCCGGATGAGCTGTGGGTCAGAGACGGGCAGGTCTCAGCGGCTCAATGACCTGGGCCTCGGAGCGCTCGCGCAGCTTGAGAAGCGCCTCGTCAAGGCTCGAGCCGAGCAGGTGGAGGGTGTTCATGCCGCGCGATTCCCACACCGGAAACTCCTCGTCGGCATTGCGGCTTGCGACGTCCCAGAGGAGAAGGTCGCCGTTCTCGCTCCAGCCGAAGACTTCGAGTCGTTCGGCGAGGTCCCAGCTACCGTCGGGCTCGATCATCCAGTCGAATTCCTCCTCTTCGCCGTCGCGGAAGACCGTGTGGAAGTGCTCGGTGAGGTTCGCTGCACGGGCCCGCCCGTCTGCGAAACCGGGTTGCACGGGCGGGTAGATGAGCCACAGGCCGAACGTGCGGGCCCAGCCGCAGGAGCGAACAAACTCGCGGTAGCTCTGGGGGTACCCGCCGCCGTCCGGGAAACGGAACGAATCGAGTGCCTCGAAGTCGACATGCTCGAACGAGGGGGCTTCAGGCGCGGGGACACTCATGACTCGATTATGGTCGGGTTGCTGAAGACACGCCCCTGGAGCCAGATGGAGTGAAGGCGGCGACCGTCAGTCCCACACCAGGAACACGACGCTTTCTTGTCCGGACACTGCAGGGATCCGGCAGTACTCCTCGCCCGACACCTGACGCCAGTTGACCGTAGACATCAGCGAACGCTGAGGCAGGTGACCGTGCCCGCGGGTGGAGCGAGCGAAGGATGGTCGGGCGCGGGGCGGGCAGTCACGCCTGCGGCGGCGTGCGGAGTGGCTCGCTGTCGAGGCTGGCTGCCAGGGTCGCCGGTGATGCGGTGCGGCGTGGCCAGGTCCAGGCGGAGCGCAGGATGAAGGCCAGGAGCAGCAACTCGAGTCCGATGGAGAGGCCGTAGAAGTAGAAGTAGGTCCAGGACTCCCCTGCCGCGTTGAACATCGAGACGGGGATGTAGAGCGTTGCTACGACGAGGTTGATGGTGCGGTTGACACGGGCGGGCAGTGTCGCGGAGAGCAGGATCATGAGGATCGGGATGGCCATGAGCGTGAGCGCAATGGCGACAAAGGTTGGACCGATGTCGAACTCGTGGACGATGCCGGCCAGGAGGTCGTCGAGGAAGCCGGGCTTGTACAGGGCGAGGTAGTCGACGTAGATGTAGAGGAACATGAAGCTGGTCCATGCTGCTGCGAGTTTGGCCTGCACGGGCATGCGCAGATCTTCCAGCGCGTTCTGGGACGGCGGATTCTCTGGTGCGGTGTGGGATTGAGGCGTTCTCATCAATGCTCCTTGGCTTGATTGGGTGGGTGCTTTCACCTTCACGGATGCCGGCGGCGGGCACATTAGCCCCGGAGCCTGATTCGACCTGGCCGTTGGCACAGCCGAGCTCTTGTACTTTCGGCGGAGGCACCGAGCACGCGGTCTGCCTAGGCTGATCAGATGGCCACCAACGCGCTCCGCTCGCTGTGGGCCGAACCTCGACCCACGAATGCCCCGGGCCGGGGGCCGCGGGACTGGGCCTTGGTCGCAGTACTGATCTGCTGGTCGGTGGTGGAAGTGGTGCTTCGCCAGGACCTGGCGCCACTCCCGCTGCAGCTACTCGCGGTGCTCGCGGTCCTCGGCCCCCTGCTGTGGCGACGCACGCACCCGCTCGTCGCGGTTGCGGTCTCCTGCGGCACGTTGACGATCGTCGATATCGTCAGAATTCTCACCGGGTCGCAAGGCACCCTGCTGAACAGCACCCTCGCGGTGCTGATCCTGGCCTACGCCCTGTTCCGGTGGGGCTCCGGCCGGGAAGCCGCAAGCGGCCTCGGCGTCATCCTGCTCTGGCTGGCCATCATCACCACCCACGGCGCCGACCCCACCACCCTGGCGGAGGCGGTCGCAGGATATGCGTTCTTCCTGTTCGCCGCCGCGCTCGGCGCCGCGATCCGCTATCGCGCGAAGATCCGCATCCGCGACATCGACCAAGCCAAGGCCCGCGAACGCGAACAGCTCGCTCGCGAGCTCCACGACACCGTCGCCCACCACGTCTCGGGCATCGCCATCCAGGCCCAAGCAGGACGTGCCATCGCGGCCTCCCACCCCGAGCGCGCCGTCGAGGCCCTGGCCGTCATCGAGGACGCAGCGACCCGCACACTCACCGAGCTGCGCGCCATCGTCGGCGTGCTCCGCGCCTCACAGGACACCGAGTTCGCGCCGCAGCCCGGCGTGGCCGAGGTCGAGCAGCTCGCCACCGATGGCCGGACGCGTCCCAGCGTCGAGGTGACGCTATTCGGCGAGTTCGACGACCTCAGCCCGGCGGTCGGGGCCGCGATCTACCGCCTGGCCCAGGAGTCCATCACCAACGCTCGACGGCACGCCCGTCACGCGACCCAGGTCACCGTCGCCGTCACAGGCGACGCCGACCGGGTACGGCTGACCATCGACGACGACGGCTCCGCCGCTGGCGGCCGCGCCCCAGCAGGCTACGGCCTGGTGGGCATGCGGGAACGCGCCTCACTGCTCGGCGGCACCTTCCACGCAGGCCCCGCCGCCGAGCGGGGCTGGCGGGTAGAGGCGGTCCTGCCCCGAACCGGGACGCCACGATGAGCATCAGGGTCCTCATCGCCGACGACCAGCCCATCGTGCGCACCGGGCTGACGATGCTGCTCGACGCCCAACCCGACATCGAAGTGGTCGGCGCGGCCGCCGACGGGCGCGAGGCAGTCCGCCTGGCGCTCCAGCTGCGCCCCGACGTCGGCCTATTCGACATCCGAATGCCGCTGATGGACGGCATCGAAGCCACCCGCCGCCTCGCCGGCCCCGACGTCACCGACCCCCTGCCGATCGTGGTCATCACCACCTTCGACCTCGACGAGTATGTCCACGGGGCGCTCAGAGCCGGCGCCCGCGGGTTCCTGCTCAAGGACGCCGGACCCGCCCTGCTGACCCAGGCCATCCACGCCGCCGCCGACGGAGACGCACTGATCGCACCCAGCGTGACTGTCCGACTGCTCGCAGCGTTCGCTCACGCACAGCCCTCACCACCGAGGCGGCCGATAGAACCGCTCACCGCCCGCGAGGAGGAAGTCCTCGTGCCTGTAGCCCAAGGCCGCACCAACAATGAGATCGCCAGCGAGCTCTACATCACCCCAAGCACCGTCAAAGCCCACCTCGCCAGCCTCATGCGAAAGCTCGGCGCCCGAAACCGCGTCGAGGTCGCCATGTGGGCCCACGAGACGGGCCGCATCTGACGCCGCAAAGGCTCCCGCCGCCGTTTGCCGCACCCCCCACAGCTGTCGTAGCCCCCGCCGCGCTCACATAACTCGTGAGCGCGAGCTTTCTTCAGGCTACGGCGCCAGCGCGGACATCTTGCCACTGTTTCGTTCCGCGCATGCCGCTTCCGAACGCAACCCCACGGGCGGCATATCGTCCGCATATCGAAAATTGCATACGCGCTGGCAACACCGCGTTGTCTTGACTTTCGGCATGTCCTACAGCGACCTGGGTTTGATCGACAGCGAAGTGATCGCGGAGCGGCACGTCCGAGCGCTCGACGATTCGTCACCCTCGGCCGTCCCGACCACGGGGGTCAGAGTTTTCGGATGCGGTCACGACGAAGCCGTTTTGTTCCGCGAGATGGGAACCCGCCTCGGGCTAACGCCAAGCATCACCGAGGAAGCGGTCAGTGAAACCAACGCTGAACTGGCGCGTGGCAACCGATGCATCAGCGTGAGTCACAAGACGCAGATCACCAATTCCACGCTGCTGGCGCTGAGCCGAGTAGGAGTGGAGTACATCTCCACCAGAAGCGTCGGGTACAACCACATCGACGTGGAATTCGCGGCGAGCATCGGCATCTCGGTCGGCAACGTCGACTACTCGCCCGACAGCGTGGGCGACTACACACTGATGTTGATGCTGATGGCCGTACGCCACGCGAAATCAATTGTCCGCCGTGCCGATACGCATGATTACCGGCTGAATGACACGCGTGGCAGGGAGCTGCGCGACTTGACCGTCGGGGTGATCGGAACAGGGCGCATCGGCACAGCCGTCATCGACCGGCTGGAGGGATTTGGCTGCCGCGTGCTGGCACATGACAGCAGGCCTCACGCCTCCGCCGACTACGTTCCGCTCGATGAACTGCTGCGGCAGAGCGACATTGTCACGCTCCACACTCCACTCACCGCGGACACACACCATCTCCTCGATCGCCAACGCATCGACCAGATGAAGCACGGCGCGTACATCGTCAACACGGGTCGCGGACCGCTGCTCGATACCGAGGCCCTCCTCTCCGCATTGGAGAGCGGCCGGTTGGGCGGCGCGGCGCTCGATGTCGTCGAAGGAGAGGAAGGGGTCTTCTACGCCGACTGCAGAAGAAAGCTCATCGAGAACAAGGCCCTGGTGCGGCTACAGCGCCTGCCGAATGTGCTGATCAGTCCGCACTCCGCCTACTACACAGACCACGCCCTGAACGACACCGTCGAAAACAGCCTCGTCAACTGCCTCAACTTTGAAAGTGGGAGAACAGCATGAGCAGATTGAAGGTCGGGGTCATCTTCGGAGGGGCTTCCGAAGAACATCCCGTCTCCATCAAGTCGGCGCGAGAGGTGGCAAGAAATCTCGACACGGAGAAGTACGAACCGTTCTGGATCGGCATCACGACCGGCGGCGAGTGGAAGCTCTGTGACGGCCCCGACGCGGATTGGGAGAATCGCAGCGCCCGTCCCGCCGTGCTGTCACCCGATCGAAGTGTGCACGGCCTGCTGGTCATGGAGCAGGGGGGCTACGAAACCGTGCGCCTCGACCTCGTCTTCCCTGTACTTCACGGCAAGCTCGGCGAAGACGGCGCGATCCAAGGCCTGTTGGAGCTCGCCGGCATCCCCTATGTCGGCTGCGACATCCAGGGCTCGGCTGTGTGCATGGACAAGGCCCTGGCCTACACCGTGGCCAAGAGCGCGGGAATCGCCACGCCGACCTTTTGGGTTGTCGCGGAGAACGAGAAGGTCGACGCCGATCATCTTCGCTATCCGGTCTTCGTGAAGCCGGCCCGTTCGGGTTCATCTTTCGGCGTCAGCAAGGTCACCCGTGAAGACGAGCTGCCGAACGCGCTGAGCGCGGCGCGACAGTACGACTCGAAGGTCCTGATCGAAGAAGCCGTGGCCGGCAGCGAGATCGGCTGCGCGGTCATGGGGGAACGATTCGGCCTGATCACGGGCGAGGTGGACCGCGTCGACCTCTCGCACGGATTCTTCAGGATCCACCAGGAGGACTCACCAGAGAACGGATCGGAGAACTCGACGTTCATCGTTCCCGCCGACATCTCCGACGAATCGCGGCGGCTCGTCCAAGAGACCGCCAAGGCCATCTACCGCACCCTGGGCTGCAAAGGACTTGCCCGCGTTGACATGTTCCTCACCGACGACGGGCGGGTGGTCCTCAACGAGGTCAACACCATGCCCGGGATGACGTCGTACAGCCGGTACCCGCGGATGATGGCCGCCGCGGGACTGCCGCTCACCGACGTGATCGACCGGCTCATCTCGATGACACTGCACGGGACGAAGCGATGAACGAGGACTTCGTCTACGTCGACGACTGGGTGCCCGGGGTCCGCTGGGATGCCAAGTACGCCACGTGGGACAACTTCACCGGCAAACCGGTAGACGGCTACCTCACGAATCGCATCGTCGGCACCCGGGCTTTGTGCGCTGCCCTCAAGCAAGCACGAGAGAAGGCAGCCTCCCTCGGCTTCGGACTCCTTCTCTGGGACGGCTACCGTCCGCGGCGCGCCGTCGACTGCTTCCTACGCTGGTCAGAACAGCCGGAGGACGGCCAGACGAAGCAGCGGCACTATCCCAATATCGATAGACACGAGATGCTCGAAAAGGGATATGTGGCAACCCAATCGGGCCACAGTAGGGGCGGCGCCGTTGACCTGACGCTCTATCACCTTGCGACCAATGAACTTTCTCCTATGGGTGGCGACCATGACCTCATGGACCCGATCTCAGGTCATCGAGCGCGAGGAATCACGCCGATCGAGTCCCAGAATCGTGAGCTTCTTCGTTCCATCATGGAGGACTGCGGATTTGATCGGTACGACTGCGAGTGGTGGCACTACACGCTGAAACGCGAACCATATCCAGATGTCTACTTCGACTTTCCGATCACGTGATGGGGCTCCATTGCGTCTCGCAGTGGGGGCGTTTGGAAAACAACGACGAGGTCGTGATGCGGCGCACCGGCCCATCGGGGCTGGAGGTCTCCTTGCGGCACTCCGATCCATCGCAACTGCACGACTGGGCCTCAGATGGATACCGCTCGAGCGAGGAGTACCTGTTCTGGTCCCGCAAGGTCTGCGGCTTGGCGTGTCTCCAGTCGCTGCTCCACGGCTGGACTGACGTCCGACTGTCGATAGGCGAACTTCTTGCGCTTGCCGTCGAGTGGGGTTGCTATGTGGTGGAGCCTTCGGGCAAGGTCCACGGCCTGCTCTACCGGCCGTTCATGGCATGGGTCAGCTCACAATTCGGATTCAACTGCCAACTGGTCGAGCACACCCCGATTCAGGTATCGGCCCGAGAGCTGCGGCCCGGGCAGGTCATGATCGCTTCGGTATCACCCGAGATTCGCGATCCCAACACCTACGAGCCGCGACGAGGAGGCCATCTTGTGCTGATCTATGCAGTCGATGATGGAGTGGTGCGGTTTCATAATCCGTCGGGCTACTCCCACAATTCAGACTCTGCATCGCTGCCCATGCATGTGTTCGAGCGGTTTCATGCCAACCGAGGAATCTTGGTCAGAGGGGCATCGTGATGCTGGCTGGCGAACCCGCACCGCGCGTCGTTGTCGCGGGCGGCCATTCGGCCGGGCACATAGAGCCCACGATGAACTTCGCCGACGCGCTGAGCCTGCTGGAGCCCACGGCCGAGATCACCGCGCTCGGCACTGTCCGTGGCCTGGACACCACGCTCATCCCCGCCCGCGGCTATTCGCTCGAACTTATCCCGCCCGTGCCACTGCCGCGCAAGCTGAGCCGCGACCTGCTGCACACGCCGGGCAGACTGCGCGACTCCGTCCGGGCGACCGGAGCCGTACTCGACCGCG
Organism: Rhodococcus oryzae; assembly: GCF_005049235.1. Taxonomy (GTDB): domain Bacteria; phylum Actinomycetota; class Actinomycetes; order Mycobacteriales; family Mycobacteriaceae; genus Rhodococcus_G; species Rhodococcus_G oryzae. The sequence continues at coordinate 272,342 of NZ_SUMD01000002.1, read as the reverse complement.
TGCGGGCCGAGGTCGTGGTGGGCTTCGGGGGCTACGTGGCCATGCCCGCTTATCTTGCCGCACGCCAGCGGGGAATGCCGATCGTCGTCCATGAGGCGAATGCCCGGCCCGGAGTGGCGAACCGACTGGCGGCCCGGATGACGACCCACGTATTTACCGCCGCGCCCCGTGTCCACCTGGCTCACGCCAGCGCGATCGGCATCCCGCTGCGGCCGGCGATCACCAGGCTCGACCGGGCCGCGCTGCGCGAGGCGGCTCGGCAACGGTTCGGCCTGCGCCTGGACGAGCCGGTACTGATGGTCACTGGCGGTTCGCAGGGAGCTCAAGCGATCAACGCCGCCGTGGCCGGCGCTGCAACAGCGTTGCGGGCGGCCGGCGTGCAGGTGCTGCACATCACCGGGCCACAGCGCATAGTCGAGCCGCCCGACGGCGACCCCGGCGACCCGCCCTACGTCGTCGTCCCGTACGTCGATGAGATGCAGTACGCCTACGCCGCAGCCGACTTCGCGATCTGCCGCTCGGGGGCGATGACGTGCGCCGAACTCGCCGCTGTCGGCTTACCGGCCGCCTATGTGCCGCTGCCGCTGCGCGGCGGTGAGCAGCGCTTGAACGCCGAGGCGGTCGTTGCTGCCGGCGGGGCAGTGATCGTCGACGATGCCGATCTCAACGCAGGATGGATCGAAACCACTCTGATCCCGCTGCTCGCCGATACCGAGCGGAGAGCGGTGATGTCGGCTCATGCGTTGGCAGCCGGCGCACCCGACGTGGGTTCGCTGCTGGCCCGGCACGTGCTTACGGTCGTCGCTGAGCGGCGGGCAGTCGCACTGCGACGGAGAGCCCGCCGGCAGCTCGGGGGCTGAGCGTGAGGGATCCGTCGTGTGCCTGAGTGATGCTTTTGACGATCGCCAGGCCAAGGCCCACCCTCGCATCGTCCCCGCGGGTGCGAGCAGTGCCGCGCTGAAACGGCTCGGTGAGTGTCGAGACCAACTGTGGACTGAGCTTGTCGCCGGTGTTCTCGACCGTGAGCATGACGGACTCGGGGCCGATGGCGGTGCTGATCTGCACGCTGCCGTGCTCGGGGACGTTGTGGACGATCGCATTGTGCAAAAGGTTCGTAGTCAACTGCAGCAAGAGTGCGTGTGAGCCGATGACCGGCGCGATGTCCCCGGAGGTCTCGATGCTGACGCCGTGCTTCTCCGCGAACGGGAGGAGCGTCTCGGCGGCTTCTTCCGCGATGAGCGACAGATCGACGTCTTCTCGGCTGAAGGACCGTTGGTCGGTACGGCTGAGCAGGAGCAATGCCTCGGTGAGCTCGATCGCTCGTGCGTTGACAGCGCGGAGGCGTTCGTCGAGCTCGCCGCCGTCGCGGTTCGGATCGTTGCGGGCGACATCGAGAAGGGCTTGTGTGATCGCCAGCGGGGTGCGCAGCTCGTGGGAGGCGTTGGCGGCGAATCGCTGCTGCGCGGCGTCTCGTGCTTCGAGCTGTGCGAGCATGGCGTCGAAGGCATCGGCAAGTTCACGGAACTCGTCGTTGCGTCCCTCCAGTTCGATCCGGTACGACAGCGAGCCACTCCCCGCCTCCCGCGCGGCGCGCGTAATGCGCGTCAACGGGGCAAGCATTCGGCCCGCGAGAATCCAACCACCCACAAGGCCGAACACCAGCAAGAACCCGAGCGCCAAGATCGCTGCTGGGACAAACACCACGGGACCGAAGTTGCTCGGGTCGAAGACCCGGGCAAAGTCGGCCAGATCAGGGAATTGGAAATTCGTGGACCGCCCTCTCAGCAGGAAGACCCAAACCGCCGCAAGGAGCAAGACACCAGCGAGCATGAGGAACCCGGCATAACTGAGAGTGAGTTTGAGGCGAACGCCCAACCCAGGCGCTCTATCCACCGTCGCCGCCGCCTGTGGCGTCCGGTTCGGTATCGATGCGGTACCCGACCCCCGGCACCGTGGCGATCAGCCACGGTTCGCCGAGCCGCTTGCGCAACGTCGAGACCGTGATGCGCACGGCATTCGTGAACGGATCGGCGTTCTCGTCCCACGCCCGCTCCAGCAACTCCTCGGCGCTGATCACACCGCCCTCGGCAGCGACGAGAACTTCGAGCACCGCGAACTGCTTCCGGGTCAGCGCGACGTACCGGCCGTCCCGGTAGACCTCGCGACGGAACGGGTCCAGCTGCAGACCAGCGATCTCCCGCACGGGCGGCCTGCTGTGCGCGCGCCTGCGGTCGAGTGCCCGGAGACGGAGCACGAGCTCTTGCAGCTCGAACGGCTTGGTGAGGTAGTCGTCGGCACCGAGCTCGAACCCGGAGGCCTTGTCGTCCATCCGGTCCGCGGCAGTGAGCATCAGGATTGGTATGCCGCCACCGGAAGCGACGATGCGCTGGGCGATCTCGTCACCGGAGGGGCCGGGGATATCACGGTCGAGGACGGCGATGTCGTAGGCGTTGACGCCCAACAGATCCAGGGCAGTGTCCCCATCACCGGCGATGTCGGCCGCGATCGCTTCCAGGCGCAGCCCATCGCGGATGGCTTCCGCCATGAACCGCTCGTCCTCGACGACCAACACACGCATGCTCGCCATGTTAGGCGGCCGCGTATATCGCCGGCGTATCAAAAATCGCCTTCGGGCTGGCAACAGCGCATTGCCTTGATTGAGCAGTATGGACCAGACCGCAGCACGACCGAAGACCCGCAGGACTCCCAGACCGACCATTGTCGGCCTGGTCCTCGTCATCTTCGCTGTGACCGTCGGGATCTCGTAGACCGGTCGGCATCGCCATCGGGGACGACTGGACCTGGTGCAGTGCGGGTCTGAGGTAGGCGGCACCTCGGCGCCGTCGTCGGCCACGTCCGGTCGCGCCTTGATCTTCGCGCACTCGTCGCGGAGCCGCTCCCTCTTCACGTCCAGCAGGCGCGGTGTCCGCGGCCTCGGTAAGCTCGGCCAGCAGTTCGGCCTGCACGTCCCGGATAAGCGGGTATTACCTCTTGCGCGCGAGGCTCGCCCTGAAATCCATTGCGATGGTGCGGATCTATAGGACGATCGGCACCCGCTGCACCCACGCGTCGAAGCGACTGGCTATCGCAGGTTCGATTCGTCTGTCACCAAGCGATAAAGGACGTATCCAGAAGACACTATTGTGGAGACGACGCAGAGCACGAGCATGATGTCGAAGAAGATGGTCATGTTTCCCCTCATGGGTTCGACTAGGATCGATTCGTTTCTCCCCGCGGAGGTTTCTCCGCGAAAGTATCCTGTTCCGCAGCTCCAATCGTGTGGCCGGCGATTGCGCCTCGCCGCCCGAGGCACGCCTCAGCACTACTCACAGTGGGGGCTTGGCAGTGTCACGCGCTGCGCGAAGAGTCACTTACGATCCCTGATCCGCTGACGCGAGGTCGCGGAAGTAGTCGGAGAGATGGTGAGTGCCGGTTTGCTCGCCAACCGACTCACGTTGGAGCCCTTCGAGGAAGAATCGAGCCAGCGACGACGGGCGCGGCCCCATGCGATCCGCGGTCCAGATGACAGGTCGGACGAATCCAACAGGGACCGAGACCATTCGGGGCCGCTTGCCCACCGCGGCGAACGCCAAGTTCACGATGTCGCGATACCTGTAGATGTCCGGGCCACCGACATTCCACTCACCGGACTCGTCCCCGAGACGGTCGACGCAGAAGGCTGCGAGGTCGGCGCCGTGGATCGGGTTCAGTCGCGCTGTTCCGGCACCGAGACCGAACGCAAGGCCGCGACGGGCCATGTCGAGGAACTCGGAGGCGTCCGAGAAGTACCCCGAGGGATCGACGATCTGCGAAGCCACCTCGCTCCGCCGCAGCGCCTCCACGAACGCCGCCTTCGACCGCATCACCATCGAGGTGCCCTCGTGGACATGCATGACGTTGACAAACAGAAACGACGACACCGAGTCCTGTTCCGCCAACTGCAGCAGACGCAAGTTTGCTTGAAAATCGATATCCCAGGGGTCAGCGCGTTGCCTCGTCACACCCAACGCTGAAACCACCCGGTGCACACCGTGACACAGACCTGGAATCGTACTGCGATCGCCGATGTCTCCGATCACCCACTCGTCGACCAGGCCGCTTAGAGCTGGAGCTCCGAACGCCCCCGAGCCCTCCGCCCGGTCGCGTGAACGCACCAGCGCCCTCACCCGATAGCCGCGTTGATGGAGCTCACGCACCAGGTACCGACCCATATACCCCGTCGCCCCGGCAACTAGTACGGTCTGCGCTTCCATGTGCACCCCTTCCATTCGTGTACTACCCGGTACAAGAATACAGTACTGCGATGACTTCGACACGTCAGGGAGGTCCTGTCGACCCACCTGGACAATGGGAACGTCGGGTCGCCTCGGATAGCCGGCGACAATGAGATGGAGGAAACGTGATGGCGCGTCCCGCACGACCGTTGGACCCTGTGCGCTCTCGCGCGCTACTCGATGCCGCCGGCGTCGCATTCGCAACACACGGTTTCGAGCGGGCCTCGCTCAACTCGATCCTGGCCGAGGCGCGATTCCCGAAGAGCTCCTTCTACCACTATTTCGGGGACAAGACGACACTGTTCGAGCGCGCCGTGGAAGCCGGAATGGACGCGCTGCGCGCAGCGGTGACACCACCGAACATCGACTCACTCGATCAGCACAGCTTCTGGCCGCAGATACGTGAACTCGGCGACCAACTCCAGATCGCCGCCACCTCGGACCCGCGCACCCAGATTGTCGGACGCCTGCTTCACGCCGCCGACGTCCCGCCCTCACCCACGCTCGACGCTCTTCGCCACTCGACAACGAACTGGCTCACACACGCACTCGAAAGAGGCCGCGACCTCGGCCAGATTGACCTCGACACCCCACTGGAACTTCAACTACACCTGCTGATCGCCGTCCTCACGGAAGTCGACCGATGGGTGCTCGCCCACAACGCGAACACCGACTCCACGTCCGCGGCACTGCGCGTACTCGAACGCTTGCTCGTCCCGTGATCAATCTTGGGCTCCAGGGATCGTCGCAACCCTCCCAAACAGGCCGCCGCAGGACAGCCCTTGATACGCGGAGTGGAGGACCCTCCGGTGCCGCAAGTCGCCAACATAATCGGGTTGCCGGCCGCACCCGCGACGCGTGACAATCGTGGCCATGAGCGTCGATATCTCGGAGCCGGCCCGGTTGGGCGAAGTGCATCTTGCAAGCGGGCGGTAATCGGGTGGGCCCAATGGGGCCACCCCAACGGGATTCCCGTGTTGCTGTGCCCAGGCGCAGCAACCACCCGAGCGCTGGGCTTCAGCTCGGGCGTACTCGAGGCACTCCACGTGCGCCTCATCTCCCTCGACCGGCCCGGATTGGGGCTGTCGACACCTCAGCCGGGCAAGTCATTTCGCGACTTCGCCTCCGATGTCGACGAGTTCTCAGCGCTGCGCGGGCTGGGCAGACCCGCGATGGTCGGCAACTCTCAGGGCGCGCCGTTTGCGCTTGCCTGCGCGGCGACGGGTATCACCGGCGCGCTCGCGATCGTGTCGGGTGCGGACGAGGTGGCGGCCCCCTGGTTCGCGGACACCCTGCCGGATCAACTCCGCGGACTGGTCGACCTGACCGCGTCGGATCCTGACGAAGCAGAGCGCTTCTTCGCGACGTTGGACGCGGACACCATGTGGCAGATGGTCATCGACTCGAGCCCGGCATCCGATCTCGCCGTCTACCGTGACCCCACGTTCGAGTGCCTCTACCGTCGCAGTCTGAGGGAGGCGTTCGCCCCGGGCCCCGCCGGATACGCCCGTGACACGGTCCTGGCAATGGGCCGCTGGCCGTTCGATCTGACGACGATCACTGTGCCCGTAGATTTTTGGTACGGCGAACAGGACACCAGCCACTCCCCGGATCTCGGAAGTTCGCTCGCTGACCGCATTCCCGGAGCGCGCCACCATATCGTGCCCGGCATAGGCGGCGCAGTGTTGTGGACACACGCTGAGGCAATCCTGCGCACCCTGCTCGGACACAACGAGCCGCTCGGATAGCGAACCAAGCCCCGGGCAATTGTCCCGAACGCCCCACCTGGATCGGTGGCTATCCGTCGATCAGGTGGGCGTTTCCAGGACACGACGAGCTCCCGGCGTCGCTCCCTTCGGCTTACGGCGCTTCCGGCTGCAATTCGCCAAGTCGGGCCCATTCGGGATGGGCGGGCATCCAGTGCCACGCCGCGTTACCGAAATGCGACCAAAAAGGACATATAGGGTGGATTCATCTCAAGTATGGAATTGATAGGTCCGGAAAACCTCATCTAGATCCGGAACCTACAGCAACGGGTGCCGCTGACACGAACATCTGAGACGAGCGCCTGGGACAACAACGAAAATGAGACCGTGATCGACCTACATCCTGAGACGGCCCAGGGTTTGCAAGCCTTCCCTGACTTTCCGTTGCGGGCTGATCCGTCATCGCAACGAACAGTCGTGAATCTGGCGTCCTGTATGACGATCGCTGAGCAGGCCGCCCGCCGCATGCCCTAGGCGTGGGACCGTCGATGCAGCCGTGGAGAGCGCCGGGCGCCGCTACGCTCGCGGACGCAGTACGGACTCAAGGGAGCTCGGTGACGAAGATCAGCAGGACAAGAGGGATCCAGGTCGACGGCGGGTGGAGTGTCGACTCCAATGCGTTCGTCGACGAGCACTACAACGCACAGGACGTGCCGTTCGATGACACCGTGCTGTTCACCGCGGTGAACAGCATCACCGGCGAGACGGTTTCCCTCTCCTATGAGAACGCAGCCATCGGCTACTCGCTCGAGCAGATTCTGCTGTCGAGATCGTTGGGCCGATGGATGTACGACGAAGACAGGAGTGTCCACACGACGATCGCAGCCGGCCACGACATCGAGGCCATCTATGGCCTGCTCACCCGGTTCCTCAACCCACTCAACAAGGACCTGATTCCTCTCCGGCTCTCCAGTTGGACGGTTGTCGTCAACAATCTGACTGAAACAGACGCTGCGCACCACGACGTGGAACTGGTCTTCTCGGCGACTCGTGGGAAGCTCTTCGTCGACGTCACCTACACCCGGATCGAAGATCGGCCGTACTGCGTCTACATGGGGATGTCGAAGCATCCCTACACCGAACTCACCTACAAGCTCGACAAGCCGACGACGACGCGGAAGGTGGTCCACCTGAACGAGGTGGACGCTGTTGCCGCGTTGATCGACGATTTACTGACGGGACTCGAGCCCTTCTATGCGAGCGTCGGCTGACCATGGACGCCCCGGGCATGCCCCGGTCATGGCACTTTGACCTCGCCGGGCACCTTGTCGCGCAGTCCCTTCCAGCTCGGATTACGAAGGCTCCGCCAGTATGCTCGCGGTACTCCGCCTCGCATACCAGTAGCGGTTCCACCCGTGCACGCCCCGGATTCGCGGCCTCAACGTGCGTCCTGCTTGACGAACGGTAAAACCCGAGCAGGATTCCGGTGGTGAGTCGATCAGCTGCCTCGGCCCGCGGCCATCAAACAGTCCTGGTTACCCGTCCTGCTCGCTGATCCTGCGAGGGCACCCTATCCAGGACCCATTTCAGCTTGGTCCCATCGGCAGATCTCGCGATCGCGGGCTCTCTCGACGACGCTCTCCGTCAGGCACGCCGGATACACAACGACGGTTAGCTCGAGATCACACCGGTGGGCCGTGCTGCGACTGTTGAGCGGCCCGCCGGTGCGTGTTGAACAACGCCCACCAGCTGCGGCCAGGGGTTACAGCGCATGCGGATCCGCGCGAGAGGAAGCACGGGCCGGCGAACCGGACCTACGACTTGTCGCATGCCGCACGTCTCAACAATCCGTCAAATGTCCGATTTTTGTCTCAACATCTCAACATGTCCGATTTTTGTCTCAAGTTTCGGTGTCCGCGGCAACGGGCTAGCCCCGCGCCATGTCCACGAACCGCGACAGGTGCAGCTGGTGCGCCACCGTGATCGTCGCGGTGGGACCACCACGGTGCTTGCCGAGGATGATGTCGGCCTCGCCGCCGCGCGGGTCGTCCCGCTCGAAAGCATCGGGCCGGTGCAGCAGCATGACCATGTCGGCGTCCTGCTCGAGCGAGCCGGACTCGCGGAGGTCGGACACCATGGGGCGCTTGTCGGTTCGCTGCTCGGGACCACGGTTGAGCTGACAGATCGCGACCACCGGGACCTCGAGCTCCTTGGCCAGCAGCTTGAGGCTTCGGGAGAACTCGGAGACCTCCTGCTGACGCGATTCGACCTTCTTGCCGGACGACATCAGCTGCAGGTAGTCGAGCACGATCAGCTTGATGTCGTGCTTCTGCTTGAGCCGGCGCGCCTTGGCGCGGATCTCCATCATGGTCAGGTTGGGGGAGTCGTCGATGAACAGCGGCGCCTCGCTGATCTCGCTCATCCGCCGCGCCAGCTTGGTCCAGTCCTCGTCGTTCATCTTGCCGGACTTCATGTCGGCGAGCTTGATCTTCGCCTCCGCCGACAGCAGGCGCATGACGATCTCAGTCTTTCCCATCTCGAGGGAGAAGATGACGCTGGCCATGCCGTGCTTGATCGAGCAGGACCGCAGGAAGTCCATTCCGATGGTCGACTTACCCACACCGGGGCGGGCCGCGACGATGATCATCTGCCCGGGGTGCAGGCCGTTGGTGACCTCGTCCAGCTCGGTAAAGCCGGTAGGCACGCCGAGCGAGAGGCCGCCGCGGCTGGCGATCGAGTCGATCTCGTCCATCGTCGGCTGCAGCAGCTCCTCGAGCGCCACGAAGTCGTCGTTGGTGCGGCGCTCGGTGACGTCGTAGACCTCGGCCTGCGCGCGGTCGACCACCTCGGCCACATCCTGGCCCTCGGACCCGGCGTAGCCGTACTGCACGATCCGGGTGCCTGCCTCGACCAGGCGGCGCAGGATCGACTTCTCCGCGACGATCTCGGCGTAGTAGCCGGCGTTCGCGGCGGTCGGCACCGTCTGGGTGAGCGTCACCAGATACGGTGCGCCGCCCACCCGGCGCAGGTCGCCACGACGCTCCAGCTCGGCCGACACAGTCACGGGGTCGGCGGGCTCGCCGCGGGCGTACAGGTCCAGGATCGCGTCGTAGACGTTCTGGTGGGCGGGCCGGTAGAAGTCGCCGGGCCGCAGCCGCTCGAGCACGTCCGCGATCGCGTCCTTGCTCAGCAGCATGCCGCCGAGCACGGACTGCTCGGCCGCCATGTCCTGTGGCGGCTGGCGCCCGAAATCCTCGCGGGGCGGCTCAGCCGGCTCCGAGTAGTCCGAGTGACCCCGATCATCGACAACCGCCACGCGATAACCGTCCTCTCCCGCAAACCTCGACGCCCGGTCGGCCACGCCGTCCGGTGCGTCCACACGCAATACATACGCGCCCGGACCGACAGGTCGATCCCGACCCCCGAAATCGGGGTCCGGCACAGCCGTCGCAGGACGCGCGCGCACGACGTTAGGCATCCGGACCGGCTCGTTCAACACGGGCTGTGTACACAACTGTGGATGAATTGTGGAAACCGCAGTTGACCAGTGTTAGCGCCCTGGGGACAACCTGAGGATAACTGTGTGACTTCTTCCCATCTGTGCAGGTGATCGTACCTTTTCTTATTCACACACCTGTGGATGAAAATACTTTCGGCGTGTCCCACGGGTTGGGCATCCGGGCGTGTTGCCGAAACGCACTGACCTCGCAATATGAGTTGCATCACAGTGATCGATCACACGAACTGGACGCTTGTCTTGGGACCCGATCACAACGGGCGGAAAGTTATCCACAAACGACTCGGGGCCCCGCAGACCATAGGTCCGCGGGGCCCCGAGGGCGAACGTGGGTCGGACTAGCCGGCGACCACGGTCAGGTTGAACTTGGCGGTGACGCCCTGGTGCAGGTTCACAGCGACCGCGTGCTTGCCGGTCGCCTTGATGTGTGCCTTCGGCAGCACCAGGCTGCGCTTGTCGACAACCGGGCCACCGGCGGCCTTGAGGGCGCCGGCAACGTCCGCCGCGGTGACCGCGCCGAACAGCTTGCCCGAGTCCGCTGCGGCCTTAACCGTCAATGACACGTTCTCGAGACCCTCGATGGCGGCCTTGAGCTCCTGAGCATGGTCGAGTCCGCGCACCTCGCGTGCCTCGCGGGCACGACGGATGCCGTCGACCTGCTTCTCGGCGCCACGGGTCGCGAGAATCGCGAAACCACGGGGCATCAAGAAATTGCGGCCGTATCCGTCCTTGACCTCAACGGTGTCGCCAGGCGCACCGAGGTTGTCCACGTCAGCAGTGAGAATCAGCTTCATGTCTTCCCTTCCTTAGCGAGCCAACGAAACGTAAGGAAGCAGAGCGACCTCACGGGAGTTCTTCACGGCAACGGCGACGTCCCGCTGATGCTGGACGCAGTTGCCGGTGACACGGCGCGCGCGGATCTTGCCGCGGTCGCTGACGTACTTACGCAGCAGCGTCGTGTCCTTGTAGTTGATCTGCGTGTTCTTTTCCTTACAGAACGCGCAGACCTTCTTCTTCATCACCTTGTCGCGCAACGGCGGCTTCGGCATTGTCTTTCTCCGTACTTTCAATGTTCGTTCGCATCAGATCCCGGCGCTGTCGCCAGAGCGGGGATCAGAACGGGGGTTCGTCGTTTCCACCACCGGAGCCACCGAACGAGCCGGACGCCTGCGGGGCGCTGCCCCACGGGTCGTCGCCGCCGGAGTTGGCAGCCGGGCGTCCGCCGCCCGAACCGCCCGAGGAACTGAACCCTCCACCGCCTCCGCCGCCACCGCGGTTGGCCTTGTTGACCTTGGCCGTGGCGTACTTGAGCGAGGGGCCGATCTCGTCGACCTCGAGTTCCATGACAGTGCGCTTCTCGCCCTCGCGAGTCTCGTAGGACCGCTGCTTGAGCCGTCCGCTCACGATCACCCGAGAACCGCGAGTCAGGGACTCGGCAACGTTCTCTGCGGCCTCACGCCAGATGTTGCAGCGCATGAAGAGCGCCTCGCCGTCTTTCCATTCATTGGACTGACGGTCGAAGGTGCGGGGCGTCGATGCGACGGTGAAGTTCGCAACCGCTGCCCCCGCGGGGGTGAATCGAAGCTCGGGATCAGCCGTCAAGTTTCCGATGACGGTGATCACGGTGTCGCCTGCCATGTGGGTTCCTCCTGCAGTGTGTGGAATCCTGTTGCGCCGAGCCTAGGGCCACGCGCAGACAGAAATCACTTGTTGTGGCGCAGAACCTTGGTGCGGAGCACCGACTCGTTCAGGCCGAGCTGACGATCCAGCTCGTTCACGGTGGCAGGGGTCGCGTTGATGTCGATCACCGCGTAGATGCCTTCGCTGTGCTTGGCGATCTCGTAGGCGAGACGGCGCTTACCCCAAACGTCGACCTTGTCGACACTGCCGCCGTCCTGGCGAACAACATTGAGGAACGTATCCAGCGACGGAGCGACGGTGCGCTCGTCCAGGCTGGGGTCAAGGATGACCATCAATTCGTAATGACGCATAAGACCTCATCACCTCCTATGGACTAGTGAAACGGCCACGGACTATCCGTGACAGGAGGGTCGTTGCGTCAGCAACCCATGCAGGTTACACGAGCGGCCCCTGACCTGCGAAATCGCGTCCGTCCGGGCGACCGCCGCGAGGGCGGAGGGATCCCTGCAGCGGCTGGGACCACCTAGGCTGACAACCATGCGGATGCGCGCCCAGGCAGGGACACCGGCGGTGGCGGTCACCGTGACGCTGCTGTGCGGGCTCACCCTCGCCCTCGGCTATCTGAACAAGGCCAGGTGCGCGGGCGCCCCGTTCGCCGAGAACGGTCGCAGCCTCGTCTTCGACCGGCTCAAGGACAGCAACTTCTGCTACTCCGATATCCAGTTCCTCTGGCTCGGCCGCGACATCGACAACCACGTCTTCCCCTATCTCACGGGCGGCATCACGCCCGACGGACTGCTCACCGGCGGCACCGTCGAGTACCCCGTGCTCAGCGGGCTGCTGATGTGGCTCGGCGGGATCGGCGCGCACAACGACGCCGAGTTCCTGCTGAACTCGGCGCTGATCCTGGTGCCGTTCGGGCTCGCCACCGCGTGGATGCTCGGTCGGCTCGCTGGCTGGCCTGCGCTGCTGTGGGCGGCCGCCCCGCCCCTGGTCCTGTACGCCTTCCACAACTGGGAGCTGCCGGTCGTCGCGGCCGCCACCGCGGCGATCTTCGTGGTCGTCTATTACCAGCGGATCCCGCTGCGCACCAGGGCGATCGGCGCCGCCGTCCTGCTCGCGATCGGCCTCTGCCTGAAGATCTACCCGGGCGCCTTCGTGCTGCCGTTGATGGCCTTCGTGTTCACCGGCGGCGCCGGTGGCGGCGAGCTGCCCGCCTCGGTGCGGGGCCGGTTCGACCCCAAGGGCGCGCTGATGGTGGCCGCTGCGGCGGCGGGCACGGTGATCGCGATCAACCTGCCGTTCGCGCTCGCCGGCTACCCCGGCTGGCTCGCCTCGTTCACCTTCCAGTCCGCCCGCCAGGCCGACATCACCACCAACTCGATCTGGTACTGGGGGGTGCGGGAGCTGTTCGGTGGCGTCGAGGGCCCGGACAGCGCCTACGCGTCCTTCGTCGGCGTGGCCTCACCGCTGCTCATCGCCGCGTCGTTCGCGCTGGCGCTCTGGCTCGGCTTGCGCCGGTATCGCCGCGAGGGCAGCTACCCGTGGATCGCGGTGAGCGCGGCGATGCTGTGCGGCTTCATGCTGTTGCACAAGGTGCATTCGCCGCAGTACACGCTGTGGCTGATCCCCTTCCTGGTGCTGCTGCGGGTGCCGTGGGCGCTGATCGGGGGCTACCTGCTCGCCGACCTGGCGATGGGGATCGGGGTGTTCCGCTACTTCTACGAGCTCGCGACCGGATCGGACGCGGCCGTGATGGAGTTCGTCGTGCAGTTCGGCGTCTGGGGCCGCGCGGCGCTGCTGGTGGTGCTGTTCTTCGTCTTCCTCCGCGCCCGCCCGCGATGGGAGGCCGCGGGCGCCGACGCGGGCCCACGGCACGGTCTCGGTCACCGGGATCCGGCCCTCACGGCGGCGTCATGACCGGGCCCTGGTTCGAACAGCCAACGCTCACCGGCGAATACGTCCGCCTCGAGCCGCTGACCCTCGCGCATGCCGTCGACCTGTACCGGGCCGCCGACGATCCGACACTGTTCCGCTGGACCTGGCGGCCGATCGAAAGCGTCTCGGACGCAACCGAATACATTTCCCACGCCCTCGATGACCCGCAGCGGCTGGGGTACGTCCAGATCGACACCGCGACCGGTGCGGTGGTCGGCACCACCTCGTACTACCAGATCGACCCGCTGCACCAGTCGCTCGCGATCGGCTACACCTGGCTCTCCCGCTCCGCCCAGGGCGGCCGGATCAACCCGGAGGCCAAGCTGCTGCTGCTGCGCCGGGCCTTCGAAGACCTCGGCGCGGTCCGGGTCGAGTGGCACACCGACGAGCTCAACGCGCACTCGCGCGGCGCGATCGCCAAGCTCGGCGCCGAGTTCGAGGGGCTGCTCCGCAAGCACCGCCGCCGCCAGGACGGAAGTTGGCGGAACACAGCGCTTTTCTCGATGATCGACGACGACTGGCCGCTCGCCCGGGCCCAGCTCGAGGCGCGGATCAGCGAATAGCCTGCGCCTCGGACCAGGCCTGCGCGCCGCGTCGGTCCCGCGGGCGTAGCCAGGACGGCAGCCACCCAGGCGGCCGGTCCGGGGCGCCGTCGAGGACACCGCCGACCGGGTCGTCCACCCCACCTTCGCGCACCAGGTCCAGTTCCGGGCGGCGGATCTGCCGGATCACCAGCACGCACAGCGCGACGACCGCGACATCCCGGACGATCACCGTCGCCGTGAACCACTGCTCGGGCAGGCCCTTGTTCTGGACGCCCAGGTAGTAGTACATCCGCGGAACCCAGACGAGGGCATCGATCGTCATCCACGCCAACAGGATTCGACGATGCGGCAGCGCGAGCACCGCCAGCGGAACCAGCCAGAGCGAGTACTGCGGACTCCACACCTTGTTGGTGAGCAGGAAGGCCGCGATCACCAGGAAACACAGCTGCGCGACGCGGGGCCTGCGGGCGGCGGTCAGGGCCAGGTACCCGATGCCGACGCAGGCGGCGGCGAACAGCACCAGCGACACCGCGTTCAGATTCGTCGGCGTCTCACCGGCGGCCATAGGGCCGTCGAAACCGGACCAGCCGGTGAACGAGGAGATCACGTTGTAGATCGAGTCCGGGTCGGCGCCACGCTCGGAGTTCAGCCGGAAGAACTCCCGCCAGCCGGCCGGGAACAGCAGGGCGATGGGCAGATTCACCGCCAGCCAGGCCGCGGCCGCGCCCGCCACGGCCTGCCACCAGGGCCGCATCCGGCCGGTCCGCAGGCACAGCACCAGCAGCGGACCGAGCAGCAGCAGCGGGTACATCTTGGTGGCACCGCCGAGCCCGAGCAGCACGCCTGCCAGCACCGGCCGCCTGCGCGCCCAGCCGAGTAGGCCGCCCGCCGCGAAGGCCGTCGCCAGCGGGTCGAAGTTGGTGAACGCATGCACCACCACCAGCGGGGACACCGCGACCAGCGCGGCGTCCCAGACCCGCCTGCCTGCCAGTAGCACCGTCGCCCAGACCGTGACCAGCCACGCCAGCGACAACCCCAGCGCGACCACGTTGAAGTAGAGGACCACCTGCAGCGCCCCTGGCAACCAGGAGACCGCGTCCCAGGCCTTGGCGACCTTCATCGAGCCGTATTGGTAGAGCCCCGCGAGCACCGGGTACTCCATGTACCGCACCTGCGTGGACCCGTCGCCTGCCTTCTCCTCCCACGACTTCTTGTACGGGAAGGCGCCCTCGTCGAGCCGTTCCGCGCCGTACAGCGGCACCGTGTCCGAATAGCACAGCGCGGTGTATTGGCGGCTGCCGCTCCAATCCAGGCCGAGCGCGGCGCCGGGCCCGTTCGGGGCCTGCTGGAGGCACGCCGCCTTGGTGGACCAGCCGAGGGCGAGAAAAACGACCCCCAGCAGCAGGATCACCCGCAGCGGGGTGAGGAAGCGGGTCCGGCCGACGAGCGCGTGCCGCCCGACCGGTCCGCCGATGACGTCGCTGAGCTCGGCCACCATCGGATCGGTGCGCCCGGGCAGGTCCCGGTCCACCACGGACCGGCAGTCGCCCGCCAACGGGCCCGGCGAGGCGATGACCGCGCCGCCCACAGGCTCCTGTGGTGGAGCCTGCGGAACGACCGTCACGGTGCTGTCGTCAGGTTGCTCGGCCACCGCAGTGACGTTACCGATCGGCTAACGGTTCGGCCGGACCGGCGCTCCCTGCGGGCTACCCCCCTGCGCGTTGGCTCCCGGGCTCAGACCCTCCTCGGCCTCGACCTCGTCCTGCGTCGGCTGGCCCGGAGACGGACCCGGATCGACCGTCGCGGGCGGTGTGGTCGGCCTCGGCGCCAGACCCGGCAGCGGGATCGTCACGCCGGGCAGGACCTCCACCTGGCGCGGGGTGATGATGACCGGCGGCAGCGTCAGCCCCGGTGCCGGCGTCGGGCTCGGCGTGACGGCCGTGGTCTTCGGCGGCACGTACGGCGCGGTGTACGCGGGCACGCCGGCCTGACCGGCGATCGCCTCGGGCTTCGGGAAGGTCTCGACGTCGGTGCCCTTCAGCGCGCCGTCCATCGTGGCCTTCCAGATGTCGGACGGGAGCCCCGAGCCGTACATCAGTCCGCCGTAGCTGTTCTGCAGCGGCAGGCCCTGCTCGGTGCCCACCCACACGGCGGTGGCCAGCGACGGGGTGTAGCCGACCATCCAGGCGTCCTTGTTCTGACCGGTGTCGCCGAGCTGCGCGGTGCCGGTCTTCGCGGCGGACGGACGCCCGCCTGCCAGGCCGTGGTTGCGGGAGTAGCCCGCGATCGGCTGCATGGCGGACGTCACGTTGTCGGCGACCGCCGGCTTGAGCCGGGCCTCGCCTGCCGGCGCGGGCCCGCGATCGAGCAGCACGGTGCCGTCGCCGGTGACGACCTTCTGCACGAAGTGCGGCGCGCGGTAGACGCCGGAGGCGGCCAGGGTCGCGTACGCGGATGCCATGTCGATCACCCGGGACTGGTACTGGCCCAGCACGATTCCGTACTCGGATGACCCGTTCGGCTCCTGCAGGGTGATGCCCTTGACGTCGGGGATCTCCTCGGGGATGCCGGCCTTGTGCGCGATGTCCGCGATCTTTTCCGGGCCGTTCTCGATGGACATCATCTGCCGGTAGAAGCTGGTGTTCAGCGACCGCTTGAGCGCCTCGGCGATGGTGCAGGTGCCGCAGGACTCGCCCTCGACGTTGGTGATGGTGATGCCGCCGATCGTCAGCGGCCCACTGTCGTACATCTTCGACAGCGGGATGCCCTGATCGAGGGCCGCCGCGAGCCCGAACACCTTGAACGACGAACCGGTCTGCAGCCCGGACTGGGCGAAGTCGAAGCCGGAGCCGTCGGCGCCGCCGTAATATGCCTTCACCCCGCCGGTCTTCGGGTCGACCGATACGACCGCGGTGCGCAGTTCTTCCTTCTCGCCCTCCATGTTGTTGTTCACCGCGTCGACCGCGGCCTGCTGGGCCTGCTGGTCGATGGTCGTGGTGATCTGCAGACCCTCGGTGTTGAGGACCTGTTCATTGATGCCGTTCGCGGCGAGTTCCTTGATCACCTGGCTGCGGATCAGCCCCTCGGGGCCGTCCGCCGAGCTGCCGTTGTCGACCTCGGATTGTGGAATCGTGTACGGATACTTGGCGCCCGCCCGCTCGCCTGCGCTGAGGGTGTTCGCGCTGACCATGCCGTCGAGGACGTAGCCCCAGCGGGTCTCGGCACCGGTCGGGTTCGTCTCGGGGTCGAGCAGCGACGGCAGCTGGATGCTCGCCGCAAGCACGGCGCCCTCCTCCACCGTGAGCTCCTCGACCGGCTTGTTGAAGTAAGCCTTCGACGCGGCCGCGATGCCGTACGCACCACGACCGAAGTAGATGGTGTTCAGGTAGGCGGCGAGGATGTCGTCCTTGGACCACTGCCGGGCCATCTTCGAGGAGATGACCAGCTCGCGCATCTTGCGGGTGAGGGCGCGCTCGTCACCGACCAGCGCGTTCTTGACGTACTGCTGGGTGATCGTGGAGCCACCGCCCGCGTCTTCCCTGCCGAGGACATTGTCTCGCGCGGCCCGGGCGAAGCCGGAGACGGAGAACCCGGGATTGGTGTAGAAATCCCGATCCTCGGCCGAGAGCACGGCGTTGCGCACGTGCGGCGGGATCTGATCGATGGTGACGTCGGTGCGGTTGCCCTCAGGCGGAACGATCGTGCTGATCACGGAGGTGCCGTCGCTGTTGTAGATCGTGGCGACCTGGTTCGTCTTGATGTCGCCGGGCTTGGGCACATCGGCGCCCGTGTAGGCGACCATGAACGCCAGCAGCGGCACCACCAGTCCGATGGCGACGAGGCTGATCACGGTGCGGCGGATGATCTTCCAGCGCTTCGAGCTGCCCTTCTTCGGCGGCTTCGGCGGCTGACCGCCGGACGAGCCACCCCTGCCCTTCGGCGGCGGGCCCGCCGGGGGACGGCCGCCGGGTCCGTTACCGCTACCCGACGCGGTGCGGGGCGCGGCGGGCCGCTGGACAGGGGGGCGCTGGGCCGGGGGGCGCTGGGCCGGGGGGCGCTGCGCCGCGGGGCGGGGCGCCTGGCCACGCGCGGCGTAGTTGGCCTGCCCCTGGTTGGGCGGCGGGTATCCGGGCGCCTGGTTGGGGCGCGGCGGCGCGCCCTGCGGGTATCCCGGCGCCTGGTTGGGCCGGGCCTGCGGATATCCGGGTTGAGCGTTGGGATGTGAGTACCCCGGCGGTCGGCCTCCCGGTGGCGGGCCACTCGGCCGCGGCTGTCCGGCGGGTCGACCACCCTGCATGTTGTCGTAGGGGGAACTCACGTAGGAATCTCCAGTGCTCACGTAGACACGGCTGTGTCAGTTACATCGTTCGGCGGGTTGGTGGTGCTCACTCACTCGCAATGCGGCGACTCGGCGCACGCGCACCCGAGGGGCGGCGAGCCCGTTTCGGGGCGGGGGCCGCTCCGAGCACATACGACTGCACCAGGTGGTTCCAACTGCAGGTGCGGCACACCTCGACGACGTGGACGGAGAACTCCTCCTGGGTCGTCGCCAGCCGAACCAGCTCCTCCGACGTCCGTGCCGAACCCGAGATCGGGCCCAGCCTGTCGCCGAACACCCACGAGACGAGGGTGAGCTGTTCTTTCCTGCAGATCGGACAGGTCGCGTCGGAGCCCCTGCCGTGGAACTTCGCCGCGCGCAGCAGGTAGGGACCGGCATCGCACACCTCGGCGACACCCGTCCGGCCGGAGTAGACCTCGGCCAGCAGGGATCGCCGCTGTAGCGCGTAGTCCACCACCTGCCGCTGCAATCGCACGTGACCAGAGTACGTGGGCAATCGTGCGAGGTCTCGGGTTGGCGGCGGCGCGAGCTGCGACACGCCGGGCCGACACCCGCGGCGCACCCCGCCCGACCAGTGGCTGCGCCCTGCCCGCGCCGGATCGCGAATCTGCACTGTCGATCGCGCCACTACCCGGCTGCCGAACCCCCTCGCGCCGCTTCTCCTATCATTTCGACCGTGGCCAGCCGCAACACGACCCGAGCGCGGGACATCGACCGCTCGAACACCTGCACGCTGCTCGACGCCGGGTACGGCGAGGGCCAGCTCGACTTCGACGAGCACAAGTCGCGCACGGCCGCGGCCATGTCCGCCAGAACCCTGGGCGAGCTGGAGTCGCTGGTCACCGACCTGCAGCTGCCGACCGCCCTGACCGACACGCTCACCGTGCCGAACCGGCCCGCACCGCCGCGCCGTGGGGCGCTGCTGGCCGGCGTCGCCGCGGTGGTCGTGGTGGTCGGTGCGGTGACGCTCGTCCTGGTGAACCAGGATGGCCCCGACCCCGCGCCCGCGGCGGCCGCCCCGGCGGTCGCGCCGCTGGCCCCGATTCCCCCCGCGCCCCCTGCCTCCGACAAGTACGCCGACGTCGCGCCGGTGGTCATCGCGCCGATCGACACCCTCACCGCGGCCGGCATCGAGCAGTTCATCACCAAGTATCGGGCCAAGTTCGGCGACACCCTCGTCTACGACGCGTACTTCTACGGCGACTACGCCGGTGTCACGCGGATGGCGCCAGGGCAGCCGGGCAACGAGCAGGACTACAGCTTCCGCGGCGGCTTCGAGCCCGACAGCGTGACCAGCCACACCGGGGACGAGCCGCCGTTCGACCTGGCGAGCGTCGACCTCGGCGCCCTGGCGGGCCACCTCCTCGGCGCCGCCGAGTCGGTGCAGGTGCCGGGCGGGACGATCAGCCACATCGGGATGCAGTTCGAAGAAGGTGATCCGACGGTGTCCATCTACGTGAACAACGAGAAGACCGGCGCGAGCGGCTACCTGGAGCTGAGTCCCACGGGGGAGGTAACCCGCGTGTCCACGCCCAGCTGATAGGCGGCGCGCTCCTATGCTCGGCGGGTGCCGAGCAACTCCTCGCTGCGCATGCGCGCCCGCGACACCGACCGCGTCGACGTGTGCGGCCTCCTCGACTCCGCCCACGACGACGGCCAGCTCTCCGACTTCGAGCACCGCGACCGCACCAACGCGGCGATGGCCGCCCGGACCCTCTCCGAACTCGACGCGCTGGTGTCGGACCTGCAGATCCCCGACAAGCTGAAGGGGTCGCTGCCCGTCCCGCCGACCGGCCCCGGCCTCGGCCTGCGCATCCGCCCGCGCCTCGCCATTGCCATCGGGGCCGTCGCGGCGATCGGCGCCGTCGCGTACTTCGCGATCGGCGGCGGTGACGGCGCGGGCGCTCCCGACCGCCCCGAGAACGTGCTGTCCGCGCCCGGACTCGCCCAGATGATCGACGAGCTGCGCGCCGGGTACGGCGACGCGGTGGTCGACGAGGCGACGATCTATCCCGAGTACGCGCGGATCCAGCGCGCCGAGCCGGGGGCACCCGGGATGTACCAGGACATCGACTATCGGGACGGACTCCAGGAGCCCGATTCCCGCACCGGGCGCGATTCCAAGACGGTCCCGGTCGATCTGGCCCGGCTCGACATTCCGGCCGTGGTCGGGCTGCTGCTCGGCGCCCCGCAGACCCTGGGCGTGGCCACCCCGGATTCGATCCACATGTCCGTGGAGAACGGGGACCATGGCCCCGAGGTGTCGATGTACCTGTCCGACGGGCGGATGGGCACGTCAGGACACATAACCGCGGGGTTCGACGGGGAGGTCTTCTCGATCTACCCCGCGACGGACTAGCCCGGCCCGGACCGCACGTCTAGGCGTGACGCCTTGTCACACAAATGCGCCTTGTCGTAGGCTCCTATATATCGGCGCGATATAGTTTGCTGTCGCATCAATCGATAGGTGACTCAGGAGGTGCAGTAATGCTCGAACTCGCGATCCTCGGGCTGCTCCTCGAGTCACCCATGCACGGATACGAGCTGCGCAAGCGGCTGACCGGCCTATTGGGCGCGTTCCGCGCCTTTTCCTACGGTTCGCTCTACCCGACACTGCGCCGCATGCAGACCGACGGGTTGATCGCCGAGGACGCCGGACCGACGGGTGCCTCCATGCGACGGGCCCGCCGCGTATACGAGCTGACCCCTGCCGGCAGGCAGCGGTTCGCCGAACTGGTCGCCGACACCGGTCCGCAGAACTACACGGACGACGGTTTCGGCGTTCACCTCGCCTTCTTCAGCCGCACCCCCGCCGAGGCGCGGATGCGGATCCTCGAGGGCAGGCGACGTCAGGTCGAGGAGCGCCGCGAGGGGCTCCGTGAGGCCGTCGGGCGAACCACCGGTTCTCTCGACCGCTACACCCGGCAACTGCATCAGCTCGGTCTCGAATCGAGCGAGCGCGAGGTGCGCTGGCTCAACGAGCTGATCGTGGCCGAACAAACATCGACAGCAGTACCCAAGAAAGAAGGAGAACCCGACCATGGGTGAGAACAGCACCTCGGTGCGCGTGGCCATTGTGGGCGTGGGGAACTGTGCCTCGTCCTTGGTCCAGGGAGTCCACTACTACAAGGACGCCGACGAGACGGCCGCCGTGCCTGGCCTGATGCATGTGAAGTTCGGTCAGTACCACGTCCGCGACGTCGAGTTCGTCGCCGCGTTCGACGTGGACGCCAAGAAGGTCGGCTTCGACCTCTCCGAGGCGATCCTCGCCAGCGAGAACAACACCATCAAGATCGCCGACGTGCCGCCGAGCAACGTCACCGTGCAGCGAGGCCCGACCCTCGACGGAATCGGCAAGTACTACGCCGAGACCATCGAGGTCTCCGACCTCGAGCCGGTCGACGTCGTCGCGGCCCTCAAGGCGGCCAAGGTCGACGTCGTCGTGTCCTACCTCCCGGTGGGCTCCGAGGCTGCCGACAAGTTCTACGCCCAGTGCGCGATCGACGCGGGCGCCGCGTTCGTCAACGCCCTGCCGGTGTTCATCGCCTCCGACCCGGAGTGGGCCGCCAAGTTCAAGGACGCCGGCATCCCGATCGTCGGCGACGACATCAAGAGCCAGGTCGGCGCCACCATCACCCACCGCGTGATGGCGAAGCTGTTCGAGGACCGCGGCGTCGTGCTGGACCGCACCTACCAGCTCAACGTCGGCGGCAACATGGACTTCAAGAACATGCTCGAGCGTGAGCGCCTGGAGTCCAAGAAGGTCTCCAAGACCCAGGCCGTGACGTCGAACCTGACCGGCGCGCTGGCCGGCAAGGTCCACGACCGCAACGTCCACATCGGTCCCTCGGACTACGTGGAATGGCTCGACGACCGCAAGTGGGCGTACGTCCGCCTCGAGGGCCGCGCCTTCGGTGACGCCCCGCTGAACCTGGAGTACAAGCTCGAGGTCTGGGACTCGCCGAACTCCGCCGGCATCATCATCGACGCCGTCCGCGCCGCCAAGATCGCGCTCGACCGCGGCATCGGCGGACCGGTCTACCCGGCGTCGGCGTACCTGATGAAGAGCCCGCCGGTCCAGATGGCCGACGACAAGGCCCGCGCCGAGCTCGAGGCGTTCATCATCGAGGCATAGTCTCCGCGCCAAACGCGGTGAAGGGCACGTTTGTTCGGTTGATCCGAACGAACGTGCCCTTCAGCCATTTCGGGCGGCAGTCAGGTTGGCCGAGCCACGGCAATCGGGTAGTCGACTACGCGTGCCGGCGGCAGCGAGCCGGTTCATTCTGAACCTGGACGCCGCCTACCCTGCGATGGGAGTGTCATGTCGCGGGTGTTCATCACATACTCCAGCCGGGACCGCCGCCAGGCGATCGCACTCAAGCGATGGCTGGCGGAGCGAGAGCCGGGCCTGGCGCGCGAGATCTTCCTCGACGTCGACGTCGATACCGGCCTCCCGCTGGGTATCCGGTGGAAGGACGCACTGCGAAAGGCGAAGGACCGGTGCGAGGCGGTCGTCGTCCTGCTCTCCTCGACCTGGGAGAGCTCGCACGAGTGCAAGCTCGAGTACCGCCATGCGGAGGACCTGAACAAGCCGGTCTTCGTCGTCCGGCTGGAGCCGATGGAGAGCGGCGAGATCACCCGAGAATGGCAGCGCTGCGATCTGTTCGGCGACGGACCACAGACCGAGATCTCGCTCGGCGACGGGTCGGAGCCGGTCGTGTTCCTCACCGACGGACTGGAACGGCTGCGCACCGGGCTGCGCGCGACCGGAGTCGGCGCGGAGTACTTCCCCTGGCCGCCCCCGGGTGACCCGAACCGGGCGCCCTATCGGGGCTGGGAACCGTTCGAAGAGGTCGATGCCGCCGTCTATTTCGGGCGGGACGCGCAGATCCTCGACGGGCTCGACCGCCTACGTGGCATAAGCAACACCGGGGTGGAGTCGCTGTTCGTGATTCTCGGACCGTCCGGGGTCGGCAAGTCCTCGTTCCTGCGGGCCGGACTCCTGCCACGGCTGCGCCGCGACGACCGGAACTACCTGCTGCTCGACATCGTTCGGCCCGAACGCAACGCGCTCACCGGCGATTCCGGCTTGGCCCAGTCGATTCACGCGATGCGCGTTCGCCTGGGACTCACCCGACCGACGCTCGGGGAGATCAAGGCCGCCTGCCCCGACGGCGTCGACCGACTCCGTGAGTGGCTGCTCGAGGCGCAGCAGGCCGCCAGGGCGCGCGTACTGGACCTGCCCCCCGATGCGCCTGCGCCCGCGCTGATCCTGCCGGTTGACCAGGCTGAGGAACTGTTCGGCGTCGATGCGGGACCGCAAGCCCGCCAACTTCTTTCGCTGCTCGCGCGCCTGATGCGGGATGCGAACGGCGATCGGGTGTCGATGTTCGTCGTGCTGACGATCCGCGCCGACCTCTACGAGGCGTGGCAGACGGCGCCGGAACTGGCCGGCCTGAAGAGCGCGGTGTTCGGCGAACTGAAGCCCATGCCGCCGACCCAGTTCAAGGAGGTCGTCGTCGGTCCCGTCCGGCGCGCAGGCGAGACCGGCCACCGGCTTCGGGTTGAGCCTGCGCTGGTGGACCGATTGCTGGAGGAATGCGGGCAGGGCGCAGACACGCTGCCACTACTGTCGCTGACCCTGTCGCGGCTGTACCGGGACTACGGCGGCGACGCCGACCTGACCCTGGATGAGTACACGGCGATGGGCGGGATGTCGCGCGTGGTGCAGACCGAGATCGACTCGGCTCTCTCGGCCGACCCCGGCGAACGGCAGCGACAGCTCGAGCTACTGCGCAGGGCCTTCATCCCCTGGCTGGCGACGATCAATCCGGACAGCGACCAGCCGATGCGCCGCGTCGCGCGCTGGTCCGACATCCCGGCCGAGAGCCGACCACTGATCGACGTGCTGGTGGCCAAGCGCCTGCTGGTCAAGGACGAGCGCGGCGGGGAGACGGTGGTCGAGGTGGCCTTGGAGAGCCTGCTGCGCCAGTGGGACGAACTGGCCGGGTGGCTGCGGTCCGAGGCCGAGGACCTCAAGGCAGCGGATCGCCTCGAGGGTGCAGCCACCGAATGGGAGCGCCGCGACCGGGACGAGGACTGGCTCCTACAGGGGACGCGACTGGAGGACGCCGAAGTCCTCTCGGCCAAAACGGATTTCATCGATCGACTGCAGCCGACGCGGGGTTTCCTGCTGGCCTCGCGGGAGCGGGAGACCGCCCGGACCGAGGAGGAGAAGCGTCGCCGGGAGGCAGAACTGCAGGCCGCCAAGGACAAGCAGCAGGCGGCGGAGGCCCTCGCCGAGGCGGAGACGGAGGCCAAGGAGCAGGCGCAGGCCCACACGGCGGCGCTGCGCAAACGGGCGCGGGCGCTGCGGGCGGTGCTGGCGGTGACGCTGGTCGCGGCGATGGTCGCCGTCTTCTACTACTTCCAGGAGCGCGACAGCGCCCGCGAATCATTGGCCGCGCAGCTGAACTCGGAAGCCCAGGCGATGCTCGCGGGCGCGCGGCCGGAAGGCGAGTTCCGCGCCCTCGGTGAGTTGCTCGCGGCGCCACACATCGCCCCCAAAACCGACAACGACGCCATGCTCGGCGCATTGGTCGCGAGGCGCGATGTCGTCAAGATCATCGGCACGCCTGATCTGGTCGGGAGCGCCGCGTTCGATCGAGACGGCGATCGGATCGTGTCCGGCGGCTCCGACGGAACGGTGCGGCTGTGGAACGCGCACACGGGGCAGCCCGAGGGCGCACCGATGCCGGCCGATCGCGGCGGCGTGAGCCACGTTGCGTTCAGCCCCGACGGCGGGACCATCGCAGCCAGCGGAAGCGATGGAGTCGTTCGGCTTTGGGAGACGGCCACCCAGAAGCCGCTGAATGAGCCGGACATCGCAGATCCGAGCGCCGTGCTGGGGATGGGGTTCAAGGCCGACGGCGGACGAATCGTCTCAGCCACATTCGACGGCACTCTCCGGTGGTGGGACACCGCGACCGGAAAGCTGGACAGCGATCCGGTCGAAAGACTGCGCGGCGGAAGAGTGATGAGTGTGGCCTTCAGCCCCGATGGACGATGGCTCGCTCTGGGCAGTGAGGACAACAGTATTCGGCTGGCGGACCTGTCGACACCCGAGTACACGCTGGTAGACGACGTCTTGGCCGGCCACCAGGGTGTAGCCCACAGCATCGCTTTCAGCCCCAACAGCGGTCAGATTGCCTCCGGAAGCGCCGACGGCACCGTGCGGTTGTGGGATGCGCACAGTCACACCTCCATCGGCGCGCCGATGGAGGGCCACGAGGCGCCGGTCACCAGCGTGGCATTCAGCCCCGACGGCCAACGGATCATCTCCGGTGATCTCGCGGGCACCATCCGCGTCTGGGACGTGGCTACCGGTCATCCCGCCAGCACACCCCTGGTCGGCCACCGGGGAATGGTGACGAGCGTCGGGTTCAGCCGCGACGGCAGTCGGTTGCTCTCCTCCAGTGCAGATACCACCATGCGGATCTGGGATGCGAAGACAGCGGTGGGGATGACCGGCCACTACGGCGGGGGTTTGGGCGTATACAGCGTTCGATTCAATGAGGACGGCAGCCGGATTTCCACCGCGAGCCTGGACGGGGCCCGGCTGTGGGATGCGGACACGGGAACGCCAGCAGGATTCATGGCAGGCCTAGGTTTCCCTGTCGCGGTTGCTTGGAGCCGCGATTCGCAGCTGGTCGTGATCGGCGGTAAAGACGGGACCCTCCTTCGTTGGGATTCTTCCGGGCTCCCCCTCGGCGATCCGATCATCAGCCCCGGTCTGGCGAGCCTGGATGTCAGTCTCGACGGCAAGTGGATCGTCACCGGTGGCGAGGATGGCGCTGTGCGACGTTGGGACGCTCGAACCGGCAAGCAGGTCAGCGAGCAACTGGACGCGCACACAGCCAAGGTGAACCTGGTCGGCTTCAGCCCCGACAGCCGAATGGTCGTCACCGGCAGCCTCGATCGAACGCTGCGTCGTTGGGATGCGGCAACCGGGAAGAGCCTCGGAGAACCGATGGCGGTGAACCCCAAGGCACCCGCGATATCGGCGGATTTCAGCCCGGACGGGCGGGCCATCGCCACCGGCGACGATGTCGGCACCGTCCGCAGGTGGGATGCAGAGAGCGGTCAGGCCCTCGGCGAACCCATGACCGGGCACCAGGGTTCGATATACGTGGAGTACAGCCCCGACGGCCGCACCATCGCCTCCTACGGGTTCGACGCCACTGTGCGCCGCTGGGACGCCCAGACCGGTGAGCTGCTGGGGGAGATGCCGACCCAGGGCTGGACCGCCAATATTGATTTCAGCCCCGACAGCCGCCGCCTCGCCTCCGCGGGAGCCGACGGCATCCGATTGTGGAACGCCGATACCGGGGAACCGATCGGGGAGCCGATGAGAGGACACATAGGCCAGGCCTTGTCGGTCGACTTCAGCCCCGACGGACGCTCGGTCGTCTCGGGTGGCGCGGACCATACCGTCCGACTTTGGTCGGTGCCGCCACTCGACCCCTCCGAGTGGCCGGACGCCCTGTGCGACAAGCTCACTCGCAATATGAGCGAGGCCGAGTGGGAGGCCTGGATCTCACCTGATGCCGACTACGCCGCGACCTGTCCCGATCTTCCGGTCCCCGACGGCGGCGGAACCGGCTGACCCTGGGCCAGGCCGAGTCAGCCCGGCAGCGGGATGACGATGCCCGGCAGGATCTCCACGTTCCGCGGCGGGGGCGGCGGCGGAAGCGGGGCGGGCGGCACGAACACCGGCGGGGCCGGGGCCTCGGCCGGGGGTGCACCCTCCGGGACAGGCGGGGCCGCCGGGGCCTGCGGCAGCGGCGCCTGCTGTGCCGAGCCGCCCGTGTTGATGCGGGAGCCGTCGCCGGTGCCGCCACCCGAGTACGCGGGCACACCCGACTGGCCACCGATGGGCTGCGGCCACGGGAAGGTCTCCCAGTCGCTGCCCTCCAGAGCGCCGTCCATCGTGCCCTTCCAGATGTCCGAGGGCAGTCCGGACCCGTAAATCGATCCGCCCCACTGGTTCACGATCGCCTGCGACTGCTCGGTACCGATCCAGACCGCGGTGGACAGCGACGGCGTGTAGCCGACCATCCACGCATCCTTGTTCATCCCGGTGTCGCCGAACTGCGCGGTCCCGGTCTTGGCTGCCGACGGCCTGCCGCCGTACAGGGCGTGCCCGTTCGAGTAGACCGCGATCGGCAGCATCGCCTGGGTGACATTGTCGGCCACCGCCGCGTCGAGCCGCCGTTCTCCCTGCGGCGCAGGATGATCCAGCAGCACCGCGCCGTCCGCGGTCACCACCCGCTGCACGAAATAGGGCTGATGGTAGATCCCGGACGCGGCCAGCGTCGCATACGCGGAGGCCATGTCGATCGGACGGGACTGATACTGCCCCAACACGATTCCGTTCTCCGGCGGGCCACCGTTCTGGGTCAGGCTCTCGCCCTCGACGCCGGGGATCTGCTTCGGGATGCCGGCCTCGTGCGCGACGTCGGCGATCTTCTGCGAGCCGTTCTCCATCGACAGCGTGAGCCGATAGAAGCTGGTGTTCAGCGACTGCTTGAGCGCCTGCGCAATGGTGCAGGTCCCGCAGCCGTCGCCGCCCACGTTCGTGATCTCCACCTGACCGACGGTGAGCGGGGCACTATTGAACATCGTCTGCAGACCCTTGCCCTCCTTGAGCAGGGCGGCCAACCCGAACACCTTGAACGCGGATCCGGTCTGCAGCGGCGACTGTGCGAAATCGAAACCGGCCCCGTCGAATCCGCCGTAGTACGCGCGGACCGCGCCGCTGCGCGGATCGATGGACACCACCGCCGCGCGCAACTCCGGGGGTTCACCCTCCATCGTCTCGCGCACAGACTCCAGCGCCGCGTCCTGCGCCTTCGGGTCGATGGTCGTCGTGATCTGCAGTCCCTCGGTGTTCAGCTGTTGCTCGCTGATCCCGGCCGCGGCCAACTCGGCGAGCACCTGCGCCCGGATCAGCCCCTCCGGTCCGCGCGCCGCGTTCGCATCCACCAGCTGACTCGACGGCACCACCGCCGGGAACAGCGCCGCGGACCGCTCCTCCTTCGACAGCTGGCCCTGGCTGACCATCCCGTCGAGCACGTACCGCCAGCGTGACTCGAGCCTGGCGCGGTTGGTCTCGGGGTCGAGGCTGGACGGGCTCTGGATGACAGAGGCGAGCACGGCGCCCTCCTCGACCGTGAGCTCCTCGACCGGCTTGTTGAAGTAGGCCTTCGACGCGGCCGCGATGCCGTACGCGCCGCGACCGAAGTAGATGGTGTTCAGGTAGGCGGCGAGGATGTCGTCCTTGGACCACTGGCGGGCCATCTTCGAGGAGATGACCAGCTCACGCATCTTGCGGACGACATTCCGGTCCGCGCCGACGAGGGTGTTCTTGACGTACTGCTGGGTGATCGTCGAACCGCCGCCCGCGCTTGCCTTGCCGAGGATGTTGTCGCGCGCCGCCCTGGCGAAGCCGGACACGGAGAACCCGGGGTTGGTGTAGAAGTCCCGATCCTCGGCGGACAGGACCGCCTGCCGGACGTGCTCGGGGATCTGCGCGAGCTCCACATCGGTGCGGTTGCCCTCCGGCGGCACGACCTTCGTGATCGTCGAACCGTCGGTGGCGAAGATCGTCGCCACCTGGTTGGTGCGCATGTCCGAGGGATGCGGCACCTCGGCCTGCCAGTAGCCGACCGCGAACACCGCGGCGGGCACGACCAGCAACAGCGTGACGAGCCCGGCCGCGATCCCAAGGAACAGGCGGCGCCTGCTCCGCTTCGGGGGAGTGGGCTCACCACCCGGCGGGTCGCCACCACCCGGTCCTTCGGGCGGAGGCGGGGTCGTCGGGGCATTGCTGGTGGGCGAGCTCACATGCAGGATTCCTGTCTGGGAGACCGAGTCTTCCCTGCATCCTGACATTCGTAAACAGGCGTGGCCATCGACGCGCCACAACTACGCCGCCCCGAACTGGACGGGTCACCAGATTCACCCGCGACGGATGAGGGTCAGCGCACCCGTCGCCACACCGCGACGGCCAACCCGAGCAACACCGCACAGCCGGCGAGCACCAGCGATTCGGTGACCCCGGCCTCACCGCGCACGATCCCGGCCGCCGCCGCGATGAACGCCATGACCGTGAAGAACCCGAGGATCCCGATCAGCATCTCGACCTGCTGTCGGCGCCGCGCCCTGTTCTTCACGAGGCGCGGCTCACGACTTGACGCCGCCCGCGGTCAGACCCGACACGATCCGGCGCTGGAAGATCAGCACCATGATCACGAGCGGGACAGTCACCAACGTGCCTGCCGCCATCACCGCGGTGTACGGCTGCGAGAAGGAGTCCGGGCCCTCGAACCGGGCGATCGCCACCGTCACCGGCTCGGTCGCGCGGGTGGAGAGCATGTTCGCCAGCATGTACTCGTTCCACGTCGCGATGAAGGCGAGGATCGCGGTGGTGAACAAGGCCGGCGCGGCCAGCGGCAGGATCACCTTCCGGAAGGCCTGCCCCCGCGAGGCGCCGTCGACCCGGGCCGCCTCCTCGAGCTCCCACGGCAGGTCGCCGAGGAAGGAGGTCAGCGTGTAGATGGTCAGCGGCAGCACGAACGAGATGTTCGGGACGATCAGCGCCTGGTAGTGGCCGATCCAGCCGATGTCACCGAACAGCTGGAACAGCGGCGTCACCAGGGCGACGCCGGGGAACATCGAGGCCGCCAGGATGATGCCGGTCACGACGTACTTGCCGCGGAACTCGATCCGCGCCAGCGCGTACGCGGTGAAGATGCCGAGCATCATCGCGACCGCGGTGGTTGCGGCGCCGATGATGAGGCTGTTGACGATGGCGCCGAGGAAGTCGTTGCCCTTGTCGGTGGCCAGCGCGTCCCGGAAGTTGTCGAGCGTGACGTAGGTCGGCCACGGGGTGGTGTCGAAGGTGTGATCGACATCCCGGAAGGCGGTGATGACCATCCAGTAGAACGGGGCCAGCCCCCAGATCAGGATGATGGCCGCGCCCATGTAGGTGCGCACGCTCGGCCAGGGGGACCGCCGGCGACGCGCGATCGGCGCGGCCTGTTCGGGGCCCCGCCCGATGGGCGACTTCGCAAGCGCGTCGCCGCGACCGAAGGGCGACTTCGCCAGCTCGTCGCTGCGGTGCCGTCCCGCCATCACTACTTGTCTCCCTTGCGCTGTTCGTCCTGCGTGCGCACCGCATTGGCGCCGAGGAACTTCACCATGATGAAGGCCACCGCGAAGATCATCAGGAACACCAGCGTCGACAGCGCGGACGCGCTGTTGAAGTTGCCGTTGCGGATGTCCGCGACCACCAGGATCGACATCGTGGTGGTCGGGGTGGCGCCGCTGTCGCCGTTGAGGATCGCGGGCAGGTCGTACATGCGCAGCACGTCGAGGGTACGGAACAGGACCGCCACCATCAGCGCGGGCTTGACCAGCGGCAGCGTGATCTGGGTGAACCGCTGCCAGGCGCTGGCGCCGTCCACCTTGGCGGCCTCGTAGACGTCCTGCGGGATCATCTGCAGACCGGCCAGGATGAGCAGCGCCATGAACGGCGTGGTCTTCCAGACGTCGGCGACGATCACCGCGAACCGGGATGCCCACGGATCCGTCGTCCACGCGATGTCGGTCCCGAGGATCTTGTTGGCGATGCCGTTCTCCGCGAAGATGAAGAACCACAGCTTGGCGGTGACCGCCGTCGGGATGGCCCACGGGATCAGCACCGCGGCCCGCAGCAGCGAACGGCCGAAGAAGGTGCGGCCCATGATCGTCGCCATCCACAGGCCCAGCAGGACCTCGATGGTGACGGTGACGGCCGCGAAGAAGAAGGTGATCCCGACGGACGGCCAGAAGTCGGCGCCCAGGGTGCCGGGCGGGCAGGACCCCATCCCGGAACCACAGTTCTGGGTCAGCCACATCAGGTAGTGGTCGAAGCCGGCGAAGCCGCCCTTGGTGAACGTGCCGGTCACCGGGTCGAGGCCCTTGTCGGCCTGGAACGAGAGCCAGATGGCCCGCAGGACCGGGTACAGGATGACGATCGCCAGGATCACCATCGTCGGCGCGATCAGCCACACCGCCCGCAGATCTCGCTTGCGCGGTGGGGGTGCTACGTCGTCGCGACCCGGATACCCGCTGTCGGGTACCTCGCGCCCGGAGGCGCTGACGTCGCGGCCGGAGTCGGTGAGGACTCCGGCCGCGGCGCGGGCCTCGTCTGCCTGCCGTGGCCCAGCAGAGTCAGCCATCGTTGGTGTACCTGGTTCTCTTCGTGTTCGAACTGCCAGGGCCCGAGCCGGGTCCTGGCCTTATTGACCTACTTGGACGCGGCCGAGATCGCCGCGGACATGTCCGCGGTGGCCTGGTCGACGCTCATCTTGCCGGTGATGGCGGCGTACGCGTTGTCCTGGATCGCCTTGGTGACGGCGTTGTAGAACGGCGTGACGGGGCGCGGCACGGCGTTCTCCAGCGCGGCCTTGAGCGCGGGCAGGTACGGGTACTTGGCGATCAGCGCGGCGTCGTCGTACACGGACGCGAGCACCGGCGGGAACGACGCGTCCGCGAAGGACTGCTGGTTCTCGGGGTTCTGCACGAACGCGACGAAGTCGCGAGCGGTCTGCTTGCTCTTCGAGTTCACGTTGATGCCGTTGTTGTAGCCGCCCAGGGTGGACGCGCCGGGGCCGGTGGGGCCGACGATCGGCGCGACCGCGACGTCGCCCTTGACCTTGGAGCTGTCCTTCTCGGCGTTCGTGTACATGTACGGCCAGTTGTAGGCGTACATGGACTCGCCACCGACGAACGCGAGGTTGGTCTCCTCCTCGGTGAAGCCGGTGGAGCGCTTGGCGATCTGGCCCTTCGCGTAGGCGTCGACGAGCGACTGCAGGCCCGCCTTGGCCTCCGGCGACTCGACCTCGGGGGTCTGGCCGTCGGGGCCGACGACCGAGCCGCCCCACGAGTTGATCGCCTGCGTGGTGTTCACGGTCAGGCCCTCGTACTGCTTGAGCTGGGTGACCAGGCAGTCAACGGACTTGGCGGTGGCCGCGGCGCAGCTGTCGGTGAGCGCCTGCCAGTTCGCAGGCGCCGTCGGCATCAGATCGGTGCGGTAGTAGAGCAGCTGCGCGTTGGTGTTCTGCGGGGCCGCGACCAGCTTGTCGCGGTAGGTCGCGCTGGCGACGGTGGCGGGCAGCAGGCCGGACGTCTCGATCGCCAGGTCACCCTCGAGCGGCTGCAGCCAGCCGTTGGCGGCGAACTCGGCGGTCCAGGTGACATCGAGCGCCATCACGTCGTAGTCGGAGTTGCCGGCCTGCAGCGACTGGACCAGCTTGTCGCGCTGGTCGTCGGCCTCGCCGGGGAGTTCCTTGAGCTCGACCTTCTCGTCCGGGTGCGCGGCGTTCCAGCTCGCGATGACCGGGGTGAGCTTGTCCGTGTCGTTCTTGCCCATCGCGAACGAGATCGGACCACGGCCGCCGGTGTTCTCAGCCGAGGCGTCGCCGGAGCCGGAGCCGCTGTCGCTCGAACAACCGGTGATCGCGAGCAGCGATGCGGCGGTTGCCGCGACCGCCGCACGGCGGACCGCCTTCGTATTCAGAACCATGGAGTATCTCCCCGGTAGTCGGTGGATCGGATCGGTCGGTCCGGCGCAGCACGAAACGCGCGACGCCGATGCCCGTGTCGTTGCCTACTGTGGCACGGAACACCGCCGAACCGAGACATTACGTCGAACCTGAATCGGTCAGGAATCTAGTCGAGCCTGCGGCCGTCCGCAGCGGAGAACAAGTGCAGCTCGGAGGGGTCGACGTGCAGCCGGACCTGCTGGCCCTTCTGCGGCGGGTTGCGCCAGTCGGCGCGGGCGACGACCTCGCGCGGGGCGCCCGCGAGGGTGGTGCGGCCGTAGATGTAGGCGTCCGAGCCGAGCTCCTCGACCACGTCCACCTCCATCGGGATGCCCCGGTCGGAGAGCTCCAGGTGCTCGGGGCGGATGCCGAGCACCACCTCCGGCTCGTGCGCAAGGGCGAGGGCGCCGCGCGGTACCGGGATCACGGTCTCGCCGAACAGCACGCCGCCGTCGGTGACGGGCAGGGTGAACAGGTTCATCGAGGGCGAGCCCATGAAGCCGGCCACGAACATGTTGGCGGGCCGGGAGTACAGCTCGCGCGGCGAGGCGCACTGCTGCAGCAGTCCGTCCTTGAGCACCGCGACCCGATCTCCCATCGTCATCGCCTCGACCTGATCGTGGGTGACGTAGACGGTGGTGGTGCCGAGGCGGCGCTGCAGCTGCGCGATCTGGGTGCGGGTCTGCACGCGCAGCTTCGCGTCCAGGTTGGAGAGCGGCTCGTCCATGAGGAACACCTGCGGCTGGCGCACGATCGCGCGGCCCATCGCGACGCGCTGACGCTGGCCACCGGACAGCGCCTTCGGCTTGCGGTCGAGGTACTGCGACAGGTCGAGGAGCTTCGCGGTCTCCTCCACCCGCTGGCGGATCTCCGCCTTCGGGGTGCCCGCCAGCTTCAGCGCGAAGCCCATGTTCTCGGCGACCGACATGTGCGGGTACAGCGCGTAGTTCTGGAACACCATCGCGATGTCCCGGTCCTTCGGCTCGGTGCCAGTGACGTCCTTGTTGCCGATCAGGATGCGGCCGGAGTCGACCTCCTCCAGTCCCGCGAGCATGCGCAGCGAGGTGGACTTGCCACAGCCGGACGGGCCGACCAGGACGAGGAACTCGCCGTCCTCGATGTGCAGGTTCAGCTTGTCCACGGCCGGCGTGGTGGTGCCGGGGAACACGCAGCTGGTGGAGTCGTAGGTGACTGTCGCCATGGGTGTCGATCGATCCCTTCACCGGCAGGAACGTGCCGGACGATCCGAGTTGAGGGTGGTGCGCGGCCAGTATCGCAGAGCGCGCCGATGAGTTCCGCCGTCGAGGCGGGTCTACCTGTTCACACGCCCGACGGGCCCGATGGCAGGAGATTGTGCGATGACCGGTGGCCACCTGACGCAGGAGCAGATCCGCCCGATGATCGCGGCGGAGCGGACGGAGCTGGCGGACCTGCTGGCGGGGCTGCCCGAGGCGGCCTGGGACTCCCCGACGCTCTGCGCGGGCTGGCGGGTCCGCGAGGTCGTCTCGCACATGACCATGGCGTACCGGTATTCGATGCTGCGGGTGGTGTTCGGGATCGCCAAGGCGGGCGGCAACTTCAACCGGATGGCCGACCGGGCGGCACGGAAGGACGCGGCGGAGCTGACCTCAGGGCAACTCGTGGCGTCGCTCCGCGAAAACGTGGACCATCCATGGAAGCCGCCGGGTGGCGGCTACGAGGGAGCGTTGTCGCATGACGTGATCCACGGCCTCGACATCACCACCGCGCTCGGGCTCGACCGCACCGTGCCCGCCGACCGTCTGCGCGTCGTCCTGGGCGACCTGTCGACCAAGAACCTGAAGTACTTCGGCACCGACCTGCACGGTGTCGAGCTGCGGGCAACCGACCTGGACTTCGCCATCGGGTCGGGGACGCCCGTCACCGGACACGCACAGGACATCCTCCTCACCCTCTGCGGACGGAAGCTCCCACACGATCGGCTGCTGGGCGAGCAGGCACCGCGGTTCACACAGCGGTTCAACGGGAAGGACTGATCATGACCGATGACACCGAACAGATCCGAGGCCTGATCGAACGCTGGGCGGTCGCGGTGCACGACGGGGACCTCGGCGGTGTCCTCGCCGCCCACAGCGAGGACATCGTCATGTTCGACGTGCCGCCGCCGTGCGAGGGCGTCCGCGGCCTCCCCGCCTACCGGGAGACCTGGCCGCAGTTCTTCGAGTGGCAGTCCAGGGGAGCGGTTTTCGAGATCGTCTCCCTCGACGTCACCGCGGGGGAGGACGTCGCGTTCGCGCACGCACTGCTGCGCTGCGGACTGCCGCAGGAACTCGCCGAACGCCCCGAGAACCGCCTGCGGGTGACGATGGGGCTGCGCCGCGAGAACGGCGGCTGGGTCATCGCCCACGAACACCATTCGTTCCCCGACTTCGACGCTGTGGAAAGCGCAGGTACCTGACAAGGCCTGAGCCGCACACTGACCCCTGGCGTCAGAGGTGTTCGGAGAAGAAGGCGGTGAGCTCGTCGACGGCCTGGTGCACGAATTCCGGGACGTCATAGAGGTCGATGTGGTTCGTGGTCGGCAGCCAGACGATCTTCTTCGGCTCACCGGCCCTGTCGTATACCGCCTTGGCGCCCTCGGGACTGCAGAACTCATCGGTGGTGCCGTGCACCACGAGCAGCGGGGTGGGGGAGATCAGGTCGGCGGCGGCGAGGGTGTCGACCGTCATCGTCTGATACCCCGACGCGACGGTGACGGAGTTCTCCCAGTGCGGGCTGTAGGAGCGTTCCGTGCCGTAGTACTCGAACGGCTCCGCCCCCATCATCGCCGCGGGCCCTCCGTCATCGGTCACCGCCTTCTGATAGACCGGCTGTCCGTCCTCGGTCCATGCGTGATCCCAGATGTCCCGCAACGCTTCTCGGTAGGCGCCACCGCGATGGGCGAAGCTGCCCGGGGCACCGGGGTACGCGCCCGCCACGCAGGCCAGCGCGGCCACCCGGGGATCCTGGGCGGCGGCCTTGAGTGCGTACCCGCCGCCCAGGCACACGCCCGTCAGACCGATCCGTTGAAATCCCAGCGCGCCCAGGTGTCCGACGGCCGCGCGCAGGTCGGTCAGCTTGCCCGCGGCGTCCTCGTGCCTGCGGATCGCACCACCCGACTCGCCGTAGTTCCGATGGTCGAAGGCCAGCGTGGCGAATCCGGCGCGCGCGAGGGCGTCGGCGTACGTGCCGACGACCTGTTCCTTCACCCCGGTGAACGGGCCGGTGAACGTCACCGCCCTGGTCGCCCCCGCCGGGCGACGCAGGATTCCCACCAGGCTGGTGCCGTCCTCCGCGCGAAACTCGACACGCTCCGTGTTCACTGTGACCTCCCCATCGGTTGCGGACACGATCATCGCCCGCCCGTGCTGATCCCGACACAGTAGGCGTCCGCCGCCAAATCGGAGTGCCGTTGCCGCCCAGGATGAGTGGCACCTAAACTTCGTCGCCGTACCAGTCGGCGATGGGGGAGACCGCGTGGACCAGCCAGCACTCGACGGCGCCGATTCGGTGGCCGACGCTCCAACCGAACCTCCACACGAGCAGCGGGTCGCGTGGGCCGAGCTGTTCTTCGACCTGATCTGGGTCTTCGCGGTCACCCAGATCGCCACGGCCCTGGCCGGCGCCCACGACATCGGCGAGGCGGCTCGCCTGATGCTGCTGTTCATGCCGCTGTGGTGGGGGTGGGTTGGCGCGACGCTGCTGGCGAACCGGGCGGGTGACCTCGTGGATCGGGCGCTGGGCCGGGTGGCGCTCTTCAGCGTCGCCGGCTGCGGGCTCCTGATGTCGGTGGCCGTGGGAGACGCGTTCGGCGACCGTGCCCTGGTCTTCGCCGCCGGGTATGTCGTGCTCCGACTGCTGTTGTGGGCCTTCTCCTGCCGACTTCCCGGCGGGTCCGCCCGACTCCGGTTGGAGCCCTTCGCCGTGGCGGCCTTCGTCGCCGCTCCGCTGTTCCTGCTCGGCGCCTTCCTCGAGGGGCCATGGCGGATCGCCGCGTGGACCGCGGCCGCCCTGATCGAGCTGATCGCCCCGCGGGTGCTGCCCGCGGGTCTGAACCACCTCCGCATCGAGACCGCGCACCTGCCGGAGCGGTTCGGGCTGTTCCTGATCATCGCGCTGGGCGAGACGGTGGTCGCGGTCGGCGGCCAGGCCGCCGGGATCGACCTCGACGGGCCCACCTACGCCGCCTTCGCGCTCGCGTTCCTCATCATCGTCCTGCTGTGGTGGACGTACTTCCACTACGGGGCCCCCGCCGTCCGCCACAGCCTGGAGCACAGTCCCGAGCAGGCTCGCATCGTCACCGATGTCTTCAGCTACGCCCACCTCATCTACGTCACCGCGATCATCATGATCGCCGTGGGCCTGAAGAAACTACTCGCCTATCCGCTGGCCGTGCCGCACTCGTTCCCCGAGCTGCTGCTCGCGCCCGGCGTGGCGCTGTACCTGTTCGGGTTCTGCTACGCCCGGTGGCGGATGTTCGGGGCGGCCACCGGGCAGCGGTCCGCCGCGGCCCTCGCCTGCTGCGCGATCGCGGTGGCGGCGCCGCTCCTGCCCGCCATCGCCACCGCCGCGCTGGTCCTCGCGGTCCTGCTCGCGCTGAACGGATACGAGGCCTGGATCGTCACCACCCACCGGTCGCTCCCGCTCCTTCGCCTGCCACGGATGGCGCGGCGCGAAACGCAGCTCTGACGCGCTGCGCACGAACGGTCGCGGAGGACTGCGGGGTCGGCCCCTTACGGACTACCGTGGGATCCGGCCTTCCTCGACGAGTCAGGAGTGCAGATGACCCACGGATTTCGCATCGGCGTCCAGCTCCAGCCGCAACACGCGCCCGACTACGGCCTGATCCGCGACGCGGTGCTGCGGTCCGAGGACGCGGGCGTCGACATCGTCTTCACCTGGGACCACTTCTATCCGCTCTACGGCGACCCCGACGGCGCCCACTTCGAGTGCTGGACGATGCTCGCCGCCTTTGCGGAGCAGACCGAGCGGGTGGAGATCGGCGCGCTGGTCAGCGGCGGCGGCTACCGGAACCCGGACCTGCTCGCGGACATGGCCCGCACGGTCGACCACATCAGCGACGGGCGGCTCATCCTCGGCATCGGGGCGGGCTGGTTCGAGAAGGACTACGACGAGTACGGCTACGAGTTCGGCACCGCGGGGCACCGTCTGAAGCTGCTCGGCGAGACCCTGTCGCGGATCTCGGCACGGCTGGACAAGCTCAACCCGGCCCCCACCCGGCACATCCCGATCCTCATCGGCGGCGGCGGCGAACGCAAGACGCTGCGCCTGGTCGCCGAGTACGCCGACGTGTGGCACAGCTTCGCCGACCTCGACGCGTTGCGGCACAAGTCGCAGGTGCTGGCCGAGCACTGCGCGGCCGTCGGCCGCGAACCCGCGCGGATCGAGCGGTCGGTCGCCTGGCCCGGCCCGGAGGCCGCGCAGGATTTTCTCGACGCGGGCGTCACCCTCTTCACCGTCGGTACCGGCGGACCCGACTACGACCTGTCCACGGTCCTGGAGGCGCTGCGCTGGCGCGCCGACCGGATGCCCGAGCCGATCGAGGGCCTGGCCTGACCCCATTTACAAATCCGCAAACAATCTCGGTTCCGCACCGCCGAGCGCGATAACCTGCATGGGACGAAAATCGTCCGGCCCGGTTCGGGTCACCTCCGAACCGGGCAAAACGGTCCCTGACATCCAGCGGGGCAGCACCAGGAGGAACGGTCTTGACCAGTCGCCGATTCAGAGGCCGCGCGCTCGCCGCGGTCGCCGCATCCCTCGCTCTGATGCTCGGCGTGGCCGCCTGCTCCTCCGACAACAGCTCCGGCGGTACCGGCGAAAACGCACTGGAGGGCTCGGACCTGGCCTCGACCGACAAGTACACGACCGCCGACGTCACCCCGCTCGATCAGATCGACAAGAGCAAGCTTGGCCTGATCAAGCCGGACACCCTGTACGTCGGAACGCTGTCCGACGCGCCGCCGAACATCTTCATCGACGCCAGCGGCAACTTCACCGGCTTCGACAACGAGCTGCTCAAGGCCATCGGCGGCAAGCTCGGCCTCAAGGTCGAGTTCGCGGCCACCGAGTTCGCCAGCCTGCTCGCCTCGGTGAACAACAAGGTGTACGACGCCGGATCGTCCTCGATCTCGACCACCGATGCGCGCCGCCAGAACGTCGGCTTCACCAACGGATACGACTTCGGCGAGATGGCGCTGGTCGCCAAGACCGACTCGCCGACCACCAAGATCGCCGACCTCAAGGCTGATCAGCGGATCGCCGTCGTGCAGGGCACCGTCCAGGACGACTACGTCACCAACACCCTCGGCATCGAGCCGGTCCGGTTCCCGGACTACAACACCGCCTACGCGAACGTGAAGTCCGGCCAGGTCGACGCATGGGTGGCCCCCTCCCAGCAGGCCAGCGGTCAGGTCAAGCCCGAGGACGGCGTCGCCATCCTCGAAACCACCATCAACACCACCAACTTCACTGCCTACGCGGTCGCCAAGAACAACCAGCCGCTGATCGACGCACTGAACTCCGGCCTGGACGCAGTCGTCGCGGACGGCACCTGGGGCACGCTCGAAAAGCAGTGGTACCCGGACCGCCCCCTCCCCGAGAACTGGAAGCCCGGTAGCAAGGCTTCGGTGCTGCCGACGGCATGAGCGATCTGTCGCAGCTCTACGACACCTTCTTCAACTGGGAACTGATCTGGGAGACGGTCCCCAAGCTACTGACGGTCGGACTGCCGAACACGCTGATCCTGGCCGGCTCGTCCGGCGCGATCGGGACCGTCCTGGGGCTCGGGCTGGCGGTGGCGGGGATCTCCCGCTCCCGCTGGCTCCGGTGGCCCGCCCGGGCCTACACCGATGTCTTCCGCGGGCTGCCCGCCGCCGTCGTGATCCTGCTCATCGGGCTCGGGCTCGGGCCGACGATCACCGACCTCACCGGCAACCGAAGCCCGTTCCCGCTGGGCATCCTGGCCCTGTCCCTGATGGCGGCCGCGTACATGGGCGAGATCTTCCGTTCCGGCATCCAGAGCGTGGAGCCGGGGCAGCTGGAGGCGGCCCGCGCGATCGGCTTCAGCTACCGCCGGGCGATGACCCTGGTGGTGATCCCGCAGGGCGTCCGGCGGGTGCTGCCCGCGCTGATGAACCAGTTCATCTCGCTGATCAAGGATTCGTCGCTGATCTACTTCCTCGGCCTGCTCGCGTCCCAGCGTGAGCTGTTCCGGGTCGGTCAGGACACCGCCGCGCAGACCGGCAACCTCTCACCCCTCCTCGCGGCGGGTGTGTTCTACCTGCTGCTGACCATTCCGCTCACCCACCTGGTCAACTACGTCGACCACCGCATGCGCACCGGCAAAACCGACGTCTCCGGCACCCTCGATCCCCTCGACCCGGTGGACCAGTCGATCGTCGTGGAGAGGTCCTGACCCGTGACAGAACCGACAACCCCAGCCACCTCCGGGACGCTCACCGGCACCGACCTGCACCTGTCCTTCGGCACGAACAAGGTGCTGCGCGGCGTCGACATCCACGTCGACGCAGGCAAGACCACCTCGGTCATCGGCCCGTCCGGCTCCGGCAAGTCGACACTGCTGCGGGTGCTCAACCGCCTGCACGAGCCCGAACAGGGCGACATCCTGCTCGACGGCCGGTCGGTGCTCCGCGACAACCCGGACACCCTGCGGCAGCGGATCGGCATGGTGTTCCAGCACTTCAACCTGTTCCCGCACCGCACCGTGCTCGACAACATCGCCCTCGGTCCCCGAAAGCTGCGAGGGCTGTCGAAGGAGCAGGCGCGCGCGGTCGCCCTCGAACAGCTCGAGCTGGTGGGTCTGGCGGAGAAGGCGCAGTCCCGGCCGGGCAACCTGTCCGGCGGCCAGCAGCAGCGGGTCGCGATCGCCCGGGCCCTGGCGATGAAGCCGGAGATCATGTTCTTCGACGAGGCCACCTCCGCGCTGGATCCGGAGCTCGTCAAGGGCGTGCTGGCGCTGATGACGGACCTGGCGTCCGGCGGCATGTCAATGGTCGTCGTCACGCACGAGATGGGTTTTGCCCGTTCGGTTTCCGACACCGTGCTGTTCATGGACCGCGGGGTCGTGGTGGAGACCGGCAAACCGGAGGCGCTCTTCGACGACCCTCAGACCGAGCGCCTGCAGGCCTTCCTCTCCCAGGTGCTGTAGCCGCACTAAGGGTCGGCTCATTGTCCGGTCGTTCACTTTGCCGTTCCTTTGCCCTCGCTTACTGCTTCTACGGTCTCCCGAGTTGAACCTTCGACCAGGAGAACCACGTGAAGCTGAAGCCCCTCGCGCTGTTTGTCAATCACGACGGCAAATCATCGCGGGCATCGATCACCTGCCAGTACAAGTGCGGCAATGCCTGCTCGCACGAGGTGCCCAACACCTCCGGCGGTGAGTACTTCGGCGACATCGTGCGCGCCGCGATGTCGCGGCGCGGGCTGCTCAAGTCCGGCGCCGTCGCGGTGCTCGCGGTCGGTGCGGGCGGCGCGCTGGTCGCGTGCTCCGACGACTCCGGCAGCGGGTCGGCCGGGGGCTCCACGACGGCGACGGCGGGCGGCGGCGCGGCCCCGGCCGGCACCTCGTTCACCGCGGTCGCGCCGAACACCGAGGACGCCGTCGTGGTCCCCGAGGGCTACGAGCAGGCCGTCGTGATCCGCTGGGGCGACCCGGTGCTGCCCGGCGCGCCCGCGTTCGACTTCGCCAACCAGACGCCGCAGGCGCAGGAGATGCAGTTCGGCTTCAACAACGACTTCGCCGGCCTGCTCCCCGTCGAGGGCCAGCCGAACACCTACCTGCTGGTGGTCAACCACGAGTACACCACCGAGCCCTTTATGTTCACCGGCTACGACCCCGAGAACCCCACCCTCGAGCAGTTCCAGACCGCGATCGCCGCGCACGGCCTGTCCGTCGTCCAGGTCAAGGGTGAGACCGGAACCGGTAGGCTCACACCGGAATTCGGCCCGAACAACCGCCGCATCACCGCAAACTCGGAGTTCCTGGTCACCGGGCCCGCCGCGGGCAGCGACCTCCTCAAGACCACCGCCGACCCCACCGGCACCCGGGTGACCGGGACGCTCAACAACTGTTCCGGTGGCGTCACCCCATGGGGCACGGTGCTCTCCGGCGAGGAGAACTTCAACCAGTACTTCGCCAACGCCGACCAGGTCACCGATCCGACCGTCGCGGCCAGGCTGAAGCGGTACGGCATCGAGGGCGGGGCGAGCGAGCGGAAGTGGGAGCGCTTCGATCCCCGCTTCGACCTCGTGCAGGAGCCGAACGAGGCGAACCGTTTCGGTTATGTCGTCGAGGTGAACCCGTGGGATCCGGCGTCCACCCCGATCAAGCACACCGCGATGGGCCGGTTCAAGCACGAGGCCGCGACCATCTACGTGACCGAT
Organism: Rhodococcus oryzae; assembly: GCF_005049235.1. Taxonomy (GTDB): domain Bacteria; phylum Actinomycetota; class Actinomycetes; order Mycobacteriales; family Mycobacteriaceae; genus Rhodococcus_G; species Rhodococcus_G oryzae. The sequence goes on along the minus strand of NZ_SUMD01000002.1, from coordinate 230,290 downwards.
GACGGCACCGTGGTCGCCTACAGCGGCGACGACGAGCGGTTCGACTACATGTACAAGTTCGTGTCCGCGCGAAAGATGATGCCCGGCAACGGCCAATCCAGCATGCGGCACAACCTGACCATCCTCGATGCCGGGACGCTGTACGTCGCCAAGCTGACCGGCGACGAGCCGGACCAGATCGACGGCTCCGGCAAGCTGCCCTCTTCCGGGCGCTTCGCAGGCAAGGGTGAGTGGATCCCGCTGCTGCGCACCGGCGAGGACGGCAAGGCCGAGTCCCTGGTCGACGGGATGAGCGCGGAGGAGGTCGCGGTGTTCACCCGGCTCGCGGGCGACAAGGTGGGCGCCACCAAGATGGACCGCCCCGAGGACTTCGAACCGAACCCGAAGACCGGCAAGGTGTACGTCGCGCTGACCAACAACACCAAGCGTGGCGAGGAGGGCAAGCCCGCCGCCGACGAGCCGAACCCCCGCAACAACAACAAGAACGGGCAGGTCCTCGAGATCGAGGACGAGCACGCCGGGACCGGTTTCACGTGGAACCTGCTGCTGGTCTGCGGCGATCCCGCGGCCGCCGACACCTACTTCGGCGGGTTCGACAAGACGCAGGTCAGCCCGATCTCCTGCCCCGACAACCTGGCGTTCGACCCGCACGGCAACCTGTGGATCTCCACCGACGGCAACGCGCTGAAGTCGAACGACGGCCTGTTCAGCGTGGTGCTCGACGGCGACCGGCGCGGCGAGACCAAGCAGTTCCTCACCGTGCCGAAGGGCGGCGAGACCTGCGGACCGATCATCGGCGAGTCCCGCGTCGTGGTCTGCGTGCAGCACCCGGGCGAGCTCGACGGGGCCAACGCCGACAAGCCGGCCTCGCACTGGCCCGACGGCGGCACCAGCCAGCCCCGGCCCTCGGTCGTCGCGGCCTGGAAGTCGGGCGGCGGACGGGTCGGTATCTGACCCTCGCGAATCCTGGGCGCCCTCCGGTTCTCCGGAGGGCGCCCTTTCGTGTCCGAGGTGGGGCAGGCTGTACCTCAGATCCGGTAGTCAGGGGGATCGTCGCACCCGTCGCGCGTCAATAGCGTCGGTGCCGAGAGTTATCGGGCGACAATCGAGGAGAACCCCACCATGAGAAGCAGACTCGTAGCCTCCGGGCTCGCCGCCGCGGTCACCGCGCTGCTCGTCGGCGCGACGCCCGCGCTCGCGCAGCCCCAGGCACCCGCTACCGCCGACGGCGCGGCGGTGCAGCAGGCGATGGACCGAATCCTCGCGAACGGCGCGGTCGGGGTGCAGGTCCGGACGACGTGGGACGGACGGACCGCGACCGCCACCGCCGGTTCGAGTGTGCTCGGCACGCCGTGGGCGGTTCCCGACGACGGCCGGTTCCGGATCGGCAGCGTGACCAAGATGTTCATCGCCACCGTGCTGCTGCAGCTGGTGGAGGAGGAACGGGTCGAGCTGGACGCGCCGGTGACGCGGTACCTGCCCGGCCTGCTGCCCGACGGCGACACCATCACCGTCCGGATGCTGTTGCAGCACACCAGCGGGCTGTACAACTACACCGATTCCCTCCCGCTGGACGACGGCGAGTTCCTCGGCATCCGGTTCCGGCCCTACACCCCGCAAGAGCTGGTGGACCTGTCGACGAGCAAGCCTCTGGACTTCGCGCCCGGCACCGACTGGGCGTACTCCAACACCAACTACATCGCGGCGGGCATGCTGATCGAGAAGGTGACCGGGCGATCCTGGGACACCGAGGTCGCCACTCGGATCACCACGCCGCTCGGGATGCTCGCGACCAGCGCCCCGCACGGCAGCGTGTTCATCCCCGCACCGCACGCCCGCGGCTACCATCCGGTCGCGGGGGTGCCCGTGGACACCACCGAACTCGACCCGAGCTGGGGCGGCGCCGCCGGTGAGATGATCTCCACCACCTCCGACCTGGACCTCTTCCTGACCGCGCTGGTCGACGGGCGACTCCTGCGACCCGCCCAGCTCGCCGAGCTGACCTCCGCCCGGTCCATCACCGACGGGCACGGATACGGGCTGGGCGCCCAGTCCAGGAACACCCCGTGCGGGTTGACGGCGTGGGGTCACAGCGGCGGCATCCCCGGCTACACCACCCTCGCCTTCACCACCCTCGACGGCAGCAGGCGGATGGAGGCGTCGGTGACCAACGGGCTCGGCCCCGACTCCGAGGACGCCGTGTACGGGATCGTGGACGCGGCCATCTGCGGCTGATCCGCCCCCGGTCAGCGGGGGGAACTGGGTGGACCCGCCGATCGCGCTGCGCGGATGGCTTATCCGTGACCTCGGGAGCCGAACGGGGGCCTCAGAGCCGAACGGGACCTCAGGAACCGAACGGGACCTCAGGAACCGAACGGATTGGCCGAGCTGCCGAAGTCGCCGAGGCCGCCGCCGTAGATGTTGAGGTCCACGTTGCCGTTCACGCCGGGGATCCGGCCCGTGCTGGTGTACTGCCAGAACGTCCAGTGCCGCCAGCCGCCGGGCAGCGGGCCGGGCTCACTCCTGCCGTTGTAGTCGGCGATCCAGAGCGGGTAGTTGGAGAACTCCGTGGTGTTCGCCATCGCGGTGCGCCAGAAGTTCGGGTACGTGTAGATGATCGGCTGCTTGCCGGTGAGCGCCTGGACGGAGTTGAGGTAGCGGCGCGTCCAGTCGATCACCGCGGCGGGCGGCAGGCCCTTGGCGTCCTCGATGTCGAGCACCGGTGGCAGTCCGTCGCCCCCGATCACCGGGAACGACGTCGATGCGAAGAACGCGGCCTGCGCCTCGGGCGACTCCCGGACGTCGGCGTAGTGGTAGGCGCCGCGGGACATCCCGGCCGCGCGCATGCCGATCCCGTCCTGCACGAAGAACGGGTTGACGTACCAGAGACCCTCGGTGGCCTTGACCATCGCGAACTCGTGGCCGGAGGCGCGGACGGCGAACCAGTCGATGCCCGACCCGCCCGGGTGTTGCCACGAGGCGACGTCGGGACCGTTGTACGGCTCGGCGCTCGCGGTGCCAGGCACGGCGAAGGCGAGGGCACCGGCCATCAGCACCGGGACCAGGCGGGTGACGGCTCGGACACGCTTACGACTCGACGACGTCATCGCCCGAGACTAAACCGATATTTCGGGCACGACCACGAAACCGAGGATGAACTTTAGGCGTCGGCCCGCGCGCGTCACCCGCAGTTCGACATCACGGCCTCGGCGTACTGCGTCAGGGCTGCGACCTTCTGGTCCAGCGGCTCCGTGTCCTGCGCGACGCTGTACGGGTCGCGGAAGCCGACGATCACGTCGGTCACGCCCTTGTCCTCGAGTCGCCTGATCCCGTCGACCGTGTAGGCCTGCGGCGAGATCACGTGGATCTCGAACGGGCTGTTCTCCGTGCCCTCCTCCCGGCGCATCCGCTGCAGCTTCGCGAGCAGGACGTCGAGTTCCTCGTCACCGCCGCCCGCGTGCATCCACCCGTCGCCCCGGACCACCGCGCGCCGGAGCGCGGCGTCGCTGTGCCCGCCGACGAGGATCGGGATGGGCTCGCTCGGCACCGGGCTCAGCTTGATCGCGGGCAGGTCGAAGATCTCGCCGTGGTACTCGAAGTAGTCACCGCTCACCAGACCGCGAAGGATGTCGATCGCCTCGTTCGTCCGCTTGCCGCGCCGCTCCCATGGCACGCCGAGCACCTCGAAGTCGTCCGGCCACGGGCTCAGTCCGATGCCGAGGCTCAGCCGGTTGTTGATCATGTAGGCCACCGAGGTGGCCTGCTTGGCGACGAGGACCGGGGGACGGATCGGCAGCTTCAGCACGAAGGTGGTGAACCGCAGCGTGGTCGTCGCCATCCCGAGCGCGGTGGCGAGGACGAACGCCTCGACGAACGCCTTGTTCTCGAGGAACTCCCGGCTTCCGTCGGGCGTGTAGGGATAGACCGAATCGGATTCCTTCGGATAGCAGAGGCTGTCCGCGATCGACATCCCGTGATAGCCGGCTTCCTCCGCCGCCTGCGCGAGCGGCACATAGAAGGCCGGGTCGGTCATGGCCTCGGCATAGGTGAATCGCACAGCCCTGCTCCTTCGGTCCGGTGTGGTCTACGTCATACCTGACCCGACGCACCCGGGGTACCGAATCCCGACCTCCCGCCCAGCGAGACGAAATCGGCTGGAGGGTTCAGCCGAGCCAGTCCAGCACCGCGGCCGCGGTCCAGGACTGCTGCATGCTCCCCAGCGGCGCGCCGGTGAACGGCTCGTAGTACTCGGCGAAGCTGCCGTCGGCGGCCTGCCTCAGACCCTCCGCCCGCAGGTGCCGGGCCCGCTCGGCCCACCCGCGGCGGGCGAACGCCCAGGAGAACAGCCAGGTCATCACCGGCCACACCGGGCCGCGCCAGTACTCGCGCGGCCGGAAGTCGCCCGAGACCGGCGAGGTCGACGGCGGCACCGCGTACCGAAGATCCGGATGACCGCAGAACCGCGGTCCCTCGAAGATCCGCACCAGCGCGCGCTCGGCGTCGCGGTCCAGCCCGCCGCACAGCAGTGGGGCGAACATGGCGAGCGTCTCGGTGGGGATCCAGCGCCCCGACCGCAGGTCGAAGTCGCGGGCGGCGCCCGACCGCGGGTCCGTGGTCGCGATGGTGCCCCGCTGGAACTTCTCGGCCCAGTACCGCAGGTCCCGGACGTCGGACTTCGGCGCCGAATGCTCCTCGCCGATGGTGGCGAGAACGTCGCAGGCGAGCGAGAACACGGCGCTGACGAACACGTCCTCGACGGCGAAGCTCATCGTGGAGGCCAGCTCGGCGTCGTCGTAGCGCGCCAGCTTCATCTCCTCGAGCAGCCACAGGTAGCGGTCGTACTCGGCGTTCGACGGCCGCTGCGTGGGGTCGGAGATGATCGCGGTGTCCTCGCGCAGGTAGGGCGGCACCTGTCCGGGAACGACGTTCGCGTACGCGGCATCCCAGCGCGGCGAGTTGTCCATGCCGGACTCCCAGCCGTGGTACAGGCTGATCCGTCCGTTGTCCTTCGGGTCGCGGGCGGTCGCGAGCCACCGGTGCCAGCGCACCAGATCGCCCCAGCGCCGGTCGAGGAACTCCTCGGCCACCGCCCGGGTGCTGCGACCGTGCCTGCGGGAGTGGTCGAGGATGCGCTGGACCGCGATCGCGTGCACCGGCGGCTGGGTGATGCCCGAGGTCTGGGGGACGACGGGGGCCGTCGCCGCCAGCTCGCCGCAGGCCCACCGCGCGGGCCCGGGGAAGTACCCGTCGACGCCGTTCGCGAACACGATGTGCGGGATCATCCCGTTGCCCCACTGCGCGGACAACAGCGTGTCCAGCTCGACGACGGCCCGCTCCACGCTCAGCGGCGCCAGCCCGACCGCGACGAACGCCGCGTCCCAGCTCCACATGTGCGGGTACAGGCGCGGCGCCGCACTGGTCATGGTGCCCAGGTCGTTGCCGCGCAGCAGGTATGCGGCCCGGGCCGCGAGCTGGGTCGGGATGAATCCGGGATCGGCGGCCATCGTCCTAGTTTGCGTCCGCCGCGCCGATTGCGCCCGTCGGGGTGACGTCTCGGGCCTTCCTTGGTGAGAAATGCCCACACCCGGGGGTCCGTCGCACCACCCCAAGGGTCCGTAGTCACCGGAGCCGCGGCCAACAAGTGTTGAGGACGTTCCCAGCGCACCCCGAACTCGTCGTTCGACCGCATCGTGCACCCCGAGGAAAGAGCCCCCGTGTACCCCGATTTCGTTTCACACGTCCGCGCCCAGGTCGGCGCCCACGGCGACACCCGCTCCTACACCTACCACCGCGAGGTCGGGCTCGACCTGGTCGAGGAGGTTCTCAGCTTTCGCGAGATCGACCGCAGGGCCAGGGCAACGGCAGCCTGGCTGTCGCAGCGCCCGGAGGCCGACCGGCCGGTCCTGCTGCTCTACCTGGACAGCATTGATTTCCTGCCCGCCTTCCTCGGCTGCCTGTACGCGGGGGTCGTCGCCGTGCCCGCCCCGTTGCCACACGACCAGCAGAGCACGCAGCGGGTGGCCGGGGTGCTGGACGACGCTGACATCGGCCTCGTCCTCACCACCTCCGCCTACGCCGAGCTCCTGACCGCGTGGATCGCCGACAACGGCCGCGCAGAGACGGTGTCCTGCGTGAGCACCGACGCCGATGAGTTGGGCGACGCCGACGCGTGGCGGATGCCCGATCTCGACGGACGCACGGTTGCCTTCCTGCAGTACACGTCCGGCTCGACGAGTGAACCCAAGGGCGTCATGGTGACCCACGGCAACCTGCTGCACAACGAGGCGACCATCTCGGCGACGGTCGGCTTCGACGACGCCGCGACCGGGGTCAGCTGGCTTCCGCACTTCCACGACATGGGCCTGATCTCGATGCTGCTGCCCCTCTATGCCGGGGCCGATGCCGCATTCATTTCCCCACTGGCCTTCCTCAAGCGCCCGGTCCGCTGGCTGGAGTTGATCGACCGGTACCGCGCCGAGTTCACCGTCGCGCCGAACTTCGCCTACGAGCTGGTCGCCCGGCGCGCGACCGACGAGCAGTTGGCCGGCCTCGACCTGTCCTCGCTCCGGGTTGCCCTCAACGGTGCGGAGCCGATCCGATCCCGCACCCTCGACGCCGTGATCGAGCGGCTCGGGACCGCTGGCTTCCCGCCGCACGCGTTCGTCACTGGATACGGCATGGCCGAGGTGACGCTGCTCGCCACCGCGAGCCGGGCCGGCGAACCACCGGTCCGCATCGACGTCGACGCGGCGGCCCTGGAACGCAATGTGGCCGTACTGACCACCGACGGCACCGGCGTCCGGCTGGTCAGCAGCGGACCCCCGCGGGATCTCGATATCCGCATCGTCGACCCCGACACCGGAATAGCGCTGCCGGACAATCGAGTCGGCGAGATCTGGGTTCGGGGCGCGAGCGTCACCGCCGGCTACTGGAACCGCCCGGAGGAGACCGCGGAGACGTTCGGGGCCGAGCTGGCGGGGGAGGGGACGTACCTGCGTACCGGGGATCTCGGCCTGCGCCACCACTGCCACATATTCGTCACCGGCCGGCTGAAGGATCTCCTGATCATCAACGGGCGCAACCTCTATCCCCAGGACATCGAGGAGGTCGTCCGCGACGTTCACCCCGCGCTCGCCGGGACCGCCGGGGTGGCGCTCTCGATCGACGCCGGACGGCAGGAGCGGCTACTGGTGATCCAGGAGGTCAGGACCGCGCTGCTCGACGGCATCACCCTCGCCGAGGTCACGTCGCTGATCAAGGTCGCGGTGTCCCGACACTTCGAGGTGCCCGCACCCGATGTGGTCCTGGTCGATCGCCGCGGGGTGCACCGCACCACCAGCGGCAAGGTTCAGCGCCGCCTGATGCGCAAGTCATTCCTGGAGAACAGGATCCACGCGCTGCTCCACGAAGACATCGCCACCACCGTGCAACGGCTGCGCGGCGCCGCGTAAACGCTGTCCGCTGCCACCCACCCCCGGAACCACGAGGAGTACCCCCATGTCCACCACAATCTCCACCCCCACCGCCGCCGCTCTCGCGCCGATAACGCGCTGGCTCGTCGAGCGGGTCGCCGGCTACCTCGACGTCCCCGCCCCGGACATCGATCCGACGACGCCCCTCGCCGAGATCGGGATCGATTCGGTATCCGCGCTGAGCCTGTGCGGCGAGGTCGAGGAAAGGTGGCGGATCCCCGCGGACGCCACCCTGGTCTTCGACTACCCCACGATCGCGGAGATCGCCGGATACCTCGCGAGCGAGCTCGCGCCGGAAGCAGCGGCATCATGACCGACATCGCGATCGTCGGACTCGACTGCCGATTCCCGCAGGCCCCGAACGCGGAAGCGTTGTGGGCGTTGCTGATGGACGGCGGGGACGGCATCACCGAGGTCCCGGCCCAGCGGTGGCACGCCGACGACTTCTACGACCCGAAGGGCGGCCCCGGCAGGGTCAACAACACGAGCGGCGGCTTCCTGAGCGACGCCGACGCCTTCGACCCCGAGTTCTTCAGCATCCCCCCGCGCGAGGCCGAGGCGATGGATCCGCAGCAGCGACTGCTGCTGCAGGCCGCCTGGCGCGCGTTCGAGGACGCCACGCTCGATCCGCGCGCCCAAGCCGGCTCGAACACCGGTGTGTACGTCGGTGTGATGGCGAACGAATGGGCGAACCTGCACCTGAGCGACTACGCGAAGATCACACCCCAACTCGGTTCCGGCAATGGATATTTCATGACCGCAAACCGGATCTCCTACCAACTGGACCTGCGGGGACCGAGCGTGGCGGTCGACACCGCCTGCTCGTCCTCGCTGGTCGCCGTCCACATGGCCTGCGCGGCCCTCCGGGCAGGCGAGTGCGATCAGGCCCTCGCGGGGGGTGTCAACATCATCCTCACACCCACCCTCAACGTCTTCTACGCCCAAGCCGGGCTCTCCGCACCCGACGGGCGCTGCAAGCCGTTCAGCGAGAACGCCGATGGCATCGGCCGAGGCGAGGGTGTCGCCGTGCTCGTGCTGCGACGCCTGGATGACGCTCGGCGCGAGGGACTTCCGATCTATGCGGTGATCAAGGGCAGCGCGGTCAACTCCGACGGCCGCAGCAACGGGATCACCGCGCCGAACCGCTGGGCGCAACAGCAGGTCGTCGGCGAGGCGTACCGGCGCGCGGGCGTGCGACCCGAGCAGGTCGCCTTCGTCGAGGCCCACGGCACGGGGACCGTGCTCGGCGACATGATCGAGGCCAAGGCACTCGGCCATCTGCATGCGGTGCCGCGGTCACAGCCCTGCGCGGTCGGCTCGATCAAGGGCAACCTCGGCCACACCGAGGGCGCCGCCGGTGTCGCCGGACTGATCAAGGCGGCACTGAGCCTGCACCGCCGCATGGTGCCACCCAGTCGATTTGCCGCACAGGAGAATCCACGCCTCCGCCTCACCGACCACGGCCTCCGCCTGCTCACCGAGGCGCTGCCCCTGCCCGAGGGCACGGTCTACGGCGGCGTGAGCAGCTTCGGCATCGGCGGCACCAACGCACACCTGCTGCTGGGTAGCGCGCCCGAACGCGCACCGGCGTCCGAATGCCCCGGTGGGGGCGTGCTGACCGTGTCCTCGGCGAGCCGGGACGGGTTGCGGCGCAACGTGGCCCGGATGGCCGATGATCTCGCCGGACTGCCCGATGGACGACTGGCGCAGATGTGCTGGTCCAGCAACGAGGTCAAGTCGTCCGGGCGCCATCGCCTGGCCTTGCCGGTGCGGGACCGCGACCAGGCGATCTCGGACCTACGCGAGTTGGTCACCGACGACGGCCGGTTCGCCGCCGCGGCGGGCCTGGCCGGGGGAGTGAGCACCGGGTGGCTGTTCACCGGCCAGGGATCGCAGTACCGGGGCATGTCCGGCCCGCTGTATGCGGAGTCCGGGAGCTACCGGCGCGCGCTCGCCGAGGTGGACGAGCGGATGACGACGCACCTGGGCCGGTCGATCCGCGACCTGGTGCTGGGCGGGGAGGACCTCGACCGGACCGAGCACGCACAGCCGGCAATCTTCGCGGTGCAGTACGCGCTGGCACGCACACTCACCGATTCCGGAGTCGAACCGTCGTGGGTCATCGGCCACAGCATCGGCGAGTACGCGGCCGCGACGCTCGCCGGGGTGTTCGGTCTGGACGACGCCTGCCGGCTGGTCGTCGCCCGGGGACGGCTCATGCAGCAGCTCCCCGCCGGCGGCGCCATGCTCGCCGTCCGCGCCGCCGCTTCGGAGGTCGCCGACCTCCTCGCGGACGAGCCCATGGCGGCGGTCGCCGCCGTCAACGGCCAACGCGAGCTGGTGCTCTCGGGCGCCGCCGAGACCCTCGCGCGGATCGCCGAGGAACTCACCGCCCGCTCCGTATCCGTCCGGACGCTGTCCGTCTCCCACGCGTTCCATTCCCCGTTGATGGAGCCGATGGTGGCCGCGTTCGGCGCCGTCGCCGCGGACTGCACCTTCGAGCCGCCCCGCATCCCGGTCTACTCGACCCTGCGCGGGGGCCTCCTCGACCTCGGCGATCCGATGGACGCCGACTACTGGACCGAGCACATCCGCGGGACGGTCCGGTTCGGCGATGCGTTGGCGGCCGGGCTGGAAAGCGGCCCCACCCACCTGATCGAGCTCGGACCGAGGCGCGTACTCGCACCGATGGTCGCCCGCGCCAACCCCGAACTCACCTGCCTCGTTCCCTGCCCGGGTCCGGCGGCGACGGGGCGCGAGCTCACGGAGGTCGTCGCGGCCCTGTACCGGGACGGCCACAACCCGAACTGGGATGCCCTGTACGAACCGGCACAGCGGGTTCGTACGGCGCTCGGCGGCTACGACTTCGACACCACCCACCGCTACTGGACGCCCGGCGCGTCCGTTTCATTGACGAATTCGACAGCACCGGAACAAGAGTCACCCGCCGATGCCCCCATATCCGTACGCAGCGAGGACACCACCATGGACAACCTGATCTCCCTCTTCCGTGAGCAGACCGCACTGCTCGCCGCCCAGTCCGGCCCGGCGGCACCGGGCGCCGCGCCCGACACCGTGACCGCCGCCGCGGCGATCCGGCCGCAGGCGAGCGCCGTGACTCCGGCACGCGAGGTCACCTCCGACACCGTCACCGCCGTGGTCAGCGCCGAGATCGCCCGGATCGCAGGCTATTCCGCCGACACGCTGCGGTCCTCCCAGACGATGTCCGGTGAGCTCGGGTTCGACTCGATCATGGTGGCCGACCTGGTGTCCGGGCTGGCGCGCAGGTTCCCCGAACTCACCGCCGAGCCCGCCTGGTTCTCGCCGACCAGCACAGTCGGTGATCTGGTGGCCATGGTGTCCGCGCAGCTCGGCGCTGCGCCCGCCCCGGCGGCGCCGGACAAGGCGGCTGATACCGGGTCCGCACGTCCCGTCGTCCCACCGAACGCGGCAACTGACGAGATCGCGACCGAGACCTACCTCATCGAGCAGTTCCCCGAGGTCAGGGAGATCGCCGAGCGATTGACTCTCGGCGAGGCCAACGGCCTGTCCAACCCGTACTTCCTGGTCAACGACGGGATCACCAGGGACACCTCGATCATCGACGGGCAGGAGGTCCTCAACTTCTCCAGCTACAACTACCTCGGCATGTCCGGCCACCCACGCGTCGTCTCCGCGGTACAGGACGCGGTCGCCCGTTACGGCAGCTCCTGCTCGGCCAGCCGGCTGATCTCCGGGGAGAAGCCCCTGCACGGGCAACTCGAGGCGGAGCTCGCCGGGCTGCTCGGCACGGAGGACGCCATCGCGCTCGTCAGCGGCCACGCCACCAACGTGACCGTGATCGGTCACCTCGTCGGCGAGGGCGACCTCGTCATCCACGACAGCCTGGCCCACGACAGCATCCTGCAGGGCTGCAAACTCTCCGGTGCCACCCGAAGATCGTTCCCGCACAACGATCACGCTGCCCTCGACGCCATCCTCACCGAGATCCGGCCGCGGTTCCGCCGAGTGCTGATCCTCATCGAGGGTGTGTACAGCCAGGACGGGGACATCCCGGATCTGCCCGCCGTGATCGCGGTCAAGCGCAAGCATCACGCCCTGCTGATGATCGACGAGGCACACAGCATCGGGGTGCTGGGGGCCACCGGCGGCGGTATCGGCGAACACTTCGCCGTCGACCGCGCCGACGTCGAGCTGTGGTCCGGCACGATGTCGAAGGCCCTGGCGGGGTGCGGGGGTTACGTGGCCGGCAGCCGCGCGTTGATCCAGTACCTCAAATACACCACCCCCGGGTTCATCTACAGCGTCGGCATGACACCGTCGAACGCCGCCGCCTCGCTGGCCGCCCTGCGGCAGATGCGTAACGAGCCAGAGCTTTTCGAGCGCCTGCACCGACATTCCCGGCTCTTCCTGACCCAGGCCGTCGAGGCCGGGCTCGACACCGGTGACAGCTGCGACACCCCGATAATCCCCTGCATCGTGGGCGATTCGATCAAGACCCTGAAGCTGTCCAACGCGCTGCTCACCCGGGGGATCAACGTCAACCCGATCCTGTATCCGGCGGTGCCGGAGGATCAGGCTCGGCTGCGCTTCTTCGTGACGTCCTGCCACACCGAGGATCAGATCCGCTACACCGTGAAGACCACGGCCGAGGAGCTCGCCCTGCTGGAAGAGGGGCACTGATCATGGAGACCGCGCCCCTGACGCCGTATCTCGAGGACGGGGTCGGATCCGACACGGCGCTGCGGATGTTCTGCTTCCATCACGCGGGCGGCGAATCGTCGATGTACCGGGCGTGGCATCGCGCCCTCGGCCCGCACGTCACCGTCGTGCCCGTGCACCTGCCGGGACGGGGCAGACGCGCGGAACACGAACGGTTCGTCGACCTCGACCTGCTCCTGGACGATCTCGAACACCATCTCGCCGAACACCTCTCTGGCCCATACGTGTTCTTCGGGCACAGCATGGGCGCACTCGTCGCGTACCGGCTGGCACGGCGTCGCGATGCGGGCGGCCATCGGCGGCCCGAGGCGCTGCTGCTCTCGGCGTACGCGGCCCCGCACCTCCCTGCGCCGCTACCGCCGATCGACCATCTGGACGACGCCCTGCTCGCGCGGTTCCTCACCGCCATCGGTGGGCTGCCCGCCGAGATCCTCGGATGGCCCGCCTGGCTGGAGGCGGCGCTGCCGGTGATCCGGGACGACGTCCGGATGTGCGCGGACCACCGGGATCCCGGCGAGGCGCCGCTGGCCTGCCCGATGCACCTGTTCGGGGCCGATGCGGATCCGCTGGTCGGCGAGCTCGACCTCCGCGCCTGGAGCCGGCACACGACCCACCCGACCGACCCGCAGATCCTCGAGGGCGATCATTTCTACCTCGACGAGTCACCCGACGAGCTGTTCCGCCTGCTGCGGCCGCTGCTCCGCGGCTACGCGCGCGCCGCCTCCGCCGATCGCAAGGAATGATCGAATCATGGTCACGAATCACGCACCGAAATCGAGTGGCAGGCAGCGTGACGGACCAGTAAGTTCGATAACCACCCCACCCTGTTCCGTCGGCCGCCGGGGTGACCCCAGTTCCCACCATCCGAAAGGTCCACCGTGACCGAGTCCACCCGTCTCGAGACCGATGGCGTCGTCGTCGGCGACCGAATCGAACGGCGCCACCTCCAGGTGATCGGTGTCCTGTTGGTAGCCACCTTCGTGGTGATCCTCAACGAGACGGTGATGACCATCGCCATCCCGGTCCTGCAGGTCGAACTGGGCGTACCTCCGAGCGTGGGGCAGTGGCTCACGACCGCGTTCATGCTCACGATGGCGGTGATCATCCCTCTCACCGGCTATCTCATCCAGCGCATCCCCACCCGCACCCTGTTCACGCTCGCCATGTCGCTGTTCACGGCGGGAACTCTCATCGCGTTCGCCGCACCCGGCTTCGGTGTGCTGCTGATCGCCCGCATCGTGCAGGCATCAGGTACGGCGATCATGTTGCCACTGCTGATGACGACGATCATGACGCTCGTACCGCCTGCTCGCCGGGGGGCGATGATGGGCAACATCTCCATCGTGATCGCGGTTGCGCCTGCCCTCGGCCCCACGGTGTCGGGATTCATACTCGACCACTTCGGGTGGCGTTGGATCTTCGGATTCGTGGCCCCGTTCGCGTTGGCGACGCTGGTCATCGGCGCACGATTCGTCGTTTCGGTGTCCGAGACGACGATGGCGCGCATCGACCTCTTGTCGGTCCCACTCGCGGTACTCGGATTCGGTGGACTCGTGTACGGCCTGGTGAGCATCGGTGAATCGGCGCAAGGGTCCTCGACGACCCCGGTGTGGTTGCCCTTCCTCATCGGTGCGGGCGCGATGTTCGGCTTCATCGCCCGACAGTCCAGGCTGCAACGCGAAGACCGCGCCCTGCTGGACCTACGCGTGTTCGGATCCCGCCAGTTCACCATCTCTGTTGTCGCGATGCTGGTCGGCATGGGAACCATGATGGGCACCTTCATCATCGTCCCGTACTTCGCGCAGTCGGTGATTCACCTCGACCCGTTCGAAACGGGTCTCATCACCCTCCCCGGCGGCCTTCTCATGGGTGTCGCCGGACCGATCGTGGGCCGCATCTACGACCGGCGGGGTCCACTCGTGCTGGTCATCCCCGGATCGATCCTCGTCAGCATCGGCGTGTGGATGCTGACGGCGGTGAGCACTTCGACCTCGCTGTGGTGGCTGCTGTTGTCGAACATGGCTCTGTGCCTTGGTCTGTCGGCGACGTTCACACCGCTCATGACATCGGGATTGGGATCGGTGGCCCCCCACCTCTACGCGCACGGTTCGGCAGTTGTTGGCACGTTCCAGCAGGTTGCCGGTGCCGCAGGTACGGCATTGTTCGTCACAGTGATGACGGTGGTTTCCTCGCGATCCGTCGACCCAGCCGATTCACCCGAGGCCATCGTCGAGGGTGTGCGGGCGGTCTTTCTCGTCGCCGGGATCCTGTCGTTCGTGCTGATCGCGGTATGCCTCTTCGTTCGCAAGCCGGCGGACTCGGTGGAACCGACAGGCGGCGAGGCAGACACAGCCACCGCACCGGTGGACGTACCCGCTCAGCACCCCTGAAGGGGTAACCCTTCAGGGGCGTGAACGGCGGTTCATCTCACCCGCGTCCGTGCCGCAACGACACGATGGTGGCGAGGATCTTGTCGGTCTTGGCGGTGCGGGTGAAGCTGGTCAGCGCCATCAGCGCGGGCATCCGCCTGCGGGCGACGGCCTTCGCGTAGGTGAACTCCTTGAGCCCGTCCGGGCCGTGGATGCGACCGAAGCCGGACTGGCCGACCCCGCCGAACGGCAGCGAGGGGATCGCCGCGAACGCGATCACCGAGTTCACCGCCGTCATCCCCGACCGGATCCGGCGGGCGAGCTCGGTGCCGCGGCGCTTGCTGAACACCGCCGATCCCAGGCCGTAACGCGAGGCGTTGGTGAGCTCGATCGCCTCGTCCATGTCGCGCACCCTGGCGACCGTCAGCGTCGGGCCGAAGGTCTCCTCGGTGACCGCGATCGAGTCCTCCGGGACATCGACGAGGATGGTCGGCTGGACCAGCCTGTCTCCCACCGAGTCCGGGCCACCGACCACCGCGCGGCCGCCCCGCTTGATGGCATCGAGCACGTGGCTGCGTACCACCGCGGACTGGGTCGGCATGGTCATCGGGCCGATCTTCGCCTCGGGATCGGTGCCCGCCCGCACGCCATCGGCGAGCGCGACGAGCTTGGCCAGGAACGGCTCGTACACCCGCTCGTGCACGTACACCCGCTCGGTGCCGACGCAGGTCTGCCCCGCGTTCGACATCCCGCTCCACAGCGCCGCGTCGGCGGCTGCATCGAGGTCCGCATCGGCGTCCACCAGCAGTGCGTCCTTGCCGCCCGCCTCGATGACCACGGGCGTGAGGGTGTCCGCGCAGGCGGCCATCACCTTCTTGCCGGTGGCGGTCGATCCGGTGAAGGCGAGCTTGTCGACCCCGGAGCGGCACAGCGCCTCCCCGGTCGGTCCGAGGCCCGTGACCAGCTGCAGCACCGGCTGATCCGGAACCACCTGCGTGAAGGTGTCGACGAGCCAGGCCCCGACACCCGGGGTGAACTCGCTGGGCTTGAAGACCACCGCGTTGCCCGCCGCGAGCGCGTAGGCGATCGAGCCCATCGGCGTGAACGCGGGATAGTTCCACGGCCCGATCACGCCGACCACCCCGAGCGGGAGGTACTCCACGCTCGCGGCGTGGTCGATCATCTCAAGGCCCGACGGAACACGCTTGCGCCCCAGCACCTTCGGTGCGTTCTTGGCCGCCCAGGCGAGATGGCCGATGGCCATCACGGCCTCCAGCTGGGCATCGGAATGCGGCTTGCCGGTCTCGGCGTGCATCACCTCGGCCAGCTGGGCGATCCGGCGGGTGAGCACTCCGGCCCACGCGTCCAGGTGGGTCCGGCGCTGCGCGAAGCTCAGCCCGGACCACCACTTCGCCGCGGCCCGCGCGCGCTCGACCGTCGCGGCGACCGCCTCCGCGTCCTGCACGGGATAGGTGCCGACGACCTCACCCGTCCCGGGATTCAACGAGTCGAAGGTGGCGCCCGCATCGGTCGTGGGGTCGGTCTCGAGCGTGGTCATGTGGTGTCCTCGAATCTGGTTGTGGGAGAGATGGTCATCGCGGAAGCGGTGTGCCGATCGGGGGCTTGCCGAGGATCAGGTCCGCGGCCTTCTCGGCGACCATGATCGTGGGGGCGTTGGTGTTGCCGCGGGGCACGGTCGGCATCACGGAGGCATCGACCACCCGCAGCCCCTCGACCCCGTGCACGCGCAGCTGCGAATCCACCACGGAGTCCTCGCCGTCGCCCATCGCGCAGGTGCCAACGGGGTGGTAGAGGGTCTGACACCAGGCGCGGATGTGATCGGCCAGATCGCTGTCGCTGTCCATCCGGATCGGCAGACTCGGCCCCTCGAGAAACGCCGCGATGGCGGACTCACCGGCGATGTCGACGGCGCGCCTGCAGCCGGCCAGCATCGCATCCATGTCGGCCTGCTCCTCGAAGTACGCGGGATCCATCTGGGGCCGCCACAGCGGGTCCGCCGAACGTAGCCGCAGCCGGCCGCGGCTCGCGACGTCCACCAGGGTGACCCCGGCCGTGAACCTCTTGCCCACCGGTTCCCGGAGGCCGTTGTCGTAGAAGCCCGAGGCCGCCACCAGGATCTGCAGGTCCGGCGCCGGGAGACCGTCGCGGCTGGCGAAAAAGGCACCGCCCTCGCCGACATTGGACGCCAGCGGTCCGCGCCCGGTGGCCTGCCACTGCGCGAGCCGAAGCGGGGTGGAGAAGTCGGCCAGATCGGTGGTGTTCCTGGTGTTCCACAGCATCGGGGTGACCGGGTGGTCCTGCAGGTTCTCCCCGACCCCCGCCAGGTTCACCGCCACGTCGATGCCCAGTTCACGCAGGTGCCCGGCGGGGCCGATGCCGGAGAGCATCAGCAGCTGTGGGCTGTTGATGGCCCCGCCGCTCAGGATCACCTCGACGGACGCATGGGCGGTGCCCTCGACACCGCCGCGCAGGTAACGGACGCCGACGGCGCGGTCTCCTCGCAGCAGCACCCGCGTGGTGTGGGCGCCGGTACGCACGGTGAGGTTCGGCCGCCCGAGCGCGGGCCTGAGGTAGCCGTCGGCGGTGGACCAGCGCCTGCCCTTGTGGCAGGTGACCTGGTATCGGCCCGCCCCCTCCTGTTCGGCGCCGTTGAAGTCCTCGGTCGGCTTGATCCCCGCCGACACCGCGGCGGCGACCCAGGCGTCGGTCAGCTCGTGCGTGTAGCGGCGGTCCTCCACCCGCTGCGGGCCGTCGGTGCCGTGATACGGGCCCGACAGGCGCGAATTGTGTTCCGCGCGAACAAAGTATGGCAGCACATCCTGGTATCCCCAGCCCAGCGCACCGTGCTGATCTCGCCAGCCGTCGTAGTCGGCGCGGTTGCCCCGGATGTAGATCATCGCGTTCATCGACGAGCAGCCACCCAGCGCCTTCATCCGCGGCCAGTACGCGCGGCGCTCGTCCAGGTGCTTCTGCGGGGTGGTCTCGTAATTCCAGTCCCACTTGGTCTTGAACAGGGTCGGGAAGGCCGCCGGGATCTTGATCTCGTCGGCGTCGTCCTCGCCACCCGCCTCGAGCAGCAGCACTGAGACACTCGGGTCCTCCGTCAGGCGGGCCGCCAACACGCATCCGGCGCTACCCGCCCCGACGATGACGTAGTTGAACACGTCTTGTTTCACGCCAGCCTGCTCCGACGCGGTTTCTCCAGCCACGGGTGCTCCTCGACCTCGGTCGTGCCACCGCGGCGCGACGGACGTCTCACCGCACCGTCCAGTCTAGGAATACCGGAGCCGACACCACAGCCTTTGAAGAATCCGGGATTCTCCCCGCCCAGCACTGAAGCGAGGGATACGCAAACACGGATGATCTTGGGCTGCATTTCCGCATTCACCGATCTAGAGTGAATTTGAGGACGCAGATAAGAAACACAGACGGGAATGCTCATGTCGTCGATACGAATCAAGGACGCGGCCGCGCTGCTCGGGGTCAGCGATGACACCGTCCGTCGCTGGATCGACGGCGGCAGCCTCGCCGCCACCAAGGACGCGTCGGGCCGCAAGGTCATCGACGGCAAGGTCCTCGCCGACTTCGCCCGCGAGCACGCGACGCCCCCGCCGGACCCGCTCGGCGTGGGCAGCTCCGCCCGCAACCGCCTGGTCGGCCTGGTCACCAAGGTGACCGCCGACAAGGTGATGGCCGAGGTGCAGATGCAGTGCGGCCCCTTCACCGTCGTCTCGCTGATGAGCAGTGAATCCGCGGCCGAACTCGGGCTCGAGCCCGGGAAGGTCGCCGTGGCGGTGGTCAAGGCGACCACCGTGATCGTCGAAACCCCAGGAGGAATGTCGTGACCCGCACTTCCCGCGCGATGCGCATCGGCCCGACGGCCGTGGCGCTCGCCGCGTTGACCGCCGCCACCCTCGTCGCCGGCTGCTCGAGCTCGGACTCCGCGCCGGCCGGGGACACCACCACGTCCGCGGCGGCCTCCCCGGTCAGCGGCGACATCACCGTCTTCGCCGCGGCCTCGCTGAAGAAGACGTTCACCGAGCTCGGCGAGAAGTTCGAGGCCGAGCACCCCGGCACCAACGTCGAGTTCAGCTTCGCAGGCTCGTCCGACCTGGTCGCCCAGCTCACCCAGGGCGCGCCCGCGGATGTGTTCGCCTCCGCCGACACCAAGAACATGACCAAGGCCGTCGACGCCGGGCTCACCGCGACCGCCCCGGTGAACTTCGCCACCAATACGCTCACCATCGTGACCCCGCCCGGCAACCCGAAGCACATCGCCACCTTCGCCGACCTCGCGAACCCGGGCAACCAGGTGGTCGTGTGCGCGCCGCAGGTGCCGTGCGGGGCGGCGACCCAGAAGATCGAGGAGACGACCGGCACCGACATCACGCCGGTCAGCGAGGAGTCCTCGGTCACCGATGTGCTCGGGAAGGTCACCTCCGGTCAGGCGGATGCCGGGCTGGTCTACGTCACCGACGCCGCGGGCGCCGGCGCCGCCGTCGCCACGGTCCCGTTCCCCGAGTCCGCTGGCGCCGTGAACACCTACCCGATCGCCGAGCTCAAGAGCTCCGAGAACAGCCCCGCCGCAGCAGAGTTCGTCGAACTCGTCACCGGGCCCACCGGCCGTCAGGTGCTCGCCGGGGCGGGATTCGCCGCACCGTGACTCCCATCGGGGTGCTCCGCACCGTGACCCGCTCCCGGGGACCAGGGGGCGAGGTCGCGGTGGGACTGCCCCGATGGGTGTACCTCCCGGCGCTGCTGGGCGCCTGCTTCGTGATCCTGCCCCTGGTGGCGATGCTGCTGGAGATCGACTGGGCCCACTTCGTGCCGCTGGTCACCTCCGAATCATCCAGGGCCGCACTGCTGCTGAGCCTGAAGACCGCAACAGCGAGCACGGTCCTGTGCGTGCTCATCGGGGTCCCGATGGCGCTCGTCTTGGCCCGCAGCAGCTTTCCCGGCCAGTCGGTACTGCGATCGTTCGTCTTGCTGCCGCTCGTGCTGCCACCCGTCGTCGGCGGCATCGCGCTGCTCTACACCTTCGGCCGCCAGGGCCTGCTCGGGCAACAACTCGAGGCGTTCGGGGTCCGGATCGCGTTCACCACCACCGCGGTGGTCCTCGCGCAGACCTTCGTCGCGCTGCCGTTTCTCGTCGTCAGCCTCGAGGGCGCGCTGCGCACGGCCGGCAGGCGCTACGAGACCGTGGCCGCCACCCTCGGCGCCCGGCCCACCACCGTGTTGCGCCGGGTCACCCTCCCGCTCGTGCTGCCCGGACTGATCTCCGGCGCCGTGCTGGCCTTCGCGCGCTCTCTCGGAGAGTTCGGCGCCACCCTCACCTTCGCGGGCTCGCTGCAGGGTGTCACCCGGACCCTGCCCCTGGAGATCTACCTGCAGCGCGAGACCGATCCGGAGGCCGCGGTGGCGCTGTCGCTGCTGCTCGTCCTTGTCGCCGCGCTGATCGTGATCGGCACCAGCAGGCGCCGGTCCGGCGGTGTGCTGTGAACCGGGCCGCCGAGACCACGGCCCGGGCGACGGGCCGCGACGGGCTCCGGGTCCATGCCCGCCTCGACCATCGCGACGTCGACCTCGACCTGGACCTCGAGCCCGGGCAGGTGCTCGCCGTCCTCGGCCCGAACGGGGCAGGCAAGTCGACGCTGCTCTCGCTGATCGCCGGGCTGGTCCGGCCCGACCGGGGACGCGTCGAACTCGAGGGACGGGTGCTCACCGACACGGCGTCGGGGGAGTTCGTACCGGCCCACGCGCGCGGCGTGGCGATGCTGTCGCAGCAGGCGTTGCTGTTCCCGCACCTGAGCGTCGCCGAGAACGTCGCGTTCGCGCCGCGCAGCCGGGGCGAAACCCGTTCCGCTGCACGCGGGATCGCCGAGCAATGGCTCCGCGAGGTGGAGGCGGACGAGCTCGCGAGCAGGCGGCCGACGCAGCTGTCCGGCGGCCAGGCCCAGCGCGTCGCGATCGCCCGCGCCCTCGCCGCCGACCCGCGACTGCTGCTGCTGGACGAACCGATGGCGGCCCTCGATGTCGGCTCGGCTCCTGCGGTGCGCCGACTGCTGCGCCGGATCCTGCGGGAGGAGCAGCGCACCGCCGTGCTCGTCACCCACGACCTGCTCGACGCCCTCGCGCTCGCCGACCGCGTGATCGTCCTCGAGTCCGGGCGGATCGTCGAACGGGGGAGCGTGCGCGAGGTGCTGACCTCTCCGCGCAGCGCCTTCGCCGCCCGGATGGCGGGGGTCAACCTGGTGTCCGGGACGATCGAGGAGCCGGGAATTCTCCGGACATCCTGGAGCACAACGCTGTCCGGGATCGGCGAGGCCGCGGTCGGGTCCGATGCCGTCGCCCTGTTCCGGCCGGGCGCGGTCGCCGTGCACCTCGAGCCGCCGCCACACGCCAGCCCCCGCAACGTGATCGCGGTGACCATCGCGGAGCTGGACGTGCACGGGGCCACCGTCCGGGTCAGGGGAGTGGACCACCCGGACGGCAGCACCGGACCCGCCGCCGATGTCACGGCGGCCGCGGTCGCCGACCTCGACCTCGCCCCGGGGCAGCACGTCTACTTCGTCGTCAAGACGCAGGAGATGGAGCTGCATCCGGCGCTGGCCCCGACCGCGCGTCCGACGGACATCTAATCGGTCGCGGATGTCGGTGGGTCTGCTTATCGTGAGCCCATGAGCATCCCAGCCATGATCAGCGTCTCGGGGCTCGCGCGCACGTTCACGACCAAGACCGGACCCGTCGAGGCCGTCAAGGGCATCGACTTCCAGGTGTACGAGGGCGAGATCCTCGGACTGCTCGGTCCCAACGGTGCGGGCAAGACGACCACGCTGCGCATGATCAGCACCCTCATCAACCCGACCGCGGGCGAGGCCACGGTCTCCGGCGCGGACCTGCGCCGTGATCCACGCGGGGTCCGTTCCCGGATCGGATACGTCGCGCAGGGCGGGTCGACCAACGAGGAGGAGCTGGTCCTCGACGAGCTGATCCTGCAGGCCAGGCTGTTCGGGCTGAGCAAGGCGGCCGCCGTCGCGAACGCCGTGGCGCTGCTCGGCGCCCTCGACCTGGACGGCCTCGGCGGCCGAAAGTGTAAGCAGCTCTCGGGCGGTCAACGCCGACGGGTGGACATCGCGCTCGGACTCGTGCACCAGCCGAACCTCATCTACCTCGACGAGCCGACCACCGGCCTCGACCCGCAGAGCCGCGCCAACCTCTGGGACCACATCCGCTCGTTGCGCGACCGCGGCACCACCATCGTGCTCACCACGCACTACCTCGACGAGGCCGACGCCCTCTGCGACCGCATCCTGGTGATGGACCACGGGGAGATCGTCGCGGAGGGAACCCCGGACGAGCTCAAGCGACGCATCTCGGGCGACGTGATCAGCCTCGAGATCGCGCCCGAGCTGGCGGCACGCGCGATCGCGGTCGCCGACGACGCGCTCGACCTGCGCTCGCAGCTGACCGAGGGCCATCACGTGCACCTGACCGTCGAGCACGGCGACGCCGCGGTCATCCCGCTGTTGCACGCGCTGCAGGGGGCAGGCATCGTGCCGGGCTCGCTCACCGTGAAGCGACCCAGCCTCGACGACGTGTTCCTGACCGTGACCGGACGATCCCTTCGGGACGGAGACCGAGCATGAGCTTCCTCAACGAGACCGGCCTGATCTTCTGGGCGCATCTGCGCGCGAACCTGCGCAACCCGCTGTGGGTCCTGATCGGACTGACCCAGCCGATCCTCTACCTGGTGCTGTTCGGCCCGCTGCTCGAGGGCGTCGCCGGCTCGATGGGCGCGGGCACCGACCCCTGGCTGGTGTTCACGCCCGGACTGATCATGCAGATCGGACTGTTCGGCTCGATGTTCGCCGGCTTCGCGATGGTCTACGAACTGCGCGCCGGGATCATCGAACGCCAGCGGGTCACCCCGGCCAGCCGCGGGGCGCTGTTGCTCGGCCGGGTGCTCAAGGACATGGTGGTGCTCATGGTCCAGGCCAGCATCCTGACCCTGGTCGCGGTACTGCTCTTCGACCTGCGGCCCAACCCGCTCGGCTTCGTGCTGACGCTGATCCTGGTCGCCATCATCGCGGCCGGGATGTCCTCCGCCTCATACGCGCTCGCCCTTGCAACGCGGTCCGAGGATTCGCTGGCCTCCGTGCTGAACATGGTTTCGGTTCCGCTGCTGCTGCTCTCGGGAATCCTGCTGCCGATGACCCTCGGTCCCGGGTGGCTGCAGACGCTGGCGCGGCTCAACCCGCTCTCGCACACCGTCGATGCCGCCCGCGCCCTGTTCCGCGGCGACTTCGGGTCCTCCGACGTCTACATCGGGACCCTCGTCACCGTCAGCCTCGCGCTGGTGCTGGGCCTGATCGGGGCCCGCACCTTCGCCAAGGAGAACGCGTAGGGGCGCCCCGCCGGTTCGGCTAGCCTCGACTCCATGCGTCCGACTGCACTGATCACGGGGGCGAGCCGCGGGCTCGGCGCCGCCATCGCCCGCGAGCTCGCGCCCACCCACGACCTGCTGCTGGGGGCGCGCCGCCCCGAATCCCTGCAGCCGATACTCGCGGAGCTGCCCGGTGCCGTCGGCTGGCCGGCGGACCTCACCGACCACGCCGCGGTCGCAGCCGCGGTCGCGGGAATCGAGCGCCTCGATGTCCTGGTGCACAACGCGGGTGTGGCCGAGCTCGGCCCGGTCGCCGAGATCCCCGCCGAGGTGTGGCGCCGGACGTTCGAGGTGAACGTGGTGGCCGTCGCGGAGCTGACCCGGCTGCTGCTGCCCGCCCTGCGCGCGGCGAACGGGCATGTGGTGCTGATCAATTCGGGCGCCGGGCTCCGCGCCAACGCCGGCTGGGGCGCCTACGCGGCCAGTAAGTTCGCCCTGCGCGCGTTCGGTGATGCGCTGCGGCTGGAGGAGCCCGCGCTGCGGGTGACCTCGATCCACCCGGGACGGATCGACACCGACATGCAGCGCGACATCATCACGGCCGAGGGCGGCGCGTACGACCCGGACGAGTTCCTCAAGGCAGGCACTGTCGCGGGCGCGGTACGGGCCGCGATCGAGACTCCGCGCGACGGACACCCGACCGAGGTCATCCTGCGCCCGATCGCACGGTAGGACGTCCCACCAGACGCCGCGGCGGCTCCGGTGTCGCTTCACCGGTGGCAGCTCGGATCGATTCGCGCGTTGTATCGACGCAGGGGAAGTGTCGGACCCCCTCGCTAGAATTAGCACATGCGTTCGAGCGCGTGTGGTGGAGAATCCGAGCAGGTCGCAGAGCACCTGGCGGGACTGGCCGCTGCGGTCGACGGACTTTGCACGGATGATCTCACCAGACTGCCGGACTCCGACGTCCTGGGAGCGCTGCGTGGGATGGAGGCCGCGCTACGCTCCGCCGCCGCGGTCGGGCACCGCCTGATCGTCGAATCGGTCGAGCGTGGACTCCCTGGAAAGAACGGCTGCGCGTCGGTCAACAAGCTCCTGATCGAAGTGCTGCGGATCTCCGCGGGGGATGCGAGCAGGAGGGTGACCGCCGCGAGGAAGCTCGGCACTTGGCGCACCCTGTCGGGCGAGGAGCTACCGGCGACCCTCCCGGCGACCGCCGCCGCACAACGCGACGGCGACATCGGCGCCGAGCACGCCGCGGCGGTGCGCGAGGTGGTCCATAAGATCCCCCGCGCCACCCCCACCCCTGAGGTCGAGACCGCCGAGCGGGTCCTGGCGGAGTTGGCCCGGCGCGGTACGCCCGAGGACGTGGCGAGGGCAGGCCAACGACTACTGGCCTACCTGAACCCAGACGGCAAACTCACCGACGACAAGGATCGCGCCCGCCGCCGGGGGCTCCGACTCGGACGCCAGGATTCCGACCTCATGACGCCCGTGTCCGGGTGGCTGGATCCGGAAACCAGGGCACTGCTCGATCCGGTGCTGGCCAAACTCGCCCGACCGGGGATGAACAATCCCGACGCCCCCCAATCACCTTGTGGGGATGCAGAATCCGCGAGCATCGATCGGAACGAGCTCGGTCGGGCAGCCGCCCGAGATACCCGCACCGCCGCACAACGAAATCACGACGCCCTCAAGCAGGTCCTGCGAGGGCTACTGGGGTCCGGAGCGCTCGGCAACCACCGCGGGCTGCCGGTCACGACGATCATCACGATGCGCCTCGATCAGCTGGAACACGCCACCGGCGTGGTCACCACGGCCTCCGGAGGCGCGGTCCCGATCAAGGACGCACTCCGGATGGCCGAACGATCCCACCCTGTGCTGGCGCTATTCGATCACAACGGCCGCCCGCTACATCTTGGGCGCGTCAAACGGCTCGCCTCCGCCGACCAACGTCTCGCGTTGATCGCCGCCGAAGGCGGCTGCTCCCGGCCCGGCTGCGACGCCCCCGCCACCATGACCGCGGTCCATCATGTCCACGACTGGCGCAAGGGCGGCAACACCGACATCGACGAGCTGACATTGGGCTGCGACGCCTGCCACGCCCTCATCCACGACGGGCCCGGTGGCTGGCAGACCGGCATCGCCCCCGACGGCACCGCCTTCGCCGGGCGCACCCAATGGACCCCACCACCGCACATCGACCCGCAGAAGCGGCCGAAGGTCAACCACCGCCACCATCCTGGGGAACTCCTCGACCGCGCTCGTCGAACAGCGATGGAACACAACGAAATCCACGTCCGACGACGTGGCCGGGTGCGAGGAACGCCACACAGCGGCGGCAAAACGGGCGATGGCGAAGAGCCGTGACAGCGGATCGCTTGGTAGGGCACCCCGACCCGCCGACAGCGCGACCGACCCGAGCAGGGCTCGTTCCCTGGATTCGGATCAGGGCTGTCGATTCTTGTGGTTCTCCGCAACCCAGGCCGCGATCTGTGTCCGCGAGGTGAACCCGAGCTTGGACAGGACGTGCTCGACGTGACCCTGAGCGGTGCGGGGCGAGATCACAAGCACGGAGGCGATCTCCTTGTTGGTCAGTCCCTCCGCGACGAGGTCGGCCACCTCGGCTTCTCGACGAGTCAGCACCGGTGCGACCGGCGCCTTCCGGGGCTCCTCGGTGCGGCGGTCCCCGAGTGCGTACGCGACAGCGTCGTCGACACCCATCCCGGCACCGGTCCGAAACGCCTCGCCATAGCCGCGAATCCCGAGCGCGTCGCGAGTGAGTCGCTCACACTCGTCGTGGTGGACAAGTAGGTAGGGAAGGGTCACCGTGGCGCTCCCCGCCGTCCGCGCGAGCGCCTCCGCGGCACCCATCAGGACGGCCGCACGCGTCGGCTCGTCCTCGCGTATCGCGATCCAGGCAAACGACTCCAGGCACCAGCCCGCCATGACCGGGTCGTTGATCTGCCGGATCAGCCGCAACGCCTGCTCCGTCAGGGTTGCTGCTCGATCGGTCTCGCCCACCTGGAGCGCTGTATGTCCGAGAGTCCAGGACGAGTACGCACGGAAGTGGTGCTCGCCTCGCGGGGTGGTGATCGCAAGGATCTGCTCGTGGCAGGCGACGGCCGTCTCCTCGTCCCCCGATAGTCCGCTCGCCGCTGCCAGGCCTAGAAGCCCACCCACCTGTCGGCCGACTCGGGACACACTTCGACTCGGGGCGGACCCGGTCGCCGACCGTGCGCCTGCGCTGGCGATTGCGGCCCGGAACGGTTCGACCGCGGCGGCGGGATCTCCACTGAATACGGCCAGATAGCCGCTCGCGTAGTTCGCGGCCTCGAGCGACTCCGGATCCCCCAATTGCTCTGCGAGCTCGCGGCATTGCGCCACCCGCGCCGCGGCCTCGTCGAGTTTGGCCTGCATTTCCGCCGATACGCTGTCGAAGTACAACATCAGCACGCGTTCCTCGGCCCGCGCGGCATCGGCGGTTGTCAGGCAACGGCCCATCCAATGCCTGGCTTCCCCCCACTGGCCCCGGCACGACGACCAGAACGTGTACATGCCGTTGACGAAGCGCGCGGTGGCATCTGGCTCGGTGTCGATCACCGACGCGGTCATGCTGAACGCCAGGGCCTCCCGCAGGTTCGACTGCTCCCGATCGAGTCGGCCGATCCAGTGCACCTGGCGGGGGCCGAGCCACTCCGACCCGGCCAGCTCGACGAGCTGCTCGTGCCACGCGAGGTGGCGTCGCTGAGCCCTGGGAAAGTCGCCGGATTCACGCAACTTCTCCGAGCCGTACGCACGGATCGTCTCGGCCATGCTCAGGCGCACGATCTCCCCACACTCCTCGCGGACCAGGATCGACTTGTCCACGAGTGAGGCCACCGCGTCCAGAAAATCGTCGTCTACCAGCTCCTCGGGGCAGACTCCCTCGGCCGCATCCAGCTCGAAACCGCCCACGAACACCGAGAGCCACGCCCACAGCTGCTGCTCTTTCGCGGCGCACAGCTCGTAGCTCCAGTCCACGCACGATCGCAACGTCTGCTGCCGAGTCGGTGCGACCCGGGAACCGACGGTCAGCAGCCGGTACCGGTCGGTCAGGCGTTCCATGATCTGTTCGGCGGACATCGCCCGGATCCGCACCGCCGCCAGCTCGATCGCCAACGGCAGGCCGTCCAGCCTGCCGCAGATTCCCGCCACCGCAGCGCAATTGGCCTCGGTGAGCACAAACTCCGGCAGGCAGGCCGTGGCACGTGCGACGAACAGCGCCACCGCCTCGTACCGCGACATCGCCTCGAGTGGTGGGGTCTGCTCCACGTCCGGAACCGTCAACGGCGGCACCCGGAGCACCCGCTCCCCGTCCACCCCGAGGAGCTCGCGGCTCGTCGCCAGGATCCGTAGCTCTGGACATGCGCGCAGCAGCGCCTCGCCAAACTCCGCGACCGCCCCGAGCAGGTGCTCGCAATTGTCGAGCACCAACAAGATCTGCCTGGCGGAGAGGTGGTCGACCAGCACACTGGACACCGAACGTCCCGGCTGATCCGGCAGGCCGAGCGCAGCGGCGACGGTCTCCGCCAACAGGGCAGGATCGCGCAACTCGCCGAGCGCGACCAGCCAGACCCCGCCGGCGAACGCACGCCGCGAATCCTCGGCGACCCGCACGGCCAGCCTGGTCTTGCCGACGCCACCGATGCCGGCCAGCGTGACCAACCGCGAGGTGGACTGCAAGCGCCTTGCCTCGGCGATCTCGTGGCGCCGACCGACGAAACTGGTCAACTCCGCAGGCAGGTTTCCGGGCTTGTCCTTCACGGAGGTCGTCACAACGTCCCCTCGTCTCGCCGGGATTCGATGCGTTTTACGCTACCCCCGGCAGATCAGGACGGGCTCGTGGTGACGATCTTGTTGTGCACCTTTTGCCACCCGCTCGAGGGCAGCGATGATCGGTCAGACCGGATCGGACACCGTTGCGCTGTTCCTGTCCCGAACCCAGCGCGGCAGGATGAAGACCCCCTCCGCCTCCACGCAGACACCGTCCGGCCCGGCAAGATGCCCGACGACGATGGTCTTGACGCCCTCGAGGCGATCGATGCGCGCCTCGGCGTGCAGCGCGCCGAGCGGGGTGGGGCGGCGGTAACGCAGGGTCAGCGTCCCGGTCATGCCGGGCGCACCGCCCGCCTCAGCCGCCGCACCGAGCACCTGATCGAGCACCAGAGCGGACACACCACCGTGCGTGAGACCGGCGGGACCCTCGTAGGCCGACCCCAGGTGGAAGTCGGTCGACGCGCGCCCGTCGGGGTCGCAGTCGATGACCAACGGCGGCGCGATCGCATTGCGCAGCCCGGCCGCGGCATTGCCCCAGGCCCGCTTCTGACCCGAGGCGCCCCAGCGCACGCCGTACGGTCCGGGGATCATCTGCTTCCGCAGCAACTGCTTGGCGGACTCGATGTGCTCCATCGCGGCGCGCACCTCCGGGTCGTCGACCTCGGTCAGCAGCGCGATCTCGATCAGCTCCCTGACGCTGTCGGTCAGCGGCCCGTACAGGTCCGCCTGCTGCGCGATCTCCTCGTCGGACAGTCCGTCCGCGACGTAGAGCTGTTGTTGGTGAGCGATCGAGTCAGTCACAGTGCCTCACTAGTGCGGGAAGTCGACACCGGGCACGAGGGCAACGGTCCTGGTGCACGGAGCGTCATGCGTGCGATGTGCACTCTACATACGACCGAGGGTGCGCCCCCGGACGCCGTCGGCCGGTCCTACCGGAGGCGCTCGCGCCGCGCCAAGGTACTCCCCAGCCCCGCGGCCGCCGCACGCACGGCCCCGACCTGGCTCTCCGGTCGAAACCGCCCGGTCGGGCCGGTGACGCTGATGGCGGCGAGGGGCTCCTCGCCCTGCCCGAGCACCGGCGCCGCGACACAGGTGAGACCGAGGGCGGATTCCTCGTGTTCGAAGGCCACGCCCGTCTCCACGATCCTCGTCAGCTGACGGCGCAGCAGTCCTGGCGCCACCACCGTGTGAGCGGTACGCCGGGTCATCGGCGACGAGAGCACCTCCCGCTGGATGTCCGGACCCGCATGCGCCAGGAGTGCCTTGCCGATCGCGGTGCAGTGCAACGGATTTCGTCCACCCGTCCGCGACGGCGACTTCGCCTGACGGTGACCGCCGATCTTCGCGATGTAGACGACGTCGTGACCCTCCCGGACGCCGAGATGCACGGTCTCGTGGGTTCGCTCGTACAGGTCCTGCAGAAAGGGCATCGCGACCTCGAGCAGGCTGCGTTCGACCGATGCCCGCATCCCGAGTTCGAAGAGGCCGCCGCTGAGGCGGTAGCCGCCGTCGACGCGGTCGAGCAGTCGGTTCGCGACCAGATCACCGGCGAGTCGATGCACGGTCGCCTTGTGCAGCCCCGTGCGTCGGACCAGGTCGGCGAGGGTGAGCACCTGATCCTCTGCCCGGAAGGCGCGCAGGATCGTCACCGCCTTGCCGAGCACGGTATCGAGGTCCGCGGCGCCCGTCATCATTCGAGCGTATCGCTGAGTGAGACGAAGGGCTGGTTCGGCCGCACGGATCCCGTAACAGTAGGGGCCATGAGCCAGCCCACGAACTCCATCGCGGCGAGCGAGTCCGACATCGCCACCGCCGCGGACCGCCTCGCGTCCGCCGCCGCGGCCGGTGTGCCCTGCTCGCCGGTGCGGGATCTGATCGGCGCCGACGACCTCGCCGCCGCCTACGCCGTCCAGCAGCGCGTCAACGACCTCCGGCGGCAGGCCGGCGCCACAGTCGTGGGCCGCAAGATCGGCCTGACCTCGGTCGCCGTCCAGCAGCAGCTCGGCGTCGACCAGCCCGACCTCGGCGTCCTGTTCGACAACATGGCGTACGCCAATGGCGCCGACATCCCGATGAGCCTGCTGATCCAGCCGAAGATCGAGGGCGAGGTCGCGTTCGTGCTCGGCGCCGACCTGGCCGACGGCCCGCTGGACGCGGCCCAGGTCCGCGGCGCGATCGAGTACGCCGTCGCCGCACTGGAGATCTGCGACAGCCGCATCGAGAACTGGGACATCCGCTTCGGCGACACCGTCGCCGACAACGCATCGTCCGGTGTCTACGTCCTCGGATCCGAGCGGCGCACGCTCGACGAGATCAATCCGGTGGACGTCGTCATGTCGATGGCCGTCGACGGCCAGGAGGTCTCCTCCGGAAACGGCGCCGCCTGCCTCGGCGACCCGATCGAGGCCGTGGTGTGGCTCGCCCGCGCGGCGCGCGACCTCGGCCAGCCGCTGCTCGCCGGTCAGGTCATCCTGTCCGGCGCCCTCGGCCCGATGGCGACCGTCGCCGCCGGCAACACCGTCACCGTCACCGTGTCCGGTCTCGGCACCGTGACCGCCAGTTTCGTGGGAGAGAAGGAAGCATGAGCAAAGTCAAGGTCGCGATCATCGGATCGGGCAACATCGGCACCGATCTGATGATCAAGGTGCTCAACCATTCGGAGCACCTGGAAATGGGCGCGATGGTCGGTATCGACCCCGCCTCCGACGGTCTGGCACGGGCGGCGAAGCTCGGCGTGCCGATCACCGCTGAGGGCGTCGAGGGCCTCGTCGCGCTGCCGAACTTCGACGAGATCGAGATCGTCTTCGACGCCACGTCGGCGAAGGCGCACGTCGCGAACAACGCGCGTCTGGCCCCGCTCGGCAAGCGCATGATCGACCTCACCCCGGCCGCCATCGGGCCGTATGTGATCCCAGCGGTCAACGGCGACGACCACCTCGACGCGCCGAACGTGAACATGGTGACGTGTGGTGGCCAGGCCACCATCCCGATGGTCGCGGCCGTCTCACGGGTGGTCCCGGTGGCGTACGCCGAGATCGTCGCGTCGATCGCGTCGAAGTCGGCGGGCCCCGGTACCCGCGCCAACATCGACGAGTTCACCGAGACCACGTCCGCGGCGATCGTGTCGGTCGGCGGCGCCAGGCGCGGCAAGGCCATCATCATCCTCAACCCCGCCGAGCCGCCGCTCATCATGCGCGACACGGTCTTCTGCCTCGTCGACGCGCCGGACCCGGCCACCCACGACGAGATCCGCCAGTCGATCGAGAAGATGGTAGGCGACGTCTCGGCCTACGTCCCCGGATACCGCCTCAAGCAGCAGGTTCAGATCACCGAGATCCCCGCAGACCAGCCGGTCGAGACCCTGGTCGTCGACGGCAACCGACCGACCCACCAGGTGTCGATCTTCCTCGAGGTCGAGGGCGCCGGACACTACCTGCCCGCCTACGCCGGCAACCTCGACATCATGACCTCCGCCGGACAGCAGATCGCGGAGCGGATCGCACAGAAGAAGGAAGCCACCCGATGAGCAACCCCACCATCTTCGTCCAGGACGTCACCCTCCGGGACGGCATGCACGCGGTGCGCCACCGGATCTCGCCGGAGGACGTCAAGCGCATCGTGTCGGCCCTCGACGCCGCCGGCGTCGACGCCATCGAGGTCGCCCACGGTGACGGTCTCGCCGGCGGGTCCGTGAACTACGGTCCCGGCTCGCACACCGACTGGGAGTGGATCGAGGCCGCGGCGGAGTCCATCCAGAACGCCCGCCTGACCACGCTGCTGCTGCCCGGTGTCGGCACCATCGAGGAGCTCAAGCACGCCTACAAGCTGGGCGTGCGGTCGGTGCGCATCGCGACGCACTGCACCGAGGCCGACGTCTCCGCCCAGCACATCGAGACCGCCCGCGAAATCGGCATGGACGTCTCCGGCTTCCTGATGATGAGCCACATGGCACCCGCCGAGGAGCTCGCCAAGCAGGCCAAGCTGATGGAATCGTATGGCGCGCACTGCGTCTACGTCACCGACTCGGGTGGACGCCTGACCATGGGTGGGGTCCGCGACCGGGTCCGCGCCTACCGCGAGGTCCTCAACGAGGGCACCGAGATCGGCATCCACGCCCACGAGAACCTCTCGCTGTCGGTGGCGAACAGCGTCGTCGCCGTCGAGGAGGGTGTTTACCGCGTCGACGCGTCCCTCGCCGGGCACGGTGCGGGCGCGGGCAACTGCCCGATCGAGCCGTTCATCGCGGTCGCCGACCTGTACGAGTGGAAGCACGGCTGCGATGTGTTCGCCCTGCAGGACGCCGCCGACGACATCGTCCGTCCGCTGCAGGACCGGCCGGTGCGCGTCGACCGCGAGACCCTGACCCTCGGCTACGCCGGTGTGTACTCGAGCTTCCTGCGGCACGCGGAGACGGCGTCGGCCCGCTACGGCATCGACGTCCGCACTCTGCTGCTCGAGGCCGGCAAGCGCAAGCTGGTCGGCGGCCAGGAGGACATGCTCGTCGACATCGCTCTGAACCTGGTTGCGGAGCGCGAGGGCAAGGGCGCCAGCGCCTGACCTCAGGTACGACAGGGGGGCTGTGACCGGAAAGGTCACAGCCCCCTTGGTGTTCCCAGGCGACGGTAGCGTCAGGGCCTGCCGGCCGCGTCCTTGCGCAGCAGGAAAGCGAGGACGGCGGACTCGAACGCCTCCTTCTGCTCGATCATCGCCCAGTGCCCACAGTTGGGGAACACGTGCAGCTCGGCATTGGGGATGGTGCGCATCGGGATCAGCGCCATGTCCAGCGGGCTGACCCGGTCGTCGCGGCCCCACGTCAGCAGCGTCGGCGCCTTGACCTTGTGCATCATCGCCCACGGCGGCGGCGCATCGGAGGCCTCCATCATCTTCACCATCTGCGCGAACGCGGCCTTGCCGTACATCCGGCGGGCGCTGTCGAGGGTCTCCGGATCGGTGGCCTGGGTCCAGCGCTCCTCGATGAGTTCCTCGGTCACCATCGACGGGTCGTAGACCATCGAGTGCAGCCACTGAATGAGGCGCTCGCGGGTCGGCGCCTCGGTGAACTCCTGGAGCAGCTTGATGCCCTCGCCAGGGCCGGGGCTGAAGATGTTCTTACCGATGCCGCCGATGGTCACGAGCCGGCGCACCTTGTCGGGGTGGTTGATCGCGTAGCTGATGCCGACGCCGCCGCCCATCGAGTTGCCGATGATGTCGACGCTGTCGAGCCCGAGCGCGTCGACGAACACCTCAACCGACTGCAGCGCGGTGACCATCGGGTGGCCGCCGAAGTCATCGCTGACGCCGAAGCCCGGGAATTCCAGTACGAGACAACGGAAGTGCTCGGCGAAGAAGCCGAGGTTGCCCCGGTAGTTACGCCACCCGGTGACGCCGGGGCCCGACCCGTGCAACAGCAACAGTGGGGGACCGTCGCCCGCCTCGTGATAGCGCAGGACGCCCGCGTCGGTGGTGACCTCCCGCAGGGTGCCCTCGTAGCTCAGGTCCGATGTCATCGCCTACCTCCGTCTCAAGAAGCGGTACGTCAGCCCGCTGATTACCCGCCACGCTGCCACCGCCGCGGCCCCGCTCCCAGGTGCCGTTCCGGTCAGTGGGCAACCCGTGCCCGGACATGCGTGAAGGGCACCCCCATCCGGTCGGACCGGACGGGAGTGCCCTTCACCTTGGCGAGATGTCGCCTGCGGGCGACTAGTCGACCGTGGCCATCGCGGGCTCGCCCGCTGCCGCGGAGGTGGGCACCGCCACCTGCTCGATGCGGCGCGGCAGCAGCAGACCCGCGACCAGGCCCGCCACCGCGGCGGCCGCCGCGATGAGGAAGGCGATCTGGAAGCCCTTGTCGGTGTAGAACGCCATGCCACCCGTCATCTCCAGCGGGATCGGCGCGATGTGCGAGTTGTTCATGACGGTGAACGCGATCACCGGCAGCGCGGCCGGGAACACGCTCTGGAACACACCGACGATGCTCGCGGTGGATGCCTGCAGCTGCGGCGGCACCGCCTCGATCAGCAGGTTCGGGATCGCCGCGTAGCCCATGCCCATGCCGAGACCGACCAGGCCTGCGAACACGATCAGCATGCCCTTGGTGTCGTGCGAGTAGGCGGTCAGGGTGCAACCGATGGCGGCGGAGACCATGCCAATGGCCAGCAGCGGCCGCGGCTTGACGTGGCGACCCACCAGCACACCGACGATCAGGCCGCCGATCACGGTCATGGCACCGATCGGCGCCTGGAAGAGCGCGAAGCCCTCGGCGTCGACACCGAATCCGTAGCCGAGGCCCATGATCTCGGGCGTCATGGCCATCATCGGGAGCAGCATGGTGTACAGGCCGCTGACGCCGTAGATGAACCCGGCCGCGATGGCGGTCAGGATGACGGGGCGACGACGCAGCACCTTGAGGTCGATCAGCGGCTCCTTGACGATGCCGGCGGTGACCAGCCACGCGACGACAAGCGCGATGCCGCCGAACAGGTACGCCAGGGTCGAGCCCGACTTCCAACCCCAGGTCGGGCCGAAGCTGATGCCGATCAGGATGCCGGCGATACCGCCGCCGAGCAGCAGGGCGCCGAGGAAGTCCAGGCGCGAGCGCAGCCGCACGGTGGACTCGTCGGTGCTCACGAAGATCATTCCGCCCAGGATGACGAGGCCGATCACGAAGAACCAGAAGATGCTGCGGAAGCCGTGGTTGTCGATCAGCCATCCGGTGATGAACGGCGCGGGGATGGCGATCAGGCCCATGCCGCTGGTCGCGATGCTGACGGCGAGCGCGATCGTCTTGGCCGGGAACACGTCACGGATCAGTGAGTAGCTCAGGAACAGGCAGGGCACCAGCAGGCCGGACAGCGCACGGCCGGCGATCAACACCGCGAAGCTGCCCGCGATGGCGGAGATGAACGATCCCAGCGCGGCGACCGCGATGCAGGCGAGCAGCATCTTGCGCTTGCCGTACATGTCGGCGAGCTTGCCGATCAGGGGCGCGGTCATCGCACCGACGAGCAGGAACGAGGTGAGCAGCCAGGCACCCTGCGTGGTCTGGTAATGCCCCGAGATCGCCGGGATGGCCATCGAGATCATCATGTAGCTGATCGCGAGCATCTCGAGGACGAGCACGATCGAGGCCAGGGAGAAGATCAGGCGCGGCGTCCACCGCTGCGGGAGTGCGTCCTGAACCTGCGGCGGGACAGATCCGCCGGGTTGAGCTGGAGCGACCATCATCGGGTCCTTTCGGGTGTTCCGCGAACTCGGTGTCGGAGACCGACGAGGATTCGAGCCGGGCATGTGGTGGGTGTTCACATTCACCAGGTGCTTGCCGACTGAATGTGTAATCGACATCACAGTTCGTGAGGCCCTCCCAGCACCATCCGTTGTTCCGCCCAGCGGGAGATCCGAGCGGTTTGCGCGTCGATTCGGACCGAAATGCAGAGGTAAATAGGCAAATCGGGCGTGTAGCACTGTCCGCCGCCGCCCGCCACGAGACCATCGTCACGGACCTCACCACGGGGCCGGGCAGCGTAGGGCAGCGCCACCCGCGACCGCGTCCGTATCTCCCGATGAGCGGTACGAGATCGCCGCGCACGCCACGCGCGCTGGCTACCTTGGAGCTGAAGATGTGATGTCGACCACCAGAAGGAGTTCCATGACGGCCACCCTTAGTTTCGAGAGCACCAGCAGGACCATCACCGGCGAGTACGAGCTGCATTATCACGAGGCGGGTACCGGGCCGGTGCTGCTGATGCTGCACGGCTCCGGCCCCGGGGTGAGCGGCTGGTCGAATTTCGCGGGGAACCTCCCCGTGTTCGCCGAGCACCACCGCACGATCGTCCTGGACATGCCCGGATTCGGACGCAGCCCGGCGCTGGAGTGGAACGACGTGTACCCGAGGGTGGCCGCCGACGCGATCCGCTTCTTCCTCGACGAGCTCGGCATCGAGAGCGTCGACATCGTCGGAAACTCCATGGGCGGCAACGTCGGTACGGAATTCGCCCTGGCCCACCCGGAGCGGGTGCGTCGGATGGTGCTGATGGGCCCCGGCGGGCTCGCGGTCAACAGTTTCGCGCCGCCGGTGAGCGAGGGCTCACGCCGGCTGTTCGAGTTCCTGGCGAACCCGACGCGCGAGGGCATGGTCGCGTGGGTGGACACGATGGTCGGCAACCCCGCGGTGGTCACCGACGAACTGATCGACCAGCGGCTCGCGAACGCCCTTGCGCCGGGCGCGATCGCCAACACCTTCAAGATCTTTCAGACGTTCTCGGATCCGCGGTTCGCGGACCGGCCGCAGCTGTGGGCCAGGGCGGCCCAGGTGCAGCAGGAGACGCTGCTCGTCTGGGGCCGGGACGACCGAATGCTGCCCTACGAGGGCAGCCTGTTCCCGTTCCGGCAGATGCCGAACGCGGAACTGCACGTGTTCTCGCGCTGCGGGCACTGGGCGCAGATCGAGCGCAAGACGGACTTCGAGCGCCTCACCCTGGAGTTCCTCGGGCGCTAGGCCCCGAAAACGACCGTGACCCAATGTCACACTCGTTCGGTCGAACAGAACGAATGTGACATTGGGTCAACGGGTTTGGCTCGGATCAGTCCAGGCGACCGGGAACCGGATAGCTGCGGAGCGCGTCGGTCTCGAGCACACCCTTCATCGCGGCCTCCTCGATCGAGTCACGCAGCGCCGTGCAGGTGGGGATCCACTTGCTGTCCACGCCGAGCGCGGCCTGCCGTGCGAACTCGGGGCAGGACACCTCCGCGTCCGCCAGCCACTGGATGCTGGTGTGGGTGGGGCTGTATTTCTCCACCAACACCCGGTTCCCGCAGCTGGTGCAGCTCAGTTCCTGCATGGTCGCCTCGTCTCCTAGTTGACGCCGGCGGCGTGCCGCGCGCCGATGTAGCCGAACACCATTGCCGGACCGATGGTCGCGCCGGCACCGGCGTAGTCGTTGCCCATCACCGCAGCCGAGGTGTTGCCGGTGGCGTAGAGGCCCGTGATGGCCTCACCGTCGGCGCGGAGCACCTGCGCCTTCTCGTTGTAGACCAGTCCGCCCTTGGTGCCGAGGTCGCCGGCCCTGGTACGCAGCGCGTAGTACGGCCCCTGGTCCAGCACGTCCAGCGTGGGCTGCGCCAGGGTCGGGTCGCCGTAGTAGTTGTCGTATGCGCTGGCGCCCCGGTTGAAGTCCTCATCCCGGCCGGCCCTGGCAAATCCGTTGTACCGCTTGACGGTGTCGGCGAGCGCGGCCACGGGGACGTCGATCTTCTCCGCGAGCTCTTCGACGGTCTCGGCGGTCTGGATGAGACCGCTCTCCAGCCAGGACTTCGGGAACTTCTGGCCGGGCATGATGCCACCGATCGGGTAGCGGCCCTTGGCCTTGTGATCGAAGACGAACCAGGTGGGCTCGTGTCCGCCCGCGAGCTGATCGTGCACGAACGTCACGTACGGCGACGCCTCGTTCGTGAAGCGCTTGCCGTGCTGGTCGACGATGATCGAGCGCGGGATCGAGCGCTCCGAGACCAGCACCTGGTTGATGCCGTCGGGGCGCCGGAAGGACGGCATCCACCACGCGTCGTCCATGAGATCCAAGGCGGCGCCGAGCTTCTCGCCCGCGATGATGCCGTCACCGGTGTTCTCCACCGCGGCCGCGCTGAAGTTGTCCTTGCCGCCCTCGCGCAGGTAGCGCTTGCGCATCTCCTCGTTGTACTCGAAGCCGCCACTGGCAAGCAGCACGCCGCGGCGGGCGCGGATCCGCACCTGCTTGCCGTTGCGCTCGGCGACCACGCCGGTGACGGCGCCGGACTCGTCGGTGACCAGGGACTGCAGCGCGGTGTTCAGCCACAGCGGGACACCGGCATCCTTGAGCGCCAGCCGCAGCCGGGCGATGAGCGCGCGGCCGAGGGTGTCCATGTGCCGACGGAGGACGATGGCCTTGACGGCCCGCAGCCCGGTGAGCAGCGCGGTCCACTTGGCCTTCCAGGTCCGCGTCACCATGTTGAGCTGCACGAAGTCCTTCGAGGTGATGAACAGCCCCGGAGGCGTCGCCAGTGCGGCCGGACGCAGCAGGTCCTCGTCCTCGCCGAGCTCCTTGAGGTTCACCGGGAGCGGCTCGATCGTGCGGCCGTTGGGGCGGCCACCCGGCTGCTCGGGGTGATAGTCGGAGTAGCCGGTGCACCACTGGAACCGCATGTGCGGGCTCGAGGTCTCCAGGAACTCGAGGGTGCGGGGGCCTTCGTCGATGAACGCGTCGAGGTTCTTCGAGGGCACCCGGTCCCCGACGACGGCATCGAGGTAGGTGCGCACGTCCGCGCGCGAGTCGCCGAGTCCCTCACGGACGAGCAGCGGGTTGTTGGGCACCCAGATGCCGCCGCCGGACAGTGCGGTCGTGCCGCCGTACACGGCGGCCTTCTCGATTACCAGGGTGTCCAGGCCCCGGTCGGCCGCGGAAAGGGCGCCGGTCAGGCCGCCGCAACCGCTGCCGACCACGACGAAATCGACCTCATGGTCCCAGGATTGTTCGCTTGCAGACATAGTTCTCTCTCTGGTGATACTCAGCCGAAGCTGATGTCGTCCTGCGACCAGAACGCGCGCATGCTGGTGATCCGCGCCTGGTCGTCGAAGGTCATGACGTCGATCGGTTCGATCGTGATGGTCTGCTCGCCGGTGTCGGTGACCACCCGGAACGCGAAGGCGGCCGAGTTGCCCGCGACCCGGATGGAGAGCAGTTCGGTCTTGTTCTGCACCGCGTCCAGCGCGCTGTAGAACTTCTCGATGGCCTCGCGGCCGACCAGCGGCTCGGTGCCAACCGGGTCCTCGAGGGTGGCGTCGTCCGCGTACAGGGCGGCGACGTCGGCCGATGTGCCGCCCCCCACCGCGTCGAGGTACTTCGACACCGTCGAACGGATGTCGTCTGCTGAGGCCATGATCTCTCCCGGGCATATGGGTACGGTCTGTACGTGTGACGGTAGCCACAACGGCCCGCACGTGCCCCCCGGCCTTCCCGCCCAGCGGGAGGCCGCCGACCAGCGGAACAGAGGTGCGACGATGTCCGGTACGGTCCCTCGGTTATGACCGTCGGCGACATTTCCCCCGACACGATATGGGCGGTGCTGAGCGAGTCCGCGCGGCGCCACCCCGAACGCGAGGCCGTCGTGGACGGGCGGGAGCGGCTCACCTATGAGCAGCTCGCCGCGGCCGCCTCCCGTGCGGGGATGGCGATGTCCGCCAGCGGGATCCGGCACGGCGACCGCATCGCCCTGTGGGCACCGAACTCCGCCCGATGGGCAGTGGTCGCTCTCGGCGCCCATTCCATCGGCGCGGTGGTGGTGCCGGTCAACACCAGGGCGCGCGGGGTCGAGGCCGCGCATCAGCTGCGCATGACCCGCAGCCGGGTGCTCTTCGTGGACGACGGGTTCCTCGGCACCGGCTACGCCGCGATGCTCCGGGGGGCCGCCGGGGAATCCGGACCGGACCGGCCGGTGCTCGGTCTCCCGGATCTGGATCGGATCATCGATTTCCACCGTGAGCCGGACCTGCACATCACGAGCTGGGCGCAGTTCCTCGGGTGCGCGGCGAAGCCACGCACCGTCGACCTGCGGGCGGCCCATCGGGCTGGTCCGCCCGGGCCCGACGACCTCGCCTACGTCATGTCGACGTCCGGCTCGACCGGTCCGGCCAAGGGCGTGGTGCTCCGGCACGGACAACTGGTCCGCGTGTACCGGTCCCTGTCCGAGCGGCTGGGGATCGGCAGCGGCGACCGGATCCTGGGGGTGACCCCACTGTCGCATTCGTTCGGACTCAACGCCGGCCTGCTGGCGGCGCTGGCCGCGGGCGGCTGCTACGTCGCCGTGGACGTGTTCGACCCGGCGGCCGCGCTCACCCGGATCGCGACCGAACGGATCACCGTGTTGTCCGGTCCGCCGACGCTGTTCACCGACCTGATCGCCGCGTCGCCCGCGGAGCGAGACCCGCGGGCGCACACCCCGCGGCTCGCGGTCACCGGCGCGGCGACGGTGGCGGCCCCGCTGCTCGACCGTATCCGCCGGGTGCTGGGCATCCAGCTGATCGTCACCGGCTATGGACTCACCGAGGCCAGCGGCACCGTGACCGCGAGACACCCCGAACCGCAGACCGTCTCACTCGCCGCGCCGCCGCTGCCGGGGGTGGAGCTGCGCGTGGTCGACGCCGAGGGAAACGCCGTCGCGGACGGCACCGCGGGCGAGGTCCTGGTCCGCGGATACAACGTGATGTCGGGCTATTTCGAGAACGAGTCGGCCACCGCGAAGGCCCTCGACGGCGACGGCTGGCTGCACACCGGCGACGTGGGGGTGCTCGAGGACGGAGAACTGCGGATCGTCGACCGGATCGGCGAGATGTTCATCGTCGGCGGCTTCAACGTGTACCCCTCCGAGGTGGAACACGTGCTGAGCCGCCACCCGGCGGTCGGCGAGGTCGCGGTCGTCGGGGTTCCCGACGACCGGCTGGGGGAGCGCGGGATCGCCTACGCGGTCCCGCGCCCCGGACACAGCGTGACCGGACGGCAGCTGATCGAGCACTGTCGCGATGCGCTCGCCGGCTACAAGGTGCCATCCGAGGTGATCCTGCTCAGCGAGATGCCGCGGATCGCCGCGGGTAAGCCGTCCCGGCGGGCCCTGCGCGAGCTGGCCCTGCAGCGGCGCGCGGAGCACCGCGGCACCGCCTGAGTCGGGTGGCTACGCCGAGAACCCGCCGAACCCGCCCTTGAAGAACAGCAGCGGCCTGCCGTCGGCATCCGCGGTCAGGTCGGTGATGCGGGCGAGCACGATGGTGTGGTCGCCTGCGTCGTGCTCGAGTTCGACCGTGGCCTCGATCCTCGCGAGCGCGCCGCCGAGCGCCGGGGCACCGTTGCCCGCCGGGCTCCAGTCGACCTGAGCGAACTTGTCGCCGCCGCTCACCGCGAAGGTCGAGCAGACGTCCTTCTGATCGTGGGCGAGGATGTTGATGCACAACGAACCGGCCTCGCGCAGCAGCGGCCAGCTGGTGGAGGTCTTCGCGGGGCAGAACGAGATGTACGGCGGATCCAGCGACACCGACACCACCGACTGGCAGGCGAACCCGAGGGGTCGGTCGCCGTCGTGGGCGGCGATCACCGCGACCCCGGTGCAGAAATGCCCCATCACCTTTCTCAGTGTGGCGGCGTCGGGAGCCGAGAGAGCATCCTGCTCGGCGACGGCTGTGATCTCTGCGCTCATTGCGGTTCCTCCTGATGAAACGGGCAACAACCAGGATCGCCACACCCAGTGCGTGGCGCCATCCAGGTTCCCGGTCAGTGGTAGCTTGCCTTGTCCAGGTCATCTGTCCAGTTGTTAGGCTCCCGGAGTGGCACCGACCGAACCGGCCTCCGAGTCCGACCTCCCCAACCTGCCCGCGACCAGCTGGGCCGTACTCGGCATGCTCGCGTTCGATGAGGAGCTGTCCGGCTACGAGCTCAAGAAGTGGGCCGACTGGAGCATCAAGTTCTTCTACTGGAGCCCGTCGTTCAGCCAGGTCTACACGGAGCTGAAGAAGCTCGAGAAGCACGGCTTCGTCACCTCCCGGGTGCAGCACGACAACGGCGTCCGCGGCCGCCGCCTCTACAAGATCACCGAGGCGGGCACCGCCGCGGTCGGGCGCTGGTCCAACGAGGCGCCGATCGACCCGCCCATCCTCAAACACGGTGTGATGCTTCGCATCTGGCTCGGACACCTGAACAAGCCGGAACGGCTCAAGGAGATCCTCCGCGAGCACATCGAGTACGTGTCGAAGATGGAACGGCGCGCCGCGGCCGATGCCTCCGGCGCGGACAAGGAACCGGCATGGGCGTACTCCCAGATCGTGCTGCGGTGGGCCGAGCGGTACTACGCCGCCGAGCGCGATCTGGCCGAGCAGCTGATCGCAGACATCGACAAGGCCGACGCCGTCCTCGCACAGGTCAAGGACGGCGACGACGCCGGTTTCCCGAAGCCGACCCCCGGTGCCTGGCGCCAGGTGGAGGTCGAGACCGAGTCGGAGAACCCCGACCTCGAGTGAGGCCTAGCGGGCCGGGTCGAGGATCTCCCGCAGGTCCGCCCACGCCTGCTTCTGCGCGGTGCGCGCCAGGGCCAGCATGCCCATGGTCATGAACCCGTGGATCGCCCCGTCGTATCGACGATGGTTGATCTGAACACCCTCGGCAGCAAGGGCATTCGCATAGGCGTCACCCTCCGAGCAGAGCGGGTCACAGCCCGCGGTCACCACCACTGCCGGCGGTAGGCCGGCGAGCTCCGCGCGCAGGGGAGAGGCGTACGGGTGTCCCCGGTCCTCGACCGCGACGTACTGATCCCAGTACCACCGCATCGCGGCACGGGTGTTGAAGTGACCGGTCGCGAACTCCCGGTAGGAATCGGTCTCGAAGTCCGCGGCGATCACCGGGTACAGCAGCAGCTGCGCCGCGAGGCCGGGGCCGCTCCGATCCCGGGCCATCAACGCGGTCACCGCGGCCAGGTTGCCACCGGCGCTGTCGCCGCCGACCACGATGCGGCCGGCGTCGCCACCGAGTTCCGCCGCGTGCTCGGCCGCCCACGCCACCACGGCGTAGACGTCCTCGGCGGCGGCGGGCCACCGCGCCTCCGGGGCCAGCCGGTAATCGACCGAGATCACGATCGCCCCGACACCGTTGGCCATCGCCCGACAGATCCCGTCGTGGGTGTCCAGATCACAGAACACGAACCCGCCGCCGTGCGCGAACACGACGATCGGCACCTCCGCGCCTGCGGTGACCGCGGGCCGGTAGATCCGGACCGGCAGATCCGAGCAGGGACCGGGGACCACGCGTTCGGTGATCTCGGCGACCTGCTCCGGCTGATCGGGCCGCACCAGCCTGGCCCGGATGGCGGCGCGCGCCTGCGCGCCGGTCATGGTCTCGACCTTCGGGAAGCCGGCGTTCAGCGCGTCGAGGATCGCTGCCACCTCGGCGTCGACGCTCATGCGTACTGCAGATCCGTGGGCGCCGCCGCGGGGCGGGCGCGGTGGGCCGACGGCCCGCCCAGGATGGGGCGAGGCTGCTGCTGCAGGGTCGGCTGGACCCGGACCGGGCCACCCTCGATGTTGCGCCAGATTCCCAGCGCGGTCATCCGGACGGGTGCGGCGAGTCGGTGGTCGAGCTTCATCTGCGAGACCGGACCGCAGATCGAGACGGCCGCGACAGCTTCGCCGATGTTTCCGATCGGGGCCGCCACGCAGCCGAACCCGGGCAGCGACTCCTCCCGCTCGTAGGCGATGCCCTGCTCGCGCACCTTGGCCAGCTCGGCGCGGAGCTGGGCCCCGGTGGAGATGGAGTACTTGGTCTTGCGGCTGAGGAGGTCGCCGTCGAGAGCCGCGAGCTGGGCCTCGCCCGCGAACCCGAGGATCGCCTTGCCCACCCCGGTGCAGTGCGCGGGGTAGCGGCCGCCGACGCGGGTCGGGATGGCGGCGGCCATCCGGCCACCGATCTTCTCGAGGTACACGACGTCGGGGCCGTCGAGGATCGCCAGGTGGACGACGTGGCCGGTCACCCGGTGCAGCTCGTGCAGGAACGGCAGCGCGGCCCGGTGCATCCGATCCTGGTGCACCGCGAGGGAGCCGAGCTCCACCAGGCGCATGCCCAGCTCGTAGTCGCGACCCTGCCTGCGCAGCCAGCGGAGGTGGACGAGCCGTTCGAGCATCCGGTGCGCCGAGGAGCGCGGCAGCCCGGTGCGCCGAACCACCTGAGCGAGCGTCAGCCGGCCCGGTCCGTCGAAGGCATCCAGAACGAGCGAGACGCGATCGAGTACGGCGCTCGGGGTGCTGGCGTCGACCAAAGTTGTCATGGAGTCCTCCGGGAGTGCTTGGCGGCTGGGGGCGCCGGGTTGGTGCGACGGTCGGCTAGGGGTCCGACCGGGGTGTTTCGATTAGGAATATGACTATTGATAGCACGAGCTTGTGTCGGCTGTCACACACGACCGAGTGGTTCGTTTTCGGTCACGGGACGGCAAAGGGCCCCGGGTCGATTGACTCGACCCGGGGCCCTTGCGGTTGACCAGCGGTTATCGTCCGTTCAGTGGGATCAGCCCTTGGCGGCGGACCGGCCCGCACGGCGGCCGAAAAAGCTGCCGTCGCCGAGCGACGCACCGCTCGCATACCCGCCTGCGGACACCCCCGCGGTGCACCGACCGGCGCCGAACAGGCCGGGGATCGGCGCACCCGACACGTGCAGCACCTCGGAGTCGACGCTGGTGCGCAGCCCGCCCAGGGTGAACCCGCCGGTGAACCCGCGCAGGTCGATCGCCGCGACCGGCGACCCGATCGGCTTGACCCATTCCGGCTTCTTGCCGAGTACCGGGTCCTCACCATTCGCGGCGTGCCGGTTGTAGACCTCGACGGTGGACTGCAGGGTGCCCGCGGGCAGCCCCATCTCCGCCTCGAGTTCTTCGACCGTCTCGCAGACCCACGCCGGCTGATGCCGCAGGAACGGGGTCGCGGTGGGGGTGGTCAACGCCTCCTCGTACGCGGCCTCGTCGATCACCAGGAACGCCTGGTTCTGGTTCTCGATCAGGGTCGCCTGCCCGACCCGGCCGGGATAGGTGTCCTCGTTGATGAAGCGCTGGCCCCGCCCGTTGACCAGGATGCCGCGGATGAACAGCTGCGGGTCGCAGAAGAACGCGACCTCGGTGGCGTCCATGTGCGCCAGATCCGCGCCGAGCGCCTGCGCCAT
Source organism: Rhodococcus oryzae (assembly GCF_005049235.1). Taxonomy (GTDB): domain Bacteria; phylum Actinomycetota; class Actinomycetes; order Mycobacteriales; family Mycobacteriaceae; genus Rhodococcus_G; species Rhodococcus_G oryzae. Next base: position 185,793 of record NZ_SUMD01000002.1, on the reverse strand, counting down.
CTGGATCGCGCGGCCGTCGTGCTCCTCGATCGAGGCGGCGGGACGGCCGACCAGCCGGGGCGCGTACGCCTCGACCATCTGGTCGTTGTACGCGAAGCTGCCGGTCGCGAGCACAACGCCGCGGCGGGCCCGGATGGCGATCTCCTTCCCGTACTGCGTCGCCAGCACGCCGACCACCCGGCCGGTCTCGTCGGTGACCAAGGTCCGCGCGCGGGTGTCGTAGACCGAGCGCACGCCGAGGCCGGCCGCGGTGTCGGTGAGCGGCTTCATCAACATGTAGCCGCCACCGCGCTCGCCGCCGGACTGCTTGTCCGCCATCTGCGGCACGTGCCCGCGCGGAGCAGGCGGGATGGTCGCGGCGAACGGCGCGGCGTTCTCGCCGCCGGTGTACTGCAGACCGTCGTCGCCCGGCGGTTCCCAGCCCGGCTCGCCCCAGAAGCTCGCCTTGAACGGCACGCCGCACTCGACCAGCCAGCCGTAGTGGTCCACGCTGCCCTGGCAATACGCGTCGATCTTCTCGGCGTCCACGCCGGGGCCGAGTGCCGCCGTCATGAAGGCCTTCATGCTCTCAACGGAATCCTCGAAGCCACAAGCCTTTTGGAGTGGGGTGCCGCCGCCGAGATAGATGAACCCGCCTGCCATCGCGGCCGCGCCGCCCCATCCGCCGGTGCGCTCGAGCACCAGCACGTCGGCGCCTTCCTGGGCCGCGGCCACGGCCGCTGACGCACCGGCAACGCCGAACCCCGCCACCACCACATCGGCCTCGTGGTCCCACTGTTCGATCTCATGGGCCGACCTCGGATGGACGGTCCCGGTGTTGCTCGTCATTGCGGTCCTCTCTATCTGGGTCTGAATACACCTCACGCGCGGACCCGGTGCCTGTGCGCTGATGATGCACACGAACGGTGGGACCGCGCGCGAAGTGAGGGGGGTGTGACTACATAGCCGCCAGGGGCTCGCTGCCGGACCAGTCGTGGCCCCAGTAGCTGTCGGCGGTGATCTCCTCCGCGGAGTAGTACTTCTCGTCCACCCGCATGCCCTCGGTTCCGAATTCGATGTCCCAGCCTCCGGGAGCGCGAACGTAGAACGAGACCATCTTGTCGTTGGTGTGCCTGCCCAGCGTCGAGGAGACCGAGAAGCCGTCCTTGACGACGCGGTCGAGCGCCTGGCCGACGGCGTCGAGGGTGTCGACCTCGACCATGATGTGCACCAGGCCGGGGGCACCGCCGTGCGGGGCGGGGCACAGCGCCAGGCTGTGGTGGCGCTCGTTGACGCCCATGAAGCGCACCCGCATCGGGCCGAACTCCGGCGGTGCCGGGATGCGGAACGCGCCGCGCGGCAGGAACCCGAGCACCTCGGTGTAGAAGGCGAAGGCACCGTTGATGTCCATCACCGGCAGCACCACGTGGCCGAGACCCTGTGCGCCCGTGACGAACTTGGCACCGAACGGGGTGACGACCGGGCTGTGGTCGAGGACCGCGCCGTGGAAGATCTCGAGGGTGGCACCGGTCGGATCCTGGAAGGTGATGACCTCCTCCACCCGGCGGGCGTCGGCCTCCTCCAGCGAGAGCGGCTTGACCGCGATGCCCGCGGCCTCGACGGCCTCCTGCACTCGGACCAGGGCGGCGTGGTCGCGCACCTCCCAGCCAATGGTGACGACCTCGTCGGCGTCACCCGGCACGATGACGATGCGCGCGGCGCGCTCGTCCATCCGCAGATAGATGGCGTTCTCGTCCGGACCCGAGCCCTCGGCGAAGCCGAGCACGTCGAAGGCGAACTTGCGCCAGCGCTCCATGTCGTTGGTCTGGACCTTGATGTAGCCCAAGCCCTTGATGTCAGTCATGTGTTGTCCTTCTTCTGTTTTCAGTGCTTGTGCGGGACCGGATCAGATCATCGACTTGAGGTTTTCGGCCGGGTCGAGACCGAGCGAGCTCACCGCGGAAGCGTGGTAGACGGTGCTGGGCACGTGGATGGCGTGGGCCAGGCCGGCGTGCGCGTCACGCCAGTACCGCTGCAGCGGCTTGTCCATGCGCAGCGCGTTGCCGCCGGAGCGGGCGAAGATCTGGTCGACGGCGCCGACGGCGCGCCAGGCGGCACGGACCTGGGTGCGACGACCGGCCGCGCGATCCGCGAAGGAGACCTCCTTGCCGGATTCGACGATGTCCCACATCTTGTCGACGTTCGCGAGCAGTTCCTGGCGGGCGGCATTGATGTCCGCGGCGGCCTCGCCGATCGCGAACAGCACGTACGGGTCGTCCTTGACCGCGGTGCCCTGCGCCCCGACCCGGTCACGCTGGTAGTCCAGGTGGGCGGCCAGCGCGCCCTCGGCGATGCCGATGACGGCGGAGGAGATGCCGAGCGGGAACATGTTGGACCAGGGCATCTTGTAGAGGGTCTCGGTCATGCCGGCGTTCTTCTGCGCGGTTCCGTTGATCACCTCGTCGCCGTCCATCACCCGGTAGGAGGGCACGAAGGCGTCCCGCACGATGACGTCCTTGGATCCGGTTCCCTTGAGGCCCACGACGTTCCAGGAATCCTCGACGATCTCGTAATCCTTGCGCGGCAGGATCATGTGTAGCATGCGCGGCGGCAGCGCCATGTTGCCGTCCTTGTCGCCTTCCATGGCGCCCAGGAAGATCCAGTCACAGTGATCGGTGCCGGAGGAGAACTGCCAGCGGCCGTTGAAGATGTAGCCACCGTCGACCGGCTTGGCGATGCCGGTGGGCGCGTACGGCGACGCGATCCAGGTGTCGTTGTCCTGGCCCCACACCTCTTCCTGGACCTTCGGGTCCGCGAAGGCCAGCTGCCAGGGGTGCACGCCGACGATGCCGCACACCCAGCCGGTGGCCGGATCGAGCGAGGCCGCCTTCATGACGGTCTCCGAGAACTCACGGGGATGCGCCTCGAAGCCGCCGTACTGCTTGGGCTGCAGCAGCTTGATCGGGCCTGCCGCCTTGAGCTTCTTCGCGGTGTCGTCGGGCAGGCGGCCGATCCGCTCGGCCTCCGTTGCCTGGTCGCGGATCTGATCCGCGATCTCGATGAGGTTGTCGATGGCCTTGTTGGTCATGGTGATGTTCCTTCTTGTCTAGCTGTGAGGCTGGAAGTCGGTGGTGGTTCAGGCGTTGGTCTGGAGCGGGACGACGCCGTTGGCGATGTTCTCGGCGACCTCCGCCTCCCAGCTCTTCACGGCCCGATCGGTGTCGATCTCGAATTCGAAGCGCTTGGTCATGTCCTCGGTGATGTCCTCGACATCCACGTAGAACTGCTTGTACCAACGGCGCAGCTGGTACACGGGGCCGTCCTCCTCGGACAGCAGCGGGTTGTCGATGGGCGCCTTGTTCTTCCAGATCTCGACGTCCTGCTCGAAGCCCATCTCGACTCCCTCGGCGAACTGCTTGGCCATCGCCTCGGCCGCCTCGTCCGACATGCCCTGCGGCTTCTTGACCATCGCGCCGTACTGCAGCACGAAGGAGTTCTCGTCGACCGGGTAGTGGCAGTTGACGAGGACCGTCTCGATCGTCATCCCCTGGGCATCGCTCCAGAGCCAGTCGATCATGTAGGACGGGCCGAAGTACGAGGCGTCCGAACGCAGGGTGGAGTTCGGATCGTCGTAGCTGGTGCCGACCGAGATGTCGTGGCGCGGGGTCGAACGCATGTACTGGGTGGCCACGTGACCCTCGAAGACGTTCTTGAAGAAGCGCGGGAACGAGTAGTGCACGTAGAAGAAGTGCGCCATGTCCACCACGTTGTCGACGATCTCGCGGCAGTGCGAGCCCTCGATCAGCATGGAGTTCCAGGTCAAGGCGGTCCACTCGTCGGTGCCGAAACCCTCGATCTCAGGGATGGTCACCTCGTCGGTGGGCTTGCTGCCCTGCGGGTCGTGCCACACGTACAGCTGGCCGTTGCGCTCGAGCGTCGGCCAGGCGCGGGTGCGCGCGAGCGGGGGAACGCGGCGGGCGTAGGGGATGTCCGTGCACTTGCCGTTGCCGCCCCAGCGCCAGTCGTGGAACGGGCAGGCGATCGAGTCACCCTTGACGGTGCCCTGGGCGAGATTGCCGCCCATGTGCCGGCAGAACGCGTCGAGCACGTTGATCTTGCCGTCCGACTCCGACTGGAACACGACCAGCGACGTGCCGAAGGCCTTGACCTCGTGCGGCTTTCCGTCCTGGAACGACTTCAGCAGGCCAAGGCAGTGCCAACCACGGGCAAACCGGGTAGGGGCCGCCGCCGCCTCGATCATCCTGACCTCGTCGGCTTCGGACTTGGATTGCAGCGCCATTGCCACCTCTTCTCTCACTCTCGAGACAAACGCGCTCGAGAAACGCACTGATGTGATGCGCCTCATACTTCGGGGCGACGGCATGCGAGTTCATGGGGCCTTCCCGCTGACCGGGACGATTTCGCCCCCGCCCAGCAAGCCGGTGCCCGGGGTCTCCCGATCAGCGGGAAGGGGATGCCGTCGAACCCTCTCGCGGACCTAACGTCGCGGTATCCGAACTGATCGAAGGAGGTGCGGATCGATGATCACCACAACCGCAGCGAGCACGGTGGGGGCGCCGTTCACCGGCGTCACCGTCGACCTGGAGCGCGGCAAGATCCTCGAGTTCGCGGAGGCCATCCGCTCCACCCACGGCGCGTACCGCGACGCCGAGCGTCCGGTGGTGCCGCCGACCTACCTCTGCTTCGAAGGGCTCGTGCCGGGTTCGGCCCGGCCGGATCAGCAGGCCATGCCCGCCGAGCAGGACTGCCGGTTCTTCGGCCCCCCGCCGCGGGCAGGCGATCGGCTCAACGTGCACTCCCGCGGCAACGAGTCCGAGCAGCTGACCGAGTTCCGCGACGCCGAGGGCAGGCTGATCGCCGACTCCTGGTCGCACGGCTCGGCGACCGACGCCGTCGCCTCCGGCCTGCTGGCCAACTTCGCCACCGACTGGCTGGGCCCGGAGTCGGTGCGGCGGTTCCGGACCCGGTTCCTCGAGCGGGTATCCGAGGGGGACACCCTGGCCTGTTCCGGTGAGGTACTGCAGGAATACGTCCAGGACGGCGAGCCGCGGGTGGACGTGGTGCTCACCGCGGTCCGGCCCGGCGGCGCGGTCGCCGCCAAGGCCTGGGCGACGTTCGCGCGCGCTAGCTGACCACGGGGCGGGAACCGAGCCGGGCGGCGCCCGCGCCGATCTTGTTCAGCGCCCATTCGAGCGGACCCCGCCCGAGGTAGTGCCGCCACAGAGTGGCAAAGATCAACGGCACCGCCAGGAACCAGAGCAGGGTCGCCCACGACTGGGTGAACGACTCGGTGCGCAGCAGGAGCGCCAAGGCGACGATGTGCCCGGCGTAGATCGTCAGCGGCATCGAACCGAGCGCGGCCAGCGGCACCAGGATACGCGGGACGACCCTCGCCGCGAGCAGGCACAGGCCGAGAACGGCGACGGCGACGCCGCCGGACCCCACGACCTCGAACACGGTCCCGCTGTGCGGGGTGCTGGTGAGCATCCACTGCCAGGGATCGGTGCCGACGGTGCCGAAGCTCCCCATCCGGAGCAGGTCCGCGAGCAGCTGGGCACCCTCGCCCGGCATCATCTCGTCCAGGTGGGCCACCAGCGCGTCCTTGCCGCCGAACAGGTTCAGCGCCACCCAGGACCCGCCGAGCCCGAGCACGGCCAGCGCCGAGCCGAGCGCGACCAGGACGAGGCCCGCCCGCTCACGCCGCAGGCCCCAGCGACCGATGGCCATGCCCGCGAGCAGGAACGGCACCCAGGTGAGCACCGGGTAGGTGCCCTCCAGCAGGATCACCGAACCGAGGTGCCGGACCCCGTCGACCGAGGTGAGCATGTCGAATCGCGCGGTCTCGCCGAAGGTGCCGGGCACGTCCATGTGCGAACGGATGGCAAACGAGAGCAGCGGGCCCGCTACGGCGGCCACGGCCGCGACGGCGGTCAGCCACTGCCAGCTCAGCCGCAGCAGTGGGAGCGCGATCAGGAACAGGACCGCGTACGTCGCGAGGATGACCATCGCCGGGGAACCGAGCTGGGTGAGAACGAGGCCGAGGACGAAGAGGGCGAGGGCGCGCGCGGCGATGGACCTGCGCGCCGCGACTAGCCCGGGCCCCGCGGGCGGGCGGGTGCCGCCGGTGGTGAGGGCAAGCGATACGCCGGCGAGCACCGCGAAGAGAATGGCGGATCGGCCGCTGAGCGCGAAGAAGGCGAACTCGCCGATCTGTTCGGCACTGGCGGTGTGCACAGCGATCATGCCGAGCACGGCGAGGCCCCGCGCGACGTCCACGCCCACAATCCGGGGGAGTGAGCGGGGAGTCGGCGGGGCCTCGGCCTGGGACAAGATCTGGGTCATCGCACGCTTTCGGTCGCCTGGTGATCGTGTTGCGATCCGAACGTATTGCCGCGGCGACCCGTTGTCGTCAGGCCTGGAGCTGATCCCGGGTCCGACCACGGTATGACCCGCGGACCGAATCCGGGCGAGCGGTCAGCTGGCGACCATGTCCTCCGGACCCCAGATCGCCTTCATGGTGGTGATCTTGGCGTCGTCGTCGAAGGTCATCACGTCGATGACGGAGATCTCGACCTTCTGATCACCCATGATGGTGGTGAGGGTGAAGTTGAAGGCGGCCGTGCCCGCCGCGATCTTGACGACGCCCAGCTCGGCGGTCTGCTCGAGCGGCTCGATGATGCCGTAGAACTCGCGCAGCGACTCCTCGGTGGTCCGCGGGTCGGTGCCGACCGGATCCTCGACGGTGGCGCCGGGCGCGTACAGCGCCAGGACGTCGTCCACGGTGCCGCCCGCCACCGACTTCACGTAGCTCTCGATGGTGTTCAGGATGTCTTCGCGTGATGCCGCCATGCCGGTACCCCTTCATTGTTAGAACCTGTTCTAGTTGCGAGGGTACCGGCGATGCCGGCGGGATTCCATGGAACGAGGAGCCGGCATCGTCCGCCCTCCTCGTCCGGTTCGTCCGGATTCGCTGGGCCGCAGCTCACGATGTGATAACCGTGGCCTCCGAAAGTCGTTCGGGCCGCGGCAATCCGGTGTTACGGTGCCGCGCATGCCTATCCAGCACGGGGGTTTCTGGGTACGAATGGGTGTGGCCGCCTTGGCGGTCGGCGTCGCGATCGGGGGTGGCACGTCGGTCGGCACCGCCGTCGCGCAATCCTCCGGCAGCGCCGGAGGTGAGGGGTCGGTTGGCACCGGGTCCCTGACGGACGGCACGGCCTCGGACGGCACGCCCTTGAACGGGACGACGCTGATCACCGGCTCTCTCGGAACCGGCTCCGCCGCCGGATCACCGCTGGGGTCCGCGATTCCGGGCGTGGTCGGCTCGGTGATCCCGGGACCTGATCTCGATCCCCCGCCCCTCGAGACGCTGCGCGCCGAGATGCTGCCCAAACCGATCGGGGACCCGTTCTTCGACGTGTACCCGCCCGGCCTGCCCGGCATGACCAACGGCCAGGTCATCGAGACCCGTGATGTGACGCCTGCCGCCCGAGCGCTCCTGCGCGGGCCGGTGCGGGAGGTGCGCCAGATCAAGGTGAAGAGCACCGACGCGGCAGGCGCGCCGTCGTTCGCGACCGCGACTCTCGTCGTGCCCGCCACGCCCTGGCCCGGCCCGGGACCGCGGCCGGTCCTGGTCAACAACGTGCCGATCAACGGGCTCGGGCGGAGCTGCACCCCGGGCCACACCCTCGGAAACGGGATCACACCGACGGAGAACTTCCTCGAGCTGGTCCGGCCCGTCACCACGAAGGCCGAGGAACGCGGCTACGCGGTGCTCATCCCGGATCACGAGGGGCCCCGGATGGCGTACGCCGAACCCTTCGTCGCCGGGCACGCGATCCTCGACACGATCCGCGGCATGCGCACCGTGTTCCCCGCCGAGTTCGGCAGCAGCAAGCTCGCCATGATGGGCTACTCCGGCGGTTCGATCGCGACGCACGGCGCGGTCAAGCTGATCGACTCCTACGCCCCCGAACTGGCGGGCGACATCGTCGGCGCCGCGATGGGCGGGATACCGGCAGACTTCGAGATGCTCGGACGCACCATGAACGGCAACCTCGCCGGGGGGCTGTTCCTCGCGGCGCTGTTCGGGATCACGAGGGAGAACCCCGAGATCCTCCCGCTGATCAACACTCTCGGTCAGCGACTGAGCATCACGTCCATCAAGGACCAGTGCGCGAACACCCTCGCGCTGGCCGGCGTCCTCGGGATACCGGCCGAAGCACTCGCGAATGTGAAGCAAGCGCTGGATTCACCTGTCGCACATGACATCTACACGAAGATGAAGATGGCGGACCGTAAGTCCGGCACGCCGCTGTACATCTACAGCGGTGGTCAGGAGTTCTGGATCCCGGCGCTCGGCTCCCGCAACCTGTACGACGAGCAGTGCGGCTACGGCGTGCGCGCGCTGTACCGGCAGGTACCCGGCGAACACATCCTCGGCGAACTCACCGGGAACTCCGGGGCATTCGACTGGGTCGACGCCCGGCTGCGCGGGGAACCGGCACCGACCGAGTGCTGACGACGGCTTCGCCACCTGTGTGCGGTTAGCGGGTCTCTGGACCCGCTAACCGCGCACGGGCAGCGGAGCTGCCTACTTGACGATGTTGACCATCTTGCCCGGCACCACGATCACCTTGCGGGGCGCGTTGCCCTCCAGGAGGGCGACGATCTTCTCGTCGGCCAGGGCCGCGGCCTCGATGGACTTCGGGTCGGCGTCGGCCGCCACGGTGAGCCGGCTGCGCAGCTTGCCGTTGACCTGGATCGGGTACTCGACGGTGTCGTCGACCAGCCACTTGTCCTCGGCCAGCGGGAACGGGCCGTGCGCAAGCGAGGTCTCGTGCCCGAGCCGGGACCACAGCTCCTCGGCGAGGTGCGGGGCCAGCGGGCCGAGCATGAGCACCAGCGGCTCGACCGCCGACCGCGGCGCCCCGTTCGGGTACTCCTTGGTCAGGTGGTTGTTCAGCTCGATCAGCTTGGCCGCCGCGGTGTTGTCGCGCAGCGCGGCGTAGTCCGCGTTGACGCCGTCGATCGTCTTGTTCAGCGCGCGCAGGGTGTCGTCGGTCGGCGCCTCGTCGGTGACCCGGAGCTCGCCGGTCTCCTCGTCGACGACCGTGCGCCAGACGCGCTGCAGGAACCGGTGCGACCCGACGACGTCCTTGGTCGCCCACGGACGTGAGGTGTCAAGCGGCCCCATCGACATCTCGTACACGCGCAGGGTGTCCGCGCCGTACTCCTCGCAGATCTCGTCCGGCGCAACGGAATTCTTCAGGGACTTGCCCATCTTGCCGTGCTCACGGTGGACCGGCTCGTCGCCGTGGAAGTACTTACCGTCGCGCTCGGTGACCTCCTCCGCGGGCACGTAGACGCCCCGCGAGTCGGTGTAGGCGTAGGCCTGGATGTAGCCCTGGTTGTAGAGCCGGCGGTACGGCTCGCTCGAGCTCACGTAGCCGAGGTCGAAGAGAACCTTGTGCCAGAACCGCGAGTACAGCAGGTGCAGCACCGCGTGCTCGACGCCGCCGACGTACAGGTCGACGCCGCCCGGGTCGTTCGGGCCGTGCAGCTCGGGACGCGGACCCATCCAGTACTGCTCGTTCTCCTTGGCGCAGAACTCGTCGTCGTTGGTCGGGTCGATGTAGCGCAGCTGGTACCAGGAGCTGCCCGCCCACTGCGGCATCACGTTGGTGTCGCGGTGGTAGCTCTGCAGCCCGTCGCCGAGATCGAGCTCGACGTTCACCCAGTCGGTGGCCTTCGCCAGCGGCGGGGACGGCTCGGAGTTCTCGTCGTTCGGGTCGAAGGAGACCGGTGCGTAGTCCTCGACCTCCGGGAGTTCCACCGGCAGCATCGATTCCGGCAGCGGGTGGGCGACGCCGTCCGCGCCGTAGACGATCGGGAAGGGCTCGCCCCAGTACCGTTGACGGGCGAACAGCCAGTCCCGCAGCTTGTACTGGATGGTGCCCTTGCCGGTGCCGTCCGCCTCCAGGCGCGCGGTGATGGCGGCCTTGGCCTCCGCGACGCCGAGCCCGTCCAGGTAGTCCGAGTTCACCAGTGGACCGTCGCCCGTGAAGGCGGCCTCGGTGATGTCGCCGCCCGCGATGACCTCGACGATGTCGAGGCCGAAGGTGGTCGCGAACTCCCAGTCGCGCTGATCGTGCCCTGGCACCGCCATGATCGCGCCGGTGCCGTATCCGGTGAGCACGTAGTCCGCGATGAAGATCGGCAGCCGGTGCCCGTTGACGGGATTCACCGCATACTCGCCGAGGAAGACGCCGGTCTTCTCCTTGTTCTCCTGCCGCTCCAGGTCCGTCTTCGCGGCGATGGAGGCGCGGTAGGCGGCGACGGCCTCGGCCGGGCTGGCCGCGCCGCCGGTCCAGCGGGGGTCCACGTCGTCGGCGTACGAGCCCGACGCCAGCCGGTCGACCAGCTCGTGCTCGGGGGCGAGGGTGACATAGGTGGCACCGAACAGGGTGTCGGGGCGGGTGGTGAAGACCTCGATCGCGACGTCGTCGACCGCCGGGTCAACGCCGAACCGGACCTGGGCACCGTGCGAGCGCCCGATCCAGTTGCGCTGCATGGCCTTGACCTTGTCCGGCCAGTCCAGGAACTCGAGGTCGTCGACGAGGCGGTCCGAGTACGCGGTGATGCGCATCATCCACTGCTGCAGGTGCTTGCGGAACACCGGGAAGTTGCCGCGGTCGCTGCGGCCGTCCGCGGTGACCTCCTCGTTGGCCAGCACGGTGCCGAGCCCGGGGCACCAGTTGACCATCGAATCCGACCGGTAGACAAGGCGATACGAGTCGATCACCGTGCGGCGCTCACCCGTGTCGAGCGCGGTCCATGACCGGCCGTCCGGGGCGGTGCGGGCACCGGACTCGAACTCCGCCTCGAGCTCCGCGATGGGGCGGGCCCGCTTGAGGTCGATGTCGTACCAGGCGTTGAAGATCTGCAGGAAGATCCACTGCGTCCAGTGGTAGAAGTCCACATCGGTGGTTGCCAGCGAGCGCCGCTCGTCGTGGCCGAGCCCGAGCCGACGCAGCTGCCGCTTCATGTTCTGGATGTTCGACTCGGTGGTGGTGCGCGGGTGGGTTCCGGTCTGCACCGCGTACTGCTCGGCGGGCAGGCCGAAGGCGTCGTAGCCGAGGGTGTGCAGCACGTTGTGCCCGTGCATGCGGTGGTAGCGCGCGAACACGTCGGTCGCGATGTAGCCGAGCGGGTGCCCGACGTGCAGGCCCGAGCCGGACGGGTACGGGAACATGTCCTGGACGAAGAGCTTGTCCGCAGGCAGCTCCCCGGCGAGATCGCCGACCGGGTTCGGCGCGTTGAAGGTGCCGCGCTCACTCCACAGCTCCTGCCACCGCCGCTCGATCCGACCCGCGAGCTCCGCGGTGTATCGGTGCTGAGGGGTGGCGTCGTCCGCTGGCTGCTGCACTGGCTCGGTCACGTGTTTCGCTATCTACTCTGCGCTGAGCTCGGCGTCTCGGCGCTGGTTCTCGGGCATGGATTACCGTCGACCAGCCTAAGGTGTCACCCGAATAGTCCCGGTCATCGGTCCCCGCCGTACCCTGGACCCGTGGTCATCGTCGCAACCGTGCTGTTCGTAGTCGCCCTCGCCGTCGGCGTGGTGGCGGTCGCCGGGATCGCCGGCCGGCTGCCACGCAACCGCTGGGCCGGCGTCACCACCCCCGAGGCTCTCGCCAGCGACGACGCCTTCCGCCTCGCCAACCGCATCGCCGCGCCCACCATGGCCGCGGCCGCGTTGTTGCTGGTCATCGGCGGTGTCGGTGCCCTCGCCTTCGGCACGGCAGGAGGACTCCTCGCCGTCGCTGTCGCCGTGGTCGCGGCCCTGGTCACCGCCGGGTACGGCGGATCCATGGGAGCCCGCGCCGCCGCGGCGGCCGCCCCTGCCGGTGGCTGTGGCCACGACTGCGGCTGCGGCAGCCCCGCCGAGCCGGAGTCCGCGGAGTTCGCCGCCAACGCTGCCGACGCCGCGGCCGCCGCGGACTGCGGCATGGACTCATGCGGGTCTTGCGCCCTCAAGGGCGCCTGCCTGCCCAGCTGAACGGGTCCGCACGTCGGCACCTGGTTGAATCGGCGCCCATGAGCAATTCCCGGACCTTCGATCCGGCCGGCGTCCTGTTCGGCATCGGTCTGCCCGCGCTCGCGGCCGCCGTAGGCCTGACACTCACCCGGCTCTGGTCCCCGCGCCTGCCCGAGACCATCGCCACGCACTGGTCCGGGAGCGGCCCCGACGGCTTCAGTACGCCCGGGTCGCTGGCCGCGACCATGGTGATCGTGATCCTCCTCGTCGGATGCGGCGCCAGCGCGATCGCCGCCCTCGCGGGCGCGATGCTGATGATGCGCCGCGCGATGCTGATCGTCGGCCTGACGGTGGTCGGCCTACTGCTCACCCTGTGGATCGCGCTCCTCGCCGCGCAACTGGATCTCGCAACGGCCGTGAACGTGACGCTGCCGATGTGGTGGATCGGGCTCGGGATCGTGGCAGGCGCGGCCGTCGGCGTCCTCGGGGCGTCGACCCTGCGCGACTATCGCGAACGATCCGCGGCGACCACGCCGCCGGACCCGCGACTGCCGCGCGGGCCGCTGGACCTGCCGATCACCCTGCGGCTCGGGCTCGGCCCCACGACCACGGCGGTGCTGCTCGGGATCGGCGCGGCGATCACCGCGGGGCTCTGCGCCCGGGCGGGCTCGTGGTGGCCGGTCGCGGTCTTCGTGCCGGTCTCGGTGCTGATGGTCGGGCTGCTGCGCTTCCGGGTCACCCTCGACGAGACCGGCCTGTGGGTGCGCAACATGGGCATGACCGTGGTCGGGTACGGGGTCGAGGAGCTGGTCGGGGCCGCCGTCGAGGAGGTGAACCCGTCCAGGGACTTCGGCGGGTGGGGGCTGCGCCTGAAGGGCCGCGGCAACTACGGGGTGGTCACCACCACCGGGCCCGCGGTGGTCTTCACGGCCGCGAACGGTCAGCGGCTGACGGTCACCACGCCGCGTGCCGAGGAGATGGCAGGCGCGCTGAACGCCCTCGCGGACCGGCGGCTGGCCGACCGCTGACATTCGGCCCCGGATTATCGTTACCGATGTGAAGTTCTTGAGCAGGTTCTACATCGACGGGTTCATCCTGTCGATCATCGCGGTGGCCGTCGTGGCCAGCATCTTCCCCGCATCCGGTGGCGGGCAGACCGCACTGGACTGGGCCACCAAGATCGCGATCGCGCTGCTGTTCCTGCTCTACGGCGTCCGGCTGCACCCGCGCGAGGCGCTCGAGGGGCTCAAGCACTGGCGCCTGCACTCGGTGGTGCTGGCGTCGACCTACCTGCTGTTCCCGCTGATCGGACTCGCGCTGCGCGTGCTGGCGCCGACGGTCCTCACCGACGAGCTGTACACCGGCGTGCTCTACATGTGCCTGGTGCCCTCGACGGTCCAGTCGTCCATCGCGTTCACCTCGATCGCGCGCGGCAACGTCGCGGGGGCGGTCGTCAGCGCCTCGTTCTCGAATCTCATCGGGGTGTTCATCACCCCACTGCTGGTGATCCTGCTGATGAACACCACCGGCGAGGCCACCGTCGACGCGTCCTCGATCGTCGACATCGTGCTGCAGCTGCTGCTGCCGTTCGTCATCGGTCAGCTGATCCGACCGTGGGTGACCGGCTGGCTGCAGCGGCACGCCGCACCGACCAAGATCGTCGACCGCGGCTCGATCCTGCTCGTGGTGTACTCGGCGTTCAGCGCGGGCATGAACGAGCACGCGTGGAGCGGGCTCTCCGCCTGGCGGGTGCTGGCGCTGGTCGCGGTCTGCTGCGCGATCCTCGCGACGGTGCTCGGGGTGACGGCCTTCGCCGGGCGCGCGCTCGGGTTCTCGCTGCCGGACCGGATCGTGATCCTCTTCTGTGGGTCCAAGAAGTCGCTCGCGACCGGGCTGCCGATGGCCTCGGTGCTCTTCGCCGGGCAGCCGGTCGGCCTGATCGTGTTGCCGCTGATGATCTTCCATCAGATCCAGCTGATCGTCTGCGCCGCGCTGGCGCAGCGGTTCGCCCGCCGCCAGGACCCGGAACCGGCGGCCTCGGCACCGGGCCGGTGAACCGCTCGGTCCGGGCTGGTCAGTTCCGGTCGACGTCGATCGGGTGCGTCGCGAGCAGCGCGAGGGGGAGTGGCTGGCGGCGCAGGACGTGCGCCCAGAGATCGATCCGCGGCGGGCCGATCACGTCGGACGGCAGCGCGGACAGCACGGTCCAGTCGTCGCGCTGCAACTCCGAGTCCAGCTGCCCCATGGTCCAGCCCGAGTACCCCGCGAAGACCCGCACGCCCTCGATGAGCGGGCCGACGGCGTCCGGATCGGAATCGAGGTCGACCATGACCACCCGGCCGTCCACCCGGCGCACCCCGGAGACCCCGTCGATGTTGGCACCGGTACGCAGCGTGGCCAGGCACAGCGCCGAGTCCCGCTTCACCGGGCCGCCGATGAACAGCGCCCGCGGATTGGCGCACAGCTCGGTCCACTGGGGCAGCACCGCCTGCACCGCGGTCTCGCTCGGCCGGTTGATCACCACACCCAGGCTGCCCGCGTCGTTGTGCTCGATGACGTAGACCACGGTGCGGCGGAAGGCCGGCTCGGTGAGCTCGGTCGAGGAGATCAGCAGACTGCCCGGGCGCACGATCGGTTCGGTCGGCGCCATCCGGTCCTCGGGTTCTTCTGCGTGGTCCACCGGACAATCATCGCACCGGCGGACGACACGCGTGCCGGGTAACGCGCCGCCCGACCGGCCGCCTCACTCCGGCGGGGCGAGCCCGACGATCTCGTCCAGCACCGACAGGTGGTGCTCGAACAGCGCCCGCGGGTCCGCGAAGGTGTCCGGCCCGTACTGACCGAACACCTCGAAGTTCACCGCGCCGAACAGCGAGGACCAGGCCAGGACCCCGCGCGCCAGCGCCTCATCGGGCAGGTCGAGACCCAGTTCCGCCCGGATCGCCCGCAGGTTCTCGCGCAGCGACTCACCGATCGGAATTGTCTGCGGGACAACGAGATCACCGGATCGGTTGGCCTCATCGAAGATCCGGACCAGCACGCCGACCACGCGGGTGCCCGGCCCGGTGGTGCGTTCGGCCGGCGCCCGGTAACCCGGCACGGGACTGCCGAACAGCAGCCCGTAGCACGCCGGCTCCGCCAGCGCCCAGTCCCGGACCGCGTGCCCGACGGCGTGCAGCCGGGCCCGCGGATCTCCTGCGGGCACGGCGGCCACCGCCGCGTCCACCGCGTCGCCCAGTTCGGTGTACCCCTCCACGACGAGCAGGGTGAGCAGTTCGTCGCGACTGCCCACGTATCGATACACGGCCGAGGAGACCACCCCGAGGTCCCTCGCGACCGCCCGCAGCGACAGCGCCGCCGCCCCGTCCCTGGCCAGGTGCTCCCGGCCGATCCGGGTGATGTCGGCCAGGGTCTGCTCGCGTGCGCGTTCGCGCGGGGTACCGGTCACCGCCCCAGCCTGACCGGTTTCGTGAGCACTGTCAACAAAAGAGAGCAGTGCTCTTGACATTCCTCCGAAGTCGGCGCACTGTTGCTTCGAGAGCAGTGCTCTCGAAGTTCCGATAACCACACCCAGGAGTGATTGCGATGTCGACAGTGCAGGTAGTGACCGGCGCGGGACCCGTCGGATGGACGGTCGCCGACCAGTTGGCGGCACAGGGACACCGGGTCCGTGTGCTGACCAGGTCCGGCTCCGGGCCCGAGCGCCCCAATGTGGAGCGGCTCCGCGTCGACGTCTCCGTGCCTGGCGCGCTCGACGCCGCGCTCGAGGGCGCCGCTGCGGTGTTCCACTGCACCCACGGCTCGGCGTACTCGGCCGAGGCCTGGCGACGCGAACTGCCCTCCACCGAGCGGGCCGTGCTCGCGGCCGCCGGCCGGGCCGGAGCCGTCGTGGTGTTCCCGGAGAGCCTGTACTCCTACGGGCAGGTCGACGGTCCCATCACCGAGGACACCCCGCGCGAGGCCCGCGACGGCAAGCTGGGCATCCGCACCGAGCTGCTGCGCCAGCGCGAGGCCTCGGACACCGCCACCGTCAGCGTGGCCGCCTCCGACTTCTTCGGGCCTCGGGTGCTGATGGCGCACGCGGGCGAACGGATGGTTCCGATCATCCTGTCGGGCAAGACCGTTCGCGTCATGGGCGGCCTCGACACCCCACACTCGTTCACCTACGTGCCCGACCTCGCGGCGGCCATGATCGCCGCGGCCGCCGACCCCTCGCTGTGGAACTCGGTCCTGCACGCCCCGACCAGCCCCGCGATCACCCAGCGCGCCATGGTGCACGCCTACGCCGCGGCGGCGGGCGTGCCGGACCCGAAGACCGGCGTGCTGCCCGGCTGGCTGCTCCGCGGCGCCGGATTGGTGCACCGCGACAGCCGCGAGCTGGCCGAGATGCTGTACCAGTTCGAGCGTCCGTTCGTGCTGGACTCCGCCCGCAGCGAGCGACTGCTCGGCCTGGCGCCGACCCCGCTGGCCGAGGCGGCCGCCGCCACCGTCGCGTGGTGGCGCGCACGGGAGCTCGCGCCCGCACCGCGATAGGGTCAGCTGGTGGTGAACTCGACGCCGGGAAGCGCGACGCCGGGGGATCCGACGCCATCCGATCCGACCCCGACCGACCCGACGCGCGGGCACGGCGGCCTGCGCTCCGTGCTGCGCCGGTCACCAGGACTCGGCCGACTCACCACCGTCCGCTTCGCGAGCCAGTTCGGCGACGGGCTCTTCCAGGCCGCGCTCGGCGGCGCGATCCTGTTCAATCCCGAACGGGAGACCGATCCCATCGCGATCGCCGCGGGGTTCGCGGTGCTGCTGCTGCCCTACTCGCTGGTCGGCCCCTTCGCAGGCGCCCTGCTCGACCGATGGGACCGGCGCGCGGTCCTGATGTGGGCAAACCTGCTGCGCGGCGGCCTGATCCTGGCGGCCGCGGCCGTGCTCCTGACCGGCGGACCACAGACCCCGTTGCTGCTGCTCGCGCTCGCCGCGGTCGGGGTCAGCCGCTTCGTGCTGGCTGGGGTGTCGGCGTCACTACCGAACGTGGTACGCCAATCCTGGCTGGTGTCAACGAATTCCGTGCTGGCCACCGCGGGGGCCGGGGTCTCCGCCGCGGGCGCCGGGACGGCGGTCGCACTCCTCGGAGTGCTCGGCGAGGGGGATCGGGGCTCCGGCCTCACGGTCGCCCTCGCCTCCGCCGGTTCCGCGATCGGCGCCCTCGCCGCGGCCGGCTTCGCCGCACACCGACTCGGACCGACCGGCGACCTCGCCGAGGCCGGTCCGACCGGCCTCGACGCCGTCCGGGCGGTGCTGGCAGGCCTGCGCACCGGGGCCGCCGCCGTGTGGGGCGCCCCCGGCGTCACCACCGCGATGATCGGAATCGGCGTGCACCGCATCGTGTTCGGGATCAACACGCTGATCATGGTGCTGATCCTCCGGGATCCCTCGTATGCGGGCGCGCTGCCGGGCGGGTTCGCGGGATTCGGGGTCGCGGTCGGCGCCGCGGCGGCGGGCATGCTGCTCGCCGCGGCAGTCACCCCGTTTCTCATCCCACGCATCGGCAGGTCCCCGACCGTCGTGGGCGCGCTGGTATTCGCGACCGCCGTGCAACTGGGGGTGATCTCCGGGCTCACCCAGCCGATGCTGCTGGTCGGCGCGTTCCTGCTCGGCCTCGCCGGGCAGACGATCAAGCTCACCGGGGACGCGGCGATGCAGATCGACATCGACGACGCCCGGCGCGGGCAGGTGTTCGCGTTGCAGGACACCGTGTTCAACATGGCGTTCATCGGCGCGCTGGCCGCCGCGGCGACGGTGGTCGCCCCCGATGGGCACTCACCGGGACTCGTCCTCGCCGGGGCCGCGGCGTACGGGCTCGGCCTGGTGGCGGTGGCGGCGAACTCGCTGCGTCGCGCGTCGCGCTGAGCGCCCGCGCCGCCCGCGATCAACCGGGACCGCGGGCGACGGTGTCCAGCCGGCCGTCGCCGTCGGTATCGGACAGCGTCACGTCCGCGGACCCGTCGGACCGCTCGTCGACCTCGATCGCGACGTAGGGGCCGGCCGGGCCCGACCGGAGCAGGGTGACGTCGACCAGCGAGTCCCCGTCGGTGTCGATCACCACGATGTCGGGGGCGCCGTCGAGATCGAGATCGACCTCCACCGGCAGCGCGTCCTCGCTGCCCGGCACCCTACGGTCCACGCCCCCTGCGTCCGTCCAGCGCAGCTCGTGCCCGGCCTCGGCGGGGGGCGGCGGGACCTCGAGGTCCCAGACCCCGGTACCCGAGGCGTCCTCGAAGTACCGACCCTCGTCACCCACGTCCAGCACCGAACGATCCGCGCCCCCGTCCCCGTCGCTGTCCCACATCGCGTCGTCGAGCAGACCGTCGCCGTCGAAGTCAAGGCTCACCGCGTCCGCGACCCCGATGCCGCCGAGGTCCAGATCCGCCTCGGACGCCCAGTCCCGCGGCGCCCCCTCGCCGGTGCCGAACGAGTACTCCACCAGTCCCATACGTGTTGGACGCGCGAGGGGCGACGCCGGTTCCGACCGCGACTGTCGGGGCGCGCTACCTCCGGGCTTCGAGCGCGTCCAGGATGAGGTCCAGGCCGTAGCCGAACTCGCTCGTGTGGTCGTAGCCCGGCTGCAGGGCGTGGTCGACGATCATCTCGGTGAGGTACGGCAACTCGGCCGCAGGGAGCTGCTCGAGGATGCTGCCCGCCACTTCCTCGACATCGCCCGGCGTCGTCACCGGCAGGTTCGCCTCTTGGAGGACGAACCCGCCGACGTAGCTGTCGACCAGCGAGACGGCGTGCGCGGCCATCGGCAGCGCGAATCCGGCCTCCCGGAGGACGCCGAGGACGGCGTCGTGGTGGCGTAGCGTCGCCGGACCCGGGTTGCGACGGGAGTCCATGAGGCCGAGGGCCCAACTGTGCTGTGACAGGACAGTGCGCGCGGAGGAAGCGCGGACCCGGATCGCGTCGCGCCAGTCGTCGCACCGAGCATCGGGTAGCTCAATCGCCGCGAACACCGCGTCGACCACACCGTCGAGGATCGCGTCCTTGTTCGGTACGTGGTGGTAGAGCGACATCGCCTCCACGCCGAGTTCCTGCGCCACCCGGCGCATCGTGATCGCCTCCACGCCACCGCGATCCGCGACCCGGATCGCGGCTTCCAACACGAGATCTCGGCTGAGTGGTCGCCGTGGCGGCTGCGGTGATGGTGACACGAGGGCTCAACTCCAGGGTGCGGAAATGTTGACAAGCTTACAGGCGTAAGTCAGCCTTACAGGTGTAAGGACTCCCGCCGGGAATCGACCGAACGAGGGAAGGAGAGCCCGATGCCGATGCCGAGGTGGTGGGGCCACGTCAACAAGCGGGTGTTCAACCCTCGCGCGATCGCGGGCGGGAAGTGGCCGGTGCTGACTCACGTGGGTCGCACCTCCGGCGCCACCTACCGCACACCGCTCGACGCGTATCCCGTCGACGGTGGCTACCTGTTCGTTCTGGTGTACGGATCGCGCTCGGACTGGGTGCAGAACGTCCTGGCGGCCGACGGTGCGCGGCTCCGAGTCGACGGGCGGGAGTTCGATCTCGCCGCGCCACGCCTCGTCGGGGAATCCGAGGCGTTCCAGGCCCTCTCCGACGACGTTGCGCGCCCACCGAGGCTGCTCCGCATCAGCGAGTTCCTCCGGATGGACCTGGTCGCGGACTGACGAGAGGTGGGAGCGGTCGATCAGGGCAGGCCGGCGAGGAAGTCACGCTGGGCGTCGAGATAGCCGGGCACGAAGACGTGGCGCGGCGCGAACGTGCCGACCACGACTCCCCACAGCTCCGATTCCTCGATGCCGGATCGGGCAAGGGTGTGCGCGGCGCCGGGAAAGCGCGCCGTGGTGAGCCGGTCACCGAGCAGACGCTCGTAGGCGCTCTTGGTGTCGTCGACGTCGACGTTGCGGTCGTCCTCGCCGAGGACGAGCAGCACCGGGATGTCCCTGCGCCCGAGTTCCCCGAGTGCCGCCGTCGCGTCGGCGGTGTGGTTGCGCAGGACGAAGCCCCAGCGGTCGCGGTCCATGGGCTCGTCGTCGGCCGACGCCTCGAGATACTCCTCGTAGGGGGCGCCCCGATTCAGCAGGGCGCGGACCGCGTCGCTCTCGGCGATCGCGGCCTGACGTTCGGCTCGGCTCGCACCGGTGGCATCGAGTTCGGCCAGCAGGTTGTACCGGCCCTGGTCGAGCCAGTTGACCGCCGGTGACACCGCGATGACGAAGGACACCTCCGGCCGGTCGACCGCGACCTCGGGCAGGACCCAGCCGCCCTGACTCGCTCCCCAGAGCCCGATGCGCCGCGGGTCGATCTCGGGGCGATCGAGCGCCCAGTCGATCATCGACTCGGCCTCGACGGCACGGTCGTGGAGGGACTGTTCGAGCCAATTACCCTGGGAGCCACCGACTCCGGGCTTGCTCATGGACAGCGACGCGTAACCGGCCTCGGCCAGGGCCTCCCAGATGGGCCGATAGAACCCCTCGCTGGTCGCCTCCACCGGCCCGTCCCCGTGCACGAAGACGACGAGTCCGACCGGCCCCTTCGCATCGCGAGGGAGGGCGAGGACGCCGCGGAGCGGGCCCGCGGCGGTCGTGATCGTCACCCGCTCCTCCCGGAGTGCGTAGCTGTTGCCCGCGACGACCGCCAACCCGCCGATCAGGATCAGGACCAGGAGCGCCGCGAGGCCGCCGACGCCACGTCGAAGCCATCGGCGCCGGGGCGACGGCGACCCGCTAGCCACGACGCCGCCAGGGCGGGATCCCCGCGATGGTGATCGCGCGCAGCGCCCACTCCGCCGGACCGTAACGGTGCCCGCGCAGCCACCAGCGGCTGAGGACGAGCTGGGTCCCGAAGATCACCGGCACCGCGGCGAGGACCGCGAGCGGCGGGAGCCGGTCGATCAGGCCGAACCCGTAACCGGTGAACAGCACGCCCAGCACCAGCGACTGGAGCAGGTAGTTGGTGAGCGCGATCGTGCCCATCGGGGCCAGTGCCGCCTCGATCCGCCTGCCGGGGCCGGTACGGAACAGCAGCACCCCGGCCACGACGTAGGACGCGGTGAGCAGCGGCGCCGTCAGCTGCCCGAGCCCGAACGCGAAGACCTCGACGCCGCCGCCCGGCGCGTAGGCCGCGGCCAGCGCGTAGGCGAGCGCGCCGATCAGCCCGACCGGCAACCCGACGACCAGGATCCGCCGCATCAGCGGCCGAAAGCGGTCCGGGTCCGCGAACGCCTGCACCCGGCCGGCGGCGAATCCGAAGAAGAACATGGCCATCGCGCTCGGTGCCTGCAGGGCCACCAGAGCTGAGATGGTCTCCGGCAGGTGCCCGGAATGGAAGCCGAGGGTCGCGGCCGCGTCACCACCGAAGGCCGTCAGCTTGACCGCCGCATCCGATGCGGCGACGCCCTCGCCCCCGCCTTCCGCGAGCGTCAGCAGCCCGAGGAGCATCCACACCACGCCCACCGCCACCACCAGTCCGACGCCGATCTGCACGGCCCGGTGGGGCGAGATGCGCCTGCACGCCAACAGGATCAGGCCGAGGATCGCGTAGGTGGACAGGATCTCGCCGTAATAGAGGACGGCCCCGTGCACGAGGCCGATGGCGAGCAGCCCGCTCTGCCTGCGCAGCATCCGCGGGATGAAGGCCGTTCCTGCCCGCTCGGCCGCCGCCATCTGCAGCGTGAAGCTGTAGCCGAACAGGAACGAGAACAGTAGGTAGAACTTGGTCTCGAAGAGCAGCGAGACCGCGAACCGGACGGCGTGATCGAGCCCGGAATCGAACGCCGGGTTCGATTCCGGCGACGCGTAGTAGGGATCGGCGAACGCCCAGATGTTGACGGCCAGGATCCCGAGCAGCGCGAACCCGCGCAGCGCATCGACATTGCGGAGCCGGTCGGGGGCGACCGGTGCGGAAACGGCGTCGGCGCGCAGGCTCACTCGGTACCACCCACGAGGAGCTGGGTGACGATCCGGCGCAGGATCGGCGCCTGGGCCGAGGGGTCGAAGTCCGGGTCGGCGGCCACGCGGGCGAACATGCCGTCGACGAGCGCGGCCAGCCAGGTCGCGGCGTGCTCCGGGGTGAGATCGGTGGACAGCTGGCCGGCATCCCCTGCGCGTTCCACCAGCGTCGCCAGCCCGCACCGGAAGGTGAGGTCGTTCGCCTTGAACCGGGCCGCGACCTCCTCGTCGCGATGCGCGACGGCCGAGATCTCCAGCGCGAGACCGGAGTACACCGGATCGCCCGCGAGCCCGCAGATCTCGTCGAGGAGCGACAGCAGCGCGGCCAGGGGGTCACCGGCCTGCGCGAGATCGGTCATCGCCTCGCTCGTCTGCTCGCCGTCGCGTTCGACGAGGGCGAGCAGCACATCGTGCTTGGTGGGGAAGTAGTGGAAGAGATTGCCCGAGCTCATGCCCGCGCCGGAACAGATGTCCGCCGTCCTGGTGGCGCTGTAGCCGCGCTCGGCGAAACACCGCGCCGCGGCGTCCATCAGGGCGGTCCGCTTGGCCGCCCTGGCGGCAACGTCGACTGTGCGCATTCGTGCTCCTCGTACTCGGAGTGGCCAATAATACATTGAGTGGTCACTTAATCAATCCCTCGGCGAGTCGTTGCCCACTGCTAAATTCATCTCAACGATCGCGATGGCCGGTCCGGAGGCGGTGGGCGATCGGGAAGGCCTAAGGGGGCTTCGTGATCCGTCGCCTGAGCGCACCACTGCTCGTGCTCACCCTCGCCGCCTCCGGCTCGGTGCTCGCCCCGGCGACCGCGACGGCGGCGCCCGCGCCCACCAACGCCTGCGGGGAGACCGGTTTCGACCCGTCCGCGAAGGAGGAGGCCGCGGAGCCGCCCGGCATCGACATCAGGGTGCCCTGGCCCCAGATAGTCCCGGTCCCGGTGCCCGACCCGCCGCAGGACCTGACCCGCATCCCACAGGACCCGCTGCCAACGGACCCGTGCGCCGATCCCTGCCCGGACATCACCGACACCGCGCCCGAGCCGTCCGAACCCGGTCCTGCGGGCTCGTCCGGGTCCGAGTCGTCCGAGTCCGGTTCCTCATCCTCGGGTTCGGGCTCCTGGGGATCGTCGATACCGCGCTTCTCCATCGCCCCCGACCCCGAACCGATCCCCATCCCGATCCCCGGACCCGGCCTGCCGCTGCCTCCGCCGCCGCCGTTCCCACGGTTCCCACCAGCGGAGCCGGGACCGGTCGACGCCGCCGCAGCGGCACCGGAGGTGGGCGAGGTGACCCTGGTGGCACAGCTGACCGGCCCCGGTTCCATCAACCGCACCGACAAGCGGTGGCAGGTCAACGGCACCGACCTCGGCATCATGTGGGAGAGCAAGCCCGGCGAGGTGGCCATCGCGTTCGGCGACACCTTCGGCCGGGGCTGGGCACCACCGGGCGCGAACGGCCAGGACTGGCGCTCGAATGTGTTGGGGCACAGCACCGACCGCGATCTCTCCGACGGCCTGACCCTCGACTCCATGGTGCAGGACAGCCGGTGCCACGCCACCGAACTGCTCGGCAGCCGCAAGGTCAAGAACTGGGAGACCACCACCATCCCCACCTCCGGCTTCGCCATCGGCGACCGGCAGTACATGAGCTACATGTCGGTCCGACGCTGGAGCACGGTCCCCGGCAGGTGGTACACGAACCGCGGCGGCATCGCCTACTCGGACGACGGCGGCCAGACCTGGACCAAGGACCCATATGCCAAGTGGGAGAACATCTTCGGGATGAACCAGTTCCAGGTCGCGAGCATGGTCCCTGCCGGTGACCACGTCTACATGTTCGGCACCCCGAACGGGCGACTCGGCACCATCGCCCTCGCCCGGGTGGCCACCGATCGGGTGCTCGACAAGTCGGCCTACCAATACTGGGTCCACGGAACCTGGACCCCGGTCGGCGAGCATTCGCCCACCCCCATCCTCGACGGTGTGGCCTCGGAGGTGTCGGTGCGTTACGACGGGTCCCGTGACCTGTGGCAGATGAGCTACCTGGACGCACCGGCCGAGACCATCGTGCTGCGCCAGGCGAACAGCCCGCAGGGCGCGTGGTCGGCGGGCGTCCCGATGGTGAGCAGCGCCGACTACCCGGACCTCTACGGCGGCTTCCTGCATCCGTGGTCCACCGCCGACGATGTGTACTTCACGATGTCGGAGTGGGACAGCTACAACGTCTATCTGATGCATGCGACGCTGCGCTGAGGCCTATCGTTGCCTGTCATGGGCACGGGATGGTCGTTGTCGTCGATCACCACCTCCTGGGTCGACCCGGTGGCGACCCTCGGTGCGGGCACGATGACGGCGCTGGTCCCCGACAGCGTGATGACCGCACTCAGCCTCGGTATCGCGCGCCGGTACGTCGGGCGGGAGGTCACCGTCACCCTGCAGGGCGTGCCGGTCACGGCCCGGCTGGGTTCGTTTCGCGTGCGACGTCAGGGCGCGCATTTCGAGTCACGGGCCCGGCTCACGGGCATCGACTGGGGCGGTCATGCGCTGGAGGAGGTCACGGCGGTCGCCAACGGGGTCCGGCTCGTGCCGGGTGCGCCGACCCGGGTCCGGACCGCACAGATCGATGTCGAGGGCCGCGTCGCACTGTCGGCGCTGGTGGCGCAGGTCAATCTCCAGGAAGGCCTCGACTGGATCCTGTTCGCCGAGGAATCCGGCCTGATCCGCGCCGAGCACCGGCACCGCCGACTGACCGCCGTCGTCGACGCCTCGATCGCCGACGACGTGCTGCGCATCGAGGTGATCCGGGCCCGCTGGCGGGGGCTCCCGGTGCCAGGGCGCTACCTGCCCGCGCCGGTCATCCCGTTGCCGCCGCTGCCCAACGATGCCCGCAACGTCCGCGCCACCCGCGACGGCCACGTCGTCCGATTCACCCTCGAGATCCCGATGCTGAGCAGCTCGTTCGATCTGACTCAGCTGCTCCGGCTGATCGGGTAGCGGCTACTGCTGCTGTGCCCACCACGCGAGCAGCTCGGCCTCGGCCTCTTCCGGACTGAGCGGGCCGCGGTCCAGGCGCAGTTCCTTCAGGAAGGTCCAGGCCTTGCCGACCTCGGGCCCGGCGGGGATGCCGAGCAGCTTCATGATCGCGTTGCCGTCCAGGTCGGGCCGGACCCGGCCCAGGTCCTCCTGCTCGGCGATCCGAGCGATCCGCTGCTCGAGGTCGTCGTAGGTGGCCTGCAGCTTCGCCGCCCGACGCTTGTTCCTGGTGGTGCAGTCCGCGCGGACGAGCTTGTGCAGGCGCGGCAGCAGTTCGCCTGCGTCGGTGACGTAGCGGCGGACCGCGGAATCGGTCCACTGCCCCTCGCCGTAGCCGTGGAAACGCAGGTGCAGGAACACCAGCTGGCCGACGTCGTCGACCATCTGCTTGGAGTACTTGAGCGCACGCATCCGCTTGCGCACCATCTTCGCCCCGACCACCTCGTGGTGGTGGAAACTGACCCCGCCGGCCGGCTCGTTGCGCTTGGTGTCCGGCTTGCCGATGTCGTGCAGCAGCGCGGCCCAGCGCAGCACCAGGTCCGGGTCGCCGTCCTCGAGGTCGATCGCCTGCTGCAGCACCGTCAGCGAATGCTGATAGACGTCCTTGTGCTGGTGATGCTCGTCGATCTCCAGCTTCATCTTCGGGATCTCGGGGATGACCCGATCCGCCAGTCCCGTCTCGCACATCACGTTGATGCCGTCGATCGCGAACTCGCCGAGGATCAGTTTGTCGAGTTCGGCGCGCACCCGCTCGGCCGTGATCCGGTCGATCTGGCCGGCCATGTCCACGATCGCCTGATGGACCCGGGGCGCAAGGGCGAAACCGAGCTGCGAGACGAACCGGGCCGCCCGCAGCATGCGGAGCGGGTCGTCGTTGAAGGAGATCTCCGGCGCGGCGGGGGTGTCGAGCACCCCGTCGAGCAGCGCGTCCATGCCGCCGAGCGGATCGGTGAAGTCCTGCGAGCCGTCCGCGCCGATGCGGACGGCCATCGCGTTGACCGTGAAGTCGCGGCGGACCAGGTCCTCCTCGAGGCTGGTGCCGTACACGACCTCCGGGTTCCTGGTGACCCCGTCGTAGGCGTCGGTGCGGAAGGTGGTGATCTCGATCTGCTGATCGCCCTTGGCGGCGCTGATCGTCCCGAAAGCGATGCCGGTGTCCCACTGGTTGTCGGCCCAGCCCTTGAGGATTGCCTGCACCTGCTCCGGCCGCGCGTCGGTGGTGAAGTCCAGATCGGTGCCCAGCCTGCCGAGCACCGCGTCCCGCACGCTGCCACCCACCAGGTACAGCTCGTGCCCGGCGGCGGCGAAGCGCGCGCCCAAGGGGGTCAGCACGTCCGCGAGGCCCCGCAGGGTCGCGGAGGCATCCTTGAGGAGTCGGGCGCGTCGATCGGCGTCGGGAGTAGGGGAAACCACGAGTACGCAGCTTACCGACGCGCGGGGGACGGCTTGCCGCTCGGCCGGTGTGGGATTCGGGGCAGGTCCCGCTGGGCAACTAGTATTGATTGGGTGTCTGCTGCCGAACGTGCGAATCGCAGTCGCCGCAACCCGCGGCGACGAAGCGGGCACGGCGACCGCTCGAACACGCGCATGCGTACGGTCCGCGAAACGTCGGCGGGCGGACTCGTGGTCGACGGCCTCGACGGCCCCCGCGACGAGCAGTGCGCCGCGCTGATCGGTCGGACCGACCGGCGGGGACGGCTGCTCTGGTCACTGCCCAAGGGGCACATCGAGCAGGGCGAGACCGCCGAGCAGACGGCAATGCGTGAGGTGGCGGAGGAGACCGGGATCCAGGGCACTGTGCTCGCCGAACTGGGCAGCATCGACTACTGGTTCGTGACCGAGGGCAGGCGCGTCCACAAGACCGTGCACCACTATCTGCTCCGCTTCCAGGGCGGCGAGCTCTCCGACGCCGACGTCGAGGTGACCGAGGTGGCGTGGGTTCCATTGGCCGAGTTGGAGTCCCGGCTCGCCTACGCCGACGAACGCCGACTCGCCGGAGTCGCGGGGGAGCTGATCGACCAGATGGCGTCCGCCACCGGCGAAGCGTCCCGAGAGAACGGATGAGGGCCACCCTGCGTCGCTTTGCCGTGACGACCCTGTCCGCCTTGGCGTTGGCCGCCGCCCCGATGGGTGCCGCGGTTGCCGCCGCCGCGCCCACACACGGACCCGACAGCGGCGCCGAGTCCGCCGCCACGGACCCGGCCTCCGCAGGGGTGCGGTCGAACACCGACGAGCGCGAGTTCGTGAGCCTGACCGTCGACAAGGTGACCCCGACCGCCGTCACCACCTCCAGCGAACCGTTCGTCACGGTCACCGGTTCCGTCAGCAACGTCGGCGACCGTCCCGTCCACGACGTGAAGGTCCGGCTCCAGGCCGCACCGGCCGTCTCCGAGTCCGAGCAGCTCAGGTCCATGCTCACGGCCGACCAGGAGGCCTACGACACGGTCGGGGAGTTCACCACCGTCACCGAGAAGCTTCAGGTGGGGCAGTCCAGCCGGTTCACCCTGGCGATGCCGCTGCGGTCGGCCTCCTCGGTGTCGCTCGGCATCACCGAGCCCGGGGTGTACCCGCTGCTGGTCAACGTCAACGGCACACCCGAGTACGGCGGCCAGGCCCGGCTCGACGACGCCCGATTCCTGCTGCCGGTGCTCGGGCTCCCGCGCGACCCCAGCATCCGCGGCGCCGATCGCACCGACGCGGCGGCGGTGCCGCCGAGCATCACCGATCCCGTCGCCGTCACCCTGATGTGGCCGTTCGCCGACAAACCCCGGCTCGCGTCCGGGATCCCGGGATCCTCTGACGAGAAGGTCCGACTCGTCGACGACGAGCTGGCGGACTCGCTGGCGGACGGGGGACGGCTCGAGCAGTTGCTCGCCGCCGCCGAGTTCGCCACCGGCGACAGCGTCGACCGCGACCACAAGCTCGCCGACAGCATGTGCCTGGCCGTCGACCCGGATCTGCTGATCACCGCGAGCAACATGACCAGGGGATACCTGGTGGTCGACGATCCGTCGGATCCGAACGGGTCAGCACACGAGGGAACCGGACAGACCGCGGCCACCGAGTGGCTCGAACGGTTGCGGACGCTGTCCTCCCGACTGTGCACGACCGCCGTGCCGTTCGCGCAGGTCGATCTCGCGGCGTTGCAGAAGACCGACGACCCGACGCTGGTGGAGCGAGCCCTGTCGGCACCGGCGGGGATCGTCGACGGCATCTTGGGGATCACCTCGCGCCGCGGCCTGACCTGGCCGGACGCGGGTGTGCTCAACCCCGAGGCGGCTGGTCTCCGGGGGCTCGGTCCGACCGCGCTGCTGGCCGACAACGCGGTGGCCGAGGAGACCACGAGGTCGACGGTGCCGTTGGCCGGGACGACCGCCGATCGACCGCTGTCCGCGGCGCTGTTCGATGTGCCCGCGGCCACCGCCCTCGCCGCCGTCGGTGCCACCCCGCAGACACCCACCTACACCCCCGCGGATGTTCGATACGACCTGTCCGACGACTCGCGGACCGCCCGACTCCAGGACGCTCTCGGCGCGATCGCCTGGCCGGCACTCACGCCGCCGCCGAACGCCACCCCGAACGCGGACCACGGCCTGCTCGTGGTGCCGCCGCAGAACTGGTCCGTGAACGGTGACGAGGCGCGCACCGTCCTCTCGACGGTGTCGACCCTGATGCGTTCGGGGCTGGCCAACCCGCGCCCGCTCGCCGACCTGCTCGATCGACCGACCGCACAGCCGCCCGTCGACCTCGACTATCCGGCGCAGGCCGCCAAGGACGGCGCGCCGGAGCGGGTGCAGACCGGAGCCGCCGCGGTGGCCCCCGAGATCAATGCGCTCACCGAGACGCTTGTGAACGATCCGCAGTCGGCGCTGACCCCGCGCGGCTACACCGCGCCGCTGAGCGAGGACCTGCTGCGGGCGCTGAGCACGTCCGGAAGGCGCGACCGGGACCGGGGCGCCGCGACGGCCGCCGCCGAGACCCGGGTCAGCGACGTCGAGGAGGCGCTGACCGAGATCTACGCGTCGGTGACGGTGCTTCCCCCCGGCGGCGCCTACACCCTCGCCTCGGAGCAGAGCCCGCTGCTGCTGGTCGCGCGCAACGACCTGCCGGTGGGGATCAACGTGCGGCTGCAGATCTCGGCGCCGCCGGAGATGACGGTCACCGACATCGGCGATCAGCAGCTGCCGCCGCGTGGCAGCCGGACGCTGCAGGTGCCGGCGACCGTCGAGAACGTCGGCAAGCTGGTGGTCGATGTCGCGCTGACCACCACGAACGGCCGTGAACTGGGCGAGCCCACCTCGGTGTCGATCCGGACGAACGCATACGGCAAGGCGCTGGCGATCATCACCGCCTGCGCGGGCGCACTACTGTTGCTACTTGCGGGACGGCGCCTGTGGCACCGATTCCGGGGTCAGCCAGACCCAGCGGATGAAGGGTACGAAGCTCGATGACGGGGAGCACGCGTCGCCCACCGGGCACGGGAGCGGACCCCAGCGGGCGACCCCAGAATCCGGGCGCGGAGCCCGCGCAACGACCCCAGAATCCGGCCCCTCGGCAACCCGAACCGGCGCCGCCCGCCCCGTGGGAGCGGGCCAACCCGGCACCGCACGGACCCGCCGACCCGCGACCGGTACCGCCGCCTGACCAGGCCGGGCGCATGCCGCCGCCCCCCGGCCCGCCCCGGCCGCAGCCGCCGTTCCCGCCGGACCAGCCGCGCCCGTTCCGCCCCGCCCAGCCCCAGACGTACCGACCGCAGCCCGCGCCGCCGCGGGCCGCCCCGCAGCGCCACCTGCCGCCGCCCCCGCATCAGCGCGGGGGACCGCCCACTCAGCCCGTGCCCGGCCCGGCAGGCAACAGGCCTGCGGCTCCCGCGCCGGAGCCGACACCCGAGCAGGAGCCGCAGGAGCAGAGCCCGAACTCGAACTCGAACTCCCGCCTTCTCGCGTCCACCGGCTCCATCGCGGTGGCCACCCTGGTCAGCCGCATCACCGGCTTCCTCAAGCAGGTGCTGCTGCTGACCGTGCTCGGCGCGGCCACCGCAAGCTCGTTCACCGTGGCCAGCCAGCTTCCGACCATGATCTCGGAGCTGGTCCTCGGCGCGGTGCTCACCGCGATCGTGGTGCCGGTCCTGGTGCGTGCCGAGAAGGAGGACGACGACGGCGGCGCGGCCTTCGTGCGCAGGCTGTTCACCATCACCTGCTTGATCCTCGGCGTCGCCTCGGTGGTCGCGGTCGTCGCGGCCCCGCTGCTGACCCGGATCTTCCTCCCGGAGGACGGCAAGGTCGACGCCGAACTGTCCACCTCGTTCGCCTACCTGCTGCTGCCCGCGATCCTCTTCTACGGCCTGTCGGCCCTGTTGACCGCGCTGCTCAACACGAGGGGCGTGTTCAAGCCCGGCGCGTGGGCGCCGGTACTCAACAACCTCGTGGTGCTGTGCGTGCTCGCGGTCTTCTGGCTGGTCACCCGCGGTTCCGACGAGATGAGCACCGGGCGCGTGCTGCTGCTCGGGCTGGGCGTGACGCTCGGCGTGGTGACCCAGGCCGCGACCCTGCTGCCCGCGATCCGGCGCGAGGGCATCAGCCTGAAGCCGCTGTGGGGGATCGACGCCAGGCTGAAGATGTTCGCCGGGATGGGCGTCGCCATCGTCCTGTACGTCCTGATCAGCCAGATCGGCTTCAGCATCGGCACCCGGATCGCCGCAGCCGCGGACGCGGCGGGCCCGGTGATCTACCAGCAGGCCTGGCTGCTGCTGCAGCTGCCGTACGGCATCCTCGGCGTGACGGTGCTCACCGCGATCATGCCGCGGCTCAGTCGCAACGCGGCCGCTGAGGACACCCCGGCCGTCGTCGACGACCTGTCCGTCTCGACCCGGTTGACGATGGTGTCGCTGGTGCCGGTGGTGGTGTTCCTCACCTTCGCGGGCCCGCAGGTCGGCCATGCGCTGTTCGGCTACGGCAACTTCGGTGAGGCCGACGCCGAGCGGCTCGGACACGCCGTCAGCTGGTCCGCGTTCACCCTGATCCCGTACGCCCTCGTCCTCATCCACCTGCGGGTGTTCTACGCCCGCGAGCAGGCCTGGACACCGACCTGGATCATCCTCGGCATCACCGGGGTGAAGGTCGGGCTCTCGATGCTGGCGCCGGTGGTGGCCACCAGCGACGAGCAGGTCGTCAGCCTGCTCGGTGTCGCGAACGGTCTCGGCTTCACCGTCGGCGCGCTGATCGGCGGATACCTGCTCCGGCGCAGCCTCGGTAACCTGCGGATGGCGAATGTCGGCAAGACCGCGTTCCTGGTCGTCGTCGCCTCGGTGGCGGGCGGGATCACGATGCTGACGGCCGAGGAGCTGCTGCGTCTCGACCGTCTCGGCGACCGGTTCGGCGGGCCCGGCGCCTTCGTCCAGGTCGGTATCGGCGCGGTCATCATGCTCGGGCTGACATTCGGGCTGCTGCGTATCGCCCGGGTGCCCGAGGTGGTCGCGGGCACGGTGGCAGTGGGGCGGGTGGTGAACAGACTTCTCGGTCGGTCGGCGCCGGAATCGCGCGTCGATACGCCGAAGGTCGTGCCACTCTATGAGGCGGAGACGGAGTTGATCCCCGTCATCGATGGTGCTCAGATACCCCTCAGCGGCGGGATTGCACTCCCGTACGCTGATCCTCGGCGGTCTGGGGACCAGTTCTCAACAGGAGAGATTTCGGGACAAATGCGCGAAGGAGTGAGGGTGAGCGACGAGAACGTTGCCGACGGCCAGTCCGGCGTGTCCGCTGTTAAGGCGTCCGTGCCCGAATCGGCCCCGCGAAAGATCGAGGCAACGGACGACGGGCCCACCACGGTGACCCCGGACGGCGACGGCGCCAAGGCTGCCGCCAAGGCCGACAAGCCGGCCGTGGAGCGCCCCGAGCGCGACCTGACCGTCGACACCGGTGTCATCCCGATCGGTTCGCCGACGTTGCCCCCGCTGCGGGTGGGCGGCGACTCCACCGGGGCGGCCAAGCCCACGCGCGGCCCCAAGCTGATCCCCGGCGCCTCGGTGGCGGGCGGGCGCTACCGCCTCCTCGCCCCGCACGGCGGTGCCCGCGGACTCAAGTTCTGGCAG
Source organism: Rhodococcus oryzae (assembly GCF_005049235.1). GTDB lineage: Bacteria > Actinomycetota > Actinomycetes > Mycobacteriales > Mycobacteriaceae > Rhodococcus_G > Rhodococcus_G oryzae. Next base: position 153,664 of record NZ_SUMD01000002.1, on the reverse strand, counting down.
GCCCACGACATCAAGCTCGATCGCGAGGTCGCACTGACCTTCGTCGACGCCGACCAGCGCGCGAGTTCCTCGACGTCCGAGTCGGAGGGGCCGCAGGCGGTCCTGTCGCGCACCCTGCGGCTCGGTCGGATCAACTCGCCCGGCCTGGCCCGGGTCCTCGACGTGGTCCGCGGCAGCTCGGGCGGCATCGTCGTCGCCGAGTGGACGCCCGGACGGTCGCTGCGGGAGATGGCCGAGACCGAACCGTCTCCGATCGGCGCGGCCAGGGCGATCCGTGCGCTCGCCTCGGCGGCGGAGGCAGCCCATCGCGGCGGCGGATCGCTGTCGATCGACCATCCGGACCGGATCCGGATCTCCGCGGGTGGCGACGCTGTGCTCGCCTTCCCCGCCACCTTGGCCGACGCCGATCCCAGCTCGGACGTGCGCGGACTCGGCGCCATGCTGTACGCGTTGATCACCGCGCGGTGGCCGCTCGGCGAGCCGGCACCGGCGCCCGAATCCGGTACCCCCGCGGCGGCCCCTCAGACGGGCGCCGACCCGCGCACGCCGCACGCGGCAGGCACCGTTGGCGGGATGAGGCTGGCGGACCGCGCCGACGACGGACTGCCGGTCGAGCCGCGCCGTCTCCGGCCCGAGGTGCCGTTCGAGATCTCCGCCGTCGCCGTCCGCGCCCTCGAGCAGGGCGGCGGGATCCGCACGGCCGCGACCGTCCAGCACGTGCTTGACCAGGCGTCCGTGGTGGACCAGAAGACCGACCTCATGCCCGCACTGCGACTCGGCCAGCGCCCCGCGGGGGCGACCAGCCGCGCCCTTCTCGATCCCGAGGAGGCCGAGGCGAAGCGGGCCAAGGACAACAAGATGATCATCGCGCTGTCCGCGCTCGGTGTCCTCACCGTCGTCGTGTTGGCCCTGGTCGGCTGGTGGCTGGCCAACGTCCTGGCGGGCGGCGGCTCCAGCGAACCGCTGACGGACCAGAACTTCGGCCTCACGACCGCCCCGGCCGAGGCCTCCGTGTCGGCGACCGCCGCACCAGGGCCGGCCCCCGCGGGGGCATCGGTGGTGCCCGCGGGCGCCGCCGTGTACTCGCCGCAGGGCTCACCGGACAACCCGGCAACGGCGAAGCAGGCGATCGACGGCAACCCGGCAACCGCGTGGACCACGGACGGCTACTTCGACCAGTTCCCCACCTTCAAGAACGGTGTCGGCCTGATGATCGACCTGGCCGAACCGAGCGCGCTGCGCGAGGTCTCGATCAACTCGCCGAGTGCAGGCACCTCCGTCGAGATCCGCACCGCCGCAACGGCGAACCCCACCCTCGACCAGACCCAGGTGATCGGTTCGGCGGTCCTCGGGAAGGGCGTCACCACGATTCCGGTGACCGCCGAGGGCAAGACCGGCAAGGTCCTGGTGTGGATCACCAAGCTGGCGAGCGAGGGCGGAAAGAACCAGTCCTCGCTCGCGGAGATCGGCTTCACGAAGGCCCCCTGAACGCCGGTTCAGCCCTCGGAGTGACTCCAGACCTTACGGTCGGTTAGCATTTCTCGTGCGAATCTATAGGGGGGTCGCCGGGGCTGGCATGTCTGATGCCGAGCTCCTGGCAGCGCACGCGTCGGGGGACGCACGCGCGTTTGCTGAGTTGTTGAGCAGACATCAGGACCATTTGTGGCAGACGGCGAAGCGGACCAGCTACACGCCGGAGGACGCGGCTGACGCGCTCCAAGAGGCGTTGCTGTCCGCCCACCGGACGGCGGCGTCGTTCCGGGCGGATGCGGCCGTGCGCAGCTGGCTGCACCGAATCGTGGTGAATGCGTGTCTCGATCGGATCCGCCGCAACCGGGCTCGACCGACCGTGCCACTGGAGGACGACCACCAGGAACCGGCGCGCCCCCGCGACCCGATGGACGACTGCGAGACCGCGATGGCCATCGACGCCGCCCTGTTCACGCTGTCGCCCGAGCAGCGGGCCGCCGTGGTGGCGGTCGACCTGGAGGGGTATTCGGTCACGGAGGCGGCGGCACTACTCGGGGTTCCGGAGGGCACCGTCAAGAGCCGCTGCGCCCGGGCACGGCTGAAGCTGGCCCAGCAGTTGAAATATTTGCAGAATGAGCGGAACCAAATCCATCCTTGAGGGGTCTAATCATAATGACGTGCCCATAAGGCTCGAGGACTCAGCAGGGAGGTGACATGGTCGGTCAGGGTGATGAAGCGCTCCTGCAGCCCCCTTTCGACCCCGAACTGATCGCCGACCTGCACGCAGGGCTGTTCGACCCCCCGTTCGAGGCACGCCTCGGCGCCGCGGTGGCGAGCGACCCGCAGGCCCGACAAGTCCTCGCCGCCCTCGATTCGGTCAGCACCCGGCTCGCCGAGCTTCGTGCGGACGACACCCCCGCACCCCCGGCGCCCCCGGAGGTGCTCGAGCGAATTCACGCGGCGTTGGCAGCCGAGGGCGCCCCGGCCCCGGTCGACACGGTCCCCGTGGTTGCCCTCGCCGACCACCCGCGACGCAGGCGGGCGTGGATCCCCGTCGCCGCGGCCGCCGCGATCCTGCTGCTGGCAGGGGGCATCGCCCTCGGGGCAGGAGTGTTCGACGAGGATCCCGAAGCACCGGCACCGACCATGGCCCAGCCGTTCCTGCCCCGCTCCAACGAGCCGGATCTGGGTGCGGATCTGACCCCCGGCGCCGCCCTCATCATGATGGGACGGTCGTCGCTCGGCCCGTTGTCCACCCCCGACGCACTCGCCGGTTGCCTGCGCGCCAACGGCGTCGATCCGGCCACCCCGTTGCTCGGGTCCGGCCCGGTGCGGATCCGGGGGATCCGCGGCATCCTGATGTTGTTCGCGGGCCCGCGACCGCCGCAGATCACCGCACTGGTGGTCGGTGCCGACTGCACGGAATCGCGCCCGGAAACCTTGGCACGCAGCGACATCGGCTGACGGCCGCGCCAATCACCCCTGCTCGCCCCGCGCGACCGGCAGCAGGATCTGCAGCACCCGCTCCCGCATCTCCTGGGTGTCCTCCTCGACGGCGATCAGCGACAGGAACAGCGCCGCCCCGGCCCCGAGGACCAGAAGTGCGCGCGCATCCAGCTGGTCGCCGGGACCGGAGGACTCGGCGTACAGCGCGCTGCTGGGACCGCTGAAACCCCGCCACAGCGTGTTACGCAGATCCTCCTGATCGCGCAACGTGGCGAGCAGTCCCGGCACCGCCTCCCGCACCTCAGGCCGGCGGAACAGCTCTGAACTCCCGGTCACCACCCACCTGATCCATCCCTCCCGATCGGCCCCCGCGAACGGGGTCAGGTCCGGGGTCACGCCCAGTACCGCGTCGAGCACGAGCTGCGCCTTCGAGTCCCATCGACGGTCGATCGCCGCCCGGCTCACCCCGGCCCTCGCCGCGATCGCGCGCATGCTGAGCTGGTCGAATCCGACGTCGACCAGCAGCTCGCGAGCGGCCGCGAGCACCTCGGCATCGATCTGTGGGTCCCGCGGCCGACCCGATCCGGTTTTAGTCATTGCCCCGAATTCTCTTCCATGTCCGGCCTCGGGGCTATACCGTGTCCTATTACGAGGCCGGTGGCATCGTAATTCTGCGACGCAAGGATCCGACATGACCTCCCCGAACGAGACGCCAAGCGCGACGCGCGTCTTCGAGCCCGCCCGGCTCGGCCCGCTCACCCTGCGCAACCGGATCATCAAGGCCGCCACCTTCGAGGGTGTGATGCCACGCGGGGCCGTCTCCGACGAGCTCATCGAGTTCCACCGAGCGGTGGCCGCAGGGGGAGCGGCGCTCACCACGGTGGCGTACTGCGCGGTGTCTGAGGGCGGCCGAGTCCATCGCAACACTCTGGTCCTCGACGAGTCGAGCCTGCCGGGCCTGACCCGGCTCACCGACGCCGTACACGCCGAGGGCGCGTTGGCCGCCGCCCAGATCGGCCACGCCGGCCTGGTCGCCAACACGCTGTCGAACAAGCAACCGACCCTGGCTCCCTCCACCCGGATCAGCGCTCCCGCAATGGGTCTGGTGCGCGGCGCGACGCCGGACCAGCTGGCGGCGGTGACCGCGGACTTCGAGCGCTCGGCGAAGGTTGCGGTCGAGGCCGGGTTCGACGCCATCGAGGTGCACCTCGGCCACAACTACCTGCTGAGCTCCTTCATGAGCCCCAACCTGAACAAGCGCAAGGACGGCTACGGCGGCAGCGTCGCGAACCGGGCCAGGTTCCCGCGCGAGGTGATCGAACGGGTCCGGGCCGCCGCGGGGGACAAGGTCGCGGTGACCGCGAAGTTCAACATGTCGGATGGGGTACCGAAGGGACTGTGGCTCGACCAGAGCATGCAGATCGCGAAGCTGCTCGAATCCGACGGGCACCTCGACGCGTTGCAGCTGACCGGCGGAAGCTCCCTCCTCAACGGCATGTATTTCTTCCGCGGTGAGGTTCCGATGGCGGAATTCGTTGCGTCGCAACCGAAGCTGGTCGGTCTCGGACTCAAAGTGTACGGGCCGCACCTGTTCCCGACCTACCCTTTCGAGGAGGCCTTCTTCCTCCCGTTCGCCCGCCAATTCCGAGAGATCCTGTCGATGCCGTTGATCCTGCTCGGGGGCATCAATCGGATGGACACCATCGTCGGCGCTCTCGACGAGGGGTTCGAGTTCGTCGCGATGGCACGGGCGCTGCTACGAGAACCCGATCTGATCAACAGGTTTCGTGACGAGACGGCGACCGAGGGCCATTGCATCCACTGCAACAAGTGCATGCCGACCATCTACACGGGCACCCGCTGCGTGGTGCGCGAGGCGCAACAGCTGATCGGTTGAGCGGGCCGTCAGGCCTCGACGATCTTGCAACCGTTGGAGTTGGCTGACTCGACGATCCACTTCGCACTCGTCGGATCGCTGTCAGCCATGGCGTTCGCCCGGTCGGCCTGCAGGTTGCAGTAGGCCTGGTCGCCGGGGTTGTCCGGGGGTTTGCTCACGTACCGAGTGGCGGTCCCCGGCTCCTGCTCGGTGGGGGTGGGGGCGGGCGACGACGGGGTCTGGTCGGTGCCGGACACAGTCGCCCCCGCCCCGCCGCTGCCTGCGACGGTGATAACGATCGCGGCGATGGAGACGAGCACTGCACGAGCTGCGGTCTGGAAAGGAATGACGGACCTCCGGTGACCCTACGAGCGGGCTTCACGATCAGGATGCCCCCGAACCGGGCCTCCTGTACAGAGATCACAGGGTGGAAATCGATGCGACGACGGCGGACGGTCGCGGGCACGGAGGCGACGGCGAGAGGCCGGGTCGCCGGTCGACGCAGGCCTCCGGAGCGGCACGATTACGATGTCCCGCGTAGATCGTGACCGGCTGATGTACGGCCCGCAGCAGCGGACGCACAGGGCGAAGGGAGAACCGGTGCCCCGGATCACCGCGCCCACCGTCGCCGAACACCGCGAGGCACAGGAGCGCGCGCTACTCGACGCCGCCCGGGCGGTGCTCGCCGAGGGGGCCACCGAGATCCCCGGATTTGCCGAGGTCGCGGCCAGGGCCGGGCTGGCCCGCTCGAGCATGTACCAGTACTTCCGGTCCCGTCAGCACCTGCTCACCGCCCTGATCGAGGACGCCTTCCCGCGCTGGTCGGAGCGGGTGGAGGCCGCGATGGCCGAGGCGGGTGCCCCGGACCGGCGGGTGCTCGCCTATGTACGCGCGAACCTCGATCTGGTCGCGGACGGCGAACACGCCATCGCCGCCGCCATCGCCTCGATCGCGCCCCGCGATGTGATCGCGGAGTCCAGCGCCGCGATGCACCGGCAGCTGATCGCCCCGCTGGCCGAAGCCCTCGCCGAACTCGGTGCGCAGGACCCGGCCGCCATGGCAGACCTGATCAACGCGGTGGTGCACGCCGCGACCCGTCAGCTGGAGAAGGGCGCCGACGTGGCGGCCGTCCGCGAGCGCACGGAGGAACTGATCGCGCCGTACGTCGAGCGTGCCGCCGCCCGCGGCATACCCACGAACAGCGGGAACAACACCCCTTAGGCTGTTGTTGACGCACATAACGTCCACTACCTCGGAAGGCCCGCATGACTACTCCGACCTCGGTCCGCGACCTCATCATCGTCGGCTCCGGACCCGCCGGATACACGGCAGGCGTCTACGCCGCTCGAGCGGAGCTCGAACCCCTTCTCTTCGAGGGCACCCAGTTCGGTGGCGCCCTGATGACCACCACCGAGGTGGAGAACTTCCCGGGATTCCGCGAGGGCATCATGGGCCCGGACCTGATGGACGAGATGCGTGAGCAGGCCAAGCGCTTCGGCGCGGACATCCGCACCGAGGACGTCGACGAGATCGATCTCTCCGGCGAGGTCAAGAAGGTCGTCGCCAACGGCGAGACCTACTACGCGCACGCGGTCGTGCTCGCGATGGGCGCCGCGGCCCGCTACCTCGGCATCGAGGGGGAGGAGCGGCTGCTCGGCCGCGGCGTCAGCGCCTGCGCCACCTGCGACGGCTTCTTCTTCAAGGACCAGGACATCGCCGTGGTCGGCGGCGGCGACTCCGCGATGGAGGAGGCCACCTTCCTGACCCGGTTCGCCCGCTCGGTCACCCTGGTGCACCGCCGCGAGGAGTTCCGCGCCTCCCGCATCATGCTCGAGCGCGCCAAGGCAAACGACAAGATCCGCTTCGTCACCAACGCCGAACCGATCGAGGTCGTCGGCGAGAACAGCGTCACCGGCCTGGTCGTGCGCGACACCGTCACCGGCGAACAGTCGACGCTGCCCGTGACCGGCCTGTTCGTCGCGATCGGCCACGACCCGCGCAGCGAGCTGGTCAAGGGCCAGGTCGACATCGACGACGAGGGCTACGTCCGCGTGCAGTCGCCGACCACCGCCACCTCGCTCGAGGGTGTCTTCGCGGCGGGCGACCTGGTCGACCACACCTACCGCCAGGCCATCACCGCGGCGGGCACCGGCGCCTCCGCGGCGATCGACGCCGAGCGCTGGCTCGCCGAGCGCGGCGACATCACCGCGAACACCCTCGAGGCAGCCGGCGTGCCCGTCGCCGTCGAGGCGTGATGTCCCGAGTAGCCCGCGAGGCCTGATTCGCCCGCGTACCCCGACCAGCCACCCGAGGAGACCACCATGTCCAACACGATCACCATCACCGACGACTCCTTCAAGCAGGACGTCCTCGATTCCGAGAAGCCGGTCCTCGTCGACTTCTGGGCGACCTGGTGCGGCCCCTGCAAGATGGTCGCCCCCGTCCTCGAAGAGATCGCGGGCGAGCACGGTGACAAGCTCACCGTCGCCAAGCTCGACATCGACGCGAACCCGGCCGCCGCGCGCGACTTCCAGGTCATGTCGATCCCCACGATGATCCTGTTCCAGGGCGGCAAGCCGGTGAAGCAGATCGTCGGAGCCAAGGGCAAGGCCGCCCTGCTCAAGGACCTGTCCGACGTCCTGTAGGTCACATCGCAGCCCCCGAGATTGACTGTTTCTCGGGGGCTTCTGCGACAATCGATCGACACGTGCGACGCGCGGCGCCTTGGTGCGCCGTCAGGAACTGACGAAAGGGCCGGGAAGAATGCATCGACTCCGTCACGGCGACCACGGTCCCGCCGTTGCTGAGGTTCGAGGCACCCTTTCCACGCTCGGCTTCCTGCACAACGGGGTGTCCATCACCTCCCGTGAGGCGATCAACGGTTCGCAGTGGATCGCGCCCGACGCGGTGTTCGACCACCACCTCGACAGCGCCGTGCGGGCCTTCCAGCAGCAGCGAGGCCTGCTGGTCGACGGAGTGGTCGGCACCGCGACCTACCGGTCGCTCAAGGAGGCCTCGTACCGGCTCGGCGCTCGCACGCTGATCTACCAGCTGTCCGCGCCGCTGTACGGCGACGACGTGGCGGCGCTGCAGACCAAGCTGCAGGACCTCGGCTTCTACCCGGGCCGCGTCGACGGCTACTTCGGCCCGCAGACCCACGAGGGTCTGTCGTCGTTCCAGCGTGAGATCGGCATCGCCTCCGACGGCATCTGCGGCCCGCAGACGCTGCGGTCGCTCGATCTGCTCGGCACCCGGGTCACGGGCGGCTCGCCGCACGCCATCACCGAGGAGGAGCTGGTCCGCCGCTCCGGCCCGCAGCTCAGCGGCAAGCGGATTGTGATCGACCCCGACCTCGGTGGCGGCGAGACCGGCATCGTGCTCGACTCGGCGTTCGGTCCGATCACCGAGTCCGACATCCTCTGGGACCTGGCCAGCCGGCTCGAGGGCCGGATGGCGGCGACCGGCATGGAGACATTCCTGTCCCGCCCACACGACCAGAACCCGTCGCCCGCACAGCGCGCCGAAACGTCCAACACGTTCGAGGCGGACCTGATGATCTCGCTGCGGTGCTCGGCCAGCACCAGCCCGCACGCAAATGGCGTGGCCAGCTTCCACTTCGGGAATTCGCACGGTGCCACCTCGAGGATCGGACAGGTTCTCTCCAGCTTCATCCAGCGCGAGATCGTGGCCCGGACCTCGCTGCAGGACTGCCGGACCCACGGCCGCACCTGGGATCTGTTGCGGCTGACCAACATGCCGACCGTGCAGGTCGACATCGGTTATCTCACAAACGAATCCGATGTCAGCGTGCTCGCCAATCCGCGCAACCGCGACATCATCGCGGAGTCCATCCTGATCGCGGTGAAGCGCCTCTACCTACTCGGGCAGGACGATCAGCCCACCGGCACATTCACCTTCGCCGAACTGCTGGCCGAGGAGCTCTCGAAGGCCGACCAGGCCTAGGGAGTCGCCGTCGCCGTACGTGAGCGACGCGGTCAGAGAACCCCGACGGTCGACTTCTGTTCGATGTCGGTCATGGTCAGCGACGCCACCGCGAGCAGCCGCTCCAATGCCGACTCCACGTCAGCCTTCCACCCATGATCACGGGTGAGTTCCAGCCGCATCCGCGGGTAGCGATGATGCGCGGCAACCACTTCGAATCCCATGTCGGTGAGGAACTCGGCATCGATCATGCAATCGGCAGGGGTGCATTCCTGGCCGCGCCGTCCGGCCACCGGATCGTCCTGCAGATCGCGGATCCCGAATGCCTCGAGAGCACGCACGCCACGACGAACCAGATCGCCCACCACGGCCTGGATGAGACTCGGACCCACCCCGTCCAGCTCCGCGGCCGGTTCGAGCCGCATCGTCGTCAGCAGGACCGCGTCCGGGCTGACGGGGGAGGTGGGGAAGAGCTTGGCGCGCGGCACCACACCGGGCGGCGAGTAGAGCGCGCAGCCGGCGGGGGTGCCGTCGAGGGTGGCGACCTGACCGCAGGATCCCCACTCCAGCATGACCATCGACAGCCAGGCTTCCTTCTCGAACTCGGGATCGGAGAAGTCTCGGGAGCTGCGAACGGCGGCCGGGTCCATCTCCCAGAAGACACACCGCCGGGAATGACGGGGGAGTAGATCGAAACCGTCGAGGGTGAGCGGGCTGATGCGCATCGACACCCTGACTCCGCCTCCAAAACACCTACTGCGGAGGCTGTGAGCCCCCGCGTGACACGTTCTCTGTCATCCAGGATAGGCGATCCGCGTCCGGACGGCGTCCTTCACTGGACGAGATCCCAAAGCTACTTGCACACAAGGGATTTCGGTGGTCCCGGAGTCAGACACCCGCGGCACGGCGGCCGTACTGTCACAGTGACGTATCGCCCGCGGGTGTCTGTACCCGGAGAATCCGACCTATCCGGGCGACTGGGACTCCATCATCTCGACGATCCGCTGGAGATCCTCCACCGAGCCGAATTCGACGACGATCTTGCCCTTCCGCTTGCCCAGGCTCACCGTCACGCGGGTGTCGAAAGAGGAGGAGAGCCGTTCCGCGACATCCTGGAGGCCGGGCATCTGAATCGGCTTGCGCTTGGCGGCGGGTGCCGGCTCCGGCTCGCCCTCCCGGTTCGCGAGCGTGACGGCCTCCTCGGTGGCGCGCACCGACAGGCCCTCCGCCACGATCCGGGCGGCCAGCTGTTCCTGTGCTCCGGGACCCGCCTCGAGGGACAGCAACGCCCGGGCGTGGCCGGCCGAGAGCACCCCGGCGGCGACGCGGCGCTGCACGGGGATCGGCAGCTTCAGGAGCCGGATCATGTTCGTCACCACCGGTCGAGAGCGACCGATCCGGGTGGCCAGCTCGTCGTGGGTGACGTTGAACTCCTCGAGGAGCTGCTGATAGGCAGCGGCCTCTTCGAGCGGGTTCAGCTGCACCCGGTGGATGTTCTCCAGCAGCGCGTCGCGAAGCATCGACCCGTCGTTCGTCTCCCGCACGATGGCGGGGATCCGTTCGAGCCCGGCCTCCTGGCTGGCCCGCCACCGGCGTTCGCCCATGACGAGCTGGTAGCGGTCGGCGGCGACCCGGCGGACCACGATGGGCTGCATCAGGCCGAACTCGCGGATCGAGTGGACGAGCTCGCCGAGGGCTTCCTCGTCGAAGACGTGGCGGGGCTGCTTGGGATTCGGCTCGATCTGGGCCGCATCGATCTCGCGGTACACGGCACCGACGGGGGAGAGGTCGGGTCCGTCCGCCACCTCAGCGCCGTTGACCGGCGGCGTGACCGCAGCATCGGTGGACGGCGTCGCAGTGGTCGGCGGATCCGACTTCTCCTGCTTCGCGGGGGCCTCCTGCTTCGCCGGCGCCTCGGGGGTCTCCGGAGCCTCGGGCGCCTCGATGACCGGCGCCGGCTTCACCGCGATCGGTGCGGTCGCATTGCCGATGATGACGTCGGCGGCCGCGCTTCCGAGGCGCGGTCCCGCCTCAGGACCGGTGGGAATCAGCGCGGCGAGGCCCCGCCCGAGTCCGCCCTTGCTTCTCTGGCTCACTGCTGCTCCTGCGAGTTGGTCGTTGCGGTCCGTGCTGCGAGTTCCCGCCCGGCGTCGAGATAGCTCATTGCGCCCCGCGAACCCGGGTCGTAGTCGAGGACGGTCATCCCGAAACCGGGCGCCTCCGACACCTTCACGCTGCGTGGGATGACGGCGCGCAGGACCCTGTCGCCAAAGTGCCTGCGCACCTCCTCGGCGACCTGATCCGCCAGCTTGGTGCGACCGTCGTACATCGTCAGCAGCACTGTCGACACGTGCAGGTCGGGGTTCAGATGGGACTGCACCAGCTCGATGTTGCGGAGCAACTGACCGACACCCTCGAGTGCGTAGTACTCGCACTGGATGGGGATCAGGACCTCGTTCGCAGCCACGAGGGCGTTGACCGTCAGCAGCCCGAGCGAGGGCGGGCAGTCGATCAGGATAAAGTCGGCATCGATCGCGGCCAGCGCCTTCTCGGACAACGCATTCTTCAGCCGACCCTCGCGCGCGACCATGGAGACCAGTTCGATCTCGGCGCCCGCGAGGTCGATCGTCGCCGGGATGCAGAACAGTCCCTCGTGGTGCGGGCTCTGCTGGATGGCCTCGGCGGCGGTGACCTCACCGATCAGCAGCTCGTAGCTCGACGGGGTGCCCGAGTGGTGCGGTACGCCCAGCGCGGTGCTGGCGTTGCCCTGCGGGTCGAGGTCGACGACGAGAACCCGCAGCCCCTGCACGGCCAGGGCCGACGCCAGGTTCACCGCCGACGTGGTCTTGCCGACCCCACCCTTCTGATTCGCGATGGTGAGCATCCGACGGGTCTTCGGCCGGGGGAGGGTCACCGTGTGCGGATGCAGAACCTGGCTGGCCCGCTGTGCTGCGGCACCGATGGGGGTATCCAGCGGGGAGATGCCTGCGTACGCGGCGGCGGGGGCCGCATACGGATTCTCTTTGTTGTCGGTGGTGGAACTCGAGGCGTCGTGAGCTGTTTCACGTGAAACAGTTGATTCGGGTCCACCCGACATAGATTGCTCCTTCACTGGACTTGCCTGCTGGATCGTCGCATTCGCACACGAGCGCGCGGTGACTCCGTCATCGGCGATGAGATCGCCGGGAGACACGCTCCGCCCGAACCACAGTGGTCGGAGTGGGAAGAAGGTCGACACCGCACTCGACGATCTCTAGCTTGCCAGCACCCATGCGGGTTAGGGAAGCGCGATCCCGGGAAATCTCCTCGGCCGCACTGGAACCCTTCATGGCGAGCATCCGACCACCCTCGTGAATCAACGGAATCGACCACCGCGCAAGCTTCTCCAGGGGAGCGACCGCGCGCGAGGTCACGACATCGGCACCCCCGACCTCCTTGATCACGCCCGGCTGCTCCGCGCGACCGCGCACGACGAGGATGTCCAGCCCGACCGATTCGGCGAACTCGGCGAGATAGACCGATCGTCGCAGGAGCGGCTCGACGAGGGTGATCCGGAGATCGGGGCGCGCAATTGCCAGGGGGATGCCGGGGAGCCCGGCGCCGCTGCCGACGTCCACCACCGACTCACCCTCCTCGATCAGCTCGCCGATCACCGCGCAGTTGAGCAGGTGTCGCTCCCACAGCCGGGGGACCTCCCGAGGGCCGATCAGGCCGCGCTCTACGCCGTCGGTGGCGAGCGAAAGATGGTACTTCGCGGCGAGTTCGAGGCGGTCTCCGAAGATCGTGCGAGCGGCGTCAGGCAGGTCCTCGGACTCGATGTGTTCCACGTGAAACATCCTCCCGTGATGCCCGCGATTCCCCAAACCCTGACGATGTGATTCTGCACCGCATCGGGCGCGAAGGCCGGATTACGCGCCGCCGGAAGCGGGGAGTGCGTCACTCAGGTCCGTCCGGATGTCAGCGCGGCGCCGAATTGGGATTCGGACGACAGCCCCACTGCGCCCCGGAACCGGCACCGCCGATGGGCACACGGCCACCCCGGGCGGGATTCGCGGGGAAGACGCCGAGGATCGGCCCGCCCGGAGACCGGGGGAGGGGAGGGGCGACCTGGCCCGCTCGCAGACGATCACGCGACTGAGGTCATCTCGCCCCGGCGGGATCGACGCCGACACCGCGGCTAGGAGAGTGGCTTCCCAGATCCTCCAAGAGGGCAGAACCACACGCGGACCCGGAATCGGGTTCCGCGTGGGGTTGGGCGGACGGCGCCGGGCACCGGCACGGGGCGGACGGGCCGGGGCGTCTCGCGCGCCCCCCCTGGCGGTCGAGTACGGGGCAGAAGCGCGGATGCGTGCTCGAACCGATCGCGGTTCGAGTGGCGGACACGAGCGCTGATCGCATCCCGGCGATCGATGTGGCGGCGTTCGAGCGACTTGGGGGAGCGGGGCGGTTCGTGTTCTCGGTTCCACTCCGCTGGACGGTTCGAATGTTTCACGTGAATCCGGATCGCCTCGGCCGGGCGCCCGTCACGCTATCCGCGCACGACCACCTGGATGCCTCGCCTCGGGTGGATGCCTCGGGCCCACCCGAGTAGCGGCGACACTGTCCGGCCTCTCGCACCACACTTCGCCCCTCGGCCGGGGAGGATTCCGACCCGTCGGTGGATTCACGTGAAACTTCCGGATGCCGCGACAGGGGGCGTTTAGGGACGCCGCCCGCCCGACGGCCGGCCCACGTGAGGTCAACGACTGCAGCTCAGCCGAACCTCGACTTCGCGGCTGCGAAGCGTGCGGGATTCCATCCAATCTCCCGGCAGCAGTTGCCGACGCGATCTGCCGGGAGATCAGGCGCCCCGGGCATGGAGGACCGGCTGGGACGAATCCGAGCGTCCGGAACCCGGTAGCGCCCGCAACCGAACGACCGAGGCAGGCCGGTCGTGCGCGGATTCACGTGAAACATCGGGCCGGTCGCCAGAACACCAGTCGCTTCGGGTCGGGCGAACATCCACGCTGCTCCCGATTTCTCGATCGCCACGATCCGCCGCCCGGGCGCGACGAGGGTGATCACATCAGTAGACGCCCCGCCCCGGTTTCGCCGGGTGCCGTCGACGACGCGCACGTGCCGGGCGCTCGGTCAACGCGCACCGCAGTGGTCGGGCCATTCGACGATCGGCAGTCGCCATCGTGCGCGGATCGCCCGTCGTTCGCCGCGCGGGACGCAGCTCGTTCGTGGTCCGAATCGGGGCGGAGGGATTCACGTGAAACATCCGCCGCGCGCCTGGCGCGGGATCGGCGACGTCCCGGCGCCGGACGCCCGCGCGGAGGTCACCTCGACCGACCGTCCGCCGACTGGCCGCTCCGGTGAAGAGGCGCGGCGGGGGGACACCCGTCTCGGTTCGTCGCGCGGCGTCACCACATCAGGCCTGGATCCGCGATCGACGCCCGCCTCCCGCACCATCTGACTCACGGGTTCGATCTCGATGTTTCACGTGAACCCGAGCAATCAAGATCTCCGCCGGACCCACGTCTTGTCCGTATTCCGTCACCCGGACACACGCAGGGTCGGGAACGAGCACGCCGGCAGGCGAATTGGACCCACACAGCAATGTCGCCTTGTGGGGCAGCTGCCTGGCAACCAGGAATCGCGCCGAATGCCCGATGCCGCATTCTGACCGAGACCGACGCGCGCTCCGCCGCCCCCGATCCAGCCCTTCGGTCCGGCCCTCACCTCGCGGAGTTACGTACTCCGCATCGCCGATCGGGACCGGTGAGGATTCCATCCCGACCAGTCCCGGGCACGAGGCAGAGTCGATCGCCGACTGGGCGGCTCCCATCGGGCGCGACCGATCGGCACTGCGGACGACACAGCTGTTCCCGCGGCGCGGGGGAGGGGAGTGCTTCCCGCGGCCGGCAGCCGCACGTGTCCCGTCGATCCCGGGGCCAAGGGATGGCCGAGCGAGAGAACCGGGCCGCCCGGCGGCGGTCCCGACACGTCGGGCCCCGGGGAGCCGGAGCCCGGCCTCCCGGTGGGGGAGGGGAGGGGTCCGCTGCCGAACCAACGCGCGGCGCAAGCCCGATTTGCCACCCTCGCGTTTCACGTGAAACGGTCGGCGATCCGGCCGCGGATCACGACATCCTCGGTGCGCGGAAAGGACTGCGACGGCCCGACTCATCGCCGCGCAACCGATCCGCGGCGAGCCCCGGACCACGGGGAACGCAATCCACCAACAGATTGATCCACCGAGTGTGGATAACTTGTGGCACCTCCTACTCGCGGGGTCCGTCAGACCGAATGACCAGACGATCGTCCACCCGCATCGAGGGGCGAAGGGTGCACCGGCCCGCCCCGCAGGACACCGACACGGCGTCACCGGAGCGACCCTCGCCGAGGATCGGATCAGCACCGAACGGGCCCGGAATGCCCGGCGGGGGAGAAGGGGCGAACGGTACCGCCGTGACGAGATTCGTCAGCGTGACGAAAGGGCCGTGGTGGCCGAGACGTGGGATGGAACCCGAAAAATCGACCGCGCGAGCCGAATCATTGCCCACCGCCGGTTGGTGCACGACGGGCGCGCCACCCGAAGCTCGCAATGACGTCAGGTAGATCTTGACAAGCAGCAGTCGCCGATGTCAGGATCATCCTGACATCAGGTACCCGCTCTGGAAGGCGAAAACGGATGAGCGATCTCATCGACAGGGCAGTCACGGCAGACGTCGGGGGCGCCTCCGAGGCGGTGGTCGCAGCCGGCGTCCTGGAGGCCGGTCACCAGGCCGACCTCATCGTGGGGACCGGTCCTCTTCCCGGATCCGACGAGTGGCTGGCGGAGGAGGGGACCGACATCCCCGCCGAGAGGCAACTCGCGTGGCAACTCGCCTGTCTCCGCATCCAGTTGGGCGCCGGGATCGATTCCGTCGAGACGGTGATGAGCCTGCGGCGCTGCGGGGCGACGTGGGCCACCATCGGGCGCGCGACGGGGATGACGCGCCAGTCTGCGCACGAGCGGTGGGGGAAGCACGTCGCCGCGATTCTCGATCCCTACGGGTCCGGTATGCCGCCCGCCGTCCCGGATGATAATCCGGTGGCACCCTAGGGAATTCGGGCGCTCAGCCCGCACCTGGAGGCCGGGAAACGACGATGGGCCCCCGCTCGGAAGCGGGGACCCATCAACGTCAGGCCACATCCATCGATGCGGACCGATCAATCCTTGAGAACGACCACACGGCGCGAGGGCTCGGCGCCCTCGCTCTCGCTGGAGACGCCGTCGATCTTGGCGACGGCGTCGTGCACGATCTTGCGCTCGAAGGGGGTCATCGGCGTCAGCGACTCCGGCTCGCCCGACTCCAGCACCCGCTTCGCCGCCGCGACGCCGATCTCGCTGAGCTCGGTCCGACGGCCCGCACGCCAACCCGCGATGTCGAGCATCAGCCGGCTGCGCTCGCCGGTCACCTGCTGCACAGCAAGGCGGGTCAGTTCCTGCAGTGCGTCGAGGACCTCACCCTTGCGGCCCACCAGCTTCGACAGGTCGTCACCGCCGTCGATGCTGACCATCGCGCGGTCACCCTCGACGTCGAGATCGATGTCGCCATCGAAATCGAGGACATCGAGCAGCTGCTCGAGGTAGTCACCCGCGATCTCGCCCTCCTCGATCAGCTCGTCCTCGGCATCGACTGCCTCCGACTCCACGACCTCGGGCTCCACGACCTCGCGCTCGGTCTCGACCACCACGTCCGACACGACCTCGTCTACCCCGTCCTGTCCGATTTCCGGATCATTCGCCATCGTCGTCTACTTTCCTTGAATCAGCGCTTGCGCTTGGGCTTGGTGGTCTTGCCGCGATTTCCTTGCGGGCGCGCCCCCGGCTTCGGGGCCTGGCCGGGGGCCGCGGCGGTACCGCTACCCGCGTCGGCCTCATCTGCCGGCTCGGTGTCGGGGGAGGACTCGGCCACGGTCGCGGACTTACGCTTCTTCGCCTGGTCCGGTCGTGCACCGGGCTTCGGTGCGTTGTCGGCGCGACGTTCGAGCGCTGCCTTCTTCTTCTCCTCTTCCTCCGCATCGATGCGACGGAAGACCAAGTGCTGCTGCGCGTAGGTCCAGATGTTGTTGGCCACCCAGTACAGCAGGATGGCGATCATCAGGAACGGACCACCGACGAGCACACCGAGCGGGAAGACCCACAGCGCAAGCTTGTTCATGATCGCGGACTGCGGGTTGGCCGCGGCGGCCTCGCTCTGCCGGGCAACCGAGGCACGCGAGTTGAAGTGCGTGGCGATGGACGCGATCACCATCAGCGGGATCGCGACGGCCGCGATGTTGAGCACGGTCGGGACGGTGCCGTACTGACCGAACGTCTCGAGCTGTGCCTGGGGCGTGGTGATGGCCACCGAGATCGGCGCGCCGAACAGTCGGGCCTCGAGGAACGACTGGACGTCTGCGGGGCTGAAGAAGTAGTTCGCGGTGTTGGCGTTCTCCTCCACCGACATGCCGAGCTGGCCGTAGCCGGTGCCGGTGCGGTTGAACGAACGGAGCACGTGGAACAGGCCGATGAAGACGGGGGCCTGTAGCAGTACCGGAAGGCAACCCATGATCGGGTTGAAGCCGTGTTCCTTCTGCAGTTTCTGCATCTCCAGCGCCATCCGCTGGCGATCCTTGGAGTACTTCTTCTGCAGCGCCTTGATCTGGGGCTGCAGCTCCTGCATCTGGCGGGTGGTGCGCACCTGCTTGACGAAGGGCTTGTACAGAATGGCACGCAGCGTGAACACGAGGAACATGACGGACAGCGCCCACGTGATGCCGCTGTTCGGCCCCAGGAACGGGATCGCGCCGAACACCTTGTGCCAGACCCACAGGATCCCGGACACCGGATAGTAGATGAAGTCGAGCACGGCTCTATGTACTCCTCTGTTCGTCCACTTCGATCAGACAGTGGGGTTGCTTGCCAGTATCTCTACCGGATCGCGCGGCACCGACGGTCGCAAGGGTTTCCTCACGACGGGGCCTGCGCGACGGAACAGGATCCCAGCCTCCAGGGTGCCAGGGCGCGCATTTGAGAAGGCGCACCGTGGTCAGTCCGAGGCCGATCACGACTCCGCGCTCACGCAGGGCGTCGACCGCGTACTCGCTGCAGGTGGGGGTGAACCGGCAGGTCGGCAGGCGCAGGGGCGACACATAGCTGCGATACAGCTCGATGACGAAGATGAGTGTTCGCGCGGGGGCACGCCGCACCGCCGTCCACCAGGACGGGGGGCCACCAGAAGCTTCGGTCATACCGAATTACCCACGCTGACAAGAAGGTTGAGTTTACGAAGACCGGACCTCAACTGCCGGTCCAGGTCCGCGGAGGACGCGGTCGCGGCGCCGGGAAGCGCACGGATCACCACGTTGACACCCTCGGGCATCTCGTGCACGAGGCCCGCACAGATATGACGAAGCCGGCGTGCGACTCGATGTCGAATCACCGCCGGCCCGACAGCCTTGCTTACCACCAGTCCGAATCGCGGACCCGGGTCACTCACCAGTGCGTCAGCATTCGCCCCGGCGAGAGCGTGGACAACCACATCTCGCCGGGCCGCCCGCTGACCTCGCCGAACGGTGGACGCGAAGTCCGCCTTCCGACGCAACCGGTGCGGCTCAGGTAGCACCCCGAGCTCCCGAAGTCTGGATCAGGCGGTGAGGGTAGCGCGGCCCTTTTGGCGACGCGCAGAAACGATGGCGCGCCCGGCACGGGTACGCATACGGAGACGGAAGCCGTGAACACGCGCGCGGCGTCGGTTGTTCGGCTGGAACGTCCGCTTGCCCTTGGCCACGGTGAACACTCCTCATAGATAATCGGCGCCGTTCGACGCCATCTGTAACTGAAATTTGGTGGTCCCCGGCGACGAAATCCCGGCGGATGACCAGCAGACCGAGATGGCCAGCAGGCAACCGCCACCTCGACTTCGGGTGACTGTACGAGGGTACGCAGCGCCGGACGCAAGGTCAAACCCGGACGCCCAGGGACACGCCACGCCCCCGAGGATGCTTGTGTTCGACCGCCGAGTGTGCCGTCGACCCGCCCGCCCGAACCGCAACCACCGCGGCCCGGCCCTGTAAGCCAACTAACACGCACGAATCCGCGAATCGGCCCGGACACCGCCCCTCGGCCGAACGACAGGATCGGCCGACCGCGGCCATCGTCGCAGGTGAGGTACGTGCAGTTCAAGATCAACCGCGCAAGGGGCGGCCTCTACTCACAGCCCTGTGCTTTATCCACATCTGTGGATAATTGTGTGGAATTACAGATCAGGTGGCATATTCGTATCTCTGTGCGGGGAAGTTATCCCCAGGGTGGGAGAGCTCGGCCAACATCGTGATGAGCCCTGTATGTCTCCCTCCCACACCGATGTGGGGAGGGACGAGTTGACCGAGGAAGCAATCACCCTGGAACAGGTCTGGGTGGATGTGCTCACCGAGTTGACGTCGGATGAACCCCCCGAAGGCGGGCCGCAGCTGACCAAGGCGCAGAAGGCCATGCTGGCGCTGGTGCGTCCGCTGACCCTGGCACAGGGATTCGCGTTGCTCTCGGTCCCGTCGTCCTTCGTCCAGGAGGCGATCGAGCGCGACCTGCGCGAACCGATCCTGCAGGCACTCAACCGGCACATCGCCGCGGGCGTCGAAGGACTCGGTGTCCGGATCGCGCCGCCGTCGGCCGACCCGGTCGAATCGGTTTCGGTCGCACCCGCCTCCCCGACGCCACCGGTCGCCGAGGAGGCGTCGGGCGAGCCGTCCACCCCCAGCGTGCCGACGTTCCGCCGCCGGCGGCTCAGCGCGGCCGAGTCCGAGTCGTCCGATTCCGAGACGCTGGACTACGAGGAGTTCGACGAGGACCGCGAGGCCATCGCAAGCGTCAACGAATCGTGGCCCTCGTACTTCACCAAGCCGCCCGCCGACGCTCCCGCCGCCTCCGGCGGGAACAGCCTGAACGCGAAGTACACCTTCGACACCTTTGTCATCGGCGCGTCGAACCGGTTTGCCCACGCCGCCGCGGTCGCCATCGCCGAGGCGCCCGCCCGTGCCTACAACCCGCTGTTCGTCTGGGGTGCCTCGGGTCTGGGCAAGACCCACCTGCTGCACGCCGCCGGTCACTACGCGCAGCGGCTGTTCCCCGGGATGCGGGTCAAGTACGTCTCCACCGAGGAATTCACCAACGACTTCATCAACAGCCTCCGTGACGACCGCAAGGTCGCCTTCAAGCGCCGGTACCGCGAGACCGATGTGCTGCTCGTCGATGACATCCAATTCATCGAGGGCAAGGAGGGTATCCAGGAGGAGTTCTTCCACACCTTCAACACCCTCCACAACGCGAACAAGCAGATCGTTGTGTCCTCGGACCGCCCGCCGAAGCAGCTGGCGACCCTGGAAGACCGACTCCGGACCCGGTTCGAGTGGGGCCTCATCACCGATGTCCAGCCGCCCGAGCTCGAGACGCGCATCGCGATCCTCAGCAAGAAGGCGCGGATGGACCGCCTCGACGTGCCGCACGACGTCCTCGAGCTGATCGCCAGCCGGATCGAGCGCAACATCCGCGAACTCGAGGGCGCGCTCATCCGCGTCACCGCGTTCGCGTCGCTGAACCGGCAGCCGCTCGACCTGACCCTGGCCGAGGTGGTCCTCCGCGACCTGATGCCGGATTCGACGAGTCTCGAGATCAACGCGGCGACCATCATGGCGGTGACCGCCGAGTACTTCACCATCAGCATCGAGGACCTGTGCGGTCCCGGCAAGGCCCGCCCGCTCGCCCAGGCCCGACAGATCGCGATGTACCTGTGCCGCGAGCTGACCGACCTCTCGCTACCGAAAATCGGTCAGACCTTCGGCCGCGATCACACCACGGTGATGTACGCGGACAAGAAGATCCGCAAGGAGATGACCGAACGCCGGAAGGTATACGACCAGGTCCAGGAGCTGACGGCCCGGGTCAAACAGCGTTCCAAGCGCTGACGCTCGTCCCGCCACGGCGGCGTCGCGAGCGAAAGCCGGACTACCCGCACGGCACCCGCAGGTAGTCCGGCCGCGGAACAGGTAGTGCACTACGCGTGCGCCCCGCCCCCACGATGACGACCATCGTTATAGGTGGGGCGTGCGCCGCAGGGGGTCGCACGCCCCACACCTTTATCTGCCGGATTCGTGTCACCCGGGCAGTTCCGTGTCGTCGCCGGAATGACAGCCCTCCACCGAACCGGTAATTCAGCCGCCTCGACGCATTCGACCGTTCCCGTGGCCTGTCCTCGGACCCGCCGCGCCCACGACTCGCCGTCTTTTGTGATCTTCATGAAAACTACTCACACCTGTGGACAAACCTGTGGACAACCCCGTGAACCTGTGGATGAACCGGGACCGAGTCGTGAACAACAAAATCTCATCCACAGCGGACCCCCATCTGTCCACGTTTCGTACCTGGACTGATCCCCACGGCGCCACACCGGCGGACCAGCGGATTACACACTTCGTCCACAGAATCCACAGTGCCTATTACTACTGCTGATCTCTACTTGTAATTCGCTCTTTGAAAACAGGTCCTGTGGACCACGGCTGCTCACACCCAACCGAACCGGCCGGCTGACCCCGGTTCCGGCGTGGCTTTCGGCTTTCAACTTCGCCGCGAAGGGCATACGGTGTGCTTCTGCCGTGTCACACTGCTGGCATCCGCAGATATCCATGCCTACGGAGAGGATCAGCCGAGCGATGGAGCTTGGAAGTATGAAGTTTCGTGTCGCTCGGGAGGATTTCGCGGATTCCGTCGCGTGGGTGGCCCGCAGCCTCCCGTCCAGGCCTCCGGTACCTGTTCTCGGTGGTGTGCTGATCGCGGCCGACGACCAGGGTCTGACGATCTCCGGCTTCGACTACGAGGTTTCCGCGCAGGTCCGGATCTCCGCCGAGGTCTCCGTTCCAGGAAAATCCCTGGTCTCCGGAAAGCTGCTCGCAGACATCACCCGCTCGCTGCCTGCGAAGCCGGTCGACGTCACCGTCGACGGCACCCGAGTTCTCATTTCCTGTGGCAGCGCCAAGTTCTCGCTGCCCACAATGCCGGTCGAGGACTACCCCCAGCTGCCTGAACTGCCACAGCAGACCGGATCGTTGCCGGTCGACGTCTTCTCCGAGGCCATCAGCCAGGTCGCGATCGCCGCGGGCAAGGACGACACCCTGCCCATGCTGACCGGCATCCGGGTCGAGATCGAGGGCACCAACGTGGTGCTCGCGGCGACCGACCGGTTCCGTCTCGCGGTCCGGCAGATCGAGTGGACCCCGGCGAACCCCGACACCTCCGCGGCCGTCCTGATCCCGGCGAAAACCCTCTCCGAATCCGCGAAAACCCTTGGTGGAGTCTCGAGTTCGCCCGTTGAGCTGGCATTTGGCGTGGGTTCCTCGGTCGGATCCGAGGGTCTGCTCGGAATTGTCGGCGAGGGCAGGCGCACCACCACCCGCCTACTCGACGCCGAGTTCCCGAAGTTCCGCCAGCTGCTGCCGACGGAGCACACCGCCATCGCCACCGTCGAGGTGACGCCGCTGGTCGAGGCAATCAAGCGTGTGTCCCTCGTCGCCGAGCGGGGTGCCCAGGTCCGGATGCAGTTCTCCGCGGACGGACTGCTGCTCGCCGCCGGTGGCGATGATGCCGGCCGCGCCGAGGAGGCGCTCGAGGCACAGTTCCTGGGCGAACCCCTCACCATCGCCTTCAACCCGGGGTACCTGATCGACGGCCTCGGTTCGCTGCACACCGAACGGGTCTCGTTCGGGTTCACCACTCCCAGCAGGCCCGCGGTGCTGAGACCGGCCCCCGAAGAGGAGCCGGTGCCGAGTGAATCCGGCACGTTCGCTGCGCCCGAAACCGATTACACCTACCTGCTGATGCCCGTCCGCCTGCCCGGCTGACCCGGAAAGGCCGCCGTAGCAGCACCGACCGCGAGTGAAGGGACACCGAACAATGCAGCTGGGACTGGTCGGTCTGGGCAAGATGGGTTTCAACATGCGCGATCGACTGCGCACGCACGGTCACGAGGTGATCGGTTACGACCCCCGTCCCGAGGTGACCGACGTCGAGTCGTTGGCCGCACTGGCCGGCGCGCTGCAGGCACCCAGGGTGGTCTGGGTAATGGTCCCCTCCGGCACGGTGACCCGCGAGACCATCACGGCGCTGGCCACCGTCCTCGACGACGGCGACCTGGTGATCGACGGCGGCAATTCCCGCTTCACCGAAGACAAGATCCATGCCGACCTACTGGCCGAACACGGCATCGGGTACCTCGATTGTGGTGTGTCCGGTGGCATTTGGGGTCTGGAGAACGGATACGGCCTGATGGTCGGCGGCTCGGACGAGGATGTCGCCCGAGTGATGCCGATCTTCGATGCCCTCCGGCCCGAGGGTGAGCGGGCGGATGGATTCGTCCACGCCGGCCCCGTCGGCGCCGGGCATTACTCGAAGATGATCCACAACGGCATCGAGTACGGCCTGATGCATGCCTATGCCGAGGGCTTCGAACTGCTCGAGGCGGAGGACCTGGTCACCGATGTGCACGGCGTCCTGCGGGCCTGGACCAAAGGCACCGTCGTCCGTTCCTGGTTGCTCGATCTCCTGGTCAAGGCACTGGACGAAGACCCCAATTTTGCTGAAATCTCCGGTTACACAGAGGATTCCGGCGAAGGTCGCTGGACCGTCGAGGAAGCGATCAACCATGCCGTGCCTGCCCCGGTGATCTCCGCGGCGCTGTTCGCCCGGTTCGCCTCGCGGCAGTCGGACTCGCCCGCGATGAAGGCCGTCTCGGCGCTGCGCAACCAGTTCGGTGGTCACGCGGTACAGCGGGTGTCGGAATCCGGATAGGTGTTCGTTCGTAAGTTCACGCTCCGGGATTTCCGTTCCTGGGACGCCATCGCGCTGGAACCCGGACCCGGGGTGACCCTGTTCGTCGGGCCGAACGGGCACGGCAAGACCAACCTGCTCGAGGCACTCGGCTACCTGTCCTCGCTGTCCTCGCACCGGGTATCCACCGATGCTCCGCTCATCCGGGCGGGCGCGACCCAGGCCCAGATCGGTGCGGCGGTCGTCAACGACGGCCGCGAGCTGGCGATCGACCTCGAGATCAACGACGGCCGGGCCAACCGCGCGCGGATGAACGGATCGCCGCTGCGGCGTCCGCGCGAGATCCTCGGCGTTCTGCGGAGCGTGCTGTTCGCGCCCGAGGACCTGTCCATGGTGCGGGGCGACCCGGGGGATCGGCGCCGCTATCTCGACGAACTGCTCTGCTCCCGGTTGCCACGGATGGCCGCGGTCAAGGCGGACTACGAGAAGGTGCTGCGGCAGCGATCAGCCCTGCTCAAGACCGCGGGCGGCGCGTTACGGCGCGGCACCCGATCCACCGACGGAGCGAGTGCCCTTGCTACCCTTGATGTTTGGGACGGGCATCTCGCGGCGCACGGGGCCGAACTGCTGGCAGGCCGGTTGCGGTTGGTCGCCGAGTTGGGCCCGCATGTCGCGAGCTCCTATCGCGGCATCGCCCCGGAGTCCCGGCCGGCGGCGATCCGCTACCGCAGCAGCCTCGGCGACTCGATGCCGCCCGAGCTCGTCGATCCGGACCACCACTGGATCAGGGACGACACCGAGTTGCTCGAGGCGAGCTTCCTCAACGAGCTGGCCGTGTCGAGGCAGCGCGAGATCGATCGCGGGGTGTGTCTGGTCGGGCCGCACCGCGACGACCTCGAGCTCCATCTCGGCGATCAGCCGGCCAAGGGCTTCGCCAGTCACGGCGAGTCCTGGTCGTTCGCCCTCTCGCTGCGGCTCGCGGCGTTCGCGTTGTTGCGCGCCGACGGCGCCGATCCGGTGCTGATGCTCGACGATGTCTTCGCCGAGCTCGACCGCACCCGGCGGACCGCGCTGGCCGCGGTGGCGGCGGATGCGGAGCAGGTACTCATCACCGCGGCCGTCGCGGAGGACGTGCCCGCCGAACTGGATGCGCGACGGTTCGGCATCGAGGCGGTCAGCACCGCGGCCGGGAGAATCTCACGACTCGTGTGAGCTGCCCCTATCATCGACGGACGAACGGAGGCGAGCACGGATGACAGACGAGTCGACCCCGGCCGGGGGTGCGGGGCCGGAACCGGCGCAGCCCGCGAGCGCCGAACCGGTGCCCGAGCTGCGCGGAATCGACCTCGCCCGGCGGGCGCTGGAAGAGGCGCGCGCGGCCGCGAAGGCGAGTGGGAAGTCCGTCGGGCAGGGCAGGTCCTCGCCGAAGCCGCGGCTGCGAGCCGGCACCGGTCGACGGGGCTGGTCGGGCGCGGGGCCGGACGGACGGGATCCGCAGCCGTTCGGGGCGTTGACGGGCTTGGTCGCGAAGAACCGGGGCTGGTCGCCGCGGGTGGCCGAGGGCACGGTCCTCGGCCGTTGGCCGCAGGTGGTCGGCGAGGACATCTCGGCGCATGCGGAACCGGTCGCGCTGCGCGAGGGCGTGCTGAGCATTTCCGCCGAGTCGACGGCCTGGGCCACCCAGCTGCGGATGATGCAGTCCCAGATCCTGGCGAAGATCGCCGCTGCGGTCGGCGACGGGATCGTGACGAGCCTGCGGATCACCGGCCCGAGCGCTCCGAGCTGGCGCAAGGGGGAACGGCACATCAAGGGCCGCGGGCCGCGGGACACCTACGGCTGATCGACCCCTAGATGTACGTATAACTCCGTGTTACGGTTACTTCGCCATACAGTGAATGACCCGTGTCACAGGCATCCCGGGATCGGGTGCCGGAGGAGATTCCGATGTCCATCGAGAGCGCGCACCTCACCGAGCCGGATCACATCCTTTTGCAGGCCCGTGATGTGGAGTTCGACTGGTCGGACCTGCCGATGCACTGGATCCCGGGGGATCCGTTCACCACCCACGTCTTCAACGTGTTGCACCTGCTGCTCCCCGCGGGGGAGGACTGGTTCGTCGAGACGTTCAAGGAAGCGCTGCCGCTGATCGAGGACGAGAAGTTGCGGGACGACGTCGCCGGCTTCATCGGCCAGGAGGCCATGCACTCGCAGTCGCATGCAGGCGTCCTCGAGCACCTCAAGAAGCAGGGCCTCGATCCCACCCCCTTCACGTCCCAGATGGAATGGGTGTTCTTCCGGCTGCTCGGACCGCGGCCGTTCACCGCCCGGCGCAAGGAGAACTACCTGATCGAGCGCCTCGCCCTGATCGCGGCGATCGAACACATCACC
Organism: Rhodococcus oryzae; assembly: GCF_005049235.1. Classification (GTDB taxonomy): domain Bacteria; phylum Actinomycetota; class Actinomycetes; order Mycobacteriales; family Mycobacteriaceae; genus Rhodococcus_G; species Rhodococcus_G oryzae. The sequence goes on along the minus strand of NZ_SUMD01000002.1, from coordinate 127,715 downwards.
GCCTTCCTCGGCGACTGGGTGCTCAACGCCAAGGGGTTGGACCGGGCGAATCCGCACCCGACCATGCTCGACCTGCTGCGCTGGCACGGATCGGAGGAGGTCGAGCACCGCAGCGTCGCGTATGACCTGATGCGCTACTTCGACAAGCGTGAATCCCGACGTCTCCGCACCCAGCTCGTGGCCACCCCGGCGATCGTGTACCTCTGGGTTCGGGGCACACGGTTCCTGATGGCGAACGACCCCGAGCTCGCCCAGTGGGCGCCGCACCGGCGCAAGCCGCACCTCTCCGATTACCTGGCCGCGGGCAGGCGAGGCGTCCTGCCCGGCCCGAGGGAGCTCGCCGTGCGGATGGGCCGCTACTTCAGCCGCTCGTACCACCCGTCGCAGGAGGGATCCACCGCGCAGGCCGTCGCCTACCTCGCCTCCTCGCCCGCCGCCCAGACCGCGGCCAAGTAGCGCCGCGATGACGACGATGAGCGCGGAACGGGCACGCAGCATCGAGGGCAGGCCGCGGGACCTGCGCGGACGCGATCGGAACGACCGGGTGATGTCGATCCTCGGTTCGGTCGTGGACAGGTACCTCGGGGTGGTGGCCCGCTTCGACTACAAGCCGGAGCACGCCGGCCACAACCCGGACACCGCGATGACCCTGGTGGTGTCGGACCGGACGATCGTGGCCCAGGACGAGAACGTCGCGGCGCTGACCTTCGCCGCACCGGACGGCGCCGAGCTGCCGGCGTGGCAGCCCGGCTGCCATCTGGACTTCCACCTCCCGTCCGGGCGTCGCAGGCAGTACTCGCTCTGCGGGGACCCGGCGGACCGGACCCATTACCGCATCGCGGTGCGCTCCATTCCGGACGGCGGCGGCGGCTCGATCGAGATGCACGGCCTGCAGCCGGGTACCACGGTGACCGTCCGCGGGCCCCGCAACGGGTTCCCGTTCGTCGGTGAGGGAAAGGCGCTGTTCATCGCGGGCGGCATCGGCATCACACCGATCGTGGCGATGGTGCGGGCCGCACGCGAGATCGGGATGGACTGGCAGTTCGTCTACTCCGGCCGTTCGCGAGAGTCGATGCCTTTCCTGGACGAGATCGAATCATGGGATCCTGCAAGGGTTTTCGTAAGACCGGACGATGAGTACGGAATCCCGACCGAGGAGGATCTGCTGGGTCGTGCGGCCGCGGGCGGGGCCGTCTACTGCTGTGGGCCGACCCCGATGCTCGAGACCGTGCGGAGGGCTTTCGTGAACAGCCCCGCGACCTCGCTGCACTTCGAGAGATTCGGTGCGCCACCGGTTTTGGACGGAACCGAGTTCGAGGTCCAGCTCGCGAGCACGGGCGAGATACTGGCAGTGCCCGCCGACGAATCCGCCCTGTCGGTGATCAAGCAGCGGCTGCCCGGGGTCGGGTACTCGTGCCAGCAGGGTTTCTGCGGCACCTGCAAGGTCCGGGTCATCTCGGGCGAGCCGGACCATCGCGAGACCCGTCTGACCGACGAGGAGCGCGAGGATTCGATGCTGATCTGTGTGTCCCGATCGACCGGGTCCGAGCTCCTGGTCCTCGATCTCTGACGGTAAGGACTACCCAATGACCAACAGTACCAACGACTCTCACTCGATCAGGCCGGCTGTTGCCCGCTCCGTCCGCAGCGGCTCGGTCGAGCTGGCGGTGTTCGAGCAGGGCAATCCGACCGGACCGACGCTGGTGCTGGTGCACGGCTGGCCGGACACCCACCAGCTCTGGCAGCACGTGGTGCCGCACCTGACGGACCGGTTCCGGGTGGTCAGCTACGACACCCGCGGCTCGGGCCGGTCCACGGTGCCGACCGCGGTCGCGGACTACCGGCTGGAATTCCTGGCGCAGGACCTGTTCGCGGTGCTCGATGCCGTCAGCCCCGATCGGCCCGTGCACCTGCTGGCCCATGACTGGGGATCGGTGGAGAGCTGGCAGGCGGTGTGCGAGCCGGGCGCCGAGCGCCGGATCGCGTCGTACACCTCCGTCTCGGGGCCCAACCTCGACCACCTGGGAACCTGGCTGCGGGCCGGATTCACCAACCCCACCCCGCGAGGGGTCTACAAGCGCCTGACCCAGGCCGTCGCCTCGGCCTACACGGTGTTGTTCCAGACGCCGGGGCTCGGACCGCTGCCGTTCCGACTCGGCATATCGCGGATCTGGCCGACCTTCCTGCGGTTCTTCGATGGCCTGGACCCGGCGCTCGTGCATCCCGCACCGACCCTGCGCTCGGACATGATCACTGGACTCAAGCGGTACCGGGCCAACATCCGGCCGAAGCTGCGACACCCGGCGGAGCGGCGCACCACGGTTCCGGTCCAGCTGATCCTGAGCACCCGCGACCGCGCGGTGCGTCCCGTCGGCTACGAGGACATCGATCGGTGGGTGCCGGACCTGCGGCGCCGCGAGATCCCGGCCGGTCACTGGTCCCCGATCTCCCACGCGGCCGATCTCGCCCGGCTGAGCGTGGAGTTCGTCGACGCCGTCATCGCTCGGGACAGCGAGGACGGTACCGCCGCCAACTCCTGATCGCGCCACCCAGCTTCCGACCTACCGAAGAGGTCGAAAATGCGCCCACGGGGACGTCAGGGGTGTCATTGGCGGCCCCGACCACGCACGTGACAGTAAGATGGGCCGGGAACCCCGCGGCCGACGCTCGACAGGTCGCGACCGCCTTGGAGACGAGAAGGAGTGCAACCCGCCCGTGGCTGCCCAGAAATCAGACAAGAGCACTCCCAACAAGGACTACGGCGCTTCCTCCATCACCGTTCTCGAGGGGCTCGAGGCGGTGCGCAAGCGCCCCGGCATGTACATCGGTTCCACCGGTGAGCGGGGCCTGCACCACCTGATCTGGGAGGTCGTCGACAACTCGGTCGACGAGGCGATGGCGGGCTACGCCTCGACGGTCGGCGTCACCCTGATGGCCGATGGTGGCATCCAGGTCGTCGACGACGGCCGTGGCATCCCGGTCGCGATGCACGCCTCCGGTGTCCCCACCGTCGAGGTCGTCATGACCCAGCTGCACGCGGGCGGCAAGTTCGACTCGGACTCGTACGCGGTGTCCGGCGGCCTGCACGGCGTCGGCATCTCGGTGGTCAACGCCCTCTCCAGCAAGGTCGAGTTGGAGATCGCGCGCGACGGCCGCGAGTGGTCGCAGACGTACACCTTGGCGGTGCCAGGGGCCCTGGTCGAGGGCGGCGCGACCAACCGCACCGGCACCACCGTTCGGTTCTGGGCGGACCCGGACATCTTCGAGACCACCACCTACAGCGCGGAAACCGTCGCGCGCAGGCTCCAGGAGATGGCGTTCCTCAACAAGGGACTGACCATCACCCTCACCGACGAGCGGATCACCGACGAGGAGGTCGCGGCCGAGGCCGAGTACGACGCTGACGCGGCGAAGGCACCCGAGGTCCAGTCCGTCCGCACCCGGACGTACCACTACCCCGGCGGCCTCGAGGACTACGTGCGGCACATCAACCGCACCAAGCAGTCGATCCACAACTCGGTGGTCGGCTTCACCGCGAAGGGTACCGGCCACGAGCTCGAGGTCGCGATGCAGTGGAACTCCGGTTACTCGGAGTCCGTGCACACCTTCGCCAACACCATCAACACCCACGAGGGCGGCACCCACGAAGAGGGTTTCCGCGCCGCGCTGACCGCGACGGTGAACAAGTACGCCAAGGAGAAGAAGCTCGTCAAGGAGAAGGACCAGGCGCTCTCCGGCGACGACATCCGCGAGGGTCTGGCGGCGATCATCTCGGTGAAGGTCGGCGAGCCGCAGTTCGAGGGGCAGACCAAGACCAAGCTCGGCAACACCGAGGTCAAGTCGTTCGTGCAGAAGGCGTGCAATGAGCACCTCTCGCACTGGCTCGAGTCCAACCCCGCGGACGCCAAGACGATCGTGAACAAGGCCGTCTCCTCGTCGCAGGCCCGGTTGGCGGCCCGCAAGGCCCGCGAGCTGGTCCGCCGCAAGAGCGCGACCGACCTCGGCGGTCTGCCAGGCAAGCTGGCCGACTGCCGGTCCAACGACCCGAGCAAGTCCGAGATCTACATCGTGGAGGGCGACTCCGCAGGCGGCTCGGCGAAGTCCGGCCGCGACTCGATGTACCAGGCGATCCTCCCGCTGCGCGGCAAGATCATCAACGTCGAGAAGGCCCGGATCGACCGCGTCCTCAAGAACAACGAGGTCCAGTCGATCATCACGGCGTTCGGCACCGGCATCCACGACGAGTTCGACCTCGCGAAGCTGCGGTACCACAAGATCGTGCTGATGGCCGACGCCGACGTCGACGGCCAGCACATCTCGACGCTGCTGATGACGCTGCTGTTCCGCTTCATGCGGCCGCTCATCGAGCACGGCCACGTCTACCTCGCGCAGCCGCCGCTGTACAAGCTGAAGTGGCAGCGGTCCGAGCCGGAATTCGCGTACTCCGACCGTGAGCGCGACGGCCTGCTCGAGGCCGGCATGCAGTCGGGCAAGAAGATCAACAAGGACGACGGCATCCAGCGCTACAAGGGCCTCGGCGAGATGAACGCCAAGGAACTGTGGGAGACCACGATGGACCCGAGCGTCCGGGTGCTCCGTCTCGTGACGCTGGACGACGCAGCCGCCGCCGACGAGTTGTTCAGCGTCCTGATGGGCGAGGACGTCGAGGCCCGGCGCAGCTTCATCACCCGAAATGCGAAGGATGTCCGCTTCCTCGACGTCTGATTTCATCCCATCGGCCGGGTCATGCATAGTGATGTGAGTCACAACGCATGACCCGGCTGATTTGGTTGTGGTGCCAGTGGTGTCAGTGATGCCGGTTGCGCCGCAATTTTCTCGGCTTCAACTACCTGTATAACGAAACGATAACTTCTTGGGAACATTCAAATGTCGACGTGTAACGCTTGGGCATCTACACTTCTGTACCGCCTAGGCGTCTGTCTCGACTCGTACCCCGGCGAACTCGCTTTCCGCGATCGGGCGTACGGCACGAATGCAGGCCGTCGTGCCGGACCTGGGAGGAAAGTGAGTTTGCAACATGAACACTGAGACACCGCCGCCGAACAGGCTGTGGAACCTCGATGGATGGCGCCTGCGTTGGAAGGTCACCGCGGTGGTCGCGATCCCGGTCACCGTCGCCATGGTGCTCGGTGCCCTCCGAGTACAGGAAGAGCTCAGCGCCGCCGACCACTTCAGCGAGGCGGCTGACCAGACCTCCATCGTCGCGCCGCTGCTGGCCATGGACACCGCATTCGGTCTGTACGTCGGCGGTGCCATTTCGCGCACGGGATCCCCGTCCGACGCCGAACAGGTCACCGAGATGATGGCCGCGATGCGCGAGACGGCGGCGAACCCCGACCTGGACCCCGCCGTGGTGGCCAACGTGGAACGGTTGATCGCCGAGACCGAGGCGCTCCGTGGGCAGATCGCGAACATGGGCGTCGAGGAGGTCGCGGCCCGCACCGTCGCGATCCAGGACGACGCTGCCAAGACCGTCTCGGATGTCATCTCCCCCATCGGTGACGACACGATCCTCAAAGAGGGGAACCGGCTCGTCGACGCCTGGGCCGCGCAGCGCCGCCTCTTCGGACAGACGATGGCGATCCTCGCGCTCGTCGAGAACCCGAAGGCCCCCAATACCGCGCTGATCTCGGCCAACGGTTCCGAGTTGGCCCTCATCGACGTCCTGGCCCGCTACTTTCCAGAGGACGACCCGACCCTGACCACGCTGCGTCAGGCGGTCAAGGACCGCACCGACATGGTGTCCGCCGCGCCCGCCGGTCAGCCGCCCCTGTTCGAGCTGCGCGATTCGATGATCGCCAGCCAGCAGATCTACACCAACCTGATCAAGAACTCGACGAGCTCGATCACCAACAAGGTCGCCGCGAAGGCGAACGAGACCCGTTCCGCGGCGATGCGCGACGCCGCCGTGGTGCTCGCAACGCTGCTCGCGACGATCGTGCTCGGCCTGTTGGTGGCCCGATCGCTGATCCGCCCGATCCGCCGACTCCGGCGCGGGGCGCTCCAGGTGGCGAACGAGGACCTTCCGAAGGCGATCGAGCAGATCAAGGTCGGCGACGTCACGGCGGTGACCGAATTCGAACCGATTCCGGTGCACACCAACGAGGAGATCGGACAGCTCGCTCGCGCCGTCGACGACATGCACGGTCAGGCGCTCAAGCTCGCAGGCGAGCAGGCACACCTGCGCCTGCAGATCGGCGACATGTTCGAGACCCTCGCCCGGCGCAGCAAGTCGCTCGTCGACCAGCAGCTCGGTCTGATCGAGAACCTGGAGTTCGAGGAGAAGGACCCCAAGCGGTTGGAGAGCCTGTTCCGGCTCGACCACCTCGCCGCCCGCATGCGCAGGAACGGCGAGAACCTGCTGATCCTCTCGGGCACCAGGACCCGACGCGGCCATTCCGCCCCGGTTCAGGTCGGTGACGTCGTGCGCGCCGCGATGTCCGAGGTCGAGGACTACCAGCGGGTCGAGGTCAAGGCCACGCCGCAGGGCGCGATCAGCGGCGCCGTCGCCATCGACGTCGTGCACCTGCTCGCCGAGCTGCTGGACAACTCGCTGCGGGCGTCCCCGCCGGACAGCAAGGTGACCTTCAACTTCGCGCGTGCCGTCGACGGCGGGCTCCTGCTCGAGATCACGGACCGCGGAATCGGTATCCCCGCGGCGGAGATGGCGGTGATCAACGACCGCCTCGCCTCGGGTGGCGAGGTGAGCCCCGAGACGGCCCGCCACATGGGTCTGTTCGTGGCCAGCCGGCTCGCGGACCACCACGGCCTGACGGTGCGGATGCGACCGACCTTCGACACCGTCCGCAACCAGGGCGTGACGGTCAGTGTGCACGTCCCGCACAGCGCACTCGTCTCGCCGATGTCGATGGGGATGACGGGTCCACAGGGAGCGGTCGATTCCGACGGTTACCCCGTCACCGGGGAACAGCCCGCCGTTGCGGAACCTGCCGTCCCGGTCACCGTCACCGTGGGTCCGGGACCGCTGACCACTGGTCCGATCGGGCTGCCGCAGCGCACTCCGGCCGAGCCGAACGGGCTGCCGCAGCGCACTCCGGCCGAGCCCAATGGCCTGCCGCAGCGCACTCCGGCCGAGCCCAACGGGCTGCCGCAGCGCGCCCCGGCCGAGCCCAACGGGCTGCCGCGGCGGACTCCGGCGATGCTGGGTGTTCTGGCGCAGCGCGCTTCGGCCGCACAGGAGGGTCTGCCTCAGGGCAGCCCGTCCGCACCGAGCCCGTCCGCACCGAGCCCGTCGCCGCAGCCGAGTCCGCTGGCCCCGACCGCCGGTCTCCCGCAACGGACCCCCGGTGCGAGCGGTCTGCCGCAGCGCACTCCCGGTGCGACAACCGGTCTGCCCCAGCTCAATCCGGAGGTGAGCGCTCCGGCTCCGGCTCCTGTGCCCACCCCGGACGTCGAATTTGCGCCCGCCGAACCGGCCGCGAGGGCGGAGGGGATGGAGCCCGCGGGCACCACTCAGCACCGCTACCGCGTCAACCCGCAGAAGACCGCGTCGTTCTTCCAGCCGCGCGCGAATGTCGAGCCGCTGCGCCCGATCCTGCACCCGCAGGAGACCACGCCGATCTTCAGCGGCATGGTCGAGACCGGCATCGTCTCGGACTGGTTGGCGACGCCGACGCCGGGGGAGGGCAGCAAGAACTGGACCTCGGCCGCGGACGAGGGCTGGAACGCCGCACAGCGCGCCAGCGCCCCTCGTGTGGAGGCTCACACCGAGTCCGGACTCCCACAGCGGCAGCCGGGACACCAGTTGGTTCCGGGTGGAGTCAACGGGGCTGACAAGATCACTGCCAAGCTGCGCGACCCGGACGCCATCCGCGAGAAGCTCAGCCGCCACCAAAAGGGCATCCGCGACGGTCGTGCCGCCAGCCATGCCGAACGCAACAGCATCTAAGGAGACAGATGAACATGGATCAGGGATCCGCGCTCAACATGGATCAGGGATCCGCGGGCGGCTACTCGCTCGATTGGTTGGTTTCGAACTTCGCGCGTGAGGTGCCGGGCGTCTCGCACGCCGTGCTGGTGTCGGCGGACGGCCTGCTCATGGCCGGAAGTGCGCACCTGCCGCTGGACCGCGCCGAGCAGCTTGCGGCGGTCACGTCGGGGCTGGCGAGCCTGTCGGCCGGGGTCTCCCGGCTGTTCGAGGGCGGCGGCGTCCTCCAGTCCGTCGTCGAGATGCAGCACGGGTACCTGCTGCTGATGAGCGTCGGCGACGGCTCGCACCTCGCCACGCTGACGTCGTCGGGTTGCGACATCGGCCAGGTCGGTTACGAGATGGCGCTCCTGGTCGATCGCGTCGGCGCCTCGGTGCAGGCGACGCCGCGAGCCGGTATCGGGACCTGATTCCGAGGTGGCCATGGACGAGCAGCACAACGCAGAGACGGGGACCGGGCCCAGCCTGGTCCGGCCGTACTCCCTCACATCAGGGCGCACGAAACCCGCGGTGGAGCTGGCGCTGGAGGCGCTGATCCAGGTTTTGCCCGATCCGGAGAACCGGAACTGGGAGCTGGGCGACATCGAGGCGACCATCGTGGTGTTGTGCGCGCAATCGCCCTCGCTCGCGGAGATCGCCGCCCGGGTTGGCGTCCCCATCGGGGTGGCGCGCGTGCTGGTGGCGGACCTCGTCGAGGCCGGCCACCTGCGAATCCTGGCCACTCTGCAAGAAGACGCGAGCGACAGCGAGCGTCGGGAACTCATCGAAAGGGTCCTCGGTGGACTTCGCCAAATCTAGCGCCCAGCAGAATCGGGTCACCTCGACAAAGATCGTGATCGCCGGCGGATTCGGCGTGGGCAAGACAACCCTGGTCGGGGCCGTCTCCGAGATCGTGCCGCTCCGGACCGAGGCGCTGGTGACGAACGCCTCCGACGGCGTCGACAACCTCACCGGGGTACCGCAGAAGGCCACCACGACCGTCGCGATGGACTTCGGCCGCATCAGCCTGGCCGACGACCTGGTCCTGTACCTGTTCGGGACGCCGGGACAGCACCGGTTCTGGTTCATGTGGGACGACCTGATCCGCGGCGCCATCGGCGCGATCGTGCTGATCGACACCCGCAGGCTCGACGAGAGCTTCGCCGCCGTCGATTTCTTCGAGGCCCGCAAGCTGCCGTTCCTGGTGGCGGTCAACGAGTTCGACGATGCACCGCGGTACCCGCTCGAGGACATCCGGCAGGCGCTCGCGGTGTCGGCCGATGTGCCGATCATGTCCATCGACGCCCGCGATCGGGAGTCGGCCAAGGGCGGATTGGTCGCGATCACCGAGTACGCCCTGCGTCGGCTTGGTCAGCCGGTCGGGTAACACTGTTCTCTCCTGTTTCGGTGCCGCGATGCGCGGCGCCGACCCCGGCCTCCCGTCCTCGACGGGGGGCCGGTTCCGACTTCGGGTGACCCGGCGATCGACCGGTCGACCTGCGGACTCGAGCGCTGTCGCGGTGTGTTCACCGTGGTAACTGCCGACAATCCGCGAGTGATGCCGGGTCTAGCTGACCTGCACCTATAGACTCGGGTGGTTGCGCGACATCCTGCGAGGCGGCCAGTCCGCGAGGAGACGCGAAGCCGAGTAGAAGAGGAGCTCATGACCGACACCACGTTGCCGCCTGAGGGGACGGGGCACGACCGCATCGAGCCCGTCGACATTCAGCAAGAGATGCAGAGCAGCTACATCGACTACGCGATGAGCGTGATCGTGGGCCGTGCTCTGCCGGACGTGCGCGACGGCCTCAAGCCCGTGCACCGCCGCGTGCTCTATGCGATGTACGACAACGGGTACCGCCCGGACCGCGGCTACGTGAAATCCGCGCGACCGGTCGCCGACACGATGGGTAACTACCACCCGCACGGCGACACCTCGATCTACGACACCCTGGTCCGTATGGCCCAGCCGTGGTCGCTGCGTTACCCGCTCGTCGACGGCCAGGGCAACTTCGGCTCCCGTGGCAACGACGGCGCGGCCGCGATGCGTTACACCGAGTGCAGGCTCACGCCGCTCGCGATGGAGATGCTCCGCGAAATCGACCACGACACCGTCGATTTCGCGCCGAACTACGACGGCAAGACGCAAGAGCCGACGGTTCTCCCCAGCCGTATCCCCAACCTGTTGATCAATGGTTCCGGCGGTATCGCCGTCGGTATGGCCACCAACATCCCGCCGCACAACCTGCGCGAGGTCGCGGAGGCCATCTACTGGGCGCTCGAGAACTACGAGGCCGACGAGGAAGCCACCCTGGCGGCGGTGATGGAGCGGATCAAGGGACCGGACTTCCCGACCGCGGGCCTGATCGTCGGCGGCCAGGGCATCAGCGACGCGTACCACACCGGCCGCGGCTCGGTCCGGATGCGCGGCGTGGTGGAGATCGAGGAGGACGCCAAGGGGCGCACCACGATCGTGATCACCGAGCTGCCCTACCAGGTGAACCCGGACAACCTGATCACCTCGATCGCCGAGCAGGTGCGGGACGCGAAGATCGCAGGCATCTCCGACATCCACGACGAGTCCTCGGACCGCGTCGGCATGCGGATCGTCGTCACCGTCAAGCGCGACGCGGTGGCGAAGGTGGTGCTGAACAACCTCTACAAGCACACCCAGCTGCAGACCAGCTTCGGCTGCAACATGCTCTCCATCGTCGACGGGGTGCCGCGCACCCTGCGGCTGGATCAGATGATCCGTCTCTACACCACGCACCAGCTCGAAGTGATCGTCCGGCGCACCAGGTACCTGCTGCGCAAGGCGGAGGAGCGGGCCCACATCCTGCGCGGCCTGGTCAAGGCGCTCGACGCGCTCGACGAGGTCATCGCGCTCATCCGGGCGTCGCAGACCGTCGACATCGCCAGGGCCGGACTGATCGAGCTGCTCACCGTCGACGATATCCAGGCCGACGCCATCCTCGCGATGCAGCTGCGCCGCCTCGCGGCCCTCGAGCGTCAGAAGATCATCGACGAACTCGCCGAGATCGAGCGCGAGATCGCGGACTACCAGGACATCCTGGCCAAGCCGGAGCGTCAGCGAGCGATCGTGCGCGACGAGCTCAAGGAGATCGTCGACAAGTACGGCGACGACCGGCGCACCCGCATCATCGCGGCCGACGGCGACGTCAACGACGAGGACCTGATCGCCCGCGAGGACGTGGTGGTCACCATCACCGAGACCGGTTACGCCAAGCGCACCAAGACCGATCTCTACCGGTCGCAGAAGCGCGGCGGCAAGGGTGTCCAGGGCGCCGGGCTCAAGCAGGACGACATCGTCAAGCACTTCTTCGTCAGCTCGACCCACGACTGGATCCTGTTCTTCACCACGAAGGGCCGGGTGTACCGGGCGAAGGCCTACGAGCTGCCCGAGGCCAGCCGCACCGCACGCGGCCAGCACGTCGCGAACCTGCTCGCCTTCCAGCCGGACGAGCGGATCGCCCAGATCATCCAGATCAAGACCTACGAGGACGCGCCGTACCTGGTGCTCGCCACCCGCAACGGCCTGGTCAAGAAGTCGAAGCTGACCGACTTCGATTCCAACCGCAGCGGTGGCATCGTCGCGGTGAACCTGCGCGGCGAGGACGAGCTGGTCGGTGCCGTGCTCGCCTCCTCGGAGGACGATCTGCTGCTGGTGTCGGCGCAGGGTCAGTCGATCCGCTTCTCCGCCACCGATGAGGCGCTGCGGCCGATGGGTCGCGCCACCTCCGGCGTGCAGGGCATGCGCTTCAACGGCGACGACGAACTGCTCTCGCTGAACGTCGTGCGTGACGGCACCTATCTCCTGGTCGCGACCTCGGGTGGGTACTCGAAGCGCACCGCCATGGAGGACTACCCGGTCCAGGGCCGCGGCGGCAAGGGCGTGCTGACCATTCAGTACGACAAGCGCCGTGGCACCCTGGTCGGAGCGCTCATCGTCGACGACGACGACGAGCTCTACGCCATCACCTCCGGCGGGGGAGTGATCCGCACCGCGGCCAAGCAGGTGCGGAAGGCCGGCCGACAGACCAAGGGCGTGCGGTTGATGAATCTCGGGGACGGTGACACCCTGCTCGCGATCGCGCGCAACGCCGATGAACCCGATGAGTCCGACACCGCCGCGAGTGACGGATCGAAGGAGTCTTAGTGAGCACTCCCAACCAGCCCAGCAGCGACCGGCAGGGGCCACCTGCCGGTCCGGGCGCTCAGCCGCAGGCAGGTAAGCCGGAGGGGGCGAACGGGACTCCGTCACCGGCGCCGTCGACCCCGGCGCCCGCCAAGCCCGACGCACCGGCGCCTGCCAAGCCCGACGCTCCGGCGGCGTCGGCACCGGGACAGCCCGCCGCCCCCGCGCAGCAGGCCCCCGGCAAAGCTCCCGGCCAGGACCGGCCGGCCCCGCCCGCACAGGGCACGGGCCAGACACCGCCGCGCCCGCAGGGGCAGGCGCCGCAGGGGCAGCAGCCGACCGGGCCGTCCCGTCCGGCCCAGGTTCCGCCGTCCGGCACGACACCGGGGACGCCCGCGCAGGGATCGCGGCCCGCAGGTGCTCCGCCGCAGGGCGGTGCCGCCCCGGCCGCGCCGCAGGGTGGTCGGCCGACCCAGGCTCCGACTCAGGCCCCGGGCCAGCGTCCCCAGCAGAACGGCGGCCAGGCCAACGGTGCAGGCACTCGGCCGGGTGCCCCGGCCGGCGCGCCTGGCACCCGTCCGGCGTCGCCCGCCGGTGGTGCCGCGACGCGTCCGGGTGCCCCCGCGGGTGCGCCGGGTACACGCCCGGCATCGCCCACGAGCGGTCCGGGTGCTCGGCCCGCGACGCCCGCAGGTGGTCCGGCAACGCGTCCGGGCGCTTCGGCAGGCGCACCCGCCACGCGTCCGGTCTCGACCCCGAGCGGCCAGGGCGCCCGTCCCGGTGCTCCTGCAGCCGGTAAGCCCGCGGCGGGAGCCCCGTCGGGGGACGACGCGGTGAAGACGGCCCGCAAGGAGGCCGCCAAGGCCAAGTCGGCGGTGATCGACGGCCCCACCCGGCACATCGACCGCTCCGATCTGGCGAAGGACCTGCCGGACCTGTCCGCGGTCAAGCATCCGCTGCCAGGCGACGCCCCCGCGGCGGCAGCAGGCGCGGGCCCCAAGACGGGTGCGCAGCCCGCGCTCGTGGCGGTGCCGATCGATGCGGTCGCGGGCGACCCGTTGCGCGCGACCATCCAGGTGCGCAAGGTCGATCCCTGGTCGACACTCAAGGTGTCCCTGGTGATCTCGGTGGCGCTGTTCTTCGTGTGGATGTTCGCCGTCGGATTCCTGTACGTCGTGCTCGACGGCATGGGTGTCTGGGATCGCCTGAACAACGCCTTCACCGACATCGTGTCGGAGACGGGCGACGAGGGCCTTGTCAGCGCGGGACAGGTGTTCGGCTACGCCGCGCTGATCGGTGCCATCAACGTGGTGCTCTTCACCGCCCTCGCGACCATCGGATCGTTCATCTACAACCTCTGCACGGACCTTGTCGGTGGGGTCGAAGTGACCCTCGCCGACCGCGACTGACCAGGGGTTTCGGTTCCCCGCCGGGCCGGTTTTGGTCGCGGCCGGTCGGTGGGGTAATCTCATGCCTCGGTTCAGGGAGACAAGTTCGATGCGTCCCCCGGACCGAGGTTAAGGGCCTATAGCTCAGGCGGTTAGAGCGCTTCCCTGATAAGGAAGAGGTCGGAGGTTCAAGTCCTCCTAGGCCCACTCCCCGTGCCGACGAAGGGTTCGAGCATGAAGGTACTGCTTCTCGCGGCAGCCGTTGTGACCGTTCTCTTCGGGCTGACGAAGCTGCGGTCGCAGCGCCGCAGCCAGGATGTATGGCACGAGGTCACCAGCCGCTAGCGCGGACGGGGCCTTAGCTCAGTTGGTAGAGCGCTGCCTTTGCAAGGCAGATGTCAGGAGTTCGAATCTCCTAGGCTCCACAGCAGGAACACAATCGGATACAGCGTCACATCAACACCCCTCACTCTCCGGTGGGGGGTGTTTTTCGCTGTGCGGGCAAAGGTCACAAGCGGATCGCATGCCGGGGCAAGTTCATCGAATTGTGTTTGAGATCACATGAGCTCGACTACTGTTCGGCTGGGGGAAATCGCAACCGAACCCGGGAGTCGACATGAAACTCAGGAAGATTGTCGCCACTGCACTGTTCGTGACGGCCGCGATGGGCGCCGGGGCGGTCACCGCGCACGCCGACCCAGCCGCGCTGGTCGGTGCCCACATGCAAGGCAGGGATCAGGGCGTCGGTTACAGCACGGGACTCACGCCGGGCGGGAACTCGGTTGTCACGTTGCTCGACGCGGGCGTGTTCCGGGTCTCCGGCGACGGGACCGGGGTCAGCGTGCTCCGGGACGACGGATCGTCCATCGGCACGATTCCCCTCGCATACCGGGTCAACGGTGAGACGCACTCGATAGCGCCCGTGATCGGTGACGGCGGCCGGACCCTGACTCTGACGCCGATGCTGCTTCCGCCGATCGTCCAACCGGTCGCCTGGGACAACCCCGCGGACCAACAGCGCCTGATGGGGGAGATCCAGAAGGCCCAGATGGGCGGGATCGTCGGGCAGACCGTCGGCGGGATCATCGGGCTCCTCGTGGGCTGCGTGGTGGGCGTGCTCGCCGGTTGTTTCCCCGGATCGATCATCGGCTCGCTGATCGGCGGCGTGATCGGGCTGGACATGGTCGGCGGGGAACCGCTGCGGGCGGCGTTCTTCAACTTCGTCGGGCCGCTTCCGACCCTGCCGGGGATGCCGGCACCCGCGGCGCCCTGATCCGCGCCCGCGCAGCAACACACGGCAAACACACAGCCCGCGATCAGCTCCTGGTCGCGGGCTGTGCGCTGTGTGCATCGCCGAGTGTGCAGCTATCGGGGTAAACGTCGAGAGGGGCGGACGGTAGCTGCACACTCCGACGGCGTAGACGGTGCCTGTGCAATTGTGAACAAACCTGTGCAGCAATTGGTTTCGGTACCGCGCGGTCGGATGTCCGAGAGCCCGAATCGGCCAGACCGTCGCGCGAAAAGTATGTGTTACCGTGCGTTCGGCTTCGTGTTCGGAGTCAACGAACACGGGGCGGAGTCGACGGTGGACAAGAGTGTGCGCGCAATCGGGTGGCGGGGTGCGGTCGTGGCGGCGGCCCTGTCGGTGGTCGTAGCCGCGATCGCGGCGCCCACCGCGGCGGCGGCGCCCGCGGACTTCTACACGCCGCCTGCCGACCTGACTGCGAGCGCACCCGGCGACCTGATCCGCAGCGAGCCGTCCGAACTCGCGCTCCGGGTGCCGGGAACCGACGGAGCGTTCCCCGCCGACGGACGGCGCCTCATGTACCGCAGCACGGACGCGAACGGCGCGGCCAACGCGGTCACCGGCACCTACCTCGACCCGCAGCGGCCGTGGGAGGGTCCCGGCCCCCGGCCCCTGGTCAGCCTCGCGGTCGGCACCCATGGCCAGGGGGACCAGTGCGCCCCCTCCAAGCTGCTGAACCAGCTCCTGACCTACGAGGCGCCGATCGGGTTGATGACCGAGTACGAGGTGCTCGGCATCAACGCACTGTTGCTGCAGGGCATCGCCGTCGTCGTCACCGACTACGACGGCCTGGGCACGCCGGGCATGCACACCTACGTCAACCGCGCGGCCGAGGCGCACGCGGTGCTGGACGCGGCCAGGGCCGCCAGGAACCTGCCCGACACCTCGATCACCCCGGCGGGCCCGGTCGGATTCTGGGGATACTCGCAGGGTGGCGGCGCAGCGGCGGCCGCGGCCGAGCTCGCCGCCGACTACGCGCCGGAACTGCAGGTGAAGGGCACCTACGCCGGGGCGCCGCCCGCGGACCTCGCCGCGACCCTGGCGCAGATCGACGGTTCCTTCCTCACCGGCGCGATCGGCTACGCGATCAACGGCCTGTCCCAGGCCTACCCGGAATCCCGGCCGCTCATCGAGGCGGAGCTCAACGACAAGGGCAAGGCGATGCTGGCGGAGACGCGGAACTACTGCGTCGTCGAGACAGGTGCGCGCTTCGCCTTCCAGAAGACCGGCGAGTACACCCGCAGCGGCGAATCGCTCTCCGTGGTGCTCGACCGGCTGCCGCTGGCGAAGGAACTGCTGGAGCGACAGCGGATCGGTACGCGGACGCCGTCGGGACCGGTGCTGATCCAGTCCGGCAACCACGACGACGTGGTGCCCTTCGGTCAGGCCGAACAGCTGGCCGGGGCCTGGTGCGGTCGCGGTGCGACGGTGCAGTTCACCGAGAACCCGCTCCCGAGCGTCCTGCCGGGCTCCGTGATAAACCACGCTGCGCCGCTGGTCCTCGGCCTGCCCGAGGCACTGACCTACATGGTCGACCGGTTCCACGATCGACCGGCGCCGAGCACCTGTTCGTCCTGACGCCTTCTGGCCCTCCGGTAGCAGGGGCCACCGATACCGTGGGGTGATGTGCGGCCGTCGCCGCTCCGCGATGCTCGTGGCATGACAACCGGCGCAGCCCCGCCCCGCTGGTGGGCGCCATCCGCGGTGTACGTGCTGGTGGTGCTCCTCGCGGGCGGCGTGCTCGTGGCTCTCCAGGCGGCGACCGGCCCAGACCCGGACCTGCTCGAACTGGTGCAGTTCGCACCCGCGATCGCGGTGGCGGCGGTCTTGCTGGTGTGGCGGGGCAGGTGGCGGCCGCCGCTGCAGGTCGGCCTGTGGCGGCCAGATCCGGCCGCCCTTGCTGGCGCGATCGGCTCGGTGCTGATCATCCTGGCGCTGCCGGCGGTGGTGCTCGTGTCGCTCGGCGCAGGCCCCGATTTCTCCGCCGTCCGCGCCGGCGCGGCCCCGCTCGGCCTGCTGGTCCTCGCGCAGTGCGTCGGGGCGTGTGGGGAGGAACTCGGCTGGCGGGGGTTCCTGCAGCCCTACCTGCGCACCAGGTATTCCGTGTTGGTCACCGGCGTGCTCGTGGGAATCGTCTGGGGGGTGTGGCACGTCCAGGTGTTCGCGGCGGGCGCCACGTACGCGGCGGCCTTCCTGTCCGCGACGATCGCGATGTCCGTCCTGCTGGCGGTGCTCCTCGGCACCGGGCGCAGGGGCAGCCTGTTGATCGCCACGCTGTTCCACGCGGCCGTCAATCTCGGCCTGCTGGCGTTCGGCGACGCCGGCGGTCGTGCGCCCCTGCTGTGGTCGTCGATGGCCGTCGCCGCGGCGGGCTGTGCCGCGGCGACAGCGTGGATCAGGAGTTCTCGACGTCCCGCAGGCTCGGCGGTGCGGGCGCGACCGGCGGCACCTCGCGCCGACGCTGCTTGAGGTAGACGGCGCCCGCCGCCGCGGCGGCACCGAGACCGACGACGAGCAGCGCCCGCCTGCCGCGCCTGCGACCGCGACCCTTGACCTGCTCGGCGGCAACGGCCGCGACGGCCTGCTCGTCCACAAGCGCAAGGGCGGGGACGGCCTTCGGCCGGGACGACAGTGCTTTCCTGGCCAGGGTGTAGCCCTGACGGCCGAGGTAGAGGCTCAACGCCCCGGTGCCCTTGGCCACCACTCCGGTGCCCTTCGCGACACCTCCCGTGCCCCTGGCGAAGCCGAGCGCCGCGAGCTGCGCGAGCCTCAATGCGCTACTGAGCGTGGTGGATTCGGGGGCGGGGGGTACGACCTCGAGGGTGGGCGCCTGCTCTGCCGGGGCGGGGACAGAAACCGGGGTGGACTTCGTCGCGCGAGTCATCTGTCCACTGTCGCACATGTTCCGTACGGCGGAATGGCACCATGGTGGAGTGACCTCACCGAATCAGACCGCAACCGCAACGCTGCACACCAACCGCGGCGACATCAAGATCGTCCTGTTCGGCAACCACGCGCCGAAGACCGTCGCGAACTTCGTCGGCCTCGCCGACGGCACCCAGGACTACAGCACCGAGAACGCCTCGGGCGGCAAGACCGGACCGTTCTACGACGGCGCCGTCTTCCACCGCGTCATCGACGGCTTCATGATCCAGGGCGGCGACCCGACCGGCACCGGCCGTGGCGGCCCGGGCTACCAGTTCGGCGACGAGTTCCACCCGGAGCTGCAGTTCGACAAGCCGTACCTGCTGGCCATGGCGAACGCCGGCCCGGGCACCAACGGCTCGCAGTTCTTCATCACCACCGGCAAGACCCCGCACCTCAACCGCAAGCACACCATCTTCGGTGAGGTCGTGGACGCGGAGTCGAAGAAGGTCGTCGACGCCATCTCCGGAACCTCGGTCGACCGCACGGACCGCCCGCTGGAGGCGGTCGTCATCAACAGCATCACCATCTCCTGATCGGTACCGCGAGATGACCAACCCCGGTTGGGGTGGCGTGGCCGGTGACGGCACGCCGCCCCAACCGCGGTGCGTCCGGCACCCGGACCGGCCCACCGCGCTCTCCTGCACCCGCTGCGGCCGTCCCGCGTGCGTCGAGTGCCTGCGACCGGCCGCCGTCGGCCAGCACTGCGTCGACTGCATCGCCGCCGACGCCAAGACCGCCCGTTCGGCCCGCACCGTCGCCGGTGCTCCGCTCCGGACCGGCCTGCCCACCCCGATCGTCACCTATGTCCTGATCGGGCTCAACGTCCTGATCTACGCGATCACGGTGCTCCAGTCCGGCAACGTGGCGAACAATCACCTCGGCTCGCCGCTGTTCACCAGCTGGGCGCTGTGGCCGCCCGCGGTTGCCGACGGCGACCTGGTTCGCGTCGTCGGCAGCGGCTTCCTGCACTTCGGTGCGGTCCACCTGCTGGTCAACATGTTCGCGCTCTGGGTGATCGGCCGCGACACCGAGATCATCCTCGGGCGCTCCCGCTACGTCGCGGTGTACCTCGTCTCGATCCTCGGTGGCTCGGCCGCCGTGATGGCCTTCCAGGTGAATGCCGTCACCGCGGGCGCCTCGGGTGCGGTCTTCGGACTGATGGGTGCGCAGGCGGTGATCCTGCTGCGGCTCAAGCGCAGCCCCGGCCCGGTCTTGGCCATCATCGCCCTCAACGTGATCATCAGCGTGACGATCCCGGGGATCTCGCTGTGGGGGCACCTCGGCGGGCTCGTCGCGGGCGCTGCCGCCACCGCGGCGCTGATGTTCGCCCCCGGCAGCCTCGGTACCCCCGCGGAGCGCCAGAAGGCGC
Source organism: Rhodococcus oryzae (assembly GCF_005049235.1). Lineage (GTDB taxonomy): Bacteria > Actinomycetota > Actinomycetes > Mycobacteriales > Mycobacteriaceae > Rhodococcus_G > Rhodococcus_G oryzae. The sequence continues at coordinate 108,620 of NZ_SUMD01000002.1, read as the reverse complement.
GCACGCTCGGCTGGGGCGGCCTCGCCGCCGTCACCGTCGTCTCGGTCGGAGTCATCGCGCTGCGGATGGCGCAGCTGCGGTCCGAACTCGGGATGTAGTCGCCTCGCCGGCTACGGGCGCGGCCGCTCCGGCGGCACCAGCCCGCGGCCGGCGAGCGCCTCGAAGACATCGGTGGGATCGGTACCGAGGTCCCAGCGACCGAAGATCATCAGCTTGTCGTCGTCGACCCCGGGCGGGCGCACGTCGATCTCCAGCATCGGCACCCGACGGCCCAGCCGCGGATAGCGCACGATCCGGACCCGGCTCAGCTCCGACGCCTGGTACTCGTGGCGTCCGGTCAGCCGCTGCACCGCGATCCCCCTCGCGCCGTCGAGCACGGCGAGCCGGGGCCGCTGGCGCAGCCCAAGCGCGGTGATCACCAGCAGCCCGAGCGCGCCGAGTCCGATCAGCACCCGTCCCGCCGGATCCGAGGCCACCGCCGCGGCGGCGAGGAGCATGGCCACCCCGCCGACACCGGTTGCGATCAGCGCACCGGTGGGTGTGGACCATGCGAGCTCGGGGTTGTGCACAGGGTTTTCGGGGTTGTGCACAGGCTCTCCACAGCTATCCACAGGGTTTATCCACATTGGGGATGAATGACAACGATGTAATTGATGCTGCCTGAAGGGGGATATCCCCAGGTCAGCGCCATCTCATCGTCATGATGAGGCCGACAACCATGAATCCGAAGCCGACCAGGAAGTTGTAGGCCCCCAGGTCGTTCATCCAGGTGATCTGGTCCGCGGCCAGGTAGTAAACGATCAGCCACGCGAGCCCGAGCAGCATGAAGCCGAGCATCACAGACACGTAGAGCGTGCTGGACGGGCCGACCTTGACCTTCACGGGCGTGCGGTTCGCGGGATTGATCGTGTAGTCGGTCTTCTTGCGGACCTTCGACTTGGGCATGACGTCCTCGTTGGTTCAGTGTGGATCGTGCGATTGCGTCGGCGTCGGCGTCGACGCCCACCAGGTAGATTCGAGATTACCGGTGGTGAGTACACGCTAGCCGAGCACAGACGTGCCCGGGCAGGGTCTGCTGGCTGGACCCGCGAGCACGACAGGGGAGGAGGCGGGGAGCTGTGACCGAACCCGATCCGTCCGCACCCGATCCGACGGCACCCGATCGCACCGTGTCCCACCGGCCTGCGGCGCACGTGGCGCCGCGGCGCAGGCAACTCTTCTGGAAGATCTGCGTCCCGATCGTCTGCGTGGTGACCGGGCTGCTCCTGGCGACCACCCGCGCGGTCTCGGAGGGCAACGAGTTGCGGCGCGGAGACACCACGAGGCTCTCCGACCTGGTGCGCAGTGCGCAGGCAGACGCGGATGACGCTGCGGGGGTGCGCGACGGGTTGGCCGCGCAGCTGGCCGCCCTCCAGGACGAGGCGGCCGGTTCCGACTCCGATGTCGCCGGCGCCCTCGAGCAGAGCCGGGCGCTGGAGGCCGCGGCGGGCCTGAGCGCGGTCACCGGACCCGGAGTGCGGGTGACCCTCACCGACGCGCCCCGCGACTCCGACGGCAAGTTCCCCGCGGGAGCCTCGCCCGATGATCTCGTCGTGCACCAGCAGGATGTGCAGAGCGTGCTGAACGCGCTCTGGGCGGGCGGGGCGGTCGCGGTCGGGATGCAGGACCAGCGCATCGTCAACACCTCGGCGCCGCGTTGTATCGGCAACACGCTGCTGCTGCACGGGCGGACCTACAGCCCGCCGTATCAGATGACGGCGATCGGCGACCCGGCCCGGATCGAGGCCGCGCTCGCCGCCGAGCCCGGCGTGCGCACCTTCAAGCAGTACGCCGTCCGCTACGGGCTGGGGTACACCCAGGAGGCGTCGGACACGTTCACCGTGCCTGCGTATACCGGGCAGCTGCGGACCAAGTTCGCGAACTAGGCGCCTGCGCCGCCCGTGCGTGATCCGTACCCCAGGCGGGGTGCCGATCGCGCACAGGCGGCGAAGCCGCATATCCTGCTGCAATGCGCATCCTGGTCGTCGACAACTACGACAGCTTCGTGTTCAACCTGGTGCAGTACCTCGGCCAGCTCGGCACCAAGGCCACCGTCTGGCGCAACGACGACCCGGAGCTCGCCGACCGCGATGCCGTCGCGGCGCAGTTCGACGGGGTGCTGCTGAGCCCGGGACCTGGCACGCCTCAGCGGGCAGGCGCGAGCATGGACCTGGTCGCGGCGTGCGCGGCGGCCCGCACCCCGCTGCTCGGGGTGTGCCTCGGCCACCAGTCCATCGGCGCCGCGTTCGGCGCCACCGTCGATCGGGCACCGGAACTGCTGCACGGCAAGACCAGCCAGGTCAGCCACGACGGCACCGGGGTGCTGGCCGGGCTGCCCGACCCGTTCACCGCCACCCGCTACCACTCGCTGACGGTGCTGCCGGAGACGATGCCGGACGAGCTGATCGCCACCGCGCACACCGACACCGGGATCGTGATGGCGATGCGGCACCGGGAGCTGCCGATCCACGGCGTCCAGTTCCATCCGGAGTCGGTGCTGACCCAGGGCGGCCACCGGATGCTGGCGAACTGGCTCGAGGTGTGCGGGCAGCGGCCGCCGGAGGCGCTCGTCTCGACGCTGGAGGCCGAGGTCGCGCAGGCGCTGGGGTCCGCGCTCACCCACAACTGAGCCGGACGCCGCGGCCGGCCTGAGTCAGCTGATCCGGAGCGGCAGGCGGAGGTGGCGCCGCACGAAGATGCTCGGCACCCAGCTCGCCTCGTCGGCGATGGAGATCCGGGTGCTGCGTTCGAGGAGAAGGGTGACGGCGGCGAGGGCTTCCATCCGCGCGAGCGCCGACCCGATGCAGAAATGGGCGCCCTTGCCGAAGGCGAGATGGGAGCGGATACCCGGGCGGTCGAGGACGACCTCGTCGGGACGCTCGAACCGGGCGGGATCGCGGTTCGCCGACCCCCACAGCAGGAGGGCGTGACTGCCCGCAGGTAGCGCGACCCCGCCCAGCGTGGTGTCCGCGACGACATGCCGGTGGTGCGCACGGAACGGGGATTCCAGGCGGAGCGCCTCGTCGAGGAAGGGGTCGATCAGGGCGGGATCGTCGCGGAGCGCGCGCTGGACGTCGGGGTGGGTGGCGAGCAGCCGTGCCGAACTGGCGATCAGCCCGGCCGTCGACTCGCCGCCCGCGCCGACCAACTGAACGAGGATCAGCACCGCGACGTCGTCGGTCAGGTCACCGGTCGCGCAGGCGCGCGCCAGCACGCCCATGAGGTCGTCCTTCAGATCGTCCTTGGCCCGGACGAACTGCGTGTGCAGGTAGCCGGCGAGCTCGACCGACGAGGTGACGAGCTGACCGAGTCGGTCCGCGGTGACCACTCCGCCGAGCAGTTCCGTGCTGTCGTACGCCCAGGTCAGGAGCTGTGGGACGTCACCCTCGGGCAGGCCGACGAGATGCGCGATGAGGGCGAGGGGCAGCTTGTCGGCCATGTCGGTCGCGTAGTCGATCCGGTCGTCCCGCACTCCCTCGGCCCACAGCCGATCGGCCAGGACATCGACCGTCGGGCCAAGCGCGCGGATCCTCTTGCCGAGCGTCTGCAGCACCAGCTTGCGGTGGTGGGCGTGCGTCGGGTCGTCGGCGGTCGCGAGCACGTGCACCGCCCGTCCGCCGCCGTCCATGTCGAAGGTCACCGGTGGCCCGTCGGGCTGCTGAACGAGGACCCCTGTCAGGTTCGACGAGAAGTCGTCGACGCGCGCCGCCGCCTCGGTGACCAGATCCCAGGTGGAGACGAGATAGAAGTCGGTTCCCGGGACCCGGTGGACGGGCGAGTTCTCTCGGAGCGCGCGGTACAGCGCGTTCGGGTCGTCGAGATTCGCCGGATCGAAGAGGTCGATCCCCTCGAGTGGCAATGCGGTCATCGATTCTCCCACCGGTAGTAGAACGTGTTTCAGAATTACCACGTTCACCCGGCGCCGAGTGCATGTCAAGGGCGTGGGGGAAGATGAGATCGTGCCGCGTGACCTGCATAAAACGGAAAGTCTCACGCTCTCGATCCGATGCCGCCCCCGTGCAGCTCATCGCGGCAAATCGCGGGTCGAGTTATAGACTGATTGGGAAATTTGTCTCATCACGAGACAAATTCACACAGCGCTATCCGGAGGCGATTCGTGGGTGAACCGGGCGCGGGGTCGGACTGGCTGGCAGGCGGCAACCGCCGTGCGATCGCGGTGGCGAGAATCCACGCCGCCGCCGCGGAGTTGTTCCTCGAGCGGGGACTCGACCGGGTCAGCGTCGAGGATGTCGCGGCAAGGGCCGGGTGTTCACGAGCGACCCTCTACCGGTACGTCGGGGGCAAGTCCGCGCTGATCGGCGGAGTGGTCTCCGCGGCGGCCGCGGCGGTGGCCCAGCGGGTCGCGGTCGAGGTGGAACCGCTGAGCGGTTCCCGCCGGATCGTCGAGGCGATCCTGATCTCCGTCGCGGCCGTGCGCGCGGACGCCGCGCTGTCGCAGTGGCTGACGAACTCCCGCACCGGCCGCGGCGACGACTACCTCGCGTCATCCCCCGAACTCGGGAGGGTCGCCACGGCGTTGACGGGCATCGCGCCCGATGCGGAGGCTGCGCAGTGGATCGTGCGGGTGGTCATCTCGCTGCTCACGGTGCCGGCGGGAGACCCGGCGGCGGAACGCCGGATCGTTGAACGGTTCGTCGAACCGGCCTTTCGGTAGCCGCGGCGTCCGGGACGCCGCGCCTACGCGTGAGGGGCACCCTCGCGCGGTCGAACCGCACGACGATGCCCCTCAACGGAACGGGTTACCGGCTCTACCGGGGAATGCCGAGCTGACCGATCCCGACCGAGATGGTCGAGGTCTTGGAGATCTCCGAACCCGCCGGCTGCGCCTGGGTGACCACCTTGCCGACCTGATCGGTCTCCAGGGTCGCCTCCGGATGCTGGACGAGCTGGCTCGAGGACCCGGTCCAGCCCGCGCGCCGAAGTGAGTCCAGCGCCTGCGACACGCTCTGGTTGTTCAGGTTGGGCATCGTGACCATGTTGCCGTTCGACACCCGGATCTTGACGGTGGCACCCTTGGCCTCCGCGCTGCCTCCGGACGGGTCGGTGGAGACGACCTCGCCCTTGGGCTTGCCGGAGTCGATGTTCTCGACCTGGACCTTGAAGCCCGCGCCCTCGATGTTCGGTTGCGCGACGTCGAGGGTCTGGCCGACGACGTTCGGGATCCGGATCTGCTCCGGTCCGCTGCCGAGGGTGATCTTCACGGCGCCGTCCAGCGCGACATTCGACCCGGCTTCCGGCTTCTGCGCGACCACCTTGTCCAGCTGGTCTTGCGTCGACGCGGCGGTGCTCACCGTCGAATCCAACTGCAGGCCGATCGCGTTCAGCGCCTGCGCCGCCTGCGCCTGCGTCATGCCGGTCAGCGTCGGGACCTCCACCTCCTGCGGACCGGTGGACACGTCGAGAGTCACCGTGGTGCCCTCGTCGGCCCTGGTCCCCGCGACGGGGATGCTGGCGATGACGTTGCCCGAGGCTACGTCATCGCTCGGCTTCGGCTGGCTCTGCACCCGGAAACCGAGATCCTGCAGCGCGTTCTGGGCGTCCTGCGCGGACTGGTTGGCGACGTTCGGGACCGTGACCTGTGCGGCCTTCGAGCCGGGGCCGAGCGACCACAGGAACGCGCCGACGATGCCGATCACAGCCAGGGCCGCCACCGACAGCAGCACCGCGCGCACGGCCTTGCGGCTGCGCGGCTGACCGTCCTCCGGCGCAGGCGCGGCCGCCTGCGCCACCGGCGGGGGCGAGACGGGGGGCGCGCCGTACCGGTTCGACCCGTCCACCGCGCCGAGGATCGTGGTGCGGTCCTCGTCGTTCATTACCATCGGCGCGCCCGGACGCTGACCGCCGAGCACCCGCACCAGATCGGAGCGCATGTCGGCGGCGCTCTGGTACCGGTTGGCCGGGTTCTTGCTCATCGCCTTGAGGATCACCGAGTCGAGCTCGCGCGGCACGTTCGGGTTCACGCTCGAGGGGAGGGCCGGATCCTCCCGGACATGCTGGTAGGCGACGGCCACCGGGGAATCGCCCTTGAAGGGCGGCTCGCCGGTGAGGATCTCGAACAGCACGCAGCCGAGCGAGTACACGTCCGAGCGGGCGTCGACCTGCTCGCCGCGCGCCTGCTCGGGCGAGAGGTACTGAGCCGTGCCGATCACCGCGGACGTCTGCGTCATCGGGCTGGAGGCATCGGAGATCGCGCGGGCGATGCCGAAGTCCATTACCTTCACCGCGCCCGCGCGGTTGATCATGATGTTCGCCGGCTTGATGTCGCGGTGCACGATCCCGTTGCGATGGCTGAAATCGAGCGCCGCACACACGTCGGCGATGACCTCCATCGCGCGCCGGGCCTGCATGGGGCCCTCGGTGCGGACGATATCGCGCAGCGTGTCGCCGTCGACGTACTCCATCACGATGTACGGCAGCGGACCGCCGTCGGTCTCGGCCTCGCCGGTGTCGTAGACGGCCACGATGGCGGGATGGTTCAGTGCCGCCGCGTTCTGCGCCTCGCGGCGGAAACGGAGGTAGAACGTGGGGTCGCGGGCGAGATCGGCGCGCAGCACCTTGATCGCTACATCCCGGCTCAGGCGCATGTCGCGGGCGAGGTGCACCTCGGACATGCCACCGAAGCCGAGGATCTCGCCCAGCTCGTAGCGGGAGGAGAGCTTGCGGGGTGTGGTCATGGCTGTCCTTGCGGGGCCGGTTCGAGGACGTCCGGCGTGGTCGTGGCGGTGGTCGTGCGGGGCGCTGTCGTGGTCGTGGTGGTCGGTTCCGTCGTGGTGGTCGTCGGCTCCGTGGTGGTCGTCGTCGTCGGCTCCGTGGTGGTCGGTTCCGTCGTGGTGGTCGTCGGTTCCTCGGTCGTGGTCGTCCGTTCCGTGGTGGTGGTCACGGGCGGGCGGGTGGTGGTGGTGACCACCGGCCGCGTCGTCGTCACCAGCGGCGGCGTCGGATTGCTCGGCGCTCCGCCACCGCCGGACAGGAGAATCCACACGGAGATCAGCAGGGCCGCGAGTAGCAGTCCGCCGCCGCCCCACGCCAGGATCTTCTGTCCCTTGGTCATGCCCGTCGCCACCGCCGGTTCCGACCCGGAATCGGGGCCAGCATATTCGCGCTGGGACGTCGGCAACATCTGGGTCCCGACGATGGGCGGCACCGCGCCCGTCCCCGGCCGCGGCGGCAGGCCGGCCCCGGGCAGCGGCGGCCGCGCGCCGGACCTGACCACGGCGACCGCGTCGGCGAATTCGCCGCCGCTGCCGTACCGCGCGGCCGGGTCCTTGGCCATCGTGATGTCGATCAGCTCGCGCACGTTCGGCGGCAGATCCGCAGGCAGCGGGCTCGGCACCTCCTGAACGTGCTTCATCGCCACCGTCAGCGCGCCGTCGCCGACGAACGGGCGACGGCCGGAGAGGGCCTCGTAGCCGACCACGCCGAGCGAGTACACGTCGCTGGCAGGCGAGGCGTCCTGTCCGAGGGCCTGTTCGGGCGCGATGTACTGGGCGGTGCCCATCACCATGCCGGTCCGGGTCACCGGGGAGGCCTCGACCGCCTTCGCGATGCCGAAGTCGGTGATCTTCACCTGGCCGGCCGGGGTGATCAGGATGTTGCCGGGCTTGACGTCGCGGTGCACCACGCCCGCCTCGTGCGCCACCTGAAGGGCGCGGCCGGTCTGCTCGAGCATGTCGAGCGCGTGCGGCAGCGCCAGCCGGCCGACACGCCCCAGCACCGCGTTCAGCGGCTCTCCGTTGACCAACTCCATCACCAGGTATGCGGTGGACTGGCCGACGCTGTCGAGGGTCTCGCCGTAGTCGTAGATCCCCGCGATGCCGGGGTGGTTGAGCTGGGCGGTGGTGCGGGCCTCCGTGCGGAAGCGCTCCAGGAACTCGGGGTCCGCGGAGTACTCCGACTTGAGGACCTTGACCGCGACCCGGCGGTGCAGGCGGTTGTCGACGCCCTCCCAGACCTGGCCCATCCCGCCGGTGGCGATCAGCCGCTGTAGCCGGTACCGGTTCGCGATCACCGCGCCGTTGTTCAGACTCATCACTCAGCCCCCCTGCCGCAGTCCGGCTTCGATGACGGCCCGCCCGATCGGTGCCGCGACCGAGCCTCCGGTCGCGGCAAGGGCGCGGTCGCCGCCGTTCTCCACGAGCACGGCGATCGCGATCTCCGGGTTCGCCGCGGGGGCGAACCCGATGTACCAGGCGTGCGGTGGGGTATTGCGGGGATCGCTGCCGTGCTCGGCGGTTCCGGTCTTGGACGCGATCTGGACGCCGGGGATCTTGTTGCCGCCGCCGGTGTTGTTCTCCGAGCCGATCATCAGGTCGGTGAGCGTCGCCGCCACCTGCGGGGACACCGCCTGACCCAGCGACTCGGGGTGCGTCGTCGCCAGGTTCGACAGGTCGGGGCTCTGCAGCTGGGCCACCACGTGCGGCTGCATCCGGACGCCGCCGTTCGCGACGGTCGCGGCGATCACGGCGTTCTCCAGCGGGGTCAGCGCCACGTCGCGCTGGCCGATGCTGGACTGCCCGAGCGCGGCGTCGTCGGGAATCGATCCGACGGTGCCGTCCGCGACGGGCATCGGGATGCCGGGTGAATCGGGCTGGATGCCGAACCCGGCGGCCTCGTCCTTCAGGGCGTCGGCGCCGGTCCGGATGCCCAACTCGACGAACGCCGTGTTGCAGGACCTGGCGAAGGCCTCCCGCAGCGAGGCGGTCGGACCGCTGCCACAGGTGCTGCCGTTGTAGTTCTCCAGCGTCGTGTTGGTGCCGGGCAGCGTGATGTTCGGTGCCGCGGTCAGCTGCTCCTCCGGGTTCGCCCCGTTGCTCAGCGCGGCGGCGGTGACCACCACCTTGAACGTGGAGCCGGGCGGATAGGTCTGCGAGATGGCCCGGTTGAGCAGCGGCTTGTCCTCGTCCTCGTTCAGCGCCTCCCAGGCCTGGGTGCTGACCGCACCGTCGTGGCTGGCCAGCAGGTTCGGGTCGTAGCTGGGCGTGCTCACCATCGCCAGCACCTCGCCGGTGCTGGGCCGGATCGCGACCACGGAGCCGGTGTAGCCCTTCGCGGTCAGCTGGTCGTACGCCACCTGCTGGACGACCGGGTCGAGAGTGGTGACCACGTTGCCGCCGCGCGGGTCGCGGCCGGAGACCAGGTCGAAGAACCGCCGCCCGAACAGCCGGTTGTCGGAGCCGTTGAGCACCTGGTCCTCGGTGCGTTCGAGTCCCGTGCTGCCGTAGAGCATCGAGTAGAAGCCGGTGACCGGCGCGTTCGCGAACGGGCTCGACGGCGCCGCCGGGTTCGGCGGATACGTGCGCAGGTACTTGTACCGGTCGTCGGTGGGGATCGACGCGGCCAGCACCTGACCGCCCGCCGAGATCTGTCCGCGCTGACGCGAGTACTCGTCGAGCAGGACCCGGGAGTTCCGCGGGTCGGTGCGCAGGTCGTCGGCCTTGATGACCTGCACGTACGTGGCGTTGGCCAGGAGCGCCACCACCATCACCATGACCGCCATCGCGACGCGGCGCAGGGGCGTGTTCATGGGCGCCTCAGCATTTCGGTCGGTGCGTCCGCGATGGGGGCGGGTCCCTTCTTCGTGGGCTTCGGCGGGGTCCGCGCGGAGTCGGAGATCTTGATGAGCAGCGCCAGCAGCAGGTAGTTCGCCAGCAGCGAGGAGCCGCCGTACGACATGTAGGGGGTGGTCAGGCCGGTCAGCGGGATCAGCTTGGTCACGCCGCCGACGACCACGAAGACCTGGATCGCCACGGTGAACGAGAGCCCGGCGGCGAGCAGCTTGCCGAAGCTGTCACGCACCGCAAGCGCGGTCCGCAGCCCGCGGATGACGAAGATCAGGAACAGCATCAGCACGGCGGCCAGGCCGATCAGCCCGAGCTCCTCGCCGATCGTGGCGACGATGAAGTCGGTCTTCGCGAACGGGACCTGGGACGGCCGCCCGCTGCCGAGGCCGGTTCCGGCGAGCCCGCCGGTTGCGAGCCCGAACAGCGACTGCGAGATCTGATACCCGGTGTTGTTGTAGTCGCCGAGCGGGTCGAGCCAGGTGTTCACCCGGACCCGGACGTGGCCGAAGAGCTGATAGGCGAACACGAACCCGAGCGCGAGCAGCCCGCCGCCGATCAGCAGCCAGCCGACCCGTTCGGTGGCGATGTAGAGCATCACCAGCACGGTGCCGAACAGCAGCAGCGAGGTGCCCAGGTCCTTTTCGAGCACCAGCACGCCGATCGAGACGACCCAGGCGACGAGGATCGGCCCGAGGTCGCGGGCGCGCGGCAGGTCCATGCCGAAGAAATGCCTGCCCGCCGTGGTGAACAGCTCGCGCTTGGACACCAGGACAGAGGCGAAGAAGATGATCAGCAGGATCTTGGCGAATTCGCCGGGCTGAATGCTGAAGAACGGCAACTTGATCCAGATCTTCGCGCCGTTCACCTCGGACATCGACGACGGCAGCACCGCGGGGAGTGCGAGCAGCACCAGACCGGCAAGGCCGAGGGTGTAGCTGTAGCGCGCCAGCAGTCGGTAGTCCTCGAGGAACACCAGCACCGCGATGAAGCCGGCGATCGCGAGCGCGGTCCACAGCACCTGCTGATTGGCGTCGGGGGAGGGGATCTCCCACCCGAAGGAGGCCGCGGTCGCGGCGTCGGCGAGGTCGAGTCGGTGGATGAGCACCAGCCCGAGACCGTTGAGCAGCGCGACGATCGGCAGCAGCAGGGGGTCGGCGTACGGCGCGAACCTGCGCACCGCGAGGTGGGCGATGACGAACAGGACGGCATAGGCGAGCGCGTACTTGGCCAGGTCCAGGGTGATCTTCTGCTCCTGGCTCGCCTCGACCAGGATCAGCGACAGGGTGGTGATCGCGATGGCGCAGCAGATCAGCACCAGTTCGACGTTGCGTCGGTTCGATTGCACGGGTGCGGGCGCGAACCCTCCGGCCGGACTCGGGAAGGAGGGCCCCGACGGTGCCGCGGAGACAGACATCAGCGGCCGGTCCTGCAGTTCTGCCCGGGCACCTGTGCCTGAGCCAACTCGGAGGGGCTGATCGGCGGTGCCGCGGTGGTGCCGGGCGTCGGCGGCGCCGCGGACGGCGGCGGTGGGTTGGTCGGCGCGGCCGGGGTGGTCGGCGCGGCGGGGACACCGGTCGCCGGGGGAGCGGGAGGCGCGGCGGTGGCGCTCTGGCACACCGGGAGCAGGTCGGCGGTCGCGAGACGGCTCATCTGCCGCTTGGCGTCGTCGAGGCTCCCGGACGGCAGGCCGGCGCGCACCTGTTCACGGGCCGAGGGCTGCAGATCGTCCACCATCATCAGGGTGCAGTTCGTCGGCTCGGCGTCCGGGGTCACCAGGCTCAGCGAGCCGCTGTTGGTGATGCACCCGACGAGGTTCGCCTCCTGCAGCGAGTACCCGAACACGGAACCGGGGACGCCGCGCAGCACGGTCACCCGGCTGTCGTCCGCGCCCACGTAGTAGTTGCTGCGGATCAGGCTGCGCCCGACCACGAGTCCCACGACCACGACGGCGATCAGGCCCAGCCCCAACAGGATCCAGGTCAGTCGGCGCTTCGGCTTCGCGGCGTCGGTGTCGACCGGGCCGGTCACCCGGCGCGGGGTCGCCCGCGGCGGGCGCATGGCGGCGGCCCGTCCGGCGGCGGTGTCCGGCGGCGGGGAGTCGTCCTCGTCCTCGTGGGAGGCGGCGCCCGCCACGATGGGATGGCTCTGGCCGTAGTCGAGGTCGATGACGTCGGCGACCACGACGGTGACGTTGTCCGGTCCGCCGCTGCGCAGCGCCAGTTCGATCAGCCGGTCGGCGGACTCGCCGTGCTCCCCCTCACCGAGCACCTCCGAGATGGTCTCGTCGCTGACGACATCGGAGAGCCCGTCGGAGCACAGCAGGTACCGGTCGCCCGCGCGGGCCTCCCGGACCGTGAGCGTCGGCTCGATCTCGTTGCCGGTCAGCGCCCGCATGATCAGGGAACGCTGCGGGTGGGTGTGCGCCTGCTCGGCGGTGATCCGTCCCTCGTCGACGAGGGACTGGACGAAGGTGTCGTCGCGGGTGATCTGGGTGAGCACGCCCTCGCGCAGCAGGTACGCGCGTGAGTCGCCGATGTGCACCAGGCCGAGCTTGCTGCCCGCGAACAGGATCGCGGTCAGGGTGGTGCCCATGCCGTCGAGTTCGGGCTCCTCCTCGACCTGATCGGCGATGGCGGCGTTGCCCGCGCGGGTGGCGGCCTCGAGCTTGCCCAGCAGGTCCTCGCCGGGTTCGTCGTCGTCGAGATGTGCGAGGGCCGCGATCATCAGCTGGGAGGCGACCTCGCCCGCGGCGTGGCCGCCCATGCCGTCGGCGAGCGCGAGTAGCCGGGCGCCCGCGTACACGGAATCTTCGTTGTTCGAGCGCACCAGGCCGCGGTCGCTGCGCGCCGCGTAACGGAGGACGAGGGTCACGGGCGCAGCTCGATCACGGTCTTGCCCACGCGAACCGGGGTGCCGAGGGGAACCCGCACCGCGGTGGTCACCTTCGCCCGGTCCAGGTAGGTGCCGTTCGTCGATCCGAGATCCTCCACGTACCAGTCGGTTCCGCGCTGGGACAGCCGGGCGTGCCGGGTGGAGGCGTAGTCGTCGGTGAGCACGAGCGTGGAATCGTCGGCTCGGCCGATCAGGACGGGCTGCGCGCCGAGCGTGATGCGGGTGCCCGCCAGCGCGCCCTGCGTGACGATGAGGAACTTGGCCACCTTCGGCTTGCCGAACGAGGGCAGCACCGAGGCGCTCCGCGAATACCGGGGCGGGACACGCACACCCGAGGCGGCGTAGACGTCACTGCGCAGGGCCCGGAGCACGCCCCAGACGAACAGCCACAGCAACAGCAGGAAGCCCGCCCTGGTCAACTGCAGGATGAGTCCCTGCACGGCGGTCCACCTCCTCATTCGTGGCGATCGGGTGGTCCCGAACTCCGGCATTTTATAGGCAGCATCCTATGGCGATGCGGCCTGTGTCGATCGCGATATGGGTGCGCAACCACCATACGGAATCCGAAGAGGCTTCCGCTGGTTCGGCTGTTACCGCCGTGGCGGATCAGAGGATACGGACCAGGATCTCGGAGTTGCCCGCGCGGATCACATCACCGTCGGCGAGCTGCCAATCCTGAACCGGGGCGCCGTTCACGGTGGTGCCGTTGGTCGAGCCGAGATCCGAGAGCATCGCGACCTGGCCGTCCCAGCGGATCTCGATGTGGCGACGCGAGACTCCGGTGTCGGGCAGCCGGAACTGTGCCTCCTGACCGCGGCCGATCACGTTGCGGCCCTCGCGGAGCTGGAAGTTGCGGCCGCTGCCGTCCTCGAGCTGCAGCGTGACCGTGAAGGTGCGGTCGGCATCGAAGCCCGAGTACGCGCCCGCGCCGTACGGCTGCTGGTCGTAGGCCGGGTAGTCCTGGCCGTACGCGCCCTGCTGGTAGTCGTAGCTCTGCGGGGCCTGCGGGGCCTGCGGGGCCGGGTAGCCGGAGCCCTGCTGCTGCGGCGGGTAGGCGGGGGACTGCGGCGGGTAGGCCGGCGCGCTCTGCTGGTAGCCGCCCTGCTGCGCGTAGGGATCGTTGGCGGGCTGGGCGTACGGGTCGTTGCCGCCCTGCTGCGCGTAGGGATCGCCCGCGCCCTGTGCGTAGGGATCGTTCGCCGGCTGGGCGTACGGGTCGCTGCCGCCCTGCGCGTACGGATCCTGGTAGCCGCCGCCGTAGGGGCGCTCGTAGCCGTTGCGCGGCTGCTCGCTCGCGTAGCCGTTGTTGCGCGGCTGCTCGCTGGGGTAGCTGTTGCCGTTGGCGTACCCGTTCGAGGCGTATGCCGGCTGGTATTCGGGCCGGCCCTCGTTGTCCGCGGGCTCGCGGTTGGCGTCGTAGCCTGAGTTCTGCGTCATGGGGCCAGCTCCTGGGTTCGGATGAGCGGAGGGTCGAGGTAGCGGGACTGCGTGCACTTCCGGGCCTGGGCTACGAGCCGGTGGCCGCCCCGCATCGGGGTCCACCGTCCCGCTGGTCCGGAACTGGCCCGTGTGCAACGCCGGGCTCGGTTCGAACCGCACGGTGATGGGGCCATAGGTCTGCCATCCCTGGTCGCGGATGAAGCCCTCAAGGTGTCGGGCGAAGGCCTTGACTGTCAAGTCCCGGTCCGTCGCCAGTTCGTCGTGATCGGATTCGTTGATGGTGATCACGTACATGTTGGGGGCCAGCAGGTGTCCGCCATCGAGGTGCTGAACCCGGTCGGTGGCCTCCTGTTGGAGTGCGGATTCCACCTCTTGGGGCATGACGCCGCCTCCGAAGACCCGGGCGAAGGCATCCCCGACGGCGCCCTGCAGCTTGCGCTCGAATCGCTGGACGATCCCCATCGTGGCTCCTCTCCGGTCCCGGTGGCGTGTCGCGGCCTCGATGCCGCCACTGCATGATATCTACCTTTGCCGGACGCCGGTGTGGGTGATCGCTTCCTTCGCAGGTCGGGAGGGCGAATCGTCATTCCCGACCGGCACGTGTTAATGTTTCCGGCGTCGCTCGGGCGAGTGGCGGAATGGCAGACGCGCTGGCTTCAGGTGCCAGTGTCCTTCGGGACGTGGGGGTTCAAGTCCCCCTTCGCCCACCAGGAGCAGTTCTACGAACTGCGACGAACGAGGTCACGAACTCGAAAGAGGTCGTGACCTCGTTTTTCGTTGGCTTGGGTCGCCTGATCCTCCGCTTCGGCGTGTGTGGGGGTGAGCGCCGGCAGGTTCCCCTTTCCGACGTCGCCATCTCTTCGGCGGATTGCGTGACGTGATTCCGGACTGCGAGGCAGGTCAGGCCCAGGGACTGGTCTGGGCAGTCCGCGACTCTGCCGGACGTCGCCGACAGGGTGGGGATTGCGCCAGAACCGGTAGTACCCCCAGTTAGTCTTCGAACCGTGAAAACTACCGACCTTGGCAAAGTGCGCGCGACCCTGTGGGCCGCCGCCGACGAACTGCGAGCCAACTCGAAGCTGACGCCGGGTCAGTACCGCGACCCGGTACTAGGGTTGGTGTTCCTCGCATACGCCGAGAATCGCTTCGAAGCAGTGCGTGGCGAGATCGAGACAAGGGCGACCAAACGCAACCCTGCGACGATCGCAGACTTCAAGGCGAGGTCGGTGCTGTACGTGCCCGATGAGTCGCGTCTGTCTCACCTCGTCGACCTGCCTGAGGGCGATGACGTTGGCAAGGCCGTCGATCAAGCGATGAGGGCGGTCGAGGCGGCCAATCCGGAACTCAAGGACATCCTGCCGCGCGGCTACCAGAAGCTTGAACGCTCAACGCTGATCGAGTTGCTGCGTATGTTCGCGCCGCTACCCACCCAGCTCGAAGGTGACGCGTTCGGCTTCATCTACGAAGACTTCCTGTCGAACTTCGCCGCTCAGGAAGGCAAAGGCGGCGGTGAGTACTTCACGCCTTACTCGATCGTCCGGCTCATCGTCGAGATCCTGGAGCCATTCCAAGGCCGCGTACTGGATCCTGCTTGCGGGTCGGGCGGCATGTTCGTTCAATGCGCGAAGTTCGTCGAGCGCCACCACGAATCCGCGACCCGCAAGCTCTCGATCTACGGAGCGGAGAAGACCGACGACACCGTCCCGTTGGCCAAGATGAACTTGGCGTTACATGGCCTCTCAGGCGACATCCGACAGGCCAACAGCTATTACGAAGACCCACACGGCGCGGTCGGCGCATTCGACTATGTCATGGCTAACCCTCCGTTCAACGTCGACAAGGTAAAGAAAGACCAGCTCGCTGGCGACAAGAGGTTCCCCTTCGGCATGCCGCGCAATGACAACGCGAACTACCTGTGGATTCAGGAGTTTTACTCCGCGCTCAAGCCGGACGGTCGCGCGGGCTTCGTCATGGCGAACTCAGCGGGCGATGCAGGCCATTCCGAAAAGGAGATCCGCAAGCAGATCGTCGAGTCGGGCGCGGTCGACGTCATGGTTGCGATCAGCTCCAACTTCTTCTATACGGTGACCTTGCCCGTGACGCTGTGGTTCTTCGACAAAGCCAAGGCAGGCACCACTCGTGAGGACACGGTTCTCTTCCTCGACGCTCGACACATCTACAACCAGATCGACCGCGCCCACCGCGATTTCAAACCGGAACAGATCGAGTTCCTCGCCAACGTCGTGCGGCTCTACCGTGGCGAGGATGTCGAAAAGGTCGCAGGCAGCGAGACCTTGATCGAGCAGCACTTCCCTGACGGCACGTACGTCGACGTTCCAGGCCTGTGCAAGATCGCCACCCGCGCTGAGATTGAGGCGCAAGGGTGGAGCCTCAACCCTGGTCGCTACGCGGGTTCTGCTGCCGTCGACGAGGATGACGAAGAATTCGTGGTCAAGCTCGAAGAGCTGTACGAGGAGTTTACCCAGTTGAGTGGTGAGGCCGACTCGCTTCGGGCCAAGGTCGACGCGGCGATGCAAGGGATTCTCGACGTATGAGCACCGAGTCAACGATCGGTGAACTGATAGAGACGCTGATCGATTACCGAGGCAAGACGCCGCCCAAAACGGAAGCAGGAGTGCCGCTGGTCACGGCGAAAGTGATCAAGGGCGGGACCATCTTGACCGATCGGCGTGAGTACATCGCCGAGGCCACCTACGAGACTTGGATGCGAAGAGGATTGCCAAAGTCTGGCGACGTCCTCGTCACCACAGAAGCTCCACTGGGCGAGGTCGCCCGGGTTGGACTAGACGCCAAAATTGCGCTGGCACAGCGGGTCATCCTCCTTCGGCCTGATCCTGGCCTTGTCGACCCCAGCTACTTCTTCCACTACCTCCGCTCGCCAAATGCGCAAGCGAGCTTGCGTCGACGTGCTAGCGGGACGACAGTGAGCGGCATCAGGCAGCCAGAACTGAAGGCTGTGGAGATCCCACTACTTCCGAGGAGTTCGCAGGCGGTCGTCGGCGCAGTCCTTGACGCAATCGAGGACCTGATCGCGAACAATCGGCGGCAGGTGGAAGTGCTGGAGGAGATGGCGCGGGCCATCTACCGCGAGTGGTTCGTGAAGTTCCGCTACCCCGGACACGAGGACATCTCCCTCATCGACTCCGACCTCGGCCCGATTCCTGATGGGTGGGAAGTGCGAACAGTTGCGGACCTGTGTACCCGCATTCAGGCCGGTGCCACCCCCAAACGGTCCGAGCCGAAATTCTGGTCCGACCCTGAAGTCGACTGGTACAAGACGGGCGACCTCACGGACTCGGTCCTGATTAGCTCGTCTGAACGGATTTCAGCTCTCGCAATGGTGAAGGGCCGAATATTTGAACCCGAGACAGTTCTGATGGCGATCTACGGCTCGCCGACTGTTGGGCGTCTTGGCCTCGTGGCCACCGCTTCTAGCGCAAATCAAGCCGCGCTCGGCTTGGTCGCCAACCAAGCTGTTGCGACCACCGAGTATCTATGGTTCGTGCTCGAAAGTCTACGGGTCCACCTAAACACGATCGCCCAGGGAGCGGCGCAACAAAACGTGAGTAAGGACAAGGTGGCGTCAGCGCGCGCTATTGCGCCCCCACACCCGATCGTGACCGCCTTTACCGATGTGGTACGCGCGCCTTGGCGGCTTTCGCACGCCCTTCAGCGTGAAATTGTCGCTTTGAGCGAACTTCGCGACTTGCTGCTCCCAAAGCTTGTGACCGGGCAGATTGATGTCTCGAAGCTCGATCTCGACGCGCTGATTGCGGGGGTAGTTGCGTAATGATGGCGAAGGGTCCGGAGTACGACTACGTCGAGAAGCCAAGCATGGAGCTGCTTGCCAAGCTCGGCTGGACTCCAGTCGACGCCTTCTCCGAAACCCTTGGCGCGCAAGGCACGCTAGGCCGCGACTCTCAGCATGAGGTCGTGCTCACCCACCGACTCCGGTTCGCGATGCGCAAGCTCATCCCAGAGGATGTGCCCGATACCGCGATCAACGAGGCCATCGAGGTACTCACCAAAGACCGCTCGGCCATGGACCGTGTGCGCGCCAACCGCGAGGTTCATGACCTGCTGTGCGACGGCTACCAGGCCGAATGGGTCGATGAGAACGGCGACAAATGCATCGAGGCGCTTCGCTACCTCGACTTGAAGGACCCGACGAACAACGACCTGCTGGCGGTGCAGCAGATGTGGGTCAAGGGCCATCTGCACAGCCGCCGGCTCGATGTCGCCCTGTTTGTCAACGGCGTGCCGCTGGTGCTGATGGAGTTCAAGGAACCGAATGAGCCGGTGCAGTCGGCTTACGGCGACAACCTCACCGACTATCGCGATACCATCCCGCAACTCTTCGTCCCCAACTGCTTCGTGCTGCTCTCCAACGGCAGCGAGGCCAAGGTGGGGTCGACGTACTCTCCGTGGGAGTTCTTCGGTGACTGGAAGGTCATCGACGCCGATGGGACGCGCGGCAAGATCGCCTTGGAGACCGCGTTGCGTGGCACCTGTGACCCTGCGATCCTGCTCGACCTGTTCGAGAACTTCGTCGCCTATCTGGAGCGCCCGGGTGGGCTGATCAAGAACATCGCACGCTCGCACCAGTACCTCGGAGTCAACGCCGCGATCGAGAACCTGCACCGTGCACGTTCCGAGCAGGACAAACGGCTCGGGGTCTTCTGGCACACACAGGGTTCCGGCAAGTCATTGTCGATGCTGTGGTTCACGCAAAAGGTGCTCCGCCAGGTCGCGGGCAAGTGGACGTTCATCATGGTCACAGACCGAACCGAACTCGACACCCAGCTCCACGGCGAGTTCGCTGACGCCGGAGCTATCCCACCAGAGGCGAGGGTCCACGCCGAATCAATCACGCACCTGCGCGAGCTGCTGACCGCTGACCACCGCTACGTCTTCACACTGATCCAGAAGTTCCAGCCGTCCAAGGCGGCCGGCGAGCGTGAGATGCCCGTGCTGTCTGACCGCTCCGACGTCATCGTCATCACCGACGAGGCCCACCGCAGCCAGTACGACACCCTCGCGCTCAACATGCGCCGTGCACTGCCCAACGCTTCCATGATGGGCTTCACCGGGACCCCTCTGATCGCCGGCGAGGAGCAGGCGACGCGCGAGCAGTTCGGCCCCTACGTCAGCACCTACAGCTTCCGCGACGCCATCGAAGATGGCGCGACTGTCCCGCTCTACTACGAAAACCGCATCCCAGAGCTGCAACTGGTCAACGAGGGGTTCTCTGACGAGCTCGACGCCCTCCTCGAAGACGCCGAGTTGGATGAGGACGCGGAGGGTGCGCTGACGCGGGAGTTCGGCACCCAGTACACGCTGCTGACCCGGCCCGAGCGGCTCAAGACGATCGCTGCCGACTTGGTGCGGCACTTCGTCGGGCGTGGGTTCTCTGGCAAGGCGATGTACGTCGGCCTCGACAAAGCTGCCGCCGTACGGATGTATGACCTCGTCCAGGAGGCATGGGCTGAGCACCTCGACGAGTTGCGCCGGCAGCATGATGTGCTGCCTGAGCTGGAGCGCCTCTGGCTGGCGTCACGGATCGAGCTGATGAAGACCACCGACATGGCGGTCGTGGTCTCCCAAGGCCAGAACGAACTGAAGATGCTCGACGACCTCGGTCTCGACATCCGCCCCCACCGTGAGCGGATGAACCGCGAAGACCTCGCCGAGAAGTTCAAGGACGCCGACGACCCGCTGCGGCTGGTTTTCGTCTGCGCGATGTGGATGACCGGCTTCGACGCCCCGAGCGTGTCGACGGTCTACCTGGACCGGCCGATGAAGAACCACACGCTGATGCAGACCATTGCGCGCGCCAATCGCGTTTTCCCGGAGAAGGACAACGGGCTCATCGTCGACTACGTCGGCGTCTTCCGGAACCTGGAGAAGGCGCTCGCAGTCTACGGTGCTGCGAACACCGGGGAGTCCCCGATCGAGATCATCGACGCCCTCGCCGGTGAACTGGATTCAGCGGTCACAGAACTGATCTCATACTGCGCGAGCATCGGTGTGGACCTCATTTCCATGCGCGATGCCGAGGGCTTCAACCACATCGCCGAGCGCGATGCCGCTGTCGAGGCTCTGCTGGTCGACGAGGAAACCCGTAACGACTTCACCTTGAAGGCGCGCCAAGTACGGAAGCTCTTCAAGGCGCTTCTGCCGAACCCGAAGGCCGCCGCGCAGCAGCGCACGGTTGCCGCTATCCGGGTATTGCATGAACGGATCATCGAGGTCACCCGGCCACCAGAGGCTGACATCTCGGCCGTGCGCAACGCCGTGGACGCCCTGCTCGACCGGTCGGTCGGCGCTGAAGAGTACGTCATCCGAGCCGCGGCCGAGGGCACCAAGCCCGACCCGTTGATCGACCTGTCGCTCATCGACTTCGATGGCCTTGCGGCGAAGTTCACCGGCCGTAAGCGGGCCGAGACCGACCGCCTCGCACAACTGCTGCGGCAGCAGGCCATCGGCGCAGCGTTGCGCAACCCGACGCGATTCGAACTCGTCGAGCGCATCGAACAACTGATTGCCGACTACAACGCAGGCAGCGTCAACATCGACGAGTACCTGCGCCGCCTCATCGAGCTGTCCGGGACGCTGACAGAGGAAGAAGAACGCGCTGTCCGCGAAGGCATGAGCGAGGAAGAACTCGCCATCTTCGACCTACTAACCCAGCCCGATCCTGTACTCACCGCAGAGGAGCGCGAGGCGGTCAAGGAGAGCGCGAAGAAGCTCCTGGAGCACCTCCACGAGAAGCTCATCCAGGACTGGCGACGCAAGGTCGCGACCACCAACGACGTCAACAGCACAATCCGCCGCGTGCTCGACGAGGGTCTCCCGGAAGGCCCGTATACGTTGGACATCTTTATGAGCAAGGTCCACCTCGTGTACGACCACGTTCTCACTGCGTACGGCGACGATGGAAACAGCGCCTACAGTCGACACCTCGACATCAGTTGCCCGCAGGCGGTAGAGGCCGATCTCGCCGGACCGCTCGACTTGAGCAAGATCGCTGACGAGGTGGTGGCGCGCATCCGTGCCGACCCAACTTTCGCAGCCGAGGTTGCAGCGCAGATTCAGGCCCGAAACTGAGTGCGACAGCCGAATTTCGGGGTGCGAACATGATTTCGTATCACCACAGACCAGAACAGACCCCACCGCGCCCGGACCGCACGGCCGCGTTGCTATAGCGCACGGATCGGCCGATGGATCTGGCGCCGCCCTTGGTGAATCCGTGGGTCACAGCGCTCTGATCTCGACCTCGCCGAGACCCTGTCCTTGACCCCGGGGAGCGCTGCCGTGGGACGCAGCGCAGTACGGCCATTCCACCGCGACGGCCAACGAGAAGTCATCACCCTGCCTGTAGCATCACGCCCGTGAGCGCGCCGTGCGTCTCGATCAAGCGACTGGTCGAGAACTCGCTCGCAGCCATGCTTGCTGCCATCGAGGTCTACAACAAGCCCCAGATGACCTACCGCGACGGGGTCACCGTGACGCTCGTTGTGAACGCCTGGGAGTTGGCGCTCAAGGCAACCCTGCGACAAAACAGGCAGTCGACCTTCTACCCGAAGAATCCTGGCCAGCGGTACCTTTCGGTCGGAATCGACGACGCGCTCAGGCGGGTCAACGCCGGAAACCTCTGGCCGGCTGACGTTGATGGCGTTGCGGCAACTGCAAACATCAAAGCCCTCACGGAGTACCGCGATCGGGCGATCCATCTGGGAGCAGTCCCTCCCGCTGACGCTCAGCGCTGTCGGACCAGTGTGATCTGCTAGCTCTGAGTCCGTTCGATGGGAAGGTCACCGGTGCCGAATCAGTCAGATGCAACGCGGTCTAGCTCGCCGTATCGTGCGGTGGGCCCCAACAACGAGACACGAACCATCCCCGATCGGGTCGCGCTGCGCGTGTGGGTCGCCGCCGGTGGCCGGTGTGCGATGTGCAACAAGCGACTGCTCGACGATCAGTACACCGGCGCCGAGGTCGCCGTCGGCCAGCTTGCCCACATCGTCGGTTGGTCCACCAGCCCCGGTTCGCCGCGAGGAAATGCGCCGCTGCCGGGCGAGGAACGCAACACCGCAGACAACCTGATGTTGCTCTGCTACGACCAGCACCGTGTCATCGACAACGCCACTATGTGGGACGTATACGACGTCGACATGTTGCGTCGCATCAAGCGTGAGCACGAGCACAGGATCCGCCAGCTAACCGCGCTGCGTGATGAGGATCGGACGACCGTCCTACGCGTTGTTGGTGCGATCCGGGGCGCAGGTGTGACCGTCAATCCACAGACCGTGGCCGCCACCCTGTTGGCCGACTCCCGGTATCCCGACTACAGCCTGATTGGAATTGACGAACTCGAGGTGGATCTGCGGCACCTGCCCGGCGAGGCCGAGTCGGCTGAGGTGTACTGGTCGACCGGCGTGGCGATGATCCAGGAGCGGCTCCGATTGCTGCGTGCCCGAATCGACAGGGAGTCGGTCCGGCATATTTCGGTATTCGCGTTTGCTCGAATTCCCCTCCTGATCGCGCTCGGCGCCGAACTGGACGACACAACTCCGGCGCAGATCTACGCGAAACGACGCGGACATGGCGAGGGCTGGGGATGGGTGCCCGATGCTCTTACCGTCGACTTCGAGTACGTGACCCGCAGAGGAGGGACGGATCCGCACCAGGTCGCGGTGATGTTCTCGGTATCCGGAAGCATCGACATCGCTCGGCTTCCGGCGTCTGTCGACGCATCGACAACCGTGTACGAGGTGCGGCCAATCGGAGTCACACCGGGGCCCGAGATCATCAGCTCCCCGGGGTCGCTCGAGAACTTCACCCGCACATGGCGGGACCTGTTGTCGCACATAGAGGTCGACCACCCAGGCATAGAGGAGATCGACGTCCTTCCTGCGGTACCTGTCACCGCAGCGGTGACAATCGGACGGACTCCGATGAGGAACGTCCATCCAACTCTTCGGGTGCACGACCGGGTGTCGGACGGTGGCTACAACTTCACCCTGGCGGTCACACCATGAAACTCCACGCCTACTTCAAGCACTTTCTCGAGAACACCGTCAACCTCGACGACTCGCGCATCGAGACGCTCAACAAGCGAGTCGATGCGATCTCGTCATTCCTGCGGGACCACGAGGTCTTCGGTGAGTTCTTTCTCGACGTCGTCGCACAGGGGTCGTTCGCGCAGCGGACGATCATCAAGCCAGTCGGGTCGCGCGAGTACGACGCGGATGTGCTTCTGTCGCTGAAGGAGCACCCGGACTGGACCCCAGCGCAGTACACGCAGGAGCTCTACAAGGCGTTCGACGGCAGCGGTCGGTACAAGGGGATGGCCCATCGGCGTACGCGGTGCGTGTACATCGACTACGCCGACCCCTTCCACATCGACGTCATTCCCTACGTCGAGTCGCGAATGGACATCACCAACAACAAGACCAACGACTGGGAGCACTCTGACCCGGAGAGCTTCACCGCATGGCTCGAAGGCAAGACCCGTATCACCGGTGGACGCCTGCCGACCGTCCTGCGCCTCCTCAAATACCTGCGTGACAGCAAGACGACCTTCTCAGTGAAGTCAGTGCTCCTGACAATCCTCGTCGGGGAGCGCATCGAGTCCTGGCGCACCGACGTCGACGCCGGTCACTACGGGGACATTCCGACTGCGCTGGTCAACATCGTCAAGGACCTGGACCAGTATCTGCAGGCGAACCACTTCATGCCAGCCATCTGGGATCCAGCAGGGACGGGCCAGGACTTCAGTGGGCGATGGGACCAGGACGGGTACGCAAACTTCCGCCGGCAGATTCACCACTACGCCGGCAAGATCCGCGAGGCATACGACGAGCCCGACAAGGCCACGAGCCTCGTGGCGTGGCAGGCGATCTTCGGTACCCGTTTCCAGGCGCCACCAGCGGCGGACACCGTCACAGGGAGTGCGGCTCGCGAGGACACGGGTGAGCAGTTCATTGACACCACCCTGCGCATCCCGGTGCGGATTTCAGCGTCGGTCCGCCTCGTCGGGCGGGTACGGCGTGCGGGTGTACTGAGACCGTACGATCTGCCCAAACGTGGCGATCGGGTCGGCAAGGGCCGCTACATCGACTTCCGACTCGACGTCTGCACGGTGCCGGAGCCCTACCAGGTGTACTGGAAGGTCAAGAACACCGGCGCCGAGGCCAGACGACGCAATCAGCTGCGCGGACAGGTTAGGCGCGGGGAATCGAGCATGTACGAGCACACCGAATACATCGGCGGCCACTACGTGGAGGTCTATATCGTCAAGGACGGAGTCTGCGTCGCTCGAGACCGCCAGCAGGTCATCGTCCAGCCGGGTATGGGCGGGTAGCTGGCGGAACTGGTAACCCGGCATAGGTCGGATTACCGGTGCCGGACTCCAGCGGCCTGCGGGGCGGGCTCTAGCGAGGAAAAGTGATAGAGCCCCGTGGAGTGGTGTGAACCGTTGACGCGAAGCTCTGCACGCTGGGCCAGCGTGATGGTTGGCTACCGCCGACGGGGTCCGTACGTGCTCCAACCTTTCATGTGCGGTTCGAGGTCTTCGTGGCTGCAGGACGTTACCTGCATGATGCGTAACGGCCCGTTGAGCGGATCGGTAGCTTCGGCGTGTTGGCGGATCCAGTTGGCCCATTCGTGTGCGGCCTCGGCGTCGAAGCCTGTGGATCGAGCGGTGACGGCATCGATCTCGTCGGCGTACTCCCGCATGGCTGCCACAGAGTCGCGTCGCGCCAGTTCGTCGCGAAGCTTCTCGGCATTGCGTTGCTGGGTGAGCGCAGTAAACGCCTCCTTCCTGACCTCTTGCCAGCGGACCTCGCGGATTTCCGTGCGGCGTGCCTCCTCTTCTCGTGCCCAGTGAGCTTGTGCCTCGGATATCTCGAGGCGTTGGATGAAGGTGGGAATCTGCTCTTCGAGAGTGGTTTCGCCGGTGTCACGCAGGCTCAGGATCGACTGTCGGTCCCACTGCTTGGTGAGAGTCAGTTCGAGCCTGCCGGAGGCTAGGAAGCCCTTGTTCGCGGTCGTGGTCTGGACTCGGGTGTAGTACTCGGTGCCGGTGGTGAAGGCGAAACCAGTCCTGCCGCGTTGGTCGAGTTCACGAACGGTAACGGCCACCTCGGACGAGGGCAGACTGAGCGCGAGATCGGGGCTTACCTCGCTGTGACCCCTGTAGGCGTTGTGAGGCCGGGAGACCTTCCACCCCATCTCGGTCGCCGCAGACACGATTGCCTGCAGGAGCCTGGCTGTGCGCGAGATCTGCTTTTTGGACACATATGCGCGCTTGTCCTGGAATGTGACCACTGCCGGATGGGGGTCACGCAGTTGTCGGGTGACCTTGAAGTCCCTCAGGGGTGTCAGCGTCGTGAAATCTGGCTCGAGGTAGGCGGTGACGCCGAGGGTTGGGTCCATCCGGGTCGGCTCATGTGTAAGTCGCTGGCCTACGGGCAGCAGTCCTTCTCTGGCCAGTAAGCCCTCAATCTGCTCGATGCCATGGACGTTGATGTCAGCCCCGAGTTCGAGTCGTCCGCCCGCGGCTACGACGGCATCCAATACCTCGATCGCGCGTGCCTGGAGTAACTGCCGTTCACGTTCTTGCTCGGCTCGGGCTTGCGCTTCCTTTCGTTCACGCTGACGCTCGGCCTCGACGCGTTTGGTCTGCTCTTGCAGAACTCGCGTGCCCTGGGGGGTGATCTTCGCGGTCCAGGTCTTGCTCCTTCCCACTACCTGTATCAGTCCTCGGTTGTGCAGGCCGCGTGCCGATACACGGTGTGAGGTCCCGTCGTACACGCCATCGGCGCATCCGTCGGCGACCCATTTCAGCAGGTCGTGCTGCGCCACGGTCAGATGGTCGGGTGAACGTCCCATCAGGTCTCCCAGTTCTTCGCGCTGCTTGGAGGGACTTCCTCCGGTCCTAGTTGACATCTTGACCCCTTCTGGTGAAGGCGCAGCCCAGCGCGTCACTTCGCCGGGCACGCGTGAGCGGGACCGTGCGATACGTGATGTGGCTGCGCGGTCACCAGTGCTGGGGGCGGAGCGAAGGTCATCCGGCTGCTCCTCCCAGCGACCGCGTGCACGGAGGAGAAGGACGATGGTCGAGGTCGGCTGTCGGACCCGGCTTCTACACTGCGCCCCATGCTTCCTGGCCTGACGACCCTGATCGCGACGATGCGGTTCGAGCATCCCTGGCTGGAGGACGAGTTCGTCGAGGAGTCTCGACGCATCGGTCGCTCCGAGCAAGGGAAGAAGCACCACCACGTTCCGCAGATGTACTTGCGGCGGTGGGCGGTGGACGGGAAGGTACAGCCGACTCAGGTTGATTCCCAGCAGGCCCACCGGCCGCAGCCTCCGAAGGAGGTTGCGTACCAGAACAACTTCTACAGTCTGCCCGAGGTCGACGGCACGATGGACCTGCCGCTGAAGTGGATCGAAACCCATCTCGCGCGAATCGAATCCGAATGTGCATGCCACCTGGACGCACTCACCGCATGGGGCGCCGGCGTGGTGTCCGATGTTGCGCTGAAACGGGATCTGTCGGTGTTCCTGGGGCTGCAGATCACCCGGACGGTCGGCAATCGGCAGCGGGCGATTCCACTGGTCGAGGGGCCGGACTCTGCCAAGCGTCTGTTCTTGAGGAAGGCGAACCCGCAGTGGAGCCCGGCGCAGATCGAGGAGTCGATGAATCGCCGGCAGGACCATCCGAAGCACGAGGCGCTCGACCTGATGATCAAGGATGTGCGCAACGTCGTCGCGGACGCCTTGTACCAGCGAGAATGGGCGGTCTATCGGACTGCATCTCCACTCGTCGCCAGTGATGACCCGGTGGTCTTCCTTGCCGGACCACCGCTGCCTCGGTCGGCCTTTGTTGGTGCGATGGGCAGCGCCGTAGTGCTGTATCCAGTCGGACCACACTGCCTCCTCGTCATGCTCCGGCCGGGGCTTCGTCATCGGGGCCCGTACAGGCTTGACGCAGCCGAGACCCTGAGCATCAACACCGAAATCGTTGCAGCAGCAACCAAGACGGCGTTCGAGCGCCCCGGCGACGACATTGCCGTGAACATCGCTGTGCCCCCACGCCCAGTAGTGACCGAACTCGACGACGAGCAGGCTCGCAACCTAGGAGACTCAGAGGCACTGCAGCACCTTCTGCAGTCGGCCACCCCGCGTACACGGTGGACTGCGGACGCCAAAGCCGCCCCTGACTGGCCTGTCTCACGGTGGTACGCCGGCTAGGACCCCACGTGTGGGAGCGGAACTGCCCCGCTCTGGCTGACTAACCAACTGAACTGGGCAGTTCCCTCCGCTGCGGATCAGAGTCGGTCAAGGGCGGACAAGAGGGCGTGCTCGATGGTGTAAGAGGTGGCCCCCTTCGCGACGAGAGTCAGGCCCGAGTCGAGAAGTGTTACGACAGGACCCCATTCGCCCGTGGCGATGAAATCCATCGTGAGCACCGCATGCAGCCCGCGGGCGGCGGCCGACTCGGCGACATCGACGAGCAGTTGCCGAATCGTCGGCATCGACTCGAACGACAGCGCACGCGATACAGGCACACCACGTGCGTCGAGGTCTACGCCGATTCGCGCGGCCACGTCACCCCTACGGTTCGGAGGAAGCGTCCCCGGCAGCAAGGTGCGGTAGTCGGCGAGCAGGCTCGCCTCGATGCCGGTGGCGACGTGCTCGGCTGTCGGCATGAGCGCAGACCAGCCGAGACCGGATCCCATCGCATTCTGTTCCAGCGCTGCGTCCAACGGCGGGTCCTTCTCGACTCGCCCGTCCTCGACGATGGCACGGAACGCGGCGATGCCGGCGGCCCACCGGGGGATCTCCAATTCGTGAAAGCGGTTGTTTCGCACGATGATTCGCTGTGGGTCGAGGCCCGCAGCGGTGAGCGCCTGATCGATGATGGTCTTCGAGTCGACGCTCCAACGGACGACCACTTCATGGGGCCCGAAACTGCACCGCGCAGTGACGGGGATCCGGTGGGCCAGGGCCGCTGGCTGGCCGTCGATCACGATGGGGGCGCCGCCCGCGATGGTGATGGTTGTCGGGATAGGCCCGGTCAGCACACCCGTGCCGTCGCAGTCGTAGCAGTGACGGTGGTAGTGGCCGGTGCCGGCGCAGGTCGAGCAGTCCTGGTTCGGCTCGTACGTACCCGCCGGTTCAGCGGTCGCCGCGTCGAGGTCGATGATCCTCGGCGGTCCGAGATGTATGCACATGCATTCGCCCAGAATCTGTCCGGTCCCGGCGCAGTCGGTGCACGCACGTTCGGTCAGTGGCGGACGGGACTGCCCCGGTTTGGTTGACTCGTGGGGTTGTATAGCTCAGCTCGCGGAGCAGACAGGGTCCATTGCAGGGTCCGGTGCCGCTATTGCGATTTGCGTGCTCCTCGCCGTCCGTCAACGGGAAACGGCCGATTATTGGAAGGCCGATCGTCAGGAACCAGTCGAGGCCGGCAGGGGAGGTGAGAATCCATCCGGCCACAGGGTTGAGGCTGAATAGCGAATATCGGTCAGGTCCGCGTGCGTCAGGTTGGCGTCGTCGAGCGTCGCGCCGGTCAGGTCCGCGCCGGTCAGGTCCGCACTGGTCAGGTCCGCGCCGGTCAGGTCCGCGAGCTTCAGGTTCGCGCTGGCGAGCGTCGCGCCGGTCAGGTTCGCGCCGGACAGCGTCGCGCGGGACAGCGTCGCGCGGGACAAGTCCGCGCTGAACAGAATCGCACTGGTCAGTGTCGCGCCGGTCAGCCTTGCGCCGGTCAGCCTTGCGCCGGTCAGGTCCGCGCCGGTCAACCTCGCGCCGGCCAACCTAGCGTCGGTCAAGGTCGCGGAGGACAGCTTCGCGTCAATCAGGTTCGCAGCGCGCATGTTCGCGCCGATCAGCTTCGCGCCGAACAGGTTCGTGTCAACCAGGGTCGCGCGGAACAGCGTCGCGCCGGTCAGGTCCGCGCCGGACATATCCGCATGGGACATGTCCGCGTGCGTCAGCTTCGCGCCGGACAGGTCCGCGGCGGGCAGCCTCGCGGAGGTCAGAATCGCGGCGTAGAGGTCCGCGCGGGACAGCGTCGCGCGGGAAAGGTCCGCACGGGAAAGGTCCGCCGAGTTGAGAGAGAGCGCACCAGCTGGCCAGCATTTTTCGGGGCTGGCTGTTTTTCTCGCGCGGCGACGGATGACATTGATGACCGCAGCGCGGACTTCCCGCTCCTGACGGTCCGGGGCCGGTTGTGGCGGGTTGGGGGTCAATCGGGGGGACTTTCGGCCGGCGATGGTCCGTTGAGGAAGTGGGCCTGGCCCAGGCGGGGTGGGCACGCTGGATGGGGCACGGTCTGTCCGAAGGTATGCGCACAGGAGGTCGATGCAGACCTGGCGCTCGGCATCGTTTCCGTAGATGTGCCAGTCGTCGGCGAGGGAGGCGAGAGCGTAGATTCCTGCCTGTCGGATCGCAGGAGAGTCGTGTCCGAGCTGTTCTGCGCAAGTGGTGTAGCGGCTACGCAGTTCCCCTGTCTTCTGGAGGACATGTGCTTCTTTCTGGAGCACGTGCGCTGCCTCGGTGGCGAGCTGCTTGCGATAGGCGAGGAAGGCTGCGCCGCCGAGGCCGATGATCCCGATCAAGGTGACCGTGGTGCGAGCGGCATCGAACCACTGAGATCCGTTGAGGTAGAAACCGTTCTCCCACACCGCTTTGCCAGCCTGCAAGCGCGCGAACACCAACAGCACCGTCAGCCCGACGCCGGTCGTGACTGCTGTTCCGAGCAAGACCCACGAGCGCAGCTGCCAGCGGGTCGCCTTCATCGAGGTCCTGTTCACAGGAGCATCTTCCTCGAACCGATTGCACGGTGTCCCTGGCGGGCGCCTGTGAGTCTCGCCGGTACCAGGGGCGTGCCCGCGATATGGCTACGGAGCGACCCACACGTAGCTCGATACCACGAGGGCGCTGGGAAGGGTCGAGATCACAACCATGTTGGCCCAAGTGCCGGCGGGAATGTCGATCCGGGTTGGGCCGCGGTCGACCGGCACCCGCAGGTGTACGTGAACGGTGAGATGCCGTTGATCGAGTCGGCCTGGACCGTCCGGCAGGCGGGGCTCGCACCGCAACTGGCCGTTGACTTGAAAACTTAAACACTGTATTACTTAAGTTCTTAAGCAGTGCTCGTGAAGGGGTGGGTCATGCACAAGATCGAGGTCGACGACGAAGTGTTCGCGCTGCTGCAGCAGTTGGCCGTGCCGTTTGTAGATACGCCCAACTCGGTTCTACGCAGGAAGCTGCTCGGGTCGAAGCAGGAGACGCCGCCGGATGGAGGCCCGTCGGACTCGACAGTTCCCCGTCCCGCCCCGAGGCTGCATAACCGGACCGGAGAGCTGATGCCGTTCATCACTTCCGGAAAGATCAAGCCGAACGACATCCTGATCTACATCAAGCGCAACGGTGAAAGCTTTCGCGGCACAGTGACCAACGACGGATGGATTCAGGTCAACGGAAACACCTACTTCTCCCCCTCCGGCGCGTTGAAGGCGTGCGTGGGACATGACGTAAACGGGTGGAAGACCTGGACTCACCAGCGCACCAATCAACTCCTGGACACGTTCAGGAAGTAGGGAACGTCCCCGCAGGTCCGGGGCGCAGCGGCACGTCGAGCCGAACACAAGCATCTTCTGTGTCACTGGCTAGGGGTGGTGACCTCACCGCCGAGGAACTAATCCGGAGCCGCCCCGTCCAGGGGTCGAGGAGTAGACGGGGGCTGCCCAGGTTTGGTTGACGAGCTTTTGGGCGCCGAGGGATTTCACCCTGCAGCGGCCGTGAGGCGTGCGGCGTGGGCGATCACCCGGTCGGGGCCGTGCGCGAGCACATCCTGCAGGGGGGTTGGTTCGTCCGTCGAACTCGGCGCTGGGGGTGGCCATCCACGCCGACAGGCTGACCGGGCCGCCGGGGAACACCTTCTGCAGCGCGTCCAGACCGGGGACGATGCCGGCAGCGTTGTCGGGGACGAACTGCCACGCCGGCAGTCGCCACTCGCGGCCACGCTTGATTCCGATCAGCTTGCCCTCGTCGATCTTCGCGGTGATCACCTGTTCCCGCACCCCGAGCAGGGCTGCCGCTTGCTTGCAGGTCAGGCCACTGTCCGCGAGGGCCTGGCGGGCAGCGTACTGGTCGTGGAGGTCTCCTATGACGGCCTCGAGAGCCTCGGCCTAGCTGGGAGCCGGGCCCCACGCTGCGGCGTCGAGATCGTCGTCGGTGGTCACGGCGGCTGCGACCCGCGCGACCTCATCGGGGTTGGCCTCGGCGAGCAGTTTGGTCAACGCGGGCAGCAGTGCGTCGGATCCGTTGTCGGGTGTCTGTGCCGGCGCCGGAGCCAGGGTGATCTTGTGGTTCGCGATCAACCGCTCAATCAGGCGGCCAGTCTGTTCGGGTGACAGATCGGCGGTGGCACGGACGGCGTCCGCGTCGTCCTCGGTGAGCTCGGCGACAAGATGCAGTTGCACGCGGCGGGCAGCCGGCCCCTCGTGGCCGGTGCCGCGCCTTGTTGTCGCAGCCATCGGATCTCCTCGTGCCAAGTTGTGAAAGCCACCCCTGCAGCAAGTCTATGCAGCGGACATTGGGTATCCGGGCGCAGTCAGCGCAGGTCATGAACTTTGGGGCTGCCCCGGTTTGGTGGCGAATCAACTGATCTGGGGGCAGTCCCCTGCGCCGCGAGCGGTCGTTGCTGTACGTGGCCGCGACGCGGGCGCGGGACGAACTGGTGGTGTACACGGGCGCAGAGTGACCTGCTGCCGGGCCCACGTGCCGTGCTGTCCTAGTAGGTCAGGTTCAGCGGCACCTCCGCACGGGCAATGTCGGTGTCCATGTCAGAGTGGCATGGCATATTGCGGCAGCACAGGTGAGTGCGCACATCGGCCGACAGGGAGGGATGGTTGCATGACCCCGGACGTGGTGTCACTCGAGGCTGCAGTCTGTACTGCGGTTGAACAGGGACGAGCGGAACTGTCCCGGTTGGATGACGTCGTCGACGGTCTCGTCAGTGCCTTCGCCGGGGTGGCGGCATGCCCGCAGCCGGTGTCGCCGTTGGTCGCAAAGCTCGACGATCTCGCTCGGGGTTTACCACGAGACCTTCGACGCCACCTCGACCGCGAGCGTGACTCGCTCGGATCGTTCAACATCGCGTTCTTCGGGCGGACCGGGGTCGGGAAGAGCACCCTGCTGTCGGCGTTCGGCCAGCTCGACGGCGAGTTCGTGTCGCCCGGTGTCAGCGACTGGACCACCGACGTCCACCGCGTTGAGTGGCGTGGCTGCCGGCTCTACGACACCCCAGGCATCAACGGGTGGGGTCGCACAGAGAGCCGCCACGATCTCGAGTCCAAGGCCCGCCGGGCCGTCGAGATCGCCGACATAGTGTTGCTGTGCTTCGACAACCAGAGCCAGCAGGCAATGGAGTTCGAGAAGATCGCCGCGTGGATCCGGGACCACGGGAAGCCGGTGGTGGCGGTGCTCAATGTTCGCAACCCACGCTGGCGGCATCCCGCCACGGTTCCCGAGACTCGTCGCAAGACCCTGTCCGAATCGGTTCGCCAGCACACGGACAACATCCGGACCGAGCTGGCGCAGATCGGCCTGCCGGACACCCCGGTCGTCGCGATCCACAGCAGGCGGGCATTGTTCGCGCGTGCCACGACACCGTTCCATGGGCCTGCCCAGAAGGAGTTTCTCCACGAACGTGATGCGTTCGGGGTCGAGTACCTCGCGCGCTGGTCCAACTTCGGGACCCTCGAGCAGTTGCTCGCAGCCTCCATCACGGAAGGTGGTGCGGAGCTTCGCCTGGCCGCGCTCCGCGAGGACATCCGCGGGCGGTATCAACGCACGGTCACCGATCTGGAAAGTCTCGCGGTCGATATCGAACGCGAAGCCGATGCACTCGAGCGCAACATCGAGTCGCTGTTCGCGGTGCTGGGTTACCCAGAGGGTGACGAGCGAGCGAAGTGGTTGTACGACGCCGACGAGGATCTCGTCGCCCTCTCCGAGGCATCGCGGGGCCGGCCGTACACCTCCAAGGCGCAGGGCAGTCTCTGCCGCTACGTCCGCTACATCACCTCGTCACACCTGGCGGTTTGCAGGCGCAACGCGCGCGCGGCGGCGGACGAGTTGATTCAGAGTGCCTTCGACGAGGGCAAGTCGATCGACGATTCTGAGTTCAAGGAGGCCGTTTTCGACGAGGACGCAGTCGCTGCCGTCGAACAGACGATCTGGGCGGACCGCGGCACGTTTCTGAAGCGCGAACTCAAGGTTGCGGTTGAGCACGATCACACCCACAGCCCATCCGCCAGCGCTCGCGCGGCCTCGATCCTCGGCGCAGAAGGCAATGGTGGGCTCGGCAAGGTGGTTCAGGGCGGAGGTATCGCTGTCGGACTCGGGGTCCTCGCCGTACCTGTCATCATGAACCTCTGGAACCCTGTCGGTTGGGCTGTTGGAGTGGCGGTCGTGGGCGTCGGAATTGCTGGTCAGGTGCAGCAGTTCTTCGGCAAGCGAATGAGTGATCAGGCAGACGAGCGAACACGCAAGGCGAGAGCCCAAGCGATCGCAGATACTAACCGTGCCGTCGACCAAACGTTCGACGATCGTGAAGACTTCGTCGTAGCTGCGAGTCGGGATGCGGGATGGGAGCTTCTGGCCGGCGGGGTTCGGGAATCGCTACGCGGTGCAATCGAATTGCGCGAGGCGTCCCGCAGGATCGAGCAACTGATCGGCAAGGTGCAAGCCGGAGCGAACTCGATCGAGGGCACACCCGCGGTGGCAGATGTCCTGCACCGGGCGCAGCGCCGATTGGCCGACACCCCCGCAGCGTTGACTGGAGCGCTGCTCGGGGAGGGCTGGCTCGCGACCGCGGAAACCGAACACAGACCGGCAGAGATCGATTCCGCCGTCCAAGCGATGTACATGGGGCGCCACGGCCACGACAAGAGCAGGCTGCAACGCGCAATCGCGGGTGCGTGGAACACACCACGCGTAGAGCGTATTCGTTCATGGCGGGAAGAGCTCGAGGACGCTGCCATGCGTGATCCGTCGATTCTCGAAGTTGCGCACGAATTTTCGCGGGTCTCTCGGATGAATCCGACACTGGTGGTCCTCGGTGACTACAACTCCGGCAAGTCGTCGCTGATCCGCCGAATCCTCGTCGAAAACGGTCAGCACACGAATGCGCCGCTCGACATCCGAGCTGTGCCAGCGACCGACGCCGCACACCGGCACGAGTTCCCTCGTTTCGACCTCGTGGACACCCCTGGGTTGCAGAGCGGGCATGCCGACCACGACGCGCAGGCGCTGGAGGCGGTCGTCGAGTCGGCACTCGTGTTCGTCGTCGTCCACATAAATCTGTTGGTCGGGAATACCAGCCTGCTGGAACTGATCGCACGTGGCTCGGACACCATTGCCGCCAAGGGTGGGCGGATGATTTTCCTCGTCAATCGATGTGACGAACTCGGCGTGGATCCGATTACCGCATCTGACGCGTACGTCAATATGCAGGACCGTAAGCGCGACGAGCTTCGGGCAGCCTTCTCCGGTCGATCCATCGAGATCGACAGTGACAGGATCCACTGCCTGTCGGGGGACCCGTTCGGCCTCATCGGAAGCGACGCGGCGGTTGAACCGCAGGACTTTGCAGAGAACAGGCTGTGGGACGGTGTCGCAGCACTGACGGAGACGATGGCAAACCTGCCCGACGTCCAGTTGGCCTCGGCAACTGTCGCCGCTGCATTCGACACTGCGGTCACCGGACTCATCCGGCACCGAGTGCGACTGCACCGGAAGAACGCCGCCGCGGCGGAGGAGTTGCGGGTCCTGGAACCGATCATTGCGGCTGTGCAGGCAGCACTTGATGACGCAACAGTCCTCGGCGCATCGCTCCGAGAGGAGGCCCGCCAGATCATTGACAGTCACGGGTCGAGCGCGAAAGCCAGGATCTACGAGATGGACCGAAACGACAGTGAGGCACTGGAGCAACTCGTCGTGTCCTGGTTCGAAGAACCAGAGCTCACGGACGCACTGAGCAGGTACCTCAAAGAAGCGAAGAGGAGCTTGGACGAGTGGCAGAGCGAGCACGTATCCGCGATTGATCGCGAGCGTCGAGAGGCGGACTTCCAGTTGTCCCATGGAATCGCCGAGGAGTTCCAGGTCGACGGCGGCGCCCTGTACGAGGACGTGGCAGAAGGCGCGGGCCAGGTGGCAGCAGCTGCAGCACCACTTGTGAAGGCCTTCGGGAACAGGGACGCCGTGTATGCGATCGGTAAACTGTTCAACCACAAGTTCAAGCCGTGGGGTGCAGTGAAAGGCGGGGCGAAGGTCGCCAAGGTTGCGAACGTACTCGCAGTTGTCGGCGCTGCGGTGGATGTGGCAGTGATGGCCAACGACGCCCGCAAGTCCAGTGAGCACAAGGATGCACAGGTCGCGGCGGCCCAAGCCGTTGACGAGTATTCAGCAGTTCTGATCGACACGATTGTGCAGGGCGATGACATCGACGGTCCGCTGAGCTACCTCGAACAGAGAAAAACGGAGCTCGAGTCGCTGCTTGCTGATCAACTGGGTCACGCGAGCGCAACGCGGCAGGCTGTCGATGAATTGGCCTCCCGGATGGAAGTTGTTGGTTCTCTGCTTGTCTCGGCAGGCGAGATGGTGGAAGCGCAAGGGAGTCAGGAGTGACCGTGGTTGATGTTGATGCTGTGCGGGACTGGCTGGAACGGCTTCCGGGTGGGTCGTTGGCCGAGCAGTATGCCAAGGAATGGGCGACGTTCGGGACGTCGGTCCGCCCGGTGGTGACACTGTTCGGCTCCTACGACGCGGGCAAGAGTTCCTTGCTGCGCAGATTGCTTGTCGACTCGGGAAGGGCGGTTCCAGATTGGCTCACCATCAGTGCCCGCCACGAAACCTTCGAAGTCAACGAGGTCGATACCGACGGCTACATCATCCGTGACACCCCGGGATTCGTTGTCGGCGCATCCGACGTTCGTGGTCAGAACAACTCGCAGCGCGCAATGTCGGCAGTGGGGCTCACCGACATCGGTATCGCGGTACTGACACCACAGTTGGCAACCGCCGAGCGGGATGTGCTTCAGAGAGTCGTGGCCGAGGGATGGCCGCCGGGATCGTTGTGGTTTGTCATCTCACGTTTCGACGAGGCCGGTGTGAACCCGGAGTACGACCTCGACGAGTACCGCGAGTTGAGTGCTCGGAAGGTGAGGGAGCTCCGCGAGGTATTCGAGTTGGGCGCAGACGTTCCGGTTTTCGTTGTCGCGCAGGATCCTTTCCAGACCGCGGGTCCTGACACCGACATCGATCGCGGGGAATGGGACGCCTACCGGGACTGGGACGGAATGCGAGATCTCACGGAGGCCGTTTACGCGATCTCCAGCGCATCCGTGGCTGAGCTACGAGGCGCAGCCGGTCGCCGGTACTGGGGCGCCGCCTTGGACGCTGTCCTCAACGAGCTACAAGGACAATTGGCGGAGTACCGGTCCAGTGCCGAGATCGCGGCTACCGGCACAGCGAGGCGTGACGGTTGGGAAGCCGAACTGGACGCCCTCGACCGCGCCGCCCGGGCCAGCCTCGCCGGCCTTGTCGAGGAGGTGGTACGGCAATCCGAGTTGGGCTCGTACACCGGGGACGTGCAGGGCGAGATCCGGCGGCAACTCGAACAGTGGTTCACGAAGCACGAGGCACGCCTCCAGCGGCTGACCCAGTCAATCACCAAGGCCGGCGGTCGTGAGCGAGCACGGCCGTCGTGGGAAGGCTTCGCTTCCCTCGTCGCATCAGTTGACGCGGAGCCGGAGCCCACTGTGAACGAGCCGAGGGAGCAGTTCGCTCCCCATATGGAACAGGTCGGCAAGATGCTGATCGGCGTTCTCAAGGCTGCGGACGGCCAGAGTTCAGGGTCTGCAAAAGTTCTGACGACCAAGGCTGCAGGTAGTGCCAAGGCTGTGGGTGGACTGACCCGACACATCGGGGTGGCAGAAGCCGCACTTCCTCTGGCGGTACACATCGCGAAATGGGTGGACGACCGCTCAGCAGATCGTGCCACGCAAGGCAACGGCATGCCGGTGGCGAGGGGAGACCTTCAACAGTTCGTCGATGACTGCACAGCGCGCGCAAACGCTATCTGGCAGCCATTCGTTGACGACGTAAGGGAGGTTGTCGATGTGGAAACCGCCAACCAGGTTGCTCTCCATGACAGCCTTAGCCGACTCGTCGGACAGATGCAGGATTCCATCGCGGAGGGCAAAAGCCTGACGTTGAAAGGAGCGGTGTCGGCGCAGGAGCATTAGCTCGTCGCCGGCGGGTGGCCATTCGGCCATTGGGCGGATATGGCCAACCGCCCAATGTAGGGTTGGGGATTCTCGGCTCATGGGGAACTCAGGATGTCTGGTGGCCCGGTCGGCTTGCGCAAGAAGGGAATCGACGAGGGGTGACTGCGCCAGTTGAGCCGAACGCCGGCCAGATCAAGCCGAGGTCCGCTGGTGACCCGGCGCCCCTCAATCGCTGGGAACGGACGGCCGCCGCGCTCGCCGGCGTGACGGGCAGTGTGGCAGGCGGCGTCGCGGTCTTCGTCACTGACAATCAGGCCGGTACCGCCGCCCTTCTCGTCGCCGGGGTTGCCTTCCTCCTGATTGGAATCCAAGGAACCGC
Source organism: Rhodococcus oryzae (assembly GCF_005049235.1). Classification (GTDB taxonomy): domain Bacteria; phylum Actinomycetota; class Actinomycetes; order Mycobacteriales; family Mycobacteriaceae; genus Rhodococcus_G; species Rhodococcus_G oryzae. The sequence continues at coordinate 70,965 of NZ_SUMD01000002.1, read as the reverse complement.
GCTGAAGCGAATCGGGTCAGGCGACCAGGTTGCCGAGTTCGACCTACGCGCAGCCAATGAAGTTGTCGACAAGGCGGAGGCAGTCCGGGCCGCGGGCCAGCCAGAAAGGGACGTCGAAGCGCTAGTCGACGTCGCAATCATGATCGACCCTTCTGTGGAGCACCGACCATTTGTACGAGAGGTCCGCTACGCACAGAGAGTCGGCGAGGCGCTTGATCGGATCTTCGGCCAGAAGTCCGTGCTGAGGGAACCTGTCTGGGACAGGGGTCGAAGGCCCGACTTCCAGTTGGTCGTGAATGGCCACGATATTGATGTCGAAGTACTTCACCACCTCTGGAGCCTGGTCGACCTCGAGCTCATCGCGGAAGAGGCCGCAAGAAGTGGCCAGCCGATTCTCGCGATTTCGGACACGACGGTGCCGCCCTGGGCCATGGAGTTCAACAGTATGGACCATGCCGTTCCGGTCGAAGTTGTGTCGTGGCGTGGCGGCAATGACGACGATCTCCTGCAGCGAGCTGTCTTGCGGTTGTCGCGCTAGCTGTCGACCCCACCCCTACTCGGTCGTAACGCCACTGTCCGAAAAGACGGTATATCGATCATGAAGACAGCACGTCTCGTGACGGCGCTGTTCGCCTCGGTGATTCTACTGGCCGGCTGCGGCCAGAGCGACTCGCCCACACCGGCCGACCTGAGCACCGTGTCCTCAGCATCGCCGACAGTGACAGAACCCGAAGCGTCCGACCCTGAGCCACCCCTAGTAGTGGAACCGGTACCGGCCCTAGTCGAATCGGAGCAGGTCCTCACCGAACCCAACCACTCCGTCGTCGAGGAAGAGCCCTACATCGTTGACTGCCAAGCGGGGATGGGCCCGATCATCACCTACTGGTCGGACGGCACCACAACTGGCTACTCGGACTACTGTCAGTCTGCGCACGATAAGGCTGGTCGGGACGAGGCAGCGGCCAACACCCCGACCTGCGACGGGGTCAAGTGCACGTACCCTAACGGCGCAACGATGCCGGATCCGAATGCCGCGCCCCCAATACCCGACGACCGCTGCACAAACCAGATCAATTATGCGGGAGACCCACGCTCGAATGCTGAGATCAACTCCATCGGTGCAGCGACGGGGCGTTGCCCTGATCCAATCACATAGCCTAGTTGTTGCAGGTCATAACGTTGTAGATACCGGCGAAAGACCGGGCCGCAGACAGCGGACGGGGCCTTCGGTGGCAGGAAGAGAAGCACCACCAACTCGCCCGCCGAAGGAAAGGGCCGTCCGCGCCCCACCGTAATTCGCCGCTGTCCGGCGAAGGAAGCCGCAGGCTTGTCCAGCTGTCTGGTACTGCCCGCCCAGGAAGGGACTCCCCGGATTGGCTGACGAATCAACTGAACTGGAGCAGTTCCCTTCATTGCGGATCAGAGGCCGTCAAGGCAGGAAAGGAGGGCGTGTTCGATTGTGTAGGAGGTGGTCCCCTTCGCGACGAGAGTCAGGTCTGAGTCGAGAAGTGTTACGGCGGGACCCCATTCGCCGGTGGCGATGAAATCCATCGTGAGCACCGCGTGCAGGCCGCGGGCGGCGGCCGACTCGGCGACGTCGATGAGCAGTTGCCGGATCGTTGGCATCGACTCGAACGACAGCGCACGCGATACAGGCACACCACGTGCGTCGAGGTCTACGCCGATTCGCGCGGCCACGTCACCTCGGAGGTTGAGGGGCAGCGTCCCCGGCAGCAAGGTGCGGTAGTCCGCGAGCAGGCTCGCTTCGATGCCGGTGGCGATGTGCTCGGCTGTCGGCATGAGCGCGAACCAGCCGAGACCGGATCCCATCGCATCCTGTTCCAGTGATGCGTCCGACGGCGGGTCCTTCTCAATTCGTCCGTCCTCGACGACGGCACGGAACGCGGCGATGCCAGCAGCCCACCGGGGGATCTCCAACTCGTGAAGATTGTTGTTCCGCACGACGATTCGCTGTGGGTCGAGGCCCGCAGCGGTGAGCGCCTGATCGATGATGCTCTTCGAGTCGACGCTCCACCGGACGACCACTTCACGGGGCCCGAAACTGCACCGCGCAGTGACGGGGATCCGGTGGGCCAGAGCCGCTGGCTGGCCGTCGATCACGATGAGGGCGCCGCCCGCGATGGTGATGGTCGTCGGGATCGGGCCGGCCAGCACGCCCGTGCCGCCGCAGTCGTAGCAGTGACGGTGGTAGTGGCCGGTGCCGGCGCAGGTCGAGCAGTCCTGATTCGGCTCGTACGTACCCACCGGTTCAGCGGTCGCCGCGTCGAGGTCGATGATCCCCGGCGCACCCAGATGTATGCACATGCATTCGCCCAGAACCTGTCCGGTCCCGGCGCAGTCCGTGCACGCACGCTCGGTCAGTGGCGGACGTCGGAGCAGGATTCGGGTGGCGTCCTCGGCCAGCCTCTCGGCATGCCCGACAATGATGTCCCGCACGGCCTGCGGCCAGTTCTGCGCAACGTCTCGCCGGTTTCGCTCTCCGAGACTGTCCCGGTGTTCGTTCGAGTCGGCGTCACCACCGGCCGGATCAGCAGAGTCCGGGTCGAGGTAGCTCAGCAGGGCGTCTGTGCTTGAGAACACTGGGCCCGACTCGAGCCGACGTTCGGGTTGATCGCTGGTGTAGATCTGGTCGCCGATGCCGACCGATCGGTAGTCGGTGCCACCGGTTTCCACTGAACCCCACACCCGGAATCGCAGTCCATCGTCATCGAGTTCGAGCCCGATCCCGCCGTAGCGGGCATACCGCGGGTCCAGCATCGACAACGCGGATTCAAGTGCCGCAGCGTCTGACTCGGCCGATGGTTCGGATGTCGTCATTCGTGCTCTCCGATCACTCGCGCCTGCGGGCATGGGCACACGCTGGGCGGCACCACCTCTGCCGAGCGATGATCGCAGGCAGTGCAGCCCGCCCGGTGCGCTCACCTCGGACTCGTTCCGCACCGATCATGTCCGTGCGTGGGTGTTCATGAATCCAGGGATTGGTCAGCGTGTAGTGAATCATGCTGCAGTGCAATTCGTATCGAATGAACCATCAAATTACATCAACGTGATTCAACTCTTGTCTTCAACCGGTTCCAGCCGGTATGGTGCTCGTTATCGGACGTCAACCCGATAACTGAATACTCACTTTGTTTGTCGAGTACAGGAAGGGTTGACGTCAGATGATCGAGATCAGGGCCGCTCGCTTCGGGCGGCATGTGACCCGAACTGTCGCCCCTGACGAGGTCGTCCGGGTTGAGCTCAGACTCCCCGCACGCACCGCCGCAATGCTTTTCGAGCTCGCTCATCTGCGGGAACGCACCCTCAGCTCGGTCGCCGGTCAGGCGATCAGCGAGTTCGGGCAGCGGAACCCCCTCCACCCAACCGGCGATTCATCGTCGACGCCGCCGTCGGCCGGAGAGTCCGCGAAGGGGGTGGGCGACATGTAATCGGCATGCCCTAGAAATGGAAAAAGCCGGGCGCCAACCCGGCTTGTTTCCTCGAAACTTCGTTCAGCGGCTCGAACCGCTGTCCTAACAAATTCCCTCTGTCAAAGGAGCTTTGTTGTGTCTATTTCATCGTGCCTGAACGGCGATGTCAACCCTGCACGGGCCGGCGTGTTCGGCGGTGGTCTCTGATGGGCCGTCATGTAGCCATGAAGTCCGCCCCACCTGTCGAGCGAGCTGTGCCGACGGCTGCCATGCAACGCGTCTGCAGCAGTCGCACTGACGACGGCGTCGGGTCCTCAGCGGACTTCGCCACGCCGGCAGAGAACAGGCTCTGGACCGGGGTCGACGATGCACACCGCGAGCGCGCCGCTCTGCTCGCCGGGCAGGAGCGCGTGCTCCCGCCCTCGCCGCACACCGAGCAGGCTGTTGCGGTCGCCATCGCACTCTGGGTGCGCACACCGGCACAGACGCCGGCAGCGGACCGAGACGCGGTCACCGCGCTGGCTGCGGTCCTCCAACTCGATGCGGACGATCGTGGACACGTCAGCGTCGAGAAGGCGCTGATGCCACGCGAGCTCGAGCGAGTTTTGGCGATGAACCCACGGGGCTGGTCACCGGTGTCGATCCCGACCTATCGCGCATACCTGACGGCCGCCGGCCGTGTCGTGCACCCGACATTGTTTCCGCCGCTTCGTCGTCGTTCGCTCGTCGAGATCCGGCAGCTGCGCCGGTGGCCGGGGGTGGTCAAGGGTGCGGAGCTTCGCGTCGCCTCACTCGACGACCAGACCAACGCGTACGCGTGGGCTCAGCGGGACAGCTACTTCACGCGCCGCGCGCAAGTCGTGCTCGATCTGGTCACCGGGGCCGGACTGCGTGCAGCCGAGCTGCGACGATTGCGATTCGGTGACATCACCCCACTGGAGCTTCCGGGTGGCGTCGTCGTCGTGGTCGTCGCCGTCAGCTCGTACAGGGGTCGAGTGCGACGGGTACCGATCGTCGACGACGGCAAAGCGATGCGGCTACTGAAGGTGTGTGACGGGAAACGCGCGGACGCGTTTGTGCTGGCTCCGGACGGTGTTCACGTCGAGCGCAATGCAGTGAATCGAATTTCCGAGCGCCTGTGCCAACATGGTTGCCCGCCAATTGATTTCGAGGCCCTGCGCAATCGGTGGGTCGTCGACCTGGCGAGTGTCGTTCCCGCCGCGATCTTCATGGCTCTTGCCGACGTGTCGCTCGAGGATCTCCAGCGGCTGGTGCGCGCGTTCGAGGTGGTTGAGGACCTCGACGTGCTGAGCACCTACCTGCGGGCGGTGCAGCCATGATTACACCTATCACTCGTGAGTATGAGCTTGACGCCGCCATTTTCGGTGAGGCTCTGGCCATCATCGACCGCGGCGGCGCCGACCGACTCATCGAGCAGTACTGGGAGGACAGCCGCGGCGTCGGCGGCCGAACGCCGAAGGGTCCGCGCTACACAATCCGCGCGGTGCTGGTCGCCGCCCTGACCTTGCTGATACTGGGGCGGACGGTCAGTATCAAGCAGATCCTTTCTGCCATAGCGAACTTCACCGAGCCCCAGTTGGCTGCGGTCGGGATGGCCGGCGAGGACCTGTCGGTGGTTCTGGGGCGTTGGCGGCGTGAGTACAAGGTCTTCCAGAAGTGGCTGACCGACCGTCTGGAACCACTCGACTCCGGGCCAGACCTACCCGCCAGGCGGATCACCAACGCGGCGCACCGTCGACAACTCAGCGGCCGCACCGCCAAGCAACGCGCCAGAAGCGCCGTAGGGCTCGAGCGGGCGAGGACTGTGATCAACAGGATCGTCGCCGGCAGCATCATTGAACCCCGACCCGAGGGTTGTGTGGGGGACGTGGTGGCCGACGAGACGATCATCCGACTGGCCGGCCCGTCCGCCGGCCTGGGCAGTCGACCCGACAAGAACCGGGGCGCTGCGTACCTCGGCAATTACCACGTCCAGAGCAGGAAGAAGGTGGACAGCACCGGTGCGACGATCATCGAGACCCACAAAGCAGGCTTCAGCGTCGGTGTTACGGCGTTGACGCGGGTCGGTCCCCGCCACGCCCTGCACTCGGTGACCCCGGTGATCACGGCGATCGACATCCACTTCCCGAACGCGGCAGACGTGGCCGGGTTGGCTCACGCACTCGCGCACCACATCCGCAACGGCTTCGACTGCCGACGTGGTGGGCGTCATGCCTGGCCACTGCTGACCACCGACATGGGATACATCGCCGCGAACGACTTCGCCCGGTTGATGCTCGATCGGGAGTACGCGCATGTCTCGCGGTACCCGAAGCACTGGGGGATGGTCCTACCGTCGGCGAATGCTCTCGGGGCGCCGTCCGAGCAGTTGCCAGGTCCGGTGCAGGGATACGGGGCCTTCTACTGCCCGGCGGCAATGCCGAAGCTCAAAGGCGGTCTCGTTCACCGCACACTCGATCTCCTGGACGGCGACGGGTTCCGCAGGCACGATCGGCGACTGGCCAACGTCCTGCCTTTGTTGATGGGCACGAACTCACGTCCCAAGCTCGCTCGCCCGACACGGGGGCGGCCGAGGCTTGGCGATCCGGCGCCAGACAAGGTCGTCAAGATCGACGTTGTCTGCCCGGCGGTGCAGGGACGCTGTCGATGCCCACTGAAGCCGGCATCGATGGACACGGCACCTGTCGACGCGCCACTGGTTGAACCGACTTGGGCGGCGGCGCAGTACACGTGCTGCGAGAAGTCCTCGACAACGGTGTCTCTGACCGCCGAGCAGTTCAAACGGGCGCAGTTCGGCCTGGTGCCAGGCTCATGGGAACACGCAACGTACTACGAGGCCGCCAGGTCGCTGACGGAGCAACGCTTCAGCATCCTGAAATCGCAGCACGTCACGGGCTACCAGACTCTGACCTGGGCACCGCGCCGAGAGCCGATGATCAAACTGATCATCGCGCTGACGTTCGCCGCCGCCAACCGGACCGCGCAAGGACGCAGTATAGGAGAAATCTCACAGCGCGAGGAGTCGATCGACATCCGTATGCGCCAACTCACTCGGGACCTCGGGCACGATCCGACCAGGACGCCACCCCGAACCTGACACAACAAGCGCTCCGAGGGGGCGATCGGCCCAGGCCGATCGCCCCCTCGGCGTGTGTGCGGGCGCAGGAAATCCCCGGGACAATCGTTAGTACATGCATTCGAATATGGCCGATTCGCTGCCTGCGCTGTCAGCGAGGTATCCGCGGTCGCGGTGTCGGCCGGCTGGGGAGGTGAACCCCGGTGGAGCTCCGGGTCAGTGCGGATTCGTGTTCGTCCTGGTCAGGGCTGTGGATAATCTCGGGAATCCTGGGAGCAAAGCTTTGGACGCCCGTGGTGGTTCGCTGGGCTGGCCAGGGTTCGTGTACCGCTCACCAGAGCAGTTCGATGAACTGCCACGAACGAGGTCACGAACTCCGAGGAGATCGTGACCTCGTTCTTTTTTGGTTGATATGGCCCGACGTGTGTGGCAGGCGGGAAGGCTCGTGACGTCGCTCACAATCCAGTGAGGTCACGATCCGGTCACGCTATGGTTACCGGCAACACTGACCGCAGCTGACTTGATCGCTGCGGTCAGTCGTCATTTCGGGGCCTTTTCGCGGTCCCGCGTCATCCGAGCCTGGTCACCAGGCCGATCGCGACATCCCGCAACGGCGTCAGCCGGGTTGTGGTCGCCACCCTCCCCATGGTCCGCGAGGCGCGCACCAGCGCACGGGTGGGCCGTCGACGGCACCGGTCGTAACGACGCAGGGCCTCGGGCACGTCCGCGCTCTCCGTCAGCGCTCTGCCGAGGGCCACCGCGTCGATCATCGCCTCGCACGCCCCGCGGCCCAGGTTCGGTGCCATCGCGTGTGCCGCGTCGCCGATCAGGGCCACGTTGCCCCGTACGTACGAGGGCAGCGGCGGGCTCTCGTAGAGGTCGTGGTGGAGCAGCGTGGCGGGGTCGAGTCGATCGAGGATCGTCCGGACCTCGGAGTGCCAGCCGCCGAAGCGCTCGCGCAGGAAGGCGGCTCCGCCGTCGACCGCGTCGGGTTCGACGCGGACCGCGGCGAAGAAGTTCGTCAGGCCACCGTCGCGTGGGCTGATCCCGAAGAGTGCGCCGTCGCCCCAGGTCTCGGCGGAGCTGTCGGCGGTGCCGGACACCCAGCCCCGCCAGGCGGCCATCCCGAGCGGGCGGGGGCGGTAACGCTCGCCTAACACCGCGTCCCGGATCCGGCTGTTGATGCCGTCCGCGGCGATCACGACGTCGGCCCCGTCGCCGCACCGGTCCCCGGTGGTGTCGTAGCGCAGCACTCCCGGACCGAGGGGCGCGGCCAGGGTGGTCAGCAGCGCGGGCCGCGACAGCAGGGTGGTGGACCCGCCCCGCACCGTGACGCGGGCGATGGCGGTGCCGTCCGAGCGGAGCAGGGCGCCGGACGACTGCGAGACGCCGAGCTCCCGGACCCGGTCGCCGAGTCCGATCGCGTCGAGGGCGGCGAGCGCCTGCGGCCACAGGCCGAGCGCGGTGCCGGTGTCGGGCAGCGTGTCGGCGCGCTCGTGCACCCGAACCTCCCATCCGGCCCGGATCAGGTAGTTCGCGGCCGTGAGTCCGCCGATGCCGCCGCCGACGACGGTTGCTGTTCCCCTCATGCCTGACACGCTACTACGGATGTAGTAGCGATACTACTGTTGTAGTGTCGCGGCATGTCCGGTAAGCGTGAGCGCGTCCTCGACGCCGCCATCGAGGTGCTCGGCACGCGCGGCCTGCGTGGGCTCACGCACCGGGCCGTGGACGAGGTCGCCGGCATCCCGCAGGGCTCCACCTCGAACTACTTCCGGACCAGGGAATCGCTGCTGGAGGCGGTCATGCACCGTCTCGTCGAGCGCGATCGCGAGGACTGGAGCGCGCTCGCGGCGGTGCCCACGCCGGCCTCGGTGGACGAGTTCGTCGACGGGATGGCCGCGTTCGTCCGGTCGGCCACCGGACCGGACCGGATTCGGACCGCCGCTCGGTACGCACTGGTCGTCGCCGCGGTGGCGGAGCCGGCGCTGGCCGCCCCGCTCGGCCGGGCCAGGGGCGAGCTCCTCTCCTGGGCGACCGGCCTGCTCGCGGGGCTCGGTGCGGCCGAGCCGGAGCGCGAGTGCCGAATCCTGGCGGACTACGTGGACGGGATGATCCTGCATCAGTTGTCAACGCCCGCAGCACAATTCGATCCCTCAGGCGAGATCGAGACGCTCGCGCGGGCCCTGTTCGGGGCGGATTCCGGCTGCCCCTGAGCCCCGGGGATTCCCGACCTATGCACTGGTCAGGCGGCCAAAAAGGCTAACCTAAGTTGGCGCTCAACGGGGGTGCTGAATTATCGTGTTCGGAACATGCTGGACACACAACCGTCCAGATAGTCACTCAGCCACGTCGGCGGAGGCGGGGACACATCCCGGTCACCGTCTGCCGCCGCAGCTGAATGGGCGCGCCGGCCCAGTGTTGCGTCGGCGCTTTGTATTGCCACGTGATGGCCATCAGCGTTGCTGGTCGTCTGTGCATCTGACGCACACGAAGGCTAGGTATGAAGCAATTTCCAGGCCACAGGTCTCCCGGACCCCAGGGCCTCTATGACCCCGCGAACGAGCACGACGCCTGTGGTGTCGCGTTCGTCGTCGACATGCACGGGCGGCGCAGCCGCGACATCGTCGAGAAGGCCATCACCGCGCTGGTGAACCTCGAACACCGTGGTGCTGCCGGTTCCGAGCCGAACACCGGCGACGGCGCGGGCATCATGCTGCAGGTCCCGGACTCGTTCCTGCGCGCGGTCGTCGACTTCGACCTGCCCGCCGAGGGTGCCTACGCGACCGGTATCGGGTTCCTCCCGCAGGCCGCCGCGGCCGCCGACGAGGCCGCCGCGGGCGTCGAGAAGATCGCCGCAGAGGAGGGCCTGACGGTCCTCGGCTGGCGCGAAGTCCCGACCGACGACTCCTCGCTCGGTGCGATGGCGCGCGACGCGATGCCGACGTTCCGGCAGGTCTTCGTCGTGGCGGCCGACGCGTCGGTCACCGGCATGGCCCTGGAGCGGCGCGCCTACGTGGTCCGCAAGCGCGTCGAGCACGAGCTCGGCGACGGCGGGGCGGGCGCGGACGGCCCTGGCCGGGAGTCGGTGTACTTCCCGAGCCTGTCCGGCCAGACCATCGTCTACAAGGGCATGCTCACCACGCCGCAGCTCAAGAGCTTCTACCTGGACCTCCAGGACGAGCGGATGGAGTCGGCGCTCGGCCTCGTGCACTCGCGCTTCTCCACCAACACCTTCCCGTCGTGGCCGCTGGCGCACCCGTTCCGGCGCGTCGCGCACAACGGTGAGATCAACACCGTCACCGGCAACGAGAACTGGATGCGCGCTCGCGAGTCGCTCATCGAGTCCGATGTGTTCGGTGCAGGCGCGCTCGAGAAGATCTTCCCGATCTGCACCCCGGGTGCCAGCGACACCGCGCGCTTCGACGAGGTGCTCGAGATGCTGCATCTCGGTGGCCGCAGCCTCCCGCACTCGGTGCTGATGATGATCCCCGAGGCGTGGGAGCGGCACGAGAGCATGGACCCGGCCCGCCGGGCGTTCTACGAGTACCACTCCACGCTGATGGAGCCCTGGGACGGACCCGCCTCGGTGTGCTTCACCGACGGCACCGTCATCGGCGCCGTGCTGGACCGCAACGGTCTGCGCCCGAGCCGCATCTGGGTGACCGACGACGGACTGGTCGTGATGGCCTCCGAGGTCGGCGTCCTCGACATCGATCCCGCCAAGGTGATCAAGAAGGTCCGCCTGCAGCCGGGCCGGATGTTCCTGGTCGACACCGCGCAGGGCCGGATCATCAGCGACGACGAGATCAAGTCGGAGCTGGCGGCCGAGCACCCCTACCAGGAGTGGCTCGACGCCGGGCTCGTCCACATGGCCGACCTGCCCGAGCGCGACCACGTGCACATGAACCACGAGCGGGTGCTGATCCGTCAGCAGATGTTCGGGTACACCAACGAGGAACTGAACGTCCTCATCGCGCCGATGGCCAAGACCGGCGGTGAGGCACTCGGTTCGATGGGCACCGACACCCCGATCGCGGTCCTGTCGGCCCGCCCGCGCCTGCTGTTCGACTACTTCTCGCAGCTGTTCGCGCAGGTGACCAACCCGCCGCTGGACGCGATCCGCGAAGAGGTCGTCACCAGCCTCGGCGGCAGCATGGGACCGGAGGGCGACCTGCTCCACCCGGGCCCGGCGTCCTGCCGCCTGCTGGCGCTGCCGCAGCCGATCCTGAACAACGACGACCTCGCCAAGCTGGTCCACGTCAACGACGACGGTGACTTCCCCGGCCTGCGTTCGGTGGTCGTGCCCGGCCTGTACCGGGTCGCCGACGGCGGCAAGGGCCTGCGCAAGGCGCTCGACGACATCCGTCACCAGGTGTCCGAGGCGATCGCGGGCGGGGCCCGGATCATCGTGCTCTCCGACCGGAACTCGAACGAGACGTTCGCCCCGATCCCGTCGCTGCTGCTGACCTCGGCCGTGCACCACCACCTGGTCCGGGAGCGCTCGCGCACCAAGGTCGGACTTGTCATCGAGACCGGTGACGCCCGCGAGGTGCACCACATGGCCACGCTCGTCGGCTTCGGCGCCGCGGCCATCAACCCGTACATGGCCTTCGAGACGATCGAGGACATGATCGAGGGCGGCGACCTCACCGGCATCGCCTTCGAGGACGCGGTCAAGAACTACATCAAGGCCGCGGGCAAGGGCGTGCTGAAGGTGATGTCCAAGATGGGCATCTCCACGCTCGCCTCCTACACCGGCGCGCAGCTGTTCCAGGTGATCGGCCTGTCGCAGGAGCTGGTGGACGAGTACTTCACCGGGCTGAACTCCAGCCTCGGCGGTATCGGCCTCGACGAGCTCGCCGCGGACATCTCCATCCGGCACGCGGCCGCGTACCTGAACCGTCCCGAGGAGCGCGCGCACCGCGAGCTCGAGGTGGGCGGCGAGTACCAGTGGCGTCGCGAGGGCGAGTACCACCTGTTCAACCCGGACACGGTGTTCAAGCTCCAGCACGCCACCCGTACCGGCCAGTACTCGATCTTCAAGGAGTACACCAAGCTCGTCGACGACCAGTCGGAGCGCCTGGCTTCCCTGCGTGGCCTGTTCAAGTTCAAGAGCGGTGTGCGCCAGCCGATCTCGATCGACGAGGTGGAGCCCGCCTCCGAGATCGTCAAGCGCTTCTCGACCGGTGCGATGAGCTACGGCTCCATCTCCGCCGAGGCGCACGAGACGCTGGCCATCGCGATGAACCGTCTCGGCGGCCGCTCCAACTCGGGTGAGGGCGGAGAGCATCCGTCGCGCTTCGAGGTGGAGGCGAACGGCGACTGGCGTCGGTCCGCGATCAAGCAGGTCGCGTCCGGCCGGTTCGGTGTGACCGCGCACTACCTCAGCAACTGCACCGACATCCAGATCAAGATGGCGCAGGGTGCCAAGCCAGGCGAGGGCGGCCAGCTGCCGCCGCACAAGGTGTACCCGTGGGTCGCCGAGGTGCGCGGGTCCACCCCGGGCGTCGGCCTCATCTCGCCGCCGCCGCACCACGACATCTACTCGATCGAGGATCTCGCGCAGCTGATCCACGACCTGAAGAACGCGAATCCCGCAGCTCGGATCCACGTCAAGCTGGTCTCCGAGATCGGTGTCGGCACCGTCGCCGCGGGCGTCTCCAAGGCGCACGCCGACGTGGTGCTGATCTCCGGTCACGACGGCGGCACCGGCGCCACCCCGCTGACCTCGGTCAAGCACGCGGGCGCGCCGTGGGAGCTCGGCCTCGCCGAGACCCAGCAGACGCTGCTGCTCAACGGTCTTCGCGACCGGATCGTGGTGCAGGTCGACGGCCAGCTCAAGACGGGCCGCGACGTGATCATCGCCACGCTGCTCGGTGGCGAGGAGTTCGGATTCGCCACCGCGCCGCTGGTGGTCTCCGGCTGCATCATGATGCGCGTGTGCCACCTCGACACCTGCCCCGTGGGCGTCGCGACCCAGAACCCGGTGCTGCGCAAGCGTTTCGCGGGCAAGCCCGAGTTCGTGGAGAACTTCTTCATGTTCATCGCGGAGGAGGTGCGTGAGCTCCTCGCCGAGCTCGGCTTCCGCACCATCAACGAGGCGGTCGGCCAGGTCGACGCGCTGGACACCACCGAGGCGCTCGAGCACTGGAAGGCATCCAAGCTCGACCTGTCGCCGATCCTGGCGAAGACCGAGTCGTCCTTCATGGATCAGGACCTGTACTGCACCGGTTCGCAGGACCACGGGCTCGAGAAGGCGCTCGACCAGCAGTTGATCGCACAGAGTCGTGCGGCCATCGACAGCGGTCAGCCGGTGAAGTTCGAGTCGAAGATCACCAACGTCAACCGGACGGTCGGCACCATGCTCGGCCACGAGGTGACCAAGGTGTACGGCGGTGCGGGCCTGCCCGAGGACACCATCGACATCACCTTCACCGGATCCGCGGGCAACAGCTTCGGCGCCTTCGTCCCGAAGGGCATGACGTTGCGCCTGCACGGCGACGCCAACGACTTCGTCGGCAAGGGACTGTCGGGTGGACGCATCGTGGTGCGCCCGCCGCTGCAGGCCGCCGACGGGTTCGTCGCCGAGGAGAACATCATCGCGGGCAACGTGATCCTGTTCGGCGCCACCGGCGGCGAGGCCCTGATCCGCGGCATCGCGGGTGAGCGTTTCGCGGTCCGGAACTCCGGCGCGACCGCGGTGGTCGAGGGCGTGGGCGACCACGCCTGCGAGTACATGACCGGTGGACGGGTGGTCGTGCTCGGCGCGACCGGACGCAACTTCGGTGCCGGCATGTCCGGTGGCGTGGCGTTCGTCTACAACCCGGAGAAGGCCTTCGAGAAGGACCTCAACACGGAACTGGTCGATCTCGAGGACCTCGAGCACGAGGACTTCGGCTGGCTGAAGGGTGCCATCGAACGGCACCGGGACGAGACCGGCTCCGAGGTTGCCGCGCGCATCCTCTCGGATTGGTCTCAGCAGGTGAATCACTTCGTGAAGGTGATGCCGCGCGACTACAAGAAGGTGCTCGTGGCGATCGACACCGCGAAGAAGAACGGAACTGACGTGGACGAGGCAATCATGGAGGCAGCTCGTGGGTGATCCAAGCGGCTTCCTCAAGCACACCTCGCGCGAATTGCCGGTCCGGCGGCCGGTGCCGCTGCGACTGATGGACTGGAAGGAGGTGTACGAGGACTTCGATTCGAAGACCCTCCGCACCCAGGCCAGCCGATGCATGGACTGCGGTATCCCGTTCTGCCACAACGGTTGCCCGCTCGGGAATCTGATTCCCGAGTGGAACGACCTGGTGCACAAGGATCGCTGGCGCGACAGCATCGACCGTTTGCACGCGACCAACAACTTCCCGGAGTTCACCGGTCGGTTGTGCCCGGCGCCCTGCGAGGCGTCCTGCGTGCTCGGCATCAACCAGGATCCGGTCACCATCAAGCAGGTCGAGGTCGAGATCATCGACCGCGCCTTCGACGAGGGCTGGGTCAAGCCGGTGCGGCCGTCCAGCCTGACCGGTAAGAAGATCGCGATCGTCGGTTCCGGGCCCGCCGGCCTGGCCGCGGCGCAGCAGCTCACCAGGGCCGGTCACACCGTGACCGTGTTCGAGCGGGCCGACCGCATCGGTGGTCTGCTCCGCTACGGCATCCCCGAGTTCAAGATGGAGAAGCGCCACATCGACCGGCGCCTCGTCCAGATGGAGTCCGAGGGCACCATCTTCCGCCCGGGAGTCAATGTCGGCGTGGACATCTCGGCGGATCAGCTGCGCGCGGACTTCGACGCCGTGGTGCTGGCCGGCGGCGCAACCGAGGCGCGCGACCTGCCGATCCCCGGCCGCGAGCTGGACGGCATCCATCAGGCGATGGAGTTCCTGCCGATCGCCAACCGCGTGCAGCTCGGCGATGCGGACGCACCGTCGATCACCGCGGAGGGCAAGAAGGTCGTCATCATCGGTGGCGGCGACACCGGCGCCGACTGCCTGGGCACCTCGCTGCGCCAGGGCGCGGAGCTGGTGCACCAGTTCGAGATCATGCCGCGTCCGCCGGAGGCCCGCGCGGACTCCACCCCGTGGCCGACGTACCCGCTCATGTACCGGGTCTCCTCGGCACACGAGGAGGGCGGCGAGCGGGTGTTCGCGGTGAACACCGAGCAGTTCTCCGGAGTGGACGGCAAGGTCACCGGCCTCAGGGCGCACGAGGTCAAGATGGTCGGCGGCCGCTTCGAGAAGCAGGAGGGCACCGACTTCGAGCTCGAGGCCGACCTGGTTCTGCTGGCGATGGGCTTCGTCGGACCGGAGAAGCCGGGCCTGCTGACGGACCTGGGCGTCGACCTGAACGAGCGCGGCAACGTGACCCGTTCCGGCGAGTGGGCGACCAGCGTGGACGGCGTGTTCGTGGCCGGTGACATGGGCCGCGGCCAGTCGCTCATCGTGTGGGCCATCGCGGAGGGTCGCGCCTGCGCGGCCGCCGTCGACAAGTTCCTCGAGGGCGAGACCGCGCTGCCGTCGCCGATCGTTCCCACGGCGGCACCGCAGCGATGATCACGGGCCGGTAACGGCCGACAACTGAACGGCGAACCCGCCGTCCCGACAGCTCGGGGCGGCGGGTTCGCTGCGTAACGGGGTGATTTCCCGGCCTGTCGGTCATATGGACGAATGTTCAGAAAAGCGGGTACGTATCCGTTTTGTGACGGTTAGGCTTCCGGCGATTCTGTGATGTGAGTCACGCCACTGCAACCCACTTCGGTGGGCCGTTCAGGAGGTAACCGTGCTCTTGTCCATGACCCGTCGCCTTGCGACACCGATCGTCGCGGCAACAGCCGCGATGGGACTGCTGCTCGGCGGAGCCGTCACCGCCGCCGCCGATCCGCCGCCGCCGGCCTCGTCGGGCGACCAGTCGGCCGACAACCTGCGATGGAACCTCGGCCTGACCGCCGTGAACGGGACCGCGGTCAACCCCGCAACGCCGGGTGTCAACATCGTCCACCCGGGCGACACCGTGACCTACACCGCCAAGATCTGGAAGACCGCAGGCATCGGCCGGTACATGACCGCGATCCGGCAGATCCAGCCCGCCGGTTTCGAGTACCTCTCGCACACGGTGAGCAAGCAGTCGACCGTCACCAACGAGGGCGCCGCGGGCGTCAAGGCGACGTGTTCCGGGGGCGGTTGCAACTCGGTGCCGATCCTGGGCAACAAGGGCTACCTCGACAACGTGAACTTCGACGTCACCTACAAGATCCCCACGACCCAGCCCTTCGGTGACTACAACGCCGGCTTCGTGTTCGACGTCTTCGCGTTCAGCACGCAGTCGGGCGCCAACCCGGCCGGCGCGTGGGTGCGTGTCGTCGACCCCGCTGTCAACACCACCACCGACCTGCAGGTCCCGGCGACCGCCAAGACCGGCACCCCGGTCGACCTCACCGCGAACGTCGGGCCGGCCAATGCGGTCGGCACCGTGCAGTTCAAGGACGGTGCCGCGAACATCGGCGGCCCCGTCGGCGTGGCCAACGGCAATGCGACCCTGTCACACACGTTTGATTCGGTTGGCGCACATAGCATCTCGGCCGTGTTCACCGCGGGACCGGGCTTCCATGACTCGACCTCCGGGGTGAAGACCGTCGACGTCACCGCCGACACCTCGACCGCGATCCAGGTGGCGGCCACCGCGCTGGTCGGCGACGACGTCCAGGTCACCGCGACGGTCACCCCCGCGACCGCGGTCGGCACCGTGCAGTTCAAGGACGGCGCGACCAACGTCGGTGAGCCGGTTCCCGTGGTCAACGGCACGGCCTCGATCACCCGCAAGTTCGACGAGGCGGGCACCCACAGCTTCGTGGGCGTCTTCACCGGCACCGCCGGATTCACCGACTCGGTGTCTCCGCCCGCCGAACTGATCGTCAAGGACCCCGACTGGGGCACCACCACCACCGTGCTCGAGCCGGTCACCGCGGTCGTCGGCACCTCGGTGAACCTGTCGGCCACCGTGCACCCGATCCCGAGCGGCGGCACCGTCAAGTTCCTCGTCAACGGCACCGAGGTGGGTACCGCACCGGTTGGCACCGGTGACGGCGTCGCGATCCTGCCGCACACCTTCGGCGCAGCGGGCACCGCCAACGTGGTCGCCGAGTTCACCGGCACCACCGGCTTCACCGGATCCACCTCGCCCGGCTTCACCGTCACCGTGAACGACCCGGACACCCGTGAGGCCACCACCACGGCCCTTGCGGTCACCGGCAACGCGGCCGTCGGACAGGCCATGCAGTTCAAGGCGACCGTCGCGCCCGCGGGTGCCAACGGCACCGTGCAGTTCAAGGTCGGCACCACCCCGATCGGTGGCCCGGTGGCCGTCGTCAACGGCGTGGCCACCATGTCCCACACCTTCGCGGAGGAGGGCACCTACGGCGTCACCGCCACCTTCACCGGGGGCGCCGGGTTCAAGGACTCGGTCTCCGGTCCGTCCGTGGTGAATGTCGCGGCCGCGGGGACCCCCGGTGGCACGGGCAGCCTCGACACCGGATCGCTGTCCAGCCTCTTCGGTAGCTAGCCGATCCACCCCCACGACCGGCCCGGGGCGCGACGCGCGCGCCCCGGGCCCGGGTGGGGATCCAGACTTTCCCCTATCTCAGGAGAATTCATGCAGAACAAGAGAATTCGGCGGATAGCGACTCCGATCACCGCGGCGGCCGTCGTCGGGATCACCGTGTTCGGCGGCATGCCTGCCCAGGCCGCCCCGATCACAACCAACTTCACCGCCGCCTGCCTCGCGACCCCGTCGGCCGTCGCCGGACCGCAGGTGCAGGCGCAGCCGTCGTCGGTGACGATCGATGCCCCTGCGAGCGTCGATGCCGGCCAGGAGTACGAGGTCACCGTCGCGCCCCCGCCGATCACCTATCCCAACTCGGTGTCGGGGGCGAGCGTGCAGAACGTCTCGCGGATCAAGATCGACATCGACGTGCCACAGAATGCGGAGTTCCTCGGTGCGGACATCGTGCCCGGTACCAGCGCCGGACTCAGTGGCGTCACACCTAATGTGCTGCGGGTCAACGAGAACGGCACTGTCGACCCGAACGGGACCGTCATCCGGCTCTCGGGCAACAATGCCACCATCGGAAACGGTCCCAACTCCAGCAAGAGCTCCGAGGGCGGCATCGTCGCGCCCGCGGCGGGCGGCGCGAACACCACCTTCCAGCTGCCCAAGGTCAAGGCTCGGCTGCGGGCGGGTGCGTCCGGGAACGTCCAGATCAAGCTCCGCACCGGCGGTGACGCGGGGGCGTGGGCCAACGACAAGAACTTCCTGACGTTCCTGCCGAAGGCGACCCTGTTCATCACCGCATGGGCCCCGACCCAGTGCTCCCCGCGTGACAGTGAGAGCGCGCCCCTCAACGGGGGTGCCGGCCCGCTCGCGACGACCAGCATCGCCGAGGCGGACAAGGCCACCAGCACCACCCTCGCGGGCCCGGGCAGCGCCAAGAACGGCACCCCGGTCACCCTGACCGCCAACGTCGCACCCGCGGCGAACGGCGGTACGGTGCAGTTCAAGGACGGTGACGCCCCGCTCGGCGACCCGATCGCGCTGGCGGGCAGCAACGCAGCCATCACGACGACGTTCACCGCCGACGGCGACCACCCGATCACCGCGGTCTATTCCGGCGCATCCGGATTCGTGGGATCCACCTCGGCGGTCAAGATCGTCAAGGTCACCACCGACGCGCCGCCGGAAACGGCGACCACCACCACGGTCGAGGCCCCGGCCAACGCCAAGGTCGGCCAGGACGTGAACCTCACCGCGCGGGTCACCCCCGAGGGCACCGGCGGCACGGTGAACTTCACCGTCGACGGCGGGGCCCCGGTGACCGGCATGGTCGGCACCGACGGCATCGCCGTGGCGCCGTACACCTTCACCACGACCGGAACCCACAGGGTGGTCGCGAAGTTCAGCGGCGCACAGGGTTTCGCGCCGTCGACCTCGCCCGCCTTCCCGGTGAGCGTCACGACGCCGGCGCCCGCGGACGTGGAGACCACCACAACGCTCGCGGCACCCGGCACCGTGGAGAAGAACGTCCCGGTGACGCTGAGGGCGACGGTCGACCCGGCCAACGCCAAGGGCAAGGTGCAGTTCAAGATCGGCACCGCGCTGATCGGCGGCCCGGTCGACGTGGTCGACGGTGTCGCGACGCTGCCCACCACGTTCCACAACTCCGGCACGTACAACGTCACTGCGGAGTTCACCGGCGACGCCGGGTTCACCAGTTCCGCCTCTGCTCCGCAGACGCTGACGGTGCCCGGTGCCACCGGTCCGGGTAACGGCGGCGGACTCGGCAGCCTGGAGAGCATCTTCGGCTCCTGATCGAGGCCGAGCGCTCGGGGTGCGTCGCCGGCTCACGTCCGGCGGCGCACCCGCCGCTCTCCGCGGGGAGGCCCCGCTACACCCCCGCGGTGAGCGCGACGGTCAGCGGAACGACCGTCAGACAGCAGATCGCGGCCGCGAAGAGGGTGATGACCAGCCCTCGATTCCAGCGGCCGCGGGCGCCGCTGGCCGCCGTCACGAACAGGACGAACCCGACGCAGACGGAGGCTATCGTCACGAGTACGGCGGCATCGACCATGGTTCGATTCTGCCCCGCTTCGGGGGTGGGCCCGCGTGCACCCCGGGGGTATCGCTCGGAGGGTGATCTCGGCGCGCGAAAACCCCGGGGTCTGCGGTAGCGTCTCGTTCATCGTCTGTGCATCTTTTTGATACCTCCCGCGGGCAGTATGGGCTGGCCGGACCGGGAATCGGAAGGAAAGAGGGGGCTCGCACAATGCGCCTGAAGAAATCCATCGCAGTGCTGTCCGCATTCGCTGCTGCCACCGTGGGGACGGTGCTCTCCGGCACGGCCGCCCAGGCCGATCCGGCCGGAGGCAATTGCCCGAGCATGTATGTGGTGGCCGTCCCGGGTACCTGGGAGACCTCAACGCAGCCGGACAAGCGTCCCGGCCCCGGCATGCTCGCCGCCGTGACGAACGCGCTTCCCGCGTCGAAGATCCGGTCCGACTACGTCACCTACGCCGCGACCGCGTTTCCCTGGGAGGGGGAGGTGTACGGGGCATCGAAGAAGCAGGCCACCGACAATGCGCGGGGGATGCTGGAGGCGATGCAGAAGGCCTGCGCCAATACGCGTTTCGGCATCATCGGCTACAGCCAGGGCGCGGACGCGGCGGGCGATCTGGCCGCGGAGATCGGCACCGGCACCAGCACCATCCGCCCCGAGAAGGTGGCGGCCGTCGGGCTGCTCTCCGACCCGCGCCGCGCGGACAGCGACGTGCTGATCGGCCCGGCCGTGCCGGGCATCGGCTCGGGCGGCCCGCGAATCGGCGGGTTCGGCTGGCTCAGCGATCGCACGGTGACCTTCTGCGCACCCGGGGACCTGTACTGCGCGACCGAGCGCACCGACTTCGTCACGCGGCTGGCCGGCTTCCTCGCACAGAACTCGGATCCGGGCTCCTCGGATTCCCCGCGTTACGGCGACGAGGCGACGATGATCTGGAACGACCTGCTCGGCGCGGGCGGCATCCCGACGCTGCAGAACCAGCTCACCGATGAGGCGAACAAAGGCCGCCGGAAGCAGCTCGAACGGTTCTACGGGTCGGGAGCGCACCAGGACTACCAGGGGTACGCGGTCGACAAAGCGGGGAACACCCCGACCACCTGGTTGGCGGGCTGGCTGCGCGACCGCGCCTGATCGACTGGGGCTTGCCCCGCCGATCACCTCATAGCGATCACGCGATGAACCCGCTGCTCATCGCGTGATCGACCGGCCCCCGGGCAGGGGCAACACCGGATTTCTGGTCAAGTGGGGCCAGGGTCCGGCACAATGCCCTGCGACACGGCGGACAGCCCCGCCACGTTGTCGGCGCGAGGGAGCAGCGGCATGCGATCGTCAGGTGAAGCGGCCTTGGGCGCGCGGGAGCTCGTGGTCGCGCTCGCGTCGGCGATGGAGGCGCAGAGCGAGCAACTCGCGGCGCGGGTGATCGATCGGCTGACCTCCGAGATCGAGGAGGCCAGGGATCCGCTGATCGCCACCATGCAGGTCGCCACCACAGTGGAGTCGCTGGCCTCGATCCGCCAGATCCTGCAGCACCGGATCGAGGCGGGGCGCACCGACGCGCCCGCGACGGCGATCGAGTACGCGCGGCAGCTCGCGCAACGCGGGGTCTCGCTCGCCGCGATGGAGCGGGCCAACCGCCTGTCCACGGACACCGTGATGCGGTGGTGCCTCGAACAGATGGAACTGCTCAGCGACGACGCTGCGGTGGTCGCGCAGGCCGCGCTGCTGATCATGACCGACACGGCCGGCTACGGCGATCGGGTGGCACACCAGCTCGCGGCCGCCTACGAGACCGAGCGCGCGCTGTGGCTGCGTCGCGGCAGCATCTCCCGTGAGGCCTGCATCGGACAGCTCCTGACGGGCCGGGCCACGGACCTGCCCGCCGCCGAGCTGACCCTCGGATATCGGCTGGCCCAGCGGCATCTGGCGCTGGCGGTGTGGACCGAGCGGGCCGAATCCAGGGACGGCGGGACGAGTTTTCTCGAGCGGTCGGTCGGCGCCCTGGCGGAACGGCTCGGCTGCAACGGCCCACCGCTGGTCCTGCCGCGCGCCGACAACGAGGTGTGGGCCTGGTTGCCCGTCGGGCCGTCGGTCGACCTCTCCGCGATCGGGCCGATCGTGTCCGCCTGGGAGCACCCGGTCACGCTCGCGGTCGGGGTGCCTGCCGAGGGGGTGGCCGGATTCCGTCGCACCCACGAGCAGGCGATGTCGGCGCAGCTGGTGGCGCAGAACTCGGCGCGTCGGGGCCCGCTCGTCGTCTCGAGCGCGGACGTCGGCGCGATCGCGTTGATGTGCGCGGACATGCCGGCCACCGTGAGGTGGGTGCGCGACATCCTCGGTCCGCTGTCCGTGGACGATGCCGCAAGCTATCGGCTGCGGCAGACGATCCGCGTGTTCCTGGCCAACGGCGCCAGCTACACCGCGACCGCGGAACAGCTGAACATGCACAAGAACTCGGTGGTGTACCGGCTCCGCAAGGCGGAGGATCAGCTCGGGCACAAGCTCCGCGACGGCCACCTCGACCTGGAAATCGCTCTGGCGCTGTGTCATTGGCTCGGCGCGGCCGTGCTCGAGGCGGGACCGGATTCGGCCGCCTCGAGCACGGGCGGCTAGCGGACCAGGCTCAGCGGTTCCCGTGTCGCCGTCTTGACGAAGTAGGCGATCTCGTCGATCGCGCGCTGCGCCTCCGGCACCACGTCGGCTGCCGCCTGGAACACGTGCACCTGCCTGCGCCACACCTGGAGCTCGCAGGGCACGCCCGCCTCGGCGAGCCGGTCGGCCATCAGTTCGGAATCGGGCAGCAACAGCTCGTGCGACCCGACCTGGATCAGCACCGGCGGCAGCCCCCGCAGGTCGCTGTCGACCGGGCACAGCCGCGAACGGTTGCGGAGCGACCCCGACCGGCTGTCGGCCCGGTCGGAGATGCGGGCGAGCTCGTCGAGCGCGTGGCTCGGGAGCATGGCGTCGCGGCCCGCGTTGCGGTGCTCGGTCTTGCGTGCCGGATCCATCTCGGTGAGGGGCGAGAGCGCGACGATGCCGGCCGGGCCGGGCAGGCCCTGCTCACGGAGGGCCAGCGGGATCATGAAGGACAGGTAGCCGCCCGCCGAGTCGCCCGCGATGACGATCTGATCGGGTCGGTAGCCCTTGGCCAGCAGCCAGCGGTAGCCGTTGACCCCGTCGTCGACCGCCTCGCCGATGCTGTGCGTCGGGAGCATCCGGTAGTCGACCATCAGGACCGGCGCCTGTGCGGCGGACGAGATCCGCGAGACCAGGCGCTGGTGGGTGCCGACCCCGCAGAACATGAATCCGCCGCCGTGCAGGTACAGGACGACGCGATCGCTGTCGGCGCCGTCCGCCTCGACCCACTGTGCGCTGCAGTTGTCGAGCAGGATGGTGTGGCTGCGGGTGCCCTCGATCGGCGGGTGCATCAGGGCGCCCATGTCGTCGAGGAACTTCAACGGCCAGGGCAGCGCCGACGCCTTCGCCCACATCGAGATGACCGGGCGCACCGTCATCCGCAGTGCCTGGGCCAGTAAGCGCGACTGCATGCTGGTGCCGTGGATCTCCTGGCGATCAACCGTGGTCGGGAGGTGGCCCGGCTGCGGCGCGACCGCGCCGTCGACGAACCGGGCCCGCACCGAACCGAACTCGCGGTCGCCGGCATTGACAAACTCCACAACTTCACTGCTGGTCACGTAGACATCCTTGGGGCTTCGCAGGGAACGCGATCGTCATCGGTGCGCGCGGCGCTGAGGCCGCCTGCGCGGTCAAAATGTGATGGCGGTCACTGACATTTCAAGGACACTAGGGCGGATCGCCCGCCGTGCCACCGGGCGCATCGCACGAGAAATCCGACCGCTTCTGTACTGAGCGTCCAGTTTTTACGTACAAGCGTCCAGTTCGGGGTTCGGATAACCCCGCGGAGGGCTTACGCGGGCAAGTAGCGTTACCGGAAACGGCCGCACGGGGTGGCCTGAGAGAAGGGGAGCCGATGTCGGATCTGAAGGTGGTGGCCACCATCGCCGCGAAGCCCGGTTCGGAAGAGATCGTGCGGGACGGCCTGTCCACCCTCGCCGCCGCCAGTCGTGGCGAGGCCGGCTGCCTCGGCTACGAGCTCTACGAATCGTCGGCCGCCCCCGGCACGTTCGTCACGGTCGAGGTGTGGACCGGCCAGGAGGCACTGCAGGCGCACATGGCGACGCCGCACCTGCAGGCCGCGTTGGGCACCTTCGGCGCCCACCTGGCGGGTGCGCCGCAGATCCACCCGCTGACCCCGATCGAGGTCTGAGTCCGGTACCCGGACCGGGTCGTTACGGGCGGTGCCGGATCAGCAGGTCCCGCACATGGCCGGTCTCGTTGACCGAGGCCACCCGGGCATTGCCGTTGCGGGACACCAGGACACGGGTGATCGACGCATAGTCGATCGGGAAGGTCAGCGGGCGGTCGAGGCTGAGTAGGCCCTGCAGGTACACGTTGATGACGCCGCCGTGCGCGAACACGGCCACGGTGTCGTCGTGGTCGGCCCCCGCGACCACTCGGTCCAGGCCCTCGTGGACCCGGGACCGGAACTCCCGCTCGTCGACGAAGTCGGGGAGGTGCCCGGCCAGGATGCGGGCATAGGCGTCCGGCGCGATCGTCTTGGCCTCGTGGATGGGCACGTAGTGCGCACGGCCGTGGTCGTATTCGGCGAGCCGGGCATCGGAGGCCACGGTCAGTCCGCGGGCCGCCGCGACCGGCGCCGCCGTCTCGAGGGCGCGCCGCTGCGGGCTGCTGACGATCGCGGAGATCGGGTACGGGTCGAGGGCGCCTGCCAGACGCCCGGCCTGGGCGTGACCCTCCGCTGTCAGGCCCGGGTCCGCGCCGTCGGCGGACTCGGCCGAGAGGATTCGTTCGGGAAGCGCATGGCGGATCAACAGCAATTGCACCCGGTCAGACTGTCATGCTCGCGATCAGTGCCGCGACCGAGGCCGGCCGGTCCGCCATCATGTTGTGCCGCGCGGGCCGCAGCGATTCGAACCCGGCGCCGAGCCGGTCGGCGAGCCGCCGCTGCGCCCGGACCCAGCGCCCCGACCGGCCGGAGTCGGCGGCCACGACCAGGGTCGCGGGCAGGGGGCCGAGCGGGCGGAGCCGCTCGAGCTCCGCGCCCAGGTCCGGGTACGCCGCGTTCTCGATCAGGGCCGATCGCAGGTAGTCGGGGTCGGTGAAGGTCAGTCGGATCCACTCGACCGCTTCCGCGTCGGGAGCGCCGTGGGTAACCAGGCGCACCCACGGCCCGGCCAGGCGCTGGAGCCCGCACGCCGAGGCGCCCCGAGCGAGGCCGGTCGAGACGCCGAGCCGCCATCGGCGGGGGAGTGCGAGGGGGTGGCGCGCGGCGATGCTGGCGTCGAGCAGCACCAGGGCCGCGGCCCGCCCGGGGTACGTCCGCGCGAATCCCTCGGCATACCAGCCGCCCATCGAATGGCCCACCACTGTCACGGGCCCGCGCACCCCGACCGCGTCGAGCACCGCACCGATCCGGTCGGACTCCCCGCGGACCGTCGGCGGCTCGTCGGAGGCGGGACTGAGCCCGAAGCCGGGCCGGTCGAACCGCACCACGGTGCAGGCGCGGGCGAGCAGGGCCGCGACCCCGTCCCAGTCGAACCAGTTGCCCGCGAGCCCGCCGACGAGCATCACCGTCGGCCCGGACCCCTCCACCATCACGTGCAGGGATCGGCCGCCGACCTCGACGAGGGTGCCGGGTGGTTTCACGTGGAACCCCGTCGGCCTTCCTGCGCGGTGAGCAGTGCGGCGAACACGATCCAGGCGGTGACCGAGATCAGCTGCAGTCGCTGTGCGTAGCCGAGGAGCCAGACCTCGTCGCCCCGCCCGTCCATGTCGACGGCGAAGAGTGTCCAGACGGTGCCAATCGAATAGAGGGCGACGACCCCCAGACCGAACCAACGCAGCGGGCGCGGCAATCCGTAGCGGTAGGCGGCGAGGATGAAGGCGAAAACCGACACGGCCGCGGCGGTCGCGGCGGCCGAGCTGGTCACGGCGTGCAGCGACCGGACGGCGTGCAGCAGGCCGGCCTCCTCGCGGCCGGCGCACTCGCTGCTGCCGTGGGCGGAACAGGCCAGCGGCATCCGGGAGTCGAGGAACGTGCTGACCGCGAACACAGCCATTCCGATCCAGCCGATCGTGGTGAGCAGCCGGCGCGGGCGCAGCGCCAGGCCGAATCCCGCCGCGGTGGCGAGCACGATGCCGGTGAGCAGGTCCCCGGTGCGGAAGAGGAATCCGTACGGCTGATCCAGCGCGGCGAGTTCGCTGACGTATGCCCGGCTCGGGTCCAGGCCCGTCGGCAGCACCCACTCCAGCATCCAGGACGAGTACAGCACCGCCCCCAGCACCAGCAGGCCGATCAGGATCCGGCGGATCCACTTCTGGGTGTCGGGCGCGGTGTCGGTGTCGGTCACTGGCGCGGCTTGGCCAGGGGGAACGCCAGTGATTCCCGAATGCTGCCGCCGGTGATGAGCATGACGATCCGGTCCACACCCATCCCGATCCCGCCGGTGGGCGGCATCGCGTGCTCGAGGGCCTGCAGGAAGTCCTCGTCCAGCTCCATCGCCTCCTCGTCGCCGCCCGCCGCCAGCAGCGACTGCTCGGTGAGTCGCCTGCGCTGGTCGACCGGATCGGTGAGCTCGCTGTAGGCGGTGCCGAGTTCGACGCCCCAGGCCACCAGGTCCCACTTCGCGGCGACGCCGGGGATGGTGGGGTGGGGCCGGGTCAGCGGCGACATCGAGGTGGGGAAGTTGGTGTAGAAGGTGGGGAACTCGGTCTGGTCCTCCACCAGGTGTTCGTACATCTCCTGCGCGACCGCGCCTGCGTCCCAATCGGACTGGTGCGGGATCCCGTTCTCGTCGCACAGCCGCCGCAGTTCCTCGATGGGGGTCTCCGGGGTCACCTCGACGCCCAGCTTCTCGGCGACCGCGCCGTGCATGGTCTTGACCGGCCACTCGCCGGAGATGTCGACCTCGACCGGTGTGCCGTCGGGCCCGGGGCGCAGGATGATCTCCCGGCCGTGTGCGGCCACCGCCGCCGCCTGGATCAGCTCCCTGCACAGCACCATCATCCGCTCGTAGTCGCTGTGCGCCTCGTACGCCTCCAGGATCGTGAACTCGGGGTTGTGCTTGAAGTCCACTCCCTCGTTGCGGAACACCCGGCCGATCTCGAAGACCCGCTCCATGCCCGCCACGCACAGCCGCTTGAGGTAGAGCTCCGGCGCGATGCGCAGGTACAGGTCCAGGTTGTAGGCATTGATGTGGGTGATGAACGGCGCCGCGTTCGCGCCGCCGTGCACCTGCTGCAGGATCGGGGTCTCGACCTCCATGAAGGCGCGCGAGGTGAGCGAGTCCCGCAGCGACTTCACCACCGCGCTGCGGGCTGTGAGCAGGTCGCGGGCCTCGGCATTGATGGCGAGGTCCAGGTAGCGCTGACGCACCCGGGTCTCGGGGTCCGACAGACCCTTCCACTTGTCCGGCAGCGGGTGCAGGCACTTGCCGTTCATCCGCCACTCGGCGGCGAGCACGGACAGCTCGCCCTTGCGGCTGCGGCCGATGGTGCCGCTCACCTCGATGAGGTCGCCGAGGTCGAAGTCGGCGGTGAACTCGTCGAGCCGGTCGCCGACGGTGGTGCGGTCGAACAGCACCTGCAGGTCGCCGGACCAGTCGCGAACCTCGGCGAACGCGACACCGCCGTAGGCGCGGATCCGCATGAGCCGCCCGGCGATCCGGACCCGGGTGCCCTCCGGTGACGAGGCTGCCGCGGCGACGGTGTGGGTGGGCGGGTAGGCCACCGGGTACGGATCGATGCCATGGGCGGCCATCCGGTCCAGCTTGTCCATCCGCACCCGGACCTGTTCCGGGCGCCGGGGTCCGACCGTCTCCGTGGCGAGCGCGGCGACGTCGTCGGGCGCACTGCCGTCCGAGTGCAGCAATCCCGCCGCCGCCACGGACTGCGGCACCGCGATGCGGGTACCGGTGTGCTTGCTGATGTCGCGGCGCCGCCACCGCGGCAGCGTGACGAAACCCTCCGCCACCGCGGACGCCATGCCGACCTTCGGCAGCACCCGGCTGTCGGAGAAGCACAGGTAGCGCGGGGCCCAATCCGGTTGGTACTTCACGTTGGAGCGGTACAACGCCTCGAGCTGCCACCACTTGGAGAAGAACACCAGGATCGATCGCCACACCCGCAGCACCGGCCCGGCGCCGATCCGGGCACCCTCCTCGAAGACCGACCGGAACACCGCGAAGTTCAGCGACACCTTGTTGACACCGAACCGGTCCGCGCCGGTGGCGAGCTCGGTCACCATCAGCTCCACGACACCGTTGGGCGCCTTCGGGTTCCGGCGCATCAGATCGAGCGACACCCCGGTCAGACCCCACGGCACCAGCGAGAGCATGCCGAGGACCTCGCCGTCGGCGGAGTCGTCCCCGGCCGGGTCCGTCTCTCCGATGGCCTCGACCAGTAGGCAGTCGCCGTCGGCGACGTCGCCGAGCCTGCCGAGGGCCATCGAGAAGCCGCGCTCGGTCTCGGTGTCGCGCCAGGCGTCCGCCCTGGCGATCACCTTCGCCATCTCCTCGGGCGGGATGTCGCGATGGCGTCGGATGCGAACGGTGACGCCCTGCTTGCGAACCCGATTGACCGCCTGCCGGACCTGACGCATCTCGCGTCCGTTGAGGTTGAACTCGCGGGTGTACAGGATCGCCTCGTCGCCGAGCTGGAGGACTGTCAGCCCCGCGCGCGCGTAGGCGGTGGCGCCGAGCTCGCTTGCCCCCATCACCGCAGGGGTCCACCCGTAATTGGAGGCCAGGTCCAGCCACGCGTCCACCGCGTGTGGCCAGGCCTCCTCGTCGCCGATCGGGTCACCGCTGGCCAGGCAGACGCCGAGCTCGACCCGATAGGTCACTGCCGCCTTGCCGCTCGGCGCGAAGATCACCGCCTTGTCGCGGCGGGTCGCGAAGTAGCCGAGCGAATCGTCGGCGCCAGAGCGGGCCAGCAGTCCGCGCAGCGCCGACTCGTCGTCGCCGGTCAGTGCGTTGTCCGATCGCTGTGATCGGAACAGGGTGACCACCGCGGCCAGCAACGCGAGGGCACCGAGCAGCCCGAGGAGGGTGCTGACGAAACCGTGTGTGCGCCCGTCGAACTGCTCGTTTTCCAAGACGACGCCGCCGAAGACGCGGTTGAGCGACCAGAGCAGCCGCTGATCAGACGGCAGGGTGCCAGGGAACAGCTCGACCAGGGCCCAGCCGAGCAGGGTGCCGATGGCGAGGCCGAGGAGCAGCACCCCGAGCGCCTTCCAGCCCGCGCCGCGCCTGACCCGCGTGTAGAACTCCTTGCGCGCGGCGATGAGCACGCCGATCACCGCGAGGTGGACGACGAGGGCCAGCGCCGCGTTCATGTTCCGCTCGGCGATGGTCTGGGCGAGATTGGTGAGGGCGATGAGGATCAGATAGACGGTGAGCAGCCACCACGCGATGCGCTTGCGACTGGCGAGCGCCGCCGCGAGCAGCGCCAGCACCAGGGCCCAGACGATGCTGGTGTCCGGTGCGTCGAAGTAGTAATTGTTGACGTACTCGCGTGGCGTCCGGACGAGGTACCGCAGCACGGGCGAGATGCTCCACAGGAAGACCAGGGTCGCGTAGACGCCGATCACCAGGCCGGCGATGTGCGGCACCTCTCGGAAGTGCCCGGTGGTCGGTCTGCCCAGCCGCCGGGGTGCCGGATGAGCGGACTCGAGCGACGTTTCGGTCGTGGTGGTCGGCGTCATCTACCCAGTGTGAAGGGTTCTCCGTCGGTGTGGGGGATGATGAGCGAGTGCCTGCGCCCCAAGATGTACCGATCCGCGACGAGTCGATCCGCCTCGGCCAGTTCCTCAAACTGGCGAACCTGATCGAATCCGGCGCCGATGCCAAGTCCGTCATCGCCGACGGTCTGGTCAGCGTGAACGGCGAGGAAGAGGTCCGCCGTGGCCGCCAGCTGCACGAGGGCGACGTGGTGGAGATCGGTGGGATCAGCGTGCGGGTGTCGCGCTAGAGGGTCGTCTGAGCGACCGCGCTCTCGAAGTCGGCGTGCGGATTCGACACGATGAGAGCCGATCCGTCCATGGCGACGCGACCGTGCGCGAGTTTGTCGGTCTGAGGAAGCGTGAACAGGCCCGCGAAGAACACGGCAACCGAGCTGAAGAAGACGATCGTCATCAGCACGTCCTCGCCTCGGCCCCTGAGCGCGAAGAGCGTGCAGAACAGAAGCAGGCCGGCCACGATCGCAAGCAGAGAGTATGCGAAGCGGTTCCGTCGGTGACGCAGGCATTCATCGCAGAACGGCCACTCATCCCAGAGGAACAGCGACTGCGCCCGGACGCGATTCCACTCGACAATTTGCCAAAAGGCGATGAAGCAAGTGATGCGCTTCCATCGGGGATAGCCCGGTCCCGTGAACGGCAGTACCGGCACTGACGAAAAATGCGTACTGCGGCGTTCTGCCGTGATCTGTCCGTGTGCAACGCATACGTTCGGTACGGGATGGATGAGCTCGTAGTTCCGGGCGCGCAGTATGCCTTTCGTTGCTGTCGGCATCTGGAACTCGTCATCAGCCTGTGGACGAATCGGAAGGCGAATCTCCGGAGGCGGGGCAGCTGGCACTGGCGAATGATTGCGTATGCGGTGGCCGAGCGTGCAGTTGTCGGGGCATCGCCCGAGTGGGCACTCCGACAACTGCACGCTCGGCGGTCAGACCACGAGCGGGACGAGGGCCTTGCGATCGGTGGGGTAGTCCTCGAACTTCTCGCGGTACCACTTGTGGGTCGCGATGGCCCGGGGGATCAGGTTGCCCGCGGTGATCAGGAAGATGACGACGCCGGCCAGCGACCAGGTCAGCAGGGCGAACCCGGCCCAGGCGATGAGCTCGCCGAGGTACGCCGGGCTGGTGACGAACCGGAACCCGCCGCCGTACGGGATCTTGTACTCCGTCGCGCCGGGGTTCTGCTTGTCCCGGAGATTGCGCACGATCGACTCGGACGACACCAGCAGGGCGAATCCGCCCAGGTAGATGACCACGCCGATCAGGAAGCGGGGATCGGTCAGCCACTCGGTTCCGTACTGGTTCAGGTAGTCGTGGCTGAAGAAGGCACCGTTGAGGTAGCCGTGCATGCAGGTCACCAGCATGCCCATGCCGATAACGGAGACGTTGAAGGTGCTGCGCTTGCCCGGGACCTGCCGGATCGACAGCGGGAAGAACCAGCCGCGGTTCGCATAGTGCAGCAGCCAGATCCCGGCGAGCACCAGCGAGGTGGGCTCGAACCGGTTCGGGCCGGTCAGGAAGAAGATCGCGAACACCACCGTCGCGGGGATCTCCATCAGCCACCAGCCCAGCTTCGGGTTGAGGTTGAACCCGAGGTTGGTCGAGCTGAATCGGCCGTATGAACTCTGGGCGAAGAAGCCGCCGACGATGACGAACGCCGCGAAGGCGAAGGCGATCGTCAGGACGGTGTCGTAGACCGTGTTCCCGGTGTACCAGTGCATCGAGATCCTTCATCGTGCGAGCGGCCTGCTCGGCCACGTTCCAGGCGGCGACGCCGGACTGGCGACGCTCAAACTGGAACACGTTCTACCATGTCTCGATTCCGTCCGCGGCGCTATCGCGCGATCGGTGCACTTGCGACAGGCCCTGGCACTGGCTCGGTTTGGCCCCGAAGGCGAGGCGGGGCGCGCGAATCGACGGCACGCCCCGCCCGGCATAGTCCGAGAAAATTGAACGCGGACCGGTCCTACTCGACGTACTGCTGCTCGAACTCGGCGGTCGGCGGGGTCGTTGTGATGACGTCGATCAGGACGCCGTCGGGACCGGCGATGATGAAATGCCGTTGCCCGAAGTCCTCTGTCCGGATGTCGAGTACCGCGCGGCGACCCCCGAGCGTCACGAGCCGCTCGTACTCGGCGTCCACATCGTCGACCTCGAAATTGAGGATCAGGCCCTGCGCGCGCGATCGGTGCCCGTCGGGGATGGTCTCGTGGGTGTGGTCGAGGATCGCGAGTTCGAGGTCGGGTTCGCGTCGAAGGCTTACGTACCAATCGGATTCGAACGTCGTCTCGAAGTCGAACCAGTGGCGGAAGAAGTCCGCCGACTCGCCGACTGCGTCCGTGCAGATCACCGGATAGAAGCTCGTCTTGGCCATGTAGCTCTCCGTTCAAGATAGATACGTACGCAATGTATGTGTCTGAACATACGCATACACTGCGTATGTATCAATGGGTCATCGAAGGGGTGGGCTTGAGTCCGTCGAAGAAGGAACAGAGCGCTACGACAACGCGAGCCCTGCTCGCGGTGGCCGTCGAGATGTTCGCCGACCGTGGGTTCGGCGCGGTTGGACTCGATGACGTCGCAAAGCAATCCGGCCTCACCCGGGGTGCCGTCTACCACCATTTCGGCAGCAAGGCCGGGCTGTTCGATGCCGTCGTGGACCAGGTGCAGCGAGAGGTCGCCGAGCGGGTGAGTCACGCCGCGGCCGGGGCGGGGAACCTGTGGGACGCCCTCGTTGAGGGCTGCCACGAGTTCGTTCGCGCCGGGTCGGATCCCAGGATCCATCGGATCATGTTGATCGACGCGCCTGCCGTGCTCGGATGGCAGCGCTGGCGCGAACTCGACGCGGCCAACTCGGGTCGCCTGCTACAGGAGGTGCTCGACGAGTTGCAGACGGAGGGCACGATCTGTCCCGGCCTCGCCGCACCGGCCGCGCACCTGCTGTCCGGTGCGATGAACGAGGCGGTGCTCTGGGTGGCACAGTCGGAGACCCCCGATCGGGACCGGGACTCGGCGCTGGCGACGCTCGACCGTCTGCTCGGCTCCCTGCGTCAGCGCTGACCTCGCCGAGTGTGCAGCTACCGCACGTCTCACTCGGCCGATGCCCCGACAACTGCACACTCGGCGCGGTCGGTAGTTCCGTGCGGACGTGTCCGAATTGTCTACGAATCCTGGGGTTTTCGCCTCGCGTGACGTGGACGTGAACCCGCGGCGTCAGCAATTCCCTCCCGGTTCACGGGGAGGACACGAAGCATGCACGAAGTACGTCCATGCGCTGAATAGCGTCCGGTCATCGTTGTTCATCGATGAAGGGATCGGACGTGACCACCTCACCACTCAACCGCAGGGCGTTCCTCGGACGCACCGCGCTCACCGGGCTCGGCGTCGCTCTCGCGGGAAGCGTCGACACCCTGTTCCGGCCCCAGGTCGCGGCCGCGGTGCCGGGGAAGGCGGCCGGCTACGGTCCGCTCGTTCCCGACCCCAACAAGATCCTTTCGCTGCCCGCGGGCTTCTCCTACACGGTCGTCTCACGCTCGGGTGAGACCCTGCTCGACGACGGTTCGCCGGTCCCGAGCGACCCCGATGCGAACGGCGTGTTCGCGAACGGCAACGGTGCGACCATCGTGACCAACCACGAGGTCGGCAGCAACGAGCCCTTCGGTGTCCCGGTGGTCGCCGGCCTCACCTACGACCCCGGTGCACGCGGAGGCACCACCACCGCCACGGTCGGCCCGAACGGCGCGCGCCAGGGCCAGTACGTGAGCGTGGCCGGAACCGTGAACAACTGTGCGGGTGGCATCACCCCATGGGGCACCTGGCTCACCTGCGAGGAAACCGAGGCCCGCGCCGGGTCGAACGGCTTCACCCTCGCCCACGGCTACGTCTTCGAGGTCGACCCGGCCGGCCAGGCCGCGAACGTCGGCAAGAGCCCGATTCCACTGAAGTTCCTCGGCCGGTACGCGCACGAGGCGGTCGCCGTCGACCCGGCGACGAGTGCCATCTACCTCACCGAGGACGCATCCAGCCCCAACGGCCTGTACTACCGGTGGACGCCGCCGCAGGGCTTCGTCGGCGGCCGTGGCGCGCTCCACGCCCTCGCCCAGTCGCCCGGCGGGGATACCGCGGGCAGGCTGCAGGCGATGAAGTGCCTCTCCGGCGGCACCCACGTGCCGGACCTGGCGCAGGCCACGGTGCCGGGCGTCCGCTACAGCGTGCAGTGGGTCGACGTCCCCGACCGCGACGCGAAGTCCACGTCGGTGCGCAAGCAGTTCACGAACGACCAGGTCACCCGCAGCCGCAAGCTCGAGGGCCAGTGGTGGGGCGACGGCGGTGTGTACTTCGTCGCCAGCTTCGCCCGCACCAGCGACGGCAGCGTCGCCGAACACGACGGCCAGGTCTGGTTCTACGACCCCGCCACCGAGACGGTCGAGCTCAAGACCCTGTTCGGTGTGAACCCGGACCCGTCCGTCGACACCGGTAACTACGACGGCCCCGACAACATCACCGTTTCCCCGCACGGCGGCATGATCCTCGCCGAGGACGGCGAGGGCATCAGCCACCTGATCGGCGTGACGGAGGACGGGCAGCCGTTCCAGATCGCCCGTAACGAGCTGAACGACAGCGAGTTCTGCGGTCCGGCGTTCAGCGTCGACGGGAAGACCCTGTACGCGAACATTCAGACGCCCGGTCTGGTCCTCGCGATCACCGGGCCGTGGCGTCGCCGCACGAGCTTCCCGTTCGGCTCGTAACCGTGTGATGGGTGACCGCGGCGAGGGTCGGGGGAGCTCGAGACCCGATGACCCCCGTCGCGGTCACCCACTCGTGACGGCGGCCGGGCACTGTTGCAACGAGTCCCGCGGTGCCACACTGGATGGGTCGGTCACGTCTTCTCGAAGGGCGGCGCGGCGATGAGGACAACACCACAGCGCAGAAGGTCTCGATGCCCGGTTCGGGTCATCGTCGCGGCGGTCGTGATGATGGTGCTGCACATGGGATTCGGCGGCGTGACTGCCTCGGCCGTCCAGATGGTGCGGACGCAGGGCGGCGCGGTGTCCGCGGTCGCGAACGTCTCCACCCACCAGTTCACGGTCAGCATCGGGGGTCAGGTGGTGCGAACGATGCCCGCGTCGATGGGCAAGCCGGGACACGAGACCCCGCTGGGCACCTTCGAAGTGCTCGAGAAGGACCGATATCTGGTGATGGACTCGTCGACGTACGGGGTCCCGGTCGATTCCCCGGAGGGATACCGCATCGACACCGAGTTCGCGGTCCGGCTCACCTGGGGCGGGATCTACGTGCATTCCGCGCCGTGGTCGGTCGATTCGCAGGGCTACGAGAACGTCAGCCACGGCTGCATCAACCTCAGCCCCGAGAACGCGCGGTGGTTCTACGAGAACGTGCAGGTCGGGGACACGGTCGTCATCGTCGACTGAACGCGAACGGCCCGGGCGGACCATCGTCGCACCCGGGCCGAACACGCTGATCTGTGGTGGTCAGTCCTCCGCGCGGACGACGACGCCGTCGTCGTCGCTGTAGACCATCTCGCCCGGGTTGAAGGTGACGCCGCCGAAGGTGACCGGCACGTTCTTCTCGCCGGAGCCGGTCTGGGTGCTCTTGCGCGGGTTGGTGCCGAGGGCCTTGATGCCGATCTCGAGGGTGCGCAGGATCGCCGAGTCGCGGACCGCGCCGTTGACGATCACGCCCGCCCAGCCGTTGGCGACGCCCTTGCCGCCGATGATGTCGCCGACCAGCGCGGTGTGCACGCTCGCGTCGCCGTCGACCACGAGCACGCCGCCGTTGCCGGGCTCGCCGAGGGTCTGCTTCACCAGCAGGTTGTCCTGGAAGCACTTGATGGTGGTGATGCGGCCGGAAAAGACTGCGCGACCGCCGATTTGGATGAACTGAGTGTCACAGCTGCGGATGTCGGGGCCGATCTCGTCGGCCAGATCTGCGGTGGCTACCTGCTCAGTCATCTGTTCTTCCCTTCGTCTGTTGAACGCATCCACCCTAGTTCGCCGCGGGCCCTCCGCGGCCGTGGCGCTGCTCATAGTCGTCGCGGGTGCTGTCCGCCCGCCGCTGCGCCTTCTCGTTGAGCAGTTCCGGGTCCAGGCCGTGGGCGAGCAGCCGGTGCCTGCGGTAGATGTTCATCAGCGCGATCGCGAAATACAGCACCGGGAACAGCAACAGCGCCATCATCGCCAGCGGGATCCATCGCTCGCCGGGGATGAGCAGGTAGAACGCGAGGAACAGCGGGATCAGCGGCAGTGTGAAACGCAGCACGTAGCGCACCGAAGCGCCGGGGCCCACCAGGTCGTTGCGGACCCAGTCCTGCATGGAGTCGGGCAGGGTGCGGCCGAACAGGTAGCCGAGGTACTGCGTGAAGGAGGGTTTGCGCTGGTCGGGCATGGTCATAGGGTAAGGCACCCCTGGCCGGACCCGAGCGCCGCTTGGTGGCGGAAGGTCCGGTGACGCCTGCCCCGAAACCGCCGGCTCGGGGCGAGGTCGGGGGGACCGCAACTTGCAGACCGACCGGTACGTGTCCTAAATTTCTGGTTTGCTCCCATCCGGGGGCACCGGCGGCTTGTTGTGGCGGCCCCGGAGGCAACACCGCAGCGAGACCGGCTCCGACTCGGGGCAGGCAATGTATTCCGGGGGGAATATGTATTTCGGGGGAATTGTCCCGCGCTCTGCGCCGGACCAGGTCGTCTGTCGCGTCCCGCGCCGTCCGGCGCAGACCCGTCGTGCTCTCGACCGACACGGTTCTTCTCCACTTCGCTGACCCTACAAATACGTCATCCATCCGCGGCTAAGCCGATCGGCGGCACCGCGCGGCCCACTGTGGCCTGGGATCGCGTCGGCACCACCACGACCTCACGTGGTGGTGCCACCACCACGAACATCGAAGGAGAACCCATGAACCACCACAGAGGCGCCCGTCATCGCGCGCGCACCGAGCGCGCGACGGTGGTGGGTGTGATCCCGCTGGCGATCGCGATCACCTGCGCGGGACCGGCTTTCGCCCAGCCCGGCGTGATGGTGCCGGAGGCCGAGCAGCCCGGCGTGGTGGCGGAATCCGCCCCCGAGCCCGCACCGGCGCCCGAGGCCGAGCCCGCCGCCCCGGAGCCGAAGACCTACTGGATCGCCCCTCCGGTCGAGTACGCCGAGGTGCCGACCCGGCCGGTGCCCACCTACGACTACACCGAGTACTCCGAGCCCGTCGCACCGGTTCAGATCCAGGAACTGCACCTGCCCGTCGCGGTCGAGGTGGTGGCCCCCATCGAGGCGCCGAAGGAGCGGCTGCGGATCGGTGACTACGTCTCCGATCAGCCGAACTGGCTCTCCGACGAGTACCTCAACCGCACGAACAACACCTCCGCCGTGATCGAGGCGCAGGTCAACACGTTCTGGAAGTCCATCGGTGTTGACGCAGAGCGTAGTGACCGCATCGCCGCGGCGACGGTCGGCGGCGCCGCGGCCGGCGCCGTCACCGGAGCGCTTGCCGCCGGTGTCCCCGCCGCGACCGTGGGCGGGCTCGTCGGCGGGACCATCGGGGGAGTCGCCGGTGCGAACGTGGTTCCGGGCGCCTGGGCCATCGCCCTCCCCGTCGGCGTGACGACAGGCATCGTAGGAACCGCCGCAGGAGCCGCCATCGGCGCCGCCGCGGCCGGAATCCCCGCCGCAGTGGTCGGCGGAGTGGCAGGCGGCGTGGCTGGAGGTCTCGCGGGCACCGCCTTCGGCGCCGGAGACAGCCTCGGCACCCCGACCGAGTTCGTCCTCCCGAACGTCACCGAGCCCGACGCCGCGGCACTCAAGCTGCAGGCAGGCGAGGAGTACGCCCGGCTAGCCATGGAGCAGCCCGCCGCGGCCACCGCCGCCGTCGATGCGGTCGTTGCGGCCCCGCAGCTCGCGGACCAGGTCACCGCCCAGGCGGTCGCGGCCCGCGAGGCCACCCTCGCCCAGCCGGGCGGCGAGCAGGTCATCGCCGGGCTCGACGCAGCCGCGGTGGAGCTGAATCACGCGTTCGGTCCCGTCGCGGGCATGGTCGGCGAGGCGTTGGCCGCGGGTCGGGACGGCCTGGCCGTCTAGGGTCGCCAGCGCACCGGCAACAGGAGGTCCGACATCGTGGGCACACGACAACCGCCGCCGGGCGGGCGATTCGGCGAATCGTCGTCAGATCAGCGTCGCCCGCCCCCGTGGGTCCCGATCGCCGGCCAGAAACCGGATACCTCCGCCCCCGGCGCACCCGGTGCCTGGTTCGACAAACCGCAGGATGGTGCGCCGCCGGTCATCGACACCGGATGGGTGCCGCCGCAGTCCCAGCCGGGGTGGCTGCGGCGGCACCGGTTCGACGTGGCGCTGGCCGCCGCCGTCGCGGTGGTCGTCGCGGGCGGGGCGGCGACCGCGCTGCTGCTGGCCGACCGGGGATCGTCGGACGGCACGGTCTCGCCCGCCACCTCTCCCGCCGCGGCCGAGTCCGGCGAGTCCGACGAGGCGACGTGGTGCGATGGATTCGCCGACGGCGAGGTGGTCTCGCGCGACTCGTCGGACCGCGGCGCCGCGGCGATCGCCGGGTTCGAGGACGCCTACTACGTGGCCCGCGACGGGGTCCGGGCCCGCAGCTATGTCGCGCCCAACGCGCTCGTCGCCTCCGCGGAGCAGATCGGGCAGGGAATCTCCCAGATCCCGGTCGGCACAACGCATTGCCTGCTCGTGAAGCGGATCGGCGAGGGTCGGTACGCGGTCGACGTGTTCGACCGGCGTCCCGACAACAGTGCGAATCACTACCGCCACACCTTCACCACCGCGGCGGACCCGGGGTCGCCGACCGGGGTCGCCATCACGTCCATCACGCTTCGAGAGGGGAAGTGACCCGGCATGAGCCGCGGCTACACGGATTCGACCCGCACCTGGGCGATCCATACCTATCAGCAGACCCGCGACCAGTACCGGTCGCGGCTGGAATGCTGCGCCGCCATCGCCGCGGACGTCGGAGCGCACGCGAACACCGTGGTGCGCTGGGTCAACGACGAGCTGGGCCGGCCGCGAGTCGTGTCGGAGGAGGACCTCCCGCAGCGGGTCCGGGCCCTCGAGAGTGAGGTCCGCAGGCTCAGGCAGGCGAATCGGGAACTGAGCGAGCGTATTTCGCTCACCTGATCCGCATCCGCTCATTGCCG
The DNA here is from genome assembly GCF_005049235.1 of Rhodococcus oryzae. Lineage (GTDB taxonomy): Bacteria > Actinomycetota > Actinomycetes > Mycobacteriales > Mycobacteriaceae > Rhodococcus_G > Rhodococcus_G oryzae. The sequence continues at coordinate 32,829 of NZ_SUMD01000002.1, read as the reverse complement.
GGAGCGGCGCCGCTGCCGGGCGTTGGCCATGCCGACCGCGGCGCGCAGGATGTGCGGGGCGCGGCGAGCCGTTTGCAGCACGGCCCGGTCGATCATGTTGAGGCTCAGCTGTTTTCGAGGTTCGGCGTAGGGCTCACTCTCGCCCGGGGTGTCCGCGGCGGCCAGCGCGTACAGCCGCCATCGGCCGGGGACGCCCTTGAGCTCGTGGTCGCCACGGTCGACGAAGGAGAGCCCGGACCCGACCACCAGGTCCCGGACGGTCCGCGAGACCAGCACCTCGCCCGGACCCGCGGTGGCTCCGATACGGGCTCCGATGTGCACGGTCATCCCGGTCACCTCCGCGCCGATCCCCTCCACATCTCCGGTGTGCACGCCCGCGCGCACCGCCAGCCCCAGCTCCTCGGCCTGACGGCACACGATCAGCGCGCATCGGACGGCCGCCGCCGGGCCGTCGAACACGCTGAGGGTGCCGTCGCCCGCGACGTTGACGAGCCGGCCGCCCGCCAGTTCCACCTCGTTGCGGATCTGCCGTTCGTGGGTGGCCCGCAGGTCGCGGTAGGGGCCGTCGCCGATCCGGGCCAGCATCTCGGTGGACCCGGCGATGTCCGTGAACAGGACCGAGGCGAGGTAGCGGTCGGCGTCGACCGGCCGATGAACCCCGGTCGCGACCTCCTCGATGTGGTCGATGATCGGTATCCAGGCCTCGCCGAGTGACGCACCTGGTGCCGCGGGCGCCAGCGTGTGCAGCGTGGCGTGCGGGATCGAGTCGGTCACGAAGCGCGACACCGCCTCGGGCATCGAACTCGCCGCCGAATGGAGCACCCGCGTCGTGCACTGGACGGAGGGGAGGGCGTCGGAGCAATCGATCCGCAGCAGCCACTCGAGATGCGCGCGGGCGGTCGCGGGTGGTGCGGAGGTGCGTTCGAGCAGCGCCAGCAGCCTGCGATTGAACGGCGAGTCCTGGCTGGGGTCCCACATGGACATGATCTGGCCGGAGCCCCAGTTGTCGTAGACGGCCCGCCAACCCTCGACGTACCGGGCCAGGGCGTCGGGGGTCCAGCCATGTGGGATGTCCGGGCCGTCGCGGAGCATGCCCTCGATGAACGGTTGCTGCAGCACCAGGCCGGTCACCCGCTCGGGCGCTCGGGCTGCCACCAGGACGAGGGGCCCGCAGGTGCTGCCGATGCCGACGAGGGTGGCCCGTCGCATGCCGACCGCGCCCATCACCGCGAGCACGTCGTCGGCCTGCTGCTCGAGGGTGGGGACGTGGTCGACCGGGTCGGACAGGCCGAGGCCGTGGCGCTGGAAGTACACGGTGCGCGAGAAGGTCGCCGTCCGCTCGAAGAGGTAGTGGATGTGCGGATCGGTCCACATCAGGTCCGGGTGCAGGCCGATCTCGAGGAACAGCACCACGTCGGCTCCGCGCTCACCCACGACCTGATAAGCCAGCGCGTGACCGTCACGCTCGACGTACCTGGTACCCGGGGGGTCCATGAGTCCAGGCTAGTCGCGTCAGTCGGGCCGACGGGACAGTCGGCGCTGCCGGGCGTTGGCCATCTCCGCCGCGGCCCGCAGCACGTGCGGGGCGCGGCGGGCCATTCGGAGCACCGCTCGATCGAGCATGGTGAGACCCAGGGTCTTTTGCGACACGGTCGAGGGCTCGCACTCGGCCGGGGCGTCGGTGGCGGTGAGTGCGTACAGCCGCCACCGGCCGGGGACGCCCTTGAGTTCGTGTGTCCCGTGGTCGACGAAGGAGAGCCCGGAGCCGACCACCTGGTCCCGCACCGCACGGGAGACCAGCACCTCGCCCGGCCCGGCCGCGGCCCCTATCCGGGCGCCGATGTGCACGGTGATGCCGGTCAGTTCCGTTCCGATCCCTTCGATCTCGCCGGTGTGCACGCCCGCGCGCACCCCAAGTCCGAGGTCCTCGGCCTGGCGGCAGACGAGGTGCGCGCACCGGACAGCTGCCGCGGGACCGTCGAACACGCTGAGGGTGCCGTCGCCCGCGACGTTCACGAGCCGACCGCCTGCCAGCTCCACCTCGATGCGGACCTGCCGCTCGTGCGTGGCGCGCAGGTCCCGGTAGGGGGAGTCGCCGATCCGGGCCAGCGTCTCGGTGGACCCGGCGATGTCGGTGAACATCACCGAGGCGAGATAGCGCTCGGCGTCGACCGGCCGATGGACGCCGGTCGCGACCTCCTCGATGTGATCGAGGACCTCTATCCAGGCCTGGCCCATCGAGGTGCCGGGCGGAAGCGGGGGCAGCACGTGCAGCGTGCCGTGGGGAATCGCCGCGGCGATGTGCCGCGAGACCGCCAGCGGGACCGCGCTCCGCGCGGAGTGGAGTACGCGCGTCCCGCATTGGATGGAGGCGAGCACCTCGAAATAGTCGATCCGGAACAACCATTCGAGGTGGGCGCGGGCGGTGGCGGGGGTCGCCGAGCAGCGTTCGAGCAGCGCCATCAGCCGCCGATTGAACGGCGAGTCCTGGGTGGGGTCCCACATCGCGATGACCCCGCCGGACCCCCAGTTGTCGTAGACCGTCCGCCACCCGTCGACGAAGCGGTCCCGCGCCTCGACGGTCCAGCCCCGCGGCAGGTCCACGCCCCCGCGGAGCGCGCCCTCGACGAACGGCTGCTGGAACACCATCCCGGTCACCCGGTCCGGGGTGCGCGCCGCGATCAACGCCAGGGCGCCGCAGGTGCTGCCGATGCCGACCAGGGTGGCGCGTTGCATGCCGACCGCGTCCATCACCGCGAGCACGTCGTCGGCCTGCTGCTCGAGGGTGGGAACGTGGTCGACCGGGTCGGACAGTCCGAAGCCGCGGCGCTGGAAATACACCATCCGGCAGAAGGTGGTGGCGCGCTCGAAAACGTAGTGGATGTGCGGATCGGTCCACATCAGGTCCGGGTGCAGGCCGATCTCGAGGAACAGGACCACGTCGACGTCGGCACCGCCCTCGCCCACGACCTGGTAGGCAAGCGCGTGACCGTCGCGCTCGACGTACCTGGTACCCGGTGGGTCCATGAGTCCAGGCTAGTCGCCGGATCAACCCTGTCGGGAGGACCACTGTTGCCGCGCCTGGTGGCGGGGGAGAGTGGGGCGGTCAGCGACCGGGCAGGCGAACGGTGAAGACCGTTCGCCCATCCAGCTGGTCGACGCCGATGGTGCCGCCGTGCAAGTGCACGTTCTCGACGGCGAGGGAGAGTCCGAGTCCGCTTCCCTCGCTGCGGCCGCGCGCGGTGTCGACCTTGTAGAACCGGCGAAAGATCGCCTGCCTGTCTTCCGGTGAGATGCCGGGGCCGTGGTCGACGACGGTGATGACGGCGTAGCCGGGTTCCGCGCTCAACTCGACGCGCACGGGGGGCGCTCCGTGACGCAGCGCATTGCCGACGAGGTTGGCGACGACTATGTCGATTCGCCGCGAATCCACTCTGGCGCTGATTCTTTCGTGCGCGAGCAGTTCGACGGTTTCGGTCCAGCCGCGGCTCTCCAGGGTGCGCTCGGTGAGTTCGACGAGATCGACGTCGTCGAGGACGAGGTGCGCCTGCTGTGAATCGTGGCGCGACATTTCGATGAGATCCTCGACGAGCCGAGTGAGCTTGGCGATCTCGCTGCTCACGATGCGCGCGGCGGCACCGGCGTCCGGCGGAAGGTTGGGGATTTCCTCCCGGAGTATTTCGCTGACCGGAACCAGTGCCGCCAGCGGCGTTCGAAGCTCGTGGGAGACGTCGGCGACGAACCGCCTCGACTGCTCTTCCGATTCTTCGAGCCCCCTGATGACCGCCTCGTTGCGCGCCACCATGTTGTTGAACGTCGTTGTCACCTGGGCGAGTTCGGCCACCCCGTCCTCTGGGAGCCGGACGCTCAACTCGCCGTCGGCGGCGCGGGACGCGGCTTCGTCCAGACGCCTCAGCGGACGTACCAGCGTCGACGCGATCCAGAGCCCGAGCAGACCGCTCACCAACACACCGGCCGTGAGGGTGATGCCGACGACTCGGAGCAGGTCGTCGAACTTGTCCTGCACTCCCACCAGTGGCCGGATGGCGACGGCTTTGACCAGTGTCTGGTCGTCGTGGCCGTTCACTGCGGTGGTGTCCATGACGTGCACGGACATGCCCACCAGGATGCGCTCGGAGTCGAGCCGCTCGAAGCGGATCAGCTCGGTGCTGTCCAGGCCGTCGTCGAAGCTCGACGTGATCGTCGCCGGATCGACGGATCCTCGACGGACGACTTCACCGTCGGAGATCAGTGTCATGTCGGACGGGAAGACCTGTGCGAGGTTGGCCGGTGTCAGTCCGTCCACCGGCACGCCGTTGACGGACTGTAGTTCGTCGCGAAACTGTGCGGTTGCCACATCCTGAGCATTGAAATAGATCCACGACCGCGCCATGAGCGACACCACGCCTGCTGTTCCTCCGGCGATGATCACGACGATGGCGATGAACACCAGCACCAGCCGTGTCCGCAGGCCGTCGACCCGCAGCCAGGCCGGTCTCATCGAGCTGAGCTGGGGTTGAAGCGATAGCCGAAGCCGCGCACCGTTTCGATGACGGTCGGGTCGGCCGGGTCGTCCTCGATCTTTCCGCGGAGTCGTTGCACCGCCGCGTCGACGATTCGGGAGTCACCCAGGTACTCCTGGTCCCAGGCCGCCGACAACAACTGCCGTCGGCTGAGGACCTGTCCGGGATTCTCGGTCAGGGCGAGGATCAGTCGCAGTTCGGTTGGAGTCAGGGTCATCAGGTTTCCGGCTTTGCGGACCTGCAGTGACGACCGATCGACCTCCAGGTTGCCGAACGTTTCGGCGACCCGCACAGCTTCTGCGCGCGGCGTTGCGGGCGTCGACCGCCTGACGACGGCCTTGATGCGTGCGTCGAGGACTCGTGGGCTGGCAGGTTTGACGACGTAATCGTCGGCACCGGCTTCCAGGCCGGCAACGGTGTCGATGTCGTCGGACCGAGCGGTCAGGATGATGATCGGAATCGAACTGCGGGTGCGGATGCGTCGACAGATCTCGTATCCGTCGGCACCCGGGAGCCCGAGGTCGAGCAGTACGAGGTCCGCGGTGGTGAGGATGTCGTCGAAGTCGCAATTGCCGTCAGGGCGATGGCTGACGTCGTGCCCGAGTCGGTTCAGTCCCAACGTGATTGCTTCGGCCACGGCTGCATCGTCTTCTATGAAGAGAATGCTCACCATGATGATCCGGGTCTTCTGCGGTCGGAGGAATCTCGGTCAGCCAAGGGTACAGGTGTCACACTCCCGAGAGCCGTTCGTTGCTGGGGTCGGCCAGTATCGAGTGCCGCGCTGCGGTGGTGTTCAACGGAAATGCGGCGACGGCGAGGGTGTAACAGCCGACGAGGAGTAGCGCGCCGATCACGTCACTCGGACGGTGCCACTGCCTCACGACCACCGAGATCGCGGTACTGATGGTGAGCAGGGCGCCGTTGATCGCGACGACGGCCCGCCATCGGGTGGGGGTGACGAGGACGATCGCGCAAACGAGGGCAGTGATGGCCGTGAGCGTGCCGCTGGGAAAGGAATTGTGCATGACGAGACCGTTCAGGTCAGGCCGATCCAGCGACTGTTTGAGAACCCAGGCCGTCGTGATGGGACCGAGTGTCACGACGACGACTCGCAGCGTCAGTGCAATCGGGTTGTTGCGCAACGTGATCATGAGTACCACGAGCACCCCTCCCACTATCAGGATCGGGGTGACGAGGCCGACGAACTCGGCAGAGAACACCCCGAGGTCCTCGGAGAATGCGGCCGCGTCCACCATGAGTTGTTGATCGACGATCTGGCCTCCGGCCGTGTTGACCGCCAATTCGAATCCGATGATCCCGAGGATCAAGAGTGCCAGTGCGACAACCAGTCTCGCCGGTTTGATGCGTGTCATGGTCAGCGTTCCGCTCTCCCGTCCGAAGCATTGTTCAGTTGTGGTGGGCATTGCCCTCCAGGGGTGGTTGCCAATTCGAAGTGCCACATCTCGTTGGCGTACGCCTGGCACAGGCCGTAGTCGTTGCCGTGCCGGATGAGCCAGTCGTCTGCGTTCGTCGGTCCGATGTCGACTGCCTGTCCGCTGACGTGCTTGGAGAGACTCGGGGAATGCACCCACTTGGCGGCTTCGCTCGCGCTGCCGTACTTGACCACGGCCTCGTCGAACAGGCGCTGCTGGTATGCGGCGGACCGCCACCCCGACGTGATGTGCATTTCCACCCCGGATGCCTGTGCATCGGCGGCCGCGGCCTGCAGCGCCTTGAGAAGCGCGGGGTCGAGACGGGCCAGTGCGGGGACATGCTTGTCGTCGAGACCGACGCCGTCCTCGATCTCGCCACCGCCGGGTCCCGAATCGGGCTGAGTGGCAAGGTAGTTACCGCGCTTGGGCTCTGCGGCATCGGTGAACGAGCACGCACCGAGCGTGAGCGCTCCGAGTGCGGCGAGGCAGATGATTCTGCGGTGGATCGGCATGCAACCGAGACTGCTCGGTCAGTGTCACCGTGAAGTGGTCGTTGTTCGTCGACGGTGCCACGGTCTGCAACAGCTCTGTAACAGCACGGAACGGGGCTGGTGAGAAGCCGTGCATTTTCACCGTCAGGCGGGACCGCCGTCCTGGCCGTGCAGGTGGGCCCGCTCCCCGTCGCGGTCGAAGATGGTGAGGATCTCCACGGGGCCCTCGTGAGCCCCGATGGCGTGCGGGACCATGGTCGAGAACTCGGCCGCCTCACCGGCCTGGACCAGCAGTGTTCGCTCGCCCAGGTGCAGCCGGGCGGTGCCGGACAGGACGGTGAACCAGTCGCGACCGGGGTGCACCCCCAGTTGCTCGGCCGTGGTCGGGCGTTCGGGGGTGATGCGCATCTTCGCCACCGTCACCCCCGGCAGGGCCCGGTCGCGGGAGAGCAGCCAGGTCGTCACTCCCCGCGTGTGCTCGGGCTGCGGACGGATCACCACGTCCTCGTCGTCGGCCGATTCGACCAGCTGATCGAGGGTGGTGCCGAGGGCCCGGGCGATGGGGACCAGCTGATCGAGGGCGATCCTGCGGTGCCCGGTCTCGATGCGGCTCAGGGTGGAGGGGCTCAGAAAGCAGCGCGCCGCGAGGGCGTCCAGCGACCAGCCCCTGGCCAGGCGGAGGCCGCGGATGCGCTGCCGGATCATGGCATCCATGGTGACTTCTTGCGTCATAGGCAAGATGGTATGCCCTATACGCAGGATGTGCTTATGGTGGAGGCATGACGCAGCACTTCCACCAGCACGGACATGGACACGACCATCACCACGGACACGGTCACGGACACCATGACGAGGCGGGCCTGGCGGACATGCTCGACCTCGACGCGGAGGTGCTCGGGGCGTACCTCGACGAGGTGACCGCGTGGGCGCAGCGGCACGCCCCCGACGCACCGCACACCGTCGTCGACCTAGGTGCGGGAACGGGCACCGGCAGCCTCGCGCTCGCGCGGCGGTTCGGGGCATCGCAGCTGATCGCGGTCGACAGGTCGGCGGTGATGCTCGATCGTGTCCGGGCATCCGCCCGCGCGGCAGGCGTGGCCGATCGGCTGCGCGTCGCCCGGGCCGACCTGGACGACGGCTGGCCCGCGGTCGGCCCCGCGGACGTCGCCTGGGCGGCCTCGTCGCTGCACGAGGTCGCCGACCCGGACCTGGTGCTGCGGGGGGTGCACGAGGGGCTGAACCCCGGCGGGCTGCTGGTCGTCGTCGAAATGGACGGCCTGCCGAGGTTTCTACCCGACGACATCGGCGTCGGCCGCCCCGGCCTGGAGTCGCGGTGCCACGAACTCCTGGCCAAGGCGAACTGGAACACCTACCCGGACTGGCGACCGCACCTGGAGCGGGCGGGTTTCGATGTCCTCGAGCAGCGCAGTTTCACCGTGGACGCGAGCACCGTCGACGCGGATCCGACACCAGAGCGCGCGGGGCGGTACGCACACACCTTCCTGAGTCGTGTCCGCGCCGCCCTCGACGGCCAACTGGCCGCCGACGACCTCGACACCCTCGACCACCTGCTCGCCGCGGACCATCCCGCGTCGGTCCTGCGCCGCGGCGATCTGACCATCCGGGGCAGCCGAACCGCCTGGGCGGCCCGCCGACCCTGAGATCCCGGGAGACGAGACGCGGACACGAATTCAGCTCGGTGAGCACATCATTCGTGTTAGCTGGTCGCGAACCATTTCACCTGAAGCAAGGATTTCGGTCGTGCCGCTCAATATTGCCGATCTGTACGAGGCGGTCGCGGACGCGATCCCCGACCGCGTGCCGTTGATCTTCGGATCGCCTGACCCCGCGGGCGCCGGTCCGGGGAGGGCCGAGCGGCGCAGCTACGCGGAGCTCGAGCGCCGGGCGAATCGGCTCGCCCACCACCTGCGGTCGGTCGGGGTGCAGCCGGGCCAGCACGTCGGCATCCACATGCGCAACAGCATCGAGTACGTCGAGGGCCTGCTCGCCTGCCTGAAGATCCGGGCGGTGCCGGTCAACGTCAACTTCCGCTACACCGACGCGGAGCTGGTCTACCTCTACAACAACTCCGAGATCGTCGCCCTCATCGTCGAGGAGGAGTACCTCCCGACCGCGACCGCCGCCCTGTCGCGCTGCCCGGGCGTCGGGCACGTGCTGACCGTCGGCGCCGAGTACGAGGCGGCGCTGGCGGCGCAGTCGCCGGATCGGGACTTCCCGCCGCGCAGCCAGGACGACCACTTCATCATCTACACCGGCGGCACCACGGGCATGCCCAAGGGCGTGGTGTGGCGGCACGAGGACTTCTTCTACGCCGCGCTGTCCGGCGCGAACCTGAGCGGCCCGCCCCGCACCAGCGTGGCGGAGGTGGTCGAGGCCGCGGTGGCGAACACGAATCCCGCCGTGCTGATGCTCATTCCGCCGCTGATGCACGGGGCGGCGGTCTACTCGCTGCTGACCGCCTTCCTGATGGGGGCGCCGCGGGTGATCGCGCGCAGCTTCGACCCCGTCGAGGTGCTGCGGCTGATCGAGGCCGAGAAGATCACCGGCGTCACCGTCGTCGGCGACGCCATCGCCCGGCCGATCGCGGACGCCATGACGGCGCACGCGGGGGAGTACGACCTGTCCTCCCTCAAGCTGATCGGCTCCGGCGGTGCCCTGTTCTCGCCGCAGCTCAAGGACCGGCTGCGCGAGCTGGTCCCCGGGCTGGTCGTCAAGGACGCCTTCGGCGCCTCCGAATCGGGCAACGACGGGGTCGTCGAGTTCGGCGACGACGGCACCAAGCGGATCAGGGCCAACCCGAACATGCTGCTCGTCGACGAGCGGGGCCTGGCCATCGCGCCGGGCTCGGACGAGCTGGGCTACATCGCGCGCCGCGGCCACGTCCCGGTCGCGTACTTCGGCGACGAGGAGAAGACGGCCGCGACGTTCCCGGTGGTGGACGGGGTGCGGATGGCCATCCTCGGCGACATGGGGCGGATGGAGGCGGACGGCACCATCGTGCTGCTCGGCCGCGGCTCGATGTGCATCAACTCCGGCGGCGAGAAGGTGTTCCCCGAGGAGGTGGAGCAGGCCCTCAAGACGCACCCGGCGGTGCTCGACGCCCTCGTCGCCGGGGTGCCCGACGCCCGGTTCGGCGAGCGGGTCGCGGCGGTGGTGCAGCTGCGCGAGGGCGATCACGGCATCGACACCGCCGAGATCGCCGAGCACTGCCGCGAGCACGTCGCGGGCTACAAGATCCCGAGGTCGATCGTGGTGGTGCCGTCGATCGTGCGGTCGCCGAGCGGCAAGGCGGACTACCGCTGGGCCAAGGAGACGGTCGCGCAGGGCTGAGTCGCACTCCCCTGTGACGCCGGCCACGGACCAGGTAAGTTGTGTGTAACCGCAAGAACTACTCACCAGTAGGGGTACGAAATGCCTGCTCCGTCCGCCGCGACCTTCGCGCGGCTCGCCGACCTCATCGCCATCCCGGACGCGGCGAGCCGCCCGACCCGCCCCGTCGTCGAGGCCTTCACCGGCCGCGAACTGGCGACCGTCCCGGTCGGCACCGCGGAGGACGCGGTCGCCGCGATCGAGCGTGCCCGGGTGGCCCAGGTCGAGTGGGCCAAGCGTTCCGCCGACGACCGCGCCCGCATCTTCCATCGGTACCGCGAGCTGGTGCTGGAGAACCGTGACGCGCTGCTGGACATGGCGCAGGCGGAGACCGGCAAGTCCAGGGCAGCCGCCCTGGAAGAGGTCCTCGACATCGCCATGACCTCGCGGTACTACGCCCGCGTCGCCCCGAAGCTGCTCAAGCCGAAGCGCGTCCAGGGCATGCTGCCCGGCCTCACCAAGACCGTGGTGCACCACCACGCGAAGGGCGTCGTCGGCGTCATCTCGCCGTGGAACTACCCGATGACCCTCGCGGTGTCCGACGCCATCGCCGCCCTGATGGCGGGCAACGCGGTGGTCATCAAGCCGGACAGCCAGACCCCGTACTGCGCGCTCGCCTGCGTCGACCTGATGTACCAGGCCGGACTGCCGCGCGAGGTGTTCGCGGTGGTCCCCGGCCCCGGATCCGTCGTGGGCACCGCGATCGTCGAGAACACCGACTACCTGATGTTCACGGGCTCCACCGCCACCGGCCAGCTGCTCGCCGAGCAGGCCGGCCGACGGCTGATCGGCTTCTCCGCCGAACTCGGTGGCAAGAACCCGATGATCGTCACCAAGGGCGCCAACCTGCGCGAGGTCGCCGATGCGGCGGTCCGCGCCTGCTACTCGAACTCCGGCCAGCTGTGCATCTCCATCGAGCGGATCTACGTGGAGCAGCCGGTCGCCGACGAGTTCACCAAGCTCTTCGGTGAGCGCGTCCGGAACATGACCCTCGGCGCCGGCTACGAGTTCGGCATCGAGATGGGCAGCCTCGTCTCCGAGGCGCAGGTCAAGACCGTCTCCGGGCACGTCGACGACGCCGTGGTCAAGGGTGCCACCGTGGTCGCGGGCGGCAAGGCGCGCCCCGACCTGGGTCCGCTGTTCTACGAGCCGACGGTACTCACCGGCGTCACCGACGAGATGGAGTGCGCCCGCAACGAGACCTTCGGTCCGCTGGTGTCGATCTACCCGGTCGCCGACGTGAACGAGGCGATCCGGCAGGCCAACGACACCGAGTACGGCCTCAACGCCAGCGTCTGGGCGGGCAGCAAGGCAGAGGGCGAGGCCATCGCGGCCCAGGTCCGCGCGGGCACCGTCAACGTCGACGAGGGTTACGCGCCCGCCTGGGGCAGCACCGCGGCGCCGATGGGCGGCATGGGTGTGTCCGGCGTCGGCCGCAGGCACGGGCCCGACGGTCTGCTCAAGTACACCGAGTCGCAGACCATCGCGACCACGCGGGTGCTGAATCTCGGTGGGCCCCGCGGACTTCCGCCGAAGGTCTGGGCAAAGGTGCTGGCGCCGTTCATCAAGGTGCTGCAGTACGTCCCCGGGCGCTGACCGGATGGATCGCGCGAGCGTTCTGATCGAGGCCGCGCCGTCGGCGGTGTGGGATGTGGTCACCGACATCGCAGGCATGGGCCGGTTCAGCCCGGAGAACACCGGCGGGCGGTGGACCGGCGGCGAGCCGGTGACCGCCGGTGCGACCTTCACGGGCAGCAACCGGCACGGCCCGGTGCGGTGGACCACTCATTGCACGGTGGTCGATGTCGTTGCGGGGGAGCGGTTCTCGTTCGAGGCGGAAGAGTCGAAGGCGCGCTGGAGCTACCTGCTCGAGCCGTCCGGCACCGGTACCCGGCTCACCGAGACCCGGGAGATCTACGGGACGCCCGCGCTGTGGGTGCGGATCGTGCAGCGCTCGAAGGTGCTCGGTCGGGACCGGGACACGCTGATGCGGGCGGGCATGCAGGCCACGCTGGAGCGGATGAAGGCGCACCTGGAGGCGCACCAGGAGGTCTAGGGCACTGCCCGGATCCCGCTCGGCGCCGCGGCGAATCCATCGAAAGTATGAAACTCGGCGCGCCCCCGGCATTTCGCGACGACAGGGGGTGGCGACGGTGATGGAATCGTGGCGGCGCCGTTCGGCGCCCGCTGTGTGACGTGGAAGGGGCACCCCCATGACCACCGAGTCGACCGACTTGGAGCCGAGAGCCGATCGGCGCGCCTGGATCGGGCTCGGGGTGCTCGCTGCGGGACTGTCCATGATCGTGGTGGACGGCACCATCGTCGGCGTCGCGCTGCCGGTGATCATCACCGACCTCGATCTCGACCTGACCGACGCGCAGTGGGTCAACAGCGTCTACTCGGTGGTCTTCGCCGCGCTGCTGCTCACCGCCGGGCGGCTCGGCGACCGGCTCGGCCGCCGCCGCATGTTCATTCTCGGCGTGCTGGTGTTCCTGTTGGGCAGCGTGTTCGCCGCGCTCGCCACCAGCGCGACCTCACTCATCATCGCCCGCGTCATCCAGGGCGTCGGTGGCGCCTTCGTGCTCCCGACGACCCTCTCCAGCGTGAACGCGACCTTCCGCGGCAAGGATCGGATCGTCGCGTTCGCGGTGTGGGGAGCGGTGATCTCGGGCATGGCGGCGGTCGGCCCGCTGCTCGGCGGCTGGCTCACCACCTACTTCACCTGGCCGTGGATCTTCATCGTGAACGTCCCGATCGGCATCGCGGTGATCATCGGTGCCCTGTACGCGGTGCGGGAGACCAAGGCCACCATCACCGAGCCGGGCCTCGACGTGGACGGGCTGCTGCTCAGCGCGATCGGCTTCGGCGGTGTCATCTTCGCCCTGATCGAGGGGCAGAGCCTCGGCTGGTGGAAGCCGATCGCTCCGTTCAGCGTGTTCGGGCTCGAATGGCCCGCGGACGCGCCGGTGTCGGTGGTCCCGGTCGTCGGCGCGATCGGCCTGGCCAGCCTCGTGCTGTTCGTGTTCTGGGAGCGGCACCGGGCCCGCGGCAGCCACCGCTCCGCGATCCTCGACCTGAGCCTGTTCTCGGTCCCGACGTTCAGCTGGGGCAACCTGACCGCGCTGACCGTGGCGATCGGCGAGTTCGGCCTGCTGCTGGTGCTGCCGCTGTTCCTGGTGAACGCGCTCGGCCTGACCACGATGGGCGCGGGCCTGGTGCTGGCCGCGATGGCGCTGGGCGCCTTCGCCTCCGGCGCTGCGGCCCGGCACGTGGCCGCCGCGTTCGGTGCGCCGAAGACCGTGATCCTGGGATTGGCGCTCGAGGCCGTCGGCGTGGCGGTGGTGGCGTTCGCGCTGTCCTCCACGGTGTCGCCGTGGCTGCTCGCGGTGCTGCTGGCGATCTACGGCGCGGGCCTCGGGCTGGCGTCGGCGCAGCTGACCGGGACGGTGCTCGCCGACATCCCGGCGGAGAAGTCGGGCCAGGGCTCGGCGACGCAGAGCACCGTGCGTCAGCTCGGCGCCGCGCTCGGGTCCGCGGTGCTGGGCGCCGTGCTCTCGATCTCGTTGGCGCAGAACCTCTCCGACAGCCTCGAGCCGGTCACGTCGGTGCCGCCGCCGGCGCAGGAACAGCTGGTCACCGCGACCAGGGACTCCGCGGGCGGCACCATCTCCGGGATCCGCGAGCAGGGCGAGGAGGGCAAGCTCGGCCCGTCCGGGCCCGAGGTCACCGCGGCGCTGTCGGAGGGCTTCGGCGACGCGACCCGCACCGCGTTGTTCGTGGCGTCCGGGTTCCTGGCGCTCGGCCTGGTCAGCGCCACCGCGCTGAACGCGCGGTCCCGCAAGGAGACCTAGCCGGCCGCCCGGTCGCGGTCGTAGGCGGCGACCACCCGCTTCGGGGCGGTCAGCCGCCACGCCTCCTCGACGAGCTCGGCCAGCTCCTGCGGATCCACCCGGTCGAGGACGACGTCGATCCAGCCCCAGCGCCCGAAAAACGGGGCCACCATGAAGGTCTCGGGGTCCTGTTCGAGCAGCGCGGCCTGATCGTCGCGGGTGGCCTTGAGGCACGCCGTGGGCGCACCGTATCCGACCATCGCGAACATCTTCTTGCGCACCCGGAAGGTCGGCTGATTGCCCCAGTTGTCGACCACGATCTCCTCCGCCTCGGGGAGGGCCAGCATCAGCGCGCGTACATCCTGCTCGGAGGGCATGAGGCAGTTATAGCGCCGCCCGCCGACACCCGCGGTTCAGGCGGTGGTGGCGAGCGCGGCGGCCAGGCCGAAGGCGACGGCCATCGCCAGCACCTCAAGCACCGCGCGCCGCAGCGAGTCCTCCGCCTGCATGCGGTGCGCACCCGCCGCGGGCACCCAGGTCCGGCGCCACCACCAGCCGAGCGCGCCGAGCGCGAGCAGCGCCGCGGTCTTGGCCAGCACGATCCGCCCGTAGCCGGTGTCGACCAGCGCGCCAACGCCGCCGAGCTTGACCGCGGCGTCGATCACGCCGGTCACCGTCAACACCGCGACGCAGCGCCAGGCCAGCTCCGAGTAGCGCGGCAGCAGGGTGGCCCAGGCGCCCCTGGCCCGCAGCAGCAGTGCCATCGCGACCAGCGGTCCCAGCCACAGCGCGGCGGCGAGCGCGTGCGCGGCTCCGAACAGCGAACCCAGGGTCTGTGCCGACATGTGACCGGTGACGGGCCGGGCCGCGAGCGCGACCGCGGCGAGCACCGCGACGGAGGTGATCGGCCAGTCGGCGCCCCGCCGGAACGCCAGCGCCCCGATCACCGCGATCGCGGTGGTGCAGGCCACGGTGGCGCCGCCGATCTGCCCCGCGTTGACGTCACCGAGAAACCGGCCGAACGTGGTCGAGGAGAGCGCGCCGGCCCCGGTCTCGGTCGTCTCCGCCGCCGCGGCGACCACCAGGGCGACCTCGGCCAGGGTCCAGGCCCCGGCCAGCGCCGCGATCGGCCGCCACAGTTGGCCGCGCGCGACCACCGGTCGCGGCTCGGATCGCTGCAGCCACTCGAGTGCCGTCAGGCCGAGCACCGTCGACCCGAGGAGGACGGCGAGCACCCGGATCAGGCTCGACGGGTCGGGGCCGGCCGGGCGGGCCAGCAGCCAGGCCATCCCGACCCCGGCCAGGCCGGCGGGCGCGGCGAACAGCAGCCATCGTGGCGAGATCTGCCACCGCCGCCGCGCGCCCGCCGAGGCCACCGAGGTCAGCTCTTGCCGCTGGGACGGCGCAGCGCGAACGCCAGCCCGCCGCCGAACACCAGCACGCCCGCGACGATGAACGGCCACATCGGCAGCCCGTCCGAATCGCCGCCCTCGGCGTCGGCCTTGTCGCCGCCCGGCTTCGCGCCTGGGGTGCCCGAGCCCTGCTCGGTGAGGGTGAAGGTGCGGGTCCCGCTGACGGGGTGGCCGTCGGCGGAGGTCACCCGGTAGGCGATCGTGTACTCCCCGGTGGGGCCGAGTTCGCCGACCGGGACGCTGACCGAGGGGCCCTGCACGGTTGGCTCGCCCTTCGACCACAGGTTGCCGTCCGGGCCGACAACGGTGAGGGTGGCGAAGCTGGGCTGCATCGGTTCGTTGAACGTGATGACGGCCTGCTCCGGGCCCACCGCGACGGACGAGCCGTCCGCGGGGTTCGAACTGGTCACGACCGCGTGGGCCCCGGCGACGCCCGCGCCGAGCAGCGCGGCCACCGCGGCGAACATCGTCACGGCCAGGACGCGGACCCGGGTGCTCATGAGCGCCGTCCGCGGACGGTCGCGCCGACGCCGAGCGCGGCGCCGAGTGCGCCGAGCACCAGGCCGATGCCGCCGAGCCAACGGGCCGTGGTGTCGACGCCATCGTCGTCGGTGGTCGTGGACGAGGCGGTCGAGGCGCCGTGGTGGCCGTCCTCGGACTCCGAGGCGGGGGCCAGCGCGAGGGCGGGCGCCGGCTTGTCGGGCTCGCTGCCGTCGGGGCCGGGCTGCTGATCCCAGTTCACGACCTGGCCGTCGCTGTAGGTCTGCGTGGCGGCGAAGGACACCTCGTCCTGCTCCGGCAGCGGTCCCGTGGACAGCAGGAACTGCTGGAACTGGCCGGGTCCGACGCTGACGCCGGGATCGGCGGTCCAGGTGACGGAGGTGGCCTCGCCGGAGGCGGCGTCCTTGGTGACCTGCGACGTCCAGCCCGGCATCGGCTCGGTGCGGGCGGATGCCAGGTTGGGCAGCGCCACCGTCAGCTTGGTGGTGCCCGCGGTCTCCGACTCGGTGGGCACCTTGAAGGTCAGGACGGTGTAGCCGCCCTGCTCGGCGCCGGGGGCGCTGACCGAGACGTGCGCGGAGGCGAGTCCGGTGCCGAGCAGCAGGGCGCCGCCGGTGGCGCCGACCGTGAGGAGGGCGCGGGAAATGAGGGTGGTCATGGGGTTCTTTCTCGAGAGGGGAGGGCGGGCTCGGGTCGCCGAGTCCGCTATGCGGGCACCGCCGCGGGCGGTCCGCGTCTCGAGATGCAGAAGTGCAGCAGCGTCACCGGCGCGAACGGGTCCGTCGACGCGGCGCGGAGCGGGAAATTGGTGCGCGGCAGCGGATTCCACCGACGCAGGACGGACCGCAGCACCCGGGTGATCGGGCCGTACACGGCCTCCGCGGCCAGGATCAGCGCGGCGCACAGCGCCGTCGCGACGGCGTGGGCGCCGAGCATCGTCAGCCCGCTGGGGGAGAACTCCGGCCCGTGGAACTGGTGCGCGGTGAGGGCGGTCGACAGCGCGAGGTGTCCGACGAGCTGCCCGGCCGCCAGCGCCCCGAGCAGCGCGACCCGGCCGCCGCGCAGGCCGCCGGCGAGCGCGCCGACGGCGGCACAGCACAGCACCAGCAGCGTCAGGGCCGAGGAGTCCGGGTAGCCGCCGCCCGCGACCCCGTGGCCTGCCACCGCGATCGCCGCGGTGAGCGCCCCGACCGCCGCGCCGCGCATGCGGGCGGTGTGGTCGGGGAGGGGGGTCGGCATCTTCGGAGCGTCGCGCCTGGGGTCAGCGGACGCCGAGGCGGGCGAGCAGGTCGGCCTCGACGCCGTCGAGTTCGGCCGAGATCGCGTGGTGGGCGGCCCTGCGGCGCTGGACCGGCATCTGCTCGGAGGCCCGGACGGCCGTGCTGAGCTCGGCGAGGCGACCGAGGACGGCGCCGGTGAACCGGGTGGTCTCGGGGTCGGGGTACTGGGCGGCGATGGCGTTCGCGGACCGCTCGGCGCCGGCGATCCGGGCGCTGAGGTGGGCGCCGTGCCCGGTGTAGGTGCCCAGCTCCTCGGGGGCGATGCCCATCTTGTTGGCGCGCTGCTGGTCCAGCTGCGCGCGCAGCATGGTGGCGCCGCGGTAGACGAGGGGGGCGAGCACCGGCGTCAGCAGCCGGGCGATGCCCAGGTACTTGCGGATCTGGCCGACGCTGAGCTTGCCGCGGGTGGCGGCCTTCTCCTGCGCCTTCAGCGTCGCGAGCTGAGCCTTCTCGACCTTCTTCGCGGACTTGGCCTCGGTGCGCATCTTCTTGCGGTCGTTGCGGGCGCCGAGCTTCGCCTCGACCTTGGCCTTGTGCTTGAGGGCCTTCGCCTCGGCACGCCGGGTCGCGCGTGTCTTACGTTTCCTGAACAAACCCATGCGTAAGGCCCCTCATTCTTGGCGCTCGAGCGTCGGCACACCTCGTCCCCGACAGCCTATCCGCGACCGCCCCGGACGACGGCGGCGAGTCCGGCAGCGCTGGTTCTTGCCGCTGCGCAGGCGGGCGCGGTGCGGGTTGTCGGTGCCACGGACCATAATCTCGTCATCGTGAACTCTTCGCAGGACCTCCGGGATCCGCACCAGGACGCCGAGCCGGGCCGCAACGGCACTCGGTCGGTGCTCATCGATCCCAGGACGCTGACCACGTGCCGGCACCGGGTCCACCTCGACTCGGCCTACCCCGAGCAGATCGCCTCGGCGCCGGAGGACATCGGCGTCCAGCAGCGCCGGGAATCGGCCCAGGCACACCGGGAGGACATGCTCCGGCGGTTGATGGCCCCCGGCGGCCACACCTGGGTGCTGATCGACCAGTCCGTCCCGACGCGGGAGCGGGCGGCGGCGACCCTGCGGGCCTGCGCCGAGGGCGCTGACCGGATCTGGGGCGCGGTGTTGCCGCTCGAGTTCGACACCGGCAGGCGCGGGCGCGCGGAGCTGTTGATCCGGGACGCCGACCGCGGGGGATACATCCCGGCCATCGTGGTGAACCACAAGGTCACCGATCCGGGCAGCGGCGCGGTCACCTCCGGCCTGGACGACTGGGCCCCGGGCGTGGACCCGGACCGGAAGGTGCGCGCTCAGCTCCGCGACCAGCTCCGCCTGGCGCACCTGCAGCGAATGCTGCAGGCGCAGGGCGTGGCGAGCCCGTCGATGCTCGGCGGCGTCATCGGGTACGGCGGCGAGCGCTTCCTCGTGCACGACCTCGCCGCGGTGATGGACGTGTACGACGAGCGGTTCGCCGACCGGCTGGCCGTCGCGCGCGGCGAACGCTTCACCTCGCCGTCGCAGATCGGCGAGTGCCGGTCCTGCCCCTGGTGGTCGCGCTGCAAGGAGAACCTGACGGCCGCACGGGACGTCAGCCTGGTGGCGACGGGCTCGCGGGCCGAGGCGCTGCGCGCGGCCGGGGTCTACACCATCGACGACCTGGCGGCCTGGGACGGACCGGCACCGGAGGAGTGGCAGGGCAACGGGTTCGAGGACGCGGTGGTGATCGCGAAGGCCTGGCTGGGCCAGGTCCCGCTGGTGCGGCGCAGGCCCGAGGTCACGGTGCGCCGGGCCGACGTCGAGGTCGACGTGGACATGGAGAGCTACCAGGAGCACGGCGCCTACCTGTGGGGCACGCTGCTGACCGCGGATGGTGTCACCCAGCCGTACCGGCCGTTCGTCACCTGGGACCCGTTGCCGACCCGGGACGAGGGCAGGTCGTTCGCGGAGTTCTGGGGCTGGCTGATGGGGGTAAGGGAGGAGACCCTCGCGGCGGGCAAGACCTTCGCGGCCTACTGCTATTCCCGTGCGGCGGAAGACAAGTGGCTGCTCGACTCGGCGACCCGGTTTGCCGGGATGCCGGGGATCCCGACGGTCGCGCAGATCCGCGCCTTCATCGACAGCCCGGACTGGGTGGATGTCTACCAGGCGGTGAGCGACCAGTTCATCTGCCCGAACGGTAAGGGGCTCAAGAAGATTGCGCCGGTTGCCGGGTTCAACTGGCGGGACGCGGACGCCGGCGGCGAGGCGTCGATGAGCTGGTATCGGGAGGCGGTCGGCTACGACCACGATCCGGATCTCGACCAGCGGGAGCGGTTGTTCGTCTACAACGAGGACGACGTACGCGCGACAAAGGTGTTGCGGGAGTGGATGACCGACCGCGCGGCGACGGAGACCCCGCTGGCCTCGGAGCTGTAGGCGCCTGCGGCGCCCGTGCGCGGCCGGGCTCGACGGGCGCTGACGCGGGTCTTCGAGTCCAGCGTTGTGTATGACGCTTGACCTGAGGATATGCGTCTCCTCGTAACCCGGAGTGCATGGTGGCCGCGGGCGCTAGGGTGTCGGCGTCCGGTGTGTCCGATCTATCGGGAACCCTCTATTCGTGGGAACAGGGGAGTGTCATCGTGGGTAAGAGCATTGTGCGTCGGGGTGCGTCGATGATCGGTGCCGTCGCGATCGTCGTCGGCGGGGTTGTCGCGGGCGGGGTCCTCGGGGCGGGAACCGCGAATGCGTACTGTCAGGAGGATGGCAATGGTGGATGTGCCCCCCATGGCAACACCCAGCCGATCTTTCCGGGGCCTGTCGGCGAGTTCCTCGCGGACGTCTGGGAAACAGGCAGTGCTCAGTCTTTGTCCTGACCTGCGTGGGTGGTCGCGGCGCATCGGCGCGACCACCCACGTTTGGGCGACGGTTACCGCGGCGCCATGCGCAGCGCGCCGTCCATGCGGATGGTCTCGCCGTTGAGGTAGTCGTGCTCGACGATCATCTGCGCGAGCTGCGCGTACTCGGAGGGGTTGCCCAGGCGGGACGGGAACGGCACGCCTGCCTCGAGGCCCTTGCGGTACTCGTCGGTGACGCCCGCGAGCATCGGGGTGTCGATGATGCCGGGGGCGATGGTGTTGACGCGGATGCCGAACTGCGCCAGGTCGCGCGCGGCGGGCACGGTCATGCCCTGCACCCCGCCCTTGGAGGCGGAGTAGGCGATCTGGCCGATCTGGCCCTCGAACGCCGCGACCGAGGCGGTGTTGATGACGACGCCGCGCTGGCCGGACTCGTCGACGGTGTCGGTCTTGGCGATCGCGTCGGCGGCCAGGCGCATCACGTTGAACGTGCCGAGCAGGTTGACGGTGATGACCGTGCGGAACAGCTCCAGGTCGTGCGGGCCGTTCTTGGACAGGATGCGGCCGGCCCAGCCGACGCCTGCGCAGTTGACGACGGTGCGCAGCGGCACGCCGGAGGCGACGATCTGGTCGACGGCAGCCTGGACCTCGTCGCCGCTGGTGACATCGGTGGGGATGAGGGTGACGCCGGCGGGGACGCTGTCGCCCGCGCGCTCGATGGACTGGGCCAGGTCCAGCCCGAAGACGGTGGCGCCCGCGTCGGCGAAGCGCTTGGCGGTCGCAGCGCCGAGGCCGGAGGCAGCTCCGGTGACCAGTGCCGCGGTTCCCTGGATTTCCACAGTCGATCCTCTTTTCTGGCGGCCACCGTTGGCCGACCGGTAGTGACCTGAACGATAGCGCCCCGGTCGTGAGTCTGGTTAACGACGGTTCACCGAACTGGCTGACAGCCTTGCCGATCCAGCCGCGGTATTCGTTGTGTATAACGTTTGACCTGCGAGGATGCCGATTCTCGATTTCGGTAGTGGCGGCGGGTGGCCGGCCCTATTCTGACGCGGTCGGGGGCGTTCCGATGGGTGTGGCCGCCCCAGTCATCACACTTCGAACGAAGGAATCTGGATGTCTCGTACTCTCGCGCGCCGTGGCGCGTCCGTCCTTGTTGCCGCGGCCGTGCTCGGTGGTGTTGTGGGCTTCGGCGGGGGCACGGCCTCCGCCGCGGAATCCTCGTCCGACGCGGTGGGTTCTGCTGCGTTTGTCGTCAACTACGCCCTGCTGGGTTCACTCGGCGTGCTGGTTGGCGCTGGCTCCATCGATGGGGCCGATGTCTGGACCGGATGTGGGAACTGCCCCCCTGCCGACACTCCGATCGGATCGATCGCGTGGGATGACTGGCTCAACGGGCGCCCTCCTGGCACATCCATGCCTCCTCCCGCAAACATCGGATAGTGCACAGCGCCGCTCCCGGCTTTCGGCCACAGCCGCTGCGCTGTTCAAGGCCGTGGCCTGTGGAAGGTGATCGTCGAATGCTTCCGTGACGGGGTGAGGTCGCCTCAGTCATCACACTTCGAACGAAGGAATCTGTATGTCTCGAACTCTGGCGCGCCGTGGCGCGTCCATCCTTGCCGCTGCTGCTCTGCTCGGCGGCGGTCTGGCTCTCGGAGCGGGCACGGCGTCGGCCGATGAACTCCCCATCACCGGCTCAGCCGCCGTGGACGTGTTACTTGGGAATGTGTTCCGTGGCCTGGCGGACACGGGTTCCAGTTTGCTTACCACTGGATGCGGAATGACTGCGCCTCCCAAATGCAGCCCTGGTTTCGATCCTGAGAGTGGCGGGTTTCCTCTCTTCCTTTCTTAGTCTGGCGCGGCCTGGACGCGTCCGCGGTCACGCCCGACACCATGGCCGCCGCGGATCTGCCAGCCCTGTTGTCACACGAGATCACATCGTTCGAGGTTATTCCGGTGATCATTATGCTCCTGAACCCCTCCGCTCCCGGAGGGCACCAGCCAGGGATTGGATAACCCCGAATTGACCTCGGTGCCGCCCGCTCAGGGATCCTCCGGGGCGGGCGGCCTCAGGACAACCGACGTCCGCGCCGCAGGCAGCATGTCCATCGCACGGTGCCGGTACGTCCTCTTCACACATCGCGGTGGCGCAAGCGGTATCACCTTCACCGGCATCGGAGCACCCGCCGCCGGAGGCTGGCTGGCCACCGGGGAAACTCACGTGCTCGGGGGCGTGGGCAACGGGAGCATGGATTACTGAAGTCCTCGCGGCTCCGGCGGCCGTGAGGGCGTCGCAGCAGCCGGCAGGCCGTAGTTCCCCCTCACATATCGAATCGAGCTTGATGGTGCCGCCCGCTCAGGGATTCCTGGGCGGGCGATTTCAGGAACAGTCGATGCAGGTGACTACCGCGGGCAGCACGTCGAGCCGCTCGGCGCCAATTGGCCGCCCGCACTTCACGCACACCCCGTAGCTACCGACCTCGACCCGCCGCAGTGCCGCGTCGAGATCCTCGAGTTCCTGCCGCGCGTCCCCGAGCAGCGAGGTGACCTGGGCGCGCTCGAACGCGATCGTCGAGCCCTCCGGATCGTGCTCGTCGTCGTTGGTGGTCAGCTCGGAGCCGTCCAGGATGTCGGCCAGACGCGCGGTGAGCGATTCGATCCGATGCGCAGTAGCGGCCTGCTCCGCCGCGATCCGGTCGCGGGCGGTGGCAGCGGCGGACTTGGTCATGTCCGATACAACACCGCATCGCAGCCGATGCTTCCGTCTGGCCCCGACCTGGATTCGGTCACGGCGCGTGGAAGTTCGTCAGCTCGTAATGCAGCGTGGGGGTGCGCATGACCTTGTGAGTCGCCCGCACCAGGACGTGCTGCAGGATCGGGAAGCGATGGTCGATCGCCCGGGCCGCGGCGTCGGCCTCGGCGCCTGCGAGCAGGTGCGCGGTCGCAGCCGACCCCCCGCCCGTCGGCTTGCCCGACCAGGTGCAGGGCGAGATCCGCACATCGGGGAAGTTCCGCAGCCGCTTGTTCTTCGAGGCCCTGCCGGGTGTCCGGAAATAGGTGTGGGACCCGTCCATTGCGATGTTCACGGGGGTATCGACCCAGCTGCCGTCCCGTTTGCGGGTCTGCAGCAACACCACCTTGGCGGCCGCGATCGGTTCCGGGGGAATCTGTTCGGTCATGTCACCCCTCCTGTGGGTGCCTGCGAGACCCTCCCAGTATCCGTCGAATCTCTCGGCGGATCCATGCCCTATTGCTAACGACAACGATTGTCAGTATCTTCTGCTGGTCCGGTTAGGGCTCGAGCGGAAGGTCACGCGTGGCACACATATGGATGCTGCTCGCCCACGATCTCTGGCGGGGCCTCGGCGGGCGCCGCGGCGAGGGGTCCGGTCATGAGTCGGACGATGCGTAAGGCGCCGGCAGCGGGGACGCTCGCGACCCTGAGTAGCTTCCCCCGATCGGTGCAACTGCTCGTCGTCAACCAATACGGCGTCAACACCGGCTTCTACATGCTGGTGCCATTCCTCTCGATGCACCTCACCGGCAATCTCGGTCTCTCCCTGGCGATCACGGGCGTCGTGCTCGGTGTCCGCACGCTCAGCCAGCAGGGCATGTTCCTCCTCGGCGGCACCGCGTCGGATCGGCTGGGCCCGCGGCGGGTGATCATCGCCGGGTGCGCGTTGCGCTGTGGGGGTTTCGCGGTGTTCGGCCTCGGGACCTCCCTACCGGCGCTGCTGATCGCCTCGATCCTGTCGGGACTGGCCGGGGCACTGTTCAACCCGGCGGTCAGGTCCTACATCGCCGTGGCCGAACCGGACCGCAGGGCCGAGGCCTTCGCGGTGTTCAACGTGTTCGCCCAGGCCGGCGCCCTGTCCGGCCCGTTGATCGGCAGCGCGCTGCTCGCGGTCGACTTCCGGACCGTCGCTCTCGCGGCGGCCGCGATCTTCGCCGCCCTCACCCTCGCCCAGCTGCGCTACCTTCCCGCGCACGAGGTGGAGCCGTCCGAGACGAGTGTGTTGCGGGGCTGGGGGGTGGTACTCGCCGACCGGCGGTTCGTCCTGTTCACCCTGGCCATGCTCGGGATGTTCGCCCTGCAGAGCCAGGTGTACCTGGTCTACCCGGTGCTGGCCCGGAGGATCACGCCCTGGCAGGGCGCGGTGGCGGTGATCTTCCTCAGCACCACCGTCTTCAGCCTGCTCTTCCAGGTCCGGGTCACCAGGTGGCTGCAGAACCGGGCCGACCGGGGCACCGCGATAGCGGGCGGGCTCGCGCTCATGGGTGGCGCGTTCGCGGTCCTGCTGCCGGTGTTGTGGATCGGCCCCGGCGACGACGTCCGGCACGCCGTCCTCGGGCTCACGCCCTTGGTGATCTCCGCACTCGTACTGGAGGCGGGCATCATGGCAGCCCAGCCGTTTGTGATGGAACTGATTCCGGCGTATGGGGATTCGCGCATCTCGGGCACATTGTTTGGCATGTTCTACCTGGTCTCCGGGGTGGTGGCGGCCGCGGGCAACGCCCTGATCGGCTACGGCGTCGAACTCGCCAACGGCTGGCCTGGGGTCTGTGTCTGCATCCTGCTCGGGGCCTGCTCCGCGGCCGCGGTGTGGCTGCTGCAGCGGCGCCGACTGCTCGCCGAACCGGCACGAGCGAGTGCGTGATCGGCGTCATCGTTCCCGAAGCCCGCTGAGCCGCCCACGGCGGCTTCGCACCACACCCTCTCGCAACACCCCCAAGGAGAAGACCATGAATCCGCTCACCCGCACGCGCCTGCCGCACCTGAACCGCCGGACGTTCCTCGGCCTCGGCGCGGCCGCGACCGGCGCCGTCCTGCTGGGCGGCTGCGGCTCGGCCGACGGCGAGGCGGCGAGCAGCGCTGCACCCAGAGACGGCGGGCGGCTGCGGGCCGTCTTCGCGGGAGGCGGCGCCCAGGAGGTGCTCGACCCGCACAAGACCAACCTCTACGCCGATGTCGCCCGTTCGAATGCCCTGTACGACAAGCTCGTCGAGTACGGAAATGACCTAGGGCCGGTGCCGCGGCTCGCCGCGAACTGGCGGCCGAATTCCGCCGCCACGTCCTGGACTGTGGAACTGCGGCAGGCGTCGTTCCATGACGGGCGACCGGTCCGATCGGCCGACGTGCTGTACTCCTACGCCCGCATCCAGGACCCGCGGAACGCGCTGCGGCCGCGGGCCTCGCTCGAGGTCATCGACATCGGGCGGTCCCGCGCGATCGACGATCGCACCATCGAATTCGCCTGCACCCGGCCCTGCGGCGACCTGGCCAACGTGCTGGCCGCCTTCGGCGCCTACGTCATCCCCGAGGGCACCACCGACTTCACCCGCCCCGTCGGCTCGGGACCGTTCACCTTCGTCTCCTTCGAACCGGGCCGGTCCTTCGTGGGCCGCCGGTTCGCCGACTACTGGGACGGGGCACCGCATCTCGAGGAACTCGAGATCCTGTCCGCGCCGGACGAGACCGCGCGGATCAACGCGCTGCTCGGCGGCCAGGCCGAGTACGCCGACGATCTCGGCGCCACGTCGGCGCGAACCTACGAGGGGGACCGCCGGCTGCGGATCCTGCGTTCGCCACGCAGCTCGATGTCGGGTTTCGCGATGAAGGTGGACCGACCACCGTTCGACAACGTGGACCTGCGCCGGGCGATGTTCGCGCTGGTCGATCGTGAGGAGCTCGTCAACACCGTGCTGGGGACCTCCGGGGTGGTGGGCAACGACCTGTTCGGCAAGGGCGCCAAGTACTACGCCGACGACCTGCCGCAGCGCACCGCCGACCTCGAGGCCGCGCGGGCGCTGATCCGGAGGGCCGGCGCCGAGAACACCCGCGTCGAGTTGCTCACGACCGGTGCGACCAACGGATTCGTCGAGGCGGCCAACATCTTCGCCGAGCAGGCCGGGCGCGCCGGTCTGCGGATCGAGGTGAAGGTGGGCGAGGGCTCCACCTACTGGACCCGAACCCTCGACGAGGGCGTGCTGTCCAGCTTCCGGTCGGGCGCGATGCCCATCGAGTCGCACCTCGCGCAGCGGATGCTGTCGACATCCGCCAAGAACTACACGCAGTGGCGTCGGCCCGAGTTCGACACCCTGTTCGCCACCGCCAGCGCCACCACCGACGAGGAGGTGCGCGCCCGCGCCTACCGGGACATGCAATCACAGTTGTATTCCGATGGCGGCCTTCTGGTCTGGGGTTTCGCCGACGGGCTGCACGGGCTTGCGCCCAACGTCGACGGCGTGGCGGAGGGAGCCCCCAGCAACACCCTCGGCTACGCGCGCTTCGACAAGGCGTGGCTTTCCTGATGCTCGTCCGGTACGTCGCCCTGCGCATCGCCCTCGGCGGTGCGCAGGTGCTCGGCGTCGTGGTGGTGGTGTTCCTGGTCGCGGCCCTCCTACCCGGGGACGCCGCCGTCACCATCGCGGCCGACGATGCCGACCCCGAACGCATCGCCCGGCTCCGCCGCGCCCTCGGGCTGGACCGACCGCTGCTCGATCAGCTCGGGGGCTGGCTCGGGGGTCTGGCCCGCGGAGACCTGGGAACCTCGGCGATCTCGGGGCGGCCGGTGTCCGAATTATTGTCCGCAGCAATGGTTCCCACCGTGACGCTGACGCTGCTCGCCCTCGCGGTCCTGATCCCGATCGCCCTGCTGCTGGGGGTCACCGCGGCGGTGCGGCGGGGCGGTCGGGTGGACCGGGCGATCTCCTGGCTGACCGTCGCGCTGTACGCGGTGCCCGAGTTCGCCCTGGCGATCGTGGTGGTCGCGGTGTTCGCCGTGTGGCTCGGGTGGTTCGCCCCCACCGCGGTCGGCGCGAGCGGACCGTTGCTCGCGCAGCCGGAGCTGTGGTTGCTGCCGGTGGCGGTGCTCGCGGTGCGGCCGGTGTGCTCGCTGTCGCGACTGGTGCGGTCCTCGATGATCACGTCGCTGGAGTCCGAATACACCCGGCACACCCTGCGGCTCGGCGTGCCGATGCCCCGGGTGGTCTGGCGGCACGCGCTGCCCGGGTCGATCACGCCCGCCGTGCAGCAGCTCGCACGGGTGTCGGACTGGTTGCTCGGAGGCGTGGTTGTGGTGGAGGCCGTCTTCGCGCTCGGCGGGCTCGGGCAGCTGCTGGTCGGGGCGGTCAGCAGCCGGGACGTGCCGTTGCTGCTGGGTCTGGTGGTGCTGTTCTCGCTGATCACCGTGAGCGTGAACCTGCTCGCCGACATCGCGGCGTTCGCACTGAATCCCGTTGCGCGGGAGGCACGGTGACGGTGCGTACCGAGGGTGGCAGGCGCGGAGGCCGGGGATCGGGGGTCCTGGTGGGCGCGGCGCTCACGACGGCCGCGCTCCTCGTGGCTTTCGGCGGACCGCTCGTCGCCGAGCCCGGCCCCCGCGGCCCCGCCTTCGCCTCGGGCGGCGACTGGCCGCTCGGCACGGACGCGGAGGGCCGCGACGTGCTGACCCAGGCCCTGCTCGGCGGTCGATCGTTGGTGCTCATCGCCGCAGCCGCGGTGCTCGCGATCTACCTGCTCGCCGTGCCGTGGGCAGTGGCCGCGGCGACATCGGGGCGGCGGTGGGTGGACGAGATGTTGATGCGCCCGCTGGACCTGCTGCTCTCGGTCCCGTCGATGATGCTGCTGCTCCTCGTGGTGGCGATGACGGAGGCGAACGCCGCGGTGCTGGCGCTGACGGTGGCGGTCCTGCAGTTTCCGGACGCCGCCCGGCTGGTGAGGGCCTCGGCGTTGCACGCCGCGCACAGCCCCGCGATGCAGGCGCTACGCCTGCAGCGGGAGACGTGGTGGCGGCGCAACATCGGCTACCTGGGGCGCACGCTGCTGTCCGTGCTGGCGGCCGATGCCGGGCTGCGCTTCGTGGGCGCGATCTATCTGGTGGCGTCCGCCAGCTTCCTCGGGCTGACGGCCGACGCCTCGGGCACCGATTGGGCGGTCATGGTCGATCGCAACCGGAGCGGTATCGCCCTCGCCCCTTGGGGTGTGCTGATCCCGACCCTGTTGATCATCGGGCTCGCGGTCGGGGTGAATCTGTTGTTCGACTCGGGCGCCAGGGTGGCGTCGAGAGAGGCGTCCCCGGGGAGGAGCGACACATGACCGAGGTCGTGCACGGGCGGCGCCAGGCGATCCGGGTGCGTGGACTGACCGCGCGGGCCGCGGGCCGCACGCTGGTCGACGGCGTCGACCTGGACATTCCGGCCGGCGATGTCACCGCCGTCATCGGCGGCTCGGGAAGCGGAAAGACCACCACGGCGCTGGCCTTGATGGGGGAGCGGCGGCCGGGCGTGACAATCGAATCGCTCCTGCTCGAGTGCGAGGGGGTGCGGTTCGGCTACGTGCCGCAACAGCCCTCCGCGGTGCTCACGCCCTGGCTGCGGATCGGGAGCGTGCTCCGCGACGTCGAACGCGCCGCACACCGCGCGGGGCACCGGCTCACCGTGCCGGATGCGTTGCGGCGCGCCAGCTTTCCCGAGGGCGCGCGGCTGCTGGACCGCTACCCGCACCAGCTCTCCGGCGGTCAGCAGCAGCGCCTGGTCATCGCCCAGACCCTGCTGACGGACCCGGACTGCCTGATCCTGGACGAACCGACCACCGGCCAGGATCCCGCAAACAGGTCGGCCGTGCTGGACGAGATCACCCGCCTCGCGAGCGAGGGGCTGACGATCGTCCTGCTCACGCACGACCTCGATGCGGTCCGGGCGGTGGCCGGGCACGTGGTCGTGATGATGCAGGGCAGGGTTGTCGAGTCCGGCGACGTGGCGCTTCTCGACGCGCCCGCCCACCAGCAGACGCTGGCCCTGCTCGAGGCCGGCGCATCGCGTCGCGAGCGCGGCCGGAGTTCGGGAACCGGGGCTCGGACCCCCCGGCTGGTGATGGACGGGGTGACCGCGGGCTACCGGAGCGACCCGGTCCTGCGGGACTTCTCGCTGGGCATCGGTCCGGGGGAGTGCGTGGCCCTGGTCGGTCCGTCCGGTTGCGGCAAGACCACCGCCGCCCGTGTCGTCGCCGGGCTGCACCGGCCGTCGGCGGGGCGGGTACTGCTCGACGGCGAGGCGTTGGTGGCCGACGCCCGGGGGCGTTCCCGCGCGCAGGCAGCGGCGATCGCCTACGTGTTCCAGGATGCGAAGGCGGCCTTCGATCCGTTCCGGAGCGTGGGCGAGCAGATCGCCCGCGGGCCGATGCGGCTGCGGGGCATGTCCAGGGTGGACGCCGAGAATGCCGCGACGATCGCGCTGCGGCAGGTTGGTCTCGCTGCCGATATCGCGCGAGCACGCGTGTCCTCGCTGTCGGGCGGTGAGGCGCAACGCGCCGCGATCGCGCGTGCCCTTGCGACGTCACCCGCGCTGCTGATCTGCGATGAGGTGACCACCGGGCTCGACTCGGTGTCGCAGCGACGCGTGCTCGAGATCCTGTCGGAACTCGCCCGCGAGCAGGGGATGTCGCTGCTGGTGATCAGTCACGACGCCGCGGTGGTTGGCGCGGTCGCGGGTGAGGTGGTCGAGATGGGGGAACTTGCCTCGACCGGGACGTCGAACTCAGTGGAGCCCGAAGGTCTCAGGTAGCGGGTGAGGGCCGCCGCGATCGGAGCAGGCAATGACGCTCTCGAGACAGCGTTTAACGCTTTGAACTGCGCAAAGTCGCGTTCCGATTCCGCTTCGGTGCGTCGTTTCGCTCCCTATTCTTGGCGGGCTATGGGTGGCGCGGGCAAGGGGCTCGCCGGGGCTTCACGATTGAGGGAGACGTCAGTGGAAGTGGCTGGACACGTGGTGCGCAAGGGTGGGTCGTTGCTCGGGGCGCTGACGATTGTCGCGGGAGGTGCGCTAGCCGGGGTGGGCGCGGCGGGAGCGGTCGACACCGGCAGTTTCACCTCCGAACTGGGGGCCTGTCAGCCATTCACCGACGTCGACTTGGGCCCTTCGGCCTGTGACGACCTTCGTTACCAGGACAGGGCGGTGGTCGGGGACTTCGACGTGGAACTCACTGGACGGGACAGGGTGAGTCATGGTGAAAACGCAGTAGTGAGGGCGAACTTCTCGATCAACAAGCCTGGGGACCTGGTGGATCCGCAGTCGGGGTTGGAGCTCACGAGCGCCACCATCCGCACCCCACGTGGGTTCGTGTTCACGAGCGGAGATGCATCGCTCAGCTCGTGGTCGTCCGACGCAGTTCTCGACGCGACCTTCACGGTCGATCCCGAGACCGGCGACGTCACAGTCACCGCTCCCACAGGCGGATGGGTCATCCCCACCCGCGAGTCTTCCTGGGGTGTCGCCGCCGGATCGGTCCGAATGAACCTGAATTACACGGCGACCGAGTCTGTGGACAGCGGGGAGTCCGCGCTTCGCTTCAGCGGAGCCGGGGTTCCTGAGTCGGGGTGGGTGGCGACGGGGACGACCCAGGTCGCGCCCGACCTCGGGGGGTTCGGCAGCTCGGGTTCCTGAGGGTTACCTACCGGTCGAGGGGTTCGCTCGTCTCCTCGACCGGTACGGCCTTCCGCGCCCGCGCGTACCGAACGCCTCCCACCACAGCCGCGACCGCGAGGATCGCGCCGCCGGCGATCGGGCCCGCCACGGACCCGGGGAACAGGCCCTGGAGCAGCAGCATCACGCCGAAGACGAAGAACAGGGTCGCGGCCGCGAGCTGGATGAACCGCTCCGGCAGGTGCTTGCCCAGCACGGCGCCGACGATGATCGCGAGGGCATCGGCCGCGACCATGCCGACCGTCGAGCCGATCCACACGCCGACCCAGTCGTTGTCCGCGGCCAGCGTGATGGTGGCGAGCATCGTCTTGTCGCCGAGCTCGGCCAGGAAGAACGCCGAGGCGACCGCGAGGAACGCCGAGGTGCCGACCCGAGTGGCCTTGTTCTGCTCGTCGTCGCTGAGGCTGTCGCCGCGCAGGGTCCACAGGGCGAAGATCAGGAAGGCGATGCCACCGACGGTGCTGATCAGGTTCGTGGGGATGGCCACGCCCAGGTAGTGGCCGACGCCGACGGAGACCAGGTGCACCACGGTGGTGGCGACGGTGATGCCGCCGATCACGACCCACCACTTGTAGCGCAGCGCGAACGCCATCGCCATGAGCTGGGATTTGTCGCCGAGTTCGGCGACGAAGATGACGCCGAAGCTGAGCAGCAGCGCGGCAAGCATGCGAACCTCCTCCGTTATCTGGTTTCGGAGGATGTTGGGAACCGTTCCTCCGGCCGCCGACGTGTGGACGTCGACAGCCGAAGGTCTCGCCCACCGGTGCCTGTCGCGTGAACGACGGCGTCGGTTCGGGCAGCCGGGCGCATCGTACTTCGCGATGCTGACCAGTATGTCGACTGCTCGATTGGGGGCTACTCCCCTTCGCTAGGCGTAAGACTACCCGAGGTTCACGAGATCGCAAAGCGCACAACAAGTTTGGGAGACCGAACTTTGTTCTTCCGGTCCGCGTCAGGAGGCCAGCAGCATGGCCAAAACGGCGGTGTCGGGGTCGGAGTTGGGATCGAGGCTCATCCGGCTGACCAGGGACGTGACGGTCCCGTCGGCGTCCGCCTCCACCCAGGTCGCCCGGTGGTCCAGGCCGAGGTGCGGCACGCCCGGCAGCAACAGGCAGCCCGAGGCCGCGCCCACACACTCCGGCAACGACGGCATGGTCTCCGACGGCGGGTGCAGCACCAGCAGCGCGGGCGGCTGATGCTCCGCGAAACATCCTGGTGTGACGGCAGATTCGCCGAGGACCGGGCCCTCCGCGACCACAAGCCCGACGGTGCCCGGTTCAGGGTCCTCGGGAACATCCTCGTGCGCGCCGAAAACCGTTGAGGTGGGGAGTAACCCGGGTACGCAGGCGACCCGGACCGCGAACACCAGGAGCTGGGCCCACTCCTTGGTGGTGTCGGGCCACCGGCCGGAGATGACGAACCCGCGCAGCGCCCCGGCGGCATGGAACGGCGATACGCCGATGTGTCCGTGCTGGTTCACGTCCGTCCCCCTTCCGCCCGACGGGCGCCCCGGACCGCATCCCGGGACACCTCCAGGATGCGCCGAACTCGGCTGGCAGACAAGCGGGATGGAGTGCCAGCCGAACCGGGGGACGCGCTACGTCTGCGCGGCGGGAACCCGCACCCGGATCCGCCGCACGGCGCCGCCGCGGTCCCGTTCCGCTTCCTCTGGAACCCATGTCTCGGCGGTGCAGACGAACAGGTCCCGACCGTCGGGCCCGCCCAGCGCGAGCGAGTACGGGTGGGGCGCGGACAGGCGGTCGGTGATGGCGCCCTCGGCGTCGACGCGGAAGATCTCGTCCCCGAACGGGGAGGCGACCCAGACGCCGTCCTCGGCGTCGATCGCGAGGCCGTCGGGGTGCACCGAGGCGTCGAACTCGGCGATCACCCGTCGTTGCTCGAGCCCGCCGTCGGGCTCGATGGTGAAGCCTGTCAGCCGGCCGGGGGTGGATCGGCTCTCGGCGACGATGAGGGTGTTGCCGTCGGAGGTCACGACCATGCCGCCCGCCAGCACCATCGCGGTCGCGACGTCGTGGACGGTGCCGTCGGGTTCGATCATCGCCAGGTCGGCGGGCCGCGGCGGCCGCGGGGGATCGCTGCCGTCGCCGACGTTGCCGACATAGGCGCGTCCGAACCGGTCGACGCACATCTCGTTCAGGTACCAGGTGGCGATGCCGGAGAGGTCGGCGTGCACGACCAGGGCGCCGTCCGGTTCCCGGCGCAGTACGAGCAGGTCGCGGGTGGAGGCGATGAGGAGCCGACCGTCGGGGAGAAAGCCCAGGCCCGCGGGTCGACCGGGCACCTCGGCCATGGTGTTGAGCGCGCCCGTCAGCGGGTCGTACGCCAACACCTCACCGGCGTGCGTGTCCGAGAACCACAGGTGCCGGTCGTGCCAGCGTGCCCCATCGGGAAAGGTCAGACCCTCGACGAGGGTGTCCATCCCTCAACGATACGACCGTTTGCCGGAAACGACTCCGCCGCGCCCGAAGGTCGGGCGCGGCGGAGTGGGTCGTGCGGCGGAGCTGCTTAGACGATGAGGCCTGCGGTCTGGGTGCGGGCGCGGTCGAAGCGGGCGGAGACGTCGTTCCAGTTGACGATGTTCCAGAAGGCGTTGACGTAGTCGCCCTTGACGTTCTGGTAGTCGAGGTAGAAGGCGTGCTCCCACATGT
>NZ_SUMD01000019.1 GCF_005049235.1 Rhodococcus oryzae | reverse complement strand
ATCGTGCTGGTCAACATCTCCGGCCGCGGCGACAAGGACGTCGACACCGCCGCGAAGTGGTTCGGCCTGATGCCGGACACCGACACCGACCGCTCCAACGAGGAAGGCCAGGCGAAGTGACCGCACCACTGCGCGTCAGCGCGTTGCCCGGCCTTACTTGGCGGCGGTGTTACGGGTCTTGAGCAGGCTCGCCACCGCGGTCACCACCAGCACACCGAGGATCACGAGCAGCGAGAATCCAGTGGAGATCACGGGGACGCTCACGGGCTCGCCGCCGTTGATGAACGGCAGGGTGTTCTCGTGCAGCGCGTGCAGCACCAGCTTCACACCGATGAACGCGAGGATGATCGACAGGCCGTAGGACAGGTACACCAGCCGCTCGAGCAGCCCGCCGATCAGGAAGTACAGCTGCCGCAGGCCCATCAGTGCGAACGCGTTCGCGGTGAACACGATGTACGGCTCCTTGGTGAGGCCGTAGATCGCGGGGATGGAGTCGAGCGCGAACAGGACGTCGGTGAACCCGATCGCGACGAGTGCCAGGAACAGCGGCGTGACCAGACGCTTGCCGTCGATCTTGGTGGTCAGCCGGTCGCCGTCGAACTCCTCGGTGGTCGGCAGGAAACGCTTGGCCAACGCGATGATCTTGCTCTCGCGTTCCTCTTCGACCTCCGCCTCGTGACCGGCCTCGCGGATCAGCTTGTACGCGGTGTAGACGAGGAAGATGCCGAACAGGTAGAAGACCCAGCTGTACGCGTTGATCGCCGCGGCGCCGACGGCGATGAAGGCGCCGCGCATCACCAGGGCCATCACGATGCCGATCAGCAGCACCTTCTGTTGGTACTGACGGGGAATCGCGAAGGTCGACATGATGATGACGAACACGAACAGGTTGTCGACCGACAGGGCCTTCTCGGTGACGTACCCGGCGAAATACTCACCGCCGTAGGTCCCGCCCCAGCCCCAGATGATCACGAAGCCGAACAGGATCGCGATGCCGATGTAGACGGCCGACCAGAAGGCGGATTCGCGGAAGGTGGGCTCGTGGGGGGTGCGCACGTGCGCGAAGAAATCGAATACGAAGAGCCCGAGGATCACCGCAATGGTGACGATCCAGATGAGCGGTGTGACATGCATCAGCCAACGACCTCCGGTTGCCGATAGGTAGGGCACCGGAGGTCTCTCCCGCCGACGGTGCAGTCGACCGGCAACCCCGGAGCGGCAATGGTGCCGTTCGTGCTGACGAGGTTGCCACAGGAATGGGGGATACTCCCCTCCAAGGCTCGTTCATTCAACCACAAAGCGGCCGGCCCGCCGGTCAGGCGCGGGCCCGGCCGACTCAGTCCTCGGGCTCGGACTCCGGGTCCCCACCGCGGATCGACCAGAGCAGCCCGTCCAGTTCGTCCGGCTTGATCAGCACGTCGCGGGCCTTGGAGCCCTCGCTGGGGCCGACCACTCCCCTGGTCTCCATCAGGTCCATCAGGCGACCCGCCTTGGCGAAACCGACCCGGAGCTTGCGCTGAAGCATCGAGGTCGACCCGAACTGGCTGGTGACCACCAGCTCGACGGCCTGCAGCAGCACGTCCATGTCGTCGCCGATGTCGGGGTCGACGTCCTTCTTTTCCGCCGCCTTCGAGGCCGTGACGCCGTCGGTGTACTCGGGCTCGGCCTGGTTCTTGGAGAAGTCGACGATCGCGGAGATCTCTTCGTCGGTGATGAAGGCGCCCTGCAGACGGGTCGGCTTGCCTGCCCCCATGGGCAGGAACAGCGCGTCACCCATACCGATCAGCTTCTCCGCGCCCGGCTGGTCGAGGATGACCCGCGAGTCCGTGAGCGAGGACGTCGCGAAGGCAAGGCGGGAGGGCACGTTCGTCTTGATCAGTCCGGTGACCACGTCCACCGACGGGCGCTGGGTGGCGAGCACCAGGTGGATGCCGGCCGCGCGCGCCTTCTGCGTGATCCGGACGATCGCCTCCTCCACGTCCCTCGGCGCGGTCATCATCAGGTCCGCGAGCTCGTCGACGATGGCGAGGATGTACGGGTACGGCCGGTACACGCGCTCGCTGCCGAGCGGCGCCGTGATCTCCCCGGAGCGGACCTTCTTGTTGAAGTCGTCCACGTGCCTGACCTTGTTGGCCTGCATGTCCTGGTAGCGCTGCTCCATCTCCTCGACCAGCCACGCCAGCGCGGCCGCCGCCTTCTTCGGCTGGGTGATGATCGGCGTGATCAGGTGCGGGATGCCCTCGTACGGGGTCAGTTCCACCATCTTCGGGTCGATCAGGATCATCCGCACCTCGTCCGGGGTGGCCCGGGCGAGCAGCGAGACCAGCATGGAGTTCACGAAGCTGGACTTGCCGGAGCCCGTCGAACCCGCCACCAGCAGGTGCGGCATCTTCGCCAGGTTCGCGCTGACGAAATTGCCCTCGATGTCCTTGCCGAGGCCGATCACCAACGGGTGGTGATCCTTCCGGGTCGACGGCGCGGACAGCACGTCCGCCAGGCGCACCATCTCCCGGTCAGAGTTCGGCACCTCGATGCCCACCGCGGACTTGCCGGGGATCGGTGCGAGCAACCGGACGTTGTCGGTCGCCACGGCGTACGCGATGTTGCGGGCCAGGGCGGTGATCTTCTCGACCTTGACGCCGGGGCCGAGCTCCACCTCGTATCGGGTGACCGTCGGGCCGCGGGTGAAACCGGTGACCGCGGCGTCGATCTTGAACTGCTCGAGCACCTCGGTGATGGCCTCGATCATGGTGTCGTTGGCCGAGCTGCGGGTCTTCGGCGGATCGCCCTCGATCAGCAGCGACGTCGGCGGCAACGTGTAGTCGCCCTCGATGACGCGGTCCGGGATCAGCATCGCGGGCGTGGTGTCCTCGGCCGCGGCCGGCGCGGGTGTCGGCTTCGGCTTCGGCCGCGGTCGGGCCGGGGGCGCCGGAGCGGCGGGCGGCGCCGCGATGACCTCGGTGACCGCCTCGTTCGCGGTCTCGTCGACCGGGTAGTTCGCGGCGGGCCCCACCGGCTCGTCCACCGGGTAGCCGTCGGCATCGAACAGGGTCGGGTCGAAGTCCGAC
This sequence comes from Rhodococcus oryzae, assembly GCF_005049235.1. Taxonomy (GTDB): domain Bacteria; phylum Actinomycetota; class Actinomycetes; order Mycobacteriales; family Mycobacteriaceae; genus Rhodococcus_G; species Rhodococcus_G oryzae. The sequence continues at coordinate 39,539 of NZ_SUMD01000019.1, read as the reverse complement.
GGGTCCTGGCGGGCCCGACGGGATCGGCGCGCAGGACGCAGGTTTCGCAGGTCCTCGAGATCGTCGTGCCCCGGGTCGTCGTGGCCGTGGTCGTAGCCGTCCTCCGGGTCGTACGGCTCGTACTCGTCGGCGTGACCGTGCACGCCGAACAGCGTCCTCAGCCGCTCCGGCACCTCACGGACGGTGGTGCCGGTGACCAGCAGGACCCCGAACCCCATCGCCAGGGCCAGCAGCGGGATGGAGAGCCACATGGTGAGGCCGTCGGTCAGCGGTCCACCGATGACGTACCCGAGGAACCCCGCCGCCTCGGCCCGGCCCTCCGCGTCGACGGGCGCCCCACTGATGACGTGCCACACGCCAAGCGCGGGCAGGCCGATCAGCAGCGAACCGAGGATCAGCCGTGGCCGCACCTCCGGGTGTGGCTCCGAACGCATCAGCACCACCGCGATCGCGCCTGCGATGATCGGCAGGACCGCGCCCGCGCCACCGAACAGCGCCCGCACCCCGGTCTCGATCCAGTCCCCGACCGGGCCCCCCGCGGCGAACCACATGGCGGCCGCGACGATCACGCTGCCCGCGACGAGGCCGAGGGCGATTCCGTCCCGGCGGTGTCCCGGCTCGATGTCGGCGGCCTTGCTGACCGTCCTCGTCGTCGCGCCGACACCGCGCGCCATCAGGGCCCAGCCGCGGCCCAGCCCTCGCCCGGCGGCCTTGAGCGGGCTCACCGGCGCCTTCGCGGCCGGCTTGCGCCTCGCCGCCTGTGCGTTGCTGCGCGGCGCCGTCGGCTTGCGTGGGGTGGTCACCGTCTTGGTGGTCCGGCCGCCCGACCGCGCCTTCGAACCACCCGACGCCGACGATCCCGAGCTCGCGGAGGACCGCGGCGAGGATGACGCGCTCTTGGTAGTTCTGGTCCCGGTCTTACCTGCCATGCACGTCAGGTTAGTCGCTGAGGCCCCATCAGGACCATCCGCAACACCCGCAACAGGGCTTCTAGATGCCGCGATCGAGCGACATCACACCCTGGACGGCCTGATCGGAGCCCGTGGCCTCGAGCCGGACCGCGTCGCGTCCGAAGGCGTGCAGGGCGAGTTCCGCGGGGTCGCCGCGCAGCACCACGGTCTCGCCGCCCGCGCTGCGCACCGTGGACCGTCCTCCGTCCGGGCGCTCCAGCACGACCGAGCAGGACGCCCGTCGATATGCGCGCCTGCCCATCCGCCGGGCCAGCGTCCAGAGCGGACCCGACCAGACCGGATCGAGGGTCCGGGGCTCCCAGTCCTGACCACCGCGCCGCACGTCCTCGTGGTGGACGAACATCTCGGCCAGATTCAGCTGCTCGTCGAACGGCCGCATCGGCGACCACACGGGCGGACCCGTCCTGATCTGCTCGAGCAGGTCCTCGAAGGATCCGCGGGCGATCGATGCCTGCACCAGCTCGGTGTACCCGGACAGGGCCGAGACCATGATGCCCGCGGCCGCATCGGGCCGTCGTTCGCGGAGTACGAGATGTGCGGCCAGATCCCGGACGGTCCACTCGCCGCACAGCGTTGGCGCGTCGGGCCCGAACTCGGCCATCGTGACCACGAGCGCGAGCCGCTCGTCGTGGGCCAGCTTCATGCCCGCCACGCTACTGCCGCGCGGGTCCGTCCGCGCGCTGACACGCACCCAGTACCGTCCCTGCGGTGCCCATCACCGAGATGATCGTCATCGCCCTCGCCGGTTTCGGCGCGGGCGCGATCAACGCCCTCGTCGGCTCGGGAACCCTGATCACCTTTCCCACCCTGGTCGCGTTCGGCTATCCGCCGGTGGTCGCGACGATGTCGAATGCGGTAGGCCTCGTTGCGGGTGGCGTGTCGAGCACCTGGGGATACCGTCGCGAACTCCGCGGCCAGTGGGACCGGCTGCGCTGGCAGATCCCGGCGTCGCTCGCGGGAGCGGGCCTCGGCGCCTGGCTGCTGCTGCACCTGCCCGAGAAGGCGTTCGTCACGATCGTGCCCGTGCTGTTGGCACTCGCACTGATCCTGGTGGTCGCCGGTCCGCGGATCCAGGCCTGGGCCCGCGAGCGCGCGGAGGCGCAGGGCCGCGACGCCGAGCACGTCGGGCCCGGCCGGATGGCCGCGCTGACCGGTGGCACCTTCGCGGTCGGGGTATACGGCGGCTACTTCACGGCCGCACAGGGAATCCTGCTGGTTGGCGTGATGGGCGCCCTGCTGCCGGAGTCGATGCAGCGGATGAACGCCGCGAAGAACCTGCTCTCACTGCTGGTCAACGTCGTCGCCGCCACGGCGTACACCCTGGTGGCCTTCGACCGGATCAGTTGGGCCGCAGCGGGACTCATCGCCGTCGGATCGCTCGTCGGCGGAGCCGTCGGTGCCAGGTACGGCCGACACCTCTCCCCGACGGCGCTCCGCGCCGTCATCGTCGTCGTCGGCCTGATCGGACTGTGGCGACTGCTGTTCTGACACCCACGCGCAGGCCGGCCCGGTGTCGAACCGGGCCGGCCGTCGCGAGGAGTGGTGGTGCGGCGGCTAGACGCCGATGACGGTCGGCACGATCATCGGCCGACGCCGGTACTTGTCCGCCACCCAGCGACCGACCACGCGCCGAACCGCCTGCGCGATCCGATGGGTGTCGGTGATGCCCTCGGCCGCGAGCCGGGCGAGTTCCGCCTCGACGAGCACCGCGGCCTCCTTGAGCGCCGCCGGGTCGTCGGAGAAGCCGCGCCCGTGCACCTCGGGGGTACTGACGGCCTTGCCGGTGTGCGTGTCCACGGCGAGCGAGATCGAGATGAATCCACCCTCGCCTAGCACGAGCCGGTCCGAGAGGGTCGAGTCGCCGACGTCGCCGACGGAGTTCCCGTCCACGTAGACCATGCCGACCGGCACCCGGCCCACGATCTCGGCGAGGCCGTCGACCATGTCCACCACGACGCCGTCCTCGGCGAGCACGATGCGCTCCTCCGGGACACCGGTGGCCTTGGCCAGCGCCGCGTTGGCCCGCAGGTGCCGCCACTCGCCGTGCACGGGCATCGCGTTGGTCGGCCGCACCGCGTTGTACAGGTAGAGCAGCTCGCCCGCCGAGGCGTGGCCGGAGACGTGCACCTTGGCGCTCTGCTGGGTGACGACGGTGGCGCCGCGCTTGGCGAGGCCGTTGACCACCGCGAACACCGAGTTCTCGTTGCCGGGGATCAGCGAGGACGCGAGGACCACGAGGTCGTTCGCGCGGACGTTGATCTGCCGGTGCTCGCCGCGGGCCATCCGGGACAGCGCGGAGAGCGGTTCGCCCTGCGAGCCGGTGGAAATGAGCACCAGCCGGTCGTCGGGCAGGTTCGCCGCGGTGTCCACGTCGACGACGACGCCGTCGGGAACGGACAGATAGCCGAGGTCCTGGGCGATCTGCATGTTGCGGACCATGGACCGGCCGACGAACGCGATCCGGCGGTTGTACCGCACCGCGACGTCCACCACCTGCTGGATGCGGTGCACGTGACTGGCGAACGACGCGACGATGACGCGCTGCTTGGCCTTGCCGATGACGTTGTCCAGGACACCGCCGATCTCCCGCTCGGGAGTGACGAAGCCGGGCACCTCGGCGTTGGTGGAGTCCACCAGGAACAGGTCGACGCCCTCGTCGCCGAGCCGCGAGAAGCCCGCGAGGTCGGTCAGGCGGCCGTCGAGCGGCAGCTGGTCCAGCTTGATGTCGCCGGTGTGCAGCACCACGCCTGCGTCGGTGCGGATCGCGATGGCGATGGCGTCCGGAATCGAGTGGTTGACGGCGAAGTACTCGCACTCGAACGGGCCGTGCGTGGTGCGCTGACCCTCGATGACCTCGATCAGGTTCGGCCGCTGCCGGTGCTCGCGGCACTTGGCTGCGACCAGCGCGAGGGTGAACTTCGAGCCGATGACCGGCAGGTCAGGGCGCAGGCGCAGCAGGAACGGGATCGCGCCGATGTGGTCCTCGTGACCGTGCGTGAGCACCACGGCCTCGACGTCCGCCATCCGGTCCTCGATGTACGCGAAGTCCGGGAGGATCAGGTCGACACCGGGCTGCTGGTCCTCGGGGAAGAGGACACCGCAGTCGACGATGAGGATCTTGCCCTTGTGTTCGAAGACCGTCATGTTGCGGCCGATCTCGCCGATGCCGCCGAGCGCGACGACCCGCAGGCCGTTACGGGGCGCCTTCGGCGGGAGGCCGAGCCGTTCGGTCGGGTCGACGCGGCCGTCCGGGCGCTGCCCGCCGCCCCCGTTCTTCGGCTGCCGCTGCGGACGTCCCGAACCGCCCTGCGAACGGGACTTGGGGGCGTTGCCACCCTCCGACTTGGCGGCGGCGCCGCCCTGCGACTTCGCGCCACCGCGGCGACGCTTGGGTGCCTGCTCCTGCGCAGCCGGTGCCGACTCGGCCGGTGCCTGCTGCTGCTGCTGCGGCTGTTCGGGGGCCGGGGCGGGGGCCTGCTGCTTCTGGGCGGCCTCGGGAGCCGCGGCGGGGGCCGGGGGTCCGGCCTGACGGCTGGCGCTGCGACGACGCGGCGGGCGAGTCATGACAGCACCCCTGCCGCGCGCAGGTCGGCCGCGAGGACCTCGACCTGTTCCGGGCTTGGCGGCACCTGTGGCAATCGTGGGTCACCGACGTCTATGCCCTGCAGTCGCAGCCCGGCCTTCGAGGCCGAGACGCCACCGAGCAGGCCGAGCGACCTGATCAGCGGGAGCAGGCTCACGTTGATCTCACGGGCGCGGTCGTTGTCGCCCGCCAGGAACGCATCGCGCAGCTCGCGCAGGCGCCCCGGGACGAGGTGACCGATCACACTGACGAAACCGGTGGCTCCGACGGAGAGCCACGGCAGGTTCAGCGGGTCATCGCCGGAGAAGAACTGCAGGTCCGTGTTCGCGATCAGCTCCGCGCCTGCGTTCAGGTCGCCCTTCGCGTCCTTGACCGCCAGGATCCGCGGGTGCTCGGCGAGCCGGTAGATCGTCTCGGTCTCGATCGGCACCACCGAGCGCGGCGGGATGTCGTACAGCATCACGGGCAGGTCCGTCGCGTCGGCGACCGCGGTGAAATGCGCCAGCAGGCCGGCCTGCGGCGGCTTCGAGTAGTACGGGGTGACGACGAGCAGTCCGTGCGCGCCCGCCCGAGCGGCGTCACGCGCCAGCTCGACGCTGTGTGCGGTGTCGTTGCTGCCCGCGCCCGCGACGATCCTGGCCCGGCTGCCGACGGCGTCGATGACCGCGCGCATCAGCTCGAGCTTCTCGTTCTCCGTGGTGGTGGGAGATTCACCGGTGGTGCCCGCGAGCACCAACCCGTCGCAGCCGCCGTCGACGAGGTGCGTCGCCAGCCGAACGCCCGCATCGACGTCCAGCTTCCCGTCGCCGGTAAACGGGGTCACCATCGCGGTCAGGATGGTGCCGAACGGATGCTCGACGGGGGCGGATTCACCGTTGGTCATGGTCAGAAGGTTACCCGGTGGGCAGGTGAAGATTGAACACCGCAGTGCCCGTGCCGAATCGCCCCGCTCAGTCGCGGTTGTCGAACTCGCTCACCGCGACCTCGGTGCCGTCCGGCATTGTCGCGATCTCGAAGTCTCCGAACACATTCGGTGCTGCCTCCGTGAGCTGACGAAGGCATTCGATTGCCAGGCTGCGAATCTCCACGTCGGCATGCTCGGAGGCACGCATCGCGATGAAATGCCGCCAAGCCCGGTAGTTGCCGGTGACGACCACCCTGGTCTCGGTCGCGTTGGGCAGCACGGACCTCGCCGCCTGCCGTGCCTGGCGCGCCCGCAGAGACCCGTTCGGGACGTGCGCGAGCTTGGTCTCGAGCGCCTCGAGCAGTTCCACATAGGCGGCGCGGCTGGCATCGGTCGCCGCCACGAACAGCGCTTCGAGCTCGGGGTCGCCGACCACGGCGGGCGGCACCACGACGTTGGCGTCCCGCTCGGTGACCGATCGCTGCGAGAGCTGCGAGTACGACAGGTGCCGGTGCCGGATCAGCTCGTGCGTGCAGGAGCGCGAGATCCCCGTGATGTAGAAGCTCACGCTGCCGTGTTCGAGGACCGACAGGTGCCCGACCTCGAGGAGGTGACGGAGATAACCGGCGTTGGTCGCGGTTCGCGGGTTCGGCTTCGACCAGCTCTGATAGCAGGCCCGACCGGCGAACTCGACGAGCGCCTCGCCGCCGTCGGCATCGGTCTCCCACGGCACGTCCGCCGGTGGGGCGAACTCCGTCTTCGCGATGAGTTGCACTTTCAGAGACACCGCTTGCCGCACTGCGTTCCTTCCTGGTCCTGCTTGGTCCTGCTGAGACCTGCTCGCCGAATCACCGCACCCTATCGGCGCGACTCCTCGCGTTCACCTGAACGGTGTACCAACTCCTGTGTCCGAACGTCTTGGATCACCGCGCCGTGATCCGCGCCGACCCCCATGGAGACACCTCGTGGCCCTCACCCCGAACCGTGCCCGCGTCCTGCGCGCGGCCGCCGCCCTCACCATCGGAACCTCGATCTTCGTCGGTTCCGCCGCGGGCACCGCCCTGGCCGCGGCACCGGCGGCCGTCGAGCAGTCGGTCTTCGACCGGTCCCTGCACCTCGACGGCGCCAAGAACGCCCGCGACGTCGGCGGATACACCACCGCCGACGGTCGCACGGTCAAGACCGGGCTCGTCTTCCGCACCGATGCGCTGAACAAGCTGTCCCCCGCCGACCTCGGCACGCTCGAGGGCCGCAACGTCAAGGCCGTCGACGACCTGCGCACCGTCTACGAGCGGGCGCTGCAGCCCGACCTCGTACCCGCGGGCGCCAAAGCCAACTGGTACGACGTGCTCGGCGCCTCGCCCGTCACCACGCTGGTCGACCTGAACTCGGCCTACCGCGCCTTCATCACCGGCCCCGGCGCCAATGAGGCCTTCGCCGCCGTGCTCCGCGACATCCGCGACACCGACGGCGCGGTGCTCTTCCACTGCAGCGCGGGCAAGGACCGGACCGGCTGGACCGCCGCGGTGCTGCTGACGATCCTCGGTGTCGACCGCGCGACGGTGAACGCCGACTTCATGCTGAGCAACGTCTACCGCGGGGTCGACGCCACCAGCCCCTCCGCGTTGCTCGACGGCGTCAAGCAGGAATGGCTCGACGGCGCCTTCGCCACCGCCGACGAGCGCTACGGCAGCTTCGACAATTACGTGCACCAGGGCCTCGGCCTGACCGACGCCGACATCGCCGCGCTGAAGGCGAAGCTGCTCGCCTGACGCCATGACACCTTGACCGACGTCAAGAATGACGTCACACTGACGTCATGGAACTGTCGGAGTACACCACCACCCTGCGTGACGACCTGATCGCGGCGGCCGCCCTCGGCGACGAGAACACCAAGAGAATCGCCGAGGCGCTGGCCGTCGCGGCCGAGAACTCGGCGCGATTGATGCTGCTGTCCGCACTCTCCGACCTGGCGGCCGAGGTGTCGACCGCGCTCGGCGACCGGACGGTGCACGTGCGACTCGACGGCGATCGAACGCACGTCGAGGTGGCTCGCCCGGCGCGGCCCGGATCCGGCCCGCGCGGCGAGAGCACGACGAGCGACTACATCAATGATGCCGTAGATGACGTCACCGGTGACATCTCCCGGGTGACCCTGCGCCTGGTGGATCAGATGAAGTCACGCGCGGAGGAGGCCGCATCACAGAACGGGATGTCGCTGAACTCCTGGGTGTCGCAGGCCGTCCAGGGCGCGCTCCGGGACCAGGTGCGCAAGGGCAGGCGGACGGAGGAATGACCTGGACGCGCGTCCGCAACCCAGGACGGTCTCGGAGTGATGTAATGACGCACTGAGTTTGGACGCAATCGCATTAAGGGGTGGGCTCGATGGCCGTGTCAGGCAACAAGGAATTCCACATCAAGGCCGATCCGGCCAAGGTGATGGAGGCGATCGTCGCGGTGGAACGAGTACCGGAGTGGTCGTCCTCGCACAAGTCGGTGATCGTCGAGAGCACCCACCCCGACGGCCGTCCGCTGCGCGTGCGCATGAAGGTCTCGGTGCTGGGCGTCAACGACGAGCAGGTCGTGGACTACCAGTGGGTCGGCGACGAGAAGGTGAGCTGGAGCCTCGTCGAGAGCGACCAGCAGAAGACGCAGGACGGCTCGTACACGCTCGTCGCGGACGGCGACGGCACGAACGTGACCTTCGATCTGACCGTCGACCTGAAGATCCCGATGCCCGGGTTCATCGTCAAGCGCGGCCAGAAGATCGCCCTCGAAACGGCCTCCAAGGGCCTGACCAAGTTCGTCGAAACCCTCTGACCGACAACCGGATCCGATCCTGGGCGATCAGACCCGGTCGGCGAGTGCGCCAGCGAGATCGCCGCGCTCGCCGACCCTGACGTCCGAGAGCCCGAGCCAGTCCGCCATCTCGCGCAGCGACGAGGCCAGCGACTCCACCACGCGCCCGTCCCCGCCCTCGCCCTCGCCCTCCGCGAAGGCGCCGTGCACCTGGAGGGCGTCGGCGCCGCGATCGGCCTTGAGATCCACGCGGGCGACCAACTCGCCGTCGAGCAGGAACGGGAATACGTAATACCCGTGCACCCGCTTGTGCTGGGGCGTGTAGATCTCGAGCCGGTAGTGGAAGTCGAAGATCCGTTCGGTGCGCGGACGGAAGAACACCAACGGGTCGAACGGGCACAGCAACGCCGCTCCGGTGATCCGGCGCGGCGTTCGTGCCTCGACGTGTCGGTAGGCGGGGACTCCCCAGCCGCGCACGGTCACCGGGGCCAGGGTCCCCTCGTCCACCAGGTCCGCGATCGCGGCGGCGGCCTGGGCACGCGAGAGCCGGTAGTAGTCGCGCAGGTCCGGCTCCGTTCCGACGCCGAGAGACCGCGCGGCGCGACGGATCAGTTCGCGCACCGCGTCCCCCTCGTCGATCCGGCTGGACACGACGCCGGCCGGGAGCACCCGGTCGGCGAGGTCGTAGTGCCGGACGAAGCCGACCCGCCTGTCCACCGACAGCGCACCCGCCGCGAACAGTTGCTCGCAGATGACCTTCGTATCACTGCGATCCCACCACGGCCCGGCCCTGCGACCGCGGTCGATCTCGAGGCGCCGCTCGATGTCGCCCGCGCTCGCCGACCCGACCGCCGAGATCACGTCGACGACGTCGCGGATCAGGGCCGGGTTCCGCTCGAGCACCTTGCGCTCCCCTTCCCAGCGACCGCCCTCGTAGGCGCGCATCCGCCAGCGCAGCAGCGGCCAGTCCCCCACCGGGATCAGCGCCGCCTCGTGGGCCCAATACTCGACCAGCGCACGGGGCTTCGCGGCGGTGTGCCGCCACGCGGCGTCGTCCAGCAGGCCCCGGTCGTAGGCACCGATCCGGCTGAACACCGGCATGTAGTGCGCCCTCACGGCCACCGAGACCGAATCGATCTGCAGCAGCGAGGTCCTACCGACCGCCTTGAGCAGGTGTCTGCGGGTGGGCGCGGTGGTCGGGCGGGCGTCGGCGAACCCCTGCGCGGCCAGCGCGGTTCGCCTGGCGGCGGCGGCCGTCATCTCGAGCATGTCCCCACCCTGCCATCGGAGTCCGACATTTGGGCCAGAGCGACAGGCCGGTTCACCGTTGCAGACGTCTGGGTACGTCGCCGCCATGAGCACAATCACCGGCGCGCAGTGAATGCACGATCTTCGGGGTCGAGCCGTCAGCAAACACCGCGAGGATTATCGACCGTGGGTGTGGGTATCCGCTGGAGGGGTAATGGCGGTTTGACGGCGGCCGTGACAGGGCGGCCACTCCCGAGCGGAAAGTCGATGTGATGAACGTTCACGAACTCCTCGGCGTGCCTGAGTCGGTCGACGCGCTGGATCGGATCAGCGCACCTCTCCAGGAGCGGATCGACCGACTCCTCGATCACGGTCGGACGGCCGGACTCCTGCGCGGTTCCTGGCTGGGCCATCCGGTACACCCAATGGCGGTCACCGTCCCCGTCGGCGCCTGGACGGCGGCGGTCGTATTGGAGACCGTTCTGCGGGACCACCACGCGGCGCGGCGTCTCATCGGCCTCGGGCTGGCCGGAGCGCCCTTCGCGGTCCTCACCGGATGGGCGGACTGGGCGGAGCGCAATGAAGCAGACCGCCGTGCCGGGCTGGTACACGCGCTCGGCAATACGGCGGCCGCCTCCGCGATGCTCGTCTCGTTTCGGCTGCGCAGGCGCGCACCGAGCGTCCGTGCGCAGGCGTGGAGCTGGGTGGGCCTTGCGGCAGCTGCGGCCAGCGGCGCCCTCGGCGGTCACATCGCGTTCGGCTCGTCCCGGCGGGCAGAGGCCTCTTCCGGTAGGCGGGTCGTCGGCAGGTAGTGGCAGGTGTTCGCGCAACGGCCATGCCGGCCAATAGGTTTCGGCTCACCGCCCACCACACATTGCCATCGTCAGCTCGGAGCCTTGCGGCTGCCGTTCACAGCTGTCTGCCACCACTCATCGAGGGCGCTTGGATCCGACCCCGAACCTCTAGGGCTCACCGTTGCTTTTCCTTGGCAAGTGGCATAGATACTCCAGAGGCCCAGGCGTGATCTTCCCAGCGCCGAACACACTAACGCGCCCGTTGTCGACTGGCCGCGCCTTCGTGCTCTGCCCGCAGGTCCTTGTTCTCGATCTCCAGCCGGAGATTGTCGGCCTCAAGCTGCAGGATCCGCGCAACTCCCGCAAGGTTGATTCCGGCAGCGACCAGTTCGGCGATATGACGCAAGGCGATCAGGTCGTCGTCGCTATAGCGCCGGGTCCCGCCTTCAGTCCGGGCCGGGGCGAGCAGTCCCCGCTGCTCATACAGGCGCAATGTCTGCGGGTCAATCCCTGACAGCTCGGACGCGACCGAGATGCCATAGACGCCCAGCCGCGAACGAGGGGTGGAACCTTGCGTCATTGCGGTGCCTCCAGATTCTGACGTCCTCTTGCACCAGGCTAGCAGCGGTGGCACGATAATCTGTGCCTGAATTGCTAGATAATCCTGCGATTCCGACCTTGATTATTGAACTCCGATATCTGCTGCTCACTCTCGACCACAGCGCCACCCGAGTGGAGGAGGTCTGGAAATGCACATTCATATTCGCCAGTACAGCCGCTTGGATGACTGTCTCTGCGAAGCGCGGGGTCGAAGCTGGGGCCCAGGGTCGACTGTCGTCGAAGTCGGCGGTGACGTCGACTACGGCTCCGTCGAAGTTCTGCAATCAGCCCTCGATACCGGCATCGATACAGCGGTCATGAGCCTGATAGTGGATCTGACCCACACGACATTTCTTGGACTTTCTGGGGCACAGTTGCTGGCGCGGGCGAACATCCGTGCCTCCGCCAATGGCCTCCAGCTTCTCCTTGTCGCACCTGCGTGCTGCGCCGTACGAGTGCTTGATGTATCAGGCTTAGCGGACCAGTTTCGGATCTTCCCGACGATTCAGGACGCGGTGGACGAGAACCGGCGCCTGCGCCTCCACAGCGAACCGAGCGATACGCGAGTTCCCTTCGCTGCGGGATGAGCAAGCAGGAGCCGGCTTGATACCGACCGGCACGCAACGCCGTGGTTCATCACCCGATCGCCGGCGGCTGAGCCGGCAACTCGTTCCGCCAGATCACCGACCGAGACCGGTTTCGATTCACTTCCCATCGCAACCTCCCGATCGACGTGCTGCCTGGGCTTCCGCCAACGTCACCGCGACGGTCGCCCCCAGCTCGTAACAGAGTTCGCGGGCGCGGGCATCGATCCCGTCCGTGACCTCCACCGTCTGCGCCACCTTCGTCAGCGCGAGCCCGGCGACGATCTTGTCCACCGACCGCACTGCCCCGGCGGTGTCGTTGTTGCCGTGCACCCACAGCCCGTACGGGCGGCCCGCGACGGCGTCGAGACACGGGTAGTAGACGGTGTCGAAGAAGTGCTTGAGTGCCCCCGACATGTAGCCGAAGTTCGCCGAGGTGCCGAAGACGTAGCCGTCCGCGGCCAGCACGTCCGGGATGGTGGCCCCGAGCGCGGGCAGCGAGCGCACGGTGACACCCTCGATCTCCGGGTCGTTGGCACCGCCCAGCACCGATTCGAGCAACTCGCGGGTAGCGGGCGAGGGGGTGTGGTGCACGACCAAAAGAGTTGGCTGCCTGCGCTCGTCCGTCACATGGTCCAGAGTACGGCCGAGTCGGGACCGACGGTGCGGGTCAGCCCTGCTCCCGCTCGGCCTGCTCCAGCGCGACGGCCCGGCGCATGGTGTCGCGGGCTCGGCCGCGATCGCCTGCGTAGTCGTACGCCCGCGCGAGCCGGTAGGAGTTGCGCCAGTTGTCCGGATCGGCCTCCCACTCCGACTTCACCTGTGCGAAAAGCTGATCCGCGGCGTCCCTGTCGATCCGACCCGAGGGCCGCCTCGGCAGCTCCGACACATCGAGCTCGAGACCCTCGTCCGCGATGCGCTGCGCGAGGTGCTGGTGCGCGAATCCGGCACGTAGCGTCACGACCACGATCCAGACGCCCAGCACCGGCAGCAGCAGCACGCCGATTCCCAGACCGATCGGCGCCACTCCCCCCTCCCGGATCAGGTCGAGGCCGCGCTGGCCGAGCAGCACGAAGTAGAAGCCGAGCGCGAGGACGATCGCCGCGATGGTGACGACGACCTTGGTGGTGCCGTTCTTCACAGGTCGAGCAGGGGGTCGATGCCGACGGTGAGCCCCGGGCGGCCCGCGATCTCCCGGACACCGAGCAGAACGCCGGGCGCGAAGGAGTTGCGGTCGATCGAATCGTGCCGGATGGTCAGCGTCTCACCCTGGGTTCCGAGCAGAACCTCCTGGTGCGCAACGAGTCCCGCGAGGCGGACCGAATGAACCCTGACCCCGTTCACATCGGCACCGCGCGCACCGTCGAGCTCGGTGGAGGTCGCGTCCGGGCTCGGCCCGCGGCCGGCCTTCTCGCGTGCCGCCGCGATCAACGCGGCGGTGCGGTAGGCGGTACCCGACGGGGCGTCCGCCTTGTTCGGGTGGTGCAACTCGATGACCTCGACCGAGTCGAAGAAGCGCGCGGCCTGCTCGGCGAAGCGCATCGACAGCACGGCGCCGATGGCGAAGTTCGGCGCGATCAGCACGCCCACCTCGGGGTTCTCCACCAGCCAGGACTGCACGGTTGCCAGCCGGGCGTCGTCGAACCCGGTGGTCCCGACGACCGCGTGGATGCGATTGGCCACCAGGAACTCCAGGTTGCCCATCACCACGTCGGGGTGGGTGAAATCGACCACGACCTGCGTGCGGGTGTCGACGAACGTCTCGATCCGGTCGCCCTGGTCGACCTGCGCGACGAGTTCCAGATCGGGCGCGGCCTCCACTGCCTCGCAGATAGCGCGGCCGACCTTGCCGCTGGCACCAAGAACACCGACCCGGATCATCGTCACTCGATTCACTCTCCGTCTATCACGTTGACTCTCGAAGGAAGCCTACGCAATCGCACCGGCGGTGCGCGCGGCGCTACCGCTCCGCCGCGGGCACCAGACCGGGCGCGGTCCGGAACGAGATCCGCTCCATCAACGGCCTGCGCTTGGTGTTGTGAAACGCCGCGATCCGCCACCGCCCGTCGACCTCGCGGACCATCGCGTACGTCTGGACCTTGCTGAGCTTCGCCGGCGGATCGCCCTTGTAGGTGTCGCCGCGGCCGGTGACCACAGCGGCGTCCGCGCCGAGGAACCTGACATCGAGCACCTGGTCCGCCAGGCGGGTCCCCTTGACGAACTTGTCGAACAGCACCCGATGGCTCTCGACGATGTCGGCTCGGCCCCGGTAGTAGGTGACGTAGGTGGCGTCGTCGGTGAACTGCGCGCCGTAGGCATCGGCGTCATGGCGCCCCCACGCGTCGACGGGCGCGTCGATGGTCTGACCGATCGCGGCGCGATCCTCGGTGGTGCCCATACCGTCCTCCTCCTCGTTAGACTGGAGCAGATACTGCACATGCGCATTGTCTGCATGCGTGCAGATATCAGACTAGGAGGGATGCACGGTCATGGCAAGCGATACCGAGGCGAACCGGCACGCGATCTTCCGCGAATACCTCGACGCCGTCGGCCTCAACGGCCTGGCCAGCGCGGAAGCGGCGGGCCTGCACACCTCCGAATGGCACGCCCTGAGCAGGATCGGCCTGCACGGCAGCCTGACCTCGGGTCAGCTGGCGGCCGAGACCGGCCTCACCACGGGCGCAACCACCCGCCTGATCGACCGGCTCGAGCGCGCCGGATACGTGCGGCGCGCGGCCGATCCCGACGACCGCAGACGGGTGATCATCGAACCGGTCGCGGGTGCCCTACCCGAGGTCGACGAGGTGGTGGGCCCGGCCCGCCGACACCTGGCCGAGGTCCTCAGCCGGTACTCCCCCGAACAGCTCGACCTGCTGTTCGACTACTTCGCGCACGCCGCGCCGGCCTTTCGCGCGGCCACCGACGAGATCCGCGCCGCGGCTACTTCCCGGAACAGGGGTCCGCGGAGAAGCTCGGGTCCAGCGCCTTCCTGACGACATAGCCGGCGGTCGGTGACGCGGCGAGCGCGATGTGGTCGGAGTGGTCCGCGGCGCACAGGTCCTGAATCCACAGATTCTCGACCGTGGCGCCGGGGCCCGCGGCGAGGAAGGTCGCCTCTGGCGGCGTGGAGATCGAGTCGTTCCGGCTCGCGACGACCGTGTAGTCGATCCCCGGCATGGTGTCGCCACCGGAGTTCAGTGCGGTGATCACCGGGCTGCCCACGAGCTGCTGGACGGAGGCCTTGCCCGCGACGCCCTCGGCCAGACCGACAATCGGCGGGATCCGCTTGGCCAGTTCGGCCATGCCCGACATCGTGGTGCCGTGGTTCGTCGCGCCCAGCGTGATCAGCTTGCGAACCTTGTTCTGCGACGGATGATCGGCGTTCGCGCCACCCTCGAACCTGAGGAACTGGCGGGCGACCACCCCACCCTGCGAATGCGCGACGACGTCCACCTGATCGGTGCCCGTGCTCTCCAGCACGCGGCCGACGAACGCACCGACCTGTCTGGCCGACGTCGGGATGTCACCGGTCGCGTACATGCCCATCGAGCCCATCATGCTCGTCGGGTCCTGGCCGTAGTTCAGCGTGAAGACGCAGTACCCGTCTGCCGCGAGTTCGGGCGAGAGCCTGTCCCAGCTGTTCTGGTTGCTCATGGTGCCGTGCAACAGGACGACGGGGCGCGGATGATCGGCGGTGGGCTTGCACTCCCAGATGTTCGCGCCCGGCGGCGCCTCCGCGGGCTCGGAATCGCCGGCAGACCCGGCGCCCGCCGGAGCTGCGACGGCAAATGTCAACGCGCCCAATGCGATCAACGCCGTTCCGGCCCGACGGATCAGGGGGCCGGCGCTCCTGCGACATGTCACGGCTGGACAGTAACGCAGATCACAGCATCTCGCGCGTCGGAGCGGGCAGCTCAGTCGAAGACGATCACCTGACGGATCGCCCGGCCCTCGGCCAGCTCGTCCATGCCGCGATTGATGTCATCGAGCGTGATCTGCGAGGAGATCAGCCGCTCGACGGGCAGCCGGCCCTCGCGCCACATCTGCGCATACCTCGGGATGTCCCTCGAGGGCACGGCCGATCCGAGGTAGCTGCCGACGATGGTCCTGGCCTCGGCGACCAGCAGCAGCGGCGAGATCGCGGATCTGGCCTCGGGACTGGGCAGCCCGACCGTCACGGTGGTGCCGCCGGGGGCGGTCGCCGCCACCGCGGCCTCGAAGGCACGCGCGTTGCCCGCCGCCTCGACAACCAGGGACGCCCGCACGCCGCGCTCCGCCAGCTCTCCCGGGGTGTACACCTGCGTAGCGCCGAGTTCGGTTGCCACCGCGAGCTTCTCGGGCATCGCATCGACGCCGATCACCTCGCCGAGGCCGAGCGACACCGCGGTCAGGATCGCGGCCATCCCTACCCCGCCGAGGCCGACCACCATGATCGAATCCCCCGGCGCCGTCCGTGCCGCGTTCAGCACCGCGCCACCGCCGGTCAGGACGGCGCAGCCGAGCACAGCCGCGACCGCGGGTGGCACGTCGTCGCCCACCGGGACCACCGACCGGCGGTCGACCACAGCATGCGTCGCGAACCCCGACACACCGAGATGGTGGTGCACCGGCTCGCCGTCGCGGTGCAGGCGCTCCCCGCCACCGAGCAGGGTGCCCGCGTTGTTCGCGGCACCGCCCGCGCTGCAGGGCATCCGGCCGTCGGTCGCGCAGCCCGCACACTCACCGCAGCGCGGCAGGAAGGTCATCACCACCCGCTGTCCGATCGTCACATCGTGCACCCCGGCACCGAGCGCCTCGACCCTCCCGGCCGCCTCGTGCCCGAGCAGCATCGGCACAGGACGCACCCGGTTCCCGTCGACCACGGACAGGTCCGAGTGGCACAGGCCTGCCGCCTCGATGCGGACCAGCAGCTCGCCGGGGCCGGGCCCGTCGAGCTCGAGCTCCGAGATCGAGATGGGCCGCGACTGTGCGAACGGACGCTCCCGACCGATCTCCTCCAGCACCGCACCACGAATCCGCATGCCGCTACCTCTCCTCGTCGCGACCGCCCGTCGCCGGTCTCCCCCGTCCAGCCTGCCACGCCCGGAAGATCACCAGCCCGACTGCCACACCCACGATGTCCGCGGCCCAGTCCCAAACCGACGCGCTCCGGTGGATCGGCAGCAGGCCCTGCAGGACCTCCGACGCCGCCGCGTAGAGCCCGGCCCAGACGACCACCGCCGTGACCCCGATGCCCGCGAACCGCGCGCTGTAGGCCAGGGCCGCGAACATCAGCAGGTGGGTGACCTTGTCGATGTTGGGCGGTCCGCTCGGCACCGTGGAACCGGGCGAGAACAGCATCACGAGGGTGATGAGCGTGACGACGGCCAGCGGCACCGCGCGCCGCGACCGGAAAAGCGCCACCGGTCAGACGATTCCGCGGACGGCGGCGGGCAGGTCCCTCTTGCGCTTGTAGGGGCCGACGACCGAGGCGCCGAACGGCCGGCTCAGCAGCATCGCGGCGACCTCACGCACCTCCTCGGTGGTGACCTCGTCGATCCGTGCCAGCGTCTCCGTGATGCTGCGGTGGTTCCCGTAGTTCAGCTCGCTGCGGCCGATCCGGTGCATCCGGGAGCCGGAATCCTCCAGTCCGAGAACCAGTCCGCCGCGGATCGACCCCTTGGCCCGCGCGCATTCGTCGTCGGTGATGCCGTTGGCCGCGACGTTCGCGAGCACCTCGCGGATCACCGTCGTGACCTCGCCGAGGTTCTCCGGCTGGCACCCGGCGTACACCGAGAACGCCCCGCTGTCCGCGAACGTGTCGATGCTCGAGTACACCGAGTATGCGAGGCCTCGCGACTCCCGGATCTCCTGGAACAGACGGGAACTGAGCCCACCACCGACGGCGGTGTTCAGCACGGACAGCGCCCAGCGGTGACCCTCGTGCCGCCCGAAGGCGCGCACACCAAGGCACAGGTGCGCCTGCTCGCTGTCGCGCCCCCGCAGGGTGAGCTCGGGGACGGTGCGCAGCCGCAGCAGGCCCTCGCGCCGCTCCGCCGGTTTCGGTCCCCTGGTCAGATGCCCCTTGAAACTGCGCCGCACCAGTGCGACGGTCTCGTCGTGGTCCACATTGCCGGCCACCGCGACGACCATCCGCGGCGGCGTGTACCGGCGGACGTGAAACGAGTGCAGCTGGGTCCGGGACATCGACTCGATCGACTCGACGCTGCCGATCACCGGGCGGCCCACCGGGTGGTCCCCGAAGAGCGCGGTCAGGAAGTCGTCGCCGAGCAGGTCCTCGGGGTCGTCGTCGCGCATCGAGATCTCCTCGAGCACCACCTGGCGCTCGACGTCGACGTCGTCGGAGCGGCAGCGTCCACGCAACACGACATCGCTGACCAGGTCGATGGCCAGCGGCAGGTCGTCGTCGAGCACGTGCGCGTAGAAGCAGGTGTGCTCGCGGGAGGTGAACGCATTGAGCTCGCCGCCGATGCCGTCGACCACCTGGGCGATCTCCAGAGCACTGCGGGTCGGGGTCGACTTGAACAGCAGGTGCTCGAGGAAGTGCGCGGCTCCCGCCACCGACGGTTGCTCGTCGCGAGACCCGACCCCGACCCACACGCCAACCGACGCGGAGCGGACGCCCGGCATGTGCTCGGTGACCACCCGCAGACCGCCGGGGAGCACGGTTCGCCGGACTCCGAAGTCCTGGGATCTGGTCGTCAGTGCGGAGGTTCGACTGCGATTGTGTGCGGCCATGAAGTGGGTCTACGGTCCTCGTCAGCTGTGCGGATGTGGGGCTCAAACAGTACACACCGGGTGGGATTCGAAAACACCGGTGCTCCCGCGCGTGCGCGCGGGAGCACCGGTGTTCAACCAGCCGATAGGGCCGGATCTACTCCGAGTCGGTCGCCTCGTCGGCGGCCGCGTCAGCAGGCGCGTCCGATGCCGAGGACTCGTCCTCGACGGGGATCAGCGAGATCTTGCCACGGTTGTCGATGTCGGCGATCTCGACGCGGAGCTTGGAGCCCACGTTGACCACGTCCTCGACCTTGGCGATCCGCTTGCCGTTGCCCAGCTTCGAGATGTGCACCAGTCCGTCGCGGCCCGGGAGCAGCGAGACGAACGCGCCGAAGGCGGTGGTCTTGACGACCGTGCCGAGGAAGCGCTCGCCCACCTTGGGCAGCTGCGGGTTGGCGATGGCGTTGATCATGTCGATCGCGGCCTGCGCAGACGGACCATCGGTGGCGCCGACGAACACGGTGCCGTCGTCCTCGATGGAGATGTTCGCACCGGTCTGCTCGGTGATCGAGTTGATCATCTTGCCCTTGGGCCCGATGACCTCGCCGATCTTGTCCACCGGCACCTTGATGGCCGTGACGCGCGGGGCGTACGGGCTCATCTCGTCCGGGGTGTCGATGGCCTCGGCCATGACCTCGAGGATCGTGGTGCGGGCATCGTGCGCCTGCGAGAGCGCGCCTGCCAGCACCTTGGACGGGATGCCGTCGAGCTTCGTGTCCAGCTGCAGCGCCGTGACGAAGTCCTTCGTGCCCGCGACCTTGAAGTCCATGTCGCCGAACGCATCCTCGGCACCGAGGATGTCGGTCAGCGCCACGTACCGGGTCTCACCGTCGACCTGGTCGGAGACCAGGCCCATGGCGATGCCCGCGACCGGAGCCTTCAGCGGCACACCGGCGTTGAGCAGCGACAGGGTCGAGGCACAGACGGAACCCATCGAGGTGGAACCGTTGGAGCTCAACGCTTCCGAGACCTGACGGATCGCGTACGGGAACTCGTCCTGGCTCGGCAGCACCGGCATCAGGGCGCGCTCGGCGAGGGCGCCGTGGCCGATCTCGCGACGCTTCGGCGAGCCGACGCGACCGGTCTCACCGGTGGAGTACGGCGGGAAGTTGTAGTGGTGCATGTAGCGCTTGCTGGTCTCGGGCCCCAGCGAGTCGATCTGCTGCGCCATCTTGACCATGTCGAGGGTGGTGACGCCCATGATCTGGGTCTCGCCACGCTCGAACAGCGCGGAGCCGTGGGCCCGCGGGATGACCGCGACCTCGGCCGACAGCGAACGGATGTCCGTGATGCCGCGGCCGTCGATGCGGAAGTGGTCCTTGAGGATCCGCTGGCGCACGAGCTTCTTGGTCAGCGAGCGGAACGCCGCGCCGATCTCCTTCTCGCGACCCTCGAAGTTCGGGGCGACCAGCTCGAGGACCTCGACCTTGATCTCGTC
Organism: Rhodococcus oryzae; assembly: GCF_005049235.1. Taxonomy (GTDB): domain Bacteria; phylum Actinomycetota; class Actinomycetes; order Mycobacteriales; family Mycobacteriaceae; genus Rhodococcus_G; species Rhodococcus_G oryzae. The sequence continues at coordinate 19,838 of NZ_SUMD01000019.1, read as the reverse complement.
GGTCTTGTCGTCGCGCTCCTGCTTGCCCGCGATGGTCAGTGCGGCGCTGAGCTTGTCGGCTGCGGCCTTCTCCACGGCGGCGAAGACGTCGTCCTGGTAGGCCGGGAACACCGGGTAGTCGCCGGTCGGCTTGGCGGCCTTGGCGGCGAGTGCCTGCTGCGCGGTGCACAGACGCGCGATGAACGGCTTGGCTGCCTCGAGGCCCTCGGCCACGATCGCCTCGGTCGGCGCCTGCGCGCCGCCCTCGATCAGCTCGATCACGTGTGCGGGGGCCTCGGCCTCGACCATCATGATCGCGACGTCGGCGTCGTCACCGGAACCGGAGACGATGCGGCCGGCGACGACCATGTCGAAGACCGCGGTCTCGAGCTGCTCGACGGTCGGGAAGGCAACCCACTGGCCCTTCTTGTTCTCGTCCGAGGTGAGCAGCGCGACACGCACGCCACCGACCGGGCCGGAGAACGGAAGGCCGGCGATCTGCGTCGACGCCGAGGCGGCGTTGATCGCGACCACGTCGTATAGGTCCTTCGGGTCCAGGCTCAGGACCGTGACGACGACCTGGATCTCGTTGCGCAGGCCGTCGACGAAGGACGGGCGCAGCGGCCGGTCGATCAGACGGCAGGTCAGGATCGCGTCGGTGGAGGGACGGCCCTCACGACGGAAGAAGGAGCCGGGGATGCGGCCGGCGGCGTACATGCGCTCCTCGACGTCCACCGTGAGGGGGAAGAAGTCGAAGTGCTCCTTGGGGTGCTTGCTGGCCGTGGTGGCCGACAGCAGCATGGTCTCGTCGTCCAGGTAGGCGACGACGGCGCCTGCGGCCTGCTGCGCGAGACGACCGGTCTCGAAACGGATGGTGCGGGTGCCGTAGCTCCCGTTGTCGATCACGGCGGTGGATTCGAACACGCCCTCGTCGACCTCTACTGCGGAATTCTCTGTCATCTTTTCTCTTCTCGTCCTCTCGTCTTTTGCCGTATCCGTGTGCGGGCGTCGCAGCCCTCCTGGCGGCGACGCGCACCATCACGACGGTCCAGCGCCCGAGGCGGGCGGGAACATCGCTGCGCGGAGGCGGTCATCGATCGAAGCCCTCCGGATTGGCGCCGTCGTGAGATCGACGCGTCCGAGTGACCACTACCGAGGACCGACGCCACGGCTTCAGGTACGTACGGCTGGATCCCGTGGATCCGATGCTAAAGCTGCGGCGTGAAAAACGCCGGTAGCCAGCGAGGCCAAGTCTATGCACTCGGCTCGCTGGCTACCGGGAAGTTCACGTCCAGATGACCCGCAACGTGTCGCGGGTCACCGTGTACGCCGAATTATCGACGCAGGCCCAGACGCTCGATCAGCGAGCGGTAACGCGCGATGTCGACCTTCTGGACGTACTTGAGCAGGCGACGACGGCGTCCGACCAGCAGCAGCAGGCCGCGGCGGGAGTGGTGGTCGTGCTTGTGCTTCTTCAGGTGCTCGGTGAGGTCGACGATGCGCTTGGTGAGCATCGCCACCTGCGCCTCCGGCGAACCGGTGTCGGTCTCGTGCAGGCCGTACTCGCCGAGGACGACCTTCTTCTGTTCGGTGGTCAAAGCCACTGTGAATCTCCTGTAACTGACGTCCGCGTGATTGGAACCGGGGCTCGCACACGAAGGTGTTCGCCCCAGTTGGTGCGGCCACCGCGGACCGCAGCACACACCGACAGGAGATACTACCAGGGCATACGGGGCGAACTATTCGCCGTGACGCAGGTCCGCCTCGATCAGGATCTCGCGCGAGCGCTCCGCGTCCCGGCCCATCTGCGCGACGAGTTCATCGACCGAGTCGAACTTCTCCATGCCGCGCAGTCGCTCGACGAAGTCGACCGCGACGTGCTGGCCGTACAGATCGGCCTCACCGTCGAGCACGAACGCCTCGACCGTGCGGGTGCGTCCGGAGAAGGTCGGGTTGGTGCCCACCGACACCGCCGCCTGGTGCCGCTCGCCAGGAACGACGGTTCCGGTCAGCGGTCCGGCACCCAGGACGGTGAACCAGGCCGCGTACACGCCGTCCGCGGGGATCGCCGAGTACATCGGGGGCGCGATGTTCGCCGTGGGGAAGCCGAGCTGGCGGCCGCGCCCGTCACCGTGCACCACCACTCCCTCGACCCGGTGTGGTCGACCCAGCGCCTCGGACGCGGCCGCGACGTCGCCCGCGTCCACGCACGAACGGATGTACGTCGACGAGAAGGTCACCGCATGTTCGGCCAGCAGGCTGACCCCGTCGACCGCGAAGCCGAACCGTTCGCCGGTCTTGCGCAGCAGGTCCACGTTGCCGGCCGCCTTGCGCCCGAAGGTGAAGTTCTCGCCGACCACCACCTCCGCGACGTGCAGCCGCTCCACGAGGATCTCGTGCACGTAGCGCTCGGGGGTCAGCTTCATGAACTCCGGGGTGAACGGCATCACGCAAAAGACGTCGATGCCGAGTTCCTCGGCCAGTTCCGCCCTGCGCGCGAGCGTCGTCAACTGCGCTGGGTGACTTCCCGCGCGCACGACCTCGGCCGGATGCGGATCGAAAGTCATGAGCACACTTGCGATTCCACGCTCGCTGGCAGCCTTGACCGCTCTGCTGATCAGTTGCGCGTGCCCACGGTGCACGCCATCGAAAACGCCGATCGTGAGAACGCAACGACCCCAGTCGGCAGGCACTTCGTCGAGACCACGCCATCTCTGCACGAGTGGCAGCCTACGGCCCCGGTCCGAGTGCGTCACCTTCGGCTCAGGACTCGACGGCCTTCGCGGCGATCGCATTCGCGACCTCGACGAGCCCGAGGGCGATCGCATCGGTGTCCCGATCGACCAACCAGCGCAGCACCAGACCGTCGACGATGGACAGGCTGCGGTGCGCGATCGACGCGACCGGCTCCGTCCAGACCATCCCGGTGCGGTCCGCACATTCGACGAGAAACGCCGTGACCTCGCGGTCCATGATCCGGTACTGCTCGCCGACGACATCGCCCGCATCCGGCGATCCCGCCTCGCGCAGGCGCATGGCATGCGTGGCGATCTCATAGGTCAGCAACCTGCGGTTCGGATTGGCCTCGACGATCGACCACATGGCCTTCAGCCCGATCCCGACGAACTCACGCAGTCCCGCCCGGCCGTCCGCCTGCGTTGCATGGCCCACCGCGGCCAGCACCATCTGCGAGGCCGTGCTCAGCTCGTACACCAGCCGCTCCGCCATCTCCGTGAGGAGCGCTTCCTTGCTAGCGAAGCAGTAGTGCACCATCCCCAGGGATATGCCAGCCTCCCGTGCGATCGCCCGCACCGTGACCGCCCCGATCCCGCCGCGTTCGGCGATGTCCAGCGCGCACTCGATCAGTTGGCGGCGGCGCTCGTCGGCGGTGAGCCGAGCCGTCGAGACCGGGGCGGAAGCCGTGGGGCCACCCGAGGGCGCCGACGCAGCCGTCACCTCGTCGGTGGTCGTCGTGTCGGTCATCATCGTGGAGGTCATCGCATATTGATACCAGCGCTAAGGGGCTCTGGTGGGATGCCGGACACGCGTTAGGGGTCGAATAGGGGCAGGCCCGTGTCCCGAGCCCCTATCCCCCGCGAATCCCCCTGTCCGGTCCCCCGACCCCGGGTCCCGAGAGTGTCGGCTCACACCCGCAGGCGTGCATTGCCTAAGCTCATGATCGTGGCCGAGAGCAAGAGTGGACCGAGCGAGACCGGGAGCGCGGCGGCGCCGGAATCCCTGACCACCGTCGCGCAGGACTACCTCAAGGTGATCTGGACGGCCGGCGAATGGTCCGGCGAGCACGTCTCGACGAAGATGCTCTCCGAGAAGATCGGGGTGTCTGCCTCCACCGTGTCCGAGGCGATCCGCAAGCTCGCGGGCCAGGGTCTGGTCGACCACGCCCGCTACGGATCGATCGCGCTGACCGACCGGGGCCGGGCCGCCGCGATCGGCATGGTCCGCAGGCATCGGCTGATCGAGACCTTCCTGGTCAACGAGCTCGGCTACGGCTGGGACGAGGTCCACGACGAGGCCGAGGTCCTCGAGCACGCGGTCTCGGAGCTGATGATCGCCCGGATCGACGCGAAGCTGGGCCATCCGGAGCGGGACCCGCACGGCGACCCGATCCCGACCGCCGACGGCGCGATCCCGACCCCGCCCGCCCGGCAGCTCAGCGATTTCGCGGACGGCGAGAGCGGCCGGGTGGCGCGGATCTCCGACTCCGACCCGGCAATGCTGCGGTACTTCGACACGGTGGGGATCGCCCTCGACCTGACGATCACTGTGGTCGAGCGGCGCGACTTCGCAGGCACCGTCTCGGTCCGGCTCGGGGACGGCGTCGACGACACCGTTGACCTGGGCAATCCGGCCGCCGAGGCGATCTGGCTCGTCGAGGGCTGACCTGGTGCGGCGAGTGAGTTCCCGATCCGGGTCGCATCGGCGGCCCTCTCCGCGGCGCAGGACCATGCTGCTGGGCGGCGTGCTGACCGCATTCCTCGGATTGATCATCGGGATCATCGCGGCCTGCCCGCTCGCCGAGCGGACCGTGGTCGCCGACGGTTCCGCGCTCGCTCATTCCGCGCCGGTCACCGCCGATCAACGCGATGCCATCGGCAAGTCGCCCGCCTGTCGCAAGGATCCGGCCGCCCCGGTCGCGCCGATCCAGGCGGGGGTTCCCCATCGCGAGGACCTTCGGATTCCGCTCGCCGCCCACCACGCACCCGCGCCGGTGATGCTCGGGCGCTCGATCCACACCGGCTCCGGACCGGTCGACACGAACGGTCCGCCGTCGCCGGCCCTGGACCTGACCACAATTCTGCGAATTTAGACGACCGTTCCCGGCCTCGACGTCGCCCCGATGGGCGGTGCTCGGGCCGGGCTTCGTCATGTCCTCAATTCGCGGTTTCGCGCGCCAACCGAGTCGGCGCGCGCCCAGTCAGGAGCCATCCCCCATGTCCAACCGTTCCCAGAGTCGTGCCAGAAAGTCCGCTCCCACACCGCTTCGCCCCGGTTCACCCGCCCGCAAGATCGGCGCGGCGCTCGCCCTCCTCGCGGCGGTCGGATTGCTCTTCCTCGCGATCTCACAGATCGGTGATCGCACCGAGTCCGAACGGCCGGACACGGCCGCGGCGACGCAGTCCGGCGAGAGCGAGATGTACCGACAGCTGGCCGCATTCGCGCGCCGCGACGCCGCCGATCCGATGGCACGGGGCTCGGTGACCGCACCCGTGGTCATGATCGAGTACTCCGACTTCCAGTGCCCGTTCTGCCGCCAGTTCGCACAGAACACCGAGCCCGCGCTGATCGAGAAGTACGTCGACAGCGGCCAGTTGCGGATCGAATGGCGCAACCTCGCCATCTTCGGCGACGAATCCGAGCTCGCGGCGCGCGCCGCATGGGCGGCCGGGCAACAGGGCAAGTTCCCGGAAATGCACGCGATCATGTTCGAACACTCGCCCGCCAAGAAGAACACCGGCGTCTACACCGCCGATCGGCTGACCGAATGGGCCGGGCAAGTCGGAGTCGCGGACCTGACCAGGTTCCGCGCCGACATGGATTCCGACGCCGCGCGCGCCGCCGTCACCACCGATGTCGACGAGGCGGTCGGCATCGGCATCAATTCCACCCCCGCTTTCCTGATCAACGGCAGGCCGGTCCTCGGCGCGCGTCCGATCGAGCAGATGATCGCGGTCATCGAAGCCGGACTCCAGGATGACACCGAGGCGGGTCGGTAGTGGGCTTCGGAATCGGCTACGGCGCGGCCTTCCTCGGCGGGCTCCTCGCCCTGCTCAGCCCGTGCAGCGCGCTGCTGCTGCCCAGCTTCTTCGCCTACTCCTTCAACTCCACCGGCAAGCTGCTCACCCGCACCGGCACGTTCTACCTGGGCCTGTGCACGACTCTCGTGCCGCTGGGCGCGGCCGGTTCCCTCCTGGGCGGGGTGCTGACCCGGCACCGCGACACGGTGATCACCATCGGCGGGGTGACCATCATCGTGCTGGGCATCCTCCAGATCCTCGGCCGCGGTTTCTCATTCGAGTTCGCGCAGCGCACGATGGCGGAGCACGGCCGCTCCGACAGGGGTGGCGCCGTCTACCTGCTCGGCATGGTCTACGGCCTGTCCGGGTTCTGTGTCGGCCCCATTCTGGGCTCGATCCTCACCGTTGCGGCGCTGAGTTCCTCTCCCCTCCACGGTGGTTCACTGCTGGCCGTCTACGCCCTCGGGATGGCCATGCCGCTGTTCCTGATGGCGATCCTCTGGGATCGCTTCGATCTGGGTCATCGCCGCTGGCTGCGAGGTCGGGCCATCACGGTCGGCCGCTTCCACCTGCACACCACATCGCTGATCTCCGGGGTCTTCTTCATTGCCGTCGGCGTCCTGTTCCTCGTGTCCGACGGCACCTCGGCCCTGGCCGGAACCGTCGGGGCCGATACCGGTTTCACGCTGGAGACCCAGGTCATGCGGCTCGGCGACGCCGTCCCGACGACAGCCCTGCTGCTCCTGCTCGGCGTCGCGGCGCTGCTGGTGCTGGCCTGGCGACTCCTGCGGCCGGGGGTGCGGGTCGAGGATTCGCCCGATTCGGGCTAGGGCGTGTTGCCAAACCCGTTTTGGTGCCCTGCGGGCGAGTCTGGATGTCGTGTCACCAGGGCACCGTTCCCGCGTCGTCGAAGAATCCGCCGGTCGGGCCGTCGTCGGGCAAGGTCGCGAGGCGAATCGCGACGGCCGCACCCTGTTGCGGTGTACGGACACCGCGAAAACCGTTGAGGTCGGTGGCAGTGAAACCCGGACAGCCGGAGTTGATCAAAATGTTGGTGTCACCCAGTTCCTTGACGTACTGGATGGTGAGGGCGTTGAGGAAGGTCTTCGAGGCCAAGTAGGCGGCGGGAACCGGGCCCATGTCGACGCCAGGTGTGGTGTGCAGGGCGAGCGAGCCGACGCTGCTGGACATGTTGACGATTCGCGGTGACGCCGAGGCGCGCAGCATCGGCAGCATCGCGTTGGTCACCCGCATGACCCCGATCACGTTGGTTTCCACGACGATTCGCACGGTCGTGGGATCGACCGTGGTCGGTGTCTGCGGCACATCGCCGGTGATCGCGGCATTGTTGACCAGAACATCTAGCCCTCCGGCATGGTCGACGATCAATTCGGCCGCCGCGGCCACACTTGCGTCGTCGGTCACGTCGAGCGGCACACCGAACGCATCGGTCCCAGCCGCGCGCAGCTTCTCCACCGCGGTGTCGCGGCGTTGCCGATCACGCGCGCCCACACCGATTCGCCAGCCGAGCGCGCCCAGGCCAGCGGCGATCTCGTATCCGATTCCCTTGTTCGCGCCGGTCACCAGCGCAATCGTCTGTTCACTCACACCGCCGATCGTGCCGCGATTCCGGGTGCAGCGTCCAAGACCGATCGGGTGGGCGGCGATACCGCACGGGTATTGGTCGTGGTCATCGCCGGATACCATGGCCTGGTGGAGACGCGGGAGATGCGATACTTCGTCGCCGTCGCCGAGGAGTTGCACTTCGGACGGGCGGCACAACGGCTCTCGATCGCACAACCACCACTATCGCGAGCCATCCAGCAGCTCGAACGGCGGCTCGGAGTCGTCCTGCTGCACCGCACCGCTCGCGCAATCACTTTGACCAAGGCGGGGTCGGTGCTTCTGCAGGAGGCCCGGCTGGCCCTCGAAGCGGTCGAAGCCGCCGAGCGCCGCACCCGCCGCGCCGCCACCGACCGGGCCGGCGTGGTACTGGCCGCCAAGGCAGGAGCGTCCAGAGAACTGTTGTCGAAGCTGTTGGACGCCTACGCCGCCGACCCCTCCGCTGTCGCAGTCGAGGTGATGCTCTGCGGGCCCGGCGAACCTGAAGGCCTGCTACGCAACGGGCGTGCCGACGTTGCTCTGCTCCAGCTGCCCTACGACACGACGGCCGGATTCGACACCGAGGACCTGCACACCGAACACCAGGTCGTGGTCCTGCCCGCGGAGCACCCCCTTGCCAACCGACCCCACATGTCGATGGCCGAGGTCAACGCCATGACGGACCTGCCCCTGCCACGCTGGCCTCGACGGGATGGGAGTTATCCCGACGGCCCCGGCCCGAAGGTTCGCGACCATACCCAATTGACCCAGCTGATCACGCTCGGCCGGGCCTGCGCGCTCATGCCCGAATCGCTCCGAGCACAGCTACGCGGCGATCACGCCATCGTGCCCGTGCCGGACGCACCGGCCGTCACGACCGTCATCGCCTGGCCACCACACAGCAGATCCCAAGCCGTCGCCGACCTTGTCCGTACGGCGGTACACCTCTAGCCGATAACGTCCGCAATTGCGCCTGACTCCCAGTCGCCTTCGCCATCGGGAACAGCGGCCCGATCACGGCCAACGCCACGTCAGAGATCACAGCACGCGACATGACATCCAGACTCGCCCGCGCGGCGCCGTCAGCACCCCAGCCGCGCGAGCCAGTCCGCGACCGGTCCGAACGTCAGCATCCCGCTGCCCGCGCCTGCGACCTCGTCGCGCGCGGGGGCGAGGGCCGCGCGTGCGCGGTCCGCCACGCCCTCGTGACCCGTCTCCAGCGCCGCCTGGGCGACAACGCACCACAGCGCCTCGAGCAGCAGTCCTGGCGGCGGGGCGGCGAGGCCGTCGAGGAGCGCCCGCGCCGCGTCCGGGTCGCCACCACGCGCGACGGCGAGCGGTCGCACCCACGGGACGTACGGCCCCCAGCCGTCCGTCGCGACTTCGGTTGTGCGCCCGCGGATCAGGTCGAGCCCGAGCAGCGCGAGCGGGAGCAGGCCGTCCGCGACGCCGGGCATGCCCGCTCCCCGGAGCGCCCGGTCGGCCAGGGCATAGCGGTCCGCGGCATCCGGAGCCCGGTCCTCTGCCGCGCGCATCGCGCGGTACCAGGCGACGAGGACGGGCGCGCGCGGGCGCTCGTGGCGGGCCGAGACGGCCCCGATCTCACGGGCGAGCGCGTCGCCGTCGCCTGACCTGCCAAGAGCGCCCGCCGCCTGTAGGCGCAGCAGCAGCCCCTGTACCTCCGGGGTCGGGAGGTCGTGGGTGCGCGCGAGGGGAATGATCTCCGCGCCGATCCGGTCGCGCTCGGCGGCGAGCCCGGCACGGTCGCACGTGTGCACGGCGAGGGCGCCGAGCGCTGAGCACAGCAGCGCCGGGTTGTGGAGCTCGCGGGCGAGGCGGACCGCGTCCTCGGCGTGGGCGCGGCCCGATGTCCCTGGCAGTCCGCGCGTCTCGACGGCGGCCAGCACGTGCAGCCTCGCCCTGGCGGTCGGCGCGGCGTCGTCGGGCAGGGCCGCCAGGGTGCGCCAGGCGAGCGCGGCGAGCTGCCCGGAGCGTTCCGGGTCGTCGCTGCGCGGCCAGACGCTCGGCACGTCGAAGCCCCCGAGGACCCGTGCGGTGAGGACCGGGTCCCCGAGCTCCTCCGCGGCCGTCCCGGCGGCGAGCAGATCCTCGTGCGGCTCGGCGGGAGCGGGGGCGGACACGGCCATCCGGCGGAGCATGCTCACGGTGGTCTCGAGACGGGCGCGCGATCCAGGGCCGAGCACGCGCAGGGAGTCGTCCGCGACGCGCCGGAACACGTCCTCAGGTTCCTGCACGCGCGGGTCGTGCCGCAGGATGTCCGCCTCCAGGCCGGTGAGCGCCGCGGACGGGTCGAGGCCGAGCTCGTCGCGCAGGACCGCACGCGCGCGGCGCAGGGCGTCGAGGGCCTCCGCCTGCCGACCCGCGCGGTAGAGGGCAAGGGCCAGCAACCGCCAGCCCTCCTCGCGCCACGGGGACGCGTCGACGTGCGGGGTCGCCAGCGTCACGGCCTCGTCGGCGCGCCCGGTCTCCGTGAGCGCGCCGACCAGCCGCTCGACCGCGATCGAGCGCAGTGCTGCGAGCCGCACCCGCTCGGGCCCCGCCCATGCACGGTCCGCCACGTCGGGGTACGAGTCGACGGGCCAGTCGACGACGACCGGCCCGAGCGCACGCACGACACGCTCGGCGGGGGCGTCCACCGAACCGGCCACCGCGGCCTCGGCACTCCAGGCATCGACGGCCGAGTCGGGCAGCCGCAGGGCATACCCGCTGCCCTCGGTCACCAGGACGCGCGCGGGAGAGCGGGCCGGCCGCGCGGGCTCGAGCGCAGCCCTCAGGTCCGCGACGAAGGTGCGCACGGTCCCCACGGCGCGGGCCGGAGGCGAGTCGTCCCACAGGTCGTCGACCAGGGTCGCCACCGGCACGGCGCGTCCGTGCGCGGCTACCAGCCGGGCCAGGAGCTCCCGGTGCCGTGGACCGCGCAGGTCGAGCCGGGTCCCGTCGTCGTTCCAGGCGGCCGTCGGCCCTAGGACACGGACCCGGGCCTCGCCGCTCGCCCGCCCGTCGTCCCGCACCTCGCCAGCGTAAACGCGGGACCGGGCGGACATGCCTGCCGGATCGGCACTGATCCGGTGCTGATCGGCGTGCCGGAGGCTCGTGGGCGTCCCCCACAAGATCCCCTCCCACGAAGGAATCCGATGACCCCCACCATTCCCGGCTTCGAGACCCGACACGTGCGCGCGGCCGACGGCGTCGCGCTCCACACGGCGGTCGGCGGACAGGGCGACGCGATTGTCCTGCTGCACGGCTTCCCGCAGACGCACCTCATGTGGCGGCACGTCGCCGCCGACCTGGCGCACGACCACACGGTCATCTGCCCCGACCTGCGCGGCTACGGCGCGAGCGACAAGCCGATCGCAACGGATGAGAGCACCTACGCCAAGCGCACGATGGGTTCCGACGTCGTGGCGCTCGCCCGCGAGCTCGGGTTCGAGCGGTTCGCGCTCGCCGGGCACGACCGCGGCGCCCTCGTCGCGTTCCGGACGGCGCTCGACCATCCCGGCGCGGTCACACACCTGGCGACCCTCGACGTGCTGCCGACGCTGGACATGTGGGAGATCCTGCGCGGCGCCGACGCGCGGGTCGCGTGGCACCTGTACCTCATGGCCCAGCCGGCGGGTCTGCCCGAGGTGATGATCGAGAGCACCGCCGACGGGTTCTTCGGGTCGTTCCTCGACGGCTGGACGGGCCGCCCCGACGCCATCCCGGCGGAGGTCCGCGCCGAGTACCTGCGGGCATCGCGCGAGGCCGTGCCGTCGATCGTGGCGGACTACCGCGCCTCGGCGGGCATCGACCTCGAGCACGACCGCGCCGACCGCGCGCAGGGCCGAACCCTCCCGATGCCGACGCTGGTGGTCCAGCAGGACTGGGGCGCCCGGCTCGGGTACGACGCGGCCGCCCTCTGGGGCGCCTGGGCAACCGACCTCGTGCACCGCACGCTCGCCGTCGGCCACTTCATGGCGGAGGAGTCACCCGAGACGATCACGGCCGAGCTGCGGCGGCTCCTCACCCGCTGAGCGTCAGTGCTCGCGCAGCGTCGCCGGGCGGACCACCATCACCGAGCTGGCTCGCCTGCCGCGCTCCTGCAGCAGTGCGATCGTGTGGCCGCCCGGGTCGATGGCCGCGTAGGTGCCCGGGATCCCGATCGGCTCGAGCCACCGACCCTGGCTGATCGACTCGGCCTCGTCCGCGGTGATCTGCCGGTGGGCGAACGCGGTCTGGGCGGCCTGATCGATGTCGAGGCTGACCGCCGGGTCCTCGGCGAGCGCCTCGAGGGTGCGCGCGTGCTCCAGGGTGAACGGGCCGACCCGGGTGCGCCGCAGCACGGTCAGGTGTCCGCCGACGCCGAGCGCGGCACCCAGGTCGCGGGCCAGCGCCCGGACATAGGTTCCGGACGAGCACTCGACCTCCACGTCGAGGTCGACGAACGGTCCGTCGCGCCTGGTCTCGGTCAGCGCGAACCGGTCCACCGTGACGGGCCGGGCCTTGAGTTCGAACTCCTCGCCCGCGCGGATCAGCTTGTGGGCCCGCTGCCCGTCCACCTTGATCGCGCTGACGCTGGCCGGGACCTGGGAGATGTCGCCGGTCAGCGTGGCCATCACGGCCGCGATCTCGGCGTCGGTGACGGCGGAGGCGTCGGCCTCCGATATCAGCTCGCCCTCGGCGTCGTCGGTGGTCATCGACTGGCCCAGCCGGATCGTCGCCGCATACGCCTTGGTGGTCAGGGCCAGCAGCCCGAGCAGCTTGGTGGCCCGCTCGACGCCGAGCACCAGCACGCCGGTGGCCATCGGATCGAGGGTGCCCGCATGCCCGACCTTGCGTGTGTTCAGGATCTTGCGACACCGCGCCACGACGTCGTGGCTGGTCATCCCCGCGTCCTTGTCGACGATCAGCAGCCCGGCGCCAACGAGGCCGGAGGACGGTTTGCGGTGAGAAGACACGGGTTTCGAGACTACTGGACGGTGATCGCGGTGATCACCAGGCCGTCGGCGACCATCCAGCGGCCGTCGAAGGAGGTCAGCGGCGGGCCCGACGTCGCCTCCCCCGGCACCAGCAGCTTCGAGTGGAAGGTGCCCGCCGCCGCGCCCTCTGCGGCCTCGGACAGGGTGAAGGTGATGTGCGCGTCCTCGAACCCGAGCCAGCGTCCGGTCACCGGGAACCAGGCCTTGTAGGTCGCCTCCTTGGCGCAGAAGAGGATCCGGTCCCAGTGCACGACGCCCGCCTCGGCGGCCGCGATCGCGGTGCGCTCCTCCGGCAGGCTGACCGCGTCGAGGACACCGTCCGGCAGCGGGCCGTGCGGTTCCGCGTCGATGCCGACCGACCGCACCTGCATCGAGTAGCCAAGGACCGCGCCGCGGTAGCCGTCGCAATGCGTCAGGCTGCCGACCACCCCGCGCGGGAACAGCGGAACACCCCGCTCGCCCTTGAGGATCGGCGCCGGGTCCATGCCGAGCTTGTCGAGCGCGACCCGCGCGCAGTGCCGCGCGCTGGTGAACTCGCGGCGGCGCTTCTCGACCGCCCTGGAGATCAGCGACTCCTCCTGCGGGTGCGGCACGAGTCCCGGCGGATCCTCGAACAGCTCGGCGAACGCGACGCCGGTCGGCAGAATCTTCTCGATCACGCGCGCCCCGCCCTCATCGCATCGAACTCGGCTTCCTGCTCCGGGGTGACCTTGAAGTGGCCGCCCCACTTGTTCAGCGTGCCCGGCGGGTACTCCGGCACCGGCAGGATCTGGCGCAGCAGCCGCTCGGGCATCCCACGGCGCTGCCACTCACGCGGATAGCCGAGCGAGACCTCCTCGAAGCGGACGCCGTCGTAGTAGGTGGTGCGCGGGATGTGCAGGTGGCCGTACACGCTGCAGATGGCGTTGTACCGGGTGTGCCAGTCGGCCGTCAGCTCGGTGCCGCACCAGAGCGAGAACTCCGGGTAGAACAGCACCGAGGTGGGCTCGCGGACCAGCGGGAAGTGATTGATCAGCACCGTCGGGATGGTGGGGTCCAGCGCGTCCAGCCGCGCCCGGGTCGACTCCACCCGGGCGTGACACCACGCCTCCCTGGTGCTGTACGGCTCGCAGGAGAGCAGGAACTCGTCGGTGGCGACCACGTTCTTGTCCCGCGCGATCTGCAGCGCGTGCGCCTTGGAGATCGATCCCGGCGGCCGGAACGTGTAGTCGTAGAGCAGGAACATCGGAACGAGGGTGGCGGGGCCGCCCTCGCCCTCCCACACCGGATAGGGATCCTCGGGCGTGATCACGTCGAGCTCGCGGCACATCGCGACCAGGTAGTCGTATCGGGCCGCACCGTGGATCTGGACGGGATCCTTGGCCGTGGTCCACAGTTCGTGGTTGCCGGGCACCCAGATCACCTTCTCGAACCGGCTGCGGAGCAGTTTCAGCGCCCACGCGATGTCGTCGGTCTTCTCCGAGACGTCGCCAGCGAGGATCAGCCAGTCCTCCGGCGAATCCGGGTAGAGCTCCTCGGTGATCGGACGATTCCCACGATGCCCTACATGGGTGTCGCTCACCGCCCACAGCTTGCGCGTCACGTGCACTACCTTCCCGCCTGAATATCGGCACCGGTCACTGCCCATCGGCCGGAACCCACCCGCCACACGACGGCCAGCATCCGCAGCACCATGAACACCGTAAGCCCCGACCAGATTCCCGCCAGACCCCAGTCCCGCACGAGCGAGAGCCAGATCAGCGGCAGGAATCCGACGATCGCACAACCGAGCGTCGCATTGCGCAGGAACGGCGCGTCGCCCGCGCCGAGCAACACCCCGTCCAGCGCGAAGACCACCCCGGCGACCGGCATGATCGCGACGAAGAACCACCAGATGACGTCGATCTGGCCGAGGACGGCTACGTCGTCGGTGAACAGCTCCGGAATCACCGTGTGCCCGAGCGCGAACGCCGCGGCCAGCGCCACCGCGAACACCGTCGACCACTCGGTGAGCCGGCGCGCGAGCCCCTTCGCCTGGGCCGCCCTGCCCGCACCGAGCGCCGCACCGACCAACGTCTGCGCGGCGATCGCGAGCGAGTCCAGGGTCAGCGCCACCAGGTTCCAGAGCTGCAGCACCACCTGATGGGCGGCGACCGCGGCCGCCCCGAACCGGGCCGCGACGGCGGCCGCCGACAGGAAGCAGGCCTGGAAGGCGAGGCTCCGCAGGATCAGGTCCCGGCCGAGCACGATCTGGGCCCGCATCACCGCCGAGTCCGGCCGCAGGGAAACCCCCAAGCCCGCGGAGCGGGCCTGCCGCAGCAGCGCCACGACGAAGAACACCGCGGTGACGGCCTGCCCGACGACATTCGCGACCGCGGAGCCGATCAACTCCCAGCGCGGCGCGCCGAGGAGGCCGTGCACCAGAACCGGGCACAGCACGGCCGACAGCCCGAGTCCCACCAGCACGAAGCGCAGCGGGCGCACCGTGTTCTGGACCCCGCGCATCCAGCCGTTGCCCGCCATCGCCACCAGGATCAGGGGCGCGCCGAACACCGCGATGCGCAGCCACGACAGCGCCTCCGCGGCGATGTCACCACCGCCGGCGATCAGCGAGGTGACCGGCTCGGCCAGGACCTGGACCGCGGCGATGATCCCCAGCCCGATGCCCACGGCCAGGTAGGTGGCCTGCACGCCCTCGCGGACCGCGCCCGCCTCGTCGCCCGAGCCGTGCATCCGGGCGGCGCGGGCGGTGGTGCCGTAGGACAGGAAGGTGAGCTGGGTACTGACCTGCGCCAGGATCAGCCCGCCGACGGCCAGCCCGGCCAGCGCGAGCGCGCCGAGCCTGCCGACCACCGCGATGTCGAAGAGCAGGTACAGCGGTTCGGCGGCCAGCACGCCGAGTGCGGGCAGCGCGAGCCCCAGAATCCGCGAGGCGGACGGTTCGGCCCGGCTCCGCCGGGCGGTCTGCTCAGCCAAGGTCTCTCAGGAGAGGGCGCCGAGCAGCGCGGCGACGACGTACTCGCTGTCGCCCTCCGCGGTGTACCCGGACGCGAACCGGTGTCCGCCCCCGCCGAGCCGAGCGGCGACGACCGAGACATCGACGGCGGCCTTCGACCGCAGCGACACCGACCAGTGACCGGGTGCGGTCTCCTTGAGCACGGCGGCGACCTCCGCCTCCGATGTGGTCCGCACGATGTCGATCACGCTCTCGATCTCCTCGGAGCGCATCCCGATGGTGTCCTCGTGCCGGAGCAGCGCGTACACGAGCCCCAGCCCCTCGGCGGAGTCGGGGACCAACTGCGCCGAGCCGAGTACCGCGGCGAGCATCGGCAGCCAGCCGAACGGATGGGTGTCGAGCAGCACGCGGGCGATCTCCGCCGATTCGATGCCGGTGTCGATGAGCCGCTCGGCCAGCAGGTGGGTACCGGGCTGGACCCAGCGGAACGAACCTGTGTCGGTGACCAGGCCGGCGTACAGGCAGTGTGCGATGTCCCGATCGATCTCCACGCCCCACTCGTCGAGGAGGCGCGCGAGGATCGCGGTCGTCGACTCGGCCGATTCGTCGACCAGGTTGTGCTCGGCGTACCGGGTGTTGGAGCGGTGGTGATCGATCACCAGGCTGGTGCGCGCGCCGTCGAAGCGATCGGCGAGGTGACCGAGCCGACCGCGGCTACCGCAGTCGACCGTCACCAACAGGTCCACCTCGGGTTTGACGTCCGAGGCCGCCGCCAGCAGGTGTGTTCCCGGCAGGCCGCTCATCGACTCGGGCAGTTCGTCCGGCCGGGCGAATGCCACCTGAACGGGGATGCCCTTGCGCTCGAGGACGATCGCCAGGGCGAGTCCGCTGCCGATGGTGTCCGCATCCGGCTGGATGTGGCACAGCACCGTCACCGATGTGGCGGCGGACAGCAGCCCGACCGCGCCTGCCAGGTCGACGTCAGAGTTCTGCTCGGTCACGGTCATCCCGGGCCCTAGTCGTCCTCGCCGACCCGGTCGTCGTCCTCGTCGTCCACCGAGCGCGGCTCCTTGTACGGATCGGCCTCGCCCGCATGCGTTGCGTTCGCCCGTGCACGGGCCACCTCGTCGTCGGCCGCGCGGGCCTTGGCGAGGAGCTCCTCCATGTGCCGGGCCGTGTCGGGCACGGTGTCGGCGACGAAGGTCAGGGTCGGGGTGAACCGGACGCCGGTACCGGCGCCCACCTTGGAGCGCAGCGATCCGGTGGCCTTCGCGAGGCCGGCGGCAGCACCCTCGTAGTCGGGTTCGGTCTCGAGGTCGACACCACGAACCGTGTAGTAGATGGTCGCGTCGTGCAGGTCCGCGGTGACCTTGGCGTCGGTGATGGTGACGAAGTCGAGGCGCGGATCCTTGATCTCGCCCCCGATCGCCGACGCGACGATCGTCGCGATGCGCTTCGCCAGCTTGCGCGCTCTCGCCGGATCTGCCATGACGGGATGTCCCTTCTCGAAATCATCCGACGGCATTGCCGTCGTTGTAGCCATTCAATTCCATGCGGACACCGAGTCAATCCTCGGGTCCGAAGATCCTTCGCCGTACCGCGAGCAACTGCAACTCGGGTCGGCCCGCCACGTGACGCTCGCAGGTGTCGAGCACCTCGGTGAGATGGCCGACGTCAGCACTCGCGACCGCGACACCGAGCAGTGAACGCCGGTAACGGTCGTGCTCGCCGGTCTCGGCGACGGACACCCCGTATCGGGCCAGGGCAGCGATCACGGGCTTGACCACAGACCGCTTCTCCTTGAGCGAACGCACGTCGCCCAGCAGGATGTCCAGCTCAAGAGCGCCGAGATACAACGAGCCTCCCGTCGGTCTGCCCAGTGCGCGCCCCGCCGACCAGCGGTCGACGGGGCGCGCACGAGGTGTCACACTGCTCAGTCGCGCGGCTTCTCGCGAAGCTCGTACGCCTCGATCACGTCACCGACCTTGATGTCGTTGTAGGTGACGGTCAGGCCGCACTCGTAGCCCTCGCGGACCTCGGTGACGTCCTCCTTCTCCCGCTTGAGCGAGGAGATGGTGACCGTCTCCGCAACCACGACGCTGTCGCGGAGGAGGCGTGCCTTGGCGTTGCGCTTGATCGACCCGGAGGTGACCAGGCAGCCGGCGATGTTGCCGACCTTCGAGGAGCGGAACATCGCGCGGATCTCCGCCTTGCCCAGCTCGACCTCTTCGTAGATCGGCTTGAGCATGCCCTTGAGGGCCTTCTCGATCTCGTCGATGGCCTGGTAGATCACCGAGTAGTACCGGATGTCGACGCCCTCGCGGTTCGCCAGCTCCGTTGCCTTGCCCTCGGCCCGGACGTTGAAGCCGATGATGATCGCGTTCGAGGCCGAGGCCAGGTTCACGTTCGTCTCGGTCACGCCACCGACACCGCGGTCGATGACGCGCAACTGCACCTCGTCGTCGATCTGGATGCCGAGCAGGGCCTCCTCGAGCGCCTCAACGGTGCCCGAGTTGTCACCCTTGAGGATGAGGTTGAGCTGACTCGTCTCCTTGAGCGCTGCATCGAGATCGTCGAGGCTGATCCGCTTGCGGCTGCGCGCGGCCAGCGCGTTGCGCTTACGCGCATTGCGACGATCCGCGATCTGCCGGGCGATGCGGTCCTCGTCGACCACGAGCAGGTTGTCGCCTGCACCGGGGACCGACGTGAAACCGACCACCTGGACGGGACGCGACGGCAGCGCCTCGAGCACGTCGTTGCCGTGCTCGTCGACCATCCGGCGAACGCGTCCGTAGGCGTCGCCCGCCACGATCGAGTCGCCGACCCGCAGCGTTCCGCGCTGGATGAGCACGGTCGCGACGGGGCCGCGACCACGGTCGAGGTGCGCCTCGATGGCGACACCCTGGGCGTCCATGTCCGGGTTGGCGCGCAGATCCAGGGAGGCATCCGCGGTCAGCAACACCGCTTCCAGGAGGGCATCGATGTTGGTGCCCTGCTTGGCCGAGATGTTGACGAACATGGTGTCTCCGCCGTACTCCTCGGTGACGAGGCCGTACTCGGTGAGCTGCTGGCGGATCTTGTCGGGGTTTGCCCCCTCCTTGTCGATCTTGTTCACCGCGACCACGATCGGCACGTCGGCCGCCTGGGCGTGGTTGATCGCCTCCACCGTCTGCGGCATGACGCCGTCGTCGGCCGCGACCACGAGGATCGCGATGTCGGTGGCCTTCGCACCACGGGCACGCATGGCCGTGAAGGCCTCGTGACCGGGGGTGTCGATGAAGGTGACCAGGCGCTCGTTGCCGTCCAGCTCGGTCAGCACCTGGTAGGCGCCGATGTGCTGGGTGATGCCGCCTGCCTCGCCCTCACGGACGTTGGCCTTACGGATCGTGTCGAGCAGTCGGGTCTTACCGTGATCGACGTGGCCCATGACGGTGACCACCGGCGGACGGGACTCGAGGTCCTCCTCGCCACCGGCATCCTCGCCGTAGGTCAGGTCGAACGAGTCGAGCAGCTCGCGGTCCTCGTCCTCCGGGCTGACGACCTGGACGACGTAGTTCATCTCGCCGCCGAGCAGCTCGAGGGTCTCGTCGTTCACCGACTGCGTGGCCGTGACCATCTCGCCGAGGTTGAACAGCGCCTGCACGAGTGCTGCGGGGTTCGCATCGATCTTGTCGGCGAAGTCGGACAGCGACGCGCCGCGGGCGAGACGGATGGTCTCGCCGTTGCCGCGAGGCAGCCTGACGCCACCGACTGCGGGAGCCTGCATGCTCTCGTACTCGGCGCGCTTCGCCCGCTTCGACTTACGGCCACGACGAACGGCACCACCGGGGCGACCGAACGCGCCTGCCGCGGCACCGCGCTGGCCGGGACGGCCACCGCCGCCACCGGGACGACCGCGGAAACCACCGGCGGGAGCGCCACCGGCGGGAGCGCCCGTGCCTGCACCTGCGCCGGGAGCTCCGCCACCGCGGTATCCGCCGCCACCGGGCGGACGACCGCCGGGACCGCCGGGACGACCGCCGCCGCCTCCGGGCCTACCGGCACCGGGAGCGGGACGTGCCGAACGAGACGGCATGGCACCCGGGTTCGGGCGAGGAGGCATCGAGCCGGGGCTCGGACGCGGACCACCCTGGCCGGGAGCCGGACGGGGACCGCCCTGACCTGCGGCCGGACGCGGTGCGCCGGGCGCGGGACGGGGACCGCCCTGGCCGGGGGCCGGACGCGGGGCACCCGGACGGGGTGCACCAGGGGCCGGACGCGGCGCGGGACGCTCGGCCGGGGCCGAGGAGTACGGGTTGTTACCGACGCGCGGCGGCTTCGGGCCGGGCTTCGGACCTGCGGGGGCCGCCGGAGCCGCGCTCGCGGCGGGTGCCGCAGGCGCTGCCGGTGCCGCAGGTGCGGGGACCGGCGGGGCAGCCGGGACCGGCGCCGCGGGCGCGGCCGGACGCGGTGCCGGCTGCCCACCAGACCGGCGCGGTCCTGCGGAGGTCCGCGAACTCCTCGGCGGGCAGCCGGGCTTCGTACACGGCGGGATCGGTGAGGTCGAAACCGTCCGGGATATTCGGTGTGCGCACTGCAATCTCCTCG
>NZ_SUMD01000018.1 GCF_005049235.1 Rhodococcus oryzae | reverse complement strand
CGACGGAAGAAGGAAAAGAGCCAGCAAATACCCACACCAAATGGTGTGGAGTACCAAAATTTGGCACTGACATTCATCGGCACACTGTTGAGTTCTCAAAGAACACGCACACACCATCACCACCAAGCTCTAACATCAGAAAGAGTTATTCTCGGCCGTTCCGGGGCAACTGTTCCAGCCTATCTCATCGAGCAGACCCGGTCAAAACCGGCCCTGCCACACTGAGGAGGCAGTCGAAGACAAACCCGGTCGAAACCGGCTCTAAACTTCGGGATTGCCAGGCGCCTGACGTCCAACCTCGTGTCCCGCGCCTCTCGGCCGGGTCGGTGTCCGTGTCGCTCTGACTCGACAAAAGTTACGCGACAAACCTCAGAACACCAAAACGCCTGGTCGGACGCGGTAATCGGCTTCCGGTCCTCACAATTGCGTGCCTCGCAGCGTTTCGAGAGGCGAATTCGGTAGGTGAATCCACCCCTCCCGCTCCGCCACCGCCCGATCCTGGGCCCCGGGCAGCTCCGTCCGGCCCAGCGCGGCGGCGCGGGACACCACGGCGGCCACCACTGCATCGAAGGCGTCGTCGGATTCCCGACACAACCTCTCCCCCGCTCCGAGGTCCAGCCACGGCGCCGCCTCACCGAACCCGGTCACGAGTTCGATCAGTGCCGCCCGGTTCACCAGTCCCTTGTAGCCACGTGCGGGCAGGCCCCACCCGAGAAGCGCGGCGGCCGGGTACACCTCGACCGCGCGGCCCGAGACCCGGCCGGCCTCGACACCACTGTCCCGAAGCTCGGCGAGCAGTCCCGCGCAGCGGAACGCGACGTGCGCGATGCGATCGGCGGAGACGCTGAGCGGGGACAGACCGGTCGACGCTCGGACGAGGAGGTCGGTGCGTCTCATCGCCAACGGCCTGCGGCCGTCCCTGCTCTCCAGTCCGTTGGGAACAGGCAGCCTGTCACTGTCGTGTTCGTTCAGGAAGCGGACGAACGCCTCGGGCCACCCGAACGGCGAGTCGATCCCCGCTCGCTCGGCGCCGCGGGCAGCCTCGACGATCTCCGCGTTGCCGACGCCCAACCGCAGGCTCTCGACCTTCGCCGCACCTTCGGACCACGCGATCACCGCTACCGCGGTCTTCCCCGGCTCCGCCGCAAGGTCCACACCCACCGTTCGCATCACACGAGGCTAGGTGCGCGCACCTTCGCGTGGGCGGCTAGGCGGTCGTGCTTCGGGAGCGCGCGGGTCGCTCGAGCCGACCGTGCGACTCGGCCCGCAGTTTCAGAAGGTAGAGACCGGAGACGGACGCGACGATGAGCCACAGCACGGCGACCTCGACATCCAGGCCGTATATGCCGATGGCGGCGCCGACGAGCCCGGTCACGAAGACGCAGGCACTGAGGGTCTTGACGGCGGGCGGGGCGATTGTGGTCATGCTCGAACACCTACTCGGAAGTTCTTCGGCGCCTCGCACGCGAGCCGCCGGCTTGGTATCTGCATCGTCGAGAATTACGCCTCTCGGGTGCGTAAGACTCCTGAGCCGCATTTCCGCCCGAAACGCTAGCGGCACGATGCCGACAATCCGGATAGGCGCGGCGTCGTTATCCAAATCGAGACCTTTGCCGCCTTCGGAGGCAATTCGAAGTCTTGTCCGAACGGTTATCCAAGCACACGGCCCCTTTTCTCCCGCTTCGTTAGATTGTCAGCGGCCGCGATTGCTGTTCGGCCGCTACGCAGAATCGAGAGGGAAGGCCCAACCGATGACCCGTACCCCCCAGTTCTTGATGCTGTCCCTCGCCGCGACGATGGCGTCGACTGCGGTGCTCGCCGTCTCCGCACCCTCCGCCACGGCGGATCCGTTCTGCGGCGGTACCGGCAGCGGCGGGAGCAGCGGGTTCGGAAGCACCGGCGGCGCGGGCAACCCGATCCCGTGGTTGAACGGTCAGGACGGGCGGCTCCCCAACCTGAAGGGCAAGACCCAGGCGGTCGAGCATGTCACCGGCCTCAACGGCCCCAACGACACCGCCAGGCGGTTCAACGTGGTCGGTACCGATCTCGGCATCATGTGGGACAACGGCGCCGGCCAGGTCCTCACCGCGTTCGGCGACACCACCGGGCTCAGCCAGGCCCCGCTGTGCGAGGGCCTGGTGGGCGACTGGCGGAGCAACGTGCTCTTCCGCAGCTCCGACCGCGAACTCGGCGACGGGATGAGCATCGACAGCTCGCCCCTTGACCGGCCGAACCATTCGAAGGAATTCCTCCCGAGCAAGAAGATCCCCGGCGTCGAACACACCGTCATCCCGACCACCGGAATCTCCGTCAACGGGGTGCAATACATCAATTACATGTCCATCCGCAGCTGGGCGGCGCCCGGCGAATGGGTCACCAATTACTCCCAGATCGCAACCTCCACCGACAATGGTGAGACGTGGACGCCGCGGCCGGAATCGGTGCGACTGAATGTCCTCGACGACGCCCTCTCCCGGGCGAATCTCCCGGCGTCGGGAAATCAGAATTTCCAGATGGGCGCCTTCGTCAAGCACGACGGCTTCATCTACAACTTCGGCACGCCCTCGGGTCGTTCCGGGCAGGCCCGGCTCTCCCGCACCCCGGAGGCCTCCATCCTGAACGTCGCCGGCTACGAGTACTGGGACGGCCACGGCTGGGTGGTCGGCAACCCGGCGGTCGCGGCGCCGGTGCTGGACGGCAGCGTCAGCGAGCTGTCCGTCCAGTACAGCGCCTACCTGGGCAAGTTCATCGCGCTGTACTCCAACGAATCGAACGCGCTGATCATGCGGACCGCACCGGTGCTGACCGGGCCGTGGAGCGCACCGGAAACGCTGATCAGCAGCGCCACCGTGCCCGGCCTCTACGGCGCATACATGCATCCCTGGTCGGAGGGCGAGAACCTGTACTTCCTGGCCACGACCTGGTCCGACTACAACGTGATGATCATGCGCACCAAGCTCAGCCGCTGACCCCCGACGGCCGAGAGCCCCGCCGACCGCACGGGTCGGCGGGGCTCTCGGCCGCTGCGGGTTACTGCGAGACGTTGACCATCTCGTGGTCGGCGACGGTGCCCGCCAGCACGCGCAGGTGGTCGTCGGCGCTGCCGAGCGTGTGCTCGATCGCGACGAGCCGGGAGAGGTAGTGCCCCACCGGATACTCGGCGGTCATGCCGATGCCGCCGTGCATCTGGATGGCCTCCTGACCGATGTGCCGCGAGGCCCGCCCGATCTGCAGCTTGGCCCGCGAGGCGATCGTCGGGTCCTTCACGCCGTCCGCAAGGGACATCGTGGCGTACAGGCTCATGCTGCTCGCCAACTCGAGCGAGACGTACATGTCCGCCGCGCGCTGGGTCAGGGTCTGGAACTTCGCCAGCGGAACACCGAACTGCTTGCGCTGCTTGAGGTATTCCGTGGTCAGCCGCAGCGTCTCCGCCATCGCACCGACCGCCTCGGCGCACAGCGCGGCCTGCGCGCGCACCTCGGAGGCGGTGATCGCGGCGGTGACGTCGCCGCCGTCACCGAGCTGCTCGGCAGGCGCGTCGGCGAACTCGATCTGGGCGCCGCGGAGCCCGTCGTGGGTGGCGTAGCCGCGTCGCGTCACGCCCTCGGCGGCGGCGTCGACCAGGAACAGGCCCACTCCCCCGCCGGGCAGGGTCGCGCTGACGACCAGGCTGTCGGCGCAGTCGCCGTGCAGGACCGGGTTCTTGCGGCCGGTGAGGACCCAGCCGTCGCCCCGCGCGGTGGCTGTCGTCGAGACCTCGCTCGCGGGCCACCGGCTACCGGGCTCGGCATGCGCGAACGCCGGCAGCACGGTGCCCTCGGCGACCCGAGGCAGGTAGCGCGCGCGCTGGTCGGCCGAACCCGCGTCCGCGATCAGCCCACCGGCGAGCAGGACGGCGAGGTACGGCTCCGGCGCCAGCGCCCGGCCGATCTCGTTCATCACGGCCATCGTCTCGACCGGTCCGGCGCCCATCCCGCCGTCCTCCTCGGCGAACGGCAGCCCGAGCAGGCCGATCTCGGCGAAGCTCTTCCACACGTCCCGGCTCCAGCCGAGGTCGGTGGCGGTGACGGCGTTGCGCTTCTCGGCGTCGTAGCTGCGGGCGAGCAGCTCACGGGTCGTGTCGCGCAGCATGACCTGTTCGTCATTGAGTTCGAAGTCCATTGCGGCGCCTCACAATCCGAGGATCGAAGAGGCGATGATGGTGCGCTGCACCTCGCTCGATCCGCTGTAGATGGATACCTTTCGGTAGTTCAGGTAGGTCGGGGCGGCGTGCTGCGCCCAGGACGGCGAGTCGATGTCGGCCGCGCCGAACGGCAGCGAATCGGGGCCCGCGACGTCCATGAGGATCTCGGTGGAGGCCTGCTGCAGCTCCGAGCCGCGCAGCTTGAGCAACGACGACGCCGGGTTGGGCTTGCCGTCCGCCGAGCCGGCGACCACCCGCAGCTGGGTCAGCTCGAGCGCGAGCAGCTCGTTCTCGAGCTCCGCGAGACGCGCCGCGAACAGCGGGTCCTGCAGCAGCGTGCCGTCGCCGACCTTGGTCTGGGCCGCCAGCTCCTTGGCCTGCGCCAGGCGCACCTTGGAGGTGCCGACCCGGGTGACGCCGGTGCGCTCGTTGCCGAGCAGGAACTTCGCGTATCCCCAGCCGGCGTTCTCCTCGCCCACGAGGTTCTCGGCCGGGACGCGGACGTCCTCGAACCACACCTCGTTGACCTCGTAACTGCCGTCGATCAGCTTGATCGGGCGGACGGTGACGCCGGGGGTCTTCATGTCGATGAGCAGGAACGAGATGCCCGCCTGCCGCTTCGGGGCGTTGGGGTCGGTCCGGACCAGGCAGAAGATCCAGTCCGCGTGCTGCGCCAACGTGGTCCACGTCTTCTGGCCGTTGACGATGTAGTCGTCGCCGTCCCGGACGGCGCGGGTCTTGAGCGAGGCCAGGTCGGAACCCGCCTCCGGCTCGGAGAAGCCCTGGCACCACCAGATGTCGAGGTTCGCGGTCGCGGGCAGGAACCGCTCCTTCTGCTCCTGCGAACCGAAGGCCGCGATGACCGGTCCGACCATGTCGGCGTTGAACGCCAGCGGGTCCGGCACGGAGGCCAGCTGCATCTCGTCCAGCCAGATGTGACGCTGCACCGGCGTCCAGTCGCGACCGCCCCACTCGACCGGCCAGTTCGGCACCGCGAGCCCGCAGGCGTTGAGGATCGCCTGGGTGGTCTTGAAGTCCTGGGCGGTCAGCTCGCCGCCGCGCGCGGCGCGCTCACGGATCTCGGCCGGGACCTGGGTGGTGAAGAACGTGCGCATCTCGTCGCGAAAGGCGAGTTCCTCGTCGGTGAGTTTCAGGTTCATTGTGTGCTTTCTGTGTCAGATCGCCGAACCCCGGCCGGCCGAACCGGACGGGGCGAGCCGAGAGCGCGCACCCGCAGAACTAAGCGCACGCTCATTTCCTAAGCGCATGCTTATACTGGTCCCGTTGGCGGGTGTTGTCAAGGTGCAGAACGTGAAGCGGAGGCGAAGGGTGAGCGAATCGGTGGCGGCGGAGACACCCGGCGTGGTGAGCAGCTCCAAGGCCGCCGCGCGGATCCGGGCCGCGGCCGTGGAGGCGTTCGCCGAGAACGGCTACGGCGGGACCACCACCCGCGACATCGCCGCCCGCCTCGGCCTGAGCCCCGCCGCGATGTACCCGCACTACAAGTCCAAGGAAGAGCTGCTCTACGCGATCAGCTACGAGGGCCACCAGCGGTGCGTCGAACTGCTCACCGACGCCGATCCCGTCGACTCGCCACCCACCGCGAGGCTGCGCGCGGTCGTCGGCGCCTTCACCCGCTGGCATGCCACGCACCACGCCCGCGGACGGGTGGTGCAGTACGAGCTGACCGCACTCTCCCCCGAGCACTACCGCACGATCATCGGCCTCCGCCGCGACGTGAACCGGATCGTCAAGAGGATCGTCAAGGCGGGCGCAGCGGACGGTTCGTTCGTCGTGCCGGACGTCGAGGGCGTGACCCTCGCGATCACCTCGCTCTGCGTCGACGTGTGCCGATGGTTCCCCGGTGGCGGCTTCACCGAACCGGATCGGGTCGCGGAGCTGTATTCCGAACTGGCCCTTCGCCTCGTCGCGGCGACCGCCTGACCGTCAGTCCCGCCCGCGGCCCGGTTCCGCGCGCGACGTGAGCGCCAGGATGTCCCGGTACAGGACGCTCTGATAGGTCCCCATCAGCTCCTCGACCCCACCGAACTGGTCGCCGACGTGATGGGTGTTCTCCGCCGAGAGTTCCCGGTTGCCCGAGCGCGCGATGAGGTCGTCGATCCTCGAATCGAGGCTCATCGTCCGCTGCACCGCGGCGATCGCCTGCAACTGCTCCTCCGCCTGGGACAACAGGTCACCGATGCGGGCCAGCGCCGCGACCCGATCGACCAGCTGGTGCCACACCGGCGCCAGCGCCGTCTGCCGCGCCGTGATCTGGACGCGGGCACCCTCGCCCCGCGTGGATCGCATGGCCGCGGCGAGCTCGGCGGTGATCCCCCGCAGCGCCACCGTGTCGGCCGCGATCTGGATCAGCTCGTCCGCCAGGTCCAGCTGGGCCCGCTGGATGAGGAAGTGCTCCGAATGCCAGGCCGACGACCCGTCGATCCGGTCGTACAGCGTGCCCGCCAGGTAGAGCAGGGTGTCGTAGCGGTCCGCGAACCGCTCACCCTCGGGCGCGGCGCCCTGGGCGAGGGCCTCGGCGGCCCGGCGACCGACGCCTGCCAGCGGGGTGCTCTCGGTGAGCGCGGCCACCCGCTCGGCGGCGGCGCCGAGGGTCGCGTTCCGCACCTGGTCGACGGGGCGATCGCCCGAGGTGACGGGCACCGGGGTCCGCTGCAGCGCGGCGAACAACGCCTCCCGCTGGTCTGGTTCGAGGTGCACCCCGTCGCGGCGCTCCCGCCGGATCGCACGGACCCCGCTCGCGTAATGCGTGGCGGACAGCACCATGGCAGACCGCAGGTGATCGAGCCGCTTGGCAGCCTCCGCCGCCCGGAAGGTGAAAACCGCCTGCACGGGCCCCGGCCGCAGCTCCGCCGCCCGACTCGCGAGCCGGGCCTGCTCGTCGGTGAGTCGTCGGAGCGCACCGAAGCCCCCGATCGACGGGATGGTCCGGCCCGTCCGCCGACGCTCGGCCAGGGTCTCGCGCGTGGCGACATCGACGTGTCCGGCCGCGATCAGCACGGCCGCCTCGTCGGACAACACCGGCAGCCGCGCCTCGACCCACGCCCCCTCGGTCCACCGTCGCACCTGCAGCGAGATCCGCTCGCGGCGCTGCGCCGCGGTCTCGTAATCGCCCGGGACCTGCGGGTCATCCGACATCGAGCCTCCTCGAGTTCCAGGACTCCACTGTTCCAGAAATCCGGGGAACGCGCCGCGACCGTGTCGTGGATCTTGCACACCCGGGATGGGAAACTCGGGTGGTGACGCAATCACCCGAACGCGGAAACAGACGCCGGATCCGTCCATCACTGCTGCGGTTGTGGGGCATCGCGGCGGTTGGCCTGCTCTTGCCGGTACCCGTCGCCGCGGCACAGGCACCGCCGAGCCAGACCGCCGCCTGCGTGCCGTTCGGGACCGCGCAGCTGCCGCCGGGAGTCCCGTCCGGCGGTGGCAGGCTCGGGTTGACGAACCTGCCGGTGTTCACCGGACACTCCGCTCCGGCCAGCGTCGAACTACGCACGCCGACCACGCAGTTCAACCGGTTCTCCGATTTCGCACTGGTCGGCCACGACCTGCTCACCCGTCCCCGAACGGCAGGCGGCGCCAACGCCGAACCGTGGCGCTACGTCCCGATGCCCGAGTGCCTGCGAGACCGCCTGATCGGGATCTCCGTGGACGACGACGAGTTGGCCGCCGTCGACGACAACGGCTGGATCTACACGATGGACAACGCCTCTCAGGACCCGATCCTCTGGAACTGGACGTCCGCGTGGGGCTCGCCTCTGTGGTTCGCTCCTGGACAACAACTTCCGGGCGAGAACGGGAACGGCTGGGCGCTGAGCGTCTCCTCCCCGTGGGACAACCAGACCTTCACGGACATCGCGGGGCGAATCCACTACGTGGGGCTGGGGAAGATGACGATGCTGCCCGCGCTGACCGGCGACGGCAGCCGCATCACCTTCGCCGATCCGTGGCTGCCGAACGACGACAGCTACGAGATCGGCGGCCCGCTCGGTGGCCGGTTCCAGTCGATCTCGCTGTCCGCGGCCGGGTCGACGACCTTCGTGATGAACAGGTACGGCGACATGTACACCCGCAGTTTCGATTTCGACTCGTCGGGCTCGGACTCGGTCTTCTTCCGGTACAGCTGGGACAGCCAAGCCGGTAAGCCAACCGCGCCCAACATCTTCGCCGAACTGCTCGATCGCAGCACCGCCGCCATCCAGCTGCCCGCGCCCGACTGGGTCCATCAGCCCAAGGTCCCCGGCGAGATCACCTCGGCGATCAGCGTCAACTCAACCGGGCCGGGCCCGGGCCAGCGCGAACTGCGGGTCGAGGGCCGCCGCGACGGCGCCACCGGGTTCTGGCACAAGACCCCGACCACGCCCGAATGGGAATTCACCCGCACTGACGCGGCGCGCCTTGGCGTCCCTGTGGACAACCCGTCGGCAGACAGGTCGAACGACACCCTGGCCCCGCCCGCACCCTGGCACCTGTCGGGGAACCTGCCCGCCCGCGACGGCAGCATCGACGGCCAGACCCTGATCGACATCGGGCTCCCCTACTCGGTGGTCGACCCACGGCTGCTCGACGCGGTCGGATCACACGCCGCGCCATCGGGTTACCGCATCTCGGTGTCGCACTTCGACCCGGCGGCCACCAGCAGGGCGGCGACGGTGACCGCGCCCGACGGCGCCGAGATCCCGGTGATCCTGCACACCGCGGACGGACTGCGCCTCGGCCCCCGCGCCCCCGGTCTCGACGGGGAGCCGCGCCATCTCGTCGGCGCCGTCGAGATCCCCCGCGACGCCTTCGACACGCGCGGCGACGATCCCGCGCTCGACGGCTTCGTCCGGGACTGGATGCGGGGCAGGCAGATCGCCGCGATCACCCTCAGCGCGACCGACCACGATCTGGTGGTGAGGTAGCACCGTCGAACCCATCGAACGACAACCGAGGAAATCAGGTGCCGCGATGCACAAGCCCACCGTTCGATCCATCGCACTGACCGCGGGCGCCATCGCGGCCCTCACGGCATGCGCGGACCCGATCTCCGGAGTCGCGCAGGATGATCCGCCGTCGCCGGAACAGGTCGCCGAGCTGTTCGACACCTGGAACGAGACGCTGGCCACCGGCGACCCCGAGGCCGTCGCCGACCTGTACGCCCCGGACGCGGTGCTCCTCCCGACGGTGTCCAATGAGGTGCGCACCGACCGCGCGGGCATCGTCGACTACTTCACCGGATTCCTGCCCAACAAGCCGAGCGCGGTGATCGAGCAGTCCGTCGTCAACGTGCTCGACGCGGACAACGCGATCGACACCGGCGTCTACCGATTCACCATGAACAAGCCGGAGGGCCCGGAGATCGTCGATGCCCGCTACACATTCGTATACGAGAAGAGGGACGGCGAATGGCTGATCGTGAACCACCACTCCTCCGAGATGCCGGAATCATGAACCGCCCGACCACACCCCGCACTCGGCTCGTCGCGCTCTGTGGCGTGCTGACGGTGGGCGGGGTGCTCGCGCTGACCGGCTGCGGCGACGGCAGCGACGGCCTCGCGACCACCTCGGGGTCGGTCAGCGCGGCGCCGGTCGACTCCCCCACGTCCGGCTCGGGCGCCACGCTCATGTCGACCACCCCGAACACCGCCTGGAGCACCGACCCCCAGCGGGCCGACGCGTCCGACGACGCGCGCCTGACGGTCACCGGCCTGCGCGTCGGCGGCCACGACGGCTATGACCGCGTGGTCTACGAACTGGGCGGCACCGGCGTTCCCGGCTGGTCGGTCCGCTACGCCGACCTCGCCGTGCAGGAGGGCAGCGGGGAGGTGATCCCGATGGCAGGCGATGCGATCCTCGAGGTCCTCATCACCGGCAGCGGCTATCCGTTCGACACGGGCGTCGCCGAGTACGACGGACCGAACCCGTTACCGGGCGAGGGTTCCGAATTGGTCACCGAGACCCGGATCTCCGGCGTGTTCGAGGGGACGACCCAGTCGTTCATCGGGCTCGAGTCCGGCGGGCATCCGTTCACGGTGTCAACCCTGAACAACCCGACCAGGCTGGTCGTCGACATCGAGCACTGACGTCGACGACCAGCCCGGCGGCACAGCGATCACACCCCGGCGATCGCCTCCAGCGGCTTGGTGCGCGCGGCCCGCGCGGCCGGCCACAGCGCGGCCAGCACGCCGACCACCGCGGAGCCGAGCAGCATGGCGACCACCTGCCCCCACGGCACCGCGATCACGTCGAGGCCCTCATCCGCCAGCGTGCTGACGAAGCCCCAGCCGAACGCGACTCCGAGCAGCACACCGACCGCCGCACCGAAGACCGCGATGAGCACCGACTCGAGGTAAATGGTGCGACGCACCTGCGGCCGTTGCATGCCGACGGCCCTGAGCATTCCGATCTCGCGGCGCCGCTCCACCACCGACAGCGCGAGGGTGTTGATGATCCCGAGAATCGCGATCACGATGGCCAACGCGAGCAGCCCGTAGAGCACAGCCAGCAGGGTGTCGATCTGCTTGCCCTGGCTGCCCTTGAACTCCTCACGGTCCTTGACCTGTACGACCAGGAACTTGTCCGTCGCCGCCGCCAGATCTCCGCGCATCGCCGCCAGGTCGGCGCCGGGCTGGGCCTCGATCAGCACCGCCCAGACCGCCCTGACCGCAGCCGGGGTCACCTGCTCGTACACCGATTCGGGCACCATCCAGTCGCCGAGGAGCTGGGAGTCGGCGTAGATGCCGGTGACATTGGTGGTCACCTGCTCGCCGTCGCGGTCGGTCAGGACGACCGGCGTACCGATCCGCCATCCCTTCTCTGCGGCGGTCGTCCGGGAGACCAACATGTTGGTGCCTGCCAGCTCGGCCGAACCCTCCTCGAGGGTGTAGTCGAGGACACCGTCGAGCTGTCCGCTGAGGGCGGTGCCGAACTGTTCCTCGTCGTCGATCTTGACCGCAACGCCGTGCAGTTCGACAGCATCCGCAACCCCTGGCACGTCCTCGACCGCGGCCGCCGCGCCGAGGGGAACACCCATCGAATCCGGGCCCGCGAGGATGTAGTCGGCGCGAACACCGTTGTCCACCAGGGAGTTCACGCTCTCCTTCGCGGACGCCCCGAACACACCGATCACCGATACCAGCATCAGCCCGAGGGTCAACGCGAACGCGGTCGCCGCGGTGCGGCGGGGGTTGCGCACGGCGTTGGTGCGGGCCAGCCGGCCCACCGGACCGAACGGCTTGGCGAACACCGCGCCGAGCGCGCCCACCACCGGGCGCGAGAGCGCCGGGGCCGCGAGCAGGACCGCGACGATCAACGCGGCCGCACCGAGGCCGACCGTCGTGGCCGCCCCGCCGCCGGTGCCGCGCGAGCCGACCAGCAGCAGCGCGCCGCCGACCACCGCGGCGACCGCGCCGACCAGCGTCCGCACCCGCAGCGAGTCACCGGTGGAGGAGAACTCCTCCCGCATCGCCGCCACCGGCGGCACCTTGGCCGCCCGGCGCGCGGGCGCGTAGGCACTGACCACCGTGACGAGCACGCCGACGAGGAGCGCGACGATGACGGTGCGCGGCTCCAGTTGCAACGGCCCGGACGGCAACCCGACATCGAAGCCGTTGAGCATCGCACGCAGCCCGTAGGCGAGGCCGACGCCCGCTGCGATGCCGAGCGCGCTGCCGAGGAGGCCGACGATGAGCGCCTCGAGCACCACCGAACGCCCCACCTGCTTGCGGCTGGCGCCGATCGCCCGCAGCAGCGCGAGCTCGCGCAGCCGCTGTGCCACGATCATCGAGAAGGTGTTGTAGATGATGAACGTTCCGACCAGCAGCGCGATCGCGCCGAACGCGAGCAGGAAGTAGTTCATGAAGCTGAGCGCCGAGTTCACCTCCGCCTTCACGTCCTCGCGGACCTGATCGCCGGTGTCCACCTTGAGATCCGGGAGGGCGGCCGCGACACGGTCGCGCAGCTCGGACTGCGAGACCCCGGTGCCCGCGACGTCGATGTAGTCCACGTGGCTGCCGTCGGTGAAGAGCTCGCGCGCCTGCGCACCGTCGAACTGCGCGCCGACGAATCCGCCGGAGTCGGACGGTGTCTGGTAGATCCCGTTGACCGTGACGTCGATGACGCCGCTCGTGGGTACCAGCACCT
Organism: Rhodococcus oryzae; assembly: GCF_005049235.1. Taxonomy (GTDB): domain Bacteria; phylum Actinomycetota; class Actinomycetes; order Mycobacteriales; family Mycobacteriaceae; genus Rhodococcus_G; species Rhodococcus_G oryzae. Next base: position 41,093 of record NZ_SUMD01000018.1, on the reverse strand, counting down.
GGGTGCGGTCCCCCACCGCGAGACCGGCCTTGCGTGCCGCGCCCTCGTTGAGCGCGATCTGGCCAGGAGCGGCAGGCGGCGCCCCCGCGACCATCACGTCGGGATCGCCGAGCGCCTGCTCCGGCGGGGTGTACGACAGCCCGATGCTGGGCGCGCCGCCGGACTGCAGCGGCTTCTTGTCGGCGCCGAGCAGCACGATCGGACCGTCGACGGCAGGCACGACCGCGCGCACCCCGTCGACCGCCTCGAGCGTCGGGAGCTCGGTCAGCGGTACCCCGCTCGACCCCTCCTCCAGTCCGCTGACCCGGACGTCGACGCCCTTCGCCGCGTCCGCGAACAGCCCGTCGAACGTCTTCTGCAGCGTGTCGGTGAACACGAACGACCCGGCCACGAAGGCGGTGCCGAGGACGACGGACAGCACGGTCAGCGCGAGCCGGACCTTGTGCGCCGCGAGGTTTCGCAGCGACACCTTGCGCATGGGTGAGGACATGTCTCAGCCCTGTCCGTCGACGGAGACGGTGTCGACGGTGTCGAGCCGCTTCATCCGGTCCAGGACGGTCTCGGCGGTCGGGTCACGCAACTCGTCGACGATGTGGCCGTCGGCGAGGAACACCACCCGGTCCGCGTAGCTCGCGGCCCGCGGATCGTGCGTGACGATCACGACGGTCTGGCCGAACTCGTCGACAGCGGCCCGCAGGATGGCCAGCACCTCGCCGGAGGAGCGCGAGTCCAGGTTGCCGGTGGGCTCGTCGCCGAAGATGATCTCCGGCTGACCGGCCAACGCCCGCGCGCAGGCGACACGCTGCTGCTGGCCGCCGGACAGCTCGCTCGGCCGATGGTCGAGCCGGTCCTTGAGCCCGAGCCGGGTGAGCACGTTGTCGAGCCAGGACGGGTCGGCCTTGCGGCCCGCGATGTCGAGCGGGAGGGTGATGTTCTCCAGCGCCGTGAGCGTCGGTACCAGGTTGAACGCCTGGAAGACGAAACCGATCCGGTCGCGCCGCAGCTGAGTCATCTGCTTGTCCGACAGGGTCGTCAGCTCGGTGTCCCCGATCATGACCGATCCCGAGGTGGCGGAGTCCAGCCCGGCCAGGCAGTGCATCAGCGTCGACTTACCGGACCCCGAGGGCCCCATGATCGCGGTGAACTCGCCGCGCGCGAAGTCGGCCGACACCCCGTCCAGCGCGCGGACCTGGGTGTCCCCGGAGCCGTACGTCTTGTTCAGGTTCTGCGCGCGGGCGGCGACGGGGGTGGGGGCCGGCGTTTCGGTTGACACCGCGACGGCGCCGAGGGCATGCGAGCTCATGACTGCCTTTCGTCCTGGGGCTGGGCTGACACTGCGACCGCACCAGTCTTGCCGGAGCCGATATGCGAGCGCCATCAGGGACCACCCTGATCTTTTGCTCGGGGTGGGCGGGATGCTCGAAGTCAGCTGCCGAGGCTCCCGGTCGAGACTGCCGGGGGCACCGGGGGCACCAGGGGAACCGGGGGAACCAGGGGCCGAGGCCCGTTCTCTTCGGTGGCGCCGGCCGGACTCACGGTGACTTCCGACAGCTCCTGACAGGTCTTGGACTTCCAGCTGTTCGTGTAGTTTCCCTGCCCCTCGCTGGTGCTGGGGATTCCGAACAGCATCTTGGAGTATTTGGCGTCCGCGCACACGGTATTCGGGTTGTTCCAGTCGTAGTACTCCGTCCAGGAGATGAAGGAGTTCTTCTCCAGCGTGGCGGTTCCTGCGAGTGTGATCGTTCCCAAGACCGTCGATGCGCCGGTCGTGCGGTCGTCGACAGTGAATGTCCAGCCCGTGCCGCTCGAGTCACGGGCAACCGTCAGCTCGTACACATGCCCGAGCTGCGGGCGAGCATCCCACCGACAGGTCTTGCCGGTACCGTCCTCGGCGAAGGGTTTGCAGTATGTTCCCGTCGATCCGGCGGTACCGGAAACCCCATTCCACACCGAGGCCAGGAACATTCCGCCGCCGTCGCGATGGGTCTGGAAGCCGAAGTAGCCGGACGCGTCCACTCCGGCGAACTCGAACTGGGTGGACCAGTAGGCGTTGTAGTTACCCGGATCGACTTGCAGAGTCATCGGGATGGTGAACGATGTCGGGTTCGCAGGCGCGGACCAGGATGCATAGTTTCCTGGAGTCTGCCCCCAGCCGGCGTGGGCGATCCCGGGAATCAGCACAGCGACTGAAGCGGCGGCTGCAGCGGAGAGGGCGAGCCTTCCGGCCTTGGCGAACATGCAAATCTCCTACGTGAAGTGGGTGATGCCGTGATCGATGACCGTGAGGTCATCCAGTTTCTACAGGGCTTTCGCGGGAGATCCGTCCATCTGATCCGAAAACAGGTATGCCCCTGGCCACCCTGCCCGTATTGATCTCCGCTACCCCGACGAAGCAGGTGGCGGGTTCTCGAAGTCGTCTGTCCGACCCAGGCCCTACCCTGGTAACCATGCGCATCGGAGCACACGTACGCGAGGACGACGATCCCATCGGGGCAGGTGAGCGGCTCGGCGCGGAGGTGGTGCAGCTGTTCCTCACCGATCCGCAGAAGTGGAACAAGCTGACCCCGCATCCGAGGGCCGAGCAGATCCGCGAGAGCGCGATCGACGTCGTGGTCCACTCGTCGTACGTCATCAACGTGGCCAGCCTGAACAACCGGATCCGGATCCCCTCCCGCAAGTCGGTTGCCGAGCAGGCGAAGGCCGCGGCGGACCTCGGCGCGATCGGCCTGGTGGTGCACGGCGGGCACGTCCGCGACGGCGAGGACCCCGCCGCGGGGTTCGACAACTGGCGCAAGCTGTTCGAACGGCAGGCCGACAAGGGTGGCTTCGAGGTGCCGATCCTGATCGAGAACACCGCGGGCGGGGAATCGTCGATGGCCCGGCGGTTCGACGACATCGCCCGGCTGTGGGACCAGGTCGGCGAGTTCGGCGCCGGCTTCTGCCTCGACACCTGCCATGCGTGGGCCGGTGGCGAGGATCTGGTCGGCGTGGTGGAGCGGATCAAGGCGATCACCGGGCGCATCGACCTGGTGCACCTGAACAATTCCCGCGACGAGTTCAACTCCGCGCGGGACCGGCACGCAAACCTGACCGACGGCACCATCGACCCGGAGGTGCTCGCGGCAGTCGTGCTCGCCGCGCAGGCCCCGGTCATCCTGGAGACCCCGGCGGACGGCCTCGCCGACGACCTCGCCTACCTGCGCGAGGCCGTCGGCAACGCCTGAGCCGATTCCGCTTACAGCGCCTCGGCGATCCGCTTGATCTCGTCGAGTCGCGCGTCCCATCGCGCGCCGATCGCCTCGAGCCTGCGACCGACCGCGCTGAGGGTGGCGCCGATCGCGCGGTATCGCACCTCCCGGCCCGCCGGGACGCGTTCGACGAGCCCGGCGGCCTCCAGCGCCGCGAGGTGCTTCGCGATCGCCTGCCTGCTGACGGGCAGGCGATCGGCGAGCGCGGATGCCGACAGGTCCGCCTCGCCGAGCAGCACGAGGATGTCCCAGCGGGTGTCGTCGGCGAGCGCGGCGAACACGCGGGTCGGTGCCGGGACCCCTCCGGTCATGCCGCCTTCGCCTCGAGGTAGGCCACGAGCTCGTCCAGTTCGGCGTTCCAGCCCTGCCGGTTGCCCTCGAGCGCGTCGCGACGAGCGGACTCCACGTCGCTGACCCGGTCGAACCCGGTCTCGACGACGGTGAGCTCGGTCGAGCCACCGAGCTCGCGGAGCACAAATCGCACGTCCGTGCCGCGGATCAGGTCGGGGTCATCGGCCTGGCCCCAGCGGTACCCGAAGCGGTCGGGCTCGTCGACCTCGATGATCTCGAGCGGCATGTCGCCGTGCTCGTCCCAGCTGAAGACGCCCCTGGCCCCGACGGTGAGCGAGTCGATGACCGCACGCTGGCCGAACCACTTTGCGATGTGCTCCGGATCGGTCAGCGCCTCCCACACCCGATCGCGCGTCGCGTTGATGACCACGGTGCGGCTCACGGTGTAGCGCCCCTCGTCCACTGTTGCCTGACCTGTCGACGTCATCTCGATCTCCTCCTGTGGGTTGCCCGCGATAGCTGCAACTCAATGGTTGCACTATTCCTCAGCTGGTGCAACCCCATGGTTGCACTATGGGGGCGCGTGTCGCCGCCCGTCGCTACCGGGAATTCGGGTCGCCAATTGTTAGGATCGGCAAGTGAACTCGCTGGTCGAGGCCCTCAGCTCCGATACCGCACCCTGGTGGGCGGTACCGCTGTCGATGATCCTCGGGATCCTGCTCGGCGTGTTCGCCGTCCGGCGCGGCAGATCGGCATCGACACCGGAACCGGTCCGCACCAACACCTCCGACCCGCAGGCCCGATCGACCTACGTGCGCTTCCTCGCCGCGGCCGACCGGGCACACAACAGCATCGTCGAGGTCGACCACGCCGTGCTCGCCGAGGCGGACCTCGAGGAGTCGCTCGAGTCCGACGACCCGCAACTGAAGGCCCTGGCCCGGTCCATCGTCGAGATGGACTCGATCGCAAACGAACTCCGGATCTGCGCCCCCGGACCGGTGGTCGACGCGACCGTCGCCCTCTTCGGATTCGTCACCGACTCCACCATCGACGGCGTCACCGACCAGGACGCGTTCCGGATCCGGTACACCGACAAGAAGTCCGCACTGATCGGTGCGATCCGGGAGTCACTCGGGGAGCAGCCGCTCACGCCTGCGCGCTGAACGGGGCGGCACCAGGGGCCGGTGAACCGCGCCGGGTACCGCCCCGACCGCTACTGCGGGCCCTTCCCCGCCGGGTACACCGCGTCCACCTCGACCTCCACCAGCCAGCCCGGCACCGGCAGGCTGCCCACCTCGAGCGCAAACCGAGTGGGGCGCGCCTCGTTCCGCTCGAGCGGCGCGGCCGGCTCCGCGGTCCCCATCGCCACCAACTCGGTGTCCCCGGTCTCGAGATTCGTGTTCGCGAAGAACTGGCGGTAGGCCCGGTTCCAGCCGGCGTAGTCGGCGCGGTCGGTGCCCGGCGCATTGTCGAGGAACACCCGCATGGTGGTGACGTCCCCGAGGGTCAGGCCCTGCGCCTCCAGGCTCTCGCGGATCTTCTTGAGCACCCCGATGCCCTGGGCCTCGGTGACGGTCACCCCCGGCGGGAGCACCCCGCCGGAGAATTGCGCGGTGTCGACATAGGACTCCGGGCTGCCCTCCGGCGCCGCCTTGTTCATCGCGGACGGCCCGAGCCCACTCGTCTTGTATACGGCGCTGTCGCCGGCGATGGTGACGCCCTGGGCGATCATCGGGTTCGCCTCGCCCGGTTCGAGCACCGACGTCGAGGCCGCCGACTCCGCGGGCACCGCGGGTTCCTCCGTATCGGAGGAGCAGCCGGCCAGGACGATGATCCCTGCCGCAGCGGCGGCGGTGGCAGCGGTGAATCGCATGCGGTTCTGCATCGTTCGTTTCTCCTTGTGTCGAGGGGAGGTCAGCTGAGCGCGACGCGCTGGTGCAGCGCCGTGACGACGTCGCGGGCGGAGGTGAAGGCACCGTGTTGCCAGGCGATCGCGTTGGACAGGTGGTCGCCTGCGAAGTAGATCCGCTCCACCGGTTCGAGCAGCTTGGTGTACTCGGGGGTGGCGGCGCCGCCGTGCGAGTCCCCCGCCCCCTTCCACCCGACCCAGGCGCCCTCCGAGTACCGGGACCGGCGCCAGCTCCCGGAGAAGGACGAGGTGATGTCGCGTCCGTACTTGTCGCCGTGGATCGCCGTGCCCTCCGCGACGGCCTTGGCCAGACGCTGTCGGTGCGTGAGCGATTCGAAGGCGAGATGTCGTTTGCCGGTGTTGTAGTACCCGACCACCACGCCCCGGTCGGAGCCGAAGTGGTCGTACGGGAACATGATCTGAGAGATGTCCTTGTCGGTGTTGCTGGCGCCGCCGTAGATGCGGTCCTCCGTCTCCCACCACCGCCGGGAGTACTCGATGCCGAGCTTGCCGGAGGAAACCGGGATGGCCGCCTCGAGCGCGGTCAGCACGTCCGCAGGCAGGTTGTTCGCGAAGCGGCCCACCAGGTTCGGCGGCACCGTGCAGATGCAGTAGTCGGCGGTGATCGACCGCGCCCTGCCGTCCTGGGTGTACTCGACGGTGACGCCGTCGGGCACGTTCCTCATCGCCGTCACCTCGGCGCCGTATCGGATCCGATCGGTTCCGATCGCCTCCTGGAAGGCGTAATAGATGCGATCCATGCCGCCGACCGGGGTCATCATCATCGTGGCCTGGTCGTACCCGAACTCGAAGCTGAAGTTGCGCCCGAGCCCGCCGCGGATCACCTCCGACATCGCGAAGGGCTTGGTCTCGGAGCCGAAGTTCAGCCCCGCGCCCGGCTCGGATTCGTAACCGCGCCGGGAGGATCCGAGATAGCGACCGTCGCTGGACAGGTCGCCGAAATCACTGAGGAAGGATGCCAGCGCCTCCTTGTCCTGCGGCGAGAGGACGTCGTCGAGCGCACCCATCGATGCGGCCTTGTTGAGCAGCTCCGACATGTACCCGAAGGTGTCCGCCTTGGCCGCGCGGTACTGGACGGACTGGCCCGAGATCGAGGTGTCGCTCTTGTAGTGCACGACGGTGTTCGCGTTCTGGTTGCCGAACGGCTGAATCTCGACTCCCAGCTCGCGGCAGTAGTCGAGGGTGATGTGGCTCTGCGGGATCCGGGTGGCGCCGAGGTTGTAGAAGTGCCCCTCCGAGAAGGTGCAGGTCTGCGTCTCACCGTTCAGGTCGGTCTCGGTCGTGCCGCCGCGCACCGAGTACACCCGGCCGCCCGGACGGGTCCGCGCCTCGAGCACCGTGACGTCGTAGCCCGCCTTGCGCAGCTCGTAGGCCGAGCACAGGCCCGCCGGCCCGCCGCCGAGGATCACGATGGACTGCGAGCCGGGCGCCTGGCCGATCAGGTCGCCCATCGCCGGGGCTTGGAAGCGGCGGGGCGCGGCCGCGGTCGCCGGGGCAAGACCGAGGGTCGACATCGCCCCGTACGCCAGGCCGACGCCGCCGGTGACACCGAGTCCCTGCATGAATGATCTTCTGGTGACTGCCAATTCGCGCTCCCATTCGTGCTCTCGGCTGGCCGAGGTGGATGTTCGCCGCCAATCCTGTGGTGGCCGTGAGTCGCGACAGCTACGCGAACGAGAAATTCGCGGTGCGTCGAGTGAGAACGGGCGCGCTCGGTTTCTCACTCGCCGAGCGACCCCGGACTCATGACCGCAACGTTCGCGAAACACGCCCCGGATACCGTCGCCGGACCGGTGCCTCCCGGGGGCCGGACGGTGTGGAGGTGCGATGACTGCCTTGGCTGACGCGATCGCGCGGTCCTTCTCGGCGGTGGAACCGGAGCGGCCCGCGGTCTCACCGCTGCGCGCTCTCGGACGCCGCAGGCTCTCCGGCACCGAGGTGCTGGCTCAGGCCATCGCGACGACCGCCCCCGCGGCCTCGATGGTGCTGCTCCCCGTCACGATGCTGACCCACGAGACCCTGCTCGCGGGGCTGATCACCATCGTCGTCGCCACGGTGGCCGTCTCGCTGATCGCGGCATGCGTATCCCAGTTCACCCGCAGGCTGGCGGCCGCAGGCGGGCTCTACAGCTTCGTGTTCCAGGGCTTGGGGACCCGCGCCGCACTCACCACCGGCGTCGCAATGCTGGCGAAATACCTCGGCAGCGGCGCCCTGACGATGTACCACGGCGGTCAGGCGCTCATCGCGTTGCTCGCCGAACTCGGCCTCCAGCCACGGGGGCCGTGGGTGGCGGCCGTCTACCTCACGGTGGCCGCCGTCATCCTCGCGGCACTGGTCCGCGGGGTCCGGTTCGCGGCCCTCGCCATCCTCACCGTCGAGGTGTGTTCGCTGATGTTCATCGCCGGGCTCATGATGCTCTCCGGGTCCAGCGATCAGGTCGCAATGGTCGACAACGCCGACAGCACCCGCGGTGTGATGTTGGTGGTGCTGACCGCGCTGTTCGCCCTTGCAGGGTTCGAGAGCGCCACGTTCTTCGGGCCGGAGGCGAAGCGACCGTTGGTGACCGTGACCCGCACCGTGCTGCTCACCCCGATGATCTGTGGGGCGATGTTCATCTTCGCGGCCTGGGCCGCCTGGTCCGGGCGCGCCGACACGGTGGTCAACGCGTACCTGCATGGCACCGGCACCGGAGTGAGTCCGGCGGTGGTGATCATGCTCAACCTCGGACTGAGCTGTTCCTGGCTGGCGTCGTCGATGGCCTCGTCCAATGCCGCCTCTCGGCTGGCCTATTCGATGGGGATCGAACGGGTGTTGCCGGGGGCGTTGGCGGCCGTGCACAGCCGGCTTCGGACACCATGGGTGGCGCTCTCGGTGATCGTCGCGACGGTGCTGTCCGCGGCGATGGCCTTCGCGGCATTCGACGCCGTGATCGCCGACGTCAAGGTCGGCGTGCGTTGCGCACTGATCATCGCGTACCTGCTGGTGACGGTCGCATCACTGAGGTTCCTGCACCGGATCCGCGAGCTGACCCTCCCAGTCGTGTGTGCCGGATGGATCGGCGGCACGGCCGCGGCGGCAACCCTCGGCTACATCGTGGGGCTGAATGCGTACGACGGCCGGTACTGGGCAGGTGCGGCGGTCGCGTCCGTGGTCCTGGCCGGGGCGGCGTGGCAGCGGCACCTGCGCCGAAGCCGTCCCGGCGCCCTCGCCGCTGTCGGGGTGTTCGACAGCCCCGAGTCGGCGGAGGTGCTGCCCGGCTCGGGGGCCCTCGGCACGAACGCGCGCGGCGCCATCGCATTGGTCGGCGCAGACCGTACGGACCGCGGCGGGCGTTGATGGCGGGACTCCGGACCGCCGAGCTCGGCGGGCACGAACCGAAGGCGGTGCAGAAAGCGTTGTCACTGCTCGAAGCGGTGGCCAGCCTCGGGCCCGGCGCGGCCGCACGGGACATCGCCACGATGAGCCGAATCCCACCGGCCACCGCCTACCGACTGCTGAACCTGCTTGTGGCGGACGGATTCCTGATCCGGGTCGAGGACCTGTCGGGGTTCGCCCTCGGTCGGCGCACCCGCGAACTTGCGGGGGCGGCCGCCCCACCCGAACCCGACACGGACCGCGGCCGGGTCCTCGAAGAGCTGCGGTCACAGGTCCGGTTCGGCATCTATCTGGCGTCCTATGCCGACGGTCGGGTCCGCCTTGTCGACCGCGACCCCGATCACGAACTCGCCGCCGAGTCCGCGATCACCGCACACCTGCACGCCTCGGCCATCGGAAAGCTGCTGCTGTCCCGGCTCCCGGAGCACGACCGGCCACGCCCCCTGCGCCGGCTGACCGCGCACACCATCACCGATCCGAGCACCCTCGCCGCCGAACTACGGCGGGTCCGCGATGCCGACGCGGCGGGCGAGATGGACGAATGTCGGGTCGGCCGAACGGCGGTCGCCGTGCCGGTGCGGACCTCGGACGGCCGGGTCGCCGGCTGCCTCGCGGCGATCGGCAAGACCGGCCGCCTCGAACCCACCGACCGGGATGTCCGCGATCTGCTGCGCTCGTTCGCCTCTCGACTGTGCCTGCCCGCGTCGGAGAGGCGGTCCTCGGCGGCCCACACCTGAGGGCTCGGTGGTCTGGTCCAACCCGACAACGGACGGTCGGGTGCTGAAATCATCTCTCGCCGGGGGCACGGTTATCCGGTACCTTCTCCTCGGAGCAGCACACAACACGAGGAGCATTGAGTGAACGGCAAGAACCTGGCACGTCGCACCACCGCCGCATTCGCCATCGGCGCGACCGCCACCCTCGTGTTCGCGGGCACCGCAGGCGCCGACCCCCAGTCGGACGGCATCCAGGATCTCCGCAAGGCCGCCGCCAACTCCGAGGCGAACAGCGCCGCCGTTGACGTCCTGGTCGGCTCTCCCCTTGTCACCACGAACATTGCGAGCTCCTTCGGCCTGTTCGCGTTCACCTCGCCGACGCTCGGTTGCGGCCCCGGCGTCCCGATCACGCTCACCGGAGCCTCCGCCAGCAGCGGCGGCGACCTCAAGGCCGGCCAGATCCGGTTCCAGGCCTCGCCCCGCGTCTCCGGAGTGGCGAAGGGCTCCGGCCTGACCGCCGTGTGGGTCAACACCAGCACCGGCGCCAGCGGCATCGCCCCCATCGACGGTGTCACCGAGTTCGGCACCCCGTCGCTGTCGAAGGTCGTGGACTCGGGCCCCGGCAACGTCGCCGCCGCACTGTTCGGCACGGTCACATACGCGGACGCGACCTGCGTCGTGCTGCCGACCGTCGGGATGTTCACCGTCGCGCCCGACGCGCCTGCCGCACCGGCCAAGTAGCCTTCCGCCCCACAGCAAACAACGCCCGGCCACATTGTGGCCGGGCGTTGTCAGTTGGTCAGTAGCGGTCGCGCTTGGGCTTTCGATCGAACTTGCCCTTGCCGCCGTCGCGCGCGGGCCGTTGCCCGGGCGGGCCCTGGTCCGGGGTCAACTGGATGAGCACACCGGAGATCCGGGTCCGCCGCAGCGCCTCGAGGGTCTCGCTCGCGAGGTCCGCCGGAAGCTCCACCAGGCTGTGATCGGGCCGAATGCTGATGTGACCGAAGTCGCTTCGCCGAAGGCCGCCCTCGTTGGCGATCGCGCCGACGATCGCGCCTGGCGCCACCCGGTGCCGCTTACCGACCGCGATCCGGTAGGTGGCGAGCTCCTGCCCCTCCCGACCGAACTTGGGCTCGTCATCGAACTTGCGGGGCGGGCGCTCCGCGCGCGGCTCGCGCTCGCGGCGCGGCGGCGCCGGCGGCTCGGGCGGCATCAAGAAGGTCTCCCCGTCGCGCGAGAGCACGGCCAGGGCCGCCGCGATATCGGCGAGCGGCACGTCGTGCTCGCGCTCGTAGTCCTCGATCAGAGTCCGGAACAGCGCCAGGTTTTCGGAGTTCAGGCTCTCGGTGATCGAGTCGCCGAACTTGGCGACGCGCTGCGCGTTGACGTCCTCGACGGTCGGCAGCTGCATCTCGGTCAAGGGCTGGCGCGTGGCCTTCTCGATCGCCTTGAGCAGGTGCCGTTCCCGCGGCGCCACGAACAGCAGCGCCTCGCCGGAGCGTCCGGCGCGGCCGGTACGGCCGATGCGGTGCACGTAGGACTCGGTGTCGTGCGGGATGTCGTAGTTGACGACGTGCGAGATGCGCTCGACGTCGAGGCCGCGGGCCGCGACGTCGGTGGCGACGAGGATGTCGAGCACACCGCTCTTGAGCTGACCGATGGTGCGCTCACGCTGCGCCTGCACGATGTCGCCGTTGATGGCGGCGGCCGAGAACCCGCGCGCCCGCAGGCGTTCGGCGAGATCCTCGGTGGCCTGCTTGGTGCGGACGAAGATGATCATCGCCTCGAAGGTCTCCACCTCGAGGACCCGAGTGAGCGCGTCGAGCTTGCGCTGGTGCGCCACCTGCACATACCGCTGCGTGATGTTCGGCGCGGTCGACGTCTTGGTCTTGACCGTGATCTCGACCGGGTCGTGCAGGTACTGCTTGGAGATCTTGCGGATCGCAGCCGGCATGGTCGCCGAGAACAGCGCGACCTGCTTGTACTCGGGGGTGTCGGCCAAGATCCGCTCGACGTCGTCCTGGAAGCCCATCTTGAGCATCTCGTCGGCCTCGTCGAGCACCAGGTAGTCCAGGTGCGAGAGGTCGAGGGTGCCCTTCTCCAGGTGATCGATCACCCGGCCCGGGGTACCGACGATGATCTGTGCGCCGCGCCGAAGTCCGGACAGCTGCACGCCGTAGGCCTGGCCGCCGTAGATCGGCAGCACGCTCAGCCCGGGGATGTGCGCCGAGTACTTACCGAACGCCTCCGCGACCTGGAGTGCCAGCTCGCGGGTCGGCGCCAGCACCAGGGCCTGCGGCCGCTTCTGCTCGGTGTCGATGCGGGACAGGATCGGAACGGCGAACGCCGCGGTCTTGCCGGTGCCGGTCTGCGCGAGACCGACGACGTCGCTTCCGGACATCAACGGCGGGATGGTCGCGGCCTGGATCGGCGACGGCGACTCGTAGCCGACGTCCGAGAGTGCCCGCAGCACCCGTTCATCGATGCCGAGGTCGGCAAAGGTGGTGGTGTCGGTTTCCGGCTCGGGGTTGTGCTCGGTGTCGCTCATCTCACCAGGAGTTTAGTACGTCGCCGCCGGGTGTCCCGTTCACGCCCTTTCCGCGGCCCTCACCGACGCCGTTCGGACGGGCTGTCGGAGCACCGTGCGCAGCTTCTCGGGCGCGGACTTTCTGGGGTCCCCGAGGTAGATCTCGTGGTGCTTGCCATTGAATTCGAGACCGCGACCGGGGATGAACTCGTCGTGCAACCGCTCGAGGGTCGGCGCCTCGTCGTCGTACGAGCCGACGTGCATGATCTGCACCGACAGGCCTTCGTCGTGCCGTTCGTGGCGCAACTCCCCCACCACGGGCAGCTTCTTCTTGGACTCCGTCTCGGCCAGGATCGCCGCGACCTCGGCGGTGGTCATCCAGTCCGGCTGCCGGATCTGCATCGTCCAGCTCCACTCCGACTTGCTGCGGTCGACGAAGACCGCGGGATCCGGCGCCCACCACCGGCCCTCCAGCGGCCCGACCACATAGTCGGCCTCGTGCCCCTTCTTGCTCGCGAACTTCACCGCGTACGAGGCGGCGTACAGAGACTCCACCGCCAGCCGATAGTCCTCGGAGACGTTCGGGTCACCGTGACCGTCGATCATGAGAAACCACATCGGGGGAACCTCCACCAGGACGAAGTCCCCGGTGGCCGGCGCGTAGAGCTCCTTCTGCTTCTTGAAATCGAGCTTGGTCATCGTTTCCTCTCAAGCGATGTCAGGGTCCGGGCGACCCAGCTCTGTTCCGCGTCGAGCATCGCGACCGAGTACTCGAAGACGGCATCAACGAAATCCGGCAGCGGTCGTTGGGCGTCGCGAGCGGCTGTCACCTCTACCCGCTTGCGGCTCAACGCCTCCGAGCGCCGACGCAGCGCGGCGATCGACTCGGCGGGCGGGAGGAGCGGCCAGTTGGCCATCCCGACCAGCACCGGCGCGGCCGCCACGGACGGCTCGGCGAGGAGCTGCGCGGTCCGCTCCGCGGCGGCCGCCCGTCCGGCCGGGGTGATCGCGTAGACCCGGCGGGGCCTGCCGGGTCCACCCGCTTCCACCGCCACCTCCTCGATGAGGCCGCGCTTGTCGAGCTTGCCGAGGAGGTAATAGATCGAGGAGAACCCGATCTGGGTCCACTGCCGCATGCCGCGCTCGTCGATCACCTTCTCGAGGTCGAAGCCGTGGCGCGGACGCTCGGCGATCAGGCCGAGAACGGTCACCTCGGATTCGGTCAGGTCTGCAGCCACCCGCATATCCTAGCACTAGGATATGCGGGTGGCTGCGGCCTCCTCGACAGTGAGCGGGGCTACGCCATACTCGGACCATGGTCGAGATCGCAGTGGCCCAGTTCGCCCCGGGCATGGATAAAGCCGAAAACCACCTCACCCTGCGCAATCTCGTCGGCGAGGCCTCGGCAAGGGGTGCCGAGGTTGTCGTTGCTCCCGAGTACTCGATGTTCACCGCGCCGCCCACCGACGAGCGGCTCGTCGCCTCCGCGGAGCCGCTCGACGGGCCGTTCGTCGGTGGCCTGTTGGAGATCGCTGCGCAGTTCGGGGTGCACGTCGTCGCGGGCGTCAACGAGACGCTCGACGACGACACGCGAATCTCCAACACCCTGGTGGCCGCGGCGCCCGACGGCCGGATCGCCGCGGTCTACCGCAAGCTGCACCTGTACGACGCATTCGGATACAAGGAGTCGGACGTGTTCCGCGCCGGGGCGATCGACGACCCGGCGACGTTCGAGGTGGATGGGCTCACCTTCGGCATGCAGACCTGCTACGACCTGCGATTCCCAGAGGTCACCCGGCGGATCGTGGACGCGGGAGCGGACGTGCTGTTGCTGCCGGCGCAGTGGGTGCCCGGACCCCTGAAAGAGGACCACTGGACCACCCTGGTGCGTGCGCGGGCGATCGAGAACACCATCTACGTCGCGGCCGCCGACCAGAGCGCCCGGACCGGGGCAGGCAACTCGATGATCGTCGACCCGATGGGCGTGGTGCTCGCGTCGCTCGGCGATCAGGTCGGAACCGCGCGCGCCGAGGCCACCGCCGAGCGGATCGCCCAGGTTCGGGCGACCAACCCGGCGCTGGCGCTGCGCCGGTTCGGCATCACCGAGCGCTAGGTCCCGCACACGGGCGCCGGAGGCGCTCGAGCGGCGTAGCGTCAGAGACAGGATGCTGTACGAGACTCGCGCGAAAGCCGGTCGCGCGTTGGCCGAGTCGCTCGGCCACCTGCGCGACGCGGATCCGCTCGTGCTCGGGCTGCCAAGGGGCGGGGTGCCCGTCGCGACCGAGGTCGCGCACGAACTCGGCGGCGAACTCGACGTGATCCTCGTCCGCAAGCTCGGCGTGCCGTGGCAGCCGGAGCTGGCGATGGGCGCGCTCGGCGAGGGGGGCGTCCGGGTGCTCAACGACGACGTCCTCGCGCAGACCGGGATGAGTCCACTCGGGCTGGCCACCGTCGAATCGCGGGAGCGCCGCGAACTCGAGCGGCGTGCGCGGGTGCTGCGCGGCGATCGGGGGCGGATCCCGCTGCGAGACCGGACCGTGGTGATCGTCGACGACGGCATGGCCACCGGGGCGACGGCGGCGGTCGCGTGCCGGGTGGCTAGGGCCGACGGGGCTGCCCGCGTGGTGGTCGCGGTGCCGGTCTCCTCCGAGGAGGCGGTCGCACGGCTGACCAAGGAGGCAGACGAGGTGATCTGCCCGCTCGTCCCGCGCTGGCTCGGCGGCGTCGGCGGCGCCTACCGGGATTTTCACCAGCTCACGGACCAGGAGGTGACCGACCTGCTCGCCACGTGATCTTCGCCTCAACCAGACGAAAAACCCGCAGATCACGAGACTTGGGGTTACACGTAATTTTCCGTAGCGAGGCTAACCCTCGCAATTCGGACAAGCTTGAGAGTGCATACCGACCACAGATGTGATCCAATGCACACTCCACACGTCAGTAGTACCTGGAGGGGTCACAGTGCGAGAGTTCGAAGTCCCGGCGTCGTTTTCCATCCCGGAAGACATCTCCATGGCCGATACGGTGTTCCGCCTCGAAAAGGAGAGCCCCCAGCACGTTCCCTTCAAGCGACTGGTCAACGGCTCCTGGGTCGACGTCACCGCGGCCGAATTCGCCACGCAGGTCAAGGGTGTCGCCAAGGGTCTGATGGCCTCCGGCATCGCGCTCGGCGATCGCGTCGCCATCCTGTCCGCCACCCGCTACGAGTGGGTCGTGCTGGACTACGCCATCTGGACCGCAGGCGGCTGCACCGTCGCCATCTACGAGACCTCCTCCGCCGACCAGGCGCAGTGGATCCTCGAGGACTCCGCCACCTCGGTGCTTGTCGTCGAGACCGCGAAGCACGCCGCCACCGTCAAGGACGTCGCCGAGGCCGCCCCCGCGCTGCGGGAGATGCTGCAGATCGAGGCGGGTGCGCTCGAGGAGCTCACCGCTCGCGGCGCCGCCATCACCGACGAGGAACTGCACGAGCGTCGCGGGCAGGTGAACGCCGCCTCCCCCGCCACCCTCATCTACACCTCCGGCACCACCGGCCGCCCCAAGGGCGTCCAGCTCACCCACTCGAACTTCTACGCCGAGTCCAAGGCCGTGAAGATCGCGCTGGACGACGCGATGTACGAGGGCCAGAGCACCCTGATGTTCCTGCCACTGGCGCACGTGTTCGCCCGCGCCATCTCCTTCGGCGCCTTCGACAACAAGGTGACCGTCGGCCACACCGCCGACATCAGCACCCTGCTCGAGCAGTTTGCGGCGTTCAAGCCGAACTTCATCCTCTCGGTGCCGCGCGTGTTCGAGAAGGTGTACAACTCGGCCAAGCAGAAGGCCGAGGACGGCGGCAAGGGCAAGATCTTCGCGAAGGCCGCCGACACCGCCATCGCATGGAGCGAGGCCCAGGACACCGGCGGAGCGGGCCTCGGGCTCAAGCTCAAGCACGCGCTGTTCGACAAGCTGGTCTACGGCAAGCTGCGGGCCGCGCTCGGCGGCGAGTGTGACCGCGCGGTGTCCGGCGGCGCGGCGCTCGGCGCGCGTCTCGGACACTTCTTCCGTGGCATCGGCCTCCCGATCTACGAGGGCTACGGCCTCACCGAGACCAGCGCCGCGATCACCGTGAACACCACGAACGCCCAGAAGGTCGGTTCTGTCGGCAAGCCGATCAACGGGCACGCGGCGAAGATCGCCGAGGATGGCGAGCTGCTTGTCAAGGGACCGGTCGTGTTCAACGGCTACTGGCACAACGACGCGGCCACCGCGGATTCCATCCGCGACGGCTGGTTCCACACCGGCGACCTCGGCTCGATCGACTCGGAGGGCTTCGTCTCGATCACGGGTCGCAAGAAGGAGATCATCGTGACCGCCGGCGGCAAGAACGTCGCCCCGGCCGTGCTCGAGGACGCGCTGCGCGCCCACGCCCTGATCAGCCAGTGCCTGGTCGTCGGCGACGCGAAGCCGTTCATCGGCGCGCTGATCACCATCGACCCCGAGGCCCTGCCGGGTTGGCTCGAGCGCAACGGCATCGCCGCGGACATCGCGATCTCGGAGATCGTCAAGCATCCCGACCTGGTCGCCGAGATCGACGCCGCGGTCGCCGAGGGGAACAAGAAGGTCTCGAACCCGGAGCAGATCAAGAAGTACCGCATCCTCGATGTGGACTTCACCGTCGAGACCGGCGAGCTGACCCCCACCCTCAAGCTCAAGCGCAACATCATCCACCAGGAATTCGCGACGGCGATCGAGGCCATTTACACCTGAGCGATCCCCTGCCATGAGTGAATGGGTCGTCCCTCCGATCGGGGGGACGACCCATTCGTTTTCAAGGAGGAGTGCCAGATGCTCAACCCGCAGGACGTACTCGTGTACGACCCGGTGACGACCTTCTTCAACAACCTCGCGCTCGCGTTCGGCTCGGCCGACGCGGTCATCATGACCTGACCCGACTCAGTAGGTCGCCGGCAGATCCGTGCGCAACTCCGCGGTGAAGTCGGCGACCGAGAGCGGCCGAATCTCGACCTCGGACTCGGTCCGCACCAGGTAGCGACCGTCACCGCTCACGTCGATCCAGCTGAACGCCCGGCTCGCCGACGACGCGGGCTGATCGACTCCGGTGGTCACGGTCACCTGTCCCACGCCGTTGCGTGGCAGGTCGAGCAGCGCTCGGATCCGGGCCGCCGTGTTCGCCGAGCGCACCGGTACCAGGAGTGAGGACCGACGTCCGCCGCGGACCTCGGACACCGGAGCCCTCATCGCCCGCCTACCACCTGCCTCGGCCCCCGGCAGCATGTCCATGATGCGCTGGGCCAGCGTGTCCACGCCGCCGAGACACATCGCCAGGTCCCCGCCCGTATCCGCCGTGGGTCCGGGGCGCTGCGCGACGACCACGGAGGTTCGCTCGCTCGCGCACCCCAGCACCCGGACCACGGCTGCGGGTCGACCATCCCATTCGGCGGCGAGCCGCCCGTCGCTGACCGCGGCAGGCCGGCCATCGCTGATGGCGGCGCCGCCCTCCACCCCGAATATCTCCACGCGCACAGACGGTTTCGCGAGAATCTCCAGGGCCACGTCGAGCTCCGCGGAGCGGTAGCCCTCATACCAATCGGACAGCGCTCGCGCGTGGGCGGCACCGTCGTCGACGGTGCGATGCACCTCCAGCGGGTACGGGAACCGGTCGAGTCCGGCCTCGCGCCAGGCGTGGTCGAACTCATCCGGGCTGAGATTCCATCGCATCCTGATCAACCGTCCGTCCCCGACTACGTGCCCCTGTTCCGGTTGGACGCACACGCGCCCGACGCGGTTCCACCTCCGCGCTCGCTCGGCTAGATCCGGGCCGCGTCCACCAGCCGCTGCGCCACGGTGACATCGCCGAACACCTCGAGCGCCGCGAGCGGTCGTCGCCGCCACATCGTAAGCAGCAGCTCCTGCGCGGTGCCGCGGACCGCGACATCGCCCTTGGCGTGCCCGGCCGCGACGGTGACCCCCTCGGGTCCGAACCGCAGCAGCCATTCCGCATCCTCGGTGTCGGTGCCGTGCAGGTGCACGGTTCTGCCGTGCAGCTCCGGTGGGATCCGATCGGCTGGCAGGGCGCGGACCAACATCAGGCGGGCCCACTCGTCCACGCCGTCCGCGGCCGACTCCGCGGAAATGTCCTCCGGCGGGGGGCCACCCGCGGCGTGCAGCGCATCGGCCGCATCCACCCGGTGCACCGCCACCTCGTGGGCCTGCCTGCGCGCCCAGAACCCCACGGTGCCGGGACCCGCGAACGTCGGTGCGCCGCGGCCGAAATCGTGGGCGGAGATCTCGGCCAGGAGCTGCTCGAGGGATTCCCGATACGCAGGCAGGCAGTCCGGGCCGCGGGGCAGCGACTCCGGCTGCGCGGCCCCGTCCAACTCGGCTCCCGGCCCCGCCGCGAGCGTCGTCCGCACCCATCGGTGTACCCGCCCGGTGTGCCGCACGACCCGTTCCAGGGTCCACCCCGGCACCGTGGGGACATGGGCGTCGAGCGCCGCCGCGGGCATCGCGGCGAGCCGCAGCCCCTCGGTTCGCAGCGTCTCGAGGTGTTGGTCCGGTGTCATTCCTGAACGGTACCCAGCACGAAGGCCGCGACGTCGGAAGCCACCACCCGCTGGACCGGTTCGTGCAGCAGATCGTGACCGGCGTCCGGGTATTCGCGCAACGTCGCGGACGGCAGTGCCGCCGCCCACGACCGGACCGGGTCGATCGGCGCCATCCTGTCGTCGACGCCGTGCAGGGTCAGGATCGGCAGCCCCATGGCGATCGGCGGCCGCGAGGAGATGACCCGAGGGAGTGCACTGAGCACGGCCGCGTGAAACCTCTCCGGCTCCGCCTCGATCGCGGCGAGCGCCGCGGCCGCGCCGAGAGAGTGCCCCATCACGATCACCGGCAGATCCGGATGCTGTTCCTCGGCGATCGCGGCCAACCGCAGGGCATTGTCGCCCAGTCCTGGCAGCGGACCGATCACCCCGAGGTCGCCCTCCGACAGACCATGGCCGATGTGGTCGAGGGCCCACACCTCTATGTGCTCGGCAGACATGGCCCGTCCGAACCGGTGATAGTTACCGCTGTGCTGGCCCAACCCGTGCAGGAACACCACGACGACGACCGGATCTGGCACCGGCCAATGTCGATAGTGAACCTGCCCGCTGACCCCCGAGAAGAATGGCATCGGGACATTGTGCCGTCAGCACACCGCGCAGCGGCACGAAATCATCTGAGATAGTCGACCGATGCCGCGACGGTTCCTCGCATGTGCCCCCGCCCTCCTCCGCGTCCTCGGCGTCGTCGCGATCGGCACGGCGGTGAGCGGATGCGGGGGCGCGGGCATCGAGGGGACTGCGGTCGCCGCCAAGGACTGGGGCACCCCCGCCACCTCCGGAATGCCGACACCGCCGCGCCCGCCGAATCCCGGTGCCGCCACCGACGCCACCCGGATCGACGCCGGGTCCCCGGTCGACCCCGAGACCTACCACGACGCGAAGGAGACCGACTCCTCCCCCGCCGCGCCCACCATCGGCTTCCACTTCACGACACCGAGCGGCAACATCCGCTGCTCGACGCCGAAGGAGCCGACCGTGCTGCTGTGCGAGGTCACCGACCACACCTATCCGTCCGCGGCCAAACCCGCGGATGCGAAGGAACCGTGCCAGTGGTTCCCCGACTACGCGATGATCACCGACGAGGGCGTCGCCGCAGGTGTGTGTCTGCCCAGGCCGCTGGTCACCCGGGGCAGCAAGGTGCTGCCCTACGGCAGCAGCATCCGGATGGGCGACTTCGGCTGCCTGAGCACCGAGGGCGGATTGCTCTGCGCCAACGACATTTCCGGGCACGGCTACCAGCTCAGTCGTGAGGCGCTTCGGACCTTCTAGGACGAAGCTGCCTGTTCAGCGCCCGGCCGGAGCGCAGGCCGCCACCAGCGCAGGCAGCGCCTGGGCCGCGGTGGCCCGCCAGCAATGGGTTGCCACGGCGGTCAATTCGGTTGGCTCCGGATTGATCTCGACCACCGTCGCACCCGACGCGGCCGCCCGCGCAGGGAGTTCTGCCGCCGGGTACACCATCCCCGAGGTGCCGACGACCACCATCAGGTCGCAGCCCTCGACGACATCCTCCGCGGCGTCCCACGCCGCCTGCGGCAACGGCTCGCCGAACCACACCACGCCCGGCCGGACCGCCTCGCCGCACGCCGCGCACTTGGGTGGCGAAAGACGTTCCACCGGCAGTCGATCCGGCATGACGTCGACGTGCGCCGCCGTTCCGCACGCACTGCACCGCGACGCGAAGAGGCTGCCGTGCAGGTGCGCGGCGACGTCCGAGCCGGCCCGCTCGTGCAGATCGTCGACGTTCTGGGTGACCACCGCCAGTTCGGCGAACCGTGCCCAGTCCGCCACTGCGCGGTGACCGGCGTTCGGCTGGACCCGCCGCACCAGCGCGCTTCGCCACTGGTACCAGGCCCAGACCAGCTCGCGATCGCGTTCCCACGCCTGCGGGGTGGCCAGCTCGGTCGGGTCGAACCGCTGCCACAGCCCGGTGAGCGTGTCGCGGAACGTGGGCACGCCGGACTCCGCGGACATGCCCGCCCCGGAGAACATCACCACCCGGGCCGCGGTGCGGGCCGCGTCGAGCAGCGCCGGATCGGGTTCAATGGGGCTCATGTCGACGATTGTGACCGGATACGGCGACACCCTGCCCAAGCTGCTGATCGTGGACCCGGCACCGGACCCGGCCGCAGAGGACCGGATCGCCGGGTCGCTGCACCGTATCGGTGTCGCCTCCCGACCCACCGGGCTGCGCGCGCCGGGCCAGCACCTGTTCGGGACCCGGGTCGTCTCCGCGGTCGGCGACGCGTCGTGGCTGGATCGGGAGTACGCCGAGGTCAGCCGCTGGGTGCGGGTGATCGTCGCGCTCGGCCCGACCGGCTGGGACGCAACGCTGCGCGCGCTGGCCGCGGCGGGCGTCGTACCGCCCGAGCCCGCTCCCGGGTTCGCGCCCGGCGCCCGACTGACGCTGACCCCGGCCGGCGGCCGCCCGGTGACGGTGCTCGGCATCGACCATCCCGCCGACCCCGACGTGCTGGCGGACGCGGCGCTCGACGCCGAGTTGGCGGCGGCCCAGACCCTGGCCGGGGTCTCGGCGGCCTGCGGGGGACGCGGCTGACGACCGCCCGCACCCGGATCCGGGTGGCGTTCGCCCGGCTCGGTCGGTGCCGTCTGCGATAGTCGTCCCCGTGTTCCTCCTCGACGACGTGTTGATCTTCAGCGCCAGCGACTTGTCCCAGGCCGCGGAGTGTGAGTACGCGCTGCTGCGCCTGCTCGACGCGAAGCTGGGGCGGATCGAACCGGCAGGCGCCGACCGGACGGACCCGATGCTGGCCCGGACGTCCGAGCTCGGCGACGCGCACGAACAGCGTCAGCTCGAACGGTACGTCGAGCGCTTCGGGGACGGCGTGGTGCGGATCGACCGACCGCGCCTGGACTGGGAGGAGCTGACCCGGGCGAACAAGGCCACGGTGGCAGCGGCCCGGTCGGGCGCGGACGTGATCTACCAGGGCACCTTCTTCGACGGACGCTTCCTCGGCTTCTGCGACTTCCTGGTGCGTGAGGGCGACCGGTACGTGGTGGTCGACACCAAGCTCTCGCGCCACGCCAAGGTCACCGCCCTGCTGCAGCTGGCGGCCTACGCGGACGCACTGACCGCGGACGGCGTCCCCGCCGCGCCGCACGCCACGCTGGTCCTCGGCGATCACAGCACCGCGGACTTCGCACTGGGCGACATCGCGCCGGTGTTCCGACAGCGTCGCGACGAGCTGGTCCGGATCCTCGACGGGCACCACCGCGAGCAGGCGCCCGTGGCCTGGTCCGATCCGCGCTACCGCGGTTGCGGCCGGTGCGAGCAGTGCACGCCGGAGATCGTGCGGACCCGGGACCTGCTGCTGGTGGCCGGTATGCGATTCTCGCAGCGGGAGAAGCTGATTCGCGGTGGCGTCGCGGACCTCGACGCCCTCGCCGACCACACCGGGCCGGTCGAGGGCATGAGCGCACGCACCTTCGGCGGACTGCGGGCCCAGGCGGCCGCACAGGTCCGGCAGGAGCGCTCGCACGCCCCCGTGTACGAGGTGATCGACGGAGCGAGCGCGCTCGCCGCCGTCCCGGAGCCCGACCCGGGCGACATCTTCTTCGACTTCGAGGGCGACCCGCTGTGGGCGGAGGACGGGTCCACCGACTGGGGCCTCGAGTACCTGTTCGGCGTGACGGAGACCGACGGGACCTTCCGCCCGTTCTGGGCGCACGATCGTGCCCAGGAGCGCCGCGCCCTGCTCGACTTCCTCGACTACGTCGCCGAGCGCCGCACACGTTTCCCCGGCATGCACGTCTACCACTACGCGGCCTACGAGAAGACCGCGCTGCTGCGGCTGGCCGGCCGCTACGGCGTCGGCGAGGAATCGGTGGATACGCTGCTGCGGGAGAACGTGCTCGTCGACCTGTACCCGGTGGTCCGCGGCGCGGTCCGGGTCGGCGCCTCGTCGTACTCGATCAAGAAGCTCGAACCCCTGTACATGGGCGAGCAGCTACGCGACGGCGACGTGACCAACGCCGCCGCCTCGATCGTCGCCTACTCGAACTACTGCGCGCTGCGCGACGCGGGGCGCGAGCGCGAGGCACAGGACCTCCTGAAGGCGATCGCCGACTACAACGAGTACGACTGCGTCTCCACGCTGCGGCTGCGGGACTGGCTGCGGGCCGTCGCGGCCGAGCACGGAGTGCAGCCGCACCCGGCGCAGCAGGTGATCTCGGCGCCCGTCGAGGAAGCGAGCGCGGCCGAGACCGCGCTCCGCGACCATGTCGGCGACGCCCTGCCCGGTGAGCGCACCGACGACCAGCGGGCCGCGGCCCTGATGGCCGCCGCGGTCGGCTACCACCGACGCGAGCGCAAACCGTTCTGGTGGGCGCACTTCGACCGGCTCGTCCAGCCCGAGGACGAGTGGGCGGAGTCCGCCGACGTGCTGGTGGCCGAGCGGGCCGAGGTGCCCGTGGAGTGGCACAAGAGCACCCCGCGGCAACGCAAGCAGCGCAGGCATGTTCGCCTCGCCGGACACTGGGGCGCAGGCACCACGGTGCGCGTCGGCGACCAGCTGTACGCCCTCTACGAGCAGGGCACCGGGATCGGCTCCGACGACCCGCGTACCCGCGGCGCCGTCCTCGTCACGGTCCTCGCGCTCGAGGAGGAGGTCGGGCCCGACGGCGAGCCACGCGAGGTGGCGGTCGTGGAGGAACTAGAGCCGACCGGCACCGGCCCGCACGCCGTCCTACCGATGGCCCTGGCCCCCGGCCAGCCGGTCCGGACGGTCGCCATCGAAGCCGCGATCGCCGAACAGGCCGCCGCGATGGCCGCGGCCCTGCCGTCGATGCCCGCCTCGGCCGCCGTCGACGTGCTGCGCCGGGTGCCGCCCCGCACGCGCGCCGGCAATCCGCTCCCCGTCGCCGACCCGGACCACAGGGCCGCCGCGATCGTCGCAGCACTGCGCGACCTCGACGACTCCTACCTCGCGGTGCAGGGGCCACCCGGAACCGGCAAGACCCACACCGGCGCCGCGGTGGTCGCCGAGCTGGTGAATCGGCACGGCTGGCGAATCGGCGTTGTCGCCCAATCACATTCGGTGGTCGAGAACATGCTCGACGGGATCGTGCGCGCCGGGGTGCCCGGCGAGTGGGTCGCGAAGAAGCCCGGTTCCGGTCTGGCCGAGAACCCGGCGTGGACGAAGGTCGAGTCCAGCGGACTCGCGGCCTTCCTCACCGAGCACGAGCCGACGGGCTGCGTGATCGGCGGGACCGCATGGGATCTCGCGCACACCGCCCGGGTTCCCGCAGGCAGCCTGGACCTATTGGTGGTCGACGAGGCCGGCCAGTTCTCGCTCGCCAACACCGTCGCGGTGGCGATCTCCGCACGCAACCTGCTACTGCTGGGCGACCCTCAGCAGCTGCCGCAGGTCAGCCAGGGCACCCATCCGGAGCCGGTGGACACCTCCGCCCTTGGCTGGTTGGCGGAGGGTCACGGCGCGCTGCCACCTGAGCTCGGCTACTTCCTGGACCGGACCTGGCGGATGCACCCAGCGGTGTGTGCGGCGGTCTCGGACCTGTCCTACGACGGACGGCTGCACTCGCAGGAGTCGGCGACCACCGCCCGCGCCCTCGCTGGCGTGGAACCCGGCGTTGTTGCCCTGTACGTCGAGCACCGCGGCAACTCGACGGAGTCCGTCGAGGAGGCCGAGGCCATCGCGGCGGAGGTGCGCGCGTTGCTCGGCACCCCGTGGACACCCGGTGCAGGCGAGGACACCCGCCCGCTCGCGCAGTCGGACATCCTCGTCGTCGCCCCCTTCAATGCCCAGGTGAGCCTGCTCCGCCGGACCCTCGCCGATGCGGGACTCGACGAGGTCCTCGTGGGCACCGTCGACAAGTTCCAGGGCCGGGAGGCCGCGGTGGTGCTGATGTCGATGACGGCGTCCTCGGCCGACGAGGTTCCCCGAGGCATGGGCTTCCTGCTGTCCAGGAACCGACTCAACGTGGCTCTCTCCCGCGGAAAATGGCGCGCCGTGATCGTCCGCTCCCCGGGGCTGACCGACTACCTACCGACCACTCCCGCCGGACTGACCGAACTCGGCGCGTTCATGCGGACACACCTCTAGCCGAAGCACTGCCCCTCGCCGCGGAAGGTCGGCACCGGGGTGCGGGTCCCGTCGGCCTCGACGAGGTGCAGCTCGTTGAACCGCTCGCAGAGCTCGCCTGCCTTGGCGTGCCGGAACCAGACGCGGTCCCCGATCCGAAGGGCCGCTGCCGGATCGCCGGTCACCGGGGTCTGGACCTCGCCCGCGCCCTCGTTCCTGGTGAGCTTGAGACCCGCGGGCCAGACGGGGGTCGGCACCCGTGTGGGGCCCGCGGGGCCGGACGCGATGTAGCCGCCGCCGAACAGGGTGGCGATGCGCGACGTCGGCTTGCGGACCGCGGACAGCGCGAAGTACACCGACGGGCGCGGGGTGAACGCGTTGTACCGGTCGAAGAGGGTCGGCACGTACAACCCGGAACCGGCCGTCACCTCGGTGACCGAACTGTCGGCGGAGCTGACCTCGAGCGAGCCGGTGCCGCCGCTGTTGACGATCTGCAGCTCCCCGACGGTGGCGGTGACGGCATCCACGACCGCCGTGCGCCTGGTCGCGAGCTCGGCGGCGGAGGCGCGCTTGACCAGCCGAACCGGCGCGCTGGTGTCCGGCAGGCCTGCGATCTGGGCCTCGTAGAACATCACGCCCACCACGACGAACCCGCGGCGCTTGGCCTCGCGGGCGACAACCGCGGCCTCGTCGGGGGTCCGCAGCGGCGACCGACGGACGCCGAGATGGAGCGGGCCCACCCGCAGCGAGGCGTCGATGTCCAGGCATACCCGGGCAGGCACCGAGGTGCTGCCCGCCGCGTCGTGCAGCACATCGAGTTGGCCCGAGTTGTCGATCATCAGCGTGATCGACTCGAGCAGCAGCGGGTCGGAGGCGAGCTCTGCGAGCGCACCCCGGTCGACGGTCGGGTATCCCATCAGCACATCGCGCGCGCCGAGCCGGACCAGCCAGATCGCCTCGCGCAGCGAGTAGGACATGATGCCCCGGAATCCACCCTGCGCGGTGAGCCCCGAACCCAGCGTCTCCTCGAGCACCGCCCGGCAGCGAACCGACTTGCTGGCCACCCGGACCGGGGTGCCACCGGCGCGCCGCACGAGGTCCGCGGCATTGGTGCGCAGCGTGCCGAGATCCACCGCGGCCAGCGGCGGATCGAGTTCACGGGTTGCGGCGTCCAGCCGTTCGCGGGTGGAGGTCATGGCGTAGGAGTCCAGCCGTTCGCGGGTCGAGGTCATGGCCTGAGTCAACCATCCAACTGGACGAGTGTCCAGGTTTTAGGCCTGCTCGGCTTCCGCCTCGACCGCCTTCATGGCGATCATCTGCACCGCGTCGTCGAGCTGGGCGATCACCGCCTCGCCGTCACGGTCGACAAGCCACCGCAGCACGATGCCGTCGATCACCGCGAGGCAGAAGCGGGCGATGTGCTCGACCGGTTCGGTCCAGGTGGTCCCCGTGTACCGGGCCGTCTCCTCGAGGAAGGCGGTCGCCTCGATGTCCATCGTCCGATACTGCAGCGATGCGATGGACCCGGCCAGCTCGGCGCCCGCGGCCTGCTGCCTGAGGCCGTATGCGGTGATCTCGTAGGTGAGCAGCTGCCGATTCGGCGTCATCTCGATGAGCGGCCACATATTGGACAGGCCGCTGTGCAGCACCTCGCGCAGGCCACGCAGGCCGCTCTGGTCACCTTCGCCCTGCGCCGTACCGAATGCGTACCGCAGCGCAGCGCTGAGCTGGAGAACGAGGGCCTCGCCCATGGCGGCGACCAGCGCTTCCTTGTTCTCGAAGCAGTAGTGGACCACCCCGAGCGAGACCCCCGCCTCCTCGGCGACGGCACGAATGGTGACGGAGTTGATCCCGGTGCGTTCCGCGATACCCATCGCGGACTCGACGAGTTGGGCGCGACGTTCGTCCGCAGGAAGCCGATTCAGCATCTGCCGATCCTAGAACGCCGGAGCCAGTTCCGTATCAGGTGTTGACCTGGACGATCGTCCAGTAGATTATGAGTGAATGGAATCACATTTCTGGCAGAACTGGGCCGGCTGCGCCAGCGCACGGCCCACTCGCCTCGCTGCACCCGCGACTGTCGCGGAGCTGAGTGACGAGATCACCCGCGCCGCAGCGGAAGGCTTGCACGTCAAGTGCGTTGGTGCCGGACATTCCTTCACACCCGTCGCGGTCACCGACGGCGTGCAGATCAGCCTGGACAACCTTACGGGGATCCAGTCCGTGATCCCGGTGGAACCGTCGGGCGCCCTCGTCACCGTCCTCGCGGGCACCCGACTGAACGAACTCAATCCCACATTGTGGTCTCTGGGTCTCGCGATGACGAACCTCGGCGACATCGACGTGCAGTCCATCGCGGGCGCGATCTCGACCGGCACCCACGGCACTGGCGCCCGATTCGGGGGCCTGGCCACCCAGGTCCGCGGTCTGCAGATCGTGCTGGCGGACGGGTCGGTGGTGAACTGCTCCGCGGAGGAGAACGCCGAGCTGTTCAACGCGGCGCGGCTCGGACTCGGCGCGCTCGGCGTCATCGCGTCGATGACGCTGCTGTGCGAGCCCGCCTACGCCATGCGCGCGGTCGAGGCCCCCGCGCGACTGAGCGAGACCATGGAACGGATCGACGAGCACGCCCACGGCGTCGACCACTTCGAGTTCTACTGGTTCCCGCACACCGACCGGGTGCTGACCAAGCACAACACCCGCCTGCCCGGGGACACCCCGCTCACCCCCGTCAACAAGGTCCGCGGCTACATCGACGACGAACTGCTCTCCAACACCCTGTTCGAGGGCGTCAACCGCGTCGCCGCCCGGTTCCCGGCCGCGATCCCGCGGATCAACAACCTCTCCTCACGGGCACTCTCGGCGCGCGAGTTCACCGATCGCAACTACGCGGTGTTCGCCTCCCCGCGCCGGGTGCGGTTCCGCGAGATGGAGTACGCGATCCCCGCCGAGGCGCTGCCCGAGACACTTCGCGAGATCGACGGCTGGCTGCAGAAGTCCGACTTCCGGGTCGCCTTCCCGGTCGAGGTCCGCTTCGCGGCGGCCGACGATGTCTGGCTCTCGACCGCGAACGGCCGCGCCACCGCCTACATCGCCGTGCACCAGTACCAC
The DNA here is from genome assembly GCF_005049235.1 of Rhodococcus oryzae. GTDB lineage: Bacteria > Actinomycetota > Actinomycetes > Mycobacteriales > Mycobacteriaceae > Rhodococcus_G > Rhodococcus_G oryzae. The sequence continues at coordinate 13,228 of NZ_SUMD01000018.1, read as the reverse complement.
CGTCGCGATCACGGCGAGTACTTCAACGCCGTGGAGTCGATCGCCCGCGCCGTCGACGGACGACCGCACTGGGGCAAGCTGCACTCGCGCACCGCAGCGGACCTGCAGCCGACCTACGCGCACTTCGACGAGTTCCGTTCGGTGCGGGACAAGTACGACCCGGCCCGGGTGTTCGACAACGCCTACCTGCGCCAGGTACTGGGATAACGGCGCTCCGCGCCTGTGAGTGATTTGCACCCCGGTTGGGGTGCAAATCGCTCACAGTTCAGCCGAGCAGCGCCGCCTTACGCTCCGGCGAGGCGAACGAGGCCCGGATGGAATTGCGGGCCAGGGTCTCCCGTTCCTGCTCGGTGAGCCCGAGCTCCGCCTGCAGGCGGGCGAAGTTGTCGTCGACGTACCCGCCGAAGTAGGCGGGGTCGTCGGAGTTCACCGTGACCAGCAGTCCCGCCTCGAGCATCTGGCGCAGCGGATGCTCGGCCAGGGTGTCGACCACCTTCAGCCGCACGTTCGACAGCGGGCAGACGGTCAGGGGGATCTGCTCGTCCACGAGTCGCGCGATCAGGGCCTCGTCCTCCAGGCACCGCACGCCGTGGTCGATCCGCTCCACCTCGAGCAGATCCAGCGCCTGCCAGATGTAGTCGGGCGGGCCCTCCTCCCCCGCGTGTGCCACCGTGCGCAGCCCGTTCGCCCGCGCCCGCGCGAACACGTCGACGAACAGCGACGGCGGATAGCCGACCTCGGCGGAGTCAAGGCCGAGACCGAGGACCGGGACGTCCAGCCTGAGCACCTCGTCCAGCATCGCCTCGGCCTCGGGCACCGGCCGGTCCCGCAGCACGGCCGCGATCAGGTCGCTGGACACCCCGAACTCGGCCTCGCTGGCGCGGACGGCATCGGCCAGCCCGTCGAGGACCGCGCGCAGCGGCACCCCGCGGACCGTGTGCGCCTGCGGGTTGAAGAAGATCTCCGCGTGCCGGACACCGCCCGCCGCCGCACGCGCGAAATAGGCGCGGGCCAGGTCGGCGAAGTCCTGCTCGGTCCGCAACACCGCCATGTTCGCGAAGTAGAGGTCCAGGAAGGACTGCAGGTCGCTGAACTCGTAGCGGCCGCGCAGGTCATCGAGGTCCCGGTAGGGCAACTCCACCTTGTTGCGCTCGGCGAGCGCAAAGATCAGCTCCGGTTCGAGGGATCCCTCGATGTGCATGTGCAGCTCGGCGAGCGGGGTCGACACGGTGTCCTCCTGAGGTCGTCAGGCGTCCAGTATCCCGCGTCAGCGCGCCGGGTCCGGACTCGGCGGCGTCCACGACTGGTCGGTCGGCAGGTAGGAGCGCAGCATGAGAACGAACTCGCCGGGCGGGGCCGGCAACCAGTTGGACGGACCGGACGCGGGCGGCTCGTCTCCGATCCAGAGGTCGAGCGAGCCGTCGGCGCCCCGCACCAGTCCGGGGGTGCGGTCACCGATCGCATAGCGGCCCAACGGGTTCGCCACGAAGAACATGTCCGGTCCGTACAGGGTGACGGACCAGAAGCCGCGCTCGTCGATCGGCGGCAGCCCGCCCGCCGGGAAGTGCAGCCGATAGCCGCCACCGTCTCCGCGCAACGCGGCGCCGCCCGAGTCGGTCCTGGCGACGTAGTACATCGACTCCTCGGGCACGTTCGCCCCGAGCCCGATCTTCGCGACCCCCGCGCGGTGCAGGTAGTCGGTGCCGTACCGGCCCGCGTCCTGCAGCGAGCTCCACGGCCCGTCGCCACCGAACGAGGTGGTCGCGAGCCCGACGATCTGCTTGTCGCCGCGGACAACCCCCGCCGCCAGGGCCGCGACGTCGTCCGGCTCGCCGCCGCTGGGGGTCGCGCCTGGCGTCACGCCGAGGGTGGCGAGCTGCTCGAGCATCGGTGCGTCCGCCGCGGGCGGCGGGTTGGCCGCGAGGACCGCGGACAGTTCGTCGAAGACCTTCGGCCCGGAGCCCGCGATCGCCTGCGGCGCCGGGTTGTTGCCGCAGTCGGTCGGGGGCAGCGGCGGCGGCGCGTCCGGGATCAGGGAGGCGAGCACGGTCATCTTGTACTGGTGCTGGGCGGCGCGAGCCGCGGCGAGGTCCGCATCGGACTCCACAAGGGTGCGCCCGATCATCCAGGCATCCCAGGTGGGCGACTCGATCACCGCGGCGCCCGCGGGCGTCTCGCCGTGCCAGCCGGGCGGCACGATCACGTGCGAGCCCGCCGCCTGCCCGGTCTCCCTGGTGCCGATGTTGCCGAACACGTTGGTGTACATGTCGAGCAGCTGGAAATCGAAGTACCGCTCCCCCATCTCCGGATGGGTCAGCAGCACCGGGCCGGACCGGAGGTCGAGCCAGGCGATCGAGTACAGGGTGTCCGCGTTCGGGGCGACGACCACCCTGGTCTCCGGCCCCGACATGGCGGCCTGGCTGTAGAGCTGGTTGACCGGCAGCAGGCAGATCATGTTGGCCCGGGTCCGGGCCAGGGCGATCGGCGCGTAGCCGTAGACGTAGCCGTCGGCCGCGACGTCTGCAGGCGCCTTCGCCGAATCCTGTTCCTGCGAGGCGCACCCGCCGAGTAGTCCGGCCATCAGCACGAGTGTCGACAGCACCGCCACCCGACGTCGGCGCACTCCTATCGGCCCTTCCAGACCGGGGCGCGCTTCTGTGCGAAGGCGATCGCCCCCTCCTGCGCGTCCTCCGAGGCGAAGACCGGTCCCATCAGCTCGAGCTGCCGCGTGAACGCTTCCTCGTCGGTCCAGCCGGACGACTTGACGATCACCTCCTTGGTGGCGGCGACCGCGAGCGGGCCGTTGGCCGTGATCCGCTCGGCGAGCTCCAGCGCGCCGTCGAGCGCCTTGCCGGGTTCGGTCAGCCGGTTGACGAAACCGTAGCCATGCGCCTCCTCGGCGGTGAAACTGTCTCCGGTGAGCGCCAATTCGAGCGCCTTCTGGTACGGAATCCGCTTCGGCAGCCGCAGCAGGCCGCCACCGGCGGCGACCAGTCCCCGCTTGACCTCGGGGATGCCGAACCTGGCCTCCGAGGACGCGACCACCAGGTCCGTCGCCAGCACCAGCTCGGTGCCGCCCGCGAGCGCGTATCCCTCGACGGCGGAGATGATCGGCTTGCGGGGCGGCGCCTCGGTGAAGCCGAGCCCCTTGCCGGGGGCGATCACGTTCTCGCCCGCGACGAACGCCTTGAGATCCATGCCCGCGCAGAAGTTGCCCCCGGCGCCGGTCAGGACGGCGAGCGACAGGTCCGGATCGGCGTCGAGTTCGTCGACCGCGGCCGCGAGCCCATTGCTGACCGCGGCGTTGATCGCGTTGCGCGCCTGCGGGCGATTGATGGTGATGACCAGGATGCGGCCACGACGTTCGAGCAGCACTTCATCAGACATGCCGCCCACCCTAGGCGCTGCCGCGCCGACGCGAGCCGACTCCGCGCTCAGCGCCCCGTGTAGGTGGCCTTGCCGGGTCCGACATCGAGGAAGCTACGGACCGCGCCCGCGAGGTCCTCGGTACCGAACAGCCGGCCCGAGACCTCCGGGGTGATCGAGTCCGCGTGTGCCACACCGCCGGAGCGCCAGGCCTCGATGATCTGCTTGGTGGCGTGGTGCGCACGGGTTGGGCCGTCCGCGAGCCGCGAGACCAGGGCGCGGGCGGCCGTGTCGACGTCCTCGTGCACCGCGTTGACGACCCCCCAGGAGGCCAATGTCGCGGCGTCGTACAGATCGCCGGTCATCACCAGTTCCCTGGCCCGGCCCGAACCGGCGCGCTCGGCGAGCCGCTGCGGCCCGCCCATCGACGGCGTCAACCCGACCACCGTCTCGACGAGACCGAACTTGGCCCTGGGCGCGGCGAGGATGATGTCGCAGGCGAGCGCGATCTCGAACGCGGCGGTGAGCGTCAGCCCGTGCGCGGCGTACACCACCGGGCAGGGCAGGGCCTCGATCTGGTGGATGATCTCCGCGAACAGGGTCCGCCACAGCTCGGCACCCTGCTCGGTGCTCAACCCCTCGAAGACGTGCACGTCCACGCCGCCGGAGACGACCTTGCCCTCCGCGCGCAGCAGCACCGCACGCGGCGGGGCCGCGCTCAGTGCGTCCACGTCGGCGGTGATCGCGTCGAACATTGCCTGGTCGAACAGGTTCAACGGTCCGTGCGCGAAGGTCAGCACGGCGATCTCGGCGCCTGCGTCCGTGGTGATGCGCTCCAGCCGGGTCGGCTGGGCGGGCTCGGAACCGGCAGGCGGGAACGACGCAGTCATGGCGTCAGCCTGCCACACCCGAGCCCGCGCGGCCTAGGCCTGGACGCGTTGCTGCTCGACGTCGACCGGGGGCTTGTCGCCCTCACGGATCGGCCTCGAGAAGCACAGCGACGCAACGAAACCGATCAGCAGCACGCCCGCGGGCAGCAGCACCGCCTGCGCCATCGAGGTGCTGAACCCGTCCACGATGAAGCTCGGCATCGCACCGCCCGCCTCGTGCTCACCACCGGTGGGTACGCCATTGGCGGTCAGCCGCGAGGTGATCAGGGCACCGATGCCTGCGCTACCGAGCACCGCACCGACCTGGCGCGTGGTGTTGTACACACCGGAGCCCGCACCCGCCGCGTTCATCGGCAGGTTCCTGGTGGCGGTTGCCGCCAGCGGCGACCAGATGAAGGCGTTCGCGACGCCCATCAGGGCGATGGGCAGCAGCAGCTCCCAGATCGCGACGTCCGGCTTCATCACCAACCCGAGCCAGCCGAGCGAGATGGAGAGCATCAGGAAGCCGGGCGCGGCGATATAGCGCGGGTGCACCCGGTCCACCAGCTTGCCGACGTTCGGCGCCAGCGCGCCGGTGAGCACCGCCATCGGGACCATCAGCAGCGCCGAACCGGTCGGCGAGAGCCCACGGACGGCCTGCGCGTAGAACATCAGCGGCACCACCATCGCGGTGATCGAGAAGCCCATCGACGTGATCGCGATATTGGCCAGGGAGAAGTTGCGGTCCTTGAACAGTCCCAGCGGCAGCAGGGGCTCGTTCTTGTTCCACGACTGGTACCAGATGAAGACCGCGAGCAGGATCATGCCGGCGACGATCGACAGCCAGACCAGCGCGGACCAGTCGTAGGTGTTGCCCTCCTGCAGACCGAAGACCAGGAAGAACATGCCCGCGGCACTCAGGATCACGCCGGGGATGTCGAAACGGTGCTGATGGGTCTCGAGCGACGGCACGAACCGCCACGCGGCAAAGAAGGCGATGATGCCGACCGGGACATTGACGATGAAGATCCACTGCCAGCCGAGTCCGTCGACCAGGACGCCGCCCGCGAGCGGGCCGACCAGGGTGGCGACACCGGCGACGGCACCCCACAGCCCCATCGCGGTACCGCGCTTGTCCGGCGGGAAGATCCGGGTGATCACGGCCATCGTCTGCGGGGTCATCAGCGCGGCGCCGAAGCCCTGGAACACGCGGGCGACGATGAGCATCTCGATGTTGCCGGACAGACCGCACCAGAGTGAGGACGCGGTGAACAGCGTGAGCCCGACCAGGTAGAGGTTCTTGGGACCGAATCGGTCACCGAGTCTGCCCGTGACGAGTAGGGGGACCGCGTAGGCCAACAGATAGGCACTGGTCACCCACACGACGCTGTTGATGTCGGTCTGCAGATCCTCCATGATCGCCGGGTTCGCGACCGCGACGATGGTGGAGTCCACCAGGATCATGAAGAACCCGAGGCACAGCGCCCACAGCGCCGGCCATTGCTTGATCTCGGTTTGCATGTCAATCCTTCGCAAGTTGGGGATTGCGCTTACTGATGAGTTCCTCTGTGAGCCAAGGCAGTTCGCCGCTCTCGATCTCCACGATCAGACCCCGCAGCCAGTCGGCCTCGGCCTTGGCGACGGCCCGCAGGTAGTCCATCCCGAACCAGAAGACCCGCGGGATGTCCTCGGCCACCACCGCCTGCCGCATCCCCTCGAGTTCCCGGATGTCCTCGTCGATCCGGGACACCCGTTCGCCGAGCAGCTCGCAGACGGTGCCCGCGTCGAGATTGTGCGCCTCCGCGAGGGCCACCGGGAACTGCGGGTATTCGCTGACCGGGGTGGCCAGGATCTCGCGGATCCGCACGGTCAGCGCCGCCCGGCCTGCCTCGGTGATGGCGTAGGTGGTGCGCTCGGGACGGTTGCCCTCACGCTCCGTGCCGAGCACTGCGACGAGTTCCTGCCGCTCCAGCCGGTCGACGGTGTGATAGAGCGAGCCCGGCCGGATCTTCACCAGCCGATCATCGCGCCGCTGGATGAGCAGTTGGTACATCTCGTACGGATGCATGGGCCGCTCGAACAGCAGCGCAAGCACCGTGATCCCGAGGGGAGTCAACGCCGTTGCCGCCACGTTCACGCCTTCCTATTCCGCACCAATTAATCCAGATGGAATATACGGCGCGGAGGGATGGTCGGCAACAGCTTTCTCATGAAGCTCTCATGTGGGCGCGGCATCCTGATCCGAATGGGGACCCCGAAGGCGAAGGCCCGTGGCCGCGTATCGCGGTTCATTCCGGGCGCGACGATCGCGGCGATGTGCGCGATCGCGCTGATGCTCGTGCACTCGGTGTTCGTCACCACCGAGGGCGGCCAGCTCCTCGACCAGCGGTTCATGCGCACCGCGAACGCCGCACCCGACTCCTGGCACGAGGCGGGCTTCGCCCTGCTCGGTGCGGTGAACGCGACGGTCATCGCCGCGGTGATCGGCGCGATCGTCCTCATCGGGCTGATCCGTCGTCGACCGCGCTCGATCGTCGTCGCGCTTGCGGTGATCGCGGGCGCGAACCTCACCACGCAGGCGGTCAAGGTGCTGCTCGACCGGCCGTACCTCGGCTGGGGCGCGCAGAACACGCTCCCCAGCGGGCACGTCACCGTGATCACCTCGCTGGCGGTCGGGCTGGCGATGGTCCTGACCCCGGGCTCGCGGTCGGCGGCGGCCGCGCTGATGTGTGGGGCCGCCGCCGCCGGGTCCGCGGTGATGATCTGCCAGTGGCACCGGCCGAGCGACGTGATCGCCGCGGTGCTCGTCGTCGTCGGCTGGGCGGCGTTGCTGTGGCCGGCGTGCGCCGCGCGCCGGGACCGATACCGTGGCGAGGGTGGACGCCCATCAGATCGACATCATCGCCCTGGCCTGGGCCAGGGAACTGGGACTGCCGGACCTCGGCCTGGCCCGGCCGGGCACCCGGCATATCCGGGTGGACCAGAGCTCCGACCGGGTCCGGTTCCTCCGGCTGGCTGGAGCGAGCGCTCTGGTGGGCCCGGACTGGGCGATCGAGCGGGCGGAGCACTACAGCGACGATGAGCTGACCGACGGCGCGACGATACTCACGATCACCAAGGACCACGGCGGCAAATGTTCGGGCCCGCGGCTGCTGTCGTTCGCCGCCGACGTGGGCACCGAGATCGGCCGCGAGGACCCACTGATCTCGCACGACCTCGAACACGTGCTGGCCCTGCAGTCGGCCTGCCCGCCCGACGACGCGGCGGAGGCCGACCTCACCGGCAAGCGGAACTGGTTCACGCTCGTCGATGCCGCCGGCACGCCGTTGTCCTCGTCCGGGTATGCGGAATGGCAGGGCATTCTGGCCCACATGGGCACGCTCACGTCGCCGGACCATCGCCGACGCGGACACGGAGCCGTGGTGGCCCGGCTGACGACGAACGACGCGATCGACGTCGGCCTGATCCCGCAGTGGCGCAGCCACCCCGGCAACACGGCCTCGCGCCGGCTTGCCGCGTCGCTGGGCTACGAGGAACTGGGCGTCCATACCGCGGCCACGCTCCCGCGAAGTACCGTGTGATTGTTGCCCACCGTCGACGGAGTTGATGAACAGTGACCGACGAGAACAGCACGACCGGGTCGTATGTCGAAGCGGGCCAGGAGTTCACCCGCGACACCCGCTACATCAACACCCGGATCACCGCGGACGGCCGCGACGGCTACCCGGTCGAACCCGGCCGCTACCGACTCGTCGTCGCGCGGGCCTGCCCCTGGGCGAATCGGGCCATCATCGTGCGGCGCCTGCTCGGCCTCGAGGACGTCCTGTCGATGGGCATCTGCGGGCCGACCCACGACCAGCGGAGCTGGACCTTCGACCTCGATCCGGGCGGACTGGACCCGGTGCTGAAGATCCCGCGACTGCAGGACGCATACTTGGCCCGCTTCCCGGACTATCCGCGCGGGATCACGGTGCCCGCGATCGTCGACATCCCGACCGGTCAGGTGGTGACCAACAACTATCCACAGATCACCCTCGATCTCTCGACCGAGTGGAAGCAGTTCCACCGCGAGGGCGCACCCGACCTGTACCCGGAGGCGCTGCGACCGGAGATCGACGAGGTCGCCGAGCTGGTGTTCAAGGACGTCAACAACGGCGTGTACCGCTGCGGATTCGCCGGCACCCAGGAGTCGTACGAAGAGGCCTACGACCGTCTCTTCGCGAGGTTGGACTGGCTGACCCACCGGCTGGCGACGCAGCGATTCCTGGTGGGCGACACCATCACCGAGGCGGACGTCCGACTGTTCACCACCCTGGTCCGGTTCGATCCGGTCTACCACGGGCACTTCAAGTGCAACCGCAGCAAGCTCACCGAGATGCACGTGCTGTGGGACTACGCGCGGGACCTGTTCCAGACGCCGGGCTTCGGCGACACCATCGACTTCGCGCAGATCAAGAAGCACTACTACGTGGTGCACTCCGACGTGAACCCGACCCAGATCATCCCCAAGGGACCGAATCTCGCCAACTGGCTCGAGCCGCATGGACGGGAAGCGTTGGGCGGCAGACCGTTCGGCGATGGCACGCCGCCGCATCCACCGAAGCCCGACGAGGTGGTCCCCGCCGATCACTGGGTCCTTGGCGGCTCCCCCGCGTAGGTTCCGAAGCTCCAGTACACGCCTTCGGGGTCGCGGCAGGTGAACCCGCGGGAGCCGTAGTCCTCGTCGGTCAGCCCCTTCACGATGGTGGCCCCGCCATCGACGGCACGCCGGTACAGCGCGTCGGGGTCCGGCACGACGATGTACACCGAGCCGACCCCCGTCGGCAGGTCCCCGACGGCGGAATCCGGGCGTTGCGAGCCGAGCATGATGCCGCCGCCGCCCGGCCAGTCGAGCTGGGCGTGGTCGACCCGCTCCCCCTCGCCGTAGACGGCGGTCTCGACGAATCCGAAGGCGTTCACGAGGAACGCGATGGCCCCTCGCGCGTTCGCGTAGCTGAGCGTGGGCCAGATCGTGGTGGTGTTGGTCGTCTGTGTGCTCATGCCCTCGACACTGCTCCTTCCGATGTCTGGTCCGCTTGGATGAATGAGAACAGCTCCTCGGCCCGCCACCTCGAGGGCGGGATCCCGACGATGTCCCGCCAATCGCGCGCCAGGTGGGCCTGGTCGTAGAAGCCGCACCGGGCGGCGGCGTCGGCGAGCGAGATGGACGGCCGGCTCCGCAGGAGTTGATGCGAGCGGTGGAATCGAGCCAGCTTGGCCGCCTCCTTGGGGCTGACTCCGAACTCCGCGGCGAACCGTCCGACCAGGTGCCGTCTGCTCCAACCGATCTCGCGGGCCACCTGGCCGACCCGGACCACACCCTCGGCGGCCGTCAGGAGCTGCCACGCGTGCTCGAGGTGCGGATCGATCTCGGCGTCGGCGAGGCGGCGGGACAGCACCTCGTCGAGCACCGCGAAGCGGGCCTCCCAGGAGGGCTGCGCGGCGATCCGGTCGCTCAACTCCTCGGAGTCGGTGCCGAGCAGGTCCTCGAGCTCGACGACCCAGGCGCCGAGCTCGGCGGCGGGCACACCGAGCAGCGCCCTGGAACCGGCCGGGGTGAGGGCGAGCTGGACACCGTGCTGGTTGCCGTCGTGCCGGATCGTGACCGGCGCAGTGGACAGGCCGCTGGCGAGGGTGCCCCAGGCGCCGGGCTGCTGCCGCGGATCGGACATCCGTGCGAGTTCGAGCGGGGCGTCGAGCGCGATGATCACCGTCAGGTACGGCGAGGGCAGACCCAGGTGCGAGCCGGGCTCGAACCCGGTCAGCCGATAGCCCTCGTAGGGACCGACGAACGGGCGCAGGGCCTGCGCGGGCGATGCCCGTCTACCCTCCGAGTGCCCGGTCATGAACTCAGCGTAGGCAGTGATCTGCGTCGCATCCAGGGATGACGTGCCCGGGCCAGGAACAAACACGACGAGGCCGACCGTTGGACCTAGGTTCGGCCGCGAACGGTGCTGGCCGTGACGGAGGGGAAGACCATGGCGGACAAGCTGGGACGCATCGAGAAGGTCATAGTGTCGCTGCTCGACAACGGCGCCAAGCTGCAGGGACCCGCGATCCAGAAGTACGTGGACCGGGTTCGCCGCGCCCACCCCGACGAGAACCCTCAGCAGATCGTCGAGCGGATGGAGAAGATCTTCCTCACCGCTGTGACCGGCAGCGGCGGCGCGGTGGGCGCGGCCGCGGCGGTGCCCGGCATCGGCACGGTCGGCTCCATCGCGGCGGTCGGCGCCGAGTCGGTGTTCTTCTTGGAGGCCTCGGCCCTGTTGACACTGGCGATCGCCTCGGTGCACGGCATCTCGGTGCAGCAGCACGAGCAGCGCCGGGCGCTGGTACTCGCGGTGGCGCTGGGCGCCTCGGGTATGGAGATCGTGGAGAAGGCCGTCGGCGCGACCACGAAGAACTGGGGCTCGCTCATCACCAACCGGCTCCCGGCGCAGACCATGACCGGGATGAACCGGAAGCTGATCCACAAATTCGTCACCAAGTACGCGGCCCGCCGTAGTGCGCTGATCCTGGGCAAGCTGGTACCCGCCGGTATCGGCGCCGCGATCGGCGGCACCGGCAACCGGGTGATCGGCAAGGGCGTGATCAACAACGCGCGCGACGCCTTCGGTCCCGCACCCGCGCGGTGGCCGCTGGAGCTCACTACCTGACCCCCGCAGGGTATGGTCTAGGCATGGACCGGCTCCGCATCGCCCCACAGCGCGCCGCACTCTCGTGCGCGTTGCTGCTCGGCGCGCTGGTGTTCGGCCTGCTGGCGATGCATCACGTGGCGGCGGCCGTGCAGGGCGCCGGGCCGGCTCACGGCTCGCCGACTGCGGTCAGCGCGCATGCGGTGGATACGCACGACGCGGGAACCCCGAACGCAGCCCACGGGGCGATGACCGGATCCGCGTCCAACGCCATGGCGCCGGATCGGCCGGCGTCGCTACCCGAGACGTCGGCCCATGCCGCGCCCGCGGACCAGCAGCCGGCCGATCACACCGGCGGCCACCACATGCTCAACGCGTGCGTCGCCGTCCTGCTCTCGGCAGTGCTGCTGGCGATGTCCCTGATCGCGTTCGGGCTCCCGACGGGCGCGGGCACCCGGATGCGCCGCGGCCGGTCCGCGGTCACCTACACCGGTCGCGGGCCGCCCTTTGCCGCGCCCACCTCGAATCGCCTTGCCACCTTGTGCCTTCTGCGGGTCTGACAGGGCCACTGCGTCGTGCTCGACGCAGTTCGGCCACTGATCCGCACTCGAAAGACCAAGGAAGAACGATGAACACACGTACCAAGACCACCGGCATGATCGCCGCGGCCGCTGCCACCGTCGCCCTGATCGCGGGCTGTTCCAACGACGACTCCGGATCCGGCCACCCGATGGATTCGATGGGCTCGATGTCGATGTCCTCGAGTTCTGAGCAGTCCGCGTCATCGGGCACGCACAACAACGCCGATGTCATGTGGGTGCAGATGATGATCCCGCACCACCAGCAGGCCGTGGAGATGGCGGCGCTGGCCGAGGGCCGCACCGAGAATGCGGAACTGCTGGCGCTGGCCGGCCAGATCAAGGCCGCCCAGGACCCCGAGATCGTGCAGATGACGGGATGGCTCGCCGAGTGGGGCGTGCCGACGATGGCAGCCGACATGAGCCACGCCGATATGGGCCATGGCGACGGCGGCGACGGGATGATGACAGCGGAGCAGATGACGCAGCTCGAGCAGGCCTCGGGAGCCGATTTCGACCGGGCGTGGCTGGAGATGATGATCGCCCACCATCAGGGCGCGGTGGAGTCCTCGTCCGCGATCCTGACTGACGGACAGAGCGAGCAGGTCCAGGAGCTCGCGAAGAAGATCATCGCCGGCCAGGAGGACGAGATCGACCAGATGAAGTCGATGCTCGAGCAGTAGTCGCGCGAGCCTCACCGCTGAACATCCCCGTGGTCACGCTGGTGGCCGCGGGGACGTTTGCGTTCAGAACGGTGGCGGCAACGGCGGTGTTTTCGGTTTCAGAGGCGGGGTGTGGCCGCGGCGGCCGGTGATGCGTGGGGTCGGGGTGGTGAGGGTGTGGCTGCCGTGGGCGCCGGTGGGGAGGGTGAGGGCGGTGGTGCCGGTGGTGGAGGTCCAGAGCATTGCGTGGCCGGGTAGTGCGGTGACGGTCCAGAGGCCGAGGGTTTTGAGTTGGTGGTGGAACTGGCAGAGGCAGTGCAGGTTGGTGACGATGGTCCAGCCACCTGTGATCGGGTCGTGGGCCCGGTATTCGATGATGTGGTCGAGTTGGCACCCGGCGGCGGGGCGGGTGCAGCCGGGGAATCGGCAGTGTCCGTCGCGGGCGTGGACGAGTGCGGTGGTGGCGGCGTCGGGGCGGTAGGTGAGGGCGCCGTCGGGTGGGGCGGTCAGGCCGCCGTGTCCGTCGGGGTGTTCCGGTCGGGCCAGGGTGGGGTCGGCATCGATGGCGGCGAGGATCGCGTCGGTGATGGTGCCGATGCTGGTCGGGGCCGGTGGTGGTGAAGTGCTCGGATGCGGTGGAGCAAGCGTCCCGAAATCGGGGATGTAGCCGGCTTTTCGGCGACTTCCGCGGGCTAAATATGAGCGCACGCAGAACCGCGGCGGTAGTGGTGGTGGCGGCGTGTCGGGGCCGGGTGCGTCGGCCTTGATGTGGACAGACTTCTCACTATGCGTTTCGGTTTCGGGTTTCTCGTCGGTGTCCGCGACCGGCTCCGGCTCCGGCTCCGGGGCAATGTCATTGACAGTTTCTGCGGCCGCACGGTCGCCGTTGCCGTTGGCATCACTGGCGGCGTCCTCGTCGTGGGCGATCAGGCCCAGCTCCTCGGCCAGGTTGAGTGCCTCGGTGAGCAGGGCCTGCCAGGTCCCGTCCGCCGCCAGCCTGCGCGCCAGCTCCGGATCGATCAGCCCGTGCCCATGCAGGTACGCCGGCTCGGACAACAACCCCACCAGCGTCGCGACAT
>NZ_SUMD01000017.1 GCF_005049235.1 Rhodococcus oryzae | reverse complement strand
AGAGCTGCTGCCGTGGGGCGGTCGGGATCGATGTGGTCATGGGTACAACCTTTTGATGTGAGCGGGACTGCCGCGGCCCGCGGTGTTTGGGGAGGTCACTCGTTCCGTGCGAGTTCAGTCACCATAGATGCCCGGTGTGGCGCCTGTCACCCCCAAGGAACAAGATTCTTCTCGTCTGACTGTTATTCGGGCAACTGATTGGGGTCAGATCGGCTCAATTGTCTAAGTTTGCGGGCGAAATTCTGCTCAAGCCTTGTCTTCGCTCATCCGATCTGGTCATACTGATCCGCACGTCGACCGCCGGGCACCGCGCGGCCGACCTGTTTCCGGGCCCTATGCCGCAGGGCTCCGCACCGTTCGTTCCGTCCGAGTCACCGTTAATTCGCATGAGCCGCAGGCTCTTTCCGATCACGTGACTAGGAACCCCAATGACAGAGACCGCTTCCACAGAACAACCCGCACCCACGCTGCACAAGACCATGCGGTGGTACGACGGCTTCGCGATGTCGCTGACCATGCCCGCCGCGTTGATCGCCTCGCTCGGTGCGTCGATCGTCGGTCTCGGCGGCTGGGGGGCCGTACTCCTGTGGACCATCTCGATGCTGCTGGCGACGGTGGCCAACTGGATCTACACCGAGCTCGCGGCGATGTTCCCGGACACCTCCGGTGGCATCGCCGCGTACGCGGCGGAGGCGTGGAAGGAACGGGCACCGATCGTCGGTCCACTCGCCGCCGTCGGCTACTGGTTCCCCTGGACCACCGCGCTGTCGGTCTACGCAGGCATCATCGGTGCACTCGTGCAGTCCCAGTGGTTCCCTGACCAGGACTGGTCGATCAGTCTCGGGCCGATCGGGCTCGACTTCCCGATCATGGTCGGGCTGATGGTGATCGGAATCCTCTACGTGCTCAACATCGTCGGGGTCCGGATCACGATGACCTTCGTCTACATCACCGGCGGCATCCTGCTGATCCCGCTGGCGGTGTTCATCATCGGGCCGCTGATCACGGGCGGTTTCCACATCTCCGAGCTGACCTGGAATCTGCACGGCATCGAGGGTCTGCGCACCTCCTTGGTCTGGCTGTACGTGATGGCGTGGACCTCGTTCGGCGTCGAGGTCTGCGCGACGTTCGCCCCGGAGTACCGCAATACCGTCTCCGATACGGCCAAGGCCCTCAAGGCCGGCGTGCTCTTCTCGCTCGGTGTCTTCGTGTTGCTGCCGCTCATCCTCACCGGCTACGTCGGCGAGGCCGCGATCGCCGAGGCGCCGACTACGTTCTACGTGTCTGCCTTCCAGGAACTCGTCGGCGGTGCCGCGGACGTCATGGTCCTGTTCCTGATCTGCTCGCTGCTGCTGATCATGGTGACCGGTCTCGCGGATGGTTCGCGTGTGCTCTACAACATGGGCAAGGAGGGCACGAGCATCCGGCAGGTCGGCGTGCTGAACAGCCGAGGCATCCCCGTCCGCGCCCTGACGGTGGCCCTCGTGGTCAACGTGCTCGTCCTGACCGTGTTGAAGACGCCGCTGGCGATCATCGTCACCGGCAACCTCGGCTACATCCTCGCGCACATCTTCGCCCTGTCCGGCTTCTTCCTGCTCCGTAAGGACCACCCGGATCTGGCGCGGCCGATCCGCCTGCCGGCGGTCTTCGTTCCGCTTTCCCTCGCGCTGGCCGCCGTCCTGGTGGTGATCCTGGTCGTGGGCGCCACCGGCTTCGAGGTGACCGGCTACGGCGGCTTCAAGGAACTCGCTGTCGCGCTCGGTGTGTTGGCGCTGGGTGTCGTGCTCTGGCTGTACCGGCGCAAGGTCCAGGACCGCGGCGAGGTGACCGAGCAGGCGGTTTCGTGAACGCCTATGCCCTGCTGGCGGGGGCGATCGCGTGCGAGATCGTCGCCACCCTCTCGCTCAAGGCCGCCGACGGTTTCAGCCGTCCGCTGCCGTCGATCGTGGTCGTCATCGGGTATGCGGCCAGCTTCACGCTGCTCGGGTTCGCGCTGGCCCGCGGGCTCAACGTCGGGGTCGGGTACGCGATCTGGTCCGGCGTGGGAACGACGGTCGTCGCGATCCTCGGCGTGCTCATCTTTCGGGACACGCTCTCGGCCACCGCGATCGGAGGCATCGTCCTGATCGTCGCCGGGGTGGTGCTGCTCAATATCGGCCACGGCGGGAACCCCGAGGAGTCCGCAAGTCCCGGGGGTGCGTCGGTCGGCGCACCCGTCGGGGCGGCCCCGCACGGCGACGCCTGACGCCAGGCCCACGACGCCGTCCCTGCTCGTGCAGGCGTAGCCATACCCACTTCACACAAAGGAACTCACATGTCGCCCATCACTCGTCGCTCGATGCTCGTCGGTTCACTCGGTGTCGCCGCCGCATTCGGTCTCAGCTCCTGCGCGACGTCGTCAGCTCAGTCGTCATCCTCCCCGGGCGCTCGGTACGACGTGATCGTCATCGGAGCCGGGGCGGCGGGGCTGGGGGCAGCCAAGCGGATCCATGAGGCGGGCAAGAAGGTCCTGGTGCTCGAGGCGCGGGACCGAATCGGTGGTCGCGTCTGGACGGATCGAACGACCATGAGCATTCCGTTCGAGCGTGGAGCCGAGCTCCTGCACGGCGGTCCGGACATCTCCACGTGGGCCTACGTGACGGGTCTGGGTCTGGGCACGCACCGCCTCGACCCGAACTACTCCCGCTTCGACCCGCAGTCGCCCTGGGAGGTGCAGGGCTCCGCGCAGTTCTATCGCTTCCCGAACGGGGTCCCCGCCGTCGGTCCAACGGCACCGGCCCCTGCGGACGGCGAGACGGCGGAGACCTACCTCGCCCGCTTGGGCATTCCGCGCTCGAACTACCCGCTCGCGCTGCTCATCATCGAGGTCGACGACGAGCAGTTCGATGTCCTGCCCGCGGAGAACGTCGTCGACACCCTGCAGGAGTGCCTCGATGTCGAGCGGACCGGCGAGGCGCCGGTCGACGACTATGCGGGCGACTTCCGCGTGATCGGCGGCTACGACCAGATCATCCGCGCGATCGGTGAGCGGGTGGAGATCAAGACGAACACCGTCGTCGACACGATCACGCACAGCGCGGGCGGGGTCTCCGTCTCGGCGGGCGGCCGCGACTACGAGGCGGCGCGGTGCGTCGTCGCGGTCCCCGCCGGAGTCCTCAAGGCGGGGAGGATCGAGTTCTCGCCCGCCCTGCCGGACACGAAACTCGATGCGATCGAACAGGTTCGGTACCTGTCCGTGTACAAGGCGATCCTCGAGTTCCCGCGCCCGGTCATCACTATGCCGTTCGGGCTGGCCGAAACGTACTCGTTGCGGCCGCCCGTGCTGTGGGACGCGTCCGCGGGAACCCCGGGGTTCACGGGACAGCTCCTCGTCGCCTGGGCAACCGGTGCTCAGGCCGACGAGTTGCTCGCGCTCCCCGAGCACGAGCGTTTCGACAGGTCACTCGAGACCGTCCGCAGGCTGGGCGGCGATGCAGGCGTGACCTATTCGAAGGCCTCGACCTACGACTGGTCCAAGGACGAGTTCGCGCTCGGCGCCTACCCGGAGAAGTCGGACAAGGTCATCTATGAGCCTGTCAACGGGGTACTGCATTTCGCGGGGATGGTGACGAGCACCGTCCACAGGTCGCTCAACACGGGAACGGACGCCGCAGACGCCGTCCTTCGGTCGCTCTGATCTGTACCGAAACCTATTGACTCAGTTCACCAATCGAGAGGAATACATGTTCACCGAGTTCGTGAAATCCAGCCCCCGCTCGGGCGCCCGACGCGCCCGTCTGGTCAGCGTGAGCGTCGGTGCTGCCGCGGCCGTGGCGATCGGCCTGATGTCGACCGGTGCGGCGCATGCCGACACCTTCGTGCCGCTGCCGGACGGGCAGAAGGCCGGGCCGGGTGCGGTCGTCTCCCGCACCGGCGAGAGCGTCCTGATCTCCCCGTCGCTGGCCGCCAATGGTGCCGGCCGCACCGCGTGGGTCTCGGGCACCGTCAGCGCCGATGTCACCGGTGTCTCCGGTGAGGGCGAGGCGGGTCCGTGGAACGGTGCCACCAACGACAAGGGCACCAACAACTCGTCCACGCACGGGGTCTCGCGGATCAGCACCGGCTACATCGTGGGCTGCCAGGTCGACATCACCGGCCTCGGCGGCTCCATCGGCGCAGGCATCGACCTCTCCGGCCCCTCGATCTCGGGTTCGCTGACCGTCCCGGTCTCCGCCGGTCAGGTCAAGTTCGTCGGTGTCGCGGGCAAGGACATCAAGAAGAACGGCAAGTACGCCGTGCAGTACCAGGACACCCAGCTCGAGATCCAGAACTGCGGCGGGTTCGCCCAGGCCCGCTCCTACACGGTGGTCGAGATCGTCGGCAACGACTACTCCAAGACCACCCTGTACGGCCAGCCCTTCAGCATCGGCTGACCCAGTCCACGCCTGAACTCGATACCTGAACCCTCAGAGGAAAATTCATGAACTCCAGCAAGAACGGCCTGCGTTGCGGGCTGCAGATCTCGGCCGTCGGCGCGGCCACGGCCGTTGCGGTCGGCTTCTTCTCCGCGGGCGCGGCCAACGCCGACACCTTCGTGCCGCTGCCCGGCGGCACCATCACCAAGACCCTCGCCGACGGCACCGTCGTCACCGTCACCATGTCCGGTGAGTCCGCGAACATCTCCGGCTCCATGGGCGCGACCCCGCTGCACCGCAATGTGTGGGTGTCGGGCTCCGCGAAGGTCGAGATCTCCGGTGGTTCCGGCGCCGAGGGCGGTTACATCGAGCCCGGCTACGTCGTGGCCTGCCAGCTCACCCTCGGCGGCGAGGCCGGTGCCGAGTCCGGTATGGGCGCCGGCTGGGACGGCACCGCGGGCGATCCCGAGGCCGCTACCGCGGGCAACGTCTCCATCGGACCCGGCGAGGCCGCGAGCTTCTCGGTCCTCGACCTGGAATACGCCGACGACTTCGGTGGCGAGTCGCACTCCGGCGAGCACTCCTTTGAGGGCGCAACCGGCAGCGTCACCTGGGCCGACTCCACCATGGGCGTCGAGGGCTGCGCCGGCTACGCGCAGGCCCGCTCCTACGTCAACGTCACCGTCGACACCGAGAACGTCAAGGGCACCGTCACCCTCTGGGGCCAGCCCTTCAGCATCGGCTGACCGCGGTACGTCGGGCCTGCCCTCGCACCTCCGGAACCCCGGAGGTGCGAGGGTCGGGTCGTGATTCACCATCCCTGAAGCGGAGGTTCGTGCACCGCGGGTAACTTCGATCGACATGACGGACGATCCGATCGACCCCCGGCTCCAGGAGATCGCGGAGCGGGTCTTCGACGCGGCAAGGACGGGTGACGCCGCGACCATCGCCGCCTACCTCGACGCGGGTGTCCCGGTGAACCTCACCAACGGCGCCGGCGACACATTGGTGATGCTCGCCGCGTACCACGGGCACGTCGAGGTGGTGCAGCTGCTGATCGACCGGGGCGCGGATGTCGATCGCCTCAACGGTCGCGGTCAGTCGCCGGTCGCGGGCGCCATCTTCAAGGGCGAGGAGGCTGTGGTGCGTGCACTTGCCGCAGCCGGGGCCGATCCGAATGCCGGCCACCCGACCGCGGTCGACGCGGCCAAGATGTTCGGCCGGGAGGACTACCTGGAGCTGTGGCACTCGTAGCCGGTCAGTCGAGGTCGACGCCGAGCCGGTCGGCGAGCTCGCGCAGTTTCTGTATGTCGTCGATTCCGACCGCGACATAGGCGTGAAGGCCGTCCGGGTCCTCGCGGAGCAGGTACTCGTAGTCGCTGGTGGTCAGCGTCTCGCCTGCGGAGTCCAGAAAGCTCCATCGCACCCGGACCCGGACCAGCCGGTCGGTGAGCGCGACCGATTCGAGGATCTGGTGGGTGACCCCGGCGAGTCCCAGCTGCCGGTACAACGGGTAGGACTGGCTGAGGCCGGCCGCCATGTCCGCCCGGCTCGACAGTGACCCGGCGAACTCGTCGTTGACGATGGTGCCCGGCAGGCCCCACAGGGCCGTCGCCGCGTCGGCATCGAACTCGGCCAGTGAGTTCCCGTAGGCGGTGAGGTAGCGGTCGATGGTGTCCCGATCCAGTGCCATCGCTTCACGATAGGACGATCGAACCGATCGGCACACCGCCGACCCGGCGGCCGGGATCGGTCTGTTGTCGTGGGGTTTGCCGAACTCCTCGATCACATCGAGTGTTCGGTGCGCTCAGCCCTGCACGCCGCGGACCGACTGCCAGATCCGTTCGGGCAGTATCTTCGCCGCCTCGTCCAGGTCGATGCCCGGCGCCGCCGACAGCCAGCGCCTGCTGGTCTCCGCGACCGGTCCGATCACCAGCATCTCGATCAGGGCGGGGGACAGCGCGACCACCCGGCCCGCCTCGACGTGCGGGGTCATCCAGTCGGACATCGCCTGCATGCGGGGCGCCTTCTCGGCTGCGAGCTCCTCGGCGTGCGCGGGCAGGAAGCCCGAGTAGGCCGAGGCGTGGATGAAGTGTGCCTGGGCGCGGTGCCGCGCCACCCAGCGAAGGTAGGCAGCGGCCATCGCCTTGACCCCCGTCCGCGCGGTCCGGCAGCGCACCAACTCGGCGATCAGCGAGTCCAGCAGATCGGACATGCACCGGCTGTACAGCGCCGCGGACAGGCCGTCGAAGCTGCCGAAGTGGTGGTAGAGGCTGCCGACGCTGACCCCGCTCGCCTCGGTCACCGCGGTCATGGTGAACCCGGAGGGCCCGGACCGTGCGAACACCGCCAGCGCCCCGTCGAGGAGCCGCTGCCTGGTCTCGGTGCCCCGATTCTGCGTGCCGATGTTCACCTCCAGGGCCCACGGGCATGCCATTGACAGGCCGCCGCGCATTGACAACACTTTCTAGAAAAGCTCTCTAATTTTAGCGGAGGGATCTGCGCATGCGCGAGTTCGAGCTTCCAGCGACGTTCACCATCCCGGCGGATGTGTCGATGGCGGACACGGTATTCCGGTACGCGCAGGACTCACCGGACTTCGTCCCGTTCCAGCTGCCGTCCGGGTCGGGCTGGTCCGACGTCACCGCCGCCCGGTTCGCCGAGAGCGTCACCGCGGTGGCGAAGGGCCTGATCGCCTCCGGGGTCGCACCGGGGGACCGGGTCGCGATCATGTCGGCGACCAGGTACGAGTGGGTCCTGCTCGACTACGCCATCTGGACCGCGGGTGCCTGCACGGTGGCGATCTACGAGACTTCGGCTGCGGCACAGGCGAAGTGGATCCTCGAGGATTCGGGGACCACGCTGCTGATCGTCGAGGCGCAGCGGCACGCCGACACGGTCCGCGAGGTGGCGGCCACCGCGCCCGCGCTGCGCGAGACGCTGCAGATCGACGAGGGCGCGGTCGATGAGCTGATTCGCCGCGGCGCGGGGGTGGACGACGCGGAGCTGCGCGCCCGGCGCTCCGCGGTGGGGGCCAGCTCGCCGGCCACGCTCATCTACACCTCCGGCACCACCGGTCGCCCGAAGGGCGTGCAGCTGACTCACGCGAACCTGTTCGCAGAGTCGGTGGCCGTGCGCACCGCGCTGAGCGAGGCTCTCGTCGAGGGCAAGCGGACACTGATGTTCCTGCCGCTGGCGCACGTATTCGCCCGCGCCATCTCGGTGGGTGCTTTCGACGCCAAGGTCACCGTCGCGCACACCTCGGACTGGACGACGCTGGTCGACCAGTTCGCCGCGTTCAAACCGAATTTCATCCTTTCCGTGCCGCGGGTGTTCGAGAAGGTCTACAACGCGTCCCGGCAGAAGGCCGTCGACGGCGGCAAGGCCAAGATCTTCGACAAGGCGGCGGCGACCGCGATCGAGTGGAGCCGGGCCAGGGACGAGGGCGGACCGGGCCTGGGGCTTCGGCTGCGGCACGCACTGTTCGACCGGCTGGTCTACGGGAAGCTGCGGGCGGCGCTCGGTGGCGAGTGCGACCTCGCAGTCTCCGGCGGTGGCCCGCTCGGCGCCCGGCTCGGGCACTTCTTCCGCGGTGTCGGGCTGCCGATCTACGAGGGGTACGGCCTCACCGAGACCACCGCAGCGGTCACCGTGAACACCTCGTCCCGCCAGCGGGTCGGTACCGTGGGCCGCCCGCTTGATGGACACGGGGCGCGGATCGCCGACGACGGCGAGCTATTGGTGCGCGGCCCGGTGGTGTTCGACGGGTACTGGCACAACGAGGAGGCCACCGCGGATGCCTTCGTCGACGGCTGGTTCCGCACCGGCGATCTCGGGACGATCGACGAGGCCGGGTTCGTCACCATCACCGGCCGCAAGAAGGAGATCATCGTGACCGCGGCGGGCAAGAACGTCTCCCCGTCGCAGCCCGAGGACGCGCTGCGGGCGCACCCGCTGATCGGTCAGTGCATGGTCGTGGGTGACGCGAAACCCTTTGTCGGGGCGCTGATCACGATCGACCCGGAAGCACTGCCCGGATGGCGGGAGCGCAACGGGGTGGCCGCCGACGTGCCGCTCGTGGAGCTGATCGGTCACCCGGCGCTCGTCGCGGAGATCGATGCCGCGGTTGCGGAGACCAATGCGCAGGTGTCCTCGGCCGAGCAGATCAAGAAGGTCCGGATCCTGGCCGTCGACTGGACGCAGGAGACCGGCGAGCTGACCCCGAAGATGTCGCTCAAGCGCAACGTGGTCCTCGAGCGCCACGCGGTCGACGTCGAGGAGATCTACGCCTGACGGTCAGCGGGCGCCGGTCACCAGGTCGCGCTCGGCGTCCGCGCGGAGGTCGTACTCGGCACGGGCCTTCGCGACCTCGTCCTGATGCAGTTCGGTCCAGCTGACCAATGCCTGGATCGTCTCGTGCAGCGTCTCGCCGAGCGGGGTGAGCGCGTAGTCGACCCGGGGCGGCACCACGGGGTAGACGGTGCGGCGGACCAGCCCGTCGCGTTCGAGTTGTCGCAGCGTGACGGTCAGCATCCGCTGGCTGATGCCGTCGATCTCCCGGCGTAGCTCGGTGAAGCGCAGGGTTCGCCGGTCCAGCAGCGCGATCACCAACAGCGACCATTTGTCCGCGATCCGGTCCAGGATCTGCCGGACCTCGCAGTCCTCCCTGGTGTCCCACTGGTAAGGGTCCCGGTCGTCGCCGGTATCGGCGCAGTGAGTCGGTTCCTTCAAAGTGCCTTCTTCCATAGTTCTCAATGGTGCCGAATGATTGGGCCAGTTACAAGAGGGAACCGACCCAACGGCAAGGAACCGGGGTCGATCGGTTCCCGATGGCCGATCGGAGGAGCGATCAGTGTTGGAATCACCGCAACCACCCCTGCCCGAGCGAGATCGCGACCGGTTCGCCGGTCGGGAGTGGGCCATGCTCCTCGTGCTGTGCGGCGCGATCTTCCTCGAGGGCGTCGACGTGTCGATGTTCGGCGTGGCGCTGCCCTCGATCCGGGCCGACCTGTCGATGTCCACCGCCGAACTGCAGTGGGTGATCAGCGCCTATGTGCTCGGCTACGGCGGCTTCATGCTGCTCGGCGGCCGGGCGGCCGACCTGCTCGGCAGGCGCCGGATGTTCCTGCTGTGGCTCGCAGTGTTCATCGCCTTCTCCGGTCTCGGGGGGCTCGCCTCCGAGGGCTGGGTCCTGATCGCCGCCCGCTTCGTGACCGGGGTGGCGGCCGGCTTCATGGCGCCTGCGGGGCTGTCGATCATCACCACGACGATCGCCGAGGGGCGCAAGCGCAACCAGGCGCTGCTGGTCTACGCGGGGTCGGGTGCGGCGGGGTTCTCGCTTGGCCTCGTGGTCGGCGGTGTGCTCGCCGAGTTCTCTTGGCGCTGGGTCTTTTTCGCCCCGGTGATTCTCGCGACGCTGATCCTGCTCGCCGGCATCCGGCTGATCCCGGTGCAGGCGCGTCCGGTCGCCCGGTCGATGCGAGACTTCGACCTGATAGGCGCGTTCAGCGTCACCGGCGCGATGCTGCTGCTGGTCTACGGCGTCGTCCGGGCGCCCGACGTCCCTTTGGGCGCCACGGTCGCAGTTCTGGCAGGCAGCGCCGCATTGCTGGCGCTGTTCGTCGCGGTGGAGCGCCGGGTCCCCGCGCCACTGGTACGCCTGGGCATCCTGCGTTCGGGGCCGTTGATCCGCGCGAACCTGGGCGCGGTCCTGTTCGCCGGTGCTTTCGTCGGATTCCAGTTCGTCCTGGTTCTGTACCTGCAGGAACTGCGCGGATGGTCGGCGCTGGCGACCGGGCTGGCCATGCTCGCGTTGGCGGGCGACGCGGTGCTCGCGCCGACGCTGACACCGTGGCTGGTGAACAGGTTCGGGAACGTCAGGGTGATCTTCGCGGGCCTGCTGGCTGCTGGGGTGTCGTACGCCTCCTTCCTGTGGATCGGCGCCGACACGGCCTATGCCGCGATGCTGCCCGCGATGATCCTGCTCGGTGTCGCGTTCGCCCTGGTGTACGGGCCGTTGACGATCGCAGGGACCGACGGGATCGCCGAGGACGAGCAGGGCCTGGCAGGCGCGCTGCTCTACACCTCCTGGCAGCTCGGCTCGGCGCTCGGGCTGGCGGTGGTCACGGCGGTGCAGGTCACCACGCTCGCCGGTGATCCTTCGGAGGTCGGCCTGCTCGACAGTTACCGTGCCGCGCTGACGGTTCCGGTGCTCGCCATCGCCGCGGCGGCCGTCATCACCGCGTTCGGACTTCGGACCCGCGCCGAGGCGCGCACGGCGGAAAGCCTGCCGGTCGCGGCCTGACCCCGCACGCCCTCCGGGCGTCCCGCGCGCTACCCGGCGCGCGGGACGCTTCCGCGCGCCAGGGGAGATGCGCTGTTCAGCGACTCACGCGGCGCTCTGGAAGATGCCGGGGGGCTCGCAGACGTCCGGCGGCACCTGGTCCCTCCGTTCTTGGAGGTCATCGCCGCGTTCCATTTGTTCTCGCTCCCGGTCGCGCCATGTGTCGTCGTCCCGGTCCATATCCCCGTCGTCGAAGGGTGAGCTCGCGTTCCCGGGCTGCACCTGACACGGGACCGGGTCCTGCGCGGCCGCGTTCGTTCCCGCCCGGTCGTCTCCGTAGCCGCCGAAGAGCACGGCGGCCGCGGCAAGGGATCCGAACATCCAGGTGATCGCGAGTTTCACTGCCTCGTCCTTCCTGTCATGGAAGGAGGGTCGACGCGATGTGGGCACAACGTTGCTCCGGCGACGAAGTCGATCGTCGTCGCCCAGCCTTCCGGCAGGCTTCCGTCATGCTCGCGACCTGGCAGTGCCATCGGTCTTCGCGATCGCCCGCTCACCCACCGGTGGTGGTGGCCGTGGACATGGCGCGCCTCGAATAACCGTGTTCAGGTGTAACCAGGTGGCGCCAGGAGATATTCCCGACCTGGGCAGCCGATTCAAGAACTGGGGCAAAGGAAACGGTTCAGCGCGGAAACGATCTCGCCTGTTACGGTCGTTGCGGCAGAGTCGGTGTCGACGGCTGTGGATGCGCGTACGCCTGTGGGGGGCAAGATGATCAGTCGGATTGCATTGGGGACCGCGTGTGCATGCGCGTTGGTGCTGGGGAATGCCGCGGTCGCCGGAGCGTCGCCGGTAGGCGTGACCGTCCTTCCGCCTCCGTCCGGTCAATCTCCTGTGGGCACCACGGTGATGCATCTCATCGACGAGTCGCGGCAGGATCCGTTTCAGCCCGATCGTCGACGTGAGTTGATGGTGTCGGTGTTCTACCCGGCGGCCGATACCGACAAGCACCCGCGCGCGCACTATGTGTCCACCGACGTGATTCCGGGACTGGAGAAGCGGTTCGGCATCGAGTTGCTCGGATTGTTGACCAATTCCTACACGGACGCACCGGCATTGGCCGACGGCGAACACCCCGTCCTCCTGTATTCGCCGGGCGGGGGAGTTTCGCGCCTGCTCGGGACCGGCCTGGCCGAGGACCTGGCCAGCAGGGGGTACGTGGTCGTGACCATCGACCACACCTACGAGGCTCCAGCCGTGGAATTCCCCGGCGGGAGGCTCGTCCAGGCCGCGCCAGTCGAGGGTGGCATCGGGAAGGACATCCGGCAGAAGTTCATGACCGCCAGGCTGCTCGACACGCAATTCGTCCTCGACTCGCTCGCCCAGTTGGCCGGCGGAGTGAACCCCGACGCCGACCACCGCGAACCGCCTGCCGGCCTTGATCGCGCGCTCGATCTGGATCAGGTCGGGATGGTCGGCCACTCCTCGGGCGGGTACACGGCGGTCGAGGCGATGCACGGCGACCGCCGCATCGACGCTGCCGTCGATCTCGACGGTCAGATCGGCGTCGACGAGCAGTTCGGACGCGCCGCCACCGAGGGTGTCGACCGTCCGGTGCTGGTCATCACGAGCCAGCAGATCGAAGAGGTCGGGGACGCCAGGCCGTCGCTGGATGCGTTCTGGCAGCACGCCACGGGCTGGAAGCGTCAAGTGACGATGCGGGATTCAGCGCACTACGACTTCACCGACATGTCCGTGCTGGTGCCCGCGGCGGTACAGCCTGCCGCCGCGCGCTACATCGGGCCGATTGCGGCCGCGCGCTCCACCACACTCGTCCGCACGTACGTCACGGCCATGTTCGACAAGTTCCTGCGCAACCGGTCGGGCACTGTTCTCGATCGACCGCCCACGGATCCGGAGATCGCGGTCCTGCGCTGATACTCCGCGCAGGACCGTGTACCGGTGCGGTGCTACAGCTTCGACGACCGCAGCTCGTGGCCCTTCGACGTCTTGCAGCGCCCGGTCTCGAGGTCCCACTGCCAGCCGTGGAGGTTGCAGGTGAGGTTGGTGCCCTCGACGACGCCGAACTTGGACAGGTCCGCCTTGAGGTGCGGGCAACGCCGCTGGATCTCGTAGCCGCCGACCTCGATCGACGCGGAGTCGTCGTGCGCCTCGGAGAACCAGCCGTCGGCGTACGCGATCCGCTCGTCGGTCAGGCACTTGAAGAAGGTGTAGAGGAACTCGTTGTAGCCACCGACCCGCCACGCCTGGAACCGGGTGGACAGGAAGATGGTGTTCACCCAGTCGGGCTCGTCGTCGCGCAGGACCGTGCGCACCAGCTCGGGGGCGATGCGGAAGCCGTAGCGGTACTTGCCCTCGCCCTCGATCGGCTCGCGCACCGTGCGATTCGGGAAGTCGAGGACGACGGTCTCCTCGCCCATCACCAGACCGACCGGGTAGCCGATGCCGTCGCAGATCAGATCGGACTGGGCCATGATCGGCTCGAACTTCGCCCGCAGCGGTCCGAGCAGCGGCTCGCCCTCGGCGGGCGCCCAGGACGCCTTCTCCGCAGCGAGGACCGGGGCCATCCGCTGCACCATGTCCTCGATGTAGGCGGCCTTGTCGCTGAAGATCTTGTCGACCTCGGCATCCGGGATCGGGTGCGTCAGAGTCAGTTCGGCGCCGTGGACGTCCACCGTCGAGCCGGGGATCATCAGCACGCCGCCGTCGTTGCCGTGGATGCGCATCTGCTCGAGGAAGACGATCTGGTCCGGGAAGATGTTGCCCTCGTCGCCGCGATCGTCGTTGAGGTAGCGCAGTTCCTCGTCCAGGAACACCGGGGGACCGGCCGAGGGCACCACCCAAGTGGCCCCGACCTGCTCGATGTAGCTGCGGCAGCGGTCCATGCCACGCTGGCGCTTCTGCTTGCCGAAGTTCGACTTGGTGCGCGAGGGGATGTCGTAGACCATCGGGTACCAGATCGCGCCCGAGTACTGCAGCAGGTGGATGTCGATCTTGCCGAACTGCTCGTGCAGCACGTCCATGTCGACCGGGCGTGCGTCGTTCATGTTGAAGCAGGTGGTCTCGCCGTCGGAGATGACAAGGCCGGAGTCGCCGATCGGGCCGTCCGCGGGGGCGCGCAGCGCGATGATCATCACATCGAGGTCGCCCACCCTGTGCTTGACCGAGTCCTCGGTCTCGAAGAACTTGGTGAAGCCCAGCTTCTCCAGCTCGCGCTTGAGGTCCGGCACCGGGTAGTCGGGCAGCAGCACCGTCGCGTCCTTGTTGACGTGCTTGGTGAGCGTCTCCGGGTCGAAGTGGTCCTTGTGCAGGTGCGAGACGTAGAGGTAGTCGCAGTTGCCGAGGGCATCCCAGTCCAGCCCGGTGTTGTCCGGGAACGGGAACCACGACGCGAAGTACGCGGGGTTCACCCAGGGGTCGCACAGGATCGATCCGGCCTTGGTCTGGATGTGGAATCCGGCGTGTCCGACGCTGGTGACCTGCACTGGTAGTCCTCCTGGGGGTTTACGACGCCTCCAGGGTAGGCGGCCGAGAGGCCGCCCGGCACCTCGCGTGGCGTCGGCCACTCCAAGTAGGGACCAAGGTCCTTGCTTCGGCGAGCGCGTCCGGCACGTCCGTACGGTGGATGCGGTGAATGCCCGGAACAGTCCTCGCCCCCCGGTCCGTCACCAGCACGCGGCGGAGCGACGATCGGGACGACACCGTTCACAGCGGCGGCGCCAGCGGGGCGGGCGGGTGCGGCTGCTGTCGGCCTCGTTGTCCGCGATGGTGCTCGGCGGCGTCGGCCTCGGCTGGGCGGCACAGTCGCACCTGACCGCGGGGCTGCAGTTCTCGGACGCGCTCGACGCGCTCGCGGGGGCAGGCCCGAAATCCCGGCACGGCGACGCGAACATCCTGTTGATCGGGTTGGACAGCCGCAAGGCGATGGACGGCAGCGACCTGCCCGCACAGTTCGTCACCGACGAGCTGCACGCGGGGGACAGCGGCGTCGGTGGGTACAACACGAACACCCTGATCCTGCTGCACGTCCCGGGCGACGGCAGCCGGGCGACGGCGGCCGCGATCCCGCGCGATGACTACGTGAGCGTCCCCGGATACGGGATGCGCAAGATCAAGGAGGCCTACGGTCTCGCCAAGGCCGACGAGGACAGCCGGCTGGCCGAGGCCGGTGTCGATGACGCCGAGGCGCGGGAACGGCAGTCGCGCGATGCGGGTCGCCGCTCGACGCTCGCGACGGTGCAGAACCTGCTTCAGGTGCCCATCGACCACTTCGCCGAGGTGAACATGCTCGGCTTCTACCACCTGGCGCAGGCGGTCGGTCCCGTCAAGGTCTGCCTGAACAACGCCGTGCAGGACGACTTCTCCGGGGCCGACTTCAAG
This sequence comes from Rhodococcus oryzae, assembly GCF_005049235.1. Taxonomy (GTDB): domain Bacteria; phylum Actinomycetota; class Actinomycetes; order Mycobacteriales; family Mycobacteriaceae; genus Rhodococcus_G; species Rhodococcus_G oryzae. The sequence continues at coordinate 67,257 of NZ_SUMD01000017.1, read as the reverse complement.
GCCGGTCAGCAGTCACTCGACCCGGCGCAGGCGCTGGCGTTCGTGCGTCAGCGGCACGGTCTCGACAACGGGGACCTGGACCGCACGCACCGCCAGCAGGCGTTCATCGCCGGGGTGATCGCAAACCTCAAGAGCAGTGGCGTCATCGGCAACATCGGCAAGATGCAGGCGCTGGTCGACATCGTCAAGAAGGACGTCGTCATCGATTCGGGGATGGACCCGGTGTCCTTCGCCTCCCAGGCCGACAATCTGACCTCCGGCAACCTGGACTTCTTCACGCTGCCGATCGAGGAGTACGCCACGGTCGACGGGCAGTCCGTGAACCGGGTCGACCCGGACCGGCTGCGGGCGGAGATCGCGGCGCTGTTCGGAAGCGGTCGGTCCGCGGTCGTGCAGGGCGGCAGGCAGGCGCCGAGTCTCCCGGACCGCGACGAGCCCGCGCGGGGCGCGGCGCCGGACCAGGGCACGCGCGCCTTCGCGGGCGACGTGCCCTCCTCGGGGCCGCAGGGCGGGGCCGTACGGGCGGACGACGGCATCCCCTGCGTCGACTGACCCGACCCGGGTGTGTCGACTGACCCGACCCGGGTGTGGTGAGTCCGCCCCGCTCTCGTCGTGGTGGGCCGGATCACGGCGGTCGGGCTACGCTGGCCGACGTGGAACCCGTCTACAGAACGATCATCGGCATCGCCCGCGTGGTGTTCGCCGCCGAGGGATTGAAGTTCACCGTCAAGGGTGACGAGCACATCCCGGCCACGGGTGGGGCGGTCATCGCCGTCAACCACACGGGGTACATGGACTTCACCTACGCCGGTTTGCCCGTGCGCACCGTGAAGCGCTACATCCGGTTCATGGCGAAGAAGGAGGTCTTCGACAACAAGATCTCCGGTCCGATCATGCGCGCGCTCAAGCACATCCCGGTCGACCGCGCAGCGGGCGCCGAGTCCTACCGGGCGGCCGTCGACGACCTGCGCGGCGGGGAACTGGTCGGCGTGTACCCGGAGGCGACGATCAGCCGCAGCTTCGAGCTCAAGGAGTTCAAGTCCGGCGCCGCGCGGATGGCCATCGAGGCCGGGGTGCCGATCATCCCGGTGGTGATCTGGGGCGCTCAGCGGGTCTGGACCAAGGGTTATCCGAAGCGCTTGGGGCGCACCAACACTCCGATCTCCATCGCCGTCGGCGAGCCGATCCAGCCGTTCGAACCGGCTGGCGAGCTCACCGCGAAACTGCACGCGACGATGGAGTCGATGCTGCACGGGCTGCAGCAGGACTACGAGCACCCGGCCGGCGCCTACTGGGTCCCCGCGCGCCTCGGTGGCGGAGCCCCCACGCTCGAGGAGGCCAACCGGATGGACGCCGAAGAGGCAGAGGCGAAGGCGGCACGTCGGGCACAGCAGTGAGGCGCCGGCTGCTGCGCATCGCGGGCGCGGTCGTCGCCGTCCCGGTCGTCGTCCTGCTGGGCTCGATGGCCTGGGTTGCCGTCGCATCGGCGGGGCACGTGTACGACCCGGAGGACGCCCCGGAGGCCCCGGTGGTGATCGTGCTCGGCGCCAAGGTCAAGGATGGCAAGCCGATGTCCTTCCTCGCCGGTCGACTGGATGTCGGCGCGCAGATGGTGCGCGAGGGCAAGGCCCGCGCGGTGCTGGTCTCCGGCGACGCCAACGGCACGTCCGGCGACGAGGTCGCCGCGATGACCGACTACCTGGTGGCCAAGGGCATCGATCGGACGCTGATCGTCGGTGACGGCTACGGCCTGGACACCTACGACACCTGTGCCCGCGCGGCGACCACCTTCGGCGTGCGCAAGGCGCTGATCGTCAGCCAGGGAAATCACGTCGCCAGGGCGGTGGCGCTGTGCCGCGACGCAGGCATCGATGCCGACGGCGTCAAGGGCGACTGCGACTGCCGCTTCATCACCGTGGCCAGGAACACCGCCCGCGAGTGGCTGGCCAGCCCGAAGGCAGTCGCGGACATGCTCAGCAGCAGGGACCCGAAGGTCGTCTCGGATCCCGACGACTCGCTCGAGCGGGCGCTGGTGGGCTGACGGCGCCCGGCACCAGACGACAAGAGGCCGGCTCCCCGATGGGGGAGCCGGCCTCCGTTGTCAGGTCAGGATCCGGTCAGGTCAGGATCCGAAGATGGACCCGACCGAGCCGAGGTCGACGGACCCGGCTCCGGTGCCCGGCTCCGGGTCGGGGCCCGGGTCGACCGGTCCGCCCGCGCCGACCTGGATGGTCGCGAGGGCCCGGCCGCCCGCGTTCACCGGCACGTCGTTGGCGGGCCGGGTGCCGTCCTTCGGGGTGCAGAAGGTCGGAGCGTTCTGGTTGGAGCCGAGCGCGAACGCCCGAGCCAGGAAGGTGTCGTAGTTCTTCTCGCTGTTGTAGTTGGCGGCCTCGCCCGCGACGCGCACCTTGGGGGTGACGACGCCCTCGGCGACGGCCTTGACCGTGACCTCGACGGCGGGCAGCTGGAACTTGGTGGAACCGTCGGCGGTCGGGTTGCCGTCCATGTCGGTCTTCGTCTTCTCCACCGCGATGCCACCCGGGGTGTTCAGGCTGGACTTCGGGCCGTTGCCGACGGTCTCGTTGTCGCCGGACAGCCGCAGGATGGTGCCTGCTGCGTCGGGCTCGCCCGCATCGTTGACGCGGATGACCGAGGGCGCGACGCCGGTCAGGCCCTTGCCGGTGCCCGCCACGACCGTGGCGCCGACGAACTCGGTGTTATCCGGGAGCTCCCAGTCGATCTTGAGTCGCTGGATGTCGGTGGTGGTGGCGATGGACTCCTTGTCCGGCAGGGAGCTCACCGTCGGTTGCAGGCGGTAGCTGAACTGTTCGCCGACCCTCACGGAGCTCGGGGCGTCGATCGTCATGCCCAGCGGCTGCGACATGTGCTGGGTGAGGATCGCCCTCGCCTGGCAGGCGCCCTTGAACTCGATCGAGGCGGGCGCGGCGGATGCGGGCGACGCCATCAGCAGGCTGCCTGCGGCCACCGCCGCGGCGGCGACCACGGGGACCGCACCCCGGCGAACGTGCGTGAAGGACATGCATTGCTCCTTACTGGCTTCGGAAACAGTTAGTTATACAGAAGTAAAGAGATTCTGTGACCTGGACCATAGAGGAGAACTCGTTCGCATAGGCATCGAATCGTTGAAACCGCGATCAGTCCAGCGTGGTGAGGGGTCACGGCACCGAGGGCCCCCTACGGATGGAACGCGTTGCACCCGCTCGACGTCGACTTGTCGCCGCGACCGCCGCGGTCCGCTGCGTCGGGGTCGTCGAGTCGTTCCGGCATGATGGGTTCGATGCAGGACAACCGACACACCAAGCCCCTGCTGATCGCCAGCGACGTCGACGGCACCCTGATCGACGACGACGAGAAGGTCAGCGCCCGGACCAGGGCCGCCGTCCAGGCGGCGGTGGCCGACGGGACGCCCTTCGTGCTGTCCACCGGGCGCCCGCCGCGATGGATCGCCCCGGTGGTCGACGAGCTCGGGTTCGCGCCGCTGGCCGTCTGCGCGAACGGCGCTGTGGTCTACGACAGCAACGCCGACCGGGTGCTGAGCGCCGTCACGCTGTCCACCGACGAGCTGGGCTGGCTGGCAGACCTGGCGATGAGCGCGCTGCCCGGCTGTGGCCTCGCCGCGGAACGGGTGGGGGCCAGCGCCCACGACGCTGCCACCCCGCAGTTCGTCAGCTCGCCGGGATACGAGCACGCCTGGCTGAACCCGGACAACACCGAGATGTCAGGGGACGAGGTGCTGGCACACCCCGCGGTGAAGCTGCTGATCCGGCTGCCCGGCACCAGCAGCGCCGCGATGGCGGCCACGCTCGCCCCGCTGATCGGCGCCCGCGCGGACCTGACGTATTCGACCGACAAAGGTCTGATCGAGGTATCCGCCCCCGGGATCACCAAGGCGTCCGGGCTCACGGTGGTCGCCGAGCAGCTCGGCATCCCGGTGTCCGGCATCGTCGCGTTCGGTGACATGCCCAACGACGTGCCCATGCTCACCCTGGCCCGGCACGGGGTCGCCATGGAGAACGCGCACCTCGACGCGATCACCGCTGCCGACGAGGTGACCACGTCGAATTCGGCGGACGGCGTGGCACGGGTCCTCGAGCGCTGGTGGGGCTAGCCGTAGGCACCCACCTTCGTGCTACTCGCCGCCTCCGGTAGCCCTGCCGGAGGCGGCGAGGTGGCATCACTGGACGGCGGTTCCCTCGAGCTCGACCATCTGGCCGGGGATCGCCAGCCGTGTCACCCCGAGCATCGTGGTGGCCGGTGCCACCCCGGAAGCACCCAACCGCGACGCCAGCACGCCATAGTGCTGGAAGAGCAGATCGACGTCGGTGGTGTAGACGTTGAGCCGGACGAGGTTCGAGAGGGACATGCCTGCCTCTCCGAGCACGGCCTCCAGATTGTCGAGGCTCAGCGCCAACTGCTTCTCCATGTCACCGTCATGCTTGGGCTTGCCGTCCGCGCTCATCGCGGTCTGCCCGGAGCAGTACAGGGTCCGGGTGTGCCCGGAGACGAGCTCACCCTGGTTGAATCCCATCTCCACCGACCACGTCACCGGGTTGACTGCCGTTCGTTCCACTGCCACATCAGTCTCCATTCACTTCGTCGAAGTACGCACGTCCATCGGCCCGCTGGCCGCTGTCTGGGACGCCGTCGTAGCAAGCCTCCCAACGAATCACGACACCTAGTGTCGTGATTCAGTAGGGTTTTCGGATGCGTGCCGACCGGTTGGTGTCCCTGGTGCTGCTGCTGCGCCAGCGCGGTCGGCTGACCGCGGCCGAGCTTGCCGACGAACTGGAGGTGTCCACCCGCACCGTGTTGCGCGACATCGAGGCGCTGTCCGTGGCCGGCGTCCCGGTCTTCGCCGAACGCGGCAGGCACGGCGGCTTCGCGTTGTTGCCCGGGTTTCGGACCGAGCTCACCGGGCTGAACCACGACGAGGCGCTTGCCCTGCTCGTCGCCGGCTCGCGGCGCGGCTCGCAGGCATTCGGCCTCGGCTCGGCGCTTGCCGCGGCGATGCTCAAAGTGGTTGACGCGCTTCCCGAAAACTACCGGGACACCGCAGCTGACGTGGCCGAGCGATTGCTCATCGACCCGGAGACCGATCTGCTTTCGCGTCGGCTGGACGCCGAGGAGGTGCCCGGCGCCATAGTGGCCGAGATCCGGCGCGCGGTGTTCGCCGGAAACAAGCTGCGCATCCACTACGCGGCGCTCGACCAGACCCCGCAGTGGCGCACAGTGGACCCGATCGGACTGGTCACCGTACGCGACAGGGGCTACCTGCTGGCCACGAGATCTGGCGCGGACCGCACCTACCGGCTGTCGCGGGTGGTGGCCGCCGAGGAACTCCCGGAACCGGCACAGCGACCGGACCGGGTCGATCTGGACCGCGCCTGGCAGGAACGCAGCACCCGGTTTCGGACCGGCGGCGACCAGGTCACCGTGCTGGTACGGGTGAACCCGGCGCGGCGGGAGGTCCTGCTGGACACCGCGCTGGCCGTCCGCACCGAGGAACCCGACGCACACGGCTGGTTGCGGTTGGAGGTGACCTTCCAAGATCCACGACACGCCGAATGGGCGCTGTGGCAGCTCGCTACCGACGCGGAAGCCCTTGCCCCGCAGTGGTTGCGCGACTCCCTGCGCAACCGTGCCGCCGAGATCGCCACCTGCTATGGGGAAAGTCGGCCATGCTGACGCGCTGAGGGCGACTGACCCCAAGGCGATCTCACTCGAGGTAGCGCAGCACGGCGAGCACCCGCCGGTGGTGGCCGTCCGACGGCGGCAGGTCCAGCTTGGTGAAGATGTTGCCGATGTGTTTCTCGACGGCGCGCTCGGTCACGTGCAACGAGGCGGCAAGGGCGGCGTTGGACAGTCCCTGCGCCATCAGCCCGAGCACCTCCCGCTCGCGTGGGGTGAGGGCGTCGAGGGCCTTGGCCTTGCGGCTCGAGCCGATCAACTGGGTCACCACCTCCGGATCGAGGGCGGTCCCGCCCGCCGCCACCCGCTGCAGGGCATCGACGAACTCGCCGACATCCGCGACCCGGTCCTTGAGCAGATAGCCGACACCTGCGGCCTGGCCGGCGAGAAGCTCAGCGGCATAGCGTGTCTCAACCCACTGGGAGAAAACCAGCACCCCGACATCGGGGAACCTGCGGCGCAGGGCCACCGCCTCGACCAGGCCCTCGTCGGTGAAGGTGGGTGGCATCCGGATGTCGACGACCGCGACATCCGGGAGGTGCTCGGCGACGGCAGCCCCCAGCGAGGTCGCGTCGCCGATGATGGCCACGACCTCGTGTCCACGTTCGATCAGCAACTGCGCCAGTCCATCTCGGAGGATGGCGTTGTCCTCTGCGATCACGATCCGCATCAGTGTGTCCCGTCGACCGGCAACGAAAGGGTCACCACCGTCGGACCCCCGACCGGGCTGTCCACGTGCAGTGATCCGTCCACGGTACCGGCCCGGGCCGCGAGCCCGGCGAGCCCGCTGCCGGCACCGATGACCGCCCCGCCGATGCCGTTGTCCCGCACCGACACCGACAGTCCATCGCCATCGGACATCGCGGACACCCAGACCCGGGTCGCCCCGGAATGCCGGGCGACGTTGGTGAGCAGCTCGGCGACGGAGAAGTAGGCGATCGTCTCGGTGCCGGGAGTCGGCCGCGGATCCACCGACACCGCGAGGTCGACCGGCACGACGCTACGGGCGGCCAGCGTCTGCAGCGCGGGCCCCAGGCCGAGGTCGAGGGCGGGTGGGTGGATGCCCCGCACCACTTCACGTAGCTCGGTCAGCGCCTCCTTGGCGGCGGAATGCGCACTGTGCACCAGCTCCGAGGGGTCCTCGCCCGCCGCGATCCGGTCCTCCGCGCGACCGAGGGTCATCGCCATCGCCACGAGGCGGGCCTGGGTGCCGTCGTGCAGGTCGCGCTCCACCCGGCGCAGCCTCGTGGCCGAGTCCTCGACCGCCTCGGTGCGGGTGCGCTCGAGTTCCTCGACGCGAACATCGCGAGCCGCGGGCCCGAGAAGCGCCCGGATCAGCATCCGGTCCAGCGCGGCGAGCGCGCGGATCGGCCAGGGCGCCAGGAAGAGGCCGACGATGCCTGCCGTCGACAGCACCAGCATCTGCGCCCAGGTGTCGAGGTACACATCGCCGAACTGGAGGAGCGAACGCCGGGCGACGCCGTTCTCGTCGTAGTTCGTCGGCTCGATCAGCCACCACAGCAGCGGCGAGACCGCCAAGCCCATCGAGACGACCACGAAGAGCAGGGCGCCCCACACGGCTGCGATCGCGAGCACGGTCTTGATCAGCATGAACGCGATCGCGCGCCATCCCGTTCGGTCGATGAGCCCGGACCAGATGAACCCGAGTGCACCCGGCCGAGGGGAGAACGGTGGCGGATCCTCCACCGGCGAGCGGAGCATCGACGCGGAGAGGGTGCGGTAGGCGTGGCCGAAACCCCTGGCCCCCACGATCATCGCCGCCAGTAGGGGGATGCCGATCAGGGTGATCACGAGGACGCCCCCGAACATGGCGCCAAGGAAGAGATACGTGATGCCGGCAAGTGCCAGCACGGCGGTCACCGCCAGGTATCCGCCCTCGCGCCAGGTCTGCGCCGCGATCGGGGCGCGGAGGAACTCGAGGAGCGCCGGTGCACGGGGAGTGGTCGTCGTCATGGGAACCATGTTTCCCGATGCCCGGCGCGCGTTCGAGGGTGTTGCCAGGCGATCCGGGGGTGTGGCCAGCCACACCCCCGGCACAAGGCGCAGGAACGGAATCGGCCCCGCATCGGGAAAACCGATGCGGGGCCGATGTTCTCGTTCCTGTGCCCGTGGCTCAGCCGGCGGGCGCGGGTGCCGGTTCGGCAGCCGCGGGCGGTGCGGGAGGTGCCACCGGCGCGGGTGCCGCCTCGGCGACGGGTGCGGCGGCGGGTGTCGCGGCCGCGCCCTCCTCATAGGCCTTCGCGTAGGTGTCGTTGTAGGTCTTGAGGATCGTGGTGACGATGCCGGTGAGCTCGTTGAAGATCAGCGAGCCACCCTCGAAGTCGGTGCGCTTGCCGTCCGGCACCGGGTATTCATCGCTGGTCGGCAGTCCGAGCGAGCCGGAGTCGAGGCCGGCGGTCTGCCAGGTCTCGAAGATCTTGCCGAGCACCGTCCACACCCCACCGTTCGGGGAGGTGGCGATGGCGCCGTTGGTGAACTTCACGACCTTGTTGCCGCCCTTGACCGGGATCTCGCCGGACAGCGAGTTACCGAGACGTCCGGTGTCGCCACCCTCCGCGATCCACTTCTGGGCGATCGGGGACGGGTCGGTCAGCCGGAGCAGCTCGCCGACCAGCGCGCCGATGGCGCCCGCCGTCGAACCGGCGCCGTCCGGCACCACCGAGGTGTCGGTCTGCCCTGGCGTCGCGTTCTCGGTGGGCGGGTTGTTCGGTGCCGCGGCGAGCACGCCGGACGACGAACTGCCGCCCAGGTTGGCCGCCGCGATGTCGCGGATCTGGCCGAGCTTGGCGTAGCCGGCGTCGCCCGGGCAGCTGGTGTTGCCCACGTCGCGGTGCGCGAAGATGATCGGCAGGTCAACGGCCTCGCCCTGGGCGTACGGCGTGAACTCGGTGCCCTCGGAGTACATCGTGGTGCGGCCCTTGGGATCCAGGCCCGCCTTGGCGAGTCGCCAGCCGAGGAACTTGCCGACCGCGTTGACGGTCTCCTGCGGCGGGGTCACCGTGGAGAAGTCGCCCATCATCGCGATGCCCATGGTGTTCTCGTTGAACCCGCCCGCGTGTGCGCCCTGGACGTTGCGATCCAGACCGCCCGAGCGGCCCTCGAAGATCTGGCCGTACTTGTCGACCAGCACGTTGTAGCCGACATCGCACCAGCCGAGGGTGGAGGCGTGGTACGCGTAGATCGCGCGGACGATCTCGACCGACTCCGACTTGGAGTAGTCGTTGCTACCCGCGGTGTGGTGCACCGTCGCACCGCCGAGGGAGTCGTCGTACACCGGCTCCTGGCAGCGGATGGACTCGTCGGCCCCCCACTGCGCGCGGGTGATCACCTTGGGGCCTGAAGTACTGCCAAGGGGAGTCGCGATGTCGCCGAGGGTGCTGTCCGATGCCGAGGTGCCGGGCTCGATGAGCACGGCCGTGACCGCCTCGGCGAGCTGCTGCACGGAGTTCGCCTGCTGTGCGGCGGCGGGCTGCGGTGCGGGCGCCTGCTGCGGTGCCTCCGGCTGCGGTGCGGGTTCCTGGCCGCGCAGCGGGCTCGACAGCGCGGCGGGCGCGAAGCCCATCGGCAGCTGCGCGGGATCGGCAGGGGCGAGCTGGTTCGGCAGCGCCGGCGCCGGAGCTGCGGGAGCCTCGGCTGTTCCCGACGCGGGCAGCGCCGCCGCGGCCTGCTCGACCTTGGTGACCAGCACCTGGACGGCCTTGGTGGCGCCGACGAACACCGGCTCGGTGCCCGTCTTGCCGCCCGTGGTCTTGTCGTCCTTGCGGGAGTCGATCTTTTCGGTGGCGAACCAGGGGCCCCACGAGCCGTCGGCCAGCTGGGCGCGGACCTTGGCGGCGGTGGCGCCGAGTTCCGAGGTCAGCGCGATCATGCTGAACGGGGTGTCGCGGGTGATCTCCTTGACCGCGGTACCGAACTGCTCCTCGGGGCTCGCGGGGGGAGCCGGTGCGGGCTCGGGTGCCGGCGCCGGTGCTGGTGCTGGTGCGGGAGCCGGTGCGCCGCCTGCGATGTCGCCGGGCGCGGTCAGCTGCGGGATCTGGATCGACGGCGGAAGCGAGATCCCGGGGGGCAGCGGCAGGTTCTGCGGCAGCGGGATCTCGGTGGGGAGGTTGGCCGGGATCGGGATCTTCTTCAGATCGGAGAGGTGGAGGTCGGGCAGGTCGAGTCCGGTGATGTCCTTGAGCGGGATCACGATGTCGGGGACCTGCGCGAGGACCACCTCGGCGATCTGCGTCGGGACGGCCGACGGCGCGGAGGTGGTGGTGGTACGGACGCCGGTGGCGCTGGTGACGCCCCAGACCGCGAGCGGGCTCGCGATCGCCAAGGCGGCAACCGTGCCAAGAACGATTGACGGCTTTGGTCGGCGGTAAGGCAAAAGGGACTCCCTCAGTTGTGGTTCGCGGGTGTCGGTGTCAGCAACTGGTGGTACAGGTGTGACGGTTGTTGCCATCGCTAGTCACTCTTGCCACACTAGTCACAAACTTTCCAACGCTCAACCTTAACTTGAGGCTTTCGAGATCGGCACGTACGCGCCACCGCGCGTCATCCCGTATGTCGCGCGCTGACGATCAACTCCGTCGATGAGGAGATCAGGGTATGGCGAGGACCCGAAGGAAGAAGTTTGTCGTCGGTCGACCGATGCGGGGCGGCTGGACACCGCTCGCGATGCGGGCCGCGATCCTGGGGCTGGCGCCCGCACTCCTGGTCGGCGGCACCGTCGGCGTTGTGGTCGCGACCAGGTCCGCGGGTCCGGATGTCGCCGAGACCGTCGCGGCCGACGCCCCGTACACCCTGACCGGCTACGGCCACGGTCACGGCCGGGGGATGGGGCAGTGGGGCGCGTACGGCTACGCCAAGCAGGGCTGGACCGCCGAACGCATTCTCGGCTACTACTACGGCGGAACCACACTCGAAGCCTTGGGGGACAAGACGATCGGCGTCCGGCTCATGGGCCTGGACGGCAAGGGTCTCGATGTGTTCTCTGATTCGCCGATGGGAGTGGCGGGCCGGACCGTGGCGCCAGGGGAGGCCGCGCATCTCACCGCGGCCCCCGGCGGTGGCGCGACGGTGGTCGTCACCAGGGGCTGCGACGGCGAGGTGCTGTGGCAGGAGTCCACCGCGCACCCCTGGCTGGACCCCGTCGATCTCGGCCCGGACCGGCCGGCGAACGAACACCTGAAGCTGTGTGGTGGCGGCGCGCCGTTCCGCGGCTCGCTCGGCGTCGCGCTCGAGGGCGACGCGCCCCGGGTCGTCAACCACGTCGGCATGGAGGACTATCTGCTCGGCGTCGTGCCAGCGGAGTCGAGGGCCGAATGGGCCGACACGGGCGGCGCGGAGGCGCTGCGCGCGCAGGCCGTCGCGGCCCGGTCCTACGCGGCGGCCGAGAGCCGGTACGCCTACGCGGAGACCTGCGACACGCAGGACTGCCAGGTGTACGGCGGCTCCTCCAAGGAGAACCCGAAGACCACCGAGGCCGTCCGCTCCACCACAGGCAAGGTGCTGATGAGGGAGGGAAAGCCGGTCTCCGCGGAGTTCTCGGCGTCGACCGGCGGGTACAGCGCAGGCGGCGCGTTCGGGGCCGTCGAGGACCTCGGCGACACCGAATCGCCCAACCACAAGTGGACGCAGACCCTGACCGCGGGCGAGATCGCCACGGCGTTCGGTGTCGGCGAGCTGCATTCGATCGAGGTCACCTCGCGCAACAACCTAGGGCCCGACGGCGGGCGGGTCACCGGGCTGAAGGTGGCGGGCTCGACCGGCACCAAGGAGGTGACCGGCGACGAGGCGCGCACCAAGCTGGGGCTGAAGTCCGACTGGTTCACCATCACCGAGGGCGTCGGGCCCGCCGCGCCGCCGCCTGCCTCCGCCCTGGCGGCGCCCGGCGTAGACAACGCCGACCCGACAGGGGCGGTGGAGCCGACCGACATCGAGCGCAAGTACGCGGAGCTCGGGGGACATCTGGGCGTGCTCGGGGCCCCGGTCGGGCCGGAGTTGGCCATGCCCGACGAGGCGGGACGGTTCCGGATGTACACGCACGGGGCCATCGTCTGGACCAAGATCACCGGCGCGCAGGTGCTCGATGCCAGCGTCCTGACGGCCAAGCTGCCCGGATTGGGGAGCTGACCTGCGATGAGTTTCGGCTGCCTCCCGGGTCACAACATGTGAGAGTGGAAACCACGACCCGGGAGGCAAACGATGCAGATCTACCCCTCACTCTGGTTCGACGATCAGGCCGAGGAGGCCGCGAACTACTACGTGTCGATCTTCAAGAACTCGAAGATCCTGACGATCGCCCGGTACCCGGCGGGAGCGCCAGGCCCGGAGGGCAGCGTGATGACCGTGGACTTTGAGCTGAACGGGCACCGCATCAACGCGATCAACGGCGGCCCGCAGTTCACCTTCACCGAGGCGGTCTCCCTGCTCGTCGACTGCGATTCGCAGGAGGAGGTCGACGAGTACTGGGCCAAGCTGACCGCGGACGGTGGGCAGGAGGTGCAGTGCGGCTGGCTCAAGGACAAGTACGGACTTTCCTGGCAGATCGTGCCGCCCGGATTCGACGAGATGATGGTCGCCGGCGATCCCGTGAAGTCGCAGCGGGCCATGCAGGCGATGATGCAGATGAAGAAGCTCGACGTGAACGAGCTTCGACGCGCGTACGACGGGGAGTAGCAGCCGTCCCCCCCCCCGCGCCCTCTGCTTCAGGCAACGCCTCCCGAGGCGCCGCTGATCGGGTAGTCCACGTAGCCGCCTGCGGTGCCCGAGTAATAGGTGTCGGTGTCGCCCGTGGCCAGCTCGTGGTCCAGCGCGAACCGGCTGACGAGGTCGGGGTTGGCGATGAAGTGCGTGGCGAACGACACGGCGTCGGCGATACCCGCGTCCACGAGGGCGTTCCCGGATTCGCGATCGAACCCGTTGTTCGCGATGAGTGGGCCGTCGAACTGCCGTCGGTAGCGGGCGATCGCGTCGAAGTCGGGCGTGGCGCCGGGCGCGGTGGGGTTTCGTCCGCGCAGGTGGAGGTACGCCACGGGGTGGTCGGCGAGGGCGGCCACCAGCTCGTCGTAGTCGGCGAGTGCCTGATCGTCGGCGACGAAACGATCGCCCGCTGTCCAGTACGGCGACAGGCGGACCCCGACGCATCGTCCGTTCCACGGCTCCGCGACCGCATCGAGGATCTCGAGCAGCAGGCGCCGCCGCCTGGCGCTGTCGCCGCCATAGGGATCGGAGCGCCGGTTGAGGCGTGGGTTGAGGAATTGCGGGACCAGCGTCGAGCCGATGGCATGGACCTCGACCCCGTCGAACCCGGCGCGCCGGGCATTCTCCGAGGCTCGGTGGTAGTCCGCGATGGTGTTCTCGATGTCCACCACGGTCATCGCGCGCGGCGTGACAGTGTTCTTGAATCCGTCATGGGTGAAGGACAACTCGTGCGGGTTGATCGCCGATGGGCCGGCGGGCAGCTCGCCGCGCAGGTGGTCGGGGTGCGAGGCGGCACCGTTGTGCCAGAGTTGCACCAGGATTCGACCGCCGACGGCGTGCACGACGTCGGTGACCCGACGCCACGCCGTGACCTGCTCCTCGCTGTAGATGCCGGGCACGTTGACGAACCCGATCGCCTGCTCGCTGACCCAGGTCCCCTCGGTGATGATCAATCCCGCGCTCGCTCGCTGGGCGTAGTAGGCGGCATGCATCTCCGTCGGCGCCAGCCCGTCGTTGGCCGCGCGAGCCCGGGTGGTCGGGGCCATGACGATGCGATTGGGGAGCTGGAAGTCTCGGAAGTCCGCTCGCCGCAGCAGTGGCTGCTCGAGCGCGGTCGTGTGGGTCCTGGTCATGTTCTCTCCTCATCGTCGGGCCCGGTGGTGCCGGGGTCGGTCGGATCGCCTCGGCTGCGTTGTGCCTCAATGACGTAGACGGAGCACGGCGCGGAAAGGTGACCGATGGGTGATCAGGACGAGCTCGCACAGCGATTCGAATCGGAGCGCAGCCACCTGCGGGCGGTCGCCTACCGGATGCTCGGCTCGCTGAGCGAGGCCGACGACGCGGTCCAGGAGGCGTGGCTGCGCCTGAGCCGTGCGGACGTCAGCGAGGTGGAGGATCTGGCCGCCTGGCTGCGGACCGTCGTGGCGCGCCTGTGCCTGGACATGCTGCGCAGCCGAAAGTCCCGACGGGAGGACCCGGCAGGGCAGCAGGTCCCCGACCGCTTCGTAGCGGACGTCACCGGAAGTGATCCGGAAAACGAAGCGCTGCTGGCTGATTCGGTCGGACGCGCGCTGCTTGTCGTGCTGGACAGGCTGGTTCCCGTCGAGCGAATCGTGTTCGTGCTCCATGACATGTTCGCGGTGCCGTTCAGTGAGATCGCCCCGATAGTGGGGCGGACCCCCGTCGCCACCAAGAAGGTCGCCAGCCGCGCGCGCCTGAGAGTGCAAGGTGTGGAATCGATTTCACGCGCCGACCTGGGCGTCCATCGACACATCGTGGAGGCATTCCTCGCCGCGTCGCGCAGCGGCGACCTGAACGCGCTGCTGGCGGTGTTGGCGCCCGACGTCGTGCGGACGGCCGACCCGGCCGCCCTGCCTGCCGGTGCGGCGACCGTGGCCCGCGGTGCGCGCGCGGTGGTGGAGGGCGTCATGGCGTTCGGCAGGCGGGCGCGGTTCGCCGAGGCGGCCCTCGTCGACGGTGCCGTTGGGGTGATCGTGGCCCCACGCGGGCGGTTGCTCCTCGCTCTCACCTTCGCGATCGAGGACGACCGGATCGCGGAGTACGAGGTGATCGCCGACCCGGTGCGTCTGAGTGAGCTGGATCTGGCCGTCCTCGCCAAGTGATTGACAAAGTTGCTCATCTGTCTCACTCTCGACACATGACAACGACTATGTCCGGCCAGGCCGCCTACGTTCCGCCCTCGGCAGAGTCCTGGCGTGACCCCTGGGGCATGTACGCGGCGCTGCGCGAGCACGACCCGGTCCACCACGTGGTGCCCGAGGGGTCGCCCGCCGACGACTACTGGGTGCTGACCCGGCACGCCGACGTGTACGCGGCCGCCCGCGACCACGAGACGTTCTCCTCCGCGGACGGCCTGACCACGAGCTACGGCGAGCTCGAGAAGATCGGGCTCAAGGACAACCCGCCCCTGGTGATGCTGGATCCGCCGGTGCACACCGACTTCCGCCGCCTGGTCGCCCGCGGGTTCACGCCGCGTCAGGTCGAGGCCGTGGAGCCTGCGGTCCGCGAGTTCGTGGTCGAGCGCATCGAGGGGTTGCGCTCGGCGGGCGGCGGCGACATCGTCACCGAGCTGTTCAAGCCGCTGCCGAGCATGGTGGTGGCGCACTACCTGGGCGTTCCCGAGGAGGATCGCGGGCAGTTCGACGGCTGGACCGAGGCGATCGTCGCCGCCAACGCCAACGGCGACCCGCTCGAGGCGGCGACCGCGGTCGGTGACCTGATGGGCTACTTCGGCGGGCTGATCGAACGGCGTAAGGCCGACGTCGCCGCGGGCAGGGAAGCCGACGACACCATCTCGCACCTCGTGGCCGCCGGCATCGCCGCCGACGGTGACTTCGCGGGCGTGCTGTCCATCCTCGGCTTCGCGTTCACGATGGTCACCGGCGGCAACGACACCACCACCGGCATGCTCGGCGGCTCCTCGGCGCTGCTCACCCAGCACCGCGACCAGCGCGCCCTGCTGCTGGAGGATCCGTCCCGCATCCCCGACGCCGTCGACGAGCTGCTCCGCCTCACCTCGCCGGTCCAGGGCCTGGCCCGCACGACCACCCGAGACGTCACGATCGAGGGCGTCACCATCCCCGCGGGCCGCAAGACGCTGCTGGTCTACGGATCCGCCAACCGCGACCCCAGGGCCTACGGCGCGAACTCCGAGGAACTCGACGTGCTGCGGGCGCCCCGCCAGATCATGACCTTCAGTCACGGCAGCCACCACTGCCTCGGCGCCGCGGCCGCGCGCATGCAGGCCCGCGTCGCGCTCGAGGAACTGCTGGCCCGCTGCCCCGACTTCGAGGTGGACGTCGACGGCATCGAGTACGCGGCCGGTAACTACGTCCGGCGGCCGACGCACGTACCGTTCCGGCCATGAGTTCCGGAACCTGGCTGCGCGACGAACGCACCGATCTCGCGGCGGAGCGCATCCTCGACGCGGCCGCGGAGCTGTTCGTCGAGCGTGGCGTCGCGACGACCGGCATGGCCGAGGTCGCCAAGGCCGCCGGGTGCTCGCGCGCGACCCTCTATCGCTACTTCGAGAACCGCCGCGCGCTGCACCTGGCGTTCGTGCACCGGGAGGCGCGGCGGCTCGGCGAGCGGGTGACCGGTCTGGTGGCCGGCATCGAGGATCCGCGCGAGCGGATCACCGCGGCCATCCTCGCCTCGGTGCACGAGGTGCGCGCGACACCGACGCTGGCCGCCTGGTTCGGGCTCGGCGACGCGGGCATCGCCTCCGAGCTGGCAGGCACCTCGCAGGTGATCGAGGTGCTCGGCTCGAGCTTCCTCGCCGACGTGTGGGGCAGCGACGACCGTGAGATCTCCAGCCGGGCACGGTGGTTGGTGCGGGTCATCGTCTCGCTACTCACCGTCCCTGGCGCCGACGATGCCGACGAGCGGGCGATGATCGAGCAGTTCGTGATCCCCGTGCTGATGTCGGGAGCGGATCGGGTCTGAGGACCTCGATCCGCACGGCGACGGGCTCAGATATGGACGGTGTCCACGATCTGCCCGATGCCGTAAGTGACGAGCATCGCGAGCGCGCCGCCCAGCACCACCCGCAGCACGGCCTTCCCGCGTGGTGACCCGCCGAGCCGGGCGCTGACGCTGCCGGTCAGCGCGAGCGCGACCAGCACCGCGACGAACGTGATCGGCACGCGCGAGGTGGCGGGCGGGACCAGGATCGCGATCAGCGGCAGCAGGGCGCCGAGGGTGAAGGAGATGGCCGAGGAGGCCGCCGCCTGCCACGGATTGGTCAGCTCGTCGGGGTCGATGCCCAGCTCGGCGTCGGCGTGCGCGGCGAACGCGTCGTGCGCCGTCAGTTCCTCCGCCACGGTGCGGGCGGTCGCGGGGGTCAGGCCCTTGGCCTCGTACAGGGACGCGAGCTCGTCGAGTTCGGCGTCGGGCAGCTCGGCGAGTTCCCGGCGTTCCTTGGCCAGCAGCGACCGCTCGGTATCGCGCTGGGTGCTGACCGAGACGTACTCGCCAAGGGCCATGGACACTGCCCCGGCCGCCAGCCCGGCGATGCCCGCGGTGAGGATCGGGCCGCGCGCGGTGCTCGCCGCTGCGACGCCAACGACCAGACCGGCGGTGGAGACGATGCCGTCGTTGGCGCCGAGTACGCCCGCCCGCAGCCAGTTCAGCTTCGCGGAGAGCCCCTGGACGTGCGGCTCCGCCGGATGCGAGCCCGGGAGTTGATCCGGATCGGTGCTCATACGCGGAACGCTATCGGCATCAAGATGGCTCGGCCAGCAATGCAAGGCTCGCCGAAGTCGCGCCGCCGTACCCTCTGCACGTGAGCATCGAACCGGAACCCTGGCCGGATGCCGGGGCCGTCCACGCCGATCTGCTGGCGGCGAAGACGCGGGTGTTCGACCCGTGTCGGTTCGCCTGCTCGGCTCCCGTGCCCGAGCCGGAGAGTGCGGCCTACGGGGCCCACGAGTTCACGGTCGACGGCCGCCCGATCCGATTCCGGGTCGCCAAGACGACACCGAAGAAGGTCGGCCAGTTCGTCACCCTCTGGAAGCGGTCCGCGCAGGGCCCCATCGCGCCCTTCGACGTCGACGATCTGGTCGAGTTGTTCATCGTCAGCGCCCGCGACGGCGATCGCCTCGGGCAGTTCGTCTTCCCGAGGCGGGTCCTCGCCGATCGCGGTGTGCTGTCGCGCGACGGGGCGGGTGGGAAGCGGGCGATCCGTGTGTACCCGCCGTGGGCCGCGCCGACCAGCCGCCAGGCCCGCGGCACGCAGGCGTGGCAGCTGGACCATTTCCTGCCGATCGCCGATGCGGCCGCCCTCGACACCGCCCGCGCCCTGGCGCTCTACCGGGCCTAGGTATGTCACTCCCGCCGCGCCCTTGACATTGACGCAGCGTCAACCTTCACCATGGTTTCCATGAGCGATTGGTCGATCCAGGACCTGGCCAAGGCGGCTGGGACCACGAGCCGCACCCTGCGGCATTACGGCGAACTCGGGCTGCTCGAGCCGAGTCGCATCGGGGCGAACGGATACCGCTACTACGACCAGGACGCACTCGTCCGGTTGCAGCGGATCCTGCTGCTCCGCGAACTCGGCCTCGGACTCCCCGCGATCGCGGGGGTGCTCGAGGGCCAGCGGGATACCGCCACGGCGCTGCGCACGCACCTGGACCTGCTTGAACAGGAACGGGACCGGGTGCAACGGCAGATCGAGTCGGTACGGACGACCTTGCTCAAAACGGAGAGAGGAGAGCCACTGATGGCACAGGAAGCATTCGACGGCTTCGACCACACCCAATACAAGGACGAGGTCATCGAGAGGTGGGGCAAGAAGGCCTACGAGAGCAGCGATCGCTGGTGGCGCGGTCAGACCGACGCCCAGCGCCGGGATTGGAAGGCACTGGTGGCGCAGCTCAACGCGGACTGGGCCGACGCCGTGGAGTCGGGCGAGGCGTTCGACGGTGAGCGGGCGCAGGACCTGGCCCGTCGCCACGTCGAGTGGCTCGGCGGCATCCCCGGCACGCCGGGATGCGGCGCGGCTCCGAACAAGGAGTACATCCTGGGCCTTGGCGAGATGTACGTCGCGGACGAGCGCTTCGCCGCCAACTACGGCGGAACGCTCGGCGCGGCCTTCGTCCGGGACGCGTTGGCGGTGTACGCCCTGCGCAACCTGTAGGCGACAGCGCAACCTGTACCGATAAGGCGTGAACTCCGGCTGCAGACGGAGTTCACCCCGGCGCGGTGGCCACCGGATCGCCTGTGACGTACCACCCGGCAGCCACGGGTTGCCCGGGACCTCCACGCCAGGTCCGATACCCTGGTTGCCCGTGACCTCTGTAACCCCAGGCCCCGCCACCTCTGGCCAGTACGACCTGATCATCGTCGGTTCGGGTTTCTTCGGACTGACCATCGCCGAGCGCGCGGCGACCGAGCTGGGTAAGCGGGTCCTCGTGCTGGACCGTCGGCACCATCTCGGCGGCAACGCCTACTCGGCGGCCGAGCCGGAGACCGGCATCGAGGTGCACATGTACGGCGCGCACCTGTTCCACACCTCGAACAAGCGGGTCTGGGACTACGTCACCCAGTTCACCGAGTTCACCGGCTACCAGCACCGCGTCTTCGCGATGCACAACGGCCAGGCCTACCAGTTCCCGATGGGCCTGGGTCTGGTGTCCCAGTTCTTCGGGAAGTACTTCACGCCGGACGAGGCCCGGGCACTGATCGCGGAGCAGGCCTCGGAGTTCGACAGCAAGGACGCGAAGAACTTCGAGGAGAAGGCGATCTCGCTGATCGGCCGGCCGCTGTACGAGGCGTTCATGAAGGCCTACACCGCCAAGCAGTGGCAGACCGACCCGAAGAACCTGCCCGCGGGCAACATCACCCGGCTGCCGGTCCGCTACACCTTCGACAACCGCTACTTCAACGACACCTACGAGGGCCTGCCGGTCGACGGCTACACCGCGTGGCTCGAGAACATGGCCAAGGACGAGAAGATCGAGGTCCGGCTGAACACCGACTGGTTCGACGTGCGGGACGAGCTGCGGGCCGCGAGCCCCGACGCCCCCGTCGTGTACACCGGCCCGCTGGATCGCTACTTCGACTACTCCGAGGGCGAGCTGGGCTGGCGCACTCTCGATTTCGAGACCGAGGTGCTGCCTACCGGTGACTTCCAGGGCACCCCGGTGATGAACTACAACGACGCGGACGTGCCGTTCACCCGCATCCACGAGTTCCGGCACTTCCACCCCGAGCGCGAGTACCCGTCGGACAAGACGGTCATCATGCGCGAGTTCTCCCGCTTCGCGGAGAGCGAGGACGAGCCGTACTACCCGATCAACACCCCCGAGGACCGCGAGAAGCTCGAGGCCTACCGGACGCGGGCCAAGTCGGAGACCGCGCAGAACAAGGTGCTGTTCGGCGGGCGCCTCGGTACCTACCAGTACCTGGACATGCACATGGCCATCGCGAGCGCGCTCAGCATGTTCGACAACACCCTCCGGCCGCACCTCGAGACCGGTGCGCCCCTCGGCAACGGGAGCGGCGAATGAGCCCCCGGCACCTGATGGAGCAGGACACCCTCTTCAGCGAGGACGTCGAACCGCTCGGCAAGGCGTTGCTGCAGCGGGTCATCCTGCCCCGGCCGGGCGAGCCCCTCGACGTGCGCACCCTCTACCTGGAGGAGGCGACCACCAACGCCAGGCGCGCGCACGCGACCTCGCGGACCTCGCTGTCGATCGGCGCCGAGTCCGAGGCCTCGTTCTGCACCTACTTCAACGCCTTCCCGGCCAGCTACTGGCGCCGCTGGTCGATCCTGACCTCCGTCGTGCTGCGCCTGGAGCTGTCCGGTCACGGGCGGGTCGACGTGTACCGCTCGAAGGCCGACGGCTCCCGAATCCACGTGGAGGGCAGGGAGTTCCAGGACGGCGACGTCGCGGTGGAGTTCGAGGTGGAGCTGGCTCCGTTCGAGGACGGCGGCTGGATCTGGTTCGACATCACCTCCGACACCGAGGTGGTGCTCGAGAGCGCAGGCTGGTACGCCCCGATGGAGGCGCCCGGCGCAGGCCGCGTCGCGGTCGGCATCCCGACCTTCAACCGGCCGACGGACTGTGTCAAGGCGCTGGCCGCGCTCGGCTCGGACCCGCTGGTGCTCGGCGCGATCGACGCCGTGATCATCCCGGACCAGGGCACCCGCAAGGTGCGCGACGAACCCGGCTTCACCGAGGCCGCCGCGGTGCTCGGCGACCGGCTCGCAATCCACGATCAGGCGAACCTCGGCGGATCCGGCGGCTACAGCCGCGTCATGTACGAGGCGCTGAAGACCACCGACTGCGAACACATCCTGTTCATGGACGACGACATCGAGATCGAGCCGGACTCGATCCTGCGCGCGCTGGCGCTGTCCCGGTTCGCCAAGACCCCGACCCTGGTCGGCGGGCAGATGCTGAACCTGCAGGAGCGCAGCCACCTGCACACCATGGGCGAGGCGATCAACCGCGGCATCTTCATGTGGTCGGCCGCCCCGAACGTCGAGTACGACCACGACTTCTCTCAGTACCCGCTCAACGACCGGGAGAACTCGAAGCTGCTGCACCGCCGCATCGACGTCGACTTCAACGGCTGGTGGATGTGCATGATCCCGCGCCAGGTCGCGGAGGAGATCGGCCAGCCGCTGCCGCTGTTCATCAAGTGGGACGACGTCGAGTACGGCCTGCGGGCCCGCGAGGCCGGCTACCCGACGGTGACCATGCCCGGCGCGGCCATCTGGCACATGGCCTGGTCCGACAAGGACGACGCCATCGACTGGCAGGCGTACTTCCACCTGCGCAACCGCCTGGTGGTCGCGGCGCTGCACATGCCGGGTAACGGCAGGGGCCTGGTCGTCAACACGGTCAAGGCCACCCTCAAGCACCTGCTCTGCCTCGAGTACTCCACCGTCGCGATCCAGAACAAGGCCATCGCCGACTTCCTGCAGGGTCCCGAGCACATCTTCGAGCTGCTGCCCACCGCGCTCGGTGAGGTCCGGGCGATGCGCGAGGACTTCCCGGACGCCGTCGTGCTGCCGTCGTCCACGTCACTGCCGCTGCCCTCGGGGGCCGAGGTCGGCGCGGTCGGTGAGCCGGGTAACCCGCTCGCGAAGCTCGTCCGCCTCGGCAAGGGCCTGGTGCACAACGTCCGGCCCGCGCACGAGCAGCACCACGAGCGCCCGCAGCTCAACGTGCCGACCCTCGACGCGCGCTGGTTCCTGCTCTCCCAGGTGGACGGCGTCACCGTCACCACCGCGGACGGCCGCGGCGTCGTCTACCGCAAGCGGGACCCGCGTCAGGCCTGGGGCCTGCTGAAGGAGGCCATGCGGCTGCGCCGCGAGCTGGCCACCCGGTTCCCCGAGCTCAAGCGCGTCTACGCCGACGCGGTTCCTTCGTTGACCAGCAAGGAGAGGTGGGAGAGTGTCTTTCATTACCCGGCGTAGGCCAGAGGGTGCCCTGCTCGACGGCACCGTGACAACCGAGTCCGCCGCCGAGGTGAAGATCCTGGGCACCATCCAGTCCACCATCGGTGCACAGCCGGGCGTGATCGCAGCGGCCCGCGGCATGTCGCACTTCGGTGAGCACGCTCTCGGCTGGGTCGCGATCGCGGGCGTGGGAGCCGCGTTCGACAAGCCCCGCCGCCGTCAGTGGGCGGGCGTCGCGGTCGGCGCGGTCGGCGCGCACGCCGCCTCCATCGTCATCAAGCGGGTGGTCCGGCGTCCCCGGCCGAACGACCCGAGCGTGGCCGTCAACGTGTCGACGCCGAGCAAGCTCAGCTTCCCGTCGTCGCACGCCACGTCCACCACGGCCGCCGCGGTGCTACTCGGCCGGCTGACCGGGCTACCCTTGCCCGCGGTGCTGGTGCCCCCGATGCTGCTCTCGCGGCTCGTGCTCGGGGTCCACTACCCGACCGATGTGCTTGCCGGATCCGCCTTGGGCGCAGCCTCGGCCGCAGTGGTGCTGCGTGCCGAACGGAAGTTTGGAGAGAAATGAGCGAGCACCCGACCGAGGTCTCCGGTCCGCCGAAGTCGCTGCCTGCCGGGATCGTGAAGGCACTGCGCCCGCGTCAGTGGGTGAAGAACGTCCTGGTGTTGGCCGCGCCGCTCGCCGCAGGTTCGGTGAACCAGGTCGAGGTGCTGCTGCCGGTGGCGCTGGCGTTCGTCGTGTTCTGCATGGCCGCGTCCGGCATCTACCTGGTCAATGACGCGATGGACGTCGAGGCCGACCGGGCGCACCCGACCAAGCGCTTCCGTCCGATCGCCGCCGGCGTGCTGCCGGTCCGCCTCGCCTACGCGATGGCCGTGGTGCTGCTGGCCGGAGCCATCGGCCTGTCCTTCTTCGCGAACTGGCAGCTCGCGGTCGTGATGGCGGTGTACATCGGCATCCAGCTCGCCTACTGCTTCGGCCTCAAGCACCAGGCCGTCCTCGACATCTGCATCGTCTCGTCCGGCTTCCTGCTGCGGGCAATCGCCGGTGGCGTCGCCGCCGAGATCCCGCTGTCGCAGTGGTTCCTGCTGATCATGGCGTTCGGTTCGCTGTTCATGGCGGCGGGCAAGCGCTACGCGGAGCTGCAGCTCGCCGAGCGCACCGGGGCGAAGATCCGCAAGTCGCTCGAGTACTACACCGGCACCTACCTGCGGTTCGTCTGGACGCTCTCGGCGACCGCGGTGGTGATCTGCTACGGACTGTGGGCCTTCGAGCGGGACCAGGTCAACAACACCAACTGGTTCGCGATCTCGATGGTCCCGTTCACGATCGCGATCCTGCGGTACGCGGTCGATGTCGACGGTGGCGAGGCGGGGGAGCCGGAAGAGATCGCGCTCGGCGATCGGGTGCTCCAATTCCTCGCGATTGCTTGGATTGGAGCGGTGGGTGTCGCTGTCTATATCGTCTGACCGGCCCCACGTGGAGAACACCGAGGCCACCGAGCAGGCCGGCTCCGCGATGCGGTTGCCCGCATGGCTGCCCCGCTCGGTGTTCCTCGGTGGGATCGCGCTGACCGCCGCCCTCTTCGTCTGGGGTGGCTGGGAGCGCCGCTGGATCGCCGACGACGGGCTCATCGTGCTGCGCACGGTCCGCAACCTGCTCGCAGGCAACGGTCCGGTGTTCAACGCGGGGGAGCGGGTCGAGGCCAACACCAGCACCATCTGGACCTACCTGGTGTACGCGTTCAGCTGGCTCACGCAGGCCCGCCTCGAGTACGTGGTGCTCGGCATCGCACTGGTGCTCTCCGGTGGCGCGATCGTGCTGGGCATGCTCGGGACCGGCGCCCTCTGGCGTGGGCTGGGCCGGGGCGCCGGGCGCTCCGCTCCCGCCACCTTGCTGCTGCCTGCGGGCGCGCTGGCCTATATCGCGGTGCCGCCCGCCCGCGACTATGCCACCTCCGGGCTGGAGTCCTGCCTGGTCATCTTCTGGATCGCCCTGCTGTGGCTGCTGCTGGTGCGCTGGACTCAGCGCCCGCCGACCACGGCCTCGGTGCTGATCCTCGCCTTCATCGCGGGCCTCGGACCGCTGGTCCGGCCCGAGATGGTCATCCTCGCCGGCCTCGCCCTGCTGATGATCTTCCTGGCGCCCGGCACCTGGAAGCTGCGCGCGTCGATCGTCGCGGTCGCGGGTGCGGTCCCGGTCGGCTACCAGATCTGGCGGATGGGCTACTACGGGCTGCCCTATCCCAACACGGCGGTCGCCAAGGACGCAGGCGGCGCCAAGTGGGGTCAGGGCTTCACCTATCTGTGGAACCTGGTGGGGCCGTACTGGCTGTGGTTGCCGCTGCTCGTGCTGGCCGTCGCGGTCTTGGTGTCCCGGCCCTGGTCCGGCGCGGGTGCCGCCGCCGACACCGCAGGCGGCTCCGCCGCAGTGAAGCCGGGCGGCTCAGCCGTCGTGCGATGGCAGTCGCGGCTGCGCACCCCCGGCGCGGTGGTCGCGGTCATCCTGGTCACCGGCCTGCTGCTGATGATCTACTCGCTGCGGGTCGGCGGCGACTTCATGCACGGCCGGGTGCTGCTGCCCGTGCTGTTCTGCTTCATGCTCCCCATCGCAGTGCTGCCGATCCGTATCCCGGCCCGCGAGGACTGGGGCACGACACGGTCCACCGCGCTGTTCGCGGTCGGTGCGGGCGCCTGGCTGATCACCGTGATCTGGGCGATCTCGGTGACGAACTCGTCCGGCATGCCGAACGGCACCGTTGTCGGCAAGTCCGGCATCGTCGACGAGCGGAACTTCTACGCCCTCAACACCGGTCACCAGCATCCGATCCTGGCCGAGGACTACCTGGACTACCCGCGGATGCGCCCGATGGTCGAGGCGATCGCCAACACCCCGGACGGCGGCCTGCTGTTGCCTGCCGCGGCCTTCACCTACTGGGACGTGGTGCCGCCGCCGGAGCCGATCCCCGAGGGCGGCGCCGGGCACACGGTCTACTTCCTCAACCTGGGCATGACGAGCATGAACGTCGGACTCGACGTGAAGGTGATCGACCAGATGGGCCTGGCCTATCCGTTGGCCGCGCACACCAAGCGGCTCGACGACGGCCGGATCGGCCACGACAAGGCCCTCTACCCGGACTGGGTGGTGGCCGACACCGGCATGGTCGACATCCACCCCTGGCTGCCCTGGTACATGGACGAGGAGTGGGTGGCCGACGCCAAGGTCGCGCTCACCTGCCCCGAGACCCAGGAGGTGCTGGCGTCGAGCCGGGGGGAGCTCACCCGCCAGCTTTTCATCCGCAATTTCAAGCGCGCCTTCGACTACGCCAAGTACCGTTTCGACCGGGTTCCGGCCTACGAGCTCCAGAGGTGCAATCTGGTGCCTCCGCCGGTGGAACCCAGATGAGCGGGTGTCGAGTAGGCGTCGCTTACTTCGTCGTGCGAACTTGTCTCAGACGTGTAACGATGGCTACCAACGGGTCGATATAGATGTCGTGTGTGCCTCGGGGAACACAAGCCGAGGCACCGTTTGTCAGTGCTCGCTGTGTGACATACGCTCCACCGAGCGCAGTGTGATCTTGATCAGTTCCACTGTCGCTTCCACATGTGTGGGGGCGATAGAGCATGGCTTCCGCCGGATCGTCGGGCCGCTTCGGCGGGCACCGCAGAGAAGAAAGAGAGCAGTATTCATGCGTATTGGCAGACCGAGGTTTTCTGAGCGCCTCAAGCAGCGCGCCCTCGGCCTCACAGCAGCCGCGCTCGTCCTGCCGATGGCTGCAGGTATTGCCGGCACCGCCGTCGCAGGTGCCGCCCCGGTCGCGCACCGCGCGCCCGCAGGCGGATTCGAAGAGGTCTTCGTGCCCTCCGCGATGGGCCCCATCAAGGTTCAGATCCAGTGGGCGGCCCATGGTGGCAACGCCGCGCTGTACCTGCTCGACGGGTTGCGTGCGCGCAACGACCGCAACGCATGGACCTTCGAGACGAACGCGCTCGACCAGTTCCGCAACGACAACGTCACCCTGGTGATGCCCGTCGGCGGCGAGTCCAGCTTCTACACCGACTGGATGTCACCCTCGAACTTCAACGGCCAAAAGGGCACCTACAAGTGGGAGACCTTCCTCACTCAGGACCTGCCGGCCTACCTCGAGACCCGTGGCGTCTCGCGCAGCAACAACGGCGTGCTCGGCCTGTCGATGGGTGGCTCTGCCGCACTGACCCTGGCCGCACACCACCGCGACCAGTTCAAGTTCGCCGGCTCGCTGTCGGGCTACCTGAACATCTCCGCGCCGGGCATGCGTGAGGCGATCCGCGTCGCGATGCTCGATGCCGGCCGCTACAACGTGGACGCGATGTGGGGCCCGCCGTGGAACAAGCAGTGGCTGCGCAACGACCCGTTCGTGTTCGCCCCGCAGCTCAAGGGCCTGTCGATGTACGTCTCGGCCGCCAGCGGCCTGCCCGGTGCGCATGACAACCCGCGCGCGCCGATCGACTACTTCAACACCGCGAACGGCATGGCGCTCGAGGCGCTCTCCCTCGCCAACACCCGCGCGTTCCAGGTCCGCCTGGGCACGCTCGGTATCCCGGCCACCTACAGCTTCCCGGCCCGGGGCACCCACGCGTGGAAGTACTGGGAGTCCGAGCTCTGGAATGCGCGCCCGCAGATCCTGTCGGCGCTCAACGCCTGATCGACCGGCTCAGGTCGCGGCGTAAACCGATGATGCCGCCCCTCGTGCCGATTCAGGCAGCGTGGGGCGGCATCGCCGTATCCGGACCGGACCAGCGCCGCGACCATGGGGTTCTTACCCCGTAGAAGTAACAATTGCACCACCCGTCACAGCGCGTCACCCCCTGGCGACGGCCCCCTGCGTGTAAAAAGAGCACGAGTGTAGGTGTCGCTCGATCGAACGACATCTATGCGGGCCGGGGGGACGGTCGAGGTCCGGATCTTCCGGGCCGAGGTCACAGCACTGGGGCCAAACAGCAGAAGGAGTGTCACGGTCAGATGCGAACAGCACTGAGGAATCCGGGAACGCGTCCCGGGGGGAAGGCGTCCGCACCGGGCGCGCGCGGCAGGGTCTTGCGACTGCTCGCGGCCGCACTCGTGCTGCCGACCGCGGCGGGCCTGACCACCGCGACCGCGACCGCATTCGCGGCGCCCGAGGCCTCCGAGACCACGACCACCACCACCACGACCACCACGACGACGGCGCCGAAGGCGACCACTACGGCGAAGGTGCCTGCGGCCGAGACTCTCGAGCCGGTCGCCACCACCAGCGAGGCCGTCGCCACCACCACCGAGGCTCCCGCGCGGACCACGGTGGAGCAGACCACGACGGTCGCGCCGACCACAACGCCCGAGGCCGCGCCCGCCGCCGCCCCCCGGGCGCCGCAGGCCGCGCCGTCCGTCGCCCGCGCAGCCGCGCCGGTGCTGTCGATCCCCGGCGTCTCCAAGGTCGAGTGGATCACCGACCGGCGCGTGGCCCTGTGGGTGGACTCCGCCGCGATGGGCGCACCGTTCCAGGTGCAGGTCCTGCTGGCCAGGGACTGGAACTCGCGGCCCGACGCGTCATTCCCCGCGCTGTACATGCTCGACGGTCTGCGCGCGCGCGACGACGAGAGCGGCTGGACGATCGAGACCGATGCCGCGAACTTCTACGCCGACAAGAACGTCAACGTGATCATGCCGGTCGGCGGCGAGTCGAGCTTCTACGCCGACTGGCTCGCGCCGGACAACGGCAAGTTCTACAAGCTGGAGACCTTCCTGATGAAGGAGCTCCCGCCGGTCCTCGAGAACGGGCTGCGGACCACCACGACGCGCGGCATCATCGGCCTGTCCATGGGCGGCACCTCGGCGATGTTCCTCACCGAGCGCAACCCCGGCTTCTTCAAGTTCGCCGGGTCGTTCTCCGGCTACCTGAGCACCACCTCGCTCGGCATGCCGCAGGCGCTGCAGTACGCGATGACCGACGCGGGCGGCTACAACGTCTCGAAGATGTGGGGCCCGCCGGGCGCCCCCGCGTGGGCGGCGCACGACCCGTACACGAACGCCGAGAAGCTCAGGGGCGTCAGCCTGTACGTTTCCAGCGGCAGCGGCATGACCGGTCCCTACGACCAGCCGTCCGGGATCCCCGGCGTCTCCACCAACTATGCGGGCATGGGTCTCGAGATCCTGTCCCGGCTCAGCTCGCAGAGCTTTGCCACCAAGCTGAACAAGCTCGGCATTCCCGCGCAGATCAACTACCGCCCGTCCGGCACGCACTCCTGGCCGTACTGGCAGTTCGAGATGCACCAGGCCTGGCCGCAGGTGGCCAATGCCCTCGGTGTCGACGCCAGCGCCCCGAACTGTGGCACCAGCGGTGACATCGGCGCGGTCGCGAACGCGAACCCGTGGCTCAGCGGCTGCGTCACCGGCGAGTACGACGTCGCGGGTGGCAAGGCGCAGGACTTCCGCAACGGCCGGATCTTCTGGTCGGGCGCTACCGGCGCGCACGTGCTGACCGGCATGATCGGCGGCTCGTACCAGGCCAACGGCGGTCCCGCGGGGCCGCTCGGACTGCCCTCCACGGACGAGAACGGCACCCCGGACGGTCGCGGACGCTTCAACCACTTCCAGCACGGCTCCATCTACTGGACCCCGCAGACCGGCGCGCACGCGGTCCGCGGCGCGATCCGGGACGAGTGGTCCCGTCAGGGCTGGGAGCATGGACCGCTGGGCTACCCGATCCTCGACGAGGTGAAGGCACCGGGCAAGGACGGCGCGATCCAGGGCTTCGAGATCGGCGCGATGTACCACAGCCCGCCGAACGGGACCCACGCCGTTCAGGGCCTGATCATGAAGAAGTACGGCGAACTGGGCTGGGAGGGCGGCTGGCTCGGCTTCCCGAGGACCAGCGAGGTCCCGGTCAAGGACGGCGGCCGCTTCAACGAGTTCGAGAACGGCAACATCTACTGGAGTCCCCTCAGCGGGGCCTGGTCGGTGCGCAACGGCCCGATCTTCGATGCGTGGAAGAGCCAGAACTACGAGAACGGCAGGCTGGGCTTCCCGGTTGGTGACCAGCGCGACATCGCGGGTGGGATCCAACAGGACTTCCAGGGCGGAAACATCACGGTCCGCAACGGAAACGCCGAGATCCACAACCGTTAGCCCCCTTCGCGCACGGGCCGGTGGCCGGGTGAACCCGGCGACCGGCCCGTTCGCGTCGGTAGCCTGTTCATCGACACCCGCGTGGCCGTTGGCACCTCGTCCGCCGGGTGGGTCGCACCCGCAGATCACGAATCCGAGGACTGAACACCATGCTTGTTTCCACTCGTAACTCCCTGGCCCGGGCGCTGACGATCGGCGCGCTCGCTGCGGTCACCGGCGGGCTGCTCGCCGGGTGTGGCAGCGACGACTCGACCGCCAGCAGCACGCCCACCCTGACCACCCATTCCAAATCCGCGCCCGCACCCGAGACCTCGATCGAGGTGCCCCCGTTCACCACCCCGGCCGTCGCCGCGACCGCACCCCCGGAGACGCCCCAGGCGGTCCCGAGCGGGTTCCCCGGCCCCACAGAGGCCCCCGCGCTCGACGACCGCGGAAAGGCCTACCTGGACGCGCTCAAGAAGGGCGGCATCGCCGTCGCCGACAACGGCGACATCGCCATCGTGACCGCGAACTACATCTGTGGCGCCAAGGTCAGCGGTGCGAACAGCGAAGAGGTCACCGCCTACGTCACCGGCATGGCGGGCGCGGAGGCCAGCATCACCGGTGCCACGATGACCCCGGAGCAGGCCGCCGCGGCCGCCCAGGTGTACATCGACGCCGCCAACAACCATTACTGCAAGTAGTCGCGGATGAATGCTGCCGGACGCAAGGGCCGCAAGTCGGGGCGCGGTGTGCTGCGCCTGCTCATCGTGCTCATCGTGGTGCTGCTCCTCGCGCTCGTCGCGTTGGTGGCCTGGTACCTGCTGGCCGGGCGGGTGCCCGCGCCACCGCCGGGCCCCGGCCCGGAGCCGGAGCGGCCGAGCGCCCAGCCGGCGAGCTGCCCGGACGTCCAGGTGGTCGCCATCCCGGGCACCTGGGAGTCGAGCGCGATCGACGATCCGTTCAACCCGGGCGCGAACCCGGCGTCGTTGATGCTCAACATCACCCGGCCGCTGCAGGCGCAGTTCGAGGGCCAGCGCGCGGAGGTGTACACCGTCCCGTACGTGGCGCAGTTCTCGAACCCGGTGGCTCTCCCGCCGGACGGTCAGATGTCGTACAACAAGAGTCGCGGCGAGGGCACCGCACGGGCCAGCGAGGCGATGTCGGCCATGCACGCGAACTGCCCGCTCACGACTTTCATGTTGTTGGGCTTCTCGCAGGGCGCGGTCATCGCCGGTGACCTCGCCTCGTCGATCGGTGAGGGCACCGGGCCGGTGCCCGCGGACCTGGTGCTCGGCGTCGGGTTGATCGCGGACGGCAGGCGCGAGCCCGGCACGGCCCAGATCGTCGGCACGCCGGTGCCCGGTGTGGGCGCGGAGCTGTCGCTCGGCGGCCTGAAGGTGCCGGGAATGACGATGACCGGGGCCCGGCCGGGTGGTTTCGGGTCGCTCGGCGATCGGGTGGTCGACATCTGCGCGCCGTCGGACGGTATCTGCGACGCCCCGCCGAACGCCTTCAAGCCGGCGAATTTCCTCGCGAGCCTCGCCCGGATCGGCGAGTACGTCAACAACCCGGTGCATGCCATGTACAACTCGTTCGTGGTGGATCAAAACGGCACCACGGCCACACAGTGGATGACAAACTGGGCGGCCGACAAGGTGAGGTCCGCGCCGACCCCAGCTCACGAATAGTGGGAACGGTGCGATGCCGATAGAGTGTCCCACCGGCCACGTTGCCGTACCGCGCCGTCCAGGTCCCCGTTGTGCCCAGGTTTCAGGAGAAATGATCGATGAGTTCCGCCGACGCACCCGCGCCGCGTAAATTCCGGTTTGCCGCCGGCGGAGAGGGTAACGCCGAAGAGGGCGGTGCCCGCCGGTTCATCAAGTTGGCACAGAAGGCCGAGGAGCTCGGCTACGACAGCTTCATGATTCCCGACCACCTCGGTAATCAGGTCGGCCCGATCGCCGCGCTGGGCGCCCTCGCGGTGGCGACGGACAAGATCCGGATCGGCACCGCGGTGCTGGCCAACGGATTCCGGCACCCGGCGGTGCTGGCCAAGGATGCGGCGACGATCGACGTGCTCTCCGGCGGACGGCTCGAGCTCGGCATCGGTGCGGGCTGGATGAAGGAAGAGTTCGACAAGGGCGGCATCACGTACGACAGCCCGGGCGTGCGCATCGCCAAGCTCGCGGAGTCCCTCGAGATCCTCGACACGCTGCTGCGCGGTCAGGAGTGCAACTTCCAGGGCGAGTACTACCAGATCAACGGGCTCAAGGGCAGCCCGCGGCCCCGGCAGGGCCCGCGCCCACCCATCGTGGTCGGCGGCGGTGGCCCGAAGATGCTGGCGCTGGCCGCCAAGTACGCGGACATCATCTCGCTCGCCCCGCCCAGCAACAAGGACGGCAAGATGCTGCTGTCCGGCATCACGATGGAGGCGACCGCCGCGCGTGTCGAGCGCATCCGCGAGGCAGCGGGCGACCGGTTCGACGACATCGAGCTGAACTGGACGATCACCACGATCATGCCGACCGATGATCGGGAGGCGATGGCCGAGATGGCGCTTGCGGCCCTGGACAACGGGTACCCGCCGAACATCGAGGTGGACGTCAAACTCACGGTAGAGCAGATCCTGAACTCCCCGTATCTCGCATTCGGCTCCTACGAGGAGATCGCGGACCAGATCCGCAGCGTGCGGGCGCAGACCTCCATGTCCTACGTGGGGATCTTCCCCACGCAGATGGAGGCATTCGCTCCGGTGATACCCCTGCTCAAGGGTGAATGAGAACGGCACTGTCTGTAACATGCTGTTGGTTTGGGATGGGGCGCGCGTCGTTACCGATCTGAGACCTGCACGCATTGCCACCACTAGTCACTATTTGCACGATCCCACGCGGCTGCAGGGGACGAAGCTCACCGGTGTTCGTCGCGATCGCCGGGAGCTTGCCTTGGAGGAGAAGGTATGAAGAACTTCGATGACTACGTCGACGACGCCGGCAACATCAGGCTGATGCCCGGCAGCACCCTCGTCGATCACGTCGAACAGCACACCCGCGAGAACGCGGACGAGCTGGCATACCGCTATATCGACTACTCGCGCGAGCGGGAAGGTGAGGTGCACGAGCTCACCTGGACCCAGTTCGGCAACCGGCTCCGAGCCGTCGCCGCCCGCCTGCAGCAGGTGACCGAGCCCGGTCAGCGGGTCGCGATCCTGGCGCCGCAGGGTCTGGACTACGTCATCTCCTTCTTCGCCGCGATGCACGCGGGCACCATCGCGGTGCCGCTGTTCGATCCGGACGAGCCCGGCCACGGTGACCGCCTGCACGCGGTCCTCGGCGACTGCAAGCCGTCGGCCATCCTCACCGCGTCGACCTCGGCAGCGGGCGTCCGTCAGCTCTTCCGTTCGCTGCCCGCGGCGGAGCGCCCCCGCATCATCGCGGTGGACGCGATCCCCGACACCGTCGGTGAGACCTGGGTATACCCCGAGATCGGCCTCGACGACATCGCGTACCTGCAGTACACCTCCGGTTCGACCCGGGTGCCCGCGGGCGTGGAGATCACCCACCGGGCGGTCGGCACCAACGCGCTGCAGATGGTGGACGCGATCGAGCTGACCACCGATTCCCGCGGCGTCACCTGGCTGCCGCTGTTCCACGACATGGGCCTGCTCACGGTGATCCTGCCTGCACTGGGCGGCAAGTACATCACCATCATGTCGCCGCGCGCGTTCGTGGCGCGCCCGTACCGCTGGATCAAGGAGTTGGCCGCGATCACCGATGGCGCGGGCACCTTCGCCGCGGCTCCGAACTTCGCCTTCGAGCACGCCGCGGCCCGCGGACTGCCGAAGGACGGCGAGACCCTCGACCTGAGCAATGTCATCGGCCTGATCAACGGCAGCGAGCCGGTCACCACCTCGTCGATGCGCAAGTTCAACGACGCGTTCGGGCCGTACGGCCTGCCGAAGACCGCGATCAAGCCGTCCTACGGCATGGCCGAGGCGACGCTGTTCGTTTCGTCGACCAAGCACAGCGACGAGGCCAGGGTCATCTACGTCGACCGCGCCCAGCTCAACGAGGGCCGCATGGTCAAGGTGGACAAGGACGCCGAGGGCGCCATCCCGCAGGTCTCCTGCGGCTACGTCTCGCGCAGCCAGTGGGCCGCGATCGTGGACGCCGACACCGGCGCCGAGCTCGAGGACGAGAACGTCGGCGAGATCTGGCTGCACGGCAACAACATGGGCCAGGGCTACTGGGGTCGCCCCGAGGAGACCGAGCAGACCTTCCACAACCGGCTGTCCTCGACGATCGCCACGGGCAGCCACGCGGACGGCGCGCCCGAGGACTCGAACTGGATGCGCACCGGCGACTACGGCGTCTACGTCGACGGCGAGCTGTACATCACCGGTCGCGTCAAGGACCTGGTGATCGTCGACGGTCGCAACCACTACCCGCAGGACCTCGAGGCCACCGCGCAGGAGGCGAGCGCCGCGCTGCGTCCTGGCTTCGTCGCGGCGTTCGCGGTGCCCGCGAACCAGCTCCCGAAGGAGGTGTTCGAGGCCGGCGCCGGGCTGACCTTCGACGCCGACGACGCCTCCGAGCAGCTCGTGCTGGTCGGCGAGCGCGCGCCGGGCGCGGGCAAGGCCGATCCGGCCCCGATCGCGGACGCGGTGCGCGCGGCGATCTCCACCCGGCACGGCGTGACCGCCCGTGACGTGCTGCTGGTGCCCGCCGGATCCATCCCGAGGACCTCCAGCGGCAAGATCGCCCGGCGCGCCTGCAAGGCCGCTTACATCGAGGGGACGCTCCGTGGTGGTTACACGCAGACCGCGTTCCCCGATAGCGTGTAAAACAACCTTCTTCTTGACGGGTAGCGTGGTGTGTTGATGGCTGAGACAGAGATGACGGTCGCGCAGCTGCGCGAATGGCTGCGCAACTGGGTTGCCGAGGCGACCGGGCAACCGGTCGATCAGATCTCGGATGACCGTCCGATGGAGGAATTCGGGCTCTCGTCCCGGGACGCCGTCGCTCTGAGCGGGGAGATCGAGGAACTCGTCGGCATCACGCTGAACGCCACGGTCGTCTATCAGCACCCCACGATCGCCGCGCTGGCGACCCTGATCATCGAGGGCGAGCCGGAGGTCCCCGACGAGCCCGAGGACGCGGCGTTCTACGCGATCAAGGACACCTCGCAGTCGCACGACATCGCGATCGTCGGCATGGCCAGCCGGTTCCCCGGCACCGGTCACACCCCCGGCGAGATGTGGCGGCTGCTGATCGAGGGCCGCGACGCGGTCACCGAGCTGCCGGAGGGTCGCTGGGACGAGTTCGCCGCGGACTCGCAGATTGCTGAGGCGATCGCGAAGGCCAACACCAGGGGCGGCTACCTCGACGACGTCAAGGGCTTCGACGCGGAGTTTTTCGCAATGTCGCCGCTCGAGGTAAAGAATGTCGACCCGCAGCAGCGGTTGGCCATGGAGCTCACCTGGGAGGCGCTCGAGCACGCACGCATCCCGGCGAGCGAGCTCAAGGGCGAGCAGGTCGGTGTGTTCATCGGCAGCTCCGCCAACGACTACCAGCTGCTCGCGGTCAGCGACCCGGTGCACGCGCACCCCTACGCACTGACCGGGACCTCGACGTCGATCGTCGCGAACCGGGTGTCCTACTACTTCGACTTCCGCGGACCGTCGATCGCGATGGACACCGCGTGCTCGTCCTCGCTGGTGGCCGTGCACCAGGCGGTGCGCTCGCTGCGGTCCGGTGAGTCCGACCTCGCCCTGGCCGGCGGCGTCAACATGCTCGTCGCGCCCGCCGCGACCCTCGGTTTCAACGAGATCGGAATGTTCGCTGAGGACGGCAAGATCAAGGCCTTCTCCTCCGACGCGAACGGCATCGTGCGCGCCGAGGGCGGCGGCCTGGTCGTGCTCAAGCGGCTCGAGGACGCCGAGCGCGACGGTGACGACATCCTCGCGGTGATCGCCGGCTCGGCCGTCAATCAGGACGGCCGTTCCAACGGCATTGTCGCGCCGAACCCCGATGCGCAGGCCGCCGTCCTGCGGCTGGCGTACCGCGACGCGGGGATCGCCCCGTCCGGCGTCGACTACATCGAGGCGCACGGCACCGGCACCATCCTCGGCGACCCGATCGAGGCGGACGCGCTCGGACGCGTCGTCGGCCGCGGTCGCGACGCCGGCAAGCCGGCGCTGCTCGGCAGCGCGAAGACCAACTTCGGTCACCTCGAGGCCGCCGCGGGCGCCGCGGGCCTGATCAAGGTCGTGCTCGCGATGCGCGAGGACAAGCTCCCGCCGTCGCTGAACTACGCGGGCCCGAACCCGTACATCGACTTCGACAAGGCGCACCTGCAGGTGATCCCCGAGGCCACCGACTGGCCGCGGTACACCGGCCGCGCCGTCGCGGGCGTCTCCGGCTTCGGCTTCGGCGGCACCAACGCGCACGTCGTGGTCCGCGAGTACGAGGCGCCTGCGGCGCCCGTGAGCACTTCCGGCCCGGATGAGGACCAGAAGGACTCACAGGCCACGGAGTCGCTCGATGTCGAGGCGGAGGCCGCGGGCGTGCTCGCCGACGCCGCCGAGTCGATGGGCGTCGAGCCGGTCGTGGTCGCCGAGCAGGCCGAGCAGGCCGAGGCCGACGCGGAGCCGATGCCGGTGCTGCTCGCCGTCTCCGCCTCGATGCCCTCGCGCCGCCGCCGCGCCGCCGCCGACCTGGCCGACTGGCTGGAGACCGAGGCAGGCAGCACGACCCCGCTCGAGGACGTCGGCCGCACGCTGGCCCGCCGCAACCACGGCCGGTCCCGCGCGGTGGTGCTCGCACGCACCCGCGCCGAGGCCATCACCGGCCTGCGTGCGGTCGCCGCGGGCAAGCCCGGCCAGGGCGTGCTGTCCGCGGACGCACCCGCCTCCAACGGACCGATCTGGGTGTTCTCGGGCTTCGGCTCGCAGCACCGCAAGATGGCCAAGCAGCTCTACCTGAACAACGCCGTGTTCCGGAAGACGGTCGACGAGGTCGACGAGCTCATCGAGTACGAGGCCGGCTACAAGATGGCCGAGAAGTTCCTCGACGACTCGGTGGACTACGACGTCGAGACCGCGCAGGTCGGTATCTTCACCATCCAGATCGGCCTGGCCGCGGTGCTCCGCCACCACGGCGCCGACCTGGAGGCCGCGGTCGGTCACTCGATGGGCGAGGCGGCCGCCGCGTATGCCACCGGCGGGCTCTCGCTCGAGGACGCGGTCCGGGTCATCACCGCCCGCTCCCGGCTGATGGGCGAGGCCGAATCGACGCTGTCCGGCGACGACATCCGGTTGATGGCGCTCGTGGAGTACAGCGCGGCCGAGATCGAGGCCGTGCTCGGCGACTTCCCGCACCTCGAGGTCTGCGTGTACGCCGCGCCGACCCACACCGTCATCGGTGGCCCGCAGCCCGAGGTGGAGGCCATCGTGGCCCGCGCCGAGGCCGAGGAGAAGCTCGGCCGGATCCTGCAGACCAAGGGCGCCAGCCACACCTCGCAGGTCGACCCGATCCTGGGCGAGCTCGCCGCGGAGCTGGCCGGCATCGAGCCGCACAAGCTGAAGGCCGGGCTGTACTCCTCGGTCGACAAGGAGACCTTCTACCGCGCCGGGCACGACCCGATCCATCCGGTCGAGTACTGGACCAAGGGCCTGCGGCACAGCGTGTACTTCACCAACGCGGTCCGCCTCGCCGTCGACGCCGGGCACACCACGTTCGTCGAGCTGGCCCCGAACCCGGCGACGCTGATGTCGGTCGCGGCCACCGCGTTCGACGCGGGGCTGCACGACGCGCAGCTGATCCCGACCCTCAAGCGCAAGGAGGACGAGGAGCTGGGCGTGCTCAGTGCCCTCGCACAGCTCTACGTCCACGGCCACCCGGTGAACCTGCCGTCGCTGTTCGCGGACGGCGGCTACGCGGACCTGCCGCGGACCGCGTTCCTCCGCAAGGAGCACTGGCTCGACATCCGCATCTCCTCGGGTGGCAACGCCCGGGTGCCCGGTGCGCACGTCTCGCTGCCCGACGGCAGGCACGTGTGGGAGGTCGAGGCCGCCGCGGTCTCCGACCTGAATGCGCTGGCGACCGAGGCCGCCGCGCAGGTGCTCGCGGATGTGGTGCTGACCGCCGCCGTCGCGCGCGGCGAGATCCCGGCCGCGGGCACGCTGACCACGACGCTGAACCCGCACCCGGGCGGCGCGTCGCTGCAGGTGCACGCCAAGACCGCCGACGGCTTCGCGCTGCTGCTCGACGCGGTGGTGACCGCGGGTGAACCGCTGCCCGAGCTCGTCGTCGCCGCGGCAGCTCCATCGCGCTCCAGCTCCCCGATGGAGGAGCTGCCCGAGGTCGTCGAGTCCTTCGGTGACCGTTGGGACCCGAGCAGCTCGCAGTCGATGGAGGAGCGGCTGGCGTTGATCGTCGCCGAGTCCATGGGCTATGCGCCCGAGGATCTGCCCGCCGAGATCCCGCTGATCGAGCTGGGACTGGACTCGCTGATGGCGGTGCGGATCAAGAACCGTGTCGAGTACGAGTTCGACATCCCGCAGCTGCAGCTGCAGGCGGTCCGCGACGCGAGCCTGCGCGAGGTGGAGAAGTACCTGCGCTACGCGATCGACAACCGTGAAGAGGTGGCCGCGCTCGCCGAGAAGCAGCGCGTCGAGAAGGAGGCCTCCACCGCGGCCGCCGCGGAGGAGGAGGCGCTCGCCGACGAGGACACCAGCCCCGTCACCGAGGCCGAGGCCATCGTCGCCGCTGCCGCCGCCGAGCAGGCCGCCCCGGCGCCTGCAGCGGAACCCGAGACGACGGTCGACGCCCAGCAGGCGACGGCGGAGGCGACCGGAACCGATGTGCCTCCGCGTGACGCCGCCGAGCGGCTGACGTTCGCGACGTGGGCGGTCATCACCGGCCAGTCCGCGAAGGGCATCTTCAACACCCTGCCGGTGCTCGACGACGAGACCGCCGAGAAGCTGGCGGCCCGGTTGACCGAGCGTGCGGGCGGCGAGGTGACCTTCGACGACATCCTCGACTCGGAGACCATCGAGCAGCTCGCGGAGAAGGTGCGCGAGCACCTCGAGGACGGCGTCCGCATCGACGGGCTGGTCCGCACCCTGCGCCCCCGTCCCGAGGGATCCACCACGGTGCCGGTGTTCGTGTTCCACCCGGCCGGTGGCTCGACGGTGGCCTACGAGCCGCTGCTCAAGCGGCTGCCCGAGGGCACCGCGATGTACGGCCTCGAGCGCACCGAGGGACCGATCGAGGAGCGCGCCAAGGCCTACCTGCCACTGGTCCGCGAGATCCAGGGCGACGGTCCGTACGTGCTGTACGGCTGGTCGCTGGGCGGCGTGCTGGCGTACGCGGTGGCCAAGCTGCTCCGCGAGGAGGGCGCCGACGTCCGGATCGTCGGACTGATCGACACCGTGATGGCGGGCGAGAAGGTCGAGGACACCCCGGAGGAGATCAAGGCCCGCTGGAAGCGGTACTCCGCCTTCGCGAAGAAGACCTACAACGTCGACGCCCCGCTGCCGTACGACAAGTTGGCGGCGGCCGAGTCCGACGAAGCGCAGATCCAGATCCTGATGGACCTGCTGAAGATGAGCGGGACCAAGATCCCCGGCGGCATCCTCGAGCACCAGCGCACCTCCTGGCTGGACAACCGCGCCATCCAGACCGCGAAGCTCGAGCAGTACGACGGCGACGTGGTGCTGTACCTGGCCGACCGCTACCACGACGATGCGATGGCCCTCGAGCCCGCGTTCAGTACCCGGCAGCCGGACGGGGGCTGGGGCGAGTGCGCGAAGAACCTGGAGATCGTCCATGTCGGTGGCGATCACATCCAGATCGTGGACGAGCCGTACATTGCCAAGGTGGGGGCGGACCTGACCAAGAAGCTGGCCGACATCGAGGCCGAGAATCGGAGCAACTGAGTGAGCACCACTACGGCCGAGAAGCTGGCGGACCTTCGCGAGAAGCTCGAGCTGTCGAAGGCGCCTGGGAACCCGAGGGCCATCGCGAGGCGCAAGGAGAAGGGCCTACCGACTCCGCGTGAGCGCATCGACATGCTGCTCGATCCGGGCAGCTTCGTCGAGGTCGGCCAGCTCGCCCGGATGGCAGGCGATCCCAACAACCCGTACGGCGACGGCGTCGTCACCGGGCACGGCACTGTCGAGGGCCGCCCGGTCGCGGTGTTCTCGCACGACCAGACCGTCTTCGGTGGCGCGGCAGGCGAGATCTTCGGCCGGAAGGTCTCCGCGATCCTCGACTTCGCGATCAAGATCGGCTGTCCCGTCATCGGGATCAACGAGTCCGCAGGCGCGCGCGTTCAGGACGCCGTCGCGTCGGTGGCCTGGTACGCGGAGATGGGCCGCCGTCACGAGCCGCTGTCCGGACTGTGCCCGCAGATCTCGATCATCCTCGGCAAGTGCGCCGGTGGAGCCGTCTACGCGCCGATCAACACCGACGTCGTGATCGCCACCGAAGAGTCGTATATGTTCGTCACGGGTCCGGACGTCATCAAGTCCGTCACCGGTGAGGATGTCAGCCTCGAGGACCTGGGCGGCGCCCGCAAGCAGGCCGAGTACGGCAACGTGCACCACGTCGCAGCCGACGAGAAGGCCGCGTTCGAGTGGGCCCGCAAGTACCTGAGCTACATGCCGTCCAGCTGCACCGAGAAGCCCCCGATCGTGAACCCCGGCCTGGAGCCGGAGATCACCGAGGACGACCTCTCGCTCGACACCTTCATGCCGGACGCCGACAACGCCGGCTATGACATGCACGACGTGCTGCTCAAGATCTTCGACGACGGCGATTTCCACGAGGTGCGCAGCCAGAGCGCGCAGAACATCATCACTGGCTTCGCGCGGGTGGACGGCCGCCCGGTTGGCGTGGTCGCGAACCAGCCGATGTCGCTCTCCGGCGCGCTGGACGCGTCCGCCTCCGACAAGGCCGCGCACTTCGTGCAGGTCTGCGACGCGTACGACATCCCGCTGGTGTTGGTCGTGGACACCCCGGGCTTCCTGCCCGGCGTCGAGCAGGAGAAGGTCGGCGTCATCAAGCGCGGCGGCCGGTTCCTGTTCTCCTATGTCTCGGCCACCGTGCCGAAGGTGACCGTCGTGGTCCGCAAGTCCTACGGCGGCGGTTACGCGGTGATGGGTTCCAAGCAGCTCGGCGCCGACGTGAACTTCGCCTGGCCGACCGCCCGGATCGCCGTGATGGGCGCGGAGAGCGCAGTCGCGGTGATCGGCCGCAAGCAGATCGAGGCGGCGGGCGAGAACGCCCCCGCCGTACGCCGCCAGCTGATCAACTACTACAACGAGCACGTCGCGACCCCCTACGTCGCGGCGGAGCGTGGCTACATCGATGCGGTGATCGAGCCTGCTGCCACCCGCCTCGAGATCCGTAAGGCGCTGAACCTGCTCCGCGACAAGGAGCTCCCGAAGAACCCGCGCAAGCACTCGCTGATCCCGTTCTAGCGCAGGGCGATCGCGCCGCCCGCGGGGCTCACGCCGGATCGACAGGTCCGGCGTCGGGGTCCGCGGTCGGCGTCAGCAACCGTGTCCGCATCAGGTCGAGGACCTGATCGAGCGCGGCGCGGGTGGGCTGACCGGGCTCGTCGATGAGGTGCTCGGTCAGCACCGAATGTGGGGGCAGCAGCCCTTCCGGGTTCGCGGCGCCGCCGTCGATCTCGACGGCCACGAAGGCGTCGCCGAGCTGTTCGCGGAGGAAGTCGAAGCGTTCGGCGGGTGAGAGCCGGTCGGAGTCGAAGCGCAGTCCCAGGACGGTCAGCCCGTTCGCGCAGCGCTGCTTCACCCTGGCCAGGTCGCCGGGCGAGATGTCGATGGTCCGCCGTCGGCGCGCGGAGACGGCGAGGGGCAGCGAGGGCTGCGACAGGACCGGGGCGATCAGGACGTCGTCCACGGCCATCGCGAGCGCGTAGCCACCGGTGAAGCACATGCCGACCGCGCCGACCCCTGGTCCGCCGCATCGATCGTGCTCGTGGGCCGCCAGCGCCCGCAGCCACGTGACCACCGGCGAGCTCCGCCCGGTCGCCAGCATCGTGAACTCGCGGCTGACGCAGACCGGGACCATCGTGGTGACCG
This sequence comes from Rhodococcus oryzae, assembly GCF_005049235.1. Taxonomy (GTDB): domain Bacteria; phylum Actinomycetota; class Actinomycetes; order Mycobacteriales; family Mycobacteriaceae; genus Rhodococcus_G; species Rhodococcus_G oryzae. The sequence goes on along the minus strand of NZ_SUMD01000017.1, from coordinate 26,169 downwards.
TGTCGGCCGCCGTCGCGACCCTCCCGTGGGCACCCGGATTCGGATCCCGGCCGGGGCGCCCGAACAGGTGCGGAAGCACTGCCGTGCACCCGATCTCGGCGACGCGGCGGGCGAACTCGAGCACCTTCGGGGTGATGCCCGGGATCTCCGCCATGATGATCACCGCCGGACCGGTGCCGCGGCGGTAGATTGCGCGCGTCGTGCCGTCGTGGGTGAAATGTGCGGCCTCGAAATCGCTCAGGTCGTCGTCCGGCATGTACCGAGTATGCGGTCGCCGACCCTCCGATGCGACGAAGACCGGCTCCCCGTGTGGGGAGCCGGTCTTCGTCGGGCGGGCGACTACTTCTCGTATACGCGCATCATGCCGGGGCTCCAGAAGCCGGAGCGTCGCACCTCGCCGGTGTCGACGACGGCGGCCTCAGCCTGCGGGAAGTACGGCGTGTACCGCTCCAACGCGCCCCAGTCACGGCCCCAGTCGTCGACCAGGTAGGTCGGCACCGTGGACGCCTCGGCGAGCATCTCGGTCCAGCCGAGCGGTCCGCCGTTCTCGTGGCTCTGCCAGGTGTCGGTGGAGCTGACCGCGAGCGGGCGGTCGGGGAGGATGCGGAATCCGGGGACCTCGGCGACGCCGTACTTGTGGTCGAACGGGCGCTGGCAGGGGAACTGCAGGCCGACCGCCCAGTCGAGCAGCACCGGCTGGGTGGTGCCGATGTAGTCGTTGAGCGACTGCAGCTGCGGCACCCGCGGCGGGGTGAACGCGAGCCACTGATCGCCGGTCAGGTTCGGGTCGTTCGCGACGATCCTGACCACGTCGGTGCCCGCGGGCAGCTCGTCGATCGGGACCCGCAGGTTCCGCCAGGACGGCGCCGGGCCGATGTCCTTGGGCAGGTAGGTGCCGAGTGCGGTGATCGTGCCGTCGGCCTCGCGGTGCCCGGACTCGAGCAGCAGCGACTGACCGTAGGTGACCTCGCCGTCGTTGCTCTCCGACCAGATGCGCCCGGCCGCGGAGATCACGACCAGCGGCGACTGCTCGCTGCGCGCAGGCAGTCCGTACCAGCTGGAGGTCAGGCTGGCCGGCTCCTGGACGCCGGTCTGGTAGCTGCCCAGAACCGGTGTGGTCGCGGGGTTCAGGCCGTACGGCAGCTTGACGTTGCTGCCGTTGACGCCGACCGCCCCGGTGCCGCCCTCGGTGCCCGCGCCCGCGCCGGTGGCGAAGTTCGGGCCGACCGTCTGGCCGTCGGTGTTCGACTGGCCGGGCTTGACCTCGGTGTAGTCCGCGGACAGGTCGGTGGGCACGCCGTTCGGGCTGAACCCGGTCGGATTGCTGCCGCCGAGGGGGTTGCTCGGGTTCACGGGTGGGTCCGCCGGGTCGATGACCGGCTGCAGTCGGCCGGCGTTCGGATCCGCCTCGGTCAGCACGTCGTCGGCCAGACCGCACGGCGACCCGGTGACGGCGTCGATGTTGGAGCGGGCCAGCGAGTACGCCGGGTACTGGGAGACCGCGCCCTTGGCCAGCGAGAGCACCTCGAACAGCACCATCAGCGCGGCCACCAGGGTCAGCGGCACGGCCGCGAACTTCTTGATGCGCCTGCCCTTCTCGCTGGACGCCTTCACCTCGGTGCCGATGAAGTCCTCGCGGAAGTACTGCCAGGCGACGACCAGCACGGCGACCACGAACAGGGCGAGCAACGCCGAGTTGAGCTGCCTGCCTCCGAGCGAGACGGTCTTGTCGAACCACGGGATGCCGTAGCTGGAGACGTACCACCAGCCGTTGATGCCGGAGAAGGAGAAGGCGAGCACCAGGAGCAGTCCCGCCGCGAACATGGTGCGGTTGCGGCGCGAGCGCAGCGCGGAGGCGGAGACCGCGACCGCGGTGAGCGCGGCCAGCGAACCGGCGATGCCCGCGTACGCACCGAAGTGGTGGGTCCACTTGGTGGGGTTGAACATCATGAAGAAGATGGTTCCGAACACCACGCCGAGCAGACGCCACGACGGGCCGACCGCCGCGCCAGGGATCTTCTTGCGGCGCAACAGCACGAACAGGGTGGTGAACAGGCAGAGGACCATCACCAGGAACGCGAACCGGCGGGCCACGGAACCGTCGACCGTCTGCACGAACAGGTAGTAGTACCGGAGGAACTCCTCGTACCAGTTCATGTTCGGGCCGATCAGGCTGCGCACCCGGGTGGCCTCGCGGACGCCCGCGAAGGTCTGGTCGGCGAACACCACGACGAGCACCACGGTGCCCGCCGCGAGCAGCGGGGAGATCAGCGGCCAGGCACCGACCTCGCGGTGCCTGCGGACCAGGATCCGCACCATCGGCCGGGCGCCGGCCAGCAGGGCCGCCACACACATCAGGCCGGTCGGGGCGGCGCCGAGCGAGAACGCGGCGATCAGGATCGCGACCGCGGCGGGCAGCAGCCTGCCGGTGGCGATGGCGCGCTCCACCGAGCACCAGGTCAGCAGCGCGCCGAGGGCCACGATCGGCTCCGGGCGCAGGCCGTTGTTGTAGGCCATCCAGAACGCGAGGAACACCAGCCCGCCGGTCCACACCGCGGCGGAGCTGTGCCGAACCGCGCGGCCGAGGCGGGGGATCACCTCGCGGCTGATGACCAGCCAGCAGAGGATGCCGGCCAGCAGCGCGGGCAGGCGCATCCAGGGGCTGGCCGTGGAGATCTTGGCCATCGCGGCCAGCACCTCGTAGTACCAGCCGAACGGGGCCTCGGGGACGCCGAACCAGCGGAAGTAGTTGGCCATGTAGCCGGCGTGCTCCGACACCCGGGCCATCGTCAGCAGGTAACCGTCGTCTGCGGTGTTCGCGCCGATGAAGTGCCAGAGCAGGAGGATGGCGACGACCGCGCCGTCAACCGGCTTGAACCGCCACCAGTGCGACGGGAAGAAGCGCCGGTGGCCGCGGCCGTCGGTTCCGTCGAGTCGGGCGAGCGCGACCAGCGAGGAGATGGTCAGCAGGACCGCGAGCACCATCGCCACGCTCTTGATCAGCGTGGGGGAGGAGGTGAACCGGGAATCGATGTTCGCCGTCAACGAGAGCCCGGCGGGTGCGGGGCCGTCCAGGCTGGTGAAGACGCCAACCACCTGAGGCCGCAGGTCTCCGGTCAGGGTGCCGGTGACCGGGTTGCCGCCGATGGACAGCCCCTCGAAGGTGGCGGTGGTGCTGTTGATGTCGGAGCTGAAGGTGATGGCCGTGCAGCCACCGGTCTCGACCCGGGCGCGCGGGGCGGACGCGACGACCACGTTGCGGTCGAGCACGTCCACGGTGTCGGCGGTGACCCGCATGAACATCGCGTTGAGCGGGGCATCCGTGCCCTGCGGCGGGGCGGTGGCCAGCAGCAGGCCGCCCTCCGGGGGCAGCTCGCGGACGAGCGCGCACGGCACCGTCGCCTGCAGGTCGATCGGCACCTGGGCCATCAGCGGCGCGTCGACGCTCGCGGTGACCCCCGCCTGCGGCCAGTTCAGGGTGGACGTCGTCTGGGTGACCGGCAGGAACGGCGTCGCCACCGCGAACAGCGCACCGAGCAGACCGGTGACGACCGCGATCAGCCGCGCGGTGCGGTACTTCGCTCTGAAGTCGACCGGTGGCGGCGGTGCGGAAATGGCTGGTTCGGGGGCTGTCACGACGTCGGGCACGGTTCACGATGGTAGGCGAGGGTCGGTCGGCGTTCACATCGCTACGGAGAATCTCTGTAATCGGTGATCCACGCCCCCGTGACGCAGCCACAATCCCCAGCTCAGCGGCCTGGTCGGCCGTTCAAGCGGACGGATCGGGCTGCGATCACGGGGTCCGCGATCGCAGCCGCCGTCACCGCGCCGGGATCGGCCCCGGGTCCCACAGTCCGGAGCGGGTCACGGTCGCGGTGTCCACCCGTGCAGGCACCGCGGATTCGTCGAGCGGGGTGAACAGCTCCAGCGAGCCCCAGTCGCGGTCCCAGTCGCGGTCGAGGTAGCTCGGCATCGTCTGCGCGGAGAGCAGCAGGTCGGTCCAGCCGAGCGGTCCGCCGCCGAGGCTGTCCTGCCAGCCGTTGGTGGAGTCGGCGCCGACCCGGTCCGGCAGGATCCGGTACTCGGGCGTCTCCGCGACCCCGTACTCGTGGTCGAACGGCCGTTGGCACGGGAAGGACAGGCCGACGGACCAGTCCAGCAACACCGGTGCGCTCGACCCGACCACCTCGTTCAGCGTCCGCAGCTGCGGCACCCGGGGCGGCGTGACGGCCAGCCACTGCCGCTGGGAGAGGTCGTGGTCGTTCGCGACCAGCCGCACGGCGGTGGCATCGGCCGGGATGTCGGCCATCGGGACTCGGAGGTTCCGCCACGACGGCGACGGGCCGATGTCGATGGGCAACAGGCTGCCGCGTGGCTCGATCGTGCCGTCGGCAGCGGGGGCGCCGTACTCGACGACCAGGTCCTGGCCGTAGGTGACGACGCCGTCGGCGTCGACGGACCGGATCCGGCCCGCGGCGGTGACCACCAGGATCGGGGCCGCATCGCTTCGCTCGGGAAGCCCATACCACCCGGAGGTGAGCTTCGCGGTGGACTGCTCACCGGTTTGGTAGCTGCCGAGGACCGGGGTGCGCGCCGGGTCGAGCCCGAACGGCAGGGCAACGGAGCTGCCGTTGACGCCCGTGCTGCCGGTGCCGCCGCCGGTGCCCGACGCGGTGCCGGAGGTGGTCGTGGTGGCGTCGCTGTCGATGGTGTTCGCGCCGCCCGCAGCCTTGTTCTCCTCGTCGGCGGTCAGGTCGACGGATACCCCATTGGGGGTGAAGCCGGCGTCCGCCTCCGCGCCGAGCGGGTTGTCCGATGGGCTGACCGGGATGAGCGTGCCTGCGTTCGCGTCGGACTCGACGAGCACGTCGTCGGCCAGCGCGCAGGTGTCGCCCGCGAGTGCCTCGACGTTCGAGCGGGCCACCGAGTACGCGGGATACTGCGCGACCGCGGCCTTGGCAAGGGACAGCACCTCGAAGAGCACCACGAACGCGGCCGCGAGCGTGAGCGGCGAACCGAGCAGCGCCCGCAGCCCGCGCGGCGGGGCAGCCTGCTCCTCCGGCCGGTACGGGGCCCGCAGGTGCTGCCAGCCCGCCAGCAGCAGTGCCAGCACCGCCAGGCCGAGCAACGCGGTGGAGAAGGCGTTGCCGCCGATGGACGGCGGCTTGTCCCACCACGGCACGCCGTAGCTGGAGACGTACCACCAGCCGTTCGAGCCGGTGAAGGCCAGCGCGAGCAGGAACAGCACGCCCGACGCGAACAGCGTGCGGTTGCGGCGCGAGCGGAGCGTGGCCGCGGCGACCGCGACGGCGGTCAGCGCGGCGATGGAAGCGGCCAGGCCCGCGTACACGCCGAAGTGGTGGGTCCACTTGGTGGGGGTGAACATCATCAGCACCAGCGAGCCGAACACGATGCCGAGGATGCGCCGCGACGGACCGGCGGCGGCGCCAGGGATCTTGCCGCCCCGGCGCAGCATGATCATCGCGCAGACGACCAGGCAGAGGATCATCGTGAACACGCCGAACCGGCGGGCCAGAGACCCGTCGGGGGAGACGTTCATCAGGGCGTCGTAGCGGTGGTATTCGTCGAACCACTTCACGTTCGGGCCGACCAGGGTGCGGACCCGGGTCGCCTCGAGCACGGTCGCGAGGGTCTGGTCGGCGAAGACCACGGCCAGCACCAGGGTGCCTGCCGCGGCGACCGGCGCGAGCAACGGCAGCCACCCCACCTGGCGGGCCCGGGTGACCAGGATCGCCGTGATCGGCCGGGCGCCGACGATCAGCGCGGCGACGGCGATCACGCCGGTCGGCCCGGCCGCCAGTGAGAACGCCGCGATGAGCACGCCGACCGCGGCGGGCAGCAGCCTGCCGGTGGCGATCGCGCGTTCGATCGAGCACCAGGTCAGCAGCGCGCCGAGGGCGATGATCGGCTCGGGCCGCAGGCCGTTGTTGTAGGGCAGCCAGAACGCGAGGAACACCAGTCCGGCGGTCCAGATCGCGATCCGGTTGTGGCGCACGGCGTTACCGAGGCGGGGGATCACCTCGCGGCTGATCACCATCCAGCAGAGGATCCCTGCGAGCAGCGCGGGCAGGCGCATCCAGGGGCTGGCCGTGGAGATCTTGGCCATGGCGGCCAGCACCTCGTAGTACCAGCCGAACGGCGCCTCGGGGACGCCGAACCAGCGGAAGTAGTTGGCCATGTAGCCGGCCTGTTCCGACGCCCGGGCCATGTTCAGCAGGTAGCCGTCGTCGGAGGTGTTCGCGCCGATGAAGTGCCACAGCGCGAGGGTGCCGACCACCAGGCCGTCGACGCCGGTGAAACGCAGCCAGTGCCGGGGCAGGAAGCGGCGCGCCGCGCGGCCGTCGGTGCTGTCGAGGCGGTGCAACGCGATCAGCGCGATCAGCGTGGCCAGCGTCCCGACGACGATCGCGAGCAGCTTGAACACCGTGGGGCTGGAGGAGAACCGCGAATCGATGTCCGCGCGGACCTCGAGGCCTGCGGGGGCGGTGCCCCCTGTGCCGTTTGCGGCGGTGCCCTGGAGGTCGCTGAAGATGCCGACCATCTGCGGGCGCAGGTCGTCTGCGACGTCGACGCTCAGCGGCTCGCCCGCATCGTCGGTGAGCCCGGCGAAGGTGGCGGTGGTGTGCGCGGCGTCCGAGAACACGGTGATCGCCGAGCACTTCGTCGCGACGTCGGCCAGCGGTGCCGAGAGCAGCACGCTGTTGCGCAGGATCACCTGGACCTCGCGGCCGGTCTCGCTCGCGGGATCGCCCGCGACCTTGACGGTGAGGCCGTCGAGTTCGGCGTCCGCCGCCTGCTTCGGGGCGGTGGAGAGCAGGACCTGCCCGTCGGGCGGTAGCTGCGTCGCCACCGCGCACGGGATGTGCGCGCTGAGGCTGAGCGGTTCGTAGCTGACCAGCGGCGCGGACACGCTGGTCAGGGCGCCGTTCTGCGGCCAGGACACGCTGGCGGTGGTCTGCTTGACCGGCAGCAGCGGGGTGAGGACGGCCAGCAGCAGCCCGGCCAGACCCGCGACAACCGCGATCAGGCGGGCGGTGCGCAGGGAGGTGCGGTCGGCTGGCGTGGATTCAGGCGCGTCGGACACAAGGTCCGATCGTATGGGACGGCGCCCGGGTCAGTGCCCCGCGGCGACCAGGGCGCGCACATCCCACACCCAGACGTCGTCGGCGGCATGACCGCTGTCCCGGAGCAGCTCGCTCACCGTCTCGCGGAGCACCTGACGGTTCCTTCCCGGCGGGAGCACGAGCGCGTCGGCCCGCCAGAACCTCAGGTCCGCGACCGCCTGCGCGCGCAGTCCGTCGGTGATCGTCGGCGCTGCACCGGTCTTGTCCACCTGGGCCAGCAACAGCGCCGTCGGCCGATCGTCCGGGCCGTACTTGGCCTTCTTGGCGGCGCCTGCCGGTCCGACGAAGTAACCGCCCGCGAGTGGGAAGCCGAAATCGGCCTTGGCCTGCCAGGACAGCGCGCGCGCATCCTCGGGCCGGGGTAGCGGGACCGTCACGATGGAGCCGTCGTCGACGTATCCGCGCCAGGTCCCGTCGGCGAAGAATTCGGGAGCGGGTTTGCGGTCGACCGCGGGCAGCGGCATCGGGGTCAGCGGCAGCAGCGCGAGCACCAGACAGATGCACCAGGGCACCAGCGTCGCCCGCTCGCGGACGGCCCGGTCCGTCGCCATCGCGAGCAGCAGCGCGATCGGGGGGACCGCGCCCATCGCGAACCTGGTCTCGAGCACCGATTCGAGCAGCGGGACGTGCTCGAACCAGGCCCACGGCAGGGTGATCCCGGTCTTGTTCCGCCCGACGGTCAGCTCGGACCCGAGCGAGAGCACGCCCATCGCGAGCGTCGTCACCGTCGCCGCCCGTGCGAGCGGCGACCGCCACAACCAGGCCGATGCCGCGGCGACGAGGGCCAGCAGGGGCCAGCCGAAGTAGGCGTTCTCCTCCGTGGCGCCGATCGAGACGTCCTGCCCGGGGTTGGTGCGCCCGCCGAGCGACTGCTCCGGGAATTGCAGCAGCGCCTTGAGGTCGTTGCCCATCGCCCCGTGGTCGATGACCCGGTAGCTCTGCGGCCCGAAGAACTGCCACCACAACGGGATCGCGGTGATCGCCAGCGCGATCGCCGCCGCGAGCAGCAGCGGCCGCCACGCGGACCGCACCGCGGCGCCGGCGAGCCGCGGCCGAAAGGCGAAGTACGCCACCGTGAACACCGCGAAGGACATGGCGCAGATGAGCAGCGGTTCCTCGCCGAGCAGGATCTGCGCCGCGACCAGCAGGCCGAGCGCGATCGTGGTCCGGACGCCTGCACCGCGGCTGAGCCGGATCACGCAGCCGAGGATCAGCGGCAGCAGCGCCAGCGCCACGAAGTTCGGGTGACCGTTGGCGTGCGAGATCATCCCCGGGGCGAACCCGCACAACAGCCCGCCGACGGCCGCCGCGGCCCGCGATCGCACCGCGAACCGGGACAGCAGCCAGTACCAGGCGAAGGCGGTCCCCGCCAGGCCCGCGGTCAGCACCAGCGTCCAGGTGGCCGTCGGTCCGAACAGCAGCGTGACGGGCGCGAGCGGGATGCTGACGCCGAACATGGCCGTGTTGGCCATCAGGTTCACGCCGTCCGGGTAGTTCTGCAGGAGCGTGCCGAGGGGGTTCTCCAGTCGGGTGACCGAGTGCGCCGCGACCGCGAAGAACCACTCCCACATCCGCTGGTCCTGGCCGCTGCCGATCAGGTAGCCGACGGTGGGCGAGCGCCACTGGCGGCCGAGCACCACCATCGCGAGCGCGGTGAACCCGAGCGCGGCGGCCACGTCCGGCCCGGCCCGGTGTCCCCGCAGGCGCCCGACGACGGCGCGCGCGGACCTCGGTGGGGTCGAGGTCCTCGCGGGGTCCGCCAGCATCGGTGCCTGGGGCATTGCACGTTCCTGTCCGTCGGCGGGCCGACGGATTGCCGAGCCCTTGGCCCCGGCCACCGTACTCACCTGCCCTGTGAGGTTCCTGTCGGCGGTCGGCCGGGCTCAGGACCGGGCGGCCACGAAGCGGTCCATGCAGCGCTCCGCCACCGCGGTGATCGTCAGCGCCGGATTGACCATTGCGGAGGACCCCGGCAGCAGGGCGCCGTCGACGACGAACAGGTTGGAGTAGCCGTCGACCTGGCCCTCGTGGCTGCACGCGCGGCCCATCACCATGCCGCCGAGTCCGTGCCACGTGCACCCGGAGCCGAAGTCGCTGAGCCGGGTGTAGATCGGGATCCCGGTGGCGGGCGAACCGAACCGGGTCTCGGTCCGCTCGTGGAAGCGGCCTGCGAAGCTCCGCCCGCGCGCGTCCACGTCGCTGCTCGACTCGCCGAACGGGTAGTTCAGTTCCGCCCGCCCGGTCGCCGGGTTGTAGTCGATCGAGCCGCGTTCGTCCGAGATGACCTGGATCAGGTTCGCCATGTTCGAGCCGCCCGCGATGTCCGGGAACGGTGACGCCTCCCAGGACATCGAGATCGGGCCGTCCGGATTGTCGTCGTCGTACATCACCGCGACGCCGGGGCCGCCCTGCTTCGCGCCGCAGTCCCGGCGCAGCAGTCCGCGGGCGATCAGGAAGTCGCCGTTGTTGCCGTATCCCTTGCCGACGTGGTCGTTCAGCCGGGTCAGCGTGCCCTTCGCCTTGGCGGTCGCGAGCAGCGCGGAGGTGTAATACGAGCCGGCCGCCATGAACACGTAGTCGGCCACCAGCGTCTTGTGTTCACGCACCGCGCCGGATTCGTCGATCCGCTTGACCACGACCTCGAACCGGTCCTGCCCGGAGATCTCCCGGATCTCGATGACCTCGTGCAGCGGGAGGATCGTCACGTTCCCGGTGGCCTCGGCCGCGGGCAGGTAGTTGCGGTCGACGCTGTTCTTGGCGCCGGAGTTGCTGCCGTACGGGCCCTCACCGATCGAGTACGACGCGGGGGTGCGGCCGGCGAGTTCCTCGCGGACGACGTCCCAGTCGACGCAGAAGTCGTGCAGGACGGGCTCGCCACCGAAATCCTCGATGTAGTCCAACCAGGCGCGCGCACCCCGGTAGGCGGGGTTCGCGAGGAGGTCCGCCGGGAGGGGCGAGGTGCCCAGCATCTTCTTGGCGCGCGGGTAGTACGTCCGGTCGAGCTCGTCGTAATCGATCTGGGCGGGGAAGACCGTGGCGAAATCCTTGCGCCGGGGCTGCGGCGTGAACGCGCCGAACGCGAGCGAGCCGCCTCCGACCCCGACGCCGTAGATGGCGTCGATGCCGTTGCCGTACACCCGGTCGATGAGGCCCGGGTACCGGGCGATGGACTGCAGCCGCGTCAGCTGGTTGATCGGCGGGTGGTCGGCGAACCATGCGGATCGGCCGTCGGGTTCGTTGATCGTGCAGAAGGTGGTGCCGTCCGGGTTGACCGGCCAGCGCCTGCCGCGCTCGAGGACCGTGGTCCGGACGCCTGCCTGGCCGAGCCTCAGCGCCGCGACCGCGCCACCGAATCCGCTGCCGACCACCACGGCGGTCTTGCCGCTCAACGCCGTTGGGGAGGCGCCCGCGCGCGCGGCGGAGAGGGGCCCGACGGCCGCCCCGGCGGCCAGGGCGCCGACGCCGAGGGCGGCGCCGCGCAGGAGGGACCGGCGGTTCGGGTGGGGTTGCGGCGCTCGCTCGACGATGGTCACGTCGGCAACCTACGCGGCCGCTGAGGAAACGAACAGTTAAACGATAAAGGTGTGAGCGCCGCTTGGGAAGCGACGTCGGGCTAGTGCGGTTTGCCGGATGCCGTGATGGGCCCGGGCAGGGCGCGGTCGAGCAATTTCATGTAGCGGCCGAGCTCGCCGGCCGCGGCGAGCGTGGCGAGACCCTGTGCGGTCAGCTTTCGCTGCCAGTCATTCAGTGCGGCGGCCAAAGCGTCTGTGCCTCCCGCGCTTCGGACCTGCTGGACCACGGCGGCGATGCGGTCCAGCGGGTAGCCCCCTCGTCGGAGGAGGTGTGCGAGCTCGGCATCGCGGACGTCGATCGCGCTGTAGTGGCGGTATCCGGTGGCCCGGCCCCGCGCCGGGGCGAGGATTCCGGCGCCCTCCCAATTGCGAAGCGTCGCAGGGGTGACGCGGAGGTGGTGCGCGAGTTCGCCGATGGTTCGGGTCTCGGCGTCATTCGATGGGTCCGTGGCGGTCCCGGATTCGGCCGTCAGGTGATGCACCGAGCTCTTGACGGCATCGAGGGTTTCCCGGTCGCGGAGCGACTGGACGTGGCCGCGGTCGATGATCATCAGGGCGTCGTCGAGTTCGCCATGGTGCAGCGCGTTCATGATCTGGCCGCCGATCGCGTGGCCGTACGCCGGGAGGAGCGCGAGGTAGGCGCGCAGCGCCGCCGCATGTACCTCGGTGTAGACCCGGTAGCCGCTGGGCGTGCGGTCGGCGGGTGGGATGAAGCCGTCCCGCTCGTAGTTGCGGACCGCCTGGGTCGAGATGCCGTGCTCGCGCGCGAGGTCGGATGGTCGCAGCTTGATCATCGATTTGAGACTTTACCGGGCAATTCGGTAGCTGTTGCTTCACAAGTCTCAACCGATCTTTCAACGATACGATTGAGACACATGAGCCAGGACATTCGAGACTTCGTACCCGCATCATGTGACATCTTCGCGCTCGGTGAGCCGACGCACCTGGAACCCGCGTTCGCGTGGGTCCGCAACGAACTGTTCGCGCAGCTGGTCGACCGCGGCTTCCGGTCGATCGTTCTGGAAACCGATCGCGTGGCCGCGCTCACCGTCAACGATTTCGTGCAGGAGGGGGTCGGGAGCCTCGATCAGGCGATGAGCGAAGGCTTCTCGCACGGCTTCGGGGACCTGGACGCCAACCGTCAACTGGTTGCCTGGATGCGCGACTACAACGAGAACCGGCCGCCGACAGAGCGATTGGCCTTCCACGGCATGGACGCTCCGATGGAGAACACCAGCGCACCCAGCCCGCGACGCTATCTCGAACACGCCAGCGACTACCTGCAACTCGACCTCGACATCGCGGGCCTCTGCGGCGATGACGAACGCTGGAGCCGCGCGGAAGCGGTGATGGACTCGGCCGCGTCGATCGGCGCCACGGCCGGGGCCGAACGGCTGCGGACGACTGCCGACGATCTGCTCACCACGCTCTACGTACGGGCGCCGGAACTGATCGCGACGACGTCACGCGCCGAATGGCACAGGGCCGAAACGTATCTCACCGCAGGCCTCGGCCTGCTCCGCTACCACAAGCAGGCGGCGCAGCTCATCGACGAGAGCGAGCGGATATCACTCCTGCTGGGCACCCGCGATGCGCTCATGGCCCGAAACCTCCTCGACATTCGACGCATCGAGGATCGGCGGGGAGCGACGATGGTCTTCGCGCACAACAGCCACCTGCAGGAGCGCCCGAGCACCATGCGGATGAGGGGCATGGACCTCGAGTGGTTCAGCGTCGGCGCCATCGTCGGGTCGCTGGTGGGCGACCGGTACGCCTTCATCGCGGGCAGCCTCGGCCGCAGCGACACGATCGGGCTCGGCGACCCGGAGCCGGACACCCACGAAGGCTTCCTCCAGGCCCGGATCGCCACCTGGGGCCTGACGCCCGCCACCGAGGTCGCCGCCGCGCGCACCCGTACCGACGCCACCCCGGCGCAGGGTTACTTCCCGCTCGACCGGGCGACCCTCGACACGGTCGGCGCGATCCTGCACATCAGCTCAGGCGCAACGGCGCTCACGCACACTCCCGGCTAGGCCTCGTCGGGGCCGGACAGCCACCACACGTTGTGCCAGGCGTCGACGAACCGGGCGAGGGAGCTGTCGCCGTAGAACGGCGTGGTCGACGTGAACCCGGTAGCCTCGGTCGCCGGCGCGCCGGAGTACCTCGTCGCAGTCGGTGACGTTCACCTGGAGCAGGGCGGGGGTGAACGCCCAGTCGGGCTTGGGCATCCTCAACAGGACACCCGGGTCGTGTCGACCCGGGTGTCCTGGCTGGTAGGTGATCCGGACTGCTCCGAAATCCTTGCGCGGTTAGTCGGGTTATTTCCGCCAGAACAGGTGGTGGGCCACACCACTCGGGCTGGGCACGATCTCGAGGTGGAACCGATCGCGCAGCTCTTCCGGCGACTCCCAGAGCCGGAGTCCGGTTCCGAACGTTATCGGGGAGACCGCCACGTGCATGGTGTCGACGAGGTCGGCATCGAGGAACTGCTTGATGGCGGTGACTCCGCCGCCGAGTCGGACGTCCTTGCCCTGCGCTGCCTCGCGTGCCTGCTCGAGGATCGTGGCCGGGTCGCCGTCGACGAAATGGAACGTGGTGTCGGAGAGCGTGAACGAGGGCCGCTTGTGGTGGGTCATGACGAATACCGGGGTGTGGAACGGTGGCTCGTCGCCCCACCACCCGAGCCATTCGTGATCCTCCCATGGGCCGCGCTGGGGACCGAACTTGTTGCGTCCCATGATCTCGGCGCCGATGTTGCGGGCGAAGTCTCGTGTGAAGTAGTCATCGAGGCCGCGGCTGCCGCCGGGGTCGGTGCGGGTGGGCCAGCTGGCCGTGGCGCCGCCCCACGCGAACATGGCACCGGGGTCGAGGCCGAACGGGCTCTCGAAGCTCTGGTTTTCCCCGGCGCCGATTCCGTCGCTCGAAACATTGAAGTTCTGGACTCGCAGTAGCTGACTCACTCTGTGCTCCCACTCTCGATGATGGTGATCAAAGTAGAGACTCCCCGAGACGCACAAACTCATCGGAAGGCTGACCGGCATCCCCCGAACGGCACGGAAATGGACGTCCACTGGGCTCTCGGGCCGGAGGATTCCCGGCGGCGACCCTCGCCGTCGGAGGGCGGGCGGCTACGAGGCAGCCTCGCGGCGCGAGGGCGGATCGGCCAGCGCCTCGGCGACCAGATCCAGCGACAGCCCGAGGACCTGGGCGAGGGCGGCGACGGTGAAGAACGCGGGCGTCGCGATCCGGCCGGTCTCGATCTTGCGCAGCGTCTCCACGGAGATGCCCGCGTCCAGTGCGACCTCGACCATGCTGGCCTCGCCGCGGGCTCCGCGCAGCAGCTCGCCGAGTCGCTTGCCTCGCTCGAGTTCTTCCGCCGTCAGCGGCACGCGCACCATGTCCCCTATAGTAATACCGGTATAGTTATTGGCAATACGGGAGAGGTGGGCATGGTCGAGATCAAGACCGAGGATGAGGTGCGTTCGATGAGGGAGGCCGGACGCGTGGTGGCGCAGGCCCTCGCGGCGGCGCGGGCGACGGCAGCGGTCGGGGTGAGCCTGCGCGACCTCGACGCGGCCGCCGCGGCGGTGATCCGGGAGGCGGGCGCCACCCCGGCCTTCCTCGACTACCACCCCGCCTGGGCGCCGTCGCCGTTCCCCGGTGTGGTGTGCGCCAGCGTCAACGACGCGATCGTGCACGGCATCCCGACGGACCACCGGCTCGCCGACGGCGACCTCGTCAGCCTGGATTGCGGGGCCTATCTCGACGGATGGTGCGGTGACTCGGCGATCAGCTTCGTGGTCGGCGAGGCCGACCCCGAGGACCTGAGCCTGATCGCGGACACCGAGGCGGCGCTCGCGCGGGGCATCGAGGCCGCGCGGGTGGGGAACCGGATCGGTGACATCGCCGACGCCATCGGCGCGTTCGCCAGGAGCAGGGGACGTGGGGTCCTCGCCGATCACGGCGGCCACGGGATCGGCCGCGCCATGCACGAGGACCCCGACGTGCCCAACGAGGGACGGCGCGGCCGGGGGATGAAGCTGCGCGCGGGCCTGGTGCTCGCGCTCGAGCCGATGCTCATCGGCGGCGGCACCGACGACTACCGGCACGACCCGGACGGCTGGACGCTGCGCACCCTCGACGGCACCCGCGCGGCGCACAGCGAACACACCATCGCCATCACCCCGGACGGGCCGCTGATCCTCACCGCCGCCTGAGGGCCGCGATCACGAGGTCGCCGTCAGGTGATCGAGCAGCACCGGCGCGAGGGTCTCGGGCGGGACGTCGTGGAATCCGCCGTCGAGCGTGCGGTGCCGGGCGCCGGGAATCATCTCCGCCACGGCGCGGGCGGGCAGCTGCAGCGACGGCGGGCTGGCGGCGCTCGCCAGTGTCAGTGTCGGAGCCGAGATCCCGGCGAACCGGTCTGCGGTCAGGGGTCGCACCGTGATGGCGCCGTCGTAGCCGAGGGTGTGCGCCAGAGATTCCATCCCCGCCCACATCGGCGACTGCCTGGTCTGCGCGACCGCCTCCGGCGGCAGCCCGACCGCCGCGGTCATGAAGTACTCGACGGCCTCCCCGCGGCGGTCCTCCGCAGTGAAGGTGGCCAGCCGGGCCAGGTAGTCGTCGGGGAGCTGCGGGCCGCCCTCTGTCTGGAACGGCGGTTCGAAGATCGCCACCGAGGTGACGGGCAACCCGGCGGCGGCCGCGTCCAGGGCCAGGATCGCGCCGGACGAGAGGCCGAACAGGCCCGCGGACCCGCCGACGTCCTCGATCAGGGCGGCAAGATCCTCGATCTCGCGGTCGACCGCGTACGGCGCGGTGTCGCCGCTGTCTCCGCGGCCGCGTCGGTCGTACGCGATCGCGGTGGACCCGGGTGCCAGCGTGGCGGCCAGGGCGGCCGCGGTCGCGCGGTCGTTGAAGGCGCCTCCCACGATGATGATCGGCGGGCCGTCGCCCGACCGCTCGTACGCGATGACGGTGCCGTCCCGCGAAATCGCCTTGTGCACGGGGTTCTGCTGCGGTGTTTCGGACGTCTCGGACATGGGCTTCCCTCGTTCCTCGGATCGTGTTCCTCTGTACTGACCGGGCGGGGCACGAAAATTCATCGCGCGAGACCGATGAGTTTCCCCCACGCGGCGGGTCTGTACTCGGGAAGGCATTCGACGAAGGGTGGGAAACGATGACAGAGGGCGCGGTTCAGGAGGACTTTGCTCCGCTGGCGGAGCCGTATCGGCGGGAGTTGTTGGCGCACTGTTACCGGATGTCCGGTTCGGTGCACGACGCCGAGGACCTGGTGCAGGAGGTGTACCTGAAGGCATGGCGCGCCTACGAGAAGTTCGAGGGCCGCTCCTCGCTACGTACCTGGCTGTACCGGATCGCGACGACCACCTGCCTGACCGCGCTGGAGAGCAAGGGCAAGCGCCCGCTGCCCACCGGTCTCGGCGCGCCGAGCTCGGACCCGGCGGGCGAGCTGGTCGAGCAGGGCGAGGTGCCCTGGCTCGAGCCGATCCCGGACGCCCTGCTCGGCACCGCCGCGAGCGACCCGGCTGTGGTCGCGACGTCCCGCGAGAGCATCCGGCTGGCGCTGATCGCCGCCCTGCAGTTCCTGCCGCCGAAGCAGCGGGCGGTGCTGATCCTGCGCGAGGTGCTGGCCTGGCCTGCCGCGGAGGTTGCGGAACTGCTCGGCATCAGCACGGCGGCGGTGAACAGCGCCCTGCAGCGCGCCCGCGCGCAGATCGATCAGGCCGCGCCCGCCGAGGATGCCGTCGTGGAGCCGGTCGCGCCGGATCAGCGCGAGCTGCTCGACAAGTACATGGCGGCCTTCGAGACGTACGACATGGCCGCGCTCAAGGAGCTGTTCACCCAGGACGCCGTCTGGGAGATGCCGCCCTTCGTCGGCTGGTACCAGGGCCCCGATGCAATCCGCACCCTCATCGAGAACAACTGTCCCGCAAATGGTCCCGGGGACATGAAGCTGATCCCCACGGTGTCGAACGGGCAGCCCGCATTCGCGATGTACATGCGTGATCCCGACGGCGGGTACTCCGCCTTCCAGCTGCAGGTGGTCTCGCTCGGCCCGTCGGGGATCGGTCATGTGACGGTGTTCTTCGACGTGTCGCTGTTCGGCAAGTTCGGGCTGCCCGAGACGCTGCCGGTCGGGTCATGACGGGCGCCGCGGTCGCGTGGCCGCTGGCCGACCCGGTCGCGTTGCTGGAGCGGTCGATCGCCTACACGTTGGGCAGCCTGCAGCTCGTGACGGAGGAGTCGATGGACAGGGCCACGCCCTGTCGCGGATGGGACCTGCGCATGCTGTTGGCGCACATGAACGACGCCCTCGGCACGCTGCAGGAGGCCGCCCTGGACCGGCACATCGCGCTGGCTCCCGCCGCTGCGGCGCCCGATCCCGAGTCCGATCCCGTTGCGGCGCTGTGCGATCGCGCCTGTCGACTGCTCGGGGCATGGGCGCGCTCGGGTGACCCGGAGGGGATCCAGATCGGTGGCGTCTCGATGGCCGCGGGCATCGTGCCCGCTGCCGGTGCGCTGGAGATCGCCGTGCACGGGTGGGACGTGGCAAGAGCGTGCGGACGCAACCGGCCGATCCCGCCGGACCTCGCCGAGGAACTGCTCACCTGTGCAACGCTTTTCGTCAGTGATGCGGACCGACCGGCCCGGTTCGCCGCCCCGGTTGAGTTGCCGGCGGGGGCGGGACCGGGGGAGCGGCTGCTGGCCTTCCTGGGCCGGGATCCGCGGCCCTAGGCGCCGGCGATGGTCCGGAGCACCTCGAAGGTCTCCTCCTCGTCCTGCTCGGTGCCGTGGTCGCTGAGCTTGACGATGACGGTGCCGGTGGCCGGGTCGACGTAGGTGTACTGGCCGTAGACACCGAGCGCGGACAGGTCCGGGCTGTCGGGCGTGGGGTGCCACCACTGCGCGGAATATCCCCACGGCGAGGTCGAGACCTGGTGCGGGGCAGGGGCGCTGATGCGTTCGATCCAGGCAGGCGGGACCACCTGGGTGTCACCCACCCGCCCGCCGTCGAGGACGAGCCGGCCGACCTTGGCGTAGTCGCGGGCGGTCGCGTTGAGGCAGCAGAACGCCTTCTCCTGACCGCCGTCCCGGTCGAGGTTCCAGGTTGCGCCGTCCTCGGCGCCGATCGGGGCCCACAGGTTCCGCTCGAGCAACTCGGTCAGCGGTTTGCCCTCGACCCGGGCCAGCACCTGTCCCAGGAGCTGGGTCTCGACGCTCCGGTAGTCGCCCTCGCTGCCCGGGGCGAAGGTGACCTCGCGGTGGTCGGCGACGAACTCGTCGAGGTCCTGGGTCAGGTACATCCGGGCGGTGCCGGTCAGCGGCCAGTACGGGTTGTAGTTCTCGGACACATCGACGCCCGCGGTCATGTCCAGCAGGTTGCGCACCGTCACGGTGTCGTACTCCCCGCCGGTGGCGAGCTCCGGCAGGACGTCGACCAGCCGGTCGTCCTCGCTGAGCTTGCCCGCGTCGATCGCCTGACCGATCATCAGCGAGACGACGGACTTGGCCATCGACCACGAGGCCAGCGGCGTCGTGGCCTCGACGCCGTCGCGGTACCACTCGTGGGTGAGCGCGCCGTCCCGCAGCACCAGGAAGGCGTTGGTGTGGGTGGTCTCGAGGAACTGCGCGACCGGGATCTGCTCGCCCCGCCACGGCACCGTGTCCGGCAGCGGCATCGAGTTCGACTGCAGCGGAGCGGGATCCGGCGAGGCCGCCACCGCGCGAGATGGATACAGCTCGCCCTGCTTCGAGGGTGCCTCGGTCAGCAGCCGGGCCAGGGTCGGCGGCGCGGGGATCTCGAGCGCCGCGGCGGCCGCATAGGTCGCCGCCACCAGCGTCGCGGCGGCCACCGGG
This sequence comes from Rhodococcus oryzae, assembly GCF_005049235.1. Lineage (GTDB taxonomy): Bacteria > Actinomycetota > Actinomycetes > Mycobacteriales > Mycobacteriaceae > Rhodococcus_G > Rhodococcus_G oryzae. The sequence goes on along the minus strand of NZ_SUMD01000017.1, from coordinate 7,574 downwards.
ACGACGATCGCGGCCGTGCGCAGTCGGGAGCGCTTGCGAGGCGGCTCGGCGACGGTGGGCTCGGCAGCGGTGGTGGCGGGCTCGGTGGTGGTGCTGGGCTCGGTCATGCGTGGAGTGATCCTCGATATCGGGGGTGGGTGGGTCTTGGGCGCCGTGCGGGGCCGGGTCAGTCCGTGCGCACGCGGGCGGCCCTGGCGTCGAGCGCGGTCCAGAAGGCCTCGATCATGGTGGCGAGCACCAGGTCCGGGCCCACCTCGGCCAGGGCCGGTGCGTGTGCGGCGATCGCGGGGTAGCGCACCGGGTCCGCGCCGACATACTCGTGGGCCCAGGCGCGTTCGTCGCCGGCGCGCAGGTTGTCCGGTAGCAGCGCGTGGCCGGCCAGCATCCCCGCGTAGGACAGCACGGCCTCGGCCATCATCCGTTGGTAGCGGACCACATCCGCCGGCTCCAGCCCCAGCTCGCCGAGCGCGGTGAGCATCATCTCGACCAGGGCGAACTCGCCGGGGCCGCGGGTCGTGCGCGGGGCCACGGCGGCGCCGACATGGGGATGCTCGGTGAACACCGCGACCACGGCTCCGGCGAGGTGTTCCATCCGCTCCTTCGGGCCGAGCCCGGCGGGGACGCGCTCGTGCGCCATCGTCAGCAGGCGGTCGCCGACGGCTCGCAGGAGCGCGTCCTTGTCGGAGAAGTGCCGCCACACCGCCGAGCGGTCGACGCCGAGCTCCTCGCCGAGGGCGCGTCCGGTCAGTCCGTCGGGGCGGCCCCGCGCGGCGATCCGCACGGCGGCGTCCACGATCACCTCCGGCGTCAGTCGCGCGCGCGTACCGTCCTCGGCCATCCCTGTACCCCTCCCGCCGTGAGTCCTTCTGGCCCGACAGGGGCCGGAAGGACTCACAGGTGCGTGCCATCAGCGTTGTCATCAATGATGACATCACTGATGTGGCAGTGGGGGCAAACGGTGAAAGTGCTAGGCGGCGCCCTCCCAGGCGAACGGTGCGAACGGCGGGTCCAGCGGCGCCTCGGTCATCCGGTTGGCAAAGGTGGACAGCGTGTAGGTGCCGACCCCCAGTACGACCTCGAGGGCGTTGCGGCGCGTGAAGCCCCGCTCGAGGAACGCCCTCATCTGCTCCTCGTCGACACCTCCCGCCGCGTCCAGGACCGCGAGCGTGAACACGCGGATGGCGTCGAGCCGCGGGTCGGTGAGCGGTTGCCGGGCGCGCAGGGCCGCGACCAGCTCCGCCGGCGCCGCGGCGCGGGTGAGTGAGGCGGTGTGTAGGGCGACGCAGACGTGACACTCGTTACGTGTCGCGATGGTCAGGACCAGCACCTCGCGTTCGAGCTCGGTGAGCGTGCTGCGCTCGAACAGGGCGTTCGACCGGGTGAAGGCCTGCAACAGCTCGGGCGATTCCGACATGAGCGCCGCGGGGGCGGGCAGGAACCCGAACTTCCCCTCGATGGCCGCCATGGTCGGGCGGGCGGCGTCGGGGGCGGTCTGGGCGGTGTGATGGGTGAAGGGCATCTGGAGTCCTCTCTGGGGTAATATCGTCAACGTGGTTGTCCATATAGTAAACATGGTTGTCTATATTCGGCAAGGGGTGTGCCGTGGCCGTCGATGAGAGCCCCGGCTACGAGCTGCCGCTGCTGCTGTTCGCCGGATTCCGGACCCTGATCGACGAGGTGCATCGCCAGCTGGCGGAGCAGGGGCACCCGGACATGCGCCCCGCCTACGGATTCGCGATGCAGGCGATCGGGATCGCGGGGACCAGCGCGAGCGAGCTGGGCCGAAGGCTCGGCGTCTCCAAGCAGGCGGCGGGCAAGACGGTCGATCGGCTCGAGGGCCTCGGTTACGTGGCGCGCGAGAGCGACCCGTCGGACGCCCGAAGCAAGAGGGTGGTGCTCACGGAGCGGGGGCTCGACAGCCTGCGACGCTCCGCGGTCGCCTTCGACCGGCTGCAGGCGGACTGGGCGGCGACGATCGGGCTGGAACGGCTGCGCGCGTTGGAGTCCGATCTGCGCACCGTCACCGCTGGTCAGGGCTTCCGTCTCGACGCGCAGGCCTGGTTCGGCGGATAATTGACCCGTGCGCGATGAGTTTCGCGGTCGTCGCCGGTCTATATGGCAACCGCTTCGCGCGCCGTGCACGAAGCAATCCAGCATCGGAGCCCGCCATGACCACCACGCCGCACACCACGACCACCGCACCCGCCGCCACCGGCTCGGCCGCCCCCTCGCGGGGTGCCCGGATCGCCGGCCTGATCATCACCGGTCTGGTCGTCGTGTTCTTCCTCTTCGACTCGCTCACCCACATCGCCAACGTCGAGCAGGTGCGCACCGCGATGGCCGACCTCGGGTTCGACCCGAGCCTGAACAGGGTCTTCGGCGTGGTGCTGCTGATCTGCCTCGCCCTCTACGTCGTGCCCGTCACGTCGATCCTCGGTGCGGTCCTGCTGACCGGATACCTCGGCGGCGCCGTGGCGACCAACCTGGTCACCGAGCAGCCGATCCTGAGCACCACCCTCGCGCCGATCTACTTCGGCATCCTGGTGTGGGGCGGGCTGTACCTGCGCGATCTGCGGGTGCGCGCGATCATGCCGCTCGTCCGCGGCTGACCGACCTCGCATGCCGTCCCCCACGCCGAACCGGTGTGGGGGACAGCCGTGTTCAGCCGACCCGGGTGACGATCACGAACGGACCGACCTCGGTGGTGGTGAACCGGGGGTCGTCGAACAGCTTCTCCGGGAAGGTCACGGTGTAGCGGCGCACGTTCGGGTCGTTGGGGTACACGTCCTCCGCCAGACGCAGCGTGTAGCCGTCGGACCCCTTGCGGAAGACGAACACATCCGGTGTGCGCCAGGGGCTTTCGTCCATCGCCCGGACCAGCTCGTCGGGGCTCTCGGTCTCGGCCCAGTCGGCGATCGCGGCGGCGCGGCGGTCGAACTGCGCCAACGGGTTCGCGTAGTGCGACGTCAGCGACTGGAAGCCGAAGTACGGGTAGAAGCTGAGGAAGCTGGTGTCGGCGGTGAGCACCACGGTGTCGGAGCGCGGTCCCGGGCGCTGTGCGGTGATCGCCGCGTCGACCTCGTCGTAGTAGGAGGCGGCGCCGGGCGGCCGCTGGTCCGCCCGCTCGCCGTTGCCGTCGGTGTCGGTGTACGCGGTGGTGATCTCGGAGGCGAGCACCTGCGGGATGTTCTGGGCGAACGCCACCGCGCCCAGCGCGCCGATCGCGACGATCGCGGCCCGGACCCGCGGGTTCTCGCTGGTCGCGAGGATCGTCCAGCGCGCGAAGTCGAGGAACCCGAAAACGCCTGCGGCACCGAGCAGCACGAGCAGCACTGGTTCGAGGCGGAAGGACAGCAGGGTGTTGCCGATCGCCGTCACGGCCATCGAGAGCAGCCACCAGGCGTACACGGCGGCGACGCCGATCCCGAGCGCCTGCGCGCGCCGCGAGGAGGCGGCGCGGCCGACCAGCCACACCGTGCCGAGCAGGCACAGGCCACCGATCAGCGAGAAGTGGAACATCGGCAGGGGCAGACGGGCGCCGCCGTCGGGCAGGTAGTGCAGTGCCGTACCCGAGCTCGCGGTCGGGCCGGTGCGCATCGCGTTCAGGTACGGCAGCCACACGATCAACGCGATGAGCCCGGCGATCACCCCCGCCACCGCCAGCCGGAACAGCGGGTCCAGCGCCGCCCGCATCCCGTTCGCCCGCACCGCGAGCGCGGCGGCGAGCACGGCCATCAGCGTCACCGCGAACGCCGCCCAGCCCAGGTACAGGGTGTAGAAGGTGGCGGCGACGCCGAGGAAGACGCCCGTCCCGACGATCGCACCCCAGCCGTCGGCCCCGCTCCGGCCCGGTCGGTACAGCCCGCCCCAGGCCAGCACCAGCACCGGTGGCAGCAGCACCACGAGGACCGCGCTGTACGCCTCGGGGGACGCGTAGGCCAGCGCGATCGCCGTCACGGCCGTCGCGACCAGCACCGCCACGTGGTCGCGGATGAGCTTCGACCACAACACCAGCGACACGACGGCGGCCACCGCGATGGAGGCGATCGCGTACGGCTTGAACGCTTCCCAGCCCTCCATGCCGAGCAGATTCGCGACCCGTCCGCCGACCCAGAACCAGCCCGCCGGATAGAAGGAGGGCAGGTCCGCATAGGTCATGTCGTCGAGCCGGGCGGTGTCCGTCATCCGGGTGAGGAACTCGGTGCGGAACTCCTGGTCCACCGAGATGCCGTGCAGGTACAGCTTCGTCGCGGCCAGCGGCATCCCGAGGGTGACCGTGACGAAGCCGGACAGCGCGGCCCAGGACAGCAGTTTCGCCGCGACCACCGCGCGGCGGGCCCGCAGCAGCCACACCGACAGACCCAGCGCCGCCAAGGTCACGACCTGCCCGACCGTGGTCAGGGCCTGGGTGACGTTGGAGGAGTTGAACGCCGGCCAATCCACCAGCCCGAAGGCGATCAGCCCGACCGCGGCGACGGCGGCCGCGACGACCGCCGCCAGCCCCATCTCCCCGGCGGTGGACGCCGCGCGACGCAGCGGATCCCTGCGGGCCGCGGACGTGCTCGGAGCTGTGTCGGGGATCGGAGCTGCGGGAGCGTCAGTCACGAGCACTGAGCTTAGTGAACCGACGAGAAGCCGGACGCGAGCGCCGCAGATCGACCGCCGCAGACCCATTCCGTGGTCCAGGGGGTGGCCGAATCGGCACCCTTGGGTGCCTGGTGGTGTGGGCTTCGCTACCTCATATTTGTTGTAGTCCACCCGGACCCGACCCCGACGGAAAGCCTCAGATGATCTCTCGCATCGCAAAGACGCTCGGCATCGCGTTACTCGTCGCCGCGGGAGTGATCGGCGCCACCGCCTCGGTCGCCCAGGCGGAGATCCGCAGCTCGGCCGAGGGAACGCAGGCGGTCGTCTGTGTGCACGACGGCAAGGAATACAGCGTCGGCAGCAAGATCTATCTCCCGGACGGCAGCTACCAGACCTGTGAGACCAACGGCCAATGGCGGCGGGTCATGCCGGGATGAGCGACGTGCGGCCCGGCCCGAACGACAAAACGGCCCCACCGCGATGCACTGCGGTGGGGCCGATTCGTCGGGTGCTGCGGGTCGTGTGGGGCTAGATCGGCAGCTTGCGGAAGATCGCCCGCGGCACGTGCCGCAGTGCCATCATCACGAAGCGCCAGGGGCCCGGAGTCCAGACGATTTCCTTGCCCTTGTCGGACGCGGCGACGGCGAGCGAGGCGACGATGTCCTTGTTGACCGTCAGCGGGGCTTCCTTGACGTGCGCGCTGAACTGGGTGCGCACCATGCCGGGCCGGACCACCGTGACCTTCGGTCCGAACTGGGCGAGGGCCTCGCCCAGGCCGAGGTAGAACCCGTCGAGTCCGGCCTTGGTGGAGCCGTAGACGAAGTTGGCGCGCTTGACGCGCTCGCCGGCGACCGACGACATCGCGATGATGCGGCCGAAGCCCTGCGCCTTCATCTTCTCGCCGACGAGCACACCGACCGACACCGCCGCGGTGTAGTTGACGTTGGCCACCAGCACGGCCTTGCGCTGGTTCTGCCACAGCTCCTCGGCGTCGCCGTCGAGCGCGAACGCGACGATCGCGACGTCGACGTCGCCCTTGGACCAGGCCGCGTCGATCACCTTCGGGTGCGACTCGGTGTCCACGGCGTCGAAGTCGACGACCTCGACCTCGGTGGCGCCCTTTGCCTTCAGCTGGGCGACGGCGGCGTCGCGGCCCGGATCGCCAGGCAGCGCGGCCAGGATCACCCGCATCGGAGCCTTCTTCAGGTACTCCTCGCAGATGGCCAGGCCGATCTCGGAGGTGCCGCCGAGGAGCAGCAGGGTCTGGGGGTTACCCACGGCGTTGATCACAGTTCCAACCTTCTGGACATATCGGAGGCGAAAACGCCTGTGGGGTCGTACTTGCGGCGCGTCGCGATCCACTCGTCGATCCGCGGGTACATGGCGTGGAAGGTCTCGGCGGTGGTCCGCGAGTCCTTCGCGGTGTAGAGCCGTCCGCCGAATTCGAGGACACGCTTGTCGAGTTCGGTGACGAACTCGTTCAGGCCGGCCTTGATCGGGAAATCGACGCAGACGTTCCAGCCGTGCATCGGGAAGCTCAGCGGCGCCTGGTTGCCCTCGCCGAACAGCTTGAACACGTTGAGGAACGAGTAGAAACCCGACCGCTGGATGTCGACGATGATCTTCTTGAACTCGTCGACCGCCTCGGGCGGCACCACGAACTGGTACTGCAGGAATCCGTTGGATCCGTAGGCGCGGTTCCACTCCCCGAACAGGTCGAGCGGGTGGTAGAACGCCGTCAGATTCTGGACCTGGTTGGTGGCGTTCTTCGTCTTCCGGTAGTACAGCTCGCCGACGATCGTGAAGTCGAGCTTGTTGGCGAGGCCGTTCGGGAAGATGTCCGGGAACGTCACCAGCGGCTTGGCGTTGAACCGCAGCGGATCCTTCTGCAGCTTGGCCGGCAGCTGGTCCAGCTTCGCCAGCGAGCCGCGGGACACGGCCGCTCGGCCCAGCTTCGGCGGCGCGGAGATCGCGTCGAACCACGCCGACGAGTAGTCGTAGTTTTCCTCGGAGCCGTCGCTGTGCAGCGCGATGGTCTCGTCGAGGCTGGTGGTGCGGACGCTGTCCGCGATGAAGTACGCCGTCTCGGTGGGCGTCATCTTGATGGTGGCGCGCAGGATGATGCCCGTCAGGCCCATGCCGCCGACCGTCGCCCAGAAGAGCGCGGCCTTGGGATCGTTGCGCCCGCCCTTGGGGGTGAGCGTGCGGACCTTGCCGTCGGCGGTCAGCAGGTCCAGCGACATGACGTGGTTGCCGAAGCTGCCGGCGCTGTGGTGGTTCTTGCCGTGGATGTCGGAGCCGATGGCGCCGCCGATCGTGACCTGGCGGGTACCCGGCAGCACCGGAACCCACAGGCCGAACGGCAGGGCCGCCTTCATCAGCTGGTCCAGGTTCACACCGGCGTCGACGTCCACCAGGGCGGTGTCGCGATCGATGCGATGAATGCGATTGAGCGCATTCATGTCGATGACCAGGCCGCCTGCGTTCTGCGCCGGGTCGCCGTAGGACCGGCCGAGCCCGCGGGCGATGACGCCGCGCCGCAGGTGGGACGGCTTGCCCTCGTTCTGCTCGGCGACCTGCGCGACCGCGCTGGCGATCACCTCGACGTCGGGCGTGGACAGCACCTGGGCGGTGGTGGGCGCGGTGCGCCCCCAGCCGGTCAGGGTGCGGGTCTGGGTGGTCAGAGGCTGCGGCTGCACGGCGGCGGCCGGGGACTCTTCAGCTGTCGTGGACATCGTTGTAGAGGTTACCTGGCGGTAGTGGATCCGACCCCTGGCGAGTGTGCAGGTATGGCCGCCGCCACTCGACGTTTGGCCCGGTAGCTGCACACTCGGCCGGGCGGGACTAGACGATGAGGCCGGCGGTCTGGGTGCGGGCGCGGTCGAAGCGGGCGGAGACGTCGTTCCAGTTGACGATGTTCCAGAAGGCGTTGACGTAGTCGCCCTTGACGTTCTGGTAGTCGAGGTAGAAGGCGTGCTCCCACATGT
>NZ_SUMD01000016.1 GCF_005049235.1 Rhodococcus oryzae | reverse complement strand
CCGGCCCGCCGCCAACACCTTCCGCGCCGCCAACCGATTCTCCGCCCGACACGACCAGGCAACCTCGTCGAGAGCAGCGACGTCGGCCAGCAACGAGGCGACCTCCGCCTCGACACCGGACCTCACCTCACCAACCCCGCCACCATTCTCGAACATACATTCGATTCTACGCCCAGGGTCCGACAGTCGACCGGAGATCGCGAACAAAGAGAGCGATCAGCCAGGCGAACCCGCTCGCGATCGAGACGCGCTGGAACAAACCGCCATACCCGACGAATCCGCGCGACTGCCCGAAACCCGCAGTGGCACAACCGAGACCGACGAGCATCGACAGTGCGGACGCGCCTGAGCAGAGCGCCCGCCCCGGTCGCCGTCGCATCGGCATCGCCACGCCTGCGCGACGGCGGCCGCGGGAAAGCCGAAGAAGATCGGGATCGCGGCGGCATAGCCGTCAATCTAGGTTGACATCAGCGCCTTGCCGCAGAATTTCCATCACCGTTCCGGGCACAATGGCGTGGTGACCGAACACGCCAACGCCACCCTCCTCGTCGTCGATGACGACGAGGACGTGCTCGTCTCCCTGCGACGGGGCCTGCGCCTGTCCGGCTTCACGATCCTGACCGCGTCGGACGGCGCCGAGGCACTCAGCGTGGTCGCCGACCGCTCCCCCGACGCCATCGTCCTTGACATGAACATGCCGGTCCTCGACGGCGCGAGCGTCGTCACGGCGTTGCGCGCGATGGGCAACGACATCCCCATCTGCGTACTCAGCGCCCGCGCCTCCGTCGACGACCGGGTCTCGGGCCTCGAGGCGGGCGCCGACGACTACCTCGTCAAACCCTTCGTGCTCGCCGAACTGGTCGCCCGCATCCGCGCGATGCTGCGCCGCAGGACGACGCCGCCCGCCGCGCCCGCACCGCAGGGCGCGATCACCGTCGGCCCGCTGACCGTCGACCTGCTGGGCAGGCGGGCACACGAAGGTGACCGCGAAATCGAGCTCACCAAAAGAGAATTCGAGCTGCTGGCCATCCTCGCTCGCAACAGCGGCGTCGTGCTGAGCCGGGAGCGGCTGCTCGAACTGGTATGGGGCTACGACTTCGTCGCCGACACCAATGTGGTCGACGTGTTCGTCGGCTACCTGCGACGCAAGCTCGAATCGAACGGCTCGCCCCGCCTCCTGCACACCGTCCGCGGAGTCGGGTTCGTGCTCAGGGAAATGCCGTGAGGCGCGGGCACTCGTACTCGCTTCGGGTCCGGGTGGCGGCCGCCACCGCCCTCGGCGCCACCATCATCGTCGCGCTGCTCGGCGTCTTCGTCGCCCTCGCCATCTCCCGCAACAACATGAGCCAGCTCGACCGCAGGCTGGAGACCGCCGGGAAGGTGCTGATCGTCAACATCGGCACCGCCTCGATGTTCCTGCCCCGGTTCGGCGACGCCGGCGCATTCGCCGTCACGATCCGCAACGACGGCACGCTCGCCGCCAGCACCCCAACCCAGCTCCCCGTGCTGCCCGAGGGCGCCGCAACGGTGAACGTCGACCACACCGCGTACCGCGTGAACACCACGGCGGTGGCGGGCACCAATACGACGGTCTCGCTGGCTGTGCCCGCGGCCGAGGCCAAGGACGTGACCGCGGATCAGCAGCAATGGGTGCTGGTGTCCGGGTTGCTCGCGATCGCCGCCGCGGCCGGGCTCGGCTGGATCTTCGGCGGACGGGCCGTCCGCCCGATCGTGCAGCTCACCCACCAGATCGGCGGCGGACCGCCGCACGAGGGCCCGCCGCCGACGGCGTCCGGGGTCCGCGAGGCGGAGGAGCTGGCCGACGCCATCGAGCTCATGCTGCGACGCATCGCAGAGGCCCAGTCACAGACCACCGCCGCCCTCGACACCGCACGCGACTTCGCGGCCGTCTCCGCACACGAGCTGCGCACCCCGCTGACCGCGATGCGCACCGACATCGAGGTGCTCAGCACCCTCGAACTCGACGAGTCACAGAGGGCCGAGATCCTCGCCGACCTGGCCCGCACCCAGGGCCGCGTCGAGGCGACCCTGTCCGCGCTCGAACGCCTCGCGTCCGGGGAACTGTCGAGCGACGACGACCACGTCCCGACCGATGTCGTCGAACTCTGCGACCTCGCCGCCCAGGACGCGCGGCGGCACCATCCGGACGTGCAGGTCCGGGTCGAATCCGAGCCCTCGCTGGTGATCCGCGGCCTGCCTGCCGGCCTGCGTCTCGCACTGGACAACGCCATCGCCAACGCGATCCGCCACGGCGGCGCCACGATGGTGGTCCTCGCCGCCCGCCGCACGTCCCCTGACACCGTCAGGATCACCGTCGACGACGACGGCGCCGGGGTGCCCGAGGCCGAGCGCGAGGCGGTCTTCGCGCGTTTCTACCGCGGCGCCGGTGCCAGCAAGGGCGGTTCCGGTCTCGGCCTTGCGCTCGTGGCGCAGCAGGCGCAGCTGCACGGCGGCCGCGCGTACTTCGAGGTCAGCGACCTCGGTGGGGCCCGGTTGGTGCTGGAGTTCCCGCACCGGCCGTGAGCCGGCCCTGAGAACGCGAGAGGCCCCGTACCGCAACGCGATACGGGGCCTCTCGAGGCAAAGGTCTGCTAGACGTCCAGCAGGTCGATCACGAAGACCAGGGTCTTGCCGCCGAGCGGGTGACCCGAACCGGCAGGCCCGTAGGCGAGCTCCGGCGGGACGGTCAGCTTGCGGCGACCGCCCACCTTCATGCCGGGGATCCCCTCCTGCCAACCGGGGATCAGCCGGCCGAGCGGGAACTTGACGGACTCGCCACGCTGGAACGAGGAGTCGAACACCTTGTTCGTGTCGAACTCGACGCCATGGTAGTGGACGTCGACGACGCCACCGGGCTGCGCCTCCGCGCCGTCACCGACGGTGATGTCCTCGATGACCAGCTCGGCCGGGGCCGGACCCGTCGCGGGCTCGATGACCGGTGCGGCGGGCGGAACCACGACATCGAGCAGGTCGATGACGAAGACCAGGGTCTTGCCCGAGAGCTGGTGCCCGGCACCTGCCGGGCCGTAGGCCAGCTCCGGCGGGATGGTGAGCTGCCTGCGCCCACCGACCTTCATCCCGGGGATGCCCTCCTGCCAGCCGGCGATGAGGCCGGACAGCGGGAAGTTGATGGACTCGCCGCGGCTCCAGGAGGAATCGAACTCCTCGCCGGACTCGAACTCGACGCCGAGGTAGTGGACCTCGACCTTGGCGCCTGGCGTGGCCTCCGCACCGTCGCCGACGGTGATGTCCTTGATCACGAGCTCGGTCGGCGGGGGGCCGTCCTGGAACTCGATCACGGGCTCGTCACTCATCCGAGTTACCTGCTTCCCAGATCGGTGTAATTGCGCTCGTTGTAGCCGGTGTAGATCTGACGCGGGCGGCCGATCTTGGTGGCCGGGTCCTCGTGCATCTCGCGCCAGTGCGCGATCCAGCCGGGCAGCCGGCCCATGGCGAACAGCACGGTGAACATCCGGGTCGGGAAGCCCATCGCGCGGTAGATCAGGCCGGTGTAGAAGTCGACGTTCGGGTACAGCTTGCGCTCGATGAAGTAGTCATCGGTGAGCGCGGCCTCCTCGAGCGCCTTCGCGATCTCGAGCAGCTCGTCGTCGCCGCCGAGCTTGGCCAGGATGGTGTCCGCGGCCTTCTTGGCGATCGCAGCGCGCGGATCGTAGTTGCGGTAGACGCGGTGCCCGAAGCCCATGAGCTTCACGCCGTCTTCCTTGTTCTTGACCTTGCGGACGAACTCCTTGACGTCGCCGCCGCCGGCCTTGATCTCGTCGAGCATCTCGAGCACGGCCTGGTTGGCGCCGCCGTGCAGCGGGCCCCACAGCGCATTGATGCCTGCCGAGACCGAGGTGAACAGGTTGGCGTCCGACGAGCCGACCATGCGCACCGTCGACGTCGAGCAGTTCTGCTCGTGGTCGGCGTGCAGGATCAGCAGCATGTCCAGCGCCTTGGCGACCTCGGGATCGACCTCGTACGGCTCGGCCGGGAAGCCGAACGTCATCCGGAGGAAGTTCTCGACGAGCGAGAGCGAGTTGTCCGGGTACAGGAACGGCTGCCCGACGGACTTCTTGTACGCGTAGGCCGCGATGGTCGGCATCTTCGCGAGCAGGCGCGTGGTGGACAGCTCCACCTGCTCCGGGTCGTCGGGGTCCAGCGAGTCCTGGTAGTACGCGGACAGCGCGTTCACCGCGGAGGAGAGCACCGGCATCGGGTGCGCGTTGCGCGGGAAGCCGTCGAAGAACCGCTTGAGGTCCTCATGCAGCAGCGTGTGGCGCTGGATGCGGGTGGTGAAGGCGGCCAGCTCGTCGACCGAGGGCAGCTCGCCGTAGATCAGCAGGTAGCTGACCTCGAGGAAGGTCGAGCCCTCCGCGAGCTGCTCGATCGGGTAGCCGCGGTAACGCAGGATTCCCTGTTCGCCGTCGATGTAGGTGATCGCCGACTTGGTGGAGGCGGTGTTGACGAATCCCGGATCCAGGGTGGTGTACCCGGTCGCGGACAGGAGCTTGCCCAGCTCGATGCCGTCATTGCCCTCAGTTGCTCGGGCAATCGTCATCGCATGTTCGCCACCGGGGTAGCTGAGCGTCGGTGTGGTGTCATCGGCAGCGGGCACGAAGGATCCCTCTCAAACTCGGATCAGCGAGTAGCACTATCAGTCGGATAGAACCTAGTCGCTGTTACGCCCACTTGCCCAGGGAGGGTCCACGCCGAGTGGGATTTACCACTAGAGCGCGCCGAGACCCCAGGTCCCCGTCCAGGTCTCGCCGGACCGCAGTACCACCTGGTCGATGCCCGTGTTGAACGCGTCCGGCGGGCAGGTCATCGGTTCGATCGCCAGGGCTCGGCCGCGGCCGGGATAGCCCTGACCACGCTCGGGATCCGCTGTGAACACCTGGATCCAGCCGAACTGGCGGTCGGTCCACAGCACAGCCCCCGAACCGTCAGGGGCGCGCAACTCGTGCCGGGCACGGCCGTCCGGATCCGGGACGATCGAGCTGAAAGGCGTGTCCAGCCAGACACCGTCGAGCGAGCGCGGGGCGGTGAAGTCGAATTCGGTGCCGTACACCGACTCGGAGTTGCCCACCGGCAGCATCCGCTCCTGGTCCAGCGGCAACCGGGTGCCCGCGGTCAGCCGCAGGGTGCACTCGTCGAGCGGGGTGTCGCCCGCCCGGACGAAGGTGTGCACGCCCATCCCGAACGGTGCCGGCATCGCGCCGATGTTCTCGGCCGTGTGCGTGACGGTCAGCCCCGCGGGTCCGAGCTCGTGCGTGGTCGTGAGCTGCAGCGGGTAGGGCCAGCCCTTGTGCAGGCCGAGGCGGATGCTCTGCCGCACCCGGTTCGGGGTGTGCTCCTCGAGCTCCCAGTCGTCGCGGCGCACCAGCCCGTGGATCGCGTTGTTCCTGGCTGGCTCGGTGATGGCCAGCTGGTGTTCGACGCCGTCGAAGATGAAGTAGCCGTCGCGAATCCGGTTCGGCCACGGCGCGAGGACCAGCCCAGCTGACAGCGGCGGCTTCTCCCCCGCGGGCGAGGTCTCGGTGAGCGGCCTGCCACCGATCTCGAGCAGCCGGAGACCGGCGCCGCGGGAGACCACCTCGGCGCGGTAGTCACCGTGCTCGATCTTGAGGCTGCGCACACCGGACGAGCGAACGACGCCGTTGACGGACTCAGACATGACACGACTCGCACATGGCACACAGTGTCCACCAATCGGCGCGCGACGGCACCCATCCCACCAAAGCCGCCTTCCCTTGGGATCGGTCGCGCGGGATCAGTCGCGCCGCACCCGGTACCGCAGGAACATCGGGAACGCGAGGCAGGCCAGTCCGACGCCGATCACCACCAACACGCCGCCGCCGGCCGCGGCGACCGCGGTGCCGACGGCGAAGGCCGCCGCGCCGTGCAGGACGTCGCCGATCCGCGGCCCGCCCGCGACCACCACGATGAACACCCCCTGCAGGCGTCCGCGCATCTCGTCGGTCGCCACCTGCTGGAGCATCGTGCTGCGGAACGCGGCCGACACCATGTCCACGGCACCGCCGAACGCGAGGAAGCCGAGGGCGACCCACAGCAGTACCGGGCCCCCGTCCGGGTCGGCGAACCCGACCGCGACACCGAAGCCGACCATCGCCAGGCCCCACGCAACGATGCAGGCCACCACGGCCCGGCCCTGGTACCTGACCCCCGGCAGCCAGCCCGAGAACACGCCGCCGATCACGGCGCCCGCCGACATGGCCGCGAACAGCAGTCCCAGCGCGACGCCGCCGCTGACCGGGTCGCCGAAGCTCTCGTGCGCGATCTGGGGGAACAGCGCCCTCGGCATGCCGAACACCATCGCGATGATGTCGACGACGAACGACGCGAGCAGCACCTTCTGCGTGGACAGGTACGCGAAGCCGTCGAGCACCGCGCGGAGCCCTGCCCTGGTGGCGGTGCCGGTCGGCGGCAGCGCGGGCAACCGCAACACCGCCCACAGCGTCGCCATCAGCGCGATCGCGTCGACCAGGTACAGCACGGCCAGCCCGGTCAGCGGGACGAGCACGCCCGCCAGCAGCGGGCCCGCGATCGCACCGAACTGGAAGACCGTCATGTTCAACGAGTTGGCGGCGGGCAGCGCCCGGGAGGGCAGCAGCCGCGGGATGATCGCATTGCGGGTCGGCGAGTTCACCGCGAAGAACGCCTGCTGCAGCGAGAACAGCCCCAGCACCAGCCAGACGTTGTTCACCCCGGCCGCGGCCTGCGCCCAGAACAGCACCGAGGTGACCGCGAGCCCGATCGTCGTGATCGTCATCAGCCTGCGGCGGTCCATCACATCGGCGAGCGCGCCGCCCCACAGCCCGAAGACCACGAGCGGGACCAGCCCGAACAGGCCGGTCAATCCGACATAGGCCGAACTCCTGGTGATCTCGTAGACCTGGAGCGGCACCAGCACGACGCTGATCTGGGCGCCGATCACGGTGACGATGCCCGCCATCCACAGCCGACGGAAGTCCTGGTTCTGCAGCGGCGTGACGTCGGCCAGCAGCCGCCTGCGGGTGACCTCGGTCAAGGCTGCAATCGCTCCGCGGTCCAGACGCCGTCCGTCAGCGTGGTCTTCACCCGGTTGTGCATGCGGTTCGCCCTGCCCTGCCAGAACTCCACGCTGTCGGGACGGAGCAGGAAGCCACCCCAGTTCGGGGGCACCGGCACGTCGTCGACGTCCGCGAACCTGGCCGTGACCTCGGCCAGCTGCGCCTCGAGCGCGGCCCGCGAGTCGATGGGGCTCGACTGGTTCGAGGCCCAGGCCCCGAGCTGGGATCCGCGCGGCCGGGTGTGCCAGTACTTCTCGGTCATCAGCGGGTCAACCCGGGAGACCGATCCCCTGATGGTCACCTGGTGGGCGAACGCGATCCAGGAGAAGGTCGCCGACGCGTAGGGGAAGCCGGCCAGCTCCCGCGCCTTGTTCGACTCGTAGTTGGTGTAGAACACCAGTCCGTCCTCGGACAGCCCCTTGCACAGCACCGTCCGAGAGGCGGGCCTGCCCGCCGCGTCGACTGTGGCGAGCACCATCGCGTTGGGTTCGGCGATGCCGGACGAGCGGGCCTGGTCCAGCCACCGGCGCAGCAACGGGTACCACCCTCCGCGCAGCGATTCCGCGCCGAGATTTCCCTCCGGCACAGCAGGATTCGGGTCCTGGTGGGCATAGCCGACCCGCATCGCGGCGAGGTCGGGGTTCGCAGCGGACTCGGGCTCGGAATCGGGTGACACAGCCGCTGACGTTACTCCCGGGTATGTGCCGCTCACCCACGCCACGCAACGGGCTAGAGTTTGACCTGACCCACCCTGTCGACCGTGGATCGCACCCGCGATTCCCGCGAGGCAGGGTCACCAGTCACGGCGGCGCAGAGCCTGCACACCATGCATGCGCCCCCGCAGACGGCGATGACTTAGGCGGAGCAGCCCGGACCGGGCGAATACCGAAGACGACGAGGAGAGTCCACGAGCAATGGCAGCGAGCGCGGCAGTACCCGAGGATTTTGTCAGCGGTCTCGAGGGCGTCGTCGCCTTCACCACCGACATCGCCGAGCCTGACAAGGACGGTGGCGCGCTGCGCTACCGCGGAGTCGACATCGAGGACCTGGTCGCTCGCGGCGTCACCTTCGGCGACGTCTGGGCACTGCTCGTCGACGGCGAGTTCGGCCAGGGCCTGCCGCCCGCCGAGCCGTTCCCGCTGCCGATCCACACCGGCGACGTCCGCGTCGACGTGCAGGCCGGTCTGGCCATGCTGGCGCCGATCTGGGGATACCAGCCGCTGCTCGACATCGACGACGAGACCGCCCGCGAGCAGCTCGCCCGCGCCTCGGTGATGGCGCTGTCCTACGTGGCGCAGTCGGCCCGCGGTGTCTACCAGCCCGCCGTGCCGCAGAAGGTCATCGACGAATGCCCCACCGTCACCGCGCGTTTCATGACCCGCTGGAAGGGTGACCCGGACCCGGCGCACACCGAGGCCATCGACGCGTACTGGGTCTCCGCCGCCGAGCACGGCATGAACGCCTCCACCTTCACCGCCCGGGTCATCGCCTCCACCGGCGCCGACGTCGCGGCCTCGCTCTCCGGCGCCATCGGCGCGATGTCCGGCCCGCTGCACGGCGGCGCCCCGGCCCGCGTCCTCCCGATGATCGAGGAAACCGAGAAGAGCGGCGACGCCCGCGCTCTGGTCAAGGGCATCCTGGACCGCAAGGAGAAGCTGATGGGCTTCGGGCATCGCGTGTACCGCGCCGAGGACCCCCGCGCCCGCGTGCTCCGCGCCACCGCCAAGCGCCTGAACGCGCCCCGCTACGAGGCCGCCGCCGCGCTCGAGCAGGCCGCCCTCGCCGAGCTGCGCGAGCGCCGCCCGGACCGCGCGATCGAGACGAACGTCGAGTTCTGGGCCGCCGTCATCCTCGACTTCGCCGAGGTCCCGGCGCACATGATGCCCGCGATGTTCACCTGTGGCCGTACCGCCGGCTGGTGCGCGCACATCATGGAGCAGAAGCGTCTCGGCAAGCTGGTCCGCCCGGCTGCCATCTACACCGGACCCGAGCCCCGCACCCCCGAGTCCGTCAAGGGCTGGGACCAGATCGCCGGCTGATTCGGGCCCTCTGCCCGTTCGCACCACCAACGAGAAGGAACTCGAACCGATGACCACCCCGATCATCCCCGCCGACCTCAAGCCCGTCGATGGCCGATTCGGTTGCGGCCCGTCCAAGGTCCGCCCCGAGCAGCTCCAGTCGCTCGTGGACGTGGGCGCCTCGGTGTTCGGCACCAGCCACCGTCAGAAGCCGGTCAAGGACGTCGTCGCCCGGGTGCGTTCCGGCCTGGCCGACCTCTTCTCGCTGCCCGAGGGCTACGAGGTGGTGCTCGGCAACGGTGGCACCACCGCGTTCTGGGACGCGGCCGCGTTCGGCCTGATCCGCGAGAAGTCCCTGCACCTGACCAACGGCGAGTTCAGCTCGAAGTTCGCCTCGGTGGCCAAGGCCAACCCGTTCATCGGTGACCCGATCGTCGTCTCGGCCGAGCCGGGCAGCGCGCCCGCGCCCGTGTCGGACCCGTCGGTCGACCTCATCGGGTGGGCCCACAACGAGACCTCCACCGGTGTCGCGATTCCCGTGTCGCGTCCGGCCGGCTCGGAGAACGCGCTCATCGCGATCGACGCCACCTCCGGTGCGGGCGGCCTGCCGGTGAACATCGCCGACTCGGACGTCTACTACTTCGCACCGCAGAAGTGCTTCGCCTCCGACGGCGGGCTGTGGATCGCGATCATGAGCCCGGCCGCCCTGGCCCGCGTCGAGGAGATCAAGTCCACGGGCCGCTGGACCCCGGACTTCCTGTCGCTGCCGATCGCGGTGGACAACAGCTCCAAGGACCAGACGTACAACACCCCGGCGCTGGCCACCCTGCTGCTGTTCGCGAACCAGATCGAGTGGATGAACGGCAACGGCGGGCTCGACTGGGCCACCAAGCGCACCGCCGATTCGTCCTCGCGCCTGTACAACTGGGCCGAGGCCAGCGAGTTCGCCACCCCGTTCGTCGCCGATCCGGCGCACCGCTCCCAGGTCGTCGGCACCATCGACTTCGACGACAAGATCGACGCCGCCGCGGTGGCGAAGATCCTGCGCGCCAACGGAATCGTGGACACCGAGCCGTACCGCAAGCTGGGCCGCAACCAGCTGCGCGTCGGCATGTTCCCGGCGATCGATCCCGAGGACGTCACCGCGCTGACCAAGAGCATCGACTGGGTCGTCGGCCAGCTCTGAGCCGAACCCAGCAACAGTCAGCCCCCGGCATCGCCTGCCGGGGGCTGACTGTTTTGTGGCGCCGACTACATCCGCATGGGGTTGCCGCACATTTCGGCCCGGGGATGACAGGATCGGCAGCGACTGACATCGATTGGGAGGGAATCGTTCATGTTCAAACGCAGTTTCGTCGTCCTGGCCGCACTCACCCTGACCGCGTTTGCCGCGGGATGCGGAAGCGACTCCTCGGACACGTCCACGACCACGACATCGGCGGCGACGTCGACAACGGCCGCGCCGACCACCACGGCCGCGCCCGCGACCCCGGCGGCACTGACACCGGCGGCCGCTCCGGTGTCGCCCGCGCCGGTGTCACCCGCGCCGGTGGTGGTGGCCCCGGCGCCCGGACCCGTCGGCGCGGACGGCTCCACCGGAAACAACCTGAGCACCGAATACTGTGCGCGCAACCAGGATCCAGGATGCCCCATCGGCAGCTACGTCGCGCCGGACGCCATCCCGCACCCCGATGGCAGCGGACAGTACGTTCCGTGTGAGGGCACCATCTGCACCAACCCGAACCACGGCGCCGGGACCGACCCGCAGCAGAACGGCGGCGCGGTGATGGAGAACCCGAACGGCGACGGCACCGACGTCCCGTGCGAGGGCACCATCTGCACCAACCCGAACAACGGCGCGGGTGGGTAGT
Organism: Rhodococcus oryzae; assembly: GCF_005049235.1. Lineage (GTDB taxonomy): Bacteria > Actinomycetota > Actinomycetes > Mycobacteriales > Mycobacteriaceae > Rhodococcus_G > Rhodococcus_G oryzae. The sequence continues at coordinate 74,837 of NZ_SUMD01000016.1, read as the reverse complement.
CGCCCTAAGGCCCGGTGATCGTGGTCAGGAAACTCGCTCGGATGTCATCGCGGCCCGCCGCCTCGAGCAACGCGGAGAACGCGGTGGCCTCCTCCGCGGATGCGCGGCGGGCCGTGTCGGCGAGGAAGGTCGGGTCGTCGAACAGGTCGGCGACGGCGTCGGCCGCACGGGCCAGGGTGAAGATGTCATACATGGCAGATCGGTCCTGACGACTGCGGTGAGCACGAAGGCCTTCCGCCAGAAATTAGCTTAGCGTGTCCTTCGTTAGGTCTGCCTAAGTAAAGGTGACCGGGGGCCTCAAGTCAACACGGGTGGTGACCGGTCGCCGTTTCGGAACCGCAGCCTATGCGGTACCTTCGGTCACAGATACATTGCCCCGTCTCCGAGGAGGTCCGCCGTGACCGAACACATCGACGTGCTGATCGTCGGTGCCGGACTGTCCGGGATCGGCGCCGCCCACCAGATCCAGGCCAAGTTCCCCACCCGGTCCTTCGCGATCTTCGAGTCCCGCGACGCCATCGGGGGCACCTGGGATCTGTTCCGCTACCCCGGGATCCGGTCGGACTCCGACATGCAGACCCTCGGCTATCGGTTCCGGCCGTGGACGGACGAGAAGTCGATCGCGGACGGCCCGGCCATCCTGGAGTACGTCCGGGACACCGCCCGCGAGGCGGGGATCGACAAGCAGATCCGATTCGGACACCGGGTGGTGCGCGCCCAGTGGTCGAGCGAGGAAGCCCGCTGGACCGTCGAGGCCACGCACGGCGACGACACCGTCACGGTCACCTGCGACTTCCTCTACGTCTGCAGCGGCTACTACCGCTACGACGAGGGATTCACGCCGAACTTCGAAGGCACCGAACGCTTTCAGGGCCGGATCGTGCACCCCCAGCACTGGCCCGAGGACCTCGACTACACCGGCAAGAAGGTCGTCGTCATCGGCAGTGGAGCCACCGCCGTCACCCTGGTGCCCTCGATGTCCGACCGGGCCGAGCACGTGACGATGCTGCAGCGCTCCCCCACCTACATCGCCGCCCTGCCCGCCAAGGACCCGACCACCAACGGGCTGCGGCGACTGCTCGGCGACAGGCTCTCCTACCCGATCGCCCGATGGAAGAACGTCGCGTTCTCCACCGTCACCTACCAACTCAGCCAGCGGCAGCCGCGCCTGGTCAAGTGGTATCTCCGGCGGGCCCAGCAGCGCGCGCTGCCCGCCGGGTACGACATCGACACCCACTTCACGCCGAGCTACAACCCCTGGGACCAGCGGATGTGCCTGGTGCCGGACGGCGACCTGTTCCGGGCTATCCGCCACGGCAAGGCGTCGGTGGTCACCGACCGGATCGCGACCTTCACCGAGCGGGGCCTCGAACTCGAGTCAGGCGCGGAGCTCGCGGCCGACGTGATCGTGACCGCGACCGGCCTGAACCTGCTCGCGTTCGGCGGGATCGAATTCGCCGTCGACGGCCGCGAGGTATCTCTGCCGGACACCCTCGCCTACAAGGGCATGATGCTCAGCGACGTGCCCAACTTCGCCTTCACGGTCGGCTACACCAACGCGTCCTGGACGCTCAAGGCCGACCTCGTCGCCGATTACGTGTGCCGCCTGCTCGCGCACATGGACCGGCAGGGTCACACGGTGTGCGTGCCGACCAACGACGACCCGGCGCTGTCCACCCGCCCGCTGCTCGATTTCGCCGCCGGTTATGTCCAGCGCTCGATCGACGAGTTCCCCAGGACCGGCACCAAGGCGCCGTGGCAGCTCGGTATGAGCTACGCGCACGATGTGGTGACGCTGCGGCACGGCCGGCTCGAGGACGACGCGATGCAGTTCAGCTCCTGACCAGCGAAACAGGTCAGCCCCCGGCATCGTGTCGGGGGCTGACCTGTATGCGGCGAGTGGAGATCTACTCCGCGATGATCGCGTCGGCCTCGATCTCGACCAGCAGCGCGGGATCGATGAGCGCGCTCACCTCGAGGATCGTGGTGGCGGGACGGATCTCGCCGAAGACCTCACCGTGCGCGAGACCGGCCTCTTCCCAGCGGCTCATGTCGGTGAGGTAGATCCGGGTGCGGATGACGTCCTCGGGCTTTGCGCCCGCCTCGGCGAGGGCCGCGACGATCCGGCTGACCGCCTCACGGGTCTGCTCGGCGAGGCTGTCGCCGCCGACCGGGCCGTCGGGGCCCGAGGCGGTGGTACCGGACACCGACACCTGCTGGCCGATACGGACGGCCCGCGAGTAACCGATCTTCGACTCCCAATCGGAGCCGGACGAGATGTTGTTTCGATTCGACATGGCGCTGATTCTGTCAGCCGCCGAGTCGGGTTTCGCAGGCTAGTCCGGGTTCGCCGCCACGAAGCGCCGGAACGGGTCGAACGCCTCCTCCCCGAGGTGCGGCCCGCTCACCTCGATACCTGCCTCGGCGGACGCGATGACATCCGCACACCCGAGGCCGAACCGCGGCCCACCCTCGAGAATCGCGCCGAACTCCGCAGCCGACGCCGCGAACACGACCCGGCTCACCCCCGCCCACACCATCGCCGCGCCGCACATCGGGCACGGCTCCCCGCTCGCGTACACGGTGCTGCCGACCAGGTCGTCCGTGCGACCCTCCGCGCAGGCGGTGGTGATCGCGTCGAGTTCCGCGTGCTCGGTCACGTCACCGGACGTGGCCACAGAGTTCGCGCCCTCGCTGATCACCTCGCCGTCCGCGCCGACGATCACCGCACCGAATGGCCGGTTGCCGGCCTCTCCTGTCTCGTTCGCGAGCTCGATCGCCCTGCGCAGGTTCGCGAGGTCATCGGCATCGAGGCCAGTCATCTACTCTCCCTTTCGCAGAAATGCCTGTGCGGCGACCCCCACCGCGATGAAGGTGTATCCCACCCAGCCGGGGCCGCCGTCGTCGGTCAGGATCAGGATGCCGACCGGAATCAGCCATACCGCCAGCGGGGCCAGCAACGCGCTCACCGGCGGCCGCGGATCCTCCGGATACCAGGCCGAGAACTGCAGCGCGATCAGCATCGCCGCGGTCTGGATCACCCACCCCGTCCACAGGTTCTCGCTGTCGTGCAGCACCGCATCGCCGTAGAACCCGGCGATCGCGGCGACCAGGAACGCCACGGCCCACACGCCGGTGATCACGTAGTTGATCCGCAGGAACCGCGGTGTCCGCCAGTACTGCTCGTCCACCTCCTCGCGCGCGTACTGGATGGTGAAAGGCATCCGGGCCAGCATCGAGCCGACCGCGATGACCACCAGCGTGATGTTCGCGATCTCGCCGACCCAGGTCTCCATCCAGTCCTGCCCGGCCTGGTCGAGCAGGAAATGGACGGCCAGCAGCGCCGCGAAGAACACGACATCGATCACGCCGAGCAGTTTCAGGGACCGCCCGCGCAGCAGATCGACGGCGACGAACAACACCGAGAGCGACAGTGCGATCCCGGCCGCCCAGGCGAGGCGCCCCGGACCCTCGACGACCGCGAGCACGATCCACGGAGCGAGTCCGGTCAGGGGGCCGTCGAGCATCGCGCCGAGCGCATCCCACGCCCGACGCGCGGGCGAGGGACCTGCCCGCGTATCCGGAGCCTTCTCGATCATCGCTGTGCCCTCGCCGGTCCGACCACGTCCGATTTCCTGAGGGTAGCCCCGAATTCGACAGAATTTCGGCCAGAGACAATAGCGCGCCCCGATCCAAACCTGTTGACCGGGCGAGGCGTGTCCTGACCCGACCCCCATCACGGGTCGATTACAGTCGGCAAGGGCAATATCGCGAGCTACGCGATGAGGGAGGTCACGGTGCGAGAACTTCGAGTGATCGGACTTGAGCCCGACGGAACACACATCGTGTGCGCCGACAGCGAGAGCGGCGAGCGCTTTCGCGTACCAGCCGACGACAAGCTTCGCGCCGCCTCTCGAGGCGACGTCGCCCGGTTCGGGCAGATCGAGATCGAGACCGAGAGCCGCATCCGACCCCGCGACATCCAGGCCCGCATCCGGGCCGGTGCCACGGTCGAGCAGGTGGCGACCGAGGCCGGTGTGTCGGTCAAGAAGATCGAGACCTTCGCACACCCGGTGCTGCTCGAACGCTCGCGTGCCGCCGAGATGGCGCAGGCGGGTCACCCGGTGCGTGAGAACGGCCCCACCGTCCTCACCCTGGCCGAGATCGTCGGCCTCGCCTTCCGCGCCCGCGGCCACAACCTCGACGAGGCCGAGTGGGACGCGTGGCGCGACGACGAGGGCCATTGGATCGCCCAGCTCGAATGGCAGGCCGGGCGCACCCGCAATGCGGCGCACTGGCGTTTCCAGCCGGACTCCCACGGCGGCACCATCGCCCCGCTCGACGCGGCCGCGACCGACCTGATCGATCCGGATTTCGGGCGCCCGCTGCGCGGACTCGCCCCGATCTCCGCCGAGGACCCGCACTCCCCCGTCCTCGAAGCCGTGATCGAGGCCGAGGTCGAAGAAGAGGTGGCGGAGTCCGAGTCGCTCGAACCCGGCGCCATGGATGCCCTCTTCGAGGAGGAGGACATCGTCCACTCCGAGGACGAGGAGCACCAACCGAAGCCGGCGCCACAGCACCAGGGCGCGAAGGACAAGCGCGGCAAGCCCTCACTGCCGTCCTGGGACGACGTCCTGCTCGGCGTGCGCAGCAGCGGTCGCGGCTGACCGATACCCGGACCGACTCCCGCCACGGCGGATCACTTAGAGTTACGCCGAGTAACACTAAGTATCTGACGTGAGCAGGGGGAAGACTGTGCTTGATTTCGACTGGCGTCCGCGACTGAACGCGCTGACCCGGAACGCCTGGGGCCTGACGTTCGGCGACGGAGTCCAGGCGGCCGAGCCGACCCCGTCCGAGCAGATCACCCGCGGCCTGCACCGGGACCTGTACCGGTTCGGCCCCCAGATCGGCACCAACCCGGTCCTCCTGGTGCCCCCGCTCGCCGCGCCTGCCCAGTGCTACGACCTGCGCCCGGGCCAGAGCCTCGCGGCACACCTACTCGACAGCGGTCGCACGCCCTACCTCGTCGACTACGGCACCATGACCTCCGCGGACCGGGGCCTCGGCTTCGAGGCCTGGGTCGACGACATCATCCCCGAGGCCCTGCGGCACGTCTCCGAGCTGCACGACGGCGCGCCCGTCGACCTGATCGGATGGAGCCTGGGCGGGACGATCTCGCTGCTCACCGGGGCGGCGAACGCCGACCTCCCGATCCGGTCGATCACCGCGATCGGCACCCCGGTCGACTACACCGAGATCGCGGCCATCGCGCCGCTGCGCGCAATCGGCCGGATCACCGGAGACCGGCCGCTCACCGCCGCGACCTGGGCACTGGGTGGCCTGCCCGCCCCCGTGGTGCAGGCCAGCTACCGGGTCACGGCACTGCAGCGTGAGTTGACCAAGCCGTGGTTCATCGCGCGCAACCTGCACGACACCGAGACGTTGGCCCGGATGGAATCCATCGACAAGTTCATGGCCGCCATGCCCGGCTACCCGGCCCGGTTCTTCCATCAGATCTGCACCCAGTTGATCCTGGGAAACACTCTGGCGGCGGGGCAATTCCGGCTCGGATCCCGCACGGTCGAGCTGTCCGCACTATCGGTGCCGGTGCTTGCGGTCGGCGGTACCGACGACGTCATCGCGCCGGTCGCCTCCGTCGCGCGCATCACCGACCTGCTGACCGGGGCCCCATCGGTCCGCTTCGAGACCGCGCCGGGCAGCCACCTCGGATTGCTGGCGGGTCCTGGCGCGAAGCAGACCACCTGGGCGCACATCGACGACTTCCTGAGCGAGGCCGCGCCGCAGCTGGTCTGAGGGCTCACCCGTGGGCGAGGTGCGCGTCCACGGTCCGACCGACGAGGGCGGCCGCGCCCTGCGGGTCCCCGATGACCTGCAGGGCCCGGTCCGCCGCCAGCACGGCCATCCCGTGCAGACCCGTCCAGATCCCGAGCGCCCGCTCCCGCGCATCGGCGCTGTCCGCGGTCGCCTCCTCCACCAGCGCGACGAGCGACGCGAACAAGGGAAGACTCGTGCGCCGCAGTTCCGCCCCCGAGCCCTCGAGCAGGTCGTGGCGGAACATCAGCTCGAACATCGCCCGCCGACGATCGGCAAAGTGCACGTAGGCCCATCCGAGCGCGACGAGCCGGTCCCGGGCCGTCAGGTCGCCGTCGTCCAGGGTGGACCGGACAACGGCCGCGAGGTCGGCAAGGCCCTCGGCCGCGATCGCCGCGAGCAGCGCCTTGTGCGTCGGGAAGTACCGTCGCGGGGCGCCGTGCGACACCTCCGCCGCCCTGGTGATCGCGCGCAGGCTCACCCCAGCGATGCCCTCCCGCTCGAGCAGCTCGACACCACACCTGACCAGCTTGTCCCGTAGCGGTTCGTCGTCCACGTAGACATTGTCTAACACTCGGTGACAGAATCGTCGGCCTACGCGTAGACACTGTCTACGACCTGTCGATCGATCACCTCGGGAGCGCGCACTGTGTGGTACTGGCTGTTCAAGTACGTCCTGATCGGACCCGTCCTGCGCCTGTTCGGCAGACCGACGATCGAGGGCGCCGAGCACATTCCGCCGACCGGGCCGGCGATCCTCGCAAGCAACCACCTGACCGTCGCCGACTCGTTCTTCCTTGTCCTCATGGTGCGGCGGCGCATCACCTTCGTGGCGAAGAGCGAGTACTTCACCGGCACCGGATTCAAGGGCAGGCTCACGCGCTGGTTCTTCTCCTGCACCGGCCAGGTCCCCATCGACCGCAGCGGCGCGGACGCCGCTCGGGCGGCACTGGCGACGGCGACCGGGATCCTCGAGTCGGGCGGCGTCTGGGGCATCTACCCCGAGGGCAGCCGTTCACCCGACGGGCGGTTGCATCGCGGCAAGACGGGCGTCATGCGGGTCGCGCTGCCCACCGGCGCCCCTGTCGTGCCCGTGGTGATGCGTGGCACGCCCGCGGTCAATCCTGTCGGTTCCCGGATGTGGCGGTTCGGCAAGGTCCACATCACCGTGTGCGCGCCACTGGATCTGGCGCACCACCGCGCGGCCGTCCCGAGCGAATCGACGGTGCGCGAGGCGACCGACGAACTGATGCGGACCCTGCTCGCCAACTCCGACCAGGAATACGTGGACGCGTATGCCGCCAAACGGGTGGGGGTTTCGCTCCCACACGAAACCGCGCCCAGGTCGTACCCTTTCAGGTAAGCGACGAAAGGCAGGTGCAGGCTGTGGGGGCCAAAGCATCAACTATCTGGTACGTCGACGCCCCCGACCCCATGGCCGTCCTCCGCGATCATCCCGAGCCCGACGCCGAGGCGGCACACGCACTGGTCGGCAAGCTCTATCCCGAAATGATCGTCACGCCACTCGAACCCGGCCCCCTCGCCACCTCGGCCGGGGTGCCACCCGGCGTGGTCTACGTCGGCAGTTATCCGGGGCTCACCGTGGTGTGCGGATCGAACCTCACGGTGCACGAGCCATCGAAACTCGATGAATCCTGGACTCGCCCACTGGCTTCCGAGCGTACCTATCTGATGTGTACCGAACCGGACACCGCCTGGGCGTCTTTCGCGTATTGGGAACGCGGGGCACTGCGGCGCTCGTTCAGCGCGACTCCGGTGCACATCTACGAGGACTTCGGATTGCCGCTGGTCTGGGAGCGAGGGTTCTGGGCCGGGGAACATCCCATGGCCTACCCAGCTGGCGTGCTGCCCGACCCGCAGGCGCTGCCGTTCCATCCCGGCGAGTTCGCCGAGGCGGCCAACGCCGAGTGGCTCGGGTTCCGCTACACCCGGCCCGTCCGCGACGGCGAAATCGACCCCGCCACCGTCGGTGTCTGCGGATTCGCCATCTACAAGGAGGGCGAGGCGCCCCCCGCCGCACTCACCGGGAAGCCCGACGGTTCGCCCCGGGTCGGACTCTTCCGCGGGATCCGTCAGTGGTTCGGCTTCGGCTTCGGCTGACCCGAGGTCAGCCGGCCCCGGCCAGCAAGGCGATCCACCCCGCGACGACCCCCACCACGGCACCGAGCACCGCCCAGCGCCACACCGGCACCGTCCGCCACTGCCACAGCGTCGGCGCCACACCGACCGCGACCAGCACGTTCACCACCAGTGCCAGCAGCGGGTGCACCGCCGCCATCGCCGCCCCGCAGGCGGCCACCCCGATGCCGGTGAGCACGGCCGCGAAACCCGACACCACGAGGCCGGTGGCCCACGGTGTGCGGGCGCCGACCGGAACACTCATCCGGCCGTCCTGACCCGTTCGTAGAACGCCATCGCGGCCGCGGTCGCCACGTTCAGGGAGTCGGTTCCCGGCGCCATCGGGATCCGCGCGCGCACATCGGTGTTCCGCATCGCGTACTCCGACAGTCCCGGACCCTCGGCCCCGAGCAGCAGCGCCACCTTGTCCCCCGTCATCGCCTCGGCGAGCGTAACCGCGGAGGGATTCGGGGTCAGCGAGATGAGCTGAAATCCGTTGTCCCTGAGCACATGCAACCCACGCGGCCACTCCGGCACCCGCGCGAACGGCACCCGCAACACGTGCCCCATCGACACCCGCACCGCCCGCCGGTACAGCGGGTCGGCGGTGCTGCCGCCGAAGAGGACGGCGTCCACGCCGAGGCCCGCGGCGTTGCGGAACATCGAGCCGATGTTCTCGTGGTCGTTGACGCCCTCGAGCACCGCGACGGTACGCGCGCCGCGCAGCACCTCCTCCAGCTCCAGCGGGGGTGGGCGGTGCGCGGCGGCCAGCACGCCACGATTGAGATGGAACCCGACCACCTCGGCCATCACCTCGGCGGAGGTCCGGTAGAACGGCACGTCGACGCCGTCGAGATCGTCGGCCAGCTCGCTCAGCCGCCGGTCCACACCGAGCAGGCTGATCGGCTCGAACCGGGAGGCGAGCAACCGCTGCGCCACCAGCACGCCCTCGGCGATCACCAGGCCCTTGCCCTCCGGCAGATCCGGGCGCCGATCCGACGAGTTCAGGTCGCGGAAGTCGTCCAGGCGGGTGTCGGCCGGATCGTCGATATCGATTACGTGAACCACACCGCCATCCTGCCGTACACCACAGTGCCACCTACAAATCTGTGCCACCCTCGAAGGATGACCGACAGGGCGATCGCGATCAGGACGGCAACGGAGACGGACTGGGACGCGGTGGCGTTGCTCGATGCGCACGCGTTCGGTTTCCACCCCACCGACGAGGACATGGCCTTCACCCGGCGGTTCGCCCGGACGGAGGACGTCATCCTGGCCACCGACGACGACCGGCCCGTCGCTGTGGTGATGCACTTCGCGATGCGGATCACCGTCCCCGGCGGTACCCAACTGGATCTGCCGGGGGTTTCCTGGGTCTCGGTCGCGCCGACCCACCGCAGGCGCGGCATCCTGCGCGCACTGTTCACCGAACAGCACCGGCGGTTCGTCGCGGCGGAGGCACCGTTGTCGATCCTCACCGCCACCGAGGCCACCATCTACGGCCGCTTCGGCTACGGTCCCGCGACCAGCGAGCTCGCGGTGTCCGTCGACCGGCGTTCGGCCCGGATCCGTGACACCGCAGCGAATCCCGGCGGGGTGGCCCTGGTGCCACCGGCCGACGCCCGCGCGGCACTGCCCGCGATCTACGACCGCTGGCAGGCGCGCACTCCCGGGGCCCTGGCCCGGCCGAAGGTGTACTGGGACCGGATGTTCGCGGATCTCGAGCACCGCCGCGACGGCGCCTCCGCCCTGTTCTATCTGGTGCACGCGGACGGCTACGCGACCTATCGTCGCAAGCAGACCCCCGGCGGGATGGTCGCGGTGGTCGATGACCTCGTCGCCGCGACCGACGAGTCGTATGCCGCATTGTGGCGGGTGCTCGCGGGCATGGACCTGATGAGCGAGATCCGGGTCGATCAGGCCGCGGACGACCCGCTGCCGTGGCTGCTCACCGACGCCCGGCTGCCGCGGGTGACCTCGCGGGACGACGCCGTCTGGGTGCGCATCATGGACGTGCCTGCCGCGCTCACCGCGCGCACCTTCGCCGTCGACCTGGACGTGGTCCTCGAGATCCACGACCCGTTCCTCGACGCGGGCGGCAATTTCTCACTGCGCGTGGTGGACGGCCGGGCCACGGTCACCCGAACCGATGCTCCCCCGCAGGCCCGTCTCGATCTCGACGTACTCGGCAGCCTGTACCTCGGCGGCCACCGGGCGCGCTCGTTCGCTCGGGCCGGGCGGCTGTGGACGAGCGACGAGTCGGTCCTGGACCTGCTGGATCTGGCCTTCCGCGCCGACCGGGAACCGTTCGCCGGCTGGCACTTCTAGGCCGAAGCAGCCTTGCGCGCTACTCCGAGTCGCTGACCATCGAACTGATGATCTCGACCGACTCGCGGAGCACTGCGATCTGCGAGTCGTCGAGCGCCGCAAGACGATCGTTCATCCACTTCTCCCTGGCGCTGGTCTCGTCTGTCACCAGGGCCTGACCGGAGTCCGAGAGGGACACGATGATCTGTCGGCCGTCAGTGGGGTGCGGGGTCCGCACGACCAGGCCCAGGTCCGCGAGCGAAGCGATGACCCGGGTCATCGACGGCGGCTGCACCCGCTCCTTGGCCGCAAGCGCACCCGGCGTCATCGGCCCGTCCGCGGAGAGGCTGGCAAGCGCCGACAGCTGCGTCAACGACACCTGAGAGTCCGTGCGCCGCCCGCGGAGATGCCGCGTCAGACGCACGACGGCCAACGAGAGATCACTGGCCAGAGTGCGAGTATCCAATGTCACCCTCCGGAGGATACGGCACTACCTGACAAGCGGTTCAGGTAATCGCATCCGTGATCGGCCCGACCGCGAAATAGGCCACGAACAGGCCCGCGACCACCCACAACAGCGGGTGGATCTGCTTGATCTTGCCGCTGAAGGCACCGATCACGACCCAGGCGATGAAGCCGACGCCGATGCCGTTCGCGATCGAGTAGGTGAAGGGCATCACGACGATGGTCAGGAACGCGGGCAGCGCGATGTCGAACTTGGTGAAATCGATGTCCCGGACCTGGCCGATCATCAGCGCGCCGACGATCACCAGGGCGGGCGCCGCGGCCTCGATCGGCACCACGGAATACAGCGGGGTCAGGAACATCGCGGCGAGGAACAGCAGCCCGGTGACCACGTTGGACAGCCCGGTGCGGGCGCCCTCCGCGATGCCAGAGGCGGATTCGACGAACACAGTGTTCGAGGAGGCGGACGCGCCGCCGCCGACGATCGCGCCTGCACCCTCCACGACGAAGGCCTTCCCGATCCCGGGCAAGTTGCCGTGCTCGTCGGCGAGTCCGGCCTCCTTGCCGAGGCCGGTCATGGTGCCCATCGCGTCGAAGAAGTTGGCGAGCACCAGGGTGAAGACCAGCAGGCTGGCGGCCAGCACGCCGATCCGGGTGAAGGCCCCGAACAGGTTGACGTCGCCGACCAGGCTCAGATCCGGCATCTGCGCGAGCACGTCCGGCATCGTCGGGACACTGAGGTTCCAGCCGCTCGGGTTCACCCCCTTCGAGGGGCCGACATGCCAGATCGCCTCGATGACCGCGGCCAGCACCGTCGTCACCACGATGCCGATGAGCAGGCCACCGCGGACCTTGCGCGCCACCAGGATTCCCATCAGCAGCACGCCGAAGACGAAGATCACCGTCGGCCAGGTGGAGATGGACCCGCTGATACCCAATCCGACCGGAACACTCGTGCCCGCGACATCGGGAATGCGGCGGACGAAGCCTGCGTCGACGAATCCGATGAACGCGATGAACATGCCGATACCCGCGACGATGGCCGACTTGAGCGCGTCGGGGACCGCGTTGAACACCGCGGTCCGGAAGCCCGAGATCGCCAGCACCACGATGATGATGCCGTCGATCACCACAAGGCCCATCGCCTCCGGCCAGGTGACCTGCGGAGCGATCGTCACCGCGAGCAGCGCGTTGATGCCGAGGCCCGCGGCGATGCCGAAGGGGTAGTTCGCGATGATGCCGAACGCGATGCTCATGACACCGGCGACGAGCGCCGTCACCGCCGCCACCTGGGTGACCGGCAGGATGTTGCCGAGCACATCCGTCTTCGCGGCCGCATCGTCAGGCGAGAAGCTGCCGAGGATCAGCGGGTTGAGCACGACGATGTACGCCATCGCCACGAAGGTGACCAGGCCGCCGCGGACCTCGTTGCTGACCGTGGAACCACGTTCCGTGATCTTGAAGTAGTTGTCCAGGAGCCTCGAGGTTCCAGCCATAGCGTCCAATGTCCCAATCGCCGAAGGTGCGCGTCGCACCTGGGAGGTTAGGGCAAAGGGGAACGGGTAGCTTAATTATGTGACCGAGACCCGCGATGACCCGTTGATCCCTCGCAGGCTCACCGATCCGCGTCCGGTGGTGACGATCGGCACACTCGCCTGGCTGGTCACCACCACGGTTGTGCTCGCCTCGGGCGACCGCTGGCACGAGGCGCTGCCGATCTGTCTGGCCGGATTGGCCGTCGGCGCACTCGGATTCACCCTGTTCCTCGTGCAGCGGGCCGCCGCACGCCGCGGCAGCAAGGGCGCGCAGCGCGGCCTGAGCTGACCGGGCCTAGACCCGGCTCGGCTCCATCGTCGGGTCGTCCCCGGCCTCGAACTCCTCCAGCTCGTCGTACTCGTCGTGATACTCCTCACCCGCGACGGGATCCTCCGTTCGCCTGCGCCACCAGATCGTCACCGCCACGGCGGCGGCCACCAGCGCCAGCAGCACCACGACCGCGAACCAGAACCTCGGACCGTAGTAGCCGCTGAGCGTCATCCGGAGGGCGTTCCTCGCGTAGGTGAGCGGCATCAATGCCTGCAGCCATCGGAACGGCTGCGGCATCTGCTCGATCGGGAACACGCCGCCGAACGAGAACAGCTGGACCATCAACAGACCCAGCGCGATGAAGGTGCCGTTGACGGCCCCGAAGACGACGGTGAGCATCCGGGCAAGCGCGAGGGCCGCCGCGCCGATCAGCAACATCACCGCGACCATCATCACCACGCTTGGCGGCTCCGCGCCCGTCAGGGTGATCGCGGCGATCGAGGCCAGCACGGCGCCGCCTGCCATGATCGCGGCTGGCATCCGGTAGCGCCGGAGCCCGTCGCGCCTGGTCGGCCTGATCACGAACCAGATGAGGATCCCGAGCAGGAACAGCGCAACGGACATCACCACCGGCACGGCACCCGGACCGAAACCGGCCGCGACGTTGATGTTCTGCGGGCTCAGGCTCACCGGCGACGCGAGCATCGCGGCCGTGGCCTTGCGCTCGTCCGGCGTGAACGCAGGCACCTGCGCCGCGCCGTCGGCGAGACCCTTGGCGAGCTCCGCGCTGCCGTCGTCGAGCTGTCCGACACCGACCTGGAGCTCACCGAGGCCGTCGCGCAACTGCACGCCGCCCGCGTCGAGCTGTCCCAGTCCGGAGTTCAGCTCGGCCGCGCCCGCGTCGAGCTGGTGCGCACCGTCGGCCAGTTGACCCAGCCCGCCCGACAGTTCGCCGGCACCCGCGGCCGCGGACTGAAGCCCGCCCCGGTAGTCCGCCGCCGGGTCCGAGAGCTGGAAGGCGAGCTCCCGCGCGCCCGCTTGCAGCTGCTTGAGCTGACCCGCCACGTCCTCGTCGCCGGTCGGGAGCCCGGCGGCGACCATGGTGTCGACGAGCGGACCGACCACAGTGTCGATCACCTCGCTGATCTGCTTGGCGCCCGCACCCAGCTCGTCGGTGCCCGAGACCAGCTGCGAGAGGCCGTTGTTCAGTTCGGCCGCGCCCGCCGCTGCCTCATCGCTGCCCGCGGCCAGCTCCGAGGCGCCCGCGGAGAGCTCCCCGCTACCCGCGTACGCCTCACTCAGGCCCGCGGAGAGCTCGACGCTGCCGTCGGCGAGCTGGGTGGTGCCCGACAGCGCCTCCCCGGTACCGGCCGAGAGCTGGCGAGCGCCCGAGGCGGCCTCCTCGAGCCCCTTGCCCACGTCGCCGAGCCCGACGAGCACCTGGTCCACCGACTGTTCGCCGATCGACTCGGAGACCGCGGAACGCACCTGTGCCATCAGACCCTCGCCGACCGGCGTCGCGACCAGGCTGTTGTGGTCGTTGTAGACGACCTCGAGCCGCGCCTTCTGCGCGTCGGGCGTCCCGGCACTCGCGATGTCGGCGCTGAAGTCCTGCGGGATCACCAGCGAGAAGTAGTACTCCCCGTCCTCGACGCCCTCGGTGGCCTGCTCCAGGTCCACCTCCTGCCAGGCGACGTCGCCGCTCTCGACCAGCGAGGCGGCCACCTCCTTGCCCGCCTCGAGCCGGGTCCCGTCCATGTCCGCGCCCGCGTCGTTGTTGACGATCGCGACGGGCAGCCGGTCGAGGGTGTCACCGGGGTTCCACAACGCCCACATGTAGAAGCCGATGAGCGCCAGCGGGGCGATCACGATCGCGGCGAGCACCCCACGGCTCAGGTGGATCCGCCGCGTGGGCTGGTCGGGAACGCCAGGGGTGGCTGCTGCCGCCATGGGTGACCTCTTCTCGTGACCGCAAAGCTGGACGATCGTCCAAAACGGTCACCTTAGGGAAGACGGCGCTCCATTGGCAGAGTTTCGCGAAGATTTAACAATCGCCCAGATCCACAGGCCCGCCCAGGCGGCGCCGAAGAGCCAGCCCGCGATCACGTCCGTGAGCCAGTGCGCGCCCAGATAGACCCGGGAGAGCCCGACCGCCAGCGTCCACAGGCCCAGCCCCACGAACACCACGGGGGTGTTCCAGCGCGGCCCCCCGATCCGGACGATCACCGCCGCCACGACGCACACCAGGATCGACGACATCATCGCGTGCCCGGACGGGAACGAATGGGTCAGCTCGACCACCAACCGTTCCGGCTCGGGCGGCCGTTCCCGGCCGAACGCGAGCTTGAGCAGGGACATCACCAGCTGGCCGGTGAACATCGCGCCGCCGACCAGCAGCGCCTCCGCCCGATGCCGTCGCGCCAGCAGCGCGAGCACGATCACCGAGGTGATCACCCACGAGGCCACCGTGCCACCGAGATTCGTGATCACCGTGACGACGTCGGTGAGCCAGGGGGTGCGGATCCCGACCATGAAATCCAGCACCGTCTGGTCAATCGGCATCCGGCCGGCCCCTTTCGAGATCCTGTCGCTCCGCGGACTCCGCTCCGGCCAGCAACCCGCGCTCCGTGCAGTGCGTGCGCCCGTCCCCGTCCACCCACCACGGCAGTTCGACGTCGCCCCGCACGGCGCCGCTCAGCCGAACGGTCAGGCGGTCGTGCACCACCAGGGTGCCCTCCGGCAGCGGCAGCCCGAGCGCGATGTGGGCGAGCACCGCGGCGGGCTCGCGGTCCCATGCGCTGACGCGGCGGCCTGCGCCGAGCACCTCGCCGCGGATCGCCTCGGACGCGGGCGGCAGGTCGAGCAGCTCGGCCAGCCCGGCCGCGCTCGGCAGGTCGCCGACCACCAGCAGCTCCGCCGGCACTGCCGCCGCCAGCCAGGGCCGGTCCAGCACGACGGCCTCGGCCGGGTCGGCCAGTTGCCCGGACAGCGTCCGGACCGCCGCGGGTGGCGAGAGCTCGTCGAGATCGAGGATCCCCGACGCGGTCGCCTCCGCCAACAGCCGGTGCGCACGCGCCACAACGGCGGGGCCCGGGTCCCGGTCGCGGTCGGCGAGCCGCCCCAGCAGCAGTTCCGCCATCTCGACACCGTCGACCCGGTCGGCGGCCACGACCCCCGACAACGCCGCGGCGTCCGGGTGCTCGAAGACGTCGAGCAGCCCCTCGAAGGTGTGATCGTCGACCCGGCGCATCGCCCCCAGCTGGACCCCGCCCAGGCGCGCGTGCCTGCGCAACCACCAGGCGGTGTACCCGGTCCGGTCCGAGAGCAGTGCCGCGGTCGCGGGCTCCCCGGCCAGCAGGCCGAGCGCCTCCGGCCAGGCGCCGGAGTCCACCAGGTCGAGGTCACGGACGGCGAGCAGCACCTCCGGATCCTCCTCGAGCGTCGACCACCAGGCGTCCTCGTCGTCGAGGTCCTGCTCGGGTCCGGTCGGCAGGTCCGCCCGGAGCACGGTGAATCCCCAGCCGACCCCGACGCCGCGCAGGGCTGCCTCGCCGAACCGCTCGACCAACTTCGGCGACACGGTCCCGAACGGCGAGTCCGCCGCGAGCACGCGGGCGAGCGGTGCGCCCGGCAGCAGCAACTCGTCCGCGGCGCGCAGCGCCCCGTCCGCATCCGGCAGGGGCAGTTGGCCGAGCCAGCCGGGCAGGTCGCCCGCAGCGGCGGCGACCGCGGACAGCGACAGTACCGGTTCGGCGAGTTCGCTTGCGGCGGTGGGATCGTCGAGATCGATGTCCTCGATCGCCGACCGCAGCGCGGGGTCGGCGAGCACGTCGAGCGCGGACGCGCTGCCGGCCCCGAGTCGGCCGAGCAGGCGATGGGCTGCATCGGGATGCACCAGCCGGATCCAATGGACCCTCTGCGCGTCGATGCCGTGACCGAGCTCCCCGAGGTCGTGGCCGAGCACGACGGTTCGCGGGCCGGTCACCGTGCGCCCGTCCGTCAGCGGCACCGGGATGGCGGCCAGCTCTTCCGCGGCGACCGAATCCACGACCAGCGGCTCCAAGGCCGCGTAAAGCCTTCCCCACCAACCCGGTTCGCGATGGATCCCGGCGAGCAGCTCGGTCAGGTGCGCCAGCCCGATTCGGTGCACCCCGACGGCGGACAGCGCCTGGGCCTCGCGCTCGGTGGACAGCGCGGGACCGAGCAGCCCGGGGATCACGTCCTGCAGCAGATCGGCGAGCTCCTCCGTCAGCCCCGGTAGCACGACAGCGGATCCCGGCACCAGCGCCAGCCCGTCGGCGCCCGGCAGCCAGGCGTTGCCGGTCAGCTCCCGCAGCACCGCCTCGCGCAGCACCGCATCCACCTCACCGCGCGCGAACCCGGGCAGTGGGACCAGCCGCAGTCGCTGCGACTCCGGAAGCGCCGCAACGAAATCGGCGTATCCGTCGGCCAGATGCTCGAGGGCGGCTCCCGGCATCAGTCGCCTGCGGTCGGGCTGCAGCGCCGCGGCGGCGATCAGGATCGCGGGCAGCGACAGCTCCTCGTCCGACCGGGTCGGCGCGCGCAGCACATCGGCGGAGACCGGGCGGACCCGTCCGTCGATGATCGGCACCGCCCAGCGCGCGGACGGCGCAGCCGAGTACTGCCACCAGGTGCGCTCGCCGGCCGCCGGGAGCGGAGCGACCTGAACCCGGAGCTCGGTCAGCCCGTCGGCGAGCGGCCGCTCGAATCGGGTGAAAGTCTGGTCGGCGAGCTCGATCGACGCCAGCGCGGGCAGCTCCAGCAGCAGGTCGGGAGCGTCGTCGGCCAGTTGCCGCAGCAGCTCGTCCGCGTCCACTCCCGGTCGCAGCGCCAGCACCACCTCGGAGTCGAAACCAGAGGCGGGCGCGGCGTCGGTGGGCCACACCAACCGCAGCACGGGCACGCCCCGCTCGGGCTCGTCCAAGCCGGCGGCGCGGAGTTCGTCGCGGGTCCGCTCGGCAGAGAAGGCGATCGAGCCGGTCCTTGACCGCACCTCGACCTCGTCGCTCACCGACAGCACGGCGGTGAATCCGACCCCGAACCTGCCGACAACCGGCCCGCCGTCGGTGTCCTTACCGGAGACCCGGAGCGCGGACAGGGCCTGTACCCCCGGCTGATCGAGGGGGGCGCCGGTGTTCGCGACGTGCAGTCGGGTGCCGTCGAGGGTGATCCGCATCGCCCCCGGCACTCCGGCCCGGGCGGCGGCGTCCGCGGCGTTCTGGGCCAGCTCGGTCAGCAATCGGTCGCGGTACCCCGCGGCCGAGAGGTCGGCCTCGGTCGCGGCATCCTCGCGGAGCCTGGTCGGCGAGGAACGCCACGCGAGCAGCGTCGATTCCCTCAGCGCATCGGCGCCGAAGGGGTCGGCGACCGTCAGTTCGTCGATGCCGGTTCCCCGGCGGCGTCGGAGGTCGGTGCCTCGTCCGCGGGTGCCTCGACTGCGGCCGCCTCATCCTTGGGCGCCTCGTCCGTGGGCGCTTCGTCCGCGGGGGCCTCGGCTGCAGGTGCCTCGTCTGCGGGTGCCTCGTGTGCCGGAGCCTCGACCTTCGGTTCCGGCAGCGCGACCATTTCCACCGCGCCGTCGTCGTAGGCGTCGAACTGCGGACTACCCGCGCCGGTGGGCAAGGTGGTGTCCGAGTGGGCTCCGCATCCGTACTCGGCGTACACGACGTGACCGTCGGCGGCCATCTCGTTGCCACACACCCCGAACGCCACCTTCAGCGAACCGGACAGCGGCAAGTAGAACCCGCACAGCTCGCAGGTGGACGGCGCGGCCTTCGCCATCTCGGAGTCGGGTCCGTAGTCGCCCTCGCGCCAACGCTCCGCGGCGTCCAGCCGGCCCTCGAGGCTCATGACCTGCTTGCGGCCGAGCCCGACCTCGAGCGCCACCTCATCGACCGCTGGGTCGCCGGTCGCCACGTAACCGGGCACCAGTCGCGGGTCGCCTGGCAGCGGGGCCAGCAGGTCGCCCGGCGAGAGGTCGCCGGGGCGGATCCGCTCATCCCACGGAAGCCAGTCGGGCGCGGTCAGCGCGTCCGGACCGGGCAGCAGGGCCAGCTCACTGACGGTCGCGTGGTCGGACTCCGGGTCGGCCGCGAGAACCACCGCCCACTGCCAGCCGCGGTAACCGGGTA
Organism: Rhodococcus oryzae; assembly: GCF_005049235.1. Classification (GTDB taxonomy): domain Bacteria; phylum Actinomycetota; class Actinomycetes; order Mycobacteriales; family Mycobacteriaceae; genus Rhodococcus_G; species Rhodococcus_G oryzae. Next base: position 56,133 of record NZ_SUMD01000016.1, on the reverse strand, counting down.
GCTGCGCGGCGAACCGATGGGTGGCGGCGCACTCGCCCTCGGAGGTGACGCCCAGGTGTGTACCGACTTCCCCCTCGCCGAGGTCGATCAACGCCTGACGGGCCAGGTCCACCGCATCGGCGAGGACGGGGCGCACGGGGGCAAGCTCGGGGGCAGATTGGGCACTCACACCCCCATTTTGCCGTATCGCAGCAAATCATCGGCGCAACGGGCTGCAATGCTGGTCCGATGACCGGGCGACGGCTACCCCAGATCGCGGCCGCTGTGGCCGCCTTGATGCTCACCGGCTGCGCGAACGCGGCCACGAATTCCGGCACGGAACCGGACGTGGACCGCGTCGAGCGACTTCGCGTCGAGGTCGTGGGCGAGCGGCCACACGACCGGGGGGCCTTCACCCAGGGCCTCGAGGTCTCCGACGGCGAACTGCTCGAGGGCACCGGCATGGCCGGACGGTCGGACCTGCGGGCCGCCTCGCTGGAGACCGGGGTGGAGCGCCTCCGGGTACCGGTGCCCGAGCAGATGTTCGGCGAGGGCATCACCGTCGCGGGCGACACCGTCTGGCAGATCACCTGGCGCGACGGCGTTGCGATCGCGCGCGACCGCGACACCCTCGCCGAGCGCTCCCGCACGAGGTACGAGGGCGAGGGCTGGGGCCTGTGCGCGCAGTCGGACCGTCTCGTGATGAGCGACGGCTCGGACACCCTCACCTTCCGCGACCCGGTCACCTTCGAGCCGCGTGGCACCGTGGCGGTCACGCTCGACGGGCAACCGCAGGACCGGCTGAACGAACTCGAATGCGTCGGGGACACAGCGGTTTACGCGAACGTGTGGCAAACCCAGCAAATCGTGCGGATCGACCCGGACACCGGCCGGATCACCGCGGTGATCGACGCGTCGGGCCTGCTCACGGACGAGGAGAGCCGCACGGTGGACGTGCTCAACGGGATCGCGGAAGTGCCGGGCACCGACCGATTCCTGATCACGGGCAAGTACTACCCACGCCTGTTCGAGGTCCGCTTCGTCCCCTGACACCCGCGACGGGCGAGGCGTGTGGTCCTTTGTCGCCCATCTAGGACAGAATTGACCCGTGACCGGACCACGCGTGCCCAACGATCCCGACGGGAGTCGGGCATCCGACGACCTCGGACCGGGCCAGGGCCATCCGGGATTCGAGAATTATCCGCCGACGCGCCGGACCTCGGCCCGCCGCGCGCCGCTGCCCCCGCTGCATCCCGTGGGTGACACCCGGCAGGGTTCCTCGAGTGAAACCCGGCAGGGTTCCTCGCCGAAGCCGCCACCGATCCCCCGCAAGCTCACCGTCACCCGAGTGGCGGCGATGCGCAGCCGCGAACTGACGAACCGGGGCATCGCCACCTTCCACCGGGCGGCCAAGGCCGACGGCGCCGAGAAGTCGGGACTGACCGCGCTGACCTATGCGGTGATGGCGAACTTCGCCACCGACGCCGCGATCGCGGTCGCGCTGGCGAACACACTTTTCTTCTCGGCCGCCACCGGCGAGGACAAGACCAAGGTCGCGCTGTACCTGCTCATCACCATCGCCCCGTTCGCGGTCATCGCCCCGCTGATCGGCCCGATGCTCGACCGGCTGCAGCACGGACGCCGGCTCGCGCTGGCATCCTCGTTCGCGCTGCGCACCGTGCTGGCGGTCGTGCTGGTCTTCAACTTCGACAGCTGGGGCCTGTATCCGGCCGCGCTCGCGATGATGGTGCTGAGCAAATCCTTCTCGGTGCTCAAGAGCGCCGTCACCCCGCGCGTGCTGCCGCCGGAGATCGATCTGGTCCGGGTGAACTCCCGATTGACGGTCTTCGGCCTGATCGGCGGCACCATCGGCGCGGGGGCGGTGGCAGGCGCGCTCGCGCTCATCGTCAGGTCGTCCTCGGGACCGTTGTGGTTCGCCGCCGCGGTCGCCGCACTCGGCGCGTACCTGAGCATGCGGATCCCGGCATGGGTGGAGGTCACGGAGGGCGAGGTGCCCGCCACCCTGACCTACCACGGCGACGACGCCCGCACCGAGCCGATCGGCAAGGACGCGGGCGAGGCGGCGAAGGCGAGCAAGCGGCGCCAGCCGCTCGGCCGCGCGGTCATCACGGGTCTCTGGGGTAACAGCACGATCCGGGTGCTGACCGGGTTCCTGACGCTCTACATCGCCTTCGTCGCGAAGTCCCGCACCGAGCACGAGCCGATGGCGCAGGCGGCCATGCTGGCGCTGGTGGGCGCCGCGGCCGCGATCGGCAACTTCGCGGGCAACGCCACCGGCGCGCGGCTCAAGCTCGGCAGACCGTCGGTGATCGTGCTGCGCTGCACGGCCGCCGTCACCGCCATCGCGATCATCGCCGCCCTCACCGACAGCCTGCTCACCGCGGCGCTCGCCACCCTGGTCGCGTCGGGCGCGAGCGCCCTGGCCAAGGTGTCGCTGGACGCCTCGCTGCAACACGACCTGCCCGAGGAGTCCATCGCTTCCGGCTTCGGGCGCTCCGAGACCGTCCTGCAGCTGAGCTGGGTCATCGGTGGGGCGCTCGGCGTGCTGCTGCCCACCGAGTACTGGATCGGATTCTCCGTGGTGTCGGTGCTGCTCGTGCTCGGCCTTGTCCAGACCTTCCTCACCTACCGGGGTTCGACGCTGCTCCCCGGCCTCGGTGGCAAACGCCCGAATGTGGCCAACCAGGAGATCACTCGACCGATCTCCGCGAACGCAGGGAACCGAACGTCGTGACCAAGACAAAGAAGATCGTCCTCATCGGGACCCTGGGGCTGCTGATCGCGCTCGCCGGGTTCGCGGCCGTCGTCACCGCGCTGGTGCGGGGCGCCGACGAGGAGCCGCCGACGGTCACCGCGTTCGCGGGCGGCAAGTCCCTCGTGGTGGAGCCGACCCAGTACTGCAACCTCTATCTGGAGGACTGCGTGGAGAGCCCCGTCGCCGAGCTCCAGGTCCCCCGCGGCAAGCCGCTGCAGATCTCCCTGCCCGGCGACATCGCCGACGGGCTGTGGCGAGTGGTGATGGTCTACCAGCTCGACGACGGCCGGGTCGGCGTCGACGAGCGGTACCACTCGCCGGGCGAGTCCCTCGCGATCACCGTCGAGACCCCGGATGGCATGCAGCTCAACGGCATCGAGATCCAGCAGCCGTCGGCCGTGGTCAACGAGCAGGGCCTGCCGTTGGTGCACGCGACGTGGGCCATCAAGACCGCCTGATCGGATACACCAACGCCGAGGGGCACCGTCGCGTGACGGTGCCCCTCGGCGTTGGTGTCGGGTGCGGCTAGCTGTCGAGCTCGCGGGCGACGGCGCGCACGACCTCGGAGATGCGCTGCGCGGTCTTGCGGTCCGGGTACTTGCCCTTGCGCAGGTCGGGCTGCACCTTCGCCTCGAGCAGGGTGATCATGTCCTCGACCATGCCGTGCAGCTCGTCGGGCGTGTGCTTGCGCACCGTGTCGTCCTTGCGGGCGCCACCGCCCTGCCGGATCGACGGCGCCGGATCGAGCACCTTGAGGCTCAGCGCCTGGGGACCACGACGTCCCGCTGCCATCCCGAACTCGACGCGCTGGCCCGCCTTCAGCCCCTCGACACCGTCGGGCAGCGCAGACGAACGGACGTAGACGTCCTCCCCCTCTTCCTGGGAGAGGAAGCCGAAGCCCTTTTCAACGTCGTACCACTTGACCTTGCCGGTAGGCACTGCGTTCACCTGCTCATCTACATAAATGAACGCGCCCCACCGTTTGCGGGACGCGATGGACCGAAGTCTACCCCCGCGTGCCCCTCCCGAGCACCGGGGTTTGTGGGGGATACGGTTGGAAGGTGGTCAGCCAATCCTCTCCCCGCGGCAACGGTCTCTTCCGTGCCGCACTCCTGTTCTTCTTTGTCGGCGTCCTCGCCATCGTCGCGATCTTCGTGGTGGCCGCGACCGGCCACGAGCCGGGACTGGTGCTGTACCTGATCGCCCTTGCCTGCCCGATCGGGTTCCTGCTCGGCATTGTTTTCGCGCTGCGGTCCGGCCGCCGCGTTCGAAGAGAGGGAAACCAATGAGAATCCTGCTCAACATCATCTGGCTGATCTTCGGTGGCCTCTGGCTCGCGCTCGGCTACTTCCTCGCGGGCATCATCTGCTGCATCCTGATCATCACCATCCCGTTCGGGATCGCGTCCTTCCGGATCGGCGTCTACGCGCTGTGGCCCTTCGGCAAGACAGTCGTCGAGCGTCCGACGTCGGGGATCGCCTCGTTGATCGGCAACGTGATCTGGCTGATCGTGGCCGGTATCTGGCTGGCCATCGGCCACGTGGTGAGCGCGATCGCGATGGCGATCACGATCATCGGGATCCCGCTCGCCATCGCGAACCTGAAGATGATCCCGATCTCGCTGATGCCGCTCGGCAAGGAGATCGTGGACGTCGATGCGGCGCCCACGTCGTCAACGAGCTTCCCGGCATGACACCGCCGCCCCGCGCCACCCCGGCCGCGGGGCGCGCACTCCCCTCTCACCCACTGTTCCTCGGCTCACTCGGCGCCCTTGCCCTCGCCGTCATCGTGGCGCACGACCGGGTGGTGCCGATGGGATACCCGCTGTGGGGCCTGTTCCAGAACGGTCTCGACCTGCTGGTCTACCGCAGCGGCGGCGCCACCGTGCTGCGGTCCGACGGGCTCTACGACCACGCGCTGCACGGCGGCATGTGGTTCACCTATCCGCCGTTCTCAGCCGTCCTCTTCGCCCCGCTCAACGCCGTGTCGGCGGAGCTCACCACCATCCTCGGATATCTCGCGAACTTCGGGATCCTCTACGCCGTCGTCCTGTTGTGCTGGCGGCAGCTCGGGTACCGGATGGACCGCCGGCTGTACGTGGCGACCGGGCTGATGGCGGTCATCTTCACCTGGCTCGAGCCGGTCCGCACCACGATCTGGCTGGGCCAGATCAATCTGTTGTTGATGGTGCTGATCATCTGGGATCTCGGACGTCCCGAGGGCAGCAGGCTGCGCGGCATCGGCGTCGGCATCGCGACCGGGATCAAGCTGACGCCCGGCCTGTTCATCGTCGAACTGCTCGTCACCCGGCAGTGGCGCGCGGCCGCGATCGCGATCGCCGGTTTCCTCGCGACCGTCGTCGTCGGGTTCGTGGTGATCTTCTCGGACTCGTGGTCCTACTGGACCGCGGTGATCCTGCACTCGACGCGAATCGGCGAGACCGCGTGGCCCGCCAACCAGTCCGCCGCCGGGGTACTCGCCCGCTGGCTGGATGTCGCGGACCCGCCGCTGATGCTGTGGCTGCTCTGCGCGGCCCTACTGACCGCGCTCGGGCTCGGCGCCTCCTGGCTTGCCCACAAGCGCGGCCAGGCACTGCTGGCCACCACCCTGTGCGGGCTGACCTCCGCGGCGGTCTCGCCGTTCTCCTGGGGGCACCACTGGGTGTGGTTCGTGCCGCTACTGGTCCTGGCGATGCACCGCGCGCTCGGCGCCGGGCGGGCGACCGCCTGGCTACTGCCCGCGGCACTCGCTCTGCCGCTGCTCTGCTGGACCCATGAGTTCCCGGACAGCGTGCAGGCGATCGGCCTGTTCATGGTCCCCACCTCCGATGCCCTCGCTCCGTTCTTCGCCGCGGTGTACCCGCTGATGTTCGTCGTCATCGCCGTGACCACGCTGATCGCGCTGCGCCAGGCCCCGGGTCCGCGCCACGCGGAGCCCGAGGCAAGCCCCGATCGAAACTGTGATCTACCTCACATCACGGTAACATAACAGGACGGTCTCGGACCAAGTAGACCCGACCTGAGCTGCGAAAACGCCGGAATTTTCGGGCGAAACGCCGAGAGAATCGAAATTTAGGTAACAGATGACTACACGGCCTCGGCCACGTACGGTCATCTGCGGCCGGAGAAGTTCGGCCAGATCCGATCCGCCGCGCCAAACCTCGTCCCGCGGAACCGGATTCCTACGAGTTACCCAGGGACGAGGACGGGGGACCCACGTCCCCAGTGGACACCGAGGAAATCGCGCAAGCGAATTCCTCTTGGGGTGAAGCCAGACCCGCACCATCCAGGAGCGGCGAGGCCGGGCGACCTCTCAGCCCGAACCCGACAGCTGACCTCGCAGGCGCGTGAGGAGAGGAAAACCCGCATGAGCACTGGACGCCATCGCAAGCCCACGAACACCCGCCGCAACGCAGCCAAGGTCGTCGTGACCGGCGCAGTGTTGGGTGCAGCCGGCGCGGCCTTCGCGGCCCCGGCCAACGCAGCCCCCGATTCCGACTGGGACCGCCTCGCACAGTGCGAAGCAGGCGGCAACTGGGGCATCAATACCGGCAACGGCTACCAGGGTGGACTGCAGTTCTCCCCCAGCACCTGGAATGCCCACGGTGGTGGCGAGTACGCCGCGACCGCCAACCAGGCCAGCCGTGAGCAGCAGATCGCGGTCGCCGAGAAGGTCCTCGCCTCGCAGGGTTGGGGCGCCTGGCCGTCCTGCTCCTCGAGCCTCGGCCTGACCAGCGGCTCGACCCCGCGCTCCGCCCCCGCCGCCGAGGTTGCTCCCGCGGCCGAGCTGCCCGCCGTGACCAGCCTCCCGACCACCGAAGGCGCGGCCGACGTGCTCGACAGCCTCGACAGCGCCCTCGAGGCGGTCCAGGCCAAGGGCATCGCGCTCGACCCGCAGATCGAGGCGCTCTTCGAGCAGGCCAAGCTGAACCCCCAGGTCATCGACTTCCTGAAGGCGAACTCGGGTCTCCTGCCCCGCTGAGACTCCCCCTTCACGTGAAAGGCCCCGCACCTACGAGGTGCGGGGCCTTTCGCGTTCGGTATCCGAGGTCAGCGATTGATGACCGTGTGCGGGTGGGTGTAGGGCAGTTCAGAGACGGGGAGGGGGAACTCGGTGTCCTCCCCGAACGGGGACAGCCCACCGGAGCGGCTCGACGAGAGCTCCGTGACGGCATGATCGCCATCCTGGAGTTCCGGCGCCGGCCAGCCTGGATCTACGTATCGCTTGCTCGAATTGTTAGCCACAATCCCATTTTGGCAGGAGCTCGCGCCGTGGTACACCCCAGGTCTCTAATCTGATAGTTGATGACCGATACCGAAGGTGCTGCCCCCGCCGCCGAATCACCTCACGGCACCGCCGTGCCCGACAGCCTGCTCGCCTGGCTGACCGCGAGGACCGACGCGGAGCTGGCCGAACTGCTCAGGCTGCGCCCGGATCTCGCGGTGCCGCCACCGGCGAACCTGGCGGTCCTTGCGGCCCGTGCCGAACAACGCGCATCGGTGCTTCGGGTCGCCGACGACCTGAACGTCCTCGAACTCACCGTGATCGGCGTGCTCTCGCTCGAACGCGGGGCGGAGGTCGGGGTCCGGCGTGAGGTCCTCGCGGAGGCGCTCGCCGGACGGGCGCCGGTCAAGGCCGTCGACCGGGCACTGAAGGCGCTGCGGGCCCGAGCGCTGGTCTGGGGCACGCAGGTGCTGCGGGTCGTCGCGACCGGGAACGACGCCGTCACCTGGCGGGTCGATCGGCCGCAGGAGCCGATGTCCGCGGCGCAGGTCATCGCAGGGCTGGCGACCGTGACCGATGCCGAGCGCAGGCTGCTCGACACCCTGGCCACCAGCTCGCCGATCGGCCGCACCCGCGACGCCGCGCCCGGCACCGCACCGGACCGGCCCGTCCAGCGGCTGCTGTCTCTCGGCCTGCTGACCTGGGTGGACGAGCAGACCGTCGAGCTGCCCCATCAGGTCGGCCAGGCGCTGCGCGGCGAGACGATCACCGACCCGATGGCCCTGACCCCGCCGCCGATCCGCACCAACAAGCAGAAGATCGCGGACGTGAACGCGGTCGCGGCGGGCGAGGCGCTCGAACTGATCCGGCACTGCGAGGACCTGATCGCGGCCCTCGGCGACCAGCCCGCACCGACCCTCAAGGCGGGCGGGCTCGGGGTCCGCGAGACCAGGCGCCTGGCGAAGGCGGCGTGCGTCGACGAGAACCGGGTGAGCCTGATCGTGGAACTGCTGTCCGCGGCGGGCCTGATCGCGAGCGGCGCCCCCGACCCGGCTCCCGCCGCCGACACCGGCGACGACTACTGGGCACCGACGGTCGCCGCGGATGCCTGGCTCAACACCGGCACCGCCCAGCGGTGGTACACCCTCGCCCATGGCTGGCTGGGTATGCCGCGCAGGCCCTGGGTGATCGGGCTGCGCGATCCCAACGACAAGGCGATCGCCGCGCTGTCCGAGGAGGTACGCGCATCCGGCGCCCCCCGCGACCGCAAGTTCGTGCTCGAGCTGCTCGGCGAGCTCGCGCCGGGGCAGGGCGCGACCACGTCCGAGCTCGCCGCGCTGGTCGCGTGGCGGCGCCCGCGCTGGTCCGGCCGGTTCGGTGCGGGGGCCGTCGAGCACACCGTCGCCGAGGCGGCCGCGGTCGGCCTGATCGGCCGCGGCGCGCTCGCATCACCTGGCCGCGGGCTGCTGCACGGGGCCACCGCGGAGGCGGTGGTCGCCGAGATGACGGCGAGCCTGCCCGCCCCCATCGACTACGTCCTGGTGCAGGCGGACCTGACAGTGATGGCTCCCGGCCCGCTCATCCCGGAGCTCCAGGAGCAGATCACCCTGGTCGCGGACATCGAATCGGCGGGCGCGGCCACCATGTACCGGATCCGGGAGGACAGCGTGCGACGGGCGCTCGACGCCGGGAAGAGCGCCTCGGAGCTGCACGCACTGTTCGAGAAGCGCTCGAAGACGCCGGTGCCGCAGGCCCTGACGTATCTCATCGACGATGTCGCGCGCAGGCACGGCCAGCTGCGGGCGGGGGTGGCGTCCTCGTTCATCCGCTGCGAGGACCCGGCGCTGCTCGCCGAGGTGCTGGCCTCCGCGGTGGCCGAGCAGCTGGCGCTGCGTGCCCTGGCCCCGACCGTCGCGATCTCACAGGCGCCGCTGAGCGAGGTGCTCGACCAGCTCCGGTCGGCCGGGTTCGCACCGGCGGGAGAGGACTCCTCCGGCGCGATCGTGGACCTGCGACCGCGCGGCGCCCGGGTGCCGCGACGCCGGACGCGCCCCGCGCTGCGGATGCCCGCGGTCCCCACCGACGACCAGCTCGGGTCCCTCGTCAGCCAGCTGCGGGCCGGCCAGCGGGCCGCAACCGCCCCGCGCGGTCAGGGTGTGCGTTCGGACGGCAGCCGGGCGGGCGGCGCCGCGACGATGGCGCTACTGCAGCTGGCGGCGAAGGTACGGCGCAGCGTGGCGATCGGTTATGTGGACGCGCAGGGCGTGGCGACGGAGCGCGTCGTCGATCCGATCAGCGTCGGTGGCGGACAGCTCGACGCACTGGATCCGGACACCGGGGCGGTCCGCCGATTCACCCTGCACCGGATCACCTCGGTGAACCTCCTCGACTGACGATCGCGCCCGGCCACGTCGCCACTTGCGCGAAGTGTGGACAATGGAGTGGTTGTCTACGTAGGAGGCGCACGTGACCGACGGCCCCTTGATCGTCCAGTCCGACAAGACCCTGCTCCTGGAGGTCGACCACGAGCTCGCCGGCCAGGCCCGGCAGGCCATCGCCCCGTTCGCCGAACTCGAGCGCGCGCCCGAGCACGTGCACACCTACCGGGTGACCCCGCTGGCGTTGTGGAACGCGCGCGCGGCCGGACACGACGCCGAACAGGTGGTGGACGCGCTCGTCACGTTCTCCCGGTACGCGGTCCCGCAGCCGCTGCTGGTCGACATCGTCGACACGATGGCCCGGTACGGCCGGTTGCAGCTGGTGAAGAGTCCGGTGCACGGCCTGATCCTGATCAGCATGGACCGCGCGGTGCTCACCGAGGTGATGCGGCACAAGAAGATCTCGCCGATGCTCGGCGCCATGGTCGACGAGGACACCGTCGTTGTGCACCCGAGCGAGCGCGGACACCTCAAGCAGATGCTGCTCAAGATCGGCTGGCCGGCCGAGGACCTCGCCGGCTACGTCGACGGCGAGGCGCACCCGATCGACCTCGCCTTCGAGGAGGGGCACTGGGAGCTGCGCGACTATCAGCAGATGGCGGCCGACTCCTTCTGGGCGGGCGGCTCCGGCGTCGTCGTGCTGCCGTGCGGCGCGGGCAAGACGATGGTCGGCGCGGCGGCGATGGCCAAGGCCAAGGCCACCACGCTGATCCTGGTGACCAACACCGTCGCAGGCAGGCAGTGGAAGCGGGAGCTGATCGCCAGGACCTCGCTCACCGAGGAGGAGATCGGCGAGTACTCGGGCGAGCGCAAGGAGATCCGCCCGGTCACCATCGCGACCTATCAGGTGATCACCCGCCGCACCAAGGGCGAGTACAAGCACCTGGAGCTGTTCGACTCCCGCGACTGGGGCCTGGTCATCTACGACGAGGTGCACCTGCTGCCCGCGCCGGTCTTCCGGATGACGGCGGACCTGCAATCGAGGCGTCGCCTTGGCCTGACGGCGACCCTGGTCCGCGAGGACGGGCGCGAGGGCGACGTGTTCTCACTGATCGGCCCCAAGCGGTACGACGCGCCGTGGAAGGACATCGAGGCGCAGGGCTGGATCGCGCCGGCGGATTGCATCGAGGTCCGGGTGACGCTGACCGATGCCGAGCGGATGGCGTACGCCACCTCGGAGCCGGAGGAGCGCTACAAGCTGTGCTCGACGGCACACACCAAGATCGCGGTGGTGAAGTCGATCCTGGACCGGCACCCGAATTCGCCGACCCTGGTCATCGGCGCCTACCTCGACCAACTCGAGGAACTCGGCGAGGCGTTGAACGCACCGGTCATCCAGGGGTCGACGAAGAACAAGGAACGCGAGGCACTGTTCGACGCGTTCCGGCGCGGCGAGATCCAGACGCTGGTGGTGAGCAAGGTCGCGAACTTCTCCATCGACCTGCCCGAGGCCTCTGTCGCGGTGCAGGTCTCGGGGACCTTCGGTTCCCGGCAGGAGGAGGCACAGCGGCTCGGCCGCCTGCTGCGCCCGAAGCAGGACGGGGGCCAGGCGCACTTCTACTCGGTCGTCGCCCGCGACACGCTGGACGCCGAGTATGCCGCGCACCGCCAGCGTTTCCTCGCCGAGCAGGGCTACGCCTACCGGATCACCGATGCTGACGACCTGCTCGGCCCGACCATCGGGTAGGCCCAGCCATCGGGTAAGAATGGGACCGTGCGCAGCTTCGAGTTCCCCGTCGACCACTCCCACGCCAACTCCGTCAACGAGACGGTCGGCGACGTCCGGCGGCTCCGGGTCTCGGCCATCGTCACGGCCCTGTTGTTGGCCGGGCTCGCGGCCTGGCTGATCTACCTGGCCCACCCCTGGTCCTATATCGTCGGCGTGGTGGTCGCCCTGCTGGCCGTCACCTCGCTGTGGGTGGCGTTCTGGGCCCCGAAGAAGGTCGGCTCGGTCGAGAAGCTCTACGCCGAGGGCCCGCTGGTGCCCGCCGTGGTGGCGGTGGCCAGGCCCCGCGGGGCCACGCTGCTGGCGCTGGTGGACGTGGCCAAGCCGTCCGCGGATCGCCCGCACTACGCCCTGGTCACCCGCAACATCCGGGCGCTGCCGGGGCATTCGCTGACCAACGTCGGCGAGCGGGTGCCCTCGATCGCGGTGCTCGCCGACCGCAGCAACAAGTCCACCGCGGACACCTGGCAGATGGTCAGCCCGATGCCGATCGCCTGGGGCACCAAGGACCAGAAGGTGATCCGGCGGGCGGCGGACTCGATCAGCGGCGCGGAGTGGAAGCTGCTGGCGAAGTCGATCCCGCTGGCCGAGCAGGTCCCGCGCGCCGAGAACCAGCAGATCCCCGTCGACCCGGCGGACCTGCGCTAGCCGAGATCCGGCCAGCCCCCGGCCGGCTCCCGAGGATCCGCGTAGAGCAGGCCTGCGACCCATTCGTCGCGCCTGCGCCCGCGCTGGAGACCGCCCGCACGCAGCGTGCCCTCGAATCGGAAGCCCACCCGCCGCGCCACGGAGGCGGACTGCTTGTTGCCGACGTACGCGCGCCACTCGATCCGTTCCAGCGCCATACCGTCCGGACGGAAACCGAAGTCGCACACCAGGTTCACCGCCCTGGCCATCAGGCCGCGGCCACGGACCGCCTGGTTCAGCCAGAAGCCGATGTCCGCGGCCGAGTCGTCACGGCAGGCGAGACCGATCATCCCGACCACGGCGCCCGCAGGGGTGTGCCGCATCGCCCAGGTGGGGCTGCGGTCCGCCCAACCGACGGGCACCACCCGCTCGACGAACCGTTGCGCGTCGTCGTGGGCGTACGGCACCGGCAGTGTGGTCCACTCCCCCACCGCCTCGTCCTGACAGCACCGGGTGATGGACTCGACGTCGCCGGGTCCCGGTGGCGTCAGCCACAGACCCTCGTCGCTGAGCGATTCCACGAACATGTCGGCTCCTGCCTCACGTCCCCGCCAGCGCGGGGATCACCTCGCGTTCGAACAGCTCGATGCCCGAGGTGTCGTACGCGGCCTCGGGGAAATAACAGATCCCGTAGCTCAAGCCCTGATCGCGCAGCGCTGTCAGGTTCTCGATGATCTGCTCGGGCGTCCCGACCGCCGGCATCCCGCGGAACGCCGCCATCGATGCCTCCGCGAGGTCCTCGCCCACGAACTTCGCCATCCTGGCCTTGGTCCCGGCAAGACGGTCCTCGACCTCCGCCTCGGTGGCACCGATCGCCACGTTGTAGTTCGCCGAGCGCACGATCGCGTCGAAGTCGGTGCCGACCGCCGCGCAGTGCTCCTTGAGCACGGCGGACTTCTGGGTGAAGCCCTCGAGGGTGCCGTCGAAATTGGTGTACTGGGCGTACTTCGCCGCGATCTTGAGGGTCACCTTTTCGCCGCCGCCCGCGATCCATAGCGGGATGCCGCCCTCCTGCAGCGGCAGCGGTCGCACGATGGCACCGTCGATCCGATAGTGCTTGCCGTCCAGGGTCGCGGACCCGGTACTCCAGGCCTGCCGCAAGATCTGTACGCCCTCGTCGAGACGGGCCAGACGCTCACCGGCGGAAGGGAATCCGTAACCGTAGGCACGCCATTCGTGTTCGTACCAGCCCGCACCGATGCCCATCTCGATTCGGCCACCCGAGATGAGGTCCGCGGTGGCGGCGATCTTGGCCAGGTAGGCGGGGTTGCGGTAGCTGATCGCGGTGCACATCTGCCCGAGCCGGATGGTGGAGGTCACCGCGCCGAGCGCCGACATCACCGACCAGGCCTCGTGCGTGGCCTGGTCGGTTGGCGCGGGCACCGTGTGGAAATGGTCGTACACCCAGGCCGACTCCCACGGTCCGGACTCGGCCCGCAGTGTGACCGACTTCATCGCGTCCCACTGCTCGGCCGGGTCGATGCCCACCAGGTCCAGACGCCAACCCTGCGGTACGAACATCCCGAAACGCATGCGCTGATCCTACCGAGGAGCCGGCCGGCCCATCAGGCTTCGCTCATGCGCTGTTCCTGGCCTGCGATGCGGCGAACTGGCTGACCGGATGCGCCAGCCCGTAGTGCCCGCGCAGGGTCGACGCCGTGTACTCCGGACGGAACAGCCCGCGGCGTTGCAGGATCGGCACCACCTGGTCGACGAAATCGGTCAGACCGCCGGGCAGGAAGGGCGGCATGATGTTGAAGCCGTCGGCGGCCCCCTGCTCGAACCACAGCTGGAGCTCGTCCGCGATCTGCTCCGGGGTGCCTGCGAAGGTCCGGTGCCCGCGCCCGCCCCCGAGCAGCCCGATGAGCTCCCGCACGGTCAGCGCGTCGGATTCGGCCAGCTCCTTGACCAGCTCGTAGCGGCTCTTGTTGCCCTGGATCTCGTGCACGGGCGGCAACGGCGGCAGGGGCGCGTCGAGGGAGTGCTCGGTGAGGTCGACGCGGAGGATGGCGGACAGTTGCCGGAGCGCGTAGTCGGGCGAGATCAGATCGGTGAACTCCCGCTCGAGCGCCCTCGCCTCGGCCTCGGTCGGGGCGATGAACGGGACGATCCCCGGCAACACCTTCAACTCGTCCGGGTTACGCCCGTGCGCGGTCACCCGGGCCTTGAGATCGCGATAGAACTCCTGCCCCTGGGCGAGCGTGCGTTGCGCGGTGAACACCGCCTCGGCATACCGCGCCGCGAACTCCTTCCCGCTCTCGGACGAGCCCGCCTGCACCAGCAGAGGGCGGCCCTGCGGTGAGCGCGGCGAGTTCAGCGGGCCCCGGATCCGGAAGTGCTCGCCCTCGTGGTCGATCGCGTGCACCTTGTCCGGATCGGCGAACACCCCTGTGCCCGGATCCAGCACGACGGCATCGTCCTCCCAGCTGTCCCACAGGGCGACCGCTGCGTCGACGAACTCCTCGGCGCGCTGATACCTGCCGAGGTGATCCGGGATCCCGTCGAGGCCGAAGTTGGCGGCCTCGTCCTCGCCTGCGCTGGTGACGATGTTCCAGCCCGCCCTGCCACCACTGATGTGGTCGAGCGACGCGAACTTGCGGGCGGTGGTGAACGGGTCGCTGTAGGTGGTCGACGAGGTGGCGATCAACCCGATGTGCTCCGTTGCGCCCGCGATCGCGGTGAGCAGGGTGACGGGCTCGAAGGTGGACAGCGCGTTGTGCTTGATGCGAGGGCCGACGGCGAGGCCGTCGGCGAAGAACACCGAATCGAGCTTGCCCCGTTCGGCGATCCGGCCGAGCTCGGCGAAATGCTCGACCGACCGCACGTCGTCGGCATCGGTGCGCGGGTGACGCCAGGCCGCCTCGTGGTGGCCGACGCCCATGAGAAACGCATTGAGGTGAAACTGCTTGGACCGCTGAGACATTGCGATGATCTCCTTAGATCGGGCCGACGCGCCAGCGAGACAGGCGGCGCTCGGCGAGGATGAGGATTCCGTTGAAGACGAGACCGAGAAGCGAAATCGCGATGATGCCGGCGTACATCTTCGGGATCTGGAAGTTGTACTGCGAGGCCGTGATCAGATATCCCAACCCTGCTTTGGCGCCCACCATCTCGGCGGCGATGAGGACGAGGATCGAGGATGCTGCCGCCATCCGGATGCCGGTGAAGATGGTCGGGACGGCGGCGGGCAGGATCACCTTCTGGAACAGCCGGATCGGCGTGAGTCCCAACGACAGGGCGGACTTGACCAGCAGTGGATCCACCGTCCGGACTCCCGAGATGGTGTTCAGCAGGATCGGGAAGGTGCTCGCGTAGATCACCAGGGCGACCTTCGAGGTCTCCCCGATGCCGAGCACGAGCACGAAGACCGGCAGCAGCGCGAGCGCGGCCGTGTTGCGCAGCAGCTCGAGGATCGGATTCACGAACTCGGCCACCGGGCGGTACCACGCAATGGCGACGCCGAGCGGGATGGCGATCGCGATGGCGACCGCGAACCCGGTCAGCGCCCGGCTCAGGCTCGCGGAGGCATGGTTCCACAGCTCGCCGCTGGCGGCCAGGTCGCCGAAGGCGCCCGCCACCACGGAGAACGGCGGCAGGAACACCTTGTCCACCAGGCCAAGGCGCGGGGCCAGCTCCCACAGCAGCAGGAACAGACCGATCGCCAGCGATGGCTTGAGCACCCGCCACGCGGTGGCACCGACCGCCCGGCCGCCGCGGGCGAGAGCCCCCGGACGCCGCGGTGCCGCCTGCGCGGAGCGTGGCACGTGGCCGCGGGCGGCGACCGGCGGCGCGAGCAGTTCGACACTAGACATGAGCCGTCTCCTTCTGTGCGGGCGCCGCCACCTCGAGTTCTTGATGCTGAGCGCGCGCCACCTCGTCCTGTAGTTGGCTCCAGATGTGGTGGCGGAACTCCCGGAAGCGCGCGTCGGAGCGGACATCCGCCGAGGTGCGGTCGATGTCGATGTCGACCACCGTCTTCACACGGCCCGGCCGCGAAGTGAGCACCGCCACCCGCTGCCCGAGGTACACGGCCTCGTCGATGCCGTGCGTGATGAACAGGATGGTCTTGCCGGTGGTGCGCCAGATCCGCAGCAACTCGTCTTGCAGGGACTCCCTGGTCTGGGCATCGAGCGCCGCGAACGGCTCGTCCATGAGCAGCACCTCCGGGTCGAACGCCAGGCTCCGTGCGATGGCGACCCGTTGCTTCATCCCGCCCGACAGCTCGTGCGGGTACCGGTCGCCGAACCCCTGCAACCCGACCAATTCGAGGTAGTGGTCGGCGATCTCCCGCCGCTCCCGTTTCGGTAGGCCCTTTGCCTCCAAACCGAATTCGATGTTGTGCAGGGCCGTCCGCCACGGCAGCAGCGCGTACTGCTGAAAGACGATCCCCCGGTCGAGGCCGGGTCCGGTGATCGGTTCACCGTCGAGCAGGATCCGTCCGGACGACGGTGTTGTCAGGCCGCCCAAGAGGTCGAGCAGGGTGGACTTGCCGCAGCCGCTCGGGCCGACCAGGACGAGGAATTCGCCGTCGGCGACGTCGATGCTGATGTTCTCGATCGCGGTGAACCGCTCATCGGACCCGCGGATGCCGAAGTGCTTGCTGACCCGGTCGAGCCGGAGCTTGGGTTCTGTGGTCATTTCCCTGCCCCCAATGCCTGTC
Organism: Rhodococcus oryzae; assembly: GCF_005049235.1. Classification (GTDB taxonomy): domain Bacteria; phylum Actinomycetota; class Actinomycetes; order Mycobacteriales; family Mycobacteriaceae; genus Rhodococcus_G; species Rhodococcus_G oryzae. The sequence continues at coordinate 39,643 of NZ_SUMD01000016.1, read as the reverse complement.
CGTCGGCACCGCTGGTGGCGGTGTAAGCACCGTTCGCATAGGGGTTGAACTCGTTGGTGAACAGGTCGGCCGCCGTCAACTCACCCGGCTTCAGTTCGCCGTTTCTGACCAGCCAGTCGATCCAGGTCTGCAGCTCGCGGTCGGCGATGACCGCCCCCGCGACCGGTATGCCCGGACTCCGCCAGTAGTCGGTCAAACTCGTGTTCTCGTTGCGGCCCCGCTTGCCGATGATCTCCTTGAACCTGGCCACGACCTGGTCCCGCGGTGTGGTCTGGGTCCATCGGACCGCGCGTGCCACGCCCTGTGTGAAGTCCTTCGCGGCCTCGGGATTCTTGGCGATGAAGTCGTCACGCAGGACGTAGGTGCCGTAGCTGAAGTCCCCGAAGATGGCCGAATCCGTGAAGAGCGGACGCAGGCCGCCGCGGTCGACGGCGGTTTCCCGGAAGACACCCTTGAGCGCGGCGACGTCGATCTGCCCTTCCCTGAGCGCCTGCTCGGTGTTGATCGGGGGAACCACGATCAGCTCGACCTGCTTGATCTCGTCGGGGGTGAGCCCCTGCTTGGCCAGCCATTCGCGCACCACGAATTCATGATGGGCACCAAGGGTGTTCATGCCGACCTTCTTGCCGATCAGGTCCCGCGCGCCGGCGATGGGCGCGCCCTCGAGCGCGAAGTAGCCGGTGAAGTCACCCTGGTCGGCGCCGTACGAGCTCACCACCGAGGTGATCGGAGAGCCCGCGGAGCGAAGCTTGACGATCGCGCCGTTGAACGCGCTGCCGAACTCCGTCTGCCCGGTCGCCACGGACTGGATGTCCTGTGGCCCGCTGGTGGTGTCCCCCACCCATTTCAGCTCGATGCTCTGGAAGTAGCCGAGGTCTGCTGCCAGCTCCGGGAAGGTGACCTGTCCGGCCGCGCCCTGGTAGCGCAGCACGGCCTTGCCATCCGCGGTCTGTTCGGTCTCGGACGACCCCGCGCACGCACTGACCAGGGAACCGATCGTCAGAAGCGCGGCGAGAGCCGCGAGTGCGCGCAGGGGTCGCGGCTGCGTTGATCGTCTCTTGGGCGTCGGTGATGCCATGGTCTGAGTCCTCAGGTCGGGCGTGGCTGGATGATGCGTCAAAGATGACGGACGCCGTGACCATCGGGAACAGTTCGGTTCACCGGGGTTTTAAGTCGAACTCGTTCGTAGAATCGACGCCATGGGCACCGTCGCACTCGCCGAGACCTTCGAATCCCACCGCCGTCACCTGCTGTCGGTCGGCTATCGGATGACAGGCAGCGTGTCCGACGCCGAGGACGCCGTGCAGGAGGCCTGGCTCCGGCTCAGCGAGACCGACCCCGACTCCGTCCGCGACCTACGCGCCTGGTTGACCACCGTGGTCGGACGGATCTGCCTCGACCATCTTCGTAGCGCCGCCGTCCGGCGCGAAAGCTATGTCGGGCAGTGGCTTCCGGAGCCGATTGTGATGCCCCTCGGATCCTCGGAGTCGATCGACCCACTGGAAGCCGTTGTGCGCGAGGAGGATGCACGTTTGGCGGCGATGGTGGTGCTTGACACTCTCGGCCCGGATCAGCGCACCGCGTTCGTGCTTCATGACGGGTTCGGCGTCCCCTTCGACGAGATCGCGGGGATCCTCGGCACCTCGACCGCCGCGACCCGGCAACTGGCCTCGCGCGGACGGCGCGCGGCGGCCGGCGCCGAGAGGCGGACCCCGGACGACGAGCATGCGGAGGCGGTCGGCCGGCTGATGGCCGCGATGGCAGCGGGCGACCTCCAGGCCGTGCTGGACGCGCTGCACCCGGACGCCCTGGTGATCGGCGACGCCAACGGCACCACCCGCACGGCCGTCAACGTCATCCACGGATCCGACAAGTTCGCCCGTTTCTTCCTCGGCCTGATCAATCGCTATGGGCCACAGGCACTCCTGGCGCTCGAACCGGCTATGGTCAACGGCCAGCTCGGTTTCTACACGCACGGGTCGCCCGGGGACGAGACCCACCCGGGCTTCCCGTCGCGCGTGGGAGGATTCACCGTCCGCGACGGCAAGGTGAGCGCCGCCTACGACATCGCGAACCCGGAGAAGTTCGCGGGTGTCAGGCTCCCGGACCGGCCTGCCCCGTGACCGCCTGATCGGCCCACGGAACCCGGCACGCGTCCCCCGAGTTGAACCCCTGCTCGGTGATCCCGAGCGCGGAGTACATCCGGGCCCGCATGTTCTCCAGCCCGATCTGATAGGTCAGTTCGACGACCCCGTCCTTGCCGAACCGGCGTTCCAGGTCCGCCACCTGCTCGTCGGTCACAGTCCCCGGAGTTGCCGTCACCGCGTCGGCGTAAGCGATCGCCGCGCGTTCGTCCTCGCTGTAGAGCGGGGAGTTCTCGTAGTCGCCGATCTTCTGGAGCCGCTCGATGTCGAGGCCGTCGAGGCGCTGCAACATGGTGCCGAAGTCCACGCACCAGGAGCACCCGACGGTCCACGCGACCCGGTACACCGCCAGCTCGCGGACGTTCGCGGGCAGCACCTTGGAGGCCTTCTCCGCCGCCATCTCGTGCCGGGCGCAGGCCACGAAGAGCTTGCGATGATTCGCCAACACGGTGAAGGGCTCGGGCACCGCGCCGAACCTGCGGCCTGCGAACTTGTAGGCCACCTTGATCAGCGGTCCGGCATCCTTCGGAGCCACCGGCTGGATTCGAGTCATGACGCCCTCCTGTTTCACTTGCGGCGACCGTTCGTGCCGCCTACTCCTTGGACGAGACAGCCCCGGAAAACGTGACAACCCTCAGTTCGTCTGCAGATCGCGCCGCCGGAAGGCCGCCGTCCCCAGCAGGCACAGCGTGCCCGCGACGAGTGTGGTGACCAGCAATGGCGCCAACCGGAAGTCCACCGCGGGCACCAACGGAAGGTTCTCGAACGGCGAGACGCTCATCAGCCGGTCCGGGAGCTTCAGCGTCGTCCCGAACATCAGGACGAAGAAGCAGAAGGCCAGGCCGATCCAGGCGGCGGAGGCGAGCCGCGGCAGGAGGCCGAACAGGAGCAGGGTGAGCCCGCCCAGTACCCAGACCGCCGGCAGGTAGACGAGGGTCGCGCCGAGCATCCGGGGCACCTGCTCAATGTCGCCGGCGATGATCCCGTACATGAGCCCCATCCCGAGACCCGCGAGCGCCAGCACCAGGGCCGAACCGACCAGCGTGATCACCCCGTGGCCCGCGATCCAGCGGATCCGGGTCAGCGCGGTGGAGAGCAGCGGCTCGAGATGCCCGGCCGCCTCCTCCGCACGCGGCCGGAGCGCGGAGGAGATCGTGTACGCGGACCCGATCATGGCCAGCATCGCGGCGGCCATCGCGTAGAACGCGTCGACCATGCTCGCACTCTCCTGCCCCAGCAACTCACCGATGTCGACATCGCCGAGCAGGTCGCCGACGTCATTGCCGATCGTGCCGAACGCCAATCCGCCGAGGAACAACCCGACCGACCAGCCGACCAGCGTGCCGCGCTGCAGTCGCCAGGCGAGCCCGAACTCGCCGAGCAACCCCTGCGGAGCCCGGGCCGGGCCCGGCCTCGGGGGGAACACGCCCGCGCCGACGTCACGATGGTCCAACACGCGGAGCGCGGCGAGGCCGACGGCCGCGGCGACGGCAAGCGACAGCAGCGCAGGCCACCAGATCTCGCCGTCGTACGGCCGCATCGCCTGGCCCCAGCCAAGCGGCGAAAGCCACGACAGCGCACCACTTCCGACGTCGCCGACCGCGCGCAGCACGTACGCCACGCCGATCGCGGCCCCGGTGATGCCGTAGACGGTCCTGGTGTTCTCGGTGATCTGCGCGGCCAGTAGGGCGACCGCCGCGAACACCAGGCCCGCGCAGGTGGCGCCGACGCCGAGGGCAAGCGATCCCGCCGCGGCCAGACCGTAGGAGATCAGGCTGAGCGCGACCACCGCGCCGTAGAGCACGTTCGCCGCCGTCACGATGATCGCGGACGCGGCGAAGGGGGCGTGGCGCCCGACAACCGAGGACCGGATCAGCTCGTCGCGGCCGGTTTCCTCGTTGGCACGGGTGTGCCGTCCGATCACGAACATGCTCATCAGGCCCGCGACGATCATCCCGAAGGCGCTGGCCTGGAAGGCCACCTGGCCCCCGATCGTGTCGAGGGCGCGCGGCGGTCCGGCCATGGCCACCATGGCCGCGTTGCCCTCCATGCTGGCGGCGACGGCATCGAGCTCCGGCTGGGTCGGATACGCGATGTCGACCCCGACGGCCTGCGAGTAGTAGACGAAGGCGCCGGCGAGGGCCCACAGGACCAGCGCGAATCTCTCGCGCCGGAAACCGAACCGGGTCAGTGTCGCGGTGCCGGCCAGCGTTGTCACGATTCGTCCACCCCTGCCGCCGCGAGCTCGTCGCCGTAGTGCCGCAGGAACAACTCCTCCAGGGTCGGCGGCTGACTGGTGAGGGTGCGGATGCCGAAACGGGTGAGGTGCGTGATCGCCCCGTCCAGTTCGCCCGTGTCCACCTGGAACCGGGCCCTTGTCCCCTCCACCACCAGGTCGTGCACACCGGCCAGCTCGGTCAGACCGGTCGCCGGGCTCCTGGTCTCGCAGGCGATGGAGGTGCGGGTGAGGTGCCGCAGGTCGGCCATGCTGCCGGTCTCGATCGACTTTCCGAGCCGGATGATCGTGAGTCGGTCGCACAGGGCCTCCACCTGGGCGAGGATGTGGCTCGACAGCAGCACCGTGCGCCCCTGCCCCGTGACCTCCGCGATGCACTCCTGGAACACCGCCTCCATGAGCGGATCCAACCCGGAGGTGGGCTCGTCGAGGATCAGCAGTTCCACGTCGGAGGACAGGGCCGCGACGAGCGCCACCTTCTGCCGATTGCCCTTGGAGTAGGTCCGGCCCTTCTTGGTCGGGTCCAGGTCGAACCGCTCGAGCAACTCGGCCCGGCGTCGCTCGTCGAGGCCGCCGCGCAACCGTCCGAGCAGGTCGATCACCTCGCCGCCAGAGAGGTTCGGCCACAGATTGACGTCGCCTGGGACATAGGCGAGACGCTTGTGGAGTGCGGCCGCCTCCCGCCATGGGTCGCCACCGAGCAGTCGCACCTCGCCGCTGTCGGCGCGGAGCAGGCCGAGCAGCACCCGGATGGTGGTGGACTTGCCCGAGCCGTTGGGGCCGAGGAAGCCGTGCACCTCCCCGGTGCGCACCTGGAGCTCGAGGCCGTCCAGGGCCCGCGTTCGGCCGAAGGTCTTTACCAGGTCCGAGATCTCGATCGCGGCGCTCATGTATCGACGGTAGAACGGTCCGGCCACGCCCTGCTGCGGTTTGCCGAGTCGGGGCGCAGGCAGTTCGTCGACCATGCGGTCTGAACCCGCCAGGACGGCGAATAAGCTGTGACGATGCCCGCAGCACGCCACTCGCAGACGGTCTCGCGCCTGCAACCGTTCAGCTCCACCATCTTCGCGGAGATGACAGCGCTCGCCGTGCGGACGGGCGCGATCAACCTGGGCCAGGGCTTTCCCGACACGGACGGCCCGAACGCGATGCTCGAGGTCGCCAGATCCGCGATCGCCGACGGTCTCAACCAGTATCCGCCGGGTCCGGGGATGCCGGTCCTGCGCGAGGCGATCGCCGCCGACCGCGCGGCCCGATACGGCCTGGAGTACGACCCGGACACCGAGGTGCTGGTGACGGTCGGCGCCACCGAGGCGATCAGCGCGACCCTGCTCGGCCTGGTCGAACCGGGCCAGGAGGTGGTGCTCATCGAGCCGTACTACGACTCGTACGCCGCGGCCGTCGCCCTCGCCGGTGGCGTTCGCCGGTCCGTGTCCCTGGTCCCGGACGGCGACGGCTTCACTCTCGATCTGGACGCGCTGCGCGCCGCGATCGGTCCGAACACCCGGATGCTGGTGCTCAACACCCCGCACAACCCGACCGGCACGGTGTTCACGGACGCGGAGCTGCGGGCCGTCGCCGAGCTCGCCGTCGAGCGCGACCTGCTGGTGCTGAGCGACGAGGTGTACGAGCACCTGGTCTTCGACGGGCGCACTCACACCCCCCTGGCGTCGCTGCCGGGAATGGCGGACCGGACGATCACCGTGTCGAGCGCGGGCAAGACCTTCAGCGTGACCGGATGGAAGACGGGCTGGGTGTGCGGCCCCGCCGAGCTCGTGGACGCGGTCCGCTCGGCCAAGCAGTTCCTGACGTTCGTCGCGGGTGGCCCGTTCCAGCCCGCGGTCGCGCACGCGCTGACCCACGAGCAGGCCTGGGTGACGGGTCTGCGAGAAGACCTGCAGCGCAAGCGGGACGTGCTCAGCGGGGCCCTGCGCGAGGCGGGATTCGGGGTGCACGTGAGCGGCGGCACCTACTTCGTGTGCGCGGACATCACCCCGTTCGGCACCACCGACGGCGAGGCGTTCTGCCGCGCACTGCCGGAGCGGATCGGCGTGGCCGCGGTGCCGGTGAGCGTCTTCACGGACCACAAGGCGCCGTGGAATCACGTGGTCCGCTTCGCATTCTGTAAGCGCGACGAGGTGCTCGCCGAGGCCGCCGAGCGCCTCATGGGGCTGGCCGGGCGGTGGTGACGCGGCGATGAGTCAGCGCACAATTCCCGCGGACTTCGTGCGCAGGGCCGCCGCCTTGGCGGCGAGCGGCGGGTTCGACATGTCCATCCCCCTTGCGGCCGCGGGCATCACCCTGCCCATGCTGCGCGACGAGAACGCACGGTTGACCGCCGACCAGCTGACGCTGTTCACCCAGGCGGCCTGGCAACTGACCGGCGACGAGCTGTTCGGTCTCGGCGCTGCACCGGTGCCCCGCGGCACCTTCAAGCTGGTCTGCCTGTCGCTGATCCACACCCCCGACCTCGGCAGCGCGCTCGAGCGGATGGCTGACGTCATGCGGGCACTCCCTGGTCCGCCGCAATTGCGGATCCGGACCGGCGAGTCGACCACCCGGCTCCAGGTCGTGATCCCCCGGCGGGACGAAGCGCTGCCCGCCGCGACCGCGGACGCCGCCGACCGCCTGCTCACCGACTTCGAGCTCATACTCCTGCACCGGTTCGCGGCCTGGCTGGTCGGCAGGCGGGTCAAGCTGATCTCGGTGGAAGTGCCGTATCCGGCTCCGGATCCGTCGCTGGCCCGGAACTACGACGTGATCTTCGGCGTCAAGGTCACCTTCGGCGCCGACATGGCCGCACTCGAATTCGACAACGCCGTGATGCGTGCGCCGATCATCCAGACCGAGGAGACGCTGGAGGATTACCTGCGGGAGTCTCCGAATCTGCTTTTCTCCGAACGGGATTACGACAGCACGGCCTCCGCGCAGGTCCGCAAGGTCCTCGAGTCCGGCGTCAAGGGCCGCACCTCCACCGCCGATGACATCGCGGAGATGCTCTCGATCAGCGTCCCGCACCTGCGCCGGCTGCTGCGCCAGGAGGGCACCTCACTCAATCAGCTCCGGGAGGAGGTGCTCCGCGACGCGGCCATCTCCGGACTCGGCCGCGGCGAGTCCGTTGACGACCTGTCGGCGCGGCTGGGGTTCTCCGAGCCCAGTGCGTTCCGGCGTGCCTTCAAGCGGTGGACCGGCGAGACCCCTGGCGCCTACCGCTAGCCGCCGGGCAGTCGCTCAGCTGACGCAGAACTCGTTGCCCTCGGGGTCGGCCATCGTGATCCACCACTGCGGACCCACCTGCCCGCGATGCAGGATCGTCGCGCCGCGGGCGACGAGGGCATCGGCCACCGCCTGCTTGTCCTCGCCGACCCGGACATCGAGGTGCAGCCGGTTCTTCACCGACTTCGCCTCGGGCACCAGCTGGAACAGCACCCGCGGGCGCTCCTGGTGCTCGGGGTCGCTGATCGCGGCACCCAGCTTCCAGACCAGGGTGCCCTCGAAGACCTGGGTCTCCTCCTCGGTGGCGTGGCCGGCCGCGACCATCCGCCGAATGAAGTCCTCGTCGCTCGGCTCGACCCGCCAGCCGAGGGTCTGCGCCCACCACTTGGCCTGGGTGTGCGGGTCGGCGGCGTCCACTGTGACCTGAAATTCGTATCCCATGTCGCGACAGTACGACCGGGGACCGACAGCGTCCGGGGACTCAGGGCCTGACCAGGATCCTGATCGGATCGCCCTCGTGCTTGTCCAGCTTCTCGATGCCCACCAGGACGTCCTCCAGCGAGACGATCTCGCTGATCGAGCGCGAGACGTCGAGACGACCGCGGGACAGTAGCTCCGCCAGAGTCTCGATGTCGACGTTCTTGTAGCCGAGATGGCCCTTGACCTGCTTCTTCGACAGCCCGAAGGCGGTGGTGGTGCCGAGTAGCGCTTCCTGGTCGCTGAGCCCGACCACGATGAGCCTGCCGCCGACGGCGAGGCAGTCCAACGCCTGGGAGAACGTGACGGCGAGACCCGCCGAATCGAACGCGACGTCGAGCATCTTGCCGCCGGTGGCCTCGGCGACCTTCGCCCTCAGGTCCGGATCCCGGGAGTCGAACGCGTAGTCCGCGCCGAGTTCGATGGCCCGCTGCAGGACCACCGGGTTGATGTCGAACGCGAGGATCGGGACCGCACCGACCAGGCGCGCGAGCTGCACGATGTGGGTACCGATGCCGCCGACGCCCCACACCCCGACGACCTCACCGACCCTGACCTCCCCGGTGCGCACGACGGCGCCGTAGGGCGTGGACACCGCGTCGGCCAGGATCGCCGCCTGATCGAACGGGACGTTGTCGGGGATCCGGGTCAACCCGCCTGCCTGCGCCACCGTGTACTCGGCCCAGGCGCCGTCGTAGGCGAATGCCATCAGCTGGATGTTCAAGCAGTTGGTGAGATCCCCGCGCCTGCAGTTGCGGCACCGGAGGCAGGCCTTGCCTGCGGACGGGATGACCCGGTCGCCCACCGCCCAGCCCGACACTCCCGCACCGAGTCCCGCGATGGTGCCCGAGGACTCGTGACCCTGGGTGACGACCGGCAGCATCGCCGGGAAGGTTCCGTTGATCAGGCTCAGGTCGGAGTGGCAGATCCCGCAGTACTCGACCTTGACGAGCACCTCCCCCGGACCCGGCTCGGGTATCGGGACATCTTCCACCACAGTCTTTTTGGAGTCGGCATGGAATCGTGCGGCGCGCATGGTCTCCGCCATGGTCGGCTCCCTTCAGCCGTGTTCGATGTAGGCCTCGAGTTGGTCGCGTTCGCCCTGCAGTTCGCCGATCCGACTCTTCACCACGTCGCCGATGCTGACGATGCCGACCAGTTGACCGTCCACGATCACGGGCAGGTGCCGGATCCGGCGCTCGGTCATGGTCTCGGCGAGGCTGTCGACACTGTCGGTCGGCAGGCAGGCGAAGACCGCCGTGGTCATGATGTCCCCGACCCGGGCGTTCAGCAGGTCGGCGCCACGCTCGTGGATGCGGCGCACCACGTCGCGCTCGGTCACGATGCCGACCACCTCGTCGTTCTCGACAACGACGAGGGCGCCCACGTTGTGCCTGGCGAGTTCGCCGATCAGCGCATTGACCGTGATCCCCGGCCCGACCGTCGCCACCGCCGGGCCCTTGTTCCGCAACACGTCCGCTATTTGCATCTGGACACCCCGATCCATCCGCGCTCGGCTACCGCTGTGTCGATCATAGGCAGCTGGACGCCCCGCCGACCATCAACGGACGAAGGAATCCGGGGGCGCATCGCCGCCGGTCAGGCGACCGCCGGCCGGGACCTGTCTAGGGCGAGGGTGACGGCCAACCCGCCGAGCACAGATCCCATCACGTAGCGCTGCACCCTCAACCAGCCGGGCCGGGCGTCGAGGAGGGTCGAAATGGTTCCTGCCGCAACGACTATCGCCGCATTCACGGTCAGCGCGACCGCGATCTGCACGCCGCCGAGACCGAGACTCTGGGCCCAGACCCGCCCCGCCGCCGGATCGATGAACTGCGGGATCAGCGCCAGGTACATGATGGCGATCTTCGGGTTCAGCAGGTTCGTGACCAGCCCCATCGTGAAAAGGCGCGTGGCGGAATCGGCGGGCAACCGCCGGGGCGCGAACACCGAGGCCCCGCCCGGCCGGAGCGCCTGCCAGGCCAGCCAGCCCAGATAGCCCGCGCCCGCGAGCTTCACCGCGAGGTAGAGGTGCGGCACCGCGACGAAGACTGCCGAGATCCCCGCGGTCGCGGCCGCCAGGTAGCAGGCGAAACCGACGGCCACGCCGCCGAGTGAGATCAGCCCCGCGCGCCTGCCCTGGGTGACGCTGCGGGAGACGAGGTACATCATGTTCGGTCCCGGGGTGAGCACCATGCCGAGTGCGACCGCCGAGACCCCGAGAACTGCCGCGCCGGTGATCATGGCGATGAGGTTCGCACGGTCCGCACACCGCTGTCGCGGGCCAGTTGAGCACCACTGGACCTCCAACCTAAATGACACATATCCGTGTCATCTCAGTCAACACTGTTACCGTCGAGGGGTGCCACACGACACGCAGCTGATCTTCGCCGACCATGTCGGCCGCTTCTATGCGCGCCAATACGGGTTCCCGCCGATGGCGGGTCGGCTGCTGGGATACCTGTTCGTCTGCGATCCGCCACAGCAGACGATCGACGAACTGGGCGATGCCTTGCTGGCGAGCCGGAGCGCCGTGACCGGTGCCGTCAAGCTACTCGAGAGCTACCGGATGGCGCGGCGGACCCGTGCCGCGGGCGAGCGGGTGGACCGGGTGAGCCTTGACCCCGTCAGCCGGCAACCCCAGAACTTCGATTCCGCCGTCCATCGCGAGCACGCGGCACTGTTCCGGGAAGGACTGGCGCTGCTGGCCGACGCCCCGCCCGACCGTCGCGCACCACTCGAGGAGATGGTCGCCCTTGCCGAGTTCCTCAGCGAGCGACTGCCGGCCCTGCGCGACGAATGGCACACGCATCGCGACGAACTCCGCCGATCGGGAGCACTTCCGGCTCCCCACAACTGAGAGGTTGCCGATCATGACCGACCACGACCTGTCCGCCCTACGAGAGCGGGCCGAGGACGGCGACGAGAACGCCCTCGACGAACTGGTCCAACTCGCAGTCGAGCTGGGCGATATGGACGAGTTGCGACGCCTCGCCGACGGCGAAAGCTCCGACGCGACCGACGAACTGATCCAGCTCGCAGGCGAGCTGGGCGACATGCAGGAACTGCGGCGCCTCGCCGAGGGCGGGAGCTCCGACGCAGTCGACCAGCTCATCGAACTCGCCACCGAACGGGACGATCTGGACGAGCTGCGGCGCCTCGCCGACCTGGGCAATATCACCGCGGCCGAGCAGCTCGCGGAGCTCACCGCCGATTAGCACAACACTAGAACAATTGTTCGATACCGGCGTAGAATTCCGCCCGTGGACATCGCAGTGCAGGCGTCGCTGTTCGACGACCCGACCGAGGGCGCTCGGTTCGAGCCGCTGGGCGACTGCGTCCACAGGCAGGACCTGACCGCCGGCGCCTGGATCGACGTGCGACCGGGCTGGCTGCAGGGATCGGAGCGACTGTTCACCGATCTCGTCGACACGGTCCCGTGGCGGGCCGAGCGCAGGCAAATGTACGACCGCGTGGTCGACGTCCCGCGGCTGGTGAGCTTCTACGCCGAGGAAGCCACGCTCCCCGACCCCCTGCTCACCGAGGCCAGGACGGCCCTCGACGCCCACTACCGGCAAGAACTCGGCGAGCCGTTCGCCACCGCCGGGCTCTGCTACTACCGCGACGGCACCGACAGTGTCGCCTGGCACGGCGACACCATCGGGCGCGGCGGCACCGAGGACACGATGGTCGCGATCGTCTCCCTCGGCGCCGCGAGGACGCTGGCTCTGCGGCCCCGCGGTGGCGGAGCCTCCCTTCGATACTCGCTCGGCCACGGCGACCTGCTGGTCATGGGCGGGTCCTGCCAGCGGACCTGGGAGCACGCGGTCCCCAAGAGCACCCGCCCCATCGGGCCGCGGATCAGCGTGCAGTTCCGGACGCGCGGCGTGCGCTGACGGCGCTCGCGAGCCGGTCCAGCTGGGCGGCGGTGGTGTCCCAGTCCAGGCAGGCGTCCGTGATCGACTGACCGTAGGTGAGCTCGTCCGCCCGACCGAGGGTCAGGTCCTGGCGGCCCGCGACGAGGAAGCTCTCCAGCATCAGCCCCGAGATTCCAGCCTCGCCCGCCTCGATCCGCGCGGCGACATCGGTGACCACGTCGACCTGCTTGTTGTGGTCCTTCCGGCTGTTGCCGTGGCTGGCGTCGATGACGACCCGCTCGGGCAGGCCGGACTTCGCCAGCCGTGCCATGGTGTCGGCGACGGTCGCGGCGTCGTAGTTCGGGCCGTCGTCGCCGCCGCGCAGGATGACGTGACAATCCGGGTTACCCGCGGTGCGGATCAGCGCGGACAGCCCGTTGAGGTCGGTGCCGGGGAACACGTGGCTCGCCGCCGCAGCCCTTGTCCCGTCGACCGCCACCTGCACGTCGCCCTCGGTCGAGTTCTTGATCCCGACCGGCATGGACAGCGCGCTGCAGAGCTGGCGGTGCACCTGGCTCGCGGCGGTCCTGGCGCCGATCGCGCCGTAGCTGACCAGATCCGCGATGTACTGCGGCGTGATCGGGTCCAGGAACTCGCATCCGACCGGCAGGCCAAGCGACGAGATGTCCAGCAGCAGTTTGCGTCCCATCCGCAGGCCGGTGTTGATGTCGAAGCTGCCGTCGAGGTGCGGGTCGTTGACCAGACCCTTCCACCCGAGCGTCGTGCGGGGCTTCTCGAAGTACACCCGCATCACGATGTGCAGATTGTCGCGGTGCTGCTCGGCCTTCGCCGCGAGCCGGCGCGCGTAGTCCATCGCGGCGTCCGTGTCGTGCACGGAGCACGGCCCGACCACCACGATGAGGCGGTCGTCGCGGCCGTCGAGGATGTTCACGGTCGCGTCCCGGCCGCCGCGCACCGTCGCGGCGACGGCGGGGTCGACGGCGTGTTCACGGCGCAGTTCGGCCGGCGCGGCCAACGGACTGATCGAGACGGTGCGCTGGTCGTCGAGGCCGAGCACATCGGTGTCGATGGTGAGAGTCATGGGGGTCCTGTTCGTTCAGGCCGACCCAGGAGAGTGCATGCACACCCGCGAGCCGGTCGATAGCGGCTCGGGGTGGAGGAAGTCAGCGCGTGGTTACGCCGACCGGCCCACCCGGGGCCAGCCTGCTAAACCAGAAATATGCGCGCTGCATGGGCGCCACTGTAGCAGCGCCCCGCAAGCCCCCTGTGAACGGTCACCGCAGTTGGCAATTTGCCAAGTAGTTGGCACGGTTGTCACCGCAGTTGGCAATTTGCCAGATAGTTGGCACAGCGCCGACGCACGCTCGTCTCGCGCTCGGTACGACTGCAACGAGGCGCCTGCCACCGCGACAGCACGCCGAGGGATCCCCGAGTTGTGTGGCCCGCCGGCTCCAGTTGGTTTCGGTCGCCCCAGTTAAATTCGATCCATGGACCGAAATACCATCGAAGCTCTTCCGGTTGGCCGAGCGTTTTCGCAGAGGGCCAAGGCCCTCGCGATCATCGACGCGATCCTGTGCCCCGAGTGGGAGTACCGCTACTACTCGTTCAATTCGGAATGGGGTTCCGGACAGTCGATGGCTTCGGCCCGAGACGGGCAAGGCGCCGAGTATTTTGCCTTGATCTCGGATGATGTCATCGGATTCAAGTCCTACGAACCCCAGAGTCCGGCGGTGCCGCCACCTTCCGCCGGCTGGGCCGCCCATACGCCCGCGAACAAAGGGCTCGAGTACTTCTGGGGCGAACCGGCTTTTTCGATGGATCGCATCTCGTGGTTGGCGACGTGCGACACGGGCAGCTGGCAGTTGCTCGCAGGTGAACTGCGAATTCCTGACCTGGCCGAAGCGCTGACCCGCGACGCAGATGAGCACGCCAGCTGGGCAGCCACCTACTACGAGCGGACCCCGAGCACCGAGCAGGTTGAGGCGATGCGGCACCTCTTCAACGGCGAACCTCTGACCGGCGAGATTGTGGCCGCGCTGAACCCGTCCGCGGGCATCGTCGACCTCACCGACGACATCACGGAGATCGGTTGGCCAACCGCGGTGTAGCCGTTGCTCTCGCGCGAACAATTGCAACTGTCGTGACCACGATCGCGACGGAAAGTCGCCATGGTAGTTGTCACACCACAGGTCGGCGCACCTGCGGATGACAACTCCGATGAATGATTCACACCCCCTGTGAACGGTCACCGTAGTTGGCCATTCGTCACCCAAGTTGGCCACTTCGTCAACATTGTTGGCCATTGGTCAGGACAGTTGGCCAAAGGTCGGCTCCGGATCGCACGGCGTGCGAGTGGCTGTTGTCGCTGTGCGATACAGAAACGGTCCCTGCTGACCTGGCCTGGCGGTCCAATCGATGCTGGCCGGCTTCGCTTGTGTACCAACGGGCTCGGAAGGACTGGGTCGGTGGTCGATGCTGCGGTCGTGCGCGCAAGGCTGCAGTGGAGCGGCTGGCAGTGCAGCTGTCAGCCAGCTGGAGTGATCGGTGTCGACCGAACCTGTTCGATGAATTGACGAGTTTCCTCCACGTCGCGCGGACGGTAGACACGCATGCCGTAATAGAACTTCTGCCCCTCGGTCGTGCGGATGACGTTCGGCTTGTTCGCTACGCGGTCGTCGCCGAACCAGATGCTGATGGTGCCGTCGTCGTTGCGGACCAGTTCGCTGTCGGACAGGCCGGGTCGGTCGACGTCGAGCCAGCCCATCCCGTCGTACTTGATCACCGAGAAGTAGCCGTTGTGCTCGTAGTCCAGCGGCGGAACATCGAAAGTCCACACATCGGCACCGGTGGATGTGGCCACCGCCTGGAAGTACTGGGCATCCTCGGGCGGCAGACCGCCCCAGCCCAGGCGGGCGCCCAGCAGATGCTGGTAGGGGTCCGTACTGGCTGGGGTACCGAAGCCCTTGGAGAAGTCCGCCTCGGCGGCATGGGTTTCCAGCTCGGCGCCGACCGACTTCCGGGTGTCCTCGTCGAACTCCCGGCCTCGGTACGGGTTGGCGGTCGCGGCTGTGATCCGGCGCGCGTCCTGCAACTCGTGGGCGCGATCGAGCCCGCCGACAGTCGCGGTGCGACCCGCGACATACACATGGGTGCCGGCGGACAGGTCGGCGTTGCGCACCGTCAACGTCTCACCGGGGTAGATCACGCCGACGACGTAATGGTTCTCGTCGATGATCTCCGCTACCTGGTATTCGTTGGACGGCGCAAGCGAGAAAGTGGCCTCCTCGGTCACGTCGACGACGGCGAAGGAGTAGATCAGGTCCACGTTCGACCGGATCACGACCTGGGTTTCCACGTTCACCGGCACCCTTGAGTGGAAGTACTCGTTGACCGGGGCCTTGGCGAGCTGCTCCCGGAAGTAGTGCGCGGTTTCAGCCTCGACGAAGTTGTCTCGCGTCACGATCTCAGCCACGGGCGTCCCTTCTCGAATCAACAGGTCAACCGCGACGCTAATCGCCCGTGGGAGAGCCACCTTCGCCCGTCGCGGGTGAATTCACTGGCCGCGATATCCGCCCGACCTGCGTCATCGGCCGAGTAACTGGTAGGGCCCGCATCCCGAGAGAACCAACTGGCGTCAGGGCGTGACCGACGCTTCGCTGAGGATGGTTCAGCACGCTCGGGTGATCCCTCCCCCATCCGATCGCGACGATGTGCTGCTCGCCAAGTTCACGTGAGCCGGTCCAGGAACGCACCAGTCTGCCGATCCGCCTTACCGCCACACTTCGTTCAGCCAACGAACAGCCGTGAACAAATGTCAACTTCGATGACGACGATCGTGCCCTGTCGTCGTCACGATAGGTGTCACACCGCAGGTCAGAGCGCCGGGAAATGACTACTACGATGACGATTCACACCCCCTGTGAATGGTCACCGTAGTTGGCAATTTGTCAGCTGTCCTGTTCCTCGTCCCCGAACCGGTGCTCAACCGCCTGCCTGCTAACCCGCAGCGTCTTCTTGACCGGTGGTCGATAATTGGTGAGTGCTCGTCAATTTGGTTTCTGCCGAAACGGGTCTCCGGTGAGCGTGGCAACTCTGCCGATGGAGCTGACCAGCTTCGTCGGCCGCAAAGCCGAACTGTCCGAGGTACGCAGAGCCCTGTCAGCCTCTCGTCTGGTGACGTTGTCCGGCATCGGGGGGGTCGGCAAAACCAGGCTCGCCATTAGTGCGGCCGAGGCGGAGCGAAAGGCCTATCCCGATGGGGTGTGGCTGGTCGAACTTGGCGAGCTACGCGATCCGACGTTGGTGGTCGAGCTGGTCGCCGCCGGCGTCGGGGTGCAGAACCGCTCGGCCCGTCCCCTGCTCGAGGTGCTTGTCGAGGTCCTGTACCCGAGCACGGGACTGCTGGTGCTCGACAACTGCGAACAGCTGATCGAGGCCGTGACCGAGCTCGCCAAGGCACTGTTGACCACCTGCCCGAAGCTCCGCATCCTCGTCACCAGCAGGGAACCACTCCACATCGGCGGCGAATCCGTGATCCGGGTCTCCCCCCTGACGACACCACCAGCCCACCACCCGCTCTCGCTTCGGAAGTCGACTCACTTCGATGCCGTGTCGCTGTTCACCGAACGGGCTTCGTTTGCGCTCCCGGATTTCGAGCTCACCGGCGACAACGTCAACACCGTCGCACAGATCTGCGCGCGACTGGAGGGGCTACCGTTGGCGATCGAGCTGGCGGTGGCGCGGCTGAAAGTGCTTTCACCCGAGCAGATCCTCCAGCGGCTCACCGACCGATACACCCTGCTGACCCGCGGCCGCCGGAACGCTCCGAGCAGGCAGCAGACACTGCAAATGTGCATCGGCTGGAGTTACGACCTGTGCACACCCGCCGAACAACAACTGTGGGCTCGGCTGTCGGTGTTCGCGGGCAGTCTCGACCTCGAGGCCGCCGAGGCCGTGTGCGCCGATGACGAGGCCGATCAGGACCTGGTCGACACCTTGGCCTCTCTGGTGGACAAGTCGATCCTGATCCGGGAGCAATCGAGGGGTGGGGTCCGCTTCCGATTGCTGGACACCGTGCGGGACTTCGGCCGCGACAAGCTCGACCACACCGGCCAGCGACTGGCCCTGCGCCGGCGACATCACGACTGGTACCTGCAGTTGGCGCTCGATGCCGACGACGCGTGGATGAGCCCGAACCAGCTCGAGTGGACCGCGCGCCTCGCCCGGGACCTGCCGAATGTGCGCGAGGCGCTCGAGTTCAGCCTGTCCGGGTCCGGCGAGAGCGTGCTCCGGATCGCCGCGGCCATGAACCAATTCTGGGTATCCCGCGGCCTCCTCAGCGAGGGACGCCGATGGCTCGACCGAGCCCTGGCACGAACATCCGACTTGTCCTCCGCGGACCGAGCCAAGGCGCTATACGCCGTCGCCGTGGTCGCCGCGACCCAAGGTGACCTGGCGGCGGCGACCGCTCGGATCGAGGAGGGCCGCGCTCTCGATGCGCGGCAGGAAGACCCGCTCTGGCATGTCTTCGTCGCGATCAGCGACGGGTACGTCGCGCTCCATCGCGGTGATGTCGATCAAGATCTGACACCCCTGGAAGAGGCCGTCGAGGATTCCCGGGCACGCGGGGAGTTCAAGCGACTGGTCGAGGCGCTGTTGCTACTCGGTTTGTCCCGCCAGGCGCGCGGCCAGATCGCAGAGGCACTCGCCTGCCATGAGGAGATGCTTGCCATCACGCAGGCGCACGGCGAGACGGTGTATCGGTCGTATGCGCTGTGGTCGATCGCACTCACCGCGCGAGGTCAGGGAGACAACGACCGTGCGGTGCACTGTCTCGAGGAGTCGCTTCGGTTGATCCGACTGGCAGACGACCCGGTTTCGGCAGTTATATGCCTGCAGGCGCTGGCCTCGATAGCCGGCGAGCAACACGACGCGCGGCGGGCCGCCGTCCTGATGGGAGCCTCTGACGCGCTTGGCCGAACCGTGGGCACCGTCACCTTGCGCTTCCCCGACCTCATTGCCAATCCGGACGAGTTCACGCGCGATATCAGTCGGGCACTCGGCGTGCACGAGTTCGAGGCTGCCTACCGCGAGGGCGGCGCGTTGGACTTCGGTGGCGCGATCGCCTTTGCCCTGGGAGAGCAATCACCCGAGGAGGCCCCGGCCGTTCGGCACCTGGCCAGTCTGACCGAACGCGAACTTCAGGTTGCCGATCTGATCGCCGATGGCCTGACCAACAAGGACATTGCCGGCCGACTCGCGATCTCGCCGGGGACGGTGAACGGGCACGTGGAACACATTCTGGCCAAATTGGGGCTCTCCTCGCGCACAAAGATCGCGGTCTTGGTCGTCCAGCACAAGAGAGGTGAGCGCATCTGACAGCACAGGCCAGTGCCGTTGTCTCCGCGCCGGGATGGGGCCGATCCGCCGGGCACGTCGGCATCTGGTCTGCCGTCCTATTCGGTTTCCGCGGCGCGGGCGGCACGGCGGGACAGTTCGGCGAACGCCGCACGCAGCTCCGGTGGGGCGATCACCTCGATCTCGGTGTCGAAGCGGGCCAGCGTCGAGGCGAAGGCGGCCCAAGACCAGGAACCTGTCGTCAGCCTGGTCCGGGCGGTGCCGAGTTCCTCGACGACGCCATCGCCTGCGAACTGGGCCACCTCCGCCGCAGGGAGATGGAGGATCACCTCACCGCGGCAGGGCCAGGCGTCCGTGCTTGCCGAGCCCTTGAACCGGGCCGACAGGAAGACAGCCACGTCGCCGCCCGGCACTTCGCGAGACGGGAACCGCGGTCCGTTCGGCACACGCGGTGTCATCCGGTCGGCGCGGTAGATCCGCCAGTCTTCGCGCTCGGGATCCCAGCCGACCAGGTACCAGCGTCCGGTCCGGACCACGAGGTGGTGTGGCTGCACCCGGCGGGGCGGTCGCGGCTCGGTGTCCTCGGGGCGTCCCGGCGAACGATAGTCGAACCGCAGCTCCTCTCCAGCGCGGACGGCGGCGCTCAGGGTGAGCAGGACACCGGTATCGACCTGGGGTTCGGCACCGCGCCCGGCCGCGCTGATCTCCAGGGCGTCGACACGCTGCCGCAACCGGGACGGCAGGACCTGGCGCACGGTGGCCAGCGCCCGTGCGGCCGCCTCCTCTATGCCCGCGCCCGTCCCGACAGCGATCCGCAGCGCCACCGCGAGCGCGACCGCCTGCTCCTCGTCGAACAGCAACGGCGGCATCTGGAGGCCCGCTTCGAGCCGGTAGCCACCATCGGGTCCTTTCACCGCCTGGACGGGGTAACCGAGCTCGCGCAGCCGGTCGACGTCCCGTCTCACCGTCCGGTCGCTGACGCCCAGCCGTCGGGCGAGCAGGCCGCCCGGCCAGTCGCGGCGGGCCTGCAGCAGGGACAGCAGCGAAAGCAGCCTGCTGGAGGTCGTCGTAGACGAAGCGAGTGGCATGTCTCCAGGCTGCCACGAATAGCGGACGTTCCCTGACCGGTACTGGTGACATCGTGGGATTTGTCGCCGGAAGTCTCCGGCGACGAACCTCTCGTGAAGGACCGGAACACCATGTCGCTCAACGCTGTCGCCCACCTCAACTTCCACGGCCAGGCCCGCGAGGCCCTCGAGTTCTACCAGTCGGTGTTCGGCGGGCAGCTCACCCTCGCCACCTACGCCGACTTCGGGATGCCCGCCGAACTGTCCAGCGCCACGAACGTCGTGTTCGGCCAGGTCGTCGCCGACAACGGATTCCGGGTGATGGCCTACGACGTGCCCGGCCAGGACACTCCTGCCGCGCCCGGCACGCCCACCACGCGCCGCGAGAACGGCACCACGATCACTGAGGAGCGGTTCTTCCTCTCCGTCCGCGGCCAGAGCGTCGACGAGATCACCCCGGTGTGGGAGTGCCTCGCCAAGGACGCGACCGTGATCGAGCCGTTCGGCCCCGCCCAGTGGGCGCCCGCCTTCGGGATGCTGGCCGACCGATTCGGCGTCACCTGGATCGTCGACGTCGCGGCCGAGTACACCCAGGCCTGACCTCGTACATGGGGTGCGGCCGCCCGGCCGCACCCCATCAACAGGAGAAGCCCATGCGAAACCGCCCGCTCGGCCGCACCGGCATCCAGGTCAGCGCCTACACCCTGGCGTCGGGGTGGGATCTGATGTGGGACAACGTCGCCACGCAGGCCGACGAGAAATACAAGATTCAAGTTTGGCCTGAAGCATCAACCGCTCCTGTGATCATCTCGCATCAGAGTCCGCCCACCCTTGGGTGCCGGGGACGGCGTCGTGTCCGTCTGCCGCAGAAGCCAATTGGACCCCGTCCACACGGCGGTTCGCGAACAATTGCCAACTATCTTGACCACGATCACGACCGAAAACCGTCAAGTAGTTGTCGCTCCGGAGGTCAAGGCGCCGCGAAATGACAACGACGACGACTCACATCCGGCGTCCGCACGGCTACCTCCGCCCCGGAAACGGCCGCTACCGTTCGGATGACGAACGGTAGCGATATTTGGCGGATGGTCAGCTAGTTGACGGATTCCCCCGAGTGGAATTGTCCCTTCGCGGCGGTGTGTCAGTCTCGCCGAGGCGGCCGTGGCAGCGACGGGCGTAGACCTAACATGAATCGATGAAGATCGACCGGATTCCAGACGGGGCTCA
Organism: Rhodococcus oryzae; assembly: GCF_005049235.1. Classification (GTDB taxonomy): domain Bacteria; phylum Actinomycetota; class Actinomycetes; order Mycobacteriales; family Mycobacteriaceae; genus Rhodococcus_G; species Rhodococcus_G oryzae. The sequence continues at coordinate 19,041 of NZ_SUMD01000016.1, read as the reverse complement.
GGACCCCCGCACCAGCGTCTTGACGCGTGCACGACTAAGCGAGGTTCAGGACGTCGACGAAATTCTGACGCTGGTGTCTGCAGAACGAGCCGCCAATCTCGACTCCCGAATCTTCATTACCCTCGACGATCTCGCTCAAGCTTCGTACACGAGCATGCACGCCGGCGAGGCCGATGAACTCGAAGTTGCGACAGACGATCTCGACTTTCTGAACGACCCAGGCGCTCAACGGCGCTTCGAGCTCCGGCAGGTCGCTCATGCGGCGGCTCAGCTCGGCAGGAGCGAACTCATACCAAGCTGGGACGAACTGCACGGCACTCGAGAATGCCCTCCCGAGTGGATTGACCGGATGGCTGCCGTCAACGACGACCCGTCCACCATTCTCGGCGACGAAATCCACGTTCTCCACGTGCCGGTCCGCGACAGCCTGGCAGCAATCGCCGGCTTCCCGAATGGGTACTTCAGCGTCGACTGGGACACGTTCCAGAACTACACCGTCACTCGTCATCTCGCCGACGCCTACGCCTATCGTCCACTTGGTATCGGTGCGTCCTGGATCGGATTCGAACGGGATACCCCGTTGTCCCTGCTGAAGGCGAGCGAACTCATCGAGGAGCTGAAGCCCATCTACGGCAGTATCGACGCGCCCGGATGGACTCGCCTCGAGGATGTCCTGACTCGCAGACGGACGCTCTTCCTCGGCTACACCGAGAACTTCGCCGATTGAGAAAGCGGTAGGTCTCGTCCAGCTCCGGGGGTCCGTGGCGTCGGTCGACCCCGCTGTCCCGTCTACCTGCCGACGCAGCGATATCAGGATTTATAGCTGACGGGCCCAAAAGTGGCGGAGTGCGGCAGCTACCTGCACGGGTTGCTCCAGGGCTGGAATCACGCGCGCGTCCGTGATCGTGACCTCCGTCGCGTATGACATCTGTGCCACCACGGCGCGTGCCTGTTCGGGTGTCCATTCGCCTCGATCGTCGGTAGTGACGAATAGGGTGGGACACCGCAGCGCACGCGCTGCCCACAGTAGGTCGGTGCGATTGAGAATGGCCGATCGGATCGCGGTGATGGTGGCGCCGCTCCCCGATTTCGCGAGGCACTCGTCGATCAATGCCACTGCCTCCAGGTCATCCTTCCGGGTGGCGTCGGTCAATATCGTCGACATGATCGCTGAGCGGACCGGGCCGCGTGGGCCGAAGGCACGGTAGAGCGGTAGCAGCAAACGAATCTTCAGCCGTACCGCGAGGCCGATGGGAAAAGTCGGCGCACTGATCGCGACAAGGCTGTGGATCATGTCCGGACGGATTGCTGCGAGTTCCATGCCAACATGCCCGCCCCAGGCGTTGCCGAGCCAGTCGATCGGTTGTCCACCCAGTTCGGTGGCGAGCGCCGTGATGACTTGTGCCGCCGCACGCGCACAGGCACTGATGTCCACTGGCTCGGCGAGCGCCTCGCTGGCGCCACATGATGGAGCATCGATCAAGAAGAAGCGTCGACCCGGTAGGTGAGGCGCCAGGCGGGACCAACTCGACGAGTCGACGAACATGCTGTGCCAGGCCACGACCGGGCGTCCCTCGCCCACGATGTGTACTGCGAGATTGCCGAGGTCGGTCGGGATTAGTGCGGTCTTCCACTCAGCGGTTGTCATGGATCCGGTGCCTCCCTGGAATTCTGAATTACTCCAAGTAAACTGAAATTTGATTTCAACATACACCACGTAAGGCGAAACTCGGTAGGCTGTCGGCGTGGTGCGTGAGTACAGATCGAAACTTCGGGAGCAGCTGGCCCTGGCCAACCGTGAAGCGGTGGTCGCCGTGGCAACGGAGATGTTCACGGCCCGCGGATGGGTGGCCACGACCATGGCCGACGTCGCCGATGCGGCACACCTGACCAGGCAGACGGTCTACCAACAGTTCAATGGAAAGCTCACACTCCTCGACGCCTGTATTGCCCACGCCCTCGCCGGTGGAGACGGTTTGCGCGTGCGTGATCAACCGACATTTCAGGCGATGGGTGTAGGCGACCAGGCGACCCGCATTCGCGCCGGCGGGCACTGGTTGCGAGGTGCGCACGAGCGATCGGCGGCCATTCAGTACGTCCTCGATCAAGCGGCGGTGACCGACGATGCCGCGGCAGCCCGACTGGCTGAGAGGGAAGCGGCCCGATGGAACGAGGTCGCACACGCGTCGACCCTGATTGTTGGGCATCGTCCGCATGATGACGTCATCGATGCAATGTGGGTTCTGACCAATCGCCGGTGGTGGTTGTTGCTGGTCGGCAAACGAGGCTGGAATGGCGATCGCTGGGAGCGATGGTTCGAGAACGCCGCCACCGCCACCTTCACAATGTGAGCCTCGGGTCGGGCGGTTACGGCATACCCGGCAGCACGCTAGCCGGCGCCGAACCCATGGACTTCGGCGATCTCGGGCGGCAGCAGGGCCGGCGACGGTTCGCTCGAATGAGGCTGCGCTCGAATCAGCGAGCGCACGCCGGTCAGTGACTAAACCATCTCGACAGACCTGCACTCGAATTCTCATACGCACGTTCACTATTCGTTCATCACGGAACCGTCGTCCCGGGCGAATTCTGCTCGCCGCCAACGGTTCCGTCGAAGGCAAACGGGCATCGCTGCCGCTTCGGACTCCACGTACCCGGATGGATCTCGTTCGCGTTGGACACGGCCGGCTGGACCTACGGCTTCAAAGAACCGTCCGGACACTCAGCCTTCGACAGACATCCCACCAGGGCGTCTACCTTGATCAGCTCGTGTGGCGCCCTTCCACAGTCCTGCCATCATCATCGACTCATCCGCAGACGAATCTGTGACAGGTCTATGACGATTCCTGTCGCGAGAGCAGCGGTGCCGTCATCGTCGGTTCATCGGTGCGCGTAGGAGCCCGACGAGCATCTCCACGATCTGCGGCTGCGTAGGTCCGAATCGGTCGTCGCCCTGGTGTGCACGCTCGAAGTCGGCCAGGAGCGCGAACAGCGTGGTCGCCATCGATGAGATGCGGCTGATCCGCTCCCGCCGCGTGCCCTCAGGGAGGAGTTCGGCCAGCGTGTTCGTGATCATCGACCAGGTGGTGTCCTCACCGGCCGGCCACCCCTTCACCTGGGTGCGCATGACCTCTAGGAACCGGAAGTAGTGAGTACTGCCCTGCTCGACCGATGCATCGACGAGGGAAGCCACCAGCACTTCTACGAGCGCGTGCGTGTCACCGCGGTCGACACCGACCAGCAGCCGGGCGCCGGAGGCCTCCACCGACTCCAACCGCCGTCGCACGATCGCCGCGATCAGGCCTCGGCGATCGCCGAAGTGGTACTGCACCGCGGAGTTGTTTCGCTGGCCCGCGGCGATCGCGATCTCGCGCAGGGGGACATCGGCGCCGCGATCGGCGAACAGTCGTTCGCCAGCGATCAGCAATGCGTCGACGGTCATGGATGGAGAACATACCCTTGACGGATTTAAGCGCGCGCGCTTAAATCCGGGGTATGGATTATAGGGACATAGACACCGGCCGGCCGATCGACCGCTACGCGCGCGGCTGGCACTGCGTGGGGCTCGCCGACACGTTTCGTGACGGCCGGCCGCACGGCCTCGATGCATTCGGGACCCGGATCGTGGTCTTCGCCGAAACCGGCGGCGAGCTTCGGGCGCTCGACGCGTACTGCCGACACATGGGGGCCGACCTGTCGGGCGGGACGATCAAAGACGGTGCGATCGCCTGTCCGTTCCACGACTGGCGCTGGGATGGGCCCACCGGTCGTTGCACGGGGGTTCCCTATGCACGCCGGGTGCCCCGGCTGGCCAGAACCCGCAGGTGGCCTACGGCGGAGCGCAACGGTCAGCTGCTGATCTGGCACGACCCCGAAGGGTCCGATGCATCAACGGATCTGCTGCCCCCGGCGATCGACGGCATCGGTTCGGGGGCATGGACTGATTGGGTGTGGAACTCGGAACGGATCGAGGGCTCGCACTGCCGGGAGATCATCGACAACACCGTCGACATGGCGCACTTCTTCTACATCCACCATGCCTATCCGACCTACTTCAAGAACGTGCTCGACGGGCACTGCGCATCGCAGTTCATGCATTCGAAGGCCCGCCCGGATGTGTTCGGCGCAGGCAAACACTTCTCGGAGGACGCGCATCTTCGTTCGGAGGCAACCTATTTCGGCCCCGCCTACATGGTGAATCTCATCCACAATCACGTCGCGCCGGACTCGGTGATCGAGGTCGCGCTGATCAATTCGCACTATCCGATCTCGTCCGAGTCCTTCATGCTGCAATGGGGAATTGCGGTGCAGAAGCTGCCGGGGCTCACCGACGAGCAGAACGACCGGATGGCGCGGGCGTTCTCACAGAACTTCAGCCGGGGCTTCCTCGAGGACATCGAGGTGTGGCGGTCGAAGACGAGGATCGAGAACCCCCTGCTCACCGAGGAGGACGGTCCGGTCTACCAGCTGCGGCGGTGGTACCGGCAGTTCTATGTCGACGTCGGCGACGTGTCCCCGGAGATGACCGCGCGCTACGAATACGAGATCGATACCGCGCGCGCGAACGACGTGTGGCAGGCCGAGGTGGCGCGAAACCTGGCCGCCCAGAACGCAAGATAGGGCGCAGGCGACTCCTCACCCGGTCTGCCACCGAAGCCGGCACGCCGACATCCACCACCACGCCCGAGGCTGCGATGACCACGTCACGTCGCCTGCTCGATAGCGCGGGGTCGAATCAGAGCGATATGACGGTCTCGATCGGCGGCGCCGACACGTGCGGGGTCGCGGTGCTGAGCCAGAACCGGACACGTCCGAGCCCCGACGCGACATATGCGGCGTTCCCGGAGGTCTGGTAGGCAGCCGGGTTCTCCCTGCTGTCCATCGGATACACGGTGCGACTGCCAGTGCCGCCGGTGTCGAGGTTCTCCCAGTGCACCGTCACCGCGATCATGCACTGGGTCAGCCGATGGGTCAGGTCCGGGAGGTAGAACTCCGGGGACAGCAGGATGTAGGCCTCGCCGCCGGGCCATCCACTGGCCAGTCCCACGGTCATCGGGATACGGACGATGCCGCACCGACCGATGTCGTCCGACACCGCCCACGTGTCCAGGGCCCGCGCCGGCACCGGTGCCGCGCCTGCCGTTCCGACGCCGAGCATCATCGTTGTGGCCAGTACGGCCACGACGATCGCGCTGCGACCCCTGATGAGTTTCCTCATGCTGTTCCTCCCCCGTTCCGTGCTGAGCAGCACGACTGAAACTGATCGTCATTCAGCGCCAACAGCCAGTGCGGTCACCGCGAACAGTCGCCTGATCAGCGAGGCCCACATGCCGGATTGACTGAAACCTACCGATGTGTCTGTTTCCTCCCTCCGCGCGTTACGGAGCTCGGCCATGTTCCGGGTTGCCCCGCTGCTTCCCCGGAGTCGACCCCGCGTCCAGCGAGGTCGACGATCTTGACCACGATCGCGACCGAAGGGGTCACGTTTGTCGGCACACCGCAGGTCAGGTCCTCGGGAATTGCCAACAACCTTGGTGATTCGCATCCGACGACGACAACGGTGGCCGCTGTGAACGGGCACCGAAGTTGGCAGTTGGTCACCCAAGCTCCTCGCGGCCACTGGAGCCCGCTCACAAGCCCCGGGGAGCGCAACTCAGGCGCTCACCACGTAACCTCCGCCCATGATCGACGATCCGTCCCAGTGCCGCTGCATCCTGTGTCATGACTACGGCGACCGAGACGAAGCAGACCGGGCTGAGCTGACGATCATCGACAATGTGCGGCAGCACGGATGGCACGTCGTCATGGTTCCCGAGGACGAGATCGGTCCTGGTTTCGCCTACACGATCGGCCTCTCGCACACCCACGGTGCACCGGAACTCGCAATGTTCGGGATCGATGTCCACGCCATGCACAGCATCCTCAATGCGCTCGGGGAGATGGCCGCCGCAGGCACCGTACTGGCCGACGGCCAGAAGCATCCTGACGTCATCGGCGACCGCCAAGTCGCGCTCAGGCAGGTCGATCCCCGCTGGTACCGGACCTTCTTCGGGCGGGCCATAGATTTCCACCGGAAGGCGTCTTTTCCTGTGCTGCAAGTCGCGTGGCCCGACGTGCAGGACCGCTTCCACTGGGAAGCCCAGGCCGAGGAGAGGCATCGAGGGTCGCAGCCACAGTTATGGCTGCCGCCGAGCGAGCACCCTGCCGGATGCTGGACGGCAGAACTCTGAACCCAACTCCAGGGCAGAGCGAGGATTTCGCCACCCTCGCCGCGTATGTGAAGGACTACCGCGCCGGTGGCTACGACGTCGACACCGTCACCGAGTCGGTGTGCGCGAGATGCGGCGGACGAACCTTCGCGATAGGCGTGGACGACGAGGCGGGTTGCGCCGAACGGCTGTGCGTGGCCTGCGACGACGCCGTCCTGATCGCCGACAGCGTGGACCACTGGCCCGAGTCCGAACCGGCCCAGTGCGAATGCCCTTGCGGCGGGGATGAGTTCGCCATCGCCGTCGGCTTCGCCCCGGTCGACGACGGGAGCGACGACGTGCGCTGGGTGAGCATCGGGCTTCGGTGTCTGCGAGACGGGACGCTCGGCGTGTACACGGACTGGAAGATCGACCACAGCCCCTCTGGCCACCTGCGCGGCATGGCATAGGCGGGACATACCCCGAATTTCATCGCCGGACCGAGCTCGCGCCCGGTTGCAGGACGTCGCGGCTCAGTCGTGGAGAGTGACGCTGGGCATTGGGCGGCCACCATCGTCGAACAACGCGGCTCCACAATCGCAGCGCTCGTCGGCCAGGATCTCGGTCGCCGGCAGCTCCCAGACCAGCATCTCCGAGCAGTTCGGGCAGTTCAGGCTGACCAGGGTCTCGTCGGGTTCCGAGCCCCAGGCCCGCACCGGGAGGCCCTCGTGCGTCAGCTCTGTCAGCTCTGTCAACTCTGTCAGCTCACGCTCACCGGTCAGCGCGACCAGCACCTCGTAGGTGTCGGTGCCGCTGTCCCGAACCGCGAGCGTGCAGCCGAGATTTGCCAGCACACAGGACAGATGATCGAGCTGGCGGACCGGGAAATCGCCGCGGCGCAGAGACGGGTCGACCTCGGCCGCGCGGTAGACGACGTTGGTGTCGACGTCCGTCGGCTCCGCCCCGAAGGCCCGTACCCGACCAGCCACGAACGCCGCGAGATGGCCTGGATAGTCCTCACCAGTCCAGTCCATCCTGAACATCACACCGTCGACCCGGACCCCCTTGGCCCGCTCGCCGGGGGTCAGGACCAGGTCTTCCAGATCTGTCACGGCGATCACGCTATCAACTGCCGGCTGGCAAGCCTGCGGTTGTTGTGTCGTTGTCGTGCCGGACCAACGCCGGCCCCGCGGAAATCTGCACGACCTCCAGGCCACCCGCGATTCCACTTGCCGGGGTGTTGGTTTCACTCGCAGGTCGGCGAACCCGCCGGCGCGATGGCGAAGCCTGAACAATTGCCGACGACAGATGAATGACAACACCGTTGGCGACAGCCCACGCTAGGGGTCTTCCCCCATTTCGGTCTCAGGGGTGCGCCCGGATGTGCCCCGGTGCTGGCGAAACTAGCGTTCAGTTCATGACTTCGACCAAGCGAATGCACCTCGCGGTGGCACTCGGTGTCGCGACGATTCTCGTCGCCGGGGTGGCGGCCGCCGTCGTCCATTCCGCCGGTGACTCGTCTGTGGAGCAGTTGCGCCAGGACACCGAGGCGATCCACGCCCTCGGTGTCAGCGGGGTGCAGGCCCGAGCGATCGAGCCTGACGGTCGGCAGTCGGTCGCCACCAGCGGCACCGCCGACCGGAACACCGGCCGCCCTGTTCGTTCCGAGGGCTACTTTCGCATGGCCAGCACGTCCAAGACCCTGGTCGCCACGGTGGTCCTCCAACTGGAGGCCGAGGGCGGGGTATCCCTGGACGACACCGTCGACCACTGGCTGCCAGGAGTAGTGCAGGGCAACGGCAACGACGGCAGCCGGATCACCATCCGCCAACTGCTCCAGCACACCAGCGGCATCCGCGACGACCTGCCCGGATACACCACGCCGGAGGAGTACTACCAGCAGCGCCACGACGTCTACGAACCCGAGCAGCTGGTCGCCCGCGCGATGGCCCACGCGCCTGCCTTCCTGGCAGGCGAGGGCTGGGGGTACTCCAACACCGGCTACGTCCTGCTCGACATGATCATCGAAAAGGCCACCGGTCAACCCGTCCACCAGGAGATCGAGGACCGCATCCTGCGCCCGCTCGGCCTCGATCAGACCCGGCGGATGGGCACCTTCCCCGCCCTGCCCCAGCCGCACGCGCAGGCCTACGAGTTCTTCGGCCCCGGTTCCGTGGTGGACGTCACCGATCAGATACCGGTGTACGAGAACCTGTCGTGGGTCACGACCACGAACGACGAGAACGAATTCTTCCGCGCGCTGCTCGCGGGCCGCCTGATACCGACGCAGCAACTGGACAAGATGAAGCAGACCGTCCCCGTGAGCGCCGAGGTCCAACAGATGTGGCCTGACGGCCGATACGGCCTCGGTCTGGTCGAACGCCCCCTGAGCTGCGGGGGAACCTACTGGAGCCACGAGGGCGGGGACGGCGGCTTCATCACCCTCAACGGCGTCACCGACGACGGCACACACAGCGCCGTGGTCTCCATGTCCGAGGCACGCGGCGACACCCTGGAACACATTCAGGAGCAGGAGAACGCGGCCAGCGCCCTGATCGACCACGCACTGTGCGCCGGAGGTCCCAGCACCCGGTAAGCCGAGGCGTCGTTGCGGTGAGCAGTGCTCCGCGATCAGATCACTGGCGGGCCAGCCACTCCGACAGTGATGTCTGCGCCAGCTGTGCGCCACTGCCGGGCAACAGGCTCTCGGGCCCCAGCACCGCCCCGAAATACCGCGCCAGGGGATCGGTGACCACAGTGCGCGGATCGGAACGCGCGGCCAGCACCGTGCGGATCCACTGGTCCATGCCGAACACTTCCGGACCCGCGACCTCGACGGTGCCGTTCAGCGGGGCGCCCACCGCAGCTCGGCCAACGGCCGGTGCCACCTCGTCCGCGGCAATAGGCTGCACACCGGCGTCCGGGAGCCGCACCTCGCCGTCGACGTTCGCGGAATCGGCTATGCCACCAGCAAATTCGAAGAACTGCGTCGCGTGCACCAGCGAGTAGGGCAGGCCCGACCCTGTGATCAATTCCTCCTGCGCCGCCTTCGCCCGCAGGTACCCGGACTCCGGTAACCGATCCGTACCGACCACCGACAAGGCGACATAGTGTCCGACGCCGGCCGCGGCGGCGGCCTCGAGCAGGTTCGCGGTGGAGGTCCGGAAGAAGTTCATGACGTCGTCGTCGGCGAACGACGGCGAATTGGAGACATCGACCACCACGTTCGCATCCTGCAGCACCTCGTGGACCCCCTCGCCGGTGAGAGTGTTCACGCCCGTACTGGGTGCCGCCGGAACCGCCTGGTGGCCAGCCTCACTCAATCGAGCGACGAGCTTCGAGCCGATCAGCCCGGTGCCGCCGATCACAACGATCTTCATGCTCATTCCTCCCACCTCGTCGGACACCCACATGCGCAGTCGCGCGCGGGTCTGGTCCACTCGGTCCAAGGCAAGGCGGGTGGCTACGTCGACACGCACGCACCGCAGGATTGACGGTACCCGGCACCGTGCCCTCAGTCGGGGCGCCTGGTTCCGATCACGACGGTGGCGCCGGACTCCTCCGAGCGGGCAACCCGGGGAGTCAGTCCGCCGCGGGCGAAGGCGTCGACCGTGAGCGGCGCCTGCCGTTCGCTCGTCTCGATCAACAGGTGTCCGCCAGGCGCCAGCCAGCGGGTGGCGCCTGCGGCGACCCTGCGCTGGATGTCGACGCCGTCGGTCCCACCGTCGAGCGCCACCATCGGCTCGTGGACGCGGGCCTCCGTCGGCAGCATCCCGATCGAGCCGGTGGGCACGTAGGGCGCGTTGGCCACCAGGACGTCGACCCGACCCCGCAGGGACCGGGGCAGCGGATCGTAGAGATCGCCCTCGTACACCCGGGCGCCGGCGGCATTGCGGCGCGCGCAGCGGACGGCGGCCGGATCGACGTCGACCGCGTGCAGTTCGATGTCGCCCCCGGCCGCGGTCAGCGCGACGCCCACCGCACCGGACCCGCAACAGAGATCGAGGACGACCGCCCTGCGATGGGCGACGGCCGCCGCCTGACGGGCGAGGAACTCGGTGCGACGGCGGGGCACGAAGACCCCGGGGTCCACGGCGATGCGCAGCCCGCAGAACTCGGCCCAGCCGAGGATCTGCTCGAGGGGCAGGCCGGCGACACGTCGGTCCACCATGGCCTCGAGGTGGTCGGGGGTCGCGGCGGCGGCGGCGAGCAGGCGCGCCTCGTCCTCCGCGAAGACACAGCCGGCGGCGCGCAGCCGGGCGACGAGCGGGGTTTGCGGGCACAGCGATGAGATAGCAGACATGGGAACGCCTTTCGGGAAATTCCGATGGGCGCTCTCGCGATCACCTACGCCGGTCGGACCGCACACGGTGAGAGCACCCGGGTTGCCAAAACGGACACCGGTCTCACCTCCTCGGTCGGACGACTACTGCGGACGGGAACGATACCCGAGCCATCACGGAGCGGCCACCGATATACCGAGCGCCGTTTGAGCCGCGTCACACTTGGTTGTGCACAACATAACCGTGCACTACCTTCAGTCTCGTGACGGATGAACTCGCCCTCGACCGGCAGGTGTGCTTCGCCCTCTACTCGGCCTCGCGCGCCGCCACCGCGGCGTATCGCCCACTACTGGAGGATCTCGGCCTCACCTACCCGCAGTACCTGGTGATGCTGACGCTCTGGGAGCGCGACGGCCGCGGGGTCCGCGAGATCTGCACGGAGCTCGGCCTGGACACCGGCACCCTCTCTCCCCTGCTCAAGCGACTGGAGGGCATCGGACTCATCGAACGCCGGCGCCTGAGCACCGACGAGCGCCGCGTGGAGATCCACCTGACCGCCACCGGACGGACCCTCCGCGACCGCGCGCAGGACATCCCGCGCCGACTCGCCGATTCCACCGGGATGTCCGAACCGGAGCTGGCCGCGCTCCGGGAGGCCCTGGTCCGGGTCACCCGCGCACTGCAGCTCTCGACCCGACCCTGAACCCCGCCAACCCATTCCCCACCCACCGAAGGAGAAACAGATGAAGACGCTCTACACCGCTGAGGCCCTCGCCACCGGCGACGGACGCAACGGCCACGCCCGTTCCTCGGACGGCAGGCTGGACTTCGATCTCGCCATCCCGACCGCTATGGGCGGCACCGGCGACGGCACCAACCCCGAGCAGCTCTTCGCGGCCGGCTACGCGGCCTGCTTCCACTCCGCGCTGCAGCTGGTCGCCCGCCAGGCCAAGGCGAACGTCGCCGACTCGGCGGTCGGCGCCCGGGTCGGCATCGGCTCGCTCGACGGCGGCGGATTCGGCCTCGAGGTCACCCTCGAGGTGTCGCTACCGCACCTGGCACGCGCCGAGGCCGAGGACCTGACGGCGAAGGCCCACCAGGTCTGCCCGTACTCGAACGCCACCCGCGGCAACATCGAGGTCACCCTCGTGGTGGCCGAGGCCGACGAATAGGTCTCGCCGACAAGCAGTTCAGGACCGGCGGGCGAAGATCCGTTCCCACACGGCGGGATCGGTGCGCGGACCGCTCGGGGTCTCCGGCCCGTACCTCTCGATCTCGCCGTCGATGTCGAGGGGGCGGGTCGGCGGCATGCCCGGCACCAGCTCCTCCTCCACCCGGTCGTCCGGAACGAGCCAGCACACCTCGAACTCGATACCGTCCGGGTCCCTGGCGTACAGGGCCTTGGTCGACCCGTGATTGCTCGCACCGGTCAGCGCCCCTGCCTCGATGAGCTTCTCGCGCATCGACGCCAGATCGGTGAGGGTGTCCACCTCCCAGGCGAGGTGGTAAAGCCCCACGTCGCCCTGGCGGGCGCGGCTCGGCCCACTGGGGCTCTGGAACAGGCCCAGGTCGTGATCGTTGGCCGAGTTCGCGGCCTGTAGGAAGGCCGCGCCCGGAAATCCCCCCGGGAGCGGACGGAATCCGAGCACGTCCTGGTAAAACGCCAGGCTGCGCTCGAGGTCTGCCACGAACAGCACAGCATGGTTCAGTCGGCGAATCGACATCTGTGTGCTCAGCTTTCGAATGAGTAGGTGACGCCGGACAGCCGCTCGGACTCGCCCCACAGCGCCCGGGCCACCGTCTTGTCTCGTGACTTCGAGGAGGAGCCGACCACCTTGGGGTAGCCGCGCTGCTCGAAGGGCCCGTCGGGCCCGAAGTAGGTGCCGCCGGCCACGTCGGGCGCCGTCGCGGCGTAGAGCTCGGGCAGGGCGCCCATCTCCGCGCTCTGCGCCATCAGGTCGCCGATGCCCATCAGTCGGTCCCAGATGGACTCGGTGTGCCCCTGCAGGCCGGTGGACGCGTATCCGGGGTGGGCAGCAACGGATTTCACGCTCGATCCCGCCTGGCTCAGTCGACGGTCGAGCTCGTAGGCGAACATCAGGTTGGCCAGCTTCGACTGCCCATACGCCGGCCAGCGGCGGTAGGTGCGGCGCTGGTAATTCGGGTCGTCGAGATCGATGCTGCCGAGCCGGTGGAACAGGCTCGACATCGTGACGACGCGATCGGAGATCCGGTCGAGCAGCAACCCCGTCAACGCGAAGTGGCCCAGGTGGTTCGTGCCGAACTGCGTCTCGAACCCGTCGGCGGTGGCGCCCTTCGGCACGGCCATCACCCCCGCGTTGTTGATCAACACGTCGACCTTCTCGACGCCGGCGGCGAACTCGCGCACCGATGCCAGGTCGGCCAGGTCGAGGCGGCGCACCTGCGCGTTCTCCCCGATCTGGGCGGCGACGGCATTGCCCTTGTCGACGTTGCGGCAGGCCAGGATCACGGAGGCTCCCGCCGCCCCCAGTGAGCGGGCGGCGACCGCACCCAGCCCGCTGTTGGCGCCGGTCACCACGAAGGTGCGGCCGGTCTGGTCGGCGATGTCCCGCGCGGTCCATTTCCCCATGCCGCCAGCTTACTGTCGCGGTCGCGGATCCGATGGATCCGCGACCGCCTGGTGGGAGCTTGGTCGGAGCTACCCGACGCCTCGGGCGCCGGCCACACTCGATGTTCGGTGCTTGCGACTCAGCCGATATGGCTGTCCATCGCAAACCCGCCCGAGAAGGACTTGATCAGCTCGTCGACGGAGAAATTGCTGGATCCGCCGGCGGTTGCGCATGACTGCTCGTCTGTCGTCTCGTCACACTCGTCGGACACCGCGGTCGGCCGTGCTGCAACGGATCCGGCGACGGCAGTGCAGCCGGGATCCCCGCCGCCCATGTTCGACTCCTCACAGTTCTCCGACGTCGGAGGCGTCGCGGCGTGAGCCGTCGTGGGCACTGCCAAGAGACCTGCAGCCACAAACATGAGGCTCGCAACAAGACGCCGGTTCATTCTCAGGCTCCAATTCGGTCGTATCCGATGCCTACGCCGGCACCGGCTCTTGATGCGCGGCACGCTATACCAGCTGTCGATCGCTCACGTCAGCATTGCGAATATCGCTACGCTGCATACGATCTACTCGACTTGCACATGGAAATAGACCTTCGCAACCGTTGCATCGGATAACTACCCATTCAGAAGGAAACATGACGGACAAGACACTTGGACTGGCCGTGATCGGGACCGGCTTCGGCTGCATCACCCACGTACCGGCGTTCCGGGATTCCGGGTTCGAGGTCCGCGCGCTTGTCGGCCGCGATCGAGACCGCACCGTGGACCGTGCCGAGCGCATGGGGATACCGCATGCCGCGACCTCCCTCGACGAGGCCCTCTCGGTCGCGGACATCGATGCAGTCACCATCGCGACGCCGCCACACACCCATGCCGCGCTGGCCGTCGAGGCAGCCGAGCGAGGGCTGCATGTGGTGTGCGAGAAGCCGTTCGCGGCAGACCTGAGCGAGGCTCGGGCGATGCTGGCCGCCGCCGAGAAGTCCGACGTCGTGCACATGATCGGCACCGAGTTCCGCTACGCGAGCCCCCAGGCGCTGCTTACCCGGCAGATCCGCAGCGGGGCGATCGGCGCCCCGCGGCTCGCCACCTTCCTCATGCATCTACCGCTGTTCGCCGCCGAGGGCAGCGAGGCGCCCGGTTGGTGGACAGACGCCAGCAGTGGCGGCGGCTGGCTCGGCGCACAGGGCACCCACATGATTGACCAGATCCGTAGCACCCTAGGCGAATTCGAGATGGTCAGCGCCGGGCTGCCGGTCGTCGCCGACCGTGGGCAGAGCGCGGAGGACTCCTTCACCGTGCACTTCCGCACCACGACCGGAGTCGACGGCGTGCTGCAGAGCACGGTCGGCGCATGGGGGCCGCTGCTGATGACCACCCGCATCGCGGGCACGCTCGGCACGCTGTCGATCAACGGCGACAAGGTGTTTCACGCCGACGCGACCGGCGAGCACGAGGTACCGATGCCCGCCGACCTGTCCAACCCGGCTCCACAACCGCCGCCGCACGACCTCTTCCAGACCACCTACGACTGGATGCACTCGACCGGGCTGGATCGCGCCCCGTATGCCCGGCTCGCCGATGCGTTCCGCAGGCGCATCCTCGGACAGGCCCCCGACCCGAACGAGCCCCCTGCGGCGACCTTCCGGGACGGCGTCGCGGGACAGGCTGTGCTGGACGCCATTCGCCGCTCGGCGCGCGAGGGACGGTCCGTGCGGGTCGAGGCGCCCTAGCTCGGCCGATTCTGGCCTCGCCCGGGGGCGACCGCCTACCCTCCGAGGTGTGTCCGCCGCCCCGCTCCCCGTCCGCGACGGCCTCAACCCCACCCGGCTGAGGCTGCCCGAACGCGGGCCATGGACCACGGTGATGGAATACCTGCTCGCCCGGTTCCCCGACGATGCGGCGCGGCTCCGGGAGAAGGTCGCACTGGCCGAGGTGATGGGCGGGGACGGGGTGCCGGTCACCAGCGAGACCGAGTTCGCGCCGCGCTCGTTCGTATACCTCTACCGAGACCCGCCGGTCGAGGCGCGGGTGCCGTTCGAGATCGAGATACTGCACCGGGACCGGGACCTGCTGGTCGTGGACAAACCACACTTTCTCGCCAGCACGCCGCGGGGCAGGCACATCGTGGAGTCGGCGCTGGTCCGGCTGCGCCGCGACCTGGACCTTCCCGAGCTCACCCCCGCTCATCGCCTGGACCGCGTGACGGCAGGCGTGCTGGTCTTCACGGTCCGACAGGAGGCCAGGCGGGCGTACCAACTGCTGTTCGAACAGCGACTGGTGACCAAGGAGTACGAGGCGATCGCCGGATTCGACCCGGCGCTGACACTGCCGCGGACCGTGCACAGCCGCATCATCAAGGAACGCGGAATGCTGCAGTGCATCGAGGCACCGGGGGAACCGAACGCCCACACCCGCATCGAGCTGCTCGAGGCGCGCGGCGATTTGGCCCGCTATCGACTGCTCCCGAGCACCGGGAAGATGCACCAGCTACGGGTTCACCTGAACTCACTCGGCATCCCGATCGTCGGCGACAGTTTCTATCCACGACTGTATGACGTTGCACCGGAGGACTATTCGAATCCCCTGCAACTCCTGGCGCGCTCGATTGAATTCTCCGACCCGCACACAGGCGAGCCGAGACGCTTCGTGAGCGAGCGACACCTGTCCGCCTGGGAGCGGACCAGCAAACCCAACCCTTAGCGAATTGCCAAGGAGCGCACACCGTGCGCTCACAGATCTCCGTCACCATCGGTATATCGGAAAAACCCGAACCGCCGGACACCCCGGCTGATCCGCACACCGATCGGAGCCCGAGATGACCGACCTCTGCATGATCCTCCAGCGCGCAGACGACACCGCGGACCTCTTCAGCGATCGCGACTTCCTCGAGGCCGTCGCGCGGGCCGCGAACCTCCGCCAGGCCCACATCCTCGCAGAGCTGCTGACCACCACCGGCCACGAGGAGGACGCCGACCAGTTCCTGGCCGCACACGCCGCATCCTGCCTCACCGACCTGCCGGACGCTGCCTGAGAAACCGGCGAACCCACAGGTAGGCGACCTACTACGCACCGTAGTGGAGTGCGTCACAATACTGGCATCTCAGATGCAAGTTAAATACCGTCGGGTCATGACCCTCTCCCCCGCATCCACCGAAGTCATCAAGGCGACCCTCCCCGCCGTGGGCGCTGCCATCGAGGACATCACCGCGCTCTTCTATCCGAAGATGTTCGCCGCGCATCCCGAACTCGAACGCGATCTGTTCAATCGGGGCAACCAGAAGCAAGGCCAGCAGCAGAAGGCCCTCGCCGGCGCGATCGCCGCATTCGCGGCACTGCAGGTCAGCCCCGACGCCCCCCGCACGGAACTGATCATGTCGCGGATCGCGAACAAGCACGCCTCGCTCGGAATCACCGCGGACCAGTACGTGATCGTGCACAAGTACCTGTTCGAGGCGATCGTGGAGGTCCTCGGCGAAGCCGTCACCCCGGAGGTCGCGGCCGCCTGGGACGAGGTCTACTGGCTGATGGCCGACACCCTGATCGGACTCGAGGCCGACCTCTACTCCGCGTCCGGGGTCCAGGCCGGCGACGTCTGGCGCCGAATGGTGGTGGGCCGACGCGTCCTCCAGTCCGCGGACACCGTCACCTTCATCCTCGAGCCGGCCGACGGCGAACCCCTGCCCGCGTACCGGCCGGGACAGTACGTCTCCGTCGGCGTCCGGCTGCCCGACGGCGCGCGCCAGATCCGGCAGTACAGCCTGGTCGGCGCGCCGTCGCAGTCCGAGTGGCAGATCAGCGTCAAGGCGGTCCCGGCACAGACGCTGCCCGATGGGTCAGCGACTCCGGCAGGCGAGGTCTCAAACCACCTGTACCGCAATCTTTTCGAGGGAGACGAGGTTTCAATCTCGCTACCCTTCGGCGACCTGGTCCTCGAGGACGACGACGCTCCCCTGCTGCTGGTGTCCGCCGGGATCGGCTGCACCCCGATGATCGGGATGCTCAACCACCTCGCCGCCACCGGCGACCCGCGCCAGGTCTCCGTGCTGCACGCGGACCGCTCCCCGGCCCAGCATGCGCACCGGGCCGAGCTGACAGAGCTGGTGCAGCGGATGCCGTTCGCGGTGATGCACCGGTGGTACGAGGACCTGGGCGCCCGGCCCGCGGGCGACACCACGCACCTCGGCCGGACGGACCTGTCCGCCATCCAGATCGAGCCGGACACCCAGGTCTACCTGTGCGGGCCGCTGCCGTTCATGCTCTCCGTCCGCGAGACGCTGATGGAACGCCGTGTCCCGGCCGAGCACATCCACTACGAGGTGTTCGGCCCGGACAGCTGGGCGTCGGCAGGCTGACCCTCCGCTCGGCGGCTGGCCGTAGTACAGCTAGCCGCCGACACCGGTCAGCTCGATGGGCGACTGCGGCAGCACCGCCGAACGGACCACGGTGCCGGTCTCGAGGTCGACCACATGGATCGACTTCGCGGCCGGATCACTGACGTAGGCCGTGGCGCCGTCGACGAACAGGGCGGGCCGCGGCGACTGCCACTTCTCCGGCTCGGTCCAGGCGCCGAGCACCGGTATCCGGTTGGTCACCGCCCTCGTGTACTGGTCGATCACGTGCAGGAAGCCGTCGGTACCCAGCACCAGCGCCTCGCCGCGCGGGCCACGACCGAGGGACCGGAAGGTGTAGCTGGTGCCGAGGTCGACGGGCGTCATCGCGGCGGTCGTCGTATTGACCAGCATCACCCGCTGCGGCCGTTCGAGTTCGGCGTCGCGGTCCGTCTTGTAGTCGCCCAGCACCACGTCGGAGTTGTCCGCGCCTGCCTGGTTGCCGATCCGGCCGTAGGCGTCCGGACTCGAGATCTTCGTGACCGCGCCGTCGCGGTAGACGAGCACCCCGTCCTGGCATCCGAACACCACGACCTCGTTCGCGGCCGACGCCTCGCCGTGTACGCCGGAGCACTGTTCGTTGCGGGTGACCTCCCGGCGCTCGCGGTCGAGGACAACGATGCCGGTACGGGTCTTCTCGTCGCCGAGCGTGGTGATCAGCCCACCGTTCTCCAGTTCCACCGCAACCCCGTGGTGCGGCGCGGCGGTCGTGTGGCTGTCCACCGCCGGTTTCCCGTCCGCCAGCCCGTGCGGATCGAACATCTCGACCAGCCCGGACCCGTCATGGAACAGCACGGTGCGATCGGCGTGCCGGACCACGTGGCCGGGCTTGTTCGCGGCAAACTCGGTGCCGGTGAATGCCGGGGCCGCGGTGTAGTGATGCGAGTGGTCGCCGTGCGGCTCGGACCAGGTCCCGGTGTCGAGCACCTCGAAGGCGTCGCCGGTCGTGACGAGGACATGCCTGCCGTCCCCCGCCGGGTTCAGCCGGGTGAAGCCGTCGACCGGCACCTGCCCGACCACCTCGAGACTCTCGGCGTCGAGCACCAGGACGCCACCGTCGTATGACACCGCGAGACGCGGTGTCGCGCCCGAACCCTCCACCGGTCCAGCGGTTTCGGATCCAGCGGCGGCGGCCTGGTCCTGCGGGTCGATCCCGGACGAACAGCCGGCGAGCAGGGCAGTCGCGAGGACGGCGGACGCCGCCGCGGCGCGAACACGAGGAATGGGGGTCTTGGTCATGCCCATCAGCTTCGGCCTTATTGCAAATGATTGTCAAAGTATATAATGCGCATGCGTGCACCCATTTGACCGAAAGCCCTTCCCTGGGAGCGCATTTGACAGCAAGCCCCTACCCTCCCTAGGTTTCTGGAAATCATTTCCATGTGACCTGGCGCCGCATGCCCACGCACCGCGGCCCCACGAAGGGGATTCAATGAGCAAGTTCCGCAATGCCGGCATCAGTGCGGCCGCGGCCGTGGCGATCGGCCTGATGTCGACCGGTGCGGCGCATGCCGACACCTTCGTGCCGCTGCCGGACGGGCAGAAGGCCGGGCCGGGTGCGGTCGTCTCCCGCACCGGTGAGAGTGT
>NZ_SUMD01000015.1 GCF_005049235.1 Rhodococcus oryzae | reverse complement strand
ACCGCAACCGGACCACCGATATTCGCGGCGCCGTCCTTGAACTGCACCGTGCCGGCAGCGGCAGCCGGAGCAACGGTCGCCTTCAACTCAACCGCAGCACCGACATTCGCCGTCGCAGGCACCGTCAGCGTCGTCGTGGATGCGGTCTCGGAC
This sequence comes from Rhodococcus oryzae, assembly GCF_005049235.1. Lineage (GTDB taxonomy): Bacteria > Actinomycetota > Actinomycetes > Mycobacteriales > Mycobacteriaceae > Rhodococcus_G > Rhodococcus_G oryzae. The sequence continues at coordinate 91,308 of NZ_SUMD01000015.1, read as the reverse complement.
ACCGACACCGTCGGCCCCTTGCTGTCATAGGTGCCGCTGCCGAGCGTCCCGGAGTAGTGCACCGTCGTCATCAGCGGCACGCCGCGGGCACAATCGGCGCCCACCTTGTAGGAGAACTCGAAGGTCCGCAGGTTCGGCGAGATGTGCGGGTAGAGCGCCCAACTGCCCGCCACCTTCGCGAAGTCGGCGCCCTGGCTGTCGAGGCCGCGCGGCGAGCCGTCGACCTTCGCGGAACCCTCCACGTAGGTCAGGCACGGCGGATGAATGTCCTTGACCTGCTGGATGTACTCGACAACCCCACCGGTCCGGTCGAAGACTGTCGTCGACGTGATGGTGTCGCCCGCGGCCGGGGTGACGTCACTGATCGTGCGGGTGATCCGCTCGCTCCCGTCGTCCCAGGTCACCGAGCCCGGCGCCGCCGACGCGACACCACCGCCGATCCCCAGACCGAGCACCGCGAGGGCTGCGCCACTCACCGCCGCCACCGCACGACGCATCACCGCATGTGACATTCTTGTTCCTCCATGCATCCAGGGACCGCGCGAATGCATAGCCAGAACCTAGAACCGGTTACAGATCGCACGAAATGCGGCAACCATAACCAACCGCGACCGCGCTGCGATGCCAAATTGAGATGATTACGGTCGCGGACATTCGTCCAACTGTGAAGATGCAGGTCAGAGGTTCATACCGCGAGACCGTGGGTGAGCAGCGCCGCCAGTTCGAGATACGCCTGGGCGTCCGGGAGCCCCGTTGACTCCGCGACCCGGCGCTGCTGGATGCGCACCATCATCGCCGCGGCCACATCGGCGACGAAGGCGGCATTGACGTCCCGGAACTCGCCCGCCCGAACCCCCTCCGTGATCAGTTCCTGCACCCGCCGGGCGGCGAACCGGGTATTGCGCTCGTAGATCTCGCGGGCCGCCGCGTTGCTCGCGAGGTCGTCCATGAAGCGGGTCGAGGCCGGCCGGAGCTGCTCGCCCACCGCCTCCAGGTAGGTCCCGATTCGTTCGCGCGCGCCGACGACGCCGTCGAGGCGGGACTCCACGCGCTCGGTGGCGCCCCGGAAGAAATGCACTGTCGCGGCGCGAACCAGCTGTTCCTTGCTGTCCGCGAGCCCGTACAGCGTCGACTTCGAACACCGCAACCTGCCCGCGATGTCGTCGAGCGTCAGGTGGGCGAAGCCCTCCTCCAGGAGCAGGTCGACGAGCTGATCGAGCAGCTGCGCTCGCCGCGCGGCGCCACGAACGGCCGGGGCACTGGACCGGGTTGCCATACCAGTAACTGTACTGCAGTATCTTTTCTAGTACTACTCACCAGAGGAGACCGCCGTGCCCGTCGAACGCCTGCTGCCCAGCCAGGAAGCCCGCGACCTGATCGAACTGACCCGCGACGTCGCGGACAAGGTGCTGGCACCGAAGGTGAACGAGCACGAGAAGACCGAGACCTTCCCCGAGGGCGTCTTCCCCGCCCTCGGCCAGGCCGGGCTGCTGAGCCTGCCGTATCCCGAGGAGTTCGGCGGCGGCAACCAGCCGTACGAGGTGTATCTGCAGGTACTCGAGGAACTCGCCGCGCGGTGGGCAGCCGTCGCCGTCGCGACCAGCGTGCACAGCCTCTCCTGCTTCGCGCTTGCCACCCACGGCACCGATGAGCAGAAGTCCCGGTGGCTCCCGGACATGCTGGGCGGCAACACCATCGGCGCATACAGCCTCTCCGAGCCACAGGCCGGCTCCGACGCCGCCGCGCTGAGCTGCAAGGCGACGCCCGTCGACGGCGGCTTCCGGATCAACGGATCCAAGGCCTGGATCACCAACGGTGGCCGGGCCGACTTCTACACCCTGTTCGCGCGCACCAGCGACGACGGTCCGCGCGGCATCTCCTGCCTGCTGGTGGACTCCGGCACCGAGGGACTGAGCTTCGGCAAGCCCGAGGAGAAGATGGGGCTGCGCGCCGTCCCCACCACGTCCGCCCACTACGACGATGCCTTCGTCCCGCAGGAGCGACTGATCGGAGCGCAGGGACAGGGCCTGCCCATCGCCTTCAGCGCGCTCGACTCGGGCCGCCTCGGCATCGCCGCGGTCGCGGTCGGGCTCGCTCAGGGCGCCCTCGACGACGCCGTCGCATACGCCAAGGAACGCAAGGCCTTCGGCAGGCGGATCATCGACCACCAAGGCCTCGGATTCCTGCTCGCCGACATGGCCGCCGCGGTCGACTCGGCCCGTGCCACCTACCTGGACGCGGCGCGCAGGCGCGACGCCGGTGTGCCCTACTCGCGCAACGCCAGCGTCGCGAAACTGGTCGCCACCGACGCCGCGATGAAGGTCACCACCGATGCCGTCCAGGTCTTCGGCGGGTACGGCTACACCCAGGATTTCCCGGTGGAGCGGTACATGCGCGAGGCCAAGATCACCCAGATCTTCGAGGGCACCAATCAGATTCAGCGCCTCGTGATCGCCCGGTCACTGGCGGGCTGACCGGAACAAAACCATTTCGGTGCTCTATACACAGAAAACCGATGTGTCGCCCATCACGTTGCACTTACACTTCCCCCGCTGTCACATTGGTTGAACGATCCACAACGTTGGATCGAGTGCGTGCGCAGACCAGTCGGGAGGTCGCGGGTGTCTTCGAGTTCCGTGAGTGCGATCAGTGGTGCCCACTATCGGTCACTCATCCACAACGTCAACATGCCGGTGATCGTGCACAAGAGCGACGATCACGTTATCGATGTCAACCGAGCCTTCGCAGACCTCCTCGGGTATTCACTTCCCGAGGCGCGCACCCTGGGTCCTCGCCAATTCGTCCATCCGAGCCTGATCGAAGAACACGATCGCGGACACACCCAGTTGATCAACGGCGAGCAACTCGGCCTGTCAGCCGACGTCGATCTGGTGCGCAAGGACGGCGGCGTCATCCGGGTCAAGGTGAACAAATCGGTCGCGCGCCACAACGCCGAAACTGTGGTGATGACCGTGATCGAGGGCGTCGCGCAGCAAGGCTGACCGCCGCCAGGTTCGCCCGGTCCCACAATCTCCCGCATCGCAATACCGCCGGGACCTGTTGCGGGACGGTTCGATCAGCACCCGATCACACTCGGGTGCCACGCAGTGCCCCAGCGGGTCGACGTCGCCGACGCGGATGATGTCCACTATCGCCATCCTCCCGGAGCAACGCGCTCACGATCTGCACCGAGTCGCGGTCGCTGCCCGACTGCGACAATTGCGCTGATCATCTTTCACCCATGACAGGAGTCGCCGACGTGCACAGCAGCGCGGCCGTGGTGATCCGGACCGGTACCGCCCTGAGCGTGCTCTCCGCCTTCGCCTTCGGGCTGTCGGGCCCGTTCGCCAAGTCGCTGATGGGTGTCGGCTGGTCCCCCGGCGGCACGGTGCTCGCGAGGATTGCCGGGGCCGCCGTCGTGATGCTTGTCATCGCCGCGATTGCCGACCCGGCCGGGCTGCGCACCGCGCACCGGCACGCCAAGACGATCGTGCTGTACGGCCTGATGGCGGTGGCCGGCGTTCAGGCCAGCTTCTTCCTGGCGCTGCAGTACCTCTCGGTCGGCGTCGCCCTGATGATCCAGTTCCTCGCGCCGCTACTGGTCATCGGCTGGGCGTGGGCGACTCGGGGCGAGCGCCCCGGCCCGGTGACCCTGGTCGGCACGGGGCTGGCGCTGGCGGGCGCGGTTGGCGTGCTCGACCTGTTCGGGCCCGTCGAGGTCAGCCTCGCGGGCGTCGCGTGGTCGACGATCTCGATGGTCTGCCTGGCCTGCTTCTTCGTCATCTCGGACCGGACCTCCGACACGTTCAGCCCGCTGGTGCTGACCGCGACCGGGATGAGCGTCGGCGCCGTCGCGATCGGCTGCGTCGGACTGATCGGAGTGCTGCCGCTGAGCGTGGCGGCCGCGGACACCACGCTGGGGTCGGTCGAGTTGGCCTGGTTCGTCCCGCTCGCCCTGCTGATCCTCGTGAGCACCGTCGTCGCATACCTGTCGGGCAGCGCCGCGGTCGCCCGGATCGGGCCGACGTTGACCTCGCTGGTCCTGCTGACCGAGGTGCTGTTCGCCGTCATCGCCTCGTGGATCCTGCTCGGCGAATCGATGACGCCCGTCCAGGTAGTCGGTGGTGCGGGGATGCTCGGCGGCATCGCGCTCGCCCGGCTCGGCGGCGCCGGCGACCGACGCCCACCGTTGCCCGCGCCGCACCCAGCCGAGTGTGCAGTCACCGACCCGCCCTCTCGGCCGATGCCTCGGTAGCTGCACACTCGGCGATCAGTCGCCGCAGCAGCCGCCTGGCACCGCCCGCACCTCACGGGTGACGGCGTTGCGCTCGGCGAGGTCCTCCTCGGCCGGGTAGTCGACCCGCACCAGGCTCAGCCCGTGCGCGGGCGCGACCAGCACCGAACTCGACCGCTCGCGCTGCTCCAACAGCCCGACCGTCCACTCGACGCTGCGGCGGCCCTCGCCCACCGCCAGCATCGCGCCGACCAGGCTGCGGACCATCGACCAGCAGAAGGCATCCGCGCTGACGTGCGCGATGACGATGTCACCGTCGCGAACCCACTCGAAGCGTTGCAACTCGCGGACCGTCGTCGCGTTCTCCTTGCGCCTGCAGAACGCGGCGAAGTCGTGCAGACCCAGCAGCCCGGCCGACGCCCGGCTCATCGCGTCGAGGTCCAGGTCCTTCGGCACAGAGACGGTGTCGCGGGCCCGCAACGGCTCGACGCCGTACTTCGCGGTGCTGATGCGGTATTCGTAGTGCCTGCGGATGGCCGAGAACCGGGCGTCGAACTCCGCGGGCACCGCGGTGACCGCCTTGATCCGGACGTCCGGCGGCAGGAACCGCGCGAATCGGCGAACCAGCCGGCTGGGGTCGTCCAACGGCGCCGCGAGGTCCATGTGCGCGACCTGTCCTGCCGCGTGCACGCCCGCGTCGGTCCGGCCGGCGACGGTCAGTTCGACCGGTTCGCGGAACACGGTCGACAATGCCTGCTCGAGCACCCCGCACACGGTGCGGAGCCCGGGCTGGCGCGCCCAGCCGGAGAAGTCGGTGCCGTCATAGGTCACATCGAGGCGATAGCGAACGAACCCGCCACCCCCGGAGGGGGCGACGGGTTCGTTGCGAGGTTCTGACGCGTTCAGCGTTAGTCCTTCTTGGCCTCGTCCGCGTCGGCGGCGGTGGCGGTCTCGTCCTCGAGAGCCTCCACGACTGCGTCCGCGTTCTCGACCTCGGCCTCGGTCGCCTCGGCCTCAACGGCCTCCACGACGTTCTCGGCCGGGGCCTCCTGCGAAGCCTTCACGCGACGCGCGCGATCGGCCTCGGAGGTGACGGTCTGCTCCTTGACGAGCTCGATGATCGCCATCGGAGCGTTGTCACCCTTGCGGGGGACGGTCTTGATGATGCGGGTGTAGCCGCCATCGCGCTCCGCGTAGAACGGACCGATCTCCGCGAACAGGGTGTGCACGACATCCTTGTTGCGGATGACCTTGAGCACCTCACGACGGTGAGCCAGCGTGCCGGCCTTCGCGTGCGTGATGAGCTTCTCGGCGTAGGGCCGCACGGCCTTGGCCTTGGCCTCGGTGGTGGTGATGCGACCGTGCTCGAAGAGCGCGGTGGCCAGATTGGCGTAGATCGCCTTCTGGTGCGAAGCCGACCCGCCGAAGCGAGCACCCTTCTTGGGCTTGGGCATGATGAATCTCCTAGTAAGGAACCGGTGAGCTGACTACAGCTGTTCGGTCTCGGCGTAGTCCTGGTCGTTGCCCTCGGCGTCGCTGAAGGCACCGGCGTCCGTGTCGCTCCAGGTACCGGTGGCGGCGTCGTAGCCGGCAACGGTGGTCGGATCGAAGGAGGCCGGGCTGTCCTTGAGGGCAAGGCCCAGCGAATGCAGCTTGACCTTCACCTCGTCGATGGACTTCTGACCGAAGTTGCGGATGTCCAGCAGATCGGACTCGGTGCGACCAACCAGCTCGCCGACGGTGTGAACACCCTCGCGCTTGAGGCAGTTGTAGGAACGGACGGTGAGGTCCAGGTCCTCGATCGGCAGTCCGAAGGAAGCGATGTGATCGGCCTCGGCGGGCGAGGGTCCGATCTCGATGCCTTCTGCTTCGACGTTCAGCTCACGGGCCAGGCCGAAGAGCTCAACCAGGGTCTTGCCCGCCGAGGCGAGCGCGTCCCGAGCAGTGATGGAGTTCTTGGTCTCCACGTCCAGCACGAGCCGATCGAAGTCGGTGCGCTGCTCGACGCGGGTGGCCTCCACCTTGTAGGTGACCTTGAGCACCGGCGAGTAGATCGAGTCGACCGGGATACGGCCGATCTCGGCGCCGGACGCCTTGTTCTGGACGGCGGGGACATAGCCACGACCGCGCTCGACGACGAGCTCGATCTCCAGCTTTCCCTTGTCGTTCAGGGTGGCGATGTGCAGATCCGGGTTGTTCACCGTGACGCCGGCCGGGGGCACGATGTCGCCTGCAGTCACGGCACCGGGGCCCTGCTTGCGGACGTACATGGTGACCGGCTCGTCCTCTTCGGAGCTCACGACCAGGCCCTTGAGGTTCAGGATGATGTCGGTGACATCTTCCTTCACACCGGGAACGGTGGTGAACTCGTGCAGGACGCCGTCGATACGGATGCTGGTGACAGCAGCGCCGGGGATCGACGACAGCAGGGTGCGGCGAAGCGAGTTGCCGAGGGTGTACCCGAAGCCGGGCTCAAGGGGCTCGATGACGAACTTCGAGCGGTTGTCAGCGATGACCTCTTCGGTCAGCGTGGGTCGCTGAGAAATGAGCATGTGGTTTTCCTCCTGTACGGACGTCCGCTATTTGACGCCCACGATGGATGGCGCCTTCGGCACCCGTGCGCCCTTCCGGTGGCCGGAGCCACCGGAAAAGCGCACGGGGTGAAAGGCATTACTTCGAGTACAGCTCCACGATCAGCTGCTCCTGCAGCGGAATGTCGATCTGCGCGCGCTCGGGCAGCTGGTGGACCAGGACGCGGAGGCGACCCGGAACGACCTGCAGCCACGCGGGAACCGGGCGGTCGCCGACGGTCTCACGGGCAACCTGGAACGGCAGCGTGCTCAGCGACTTCTCCTTGACATCGATGATGTCGTACTGGGAGACGCGGAAGCTCGGGATGTCGACCTTCTTGTTGTTCACGAGAAGGTGGCCGTGGCTGACGAGCTGGCGGGCCTGACGACGGGTACGGGCCAGACCGGCGCGGTACACGACGTTGTCGAGACGGGTCTCGAGGATGCGCAGCAGGTTCTCGCCGGTCTTACCCGGGCGACGCACCGCTTCCTTGTAGTAGCGGACGAACTGCTTCTCCATGACGCCGTAGCTGAAGCGTGCCTTCTGCTTCTCCTGCAGCTGGAGCAGGTACTCGCTCTCCTTGATCCGCGCGCGGCCGTGCTGGCCCGGCGGGTAGGGGCGACGCTCGAACGCCTGGTCTCCTCCGACGAGGTCGACGCGCAGACGACGCGACTTGCGGGTGATGGGGCCGGTATAACGTGCCATTTTCTAAACCTTTCCTTCCCGCTAGACCCGACGCCGCTTGGGCGGACGGCAGCCGTTGTGCGGCTGGGGGGTGACATCGGAGATGGTGCCGACCTCGAGGCCTGCAGCCTGCAGCGAACGGATCGCGGTCTCGCGTCCCGAGCCGGGGCCCTTGACGAAGACGTCGACCTTCTTCACGCCGTGCTCCTGCGCCTTGCGGGCAGCGCTCTCGGCGGCCAGCTGAGCGGCGAACGGGGTCGACTTACGCGAACCCTTGAAGCCCACGTGGCCCGAGGACGCCCACGAGATGACGTTGCCGGCCGGGTCCGTGATGGACACGATGGTGTTGTTGAAGGTGCTCTTGATGTGAGCGGCGCCGTGCGGGACGTTCTTCTTGTCCCTGCGACGTGCCTTCTGGGTCTTCTTCGGACCGGTGCGTGACTTAGGGGGCATTACTTCGCCTTCTTCTTGCCGGCAATGGTGCGCTTGGGGCCCTTGCGGGTGCGCGCGTTGGTCTTGGTGCGCTGTCCACGCACGGGCAGACCACGACGGTGGCGCAGGCCCTGGTAGCAGCCGATCTCGATCTTGCGACGAATGTCCGCCTGGACCTCGCGGCGAAGGTCACCCTCGACCTTCAGCGACTCCTCGATGTACTCGCGGAGCTTGGTCAGATCCTCGTCACTGAGGTCCTTGCTGCGCAGATCCGGGTTGACACCGGTGGCCGCGAGGATCTCCTTGGAGCGGGTACGGCCGACGCCGTAGATGTAAGTCAGTGCGATCTCCATGCGCTTTTCGCGAGGAAGATCAACACCTGCGAGACGTGCCATGTTGGCATTTCCTATCGGTGTGCGGAGGTCTGCTCCCAGTCCGTCCCCTGTGTCCTCTGATCGCTCAGAGCGTCTTTCAACTAACTCAGTGGGGCCCCGGCCTCCGTGCCGGGGGTGCACCGGGATGTGCTGTTCGGGCTGAAACCCGTTGGCCGTCATCCTGGCTGGTGCTGAGAGGTCTTCTTTTCAGTTGCGTCGGACAAGCCGATCGCAAGTCGTGCAGGTGGTTATCCCTGACGCTGCTTGTGACGCAGGTTGTCGCAGATGACCATGACCCGGCCGTTACGACGGATCACCTTGCACTTCTCGCAGATCTTCTTGACGCTGGGCTGAACCTTCACGTCTGTCTAATCTCCTGTGTGGTCGCCCACCGGTGGGTGGACATGTTTTCCCCAGGCCAGATGTGGCCCGGGAAGTGTGTGTTACTTGTACCGGTAGACGATGCGACCGCGAGAGAGGTCATAGGGCGACAGCTCTACGACGACACGGTCTTCCGGCAGGATGCGAATGTAGTGCTGACGCATCTTCCCGCTGATGTGCGCGAGGACCTTGTGGCCGTTCTCGAGCTCAATGCGAAACATTGCATTGGGCAGCGGTTCGACTACGCGTCCCTCGACCTCGATGGCCCCGTCTTTCTTAGCCATATCCTCCGCGATCCGTTGGTGGGCATCGTTCTCCGTTACGGTGATGCGCACGCGGTAGAGAACCGGCGACCCGCACAGACGCAGGGAACGACCGGCACGCAGGGCGCACCGTTGATCTAGCTTACCGGAGTTCGCTCACCAGGCCAAATGCGGGTTCAATCCCCCCGAACCCCCGAAGGGATGTGAAGAGTGCGCGCGGTGGTGCAACGGGTCACCGAGGCGGCCGTGGAGGTCGACGGTCACACCGTCGCCGGCATCGACCCGGACGGCCAGGGGCTGCTGGTCCTGCTCGGCGTCGGCCACGGCGACGATCTCGTGGTCGCTGACGCCCTCGCTGCGAAGGTGTGGAAGCTCCGCATCCTGGACGACGAGCGCTCGGCGTCCGACATCGGCGCGCCGATCCTGGTGGTCAGCCAGTTCACGCTGCTCGCGGACACCCGCAAGAGTCGGCGCCCGTCCTGGTCCGCCGCCGCGCCGCGCGCCGTGGCCGAGCCGCTGGTGGACGCGTTCGCCGACGCCCTGCGCGGGCTGGGCGCGGACGTCCAGACCGGACACTTCGGCGCGCACATGCGCGTCAGTTCGGTCAACGACGGCCCCGTCACCCTGCTGCTCGAGGCCTGAGGCAGATCCTTCCGCTGCTCACCCATGCCAGCGACGGTAGGCCTGAGCCGCACCCAGGTGCAGCGGAACCCCCGCGGTGGTGATCAACGAGCGGCCGTCGAGGAACTGGGTGCCCGACGCCTCCGGGGGCACCAGATCGGCGGCCCGGTACAGCAGCAGGTCGACCACCTCCGCCGCGAGCGCATCAGCAAGACCCTCGGCCGCCAGCAACAGGTTCGCGACCCCGACCGTGCCGACGGCCGGACCGCCCGGGTACGCGTCCGCGGGGATCGTCACCGGGTCGTACACCTGCCCGAACCGGTCCCTCATCGGCGACACCAGCTCGGACAGGTCGACCAATCGCATGCGGGCGGGAATGTCCAACGCTGCGGTCGGTACCCCACCCGCCCAGAGCAGCGCATCGATGGAGCCCCCCTCGAGCGCTTCGGTCGCCGCCTCCAACGGCAGGTGCGTGACGGTGAGATCCGAGGCGGGATCCAGCCCGGCCGCGATCATCAGGCGCTCCCCGGTCAGTGCGGCCCCGGAACCCTCCGCACCCAGGTTCACCCGCATCCCCCGTAGATCCCCCGCCGCCCCGACCGGGCTGTCCGCACGGACCACCAGCTGGAGATAGTTCTCGTACACCCGGCCGATGGCCACGGCACCGACCGTCATCGGATCGACCGAGTCCGCGAGGGTCAGTGCCAGGTCCACCTCACCGCGGGCCAGCAGGTCGAGGTTCTCGCGGGATCCACTCGTGACCACCGGCTCGATCCGCAGGTCGTCGGTTTCGGCGGCCGCACGGGCCAGCAGCACGGCGAAGGCGTGATACAAACCGCCGTACTCGCCGGACGCGATCCGCACGACCGCGGGACCCGATCGCGAGCCGCAACCGGCCGCGGCGGCCAGCGCGCCCGCGGCGGCCAGGGCGAGGAACCCGCGGCGGGTGATCACGACGCCGACCCCTCGCCGGACGCGCTACCTGCGCGTCCCCGGTCCGTCGCGGGCAACCGAACACTGACGGCGAGCCCGTGTGGAGAGACCCGGGCGATCGTCATCGTGCCCCGGTTGGCCCGGGTCAGGGCCCGCGCGATGGGCAGGCCGAGCCCCGAGCCTCCGGCAGGCCCTCCTGCCGCACTCGTGCCCCGGAAGAACCGGGTGTCCAGGCGGTCGACCTCCTCGAGGGACACGCCGACCCCGTCGTCCGCGATCTCGATCCTCGTCCACCCCGGCTCGGTGGACACGGCGATCCGGGTGTGCGCCCCTGCCCCCGCGTATCGGCACGCGTTGCTCAAGGGAACATCCAGTATCTGCGCCAGGACATCGGGCGAGACCGCCGCCTCGTGTGACGGCCCGAGGTCGACAAGGGTGAGCTCCACCCCCGCCCGCGCAAACGCCTGATGCCAGGCGTCCACCCGTTCGTGGGCAACCGAAACGGGGTCGCAGCGTTCAGCCGCCGTCGAGGCCGGGTCGGCAGGGGCGAACCCGGACGCGCTCTCGGCGACCGCGAGTGCCAGCAGACCGTCGAGGAGGGAGGTGAGCCGGTCGACCTCGGCGGCGGCGCCGCGGAAGGTGTCCGCCGCGCGGTCCGGGATCGAGGTCTCCAGCGAATCCAATCGGATCGTGAGGGCCGCCAGCGGATTACGCATCGCATGCGCGGTGTCCGCCACCAGCTGCCGCTGCGCCTCGGCCGAGTCGGCGACCGTCGCCGCCATCGCATCGAAGGACTCGGTCAGTTCGCGGACCTCAGGCGGCCCGCCGTAGCGCCGCGCGATCGAGGCGGGCGAACCCTGCCCATGCCGCGGGGCCGGCAGGGTCGCGGTCAACGCGGCGACCCCGTCGGACAGTTCCCCGAGCGGTCGCAGCACCCACCGGCTCAACACCAGCGCCAGGGCCGTGAACACGGCCATTGCGACCACCGCTCCGGCCGCGATGACCGCCCACGCCCGTGCGATGTCCGTTCGCGCGCGTTCCGTGGACGCCTCGATCACCACCGCGCCGTCCACCTGGACGCCGGTGCCGACAGGCCGGGCCACCAGCATGGCGGGCGCGCTCCACGGCATCAGCCGCTCGGTCACCGCGGGCCGCTGGTTGCGGCGGGCGGCCGCGACGGCGTCACCGATGGCGGGATCGCTCCGCTCGATGCCTGCCTCGACCACCACGGCGCCCCGCGCGTCGACGACGAGCACGCCCTCGGAGTAGAGGTCCGAGTACCGCGCCACCTCGTCGGCAAGGGCTCTGGCGTCACCCGATCCCACCGCGTCGCCGGAGAGCAATGCGAACCTGTCCGCATCGCCACTGCGCGCCAGCACGAGCTGTTGCGTGCGGTTGGTGGCGACGGTCAGCGTCAACGGCACCGCGAACGCCAGCACCGCGAGGGCGGCGAACCCCGTCAGCGCGGCGAGCAGACGTCGGCGCATCGCGGGGTCTCCCTTCCGGTCACGAACCCCACCGGTAACCGAATCCTCTGATCGTCGTGATGAGTCCCGGCCGGTTCAGCTTCGATCGCAGACCGGTCATGTGCACGTCCAGCGACCGTGAGACGGCGACGAACGCGTCGCCCCAGATCCGGTCCATCAACTGTTGCCTGCTCACCGCGGACCCCGGCCGTTCGACGAGCACCTCCACCAGTGCGAACTCCTTCGTTGTCAGCCCGATGTCCACCCCGTCCACCTCGACGATGCGCGCGCGCCGGTCCACCCGGACATCGCCGGTGACCACCACGTCTGCGGCGCGCGCGGGCGACGGCGCCTGCGCGGCGCGCCTGGTGACGGTGTCCAGCCGCGCCGTGAGCTCCGCGATGCGCGGCGGCTTCACCAGGTAGTCGTCGGCGCCACCGCGCAGACCTCGAACGATCGACCGCTCGTCGCTGCGCGCGGTGAGGATGAGGACCGGGACCGAGCTCACCTCACGCAGCTGCCGCAGCACCTGGAGGCCGTCCGCGTCGGGCAGGCCGAGATCGAGGATCACCGCGTCGAATCCGCGGTGCGCCACGAGCAGGTCCGAGCCGCGCCGCATGCGCTCGGCGACGTGGCCGCGGGCCCCGAGTGCCTCGATCAACGCATCGCCGACCCCGTCGTCGTCCTCCACCACCGCTATCCGCACGCGCGGACCCTCCCCCCGCTCCGGAGAAGTGTCGGCGGGCGAAGCTCGCGGTCAGTTGTGGACGCCAACGATCTCCCTGTCCCGTGCATCGGCTCCGGCGGCGGCACCGGCCTCTGCCTCAATGGTGGACTGCGCCGATGTTTCCCGCATGAAGAAGTAGGTGATCAGCGAGATGGCCACGCAACCGGCGACGTACCAGAAGAACATCGACTCGTGGCCTGCCTTCTTCAGTCCGAGCGCGATCAACTCGGCGGTGCCGCCGAAGATCGCCACCGTCAACGCGTACGGGAGCCCGACGCCGAGGGCCCGGATCTTCGTCGGGAACAGCTCGGCCTTCACGATCGAGTTGATGGAGGTGTAGCCGGTGACCAACACCAGCGCCAGCATCATCAGACCGAAGGCGGCGAACGGATTGGTGGTCTGTGCCAGCACGGTCATGATCGGCACCGTCAGCACCGTGCCGCCGACGCCGAAGAAGATCAGCAACTTGCGCCTGCCGATGCGGTCCGACAGCGCACCGGCCAGCGGCTGCAGCACGACGAAGGCGAGCAGCGCGACGAAGTTGATCCACGCGACCGTCGTCTTCGAGATGCCGGAGGTGTTGATCATGAACTTCTGCATGTATGTGGTGTACGTGTAGAACGCGACGGTGCCGCCGATCGTCAGCCCGACCACCAGCAGACACTCGCGCGGGTACTGGAGCAGGACCCGCAGCGAGCCGCGGGACTCCGCCGGCGCCTGCGCGTTTCGCGCGGTCTCGGCCCGGAACGACTCCGATTCGTCCATGCCACGACGAAGCAGCATCACCACCACCGCACCGGTGGCGCCGATCAGGAACGGGATCCGCCAGCCCCAGCTGTACATCTGCTCGGAGGTCAGTACCTGCTGCAGCACGATCTGCACGCCGAGGGCCGTGAGCTGGCCTGCCACGAGCGTCACGTACTGGAAGCTCGAATAGAACCCGCGCTTACCAGGCGAGGCCACCTCCGACAGGTAGGTCGCGCTGGTGGCGTACTCACCACCTACGGATAGGCCCTGCAGCAGGCGCGCGAGGAGCAGCAGCACGGGAGCCGCGATACCGATCGTGGCGAAGCCCGGTGTCAGCGCGATCATCAGCGACCCCGCCGCCATCACCGTCACCGACAGGGTGAGCGCGGACCGCCTGCCGAACTTGTCCGCGTAGCGGCCGAGCGCCCAGCCGCCGAGGGGGCGCATCAGGAATCCGACGGCGAACACGGCCGCGGTGGACAGCAGCTGGGCGGTCGGCTCCCCCTCCGGGAAGAACGCCTTCGCGAAGTACACGCTGAACGCTGCGTAGACGTACCAGTCGTACCACTCGACCAGGTTGCCGATCGACCCACGCAGCACGTTGGCGACGACTCTCCGCTCACCGACGTTCTTTGTCGTGCTCATCAGATCTCCTTCCGGACGCCCCATTGCGCCGCTCGGAGATACTGTGGTCGCTGTCACAAAGGGCGGGAAGGCCTGCGCGGCTTTCCTAACACTCCCTTAGGCAAGTCGCGCCGAGCCCGGATCCGCCTGCCCCCGAAACCAGAACGGGCACCCACGGTCGGAGTCGACCGTGGATGCCCGATGGGATTGTGTGCGCCTACTCGGGGCGGAGCGTCAGGATCCGCGGTCCGTCCTCGGTGACCGCGACGGTGTGCTCCCAGTGCGCCGCCCTGGATCCGTCGGTGGTCACGACGGTCCACTCGTCCTCGAGCACCACGGTCTCGTGGGTACCCAGGGTCAGCATCGGCTCGATGGCCAATACGGAGCCGATGACGAGTTCGGGTCCCTTGCCGGGTGCCCCCTCGTTCGGCAGGAACGGATCCATGTGCATCTCGCGGCCGATGGCGTGACCGCCGTACCCGTCGACGATGCCGTACTTGCGTCCGTGGGCCTTCGCGGCGGCCAGGGTGCCCAGCTCGATCGCATGCGAAACGTCGGTGAGGCGGTTGCCTGCGATCATCGCCGCGATGCCCGCCTCCATCGACAGCTTGGTGGCCTCGCTGAGCAGCTCGTCGGCCTCGATGATCGTGCCGACACCGAACGTCCAGGCGGAGTCGCCGTGCCAGCCGTCGAGGATCGCGCCGCAGTCGATGGACACCAGGTCACCCTCGACGAGAACGTCCTCGGCCGACGGGATCCCATGCACCACACGATCGTTCACCGACGAGCAGATCGAACCGGTGAACCCGTGGTACCCGAGGAACGACGGCACGGCACCGGCGTCACGGATGGTCTGCTCGGCCAGCTGATCGAGCTCGAGGGTGCTCACGCCGGGTTTCGCCGCATTGCGCACCGCGACGAGCGTCGCTCCGACGACGGCGCCTGCCGCCGCCATCGCGTCCAGCTCGCCCGCGGTACGGAAGGGAACGACCTTCTTACGACGAAACCCCACGACTGCCTCTTACTTACCGAGCGCGGCGAGTGCGCGCGCGTTGACCTCGTCGACCTCGCCGACTGCGTCGACGGTGACGATCTGACCCGCGTAGTGGTCCAGCAGCGGAGCGGTCTCCTCGCGGTAGACACGCATCCGGTTCCGGATCACGTCTTCCGTATCGTCCGCGCGACCGCGGGCGAGCATCCGCTCCACCACGACGTCGTCGTCGACCTCGAACGCGAGCACGCCGTCGAGCTTGGCGTTGAGCTCGCCGAGGATGCCCTCGAGCGCCTGCGCCTGATCGACCGTGCGGGGGAAGCCGTCGAGCAGGAAACCGTTCACGGCGTCCGGCTCGGAGACCCGGGCGCGAACCATGTTGTTGGTGATCTCACTGGGCACCAGGTCGCCCGCGTCGAGGTACTTCTTCGCCTCGAGCCCAAGCGCCGTCTGCTGCCCGATGTTGGCGCGGAACAGGTCGCCCGTGGAGATGTGCGGAACGCCGAGCTTTTCCGACAGGATGGCGGCCTGAGTGCCCTTACCGGCACCGGGAGGACCAAGGAGGACAAGTCTCACTTGAGGAACCCTTCGTAGTTGCGCTGCATGAGTTGACTCTCGATCTGCTTGACGGTGTCGAGGCCGACGCTGACGAGAATCAGCACTGCCGCACCACCGAAGATGCTGCTACCCGCGCTTCCGCTGAGGAAGAAGTTGGGAAGCACCGCGATGAGACCGAGGTAGATGGCGCCCGGCAGCGTGATGCGGCTGAGCACGTAGTTGAGGTAGTCCGCCGTCGGGCGGCCGGGCCGGATGCCCGGGATGAAGCCACCGAACTTCTTCATCTCGTCCGCGCGCTCTTCGGGATTGAAGGTGATCGCGACGTAGAAGTAGGTGAAGAAGACGATGAGCAGGAAGTAGATGAGGATGTAGACCGGGTTGCTCGGGTTGACCAGGTATTCCTGGATGAACCGCTGCCACCAGCTCGGGTCGGTGGCAGTGCTCGCGCCGGTCAGCTGGGCGATCAGGTTCGGCAGGTACAGCAGCGACGACGCGAAGATCACCGGGATGACGCCTGCCTGGTTGACCTTCAGCGGCAGGTACGTCGAGGAGCCGCCGTACATCTTCCTGCCGACCATCCGCTTGGCGTACTGCACCGGGATGCGCCGCTGGCCCTGCTCGACGAAGACCACGCCCGCGATGAGGGCGAGTGCCGCGACACAGACCATCGCGAAGATCAGTCCGCCGCGGCTGTCGAGGATCGCCCCGCCCTCCGCAGGCATGCGCGAGGCGATACCCGAGAAGATCAGCAACGACATGCCGTTGCCGACACCGCGCTCGGTGATCAGCTCGCCGAACCACATCACCAGGGCCGCACCGGCCGTCATCACCAGGACGATGGTCACCAGGCCGAAGATGGACTGGTCGGCGATGATGTCTTCCTGGCAGCCCTGCAACAGCTGACCGCGCGCTGCGAGCGCGACGATGCCGGTGGACTGGAGGATGGCCAACGCGATCGACAGGTACCGCGTGTACTGGGTCATCTTCGCCTGGCCCGACTGGCCCTCCTTGCGGAGTTCCTCGAACCTGGGGATGACCACCGTCAACAGCTGCACGATGATGCTCGCCGTGATGTACGGCATGATGCCGATCGCGAACACCGACAGCTGCAGCAACGCACCGCCGGAGAACAGGTTGATCAGCGAGTAGATACCCGCCGACTCACCACCGGAGATCTGATCGATACAGGTCTTGACGTTCGCGTAGTCGACGCCGGGCGACGGCAGCGTCGCACCGAACCGGTACAACGCGATGATGCCGAGGGCGAAGAGGATCTTCCGCCTCAGGTCGGGAGTCCTGAGGGCCGAGACGAAGGCGGAAAGCAAAGATCCTCCTGGCACTGGCAGAACGCGAGCGGGATCGCTCACGAGGCGAAATGAACTTTAGAACACTAGCAGTGGCACCCGTTCACTCAGCCCCGATAGACCGTGTGAGTCAGGTTAGACGAATGGCCGCAGCACGCCCCTTCGGGATGCGCTGCGGCCATCGGTCTCGACCTACTGGTGGATCACAGCTCGGTGGTCGTCCCACCGGCAGCGGCGATCTTCTCCTTGGCGGCACCGGTGAACTTGTTCGCGGTGACCTGAACGGACACCGTGAGCTCTCCGTCGCCGAGGACCTTCACGAGCTGGTTCTTGCGAACCGCGCCGGCCTCGACGAGCTCGGCAACGCCGATGGTCCCACCATTGGGGAACAGCCGGGCGATATCGCCCACGTTGACGACCTGGTACTCGGTCCGGAACGGGTTCTTGAATCCCTTGAGCTTGGGCAGACGCATGTGCAGCGGCATCTGTCCACCCTCGAAGGCTGCGGGCACGTTCTTGCGGGCCTTGGTGCCCTTCGTGCCGCGACCTGCGGTCTTACCTCGCTTGCCGCCCTCGCCTCGACCGACGCGGATCTTGTCGGACTTGGCACCGGGGGCGGGGCGCAGGTGGTGCAACTTGATGGTCATGGTTAGACCTCCTCAACTGTGACGAGGTGGCGGACCACGTTGACCAGGCCACGGTTCTGCGCGTTGTCCTCGCGGACGACGGTCTGACGGATGCCCTTCAGACCGAGGGTGCGCAGGCTGTCGCGCTGGTTCTTCTTGGTACCGATCGAGCTCTTTACCTGGGTGACCTTAAGTTCAGCCATCTCAGACTCCCTGTCCCGCACGTGCACGCAGCATGCCGGCCGGGGCCACGTCCTCGATGGGCAGACCGCGGCGAGCGGCCACCTCCTCGGGACGCTGGAGGCCCTTGAGGGCGGCGACGGTCGCGTGAACGACGTTGATTGCGTTGTCGCTACCGAGCGACTTCGACAGGATGTCGTGGATACCCGCGCACTCGAGCACGGCACGCACCGCGCCACCGGCGATGACACCGGTACCGGCGCTGGCCGGACGGAGCATGACCACACCGGCAGCCGCCTCACCCTGGATGGGGTGAGTGATGGTGCCGCCGATCATCGGAACGCGGAAGAAGCTCTTGCGAGCCTCCTCGACACCCTTCTGGATGGCCGCGGGAACTTCCTTGGCCTTGCCGTAACCGACGCCAACGAGCCCGTTGCCGTCGCCCACGATCACGAGGGCGGTGAAGCTGAAGCGACGACCACCCTTGACGACCTTCGACACGCGGTTGATGGTGACAACGCGCTCGATATGGTCCGACTTCGGGGCCGCCTGGCCGCCACGACGATCGTCACGACCGCCGCCACGGCGGTCGCCGCCGCCGCGGTTGTCCCCGGTGTTGGGGCCATTCTGTCCGGCGGGTCCGCTGCCGCCGTCACGCCTCTGACGTCCCGGCATCAGACTGTCCTTCCATTCGTGAACTTCATCATCAGAACTTCAACCCGCCTTCGCGAGCAGCGTCCGCCAGGGCCGCGATGCGACCGTGGTAGCCGTGGCCACCGTGGTCGAAGACCACGGCCTCGACGCCGGCTGCCTTCGCGCGCTCGGCGATCAGCTGACCGACCTTCGCGCTCAGGGCCTTCTTGTCGCCCTCGACCGCACGCAGGTCCGGCTCGATGGTCGACGCGGCGGCCAGGGTGCGGCCGGCCAGGTCGTCCACGAGCTGGACGTGGATGTGGCGCGAGGACCGGTTCACGACCAGGCGCGGACGCTCGGGCGTGCCCGAGACCTTCTTGCGCAGACGGAAGTGACGACGCGTCTTCGAGAGACGACGCGTGGTGGACGCATCCTTGCCCAGCGGAATCCGCTTGGCTTTCTGGTTTGCAGTCTGGCTCATATCACTTACCCGTCTTTCCGACCTTGCGGCGGATCTGCTCACCCTCGTAACGCACGCCCTTACCCTTGTACGGGTCCGGACGGCGAAGACGACGGATGTTGGCCGAGATCTGGCCGACCTTCTGCTTGTCGATACCCGAGACCGAGAACCGGGTGGGCGTCTCGACGACGAAGGTGATGCCCTCGGGGGCCTCGATCGGCACCGGGTGGCTGTAACCCAGCGCGAACTCGAGGTCCTTGCCCTTGAGCGCGACGCGGTAACCCACGCCGTGGATCTCCATCTTCGTGGTGTAGCCCTCGGTGACACCGGTGATCAGGTTGGCGACCAGGGTGCGCGAGAGGCCGTGCAGCGCGCGGCTGCGACGCTCGTCGTCCGGACGGGTGACCAGAAGGGCACCGTCCTCGCTCTTGGCAACGCTGATCGGCTCGGCGATCGTCAGCGCCAGGGTGCCCTTGGGGCCCTTGACCGAGACGTTCTGGCCTTCGATGGTGACGTCAACGCCCGCGGGGACGGTGACCGGAATCTTTCCAATACGCGACATTGTGGTGGCCTCCCTTACCAGACGTAGGCGAGGACTTCGCCGCCGACGCCCTGCTTGGCCGCCTGACGATCCGTGAGCAGGCCGGAGGACGTGGAGATGATCGCCACGCCGAGGCCGCCCAGGACCTTGGGCAGGTTGGTGGACTTCGCGTAAACCCGGAGGCCGGGCTTGGAAACGCGCCGGACACCCGCGAGGCTGCGCTCACGGCTGGGTCCGTACTTCAGGTCGACGATGAGGGTCTTGCCCACCTCGGCGTCCTCGGTACGGAAATCGGAGATGTAACCCTCGCGCTTGAGGATCTCGGCGATGTTCGCCTTGATCTTCGAGTGGGGAAGCTTCACCTCGTCGTGGTACGCCGAGTTGGCGTTGCGCAGACGCGTCAAGAAGTCTGCGATTGGATCGGTCATGGTCATGGGGTTGACCTGTTCACCTTTCTCGCAGCGGTTCCCATGCAACACCGGGTCCGGCACTCGTGGAGCGCCTGCCGGTCGTGGGCCTACAGCGAAGGGGTTTTCCTTTGGACTGGCTCACGGATGCAAGCCAGAAGTGTTGTGGCTACCAGGAGCTCTTGTGAACGCCCGGCAGCTCGCCCGCGTGCGCCATCTCGCGAACGCAGATTCGGCACAGGCCGAACTTGCGGAACACCGAGTGGGGACGGCCGCACCGCTGGCAGCGGGTGTAGGCGCGCACCGCGAACTTGGGCTTCTTGTTGGCCTTGTTGACCAGTGCCTTCTTCGCCATGGCTCAGTTCTCCTTGAACGGGAAGCCGAGGTGCTTGAGCAGGGCACGGCCTTCTTCGTTGTTGGTCGCGGTCGTCACGACGGTGATGTCCATACCGCGCGGGCGATCGATCTTGTCCACATCGATCTCGTGGAACATCGACTGCTCGTTGAGACCGAAGGTGTAGTTGCCGTTGCCGTCGAACTGCTTGCCGGACAGGCCACGGAAGTCCCTGATACGGGGCAGCGCGATGCTGACCAGGCGATCGAGGAACTCCCACATGCGGTCGCCACGGAGGGTGACGCGCGCGCCGATGGGCATGCCCTCACGCAGCTTGAACTGCGCGATGGACTTGCGGGCCTTGCGGATCTCGGGCTTCTGGCCGGTGATCAGTTCGAGGTCGTTGACCGCGCCGTTGATCAGCTTCGCGTCGCGGGCGGCGTCACCGACACCCATGTTGACGACGACCTTGACCACGCCGGGGATCTGCATGACGTTCGCGTACTCGAACTCCGCGTTCAGCGCGTCCTTGATCTCGGCGCGGTAGCGGGTCTTCAGACGGGGAACGATCTTGTTCTCAGTGCTAGTCATCTCAGATGTCCTTCCCGTTCTTACGGGAGATCCGAACCCGCTTGCCGTTCTCATCGGTGCGGTAGCCCACGCGAGTGGCGTTACCGTCCGAGTCCACGACCTGCACGTTCGACACGTGGATCGGGGCTTCCTGCGTCACGATGCCGCCGGAGGAGGCGCCACGCTCGTTCGCGGAGACCGCGGTGTGCTTCTTGATCCGGTTCACGCCCTCGACGAGGACCTTCTCGGTCGCCGGGAAGGCCTGGATGACCTTGCCCTTGGCGCCCTTGTCCTTGCCGGCGATGACCAGAACGGTGTCACCCTTGTGCACCTTCATCACAGCACCTCCGGGGCGAGCGAAACGATCTTCATGAACTTCTTGTCGCGCAGCTCACGACCCACGGGTCCGAAGATGCGGGTGCCACGGGGATCGTGATCAGGCTTGATGAGAACGGCAGCGTTCTCATCGAACTTGATGTACGAGCCGTCCGGACGGCGGCGCTCCTTGGTGGTACGGACGATGACGGCCTTGACGACCTCGCCCTTCTTGATGTTTCCACCCGGGATGGCGTCCTTGACGGTGGCGACGATGATGTCGCCGATCCCGGCGTAGCGACGAGACGAACCGCCGAGAACGCGGATGCAGAGAATCTCCTTGGCACCCGTGTTGTCGGCGACGCGCAGTCGCGACTCCTGCTGAATCACTGATCTCTCCTAAGACCTGGATTTTCGTACGCACCGGATTACCGACCCGATGCGCGCGGTCTGTTACCCAGCCGTACCCACATGCGGGCATGCGGAGGCATAGGCAACCGCTCTAGTGTAGGGAACACGCCGAGGGAATCCAAATCGCGCGCTATCGGCGTCGATTGTGGTTGCGCACTCCCCCGCTGGTGAAACACACAAAACGGCCCGCCCCCAACCGGGACGGGCCGTTTCGGTGTAGTGCTCTTCTTACTTGGCCTTCTCGAGCACCTCGACCAGACGCCAGCGCTTGGTCGCCGACAGCGGTCGGGTCTCCATGAGCTGGACGCGGTCGCCGATGCCGGCGATGCCGTTCTCGTCGTGCGCCTTCACCTTGGTGGTACGGCGGATGATCTTGCCGTACAGCGGGTGCTTCACACGATCCTCGAGCTCGACGACGATCGTCTTCTCCATCTTGTCGGAGACGACGTAGCCGATGCGGACCTTGCGGGTCCCACGCTCTTCAGTCACTGCGGTGTCCTTCTCGTTCTCACTCATGCCGCGTCACCCGCACTCGGGGCGGCTGCGAGGCCGAGCTCACGCTCGCGCATGACGGTGTAGACGCGCGCGATCTCGTGGCGGACAACGCGCAGACGACGGTTGTTGTCCAACTGACCGGTCGCCATCTGGAAGCGAAGGTTGAACAACTCTTCCTTCGACTCGCGGAGCCGGGTGACCAACTCTTCTTCGCTGAGCTCACGGAGCTCTGCGGCTGGGGTTCCAGTAGCCATCAGAACTGCTCCTCCCTCGTGACGATCCTGCACTTGCACGGGAGCTTGTGCATCGCGCGACGCAGGGCCTCGCGAGCAATCTCCTCGTTGGGGTAAGTCATCTCGAACATGACCCGACCGGGCTTGATGTTCGCGACCCACCACTCGGGCGAACCCTTACCGGAACCCATTCGGGTCTCGGCAGGCTTCTTCGTGAGCGGGCGATCCGGGAAGATGTTGATCCAGATCTTGCCGCCACGCTTGATGTGGCGCGTCATGGCGATACGAGCGGACTCGATCTGACGGTTGGTGATGTAGGCGGGCTCGAGAGCCTGGATGCCGTAGTCACCGAAGGTCACCTGAGTTCCGCCCTTGGCGGCACCCGAACGGCTCGGGTGGTGCTGCTTGCGGTGCTTGACCCGACGGGGGATCAACATGCGTCAGCCCTCCTGATTCGTCTCGGTCGAAGCCGGAGCTTCTGCGGTGGCGGTCGCAGCGCGGCCGGCCTCGGTGCTGGTCGCCGTGGTGCCCGAGGCACCGGAGCGACGCGGACGGCTCGGACGCTCGCGACGGGGGCGATCGCCGGCCGGGGCTGCAGCGCTGGCGAGGGCTTCACGCTTGCCGCCGACGATGTCGCCCTTGTAGATCCAGACCTTCACGCCGATGCGGCCGAAGGTGGTCTTGGCCTCGTAGAGCCCGTAGTCGATGTCCGCACGCAGCGTGTGCAGCGGAACCCGACCCTCGCGGTAGAACTCCGAGCGGGACATCTCGGCGCCGCCGAGACGGCCCGAGCACTGCACCCGGATGCCCTTGACGTTCGGCTGACGCATGGCCGACTGGATGGCCTTGCGCATGGCGCGACGGAAGGCGACACGGTTCGACAGCTGCTCCGCAACACCCTGGGCCACGAGCTGGGCCTCGGCCTCAGCGTTCTTGACCTCGAGGATGTTGAGCTGCACCTGCTTGCCGGTCAGCTTCTCCAGCTCGGCGCGGATGCGATCGGCCTCGGCGCCGCGGCGGCCGATGACGATGCCCGGACGCGCGGTGTGGATGTCGACGCGAACCCGGTCACGGGTGCGCTCGATCTCCACCTTCGCGATGCCGGCCCGCTCCATGCCGGTGGCGAGGAGCTTGCGGATGGCGACGTCTTCCTTGACGTACTCCGCGTACTGCTTGTCTGCGTACCAGCGAGACTTCCAGTCGGTGGTGATGCCGAGGCGGAAGCCGTGCGGGTTGATTTTCTGGCCCACTACTGAGCACTTCCCTTCCGGCGATTGCGGGTCGAGGTGCCGGCCTTGGGCAGGCTCTCCACGATCACGGTGATGTGGCTAGTGCGCTTGCGGATCCGGAACGCACGGCCCTGTGCACGCGGCTGGAACCGCTTGAGGGTCGCACCCTCGTCCACGAACGCCGTGGCGACGACAAGCGTGCTCGGGTCCAGGTCGAGGTTGTTCTCGGCGTTGGCCGCTGCGGAGGCGATCACCTTGGCGACCGGCTCGCTCGCTGCCTGCGGCGCGAACTTCAGGATCGACAGCGCGTCCTCGACGGAACGCCCGCGAACCAGATCCACAACGCGACGCGCCTTCATCGGCGTCACACGCACGTGGCGCGCGACAGCCTTGGCGGTCGGGTTGGCGGTTTCGGTGTTACTCATCGCCTCTTCGCCTTCCGATCATCCTTGATGTGACCCTTGAACGTGCGGGTCGGTGCAAACTCTCCGAGCTTGTGTCCGACCATCGAGTCGGAGACGAACACGGGGACGTGCTTACGGCCGTCGTGGACCGCAAACGTGTGTCCGATGAAGTCCGGGATGATCGTGGAACGACGGGACCAGGTCTTGATGACCTGCTTGGTTCCCTTCTCGTTCTGCACATCCACCTTCGCGAGGAGGTGGTCATCGACGAACGGGCCCTTCTTCAGGCTGCGTGGCATTCTGAACTCCCTCCTAGCGCTTGTTCTTGCCGGTACGGCGGCGGCGGACGATGAGCTTGTCGCTCGGCTTGTTGGGCTTGCGGGTACGGCCCTCAGGCTGTCCCCACGGGCTGACCGGGTGGCGACCACCGGAGGTCTTGCCCTCGCCACCACCATGCGGGTGGTCGACCGGGTTCATCACGACACCACGGACGGTCGGGCGCTTGCCCTTCCAGCGCATACGGCCGGCCTTGCCCCAGTTGATGTTCGACTGCTCGGCGTTGCCGACCTCGCCGACGGATGCGCGGCAGCGCACGTCGACGCGACGGATCTCACCGGAGGGCATACGCAGGGTCGCGTAGGGGCCTTCCTTGCCCAGCAGCTGGATGCTGGCGCCTGCGGAGCGGGCCATCTTGGCGCCGCCGCCCGGACGCAGCTCCACCGCGTGGATGGTGGTACCGGTCGGGATGTTGCGCAGCGGCAGGTTGTTGCCCGGCTTGATGTCGGCTCCGACACCGGACTCGACCTTCGCACCCTGCTTGAGGTCCTTCGGCGCGATGATGTAGCGCTTCTCGCCGTCGGCGTAGTGCAGCAGGGCGATGTTCGCCGTGCGGTTGGGGTCGTACTCGATGTGAGCGACCTTGGCCGGCACGCCGTCCTTGTCGTTGCGACGGAAATCGATCAGCCGGTAGGCGCGCTTGTGACCGCCACCCTTGTGACGGGTGGTGATGCGACCGTGGGCGTTACGTCCACCGCGACCGTGCAGCGGGCGGATAAGCGACTTCTCGGGAGTCGACCGAGTGATCTCGGCGAAGTCCGAGACGCTCGAGCCACGACGGCCCGGGGTAGTCGGCTTGTACTTACGGATTGCCATGAGTCTTCTCGTCCTCTATGTCTCGTCAAGTCCCGCCCGCTTACGCGACCGGTCCTCCGAAGATCTCGATGGGCTTGCTGTCGGCGGAGAGGGTGACGAGCGCGCGCTTGGTGTCCTTGCGCTTGCCGTAACCGAACTTCGTCCGCTTGCGCTTGCCCTGACGGTTGGCGGTGTTGACACTCGTCACAGTGACGCCGAAGACCTTCTCGACGGCAATCTTGATCTGCGTCTTGTTCGAGTCCGGGTGCACCAGGAAGGTGTAGGTGCCTTCCTCGATCAGTCCGTAGGACTTCTCGGAGATGACCGGGGCCAGCAAGATGTCGCGGGGATCAGCGATGGTGCTCACTTGCTCTCCTCCTTGCTGTCTGCCTGGGCGGACTCGGCCGGCCCGTGGATGAACGCGTTGAGCGCCTCGACGCTGAACACAATGTCATCGCTGTTGAGCACGTCGTACGTGTTGAGCTGGTCGGGTGCGATGGGGTGCACGCCTTCCAGGTTCTGCACGCTCTTCCATGCCGCGATGTCTGCACGCCCGACGACGAGCAGGAGCTTCTTGCGATCCGAGATCTCGCCGAGGAACGACTTCGCGCCCTTGGTGGACGGGGTCTGACCCGACACCAGTTCGGTGATCACGTGGATGCGCTCGTTGCGCGCCCGGTCGGAGAGGGCACCGCGCAGGGCGGCTGCCTTCATCTTCTTGGGGGTCCGCTGGCTGTAGTCACGCGGCTGCGGGCCGTGGACGACGCCACCACCGGCGAACTGCGGAGCGCGGGTCGAGCCCTGACGGGCGCGGCCGGTGCCCTTCTGACGCCACGGCTTCTTGCCACCGCCGCGAACCTCGCCGCGGGTCTTGGTGGAGTGCGTGCCCTGACGTGCAGCGGCGAGCTGCGCGACGACGACCTGGTGCATCAGCGCGATGTTGGCCGTGACGTCGAAGATCTCAGCGGGGAGATCGACGGTGCCGTTGGTCTTGCCACCGGCGGTCTTGACGTCGAGGGTCAGCTTGGTTGCGGTCTCGGTCATGCGGACGCACCACCCTTCACTGCGGTCTTGACGATCACGAGACCACCCTTGCGGCCAGGGATCGCACCCTTGATGAGAAGCAGACCGTTCTCGGCGTCCACCTTGTGGACCGAGAGGTTCTGCGTCGTGATGCGGTCGCTACCCATGCGGCCCGACATGCGCATGCCCTTGAACACGCGGCCGGGAGTGGCGCAGCCACCGATCGAACCCGGGCGACGGTGCACGGCCTGCGCGCCGTGAGAGGCGCCCTGGCCGGCGAAGCCGTGCCGCTTCATGGTTCCGGCGAAGCCCTTGCCCTTGCTGGTTCCGGTGACGTCGACGTAGGCGCCGTCCTCGAAGACCTCGGCGGTGAGCTCCTGGCCGACCTCGTACTCGGAGGCATCCGCAACGCGGAGCTCCACGACGTGGCGACGGGGGGTCACACCGGCCTTGGCGAACTGGCCGGACTCCGGCTTGTTGACCTTGCGCGGGTCGATCGCACCGAACGCGAGCTGCACGGCGCTGTAGCCGTCGCGCTCCTCGGTACGAATCTGGGTGACCACGTTCGGTCCGGCCTTCACGACGGTGACCGGGACGACCCGGTTGTTCTCGTCGAAGACCTGGGTCATGCCGAGCTTGGTGCCCAGGATTCCCTTGATCTTGTTCTCAGTCATTGTTTTTGTCTCCGCCGCGCTCACTGGATGTTGACATCAACGCTGGCCGGCAGATCGATGCGCATGAGCGCGTCGACTGTCTTGGGCGTCGGGTCGAGGATGTCAATCAGCCGCTTGTGGGTACGCATCTCGAAGTGCTCGCGCGAGTCCTTGTACTTGTGCGGCGAGCGGATGACGCAGTACACGTTCTTTTCAGTCGGCAACGGCACCGGTCCAACGACACGGGCCCCGGTACGGGTCACCGTCTCGACGATCTTGCGCGCTGACGCATCGATCGCCTCATGGTCGTAGGCCTTGAGCCTGATGCGGATCTTCTGTCCCGCCACGCTTGTGTCCTCTTCCTTGCCCGTTATGAATTAGGCCCTTGTAGACCCTGGGGGGCTACCTCGTTCGTGTAGACCCGTCATGGGCTACCTCGTTTGCACAGTTCCTGCCTTGCCCATGACTGTCCGAACGTTGGCGACCGGGCAAGTACCCGATCCGCTGCCGCTGTTCATCTGTCATGGTTCTCCGGTACACGCGGTCGGGCGTGTCGCCCTACCTCTCACACTCAAGGCACAATTGTCCCCTGAACATGAATGCCGGATGCGCTCGCAAGTGAGCGCAGGTACTGCTTCCGTCCTGCATTGGCCTCGGCCCCGCACTGACTGCCGGAGCTTCGGTCATCTCTCGCCCGCCGCCAGACGCAGTGGAACACGACCGGGGTCTAGGCAACCCGAACAGTATGCCGCAGACCGGCCAGGAGTTCAAATCCGATCCGGGGCGGCCGGACGCACAGTAACTTACTCCAAAGTAAGATAGCGTCCATGACGCTACAGACACCGACCTACCGCGGCTGGCTCAAGCTCCCCCGAAACCGCATCGGCGGGGCGCTGTTCTCGCTGGGCATGTGCCTGCGGGTGCCCTACTTCGCGACAGTGCTCCCCCACGTCACCCGCCTCGAGCCGGGGCTCTGCGAGGCGAGGGCGCCCAAGTGGTGGGGCGTGCACAACCACATCGGCACCTTCCACGCGATCGCCGCGTGCAACCTCGCCGAGGCGGCGATGGGCATGCTCGCGGAGGCAACGGTGCCCACCTCCCACCGATGGATCCCGAAGTCGATGAACACCCGGTACCTCGCCAAGGCCGACACCGGGCTGCGCGCCGTGGCGACGGTGCCGGACCTCCCGGACTTCGCCGAGATCACCTCCGGCACGGACCTCGTGGTGTCCGTCGCGCTCTATGACAAGGCAGGCACCGAGGTGGTGCATGCGGACATCACCATCTGGGTGAGCCCGAAGTAGCCGCGGGCGGCTGCGCCCCTCAGGCCGCGAGCGAGCCCCGCGAGCGCAGCCGCCTACGCATGTCCAAGAGATAGACGGACCTGGGCGCGTGCCGGATCACCCTCGGGATCCGGGGGTACACCCAGGAAGCGAGTGTCATCACCCGATCGAACCTGCGCTGGTCCCGCTCGTTCCAGGGCAGCTCGAACTGCTGCCGCAATCGCTCGGGCAGCAGCCCCGTCGTGAGCCACCGATACGCGGGCAGGTTCGCGCGAATGAGGAACGGCGCCCGGACCGGATGGAAGAGGTTCCTCGAGACGGCCCGGACCTTCGCGTCCACCTCGGCACCGTCGATCTGCTGCTTCCAGTACGCGGCGAACTCGGCACGATCGCGCGGCCAGAGTCCGTCCGGCACCTGCAGCGCGGTGCCCAGGATCGCGTACTCGCGGTACAGGGCGTCGGCATTGGCGTCGTCGAGCCTGCCGAAGACGCGTTCGTACAGGGTGACGGCGCTCTCGTAGAGGGTGGCGGCCACCCACAGCTGGAGCTGCGGATCGAAGGCGTTGTAGTCATCCGAGCGCACCTTGGCGTGCGCCTTGTTGACCATCCTGATGACAGCCGCGCGCTCCTCGTCGGTGCCGTAGACGACTGCATATATATAGGTCATCGTCGTCCGCAGCCGGTCGACTGCCCGATAGGCGAAATCACTGTGGTCCGCGACCCCGTGACCGACGCCACGATTCGCCACCTGGAGCAGGATCGCCCGCCCGCCCGCCGCGAGCATGATCCCCTCGCCCGCCAGATCTCGGATTGTCACTGCCGCCCGTCGAGTCATGATCGTCATGCAACCACACTACGGCGCTGTTCACCATACGTTTCGATGTGCCGATAGAAAGCTGTGGTCAACTGCAATATGCGGGATCATAAGATTGTTATTGATGCCAGATTCAGGGTTAACTTAGTTGCCGAAATCCCAGGTGAGCGACCGGCGGAACACCGGGGCGGGCGAACTCGCCGCGACATCGAGTCCGCGAGATGGGAAACCGAACCCCAACATGTGACGAATCCAGCGCTGTCGACCACCCGCGAAGTGGACGCATGACATACTCGCGTGCATGCCTTCACCCCACTCTGCCGTCCTGGTCGAGGGAATCACGAAGTCGTTCGGCGACGTGCACGCGTTGCGCGGCGTCAGCTTCGAGGTTCCCCGAGGGACCGTGCTCGGCATCCTGGGCCCGAACGGCGCAGGTAAGACCACCACGGTCAACGTGCTCTCGACGCTGCTGCGCCCCGACTCGGGCCGCGCGTTCGTGGCCGGCCATGACGTGGTGGCGCAGGCCGCCTCCGTGCGACGCAGCATCATGACGACCGGTCAGTACGCGGCGCTGGACGAATCACTCACCGCCCGAGAGAACCTCGTACTCTTCGGGCGGCTCCTCGGCTTGACCAAGCAGTCCGCCAAGGCCCGCGCCGAGGAACTCCTCCGCCAGTTCGATCTGGGGTACGCCGCCGACCGGAAGGTGTCCGGATTCTCGGGCGGCATGCGGCGGCGCGTCGACATCGCCTGCGGGCTGGTCACCCGTCCCGAGGTGGTCTTCCTGGACGAGCCGTCCACCGGTCTCGACCCGCGCAGCCGTCAGGGCGTGTGGTCGCTGGTGTCCGATCTCAAGGCACAGGGCATCACCATCCTGCTGACGACGCAGTACCTCGAGGAGGCCGACGTCCTCAGCGACAACATCGTGGTCATCGACAAGGGCACCGTGATCGCCGAGGGCACTGCCGACCAGCTCAAGGAGCGCACCGGTGGCAGCTACTGCGAGGTCGTGCCCGTGCAGCTCGCGGACCTGCCTCGGGTCTTCAATGTGCTGATGAGCCTGGTCCCGCCCGAGTACATCACCGAGACCGGACACGACCGGCTCTCGATTCCCGCGCAGTACGGCGCGCAGACCCTCGCCGAGGTGCTGCGCCGGCTCGACATCGCGCGGATCCCGCTCGCCGACATCGCGCTGCGCCGACCGTCGCTCGATGACGTGTTCCTGGCACTGACCGGAACGAGGGCCGAGGACGAGGAACCCGAGCAAGCGAGCGTTGCGTCGTGACCGCCGTCGCCGCGAGCCCGGTCGTGATCGCACGCACCGGGCGGCACCGCAAGCCGCAGTTGTCCAGCATGCAGCAGTGGCTGGCGCTGTCCGGGCGCAACGTGCACATCATGTGGAGCCACGGACAGATCTTCGTCGCGGTTCTGGCGCCCCTGATCTTCACGCTCGGCTTCTACCTGCCGCTGAAGTTCGTCATGAAGGTCCAGGGCATCGACTACGCACAGTTCGTGATGCCGATCATCGTGCTGCAGGCGATGGCGTTCACCGCGATCACGGCGGCAGGCCGCGCCGCGACCGAGGCATCCAACGGGATGAACGCGCGGTTTCAGACGATGCCGATCTTCCCCGCCGTCCCGCTGGCCTCGCGGGTGACCGCCATGCTGATCCATGCGGTGATCTCCCTGATCGCCGCCGTTGCATACGGCTACGCCATCGGGTTCCGCTTCATCGGCGGTACGACGCTGGCCGTTGGCTTCTGTGCGTTGGCGCTCGGCGTCGGCATGACCCTCGCGATGGCGGGTGATGCCCTCGGCACCCTGACCAAGAGCCCCGAGATCACCAGCCAGTCCCTGACCCTCCCGCAGCTGATCCTCGGAATGTTCTCGAGCGGGTTCGTCCCGGAGTCGCAGTTCCCCGAGTGGTCCCAGGGCTTCGTCAGGAATCAGCCGATCTCGCAGTTCTCCGTCTCGATGCGCTCGATGGCCGAGGGCCATATCACCCTCCACCAGCTGACGCCGTCGCTGCTGTGGTGCGCCGGGCTGCTGCTCGTCGCGGTCCCGCTGTCGATCTGGGCCAACGTGAGGCGAGGATGACAGACCTGCAGACCCGGGAGGCCGCCCCGGCCACCCACAGCTTCCCGGTCGTCACCGACCCGCCGTCCGAGACCTCGTGGCCTGCCCTCATCGAGCACAGCAAGCTGCAGGCGGGCAGGCTGCTCCGTGGCTGGCTCCGCGACCCCTTCACCATTCTGCAGGCGGTCATCTACCCCTCCGTCACGATGCTGATGTTCTGGGCCGTGCTGGGGATCTCGATCACCAAGGCGACCGGGGTGAACAGCATCTACGGCACCGCCCCGATGATGACCCTGGTCGGCGCCATGTTCGGCTGCATCGCCAGCGGCCTCTCACTCAAGCAGGAGTGGAAGAAGGGGCTGCTCGCGCGCTTCTGGATCCTGCCGATGCACCGGGCGGCAGGATTGGTGAGCCGCCTGATCGCCGAGTCGATCCGCATCATGATCACGACGGTGCTGATCGTGTTGGTGGCCATCCCGCTCGGGTTCCGGTTCAACCAAGGCTTCCTCCCGGCTGTCGCCATGATGTTCGTCCCGCTCCTGTTGGGACTGGGATTCGCGACACTGGTCACCATGTTGTCGGTGATGGCGGCCAAGGCGCCGCTGGTGGAGCTCCTCTCGCTGCTGTGCACCCTGCTGATGTTCTTCAATTCCGGGTTCGTGCCGACCGCGGCCTACCCACCCTGGCTGCAAACATTCGTCGAGAACCAGCCCATGTCGTGCGCGATCGACGCGATGAAGGGCCTGACCCTGGGCGGACCGGTCGCCGAACCGTTGATCAAGACGGTGCTGTGGTCGGTCGGGGCCGTCCTGGTATTCACCTACCCCGCCATCAAGGGCTACCAGAGGGCCGCACACAACCCGGCCTCGTAGTCCCCGCCCGCACCTTCGCTCGACACGAGAAAGGCCCCGCCCTCACGGGCGGGGCCTTTCTCGTGTCCTGTCGTTACTCGACCGGGCCTGCGAGCAGTTCCCGGAGCACCGGCGCCATCTCCTCGAGCGCGGCGGGGCTCATCATCGCCCAGTGCGTGCTGTGCACGGACCGGTGCCGGACCGTGCCCGAGACCGCCGGGCCCCAGGACTTCGCCGCGATGGTGTCGTCCTGGCGTCCCTGCGCCGCGGTGAACAGCACCAGGTCGCCGTGGAAGCGGCCGGGGACGTAGCGGCGCATCAGTTCCGCCGAGTTCGTGGCCGACGCGACCATCTGTCGCAGCCACTCCTCGGACACCGCGGACAGCGGACCGCCGGTGGATGCCCGGATCAGGTCAAGGACCTCGTCGATGCCGGCCTCCGACGGATCGAGGTCCGCCGTCGCCGCGATACCGAAGCCGCCGAGGATCTCCTCCGCCGTCACCGCCGCGCCCTCACCGAGTGCGTCCGCCGCCTCGCCAGCGAAGCTGTCGAGCATGATCAGCCGCTCGACCGACTCCCCCGCCGCCTGGAGCTCGACGGCCATGGCGTGCGCGATGACGCCGCCGAGCGACCAGCCGAGCAGCCGGTACGGCCCGCTCGGCTGAACGGCCCGGATCTCCGTCACGTACCGGTGCGCGATCTCCTCGATCGAGTCCGGCAGCGTGGCGTCGCCGGAGGCGGCGGGCGACTGCAGACCGTAGACCGGCGTCTGACCGTCCAGCACCGGGGCCAGTGCGCTGTACGCCCACGACAGCCCCAGCACCGGGTGCACGGCGAAGACCGGCGACCGCTCACCCGCGGCGCGGATCGGGAGCAGGACGTCGAACATGTCCGTCCCGGTGCCGCCTGTGCCCTCCGCGCCCGACTCCGCGTCGATCGCCGCCGCGATGCCCTCGGCCGTCGGGTCGAGGAACACGGCCCGCAGCGGCACCGTGACCCCGAGCACCTCGGTCAGCCTGGACATCACCCGGGTCGCGGTCAGCGAGTTTCCGCCCAGATCGAAGAAGGACGCGTCCACGGACACCTTCTCGATCTCGAGGACCTCCGCGAGCACCTCCGCCACGGCGGCCTCGGTGGCCGTGCTCGGGGCCCGGTACTCGCCGGTGTCCTCGAACTCCGGCACCGGCAGCAGCTTGCGGTCCAGCTTGCCGCTGGGGTTGAGCGGGAACTCGTCGAGCCCGACGACAGCGTTCGGCACCATGTACACCGGTAGCACCGTCGCCAGGTACCGCTTCAGCTCGTCCGGATCCACCGTGGCGCCGTCCTCCGGGACCACGTAGGCGACCAGGTGGTCGCCGCGCTCGTCGGACTGCACCAGGACTGCGGTCTGCCGCACCCCGCCGAAGCCCCGCACCGCCGACTCGATCTCCTCGAGCTCGATGCGCTGGCCGCGCAGCTTGACCTGGAAGTCGGTGCGCCCGATGTACTCGAGGACCCCGTCCGCCCGTCGCCGGACCAGGTCGCCGGTGCGGTACATCCGGTCGCCCTCGACTCCGAAGGGGTTCGCCACGAAACGGTCCGAGGTGATGCCGGGCCGGGTCAGGTACCCCCGCGCCAGCTGCGGGCCCGCCAGGTACAGCTCGCCCGCCACTCCGGCCGGGGTGGGCCGCAGCCCCGCGTCCAGCACGTGAACCCGGACGTTCCACTGCGGCAAGCCGATCGGCGTCGTGACCGTGTCCTCCGGACGTGCCTCCCAGTTGGTCACCGAGACCGCTGCCTCGGTGGGCCCGTACATGTTGTGCAGGCCCGCGTCGGTCAGCTCACGCCATCGTGCCGCTGTCTCGGGCGGCAATGCCTCGCCGATCACGAAGGCCCGCTTGAGCGTTCGCAGCGACGGCGCGTCGACGACCGCGACGAACACGCCGAGCGGCGACGGCACGAAGGTCGCCGTGGTGATCCCGTGCCCGGCGATCAGCCCGGCCAGGTACTCCATGTCCTTGTGTCCGTCGGGCTTGGCGATCACCAGGCGGGCACCGTTCTGCAGGGCCCAGAAGAACTCCCAGACCGAGACGTCGAACGTCATCGCGATCTGCTGCAGCACCACATCGTCGGCGCCCAGTCCGTACTCGGACTGCTTCCACACCAGCTGGTTCACGATCGCCCGGTGTGTGAGGACGACACCCTTCGGCTTTCCGGTCGACCCCGACGTGAACATCACGTACGCCGTGTTGTCCAGATGCAGCGGCGCACGACGTTCCGCGTCGGTCACCGGGGCGTCGTCGTAGGCCGAGGTGTCGAGCAGGTCGATCTCGAGCACCTCGAAACGCGGGTCGACGTCGATCCGGTCGCGCCGTGTGCTCAGCACGCACACCGGGTCTGCCGTCTCCAACACGTAGGTGGTGCGCTCGGCCGGATGATCGGGGTCGATCGGTACGTAGGCGCCGCCGGCCTTGACGATCGCGTACATGCCGATCATCAGGTCGAGCGAACGCCGGATTCCCAGGCCCACCATCGACTCCGGGCCGACGCCCAGCTCGATCAGGTACCGCGCCAACCGGTTGGCCCGCGCGTCGAACTCCGCGTAGGTCAGTTCCTCGCCCTCGAAGACCAGCGCCACCGCATCCGGGGTGCGCGCCACCTGGGCATCGAAGAGGTCGGCCAGGCTCGCGGCCGGGATCTCGTGATCGGTCGCGTTCCAGCGATCGAGTTCGGCGTACTCCGCATCGGAGAGCACGTCGAGATCCCCGACCTTCGCGTCCGGGTTCCGCTCGATCGCCGCGAGGATCCGATCGACCCGGTCCAGGATCGACTCGACCTCGTCGGGCGCGAACAGGTCGGTCAGGAACTTCGCGTCCAACTGCAGGCGATCACCTGCCTCGATGTACAGCGACAGCGGGAAGGTGTTCGCGTCCACACCGCCGACGCCGAGCAGGCGCATCCCGTCGATGTCCGCGTCGCCGGTCGCGCTCGCGGCGTCGACCGGGTAGGACTCGAACACGGTGATGGTGTCGAACACGGAACCGGTGCCGGTGCGCTGCTGGATCGTCTGCAGGCCCACATGGTGGTGTTCGAGCAGGTCCGACTGCTCGCCCTGCAGCCGGAGCAACAGCTCGGTCACCGTCTCCGCCCGGTCCACGCTGACATGCACCGGCAGCGTGTTGATGAACATGCCGACCATCGACTCCACACCGGTCAGCGCGGGCGGGCGCCCGGAGACCGTCGCGCCGAACACGACGTCGTCGCGGCCGATCAGGCGCGAGAGCACCAGACCCCAGGCCATCTGCACGACGGTGTTGAGCGTGACGCCGAGCTCACGTGCGAGTCCCGACAGTGCCCCGGTGCGCTCGGTGGATAGGTGCAGGCTGACCTCGCCGGGGAGCGAGGACTGTTCGCGTCCGCGGTCCGCGGGCGCGAGCAGCGTCGGCTCCTCGGCACCGAGCATGGACCCCGCCCACTGCTCCAGCGAGGCCTCGGCGTCGCGGGTGGACAGCCATTCGAGGAAGTCCCGGTAGGAACGGACCGGCGGCAGCACCGATCCGTCGCCACGCGCCGCGTACAGCACGATCAGATCCTTGAGGAGCAACGGCATGGACCAGCCGTCGACCAGGATGTGATGGCTGGTCATGGCCAGCGAGTACGTGCCGTCCGCACGCCCCACGAGGCTGAACCGCACCAGCGGGGGCTCGGACATGTCGAACCGGCGCTGCCGGTCCTCGTCCAGGACCCGCTGCCGCTCCTCGTCACCGTGGTGACCGAGGTCCACCTCGCGGAACTGGACCGGCGCGCCGTCCACGATCACCTGGACGGCATTGCCCGCGTCGTCGTGCCGGAACCCGGCCCGCAGGTTCGGATGCCGGTCGACCAGTGCCTGAGCGGCCGCGCGCAGGCGGCCGGCGTCGACGAGACCGCCGAGTTCGATCACCACCTGCGAGGTGTAGACGTCGAGCGAGGTGGAGGTCTGCGCCAGCATCGAGTGGAAGAGCATGCCCTCCTGCAGCGGTGTCAACGACCAGACGTCCGCGAGGGTCGGGTACTCCGCCTCGAACCGCTCGATCTCGTTCTGCGACAACGACACCAACGGCAGGTCCGAGGGCGTGAAGTGCGCCGACCCGGTCGCCGCGGCCCACCGGCCGACGGCCTCGAGGGCCCGGGACCAGAGTTCGGACAGCTCGCGCACCTCGGACTCGTCGATCAGTCCAGGGGGGAACGCGAAGGTGGCGCTCAGCCGTGCGCCCGTCACCGAGGCGTTGATGTCGACGACCGCGGCCGCGGGCAGGTCCGCGTCCGGTGCCGCCGATACCGAGAGCTCGCCCTTCGGCGCGGGCAGCCACCCGATCGGCGCGGAGTCCGCTGGCTCCTCGCCGCCGAGCTGGCCGAGGTAGTTGAAACCGATCTGCGGCAACGGCTGAGCGGCCAGTTCGGCCGCGGTCCGCTCGTTCAGGTACCGCAACAACCCGTACCCGATGCCCTTGTTCGGCACGGCCAACAGCTGCTCCTTGACCGCCTTGACGGCCGAACCGACGGCGGGTCCGCCTGCGAGGGCCTCGTCGAGGTCGATCTCGGGCAGGTCGAGTCGGAGCGGGAACATGCTGGTGAACCAGCCGACGGTCCTGGTCA
The DNA here is from genome assembly GCF_005049235.1 of Rhodococcus oryzae. GTDB lineage: Bacteria > Actinomycetota > Actinomycetes > Mycobacteriales > Mycobacteriaceae > Rhodococcus_G > Rhodococcus_G oryzae. Next base: position 55,112 of record NZ_SUMD01000015.1, on the reverse strand, counting down.
GGTCGGCACCGGGAACGGTGTCTTCCTCGCGACCGTGGCCCTCGAGCTTGATCAACGTCGAGGACTCGTCGACACCGCGATCACGCCGCCACGCCGAGACCGCGAGCGCCAGCGCGGCGAGCAGACCGTCGTTGACGCCACCCCGGACGGCAGCAGGCACCGCGGTCAGCAGGGCATCGGTGGCCTGCTCGGACAGCACGACCTTGACCTCGGCGATCGACGCGAACAGGTCGACCGCGGGGTCGAGCGGACGCGATGCCAGCAACGGGTCCGCGCCGCCCTGCACCGTTCGCCAGTACGTCATCTCGGCTTCCCTGGCCGCGCTGTTCGCCTCCTCGGTCAGTCCGTGTGCCCAGCGGCGCATGGACGTCCCGACGGGCGGGAGCTCCGGTGTTGCGCCCGTGGCCACGAACTGCCAGGCGGCCACCAGGTCCGCGACCAGGATGCGCCAGGACACACCGTCGACGACGAGGTGGTGAGCGACGATGAGCAGTCGTCCCGACCCGTCGGCACCGGGCTCGGGATCGAACCAGACGAACCGGACCACCGAACCGGTGGCGAGGTCGAGCTCTGCGGCGGCGTCCTCGAAGGCTGGGGCCGCGAGTGCGTCGAACTCGGCGCTGCCGGGCAGTGCCCAGGCGCCGAACTCGACCCGGGCGACCATCGCGTCCACGTCCACCGAGTCCGCGTCGCCGATCGACAGGATCGGCTCCGCGCCGGTCTGCGGGATCGACGACCTCAGCATGTCGTGCCGGTCGAAGACCGCACGCAGCGTCGCCACCAGCCCGGCCCTGTCGATACCCTCTGGCAGCGCCAGGAAGGCAGGCATGAGCATCCGGTTGTGGCCGCCGGGGCGCTCGGTCATCCACCGCATGATCGGGGTGAGCGGCATCTCGCCGACTCCCCCACCCTCGAGTTCGGCGAGCACCGTCGCGCCGCCGGACTCGGACGTCAGCGTGGCGACCTGAGCCAGTCCGGCAACGGTCTTGCGTTCGAACACATCCCGCGCCTTGAGCACGACACCGGCGGCCTTCGCCCTGGTCACCAGCTGGATCGACACGATGCTGTCGCCGCCGAGCGCGAAGAAGGAGTCCGTGACGCTGACCCGCTCGACGCCGAGCACCTCGGCGAACAGACCGGCCAGGATCTCCTCCACCGGGTTCGTGGGAGCCACGAACGATTCGAGCGAGGAACCGAAGTCGGGCTCGGGCAGGGCCTTGCGGTCCACCTTGCCGTTGACGGTCAGCGGGATCGCATCGAGGACCACGATCGCCGACGGCACCATGTGCGCGAGCAGCGAGCGCCCGACGAACTCCGTCAGGGCCGCCACGTCGACCGTCGCGGACGCGACCGGGACGACATATGCCACCAGCACCGTTGCACCCGACGGTCCCTGCCTGCCGACGGTGACCGCGAAGTCGACCGACTCGTGTGCGGACAACGCCGCGTCGATCTCGCCGAGCTCGATGCGGAAGCCGCGGACCTTGACCTGGAAGTCGCTGCGTCCGACGTACTCGATCTCGAGCCGCGACCGGTCGCCCGCCTCGGACCGATCAATCCAGCGCACCATGTCGCCGGTGCGGTACATCCGGGATCCGGCCTCGCCGAACGGGTTCGCCACGAAGCGGTCCGCGGTCAGCGCGCGGCGGTCGTGGTAGCCGCGTGCCATCTGCGCGCCCGCGAGATAGAGCTCACCCGCGACCCCGACCGGCACCGGACGCATCCTGCGGTCGAGCACCGTCGCGGACATACCGCGGATCGGCCCACCGATGGTGAGGATCTCGCCTGGGGTCAGTGCCCCGCTGATCGTCGCCATGATGATCGTCTCGGTCGGGCCGTAGCCGTTGTAGAAGTTGCGGCCTGGCGCCCAGATGTCCACCAGGTTGTTCGGCACCGCCTCGCCACCGGCGACCAGGTGCTGCAGGCAGTCCAGGCCCTCCGGCGACACGGACGCGAGTGCGCCCGGGGTGATGAACGCGTGGGTGACGCCTGCCGCGGAGATGATGTCCGCGAGCTCGGTGCCGCCGTACACGCCAGGAGGCACGATCACCATGGCCGCGCCCGCGCCGACGGCGAGCAACAGCTCGAGCATCGATGCGTCGAAGCTCGGGGACGAGAAGTGCAGTGCGCGCGACCGGGCGGTGACGTAGTAGCGCTCGCGCTGCTCCGCGGCAAAGTTCGCCAGGCCCTGATGGCTGACCACGACGCCCTTGGGCAGTCCGGTGGATCCGGACGTGTAGATCACGTAGGCCGCGTGCTGTTCCCGCACGGGCGCACGACGATCCGCGTCGGTGACCGGTTCGGTCGACCCCAGATCCACGGCCGCCGCGAACTCGGGGTCGTCCAGGACCAGCCACGAGACGGTGGTCGGCAGGTCCGCCAGGTGCTCGGCATCGGTGATGCCGACGAGGGCGGACGAATCGGTGGTCATGTGCTCGATCCGGTCCGACGGGTACGCCGGGTCCATCGGCACGAACGCCCCGCCGGACTTCGCGATCGCCCACAACGCGATCTGCGATTCGATCGACCGCGGCAGCGCCAGTGCCACGAACGACTCGGGGCCGACGCCACGGTCGATCAGTACCCGCGCCAGCGCATTCGAGCGATCGTCGAGTTCGCCGTACGACACGGTCCGGTCGCCCGAGACCAACGCCGGGGCATCCCGGTCGGTCGCAGCGGCGGCCAGCAACTCGGGCAGCATGCGGGTGGCCGGCTCCGCGGCCGGGCCGGACACCGGCGACAGCGCGGCTCGCTCGTCCGGATCGGTGACCTCGACGGCGCCGACCGGGGTCGACGGCGCCGAGACGACGGTGCCGAGCACCCGGAGGAAGCGCTCGGACAGGGTCCGGACCGCGTCCTCGTCCACCAGCTCGGTGGCGTGGATGAACTTCAGGTGCAGCGCGCTGTCCAGGCTGGCCGTCATCGCGACCGGGTAGTGCGCGGCATCGATGCCGTCCATGCCGAGCACCCGCATCCCCGCGATGTCGGTCTGCGAGGTCGCACCCGCCATGTCGACGGGGAACGACTCGAACACCGCGAGGGTGTCGAACATCGCGGCTTCGCCTGCGGCGCGCTGGATCTCGGCCAGGCCGACGTAGTGATGGTCGAGCAGGTCGGCCTGCTCGGCCTGCACCCGGGTGAGCAGCTGCGCCACCGACTCCGACGGGTCCAGGTGCACGCGCAGCGGCACGGTGTTGATGAACAGGCCGATCATCGACTCCACGCCGGGGATCTCCGGCGGCCGGCCCGAGACGGTGGCACCGAAGACGGTGTCCTCGCGGCCGGTCAGCGACCCGAGCAGGATCGCCCAGGACACCTGCACGAAGGTGTTCGGCGTGACGCCGAGTTCGCGTGCGCGGGCGACGAGTTCCGCGGTCTCCGCTGTACCCAACTGCGTGAGGTACTGGCCGGAGGTGCTGTCCTGCTGACGGCCCCGGTCGCCGGAGACGAGCAGCGTCGGCCCCTCCACGCCACCGAGCGAGTCCTCCCACGCCTGCAGTGAGCGCACGTGGTCACGCTCGGCCAGCCACGCCAGGAAGTCGCGGTACGAGCGTGCCTGCGGCAGCACCGAGGCGTCGCCGTCCGCCGCGTACAGCACCAGCAGTTCCTTGAGCACCAACGGCGTGGACCAACCGTCGATCGCGATGTGGTGGTTCATCACCACCAGCTCGTACTCGCCCTCGCCGAGGGTGATCAGCGTCAACCGCATCAGCGGCGGCGCGCCGAGGTCGAACTTGGCCAGTCGGTCCTGCTCGACGATCCGGGCCCGCTCGGCACCCCGGTCGGCCTGGTCCAGGCCGGACAGGTCGACGGTGACGAACGGGATCTCGGTGTCCTCGAGCACCACCTGCGCCGCGATGCCCGTGTCATCGGTGACGAAGGCGGTCCGGAAGCTGGGGTGCCGGTCGATCAGTGCCTGAGCGGCCCGGCGCATCCGGTCGGCGTCGACGACGCCACCGAGACGCAGACACAGCTGTGCCGTGTAGACGTCCACGGCGGACTCTGCCAGCGCCGCATGGAAGTACATGCCGTACTGCAGCGGCGAGAGGGACCAGATGTCCGACATGGTCGGGAATCGCGCCTCGTAGCGTTCGATCTGCGACTGCGTCAGCGAGACCAACGGAAGGTCGGAGGGGGTGAATCCGCCCGCGCCCGGGCCGCCGGCATGGCTCGCGATCGCATCGAGCGCCCCGCTCCACAGCTCCGCCAGCTCGTCGACGTCCGCGGCCGACAGCACGCCGGTCGCGAAATCGAACACCGTCGAGAGTGTCTCGACACCTTCGGAGTTCGACACGACCGCGTTGATGTCGAGCGCGGCGACCGGCATGTCCGGGTCGAGTGCCGACCCGAGAACGCCGCCGTCACCGACCGGCACCCAGCCCATGTCGCGCATCTCGTCGGTGACCTCGAACGCGCCGGTCCTGCCGAGGTAGTTGAACCCGATCTGCGGGGCGGCGAAACCGCTCAGATCCTGGGCCGTCTCCGCGTTGAGGTACCGCAACAGCCCGTAACCGATGCCCCGGTCTGGGACGGCGAGGAGCTGTTCCTTGACCAGCTTGATCGCCTGTCCCGCGGCCGGGCCGCCCGCGAAGGCGTCGTCGAGGTCCACCCCGGACACGTCGATCCGCACGGGGAACAGCGAGGTGAACCAGCCGACGGTGCGGGACAGGTCCGCGCCCTCGACGGCCTCTTCCTCGCGGCCGTGCCCCTCCAGGCCCAGCAGGGTCGCCGACGCGGCGACGCCGCGTCGCTCACGCCAGCGCGCCACCGCGAGGGCAAGGGCGGCGAGCAGTCCGTCGTTGACACCGCCGCCGAACGCCCTCGGCACCGCAGTCAGCAGCCCCTCGGTGGTCTCGGCGGACGCCTCGACCCGGACTCCCGCGGTCGCCGACACCACGTCGAGAGCGGGGTCGACCAGACGCGACCCGAGCGTCGGGTCGGTCCCCTCGAGCACGCTCCGCCAGTATCCGAGCTCCTCGGTGCGCCGCTCGGACACCGCGGCCTCGGCGAGTCCGTGGGCCCACCGTCGCAGTGAGGTACCGACCTCGGGCAGCTCGGGCTCCGCACCTGACTGCACCTGACCCCACGCGGAAGCAAAGTCCGGCAAGAGGATTCGCCAGGACACACCGTCCACGGCCAGGTGGTGGATCACCATCAGCAGTCGACCGTTGGTGTCGCCTGCCCCGGCCGACGGGTCGAACCAGACAAACTGGGCCACGATCCCCGTCGTGGGATCGAGCCGGTCTGCGGCCGCCTCGAATTCGCCACGGACCAGCGCGGCGAACTCCTCGGTGCCGGGCCGCGACGCGAACTCGACGCGGTGGACCAGCCGTGCCGACGGGACCGACCCGGCCTCGGTGACGGTGAGCCCGGAGCCGTCCTCGTTCCAGCGCAGACGCAGCGCGTCGTGCCGATCGAGGACGGACTGGATCGTCGATTCCACCGTGGCACGGTCGATTCCGTGCGGCAACGTCACAAAGCTCGACTGCGAGAACCGACGCAGCAGCCCGCCGCGCTCGGCGGTGGCCCGCATGATCGGCGTGGGCGGCATCTCGCCGACGCCGCCGCCCGGCAGCTCCGCCAGGGTGATGGCGGCCGCGGCGGCCTCACCCGCGACCGCGGCGAGCGCGGCGACCGTTCGGTGCTCGAAGACCTGCCGGGCGGTGAAGGCCAGGCCTGCGGCCTTGGCCCTCGTGACCAGCTGGATCGACATGATGCTGTCACCGCCGAGGGCGAAGAACGAATCCTCGACGCTGACCCGCTCCACCCCGAGCACCTCCGCGAACACCGCGGCGATCGTCTGCTCCGCGGGGGTGCGGGGCGCGACGTAGGTGTCGGCGACGGAGGCGAACTCCGGTGCGGGCAGCGCCCGCCGGTCCAGCTTGCCGTTGCTGGTCACGGGCATCGCCTCGAGCACGATCAGGGCGTCCGGCACCATGTAGCCGGGCAACGCGCGGGCCACCTCGGCCCGCACGTCGCCGGTGTCGACAGTGACGCCCGTCGCGGCCACCAGGTAGGCGACCAGTCGCTGACCTCGTTCGGTGTCTGCCGCGATCACCACCGCCTGGTCCACCGACGAGTGGTCAAGCAGGGCCGACTCGATCTCGCCGAGCTCGATCCGCTGACCCCTGATCTTGACCTGGAAGTCGGTGCGTCCCAGGTACTCCAGCTGCCCGTCGCGACGCAAGCGCCCGAGGTCACCGGTCCGGTACATGACGGAGCCGGGCGCACCGAAGGGATTCGGCACGAACCGCTCCGCCGTCAGCCCCGACCGGGCGTGGTAGCCGCGGGCAACCTGACCGCCCGCGAGATAGAGCTCTCCCCTGGCGCCAGGGACCACCGGGTTCAGGCGCGAGTCGAGCACGTAGGCCTGGCTGTTCCACACCGGGATGCCGATCGGCATCGAGCCGGTCTCGGTGCCGTCGGCCCAGTAGTGCACCGAGGTCAGCGTGGTCTCGGTCGGCCCGTAGGCGTTGTTGATCCCGAGCGACGCGCTCGCAAGCGTGCGGGCCGCGAGCTCGGGACTCAGCGCCTCGCCCGCCAACTGGAGCGATCGCACCGACGGCGGGAACGCCAGCTCGGGGCTGGACAGGAAGGCCGCCAGCATCGACGGCACGAAGCCGAGAGTGGTGACGTTCCACCGACGGGAAACGTCGATGAGGTACTCGGCGTCCCGGTGCCCGTCCGGCTTCGCGATCACCAGGTGACCGCCGGAGATGAAGGGCACGAACAGCTCCCACACCGACGGGTCGAACACGATCGGCGTCTTCTGCAGCACCACATCCGAGGCCGTCATCTCGTACTCGCCGATGAACCAGCTGAGCTGGTTGACGATCGCGGCATGACTGACGGCCACGCCCTTGGGCACACCGGTGGAGCCGGAGGTGAAGATCACGTACGCGGGATTGCCGCGACGCAGCGGACGCAACCGCTGGGCGTCGGTGATCGGGGCGGCATCGAGATGACCGGTCGGAGCCGAGTCGATCTCCACGACCGGAACACCCGCAGGCAGCTCGACCCCGTCCCACGACGTGGTGAGGACGGCGACCGGCTGCGCGATCGAGAGCACCAGCTCCAGTCGTTCGGCCGGCTGATCGGGGTCGACCGGCACGTAGGCGCCGCCCGCCTTCATCACGGCGTACATCCCGACCATCATCTCGAGGGACCGGCGGGCCGCGAGAACGACCAGCGTCTCGGGCCCAACGCCCTCGGAGATCAGGTGCCGGGCCAGACGATTCACGCGGGCGTCGAACTCGGCGAAGCTGAGGGTGGTGTCCTCGAAGGTCATCGCGGGCGCATCGGGCGTCCGCGCGACCGACCGGTCGATCAGCTCCACCAGGGTGGTCGGCTCCACCGGAACCGCGGTCTGGTTGAACTCGGTCAGCACGCGCTCGCGCTCGTCCGGCTCGAGCAGGTCGATGTCCCCGACGACGACCTCGGGGTCGGCGACGGCCGTGGTCAGGATCCGGACGAACCGCTGCGCCATCCGCTCCACGCTCTCGCGGTCGAACAGCGAGGTCGCGAATCCGAACACACCCGCGAAACCGGTGTTCCCGGCCTCGTCGGACTGCTCGGAGAAGGAGAGCTCCAGGTCGTACTTCGCCTGGCCCAGGTCGGTGGACAGGCCGCTGACCGTCAGGCCGGGCAGCTCGAAGACCGGGGTGTCGACGTTCTCGAAGCCGAACGACACCTGCACCAGCGGGGCATGCGCGGTCGACCGTTCCGGGTCGAGGATCTCGACGAGCCGCTCGAACGGCAGATCGGCATGCGAGAAGGCCTGCAGGTCGCCCTCGCGCACAGTCTCGAGAACCGACCGGAAGGTGTCGGCCGACTCCATCTGCGTACGCAACACGAGGGTGTTGACGAACATGCCGACGATCGGGTCGAGTGCCTCCTCGCCACGACCGGCGACGGCGGTGCCGACGGCGATGTCGCCGGTGCCGCTCAGGTGCATCAACAGCACCGCGTAGGCGGCCTGCATCACCATGAACGAGGTGGTGCCCGTCGTCCGGGCGAGCGCATCGATCTGGGTCGACAGCTGCGACGGGACCTCGAAGTCCACCCGCTCGCCCAGCATCGACTGCATGGCCGGCCGGGGGCGGTCGGTGGGCAGCTCCAGCAGGTCCGGCAGGCCGGACAGGGCATCACGCCAGTGGTCGACCTGCTTGGCGATCACCGACTCCGGGTCCGATTCCGCGCCGAGGACCTCGCGCTGCCACAGCGCGTAGTCGGCGTACTGCACCGGAAGCGGTTCCCAGTGCGGCGCCTCGCCCTGCGCGCGTGCCACGTAGGCACTCATCACGTCCCGGGCGAGCGGCGCCATCGACGAGCCGTCCGCGCTGATGTGGTGCACCACGACCAACAGCACATGCTGGTCGGCTGACAGTTCGAACAGGGCCGCGCGCACCGGCAGCGAATCCGTGACATCGAAGCCCCGGCCGGCGAACTCCGCCGCCCTTGCCATCAGCTCGGGCTCCGTGACGGTGATCCGGGCGAGCTCGATCGACGCCGCGCCCACCTCGATCACGCGCTGCTCCGGTCCGTCCGGGCCGGAGGGGTAGATCGTCCGCAGCGACTCGTGCCTGGCCAGCACGTCGAACATGGCCTGCTGCAATGCCTCCACGTTCAGCGCACCGGACAACCTGACCCCGAGCGGGATGTTGTACGCCGCCGAGGCGGTGTCGAACTGGTTGAGGAACCAGATCCGCTTCTGCGCCATCGACAGCGGGATCCGGCCGGTCCGCGGCCGTGCGACCAGTGCGGGGCGGTTGACGTCCCTGCCGGACATCGATGCCGCGGCCACCGCCAGCGACTCCACCGTTGGGGCGTCGAACAGTTCCCGCACGCCCATCGAGATACCGAGCGCGGCGTTCACCCGTGCCACCACCCGGGTGGCCACCAGTGAGTTGCCGCCGATGTCGAAGAAGTCCTGGTCCGCCGAGACCCGGTCCACGCCGAGGACGTCGGCGAAGACTCCCGCGATCACCTCTTCCACCGGGTTGCGCGGGGCGCGGTACTCGGCGGCCGACTCGAAGACCGGTTCGGGCAGTGCCCTGCGATCGAGCTTTCCGTTGGGCGTCAGCGGGATCGAATCGAGCTCGACGAAGGCCGAGGGCACCATGTGCGCGGGCATCTCGATGCCCGCGTACTCGGCCAGGACCGACCTGTCGATGCTCCGACCGGCGCCTGCGAGCACGTACGCCACGAGCACCGTGTTGCCCGAGGCGGTCTTGTGGCCGATCGTCGCCGCGAACTCGACGCTCTCGTGCCGGGTGAGAACGGCGTCGATCTCGCCGAGCTCGATGCGGAAGCCGCGTACCTTGAGCTGGAAGTCGCTGCGGCCCACGTACTCGATGGCCAGCGCGGCGGTGTCATCCCCCGTCGCTCCGCTCGCCCCGTCGGTCTCGATCCAGCGCACCACGTCGCCGGTCCGGTACATCCGGGAGCCGTCCGCCGCGAACGGGTTCGCGACGAAGCGGTCCGCCGTCAGCGCGAACCGCTGGTGATAGCCGCGGCCGAGCGCGGGACCCGCGAAGTACAGCTCGCCCGGCACCCCGACCGGGACCGGGTGCAGGCGGCCGTCGAGCACCATCGCGTCGGCGCCGCGGACGGGACCGCCGATGTTGATCGATCCGCCCGGCACCATCGGCCGGCTCATGGTGATCACCATCGACGTCTCGGTCGGACCGTAGACGTCGAACAGTCGCCTGCCGGGCGCCCATCGGGCGACCAGCTCGGCCTGCACGGCCTCGCCGCCGACCGCGACGTCGGTGAGCTCGTCGAGCCCGACCGGGTCGACGGTCGCCAGGGCGGCCGTCGTGACGAAGGCGTGGGTCACCCGCTCCGCACGCAGGAAGTCACCCAACTCCTGGCCGCCATAGATGCTCGGCGGCGCGATCACCATCGTGGCGCCCGAGCCGATCGCGAGCAGCAGTTCCAGCACCGCACCGTCGAAGCTCGGCGACGCGAAGTGCAGGGTCCGCGAGTCACGGGTCACCGAGTAGTGCTCTCGCTGCGCCGCAGCGAAGTTCGCGAGGCCGGTGTGCGTGACGAGCACGCCCTTGGGCTTACCGGTGGAGCCCGAGGTGTAGACCATGTAGGCCCCGGACTCGACCGTCAGCGGCCGGACCCGATCGGTGTCGGTGATGGGCTCGGACGACTGTTCGTCGACCGAGGCGGAGAACTCGACGTCGTCGAGCGCCATCCAGGTCACCGAGCCGGGCACGGAGTCGATGCTGGCCAGGTCGGTGAGCCCGACCCGGACGCCGGAATCCGCGGCCAGGTACTCGATCCGCTCCTGCGGGTACGACAGGTCGAGCGGCACGAAGGCGGCCCCGGTCTTGGCGATCGCCCAGACCGCGAGCACCGATCCGGCGGACCGGGACAGCGCCACCGCGACGAAGTCCTCGGCGCCGACGCCTGCTCCGATGAGCCTGCGCGCCAGCCTGTTCGAGAGTTCGTCGAGCTCGCTGTAGGTCATCGCGAGGTCACCGAACTCCACCGCGTGCGCGTCGGGGTTCAGCTCGACGGCCGCGGCCAGCAACTCCGGAAGGGTGGCCTGCGCGATGCTCGGGGTCCCTGACACCGGCGCGAGCCGTGCCCGCTCGTCCGAATCGAGCAGGCTCAGGTCGCCGACTGCCTGCGCCGGAGCCGCGACGACGGCCTCCAGGACCCGCAGGAAGCGAGTGGCGAAGTCCCGGACCGTCGACTCGTCGAACAGATCGGAGGCGTAGGTGAACTCGGCGGTCAGCCCGCCGCCACCCGCGGGGTCGCTCTCCATCATCATCAGCTGCAGGTCGAACTTCGCGACCTGCAGGCCGCTCTCCAGCGCGCTCACCGTGAGTCCCGGCAGTTCCAGCGCGGCCTGCTCGAGGTTCTGGAATCCGAGGATCACCTGGGCGAAAGGCGAATGCGCCCGCGAACGGGTGGGGTTGAGCGCCTCGACCAGCTGCTCGAACGGCACGTCGGCGTTGCCGAAGGCACCGAGGTCGGTCTCCCTGACCTGCTCGAGTAGCTCGGCGAAGGAAGCATCCGCATCGATGGCCGTACGCAGCACCAGCGTGTTGACGAACATGCCGACGAGATCGTCGAGCTGACGTTCTCCGCGTCCCGCGACGGGCGTCGCGATGGCGACGTCATCGGTGTTGCCGAGCCGAGACAGGAACACCACGAGCGCCGCGTGCACGGCCATGAACAGGGTGGCCCCGTGTTCGCGGGCGAGCGCATCCAAGCGTCCACGCAGTTCGGGGTCGACGGCGAAGGAGACGCTGCCCGCCCGGAAGGACTGCTGCGAGGGCCGCGGGCGGTCCCCCGGGAGTTCGAGGACCTCGGGGATCCCGGCGAGTGCCGTTGTCCAGTACTCGATCTGCTGCGCCGCCAACGACTTCGGATCGTCGGGGGTGCCGAGGACCTCGCGCTGCCAGATGCTGAAGTCCGCGTACTGGACCTCGAGCGGGGTCCACCGCGGCGCCTCGCCCGCGGTGCGCGCGAGGTAGGCGGTGACCAGGTCCCTGGCCAGCGGCGCGGTGGAGGCGCCGTCGGACGAGATGTGATGGATCGACATCGCCAGTACGTGCTCGGCGACATCCGTGTCGGCGACCTGGACGATCTTGACCCGCAACGGGATCCCGGTCGTCACGTCGAAGCCCTGGGAGAAGAACGCGACGAGCTCGGCCGCGAGGCCGGACTCGGAGACGGTCGCGGTGCTCACGTCCAGATCGACGTCGGCCGCGGGCACGATCAGCTGGTAGGGACCGTCATCGGTATTCGGGAACAGCGTCCGCAGGGACTCGTGGCGTTCGAGGACGTCACCGAGCGCGGCGCGGAGGATGTCGGTGTCGAGTGCACCGGTGAGCCTGATCGCCATCGGGATGTTGTAGACCGGCGAGGAGGTGTCGTACTGGTTCAGGAACCACATACGAGACTGCGCCAGCGACAACGGGATCCGGCCGGGGCGCGGCCGGGCCGACAGTTCGCTGCGGGTCTCGGCGCGGCCTTCCCCGCGTTCGATCCTGGCGGCCAGTTCGGCCACCGTCGGCGCCTCGAAGAGGTCGCGCAGACGGAGCGCCGCCCCGGTCCCCGCGTTGACCCGCGCCACGACCTTGGTCGCGACCAGCGAGTCGCCGCCGAGGGCGAAGAAACTGTCGGTCGCGGACACCCGGGGCACCGACAGCAGCTCGCCGTACACGGCCGCGACGATCTCCTCGACGACATTCGCGGGCGCCCGGTAGGACTCCTCCGCGGAGCCGAAATCAGGATCCGGCAGCGCCTTCCGATCGACCTTTCCGCTGGGGGTCAGCTCGAATTCGTCGAGGACCACGACCGCCGAGGGCACCATGTAGTCGGGCAGGGCACGTCGGGCGACCTCGGTGACCGCCTCTTCGAGTCCGTCCGCGGAGTCGGCGGGAACCACGTAGGCGACCAACCGGTCGATCCCGGTCTCGGTGGTCTTGACCACCACGGCGACCTGGCCCACCCGCGGGTCGGCCAGCAGCGCCATCTCGATCTCGCCGAGCTCGACCCGCAGACCACGGATCTTGACCTGGAAGTCGGTGCGGCCGACGTACTCGAGTTCGCCGTCGGTGTTCCAGTACACGACGTCGCCGGACTGGTACATCCGCTCGCCGCCACCCCGGAACGGGTTCGCCACGAACCGGGCCGCGGTGAGCGCGAACCGACTTCCGTAGCCGCGGGCGAGCACCAGCGGACCACCGATGTACAGCTCGCCGGGCACTCCGGGCGGCACCAGGCGCAGGTGCTGGTCGAGCACGTACAGCTCGTAGTTCGGCAGCGCGGGCCCGATCGGGACCCGGCCGTCGGGGTAGCCGGTCGTCACCGAGCTCAACCGGTGATCGGTGATCATGTCGGTGGCCTCGGTCGGCCCGTAGTTGTTGTGCAGCCTGGTATCCGCCGCCTCGAGGTGCGCGAGCCTGGCCGGATTGAACGACTCGCCGCCCAGGTGCAACGACCGCAGCGCGGGCAGCACCGACTGGTCCGCGTCCGCGTCGAGCAGCGTGGCGAAGGCGCTCGGCGCCAGGTTCGCGTTGACCACCGAGCCCCCACCGATGATCTCGAGGATCTCGACCGGGTCGAAGGGGTCCCCCGCCAGGTGCAGCACGCCACCGTCGGACAGCGTGACCCACACGTTCTTCTGCGTCTGGTCGAAGACCGGCGAGTTCGCGACCAGCGCACCGTCACCCGGCTCGAGGCGGATCTCACCGCGGTACCACTCGGCGGTGTTGAGGACGCCCGCCATCGGCACCAGGGTCGGCTTCGGCCTGCCGGTCGATCCCGAGGTGGTGATCACGTAGGCGAGGCGGTGACCGGCGCCGGGTTCGGTCCAGCGGTTCGGCGGGGCCGTCTCCGGCCTGCTCGCGAGCCGGGACTCGGTGTCCACATCGCCCAGCCGCACGAGCGCTCCGGAGTAGGCGAGCTCCTCGCTCCACCCGTCCGCGAGCACAACGGCCCCGACCTCGCAGTCCTCCAGAACGGCTGCGATCCGGTCCGCGGGCGCCTTCGTGTCGACCGGCAGGTAGGCCGCGCCGACCTTCCACGCCGCGAGCATGCCGACCACCCAGTCCACCGACCGGGGGACGATCAGGGCCACCACGTCATCGATGCCGACGCCCGCCGCGATCAGCTCATGCGCCAACCGGTTGGCGCGACGGTCGAGCTCGCCGCGCGTGACGCTCGTGCCCGATGCCACCACCGCAATCGCGGACGCGTCCTCGGCGACCCGCGCGTCGATGCGTTCGAGCAACGTCTCGGAGGTGCGGGCGAGTTCGGTGCGGTTGTACGAGTCGAGCAGCTGCAGCTCGTCGTCGGTGATCAGCCGCAGCGAACCGACGTTCGCATCCGGACGCGCCACGAACTCGCGCAGCACCCGGATCGTGCGGTCGAGATGACCCGCGACGGTCGCCTCGTCGAAGGCCTCGTGCTGGAACTCGGCGGCGAGGTGCAGACGGCCGTCGACGGGAGCGGCCACGATCGAGAGCGGGAAATGGCTCGCGGCCGCGGATTCCACACCCATCAACCGCATCCCGGCGATGTCGACGTCGCCGCCAACGCCGGAGGTGTCCACAGGATAGGACTCGTAGATCACGGCGGTGTCGAACAGCGCGGCGTCACCCGCCGCCCGGTGGATGTCGGTCAGCCCGACGAAGTGGTGGTCGAGCAGGCCCGCCTGCTCCGACTGCAGGCGTGCGAGCAGCTCGCGAACCGGCTCGTGCGGAACGAGCCGCACGGCAACGGGAATGGTGTTGATGAACAATCCGGCCATCGACTCGACGCCGGACAGGTCCGACGGTCGACCGGACACGGTGGCACCGAACACCACGGTGCCGCGACCGCTGAGCATGCCGAGCACGACGCCCCAGGCCGTCTGCACCAGCGTGTTCAGCGTGACGCCCAGCTCCGCCGCGAGCGCCTCCGCACCCGCGGTCTCCTCTGCGGAGAGCGAACCTTCCACCTTGCCCGGCACCGCGGCGTGGTTGACGCCCTGCACCGCAGGCGCCAGCAGGGTCGGATCATCCGCTCCGGCCAGCGCATCGCGCCAGGTCTCCAGCGACTGCGCGCGGTCCTGTCCGGCGAGCCAGTGCAGGTAGTCCTTGTAGTCCCGAGCCCGAGGCAGCGCCGAATCGTCGCCGTCCATGGCGTAGAGCGCCATCAGCTCACGGATGACCAGCGGGGTCGACCAGCCGTCGAGGATCACGTGGTGGTTGGTGAACACGAGCTGCCAGCTATCGGCCGCCAGCCTGAGCAGGGTCAGCCGGACCAGCGGCGGCGTGGCCATGTCGAAGCCCGTCGCGCGGTCCGCATCGAGGATCCGCTGCCGCTCGGCCGCCCTCGACTCCTCGTCGAGGCCGCTGAGATCGTGCAGGGTGAGCGGGGCCCGGGTGTCGCCAACCACGACCTGGACCGATCCCACTGCCTCGTCGACGAGGAACACCGAGCGCAGGTTCGGGTTCCGGACCAGGAGCCGGTCGGCGGCACGACGCAGCCGATCGGCGTCGACCGATCCGGCCAGGTCGAGCACGAACTGCGCGGTGTAGACGTCCACCACGTCCGGCATGCCCTCGGTGAGCAGCGCGTGGAAGAGCAGTCCGTGCTGCAGCGGGGACAGGGACCACAGGTCCTCGACGCTCGGGTACCGCGACTCGAACAGTTCGATCTGATCCTGCGACAGGGACACCAGTGGCAGGTCGGACGGGGTCAGGCCGCCTGCTGCCTCGGTGCGCGCGTGCGCGCTGATCGCGGTCATCGCGGCGCGCCAGAATCCGGCGAACTCCTCGACCTCCGCCTCGGTGAGCACACCGGTCGCGAACGACAGGGTGGCCGACAGGCCGCCGCCCGGCAGCACCGACGCGTTGATCTCCAACGCGGACTCGGGTGCCATGGCCGGATCGGCCGCGCCGCCGAGCGTGCCGCCGTCGGTGACCGGGATCCAGCCGAGGCCACGGATCTCGTCGGTGAGCTCCCCGGTACCGAACCGGCCGAGGTAGTTGAAGCTGATCTGGGGAACAGCCCCGGAGCTCAGCTCCGCGCCGGTCTCCGGGTTGAGGTACCGCAGCAGGCCGTACCCGATGCCGTTGTCCGGCACCGCCAGCAGCTGCTCCTTGACCGCCTTGACAGCGGCTCCCGCCGCTGCCCCGCCCGCGAGCGCGTCATCGAGGTCGGCCCCACCGAGGTCGAGCCGAACGGGGTACACGCTGGTGAACCAGCCGACGGTCCGCGAGAGATCCGCGCCCGGCACGACCTGGTCCTCACGGCCGTGTCCCTCCAGGGTGATCAGGGTCGAGGACTCCGCCGCTCCGCGTCCGCCGCGGGCTCGCCGCCACGCGGCGACGGCGACGGCGAGGGCCGCGAGCAGTCCGTCCTGGGCGCCGCCCCGGAATCGGGCGGGCACCCCGGTGAGGAGCCCGTCGGTCACATCGGCAGGCAACTCGAGAGAGACCTGTCCCCTGGTCGCCACAGTGTCGAGCCGCGCGTCGAGCGGACGTGATCCGATCGGCGCCTCCTGCGTCGCCAGAACCTCACGCCAGTAACCGAGTTCGGCCACCCGAGAGTCCGAAAGTGCCTCGTCCGTGAGGGCGTGCGCCCACCGGCGCATCGAGGTGACCTCGGGCTCGAAGCTCGGCGTACCGCCCGCGACGATCTGGCCCCAGGCCGAGGCGAGGGCGGGCACCAGCAGGCGCCAGGACACGCCGTCCACCACGAGGTGGTGCAGCACCAGGAGCAGGCGTCCGTTCGCCTCGCCGAGCTGCGATGCCGGATCGAACCAGACGACCTGCACCATCGCACCGGCGGCGGGGTCGAGTCGGTCCGCGGCCGCGCCCAGTGCCGCAGCCGCGATCCGCTCGAATCCCGCACTGCCGGGGGCATTCTCGGAATCGAACTCGATCCGGTCGATCACCGAGTTCGCGTCGACCGCACCGAGCTCACGGGCGCGCAGCACGGGTGCGCCCCCGTCCGCGGAGGCCAGCACCGACCGCAGCATCGGATGCTGGTCGAGCACCGCCTGCACCGTCGCCGCCAGGGTGCCGCGGTCGAGTCCGAGCGGCGCCGTCAGCAACACCGCCTGGGAGAACCGCGACGCCGCGCCGTTCTCCAGCGCCCAGCGCGCCACCGGCAGCAGCGGCATGTCGCCGACCCCGCCGCCAGGTAGCTCCTCCAGCACCGCGACGCCCGCCTCGGCGACCGTCGTGGCGACCTGGGCAAGACCGGTGACGGTCTTGCGCTCGAAGACATCCCTTGCCTTGATCAGCACGCCCGCGGCCTTCGCCCTGGCCACCAACTGGATCGAGACGATGCTGTCGCCGCCCAGCGCGAAGAACGAGTCGGCGACGCTGACCCGGTCGACGCCGAGCACCTCGGCGAACAGGCCGGCCAGGAGTTCCTCCGTCGCATTCGACGGAGCGACATACGATTCCGCGGCCGAGCCGAAGTCCGGTTCCGGCAGCGCCTTCCGGTCCACCTTGCCGTTGATCGTCACGGGCAGCGCGTCGATCACCACGATCGCCGACGGCACCATGTGCGGAGCAAGCGAACGGGACACGAACTCGGTCAGCTCGCGGTCCGCGAGCGCGGCACCGGGCACCGGCACGACGTAGGACACCAGCACGGTGGCACCGGCCGGTCCCTCCCTGCCGATCGTGTACGCGGTGTCGACGGACTCGTGCGCCGCCAGTGCGCCGTCGATCTCACCGAGCTCGATCCGAAAGCCGCGCACCTTGAGCTGGAAGTCGCTGCGCCCCACGTACTCGATCTCGAGCCGGGATCGGTCCCGCGAGACCGACCGGTCGACCCAGCGGACGAGGTCACCGGTGCGGTACATCCGGGCACCCGGCGATCCGGACACGTCGGCCACGAACCGGGACGCGGTCAGGTCGAAGCGGCCGTGATAGCCGCGGGCCAGCGCCGGGCCCGCGAGATAGAGCTCACCCGTCACACCGAAGGGGACCGGGCGCAGTCGCCCGTCGAGGACCACCGCGGACACCCCGCGGATCGGGCCACCGATGGTGACGGGCGCGCCCGTCACCATCGGTTCCGAGATGGTCGCGATCATGGTGGTCTCGGTGGGGCCGTACAGGTTCCGGAAGGGATAGGTGGGCGCCCACTTGGCCACCAGCTCGGGGCTGACCGCCTCACCCGCGACCGAGATCGACTCCAGGTCGACCAGCCCGGTGGGATCGACGGTGTTCAACGCGGCGGGTCCCGTGTAGCCGTGCGTGACCCGCTGCTCGAACATCACCTCGCGCAGCTCGTCGCCGCCGTAGACGCCCGGTGCCACGATGACAGCGGCCGCGCCCGCGACCGAGGCCATCAGCAGTTCCCACACCGCGCCGTCGAAGCTCGGCGACGCGAAGTGCAGCACCCTGGACGTGGCCTGCACACCGAACTTCTGCTGGTGCTCGGCAACGATGTTGACCAGGCCGGTGTGCGTGACCGCGACGCCCTTGGGGAGCCCGGTGGAGCCGGAGGTGTAGACCATGAACGCCGGGTTGTCCACGTGCGCAGCCGTGGTGCGATCGGCGTCGAGGATCGGATCAGTACGCTCGGCGTTCCAGTCCGCGAGGAAGCCAGGGTCGTCCATCGCCAGCCAGCGCACGCCGGACGGCAGTCCGGCGAGCGCCCCGGTCGTGGTCAGGCCGAGCGTCGCCCCCGAGTCCGAGGCCATGTGCTCGATCCGGTCGGCGGGATAGGCGGGATCGATCGGCACGAACGCCGCGCCGGTCTTCGCGACCGCCCACACCGCGACCGCCGACTCGATCGACCGCGCGAGGGAGAGTGCCACGAAGGTCTCGGGGCCGGCCCCGTGCGAGATCAACACCCGGGCAAGGGCGCTGGACCGGTCGTCGAGCTCCCCGTAGGACACCACGCGGTCGCCGGAGACCAGGGCCGGGGCACCGCGTTCCGCGGCTCCGGAGGTCAGTAGCGCCGCCAGTGACACCGGCGCCGCGGAATCCGCGCCACGCACGGGTGTGAGGGCCCGGCGCTCGTCCGGGCTGGTGATCTCCACGTTGCCGACCGGAACCGACGGGTCGGCGGTGACCGCCTCGAGCAGGCGCACGAACCGCTCCCCGAGGGTGCGCACGCTGGATTCGTCGAACAGGTCGGTCGCGTACACCAGGGTGCCGGTCATCCCCGACTGATCGGCCTTCTCGCCCACCGAGAGCTGCAGGTCGAACTTCGCGAAGGTCACGCCCGGGTCGACCTCGCCGACCACGAGGTCGGGCAGTTCCAGGACCGCGGCCTCGGTGTTCTCCAGCGCGATGACCACCTGGAAGATCGGCGAGTGCGCGGTCGACCGCTCGGGCGCGAGGAGCTCCACCAGGCGTTCGAACGGTACGTCCGCGTGCGCAAGCGCACCGATGTCCGATTCCCTTGTGCTGCGAAGCATCTCGACGAAGGTCTTGGCCGGGTCGACCACGGTCCGCAGCGCGAGGGTGTTGACGAACATGCCGACGAGGTCGTCGAGTTCACGCTCGCCGCGACCCGCGGTGGGGGTACCGAGGACGATGTCGTCCGTGCCGGACAGTTTGGAGAGGAGCACAGCGAACGCGGCGTGCACGGCGGTGAACAGGGTCGCCTCGTGCTCGCGGGCCAGCTCGAGCAACCGGCCGTGCAGATCCTGACCGATCTCGAACTCGACCCGAGCGCCCTCCATGGAGATGACCGCGGGACGCGGGCGATCGGTCGGCAGCGGCAGCACCTCCGGGATACCGGCGAGCTCGTCGACCCAGTAGCCGACCTGTCGCGCCAGCAGCGACTCCGGGTCGTCCTCGACACCGAGCAGCTCGCGCTGCCACATCGCGAAATCCGCGTACTGGACCTCGAGCGGCGCCCACTCCGGGCCCTGACCGCTCGCCCAGCTCGAGTACGCGATGACGACGTCCCTCGCCAGCGGCGCCATCGACGCGCCGTCCGAGGAGATGTGATGCACCAGGAACAGCAGGACGTGCTCGTTCTCCGTCAACCGGAACAGGCGCGGCCGGACCGGGATCTCGACGGTCACGTCGAAGCCCCGTGACGCGAGGTCGGCGAGCGTGGTCATCAGGTCGGCCTCGTCACGGACCTGGACCGGGGTCAGATCGATGTCGAGTCCGTCGGCGGGCAGCACCACCTGGTGCGGACCGTCCCCGTCGTCCGGGAACACGGTGCGCAGCGACTCGTGCCGCTCGAGCACACTCGCCACCGCGGCCGCCAAGGCCTCGGTGTCGAGGGAACCGGTCAGCCGGATGCCGAGCGGGAGGTTGTAGGCGGGCGACGAGGTGTCGAACTGGTTGATGAACCACATCCGAGACTGAGCCAGCGACAACGGGATCCGCTCGGGTCGCGGCAGCGCCACGAGTTCCGGCCGATGACGACCGGTCCCCGCCCCCGCGGCCGCGAGGGCGGCCAGCCCGGCCACCGTCGGTGCATCGAACACCTCGCGCAGATTCACGTCCGAGCCGAGTGCCGCGTTGGCCCGCGCCACCACCCGAGCCGCCGACAGCGAGTTGCCGCCGATCTCGAAGAACGAATCGTCGGCGCCGACCCGCTCGATGCCGAGGATCTCGCCGAAGATCTGCGCCACCACGATCTCGGCCGGGGTCGACGGCTCCCGGTAGTGATCGGAATGCGACTCGAACTGCGGGCGCGGCAGCGCCTTCCGGTCGATCTTTCCGCTCGTGTTGAGCGGCATCTCGTCGAGCACGAGCAGCAGGTCGGGAACCATGTACGCAGGCAGGGTCCGGCCCACGTCGGCAAGCACCTGATCGGTCTCGATCGTCGCGCCCGCGACCGCGGTCACATACCCCACGAGACGCTGCACCCGGTTGTCGTCGTGCACTACGACAATGGACTGCAGGACATCGGCATTCGCGACCAGTGCGGATTCGATCTCACCGAGCTCGATCCGCAGACCTCGGATCTTGACCTGGAAGTCACTGCGCCCCAGGAACACCAGTTCGCCGTCGCTGCGCTCGCGCACCAGGTCGCCGGTGCGGTACAGCCGGGCGCCGCCGGAACCGAACGGGCTCGCGATGAATCGTGACGCGGTCAGAGCGGTCATGCCGCCGTAGCCGCGGCCGACCGCGTTGCCACCGATGTAGAGCTCACCCGTGATACCCGCGGGCACCGGCCGCAGGCGGCCGTCGAGGACGTGGTAATCCACTCCCTCCCAGGCGGTACCGATCGGGATCTGGCCCTGTTCGGCGTCAGGGGCGGAGAGGTCCAGCTCGTAGATCGATGTGACGTCGGAGGCCTCGGTCGGACCGTAGCTGTTGATCATCCGCGTCTGCGTGCCGATCAACCCGTTGTACGCGGCGGGCCGGATCTGCTCACCGCCCAGGATCACGGCGCCCAGGTTGGTCAGCACGCCCTCGGTGTCGAGGTCAGCCAGCACCTCGAAGGCGCTCGGCGCCATGTTGGCGATCTGGACGTCCCCGGTACCGATCTGACGCAGGATCGGCTGCGGGTCGAAGCCGTCCTCGGACAGATGCAGCGCGCCGCCGTACGCGAGCGCGACCCAGATGTTCTTCTGGGTCAGGTCGAACAGCGGCGAGTTCGCCATCAGGACGCCGGTGCCGGCACCGAAGTCCAGCATGCGGCGGTAGGCCTGGAAGGTGTTGGAGACGCCGCGCATCGGCACCAGCGTCGGCTTCGGACGGCCGGTCGATCCCGACGTCGAGATGACATAGGCCAGTCGCAGGCCCGCGTCGTCGTCCATCCACGGATCCCGATCCAGATCCGTCGCCTCGTGCGCCTCGAGGCGTGCCACGGTGTCGGGATCGTCGAGGACCGTCACCTCGAAGGGCGCGTCCGCCAGCGCGGGCCAGCCGCTCAGTGCGACCACGGCCCTTGCCCCGCTCGCCTCGATGAGCCCCTCGGTCCGCTCGATGGCCCATGCGGGGTCGAGCGGCGAGTAGGCGGCGCCGAGCTTCCACGCCGCGAGCATGCCGACGATCCACTCGAGTGAACGGGGAACGATCAGGGAGACCACGTCGTCGGGTCGCACCCCACGGGAGGCGAGTTCCCGCGCCAACTGGTTGGCCCTGCGGTTGAGCTCACCACGGGTGGTCGGGCGGCCGCCCTCGACGACGGCGACCGCCTCGGGATCGCGCTCGACCCACTCCTGCCACAAGGCGACTGCCGAGACCAAAGGCCATCCGTCGGCTGGCGCCTCGGCGGCTTCCTCGGGAATGTCGAGGGTGGAGGCGTCGGCGTGGATCCTGTCGAGCACGCCACCGATGCCACCCTCGGCGGCAACGATCGTCGGAACCAGACCGGTGAGGACCACGGACACGATGGCATCGGCATCCATCCCGCGATCGGACAGTGCCCCCGCCAGCAGCTGCAGACGCTCACCGAGCTCCCGATACGTCGCCGACATACCGTCGACCGACACTACGATCGTGTCCGGGCGGTCCGAGGCGAGAGCGGCGATCGATCGAGTCAGATCCGCAGCAGACAACAGTTCCTCCGAAGCATTCGAGCTAGTTCGTTCGTTTACGCATCACAGAACAGCGAGCCGTCGGACGCAACGAATCACCGCAGCTAAACATACGGGACCGACACGACGAGGCTCGCTGCTGTGGATCAGTGACCGGTCACAAGGCGAACCATCGGATCCTTCGAATGTCGTGCCGCCGCTGCCGCGGCGTCGGCGACCAGGCGGTCGACCACGTCGGCGAAGCCGTCGCCCGCACCGCTGCCGCCCGCCGCGAGCAGGATGGTCGGCACCAGGCTGGTCAGGGCCGTCGTGACGATGGCCTCGACCGCCATGCCGCGGTCGGCGAGCGACGCGGTGAGCAGCTTCAGGCGCTCGTCCATCTGCCCGTAGGTGACGCTGATCCCGTCGTGCTCGAGAGCGATCTCGGCGGGCACCACCTCGGCCACCGCGGCGACCAGGACCGGCAGGTCGTCGACGGTGGGCCCCACGATGCTCGGCGACTCGTCGACGGGCGCGCTCCAGATGTCGATATCGCCGACGATCACCTCGGCGTCATCGGCCACGGCCGTCACGATGCGCAGGAACCGATCGGCGAAGCTGGAGACCGTGGCCTCGTCGAAGAGGGCGGCCGCGTAGTTGAACGAGGCGGACAGGCTGGTCACCTTGCCCTCCGCGTCCCGGTTCTCCACGAGGGTCAGCTGCAGGTCGAGCTTGGCCGCGACCAACCCGCTGTCGAACTCCGACGCCGTCAGGTCCGGGAGCTCCAGGGTCGGACGCCCCAGGTTCTCGAACGAGAGCATCACCTGCGCCAACGGCGAGTAGGCGGTCGACCGCTCCGGGTTGAGCCGCTCCACCACGCTGTCGAACGGCACATCGGCGTGCGCGTAGGCCTCGAGGTCGACCTTCTTGGCCTGCTGGACCACCTGGGTGAAGGTCGCGCCCGGGTCCACCCCCGCCCGCAGGACGAGCGTGTTCACGAACATCCCGACCAGCCCGTCGAGCTCGGCCTCGCCGCGCCCGGCAACCGGGGTGGCGATCGCGATGTCCTCGCCGCCGGTCAGACGGGCGAGCAGCACCGCAAGCGCGGCGTGCGTGACCATGAACAGCGTTGCGTCGTTGCCGCGCGCGATCTCGTGCAGTCGGGCGAGCAGATCCGCGCCGATCTCGAAGTCGACCTTGCCGCCGTCCATCGACTGCCGCGCCGGCCGGGGCCGGTCGGTGGGCAGCTCGATCAACGCAGGCATGCCGCTCAGCGTCCGCTCCCAGAAGTCGAGCTGACGCGAGGCCAGTGACTCGGGGTCGTCCTCGGCGCCGAGGACCTCGCGCTGCCACAGCGCATAGTCCGCGTACTGCACCGGGAGCGGCTCCCAGCCGGGCTCCTGCCCGGTGACCCGCTGCCCGTAGGCGAGCATGACGTCCCGTGCCAGCGGCCCCATGGAGGCGCCGTCGGCGCTGATGTGGTGCACGACCAGCGCGAGCACGAACTCCTGATCGCCCACCTGGAACAACCGCGTCCGCAGCGGCGGCGACGAGGTCACGTCGAAGCCGTTGGAGGCGAACTCGACCAGCCCGCTGGTGAGCGCCTCCTCCGCGCATGCCACCGGGTCGAGATCGATCGGGACCGAGGACACCGGGAGCACGACCTGCCGCGGCACCCCCTCGTCCGCCGGGTAGACGGTCCGCACCGATTCGTGCCGCGCGAGCACATCCGTCACGGCCGAGCCGAGCGCGTCGAAATCGAGGCTGCCGTACAGCCGCACGGCGATCGCGATGTTGTACACCGGCGAGGCGGTGTCGAGCTGGTTGATCAGCCACATCCGCTGCTGCGCGAGCGAGAGTGGGAGGCGATCCGGCCGATCCCCGGCCGCCAGTGCGGGCCGCGGCGCACGTCCGTCCGTGCTGACCGCGCGCGCCGCGAGGTCCCGCACCGTGGACGCCTCGAACAGGTCGCGCACCCCGAGTGCTGCGCCCGCCGCCGAGTTGACCCGGGCCACCACCCTGGTCGCGGACAACGAGTTCCCGCCGAGGGCGAAGAACGAATCGGCCGCCGACACCCGATCCAGACCGAGCACCTCCGCGAAGATCCCGGCAACCAGTTCCTCGACCGGGGAATCGGGCGCGACGAATTCGCCCGCGTCCGAAACGAATTCGGGTTCCGGCAGCGCCTTACGATCGAGCTTGCCGTTCACCGTCAGCGGCAGCGCGTCGAGCAACACGATCGACGAGGGCACCATGTGCCCCGGCAGGCTCTGACCCAGGAACTCCTTCAACTCGGCGGCATCGACCGCCTCCTCGGAGACCGGGACCACGTACGAGGCCAGCAGTATGTCGCCGGAGGGACCGGGACGCCCGACCGTGACCGCGAAGTCGACCGATTCGTGGGCGCCGAGCGCGGCGTCGACCTCACCGAGCTCGATGCGGAAGCCGCGCACCTTCACCTGGAAGTCGCTGCGGCCCACATACTCGATGGCCAAGCCGGTGTCGGTGCCCGGCGCCTCGATCCACCGCACCACGTCCCCCGTGCGGTACATCCGGCTACCGGACGCACCGAACGGGTCGGCCACGAAGCGCTCGGAGCTCAGGCCGGCCCGGCCGTGGTAGCCACGGGCCAGCGCGACCCCCGAGACGTACAACTCGCCCGCGACGCCGACCGGGACCGGGCGCAGTCGCGCGTCCAGGACCACGGCCGACACGCCACGGATCGGTCCGCCGATGGTGACGGGCTCACCCGCGACGAGCCGGTCGCTGATGTTGGTCGCGACCGTGCCCTCAGAGGGGCCGTAGGCGTTGAACATCGCCCGGCCGACGGACCACCGCGCCACCAGGTCCGGGCTGCAGGCGTCGCCACCGACGACGACCGTGCGGACGGTGTCGAGTCCGGACGGATCGACGGTCGCCAGCGCCGCGGGGGTGACGAAGGCGTGGGTCACGCCCTCGGTCGCCAGGAGAGCGCGGAGTTCCTCGCCTCCGTAGATCTCCGGTCCGGCGATCACCATCGTCGCTCCGGCACCGACCGCGAGCAGCAGTTCGAGCACCGAGGCGTCGAAGCTCGGCGAGGAGAAGTGCAGCGTGCGCGAGGACGCGGACAGCGCATACCGCTCCCGCTGCTCGCTCGCGAAGTTCGCCAGCCCGGCGTGGGTGACGACGACGCCCTTCGGCAACCCGGTGGAGCCGGAGGTGTAGATCATGTAGGCGCTGTGCTCGAGCCGCAGCGGCGCCAGCCGCTCCGCGTCGGCGAGGGCGCCCGCCGCGAGGCCCTCGCAGCGCGCGACGAACTGCGGATCGTCGAGCACGACCCAGGTGACCGACTCGGGCAGCCCGGCGCGGTGCGCGGCGACGGTCAGCCCGATACGCACACCCGAATCGGACACCATGTGGGCGATCCGGTCCTCGGGGTAACCCGGGTCGATCGGCAGATACGCGCCGCCCGCCTTCGACACCGACCACACACCGAGCACGGATTCAACCGAGCGCGGCAACGCCAGCGCCACGAACGTCTCCGGGCCGACGCCTGCCGCGATGAGCGCGCGAGCCACCCGGTTCGAGCGCTCGTCGAGTTCGGCATAGGTCAGCTCACGGCCGCCTGCGACCAGCGCCACCGACTGCGGGTTGGCCGTTGCCGCGGCCGAGAGCAGCTCGGGCAGAGTCGATCCCGCGACGGCGCCCGTGCCCCGTACCGGCACCAGCCGGGCGCGCTCGTCGTCCCCGAGCAACTCGATCCCGCCGACGCGCGCATGCTGGTCCGCCGCGAACGCCTCGAGCACCCGCACGAGGCGGCTGAGGAAGCCCTCGACCGCGGCGCGGTCGAAGACCGACGGCATGTACTTGAGGTTCAGCTCGAGCGTCTCGCCGAGCAGTCCGACAACCGCGAGCGGGTAGTGCGAGCCGTCACGGACCCCGACATCGAGCAGACGCATGCCCGCGATGTCGGAGTGCTCGGTCAGCCCCTGCCGATCGACGGGGTAGGACTCGAGCACCACCAGGGTGTCGAACAGGTTTCCCTTGCCCTGCGCCGTGAGGATCTCGCTGAGGCCCATGTGCTGATGGCCGAGGGTCTCCGACTGCTCACGCTGGACGCGCGAGAGCAGCTCCGCAACCGACTCCTGGGAATCGAGCTCGATCCGGACGGGGACCGTGTTGATGAAGAGTCCGACCATCGATTCCACGCCTGCCAACTCCGGCGGACGCCCCGAGACGGTGGCCCCGAAGACGATGTCGTCGCGGGCGGTGAGCTGGCCGAGCACCACACCCCACGCCGCCTGCAGCAGCGTGTTCGTGGTGACCTCGAGGGAGCGACCCAGCTCGGACAGGCGCCGGTCGAGGTCGGCGGACAACGCCGCGGACACCTCCTCGGGCACCGCGTCCTCCGCGGCCGCCTCGCTGCGGGCCGCCAGCAGGGTCGGCTCTTCGATGCCCGCGAGCACCCGTTGCCACCTGGCCTTGGTGGCCTCGGCATCCTGGGCCGCCAGCCACGCGAGGAAATCCCGGTACGAGCGGGCCCTCGGCAGCACCTCGGACGAACCGGCCGCCGCGTAGAGGGTCAGCAGATCGCGGATGATCAACGGGGTCGACCAGCCGTCCATCAGGATGTGGTGGTTGGTGACCGTCAGCAGCCACTTCGCGGGTGCCGTCTTGATCAGGTGGAAGCGGGTCAGCGGCGCCGAACCGAGATCGAATCGGGTGGTCCGATCCGCCTCCAGGATCCGCTCCACCTCGACCGCGGCGGCCTGCGGGTCCATCGACGACAGGTCGGTGTGCGTCCACGGCAACTGCGCATCGTGCAGCAACACCTGCAGGACCTCGCCCCCGTCCTCGTCCTGGACGAAGGCGGTCCGGAAGTTCTCGTGCCGGTCGATCAGCGCCTGGCCGGCCGTCCGGAGGCGATCGACATCGACGTCGCCGCCGAGTTCGAGCAGGATCTGGGCGGTGTAGACGTCGACGTCCGAGGACAGCAGCGAATGGAAGTACATGCCGTGCTGCAGCGGAGCCAGCGGCCACACGTCGGTGAGCTTCGGGTACCGCTGCTCGAGCCGGTCGACCTGCTTCTGCGACAGCTCGACGAGATTCAGGTCGGACGGCGTCAATCCGCCTGCGTCGCTTCCGCTCGCAAACGTCGCGATCGCCTCGAGCGCGCAGGCCCACCAGTGCCCGAGCGATCGGGTCTCGTCCTCGCTGAGCAGTCCGCCCGCGAACGTGAACGAGGCGGCGAGGTGCGCGTTCGGGCCCTCGCCCTCGATGCCCGCGTTGATCTCGACGGTCGCCGACAGCGGGGTCGTGCCGTCGGTGGTCGACATGAATCCACCGATGCCGACGGAGTCGTCCGGCGTCCACGGGGCGCCGATGAGGTGCTCGCCGACAGACGCCGTGCGTCCCAGGTAGTTGAAGATGATCTGCGGCTCGGCCATGGCGGCCAGCCGGGTCCCGGTCGCCTCCCCGAGGTGACGCAGCATGCCGTAGCCGAGGCCACCGTCGGGAACTGCGAGCAACTGCTCCTTGACCGCCTTGACCACCGCACCCGCGGCCGGACCCGCTGCGAGCGCATCGTCGAGATCCGCGCCCGCGAGGTCGAGCCGAACCGGGAAGATGCTGGTAAACCAGCCGACCGTGCGGGACAGGTCGGCCCCGGCGATCACGTCGTCGTCGCGCCCGTGCCCCTCGAGGGACAACAGGACAGAGGACTCGTCGACGCCGCGGTCGCGGCGCCAGCGGGCGACCGCGAGCAACAGTGCCGACAGCAGTCCGTCGTTGACGCCACCGTGGAACGCACGGGGGATGCTGGTCATCACGGCCGAGGTGACCTCGGGCGAGATGTCGATCCGGACCGTCTGCGCGGTCTCCGCCGTGTCGACGGCCGTGTCGAGCGCGCGCGAGCCGAGCACGGTGTCCGGCCCGTCGAGAACCTCTCGCCAGCGGTCGAACTCGTCCGCGCGGGCGTCGCTGCCCGCCTCCTCGGACAGGCTGTGCGCCCACCGGCGCATGGAGGTGCCGACCGGCTCGAGCGCCACCGGTTGTCCGGATGCGGTTTTCGACCACGCGATCGCGACGTCGGGAATCAGCACTCGCCAGGAGACACCGTCGACGGCGAGGTGGTGGATCACGATCAGCAGTCGACCCGCACCTGACGGCGAGGTCGTCCTGACCACGGCCACCATCACCCCGGCGGCGGGGTCGAGTCGGTCGGCAGCCGCGTCGAGCAGTTCGTCGACGGCGGCCTCGAACTCATCGGTACCGGGCTCGACAGCGAGGGCGACCGTGCGCATGAGGTCTCCGGCACGCACCACACCGGGCTCGCCGACCTGGAAGATCCACTCCCCGTCCGCATGTCGCAACAGACGTGAACGCAGCGCATCGTGGTGATCGAGCACGGACTGCAGCGCGTCCCGCAGGTGTCCGTCGTCGACGGCGTCGGGCAGCGTCAACAGGACCGCCTGGGCCAGCCGGTCGAAGCGTCCCCGATCGACCATCCACCGGACCACCGGCAACAGCGGGAGGTCACCGACGCCCCCGCCCGGCAACTCGTCGAGCACGAACTGGACGTCGTCGCTGAGCTGACGGCGCGTGACCACTTCGGCGAGGCCCGCGACCGTCTTACAGTCGAACACGTCGCGGGTGGTGAACACCGCGCCGGCCTCCTTGGCGCGGGAGACCAGCTGGATCGACATGATGCTGTCACCGCCGAGCGCGAAGAAGCTGTCCTCCACGCTGACCTCGTCGAGGCCGAGCACCTCGGCGAACACCGCGGCGATGGTCTTCTCCATCGCGGTGGCGGGCGCCACGAATGCGGAAACCGGGGTCCGGAAGTCCGGTTCCGGCAACGCCTTCCGGTCCACCTTCCCGTTCGCGGTCAGCGGCAGCCGATCCAGGACGATGATCGATGCGGGAACCATGTAGCTGGGCACCACTTCGCCGACGTGACCGATGACGGCGGCGACGTCGAGGTCGGCGCCCGCGGCCGGAACGGCGTAGCCGATCAGTCGCTGCCCGAGATCGCTCTCGTGGACCAGCACGGTGGCCGCCACCACGTCCGGGTGCGCGAGGACGGCGGCCTCGATGTCGCCCAGCTCGATCCGGAGTCCGCGGATCTTCACCTGGAAGTCGCTGCGGCCCTGGAACTCGAGCTCGCCATCGGAGTTCCACCACACCACGTCGCCGGTGCGGTACATACGCGTCCCGGCGCCGCGGAAGGGGTCCGCTACGAACGTCGACGCGGTGAGGCCGAACCGGTTGCCGTATCCACGCGCGACACCGGCGCCACCGACGTACAGCTCCCCGGTCACCCCCGCGGGGACGGGCCGCAGGTGCTCGTCGAGGACGTACAGATCGACGTTGGGCAGCGGCCCACCGATCGGGATCCGCCCATCCGGGTAGCTCGCATGGTCGACGGACACCTCGTGGAAGGTCGTCATGTCGGTCACCTCGGTGGGACCGTAATGGTTGACCAGTCGGGTGCCTGCCGCGGCGAGATGACCCAGCCGGTCCACGCGCATGGCCTCGCCACCGAGGAAGACCGCATCGAGCTTGGGCAGGACGCCCCTGGTGTCGTGATCGAGCAGGACGTTGAACAGGCTCGGCGCCATGTTCGCGACCCGCACGACCTCGCTGTCGACGATGTCCAGGACCTCGACCGGGTCGAACGGATCGCCCGCGAGGTGGACCGACCAGCCCTCCGACAGTCCAACCCAGACGTTCTTCTGGGTGGCATCGAAACTGGGTGAGCCGGCCACGATCAGGCCCTGGCCGGGCTGCAGCGCAACCTCTCCGCGGTACCAGTCCACGTTGTTCGCGAACCCGTGCATGGGGACCAGCGTCGGCTTCGGCCTACCTGTCGAACCCGAGGTCGAGATGACGTAGGCGATGCGCTCGCCCGCGCACGGCTCGGCCCACCGGTTCACGGGGGCGGTGGGATCGAGCTCGGCGACGGCGGCCTGCGAGATCGGATCGTCGAGCAGGATAACCTGGCCGTCGAATCCCGCCCGCTCCCACGAGCTCGTGGCGACCACGCAGCTCACCGCGCAGTCCTCCAGGATCGACTGCACCCGATCGGTTGGCAGCGTCGGATCGACGTAGGCGTACGCGGCCCCCGCCTTCCACGTGGCCAGCATCCCGACCACCCAGTCCACCGACCGCGGCACCATCAGCGCCACGATGTCGTCGGCCCCGACGCCCCTGGCGATCAGCTCGCGCGCGAGCTGATTGGCGCGCCGGTCGAGCTCACCCCTGGTGACGGACTTTCCGGACCCGACCACCGCGACCGCGCCTGCGTCACGCCGAACGCTCTGTTCCCAGCGATCGATGATGTTCGACTCGAAGGGGGCCGACCCGCCCGCGCCGAGGGATCGGAGGTGCTCCGCCTCCCCCACCTCGAGGAGGTCGATGCCGCGCACCTCGGAATCGCGCGCCGCCGACAGGAAGCGCTCGAGATAGCTGAGGAATCGATGGTGGTAGGCGTCGAGATCAGACGCGCCGTAGAGGTTGGGGTTGCCCTCGAAGTCGATCTGAACGCTCTTGCCCGCGACGCTCGGGTAGAGGTTGACGGCGAGGTCCTCCACGGGGCCCGTGCTGAGCACGGTGAACCGGCCCGTGAGATCACCGAGTCGGATCTCGCGGTGGAACATCATGATGTTGATCGACGGTCCGAAGAAACCGCGCTGGCCGTCGACGGTTCCGGCATCGCGGCGCATGTCCTCGTGCCGGTACCGCTGGCGCCGCAGGGCACCGGTCAGCTCGAGGTTCGCCTTCCCGATCAGGTCCTCGACGGTGGTGTCGCCCTCGATCCGCAGCCGGATCGGCACAACATTGGACACCATGCCGCCCGACCTGCGCAGTACCGCGGACGATCGTGCGGAGACCGGCAGGCTCAGGACCACGTCGGCGTTGCCGGTCATCGCGGCGAGGTAGCCGGCGAAGGCGGCGACGATGGCGGGGGTCTCGCCGACGACGCTCGCGGACGCCGTCGCGCTGAGCAGCTCGGCCGTGGACGGCGGTACCTGCTCGCCCGCCACGGTGGCATGCGAGTCGACGGGCGCGGTTCGGCCCGCGAGGCTGGGCGCCGCAGGCAGGTCGACGACCCGCTCGATCCAGTACTCCCGGTCACGCTGGAAGCGGTCGGAGTTGCGGTAGGCGAGCTCGTCCTCGTAGATCTCGACGAGATCGGCAGCCTTGCCCGGAGTGATCTCCCGGCCCTCTACGAGCGCCGTGTACACCTCCGCGGCGCGGTTGAGCATGTTCATCGCGCCGAAGCCGTCGATGGAGATGTGATGGAAGCGGCAGTACCAGTAGCTGCGATCGTCGGCCAGCTTCAGAACCGTCGACACGTTGAGGCGCTCGACGAACAGGTCACGAGCGGATCCGTAGTCGTTGCGCATCCAGGCCTGTGCCGCCGCGATCGGATCCTCGTGCCCCGAGAGGTCGATGAACTCGACGCGGTCGTCGATCGTTCGATCGACGACCTGCTGGGGAAGACCGTCATCGGCGATCAGTCGCAGGTAGGCGGAGCCGAGCTCCATGCCGGCGAATCGGCATGCCGCCGTGAGGACATCCACGTCGAGGACACCGTCGACCTCGACGTACTGAGCGATGTTGAGGGGAACATCTCCTGCGGCCTGCTGAGCGAACCACATGCCACGCTGCGCGGACGAGAGCGGAAACGGTGCGGCATCCTGCGGGTGCGCGCTCACCTGCGCCCCTTCATCCGAAGATTCAGCAGGTCCGACCGTACCCAGGGCGTCCAACGTTCGCTCCCCCATCTCGACGACACTCCGTCGCTGTATCCCGTCATGGCCCCGCCCAAGCGGCGAAATGGTCTTCCGTTCAGTCCACCCATCACATCGCCGCTCGAACGATCCGCGTTAGCCGTTTTCCCGAAGTAACCCGGCGCCGCACACATAAGTCCACGTCAGCGAGGGTGCCCGCCATCGGTGAACAGCGCGCACGGTCCATCGACCGCGTCGAGGATCGCTCGATCGGCCTATGCAGGTTGCGGAGCCTGCCTCCACCTCCCAATGACCCCCGTCACAGCACGCAGTCCGTCATGACCTGCAATACAGCAACCGAAATCATCGCACACCAAAGACGGGAGACCCATTCAGCCGACACGCGTTACGCGCTATTTGCTACCAGCACCCGACTGTTACTAGCGAGTAACTTAGCGTTCATCACATTTCGGCGAAACCCGCCCCCGCGGACTAGATCAGCGCCCGTCCGGTGCCGATCCGCCGGCGAAGGTCGCGCATCAGCACGTAGTTGGCTCCGTGCCGGACGAAGCGAGGCAGGAACCGATTGACGAACGAGACGAATACGAACAGGTGCTCGAATCGCCTGCGGTCGTCCTCGTTCCACTCGACCCGGAGCTGCTCGCGGAACAGCGGCGGCAGGAAACCGACGGTCAGGAACGACAACAGGTTCCCGAAGACGAGCCGCAGCGGCCACCCGATCATCCGCAGGTTCACCAGGTCCATCAGGTAGGAGCGGACAGTGTCGTCCATCGACACCCGCAGGCATGCGTTGTTCCAGTAACCGTCGAAGTCGGCCCGGGTGGAGGGCCACATCTCCTCGGTGACCTGCAGGGTCGTGCCCAGCGTGCTGGACGACTGATAGAAGGACTCCGCCTGCTCCTCGGACATCGCGCCGTGCAGGAGTTGGTGGGTGTCCTCGAACCCGATGTACAGGCAGGCCGCCACCCACAGCTGGAGCTCGCGATCGAAGGCGTTGTACTTGACCGGGCTGTTCTCGTCCGAGCGCACCTGCCGGTGTGCGGCGTTGACCGCCTCCCGGTAGGCGAGACGTTCCTCGTCGGTTCCCAGAATCGCGACCGTGAGGTACTGAAAGGTCGTCCTGGCCCGCTTCCAGGGGTGTCGCATGAGGCTGCCGGACTCCACCTTGCTCTCGATCACCCCGTAGGCCACCTCGGGCCGGCTCAGCTGCATGACCACGTTCGCCGCGCCGCCTGCGAAGGACCAGAAGTCCAATGCCTCGGAGATGTGCGCGGGTCGCCGCGTCCACCCGCGCTCGGACGAGGTGATCCGGATGCGGGTCTGTGCCGTGGTCAGGGCCGATCCACCGGCCGAGGCCTCCGGGTGGTGAGTGGGCATCGCTTCCCCTGTCCTCGTACGTGACTATTTGGTGTCGACGTTGTCGACGATCCATCGGTCGCCCTCACGGACGAGAGAGACCACCATCCGGTACTTCTGGGAGTTGCCGTCGGGCGAGACGACGTTCTTCGCCTGCTGGTCCACGAAGACGAGCACCAGCGCGGATGAGTCGTCGATGCGCTCGACCGCCACGTGGTCCGCGGTCGCGGTCGCCTGGCCCTTGCCCTCCGTGACGATCTGCGCGAGCGCGTCGACCATCTGGTTGTACTTGTCCGCGAAAGCCGGGGTCGACATCTCCATGATCGCGTCCCGGTTCGCATCCAGGCTCTGGAAGTCGAACGAGGACATCGCCACCGAGTACTCCCGCGCGATGTCGACAGCCTCGGCGCGCAGCGCGTCGAGGTGCCGGGCACGGAGTACCTGGATCGTCAGCGCGGCCGACGTGGCGAGCAGCGCGAGCACCACCAGCAGCGCCACCAGCGCCGACGGTCGACGCAGCGAAGCGATCGCGCGGCGTGGCGGCACGGGCTCGATCTCGCTTTCCGCTGTGGTCGTGGGCGCGTCGGACCCTCGCGGCGTAGCGGCTGTGATGCTGTCAGTTGTCATCGTCCGAGATCCTCCAGAAGCGATTTCCAGTAGTTCAATGCCTCGACCCCGGTGGGGATGAGGATCGGGTCGGCGACAACGGGGGGACCGATGGGGGTCCCTGGCGTTGTGGCGTTCTGCAGGCCGAGATCGTCGGGCCTGGGTGCGTTCCTGGCGCCACGCTGAGCGATGTTCGTTCCCGGCGGGCAGTAGTAGGTGAGATCGGTTTCGGTCGGACTCACGTCTCCGACCGCTCTGCGCACGGTGTCGTAACTGCAGACCGGTCCCTGTGTGGCGACGAGAGCGAAGTTCGCGCGGTCCCCTGTGACGATCGACTCCAGCTTGCCCAGACCCTGTGGAATACCGACGAGACCGGCGGCGAGGGCGTCGCTGCGATCCGAGATGACCGGCTCCACGGTCACCAGATTCGCGAGCACGGCACCGAAGGTGTCGTGGTAGCGGTCGAACAGGGTCCTCGCATTGCCGAGCGCCTGCGGGGAGGTGTCGGCGAGGTAGACGAGAACTGGGGCGCTCGAGTCGAGCTGCTCGGTGAAGTTGCGCGCGGCCGCCATCCCCCGCCCGAACGAATCGGACTGTCCCGCCATCGCTCCGACCAGACTCGTGGTCCGCTCGAGAAGGGCCTTGAGCATCGGAGCCTGCTCGTCGAGCTGAGCCGACAGCCGGTCTCCGTGATCGATCATGCTCGCCATCGCCGGACCGAGACCGTCGAACGACGCGCCGAGCTCCGTTCCGATATCGCTGACCGCCTGCGGATCGATGTCCTCGAGCAGTCGGGCTGCCTGCAACATCATCTGACCCATCTGGACCGGCTGCGCCTCGGCGGGCGCGGCGAGCTCGTCGCCCTCCGCGAGGTAGGGGCCCAGCTCGGTGTTGGGGAAGATGTCGACGTTCTGGATGCCCGCGGCCGTCCCCATCCCGACCCGGGCGACGCTGTCC
This sequence comes from Rhodococcus oryzae, assembly GCF_005049235.1. Lineage (GTDB taxonomy): Bacteria > Actinomycetota > Actinomycetes > Mycobacteriales > Mycobacteriaceae > Rhodococcus_G > Rhodococcus_G oryzae. Next base: position 20,549 of record NZ_SUMD01000015.1, on the reverse strand, counting down.
CGCGGGATCAGGATCCCCGGGTCCAGGTCGAACTCCACACGGGCACCACGGATGTCGGGGTCGAGAGACACCCCCGCCACCTTCCCGACCGTGACCCCCCGGTAGGTGACGCTGGTGCCCGCGGTGAGCCCGAGCGCGTCCGTCATCGTGGCATGCACCCGGACCGGGTCCCCGAACGCCTGCGGCCCGAGGACGTAGTTGATGCCGAACGGGATGACGATCGCCGACGTGAGGGCGAACAGCACCAGCTGGACGAGCACGAGGCGCCTCATCGGACACCACCCGAGATCGGCGCAGACAACGGGACACCGCCGGTCAGCAGCGATGCCAGTGTGCCCGCGGGCGGGCTCGCGGCGCCGCCGGGCAGCGCTCCTCCGATGATCAGCTTGTCAATACCTCCCGGAATGTCTAGCGCGCCATCGAAGTTCAGGTAGTCCCCGTGCACCGAGCGCCCGAAGTTCCCCAGGAACGTGTTCATGTTGTCCAGCGTCGTGGCAATCCTGCCGTTGACGCTGTTCAACGCCCCGATCACCGTGCCGGCATCGGCGAGCATGCCGTCGATGCCCTGCGGCGACGCAGCGAGAATGGCGTCGGTGCTACTCGCGAGTGCGGTCGTCGAGGCGAGCAGCGACGCAATGGAATCCCGTTGCTGCGTGAGCAGTTCGACCGCACCCGGCATCGCGTCGAGGTAGCCGTCGACGACCCGTTGCTGATCGGCCAGCTGCTGCGAGACCCGTGCCGCGAGGTCGATGGCGGCATCGAACTCGGCCTGATTGGCGGTCGCGCCCGCCATCAACGAGGCCAACGTGTCCATCAGTCCCCGCACCTCCCCCGACCGGCCCGCGAACGCCGTGTTCAACTCGCCGACGACGGTCTGCAATTGGCTCAACCCGCTTCCGCTGACGATCGTGCCGAGGGTGGCCAGCGCACTCTCGATCTGCGGACCGATCGTCGTGCGGGACTCGGCGATGACGTCGCCGTCCCGCAGCGGCCGCGACGAGGGCTGCGTTGGTTCGGCGAGCCGGATGAACGGGTTTCCCAGCGCGGACGGAAGTTCCACGGACGCCTCGACGTTGTCCGGCAATTCGATCGCGAGTTCGAGACTCAATGCGACCCTCGCGCCCACCGTGTCGGTCGCCAGGCCCGCGACGCGACCGATCACCTTCTGCCCGTTCAGCACGTCGGCACCCGGCAGCAATCCATCCGCGGTGGCGAGCTCCAGCGTGACCGCGTAGTCGGGACCGTCCGCCGTGCGGCCGAGCGGCAGGTCCGCGATGCCGATGCCGCAGCCCGCGAGTGGCAGACTGCCTGCCAGCGCGGCGCAGGCGAGACCGATCGACGTGCGGCGCATCAGTTCCCCCTCGGCGCCTGCGCGGCCCCGGTGACCGCCGAGACGATGCCGAGCGGATCGGAGGCACTGACCGGGAAGGAGATCGGATTGGTGAACCCGGCCCCGGTACAGAGCGGCAGCGGGTAGGCGTCACAGAGCGGCTTCGCGACGGCGAACTGGGTCAGCGCCGTCGACACATTCAGCCGGATCCGGCCCCGATTGTCGGGCCCGACGGTGTTCGACAGGTTCTGCATCAGCAGCGGCACCACGTCCATGAACTCGGCGAGGCCGGCCTGGTTCGCGGCAAGCGTGTCGCCGAGCACCCGGGTGTTCTCGGCCACCGTGCCGATATCGTCCCCGTGTCGGGTCATGAAGGCGTTGACCTGATCGAGCACAACGCGCAGGTCCTGCAGCGGTCCGGCGATGTCGATCTTCTGCGCCGACCATTCGTCCCCGAGCTCCCCGAGGTCGGCAACGAGCGCGTCCAAGTTCACCTGACGGGCATCCAACGCGGCCATCAGGGCATTGAGGTTGCGCACCAGCGCACCGATGTCCTCGGCCCGCGCTCCCACCACTCCCGTTGCCGCGCTGAGGCTCTTGATGGCGGCGTTGAACTGGTCACCGTTGCCGCGCCAGTTGTCCGCCACCTCGGTCAGCAGGTCGCCGGTGCTGGCACCCGGCCGGTCCGGTGCACCGCCACCGAGGGCATCCGTGAGCGTGCTGATGCTCCCCATCAGCCCGTCGAAGTCGATCGGGGCGTGGCTGCGTTCCAGCGGGATCTGGGCACCGTCCGCGAGTAGCGGCCCGCCACCGTAGGTGGGTCCGAGTTCGACGTGCCGGTCGCTGATCACCGACGGATTGAGCACGTAGGCACTGGCATCTGCTGGCAACTCCACCTCACCGGGCACCGTCATCGTCACGCGCACCGAGGTGCCCTGCGGCTCCACCGCGATCACGGAGCCGACCGGGACGCCGAGCACGGTGACCTTGCTCCCGGGATAGATCCCGTTGACGTAGCTGAAGTTCGCGTGCACGGTCTTCGCATCGTCGGTGCGGGCGAAGACGAACCATCCAGCCGCCAGCAGCGCGACGGCGAGCGTGAGCGCGGTCGCGACCCGCGACCATCGGGCGGCGGTCATCTGCACCCCTGCATCACTCCGAGGGCACACAGCATGTTGTCCGGGATCACCGCGGCGGGCGCGTTGACGTCGGTCCAGGCCCCGTTACCGGTCGCATCTGTCGCGGATCGGAGGGCGGGGGGAAGCCTGTCCATCAGCAACTCGATGTTGCCCGCGTTCGTCTTCAGGGTGTCGGTGATCGACACGAGGTTGGTGACCAGCTGTCCGAACTCCTCCTGATGGTCGGACATCGAGGCGGACAGGGTCGCCACCACCGTGCTGAGGTTGTCCACCAGTTCGGTCAGCGCCTGCTTCCTGACGGCGAGGATCTGCAACACCATCTGCGCGTTCGACATCGTCGTCGCCAGCGAATCACTCTGACGGACAACGAGATCGGAGAGCGAACGGGACATGACGAGGAGTTCGTCTATCTGCTGCCCGTTCTCGGCGAACGCGGCCGATGCGCCGCTGAGCCCGGCGAGGGTCTTCCCGAGTTGGTCCGAATCGGCGGGCATGATCTGGGACAGCGTGGTCATCATCGCCTGAATCGAGTCCACATCGACACCCTCGGCGGCCGCCGTCGCGTCCCTGCTGACGTCATCGAGGCTGTACGGAACGGTGGTGCGGGAGCGTGGGATGACGGTGCCTCCGTCGTCCACCCCTGCGGGCACGATCTCGAGGTACCGCTTGCCGAGTACCGTCTTGAGCCGCACGGTTGCGGTGCTCTGATTGCCGAGTGGCTGCTGCTTGTCCAACCGGAAGTCGACACGGACGTGGTCACCTGACAACTCGATTCCCTCCACCCGGCCGGTAGGGACCCCTGCCACGTACACGGGGTCGCCTCCGGACAACCCGGCGGCGTTGTCGAGTTCGGCGACAAAGGGACCGGTCCGCGCCAGATACCACGCCTTCGGCGCGCCGATCGCGATCCCGAGGCCCACTACCAGTGCGATGATCCCGAGGGCACCCAGCACCATCGGCGTGCCACTGCCAGGCCGCCGCTCGCCGGTGAACAGAAACCGCGTGGCGCCGACGAACACGTCGATCAGCTTCACCAGGAACATCATGAGCACACCGGCGAATGCGCTGCGCCGAAGGTGTTTGCTTCCACATCGCCCGCCTTCAGGGTGAAGTTGCAGAGGTAGAGATTGACGAACCCGCCGTAGCTGCCCATCCGGTTGATCTCGGCCCCGAATTCCGGCATCTCGGCCACGAAAGCGTTGAACTCATCGGTGCTCGCGACCCAGCTGTCGGTCACCGCCTTCAGATCGGTCACGGACCTCCCGAAGGCCCCGTTGGACCGAGCCATCGCCTGCGCCATCTGAGCGACCGCCCGGTTCCCGTCGCCGAGCAGGGCGATCAATTGGTCGCTGTTGCCCGCCACCGAAGTGCTCAGCCCGCTGAGCCCTGCCAGCAGCTGCTCGAGCTGAGGGGCTCTCGCTTCGACCGAGCCCAGCAGCGAGGCCAGGTTGTCGACCAGCTGCTCGATCACGTCCTGCCGATCGACCAGCCCGGTGCTCAGCGAGCCGATCTGTGCGAGCAGGGTCGCGATCGTCTGTCCCTGTCCGCTGAAGGTCTCGACGAATCCACGGGTGAGGGTGTTGACCTGATCGGGGGCGAGCGCATCGAACAGCGGTCGAAACCCGTTCATCAGAGCGGTCAGGTCCACCGGCGGCGTGGTCTGCGCGACCGGGATCAGCCCACCCGGTTCGAGGGCAGCCGGGCTCTGCCCGATCGCCACGGTGTCGATCGCGACGCCATCCGGTTGGGTCAGCGCGATGTAGCGTGCGCCCAGCATGTCGCCGTATCGGACCGCGGCGGTGATGTCCCGGGCCAGTCGGTGCTCCGATTCGACCTCGATCCGGACCACGGCCTTGCTGGTGCCGCCGCCCGCGTCGGCGAAGTCGATGGTCTCGACGCGCCCCACCCGAACGCCTGCCATGGTCACCGGATTGCCGGGACTCAGGCCCTCCACGTCGGTGAATTCGAGGGTGTACCGATCGGTGGCGCCGCGCACCGGAACCGTCAGCGTGTTCACCACGAAGGACCCGCACAGCACGCCGGTCAGGCAGAATCCAACAGCCTTCAGCGCGGGCACCCAACCGATCTTCATCGGACGGCCACCTCGCTGCCGCGCACCATCGGCCCGAGCATGACGACGGTGGCCGGGTTCGGGACCGCATCAGGGTCGGTGCTGGCCGGATTCTCGCGCAGACCGGCCTCGAGAAGGTTCAGCACGGGGGCCTCGCGTCCCACATCGACAACGGGCTGGCGTCCCGGTTGCACGGACAAGACCTGGGCCCCGCCGCAGTCGGCGCCGTACTCGTCGCCGTAGCGCGGGCAGTCGGACGCCGTGTATGGCAGCGGGCCCTGAAAGGTCGGCACCGCGGTGATGTTGAACTTTCCCGTGGCGAACACGCGAGCGCCCGCCGCCCCGAAGGTCTCGGCCCCGGACAGGGTGTCGACCAGGCCGGCCGGGTTCGCCGCTGTGGTCGCGAGGATCGTGCCCGTCGAATCGACCACGGTGATGATCTGATCGCGCTGCTCGCCGACGAACGACGCCGCCACCGAGGCGAATCCCGCCGCGCTCCCGAACATCGCCGCCACCTGCTCGCCGTGATCGACCATTCGCTGCGATACCGATGTCGCCGCGGTCAGGGTGGCGAGCACGTCCGGCGTCGCCGTGTCGAGCGCCGCCATCACCGAACGGAAATCGGGAGTGGCCCCGACGAACTGCTCGGCGGCGGGGCCGAGCGTTCGCGATGCCGAGCCGAGCCGGTCGACGATTCGGCCGACCGTCTCCCCCCGCCCGTCGAGCGCCTGGCCAAGCGCGGTCAGCGCGGACTGCATCTTCTGAGGCTGCATGTGGTCGAGGACGTCGACCATCTTCTTGTAGACCCCGTAGAGCGCCACCGCGTCCGGACCGGCATCGACAGCGATCGCGTCACCGTCCGCGAGCGCGACCCCAGCCCGTGCGTTCGGGTCGTCGACCAACTGGATGTAGATGTCCCCGAAGAACGTCCGGGGTACCACCCGCGCGCGGACCGAGGACGGCACCTGCCCGATCGCGGCGGCATCGATCTGCAGCCGCACCACGGACGACTCTGTGCCCGAGTCGATTCCGGCAATCCTGCCGATATTGACACCGGAATAGCGCACCGGCGCTTCACCGGTGATCAGGCCCGCGGACGCGGGAATGGCGACGACCACCTCGGGATCGCGCTGCAGGTTCCCCGATCCGCGCAGCACCAGCGTCACCGCGACGAGCACACCGACGAGCACGGCGACCGCCCCGCGCAGCGCCAGCCACGCGCGCGATCGTCCCGTGAACTGGTCCACCTCAGACCCCCATTCCGGGGATCTCGGGGACCAGGCCCCACAGCGCGAAGGTCATCAGCACATCCAGGATCCCGATCGCGAGGATCGCGGTGCGCAGCGCGCGGCCCGCGGCCTGCCCGACCCCCGCGGGCCCACCCGAGGCGTAGTAGCCGTACGCGCAGTGCACCAGCGAGACCACCGCGGCGAAGACCACCGCCTTGAGTGCTGCGTAGACGAGGTCCTGCGGGGACAGCGCCAGGTGGAAGAAGTAGTCGTAGGTGCCCGCGGAGGCACCGCCCCAGAACACGATCACCAGCCGCGTCGAGAGGTAGCTCGCGAGCAATCCGACCATGAATATGGGGAGGACGCAGACCATGGCGGCCAGCACCCGGGTGCCGGCGAGGAACGGGATCGAGCGGATTGCCATCGCGTCCAGCGCGTCGATCTCATCCGAGATCCGCATCGCGCCGATCTGGGCTGTGAATCCGGTGCCGACCTTGGCCGCCAGCGCGATCGCGACCACGACCGGCGCGAGCTCGCGGGTGTTCGCGATGGCGGAGAGCATTCCCGACATCGTCGTCATCCCGACCAGTTCGAGACCGCGCTGCGTCTCGACGCCGAGCATCATCGCGGCAGCCAGGGACATCGCGAACACGATTCCGATGGTGCCGCCCCCGGAGAGCACCGAGTTGGTACCGAAGCTGACCTCGCTGATCTGGCCGAGGACGTGCTTGCGATATCTCGTGAGCGCGAACGGGATCGATGCGACGGTCCGCGCATAGAAGGTCACGTGCCTGCCGACGTCCACCAGCGCTCCGTAGACCGCCCTGGCGGGCACGGTCGACTGACGCCGGACGCGGACCATCGTGTCGAAGCCGACCATCAGTAGGACCCCACGGCCGGGACGATCACGGTGTAGAGCGCGGAGAGTGCGGCGTTGACGATGAACACGAGGGCGAAGGCGATCACCACCGCCTCGTTGACCGCATCCGCGACTCCTCGCGGCCCACCCTTGGTGTGCAAGCCCTTGAAGGTGGCGACCAGGGTGGACGTGAGACCGAAGACCGCCGCTTTCACCAGCGCCATCACGAAGTCGGACATTCGTCCGTACTGACTGAAGGTCGACATGAAAGTCCCAGCCGGAAGATGTTGAACGTAAATGTGATAGAGGTAGCAGGCCATCACGCCGCCGAAGGTCACCATCGAACACAGCGCGAGCGAGACCACCACCGCCGCGACCAGCCGGGGCGCGACCAGCCGCTCGATGACATCGATGCCCATGACCTCCATGGCATCGATCTCCTCCCGGATCTTGCGTGACCCCAGGTCGGTACAGATCGCCGAGCCCGCCACGCCCGCCATCATCAGCGCGCACACGAGCGCGGCGGCCTGCCCGACGATGATGAATGCCACCACCGCACCCGAGTACCCACCCGCACCGATCCGGCCCGCGAGCTCGCCAACCGACACCGCGATGAACACGCCGATCGGGATCATCAGCAGCAGCGAGGGGCCGGTGCTGACCCGTCCGATGAACAACGTCTGAGTGATGGTCTCGTGCAGAGACAATCGGCGGCGGAACAACGCTCGGACCAACGCCACGAGCGAGAGAACCGCGAATCCGATCAGGTACCCGCCCTGGTTCGCGACGTCACGAACCGGCCCCTTGGCGACCGGTAGTTCGTACGTCATGAGAGCCCCCTCTCAACCCGTTCGCGATCGAAGCCCCTCGGGGTCCGAATGCGTGAAGCCTCTCACAGCAGACAGCCAACCGCAATGATTAAGTGAACGGCGATTCTCGCAAATGAGACATGTGACGCACCTCCCCCTTGGCGCGGACGACCCTCCCCGCCGCCCGCTCCCCCAACCCCGACGTCAGCCGGCTTTCGCCGACACCGATCCGTGGTTCTTGCGCAGGTCACCCTTGACCACCTTGCCGCTGGCGTTCCGCGGCAGCGCGTCCACGATGACCAGTTCCTTCGGGTGCTTGTACCTCGCCAGTCGCGCTTCGAGGAACTCGGAGAGCTCATCGAGTGTGAGATCGTCACCCCGGAGCGCCACGACGGCGACGGGAACCTCGCCCCACCTGTCATCCGGTCGCCCGATCACCGCCGCCTCCAACACCTTCGGATGCGCGAAGAGCGCATTCTCGACCTCGGCGCAGTAGATGTTCTCCCCACCGGAGATGATCATGTCCTTCTTCCGGTCTACGACGAAGATGAACCCTTCCTCGTCCTGGCGAACCAGGTCTCCGGAGTGGAACCATCCGCCCGCGAACGCATCGGCCGTGCCCTGCGGATTTCGCCAGTACTCGCGCATCATGGTCGGGCCGCGGTAGACGATCTCGCCGACCTGCCCGGCTGGCACGTCATTCATCTCGTCGTCCACGATGCGCGCCTGAACCGTCGGGATGACCTTGCCGACCGATCCCAGCTTGCGCACTGCGTCGTCGCCGTCCAGGACACAGGTGATCGGCGACATCTCGGTCTGCCCGAACACCGCGACGTTGACCGCGTCAGGGAAGGTGTCGGACATCGCCCGAAGCACCACGTCAGAAGCGGGTGCAGCACCCCAGCTGATCACTCGTAGTGCCAGGTCACGTTGCCGCACTGTGGGTTCCGCGCACACTGCCTGCCACTGCACCGGCACGAGGAAGGCCGTGGTTACCCGCTCCGCCTCCCAGACCTCCAGCAGCTCCGTTGGGTTGAATGCACCGAGCGGATGGATCACCGTCGGCACTCCGAGCACGAGGGAAGGAGCCATGCTCCCGAGCGCGGCGATGTGGAACATCGGCGACGCACAGAACCCGACGTCGTCGCCGCCTGACATTCGCAGGGCTCGGATACAGGTCAGGGCCTGCGCCTGCATGTTCGCATGTGAGAGCACCGCCCCCTTGGGGCTGCCCGTCGTGCCGGAGGTGTACATGATCAGCGCGGGGGTGTCCTCGATCAGGTCGATCGGCGCGTGGGCCGCGCCGTCCTCGTCGAGCAGTTCTTCGTAGCCGAGCATCCCGTCCGCACCCGGCTGCCCGACGACGACACAGGTCGACAGGGCCGGAACCTGAGCTCGCACAGCAGCGACCAGGGGCGCCAGCGGTGTGTCGGTGACGACCGCGGTCGCGCCGCTGTCGGTCACGATGAATGCGATCTCGGGCGGGGTGAGGCGGAAGTTGACCGGAACCGCGATGGCGCCGAGTGAATTGACGGCGAGAACCGCCTCGAGGAATTCGGGGCGGTTGAGCATGACCAGCAGAACCCGGTCACCGGCCCCGATGCCCCGGCGAGCGAGCGCGTCCGCGAACGACTCCGAGCGCCGATGCAGCCCGGCCCAGGTCGTGGTGGTCCCTTGGAACCTCAGAGCCACCGCATCCGGCCGCATGACCGCGTGCGTGGCGACCTGATTGTTCCAGTGATTCCTACGCGACTGCAGCGGCTGCGAGAGCAGATCATCGCTGAATGACATCTTGATGTCCCTTCCCTGGCACGGTGTGGCTGACGTACCCTCACGGATGCGCCCAGTATGGCAATACCAGATCTAGCGCGCGGCGTTTTTGTTAACAGAGATTCGCAGCGGGAGTTTGGGTCTAGCTGCCGAATTCGGGAGCCCGGCCGCCAAGCATCGCGGCCACACCCTCCCGAAAGTCCGGGGCGGCCAGCAGCTCGACCTGGCCCTCGGTCTCCCGCTCTATGGCCTCGTCGATGCGGGCGAGCGTGGCGGCCGTCAACGAGCGTTTGGTCAGTTCGATCGCTCGCCGTGGTCCGCGCGCCAGCCTGGCGGCGACGGCGTCGACGTGGGACGCCAGCTCGTCCTCCGCCAGCACCCGGGCGATCAACCCTGCCGCCGCGGCGTCCGCGGCGCCGAGTTTCCTACCGAGCAGCGCCATCTCGGTCGCCCTGGCCCGGCCGATCGCGGCGGGAACGAGCAGACTCGATCCACCATCAGGCATCAGCCCAACGTTGACGAATGCCAACAGGAAGTACGCGCTCGGCGCCGCGAACGCCAGATCCGCCGCGAAGGCGATGGACGCGCCGATACCGGCCGCCGCCCCGTTCACTCTCGCGATCACCGGCACCGGCAACGTGAGAATCGCCCGGATCACTCGGTTCGCCGATGCCATCACGGCACGGGGGTCGGCCCCGGGACCGTCCGCCGCCGTCGCAAGGTCAGCGCCCGTCGAGAACGCCGCACCCGCCCCGGCGATCACCACGACCCGAACCGACGGATCCTCCGCCCGCCCCGTCAGCAGGTCACCAAGGGCGTTCATCGACTCCAGGTCGAGCGCGTTCATCCGCTCCTGCCGGTCGAAGGTGACCCGCAGGACGCCCTCCTCCAACTCGACCCGGAGTCCCGCATGTCGGGCCACGGCCATCTTCCCTTCTCGTGCACGAACACGAACAGAACGGCGACATTCGGGGCGCGGCTTCACCCGGCCCGGCGAGGGTGATCACACGGTGAGAATGATGGCTAACTTTCACCCACGAAACCTCGCCTGTCAACAACGAATTCTGTTGCCAGCCTGACTATTGCATGGAGCGCCCGTTCGGCTCGGTCACGACCATTCCACGATCCGCACTTTGCTTGTGGATCGGCGCGGCGGGACTCTCCGGTAAGGTGTGGGGACCGAAGTCAGGAGACGTCGATGCCCCAGACGACCACCGGCCGGCCGGCTTCGGCCGCCGCGCCCGTTCGGCGACGACCGAAGGACCGCAAGGCGCAGATCGCCTTGGTGGCGGCGCAGGCCTTCAGCGAACGGGGCTATCACGCGGTCGGCGTGGACGACATCGCCGCCGCTCTCGGCATCTCCGGACCTGCCCTGTATCGCCACTTCCCGAACAAGTACGCCTTGCTGGTCCACGCCGCGATGGGAACGGTGGGCGCCCTCCGATCGGCCTCCGATGCCGCCGCCGAGTCCGACGATCCGGACCGCACCCCCGAGCTCCAATTGGATTCCGTGCTGCGAGCGCTGATCGTGACGACCGTCGAAAGCCGGAAGACCGGTGGGCTCTACCGGTGGGAGGGCCGCTACCTCCGGCCGGACGACCGGGACCTGATGCGGGCCGAGTTCGTCGCGGTGACCCAGAACGTCGCGGGGCCGCTGCGCGAGTTGCGACCCGAACTCACCGAACGCGAATCGGTGATCCTCGCGGCAGCGGCGCTCAGCGTGATCGGAAGCATCACCGCCCACAGCGCCGCGCTGGCGAACCGCAAGATCGAGAAGCTCCTGCTCGGCACCGCGCGGGGCGTGTTGAGATGCGACCTGGCAGCCGCGCCGCCCGCGACGACGACGATCGACGATCCCGCCACTCAGCGCGGACTCGCCGTGACCTCCAAGCGTGAACTACTGCTCGCGGAGGCGGTGAAGATCTTCCACGACCGCGGCTATCACGAGTCGAGCATCGAGGAGATCGGCGCCGCCGCCGGCATCAACGCGTCCAGCGTCTACCGGCACTTCCCCAGCAAGGCGGACCTGCTGGCGGCCGCATTCCACCGGGCAGCCGATCGCCTGGCCATGGCGACGGCGGCGGCGCTCGCCGCATCCACCGACCCGGACGAGGCCCTCAGTCGACTCTCGGCCACCTATATCGATCTGGCATTCACGCATCCCGAGGTGCTCTCCGTGTACTTCTCGGAGATCGGCAACCTGCCCAAGCAGGAGCGCACCAACCTCCGCAACGTGCAGCGCCTGCACGTCGAGGAGTGGGTCCACCTGCTCACCGCGGTTCGGCCCGAGCTGTCCGCGGTCGAGGCCAGATTCCTGGTGCACGCGGCTCTCGGCCAGACCCTCGACGTGGGCCGGCTACTCCATTTCGACACCGGCGCACAGGCCCGCGGCCGGATGCAGACCCTCATGCTGACGGTGCTGCACAGCTGACCGGCCGCGAGCCGTCGCCTCAGACCGTGGCGCCGCTCATGATCGCCGATTCGAGCTCGTCGTACGACTCGTGCAGCAGCTCGACGTAACGATCGTCGTCCGGCAACTGCAACGGATCCGCTGTGACGTTGATCGTGAGGACATCCCCGACGCTGTCGACCCGGTGCGCAAGACCGGCGAGCCCCGAGAGCGGGCACAGGCCGAAACTCGCGACCACCGTCGCATCGCCGAGCTTCATGTCCGCCGGCCCCTTGGGCACGTTCGAGACGAGCGCGTTCCCCAGGCTGACAGTCGACGACTCCGACTTGGGCAGCGCGCCGAGAACCGCAAGGCCCGCGCGAAGGAGAGCGCCAGGAACGGCGCCGGGGAGCTCGTCGAGCGTCAACGACGCGGGAGTGGTCGTGCGGACCCGTTCGTCGAGAACCGAATCGTGGATCTCCCGCACCCGCTCGACCGGGTCCTCGGTCTCGGTGTGCATATCCACGTACATGGTCACGAACCGGTTTCGCGACGTCGCCTCCACGGTCGAACGGGTCGACATCGGAACCCCGGCACCCAGCGACCCGGCAGGCACCTCGCCTGCCGCGTGCAGGTAATTCCGCATCGCCCTGCCGATCACGGCGAGCACCAGGTCGTTGACCGTGACCTCGCCGAGCCTTGCCTTCATCGCGCGCAGGCTGCCGAGCGGGAGTATCGCGGTGTTGAAAACCCGATCCGGGCCCAACGGCTGGTTGAGCGTCGTGCGCGGGCGAACGGCCGTTGGCGTCCGGTACAAACCCAGATCGCTTCCGAGTTGCAGTGCACGCTGCGCCGACCGCGCCCTGAGGAGCTCCTGCGCGAGCCGGCCCAGGTTCCGCGGGGTCGATCCGAGCGCGCGCGCCAGCATTCCGACCTGCGACGGCGGCGCGGCCACGTCCACGACGTCGACCATTCCGTCCCGCTCGCCCGGCTCCGCCGCGAAGAGGCGGCGTGCGATCGCGGCGCTCAACATGCCGTCCGCCGCCGCGTGATGCAGCTTCAGCGCCGCCACGGTGGCCTCGCCCGGGATGCCGTCGATCCCGCGGACGCCGGAGACCACGTGCAGTTCCCATGGCGGTCTGGACTCGTCCATCGGGCTCTGCAGCAGGTCGGCGAGCAGCGTCCGCACATCCTCCCACCGCTCGGCCGTGTGGAAGACGAGGTGATTGTCGACGGAGAACTCCGGATCCTCCGCCCAGTACGGGTGGTCGAGGTCCAACGGCACGCGGACCACCCGCTGCCGCAGCATCTCCATCCCGCCCGCGCGATCGGCAATCCACCGGGTGATCTCCACGGGATCCGGATGTCGATCCGAATCATGTTCGGCCACAAAGGCATACGCGGTCATAGTGGCCTGTTTGGCCTGTTCCTTCTCCACGTACAGAAATACGGTGTCTCTCGGATGCATCTGCTCCATGTACCGCCTCATCCCCAACACGCGCCGCTTCACCCCGAGGCGACGCTCCCGATGTCCAACCGTACCGGCGAACCATTCCCGAGGCAGATCTGGTCCCTTAGCTCGGCAAACGACTCGAGCAGGAGTTCGTGATAGCGGCGGATGTCGGCCAACTGCAGCGGATCGGCGGTGACATTGACGGTGAGGGAGTTGCCCACCGAGCCGACGGCGTGGGCCACCCCACCCAAACCCACGAGCGGCGCGAGGCCGAAGCCGGCGACGACGGTCGCATCGCACAGGCGCAGGTCCGCACCGCCACTGCGCACGCTGCTGACCAGAGTGTTGACGTAGTGGATCGAGTCCGACCGTCGCTTCGGTCGTCCGTAACCGATGCGCAGCGCGGCTCGAATCACCCATCCGGGTATGACTCCGACGACATCGCAGGAAGCCGCCACGGCCTCGGCAGGAATGCTCAACCGCTCGCGCTCCTCCAGGACCGACCGATGGATCGCGCGGACCCTCGCGATCGGATCGACCGTGGCGGTGTGCAGGTCCACCGCCATCGTGAGGAACTGATTTCGTGACTCGGATGCGCGGGTGTGGCGGATGGACATCGGAACCGCGGCGGCCAGCGAACCCGCCGTCGGGCCGTCGACCTCGTGGAGGTACCTGCGCAACGCGCCCGCGATCACCGTCAGTACGAGGTCGTTGACGGTGACCTCGCCGAGCGCGGCCTTCATGTCCCGCAACTCGTCGAGCGGGAGGAACGCCACGTCGAAGACCCGGTCGGGGCCGAGCGGCTGGTTGAGCACGGTCCGCGGCCGCTTCGCGACGGGCAGGGCGTGCGTGCCCTCCTCGCGTTCGACCAGGAGCCGGTGGCGCGTCGCGCGGAACTCTCGCAAGCCGCCGACGAGCTCACCGATCTTGCGCGGGCACGCTCGGACGGCGGAGGTGAACAGACCGGCCGGGGCCGGTATCTGCAGCGCGGCGACCGGCTCGCCGGGGCGAACGGCCGGGACCTGGCCTGCCCCGAACAGCGCCCTGGAGATGGTGGTGCTCAGCTCGCCGTCCGCCATCGAGTGATGGAACTTCATCACCGCGACCGTGGCCTCCCCCGTGACGCCGGGGATATCGCGGACCCCGGTGACGACGTGGAGCTCCCACAGCGGCCTCGACCGATCCATCGGCTGCTGCACGAGCTGCGCCATCCATTCGCGCAGCTCCTCCCATCCCGAGCCGTCATGGAAGAAGAGATGATCCTCGACCGAGTGCTCGGGATCCTCGGCCCAGTACGGATGGTCGAGGTCGAACGGGACGCGGACCAGTCTTTGCCGCAGTACAGCGATCCCGCGAGCGCGGTCGGCGATCCAACGGGTGATCTCCCGGCGCTCAGCCGGGCGCGCCTGCGAACCATCGGGGACGAACGCGTAGGCGGACAGAAAGGTCTGCCAGGCGACGGGACGCTCCACATAGAGGAACACCGCATCCCGCGGATCGACCTGCAGCACGTAACTCCCCGTTCGTCGACCCCTGCCGGCGAGACGGTACCGTTTGACACTAAGCCCCGCGCATCGAGGCTCCCGCAGCGCGGGACGACGCGCGTTCCCCGCCGGTCAGCCCCGACCGTGGTTCTGGTCCACTCCGAGATCGCTCGGTCGGTAGCCAACCGGGTATCCGGGATAGGTCCGGTTGTGCGGGTCCCTGGCGGCCTTCGACCTTCTGCGCGGCGGCAGCAGCCGGACAGCCTTGGACCGGGCAACCAATCCGCGCTGCGCGACGCCCGTCATCCAGGCCGGTGCGGCCGGGAACCCGAAGGCGGAGCGCATCTGCTGATCCAGCATCGCGTAGACCCCCTGCCGGACGGCAGGCCGAAGCGGACGGGGGAACCACGCACAGAACAGGTCCCGGGTGTAGACGCCGATCAGGTGATTGTCCTCGGTGTACCGGAAACGCTCGGCCTCGTACTCGATCTTGAACCTGTAGAACTCCTGAAAGTCCTCCGGGATGTCCTTGATGCCCATCCGCAGTCCGACCTCCCGGTAGAAGAGGAAGGAGGCAAGTCGCTCGTTCGGGTGCAGTGGGCGCCATCCGTAGCGGTCGATCCAGTCCAACGGATCGAAAGCGAAGGTGCTCAGCACGTACAACATGTCCGAATTGTCGATGTCGTACTTCGCGTGCATCCGGTTCACCATTCGCAGCGACTCCGTGCCGCGGGGCGAGTCGTAGCCGTGCTCGACGAGTTCTGCCATCAGCAGCGCGGTGTCGTCATAGCGCTTCTGCGGCCGCTTCTCGAACTCCCCGGTCCTGCGCAGCAACGCGGAGATCGTGGGCACGCAGTAGGTCCGGAACAGTGCGAACTCGAGCGCGCGCTGGTAGTCCCACGGAAACTCGAAGCCGGCGGTGATCCGATGGATCTCGTGGTTGTCCGTTGCCGGATCGAGTTGCTCGATCCGGTGGAGCCAGCCATACCTGCCGCGCGGTCGGGACGGGTTCTCGTTCACCAGCAACATCGTGCCCCCTCAGCTCCGGCCGTGCCGCGTCTTGAGCAACCACGCGGCGATCTTCATGTCTCTTGGTTTGCGTTCCATCGACAGCAGGTTCAGCGGCGCCCGGTACTTCTGCCGGGCAACCGACTTGGCGCGGCTGAACTCGCGCAGTCCGTCCGCGCCGTGGATCCGGCCGAAGCCCGACTCCCCCACCCCGCCGAACGGAAGCGCAGCCACGCCCGCGAATCCCAGCACCGAGTTGATCGTGACCACTCCGGCTCGCAACCGCTCGGCCGCCGCCACCGCCCGCCTGCGGTCACCGGTGAAGATCGAGGCACCGAGTCCGTACTTGGACGCATTGGCCGCAGCGATCCCCTCATCCAGGTCCGCGACCCGGTTGATCACCACCGTCGGCCCGAAGGTCTCCTCCCGGACGGCGCTGCTGTCCTCCGGAACATCGACGAGGATCACCGGTTCGACCAAGGACCCGCGGATCGACTCCGGGCCGCCGAGCACCGCGCGACCGCCCCTGGCGATGGCGTCGTCGATCTGCCCACGCACCACCTCCGACTGCCGTGCCATCGTCATCGGCCCATACGAGGAGTCCGGGGCACCGCCAGGCCGCAACCGCTTGGCCTTCTCGGTGACCTTCTGCACGAACGTGTCGAACACCCCGTCCGCCACATAGATTCGTTCCACACCGACACAGGTCTGGCCCGCGTTGCCCATGGCGCCGAAGACGGCGAAGTTCGACGCCTCCTCCAGATCCGCATCTGCGTCCACCAGCATCGCGTCCTTGCCGCCGCACTCCGCGACCATCGGGGTCAGGGTCTCCGCGCACAAGGCCATCACCTTCTTGGCGGTCGGCGTCGAACCGGTGAACGCGACCTTGTCGACCCCGGCCCTGCAGAGCGCGGTCCCTGTGTCGCCGTCACCCGTGATCACCTGCAGCACAGGCTGGTTGGGGACGAGCGCTTGCCACTTGTCGGCAATCCACACCGCGACACCCGGCGTCAGTTCACTCGGCTTGAAGACCACCGCGTTGCCCGCCGCGAGTGCGTACGAGATCGAACCCATCGGCGTGTACAGCGGATAGTTCCACGGCCCGATCACCCCCACCACGCCGAGCGGCTGGTACCGAACGGTCGCCTCCTGATTGGCGCTCACCAACCCGGCGGGCACCTTCTTCTTGCCGAGCACCTTCGCGGCGTTGCGGGCAGCCCAATCCAGGTGCTCGACGGTGAGCATCACCTCCAGCAGGGCGTCGCCAGGCGGTTTCCCGGTCTCGCGGGAGATCACGGCGGCCAGCGCCTGCGCGTCGGACGCGAGCGCCGTCTTCCAGTCCAGCAGCCATCGCTTGCGGCCGTCGAAGCCCAGCGACTCCCACCAACGCGCGGCGGGGCGAGCCCGCTCGACGACCCTCGCGACCTCGTCCGCGTCCGCGACCGGGTAGCTGGCGATGACCTCGTCGGTGCGCGGATCGAGCGACTCGATCACCCCCGCCGCCGCGGGAGACCCTGCTGTCTCGGTGAGCTCGCGCTTCTTGGCCGCCTGCTGTGGCATGGACAGTTCCCTCCGTCGCCGATCGCTGTAGATACTTCGCATCAAATATATTTGATGTGATGTACTGTTGTGAACATCACATTAGGCGGCGGCAGGCCCGCCGACAAGACCACATCGACACTGATCCCCCGGCGCGCACCGTGCGCCCACACGACCAGCGGGAGCCATACGAAGATGAGCGTTGAATTCACCACGGAACAGAGGGCATTCGCCACGTCCGTCACAGACTTCTGCAAGCGCGAGGCCGGTACGCGCGAAAAGCGCGATCAGTTGACGGATCACGGCGCGCACAATCACAACCAGGGCGTATACGAGAAGTTGGCCGAGCTGGGCTGGCTCGGGCTGACCATCCCGGAGGAATTCGGCGGCTCCGACGCGACCATGGTCGACATGTGCATCCTGCTCGAGCAGACCCACCGCGGGATGTTGCCGATCGGCGCGATCGGGCCGACGCTCATCACCGGCGGGGCATACGCCAAGTTCGGTACCCCGCAGCAGAAGGACGATGTGCTGCGCGGCATCGTCCGCGGTGCGTCCCAGTCGATCTCGATGTCCGAGCCCGAGGCCGGTTCCGATGTCGGGAACCTGAGCACCAAGGCCGAGAAGACCTCGGACGGCTGGCTGGTCAACGGCCAGAAGACGTGGTGCTCCAACGCCCACATCTCGGATAACATCCTGCTCGTCGCGAGAACGAGCCGCGGCGAGAACAAGCACGAGGGAATGACCATGTTCCACGTGCCTGCTCGCACGGACGGCCTGAAGATCAGCCCTATCGAGCTGATGGGCGGCCAGAAGGAGACGAACGACCTCTACTTCACCGACTGCGTACTCCCCGCGGATGCGGTGGTCGGCGAGGTGGGGAACGGCTGGCGTCAGCTGATGACCGGGCTGAACTTCGAACGGCTGATCCTTGCCGCGATGATCCTGGGGACCGCGGAGCGGGCCTTCGACGACACCCTCGGGTACATCACCCAGCGCAAGCAGTTCGGCCGGCCGATCGGCAGCTTCCAGTCGCTGCGGCACCGGATGGCCGACCTCGCCACCGAGATCGAATGCACCAAGCTGCTCGTCTACAACGTCGCTCGCGAGGCGGATGCCAACCCGGACAAGGTCCTCGCCCGGGAGGCCTCTATGGCCAAGCTGAAAGCGACCGAGACCGCCAAGCGCGTCGCCCTCGAGGGCATGCAGATGATGGGCGGGTACGGCTACGCCACCGAGTTCGACATGGAGAAGCATGTCCGCGGGGCGCTGGTGTCCACCATCTTCGGCGGGACCAGCGAGATTCAGCGGGACATCATCGGCAAGACGTACGGCTTGTAGCCACTGGCAGGCGTTTAAGCTGAGTGCCGTCAGAAGGAGACTCGATGACCTCGTCCGCCACACCCCGCCCGAAGGAGGCGCGCGCGCTCCGTCGCCGCCCCCAGCTCTCCGATGACGTCGCGGTACACGTCCGCAACCTCATCATGTCGGGCGGGGTGCGGCCGGGCGAGTTCATCCGTCTCGACGAGACCGCCGCCGAGCTCGGGGTCAGCGTCACCCCTGTCCGCGAGGCCCTGCTGACACTGCGCAGCGAGGGCCTCGTCGAGCTGGTGCCGCACCGTGGGTACGTCGTCGCCACTCTCAGTCGTGGCGACATCAACGACGTCTTCTGGTTGCAGGGGCAGATCGCCGAGGAGCTGACCTCGAGGGCCACCGCAGCCATCGACAAGGAGACCCTCGACGAGCTTCGCGCCATCAATGTGAAACTGGCTCGTGCCGTGGAGGATTCGGATGCTGCACGGATCGAGGACCTCGAGTTCGGCTTCCATCGGATCCTCAATCGGTTGGCGGGTTCCGCCAAGCTCTCCCGGTTCCTGCTCAATGCGACCCGGTACACGCCGGTGCACTTCTACTCGGCGGACCACGGCTGGGGCGATGCCGCCATCGCGAGCCACGACCGGCTGATCCACGCGATGGCCGTGGGCGACGCGGAGGAGGCCGGGCGCGAATCCCGGGCGCACTTCCTCGACGGGGCGCAGCGACTGATCAGCCACCTCGAAGATGTCGGGATCTGGGACTGACTGTGTAGTCGTCACCGCGCTCTAGCGGGTCACCGCCTCCGCGCCGGTCCACCAGTCGTCGAGGATGCCGGCGATCACGGCCAGGGCCTCGGGCGAGGCCATCCCCCAGTGCGTCGATTCCACCGGATGATTGTGGATCGCGCCGTCCACCACCGACCGCCAGGTCGAGGCCCCGAGCGACCCGCTCCTGTCTTCCTGCGCCGCGGTGAAGTACACGACGTCACCCGCGAACGACTTCGGGCGATGCGCGGCCAGCAGCGCGAGGGACTCCACCACTGATTCGACGGCCTGTGCCCGGTCGTCGATGCGGATCCCCTCCGGGACCAGCCCGCCGATCAGCTCGTCCGGTGTCGGCTCATCGAGGACCGACCGTGCAGGCGCGGCCTCGTGATCGGCGAAGCTGTCCATCATCGCCAGTAGCGCGACATCCTCGCCCTCTGACTGCAATTGGACCGCCATCGCCTGCGCGATCACGCCACCGAGCGACCACCCGAGCAGGTGATAGGGCCCCTCGGGTTGAACCGAACGGATCTCGCGCACGTACCTGTCGGCCCATTCACCGATCGAACCCGGCGCCCAGCCGGAGCTCCCGAGCGCGGGCGACTGCAGGCCGTAGATTCCGCGGTCGGACTCGAGGTGCCGGACCAGGCCGGCGAACGCCCACGACAGCCCGCCGATCGGGTGCACGCAGAACAGGGGCGGCTCGGATCCACCGACGCGGATCGGGAGCAGCACCTCGAAGGACGCCTCACCGTCAGCGTCGGCGCTCGTACCCGAGTCGATCCGATCGGCGAGCCCCGCCGGGGTCGGATCGGAGAACATCCACTGGAGGCGAACCTCGGATCCGAGCCGGGCCGACAGCCGAGCCACCACGCCGGTGGCGATCAGCGAGTTACCGCCGAGCTCGAAGAAGTTGTCGTCCAACCCGACCCGGCCGACGCCGAGCACCTCGGCGAGCACCTCTGCGATCGCGACCTCCGTCGTGGACACCGGTACGCGATACTCGCGGGCGACAGGCTCCGGCGCGGGCAGAGCCGAGCGGTGAAGCTTGCCGGACGCGTTCAACGGCAACTCCCCCAGCGCCACGAACACGCTCGGAATCATGTACTCCGGCAGCGCTCGGCCGAGGGAAGCGCGGGCGACGCCCGGATCGAACGACGGGTCGCCGACCACATACCCGACCAGTTGCTGATGCCCCAGGCCGTCCTGCCGGACCACGGCCACGGCCTGATCGACCCCGTCGAGCCCGAGCATGGCCGACTCGATCTCGCCGAGCTCGATCCGCAAACCACGCAACTTCACCTGGAAATCAGTACGACCGATGTACTCCAACTCACCGCCGGCAGTCCACGTCACCAAGTCACCCGTCCGGTACATCCGCTCACCCG
>NZ_SUMD01000014.1 GCF_005049235.1 Rhodococcus oryzae | reverse complement strand
CGAGGGCGGCGTTGGCGCCTGCGACGTAGGCGGCGTGGTGCTTGTCGTGGTGCAGCTCCATGATCTTGCCGGAGATGTGCGGCTCGAGGGCGGCGTAGTCGTAGGGCAGTTCAGGCAGCGAGTAGACGGACACGAGATGCTCCTTTTGCGGTTGACGTGAACCCGATCCTGCAACCTCAACCGCACTGGAGGTCCAGGGGTTGTGTGAGAGGTCACGCGCGCGCACCGGTGGCGGCGTCGCCTACTCTCGACCGGTGTCCGGAACCGCCAGCGCCCCCGAGCCGCACCTGCCGCTACCCGTCGAGCTGCCCCTCGTCGACGAGCCGGGCGGCACCGATGTGGACCTCAAGACGCAGATGGTGCGCTTCGTCGCGACCGGCGGGTTGTCCGCGGTCGTCGACTACGGGCTGTACACGCTGTTCCTTGCGCTCGGGCTGCCGCGCTTCGTGGCCAAGTCGATCGGCTTCGTCGCGGGCACCAGCACCGCGTACCTGATCAACCGGCGCTGGACGTTCAAGGCGCCGCCCAGCCGCGCCCGATTCGTCGCGGTGGTGGCGCTCTACGCGGTGACCTTCGCCGTGCAGGTCGGGCTCAATGAGCTGATGAACAACGTGTTCGCGGACGAGTGGTGGCGGACCCCGCTGGCCTTCGTCATCGCGCAAGGCACCGCGACAGTGATCAATTTCGTCGTCCAGCGCGCGGTCATCTTCAAGATCCACTAGAGACCCGGTGGCGCGGTCACGCTGTGACACGCTGTCCGCGTGGAACACAACCGGTTGTGGTCGATCGCGGACAGGGCGTCTCGGATGTGGTGGCGCACGGTGGGGCGCCCCGTTGACCTGAACGGCGACCACGCATGGCTGACGGCACCAACCTCGGCGGCGGGAGTCGTCCGGGACCACTGGCTCCCTGCCGAGGCGGAGCGACTTGGTGGCGCGCTGATCGCCGCGGATGCCGACGCCGGACTGCTACCGGACATGGGATGTCTGGCCGGACCCGGATTCGACCCGGGGCAGCTCGATCCGGCGATCCGGGACTTCTACGAGCACACCAGCCAATGGCGGATGGAGATCTGGACCAAGTGGTCACCGTTGTTCGCGCCGGCTGGATCGATGATCGGCCGGCTGTACGGCAAGCGGGTGCAGCAACTGGCACTCCCGGTCGATCCGCTAGCCGCGGCGCACGGGGTGGACACCACGATCACGAAAGTGGTTGACGGCGAAGGCAGCCACGCGGGCTCGGCCTGGTTGCGGACGCTGCGCGGTACGGGCGACTTCATGTACAGCGGGTACTACCGCAGCGCCCTGCTGCCCGGACACGACCGGCGCAGCATCCACGTGAGCTTCCCGCTGGAACAGGGCAACGTCCAGGTCTTCCTACGCCCGCAGAACGGCCCCGACGGCTCGCTGCTCCTCCAGTCCCCAGCGGGTGAGTTCGGTGCCGACGGGGCCTATGTCACCGTCCTCGAGCGGGGGCGCCACTATGCGGCCCGGGTCCCGATCCGCGAGGAGTTCCGCATCTACGTCGACAGTGAAGGCGTCCTCCGCACCGACCACGTGCTGCGGATGTGGCGACGGGCGGCGATGCGGCTGCACTACCGGCTCGATCGGGTATCCGCGCCTCGAGCGACCGATAAGCAGTTGGCAGCGCAATCTCGCGTCGTGCGTTCGGAAGCCGCCGGCTGAGCTGGAGGGACAGGTCACCGCGGCGGACCGGTGGTCAGCACGATCGTCGCGGAGCGCGACCCGCCGCTCGCGTCGGTCCATCCCAGTTCGATGCGGTCGCCCGGGTGACGGGCGACCATCATCTCGGTCAGTTCGGCCGCGGTCCGGATCGGCTTGCCGTCGAAGCTCGTGATCACGTCGCCGCGCACCAGCCCGGCCCCCTCGGCAGGCGTGCCGTAGCTGACCGCGACCACCCGGGCGCCGGGGACCGTGACGGAGTCGCTGACGCTGATGCCGAGCAGGGCCGTCGGCCCGACGTGCACGGTCTCCGAGCCGCGACCCTCGCGGACCTGGTCCACGACCGTGATCGCCTCGTCGATCGGGACCGCGAACGACTTGATATCCCGCGGCGGTGCGGGTGTCGGCCCCTCGTCGTGCGAGACGGCGGTGCCCGCGGTGCTGACCCCGATGACGGCGCCGGTGCCGTCGACCAGCGGCCCGCCCGAATCGCCTGGCCGGATGTCGGCGTTCACCTCGATCAGGCCGGACAGCTTGTTGGTCGAGCCGTCGGCCGAGTCGCGCGCGGTGACGGATCGGTTCAGGGCGGTGACGATGCCGCCCGCGGCCTGAGGGACGCCCGCGCCCTCGGCGTTGCCGATGGCGGTCACCGGATCGCCGGTCCGCACCGTGGCGGAGTGGCCGAGCGCGGGCGTCGGCAGCCCGGTGGCGCCCGCGAGCCGCAGCACCGCGAGGTCGCGGGTCCGGTCGTACCCCGCCACCTCGACGTCGTAGCTCGCGCCGTTGCCCTGGTTCACCGCCACGACGTCGGTGGCGCCGTCGATCACGTGGTGGTTGGTCAGGACGAGGCCGTCCGGGGTGAGCACGATGCCGGTCCCCGCGGTCTCGCGCCAGCCGACGCGGGAGATCAGGTGCACGGTCGTCGGAGCCACCCGCTGGTGGATCTGTTCGGGGGTGAGCAGGATCGGCTGCGGTGGTGCCGGTGGCGGAATCGACTGCGGGGTCGCGACTTCCGGGGCAACGACGCCCGATTGTGCTGGGGCGGGAAGCTGGTTCGGCGGGTCTGAGGCCAGTCGCTGGCCGGCGAGCAGGCCTGCGGTGACGGCCGCTGCGACAGCCAGGATCGCCAGCGTCCGGCGGGCACGGCGACGCTGCGGGATGGTCCGGTCGCGCTCGGTCCTGGTCATGTACACCCGGCATCCGGAGGGGGCTCTGGTCGGCGTGGTGCGGTCGTTCAAGATTACGCGGGCGTCCCATGCGCGGTCGGGCGTTTGGCGCCCCGCTTCACTGCCGGACTCGCCGAAAAGTGCCGATTTCGGCAGTTCGGCGCGGTTGCGGCGGTAGCGTCCCTGGCGCGTGCACGTTCATTCGTTGCGAACCGGGGAGGGGCACTTCCATGGAGGTCACATCGAAGGGGAGGTCGCGCCGTGTCGCTCGGGCGACGACCATCGCCCTCGCATCGGCGCTCGTGACGGCCGGCTCGGCGGGTATCGCCGTCGCGTCCGCCGGCCCTGCTGCGCCCGGCGCCGCGCCGCCGACGGGCCTGGCGGAGTTCGCGGACTCGCTGACCCACCCCGCCGTCGGGAGCCTGAACACCGGCTTCGCCGGGCTCGGCAGCGTCGGGCTCACCTTCGACTCCGGCAGCGCGGGTTCGTCCAACAACGGACCCGACAACACCGGCTCGCACAACACCGGGTCCTACAACACCGGCTCCGACAACGTGGGGTCCGCGAACACCGGCTCGGGCAATGTCGGGTTCGCGAACACCGGCTCGGGCAATGTCGGGTTCGGGAACACGGGATCCGGCAACGTGGGGTCCCTGAACACCGGCTCGCTCAACACCGGATCGGGGAACACCGGCATCCTGACCGAGGGAATCCTCGTCACCGGGCTGGGATCGGTCGGCTTCGGATCCCTGGGTATCAACTGGAACTGAGCGCCTGCTCGGTCAGCCCATGCGTCGCTTGAGCACCATGTACACGGCGCGGCGCATGAACGAGGTGCCCAGCGCCTTGGCGTTGCCGATCCGCACGTCCATCGCGGACAGCAGTCCCGGTTCGGCCGCGCGCAGCGCCTCGTGGAAGGCCGCCGCCTGGGAAGCCTGCTGGCGCGCCAGTCGCACGCTCCACTGGCCGGCGTTGATACGGAACGACGCCAGTGGACGGGGGATTGCCACGACGTCGCCGTGCAGTGCGACGCCGACATAGGTGGCCTCGTCGATCAGGTACGGGTTGGCGTCGTCCCACCAGCCGATCTTCTCGAGCACGGCCCGCCGCATCAGCACGCAGCCGGGCTCGCCGAAGATGTTCGCTCCCGCGGTCACGGCCCGCCGTGCGGCGACCCGACCGCTGACCGGCCCGGACAGGCCCGCCAGTCCGCGGGCGGCGAGCACGGTCTTACCTGCCGCATCGACCAGGGTGCGCTGCGAGGCGACCAGCACCGTCTCCGGATGCTCGTCGAACGCGGCCACCTGCTCGGCGAGGCAGGTCGGGAAGATCGTGTCGTCGCCGCACACCAGCTTGAGCAGGTCGCCGTTCGCGGCCTGGCTGACCCGGTCCCAGTTGGCCTTGGCGCCGCCACCCGCCGGGGTGTTCAGGATCGTGACGCGGGGGTCGTCGGCGTAGGGGGCCAGGGCGGCGAGGGTGCCGTCGCTCGACGCGTGGTCGGCGATGATCAGCTCGAAGTCCTCGAAGGTCTGTCCGAGGATCGAGTCGATGGTTTCGGCGATGTAGTCGGCGTTGTTGTACGCCGGAACGACGACGGAGACCCGAGGCGTCATGCGGAACCAGACCTTTTCTTTCTACTGAAGGAGAAATCTCGATACCCGAAGAAGCTCGCGGTCGCGGTCACCGCGGTGATCGCGATCTGCGCCGGGATCGGCGGGAACCCGAACACCGACACCGCCAGCGTCATCAGGGCCATGTTGATCGCGAAGGCGCCGAAGTTGACCACGACGAACCGCCACAGGTCCCGCAGCAAGTGCCCGCGAACCTCGAAGACCAGGTAGCGGTACATCGCGAACGCGCACAGCACGTTGCACAGGTAGCCGGCGACGATCGCGAAGTGGTAGCCGAGCTGGTCGCCGAGGGTGAGCTGCCAGACGGCGAACCAGGCCGTGCCGAGCACCGTGTTGAACCCACCGACCAGCAGGAACGCCAGCCCCTGGTTCTTCACCAGCCGCATCAGCGGTCCGGCGCCGCCCGACATGCCCGCGGGCGGGGTCGCCTCGGCGGTGCCCGAACTCGGGTCGTGGGGACCTCGGTCGGTCAACTGGTGGTCCTTCATCGCTGGTGGTACTGCCCGGTGCACCCTACCCGAGGGGTTGGGCACCTGCGCCGAACCGCGGCAGCAGCCCGGACTCGAGCGCGGCGGCGAGCGACGGCGCGGCCGCGTCCTTGTCGGAGAGTCGGAACTCGAACTCGGTACCGTCCCGGCCCGCGGTCGGCCAGTCGATCCCGACGTCGGGATCGAGCGGATCGATGCCGTGCTCGCGGCCCGGCGCGTACCCGGTCGAGCACAGGTAGACGACGGTGGAGTCGTCCTCGAGCGAGAGGAACGCGTGTCCGAGACCCTCGCTCAGGAACACCGCACGGCGGTCGACGTCGTCGAGCAGGACCGCGTCCCACACCCCGAACGTGGGCGAGCCGACCCGCAGGTCCACTGCGACGTCGAGGACCGCGCCGCGGACGCAGGTCACGTACTTGGCCTGGCCGGGCGGCACGTCGGCGAAGTGGATGCCCCGCAGCACGCCTGCCGCGGAGACCGAGCAGTTGGCCTGCTGCAGGTCGAGGGTGCGGCCGGTGGCCTCGGTGAACGTCGGGTCCCGGAACCACTCCAGGAACACGCCGCGGTCGTCACCGAACTGCTTGGGGGTGAACTCCCAGGCGCCGGGCACTTTCAGTTCGCGAAACTGCATTCCTCACCATTCCTTGCCGCGGTCGAGCAGACCGAGCAGATAGTTGCCGTAACCGGACTTGA
This sequence comes from Rhodococcus oryzae, assembly GCF_005049235.1. GTDB lineage: Bacteria > Actinomycetota > Actinomycetes > Mycobacteriales > Mycobacteriaceae > Rhodococcus_G > Rhodococcus_G oryzae. The sequence goes on along the minus strand of NZ_SUMD01000014.1, from coordinate 89,371 downwards.
CGAGGGCCTCGGCCCGCACCCGCAGCTCGTCGTCGGTGATGAAGCCCCGCCGCCAGGCCACCTCCTCCGGCGCGCCGATCTTCAGGCCCTGCCGCTCCTCGATGGTGCGTACGTAGTTCGAGGCGTCGAGCAGCGAGTCGAAGGTGCCGGTGTCCAGCCACGCGGTGCCGCGCGGCAACACCTCGACCTGCAGCCGGCCCGCCTCGAGATAGGCGCGGTTGACGTCGGTGATCTCGTACTCGCCGCGTGCCGATGGCGACAGGTCTCGGGCGATCGACACCACGTCGTTGTCGTAGAAGTACAGCCCGGGCACCGCGTAGTTGGAGCGCGGCCGCTGGGGCTTCTCCTCCAGCGAGATCGCGCGACCGTCGCCGTCGAACTCGATCACGCCGTACGCGGTCGGGTCGGCGACCCAGTAGGCGAACACCGCGCCGCCCTCGATCTTCTCGAACCGCGTCAGCCGGGTACCGAGGCCGGGTCCGTAGAAGATGTTGTCGCCGAGCACCAGCGCGGCGGAGTCCGAACCGATGTGCTCGGCGCCGAGCACGAACGCCTGCGCCAGCCCGTTGGGCTCGGCCTGCACCTGGTAGGTCAGGGAGACGCCGAAGCGGGATCCGTCCCCGAGCAGCCGCTGGAACTGCTCGGCGTCCTCGGGGGTGGTGATCACCAGGATGTCGCGGATGCCTGCCAGCATCAGCGTCGACAGCGGGTAATAGATCATCGGCTTGTCGAACACGGGCACCAGCTGTTTGCTGACCCCGAGCGTGATCGGATGCAGCCGGGACCCTGTTCCACCGGCCAGAATGATTCCGCGCATAGCGGGCAGTGTTCCAGTGTTCGGTTCCCTGGCAAACTCCGGCCACCGGTATCGTGCGGACCGTGAAGCTACTCGTGACCGGCGGTGCTGGATTCATCGGCGCCAATTTTGTCCAGCAGACCGTCGACGAGCGGCCCGATGTGGAGGTGACGGTCCTCGACGCGCTGACCTACGCGGGCAACGTCGAATCGCTGGCGCCGGTCCGGGACCGGATCGAGTTCGTCCAGGGCGACATCGCCGACGCCGACCTGGTCGACCGGCTGATCGCCGGGACGGATCTCGTCGTCCACTTCGCGGCGGAGTCGCACAACGACAACTCGCTCAACGATCCGTCCCCGTTCGTGCGGACCAACGTGATCGGCACCTTCACGCTGCTGGAGGCCATTCGCAAGCATGGCGTGCGCTACCACCACATCTCCACCGACGAGGTGTACGGCGACCTGGAACTCGACGACCCGGCGCGGTTCACCGAGGACACCCCGTACAACCCGTCGAGCCCGTACTCCTCGACGAAGGCGTCGAGCGACCTGCTGGTGCGCGCCTGGGCCCGCTCGTTCGGCATCTCCGCGACCATCTCGAACTGCTCGAACAACTACGGGCCGTACCAGCACGTGGAGAAGTTCATCCCGCGGCAGATCACGAACGTTCTCGACGGTGTCCGGCCGAAGCTCTACGGTCAGGGCCTCAACGTCCGTGACTGGATTCACGTCGAGGACCACAACCGCGCCGTGTGGACGATCATCGAGCGCGGCACGCCGGGGGAGACCTACCTGATCGGCGCGGACGGCGAGGTCGACAACCGCACCGTGGTGCGGACCATCCTGGAATTGCTGGGCAAGGACCCGGACGATTTCGACGCGGTCACCGACCGGCCGGGCCACGACATGCGGTACGCCATCGACGCCACCCGGCTGCGCACCGAGCTCGGCTGGCAACCGCGATACCGGGACTTCCGCTCCGGCCTGGCCGCGACAGTCGACTGGTACCGCGACAATGAGCAGTGGTGGCGTCCGCAGAAGGACGCCACGGAACGGGCCTACGCCGCGGCCGGCGAGACGGTGCTGGGATCCGCCGACCCGGCGAGCTGACCCGACTACCGGCCGAGTGAGCGCCGGGTCGCCTCCAGCGTGGCGGCGATGCCCGCGGGCAGGGTCCGGTACGGCCGGCGATCCAGTTCGGGCCAGACCATCGAGCGCAACCGCAGGTCCCCGGACTGGACGTTCGCGAGCGGCGACGACGCGAGCACGACGGTGGGCTTGCGGCGGAACACCGTCCGGCAGGCGCCGAGCAGGGCGCCGATGGTGGTGCTCTGGCCCGAGGCGAAGATCTTGGTGACCCGCTCGCCGGGCCGGGACTGCGCGAGGTCGAGGGCGTCGGCGACCATCGCGGCCGCATCCGTCACGAACAGGTAGTCGCGCATCGTGTCCATCGGCACGTAGATCGAGATCGGTGCTGACATCAGGTAGCTGCGGCACAGGTGCGAGATGAGTCCCTGCGGCTTGGTCAGGTTCTGGCCGGGCCCGTACAGGTTGGCGAACCGCCCCACGACGACGGACGACCCGGTGTCGGCGCCGAACCGGTGCATCAGCTGCTCCGCCGCCAGCTTCGCGCGGCCGTAGTCGCCGAGCGGTACCGGGTCGGTGTCCTCGGTGTAGGGCGCCCCGGACGAGCCGGCGTACACCCCGCCCGCCGAGGAGGCGTGCAGGACAACGCCGGGTCCCGCGGGACCGCGGGTGATCCGGGCGATCTCGTCCAGCACGTCGGACACGACGGCGTTCTCCGCCGCGAACTCCTCGGAGGTGGTGCCGTTCACGCCGATCCCGGCGCACCAGACGAGCCGCCACGGTCCACCCTCGGCGGAGTCGATCACCCGGCGCGCGTCGGCGAAGAGCACCTTCCTGGCGAGGTCGCCGTCGTGCCAGGGGACCCGGCTGGTCTCGACCCGCAGGCCCCGTCGCCCGAGCTCGCGGGTGACGGCGCTGCCGAGCAGTCCGCCGCCGCCGACGACCCAGGTCGGGGTGTCCAAGTCAGGCGTCCGCCGGGTCGGTTCGGTGTTCGTGCGGCACCGGCTCCACCCGTCCGAGCGGGCCCGCTGCCGGATCGCCGACGATCAGGTAGGGCGGCTTGCCCATCGCGGTCTTCACGTTGACCCCGACGTACTCGGCGATCACCCCGAGGGAGAACAGGATCGCACCCATACCGAACAGCAGGATCACCATCGTCGAGGCCCAGCCCCTGACCTCGCTGTGGACATCGAAGAACAGGTAGGACACCAGCACGTACAGCACCAGCGCCAGGCCGAGCGCGGCGAACAGCACCCCGATGAAACTGACCATGCGCAGGCCCTTGGTCCCGCTGGAGAGCACCATGCGCCAGAAGTGGGAGAGCAGGCTGCGCAGGTGGTAGCCGGAGCGGCGGCCGTGCTCGGCGCGCAGCGCCACCGGGCTGGTCGTCACGTCGCCCGCGATCCAGCCGAGCGCGACGTCGAGGTAGGCCTCGGACCCGGCATACGCGGCTACCGAGCGGCCCACCTCGCCGAGCACCAGCCGGAAGCTCTGGAAGCTGCGGGTGTTGTCGCCGGAGAGAGCGCGCGCGATGAGCCACTTCGAGCCCCGGGAGGCGGCGTTGCGCAGCATCCCGTGCGGGGCCGCGTTCGTGGGACTCGCGTAGACGACGGTGGCCTGCTCGTCGAGTGCGGTGTCGAGAAGGCCGCCGATCGCGGCGGGGTCGTGCTGACCGTCCTCGTCCATGGTGACGATCCACTCGCCCCCGCTCGAGGCCATGCCTGCCAGGGTCGCGGGGTGCTGTCCGAAGTTCCGGCTCAGCCAGATCGGCCTGACGAAGTCGTGCTCGGTTGCCAGCTGCCGGATGACCTCGGCCGAGTCGTCGGGGCCGTGGTCGAAGACGAGCAGGACCTCCTCGACCAGCATCGGTCGGCCTGCGGGGGTGAAGCGGGGCGTCGTCCACGGCAGGATCTCGTCGATCAGCGCGCGCAGCGTCTGAGCGCCCTGGTACACCGGCACCACGACGGAGATCCGGTGCGGAGCCACCGTGGGTCGGGCGTCATCGGAGGTCACGGGCTGGGAGTTTACTCGGGACGACGGCGGCCGAACGCCCACGCCGTGTGTTCGCCGCCACTGTGTGATGTCTGCCGCTGTTGTCGGCCTACGGGCAATCGTCGCCGTAGACCCACAGCCGGGCCGTGCCCGCGACCAGGAGCGGCCGGTAGGTCCAGACCATCTTGGCGTCCTCGCCAGGGCGCTCCGCGACGCTCACCAGGTAGCAGGAGCGGTTGCCGGGGAAGATCCACGAACCGGGAGGCGACATGCCGACGGCCGAGTGATAGCCGTTCCACTCCAGACCGGCGTCCACGTCGACGGCCGGGACGCCTGTGGCCACCAGGTGTTCGGCCGCGTTCCAGCGGGCGGAGTCGTAGGCGAGACCGGCGGCGGTGATCATCAGCGAGACGACCGCCAGCCCGGCGAGCGCGGCCGCGGCGGGCAGTCGCTCGGCGACGCGGGCGAGGGTCGGGTACCGCGGCGGCGTCGACGGGCGCGCGGTCCGTTCGGCCAGGACGATCGCGAGAAGCGTCGGCAGCAGCAGCAGCCAGTAGCGGTCGAACAGGTTCTGCCCGGTCAACGCGGTTGCGAGATTGCCGAGCACCATCAGTGCCCCGAACGTGCCGAGCACCGGGTCGACCCGGCGGAGTTGTCGCGTGAGCACACCGGCGAGCAGCACCCCGGAACCGCACGCGAGCGCCACGATGAGCCACCACAGCGCGCTGGGGAAGATCGTGGCGGGGCGGCCGTGGCCCGCGGCCCAGTACGGCCCGGCGGGGTCGAGGTAGTTGCCGACGAAGAAGTTCTGGGTGCCGTAGCGGTACACCGTCCACAGCGCGACCCCAGCGGCCGCGGCGGAGGCGAGGAGCGCGCCGCGGCCCCAGCGCCACGGGCGCGCGACCAGCAGCACCGCGGGCGCCGCACCAAGTGCCAGGACAAAATAGCCCTGGACCAGGATGCGTCCGCCGACCTTCGCGAGGCTCTCCGGCACGGCCAGCACCGGTGGGTCGCCCGCGCCGAAGGACTGGCGCCACAGTTCGAACCCGACGACCGCGATGAGCAACATCGCACCGGCACCCGCCACGACGATCCAGTCACGCCTGCGCCGTGAACGCCACGCGGTCACCGCGGCGACCGCCAACACAGCGGCCGGTGCGGCGAGCGCCTGCTCCCGGATCGTGAAACCCCAGAATCCGACGGCCATCGACACCGCCAGCAGCACCAGCGACCCGCTCCGCACTGCCCTTCGCCCGACGGCGAGGCAGACCATGATCGCCGCCATCGCGGGCACGTCGAGCATGAAACTGGTGGTCAACAGGCCGAATCCCGGCCAGATCGCGACGATCAGCACGGCGAGGGCGGCGCGTGCCCGACCCACCGACGGGGCGACCAGGTCGTACACCGCGGCGAGCGCCACCACACCGAGCAAGGCCACGAAGAGGTGCTGGGCGACCAGCCAGCGGGCGAGCGGCCCCAGCACGATGAACAGTCCGAACAGCGCCGAACGGTTCCAGCCGAGCAGTTCGATGGCCCCGGTGCTCCCGAAGGTCTGCGCTATCCGGCTGTACGACCACGCATCGTTGTGCGGAATGGACAGGCCGCCGGTCACCGCCGACAGCGTCAGCGGTACGAGCACCCCGAGCAGCCCCGCCGCGGCGAGCAGCACCAAGGCGAGCCGGCTCCTGCGCGAGGCCGCGCCGTCACCCGCGGGCAGCGAGTCGCTCCCTGGCGTCGCCGTGACGTCGGGGGAGGGCGTTCGACTCATCGACAACCTTTCCGGTCCGCCCGCTCACGCTTCGCTGGTGTTCGCATCCGCCGGAGCGTCGGCGCGGGAGGTGCGACGGCCGCGGTAGTACAGCCCCGTGAGTATGACGATCAGCACGAGCCCGAACCCGGCGGCCGCGAAACCCAGTCGCTGCCCCGGCGGACGGAACGTGATCTCGAGCTCGGCGTTGTCGGTGCCCGGCGGGACGTCGACGTAGAGGAACGTGTCGCCGAGTCCCTTGGTCTGCAGCGGCTGACCGTCGAGCGTCGCCCGGTAGCCGGGCCACGCCAGCCGGGCGAAGATCACACTTCCCCCGTCGGGGGAGGTCACGCGCACGCGTTCGGAATTGACACTCGCCGATTCCGGGACCGCGTCGGCACCGACCGTCGCGGAGACCCGGCCCGGCTGGTCAGAGACGCGCCCGTCGATCCGTTCGAGTACATAGATCTGGTCCGAGGCAGGTCGAGGGGCAGAGGTCTCCGGCGGCGTCACCCAATGCCAACCCTCGGGCGCCGGTTTCCGATCGAGGCCCGGGTACTGCGCCTTCTGCACCACGACACGGTCGAGGAGCATCAGGTCGGCGAAGGTCTTTCCCGTGTACCGATCGATCGCGAACACGTTGCGGAAGGCGTCTTTGCAGGTCGACCCCTCGTACTTGATGCAGAGCAGATCCCCGAAGCCCTGGTGTCCGATCGGGGTGTACGCGTTGACGTAATCGAGGTCCAGCACCTTCGCGTAGTTTCCGTACACCTGCGAATGCCACGGCAGGTCCGGGCTGTCGGGTGCATCCTCCGTCAGGCTCCTGGTACCCAGTTGCAGGGTGGTGCCGTCCCATCGAGGGAACTCGGACTTGGCCTCGGATTGACTCGACGGAAGGTGCCAGGTGCTCAGGACGGGCGAATAGGTCGAGACCTGGTAGAAGAGGATCGGCAGGCTGGTCGCGATCAGCAGCGCCGCGACTGCACGATCGCCGAACCGCCGGGCCAGGTACAGGGCCAGGACGCCGAAGACAGCGATCAGGGCGCCCCACATCACATGGCGCCCGAAGTACTGCGGTCCCGACGAGCTCGCGCGCACCACCAGCACCAGGACCAGCAGGCCTGCCGCCACCAGCCGGGGGCGCAGCGGGCGGGTGGTGCTGTAGCGGCTGAGCAGGGCCGCCAGCAGCACCAGGGAGATCACGGCGACGAACGGCAGCAGTCGCGCAGGCCACCGGATCTGCCCGATGTCGCTGGGGCCGGAGGTGAACAGCAGGATGAAACCGAGCAGCAGCAGCGGGGCGGAGAACTCCCGCAGCGCGGGCTGGGCCTTGCGCCACGCGATGAACGCGAGCGCCGGAATCGCGAACCAGGCGATGTAGGTGATCGGCGCGGTGGTCGTCTCCCCGGTCCAGGACTCGATACTCGACACCGCCGACGGGATGCTCGCGGTGAACGTCTCCGACCACGGCGCGGTGAGGAAGTTGTCGTTGAGCGCGCCCTCCTCACCGGTGCGCCAGGTCACCGACGAGGACAGCATCCCGGGCAGGAAGGTGACGGCGCCGCACGCCGCCGCGGCGACGCCGACCCCGCCGAGCAGCAGGGACGGGCGCCAGCGTCGCTGGTACAGGTATTCGCCGATCATCAGGCAGCCGATCAGCACGCCCGCCATCAGCGCGGAATGCGCGTAGCCGACGCTGATCGCCAGGTAGAGGAACGCGAACAGGGGCAGCGGCCCGGACCGGCCGCGCGCGTACCGGACCCCGCTGGCCCAGGCCTGCACCACCCACGCCATGCCGATCAGCGAGGTGACCCAGGAGGGGTCCTCGAAGTACAGGGTGAAACCACCGAACGGGGCGGCCGCGCCTGCGACCGCGGCCCAGGCCGGGCGGGCGCCGTACTCCATCGCCACCCGGTAGACGCCCCAGCCGAGGACGATCGAGAACCCGAGCTTGACCGCCGTCGCCAGCAGGGCGAGGTCGTCCACCGACGGGGCGGCGTAGTTGATCGCCATCTGGACGGGGTTCCACAGGCCGCCCTGGCCCTCGACCGGGTAGTTGCCCGCCATCCACTGGTCGAGAACCAGCGTCGGGAACCACTGACCCTCGCGCATCAGGTGGCCGAGCTGGATCCAGTTGCCGACCGCGCCCGACTCGGTGTCGTCGACGTAGAAATACCGGGGGTCCACGCTGAGGATGAGGAGGAACCCGAGGCAGATCACACCCGCGACCACGGCCCCCCATGCCCATCGGGTGCTCCGGGTGGATACGGGCGGTTCGAGTGTCACGAGAACTCCAGATAGCGCGGTCGGGTGCCCAGTGACATTAACCGAGGTCGGGCTCGGTGGTTTCGTCGGTCAACTGCACGTCGGGATACCCTGCGGGTGGACAATGGCGACACGATCGAGAGTTGGCGGTTGGATGAACAAGCCCGAATTCCTTGAGTCCGGGGCCCCGGCGGCCGAGGTCGCGGCACGGTTGCTCGTGCAGCGCGGCGTCTTCGTCGGCATGTCGCCGATCGTCAACGACGACCTCTATGTCGCGTTCCGCAAGGGTTCCGGCGATCGCGAACGTCACACGCTTCGCCTGGACGCGGGCGCGCGCGCCCACACCAACACCTACTTCGGACGGTTCGCGGCCAGCTACTGGCAGCGCTGGACCACGGTCACCGAGGTGCGGGTCAGCCTGCGGGCGGCCGGCTCCGGCCGGTTCCGGGTCCGCCTCGTGGCCTCCGACATCGCCGGGCACCGCCGGATCGTGGGTGCCGTCGCCGGATCTGGCGACGAGACGGTCGAACTCTCCTCACCGCTGGACAAGTTCGTCGACGGCGGCGCGCTCTGGGTGGAGATCGACGCGCTGGACGCCCCGCTGACCGTGGACCGGCTCGAGTGGACCGCAGCCGCGCCCGAGACCGTCCGACCGGTCGCGATCGCGATCTGCACGTTCAACCGTGCCGACGACTGCGCGAAGACGGTCGCGGCGCTGGCCTCCGACGATCGCGTGCTCGAGGTCATCGATTCGGTCTACGTGGTCGACCAGGGGACCGACCTGGTCCGGGACCGTGAACTGTACTGCGAGGTCGCGCCCAGGTTCGGCGACAAGCTGCACTATCTGCGGCAGCCCAACCTCGGCGGCGCGGGTGGCTTCACCCGCGGTCTCTACGAGGTCTCCGCGGCCGACGGGCACGCGGACGTGATCCTGATGGACGACGACATCCTGTGTGAGCCGGAGACCGTCCTGCGACTCAACGCCTTCGCGAACGTCACCGTCGAGCCCACCCTCGTCGGTGCCCAGATGCTGTTCCTGCTCAACCCGGACTACCTGAACGTGGGCGCGGAGGATGTCGATCTCGGCACCCTGCAGCACGGCCAGAAGGTGCCGAAGGCGCTGCGCAACACGAGCATGCTGAAGAAGAACCAGGAGCGCCGGGTTGACGCCGGATACAACGCCTGGTGGACGTGCCTGATCCCGGCCGAGGTGGTCGCGAAGGTCGGCCTCCCCGTCCCGATCTTCTTCCAGTGGGACGACGTCGAGTACGGGGTCCGCGCCCGCGAGGCGGGGTTCGTCACGGTCACCCTCCCGAACGCGGCGGTCTGGCATGCGGACTTCTACTGGAAGGACTTCGACGACTGGGCGCGCTACTTCAGCACCCGCAACTCCCTGATCGTCGGCGCGCTGCACAGCGACCTGGACACCAAGCGGCTGGGGCGTCAGTTCTTCCGGCAGATCAGCGAGTACCTCGTCGGCATGCAGTACGGTCTCGCGGCGACCACGCTGCGCGGCATCGAGGATTTCCTCGAGGGGCCGAAGGTGTTGCAGGACGGCGGCATCGCGGCGATGGCCGCGATCCGCGCGGAGCGGGCCGAGTACCCGGAGACGGTCAAGCACGACGCGGCCACCGCCCCGGTGCGGTCCGCGGACCTCACCACCCGGCGCTCGGGCGGCGAGCCGAGCGCGATGCGGCTGATCCTGGTCAAGCGGGCCATCGACCAGTGGTTCGGCCGCACCCAGCACGGCCTGGTCAGCGTTCCGCGCGAGGATGCGCACTGGTGGCACATCTCGCTGTTCGACCACGTGGTGGTCACCGACGCCTCGCAGTCCGGGGTGCGGATCCGTCAGCGCGACAAGGGCAAGGCGGTCGACCTGCTGTGGCGAACGGTCCGGGTGCTGCGGCGACTGCGCGAGGACGGCGCGGCCGTCTCCCGCCAGTACCGTGACGCGGCCCCGCAGCTGACCAGTCGCGAGAACTGGGAACGACTCTACGAGCAGTAGGCGGCGGCCGGAGGTCGTCCCCGTGCGGTCGAACCGCGCGGGGGCGTCTTGATCGGTACCGGTGCGGCGGTCAGTGCCGCTCGAACCGTTCCTGCCTGCCCATCTTGCGCAGCCGCACCCAGTCGCGCAGGCCGGCCGGGTCCCGGCGGTTGATCAGGAAGAACCAGCCGAAGCGCAGCCACTCCTGCGGGAGCAGCCGTCGCATGCCCGGCTGCGAGAGCAGGTACCCGCGGTTGCGATAGGTGTAGAACCGCTTCGTCTCGTTGTCCGGGTACTGGGTGTGCATCCGCCCGCCCAGGATCGGCTTGAACTCCTCGGCCCCGTTGGGATGCACGTACGCGGTCTGCAGGCAGGTGCCGAACGGCAGCCCGGAGCGGACCAGGCGGCGGTGCACCTCCACCTCGTCGCCGCGGACGAACAGGCGCAGGTCCGGGACCCCGACCGCGTCGACCGCGGCGGCGGAGAAAAGCGCACCGTTGAACAGGGAGGCGATTCCCGGCAGCAGGTCCTCGGTTCCGAGTTCGGAGCGCAGTCGCCGCCACTCGACCCCGCGGCGCAGCGGAAACGCCAGCCGGTCGGGGTCGTCGATGTCGCACACCACCGGGGACACCTCCGCGAGCCCGTGCCGGGTGGCGCAGTCGAGCAGGGTGGCGAGTACCTCGGGTCCCTCCGGGCGGCCGTCGTCGTCGGCCAGCCAGAGCCAGTCGGCACCGAGGGACAGCGCGTACAGCATGCCGAGCGCGAACCCGCCCGCGCCGCCGAGGTTGTGCTTGGAGCCGAGGTAGGTGGTCGGCACGTTCGAGCCCTCGACGAGTGCGCGCACCTCGGCCTCGTCGGCGTTGTCGACCACCACGAGGTGGTCCAGCGGCCGGGACTGGGTGGAGAGCACCTTCAGCGACTCGGCGAGCAGCTCGCGGCGCTTGTGGGTGACCACCACGCCGATGATCCGTTCGGTCACAGGGCCGGCCCCGGCTGGTCCTGTTCGCGCTTCATCTCGGCGATGACGTGCCGCACGTGGTCGGCGGCGTCGTCGCCCTCGTAGGCGCGCACGACGTCCTCGATCTCGCCCCGCATCCGGATCTGGCCGTGGTCGATCCACATCGCGCTGTCGCAGAGCTGGGCGAGGAACTCGTTGGAGTGGCTCGCGAAGACCAGGATGCCGGAGCGCTCCACCAGCGCCTGCAGCCGGATCCGGGCCTTCTTCATGAATTCGGCGTCGACCGCGCCGATGCCCTCGTCGAGCAGCAGGATCTCCGGGTCGATGCTGGTCACCACGCCCATCGCGACCCGAACCCGCATGCCCGTCGAGTACGTGCGCAGCGGCATCGACAGGTATTCGCCCAGTTCTGTGAACTCGGCGATCTCGTCCATCTTCGCCAGCATCTGCTTGCGGGTCTGGCCGAGGAAGAGGCCGCGGATGATGATGTTCTCGTAGCCGGAGATCTCGGGGTCCATGCCGACGCCGAGGTCGAACACCGGCGCCACCCGCCCGCGGATCCTGGCGCTGCCACGGGACGGCTCGTAGATGCCGGACAGCAGCCGCAGCAGCGTCGACTTGCCCGCGCCGTTGTGGCCGACCAGGCCGATCCGGTCGCCCTCCTTGAGCGAGAGGGTGATGTCGCGCAGGGCCTCGACCACCACGACGTCGGAGTCGTTGCGGCCGATCGCGCCGCCGGCCTTGCCGAGGAATGCCTTCTTCAGCGACCGCGACTTGGCGTCGAAGATCGGGAAGTCGACGCACGCGTTGTGCGTGTCGATACTGACGTGCTTCGTCATCTGTTGACCGCTCTTCCTAGACCCAATAGGGCACGCGGGCCCGGTACTTGCGCAGTGCCACGAGCGCCAGCGCCCAGCCGGCCACGGTGATCCCCAACACGATGTACCAGTGGTACAGCGCCTGCGGCTGCCCGATCATCGGCGCGCGGACGATCTCGAGGTAGTGGTAGAGCGGGTTGAGCTCGGCGATCCTCGCGCGTTCGGCGACCGCGCCGCCCTGTGCCACGAGGCTCTGCGTGGTCCACATGATCGGCGTCAGCACGAACAGCAGCAGCGTCATCGACGACAGGATCGGGGCGATGTCGCGGTAGCGGGTGGCGAAGATGCCGAAGACGATCGACACCCACACCGCGTTGAGCACGAGCAACGCCACCGCGGGGATCGCCGCGAGCGATGCCCAGCTCAGGTCCCGCCACACCGCGAATGCGACGACCATGATCACGTAGATGACCAGGTTGTGCGCGAAGAACAGCAGCTGTCGCCAGACCAGGCGGTAGATGTGCACGCTCAACGCCGACGGCAGCTGTTTGATCAGGCCCTCGTTCGCGATGAACACCTCGGACCCCTCGATGATCGAGGCGTTGATCAGGTTCCACACGATCAGGCCGACCGTCACGTAGGGAAGGAACTCGGCGAGAGGGATGTCGAGCAGCGCCGCGTACAGGATGCCGATGGCGGTGGCCTGCACGCCGGTGGCGATGGTGATCCAGAACGGGCCGATCACCGAGCGGCGGTAGCGCTGCTTGATGTCCTGCCAACCGAGGCTCAACCACAGTTCGCGCTGCGCGAATCCGTCCCTCAGGTCCTTGAACCCGCGACGGAGGGTCTGCGAGTCGGAGACCGGGGGGACATCGGTGGCCAATGCCTCGGATTCTGGGGCGGATGCTGACACGGTGACCGAGCCTACTGGTCGGCCGCGCGGGGCCGACCAGGCGCACGGCTACAGGTACTGGCCGGTACCCGAGCCCTGCTGCGGATTCTGGTGCCCGTGGCCTGCGCCCATGCCTGGTGGCAGTGCACCCTGGCGGATCTGCTCGAGCTGGGACCGGGCCGCCATCTGCTGGGCGAACAGCGCGGTCTGGATGCCGTGGAAGAGGCCCTCGAGCCAGCCGACGAGCTGCGCCTGCGCGATCCGAAGTTCGGCGTCGGAGGGGACCGTGTCGTCGGTGAACGGCAGGGTCAGTCGTTCGAGTTCGTCGCGGAGTTCGGGGGCCAGGCCCTGCTCGAGCTCCCTGATCGAGGATTTGTGGATCTCCTTGAGCCGGTTCCGGCTGGCGTCGTCGAGCGGTGCCGCGCGGACCTCCTCGAGGAGTTGCTTGATCATGGTGCCGATCCGCATCACCTTGGCCGGCTGTTCGACCATTTCCGCGAGATTCTCGCCGTTCTCTCCGTCGGGGCGGCCCGCGCCCGCGAAGCCGGTGTCGCCCGGACCCGATCCGACGCCGGGGAGGCCTGCGGCGGCGACCATCATGGGTTGCCCGTCGGGTCCGATCACGACCACCTGCTCGTTGTCCGGTTGCGTCATGGCTCCATCTTGTATCAGCAGAGCGGCCCGCGCATCGACCGACGGCGAACCATGCACGGGTTTCGGCGCGGGACGCGGAACCCGGAAAAGTTTGTGTTGTATGCAGTTACATATACTGTGATGCCTCACAATCCGGCCATCCGCATCGCACCGATTCGAAATTAGGTCCTAGGCTGTCGGGCATGGCATACGACGTCGCCCGGGTGCGGGGACTTATCCCTTCGCTCGGAGACGGTTGGATCCATCTCGATCCTCAGGCCGGCATGCAGCATCCGGATTCGGTGTCCACCGCGGTGTCGACCGCGTTCCGTGGCTCCGCGGCCTCCCACACCGGCAAGCACGTCTCGTCGCGGCGCAGTGCCGCGACGCTGGAGGCGGCCCGCGAGGCGGTCGCCGATCTCGTGGGCGGCGACCCGGCGGGCGTGGTGCTCGGCCAGGACCGGGCCGTGCTGTTGGCCTGGCTGGCCGAGGCGCTCAGCTCGAGGCTCGGCCTCGGCACCGGCGTCGTGCTCTCCCGGCTCGACGAGGAGGCCAACGTCGCGCCCTGGTTGCGGGTGGCGAATCGCTATGGCGCGCAGGTTCGTTGGGCCGAGGTCGAGATCGACACCTGCGACCTGCCCAGCTGGCAGTTCGCCGAGCTGATCGGGTCGACGACGCGACTGGTCGCGCTGACCGCGGCCTCCCCGATCGTCGGGTCGGCGCCGGACGTGCGGGTGGCCGCGGACCGGATCCACGAGGTCGGCGGCCTGCTCGTCGCCGACGCCATCGCGGCCGCGCCCTACGCACACGTGGACATCCACGAGATGGGTGCCGACGTGCTCGCGGTGAACGCGCCGAGCTGGGGGGGTCCGCAGATCGGCGCCCTGATCTTCCGCGAGCCCGCACTGCTCGACAAGATCCCCGCGATCTCGTTGAACCCGTACGCCACCGGACCGGAGCGGCTGGAGATGGGCGGGCACCAGTACGCCCTGCTCGCCGGGCTGACCGCCTCGATCGACTACCTGGCCGGACTGGACGAGACCGCCAGCGGCACCCGCAGGGAGCGCCTGGAGACCTCGATCAGCTCGCTGCAGGACTACCACGACCGGATCTTCGACTACCTGATGGCGTCGCTGCGGCGGCTGCCCCAGGTGATGCTGATCGGCACCTCGCACAGCCGCGTGCCGACCATCAGCTTCACGGTCGCCGGGGTGCCTGCGGAGAAGGTGTCGCTGCACTTCGCCGAGCGCCGGATCGGGACCCTCGTCGGCGAGCGCGGCGGCAGCAGGCTGCTGGACTCGCTCGGGGTCAGCGACGAGGGCGGTGCCGTGACGATCGGTCTGGCGCCCTACACGACCCGGTACGAGATCGATCAGCTCGTGCGTGCCGTCGCCGCCCTCGGCTGATCGGCCTCACTAGAGCGTCAGCACGACCTTGCCGACGGTCTCGGGCGCATCCAACAGGGCGTGGGCCCGCGCGGCCTCGGTGATCGGCAGCTCGGCGTGCACGACAGGCCGGACGGCGCCGTCGGCGACCATCGGCCAGAGTCGCTCGGTGACCGCGGCGACGATCGCGGCCTTGCTCGAGCGCCCGGTCTCCGGCCTGCCGCGCAGGCCCGTCGCGAACACCCGGCCCCGCTTGGCGAGCAGCTTGCCGAGGTCCAGCTCGCCGACCCGGCCGCCCTGCATGCCGATGACGCAGAGCTGCCCGTCCTTGGCCAGGGCGTCGATGTTCCGCCCGAGGTAGGCGCCGCCCATGTTGTCGAGGATGAGGTCGGCGCCGCCGCGGGGGGTCGCGGACAGCGCGGCCACGAAGTCGTCCTCGCGATAGTTGACGGCGATCGACGCGCCCAGCCGACGGCACACCGCCAGCTTGTGCTCGGAGCCTGCCGTCGCGGCGACGGTGGCGCCGAGCGCGGACGCCACCTGGATCGCGTGGGTGCCGATGCCGCCCCCGCCGCCGTGGATCAACACCATCTGGCCCGCCTGCAGGCCGGCGATCATCACCAGGTTCGACCACACCGTGCAGGCCACCTCGGGCAGCGCCGCCGCCGCGATCAGGTCCAGGCCATCTGGCACCGGCAGGAGCTGCGTCGCCGGGACCGTCACCCGCTGCGCGTAGCCACCGCCGGAGAGCAGCGCGCACACCGGGTCGCCGACCGCCCAGCCGCGCACGCCGTCGCCGAGTTCGGCGATGGTGCCCGAACATTCGAGCCCGAGGATCTCGCTGGCTCCCGGCGGTGGGGGGTACAGGCCCTCCCGCTGCAACAGGTCGGCGCGGTTGATCGCGGTGGCCGCGACGTCGATCAGGACCTGGCCCGGCCCCGGCCGCGGGTCGGGGACCTCGGCCCACTCGAGCACCTCGGGTCCGCCGGGGCCGGTCACGGTGATGGCGCGCATGATGTCGACGCTAGCCCGCGCCCGTCTCGCTGTCGCGGGAGCGGCCGAACCGGTGCGCCGACCCCTCCCGTCCGGGGCCGGGACCCGCTACCGTCACGCGGGTGACCTACTTCGGCAACATGCAGAACGAGATCTACCTGTCCGGGGTCGGCGGCGCCAGGCCCGAGCTGCCGATGACCGCGGCCGGGCTCGAGGAGCTGGCCGCGACCACGCTGTCGCCGGAGGCCTTCGCCTACATCGCGGGTAGCGCGTCGAGCGAGCGGACCGCCGCCGCGAACCTGGCCGCATTCGAGCGGCACTCGATCGTGCCCCGGATGCTGCGCGGGACCGCGGCCCCGGACGCGCGGGACCTCAGCGTGGAGGTGCTCGGCACCCGGCTGGCCGCGCCGGTGCTGACCGCGCCCGTCGGGGTCCTCGAACTGGTGCACCCGAACGCGGAGCTGGCGGTCGGCGAGGCCGCCGACGAGCTCGGGATCGGCTCGGTGCTGTCCACGGCGTCGTCCACCCCCATCGAGCAGGTCGGGGCGGTGTCCGGTGAGAACTGGTGGTACCAGCTCTATTGGCCCGCCGACGACGAGGTGGCGCAGTCGCTGGTGCACCGGGCCGAGGCCGCGGGCGCGAAGGCGATCGTGCTCACCGCGGACACGCCGGGAATGGGCTGGCGCCCACGAGATCTCGAGCTCGGTCACCTGCCGTTCCTGCAGGGCAAGGGGATCGCGAACTATCTCACCGACCCCGTCTTCCGTTCCCGGCTGGCCAGTGCGCCCGAGGAGAGCGCCGAGGCGATGCAGATGGCCGTGCTGACCTGGGTGTCGATGTTCGGGAACCACACCCTGCGGCCTGCGGACGTGACCCGCCTGAGGGAGTGGACGGACCTGCCGATCGCGGTCAAGGGCATCCTGCACCCGGACGACGCCAGGGCGGTGGTCGACGCGGGCGCGGCGGGTGTGGTGGTGAGCAATCACGGCGGCAGGCAGGTGGACGGCGCGATCGCCGCGCTCGACGCCCTCGCGCCGGTGGCCGCGGCGGTGGGCGACCACGCGGATGTGTTGCTGGACTCGGGAATTCGGTGCGGCGCGGACGTGCTCACGGCGTTGGCGCTCGGTGCGGACGCGGTGCTCTACGGCAGGCCCTGGGTGTACGGGCTCGGCCTCGCGGGCAAGGCGGGCGCCCGGCACGCGCTGCGAATTCTGCTGGCGGATTTCGATCTCACGCTCGGATTGGCCGGATTCGCGAACCTCGCCGAAATCGACACCTCCGCGTTGCGCGCGGTCTCCGGCTGATGCAACGCCGTTTTCAGACCGAGCGGTATGAATCATGAGCGCAGGCAACTAGAATGGTTGCGTGACAACACAGATCGACGGTTCTGAGGACGAGACCCCCCGCTGGCTCGACGACGCGGAGATGGCCGCATGGCGCGCCTTCATCGACGGCTCCCAGCGGCTGATGGGATTACTCAACCGCGAGTTACAGGATCGGCACGGGCTCACCACGGCCGACTATCGAATTCTCGTGATGCTGTCCGAATCGCCGGACGGGTCGGTCCGGATGAGCGATCTCGCGGACGGCGTGATCTCCTCGCGCAGCAAGCTGACCCACCAGATCCGTCGGATGGAGGCGGACGGGATGGTCACCAGGAACACCTGCCTCGACGACGGCCGCGGGGTACTGGCGATCCTCACCGAGGAGGGGCGCCGACGGCTCGAGGAGGCGGCCCCCACCCACGTCAACGGGGTACGTCGCTATCTCGTCGATCTGCTGGACGCGGACGAGCTGA
Source organism: Rhodococcus oryzae (assembly GCF_005049235.1). Taxonomy (GTDB): domain Bacteria; phylum Actinomycetota; class Actinomycetes; order Mycobacteriales; family Mycobacteriaceae; genus Rhodococcus_G; species Rhodococcus_G oryzae. The sequence goes on along the minus strand of NZ_SUMD01000014.1, from coordinate 72,025 downwards.
CGAGCGTCGAGAGGGTGTTCACCAAGGTGAACGCGGCCATCAGCGAGCGATCGGCGGGCTGACCCGGCGCGGTGGATTCCGCAGGGCGCGGGAGGTGCCGTTAGGATCTGCGATGGAAGCGTGGCAGAGCGGCCGAATGCACTCGCCTTGAAAGCGAGCGTGGCGTTAAACCCACCGGGGGTTCAAATCCCTCCGCTTCCGCCAAGCAGAACGGCTCCGACCGGGTGTGAACCCGGTCGGAGCCGTTGTGCGTTGTACGGAGTCGTCAGTCCTGCTGGGAGGCCTTCCAGATGGGCAGTCCGGCCCCGAGGGCGAACGCCAGGAAGGTGTCGTTCTCATCGGGGTCGCCGATGGTGACGCGCACCCCGTCCCCCGCGAACGGCCGCGTCAGCACCTTCGCGGCGACGCCTGCCTCGCCGAACGCCGCCGCCTGGTCGCCGAGCGGAAGCCAGAGGAAATTACCCGAGGACGGCGGCACGTCGTACCCGCCTGCGATCAGCGCGTCCCGCACCCGCGTGCGCTCGGCGACCACCCCGTCGGTGCGGGTGAGCAGTTCCGCGTCGGCGGCGAGCGAGGCGACCGCGGCGGCCTGGGCGACGCTGGTGACCGCGAAGGGCAGGTGCACCTTGAACAGGGCGGCGATGATCTCCGGGTCGCCGATCGCGTACCCGATCCTCAGGCCGGCCAGGCCGTAGGCCTTCGAGAAGGTCCGCAGTACAACGACATTCGGTCGCCCTTCGGCCAGGGCGATGCCGTCGGGTGCGGCCTCGGCGCCCGCGTCGGGTCGCACGTACTCGTAGTAGGCCTCGTCCAGTGCGACGAGGATGTGTGGGGGGACCGCGTCGAGGAACCGGGCGAGGGCCTCCGCCGCGACCACGGTCCCCGTCGGGTTGTTCGGGTTGCAGATGAAGATCAGCCGGGTGCGATCGGTGATGGCCGCGAGCATGGCGTCGAGGTCGTGTTCGTAGTCGGAGGTCAGCGGGACCTCGACGGGGGTGGCGCCCGCCACCTTGACCACCACGGGATAGGCCTCGAACGAGCGCCACGCGTAGATCACCTCGTCGCCCGGCCCGGAGGTCGCCTGCACCAGCTCCAGGCAGATGCCGACCGATCCGCATCCGGTGGTGATCCGGTCCGCACTCACCCCGAGCTTGGCGGCCAGCGCGTCGCGCACGGCGACCGAGCCGTTGTCCGGGTAGCGATTGGCGCCGGCCGCGGCCTCGGCGATCGCCTCGATCACGCTGGGCAGCGGACCGGCGGTGGTCTCGTTGCTGGCCAGTTTGATCGCGCCGGGAATGCTGCGTCCCGGCACGTAGGGGGCGATTCTCGAGAGGTCGGGGCGGGTGCGCACGGTCATGAATCGACATTATGCGCCGCACGTGATCGGTCGTGCCGGGTGCGCTGAAAAAGAACACCGGTGACCCCGAAAAGAATCTTGAACGGGTGGGCCGTGAGCGTGCCAAGGTATACGTATGTCGGGAATCTTCACGGACAGCGCGGTGCTGCGCGCCCTGGGGGAGCATCCGGACGAGCCTCCCGTTCGCGTCCCCCTGACGGCCGTCGAACCGGACGGACCCGCCCGCGGCGGCATCGTGGTCCTGCACGAATCGCGGGAGTTCACCGACAACCTGCTCGCTCTCATGCGCTCGCTGGCGGCCGAGGGCTGGCTGACGGTGGCGCCGCACCTGTTCCATCGGGAGCCGCTGCACAGCACCGCGGAGGTGTTCGGGGACAACCTGTTCGCCGACTTCGACGCGGCCTTCGGCTGGCTCACCGCGCGCGGGGTGTACCCGGACTGTGTGGGGGTGCTCGGCTTCGACGACGCGGGCACGGCCGCCCTGCTCGTCGCGACATCGAGGCCGGTGGGCGCCGCGGTCAGCGTGTCCGCGCGGGGCATCGTCCACCCGCTCGCGGAGGGCGCCCCGGCGCTGGTGGACGCGGCCCCGCGGCTGCAGGCCCCGTGGCTGGGGCTGTATGGGGAGGACGACCCCGGAACTCCGCGTCAGGAGGTCGAACGACTGCGGGACGCGATCGCGCGCGCCGAGGTCGCGACCCTGGTGGTCAGCTACAGCGGTCTCGAGCATCGCGCGGACGAGCCGCCGGAGTTCCCGGTGGACGGCGATGACAACGATCCGGCCGCGCAGGCGATGATGGATGCGCAGCGCCGGATCTTCGACTGGTTCGACGGTAATCTGCGCTAGAAATCGCTGTGACCGGCCGTTTTGCGCCCTACGCCGTGCCTGTGTAATCTTTCCATCCGGCGGTTCCGAAAGGACCTGAGCCTAGGAAGCGTGCCAGAGCGGCCGAATGGGACTCACTGCTAATGAGTTGTCCTCCTCAAAGGGGACCGGAGGTTCAAATCCTCTCGCTTCCGCCACGCTGGTGCTCGTAGGCCAGCACAACTGAAGACATGCGCCCGTAGCTCAACGGATAGAGCACTTGACTACGGATCAAGAGGTTAGGGGTTCGAATCCCTTCGGGCGCACAGTGAGGAGCCCCTCGCCGGCAGCAATGCCGGTGAGGGGTTTTCTCGTGGGCCTCCGGTTGAACTTCCGTCGGACGCAGCGGCTTTCGGCCGCGCGCCCGGCGACGGTCGACTAGCACGCACGTTCGATTACCGCTAAGGTGGTCGTCGCGGGCCGATGGAGCCAGCCAGCTCGAAGGCATGGGCCCGCACCAAACGTGCCGCCCGGTTCCCCGACCTGGGGCGGCATGCGAGCCCCGTCGATCCACGTGATCGGCGGGGCTTTTCGCATCGACGATCAGGCGCGGCGGCGCCTCGAATTGCCGGATTTCTCCTCGCCATCTGTGTGCCGCCTGTGGACGAGCCTCCGGTCGGGCTGGGGATCAACAGTCAATGATCACCGCGTCACCCCGTTATCCACAGGCCTGTGGATGGCAAAGTCGCAGGTACAGGCTAATTACATCGATGTAATCCACAGATTCGTCCACACTGTCCACAGTCTGGCGCTGGGTGTTAACAGGATTTGTCCACAGCTGTGGACAAGTCGCGGGATCGGTGCCGGGCACGACGACCGCCCGGTTGAGGGACACTGGGGAACCCAGGGCCACGGAAGGACAGCAGCCATGACACTGGCGTCCGCGCTGATCGGTCGGACCGAGACCGGGCGCGCCCCGCGCAGGCCGCTGCTGCTTCGTGACGCGCAGGCCAGTTCCCTCGTCGAGGCGTTCGTCATCATCGGGGTGCTGACGATCCTGGTCACCCGCGCCTACCTGCATCTGACCGGATACCCACAGGTCGGCGGGTCCACGCTGCACGTCGCGCACGTGCTGTGGGGCGGGCTGCTGATGGTGGCGGCCCTGGTCGTGGTCTTCTCGTTCCTCGGCCTGCGGCCGCGACTCCTCGCGGTGGTGCTGGGCGGCATCGGATTCGGGCTCTTCCTCGACGAGGTCGGCAAGTTCGTCACCAAGACCAACGACTACTTCTACCGTCCCGCCGTCGCGATCATGTACGTCGTCGTGGTGGTCCTGCTGCTGCTCAACCGCTGGCTGCACGACTCCCGGCCGCCGAGCGCCGCCGAGGACATCAGCAACGCCGCCGCCATCGCGGTGGACGGCCTGATCCGGGGACTGCCGCCCGAGCGCCGGGCGCTCGCGCAGGCGCAACTGCACCGGGCCCAGGCGGCGGGCGCGGACGTGGCCGCGATCGCGGACATCGGTGATCTGCTCGCGCGCTGCGATCCGCGGGAGCCCGGCCGCTTCGGGGGAGTGCGGGCGTGGGGATCGCGGCGGATCCCGTCCGCGCTGAGCAGCCGCACCGCGGTCGGCGTGGCGGCCTTCGTCCTGGTGCTCTTCTCGACGTCCGGGCTGATCAACGCCATCGTCACCCTGTCCTCCGATCTCGAGGGCGCGGCCGGGACCATCACCACCATCGGTCAGCTCGCAGGCACCGCCGTCGCGTGCGTGCTGAGCTGGGCCGGCGTCGTGAGGCTCCGCAACGGCAAGCTGTGGCCGCTGCAGTTCCTGCGGGCCGCGGCGCTGGTCACGGTGCTGTTGACCCAGGTGTTCGATTTCGTCGCGCAGGAGTTCGGGGCGTTGCTCAACGTGGCGGTCGGGTTGTTCGCGCTGGCGGTGCTGTCGGCCCGGATCGCGGTGCTCGAGCGCCGCGCGGCCGAGGCGGCGTGAGCGGTCGGCACATCCGCGACCCGCGAGGTTCCGCGCCACCGCTGCCCGAAGGCCCCACGTCGCTTACCGTAGTCAGGTGACCAATCCAGCTCAGGGCGCCGCGGCCACCGAATCTGTCTGGCCAGCGGTCCTCACGTGGCGGGCCCACACCGCTCCTCGGATGGAGTCGGTTCGTGTGCAGCTCGTCGGTAACCGGATCAAGGCGGCCGGCCGGATCATCGGTGGTCAGTGCGCCGAGCATCCCGCGTTCAGCGCGTCCTACGACCTGGTCACCGACGAGAACGGGGTGACCCGCAGGCTCTCGCTGCGGACCAGCCTGGCGTCGGGTGAGCGGCAGGTGTCGATCAGCCGGGACTCGGAGGGCAACTGGATGGTCGAGAACGGGACCAACCCCAAGCGATCCACCTTCGGCGGCGCGCTGGACGTCGACGTGGTGCTCAGCCCGTTCTTCAACACCCTGCCGATCCGGCGGCTGGGCATGCACACCGACTCCGAGGACATCCAGGTCCCGGTCGTGTACGTGTACCTGCCCGACCTGAGCGTGCAGGAGGCGAGCCTGACCTACAGCAGCGGCTCGGACGGCATCCACGTGCTCTCGCCGGTGTCGAGTTCGTCGGTCACCATCGACCGCGACGGCTTCATCCTCGACTACCAGGGCCTGGCCGAGCGGATCTGAGGCGGCTACGCCGCCTGTGCGTGGTTACTGAGTCCCTGCACTCGCGAATCGCGCACGGGCGCGCAGCGCCCCGCCTCGGCGGCCGGCGTCGCGCATCCGCTCCACCCAGCCGTCCGCGCCGACCGCGACGTCGGTGATCTCCCAGCGGTCCAGGTTCTCGTAGCGCAGCCGCGCGGCGTGGCCGGCCGTCACCAGGGTCTCGGTGCTGCCGGTGTCCGCGAGGGCGTCGCGGGCGTCGGTCAGCAGGCGCAGGGTCTCGTCCAGCGCGACGATCAGCGCGCCCGAGTTCGCCTCGCACATCGCGCGCACCAGCTCCGGCGCGGTACCGGCGACCCGGGTGCCGTCCCGGAACGAGCCGGCCGCCAGCCCGAGCGCCAGGTCGCCGCCTGCCGCCGCGGTCACCGCGAGCGCCTCCGCCAGCAGGTGCGGCAGGTGCGAGATGCGGGCGGCCGCCGCGTCGTGCTCGTCGGCGGCGGCGGGCACCACCACCGAGCCGCAGTCCACGGCCAGCGCGGCCACCTGGCCCCACACCAGGGGATCGACGCCGTCGTCGGTGCCGACCACCCACACCGCGTCGCGGAACAGGGCGACGTCGCCCGCCGCCCAGCCCGACTGCGAGGTCCCCGCCATCGGGTGCCCCCCGACGAACCGGGCGCCGAGGCCGTGCCCACGCACCGCGTCGAGGACCGCCCGCTTCACGCTGACCACGTCGGTGAGCGCGCAGTCGGGGGCGTGCGTGGCGACCGCGCCGAGCACGGCGTCGAGGGCCGGTACGGGCACCGCGACGACGATCAGCGCGCCGGACCGCTCGGCCCGTCGCAGCACCGCCTCGAGGTCGGTGTCGGCGTCGTATCCGTCGGCGCGGGCGTCCTCGACGGCACCGGCGGAGCGGTTGTAGCCCCAGGCTGTCCGACCCGCGGCGACGGCGGCCCGCAGCACCGATCCGCCGATCAGTCCGAGCCCGAGAACGCACACCGGCGGGTCAGTCGCTTCATCAGACACCCGGATAGGTTGGCACATTTGCCAGCGGACTTCAGTTACCGGCGCCCGGCGGACTACGGTGACGGCATGGCTGCTCAGCGCGCGCGTGACAACAGCGCCCCCTCGGACCAGTTCGAGGATCTCGATGGCTTCGGCGTCGCGGTTGTCCTCGACGACGGCAAGTGGAAGTGCACGGCGCTGACCTCGGCCGCACTGAACAGTCTCGAGGCCGCGGAGACCGAGCTGCGCGAGATGCGGAGCTCCGGCGCCGTGTTCGGCCTGCTCGACATCGACGACGAGTTCTTCGTCATCCTTCGTCCGGCGCCGTCGGGCACCCGGCTGCTGCTCTCGGACGCCACTGCGGCGCTCGACTACGACATCGCCTCCGATGTGCTCGACGCGCTCAACATCGAGACCCCGGACCTCGACCCCGACGAGCTCGACGACGTCGACCCGTGGGAGGAGGGCGACCTCAGCCTGCTCGCGGACCTCGGCCTGCCGGAGCCGGTGCTCGGGGTGATCCTCGCCGAGACCGAGCTGTACCCCGACGAGCAGCTGGGCATGATCGCGCAGCGGCTCGGCTTCGCCACCGAACTCGGCTCGGTGCTCGACACCCTGCCCCGGTAGATGTCGCTGCCCAGCGGGGCGAGGGACCGCGACGAGGCGATGATCCGGGCCGCGATCGCCGCCGCCTCCGCCGCGGACACCGCCGACGTCCCGGTCGGCGCCGTGGTCTTCGATGCGAACGGCGTCGAGCTTGCCAGGGCCGCGAACGCCCGCGAGGCCAACGCCGATCCGACCGCGCACGCGGAGATCCTGGCGCTGCGCGCGGCCGCCCTGGTGCACGGCGACGGCTGGCGGCTGGAGGGTGCGACCTTGGCGGTGACCCTGGAACCGTGCACGATGTGCGCGGGGGCGCTGGTGCTGGCCCGGATCGACAAGGTCGTGTTCGGGGCGTGGGAGCCCAAGACCGGGGCTGTCGGGTCGCTGTGGGACGTGGTCCGCGACCGCAGGCTCACCCATCGCCCGCAGGTGCGCGGCGGCGTGCTGGAGGACGAGTGCGCGGCCCTGCTGGAGGGCTTCTTCCGAGAGCAGCGCTGATCGCGCAGAGGCCCCGGTCAGCGGCCGATTTAGCGCCAGGCCCCGAGTCGGGTAAAGTCACCGGCGGTGGCGTGTCCGAGCGGCCTAAGGAGCACGCCTCGAAAGCGTGTGACGGGTAACCCCCGTCCGAGGGTTCAAATCCCTCCGCCACCGCCAAAGACCCTCACCTGCTCACGCAGGTGAGGGTCTTTTTTGCCATCAGAGGCGCCGCCACGTGCGACACACGCCGAGCTGCCCGAGGGCACGAGTTCGAGCGTCATAGATTGTGGGTACAGTCCAACCTGCCCCGTAGACCAGTAATGGATACCCGTCCCTTGGTGCGAGCGAACCCAGCGATCGGAGGTGGACCCCATGGCAACCGCGACTGCGAAGGACGCTGCCCGCAAACTGCGAATGCAGTACTGGAACGACGGCATGGGCAACATTGCCTTCCCGATCGATCCCTGGGAGATCGCCGAGCGCCTCGGTATAGCGGTTCGGCCCGCGATGCTGGACAACAACCTGGCTGGATTCATTGTCCGGGAGCAGGCGGACGGTCCGACCGAGATCTATGTGAACGAATCCGATCACCCGGTACGTCAACGGTTTACCCTCGCGCACGAGATCGGCCACTACGTTCGGCATCAAGACGACCCCGAGCCGATGGGGTTCGTCGACGAGCGGGCAGAGCTCGCCTCGTCAGGAACAGACCCCGAGGAGATCTGGGCAAATCAGTTCGCCGCCGAATTGTTGATGCCGGCGGCGATCGTCAAAAAATGGTGGGCTGAGGGCTTGTCGATCGGTGATCTGCGACGGAAGTTCAACGTGTCGACTCCCGCGATGAACAATCGCCTGGCCAGCCTGGGATTGCTCTGACGTGACCGGGGATGGAACTGCCGTCGATCAGAGTCAGGTCGGCGCCAAATTGGCGCGCGCGACCAGGTTGGAAGAGCTCCACAAGCGACAGGCGGCTGTAGAGGAGCCTTCAGGCGCCGGTGCCGGAGACACTGATGCGACGAATGCGTCCGCTGAATCCGATGGTGGTTCGGAATCTGGAGAGCAATCGGAGCGAGATGAGGACTCGAACAGTGCTCTCCTCGCGGCAGAGCTGCGCATACGGACTCTCAAGGCGAAGAACCGCGAACAGGACATCAAGCTTCGGAAGCGCCTTGCACTCTGGTCGACCATCTTTGTCGGAGCGCAACTCCTCATGTCGAATGTGTTCTTCGGGGTGTATCTCTTCGTCAACCGGGAGAACCCCAATTCCCAGGTGATGATCGCGTGGCTGACTGCTTCGGTCGTGGAGGTCATCGGCATCCTGCTGGTCATCGCACGAAGTCTGTTCCCCGTCAAGAATGGGAACGGGCAGGGCTCCAGCTAGCGGGTTCTCACCGCCGGGCCGTGTCCACCGCCGTGTCGATCAACCCGGACAGCTCGGCGCCGACGCGGTCGAGGGCCGCCACGCTGCGCTGCGCCCTTGCCACGAGCAGCGCCCCCTCGATGGCGGTGACGGCGGTGGTCGCCAGGGACTCGGCGCGGGCCGAGGGCACGCCACGCTCGACGAGGGCGGCCGCGATGGCGTCCTCCCAGGCGGTGAAGCTCTCGCCTGCGATCTCCCGCACGGCCGCGAAGTCCCCGCTCTCCAGTGCGCCCGCGGCCACCGGGCAACCCGACCGGAAGTCCGAGTCCAGCAGCTGCCGACGGAACATGCCGATGAGCCGCGCCAGGGTCTCGGACGGACCGCCCTGCGCGAGGCTCGACTCGATCAGCGTCTCCATCAGGCCGCCCGCCGTGCGGGTGGCCTCCTCGGCCAGCTGGGTCTTCCCGCCGGGGAAGTGGTGGTAGATCGACCCGCGCGGGGCCTCGGCGCGCTCGATGACATCGGCGAAGGAGGTTGCGTCGATGCCCCGCTCGCGGAAGAGGGCGATGGCGCTCGTGAGCATCCGGTCGCGGGCCGTGGGGCGTTGTGTCACGTGCTTGTTCTCCCTTGCTGCCTATGTCGGTCATCATAGTTCGGTACTGTCGGCCCTCGAGACATGTCGCGCGACACAATCGGCGGGCCCTCGAGCGAAAGCGAGCGACCATGCACTGGTTCGACCTCGATCCGATCGACGATTCCTATTTCGAGACCGCGGATTTCGTCTACACCTACGGGATGGATCTGCGCGCCGGGGCGGACGAGGTGTGGCGGGGGTTGACCGGCGCCGAGCCGCTGTCGTGGTGCCGGCTGCTCGACGTGCACTACACCTCGGCGGCCCCACACAGCACGGCGACCACCAGGGTCGCCAAGGCGGCAGGCGGCTTCATGCAGCTGCGCGAGCAGTTCTTCGTCTGGGACGAGGAGCAACGGCGGCACGCGTTCTACGTGAAACAGGCCAACGTCCCGCTGTTCCGATCGTTTGCCGAGGACTACCGGGTCGAGCCGACGCCGACGGGCTGCCGCTTCGTCTGGACCTTCGCGTTCACCCCGCGTCGCGGCTTCGGGCTGCCGGTCCGGCTCGCGCTGCCGGTCAACAAGGCGCTGTTCGCGAGCTTCGTCCGGGACACCCGCAAGCGCTTCGGCGCGGTGAACTGACACCCTGCGGAGCGCGCGGGAGGTCAGTACTGTCCCCGACATGAGCAGACGCTGGTGGGTACTCGGTGGGATCGCGGTCGTCGCGGTGCTCGCGCTCGTCGTGGGGCCGTGGGTGTACGGCACCTGGATCGCCGAGGACGACGCGCCCGCCGCCTCGGTGTCCACCTCCGGCGCCGAGCCCGCCACCGGGGATGTGAACGGGCAGTGGGTGGTCTACGCGGGCCTCCCGCCGAACGAGACCGCCGCCGGCTACACGGTGCACGAGATCCTCAACGGCGCCAGCGTCACCGTGGTCGGCTCCACCGGGGAGGTGAGCGGCTCGGCGACCGTCGAGGCCGAGAAGCTGACCGCGGGCGAGATCACCGTGCAGGTCGCGTCCATCGCCACCGACGACTCCCGCCGTGACGGGCAGTTCGACGGACGAGTGATGTCGACCGACGAATTCCCCACCGCCACCTTCGTCCTCGACGGACCGGTGGACCTGTCCGGCCTTCCGGTCGACGGCACCAGCGGAACCGTCACCGCGACAGGAACCCTCACGATCAAGGGGGTCGCCCGGCCGGTCACCGTCGACGTCGAGGTGCTCCGGTCGGGCGATGCGCTGGTGGCCTCGGGCAGCATCCCGGTCACGTGGACCGACTTCGGCGTGCAGCCCCCGTCGCTGGGGTTCGTCACGGTCGACGGGTCCGGGACCGTCGACTTCCTGGTCAGCCTGCGGCGGGCCTGAGCGAACGGGACCCGAGACCAACCGCGACGGCCAGCGCCGCCAGTGCGCCCACGTCCACCGCGCGCACCCGCGACGACTGCGGGTTCGTCGGTCCCACCGCCGCGGTCAGCGCGACGTAGCTGCCCATGCTCGTCGCGGCGGCGGCGACGGTGGGGACCCGGATCGACGGCACGAACGTGCCCGCCAGCAGCCCGCCGCCGACGATCGCCAGCAGCGCGGCGCGGTGGCGCAGCAGCAGCTCCAGGTCGGCGTCGCCCACCCGCACTCCGTAGAGGGACTCGACCCGCGACGCCGACAGCGCCGCGGCCCCGGGTGCCAGGTTGACCAGTCCGACCCCGACCAACAATGCCCGTGCGATCCGATCGGCCCACATGGCTGCCCCTTCCGTGGTGGTTGTTGTGTCAGCATGGCGGTTGTGGACCGGTCGCCGCTTCCAGAAACGTGCGCTGTCACCCCGGCGCCCGCGCTGTGGGTCGGTTACGGGCACGCTGTCTATCTCGGCCCCTCGCTGCGGCTGGACCCGCACTCGACGGCGGTGTACTGCCTGGCGGTCGGCGTGGACGCGCCGCTGATCCTGCGGGTGGACGGGAGCGCCGATGTGCTGCACCGATCGGTGCTCGTCCCGCCGCGGACGACGCACCAGATCGTCGCGACGGGGGAGCGAATGTTGTTCTGCTACTTCGACCCCGGCTCCGCGCGGGCGGACGGGTGCCTAGAGCGGATGGCCGCGGCGGAGAGCGGGTTCGGGAGCGGGCACCGGGCCGAAGCGGAGCTGGTCGGGCTCTGCGGAGGCCCGGCCCTCGACGCAGGCCGCATCCTGAACGCGGCGTCCGGCCCGGTCCAAGGGCCCGTCGACGAGCGGATCGACGGGGTGATCCGGACGATCCGCGCGCAGCCAGGCGCGCCGGTCACCGCTTCGGAGTTCGCCCGCGACACGCACCTGTCGACGCCGTACTTCCTCCGGCTGTTCGCCGCGGAGACCGGGACCAGCTTCCGGCGCTACCGGTTGTGGGCCCGGATGCTGCACGTTGCGACGGCGGTGTCGAAGGGCTCGGACCTCACCCGCGCCGCCGTCGACGCCGGCTTCGCGAGCCCCTCGCATTTCAGCGACGCGTTCCATCGGATGTTCGGTCTGACGGCGACCACGCTGCTCGGCGGCGGGGCCGCGATCGCGGTCGAGGGCGGCGGCTGAACCTCCTACTTCACGTTCGGGAAGAACGGGTCGACGGGGAAGCACGGCACCGGAGTCTGGTGATCCGGATCGAGGGCATTGAGCACGAACCGCCAGGCCCTTTCGCTGTAGAGCGACGAGAGGTGTTCGGACCTGTCCGCCTCGCAGCCGTCCTGCAGCAGGATGTTCGTGACGTTCGAGCCCGTGAGGAACTGCTCGGTGTACGGGGTCACCACCTCGTCGTACTCGGTCACGATCGTCGTGTACCGGACACCTGGCCTGGTGTCACCGTTGCCGTAGGTCTGCGCCATCAGCTCGGAACCCGATGCCTGCTGGGTGAGGGCCGGGGTGAGTCCGGTGACCACGTCGTAGAGGGTGCGGCCCACCGGCGGGACGAGGCTGCGGACATAGACGCCCCCGCTGAGCGTGGTGCCGTGGGCGCTCGGCGAGATCCCGATCTGCTTGTCCACCTTCTGATCTCCGCCGAGGGCGTTGAGGTAGTAGTGCGAGAGCACCCCGCCGCCCTGGGAGTGGCCGACGAGGTCCACCTTCGTTGCGCCGGTGGCCGCGAGCACCCGATCGACGGTGCCGGACAGCACTCGCGCCGATTCGCGGATGTCGCCGAGCGCCTGGACGGGGATCTCCGACACCCAGACGGGGTTGCCGAAGTTGAACGTGTAGACGCAGTAGCCGTTGTTGCGCAGGTAGGGCGCGCCTGCCTGCCACGCGGTCGCCTGCGTCGCGAAGGTCGGGTTCACCAGGACCACCGGGTTCGGGTGGGCGGCGGACGGGCGGCAGGTCGGATCGTTCGCGCCCGGCGGCACCACCTCGGGGAAGGGCAGGGCTCGGAGCCCGGCGCCGAGGTCGAAGGGGACGGGAAGCGGACCGCTCGCCGGTTCGGCTGCCGCGGCGCCGGTCCCGGCTGTGACGGCGGCCAGTAGGCCGATCAGCGCCATGCCCGCCCGCAGACCTCGATCTCGGATTGCCATCGGTTCCCCCGTCGCCGCGCGTTCTTACTTTTGAGTAAGTTAACACGTGAAGTGTGACGCGGGCCATCCCCGGGCGGTGGTGTCAGGGGGTCCATCCCGGCGGGCCGAACACGTACCCCAATCGCTCCCGCCACGACCTGGCGGCACGCACGTCGCGGCCGATGGCGGCGTACTCGTGTCCCTGCAGCGTGAGGATGTTGTGGGTGCGCACCGGTGTGGTCAGCCCGTAGGTGGGCCGATGCGTCTCGGGAGTGAAGGTGCCGAACATGCGGTCCCAGATGATCAGGATGCCCGCGTAGTTCTTGTCGAGATACGCGGGGTCGCAGCCGTGATGAACCCGGTGGTGCGACGGCGTATTGAACACCAACTCGAACGGTCGGGGTAGCCGGTCAACCCGCTCGGTGTGCACGAAGAACTGGTACACCAGGTTGATCGAGAACCCGACGAAGACCATCCACGGCGGGATTCCGATGAGCGGCAACGGGATCCACATCAGGATCTCGCCGCTGTTGTTCCACTTCTGGCGCAGTGCGGTCGCGAAGTTGAAGTACTCACTGGAATGGTGCGCCTGATGGGTGGCCCACACGATCCGGGTGCGGTGGGCGATCCGGTGATACCAGTAGAACAACAGGTCGACGCCGACGATCAGGATCACCCAGGTGTACCAGGCGTCCGCAGGCAGGTGCCACGGCGCCAGGTACGCGTAGATCGCGGCGTACCCGACCAGGGCGAGCGCCTTCCATGCCGCGCTGGTCAGCACCGACACCGCGCCCATCGAGATGCTGGTCCGCGCGTCCGTTGCGTCGTAGCCGCCGCGCGGGGGATGAGCCCGCCCGTCCGCACTCATCTCAGGAGCGGCGAGGTACCGGGCCGCTGCCCATTCCAGGGCGAGGAACAGGACGAAGAAGGGGATGGCGAAGGCGACCGGGTCGCGCAGCGGCGCCGGCAGCGAGTTCCACCATTCCGGCAGGGATTCCCACATGAAGAGCAGTGTGACCTGCGATACGGGACGCTGTCACCGAATGTTCACCCCCCGTGATGCGGGCGCCGACATTTGCATCCACAATGACCGGGTGAAACGCACTGTGACCGCCCTCGCACTCGGGGCCACTCTCCTTCTTGCCGGCTGCAGCTCCGAGGACACCTCGTCCGCGGCCGAGGCCTCCGCCGCTCCCACCGCAACCTGCCCCGGCGACGCCAGCGCCGACGATCCCACCGCGACCGTGATCGCGAAGTCCGCGACGTTGCCCTCCGGCGTCACCGTCGACGGTGCCGTCACCAAGCTGAACAGCGGACAGACCCCGTCGACCGTGGATCTCACGGTCCGGGTCTGCGCGAGCGACCTCGACGGCGATGCGCTCAAGGACACCGCCTCCGCGATCGCCGTGACCGCGAAGCCGTCGCTGCTCGGTTCCATGATCGGGGTGCTGACCGTCACGGAGGTCGGCGGCGACTCCGTCCACACGACCAACTTCCAGGCCGAGAACTGGGATCCGGCACAGCCGGCCGACAGCCACCGGGCCGCCTGGGCCAGCTAGTCCCTTCGACAACGAGCAGGGCCCGCCCTTTCCGTGATGACGGAAAGGGCGGGCCCTGTGTCGTTTTCGGCTCGGCGGGGTCAGACCCGCGCGGGCTCCAGGTCCTCCTCGGGACGGCCGTGTTCGGTGACGGCGTCACCGTGGCCGGGCCACCAGGCCTTGTGGCCCAGCAGCGCGGTGATCGAGGGCACCAGGAACATCGACATCACGAACGACGAGAGCAGGATGCCCAGCGCCACCGCGAAGCCCATCTCGGTCATCATGGCGATGCCGGACAGCATCATCGACCCGAAGGTGCCTGCGAGGATGATGCCCGCCGCACCGACCGAGGGCCCGCCGTGCTCGATGGCCAATCGGGCTGCCTCCCTGGGGCTTCGGCCCTCGCGTGCCTCCTCGCGGAGTCGGGCGATCATCAGGATGTTGTAGTCCGTTCCGATCGCCACCACGAACAGATACAGCATGATCGGCAGCGAGAACGAGATGCCCGGCCGATCACCGACCACGCTGAACAGGAACGCCGTCGCACCCATGGTGGAGAAGAACACCAGCACCACCGAGGCCATCAGGTAGAGCGGCGCCACCAGCGAACGCAGCAGCAGCGCCAGGATCAGCGCGATCAGCACGCCTGCGACCGGGAAGATCACCGACAGGTCGCGGTTGTTCGCGTCGCGGATGTCCGTGAACGCCGCGGTGGGCCCGCCGACCAGCACCTCGGTGCCCTCCGGTGCGGCGGCGTGCGCTGCCTCGCGCAGCGGGTCGACCGCGTCGAGCGCCTCGTTGGATTGCGGGCTGTACTCCAGCAGCAGGTTGATCTGCGCGGTGCTGCCGTCCTTGGAGATCAGTCCGAGGTCGCCCTGTTCGTTCGCGGGCATGGCGCCGCCGATGCCGGTGGAGGTGGTCAGTTCCTTCGCCACCCGCTCCACCTCGGCCGGGTCAAGCGGGGAGCCGTCCGTGGAGTGCAGGTACACCAGCGTCGGGTTGAGTGCGCCCGCGGGGAACCCGGACTGCAGGTCCTTGATGCCGCGTGCCGACTCCGTGGTGGACGGCAGCTGACCGAGCTGGTCGTAGTCCGTCTTGAAGCCGAGCATGCCCAGCGCCATCACGACGAGCAGTCCGCCGGAGACGAGTGCGACCACGCCGGGGCGGCGGCCGGTGAACGCGCCGAGCTTGGCGAAGACGGTGCCCTTGGGCTCCTTCTGCCAGGACTTCGACGGCCAGAACACCTTGGTGCCGATCAGCGACACGATCGCGGGGATCAGCGTCAGCGACGCGAGCGCCATGATGCCGACGCCGATGGCCAGGCCGGGGCCGAGGCTGCGGAACGCACCGAAGATCGCGAGCAGCAGCGCGCAGAACGCCACGATGATCGCGCCAGCCGCGGAGGCGATGACCTCGCCGACCCGCTCCACCGCATGGATCAGTGCGGTGGTCTTCTCCTCGCCCGCCCGCAGCCGTTCACGGAAGCGGAACAACAGGAACAGGATGTAGTCGGTGCCGACGCCGAACAGCACGACGGTCAGGATGATCTGCAGCGACTGGTCGACCTGCAGACCGGTGCCCTTCGCGACCAGGGCGATGATCCCGGGCGCGATGGACGAGACGATGCCGACCGAGACGATCGGCAGCAGGGCCGCGACGGGGCTGCGGTAGATGACCAGCAGCAGCCCGATGATCAGCAGGACCGTGACGATGCCGATGATCGCCTCGGCGTTCTTGAACGCCTCCTCGTTGTCGACCATGAGGGCGGCATCACCGGTGACGGACATCCGCAGGCCGCTGTCCGCGAGTGTCTCGCCGCCGATCTTGCGGATCTCCTTGACCGCCTCGCCGACCGGCTTCTCGTCGGGCATGCCCTGGAGTCCGACGCTGACCAGCTGGACTTCCTTGTTCTCGGCGAGTGCCTGAGGTCCGGTCTCGGCGACGACGACCCGATCGATACCGGTCGCGTTGATCGAACCGGCCAGGCCCTCCACCTTGGCCTGGTCCTCCGCGGAGAGCGGCTGCCCGTCCTCGCGCTTGATCACGATGGTCGCCGTGGCGTCCTCGGATTTCCCGAACTGCTCCTCGGCGAGGTGCTGTGCCTGAATGGACTCGTAGGTGTCCGGCAGGAAGCCGGACTGCTCCTTGTTGAGCACGTCGGTCAGCGTGGGCGCGAGCGCCACGACCGCGACGGCGGCGATGATCCACGCCGCAATGATTTTCCATGGATTGTGTACAACGAATCGAGCAAGTTTCCCGAACATGTGCCCCTCCACACCGCGTTCTGCAAGTTTGCCTACCGTGCGGTAGGTAGACTACGCACCCATTCGGGTGGCCGACAACTGGAATGATTCGTCGCCGCGCTGCGCGGGGCCTTAAGGTGCCGGTGTGTTCGGACCGGACCGGAGGAAGAGAGGTGGTCGACGATGGGCGCGCGAGATACCAGGTCGGCCATCAGGGAGGCGGCGCTCCGGCAGTTCATCGCCAAGGGCGTCGAGCAGACCAGCCTGAGGGAGATCGCCGACGAGGTCGGCATCACCAAGGCCTCGCTCTACTACCACTACGCCTCCAAGGCCGACCTGCTGCTGGCCATCGTGACCCCGATCCTGTTCGTCATGCGTGACGTCGCCGACGTGCTCGATCAGGCGCCGCACACCGCGGACGGCATCCGGGAGGTGTTGCGCCGCTATCTGATCGGGCTGCTCAACCACCGCGCGGAGGGGTCGCTGTTCGTCCGGGACGCCTCCGCGATGACCGCCACCCTCGGCCCGATCCTGCCCGAGCTGATCGAGATCAACCGGCGGATCAACATCTGGTTGGCGGGCCCGGACGCCCCAACGGAGTCCACGATCCGCGCGGTCGCGGCGCTGGAGGTGCTCAACACGGCGCTGTCGGCGAACGCGGCGGTGCCGCAGGCCGACGACGAGGAGCTCTTGCGGGTGCTGCTCGACGCGGCGATGGGCGTGCTGCGGCTGTAGTCCGGTCGGCCGCAGACGCCCCGCCCGGCTCACGCCGGGATCAGCGCCCGCTCATCCGCCAGCAGGCCCCGGCGCGCCAGGATCGGCCGCACCCCCTCGCCGAACCAGTACGCCTCCTCCAGGTGCGGGTACCCGGAGAGCACGAACTCGTCCAGCCCAAGCGAGTGGTACTCCTCGATCCGGTCCGCAACCTCCTCGTGGCTGCCGACCAGCGCGGTGCCCGCCCCGCCGCGGACCAGCCCGACGCCGGCCCACAGGTTCGGTGAGATCTCCAGCGACGCGGTGCTGCCGCCGTGCAGGGCCGCCATCCGCCGCTGTCCCTCCGACTCGGACCGTGCGAACCGGGCGCTGGCCTCGGCGACCGCGGTGGGGTCGAGGCCGGCGAGCATCGTGTCGGCGACATCCCATGCCTGCCTCGAGGTGTCGCGGGTGATCACGTGCAGCCTGATGCCGAACCGGATGGTGCGGCCGGCCCGTTCGGCGTGCTCGCGGACCGCGGCGATCTTCGCGGCCACCTGTGCAGGCGGCTCGCCCCAGGTGAGGTACACATCGGCGTGACCGGCCGCCACCGGCAGCGCCGCCGCGGAGGAACCGCCGAAATAGATGGGCGGCACCGGGTTCGGCGGTGCCGAGGTGGTCGCGCCGACCAGCTTGTAGTGCTCGCCGTCGAAGTCGAACGGGGCCTCGCCCCACGTCCCGCGCAGGGCCTGCAGGAACTCGGCGGTGCGGGCGTAGCGCTGGTCCTTGGTCAGCCAGTCGCCGTAACTCCGCTGCTCCTGCGAGTCGCCCCCGGTCACCACGTTGAGCAGCAGTCGCCCGCCGGACAGGCGCTGGTAGCTGGCGGCCATCTGCGCGGCCAGCGTCGGCGAGATGACCCCGGGCCGGAACGCGACAAGGAACTTGAGCCGCTCGGTCAGCGGGATCAGGGCGGCCGTGGTCAGCCAGGCGTCCTCGCAGTGCGTCCCGGTTGGGGTGAGCACGCCGGTGAACCCGGCCTGCTCGGCGGCGCGGGCGACCTGGGTCAGGTACTCGAGGGTCGGGGCCCGGTTCCCGGCGGTCCTGGGATCGGCGGTGGAGGAGTTCGAGTTGTCCACGATGCCGCGGCCGTCGCCGGCGGTGGGCAGGAACCAGTGCAGGTCGATGCTCATGAAGGTGCTCCGAGATGTCAGTGCGGCGGGCGTGCGCGCGCCGGTCGACGAGCCGTTGGGGCCCGGTCGCGGGAGGGGGAGTGGGGCGGATCGCTACTGACAGAGCGCGGCGGCAACGCGCAGGAGGTCGACGTGGCGTCGCACCGTGAGCGCAGGGTTGCCGGACATGCGTCCAGGCTGGCAGTGGCGTGCGTGGCCTGTCAACTGCGCTTGCCCGATTTCATACCGCGATGGTAGGAATCAACCGCCGGACGGACCGGTGAGGCGAGGGGGAAGCCGTGCACATCACCGCGAAGGTCGACTACGCCGTGCGCACCCTGGTCGAACTGGCTGCGGCGGGGGAGGCGCCCGCGAAGGCGGAGTACCTCGCGAACGCGCAGACGATCCCGCACAAGTTCCTCGAGGCCGTCCTCGGCGACCTGCGCCGGGCGGGCATGGTGCACAGCAGACGGGGTCCGGACGGCGGGTACTGGCTGGCCCGGCCCGCCGCCGAGATCACCGTCGCCGACGTGATCCGGGCCGTGGAGGGCCCGCTGGCCTCGGTGCGGGGCCAGCGCCCCGAGGAGGTGCACTACGACGGGCCCGCCGCCCCGCTGCTCGACGTGTGGATCGCCGTGCGGGTGAACCTGCGGGTCGTCCTGGAGGGCGTCACCGTCGCGGACATCGCCTGCGGCCGGCTGCCCGGATTCGTCGAGCGGCTCACCGCCGACCCGGAGGCGTGGCGGAGGCGCTGAGCTGCGGGTTCGCCCGGCGTATACCGCCGATCGCGGCGGCCGATTGGTAGCCTCGAAGCCTATGTTGTACTCACTGCTGCGCACCTACCTGCGCCCCTACGGTGGTGACCTGGCGGGTGTCGTTGCGCTCCAGTTGATCTCGACCCTGACCACGCTGTATCTGCCGAGCCTCAACGCCGAGATCATCGACAACGGCGTCGCCAAGGGCGATACCGGTGTGGTGCTCTCCACAGGCGGCACGATGCTGCTCATCACCTGCCTGCAGGTCGCGTGCAGCATCGGCGCCGTGTACTTCGGCGCCCGCGCCGCGATGGGCATGGGTCGTGACCTGCGCGGCGCGGTCGTGCACCAGGTCGGCCGGTTCTCCGCGCGCGAGGTCGGCTACTTCGGGGCGCCGTCGCTGATCACCCGCAGCACGAACGACGTCCAGCAGATTCAGATGGTGGTGGTGATCAGCTGCACCATCCTGGTGGCGGCGCCGATCATGGGCATCGGCGGCATCGTCATGTCGATCCGTCAGTCGCAGGGCCTGGCCTGGGTGCTCGCCGTCGCGGTCCCGCTGCTGGGCCTGGCGATGTACCTGGTGATCTCGAAGATGGTCCCGCAGTTCCGGCTGATGCAGTCGCGGATCGACGCCATCAACCGGGTCCTGCGCGAACAGATCACCGGCATCCGGGTGGTCCGGGCATTCGTCCGCGAATCGCACGAGATGCGGCGTTTCGGCGCGGCCAACGAGGATCTGGCAGGCACCGCGTTGCGGGTCGGCAAGCTGATGGCGCTGATGCTCCCGATGGTGATGCTCATCGCGAACATCACCAGCGTCGCGGTGCTCTGGCTCGGCGGCCACCTCATCGACCAGGGCTCCATGCAGATCGGCTCGCTCACCGCGGTGCTCGCCTACATCATGCAGATCCTGATGGCGGTGATGATGGTGACCGTCATCGCCGTGATCCTGCCGCGCGCCTCGGTGTGTGCCGAGCGGCTCACCGAGGTCCTCGACACCGAGCCGTCGGTGCAGGCCTCGCCGAAGCCGCTCACCAGCTGGCGCGAGCGCGGCATCGTCGAGATGCGCGGCGCGACCTTCGCCTTCCCCGGCGCCGAGGCGCCGGTGCTGCGGAACGTCAGCTTCCTGGCCGAACCCGGGATGACCACCGCCATCATCGGTGGCACCGGATCCGGCAAGTCCACCCTGCTCAACCTGATCCCGCGGCTGATCGACGTCTCCGGCGGTGAGGTCCGCGTCGGGGCCGCCGACGTCCGGGTCATCGACCCCGACCAGCTGCGTTCCTCGATCGGCCTGGTCCCGCAGAAGCCGTACCTGTTCTCCGGAACGGTGGCCAGCAACCTGCGGTACGGCAGGCCGGACGCGACGGACGCCCAGCTGTGGCGATGTCTGGAGATCGCGCAGGCCGCCGACTTCGTCCGGGCCATGCCGGGGGGCCTCGAGTCCCCGATCGCGCAGGGCGGCGCCACCGTCTCCGGCGGGCAGCGGCAGCGGCTGGCGATCGCGAGGGCCCTGGTCCGGGAACCGGAGATCTACCTGTTCGACGACTCGTTCTCCGCGCTGGACCTGAGCACCGACGCCCGGCTGCGGGCCGCGTTGGCGCCGGTCACCCGGGACGCCTGCGTGATCATCGTCGCGCAGCGGGTCTCGACGATCATCGAGGCCGACCAGATCATCGTGCTCGAGGACGGTGCCATCGTGGGGATCGGCACCCACGCCGAGCTCGTGGACCGTTGTCAGACCTACGCGGAGATCGTCGCGTCCCAGCTCGCCGCGCAGGCGGCGTCGTGAGCGCGATGCGCGGCCCGATGGCCGCCGCGGGCCCGCCGTCGAAGAAGCCGATGGACTTCGGTCCGTCCGCCCGGCGTCTGCTCAAGCGCCTGTCCCCGGACAAGTTCGCGGTCGGGCTGGTCCTCGTGCTGGCGGCGATGAGCGTGGTGCTCAGCGTGGTGGCCCCGAAGATCCTCGGGCACGCCACCAACATCATCTTCGACGGCGTCGTCGGCAGGCAGCTGCCCGCTGGCCTCACCAAGGACCAGGCCGTCGACGAGCTGCGGGCACAGGGGCAGAACACCTTCGCGGACATGGTGTCCTCGATGGACGTGGTGCCCGGCACCGGGATCGACTTCGGCGCGCTCGGCCGGGTGCTCGCCGTCGTGCTCGTGATCTACCTGGCGGCCTCGCTGTTCAGCTGGGTGCAGGGCTACGTGCTCAACATCGTGGTGCAGCGCACCATCATGCGGCTGCGCGCGGACGTCGAGGAGAAGATCCACCGGCTGCCGTTGCGCTACTTCGACACCAACCCCCGCGGCGACCTGCTCAGCCGCGTCACCAACGACATCGACAACATCGCCCAGACCGTCCAGCAGACGATCAGCCAGCTGTTGACGTCCGTGCTCTCGGTGATCGGCATCCTGGCCATGATGCTGTGGATCTCGCCGCTGCTGGCGATGGTCGCGGTGGCAACCGTGCCGCTGTCGGTGCTGGCGACCACGCTGATCGCGAAGCGGTCGCAGAAGCACTTCGTCGCGCAGTGGACCACCACGGGCGCGCTGAACGCGCAGATCGAGGAGTCCTTCACCGGGCACGAGCTGGTGACCGCGTTCGGCCGCCAGCGCGAGGTCGGGGCAGCCTTCGACGAGCGGAACGAGCAGCTCTACCAGTCCGGTTTCCAGGCCCAGTTCATCTCGGGCATGGTGATGCCCGCGATCAACTTCCTCGGCAACCTCAACTACGTGGCCGTCGCGGTCGTCGGCGGCATGCGGGTGGCGTCCGGGTCGATGAGCCTCGGCGACGTGCAGGCCTTCATCCAGTACTCGCGTCAGTTCACCCAGCCGCTCACCCAGATCGGCGCCATGACCAACCTGATGCAGTCCGGCGTCGCGTCCGCCGAGCGGGTCTTCGCGCTTCTCGACGAGGACGAGCAGTCGCCGGACCCCGCGTCGCCCGCGACGCCGCTGGTCCGCCGTGGCCACGTCGAGTTCGAGAACGTGTCGTTCCGCTACAAGGAGGAGCAGCCGCTCATCGAGAACCTGTCGCTGACCGCCGAGCCGGGACACATGGTGGCGATCGTGGGTCCGACCGGGGCAGGCAAGACCACCCTGGTGAACCTGATCATGCGGTTCTACGAGGTGGACTCGGGGCGAATCAGGTTGGACGGCACCGACATCACCACCATGTCGCGCGACGACCTGCGGTCCCGCATCGGGATGGTGCTGCAGGACACCTGGTTGTTCGGCGGCACCATCCGGGAGAACATCGCCTACGGCCACCCCGACGCCACCGAGGCGCAGATTCGCGAGGCGGCCCGGATGAGCTACGTGGACCGTTTCGTGCACTCGCTGCCCGCGGGATACGACACCGTCATCGACGAGGAGGGCGGCAATGTCAGCGCGGGCGAGAAGCAGCTCATCACGATCGCGCGGGCGTTCCTGTCGCAACCGTCGATCCTGATCCTCGACGAGGCCACCAGCTCGGTGGACACCCGCACCGAGCTTCTCGTCCAGCACGCGACCGCGGCGCTGCGCAGCGACCGGACGAGTTTCGTCATCGCGCACCGACTCTCGACCATCCGCGATGCGCACCTGATCGTGGTGATGGAGGAGGGCCATATCGTCGAGCAGGGCACCCACGAGGAACTGCTCGCCCGGCGCGGGGCGTACTTCGAGCTCTACAACAGCCAGTTCGTCGGACCGGCCGAGGCGGCCGTGTGAACGGGCTGATTGGATGACACGGTGAGCCAACCCTTCTTCACCCTCGGTACCCGGCTGCCCGGCCGCCTGGGCCGGACCGGCACCATCCACACTCCGCACGGTGAGATCCAGACCCCGGCGTTCATCGCGGTCGGTACCAACGCCACCGTCAAGGCGGTGCTGCCGGAGACGATGAAAGAACTTGGCACGCAGGCTGTTCTGGCGAATGCATATCACCTGTACCTACAGCCGGGGCCGGACATCGTGGACGGGGCCGGCGGTCTGGGCCGGTTCATGAACTGGCCGGGCCCGACGTTCACCGACAGCGGCGGATTCCAGGTGATGTCGCTGGGCGTCGGCTTCAAGAAGGTGCTCTCGATGGACTCCGTCGGGGTCCAGTCCGACGATGTGATCGCCGTCGGCAAGGAGCGGCTCGCGCACGTCGACGACGACGGGGTGACCTTCAAGTCGCACCGGGACGGCTCCCGGCACCGGTTCACGCCGGAGATCTCGATGAGCATCCAGCACCGACTCGGCGCGGACATCATCTTCGCGTTCGACGAGTTGACCACCCTGTTCAACACCCGTGGCTACCAGGAAGAGTCGGTCGAACGCACCCAGGCGTGGGCGGTGCGGTGCATCGCCGAGCACGAACGTCTGACCGCCGAACGCAGCCACCGCCCGTACCAGGCGCTGTTCGGTGTCGTGCAGGGCGCGCAGTACGAGGACCTGCGCAGGCAGGCCTGCCGGGGGTTGGAGTCGATCGTCGGCGAGAGCGGCACCGGCTTCGACGGTTACGGGATCGGCGGGGCGCTGGAAAAGCAGAACCTCGGGACCATCGTGCGGTGGTGCAACGAGGAGCTGCCCGAGCACAAGCCGCGGCACCTGTTGGGCATCAGCGAGCCGGACGACCTCTTCGTCGCCATCGAGAACGGGGCCGACACGTTCGACTGCGTGAATCCGTCACGGGTGGCGCGAAATGCCGCGATTTACACGACCACCGGACGGTTCAACATCAACACGAGCCGTTTCCGGCGCGATTACAACCCGATCGACGACGAGTGCGACTGCTATACCTGCAAGAACTATTCGCGGGCGTATCTGCACCACCTGTTCAAATCGAAAGAAATGCTGTCGTCGACGCTCGCGACCATTCACAACGAACGATTCACCATCCGGTTGGTGGACCGGATCCGGGAGAGCATCGAGGGCGGCTACTTCGACGATCTGAAGTCGGAGACCTTGGGACGGTTCTACGCCACCAGCCGCGTCTAGCCCGGGGTGCTCGCTCCGGCGAGCGAGTCGATCCAGCGTTCCAGGCGGAGGCCCTCGGCCGCCATGAGCTCGGGGTCCCGGAACGTATTGGTGAGCAGGGAAATGCCCTGGTAGGCGGCGATCAGGGCGACCGCGAGCTCACGGGAGTCGTCGCGGCCCATCGACCGGAACTGCTGCTCGGCCCAGTCGACCAGGTGACGCATGACCTCGGCGGCGTCGCGGTCCAGGCCGTCGGTGCGTTTGTCGAGTTCCGATGACAGGGTCCCGAACGGGCAGCCGTATCGCGCGGCGACCTCCCGCTGTTCCGTCCATCCACGCACCAGCGCCTTGAGGCGTTCCTGCGGAGTGGGGTGCGCGTCGAGCGCGGCGATCAACGCCTCGAGGCGCTGCGCGTGCGCGCCGATCGCCGCCCCGACCAGCTCGTCCTTGGTCTTGAAGTAGTAGTACACGTTGCCAACCGGGACGTCGGCCGCGCGCGCGATGTCGGTGAGGGTTGTCTTCTCCACGCCCTGCTCGTGAAAAACCTGGGCGGCGGCCTCCGCCAGGCGTTCCCGCTTGCCGCGCCTCGGCCCCACCCTGTCCGCTGAGTCAGTCACCTGACTAACTATAGACAGCCGCGTCACCAACAGCTATCTTCAGATTAGTTAGTCAACTAACTAACTCGCGAGGGGCGTCGTCCGACGCGTGTGACCTCGGGAAACGACGAAGGGGAGCGGTACATGATCGTGGTAACGGGAGCGACGGGGAACGTGGGCGTGCCGCTGGTGGGGGCCCTGGCCGCGGCGGGTGAGCGGGTCACCGCGGTCTCTCGGGGGTCGGCGGACGCGGTCCCCATCGGGGTCCGGCACCGGCAGGCGGATCTCACCGAACCGGACAGTCTCGGGGCCGCGGTCGAGGGAGCGGACGCGCTGTTCCTGCTCGTTTCCGGGGAGGTCCTCGCGGCCGGCGTGAACCCGAGCCGGATCCTCGACGTCGCGCATGCGGGCGGGGTTCGCCGAGTGGTCCTGTTGTCTTCACAGGTTGCGGGGACCCGGCCGGATGCGCCCTCGCATGCGGGACTCCGGGCATTCGAGACCGCGGTCCAGGGGTCGGGCATGGAGTGGACGGTCCTACGGCCGGCAGGCTTTGCCTCCAACGCGTTCGCGTGGGCCGAGGCGGTCCGTTCGCACCGTCGGGTCGCCGCGCCGTTCGGCGACGTCGGACTGCCGGACGTCGACCCGGCCGACCTCGCGGAGGCCGCCGCCGCGGTCCTGCGCGAGGCGGGCCACGCAGGCCGCACCTACGTACTCACCGGGCCGGCGCCGGTCTCGCCGCGTCAGCGGTCCGCGGCGATCGGTCAGGCGCTCGGCGAGCCGGTCGGATTCGCCGCGCAGAGCCGCGACGAGGCGAGGGCGCAGATGCTGCAGTTCATGCCGGAGCCGGTGGTGGACGGCACCCTCGACGTCCTCGGCGCGCCGATGCCGGTCGAACAGCAGGTCAGCCGGGACCTCGAGGGGCTCCTCGGCCGCCCGCCGCGCACCTTCGCCGAGTGGGCGGCGCGCAACGTCGACGCCTTCCGGTGAGCGGTCAGCTCGCGATCACGTAGGTCGGTTCGTGCTTCTTGACGTAGGCGATCGCGCGGTAGGTGATCGGCATGACCAGCACCTCGACCAGCGTCTTCCACAGGAAGCCGACGATCAGGTAGTTGAAGAAGTCGCCCCACGTGCTGATCCCGATCGCGCCCGCCGCGATGGCGCAGAAGATCAGGGTGTCGGCGAATTCGCCGACCACGGTCGACCCGATCAGCCGCGCCCACAGGTGCTTCTCCTTGGTGCGCTCCTTGATGGTCACCATCACCAGCGAGTTCAGCAACTGGCCGACGAGGTACCCGGCCAGGCCTGCCAGCAGCAGCCGGGGGTACACCCCCACCACTGCCTCGAGGGACGCCTGGTTGACATAGAAGTCCGCGGACGGCAGCTCCAGCAGCAGCCAGAAGCAGGCGGAAGCCAGGATCATGGCGCCGAAGCCCAGGTAGATGGCCCGCCGAGTGGCCTTGAAGCCGTACACCTCACTGAGCACGTCGCCGAGGATGTATGCCATCGGGAAGAGGAAGAACCCGCCGTCGGTGATGATCGGCAGGATCTGCAGCGGGCCGACGCTGAGTTCTTCACCCGCGAAGAAGGCCACCCCCTTGGTGGCGCAGATATTCGAGATCAGCAACACGGCGGTGAAGAGCGCCACGATCGTGGGGTAGTAGCCGCGACTGACGTGCGCGAAGGTCGCGTGCTCGGGGTTCTTCTCGGCGTGCTCTGACACTGTCACGACGCCATCCAAGCATCACAACGCCGCAGGGCGCGACCTCGACCCTGGTGGGAGGAGCTCGCGCCCTGCGGCGGGTGCGCGGTTTGTCCGATTGTCCGGATCAGGGTGCGATCGGGCCCCTGACCACCACGCGGTAGGCGTACGTGGAGGCGATGACGGTCAGCGGGATGGTCACCAGGAGGCCGAGGCCGCACAGCAGCGCGCCCACGATGTTGATGCCGACCAACGCCAGCGCGAGGAGCAGCAGGGCTCCGACGTTCTGCGAGATGGCGCTGAAGCTCGACTTGATCGCGGTGATCGCGTCCTGGTTCTGGTCGATCACGAACTGCAGCGTCCACCAGGTCAGGAACACGATGATCAGGCCCGGGATGATCAGCAGCACGAAGCCGATCGCGGACAGCACACCGACGATGACGCTGGCGAGGATGATCGCGCCGACGTTGTTGAACTGGAAGAACGAGCCGATCGCCGGCTTGTTGCCGTCCACCTCGTGCAGGGCGCCGCGGATCATGGCGGCCTGGATGAGGTATCCCACGACGGTGGTGACGATGGTGCCGAAGATGCCCCACACCGTGAAGGCCGAGGAGAAGTCGCCCGAGGTGTTCCCGGTGTTGAAGATCAGGCTGAGCACCACCTCGATGACGGCGGCGATCAGCACGATGCCGATCCAGATCCCGGCGTTGGCCTTGAACTTGTTCCAGGAGTAGCCGAGCGCGTCACCGACCGTGAGCTGCGGGGTGCCGCCGGGGCCGCCGAAACCGGGGGCCGAGAACGCGTCCGCGCCGTACCCGGGCGGCGGGGGATAGCCGCCTTCGCCCGCGCCGTATCCGGGGGGCGGCGGGTAGCCGCCGGGCATGTTGGGGGTGCCGCCCTGCTGGTATCCGGGCGGGGGCGGGTAACCGCCGGGCTGCGGCGCGCCCTGCTGCGGGTAACCGGGCTGCGGCGCGCCCTGCTGCGGGTATCCGGGCGGCGGGGGATAGCCACCGGGCGGGGGCGGGTAGCCGCCGGGAGGCGGGGTGGCGCCGGGCTGCGGGTATCCGGGCGGCGGCGGGTACCCGCCGGCAGGCGGATTCTGCGGCGGAATCGGATTGTCCGGGGTGCCCTCGTTGCCAGGCCGGCCGGTCGGTGGGTTTTCGCTCACAGTCTTCCTTCTTTTGTGCGGTTGAGTTGTGGTGCGTCCCGAACTCGAACAACGGCGGATTCGGGTGAAAATGGGTCGTGCGGTGATCGATCAGCCCCTGACGACCTGGGTTCCGCCTGCCAGTTCGTCGTGCTTGCCCTGCTTGGTGGGGCTCGAATTGATGGTCACCGCGATCACGATGACCGCGATCAGGCTCAGCAACCCGCCGATGAACGGGATGATGTTGAGCAGGTTGAACGCCTCACGGATGGAGGCCTGCTGCGGGGTCGGGTTGCCGCCGCCGGGACCGCGCACGCTCAGTCCGAGCATCTTCTTGCCCGGGGTCCAGCCCCTGATGTCGAAGACCACGAAATACGCGAACGTCAGGATGCCCGAGACCAATCCGCTGATGGCGATGTTGTCGGTGACGCCGAAAGCGATCAGCAGGATCCAGGTGACGACTCCGACCAGGATGTAGTCGACGAGCCGCGCGCCGAACCGAACCCCGAGGCTGCCGGGTTCGGCGCCGCCAGGGAATGCGCCGCCCGCCACCTGGTCATTGAATTGTGGCGGAGTCGGGTAGGACGGCTCGCCTGGTTGGTTCTGGTTCTGATCAAATCCACCGGTGGTCATGTTTTCCCCTCGGATACGGTCTGATTGCTGCCATTCAACGGTGCTCGTCATACACAGTGCTTAGTGACCCTACGTGCGATCCCCATTGCCCGGTACCCTGCCGTTCGCCGAATACGTTTCGATTGCGCAAACATCCATTAAAGATCCGCGAATACCCAGGGGGTTCGCGGGAGCGCGACGGGATCGAAACCTCGAAGTAACTCGTCCAGTCCGGGCTTGTCGCCTGCTTCGGCCATTCCGAGGGAGGCGGCCAGGATTCCCCGCACCTCGTCGGGGGTGCGACCCAGGGCCCGCTGGTCGGCCAGCGTGACGGCGCCGTCGCGTTTGGCCAACCGCTTACCGTCCGAATTGAGTGCCAGTGGGACATGCGCGTAGCGCGGCACGATCAGTGAGAGCAGCGATGCCAGGTAGGCCTGTCGCGGCGCGGAGGAGAGCAGGTCGTCCCCGCGCACCACCTGGTCGACGCCCTGCTCTGCGTCGTCGACCACCACAGCCAGGTTGTAGGCCGGGATGCCGTCGCCGCGCCGGAGCACCACGTCGTCGATGGCGCCGGTGTAGCGGCCGTGCAGCTCGTCCTCGATCGCGAACTCGGTGATCTCCGCGCGCAGCCGGATGGCCGGGGGCCTGCCCGAGTCGTGCTTGGTCGCGATCTCCGCGGCGCTCAGGTCGCGGCAGGTACCGGGGTAGTGACCGTCCGGTCCGTGCGGCGCCGAGACGGCCTGCTGGATTTCTCTTCTGGTGCAGAAACATTCGTAGGTGCTGCCGGCGGCGGTGAGTTCGTCGATGGCGGCGTCGTAGCGCGCCAAGCGCTCCGACTGCCGGACGATCGGACCGTCCCAGTCCAGCCCCAGGGCCGCGAGGTCGTCGAGCTGTCGCGTTTCGGCGCCTGCCCGCACCCGGTCGAGGTCCTCGATTCGCATCAGGAATCTCCGGCCGGTGGAGCGGGCGAACAGCCACGCCAGCATCGCGGTTCGGAGGTTGCCGAGGTGCAGGTCGCCGGACGGGCTCGGGGCGAACCGTCCGGCCCCACTTGAACCTGCACCGCTCGGGGCCGACTGTGGCATGACGTCAGCCTAACGAGTGGGGACGCCCGCCCGGACGGGTCCGGGTGCGCCGTCGGCCCCCGCCCGGATGGACGGGGGCCGAGGCCGCGCAACTGAGGGGGCTCAGCTGCTGAAGGCACCGACCAGGCTGCCGAAGATGCCGCCCGCGCCGGAGAGGACCTCGGAGATGACGTCGATTCCGCTGCTGCCGGTGTCGGCGCCCGCGTCTGCGATGGGGGTGAAGTTTGCCATGGGATTCCTCCAGGAAGTCTGTGTCGTTCGATCTGCATCGCGGACTGTATCGGAGGTTCTGCGCGCGCGCATCCCTTGAAATCGCAGGGTTTCTGTTCGGTTAACGTCGGCCAAAGCTGTGGGAAACAACCTGTGCTGCAACTCTTCCGGAGCATGAACAGTTCATGTAGAAGCGGGTCCGAATGGTCGCCGGTAGTCGGAGATGGCATCCGCCCCCGCCGTCCGGGTGAATTTCGGCGGTGCGTCATGGAAGCTGAAATCAGTTGATGGGCACTGTTGTTCGTCGCTTCTGGCTCGGAAGCGAAAGGGCCCCGCCCGAAAACTGTTGGGCGGGGCCTATCTTGGGTGAGTGAACGTCAGCTGATGGTCACGTTGTTCAACGTGTCGAGCACGGCCTTGATCGTGGTGCCGAGGATGCCCTCGATGTCGACGGCGGTCGCGGCGCCGGTGTCGAGTACGGAGCTGCCGGTGTCTGCCATGGTGGTTCCTCCCGAGTGGACTGTGCGCCGACGGCCGACGCATCGCGGACGGTAATGAAGGGTCCTGCGCCGCGCAGTGCGAGCGAAGCGGTCATCGACTGCGTGCGTCCGGGGTTGGATCGATCGCCGTGGTCACGCGGGTTCCGGCCCGGGCGGCGTCCTTCACAGAGTGTCGACCGTCACAGGGCCCCGGGGTGACTCAGGCGCGCCTGCCGAGCAGACCGAGGACCCGCGTCTGCTCGTCCGCGTCGGCGGGAACCGCGATTGCGGGGCCGCAGACCCCGGGTCCGTGCAGGGCCTCGCCCATCCGCTCGGCGAAACGGGCGAGCATCGCCAGGTCCGCGGGAGCGATGGCCGTGTCGGCGCCGGTCGCCTTCGCGATGTCCCAGCCGTGCACCACCAGGTCGAAGGTGTAGAAGGAGCCGAAGGTGTCGGCGACCTTCGCCGTGCCCATCTGCCCCTCGTATTCACGATCGGCGCGCTCGGGATCGTCGAGGATCTCCTGCACGGCGTCGCGGGTCTGCGTCCAGGCCCCGACGGGATCGGCAGCGACGTCGGGGACCGGCGGGAGCGTCATGCCCGCCGCGTTGACCGGGAAGGACTGGGTCTCGATGACGTGCCGGAGCACGTCCCTTGCGGTCCAGCCCTCGCAGGGGGAGGGGTTGTCCCAGTGATCGGCGGGTACGGCTTCGGCGCGGCGGGTCAGTTCGGCGGCGAGCCGCCGGTAGAGATCGGCGTTGCTGGTCGTGGTGGTCATGGCTCCATGGTGCGACCCGGCGACGAGGCGGTCTTGAAGATTCACGACATTCGACCAGGCCCTGGATACAACGATGGCCCCCGATCCGGAGATCGGGGGCCATCGTGTGGCGGAGGATAGGGGATTTGAACCCCTGAGGGCGTTAACCCAACCCGCGTTCCAGGCGAGCGCCATAGGCCACTAGGCGAATCCTCCGTGGGCGAGCATACCGGCTAACCCACCCCGAAATGAAAACGGCCCCCCGAACGGGGCGAAAGCTCGGCCGCCTGTCCGCCCCCGGGCGGGCATGGCTACACTCGTGGACGGATCCCGCGCGGCGCGCATCCTGTGAACTCCCCCAGGGCCGGAAGGCAGCAAGGGTCAATGGGCTCTGCCGGGTGCGCGGGGTCCCCTTTATTTTTGCGCACCTCTGACAGTCGCGCCGGTGAAAGGTCTTTCGGCATGCCTACCCAAACCCAAGTTGGGTTGATGAGCCATGAGGAACTCCGTGCGGAGCACGAGCGTCAGTCCGCGAATTACGCGCAGCTCAAGACGGAGAAGCTCACCCTCGACCTGACCCGCGGGAAGCCGTCGCCCGAGCAGCTGGACCTCTCGCAGGCGCTGCTCGCGTTGCCAGGAGCCGAGTACCGCGACGGCAATGGGGTGGACTGCCGCAACTACGGCGGCCTCACCGGACTGCCTGAGCTGCGCGCCATCTTCGGCGAACTGCTCGGCATCCCGACCGAGAACCTGTTGGCCGGCAACAACGCGAGCCTCGAGATCATGCACGACATCATCGTGTTCGCGCTGCTGCACGGCACCCCCGACTCGGTGCGGCCGTGGTCCCAGGAGCCGAAGATCAAGTTCCTGTGCCCGAGCCCCGGCTACGACCGGCATTTCGCGATCACCGAGTCGTACGGGATCGAGATGATCCCC
Source organism: Rhodococcus oryzae (assembly GCF_005049235.1). GTDB lineage: Bacteria > Actinomycetota > Actinomycetes > Mycobacteriales > Mycobacteriaceae > Rhodococcus_G > Rhodococcus_G oryzae. The sequence continues at coordinate 40,832 of NZ_SUMD01000014.1, read as the reverse complement.
GTCCCGATGCGGCACGACGGCCCGGACGTCGCGCTGATCGCCCGGCTGGTCGCCGAGGATCCGCAGATCAAGGGAATGTGGGCGGTGCCCACCTACTCGAACCCGACCGGTGCGGTCTTCTCGGAGGAGGTCGTGCGGACGCTGGCCTCGATGCCGACCGCGGCCCCCGATTTCCGGCTCTTCTGGGACAACGCGTACGCGGTGCACCCACTGGTCGAGGAGTTCGAGGCCCCGCTGGACGTGCTCGGCATCGCGGCGGCGGCGGGGCACCCGAACCGGGCGTTCGTGTTCGCGTCGACGTCGAAGATCACCTTCGCGGGCGCGGGCGTCAGCTTCGTCGGCGGGTCCACGCAGAACCTGGCCTGGTACCAGCAGCACCTGGGCAAGAAGAGCATCGGGCCGGACAAGGTCAACCAGCTGCGGCACCTGATGTTTTTCAAGGACGCCGACGGGGTGCGCGCGCACATGGACAAGCATCGGGAGATCCTTGCGCCGAAGTTCGCGCTGGTCCTGCAGATCCTCGAGGATCGGCTCGGGTCGTCGAAGGTGGCGTCCTGGACCGAACCGAAGGGCGGCTACTTCATCAGCCTCGACGTCGTCGAGGGCACCGCGAAGCGGGTCATCGGCCTGGCGAAGGAGGCCGGTATCGCATTGACCGCCGCCGGCTCGGCCTTCCCGTACGGCACCGACCCGGACGACAAGAACATCCGGCTCGCGCCGAGCTTCCCGTCCACCGACGACCTCGCGAAGGCGATGGACGGCGTGGCGACCTGCGTGTTGCTGGCCGCCACCGAGAAGTCGCTCGAGCAGGCGTAGCCGGGCCCGGCCGGCCCGGCACGCCTGCCCGCCGTCAGGGCAGCGGCACTCTGCCCGCTGTCGACGCCGATCCCAGCCAGGTGTGCGGGTTGCCGTTCCAGCACCAGCCCAGTTTCGGTCGGCGCTGGCTGATCCACAGCGCGGGCACCCGCTTGTCGCCGCACCGTGACGACAGCAGCGAGAAGCACTTGTTCTTGCGGAGCATGTCGGGGCGCACGGTGATCAGCGCGACGCCCTCCGCCACGGTGAGCCCGGTGCGTCCCAATTCGGTCAGCGACGTCAGTGCCGTCGCCGGCGTGACGTTCAGGTACTCCGTCCCGGTGTCGACGTTCAGTAGCGCGTAGCCGATCCCGTCCGGTACCTCGACGGATTCGATGGGCCGGAATCGGGCGAGCTCGGCGGGCTCGAAGTCGGCGAACCCCCGTTGGGTCCCGAGGGCGGTGCGCGACATCGCCTCGTGCGCGTCGATGGAGGCGCCCTGCGCGGTACGCGTGACGACCAGGACGAACGGAATGTGATCCTCGCCGTGGTCGGCGGCGCTCTCCGGGTGCGCGAGCACCACCGCGCGGAGCGGTTCCAGCGCGGCCGCGAAGTCGTCGTCGGACAGCCCGGTCAGGCCGGGGTGGCCCGCCTCGGTGAGTGCGCGGATCTGGCGGTCGAACTCGATGTCGGTCGGGGTTGCGGTCAAGGATCCCTCGCTTCCGTACGGTGTACCGAACTCAACGGGCGGCACCGCGAGATTGTTCCCGGACGCCGGGAGGGTCGAAAGTTCGCCGCCGGAAATGGCAGGATCGGGCCATGGCACTCACGCTGCACCTCGCCGGAGACGCTGATGCGGACGCGCTGCTCGCCGCGGATCCACTCGCCCTGCTGATCGGGATGCTGCTCGATCAGCAGATCCCGATGGAAGTGGCCTTCGCCGGGCCGAAGAAGCTCGACGATCGGCTGTCCGGCCTGGACGTGCACAAGATCGCGGAGATGGATCCGGACGCGTTCCTCGCGCTCTGCGCGACTCCGCCCGCCGTGCACCGGTTCCCCGGGTCGATGGGCAAGCGAATCCAGGACCTGTGCATCTACCTCGTCGAGCACTACGACGGCCGGACCGAGGCCATCTGGACCGAGGGTGATCCCGACGGCCGCGAGGTTCTGAAGCGGCTCAAGGCGCTGCCGGGCTACGGGGATCAGAAGGCCAGGATCTTTCTCGCGTTGCTGGGCAAGCAGATCGGCGTCGCGCCGCAGGGCTGGCGGGAGGCGGCAGGGGCGTACGGCGACGACGGCTCGCGCCGGTCCATCGCCGACGTCGTCGACGACCGCACCCTCGGTGAGGTCCGCGAGTTCAAGAAGTCCGCGAAGGCGGCGGCGAAGGCAGCGAAAGCGAAATGACGTGCACTGTTCCCGGCCCCTGGAGGGGAGGGCGGGAACAGTGCACGTCCGATCAGCCGCCGCTCGATCTCGAGCTACCGCGGCCGCTCGTTCCCGATCTCAACCAGCGAGCTTGCTGAAGTTCGGGAAGTTGGACAGTTCCCAGCCGCCGTCGACGACCAGGCTCGCGCCGGTGATGTAGCCCGCGTCGTCGCTGGCCAGGTACAGGCACGGCCCGGCGACCTCGTCGGGCGTGGCCGCTCGCGCCATCGGGATGCGTTCGAGGAACATCGCCTGCGCGGGCTCGTAGGCCAGCACCGGGGCGACCAGCGGGGTGTCGACCAGTCCCGGCAGCACGGAGTTGACCCGGATGCCCGACGATGCGAGCTCGAGAGCGGCGTTCTTGCTGAACATCTCGACACCCGCCTTGCCGGTCGCGTACGGGCTGCCCCCCGGCATCGGCACATGGGCGTTCAGCGAGGAGACGTTGACGATCGCCCCGCCACGCCCGCCGGCATTCATGCGCCGTGCCTCGTGCTTGGTGCAGAGGAAGACGCCCTTCTGCACCAGGTCGATGGTGAAGTCCCAGTCGGCTTCGTCGAGATCGACGATCGCGCCGACGCGGGACGCGCCAGCCACATTGAAGGCCAGGTCCAGTGCCCCGAACCGGGTCACCCCGGCGTCCAGGGCCGCCGCGACCTCCTCCTCCTTGGTCACGTCGGCGGTGACGGGCAGAAACGCCTTGCCGAACTCGGTGGCCATGGCGCCGAGCGCATCTCCGGCCAGGTCGATCCCGATGACATTGGCGCCCTCGGCCATCAGGCGGATCGCGATGGCCTCGCCGATGCCGGACGCCGCTCCGGTCACCGCCGCCGTCTTGCCGGCAAACCTGTTCTCACTCATCCGTGCTACTTCCGTTCATCGGGGTGTGGGTCACCTTTCGCCCGCTCGCAGGAACCGCCCCGTGCGCCGGGTCCCGAGCACGGGCGTCGGTTCCCCTTCTCGGACCACGCATTCGCCGCCGACGAACACCGCGGACACCGCGTCGTCGTTCCGGTTGACCATCCTGGAGAGTCCGTCGTACTCCGGGACCGGGCATTCGGCATAGGCGTCGAGCGAGGCGTCGAGATGCGCCGGGTCGATCACCACCACATCGGCCCGGTCACCCTCGCGCAGGTGCCCGGCGTCGAGTTGATACCAGTCGGCGAGCTCGCCGGTGAGCCGGTGCACGGCCTGCTCCACGGACATGAACGGAGTCCCGGCCTGCTCGGCGTCGCGGACGCGACGCAGCAGGCGGAGGCCGAAGTTGTAGAACGCCATGTTGCGCAAGTGCGCGCCGGCATCGGAGAAGCCCAGCTGGACACCGGGATCGGAAGCGAATTTGTTGAGTACCTCGGGGCGGTGGTTCGAGATCGTGGTGCGCCACCGGACCTTGGTGCCGTGCTCGACCACCAGGTCCAGGAAGGCGTCCACCGGGTGCACTCCGCCCCGGTCGACTCCGACCTGTCCGAAGGTCTTGCCGATCACGGATTCGTCCGGGCACTCGACGATCTCGGCGTCGAAGAAGTCGCGGTGCCAGACCCGCGGCCCGTACTTCTTGTCGTAGTCCTTGCGGAACCGGCGGCGGTAGGACTCGTCGGCCAGCAGCGCGCTCCGCGCCTCGAGCTGGTTGGACAGGTCCAACGCCGCGGCGCCGGAGCCGAATTCCTCGAAGACCGGCAGGTCGATGCCGTCGGAGTACACCTCGAACGGGACGGGTAGGTGCTGCCACCGGAAGTCGCCGCGCATCCCGTTGACGGCCCGTGCCATCGCCGGGAAGACGTGCGCCACAGCCGGAATCGCCTTGACGTCGGCGGCCGAGAGCAGGCTCACCTTCAGGGGGCGGCGGAAGAGCCCCACGCTGCTCAGCGCCAACGCGACCATGGACTGCGGGCGGCCGACGTCCGGTCCGGCCTGCAAGGCCCGGCCCCGGCGCCGCAGGATCCCACTGAGCCTGCGGCGTTCCTGCCGGGTCGAGTACGTCGAGGGCAGGGTCCGGGACCGGCAGACCTCGCCGTCGAGCTTGTCGAACAGCAGTTCCTGCGAGGACATGCCGATGAAGCCCGCGTCGAGCGCCTCCTCGAGTTTGGCCGCCATCGCGTCGAGTTCGGCCGGGGTGGGCTTGACGTCCTTGCGGGTCGCCCGGTCCAGGCCCATCTGCGCGGCACGGATGTCCGAATGGCCGATGAAGGAGGCCACGTTCGGGCCCAAGGGCAGCGCCTCGATCGCCTCGACGTACTCGTGCGCCGAGGTCCAGGTCTTGGACTCGGTGAGCGTGTCGACCACGTGTTTGCGGGGGATGGCCTCGACCCGGCCGAAAAGGTCGCCCGCGTCGGAGGGGCCGGCGTGGACCGCCGACAGCGAGCACGACCCCAGGAAGATCGAGGTGACGCCGTGCCGCACCGACTCCTTGAGCCCCGGACTCAGGATGACCTCGACGTCGTAGTGGGTGTGGATGTCGACGATGCCCGGGATGACCCACTTCCCGGTGGCGTCGACCACCTGCGGGCAGTCCGCCTCGTCGAGTGCACCGACCGACACGGCGGCCACCCGCCCGTCACGGATGCCGAGGTTCCTGGTCTCGGACCGTGCGCCGGTGCCGTCGAACCACCGGCCGTTCTTGATGATCACGTCGTAGCTCATCGCAGACCACTCCATTCTCGAACATCGGTTCCTGACCGGCGGGCCATCAGACGACCACCTGGGTGCGCATCGTCTTGCCGGTCGCGTTGCGCGGCAACGGCGAGGTGGTGATCCGCCACCGGGCCGGGACCTTAAAATACGCGAGGCGTTCGCCGGCGAAGGCCCGCAGTTCCTCTTCCGTGACGGCGTCCTCCGACCGTGTGACGACCACCGCGGCCACCTCCTGGCCCAAGTCGGGGTGGTCGACGCCGATCACCACGCACTCGAGGATCTCGGGGTGCTCGTCCAGGCACTGCTCGATCTCCATCGGGTACACGTTCTCGCCGCCGCGCAGGATCAGGTCCGACCGTCGTCCGGTGAGCCGGACCATGCCGTTCTCGATCACACCGAAGTCGCCGGTGCGCAGCCAGCGGTCCTCGGTGATCGCCGCGGCGGTGGCCTCGGGGTTGTCCCAGTAGCCGAGCATCACGTAGGGGCTGCGCGCGCAGATCTCGCCCTCCACCCCGTCGGGGACCTTCTCCCCGAACGGATCCCGGACTTCGACGGCGACGCCGATGATGGGCCGGCCGAGGGTGCCGGGGAAGTGCGCGAGGTCGAGGGGAGTGGCCACGGAGATCGCGGTGGCACTCTCGGTCTGGCCGTAGCTGTCGACAAGGGAGTTGCGCGCGAACGGCACCTTCTCGCGCAGTCGGTCCTGGAACGCCGCCGATGACGGCGCCGCCGACAGCGCGAACGCGGTGACCGAGGAGAGGTCGTAGCGCGATAGGTCCTCGTGCTCGAGAAGGCGATTCGCCATGGTGGGGACGGCGGCCCAGTTGGTCACGCGCTCGCGTTCGACGAGTCGGAGCATCCGGTCAACGTCGAACGAGCCCTGGTAGATCACCACCGCGCCACCCGTGGCCAGCCGGGGGACGGCCAGGTTGTGCAGGCTGGCGATGTGGAACAGCGGCGAGGTGAGCAGGTACCGCCGGTCGCTCGGGGCATCCGAGTTCGGGTCGCCGCCGGTGAACGCGGCGGCGAGCGCGTCGCTGAACCGGTGATAGTCGATGGTCGCGAGAACGTTCCGGTGCGAGTGCACGGCGCCCTTGGGGCGGCCGCTCGTCCCGCTGGTGTAGAGGATCACCGCCGGATCGTCCTCGGCCACCTCGGTGTTCGGCAGCTCGGCGCCTGCGAACTCGGTGAACAGTCGGGGCAGGTCCTCTTCCATGGTGAGCACCGGGACTTCAGCGCCGAGCCCGGCGAGCACCGCGGCGCGCTTGGCGTCGGCGATCACGACGGTTGGCGTGGTGTGGCCGATGCCGTACTCGACCTCCCGCGGCGCCCACCAGGCGTTGAAGCCGACCGCGATCGCGCCCAGGGCCTGGGCCGCCCAGAAGGTGACCAGCCACTCGGGGGTGTTCGCGGCGAGGATGCCGATCCGGTCGCCCTTGCCGACGCCGTACCGATCCCGGAGTGCGGTGGCGAGGGCGGCCACGGCAGCCCCGTGCTGGGTGTAGCTCATCCGGGTGTCCTCGGTGACCAGGTAGTCGCGGTCACCATAGGAGAGCGAGGCCCTCAGGACGTCGCCGAGCGCCCGGTCGCGGCCCAGCATGACCGGGATCTCGGCCCCGAGCACGCTCTCGACGCCGAGTTCGAAGCGTCCGCCCGGGCCTGTCAGTCCTGCCATCACGGAGGCGATGTACGCCTGGGGGTCAACAGACTTCGTCACTGCATTTCCTTTCGGATCGTGTTGTACCCGGTCACGGAACCAGCACCGCTCGTCCGCGGATCTTGCCTGCTTCGAGACGGTCGAACGCCTCTCGGGCGTCGTTCAGGTCGAACCGGTCCACCTCAACGGTCAGTCGCCCGGCCTGGGCGAGGGCGATCGAGTCGACGAGGTCACTCCTGGTGCCGCCGTACGACTTCCGCACCGATGCGCCCCACGGCCAGCCCGGGCCACCCGCCGGGTCGGCCGTCACGCCGGGGACACCGCCGCCGAGCCCGACCATCCGGTACGCGCCGTTGGGCGCCACGGACTGGACCGCCATCTGGGCGGTGGGGTCGACGCCGACGAAATCGAACACCGCTTCCGCGCCACGGCCGCCGGTCAGCTCGAGGATCTGGCGTGCGGTGTCGGGACCGGATTCGAGGGTGATGTCGGCGCCGCAGCGCTTCGCCAGGTCCAGCTGGTCCTGGCCGAGGTCCACCGCGACGATCCGGGTCGCGCTGAGTGCACGCAGGATCTGCACGGCGACGTGCCCGAGGCCGCCGATGCCGATCACCACGGCCGTCGAGCCGGGGCGCAGGTGCTCCTTGGCGCCCCGGATTGCGTGGTAGCTGGTCAGCGCGGCGTCGGCCATCGGCGCCGCCTGGAGGAAGTCCAGGTCGCCGATGGGGACGAACGACCGGGCCGGGATCCGGACGTACTCGGCCATGCCGCCGTCCGGGCCGAGCCCGGGGCACGGCGGCATGGCGGTCCGGCCCGCGGCCAGGCAGACGTTCTCGTTGCCGCTGATGCACTCCCGACACACGCCGCACGACCAGCACAGGTAGACGAGCCCGCGCTCGCCGACCTGCCGCACGTCGACCTCGCTGCCGACGGCCTCGATGGTGCCCGCGATCTCGTGCCCGATGGTGAGCGGTTCCTCCCGCATCTTCACCGGGAAGTGCAGCAGGTGCAGGTCGGAGTGGCAGATGCCGGCCGCGCCGACGCGGATCAGCAGGTCGGACGGGCCGATCTCCGGCACCGGGACGTCCCGGATCTCGATGACACCCGGATCGGTGAGCTGTAGTGCCCTCACAGGGAGACCTCGCTTCGTGCCGATCGAACGGCTTCGTTGGTGGCGTGCAGGTAGGCGTCGCTGCGGTCGGAGCCGATCAGTCCCGGCGCCATCTTGTTCATCGTGTAGGCGAAGGTGACCCGGTTGTCGAGGTCGTTGACGAGCATCGAGCCGCCGAAGCCGGCCCACCAGCACACCCGGCCGTCGCGCACCAGCGGGGCGGTGTCCGGGTGGGGGAGGCCGTAGCCGATGCCGAACCGCAGCGGGGTGAGGATGGCCAGGTCGATGCCGTCGGCCTGCTGCTCGAAGATCAGGTCGATGGTGGCCTGGGAGAGCAGGCGGGTGCCGTCCAGTTCGCCGCCGCAGGAGATCAGCGACTGCAGGCGGGCGACCGATCGCGCGTTGCCGTGACCGTTCATGGCGCCGAGCTCCGTCTGTCGCCATTCGGCGGTGTTGACCTTCTCCAGGTCGAGCCACGGGCAGGTCACCGACTTGACCAGGATGCTGTCCTGGTCGAGCGTGGACATGTCGAAGTTGATGGCAGGCGCCGGGATCATCGGTGCGATCCGGCCGAAGTGCTCGGGGCCGGTGCCGATGTGGAAGTCGGCGCCCAGCGGCCCGGCCAGCTCCTCGGCGAAGAAGCGGCCGAGGCTGCGGCCGTCCACCCGCCGGATCACCTCGCCGACGAGGTGCCCGTAGTTCAGCGCCTGGTAGCCCGACGCGGTGCCCGGCTCCCACCAGGGCGCCTGCGTGGCCAGCCGGGCGCTTGCGGCCTCGGTGTCGTAGATGTCCTCGAGTTCGATCGGCCGCTCCCAGCCGGACACGCCGGAGGTGTGTGAGAGCAGGTGCCGAACCTCGATGTCCGCCTTGCCGTTCGCCGCGAACTCGGGCCAGTAGTGCGCGACCTTCTGGTAGACGTCGAGCTCGCCGCGGTCGACCAGGAGCAGCGCGGACAGCGCCGTCATCGTCTTGGTGAGGGAGAAGACGTTGACAATGGTGTCCTCCGCCCAGGGCGTCGTCCGTTCCGCGTCGGCGTAGCCGCCCCAGACGTCGACGACCGGCTGCCCGTCGAGGGTCACGCAGACCGACGCGCCGAGCTCCTCGCCCGACGTGAGCTGCTGTTCGAGCGCATCGCGGACCGGCTCGAAGCCCGCCGCACAGAAACCCTGTGTCAGTGTCATGTCGTTGTCCTCCTCACGCGTTCTGCATGGCACGGGCAGGCACGGGCAGGGTGTTGCCTGCGGCCTGGGCGCGCTTGCCGCCGCTGACGATCTCCTTCTTCAGGTTGCGCACGTACGGGTCGAACTCGCACTGGATGGTGTGCCTCGGGGACTTGTAGTACGGCTTGAGGTAGTACTCCTCGTCGGCGGCGAGGACGGCGCCCATCTCGCTGGGGGCCGGCGGGAGGTACTTGCCCGCGAGGTAGGCGGCGACGAGCTTGCTCTGCTGCTCGGCAAAGTTCACCAGGGTCGGCATCGGCTGCGCGAGGCCCATGAAGAACAGATTGTCGATGTCGGGCTTCATCATCCGCTTGAACAGCGGGAAGCGGTTCTCGCTGTCGGGCAACAGGTTCGGATCGCTGAAGAACGGGAAGCTGATGTGGTAGCCGGTGGCGCAGACGATCACGTCGACGTCCAGGGTGCTGCCGTCGGCGAAGCGCACCTGCTTGCCCTCCAGTGCGGTGATGGCCGGCTTGAACGCGATGTCGCCCGAGCCCGCCTTGCCGAGGAACTCGCCGCTCGCGGACGGGTGCGCCTCGAAGGGCAGGTGGTCGGGCTTGGGCAGACCGTAGCCCTCCATGGAGCCGAGGTTCTTGTTCAGGAAGCGTCGTTTGAGCGCAAGGGAGAGGGGGCGCGGTATCCAGGCAGGCATCGACATCTTGTCGCCTGCCGTGCCCCTGAGGTACTTCGGCAGCACCCAGACGCCGCGGCGGGCGGAGACGGTGAGCGTCTTGGCCAGGAAGCGCTGCGAGAGCTCGGAGGCGATGTCGAGGCCGGAGTTGCCCATCCCGACCACCACGACGTTTTTGCCGCGCATGTCGATCGGGTCGAACGGGTCGTTGTATGCATGGCTGTGGATGAGCGTGCCGTCGAACTCGCCGGGGTAGTCCGGGGTCCGCGGATCCCAGTGGTGGCCGTTGCACACGATCAGCGCGTCGTAGGTGCGCGCCTCGCCGTTGGACAGCGTGACCGTCCACAGGCCGTCGTCGGCCCGCTCGGCCCGCTCGACTGAGGTGTTGAACGTGATCTTCTCCCGCAGGCCGAAGTGGTCGACGTAGTCCTTGAAGTACTGGAACAGCTGCGAGTGGTGCGGGAAGTCGGGCCATTCGGCGGGAACCGGGAAGTCCTCGAAGGCCAGGCGCCACTTCGAGGTGTCGATGTGCAGACTCTGGTAACAGGCCGACATCCCGTTCGGGTTCTTGAAGTACCAGTTGCCGCCCACCTCGTCGGAGGCCTCGAAGCAATCGAACGGGATGCCGTAGTCGTTGAGGCGCTTGGCGGTCGTGATTCCTGACGGACCGGCGCCGATGATGCAGACGCGGGGCAAGTTCGGGGAGTGCATGGAGTTCTCTTTCTGCCGGGGTCGCGGTCCGCGTCTTCGTCCCTTTCCCTCCGGTGCGGGTGCGGCACCGGCGGAAACGCGAATGTGATGACTGCGGCAAGTACGACTCGATGTGACCTGCGACATACACTAGCGTTGGCTGACGGTCTGTCAAGTGAATGACGTAAAGTTGCTTTGCTGGCGATGCGGCGGCTGAGTGGCCGTGAGTAAACTCCGATTGGTGGTGGATGCTGTGGGCAATGCGACGAGCACGAGCGGCAGGCGTGGCACGCTTCGAGCCGAGCAGAAGCGCGCGACCCGCGCCCGGCTGTTGGAATCGGCTCGGGGGCTCTTCGCTGCCAGGGGCTACGCGGCCGTGACGGTCGATGACATCGCCGCCGAGGTCGGCTGCAGCCGGGCGACCTTTTACCTGCATTTCCCCGGCAAGGTGGACATCCTGCTGGCAGTGGCAGGGGACGGCATGGCGCCGAGCGCTCTTGCCTTCTATCAAGACCTGGACCGTGTACTCGACACCGGATCGCGCGCCGAGTTCACGGACTGGATCACCCGGGCCATCGAGTGGTTCCACCAGTACAAGGAGATGCTCCCGGCTTGGGACGAGGCGACGGCCCTGGAGTCCGACTTCCAAGCCGTCGCCCGGGATGGGATCCTCGCCCTCCCGAACTCGATGACGAGCTACCTCGCGCGCTGGCCGGAAGACCGGCGCGACGAGGCCCGGTTGCGCGTCGAACTCCTCGTGACGCAACTCGAACGGTTCTTCACCCGGTGGGCGATGCTGGGGACGATCGATGTCTCCGCCGAGGAGGCCGCGGAGGTCCTGACGGACATCTGGTTCCCTGCGTTGACGGCCCCCGCCGCGTCGTAGCGCCTCCCGGCGCGGTGCCTGCCGAACGCGTTGTCCCCCGATCGGGGGACAACGGATTCATCCCCTGTGGGGCCCGTCCGGTGGACGGAGCCCGAGGCGGAAACGGGTGATAGTTGTCTCAGCGCCGGAATGGTCCGGCTCGAGATATCAAACATCCACCCGGACAGGATCATTCATCATGAGCATTGCCACCGTTCGCCGCCGTCGCCTCGCCCGCATCGCCACCCTGCCCCCGCTTGCCCTGGCCTTCGCCGCGACGGCCCTCGGCTTCACCGGCGCGGCGGCGTCCGCCGGGACGCTCCCGATGACCGGCCCGACGATCGCGATGACGATCACCAACAACACCGGTCAGCCCATGGTGCTGAAGGGCTCGGACAATCCGTACGGCGAGTGGATCCAGGGGCCGCGTGCGGTTCTCGCGCCGTGGAGCTCGGAGATCGTCACCGCGACGAACAACGATCCGCGGGGGATCGGCGTCGATGTCACCTATGGGCTGCCCGGCGACGCCCAGGCCGTGTTCATGGCCAACAACTACCAGGGCGACGCGAGCCTCGACGGGACCCGGATGACGGGCAATGACGGGGTCTACTACGGCATCGCGAGCACCATGGACACCGGCTTCCCGAATCTCAACGCCGGCTACACCATCACCATGCACCCGTAAGGGCGGCTGCGCCGCCTGTGAGCATTTGTGGCCACGAGGGGGGCCACAAGCACTCACAGGCGCGTCACGCCTACTCGGCCATTGCGGCCCGCACCTTCTCGGTGTCCGCGGCCGTCCAGCCGTCGGGCGCGAGGATGTCCGCCCAGATGTTCACGGCGTCCGCCTGGAAGGTGTGCCCGTGGCCGTCCGGCACGTCCGCCGAGAAGACCATGTCCATGGTCACCTGCCAGAAGGTGACGAACGGGATCCAGCGCATGTCGGGATTGACGTCCGGGCCCAGCGGCTCGCGCAGCCAGTCCGGACGGTTCAGCAGCAGGTCGAACGACCACCAGGTGATCGGGTCGCTCGCGTGCTGCCAATAGACGATCCGGGGCATGCCCCAGGGGCTGTCGAGTTCGAGATCCTGTGCGGCCGAGGCGAACCGGACGTTGGCACCGCCGTCGATCACCGGAAGTCGTTCGGGCGAACCGGGGTCGCGGCCCTCGGTGATGCCCGACCACTGCGGGGAGAAGTTCGGGGTACCCACCCACAGCGCGCCGTCGGTTCGGGCTTGCATGTCCTGGGCGCCCGCGAACGCGGACTGGCCGCCGAAGGAGCCGAGGCTCTCGCCGAACGCCAGCAGCTTCGGGCGGCTCTCCGCGGGCCGCGACTCCCATTCCGCGTAGACCGCCTCGAACAGCGCCCGCCCCGCCTCCTTCGGTGACTCCCGGTCCGCGATGAACGACAACGCGCTGGGCAGGAAGGAGTACTGCATGGACGCGATGGCGGAGTCGCCGTCGGCCGTGTACTCGAGGGCGCCCGCCACCGAGGCGTTGACCCAGCCGCGGCCGGTGCCGGTGGCGACGGCAAGCACCGCGCGGTCGAAGGCCCCGGTTCGCACCAGTTCCGCGACCACCAGATCGGCCGCGTCCGAAATCGACTCCGCGGACTCGCGTCCCACGTACACCCGGATCGGGGTCAGCGCCGGCCTGCCGGTGGCCGCGGTGATCTGCTCTGCGCTCGGGCCGCCCGCGACGAAGGTGCGGCCCTCGCGCCCGAGGCTCTCCCACGGCTCGGCGGACGCCGGAGATCCCGAGCGTTCGGGCATCTCGGGTCGGACCACGTTGTCGGCGGTGCTGTGATCGGCCGCGGCGGCCGACCGGTTCGCGAGGCCGATGAGTCCCTGGTAGACGACGCCGTTGACGATCATCAGGCCGACGGCGATCACGACGACCAGGCTCGCGATCCTGGCCACCGGTGCGGGCACATAGCGGCGGCCGAATGCCGCCATCCGGTTGGTGGCGCTCCGGGAGGCGCGGGCAATCCAGAGCAGCAACGCCGCGATGCCGAGCGAGATCACCAGCACCAGAAGGTAGTTCGCCTCGTGCTCCTCCTCGACGCCGACGAGATCGCGCACCACCTGCTGCGACACCGCGCCGAGGATCGCGAAGGTCGGGACGAGAACCACGGTGAACCCGAGCAGGGTCCATCGGCCGATTCGCTTGGTCCGCTCGGAGTATCGAGGCGAGACACCGCATTTACGCACGAGCCAGGCCGCCAGGCAGCCGATCCCGTAACCCGTCGCGATGCTGATGCCGGTGGCGACGCCCTGCAGGTACCACAGGCGCGGCAGCAGGGAGGGCGTCATCGACCAGCAGAAGAAGAGCAGCGCGACGGCGAGCCCGACGGGATGCAGCGACCGGCCGTAGCGGCGTGCGCGATCGGCGAACCCGTCGGTGTTCGGGGCGTCGGCCGGGCGTGGCCCGGCCGTGGGGAGCGTCATCGTCATCGTCGTTCCTGGTCCGGTCGCGGGCGCCTCCGGGCGGAGGTCGCTGCTGAAGGTCCTACCTATCCGGACCGGGCGGATCGTACCGAACCCGCAGGCAGGGCGTCCCGGTTCAGTCGGTGACGTCGTCCGGGTCGGGCTCGGCCCGGCGCGGACGCTGCTCCTCGTGCTCGCGGGAGAAGATCCCCGGCGGCGGTCCGGTCGGCCCGCCGTGGGCGAGGACCGCGTGCTCGTAGGCGGACTCGGCGTGCAGCGCCAGGTCGACGCCCGCGATCTCGTCCTCGCGGCTGACCCGGAAGCCCATCCAGCGGTCGATCGCCTTGCCGAGCGCGTAGGTGACCCCGAAGGCGTAGAGGCCGACCACGACGACCGCCAGCGTCTGCTTGCCGAGCTGGGCGAGGCCGCCGCCGTACAGCAGCCCCTCGACCCCTCCCGTCATCACCTCGGCGGCGAGCAGGCCGATCAGGAGGGTGCCGACGATGCCGCCGATCAGGTGCACGCCCACCACGTCCAGCGAGTCGTCGTAGCCGAAGCGGAACTTCAGGCCCACCGCGAAGGAGCAGACGACACCGGCGAGGGTGCCGACCACCGCGGCGCCGAGGACCGTGACCCAGCCGCAGGACGGGGTGATCGCGACCAGGCCCGCCACCACGCCGGAGGCCGCGCCGAAGGTGGTGGGGTGCCCGTCGCGCTTCTGCTCGACCAGCAGCCAGCCGAGCATGCCCGCGCAGCCCGCGACCAGGGTGTTGAGGAAGACGGCCGCCGCGGTGCCGTTCGCGGCGAGGGCGGAACCGGCGTTGAACCCGAACCAGCCGAACCACAGCAGTCCAACGCCGAGCAGCACCAGCGGCAGGTTGTGCGGTCGCATGGGCTCGGAACGGAAGCCGATGCGGGGGCCGAGGACCAGCGCCAGCGCCAGCCCGGACGCGCCCGAGACGATCTCGACCACGAGGCCGCCCGCGTAGTCGAGGGCGCCCAGCTGCGCGATCCAGCCGTCCGGACCCCAGACCCAGTGCGCGACCGGTGCGTAGACGGCCAGCGTCCAGATCGGGACGAAGACCATCCACGCGGAGAACTTGGTGCGGTCCGCGATCGCACCGCTGATCAAGGCGGCTGTGAGGATCGCGAAGGTCAACTGGAAGGTGGCGAACAGGAACTCGGGGACGCCGCTGTGCACGGTGGCCGGGGTGATGTCAGCCATCCCCAGGTGCTCGAGTCCGCCGAGCAGGCCGCCGCCGATGTCCTCACCGAAGGCGAGGCTGTAGCCGACGATCAGCCAGACCACGGTGACCAGGGCGATCGAGACGAAACTCATCATGATCATGTTGAGCACGCCCTTGGAGCGGACCATGCCGCCGTAGAACAGGGCCAGCCCCGGTGTCATCAAAAGGACCAGGGCGGTGCTCACCAGCAGCCATGCGGTGGCTCCGGCGTCGATGGTCTCGGGCACGTCGGTTTCTCCTCACGCGTGTGGGCCTCGGCCGCACGCGAGTGGTGACGATGGTCTGTCACGGTTTCGCCCGCGCTGCCAATGTGTTGCGGCTGTGTTTCGGAATCCGCTCACCCTGGCCGTCGCGCAGGTGCGGGATCCGGCGCCGGCAGCCCGGGGGCGGCGGTCCGCCGACGCGGTGTCGCCCTTCGCCGGTACCCTCTCCGCGTGGCCCTCTACCGGAAATATCGACCGGCAACCTTCGCGGAGGTGGTGGGGCAGGAGCACGTCACCGACCCCCTGAGCATCGCCCTCGACGCGGGGCGCATCAACCACGCGTACCTGTTCTCGGGCCCGCGCGGCTGCGGCAAGACGTCGTCCGCCCGGATCCTGGCCCGGTCGCTGAACTGTGTGGAGGGTCCGACCTCCACCCCGTGCGGGGTGTGCTCGTCGTGCGTGGCGCTCGCCCCCGGCGGCCCGGGCAACCTCGACGTGATCGAGCTGGACGCGGCAAGCCACGGCGGCGTCGACGACACCCGCGAGCTGCGTGACCGGGCGTTCTACGCGCCCGCGGAGTCCCGGTACCGCATCTTCATCGTGGACGAGGCCCACATGGTCACCACCGCGGGCTTCAACGCACTGCTCAAGATCGTCGAGGAGCCGCCGGAGCACCTGATCTTCGTCTTCGCGACCACCGAGCCGGAGAAGGTGCTGCCGACGATCCGGTCGCGCACCCACCACTACCCGTTCCGGCTGCTGGCGCCGTCGACCATGCGCGGACTGCTGGAGAAGATCTGCGCGCAGGAGAACGTCGCCGTCGAGGCCCCGGTCTATCCGCTGGTGATCCGCGCGGGCGGCGGGTCGCCGCGCGACTCGCTCAGCGTGCTCGACCAGCTGCTGGCCGGTGCGGGCGACGAGGGCGTCACCTATCAGCGCGCGCTGTCCCTGCTCGGCGTCACCGACGTCGCGCTCATCGACGACGCTGTTGATGCGCTCGCCGCCGGTGACGGCGCCGCGCTCTTCGGCACCGTGGACAAGGTGATGGACGCCGGCCACGATCCGCGACGATTCGCGGTGGATCTGCTCGAGCGGATCCGCGACCTGATCCTGATGCGGGCGGTCCCCGACGCGGGTGAGCGCGGCCTGGTCGACGCGCCCGGGGACGTGCTCGAGCGGATCCGCGAGGAGGCGGAACGGATCGGTCCCGCGACCCTGGCCCGCTACGCCGAGGTCCTGCACGCAGGACTGGGAGAGATGCGAGGGGCCACGGCACCCAGGCTGCTGCTCGAGGTGATGTGCGCCCGGATGCTCCTGCCGTCCGCAACGGATGCGGAATCGGCTGTGCTGCAACGGCTGGAGCGGCTCGAACGGCGGGCCGAGGGTGGCCTGCCGGTGGCGGAGCCGGTCGCCGGAACACGATCGAGCGCGCCCGCGGAGCCCGCGGCGCGCCCGAGTACCCCGGAGCCCGAGCCGATCTACCAGCGTCCGTCGCAGCGCGCGGCGGCGCAGCAGCGGCACCCGGAACCCGTTCAATCGGCGTCGCCGGAACCGGCGCCGCCGGTTCGGTCCGAGCCGGTCCAGCCGGAGGTCGTCGCCCCCGTGGCGGCCGAACGTGGTGCACCGGAGCCGAGTGCGGCGCAACCCGCGGAGCAGGCCGACGCTCCGGTCGAGGCGTCCGCCGCGGCGTCGGAGCCCGTCCCGCAGTCGCCGGAGCCCGCCCTCGCGGCCTCGGAACCGCTTGCCCCGGCCCCTTCGGTCCCGGAGCCCGTCGTACCCGAGCCTGTCGCCCCCGAGCCCGTAGTCTCGGAACCTGTTGTCCGGGAAGCGGTCACGCCCGAATCCGTTGCGCCCCCCGTCGAGCAGGTGCCTGCGCGTGAACCGGAACCGGCGGCCGTCGCGGAACCCGAGCCGGCGCCATCCGAGCCGGTCGCGCCGCCGGTGTCCGCGCCCGCAGCGGCCGGTCAGCCCGACGCCACCGCGGTCCGCGCCGTGTGGTCCGAGGTCAGGGCGAAGGTGCGAGACCGGAGCCGCACCGTCGAGGTGATGCTCTCGGGCGCCACCGTCAGGGCGGTGGAGAACGACCGCCTCATCCTCATCCATGCCTCCGCGCCGCTGGCCAAGCGTCTGGTGGAGCCGCGCAATGCCGACGTGATCCGCGACGCGCTGCGGGAAGTGTTCGGAGTGGACTGGGCGATCGACTGCGAGGTCGGTACCGCCGCGCCCGCCGATGCTCCTCCACGTGCTCAGCCAGCCCGGCAACAGCAGGCGAAACCGGCGGGCGCGCCGCGATTCTCGCGTCCGAGCCAGGAGCAGGCGGCATCCGCCCCCGCCCCGCGGACCGAGGCGACGTCGGGGTCCGGCGCGGACGACATCCCGCCGCCCGAGGAACCCGACTATCCGGACGATCCGGGCCCGCCGCCCGCCACGCCCGAGTCGGTCACCCCGGAGGACGAGGAAGAGATGATGGCGCAGGCCGCCGAGCCGGCCGATCCATCCGTCCGCCGCGATCCCGAGGAGATCGCGCTCCAGTTGCTGGAGACCCACCTCGGGGCCAAGCGAATCGACGGCTGACAAGCCCGTCTCGTTCGCTCACCCTCCCGCGCCCGCCTCGCCGAGTGTGCAGCTGTCGTCGCCTGTCCTGGGCCTTTGCCCCGACAGGTGCACACTCGGCGGAAGCGGCGGGGCGCTGCAGCAGGTGCTGGACATGGGTGTGGTCGAGGGGGCCTCGTCGGCGATCAACCAGATCGACGAGCTGATCGCCTCCTGACCGAGGCTCCGCAGTCGCCTTTGAGTTATTCGCCATTTGGATCCGACACGCGAGTTCAGCAATGAACGGCCGAACGACGGCACCGTTCTAGCCTGGGTTCGTCGGTAACCAAGCGAGAGGATGCCCATCATGGCACTGCCCACCTTGACTCCCGAACAACGTGCCGCGGCCCTGGAGAAGGCAGCGGCGTCCCGCAAGGCACGGTCGGAACTTCGTGAGGGCCTCAAGTCGGGGAAACTCACCTTCACCGAGATCCTGGACCGAGCAGAGTCGGACGAGATCGTCGGAAAAACGAAGGTGCTCTACCTGCTCGAGTCCCTTCCGCATTTCGGGAAGATCAAGGCTCGCGACATCGCCGAGTCCGTCGGGATCGCCGAGACACGGCGGGTGTCCGGCCTGGGTTCGCGCCAGCGCGCTGACCTACTCGCGAAACTCGGCTGAACGCACCCCATCCGCTCGGCGACGGCGACATGGTTCTGCCGTCGCCGAGCGGATCGGCGCAAGCGTTGGAACGCAAGGGAGGTCGCGCAGGGTCGTTGGGCAGGGACTAGGCCGAACGACGCTCGCGCGACGCCACGTTTCGCCTGGCGAAATCGATGCTGAGCGCGATGAGGGTCTTGCTCTCCTCGAGCATGATGCCGAGCACCGGGAACGCGTGGATCTGACCGCTCCACAGGTGGGTCTCCACCGGCCGGCCCGCCCGCTCGAGACGGTCGGTCATGACCTCGACGTCGGGCCGCATCAACTCGTACTCGGCGGCGGAGAGGAACACCGGCGGGAACAGCGCCGGGTCGGCCGCCACCGGCGACTGCGCCCCGACGATCAGGTCCGGACCCGCGAGCCAGCGGTCCTTGAGCTTGCGCACCTGACGCATCGGCAGGTAGGCGTCGCGCTTCATGTATTCCGGGTCGTGTGACTCTAGGTCGACATTGAGCAGCGGCGAGTAACCGATGACCGCTGCCGGCGGCGTGATGCCCTGCAGCGCGGTGATCTCGGCAACCTTCATCGCGAGATAGCCGCCCGCGGAATCGCCGGCGACGATGATCCGCGTCGGGTCCTCACAGGTCTCCAGCAGCGCGGTGTAGGCCGCCATCGCGTCAAACAGGGAGGTGCCGATGCCGCCGTACGGCAGCTGCCGGTACTCGACCGAGATCACCGGGACACCCGAGCGGGCAGCGAGTGCCCCGCAGGCGGCGCGATGGGTGGCCAGCCCGCAGAAGACGAATCCGCCGCCGTGGAAGTAGAGGATGGTCGCGCCCTGCAGAGCGTCGGTTGCGCGCCTCGGATGGGTGACCTTCTCGCACCGCACCCCGCCCAGTGTCACCGCCTCGATGCTCACGCCCTTCGGGGCAGGCGTCCGATCGGACCACTCATCGAGCTTCCCGAGCGCGAGGATGCCGCGATCGGACATCGGCCACACCGTGAACAGCGGTTTGATGAAGATTCTCGCGAACCAGAACACCAGCCGTGCTCGAAGACTGACGTTCCAGTGCCACACAATGGATCCCTGCATCGGCTTGCTGCCCCTCGTTCGTGCCGGTTTCGGTTCCATCACGATAGGGCGGCGAGGTGCTGCCGACCAGCGTTGCCGTCGCCAGCCCGGCGCGTGACGACTATTCCGCGCGCGCGGCCTCGCGGGCGAGCATCCGATCCCGCGATTCCTCGAACCGCTCGGCAGCGCGGCGGAGATCGTCGAGGTGGGCCGCCAGCCGGTCCCGCGCCCGCTCGCCCGCATCGGTGAAGTCGTTGCGCTCGAACACGTTCCAGATGCGGAGCACCGGCATGACGACGTCGTCGAGATGCTGCCGGAGATCGTAGATGCCGTATTTGGCGAGGAGCACCGCGTTCCGCCGGAAGCCGGGCATGGACTGGCCGGGCATCTGGAAATTGAGCAGCACGTCGGTGATCGCCTCGAGCGCCGCGTCGGGCACGAGATCCATGGCGGCGCCTGCGAGGGTTCGGTAGAAGACCATGTGCAGGTTCTCATCCGCCGCGATCCGGTCCAGCATCCGCTCCGCGACGTCGTCCGCGCAGGCATGCCCGGTGTTGCGGTGCGACAGCCGGGTGGCGAGCTCCTGGAACGTCACGTAGGCCACCGACGGCAGGAACGCGGCGTTCAGCGGTGAGTCGAGGCCGTTGGTCAGGTGTTCCATCCGGTACTGCTCGAGCTGGACAGGGTCGACGGCCCGGGTGACCACCAGGTAGTCGCGCATGACGATCCCGTGCCGGTTCTCCTCCGCCGTCCACCGGTTGACCCAGGTGCCCCACGCCCCGTCGAGGGAGAAGCTGGCGGCGATCTCGCGGTGATACGAGGGCAGGTTGTCCTCGGTCAGCAGGTTCGTGATCATGGCGACCTTGGCCAGCTCGGAGAGCCGCGACTGGTCCGGGTCCCAGTCCACCCCACCCATTTCCGCGAAGTTCCTGCCCTCGTCCCAGGGCACGTAGTCGTGCGGATTCCAGTTCTTGGTCATCGACAGGTGCCGGTTGAGATTGGCTTCGACCGTCGGCTCGAGCTCCCTGAGCAGGTCGAGCTGGGTGAACGTCATGGTCATGAGAACTCCTTGGGAAGGAAGAACCTCGAGAACCAGCACCTTGCCCGCGGCGATGCCCGCGGTTGTCCAGGGCCTATTGAACACCGCGAGTCGCGACACTTCCAGGAAAGCGGCAGATTCGGTGGCGGCAGACAGGCCTCGGCTGAGCCGTGTGCCTAGAACCGACCCGGACCCCGGCCCGTCGTGACGATCGCAACGGTCACAGAGCCCGCTCGGTTCGGTCCTAGACCCAATTTTGAAACGAGTTCTAGTATGGCTTGCGTCGAGGTCTATGCCTCGGGTCAGGCGCCGCTCGAGTCGGCGCCCGGCGATGACGTTTGAACTGCCATTGCGAACACCACGCACGCGGCGGAGCCGTGCACAGGAAGGAACACCTCACAGTGACCACAGAGGCATTCATTTATGAAGCCATCCGAACCCCACGTGGCCGAGGAAAGAAGACCGGTTCGCTTCACTCGGTCAAGCCGATCTCGCTGGTCACCGGCCTGATCGACGAGCTGCGCGTGCGCTTCCCCGACCTCGACGAGAACCGCATCTCGGATCTGGTCCTCGGTGTCGTCACCCCGGTCGGCGACCAGGGCATGGACATCGCGCGCATCGCGGTCAACGACGCCGGCCTGCCCGACACCGTCGGCGGCGTGCAGCTCAACCGTTTCTGTGCCTCCGGCCTCGAGGCCGTCAACATCGCCGCGCAGAAGGTCCGCTCCGGCTGGGACGAGCTGGTCATCGCCGGCGGCGTCGAGTCGATGTCCCGCGTCCCGATGGGCTCCGACGGCGGCCCGTGGGCGCTGGACCCGGCCACCAACTACGACAACTACTTCGTGCCGCAGGGCGTGGGTGCCGACCTGATCGCCACCATCGAGGGCTTCACCCGCGACATCGTCGACGCCTACGCGGTGCGCTCGCAGGACCTGGCCGCCAAGGCGTGGGCGGGCGGCTACTTCGCCAAGTCCGTCGTGCCGGTCAAGGACCTCAACGGCATCACCATCCTCGACAACGACGAGCACATGCGCCCCGGCACCACGGCGGAGTCGCTGGGCACCCTCGCCCCCGCGTTCGCGACGGTCGGCGAGATGGGCGGCTTCGACGCCGTCTCGCTGCAGAAGTACCACTTCGTCGAGAAGATCAACCACGTCCACCACGGCGGCAACAGCTCCGGCATCGTCGACGGCGCCGCGCTGGTGCTCGTCGGCTCCGAGCAGGCCGGCAAGGACATGGGCCTGACCCCGCGCGCCCGCGTCGTGGCCACCGCCACCTCCGGCGCCGACTCGACCATCATGCTGACCGGCCCGACGCCCGCCGCCAAGAAGGCGCTGGCCGCCGCGGGTCTGACGATCGAGGACATGGACCTCGTCGAGATCAACGAGGCGTTCGCCTCCGTGGTGCTCAAGTTCCAGAAGGACATGAACGTCCCGGACGAGAAGCTGAACGTCAACGGCGGCGCCATCGCGATGGGCCACCCGCTCGGAGCCACCGGCGCCATGATCACCGGAACCATGGTCGACGAGCTCGAGCGGCGCAACGCCCGCTACGCGCTCATCACGCTGTGCATCGGCGGCGGCATGGGCGTGGCCACCATCATCGAGCGCGTCTGACGCGGCCCGGACTACCAGGAGAACTGAAGCAGTGAGCGAGCAGAACATCATCAACTGGGAGCAGGACGCCGACGGAATCGTCGTGCTCACCATCGACGACCCCAACCAGGGCGCGAACACCATGAACGCGGCCTACATCGCCTCGATGAAGGCCACCGTGGACCGGCTGTACGCGGAGAAGGACGCCATCACCGGCGTCGTGCTGACCTCCGGCAAGAAGACCTTCTTCGCCGGCGGCGACCTCAAGAACATGATCAAGGTCGGCCCCGAGAACGCCGAGGAGATCTTCAACCACAGCATCACGCTGAAGGCTGACCTGCGTCGCCTCGAGACCCTCGGCAAGCCGGTCGTCACCTGCATCAACGGTGCCGCGCTCGGTGGCGGACTCGAGATCGCGCTGGCCACCCACCACCGCATCGCCGCGGACGTCAAGGGCGTCAAGATCGGCCTGCCCGAGGTCACCCTCGGCCTGCTCCCCGGCGGCGGCGGCGTCGTCCGCACCGTCCGTATGTTCGGCCTGATGACCGCGCTGACCCAGATGCTGCTGCAGGGCCAGCAGCGTGGACCGGTGCAGGCCAAGGAGGTCGGCCTGGTCGACGAGGTCGTCTCCTCCGTCGAGGAGCTCGTCCCCGCCGCCAAGGCGTGGATCAAGGCCAACCCCGAGTCCGGCGTGCAGCCGTGGGATGTCAAGGGCTACAAGATCCCCGGCGGCACCCCCGCCACCCCGGCATTCGCGGCGAACCTGCCCGCGTTCCCGGCGAACCTGCGCAAGACCCTCAAGGGCGCGCCCATGCCGGCCCCGCGCGCGATCATGGCCGCGGCCGTCGAGGGCTCGCAGGTCGACATCGACAACGCGCTGACCATCGAGTCGCGTTACTTCACCTCGCTGGTCACCGGCCAGGTCGCGAAGAACATGATCCAGGCGTTCTTCTTCGACCTGCAGTCGATCAACGGCGGCGGCTCGCGCCCCGAGGGCGTCGCGAAGACCGAGATCAAGAAGATCGGTGTGCTCGGCGCCGGCATGATGGGCGCGGGCATCGCGTACGTCTCGGCGAAGGCCGGCTTCGAGGTCGTGCTCAAGGACGTCACCATCGAGGCGGCGACCAAGGGCAAGGCGTACTCCGAGAAGATCGAGGCCAAGGCCCTCTCGCGCGGCAAGACCACGCAGGAGAAGTCGGACGCCCTGCTGGCGCGCATCACCCCGTCCGCGGACGCGGCGGACTTCGCGGGCGTCGACTTCGTCGTCGAGGCCGTGTTCGAGTCGCAGGACCTCAAGCACAAGGTGTTCCAGGAGATCGAGGACATCGTCGAGCCGAACGCGCTGCTCGGGTCCAACACCTCGACGCTGCCGATCACCGGTCTCGCGACCGGCGTCAAGCGCCAGGAAGACTTCATCGGCATCCACTTCTTCTCGCCCGTCGACAAGATGCCGCTTGTGGAGATCATCCGCGGTGAGAAGACCTCCGACGAGGCGCTGGCCCGGGTGTTCGACTTCGTCCAGGCCATCCGCAAGACCCCGATCGTGGTCAACGACTCGCGTGGCTTCTTCACCTCGCGCGTCATCGGCACCTTCATCAACGAGGCCATCGGCATGGTCGCCGAGGGCATCGAGCCGGCCACCATCGAGCAGGCGGGCATGCAGGCCGGTTACCCGGCGGCGCCGCTGCAGCTCTCGGACGAGCTGAACCTGACGCTGATGCAGAAGATCCGCGCGGAGTCCAAGGCCGCGGCGCTGGCCGAGGGCAAGGAACTGCCCGCCGATCCGGCAGGCGACGTCATCAACTTCCTCGTCGAGGGCAACGACCGCAAGGGCCGCCTCGGCGGTGCGGGCTTCTACGACTACGTCGACGGCAAGCGCACCGGCCTGTGGGCGGGCCTGCGCGAGCAGTTCAACTCGGGCTCGAACCAGGCCCCGATCCAGGACCTCATCGAGCGGATGCTGTTCATCGAGGCCATCGAGACGCAGAAGTGCTTCGACGAGGGCGTCCTGATGACCAGCGCCGACGCCAACATCGGCTCGATCATGGGCATCGGCTTCCCGGCCTGGACCGGTGGCGTTCACCAGTACGTCCTCGGCTACGAGGGCGGCAAGGCCGGCTTCGTCAAGCGCGCGGAGGAGCTCGCCGCCAAGTACGGCGAGCGCTTCACCCCGCCCGCCTCGCTGAAGGCCTAGGCGCCGATAGCCCGAAGGCCCCTTTCGTTCGGAGTGTCGAACGAAAGGGGCCTTCGGCGTTCATGCCGACGTCGAGGTCACGGCGGGGTGGGCCCGTCGAGGAACGGGGTGATGATCGGCAGCAGTAGGTCGGCCCGGCTCAGGATGTTGTAGTGCAGCGACCCGGGGACGACTGCCAGCCGGGAGCTCGGGGGGCCGCCCATTGCGCCATCGGCCTTTCCACCGCCGAGCAGGCCGAACAGCTCGACCGCGTGGGTGAGGCGAACGCTGTCGCCGTCGGCGACCACGACGAGTGTTGGCGCCGTGATCGAGGCGACGGAAGCCGTCCAGTCGTAGTCCTCGGCGAGCAGTTGCCTCGTCTTGGTCACCAGTGCGGGCCACTCGTTCGGTTTCGGTGCGGTCCGGGCGTAGATCTCGTGCATGGGGGTCTCGATCATGGCGTCGGGGTTCATCGCCGCCATTCCGGCCCGAACCTCGGGATACCACCCATCACTTCTATAGGGGGCCGACGTGACCACCAGCTTGTTCACCAGGTCCGGGTTTCGGCTTCCCAGCTGCAGGGCGACGCCGCCGCCCAGCGAATATCCGAGGACGTCGACCTTCTCGAGTCCGAGGTGCGAGACGAGACCGGCGATGTCGTCGGCCATCAGCTCGTAGCGCAGTGGGCGATCGATGTCGGCCGTGTGCCCGTGGGCCTGGAGTTCGACGGCGATGACCTGCCTGGTCTTCGCGAGCTCCGGCAGTAGTGTTCCGAACGCGGAGTCGATGGTGTCCAGGCCCCCGTGGATCAGGACGAGGGGTCGGCCGGTGCCGTGGATCTCGTAGTACAACTCGAGGCCGTTGATCGCGGCGTAGTGGCCTTCGCCGTCGTCGCTTGCCCTGTCTGCAACGGGACCTTGATTGCCGGTACTTGTGGTTTCCGTGGTGCCGATGCCCTCCGCGTTGCCAGTGGTGCATCCCGTCATGAGCGCGGCGGAAATAGCAAAGGCAGCCACAACTTGCAGCGACCTGGTGATCGTTTTCATGGCGTCCACTCCTGATTGGTTCGATGCAGGGCCGTTCCCGGCCGTCGCTGATGAAGTCGAGCAAGGTGCTGTGGGATCGCCGAATTCCCGCTCGATCACCTTGCAGCGATCGGGCGGGCTGCCGTGCCTTTCTTGGTCTAGCGGGTGCGGATTGTGAATTCGATGGGACGACAGGTGTTTTGCGCTATGCAGGCGTGTTCATCTGCCCGATTCGGATGGCGTTGCCGAACGGGTCACGGATTCCGAAGTCGACGCCATACGGTCGCTCCGTCGGCTCGTCGGTGAGCTCGACACCCCGGGCCTTCAGTGTCTCGTAGGTCTTGTGAGCGTCATCGGTGCTGATGCACAGCCACCCGCCCATCGCGCCCTTGGTCACCATGTCGCGGACCTGCGCCGCCATGGCCTCGTTCATCGCGGGAGGGCCCGGCTTCTCCAGCAGGATCTGGCGGCCCGGATCGCCCGGCACGTTGACCGTCAGCCAGCGCATGAAGCCGAGGTCTTGATCCGTGTGCAACTCGAGGCCCAGCTTGTTGACGTAGAAGTCGAGCGCCTCATCTTGGTCGAGGACGAAAATCTGCGATTGCGTGATTGCCTTGTACATGCCAATCACTGTAAGCAGTAAGCGGATTCGCGTGCTTATCCAAAACTGCTCGGTCGCGTCCACGACCGCACGAAGCACGTGGGGACGGGCATCTCGTGGTTGCGCTTGCGGTAGTCGGTGGCGGGTTCCTTGACGATGTCTCGGAACGTCCTGCTGAATGTTCCGAGACTCGAGAAGCCGACCTCGAAACAGATGTCGGTGACGCTCCGATCGGTTTCACGCAGCAGGAACATCGCCCGCTCGACCCGCCGCCGTTGAAGGTAGCGATGCGGGGTTTCCCCGAAGGTGGAACGGAAGGTCCGGATGAAATGCGCCTCGGACACGTGGGCGATTCGGGCGAGAGTCGGGATGTCGAGCGGATCCGCGTACATGCGGTCCATCGCGTCGCGGGCGCGAAGCATCCGCCGGTTGGTGTCCTCCTGTGCGCGGCTCACCGTGTCATCTCATCACCTGGGCTACCGGCGTGCGTCGAAGGTGCCGTGGCGGGCATGGGGAGGACGGCGAAGCTGGCGATGACACAGGTGGACGGCATGGAGGTACCCATTGGGCCACGGTAGCCGCGGAGACCGCCCGCTCACGGGGATTCGATGGCGCCGATCAGCACGGTGACCTGTGGTTTCCCGCGACGAGGGAAACCGTATGTTCGCCGGTGGGTGCGGCCGCTACGTTCAGCCGGTGTGGCCTGGAGCACATTTCCTGGCCACATTCACATCGCGAAGCCTTCAGCGGCGGAGCGGTATCGGACACGAAGGGGCACGAACATGCTGACATTGAGCCTTCCGGAGGGCGCCGCCCTGGTGTTCGGTGGCAGCGGCGGCATCGGGCGCGGGGTCGCCCGGGAGTTCGCCCGCGCAGGCAGTGCCGTCGCTGTCTGCTACAACTCCAAGCGTGAGGTGGCCGAGGAAACGGTGACCGAGCTGCGGGCGCTGGGAGTGAAGGCGAGCGCGCACCAGGTCGACGTCCGCGCCGACGAGGACGTCTCGCGGGTGCTCGGGGAGGTGGTCGGCGAACACTCGCGGATCCATACCGTGGTGTGGGGAGCGGGCCCGGTCGTCGACCAGATCACCGTCGCCGAGACCACCCCCGCGCAGTACCGGCGGTCGATCGAGATCGAGACCCTCGGACTGTTCACCGCCGCACACGCCGTGCTGCCGCACTTTCGCGAGCACGGCGGGGGCTCGTTCGTCCACCTCGGGTCCGCGGGTGACCACTGGTTCCCGGCGCTCGACGGTTTGTCGGTGATCCCGAAGGCAGCGAACGAATCGCTGATCCGCGGCATCGCGAAGGAGGAAGGCGCGCACAATATCCGGGCCAACTCGGTGCTGGTCGGTGTCATCGAGGCGGGCATGTTCCTCGAGCTCAAGGCGCAGGGCGTCTTCGATGAGGAGTGGGAACGAGAGGTCCACAAGCTGGTGCCGCTCAAGCGCTGGGGCAAGCCCGCCGACATCGGGGCGGCCTGCGTGTTCCTGGCGTCGAACGAGGCCAATTACATCACCGGGCAACAGATCTCGGTGTCCGGTGGATTCGGCGTCTAGCCGATTCGGGCGAGAGAGGGCGTCGTGGCGGTGAACGAACATGAGCAGACGCAATCCATGGCGATGTTCGACAGGATCGAGCTGGTGCTGCAGGCACTTGACGACTGCGGGCACCTCACCCTCAGTGAGACGTCTCGACTCACGGGGATCCCGACGTCATCGGCGCATCGACTGCTCGAGAAGATGGTGCAGAGGCGGTGGCTCACCCGGGTCGGGACGCGGTACGAGATCGGCGTCCGATTGTTCGAGCTGGGATCGAGGGCGGTGCGCAACCACTGGTTCCACCGGACCGCCCTGCCGATGATGCAGGAGCTGCACCGAACCACGGGGGCCGTGGTCCACCTGGCCTTCCTCGACGGGGCCGACGGCGTCTACTGGGAGAAGATCTCCGGCTCGTTCGGCGCCAAGATCCCGTCGCGCATCGGTGGCCGGTACCCGGCGAACCGGTCGGCGGTGGGCAAGGCGCTGCTGAGCTCCCTCCCGCGGGAGGCGCTCGACCAGCCGGTGTTCGGTCGGCTGAACCGGCGGGACGTGCAGCGGTCAGGCGGCAGGCGCGAGCTGGAGGACGAGCTCGATCGGGTCGCCGTCGAGGGGGTCGCATACGACCGCGGTGAGGCGTTGCCCGGCCTCGGGTGCGTCGCCGCGCCGATCGCGCACGGGCACCCGACACCAGCGGCCCTCTCGATCTGCGGACCGCTCAGCCGAATCACCACGGACCGCAGGATGAGTGCGGCGGTGCAGAGCGCCGCCGCCGAGATCGCCCGTGGCGTCCGGCAGGGTGCCCCGGCCGAGTGAGTCGCCGGCGATCGCCACCCAGACTGACGGTGCCCGTCGTCCGGTCGGTCCGGACGACGGGCACCGTCAGTCGATGGGGAGTGCGATCAGCCCTTCCACCACGGGCGCAGTGGCACCTCGGCCTGGCCCTTCGGGCCGAGCTTGACGGCCAGCACCTGGTGCAGCTGCACCACATTGCGTTCGAACCCCAGCCGCGAACCGGCCATGTAGAGCCCCCACACCCGCGCCGTGCCCTCGCCGACCTCCGCGACGCAGGCGTCCCAGTTGTCCACCAGGTTCTGGCACCAGGCCTTGAGGGTCAGCGCGTAGTGCTCGCGCAGGTTCTCCTCGTGTCGGACCTCGAGGCCGATGTTCTGGATCTCGGTGATGATCCGGCCCGACCCGGTCAGCTCGCCGTCCGGGAACACGTAACGGTCGATGAACCCGCCTGCGCGCGCCTGGTGCCGGTTGTCCGGGCGGGTGATGCAGTGGTTGAGCAGCCGGCCGCCGTCGCGCAGCTTGGACTGGATGAAACCGAAGTAGGCGGGGTAGTTGTGCACCCCGATGTGCTCGGTCAGCCCGATCGAGGACACCGCGTCGAAGCCGGTCTCGGTGATGTCCCGGTAGTCGGAGTGCCGGACCTCGGCGAGATCCGAGAGGTCCTCGTCGGCGATGGCCTTCTGCGCCCACGCGGCCTGCTCGGCGGACAGCGTCACCCCGATCACCTTGACGCCGCGGCGGGCGGCGAAACGGACCATCGAGCCCCAGCCGCAGCCGATGTCGAGCAGTCGGTCGCCGGCCTTGAGCCCGAGCTTGTCGAACACCAGCCGGTACTTGTTCTCCTGTGCGTCCTCGAGACTCTGGTTCGGAGACTTGTAGGCCGCGCAGGTGTAGGTCATCGAGGGGCCGAGCACGTGCTCGTAGAAGGTGTTCGACACGTCGTAGTGATGGTGGATGACCTCGGCGTCGCGGGTCTTGGAGTGGCGCATGCCTTCTGCGAGCCGGCGCCAGCGGGGGAGGGCCTCCTGCGGCGGAGGGGCGATGGGCCGCAGCAGGTCCCAGCCGAGCGAGCGGGTGATGCTCGCGATCGTCAGCGCCGACGGCCGCCGGAAGTGCAGGTCGTCGCCCATCACCCGGAGGACCTCGTACGGGTCCCCGGGGTGGACGCCGGTCGCCTCGAGATCGCCCGCGACGTAGGCGCGTGCCATGCCGAGGTCGCCGGGCGCGGTCGCCAGGTAGGTGGTGCCTCGCGGGGACTTGAGCGTCAGGCCGTATTCGGCGTCCTCCGGGCCCGCGGCGCTGCCGTCGTATGCCGTGAAGCGGACCGGGATGTCACCGTCCGCGACGGTCTCGAGGATCTCGGCGATCGAGAGCTTGTGGTGGCCGTTGCGGGTCTGGGTACTGGCGTCTTTGAACGTGGTCACTTGCGTTGCACCGCCTTCGAATACAGGTCCAATAGTCGCGAATCGGGGTCGTACTTCTGCTTCAGGATGGAGTAGTTGTCGCCGCCGTAGAGGCGGGCGAAGTCGTCGGCGTCGTAGTAGGAGTCCGAGTACAGGGACTTGTGCCCTTCGAACCGTCCGACGGTGTCCTCGATCAGCCGGTTTGCCGCGCCCTCGGGGGCGCCCGGCGTGATCGGCACCGACGACCAGAAGCCGACGTTGACATAGGTGCGCTTGGGCTCGAGCGGATACAGCGGCCACGGCCGCAGGGCGGACGCGCCCGCGGGCCCCGGCTCGCGCAACCGCAGCGGGCACAGCCACAACGGCTCGATGGGGATCTCGCGCAGGAACCAGGACACGAAGTCCGCGGTGTGCTCGATCGGTACCTCGACGTCCTGCACGACCCGCTCGCGCGGAGGATTGCCCTTGCGGCGTTCG
This sequence comes from Rhodococcus oryzae, assembly GCF_005049235.1. Classification (GTDB taxonomy): domain Bacteria; phylum Actinomycetota; class Actinomycetes; order Mycobacteriales; family Mycobacteriaceae; genus Rhodococcus_G; species Rhodococcus_G oryzae. The sequence goes on along the minus strand of NZ_SUMD01000014.1, from coordinate 11,026 downwards.
AGCCGGTCGCCGATGTCGTACTTCTGGTCGAGGGCGATCAGCTTCCAGTAGAAACTGCTGCGCCGGTAGCGCTTCGGCCACACGCGCCTGATCCGCGGATTCTGCGCGCCGAATGCCCGCGAGCACCAGAACCAGTCGGTGTCCCAGCGCCACAGGTAGTCCGCGATCGTGAGCCGATCCGTGGATCGCTGCTGCAGCGAGCGGTAGTAGATCTGTTGACCCGTGTAGTCGCTGACCGGGCCGCCCTCGTCGGTCTGCGTGCCGAGGGTCAGATAGGCCTCGGTCGCGGAGAAGACCACGCCGTCGAGGTAGTCCACCGCGATGCCGTCGTGGCTACGATCGGTGCCGATGCGGTCCATCGCGTTCTGCAGGTCGGTGAGGTCGTCGAAGCGCAGGTGCCTCAGCGCGACAAACGGTTTCACCGGTTCGAGTTCGATGCGGAGCCGGGTGGAGTAGCCGAGGGTTCCATACGAATTGGGGAACCCCCAGAACAGGTCGGAGTGCTCGCCGTCAGGGGTAGCGGTGATGATCTCCCCGCTGCCGGTCAGCACGTCGATCTCGAGCACCGACTCGTGCGGCAGCCCGTTCCGGAACGAGGTCGACTCGATGCCGAGGCCGGTGACGGCGCCCCCGAGGGTGATGGTCTTGAGTTGGGGGACCACCAGCGGCGCCAGGCCGTATGGCAGGGTCGCGGCGACAAGGTCCTCGTAGGTGCACATGCCCGCGACGTCGGCGGTGCGGGCGGTGGGGTCGACCGAGATCACCCCGCCGAGTCCGGATACGTCCAGGCCGGGCGCATTCGTCTTTGCCCGCGCCCGGAACAGGTTTGAGGTCTTCTTCGCCAGGCGCACCGTCGCGGAGGGCGGGATCGCGTGGTAACTGGCGAGCAGACGCTGGACACCGGCACGATGGGCCGCCGCGCCGGTGAGACCCGGCGTGGATGTTCGTCGACCCAGTCGTTGCAACGCACTCTGAGAGGCAGCCACCCCCCGACGCTATCGCCTGGGTGCGACACCGGCCACCCAAGTGGAAGTCGGTGCGGCGAAACGTCACGCAAATGTTGCGAACCGGTCGCGATCCGGGGTTCGTGGCTCCGCTGTGATCCGACACACACAGGGCCGAGCGGGCTGGCCCGTCGGTTCTCGGAGCGGGCACGATGACGGGGTCGGCCACACACAGCGTCGAGTCGGACGGGTCCTCCGGGGTCCGGCGAGCAGAGCCAAGGAGATCCACAGTGGGACAGGTCAGCGCCAGCAGTTCGGTCGAGGTCGCGGCGGCACCGGAGCGGGCGCTCGCGGCGCTCACCGACTACGAGACGGTGCGACCCCGCATCCTCACCGAGCAGTACCTGGATTACCGGGTCCTCGAGGGCGGCCAGGGTGCGGGCACGGTCGCGCAGTGGACGCTGAAGGCGACCGAGAAGCGTTCGCGTGACATCAAGGCCACCGTGACCGTCGACGGCAACACCGTCACCGAGAAGGATGCCAACTCCACCCTCGTCACCACCTGGACCGTCGCCCCGTCCGGTGCCGGGTCCACGGTCACCACGACCACCGAGTGGAAGGGCGCGGGCGGCATCGGCGGCTTCTTCGAGCGCACCTTCGCGCCGGGCGGGCTGCGGAAGATCCAGGCGGCCGTGCTGGCGAACCTGGCCCGCGAGCTGGCCTGACGCGGCCCCGCCGCGGTCGCTGACCGATGCGTTCGGTCAGCGGCCGTCGAGATAGCGGACGATGCCGAACACCACCGCCTGCGCGTACCGGGTCCGGCCCTCCTCGCTGGTCATGGCGCGCGCCTCGTCCGCGTTGCGCATGTTGCCCAGCTCGACCAGGATCGACGGCCGCTCGGACAGGTTGAGTCCGCTGAGGTCGTCGCGGGGCATCAGTCCGCCGGTGCCGACGTAGGTGGATGGGATGAGGCCGGACGTCTGGAGTGCGTCGCGCATGGACTTGGCGAACGCGACCGAGGCGCCGGCCTGAACCGTATTCAGTGACGGCGCCGAGAAACAGACGTGGAATCCGTGCTGGTCCGGTGCGGCGCCGTCGGCGTGGATCGCGACGACCACGTCGGCACCGGATGCATTGGCGTCGGCGGCCCGCCGGTCCACGCACGCGGCGACGGAGGTGTCGTCGGCGCGGCTCAGCAGCACCCGGGCGCCGAGATTCTCGAGCTCGGTGCGCATCTGGGCGACGACCTCCCAGTTGAGCGAGTGCTCGGGGAAGCCGCCGTCGGTGCTGGTGCCGGTGGTCTGGCATTCCTTGGTGCCGCCGCGCCCGGTCGGGACCTGCGCGCTCATGCCCGCGTCGTTGGCACCGTTGTGGCCGGGATCGAGGAACACCGTCTTGCCCTGGAGCGAGGCCGATCGCACCAGCTCGACGGCGGTGGTGGTGGGGGCCGCGGTCACGCCCGCGGCGGTCTCGGTTGGGATCGTGCAGCCGGACAGCGCCAGCGCCGAGGCAGCGGCGGCCGCGAGCAGGACGCTCCGGTACCCGGCCGACTTCGCACGCACGGACCCACGCTATCCGGATGCGGCTACGCTGACGGGGCAACACGCAGAAAGGACATCGACGTGCAGCCCGGTGGACAACCCGATATGCAGCAGCTCCTCGCGCAGGCCCAGCAGATGCAGCAGCACCTGATGGCCGCGCAGGCAGAGATCGCCGAGGCGGAGGTCACCGGCCAGGCCGGCGGTGGACTCGTGACCGCCACGGTCAAGGGGACCGGCGAGGTCGTCGCGTTGACGATCGACCCGAAGGTCGTCGATCCCGACGACGTCGAGACCCTGCAAGACCTGGTGATCGGTGCGATCGCGGACGCATCGGGCAAGGCGCAGGAGATCGCGGCGGGCAAGCTCGGCCCCCTCGCGGGCGGCCTGCCCGGGCTCCCCTTCTAGAGGCCGCGGTGTACGAGGGTCCGGTACAGGATCTGATCGACGAGCTCGGCAAGCTGCCGGGCATCGGGCCCAAGAGCGCGCAGCGCATCGCCTTCCACCTGCTCAGTGTGGAGCCGCCGGACATCGACCGGCTGCAGAACGCGCTGCAGCGGGTCCGCGACGGGGTGCAGTTCTGCGTCGTGTGCGGGACGGTGTCCGACAAGGAGAAGTGCCGGATCTGCGCGGACGCCCGCCGCGACCGCACCGTCATCTGTGTCGTCGAGGAGCCGAAGGACGTCCAGGCGGTGGAACGGACGCGGGAGTTCCGTGGCCGGTACCACGTGCTCGGCGGCGCGCTCGACCCGCTCAGCGGTGTCGGCCCGGACCAGCTCCGTATTCGGGAGCTGTTGGCGCGCATCGGCAATCAGGAGGACGGCGTCGACGTCTCGGAGGTGATCATCGCGACCGATCCGAACACCGAGGGCGAGGCCACCGCGACGTATCTGGTGCGGATGCTGCGCGACTTCCCCGGCCTGACGGTCTCCCGGCTGGCCTCGGGTCTGCCGATGGGCGGAGACCTGGAGTTCGCCGACGAACTCACCCTCGGGCGGGCTCTCTCGGGGCGCCGGACCCTCTGACTCGACCGGTTGGTCGACCCGGTTCGGCTGCGTCGTGACGGCAGATTCCGGTGTTAGCGTGGGTGTATGCCGGTCCCTGGACCAGGGTCATGCCCGACCACGGGTGGCCTCGCGTGGCACACCCGAATCGGGGTGCTCGTGTGCTCCTGTGCGATCGCGCTCGCGGTGTCTCCCGGACAGGGGACGGCTGGTGGGCAGGAGGTTGTTCCGTCGCCGCCCGGCGCCGGGCTCCCGGCAGTCATCGATTCGATCGTGCCGCCTCCGGCGTTCGGCCCCCCGCCGGGCGAGGTGCCGCCGATAGGGGCCGCTCCGGGCGAGCCCGCCGGCATCCAGGCGCTGCGGATCGCGGTCATGCCCTCGGACGTGGGCGACCCGTTCTTCGACGAGTGGCCGGATTCGATGGGGGACAGCGCGAACGGTGACGTGCTCGCGACGCGGGACGTGACCGCTGCGGCGGCTCCCTTCGTCGGTGCACCGGTGCGCGAGGTCCGGCAGCTCAAGGTCCGGACGACCGACTCGGCGGGCGTGCCATCGTTCGCGACCGCGACGGTGGTCATCCCCGCCACACCGTGGACGGGGCCGGGCGGCCGTCCGGTCGTGGTCAACAACCTGCCCATCGATGCGCTCGGGCGCGCCTGCACGCCCGGCTACACGTTGGCGCACGGCCTGAGCCTGTCGACCAACGTTGCCGACGTCGTCCCGCCGACGACCGCGTTGGCGACCCTGCACGGCTACGCGGTCCTCATCCCCGACCACGAGGGACCGCGGATGGCCTACGCCGAGCCGTATGTCGCCGGGCACGCGGTCCTGGACATCATCCGCGGACTGCGCCGCGCGCTACCCGACGAGTTCGGCGCGAGCAGGATCGCGATGACGGGCTACTCGGGCGGGGCGATCGCCACCCACGGCGCGGTCAAGCTGATCGACTCTTACGCCCCGGACCTGTCCGGCGACATCGTCGGTGCCGCGCTCGGCGGGGTTCCCGCCGACTTCGAGATGCTCACCCGGAGCATGAACGGCAACCTCGCGACAGGGTTGTTCCACGGCGCGACCCTGGGGATCGCCAGGGAACGGACCGAGATCCTCGGCCTCGCCAACAACCTGGCGCAGCAGCTGGCCACCTCCCCGCTCAAGGACCAGTGCGTCGTCACGCTCGGCGCGGCGGGTGTGACGTTCCTGCCGATGGAGGTGATGGCCGACATCGACAACCCGTTCGCCTCGCCGCAGGCCCGCGAGCTCTATCGCGACATGAAGATGGCAGGCATCGCGTCCGGCGCCCCGCTGTACATCTACAACGGCGCGCAGGAGTTCTGGATCCCGGCCGCGGGGGCGCGGGCCCTCTACGCGGAGCAGTGCGGACTCGGCGTCCCCGCGGTGTACCGGGAGGTGTTCGGCGAGCACCTCATCGCCGCGGTCACCGGCTACCCGGGCGCGCTCCATTGGCTCGACGAGCGGTTGCGTGGGATCGCCGCGCCGGACGAGTGCCCGCCCGCATGACCCGCGCGGATGTCGGTGCGGGAGCGTAGGTTCGGCACCGCACACCGTCAGCAGCCATACCTCGGCCATAGGAGACAGCAGTGCCTGAACCCAAATCCATCGTCGGTGCCCCGTGTTGGGTGGACCTGACCAGTTCGGACCCGCAGCGCGTCATCCCCTTCTACTCCGGTCTCTTCGGGTGGGCGGCCGATACCAACGAGGACCCGCAGTACGGCGGCTACTCGATCTTCAGCAAGGACGGCAAGCCCATCGCAGGCCTCGGGCCGCAGCAGGAGGGCAATCCGTACGGCAACGTCTGGACCGTCTACCTCGCGTCCGAGGACGCGGCGGCGACCGCGGACAAGGCCGCGGCGGCGGGCGGTCAGGTGATGATGCCCGCGATGGTGGTCGGCGACCAGGGCACGATGGCGATCATCGGTGACCCGGCCGGCGCCGTGGTCGGTGTCTGGCAGGCCGATCAGCACCGTGGATTCGGTCTGGTGGACGAGGCGGGCGCCCCGGTCTGGTTCGAGACGATGTCCCGCGACTACGCGGCCGCGTTGCCTTTCTACGAGAGCGTGTTCGGCTGGAGGTACGACGCGATCGGCGACGGCGACGAGTTCCGCTACTCCCAGGCCAAGATCGGCGACGAGATGGTGGCGGGCGCGATGGACGCATCCGGGTTCCTGCCCGAGGGTGTCCCGTCGTTCTGGCAGTTCTACGTCGGGGTGCAGGACACGGATCTGGCGCTCGAGAAGGTGATCGAACTCGGGGGCACGGTCGTCCGCCCCGCGGAGGACACGCCGTTCGGCCGGTTGGCGGCGGTGGCCGATCCGCTGGGCGCGAACTTCCAGATCTCCTCGATCCAGCAGCAGTAGCGGTCTAGGGACGGCGCGCCGGGTCAGACCCGTTCGGTGAGCGTGGCCAGGCCGTCACCGGACAGGTCACCCAGTCCGGCGGGCCGTCCCGTCATCGCGAGGACGAGGGAGAGCATCGGTCCGGTCACCTCCGGCCCGGACCCCGTCGACCAGTCGGCGTCCTCGGCACGGAGGGTGAGTCCGGAAATGCGGGTCTTCGTGCCGATGAGCAGGTTCGAGCCCTTGAAGAAGTCCGCGACGCGGATCAGTGCGTCCTGCGGGTACTCGTGCGTGATGCCGAGGGGACGCCGGATGTCTTCGGCATGCACGATCGTCTCGCCCAGCCAGGTGTCGACCGGGCCGGGTGGGCCGGTGGACGCACCCATGACGGCGCGAAACTCGGCGAGGGTGTCGGCGGGCGTGCCCGCGGTCTCCCGTGCGATCTCCCTCGCGAACATCGGTTCGAACCGGAACCCGGTCCCCGCCATCTTGCGGAGGAACCGTGGGCGCGTCATCTTCGCGGTCGCGGTCATGTGACCGAGCGTCTCCCACACCGACCACTGCCCGCACAGCGACGGGGTTGACCATTGCTCCTCGGTGAGCGAGGCGAGGTCGTCGGCGAGGGCCGACCGCTCGGCGTGAATCGTGGGCCACGGGCTCGGTGCTGCCATGGTGCCTCCCGGAACGGCGTCCGACGCTGTCGTATCGGTACTTCTGACGATCGTCCACGCCGAGCGATTTCGCAATCGCGGACAGGTCGCGTCGCCACGGAAACAACCCCTGATTCGCAGGTCAGAACTATTGCAGAGGGTACGGATCCGGGCGTACCCTCAAGAGTGCGGATCAAGAAGAGAGGCCGGTAACGGTCGGAAACTTGAGAAGCAGAGATCCGGCCGAGGATGCGATTAGTCGCTACATCCCCGGCCGAACCCCTGTCTGGGGGAGGTTCGAGACCTTGGCCCCGATCAGCTGAGCAGTTTGGCCTTGAGGTCGGCGATGTCCTGGCTCGTCAGACCGAGCCCCTGGCTCACGTAGTTGTCGAAGCTGCCGAACTTCTCGTTCGCGGTGGCGAAGGCGGAGTCGAGCCAGGCCTGCTCCACGGTGTTGGACTGGATGCTCCCGGTGACGCTCGACCCGCCGCCGTCACCGGCGAGGTAGTCGTTGCTGAGCATGAAGTCCTCGTTCACGGTCTCGCGCGGGACGCCGAGGATCGTGAGCAGCACAGCCGACAGGAAGCCGGTCCGGTCCTTGCCGCTTGTGCAGTGGTAGAGCACGGGGTCGGGGGAGTTCTTGATGTCCAGCAGGACGGCCCGGAACGCGGCGTAGGCGGCGGGATCGCTGGCCATGAACTTGTAGGCCCGCCCCAGATCCACGATCGCGAGCGGATCGCCGCCTCCGCCGAACACGTCGCGGTGGTACACGGTGGCGCCCGCGGGGATCTTGTCCTGCTCGAGGGCCTGCTCGTAGGAGGTGCGCAGATCTTCGACCGTCTTGACGTTCAGCTGCACGAGCTTGGCGAGGTCGTCCGCGGTGAGGGCGTTGAGCGCGTCGCTGCGCAGCACCAGCCCGGATCGGACGGTCTTCCCGTCGGAGGTGGTGTAACCGCCCAGGTCGCGGGCGTTCGGGGCACCCGTCAGGTGCAGCGAGTGGTCGACCGCGGCCGGCGCGACGACCGTCGTCGGTGCGGCCGCGGCGATCGACGGGACGGGAGCGAGCAGGAGGCCGGCAGTCAGGGCGAGAGCCGCCGCCGACCTGGTCCGGATGAGGGTGCGGTGGGACACGGAGGGTTCTCCTCTTTCGATCGAGTGACATTGGCATGGTGCTCGAGCTCGAATGGCTCCGAGGCTAGCGCCGTGCCGGATCGCGAGAGGGCTATTTCGTTAAAATACGGATTGTAATTGCAGCCGTCACCCGGACGAGGGTTCTATCGGCCGACCGCGAGGCGTTCCCGGCGCAGCCGGTCGACCTCCTCGAGCTCCAGCGGCTCGAGGGCGTCGACACCCAGCGCGCGGGCCAGCAGCAGGTCCGCCAGCTCAGGGTTGCGGGCCAGCGCGGGGCCGTGCATGTAGGTGCTGATCACCGAGCCCTGCACCACGCCCTCCAGTCCGTCGCCGACGCCGTTGCCGACGCCGTGCGTGACCCGGCCGAGCGGCTTCGCGTCCGCGCCGAGGCTGGTGCCGCCGCGATGGTTCTCGAACCCGGTGAGCGGCTGGGTCAGCCCGTCGAGCTGGGGTCGGGTGATCACCTCGCCGATCGAGCGCTCGGCCTGAGGCGAGGTGGTGACGTCGAGCAGCGACACGCCTTCGACGCGTTCGCCCGCCGAGGTCTCGTACCAGTGCCCCAGCACCTGGATGGCCGCGCAGATCGCGAGCACGGGGGCGCCCCGCCCGGCCGCCTTCTGCAGTCCCGGGTAACGGGCCAGGTGCCGGGTCGCGAGGCGCTGCGCCGAATCCTCCGCACCGCCGAGGGTGTAGACGTCCAGCGACTCGGGCACCGGATCGGACAGCGTGATCTCGACGATCTCTGCGTCGATGCCGCGCATCCGCAGCCTCTGGCGCAGGATCAGCGCATTGCCGCTGTCGCCGTAGGTTCCCATCACGTCGGGCAGCACCAACCCGATCCGGACCGTCGACTCAGGCATCCCTGTTCTCCTTCGCGATGGCCGTGTTCAGGTCACGGAACGCCGTGTAGTTGGCCAGCACCTCGACCCGTCCGGGCGGACAGGATGCGATGGCGCGCAGTGGGTTCGGCTCCAATGTGTGCTCGACACCGGCGTAGGTCAGGCGGACCGCGAGGTCCGTCGCCCGCTCACCGGAGGCCACCACCTTGACGCCCTCGAAATGCTCGAACCGAACGTCCCACAGCCAGGACAGGTCCTCGCCGTCGGGCACCTGACCGTTGACCGCGATGACCAGCCCGTCGACGTCGTGGTCGATCATCGACAGCGCCTCCTGCCAGCCGGCCGGGTTCTTGGCCAGGAGCATCCGCAGCGTGTGCGCGCCGACCTGGACGGTGCTGTAGCGACCGGCGATCTCGCGGACCGAGGCGGCCGCGGCGACGGCGTCCTCGGCGCGCGCGCCGAGCGTGACCGCCGCCGCGACGGCCTGGGCGGCGTTGCCGCGGTTCGCCTTTCCCGGCAGCGTCAGCGACATCGGGATCTTCGAGCCGTCCGGGCCATAGAGGTGGTCGTCGTCGAGCCACCAGTCGGGGGTGGGTCGCTCGAAGTCGGTGCCGGTGCTGCGCCAGTGGTTGTAGGCGATGCCCGTCGCGTCGCCCGTGCGCTCCTCCCAGACGATCGGCTCGCCGCTGCGCGGGCAGCTCACCGAGTCGCCCGCCCAGCCGCCGCCCGCCGCGACCCACACGACATTCGGTGCGTCGTAGGCCGCGGAGGCAACCAGAACGTCATCGCAGTTCGCGATCACCACGGCGTCGGGGTGCCTGGCCAGGCCGGCCCGCAGCTTGCGCTCGATCATGTTGATCTCGCCGACCCGGTCCAGCTGGTCGCGGCTGAGGTTGAGCAGCACGATCGCCTGGGGCTGGAGGGCGTCGCTGACGTGCGGGACGTGCAGCTCGTCGACCTCGATGGCGGCCAGCGACGCGTCCACGTGCGAGCTGAGCGCGGCCACGATGCCCGCGTCCATGTTCGCGCCGTCGGCCTGGGTCGCGACGTCGCCGATGGTGGCCAGCGCTGCCGCCGTCATCCGCGTGGTCGTCGACTTGCCGTTGGTCCCGGTGATCACGACGGTGCGCTTGCCGCTGCCGAGCTGGGTCATCAGGGTGGGATCGATCTTGAGGGCGATCAGGCCGCCGATCATCGAGCCCTTGCCCCGGCCCGCCTTCTGCGAGGCCCAGGAGGCCGCGGCCGCGGCGCGCAGCGCGAGGCGGCCGCGCACGGAGAATCGGGTGGCCGGGCCGGCCGCCCCGGAATTGCCCGGGCGGGTGGCCCCATCATGACGAGTAGACACGGGCAGAGTTTTCCACACCCGCGGCCATGGTCAGATTCGTGCCGGTTCCGGGGTGGGCATCGTCACTGGACCGGGCGTCACCGGCATCGTCGACGCGGGCTCACGCGCGGCGGACGGTGCGCCCGCCCGCGCCATGCCGCCGAGGCAGCCGCCGACCACCACCACCGCGCCGACCAGCGACAGGGCGCTGGGCCGCTCGCCCAGCACCAGCCAGGCCGCACCGATCCCGACGACCGGGACCAGCAGCGAGAACGGCGCGACGACGCCCGCCGGGTAGCGGCTCATCAACGCGGACCACAGCCCGGAGCCGGCGATGGTGCCGAGCAGGACGATGTACGCGAGTCCGGCGAGGGCGGGCCAGCCGTCGGCGCTGAAGGAGTGGCCGAGGGCGGCCCAGCCGGTGGTGGGGCCCTCGACCGCGGCGGAGAGCGCCAGCATGGGAAGCGGCGCCACGACGGTCATCCACAGCGTCAGCCGCAGCGGGTTGTCCGCCCGGGCGAGCCGGTTGCCGAGGTTGCCGAAGGCCCAGCCGAGAGCGGCGAGCAGGGTGAGCAGCACCGGCAGCAGCGCCGCATGCTGGGCGCGGTCCCAGCCGATCATCGTCATCCCGCACACCGCGACCGCGATCCCCAGGAGTTGGCGGCGGCTCACGTGCTCGCGCAAGAGCAGGGCGCCGAGCAGCACGGTGAACGGCGCCGAGGCCTGCAGCACGAGGGAGGCCAGTCCGGTCGGCATGCCGGTGTTCATCGCCCAGAACAGGAACCCGAACTGCGCCACGCCGAATCCGAACCCGTACAGCAGCAGCCAGCGCACCGGCACGTTCGGCCGCGGCACGAACAGCACCACCGGGATCGCGATGACCAGGAACCGCAGCGCCGCGAAGAAGAACGGCGGGAAGTGGTCGAGCCCGGCGCGGATCGCGAGGAAGTTCAGTCCCCACAGCAGCGCGACGGTCAATCCGAGGGCTCGGTCACGGTTGGTCATGGTGCTAATCGTGAGCGAGCGAAAGCATCAGAACAATCGAATAAAAATGGACGGTTGATGTAGATCTTCTACATCAACCGTCCATTGATCTTGTGGCCGGCTGCTATCGCGCGAGTGCCTGTTCGTGCACGCCCTGGACGGCGCGGCCGGAGGGGTCGGCCATCGCGGCGAATTCCGGGTCCCACTCGAGTGCGGCGGGGGTGGAGCAGGCGATGGACTTGCCGCCGGGGACGGTGG
>NZ_SUMD01000013.1 GCF_005049235.1 Rhodococcus oryzae | reverse complement strand
AGCAGGTGATGCAGCTGGTCGCGGAGTTCGCGGCCACGGTGTGTCCGCATGACAAGCGCGGTAAGCAGTGCCGGTTGGTGGATTCGGTGTTGGCGATGATGCACGGCGAGCCGTATCTGCGGTGTAGCTGCGGACGCGGTGACTGCGCGCAGGCGGGCCGGGCCGCGTTGCCGGGTCGGCGGGCGCCGCTGACGCAGATCACGATCGATGTCGCGACGCTGGTGGGGTTGTTGTCCGAGCCGGCGTACCTGCATGGGCACGGGCTGATCGATCCGGAGCTGGCGCGCAGGCTGGCGGCGGACGGGACCTGGCAGGCCCTGCTCACCGAGGCACTGAACCTGGCCGAGGAGCTCGATCTGGTCACCCATCAGGATGGCGACGACACCGACCGCGCAGGCAGCCGCGGCGCCGCCGACTGCGAGGGTGCCGACGAATCCGACGATCGGTCGACGGCGCAAAAGATCGCCGCCCCGGCGGGAACGGTTGACCCGACAGAAGCAGTCAACGATATTGCGCCGGAGTCGAAGTCAGCGGACAGGCCGGTTCGTACCGAGGCCGACCCACGCGAAGTCGTTACTCTGCCGCGACCGCTACCCCCGCGGTTTTGCGTGCGCTCGTTCCTCGCTCGCGGCAGTCGCCGAAAAGCCGGCTACATCCCCGAATTCGGGACACTCCCCGTGCTGCGAAGCTGCACCACATCACCCACGCGGAACGAGCATCGGCACACGACCCCGTCGGATGACAGCGCCTCCCCGATGCTGCCCGACCCACCGGCCCCGACCAGCGTCGGCACCATCACCGAAGCAATCCTCGCCGCCATCGATGCTGACCCGACTCTGGCCCGACCGGAACACCCCGACGGACACGGCGGCCTGACCGCCCCACCCAACGGTGCCCTCACCTACCGCCCCGACGCCGCCACCACCGCACTCGTCCACGCCCGCGACGGACACTGCCGATTCCCCGGCTGCACCCGCCCCGCCGCCGGGTGCCAACTCGACCACATCATCGAATACCGGGCCCACGACCCGATCACAGGTGGCTGGACCATCGTCACCAACCTGCAATGCCTCTGCCAGTTCCACCACCAACTCAAAACCCTCGGCCTCTGGACCGTCACCGCACTGCCCGGCCACGCAATGCTCTGGACCTCGACCACCGGCACCACCGCCCTCACCCTCCCCACCGGCGCCCACGGCAGCCACACCCTCACCACCCCGACCCCACGCATCACCGGCCGCCGCGGCCATACCCCACCACCGCCACCTGCGACACCACCGGATCCGCCACCGTTCTGAGCTGAGCTGAGCTGAGCTGAGCTGAGCTGAGCGGCGAATCCTGCCGTGCGAGGGGTGTAGAAATGCAGGCATGGGCCCCGCGATCGTGTGGTTTCGGCGTGACCTGCGCACCGGCGACCTCCCGACGCTGTCGGCGGTCGCCGGGGACGAGGTGCTCGGGCTCTTCGTGCTCGACGAGGCGTTGCTGCGACCGTCCGGAGCGTCGCGTCGTGACTTCCTCTACGGCTGCCTGACCGCACTCGACGAGGAACTCGGCGGCAGGCTGTGCGTGGTCCGGGGCGATCCAAAGGTTGTGGTGCCGCAGGTGGCCAGGGACATCGGCGCAGGCGAGGTGCACGTCAGCGCCGACTTCGGTCCGTATGGACGTGCCCGCGACGATGCGGTGGCGAGGGAGGTCGACCTCGTCAGTACCGGTTCGCCCTACGCGGTGGCGCCGGGCCGGGTGACGAAGGCCGACGGCGCGCCCTACCGGGTGTTCACCCCGTACTTCGGGCGCTGGCTCGACCACGGTTGGCGTGCGCCCGCGGACACCTCCGCGCGGACAGTCTCGTGGCTGGATCCGGGGCTGTCGATCCGGGTGCCGATTCCGCGGACCGGCTCCGTGAGCCGAGAGCGGGCGGGGGAGCGGGCGGCGCTCGCGCGGTGGGCGGAGTTCCGGGACGACGACCTGGCGGGCTACGACACCGGCCGGGACCGGCCCGACCTCGACCGGACGAGCCGAATGTCGGTGTACCTCAAGTACGGGTGCATCCACCCGCGCACGATGCTCTCTGATCTAGCCGGTCAGAGCGGCACCGGGTCTGTGGCGTTCCGGCGGCAGCTGGCCTGGCGGGATTTCTACGCCGACGTCCTGCACCACCGCCCCGACACCGCGCGGCGCAACTACGACCCGCGTTTCGACGCGCTGCGGTACGACAGCGGACCCGATGCGGAATCGGCGTGGTCGGCCTGGTGCGCAGGCCGGACCGGGTACCCGATCGTCGATGCAGGCATGCGTCAGCTGCTGGCCGAGGGCTGGATGCACAACCGGGTCCGGATGATTGTCGCGTCCTTTCTGCTGAAGGACCTGCACCTGCCGTGGTGGCGCGGGGCCAGGTACTTCATGCGGCACCTGGTCGACGGTGACCTGGCCTCGAATCAGCACGGCTGGCAGTGGACCGCCGGATCGGGAACCGATGCGGCCCCGTACTTTCGGGTGTTCAACCCGATCAGCCAGGGACAGAAGTTCGACCCCGACGGCGACTACGTGCGCCGCTGGGTGCCGGAACTGCGCGGCATCGCCGGAGCCCGGGTACACACGTTGGCCGGCGGTCGCCCGGACGGCTATCCGGACCCGATCGTGGATCACGGCATCGAGCGTCGGGAGGCGCTGGCACGCTACGGCGAGCTGAAACGGGGCTAGGGTCGAACGATGGGCATCGTGTACTCGAGCGTGGTGGACACGCCCCGGGCCGAGGTCTTCGACTGGTACGGCAGGCCGGGCGCCTTCGCCCGGCTGTCACCACCGTGGCAGCCGCTGCGGATCGTCTCGGAGGCGGACTCGCTCGCCACCGGACGCGCGGTGCTCGCATTGCCCGGTGGGCTCCGGTGGGTTGCCCGCCACGACGGCGCCGCGTACGACCCACCCCATCGATTCGTCGACGAGCTCGCCGCCGACGGGCTGGCCTCACTCCCGGCCCGGGCCACCCTGTCCTGGAGGCACATTCACGACTTCACGGAGGTCACCGCGGGATCGACCCGGGTGATCGACCGGGTCGAGACCCCGGTGCCGGAGTTCTTGTTGCGGTCGACGTTCGCGTACCGACATCGCCAGCTCGCCGGGGACCTGGCCGAACACCGCTGGGCGAGCGAGCGGATTGTCCGGCCTGCTGTCGTGGCGGTCACCGGCGCCTCCGGTCTCGTCGGGTCGGCGCTGACCGCGTTCCTGAGCACGGGCGGGCACCGGGTGATCCGCCTGGTGCGGCGCGCACCGCGGACACAGGACGAACGACGGTGGGATCCCGCGGACCCCGCCGCGGACCTGTTGGCGGGTGTCGACGCAGTGGTGCACCTGGCCGGGGCGTCGATCGCCGGGAGATTCACCGCGGCACACATGCGGGCGATCCGGGACAGCCGCGTCGGGCCGACCCGCCTGCTGGCGGGGCTCGCGGGCCGCACCGACGGCGGTCCGCGGACCTTCGTGTCGGCCTCGGCCATCGGCTACTACGGATTCGATCGGGGCGAGGAACTCCTGTCCGAGGACAGTGCCCGCGGCGACGGGTTCCTCGCCGACGTGGTCGCCGACTGGGAGGCGGCCACCGGGCCGGCGGCGGAGGCCGGGCTGAGGGTCGTCCGGGTGCGCACCGGGGTCGTGCAGTCCGCCAGGGGCGGCACCCTCGCGCTGCTCCATCCGCTGTTCGCGGCGGGGCTGGGTGGGCGGATCGGCGACGGCAGCCAGTGGCTGTCGTGGATCGGGCTCGACGATCTGGTGGACGTCTACCACCGGGCCCTGTTCGACGACGCGCTCCGCGGGCCGGTCAATGCGGTGGCGCCCGCCCCGGTCCGCAATCTCGACTACACCCGAACCCTCGCGCGGGTCCTGCACCGCCCCGCGGTTCTGCCGGTTCCGAGCTTCGGTCCGCGTCTGCTGCTCGGCGAGCGGGGAGCCCGCGAGCTGGCCGAGGCCGACCAGCACGTCGTCCCGACGAGGCTCGCGCTCGCGGGGCACGGGTTCCGGCACCCGGACGTCGAGTCCGTGCTGCGCCATCAGCTCGGAAAGGCGATCGACTCCCCGTGAGCGGCGCGCACGTTCTGGTACTGGGAGCGACCGGCTACATCGGGGGCCGATTGACGCCCCGGCTGCTCGCGGCCGGCCACCGGGTCAGGGTGCTGGTGCGTTCCCCGGACAAGCTGCACGACGTGCCGTGGGCGCCCGAGGTGGAGATCGTGCGTGGCGACCTGAACGAACCTGCATCGCTTGCGGGGGCGTTCACCGACATCGACGTCGTCTACTACCTCGTCCACTCGATGGGCAGCAGCACGGAGTTCATCGAAACCGAGCGACGCGGAGCGCTGAACGTGGTCGCGGCCGCACGGTCCTCGGGGGTGTCGCGGATCGTCTACCTCGGCGGGTTGCACCCCGCCACGTCCGAACTGTCGGCGCACCTGCGCTCCCGCACGCAGGTCGGGCAGATCCTCGTCGGCTCGGGGATCCCGACGATGGTGCTGCAGGCCGGGGTGGTCATCGGGTCCGGATCCGCATCGTTCGAGATGATCCGGCACCTGACCAATCGGCTGCCGGTGATGACGACACCGAGGTGGGTGAACAACCGCATCCAACCGATCGCGGTCCGCGATGTCCTGTACTACCTGATCGAGGCAGCCGAGGCCCCCCTGCCGTGTAGCCGCAGTTACGACATCGGGGGACCGGACGTGCTGCGCTATGGCGACATGATGAAGGTCTACGCGCAGGTCGCGGGCCTGGCGAACCGCCGCATCGTGGTGCTCCCGGTGCTGACGCCGAGGCTGGCCGGTCTGTGGATCGGCCTGGTGACGCCGATCCCCACCGGCCTGGGCCGGGCCCTGATCGAGTCGCTGCACAACGATGCCGTGATGGTCGAACACGGCATCGACGAGGTCATCCCGCCGCCCGCGGACGGGCTGACCTCGTACCGCGACGCCGTGGGTCTGGCGCTTCGCCGCATCGAACGGGGGGAGGTGGAGACCACCTGGGCCAACGCGTCACCGGTGGGGGCGCCCTCGGACCCCCTTCCGTCCGACCCGTCTTGGGCAGGCGAGGTGGTCTACACCGACGAGCGCAGCAAGGTGTGCGAGGCGGACCCGCGGACGCTGTGGCAGGTGGTCGAGAGCATCGGCGGTGAGAACGGCTGGTACTCGTTCCCGCTGGCATGGGCGGTCCGCGGCTGGCTCGACCGACTGGTCGGGGGAGTCGGTCTGTCCCGCGGCCGCCGCGACGCGCGGCGGCTCCAGACCGGAGACGCGCTGGACTTCTGGCGGGTGGAGAAGATCGAGCGCGGCACGCTGCTGCGACTGCGGGCGGAGATGCGTGCACCGGGAGGGGCGTGGCTCGAGTGGCGTGTACGTCCCGCCGCCGCTGGCACGTCCCGGCTCGATCAGCGGGCCATCTTCTTCCCGCGTGGCATCGCGGGGCGCGTCTACTGGTACGCGATCCTCCCGTTCCACGGGGTCATCTTCAAGGGCATGGTCAACAACATCACGGGCACCGCGGCGCGGCAGCATCCCGACGAATCCTGAACCAACCCGGCGCCTGTCACACCGTGCACAGCGGACGGATGTCCTCGCGCCCACCGGTCGTCGGCGAGGTGAGCAGCAGGCACGAGTTGTACCCGCGTGATTCGACGACGGCGCGGATCTCCCGCCAGCGTTCGGCGGAGGCGGACGCGGACCGCGACAGCACGAATCCGGAGAACCGGGCCGGGTCCCCGACCAGTGCCCACGAGTAGTCGTCGGCGATGTGGCTCACGACGTAGTTCGTCGGCCCGTCCAGCGAGTCCTGGGTGGACACCCCGGGGAAACTCACGTGCAGCTGCGCCATGGTGGCGGGGTCGTTCACCCGCGCATTGCCGGTGACGCCGCTGCTGCCCCCGCTCCACGTGGTGCAGCTGTTCTCGACACGCACGTTCTGCGCGTCGAGCAGCGAGTACGTGGCGTGGGTGTCGCGGGCACAGTTCAGGCTGAACGGCTGCGGCACCGCGGCGAGCTGGTGCCAGGTGCCCATGTACCGCTGCACGTCGAGCGACGGGACCGGACTCAAGGGCGCGGCGGAGGCGGGCGCCGCGACAAGCACGGTGCCCGCGAGCACGGCCAAGCCGGCGGCGGCGTGGAAGATCGGATTCTTCGTCATGCGATGTGGTTCGTAGCGGACGGCCCGCCGGATTGGTCCGAATTGCCGCCCATCCGAATCCGGACCTGCTCCGAACCACTCGTATGCAGAACCTCCCCGCGGGCCGGAACGTCGCCGTGATCGGTGGCGGCGTCGCCGGTCTGACCGCCGCCCACGTCCTGTCCCGCCGCGATCGCGTCACCATGTACGAGGCCGACGACCGGCTCGGCGGGCACGCGCACACGCACAGGGTGCACCTCGACACGGGACAGTCTGTGTCGCTGGACACCGGGTTCATCGTGCACAACGACCGGACCTATCCCACGCTGCTCCGACTCTTCTCGGAGCTCGGCGTCGACACCCAGGAATCGGACATGTCGATGTCGATCCGGTCCGACATCAACGGTCTCGAATACGCGGGCGCGCGGGGCATGCGTGGGCTGTTCCCGACCGTGGGATCCCTGCGGCGTACGCGGCACTGGCGCATGCTCGCGGAGGTCACGAGGTTCCACCGGTCCGCCCGCCGCGTCCTCGGCCTGCCTGTCGACGGCCCTGACGCACACGAGACGCTCGCCGACTTCCTCGCCCGACACCGCTTCAGTCGGTACTTTCTCGACCACTTCGTGACGCCGCTGGTGGCGGCGGTCTGGTCCTGCGACCCCGCGCTGGCCGCGAGCTATCCGGCGCGATACCTGTTCACCTTCCTCGACCACCACGGCATGCTCACCGTTTTCGGTTCGGTGCCTTGGCGCACCGTCACCGGCGGATCGTCGAACTACGTCGAGAAGGTCGCATCCCGGATCGACGAGGTGCTCACCGGCACGGCGGTGACCCGGATCGACCGCCGCGACGGGGTGTGCGTGATCGACGCGACAGGCGAGGTGCGGTACTTCGATGCCGCCGTCGTCGCCGTCCACCCGCACCAGGCCCTGGCGATGCTCGGCGACCGTGCCTGCGCACTCGAGTCGTCCGTCCTCGGCGCCATGCCCTACTCGACCAATCATGCTCAGCTGCACACCGATCAGTCCGTCCTGCCGCGGGCGCGGCGGGCACGGGCCTCCTGGAACTACCTGATCCCCGATCGTGGCGCCGGGCCGCAGGGGGTGATCGTCACCTACGACCTGACCCGGTTGATGCGTATCGACTCGATCACCGACCGCCGATTCCTCGTGACGCTGGGCGGATCGCACCTGGTGGACCCGGCGTCGGTGATCGCGGAGATGACCTACGAGCATCCGATCTATACCCCGGAATCCGTCGCGGCCCAGTCCCGTCTGGCGGATCTCGGCTCGGAGACACTCGCGTTCGCCGGTGCCTATCACGGTTGGGGGTTCCACGAGGACGGGGCGCTCTCCGGTCTGCGCGCCGCCGAACGGCTCGGCGGGGTGTGGGACACGGTCGCGGCCGCCGAGGTTCGGCAGGCCGCACGGTGAACGGGTCCGCCGCCCTCTACCGGACCAGGATCCGGCACGTCCGAACGGAACCCGTTCACAACGCCTTCGGCTACCGCAGCTACAGCTGGTTCATCGACCTCGACGCGCTACCGCGACTGCCGTGGTGGCTCCGGCCGTTCGCCGGATTCCGGGCCGAGGACCATCTCGAGCCCGGCGGGGGCCGAACCCTCAGGGGCCGAGTCGATGCCGTGCTGGCCGCGCACGGCATCGACCTGCAGGGCGGGCGGGTGACGGCGCTGATGAACGCTCGGGTGCTGGGCTACGTGTTCAACCCGTTGAGCCTGTTCTGGTGTCACGACAGCACCGGTGACCTGCGCTGCGTGCTCGCCGAGGTACACAACACCTACGGGGGCAGGCACTGCTACCTGGTCCGCACCGATCGGAGCGGTTGCGCCGTGACCGACAAGCGGTTCTATGTCTCACCGTTCAACGAGGTCGACGGTGTCTACGCGATGCGGCTGGCGGAACCCGCCGAGGGCCTCGATATCCGTGTCGTGCTGCACCGGGACGGGCGAGCTCCCTTCGCCGCGACCATGCGGGGGCGCAGGCGCCCCGCGACCACCGCGAACGTGGTGTGCGCACTTCTGGCGGCGCCGCTGGCGCCGTTGACGGTCGCGGCGCGAATCAGAGTGCAGGGCATCAGATTGTGGGCGCGTGGGGTACCCATCGCGCCCAGGCCGACCACCGACCAGAAGGAGACGGCACAGTGACCGCGGAGAGTGTGAGGACCGACATCGACGACCGGATCTGGCCGGGCCTAGCGGACGTCCCCGCGGGACCGCGTGCGCGATTCCTCGCGGCAGGGGCCGATCGACTGTTCCGCCGAGCAGCCGCTCGCCTCGCCGTCCGCGTCGAGTACCCGGACGGCTCGGTCGTCGGCGCAGGCGACCGCCGAGAAATCCTGCCGCGCATGATCGTCCGGAGACCGGACGCATTCGCCGCGAGGCTCGCCGACGGCGGGCTGATCGGGTTCGGGGAGGCCTACATGGTGGGTGACTGGACCGCGCCGGACCTGGCGGCGGTCCTGACGGCCTTCGCCGCCGGGGTGGAGACACTGGTCCCGCGTCCGCTGCAGCGGCTCCGCAGGCTGTTCGTCGCCGCGCCGCCCGCCCGCGACCTCGGCACCGAACAGAACGCACGGTCGAACGTCGCCCGGCACTACGACCTGTCCAATGATCTGTTCGAGCTCTTCCTCGACCAGACGATGACCTACTCCAGCGCATTGTTCGACGGGGAACCGGTCGGATGGGACCAGCTCGCAAACGCGCAGCGCCGCAAGATCGATCGACTGCTGGACGCGGCGGGTGTGGGACCGGGCACCCGGCTGCTGGAGATCGGCACCGGGTGGGGGGAGCTGTGTATCCGTGCCGCGCAGCGGGGAGCCAACGTCCGCTCGGTCACGTTGTCGGCGGAGCAACAGGCGCTGGCGCGCCGTCGCGTGGCCGAGGCCGGGCACGCCGACTCGGTGCAGGTCGACCTGCTCGACTATCGCGCGGTCGAGGGCGAGTACGACGCGATCGTCTCCGTGGAGATGATCGAGGCGGTGGGTCATCGGTTCTGGGAGACGTACTTCGCCGCGCTGGACCGATTGCTCGCCCCCGAGGGCACGGTGGCGTTGCAGGCGATCACGATGACGCACGACCGGATGCTGGCCACCCGGGACACCTACACCTGGGTACACAAGTACATCTTCCCGGGCGGTTGCCTGCCGTCGACGGAGGCGATCGAGGCGGTCACCTCTCGGCACACGACACTCCGGGTGCGGGAGCTGACGTCGCTGCGCGGGCACTACGCGGAAACGCTGAGGTTGTGGAAGGACCGGTTCGCCGCGCGCAGCGCCGACGTCGCCGCGCTCGGGTTCGACGAGACCTTCCGGCGCATGTGGCTGTTCTATCTGGCCTACTCCGAGGCGGGGTTCCGTTCGGGCTATCTCGACGTCCAGCAGATCGTGTTCGACCGCGGGATCGGTCCGCGGTGAACGCCATCGGTCCCGCGGGTTTTGCCGCGGTCAGCGTCGCCAGCCTGCTGGTGTTGGTGCTGCTGCAGGCGGCCACGTTCGCGATCGGCCGCAGGATCGGGCGCTACAACGTGGTCGATGTGTCCTGGGGCCTTGGCTTCGTCCTGGTCGCGGTGGTGGCGGCGACGGTCGGCGGGGGCGATGTGACGCGCCGGGTTCTGCTGGTGCTTCTGGTCGCAGTGTGGGGGCTGCGCCTGAGCTGGCACATGCACGCCAAGTCCAGGGGGCGCGGCGAGGACCCCCGCTACGAGGAACTGCTGGCCCGCTCGGCGGGTTCCCGCACCGCGGTGGTCATACGGAAGATCTTCCTCACCCAGGGAGCCGCGCAGTGGTTCGTGTCGCTGCCGCTGCAACTGTCCGCGGTGCTCGGTGCCGCCCATGGGCTCGGTGTCGCGGTCATCGGCCTCGGTGCGGCAGTGTGGGTCGTGGGGTTCGTGTTCGAGGCCGTCGGCGACAGGCAACTCGAGCGCTTCAAGGCGGAACCAGCCAACCGCGGCCGCGTCATGGACGTCGGACTGTGGGCATGGACCCGTCACCCGAACTACTTCGGTGACGCGTGTGTGTGGTGGGGGCTGTGGCTTGTCGCCGCGAGCGTCTGGCCCGGGCCGCTCACCATCGCCTCCCCGGTCCTGATGACCTACTTTCTCGTGTACGCCACCGGTGCCCGGCTGCTCGAGAAGTCGATGTCGCAGCGCCCGGGCTACGCCGAGTATCAGGAGCGCACGGGGTTTTTCGTCCCCCGCCCGCCCCGACCGTCCTAGGCGTCCTGCCCGCCCAGCAACCGCGCCAGCGCGTCGAGCACCGCGGGGTCCTCGATGGTCGAGGGCACTGTGTACTCGTCGTGGTCGGCGATCTGCCGCATGGTCTTGCGCAGGATCTTCCCGGAGCGGGTCTTGGGCAGCGCCTGCACGACGGTCACGTCACGGAAGGTCGCGACCGCTCCGATCTGATCGCGGACCATGGCCACCAGCTCCACCCGGAGCTGCTCCGGGTCGATGTCGGCGCCGGCCTTGAGCACGACGTACCCGCTCGGCCGCTGCCCCTTGAGCTCGTCCTTGATCCCGATCACCGCGCACTCGGCAACCGCGGCGTGTCCGGCGACAACGGCCTCCATGCTCCCGGTCGAAAGCCGGTGCCCCGCAACGTTGATGACATCGTCGCTGCGACCGAGCACGAACACGTACCCGTCGGAGTCGATGTAGCCGGAGTCGCCGGTCAGGTAGTAGCCGGGGAAGGTCGCCAGGTAGGACTTGACGTACCGGTCCTCGTCTCGCCAGAGCCCGGCCAGCGTGCCGGGTGGCATCGGCAGCGTGATGACGATGTTGCCCTCGGCATCTGCGGGCAGCGGCGCGCCCTCCCCGTCCAGGATCTCGACGTGATAGCCGGGCACCGGCACGGTGGGGGAGCCGGCCTTGATGGGCATCGGCTCGAGCCCGCGCAGGTTCGCGCAGATGGCCCAGCCGGTCTCGGTCTGCCACCAGTGATCGATCACCGGGACGCCGAGCTTCTCGGTGGCCCACTCGTAGGTGTCGGGGTCGAGTCGCTCGCCGGCCGCGAACAGCGTCTCGAGGGAGGAGATGTCGTACTGTGCAAGCTCTTTCGCCTCCGGATCGACCTTGCGGATCGCCCGGATCGCGGTCGGCGCGGTGAACAGCGCTCGCACCTCGTGGTCGCCGATCACGCGCCAGAACGCGCCCGCGTCAGGGGTTCCGACCGGCTTGCCCTCGTAGAGCACCGTCGTCGCGCCGACCAGGAGCGGGCCGTACACGATGTACGAGTGCCCGACGACCCAGCCGACATCGGAGGCCGTCCACATCACCTGGCCCGCGCCGATGTCGTAGAGGTTGCGCATCGACCAGGCCAGCGCGACCGCGTGGCCGCCGTTGTCGCGGACCACACCCTTCGGCTTTCCGGTGGTGCCGGAGGTGTACAGGATGTAGAGCGGATCGGTCGCGGCGACCGACACGCAGCCCGCCGGTTCGGCGGCTGCGACCGCGGCGTCCCAGTCCAGCCAGCCCGCGACGTCGCTCGCCGATCCCGGGATCTGCTCGCGGTTCTTGACGATCACGGTGCCGGGTGCGTTCGCGGTCAACCCGAGCGCCCGCTCCACGATCGGCAGGTACTCGATGGTCCGGCCCGGTTCGAGTCCGCCGGAGGCGGTGATCAGGGCTTTCGGCTCGGCGTCGTCGATGCGGGCGGCCAACTCGGCGGCTGCGAAACCGCCGAACACCACGGAGTGGATCGCGCCGATGCGGGCACAGGCGAGCATCGCGATCGCGGCCTCCGGGATCATCGGCATGTACACGATCACCCGGTCGCCCGCCGTCACGCCCCGCGCGACCAGCGCGCCCGCGAAACGCGATACCTCGTCGAGCATCTCGGCGTAGCTGTAGGTGCGGGTCGTACCCAGCATCGCGGAGTCGTAGATCAGCGCCGCCTGCTCGCCGCGACCGGCGGCGACGTGGCGATCGAGCGCGTTGAAGCAGGTGTTCAGGGTTGCGCCGGGAAACCAGCGGTACATCGGGGCATCGGAGTCGTCGAGGGCACTCGTCGGCGCGGTGTCCCAGTCGATGGCCTCCGCGGCCCGGAGCCAGAAGGCCTCCGGGTCGGCGGTGCTCTCGGCGATGGCTGACCTGTACGCGCCCGCGGTGCTCATGGCCCTCACCCTACTGATCCGAAGTACCGTGGATGCATGACTCTTCTCGCCGAAGATCTGCTCCTGCTCCTGCTCGACGACGAATCCGGCAAGCCGCTGATCGACGGCACCGCGCTGCCCAGGGCGTTGGCCGGCGCCGTCCTCCTCGAACTCGCGCTGACCGGCCTGGTTCACCCGGCCGGGGAGGGGGAGGAGGTGAAGAAGGGCCGGCTGGTGCTGAGCGAGGACGCGCCGCCCGAGGACCCGATCCTCGCGGGCGCGGGCGCCCGGATCCGGGAATCGAAGCCGCTCAAGCCGGAGCGCGCGATCGAGAAGATCGACCAGCGGCTGCGCGAGGCCCTTCTCCAACGGATCGTGGAGCGGGGCTGGGTCCGCGAGTCGAAGGGGCGGCTGCTCGGGATCTTCCCGACCACGGTGTGGCCCGCGGTCGACGAGAGCCACGAGCGTGCTGTCCGCGACGAGCTACGCGCGACACTGGTGGACGGCGCCACCCCGACCGAGCGGACCGCCGCGCTGATCTCGCTGCTCTCCGCCGTCGACGCGGCGGCCAAGGTCGTCACGGACGGTGACCGCCGCGCAATCAAGAAGCGGGCCAAGGAGATCGCCGACGGTGAGTGGGCGGGGGTAGCCGTTCGCAGGACGGTCGAGGCCGTGAACGCGGCGATCGTGGTGGCGGTGATCATCCCCGCGACCGCGGCAGGCGGAGCCTCCTGATGCGCGGGAAGGTCGCACTGGTCGCGGGCGCGACCAGGGGCGCGGGCCGGGGGATCGCCACCGAGCTCGGCGCGGCGGGCGCCACCGTCTACGTCACCGGCCGCACCAGTGGGTCGCAGCGGTCGGAGATGAACCGGCCGGAGACGATCGAGGAGACCGCGGCCCTTATGGACGCCGCGGGTGGTCGCGGGATCCCGGTCCGGGTAGACCATCTGGTGCCCGAGGAGGTGCGCACGCTGGTGGAGCGGATCCGGGCCGAGCAGGGCGCCCTGCACGTGTTGGTCAACGACATCTGGGGCGCCACCGAGATGGAGTGGGACAAGACGGTGTGGGAGTCCTCCCTCGATGTGGGCCTGCGGTACCTGCGGCTCGGCGTCGACACCCACGCCATCACAAGCCATTTCGCGATCCCGCTCCTCCTGGAGACCCCGGGTGGCCTGGTCGTCGAGGTGACCGACGGGACCGACGAGTACAACGCCGCCAACTATCGGGTGTCGTTCTTCTACGACCTGGCCAAGGCCGCGGTCAGCCGGATGGCGTTCGCGCTCGCCCACGACTTGGGCCCGCGCGGTGCGACCGCCGTCCTGGTCACGCCGGGCTGGCTGCGCTCGGAGATGATGCTCGACAACTTCGGTGTCACCGAATCGAACTGGCGCGACGCCACCGAGCGGATCCCGCATTTCGCCATCTCGGAGAGCCCCAGCTACGTCGGCCGGGGGGTCGCGGCCCTCGCGCAGGATCCCGATGTCGCGCGCTGGAACGGGCGGTCACTCTCCAGCGGGCAGCTGGCGCGGGAGTACGGCTTCACCGATCTCGACGGCAGCAGGCCCGATGCGTGGCGATACCTGGTCGAGGTCCAGGATCCCGGCAAACCGGCCGACACCACCGGGTATCGCTGACGGCTCAGCGCGGCACGCCCAGGTTCCGGTAGCGCGCGATCCGAGCCGCGTACCGATCCGCCGCGGGCTGATCGACCAGGCCGGACAGCTCCCTGGCGATCGCCTCGCCGACCCGCTTGGAGAATCCGATCGGCTCGTCCGCCGCATCGGGCAATTCCGGGATGATCGCGTCGATGATGCCGTCCCGCAACAGGTCCAGTGAGCGGATTCCCTGAGCGGCGGCCATCTGCGGCGCGTGCGTGGTGTCGCGGTGCACAATGGCGCTCGCGCCTTCCGGGGGAAGCGGTGCGAGCCAGCCGTTCTGCGCGGACAACACCCGGTCCGCGGGCAGCAGCGCGAGGGCGCCGCCGCCGGTGCCCTGCCCGAGCAGCACCGAGACGGTGGCCGTGTCGAGGGTGACCAGGTCCGCGAGGCAGCGCGCGATCTCCGGGGCCAGCCCCTTCTCCTCGGCCTCCTTCGAGAGCGAGGCGCCGAGCGTGTCGATGACCAGCACCAGTGGAATCCGAAGTTCCTCGGCGAGTTTCATCGCCCGCCTCGCCTCGCGGAGCGCGGCCGGTCCCATCGTGTGTTCCGGGGACTGACCGCTGCGGTCCTGGCCGAACAGCACGCACGGCGCCCCCCGGAACCGCGCCAGCGACACCAGCACGGTCTGGTCCGCCTCGCCCTGTCCGGTGCCGCTGAGCGGGATCTGCTCGGTGGCCGCGTAGCGCAGCAGCTGCCGGATGCCGGGGCGGTCGGCCCGGCGCGAGAGCATCACCGACTGCCAGGCGGGCACGTCCGGGATGTCGGCGGGCTCGGGATGCGGGTCCTGCCACCGCCCGGTCTCGCCGGTCATCACCCGCAACGCGCGATGAACCAGATGCCGCAGCCACTCCGGTGCCACGACACCGTCGATGACGCCGCTGTTGTAGAGGTTCTCGGCGGTCTGCACGCCCTCCGGGAACTTCTCGCCGTACAGCGCCTGGTAGACCCGGGGGCCGAGGAAGCCGATCAGCGCGCCCGGCTCGGCGACCGTGACGTGCCCGAGCGAACCCCAGGACGCGAACACCCCGCCGGTCGTCGGGTTGCGCAGGTATACCAGGTACGGCAGGTGCGCGGCCTTGTGCACGGTGACCGCCGCCGCGATCTTCACCATCTGCACGAAGGCGAGGGTGCCCTCCTGCATCCGGGTGCCGCCCGACGTCGGGGACGCCAGCAGCGGCAGGCGTTCGGCGGTCGCCCGCTCGATCGCGGTGACGATCCGCTCGGCGGCGGCGACGCCGATGGACCCGGCGAGGAAGCCGAACTCGCAGGCGATCACCGCGACCCGGCGACCCCGAACCGTCCCGACCCCGGTGATCACGGACTCGTCCAGGCCGGTCTTGGCGGCGGCCGCGTCGAGATCGGCGCGGTAGGAGGCGTTCGCCTCGACCGGCACCGGCGGCCGGTCCCAGGGCTCGAAGCTCTCGGAGTCGAGTACCAGGTCCAGGATCTGCTGGGCCGACAGGCGCACGGTCATGGCCCGACCCTATCGGCCGAACGCCTCCCGCCAGGACACCGTCTTGCCGACCCGCAGGATCGAGCGCTGGTAGATCCTCGCGGCGACGAGCGAGAGCGCCACGGTGACCGCGGTCATCGCCGCGATGGTGCCGATCACCTGTGCCGGGCCGGTCACCCCGGCCGCGATCCGCAGCGGCATCAGGATCGCCGAGAACGGCGGGATCCAGCTCAGCACGTTGCTCAGGGTGCCGTCCGGGTTGCCGACCGCGGAGAAGGCGGAGAAGAACATCGCCATGATCAGCAGCATCAGGGGCATCGTCGTGGAGTTCACGTCCTCCTGGCGCGAGACCATCGAGCCTGCCGCGGCGTAGAGCACCGCGAAGAACGTGAAGCCGAGGACGAACCAGCCGAGGGTGCCCGCGAACACGCCGAGCGCGGTGCCGGTGACGGTCAGGACGCCGGTGGCGAGCCCGGCGCCGACCCCCGCGACACCGTACGCCGCCAGCTGCACCAGCCCGACCGCGCCGATGCCGATGACCTTGCCCCACAACAGTTGCAGCGGGCGCAGGGTGGACAGCAGCAGCTCGACCACCCGGCTGGACTTCTCCTCCACGACGCCCATCGCGACGTACATGCCGAAGCCGAGGATCTGCATGTACAGCAGGGTCACCGCGGCGATGGACATCGCGATGCGCTGGCCCTCCTCGGGGTCGGGCGGGTCGATCGCCTCCACCGTGACCACGGCCGCGCCCATCTCCGCGCTCAGTTGCTCGACGTCGACGCCCTGGGCCGCCAGTGCCCGCTGCTGTGCCTGGCCGGTGACCGCGATGTCGACGACGGTGCGCAGCCCGGCATCGATCTCGGATTCGGTGACCGCGGTGGCGGATCCGTCCGGATTCGGGATCAGGGCAACGTCCAGGTCACCGCTGCCGACGCGATCCCGGGCGGTCTGTTCGTCGGGGATCTCGGACACCTCAACCGACGTGCCCACCTGCCCTCCGGCGGCCACCAGGGCCGGGGACAGCGACTGGTCCCCGACCAGTCCGATGGCGGCGCGGTCGGCGTCGTCGCCGCCCGAGAAGATCGAGTACCCGACGATGCCGCCGACGATGGCGATCAGGATGACCACGTTGCTGATCAGGAAGCTCTTCTTGCGGACCTGGGTGAGGAACTCGCGCTTGGCGACCAGGCGTACTGCGCGGGCGGTGTTCATGCCGCGACCACCTCTCGGAACAGTTCGGTGAGGGACGGGCGGTGCAACGAGAACTCGTGCACCGGTCCGGTTTTCAGGGCGGCGGCGAGGATCTCCTGGTCGTCGGCTCCTGGGTCGAGCGTCAGCACGGTGCGGCCGTCGGTGTGGCTGACCGTGCTCACCCCTGTCAGGTGCCGTGCCCAGTCCGCGCCCGCGCCGGGGGCGTGCACGACGAGTTGGGTGTTCTCGCCGCCGCGCAGTTCGTCGACGGTGCCGATCGCGCGCATCTTGCCGTGCTTGATGATGCCGACGCGGTCGCACAGTCGTTGCACGAGGTCGAGCTGATGGCTGGAGAAGATGACCGGCACCCCGGTCTTCGCCTTCTCGATCAGCACGTCGCTCATCACGTCCACCGCGACCGGGTCGAGCCCGGAGAACGGCTCGTCCAGGACCAGCACGGCCGGGTCGTGCACCAGTGCCGCGGCCAGCTGGACCCGCTGCTGGTTGCCCAGGCTCAGCGAGTCGACGGTGTCACCGACGCGCTCGGCGATGCCCAGCCGCTCGGTCCAGCGGGCCACCGCCGACCTCGCCTCGGCGCGCGAGAGTCCGTGCAGTTCGGCGAGGTACGAGAGCTGGGCGCCGACCTTCATCTTCGGGTAGAGGCCGCGCTCCTCGGGCATGTATCCGATGGTGCGACGCACGTCCAGGTCGACGGGCCTGCCGCCGAGTCGCACCTCGCCGGAATCGGCGGACAGCACTCCGAGCGCGATTCGCATGGTGGTGGTCTTGCCCGCGCCGTTGCTGCCGACGAATCCGAAGATCTCGCCCTGGCGTACCTCGAAGCTGAGGTCGTCGAGCGCGACCACGTCGCCGTAGCGCTTGGAGATGCGGTCGATTGTGAGGGTGTTGCTGTCGGTCACGCTGCCTCCATGGGGAATTCGTCGGACTCGGGATCGGGATCGGGTCGGCTCCAGGCAAGGATCATCGTGGGCAGGCAACCGCCGATCATCAGCATGGTGAGGGTGAGCAGCCCGCCCGTGTAGGCCATGGTCGTGTGGGTGCCGCCGGTGACGGCACTGCCGTAGGTCAGGTAGATCACGGGGATCATCACCAGCCACTGGGTGATGCTCAGGGAGATCGAACGGGCGCTGTTCTGCTGCTGGACCTCCCACTCGTCCAGGGCTCCGGCGGGCGCGTCGCCCTGACGGCCCGAGACGATGGCCAGTGACGGCCAGACTAGGAAGAACAGCAGGCAGGCGGGCAGCCACAGCAGCGGGGCCTGCTCGAAGAAGTGGCACAGCACCCCGACCACGAGCATGAAGGCGAAGGTCACGGCGAGCGCGACCACGAGGATGCGGCGTCGGCGCTGGGTCCGCCAGCCGGGCAGTAGGTGCCGCCACTTCTCGGAGTTCGCGAGGAACCGGCGCACTCGGTACGCCTGATAGCGCTCGACGAGGTTCATCTCAGGCATCTCGGTTCGCTCCTGACTCGCGTGATCGGTAGAGCTCGGTGGACAGCGGCGTGAACTCGGACCGCGAGAACACCGCCTCGATCGGCAGACCGAACACCTCGCAGATCCGCATCGCCAGGTCGAGGCTCGGGTAGTGGTCGCCCCGTTCGAGCGCACCCACGGTCTGCGGGTTCACCTCGATCAGTTCCGCCAGCCGGACCCGACTCAGCGAGCGCTCGGCCCGCAACACCGCGATGCGGTTGAAGATGGGGCGCGTTTCGCCGCGTCGTACCGGGCTCATGCATCAGATTGTTGGAAAAACACAACAGTCTGTCAAGTAGTTCCCACGGCCCGCGAGTGAGTCCTACTCGATGTAGTACCGTTCGCCCATGCGTGTCGGCCCAGGTGAGAAGCTCTCTCGCCGTGTGCGCTGCGCGTCCGTCGGTTCGACCACCGCGGCCGTGGCCGTTGCGGCGCACGGCGCGGGCGGCGGTGGACTGCCTTCCGGATCCACCGCCATGCTCCTCGTCGGATTCTCCGCGGTGCTGGTCGCCGTGATGGCCGCGGTCCCCGTGCTTCGCCGCGGGGGACCTGCGCTGGTCCCGATCCTGGCGGCCGGGCAGCTCGGCGCCCACACCACGCTGGCGTTCGGCGGCGGCGGTCACCATGCGGACATGGCCTCGGGGCCGATCGGCGGCATGAGCGCGCAGATGCTCGCCGCGCACGCCGTCGCGATCGGCGTCTGTGCCGCACTCATCGCGGCGGCCGAACGGATCGGCCCGCGCACGGAGGCCGCGCTGCGCGCGGTCGTCGCCGCGGTCGTCGTCGCCATCCCCGTCCTCGAACGACCCCGCAGCTGGCGACCCGTCACCGAGGTGCACCCGCTCGTGTCCGCGCTCTGCCGCGTGTCGGTATCGCGGCGCGGCCCACCGCTTTTCGTCTGATCACACCCCACCCCACCGCGTAACCACGGCCGTTTGGCCCGGGCGCGGTCTCTCGCGGTTCCCATGGGGGCCCGCGCACCCACAGTCTGATCGACGAAAGCGATGTCATGACCATCACCACCGAACCCGGTGTGCCCAAATCCACGCCGCCGGGCACCGAATCCCAGGCGCTGCGCAAGCTCCTGCTGCGACTGCACTTCTATGCGGGCGTCTTCGTCGGCCCGTTCCTCCTGGTCGCGGCCCTGACGGGATTCATCTACGCGTTCGCGCCGACGCTGGAGAAGCTCGCCTACGGGAACTACCTCGAGGCGCCTGCCTCGGACAGTCCGCTGCCCGCATCCGAGCAGCTGCAGGCCGCGCTCGACGGCCGCGACCCGTCCACGCTGCTGTCGCTGCAGACCGCCGAGGCCGGAGGGTCGACCCGGGTGGTGTTCGCCGACCCGAGCGTCGGCTCGGGAGAGACCACCGTGTTCGTCGACCCGGGCAGCGGCAAGGTGCTCGGCGCGTTGGCGACGGACTCCGGTGACCTGCCGCTGCGCGCCTGGCTGTCGGCCTTGCACAAGAACCTGCACCTGGGCGAGGTCGGCAACCTCTACAGCGAACTGGCCGCATCCTGGCTCGGCGTGATCGCGCTGGCCGGTCTGTACCTGTGGTGGACCAAGTACCGCCGCGACCGCGCGAACGGCAACCGTGGCCGGTTGCTGACGGTGGACAGGTCGGTGACCGGCCGACGGAGCACGCTGAACTGGCACGGTGTCGTCGGTGCCTGCGCCGCGATCGGGCTGATCTTCCTCTCGATCACCGGACTGACCTGGTCGGACCACGCCGGTAAGAACGTGAAGACGGTCCGCACCGAGATGAGCTGGACCACCCCGAAACTGGACACCACGCTCGCGGCGAGTGCGGCTGCGCCCGCGGACGAGCACGCGGGGCACGGCGCACCGGCCGCCCCGGTTGCCGAGGGCGCACCGGTCGACCCGTCGGCCGTGGACGGCGTGCTGACGGTCGCCCGTGATCAGGGACTGACCGGATCGCTGTCCGCGACGATCCCGGCCGGCGCCGCGACGGCGTGGACGGTGAAGGAGACCGCGACCGGCGGCGATTCGATCGCGGTCGACGCCGCGACGATGCAGGTCACCGACGAGCAGCGGTTCGCGGATTGGCCGCTGGCGGCCAAGCTGAGCCAGTGGGGGATCGCAGGCCACATGGGCACGCTGTTCGGCTTCGCCAACCAGCTGCTGCTCGGGGCCCTCGCGCTCTCGCTGATCACGCTGCTCGTCACCGGCTACTGGATGTGGTGGCAGCGGCGTCCCCGCCGCTCGGAGGGGTTCGCGCTCGGCACCATGCCGCGCCGCGGCGCCCTGCGGCGGCTGCCCTGGCCCGCGATCGGTGGCATCGCGGTAGTCGCGGTTGCCGTCGGCATCTTCGTGCCGCTGCTCGGCCTCTCGCTGCTCGGCTTCCTCATCGTGGACGTGCTACTCGGGCTGCGTTCGAGGCGGCAACCGGCATGAGGCGGGCGGCGATCGCCCTGCTGCTGGCCCTGGGCGCGGTCGTGCTGACCGCACCGGTGGCGTCGGCGCACTCAGAGCTGCTGTCCACGTCTCCCGCGCGGGACGGCGTGCTGGAGGCGGCGCCAACCGAGGTGGTGTTGACCTTCTCCACAGCGGTGCAGAAGACGGGCGCCGCGATCGTGGTCACCACCGCCGACGGGACCCGGCTCGACGACGGCCCGGTCACGCGCGACGGCGCCAGGATGATCCAGCGGGTGAAGGCAGGCTCCGGGTCCGTCAACGTCCGCTGGCGGGCGGTGTCCGACGACGGGCACCCGCTCACCGGGACATTCGGCTACCAGGTGGGCGCGCCCTCCGGGGACGCGGTCGCCGCGACGACGCCTGCGCCGGTATCCGCTGCGCAGGCGCCCGCCGAGCGGCCGCCTACCGCGGAATCATCGCCGCTGTACCGCCGCCTGCTCGGGCCGGCCGCCCTGGTGATCGCCGGGCTCGCGCTCGCGATCACCGCGTGGCGCTCCGGAAGGCACTCCAAGACAAACGAACTCGTATCGAAGGAACATCAATCATGAGCAACAACATTTTCTCTCGCCGGCGGATGCTGGCCGCAGGCGCCGCTCTGTCCCTGGGTCTCGCACTCGCGGGCTGCTCGTCGGACTCCGACAACTCTGCCGACGAAGCGCGTCCGGCCGCCGAGTCGGTGACCCTGACCGAATCCTGGGTGAAGGCGGCCGACAGCGGGATGACCGCGGCCTTCGGCACCCTCGTCAACGGATCCGGGACCGACGCGACCCTGGTCGCGGTGAGCAGCCCGATCTCGCCTGCCGTCGAGGTGCACGAGATGGCGATGGGCCCCGACGGGGCCATGGTGATGCAGAAGAAGGAGGGCGGGGTGACCATCCCCGCCTCGGGCACGCACAAGCTCGAGCCCGGGGCCGATCACATCATGTTCCTCCGTCTGCCCGCCCCCGTGAAGGCGGGCACCGACGTGCCGCTGACCCTCACCTTCGGCGACGGTTCGACCTCCGAGACCACCGTCCAGGTGCGGGATTTCACCGGAGCCAACGAGAGCTACGAAGGGAATCATGGCTGAGCTGAGCCGGCGCCGTCTGCTCAGCGCCGGTGCCGTCGTTCTCGGCGGCACCGGCCTGGCCTGGGGCGCGCGCGAGGTCACGCTCGATCAAGCGCCGCAGGCGGCGGGGCCGCCGGTGCCCACAGTGTCGGAGGTCGAGCCGTTCTACGGCACGCATCAGGCGGGCATCGCCACGGCGCCGCAGGCACACTCGACGTTCGTCGCGCTCGATCTCCGACCGGAGGTGGACCGGGCCGCGCTGATCCGGTTGCTGAAGGTGTGGACCGAGGACGCGGCCCGGCTCACCGAGGGCCGAGCGGCGCTGGCGGACACCGAACCGGACCTGGCCACCGAGCCGACCCGGCTCACGGTCACGGTCGGTTTCGGTCCTGGCGTCTTCCGGCTCGCGAACGCCGAGCACCTGCGCCCCGCGTGGCTGCGGCCGCTGCCCCCGTTTTCGGTGGACCGGCTCGAGGATCGGTGGAGCGGAGGTGATCTGCTGCTCCAGGTCGGCGCGGAGGATCCGGTCACCGTGGCGCACGCGCTGCGGGTGCTGCTCAAGGGCTCCGCGGGTGTCGGCTCGGTGCGCTGGACCCAGCGCGGCTTCCGGCGGGCCCGCGGCACCCAGGCCCCCGGCACCACGATGCGGAACCTGTTCGGTCAGGTGGACGGCACGGTGAACCCGTCACCCGGTACCGCGGATTTCGCGGACCTGGTCTGGGACACCGGGTCCGGGCAGGCGTGGATGGCGGGCGGAACCTCGGTGGTGATCCGGCGCACCCACCTCGACCTGGACGAGTGGGACAAGGTGGACCGGCCGGGACGCGAGCAATCGGTGGGGCGCAGGCTGTCGGACGGGGCGCCGCTGACCGGCGACTCGGAACACGACGAGCCCGACTTCGCGGCGGTGGGCGCGAGCGGATTCCCGGTGATCCCGGAGTTCTCGCACATCGCCAGGGCCAGGTCGGCGGACCCGCGGCAGCGGATCCACCGGCGCGGGTACAACTACGACGAGGCGCCTGCCGGGGGCCAGATCTCGGACTCGGGTCTGATCTTCGTCTGCTACCAGGCCGACGTCGATGCCCAGTTCGTGCCCATCCAGCAACGTCTTTCGGAGCTGGACATGCTCAACCAGTGGACGACGCCGATCGGGTCCGCGGTGTTCGCGATCCCGCCCGGCTGTGCCAAGGGTGGCTACATCGGCCAGCAGCTCTTCGGCAGCTGATCAGGTCTCCGTGAGCTGACCGCCGTCCATCCGCCACCGGCGGGTGCTGCGCATCGTGTCCAGCATCCGCCGGTCGTGGGTGACGAGGAGCAGCGTGCCCTCGTACTCGTCCATCGCGCGCTCGAGCTGCTCGATGGCGGGCAGGTCCAGGTGGTTGGTCGGCTCGTCGAGGACCAGCAGGTTCACCCCGCGGGCCTGGAGCAGAGCCAGTGCGGCCCTGGTGCGTTCGCCGGGGGAGAGCGAGCTCGCCGACCGCAGGACGTGCGCGCCGCGCAGGCCGAACTTGGCCAGCAGGGTGCGCACCTCGGCGTCGGGCCAGTCGGGCACCTGGGCGCCGAACGCCGCCGCCAGTGCCTCGTCGCCCTCGAACAGTCCGCGGGCCTGGTCGACCTCACCGACCGCGACGCCGGACCCGAGCGCCGCGGTGCCCTCGTCGGGAACGAGCTTGCCGAGCAGCAGCCGAAGCAGTGTCGTCTTGCCCGAACCGTTCGGCCCGGTGATGAGAACCCGGTCGCCCCATTCGATCTGGGCGCTGATCGGTCCGAGTCGGAATGTTTCACGCTGAACAACCGCGCCGCTCACGGTGGCCACCATGGTGCCGCTTCGCGGGGCGTCCGCGATCTGCATCCGCAGTTCCCACTCTTTGCGGGGCTCTTCGACGACCTCGAGTCGCTCGATGCGGCGCTGCGTCTGCCTGGCCTTCGCGGCCTGCTTCTCGGTGGACTCGGAGCGGGCCTTTCGTCCCATCTTGTCGGAGTCGGCGCCCTTGGCCTTCCGTCGGGCGTTGCGGACACCGTGCTCGAGCCAATTGCGCTGCATCTGAGCGCGATCCTCGAGACCGGACTTGGTGTCGGCGTAGTCCTCGTAGCGTTCCCGTGCGTGCTGGCGGGCGATGGCACGCTCCGCGAGATAGGCCTCGTAGCCGCCGTCGTAGACCGCGATCTGCTGTTGGGCGAGATCGAGTTCGACGATTCCGGTCACGGTCCGCGCCAGGAACTCTCGATCGTGGCTGACCACCACGATGCCGGTGCGGGCCTCCTCGACGAACCGTTCGAGCCTCTCGAGGCCGTCGAGGTCAAGGTCGTTGGTCGGCTCGTCGAGCAGCAGCACGTCGTATCGGGAGAGCAGTAGCGAGGCCAGCCCGGCACGCGCGGCCTGACCGCCGGACAGTGCGGTCATCTCCGCGTCCAGCCCGACGTCGAGGCCGAGGTCGTTCAGTACCTTCTCGGCGCGCTCGGACAGGTCGGCGCCGCCGAGTCCGAGCCACCGCTCGAGCGCGTGCGAGTACCGGTCGTCGCCGCCGTCCTCCGCGAGCGCCTCCGCGGCCGCGTTCATCTCCTCTTCTGCCCCGGTGACGCCCGTGCGTCTGCCGAGGAATCCCTCGACACTCTCGCCTGCGAGGCGTTCGGGTTCCTGAGTGAGATAGCCCACGGTGGCGTGCGGCGGGCTGAGCGTCACCGCGCCCTCGATGTCGGCGGTGCTGTGTCCGGAGAGGATGGAGAGCAGGGTCGACTTGCCCGCGCCGTTGGCGCCTACCAGCCCGATCACGTCGCCAGGGGCCACGACGAGGTCGAGCCCGGAGAAGAGGGTGCGCTCGCCGCGGGATGCGGACAGCCCGTCGGCGTGCAGTGTTGCGGTCATGGCGACGATTGTCTCAGTCGCGCGGGGAACAAGGCTCCGACGGCCGGAGTTGTCCGTTGCATGACCTCTGTGAGCCCTGTCCCGAACGTGACCTTGAACGACGGCAACACCATCCCGCAGCTCGGCTTCGGCGTGTGGCAGGTGCCCGACGACGAGAGCTATTCGGCCGTCACCAGCGCGTTGAGCATCGGTTACCGGAGCATCGACACCGCGGCCATCTACCGCAACGAGGTGGGCACCGGCCGGGCGATCGCGGACTCCGGGGTGGCGCGGGACGAGTTGTTCATCACCACCAAGCTGTGGAACGGCGCGGGGGAGACCTGGACGGCGGACTCGGTTCGCCGCGAGTTCGACGCCTCCCTCGAGCGGCTCGGCCTCGACTACCTCGACCTGTACCTGATCCACTGGCCTCGTGCGGTGCGCGAGGACTACATCGCCATCTGGCGTGCCTTCGCCGAGCTGAAGGCGGAGGGGCGGGTGCGCTCCATCGGGGTCTCCAACTTCCAGCCCGCGCAGCTGCGCCGCATCATCGACGAAACGTCCGTGATTCCTGCCGTCAACCAGATCGAGTTGCATCCCGATTTCGAGCAGCCGGAGCTTCGGGCGTTCCATGCCGAGCACGGCATCGTGACCGAGGCGTGGTCGCCACTCGGCCAGGGCGGTGCGCTGCTCGACGATCCGGTGCTGGCCCGGATCGCCGAGAAGCATCAGCGTTCTACGGCGCAGGTGGTGCTGCGGTGGCACCTGCAGATCGGCAATGTCGTCATTCCGAAGTCCGTTACGCCGTACCGGATTCGGCAGAACATCGACGTATTCGAATTCAAGCTCGACGCGGATGACCTCGTCGCGATCGCCGGCCTGGACTCCGGCAACCGGCTGGGGCCGGATCCGGACGAGTTCGATATGTGAGGCCATCCGAGGCGGCCCGGCGTCAGCGACGGCGCTTGGGTCGCCTCGCGTTTGTGGGGCGAACGCCGGGTCGGGGTGCAGCCGACGCCTGCTCCGCGGTGACCTTTCGTTGCCGGGCATCCGCCTCGGCGTCGATCCGGCGGAAAATGAGATGCTGCTGGCCGTAGGTCCAGAGGTTGTTGCTCACCCAATAGATCAGAATCGCGATGGGTAGGAATGGCCCGCCGACGAGGACGCCGAGAGGAAACACCCAGAGCATCAATCTGTTCATGATTGCGGCCTGCGGGTTCTCTTGAGCCGCCTGGCTTTGTCTCCGAATCGAGGCGCGGGCATTTGCATGTGTGGCGATGCCGGCAGCGACCATCAGCGGGATCGCCACTGCCGCGATGCTCGCGATGGATGGGATCCCTCCGAACGGAGCGAACGCCTCGAGAGCTTCCCTCGGCTGGGTGATCCATGCCGAGATCGGGGCCCCGAACACGCGCGCCGAGAGGAACGACTGAACCTCGTCGACGCCGAAGAAATAGTTCGGGGTGCTCGCGTTGGCCTCAGGCGACATTCCGAGTTGCCCGAATCCGTTGCCGGTCCGATTGAACGACCGGAGGACGTGGAGCAGGCCGATGAAGACCGGTGCCTGAACCAGGATCGGCAGACAGCCCATGAGCGGGTTGAACCCGTGTTCCTTCTGTAGCTTCTGGATTTCGAGGGCTTGCCGCTGGCGATCGCCTTGATACTTCTTCTGCAGGGCCTTGATCTGCGGCTGCAATTCCTGCATTTGCCGCGTGGTGCGTATTTGTTTGACCGCAGGCACGTACAGCAGTGCACGCAGGGTGAAGACGAGAAACGTGACGGCAAGAACCCAGGTGAGACCGCTGTCCGGGCCGAAAGCGAAACCGAAGACCGCGTGCCAGATCCATAGGATTCCCGACACCGGGTAGTAGATGAAATCGAGCATGAGTGAACACCTCACTGCGAGGCGCGCTCTACGAGTGCAGGTGGGAATTGCGGCGCTTGGCCGTCGATTTGTCAACGCTGCACGGGAGCGCGCAGGGAAAGGGCAGGAACGAGCTACGCGAGTGAGAGGTGAGTTCCGGGAGCCCGGGGCTGCGGCTTTCCCGGTGTATCGGGGCTGCTCTGGCGGCGGAATGAGCCACGCCGGCGTTGTTCATCGCGCGCGGGCCCTGTCGAGGGCGCGAATAGGAGGCACAGCGGTTCGATCGCGCCGCGACCGGCAATCGCGAGGAGCGCGAGAACCGTCACTGTCGCGCCGATTGCCGTCGCGGGGCCGTCCGGGGCGAAGGCCGGTGCGATCAGCATCGCAATGGTGGATATGAGGAGCAGATGCCGGAGATGCAGCGATCGCATCGGCCCGACCTCATTCCACATCACCCGACCGACGATACCGGTCGGTGACGCAGACCGCCCGGATCGCGGCCTCCTTGTGGGGGTCGTGGTCCGGGGCGGTGTTTGTTGTTTGTGTTGGCGGGTCAGCAGGCGAGTGAGAGCTGACTTCGGTTGTGGGCGGGGATGGGTTTTCGTTCGTGGTCGATCCAGTTCGGGGGAATGAACCTGGGGGTCCCCCCCTGGACGGAGTCCTTGGGGGAGGATGCTGGTCGTCGCCGATGTGGACCTGCCAGTCGCCTTTGTGGATGAGGGTGTGGTGGAACCGGCAGAGCAGCACCAGGTTCGAGAGTTTGGTTTCGCCGCCGTGCGGCCAGTGGTGGATATGGTGGCCGTCGGTCCAGGCGGCGGGGCGGCCGCATCCGGGGAATGCGCATCCGCAGTCGCGGGCGTCGAGGGCGCGTCGGAGTCGTCGGGGGATGGTGCGGGTGGTGCGGCCGACGTCGAGTGGGTTGCCGTCGTCGTCCATGACGATCGGGGTGATCGAGGCGTCGCAGGAGAGGGTGACGGCGAGGCGGAGGCCGATCGGTCCGAGCCAGGGCATCCAGGCGGGGCCGCGGCGGATGAAGGATGAGCTGGGTTTCGTTGCCGGGGGTAGTTCCTCGGGCTCGTCGCCTGCGTCGCGGGTGGCGTTGGCGAGGTCGCCGAGGCCGACGAAGACGGTCATGTGGGGGGCGTTCGCCGCCTTCGCCGGGTGCGGCGCCAGGTGTCGAGGTAGTGGCGGATGATGTCCGCGAAGGCGTCGGCTCGCCGTTGGGGTGCGGACCGGGCGTCGGGTTCGCGCTCGCCGCTGGTGGTGGTGCGGCCGGGTTGCGGCTTGGACAGTGCGGACAGGGCGGTCATGAGTTGTTCGCCGGTGGCCTTGTCGAAGTGTCCCTTGACGCGGAGGCGGCCACCGGCGGTGCGGGAGGCGAAGAACTCGTTGAGTTTCTCGTTCTCGTCGTCGGGTGGTGTCGTGTCGTCGGGTTGGAGCATCGAGGCCAGTCCGGCGACCCGTCTGCGGGTGTCTTCGGCGTTCTCGCGGGTGCCGTTCGCGAGGAGGTATTTCGTGCATTGGTCGGTGCATTCGGCGGTGGGGTCGTCGAATACTCCGCCGTCGGCGGAGTTCTTGATGTCGGCGGTGTAGTCGGGGACTTTGAGGAGCAGTCCGATGATCGAGCGGGCTTGTTCGACGTCGATGTCACCGTTGTCGAACGAGGATTTCACGTGGGGGAAGCGGTCGAGGTCGGCGCCGAGCGACATCATGCGTGTGGCGTGGCCGGGGATGAGTTTCGACGATTCGGCGAGCCAGCCCACGGCGGATGAGGCGCCCGTCAGCGTGATCGCTCCGCGGATGGCGGCCTCCTGGACCAGTCGCACCCGGAGTGCTTCGAGTTGGCGGATCCGCGTCGACAGTTCCGGCACCAGGGCGACGAGGTCGTGTTCGTCGATCTGCCACGTGACCACGTCCTGTGGTCGGTCGAGCAGATCGGCTAGGTCCATGTCCTGATTTTACTCGAACATACGTTCGATGTCGAGAAGTGGCTGTCCAGCAAAACAATCAGGTGTCGGAGATCTCCGCGGGCGCGTCGACGATCGCGAACACGCGTGCACAGTCCACCCGCGGACCGGGATGGCCCAGTGCGGTTCCACGGCAACGGGTGCCGGACGGTCAGTAGTTCACTGTCAGGTTGTGTCGACCGGATTTGATCCAGTCGGTGACGACGGCCCGCTCCGCCTGACTCTCTGTTCCCCCGCACCCGACGACGAGTCGGAATCGCTCGGCGTCATAAGCCGTGTACGAATACTCGCGCACCCATCCGTGGTCGCCGAATGGGTCGTCGAGATCCGCCCACCCGGATTCGCCCTTCTCAGCGACCACCCACACCGCCACCGGTGGCGAACTCCGGTGACCCTGTTTGCAGGTCACCGTCCCGAAGACGGTCCGCGGGGTCAGGGCCTGTGCGGCTGGTGCCGCGAGGGCGGCGGACACAGCGGCGAGTGCGGCGGCAGTGGCGGCAAGTGTGAGGAAACGCATCGGGGTCCTCTCGGTCGCACGGGACTCTCGGCAACACCAAACACCGATCCTAGCCAGCGTCCGCACGAATGCGGGCTCAATGGACTCGAGCCATTAGGGTCGGTGCAACCATGCGCGCAGAAATGCTCGTCCCCGCGGACCCGGCGTCCGCCTCGGGGTCGGCCGCCGAGGGGCGGCCGGCCCGGGCGCCTCGCTGGTGGCAGCTGTCCGGCCGTCGCGTCATGCATCTCGCCCTGGCTCTGATCGCCCTGCAGTTGGTCGTGCGGGGCCTGGTTCTGAGCCGCGGCTACTTCTACTGGGACGACCTGATCCTGACCGGACGGTCCGGATCGATGTCGCTGCTGTCGTCGCAGTTCCTGTTCTACGACCACGACGGTCATTTCATGCCTGCGGCATTCCTCGTCGCCGGGATAGCAACGAGGTTGGCGCCGTACAACTGGCTGGTGGCGGCTCTGATGCTGCTCGTGCTCCAGGCGCTGGCCTCATTGGCCCTGCTGCGACTGCTCCGTCTGATCCTCGGTCGCCGCCCGACCATCCTGATCCCGTTGGTGTTCTATCTCTTCTCGCCGCTGACCCTGCCCGCCTTCGCCTGGTGGGCGGCGGGTCTCAATGCGTTGCCGCTGCAGATCGGCCTCGCCTGGGTGGCGGGGGACGCGATTCGGTTGTGCCGCACCGGCAGTGCGCGCTACGCGATCTCCGGGTTCCTGGTGTTCGCGGTCTCGCTG
Source organism: Rhodococcus oryzae (assembly GCF_005049235.1). Classification (GTDB taxonomy): domain Bacteria; phylum Actinomycetota; class Actinomycetes; order Mycobacteriales; family Mycobacteriaceae; genus Rhodococcus_G; species Rhodococcus_G oryzae. The sequence goes on along the minus strand of NZ_SUMD01000013.1, from coordinate 104,794 downwards.
CAGTTCTTCGAGAAGGCGGTGCTGGTGCCGCTGGTGGCCTTTGCCGCGGTCGCGCTGATCTACCGGGTCGACGGCCGGGCACGACCGGTTCGCGCCGCGGCCTCCAGGGGGGCGCTCCTCTGGGCGCCCACGCTGCTGCTCGCGGCCGTGTGGTCGCTCATCTACCGCCTCACCGTCACCATGGATTTCGCGGAATACGATGGTGCGTCGGCAGTCGAGATGGTCCGGCATGCGACATCGAAAGGGCTGCTGCCGACGCTCTTCGGCGGGCCATGGACCTGGGACCGCTGGCCGCCGAGTCCGCCGTGGGCGGACCCGCCCGGGGTGCTCATCGCCGCGAGCGGGGTCCTCGCCGTCGCGGTTGTCGTCGCGACGATCGTCTGGAAGCGGCGGATAGCCTGGGTGTGGATCGCGGTGGGGGCCTTTGTGTTCGCCTCGGTCGCGGCGATGGTCGTCACCCGATCGGGTGCGGAGACGACCTTCGAGCTCGGGCAGACGCTGCGCTACCTGACCGACAGCGCCGTCATCATCGCCATCGCGCTGGCCGTCATCCTGCGCGCCCCCACCCGAACCGCAAGGGCGGGTTCCTGGCGCGGACCGGCGGTGGCGGTGGCGCTGATGTCCGTGTTCGTCGCAGGCAGCCTGGTCTCGACCGCGACCTTTGCCGACAGCTGGCGGGACGACACGACACGCGACTACCTGGCCAACGCGCGGTCTGCGCTCGCGGCCCATCCCGATGTGCCGCTGCTGGAGCAGCCGGCGTCGATATGGGTGCTGCTGCCCGTCGCTCACCCCCACAACCTGGTCAGTCACGTCCTCGGGCCGCTGCCCGATCGCCCGGAGTTCACGGCGTCCACGCCGGAGCTGCGCATGCTCGACGATGACGGTCGACTGGTCGACGCGCAGGTGACGTGGGTCCGGGCCATCGATCCGGGCCCGGAGCCGGGCTGCGGGCATCGCATCGGAAAGGATGTCTCCGAGCTGTCGCTCGACGGACCGCTGGCCGGCTGGGAGTGGACCGTTCGGCTGAACTACCTGGCCTCGGCGGACGGCGAGATCACAGTGTCGCTCCAGCAAGGGGAGCCGGTGACGGTTCCGGTTCGGCGCGGCGCGAACAGTGTTTTCGTGCGCCTGACGGGTGGCGGTGGGTTGCTCAAGGTGCGAGCGGTGGAACAGGATCTCACGCTGTGCGTCGGATCCGGACCCGTTGGCGTGGTGGTGCCGAGTCCGTAGCCGGACTGGGTGATCCGCGCATGGGGATTCGACGATTCGCGCATCAGGGTCACAATTGGGTATTGGGTGCGGTCTGAACGGTTGTCCGGATGTCATCATGCCCGCTATGACGTGGGTTATCGCACACGCGGATTCGGTTCCGCCGCTCGAGTGTCCCGACATCTCCCGGCTGCGTTGGGTCGGGTCCTCCACCGCCGGACCGGAGTTCGTGCACCCGCCCGAGATGCGCGTCGCCGAGTGGCTTTTCGGGGAGGGCTGCGGTGTGCGGCGCGAGAGCGCAGCGGTCTCGGCGCTCGAGGTGACCTTCACCCCGCCGCGATCGGTTCTGCGTGCGGCATTCGGCGGCAGGCTGCGGGACCGCCTGGACGCGGTGCTGTCGGCTCACGAGCACGCGGTCGAGGAGACGTTGGCGACCTGGGAGCGGCATGCGACCGCCGTCAGGTTCGACACCTGTGCGGGTGTCGAGTGGTGTCCCGCGGTCGGTCTCGCCGGGCTGTCGGAGATCGAGATCTGTGCCGAGCGACAGCTGATCTGCACCCGTTTGCACGTGTCCACCGTTGCGCTGACCCTGGACGACGCCCAGTGGCGCACGCTCGTGGTCGAGCGGTTCCTGGACTGGCAGACGCATGCCTGGTCCCAGTACCAGCGGCTGCTCACGTTGGGCGTGCGGCGGTCGCTCGGTTGGGGATTCGAGTTCGCTCCGCTGAACCCGGCGCGCCAGGTGGTCGCCGACGCGGGCTGACCGACTGACCACGGGGTCCGTTGCGTTGCGTTACAGTGCGTTCTGAAACTCATGTCGGGGGGCACGGGCGACACTGGGGGCGAATTGAACGCTGGCACGGCAACTCTGCAGACCGCGGGACTGACGCAACGGTTTCTTGGCGGTCTCCACATGCGCGGGGCCGACGGGATCGACATGATCTCCGGGATCTGCCGATTCAGGGCCGAGCAACCGTCGCAGTTCCGGGCGACGATGGGATCCACGGACTTCGGGACGATCCGCGTGAACCGGATGAAATCGACCGCGGTCACGGCGGTCCGCACCCGCACCATGCTGGACGACGAGATGGGTGACTACGTCTCGGTGGCGACCATCCGGTCGGGCACTGTTGGCGTGGAACAGGATCGGTCCTCGGGTCGGGGCGCGGCCGGTGACATCACGTTCGTCGACTTCGGGCGCGAGTTCGAGCTCGATGTCGCGGCAGGCAGTGAGGTCGTCTTCGTCTATCTCCCTCGCCGGCTGCTCGCGGAGCGGTCGATCGACACCCGAAAGCTCACCGGCGCCGTCATTCCGGGATCGCCCGTCGGGAGCGCGCTGGCGGGAATGCTGGAGCCGCTCACCCGCCACCACCCGAACACCCTCGCCGAACAGTCGCTGATCGAGCACGCGATCGTGGATCTGGCGCTGGCCGTGATCCAGTCATCGGCCGACGAGGCGCCCACGCCGGAGGAGATGGCCGTCGGCAACCGGGCCAGGGTCTACGACTTCATCGAACGCAACTTCACGGACCCCACGCTCAACGTCGATCGCGTCGCCGCGGGGATCAACGTCAGCCCCCGCTACCTCCACAAACTCATGGAGGGCGACGGCATTTCGGTCTACGGCATGATCCGCAGACGACGGGTCAGACATGGCATCGACCTGCTCTCGGATCCGGGAGCCGCACACTTGTCGGTCGGCCAGATCGCGAGCCGGAGCGGGTTCACCGGGTTGAGCCAGTTCGGTCGCGCCGTCAGGGATCTCGCCGGGGAGTCCCCGCGGCAGATCCGGCAACGGGCCGCGGCCTCGGCCTGACGGGCCGGGTGCGGTCCGCTACCGAGCGGTCGCGCCCAGGTGCTCGATCAGCTCCGCCGCGGCCGCCCGTCCACCCCGGTTTGCCCCGATCGTGCTCGCGGACGGGCCGTACCCGAGCAGGTGGATCCGCGGGTCGGACGCGACCTGCGTGGCCAGCCGCCCGCTCATCGTGATCCCGCCGCCGGGCCCGCGCAGCCGGAGCGGGGCCAGATGATCGAGCGAGCTGCGGAAGCCGGTACACCACAGGATCACGTCGGCGCGACGCTGCGTGCCGTCCGCCCAGCGCACCCCGTCCGCGGTGATCTCGCTGAACATGGGCAGTCGCGCGAGCGCGCCGCGGGCGCGGGCGGCCCTGATCGCCGGAGTGACCGGCAGCCCGGTCACCGACACCACCGAGCCGGGCGGCAGGCCGCGCCGCACCCGGTCCTCGACCACCGCGACCGCGGCCCTGCCCTCCTCCGCGGTGAACGGTTCCTCCCGGAACTGCGGGACGCTGCGGGTCACCCAGGTGGTGGAGGTGACCAGGGAGATCTCGTCGAGCAGTTGCACGGCGGAGATGCCGCCGCCCACGACGACCACGTGACGGCCCGCGAACTCGGCGGCGCTCTGGTAGTCCCTGGTGTGCAGCTGGCGCCCCTGGAACAGCTCGGTTCCCGGGTAGCGCGGGATGAAGGGTCGCTCCCAGGTGCCGGTGGCGTTGATGATCCCGCGGGCGGTGACGGGCCCGGAGTCGGTCTCCAGGGTGAGCAGACCGTCGCCGGCCTTGTCGCACACCACCCGGGTGTGCACCGGCCGGTGAACCGGCAGTTCGAATCGGCGCTCGTACTCGGCGAAGTATCGAGGTACCGCCTCGGCGGCGTGCACCTCGGCGGGGGCGGTGTCGTCCAGTACATCGGTGAACGGCATGCCCGGTAGGTCGTGCACGCGATTGACGGTGCTCAATGTCAGTGAGGGCCAACGGAACTGCCACGCTCCGCCCGCGCCGGGGGAGTGGTCGAGGATCACGAATCCCGCACCGGGCTCGAGTCCGAACCGGCGCAGGTAGTAGCCCGCGGACAGGCCCGCCTGTCCGGCGCCGATGACCACGACGTCCGACCGTGTCTGCATGGTGGCAACCTCCCGGGTGTGAACGGTACGGTCATTCACATGATCGGGACCAGCCGCGACGGTGATGTGGTGACCATCGAGCTCCAGCGGGAGGAGCGGCGGAACGCTCTGAACACCGAGCAATGCGTGCTCCTGCGCGATGCCGTCGACGAGGCCGTTGCCCTCGGGGCGCGGGCGATCGTGCTGACCGGGCAGGGCTCCGCGTTCTGCGCGGGCGCCGACCTGTCCGGTGACGTGTACGCCGACGGCTTCACCGACACCCTGCTCGAGATGCTGCACACCATCGACTCGACGCCGATCCCGGTGATCGCGGCGGTGAACGGCCCGGCGGTCGGCGCAGGAACCCAGCTGGCCCTGGCCTCGGACCTGCGGGTCGTCGCCCCCGACGCCCATTTCGCGATCCCCGCCGCCAAGCTCGGCATCTCCGTCGACACCTGGACCGTGAAGCGGCTGGTATCCCTCGCGGGCGGTGGACCGGCCCGCACGATGCTGCTCGGAGCCGAGTCGCTGACCGCCGAGGAGGCACTGACCGCGGGCCTGGCGAACAAGATCGGCGACCTCGCGACCGCGCAGGACTGGGCCAAGCGCATCGCGGACCTGGCCCCGCTGTCGCTGCGGCACCTCAAGATGGTGTTCAACGACGACGGCACCCAGGACGACCCGACTCCCGAACAGCTGAGCGCGCTGCAGGCGGCCTGGCGCAGCGAGGACATGGACGAGGCCCGCCAGGCGCGGTGGGAGAAGCGGCAGCCGGAGTTCAAGGGCCGATGAGACTCGGGATCAAGGGCGCCATCGCGGCCGCGGCCGGCCTGGCAGGGGTCGCGGCGCTGGTGCGCGTCGGCACGGACCTGTCCTCGGCGATGGGCGCCTCGACCACGGCGATCGTGCCGCACGCGAAGGGTTCCGCCCGGTATCGCGGCAAGCGGTTCCACAACACCGAACCCAGCAGCCAGTTCGTGAACACGCGCTCGAGCATCGTGACCTCGCTCCTCACCCGCGGCCGGCTGGGACGCCCGCGGAGCCCGATCCCGCTGGCCACCCCGCTCGCACCCGCGCAGCCCGCGGAACTCGCCGTCACCTGGTACGGCCACTCCAGCGCGCTGATCGAGATCGACGGGCACCGGGTGCTCACCGACCCCGTCTGGAGCCATCGGGTCTCGCCCTCCCGGCTGGTCGGGCCCGCCCGGCTGCATCCGACCCCGGTCGGGATCGAGGCGCTGCCGCAGATCGATGCCGTCGTCGTCTCGCACGACCACTACGACCACCTCGACAAGGCCACCGTCATGGCCCTGGTGCGCACCCAGCGCGCCCCGTTCGTGGTGCCGAAGGGCATCGGCGCGCACCTGCGGCACTGGGGGGTGCCGGACGATCGGATCATCGAGCTCGACTGGGACGAGCAGGCGACGGTCGGTGCCCTGACCCTCACCTGCACCGAGGCTCGGCACTTCTCCGGCCGCGGACTGGTGCGCAACCCGACGCTCTGGTCGTCCTGGGTGATCGCCGGACCGCAGCGCACGGTGTTCTTCGGTGGTGACACTGGTTACACCCCGAGGTTCGCGGAGATCGGCAGGCGGCACGGCCCGTTCGACCTGACGCTGCTCCCGGTCGGCGCCTACGACGAGCACTGGCCGGACATCCACATGAACCCGGAGGAGGCGGTCCGGATGCACGCCGATCTCAACCTCGGGGAGCCCGGGTCCGGCGTGCTGGTGCCGGTGCACTGGGCAACCTTCAATCTGGCGTTCCATCCGTGGGCGGAGCCGGTGACCCGGCTGCTGGCGGCCGCGGGCGAGGTGGATACGAAGGTGAGCGTGCCGATGCCGGGACAGCGGATCGACGTGCTGCGCCCGGCCTCGCAGCGGCAGTGGTGGCTGCGGCTCGCGTGAGCGGGAGGCGGCGGGTGTCCCCGGGTCTGGCATAGCCTGGCGGCATGGCCCCCGAGGAGAATTCCGGCGACGGTGTGACGGTCGCGACACTGACGGCAGGCGAGGTCGACGTCTCGACCGGATTGACAGCGGCACAGGTCTCGCGCCGGGTGGCGGACGGGCAGACCAATGACGTGCCCGGTCGCGCGAGCCGGTCGGTCAAGGAGATCGTCCGCGCCAACGTGTTCACCCGGATCAACGCGATCCTCGGTGTGCTGCTGATCATCGTGCTGGCCACGGGCTCGGTGATCGACGGCATGTTCGGGCTGCTGATCATCGCGAACAGCGCGATCGGCATCATTCAGGAAGTCAGGGCCAAGCAGACCCTCGACAAGCTGGCGATCGTCAGCCAGGCCAAGCCCCAGGTGCGCCGCGACGGCGTAGCGGTGTCGGTGGCACCGAACGAGGTGGTTCTCGACGAGATCATCGAACTGGGCGCGGGCGACCAGATCGTGGTCGACGGCGCCGTTGTCGAGGGCGAGGTCCTCGAGGTCGACGAATCGCTGCTGACCGGCGAGGCCGACCCCGTCCACAAGCAGCCGGGCGAGCAGGTGCTCTCGGGCAGTTTCGTGGTGTCCGGCAGCGGCGCCTATCAGGCCACGAAGGTCGGCAAGGACGCCTACGCGGCGAAGCTGGCGGCGGAGGCGAGCAAGTTCACACTGGTGCACTCCGAGCTGCGCAGCGGCGTCGACAAGATCCTCAAGTTCATCACGTACCTGATGATCCCGGCGGGCCTGCTGATCATCTACAACCAGCTGTTCGTCAGTGAGCAGGATCTGTCCGCGGCGCTGAACGGCATGGTCGCGGCGCTGGTCCCGATGGTGCCGGAGGGCCTGGTGCTGATGACCTCGCTGGCCTTCGCGGTTGGGGTGGTCCGGCTCGGGCGCAGGCAGTGCCTGGTGCAGGAACTGCCCGCGATCGAGGGGCTCGCCCGCGTCGACGTGGTGTGCGCGGACAAGACCGGCACGCTCACCGAGAACGGTATGCGGCTGTCGGAGTTGCGTTCCCTCGACGGGGACGAGGCCTCGGCCCGCGACGCGCTCGCGGCGATGGCGGGCAGCGACCCCCGTCCGAACGCGAGCATGCTGGCGATCGCGGAATCCTGTGACGGCGATCCCGGCTGGACCAGCACGGGCATCGCACCGTTCACGTCCGCCAAGAAATGGAGCGGTATCTCCTACGGCGACAACGGGAACTGGGTGCTCGGCGCACCCGACGTGTTGCTCGACCCGGAGACCGACACGGCCCGCGAGGCCGAGGAGCTCGGTTCGAAGGGGCTGCGCGTACTCATGCTCGGCAGCAGCGACCTGTCGGTGGACGACTCCGCGGCACCGGGTGGGGTGACGCCGCGGGCGCTGGTGGTGCTCGAGCAACGGGTGCGTCCCGACGCCAGGGAGACCCTCGAGTACTTCGCGGATCAGCGCGTCGCGGTCAAGGTGATCTCCGGGGACAACGCGGTTTCCGTTGGTGCGGTTGCCGATTCGCTCGGATTGCCCGGCGGTGACCGTCCGATCGACGCGAGGGAGCTGCCGACCGATCGGGAGGCGCTGGCCGACACCCTGGACACGGCAACCACCTTCGGCCGGGTGCGGCCGGACCAGAAGCGCGAGATGGTCGGGGCGCTGCAGTCGCGTGGTCACACGGTGGCCATGACCGGCGACGGCGTCAACGACGTGCTCGCGCTCAAGGACGCCGACATCGGGGTGTCGATGGGCTCGGGCAGCCCCGCGACCAGGGCGGTCGCCCAGATCGTGCTGCTGGACAACAAGTTCGCCACCCTGCCGTACGTGGTCGCCGAGGGACGCCGGGTGATCGGCAACATCGAGCGAGTCTCGAACCTGTTCCTCACCAAGACCGTGTACTCAGTGTTGCTGGCGCTGCTCGTCGGGCTGTCGGGGGTGCTCTCCGAGTTCTTCGACTTCGAGCCGATGCCCTACCCGTTCCTGCCCCGGCACGTCACGATCGCGGCCTGGTTCACGATCGGTATCCCGGCGTTCATCCTGTCGCTGGCGCCCAACAACGAGCGGGCCCGAAGCGGATTCGTCCCGCGGGTGATGCGGCTCGCGGTGCCGTCCGGCCTGGTCATCGGTGTCGCCACGTTTGTCGCCTATGCCCTGGTGTACGCGGGGCCGGATGCCACCGAGACGCAGCGGGTGCAGGCCGGGACCACTGCCCTGATCACCCTGATCATGATCGCGCTCTGGGTGCTGGCCATCGTGGCGCGGCCGTACACGTGGTGGAAGGTGCTGCTGATCGCCGGGTCGGTGGGCGGATATCTCGTCCTGTTCGCGCTGCCCTTCACCCGTGAGTTCTTCAAACTCGATCCATCGAACGTGGCGGCCACCACCACCGCGCTCGTCTGCGGCGCGGTTGGCATCGTGCTGGTGGAGTTGGCGTGGTGGGTCTCCGGTGCGATCCACGGCGAGCAGCGGCGGCTGTTCGCGCAGCCGGATGTCGGCGGCGCGCCCGGCCAGACCAGCCCAGAGTCGGTGGCGTGACCAAGGGATCTCTGTGAGACTGGGGTCGAAGCGGGGGGAACGCCCCGGCGACCCAAGGTGCCTGGTCGGCACCGGAAGAGGAGACGCTATGAGCTTCATGGACACCCTCAAGGGCCTGTTCGGCAAGGGCAAGGAGGCTGCCGCCCAGCACTCCGACAAGATCGAGGACGCCGTTGACAAGGCGGGCGACTTCATCGACGAGAAGACCGGCGGCAAGTACGCCCAGCACGTCGACAAGGCCCAGGACGCGGCCAAGAAGATCATCCCGAACGAATAGCCGATCCCGAACAGGAGCCGCAATGCCTGATCATTCCCCGTACACGGTGGAGCTGTTGTTCGATCGGGATTGCGGCTTCTGTGTACGTAGCGCGAAGTTCCTCGACCGCATCGACCGCCGCGGTCGGGTCAGCACGGTCGCGCTGCAGCAGCGCGGCGCGCCGGAGAGATTCGGGGTGGACACCGAGGCCGCGCTCGAGCAGGCATGGGCGGTGGACTCGCGCGGTGACCGGTACGCGGGTGCGGGTGCCATCAACGCCGCGCTCTCGGGGGTGCTCGGCACCCGAATCCCCTTGTTCGTCTACAGGATCTGGGGCATTCGCCAACTCCAGGACCTCCTGTACCGCTGGGTGGCGGCCAACAGGCATCGGCTGCCGGGTAAGGGCGGAAGCTGCGCGGTGAACTAGGCCGATGACGGTCACCTGGCTGTTCCTCGTCGTGATCGTCGCCATGGCCGTGACGGGCTTCGCCAAGCGGTTCGATCTCCAGGTCCCCCTGGTGCTCGTCGCCATCGGAGGCGCCGCCTCGTTCATCCCCGGACTCCCTCGCCTCGAGCTCTCGCCGGAGCTGATGCTCGGCGTCGTCCTCCCGCCACTGCTCTACTCGGCGGCACTCGACTTCTCGTTCAGTACCTTTCGTCGCAATCTCGCACCCATCCTGCGGCTCGGCATCGGCATGGTCGTCGTCACCACCTTCGCCGTCGGATGGTTCGCCAACTGGCTGGTGCCGGAGCTGACGCTGGGAGCCGCGCTCGTTCTCGGTGCCGTGGTGGCGCCGCCCGACGCCGTGGCCGCGGTCGCGGTGGGCCGGAAGCTGGGTCTGCCTCGCCGCATGATGGCGATCCTCAAGGGCGAGTCCCTGGTCAACGATGCTGCGGCGCTGACCCTGTTCGCCCTGGCGACCGCGGCGGTCACCGGCAGGAAGATCGCGATCGGGTCGCCGGTGTTGTACTTCCTGTACGAGGTCGTGGGCGGAGTCCTTGTCGGGCTTGTCCTTTCGTTCGCGGTCCGGTTCGTCCGCGCGCGGATCGCGGACCCGCCGATGGAGACCGTGCTGGGGTTGCTGCTGCCGTTCGCCGCGTACTTCGCGGCGGAGGAGATCCATGCCTCCGGGGTGCTCGCCGTCGTCACGGCGGGATTCGTCCTCGGGCGCGATGTCGGGGACGAGTCCGTCTCCACCCGTCTCCAGGAGAGCGCGGTGTGGCCGACGATCGACCTGGTGATGGAGACCTTCGTCTTCGCCTACATGGGACTACAGTTGCGGTTCGTCATCGAGGACGTGCGCGACGAGGGGCTCCCCGTCCACCACATCTTCGCCTACGGGCTGGCGATCCTCGCCCTGGTGATCCTGATCCGCCCCGTGTGGATCTTCGCCACCCAGGCCAGGAGTGAGGGCTGGCGCCAGAACCTGGTGATCTCCTGGGCGGGGATGCGCGGCGTCGTCACCCTCGCCGCCGCGTCCGGTGTGCCGCTGACGACCCTGGCGGGCGATCCGTTCCCCGGACGAGGCGTCATCGTGGCGGTCGCCTTCACCGTGGCGGTTGGGACGCTGCTGATCCAGGGCCTGACGCTGCCACTTCTGATCCGGCAGCTCGACGTGGCCGATCCGGATGAGGATCAGCGACAGGGCGAGCAGATGATGCTCGCGCGGCGGATCTCTCACGACGCGGCCGCGCAGTTCCTCGAGGAGGCGCTACGGGATCCGCCCGCCGGGATGCCGACCGCGGAGCTGTCGGCGCTGGTGCAGCGGGTCAAGCGGGTGTCCGAGGCAAGGGCGAACGTGGATCGGGCGGAGGAGGTCAGCGATCACGAGGCCAAGGCGCTGCGGGCGAGCGCGGTGTTCAACCGGTTGCGTCGCGGGGTTCTCCAGGACCAGCGGGCGGCGCTGATCGCGGCCAGGAACGCGGGCGAACTCGACGACGAGGTGCTGAGGTACGTGCTCGACGGGCTCGACATCGAAGAGGTCGCGGCCGAGTCGAGGGTGCGGCGGTCGCGGTGGTGAGCGCCCGGGCGTAGCTCGGGCACAATCGGATCGTGAACCGGACCAAGGTGATCCTCTCCGTGATCGTGTGTGTGGCGCTCGCCGCCGGCTGCTCCGATGCCCCCGCCGAGTCCGTCCGCGACGCCACGACCTCCTCCGCGGATGCCGCGATCACGTCGGCCCCGGCGCCCGTCGGCAACGAGCGAGGGGCGCTGATCGAGGACCTGCCGGTCGCCGAGACCACGGCGGTGACTCCGCACGGCCCGGTCACCGCCCGCAAGCTCGTCTACCGATCCACCTCGGGACTGGACGGCAGCGGAACCGAGGTGTCCGGCACGGTCTTCGTCCCGCCGGGACCCGCGCCGGAGGGTGGGTGGCCGATTGTCACCGTCGGGCACGGCACCACCGGCGTCACCGACGAGTGTGCGCCCTCGCAGTACCCCGACCTGCTCGGGGCCGTCGGTATGGTCACCGCGCTGCTCGAGCGGGGCTACGTCGTCGTCGCCTCCGACTACCAGGGGCTCGGTACCCCGGGACCGCACCCGTACCTGGAGCCGAAGTCAGCCGCCTACAACCTGATCGACGGCGTCCGGGCGGCTCGGGTGGCGGTGCCGAGCACCTCGAACCGCTGGGCGGCGCTCGGCCTCTCGCAGGGTGGTCAGGCGTCGTGGGCAGCGGCCGAACACGCGGCCGGATACGGCGACGGGCTCGAGTTCGTCGGCGCGGCAAACCTGTCCCCGGCAGCCGACCTCTCGCATATCGCCGACGACCTCGGCGGAATCTCGCTTACGCTGCCGCAACAGATCTTCCTGCCGATGCTGCTCGCGGGCAGCGAGGCGCAGCACAGCGGCCTCGATCCGGCGAACTACATCCGGGGCGCGCTGGCGGACAGTCGCGAGATCTTGATGTCGTGCACCGGGCCTGCCGCCGAGCGGAAATGGGATGCGGCGGTGCAGATCACCCGGGCCGACAGCCTCCCGCTGACCACCGCCGACACCGATCGGATGCGGGCATGGCTGGAGCGGATCGCGCTGCCGCAGCAACGCACCGAGGCGCCGATGCTGGTGGTGGTCGGGGACACCGACGATCTGATCCTCGCGGACTGGACAAGGGCGGCGGTGACGAAGGCCTGTGCCCTCGGCGACGTGGTCGCGCTGGAGTCGCGGCCGGGTGAGGGGCACGCCGACCCGCGGGCCACCCCGGGCGCGGTGGCCTGGATCGCGGACCGGTTCGCCGGGGTGCCCGCGCCGAACACCTGCCCGGGCACCCCGTGACCGGTTCCGCCTCAGGAACCGAACAGCGAACCGAGGGAACCGAAGTCGGCTGAACCTGCGGGCGGATTACAGCCGGTGATGGTGGTCGTGTGCCATTGGCGGTCGCCGATCCACTCCGGGCCGCCGTCACCGAGGTTGCCGGGCGGGCCGAGGACCATCCGGTAGTCCAGCTTGTGGGTGCCTGCGGCAGGGTTCGGCAGCGGCGGATCGGTCGGGTCGAGGTCGGTCTTCAGGTTCAGCGTGTAGGTGGCCGTCACGGTCTCCCGGTCTTTGACCATCGGAGTTTCTGGCGTGTTTGGGAACTCCGGCCAGGTCGGGAACTCTGCCTTCGATTCCAGTCCCTCGGTGCGGCCGGTGGGGCCGGGCGGCGTCTGCCCCCAGTCGGGTCCGGTCAACGGCTCGTCGTCGATGCGGAAGTCGATGGTGTACGTCGTGATGTTGGTCTGGTTCTCGATCGTGAAGAAGGCGTTGCAGTCACCCTTGTCCACCGCGGAGAAGCGGACGGGTCCGGTCGTCTGGCCGGGATCGAGCTCGGCGGCGAGGGCAACGCCCCCGGTCAATGCGATGGCCGCGCCGGCGGCAAGAGCCACCGTCGGTAATCGGTAGGGGCGATGTCTCATGTGGTTCGCCTTTCAATCAGACGGCTGGGTTGTCACACGGTATGAGACGTCCGCTGCTCGTGGGGTGATTCGCCGAAATCGCCGGATCCGGCTCCCGGTGCCCGGGCTGTCGTAGCGTCTACTCATGACCGCGACCAGCCCGCTCGACCGGCTCCGCGAGCTGTGCCTGCGGATGCCCGAGGCGACGGAGCGGATCAGCCACGGCGAACCGGCCTGGTTCGTCCGCAAGGCCCCGCAGTTCGTGACCCTCTCCGACCACCATCACGACGACCGGCTGGCCTTCTGGGCGGCGGCGCCCGCCGGGGCGCAGTCGGATTGGGTGGCCCGTGACCCGGAGCGCTTCTTCGTGCCGCCCTATGTGGGCGGGCGCGGCTGGATCGGCGTGTACCTCGACCGCCCGCAGGAGTGGGACGACATCGCGGACATCGTCGAGGACGCGTACCGCACGGTCGCCCCGCGGAAGCTGCTCGCCCTGCTCGATGAGGGTCGGGACCGGTGACCGGCACCACCGCCGCGGTTCTGCTGGTCATCGTCGCCGCGGCCCTCGCGCTCGGCGCGTGGTGGCTGCGCGGCCGCAGAACACTCACCACGCCCGCGGAGCGAGCCGTGCACGCCACCCTGCACACGGCCGCCCTCGCCGCGAAACCGCTGCGCCGCGGTCTCGACGCCACGTCCGCAGCCGAGGCCGCCCCGCACCTGCAGGTACTGACCGGTGCGGATGCGGTGGCGCTGGCCTCCGCGGACGGGGCGCTGCTGGCCTGGCACGGACCGCACACGGACCTGGCCGAGCGGTTTCGGGAGGCCGGGCTCCGGGCCGTCGCCGGTGAGCGACGGGTACTGGTCGAATCGGCCGAACTCGGCAAGCCCGAGGTCGGGTCGTTGATCGCCCAACCGCTGCTGATCGAGGATTCCGGGGTGGTCGGGGTGATGGGTGTGGTGACTGCGGGTGCGCCCGGCCCCGGCCTGCTGGGTGCGATCACGGAGGTTGCCCGGTATGCGTGCAGCCAGATCGAGCTGGCCGAGCTCGACGCGTCCCGGGCGCGGCTGGACCGCGCCGAGGTGCGCGCCCTGCGCGCGCAGATCAGCCCACACTTCATCTACAACGCACTCAACACGGTGGCGTCCTTCGTCCGTACCGATCCGGACCGGGCGAGGGAGCTGATCCTCGAGTTCGCCGACTTCACCCGGTACTCGTTCCGGTCAGCGGGCGAGTACACCCTGCTGGCCGACGAACTGCGCAATATCGACAGGTATCTGACCCTCGAGCGGGCCCGGTTCGGCAAGGCCCTCGAGGTACGCCTGCAGGTCGCCCCGGAGGTGCTTGGCGTCGTGCTGCCGTTCCTTGCACTACAACCCCTGGTGGAAAACGCCGTGCGGCACGGGATCTCGAGTAAGCCGCAGGGTGGAACCGTGAGCATAGTCGCGGCGGACGAGGGCACCGACTGCGTCATCAGCGTGGAGGACGACGGCGTCGGCATGGATCCCGAGCTGTTGCGCTCGGGCTCGCTGGACGCGATCGAGTCCGGCGGCGACCGGCCGAGCGCCAGGGAATCCGCGCACGTCGGCCTGGCGAACGTGGACGACCGACTGCGCGCCGCGTTCGGGAACGACTACGGGCTGGTAGTGGAGACGGCGCCGGGCGCGGGCACCAAGGTGAGCATGCGGGTGCCGAAGTTCCGTCCGGGAATCCGGGCCTGAGTGTGACGGCGGGGGGATTCACCCATGGCACGATGGTTCCGTTGTGACGCAGAACTCCGATGGGCCGACGATCGCCCCGCTGACCGTGCTTGCCGTCGACGATGAGCGCCCCGCCCTCGACGAGCTGGCCTATTTGCTGCGCGCCCAGGATTCGGTCGGCGACATCCTCACCGCGAGCGACGCCACCACCGCGCTGCGGGTGATCAAGGATCGTCTCGGCAGGTCAGCGGCCATCGACGCGGTGTTCCTCGACATCAACATGGCCGGCCTCGACGGGCTGGAGCTGGCCGGGGTGCTCGCCGCATTCGCCGAACCGCCTGCGGTGGTGTTCGTGACCGCGCACGACGATCGCGCGGTCGCGGCGTTCGACCTCGGAGCCGTCGATTACCTGCTCAAGCCGTTGCGTGAGGAACGGCTGGCGGAATCGGTCCGAAGGATCGTCGCGCTCAAACAGCAGCACGAGCGTGCAGGCGCGAGCAGGCCCGAGCCGGACGCGGATGAGGTGATCCCGGTCGAGCTGGGCGGCGTCACGACCCTGGTTCCCCGGTCCGCGGTGGCCTGGGTGGAGGCCGACGGCGACTACGCCAGGCTGCACACGGCGACCGGGTCGCATCTGGTGCGGATCCCGATCTCGGCCCTGGAGAGCCGCTGGGAACAGGCCGGATTCCTGCGGGTGCACCGCTCGTACCTGGTGTCGCTGCAGCTGGTCACGGGGATCCGCAGCGTCGGCAACGGCACGGTGGTGTGTCTGCGGGCCGTCGGCGACGGACCGGCTGTCGAGCTGCCGGTGAGCAGGCGGCACACCAGGGAGCTCAAGGATCGGTTGGTGCGCGCGCCGCGGCAGAGCTGGACCGGCCGGTGACCGCGCAAGGGGGAGCGCCGAGGGCGAGGGAGCGGGTGGTGCTGGCCAAACGGCACGGCGCCCGGATCGTGCGCACCCGGGTGGAGGTCCAGGAGCAGACCGAGGTCGGCGACGCGATGATCCGCGGGCTGGTCCGCGCCCAGCTGGGGCTGGCCCTGCGGCTGGCCCTGCTCGCCGCCGGGCTGCTGTCCGCGGTGCCGCTGCTGCTCATCGCGTTCCCCGGGCTCGCCGAGGCGGAGGTGCTCGGGATCCGGCTGCCCTGGCTGGTCCTCGGGGTCCTGGTGTACCCGGTGCTGTTGATCGTCGGCAAGCTCTACATCGGGCGCGCGGAACGCAACGAGCAAGAGTTCGTCGACCTGGCCGACGACTGAGCGCGGTTGGTGGCCACGGTGTCCGGACAGCCCATCCCGGTGGCGACGGTGCTCGGCCTGCTGGCCGCGGCGGTGGTGACGGTGGCCATCGGCATCTACGGGGTCCGGCTGGCACGAACCACCTCGGACTTCCTGGTCGCCTCGCGCAGCGTCGGTCCACGCTGGAACGCCGCCGCGATCTCCGGTGAATACCTGTCGGCGGCATCGTTTCTCGGTGTCGCCGGGTTGATCGCCAAATACGGCGCGGACGCCCTCTGGTATCCGGTCGGTTTCACGGCGGGCTATCTGGGGTTGCTGTTGTTCGTGGCCGCGCCACTGCGGAGGTCCGGCGCCTACACGGTTCCCGACTTCGCCGAATTTCGCTTGGGTTCAACGCGATTACGCAAACTCGCCATGGTGGTCGTGGCGGTGATCTGCATTCTGTACATGGTCCCGCAGTTCCAGGGTGCGGGCCTGACGGTCGGCATCCTGTTGGGCATCCCCACCTGGGTCGGCGCGGTCGCGGTCGCGCTGATCGTCATCGCGAACGTGGTCGGTGGCGGGATGCGCTCGATCACCTTCGTGCAGGCATTCCAGTACTGGCTCAAGCTCACGGCGGTCGCGGTGCCCGCCCTGGTGCTCGCGGTGCACTTCCTCGGTGAGGAGCACGATCTCGGTGCGCCCGCGCCGCCCACAGTGGGGGAGCGCACCACGGTGGAGATCACCACCGATGTCGTCGTCCAGGTGTCGGGGCCGATCGCCGGGGGCGTGCACGGAACCCTCGACGGCGCTGACGTGGACGGCATCATCACCCTGGGGCCTGGTGAACACGAGCTGGGCGCGGGCACTTCGCTGGTCCTCGAGGCGGGCTCGCCAGTGCCGGTGGTCGCGGGTGCCCCCGCCACGGACGCCGACTGGCTCGAGCCCGGTTCGGGGCTCGGCGGCGAGCACCCGCTCTTCCAGGTGTATTCGCTGATGATCGGGATCTTCCTCGGCACGGTGGGGCTGCCGCACGTGCTGGTCCGCTTCTACACCAACCCGGACGGCCGGACGGCCAGGAGGACCTCGCTGGCGGTGATCGGGCTGCTCGGCGTGTTCTACCTGTTCCCGACCCTGCTCGGGGTGTTCGCGAGGTTGTGGGTGCCGCAGCTGCTCATCACCGGCACCTCGGATGCCGCGGTGTTGTTGCTGCCCGGGTCGGTGCTGTCCGGCCCCGGCGGCCAGTTGCTGGCCGCGCTCGTCGCCGCCGGGGCGATCGCCGCGTTCCTGTCGACCTCCTCGGGGCTGCTGGTCAGCGTCGCGGGCGTGCTGAGCACCGACGTGCTGCGTGGCCGGGTCCGCGACTTCCGGGTGGCGGCCGTGCTGGCGGGGGTGGTGCCGCTGTTGCTCGCGCTCGGCATGGTGTCCGTCGACCTGTCCCGGACCGTCGGGCTGGTGTTCGCCGTCGCGGCGTCCACCCTGTGCCCGCTGCTGGTGCTCGGCATCTGGTGGCGTGGGCTGACGGCGGCCGGGGCGGCGGCCGGGATGGTCACCGGTGGCCTGGTGGCCGGGGCCGCGGCCCTGCTGACCGCGGTCGGAGGGGCGCCGGGCGGCTGGGCGGACTGGACGATGACCGGCTGGCCGGGGGCGGTGGTCGGCTATCCGGCGGCGGTGAGCGTGCCGCTGGCCTTCCTGGTCATGGTGCTCGTCAGCCGGGCCACCCGCGGCCGGGTGCCCTCGGACATCGGCCGGACCTTCGCCCGCATGCACGCGCCCGAACGGCTCGGCGTCGGCAGGGACCGGGAAGGGGACCTCCGGTCCCTGTGAGTGGTTGACGAGTCTCTGGACTCGTCAACCACGCACAGGCGGCGCAGCCGCCTACGCCGTTCGCCGTTCGTCGTGTCGTGACGACCGTCCGGCGCGGGATCCGACGGTTCGGCGTGTGACCGTCGCCACAGCCTGTTTCTGTGACCTGTGTCTCATTAACGTCTGTGGCCTGCCGGTCCTCACGGGATCTGGCCCCCCACTGACCGAGGAGTCCGCAGTGACAACAGCCGACCTGATCCCGGAGAGGTCGCCCGAGCGACCGACCCCGGACGCGCAGGCCTTCATCGACATGCAGGCCAGTCCCGAGTTCCAGGAGTTGCGGAGCAGGCTGCGGCGCTTCGTCTTCCCGATGACCGCGTTCTTCCTGGCCTGGTACGCGACCTACGTTCTGCTGGCCACCTACGCGACCGACTTCATGGCCACCAAGGTGATCGGCAACGTCAACCTCGGCGTCATCCTCGGGCTCGGCCAGTTCGTCTCGACCTTCGTCATCACCGCGCTCTATGTGAGGTTCGCGAACCGCGAGCTCGATCCCCGCGCCACCGCGATCCGCGAAGAGCTGGAAGGACCGGCCAAGTGATCACTCTGGCAGCGGGTACGGCCTCGGTCGGCAACCCGGCACTGAACATCGCGATCTTCGTGGCGTTCGTCGTGATCACCATGACGATCGTGATCCGCGCGAGCCGCACCACCAAGAAGGCGTCCGACTTCTACACCGGCGGTGCCCAGTTCTCCGGCCCGCAGAACGGCTTCGCCATCGCGGGCGACTACCTGTCGGCCGCCTCCTTCCTCGGCATCGCGGGGGCCATCGCCGTCTACGGCTACGACGGGTTCCTCTACTCGGTCGGCTTCCTGGTCGCCTGGCTGGTGGCGCTGCTGCTGGTCGCCGAATTGCTCCGCAACACCGGCAGATTCACGATGGCCGACGTGCTGAGCTTCCGGCTGCGGGAGCGCCCGGTCCGGATGGCCGCCGCGCTGTCCACGCTGGTGGTCTCGCTGTTCTACCTGCTCGCCCAGATGGCGGGCGCGGGCGGACTCGTGGCCCTGCTGCTGAACATCAACGGCAAGGTCGGCCAGGCCATCGTCGTAGCGGTGGTCGGGGTCCTGATGATCGTCTACGTGCTCATCGGCGGCATGAAGGGCACCACCTACGTGCAGATGGTCAAGGCCGTGCTGCTCATCCTCGGTGCCGGGATCATGTTCGTGCTGGTGCTCTTCGCGGTGAAGGGCAACTTCTCGCAGCTGCTCGCGGACGCGCAGACGATGGTGAACGGCTCCGCCAACGAGGCGGTCGCGGGCCGCGACATCCTGGCACCCGGCGCGAAGTACGGCATCAGCTCCATGTCGCGGCTGGACTTCATCTCGCTCGGCCTCGCCCTGGTGCTCGGCACCGCAGGCCTGCCGCACGTGCTGATGCGCTTCTACACAGTGCCCACCTCGAAGGAGGCCAGGCGGTCGGTGACCTGGGCAATCGGCCTGATCGGGGCGTTCTACCTGTTCACCCTGGTGCTCGGATACGGCGCAGCCCGGATGGTCGGGCCCGACAAGATCCTCGCGGCGCCGGGCAAGGAGAACTCCGCCGCGCCGCTCCTCGCGTTCGAACTCGGCGGCACCATCTTCCTCGCGGTCATCTCGGCGGTGGCCTTCGCGACCATCCTCGCCGTCGTGGCCGGCCTGGCGATCACCGCCTCGGCCTCCTTCGCCCACGACATCTACGCCAGTGTCATCAAGCGGGGCAAGGCTTCCGAGGAGCAGCAGGTCCGGGTCTCGAGGATCACCGTGGTGGTCATCGGACTGGTTTCGATCGTCCTCGGCATCCTCGCCATGGGGCAGAACATCGCCTTCCTGGTCGCGCTCGCCTTCGCCGTCGCGGCCTCCGCGAACCTGCCGACGCTGCTGTACTCGCTGTTCTGGAAGAAGTTCAACACCACCGGTGCCCTCTGGAGCATCTACGGCGGCCTGATCAGCTGCCTCGTGCTGATCGTGTTCTCGCCCGCGGTGTCCGGCAAGGCCTCGTCGATGTTCCCGAGCGCCGACTTCGACTTCTTCCCGCTGGCGAACCCCGGCATCGTCTCCATCCCGCTCGCCTTCCTGCTCGGCATCGTCGGCACCCACGCCGGCCGGGCCAAGCAGGAGAATGCGGCGAAGCAGGCCGAGATGGAGGTTCGCTCCCTGACCGGGGTCGGCGTCGAGAAGGCCGTCGCCCACTAGCGGGGCGTTGACTGTTCGCTACGATTCGTCAATGGCGAAGCTGAAGGTATCGATCGATGTGCCGTTGTCCCCGCAGGAAGCGTGGGAGAAGGCAAGCGCTCTGGAGGAATTCGAGAAGTGGCTCTCGATTCACGACGGTTGGCGCTCCGAGATCCCCGAGCAGCTGACGGCCGGGACCACCGCCGAGTCGGTGGTCTCGGTCAAGGGGATGCGGAATCGGATCAAGTGGGTCATCAAGGAGTACAACCCGCCCAAGACCCTGCTCCTGAAGGGGGACGGCAAGGGCGGCGTCAAGGTGAACCTCACGCTCTCGGTGACGCCCAAGGGTGACGGCGCCGAGGTCGGTCTGAACATCGACCTCGGCGGGGCGCCGCTGTTCGGCCCGATCGGTTCCGGCGTCGCCCGCGCCCTCAAGGGCGACATCGAGGGCTCGCTGCGTACGTTTGTCACCCTCTACGCCTAGGTCGGACTAGACCAGGAGCTTGGCCCGCAACGTGTTCACCGTGTTCTGATCCAGTCGGAGCCCGTCGCGCACGTAGCGGTCGAAGCTGCCGTACAGCCGGTTGACCTGATCGAACGCGGCGTCGAGCCAGGACTGTTCGACGGCGTCGCTGCGGCCGAGGAAGGTGTTGCTGGCCAGGAAGTCCGCGTTCACCGTTGCGCGGGGGACGCCGAGGATGGTCAGCAGGACGGCGGTCGCCCATCCGGTGCGGTCCTTGCCCGCGCTGCAGTGGTAGACGACCGCGCCGCTCTGTTGCTGCGCGATCGCGGTGAGCAGGTCGCGGAACGCGACGTCGGAGCCCTGGAAGCTGACCATGAACGGGTAGCCGATGCTCTGGCCGATGTCGGAGGAACCCTTGACGGCCGCGTCGATGATGGCCCGTCCCAGGGTGATCGGCACGAACTCGTGGAACCCGAGTCCGTTGTTCAGGCTCACCACGTCCGCGACCTTGTACTCGACGCCTGCGGGCAGACGGTCCGGTTCGTCCTTGCGCTCCATGGCGTTGCGCAGGTCTACGTCGAGGGTGACGTTCGCCGCGGTGAGCTTCGCCTGGTCGGCGTCGGTGAGCTTGCTCAGCCGGTTCGACCGGTACACCAGGTCCTCGCGCACCCGGCGGCCGTCGGCGGTCAGGTAGCCGCCGATGTCGCGGAAGTTCTTGGCGCCCTCGAGCTGGATGTCGGGGGTGGTCGGCTGGGCCGACGCGGCCGCCGGGACTAGCAGGCCGGGCGAGAGCACGACCGTCGCCGCCAGCAGTGAACCGATCAACCGTGCCCGAACTCCGCGTGTCATCGCCGTCCGCCCCCTCGTGATTGCGCACCCGGTCGTCCCGCCGGGATCCGAGGGGAGGCTACGACAGTTCGACGACCGCCACCGGAGTTCGGGCGGAATCCGTCTGCGTCAGCCCAGGACCGGGACCCCGGCAGTGTCGGCCAGCCAGGTCTGGGCGAGCCGGTCGAGCGTGCCGTCAGCGTAGAGCGCGTCGACGGCCGCGGAGGCGCATGCCGTCATCGGGCTGTTCTTCTCGAGCACCAGGCCGAAGAACTCGGTGACCGTGTTCGGGCGCGGGAACTGGCCGATCAGTGTGCTGTTCGGCAGATCGGTTGCGGTGATCTGGAATCCGGTCGGGATGTCGACGACCAGCGCGTCGATCGTGCCCGCCGCCAGTGCGGCCTTCGCCTCGTCGTTGGTGGCGAACTCGACTGGGGGTTGGGACGGCCGGATCGTCCCGGTGATCGAGGCCAGGCTGGTGGAGCCGCTCTGTGCGCCGAGCCGGAACGGGGCGAGCCCGTCGAGGGAATCGACCGCCGCGGCCGGGGTGCCCTTCATCGCGACGATGGACTGTGCCACCGCGTAGTACGGCGACGAGAAGTCGACGGCATCGCGCCGGTTGCCCACGATGGTGACCTGGTTGATGTCGAAGTCGAAGTTCTTCTCGCCGGGTGCGATCGCGTTGTTGAAGGGGACCCGGATGAACTCGACCTGATCCGGTCGATACCCGAGCTTCTCGGACACCGAGCGGGCCACCGCGCCCTCGAAGCCCTTGCCGTTCGACGGGTCGTTATCGACGATCCACGGCTCGTATGCCGGTGAATCGGTTGCGATGGTGAGTACGCCGTCGGCCACGGTGGCCCCGCTGCCCGGGCCGCAGTTGCCGACCGCCGCGGTGGTGGGCAGCTTGGTGTACGCCTCGGGAATCGACGTCGGCTCTGCCTCGGACTCGGCCCCGTCGGAACACCCACCGAGGATCAGCGCGGACACCGCGGCGAGGGAGACGAGGAGGGGGCGATGGCCGATTCTGGACACCCGGTCATAGTGCCCAGAATCGGGACCCAGAGCAATAGGAACGGTCGGTATGTCAGCGCCCGATGGTCAGCAGGTGGAAGCGAAGTCGAAGACCAATGCCTTGCGCATCTTCCGTTCGGTCCCGGTCAGGGTGGCCTTGCCTGCGACGTTTTCGGCACCGTGGATGCTGGTCCGGTACAGCTTCACCGAGAGTCCACCTGCCGCCGAGACATTGCGCTCCACAGTGAGATAGTCGGAGTCGCTGATCGCCAGGATCTCGCCGATCCCGTTCGCCGACGACACGGGATTGAACGCCTCGCCGGGCGCGAGGCGTACGGGGTCGACCTCATAGACGAACTCGCCGAAGTTGGCGCCGGTGGCCCGGTCCAAGCGCAGGACGCGAGACGAGCTGCCCACCTGATCCGAGATGGCCGGGCCGTCCTGGGCCAGGGCGTCTCGCTTGCGGCGGTGACGGTGGTGCCCGCGCGATCGACGGTCATGGCCGCCTGGGCCGTGAAGTCGGCCGTGGTCAGCCTGCCGGCCTACTTTCGGCATTCGGCGTGGTGGATGGTGGTGCCAGCACCACCCGAGATTCGGGTGGTAGCTGTCTGATCACAGACGGCCATTCTTCGTAACTTGATGGCGTGAAGGTGAAACTTGCGGTGTTGGTGGCGGCGATGGTGACGGCGACGTCCTGCGGTGTGGACGATGCGCCCGAAGTGCGGGAAGTGGGGAAGGAGCAGGTCACGGCGGCTCTGAATGATGCCGTCCAGCTGGGATATCCGGGTGCGGAGGCGGTGATCGACGACAGGGGGCACAGTTGGCGGGTCACCACGGGCGTCGGCGATCTGGCTACCGGCGAGCCGTTTGCTGCCAATGCCCGGGTCCGGATCGGCAGCAACACAAAGACATTCGTGGCGACGGTCGTGTTGCAGTTGGTGGCCGAGGGTGAGGTCGAACTGGATGCCCCGGTGGAGCGGTATCTGCCCGGAGTGGTGCATGGGCCGGGTATCGACGGTAACCGGATCACGATCCGAAATCTACTGCAGCACACCAGCGGGCTCCCCGAGTACGCGGCGGAGTTCGGAGCGACGCCCAAGCCTTGGCAAATGGAGATCCTCAGCGAACAGGCGCGGTGGCAGACCGCGGATATGTCCGCGGTCCTGCGAACCGCGCTGACCGGTCCCGCCGCATTCGAGCCCGGCGCGAAATGGGCGTACTCGAACACGAACTACGCCATCGTCGGGATGGTGATCGAGAGGATCACCGGCGCTTCTGTTGGCGCGGAGATCACCCGTCGAATCCTCGAACCACTCGGCCTCCGTGACACCTACTACCCGGCACCGGACGAAACCGATATGCGCGGCCCGCATCCCATCGGCTATACCGAGGTCAGCGGCCGGCGGACCGACTACACCAGCCAGAATGTGTCCGCGGCCGGTGCGGCGGGCGCGATGGTCGCCAGCGGCGCGGACCTCAACCGCTTCTTCACCGCACTCCTGGACGGCAGGCTGCTTCCGCCCGCCGAAATGGCGGAGATGCAGAATGTCCGTGCCATCGGTGAAAGCGGCACGATGGCATACGGTCTCGGGTTGATGCGCCTCTCGATGCCCTGCGCACAAGACTTCTGGGGCCACAGCGGAGGCATTTCCGGGTCGATCACCTACGCCGGTGTGGTTCCGGCCACGGGGCGGGCCGTGACGATTGCGCTGAACCAGGATTTCACCGATGAAGCGCGGTCGCCCGCCGCCAGTCGGGCACTCACCGCCGCGGTGTGCCCGGCGCCGTGAGCGTCGCGTGCGGACTACCTCAGCAGCGCGTGGGAGCCGGCTCCCCGCGGAAGCGTGCCTCGACGTAGTTCCAGGCGTCGCCGAATCCGGCTGCGGCGGTGGTCATGTGCTCGGCGATGTCGTACGGCACGAAGGTCAGGGGTGCTCCGGCCGCGCAATACCGGTGCGCGACATCGGCTACCGCGTCGTAGGGGGTCAGCCCGTCGTACATGCCGTGCCAGATGTACATCGGCACGGTCGGGATCGTCGGGTAGTACCGGAGGCTGTTCTCGCGCAGGACCCCGAGTGCCTCCGGACTTCCCAACAGGCTGGTCGACGCGGCGAGCTGTTCCGCGTTGCGGAACACACCGTGGAAGAGCAGGAATCGCCTGCATTCGTTGGTCACCCAGTCGCGGAACCACAGGCCCGTCGGGTTCAGCTGCGACGAGACCGGCAGCCGCTCGGGATACTCGCGCTCGAGTCCCATGGCCGCCGCGAAGGCGAGGCCGAAGCCCGGATGCGGGTTGAGGCCGAGGCCCTGCACCATCTCCCAGAGGTCCGCCGGGATGCCGCCCGCGGCCACCCCGGCGAGCTTCAGCTCGGGTGCGTAGGTCGGTTGCAGCGCGGCCGCCCATGCGCTCGCCATGCCTCCGCCGGAGTACCCGGCCAGGGCAACCGGACTGTTGGCGAGGCCCAGTTCGGTCACCTTCTGCACGGCGCGAACACTGTCGAGCGTGATCAGGCCGCCGAGCTTGGCGGCACCGTATGCCCCGGTCGGCCCGATGTGATCGGGCACCGACACCGCCCAACCGCGGTTGATCGGCAGGTACATGCCGGGGGCATCGTTCAGCTCGCCGTTGAACAGCGCCCGCGAGGGGTTGCACTTGGTGCCCAGCGAATTGATGATCGCCTGGTAGGAGACGAGCGGCGGATTCTTGATGCCGTGGGGCAGGAACACCGTGGTCATGCCCATGATGGGTTTGCCGGTGGAGTTCGTCGAGCGGAACGCGACCTGCCAGCCGTCGCTGTTCGCGTACAGCGAGGCGTCGATGGGACGGACCCGGACCACGTCGCCCGGACGCAGATTCGCGAGGTCGGGCGGGGCCAGATAGAAGGGGTCCGGATCGGGCGTGGGGTAGAGGGGTCCCGCCGGTATGGCGCTTGCAGGCAGGGCCAGTCCCGCAAGCAGGAGCAGGACACCGAGCGTTGTTGTCAAAAAGCGGAGGCGCTGACGCATACTCCGAGCTCCCTTGCATCGATCCAATGCAGTGACGGTCGAACGCTGTGACGGTCGTTTCCCGGGTAGACGCGTAACACGCTAACCCAAGGAGCCCGTGCGGGCAGCGCGTAGCGGCGAAAAAACCCGCCCTGATCACCTTGTCTGCCGTCCAGGTGGTAACCAGTCGGGTGGTCGGTTTCGGGGTCGATCCGGGTGCATCGGCGATATATTCATAGATGGGGGTCGCCTGGAAGGAGACCCGTGACGCAATTCGACAGGACCGTCGAGGTTGCGCTCGAGCCTGACGCGGCGTTCGAGCTGATCAGCCGTCCGGAACGGCTGCGACGATGGCTGACCGTGGCCGCGAGGGTCGATCTGCGCCAGGGCGGGCGGTACCGGTGGACGGTGGTGCCCGGCCACTCCGCTTCCGGCACGTTCGAAGAGGTCGTGCCCGGTCAGCGCCTCAAGCTGCGGTGGTGGTGGGAGGACAGCGACGACCTGCCGCCGGGTGGCTCGACGGTCGCGATGACCCTGACCCCACATGACGGTTCGACGGAGATCCGCTGGGTTCACGACGGCCTGACCGACGCGCAGGCGCCGAGTCACGCCGAGGTGTGGAATCACTATCTCGACCGGCTGGCCGTCGCCGCCCGCAGCGGCGACGCGGGTCCGGACGACTGGGCGGTCGCGCTCGAACCGACGGACGAACTCACCTGCGCCGAAGCCACGCTCGTGGTGTTGCAGGAAGTGCTGCGCGGACTCACCGCCGACGACATGCAGCGCCGGACCCCGTGCCGCGACTTCACGGTCGCCGCGTTGGCCGAGCACCTGCTCGGGTCGATCGCGAGCCTCGGGTCGGCGGGGGGTGCGACGATGCCGGGCGCCGCCGCGGACGAGGACGTGGAGGTACGTGTCGCCGACGCCGCTGCAGCGGCTACGGAGGGCTGGCACCGCCGCGGTCTGCACGGCACCGTGTCGCCGGGCTCGACTCCGATGCCCGCGACCACGGCAGTGAGCATCCTGTCGATCGAATTCTTGGTGCACGCATGGGATTTCGCGGCGGCGACCGGGCAAGGGATCGAGGTACCCGACCAGCTCGCGAGCTATGTGCTGGGACTGGCGAACACGGTCATCGGGCCGCCGCAGCGGGAGAGTGGGGATTTCGGGGACCCGGTGCCGGTCGAGGACGGTGCGGGGCCGCTCGAACAGCTCATCGCGTTCACGGGTCGGCGGCAGCCGGCCTGATCGAGCGTTGCTGTCGGCCGCTGTGGTGCCCTCGGCAGGATTCGAACCTGCGACCTACCCTTTAGGAGAGGGTTGCTCTATCCCCTGAGCTACGAGGGCGTCCGGCCCGCAGTGCACCTGCGGGCCGTATTGCACGGTAGGAGTGTAGCGGGTACGGGTTGATTCCTAGCCGTTCGCCCGGCCGACGACCCGGCGGCGGAGCAGTTCGAGGCTCGCCACGATCGCCGCCGCCATCAGCACGTGCATCAGGATCAGGGCGGTCTTCGTGACCCCGTCGGTATCGGCCATCGCGGCGAGGGCGATGGTGAGCAGGGGCAGCGCCGCGCCGACCACCTGGCCGACCCGGATCATGGCAGGCCACCGTAGGGACAGCAGCACGACCAGCCCGACGCCGATCGCGGTCGGCAACGCCGAGACCCCCACGATTCCGCTCGCGGAGATCGGTTTGGCTGTGCCCTTGTCGAGGACCTCGAGCGAGCCGCCCGCGATCAGGGCGACCAGGTAGATCGCGAGGTTGCCCACCACGGTCGTCACGGTCGCGGCGAGGACCGCCTGCCACCGCCCCAGGCTGACGGTCGTGGAGTCGGGCGAGGTGGTCGGACGCAGGATGGTGGACATGGCGCGCTCCTAGTAACCGGGTTTACGCCGCGCGGGTTCGCGCTGCATGGACAGAGCGTGCAACCTCAACCATTGTTCAGGTCAAGCGGGTGTCGGGAATCACTCGCCGCGGTCGGTGGTTACCGTGATCATGACCACCACCGAGTCCGTAGTTGCAAACGCGTTCGGAGGACCCGAGGTCCTCACGGTGATCGAGGAGGCGCTGCCCGACCCGGGCCCGGGGCAGGTGCTTCTCGAGCTGCGCGCGGTGGGCGTGAATCCCATCGACTACAAGCTCTACAGCGGCGCCTTCGGGGCCGATGAATCCAGACTGCCGATCCGGCCGGGAATCGAGGCGTCGGGGTTGGTGCTCGCGGTCGGTTCGGGTGCGGTCGGTGCCGCCGGTCCGATCGCCGTCGGCGACGAGGTGGTCGCCTATGCGGGCGCGGGCGCCTACACCCGGCGGCTCGCGCTCGGGGCCGAGTCGGTGTTCCCGCGGCCACAGGCACTGACCTGGGAGCAGTCCGCGGGGCTCTTGGTGACCGGCGGCACCGCCGCCGAGGCGATCGTCGTGACCGGGGTCGTCGAGGGCGAGACCCTGCTGATCCACGGGGCCGCGGGCGGCGTCGGCTCGCTCGCGGTCCAGCTGGCGGTCGCCAAGGGCGTCACGGTGATCGGAACCGCGGCGGCGGCCAATCACGACCACCTGCGCGGCCTGGGAGCGATCCCGGTGACCTACGGGGAAGGGCTGGAAGCGCGGGTGCGCGAGCTGGCCCCGAGCGGGGTCGACGCGGCCTTCGACACCGCCGGAACCGATGAGGCGGTGGATGTCTCGCTCGCGTTGGTCGCCGATCGCACGCGCATCGTCACCATCGTCTCGTTCGGCCGGGCGCAGGGGGAGGGCTTCGTCGCGATCGGCGGAGGCAATCCCGACAGCGTCGGGATCCGGGAGGCGGGCCGGCTCGGACTGGTCGAGGCGGCCGCGCGCGGCGACCTCGATGTCGTTGTGGCCAAGACATTTCCGCTCGCCGACGCGGCTCGCGCACACGCCGAGCTCCAGCGGCCGCATCCGCCGGGCAAGTTCATCCTGATTCCCTAGCCCGCCGGATCGTGCGGGCCAGGATCGGGCGGAGGATCGGTTCGACGAGGCCGCCTGCCCGCACGAGCACCCGGGTGAGCGGGTCGATCGCAATGTGGTGGCGGCCCTTGTCGATTCCGGCGATCACGGCCGCCGCCACCACGTCAGGAGAGATCGGGGTGATCGCGCCCGAGACGGCCGCGGTCTCCGGCGGTTTGCGGGTGTTCTCCGCCGCGAAGCCGGGGGTATCGGTGTCCGGGGGATACAGCACTGCGACCGTGACGCCCGCCGGCTCGACCTCGTACCGCAGGCAGTGCGCGAGCTCGTGCACCGCGGCCTTGGTCGGCCCGTAGCCGGTGTATCCGACGACTCCGATCACTCCCGCCGTGGAACTGGTCAGCACGAGGTGGCCGCGCCCACGGGACACCATCCCGGGCAGCACCGCGCGCGCGGCGTGCACCGCGCCCAGGTAGTTCAGCCGCATCTGCGACTCGAATTCGTCGATCGGCACCTCGAGGAACCGCCCCGGCAACGCGGTCCCGGCGCAGGCGACGAGGGCGTCGCAGGGACCGGAGCGCGCCTCGAGCTGTTCGACGGCCCGCTGCAGTGCCGCCGGATCGGTGACGTCGGCGCTGGCCCAGGCCGCGCCGATCGGCTCGGCGGTGGCCCGGAGCTGCTCCTCACCGCGGGCGATGACCGACACCGCCGCGCCCCTGGCCCTCGCGGCGCGGGCGACCGCGGCCCCGATGCCCTGCGAGCCGCCCGTCACGATGACGTGCGAGCGCTGCCAGTCGAACCGGGATCTCTTCGCCACCGCGCGATCGTAGAACTTCGGTCACAAATGCTGGTCGGTTCTGTCATTCGGTTTCGCGGCGGTACTGCGTAGGGTGCGAGGTGATATTCACATCGAGTCGATTAGAGGTGTCCGGGTGCGAGTCGGAATGCAGATCACCTACAGCGGCGGGTTCGCCGAGACCGTCGCGGAGGTCGCCGACCTCGAGCGCGCAGGCCTCGACATCGCGTTCATCGCGGAGGCGTACTCCTACGACGCGGTCAGCCAGCTCGGCTTCCTCGCGGCGAGGACCTCGACGATCGAGCTGGCGTCGGGCATCTTCCAGATCTACACCCGGACGCCGTCGCTGATGGCGATGACCGCCGCGGGCCTGGACTTCGTCTCCGACGGCCGGTTCGTGCTCGGTCTCGGCGCGTCCGGACCGCAGGTGATCGAGGGCTTCCACGGCGTGCCGTACACCGCCCCGCTCGGCCGGACGCGCGAGATCGTCGACATCTGCCGTCAGGTGTGGCGGCGCGAGAAGGTCCAGTACGACGGCAAGTACTACCAGATCCCGCTGCCCGCGGAGAAGGGCACCGGACTCGGCAAGCCCCTCAAGCTGATCAACCACCCCGTGCGCGATCGCATCCCGATCGTCATCGCCGCGCTCGGCCCGAAGAACGTCGCTCTGACCGCCGAGATCGCCGAGGGCTGGCAGCCGATCTTCTTCGATCCCGAGCGCGCGAACGACGTGTGGGGCGAGTCCCTCGCGCAGGGCAAGGCCAAGCGCGACCCCAGCCTGGGCGAGCTGCAGATCTACGCGGGCCCCGCGCTGGCGATCGGCGACGACGTCGACCACCTGCTGGAGTGGGTCAAGCCGAGCCTGGCGCTGTACATCGGCGGCATGGGCGCCAAGGGCAAGAACTTCTACAACGACCTGGCCTGCCGGTACGGCTACGAGGCCGAGGCCGCCACGATCCAGGAGCTGTACCTGTCCGGCAAGAAGGCGGAGGCCGTTGCGGCCGTGCCGGACGAGCTCGTGCGCGCCATCTCCCTCATCGGCCCCGCCGGCTACGTGAAGGAGCGGGTCGCGGCGTTCGCCGAGGCGGGCGTCACCACGCTGACCGTGAGCCCGCTGGCCGGCGATTCCGCCGGCCGCGTCGCGCTGATCGACCAGTTCCGCAAGCTCGTCGACTGACCGCCGAGTGTGCAGCTCCCGTCGCGTCGCCCGAGTGGCGGCGACGGGAGCTGCACACTCGACGCGCCTGCGCGGTCGGCCGCGGGTGCCTATTGTCGGAGCATGCGCCCCTTGATGGTCGCGACCGTTCGTTCGGAGTGGGTGCGAGCGTGGCGGTGGCCCGCACAGGTGCCGATGACGGTGCTGGGTAATGCGGCGCTCGTCTGCGTCGCCTGGTTCGTCATCCCGCGCAGCTGGCTGTTCGACTTCACCGGTGCGTGGGGCCTCCCGATCGCCCTGGCCGGATGGATGTACGCGGACGTGTCCGCGACCAATGTGCTGGGACAGGACCCGGCCGACGCGCTGACCGTGCTGTCCGACGGTGCCGCGCTCGAACGGCTGCTGCGGGCCAAGACCATCGTGCTGTGGCTGATGGTGGCACCGGCCTGCATGGTGGTCGCCCTCGCCCTCGGGGTCCTCGAGCACGACCTGACGCTTGCCGTGCTGATGATGCTCGGGCTGTGCGTGATCCCGCTCGGCCCGCTGGCGCTGTCCGGCTGGGTCGGCGTCGTCTTCCCCTATCACCAGCGTTCCCTGCGTTGGCGGTGGGCGAACCGGCGCCGGTTCCGGTCGGTCGTGGCGCGCTGGCTGATCCTGGTGGTGCTGCCGTACGGGGTGTTCCCGGCCGCGATCGTGGTGGTCCTCGCGGTGCCCCTGTTGATGTTCCACCTGCTGCCCCCGTTCGACGTCGGGGCGGTGCTGACCGCGGACGGACGGGTCGGATTCGTGGTGTCGGCGAGCGTGGTGTCGGTGCTCGCCTGGTTCGCGGCGATCCGGGGTACGGCCTTTCTGGCGGGTCGACGGGCGGGCCGCCTGATCGACTACCTCGGCGACGCCGAGCGGGGCTGAGGCCGGCTCCACTCGGGGTTTCTCGGGGTGCGAATCTGGGTGTCTTCCTGGATGTGTCGGCCCGGCCGACCGGCGAGCATCGGTGGCATGGAGAAAACACGCATTCGGTGGTTGCGGGTGATCGGTGGCCTGTTCGCCGCCGTCGCCATCGTGATCGGTGTCGTGGCAGGCGGTGTCGTCTACGCGTGGCAGAGCGCCAGGGTGGACACCGCCGGCCAGGTCCGGTTCGACCGCCGGCTGGCGATCCCGCCACTCGCCGCGTCCACGATCGCTCCGGACGGGACCAGGGAGTTCGACCTCGAACTGCGCAGCGGCACCACCGATCTCGGGCACGGTCCCGGCACCGAGACCTGGGGCGTGAACGGCTCCTATCTCGGCCCGACGGTGCGCGCGGAGCGCGGTGAGCCGGTCCGGATGAACGTGCGAAACGGGCTGGACGAGGCCAGCACGCTGCACTGGCACGGCATGCACCTGCCCGCGGCCATGGATGGCGGGCCGCATCAGATGGTCGATCCCGGCACCACCTGGTCGCCGCAGTGGACGGTCGATCAGCCCGCGGCCACGCTCTGGTACCACCCGCACCTGCACGGGGCGACCGCCGAGCACGTCTACCGCGGAGTCGCCGGCATGTTCCTCGTCGACGACCCGGCCGGGCCCGTACTGCCGGACCGATATGGCATCGACGACGTCCCGGTGATCGTGCAGGACAAGAAGTTCGACGGGGACCGACTCGACGACGGTGCGGCGATGTTCAGCGACACCGGGGTGCTCGGCGACGAGGTGCTCGTCAACGGAACCCCAGGGCCCTATCTCGACGTCACCACCGAGCGGGTGCGGCTGCGGCTGCTCAACGCGTCCAACGCGCGGGTGTACCGGTTCGGGTTCGACACCGGCCTCGGTTTCGAGCTCATCGGCACCGACGGCGGTCTGTT
Organism: Rhodococcus oryzae; assembly: GCF_005049235.1. Classification (GTDB taxonomy): domain Bacteria; phylum Actinomycetota; class Actinomycetes; order Mycobacteriales; family Mycobacteriaceae; genus Rhodococcus_G; species Rhodococcus_G oryzae. Next base: position 73,177 of record NZ_SUMD01000013.1, on the reverse strand, counting down.
GCCGAAACCCGTTGAGATGACCAGCCTTCAGCTCTCGCCTGGTGAACGAGCGGAGATCGTGGTCGCGGTTCCGGCGGGCACCTCGCCGGTGTTGCGCAGTACGCCGCCCGACCTCGGTGCCGACTTCTGGGGCACCCGGTTCGCAGGCGGGGCGGACACCATGGACATCCTGCAACTGCGCGCGGCCGACCGGCTCGAGTCGAATGCCGTCGTCCCGAGTGCGCTTGCCGCGCCTGCCGATCTGGGGGTGCCGAGCGTGACCCGAGAGTTCGACCTGACCAGCTCGACGCAGATCAACGGGAAGTCGATGGACATGGGACGGATCGACGAGGTGGTCACCATCGGGACGACGGAGGTCTGGGAGGTGCGCAACGTGAGCGGGGGAGTGCACAACTTCCACGTCCACGACGTGCAGTTCCAGGTTCTGGACACCGACGATCCCGCGCTGACCGGGCCGAAGGACACCGTCTACCTGCCGCCAGGGCGGACCCTGCGGTTGCTGATGCGGTTCACCGACTTCTCCGATCCGTCGACCCCGTACATGTTCCACTGCCACCTGCTCCGGCACGAGGACAACGGGCTGATGGGGCAGTTCGTGGTGGTAGAACCGGGTCAGCGGCCGGTGCCACCGCCGCCACCATCGGACGCCGCGCGCGGCCACCACTGAACATTGGCGAAACCTTCCGGGTCGAAACCGAATGAGGACCGTTCCTGACCGCGATTCGCGCGACACTCGATGGGTCGCTCAGTCAATTCGAAACGAAGGACAGGTCATGGACATCAAGCTCGAACTGGTCGCGATCCCCGTCACCGACATCGACCGCGCCAAGGAGTTCTACGTCCGGCTCGGTTTCAACGCGGACCACGATCACACGGTCAACGAGGACCTCCGCTTCGTCCAGCTCACGCCGCCCGGGTCGGCCTGCTCGATCTGCATCGGCAAGGGCGTCACCGATGCCGAGCCCGGCTCGGTCGTCGGCATGCAGGTGGTGGTCAAGGACATCGAGGAAGCCGAGCGCGAGTTCAAGAGCCGCGGCATCGACATCAGCCCGATCGACCGCCAGCCGTGGGGCAACTTCGTGTACTTCAGCGATCCCGACGGGAACAAGTGGGCGGTCCAGGAAATCGTGATCCCGTCGGCGGGGTGACCAGCGCAACAGCGATCGGTCCGCAAGAGTGACCTTCGACCCTGACAGGGCGCGGGCAAATTCAGGACAATGGTCCGGGCAGACCAATCGTGATCGTGAAGGGAGAACCATGAGCGCAGGAAAGCCCATCGTGGTGGGTGTGGACGGATCGGAATCCTCGACGGCGGCGGTGGCGTGGGCGGCACGCACCGCGGCGATGAGGAAGACGCCGCTGGTCCTCGTGTCGGTGGTGCACGTTCCTGCGTACTACTACTCCGAGCCGTACCTCGCCAGGGGCTACGGAGACGACCTCATGAACGCGGGCCGCGCCCACCTGGACTCCGCTGCGGTGCTCGCCGCGCAGGCCGTGGACGGCCTCGCGCCCGTGGACATCAGCACGAAGCTGCACGAGGGGCAGATCGCGGACACGCTGCTGCAGTACTCGGACGGCGCGACCATGATCGTGCTCGGGTCGCGCGGTCTCGGGGAGTTCACCGGAGCGCTGATGGGGTCGGTCACCGTCGCGGTGTCCTCGCACTCGACGGCACCGGTCGCGGTCGTCCGCGGCCGCACCCTCGACGGCAGGCCGCCGACCGAGGGCCCCGTCGTCGTCGGGGTCGACGGCTCGGCGGTGAGTGAGGCGGCCGTCGCGGTCGCGTTCGAGGAGGCCGCGGCCCGGCACGCCACGCTGGTCGCGGTGCACGTCTGGAGCGATGTGTCGGTCCAGCCCTCGCTTGGCGCGACCGCCGATGACCCGCATTGGAGCGGGATCCAGTCGTTCGAGGAGGCGGTGCTGTCCGAGCGGCTCGCCGGCTGGACCGAGCGCTACCCCGACGTCTCCGTGCAGCGGGTCGTGGCACGGGATCGCCCGGTGCGTGTGCTCAGCGAGTACGCCGAGCGCGCGCAGTTGCTGGTGGTCGGCAGCCAGGGCCGCGGCGGTTTCAAGGGCATGCTGCTCGGCTCGACCAGCAACGCGCTGATGCGCACCGCGGACTGCCCGGTGCTCATCGTCCGCCCGACGGACAAGGCCTAGCCGCCAGCCGCGGGCGGTCGGGGCTTCAGCCGAAGTCCGCCAGACCGCCCGCGCGCAGCTGGGCCCACGCGTCGGCCGGGTGCACCCCGCGACGGACGGCGTCGTTCTCGATGAGCACGCCGAGCAGCACCGAGTTCATGAACGCGAGGCCCTCCGACTGATGCTGGGTGGTCTTCGCCTCCGTCCACCGCATGATGTTGCCGCGCTTGGCGGCCGCGGCCATCTCCAGCACCGCGTCGAACATCGCCGACGTCTCGGTCATCGCACGGACTCCTTCTCCTCGTCGCGGGCGGCCGCGCGCGCGAGCGCACGATCGCGGGCATCCTCGAATCGCTCCGCGTCAGTCTGCAGGCCGACGAGAAATCGCTCCAGCCGTTCGCGCTGTTCCTCACCCTCCGCAGTGAAGTCGTTGCGCTCGAAGATCTTCCAGGTGCGCAACACGGGCATGACCACGTCGTCGAGGTGCTGACGGAGGTCGTAGATACCGCCCTTCGCGATCAGTACCGCGTTGCGGCGGAAGCCCGGCATACCGGATCCCGGCATCCGGAAGTTGGTCAGCACCTTGGTGATCGCCCGGATGGTCTGATCGGGGGACACATCGAGGGCGGCACCGCAGATGTTGCGATAGAACATCATGTGCAGGTTCTCGTCGGCCGCGACGCGGGCGAGCATGCGGTCCGCGATCGGGTCACCACAGGCCTTGCCGGTGTTGCGGTGCGAGACCCGGGTCGCCAGCTCCTGGAACGTCACGTACGAGACCGAGTCGAGCAGCCCGGCGTTCCCGCCGGGCGCGAATCCGTTGGTCATGTGGGTCATCCGGGCGTTCTCCAGCGCCACCGGGTCGACGCCCCTGGTGACCACCAGATAGTCCCGCATGACGATCGAGTGCTTGTTCTCCTCCGCCGTCCACCGGCCCACCCAGGTGCCCCAGGCCCCGTCGAGGGAGAAGTGCTCGGCGATCTCGCGGTGGTACGAGGGCAGGTTGTCCTCGGTGAGCAGGTTCGTGATCATCGCCGCCCTGGCGGTGTCGCTGAGGGTGGACTGGCCGGGGTCCCAGTCGATGCCACCGAGTGCGGCGAAGTTCTGCCCGGCGTCCCACGGCACGTAGTCGTGCGGGTGCCAGTCCTTGGTCATCGACAGGTGTCGATGCACGTTCTCCTCGGCCACGGCCTCCAGTTCGTGCAGCAATTCGAGCTCGGTCAGTTCGCGGGTCACGGTCGATCCCCATTCGCAGTGCCGGTGGTCCGCGTCAAGGATTCCCGGGGCCGGGCGGGCCGGGCTAGGGCCGAAGGTCCCCGATGTGCTGGGATCGATGCCATGAGCATGCGGATCTTCCTGGTCGACGACCACGAGATCGTCCGCCGCGGCCTGGTGGACCTGCTCGCGGGCGTCCCCGACTTCACCGTCGTCGGCGAGGCGGCCTCGGTGGGTGAGGCGCTGGTGGCTGTGCCGAAGGCGGAGGTCGACGTCGCGGTCCTCGACGTGCGTTTGCCCGACGGCAGCGGCGTCGAGCTGTGCCGGGACCTGCGCTCGGCGCAGCCGGACCTGCGCTGCCTGATGCTCACCTCCTACTCGGACGACGAGGCGCTGTTCGACGCGGTGATGGCGGGTGCCTCGGGGTACCTGCTCAAGCAGATCCTCGGCACGGACCTGGTCGCGGCCATCCGGACGGTCGGCGCGGGCGGCTCCCTGATCGACGCCGACGCCACCGCCGCGGTGCTGGGCCGGATCCGCGCGCAACGCGATCAGGGCGCCGCGGTGTCCGAGCTGTCGGAGCAGGAGCGGGCCGTGTTCGAGCTCATCGGTGAGGGGCTGACGAACCGGGAGATCGGCGGGCGCCTGTTCCTGGCTGAGAAGACGGTGAAGAACTACGTGTCCAGAATTCTCGCGAAGCTCGGCATGCAGCGCCGGACCCAGGCCGCCGTGCTGGCCACCGAGCTGCGGGGCCGGCCGGGACGGGACCGCTAGCCCGCCGCGCCCATCGGGACTCTCCAGGTCAGGACGGTTCCGCCGCCGACGGCCGCGGTCACCTCACACCGACCGGCGCAGGTGGCCGCGCGACGGTCCAGGTTGGCCAGTCCGCTGCGTGGCTCGTCGCCGGACATGCCGACCCCGTCATCGGTGATCGCGATCGTGAATTCTTCTGCGGCGGTGATGGATACGGCTATCGACGAGGCGCTCGCATGCCGCCGGGCGTTGCTCAGTCCCTCCCGCAGCACCGCCTCGGCGTGCGGGTGGACCGGTGCCGGGACCAGGGTGTCGATCGGTCCCGAGAACTGGACCGTGGGGGTGATCGCGGACTGCGGGGTGACCTCGCCGATCACATCGAGCAGGCGCCTGCGCAGACTCGCAGGGGTGGCGGTGTCGCCGGTCTGTAGGTCGAAGATGGTGGTGCGGATCTCCCGCACGGTCCGGTCGAGCTGCTCGACGGACCTGGCCAGCACCTCGCCGTCGGGCGCGGGCAGGGCGATGCTCTGCAGGCTCATGCCGGTGGCGAACAGGCGCTGGATGACATTGTCGTGCAGGTCCCTGGCGATGCGGTCGCGGTCGGCGAGCACGTCCAGCAGTCGCTGCTGACGCTGCCGGTGCGCGAACTCCAGCGCGACCGCGGCCAGGTCCGCCATCGAGGCCAGCCTGCTGAGCTCGTCGGGCTCCCAGGCGTGTGCGCCCGCTCCCCGGGTCACCACCAGCGCGCCCTCGATGTGCTGCGGCCCGGACACGGGAAGGATCGCCGCCGGACCTGACCCCGAGGCGGGCTCGGTGAGCTGGCCCCGGCCGGTCCGGAGCGCCTCCTCGACCGGCGCGCCTGCGAGGTCGGGCGTCCCTTCGCCCCGCCGGTGGTCGGTGGTGGCCGCGATGATCGCGGTGCCGGACGAGGCATCGAGCAGCGTGACCGCCGCCGCCGAGGTCAGCTCCCGGACCCGCCGCACCAGCAGGTCGAGGGTCTCCGGGACGGACCCGCCGATCAGCAGGCTCGAGTTGATCGCCGCCACCGCGCGCAGCCAGCGCTCCCTGGTGCGGGACTCCTCGAACAGCCGCGCGTTGTCGACGGCGAGCGCGGCGGACTCGGCGAGCACCGTGAGGATCACCTCGTCCTCGTCGGTGAACTCCGGCGCGTCCCGCTTCTCGGTGAGGTAGATGCTGCCGAACGCCCGGCCCCGGACGATGATCGGGACGCCGAGGAAGCTGCTCATCGGCGGATGGTTCGGCGGGAACCCGACAGAGGCCGCGTGCCGGTCGAGTTCGCGGATGCGAACGGGCCGGGGGTCGTCGATGAGCAGTCCGAGTAGCCCCCGGCCCTCGGGAAGGTGTCCCATCGTCGCGCGTTCGCCCGCGTCGATCCCCTCGTAGACGAACTCCGACAGCCCGCCGCCGGGTGCCCGGACCCCGAGTGCGCCGTACCGGGCGCCGAGGAGCTGGGTGGCCGCCTGCACGATCCGCTGCAGGGTGGGGTCGAGTTCGAGCCCCGCCCCCACCACGAGGGTCGCGCGGAGCAGATCGCGCAGTTTCTCGGGCGACGTGACGACCTCGCTCAGCCGTTCGTGGACGTCGCTGAGCAGGGCATTCAGGCCGTCGGCTGGAATTTCGACCATGAGCGGCAGCGTAGTCGCTGTAACGGAAACAGACCGGTTCCGATGCTTTTGATAGCTAACCCTTCGGTAAAAGGAGCCTCAATGAAGCAGCGATTCACCGTCCGCCGCCGGATTGCCGTGGCCCTCACGTCCGCAGCCGCCGCGACCGCTCTGTTCACCGGGACGGCCACCGCCGCACCCGCAGCCCAGCCCGCCGACCCCGGCGCGGCCGCCTCCGGGCTGCGCGCCGCCGCCGCGGGCAACGCCGACGCGGAGGCCGCGATCGAGCGGCTGATCGCCTCGCCGCAGGACGTGGCGAAGGGGCTCGGCAAGCCCGTCCTCACCCTGCCCGGGCAGATCTTCCCGGTGCCCGCCTACTCCGACACCGGACAGGGCGGCGAGGTCCTCGGCCAGCTCTACGGCTCGGGGGTGGCCACCAACATGAACAACGAGTTCCGCTTCGGCTTCTTCGGCGGACCGGGGAGCATCGCCGACAACCAGACGGGCGCCGAGCTGAACGTGGTCTGGTACAGCCTGGCCAACGGAACGAGCGGCATCACCCGCCTCGACCAGAACAACAAGATCGTCCCCACCGTCATCTCCACCGCCCCGCTGAACGTCGGCAAGGGCATGGTCGTCGGCGCGGTCTACGGCTCGCTCTGGCACAAGGTCGGCCCGAAGCCCGAGGACGTCGTCAAGAGCACCATCTGGATGCCGAGCATGGGCATGGTGATGGGCTAGCAGCAGGTCCCGGGATTCTCGCGGGTGTCCCACCAGTGGGTCCACCGGTCCGCGAGGGCCTCGAACTCCTCGGCGCCCCGGCCGTAGCCGCTCAGGATGATCTGGGCGCCGCCGCCGGGGCGCTGCTCGTTCTGCGGCTGGATCGCGAGGATCAGGAGGCCGGGGCCGAGGGCGTCGACGGTCAGCCCGAGCTGCTTGGGCGAGCGGAACCACACCGTGCCGCTGAGGGCATCGCCGGTCGCGACGAGGGCGGTGTACGCGGAGCCGGGCGGTCCGGTTATCCCCGCCACGCCCAGCAGCTCCATCGCCGTGGCCCCCGAGGTCGGGCCGTCGAGGTACAGGGTGTGCCGTTCGGCGAGATCGTGCCGCTCCAGCGCGAACTTCAGTTGCTGGAGGAACGTCGTCCAGCCCTCGGTGACGTCCTCGTACCAGTCGTCCCACTCCGGGTGGGATCCCTTGGCGGGACGGGTGATCCGTACGACGGTGCCCTCGGCGACGGGCCTCAGGGCAAACCGGTCGCCGCCCTGGAACGTCAGCGTCAGCGCCTCGGCATCCGCGTCGGCGCCGTCGATGTAGATCTCGCGGATCTCGTCATCGAGGCCGCCTGGACCTTCGTATTCCCAGCCGTGCCAGCGCCGGATGAGGGCGGGATCGCGCAACGCCCGCCACACGCGTTCCGGCTCGGCCGCGATGGTGGTCTCGATGACGATCTCGGGTTCGGTCATGGTGTCGATTTTGCTGCATCGAGCGCGTCGGGACCAGACCGAACCGACAGAAGATGTTGAAGATCAAATGATTTCGTGGACCGGCCGTGTGCCCCGCGCAATCGTGTCCCGCGCGATGGGTGTGCAATCGGCGAAACTCTGAAATAGGGTCGTGCCAGGCCGTCGGGTGAGTCGGCCGTCTGTCGGGGGTGTGGGCAGGCAGCTAGCGAGCACATGCGTACTGAAGGAAATGTGAGAACACATCGATTCAGGGGGCGTTGCCATGACCACCAGTTCTGTTCTGTCCGGAGCGCTCGTACGAGACCGGGATTCGAGGCTGGGCCGCTGAGGTGGCCGTCGGCTTGCCTGCCGGCGCGTCGGCGGTCGCCCGGAACACCGCGGTAGATGCGGGTGATCTCGGTGCGTGGCCGTTGCTCGCGAGGCTCACCGGTCCCGGTGACATCCGGGGCCTCGATCCCGCTGAGATCGCCGAGCTGTGCGCGCAGATCCGGGACTTCCTGATCCACAAGGTGTGTGCCACCGGCGGGCATCTCGGCGGGAACCTGGGGGTCGTCGAGCTGACCGTCGCCCTGCACCGGGCCTTCGACTCGCCGCGCGACGCCCTGATCTTCGACACCGGACACCAGACCTATGTCCACAAGATCCTGACCGGGCGCGGTGCCGACTTCGGCGGGCTGCGCCAGGAGGGCGGACTGTCGGGCTACCCGAGCCGGGGCGAGTCGGCGCACGACACTGTGGAGAACTCGCACGCCTCGACCGCGCTCTCCTACGCCGACGGACTGGCCAAGGCGTTCCAGCTGCGGGGCGAGGAGGGGCGCCGGGTCGTCGCGGTGATCGGGGACGGTGGGATGACCGGCGGCCTCGCCTGGGAAGGACTCAACAACCTGTCCGTCCCGGGATCGGATCGGTCCGTGGTGGTGGTGCTCAACGACAACGGCCGCTCCTACGACCCCACGGTCGGGGGCCTGGCGGCTCATCTGGGCGCGTTGCGGAGAACTCGCCCCGAGGACTCCTCCGCGACCTGGCCGGCGCCTGCTCCCCGATGGGTCGCGAACACCGTGTTCGAGCACCTCGGTCTCGCCTACATCGGGCCCGTCGACGGCCACGATGTGGCGGCCCTCGAGTCCGCGTTCGACCACGCCTGCTCGCTCGGCCGACCGGTTCTCGTGCACGTCGTCACCGCCAAGGGCAAGGGCTACGGGCCTGCGGAAACCGATGACGCCGACCGGATGCACGGCATCGGGGTGCTCGACCCCGCGACGGGGGCCGCAAAGGCGCCGGGAAAGCCAACGTGGACAGGTGTTTTCGGCGAGGAGATCGTGCGGATCGGCGAGCGTCGTCCTGACGTGGTCTGCGTGACCGCGGCGATGACGAACCCGGTCGGCCTCGGCCCCTTCGCCCGGACGTTTCCCGACCGGGTCTTCGACGTGGGAATCGCCGAACAGCATGCCGTGTGCTCGGCCGCGGGCCTGGCGATGGGGGGACTGCACCCCGTGGTGTGCCTCTACGCCACCTTCCTCAACCGGGCCTTCGACCAGGTGTTGATGGACGTGGCGCTGCAGCAGCAGCCGGTCACCTTCGTGCTGGACCGGGCAGGCATCACCGGACCCGACGGCGCCTCCCACCACGGCATGTGGGACACCGGGATCCTGAGCGTGGTACCCGGGTTGCGCGTGGCGGCGCCGCGCGATCCCGCCTCCCTGCGCGAGCTCCTCAACGAGGCCGTCGCCGACGATCGTGGGCCGACGGTGATTCGCTATCCGAAAGCGACTGTGGGGACCGATATCCCGGCGATCGACCGGGTGGACGGTCTTGACATCGTGTACTCGTCCGGGAGCGGGTCGCCGGAGGTGCTGCTGGTCGCCGCCGGGGCGATGGTCGGTCCGTGCCTCGATGCCGCGGCCCTCCTGCACGGCTCCGGGATCGGAGCCACGGTGGTGGATCCGCGCTGGATCACCCCGATCAGCCCGGCCCTGATCGAGCTGGCCGCGCGTCACCGCATCGTCGTCACGGTCGAGGATGCCGCCCGCTCCGGGGGCATGGGGGCACTTCTCCTGGAGGCCTGCGCCGACGAACACGTGGCGACGCCCCTTCTGCCACTAGGCCTCCCGCGCGCCTTCATCGATCACGGCGGGCGTGGGGACCTGCTGGCGCAGTACGGGCTCACGGCGGAACGGATCGCGGCCGCCGCGGCGCGACTGCTCGCCCGGCCGTCGGGTCAGGCGGGTGATCCCGCGCATGAGTGAGCGCACCGAACTGCGGTCCAGGGACGAGGTGCTGGCGACTTTCGACGACACGGGCCGCGAGATCGGCACCGCGCCCAGGTCCCGGGTGTTCGCGGAAGGACTGTGGCTGGCCAGCGCGGGGGTCCTGCTGAGGTCCCTCGACGGAAGGTGGATCTACGTGCATCGCCGCTCGCACAACAAGGAGGTGTTCGGGGGATTGCACGACTGCATCGCGGGCGGTGGGGTCGACCCCGGGGAGAGCCCCGAGCAGACCGCCCGCCGCGAGCTGGGGGAGGAACTCGGGGTCACCGGCGTCAGGCTGTCGCCGCTGGCGCGCATCTCCTGGGACGGGAGCAGGGCGGGACGACCGCTGCGGTGCCACCTCCACGCGTTCGAGGGGCGGTACGACGGTCCGATCCGGCACCAGGACAAGGAGATCGCCGACGGCGGGTGGTGGACCGAGTCGAGCCTGCGGCGTCGCCTCGTGGACCCGGCGTGGCCGTTCGCGCCGCACAGCCGTGCCCTGCTCGGTGCCTCGCTCGGGTGGGCGACGGGTCGCTAGGTCAGCTCAGAAGCCGAACAGCTCGGCGGCGGCCTCGACCGCAAGCGGCGCGGCCGCGCTCTTGTCCGGGGCGAGGTCGTGGCCGGTGCCCACGACGAGCACCAGTCGCGTCGGTGTCGGCACCAGTTCGAGGGCCGCGCGCATCTCCTCCGGGCTTCCGAACGGGTCCCTGCTGCCGTGCACGAACACGCACGGAACGCGCAGGTCCGGCAGGTGGGCGGTCCTCGCCTTCTCCGGCTTTCCCGGCGGGTGCAGCGGATACGAGAACAGCAGCAGTCCGTCGCAGGACTCGGGATGCTCTGCCGCCAGCATGGTGGACTGCCGGCCACCGTAGGAGTGTCCGCCGAGAATCACTGGGCCCGAACAGAGTTCGCGTACCGCGGCCCCGGCTGCCGCGATGCCCTCGCGATCGCCGTCCGCGGTGGACGGACTCGGCGGGCCTTTCGGCCTGCGCTGGCGGAACGGCAGGTCGTAGCGGAGCACGAGCAGTCCGTGCTCCGCGAATTCCGTTGCCGCCCGCTGCAACATCTTGGCGTCGCGGTTACCACCAGCGCCGTGTGCGAGCAGAAGGGCGCCGACCGGATCCCCGGCGGGCCGATGGAGAACGCCGCTCACACCCTCGCGTTCGAACAGATCGGTCATGACCTCGACGCTATCGCGTACCGGACCAGAGTGTTTAGGAGCCCGAATCAACGCTGACATCCGTACCCGATCGGAGGACGATGAAACGGACCGGTCTCGCTGCTGACCTCCCGGAGGCCTGTCACGACAGCTCCCGCGGGTTTCCGACGGAAGGTGGGGTGGCCGAGATGGTCGAAGCTGCGGCAGGCGCGGCAGACGCCGAGAGTTCCGTCGAGAGTGGTGGATACCACCAGGAACTGAAGCGGACGCTCGGTTCCTTTCAGGTGTTCGCGATCTCGTTCGCCTTCATCTCTGTCGCGGTCGGCATCTTCGGGACCTACGACGACGTGCTGCAGAATGCGGGGCCGGTCGGGATCTGGCTCTGGGTGATGGCGGTGGTCGGGCAGATCCTGGTGGCCTTGGTGTATGCGCAGTTCGCGGCCCGCATCCCGCTCAGCGGCTCCACCTACCAATGGGCCTCCCGCCTGGCCAACCCGAAGATCGGCTGGGGGTTCGGGTGGCTGACCGTCTGCTACCTGTCGTTCGGTGTCGTGGCCACCGACAATGCCCTTGCCAGCCAGGCATTCATGCCGCTCTTCGGCATGGCGCCGGACGAAGGCACCGCGCGCGTGATCACGCTGGTGATGATGCTCATCCAGGCATTGCTCGTCGTGTTCTCGACGCGAATCGTCGCCATGATCAACGCGAGCGCGGTGGGGCTCGAGCTGGTGATCGTGGTGGTGCTGGCGATTGCGCTCATCGTCGCCGTCCTGATCACGGGCGACGGCGGGGCGAGCAACCTCACCTCGCGCGGAGTCACCGAGAACGCACCCGACTACTTCGCCGTCGGCGGCGGGTTGATGGCCGCGATGATCATGGGCCTGGCCACGCTCGTCGGCTTCGATGCCGCGGCGAACCTGGCCGAGGAGGCCAAGGACCCCTTCCGCAGCGTCCCACGCGCGATCGTGGGATCGGTCGTGGCAGCGGGGGCGCTTGGAATGGTGTTCGTGATCGCACTCACCGTCGCGATCGACGACATCCCCCGGATCAGCACGAGCGAGTCGCCGGTCGCCGCGATCATGCGCGATCAGCTCGGTCCCGTGATGGAGCGAACACTCCTGGTCGCGATCACGTTCGCCTTCTTCGCTGCCGGGATGGTGACGATGGCCGCGTGTTCGCGGATCGTCTTCGCGATGGCGCGTGACTCCCGGTTCCCCGCGTACCGGACGATGCGGCGAATCAACCCGCGGACGAAGACTCCGGTCCAGGCGACGATCCTGATCCTCGTCATCGGGGTCGTCCTGATGGTCGCGCTTCCTGGCGATGCGCTGCTGAAGCTGATCGTGGCGGGGACGCTCCTCACGGCCATCGTCTACACAGCGACGGTTGTCCTCTACCTTGCGGTGCGCGGGCGGTTGGACCGCAAGGAGGGCGGATTCAACCTCGGGCGGTTCGAACTACCCGTCGCGATCGGTGCGCTGGTGTGGATGGCTGTCGTGCTGTTCGTGCTGATATCGCCGGGGGAGGCGTTCGTCCCCGTGCTGATCGTGGGGGGTCTGCTCGTCCTGGGTGGGCTGTTCTTCCTCGCCATGTGGTTCTTCGACCGCGAGGTGCTCGAGACCGAGCCAGGGGATATCAGCGTCTACAAGCATTGACCGGAGGTGACCGAGTGAGTGCTACCGCCAGGCTGACGGGTGAGGTGGTGCGTCCGGGCGATCCGGGCTACGAGGCGGCGCGGGTCGGCTGGAACCGCCTGTACTCCCGCTATCCCGAGGCGATCGTGTTCTGCTGCGACGCGCACGAGGTGATCAATGCGGTCGAGTGGGCCCGGGAGGAGGGCATCGCCCTGCGCGCCCGCAGCGGCCGCCACAGCCTCGAGGGCTGGTCCTCGCTCGACGGCGGCCTGGTCGTCGACGTCAGCCGGATGAAGGACGTCGAGATCGACGAGACGGCGCGCACGGCGACCGTGGGGACGGGGCTCACCCAGACGGAGGTGGTCGCGGCGCTCGGGCAGCGCGGATATGTCGTTCCGACCGGCTCCGAGGGCGGCGTCGGCCTCGGCGGCGTGATCCTCGGCGGCGGCTTCGGATTGCTCACCCGCCGCATGGGTATGGCCAGCGACAACCTGCTCGCCGCCGAGGTGGTGGTGGCGGACGGCGCGCGCTCGGCGAAGGTCGTCGAGGCCACCGAGACCACCAACTCCGACCTGCTCTGGGCGTGCCGCGGCGGGGGCGGCGGCAACTTCGGGATCGCGACGTCCTACACATTGCGGCTGCACGAGCTCTCCGATGTCACCTTCCTGATCGCCAGGTGGACCGGGCACGACGAGCTGGGCGCGCTGCTGCGCACGTGGCAGCGGGACGCGCCGGTCGCCGACGAGCGGCTGACCAGCACGCTCGAGGTGGATTCCAGCGCGGTCGAGCTCTCCGCGTTGCTCTACGACGGCTCGCGCCGGGAGCTGACCGACCAGCTGCGCTCGCTGCTGGCGATCGGCGACCCCGAGGTGACCGTGACGGAGGACGCCTGGCCCACGGTGTACGGCGGCGTCGACCGGGGTCCGGACGATGTGGCCAACTGGAAGTTCTACTCCCACTTCGTCACCCGTCCGTTCCCCGACGAGGCGATCGATCTGGTCGTCCGCTACATGGCCGACCCGCCCAGCGCGCCGAGCAACTTCTTCTGCTCGAGCTTCGGAGGTGCCGTGCGGCACGCCCCGCCGGGCGGGTCGGCGTTCCCGCACCGCGACGCATTGTTCTACTGCGAGCCGGGCGCGGCCTGGAACGATCCCGAGCTGAACTCGAAGGCTCTCGGCTGGGCGGCCGGCTTCTGGCGCGCGCTGCGCCCGTACAGCGGCGGTGCCTACGTCAACGTGCCCAACGCCTCGGCATCGGATTGGGAGCGCGACTATTACGGGCCCAACCGCGAGCGTCTGCGGCAGGTCAAGGCCGCCTATGACCCGGAGAACGTGTTCCGTTTCGAACAGAGCGTGCCCCCAGTGCCCTGCTGAGGGCGGACCTCCACGATCTCGACCGGCTCGAGCGGGAACGGGGGAGCGCCGACCCCGGTGATCCGGTAGTTGCCCCACGGGTCCTGTTCGGCCAGCGTCGCGGGCGTCTCGGGTCCGCCGGGGATGGTGAGGTGCATCGCGGATCGGCCCCGCTGCTTGAGCTCGGTCAGTCCATCGCCCGCGATCCGCCCGTACCAGTGGTAGTTCCCGTCGAGGGGTTCGAAGTGGCCGCTCAGATGCACCCGCACCGACAGGGTGACCTCGTCGGTCGTCAGCGCCGCGGACCCGGCGTAGGCGTCGTCGTCCTCGCGTTCGTCGACACTGCTGAGCTCGAAGGCGCTCCGCTGGGGTCCGCGCGCGGCCGCCGGTCTCGGTCTCCACAGCGACCGGGCCGGCGTGCGGTGGACGATCCGGTTGAACTCGCGCTGGGCCCCCGCGCGCACCTCGATCCGGGTCGCCTCCTCGGCCGTCATCATCGTCAGGCAGGTGCGGATATGACCGGCCTCGTCCGCGGCGTGCTCGCCGGTGACGAGGAAGAGGTTGGGGAAGCCGGTGTGCGCGATGCCGAGATAGGCCGCCTGCTCGCCGCGCAGGGCGTCCTCGAGACCCGCCCCGCCCCGGCCGGCGATCGGGGCGGTGGTTCCCGGACCGGCCACCAGGATCCGCGGGCGATGGATCACGCCCGACTCGGTCCGCACCCGCCACCGGTCGGTCGCCTCGTCGAAGTCGTAGGAGACCGGCTCCGGCCGGCAGGACAGGTCGAGGACGAGGCGGCCGTGTCGCCCGGAGTCCTCGAGCGCGCGGGCGATGCCCGGTCCCGCGGATCCGGCGCCGACGATCAGGACCCCGGTCTCGGGCATCACAGGAAGCCGCCGCGCCGCCACATCGCCCGGGAACTCACTCGCATCAGCCCGTTCTCCTCCAGGAACGTGGCCAGCGATTCGAAGCCGCGGCGCTGGTTCTCCCGGAAGTACGGGTTCGCCAGCGCCTGCCTGCGGGCCTCCTTGGGGTCGAGCCCGGCCCGCGAGTACATCACCGGGTTGGTGAACAAGCGCTGGAACAGCGGACCGCCGATGCCCTGCACCGTTCCGACCCACAGCTGCTCGATCCGATGGCTCTGCGCCACCCGGCGGCGTACGCCCTCGCGGGCAAAGCGGATGTGCCGCGATTCCTCGGTGACGTGGATCTTCATCAGTCGCGAGATCATCGGCTGCAGCTGCGGGTCGTCGAGTACGCGGCGCTGGGTGGCGTCGAAGATCTCCTCGCCGATCAGGGCGGCCACCCACAGCATGGTGCCGCGGAACGTCTTGGGCAGGAGGTTCACCACCAGCGCCTGGTGTCGTCGGAGCTGGTACGGCTTGGCGCCCATCCGCTCGATCGCCCGCCCGAACATGGTCATGTGCCTGCACTCGTCGCCCATCTCGGTGAGGACGTACCGGGTGTGCAGCGAGGCCGGGTCGTTGTGCAGCAACGCCCGCAGCAGGGCCTGGTTGAGGATGTTCTCGAACCAGATTCCGACGCTGAGGATGTTCGCGGATTCTTGCCGGGAGAGCTCGATCCGCTGCGCCTCGGTCATCGATTCCCACAGCGGTGTCCCGTACAGGGAGAGCACCTGCGGGGGCAGGAAGTACTTGCCCTCCTCGAGGGGTGCGTCCCAGTCGATGTCCACCACGGGGGCGTAGGAGCGCTTGACCGAGCCCTTGAGCAGTCGGTCCGCGACCGTCTCCCGGTCGAGCGGTGTGGCGGCCTGCGCCATGGCTGTCCTCCGTGACTGATCACTGTGTGGTGCCGGGGAATTCGCGTGCACGTTTCCGTTCTCTGTAAAAACGTAAACCGCTCGACGGGTGAGGTCAATAGATACCTGTGAACCGAATTCACATTCTCTTGGGGCTCCGGGCGTCGGCGTCGTTCGAGGCGGCCGCGCCATAGAATCGGCCGGTGAGGCCTTCAGTGAGACCAGTGGATCCGGACGCGATCCGGGAGCAGATCCTGGACGCGGCCAAGGAGTGCGTCATCGAACTGGGGTTCACCTCCCGGCTGCACGCGGCCATCGCGCAACGCGCGGGGCTGTCGCGGCCCACCGTCTACAAGTACGTCGGCGACCAGGACGCGATCTTCGGCGCCCTGTTCCAGCGGGAGATCACCCAGTTCTTCGTAGTGCTCGATCCGGTCCTGCGGGGACAGGCGCGGGACCTGCGGGTCGGGTTCGTCGACGCGATCGTGTTCGCCGTGCAGTACGCGCGTGCGCACCCGCTGCTGCAGAAGGGCCTGCGCGACGATCCGCAGGTGGTGCTGCCGTGGTTCACGGTGCAGGCCAAGCCCTTCGTCGAGCTCGGTGCGAACCTGCTCAGCCCGCACTTCCAGCGGCTGTTCACGCCCGAGCAGCTCGCGGAGGTCAGCCCGAAGGCGATCTCCGAGTGGGCGTTTCGGATCATCGGGTCGCTGATCGTCACCGAGGGCATCGTGGACACCACGCAGGAGCAGTCGCTGCGCGAGTTCGTCAGCTCGCTGCTGTCGATCGCCTTCATCCCCGCGCCGGATCCGGAGTTGGTGCGCGGCGCGGGGTGATCCCGCTCGTCCCGGCCGCTACTTGGGAACGGCCACCGTCAGCAGGAACGCGACGTCCTCGAGTGCCTCGACGCTGTGCCGGGCCGCCGGGATGACCAGCATGTCGCCGGTCGAGCCCTTCCAGGAGTCCTCGCCGCTGATCAGCGCGAGCTTGCCGCTGAGCACCAGCAGGGTGGCCTCGCCCGGGCTGTCGTGCTCGGCCATCACTTCGCCCGCGCTCAGTCCGACGACCGTCTGCCGGAGGCTGCGCTGATGGCCCCCATAGATGGTCTGCGAGCTGCGCCCGCTGGTGGCCGCGGCGGCGAGCTTGAGCTGCTGCCTGGCGACGGCTGTCAATGACTTCTTGTCCATGAAGCGCCTCTCCTTGGGCTTGGGGAAAGACCTGCCCTTGGAGTATGACGCACCACCCCACCCATCGGGCGTTACTGACGGAACCGATCAGCCGCGGATGTAGGTGCGGAACCGGAACCGCAGTCCGTCCCGCTCCGAGGTCAGCCAGTCGCCGGTCGTCGCGGGCGTCCACTCCTCGTCGATCCTCGGCGCGTAGGCGTCGCCCCCGGTGTCCAGGTCCACCTCGGTCACGAACAGTCGGTCGGCGAACGGCATTGCCGCGGTGTAGATCTCACCGCCGCCCATCACCCAGGTCTCGCCGGGCCCGGCCAGGGCGATGGCGGACTCGACCGAGTGTGCGGCCTCGGCGCCCTCGGCTCGCCAGTCCGGGTCGCGGGTCACCACGATGTTGCGCCTGTCCGTGAGCGGCCGGAACCTGGGTGGCAGCGAGTCCCATGTCTTTCGGCCCATCACCACGGGGTGACCCGAGGTGACGTCCTTGAAGTAGGCCATGTCCTCGGGAATCCGCCACGGGATCGCGCCGTCGCGGCCGATGACGCCTGCCGGGTTCTGCGCCCAGATCAGTCCGAGCACTAGATCGCCACCGGTGCCTTGATGGCGGGGTGATGGCGGTAGTCGACGATCTCGATGTCCTCGAACTCGTAGTCGAAGATGGTATCGCGGGGTGCGAGCACGAGCTTGGGGTACTCGTACGGCTCGCGGCCGAGCTGCTCGGTGACCTGGTCCACGTGGTTGTCGTAGATGTGGCAGTCGCCGCCGGTCCAGATGAACTCGCCCACCTCGAGGCCGGTCTGCGCGGCGACCATGTGGGTGAGCAACGCATAGCTCGCGATGTTGAACGGCACGCCGAGGAAAAGATCCGCGCTGCGCTGGTACAGCTGGCAGCTGAGCCTGCCGTCGGCGACGTAGAACTGGAAGAAGGCGTGGCACGGCGCGAGCGCCATCTGCGGGATCTCGCCCACGTTCCACGCCGAGACGATCATCCGCCGGGAGTCGGGATCGGTCTTGAGGGTCTCGATGACCTGGGCGATCTGGTCGATGTGTTCGCCGCTGGGCGTGGGCCAGTTCCGCCACTGCACGCCGTACACCGGGCCGAGCTCGCCCTCGGGGGAGGCCCACTCGTCCCAGATCGTGACGCCACGGTCCTGCAGCCACTTCACGTTCGACTCGCCGCGCAGGAACCAGAGCAGCTCGTAGACGATGGACTTGAGGTGCACCTTCTTGGTGGTGATCAGCGGGAAGCCCTCGGACAGGTCGAACCGCATCTGGTGCCCGAACACGCTGCGGGTGCCGGTGCCGGTGCGGTCCGCCTTCGGGGTACCGGTCTCCATGACGAGTCGCAGCAGGTCTTCGTAGGGCGTGTGCACGGCCGCCAGTTTAGGCGGCTCCGCCACCCGTGAGTCCTTTCGGCCCGCGGGGGGACCGGGAAGACTCACGGGCGATAGCCTGCCGTCATGCGTGAACTCCTCGTGATCGGCATCGGCGCCGGCGACCCCGACCAGGTGACCGTGCAGGCGATCAAGGCGATGAACCGCGCCGAGGTGTTCTTCGTCATCGGCAAGGGCGCCGAGAAGCAGGACCTCGTCGACCTGCGCACCGGCATCCTGGACGAGCACATGCGGGGGCCCTACCGGATCGTCGACATCGTGGACCCGCCCCGGGACCGGACCCCCGCGGACTACGAGGGCGTGGTCGACGACTGGCACGACCGGCGGGCCGCGATCTTCGAGGAGCAGTTCGGCGCGGTCGAGGGTGTCGGCGCGATCCTGGTGTGGGGGGATCCGTCGCTCTACGACAGCACCCTGCGGATCGTCGAGCGGGTGCTCGCCCGGGGCATCGCGACGTTCGAGTACTCGGTGATCCCCGGGGTCACGAGCGTGCAGTCGCTGGCGGCGCAGCACCGCATCGTGCTCAACCGGATCGGCGAGCCCGTGCACATCACTACCGGCCGACGCCTGCGCGACGGCCTGCCCGAGGGCGTGCGGGACGCGGTGGTGATGCTCGACGCGGACTGCAGCTTCACCGAGGTCCCTGGCGACGACGTGCAGATCTGGTGGGGCGCGTACCTGGGCACCGGCGACGAGGTGCTGATCTCCGGGAATCTGCGCGAGGTCGAGGCCGAGATCGTCCGGGTTCGGGCCGAGCTGCGCGAGCGCAAGGGCTGGATCATGGACACCTACCTGCTGCGGCGCTGACGCGCCCGTGCGCGGTTGACGAGTCCCTGGACTCATTAAGCGCGCACGGGCGGCGAAGCCGCCTACCCTGGTCTCATGCCCGAACTGCCCGAGGTAGAGGCCCTGGCACAGTTCCTGCGCACGCATGCCGTCGGCTCGGTGGTGGGCCGGATCGACATCGCGGCGCTGAGCGTGCTGAAGACGTTCGACCCACCGATCACCGACCTGCAGGGCAAGGACGTCGTCGGCGCCGCCCGGTTCGGCAAGCACCTGGGGATCCGGTGCGGCGACGAGGACGGGCTGTGGCTGATCACCCACCTCTCCCGGGCAGGCTGGCTGCGCTGGGCCGACAACCCGAGCGCGACGCCGCCGAAGCCCGGCGGCAAGAGTCCGCTGGCGTTGCGGGTGCACCTGTTCACCCCCGACGGCGGGACCCCCGCCTTCGACCTCACCGAGGCGGGCACCAAGAAGCGCCTCGCGGTCTGGGTGGTGCGCACCCCCGCGGAGGTGCCGGGGATCGCGAAGCTCGGACCCGACGCGCTGGACATCGCCGAGCCTGCCTTCGCGGAGCTGCTGGGTAAGAGCTCGCAGCGGATCAAGACCGTGCTCACCGACCAGTCCGTGCTGGCCGGGATCGGCAACGCGTACTCCGACGAGATCCTGCACCTGGCCAAGCTGTCGCCGTTCGCGACCGCGAACAAGCTGACCGCGGAGGAGGTGGCCACCCTGCACGCGGCGATGCGGGCGGAGCTGACCGACGCCGTTGACCGCTCGGTTGGACAGGACGCCGCGCGGCTCAAGGGCGAGAAACGCTCCGGGTTGCGGGTGCACGCCAGGACCGGCATGCCCTGCCCGGTGTGCGGCGACACCGTCCGTGAGGTGTCGTTCGCGGAGCGGTCATTTCAGTACTGCGCGACCTGCCAGACCGGCGGCAAGATCCTCGCCGACCGGCGACTGTCGAGGTTGCTGAAGTAGCGCGGCGCCTCAGCGCCGGTGCCGGTACCCGATCCACGCCCGGCGCAGGTCGCCCTGCGGGTCGTTCTCGATTCGCGCGGTGGTGTCGACGATCAGCGTCTCGCGCCGCGCCACCGTGTAGGCCGGCCAGGTGGACCGGGGCGCCCCGTACCGGGCGAAATGCAACCAGTGCGACTGCATGATGGCCGTGGCCTCCCGCAGCCCGCGGCGCCCGCCCAGCACGGTGGCCGCCCGGCCGAGCATCGCCTCGCCGGCCCCGAACACCGCGAGCAGCTCGGTCGCGTGGGTGGCGCCGAAGCCGGTGACATTCAGCAGCCGTGGGGCGAAGTCGTAGCGGTAGCCGAAGGTCGGTGCTGTGGCCGTGTGTGTCTGCGCGACCAGGATCGACGGCTCCCAGAAGGTGGCATCACCGCCGATCCGCACGGCGGCCCGGCGATCCGGGTAGCCCGGATAGGCGGCCAGGATGCGGGCCTTGAGCTCGGGGTCCGTCTCTGCGAACATCTTCTCGATCCGGACCGGGTCGGTGGGGATGATGTCGAGGAAACGCGGAAACATCGTGCCCTCATGGGCATTGGTGCCGATGATCAGCGGGACGGCGTGCGCGAGGCCCTGGGCGAACGCGTCGAGCGGGTGTCGCGGCAGGAGGTCGCCGTCGACGAGCGGGGCGAATGCCCTGGTGCCGGGCGCCTCGTCGGCGCCGCGCGCGGTGAGGGCGTCGCCCGCGCGGACCAGGGCGTCGGGGTCGGCGGTGCTGAGCACGAGGGCCGGGTCGTCGGCGGCGCCCAGGATCTCGAGGAACTCGGCCGCCCAGGCCTTGGCGCGGCCGGGTCCGTACGCGGAGGCGGCGGGCGGGCTCTGCGCGATGGCGCGCGCGAACAGGCGCTCGGCCGCGGGCACGCACATCAGGGTGGTCACGGCGTTGGCACCAGAGGATTCCCCGAACAGCGTGACGTTGTCCGGATCGCCGCCGAACGCGGCGATGTTGCGGCGCACCCACCGAAGTGCCGCGAGTTGATCGCGCAGACCGAGGTTGGAATCGAAAGTTCTCTCGGGGGTGGAGTATTCGCCGAAGTCGAGATATCCGAGCGCGCCGAGCCGGTAGTTCAGCGACACGTACACGATGTCGCCACGCCGGACCAGCGTGTCGCCCCGGTAGAGCCCGGTGGCCGTGGATCCGCCGCTGTACGCGCCGCCGTGGATGAACACCATTACCGGCCGCGGGGCGGAACTCCGCGCGGCGGGCGCGAGCACGTTGAGGGTCAGGCAGTCCTCGTCGGTACGGGTCCCGAGCCGCTCGGCTCGCCCCGACTGGGGCGCCGCCGGGCCGAAGTCGAGCGCGTCGCGCACCCCGCGCCACGGCGCGCCAGGCTGCGGGACCCGCAGCCGGAGGTCGCCCACCGGTGGTGCGGCATAGGGGATCGCGCGCCAGGACCTGAGCCCGTCGTGTTCCCGGCCGCGGACCAGACCCGCGTCGGTGGGAACGGTCAACGGGTCAGCCACGCCGGGCCTCCAGCAGTCGCAGCCATACCTCGCTGACCGTCGGGTACGACGGCACCGCGTGCCACAGTGACTCCATCTGCACCGCGCCGACCACCGCGACGGTGGCCGCGTGGACCAACTCCGCCACCTCGGTTCCCACGAAGGTCGCGCCCACAAGGGTGTCGGTGCCGCGATCGATCACCAGCTTCGCCCGACCGGCGAAATCGTCTCGCGCCAGCGATGATCCGGCCACCGCGATGTCGACCTCGACGGTCTCGACATCGATGCCGTCCGCGCTGGCCGCGCGTTCGGTGCGGCCGACGGAGGCGACCTCGGGGGAGGTGAACACCACCTGTGGCACCTGGGCGTGGTCCGCGCTCGCGGTGAACCTCGCCGAGTCCAGCGCGCGGCCCTCCGCCCGGGCGGAGATCACGTCGCCGCACACCCGGCCCTGGTACTTGCCCATGTGCGTGAGCGCCGCGCGGCCGTTGACGTCGCCGACCGCGTAGAGCCATTCGCCGGGTACGCCCAAGACGGCGAGATGGTCGTCGGTGGGCGTGCGCCCGTCCGTCAGCCCCACCGCGGCGAGGCCGAGACCGGAGGTGGCGGGGTGGCGTCCGGCCGCGACGATCACCTCGTCGACGGTGATCTCGCCCCGTTCCCGGCCGTCGAAGGTGATGGTCACCGGTCCGCCGTGGATCCGGCCGACGCCGGTGTCGCGCGGCTGCTCGCGGCGCACGGCGCTGGGGCTGGTGCCGAACAGCACGCTGGCACCAGCAGCCCGCAGCGACTCGGCGACGAGCTCGCCCGCGAACGGCTCGGCGGCCGCGAGCAGCGCCGATCCACGGACGATCACGGTCAGCTCGCGTACCCCGAGGGCCAGTAGCCACGTCGCGCATTCGGTGGCGACCACCCCGCCGCCGATGATGGCGACCCGCTCGGGCACCTCCCGAAGGTTGGTGGCGTCCCGGGAGATCCACGGCAGCGCCTCGCGCAGCCCGGGCACGGGCGGTATCGAGGCGAGGGTGCCGGTGGCGAGCACCACCGCGTGCCGCGCCCGCAACGTCCGGGTCGGGGGATCGCCGTGGCCGCCGGTGGAGAGTTCGACTGTGCGTTCGCCGGTGAGTGCGGCGGACCCGTGGATCACGTCGACGCCCACGGACGCGGCCCACTTCCGCTGGCCGGAATCGTCGTGGTGACTGGTGAATTCGTCGCGACGGGCGAACACCGCGCGGCGGTCAAGCGTCGCCTCGCCGATGGTCTCGCGAACGCCGGGCATGGCGCGGCCCGCCGCCAGCACCTCCGCGGGCCGCAGCAGGGCCTTGCTGGGCATGCAGGCCCAGTAGGAGCATTCGCCGCCCAGCAGTTCGTGTTCGATGATCGCGGCGCTCCGATCCGAACCGGCGACGGCATAGGCGGCGGCGTTCTCGCCCGCCGGCCCACCGCCGATCACGATGACGTCGTACTCGTCCGTCGATGTGGCCATGGTTCCCACCGTAGAGCGGTCAGCGGCGGCGGGCGAGACATTCGCGCGGCGGCGCATCACGGTTCCGCAATGCTTGCGCTGCGCATTTCGACCGGCCGATACTCCAAGGTGGGACTTCCGTTCGCGAGACACCCTCGGGCAGGAGGGGCGCTATGAGCACCGAACCCGGCGCCGCCGCCGCTGACCATGCGGCGACGGTCGGCGCCCTCTACGCCGCGTTCGCGCGCGGCGACATCCGCGCGGTTCTCGGCATGCTCGCCGAGGACGTGCGCTGGGAGGACTGGTCCGACAACTTCGCGCAACGCGCCGACGTGCCGTGGCTGCGTCGGCGGGGCGGCCGCGAGGGCGCGGCCGAGTTCTTCGGGATCGTGGGTGGATTCGACATCGGCGAGTTCGCGGTCCTGTCGATCATGGCGGGCGAGAGCCAGGTGGCCGCGGAGATCAGCATCGACGCCGTGGTTCCTGGCGGGGGCCACTACCGCGACGAGGAGCTGCACCTGTGGTCCTTCGACGGGACCGGGAAGATCTCGCGGATGCGGCACTACGTGGACACCGCGAAGCACATCGCGGCCGCGGGCGGCGTCGACACCACATCGCGCGTCGTGAACGGATCGTCAACCGAGGGTTGACGGCTCGAAGGTCGTCAACCTAGGGTTGACGCATGGTGAATCCGACGAAGATGACGAACCCCGTCCGCCTCGACGACCTGATCGAGGGCATCAAGAAGGCGCACACCGATGCGCTCGACCAGCTGTCCGACGCGGTCATCGCGGCCGACCACCTCGGGGAGGTGGCCGACCACCTGATCGGGCACTTCGTCGACCAGGCCCGCCGGTCCGGGGCGTCCTGGAAGGACATCGGCGCCAGCATGGGCGTCAGCAAGCAGGCCGCACAGAAGCGCTTCGTGCCGAAGGGCGAATCGGTGGACCTGGATCCGAGCCAGGGCTTCAGCCGGTTCACCCCCCGGGCCAAGAACGTCGTGATGGCGGCGCAGAACGAGGCCCGCACCGCGGGCAACGACCAGATCCGTCCCGCGCACCTCGTGCTCGGCCTGCTCACCGAGCCGGAGGGCCTCGGTGCGGCGCAGATCGTCGCCCAGGGCGTCACGCTGGCGGCGGCCCGTGCCGCCGCGGCCGCGTCCCTGCCCGCGAAGACGGGGGAGCTGCCCGAGTTCATCCCGTTCGACGCACAGTCCAAGAAGGCCCTCGAGCTCACCTTCCGGGCGGCACTCCGATTGGGGCACAACTACATCGGCACCGAACACATCCTGCTCGCGCTGCTCGAACTCGAGGACGGCTCGGGTCTGCTCACCGACCTCGGCCTCGACAGGGCGACCATCGAGGCCGAGGTCGGTACCGCGGTGGCCGCGATGGCCGCCGCGGCTGAGCGGGAGTGACCGCCGGATAGCGGCCAGGTGGGCGACGGGTCAGGGGCGCCTGTGGGCGCGCAGGACCGCGTCGTGGATGGTGACCTCCTGGCCGTCGGGATCCGTCGCCGTGCGTGCCCTGGCCTCGGCCGCCACGATGTCCCATTCGTCGGGGTCGAGCGAGCCCGCGATCTCCTCCGCGGTGAAGAACAGCTCCGGCAGCGGCGGCCGAGGCACGGTGGTCTGCAGGTCGGACGGGTGGTGCCCGACGATGAGCAGGCTCCCGCCCGGCGCGACGGCCGCAGCCAGCCGGCCGTACAGGACACTGCGCTGCGGCTCCGGCAGGTGCATGAAGTGCGCGGTGACGAGGTCGAAGCGACCCTCGACCGGCTCGGCGGTCAGATCGGCATGCACCCAGTTCAGCCGGTGCACCACGTCCGCGCCGAGGGCCTCGGCGCGCGCGGCCGCCCGCTCCAGCGCCGTGGTCGAGAAGTCCACCGCGGTCACCCGCCAGCCGCGTTCGGCCAGCCAATGTGCGTCGGCCCCCTCGCCCGCGCCGACCTCGAGTGCGGTACCCGGCGTCAGCTCGGCGGCCTCGGTGACGAGGTGGGGGTTCGGGCTACCGCTCCAGACCCCGGACCTCGAGCGGTATCGCTCCTCCCAGGCCCGCTCGTCGAATCCGTTCATCGGGCCACCCGGCGCCGGGTCTTCCGAGTGCGCGTTGGCGGTCACCGCGAGACGGGTGTCCTCCGCGATGAGGTCGGCATTGATGGCCGCGCCCGCGTTCAGCCCCGCGGCGGCCGCGACGATCACCTGGGCCTTGAGGTCGGAGACGTTGCCCGCCGCCCACACCCCCTGGACCGCGGTGGCGCCCATCGGATCGGCGGCGATGTAGCTGCCGATCACATGCCCGGCCATCGCCTGCTCAGTGGGCTCGAGGCCGAGCTCACGCAGGAATCCGGCACGGGCCTCGAAGCGCGGGGCGACCACGATCGCGTCGCGCGACACGAGCTCGCCCGTGCGCATCCGGACCCCGGTGAACCGGTCGTCGTCGACCTCCAGGCCGGCGACCTCGCCGCGGACGACCACGATGCCGCGGGCGTCGAACTGCTCGAGCTCCTCGGCGCTCGGCTCGGCCGCGGTGTGCAGGAACACGGTGATGTCCGCGCTCCACTGCCGCCACATCAGCGCCTGGTGCGCGGCCATCGGGCCGGTCGCCAGGATCCCGATCGCCTGGTCGCGGACCTCCCAGCCGTGGCAGTACGGGCAGTGCAGCACCTCGCGACCCCAGCGCTCGGCGACGCCCGGCACGTCCGGCAGTTCGTCCACCAGGCCCGTGGCCACCAGCAGCCTGCGGGCCGCCACGGCCGCGCCGCCGGCGAGTTCCACACGGAAGCCCTCGCCGTCCACGGCCCGGGCGGAGGACACAGTGCCACTGACGAACTCGGCGCCGTATCCCCGGGCCTCGGCCCGGCCCGCCGTCAGCAGCTCGGCGGGTGGGGTGCCCTCGCGGGTCAGGTAGTTGTGCGCATGTGCCGCGGGGGCATTGCGTGGCTCGCCCGCATCGATCACCAATACCGAGCGCCGCGCGCGGGTCAGCGCCACCGCCCCGCTGAGTCCGGCCGCACCGCCGCCGACGATCACCACGTCGTACTTCTGCTCCACCGTCGTCTCCTCCGTTCGTTCGCCTGGTCCTTGCACTGTCCGTCCCGCGCGATGATTCCCGCAAGCTGCGTTGCGAAAGTGGCAAAATGGGTGGATGGCCGACGACCCGCACGCGCACGACGACGTCCTCGACGCGGTCGGACCGCGGCTGCGGGCGATTCGCAAGCAGCGTGGCGCGACGCTGGCGCAGCTCGCCGAGAGCACCGGGATCTCGGTGAGCACCCTCTCGCGGCTCGAATCCGGGCAACGCAGGCCGACACTCGAATTGCTGCTCCCGCTGGCCCGCGCGCACCAGCTGCCCCTCGACGAGCTCGTCGACGCACCCGCGACCGGCGACCCGCGGATCCACCCCCGCCCGATCAGCCGCAACGGCGTCACGATCATCCCGCTGACCCGCAGGCCGGGCGGGATCCAGGCCTTCAAGCACGTCTTCCCACCGGGCACTCCGTCCGTGGAGCCCCGGCTGTTGACGCACGAGGGCTACGAGTGGCTCTACGTCCTGTCCGGTCGGGTGCGGATGGTGCTCGGCGAGCACGACGTGATCCTGATGCCCGGCGAGGTGGCGGAGTTCGACACCCGCGTCCCGCACTGGTTCGGCAACCCCGGGCCCGAGCCCGCGGAGATCCTGAGCCTGTTCGGGCCGCAGGGCGAGCGGGCGCACGTGCGCACCCGGCGATGACCCCGACGCGTCGCTAGGCTCATCCGCTGTGACCTCCACGGCGAAGACGCGAACCACGATCCTGATCACCGGCGCCAGTTCCGGGCTGGGCGCGGAGATGGCACGCCAGTTCGCCTCCAAGGGGCGCGATCTCGCGCTGTGTGCCCGCCGCATCGATCGGCTCGAGGAACTGCGCGCGGAACTTCTCGCCGCGCACCCGTCGATCAGGGTCGCGGTCCGGGCCCTCGACGTCAACGATCACCGCGCGGTGTCCCGCGTGTTCGGCGAACTCGACGACGAGCTGGGCGGGCTCGATCGGATCGTCGTCAACGCCGGGCTCGGCAAGGGCGCGCCGATCGGCACCGGCAAGCCCGAGGCGAATCTGGAGACCGCGCAGACGAACTTCCTCGGTGCGCTCGCGCAGGCGGAGGCCGCGATGGAGTTGTTCCGCGCCCGCGGCGCAGGCCATCTGGTGCTTGTGTCCTCGATGAGCGCGGTGCGCGGCCTGCCGAAGGCGCAGACCGCCTACTCGGCGAGCAAGGCAGCGGTGTCTGCGATCGGGGAGGGGCTCGCCGCGGAACTCTCGCGCAGCCCGATCGCCGTCACCACCATCCTGCCCGGCTACATCCGGACCCCGATCAACGAGAAGGTGGCCAAGACGCCGCTGATGGCGGACACCGTCGCCGGCGTGCGGTCGATGGTGAAGGCGATCGAGCGGGAGCCGCGGCGGGCCGTCGTCCCCGGCTGGCCGTGGCGTCCGATCGACCTGGCGTTGCGGGTTCTGCCCCAGCGGCTGACGGGACGGTTCCTGTGATCGCTACGGCGGGCGGCTACTGCAGGTAGCCCTCGACCTGGCCTGCGGGGCTGACCGGCACCTCGTCCGGTGGCAGGCCGGCGTCCCTGCGGGCCCGGCGCTGGCGCAACAGGTCCCAGCACTGGTCGAGGGTCTCCTCGATGGCGGCGAGCTGCGTCTGCTCCTGCTCGGGATCGAGCTCGCCCGCCTCGGTCTTCGCGCGCAGCTGGTGCTCGGTGTCGACGAGTCGGCGGATGCTCGCGAGGATGTCCTGTTCGCTCATCAGTGAACTCCACTCCTAGGGGACTGCGGGTTCCGCGATCCACCATAGGCCGGTTCCGGGTCGACTGTCCGGAGCCCGGAGCCCGGAGCCCGGAGCCCGGAGCCCGGAGCCCGGAGCCCGGAGCCCGGAGCCCGGAGCCCGGAGCCCGGAGCCTAGCGGCGCCGACGGAGCCGCCCGAGCACGGACGTCTCGGTGCCGCGGCCGGCCGCCGCGGCGATGAGCGCCAGCTCGGCCGGGTCGGTGATCTTCTCGCGGATGCGGCCTCGTGCGGTGCCGCGGCTGCGTTCGGCTTCGTCGATCAGCTTCCAGCCCGCGCGGTCGATCACCGCCGACTGCCGCTCCCGCACCAGTCGGTTCAGCGCGGTCGCGCCCGACCGGGGCTCGCGCAGCCGACCCGAGTTGAAATCGTCGACGAGCCGGGTCACGGTCTCCTGTGCGCAGGACTTGTTCGTGCCGATGAACCCGGTGGGCCCGCGTTTGATCCAGCCGGTGGCGTACGCGCCCGCGAGCACGGACCCGCCCGGTCCGTCGAGGACCCGTCCGTCGGTATTGGGGATCACTCCGGCCGAATGATCGAACGGCACCCCCGCGATCGGCACCCCGCGATAGCCGATCGAGGTGAGGAGGAGGCCGGCCTCGAGTCGTTCCGTCTCGCCGGTCGGTTCGACCCGCACGCTGCCGTCCTCCCCGACGGTCAGAGCGTTGCGGGCGAACTCGACGCCGGTGACCCGGTCGTCGCCGCTGATCGCGGTAGGGGACAACAGGTAACGCAGCGAGATCCGCCGCCGATCCCGACCCGGCTCGCCCTCGCGGCGGGCGGACCGGAGCAGCGCCAGCTTCTGCGCCACCGCGTGCGAGAGCCCGCCGTCGCGGGCGAGGCGCTCGGTCGTCGGGTCGAGCACCATCTCGTCGGGGCAGACGACCACGTCGGCGTCGGGGGCGTCGAGAAGGCCGGTGAACTCGGGAACCGTGAAGGCGGACTGGGCGATTCCGCGGCGCGCGACGATCACGACCTCCTCGATCCGGCTGCCGCGCAGCGCCTCAAGGGCGGCGGGGGCGATGTCGGTGGCGGCCAGGCGGTCGGGGTCCGCGGTCAGTATCCGCGCGACATCGAGCGCGACATTGCCGTTTCCGATGATGACGGCGCGTCGCTGGGACAGGTCGAAGCGATCGTCGGCGTGGTCGGGATGGCCGTTGTACCAGGCCACCAGGTTGGTCGCGGAGGTCGAACCGGGGAGGTCCTCGCCGGGGATCCCGAGGCCGCGGTCGGTTGAGGCGCCGACCGCGTAGATCACGGCGTGGTGATGCGCGAGCAGTTCGTCGTGGGTCAGGTGTTCGCCGATCTCCACGTTCAGGAAGTACTCGAATCCCGGCTGGGCGGCGATCTTGTCGTACAGCCGGGAGACCTGCTTGGTCTTCTGGTGATCGGGTGCGACACCCGCGCGGACAAGGCCATGCGGCACCGGAAGCCGGTCGAAGACGTTGACCTGCACCCCGGGCTGGGTGAGCAGCTCGTCGGCGGCGTACATCGCGGCCGGGCCTGCCCCGACGATCGCCACCCGCAGCGGACCCCGGTCGCGGCGGATCTCGGGCGCGGGTACGACGGGCGCAAGCACCGGTCGGGGGCGCGGCTCCTTGTAGAAGTCCGCGTTGATCGTCAGGAACGGCTGCTGGGACTCCGCCAGCTTCGAGTGCGGGACGATCGCGTCCACCGGGCACGCGGAGATGCAGGCACCGCAGTCGACGCACGAGGCCGGGTCGATGTGCAGCATCTCCGCGGTCAGGAAGTCGGGCTCGTCCGGCGTCGGGTGGATGCAGTTGACGGGGCAGGCGTACACGCAGGATGCGTCGCTGCAGCAGGATTGGGTGACGACATGGGGCATTGCGAACAGCTTCCGATCTGGGGGTCTGGTCAGGCGGCGCTGCGGACCGGCTCGCTGCGGTAGCGCGAGCTCTTGCCGTCGATCTTCAGGCCCTTCCAGACCAGGCGCGACGCGGGGTTCATCAGACCGCTGTCGGTGGCCAGCATCCGCACGTCCGCGAAGTAGTCACGCAGGGTCTGGCGCGCCTCGGGGGTGCCCCAGAACAGGTCCTTCTTGACCTGCTTCGGGATGTCGAACTCGCGCCAGAACTGCTTCGGCGGAATGACGATGACGTCGCACAGGATGCGCATGATGATCGGCATAGCGAGCGAGGCGAAGAACCGCCCCACCTTGGACATCTTCGGGACGCGCCGACGCAGGAACTGGTGCGCGAAGGAGATGTGCCTGGCCTCCTCGGCGACGTGAATCGCCATGACGCCCTTCATGATCGGGTGGATGACGCCGTCCTCACGCAGCACGGCCTTCTGGATGTGATCGATCGGCTCCTCGCCCGCGAGGACGCCCATGAAGAAGATCACCGGCAGCGTCGAGCCGGCCAGCGGGAGGAACGGCGAGACGAAGCGCATCAGCGGACCCATGCCGGGGGTGTCCTTGCCGATCCGGTTGACCATCTCCTGGAACATCAGGGTGTGGTTGCACTCCTCGATGGTCTCGTGGGTGCAGTAGCGCGCCTCGGGGGAGCCGTTCTCCAGCGAGAACACGTACTGCATCATCCCGCGGATCAGGATGTTCTCGAACTGCAGGCCGACCTTGGCGACATTGGCCTGCCGCCACATGCCGATCTCGATCTGCTTCTCCAGGGGCAGCGCCTGGTACCACGGATGGCTGCCGAGGGGATCGCTCTCCTTCTGGAGGACCCACCGGGGATCGTTCGGGATCACCGCGAACTCGGGGGAATCCCAGTCGATGTCCTCGAAGGGATCGAAGTGCTTGTGCACCGAGGCTTCCGACAGCATCGTCAGGGACTCGTCGTACCGGGCCTGATCGGATCGATCGGTCGCTGTCGTCAGTGTCATGGCTACTCCCGCTGTCGCTGTCGTTGCTGAGGCGATCGCGCACGGCATCGTCTCTTCGGTGCGGCGTTCCGGCCGCGGTGTCTCGATGTTCAGGTAACTGTAACCGTGAGTCGCATGCAAATCCAGGCCTTCGGGCAATTCGATCGCGGCGGCAGGAAAGATCGCTCAGTCCCAGCTCAGAAACCTGGCGCATACTGGTTTCAGCAGACCCGCCACATCGGCGGCCCATCCGTGGAGCACCATCATGGTTCCGAGCATGCAGTGGCACACCTGGGGTAGCGAGGTGGAAATCCAGGTGACCGAGGGGGCCGCGCTCGGCGCTGCGGCCGACATCGCCGCCGCCACGCTCGCCGAGGTCCGCGCGGCCTGCGACCTCACCCGCGGCGATGCCGAGATCCACGCCGTCAACCTCTCCCAGGGCATGCCGGTCAAGATCAGCCGACGCCTCACCGCGCTGATCCGCGCGGCGCTGTGGGCGGCCCGGATGACCGGGGGCGCCGTCGACCCGCTCTCCCGTGACGCGGCGGACCCGCGCCGGGTGCCTCCCATTCATCCCGAAAGCACGTTCGAGGACATTCGCCTGGACGGCGACACGGTTTTCGCCCCGTTCGGGGTCTACCTCGACATCACCGGCACCGCGAAGGCGGGCATCGCGGATCGGGTGGCCCAAACCGCGGCGGGCACCCTCGAATGCGGTGTCCTGGTCCGGATCGGTGACACCATCTCGACCGCAGGGCACTGCCCGATCGGGGGCTGGCAGGTGGAGATCGGGGCGGGTGCGCCGATCGAGGTGCTCACGGGGAAGGCGCTGTCCTCAGCGCGTCCCGCGGTCCTGGAGGAGTGGGATGCCGACGGCGGACTGGACGGTGTCACCGTGATCACCGAGGACAGTCTCTGGGCCTATGCGGCGGCGGCCGCCGCCGTGAGCCGGGGAGTGGCAGCGCTGCGCTGGCTCGACGAGAACGAACTCGCCGCCCGCGTCGCGTACCGACGGGGCGCGGTGCGCATCACCGACGCGTGGACGCACCTGCTGCCCCACGGTCACGTCGCCTAGGCGGGCCGGGGGAACTCAGACCGCGCGGCCCCGCCTGCTGCGGTACCACCGCACCAGGGTGTCGGTGGACGAATCGGCTTGCTCCGCAGGGGCTTCGGGGTTGGTGAGGATCGGGCCGAGTTCGAGTGCCTGGGTCTTGCCCAGTTCGACGCCCCACTGGTCGAAGGAATCGATGCCGAACACGACACCCTCGACGAAGACCTGGTGCTCGTACAGCGCGATCAGCTGGCCGAGCGCCGAGGGGGTGATCCTGGGCGCGAGGATGGTCGTCGACGGCCGGTTACCGGGCATCACCTTGTGCGGCACCAGTTCCGGTGCGGTGCCCTCCGCCGCGATCTCCTCCGCGGTCTTCCCGAACGCCAGGACCTTGGTCTGCGCGAACAGATTGCTCATCAGGATGTCGTGCATGCTGCCGGTGCCGTCGAGCGTCGGCAGATCATCGGTGGGCTCGGCGAATCCGATGAAGTCGGCGGGGGAGAGCCGGGTGCCCTGGTGCAGCAGCTGGTAGAAGGCGTGCTGGCCGTTGGTGCCCGGCTCGCCCCAGAAGATCTCGCCGGTCGGGGTGGTCACGGGGGACCCGTCGGCGCGCACCGACTTGCCGTTCGACTCCATGGTGAGCTGCTGCAGGTAGGCCGCGAACCGGCCGAGATCGTTCGAGTAGGGCAGCACCGCACGCGAATCCGAGTCGAAGAAGCTCGAGTACCAGAGTCCGATGAGGCCGAGCAGCACCGGCGCGTTGTTCTCGAGCGGGGCCGTCGCGAAATGCCGGTCGATGGTGTGGAAGCCCTCGAGGAACTCGCCGAACCCGTCCTTGCCGATCACGCACATCAGCGACAGCCCGATGGCCGAGTCCACGGAATATCGTCCGCCGACCCAGTCCCAGAAGCCGAACATGTTGTCGGTGTCGATACCGAACTCGGACACCCGCTCGGCGTGGGTGGACACGGCGACGAAGTGCTTGGCGACGGCGTCCTCGCCGAGGGCCGCGGTGAGCCAGCGCCTGGCCGCCGTTGCGTTGGTGAGGGTCTCGAGGGTGGAGAAGGTCTTCGAGGCGACGATGAACAGCGTGGTCGCCGGGTCGAGGCCGGCCAGCTTGCTCACCAGATCGGCGGGATCGATGTTGGAGACGAACCGGGCCGCGATGCCGGCGTCCGCGTAGTGGCGCAGCGCCCGGTACGCCATCACCGGGCCCAGATCGGATCCGCCGATGCCGATGTTGACCACGGTGGTGATGCGCTCGCCGGTGGCCCCACGCCAGTCGCCCGAGCGCAGCCGATCGGTGAAGCGCCCCATCCGTTCGAGCACCTCGTGGACGTCGGCGACCACGTCCTGGCCGTCGACGACCAGGGCCGCGTCGGCGGGCAGTCGCAGCGCCGTGTGCAGTACGGCGCGGTCCTCGGAGGTGTTGATGTGATCGCCGCGGAACATCGCGTCCCTGCGCTCCTCGACCCCGGCCGCGCGGGCCAGTTCGATCAGCAATCGCAGGGTCTCGCGTTCGACCCGGTGCTTGCTGTAGTCGATGTAGAGATCGCCTGCCGTCACCGTGAGCTCGCTGCCGCGCTTGGGGTCCTCGGCGAAGATCTCGCGCAGGTGTCGCGTCCCGACCTCGTCGTGGTGCGCGCGAAGCTCCTGCCAAGCGGCCGTGGCGGTGATGTCGAGACTCATACGTCGAGACTAGTGGGGGAGAACCGGCGGCGCTCAGCGCTTCCCGGTGCGGGTGCTCCTTGATCGATCGTGTCCGGCGGTTCGCCGAGTGTGCACCTACGGGCGGGACCACTCGGCCGACGCGACGGGACCTGCACACTCGACGGGGCCTTCCAATACGCGCGCGGGCGGGCAGTATGGAGCCATGGACGAGCGAACTCTGATCGAGTCGATCCCGACCAAGCTCTGGATCGGCGGCAAACAGGTGGACGCGGCAGGCGGCGCGACGTTCACGGTGGTCAACCCCGCGACCGGCGAGCCCCTCGCCGAGGTCGCGGACGCAGGCCCCGCCGACGGCCTGCTGGCGCTCGATGCGGCGGCTGCCGCCCAGCGCGAGTGGGCGGCCACCCCGGCGCGCAAGCGCGGCGAGATCCTGCGGGCCGTGTTCGAGGCGATCACCGCCCGCGCCGACGACTTCGCCCTGCTGATGACGCTGGAGATGGGCAAGGTGCTGGCCGAGAGCAAGGGCGAGGTGGCCTACGGCGCCGAGTTCTTCCGTTGGTTCAGCGAGGAGGCGGTGCGGATCGCGGGCCGCTACACCCACGCGCCCGCGGGCACCGGCCGGATCCTGGTCGGCAAGGCCCCGGTCGGGCCGTGCCTGGCGATCACCCCGTGGAACTTCCCGCTGGCGATGGGGACCCGCAAGATCGGGCCCGCCCTCGCTGCAGGCTGCACGATGATCGTCAAGCCCGCCGCCGAGACGCCGCTGACCATGCTGTTGCTCGGACAGCTCATCGCCGACGCCGGGCTGCCCGACGGCGTCCTCTCGGTGCTGCCGACCTCGAACGCGGGCGCGCTGACGGCGCCGCTGATCGACGACCCGCGGCTGCGCAAGCTCACCTTCACCGGGTCAACCGGAGTCGGGCGCAAACTGATCGAGCAGTCCGCGAAGGGGCTGCTGCGCACCTCGATGGAGCTCGGCGGGAACGCGCCCTTCGTCGTGTTCGACGACGCCGATCTGGACGCCGCGGTGGACGGGGCGATGCTGGCCAAGCTGCGCAACGGCGGCGAGGCCTGCACCGCGGCGAACCGGTTCCACGTGCAGAACTCGGTCCGCGATGAGTTCAGTGCCAAGCTGACCGAGCGGATGCGGTCGATGACCCTCGGGCCGGGCACCGACCCGGATTCGAAGCTCGGACCCCTGATCAACCCCGCCCAGCTCGAGACCGTCAGCGAGCTGGTGCGGGACGCGGTCGCGGTGGGGGCGCAGGTGCGACTCGGCGGCCAGGCACCGGGCGGGCCGGGCTACTTCTACCCGGCGACGGTGCTGGCTGACGTGCCCGTGGAGGCCCGCATCCTGCGCGAGGAGGTGTTCGGTCCGGTCGCCGCGATCGCCGGGTTCGACACCGAGGAGGAGGGCATCGCCGCCGCCAACGACACCGAATACGGACTGGCCGCCTACATCTACACGCAGAGCCTGGATCGGGCGCTGCGGGTGGCAGAGGCACTCGAGACCGGGATGGTCGGCGTGAACAGGGGCGTGATCTCCGACGCCGCCGCGCCGTTCGGGGGCGTCAAGTCCTCCGGGTTCGGACGCGAGGGCGGCAGCGAGGGCATCGAGGAGTACCTGGAGACCAAGTACATCGCGCTGCAGTAGCGGCGGGCTCCGGTCGGCCTGGCCGAGCCGGCTGGTGTTCTACTGGCCGAGCCGGCCGCGGCCGAGGCGCAGCAGCAACATCGCCAGGGTGTGACCCTCCTGGCCGAGGTCGCTGAAGCGCTCGAGAACCTTCATCTCGCGGCTGTGCACGAGGCGGGGGCCGCCGGAGGCCATCCGGGTGCGGCCGATGATCTGCGAGACCTCGCTGCGGCGCTTGATCGCGGCGAGGATCTCGGCGTCCAGTCGGTCGATCTCCAGTCGGAGCTCCTCGATCTCGGCCTCGCTGGTGGGGAGGTCGGGGTCGGTGGCATCCGATGGAACTGAGCCGCCCATGTGTATTTCTCCTCGTGTCAGATCAGGAATCACAGTTTGCCACGGGTACGAGGGGCTGACCATCGGCGGGGGCGCGGGCCGGTCCGGGGGCGCCGCTGTCGGTGCGCGGCGGTAGCGTTGACAGACGATGAACACTTTCTCAGCAGCAGCTCAAGCGGGTACCCGCACTCCTTCGGCGGCCCTCCTCGAGGGGCTCAACCCGCAGCAGCGCGAGGCAGTGGTGCACGCCGGTTCGCCGCTGCTGATCGTGGCGGGCGCGGGCTCGGGCAAGACCGCCGTGCTGACCCGTCGGATCGCGTATCTGCTCGCCGAGCGGGACGTCGCGCCCGGGCAGGTCCTGGCGATCACGTTCACCAACAAGGCCGCCGCGGAGATGCGCGAGCGCGTGGCGCATCTCGTCGGGCCCCGGGCCAACAACATGTGGGTCTCGACCTTCCACTCGAGCTGCGTGCGGATCCTGCGGATGCAGGCCGCGCTGCTGCCGGGTCTGAACTCGAACTTCACCATCTACGACGCGGACGATTCGCGCCGGCTGCTGACGATGATCTCGAAGGACCTGGAGATCGACGCGAAGCGGTACTCCGCGCGCCTGCTGGCCACGCACATCTCGAACCTCAAGAACGAGCTGATCGACCCGGAGCGGGCCGCGGCCGACGCCGACAAGGATCCGAACGAGTTGGTCCGGCTGGTCGCGAAGGTATACGGCCACTACCAGGCTCGACTGCGCGCGGCCAACGCGATGGACTTCGACGACCTGATCGGCGAGACCGTCGCGCTGCTGCAGAACTTTCCGCAGGTGGCCGAGTACTACCGGCGCCGGTTCCGGCACGTGCTGGTCGACGAGTACCAGGACACCAACCACGCGCAGTACGTGCTGGTGCGCGAGCTGGTCGGAGGGATCGCGGACAGCGGGTCCCTGGTCCCGCCCGCCGAGCTGTGCGTGGTCGGCGACGCGGACCAGTCGATCTATGCGTTCCGCGGCGCCACCATCCGCAACATCGAGGAGTTCGAGCGCGACTACCCCGACGCCAGGACCATCCTGCTCGAACAGAACTACCGATCCACCCAGAACATCCTGTCGGCCGCGAACGCGGTGATCTCCCGCAACACCGGCAGGCGCGAGAAGCGGCTGTGGACCGAGTCCGGCGAGGGCGAGCTGATCACCGGCTACGTCGCCGACAACGAGCACGATGAGGCCTACTTCGTCGCCTCCGAGATCGACAAGCTGGTGGACGCGGGCGACGCGAAGTTCGGTGAGGTCGCGGTGTTCTACCGCACCAACAACTCGTCGCGGGCGCTGGAGGAGATCTTCATCCGCCTCGGCCTGCCGTACAAGGTGGTCGGCGGCGTCCGGTTCTACGAGCGCAAGGAGGTTCGCGACGTGGTCGCGTACCTGCGGGTGCTGCAGAACCCCGACGACACCGTCAGCCTGCGCCGGATCCTCAACACCCCGCGCCGCGGCATCGGCGACCGCGCCGAGGCCTGCGTGGCCGTGCACTCGGAGCAGCGCGGCATCGGCTTCGCGCAGGCGCTGCGGGACGCGGCGGACGGTGTGGTGCCGCTGCTGAACACCCGCTCGCAGAAGGCGATCTCGGCGTTCCTCGAGATGATGGACGACATCCGCGAGACATTGCAGCCCGACGACACCGGGCTGATCGACATCGGCGAGGTGGTCGAGGCCGTGCTCGACCGGACCCGCTACCGGGCGGAGCTCGAGGCGAGCAGCGATCCGCAGGACGGCGCGCGACTGGACAACCTCAACGAGTTGGTCAGCGTGGCGCAGGAATTCAGCTCCGATGCGCGCAATGCCGCGGGCGTGGAGACTGAGATCGACGAGAGTCTCGAGGGCGCGCTCGCGGCCGCGGCCGACGGCGATCTCGACCCCACCGAGGGCGAGCCGGACCCGGGCTCGCTCGCCGCCTTCCTCGAGCGGGTGTCGCTGGTGGCCGATTCCGACCAGCTGCCCGACAACGGCGACGGCGTGGTGACCCTGATGACCCTGCACACCGCGAAGGGCCTCGAATTCCCGGTGGTCTTCGTGACCGGCTGGGAGGACGGCCAGTTCCCGCACATGCGGGCGCTCGGCGACCCGGCGGAGCTGTCCGAGGAACGCAGGCTGGCCTACGTCGGCATCACCAGGGCCCGGCATCGCCTGTACCTCACCCGCGCGATCATGCGCTCGGCGTGGGGTCAGCCGATCACCAACCCGGAATCACGATTCCTGCAGGAGATTCCGTCCGACCTGCTGCACTGGCGGCGGGAGGATCCGGGTACCGGCGCCGGTGGCGCGATCGGGGGCGGGCGTCCCCGCGGCGGCCAGGGCTACGGCGGTGGCGGCGGCTTCGGTGGCGGTCAGGGCTACGGCGGGTCGGGCAACGCGACACCGAGCTTCGGTGCCGCGCGGGCTCGCAACAACCACCTGGTGCTCGCCGTCGGCGATCGCGTCAGCCACGACAAGTACGGTCTCGGAACGGTTTTGGAGACAAAGGGCAGTGGGCCGACGGCGACGGTCACCGTCGACTTCGGCTCGGCGGGCAAGGTGCGTCTGATGCTCATCGGCGGCGTTCCGATGGTCAAGCTCTAGCTGTCGCTAGGAGGCACTTCCCAACGGCGACGGGATGGCGTCGAACTGCAGTGTGGTCGTGGCCGGGTCGCCGCCGGGCGCGTCGAAGGTGAAGACCGCGACGTACCGTCCGGGTTCGTTGACCCGGGTGGCCACTGTCGCCCCGCCGAGGGTCAGGGGGACGGTGAGGGTCC
Organism: Rhodococcus oryzae; assembly: GCF_005049235.1. Classification (GTDB taxonomy): domain Bacteria; phylum Actinomycetota; class Actinomycetes; order Mycobacteriales; family Mycobacteriaceae; genus Rhodococcus_G; species Rhodococcus_G oryzae. Next base: position 35,422 of record NZ_SUMD01000013.1, on the reverse strand, counting down.
GGTCGTCGCCGTCCGGTTCGGCGATGTGGATCAGGACCGGGGTGGTCGCGTCCGCACCGGCCGGGACGGGGCTGACGGCCATGGCGAGCGTCACCAGGTTGTCCGAGTACACGGTTCCGATCGGCGGCATGGCGGTGATCTGATAGGCGGCGGCCGATGCGGTGGGCGCCAGTGCAAGCGAGACTGCGCCGGTGAGAGCGGCGGCGACGACGGACCCTCGGAAGTAGTTCACGCGAACCCCTTGCTACGTAGACGTCAACGGAGTCTGGCGCACCGAAGGCTAATGCAGGCAGCGCCGTTCCGCCGGTCGAATGCCGGGGTGGGGGTCGTTCCTAGTCGCGCTCGACGCCGAGGCTGATGCCGCGGGTCGCGAGCCAGGGGAGCGGATCGATCTTGTTCTCGCCGCCCAGGTGCACCTCGAAGTGCAGGTGCGGTCCGGTGGAGAAGCCGCGGTTGCCCATCCGTGCGATCTGATCGCCCGCCATGACCTTCTGGCCGACCGAGACGTTGGACGAGTCGATGTGGCCGTAGACGGTGACGGTGCCGTCGGCGTGCCGCAGCCGTACCCACATGCCGAAGCCCTGTGCGGGCCCGGAGTCGATGACCTCGCCGTCGGCGACCGCGTAGATCGGTGTGCCGATGGCGTTCGCGATGTCGACGCCTGCGTGCAGCGTGCCCCACCGGGCGCCGTAGCCGGAGGTGTAGGAGCCGACGGCGGGCAGTACGAAGAGGGGGCGACGGGCGGCGGCCTCGCGGGCGGCACGCTCCTCGCTGAACCGCTGGCCCTTGGCGAGCAGGTTCGAGAACTGGCTGAGGTCCGTCGGGGCCGCGATGTTGAGGACCTGCGGAGCCTGGGAGCCCGTGTTCGCGGCCGTGTCGGCGGCGAACTGGGCGGCCTGCGGCTCGGCGGTGGCGGCGGTGCCCGTGGAGCTGTCGTCCGAGGCCAGATTGAGCTCGGCGGTATCGGTGCTGCTGGGGCCACTCAGGCCTGCCTGGCCCGCGGCGACGACGGCGCCTGCGGCGACCGCGATGACTGCGGCGCGGCCCTTGAGGGCGGTGGGGGGAGTGGGGATCCGGTGCGCTCCACCGCGGCGAGCGGGAGCTGCGAGGTCCGAATCGAAAGAGGTGTCGAGCTGGTCGAGCGAGGCGGCGCGGTAGTTCGTGGAGCGCGGTGTTCCGAGATTCGCGGACCCGATGTAACGATCCGGCACGCGATGCGAATAAGTCTGCGTGGTCTCGTTGTCGCCTGCGTATTCGAAGCGCGATCTACTGGGTTCAACCGGGGCCTCGTAGCGAGGCTCTACGGCGTGACCTGCGGAAATCGAGTAAACCGTCGTTGAGGCCTCGTCGGCCTGCTCCTGCGGGGCGAAGCGGCTGGATTGGAAGGGTGCGCGATGCCTGGACACTTGCCGCCTTCCTGTTCGTGATCTGTCTGTGACTTTGACCAAAGCGACGGTAACGAAACGGTTGCGAGCGCCGCAACTCCTAGCGCTAACTCGTGGTGATATGTGAGATGCATCACAGAGTGATCACGGCCGGTCCTGGGAATACGCCGGAAGGCGGCTGTAACGGGGCGAGCTGGATTCTTGTGAAGTTCGGTCGAGACCGACGCCGATGACCCACTAGCGTCTGTCCGCGTGGCGCCCTCACCCGATCTCAGAACCAGTTCTCGGGCCAAGCCCGAACGCATCGACGCCCGGGACGGGTTCGGCTCGTCCGAGCCGTCCCGCGGCCCGGGTCCGGTCGCGATCGCGGCGGTCGTGCTCGCTCTGCTCGGTGTCGCCGCGACGGCGGTCGCCCCGGTGCTCGGCGTCGTCCGCCCGGAGACCGGGCCCGCCGTCGCCGCTGCCGCCGTCGCCGCCCTCGTCTGCGTGGCGCTCGCGCCTGCCTTGGCCGTGCTGGCACTGGTGGGCCGCAGGCCTGCCGTCGCGGGCACGGTGTTGGCAGGCGCAGGCGGCGTTTCGGTCGGACTGGTGGTGCTCGACCTCCAGCTCCTCGACGACCCGATCAACGCGAACCGGCTCGAGCTGTTCCGTCCGCTGACCGCCGCGTCGCTCAGCGCGGGTCCCGGTGCCTACGCGATCCTGGTGGGGCACGTCCTCGCGGTGCTGGCGGGGTTGCTCGGACTCGTCGCGGCGGCGAGGGCCTCGAACGCCGACGGCTACGGCCACTCCGATTACCCGGATCACGACGGGGCGGGCGTCGGCCGCCGGATCGGCGCCGGACTCTCGGTACTCGCGGTGGCGGCCGCGGTGGTCCTCGCCGCGGCGCTCTTCGCGCCGCCGCTGAGATCGACCGACCCGGTGCTGCTCGTGCCCGCCGTCATCGAGTCCGCGGCCCCGATGTCGTTGGGCGCGGGGCTGGTCGGGGTGGCTGTCCTGATCGTGGTCGCCGCGGCGCTGGCCGCGATCTCGCCACTGGGCGCGGCGGGCGCCATCGTCGGGGCCGCGGTGGCTGCCCTCGGTGTCATCGGCGTGCGACTGGTCGCGGGCCTGCTGGCGGGTGACGGCGTCTCGGTCGGTCCCGGTTCGGTGGTGGCGATCGCGGCGTGCGCGGTGCTCATCGCGGTCGGCTGCGTGATCCCGGCCGCGGCGGCCGCCCGGGCGCGCCGCGGGCTCGCTCAACTCCTGGCGCAGTCCGCCGCCACGGCCACGGCGGCGCCCGCGGCCGCGGGCACCTCCAAGTCCGCCGCCCGCGCGAGGGCGGCCGCGGCCGAACGGGCCCGGGTCGGGCGCTGGCACGTCGCCACCGCCGTGGCCGGGATCGGGGCCGGGCTGCTCGGCGCGGTCGGCGCGCTCCTGCCCGTGCTGTCGGTTCCGGACGGAGTGCCAGAGCCGCGGATCCTGGCGACCAGGGTGGTGCTGCTGGCCGGGGTGGTGCTGGTGGTCGCCTGCGTCTGGTTGCTGCTCTCGGAGTTCGCGGGTCTGGTGCGCCCCGCGGTCGGGGTGCTGTGGGCCGCGCACGTGATGGCGGTCGCAGCGGCGCTGCAGGCGCTCGTGGTCGCGGGCGACCTGCCGGGGGTCGGACCCGGCCCCGGCGCGGCGCTGCTCGCCCTGTCCGCCATCGCGGCGGCCGCAACCGGACTCCTCGCGCTCTGCGCGGGGTCGGCGGAGCGCGACGGCATCGACACCTCGGTCGACGTGCCCGTCCAGCTGCCGGTGCTGATCGTCGGCTCGGTCGCGGCGCTCGCGTCGGTGCTCGCCCTCGGCCTGCCGCTTTATCGCGGTCGCGACTTCGGCCCGGACTCGTTCGCGCAGTGGCCGTGGGGCTGGGATCTGTGGGGACGCGCACTCCTCGCGGTCGTGATCGCGGCGGCAGCGCTCGTCGCCGCGCGGTCAAGGGCGGCACGGGGCGCGTCCCTGATGATCGGCGCGGTGACCGGAATGTCCGTATACCTGATGGGGTGGCCGTTGACACGCGCCCGGGTGGCGGAGCCCGCGATGGGCGCGGGTGCGGTCTGCGGGCTCGTCGCGGTGGCGTTGCTGGCGGTGACCGCTTTCTTGGTGGTTCGTCGAAATCGCCGGTGAGCTGACGCTCACGCCCCCTTGTGCCGTGAGATATGCCACATAGCATCAATGCGGTCGATAGACGATTGATTCAACTAGATAAAGTCCGGGACGGACCCGCTCTTACCCCTCGAGCGGGCGTCAACACTGACGAGACGGTGAGCAGATGGATCTCTTCGAATACCAGGCGAAGGAACTCTTCGCCAAGCACGGCGTGCCGACGTCGGCAGGCCGTGTTACCGACACTGTCGCCGGCGCACGTGAGATTGCCGAGGAAATCGGCAAGCCCGTGATGATCAAGGCGCAGGTCAAGGTCGGAGGCCGCGGCAAGGCCGGCGGCGTCAAGTACTCCGCCGACGTCGACGCGGCTGTCGCGAACGCCGAGTCCATCCTCGGGCTCGACATCAAGGGACACGTCGTCAAGAAGCTGCTGGTCGCAGAGGCGAGTGACATCGCCGAGGAGTACTACATCTCCTTCCTGCTCGACCGCACGAACCGCACCTACCTGGCCATGTGCTCGGTCGAGGGTGGCGTCGAGATCGAGGTCACCGCCGAGGAGAACCCCGACGCCCTCGCGAAGATCCCGGTGGACGCCGTCAAGGGTGTCGACCTCGCGTTCGCGCGCAGCATCGCCGAGGCGGGCAAGCTCCCGGCCGAGGTGCTCGACGCCGCGGCCGTGACCATCCAGAAGCTCTGGGAGGTCTTCATCAAGGAGGACGCGCTCCTCGTCGAGGTCAACCCCCTCGTGCGCACCCCCGATGACCAGATCCTGGCCCTCGACGGCAAGGTCACCCTGGACGAGAACGCCGGCTTCCGTCAGCCCGGCCACGAGGCCTTCGAGGACCGGGACGCCACCGATCCCCTCGAGCTCAAGGCCAAGGAGAACGACCTCAACTACGTCAAGCTCGACGGCTCCGTCGGCATCATCGGCAACGGCGCGGGTCTGGTCATGTCCACCCTCGACGTGGTCGCGTACGCGGGCGAGAAGCACGGCAACGTCAAGCCGGCCAACTTCCTCGACATCGGTGGCGGCGCCTCGGCGGCCGTCATGGCCGCCGGCCTCGACGTCATCCTGAACGACGCCCAGGTCAAGAGCGTCTTCGTCAACGTCTTCGGCGGCATCACCGCCTGTGACGCGGTCGCCAACGGCATCGTCGGCGCCCTGCAGACCCTGGGCGACGAGGCCAACAAGCCGCTCGTCGTGCGCCTGGACGGCAACAACGTCGAAGAGGGTCGTCGCATCCTCGCCGAGGCCAACCACCCGCTGGTGACCGTCGTCGCCACCATGGACGAGGCCGCCGACAAGGCCGCCGAACTCGCCTTCGCAGCGAAGTAAAGGGACTAGAACAATGGCAATCTTCCTGACCAAGGACTCCAAGGTCATCGTCCAGGGCATCACCGGCGGCGAGGGCACCAAGCACACCGCCCTGATGCTCAAGGCGGGCACCCAGGTCGTCGGCGGCGTCAACGCCCGCAAGGCCGGCACCACCGTCTCGCACACCGCCGCCGACGGTTCCGCCGTCGAGCTGCCGGTCTACGCGACCGTCGCCGAGGCCATGGAGAAGACCGGCGCGGACGTCTCCATCGCGTTCGTCCCCCCGGCCTTCTCCAAGGACGCCATCGTCGAGGCCATCGATGCGGAGATCCCGCTCCTCGTGGTCATCACCGAGGGCATCCCGGTGCAGGACTCCGCGTTCGCGTGGGCCTACAACGTCGAGAAGGGCAACAAGACCCGGATCATCGGCCCCAACTGCCCCGGCATCATCACCCCGGGCGAGGCGCTGGTCGGCATCACCCCGGCCAACATCTCCGGCAAGGGCCCGGTCGGCCTGGTGTCCAAGTCCGGCACCCTGACCTACCAGATGATGTTCGAGCTCCGTGAGTACGGCTTCTCGACCGCCATCGGCATCGGCGGCGACCCGGTCATCGGCACCACCCACATCGACGCCATCGAGGCGTTCGAGAAGGACCCCGAGACCAAGATCATCGTGATGATCGGCGAGATCGGCGGCGACGCCGAGGAGCGTGCGGCCGACTACATCAAGGCCAACGTCACCAAGCCGGTCGTCGGCTACGTCGCGGGCTTCACCGCCCCCGAGGGCAAGACCATGGGCCACGCAGGCGCCATCGTCTCCGGCTCCTCGGGCACCGCGCAGGCCAAGAAGGACGCCCTCGAGGCGGCAGGCGTCAAGGTCGGCAAGACGCCGTCCGAGACCGCCGCTCTCGCGCGCGAGATCCTGCAGAGCCTGGTCGTCGAGGCCTGAGTGAACTGAGCGGCTGACCCCGCTCCGGTCTCACCGAACGAGGGGCACCTGCCCGCGCTCATCGCGCGGGAAGGTGCCCCTCGTTCTTTTTCGTCCGACGGGCGGGCGCCGCGGGCTCAGGGTTCACACAGAGAAATGCGCTAGCGTTCATTGAGGAATTGACCAGTCGCACAATGCAGACCCTCCCTAGGAGATGTCATGACTTTCACGCCTGCGGGGTCCGGTTACGGTCCGGGCGAGCCGCCGTCCGGGGGACTCGGGTCGAAGGGCCTGCCCTACCTGCTCACCCTCGGCGTCCTGGGGCTCGCCATCATCAACTTCCTGCTCGGGTTCGCCCCGTTCGCGAAGGTGACCACCTTCGGTGACGAGACCCTGACGCAGAGCTCCTTCGAGGCCGGCTACCCGATCCTGGCGCTGGCCTTCCTGCTCTTCGGTGGGCTGCTGGCCGGCCTGTCGCTGCTGCCCGAGCAGCCGTACAAGGGCGCGGCCGCGGCCGCGTCGGTGGTGGGATTCCTCATCGCGTTGTTCTTCATGTTCAGCCTGTCCGAGGGCGTCTCGCTGGCCGTCGGCGGCGTCACCGGCCTGATCCTGGCGTTCGTCCAGGCCGCGGTCGCGGTGGCGGTGCTGCTGTTCTCGCTCGGCATGCTCAAGGTGCCCGCCCCGAAGCCGGCCGGCTACGCGCCCCAGGGTTACCCGCAGGGCTACGGCCAGCCGCCGCAGGGCTACGGCCAGCAGCAGGCGCCCGGCCAGCCGTACGGCCAGGCGCCCCAGGGCTACGGCCAGCCGCAGGCGCCAGGTCAGCCGCAGGCCCAGCCCGGCTACGGACAGCCGCAGGGACAGCCCGGCTACGGACAGCCGCAGCCGTATCCCGGTGGCTACGGTCAGCAGGGCTACGCGCAGCCCACGAACCCGTACGCCCCGCCCGCACCGCAGCAGGGCTACGGCCAGGCGCCGCAGGGTTACGGCCAGCCGCAGCAGTCCGGCCCGCAGGACGCCGCCACCGGCCCCGCGCCGCAGTCGCCCGAGACCCCGGCGCCCGCAGCGGACGACGGCACCGCCGCGCCCACCCAGGCCTTCGGCTCGGCCCCGAAACGGGACGCGGACTAGCGACACCCGCGCTCGACGCCCCCCGGTGAGCCGGGGGGCGTCGTCGTGTCCTGACCTGTCGGCGCGCCTGGCAGACCGTCCCCAAGACAGATGTCACCCTCGAGGAGATGAGTTCCTTGCGCAGCAGCGACACCCTCCGCCGTTCGAGCAGACGACGGACACCGGCGGCACCGAGGCCGACGCCGAACCCCGAGCAGATCCGCACCCTGCTCGCGGTGGCATTGCGGCCCGCGCTGGTCGCGCTCGCGCTGATCGCCGCGTGCATCCTCGTGACGCTGGTCGCGGCGAACAGCGATCTCACCGGGACAAGCGGCGCCATCGCGGCGAGCTGGCTGGCCGTGCACCAGGTGCAGCTCACCATCGGCGGCGCCTCGCTCGGCGTGCTGCCGTTGGTCCCGACCATCCTGATGATCTGGTCGGTCGCGCGCGGCTGCGCGCACGCCGTCACAGAGCAGACCCCGCGACACGAACAGCTCTGGGTGCTCGGCGCCGCGCTCGCCGGTCCGTTGCTGGTCACCGCGGTGGCGTTGGCCGTGATCAAGGACGCGTCGTCGGTGATCGCGCTGGCCCCTCCCAACGCGCTGGCCGCCTTCGCCTGGGTGCTGGGCGTGCACCTGATCGGAGCGGGCATCGGGATGGGCAGCAAGCTGTGGCGCCCGATCTGTGCCCGGCTCGGCGTACCGGAGTGGGTGCGCGCGTCCGCCAGGCCCGCGCTGAGGGTCGGGTTGGCCCTGCTGGCGTCCGGGGCGGCCCTGACCGCGGTGGCGCTGATCTCGTCCTGGGCCGAGGTGGGCGAGCTGCTCGAGGCCGGTGACGGTTTCGGCGGCGCGCTCGGCCTCACCCTGCTCTCGATCCTGTACCTGCCGAACCTCGCGGTCGGCAGCGCGGCGATGCTGGTCGGGTCGACGGCGCACCTCGGGGACGCGTCGCTGAGCGTGTTCACCGTCGTCGGCGGGCCGCTACCGGCGCTGCCCCTGCTCGGGGCGGTGCCCGCCGGGCCGAGCGGTGGCGGCTGGCCCGCCCTCTTGCTGATCCCCGCGGCCCTCGGCATCCAGCTCGGACGGGACTGCGCGCACCGCGCGGGTGGTCGGGCGGTGGCGGTGCGCAAGGTGCTGGTCGCGGCCGCCGCGGCGGCCCTGGCGCTCGGCCTGCTCGGTTTCGCCGCGGGCGGGGAGCTCGGTTCCTTCGGGACGGTCGGGGTGGACCTCGCGACGTTCACCGGGCTGTCCTTCGCCTGGTTCGCGGTGTTCGGTTCGCTGACCGCGCTGGTCGTGGCCAAGCACGGGGGTGGAGGCCGCGAGCAGTCGAAGCCCGCCGAACAGCCCGATCCGCCGCGGACCTACACGCTGGCCGCCCGAATGCTCGATCGCCCGGTGCCGGAACCGGTGAAGGAGCTGCCGGGTGCCTCGTACATCGAGGGCGAGGTGGTGGTCGAGGCCGAGGTGGTCGACGCCGGCGGCGACCCGGTCGCGGCGGCGAGCGATCAGGTGGTCGCATCCACCGCCGCGGTGGATGCCGAGATCGACGACGCGGTGGTGGATGCCGAGGTGGCGGACGTCACGTCCGATCCGGCCGAAGCGGACCTGCCCGACGGCACCCGGACCAGCAGCGACTAGGCTTCTTCCCGGCCGGGGCACCCTCCGGTCGCTGGCCCGCACACAGGAGTAGAGCGCTGACTGCCTCGCGTGAGTACTTCCGCCCCGGCTCGACCGAGCCGGTCCGAGTCGTGGTCCTCGCTTCCGGTACCGGGAGCCTGCTGCAGTCGCTGATCGCGGCAGCCGTCGACGGCTACCCCGCGCGCATCGTCGCGGTCGGGGTGGACCGCGACTGCGACGCCGCGGGGCACGCGGAGGCCGCAGGCATCCCCGCCTTCCGGGTGGGACTGCGCGACCACGCAGACCGGGCCGCATGGGACCGGGCGCTGACCAAGGCGACGGACGCGCACCAGCCGGACCTCATCGTCTCGGCCGGGTTCATGAAGATCCTCGGCCCCGAGTTCCTCGACCGCTTCGGTGGCCGCATCATCAATACCCATCCCGCCCTGCTGCCCTCGTTCCCCGGCGCGCACGCGGTGCCCGATGCCCTGGCCTACGGCGTGAAGATCACCGGTTCGACCGTGCACCTGGTCGATGCGGGGGTCGACACCGGACCGATCCTGGCCCAGGAGCCCGTGCCCGTGCTCGAGTCCGACGACGAGTCGAGCCTGCACGAGCGGATCAAGACGGTGGAACGGCGACTGCTGGCGGAGGTTCTCGCCGCTGTCGCCACCCGAGGTGTTATTTCCGATGGACGAAAGGCCGTGATCCCGAAGTGACCGAACGTAAGGCTGTGCGCCGCGCATTGGTGAGCGTCTACGACAAGACCGGCCTCGTGGAACTGGCCACCGGGCTGCACAAGGCCGGCGTCGAGCTGGTCTCCACCGGCTCCACGGCCTCGAAGATCGCCGATGCCGGCATCCCCGTCACCAAGGTCGAGGACCTGACCGGCTTCCCGGAGACCCTCGATGGTCGCGTCAAGACCCTGCACCCGCGCGTGCACGCCGGCATCCTCGCCGACACCCGCAAGGACGAGCACCTCGATCAGCTCGTCGAGTTGGGCGTCGAGGCGTTCCAGCTGGTGGTCGTGAACCTGTACCCGTTCACCGCCACCGTCGCATCCGGCGCCACTCCGGACGAGTGCGTCGAGCAGATCGACATCGGCGGTCCGTCGATGGTGCGCGCCGCCGCCAAGAACCACCCGTCGGTCGCGGTCGTCGTGGACCCGGGCAAGTACGAGGACGTTCTCGCCGCGATCTCGGCGGGCGGGTTCACCCTTGCCGAGCGCACTTCCCTTGCCGCGCAGGCCTTCCAGCACACCGCGTCCTACGACGTCGCGGTCGCCAGCTGGATGACCTCGACCCTCGTCGAGTCCGACACGCAGTTCCCCGAGTGGGCAGGCGCGAGCTGGAACCGCACCGCGGTCCTGCGTTACGGCGAGAACCCGCACCAGGCCGCGGCGCTGTACGAGGACCCGGCGGCCCCCGCGGGACTCGCACAGGCGAAGCAGTTGCACGGCAAGGAGATGTCGTACAACAACTACACCGACGGTGACGCCGCCTGGCGCGCCGCCTTCGACCACGCCGAGCCCGCGGTCGCGATCATCAAGCACGCCAACCCCTGCGGCATCGCCGTCGGTGCCGACATCGCCGAGGCGCACCGCAAGGCGCACGCCTGCGATCCGGTCAGCGCGTTCGGTGGCGTCATCGCGGCGAACCGCGAGGTGACCGTCGAGATGGCCGAGCAGGTCGCCGAGATCTTCACCGAGGTCGTGATCGCGCCCTCCTACGCCCCAGGTGCCGTCGAGGTGCTGGCACGCAAGAAGAACGTGCGGGTGCTCGAGGCCGCGGTCCCGAATGCGACCGGCGTGGAGCTGCGCCCGATCTCCGGCGGCGCGCTGCTGCAGGAGCGGGACGTGCTCGATGCCGAGGGCGACGACTCGGCCAACTGGACCCTGGTCACCGGTGACGCGGCCGACGCCGCGACCCTGAAGGATCTTGAATTCGCTTGGCGCGCATGCCGTGCTGTGAAGTCGAATGCGATCCTGCTCGCTCATGACGGGGCCTCGGTCGGCGTCGGCATGGGGCAGGTCAACCGCGTCGACTCGGCGCATCTGGCCGTGCAGCGCGCGGGGGACCGGGTCGCCGGTTCGGTGGGCGCCTCCGACGCGTTCTTCCCGTTCCCGGACGGCTTCCAGGTCCTCGCGAACGCGGGCGTCAAGGCGGTCGTGCAGCCGGGCGGTTCGGTTCGCGACAACGAGGTGATCGAGGCCGCCCGCGAGGCGGGCGTCACGATGTACCTGACCGGGGCGCGCCACTTCGCGCACTGAGGTTCTTCTCGCGCACCGAGGTTCTGACGAAAGGTGCACACTCGCTTCCCGCCGAGTGTGGACCTTTCGTCGTTCCTACCCGGGCGATGCCCCGGTAACTGCACACTCGACGCCGTCGTCAGGCGGCCGACCCGGAGATCACGATCCGGGCCGCGCCGCGGTCGAGCAGCTCGCGCGCCAGGTCGGTCGCGGCCGCGCGCTGAGCGGCGTCGGTGTGGGACAGATCGAGGGTGACCGCGTGGCCGGTCAGGTCGGCGGGCAGGGAGGTCAGCGGCGGTGCCGTGGACAATTGGCTGATACGAAGCTTCATGGGAGTTCCTTGCTGTTGAAAATGCTGGGGGTAGTAAAAGAAACGGCACCCGGGCGTGTGCCCTGGGTGCCGAGAACGGATCCGCTACGTCAGGATCGTTCTCGGGATACGCGCTTGGCCGACATGTGGCAATGCCACGCGGGTACGGCGCTGAGGTGCGCGTAGTGCGTCATTGTGGCCGTCCCTTCGGTCTAGGCGTCGTTGGTTAGGCGAGAACGCTACAGCACGCCGACGGCGAGCGCATCTCGGTTTCCGGCGCCGGGGCCGCCGAGAGTGCATCTGCCGGCGCATCGTCCGAGATGGGACGGGGGAATCTGCACACTCGACGGGCTGTCAGACCGGGGCGCCCGCCTCCCATAGCGCCGCACGGATACGCTTCGCGACCGTGTGCGGACGCAGTCGCAGCTGCGCGGAACCGACGCGGATCACCCGCCACCCGAGGTTCGCCAGCACCTCCAGTCGCTCGACATCCCATGTGCGTTGACTCTCGTCGGTCCAGTGCTGCTCGCCGTCGTATTCCACGAGAACCTTCCAGCGTTCCCACCCCATGTCCGACCGCGCGACGACGCGGCCGCGCTCGTCCCGGACGAGGATCTGCGTCGACGGGCGCGGCAACCCACCGTCGATCAACAGCAGCCGGGTTCGGGTCTCCTGTGGCGACTCCGCGCCGCCGTCGACGAGTTCGAGCACCTGGCGGAGCTGGACGATTCCCCTTGCCCCGCTGTGATTCTCGGCCAGCGCACGGATCTCCTCGGGCTTCGTGTCGGTGGCGTTGCAGAGCGCGTCGAGCACCTCGACCGCGCGGTCGAACGGGAGCCGCCGGCCGAGGTCGTAGCCGGTGCGGGCCGGGGTCGACGCGAGCCACCCGCCTGCGAGGCAGATCTCGTCCGGGGCCAGTGCGTCGCCGTGGATCAACACTCCCGACGTGCTGCGCCTGCTGCCCGTCCGGAACAGCTCCGCGCGGGTGCCCGGGTCGATCCACTTGGTGCCGTGCACCGCGGCGGCGGACATCCCCGCGAGGATCCCGTCCTCGCCCGCCCAGAGTGCCGCCGCCCGCGCGCGCAGGATCGCGTCGAGACCGATTCCCTTGGCGATGTACACATCTCGATGGATCCGATGGAAGGTCAGGCGTAGCTGCCGGTCGGTCACCGCTCCGACCGCAACGGCCGCGCTGCCCGAGAACGGTTCGTCGAATTCCCCCATCCGTCGAGACTGGCCGACGGATCACGGATCCGGCAGGGCCCGGGGCGATCTGTGGAGAACCGACTCGGTTGTCCACAGGTCGGCCGAAAGTGCAGTTGTCGGGGCATCGCTCGGGTAGGCGCGACGGTAGCTGCACACTCGGCGACGGCCGCGGTGCCCGAGACGACCGCTGCCCGGGACGGCTAGGGCATGCTTGTGGGATGCAGGTGACAATTCACTCGGAGTTGGTGGGTTCGCTGACGTTGGACACTGATTCGGGCTTTGCCGACGACATCACCATTCGAACTCCGAACGGTGCTGTGCCCGTGTGGTTGTCCATCTTCGAGAGTGTCTCTCGGAACGGCGAACTCCTGCGTGAGACGGGTGGCCTCATCGACGCGTTCCCCGAGTTGGTCAGCAAGGCGCGCACCCTCCTCGTGGAGGATCTCGGCACCGGGATGCAGGTCGCCCAGTTCGTGGAGTTCCACACGGACGAGCTCGACCTGCCCGAGGTTCGGAAGGCGTACGAGGAGTATCGAGGTCAACGCGCGACGGCGGAGGGGCTGGTGGCTCTCCTGGACCCGAAGGCATTCGTCTTGAATGTGGGTGGGGGTGGTGGCCTGGAGAGCTGGATCGACTTCACGCTGTCGCCGGATGCTTCCGACCAACTCCTGGTCGTTCGCTTCGACTCGGACCGACACGCGACGAGCATTTCGTGGGAAAGCTGACGAGATCGACCCCGCGTCGAACCAGTTGATCAGGTTGAGAGAGACGCCCTAGAGCCCGGCGAGCCAGTTCCGGAACCCGACGGCGAACTCCGCTGAGTAGGGCAGGTCCTCGATGTAGTCGGCGCCGGTCGAGTCGCGCTCGCCGATCTCCTTGAGCACGTGGTTGGCCGTGGTCATCCGCACCGACGTCAACGCGACGGCGGACAGTGCCACGTCCAGCGCGTCCACATCGGCGTCGGCGACCTGGGTGTCCCGCGCCGAGCAGCTGGTCAGCACCGGCAGTCCCGCGGGCAGCGCACCCGCCAGCACGCGCGGGTCCAGCGCATCCTCCTCGGCGAGCGCCTTGGCGTTGACCGGCACGAACCCGGCCATCCGCAGCGGCTCGGGCAGGTCGTCGGGGAGGGTGCCGTCGGCGCGCAACGACTCGACGGCCTCGGTCAGCGCGGTGCGCAGCTCGTCGGCCAGCTCGAGCGGGAGCGCCCCGGCGCCGAGGGCGCCGTCCACCTGCGCGTTGATCTGCCGGGTCAGCAGGTCCAGCAGCCGGACCGCGAGCGGCTCGAGCAGGCCGAGCCCGGCGAGGGCCGGGGCGTCGTCGGCGACGGCAAGCGCGAGCCCGACCAGAGCGCCCTCGCTGTGGCCGATCACCAGCAGCCGGTCCGCATCGACACCCGGTTGCGCCGCAAGGTAATCCAGCCCGTCGGCCGCCGCGTCTACGAAGGTGGAGAAGCCGAGCCCCGCGACGTCCTCGACCTCGTACGGCCCGAGCCCGGTCTCCCCGCTGCCGAGCTTGTCGTAGCGCAGGCTCGCGAAGCCGGCGTCGGCCAGCGTGTCGGCGAGGAAGCGGAGGGTGCCGATGGACCCGGGCATCAGGGCGCTGTCCCCGTTGCGGTCGGTCGGCCCGCTGCCTGCGAGGAGCAGGGCCGCGGGCACCGGGCCCGACACGCCGTCGGGGAGCCGCAGGCTGCCGTGCAGGGTGACGTCGCCGCTGGCAAAGGTGATCTCGGTGTCGGCCATGGCCCACTGTCTACCAGAGCGCGGGGCCAGGGAACGAGCCCGTCGGCGCCGCCCCGCGGGCTACCATCCTGCTCATCGCGGACCGTGCCTGCGGCTGCGGGATGGTCTCGTGGAGAAGGGCGGCGACTGGGTGCGCGACGGGGACAACGCCTCACACATCCTGACCGCGGTGGCGCGGCCGCTCGCGGGGCGACTGCCCGCGATCGCCGCGGGGCTGGCCGAGCAGATCCTCGCCGAGGACGGCGCCTACGCCGCGCTGGTCGCCCCCGCGGAGCTGCGGGACACGATCCTGCACAACCTGGGCCAGGCCATGACCTCGATCCTGGACCGCTCCGAGGATCGCCCCGTCGACCTCTCCGACGCCGCATGGACCGGCCGGACCAGGGCCGAGCAGGGCCTGCCGCTGTCCTCGCTGCAGGACGCGTACCGGCGCGGCTGCCGGCTGCTCTGGCAGGCCATGATCGAGACGGTTGCCGAGGAATACCCGGCCTCGCTGCCCGACCTCTTGCCGTGTGTGGGTGACCTGTGGGACATCGTCGACCTCCTCGTCGGCGCGGTCGCCGATGCCTACCAGGAGGCGGAATCGGAGCGCCTGGCGCGGGACGGCGAGCGGCGCAACGCCGTGCTCGACGTCCTGCTCGGCGGGCCGGGAGCCGACTTCCCCGTCGGCGGGGGAGCGGGCCTCGTCGCGGAGGCATCGGCATTTCTGGGCCTGGCCGAGCGCGGCCGCTACGCGGTGGCGGTGGTGCGGTCGGTCGGGCGGGGTGCCGGTCTGCCCAGGGACAGGGGCTACTCGGCGACTGGGGGCTTCCACATCCTGTGGCGGATCCGCGCGGATCACGAGGTGGGGCTGATCTCGCTCGGGTCGGACGAGGTGGCCGAGCCAGCCCGGCTGCTGGAGGAACAGGGCGTGGCCGCCGGGATCAGCCCGGTGGTGGGTTCGCTGGCCGAGCTGGCAAGGGCCCGTTGGCTCGCCGAGATCGCATTGCAGACCTGCGCGCCCGACACCGACGAGGTGGTGGTGCTCGATCGGCGGCTGCCGGTCGCACTGGTCGCCGCCCAGCCGGACCTCGCGGAGCGGCTCCGGACGGTGGTGCTGGGCCCGGTGCTCCGGTTGCCGCCGGTAGAACGCGACCTGCTGCTCGACACCGTCACCGCCTGGCTGGACGCGGGCGGCTCGGCGGCGGGCGCGGCCGCGACGCTGTTCTGCCACCGCAACACCGTGCTGAACCGGTTGCGGCGGATCGAGGACCTCACCGCCCGATCCATCACCGACCCGCGCGCGATGATCGAGCTGGCCCTGGCCGTCGAGGCCGCCCGCCGATAGCCCGATCTGGGCAGCCGAGCCAGTACAGGGGCCGCCCGATTGTGCTCGGGCACAAGGCACGCGCGGAGATCGGATTTCGGCTGCACGCCGCGAGAGCGCGGCATAGCTTTCACGCCAGGAACTCCCCGTCGCCGGCCCGGAGACATGCTGTGCCGGTGCGCAACCCGCCCTCGGGCGACTATCGAAAGGGAAGGTGTTCGCGCATGCGCACTCGCACTTCCATCCTCCGCGCCTGGCTGGCCGCCGCCGTGACGGCCGCGGTCACCGCGGTGACACTGACGGCCGTCGCCGCGCCCGCTCAGGCCGAGGGCATCCCGAGCGTCGGGCGGAACTGGTCCGCGCCGGGTCCCTACACGCCGGAGGTCAGCATCGGTGCGGTGCACACGCTGTACTACCCGCAGAACATGGGGGCGCGTGGCGAGAAGCACCCCGTGGTCATCTGGGGGAACGGCACCGGGGTGCTCCCCGGCGCGTACACCCTGCTGCTGCGGCACTACGCCAGCCACGGCTTCATCGTGGTCGCCGCCAACACGCCCGCGAGCAACTTCGCGATCACCATGCGCAGCGGCATCGACCTCATCGAGAACCTCAACGCCGACCCCGTCAGCGTCTTCCACGGCAAGGTGGACCTGGACCGGGTCGGATCAGCGGGACACTCCCAGGGCGGATCGGGCGCGATCAACGCCGCCGTCGACCCCCGGGTGGACACCGTCGTGGCGATCCAGCCGGGACCGCTCAACGACGTCGATCTGATCGACGAGCCCGTGCTGTTCCTCGCCGGGCAGTTCGATGCGATCGTGTGGCCGATCCTGGTGAAGGGCATGTACAACGACGCCGACCACGTCCCGGCGGAGTACGCGGAACTGCGCGGCGCCACCCACTTCGGCAC
This sequence comes from Rhodococcus oryzae, assembly GCF_005049235.1. GTDB lineage: Bacteria > Actinomycetota > Actinomycetes > Mycobacteriales > Mycobacteriaceae > Rhodococcus_G > Rhodococcus_G oryzae. The sequence continues at coordinate 19,231 of NZ_SUMD01000013.1, read as the reverse complement.
CGGCATCTCGGGCGGGGACATGCGCGCACCGTCGACGGCCTGGCTCCGGTACTGGCTGATGGACGACGCGACCGCCCGCGCCGAGTTCTTCGGTCCGAACTGCGGCTTCTGCTCGGACAGCCGCCAGTTCTCCGACTTCAAGCGGAACGGGCTGGCCGGCCAGATCCCGGGCTGAACCGGCGCGCGCCCTTCCAGGCGAACCACAGCATCAGTCCCAGCACCAGCGGGATGAGCAGCGGCAGCAGGAACGCCACCAGCACCATGCCGAACGAGACCCCGTCCTCGATCACCGACAGCGCCGGGTTCGCGAGACCGCCGGTGGTCGCGGTGCTCACGGCGCGGGTTCCGGTCTGCGCCGCGCTGAACGCCAGCGCCGTCGGCGCACCGACGATGATGCCGGCGATCACTGCGCCGGTGGGGCCGAGATCGGTGAACACCGCGCCCGCGGCGATCGCCGCCGCGATCGGTCGGGTGAAGGTGCCGAACACGCCGAGTGCGTTGTCCACCAACGGAATCAGATCCGCGAGCAGTTCGGTGGCGGTGGCGGCGGCAAGGGCGACCAACGCGCCGGTCGACCCGACCCACGCGAAGCTCTCACCGAGGGAGATGCCGAACAGTTCGAAGTGCGCGGCCGCGCTGAGCATCAACAGCGGCAGGAAGGTGCGCAGGCCGGTGGCGGCGGCCAGTCCGAGTCCGAGCAGGGCGGGCAGCAGCCAGGTCTCCATGGGCAGAGTCTAGGAGTCGACGGTGTCGGCCCGTCGGATTCCGGGCCGTTCCCCGTCACGGGCTGGGGGTGGCCTCCGTCGGGGTCGGCGGCAGCGGTGCGACCCGGGGATCGCCCGCGTCCGCGAAGTAGTCGCCCCTGATGGTCGCGTCCACCCCCTCCGGGGCCTTGACCGCCCGCATAACCAGCGTGAGCACCGCGGCGACGACGATATTGACCACGAACGCCGTCAACGCGATGTAGCCCATCTGCGCGATACCGGGGATCGAGGCGAGCGATCCGGCGAAATGCGCTGCGCTGGCGGACGAGACGTTGTACGCCGCGATCGTGCCGTACACCATGCCGACCGCCCATCCCGCGAGCAGCGCCCACCGATGGAACCAGCGGGTGTAGAGCCCGAACACGATGGCGGGGAACGTCTGCAGGATCCAGATGCCGCCAAGCAGCTGGAAGTTGATGGCGTTCTGCTTGTCGAGGGTCAGCACGAAGATCAGCGCGACGAACTTGACGAACAACGAGGTCAGCTTGCTGACCTTGGCCTCCTGCGCGGGCGTCGCGCCGGGCCTGAACCATTCGCGGTACACGTTGCGGGTGAACAGGTTCGCGGCCGCGATGGACATGATCGCCGCGGGTACCAGCGCGCCGATCGCGATCGCCGAGAACGCGACCCCGGCGAACCAGGCGGGGAAGGCGTCCTCGAACAGCTGCGGGACCACCAGCTGCGCATTGGGTTTGCCGTCCAGGCCGATCGGCTTGGTGCCCGCGGCGATCGCCACCCAGCCGAGCAGGGCGAGCAGTCCCAGCAGGAACGTGTAGGCGGGCAGGATCGCGGCGTTACGCCGAATGGTGTTGCGGGACTTCGAGGACAGGGTGGCGGTGATGGAGTGTGGGTACATGAACAGCGCCAGCGCCGAGCCGAGCGCCAGCGTTGCGTAGGCCCAGTACTGCTGGCTGTTCGGGATGAACGTCCCGGTCGGCTTGCCGGTGGCGGGATTCGGGGTGGTCATCTTCGCCTCGGCGGCGTCGAAGATGTGGCCCCAGCCGCCGTAGCGGGACGGCAGGTAGATCACCGCCACGATGATGACCAGGTAGATCAGCGTGTCCTTGACGAACGCGATGATCGCAGGCGCGCGCAGGCCCGACGAGTAGGTGTAGGCGGCCAGCACCGCGAACGCGATGAGCAGCGGCAGGTCCCTGGCGATCACATTGTCGGCGCCGCCGATGCCGATGACCTCGAGCACCGCCTGGATGCCCACCAGCTGCAGCGCGATGTACGGCATGGTCGCGAGGATGCCGGTCAGCGCCATCGCCAGCGAGAGCCAGCGGGACCCGTACCGGCCGCCGACGAAGTCCGCGGTGGTGATGTACCCGTGCCGGTGGCTCACCGACCACAATCGCGACATGAAGACGAAGATGATCGGGTACACCACGATCGCGTACGGGATCGCGAAGAAGCCGCTCACCGAGCCCAGCGCGAACATCGCGGCGGGCACCGCGATGAAGGTGTACGCGGTGTAGATGTCGCCGCCGATCAGGAACCACGTGACCCAGGTGCCGAAGCTGCGTCCGCCGAGCCCCCACTCGTCGAGGGTCTGCAGGTTCGACGCCCGGCGCCAGCGCGAGGCCAGGAATCCCATCACCGTGACGAGCGTGAAGAGGGCGATCAGGACGGCAAGCGCCACGCCGTTGACGCCGCTGTCGCTCGCGGCCAGCGTGGTCACCGGTCGGACCCGCCGTCGGTGACCTCGGGCGCGGGCCCCTCGGTCATCGGCCGGTGCGGGCGGGCCTTCAACACGATCTTGTAGGCCGACCAGGTGGCGCCTGCGCATAGGAACACCCAGAGGAACTGGTACCAGAAGAAGAACGGCACGCCGCCCAGTTCTGGGCCCGTCCTTGCGTAGGTCGAGACCCACAGGATGGCGACGATCGGGAGCAGCAGCAGAACCACGGCGAGGGCCAGCAGGCGCTTGTTCGCAGGTGGGGTGGTGTCGTGATCGTGCTCCGCAGTCATGATGGGTACTCCGCATCTCGACGCGGCGGACTGCCGAGTGCAACCCGCACCCGCGGAAAACTACCCCCAGGTGTGCCGCGGTGTCGGCGATCCGAGGTCTCGAATCGGCCACGTCGCCCCCGCCGCGGTAGATGCCGATTTGGCCACACGCGTGCCGAATTCGCCGAACGCTCGTAGCGTGAAGTGGTGACTGCCATGGCCCCCGATGGTTTTCCGCGCACGGTCGGCGAACTGCGCGCGTCCGGACACGTGCTGCGACCGGTCCGGGACGAGATGCGAGAGAACCTGCTCGCGGCGCTGCGCGACGGCCGCGAGCCGTGGCCGGGGATCGTGGGTTTCGGCGACACGGTGTTGCCGCAGCTCGAGCGAGCCCTGATCGCAGGCCACGACGTGGTGCTGCTCGGTGAGCGTGGCCAGGGCAAGACCCGGCTGCTGCGGACCTTGCCGCTGCTGCTCGACGAGTGGACCCCGGTGATCGAGGGTTCGGAGCTGGGTGAGCACCCGTACGAGCCGATCACGCCCGCCTCGATCCGCCGCGCCGCCGTCCTGGGGGACGAGCTGCCGGTGGCCTGGCGGCACCGCGACGAGCGCTACTCGGAGAAGCTCGCGACCCCGGACACCTCGGTGGCGGACCTGGTCGGCGACGTGGATCCGGTGAAGGTCGCCGAGGGCCGCAGCCTGGGCGATCCGGAGACCATCCACTTCGGGCTGGTCCCACGCGCGCACCGCGGCATCGTCGGCATCAACGAGCTGCCCGACCTGGCCGAACGGATCCAGGTCTCGCTGCTGAACGTGATGGAGGAGCGCGACATCCAGGTGCGCGGGTACACGCTGCGGCTGCCGCTGGACGTGGTCCTGGTGGCCAGCGCGAACCCGGAGGACTACACGAACCGCGGCCGCATCATCACCCCGCTCAAGGACCGCTTCGGCGCCGAGATCCGCACCCACTACCCGGCCGCGCTCGAGGACGAGATCGCGGTGATCGAGCAGGAGGCGCACCTGCGCGCCGAGGTGCCCGACCACCTCCTGGAGATCCTGGCCCGGTTCACCCGGCTGCTGCGCGAGTCCACCTCGGTGGACCAGCGTTCGGGGGTGTCCGCCCGGTTCGCGGTGGCCGGGGCCGAGACCGTCAGCGCGGCCGCCGTGCACCGCGGGGCGGTGCTCGGTGAGTCCGATCCGGTGGCACGGCCGGTCGATCTCGGCACGGTCATCGAGGTGCTGCGCGGCAAGGTGGAGTTCGAGTCCGGCGAGGAGGGGCGCGAGTTGGACGTGCTCGAACACCTGCTGCGCCGGGCGACCGCGGACACGGTGCGCGAGCGGCTCGGCGGCGTGGACCTGGCGCCCCTGGTGGCGGCGGTGGAGGCGGGCGGACCCGTCGTCACCGGCGACCGTGTGACCGCGAAGGACCTGCTCGGCGAGCTGCCCGAGATCGACGTGCTGGACGAGGTGGCCGCGCGCTTCGGCGCCGAGAGCACGGGGGCGCGGGCGTCCGCGGTGGAGCTGGCGTTGGAGGGGCTGTACCTGGCCCGGCGCATCGCGAAGTTCCCCGACGACGACGGACAGCTGGTGTACAGCGGATGACCGAGCCGCCGCGGCCGGGTTCCCGGCGTCCCCGGTCCGGGGGTCGGGGTGATCCGCACCGGGCGCGGTACGGGCCGTACCAGGGTGGACCGGACCCGCTGCTCCCGCCCGTGGACCTCCGGGAGGCGCTGGAGGCGATCGGCAACGACGTGCTCGAGGGCTCCTCGCCCCGACGGGCGCTGCGGGAGCTGATGCGCCGCGGCACCGCGGACACCCGCGGGCTCGACGATCTCGCCGCTCGGGCGAATCGGCGCAGGCGAGAGCTGTTGGAGCGCAATCATCTCGGTGGCACCCTCGACGAGGTCCGTGAGCTGTTGGAGCGGGCGCTGCTCGCCGAGCGCAAGGAGCTGGCGCGCGCGTTGGACGACGACGCTCGGTTCTCCGAGTTGCAGCTCGACGAGCTGCCGTCGTCGACGGCCCAGGCCGTCCGGGACCTGTCGGAGTACCGCTGGCGCGACGCGTCGGCCCGCGAGGACTACGAGAAGATCCGCGAGCTGCTCGGACGAGAGCTGCTCGATCAGCGGTTCGCGGGGATGAAGGAGGCCCTCGCCGGCGCGACCGATGAGGATCGCGCCGGCATCGACGCGATGCTCCGCGACCTGAACGACCTGCTGGACAAGCACTCTCGCGGTGAGGACACCCAGTCCGACTTCGACGAGTTCATGGCGACGCACGGCGACTACTTCCCGGAGAACCCGCGTAACACCGAGGAGCTGCTCGATTCGCTGGCCCGGCGGGCCGCGGCCGCGCAGCGGCTGCGCAACTCGCTCACCACGGAGCAGCGCGCCGAGCTGGACGCGCTGGCGCAGCAGGCGTTCGGCAGCCCAAGCCTGATCGATCAGCTGGACCGCCTGGACGCGAACCTGCGGGCGGCGCGTCCAGGCGAGGACTGGGACGGTACCCAGCGCTTTCGGGGCGACGACGGCATGGGCCTCGGGGAGGGGACGGGGGCCCTTGCGGACATCGCCGAGCTGGAGCAGCTCGCCGAGCAGCTCTCGCAGCAGTACGCGGGCGCGCAGCTCGACGACATCGACCCCGAGGCCCTGGCCCGACAGCTCGGTGACGGCGCGGCGGCCGACGCCCGCACGCTGGCCGAGCTGGAGCGGGCGCTGCAGCGGCAGGGCTTCCTCGCCCGCGGGGCGGACGGCCAGTGGCGGCTCTCCCCGAAGGCCATGCGCCGGCTCGGGCAGTCGGCGTTCCGGGATGTGGCGCAGCGACTCTCGGGTCGGAGCGGCGAGCGCGACACCCAGCGGGCAGGCGCGACGGGGGAGCCGACGGGCGCCAGCAGGGGCTGGGAGTTCGGTGACACCGAACCGTGGGACGTGACCCGGACGGTGACGAACGCGGTGCTCCGGGCCGCGCAGCAGGGGAATCCGCTGACGTCGGATCGTATTCAGCTGCAGGTCTCGGACGTCGAGGTCGCCGAGACCGAGCAGCGCGTGCACGCCGCGGTCGCGCTGCTCGTCGACACCTCGTTCTCGATGGTGATGGACGGCAGGTGGGTGCCGATGAAGCGCACGGCCCTTGCGCTGAACCACCTGATCACCACGCGCTTTCGCGGCGACGACCTCCAGCTGATCGCGTTCGGCCGACTGGCGCAGCAGCTCACCCCGGCCGAGCTGGCGGGGCTCGACGGCGCCTGGGACCAGGGCACCAACCTCCACCACGCGTTGTTGCTCGCGGGCAGGCACCTGCGGCGCAATCCGAACGCGCAACCGGTCGTCCTCATCGTCACGGATGGGGAACCGACGGCACACCTGGAACCGGACGGGCACGCCTTCTTCGACTATCCACCACACCCGAAGACGTTGGGGCTCACCGTCCGCGAGTTCGACAACCTCGCGCGGCTCGGCGCTGCGGTGACGATATTCCGGCTCGGCGACGACCCGGGGCTGGCCAGGGTGGTCGACAAGATGGCGCAGCGGGTCGGCGGCCGGGTGGTGGCGCCGGACCTGGACGGGCTCGGTGCGGCCGTGGTCAGCGACTACATGCGCCTGCGTCGGCGCTGATCGGGTCGGTTGGCGCTAGTCACTGATCACCTGTCGGTTGCCGAGGGGCGCGGCGAGCTGCACCTCGAGGGTGGCCTGCACCGCGATCATGACGCAGAGCCGGTCCACCGCGTCCGCCCTGGTGCCGGTGCGCAACGCGATGGTGACGCTGGAGGCGGACTCGGTGACGGTGGCATCGGCGCCGTAGCACTCGGGGGCCCCGGCGGTGAAGTGCACGGCCACGCGGTCGCCTGCCTCGCCCACCACGGTGTAGGACTCGAAGGGGGCGGGGTGCGCATCGACGATGGTGGGGTCGGCCGTGAACACCATGCCGGGCTTGGCGTTGGGGTCGTTCACCGGCGGCGGCGCCGGGCTCGTCACATCGACGATCGGTGCCTGCGTGGTCACCGCGGGCGAGCTCGGGGCGGTTTCCGGGTCCGAGGAGTCGCCGCCGGCGCAGCCGGCAAGCGCCAGGCTCAGCAGGGCCGCGACGACGAGGGTGCGCATGACCTCACCGTAACGCGCGCGGCGCGGTGGGCGGCCCTCCCCGAAAGTTCGGCGGGTCAGGCCAGCGCCCAGGCGACGAGTGCGATGGCGGGGATCGAGGCCAGAGTGGTGACCAGGGCGGTGTCGCGGGCGAGCACCGTGCCGCGCTGGTAGCGGCTTGCGTACACGAACACGTTCTGCGCGGTCGGCAGCGCGGAGACGACAACCACGGCGAACAGGTCGTGGCCGTCGAGGCCGAGCAGGAAGCGGGCCATCAGGTAGGCCAGCACCGGCTGGACCAGGATCTTGAGCACCGAGGCGAGCGCGATCTCGCGGCGAGGGCTGACGCCGCGCTGCAGCACGCGGACCCCGTACAGCGACAACCCGAAGGCCAGCAGCGCCCCCGGCACCGAGGCCCCGCCGATGATCCGGAACGGCTGGATCAGCGATTCCGGCAGCGTCCACCCGGCGATGGCGACCACGAGTCCGGCGATCCCGGCGACCACGATGGGGTTGAGGAACGGGGTGATGAGGGTGTCGCGGATCGAGGTGCCCTTGCGGGTGGTCGCCAGGTCGAGCGCGGTCAGCGCGATCGGGGAGTACACCACGATCTGGAACAGCAGCAGCGGCGCCACGAACGACGCGTCGCCGAGCACGAACACCGAGATCGGGATGCCGAGGTTGGCCGAGTTCACGTAGGAGGCGGCCAGCGCCCCGATCGTGGATTCGGGCAGGGGCCTGCGCAGCCAGCCGAGCGCGATGGCCAGGTACACGCCGCCGACCGCGAAGGCCGTGGCCGCGGCCACCGCGAGGGTGGGGGAGAAGACCGTCGCCAGGTCGGCGGTGGCGAGGGTGTCGAAGAGCAGCGCCGGGGTTGCGACGAAGAACACCAACCGCCCGAGCACGAATTCGCCGTGCTCGCCGAGCACCCGTGTCCGGCCGAGGATGTAGCCGATGGCTATGACGACGAAGATGACCGTGAAGCCCGCGAACACACCTGACACCCCGCGGACCTCCTCATAGAACCCGCAAGAGTCTAGTCGTCCGCCACGCGGGGAACCCCGGTGCGCCTCGCGGGACAGGCGCGGGGCGCATCATGGATCCACCCCGTCGAGAGGATGCACCCCATGCGAGCGTCCCGTGTCCTGCACCGAGGAGCCGTGGCGCTCGTGCTCCTGGCCGGCCTGGCCGCCTGTTCCTCGGGCGGCGGTGGGACGGCGGTGCCCGAGCCGTCGGCGATGCAGTCGTCCTCCCCGGCTGCGACATCGGAGGTGACGCCATCCACGGCCGACGATCCGCAGGCCGCCGGGCCATACATCGCGACCACCATCCGGTCGACCGGCGACACCGGGCGCGTTCGCTACGACGTCACGCTGCCGCGGATCGAAGGCGGCAATCCCGCGGTCGCCGCCGAGTTCAACGAATCGGTCGCGGCGGCGTTGCAAGACCAGATCGACGGCCCCGGCGATGAACGGTTCACGTTGGAGGGTCGGGAGGCGTTCGCTCGGATCGGGGACAGTGTGGTCAGCGGCCTGCTGGTGACCTCGTGGAATGCCAACCCGCCCGGGGCCCACCCCACCCCGCTGGTGGCCACGGTGGTCGTGGGCGTCGGCGATGCCCAGCCGATCACGCTTGCGGCGCTGTTTCCCGATCTGCAGGCCGGGCTGAACCGGCTCTCCGAGGAGTCCGCGCGGTTGCTGCCTGCCACCGCGGCAGGCGAGGAATTCGAGCGCGAGGGGATCGCGCCCACCGAGCTCAACTTCGCGAACTGGCTGCCGACGCCCGCCGGGATGGAGATCCACTTCTCGGACTATCAGGTGGGCCCGCACGCGATCGGGCTGGTGGTGATCACCGTGCCGTGGGACCGGCTGGCCGATGTCGTCGATCCCGAGTTGCTCGACGTGGTTCGCAGCTGACGGCCGAGTGTGCAGTTGTCGGGGCACATGCCGAGAGGGAGCGTGGGTAGCTGCACACTCGGCGCGGCGCCCGGGAACGCAGAAGGCCGCGCAGTCCTTGCGGACTGCGCGGCCTCGGCTTCTGCGCTGACTACCGGCTGGTGCTGGTGAACGGCAGCAGGGCCATCTCGCGGGCGTTCTTCACCGCGACGGCAACCTGACGCTGCTGCTGCGGGGTCAGGCCCGTGACGCGACGGCTGCGGATCTTGCCGCGGTCGGAGATGAACGTGCGGAGCAGGTTCACGTCCTTGTAGTCGACGTGCGTGATCTTCGCCGCGAAAAGCGGGTTCTTCTTGGGCTTGCGGCCCGCGTCAGCGCCGCGCGGCTTCTTGGACGGGGCTCTCTTGACTGCCATTGCTTCCCTTACGGCTCGAATTACCAGCTGGACTTGCGGACGCCTGGCAGTTCCCCACGATGGGCCATCTCGCGCACACGCACACGAGACAGGCCGAATTTCCGTAGGTGACCTCGCGGACGTCCGTCCGCAGCGTCACGATTTCGCAATCGTACCGGACTCGCATCGCGCGGCAGACGCTGCAGGGCGGTGCGGGCGCTCGCACGCTCCTCGTCGCTGCTCGACGGTCGCCGGATGATCTCCTTCAGTTCGGCCCGGCGCTCGGCGAACCGGGCGACCACGAGCTTGCGTTGCTCGTTCTTGGCGATCTTGGACTTCTTGGCCATGCCTAGCGCTCTTCCCTGAAATCGACGTGCCTGCGGACCACCGGGTCGTACTTGCGGAGCACCATCCGGTCCGGGTCGTTGCGGCGGTTCTTGCGGGTGACGTACGTGTACCCGGTGCCCGCGGTGGACCTGAGCTTCACGATCGGACGGATCTCGTTGCGCGCCATCAGACCTTGTCTCCCCGTGCGCGGATCCGGGCCACGACGGCCTCGATGCCGTCCCGGTCGATGGTCTTGATGCCCTTCGCGGAGACGGTCAGCGTGACGCGTCGGCCCTCGCCGGGCAGGTAGTAGGTCTTCTTCTGGATGTTCGGGTCCCAGCGGCGGTTGGTCCGCGTGTGGGAGTGGGACACGGATTTACCGAATCCCGGTTTGCGTCCGGTCACCTGGCAGTGCGCCGACATGGTGTTCCTCCTGCGCCCTCTCACGTAGAGATGACAATCATTTTCGACAACAGCGTGAGTTCACTGTAGCGTTGGCGTCGGCTAATGACAATCGTTATCGAAAGAGGTGTTGAGGTGAGTGATCGGCGGACGCCGCTGGTTCTGGTGTCGGGGTGGACGGACGCCGTCGACGCCACCGCGCGGGCCCTGCTGGGCGACGGGACCGTGCTGGTGCATCACGACCTCGGGCACCTGCGGGAGGGCGTCCTGCGCCGCACGGTCACCGGGACCGACGGCATCGTTCGGACCCACATCCTCGAGCTCGCCCACGGCTGCGTCTCCTGCACGCTCCGCGAGGACCTGCTTCCCCTTCTGCGTCGCCTGCACGCCCGCAGCTCGGTCCGACGGATCGTGCTGCACCTGGACCGGGCGCTCGAACCCGAGGCGCTGTGCTGGGCGATCGAGCACGTCGCGGTCGCGGGCGTGGTCGGGCAGATCGACGGTCCGGCCTCGCGCGACGTGCGCGTAGAGGCCGTCGTCACCTGCATCGACGCCGCGACCTGGCTCGACGACGCGACCGGCGACGACGGGCTGGAGGACCGGGGACTGACGGCGGGCGGCGACGACGAGCGCACGGTCGCGCAGCTGGTCGTCGGGCAGGTGGACTACGCCGACGCCCTCGTGGTCTCCGGTCGCGCGGCGGACGGCTGGGCGCAGGCGAAGCTGCACGCCGTGCTGACCCGGCTCGCGCCGTCGGCGCCGATCGACTGGGTGGCCGAGGGCGGCGCGGTCGAGGCCGAGCGGCTGCTCGCACGGATTCCCGCGGGCGCCAGGCGAGGCGAGGTGGGCGACGCGCATTCGGCCCTGCTGCGTGGGCAGCCGCCGCTCGACGAGGACTGTGGCGTCGCGATCATCGAGTTCACCGCCGATCGTCCCTTCCATCCGGAGCGCCTGCACGAGGCCGTCGACGCGCTGCTCGACGGCGTGGTCACCGCGCGCGGCCGGCTGTGGTTGGCCACCCAGCCCGAGCACGTGTGCTGGCTCGAATCCGCGGGCGGCGGGCTGCAGGTCGCGGCCGCCGGGCGCTGGCTCGCGGCCATGACCGCGGAGGAGCAGGAGTCGGTCCCGACGGCGCGCCGCGCCATGGCGGCGCTGCGCTGGGACGAGCGGTACGGCGACCGCGACACCTCGCTGATCGTGCTCGTGCACGCCGCGGATCCGGACCACATCGACCGGGCCATGCGGTGGGCCCTTGTCACCGACGAGGAGTTGCGGAACGAGTCCGACTGGGCGGGCTGGCCGGACCCGTTCGGGGAATGGCACGAGGACCCCTGCGAGGACGGGGGCGCCGACGGCGGGCCAGGACCGCAGGCAATCGACTCGCTACCCGGCGAGACCAACAGAGAGGATCGCGCATGAAGAACGGCATCCACCCCGACTACCACCCGGTGGTGTTCCAGGACTCGTCCACGGGGTCGACGTTCCTGACCAGGTCCACCGTCGTCAGCGACCGGAGCATCGACTGGGAGGACGGCAACCGCTACCCCCTCGTCGTGGTCGACGTGACCAACGAGTCGCACCCGTTCTGGACCGGGGCCGCCCGGTTGATGGACACCGCGGGCCGCGTCGAGAAGTTCGAGCGCCGATACGGCAAGCGCGCGCGCTGACGGCCTCACCCGACACAACAGAAGGAGAGAACAGGAAATGGCAGTCCCGAAGCGACGCATGTCACGCTCGAACACCCGCAGCCGCCGAGCCCAGTGGAAGGCCACCGCGCCGGACCTGGTCGAGGTGACCGTCGGCGGGGTGACCCACCGGGTGCCGCGGCGACTGGTCCGCGCGGTGCGGCTCGGGATCTACGAACCCGGCGCCCGCTGACCCGATGGCCGCCGGCCGGTCCCGGACCGGCTGACGGCTGACCGCCCGCGGCCGTGGCACCCTGGACCGGTGCTGCTCAAGGTGCTGGAGTTGGTCGGCGTCGTGGCGTTCGCCGCCTCCGGCGCCCTCGTCGGCGTCAGCAAGCGCCTCGACATCTTCGGGGTCTGTCTGCTCGGGGTGTTCACCGCCATCGGCGGCGGTGTCATCCGCGACGTGCTCCTCGGCATCCACCCGCCGACCGCGCTGAACACCTGGCCGACGTTCACCACCGCGTTGGTCACCTCCGTGATCGTGTTCTTCCTGCACCCGGCGGTGTCGAAGCTGCGCCGCGAGATCCTGGTGCTCGACGCCATCGGCATGGGGCTGTTCGCCAGCAGCGGCGCGGTCATCGCGCTGGCCGCGGGCGCCAGCAACCAGGCCGCGTGCCTGATCGGGGCGACCACCGCGATCGGCGGCGGCGTGCTGCGCGACATGCTCGTCAACGAGATGCCGCTGCTGCTGCACCGCGACCTGTACGCGGTGCCCGCGCTGATCGGGTCCACGGTCACGGTGGCGTGCCTGGAGTTCGGGCTCACGCCGAATCTCGGGCTCGTGGTGGGCACGGTGTCGGCCTCGACGGTGCGGCTGCTCGCGCTGTGGCGGCACTGGAACCTGCCCGGCCCCCGGGTGTCCGAGAGCTGAGGGGTCACAATTGACCGTCGCCGCTCAGACCCCTCTCAGCGTGATCTCAGTTCGTGGGGTCAAACTGTGACCATGCGCATCCTGGTGGTCGACGACGACCGTGCCGTGCGGGAATCCCTCCGCCGATCCCTGACCTTCAACAGCTACACCGTCGACCTCGCCGTCGACGGCGTCGACGCGCTCGAGAAGGTCGCGGCGGCGCGACCCGACGCGCTGGTGCTGGACGTGATGATGCCGCGCCTCGACGGACTCGAGGTGTGCAGGCGGCTGCGCAGCACGGGTGACGACCTACCGATCCTCGTTCTGACGGCGCGGGACTCGGTGTCGGAGCGCGTCGCGGGCCTCGACGCGGGGGCAGACGACTACCTGCCCAAGCCATTCGCGCTCGAGGAGTTGCTCGCCCGGCTGCGCGCGCTGCTGCGCCGCGCCACGCCCGACGTGGGGGCCGAATCGGAGGCGATGACCTTCGAGGACCTCACCCTCGACCCGGTCACCCGCGAGGTCACCAGGGCGGGCCGCTCGATCAGCCTCACCCGCACCGAGTTCTCACTGCTCGAGATGCTGATGGCGAATCCGCGCCGGGTGCTCACCCGCAGCCGCATCCTCGAGGAGGTATGGGGATACGACTTCCCGACCTCGGGCAACGCACTGGAGGTGTATGTGGGCTATCTGCGGCGAAAGACCGAGGCGGAGGGGGAATCCCGCCTCATCCACACCGTGCGCGGTGTGGGCTACGTGCTCCGGGAGACACCCCCGTGATGGTTGCCCCCTTCGGTCGGAACGGCACCGCCACGAACGGCACCGGCGTCAACGGTGAGCAGGCACCGATGCCCGAGATGCGGCCACCGATGCCGCTGACGCGGTCGGTGTCGCTGCGCTGGCGCGTCACCCTGCTCGCGGCCTCGGTGGTGGCGATCGCGGTGGCGGTCATGGCCATCGCCGCGTACGCGGTGGTCTCCCGCGCGCTCTACGCCGAGGTCGACTCGCAGCTGCGTACCCGCTCGGCCACCCTCATCGACAACAACCTCGACGCGATGGACTTCCGGTACATCTCGCTGGCCACCTTCTACTCCGACGACATCAGCGTCGCGCTGATCTTCCCGGACCAGAACGTGTACATGCCGCCCGGCTCCAACGCGCCGATCGGCAACGCCGAGATGTCGGTGGCCAAGGGCGAACACGACAGCTCGCTGCGCACCGTCGACGGCCAGCGCGTGCTCACCCAGCGGACGAATCTCGGCAGCACCCTGGTGATCGCGCAACGCCTTGCCACGACGGGGGAGGTGCTCGATCGGCTCGCGTGGGTGCTGTTCACCGTCGGCGGTTGCGGAGTCGGGCTCGCCGCCCTGGCCGGAATGGCAGTGGGACGAACCGGGTTACGACCGATCGCGCGTCTCACCGCGGCCGCCGAGCGGGTCGCCAAAACCGACGACCTCACCCCGATCCCGGTCACCGGCAACGACGAGTTGGCGCGGCTGACCGTGTCGTTCAACACGATGTTGCGGGCGCTAGCCGAGTCGCGAGACCGGCAGAGCCGGCTGGTCGCGGACGCGGGCCACGAACTGCGCACGCCGCTGACCTCGCTCCGCACCAACATGGAATTGCTCATCGCCTCGGGACGACCTGGGGCGCCGCAGATTCCGGACGAGGACATGGCGGAACTGCGCGAGGACGTGGTCGCACAGATCGAGGAGCTCTCCACCCTTGTGGGCGACCTCGTCGATCTGGCCCGGGAGGATGCGCCCGAGACCGTGCACGAGCGGATCGATCTCAGCGACACCGTGGAACGCTCGCTCGAGCGGGTTCGTAGGCGGCGCAACGAGGTCGACTTCGAGGCGCACACGATCCCGTGGTTCGTCTACGGCGACGGCGCAGGCCTCGCGCGGGCGGTGCTGAACGTGCTCGACAACGCGGCCAAGTGGAGTCCGCCCGGCCAGGCAGTCCAGGTCCGGATGCAGCAGCTCGACGGCGGCCACCTCGCGTTGACCGTCGCCGACGCGGGCCCCGGCATCCCGGAGGAGGATCGACAGCTGGTGTTCGAGCGGTTCCACCGGTCGACCGCCGCCCGTTCGATGCCCGGATCAGGGCTGGGGCTGGCCATCGTCCGGCAGGTCGTGGTCAAGCACGGCGGCACCGTCGAGGCGGGCCGGTCCGAGCTCGGGGGCGCGCTCATCACGATCGTGCTGCCGGGCGAGGCCGAGTTCGTGCCGGGCGCACAGGCGAGCGGAAGGGTCTCGGCAAACTGACAGCCTGATCTCAGCGCCCTCTCAGACCGCTCGGGCAGAGTCGTGAGTAACGAGATCGAACACAGTGCGCCGAGGGCGCGCAGGGGAGAAACGGATACCAAACGCGATGACCGACGACCGCAGCAGTCAGCCGAACCAGCCGCAGCCGGGCCATGAGCCGGCGCAGCCCAGCCACCAGTCGACCCCCCCGACCGTCGGAATGCCGCAGGCAGGCCACGAGCAGGCGTCGGCCGAGCCGACCGCGGCGTACCCGCAGTACCAGCAGCCCTACCAGCAGCAGGGGTACGCGCAGGCACCGTACGGCGCGTACCGGCCGACCGAGCAGTACCCGACCGCGGGGGCAGGCGCCGCCGCCCCGACCGCGGACGCGGCCACCGCACTGGGTGCGTCCACGGCCACCAAGCCCCGGCCCTCCCGCGTCGCCCTCGCCACCGGCGCGATCGCGCTGGCCCTGGTCAGCGGCGGCATCGGCGGGATCGCGGGCGCCTGGGCCGCGGGCGACAGCTCCGGGCCGGTCACGAACTCGCTGAACGCCCCGCAGGCCAACGCCAAGCCGGCGGCGAACGCGCCCGCGGGCTCCGTACAGGCGGTGGCGCAGAAGGTGCTGCCGAGCGTGGTGCAGATCCAGGTCGCGGGCAGGCAGGCCGAGGGCGAGGGCTCGGGCGTCATCCTGTCCTCGGACGGGCTGATCCTGACCAACAATCACGTCGCGGCGGGCGCGGGCCCGGACGGCAAGATCATGGTCGCGTTCTCCGACGGATCCACCGCCTCGGCCAAGCTGGTCGGCACGGACCCGATGTCGGACCTCGCGGTGATCAAGGTCGACGGCAAGAACGACCTGACCCCGATCGAACTGGGCAGCTCCGCCGACCTCCAGGTGGGTCAGGGCGTCGTGGCGATCGGCTCGCCACTCGGTTTGGCCGGCACCGTCACCAGCGGCATCATCTCCTCGCTGAACCGGCCGGTGTCCACCAGCGGGGAAGCGGCGAACCAGAGCACCGTCATCGACGCCATCCAGACCGACGCGGCGATCAACCCCGGCAACTCGGGTGGGGCGCTCGTCGACATGGAGGGCAGGCTGATCGGCATCAACACGGCGATCGCCACCCTCGGCGGCGCCCAGGCGGGCGGCCAGCAGGGCGGGTCGATCGGCCTCGGATTCGCGATCCCGGTCGACCAGGCCCGGCGCATCGCCGACGAGCTGAGCAAGACCGGCAAGGCCTCGCAGGCGATCATCGGCGTCACGGTTCCCTCCAAGGACGATTCGCACGGGGCAGGCGTCAAGGACGTCTCGCCCGGTGGCCCCGCCGAGCAGGCCGGGATCCCCGGGGGCGCGGTGATCACCCGGGTCGACGATCGCGTCATCGACAGCGGTGACGCCCTGATCGCGGCGGTCCGCTCGCACGCGCCGGGAGACAAGGTGAAGATCACCTACACCGACGCCAAGGGACTCGGCGAGAAGACCGTCGAGGTCACCCTCGGCACCGCGCCGACGCAGGGCGGTCGCTGATGTACCCGACGAACGGCCGTGCCGACAGGCACGGCCGTTCGTCCGTCGCGGTTCGGCGGATTCACGGGCGGTCGGGGCCTGCCGTGGTGCCGGGCACTACCGTAGGAGTCATGGACATCGAAGCCACACTTGCCGGGCGGGCCCTCGTCGTGATCGTCGACGACCGCGCTGCCCACGGTGCAGAGGTCGACGCGATCGGACCGCTGGTCACGGAACTGCTCGGAGAGGCGGGCTTCCTCGTCGACGCGACCGTCGCGGTGTCGGCGGACGAGGTGGAGATCCGTAACGCACTCAACACCGCGGTGATCGGTGGTGTGGACCTCGTCATCTCCGTTGGCGGAACCGGGGTCTCGCCCCGCGACGTCACCCCGGACGCAACCGCGGCGGTGCTCGACCGCGAGATCCCGGGGATCAGCGAGGCGCTGCGCTCGTCGGGCCTTGCGGCGGGAGCGCTCGACGCCGGGCTGTCCAGGGGACTCGTCGGTGTCTCCGGCAGTACCCTTGTGGTGAACCTGGCATCGTCCCGAGCGGCCATTCGCGACGGGATGGCCACACTCAGCCCGCTCGCCGGTCACGTGATCGGCGAGCTCTCCGGGATAGAGGACTAGTCATCGCCGACCGCGCCGAGAACGCGCCCAGCCGGGACCCGATCGATCGGGCCCGGCTGGCGCGCGTTTTCGGCGATGTCCTGCCCGAGACCACCCGGGATGAACGTTCCGACGGCTCGGCCGATGAGTCCTCGTCGGCCGACGATTGGCTGCGGCGACAGGTTCCCCCGCACCACGGCTGATCCCGTTTTGTCCGATTGCGAAAATCGGCCGAGGAAGCCGCGACATTGACGGTGATGAAACGCCGGGTGAACTCCTTCCCCCGCGAAATTGTCAACCCTTCCGTCGCATGTTTCTCTGAATGGCGAAACACAACCTTGACGAAGTGGTGCGGCTCACCCGGTTCTCCGGTTCTCCAAACGTTGCCATGCTGGTCAGGCGTGGTTAATCTCCTCCGCGAGTCAGTACAGGAACAGGGCCGGCGGAGCTCAGAAATGCGCGTCTGCCGGGAGCTTTTCCCTCGAATTCGGGGGAAATATCTCCGGCGAATCTCAGCCCCGCATTGATCACCTCGAGTTCACCTCGCGGTCACCATTGTTGGCAATACTTCGCCGGGCCGTATGGACCACTCATCAGCCTCGGCGGTCGAGGTTGAGAAGTAGCAGAACCTTTGAGGGGAACGAATGAGCGAGAACCGCAAGTCCGGCCTGCGCCGTGGCGCCCGCATCGCAGGCGCAGGCGCCGCCGCGGCGGTGGCGATCGGCCTGATGTCGACCGGTGCGGCGCAGGCCGACACCCTGGTGCCGCTGCCCGACGGGCAGAAGGCCGGACCGGGAGCGGTCGTCTCCCGCACCGGCGAGAGCGCCCTGATCTCCCCGTCGCTGGCCGCCAATGGTGCCGGCCGCACCGCGTGGGTCTCGGGCACGGTCACCGCGGACGTCAAGGGCATCACCAAGGAAGGCGAGGTGGGGCCGTTCAACGGTGCCACCAACGACAAGGGCACCAACAACTCGTCCACGCACGGGGTCTCGCGGATCAGCACCGGCTACATCGTCGGTTGCCAGGTCGACATCACCGGCCTCGGCGGCTCCATCGGCGCAGGCATCGACCTCTCGGGACCGTCGGTCTCCGGTTCGCTGACCGTCCCGGTCTCCGCCGGCCAGGTCAAGTTCGTCGGTGTCGCGGGCAAGGACATCAAGAAGAACGGCAAGTACTCGGTCCAGTACCAGGACACCCAGCTCGAGATCCAGAACTGCGGCGGGTTCGCCCAGGCCCGTTCCTACACGGTGGTCGAGATCGTCGGCGACAACTACTCCAAGACCACCCTGTACGGCCAGCCGTTCAGCATCGGCTGACCTGATCTTCTTTGCCCACACACTTTCTCGCATTCGCGAACCCAGACCCTCAGAGGGGAACAATGAACGCCAGTAAGAACGGCCTGCGCCGCGGGCTGCAGACCGCAGCCGTCGGTGCCACCGCCGCGATCGCCCTCGGCTTCCTGTCCGCAGGCGCGGCGAACGCCGACACCTTGGTCCCGCTGCCCGACGGCTCGATCACCGAGACCCTCGTCGACGGCACCGTCGTCACCATCACGCGCACCGGCGAGACCGCCAACATCTCCCCGTCGTTGGGCTCGACCCCGCTGCACCGCAACGTGTGGGTCTCCGGCTCCACCAAGGTCGAACTGTCCGGCGCCAACGCCGACGGCGGCAAGATCGAGCCCGGCTACGTGGTGGCCTGCCAGCTGACCCTCGGCGGCAAGGGCGGCGCCGACACCGGCATGTCCTCCAACTGGGAGGGCGAGAGCGTCAAGCAGACCGCCAAGAGCGCGGGCAACCTGTCCATCGCTCCCGGCCAGGCCAAGAACGTCAAGCTGCTCGACCTGGAGAAGGCCGACGACTTCGGTGGCGAGTCGCATTCCGGCGCCAACAGCTTCAAGGGCAAGAGCGGCAGCGTCACCTGGGCCGACTCCACCCTCGGCGTCGAAGGCTGCGCCGGCTACGCGCAGGCCCGCTCCTACGTGAAGGTCACCGCCAACACCAAGAACGTCAGCAGCACCATCACCCTGTGGGGACAGCCGTTCAGCCTCGGCTGATCTCAGGCCCGAAGAACCATCGGTGAGATGAATCACAAAACAGTCAAGGCCCAATCACGAACAGGATGAGACCCAATCACGCTCGTGTGATCGGCCGGCAGAAGCCGGGGACGAAACGGACATTTCCGTCGTCCCCGGCTTTTTGCTGTTACCTGGGTCACCCCCTCAGTTAATGATGTGTAAAAGTGAGGTTTCCGATCTATTCGTGGGGGGTTCAACCATTTAGCTTTGCGGGGCAACCGTGCTCACCGCCTGGTCAGGCGAGAGGTGAGCGCTAGACCTGTGAGGGGATTCAATGAGCGAGATCCGTAAGCGCGGCATCCGTATTGCCGGTGTCGGTGCGGCCGCGGCCGTGGCGATCGGCCTGATGTCGACCGGTGCGGCGCATGCCGACACCTTCGTGCCGCTGCCGGACGGGCAGAAGGCCGGGCCGGGTGCGGTCGTCTCCCGCACCGGTGAGAGTGT
>NZ_SUMD01000012.1 GCF_005049235.1 Rhodococcus oryzae | reverse complement strand
CACGACTCCCAGAACCGGCCCGCCGCCAACACCTTCCGCGCCGCCAACCGATTCTCCGCCCGACACGACCAGGCAACCTCGTCGAGAGCAGCGACGTCGGCCAGCAACGAGGCGACCTCCGCCTCGATACCGGACCTCACCCCGCCGACGCCACCGTTCTCGAACATACATTCGATCGTATTCCGGGGGTCCGACACAAGACAGGCGTTCGGCTCAGCGGAATGTGTCGGCGGCGGCCTGGACTCGCTCGAAGTGGGCGCGACGGAGTTCGGCGGTTCCGTGGGGCAGGTTGTCGTTGTCCTCGGTCATGCCTGCGGCGCCGTCGATCGTCTCCCGGACGATGTCGGCATGCCCGGCGTGCCGGGCAGTTTCGATGTTCATGTGCACCAGGATCTGGTGCAGGGTGACGTGCGGTTCGGGCCATCCTGGCACGGAGCCCGGCGAGTCCAGGTCGAGCGCCTCGAAGGTCTGCCCGGCATGCTCCCAGGATCGTCGGTAGAGGCCGTCCACGATGAAGCCCGTCGATTCATCGGGCGTGGCCCATAGGTCGGCATTCTCTCGGGCACCGGGTAGGTCCCACGGCAGCTCGATCGGGGCCGGGCGGCCGAGAACGTAACCGAAATAGCCGAATTCGCAGGCAGGCAGCCTATCGCTGGATCACGTCGCAAATGACGAACCGCCGACCGGGATCACCCGGTCGGCGGTTCGTCGGAGTGGCTCGGGTCAGCGTGCGGCGTTGCCCAGGTCGATAGGCATGTTGATGCCGGTGATGTGGTGCGCCTCGTCGGAGCAGAGGAAGGCGACGACGTTCGCCACGTCCTCGGGCTGGCTGAATCCGTCGGGCAGCGACGGGATGAAGGCGGGGGCGAGCGTCTCGGCGAAGCGCTCCATGAGCGGGAGCACGTCGGACATGACCATGCCGGTGGCGACACCGTAGGGGTGCACGCTGTTGACGCGGATCCTGTGCATGCCCAGCTCGTTGGCCATGGTCCGGGTCAGTCCGGCGATGCCGGCCTTGCTGGCGACGTAGTGGCCGAAGAACGGCGCGCCCTTGAGGCTCGAGACCGAGCTGGTGACGACGATGGACCCGCCTTCGCCCTGCTCGATCAGCTTCGGGATGGCGGCCTTGCAGGTGAAGAAGACGCCGGTCAGGTTGACGTCGATGGTCTCCTGCCACTGCTCCGGGGTGATCTCCCAGGACAGTGCCGCCGAACAGATGCCGGCATTGGCGACCACGTAGTCCAGGCGGCCGAAGGCCTCGACCCCGGCATCGAGCGCGGCGGTGACGGCGGCGAAGTCACGCACGTCGGCCTTGGTGGCGACGATCTTGCGGCCCTGCTCCTCGACCAGGCGGACGGTCTCTGCGAGGTCCTCCTCGGTGGCGCCCGCGTAGGGCGTCGAGTCGAAGTCGATGCACGCGTCGAGCGCGATGATGTCGGCGCCGCCCTGCGCGAACTTGACCGCCTCCGCCCGGCCCTGACCGCGCGCTGCGCCGGTGATGAATGCGACCTTGCCCTCGAACCGATTCGCCATTGCTGTGAGCCTCCCGCGTGCGGTGTGAACGTGTTACAGATCACGTTAGGCGAAATTCTGTCATCGTGTGCCGAATCGTCCCGGTCAGTGGACGGAGCGCTGGTCAGCCGCGGGCGAGCAGTGTGACCGGCAGTTGGTCGAGCAGCTCTTCGAGGGGAACCGTGCCGGTGAACACGTGCCCGTTCAGCCGGTCGGTCCAGGTGCCGGGCGGCAGCGCAACTGAGGTTCCGCGCCACCCCCGCTGGGACAGCGCGAGGCTGTGCCGGGTGGCCATCGCGATCACGTCCTCGCCGCGAAGGAACCCGACCAGATGGGCGGACGCCGCACCGTCGGCGGTCACCGGTGCGTAGGCGCCACCGACGAAGCTCGACGGGCGTTCGCGCCGCAGGCGCAGCGCCGCCCGGGTCACCGTCAGTTTCGCGACAGCATCGACGGCCGACACCGGACGCAGGTCGGCCGCCAGCCGCCGCCGCACGCCGAAGTCCACCGGCCGCCTGTTGTCCGGGTCGACCAGCGAGTCCTCCCACAATTCGGTGCCCTGATACACGTCCGGGATGCCCGGCCCGGCCAACTGCAGCAGCTTCTGCCCGAGGGAGTCGACCCGACCGTGGGGCGCGAGGGTTCGGACCAGATCCGACATCGACGCCGCAACCGGGCCGTCGATCACCTCGTCGATCCACGCGTGCACCCGCGACTCGAAGGCCGCGTCCACGCGCTCCCATGACGTCCGGATGCCGGATTCCCGCACGGCCTTCGTCGCGTACGCGTGCAGTCGCTCACGCACCGTCTCGTCCGGGCCACCGACGACCGGCCACACCCCGAACATCGACTGCCACAGGAACAGCCCGGTGGCGGGGTCCGGGCTCGGCGCGAGTTCCTCCCAGGCGCGCACCGAACGGGACCACAGTCCCGCCGCCTGCGACAGCACGCCGATCCGGGCCCGCACGTCCTCGCCGCGCTTGGTGTCGTGGGTGGAGAGGGTCGTCATCGCGGCCGGCCAGTCCCGCGCCCGCCGGGCCTGCGCGAGGTGGAACTGCGCGACCGTCACCCCGAACTTGCCCGGGTCGCCGCCCACCTCCTGCAGCGAGATCAACCGCGCGGTCCGGTAGAACAGGCGATCCTCGACGGCCTTGGCCATCGCCGCGCCGCACACCTGCTGCAGCCGCGCCGCCGCCTCGCCCTCCGCCCGAACCGCTGCGGACAGCGCCGACAACGCCCCGGCGAGCTCCGGATGCTCCTCGGACACAACGCCGATCGCATCGCCGAGCGCGCCGGACGTCGGGCCGTAGTCGGTGCGGTAGAAGGGGACCAGCGCGAGGGTCTCCACCACAGTCGAGGTCAGGGCCTCCGGGCCGATGTCGGTGCCGGAGTCGCGCCGCACCGCGCCGACCACGCGGCGGACCTCCGGGGCCAGGGCGCCGCGCAGCACCGCGCGCTTGAGTTCGTGCTCGGACCGCCGCAGCGATTCGGCGTCGCCGCGGTCGCCGGTGCACTGCAGGTGCAGGTCCGTCAGCTCCCGTTCGCCCGACTGGTCGAGGAACACCTCGGTCAGCTCGCCGAGCGCGTCGTAGCCGGTGGTGCCGTCCACCGGGAGCGCGAGGTCGAGGGGTTCGCCTGGGGCCAGGATCTTCTCGATCACCAGCCACCGGTCCGCACCGAGCAGCTCCCGCAGCCGGCGCAGGTAGCCGGCCGGGTCCGTGAGCCCGTCGGGGTGATCGATCCGGACCCCGTCGACGAGTCCGTCCGACACCCAGGTCCGGAGCTCGCGGTGGCTCGCCTCGAACACCGCCGGGTCCTCCTGGCGTAACGCGGCCAGCTCGTTGACGGTGAAGAACCGCCGGTAGCCGACACGGCCGCTGCGCCAGTCGACCAGCTCGTACGCCTGCCGCGAGTGCACCGTCGCCGCGTCGGCGCCATCGGTTCCCGGCGCGATCGGGAAGCGGTGGTCGTAATAGGCGAGCATCGGCTCCGGGCCGGTGCGGTCGACCGTGAGTGGTTCGTCGTCGCCGAGCACCGGCACCGCGAATCGTCCCTGTGCCCAGTCGATGTCGAAGAACGACGCGTACGCGGAGCGGGCTCCGTGCGTCTGCACGTCCCTCCACCAGCGGTTCTGCCTCGGGTCGGCCACCCCGACGTGGTTGGGCACCAGGTCCACGACCAGCCCCATGCCCCGGCCGCGCAGCTCGGACGCCAACGCCACCAGGGATTTCCGGCCCCCGAGCGCGGGTGACACCGACGTCGGGTCGATCACGTCGTAGCCGTGGGTCGACCCCGCGGCCGCGGTCAGGACGGGGGACAGGTACAGGTGGGAGACGCCGAGATCGTCGAGGTAGTCCGCCAACCGCCTGGCGTCGTCGAGGGTGAACGCGTCCCCGCGCAGCTGCAGCCGGTAGGTCCCGGTGATCGCGGGCACGGTCACGGAACCGAGCGCAGCACGACCACCGATCGCGGCGCCACCTTCGTCGTCCCGCCGCCGCCGACCACCGCGTCCACGAGCCCGGTGCCGGTGGCGGTGTCGAGCGCGACCGCCCAGTGCGCGCCGCCGCCGTCGTCGGGGACGGTGAACTCGAGCGCCTCGTCATGGGCGTTGAAACACAACAGGAACGAGTCGTCGACCACGCGCCTGCCGCGTTGATCGGGCTCCTGGATGCCCTCGCCGTCGAGGTACACCGCGAGCGAGCGGCCGAAGCCGCTACCCCAGTCCTCCGCGGTCATCTCCTCGCCCGCCGGTGTCAGCCAGGCGATGTCGCGGATCTGCTCGCCGGACCGGATCGGGCCGCCCTCGAGGAACCGCCTGCGGCGGAATACCGGATGCGCGGCCCGCAGCGCGATCACGTTGCGGGTGAACTCGACCAGGTCCGCGTTCGTCTCGGCCAGTGACCAGTCCATCCAGGCGAGCGGTGAATCCTGGCAGTACACATTGTTGTTGCCGCGTTGGGTCCGGCCCATCTCGTCGCCGTGCGCGAGCATCGGGGTGCCCTGGCTGAGCATCAGGGTGGCCAGCAGGTTGCGCTGCTGGCGGGCCCGCAACGAGAGGATCTCGGGGTCGTCTGTCGGGCCCTCCACCCCGCAGTTCCAGGATCGGTTGTGGCTCTCGCCGTCCTTGTTGTCCTCGCCGTTCGCCTGGTTGTGCTTCTCGTTGTAGGACACCAGGTCCGCGAGGGTGAAGCCGTCGTGCGCGGTGACGAAGTTGATGCTGGCACTCGGCCTGCGCCCGGTGGCCTCGTACAGGTCCGACGAGCCGGTCAGCCGGGAGGCGAACTCGCCGAGGGTCGACGGTTCGCCCCGCCAGTAGTCGCGGACGGTGTCGCGGTACTTGCCGTTCCACTCGGTCCACAGTCCAGGGAAGTTGCCCACCTGGTAGCCGCCCTCTCCGACGTCCCATGGCTCGGCGATCAGCTTGACCTGACTGACGATCGGGTCCTGCTGCACCAGGTCGAAGAACGCGGACAGCCGGTCCACGTCGTGCAGTTCCCGGGCGAGGGTGGACGCCAGGTCGAAGCGGAATCCGTCCACGTGCATCTCGGTCACCCAGTACCGCAGCGAATCCATGATCAGCTGCAGGGTGTGCGGGTGCCGGGCGTTGAGGCTGTTCCCGGTGCCCGTGTAGTCCATGTAGTGCGCGAGGTCGCCCTCGACCAGCCGGTAGTACGCGGCGTTGTCGATGCCGCGGAAGTTGATCGTCGGGCCCAGGTGGTTGCCCTCGGCGGTGTGGTTGTAGACCACGTCCAGGATCACCTCGATGCCCGCCTCGTGGAACGCCCGCACCATCGCCTTGAACTCGGTGACCGCACCGCCCGCCTTGGTGGATGCGGCGTAGTCGGCGTGCGGGGCCAGGAATCCGAAGGTGTTGTAGCCCCAGTAGTTACGCAGTCCGAGGTCGATCAGGGTCTGGTCGTGCATGAACTGGTGCACGGGCATCAACTCGATCGCGGTGACCCCGAGGCCGCGCAGGTGGTCGATGATCGCGGGATGCGCGAGGCCTGCGTAGGTGCCCCGGAGCTCCTCCGGCACAGCGGGATGGGTGGCCGTCATCCCCTTGACGTGCGCCTCGTAGATCAGCGTGTCGTGATACGGCCGACGGGGCGCACGATCGGACGCCCAGTCGAAGAACGGGTTGATCACCACGGTGGTCATGGTGTGTCCCAGCGAGTCCGAGCCGAACGTGTGGACCGCGGGATCGGCATCGAATCCGCCGTCGAACGCCTTGCCGTACGGGTCCAGCAGCAACTTGCTCGGGTCGCAGCGCTGCCCGGCGTCGGGATCGTGCGGGCCGTGGACGCGAAAGCCGTAGCGCTGTCCGGGTGCGATCGCGGGCAGGTAGGCGTGCCAGACGAAGCCGTCGACCTCCTCGAGCGGAACCCGGGTCTCGGTGCCATCCTTGCCGATCAGGCAGAGTTCGACCGCGTCGGCAACCTCGGAGAACAGCGAGAAGTTGGTCCCCGCGCCGTCGTAGGTCGCGCCGAGCGGATAGGCGCTGCCCGGCCACACCGCGATGGCCGGGCTCTCCGTGTGTGCCATGACTCGACCCTAGCCCGCGTCGGGGGAGCCCTCCTGTCGACGTCGCGGTCCCGCGGCAACGGGCCGCCCTCGATCGATATGTGCGATTCGCACAATTCATCCGTGCCTGTTTGGACATTCATGCCATACGACGTCGGGGGATTGTGCGATCTGCACACAATGTGCTCATGGGGTCGACTATCAGTCCGGGGTCCGCAGCGCGATGGATGCGGGAGTACGTGAGCTCGACATTCAGTCGCGCCGATTTCGAGGGGTTCATCGACCGGCTCGATTCGTCGATCTGCGCGGACGTTCCCGAGCTCGCGGCGGATGCGGAGCTGCAGCGCGACCTCAAGGTCGCGATCCGGAGCCAGTTCCGGGTATTCCTCGGCGCGGAGATCCCGGTCGACGGAGCCCGCGCGACGCTGATCGTCTCCGGTGAGTGCCACGCGCTCGCTCGGACCATCGCCCGCCGTGGCCTCGAACTCCGGGTGCTGTCCCAGTTCGACCACGCTTGCCATCGCGCCGTGCTCGGGTTCGCCACCGAGTTCGTCGCCCAGCAGGATCTGCCGAGCGACTTCGCGGTGGCGCTGATGACGATGATGTGGGAGCAGACCAGTGAGTTGATGAACACGATGCTCGAGGAGCTCAACACGACGTACACCCGCGAGCGGGAGAGCCTGCTGCGAGGTGCGTTCTCGCAGCGCATCGGCACCGTCCGGGAGATCCTGGACGGCACCACCGTCGACATCGCTCAGGCGTCCGCTCGGATGGCGTACCCGCTGCACCGGTCGCATTCCGCCCTGATCGTGTGGGCGGAGGACGCCGCGCCTGGATTCGACCCCGTCGCCGACCTGGAGCCGACCGTCCTGCGGCTGGCAAGGGCGGTGTCCGTCACCGACCTGCTCTGCGTGCCGTCCGGCGCCAGGGGGCTGTGGGCCTGGATGGTCGGCGGGGATCTGCTCGGTACCGATCCGCAGCATTCTGCGCTGGTCCCGGCGGGAGTCCGGATCGCGATCGGTGGCCCTGGCTCCGGGATCGACGGGTTCCGGAGCAGTCACCGCGAGGCGCAGGCCGCCCGGTCGATCGCCGAGAACGGTAGGCAACGCCGCACGTTCACCCGCTACCGCGACGTCGAGGTCGTGTCCCTGGTGTCGCAGGATCCTGCTGCCCGGTCCGCCCTCGTCGAACGTGAGCTGCGGGGCATGTTGGGCGACGACGCCGCCTCCGAACGCCTGCGTGACACCGTCCGCGCCGTCCTGTCCTGCTGGGGGAACCACGAGGCCGCGGCGCGGCGGCTGGGCGTGCACAAGAACACCGTTCGATATCGGATCCAGCGGGTCGAAGAGGTCCTCGGCCGGGACCTGGCGACGAACCGTCTGCCGCTGGAGCTGGCGCTGGAGTGCTTCGACACCTTCGGCCGGTGATCGCGGCCCCGGTGTGTGGGTCACACAAATCACGGTGACGGGCTTGGCGAAATCTGCCAAGCACTAGCCCTTTTCGCCGTGTGACGCTCGTCATGACACTCACCCGAGGACGAGGAGATTGCAGTGCGCACACCGAATATCCCGGACGGTTTCGACCTCACCGATCCCGCCGTGTACGAAGCCCGGCTGCCCGCCGAGGAGTTCGCGGACCTCCGCAGGACCGCGCCGGTCTGGTGGAGCCCCCAGTCGCCGGACAAGGGCGGCTTCGGTGACGGCGGGTACTGGGCCGTCACCAAGCACGCCGATGTCAAGGAGGTCTCGCGCAACGGCGCCGTCTTCTCCACCTGGCAGAACTCGGCGATCCCCAGGTTCGCCGATGACACCCCGCGCGAGACGATCGACATGCTGCGGAACCTGCTTCTCAACAAGGATGCGCCCGAGCACACCAAGCTCAGGAAGCTGATCTCCCGGGCGTTCACCCCGCGGTCGATCGCGGACCTGCGCCCGGCGTTGCAGGCGCGCGCGGAATCGATAGTGAAGCAGGCGGCGGCGGGCGGCACGGGAGACTTCGTGACGCAGGTGGCCGCCGAACTCCCACTGCAGGCAATCGCCGAGCTGATCGGCGTGCCGCAGGATGATCGCGGGAAGATCTTCGACTGGTCGAATCAGATGATGGGATACGACGATCCGGAGTTCGCGGCGGCGTCGGTCACCGCCACGACGGAGCTGTTGGGGTACTCGTACCTGATGGCGGAGCAGCGCAAGCAGTGTCCGGCGGGCGACCTGCTGACGACCCTCGTCGAGGCGGATGTGGATGGCGAGGCGCTCACCTCGGAGGAGTTCGGGTTCTTCGTGCTGATCCTGGCCGTCGCGGGGAACGAGACCACCCGCAATGCGATCACGCACGGGATCATGGCGTTCCTCGATCATCCGGACCAGTGGGAGTTGTACAAGCGGGAGCGGCCGGCGACCGCCGTCGACGAGATCATCCGTTGGGCGACACCGGTGACTGCGTTCCAGCGGACCGCACTCAGTGACACCCAGCTCGGCTGCCAGGAGATCGCGGCGGGGGACCGGGTGGTGATGTTCTACGCGTCGGCGAACTTCGATGAGGACGTCTTCGAGAACCCGATGGAATTCGACATCACCAGGGCCGAGAATCCGCACCTGAGCTTCGGCGGCACCGGCGCCCACTATTGCGTCGGCGCGAATCTGGCCCGCATGGAGGTGGGGCTCATGTTCGACGCGATCGCAGACCACATGCCGGACCTGAGCAGGATCGGCGATCCGCGTCGGCTGCGGTCCGGGTGGATCAACGGGATCAAGGAGCTCCAGGTCGACTACCGGGGTGGCTGCCCGGTCCAGCACGGGTAGCTCGCGGCGGCTCGCTAGGGTCCTGGTGTGTCCCGACCCCCGCTGACCGCAGATCAGATCTCCCGCATCGACGCCGAGCACCTCTGGCATCCGTACGGCGCGTTTCCGGCGTCCACCAGCGCGTTGGTGGTCGACAGTGCGAGCGGGGTCCGGCTGACGCTGGCCGACGGCACGGAACTGATCGACGGGATGAGCTCGTGGTGGTCGGCCGTGCACGGATACCGCCACCCGGTGCTCGACGCCGCCGCGACCGCCCAGCTCGGGCGGATGAGCCATGTCATGTTCGGCGGGCTCACCCACGAGCCTGCGGCCCGGCTGGCGGAGCTGCTCGTCGAGATCACCCCGGCGGGGCTGGACAAGGTGTTCCTGGCCGACTCGGGGTCGGTGTCCGTCGAGGTCGCCGTGAAGATGTGCCTGCAGTATCAGCGGGCGATCGGTCGGCCCGCGAAGAATCGGCTGCTGACCTGGCGCGGCGGCTACCACGGCGACACCTTCGCGCCGATGAGCGTGTGCGACCCCGATGGCGGCATGCACTCGCTGTGGACGGACGTGCTGACCCGGCAGGTGTTCGCACCGATCCCGCCGAGCGAGTTCGACCCGGCCTATGTCGCCGAGTTCGAGCGGATCCTGAACGAGCACCGGGACGAGCTGGCCGCGATCATCGTCGAACCCGTCGTGCAGGGCGCGGGCGGCATGCGTTTCCACGATCCGCGGTACCTCAGCGAGTTGCGTCGCCTCGCGGACGAACACGAGTTGCTCCTGGTGTTCGACGAGATCGCCACCGGCTTCGGCCGCACCGGGGCTCTGTTCGCGGCCGATCACGCCGGTGTCGCCCCCGACATCATGTGCGTGGGCAAGGCGTTGACCGGGGGATACATGACCCTCGCCGCCACGCTGTGCAGCACCGCGGTCGCGGCGACGATCAGCGCGGGGGAGGCAGGTGGGCTGATGCACGGCCCGACGTTCATGGGGAACCCGCTCGCCTGCGCGGTCGCCGTGGCGGCGGTCGAGCTGCTGCTCTCACGGGACTGGTGCGGTGAGGTGGCAGCGTTGGGCGCCGGGCTGGCGGCCGGGCTGGCACCTGCCCGGGACTTGCCAGGGGTGGCAGACGTGCGGGTACTCGGCGGGATCGGCGTGATCGAGATGGAGCGGCCGGTGGACATGCGGCTCACCACCGACGCGGCGGTGGCAGCGGGCGTGTGGCTGCGGCCGTTCGGAAAGCTGATCTACGCGATGCCGCCGTACATCTGTACCCCCGAGGAGGTCGCGGCGATCGCGGCGGGGATGGTGGCGGCGGCGCGGGCGACTGCCTGATGACTTGAACGCCGTTCAAGTGAGCGCGTATGGTGCGTCATCGTGGGTAACGATGACGCACTGAGCTGGCTGGACGACGTGGCGCAGCGGCGCCGCGACGCCGGGCTGCGGCGTGAGCTGCGGCCGCGCACGCCTGCCCCGGCGACAATCGACCTGGCCTCCAACGACTACCTCGGTCTGGTCCGGCACCCGGAGGTGATCGACGGCGCGATGGCGGCGCTGCGCCGCTGGGGCGCGGGCGCGACCGGATCGCGCCTGGTCACCGGGACCACCACCGAACACGAACTGCTCGAGCGGGAGCTGGCCGAGTTCGTCGGCGCCGAGTCAGGGCTGGTGTTCTCCTCGGGGTACGCGGCGAACCTAGGCGTGGTCACCGCGCTGTCCGGCAAGGGCTCTCTGATCGTCTCCGACGCGGGCAGCCACGCCTCGCTCGTCGACGCCTGTCGGCTGTCGAGGGCGCGGGTGCAGGTCAGCCCGCGCGGTGACGTGGACGCTGTCCGCGACGCGCTCGCGACCAGGACCGAGGAGCGCGCCCTGGTACTCACCGACTCGGTGTTCAGCGCCGACGGCGACCTGGCGCCGGTGCGCGCACTGCACCGGGTCTGCCGCGAATACGGTGCGGTGCTGTTGGTGGACGAGGCCCACGCGATTGGGGTGCGGGGCGACGGCGGGCGCGGGCTCGTGCACGAGGTCGGGTTGGCGGGGGAGCCGGATCTGGTGATCACCGCGACGCTGTCGAAGTCCCTGGCCAGCCAGGGCGGCGTGGTGCTCGGCGACGCCCGGATCCGCGCGCACCTGATCGACGCCGCCCGCGCCTTCATCTTCGACACCGGGCTCGCGCCCGCCGCGGTCGGTGCCGCGCGGGCCGCGCTCGGGGTGCTGCGCCGGGAGCCCGAACGGGCGACCGCGGTGCTCGACAGGGCCCGCGACCTGGCCCGGATCGCGGCGGCGGTGCCGCCCGTCGGCACGGCGGCGGTGCCGCCCGTCGGCACGGCCGTGGGCGAACCCGAGTCCGCGGTGGTCTCCGTGGTGCTCGGTGACGCTCAGCGGGCCTTCGACGCCGCCCAGGCCTGCCGCGAACGCGGACTGCACGTCGGCTGCTTTCGCCCGCCGTCGGTGCCGGAGGGCACCTCCCGGCTGCGCCTGACCGCGCGAGCGACCATCACGCCCGACGAGCTCGCCACCATCGAGACCGTTCTCACCGAGATCCTCGCCGGGGCGCCCGCGTGAGCGTGCTGCTCATCAGCGGTACCTCGACGGACGTCGGCAAGACCGTGGTGACCGCCGCGCTCGCCTCGGTCGCGCTGTCCGCCGGTCGCACGGTGGCCGTGTGCAAGCCGGCGCAGACCGGCGTCGGCGTCGGCGAGCCGGGGGATCTGGCCGAGGTGCAGCGGCTTTCGGGCGTGGACGAGGTGCTGGAGCTGGCCCGGTACCCGGAGCCGCTCGCCCCCGACACCGCCGCTCGCCGGGCGGGGATGCCCCAGCTGGAGTGTGCCGAGGTGGTGGCCGCGGCCCGTGCGCTCGACGCCACCCACGACCTGACCCTCGTCGAGGGCGCGGGCGGGCTGCTGGTTCGTCTCGGGGCGGACGGGTTCACGCTCGTCGACGTGGCGCGGGAGCTCGGTGCCCCGGTCCTCGTGGTCGCCGCGGCGGGACTCGGCACCCTGAACCACAGCGCCCTGACGGTGCGCGCGCTCGAATCCGCCGGGGTGCCCTGCGTGGGTCTGGTCATCGGGTCCTGGCCGTCGGAGCCGGATCTCGCCGCGCGGTGCAACCTCGAGGAACTCGCCGACCTGACCGGAGTGCCGCTGCTCGGGTTGGTCCCGGCCGGCTCGGCCGTGCTCGCGCGTGAGGCGTTCGCGGCCGCGGCGCCCGGGTGGTTCGGTCCGGCGGTCGCTCAGTGCTTGACGGGGCAGCCGCTTCCGTAGTCGACGTCGAACCGCTTGATCCCGTTGAGCCAGCCGGAGCGCAGGTGTTGCGGGTCGCCGAGGCGGGAGATGTCCGGTATCCGGTCGGCCAGTGCGTTGAAGATCAGGTCGATCTCGAGCAGGGCGAGGTTCGAGCCGAGGCAGAAATGTGCACCCGAGCCGCCGAAGCCCAGGTGCGGGTTGGGATCCCGGGTGATGTCGAACCTCGTCGGATTGTCGAACACGTCCTCGTCGAAGTTCCCGGAGGCGTAGAACATCGCGACCCGGTCGCCCTTGCGGATCTGCTGCCCGCCGAGCACCGTGTCGGCGGTCGCGGTCCGCTGGAACGCGGTCACCGGCGTCGCCCAGCGGACGATCTCGTCGGCGGTCGTTGCCGGCCGCTCGCGCTTGAACAACTCCCACTGGTCCGGGTTCTCCAGGAACGCGATCATCCCGTGGGTGATGGCGTTGCGGGTGGTCTCGTTGCCCGCCACCGTCAGCAGGATCACGAAGAACCCGAACTCCTCGGGGGTGAGCTCGTCGCCGTCGATATCGGCCTGGATCAGGGTCGTCACGATGTCTTCGGCCGGGCACTGACGGCGGGCGTCGGCCAATTGGTAGGCGTACCCGAGGATCTCCGCGGAGGCGGTCAGCGGGTCCGTGTCGTAGTCGGGGTCGTCGCCGCCGGTCATCTCGTTGGACCAGTCGAAGAGTTTGCGGCGGTCCTCCTGCGGCACGCCGATCAGTTCGGCGATGGCCTGCAATGGAAGCTCGCAGGCGACCTGCGAGACGAAGTCGCCGCTGCCCGCCGTCGCGGCGGACGCGACGATCTTCTCGGCGCGTTCCGCGAGGGTCGCGCGCAGGTTCGAGATCGCCCGTGGCGTGAACCCGCGGGCGACGAGTTTGCGCAGCGTGGTGTGCTCCGGTGCGTCCTTGTTCAGCATGATGAGCCGCTGCATCTCGACGTTCTCCGGCGTGATGTCGTCCTCGACCCGGACCATTGCGGTCTTCTCCCAGCTCGAAAAGAGCTCGGAGTTCCGCGAGATCTCCCGGATGTCGGCGTGCTTGGTCACCACCCAATAGCCCTCGTCGCGGTAGCCGCCGACGTCGGGCGGCTGCGGGTTCCACCACACAGGGCAGTGCGCACGGAGCGCGGCCAGCTGCGCGTGCGGCACGCCCGTCACGTACAGATCGGGATCGGTGAAATCGAATCCCGCGGGCAGGTCGAGTCCGGGGATCTGAGCCTGCGGAGCGGCTCGACGACCACGCTGCGACACCATGCGAACACCCTTCTGTCGGTCCGGCACGGCGCCCGATTCCGGAGCGGTTCCGACGAATTGCGCAGTCGGATGCGGGGTCGTGGCCATGCGCTTACCGTAGTGTGATAGCAATCACATCATCGGGTCTCGGAGGTTCGAATGTCCAACACCGAAATGATGGAGCTGCAGCGCACGATCGGGCACTTGCGGCAGTGCGTCGGTTCGCTCCGCACGGTCTACGGCGACGCGGCGGCCGTCCGCAGGCTGGCCAACGACGTGGAGCGTCTGGAGCTCGACGCGGGTGACCTCGACGAGTCGCCTCCCCGGATGGCGCACGGCGGGCAGCACGAGCGGGTGCCCGTGCCGGACACCCCATATGACCAGACGCTCTGGCTGGGCGCTGACGACGAGGGCGTAGGCGGTCATCCCCACGAGCGCCGGTGAGCGCGCCGGCCAAGGTGTCCGGTGGCGTCACCGGACCCTCGCGTGCGCGGATCTCCGCGCGCACCCTACGGACCGACCGATGGTGGCTGACCCCACTTCTGACGACGCTGGGGCTGGCCACCTTTGTCGTGTACGCGAGCATCCGGTCCTGGGTCCGCACCGCCTACTGGGTCGACCAATACCACTACCTGACCCCGTTCTACTCGCCGTGCCTGAGCGACTCGTGCGTGCCGGGGTCCAGCCATTTCGGTACGCCCATCGGAGAGCTGCCGATGTGGATACCACTCGGCTTCCTGGTGCTGCCGTTCCTGCTCGGCTTCCGGATCACCTGCTACTACTACCGCAAGGCCTACTACCGCTCGGTCTGGTTGGCGCCCGCCGCGTGTGCGGTCGCCGAGCCGCACGCGCGGTACACCGGCGAGACGCGGCTGCCGCTGATCCTGCAGAACTCGCACCGCTACTTCTTCTATGCGGCGCTGATCGTCTCGCTGATCAACACCTACGACGCGATCGCGGCCTTCCACGGCGAGAGCGGTGGGTTCGGCTTCGGCCTCGGGAACGTCATCCTGCTGGTGAACGTGATCCTGCTGTGGGCGTACACGCTGTCCTGCCACTCGTGCAGGCACATCACCGGTGGCCGGCTCAAGCACTTCTCGGCGCACCCGGTCCGGTATCGGCTCTGGACCCTGGTCGGCAGGCTCAACACCCGGCACATGCAGCTCGCCTGGACGACGCTCGCGACGCTGATGATCACGGACTTCTACATCATGCTCGTCGCCAGCGGCACCATCTCGGACCTGCGTTTCATTGATTGAGCTCAAGCACTGATCGATCCCAGCTCCAACCGAGATCAAAGGGGGACCGCCCGTGGCCGAGGTCGAACGGCACACCTACGACGTCGTCGTGATCGGCGCGGGAGGCGCGGGACTGCGCGCGGTCATCGAGGCCCGCGAACGCGGTCATTCGGTCGCGGTGGTCTGCAAATCGTTGTTCGGCAAGGCGCACACGGTGATGGCGGAGGGCGGCTGCGCGGCGGCCATGGGCAATGCCAACTCGAAGGACTCCTGGCAGGCGCACTACCGGGACACCATGCGCGGCGGCAAGTTCCTCAACAACTGGCGGATGGCCGAGCTGCACGCGCGCGAGGCGCCCGACCGGGTGTGGGAGCTGGAAAGCTATGGCGCGCTGTTCGATCGGACCGAGGACGGCCGGATCAGCCAGCGCAATTTCGGCGGCCACACCTATCCGCGGCTGGCGCACGTGGGGGATCGCACCGGCCTGGAGATCATCCGCACCATGCAGCAGAAGATCGTCGCCCTGCAGCAGGAGGACTTCGCCGAGACCGGCGACTACGAGGCCCGGATCAAGGTGTTCGCCGAATGCACCATCACCGAGCTCCTGCGAGAGGACGGCCGGATCGCGGGCGCGTTCGGCTACTGGCGCGAATCCGGGCGGTTCATCCTGTTCGACGCGCCCGCGATCGTGATGGCGACCGGTGGGATCGGCAAGTCCTTCAAGGTCACCTCGAACTCGTGGGAGTACACCGGCGACGGACACGCCCTGGCCCTGCGGGCGGGAGCGAACCTGATCAACATGGAGTTCGTGCAGTTCCACCCGACGGGGATGGTGTGGCCGCCGAGCGTGAAGGGGATCCTCGTGACCGAGGGCGTCCGCGGCGACGGTGGGGTGCTCAAGAACTCCGAGGGCGAGCGGTTCATGTTCTCCTACATCCCGCCGGTGTTCAAAGGCCAGTACGCCGAGACCGAGCAGGAGGCGGACGGCTGGCTCACCGATCCGGACAACAACCGCCGCACGCCCGACCTGCTGCCGCGCGACGAGGTGGCCAGGGCGATCAACTCGGAGGTCAAGGCCGGGCGGTCGACGCCGCACGGGGGCGTCTACCTCGACATCGCCTCCCGGATGCCCGCCGACGAGATCGTGCGTCGGCTGCCGTCCATGCACCACCAGTTCAAGGAGCTCGCCGACGTCGACATCACCAAGGAGCCGATGGAGGTCGGGCCGACCTGTCACTACGTGATGGGCGGCATCGAGGTGGACCCCGACAGCGGATCGTCCAGCCTCCCCGGCCTGTTCGCGGCGGGGGAGTGCTCGGGCGGCATGCACGGGTCGAACCGGCTCGGCGGGAACTCGCTGTCGGACCTGTTGGTCTTCGGTCGTCGTGCCGGCCTCGGGGCGTCGGACTACCTGGAGTCGCTCGAGCGCAGACCGGTGATCGACGAGGCCGACGTGACCGCGGCAGCGGCGATGGCGCTGGCACCGTTCGATCCGCCGGCTGAGGGCGAGGCTGCGGAGAACCCGTACACACTGCACACCGAGCTCCAGCAGACGATGAACGATCTCGTCGGCATCATCCGGACGGACGGCGAGATTCGGGAGGCGCTGGCGAAGCTGGAGGAGATCAGGCGGCGGATCCCCGGCGTCACTGTGGAGGGGCACCGGCAGTTCAACCCCGGCTGGCACCTCGCGGTGGACCTACGGAACATGCTGCTGGTCAGCGAGTGCGTCGCGAAGGCGGCCTTGATGCGGACCGAGAGCCGGGGCGGGCACACCAGGGACGACCACCCGGCGATGGACCCGGGGTGGCGAGGCACGTTGCTGGTGTGCAGCGTGGTCGGCGGCGCCGACACCGCGGCGGACACCGTGGTGCCCGATGTCACGGTCGCGCCCGAACCCCAGCAGCCGATGCGCGCGGACCTGTTGGCGCTCTTCGATCTCGGTGAACTGGCCAAGTACTACACCGACGCCGAACTCGCCGATCACCCGGACTCGGCCGGAATAGGAAGCGAGGGCCCGTCATGACTTACGACGCGAGCTTCAAGGTGTGGCGCGGGGACGTGGACGGCGGTGACCTGCAGGACTATTCGATACCGGTCAACGAGGGTGAGGTGGTCCTCGACATCATCCACCGCTTGCAGGCCACCCAGGCGCCGGATCTGGCTGTTCGCTGGAACTGCAAGGCGGGCAAGTGTGGATCGTGCTCGGCCGAGGTCAACGGCAGGCCGCGGCTGTTGTGCATGACCCGGATGTCCACGTTCACCGAGGACGAGGTCATCACCGTCACCCCGATGCGGACCTTCCCGGTGATCCGGGACCTGGTGACCGACGTGTCTTTCAACTACCAGAAGGCCAGGGAGATCCCGTCTTTCACGCCACCTCCGGGGCTGAAGCCGGGGGAGTACCGGATGAAGCAGGTGGATGTGGAGCGATCGCAGGAGTTCCGCAAATGCATCGAGTGCTTCCTGTGTCAGAACACCTGTCACGTGGTGCGCGACCACGAGGAGAACAAGCAAGCCTTCGCGGGACCGCGTTTCCTGATGCGGGTCGCCGAGCTGGAGATGCACCCGCTCGACGTCGCCGACCGGCGCGACGCCGCGCAGGACGAACAGGGACTGGGCCTGTGCAACATCACCAAGTGCTGCACCGAGGTGTGCCCGGAGAACATCCGCATCACAGACAACGCGTTGATCCCGATGAAGGAACGCGTCGTCGACCGGCGCTATGACCCGATCGTCTGGCTGGGCAACAAACTGTTCCGGCGCGGCGACAGCTGAACCCGGTCGGCGGACACCATGTTCGACGAGGGAAGGAAGCTCCGATGTCCAACGAGCCGGTTCTCGAGCGCGACGCCAAGGAGTTTGCGGACGCGACGGCGGCGCCGCCGTTCATCTACGAGCTGCCCGTGGCAGACGGCCGCACGAAATTCGACGAGGTGCAGGCCGGTGACACGGTCGCCCCGCCGGTCGAGATCGAGGACCGGGTGATCCCTGGCGGACCGTCGGGGGAGGTGCCGGTCCGCATCGTTCGGCCGAAGGGTGCGAGCGGGACGCTGCCCGTCATCCAGTACAACCACGGTGCGGGATGGGTCTTCGGCAACACGCACATCTATGACCGGCTCATCCGTGAGCTGGCGGTGGGCGCGAATGCGGCCCTGGTGTTCCCGAGCTACAGCCTCTCGCCCGAGGCGAAGTATCCGACGGCCATCGAGGAGATCTACGGCACCGCGAGTTGGATCGCGGAGCATGGCGCCGAAGCGGGTCTCGACGCGACCCGCTTCGCGGTGGCGGGTGACAGCGTGGGCGGCAACATGACCATCGCTCTCACCCTGATGGCGAAGGAGCGCGGCGGGCCCGACTTCCGCCAGCAGGTGCTCTTCTATCCGGTGACCGACGCAGGCCAGGACACGGAGTCGTACCGCCAGTTCGCGGACGGCTATTTCCTCACCGCGGGCGCGATGGCCTGGTTCTGGGACCAGTACACGGCCGATCCGGGCCAGCGCGCGGAGGTGCTGGCCTCGCCGCTGCGCGCCACCGAGGAGATGGTCGCGGGCCTGCCGCCTGCGTTGGTCATCAACGGGGAGGCCGACGTCCTGCGCGACGAGGGCGAGGCCTACGCCAACAAGCTGCGCGCCGCGGGCGTGGCGGTGACCGCGGTCCGGTTCCAGGGCATGATCCACGACTTCGTCATGCTCAACGCGCTGGCCGACACGCACGCCGCCCGCGCCGCGATGCTGCTCGCGACGACCACGCTGCACCGGGCGCTGCACGGGGACTGAGGGTCCCGGCGCGCGTGGGCTCATGGCGCTCGGAAGGCTTCGCGGACGAAGTCCGTCGCGTCGGGTAGCGACAACCGCATCGTCCCGAGGTGTCCGGCCGGGTAGGCCCGGAAGGTGAACCGTTCTCCATTGCCGGTCAGGTCCGCGACCAGTTTCAGGGTCAGCGGCGCCGGCACCACCTCGTCCAGCATGCCCTGCCCGATGAAGAACGGGCGGTCGTATCCGCGGGTCGGGATCTCCAGCATCTCGCGCAGCGCGGACAGGATCACCGGGTCGTCGAGTTGCCGGGAGAGCAACTCGCCGATCGAGATCCCTGCGAACGCCTCCGCCGCCTCGGGGTAGCAGAGCGATTCGGCCCGGTCCAGCACCTCGCGGCCGAGCGGGCTGAGGTAGCCGTCGACGTCGATATCGGGGCGCGTGGCCCGCAGCCCGGCCAGCATGTACGAGATGAACACCGTGGTGCCGGTCAGCGGGAGCTCCGGAAAGGCCGGGCCGCCGAGCGGGGCGAGGTTCTCGATGTTCGACGGCACTCCGAGGCCGACGGCACCCCGGTAGTCGAGCTCAGGGGCGTACGAGGTGGCAAGCGAGGCGGCGACCATCGCGGCCTGGCCGCCCTGAGACTGACCGAGCGCCACCCACTTCCGGGAGAGGGACGGGGCGATCTCGCGGGCGGCGCGGACCATGTCGATGAGGCTGTACGCCTCCGACCTGCCGTCGAGATACGGGTGGATCCCGGGGGTGCCCAGGCCCACGTAGTCGGTCGCGACCACGGCGTACCCCTGCGTGAGCCAGCGCGTCAGGTAGCCGCCGCCGAGGATTCCGGTGGCCGTCGGCGCGCAGTGATCTGCGAGCCCGATCGCGCCGTGCCCCCAGGACACCACCGGCCAGCCGCCCGGCGGGGCCTGGCCCTGCGGGATGAAGACCGCGCCGGTGCTCAGCGCCAGACTGCCGCCAGGGCCGGTGGACCGGTAGGTCACCAGGTGGGCGTCCGCCGCATCGGGGATCCAATACTCACGCACGAGTGGTCCCGACGAGACGACGGTGCCGGGCGGGCCGCTCGCGGGTTCCGCAAGGGCCGGGACGGCGGGGAGGGTGGCGACGACAAGGGCCGTCGCCAGCACGGTGGTCGCTGCGAGTCGCGCGAACATACACACAATTGTGAACCGAAGGCGTGGGTCTGAACCGGGTTTCGGGGGCGCAGGCCTGCGAATGCGGAATCGACACCATGGATTCGGTACCGTTCGGTGTCGACCCGCGTGCGCATGGGGTTCGACCTGTTCTGCACATCCGAACTGTGGGAGGTTCCCCGTGGCTGGTGGTCTCGTCGCCCTGTTGGACGACGTCGCAGCGATCGCGAAAGTGGCCGCGGCGTCCCTCGACGACATCGGGGCGGCGGCCGGCAAGGCCAGCATCAAGGCAGCGGGCGTGGTCGTCGACGATGCCGCCGTCACACCACGCTATGTGCACGGGTTCTCGCCGCAGCGGGAGCTGCCGATCATCCGCAAGATCGCCATGGGGTCGATCCGCAACAAGCTTCTGATCATCCTGCCGGTTGCGATGATCCTGAGCCAGTTCCTGCCGCAGGCCCTGCCCTATCTGCTGATCGCCGGTGGTCTGTTCCTCTGCTACGAGGGCGCCGAGAAGGTCTACGAGGCATTCGGCGGCGGCCACCATGACGACGCGGCCGCACCCGCGGCTGCGATCGGTCCCGACCACGAGAAGACGATGGTCAGCGGCGCCATCCGCACCGACCTGATCCTGTCCGCCGAGATCATGGTGATCTCCCTGTCGTCGGTCGAGGACGAACCGTTCCTCACCAGGCTGCTGGTGCTCATCGTCGTCGCGTTCCTCATCACCGCCCTGGTGTACGGCGTGGTCGCGCTGATCGTGAAGATGGACGACGTGGGCCTCTCGCTCGCCCGACGCGAATCGTCCTTCAGTCGGCGGATCGGCCGGGGGCTCGTGGCCGCGATGCCGAAGGTGATGTCGGTGCTCACCGTCGTCGGGATCGCCGCGATGCTGTGGGTCGGCGGACACATCCTGCTCGTCAACGTCGGCGAGGCCGGATTCCACTGGCCGGCCGATCGCCTGCACGACGTCGAACACTGGTTCGCCGGTCTCGTGCAGGGCGGCGTCAGCGGATTTCTGTCCTGGAGCGCGGGGACAGTGGTGTCCGCATTGGTCGGGCTCGCCGTGGGCGCGATCGTCGTACTGATCGTGCACCTGATCCCGAAGCGGCAGAAGGCGGCCTCGGCGCACTGACGCGTCCGGGCCCGAGGCCGAGCGAATGGCCCCGTATCAGCGCCCGGCGTGCTCGCTCAGCCTGCTGCGCACTCCGTCCACGAACAGTTCCAGGCCGTACTCGAAGCGTGCCGTCCCGCTGGTGCTGTCGTAGAGGGGCGACGCGTCCTCGGCGAGAGCGCCG
Source organism: Rhodococcus oryzae (assembly GCF_005049235.1). Classification (GTDB taxonomy): domain Bacteria; phylum Actinomycetota; class Actinomycetes; order Mycobacteriales; family Mycobacteriaceae; genus Rhodococcus_G; species Rhodococcus_G oryzae. The sequence goes on along the minus strand of NZ_SUMD01000012.1, from coordinate 136,430 downwards.
TGGCTGTCCATCTGCATGCGGGACTGCTCGTCCATCGTCTGGCCGAGGATGTAGTAGAGCAACGCGTCGGCTGCGAGTTCGGATTCGTGGTCGGGCAGGCCCGCGTCCCCGCAGGTGCTCGCCAGCGTCGCGTGCGCGCCGTTCGTGGCGAGTCGCGCGGCGTAGGAGGCGGCAGCGAGCTCGGCGCCGTCGCGGTGCGCGAGCAGCGCGTCGCGCATCCGGTGCGCAACCGTGCGCAGCCGGGCATCCCAGTCCTTGACCTCGATAGGCGCCGAGACGCCCGCGAGCATCTCGTCGGTGATCGCCGCGAGCAGGGTCTGCTTGTTGGGGAAGTGCCAGTACAGCGCTCCCGGCTGTACGCCGAGCGAGGTGGCCAGCCTGCGCATCGTGAGGTCCCCGAGGCCGTACTCGTCGAGGATGGCGATCGCGCCACCGAGGACGTCACCGCGTCGCAGCTGCACTGTTCGTCATCCCCTGAGTTGTCGTGTGGCGTTTGACACCATTCCACCACGACCCTAACCTGAACGCCGTTCAACTTGCACGGTGTTCAAGTTGCGGCACCGTGTCCAGCCCCCGAGGAGTTGCAGTGACCCAGGCCCCAGCCCGCACAGACATTCTCGCCGTCGCCAGGGAACAGGTCCTCGAGCGCGGTGAGGGACTGACCCAGGAGCAGACGCTCGCCGTGCTGCAGCTGCCGGACGAGAGCCTCGAGGATCTGCTCGGCCTCGCCCACGACGTGCGGATGAAGTGGTGCGGACCAGAGGTCGAGGTCGAGGGGATCATCAGCCTCAAGACCGGCGGCTGCCCCGAGGACTGCCATTTCTGCTCGCAGTCCGGACTGTTCGCCTCCCCGGTTCGCGCCGCGTGGCTCGACATCCCGAGCCTGGTCGAGGCCGCCAAGCAGACCGCCAAGTCCGGCGCCACCGAGTTCTGCATCGTGGCCGCCGTCCGCGGACCGGACGAGAAGCTGCTCGCGCAGGTCGCGGCCGGCATCGAGGCCATCCGCAACGAGGTCGACATCCAGATCGCGTGCTCGCTCGGCATGCTCACCCAGGAGCAGGTCGACCAGCTCGCCGCGATGGGTGTGCACCGCTACAACCACAACCTCGAGACCTCCAAGTCGCACTTCCCGAACGTGGTCACCACCCACACCTGGGAGGAGCGCTGGGGCACCCTGAAGATGGTCCGCGAGGCCGGCATGGAGGTCTGCTGCGGCGGCATCCTCGGCATGGGTGAGACGCTGGAGCAGCGCGCGGAGTTCGCGGCCAACCTGGCCGAGCTCGACCCCGACGAGGTGCCGCTGAACTTCCTGAATCCGCGCCCGGGCACCCCCTTCGGTGACCTCGAGGTGCTGCCCGCAAGCGACGCGCTGCGTGCCGTCGCCGCCTTCCGGCTGGCGTTGCCGCGCACCATCCTGCGGTTCGCGGGCGGCCGGGAGATCACCCTCGGCGACCTGGGCGCCAAGCAGGGCATCCTGGGCGGAATCAACGCCGTCATCGTCGGCAACTACCTGACCACGCTGGGCCGCCCCGCGGAACAGGACCTCGACCTGCTCGGCGAGCTGCAGATGCCGATCAAGGTTCTCAACGACACCATCTAGGGTTGGATACGTGACGTTCCCTCAAGAGCTGAGCAATGCCGCGCCCGTCGACGAGATCGTCGAGCGCTACAACCCGTTCACCGGTCGGCGGGTGGTGCCGGGCTTCGACGACACCATTCCGGCCGCCGCTCAGCTCGGCCTGGAGCCGCCGCGCTTCTGCGAGGACTGCGGCAGGCGGATGATCGTGCAGATCAGCCCCGACGGGTGGTGGGCCAAGTGCTCCCGGCACGGCGTCCTGGACTCCAGCTACCTGGGCCAGCGCTGACCGTGGCCGTCGACAGGTCGGAGATCCGTGCCGCCGCGCGCATCGTGGTGGCGGTGGTCGCGGCCAGTGCGCTCGCCGGGATCGGGTGGGGGCTGCTCGTGCCCGCACAGCATTTCCTGGTGGTCTCCGGCGGTCGCGCGGCGTCGCTGACATCCGAGAGCGGCCACCAGTTCGATGCGGTCGCGTTGTTCCTGTGCGCCGGCCTGACCGTGGGCGTGCTGAGCGCGTCGGCGGCCTGGCTGTGGCGTTCGGTGCGCGGTCCCGTCGTGCTGATCGGCCTGCTGATCGGATCGGCCGTCGGCGCCGCAACCACCGCGGTGGTCGGCCTCGGGGTCGCGGGGCTCCGGTTCCCTGATCTGCCCGACGCCGTCACCGGGCAGATCGTCCCGGTCTCGCCTGGGCTGGGCACCGCGATGGTGCTCATCCTGCAGCCGCTGGTGGCGGCCTTCGTGTACCTGGTGCTCGCCTCGATGAGCCCGCGCGACGACCTCGGTGTCGCCCCGGCTCCCGACGAGAGTGCACCTGCCGGCGACCTTCCAGGGCCGATGCCCCAGCAGGTGCACAGTCGGTTGGAGGCCTAGCTCGGCGGTCGCAGGGCGGCGAACTCGTCGGTGACGCGCAGCCGCGACTCGGCGAACCGATAGAGCGCGGGCGGACGACCGCCCGCCTTGCCCGACGGCGCGGTAGTGCCGGTGGGTGTGAGCACCCCGCGTCGGCCGAGCACCCGCTGCAGGTTGGTGGCGTCCACCTGATACCCGAGTGCGGCGCAATAGATCTCGCGCAGCGTCGACATCGCGAACTCGGCGGGGGCCAGGGCGAAGGCGATATTGGTGTACGACAGCTTCGCCGCCAACCGCGCCCTGGCGTGTTCGACCACCACGCCGTGGTCGAACGACATCTCGGGCAGTGCGGAGACCGGGTGCCAGGCGGTGTCCGGGGGCAGGTGCGGATCGGAGGGCAGGGGGATCAGCCCGAGGAAGGTCGACGCGATCCGCCGGTCGCCGGGGACCCGGGCGGGATCACTGAACACCGAGAGCTGCTCCAGATGCGCCACCTCGCGCACGTCGACCTTCTCGGCGAGCAGACGCCGTGCCGAGGTGATCAGGTCCTCGTGATCGCAGAGCTGTCCGCCGGGCAGCGACCAGGTGCTCTTCTGTGGGTCCAGCGCTCGCTGCCACAGCAGGACCGCCAGTTCGGGGCGGCCGTCGAAGTCACGAACCTGGAAGACCGCGGTGAGCACTTCGTGGACGGTGCTACGATGGGGCATGTTTTCGATCCTAAGTCGAAAACCCCGAAAATCGAAACCCGCACGTGTGGGGAATCGGATGGCAGATCCGGCGCAGACCGACCGGATCCACGGTGAAGGAGCAAGGCCATGACATCGACGTTGTGGGCAGGTGCGGGTTCGATCACGGACGCACCCGGCGGTTACACAGGTGTGGAGGCCACTCCGGAGTGGGCGGCCGAGGTCCGGCGGCTCGCCAAGGAGCGCGGCGCGACGCTGCTGGCGCACAACTACCAGCTGCCCGCCATCCAGGACGTGGCCGACCATGTCGGCGACTCGCTGGCGCTGTCCCGGATCGCCGCCGAGGCGCCGGAGGACACCATCGTGTTCTGCGGCGTGCACTTCATGGCCGAGACCGCGAAGATCCTCAGCCCGAGCAAGACCGTGCTGATCCCCGACGAGCGCGCAGGCTGCTCGCTGGCCGACTCGATCACCGCGGACGACCTGCGGGCGTGGAAGGCCGACTACCCCGACGCGGTGGTGGTGTCGTACGTGAACACCACGGCCGAGGTGAAGGGCCTGACCGACATCTGCTGCACCTCGTCCAACGCGGTCGACGTGGTGAACTCGATCGACCCCGACCGCGAGGTGCTGTTCCTGCCGGACCAGTTCCTCGGCGCGCACGTCAAGCGGGTCACCGGCCGGACGAACATGCAGATCTGGGCGGGCGAGTGCCACGTGCACGCCGGCATCAACGGTGACGAGCTCACCGCACAGGCCAAGTCGCACCCCGACGCCGAGCTGTACGTGCACCCGGAGTGCGGCTGCGCCACCTCCGCGCTGTACCTCGCGGGCGAGGGCTTCGTGCCCGAGGACAAGGTCAAGATCCTGTCGACGGGCGGCATGCTGGACGCGGCCCGCGCGAGCAAGGCGAAGCAGGTGCTGGTCGCGACCGAGGTCGGCATGCTGCACCAGCTGCGCAAGGCCGCGCCCGAGATCGACTTCCAGGCCGTCAACGACCGTGCCTCGTGCCCGTACATGAAGATGATCACCCCGGCCGCGCTGCTGCGCTGCCTGATCGAAGGCAAGGACGAGGTGCACGTCGACCTGGCCACCGCCGAGCGGGCCCGCAAGTCCGTGCAGCGGATGATCGAGATCGGCAACCCGGGCGGCGGCGAGTAATGACGCCTGCCGGCCGGGCGAGCTGGGAGGCGAACGCCGACCTCGTGGTCGTCGGCGGCGGGGTCGCGGGCCTGACAGCGGCCCGCGCCGCCTCGCTGCGGGGCCTGAAGGTGCTCACGGTGAGCAAGGGCGGACCGACCGACACCGCCACGCAGTACGCGCAGGGCGGCATCGCTGTCGTCGGTGATCTGCGGACCGACTCCGTCGACTCCCACGTGGCGGACACCTGTGCGGCGGGCGCCGGGCTGTGCGACGAGGATGCCGTGCGCTCGATCGTCGCGGGCGGCGCCGACGCCGTCGCCGCGCTCACCGACCTCGGGGCGGTCTTCGACCGGGGCCGCGACGGCGCGGTCTCCCGCACCCGCGAGGGCGGGCACAGCACCCGGCGGATCATCCACGCGGGCGGCGATGCCACCGGCGCCGAGGTGCAGCGGGCGCTGAACGCCGCGGGCCTGCCCGTGCTGTTCGGGGCCGCGGCCGCGCGGGTCGTCACCGACGAGCGCGGTGTGGTGGGTCTGCTGGTGCTCTCCGACCAGGGACTCGGTGTGATCCACACGCCGTCGGTGCTGCTGGCCACCGGCGGGCTCGGGCAGCTGTACTCGTGCAGTACCAACCCTCCCAGCGCGACCGCCGACGGCATCGCGCTGGCGCTGGAGGCCGGTGCGGCCGTCGCGGACGTCGAGTTCGTGCAGTTCCACCCGACCGTGCTGTTCACTCCCGGTGGCATCGGCCGACGGCCCCTGATCAGCGAGGCCGTGCGCGGCGAGGGCGCGATCCTGGTGGACGGCAACGGCGACTCGGTGACGGACGGGGTGCACCCGATGGGTGACCTGGCGCCGCGTGATGTGGTCTCGCGCGCCATCGCGGACCGGATCCGCCGCCTCGGCACCGACCACGTGTACCTCGACGCGCGCGGGCTCGCCGGGTTCGCGGAGCGGTTCCCGACGGTGACCGCGTCCTGCCTGGCCGCGGGGATCGACCCAGCGCACCAACTCATCCCGGTGGCCCCGGCGGCGCACTACGCGTGCGGCGGCGTGGTGACAGACGTGCACGGGCGCACCGAGGTGCCCGGGCTCTACGCGGCGGGCGAGGTCGCCCGCACCGGCCTGCACGGCGCCAATCGGCTGGCCTCCAACAGCCTGCTCGAGGGCCTCGTGGTCGGGGAGCGGGCCGGCATCGCGGCCGCCGATCGGGCCGGACTGCCGGTCGAGGTCGGCTCCGCGGAACTGCGGTCGCGGCCGCGCGTCGCCAGGGATCGGGTGCAGGCGCTGATGACCGCGCACGCCTCCGTGGTCCGGGACGGGGCCGGATTGTCTACGGCGGCACACGAACTCGCAGGGTCGGCGGAGCTCGTCCCGGCCGACGCGACGGGTCTCGAGGACGCGGCGCTCACCGTGACGGCCGCCGCCCTGGTGCTGGCGGCCCGCGCGCGGACCGAGAGCAGGGGCTGCCACACCCGCAGCGACTTCCCCGAGGCGTCGGAGTCGTTGCGCCACGGCATCGAGATGCGGCTGGGGTCGGACGGCGAACTCGAGCTGCCCGAACTCGTGACGGCCCCGAACTAGAGACAGACGACCCTTGTGACGACTTCGACAGGAGCACGATGACCACGCTGGCCGACGGCCTGGACCGCGACGAGATCTTCACCCTGGTGCGGGTGGCACTGGGCGAGGACCTGCGGTACGGCCCCGACATCACCTCGGTGGCGACGGTGCCCGAGGGCGCGGTGGCCAAGGCCTCCGTGGTCTCCAGGGCGGCGGGCACGGTGGCCGGGATCGACGTGGGCCTGCTGGTGCTCGACGAGGTGGTCGGCGCGGGCAACTACGAGGTGCTCGGGCGCGTCGAGGACGGCGCCGTCGTGCGGCCGGGGGAGTCGGTGCTGAGCGTGCTGGCCCCGACGAGGGACCTGCTCACTGCGGAGCGCACCATGCTCAACCTGATGTGCCACCTGTCCGGGATCGCGACCGCCACCGCGGCCTGGGTGGAGGAGGTGCGGGGCACCGACTGCCGGATCCGCGACAGCCGCAAGACCCTGCCCGGGCTGCGGGCGTTGCAGAAGTACGCGGTCCGGATGGGCGGCGGGGTCAACCACCGGATGGGCCTCGGGGACGCGGCGCTGATCAAGGACAACCACGTCGCGGCGGCAGGCTCGGTGGTCGCCGCGCTCAACGCGGTGCGGTCGGTGGCCCCGGACATCGAGTGCGAGGTCGAGGTCGACAGCCTGGCCCAGCTCGACCAGGTGCTCGCGGAGGGTGTCGAGCTGGTGCTGCTCGACAACTTCGCGCTCTGGGAGACGCAGACCGCGGTCCAGCGGCGTAATGCGGTGGCGCCACAGACCAAGCTCGAGTCCTCCGGAGGGCTCACCCTCGACGTCGCGGCCGACTACGCCCGGACCGGGGTGGACTATCTCGCGGTCGGTGCGCTGACGCACTCGGTGACCGTGCTGGATCTCGGCCTGGACATGTAGCCGTTTCCTGTCGTCCCGTCGCGCTAGTCTGCAAGAGACCGAACGTGCGACGGATGAAGGAGAACCAGATGAGCTCTCGTCTCAACCCGTACATCAGCTTCGCCGACAACGCGAGGCAGGCCCTGGAGTTCTACCAGGGTGTGTTCGGCGGCACCCTGAACCTGAGCACCTTCGGTGAGTTCGGCGCACCGGATGCCCCCGAGGCCAACCTGATCATGCACGGCATGCTGGAGACCCCCGGCGGATACACGCTGATGGGAGCCGATACGCCGCCCGGGATGGAGCACAAGCCCGGGGAGAACATCGCGGTGAGCCTGAGCGGCGACGACGGCGACGAGCTGCGCGGCTACTGGGCGAAACTGTCCGACGGAGGCACCGTGTCGGTCCCGCTGGAGAAGCAGATGTGGGGCGATGAGTTCGGCATGTGTACCGACAAGTTCGGCATCGGCTGGATGGTCAACATCGGAGCTCCGCAGGCCTGACGGCCTGGCACCGTATCGCGGCTAGGCCGTCGCGCCGCGCCGCACCAGCGACAGGAACGCCGCTGCCGCGAAGAACAGGCCGGAGAACACCCGGCCGGTGACCCGCTGCTGTTTCGGTGACCGCATCATCCGCAGCACTCGCGCGGCCAGCCCGGTGTAGCCGGTCATCACCATGACGTCGACGGCGATCATCGTCGCGGCGATGATCGCGTATTGCGGGACCAGGGGTGCCGCCGGGTCCAGGAACTGCGGCAGGACGGCCAGCATGAAGACGACCGCCTTCGGGTTGCTGGCGTTGACCAGGAACCCGCGCGCCACCAGGGCGGTCGCGGAGTGGCGGCGGGTATCGGTCTCCGCGGACACCTCGGTCGGTGCGGCCCGCCACTGCCGGACCCCGAGGTAGACCAGATAGGCGACGCCGAACCACTTGATGACGGTGAACGCCAGCGCCGAGCTGGCGAGGAGCGCGCCGACCCCGGCCGCGACGATGACCACCTGCAGCAACAGGCCGATCTGCAGGCCCAGGATGTTCCAGTAGCCGCGCCGCAGGCCGTGGCTGAGGCCGGTGGACATCGACGCGATCGCGCCTGCGCCGGGGGACAGGCTGATCACCCACGCGGCACCGAAGAACGCGAACCACACCTGCCAGGCCATGAGAACCCCACCTTCACCTACGAGGAGCGGGCGACACGCGACGCGCGTGCCCGCGGTTGGAGCATAGGTCGGGGCCGCCACGCGTATCTTGTGGCCATGCCCGCACTCTCAGTCGAGCCCGTAGACCTGGGACCCCGCAAGGTGGCCCGCCGCGTCCTGGTCAATGCCCCCGTGAGCGAACTGTTCGGCCTGCTCGCCGACCCGAGACGCCATCACGAGTTGGACGGATCGGGGACCGTGCAGGCCTCCGTCTCGGGGCCGGCCCGACTCGACCGGGGTGACAAGTTCTCGATGTCGATGCGAATGTACGGCTTGCCCTACCGCATCACCAGCACCGTCACCGCGTACGAGGACGGCAGGCTGATCGAGTGGCGGCACCCGTTCGGGCACCGGTGGCGCTGGGAGTTCGCCGAGGTCTTCTCGGCCGACGCGCCGGTGCCGCAGACACAGGTCACCGAGGTCTTCGACTACACCGGCTCGAAGCTGGCAAAGTCCTTCGAGCTCATCGGGTTTCCCCAGAAGAACGCGAAGGGGATCTCGGCGACGCTCGAGGGCCTCCAGCGGCGATACGCCTGACGGCCGCGGCTAGGAGCCGGTCGGGCTCAGGCAGCTCTGCGGTGGGCTGACCAGCGAACAGAACGCGGGCGCCATCACCGGCCGATAGTCCACAGGCACGCCGCCGGCGGCGATCAGGTCCCGGTACGCGGCCACGCCGTCGGTCGGCCTGCGGGTCAGTGTCGGGTCGGTCAACGTATCGACGGTGTAGAGGCCGAACCGCGGTCGGTAGGTGCCCCACTCGTAGTTGTCGGTGATCGACCAGTAGTTGTAGCCGATCACGTCGGCGCCGTCGGCCCGCGCCCGGCCGAGCCAGTAGATGTGATCGCGCAGGTGATCCGAGCGGGTGTACCCGTCGGGCCTCGGCGCGCCGTTGTCGGTCGGCATCCCGTTCTCCACCACGTAGATCGGCAGCTCCGGGTACTTGCGCGCGTAGTACATCGCGGCGTGATAGATCCCGTCCGGCTGCGGCCGGATGTCGTAGAAGGCGTCGGTCACGGCGGCCGCCGCGGTCAGGTTGTCGAGCGAGACGCCGTAGTAGTAATCGAGGCCGAGGAAGTCCAGCTTGTCGCGGACCCGGTCGGCGAAGACCGAGTCCACCGCGCCCATCGCGGCAGGGATGTAGGAGACGTTGCTGGAGACGCGGGCGTCGGGATCGAGACGGTGGATGGTGTCGTAGATGCTGCGGTGCGCGCCGACCATCCGGTCCAGCATCAGCGGGGCTGCGGGCAGCGAGATGCCGCCGAAGGTCAGCTCCTTCTGTACGAACACCGTCGGCTCGTTGAAGGTGATCCAGTCGGCCCCGGCGCCGGCGTAGCGCAGGGCCACCCGCTCGGCGTTGGTCAGCCAGCGGGCCGGGGTGTCCGGGTCGGCCCAGCCGCCGCGGTCGGCGATCCAGCCCGGGTAGACCCAGTGGTCGAGGGTGATCATCGGCTTCATGCCGTGCCCGCGGATCTCCTCGATCACCTCGTCGTAATAGGCGAACTCGGCCTCGTCCCAGCCGTCCGGGGTGGGTTGCACCCGGGCCCATTCGACGGAGAAGCGGAACACGTCGACGCCGAGGGCCGCCGCGCGGGCGATGTCCTCCCGGTAGCGGTGCCGGAAGTCGGGCCCGGAACCGTAAGGGTCGTGGGTCTTGCCCGACGACACGTAGCGCGACCAGTTGCTGTCCGGAGGCGAGCCCTCGGACTGGAAGCCGGAGGTGGCAACGCCCCATTCGAAATCAGCGCCCAGTCCGGTCGGGGCGGCCTGGGCGGGTGATCCGGCGACCAACGGAGCCGCCGCCACAGCGAGGACGAGGGCGAGGATCCGGGCGATTCGGGTCACGCGTCGCACGGTAGGGCAGCGGGGTCCGCTCGCGTGGCCGTTTCGTCGATGAATTACGTTCGAGGTGTCAACGATTTTGCGTCATTCCGGGCCCTGTGGAACGCATGATGGGGAGCCGGACCCCGACCCGAGAGGTGCCCTCGTGAACTCTCCGCTTGCCTTCTTCGACACGACCCCGGACGGATACGTGGCGTTGCCCTTCGCGGTCAGCCGGTGGTCACCGGACATGGTCAGTGGTGTGGCGCTGTGCGGACTTCTCGCCCGCGCGCTCGAAAACGGCCACAGCGGTGACGGATTCGTGCCCACCCGGCTGACGGTCGACCTGTTCCGTCCGGCGCGGACCCGGCCACTGACCACCGCGACCACGGCGGTACGCGAGGGCAAGCGCATCCGGGTCGCCGACGCGGAGCTGCTCCAGGACGGGGAGTCCGTCGCGCGCGCGTCCGCGGTCTTCCTGCGCCCGTCGGAGCAGCCGCCCGGCGAGGTCTGGACCCGCGATCGCCGCCCGTCACCGCCGCCGGCCTCGATCGCCCCGCCGACCGATGCGCTCACCCCGCCGTACTTCGGCAGCGATTCTCACCCCGAGGGGTGGTCCACCTCGATGTTCGAGCATCAGGGCGTCAGCCGTAAACGCATGTGGGCCAGGCATCTTCCGGTGGTGGCAGGGGAGGAGCCGTCGCAGTTCGAGCGCGCCGCGATGGCGGGCGAGCCGACCAGCCTGATGACCAACTGGGGCAGCGAAGGTGTCGGCTTCATCAACGTCGACCTGACCCTCGTGCTGGCCAGGCTGCCCGAGGGACCCGACGTCGGGATCGAGGCGGACGACCACATCAGCTCCGACGGTCTGGCCGTTGGCACCGCGACGATGTTCGACCGGGGCGGCCCGATCGGCACCTGCGTGGTCAGCGCGCTCTCCAACGCGCGGCGGCAGGTGGACTTCGCAGGCCAGGGCGAATTCGAGATACCCGCGACGAACTAGCTCTTCCTGTCCTCACCGAGGAACGGCCGGACCAGGTCGAGCGGCAGGGGGAAGATCATCGTCGAGTTGTGCTCGCCGCCGATCTCCCGCAGCGTCTGCAGGTAGCGCAGCTGCAGGGTCGTCGGATTGCGGCTGATGATGTCTGCCGCGAGCGCGAGCTTCTCCGCCGCCTGGAACTCGCCCTCGGCGTTGATGATCTTGGCCCGCCGTTCGCGCTCCGCCTCGGCCTGCCGCGCGATCGCCCGCTGCATGTTCTCGGGGATCTCCACGTCCTTGATCTCGACCGTGGTGACCTTGACGCCCCACGGTTCGGTCTGCAGGTCGATCACCTTCTGCAGGTCCTCGTTCAGCCGTTCCCGCTCGGCGAGCAGGGAGTCGAGCTCGGCCTTGCCCAGGATCGAGCGCAGCGTCGTCTGGGCGATCTGCAGCGTCGCGAGCAGGAAGTCCTCCACCTCGACGATCGCCCTGTCGGCGTCGATCACCCGGAAGTACGCGACGGCGGTGACCCTCGCGGGCACGTTGTCGCGGGTGATCACCTCCTGGACCGGGATCTTGAGCGTCACCGTGCGCAGGCTGACGCGCACCATCCGGTCGACCGCCGGGACCAGCAGGACCAGCCCGGGACCCTTGGATTCGAGGACCCGGCCCAGCCGGAAGACCACGCCGCGCTCGTACTCGCGCAGGATCCGGACCGAGGTGCCGGGGAGAACCAACAGCAGCAGGACGACGATGACGAGAAGGGCGAAGACGACGGTCACGGCGACCACTCCCACGGTTCGCGGCGGCGCACGGACAGCGTGAGGCCGCGGATCCGCTCGACCACGACGGACTCGCCCTCCGACGGTTCCGGATCCTGCTCGTACCCGAACTCCACCTTGGCGCGCCAGAGCCCGCCCGCCGTCTCCACCTGGCCGTGCGATCCGGTCCAGTTCCGGACAACGGCATTCGTGCCGATCAGGGACTCGGGCCCGCTGTGCACGGGCAGGCGCCTCGCGACCAGCGCCTTGCGGCCGGCCAGCGCCATCACGCCGAGCCCGACCACCGCGACGCCCACCGTCACCGGGACCGCGATCACCGACCCGGCGCCATCGGCGGCGAACAGCATCCACACGCCCGCGGCGGACAGGAGCGCGCCGGCGGCCCCGAGGATCCCCGCGGTCGGGGTGTGGGCCTCGACCACGATCAGCAGGATGCCCACCACCAGTGCCAGCAGGCCCAACGCGATCATTTCCACTCCCACGATCAACGCTCGTAGGGGGCCCGGCCGCTCGCATAGCCACTTCGCGGCCGAACCCTCGACTCCACGGTAATCCCGTGCACGCGCCGCGGCCACCGGCCGTGTGACCCGCCCGGCGGCCCCGCGTTGACCTGCTGACCTGCGGTCGGGATTGTTACGTCCTCGTAAATGTGTTCTGGATCACGTACCATGATTCAACTGCCTTTGAACTTTCGGCAGTGGTTGTTAGGCGCAATGCCGGGAGCTCACATGACTGCGAACACATCGCCGTCGGGGCGGTCCGTCCGCCGGGCACGATCGACGCGATCCCCACGGATCGCAGTCGCCGCGGAGCCGCGTTTCATTGCCGGTGCCAGCCTCCGGTCCAGGATCCTGGCCGAGTCGATCCGGCTCACCGTCAAGCCCGCCCTCGAGGTGTGGGCCCGCTGGCCGAGCGCGCTGTGGCCCGCGGGAGCATTGGACCTCGCGGCCAGGATCGTTCCGCCGGGCCGGGGAGTGGGCAGGCGCCGGATTCGCCTCGAGCACTGTGACGCCGAATGGCTCCAGGCCCGCGACGCGATGCGCGACGCGGTGGTGCTGTACCTGCACGGCGGCGGCTTCCTCACGTGTGGGCTGAACACACACCGAAATCTGGTCTCACGGATCTCCGGCGCGGCAGGGGCGCCGGTGCTCGCCGTCGACTACCGGATGCTGCCCAAGCATTCGATCGACGCGGCCATCGCGGACGGCGTCGCAGGGTATCGGTGGCTGTTGGAGCAGGGTTTCGAGGGCAAGCGGATCGTCATCGCAGGCGACTCGGCCGGTGGCTATCTGACCTTCGCGACGGCGATCGCGATCGCCGAACTGGGCCTGCCCACGCCAGCCGGACTCGTCGCACTGTCTCCGCTCACCGACATCGATCCCGCGACCAAGCTGGCGCACCCGGGCGCCGATGGCTGCCCGTTGATCCCGCGCTCGGTCCTGCTCGCATTGGCGGACGTCGCGGCCGCGAGGGCGGGCGCGAACTCGAGAACCTCCCCGGTGAACGGGGTGCTGGCGGGGTTGCCGCCGGTGCTGATCCACGTCGGCTCGACCGAGATCCTCTACCCCGACGCGGAGCTGATGGCGCAGCGCCTCGGGGCAGCGGGGGTCGAGGTGACCCTGGAGGTCTGGGATCGTCAGGTCCACGTCTTCCAGGCGGCCGCCGGTCTGATCCCGGAGGCGGAGCGGGCGATCGCCAGGGTGGGCGAGTTCATCCGCACCTGCACACCGGCCGCCGAGGCGCCCGCCCTCACCGCCGTCTGAGCGGTGCGCTCGCGCTGGCCGGCCCGCGGCGCCGTCCTGATCGCCGGGGCACTGCCGCTGGTCGCATTCCCCGCGCCTGGTCTCGATCTCCTGGCCTGGGTGGCGCTGGTGCCGGTCCTGCTCCTGCTGCGCGCGGCCGGCACCCCGCGGGAGGCGGCGCTGCGTGGGTGGCTCGCGGGTGTCGGGTTCCTGGCCGGGACGCAGTACTGGCTGGCGCCGAACCTGGTCTACTTCTTCCCGTTTGCGATCGGCCTGCTCGCGCTGCTGTGGACCGGGTGGGGGATTCTGGCGCGGGCCCTGCTGCGCGGCGCCGAGACACCGGCGCGGGCGGCCCTGGCCGTGGTCGGAGTGCCTGCCGGCTGGGTGCTGATCGAGACCGTGCGGTCCTGGCACTGGCTCGGCGGGCCGTGGTCGCTGTTCGGGTCGACGCAGTGGCGTCGGCCGAGCGTGCTGGCGCTCGCGTCGGTCGGTGGGGTCTGGTTGGTGGGCTTCGCCGTGGTCGCGGCCAACGTCGGGCTCGCGATCCTGCTCGTCGGCCGCGGCACGCCGCGGTACGTCGGCGCGGCCGCCTGCCTCGTGGCGGTCGCCGCCGGTCCGCTCTGGTCCGCGACACGACCCGAGCTGCCCGATGCCGCGGCCGTGCCGGTGGCGCTCGTGCAACCGGGGATGGGGCACGACGACCTGCTGATCCGCCAGGAAGAGCTGACCCGCGGACTCGGCCGCCCGGTGCATCTCGTGGTGTGGGGCGAGAGCAGCGTCGGCGAGGACCTCACCGCCAGACCCGACCTGCTCGACCGGCTCACCGCGCTGTCGGGCTCCGTCGGGGCCGAGCTACTGGTGAACGTCGATGCGCGGGTCCCTGGCAGCGGAGCCATCGCGAAGACGTCGACCCTGATCGGCCCGGACGGGATCGAGGCCGAGTACCGGAAGACCCGGCTGGTGCCGTTCGGCGAGTACGTGCCGTTCCGCGACCAGCTCGGGTGGCTCACCCGGGTCACCGCCGCGGCGGGCCAGAACCGTGAGGCAGGCGAGAAGTTGGTGGTGATGGACGTCGAGGGTCTGGCCATCGGGCCGCTGATCTCGTTCGAGCAGACCTTCCCGGACCTGGCCCGCGCACAGGCGAGGAACGGCGCCGCGCTGCTGGTCTACCAGTCGTCGACCGCGACCTTCCAGGGCAGCTGGGCGCCCGCACAGCTCGCGAGCTTCGGCGCGCTGCGGGCCGCCGAGACGGGACGCCCGGTGGCCGCGGCCGCGCTCACCGGCGTCTCCGCTGCCTTCGGCGCCCGGGGCAACTTGCTCGCGTGGATGCCCGCCGCCGAGAGCGGCGCGCTGATCGTCGACGTGCCGATGGCGGGGGAGGACACCGTGTTCGACCGCCTCGGCAACTGGGTGCCCGCATCGTGCGCGCTCATGGTCGCGCTGCTGGCTCTCGGTGCGTTCGCCAGACGGAGATCGTCGCGTCAACCCTCGAAGTAGGCCTCGCCGACGACGAACATCCCTCGCTGCGGGATCCAGAAGTCGCCGAGGTGTGCCTGTTCGCGGAGCGGCCCTGGTGGTCCGAGATCGACTCCGTCGATGGTCGCCCGGCTTTCGTCGAGGGTCCACAGCATCCGGGGGTTCGCCCGGAATCGCTGGCCGTTGGCGGAGTTGCCGGTCAGCCGGACCTGGCCGACCCCGAGTGCGGGTCCGGCCACGCGCCCCATCAGCGAGAGGACGGCATCGCTTCGCCACAGCGCCGCGGGCATCAGCCGGCCGAGGCCCGTCATCGCGGTCGTCGCCGCCGACTTTCCCAGCTCGAGATCCCACACGAGCCTGTCGTCCACCGTGACCGTGAAGGCGGCCGGACCGGTCCACCTCACCGAGATGTCCGCGGTCCGCGCGTCCTCGGTGGCGGAGCCGAAATACCGAGCGCAGCTGACCTCGGGCCGAACGCTGCTGTAGATCGTCCACTCGCCCGCGGGGTCCCGATGCCACACCGAGTCGTAGCCGTCGCCGACGGAGCTGGCAGGGAAATGCCGCAGCGCCAGGCAGTGTCCGCTGGCGAACGGCGCCCCCATCACCCCGTAGCCCGCGAATCGTTCCTGGCCGTCATCCGGGGGCAATGCCGTGTTCTGTTCTGCGATCGATCGCGCGTCGTGAGTCATGGTCGGTCCTCTCCACGAACCGCCTTGTCAGCGTACGCGCAGCGGTGTCCGAGCGCGGCAGGCGACGAACGAAACCCGCGGTCGCGGCGGCCAGCGGAAAATGGCGTGGACCTATCCTGGATAATCAGTACAAACCCATTCCTCTGAAGGGACCCTCATGCCTGCCCGCACCGAGCTCGCCCGCGTGGATCTGCGCGGTCGAACACCCACCACGGCCGAACTCCGGGCCGCGCTGCCCCGAGGTGGAGTGGATGTGGACGCGGTGCTGCATCAGGTGCGTCCGATGGTCGAGGCGGTCCGCGACCGGGGCGCCGAGGCGGCGCTCGAGTTCGGCGAGAAGTTCGACGGGGTCCGGCCTGACCGGGTCCGGGTGCCGCGCGCCGAGCTGACCAAGGCGCTGGCCGAGCTCGATCTGGCGGTGCGCGCCGCCCTCGAGGTCGCGATCGAGCGGACCCGGCTCGTGCACGCCGACCAGCGGCGCACCGACACCACCACGCAGGTGGTGCCCGGCGGCACGGTGACCGAGCGCTGGGTGCCGGTGGACCGGGTCGGGCTCTACGTGCCCGGCGGCAACGCGGTCTACCCGTCGTCCGTCGTGATGAACGTCGTCCCGGCGCAGGCCGCGGGCGTCGAGTCGCTCGTCGTGGCGTCTCCGCCGCAGGCCGCCTTCGGTGGCCTGCCGCACCCGACGATCCTCGCGGCGGCCGAGCTGCTCGGCGTCGACGAGGTGTGGGCGGTCGGCGGAGGCCAGGCCGTCGCGCTGCTCGCATACGGCGGCACCGACGTGACACGGGACGGCACCGCCGTCGGCGATGATGCCGAACTCGCACCGGTCGATCTGATCACCGGGCCCGGCAACATTTATGTCACCGCGGCCAAGCGGCTGTGCCGAGGGCTGGTCGGGATCGACGCCGAGGCCGGACCGACCGAGATCGCGATCCTCGCGGATCACACCGCCGACCCAGTGCACGTCGCCGCCGACCTCATCAGCCAGGCCGAGCACGACGTGATGGCCGCAAGCGTGCTCGTCACCACCAGCGTGGAACTCGCGGACGCGGTGGACGACGCACTCACCGCCCAGCTCGAGCTCACCAAGCACAGCGAGCGGGTCGCGACGGCGCTGGCGGGCAGCCAGTCCGGGACGGTGCTGGTCTCCTCCGTCGAGGACGGCCTGCGCGTGGTCAACGCGTACGCCGCCGAGCACCTCGAGATCCAGACCGAGGACGCCTCGGCGGTGGCCGCCCGGGTCCGTTCCGCGGGTGCGATCTTCGTCGGCCCGTGGTCGCCGGTCAGCCTCGGTGACTACTGCGCGGGCTCGAACCACGTGCTGCCGACCGCCGGCTGCGCGAGGCACTCGTCGGGGTTGAGCGTGCAGACCTTCCTGCGCGGCATCCACGTCGTCGACTACTCGGAAGCGGCCCTGAAGGACGTCTCCGGGCACGTGATCGCCCTCGCGAACGCCGAGGACCTGCCCGCGCACGGCGAGGCCGTGCGGCTGCGCTTCGAGGCACTTCGGTGAGCGGCGGTCCGGTACCCGGTTCGGCGGCGAGCATCGACGAGCTACCCATCCGGGAGAACCTGCGCGGCAAGTCTCCTTACGGCGCACCGCAGCTGACGGTGCCCGTGCAGCTGAACACCAACGAGAACCCACACCCGCCGACCCGTGCGCTGATCGACGATGTCGCGGAGTCGGTCCGGGAGGCGGCCGCCGAGCTGCACCGGTACCCGGACCGCGACGCGGTGGCGTTGCGGACCGACCTGGCCGCGTACCTGACCAGGCAGACCGGTGTCGCGGTCACCGTCGACAACGTGTGGGCGGCCAACGGCTCCAACGAGATCCTGCAGCAGTTGCTGCAGGCCTTCGGCGGGCCAGGGCGCAGCGCGATGGGCTTCGTGCCGTCGTACTCGATGCACCCGATCATCTCGGACGGCACCGAGACCAAATGGCTGCCGGTGTTCCGGCGGTCGGACTTCTCGCTGGACGTGGACAGCGCTGTGTCGGCGATCGCGCAGCACCGGCCCGACGTCATGTTCGTCACGAGCCCGAACAACCCCACCGGGCACAGCGTTCCGCTGTCCGACCTGCGTCGCATCCTGACCGCGGCGCCGGGCATCGTCATCGTGGACGAGGCGTACGGCGAGTTCTCCTCGGGCCCGAGCGCGATCACGCTGATCGACGAGTTCCCGACCAAGCTGGTCGTGAGCCGCACGATGAGCAAGGCCTTCGCCTTCGCGGGCGGTCGGCTGGGCTACCTGGCGGCGGCGCCCGCCGTGGTGGAAGCGCTTCTGCTGGTGCGTCTTCCGTATCACCTCTCGGTGATCACCCAGGCCGCGGCCAGGGCGGCGCTGCGGCACGCGGACGAGACCCTGGCCAGCGTGGCGGAGCTCGCCGCGCAGCGCGACCGGGTGTCCGCTGAGCTCACGGCGATGGGCTTCCGGGTGATCGAGTCGGACGCGAACTTCCTGCTGTTCGGTCAGTTCTCCAATGCTGCCGCCACCTGGCGGCGCTACCTCGACGAGGGCGTGCTGATCCGCGATGTGGGGATCGAGGGCTATCTGCGTGCGACCATTGGGCTGGCCGCGGAGAACGACGAGCTGTTGCGGGTGAGCAAGAAGCTCGTCGCAACGGAGCTTGTCACAACGGAGATCACTGAGGAGACACGATGACCGGGCGGATCGCGAAGGTCGAGCGCACCACCAAGGAATCTTCCATCGCCGTCGAGCTGAACCTCGACGGCACCGGGATCGTCGACATCTCCACCGGCGTGCCGTTCTTCGACCACATGCTGACCGCGCTCGGCAGCCACGCCAGCTTCGACCTGACGGTCAAGGCCGAGGGCGACATCGAGATCGAGGCCCACCACACCGTCGAGGACACCTCGATCGTGCTGGGCCAAGCGCTCGGTCAGGCACTGGGGGACAAGCGCGGCATCCGCCGGTTCGGCGACGCGTTCATCCCGATGGACGAGACCCTCGCGCACGCGTCCGTTGACGTCTCCGGCCGCCCGTACTGCGTGCATACCGGCGAGCCGGAGCACATGCTGCACGCCGTCATCGGCGGCTACCCGGGCGTTCCCTACGCCACGGTGATCAACCGGCACGTGTTCGAGTCGATCGCCTCGAACGCGCGGATCGCGCTGCACGTTCGGGTGCTCTACGGCCGCGACCAGCACCACATCACCGAGGCCGAGTTCAAGGCCGTCGCCCGTGCGCTGCGCGAGGCCGTCGAGCCCGACCCGCGGGTGTCCGGGGTGCCGTCGACCAAGGGCGCGCTGTAGATGAGTGACGCGCTGATCTACGTCCTGTTCATCGCGGCCGGATTCGCGATCGGCGGCGCGTACTCGATGTGGACCGTCAACAAGTTCGCCTCCGGCGTGCTGCTCGCACTGGCGATCATCGCGGCCGCGGGCGGGGTCCTGCGGCTGATCTGATGGGCGCGGTCTCCGGGGCGACGGCACCCGGCGGCCTCTGGCGTACCCGAGGGCTGCCGGTGGCGTTCCTCATGGCAGCGACCACCTTCGGCGGGTGGTCGTTGCTGCTGCCGGTGGTCCCGTTCGCGATCAAGCAGGCGGGTGGCTCGGACGCGCTCGCGGGCGCGAGCACCGCTATCTTCATGGCGACCACCGTCGCCACCCAACTCTGCACGCCGACCCTGCTGCGGAGCTGGGGGTACCGATGGGTGCTCGCCGTCGGCTGCCTGCTGCTCGGTCTGCCCTCGCTCGCCTTTCTGCTGTCCACCGAAGCCGTTCCCGCGCTGATCATCTCGGCGGTGCGCGGAATCGGCTTCGGCCTGGTGACGGTGGCGGGCAGCGCGCTGATCGGGGAGTTGGCGCCCAAGGAGATCCTCGGCCGGGCGACCGGAGCCCAGGGCATCGCCATCTCGCTGGCCCAGATGGTCGCGCTGCCACTGGGTCTGGCGCTGTTCGGCCGCGGCCAGTCCTCGCTGGTGTTCGTGCTCGCGGCGTTGGTGCCGTTGCTGTCCATCGCCTCGATCGCCGCGCTGCCGTCGATCACACGGCCAGTGGGGGCCGGCCCGCGGGGACGGCTGCCGCTTCGCCTGCTGCTGGTGCCCTGCCTGGCGATGGTCGTGGTGGCCTCGGCGTACGGCGGGGTCACCAGCCTGCTCCCGATCGCGGTCGAGGACCGGGCGGCGATCGCGGGCGTGGCACTCGCGGTGGTCAGCGGGGCGATCCTGGTCGGGCGGTACGGCGCGGGCGCACTGGCCGACCGGTTCGGCCACGGCCGTTCGATGGTGCCTGCGCTGGCCTGCGCGACGCTCGGTGCCGGGCTGTTCGCGGCAGGCGTGATCGGCGACGGCCAGGTCGGATTCCTGATGGCGGGCGCGGTGGCGTTCGGGCTCGGGTTCGGGGCCTGCCAGAACGAGGCCCTGGTCTCGCTGTTCACCGGTGCCGGGCCGGCCAGGCTCGGTGCGGCGAGTGCCGCCTGGAACGTCAGCTACGACGCCGGGACGGGGATCGGTGCGCTCACGCTCGGAGTCGTCGCCGGTTTCGCCGGCTACACCTGGGTGTTCGCGATCGCGGCTGCGGCCATCGCGCTGGTGATTCCGGTGGCGTGGGTCCGGGCCGATAGAGTTGCGCCATGACCTCCGTCGCCCTCCTCGACTACGGCTCCGGCAACCTGCATTCGGCCCAACGAGCCCTCGCCCGCGTCGGTGCGGACGTCGAGGTGACCTCGGACCCCGCCGTCGCCCTGGCCGCGGACGGACTGGTGGTCCCCGGCGTCGGTGCCTTCGCGGCCTGTATGGAGGGCCTGCGCGCCGTCCGCGGCGAGCGCATCATCGGCCAGCGGCTCGCGGGCGGCAGGCCGGTCCTCGGCATCTGCGTCGGCATGCAGATCATGTTCGAGCGCGGCGTCGAGCACGGCGTGGAGGCCGACGGTTGCGGCGAGTGGCCGGGCACCGTCGAGATGCTGCAGGCCGAGGTGCTCCCGCACATGGGCTGGAACACCCTGCAGGCCCCGGCGGACAGCGTGCTGTTCGACGGCATCGACGCCGACACCCGCTTCTACTTCGTGCACTCCTACGCCGTGCAGAAGTGGGAGCTCGCCGACTCCGACCTGATCGCGCCCGCGAAGTTGACCTGGGCCGACCACGGCGGGCCGTTCCTGGCCGCTGTGGAGAACGGACCGCTCTCGGCCACCCAGTTCCACCCGGAGAAGTCCGGTGACGCCGGTGCCGCGCTGCTGGAGAACTGGGTCCGCAGCCTGTGACCGGGCAGCGGCGCGGCCTGTCGATGGGGCGCCTCGCCCTGTTCTCGCTCGGCTCCGCCGCCGCCGTCCTCGCGCTCGCGACCGTCCTGCTGGCGGTGCTGAAGCCGGGACCGGTGGTGGGATTGGTCATCGTCCTCGCCGGGGTCGCGGGTGCGATCGCGGCGATGGGCCTCGTCTCCACCCGGATGACCCGGCGCGCGCTCGACGACTCCGCGGACGACGAACAGAGCGCGGGCGAACAGGGCGGCGACCCGGGAACCGGCTCGCCGCGATGACGGACTAGGGTAGGCGCACGTGAGCCTGGTCCTTTTGCCTGCTGTAGATGTTGCCAACGGTGAAGCTGTTCGCCTCGTTCAGGGAGAGGCAGGCAGCGAGACAAGCTACGGATCCCCCCGGGATGCCGCCCTCGCGTGGCAGAACGACGGTGCCGAGTGGGTGCACCTGGTCGACCTGGATGCCGCCTTCGGCCGCGGGTCGAACCGCGACATGATCGCCGGGGTGGTCGGCGAACTCGACGTGAAGGTCGAATTGTCCGGCGGCATCCGCGACGACGAATCGCTGCGGGCCGCGCTGGCCACCGGCTGCGCGCGCGTCAACCTCGGCACCGCCGCCATCGAGAACCCCGAGTGGTGTGCCCGCGCCATCGGTGAGTACGGCGACCGGATCGCGGTCGGCCTCGATGTGCGCAACGTCGACGGCCGCTACCAGCTGCGTGGACGCGGCTGGGTCACCGAGGGCGGCGACCTGTTCGAGACCCTCGAGCGTCTCGACCGGGACGGCTGCTCGCGCTACGTCGTCACCGACGTCGGCAAGGACGGCACCCTCACCGGCCCCAACCTGGAGCTGCTCAGCCAGGTCTGCGGCGCCACCAAGGCGCCGGTCGTGGCCTCCGGCGGCGTCTCCAGCATCGAGGACCTCGTCGCGATCGCCGGCCTCGTCGACCTGGGCGTCGAGGGCTCCATCGTCGGAAAGGCGTTGTACGCCGGGCGGTTCACGCTTCCCGAGGCGCTCGCCGCGGTCTCGCGATAGCGCCGGACATGAGCCTGCCCCGCGATCCACACGAGCTGCTCTCCATCGCGAGCGGCCTGCTGGACGCGGCGCAGGAGCGCTTTCTCGAGGGCGTCGGCGCGCCGAGCGCGGTGAGCAAGGGCGCCCGTGACTTCGCCACGGAGCTCGACCTCGAGCTGGAACGACGGCTCAGCGCGGAATTGACCGAGCTGACCGGAATCGGCGTGCACGGTGAGGAATTCGGCGGACCGGACCTGACCGAGGGGCCGGTGTGGGTGCTGGACCCGATCGACGGCACCCTGAACTACTCGTCCGGCCTGCCGACCGCGGGGATGTTGCTGGCGCTGCTCGATGACGGGGTCCCGGTGCTCGGGCTGACCTGGCTGCCGGCGATGGGCCGGCGCTATGCGGCGGTTGTCGACGGCCCAGTGCTCTGCAACGGGGAGGCGCTGCCGCCGCTGGCGAGTGCGTCGCTGTCCGATTCGCTGGTCGGGTTCGGCGCGTTCAACGTCGACGGCAGGGGACCGATCCCCGGGCCGTACCGGGTGCGGGCGCTCGGCGAACTGAGCCGGGTGAGCAGGCGGCTGCGGATGCACGGCAGCACCGGCGCCGACCTGGCCTTCACCGCCGGTGGCGCGCTCGGCGCGTCGGTGGTGTTCGGCCACAACCCCTGGGACAACGCGCCTGGCGTCGCCCTGGTGCGAGCGGCGGGCGGTGTGGTCACCGACCTGGCGGGCGCGCCCTGGCACATCGGGTCGACGTCGGTGCTCGCCGCGGCGCCGGGGGTGCACGAAGAGGTATTGAATATTCTTGTGGCTCTGGGCGATCCGGGTGACTACCTGGACCGGGACCCGGGGCTACCGGCAGGAAGGCTGACGCAATGACGGTGGCGGTTCGGGTCATCCCGTGTCTGGACGTGGACGCGGGCCGCGTCGTGAAGGGCGTGAACTTCGAGAACCTGCGCGACGCGGGCGATCCCGTCGAGTTGGCGGCGCTGTACGACGCGCAGGGCGCCGACGAGCTGACCTTCCTCGACGTCACCGCGTCCACCTCGGACCGCGGGACCATGATCGACGTGGTGACCCGCACGGCCGAGCAGGTATTCATCCCGCTCACCGTCGGCGGCGGGGTGCGCACCGAGCAGGACGTGGACCGCCTGCTGCGGGCGGGTGCGGACAAGGTCAGCGTCAACACCGCCGCGATCGCGCGCCCGGAGCTGCTGCGCGAGCTCAGCCAGCGGTTCGGGTCGCAGTGCATCGTGCTGTCGGTGGACGCGCGGACCGTGCCAGAGGGGCAGGAGCCGACGCCGTCCGGCTGGGAGGTCACCACACACGGTGGCAGGCGTGGCACCGGGATCGACGCGATCGAGTGGGCGCTGCGCGGCGCCGAGCTCGGGGTGGGGGAGATCCTGCTGAACTCGATGGACGCGGACGGCACCAAGGCCGGGTTCGACCTGCCGATGATCCGGGCCGCAAGGGCCGCGGTGCACGTGCCGGTCATCGCCAGCGGCGGCGCGGGCGCGGTGGACCACTTCGCCCCTGCCGTGCAGGCGGGCGCGGACGCGGTGCTCGCCGCCAGCGTCTTCCACTTCGGCGACCTGGAGATCCCGCAGGTGAAGGCCGCCATGCGGGCCGAAGGTATCGTGGTCCGATGAGTCTCGATCCCGCAATCGCCGCACGGCTGAAGCGAAACGATGCCGGACTGTTCAGTGCGGTCGCCCAGGAGCGGGCCACCGGCGCGGTGCTGATGGTCGCGTGGATGGACGACGAGGCGCTCGCACGCACTCTGGAAACCCGCAAGGGCACCTACTATTCGCGATCCCGCCAGCAGTATTGGGTCAAGGGCGAGACCTCCGGGCACACCCAGTATGTGCACGAGGTGCGGCTCGACTGCGACGGCGACAGCGTGCTGCTGATCGTCGACCAGGAGGGCGCGGCCTGCCACACCGGCACCCACACCTGCTTCGACGCGGACGTGCTGCTCGCCGACTCCTGACCCCGCCGAGTGTGCAGCTTCCGTCGCCCGACCTGGGGGTTTGCGTCGGCAGGTGCACACTCGGCGGTGGCGGCGGCGACCCCCCGCGGTCCGGGCCAGCGCCAGTAGAATGGGGCGAAACGGACACACGTCGGCGGTGACGCTGGTGAGAACAGGCCGGTAGGCCGCGACGCGCTCGGACCTGGAGCGTGGGAAGTGGGCAATCGGCCGGTCGAAGGTCTACCGCAGCTGTCCCGGCGCGGTCGGATCCTGCTGCTGTCGGCGGTTGCCCTGCTCGCGGCCCTGATCGTGCTCCCCGTGCTGGTGGGCATGTACACCAGCTGGCTGTGGTTCGGTGAGGTCGGATACCGGACCGTCTGGGTGACGATGCTGGTGACCAGGCTGCTGCTGTTCGCCGCGGTGGCCGTGCTCGTCGGCGGGGCCGTGTTCCTCGCGGTGCTGCTGGCGTACCGCGCCCGACCGGTGTTCCTGCCGGGGCGGGCCGAGGACGATCCGATCCGGATCTATCGCGATTTCGTGCGGCGCAGGCCACGCCTGTTCGGTCTGGGCATCCCCATCGTCCTCGGGCTGCTGTGCGGTCTGATCGGGCAGTCGAGCTGGGAGACGGTACAGCTGTTCCTGCACGGCGGCGCGTTCGGGGTCACGGATCCGCAGTTCGGTCTCGACGTCGGCTTCTACGTCTTCGACCTGCCCTTCTATCGGTCGGTCCTGAACTGGCTGTTCGTGGCGACCGTGTTCGCCTTCCTGGCGAGCCTGGCGACGCACTACCTGTTCGGCGGGGTGCGGATCTCCTGGAGCGAGGGCGGGGTCAGCCGGGCCGCCCGTGTCCAGCTCGCCGTGCTCGCGGGGACGTTCATCCTGCTCAAGGCGGTCGCGTACTGGTTCGACCGGTACGCGCTGCTCTCGAGCGGCCGCAAGGAGCCCACGTTCACCGGCGGTGGCTTCACCGACATCAACGCGGTGCTCCCGGCGCGACTGATCCTGCTCGCGATCGCCCTCATCTGCGCCGCCGCATTCTTCGCCGCGATCGTGCTGCGCGACCTCCGGGTGCCGGCATTGGCCGCGATCCTCCTGCTGTTGTCCTCGATCCTGGTCGGCGCGGTCTGGCCGCTGGCCGTTGAGCAGTTCTCGGTCCGTCCCAACGCCGCCGACCGGGAGAGCCCGTACATCGAGCGCAACATCGAGGCCACCCGCCAGGCGTACGGGGTCGGCGCGGACAA
Organism: Rhodococcus oryzae; assembly: GCF_005049235.1. Classification (GTDB taxonomy): domain Bacteria; phylum Actinomycetota; class Actinomycetes; order Mycobacteriales; family Mycobacteriaceae; genus Rhodococcus_G; species Rhodococcus_G oryzae. The sequence continues at coordinate 111,578 of NZ_SUMD01000012.1, read as the reverse complement.
GGTCGAATTCCTGCCGTATCCGGGCATCGGCACCAAGTCGCCCCGGGACGTGCCCGCCGACGTGACGACGATCGCGAACGCCCGGCTGCTCGATCCGAACCTGCTCTCGCACACCTTCATCCAGCAGCAACAGCTCAAGAACTTCTACGCGTTCCCCTCGACGCTCGACCTCGATCGGTACGTGATCGAAGGCACGCTGCGCGACTACGTCGTCGCGGCCCGCGAGCTGACCCCGAGCAGCCTGAGCGGCAATCAGACCCAGTGGGTCAACCAGCACACGGTGTACACCCACGGCGACGGGTTCGTCGCGGCGCCTGCGAACCGGGTGAACGCCGCGGTGCGGGAGGCGGTGGGCGACACCTCGAGCAGCAACAGCGGGTATCCCGTGTACACGGTCAGCGACATCGCCAGCCAGGGCTCGGGCCACCAGGTCATCCGAGTGGACCAGCCGCGCATCTACTTCGGTGAACTGATCGCGAGGACCGACCCCGACTATGCGATCGTCGGTGGTCCGGAGGGTTCCGCGCCACGCGAGTACGACACCGACACGTCCACTTACACCTACGACGGGACCGGCGGTGTCTCGATCGGGAACTGGTTCAACCGGATGGCGTTCGCTGTCAAGTACTCCGAGCGCAACATCATCTTCTCCAAGGCGATCGGATCCGAATCGAGGATCATCTTCAATCGGTCCCCGGCCGAGCGCGTGCATCTGGTGGCCCCCTGGCTGACCACCGACCACGACCCCTATCCCGCCGTGGTGGGCGGGAAGATCGTGTGGATCGTGGACGCGTACACCACCGTGAACAACTACCCGTACGCGCAGCGCAGTTCGCTCGAGGACCTGGTGGTCGGCCCCGAGCCGACGCCTGTGCGGTCGGGCGGGGAGGTGTCCTACATCCGCAACTCGGTGAAGGCCACCGTCGACGCCTACGACGGCACGGTCACCCTGTACCAGGTCGACCAGCAGGACCCGGTGCTCGAGGCGTGGATGCGCGCGTTCCCCGGCACGGTGCAACCCGAGGGTTCCGTTCCCGCCGAGCTGCGGGCCCACTTCCGGTACCCGCAGGACCTGTTCAAGATCCAGCGCGAGATGCTCGCGAAGTATCACGTCGATGATCCGCGAGAGTTCTTCACCACCAACGCATTCTGGTCGGTGCCGAGCGACCCGACCGTCGAGTCCAACCCGTACCAGATGCCGTTCTACGTGCTGGTGGGGGACCAGGCGACCGCCGAGCCGTCGTTCCGGCTGGCCAGCACGATGGTCGGATTCCGGCGCGAGTTCCTCTCCGCCTACATCTCGGCTCACTCCGATCCCGAGGACTACGGCAAGCTGACCGTGCTCGAACTGCCGACCGACACCCTGACGCAGGGCCCGCAGCAGATCCAGAACTCGATGATCTCGGACACCCGGGTGGCGTCGGAGCGGACCCTGCTGGAGCGGTCCAACCGGATCCAGTACGGCAACCTGCTGACGTTGCCGATCGCCGACGGCGGGGTGCTCTACGTGGAGCCGCTGTACACCGAGCGGATCGCGTCGGAACAGAACACGTCGACCTTCCCCCAGCTCGCGCGCCTGCTGGTCAGCTACCGGGAGCCGGGGGCCACGGGCGGCGTCCGGGTGGGATACGCGCCCACCCTGGCGGAGGCGCTGGACCAGGTGTTCGGGGCGGGCACCGGCGGCGCGGCCACGGCGCCGGGATCGGGCGCGGGGCCGCCGCCAGCGCCGCCGCCTGCGGGGGAACCGGCGGGTCCGCCGCCGCCCGCGGTCGCGAATCCGGCGACCGCCGATGAACTGAACAGGGCCATCGCGGAGCTGCGTGAGGCGCTCGATCGGCTGCAACGGGCGGTGGACGCCTACCAGACCGAACCGCCCCGGTAGATACCTTCGCCGACAACCGATCCTGGGTACTAGCCGTTGTAGTAGTGCCTTGTATTCTTCGCGTGTGGGCTCACAGGGGACGACGATCGCGCGGATGCGCGGCGCCTTCGTGGGCTCGACCTCCGGCGCGGTGAGCGTCGCCGCTCACGCGCTGGGCGGGGGCACGGCTCCCGCGGAGAGTTCGGTGGTCCTGCTGATGCTGGGCTGCGCGGCCATCGGTGCGGTCATCGCATCCGTGCGGGTGGATCGACATCAGCTGCTGTTCGTGGCTGCCGCGCTGACCCTGGGCCAGGCGATCGGGCACATCGCGCTCGCGATGGGCGCCGTTCACGTGCACGGGCCGCAGCTCGGTCCGCAGATGGTGGCCGCGCACGCCGCCGCCGTCGCGGTGACCGCCGTATTGATCCGCGCCGGTGAACGCGGATGTGTCTCAGCGCTTTCGGCCCTGAGTCGGAGAGTTCCGGCGCCGTTGACCGAGGTGCCGGTCCTGGTACCTGTCGCAGTCTGCGTCCCGGCAGATTCGCCGCCGCTCGCCCGCTGGCTGCTGGTCGGCTCGGGCACCGGCACCCGTGGCCCGCCGCCGTCTGCCTAGTCGACGTCAACCGGCATCCCTGTCTGGGCGCCAGTCCGAGCAGGGTGATGTCGACGCGTACCTTCGCCGTTCCGTCGTCAGCGTGCTGCTCACCAGAGCCCGCGCGGTGGAGTGTGCCCAGGAGGCCGCGGACCCGGGCCGAAAGCCCTTCCTTGGGGGCGCATTTGACAGCGTCCGCCACCCTCCCTAGGTTACTGGAAACCATTTTCATTTAAGTTTGGTGCCGCGCGCCCATGAGCCGCGGCCTATGAAGGAGATCTTATGAGCAAGTTCCGTAGTGCCGGCGTCGGCGCTGCCGCCGCCGCCGTGGCGATCGGGCTGATGTCCACCGGCGCAGCGCACGCCGACACCTTCGTGCCGCTGCCGGACGGGCAGAAGGCCGGGCCGGGTGCGGTCGTCTCCCGCACCGGCGAGAGCGTCCTGATCTCCCCGTCGCTGGCCGCCAACGGCGCAGGCCGCACCGCCTGGGTCTCGGGCACCGTCACCGCGGACGTCACCGGCATCACCAAGGAAGGCGAGGTGGGGCCGTTCAACGGTGCCACCAACGACAAGGGCACCAACAACTCGTCCACGCACGGGGTCTCGCGGATCAGCACCGGCTACATCGTCGGCTGCCAGGTCGACATCACCGGCCTCGGCGGCTCCATCGGCGCAGGCATCGACCTCTCGGGACCGTCGGTCTCCGGTTCGCTGACCGTCCCGGTCTCCGCCGGCCAGGTCAAGTTCGTCGGTGTCGCGGGCAAGGACATCAAGAAGAACGGCAAGTACTCGGTCCAGTACCAGGACACCCAGCTCGAGATCCAGAACTGCGGGGGCTTCGCCCAGGCCCGCGCCTACACGGTGGTCGAGATCGTCGGCGACAACTACTCCAAGACCACCCTGTACGGCCAGCCCTTCAGCATCGGCTGACCCAGTCCACGCCCGAACTCGATACCTGAACCCTCAGAGGAAAACTCATGAACTCCAGCAAGAACAGCCTGCGTCGCGGGCTGCAGATCTCCGCCGTCGGCGCGGCCACGGCCGTTGCGGTCGGCTTCCTGTCCGCGGGTGCGGCCAACGCCGACACCTTCGTGCCGCTGCCCGGCGGGACCATCTCCAAGACTCTCGTCGACGGCACTGTCGTCACCGTCACCATGACCGGTGAGTCCGCGAACATCTCGCCGTCGATGGGTGCGACCCCGCTGCACCGCAATGTGTGGGTGTCGGGCTCGGCGAAGGTCGAGCTGTCCGGCGCCAACGCCGACGGCGGCAAGATCGAGCCCGGCTACGTGGTGGCCTGCCAGCTGACCCTCGGCGGCAAGGGCGGCGCCGACACCGGCATGTCCTCCAACTGGGAGGGCGAGAGCGTCAAGCAGACCGCCAAGAGCGCGGGCAACCTGTCCATCGCTCCCGGCCAGGCCAAGAACGTCAAGCTCCTCGACCTCGAGAAGGCCGACGATTTCGGTGGCGAGTCGCACTCGGGCGCCAACAGCTTCAAGGGCAAGAGCGGCAGCGTCACCTGGGCAGACTCCACCATCGGTGTGGAGGGCTGCGCCGGGTACGCGCAGGCGCGCTCGTACGTGAAGGTCACCGCCAGCACCAAGAACGTCAGCAGCACCGTCACGCTGTGGGGCCAGCCGTTCAGCATCGGCTGACCCGATGAGTCGAGGCGGCCCGCCAGTCCCTGGTGGGTCGCCTCACCGGTATCGATCCAAGGAGGACGTCGTGACCGACGATCTGTCCCACTACCGTGCCGACTTCCGCGAGATCGAGAATCGAGTCACCCGAGAGTTCGTGGCCGGGTGGCGCCGCCCGGCGATCACCGCGGTGGTCCTCGTTCTGACGGTTGGCCTCGCGCTTCCCCACGCGGGGTCGCTGCCGGCGTGGGCCGTACTCGCGGGAGGGCCCAACCCGGAACATGTCGCGACGCCCGCGCCACTGCGGCTGTTCATCGTGTTCGTCGTGATCTTCGGGGTCGCCGTCTCGATGCTGGGCACCTGGTCACGACGATGGGCCATCGCGCAGATAGCGGTGATGGGAACGGGTGTGGGGACGGTGATCGGACTGCTCGGCTACTGGTCGCAACAGAGCCTGCCGCCCGGAATCCGCCCAACCGGAATCGAATACGGGCTGATCCTCACGTGGGCGGGGATGGCCGCCCTCACCGCGCTGTGGGTCCCGGTAGTCCTCAGTCGCGCGAATATCATGCAGGCCGACGTCTCTGCGCCGCGGTGAACGCTTCGGTCGACGGTGATTCGCTGGTTCTGAGGTAGATCTGTGACACGCGACTGTGCGCGAGGTTTCGAGGAACCTCGCGCACAGTCGCGTTGTGGCCGGGTCGTGGTTCATGGGCCAGGGGCAGGCCAGGAGCCGCGGCGCCGTCGAGCTCGGCGCCACCCGGGTTCGGTCGTGTGAGGGGCGCGGCCGAGGGGTCCGGGTGCGTTCTTCGGTGGGGTCAGCCGATGCTGAACGGCTGTCCCCAGAGGGTGACGTTGCTGGTCACGTTTGCGGTGTTGACGGTGACCTTGACGTAGGAGCGGGCCTGGGCGTAGCCGGCGCAGCCGCTGACGCCGAGGGTGGAGTCGGCCCAGGTGACGCTGCCCTTGCCCTTGTAGGGGTTTGCGGCGCGGTGCTGTTCGGCGCCGAAGGCGTCGGCGAGTTCGAGGTCGAGGATCTTGTAGTCCACGGCCTGGCCGGGTCCGATGGACAGGTTGCCGGCGGCCTTTGCCGAGTCGGGCGCGGTCTTGATCGCCTCGCCCTCCCAGTCGCGCTTCATGCTGCCGTCGGTGCCGGTCTTGCCGCCGAGGGTGAGTTGGCAGGCGACTATGTAGCCGGGCTGGATGGTGCCGGCGCCGCCGCCGGAGACCTCGACCTTGGCGCTGCCGGAGACCCAGACGTTGCGGTGCAGCGGGGTCGCACCCATGGACGGGGAGATGTTGGCGGACTCGCCGGTGCGGGTGATGGTGACGACGGTGCCGTCGACGAGGGTCTCGGTGATCGTGCCGTCGGGTAGCGGGACGAGGGTGTCGGCGTTTGCCGCGCCCGCGGAGAAGAAGCCGAGGGCGATGGCGGCGGCGCTGCCTGCGCTCGCGATCTTGAGTCCGCGACGCAGGCCGTTCTTGCTGGTGTTCATGAATTCCCCTTTGAGGGTTCAGGTTTCAAGTTCGGGTGTGGACTGTGCTAGCCGATGCTGAAGGGCTGGCCGTACAGGGTGGTCTTGGAGTAGTCGTTGCCGACGATCTCGACCACTGTGTAGGAGCGGGCCTGGGCGAAGCCGCCGCAGTTCTGGATCTCGAGCTGGGTGTCCTGGTACTGGACGGAGTATTTGCCGTTCTTCTTGATGTCCTTGCCTGCGACGCTGACGAACTTGACCTGGCCGGCGGAGACCGGGACGGTCAGCGAACCCGACACCGACGGTCCCGAGAGGTCCATCGAGGCGCCGATCGAGCCGCCGAGGCCGGTGATGTCGACCTGGCAGCCGACGATGTAGCCGGTGCTGATCCGCGAGATGCCGTGTGTGGAGGAGTTGTTGGTGCCGGGGGTGTTCGCGGCGGCGTTGAACGGTCCTGCCTCGCCCTCCTTGGTGATGCCGGTGACGTCGGCGGTGACGGTGCCGGAGACCCAGGCGGTGCGGCCTGCGCCGTTGGCGGCGAGCGACGGGGAGATCAGGGCGCTCTCGCCGGTGCGGGAGACGACCGCTCCCGGTCCGGCCTTCTGCCCGTCGGGCAGCGGCACGAACGTGTCGGCCTGCGCCGCACCGGTCGACATCAGGCCGATCGCCAGTGTTGCGGCGGCGCTTGCGCCTGCACGGAGACACGTTGCGCGGGCGCGGTGGGCGCCACGGCGCCCACGGGAATAGTTCGAATTCATGGGTTCCTTCTCACTGTGGGTGGAGTTCTGGGCTTCGACAATGCAAAAGCGATCGCCGAAGAGACTTGGCCGCAGATGCGGCCAAGCATGGAAGAGTTGTGCGTTGCGATTGCTCCGTCGTCAGGTCGAACTGACGAGGGTTACCCCGAGGTGACTAGTCGTTCACTCCGTGGCGCTGAATGACGTGGCGATGAGCGTGGCCATCCGGGTGAGGGCGGTGACCTCGTCGGGATCGACCAGCCGCCTTTGTGCTTCTGCGCGGCAGGCGACGCCGAAGAATGCATCGAAAATGATCTCGGCCGCGGTCTGAGCGTTCTTCGGGTCGTCGTCACCGCGGAGGTCGGCTATTGCGTGAACCAGCGGCTGCAGGAGCTGCTCGCGCATCGCTGCGAGTTCGGTGGGAAACATCGTCTCCCACCGGTAGGTGTGGAGCAGGATTGCTCGATACCCCTGCAATACATCCTGGGTATAGGGGAGGACGACGGCTCGAACCCATGCATCGACACGTTCGAGCGGTGTGCTCGCCGACGACATACGTTCGATGACGTAGCTGGTTTTCGTGGTGGTGCCGTCTTGCAGGACGGCGATGATCAGCTCTTCCTTCGAGTTGAAGAGCCGGTAGAACGCGCGGGTTGCCAGGCCCGCCCGCTCGAGGATCGCGGCGACAGGGGGATCCACCTGACCGGTTTCGGCGATGAGGCTGCTGCAAGCGCGGATGAGGCGTTGCGCTTCCGTGAGGTATCCGTCGCGCTGCCGGTCGAACAGCCGATCGACGGCGGCGGTAGCGATGGGGTTCACAGCCTCTTGGTCTGCGGAAGTCACCTTGTGTGTCCTCATGGTTGTGGCGAGATTGCCGTTCTCGAAGTCGAGGATAGCCATAGCGTTCGGTCCCAGGAGCGGTGTCGAATTGCCGGTTGGCTCGTTCGCTCGACGCTGCTCAGTGCGTTACGGCACCTCCTGTGGCGGGGGCCCGGCCGTGTCGCATCTTCATAGCGACAGCGAGGCCAGCGAGGCCGACCACCGCTGCGAGGATGAAGGAATGCTGGAATGCCGTGTCCGTGTAGGTGATTCGTCCCGTTTTGGGGTTCTGGCTCGCGATGTTCTGTGCCATGACCACGCTGAGGACCGTCACCGCGATCGCATTGCCGAGCTGGGCGACCACCCCGAGCATGGCCGCGCCCACCGCACTCTGCTCGGCAGGCACGGCGTCCATCACCAGGTTCGGTCCGGACGCGTAGTACAGCCCCATTCCGATGCCGAAGACCGCGGAGATCACCATGATCTGCCAACGCTGTTCGGGCAGCGCCGCGGCGGCGACGAGGCCGGTGATCATGGCGCAGACGGCACCGATGAGAGTGAGCCGGGCGCCTCTCCTGCGCGCGACGGCGCCGCCGAGGGGTCCACAGACCATGGTGAGCAAGCCTGTGGGAAAGGTCCACAACGCGAGCGCTGTCGCCGTCAACCCCACGCCGTAGGTGATCCCGACCTGGGCCGGGGTCTGCAGCATCTGCGGCATGAGCAGCCCGTACCCGGCGATCATGAACCCGATGAACAGGTAGGCCACCAGTGTGGAACGCAGCGCACCGCTGGCCAGCAGCCGGAGGTCGACGGCGGGTGCGGTGACGCGTAGCTCCCAGACGACGAAGGCGATGAGCAGCCCGGCCCCGCCGATCAGTGTCCCGAGCGTCCCGCTGCTGACCCAACCCCATTTGGGTCCCTGACTGACACCGACCAGGATCAGCCCGACCCCCGATCCGAGCAGTGCGACGCCGAGTAGGTCCAGTCGCTGATGGAGTCGGAGCGAGGACTCGGGCACGAGCACCGCCACCACCGGGATCAGCAGCACGGCGTAGCCGAGCATGAACCAGAACAGCGATTGCCAGCCGTGGTTGTCGATGAACCAGCCGGCGACGAACGGCGATGCGAGCGCGCTGACGCCGATTCCGGCGGCCACGGTGCCGAGTGCGACCGGGACCCAGCGCCGCGGGAAGGTGTCGCGGACCAGCGCGTAGGACACCGCGACCATCCCGCCCGCAGTGCCCTGGAGGGCGCGGCCGGCCAGCAGCATAGGGAACGAATCCGCCGTCGCGCAGATCAGGGAGCCGACGGAGAAGAGCACGGCAAGGCTCAGCATCACCCGCTTCTTGCCGTAGGTGTCGGCGAGTTTGCCGACCAGCGGCAAGCTGACCACGGCGACCAAACTCACCATCGTCAGGACCCAGCCGAGGTGCAGGGTGCGGAAATCCTGCGTCATGTGTGGAATCGCCGGATACACCAAGGTGATCTCCATCGGCGCGAGCTCAGATATCAGCACGATGAGCGCGAGCGCCGCGGCGTATCGCCAGCGCTGCCGCCGACTGATCGGCGGATCGTCACCGGGTTGTGGGGGAGGTCTGTTGGTCGTGGTCTCAGTCATGTTGATCTCGATCCAGTAAAGCGGACCCGATAACCCGATCTGTCAGGGGCGTGTAGGTTCGCGCAGGTCTTCGGTGTGGGGGGATCCCGGAGGTGGTCGGTACTAGTGGCTGTTGCGGAGATGTGCGGACCGGCGGCGGAGCCGAATCTGCTCCGTGCGCTCGGCAGGGGTCACGGTCGGCGTCTCCGAGGGCAGGTACTTCCGGACGTCCTCGAGGGGCACGAGCCGCATGGTCGGATTCGGAACACTGTCGGTCAGCAGCAGGCGGCCGTTGATGGTGCCGTGGGTGTGCCCGCCGGTGTCCAGCCAGTTCGGCACGCCCGGATCCTGGTGGGAGATGACCGCACGGAAGACGCCGTCCGCATCGAGGCGGGCCTGGGCATGATTGAGAGAGGACTGGCGAGAGAACCAGTTGACGGTCTCCCAGTACCAGTTCCCGGTACCGAAGCTCCAGTAGTGGCACTGCGGAGGAGTGAACTCCAGAATCACCGCTTCGTCGGGCGCGCACCGGAAATTGCCCATGCCGTATGCCTGATTCTGGAAGCCACCCCACGCGCTGTCGCTGAGCGGAGTGAATTCCAGGGTGTTGGCGGGGGTTGTGAGGGACAGCTTGCACATGTTGTCCCAATAGGATCCGGCCTTGTCCAGCCAGCGAACAAGCCGCTCGGCGCGCGCCGCGACGTCGGCCTCCGACAGCGGGGCGGGCGGCGGGTAGACGGCATCCACGCTCTCGATCACGAGGTTGGCTGGGCGCTCCGTCGCCCAGTCACTGAACACCTGTCGAACGCACAGTGAGCCCGCCTCGGTGTCGATGGTCAACCAGTTTCCGGTGTAGCCGGCCGGACGCTCGGGACCGAGGAGTAGCTCGAACGCCTCGTCAGTTCCGGCCGTCAGGGTGCGGCTGTCGATATTGGAGTTGATCCGGTAGTCGGGTGCCTCGCAGAAGTGCGGCGAGTGGACCTGGATGTCGAAGTAGTGGGCAGTGCCCCGGTCGCCGTGGATCCGGTAGGTGCGGTCGCCGCTGACCGCGGCGAGGGTGTAGATCACATCGGGGTTGTCGATGCCCCAGCTGCAGGTGGTGTCTGCCCAGCGGCCGAACTCCGGATAGGCCGGATCGGCCAGTTCCATGCTCAGGAGGGCGCCTGCCGCCAGGTACCGGGTGGCGAAACGAAGACCCTCCGCCCGCAGCAGGGGCGTATCGGTATCCGGGTCATCGAAGACGATGGTGCGCCCGAACTGACGCCACGCCTCGCCCACCTGATCGAACAGGGCGCCCGAGCGAACCGATTCCACGCGTTCCGTCATGCTTCCTCCTCCAAGTTTTCTGTGATGCCTCTCACTCGGAAGCTCCGAGTGCAAATGACATACTCAAAGTTGAAAACGTCATTGTCAACCCCCTTGTCCGCCTCCGTGGACCGGCAGGGAGAGATTCCTGCTACCTGGCGAAGGTCCAGGTAGAGGGCCTTGCCGGGGGAGTGGAGAGAAGGAGGTCTCGGTGTCGCCGGATGAAGCGGGTGCCGAGGAACGCGAACCCGACTACCGATTCACGCTTGCCAACGAACGGACGTTCCTGGCGTGGATACGCACGTCGCTGGGGCTGCTCGCGGGCGGCGTGGCCGTCGATCAGCTCGCCGTCGCGTTCCACAACCCGGGCGCGCGCGTCGCCCTCGCCCTGAGCTGTATCGGCCTCTCCATCGCCCTCGCGGGCGGTGCGTTCTCGCACTGGCGGAAGGTTCAGAAGGCGATGCGGCGCGACGCGCCCCTGCCGGATTTCGGCCTCATCCGGGTCCTGGCCGCGGGGACATTCGCCGTCGCGGCGTTGGCGGGCGCGGCGGTTGTGTTCTCGTGAGTGCGCAGGCGCCGAGAGACGTTGGCCTGCAGGCGGAACGAACGGCGCTCGCCTGGCGCCGAACCGCGTTGTCCGCCACCGCCGTCACGGCGGTGGTCGTCGTGCACGGGGCGGCCGGCCGTGAGTGGGGTCTCACGGCGTTGCCGTATGTGGTCTCGGCCTGCGCTGCCTTCGTCGTCGTGGTTGTCAGCCTGGTGAAGGCGCGGCGCAGGCGCGACGATGTCAGCGTGAGCCCCCGCGCGGTCGCTGTGGTTTCGGCGGCGGTGTTGTGTTGCGCGCTGTGGGTGGGGGTCGTGGTTGCCTGCGTGTCGCGTTGAGACTCGCTCGGGAACCCAAGAGGTCCAGGGTCTTTGCGGGACGCGACGTCGAGCCGCGATTCCCGAATGGTGTCGTCCTGCAGACGATTGGTCTTTCGGTGGGCTGGCTGTAGTGGTGGCCGTGGATACGTGCCTCAGCCGTGCTCCGGATCGGCTGAGAGGAGATCGCCAGGTGTGCAGTTGAGGGTTTGGCAGATCGCGGTGGCGATCGGCGCCGGACTGGTCGCGGCGTCTTCACCCTCGTTAAAGCCACCGCCAGCACGCCCCGCTGAACCACCGAACCCGCACCCTGACCACCGGAACCTGCGTTCGATCCACCTGATTCGGCGGCAGATGCGTCGAATGCGCCGCTGGTTCGTCTGAGGAAGCGGACTCCTATCCACCACCGGGTGGGAGCACACCTTCCGAGAGGAACTTCCGATGACCACCCACCTGTCCGCCCGCCCCGCCGGAGACCACCGTGGGGGTGTGCGATGAGCGCCCCGGCCGTCGTGGTCGAGGATCTGCATGTCGCCTACGGCAAAACATGGGCCCTCGACGGCGTCGACCTGGAAGCTGCCATCGGGACGACACTCGGCGTGCTCGGCCACAACGGTGCCGGCAAGACGACCCTGATCCGTACGTTGACCACCCTGGTGCGGCCCACCATCGGCCGCGTACAGATCGAGGGCCTCGATGTGGTCGGTGACGCCACCGCGGTGCGCCGCCGGATCGGGGTCACCGGCCAATACGCCGGACTCGACGAATTCCTCAGCGCCCGGGAGAACCTGGAGCTGATCGGCCGCCTGGCCGGGCTGCGGCGCACCGCCCGCGCCCAGGCCGACGCGCTGATCGACCGGCTCGGGTTGCACGATTACGCGACCCGGCGGATCGGGGAACTCTCCGGAGGTTCGCGCCGTCGGATCGATCTTGCCGCCAGCCTCGTCGGGTCCCCGTCAGTGCTGTTCCTGGACGAGCCGACCACGGGCCTGGACCCCCTCGCACGCGCCGGACTATGGGACGTCGTGGACGAGCTGACAGACGCGGGCACCACGGTCGTGCTCACCACCCAGTACCTCGAGGAAGCCGACCGGCTCGCCGACCACATCGTGGTTCTGAGTCGGGGCAGGGTCGCCGCCCGCGGCACCCCCGCAGAGCTGAAACGGATTGTCGGCGGCAAGGTCCTCAGCGTCACCATCCCCGCCGGCCAGATCGCCGATCTGCCGTTCATCCCGGATACCGACCGGGTCGACGGCGACCGGGCTCGGGTGTCGGTCACCGTCGACGATGCCACCGCCGCGACCGCACTGGTCGCCGACCTGCACCGCGGCGGCATCGAACTCACCGACCTCGACGTGACATCCCCCAGCCTCGACGACGTCTTCACCCACCTCGCCCACACCCCCGGAGCGCACCGATGACCACCACCACGCCTTCGATCGAGCGTCCCCGGATCGGGGACCAGCTCGCCGCCCTCACCGTCCGGAACCTGCGCACCAGCGCCCGAGTCCCGCAGTTGCTGATGTTCTCGCTGACCATGCCGATGGCAATGCTGGTGCTGTTCAGCCAGGTATTCCGCAGCGTCGCCGCCGGACCGGGTTTCCCAGCCGGGACCAGCTACATCGTCTTCCTCACCCCGGCGATGCTCGCCGTCTCCACCGTGATGGCCGGCACCAACGCCGGAGTCTCCGCCGCGATCGATCACACCAACGGCCTCCACGACCGCTTCGCGGCCCTGCCCATGCGGGCGGCCCTGCCGGGGGTTGCTCGCACCATCAACGAGGCCGTATTCACCCTCGCCCGGGCTGCGCTGCTCGGAATCGCTGCCGTGGCATTGGGTTTCGAGTTCTACGGAACTTCGATGGATGCTGTCGCCGCGGTCGTGGTGCTCGTGACGCTGGCCGCGGCGATGAGCGCCCTGTTCGGCTTGATCGGGGACCGGCTGCGTCGTCCGGACGTGGTCCAGTTCGCCGGGATGATGGTGATGATGCCGCTGATGTTCATCTCGAGTGCGTTCGCGCCGCTCGAGACCATGCCCGGCTGGATGCAGGCCATGGCGACGGTGAATCCGGTCGCGCACGCCACCGACGCCCTGCGCGGACACGTGCTCGGCACCGCCACCGCCGGAGACACCGTCGCCGCCCTGGTCGCCGCGATCGGGTTGTGGGTCGCGGTCACCGCGGTCCCCGTCCTCATTCGACTGATTCGGTCCGCACGCGCCCGCTGAACCACGACACGCCCGCCCCGTCCTTCCACCTCCGCAGGGAAAGGACGGGGCGGGTTCTTCGTGTGCGCTGTCGGTCCGGACCCCGGCACTCTTGTGGCCCCTACCCGGTGGAGAGAGGTAGGGGCCAGGGGAGCGCTGTGGTCAGCGGATGCGCCCGATACGGGCGTCGGCGGCGCTCATGCGGCGGCGTCGAGCAGATGCAGTTCCTCCGCCACGATCAGATCGACCTCTTCGCTGGTCAGATCCGACAACAGATGTGTGGTCAGCATCGCTCACACCTCCTCATCACGCTTCTACTGGTACGTCGAACCGGAGAATCCGGAATCAACATCGACACCCATACAGACGAGGCACCCCCAATTTGGACGCAGGGTGCGTCCCATCGCGGTCACCGCCGTCGGTACCTCCGCGAGGACCCTGAATTCAGGGGTCGCGACCGCGCCGCCAGGCGGGGATGCTGGAGACGGAGAGGAACCAGGATCATGAGCGAGGACACGGCCACCACCACGACACCCCAACCGGAGTCAGCTGATCTCGACCAACTCTGGCGTCGCTTCTCCAGCGACTTGCGGGCCTTCATCGCCCGCCGGGTCTCGCGGCCCGAGGACGCCGACGACATTCTGTCGATCGTGTTCCTGCGGATGGCCAAGAGCCTCGACAACCTCCGCGAGCAGGACCGCGTCCTTGGCTGGATGTATGCGATCACCCGAAACGCGATCACCGACTACTACCGGTCCGCGCCCCGTCGCCGCGAGCTGACCGTCGACAGCGTTCCCGACAATCCTCCCGACGGCGAGCCGGACGCCGACGAGGCGGCCGAGAAAGAACTCGCCTCCTGTCTGGTGCCGATGCTGTCGGGGCTGCCCCCCGAGCAGGCCGCGGCGGTGAAGATGGTCGACCTCGACGCCCGAACCCACGCCGCGGCCGCCGACGAGGCGGGAATCTCGGTGTCCGGGATGAAATCCCGAGTCCAACGTGGCCGCGCCGCCCTCCAGGCCCAATTGCACGCCTGCTGTCAGATCAGCCAGGACCGGACCGGGCACGTGCACGATTACCAGCCCCGCAGCGGATCGTGCGCCTGCGGAGCCACCTCTCCCGCGGACCAGTAGACCGTCACGCCCACTCGATTGCGTGACCGGACGACCGCGAGGTCACCCGGCAAGACGACGGCGCGCTGCGAGCTCGTTTGCTCGCACCGCGCCGCGTTCTGCCCTGAGGGTTACTGGCAGCCGCATCCACCTCCGGCGGTCGCCGCCGGACCACAGCACGTCGACTTCTCGCTGTGGTCGCAGCAGGTGGCCTGTCGTTCGGTGTTGCAACACGTGGGCGCCGCAGCCTGGGATGTTGCGTCTGTTCGATCCGTCGCCGAGGACTCGAACTCGTTGGGGTTGGTCATGGTGGCTCCTTGATCCATGGGGATGGGCATCAGATCAGACGGAGGAGATTGCGAATGGACGCACCAGCGGAGACTCGGGCTGTTCTTCTCGGGTGGGTAGCCACCCTTGAATCATGGGTAGGTAGCGCTGAATAGGCCTGTGGCACAGTTCTTCCTATGCCACTCATTCAGATCAGCCAGACGCCCGGACTCACCACCGAACAGAAGAAGGCGACCATCGAGGCCGTCACCAAGGCGTACGCGGAGGCCACGGGGAAGAACCCGGCGCAGGTGTGGGTCACTCTCACCGACGTGCCGCGGGAGAACTGGGGCGTCGGCGGGGTCCCGCTGGGTTGATCGAGCGGCCCGCCGCAGGGTTGATCGAGCGGCCCGCCGCAGGGTTGATCGAGCGGCCCGCCGCTGGGCTGACCCCGCCCTCAGGCCTGGCCGTTGCCCGCGGCCAGGCCGCGGTCGAGCTGCGCGACCATTGCCATGCCGAGGGTGAGGAGCTCGCGGACCTGCCGCTCGTCCAGCCCGTCGAAGAGCAGCGCCTGCACCGTCTCGGCGTGGCCGGGCGCCGCCTCGACGACCTTCTGATAGCCGGTGTCGGTGAGCACGGCCAGCGATCCGCGGGCGCCGATGATGCTCTCGCGGCGTACCCAGCCGCCCTTCTCCAGCTTGGTCACCACGTGCGAGAGCCGGGAGAGCGAGGCGTTCGCCGCATTCGCCAGCGCGCTCAGCTGCAGCCGTCGGTTCGGTTCCTCGGAGAGCGCCGAGAGCACGAAGTACTCGAAGTGCGTCAGCCCGGAGTCGCGCTGCAGCTGGGTGTCCAGCGCCGCGGGCATGCGCGTCATCACGTTGACCAGCTCACGCCAGGCCTGCTGCTGCTCCGCGCTCAACCACCGCGTCATCGCGACCTCCATCGGAATATTCGTCGTGCTGCTACGTTGACTCCCAAAGATACTTGAAGCTTCAATATTAGGAGTCGTTATGAGCGATCACGCTATGCCAGCGCTCTACCTCAGCCACGGCGCCCCTCCGCTGGTCGACGACGATCTGTGGGTCTCCCAGCTCGGGGCCTGGTCGAGGGAGCTGCCGCGCCCGACCGCGATCCTGGTGGTCTCCGCGCACTGGGAGTCGGCTCCGCTCACCATCGGGTCCACCACCACAGGCACGCCACTGACCTACGACTTCGGTGGGTTCCCCCGCAAGTACTACGAGGCGACCTACCGTTCGCCCGGCGCCCCCGACCTCGCCCGGCAGGTCGCCGCGCTGATGCCGGACAACGAGCCGGTCGCGCACCAGGAGAGCCGCGGTCTCGACCACGGCGCGTACGTGCCGCTCAGCGTCATGTACCCCGACGCCGATGTCCCGGTGCTGCAGATCTCGCTGCCCACCCTTGACCCCGAGCGGCTGATGCACCTGGGCGAACGACTGCGTCCGCTGCGCGAACAGGGCGTGCTCATCGTCGGTTCCGGGTTCACCACCCACGGACTTCCGTTCCTGTGCGATCCGTCGCCCGCCGCGCAGGCGCCCGGTTGGTCAGCCGAGTTCGACGCCTGGGCGGGGGAGCGCTTCGCGGCCGCCGACGTGGACGCGCTGATCGACTTCCGCGCGAAGGCGCCCGGGATGCCCTACGCGCACCCGACCATCGAGCACTTCGCCCCGCTGTTCGTCACGCTCGGTGCGTCCAGCGACCCCGAGCAGGTGCCCTCGCAGGTGATCGACGGGTTCTGGATGGGCCTGGCCAAGCGCTCCATCCAGGTCGCGTAGGCGGGCTCAGTTCTCCCGCGCGGTGTTGCGGCTGCGCAGGAACTCGAGGGCCTGGTCGCCGTGGGTGTTCGCGCGCAGCTCGCTCGCGATCACCTTGAGCACCGTCCGGTCTGTGTCGATCACGAAGGTGGTGCGCTTGACCGGCGACAGCTTCGCGAGCAGCCCGCGGCGCACGCCGAACTGCTCGGCCACCACGCCGCCGACGTCGGCGAGCAGTGGGTAGTCGAAGGACTGCGCCGCCGCGAACGAGGCCTGCTTGTCGACGGTGTCGGTGCTGATCCCGGCCCGCGCCGCGCCGACCGCGGCGAACTCTCCCGCCAGATCGCGGAAGTGGCAGGCCTCAGCCGTGCACACGGGGGTGGAAGCGGCGGGGTAGAAGAAGAGCACGAGGGGGCCGCCCGCGACCAGTTCGCTCAGGGTCCGGACGGTGCCGTCCTGATCGGGGAGCGAGAAGTCGGGGGCCTGCTGTCCGGTCTGCATTCGGCTGAGGCTACAACGTGCGCCGCCCTGCTTCTCGGGACTAGCCTGCGTGCGGCGGACGACAGCGACATGGGGGAGCGGATGCGGAGGCTGGTGCGTGGCTTCTGGGGTCCTCGGCCGGAGTCGGTCGATGCGCTTGCCGCACGCTGGATGACAACCCTGGAGGAGCTCTCCCAGATGCTCCCTGCGGCAGGTCCACCGTGTGGGCGGGGCGAGCCGTGGAACTGGCGGCACATTCACGGGTCCGGCCCCGAAACCGACCTCCCGGCGAATCGGGATTCGCTGCTGGCGGCCCTGCGCGCAGCACAATCGGCCGACGACTGGTCAGACGTCATCGGCACCGGACTGCGGCTTGCCATCGCGGGCGAGCCGCGTTGGGCGGTGGAGGTCAGCGCACTGGCGGGAGGCACCCCGGAGTTCCTGCTGCAGTCGATCGTGATCGCGGTCGATGCTCCCGCCGAGGCTGAGGTGCCCGAGGCCGACCTGCTCGCGGCCGTCGCGCGGGCGTGGGAGCCGGACTTCGGCGATGTGACCGACGACGACGTGCTCGACGCGTTGGAGGGCGCGGGTTTCACGATCGGCGATCCGGTCGTCGGACGTCTCGGCTACCTCTCCGCCGGCCGCGCGGCCCTGGTGCCGGACGACGTGGAGGCGGCGCACGAGAGCTCGACCGGGGGCGTGCTGCTTGGCATCGCGGCACCAGGGGACGTCGACGACGTGGTCCGGGCCTACCGGCGACTACGCGAGGCGCATGCACTCGAGCCGCTGCACCGACCGATGGACCGGTCCGCATTGTAGGCAGGGCCACCACCAGTCCCTGGTCGCTCCGCCTGCGATGATGGACGGCATGTCCGGCGAGTCAACCACCGTCCAGCCCGCAGTCGCCGTCGCCGATGCGGACGATCACACCACCACCAGGGCACAGTTCCGTGCCCTCGCGGCCGACCATCGCGTGGTCCCGGTGACGCGAAAGGTGCTGGCGGACTCCGAAACCCCGCTGTCCGCGTACCGTAAACTCGCGGGCGACCGGCCCGGCACGTTCCTGCTGGAGTCCGCGGAGAACGGCCGTTCCTGGTCGCGCTGGTCGTTCATCGGCGCAGGCAGCCCCGCCGCGCTGACCGTGGTCGACGGGCAGGCCGGCTGGCTCGGCAACGTCCCGGCCGGCGCGCCGTCGGGCGGCGACCCGATCGCCGCGCTCGGACAGACCCTGGAACTGCTGCGCACCGAACGGCTGCCCGGCCTGCCCCCGCTCACCGGCGGCATGGTCGGCTTCCTCGGCTACGACATCATCCGCAGGCTGGAGCGGCTGCCCAGTCACGCGGCGGACGACCTGCAGATCCCCGAGATGGTGATGCTGCTGGCCACCGACCTGGCCGCCGTCGACCACCACGAGGGCGCCATCACGCTCATCGCCAACGCCGTCAACTGGAACGGCACCGACGAGCGGGTCGACGAGGCCTACGACGACGCCGTCGCCCGGCTCGACGCGATGACGCACGCGCTCACCGCGCCCGCGCCGTCCACGGTGTCCACCTACACCAAGACCACCCCCGACTACCGCCGCCAGCGCACCACCGAGGACTTCGGCGCCGACGTGAAGCGGCTGATCTCGGAGATCGAGGCCGGCGAGGCGTTCCAGGTGGTGCTCTCGCAGCGCTTCGAGATGGACACCGACGCCGACCCGTTCGACGTGTACCGGATGCTGCGCGCGTCCAACCCGAGCCCGTACATGTACCTGGTGCACGTCCCCGGCGAGGACGGCGAGACCGCCTTCTCCATCGTCGGCTCCAGCCCCGAGGCCCTGGTCACCGTGAGCGAGGGCGTGGCGACCACCCACCCGATCGCGGGCACCCGCTGGCGGGGCGCCACCGAGGAGGACGACATCCTGCTCGAGAAGGACCTGCTCGCGGACGAGAAGGAGAATTCCGAGCACCTGATGCTCGTGGACCTGGGCCGCAACGACCTGGGCCGGGTGTGCGAGCCGGGCACCGTCAAGGTGCACGACTACCGGCACATCGAGCGCTACAGCCACGTGATGCACCTGGTCTCGACGGTCACCGGCCGGCTGGCCGAGGGCATGCACGCGCTGGACGCCGTCACGGCCTGCTTCCCGGCCGGCACCCTCTCCGGGGCGCCGAAGGTGCGCGCGATGGAGCTGATCGACGAACTCGAGCCGACCCGACGCGGCATCTACGGGGGAATCGTCGGTTACCTGGACTTCGCGGGGGACGCCGACACCGCGATCGCGATCCGCACCGCGCTGATCAAGGACGGCACGGCCTACGTGCAGGCCGGGGCGGGCGTCGTGGCCGACTCCGACCCGGTCTATGAGGACACCGAGGCGAAGAACAAGGCGATGGCGGTGCTCAGCGCGATCGCGGCGGCGGGCACGCTGCGGGCGGTGGGCACCGATGACTGAGCAGGAAC
The DNA here is from genome assembly GCF_005049235.1 of Rhodococcus oryzae. Taxonomy (GTDB): domain Bacteria; phylum Actinomycetota; class Actinomycetes; order Mycobacteriales; family Mycobacteriaceae; genus Rhodococcus_G; species Rhodococcus_G oryzae. The sequence goes on along the minus strand of NZ_SUMD01000012.1, from coordinate 92,412 downwards.
CGGACCTGGACCCGGCCGCCGCGCCCGCAAGGGGGCGGGCGTCCGCGGCAGCCGTGCCGGTGCTGCTGCTCGCGGTCGCGGCGCTGTGCCTGTGGGCGTCCTCGCGGATGACGTGGGTCCGGGTGGAGTCGTTCGACGGCCTCGGCGGCGCACGCACCAGCGAACTGATCGGCGGCACCTGGGCGGCTGCGACGACCCCGCTGGCCCTGACCCTGCTCGCAGCCATCGCCGCCTCCTTCGCCGTGCGCGGCTGGGCGCTGCGGGTGGTCGGGCTGCTGGTCGCGCTTGTCGCGGTCGCGGCGATCGTGCCCGCCGCGTCCCTGCTGATCGGCGGTGTCGACGACGAGAAGGCCGGACGGCTCGCCGAGCTGCCCGACCGAGCGGAGGTCACCGCGACCGAGGCCTTCACGCTGCCTGCGGTCCTCGTCCTGCTGGGCGGGGTCACGGCCCTCGTAGCCGCGGTCGCACTGATCCGCAAGGCGGGTGTAAGCGCCGGGCTGTCGTCGAAGTACGCGGCCCCCGCCGCCCGCAGGGAAGAGGCGGGCAGCCGCGCGGCGACCTCGAAGGAACCGCTCAGCGAGCGAATGCTCTGGGACGCACTGGACGCGGGGGAGGACCCGACCGCGGGCGAGGTGGCCGGGCCAAACGACCAGGACGGACCGGAGCCTGCCGGAGGCACAGACACCCGCCGTTAGTCAATAAGGTGGCGCCCTCTAGGCTTGCCCAATCCGATGAGGTTGCTCACACGGCAACGGCCCAGAAAGGACTCGGGACACGATGACGGTTCTCGATTCGATTCTCGACGGGGTGCGTGCAGACGTCGCGGCCCGTGAATCCGTTCTGGACTTCGCAGCCGTGAAGGCGGCCGCGGCCGCCGCGCCGGCGGCACTTGACGCCGCCGCCGCGCTGCGGGCTTCCGGCATCGGGGTCATCGCCGAGGTCAAGCGGGCCAGCCCGTCCAAGGGTGCGCTCTCGGAGATCGCGGACCCCGCCGAACTCGCGCTGGCATACCAGCAGGGCGGCGCGCGGGTGATCAGCGTGCTGACCGAGGAGCGCCGCTTCCACGGCTCGCTCGCGGACCTCGACGCCGTGCGTGCGGCCGTGACGATCCCGGTGCTGCGCAAGGACTTCATCGTCGGCCCGTACCAGATCCACGAGGCCAGGGCCCACGGCGCCGATGTGATCCTGCTGATCGTCGCTGCCCTCGAACAGGACGCGCTCGCCTCGCTGCTCGACCGCACCGAGTCCCTCGGCATGACAGCCCTTGTGGAGGTCCACACCGAGGAGGAGGCCGACCGGGCCCTCGAGGCGGGTGCGAGCGTCATCGGCATCAACGCGCGCAACCTCAAGACCCTCGAGGTGGACCGCGACACGTTCGCCCGTATCGCCCCCGGACTGCCGACCGAGGTCGTCAAGATCGCCGAGTCCGGCGTCCGCGGGACCGCGGACCTGCTGGCGTATGCGGGCGCGGGCGCGGATGCCGTCCTCGTCGGCGAGGGCTTGGTCACCAGCGGCGATCCGCGCACGGCCGTCAAGGATCTGGTGGCCGCAGGGGCGCACCCGTCCTGCCCCAAGCCCGCTCGCTGACCAACCCAGGGCGGTCGGACCCGACGTGAGTTCGGTCGCACCGACTAAGGCAGACTGGACGGGTGAGCACAGACGATCCCGTACTTTCCGCCAAGGGCCGCGGCCTTCCCCGCATGAGTGCCGGTGTGACCGAGCGCAGCGCCCACGAGCCCGATCAGGGTGGCCATTTCGGCGTCTTCGGTGGACGGTACGTCCCCGAGGCGCTGATGGCGGTGATCGAGGAGGTCACCGCCGAGTACGACAAGGCCCGCGGGGACGACTCGTTCCTGAACGAGCTGGATCGGCTGCAGCGTGACTACACCGGCCGTCCGTCGCCGGTGTACGAGGCCACTCGGCTCAGCGAGCATGCGGGTGGCGCCCGGCTGCTGCTCAAGCGGGAAGACCTGAACCACACAGGTTCTCACAAGATCAACAACGTTCTCGGGCAGGCGCTGCTGGCCAAGCGGATGGGTAAGACGCGCGTCATCGCCGAGACCGGCGCCGGCCAGCACGGCGTCGCCACCGCCACCGCCTGCGCGCTGCTCGGCCTCGACTGCGTGGTGTACATGGGTGAGGTCGACACCAAGCGTCAGGCGCTCAACGTCGCCCGGATGCGGCTTCTCGGCGCCGAGGTGATCCCGGCGATGACCGGCTCGCGCACCCTCAAGGACGCGATCAACGAGGCGCTGCGTGACTGGGTCACCAACGCGCACAACACCTATTACTGCTTCGGCACGGCCGCCGGACCGCACCCCTTCCCGGTCATGGTCCGCGACTTCCAGCGCATCATCGGCCTCGAGGCGCGGGCGCAGGTGCTGGCGCACACCGGTCGACTGCCCGATGCGGTCGCGGCCTGCGTCGGCGGCGGATCCAACGCCATCGGCGTCTTCCACGCGTTCATCGACGACCCGTCTGTCCGGCTCGTCGGCCTCGAGGCCGCGGGCGACGGCGTGGAGACCGGCAGGCATGCCGCGACCATCACCGGTGGCTCCCCGGGTGCACTGCACGGCGCCTACTCGTACCTGCTGCAGGACGAGGACGGTCAGACCATCGACTCGCACTCGATCTCCGCCGGGCTCGACTACCCGGGCGTTGGACCGGAGCACTCGTTCCTCAACGACATCGGCCGGGCCGAGTACCGCCCGATCACCGACACCGAGGCGATGGACGCCTTCGCGTTGCTCAGCCGCACCGAAGGCATCATCCCCGCCATCGAGTCGGCCCACGCGGTGGCAGGCGCGCTCAAGCTCGGCAAGGAGCTCGGCGAGGGCGCGATCGTGCTGGTCAACATCTCCGGCCGCGGCGACAAGGACGTCGACACCGCCGCGAAGTGGTTCGGCCTGATGCCGGACACCGACACCGACCGCTCCAACGAGGAAGGCCAGGCGAAGTGACCGCACCGCAGCCGCACGCCGCAGCACCGTCCCGCCTGGGTGAACTCTTCGCGCAGTGCCGAGCGGAGAAGAGGGCCGCGCTGGTCGGGTACCTGCCCGCCGGCTACCCCGACCTGCCCGGCTCGATCGAGGCGTTCGAGACGCTGGTCTCCTCCGGCTGCGACCTGATCGAGGTCGGCATCCCGTACAGCGACCCGGTGATGGACGGGCCCACGATCCAGGCGGCGGCGGACGCGGCCCTGGTCGCCGGGTTCCGGGTCCGGGACGTGTTCACCGTCGTCGAGGCGATCAGCAAGGCCGGCGGCAAGGCGGTCGTGATGACCTACTGGAACCTGGTCCTCAAGTACGGCGTCGACGAGTTCGCCCGTGACCTCGCCGCCGCGGGCGGGCTGGGGATCATCACCCCCGACCTCATCCCGGACGAGGCCGCCGCCTGGCTGGCCGCCTCCGACAAGTACGGACTGGACCGGACCTTCCTGGTCGCGCCCTCCTCGACCAACGAGCGCCTCGCCAAGACCGTCGACCTGTGCCGCGGCTTCGTGTACGCGACCTCGACGATGGGCGTCACCGGCGCCCGCGACGCGGTGTCCAACATGGCGCCTGAGCTGGTGGCGCGGGTGCGTGAGCACTCCGACATCCCGGTCGGCGTCGGGCTCGGCGTGCGCTCCGGCGCACAGGCCGCCGAGATCGCCGCCTACGCGGACGCGGTCATCGTCGGCTCGGCGCTGGTGACGGCCGTGGCCGAGGGCCAGGAGGCGTTGCGCGCGATCACCACCGAACTCGCCGCGGGAGTCCGCTCGGCTACCGTGGCGTCGTGACCCCGACTGCCGACATCCTGGCCTATATCCCGAGCCCGCCGCAGGGCGTGTGGTCGATCGGCCCGATTCCGCTGCGCGCCTACGCGCTGTTCATCATCCTCGGCATCGTCGTCGCGGCGGTGTGGGGCGACCGGCGCTGGGTCGCTCGTGGTGGCGAGAAGGGCACAGTCCTCGACATCGCGATCTGGGCCGTCCCGTTCGGGTTGATCGGTGGCCGGCTGTACCACGTGGCCACCGACTGGAGCACCTACTTCGGTGAGGGCGGCAACCCGGTCGATGCGCTGAAGATCTGGCAGGGCGGTCTCGGCATCTGGGGTGCCGTGCTGTTCGGCGGTATCGGCGCCTGGATCGGCTGTCGACAGCGTGGGGTCCCGCTGCCCGCCCTCGGTGACGCCGTCGCGCCGGGAATCCTGCTCGCGCAGGCGATCGGACGGATCGGCAACTACTTCAACCAGGAGCTGTACGGGCGGGAGACAACCCTGCCCTGGGGCCTGGAGATCTTCGAGCGGGTGAACGCGGACGGCCGGCTTGATCAGCTGGCCGGCACCTCCACCGGGGTGGTGGAGAAGGTCGTGCACCCCACCTTCCTGTACGAGCTCGTCTGGAACCTGCTGATCGTCGTGCTGCTGGTCTGGGTCGACCGCCGCTATCGGATCGGCCACGGCCGCCTGTTCGCGCTCTACGTCGCCGGATATTGCATGGGCCGCCTCTTCGTCGAGCTCCTGCGCGATGACTACGCGACCCACATCGCCGGGATCCGGATCAACGTGTTCACGTCGATCATCGTGTTCATCGGAGCGGTGATCTACTTCCTCGCGGCGAAGAAGGGCCGGGAGGCCCCGGAGGAGCTGCAGCCGAAGCATCCTCGAGAGCCCGTGGCGACCGCGGTCGCGGCGACCGGTTCATCGGCGACCGGGGGGTCGGAAGGAGAACCCGACGCGGGCCCCGCGGAATCCGGCGGTACCGAGGCGGGCAAGACCGACGGCTAGCTCATTTACGACCGCGGGGCTGCGGCGGGGCAGGCCGTTCAGCGGCTGATCGGTCCTGGTTACGCCCCTATACTCGGGCGTTTCTGCTGCTAAACTGAGCACGCCCGAGTGTGACGCTCGGAGTTTTCTTTTCGGGCCAGAGTCGTCCCGGAACCCCGAACTGGTGTGATCTCCACCCGACCCGGTGGGACCCGCCAGCCGAGGCTCCGTGCGATGGCCCCGCGCGCCACACCCGGCAGCCTTCCCGGCCGATGTGGAGGTGCCCGTTGCTGTTCTCTCGCTCGCCCGCGCCGCAGGGGCTGTACGACCCGGCCCAGGAGGCCGATTCCTGCGGTGTCGCGATGGTGGCCGACATCCTCGGCAGGCGCTCGCACTCGATCGTCGCGGACGGGCTCCTCGCCCTGGCGAATCTCGAACACCGCGGCGCCGCTGGCGCCGAACCGAACAGCGGTGACGGCGCGGGCATCCTGTTGCAGCTGCCGACCGCCCTGCTGGCCGAGGTGGCCGGGTTCGAGCTGCCCGAGCCGAACCCCGACGGCGCGAACACCTACGCCGCCGGGATCTGTTTCCTCCCGCAGGATCCGGATCGACGCGCCGCGGCCATCGAGCGGATCCGTGCGATCGCCGAGGACGAGGGACTCGAGGTGCTCGGCTGGCGCGAGGTGCCGGTCGACCCCGACGGCGCGGACATCGGGCGCGCCGCGCGCGACTGCATGCCGCACATGAGCCAGCTGTTCGTCGCGGCACCGGCGGGTCCGGACGGCAGGCCCGCTGGCCTGGAACTGGATCGCCTGGTCTATGGGCTGCGCAAGCGCGCCGAGCAGGTGAGCCCCCAGGTCGAGGCCGATGGCACGGGGGTGTACTTCCCGTCGTTGTCGAGCCGGACGATCGTCTACAAGGGGATGCTGACCACCGCGCAGCTGCCGGCGTTCTTCCCCGACCTGCGCGATGATCGCTGCCACAGCGCGATCGCGATCGTGCACAGCAGGTTCTCCACCAACACCTTCCCGTCCTGGCCCCTCGCGCATCCGTTCCGATTCGTCGCGCACAACGGCGAGATCAACACCGTGCGTGGGAACCGGAACCGGATGCACGCCAGGGAGGCGCTGCTCGCCAGCGCGCTGATTCCCGGCGACCTCAAACGGCTCTTCCCGATCTGCACGCCCGAGGCCTCGGACTCCGCGTCCTTCGACGAGGTGCTCGAGCTGCTGCATCTCGGCGGCCGCAGCGTCGCGCACGCGGTGATGATGATGGTCCCGGAGGCGTGGGAGAACGATGCCCAGATGAACGCCGAGCGGCGCGACTTCTACCGCTTTCACGCCTCGCTGATGGAGCCGTGGGACGGCCCCGCCTGCGTGACCTTCACCGACGGCGCCGAGGTCGGGGCGGTGCTCGACCGCAACGGCCTGCGTCCAGGCCGGTGGTGGCAGACGGCGGACGGGCGGGTGATCCTCGCCAGCGAGAGCGGCGTACTCGACGTGCCGCCGTCCGAGGTGGTGGCCAAGGGCAGGCTCGAACCCGGCCAGATGTTCCTCGTCGACACCGCGGCCGGCCGGATCGTGCCGGACGCGGAGGCCAAGCTGCGGCTGGCCTTGGAGCGTCCGTACTCGGAGTGGCTGCACAGCGGGCTGCTCGAGCTCAGAGAGCTGCCCGAACGCGCGCACATGCAGCATCCACACGAGTCGGTGGTGCTGCGGCAGGTGGTCTTCGGATACACGGAGGAGGACCTCCGGATCCTGCTCGCCCCCATGGCCTCCGCGCCCGGCGAGCCGCTGGGCTCGATGGGCACCGACACCCCGGTGGCGGTCATGTCCCAGCGCTCGCGGTTGCTCTACGACTACTTCATCGAACTGTTCGCACAGGTGACCAACCCGCCGCTGGACGCGATCCGGGAGGAGGTCGTCACGTCCCTCTCGCGGGTGATGGGACCGGAACAGAACCTGCTCGAACCGACCGCCGCGTCGTGCAGGCAGATCGTGCTGCCCTGGCCGGTGCTCGACAACGACGAGCTCGGCAAGATCATCCACATCAACGACGACGGCGACAACCAGGGTCTGGCCGCCACCGTGCTGCGCGCGCTCTACGACGTCGAGCGCGGCGGCACGGGCATGGCCGAGGCGATCGAGGAGTTGCGGTCGGCGGCGAGCGAGGCGATCGCGGCGGGGTACCGGACGCTGATCATCTCCGACCGCGATTCGGACCACGCCCGCGCGCCGATCCCGTCGCTGCTCGCGGTCTCCGCCGTGCACCACCACCTGGTGCGGACGAAGGAGCGGACCAAGGTGGCGCTGGTCGTCGAGACCGGCGACGCGCGCGAGGTACACCACCTGGCGTTGCTGATCGGTTTCGGCGCCGCCGCGGTCAACCCGTACCTGGCCATGGAGTCCATCGAGGACCTGGTCAGTGAGGGCGAGCTCGTCGGCGTGGAGCCGCAGATCGCGGTCCGCAACTACCTGACCGGGCTGGGCAAGGGCGTGCTGAAGGTGATGTCCAAGATGGGCATCTCGACCGTCGGGTCCTACACGGCGGCACAGGTTTTCGAGGCCATTGGACTCGACCGGGAACTGGTCGACGAGTACTTCACCGGCACCGTCAGCAAACTGGGCGGGGTCGGTCTCGACGTGCTCGCCGAGGAGGTCCGGATCCGGCAGCGGATCGCGTACCCGGACAACCCGACCGACCGCGCGCACCGCCGCCTGGAGGTGGGCGGCGAATACCAGTTCCGTAGGGAGGGCGAGCTGCACCTGTTCACCCCCGAGACGGTGTTCCTGCTCCAGCACGCGACCCGGTCGGGCCAGCACGAGGTGTTCGCCCGGTACAGCGAGGAGGTCAACCGGCTGGCCGCGGCGGGAGGCGCGCTGCGCGGGCTGTTCCGGTTCCGTGAGGGACTGCGCGAGCCCGTCCCGATCGACGAGGTGGAGTCGGTGGAGTCCATCGTCACGCGCTTCAACACCGGCGCGATGAGCTACGGCTCGATCTCGGCCGAGGCGCACGAGACGATGGCGATCGCGATGAACAACCTTGGCGGGCGGTCGAATTCGGGGGAGGGCGGCGAGGACACCGACCGGCTCTACGATCCGCGCAGGCGCAGCGCGGTCAAGCAGGTCGCCAGCGGCCGGTTCGGCGTCACCAGCGACTACCTGGTGAACGGTACCGACATCCAGATCAAGATGGCGCAGGGCGCGAAGCCGGGGGAGGGCGGTCAGTTGCCCGCCTACAAGGTGTATCCGTGGGTGGCCAAGACCAGGCACTCGACGCCGGGCGTCGGTCTGATCTCCCCGCCGCCGCACCACGACATCTACTCCATCGAGGATCTGGCCCAGCTCATCCACGACCTGAAGAACGCGAACGAGCAGGCCCGCGTGCACGTGAAGCTGGTCAGCTCGGTCGGCGTCGGTACGGTCGCGGCCGGGGTGTCGAAGGCGCACGCCGACGTGGTGCTCATCTCCGGCCACGACGGCGGCACCGGGGCTTCCCCGCTGACCTCCCTCAAACATGCGGGCGCGCCATGGGAGATCGGTCTCGCCGACGCGCAGCAGACGTTGGTGCTCAACGGCCTTCGGGACCGGATCACCGTCCAGTGCGACGGTGGCATGCGCACCGCCCGCGACGTCATGGTGGCGGCCCTGCTCGGCGCGGAGGAGTTCGGGTTCTCCACGGCGCCGCTGATCGTGGCCGGCTGCATCATGATGCGGGTCTGCCACCTCGACACCTGTCCGGTCGGGGTGGCCACCCAGAACCCGGAATTGCGCAAGCGGTACAACGGCAAGCCGGAGTTCGTCGAGGAGTTCTTCCGGTTCATCGCCCAGGACGTGCGGGAGTACCTGGCGCAGCTCGGGTTCCGCAGCGTCGACGAGGCGGTGGGCCGGGCCGACGTGCTCGAGACCGCGGAGGGCATCGCTCACTGGAAGAGCCGCGGGCTCGACCTGTCGGCGATCTTCGAGATCCCGACCGACCGCGAGGGCACGCCGATGACCCAGCGCCGCAGGCAGCGCGATCAGGACCACGGTCTGGAGCTGGCGCTGGACCGCACCCTGATCCAGCTCGCCGAGGGCGCGCTGGAGGATGCGCACCCCGTGCGGCTGGAGCTGCCGGTGCGCAACGTCAACCGCACGGTCGGCACCCTGCTGGGGTCGGAGGTGACCCGCCGTTACGGCGCGGAGGGGTTGCCGGATGACACCATCCGGGTGGAGCTGACCGGCTCGGCGGGCCAGTCGCTTGGAGCCTTCTTGCCGCCCGGGGTGACGATCGACATGATCGGCGACGCGAACGACTATGTCGGCAAGGGACTCTCGGGTGGCCGGATCGTGGTCCGGCCGTCCCCGGACGCGACGTTCGCGGCGCAGACCCAGGTGATCGCCGGCAACACGATCCTCTACGGCGCCACGTCCGGCGAGGTCTACCTGCGCGGACTGGTGGGCGAACGGTTCTCGGTGCGAAACTCCGGCGCCACCGCGGTCGTCGAGGGCGTCGGGGACCACGCCTGCGAGTACATGACCGGCGGGCGCGTCGTGGTGCTCGGGCGCACGGGGCGCAACCTCGCGGCGGGCATGTCGGGCGGCATCGCGTACGTGCTGGACCTGGATCCGGAGATGGTGAACCCGGCCATGGTCACGCTGCAGCCGCTCGATGCCGACGACCTCGCGTGGCTGTCCGAGGCGGTCGCGCAGCACCGGCACTGGACCGGGTCGCCGTTGGCGGCCTCGGTGCTGGCGGACTGGCCGCGGCGAAGCGCGTTGTTCACCAAGGTGCTGCCGGTCGACTACCAGCGGGTGCTCGACGCGACCCGACTCGCTCGCGCCGAGGGCCGGGACGTGGACACTGCGATCATGGAGGCGGCTCGTGGCTGATCCCCAGGGCTTCATGAAGGTGGTCAAGAAGGACGCGCCCAAGCGCCCGGTCACCGAGCGCATCGGCGACTGGGACGAGGTCTATGCGGAGCAGCCCGCCGCGGAGCGGGCCAGGGAGGTGGCCGAGCAGGCGACCCGGTGCATGGACTGCGGGGTTCCGTTCTGCCACTCCGGTTCCGCGGGCTGCCCGCTGGGCAACCTGATACCCGACTGGAACGACCTGGTGCGCCGTGACCGGTGGGGCGCGGCCAGTGAACGGCTGCACGCCACCAACAACTTCCCGGAGTTCACGGGCCGGGTCTGTCCGGCGCCCTGCGAGGCGGCGTGCGTGCTGTCGATAGCCGAGAACGACACCGGCGGCTCGGTGACGATCAAGCGGATCGAACAGGCCATCGCGGACGCGGCGTGGGATGGCGGCATCGTCGTGCCCCAGCACCCGGTGATCAGCACGGGCAAGAAGGTCGCGGTGGTCGGCTCGGGACCCGGTGGACTGGCCGCGGCGCAACAGCTCACCCGGGCAGGGCACGACGTCACGGTGTTCGAGCGAGACGACCGTCTCGGCGGATTGCTGCGGTACGGCATCCCCGCGTTCAAGATGGACAAGTCGATCCTGGAGCGGCGCCTGTCCCAGATGCGATCGGAGGGAACCCATTTCGTCACCGACTGCGAGGTGGGCGTCGACCTGACCGTCGAGCAGCTGCGCGCCCGGTTCGACGCCGTGGTGCTGGCCGTCGGTGCGCTGCGGGCGCGGGACAACACGACCGTGGAGGGTCGCGAGCTCAAGGGCATCCACCTGGCGATGGACCACCTGGTGCCGTCGAACCGGGAATGCGAGGGTGACGGGGCGAGCCCCATCACCGCGAAGGGCAAGCACGTGGTGATCATCGGGGGCGGCGACACCGGGGCCGACTGCCTCGGGACCGCGCACCGTCAGGGCGCGGCGTCGGTGACCCAGCTCGACTACAACCCGGAGCTGCCAACCGAACGCGACGACGAACGTTCCCCGTGGCCGTCCTGGCCGATGGTGCTGCGCACCTCGCCCGCGCACGCCGAGGGCGGTGTCCGGCGCTACGAGGTGGCGGTGCAGCGCTTCCTCGGCGACGAGCAGGGCAACGTGCGGTCGATGGTGCTGGCGGAGGTGAAGGTCAGCCGGGACGCGGAGGGGCGCAGGCACGTCCGGCCCGTCGGCGAGGAGGTCGAACTGCCCTGTGACATGGCGCTGTTCGCGATCGGATTCGAGGGCGTCGAGTACAGCCGAATGCTCGACGATCTGGGCCTGTCGCTGACCCGGCGCGGCGTGTTGTCGTGTGGGCCGGACTGGCAGACCACGGCGCCTGGCGTCTTCGTGTGCGGCGACGCGCACCGCGGGGCCTCGCTGGTGGTGTGGGCGATCGCCGAGGGCCGGTCGGCGGCGCGCGGCGTCGACGTGTACCTCTCGGGTCACTCGGACCTGCCGTCGCCCGTACACCCGACGGCGCTGCCGCTCGCCGTAGTGTGAATCGCAGGCAAACGCAAAGGGTCTAATTGTTTGTATGTATGCACAATTCACCGCCTGCGATGGAGATGAGTGAGGGCACCGACTAGGCTCGACGCGTGACCCGACGGACGAAAATTGTGTGCACGCTCGGCCCCGCAACCGCGACCGGGGATCGCATTCGTGAGCTCGTCGAGAGCGGCATGGACGTGGCCCGGTTGAACTTCAGTCACGGCGAACACGCCGACCACGAGGAGAATTATATTCGGGTCCGCGAGGCCTCGGACGTGACCGGCAAGGCCGTCGGCATCCTCGCCGACCTGCAGGGCCCGAAGATCCGGCTCGGCCGCTTCGCCACCGGCAGCACGGTGTGGGAGAACGGCGAGGAGGTGCGGATCACCGTCGAGGACTGCGACGGCACCCACGACCGCGTCTCCACCACGTACCGGGAGCTGGCCAAGGACGCCAAGCCCGGCGATCGGCTGTTGGTCGACGACGGCAAGGTCGGACTGACGGTCACCGCCGTCGACGGCAACGACGTCGTCTGCGAGGTGACCGAGGGCGGTCCGGTCAGCAACAACAAGGGCGTCTCGCTGCCCGGCATGGATGTCTCGGTGCCTGCCATGTCCGAGAAGGACATCGAGGACCTCGAGTTCGCACTGCGCCTCGGCGTGGACTTCATCGCACTGTCCTTCGTGCGGTCGCCCGCGGACATCGAGCTCGTGCACGCGGTCATGGACCGCCTCGACCGCCGGGTCCCGGTGATCGCGAAGCTGGAGAAGCCCGAGGCCATCGAGAACCTCGAGGCCGTGGTGCTGGCCTTCGACGCGGTGATGGTGGCCCGCGGCGACCTCGGCGTCGAGCTGCCCCTCGAGCAGGTGCCGCTGGTGCAGAAGCGCGCCATCCAGATCGCGCGGGAGAACGCCAAGCCGGTGATCGTCGCGACGCAGATGCTCGAGTCGATGATCGAGAACTCCCGGCCGACCCGCGCCGAGGCCTCCGACGTCGCGAACGCCGTGCTCGACGGCGCCGACGCGGTGATGCTGTCGGGCGAGACCTCGGTCGGCAAGTTCCCGATGGAGACCGTGCAGACGATGGCCCGGATCGTGGAAGCGGTCGAGGCCGAGTCCACCCGGGTGCCCCCGCTGACCCACGTCCCGCGGACCAAGCGCGGCGTGATCTCCTACGCGGCACGCGACATCGGCGAGCGCCTGGACGCAAAGGCGCTGGTCGCGTTCACCCAGTCCGGCGACACGGTCCGCAGGCTGGCCCGGCTGCACACGCACCTGCCGCTGCTCGCGTTCACCCCGTTGCCGGAGGTGCGCAGCCAGCTGACCCTGACCTGGGGCACCGAGACCTTCCTGGTGTCGCCGGTCTCGACGACGGACCAGATGATCGGGCAGGTCGACACCGCGCTCCTGTCCCTCGGCCGGTACAACAAGGGCGACCTCGTCGTGATCGTGGCCGGTTCGCCCCCGGGCACCGTAGGCTCGACCAACCTGATTCACGTGCACCGCATCGGAGAAGAGGACCACTAGGTGACTGACCTGGGGGCACAGCCCCGTCCCGTTCGGGCGGGGGATCTCGACATCCTTCTCAGCGTGCTCGACCTCGAGCAGCTCGACGAGGACGTGTTCCTCGGGCAGCACCCGCCCCAGGCCCAGCTCGGCAGCCGGACGTTCGGCGGCCAGCTGGTGTCCCAGGCGATCATCGCGGCCGGGCGCACGGTGTCCGGTGACCGGCCGGTGCACGCCATCAACGCCCACTTCATCCGGGGCGGCGATGTGAAGCGGCCGATCGAGTACCGGGTGCAGCGCCACCGCGATGGCCGGGCCTTCGCGAACCGCCAGGTCGTCGCCTACCAGGACGACCAGGAGCTGTTCGTGATGCTCGTGGCCTTCCAGGACTGGGGCAAGGGTCTCGAGCATGCGGTCGAGGTCCCGGACGTGCCGTACCCGGACACCCTGCCGCCGCTCGGCGATCACTTCGTCGGGTACGAGGACCGGCTGCAGATGTTCGTCAACGCCCTCAAGCCGATCGACATGCGCTACGCGAACGACCCGAGCTGGATCCTCAAGGGCACTGGGGAGAAGCTCAACCACAACCGGGTCTGGATGAAGGCGGACGGCGAGCTGCCCGACGACCCGCTGCTCCACGTCGCGACGATGGGCTACTCCTCGGACACCACGGTGCTCGACTCGATCATCACCACCCACGGGTTGTCGTGGGGCCTGGACCGGATCGTCGCGGCCACCGTGAACCACTCGATCTGGTTCCACCGGCCGTTCCGGTTCGACGAGTGGGTGCTGTACGCGACCGAGTCGCCGGTGGCGGCCGGCTCCCGCGGGTTGGCGACCGGCCGGTTCTTCTCGCTCGAGGGGCAGCTGCTCGCGACCGTGGTGCAGGAGGGCCTGATCCGGCACTTCCCGAGCCGGAAGTAGCCGACCGGCCCATCGCTACTGCGCGCGAAAGTCGTTGACGGCGTGCAGGAACGGCACGGCGGTGCCGTTGGTCGCGCTGCACGGGTGTCATCGGGGTTAGACTTCGCCATCTCTACGGCGTGGGCGTGCTGGTCGCTCGCGCGCGTGACCGCGTGAATGGGGTGGCGTATGTCGGAAGACGGCGGACTCGACTGGGACAACGAGGTCGTCACCAGCCTGATGTGGACATTCCGGGCATTCGCCATCGCGGCGGTGTGCTTCGTCCTGATCGCCTACGTGCTCTTCCGGACCACCCGGTGGGGCAGGCAGTTCTGGCGCATCAGCGGCGACTACTTCAAGGGCCGCGAGAGTGCGCCGGTGTACGCACTGCTGGCTGTGGTGCTGTTCATGACGGTCTTCGCGGTCCGCATGACCGTGCTGTTCTCGTACCAGGGCAACGAGATGTACACCGCGCTACAGATGGCCGCGCAGTCCTACGCCCAGGGCGATGTCGGTGCGTTGGACGCGGCGAAGGCGGCGTTCTGGCGGAGCCTGTGGATCTTCGGGGTGCTGGCCACGATCCACGTCGCCCGATCACTGCTGATCTTCTACATCGGCCAGGCCTTCGACATCCGCTGGCGGGTGTGGCTGACCGAGCACGTGACCACCGACTGGCTGCACGGGCGTGCGTTCTATCGCGACCGGTTCGTCGACGAGACCATCGACAACCCCGATCAGCGCATCCAGGCCGACATCACCGATTTCGTCACTATCTCGCGCTCGCTGTCCATGGGTGCGGTCGGCGCGATCGTCTCCCTGGTGTCGTTCACGACCATCCTCTGGGACCTGTCCGGGCCGCTGACGGTGTTCGGCACCGAGATCCCGCGCGCCATGGTCTTTCTCGTGTTCGGGTACGTGCTGCTCTCGACCATCGTGGCGTTCTGGATCGGCCGGCCGCTGATCCAGCTGAACTTCTGGAACGAGCGGCTCACCGCGAACTTCCGCTACGCGCTGGTCCGGGTCCGCGACAGCGCCGAGAACGTCGCCTTCTACCGGGGCGAGGGCGTCGAGCGGCACGGGCTGCTCTTCCGCTTTGCCGCCGTCATCCGCAACTACTGGCGAATCGTCTTTCGTACCTTGAAGTTCAACGGCTGGAACCTGGTGGTCAACCAGATCGCCGAGGTGTTCGCGTTCATCATCCAGGCGCCGCGGTTCTTCAACGGGACGATCACCCTCGGCGACATGACGCAGTCCGCGACAGCATTCGGCCAGGTGCACGACTCGCTCTCGTTCTTCCGGGAGTCCTATGACGTCTTCGCCGGGTACCGGGCCAGCCTGATCCGTCTCAACGGTCTGATGGACGCCAACTCGGACTCGCGGGAACTGCCCGCGATCGCGGTCTCGGAGCTCGAGGGCGCGCTGCGGGTCGAGGGCGTGCAGGTGCGCAGGCCGGACGGGTTCTCGCTGATCGAGGACCTGGACCTGTCGATGGCGCCGGGCGACACCCTCGTGGTCAAGGGGCGCTCGGGCAGTGGTAAGACCACCCTGCTGCGCAGCCTCGCCGAGATGTGGCCCTTCACCGAGGG
Source organism: Rhodococcus oryzae (assembly GCF_005049235.1). GTDB lineage: Bacteria > Actinomycetota > Actinomycetes > Mycobacteriales > Mycobacteriaceae > Rhodococcus_G > Rhodococcus_G oryzae. The sequence continues at coordinate 77,315 of NZ_SUMD01000012.1, read as the reverse complement.
GCAGGTCCGGCGGCCCGCCGGGACCAAGACGCTGTTCCTGTCCCAGATGCCGTACCTGCCGCTCGGGGACCTGCGGACCGCCGCCGCCTATCCGGGCACGCCGGACGAACTCGACGACGAGTCGATTCGGGAGGCCCTGCGCAAGGTGCAGCTCGCGAACCTGGTCGATCGGCTCGACGAGGAGGCGGACTGGGCGAAGATCCTCTCGCCGGGCGAGCAGCAGCGGATCGCGTTCGCCCGCATCCTGCTGATCCGGCCGGAGCTGGTGTTCCTGGACGAGGCCACCTCCGCCGTCGACGAGGGACTCGAGTACTCGCTGTACAGCCTGATCCGGACCGAGGTGCCCGACACCATTCTGGTCAGCGTCAGCCACCGCAGCACGGTCGACCAGCACCACGCCCAGCAGCTACAGCTCGCGGGCGACGGGCCATGGGACCTGTCCCCGGTGCCGGTGACGGTGTAGGACGGGCGGTCAGACGGGGCGCCAGCCGTTCGGCATGTGCTCGTCGGCGAACGCCAGCTTGATCCGGATCAGTTCGGATCGGTTGGGTTTGCCGGACTTCATCAGCAGGCCCTCCTGCTGGGCCTGGGCGTCGTACTCCTCGATCCGCACGGCGTCCATCTTGACCCCGACCAGGGGCCGGACCGGGCCTGGCCTAGGCATGACCGACCGCCCTCCGGCGTCCCCGATTCGACCACGTTCCCCGCATGATGCCGCCCCTCCCCAAGGATCTTCGTGGCCGTGCCACATTCGCCGGTCAATGTATCCAAAACGGACATACCTATCGGTTGGTTTGATGGTAATTCTTTGGCTGGTCTCTCCAGCGCACCGGGGTGTTCGGGGTCGCGGAACGGTGTCGGGCCGGGCCACATGCAGGTAACGATTGCGCGGAGCAGGCGACTCGGGGGCGGGCGAGGGGAATAGCGTGGTGCCAATGTGACTCATGTCACGACGGAGGTCGATGGCGATGCGCGGATCTACGAGGGGTGTCCAAGACGGAGCACGGACCGCGGTGCTGCTGCTGATCGCGGCACTGGTGCTACCGCTCGGACTGGCGCTCGGCGCCGCCGCGCCCGCCTCGGCCAATCCGTACGACCGGTTCCACGAGGACTGGGTGCCTGCGCCCGGCGGGGTCGGGCACATCAAGGTCCGGATGTGGCTGGCGAACAACGGCAGCAACAAGGCCGTCTACCTGCTCGACGGGATCCGGGCGACCAACGACATGAGCGGCTGGGAACACGAGACCAACGCCGCCTGGCTGTCGGATCACGGCGTCAACGTGATCGAACCGGTCGGCGGCGAGTCCAGCTTCTACGCGGACTGGTATGCCCCGAACAACTTCACCAACCAGCCGTACAAGTACATGTGGGAGTCGTTTCTCACCCAGAACCTGCCCGACCACCTCGCGGCCAGATACGGCATCAGCCGCACCAGTAACGCCGTCGTCGGGTTGTCGATGGGCGGCAACGCGGCACTGATCCTGGCGGCCCACCACCGCAACCAGTTCACCTTCGCCGGCGCGATGTCGGGCTACCTCAACCTGTCGGCGCCCGGGATGCGGGAGGCCATCCGCATCGCGATGCTCGACGCGGGTCTGTACAACTCGGACTGCATGTGGGGCCCGCCCTGGGACGCGGCCTGGTTGCGGCACGACCCGTTCGTCCAGGCCGAGGGCCTGCGCGGGCTACCGATGTGGATCGCGGCAGGCAGCGGTCTGCCGGGCGTGCACAACCGCCCGGTGTACCCGATCGACTACGTCAACACCGCGACGGGAATGGGCCTCGAGGCGCTCTCGCTGGCCCAGACCAGGGCCTTCCAGGTGCGGCTGATGACCATGGGCATCGATTCCGCCCACTTCGACTTCCCGGCGACGGGAACCCACGCATGGCCGTACTGGCAGGACCAGCTGTGGGCGATGCTGCCGATGCTCAAGGCCTCGATCGGCGCCTGACCCGGCGAACCGGAGTCAGGCCGCCTCGGCGGCGGCCGCGATGTCCCGCAGATCCTGCGCCATCATCTTCGCGGTGGCCTTCGCGCCGAGACCGCCGAAGACCTTCATCAGCAGCTTCGCCAGGACGCTGGATTTGCCGGGGTCCGCGGTGAAGGTCATCGAGAGGTCGGTGCCGTCGCCGCTCGGGGCGAGGGTGAAGGACGTCGTGTAGTCGGCGCCGCGGGAGTTCGCCTTCACCACGGTCCGGCGCTCCGGGTCCACCTCGGCGACCCACATCTCCTCGGTTGCTTCCTTGCCCAGCATCTTGCGGGTCTCCCGCCAGCGGGTGCCCACGACGTAGCCCTCGCCCGCGACCCGCTCCGTGCTGATCACCCCGGTGAGCGTCGTCGCGGCCGCGTCGAGGTCGGTGAGCACCGCCCAGACCTTCGCAGGCGTCGCCGCCACGTGCTGGGTGAGCTGAATCTCGGTGTTCGACAAGGTCGGTGCCCTTCGTTCGGGAGGTATCCAACTCGGCTGGAACGGAACCCGGCGGCGCTCGATGCCCGTACGCTGCCCGGTGTTCACCCTCCGTTCATCGTAAAGGCAGCACCACGTGAATCCTTCTCGACGGGCAGGCATCGCCGCCCTTGCCGCCACCGCTGCGGTCCTGCTGGTCAGTGCCGCGCCCGCCCAGGCGGATACGGTGGGCGCATCCGGATCGCCGTACTCGGCGACCACCGCGGTCGGCGTGCACAACGCCTACGAGCAGCAGACGTACGAGCACCTCGCGGACGCGCTGGATTCGGGAGCGGGCCTGATCGAACTCGACGTCTGGACCAACAGTTTCGACGTGGTTGCCAAGGGTGGCGGCATGAGTGATTGGCGGGTCTCGCACGAGAATCCGCTGGCGAACGCCAACAACTGCGCGAACGCGACCGCGCCGGAGCAGTTGCGGGGCCTGTCCCGGGATCAGGATCTCGCCGGGTGCCTCGCCGATCTCCGGGTCTGGCACGACGCGAACCCCGGCCATCGGCCGGTGATGATCAAGATCGAGATGAAGGACGGCTTCAACGCCCCCGGCGGGCTCGGCCCGCGCGAGTTCGACGCCCTTCTCGACGATCGGCTCGGCTCCGCGCTGTTCCGGCCGTCCGATCTGACCGGCGGCGCGCCCGTCACCCTCGACGAGGCCGTGCGCGCTGACGGCTGGCCCGGGCGGGGCGAGCTGGCGGGCAAGTTCATCGTCGAGCTGATCCCGGGGACCGTGGAGGAGAAGAACCCGGCCGATCCGCTGTGGACGGACGTCGAATACGCCACCCACCTCCGGGATCTGGCCGCGGCGGGCACGCTGGACGAGGCCGTCGCCTTCCCCGCCGTGCATCGCGCCGAGGCGGGCGACCCCCGCCAGGCCCGGTATCCGGACGCCACGATCCGGCCGTGGTTCGTGATCTTCGACGGGGACGCCGCCGCGTTCGTGAACGGCGGCATCGACACGGGCTGGTATCGCGATCGCGGCTACCTCCTGGTGATGACCGACGCGCACCAGGTCGCCCCCGCGATCGACGGCACCAGTCCGTCGGAGGAAGCGGCGCGGGCCCGCGTCGACGAACTCGCGGCAGGCAACGCGAGCGTGGTGACCGCGGACTGGCACCCGCTGCCCGGGGTGCTCTCGAGGGTCGTGCCGAGGGGCTGAGACGGCCCGGGCGGGCAGGCGCGTCCGGTAACCTCTGGCGCTCAGGGGAATCGGCGGCGCTGAGGAGGGGGCGGGCATGCCGGACGGCCTGGAACTACGGGTGCTCGGGCCCGTCGCCGCGCTCCGCGACGGACGCCCGATAGACCTCGGTGGTGCCCGTCAGCGCGCGCTGCTCGCGGCGCTCGTCCTCGCCTACCCGCACTCCGTGTCCGCCGACCGTCTCCTGGCCCAGGTGTGGCACGACCTGGACCAGCCCAAGCTCAGTTCGTTGCACGTCGCGATCTCCAAACTGCGCGATCTGCTCAGCCCGGACAGGGCCAGGCGCGAGGACGGGGTGCTGGTGCGCGACGGCAGCCGGTACCTGCTGTCCGCCGAGCGCGGAAGCGTCGACGTCGCGCGGTTCGAGGAGTTGGTCCGGCTCGGCGCCGAGGCCGCGGACACCTCCGCGGACGGGGCGGCGGCCGCCTACCTGGAGGCACTGTCGCTGTGGCGGGGCTCGCCGTACGCCGACATCGCCGGTTCCGAGTTCACCACGCCCGAGATCGCCCGGCTGACCGCGATGCACCTCGAGACCCGCAGGTCGCTGCTCGAGGTGGGCCTGCGCCGGGAGCGATTCGCGGAGGTGGCCGCGGAGGCGGAGGCCCTGGCCGCCGAACATCCCCTGGACGAGCGGATCTGGGAGATCCTGGTTCTCGCGCTGTACCGCGGCGGTCGACAGTCCGACGCGCTGGCCGCGCTGCGCCGGATCAGGGCGATCCTGGACGACGAACTCGGCATCGACCCCGGCATGGGTCTGCGACAGCTCGAGGCTGCCGTGTTGGCGCAGGACGCCGCGCTGCACGGTCAGGCGGCGCCGCCGCCCCCGGCCGAACCCGACCAGCCGGGGGCGCCCAACCTGCCTTCTCCACGGAGCCTGCTGGTGGGCCGGGCGACCGACATCGAATCGGTTGCCACGGCGCTGCGCGAACACCCCCTGGTCACCCTCGTCGGACCGGGTGGGGTTGGCAAGACCAGACTCGCGATCGAGGTCGCGCGGCGCAGACGTGACGCGGACGGCCCGTGGATGGTGGATCTCGGCGCCCTCACCGACGGCGCGCTGATCGTGCCCGCGGTGGCATCGGCGCTCGGGCTGCCAGGGGTCGGCAGCGCGGAGCACCTCGCCGGAGTGCTGGCCGGGCGAAAAACGATGTTGATGATCCTCGACAACTGCGAGCACGTCGTCGCGGAGGCCGCGGCGCTGGCCGTCACGCTTGCCGACCTGTGCCCGGAGGTGCAGCTGCTCGCCACCAGCCGCGAACCCCTCGAGGTGGACGGCGAGGCGCTGCACGAGGTCCCGCCGCTCGCACCGGACGAGGCACGGGATCTGTTCGCGGCGCGCGCGGGCGGCGTGGTGCCCGGGTGGGCCCTCGGCGAGGCCAATGCCGCGACGGTGCGCACGATCTGCGCCGAACTCGACGGCATCCCGCTCGGCATCGAACTCGCGACCGCACAGCTGCGGGTGCTCTCGGAGCAGCAGATCGCCGACGGGTTGGAGGATCGCTTCACCCTCCTGCGCGGTGGGTCTCGAAGCGCCCCACCCCGGCAGCGCAGGCTCGCGGACACCATCGACTGGAGCTACCGGCTGCTGGACGACCAGCAGGCGGTCGTGCTGCGGCAGGTGGCGGTGTTCGCGGGCAGCTTTGACATCGACGGAGCCGCGGCCGTCACCGGGGCTCCGTCGGCGGTCGCCGCGGTGCAGCCGCTGACCGCCCTGGTGCGCCGATCGCTGCTCACCGTCCTGCCGGGCACCTCGCCCCGGCGCTACCGAATGCTGCGGACCATCAAGCATTTCGCGTGGCAGCAGTCCGACCCGGCGGAGCGTCGGCGGACCGAGGCGAGGCACCGGACGCATGTGCTGGCCCGGGTCGCCGCCCGCCAGTCCGCGCTGTACGGCCCGAACTCGGCGGAGGTGATGCGGGAGCTCTCCGCCGACCAGGCCGAGCACCGCGCGGCGCTGGTGTCCGCGCTCGCCGCGGGTGAGCCGCATTACGCCCTCGAGCTGGCCGGTGGGCTGTACTGGTTCTGGTATCGGATGGGCCGTATCGGGGAGGGACTCGGCTTCCTGCACGCGGCCCTCGACGCGGTCGCGGCGGACCACCTCGCCCCCGAACGGCGACAGTTCGCGCGCGCGATGGCAGGCGTCGCGTCGTTGACCTATCTCACCGGGAACAGGGCTGCCGCGTCCGACGCCGCGCGGGAGTCCGCCGCCGCGTGGGCGGCGACAGGCGACCGTGCCGAGGCAGCCCGATTGAGCGCATGGTGCGGCTACTTCCTGTCGATGGACGGCAACCACGACGCGGGTCTCGAGCTCGTCCGCGAGAGCGCCGCGACCGCGCGCAGACTCGGGTCCGGCTTCGCCGAGGCGGACGCCCGGATGGTCTACGGGATGTTGCTGCGCAATCACGGCCGCCCGCTCGAGGCGCGCGCGGAGCTGGTGACGGCGATCGCCATCGCCGAGCGCATCGGCAACAGGTGGTCGGTCGGCTCCTCGACGTGGGCTCTGATGAAGTCGGCGATGGACGCGGGCGACGTGGCGGCCGCGATGTCGGCGGCAGGGGACATGCAGTCGGTCATCGAGGAGGACGGTGACGTGACGTCCTGGCTGGTGCTGATGCACACCGCCGCCGCCGTCCTGGCCGGCGCCGGGCGCCCCGTGGAGGCCGCCGTGCTCGCGGGGGCGGTGCAGTCACTGGGCGGCCGGATCGGGTTCCTGCCGGAGGGGATGGACCCGATCGACGGTCCCCGGGAGGCGGCCGCGGTGCGCGATGCGCTCAGCGCACAGGACTACGCCCTGCACGCCGCACGGGGAGCGGACCTCGACCGGGCGCAGATCAACGCGCTGCTGTCCGGCCTGGTCGGGGGAGAGCGTGCCAAGCCGGCCGTAAGAGCGCGGTAAGAGCGGTCGGCTGTCCTGTGGTGGACAGTTCCGATCGAGCGAAGGGATCCCCGTGTCCACCAGCATCGAAGAATCCTCACCCGTCCTGCCCTCACTGGCCGAGCGCCTTGGCGCCGCAACGGCCGGACCGGTGCACGCGCCGGGCGACGGCGGCTTCGACCTGTCCGTCGCGTCGTTCAACACCGCCACCGCGCACCGTCCGGCTGCGGTGCTGGTCGCGTCGAGCGCCGCGGACGTCGCGGCGGCCGTCGGGACCGCGGCCGCCGCCGGGTTGTCGATCGCGGTCCAGGCCACCGGGCACGGCGCCGCGGCCACCGGCCCCGGGTCGATCCTGATCAACACCCGGCTCCTCGACTCGATCGTCATCGACCCGCACGCCAGGACGGCGACCGTCGGGGCGGGTGTGCGGTGGCAGCAGGTGCTCGACGCCGCTTCACCACACGGGCTCGCCGCGCTGTGTGGGTCCGCGACGGAGGTCGGGGTCGTCGGCTACACCCTCGGCGGCGGGATCGGCCCGGTGGCCCGGACCCACGGTTTCGCGGCCGACCATGTCATCGAGATCGAGGTGGTGACCGCCGACGGCCAGTTGCGCCGGGTCAGCGAGACGAGTGAACCGGACCTGTTCTGGGCGTTGCGCGGCGGCGGGGCGGCGTTCGGGATCGTCACGCAGATCACGTTCCGGCTCTTCCCGATTCAGACCGTGTACGCAGGCGGCATGTTCTTCGACTTCCTCGACGCGCCGCGGGTCCTGCACGGCTGGCGGGACTGGGTGCACCGGATTCCCGAGTCGGTGAGCTCCTCGGTCGCGGTGGTGAACTTCCCGCCGCTGCCCGTCCTGCCCGAGGCCCTGCGCGGCCGCACCGTGCTGCACCTGCGTTATGCGCACGTCAGCGAGACGGAGGACGGGGAGGAGCTGCTGGCACCGCTGCGCGCGCTGGCCGAGCCGATCATCGATACCGTCACCGAGATCATGTACGCGGATGTGGGGTCGATCCACGCCGATCCCACCGACCCGATGCCGGGCGCCGAGCGGTCCATGCTGTTGCGCCGGCTGCCGGCCGAGGCGATCGACGAGTTCCTCGCCACGGTCGGGCCCGCTGGGGGCCTGCCACTGGTGCTGGCGGAGATCCGGGCTATGGGTGGGGCGCTGGCGCGCGGCGCCGAGGTCCCGAACGCGGTGGCGGGCAGGGACGCGGCGTTCAGCCTCTTCGCGGTCGGCGTGCTCGCGCCACCCATCGCGGACGTCGTCCCGGGTGCGTTGGACTCGGTGCTGTCCGCGATGGAGCCGTGGGGGACCGGCGGGGCCTTGATGAACTTCGCGGGCGGAGCCGACGGCGCCCCCGCCGACCGGGTACGGGCGGCCTGGGGTCCGCAGGAGCGCCGACGGTTGTCCGAGATCCGTGACCGGTTCGACCCGAACGGATTGTTCGCCGCCGCCGCGCGCTGGTGACGGCACGCCGGGATGGTTCGGCGCGCACGAGGGGTTCGCGCCGAACCGTCCCGGCAGGCGACGTCACTGCGGAAGTCGGGCCTCCAGGGTGCGGGTCAGGATCTCGAGGGCCAGGTTCCAGCCCCGTGCCATGTCCTGCGTGAGCGCGACCCCGTGCGCAGCCAGCGCGGGTCCGGCGAGGTCGTTGACCTCGTCGGGACCGACGCGGGTCTGTGCCAGCTCGACGATGTCGAGCAACAGGCGGACGCGGTCGCCGTCGCTCATCGGGAGGCAGGCACGGTCGGCAAGGCCGGCGTTCGTCATGGTGCAACCGTATCGGTGTGGATTCCCGACTCATCGCCGCGGAGGGTTACCGCACCCGGCGCTGGTGCGGGGTGGATGAGGGGCGGGTAGCGGGTGCCGTCAGGCGAGGCAGATCGGGAAGGCGACGTTGGGCCCGATGAGCGGGATGAGTCCCCAGGGTGCGCAGGCGAGGACGGTGCCGAGGGCGCCTTGCCACGTCGTCTGTCCGGGCAGGAGTACCACCGGAGTGATCAGGTCGGGGGCCACGGGTGTCGTCTCGGTGACGGCAGGGGGAGTGGTGGGAGGCTCTGGAGCCGTGGCCCCGGCCTGCCCGGCCCCGAGTGTGAGTGCGAGCGCCGGGGCGATCAGGGCCGCAGCGGTCGCCGTACGCAGTGTGATGGTGTTCATGACGTCCTCCTAGAGCAGCAGGCTCGGCCTCGCAAGGGAGCACGGTTGCGGTCGCGGTCCGCCTATCGGAATCCGAGTCCTTCACTAATCGTGCGCCTCCTGTTGGCCTATTGCGAGGGTTCAGTTCGCGCGTGCACGGGTGTGCGCAGGTTGTCCGCGCGCCGCCATGGACTCCCGCACGAGATCGTGATCCGTCGGCTGCGGTGCGAAACGGGTGGTTCGAGCGAAAATATCTGGTGCACAGTCGATTTCGAATCGAGTTCGGAGTCGGCGTCCCGTCGAACGGGTGCGCGCATGAGTCCGGTCGAAGGGAGGGGCAGGAGTGTGTCCGGGACGAGTCCCATGACATGGGATACGGATAGACGTCAGGAACTCGAAACGGGGGTTCGGCCTGAATCTTCGTGGTGCCCTCGGTGAGACTCGAACTCACACTGCACGGGTTTTGAATCCGTTTCCTCTGCCAATTGGGATACGAGGGCTGGCGGTTGTCCACTGTAGAAGATCGTGTCGACGCGTCAAGCACCGGTACCCTTCAATGGTGCGGCGCCTGACTCGGGCGAGGCTGACGACCGAGGGGGATTGGTGATGACGAACGCTCCGGCCGCGCAGGGTGACGGCGCCGTTGCCCGCCGAGTGGTGGTCGCCGAGGACGAGACCCTCATTCGGATGGACCTGGTGGAGATGCTCCGCGAGGAGGGCTACGACGTGGTCGGCGAGGCGGGCGACGGCCAGCGGGCGGTCGAGCTGGCGGAGACGCTCAAGCCGGATCTGGTGATCATGGACGTGAAGATGCCTCTGCGCGACGGGATCGATGCGGCCTCGGAGATCGCGTCCAAGCGCATTGCGCCGGTGGTGATCCTGACCGCCTTCAGTCAGCGCGAGCTCGTCGAGCGGGCCCGCGATGCCGGCGCCATGGCCTATCTGGTCAAGCCGTTCTCGAAGGCGGATCTGGTGCCTGCCGTGGAGTTGGCCGCGAGCCGGTTCGCCGAGATCTCCGCGCTCGAGCGGGAGGTTGCGACGTTGGCCGATCGGCTGGAGTCGCGCAAGCTCATCGAGCGGGCCAAGGGTGCGCTGATGCGGTCGCAGTCGCTGAGCGAGCCCGAGGCGTTCAACTGGATCCAGCGGGCGGCAATGGACGGGCGGACCTCCATGAAGGCCGTCGCCAAGATCGTGATCGAGACGCTCGACTCGAAATAGCCCGCGACACGCAATGTAACCATTGCGCTAACGAAGTGTTTCGAGGCGAAGATGCGGTCTTTCTGCATTGGGTGACGAAATGATGCAGACCTCGCAAATATCGCTGTCACCTGCGCTTTCTCCAATACGCGGCCATTCTTGGTCGGTCGTATAGTTTGCCTGTCGCAATTGGGTCGGCGCGGCGAACTACTTCAATGTGATGCACGGGCATTGCCGCACGGTTATGTTTTGTCCGGGCTGGCGGACGGCCCCTCCGGAATTGTCCGGGGCGCACAGATTTCGGAGGTGGGACGTGCACCGTCGTACAGCGAGAGGCGCGTTGATCGTTGGAGTCGCAGCAGCGCTAGCCGTCGCGGGCTGTAGCAGCAAGACGACCGACGGCGGATCGTCGGAAACCAGCGGAACGGGGGAGTCGAGCGCGCTCAGCATTCAGCCGGGGGTGCTGCTCGATTCGGCGGGCAACGAGGTCGCGAGCACCGACGTCACCGACGCGGCCGATCCCGCGGGCAGCGGCAACGCCACCTGCTCGGGGGTCTCGCTCGCGATGGCGGGCGCGCTCACCGGCGCCAACGCCGCGCTCGGGCAGAACATCCTGTACGGGGCCAAGCTCGCCCTCGACAAGCACAACCAGGCCAACCCGAACTGCCAGGTCGAGATGGAGACCTTCGACACCGAGGGTGACCCGCAGAAGGCGACCCAGGTGGCGCCGAACATCGTGAGCAACGCGTCGATCGTCGGCCTGCTGGGACCGGCCTTCTCCGGCGAGACCAAGGCAACCGGCCCGATCTTCAACCAGAGCGGGCTGCCCTTCCTCACCGCGTCGGCCACCAACCCCACACTGACCGAGAACGGCTGGACCACCTTCTTCCGGGGCCTCGGCAACGACAACAGCCAGGGTTCGGTCGTCGCCAAGTACCTCACCGGGACGCTCGACGCGAAGAAGGTGTGCGTCGTGCAGGACGATTCCGACTACGGCGTCGGCCTGGCCCGCGTTGTGACCGAGACCCTCGGCGCCGCAGCGGATCCCGCCTGTTCGGCCAGCGTCAAGACCGGTCAGAAGGACTTCTCGGCCACTGTGTCCCAGATCAAGGCAGAGTCGCCCGACGCGATCTGGTACTCGGGCTACTACGCCGAGGCGGCGCCGTTCGTGACCCAGCTCCGCGAGGGCGGGGTGACCGCGACCTTCAGCTCCGGTGACGGCACCAACGATCCCGAGTTCGTCAAGCAGGCAGGCGAATCCGCGAACGGCGCGGTTCTCACCTGCCCCTGCGTCCCGGCGCCCGCCGCGCTGGCAGAGCAGTACGAGGAGCTCAACGGCCAGGCGCCCGGCGTCTACTCGGTCGAGGGCTACGACCTGACCACGATCATGCTCAGGGCCATCGACTCCGGGGTGAAGGACCGCGCCGGAATGCTGGAGTTCGTCAAGAACTACGACGGGCAGGGCGTCGGCAAGAAGTACCAGTGGAACGACAAGGGCGAGCTGTCCAACGCCCTGATCCAGATTTACAAGGTCAACTGACAGAACGGATCTCGCAGCCGGGTGCCTGCTCCAGTGCAGGCCCCGGCTGCGTCGTCGGGGCGCGGTAGCGCCTCCCGACCTTGAAAGTGGCATCGATGATCGCGACTTCCCTCGCCGCCTCGGCAACCCTCTACGCGGGCAATATCGACTTCAATATCGAGGGGCTCACGACGAGCTTCTGGCAACTGACCATCGACGGACTGAGCTACGGCGCCATCTACGCACTGGTGGCGATCGGTTACACGCTGGTCTACGGCGTGCTGCGGCTGATCAACTTCGCGCACTCCGAGGTCTTCATGCTCGGCATGTTCGGGCAGTACGTGGCGCTGGAGCTGCTCGGCTTCACGCCGAGCGGCAATGCGTACAACGAGGGCGTCGTCATGACGGTCGTGTTCCTCGGTCTGGCCATGCTGTTCGGCATGGCCGTCTCGGGCGGCGCCGCGGTTGGGCTCGAACGCGTCGCCTATCGGCCGCTGCGCAAGCGCGGGGCGAAACCGCTCACCTTCCTCATCACCGCGATCGGAATGTCGTTTGTGCTGCAGGAATTCGTGCACTACGTGCTCCCCGAGATCTGGCCGGGGCTCGGCGGCACCAATGCGCAGCAGCCCATCAAGCTGGTCCAGCCGGTCGAGGTGTTCAGCATCTTCGGCGCCTCGGTCAGCAACGTGACCATCGTGATCATCGTGGCGGCGTTGCTGCTCACCCTGATCACCGACATGATCATCAACCGGACCAAGTTCGGCCGGGGGATCCGGGCGGTGGCCCAGGACCCCGACACCGCGACGCTGATGGGCATCTCGCGGGAGCGCGTGATCATGCTGACCTTCCTGCTCGGCGGCATCCTCGCGGGCGCGGCGGCGCTGCTGTACACCCTGAAGATCCCGTCCGGGATCATCTTCAACGGCGGCTTCATCCTCGGGATCAAGGCGTTTTCCGCGGCGGTGCTCGGTGGCATCGGCAATCTCCGCGGGGCCCTGCTCGGTGGCCTGCTGCTCGGGGTCATGGAGAACTACGGCCAGGTGCTGTTCGGCACCGAGTGGCGCGACGTGGTCGCGTTCGTGCTGCTGGTCGTCGTGCTGATGTTCAGGCCCACCGGGATCCTCGGTGAGAGCCTGGGAAGGGCGCGGGTATGAGTACCGAGAATCCGGCTGCGGCGCAGCCCGATCCGACCGAGCTGCTCAAGGGTCCCCAACCCGACAAACACGGTGTCGGCGACGCGATCCGGAGCTGGTGGAACGGCCTGGCCCGGCCGATGCAGTGGCTTTTCGGGGTCCCGGTGATCGCCCTGATCGCGATCCTGCCGGTCTGGCGGCCGCCGATCCTGGACACCCCGGGCACCGACTTCGGCGGGGTGATGGCCCAGTTCGCGATGTACGCGCTCATCGCCATCGGCCTCAACGTGGTCGTCGGCCAGGCCGGCCTCCTCGACCTCGGCTATGTCGGCTTCTATGCTGTCGGCGCGTACACCGTCGCGTTGCTCACGAGCCCGAACAGCCCGTGGAACAAGATGACCGAGAGCGGGTTCTTCTCGGAGGACTGGGCGTGGCTGTCCTGCCTGCCGATCGCGGTGGCCATCACCGCGTTCACCGGGCTGATACTCGGCACCCCGACGCTGCGGCTACGGGGCGACTACCTGGCCATCGTCACCCTCGGCTTCGGCGAGATCGTCCGGCTGCTGGCCGACAACCTCACCGACGTCACCAACGGCGGTCAGGGGCTCTCCCAGATCGCGTACCCGCACCTCGGCGAGACCGAGGACAAGCCGTACGGGGTGTTCTCGGCGGGCAACACCGGCGGCAACCTGAACTCCGGTGTGTGGTGGTTCTGGGTCGGGATGGTGATGGTGATCATCGCGCTGCTGCTGGTCGGCAACCTCGAGCGCAGCCGCGTCGGCCGCGCCTGGGTCGCGATCCGGGAGGACGAGGACGCCGCCGAGATCATGGGCGTGCCGACCTTCAAGTTCAAGCTCTGGGCGTTCACCATCGGCGCCTCGATCGGCGGCCTGTCCGGCGCGCTCTACGCCGGGCAGGTGCAGTTCATCAACCCGACCGGGTTCAACGTCATCAACTCGATGCTCTTCCTGTGCGCGGTGGTCATCGGTGGTCAGGGCAACAAGCTCGGCGTCATCGTCGGCGCGTTCATCATCGTGTACCTGCCCAACCGGGCGATGTCGATCGAGATCGGCGGGCAGTCGCTCGGCGACTACAAGTACCTGTTCTTCGGCCTGGCGCTGGTGGTGCTGATGATCTTCCGCCCGCAGGGACTTTTCCCGGCGCGGCAGAAACTGCTGGCCTACGGCAGGCAGATCTACCAGGCTGTACGTAGACCCAGCGACGCGCCGGGCGCCGGTCCGGCGCCGAGCGGAGCAAGGACGGAGGTCGGCGGATGACGGCGGGACCTGGCGCGGGCGGCGCGATGTTCGACAACGAGGACATGGCCGCGAACCTCGCGCCCGAGGTGGATGTGCCGACCGCGGGCGTGGTGGACGTCGCGGCCATCGACCCGGCACTCGTCGACCCCGAGGCGGTCGCCGAGGCGGTGGCCCCGCAGCGGGAGATCGAGACCGCCGAGGGTCAGGCGCTGCTGAAGACGGAGGGCCTGACCGTGCGTTTCGGCGGGCTCGTCGCGCTCGACGACGTGTCCTTCGAGATCCGGCGCGGCGAGATCCTCGGCCTGATCGGGCCCAACGGCGCGGGCAAGACCACCTGTTTCAACGCCATCACCGGTGTGTACAAGCCGTCGGCCGGGCGGGTGATGTTCGACGGTGAGCCGCTGGCCAAGACGAAGCGCAACGAGATCACGCGGCTCGGCATCGCCAGGACCTTCCAGAACATCCGGCTCTTCGGCGAGATGACCGCGCTCGAGAACGTGGTGGTCGGCACCGATGCCCGGCACCGGACCTCGGTCCCCGGCGCGATCTTCCGGACCCGTCGTCACCGCCGCGAGGAACGTGACGCCGTTGCCCGCGGGATGGCGCTGCTGGAGTTCGTCGGCATCGCGCCCCGCGCGGTCGAGAAGGCGAAGAACCTCTCATACGGCGACCAGCGGCGACTGGAGATCGCCAGGGCGCTGGCCACCGAGCCCAAGCTGTTGTGCCTCGACGAGCCGGCTGCCGGGTTCAACCCGAGCGAGAAGTCCGCCTTGATGGACCTGATCCGCAAGATCAGGGACGACGGCTTCACGGTGCTGCTGATCGAGCACGACATGCGCCTGGTGATGGGCGTGACCGATCGCATCGTGGTCCTCGAGTTCGGCAAGAAGATCGCCGACGACCTGCCCGCCGCGATCCGCGAGAACCCGGCCGTGATCGCTGCCTACCTGGGGGTGCCCGACGATGCCATCGCATAGGAAGACCGAGGAGGCCGGCCAGGCCGGTTCTGTCGCGACCGCCGAGGGGCCGCTGTTGGAGGTGACCGACGTCGCGGTGAGCTACGGGCGCATCCAGGCGCTGCACGGGGTCTCACTGCACGTCGATCGCGGTGAGCTGGTGACCCTGCTCGGCGCGAACGGGGCGGGCAAGTCCACCACCATGCGGGCGTTGTCCGGGCTGCTGCCGCTCACCCACGGTCGCATCGTGTTCGACGGCCGGGACATCACCCACGTGAAGGCGCACGAGCGGGTGAAGATGGGCATGGTGCAGGCGCCCGAGGGGCGCGGCGTGTTTCCCGGGATGACCGTGCAGGAGAACCTCGACATGGGTTGCTATGCACGCAAATTCGAAACGAAGGCCGCGTACTCCGAGCGCCTGGAGTGGGTGTTCGAGCTGTTTCCCCGGCTCGAGGAGCGCCGCACCCAGGTCGGCGGGACCATGTCCGGCGGTGAGCAGCAGATGCTGGCCATCGGCCGGTCGCTCATGTCGCGGCCGCGTCTGCTGATGTTGGACGAGCCGTCGATGGGGTTGGCGCCCATGGTGATCCAGCAGATATTCCGGATCATCGCGGAGATCAACGCGCAGGGCACCACGATCCTGCTGGTCGAGCAGAACGCGCAGCAGGCGCTCACCCGGACAGATCGGGCCTACATCCTGGAGACCGGCGAGGTGACCAAAACCGGGACCGGCAAGGAGTTGCTCGCCGATCCGGCGATCAAGCGCGCCTACCTCGGGGTGGGGTAGCGGTGGTCGGGGTGGTTCTCGGGTGTCGGTCCACGTCCCTAGACTCAGTGCGGTGAGCCCAGCAACCGATCAACGGTCCTCCGCCCGCCCCGACGGCGCCGCAACCGCCGACAAGCCGACGTTGTTGCTGCTCGACGGCCATTCCCTGGCCTATCGGGCGTTCTTCGCGCTGCCCGCCGAGAACTTCAAGACGCACAGCGGACAGACCACCAACGCGGTGTACGGGTTCACCTCGATGCTGATCAACCTGCTGCGCGACGAGCAGCCGACGCACGTGGCCGCCGCGTTCGACGTCTCCCGGCAGACCTTCCGCGCGGAGGCCTTCCCGGAGTACAAGGCGAACCGCAGCAAGACCCCGGACGAGTTCAAGGGGCAGGTGGAGATCACCAAGGACGTGCTCGGCGCGCTGGGTATCCCGGTGATGGCCGAGGCCGGTTTCGAGGCCGACGACATCATCGCCACCCTCACCACGCAGGCCACCGAGCTGGGTTACCGGGTGCTGGTGTGCACCGGCGACCGGGACGCGCTGCAGCTGGTCACCCCGGACGTCACCGTTCTCTACCCGAAGAAGGGCGTCTCCGAGCTCACCCGGTTCACGCCCGAGGAGGTCGAGGCCAAGTACGGCCTGACCCCGAGCCAGTACCCGGACTACGCCGCCCTGCGCGGCGACCCGAGCGACAACCTGCCCGGCATCCCCGGCGTCGGCGAGAAGACCGCGGCGAAGTGGATCCGGGAGTACGGCTCGTTCGACGAGCTGGTGCTGCACGTCGACAAGGTCAAGGGCAAGGTGGGCGACTCGCTACGCGAGAACCTGAACAGCGTGATCCTCAACCGTCGCCTCACCGAGATGGTCCGCGACGTGCCGCTGCCGTACACGCCGGACCAGCTGGTGCTGGCGCCGTGGGACCGGGACCGGATCCACATGCTGTTCGACGACCTCGAGTTCCGGGTGCTGCGGGACCGGTTGTTCGACACCCTCTCCTCCGCCGAACCCGAGGCCGAGGAGGGCTTCGAGGTGCGCGGCGGCGCGCTGGCGCCGGGCGAGGTTGCGGACTGGCTGGCCGAGCATGCCCGCACCGGACAGCGGCACGGGCTGTCGGTCGTCGGCTCGAAGCAGCCGTACGGCGGCGACGCCAGCGCGATCGCGATCGCGGCCTCGGACGGCGAGGGTGCGTACATCGTCACCGCCACCGCGAGCCCCGAGGACGAGAAGGCGCTCGGCGCTTGGCTTTCCGACGCGAGCGAGCCGAAGGCGCTGCACGAGGCCAAGGTGGCAATGCACGCCCTCCGCGGTCGCGGTTGGGTGCTGGGCGGGCTGACCAGCGACACCGCGCTCGCGGCGTACCTGGTCCGGCCGGGGCAGCGCAGCTTCAACCTCGACGACCTGTCGCTGCGGTACCTCAAGCGCGAGCTGCGGGTCGAGGACTCGGGCGAGGGCCAGCTCTCGCTGCTCGACGAGGAAGACCAGGCCGATGCGGCCGTCGCCGAGGGCGAGATCCTGCGGGCAAGGGCGGTGGTGGATCTGGCCGCCGCGCTGGATACCGAGCTCGCCGACATCGAGTCGGCCGGGCTGCTCACGGAGATGGAGCTGCCGCTGCTCGGCGTGCTCGCGGACATCGAGTACACCGGCATCGCCGTCGACACCGCGCACCTGCACGACCTGCAGAGTCGCTTTGCCGACGCCATCAACCTGGCCGCCAACGCGGCGTACGAGGTGATCGGCAAGCAGATCAACCTCGGCTCGCCGAAGCAGCTGCAGGTGGTGTTGTTCGAGGACCTCGACATGCCGAAGACGAAGAAGACCAAGACCGGGTACACCACCGACGCGGCCGCGCTCGAGGCGCTGTTCGAGAAGACCGAGCACCCCTTCCTCGAGCACCTGCTCGCGCACCGCGACGCGACCCGGCTCAAGGTGACCGTCGACGGGCTGCTCAAGTCCGTCGCGGAGGACGCCCGGATCCACACCACCTTCAACCAGACGGTGGCCGCCACCGGCAGGCTCTCGTCCACCGAGCCCAACCTGCAGAACATCCCGGTGCGCACAGACGCGGGCCGCGAGATCCGGGACGGCTTCGTCGTCGGGGAGGGCTACGACTACCTGCTGACCGCCGACTACAGCCAGATCGAGATGCGGATCATGGCGCACCTGTCCGGGGACGAGGGCCTGATCGAGGCGTTCAACACCGGCGAGGACCTGCACAGTTTCGTGGGTTCGCGTGCGTTCGGGGTGCCGATCGAGGAGGTCACCCCAGAGCTGCGCCGCCGGGTGAAGGCGATGTCCTACGGGCTGGCATACGGCCTGAGCGCTTTCGGCCTCGCGTCGCAGCTGAAGATCTCCACGGAGGAGGCGAAGGGGCAGATGGACGCCTACTTCTCTCGCTTCGGCGGGGTCCGCGACTACCTCCGCGAGGTCGTCGAGCAGGCCCGTAAGGACGGCTACACCTCCACGCTGTTCGGCAGGCGCCGGTACCTGCCGGACCTGAACAGCGACAACCGCCAGCGTCGTGAGGTGGCCGAGCGGGCCGCGCTCAACGCCCCGATCCAGGGCACCGCCGCCGACATCATCAAGGTCGCGATGATCGACGTGCAGCGCTCCCTCGCCGAGTCGGGGCTGCGCTCGCGGATGCTGCTGCAGGTCCACGACGAACTGGTGCTCGAGGTGGTCGAGTCCGAGCGCGAGCAGGTCGAGGCGCTGATCCGGGAGAAGATGGCGGGCGCCATCGAACTCTCTGTGCCGCTGGAGGTCTCGGTTGGCACCGGTCGCAGCTGGGACGCGGCTGCCCACTAGCCGGGCGCCGCAGCGGGCGCATCAGCCCGTGGTCGGATTCGGCCGTAAGGAACGGGCGACCGTGGGGTGATGCCTCATGGTCGCCCCGTCCCTAGCGTGAGGCGGGTGATCAGAATCTCCCGAATCGTTCCCGCCGTGGTCCTCGCGCTCGCGCTACCGCTCACTGCGGCCGCTGTCAGCCCGGCGTCCCCGCTCGCGGCCGCCGACGCGGGTTCCTCGGCCATCGGAGCCGTCCTCCAATTGCCCGCTCCCACAGGGGCGTTCGCGGTCGGGCGGAACACGCTGCACCTGGTCGACGAGTCCCGTCCCGACCCCTGGGTCGCATCGGACCCGCGTGAGCTGATGGTCAGCATGTACTACCCGGCCCGCCCCGGATCCGGCGCGCGGGCGCGGTACGCCACGACCGAGGAGATCAGGCTGCTGCTCGAGGGGCAGGAGTTGGCGGGCCTGGTGCCAGCCGAGGTGCTCAGCGCCACCGGCACTCACAGCGTCGTCGACGCTGTGCCGGTGGAGGGCTCGTACCCGCTGGTGGTGCTGTCGCCTGGCTTCACCGCCTCCCGTTACACGCTCACCGCCCTGGCCGAGGCGCTGGCCGCCCGCGGCTTCGTCGTGGCCGCCGTCGACCACGCGAACGAGTCGTTCGGCATCGAGTTCCCGGGCGGGCAGATGTCCACCTGCCTCGCCTGCGAGCGGACCAAGGATGAGGGGACCCTCGGTGTCGTCACCGAGACAAGGGCCGCGGACGTGTCGTTTCTCCTTGACCGGCTCACCGCACCCGACTCGGCCTGGCCGCATTCGCGTCTGATCGACAGCGAGCGCATCGGCATGGCAGGCCACTCGATCGGCGGAGCGAGCGCAGCGGAGGCGATGGCGGCGGACGATCGCGTTCGCGCGGGCGTCAACATGGACGGCTCCTTCCATACCTCGATGCAGCCGGATGGGGTCAGGGACCGGCCGTTCCTGATGATGGGCACCGACGACGAGGTCCACCGCCCCGGCGGTCAGGACGTGTCGTGGGACGCGGCGTGGAGCCGGCTCGTCGGGTGGAAGCGATGGCTGACCGTGGCCGGTGCCGGCCACGCCTCCTTCACCGACATCCCCGCCCTCGCCGAGCGGTTGGGGATGCCGGTCGGGGCCGCCTCGCCGATCGGGGCCGCACTGCCGGGGGGTCGATCGGTCGATCTCACCCGTGCCTACATCGGTGCCTTCTTCGACCTGCACCTGCGGGGCATCCCGCAGCCGATCCTCGACGGCCCGAGCCCGGCCTACCCCGAGGTCAGGTTCAACAACCCGTGACCGGGTCGCCACCCGTGGTCGACCGGTCACACGGTGGTGAATCGGGCGACGTAGCGCCGCTGCCAGGGCGTCTCCACCGCATGGGAATCGAAATGCAGGCGCACGAAGGCGACCGCCTCGTCGGTGGGGACCCCGTCGAGCACGGCGATGCAGGCCAGCGCGGTGCCGGTGCGGCCTCTGCCGCCGCCGCACGCGACCTCCACCCGCTGTGTTCGGGCGCGTTCCCACGCCTCGCGCAGCGCGTCCCTGGCGTCGGCCCGATCGCTCGGCAGCCGGAAATCAGGCCACCGGACCCAGCGCGACTCCCAGTCGTTGGCGGGTGGGGGACTGCCGAGCAGGTAGAGGCCGAACTCGGGACGAACGCCGTCCGGTAGTGGCTTTCGTAGCGCGCGTCCCCGCACGAGGCGTGTCGACGGAAGTCGCAGCACCCCCGATTCCGCTGTGTCCCATGGCCGGTCCATGGTCGGCAAGTTACTCGGGTCACGTGGGGGTGCGCGGCGATGCTGTGGAAGCATTGCGGCATGAGCGTCCTGGTCTGCTTCCACGCCCACCCCGACGACGAGGTGTTCATCACCGGCGGAGTCATGCGTCAGGCTGCCGACGCAGGCCATCGCGTCGTCGTCGTCACCGCGACCGACGGCGCCCTCGGTGAGGTCCCGGAGGGACTGCTCGCGGAGGGGGAGTCGCTCGCCGATCGCAGGCGACGGGAGCTGGAGGAGTCCACCAGCGTGCTCGGCGCGCATCGGGTGGAGCTGCTGCACTACGCGGACTCGGGGATGGCGGGCACCCCCGAGAACGCGAACCCGGCGGCGTTCTGCAATGCCGACGTCGAGGAGGCCGCGGCGCGGCTGGCCGCGATCCTCGTCGAGGAGTCCGCGGACGTGGTCACCGTGTACGACCCCAACGGCGGCTACGGGCACCCGGACCATGTGCAGGTGCATTATGTGGGCGTGCGCGCGGCGGAGATCGCCGGGGTGCCGCACGTCTACGAGGCGGCCGTCAGCCGTGATCACATCCGCAGGCTGATGGCGGCCAATCCGGAGTGGTCGGAGGACGCCCAGCCGCCGGACCTCGACACCTTCGGCCTGCCGGAGGAGGACATCACCACCGTGGTGGACGTGACCGCGGCGATGGGCGCCAAGCGGGCCGCGATGCACGCGCACGCGACGCAGGTCGGCGACTTCGGACCGTTCCTGCAGATGCCGGAGGAGCAGCTGCGGGCCGCGTTCGGTCAGGAGTGGTTCCGGCGCCGGGGTGCCCCCGCCGGGCTGGCGGAGACGGCGCTGCCGCTCTGACGCGGCCCGCGGGCGCTCACTCCTGAGCGGCCGCGACCTGCTCGCGGACCTTGTCCATGTCCAGCGCCTGGACCTGGGTCACCAGATCCTCGAGCGCCGCGGGCGGGAGTGCACCGGGCTGCGAGAAGACCAGGATGCCCTCACGGAAGGCCATGATCGTCGGGATCGATCGGATGTTGGCCGCGGCCGCGAGTCCCTGCTCGGCTTCGGTGTCCACCTTCGCGTGCACCACGTCGGGATGCTGCTCGGCGGAGGCCTCGAAGGTCGGGGCGAAGTTGCGGCACGGTCCGCACCACGACGCCCAGAAGTCGACGAGGACGACATCGTTCCCGCCGATGACTTCGTCGAAGTTCTGCTGGGTCAGGGTCTGCGTGGGCATCTGAATCCTCTCGTCAATGCGTATCGACCGGGTTCAACGCGGCCGCGTGTCCGATTCTTCCCGCCAGGGGCGCGCATGTGTGGGAGAACCCGGCTCAGGCGATGAGCCATTCCCGCTTGGCCTCGCCGTCCCACCGCCTGATCGAGACCGCGTGTCCGGTCAGATGGGTGGCCGAGACGGCGCAGATCGCGGTCCCGATCTGCTCGGGCAGCACCCGTCTGGCCAGTGTGACGTGCGGCGTCCAGTCCCCGGGATGGGTGTGCGCGGGTATCCCCTCGCTGTGGCGCATCAGGCGGAAGACGGTCCGTTGCAGCGACAGCAGACCGGCGGTCGGGACGACCAGGTGTGCCAGCGTCTTTCGATGACCGCCGAACACGACAAGGCCGCCGAGGGTGACCTGGAGGGCGGGGGCGAGCAGTCCCCGCTGCAGTTCGAGTTCGGTCTCGGGGTCGATGTGCTGGGCCACCGCGAGCGTGATGTGCGGGCGGTTCGAGACCTGCCGGACCGCGTCCTGCCCGCGGATCCCGGTTCCGGATACCTGGCGCCACTCACGGCGCACCGCTGCGTCGAGGCGGTCGTCGAGCAACAACTCCACGGACTGCACCATGGTGAGCAATGATTGTCGGGTGAACCCGACGAGCGCAATCACATCGGAGCCGGCCCGGCAGGCGACATCGGAGCCGACCCGCTTGGGCCTGCTGGTGGGAGACGGGATCGGCCACGAGATCGTGCCCGCGGCTCAGCGGATCGCGGACGCCGCCGTCGCGGCGGTGGGCGGCACGCCGGTGGCCTGGGTGCCCCTGGACGTCGGCCTCGACGCCATCGGCGAGCACGGCACGCCGATGCCGGAGTCGACCCTGGTGGCGCTCGCCGACCTCGACGGCTGGGTGCTCGGCCCGCACGACAGCGCCTCCTACCCGGATCCCTTCCGCGGTCAGTTGACTCCCGGCGGAACGATCCGGAAGCGATTCGACCTGTTCGCCAACATCAGGCCCGCACGTGCCTTTGCCGGGGTGCGCGCGGTGTCGCCCGAGATGGACCTGGTGATCGTCCGCGAGAACACCGAGGGCTTCTACGCGGACCGCAACATGTTCACCGGCAGTGGCGAGTTCATGCCCACACCCGATGTGGCGATGGCGGTCGGGGTGGTCACCAGGCGGGCCACCGAACGGATCGCCCGCGCCGCCTTCGAACTCGCCTCCAGGCGCCGCGGCCGGGTCACGGTGGTGCACAAGGCGAATGTGCTCGCGCTGACCACCGGACTGTTTCGGGATGTGTGCCACGAGATCGGGACGCAGTACCCGGGCGTCGAGGTGCGAAACGAACACGTCGACGCGATGGCGGCACACCTGGTGCGGCGGGGCGAGGACTTCGATGTGGTGGTCACCGAGAACATGTTCGGTGACATCCTCTCGGATCTGGCTGGGGAGCTGTCCGGTTCGCTCGGCACCGCGCCGTCGCTCAACGCGTCCGAGACCAAGGCGATGGCGCAGGCGGCACACGGGGCCGCCCCCGACATCGCGGGCCGCAACCGCGCCAATCCGACCGCGATGATCCTCTCGACCGCCATGCTCTTCGACTGGTTGAGCTCCCGCGGCGGCGACCCCGCGCTCGGTCGGGCCGCGGAGCGGATCCAGTCGGCGGTGGCGAACACCCTCCAGGCCGGGGTCGCGACCGCGGACCTCGGCGGGTTGGCGTCGACCGCGGAGTTCGCAGAGACGGTGACCGCCAGGGTGGTCCGGCACTGATCGCGGCGGCCGGTGTCGCCGTCGGGTGACGGCGGCGACCCGACCTTTCGTCCGGTTGGCTCCCGACCCAGTACTCTTTCCTGGTGATTCCTCGATCCAACTCGTGTTCCGCGGCGCCCGTTCGGGCCGGCCGCCAAGCACGCAGACGCACCAGGGGCATCGGTGCGGTCGTCGGGGCAACGCTCCTAGCGCTGGTGCTGTCCTCGTGCGTGACCAACAACGAGGGGCTGATCCCGGTCGCGGACAACGTGCACGTCGATCGGGTCGACGAGATCGCCGCGGACCTGCCGCGCGAGGTCGCCGCGTCCGGTCGGTTGATCGCCGGAACGAACATCCCGTACGCGCCCAACGAGTTCAAGGACGAGGCGGGCAATATCGTCGGCTTCGACGTGGACCTGCTGAACGCCGTCGGCAAGGTCCTCGGACTCACGGTCGCCTACAAGCAGGCGGACTTCGACAAGATCATCCCCGCCGTGCAGGCGGGCACCTACACGATGGGGATGTCGTCCTTCACCGATTCGAAGGAGCGCGAAGAGTCGGTCGATTTCGTCACCTACTACCGCGCGGGTATCCAGTGGGCGCAGCGGACCGGCGAGTCGGTGGACCCGAACAACGCGTGCGGGCTCCGGGTCGGCGTGCAGACCACGACCACCGAGGACATCGACGAGGTTCCCGCGAAGAGCGAGGCCTGCGTGGCGGCGGGTAGACCGCCGATCAAGAAGGTGAAGTTCGACAGCCAGGACGACGTCGCGAACGCGTTGATCCTCGGTCGGGTGGACGCCCTCTCCGCCGACTCGCCGGTGACCGCATACGCGATCAAGCGCAGCGGTGGCCGGCTGGAGGCGGCCGGTGAGGTGTTCGACTCGGCACCGTACGGTTGGCCGCTCGTCAAGGGATCGCCCCTGGCGCCCGTGTTGCAGCGGGCCATGCAGTACCTCATCGACGGCGGTCAGTACCAGCAGATCGCGGACAACTGGGGCGTCGGATCGGGCACGATCGCGCAGTCGCAGATCAACGGGGCGGCCGGTTGAGCCGGGAAAGGTGGACACCGATGCCAGCACTGAGTGAGAGCGACGCTCCCGAGACTGGGGGTTCAGCGGAGCCAGAGGCGATCAAGGCGATACCGCTGCGCAGGCCCGGCCGCTGGATCGCCGCGATCGTCGTCGTGACCCTGCTGGGTCTGTTCGTGTACGGCGCCGCCACCAACCCCGCGTTCGCCTGGGATGTCTACGGCCAGTACCTGTTCGACCGACGGATCTCGTCCGCGGCCTGGGTGACCATCCAGCTGACGGTGCTGTCGATGGCGCTCGCAGTGGTGCTTGGCGTCGTGCTCGCGGTCATGCGGCTGTCCCCGAACCCGGTGCTGCGGACGTCGGCGTGGGTCTACCTGTGGATCTTCCGCGGCACCCCGGTGTACGTGCAGCTGGTGTTCTGGGGACTGTTCTCGTCCATCTACAAGACGCTGGACCTGGGCATCCCGTTCGTGCACCAGTTCGCGCACATCGAGCTGCAGGGCCTCGAGGCGGCGTTCCTGTTCGCGATCATCGGGCTCGGGTTGAACGAGGCCGCGTACATGGCGGAGATCGTCAGGGCAGGCGTCAGTTCGGTCAGCGAGGGCCAGACCGAGGCGTCCACCGCGCTCGGCATGTCGTGGTCGCAGACGATGCGCCGGACCGTGCTGCCGCAGGCGATGCGGGTGATCATCCCGCCGACGGGCAACGAACTGATCAGCATGCTCAAGACCACCTCGCTGGTCACCGCGATCCCGTTCAGCCTCGAACTCTACGGCCGCGCGCGGGACATCTCTGGCGCGAACTTCCAGCCGATCCCGCTGCTGCTGGTGGCCGCGACCTGGTATCTGGCGATCACCAGCGTGCTCATGGTCGGCCAGTTCTACCTGGAGCGGCACTACTCGCGTGGCGTCTCGCGCACGCTGACCGCGCGTCAGCTGGAGGCGCTCGCCGACGCCCAGGGCAAACCGGTCACGATCATGCCTGCGCCCGACACCCTGCCCGACACGCCTGGAGGCGAGCGACGATGACCCTGATGGTGAAGGCGGACCGGGTCTGCAAGAACTACGGCGCCCTCAAGGTGTTGCGAGGGGTGTCCCTCGAGATCGAACGCGGCCAGGTGCTGTGCCTGGTCGGGCCGTCCGGGTCCGGGAAGTCGACGTTCCTGCGCTGCATCAACCACCTCGAGCAGGTCAATGCCGGCCGGCTCTACGTCGACGGCGACCTTGTCGGGTACTCCGAGCGCGGCGGCAAGCTCTACGAGCTGCACCCGCGGGCCGCGGCGCGGCAGCGCCGGGACATCGGCATGGTGTTCCAGCATTTCAACCTGTTCCCGCACCGTACCGCGCTCGAGAACATCATCGAGGCGCCGATGCAGGTGAAGAAGGTCCCCAAGAAGAAGGCCGTCGAACGCGCCCGCGACCTCCTCGATCAGGTCGGCCTGAGCGAGAAGGCGGACGCCTATCCGGCGCAGCTCTCCGGCGGCCAGCAGCAGCGGGTGGCGATCGCGCGGGCCCTGGCGATGGACCCGAAGTTGATGCTGTTCGACGAGCCGACCTCCGCGCTCGATCCGGAGCTGGTGGGGGAGGTGCTCGGGGTGATGAAGAACCTCGCCAAGGAGGGCATGACCATGGTGGTGGTGACCCACGAGATGGGTTTCGCCCGCGAGGTCGCCGACGAGCTGGTGTTCATGGACGGTGGGGTGGTCGTCGAGTCCGGCAACCCGAAGGAGCTGCTCGCCAACCCGCAGCACGATCGGACCAAGCTGTTCCTGTCCAAGCTGCTCTGACCCGCTTGCTATCGTAGTGATATCACTTCGATAGCAAAGGTGGGGACATGGAGCGTCGGGCGTTTCGGTTGAACGGGTTCGCGGTACTGCTCGGGCTGGTGGTGCTCGCGGCGGTGGCCGCGGCGGCCGCGTTCGCGGGCCCAGCGGGGGCGGTGGCGGCGATCGTGCTCGCGGTGGTGGTCGTGCTCCTGGCGACCGGCTTCACGGTGATCAACCCGAACGAGGCCAAGGTCGTCCAGTTCTTCGGACGCTACGTCGGCTCGGTCGCCGATGCGGGCTTCCAGTGGGTGCTCCCGCTGACCACCAAGCGCAGGGTCACCCTGCGGGTGCGCAACTTCGAGACCTCGAAGCTGAAGGTCAACGACGCGGCGGGTAATCCGGTCGAGATCGCCGCCGTCGTCGTCTACAAGGTCGTCGACAGCGGCAAGGCGACCTTCGCGGTCGACGACTACGAGGAGTACGTCGCGATCCAGTCCGAGGCGGCGGTCCGGCACCTGGCCACCACGCATCCCTACGACTCGGACCAGACGCAGGGCACGAGCCTGCGCGACGGCACCGAGGTGGCCGCCGAGCTCACCGCCGAGCTGAGGGACAGGACCGACCTGGCAGGCGTCGAGGTGATCGAGGCCCGCATCACCCATCTCGCGTACGCACCGGAGATCGCGCAGGCGATGCTGGTGCGTCAGCAGGCGGCCCAGGTGGTCGCGGCCCGCACCATGATCGTCGAGGGCGCCGTCGGGATGGTCGGCCTCGCGCTCGATCGCCTCCGTGAGCAGGGCGTCGTCGAGCTCGACGAGGAACGCAAGGCGAACATGGTGTCCAACCTGCTGGTGGTCCTGTGCGGCGACAAGGCCACCCAGCCCGTCGTCAACGCGGGCTCGCTGTACTCCTGATCCCATGGCCGAACGCAAGAAGGTGCTGCTGCGGCTGGATCCCGCCGTCTACGACGCCATCGCCAAGTGGGCGGCCGACGACCTGCGCAGCGTCAACGCGCAACTGGAGTACGCGCTGCGGCGGGCGCTCGACGAGGCCGGCCGCAGGCCCCGCGATCCCGACTGACCCGAGCGAGGTCAGTCGGGCTTGCGGCTGACGAAGATCGCGGTGCCGGGGAAGATCTGGCCGCGCAACGGGCTCCACTGACCCCACTCGCGGTCCAGCCACTCCGGCCAGTCGGGTTCGACGATGTCGCGCACCTCGAGGCCGGCCGCGACGAGCTCGCGCACCCGGTCGCCGATCGTGCGGTGGTGTTCCACGTAGGTCGGCGTGCCGTCGTCGTCGACCTCCACGTAGGGCGTCCGGTCGAAGTACGGCATCGTCGCGGTCAGGCCCTTCGGTCCGGGGTCGTCGGGAAAGATCCAGCGGATCGGGTGGTTCACCGCGAACACCCACAGCCCGCCGGGGCGCAGCACCCGGGCCACCTCGCGCATCACCAGCGCGGAATCTGCGACGAACGGGACCGCGCCGAAGGCGGAGCAGACGATGTCGAAGCTCTCGTCCGCGAACGGCAGCGACTCCGCGCCCGCCTGGACGAGCGGTACCCGCGGACCGCCCTTGGCCATTGCCTCCATGCCGCGGGTGAGCATGCCCATCGACAGGTCCAGCCCGACAGCCCGCGCGCCCTGGCCCGCGAGCCAGCGTGCGCAGGGCGCCGAGCCGCAGCCGACCTCGAGGACGTCCCGGCCCGCCACGTCGCCCAGCAGGCGGACATCGCCCTCGTGCAGGCCCTCCGGGCACCAGACGAACTCGCCCGCCGCGGAGTCCACGCCGAGGAAATCGCCGTGCGTGCGGTGGTAGTCGGCGGCGTCGGCATCCCACCAGGCGCGACTCGCGCGCTCGCTGTCGGCGGAGTCGAGGCGGTCGCGGCTCACGCCACTGGTTCCGAGGATGGAATTGGCCTCGCCGTGACGGTCGGCCGGATCGGTCGGCGGTGTGATGTCTGCTGCGTCATTCGTCGAGCCCGGCATGGGCTCAACAGTAGGGTTTCCCATCGACATCGGTGCATCCGGGTTTGCCCAGCTCGCTACAGGTCGCGTACCCTAATCCACGCGAGTGTCTGCCGTACGGTGCCGGATCCGGTATGGCGGTGGGGATTCGTGAGTCCGACAGAACACCATCAACCGACTACCCAACCGTCCGGAGCAACTCAACACATGCCCTCCACAACCGTTACCTCGCCACAGGTAGCCATCAACGACATTGGCTCCGCCGAGGATTTCCTCGCCGCCATCGACGCCACGATCAAGTACTTCAACGATGGCGACATCGTCGAAGGAACCATCGTCAAGGTCGACCGCGACGAGGTCCTGCTCGACATCGGTTACAAGACCGAAGGCGTCATCCCTTCCCGCGAGCTCTCGATCAAGCACGACGTCGACCCCAATGAGGTCGTTTCCGTCGGCGACGCCGTCGAGGCTCTTGTTCTCACCAAGGAGGACAAGGAAGGTCGACTGATCCTGTCGAAGAAGCGCGCACAGTACGAGCGCGCCTGGGGCACCATCGAGGAGCTCAAGGAGAAGGACGAGGCCGTCAAGGGCACCGTCATCGAGGTCGTCAAGGGCGGCCTGATCCTCGACATCGGCCTCCGTGGCTTCCTGCCCGCGTCGCTCGTCGAGATGCGTCGTGTCCGCGATCTGCAGCCGTACGTCGGCAAGGAGATCGAGGCCAAGATCATCGAGCTCGACAAGAACCGCAACAACGTGGTCCTGTCGCGTCGCGCATGGCTCGAGCAGACCCAGTCCGAGGTCCGCAGCGAGTTCCTGCACCAGCTCCAGAAGGGCCAGGTCCGCAAGGGCGTCGTGTCCTCCATCGTCAACTTCGGTGCCTTCGTGGACCTGGGTGGCGTCGACGGCCTGGTGCACGTCTCCGAGCTGTCCTGGAAGCACATCGATCACCCGTCCGAGGTCGTCGAGGTCGGCAACGAGGTCACCGTCGAGGTTCTCGACGTCGACCTGGACCGCGAGCGTGTCTCCCTCTCGCTCAAGGCGACGCAGGAAGACCCGTGGCGTCAGTTCGCCCGCACCCACGCGATCGGCCAGATCGTGCCCGGCAAGGTCACGAAGCTGGTTCCGTTCGGTGCCTTCGTGCGCGTCGAAGAGGGAATCGAAGGCCTCGTCCACATCTCCGAGCTGGCCGAGCGCCACGTGGAGGTTCCGGACCAGGTTGTCGGCGTCGGCGACGATGCCCTCGTCAAGGTCATCGACATCGACCTCGAGCGTCGTCGTATCTCGCTGTCGCTGAAGCAGGCCAACGAGGATTACAACGCCGAGTTCGATCCGTCCAAGTACGGCATGGCCGACTCGTACGACGAGCAGGGCAACTACATCTTCCCCGAGGGCTTCGATCCCGAGACCAACGAATGGCTCGAGGGCTTCGACAAGCAGCGTGAAGAGTGGGAAGGCCGCTACGCCGAGGCCGAGCGTCGCCACAAGATGCACACCGCTCAGATGGAGAAGACCGCTGCGGACGAGGC
The DNA here is from genome assembly GCF_005049235.1 of Rhodococcus oryzae. Taxonomy (GTDB): domain Bacteria; phylum Actinomycetota; class Actinomycetes; order Mycobacteriales; family Mycobacteriaceae; genus Rhodococcus_G; species Rhodococcus_G oryzae. The sequence continues at coordinate 48,015 of NZ_SUMD01000012.1, read as the reverse complement.
CGCCGAGGCTGCCAACGCCGCCGCAGGCTACTCCTCCGAGACCGGTTCGGCCGACGCCGGCGAGTCCGCCGGTGCCGCTCCGGAATCCGCTGGTGGCTCGCTCGCCAGCGATGCGCAGCTCGCCGCTCTCCGCGAGAAGCTGTCCGGCAACGCGTGACACGATGACCCGCTAGCCGGGTCTCACAGAACAACCCCGGTCCGTACAGGACCGGGGTTGTTTTGTCTCTCCGGTCAGGCCCCCGGGCTGGACACGAGTTCGTCGAGCATGGCGGCCTTCTCCACCAGATCGTGTTCGGTGGGGTTGTCGCCGTCCGGTAGTTCTCGGCGGAGGTCCTCGAGGGTGACGACCACCCACGAGGACCGCTTGGCCACCTCGTCTCCCGAGAGGACCTTGAGCGAGCCCTCCTCCAGCACCAGCGTGGGCTGCGAGAGGGAGCTGGCCAACAGCAGTCGCAGATCATCGGCTTTGACAGTCATGTCACCAACGGTAGGACGCCGTCGCGGCGACCGCATTCGAATCTGCGTACGCATGACAGACGAGTGCCCCCGCCCGAATTCGGGCGGGGGCACTCGTGGAGGTGGGGGAGTCGGGGGGAGCCCGATCAGCTCACTGCGGCAGGGGCCCAGGCGCTCTGCATCACGGCGGTGCGCTTGCGCATCGTCGCGAAGCTGTGGCGCGCGGGGCTGATCATCTGCGTGAACCAGTTGCGACGGTGCTCGGCCAGAGCGGTGGCGACCTCGGGAATCAGGATGCAATGCACACCATTGACGATGCCCAGACGGTGCCGACCCTGAAGGATGTAGTGGCTTTGCATGGAATTCCCTTTGTCTCGAGATGGGTGGCCTGGCGCGTCTGTCCGTAGGATACCGAGTCTCGGGTAAACCTGGTGCATTTGGGGCTGGTGTGCTTCGGCGTGTTCAGATGTCAGACTGGTGTGCGTGCTGAGAATCGGCCTCACCGGAGGTATTGGAGCGGGTAAGTCCACCGTATCGAGGATCCTGACGGATCTCGGTGCCGTGGTCGTCGACAGCGACCTGGTGGCCCGCGAGGTGGTGGAACCGGGAACCGAGGGGCTGGCCGCGCTGGTCGCGGAGTTCGGTGACTCGATCCTGCAGCCCGACGGCCGGCTGGATCGGCCCGCCCTTGCGGCTGTGGCGTTCGGGGACGACGAGGCACGGGCGCGGCTGAACGCGGTGGTCCATCCGCTGGTCGGCAGGCGCACCACCGAACTCGTCGAGTCCGCCGGGGCGGATGCGGTGGTGGTGCAGGACATTCCGCTCCTGGTCGAGGGCCGGATGGGCGCGCTGTTCAACCTGGTGCTGGTCGTCTACGTGGATGCCGAGGAGCGGGTGCGACGCCTGGTCGAGCTCCGCGGTATGCCGGAGCACGATGCGAGGGCGCGCCTCGCGGCGCAGGCGACCGACGACCAGCGGCGGGCCGCGGCGGATGTCTGGCTGGACAACAGCGGTCCACAGGGCGGCCTCGACGCCGAGGTGAAGGCCTTGTGGGAACAGCGGCTGGTGCCGTTCGAGGTGAACCTGCGGACCGGAACGGTGGTCCGGGTTCGGCCAGTTCTCGCGCCCGCCGACCCGACCTGGCCGGACCAGGCCCGCCGGCTGATCGAGCGCCTGTGGCTGGCCTGCGGTGCGGGCGCCCTTCGTATCGACCACATCGGCTCGACCTCGGTGCCCGGCCTGGAGGCCAAGGACGTGATCGACGTGCAGATCACTGTCTCGAGCATCGCCGCCGCGGATGCGCTCGCGGGACCGCTGGCCGCGGCCGGTTTCCCGCGGATCGAGTCGATCACCCGCGACGATCCGAAGCCGGAGTACGCCATCGGTGGTGAGTCCGATCCGGCCCTGTGGGACAAGCGGTTCCACGGCGGCGCCGATCCCGGCAGGCCCGTGGAGATCAGCCTGCGCGTCGACGGCTGGCCGGGCCAGCGCTTCGCGCTCCTGCTGCGCGACTGGCTGCGTGCCGACGCCGCTGCTCGGGCCGAATTCCTCGAGGTCAAGAGGGTTGCGGTCCGCTGGGCCGCCGCCGACGCGCACACGGGCGAGGCCACCGTGACCTATGCCGCGGCGCTCGCGCCGTGGTTCGATCTCGGCTACCAGCGGGCCTGGGAGTGGGCCGAGCGGAGCGGTTGGTCGCCCTCCTGAGGGGCGCGGTCGGCGCAGGCTGCTCGGCATCCCATCCGGTCAGCGCCAGCTGATCGGCATCCCGACCGAGGCGAGCCAGGCATCGAGATCGTGACCGTGCGCGGCGATCCCGTCCGCCGCGGTCACCGCCCGGTGGATCGCCAGCTCGGTCGTCGCGGCGTCGAGCAGGCCCGCCGCGTGCGCGGCGATCAGTTCGTCCACGTCCAGGAGTTCGGTGTCGCGCCCGGTCCGCACCACCAGGTCCAGGTAGTGGTCCTCGGATCGCCAGACCTCGGGTGCCGCGGTGAACTCGCCGATGTCGACGTAATGGTTCTGATCCCGTGCGTGATACGGGTGGTAGTGGAAGATCGATGCCCGCAGGCCCAGGTCCGGCAGCAGCCAGGACTCCAGGTAGTGGAAGTGGGCATGGTCCGAGGTCCTGGCCATGTACAGGCCCCACGGTTCGAGCCGGTAGTGGTCCACCGGTCGCACGAAGCCCTTGGGATCGGTGTTGGTCTTGTCCGCGAGCGAGAAGGACTCGATCTTCGGGGCGTGCACTTCGCCGTCCATGGCTGTTGAACCTACCCGGCGGGTCGGGCTCCCGACGACGATGCCGGGAGGATGTCGGTGCCCCGGCTTACTCTGGTTCCATGGCTTTCGCATCCGAGCATCCCGTGGTGGCGCACTCCGAGTTCCGGCCGGTCGGCGACATCGAACGGTCCGAGGCCCGGTTCGAGGTGGTGAGCCCGCACCAGCCCGCAGGGGACCAGCCCGCGGCGATCGCGGAACTCGAGAAGCGGATCCGGGCGGACGAGAAGAACGTGGTGCTCCTCGGTGCCACCGGCACCGGAAAGTCGGCGACGACGGCCTGGCTGATCGAGAAGTTGCAGCGGCCGACGCTGGTGATGGCGCCGAACAAGACCCTCGCCGCCCAGCTCGCGAACGAGCTGCGAGAGATGTTGCCGAACAACGCAGTCGAGTACTTCGTCTCGTACTACGACTACTACCAGCCCGAGGCGTACATCGCGCAGACGGACACCTACATCGAGAAGGACTCGTCGATCAACGACGACGTGGAGCGGCTGCGACACTCCGCGACCTCGAGCCTGCTCTCGCGTCGTGACGTGGTGGTGGTCGCGTCGGTCTCGTGCATCTACGGTCTCGGCACCCCGCAGTCCTATCTGGACCGGTCGATCCAGCTCGACGTCGGCGTCGAGGTGCCCCGCGACGCGCTGCTGCGCCTGCTGGTCGACGTGCAGTACAACCGCAACGACCTGTCCTTCACCCGCGGTTCGTTCCGGGTGCGCGGGGACACGGTGGAGATCATCCCGTCGTACGAGGAGCTCGCGATCCGCATCGAGTTCTTCGGCGACGAGATCGAGGCGCTCTACTACCTGCACCCGCTGACCGGCGACGTGGTCCGCCAGGTCGATTCGCTGCGGATCTTCCCGGCCACCCACTACGTGGCGGGTCCGGAGCGGATGGAGCGCGCGGTCAAGGACATCGAGGCCGAGCTCGAGGAGCGGCTCGCCGACCTGGAGGGGCGGGGCAAGCTGCTCGAGGCGCAGCGGCTGCGGATGCGGACCAACTACGACATCGAGATGATCAAACAGGTCGGGTTCTGCTCCGGGATCGAGAACTACTCGCGGCACATCGACGGCCGCGGTGCAGGCACCGCGCCCGCCACCCTCATCGACTACTTCCCCGAAGATTTCCTGCTGGTCATCGACGAGTCGCACGTCACCGTTCCGCAGATCGGCGCGATGTACGAGGGCGACATGTCCCGCAAGCGCAACCTCGTCGAGTTCGGGTTCCGGCTGCCCTCGGCAACGGACAACCGTCCTCTCACCTGGGAGGAGTTCACCCAGCGGATCGGACAGACCGTGTACCTGTCGGCCACCCCGGGCAAGTACGAGCTCGGCCAGGCCGGCGGCGAGTTCGTAGAGCAGGTCATCCGGCCGACCGGGCTGGTGGACCCGGAGGTGGTGGTCAAACCCACCAAGGGCCAGATCGACGACCTCGTGCACGAGATCAGGGAGCGCACCGACAAGGACGAGCGGGTCCTCGTCACCACCCTCACCAAGAAGATGTCCGAGGATCTGACCGACTACCTGCTGGAACTGGGGATCCGGGTGCGGTACCTGCACTCGGACATCGACACCCTCCGCCGGGTCGAGCTGCTCCGACAGCTGCGGCTGGGGGAGTACGACGTGCTCGTCGGCATCAACCTGTTGCGCGAGGGCCTGGACCTGCCGGAGGTGTCGCTCGTCGCGATCCTGGATGCCGACAAGGAGGGCTTCCTGCGCAGTTCCACCAGCCTGATCCAGACCATCGGCCGCGCGGCCCGCAACGTCTCCGGTCAGGTGCACATGTACGCGGACAAGATCACCGACTCGATGGCCCACGCGATCGAGGAGACCGATCGCCGCCGCGAGAAGCAGATCGCCTACAACCGGGAGATGGGTGTCGACCCGCAGCCCCTGCGCAAGAAGATCGCCGACATCCTCGACCAGGTCTACGAGGAGGCCGATGACACGGCCGCGGGCGTGGACGTCGGCGGTTCGGGGCGCAACGCCAGCCGCGGGCGTCGTGCCCAGGGCGAGGCGGGCCGGGCCGTCAGTGCGGGCGTGTACGAGGGCCGCGACGTGAAATCGATGCCGCGAGCGGAGCTGGCGGACCTGGTCAAGGAACTGACGGACCAGATGATGAACGCCGCACGCGAGCTGCAGTTCGAGCTGGCCGGGCGGTTGCGCGACGAGATCCAGGACCTGAAGAAGGAGCTTCGGGGGATGGACGCCGCCGGCCTCTCGTAGAGCGAGCCGGGCGCGGGTCGTTCACCGACCGGACGGTGACGTTCGCTTGCGCCCGCTACGGTCGAGCACATGGACGCACGGACGGCGGGGCAGACAGCCCGAACCCTTGACCTGATCCACGGCATGTCGTATTTCGCGCCGGAGGTGAACGAGAGCCTCGTCGCGGCGGGCCTGACCCCGGGCCGGATGTGCTACTTCGCCGGACGGTCCGCCGCGATGGGCGCGGTCGGGGCCGGGGTGGTCGCGGCGACCTTCTACAACTTCAACCCCGAGGCGATCACGTCGGTGATCCCGGTCGCCTGGACGCAGGCAGGGCCTGCGGCCGTCGTGGCGGCCAGGTACCGCGGGGTCGACGCGGCGATGCGGCGGATCTACGGCGCCGAGGCGATCAGCTCCTCGGCATTCGACGAGGCCGCAGCTCTGGCGGCCACCGCGGCGCGCGCCACCCCGGAGGCGTCCGGTCGGCCGCTCTATGCCGGGCACGCCGAGATCGAGTGGCCGTCTGAGCCGCACCTGGTGCTCTGGCACGCGCTGACGCTGCTCCGCGAGTACCGAGGTGACGGACACATCGCCGCCCTGCAGACCGCGGGACTCTCCGGGATCGAGGCGCTGGTCTCGCACACCGCGACCGGCAACGGGTTCCAGGAGCAGTTCGCCAGGTCCCGCCGCGGCTGGTCCGACGAGCAGTGGCGCGGCGCGGTGGACTCCCTCACGGACCGGGGTCTGCTCGGGGACGACGGGGAGCTCACCGGTGCCGGCTGGGAATTGCGCGAGTGCGTCGAGGAACTGACCGACGAGATGGCGGTCGCCCCGTGGGCGGCGCTGGGCGAGGACGGTGCGGCGCGTCTGCTCGAACTCGGCACCGATCTGCGCGAGGTCCTGGTGGACCAGGGCGTGTTCCCGGACGGGGTCTACGGGTCCGCGGTCTCGCGCTGACCGTGGCGGGCGCGGTCAGCTGGTGATGTCCTTGACCGCGAACCGCTGCCAGGCCAGCAGTCCGAACACCGCCGCGTAGGCCAGCGCCGAGAACGACCCGACCACGATGTCGTGCCAGTCCACCGTCGGTGCCAGGAGTCGGGTCCAGGCGAACGAGAAGTGCCCCGGCAGATAGTCGCGCCAGTGCCCGAGAGCGGTGATCTGATCGAGGATCTGCACGAGGATGGACACCATCACCGTGCCGCCGACCGCGCCGAGCGGGGCGTCGGTGAGCACGGAGAGCAGAAGGGCCAGACCCGCCACCCAGGTCAGGTTCACCGCGATGAACGCCAGCGCGACCAGCAGTCGTCCCACCGCCTCGCCGTACCCGAGGGAATCGCCGAACGGGGTCACCAGCGGCCCCGTCCCGTACAGGGCGGTGCCGAGCGTGAGCGCCACCCCGAACAGGATCAGGATCGCCAGCGCGGACAGCGCCGCGGACACGATGGCCTTCTGCTGCAGCAGCCGGCTGCGGGGGACCGGGATTGCCAGCAGGTACCGCAGCGAGGACCAGGACGCCTCGCTCGCGACGGAATCGCCGAAGAACAACGCCACCACCACGATCAGCAGGAAACCGACCGACATGAACAGGCAGAACACGGTGAAGTTCACCCCGCCCGTGGTGCCGAGTTCGATCAGGTCGACCCCGCCGGATCCAGAGGAGTCCGACCCGCCGATGGCGAACGCGATCGCGAGGATCACCGGCAGCAACGCCAGGAAGCCGAGCGCCAGGTGGGTGCGCCTGCGTTTGAACTGTCGCTTGAGCTCGGTGCGCAGCGGCAGGGTGTGCGTCGCTCGGTAGCCGACCGCCCTGCCGTCGGGATGTGACGGCACGGCTCCGCCGTCGGGATGAGACGTGACGGCACCGCCGTCGTCATGGCTGGTCATGCGTCCTCCCTGTCGTGCTCGCGATGGTCGGAGATGTCCACCAGTCGGAGGAACACGTCCTCCAGGCGGGTGGTCTTCGACAGGCCCCGGACGCCGATGCCCGCGCCGACGAGGGTGCGCACCAGCGCCGCCGGGTCGGTTTCGCCGAGATCGACCCGCAGCCGGGGATTCTCACCCTCGATCAGGCGTACCGGCCCGAGCCCGTCGACCGACTCGAGGACCACGGCCGCCCGGGCGGGGTCGTCGACCCGCAGTTCGGTGGCGCCCTCGGCGGAGGTGAGCTCCTCGACGGTGCCGGAACTGATCACCCGGCCGTGGTTCATCACCACCACGTCGGTGCAGGTCTGCTCGACCTCGGCCAGCAGGTGGCTGGAAACGAGGACGGTGCGCCCGGTGCGTGCATAGTTGATCAGCACCTCCCGCATGGTGCGGATCTGCGGCGGGTCGAGCCCATTGGTGGGTTCGTCCAGGACCATCAGATCCGGCAGGCCGAGCATCGCCTGCGCGATCGCGAGCCGCTGACGCATTCCCTGGCTGTAGGAACGGACCTTCCGTTCGATCGCATCGCCGAGATCCGCGATCTCGAGGGCCTCGTCCATGCGGGCCTCACCGGCAGGCCGTCCGGTGGCCTCCCAGTACAGCCGCAGATTGTCGATGCCGCTCAGGTGCGGCAGCAGGCCCGACCCCTCGACGAAGGACCCGAGCCGGGAGAGCACGGGCGCACCCGGGGTGACCCGGTGGCCGAAGACGCGGATCTCGCCCTCGGTCGGCGTGATCAGCCCCATCAGCATCCGCAGGGTGGTGGTCTTGCCGGCGCCATTGGGACCGAGCAGCCCGAGGACCTGGCCGCGCCGGACGGTGAAGCTCACCCCGTCGACCGCGCGGAAGCCGTTGTCATAGGTCTTGTGCAGGTCGGTGATCACCAGCGGGGTGTCGACGAGGGCGGGGTCGACCTCGGCCGCCACGCGGCGACGGCGCCGGATCACGCCGATGGTGACCAGGACGGCCGCCCCGCCGAGGATGCAGGCGATCCCGATCAGCGGGCCGATCGGCAGCGAACGGCTGGAGCTGGCAGCGGGCACGCTCGGGACCAGGAGGCCGGCGTCGTCGGCGAGGGCCACCGAGAACTGAGCCGGGCTGAGTGGGTTCGCGTAGGCCTGGTCGGTGGTCGTGACGACCACTTCGAGGTGGTGCCCCTGCGGCACCTGGAACGCAATACCCGGCAGGGCCACCGCGATCGGGTGCGGTCCGGGGCCGTCGGGCAGCCGGATCGCGGAGACCGCACCGCCGGGCAGGGTGCGCCTGCCGTCGGGGCTCACGTCGTACAGCTTCGCGAACAGCACGGCGTCCCCCGGCGCGGAGGCTGCGGTGACGGTGAGCCGGGTCGTGGAGACACCCGTGATCGTGAGCGGATGGTCGAGCGGCGCGGTGGCGAACGCGGCGGACTGGCCGGGCGGGTCGGCCACCAGACCCGCGGCCGGCCCGCCGACGGCACCCAGGCTCGACAGCGCCGAGCCGAGGCCGGGCACCGCCGACAGCGCGGCAGGCGCCGCGCCGGGCGGCCGGAGGATGCTCTGTGATGCCGGCCCGGCGAGCGGGAGATCGATCGTCGGTGTCGGCGGCGCGTCCGCGCTCAGGCCGGGGTAGCCGGCGGCGGTCATCCGCCGATAGGAGGGGCGACCCTGATCGGTCGGGGTGCCCGGGAGCGAGAACACGAACTCCTCATCCACCTCGCCGGACCCGCGGAGTTGCTCGGACAGGAACCGCGATGTCGCGGACTCGCTGAAGCGGGTGCCCTCGCCCCCGGCGTCGTGCCCACCGGGAAACCAGCGCACCTGGACGGGTGTGCCTGCCGCGGTGATCTGGCGCGCGGTTGCGTCGGACTGGTCCAGTCCGAACAGGGTGTCCTGTTCGCCCTGGATCAGCAGTGTTGGCGCGGTGATCGCGCCCGCGACCGCCGCGGGCGAGTGCGCACGGAGCAGGTCCAGCAGTTCCTGGCTCGGTTTCCCGGATACCGCGGCCGCGGCGTACTCCCGGCAGAACTCCAGCGCGAACCGTCCGCATGGTCCCGGTTCCGGCCGCGGTTCGGACGCGTCCGCTCCTGCCTCGGATGGGGCCGCGCCCGCGCCCGCGCCGAAGAAGATGCCGGCCCAGCCGCGTTTGAGCACGCCAGGGCCGCCGTACCCGGCCGCGGCCGGCGTCGACGGTGGCAGCGATTCGTCCGTGCCGAAGTTCGGAAACAGGGCGTGGCCCAGGTCATTCCAGGTGATCGCCGCGGCGATCGCATCGATACGCGAGTCGAGTCCGCCGAGCATCAAGGCCAGTGCGCCGCCGTAGGATCCGCCCGCAACGCCGATCCGCGGGTCGCCGGGGCTGTCCCGCTCGACCTCGCCGCGCGCGGCCAGCCAGTCGACGAGGCCGCGAGCGTCCGCCACCTCGCGATCCGGGTCGTTCAACGAGATCTGACCGGTGCTCTGCCCGAAACCCCTGGCGCTGTATGCCAGCACCACGAACCCGTCCTCCGCGAGTGCCCCCGCCTGGGCGGCGACGGAGTCCTTGCTGCCGCCGAACCCGTGCGCGAGGAGTACGGCAGGTGCCGGGGTGTGCTGCGGAAGATACAGGCGGGCATCGATTTTGACCTGATCCGACTCCGAGGGGCCCGCGGGCATCGTCACCGCGACATCCTCGGTCACCGGCGCGGGCGGCTCAGTGATCGACCTGGTCACGGCGATGGCACCGGCGCCGACGACAACGAGGGCGACGGCCACGACGATCCGGGTCCTGATTCCCTGCGGCCGGGGGATTCGCATGAGATCTAATGTAGCGATGCGGCGCCGATGTGCGTTGTGCCGCAATTCCCCCTAACCCGATCGCGATCCGGCTAGGGTCTTTCCCAGCGGCCGGGCTGTCCGTGATTCTGCGGCGCTCCGGTCAGACCTGAGCACCTTGGAGGAATGAATGAGCGCCTACCGCACCATCGTCGTCGGAACCGATGGCTCGGATTCGTCCCTGAAGGCAGTGGACAAGGCCGCGTCGTTGGCGGCGGATGCCGGCGCGAAACTGGTCATCGCCTGCGCCTACTACCCCGCGGACCCGAAGGATATCGAGGCCGCGCAGGACACCCTCCGTGAGGACGCGTACCAGATCACCGGTTCCGCGCCCACCTTCGAGATCCTGCGGACCGCTCGCGAGCGGGCGCATGCGGCTGGCGCGGCCGATATCGTCGAGCGCGCCGTCGTCGGCGCTCCCGTGGACTCGCTGCTCGCGCTCATCGACGAGGTCGAGGCCGACCTGCTGGTGATCGGCAACCGCGGACTGAACACGCTGACCGGGCGTCTGCTCGGATCGGTCCCCTCGGACGCGGCGCGCAAGTCCACCTCCGACGTCCTGATCGTGCACACGGTCCGCTAGTCGCGTCCGAACAAATCCCGCCCCCGCCGGCCTCGCCGACGGGGGCGGTTTGTCATTGCGCCCGTGAAAACTATTCGAGTGCAGACAGTTTCGACAGTCCGTCCGGGAGCGGGTGCGCATGCACGACGCCGAGCCGTTGCGTGGCGCGGGTGAGCGCGACGTAGAGGTCGTTCATCCCGCGCGGTGACTCGTCCACGATCTGACCGGGCTCCACGATGAGGACCGAGTCGAACTCGAGCCCCTTCGCCTGCCGGACCGAGAGCACGCTCACCGAATCCGAGATCAGGTCGAGGTACTCGTCGACCCCGGACTCGCTGGTCAGGACCGCGACGAGACCCGGCCCGGTCTCCGCGGCTACCAGCCGACGGACCTGCTCGGCGACGTCGCCCTCGGGCACCCGCCGTGCCCATGGCCGCGTCCCCGAGTCGCGCACCGAACGGGGCACCGTCTGGTCGGGGTCGATCCGGGCCAGCACGTCCTGCGCGACCTCCATGATCTCCGACGGCGTGCGGTAGTTCACCGTCAGCTCGGTCAGCTTCCAGCGCCGGGCGACGTACGGCTCGAGCACCGTCTGCCAGGACGAGCTGCCCGCCGGATCGCCCGTCTGGGCGGTGTCGCCGACCAGGGTCATCCACCGATTCGGGATGCGCCGCATCAACATTCGCCAGGCCATCTCCGAGAGTTCCTGCGCCTCGTCCACGATGACGTGCCCGTAGGTCCAGGTGCGGTCGGCCGCCGCGCGCTCGGCTGCGGTCTGGGACTGCCGCAGGTCCTGACGCTGCGCGAGCTGGCCCGCGTCGATCAGGTCGTACGCCATCAGGATCTCGGGATCCAGCTCGTCCTCGAGGTCCTGCGGGGCCGAGCCGGTGAGAATGTCCAGCGCGCCCTGGGCATCGGCGATCTGTGCCCGCCATTCGCGGTCCGCGCGTTCGCGTTCCGCCGCATCGTCGACGCCGAGCAGCTCGGCGAGCTCGTCGAGCAGGGGAGCGTCGGCGGCACTGAACCCCGCGACACCGGTGCGGTGCAGCAATTCGCGCTGCTCGGCGGTGAGTTGGCGTGCCGCCGTGTCCAGCCGCTTCCGGGAACCGAGCAGGTCCGCGAGCACCCGCTGGGGTGTCAGCTGCGGCCACAGCCCGTCGATCGCGGCCATCACCTCGGGATCGCCGCGCATCTCGTCCCTGATGTCGGCGATGTCGTCGCGGCTGAGCAGGTTCGCCCCGCCCAGCACGTTCGACCCGATCCGGGCCGCATGCTGATCGGCGAGGGCCTCGATCACCGCCGAGACGAAGATCGGCCGGGCGAGGTTGTGCGGGCGCCGCGACGAGCGGGCCCGCCCGCGCGCGCGGGTGACGACCTTGCGATCGAGGGAGATCGGGTAGGAGTCGAACCTCAGCCGGATCGGCTCCGGCGGGGTCTCCTGCCGGTCCCTGACCGCCTGCTTGAGCACCTCGACCATCGCGAGCGAACCCTTGACCTCGCCACACTCGAGCGAATCCTGATGCGTGGCACGCACTCCCGGATAGAGGTCGCCGATGGTGGAGAGCAGCACGCCGGTCTCGCCGAGCGAGGGGAGCACCTGGCCGATGTAGTCGAGGAAGGTGTCGTTGGGCCCGATGATCAGCACGCCGCTCTTCGCCAGCTGCTGCCGGTAGGTGTAGAGCAGATACGCCGCGCGGTGCAGTGCCACCGCGGTCTTTCCGGTTCCCGGCCCGCCCTGCACGACCATCACCGACTTGTGCTCGGACCGGATGATCGCGTCCTGCTCCGACTGGATGGTCTCGACGATGTCGTTCATGTGGCCGGTCCTGGCCGCGTTGAGCGCGGTGAGCAGGGCGCTCTCACCCGCAACGCCGTCGGCGCCGTCGAGTGCCCCCGCGCGCTCCGCGGTCGCGAGGTCCAGGTACTCGTCGCCGAGCCCGGTGACCTTCCTGCTGCGGGTCCTGATGTGCCTGCGCCGGGTGACGCCCTCGGGCGCGGCCGGGGTCGCCAGGTAGAACGGCCGGGCCAGCGGCGCCCGCCAGTCCAGCAGCAGCGTCTCGTAGTCGTTTGCCTCGTCGAGGATGCCCACCCGGCCGATATAGCGCCGCACGTCGCCGTCGAGGGCTTCCTCGTCCGGATCCTGCCCGTCGAGATCGATCCGCCCGAAGCAGAGGCCGTTCTCCGCGGCGTCGTACTTGGCGATGTCCTCGGTGTACATCAGGCTGAACGACTCGCGCTCGCTGCGAGCCTGCGGGGTACCGCCGGTCTCGAGGAGCACCTTGCGCAGGCGGGTCGCGGCGTAGTCACGCAGCGAATCCAGACGGTCGTACAGCATCGACACGTATTGCTGCTCGCGCTCACGTTCGTCGTGCTGCAGCGCCTCGTCCGGCAAGTGGTCTCCTCGGGCGGTAGGGGAGGGAAAAGTGCCAAGCGAGTCTAGTGGGCGGGTGGCTTGGACGCAGAAGGGCCAGGTCAGAGCGCTGTCCGGCGCGTCATCCGCGGCGCCTGGTTCAGTCGGTGCGGAGGGTCTCGTGCACCGAGCGCCAACGGAGTCCGTTACGAGCGGCCGGCGCGGGGATCAGGACGGCGGTGACCACCCGGACGCCGGACCCGGTTCCGGTCTCGGTGTGATGTGTCTTGGTGAACCGGGCGATCGCCACCTCGGCGGTGGCGACCTGTACCTCGACCGCCGTGATGACGATCCGGAGGCCGGGGACTGCGCCCCGCGCCCCGCGGAGCGAATCGGTGAGCTGGTCGCGGGACACGACGTGCCCGTCGGTGGTGACGAGTGAGAAGTCCGCGGTGTGGGCGCCGATGAACTCGGTCAGCAGCGCCGGGTCCGCGACGGTCCCGAGCCACCGTTCGAGTACCGCGTGGTGATCCTCGATCTCCCGGATGATCCGGGGTTCCGTGGCAGTGATCACGAGTCCAGGTTCGCGACGGCCCGTCGGGCCCGCCGCACGGCGCGTTCGGTGCCGACGCCGACCGTGTGACCCAGTCGGGCGCCGCGCTCGGTCGCCGTTTCGGTCCACTCGGCGCCGTGTTCGCGGGCGAGTGCGAGGAGCTCGGGGGCGCGTTCCTGTGCCGTCTCCGCGAGGGCTGCCCCGCGTTCGCGGGCGAGTGCGAGGAGTTCCGGGGCGTGTTCTTGTGCTGTTTCCGCGAGGGCTGTCCCGCGTTCGCGGGCGAGTGCGAGGAGTTCCGGGGCGTGTTCCTGCGCCGTCTCCGCGAGGGCTGCCCCGCGTTCGGCCGCCTCGGCCGCGAGCTCACGGATCCGTTCCGATGCGGACTGGAGTCGCTCACCGACCGCTCCGTGCGCTTCGCTCTCCTTGGCCGTCGGCAGCGCCGCCAGCACCGCATCGGAAGCCTGACGGGCCGCTCGGCGGCCCCGCCAGCCGAGCGATGGCTTGCCTTCGGTGTCGACGCCTGCGATCAGCAAACCGCCGAGCAGGCTCATGTTCTTGAAGAACTGGGTCCGGTGCGCGGCCCGCTGCACCGGGTCGGACTCCCTCCAGAAGGCGTGGCCGGCGAGCGTGGTCGGTAGCAGGCTGCCCGCCAAGGTCAGCGACGCGACGCGCGGAGCCTTGCCGATGGCCAGCAACGCGCCCGCACCGACCTGGATCGCCCCGTTCAGGCGCACCAGGTTCGTGGGGTCAGAGGGCACCAGCGCCGCGACGCTGTCTGGGAGAGCGCCATGGGCTTGCTGGATGATCGGCTCCGCGACGTCTGCTTTCCCGGCGGGATGTCGGAGTGCATCGATGCCGCCGGTGATGAACACCGTTGCGAGCAGGGGGCGTGCGATTCGACGGACCAACATGGTGTGGCCTCCCTCGTGGTCGGGTGCACCTCCACCCTAGCCAGTGCCGGGCGTCACCAACCGCGATCCTGCCACTCCGCGAGGAACGGCCGCTCGGCGCCGATCGTGGTGTCCTTGCCGTGTCCCGGGTACACGACGGTGTCGTCGGGGAACCGCTCGAAGAGCTTGGTCGTCACGTCACGGTAGAGCGAGGCGAACTTCTCCGCATCGGCGGTCTTGCCGACGCCGCCGGGGAACAGCGAGTCCCCGCTGAAGAGGTGGACCTGGCCGGTCGCCGGATCCGTCAGCGCCAGCGCGATCGACCCCGGGGTGTGACCCGCGAGGTGGATGACCTCGAGTGAGAGTCGGCCCACCTCCACCAGGTCGCCGTCGGTGACGGTGCGGTCGGGCGTGACGGGCAGCGGGCCCGCGTCGAGTGCGTGCGCCATGGTGGGGACGCCGGTCTTGTCGACCACCTCGGCGAGCGCCAGCCAGTGGTCCGGATGCTGGTGGGTGGTGACGATCGAGGTGAGCGTCGGCGCCGCGGCCGCGACCAGGCTCACGAGCCGGTCCGCGTCGTTCGCGGCGTCGATGAGCAGGGATTCGCCGGTCTCGGAACAGACCACGAGATAGGCGTTGTTGTCCATGGGGCCGACGGAGATCTTGGTGATGCTGGCGCCCGCGAAGGATCGCCGCTGCGGATCGGAATCCGCGGTGAGCTCTCCGGTGTAGTGGTCGTCGATTGTCATCTGCTGCCCGTCCATGGTGGGGACGCTACCGTCGAATGTGTGCGGACGAGGGTTCGGGCACGCGATCGGCCACAGGTGGACCCGGGGTCGTTCGATCGCGGCTCCACCGATGATGTCGGTACCCCGGCCTACCATGTGCAGCGCGTGAGGACTATCGCCTCTGCGTCGACGAGAAGGGACATCGAGTGGCGGACCGCTTGATCGTGCGAGGAGCGCGTGAGCACAACCTGCGAGGCATCGACATCGACCTGCCACGGGACAGTCTCATCGTCTTCACCGGGTTGTCCGGCTCGGGCAAGTCGTCGCTCGCGTTCGACACCATCTTCGCGGAGGGCCAGCGGCGCTACGTCGAATCGCTGTCGGCCTACGCCCGCCAGTTCCTCGGTCAGATGGACAAGCCCGATGTCGATTTCATCGAGGGCCTCTCGCCCGCGGTGTCGATCGACCAGAAGTCGACCAACCGCAATCCACGATCCACCGTCGGCACCATCACCGAGGTGTACGACTACCTCCGTCTGCTCTACGCCCGTGCCGGCACCCCGCACTGCCCGGTGTGCGGCGAGCAGATCGCGAAGCAGAGCCCCCAGCAGATCGTCGACCAGGTGCTCGCCATGGAGGAGGGCACCCGCTTCCAGGTGCTGGCACCGGTGGTCCGCACCCGTAAGGGTGAGTTCGTCGACCTCTTCGACCAGCTCAACACCCAGGGGTACGCACGGGTCCGGGTCGACGGCGTGGTGCATCAGCTGACCGACCCGCCGAAGCTCAAGAAGCAGGAGAAGCACGACATCGAGGTGGTCGTCGACCGCCTCACGGTCAAGGCGAGCTCGAAGCAGCGGCTCACGGACTCGGTGGAGACCGCGCTTCGCCTGGCCGACGGCATCGTCGTCCTCGACTTCGTCGATCGGGACGAGAACGCGCCGGACCGGGAACGCCGCTTCTCCGAGTCGCTGGCCTGCCCGAACGGGCATGCCCTCTCGATCGACGATCTCGAACCGCGGTCGTTCTCGTTCAACTCGCCGTACGGCGCCTGCCCCGAGTGCACCGGACTCGGCATCCGCAAGGAGGTCGACCCGGACCTGGTGGTGCCGGATCCCGAGCTGAGCCTCGAGGACGGGGCGATCGCGCCGTGGTCGATGGGGCAGACATCGGAGTACTTCGGCCGCCTGCTGTCCGGACTCGCCGACATCATGGGCTTCGAGATGTCGACCCCATGGAACGAACTGCCGGCCAAGGCACGCAAGGCGGTGCTCGAGGGCAGCGCGGACCAGGTGCACGTCAAGTACAAGAACCGGTACGGGCGGACGCGCTCGTACTACGCCGAGTTCGAGGGCGTGATGCCCTTCCTGCACCGTCGGCTCGAGCAGACCGAGTCCGAGCAGATGAAGGAACGCTACGACGGGTACATGCGCGACGTGCCGTGTCCGGCGTGTGACGGTGCCCGGCTCCGGCCGGAGATCCTCTCGGTCACCATCGCGGCGGGCGAGCACGGCAAGAAGTCCATCGCCGACGTCGCCGAGTTGTCGATCTCGGACTGCGCGGATTTCCTGAACAGCCTCACGCTCGGAGCCCGGGAGGAGGCCATCGCCGGTCAGGTCCTCAAGGAGGTGCAGGCTCGGCTCGGCTTCCTGCTCGATGTCGGTCTCGAGTACCTGTCGCTCTCACGTGCGGCAGGCACCCTCTCCGGCGGCGAGGCCCAACGGATCCGGCTCGCCACCCAGATCGGTTCCGGCCTGGTGGGCGTCCTGTACGTGCTGGACGAGCCATCCATCGGGCTCCATCAGCGCGACAACCGGCGGCTGATCGAGACACTGACCCGGTTGCGGGATCTCGGCAACACGCTCATCGTCGTCGAACACGACGAGGACACCATCCGGACCTCGGACTGGGTCGTCGACATCGGCCCGCTCGCGGGTGAACACGGCGGTCGGGTGGTGCACAGCGGCCCGTACGAGGAGCTGCTGACCTGCGAGGAATCCCTCACGGGCGCATACCTTTCCGGCCGGTCGACGATCGACGTGCCTGCTATTCGCAGGCCCGTCGACAAGAAGCGTCAGGTCACGGTGATCGGGGCCAAGGAACACAACCTCAAGAACATCGACGTCAGCTTCCCGCTCGGCGTCCTCACCTCGGTGACCGGTGTCTCCGGATCGGGCAAGTCGACTCTGGTCAACGACATCCTCGCGACCGTGATGGCGAACAAGCTCAACGGCGCGCGTCAGGTCCCCGGCAGGCACACCCGGATCAACGGGCTGGACCAGCTCGACAAGCTGGTCCAGGTGGACCAGTCGCCGATCGGCCGGACACCGCGCTCGAACGCGGCCACCTACACCGGCGTGTTCGACAAGATCCGCACCCTGTTCGCCGCGACGACCGAGGCGAAGGTGCGCGGCTACCAACCGGGACGGTTCTCCTTCAACGTCAAGGGTGGCCGGTGTGAGGCCTGCTCGGGAGACGGCACGCTCAAGATCGAGATGAACTTCCTCCCGGATGTGTACGTCCCGTGCGAGGTGTGCCACGGGGCCCGCTACAACCGGGAGACCCTGGAGGTGCACTACAAGGGCAAGACCATTGCCGAGGTGCTCGACATGTCCATCGAGGAGGCCGCCGACTTCTTCGAGGCGATCACCTCGATCCACCGCTATCTCAAGACGCTCGTCGAGGTCGGGCTCGGCTACGTGCGTCTCGGCCAGCCGGCGCCGACCCTGTCGGGCGGCGAGGCGCAGCGGGTGAAGCTGGCCGCCGAGCTGCAGAAGCGTTCCACCGGCCGCACCGTGTACGTGCTCGACGAGCCGACGACCGGACTTCATTTCGAGGACATCCGCAAGCTTCTCGGCGTCGTCAACGGCCTGGTGGACAAGGGCAACACGGTGATCGTGATCGAGCACAACCTAGACGTGATCAAGACGTCGGACTGGGTGGTCGACATGGGGCCCGAGGGCGGATCGGGCGGCGGAACCGTGGTGGGGGAGGGCACCCCCGAGCAGATCGCGGCGGTGCCTGCCAGCTATACCGGCAGGTTCCTGCGGGACGTGCTCGACGGCGCGCCCGTCGCACCCGCGGCGCCGCCGAAGCGCAAGCGGGCGCCGCGGAAGGTCGCCGCGAAGGTGTGACGGAGCGAGGGCCGGGACCGCATACGGTCCCGGCCCTCCGGCTGTGAGCGGTCGGCGAGTTTACTAGCCGGCGCCCGGCATCGGTGTCGGTCCCAGTGACCAGCCAAAGGCGGCCCCCAGGTCGAGAAGCAGCGCGTAGATCGGGGTGTCGAAGACCAGGGACACGGAATCTCTTTGATGGTGCTGTGCTGGTGGCGAGCGGTGCGCAGCTTCCCGCTGTGCGGTAGGAATCGCGGTGAGACGGAGCGAGGGCCGGGACCGAACTCGGTCCCGGCCCTCGCCGGCAGACAATCGTGTCGAGCTAGACGCCCGTGGTTGGGGGGGTCTGGGCCGACCCGCTGGCAGCGCCCGAGAGCAAGGAGTTGACGATGTTGGCAATCGATCCGAACAGGCCGTCGATGTCACCGGGGTTGGGCATGTGAGCTCCTTCATTGCGATGTGCGGTGTTCATTACAGAGGCGCTGAAGCCAGCGTTCTCGTTGGCTGGAGACGAATCGAGCTGGTGTCGCATCCGGAGATGGCGACGGGCAGAACGAATGTGATCCCCCGACTGCAGCGAACCCCGAACATCCGACCGGTCGAGCGTCGGCGGATCCGCCCGGACGGGGTGTCCCTCACTGCATTCGGACTCTTTTTACACGAACCGGACTGGACGCATGTACGGAATCTGATGCCCGCCTTCGTCGAACGATTGTGACGTCCGTCACAGCGCGCTGCGGGGTTCGCCGATTGGCGGAACTGTGCTGCTCAGCGCGCTGATTACGTCCGCTCAGGAGTCGGCGGACAGCGTGCGGGCGGCGCGCACCGAGGCCTCGATCAAACCGCGGAGTTCGGACTCGTCGATGTCGGCGAGTCGCTTGACGTAGAGGCAGCCCTTGCCGGTCCGGTGCTTGCCGAGACGCTGCAGGGCGTCGCGGTGGTCATCCAGGTTCAGGCTCAGATAGAGGGTGAGGGCCGTCGATCGGGGGGCGAAGCCGATCAGCGCCGTATTGCCGGTGTGCCCGCTGGCATAGCGATAGGCGCGGTCGCCGAACCCGATGATGCTCGAACCCCACATCGCGGCCGGTTCGCCGGTGGCGGCGCGCATCAGGTCGATCAGGCGTTCGCAGTCGGCACGCTTTGCGTCGTCGGTCAGTGTGCCGAGGAACGCGTCGACGTCGGCGCCGGTCGGCTGGGTCTTGTTCGCCACGGGATCAGTATCGCCGCTCACCCCGGCCGCCATCGCGTGAACGGGTCACTCGACGGCGGCAGGGGGCGGGGATCAGTAGACGGGGCCGGTGTACTTCTCGCCCGGGCCGTTGCCGGGCTCGTCGGGATGGGCGGAGGCCTCACGGAAGGCGCGCTGGAGCGCCTGCAGTCCCTCGCGGATCGGACCCGCATGCGGTCCGAGGTACTCCACCGAGGCGGTGACCAGGCCTGCGAGTGCGGTGATCACCCGGCGGGCCTCGTCCAGGTCGAGGTGGTCGCTCTCGTCGGGGTCGGGTGAGGAGAGGCCGAGCTTCTCGGCGGCCGAGCTCATCAGCATCACTGCGGCGCGGCTGATGACCTCCACTGCGGGCACATCGGCCAGCTCGCGGACGTCGCCCGTGTGAGTTTGCTCTGTCATGCCTGCTAGACTTCCATACACGACCGCCCCCGACGACGTTGGGGGCAGCAAGTGGAGTCCGACTCCCACCGCTATCTGGCGCCTCAAACACGCTGGTCAGCGGTCCGGTCGCCCGCCCTCAAGGGCTTGGCCTCGACACGGTGTTCCGTGTGGAGATCATGCCAGGGGATGGGTTCCCTCTCGAGAGGGGATGAAGGCTGCGAGCGATCGCAGCGGACATCGAACCGGTCGACATCGGGCCTCGCATGGTGAAAATCCAGCGGGGCTCTTTTGTTGGGAGAGAGCGGGCAACGGGCTGCCGGCGGTCAGGACGACCACGCCGCTCAACCTAGGAGGCCCCATCAGCACTGAGACCCGCATCAACGATCGCATCCGTGTACCCGAGGTTCGACTCGTCGGACCTGGCGGTGAGCAGGTCGGGATCGTGCGTGTTGAAGATGCACTCCGCTTGGCCCTCGAGGCCGATCTCGACCTGGTCGAGGTGGCGCCCGACGCCCGTCCGCCGGTGTGCAAGATCATGGACTACGGCAAGTTCAAGTACGAGGCCGCGCAGAAGGCGCGCGAATCGCGCAAGAACCAGACCCTGACCGTGATCAAGGAGCAGAAGCTCCGTCCGAAGATCGACGACCACGACTACGAGACCAAGAAGCGCAACGTCGTTCGCTTCCTCGAGGCCGGGTCCAAGGTCAAGGTCACCATCATGTTCCGCGGTCGCGAGCAGTCCCGCCCCGAGCTGGGCTTCCGGCTGCTGCAGCGCCTCGGTGCCGATGTCGCCGACCTCGGCTTCGTCGAGACCTCGGCGAAGCAGGACGGCCGCAACATGACGATGGTCCTCGCCCCGCACAAGGGCGCGAAGACCCGCGTCAAGGCGCAGGAGAGTGCGCAGGCTCCGGTGCCCCAGGTTCCGAGGCCCGCCTCGGCGCCGCCCGTGCCGGAGGCCCCCGCTGCCGCACCCGAGGCTCCGGCCGAAGGCGCAGCACCCGAGGCGCCGACCAGCTAGCAAGACCGTCTCGACCGAACGCAGTACCGAAGAAACACAGAACTGAGGACTCCATGCCCAAGATGAAGAGCCACAGCGGCACCTCGAAGCGATTCAAGGTGTCCGGCAGCGGCAAGATCCTGCGCCAGAAGGCCGGCCGTCGCCACCTGCTCGAGCACAAGCCCACCAAGGTGACCCGTCGCCTCGATGGCAAGGCCGTCGTCAGCAAGGCTGACACCCCGCGCATCAAGCGCCTGCTCGGCATCTGATCGAGACCAGCACTTTTTGACCAACCCAGGAGCGCCCGTCGCGCTCCGAGATTGACAGGATTTCCCAGTGGCACGCGTAAAGAGGGCGGTCAACGCCCAGAAGAAGCGTCGTTCAATTCTTGAGGCCTCCAAGGGCTACCGTGGACAGCGCTCGCGCCTGTACACCAAGGCCAAGGAGCAGCAGCTCCACTCGCTCACCTACGCGTACCGGGACCGCCGCGCGCGCAAGGGTGACTTCCGCAAGCTGTGGATCACGCGTATCAATGCCGCCGCGCGCGCGAACGACATGACCTACAACCGCTTCATCCAGGGCCTGAACGCCGCGGGTGTCGAGGTCGACCGCAAGATCCTCGCCGAGCTGGCCGTCTCCGACGCCGAGGCGTTTGCCGGCCTGGTGGCCATCGCCAAGGCCGCTCTGCCTGCCGACGTGAACGCCCCCGCCGGGGAAGCAGCCTGAGCAAGCTGAACCAGGAGCGACCCGTGGACCCGTTCACCGAGCGGACTCCACGGGTCGTTTCTGCTGTCAAGCTGCTGCGCGGCGCCGAGCGCAAGAAGGCGGGGCGCTTCCTCGCCGAGGGCGCGAACTCGGTGACCGCGGCGCTCGCGACCGGTCGCGTGGAGGAACTCTTCTTCACCGACGAGGCCGCCGCCAGGTACGGCGACCTGATCGCCGGGGCAACCGCCGCAGGCGTGCGGGTCTCGCCGATCACCGAGCGGGCAGCCAGGTCACTGAGCGACACGGTGACCCCGCCGGGGCTGGTCGCGGTCTGTGCCCTCTTGGACGTTCCGCTCGGCGAGGCGTTGGACGGATCGCCCAGGTTGCTGGCCGTCCCGGTCTCGGTGTCCGAGCCGGGTAACGCGGGAACGGTGATCCGGGTCGCGGACGCGGTCGGAGCCGACGCGGCGATCCTGGCAGGCGACAGCGTCGACCCGCACAACGGCAAGTGCGTGCGCTCCTCGGCGGGCAGCGTGTTCCACCTGCCGATCGCGCGGGAGCGGGACGTATCCCTGGTGCTCGAGCAGATCACCGCCGCGGGTGTGCAGATCCTGGCGACCGCGGCGGACGGCGAGGTCGACCTCGACGACGCGGACGAGTTGCTGGCCCGGCCGACCGCCTGGCTGTTCGGCAACGAGGCCCATGGGCTGGACCCGGCGATCGCCGCGAGGGCCGACCATCGGGTGCGGATTCCCATCCACGGCCGCGCGGAGAGCCTGAACCTGGCGACCGCCGCCGCCATCTGCCTGTACGCGAGCGCGCGGGTGCAGCACCGGCAGGACCGACCGACAACCTAGGATTGTTCTGCTGTGCGCCGGGTGCGCACGGCGCGACGACCATCGACGAGGAGTTTGACCAGCCGTGGCAAAGAACGAGGCCGAGAGTTCAGGACCGATCGACACCGAGGCTCTGACCGAAGACGCGCTCGGTGCCGCGGCCGAGCGGGCCGAGTCGGCGTTCGCCGCCGCGGGTGATCTCGATGCGTTGGCCAAGGCGAAGATCGACCACCTGGGTGACAAGGCGCCGCTGTCGCTCGTCCGCCGTGCCCTCGGCGCTTTGCCCGGTAAGGAGAAGGCGGACGCGGGCAAGCGGGTCAACGCGGCGCGTACCAGGGCCACCACAGCATTCGATGCCCGTCGTGAGGTGCTGCTGGCCGAGCGCGACGCCGCCGTGCTGGTCGCCGAGGCGATCGATGTGACGCTGCCCGCCCAGCGCCGCCCGGTGGGCGCCCGCCACCCGATCACCATCATCTCCGAGCAGGTCTCCGACGTGTTCGTCGCGATGGGCTGGGAGGTCGCCGAGGGTCCCGAGGTCGAGACCGAGCACTTCAACTTCGACGCGCTCAACTTCCTGCCGGACCACCCTGCCCGCACCATGCAGGACACCTTCCACATCGCGCCCGAGGGCTCGCGGCAGGTGCTGCGCACGCACACCTCGCCGGTGCAGGTCCGCACCATGCTCTCGCGGGAGGTGCCGATCTACGTCGTGTGCCCGGGGCGCACCTTCCGGACCGACGAGCTGGACGCCACGCACACGCCGGTCTTCTCCCAGCTGGAGGGCCTCGCGATCGACAAGGGCCTGACCATGGCACACCTGCGTGGCACCCTCGACGCGTTCGCGCGGGCGCTGTTCGGCCCGGACACCCGGACCCGGATGCGGCCCAACTACTTCCCGTTCACCGAGCCGTCCGCCGAGGTGGATGTGTGGTTCCCGGGCAAGAAGGGCGGCGCGGGCTGGGTCGAGTGGGGCGGCTGCGGCATGGTCAACCCGAAGGTGTTGCGGGCCAGCGGAATCGACCCTGACGAGTATTCCGGATTTGCGTTCGGCATGGGCCTGGAGCGGACCCTGCAGTTCCGCAACGGCATCCCGGACATGCGCGACATCGTCGAGGGCGACGTGCGATTCACGCTGCCCTTCGGTGTCCAGGCCTGACGAACTTCATCACGAGCGAAAGAGCTGAGAAGACGTGCGAGTAGCGCAATCGTGGCTGACCGAGATCCTGCAGCGGGCGACCCCCGACTGGGAGGTGACGGCCGAGGAGTTGGACGCCGGTTTCGTGCGCGTCGGCCTCGAGGTCGAGGAGGTCGACGTCCTGCACCGGGTGCCGGGGCCGCTGGTGGTCGGCCGGGTCGTTTCGATCACCGAGCTCACCGAGTTCAAGAAGCCGATCCGGATGTGTCAGGTCGACGTCGGAGAGTCCGAGCCCCGCGGAATCGTCTGCGGCGCCAGGAACTTCGCCGAGGGCGACCTGATCGTCGCGGCTCTGCCCGGCGCGGTGCTGCCCGGTGACTTCAAGATCGCCGCGCGCAAGACCTACGGTCAGGTGTCCGACGGGATGATCTGCTCGGTCGCCGAACTCGGGATCGGCAAGGACCATTCGGGCATCCTGGTGCTCGAACCCGGTACTGCCGAGCCCGGTGCCGACGCCAACGACCTGCTCGGCCTCGGCGACACGATCATCGAGCTGAACATCACCCCCGATCGCGGTTACTGCTTCTCGGTTCGAGGGCTGACCAGGGAGCTGGCCTGCGGGTTCGACCTCGAGTTCGCCGATCCCGCGGTGCTGCCCACGCACGGGGCGGACGGGGAGGCGTGGCCGCTGACCGTGCTGCCCGAGTCGGGGTCGCCGCGATTCGCGCTGCGTCGCGTCACCGGGATCGACCCCGCTGCGGTCTCCCCGTGGTGGTTGCAGCGCAGGCTGCTGCTCTCCGGCGTGCGTCCGATCTCCCCGGCGGTCGACGTCACCAACTACGTGCTGCTCGAGCTGGGACAGCCGCTGCACGCCTTCGACGCGAACAAGCTGACCGGTGGCCTCGTCGTGCGCCGGGCCGCCGCTGACGAGAAGCTGACCACCCTCGACGGGGTGGAGCGGACCCTCGACGCCGAGGACGTGGTGATCGCCGACGACACGGGCGCGGTCTCTCTCGCCGGTGTCATGGGCGGTGCCAGCACCGAGGTCGGCGCCGGGACCACCGAGGTGCTGCTCGAGGCCGCGATCTGGAACCCGCTCGCGGTATTCCGGACCTCCCGCAGGCACAAGCTGATCAGCGAGGCCAGCAAGCGGTACGAGCGCGTGGTGGACCAGGCCCTGCCCGTCGCCGCGCTCGACCGTGCGGCCGCGCTCCTGGTGGAGATCGCGGGCGGCCGGATCGAATCGGTGCTGACCGATGTCGGCGGCGTCAACGACCCAGCGCCCATCCGCATGGACATTGACCTGCCCGATCGGGTGGCGGGCGTGGCGTACCCCAACGGCACCGCGGCCAGGAGGCTGACCCAGGTCGGCTGCGCCGTGGACGTGGGGGTCAGCGAGTCCGGCCACGGCCAGCTCGTGGTCACCCCGCCCACCTGGCGGCCGGACCTGGAGCAGCCCGCGGACCTGGTGGAGGAGGTGCTGCGCCTCGAGGGCCTCGAACAGATCCCGTCCGTGCTGCCCGCCGCACCCGCAGGCCGCGGCCTGACCCCTCAGCAGCGTCGCCGCCGCGCCGTCGGTCGGGCGCTCGCGTTCGACGGGTACGTCGAGGTGCTGCCGACGGTGTTCCTGCCCACCGGGGTGTTCGACACCTGGGGCCTCGACGCCGACGATCCGCGCCGCACGACCTCGAAGGTGCTCAACCCGCTCGAGTCCGATCGTCCCGAGCTGGCAAGCACGCTGCTGCCGGGCCTGTTGGAGATCCTGTCCCGCAACACTTCTCGTGGCCAGCGCGACCTCGCGTTGTTCGGCATCGCGCAGGTCGTCCTGCCGGGACCCGACACCAAGCCGGTGCAGGCGCTGCCGGTGGACCGTCGCCCGACCGACGACCAGATCGCGGATCTGCTGAAGTCGCTGCCCGCGCAGCCGACCCACGTCGCCGCGGTGCTGACCGGGCTCAGGGTGCCGAGCGGGCCGTGGGGCTCGGGCCGCGCGGTCGAGGCCTCTGATGCCTTCGCGGCCGCGGAGACGATCGCCGAGGCGGCTGGCGTGAACCTCGAGCGCAGGGCGGCTCAGTACCTGCCCTGGCACCCGGGCCGCGGCGCCGAACTGCTGGTCGACGGAATCGTCGTCGGGTACGCGGGTGAGCTGCACCCGGCGGTGCTCGAGCGCAGCGGGCTGCCGCCGCGCACCTGCGCGGTGGAGATCGACCTGACCGCGCTGCCGATCGCCGAATCGCTTCCGGCGCCTCGGGTCTCGCCGTTCCCGGCGGTCCTCCAGGATGTCGCGGTCGTGGTCGAGGCGAGCGTGCCCGCCGCCACCGTCGAGGCGGCGCTGCGCTCCGGCGCGGGCGAGCTGCTCGAGGAGATCCGCCTGTTCGACGTGTTCGAGGGTGCGCAGGTCGGTGAGGGTCGCAAGTCCCTGGCCTTCGCGCTGCGGTTCCGCGCCGCGGATCGGACGCTCACCGAGGACGAGGCCTCAGCGGCACGGGACGCGGCGGTAGCCGCGGCATCCGCCGCCGTGGGTGCGCAGCTTCGGGCCTGACCGCATTGTCGAGAGTGCAC
Organism: Rhodococcus oryzae; assembly: GCF_005049235.1. Classification (GTDB taxonomy): domain Bacteria; phylum Actinomycetota; class Actinomycetes; order Mycobacteriales; family Mycobacteriaceae; genus Rhodococcus_G; species Rhodococcus_G oryzae. The sequence continues at coordinate 22,335 of NZ_SUMD01000012.1, read as the reverse complement.
CTACCGGGGCATCGGCCGAGTAGGCCGTCCGGCAGGTGCACTCTCGACGCGGGCTGACGTAGCCTTGCGGCAAGTCGACGGAATGAGGTGTCATGACCGATTCCCAGAGCGTTGCCGATGGGCTGAGCCGGCTCACCGACCAGGAACTGGTGCGGGTGATCGCCGCCGCGACCGCGGGCCGACCGGGGCTCGCATCGATCGCAGCCGCCGCGAACGCGATCGGCGGCGAGGTCCCGGCTTCGCCGGATGTACCGATCCCGGCCGAGGTGCCCTTCCCTGCCGACGTGCCGATCCCGCCTGACCCGACGGTGGTGGCGGGAGTCCCGGCGACGACGGCGGGAACCGGGCTGCCGACCGCGATGCCCGCGCCCGACTACACCGACTCCGGTGTGCCGACATTCGACTCGGTGCGCGAGAAGATCGAGACCCGCGCCGGGACCGCCGCGGGTGCCACCGAGCTCGACGCCGAGTCCCCTGCGGGTCGCACTGTCGCGGAGCAGTGGGAAGAGCGGCAGAAGGCGGCGAAGAGCAAGCTGGACGAGATCCGAAAGACCATGGACTCCTAGGTTTGTCGTTCACTGGCCAGAATTCGACTTCGATGCCGACCGCGGGAAGCGCCGCACCCGCCGGAAGGGCCCGCACTCTCGCTCAGGTGTACCGACGTTTCGGTGAGGTCGACGCCGCCGGTACATCGCCGCTGTACGAGCGCGTCGCCGTCGCGCTGAGCGGGTCCGACGAGGCACTGCGCGCCATCGGGGCGGCGCCGGCCCGCAAGCGGCATCCCACGCGCGCCGTAAGACGCGGACCGGCGAGACCGGACACGGCGGCGTGCTGTATCCGGCCATTGCCGAGGCGGCGCATCGGGTGGGTGCGACGGCGGTCTCCGTTGCTGGTGCACGGGGATGCCGTCGAGGTGTTGCCCGACGCCTTCGCCCGTGTGCCCGCGGACGCCCTGCCCGTCGTCACCACGACGTGGGCGCTGTCGCGCCTCCGGCCACAGCGTCATCGGCCTGGCGGTGTTCGACGGGTCGATGCGCAGGGTCGAGGCCATCGGGCGCTGCTGGTCGCGGGGCCGCATGCTGGCCTGGCTGACAGAGTCCCAGTGTCCGGCGGATTCGAGGCGCTTCCCGGGGTCGTTCGGCGTACGGTGTAGCCGTCCCACTGTGCAACTTCACAACCAAAACGTGGAGGTAGTGCCATGGTCTGGTCGGATATCGGGGTCGTGTTCGGATTCGCGGTCGTCATCACCACCGTGGCCGTCGTCCTCATCGGGGTCACGATGCTGTTCATCGTGTCGATCTGGGAGAACTTCGGGCAGCGCAAGCCCCGCGGATTCCCCGACGAACCGGACGGCCGGGGCCGATCGGCGGCACTGCGCCTGGAGTGAGCGAGAACGGCCGGCCCGGTCGGACCTGGGTCCGCCACCGAGCCGGCCGTCCTCGAACTACTGGCGGTCCAGGATCGTCCCGAAGTCGGTGCCGACGGGGAGCGTGCCGTATTCGAGGTCGCGCTCGGGTCCGAGCCGCGCCGCCAGAAACGCCTCGGCGACCGCGGAAGGCGCGGTGCGCAGGAGCAGTGCGCCCTGCAGTCCGAGGGCCATTGCCGCGGCCACGGGACGCGCGCGCAGCTGGGCCTGCGCGGTGTCCAGGGTCGCGAGTTCGGCCAGTGCGCCCCGAATCCGGGTGAGGTGGTCGTCGAACAACCGCGACGTACCGGACGCCAGCGCGAGCTCCGCGTCGAAGGCGGCGACGGACTCGGGTTCGCGCGTCATGGCGCGGAGCACGTCGAGGGCGATCACGTTGCCGGAACCCTCCCACACGGCCATCACCGGCTGCTCGCGGTACCGGCGCGCCAGCGGGAACGCCTCGGTGTAGCCGTTGCCGCCCAGGCATTCGAGCGCCTCGTAGGCGTGATGCGGTCCGCGCTTGCAGATCCAGTACTTGCTGACGGCGGTGGCGAGCCGGCGGAACGCCTTCTCGGCGTCGTCGGCGTCCTCGTCGTGGGCGCGGGCCAGGCGGAGCGCGGTCGCGGTGGCGGCCTCCGACTCGAGCGCCAGGTCCGCGGCGACCGCAGTCATCGCGGGCTGGTCGATCAGCGTCGCGCCGAATGCGGCCCGGTGGCGCACGTGCCACAGTGCCTCCGCGACCGACTGGCGCATGCCCGCGGCCGAGCCGTACACGCAGTCCAGGCGGGTGCGCGAGACCATCTCGATGATGGTGCGGACGCCGCGGCCCGGTTCGCCGACCAGATGTCCGATCGTGCCGTCGAGCTCGATCTCCGACGAGGCGTTGGACTTGTTGCCGAGCTTGTCCTTGAGGCGCTGGATCCGGAAGACGTTCCTGGTGCCGTCCTCGAGCACCCGCGGGACCAGGAAGCAGGACATCCCCTCGTCCGTGTACGCCAGGATCAGGAAGCCGTCCGACATCGGCGCCGAGCAGAACCATTTGTGCCCGGTCAGCGACCAGGTGCCGTCGGAGTTCGGGACCGCGCGGGTGGTGTTGGCGCGGACATCGGATCCGCCCTGCTTCTCGGTCATCGCCATGCCGAACAGCACGCCCGGCTTGCTGCCGGGCGCGGCGAGGCCGCCGTCGTACCCGCGGGCGTAGAGGCGTGGCAGCCACAGCTCGGCCAGTTCAGGGGAGAAGTCCAGGGCGGGCACCACCGAATGGGTCATGGAGACCGGGCAGGAGTGGCCGGGCTCGACCTGGGCGAACATCATGAACGTGGCGGCGCGGGCGACGTTGGCGCCGGGCTTCGGGTCGGCCCACGCGGAGGTGTGGGCGCCGTGCTCGACGGCCGCTCCGATGATCCGGTGGTAGCTCGGGTGGTACTCGACCTCGTCGATCCGATGGCCGTACTTGTCGTGTGTGTGCAGGGTCGGGAGCACGGTGTTGGCCAGATCCGCGTCGTGCTGGAACTCCGCTGTGCCGACCAGCTCGCCGACCTCGGTGAGATCGCTTTGCGCCCAGTCGGCGTCGTACCGGCGCACGCCCTCCACGAGCGGGACGTTCGAGGTGTACTCGTTGACCTCCACCCGCGGGGGTGCCTGGTTGAAGACCTCGTGGGTGCGGTGCGGCGAGGCGACTGTGTTCGTCATGTTGATTCCTTGTTGGGTATCGGCTGCGGTCAGGCGGCGAAACCGACCGCGCGCAGGCACAGTTGGAGGATGGCGTCGACGATGTCGTCGTCGGAGAAGGTCTCGGGCAGCTCCACCGGAACGGGGGAGAGCCTGCCGGTGAGGGACTCGCTGATGGCGCCGATCAGCGCGGCCGCGGCGATCCCGACGTGCTGGTCGGGCAGTTCGCCCTCCTCGATGCCGTCGCGCAGGATCGCGGTGGTCAGCTCGGCGTAGGAGCCGCGGTAGATGAGCCGCTCCTCGTCGACCCGGGGATCGACCGGTTCGAACAGCAGCGACCAGGCCATCTGGCGGCCCCGGATGGCGCGGCGGGCGAACGTCTCGACGAGCGCGCGCAGTCGGTCCGCCGCGCCCGAGTGTTCGGCGACGGCCATCCGCACTTCGTTCAGTTCCTGGTCGGCGCCGCGGCGGAACACGGCGGCCAGCAGGTCGGACCTGCCGTCGAAGTACGAGTACACCGAGCCGACACTCACGCCGCAGTTCTCCGCGATGGCCTTGACCGAGGCCGCGGAGAATCCGCCGGCCGCGACCAGTTTCCCGGCCTCGGCGAGCAGCACCTCCCGACGCTCCGCCTGGGCAGCGCGGGTCTTCTCCGTCGCTCGGTAGGCCATCTCGTCGGTGCCTTTCGCAAAACTATGAATCGTGATTCAATCCTTGACGATCCCGACTGTAGAACGAATCGCCGTAGACGGCAATCCGGCCGCAACGACAAGCCGGGCGCCACCCCGAGGAGGACCCATGGACCTGACGACGATGCTGGAGAGCACCTGCCGGAAGTTCCCGGACAAGGAGGCGGTGGTCTACGGGGCCGAGCGCCTCAGCTATCGCGAACTCGTCGCCGCGTCGAAGCGGGCGGCCGAGGTGCTGCGCGGTCGGGGTGTCCGGCGCGGCGACCGGGTCGCGGTGATGACGTACAACACCCCCGGCTTCGTGATCGCGGCCTTCGGGGCGTGGCGGGCGGGCGCAGTGCTGGTGCCGGTAAACCACAAGCTGGCGCCCCCGGAGGTCGAGTACACGCTCACGCACTGCGGCGCGAAGGTGGGTGTGGTCTCCGCAGGCCTCCGGGTGAACGCGGAGGCCGGCGCACCGCAGGTGGACTGGCTGCTGACCGAACTCGGTGACGACGCCGAGGGGCAGGCGGATCGGGACTTCGACGCGCTGGTGGACGTCGCCGACGAGTGGGACGGCGTCGCAGTCGACGAGACCGAGATCGCCCAGGTGCTCTACACGTCGGGGACCACCAGTGCCCCCAAGGGCTGTCTGCACACGCATCGCTCGATCACGACCGTCGCGCCGTACATCGCGACCACCCTCGGCCTTGACCGCGACGAACGGGTGCTGATCGCGATGCCGATCTGGCACGCGGCCCCCCTCAATGTCTGGTTCGTCCCGACGATGTTCCTCGGCGGGACGGTGGTGTTGATGCGCGAGTACGCGCCGCTGCCCTTCCTCGAGATCATCGGCGCCGAGAAGATCACCGCGTTCTTCGGCGCTCCGATCGCGTACCTGGCTCCGCTGCAGGTCGCCCGCGCCGCAGGCATCGACATGTCCACCTACGACTTCTCGACCATGCGGCGATGGACCTACGGCGGTGCGCCGATCGGTGCCGAGGTGGCGCGGCAGCTGCAGCAGGCGTACAGGTCCGAGGCCTTCTATCAGGTGTACGGGATGAGCGAGATGGGCCCGACCGGCACCGCGCTCTACCCGCACGAGCAGATCGCGAAGGCCGGGTCGATCGGGCGCGGCGGCATGCCCGGTGTCGACCTGCGGGTGGTCCGGCCGGATGGCCGCGACGCCCAGCCGGGGGAGACGGGTGAAATCTGGCTCGCGAGCGACACCCGCATGGTCGGCTATCTCGACAACGACGAGGCGACCGACGAGGTGTTCGAGGGCCGCTGGTACCGCTCCGGCGATGTCGCGCGGGTCGACGAGGACGGCTACCTCTACATCGTGGACCGAACCAAGGACGTCATCATCACCGGCGGCGAGAACGTCTACTCGCAGGAGGTGGAGGAGGCGATCCGCCCGCGTGCGGACATCGTCGACGTCGCGGTGATCGGTCGGCCGCACCCGCAGTGGGGCGAGACGGTGGTCGCGGTGGTGGCGACCGTCGGCGGCGCGAACCTAGAGCTGGACGAGTTGCGGGACTACCTGGCCGACAAGCTGGCCCGCTACAAGATCCCGCGGGAGCTGGTCGTGGTCGACGAACTGCCGCGCAATCCTTCCGGGAAGCTCACCAAGCACGTGATCCGGGAGGCTGTGCTGTCCTGACCGGCGCCGGGCACGCCTGCGCGGCCTGATACGTTGCGAACCACGCATCTTCCCGACAGTGTGTCGGGAAGATTGGAACAAAGGTGTGGTTTCGGCGATGAACGAGTTCAGTGGGATCGACGGCTTCCTCGGCACGAGGGCCTCCTCGGCCATGGACATGATGGTGCTGTTGATGGCGCTGGTGGTGGCGGTCCTCGGCTGGAGCGTCTATCAGGTCAGGGTCGGCAGGCGTTTTCGGTTGCACAGGTCGGTGCAACTGGCGCTCGGCGTCGCGCTGCTCGTGGCCGTCGTCCTCTTCGAGTTGGACGTGCGCTTCAACGGGTGGGAGGAACGGTCGGCGGGTGCTGTCGGCGGCTCGGCGTCGAGCCTGGTGTGGTCGGTGCTGGCCGTCCACCTGGTCTTCGCGGTCTTCTCGGTCCTGCTGTGGCCGGTGGTGATCGTTCGGGCGATGCGGAACTTCGGCAGGTCGCCGCAGCCAGGGGCGCACAGTGCGTGGCACCGGCGATGGGCCCGGATCGCCGCGATCGACATGGCCCTGACCGCGGTGTCCTGCTGGGTCTTCTACTGGGTTGCCTTCGTCGTCTGACGGCCGCCCGCGACCTGGCTATGAATGGGCTTGCATGATGATGCATAATCAATCGTATGGTCACTTCTGCAGCTTCCTCAGGCCCGGCGTCCACGCCGATCCGGGTCGCCATCGCCGGTGCGAGCGGCTACGCGGGCGGTGAGGTCCTCCGACTGCTGTTGGGTCACCCCGCCTATCGCGACGGCTCGCTGACCATCGGTGCGCTCACCGCGGGAAGCAACGCAGGCAGCACGCTCGGCGAACATCATCCGCACCTGCTGCCGCTGGCCGATCGCGTCCTCGAGCCGACGACCGTCGAGCAGCTCGCCGGCCACGACGTGGTGTTCCTCGGTCTGCCGCACGGCAATTCGGCCGAGATCGCCAAGCAGTTGCCGGAGAGCACCGTCATCATCGACTGCGGCGCCGACTTCCGGCTGGCGAGTGCGGCGGACTGGGAGAAGTACTACAAGAGCGAGCACGCCGGGACCTGGCCGTACGGCCTGCCGGAGCTGCCGGGCCACCGGGAGAAGCTCGTCGGCGCGACCCGGATCGCGGTCCCCGGCTGCTACCCGACCGCGGCCAGCCTGGCCCTCGCTCCCGCGGTCGCGGCCGGGATCGTCGAGCCGCGGGTGACCGTGGTCGCGGTCAGCGGCACCTCCGGCGCGGGCCGCGCGCCCAAGGCCGACCTGCTCGGCTCGGAGGTGATGGGATCGGCCAGGGCGTACGGGGTCGGCGGCGTGCACCGGCACACTCCCGAGATCATCCAGAACCTCTCACCCCTCGCGGGCACCGAGGTCACCGTGTCCTTCACCCCGGTGCTGGCGCCGATGCCCCGTGGCATCCTGGCCACCTGCACCGCACCGACCACCGTCGCCGAGGCGGAGGCCCGCGCGGTGTACGAAAAGGCCTACGCCGATGAGCCTTTCGTGCATGTGCTGCCAGAGCACGTCTTCCCGCAGACCGGCGCCGTGATCGGATCCAATGCCGCCCAGATCGGCGTCACGGTCGACGCCGACGCGGGCCTGCTCGTCGTCATCGCCGCCATCGACAACCTCACCAAGGGGACCGCGGGCGGCGCCGTGCAATCGATGAACCTTGCCCTTGGCCTGCCCGAGACCGATGGTCTCTCGACAGTGGGAGTAGCCCCGTGAACACCACCCCCGTCATCCCCGACTCGGTCGCCGTCGCGGGCGGCAAGCTCGTGCGCACCCAGGGCGTCACCGCGCCCGCCGGGTTCCGCGGCGCAGGCATCGCAGCGGGCATCAAGGTCAGCGGACGCCAGGACCTGGCCCTGGTCTTCAACGAGGGCCCGGACACTGCCGCCGCCGGGGTGTTCACCAGCAACAAGGTCAAGGCTGCGCCGGTGCTGTGGTCGCAGCAGGTGCTGACCGGCGGCAGGCTCCGCGCGGTCGTGCTGAACTCCGGCGGCGCCAACGCCTGCACCGGCGCGCCCGGATTCCAGGACACCCATCAGACGGCCGAGCATGTCGCCGCGACACTGAGCGACTGGGGCACCGAGACCGGCGCCGGTGAGGTCGCGGTGTGCTCGACCGGACTGATCGGCGACCGGCTGCCGATGGACAAGCTCCTCGCGGGCGTCACCGAGATCGTGCACGAACTGGCGGGCGGGATCTCCGGCGGCACCGACGCCGCCTACGCGATCATGACCACCGACACCGTGCCGAAGCAGGCTGCGCTGCACCACACGAACAAGTGGAACGTCGGTGGCATGGCCAAGGGTGCGGGCATGCTCGCCCCCGCGCTGGCCACCATGCTCTGCGTCGTCACCACCGACGCGATCGCCACCGCCGAGCAACTCGACGAGGCGCTCCGCAACGCGACTCGGCTGTCCTTCGACCGGCTGGACGTGGACGGCGCGACCTCCACCAACGACACCGTGCTCCTGCTCGCCTCGGGTGCGAGTTCCGTTGCGCCCAGTCAGGAAGAGCTCAACGCCGCCGTGCTCGCGGTCTGCGATGACCTGGCCGACCAGCTGATGGCCGACGCGGAGGGCGTGACCAAGCGGGTCACCGTCACGGTGTCCGGTGCGGCCTCCGAGCAGGACGCGCTCGTCGCCGCGCGGACCGTTGCCCGCGACAGTCTGGTCAAGACGGCGCTGTTCGGCTCCGACCCGAACTGGGGCCGCGTCCTCGCTGCCGTCGGTATCGCCCCGATCGAGCTCGACCCGAACCGGATCTCGGTGTCCTTCAACGGAAACCCGGTCTGCATCGACGGGGTCGGCGCGCCCGGCGCCCGGGAGGTCGACCTCTCCGGCATCGACATCGCGCTGCGGATCGAGCTCGGCGTCGGTGATGCGGAGGTCTCCATCCGCACGACCGACCTCTCGCACGCGTACGTGGAAGAGAATTCGGCGTACTCGTCATGACCGGGCGCATCGACAGCATCGAGCACATCACGGCCACCGAGAAGGCGCACGTCCTCGCGGAGGCGCTGCCCTGGCTGGAGCGGTTCCACGGCAAGATCGTGGTGGTCAAGTACGGCGGCAACGCGATGATTGACGACGACCTCAAGCGGGCCTTCGCCGCGGACATGGCGTTCCTGCGCACCGTCGGCATCCACCCCGTCGTGGTGCACGGCGGCGGCCCGCAGATCAACGCCATGCTCAAGCGTCTCGGCATGGAGGGCGAGTTCCGCGGGGGCTTCCGGGTCACCACCCCCGAGGTGATGGACGTGGTCCGGATGGTGCTGTTCGGCCAGGTGGGGCGCGAGCTCGTCGGCCTGATCAACAGCCACGGCCCGTACGCGGTCGGGATCTCGGGCGAGGACGCGCACCTGTTCACCGCGACCAGGCGCACGGTCCAGGTCGACGGGGTGGCCACCGACATCGGGCTCGTCGGCGATGTCACCACGGTCAACCCGGACGCGGTGCTCGACCTGATCGAGGCCGGCCGGATCCCGGTGGTCTCCACGATCGCTCCCGACGCGGACGGGGTCGTGCACAACATCAACGCCGACACCGCTGCCGCGGCGCTGGCCGAGGCGATCGGCGCGGAGAAGCTGGTGATGCTCACCGACGTCGAGGGCCTCTACACCGACTGGCCGGACCGCTCCTCCCTCGCCAGCGAGATCGACTCGGCCGCACTGGAACTGCTGTTGCCGACGCTCGACGCGGGGATGGTCCCCAAGATGGAGGCCTGCCTGCGGGCGGTGCACGGCGGGGTGTCGTCCGCGCACGTGATCGACGGCCGGGTCGCGCACTCGGTGCTCCTGGAACTGCTCACCGGCGAGGGCATCGGCACCATGGTCACCCATACGAACAAGGAAGGGCAGTGATGACCGAACCTCTGCAGCAGCGCTGGTCGAACGCGTTGATGGACACCTACGGGGTCCCGCGACTGGCCCTGGTCCGCGGCGAGGGCGCGGTGGTCACGGACGCCGACGGCAAGCAGTATCTCGACCTGCTGGCCGGGATCGCCGTCAACATCCTCGGACACGCGCACCCCGCAATCGTCGAGGCCGTCACCGCGCAGCTCTCCACGCTCGGCCACACGTCCAACCTGTACGCCACCGAGCCGGGCATCGCGCTCGCCGAGCAGCTGCTCGCGCATCTGGGTGCACCGGGCCGGGTGTTCCTGTGCAACTCGGGCACCGAGGCCAACGAGGCCGCGTTCAAGCTCGCGCGGGCCACCGGCAGGCCCAACATCATCGCCGCGGAGAATGCGTTCCACGGCCGCACCATGGGGGCGCTCGCGCTCACCGGGCAGCCCGCCAAGCGGGCGCCCTTCGAGCCGATGCCGCCCGGTGTCTCGCACGTGCCGTACGGCGACATCGAGGCGCTCGACCGTGCGGTCGACGCCGACACCGCCGCGGTGTTCCTGGAACCGATCATGGGGGAGAGTGGCGTCGTCGTGCCGCCGGACGGCTACCTGGCCGCGGCCCGGCAGATCACCGCTGACCGCGGCGCGCTGTTGATCCTCGACGAGGTGCAGACCGGGATCGGCCGCACCGGCTGGTTCTACGCGCACCAGGCGGTCGGGATCGTGCCGGACGTGATGACCCTGGCCAAGGGACTCGGCGGCGGCATGCCGATCGGGGCCTGCATCGCGACCGGTGCGGCGGCCGAGCTGTTCGGGCCCGGCAAGCACGGCACCACGTTCGGCGGCAATCCGGTGTGCGCGGCGGCCGCCCTGGCGGTGCTGCGGACCGTCGCCGATCAGGACCTGATCAGTCACGCGGACACCCTCGGCAAGTCGATCACGCACGGGATCGAGAACCTGGGTCACCCGCTGGTCGACCACGTCCGCGGTGCCGGCCTGCTGCTCGGCGTCGTGCTGACCCGGGACGTGGCCCCCGCGGTGGAGGCCGCGGCCCGTGATGCCGGGTTCCTGGTCAATGCACCGGCGCCCGGCGTGATCCGGCTGGCGCCGCCGCTGATCCTCACCGAGGAGCAGGCGAACGGATTCGTCGCGGCGCTGCCCGCGATCCTCGATGTGGTGGAGGAACAGAAATGAGCACGACCATCAAGCACTTCTTGAGGGACGACGACCTGACGCCCGCTCAGCAGGCCGAGGTCCTCGCGCTCGCCGCGGAGCTGAAGCGGTCCCCGTTCGCGAAGCGGACGCTGGAGGGCCCCCGTGGCGTCGGCGTGATCTTCGAGAAGAACTCCACCCGGACGCGCTTCTCCTTCGAGATGGGCATCGCCCAGCTCGGCGGGCACGCGGTCGTCGTCGACGGCCGCAGCACCCAGCTCGGTCGCGAGGAGACGCTGCAGGACACCGGTCGGGTGCTCTCGCGGTACGTGGACGCGGTGGTCTGGCGCACCTTCGGACAGAAGCGGCTCGAGCAGATGGCGGCGGGGGCGACGGTGCCGATCGTCAACGCGCTGTCCGACGAGTTCCACCCGTGCCAGGTGCTGGCGGACCTGCAGACGCTCGCCGAGCGCAAGGGCGAGCTCAGGGGCCTCAAGCTGACCTACCTCGGCGACGGTGCCAACAACATGGCGCACTCGCTGCTGCTCGGCGGCGTCACCGCGGGCATCGACGTCACGATCGCGGCGCCTGCCGGCTTCGCGCCGCTCGACTACATCGTCGAGGCGGCCAGGGCCCGCGCCGAGCTGACCGGCGCGACGATCACGCTGACCGACGACCCGGTCGCGGGCGCCAAGGGCGCCGACGCCCTGGTCACCGACACGTGGACGTCGATGGGCCAGGAGAACGACGGCCTCGACCGGGTCGGGCCGTTCCGGCCGTTCCAGATCAACGCCGCGCTGTTGGCGCACGCGGCCCCGGACGCGACGGTGCTGCACTGCCTGCCCGCGCACCGCGGCGAGGAGATCACCGACGAGGTGATCGACGGGCCGCAGAGCGCGGTCTGGGACGAGGCGGAGAACCGGTTGCACGCGCAGAAGGCGCTGCTGGTGTGGCTGCTCGAGCAGCAGGGCGGACCGGGGACCCGGCCGTGACCACCGCTAAGCCGATGGCTGTCGCGTCGGCGAAGGTCGCCGTCGCGCCGACCCGAGCGGGCAGGCAGGCCCGGATCACCGCGCTGCTGTCGGTGCACGAGGTGCGCAGCCAGCCGGAGCTCTCGGCGCTGCTCGCGGCCGAGGGCATCGAGGTCTCCAACGCCACGCTGTCGCGCGACCTCGAGGAGCTCGGGGCCGTGAAGCTGCGGGCCGCGGACGGGGGCGCGGGTGTCTATGTGGTGCCCGAGGACGGCAGCCCGGTCCGCGGGGTATCCGGGGGTACCGACCGGCTCTCACGGCTGCTCGGCGAGCTGCTGGTGTCCACCGATGCCAGTGGAAACCTGGCGGTGTTGCGGACGCCGCCGGGTGCCGCGCACTACCTCGCGAGCGCCCTCGACCGGGCTTCGCTGCCCGAGGTTGTCGGAACCATTGCCGGGGATGACACCATTCTTGTTATCGCCCGCGAACCACTCACCGGCGCGCAGCTGGCGGAGATGATCGAGAAACTTGCTTGACGGATACGAATCCGCCGGCTGACAACTGAAGATCTGTGAAGAGTTACAACCTGAAGGAGCACAAAGACCATGGCTGAACGCGTCGTACTCGCCTACTCGGGCGGGCTGGACACCTCAGTGGCCATCAGCTGGATCGGCAAGGAGACGGGCAAAGAGGTCGTCGCTGTCGCCATCGATCTCGGCCAGGGCGGCGAGGACATGGAGGTCGTGCGTCAGCGTGCCCTCGACTGCGGCGCGGTGGAGTCCGTCGTGGTCGACGCCCGCGACGAGTTCGCGAACGAGTACTGCCTGCCGACGATCCAGGCCAACGCGCTGTACATGGACCGGTACCCGCTGGTCTCGGCCATCAGCCGGCCGCTGATCGTCAAGCACATCGTCGAGGCCGCGCGCGCCCACGGTGGCACGGTCGTCTCGCACGGCTGCACCGGCAAGGGCAACGACCAGGTCCGCTTCGAGGTCGGCTTCGGCGCCCTCGCGCCCGACCTCGAGGTCATCGCGCCGGTCCGCGACTACGCGTGGACCCGCGAGAAGGCGATCAAGTTCGCCGAAGAGAACAACATCCCGATCAACGTCTCCAAGAAGTCGCCGTTCTCGATCGACCAGAACGTCTGGGGCCGCGCCGTGGAGACCGGGTTCCTCGAGGACCTGTGGAACGCGCCGACCAAGGACGTCTACGACTACACCCAGGACCCCACGGTCAACTGGAACGCACCCGACGAGCTGATCATCAGCTTCGAGGCGGGCAAGCCCGTCGCGATCGACGGCAAGCCGGTCACCGTGCTCGAGGCCATCCAGGAGCTCAACAAGCGCGCCGGTGCCCAGGGCGTCGGCCGCCTCGACGTCGTCGAGGACCGTCTCGTCGGCATCAAGAGCCGCGAGATCTACGAGGCCCCCGGCGCGATGGTGCTCATCACCGCCCACCAGGAGCTCGAGCACGTCACCCTCGAGCGCGAGCTCGGTCGCTACAAGCGTCAGATGGAGCAGCGCTGGTCCGAGCTGGTCTACGACGGCCTCTGGTTCTCCCCGCTCAAGGACGCGCTGGACACCTTCGTCGCCAAGACCCAGGAGCGGGTCACCGGCGACATCCGGCTGTTCCTGCACGGTGGCGCGATCACCGTCAACGGACGTCGCAGCCCGGAGTCGCTCTACGACTTCAACCTCGCCACCTACGACGAGGGCGACTCGTTCGACCAGTCCTACGCCAAGGGCTTCGTCAACATCCACGGCCTGTCCTCGAAGGTCGCGGCCAAGCGGGACCTGGGTCTGTAGGCATGTCGGAGAGTTCGCACGGTACGAATGAAGGCGCCCTGTGGGGCGGCCGGTTCGCCTCCGGTCCCGCCGAGGCCATGGCCGCGCTGAGCAAGTCGACGCACTTCGACTGGGTGCTCGCGCCCTACGACGTGCGCGCCTCGCAGGCGCACGCCAGGGTGCTGCACAAGGCCGGCCTGCTCAGTGATGCCGACCTCGCGACGATGCTCGACGGGCTGACCCGCCTGGCGGACGACGTGGCCAGCGGGGCGTTCGTGCCTGCGGACTCCGACGAGGACGTGCACGGCGCCCTCGAGCGTGGCCTGATCGAACGGGTGGGCACCGAGGTCGGGGGACGCCTGCGCGCGGGCCGTTCCCGCAACGACCAGGTGGCCACCCTGTTCAGGATGTGGCTGCGCGACGCGGCCCGCCGGGTGGCGGCCGGGGTGCTCGACGTCGTCGACGCCCTCGCCACCCAGGCGGCCGCGCATCCCGACGCGGTGATGCCCGGCAAGACGCACCTGCAGGCCGCGCAGCCGGTGCTGCTCGCGCACCACCTGCTGGCGCACGCGCATCCGCTGCTGCGTGACGTGCAGCGCCTGGAGGACTTCGACAAGCGGGCGGCCGTGTCCCCGTACGGTTCGGGGGCACTGGCCGGTTCGTCGCTCGGGCTCGATCCGGAGGCCATCGCGGCGGAGCTGAACTTCGACTCCTCCGCGGACAACTCCATCGATGCCACCTCGTCGCGGGACTTCGCGGCGGAGGCGGCGTTCGTGTTCGCGATGATCGCGGTCGACCTCTCCAGGATGGCCGAGGAGGTCATCATCTGGAGCACCCCGGAGTTCGGCTACATCACCCTCGCCGACGCCTGGTCGACCGGTTCGTCGATCATGCCGCAGAAGAAGAACCCGGACGTCTCGGAGCTCACCCGCGGCAAGGCGGGCCGACTGATCGGAAACGTCACCGGCCTGCTCGCGACGCTCAAGGCTCAGCCGCTGGCGTACAACCGGGATCTCCAGGAGGACAAGGAGCCGGTGTTCGACTCGGTGGCGCAGCTCGAGCTGCTGCTGCCCGCGATCACCGGTCTGGTCTCGACCCTCGAGTTCCACACCGACCGGATGGCGGAGCTGGCCCCGGCCGGGTTCACGCTCGCCACCGACATCGCGGAATGGATGGTGCGGCAGGGGGTTCCGTTCCGGGTCGCGCACGAGGCGGCAGGTGCCTGCGTACGGGTCGCCGAGGGCAGGGGAGTCGGGCTGGAGGAGCTGACCGACGAGGAGCTGGCGGCCGTGGATCCGGCGCTGACCCCCGCGGTGCGGGAGGTCCTCACGGTCGCCGGTTCGATCGCCTCGCGTAACGCGCGGGGTGGCACAGCCGGTGTACAGGTCGCCCGTCAGCTCGGCGGCGTCCGCGAGACCTCGCGCGTGCGGCGTGCCTGGATCGACCGGTAGGTCATCCCGAGGAGAGCGTGCGGCGGGGTGCGTTCACCGGCTGCGCGCGGGGAATATAGTGTGATCTGAGTCACCATCGATCATCCCTTGGGGGGACGCAGAAGTGAGTTGGTATCCAGAGGTTCTGAACGGCTCGGTGCGTCGTGTCGTGGCCACCGCTCAGAACGGCCTCGAGGTGATTCGGCTGGGTGGCCTGGAGACGGAAGCCCGTCCCTCGCAGTTCCGGGTGGTCGAGCGGGAGCCGATGTTCCGGCTGCGCCGGTACTTCGCGGACGAGGCCACCGACGGCTCGCGGCCGCCGATCGTGCTCGTGCCGCCGATGATGATGTCGGCGGACGTGTACGACGTCGCACAGGATCAGGGCGCGGTCGGTGTCCTGCACGCAATGGGTCTCGACCCGTGGGTGGTCGATTTCGGGTCGCCGGACAGTGAGGACGGCGGCTGGAACCGCACACTCGCCGACCACGTCGTCGCCATCAGCGACATCATCGACCGGGTGCACGAGCACACCGGCCGGGACGTGCACCTCGCCGGATACTCCCAGGGTGGAATGTTCTGCTACCAGGCTGCGGCCTACCGGCGGTGCAAGAACCTGGCCAGCGTGATCACCTTCGGGGCACCCGTCGACACGCTCGCGGCGCTCCCGCTCGGCATCCCCGAGGGCGTCGCGACCAGGGCAGCCGACTTCCTCGCCGATCACGTGTTCACCCGGCTCTCGATCGCGGGATGGATGGCGCGCACGGGCTTTCAGCTGCTCGACCCCGTCAAGACCGCGAAGTCCCGGCTCGACTTCCTGCGTCAGCTGCACGACCGGGAGGCCCTGCTGCCGCGCGAGCAGCAGCGGCGCTTCCTGGCCACGGAGGGATGGGTCGCCTGGTCGGGCCCCGCCGTCGCGGAACTGCTCAAGCAGTTCATCGTGCACAACCGGATGATGTCCGGTGGCTTCGTGATCCAGGAGCGGCTCGTCACCCTTGCGGAGCTGAGTTGCCCGATCCTGGCCTTCGTCGGTGAGGTCGACGACATCGGCCAGCCGGTGGCGGTGCGTGGCATCCGGAAGGCGGCGCCGCGCGCCGAGGTCTTCGAATCCACCTTGCGTGCAGGTCACTTCGGGCTCGTCGTCGGGTCCGCCGCGGCCACCCAGACCTGGCCGACGGCAGGCGAATGGGTGCGCTGGCGGGAGGGGCTCGGCCCGCGCCCGGAGACTGTCGACGAGATGACCTACGAGGATCAGCCGGCGACGGAGACCGGGGTCTCGGTGAGTGACCGGATCCTGCACACCGGGGCGTCCATCGCCGAGGTGGGTGTCGGGATCACCAGGGGCGTTCTGGACATCACCTCGCACACGATGCGCGGGACGAGGGAGTTGTCCGCCGAGGCAATCCGGGTGCTGCCCCGGCTGGCCCGGCTCGGACAGATCCAGCCGCACACCACGATCTCGCTCGGCAAGCTGCTGGCCGAGGCGGGAGCCAAGTCGCCCAAGGGTGAGTGCTTCCTGTTCGACGATCGGGTGTACACCAACGAGGCCGTCAACACCCGGATCGACAACGTGGTGCGGGGGCTGATCTCGACGGGTGTCCGTCCCGCGGAGCGCATCGGCGTGCTCATGGAGACCAGACCGAGCGCGCTCATTGCGATCGCGGCGCTGTCGCGGATCGGCGCCGTCGTCGTCATGCTGCCGCCGACCGCCGACCTGTCCGCGTCGGTGCGCCTCGGCGGGGTCCAGACGATCATCACGGACCCGGACAACCTGCGCTCCGCCACCTCGCTCGGGGTCGACGTGCTGGTCCTCGGCGGCGGTGAGTCGCGTGTCCTGGACACCGAACCGGACTCGGCCACCATCGATCTCGAGAAGATCGACCCGTCGAAGGTGAAGTTGCCCGCGTGGTACCGACCGAATCCCGGACGCGCACAGGAGCTCGCCTTCGTGTTGTTGAGCCGGTCCGGCGGCCATCTCGAGGCGAAGCACATCACCAATCACCGCTGGGCGCTGTCCGCCTTCGGTACCGCGACCGCGGCGAATCTGGGCCGCGGCGACACGGTGTATTCGATTGCTCCGCTTTACCATTCGTCCGTCCTCCTGGCCACGCTCGGCGGCGCGATCGCCGGTGGATCGAGGATCGCGCTCACCCGCGGCCTCGATCCGGCGCAGTTCGCCGCCGAGGTGCACCGCTACGGCGTGACCGTGGTCGCCTACACGTGGACGATGATGCGTGAGCTGGTGAACTGCGAGGACCTGCCCATCGGCCCCGGGCACCCGATCCGGCTGTTCATCGGTTCGGGCATGCCGCGCGGCCTGTGGTTGCGGACGATGGAGCGATTCGAGCCGGCACAGGTGCTCGAGTTCTATGCCTCCACCGAGGGCGCGGTGGTCCTCGCGAACGTCTCGGGTGCCAAGCCGGGCTCGAAGGGACGCCCGCTGCCCGGCAGCACCCCGGTCCGGATCGCCGCATACGACCCGATCCGTGGCGAGTACCTGGTCGACGAGCAGGGTCTGGTTCGTGAGTGCGGGGTCGGGGAGGTCGGGCTGCTGCTCGGTCACGCGACCCACAACGAGGCGATCAGCGGCGCCATGCGCGGGGTGTTCGGTGCCGGCGACGCCTGGGTGCCGACCGAGCACCTGTTCACCATGGACGCCGACGGCGACTTCTGGATGATGGACGAGAAGGACGCCGTGGTCCGGGCCAAGCGCGGACCGGTGTTCGGGCAACCGATCGTCGACGCCCTCGGCGGGATCGAGCGGGTGGACAACGCGGTTGCCTACGGGGTCGCCGTCGGGGACGAGGAGCTGGCGGTGGCCGCGCTGACGCTGCTCCCCGACAGTTCCCTCAGTGCAGTCGATCTGGCGGATGCCCTCGCCGACCTCGACCCCTCGCAGCGCCCGGACCTGATCCACGTCGTCCCGGAGATCGCGATCAGCAATTCGTACCGGCCCAGGCGCAGCGCCCTCAAGGCGGCCGGACTGCCCAAGCCCGGTGTGCGCTCGTGGTACTACGACCCGGAGAAGGACGGCTATCGGCGCCTGACCCGGGCGGTGATCGCGGAACTGAAGGAGCAGGGGAGTCGGGCACTGACCGGATAGCCGGGTAGCGTTACCGACGACATCGGTTGTTGCCGATCCCGCCCTTCGCACGCTCGAGAGGACCTTTCCGTGGCGCTTGATCCCACCCTGCTGAGCATCCTGGCCTGCCCGCAGGACAAGGGTCCCCTGCTGCTCGTCGACGACGAGCTGCTCTACAACCCTCGGCTGCACCGCGCGTACCCCATCGAGGACGGCATCCCGGTCCTGCTGGTGGACGAGGCGCGGATCGTGGGCGAGGACGAGCACGAGGCGCTGCTCGCGCGTGCCTCGGGGCCGGCAGCCGACTAGATCAGCCAACCGCTCCGGTCAGGTAGCGCTGCACCGTCGGTCCGATCAGGACGACGACCTCGTCGACGGACAGCGAGGCGATCGGTTCGAGCCGGAGCAGGTACCGGGTGATCAGCAGCCCGGACAGTTGCGATGCGACCAGGGTGGCCCGAAGCGGGCTGCTTCCCGGTGGGTCGTCGAACCGCCCGACGAGCTCGCGCAGGATCACCTCGGTGAGGAAGTTGCTCACCAGCCCGGTCGACTCGCCGGAGATCGCGGCGCGGAAGGCGGCCAGCACGGCGGTGCCCTGCGGCGACTCCCAGACCCCGAGGACGCCGCGCAGCAGCAGCTCGCCGATCTCCTCGATCGGGGCGTCGAGCACCGCGCCCAGGATCACCTGGGGATCGACCGGCATGTCGACAGCGGCGAGGAACAGCGCGCGCTTGGTGCCGAAGTAGTGATGCACCAGCGCCGAGTCGACACCTGCCTCCGCGGCGATCGAACGCACCGAGGTCCTCTCGAAACCGCTGTCTGCGAACTGATTCCGGGCAGCGGTGAGGATGAGCTCCTTGGTGTCCGGGTTGCCGGGCCTGCGTCCGGACCGCGCCGCGGCCTCGGTGGGACCGCGAGAGGTCATGGCGTTCGCCTGCGCAGCGTCGCCGCGGCGAGGCACAGCGCCACGACCGCGAAGCCGGCGACAACGCCGAGGTCGCGCCACATCACCGCGGTGCTGCCGGGGTACCGCGCGACCTGCTGCAGGGCCTCGACGGCGTAGCTCAGAGGCATCACGTTCGAGATCCATTCCAGCCACTGCGGCAACTGGTCGCGGGGCACCAACAGGCCGCACAGGAACAGCTGCGGGATCACGATCACCGGCATGAACTGGACAGCCTGGAACTCGGTCCGGGCGAAGGCGCTGCAGAGCAGACCGAGCGCGACGCCGAGCGTCGCGTCGAGCACCGCGATCAGCACCACCAACCCGACGCTGCCCGAGGTGGTCAGGCCGAGCAGCCCGAACGTCACCAGGCAGGCGACGATCGCCTGCGCCGCGGCGGCGAGCGAGAACGCGGTGCCGTAACCGCCGAGCAGGTCCAGCTTGGACATCGGCGTGGTGAGGAGTCGTTCGAGGGTGCCCGAGCTCCGTTCGCGCTGCATCGCGATCGAGGTGACCAGGAACATCACCACGAACGGAAGGATCCCGAGCATGGTGACCGCGATCCGGTCGAACAGCGGCTCCTGGCCGGGTGGCGTCGGCACGTTCACGTACAGGAAGTAGAGCAGCGTCATCAGCAGCGCGGGGACCAGCAGGATCATCGCGACCGTTCGGTGATCGGCGCGGAGCTGGCGGAGGATCCGTCCGGTGCTGGCGGTATATATCCGCGCGTTCATGACTGCTGCGCTCCTACGGTGCGGGTGCGGATCAGGGTGAGGAAGGCGTGCTCGAGGCTCGATTGCCCGGTCTCGGTGCGCAGTTCGTCGGGGCTGAGCTGGGCGATCAGGCTGCCCTCGCGCATGAGCAGCAGCTCCGGGCAGTGCTCGGCCTCGTCCATCACGTGGCTGGAGACGAGCAGCGTGGTGCCCGCGGCCGCCAGGTCGGCGAACTGATCCCACAGGTCGGCGCGCAGCACCGGATCGAGCCCTACGGTCGGCTCGTCCAGGATCAACAGCTCGGGGTTCCCGACCAGGGCGCAGGCCAGGGACACGCGGGCGCGCTGGCCGCCGGAGAGCTGTCCGGCCTGTTGGTCGGAGTAGCCGCCGAGCGCCACCGCGTCGATGGCCTCGGCCGCGGCGGCCGCCGGGCGGCCGTACAGGGCGGCGAAGTACCGGACGTTGTCGCGGACCGAGAGGTCGAGGTAGACGGTGGGGGACTGGGTGACGTACCCGACCCGGCGGCGCAGCGAGGCCGATCCGGCGGGTTCGCCGAGCACGGTGACCGAGCCCGATTCGACGATCTGCGTCCCGACGATCGCCCGCATCAG
Source organism: Rhodococcus oryzae (assembly GCF_005049235.1). Classification (GTDB taxonomy): domain Bacteria; phylum Actinomycetota; class Actinomycetes; order Mycobacteriales; family Mycobacteriaceae; genus Rhodococcus_G; species Rhodococcus_G oryzae. Next base: position 2,402 of record NZ_SUMD01000012.1, on the reverse strand, counting down.
GGTCGTCTTTCCGCAGCCTGATGGTCCGAGCAGCCCCGTGATGGATCCGCTTGTGACGCTCAGGTTCAGCGCGTGCAGCACTTCGCTTCTGCCTCGCCGGACGACGAGATCGGAGATCTCGATCGCTGGGCGGGTCGTCGATCCGGGCATCGAAGCCTCAATTCATCGTGTGATGAAATCATCCTTGGATGAATTCTCTGCCCGTGGTGGGTGGGTGTCAACACCCCGGTGGGCACGACTTCGAGGCACAATCGGCGAGATGTCGGAGCGAGAGCTGGCCGCCGCGGATCCCCTCACGGCGGCACGTCTGGTGCTCGGGGCCCGACTCAGCGCGGGCGGGGTCACGGTGCGAGTCGTCGAGGTGGAGGCGTACGGCAGTGACCCGGCGGGGCCGTGGCCGGATCCGGCCGCGCATTCCTATCCTGGGCCGACTCAGCGCAATGCCGTGATGTTCGGGCCCGCGGGCCGGCTGTACGTCTACCTCAGTCACGGGCTCCATCTGTGCATGAACGTCTCCTGCGCCGGCGTCGGCACCGCGGGCGCGGTCCTGCTCAGGGCGGCCGAGGTGATCGAGGGCGAGGACGTCGTGCGGCAGCGCCGCGGTCCGGACAAGCGCGATCGCGACCTGGCGCGAGGTCCGGGCAACCTCGGGCAGGCGCTCGGAATCACCCTGGCGGACAACGGAACCGATCTTTTCGCAGCCGGATCCCCGATCCGGTTGCGGCTCGATCCGCTGCTCGATCACGAGGAGGGGCCGCGCGTCGGGGTGAGTCGGGCGGCCGAGTGGCCCTGGCGACTGTGGGATCCCACCTCGTCAGCGGTTTCCGCGTACCGCCGCAGCCCGCGTGCGTCCGTCGTCCCTGGTGCGGGAGAATCGAGGACGTGACTGTGAACATCATCGACGAACTCCACTGGCGTGGCCTCATCCAGCAATCCACGGATCTCGACGCGCTGCGGCGCGACGCCGATGCCGGTCCGGTCACGCTCTATGCCGGCTTCGACCCGACCGGCCCAAGCCTGCACGCCGGGCACCTGGTGCCGCTGCTGGCGCTGAAGCGATTCCAGATGGCCGGCCACCGGCCGATCGTGCTCGCAGGCGGTGCGACCGGACTGATCGGCGATCCGCGCGACGTGGGGGAGCGCACCATGAACTCCGCCGACACCGTCGCCGAGTGGGCTGGCCGTATCCGCGCCCAGCTCGAGCGCTTCGTGGAGTTCGAGGGTCCCGGCGCAGCCGTGATCGAGAACAACATGAACTGGACCGGCAAGCTGACCGCCATCGACTTCCTGCGCGATATCGGCAAGCACTTCTCGGTCAACGTCATGCTGGCCAGGGACACGGTCAAGCGCAGGCTCGACTCGGACGGCATGTCGTACACCGAGTTCAGTTACATGCTGCTGCAGGCGAACGACTACCTGCAGCTCCGTCGCGAGTACGGCTGCACGCTCCAGGTCGGCGGGTCCGATCAGTGGGGCAACATCATCGCGGGCGTCGAGCTCAATCGACGGGTGGACGGGGAGTCGGTGCACGCGCTCACGGTCCCGCTGGTCACCTCGGCCGACGGCAAGAAGTTCGGCAAGTCGACCGGTGGCGGCAGCCTGTGGCTCGACCCGGAGATGACCAGTCCCTACGCCTGGTACCAGTACTTCGTGAACACCGCGGACGCGGACGTCGTCCGGTACCTCCGCTGGTTCACCTTCCTCACGCAGGAGGAGCTCGCCGAGCTCGAGCAGGAGACGCTCGCGCGGCCGCAGGCCCGTGCAGCGCAGCGCCGGCTCGCGGCAGAGATGACGACCCTGGTCCACGGCGAGCACAACACCGCCGCCGTCGAGCTCGCCAGCCAGGCGTTGTTCGGCAGGGCCGAGCTCTCCGAGCTGGACGAGTCGACCCTCGCCGCGGCGCTGACCGAGGCAGCGGTCGCACAGGTGCGGCCCGGCGACGCGACGACCATCGTCGACCTGCTGGTGACCAGCGGTCTCTGCGAGAGCAAGGGCGCTGCGCGACGCACCATCAAGGAGGGCGGTGCTTCGGTGAACAACCAGCGCATCAGCGCCGAGGAGTGGGAGCCGCAGGCCACCGATCTCCTGCACGGACAGTGGCTGGTCATCCGTCGAGGAAAGCGGAACTTCGCCGGCATCCAGGTACTGCCCTCCTGAGCCGATCGTCAGGGGTGGCGCGGGTCACATCGATGTGATTCGATGGATGCGCGCCCCCAGGGCGGTGCGCGCGGCCCGCGACCTGCGGGAGTTCCGCGACGCGCGCAGCTGACCTGGGGATTTGACGCTGTGTTCTTGTTCGCGTAACTTTTGTCGAGTCAGAGCGACACGGACACCGACCCGGCCGAGAGGCGCGGGACACGAGGTTGGACGTCAGGCGCCTGGCAATCCCGAAGTTTGTAGCC
>NZ_SUMD01000011.1 GCF_005049235.1 Rhodococcus oryzae | reverse complement strand
CCCCCGCCCGCCCCCCCCCCCCACTGCGGCGTAGCCCGCATTCAGGAGAAGGCGCCCATCACCGGTGTCCATTCGGTGAACCGTGCGGCCTCGACGAGGCCCGCCTTGGCGAAGGGGTCGTTCGTGAAGAGCGAGCGCACGGCCGCGACGTCCTCGGCCGTCACCAGGATGAGTGCGCCGCTGCCGTCCGCGAAAGGTCCCGTGGTCAGTACGGTGCCGCGCTCGACCAGCCCGGACAGCCACGCGCGGTGGTCGGGCCGGACCTCGTCCCTGGCGTCGGAGGTGGCCTCGCTGTAGGTGTACTCGACGGCGAAGATGGGCATGGGGGCTCGCTTTCGGGAGTGGTTGGCGGGTCTCTAGAGGGTGAGGAGCATGCGGGTGTTGCCGAGCGTGTTCGGCTTCACGTAACTCAGGTCGAGGAATTCCGCCACGCCGGTGTCGTAGGACCGGCACATCTCGCCGAACACCTCTGCGGTCACCGGGGTCCCCTCGATCTCGACGAAACCGTGCTTGCCGAAGAAGTCGACTTCGAAGGTGAGGACGAACACGCGCCCGAGTTCGAGCTCGCGCGCGACCTGGACGAGCTGCGCGACCACGAGGTGCCCGATACCGCGGCCCTTGACCTTCGGGTCGACGGCGACCGTGCGTACCTCGCCCAGGTCGGCCCACAGGACATGCAATGCGCCACAACCGATCACCTCGCCGTCGAGTTCGACGATCCAGAACTCCTGAACGGCCTCGTAGAGGGTCACCAGGTTCTTCTCGAGCAGGATCCGGCCCGCGTAGATGTCGATCAGGCGCTTGATCTGCGGCACGTCGGAGGTTCGTGCGCGGCGGACGGTCGGAGCGTCCGGATCGGAGGTCATGGGCCCAGAGGTCATGTGGTGAAGAGTAGTCATGGAGCCAACCGATATTCTTAGCCATGTGCCCGCCCGATTGGACAGCTTCCGCGAAGAAACCCCCTTCTATGGGGTGGCGTCTCGCGCTGCGTGGGTGGCAGCCCGGTGACCGCGCAGTCGCACGACGAGATGGCGTCCGGCGGGCACCAGGACTCGGGGACTGAGGCGGCACCGGTGTCCGGCGGCGTGCCGCACGAGAAGCCGGTGCCGGTGGTCAACATCGCCAACATCCTCACCGTGCTCCGCATCTTCCTGGTCCCGGTCTTCCTGGTCACGCTGTTCATGGACGGCGGGCACTCGACCTTCTGGCGGATCATCGCCACGATCGTCTTCGCGGTCGCCGCGATCACGGACCGGATCGACGGCCAGCTCGCTCGGAAGTACGGACTGGTCACCGACTTCGGCAAGTTGGCCGATCCCATCGCCGACAAGGCCCTGATCGGTGCCGCACTGGTGGGGCTGTCGATGCTCGGCGATCTCAGCTGGTGGGTCACGGCGATCATCGCGGCCCGCGAACTCGGGATCACCCTGATGCGGTTCGCGGTCCTGCGGCACGGAGTGATTCCCGCGGGACGGGGCGGCAAGCTCAAGACACTCGTGCAATCCCTGGCCATCGGCATGTACCTGCTGCCGCTGCCAGCGGGTTGGGCGACGGTGAGCGCGATCGCGATGGGCCTGGCGGTCTTCCTCACCGTCGTGACCGGACTGGACTATGTGATCCAGGCGGTCCGCCTCAGAGCCGGCGTGCACCCGCACGAACCCGGGCAATGACCGACCCCCTGGTCGCCGGGACCGAGGCGGCCGAGCTGGTGTCCGCTCTCACCTCGCGGGGGCAGACGGTCGCCACCGCTGAGTCGCTGACCGCGGGGCTGCTCGCGGCCACGATCGCCGGCATTCCGGGCGCGAGCCTGGTGCTGCGCGGCGGACTGGTGGTGTACGCGACAGATCTCAAGGCCGGCCTCGCGGGCGTCGATCCCGCGGTGCTGGCCTCGGACGGTCCGGTCGCCGCGAGCACGGCCAGGGCGCTGGCGGTGGGCGCGCAGGCACGGTGCGGGGCCGACTGGGGTGTGGGATTGACCGGTGTGGCGGGGCCCGACACGCATGATGGCCTGCCGGTGGGCACGGTCTATCTCGGTATCGCCGGTCCCGACGGGGTCTCGGCGGAGCGGCTCGAACTCGCCGGTGACCGCTGGGCGATTCGCAGTGGCGCGGTCCGATCGGCCGTGTCGACACTCCTAGTCCGCATGCGCGCGGCCGCGGCGGGATAGGCTCGGTTTGCTCAAGCCGCGGCCACCGGGAACCATTTCGGAACCTTCGGGCGTTGAACAAGCTGTTGGGCGGAGATGAAGGAGGAGCCACATGGCGGTGCTGTTGCGTGAAGCAATCGGTGACAGTCTGCGGCGTGCGAGGGTCTCGCAGAGCCGAACCCTGCGTGAGGTCTCGGGCACCGCGCGGGTGAGCCTGGGCTATCTCTCCGAGGTGGAACGCGGGCGCAAGGAGGCCTCCAGCGAGCTGCTGGCGGCCATTTGCGATGCCCTCGAAGTGCCCCTGTCCGAGGTTCTGTACGACGTCAGCGAGTCGCTGTCGGACTCCGCCGCCGATCGGGGCGCCCCGGCGAACCCGAACGTGGCCCCCGCGAGCGCGACCCCCGGTGTGGCCGGCGGTTCGCCACGCATCGCCGAGGACACCCGCATGGTGATCCCCGCGCCGAACGCCACCGCGCTCGCCGCCGCGTAAGTTCTTGGCAATTGGGCCGTGGCGAGGATGCCAGCGGTCGTCCGAACCGATAGATTTGTGTGTGACCACCAGTCCTCGACTGGTGGGTCCGACCAGCAGGTAGGGCAGTGCCCGTGTTCCGGTGCGTGACGGTCGCGCATCGGGTCGCGCATCGCGCGGCGCATCAAATGGAGGCAGGATCAACCCATGGCTAATCCGTTCGTCAAGGCATGGAAGTACCTGATGGCGCTCTTCAATGCGAAGATCGACGAGAAGGCCGACCCGAAGGTTCAGATTCAGCAGGCGATCGAGGACGCGCAGCGTCAGCACCAGGCACTTTCCCAGCAGGCCGCGTCGGTGATCGGTAACCAGCGTCAGCTGGAGATGAAGCTCAGCCGCCAGCTCGACGAGGTGGAGAAGCTCAACGCCAATGCCCGTCAGGCGGTGACGCTGGCGGATCAGGCCGCCACGGCCGGTGACGTCGAGAAGGCCACCCAGTACACCAATGCCGCCGAGGCGTTCGCCGCGCAGCTCGTCACCGCCGAGCAGGGCGTGGAGGACCTCAAGGCGCTGCACGACCAGTCGCTGCAGGCCGCCACCCAGGCCAAGAAGGCCGTCGAGCAGAACGCGATGGCCCTGCAGGCCAAGGTCGCCGAGCGGACCAAGCTGCTCAGCCAGCTCGAGCAGGCCAAGATGCAGGAGAAGGTCAGCGACTCACTGCGCTCGATGGACAGCACGCTCTCCGCACCGGGCAACACCCCGAACCTGGACGAGGTCCGCGACAAGATCGAGCGTCGCTACGCGGATGCGCTCGGTTCCGCCGAGCTGGCGCAGAACTCGGTGCAGGGCCGCATGATGGAGGTCCAGCAGGCGAGCGTCCAGATGGCCGGGCACAGCCGGCTCGAGCAGATCCGGGCCTCGATGAAGGGCGACGCGCTGCCCACCGGCGGCACGGCGACCCCCGCGGTGGCCCCCGCCACCCCGGCAGCCCCCGCCACCCCGGCGGCCAAGCCCGATGCAGCGGGACCTGCCGCGCAGTAGTCGCGTGGTCCGATGAGGGTGAGATGACGAGTTCGAGGCGCGGCCGAGCGGGAAGCGATTCCCGTTCGGCCGCTGCCATTTTCGCCGCCGCGGCGAACGGTGCCTCCGGTGTGGTCGCGGCCACCGAGGCGGCCCGCACCGTGAGCGGGTCGGTGGCCTCGGCCGTGCGGAAATGGTCCGATCCCCGTGCGAAGTTGCTCCGCAGGCGGCGCCGCGCGAACCGGCGTCGGATGCGGTACGGCACCGTCTCGGGTGCCTCGGCGGTCGGCACGGTAGGCCTGGCCGTGGCATCGGCGCCGGAATGGTCGCTGATCGTGGGCGGCGGCGCCACCGCGCTGTTCGCGGTTCCGGCGGTGGCCGCATGGCGAACCTACCGGCGGCTCAACGAGATTCCGTTGCCCGCGCGCACCCCGGCGCGACGGGCACTGCCGCCGATCGGGTCGGCGGCACGTGAGCCGGTTGGTCGGCTGCTCGGCGCACAGACGGGTCTGCAGGAGCTGCTGGGGGTGCTCACCAGGTCCGCGGTGGTCGCGGAGGAGGACATCGAGCAGATCGGCGAGACCGCGGCGTCGGCCGCCGAGGCGCTGTTCGCGGTGGCCGACGACGTCACCGCGATGGAACGTGCGGGTTCGACCACGGCCGGGCTGCAGCTCGGCGACGCGATCGACGCCACGGCTGCCCGGCTGTCGGCAGGTGTGGAGCAGTACGAGGAGCTCCTCGCCTCCGTGGCGAAGATGACGGTACCGGCCACGGCCGATTCGCTCGGAGCCCTCGAAAGGCAGCGGTCCGAGATGCTTTCGGCTTCGGATCGCCTGGAGGGATTGGCCGGGGCGCTCGAGGAGATCGAGGCGATCACGCGCAGGCACCGCGCCTAGTCGTCGACGCCGCGCGCGGCCAATGCCTCGCCCATCGCGTCGGCGGTGCGCAACGCGCCCACCACGACCGGCACCGCGAGTGCACGCAGCGAGAACCCAAGGCCCCTGGCCTTTCTCGCCTCCGTCACGTCGGAGACGAGGCCGCTGAGCAGGGGGATGCACCGGATGGTCATGGCGAGGACAAGTCCAACCCGATCCGGGTTGACGCCGAACCGCCGCAACGGCGCCAGCATCCGCTCGACCGCGTCCAGCATGTCCATCACCTTGGTGGTCAGCGTGACCAGGGCGGCGAGCGCCACGGACAGCAGCAGCACCCCGCACACCACCAGAGCGCGCTGCCAACCGGTGAAGATCACCTGGAAGGCGCCGACGAAGAGGAGCATCCAGATGGCCGGTCGCAGCTGCCCGATGGTGAGCCGCCATGGGATGCGCGCCGTCGCGAATCCCGCCGCCACCAGCAGCGCGGCGGGGATGAGTTGCCAGGGTGACCGCACCGCCGCTGTGAGCGCGATGAGCGCCACGACGAGGCAGGCGAGCTTGGCCCCTGCGGGTGCTCGATGCAGCAGTGAGGCGCCCGGGTGGTAGATGCCGAGCGTGGTCATCCGATCAGTTGCCGGTAGAAGCCGATCGCCTCGTCCGGGGCGCCGTCCGCGACCACCCGGCCCGAATCGATCACCAGTACCCGGTCGAAGTCGCCGAGCAGGTCGAGCTGGTGGGTCACCGCGATCACCTGCTGGGTCAGCGCGGCGAAGGTCTCGGCCACCAGACGGGTGTTGCGCAGGTCGAGCAGCGTGGTCGGCTCGTCGGCGACGATCAGCTCGGGGTCGGTGACCATGATCGCGGCGAGGGCGAGCAGCTGCTTCTGGCCGCCGGAGAGCAGATGCGTCGGGTGCTCGGCGTGCCCGGCCAGTCCGAACGTCTCGAGCACCGTCGCGACCCTGGCGGCGCGATCGGCGGCGGGAATCGAGCTGCGGCGCAAGGAGAACGCGATGTCCTCCGCGACCGTCGGCATGATGATCTGATGGTCCGGGTCGGTGAACACGAAGCCGACCTTGCGCCGCACCTTGCGGCCCTCGCGCGCGGTGTCGAGGCCGTCAACCGTCACCCGACCGCCACTCGGTGTCACCAGGCCGTTGATCATCCGGGCCAGGGTGGACTTGCCGCTGCCGTTCGCGCCGATGACCCCGATCCGCGCCTCGGTGAGGACCAGATCGACATCCGTGAGCACGGCGCGCTCACCGTAGTGGTGAGCGACGCACTCGAAGCGGATCTCGGGCATCGGTGGGACTAGACGGCGTCGGCGGGCGTGCGAGCCGGTGCCGCCGACGTCAGCAGCGCCGGGTAGGCGCGATGCACCTGGGCGGCCACGACCGCCGCGATGACGGCCTTGAGGAGGTCGCCGGGGACGAAGGTGCCGTTGGCGCTCAGCGCCTGCCAGAAGGTGAGGTCGCTGCGGAGCATCATGCCCGCGATGCCGAAGGCGTAGATCACCACGATCCCGCCGAGCGCGTTGATGACGATGCCGATGAAGACGTTGTAGCGGGGCAGCATCTTGACCGTGAGCCAGCCGATCAGCGCAACCGCCGGAATCCAGCCGATGAGGAATCCACCGGTGACGCTGGACAGGGAGGTGAGTGAGGTCCGGCCGCCCGCGAGCACGGGCAGGGCCAGGCCGAGCACGATGACGGTGAGCACGGTCAGGACGCCCTTGCGGGGTCCCAGCAGCGCGCCCGCGACCATCACGCCCAGCGTCTGCAGCGTGATGGGGACGCCGGAGGAACCGATGGTGATCGTGCCGGGCAGCCCGAGGGCGATGATCAGGGCGGCGAACACCGCGACCTGGGCGAGGTCACGAGCGGTGTTGCGGGGGGCGCCTGCGGTGCGTGTAGACACGAGCGGTAGAGCTCCTTGCGAGTACGGGGACAACCCGCTGAGCCTATGCCAGCGGCCGGCACCTGCGGTGGTTCACCCGGACCGCTGCGACCTCGGCACCCTAAGGGATCACCCTGATCTTTCCCTGATCTTGCCTCTGAGCTGGTGCTTTTCTCATCGAGCCCTGCCAGGCTGGACGCATCGGGCCGTCAAGTGTGGCGGTCGGATCGAGTGAACGGAGACCCCGGTGTTCTGGAAGATCGTAGGTATTGTCGCCCTCGTCTGGATCGCGCTCGCCGTGGTCGGCGCGCTGGTCAAGGGGCTGTTCTGGGTTCTGGTCGTCGGTGCGGTGGTGTTCGGGCTGTACCTGCTCTTCAAGGCGATGTCCGACAGCGACACGAAGGACGTCACCCGGCTCTAGCGCGGCGCCGCGCGGTACCACCCGGGGCCGGGCATGCTGAGGCGCATGGAGCCGATTCCCGAGGACTGGAAGCGGGGCGTCGTCATCGTCGCCCATCCCGACGACATCGAGTACGGGGCCGCTGCGGCGGTGGCCCGCTGGACCGGACAGGGCAAGGACATCCGGTATGTCCTCGCGACCAGCGGCGAGGCGGGCATCGCGGGCCTGTCTCCCGCCGAGTGCGGGCCGCTGCGCGAGGAGGAGGAACGCCGCTCGGCGGCCGTCGTCGGTGTCGCAGAGGTCGAATTCCTGGGCCACCCCGACGGCAGACTCCAGGAGGGGCTGGACCTGCGACGCGATCTGGCGGGCGCGATCCGGCGGCATCGGCCCGAGTTCGTGCTCACCATGAATCATCGCGAGACCTGGGGGCCGGGCTTCCTGAACAGCGCCGATCATCGGGCGCTCGGACAGAGCGTGCTCGACGCGGTGTCCGACGCGGCCAACGAGTGGATCTTTCCCGAGCTCACCGAACCGCGGTGGTCGGGCGTGCGGTGGGTGGCGGTCAACGTCATGGTCGGGGCCACGCATGCCGTCGACGTCAGCGACACGGTCGACACCGCGGTGGCGTCGCTCGCCGAACACAGCCGGTACCTGCAGGCGCTCAGCGATGTCCCGGTGCTGGACCAGGCGCGGGCGCAGATCGAGATGGCAACCGGTCCGAGGGACGGTTTCGCCGCCGATCGTGCCGTCGGCTTCGAGCTGTACCAGTTCTGACGACCAGTGGATGGGCAACTGCGTGTGGAACTCGAACCGAGCATGGACGAAGCCGAGCGGTTGTATCCGAGGGTTCTCGCCCGCATGACGCAGTTGATGCGCGAGGTCGACGAGCACGGTGATGGGGGACCGGCGTCTGAACGCGCCGCAGAAGACATCAGACGGCTCACGTCCAAGACGGTCGAGCCTTCCGAGCTTCTCTACGCATGGGAAAGCGAAGGCGAGGAGGTCGTCGCGTTTCGGCTCAGTCTCCCGGATCCGCCAGTCGTGGAAGACATCTCATTCGGCGAGCTGACAACACTGGTTCACCGGGCGATGACCCACCCGGTGCCCGCCGGAGACGGTTTCGCCTCCACCTTCAGTTCGTACCTCGATCGCTGGTACGCCGCGCTGTTGCGTCGAAATTTCGCCCGATACCGTCCACAGCTGTTCAACCGGCGCCGAAGTCCGGGTGGAGACTGGTATGACCCCAGCGCTGAGGAAATCGCCACCGCCATCAGTCCGCGGGATTCCTGATCGACCGGTCGGCCGACGCGCTCGCCGAGGTGGAGGCGGAATGGACCGCCCACCTCGGCGAGCGGACCGTCAGCGGATCGGCGCCCCGACGATGACGGATCCCGCGCCAGGGACCGCCTCGATGTCGATCGGCAGCGGGGCGACCCGCTCGCCGTCGGCATACGCGGTGATGCCCGCCGCCTCGAGCCGGACCCGGCGGGACCGGAACGTCTGCACCTCGTCCAGGTCGACGTGGGTGCCCTTGTAGACCGTCGGGAACAGGCGCACCAGCCGCAACCGGCTGCCCGCCGCCACCACGGTGACGTCCAGCAGTCCGTCGGTGACCTCCGCGTTCGGGGTGATCAGCATGCCGCCGCCGTACGAGGTGCCGTTGCCGACCGTGACCATCGCCGCGTCCAGTTCGATGGTCTGGTCGTCGAGCACGATCCGGTAGGGGATCGGGCGCAGCTGCGCCAGCTCGACGAGCATCGCGACGTTGTAGCGCATCGGACCGCGGGGCCACCGAAGCCTGTTCGCCCGGTCGGTGACCAGCGAGTCGAAGCCGCTGGAGAGCACTGTGCCGAACCAGCGGTCGCCGATCTTGCCGAGATCGATGGTCTCGGTGGTGCCGCGGGCGATGACATCGGCGGCGGCGGCCGGGTCGTCGACCGGGATGTGGAACAGCCGGGCGTGGTCGTTGCCGGTGCCGCCGGGGATGATGCCGAGCGGGATGCCGCTCTGGGCCAGGGCCTGCCAGGCGATGCTGATCAGCCCGTCGCCGCCGGCCGCGACCAACGCGTCGGTGCCGTCGGCAACCGCCTTCCGTGCCAGCTCGAGCGCCTCGGCCGCGGACTCTCCCTCGATCTCGGAGACCTGCACGCCGAGCTCGCGGAGTCGGGCGATCGCGGCCGCGGCGGCCTCCGGGGCGTGGCCGTTGCCTGCGGCGGGGTTCGTCAGAACCGTGACTGATCTCATGGAATCAGCTTGCCAGGGTTGAGGATTCCGGTGGGATCAACGGCGTCCTTGACTGCCTGGAGCACCCGTCCGCCCAGCTCGCCGACCTCGTCCGACATCCACGGACGGTGATCGCGCCCGACGGCGTGGTGGTGGGTGATGGTGGCGCCGACGGAGACGATCGCGTCGCCCGCGGCCTTCTTCGCGGCCGCCCACTGGGGCAGCGGATCGGCGGTCTGTGCGCAGACCACGGTGAAGTAGAGGGAGGCGCCGGTCGGGTAGGTGTGCGAGATGTGGCACATCACCAACGCCGGGGTGCCCTGTGCGGTCAGCGACTCGGTGAGCGCGGTGGTGACGGCGGTGCGCAGGTTCGACAGGTTCGACCACGTGGTGGCCGTCTCCAGGGTCTCCACGATGGCGCCCGCGTTGAGCAGCGCATCGCGCAGGTACGGCGCGTCGTAGCGGCCGTGCTCCCAGGACCTGGCGGGCTGCTCGCCCAGGTCGGTGCCGCCCGCGGCGGCGAGCAGCGCGCACGCCTCGGCGTGCCGGGACTCCGTGTGCGCCGCGGTGCCCTCGAAGGTGGTGATCGCCAGGCAGCCCGCCGCGGGGCTCTCGCCGCCGACGTCGCCGGCCAGCGCCAGGTTGAGGCCCGTCTCGGCCTCGTCGGACAGCCGCATCACGGTCGGGGTCGCGCCCGTCTGGATCACCGTGCGCAGCGCGGCCGCGCCGGTCTCGAAATCGGGGAACGACCAGGCCCGGTAGGCGGTGGTCTCGGGGACCGGGTGCACCCGAACGGCGACCTCGGTGATGATCCCGAACGCACCCTCCGACCCGACGAACAGCTCGCGCAGGTCCGGTCCGGCTGCGGACGCGGGCGCCCGGCCGAGGTCGAGATCTCCGGTGGGGGTGGCGACCCGGATCCGCTGGACCATGTCGTCGAAGCGGCCGTAACCGGCGGAGGCCTGTCCGGAGGACCTGGTCGCGGCGAACCCGCCGATCGTGGCGAACTGGAAGCTCTGCGGGAAGTGGCCGAGCGAGAAGCCGTGCGTGCCGAGGAGCTGCTCGGCCTGCGGGCCGGTGACGCCTGCCTGCAGGGTCGCGATGCCGGACACGGCGTCGAGCTCGAGCAGGGCGTCCAGGCGGCGCAGGTCGAGGGCGATCACCTCGTGGAACCCGCCTCGTGCCGGGTCGACGCCGCCGACCACGCTGGTGCCGCCGCCGAAGGGCACGACCGCGATGGACTCGGCCGCGCAGTACCGCAGCAGGGCGAGCACCTCGTCGTGTGAGCCGGGCAGGACCACCGCGTCGGGGGCGTTCTGCGGCTCGGTGTCCTTGCGGCGCAACAGGTCCGGCGTGCTCTTGCCGCCGGCGTGGCGGAGCCGGGTCGCGTCGTCGGTGCGCACGTGCTCGGAGCCGATCAGCTCGTCGAGGTCGGTGCGGTGGCCCTCGGTCAGGCTGGTCGGGCGCAGCACCGCTGCCGACTCCTCGGGCGGCGGCGACTGCTCGGCGCTGACGCCGAGCGCGGATCGGAGCAGGGTGAGCACCTGCGGCGAGAGCTGCTTGCGGAACTCCGCGACTCCCCAGGCGTCCCACTCCATGGTGGGTGCCGCGGTGTCGGGGAACTGCGGAGTGGAGGCTGATTGCGGAGCTGCGGTGTCGGACATGCGTTACAGTGTTACATACGATGTCTATCCGTAACGCTGATCCGCAGACTGCAGCTGCAGCGCCCACCGTCGACGACCTCATTCTCGACGCAACCCGAGCCTGTGTGCTCGAATTCGGCCTGAGACGGACCACCCTCGCCGAGATCGCCCGTCGCGCGGGGGTGAGCCGACCCACCGTGTACCGCCGCTGGCCCGACACCAAGGCGGTCGTCGCGGACCTGCTGACCAGGGAGATCGAGCAGGCGCTGCCGGAGATGTCCGGGTCGGGGGTCGCACGGGAGCAGTTGGTGCGCGGTGTGGCGGAGACCGCCGAGACGGTGCGGACCCACCCGCTGTTCGTCAAGATCCTGCGCTCGGACCCAGAACTGCTCATCACCTACATCGTCGACCGGCTCGGGGCGAGCCAGCGGGCGATCGTCGAGACGCTCACCCCGGTCGTTCTGGTCGGGCAACGCGACGGCTCGATTCGCGCTGGCGATGCCACCGGTATCGCCACCATGATCCTGCTGATGGCGCAGTCGGTCGTGCAGTCCGCAGGCATGGTCGCGGAGATCCTGCCGCCGAAGGCGCTGATCGCGGAGCTCGCGCACGCGGTCGACGCGTACCTCAGACCACCCCTCACCTAGGAGCAACCGTGAACCAGCAATCGAAGTCGGCGCTGAACGCGGACCGGCGCAGCCGGGAACTGTCCGGGCTCGGCGACGGGGCCGCGGTGGACGTGCTCGTCGTCGGCGGTGGCATCACCGGTGTCGGTACCGCCCTCGATGCCGCCTCGCGTGGCCTGCGGGTGGTGCTCGTGGACAAGCACGACCTGGCGTTCGGGACGAGCCGATGGAGCTCCAAGCTCGCCCACGGCGGGTTGCGCTACCTGGCGTCGGGAAATGTCGGCATCGCGCGGGAGAGCGCAGTCGAGCGCGGGATCCTGATGACGAGCACCGCGCCGCACCTGGTCCGGGCGATGCCGCAGCTCGTGCCGCTGCTGCCGTCGGTCGGGGCCTTCGAGAAGACCTTGGTGCGAACGGGATTCCTGGCAGGCGACGTGCTGCGGGCCACGGCCAGGACGTCGACGAAGGTGCTGCCGCGCTCGCGCCGGGTGTCCGCCGACCGCGCCGCGGAGCTCGCGCCCGCGGTCCGGCGGGACGGCCTGCGCGGCGGGCTGCTGGCGTTCGACGGCCAGCTGATCGACGATGCCAGGCTGGTGGTGGCCATCGCGCGCACCGCTGCGCAGCACGGCGCCACGGTGCTGACCCGGGTGGGCGCGTACGACGTGACCGGTACCTCGGCGCGGCTGCGTGATGAGCTGACCGGCGAGGAACTGACGATCCGGGCGCGCGCGGTGGTGAACGCGGCGGGGGTCTGGGCCGGGCAGGTCGATCCCGACATCCGGCTGAAGCCGAGCCGGGGCACCCACCTGGTGTTGCCTGCGCAGGCGCTGGGCAATCCCACCGCCGCCCTGACGGTGCCGATCCCTGGGGAGACCAACCGATTCGTGTTCGCGCTGCCCGCGCAACTCGGCCGGGTCTACCTCGGCCTGACCGACGAGGCGATCGAGGGCGAGATCCCCGACGTGCCGCAGGCCGCGGACTTCGAGATCGACTTCCTGCTCGACACGGTGAACACCGCGCTGGGTACGCCGCTGACCCGGGCGGACGTGCTGGCCACCTTTTCGGGCCTGCGGCCGCTGCTCGACACCGGCGAGGGCTCCACCGCCGATCTCTCGCGCAACCACGCGGTGCTCCGCTCGTCGAACGGCGTCATCAGTGTGGTCGGCGGCAAGCTCACCACCTATCGGAAGATGGCGCAGGACGCTGTCGACGCCGCCGTCCGCGCGGGTGGCCTCGTGGCGCGGCCGTGTGTGACCACCAAGCTCCCGGTGGTCGGCGCGGGGCCGGTCGCGGGCGACCTGCCCGCCTCGCTCGTCGCCCGCTACGGGAGCGAGTCGGCACAGGTGGCGGCGGCGGGCGAGCTCGCCCCGATCGCGGACGGCATCGATGTCACGCATGCCGAGCTGGCCTTCGCGGTCAGCCACGAGGGTGCTCTCGACGTCGACGACCTGCTGGACCGCCGGACCCGGATCGGGCTGGTGACCGCGGATCGCGAGCGGGCGATGCAGGCGGCCGAGGCCGCGCTGAAAAACGGCTGACGGCGAGGATCTTCGGGCTTTCTCCGCGACACCGGTAATTGAGGACCGTTTCTGACCGCAATTGCTCGTAGCGTCATCCCTACCAACAGCCAAGGGAAGGCCGATCACATGAGCACCGTTCAGAACGCCGCCGCACAGTCCACCGTCACCGGAGAGCACGCCGACTTCCTGGCGATGCTCGCCGATCAGCGCCAGACCTTCCTCATCACGTTTCGGGGACTCGACGACGCGCAGGCCCGGACGCGGTCCACGGCAAGCGAACTCACCCTGATGGCCCTCGTCAAGCACGTTGCCGCCACGGAACGGAACTGGGTGGAGACGATCCTCGAGCCCGACGAGAACGCCGAGTTCGACATGGAGATCGCCACCGCGGCGTGGACAGTGGGCGAGGACGACACCCTGGCCTCGCTGCTCGAGGACTACGCGGCCGTCGCGCGGGCGACCGAGGCCGCGGTCGCGGGACTGCCGGACCTGGGCGTGCTCATCCCGATGCCGACCGCACCGTGGGCCCCCGAGCGTGAGTGGTGGGCGGCCCGAAAGATCCTGCTGCACATCCTCCGGGAGACCGCGCAGCACTCGGGTCACGCGGACATCATCCGCGAGTCGCTCGACGGCGGGAACACCACCATGCAGATGGGCGCCGACGCCGGCATGGAGTTCTAACGGGGGAGGTCGCGCTCGGCGGCGACTCCGAAGTAGTCGCCGCCCTTGTGCTCCGGGTTGTGGGTGCCCCACGCGCGGACCCGGTCGACGGGCACCAACCGGGGGATGTGCTTGCGGCAGTGGATGTATGCCTCCTCGACGTGCACGAGGACCCAGCGCTCGGCGCGGCGGCCGCGCACCCGCTCCGTCGGAAGGTCCGGGTGCGCGTGGCGCAGCTCGTCATCGGGGACGATCTGCGCCGTGCCGTTGACGTGCAGGCCGATCAGATCGGTGACGAAATCCGCCATGAACAGCCCGATGTGCGGGTTCTCGACGATATTGCCCAGGCTGGCCATCACCCCGTTGCCCTGGTACTCGGGATATCCGAGGAGGTCCGCGGCGAAGACCTGGACGAAGCCCGGTGGGCCTGCCCGCAGCGACACGTCGCAGGTGCCATCCGGCGCGGCCGTGCCGATGAACAGCAGGTCCATTCCCGCGATGAACTCGATCATCGCGGGGTTCAGGTGGGCGCACATCTGGCGGTCGTAGAAGCGGTCGGCGCGGAACGAGGTCCCCAGTTCGTCCTGCATCGTCCGCTCGCCGTTGGTGCCATTCGCCGGGAGTTCGGCGCTGGACATCGTGGTTCTCCTGGAGCCGAGGCATGTGGTGCGAAGCGATCACCCTCATGTTCCGTCCGGACCGGGTCCGCCACCACCGACCCTGGGGTGACGATCCGCCACCCTTGGGGTGGCCCGCCTCGGTGCCGAGCGGACCCGGTCCGCCGGGAGTAGCGTCGGAGTTCGTGAGCATTCGACTCGGATATCAGATGCCCAACTTCAGCTACTCGCGGTCGGTGCGGGAGCTGTTCCCCACCGTGATCGCCCAGGCCCGCGAGGCCGAGGCTGCCGGATTCGACACCGCCTTCGTGATGGACCACTTCTATCAGCTGCCCGGCATCGGGGAGCCCGACGAACCGATGCTCGAGGCCTATACCGCGCTGGCCGGGCTTGCGGCGTCGACCCAGAGCATCCAGCTCTCGGCGCTCGTCACCGGCAACACCTATCGCAACCCGGCCATGCTCGCCAAGACCGTGACGACCCTCGACGTGGTCAGTGGCGGGCGGGCCGTGCTCGGCATCGGCGCCGGCTGGTTCGAGCTCGAACACCGCCAGTTCGGCTATGAGTTCGGTACTTTCACCGATCGCTTCGAGCGGCTCGGCGAGGCGCTGGAGATCATCGTGCCGATGCTGCGCGGGCAGCGTCCGACGTTCGAGGGCAAGTGGTACCGGACCGAGGGGGCGATCAACGAACCGCGGATCCGCGACGATCTCCCGATCCTGATCGGCGGCAGCGGCGAGAAGAAGACCTTCGCGTACGCCGCCCGGTTCGCCGACCATCTCAACGTGATCTGCAACGCATCCGAGCTGCCCCGCAAACTCGACGCGCTCGACGCGCGCTGCGCGGAGATCGGCAGGGACCGCAGCACGCTGGAGACGAGCTTCCTGGCATTCGTGATGATCGACGAGGACGGCGATCGCGCCCGCCGGCTGCAGCGCGACTTCCTGCTCGCTCGTGGCATCGACCTGAGCGCGCTCGACGAGGACGAACGCGCCGCCGCGACGGACCGGCAGTTCGTCGGCGATCCCGACGACGTGGCCGAGCAGATCGCGTCGCGGGTCCTCGATCGCGGGATCGACGGCGTCATCATCAATCTGGTCGCGAACGGCCACGAGCCGGGCATCGTCGAGTTGGCGGGCCGGACCCTGGGCGGGTTGGTGCGCCACTGAGAGGAGGCGAGCGGGATGGAGCGCAGGAGTGACGCGGCGCAGACCCGGCGGGGCGGGGATCGGCGTTCCGCGTTCGAGCGGTTCGTCGAACAGGCCCAGCTCCGGGTCAGTCAGGCGCCCTTCTTCTTCGTGTGTGCCGGGTTGGTCGCCCTCTGGCTGGTCAGCCTTCCGATGTGGACCGACCTCAAGACGTGGCAGGTCGCCATCCATACCGTCGCAAGCGTCTTCACCCTGCTGCTGGTGGTGCTGCTGGAGAACGCGAGCCGCCGGGCCGACGAGGCGGCGCAGGAGAAGCTCAACGTCATCGCCGAGGCGTTGGCCGCGCTGATGGATTCGTCCGCGGCGCACGACCCGGCACTGCGCGAGGCGGCGACACGGCTCCGCGACGCCGTCGGACTCGAAGCACGTCACTGAGGTCAGGGCGCTCCGGCCGCTGTGGCACGCTGATCGGATGCGAGTCGCCGTCGTCGCCGGACCGGATCCGGGTCATGCCATTCCAGCCATCGCGCTCTGCCTGAGATTCATTGCGGCCGGCGACGATCCCGTTCTCTTCACCGGGGTCCGCTGGCTGGAGGCGGCGCGCGAGGCCGGCATCACCGCGCGCAAGCTCAAGGGCCTGGCGCCGCGGCCCGAGGACGACGACATGGACGCGGGCCAGCGCATCCACTCGCGGGCGGCGCACATCTCGACCGAGGTGCTGCCGGACCTGAGCGCGATGCTCCCGGATCTGGTGGTCTCCGACATCCTCACCGCGGGCGGCGGGATGGCGGCCGAACGCCTGGACGTGCCATGGGTCGAGCTGTCGCCGCACCCGCTGTACTCGCCCTCGAAGGGGTTGCCGCCCATCGGCAGCGGCCTCGCGCCGGGGGAGGGCCTGCGTGGCCAGGCCAGGGACGCGCTGATGCGCACGGCCACCGCGCGTTCGATCCGGCAGGGCGCGCGCCAGCGATCCGCCGCCCGGGTCGGCGTCGGGCTGCCCGCGACGGACCCCGGCCCGGTCGCCCGGCTGATCGCGACGCTGCCCGCGCTGGAGGTGCCGCGGCCCGACTGGCCGGAGAACGCGCACGTGGTCGGTCCGCTGTTGTGGGAGCCGACGGCGGACCTGCTGACGCCGCCGCCGGGCGACGAGCCGCTGGTGATGATCGCGCCCTCGACCGCGTTCACCGGCGCCGAGGGCATGCTGGAGACGGCGCTGAAGGCCCTCGACGGCGCGGGCGTGCGGGTGGTCGCCTCGATGCTCGACGAGCCGCCGACCGACCTGCCGGACTGGGCCCGCGCGGGCCTCGGCAGGCAGGACGCGTTGCTCGCGCAGTCCGCCGCGGTGGTGTGCGGCGGCGGGCACGGCATGCTCGCCAAGACCCTGCTGGCCGGGGTCCCCGCGGTCACGGTGCCCGGCGGTGGCGACCAATGGGAACTGGCGAACCGCGCGGCCAGGCAGGGCAGCGCGGTGGTGGTGCGCCCGCTCGGGGTCGACGCCCTGCGCGAGGCCGTCCTGCGCGTGCTGTCCGAGCCCGGGTTCGGTGCGGCCGCGGCGGGCGCGGCGGCGGGCCTGACGGAGGTGGCTGACCCGGTGGCGGTGTGCAGGGCGGCGGCCGGCTGATGGTGCGCGCTACCGTTGCCGTGTGCGACTGACCGAGTTCAACGAGATGGTCCACGGCGAGTTCGGCCGACTGTACGGCGACTCGCTGCTGGTGGACCACGTCCTGATCAGCCTCGACGGCAAGACCGCGGCCGAGGCCATCGAGGCAGGTCGCGATCCCCGTGAGGTCTGGCGTGCACTGTGTGCCGAGTTCGAGGTCCCGCGCGCCCGCTGGTGAACCCGGATCCGTCGATTGGTCCGGCGCCACGCCGCCGCGGATGTTGACTCGAACAGGTGTTCCCCTATGCTTGGACTGTGTTCGGTGATCGCACGGATCGGCGACCTTGTTCCTGGACAAGTCGACTGATCACGAACTTGTCGGTACCCCGCTCTAACGTGACGGCATCGCTTGAAACAGATCGCTGATGAAGCCCAGATCGCTGGACGAGTCGTTGACTTAAGGAGAACCGAAGATGGCACCACAGGCACACGATCGCGACAAGGCGCTCGAGCTCGCACTGGCGCAGATCGACAAGAACTTCGGCAAGGGCTCGGTGATGCGCCTCGGGGACGAGTCCCGTCAGCCCATCGCGGTCATCCCGACCGGGTCGATCGCGCTGGATGTCGCGCTCGGCATCGGCGGTCTGCCGCGCGGTCGTGTGGTCGAGATCTACGGTCCGGAATCCTCCGGTAAGACCACGGTCGCCCTGCACGCGGTCGCCAACGCGCAGGCCAACGGCGGAATCGCGGCCTTCATCGACGCCGAGCACGCGCTCGATCCGGACTACGCCAAGAAGCTCGGCGTGGACACCGATGCGCTGCTGGTCTCGCAGCCGGACACCGGTGAGCAGGCACTGGAGATCACGGACATGCTGATCCGTTCCGGCGCGCTCGACATCCTGGTGGTCGACTCGGTGGCGGCGCTGGTGCCCCGCGCCGAGATCGAGGGCGAGATGGGCGACAGCCACGTCGGTCTGCAGGCCCGCCTGATGAGCCAGGCGCTGCGCAAGATCACGGGCGCGATGAGCAACTCCGGCACCACCGTCATCTTCATCAACCAGCTGCGCGAGAAGATCGGTGTCATGTTCGGCTCGCCGGAGACCACCACCGGCGGTAAGGCACTGAAGTTCTATGCGTCCGTCCGGATGGACATCCGGCGAATCGAGACGTTGAAGGACGGCTCCGACGCGGTCGGTAACCGCACCCGCATCAAGGTCGTCAAGAACAAGATGGCGCCGCCGTTCAAGCAGGCCGAGTTCGACATCCTCTACGGTCACGGAATCAGCAAGGAAGGCTCGCTGATCGACATGGGCGTCGAGCACGGCTTCATCCGGAAGTCGGGCTCCTGGTTCACCTACGAGGGCGACCAGTTGGGACAGGGCAAGGAGAACGCCCGGAAGTTCCTGCTGGAGAACACCGACATCCGCGATGAGATCGAGAAGAAGATCAAGGAAAAGCTGGGCATCGGCGCCGACGTGACGGCGGACGCGGCGCCTGCTGCCCCGGTCGACTTCTAGGACCACCGTGCGCTCCGGTGACGATGCCCCCCGGACCCCCGCCGCTCAGGAGGCGCAGGCAAAGGATGTGTGCCTGCGCCTCCTGACGGATCGGGCGCGTAGCCGGGCGGAGCTGGCGAAGAAGCTCGCGGACAAGGGCTTCGACGAGGATGTCGCCGTGCGGGTGCTCGATCGGCTCACCGTGGTCGGCCTGATCGACGATGCGTCCTTCGCCGCCCAATGGGTGCATTCGCGACACACCTTCTCCGGCAAGGGGAAGCGCGCGCTGGCGATGGAACTGCGCACCAAGGGGGTCGCGCCGGAGATCGCCGCGCAGGCGCTCGACCAGATCGACGGTGATGACGAGCGTGCCCGCGCCATCGAACTGGTGCAACGGAAGCTGCGCACCATGTCCCTGGACTTCGAGATGGACGGACCGGGCGGGCGCAGCAGCGAACGGGACCGGGCCGTGCGCCGGCTGGTGTCCATGCTGGCCCGCCGCGGCTACCCGCAGTCGATGGCCTTCGATGTGGTGAAGAGCGAACTCGCGCAGGCCGGTTCGGAGCTCGACGGCCTGGTGGACGGCTAGGGCGTCCCTCCCGCGGCCGGGAGGACCCCCACCCTCCTGAGCTCGTCGAGTATCGACGTGCGGGTCAGGTATGCCGCAATCCGCAGTTCGTCGCCGCGTCGGCGCAACAGGAAGTCCGAGGCCATCGTGAGGGTGACGGGGTCCGAGGAACGTGGCCGCAGCGGGATGGACCAGGTGGTGCCGGCGAGACAGTAGTGCTCGCCCAGCCAGGTGGCGGAGTGCGAGGCGAGGGTGGTGCCGCCGTAGCCGATCGCCGCGAACAGCTCCGAACGCGCGGCGATTCCGGCGAGCAACTGTTCGCGGCTGATGTGCTGGTTGCCGTCCGGATCTCCGACCAGCACCTGGTCTTCGTAGAGTGGCCCGAATTGTTCGGCGCTGTCGGCGTCGGCGTAGCACGCGAGGAAGGCTTCGATCTGAGCAGAATCGCATGATTGCATGCACTCTAATTATACCGTGGCGGAAGGCGATTCGGCGTTAGGCGCGCCGCACTGCGGCTAGTGAAGAAGTGCCCAAGGTCATCGACGCTGATCGTGCGCGAACCTTGGGCGAATCGTTCCTCAGATCGTTGCTCACGCTGTGAGCGACGCAGTCGCTGATTGATCTAGTCGAACCAGGGGACCGAAAGGTGCTCCAAGACCGTGTCCGAGCTTGTCAGCGAAATGGTGAGCAAGAATGTTGAGTCGTTCTCGGCGTCCTCGCGCAATGTGACCCTGTACATCCCAGGCTCTGCCGGAAATCGCTGCGAATATCCTGCGAGCGGTGACTCATCTGCGAACTGAGCGGCCATCGACAACTGGGTGTAGTCCGTGACCCAGAGGCCTTCAGCGCCGACTTGCACAATGCCAGAAGCTTCGCGGAGTGCCTGCACAGGCGAAGACTCGGACTCAACAATCAGATTGCTGTTCGCGTTGTCGGGGCCAGGATAGGCGACGAATAGTGAACCTCGGTTCATCTGCTCCACAAAACGCGCAAGGAGGTCGTCGAGCGCCCAATCCTCATCTACGAACCCGCGATAGGTATCGGGTGCGACTACACAGACGAAACCGTCCTCGTCCACCTGCAAACTCAGATCGATGTTGCTCACGTTCACACTCTAGGTGGGTAGGCCGGTTCGGAGCTCGACGACCAGATCTCCTAGCCGTCGATGTCGAGTGCCGTCCCGTACAGCCGATCCGCCTTCAGCCGGATCACCACGCGACGTTCGGCGACCAACTGCTCGAGGAACGCATCCTCATCCTCCGGCTTCGCGGCCTCCGGAACCATCGCGAGCAGCTCTCGCCCGATCGCATCACCCGGCGTCGTGGTGATCTCGGAGACCTCGGCCTCGCCCTCGGCCACGGCGAACGACCATACGTCGCCGCCCGGAACATGTACGGCCGCGCGCGGGTCACGTCGAAGTTGCGTGACCTTGATGCGGTCGGCCGTGGTGGAGAACCGCACGATGCGCGCTTCGGCGTCCCAGTTGTAGAGCATGGTCGTGAGATGGGGATGGCCACTGCGCTTATTGGTGGCAAGGGTGCCGAACTGCTGAGTGCGCAGCAGCTCGGAGAGTGCGTCGTCGGACAGGGTGCGGGGTGCTGGACCTTGAGCCATGACGTGGTCAACTTTCGTGTGCGCCCAGGTATTCCGACAACCTCACCCTCCGGAGGTCCGACCAGGGCCTCGGTGGTGCCTACTATGGAGGAGATCGGAGTACCTGCAGTTTCGACGCCGGACCATCCCAGTGGAAATGTTCGGCCAACACTGTGAGGAGTCCACATGACTCGAGAGGGAAGCATCCGGATAGGCAACCGGACCGTCACCTATCTCGAAGTCGGTGACCCGGGCGGCCCACTCGTCCTGCACAACCACGGGGGACCCTCGAGTCGACTCGAGGCCGAGCTGTTCGATTCGTCCGCGAAGGCCAACGGAGTGAGATTCGTCTGCGCGGATCGGCCGGGCATGGGCGGGTCCGATCCTCAGCCGGGCCGCACCTTCGAGGGCTGGGCCGATGACCTCTCGCTACTGGCCGACGCCCTTGGCGCGCACCGATTCGCGGTGACCGGCTGGTCCGAGGGTGGACCGTGGGCCCTTGCGTCCGCCGCGTACCTGGACCCCGCGCGTCTCGTCCACGTCACCTGCATCGCAGGCGGCAACTACGGAACGTTCGGACCCAATTGGGCCGCGAAGTACCTGAGCAGCGTCGACGCGCTGGGCGGTCGCCTGGCGCTGCACTTCCATCCCGGATTCACGCTCATGTACGAGCTGCTCGGCATGAGCGCCAGCCATTTCGAGGATCGGTACGCCAAGGCGATCATCAAGTCGGTGAGCGCCCCGGATCGGGCGGTGCTGGCCGACGAGGAGGTCCTCAGGCTGTTCCTGGGAGCGAGTCGGGAGTGCTTCCGGCCCGGTGCAGGTGGGCTCGTGGTCGACGCCACCATGCTCTACGAGGCCTGGCCGTTCGACATGACCGGAGTGACGCGCCCGGTGCATTTCTGGCAGGGCAGCGATGACACCCTGGTGCCCGAGATCATCAACAAGACGGTGGCGGACAAGACCCCGGGGGCGCTCTGGCACCCGATCAGCGGCGGTGGTCATTTCATCGCCGTCAGCCACGCGGACGAGATTCTCGCGCTGGTGGCGAACGATCTTGCGTCGGAGTCGAACTGAACCGGTCTCAGATTCGCCCGGCTAACCGCGAACCTCGGGTTCGTTGCCGGTCAGGTCCATCCCCGGTACGGAGGTGACCGGGACGGCGGTCGGGACCACAGCGGCGCGGCCGCGCCTGCCGGTGCGCAACCGCTTCTCGACCCGGGTGGCGAGGAGGGTCAGCGCCGAGTTCAGCACGATCATGATCGCGGCCACCACCAGCAGGGCCGGTAGGTAGTTGCCGTAGAACGAGCCGAGCTGCTGCCCCGAGCGGACCACCTCGATGTAGCCGATGAGGTAACCGAGCGCGGAGTCCTTCAACGCGACCACCATCTGGGAGATGAGCGCGGGCAGCATCGCGGTCACCGCCTGCGGCAACAGGATGGTCCGCATGATCATGCTCTTGCGCATGCCGAGCGCCTTCGCGGCCTCGGTCTGGCCCTTCGGGAGCGACTTGATGCCCGCGCGGACGATCTCGGCGATGACCGAGCCGTTGTAGAGCGTCAGTCCCGTGACCACGGCCGCGAGCGCCAGGTACTTCGCCTTGAAGATCTGGTAGTCGGCGAACAGCTGGTAGGCGAAGATCATCAGGATCAGCACCGGGATCGCGCGGAACAGCTCGACGAAGAAGCCTGCCGAGCTCCGGATCACCCGGTGATCGGACAGTCGGGCGATGCCGAGCACCGCGCCGAGGATCAGCGCGAGCACGATCGAGAGGGCCGCGGCGATCAGGGTGCCTCGGATGCCGGGGATCAGATACGTCGTCCACGAGGTGGATTCGGTGAAGGGGCTCCACTTCTCGGAGGTGAGCTGGCCCTTCGAGTCGAGCGCGCGGTAGACGAGGTATCCGATGACGCCAAGCGCCACCGCCACCGCCACCGACAGCAATCGGTAGAGATTGCGTGCCTTCGGGCCGGGCACGTCGTAGAGGAGGGTCGGTTCGGCTCTCATCGGGCGACCTCCAGCCGCTTGCCCAGATAGCCGAAGAGCAGTCCCATCGGCAGTGTCAGGATCACGAACCCGAGGGCGAAGATGCCGCCGACCACGAAGATCGCGGCCTCGTTCTCGATCATCGACTTCATCAGCAGCGACGCCTCGGCGACACCGATCACCGAGGCGATAGTCGAGTTCTTGGTCAGCGCGATCAGCACGCTGCCCAAGGGAGCGATCACGGACCGGAACGCCTGCGGCAGCACGATCAACCGGAGGTTCTGCGCGAAGGTGAGGCCGAGCGAACGCCCGGCCTCGGCCTGGCCGACGTGCACGGTGTTGATGCCGGCGCGCAGCGACTCGCAGACGAACGCGGCGGTGTAAACGCTCAGGCCCAGGATTGCGAGCCGAATGTTGTTGTCCACCAGGAAGGTCGGTGAGTTCTCCGGCGCCAGGCTGACGCCCATCGTCTGGTACAGGCCGAACGAGCAGAAGATGATGATCAGCGTCAGCGGGGTGTTGCGGAAGATGGTCACGTAGGCCGTGCCGATCCACCGGGCCACCGGGATGGGGGAGACACGCATGGCGGCCAGGATCGTGCCGAGGACGAGCGCGCCCACCGCGGACAGCGCGGTCAGCTTGATCGTCATCCAGAATGCGGAGATCAGTTGATCCCAATACTCACTGAGTATGTCCACGCGGCCTCTCCCGAGTCGTGATGATGCGGCTGCGCCGCAGTGGTGCGGTTACGGGGAGCTGGCCCTCCGTGACCGCACCACTGGCGCGTAGCGCCGGCTAGTAGCGGTCGACGGTGGGCGGAGCCGGGATCGGGTAGCCGGACGGGCCGACGTTCTTCTCCAGCGCCGCCTGCCAGGAGCCGTCCGCGATCATCGCCTCGATCGCGTCGTTGATCTTGTTGCGGGTCTCGGTGTCGCCCTTGGCGAGTCCGATGCCGTAGTTCTCGGTGGTGAACGGCTGCCCGACGACCTTGAGCTGGCCCGGGTACTGGGCGGCGTAGCCGGCCAGGATGACCGCGTCGGTCGTCACCGCGTCCACCGCGCCGTTGCGGAGCGCCTCCACACAGGCGGAGTAGGTGTCGAACTCCTGCAGCTGGACGTCCTTGGCGTAGTTGTCCTTGACCTTCTGCGCGGGCGTCGAACCGGTCACCGAGCACAGCTTCTTGCCGCCGGTGAGGGACTCGGGGCCGGTGATATCGGTATTGTCCGAGCGCACCAGCAGGGACTGGCCGGTGGTCAGGTACGGGCCGGCGAAGTCGACCTTCTCCTTGCGGGCGTCGGTGATCGAGTACGTCGCGACGATGTAGTCGACCTCGCCGTTCTGGATCAGCGTCTCGCGCTGGGCGGAGGGGGACTCCTTGAAGGTGATGCCGGAGGCGGGCACGCCCAGCTTGTCGGCCACGTAGGTGGCGACGTCGACATCGAAGCCGGTGAACGTGCCATCGGGATTGCGCAGGCCGAGGCCGGGCTGGTCGAACTTGATGCCGACGGTCAGCTTGCCGCTCTCGGCGCTCTCCGAGGCGTTCTTCTGCTCGTCGCCTCCGCACGCGGTGGCGACGACGGCGATAGCGACCATGCCGACGCCGAGTCGTAGTGCGCGAGTGATCCTCATGGTGTTCCTCTCTGTGGTCAGAACGGTGGTGAAGGGTGGCGGGTGGGGCCGTGCCGGAGGGGTGTCCCGAGCTCAGTGGCCCAGGATCTTGCCCAGAAAGTCCTTGGCGCGGTCGGTCTCCGGTGCGGTGAAGAAGGTCTCGGGATCGGTGTCCTCGACGATCAGGCCGTCGGCCATGAACAGGACGCGATTGCCCGCGCGGCGGGCGAACCCCATCTCGTGGGTGACCACGAGCATCGTCATGCCCTCCTTCGCCAGCGAGATCATCACCTCGAGGACCTCGCTGACCATCTCGGGATCCAGCGCGGAGGTGGGCTCGTCGAACAGCATCACCTTGGGGTTCATCGCGAGTGCCCGCGCGATGGCCACCCGCTGCTGCTGCCCGCCTGAGAGCTGGGCCGGATACTTGTCCGCCTGGTTGGCGATGCCGACCCGCTCGAGCAGTTCCGTCGCCCGCTGCTTGGCCTCGCTCTTGCTCTTCTTGCGCACCTTCATCGGCCCGAGCATCACGTTCTCGAGAATCGTCTTGTGCGCGAACAGGTTGAAGGACTGGAACACCATCCCGACGTCGGCCCGCAACGCGGCGAGCGCCCGGCCCTCGGCGGGCAATTCCTTGCCGTCGATCGCGATCGTTCCGGAGTCGATCGGCTCGAGCCGGTTGATCGTTCGGCACAGCGTGGACTTTCCGGACCCCGACGGCCCGAGCACGATCACGACCTGGCCGGTCGGGACCTCCAGGTCGATGTCGCGAAGCACGTGCAGGTCACCGAAGTGTTTCTGGACCGACTTCATCGAGATCATGGTGGGGGAGTCGGCCACCGAGGTGGCAGCCCCCGATTCACCCGCGTTCGTCATAGCCCAAGACCCTAGGGGGTCGGGACGGCGCACCGCGACCTTTGCGGGCCGCCGCGCCGCGCCCCGGTAGGTTTGCCGGGCCGAACGCGACAGGAAGCAAAGGGGAGCGCATGACCGGGGACCTGACCTGCCGGGCCGACGTGGAGGCCCTGCTCCGACGGTTCTACGGCCGGGCCCTGATCGACGACCTGCTCGCGGAGCCGTTCACGGAGGTGCGCGAACAGGGCCTCGAGTCCCATCTGCCGGTGATGTGCGACTTCTGGGAGACGGTGTTGTTCGGCGCGGGAACCTACCGTGGTAGCGCGTTCCGGGTGCACCAGAGGGTCCGATCACAGCACCCGTTCGGGGCCGAGCACTTCGACCGCTGGCTCGAACTCTGGCACCGCACCGTCGACGAGATGTACACGGGTCCGCACGCGGACCGGGCCAAGGTCCAGGGCGCGGGGATCGCGACGTCGATGAACCGGCGTTTGTCGGGGCTGCCGAGCGTCGCGGCGGAAGCACTGCGCCTGGGCGTACCGGGTTCGGCGCCGCCCGCCTGAGCCCCAGGCAAACGTGGGCGTGCGAGCGCCCCCTGACGGGGCCGTACCCTTGTTGACGTGGACACGATCGACCGAGAGACCCCCGCGGCGCACAGCGACTCCGACGACCAGGTGGCGCGTAGCTACGAGGTACGCACGTTCGGCTGCCAGATGAACGTGCACGACTCCGAGCGACTGTCCGGTCTGCTCGAGGATGCCGGATACACCAAGGCGAAGCCGGGGGCCGAGCCCGACCTGCTGGTGTTCAACACCTGCGCCGTCCGCGAGAACGCCGACAACAAGCTGTACGGCACCCTCGGCATGCTCCGACCCACCAAGGCCTCGCACCCGGGCATGCAGATCGCCGTCGGGGGCTGCCTGGCGCAGAAGGACCGCGAGACCGTGGTCAAGAAGGCGCCCTGGGTGGACGTGGTGTTCGGCACCCACAACATCGGCTCGCTGCCCACCCTGCTCGACCGGGCCAGGCACAACCAGCGGGCCGAGGTGGAGATCCTCGAGTCGCTCGAGGCCTTCCCCTCCACCCTGCCCGCCAAGCGGGAGTCCGCCTACGCGGGCTGGGTGTCCATCTCGGTCGGCTGCAACAACACCTGCACGTTCTGCATCGTGCCCGCGCTTCGCGGCAAGGAGGTGGACCGTCGTCCCGGCGACATCCTCGCCGAGGTGCAGGCCCTGGTCGACGAGGGTGTCCTCGAGGTCACCCTGCTCGGGCAGAACGTCAACTCCTACGGCGTCTCCTTCGCCGACCCCGAGGTCCCCCGCGACCGGGGCGCCTTCGCCGCCCTGCTGAGCGCCTGCGGGAACATCGAGGGTCTGGAGCGGGTCCGCTTCACCTCCCCGCACCCCGCCGAGTTCACCGACGACGTGATCGAGGCGATGGCCACCACACCCAACGTCTGCCCGCAGCTGCACATGCCGCTGCAGTCCGGCTCCGACCGCGTGCTCAAGGCGATGCGCCGCTCCTACCGCAAGACCAAGTTCCTCGGCATCATCGAGAAGGTCCGCGCGGCCATGCCGCACGCCGCGATCACCACCGACATCATCGTCGGCTTTCCTGGCGAGACCGAGGAAGACTTCCAGGAGACCCTCGACGTGGTGCGGAAGGCCCGCTTCACCAGCGCCTTCACCTTCCAGTACTCCAAGCGTCCGGGTACCCCCGCCGCCGAGATGGAGGGCCAGCTGTCGAAGGCCGTCGTCCAGGAGCGGTACGAGCGGCTGATCGCGCTGCAGGAGCAGATCACCCTCGAGGAGAACCAGAAGCTGCTCGGCGCCGAGGTCGAGCTGCTCGTCGCCGCGGGCGAGGGCCGCAAGAACGAGGCGACCCAGCGGATGAGCGGCCGCGCCCGCGACGGCCGGCTGGTGCACTTCCGCCCGGAGGGCAGGCTCGACGGCGTCATCCGCCCCGGCGACGTGATCACCGCGACGATCACCGGCGCCGCCCCGCACCACCTGATCGCCGACGGCCCGGTGCTCAGCCACCGTCGCACCAGGGCGGGCGACTCGCACGAACGTGGCATCACCCCCAAGACGCCGCCCATCGGCGTGGGGTTGGGCCTACCGCAGATCGGCGCGCCCGCGCCGCTGCCAACCGCAACCGGATGTGGAGCATGAGCAAAGACGCGCACGAGGACCCCATCGAGCAGTACCGCAAGGACATCGACGCGGCCGAGCGGAAGGTCGCCGGGGAGATCGACCCCGGGATGCGCGCTGTCGTCGTCGCGGTGGCCGTGCTGGTGCTCCTGCTCTCGTTCATGCTGCCCCACGCCGGGTCCGCGAACGGGTGGGACGTGCTCGCGGGCGACGACACCGCCATCGCGGAGTCGATCGCGCTGCCGTCCCGCATATTCGTGTGGCTCGCCATGGTGTTCGGCGTCGGGGTGAGCGTGCTGGCACTGGTCACCCGCCGCTGGGCGCTGGCCTGGATCGCGTCGGCCGGCTGCGCGGTGGCCTTCGTGTTCGGCATGCTGGCCATCTGGTCGCGGCAGACGCTGCCCCCGACCAGCACGGGCGGCGGGCCCGGCATCGGCCTGATCCTCGGCTGGATCGCGGTGCTGGTGCTGACCTTCCACTGGCTCAAGGTGGTCTGGAGCCGCACCTCCCTGCAGCTGGCCGCGGAGCAGGAACGCAGGCAGAAGACGGCCGAGGCCGAGCAGCGGACGATCTGGGGCGACCAGAAGGATTGAGCAGCCTGACCGGATTCGTCCGGCGCGGCGCCGTCGCTGCCGTCATGCTGGGTCGGTGCGCAGTCGTCATCAGGATGTAGTCGCCGCGGATCGCGCCATGAGCGCCGTGCCGCCTGGCGCCGGTGCTGCCGCCATGGCGACCGGGATCGTGTCGGTCGCGCTGCACCTGGCGGGCATCGAGTGGTTCTCCAGGATCTGGCTTGCCATCGGGGTCGGCATCTGGGCGGTGCTCGTCGGCGTCTTCCTCATGCGGTTGGTCGGTGACCGGGCCCGCTGGGTGGCGGAGGCCGACACCCCGGCCGCACTGACTGCGGTCGCTGCGACCACGGTCCTTGGCACCCGGGTCATCCTGCTCGGCTGGCACGCGATCGCGGTGCTCGCGCTGTGCCTGGCCGCCCTGGTGTGGGCGGTGCTGATGCCCGCGGTGATCGGGCACTGGACCGGACCGACCGTCGGGGCGCACTTCCTGCTGTGCGTGGCGACCCAGGGACTGGTGGTCCTCGGCGCGACCCTCGCGGTGGCGCTCCCGGCGTCCTGGCTCACCCCGGTGGCGGCGGCGACCTTCGTCCTCGGAATGATCGCGTACCTCGTGGTGCTGTCGCGGTTCTCGTTCTCACAGTTCAAGACCGGCGCGGGCGACCACTGGGTGTGCGCGGGCGGACTGGCCATCAGCGCTCTGGCGGCGGGAAAGCTCATCGTCGCGATGGACGCGGCCGGCTGGAATGGCTGGCCGCACACCGTGATCCGGGTCGCGGCTGCGGTGATCCTGGCCCTGGATCTCGCCGGGTACCTGGCACTGGTGATCTGTGAGGTGCGGTGGCCCCGCCTGGGATTCGACGTCCGGCGCTGGTCAACCGCGTTTCCGATGGGGATGACCGCCGCGGCCACCATCACGGTCGCCGACGCGATCGGAGCGCCCTGGCTCAGATCGATCGGGATGACGCTGATCTGGCCCGCGGTGGCGGTGTGCGTGATCCTGCTGGTGGCCTCGGCCCGGCACCTGGTGTCCGCGGGATCCGCGGACACCAGCGCCGGCTAGAGTCCGTTGACCGCGCCCTCGGCGGCCTCGGCCCACTCGCGCCACTGCTGTGCCTGGGCGAGGGCCTTCTCCGCGTCCTTGGTCTTGCCCGCGGCGGTCGCCTTCGCGGCCTGGTCCTCGAACTGCGCGACCCGCTCGCGGAACTGGGCGGCCCTGGCCATGGCCTCGGGATCGGTCCGGCGCCACTGGGAATCGACGGCGTCGCGGACCTTCTTCTCGATCGCGCGCAGCTTGCCCTCGAGATCGTGCATGCGCTCGCGCGGCACCTTCCCGATGGCGTCCCACTTGTCCTGCAGGTCCCGCAGCGCGGCGCGGGCGGCCTCGAGGTCCCTCTCGGGATTGATGTCGCCGAACTCGCGCAGCAACGCCTCCTTCGCGGTGGCGTTCTCGTCGAACTCGGCGTCGCGCTCGGACGCCGCGGCGTTGCGGGCGGCGAAGAACACGTCCTGGGCGCCCTTGAATCGCTTCCACAGGGCGTCGTCGGCATCGCGCGGCGCCCGGCCCGCGGCCTTCCACTCGGTCAGCAGATCACGGAAGGCGGCGGCCGTCGGGCCCCAGTCGGTGGAGTCGGACAGCGCCTCGGCGCGGACCACGAGCTCCTCCTTGACGACCTTCGCGGAGGCACGATCGCGGTCGAGTTCCGCGAAATGCGCGCCGCGACGCCGGTTGAACGCCTCCCTGGCCTTCGAGTACCGCTTCCAGAGCGCGTCGTCGACCTTGCGGTCCACCCCGCGGATCGTCTTCCACTCGTCGAGGATCTCGCGCAGCCGATCGCCCGCGGCCTTCCACTGGGTGGACTCGGCGCCGATCTGCTCGGCCTCCGCGGCGAGCTCCTCCTTGCGGTGGGTGTGCTCCTCCCGCTCGTGCTCGCGTTCGACCTTCGCGGCCGCCGCGGCCTGATCGGATTCGGCGACGATCACGTCCAGCCTGCGGGCGAGCGCATCGATGTCGCCGATCACCGCGGCCGTCGGCAGCGACTCCGCGAGCGCGACGGCGGCGGCCTTGGTCTTCTTCGCGTCGCCCGCACCCGAGGCGAGCCGGGCCTCCAGCAATCCGACCTCGGTGGCCAGGTCGTCGTATCGGCGACCGAAGTGGGCCAGGCCCTCGGCCGCGTCGCCGGCCTGCCACGAACCGATCTGGCGCTCGCCGTCGGTGGTCTTGACCCAGGCGGTGCCGTCCTCGTCCACCCGCCCGAAGAGGCTCGGGTCGCTCGGCGGAGCCAGGGTGGGCGGGTGCGCCACGGCGGGGGCGGGCCCGGCGGCCGACGGCTTGATCGCGCCGGGCTTGGGGGCGCCGGGCTTGGGCGCTCCTGGCTTCGGGGCGCCTGGCTTGGGTGCGCTGCTGTCGGTCATGACTCCTCATCTCTGCCGCGCGTCACGGCTGCCGTTGCGTCGTAGGTCTCAGTGCCATTCGTACATGTGGGTTCCATTCAACCCGCTGCACGTGGCCAGGACTATTGAAACAGGTCAGACCCCGAAGTCGGGGATTCCGCCGTCGACTACCGTGGCCCAGTGTGTTCACCGCCGCGGCTCTCGTCCCCTCGCCACCCCTGCTGATACCCGAGTTGGCGGGCGGCGCTGCTGCCGAGACGGACGAGCTGCGGCTGGCCTCGAAGGACGTGGCCGCACGGCTCGGCGCGCTCTCGACTCGCTGGACCGCGATCGGCGTCGGACGCACCGAATGCGAGATCCCGGCGACCACGGCGGGCACCTTCCGCGGCTACGGGGCCGACGTGCGGGTCGCGCTGTCGCCCGCCGCCTCGGCTCTGGACCCGGAGCTGCCGCTGGCCGCGTTGATGGCCGGCTGGCTGCGAGCCGCGGCGCCCGCCGAGACCGTCGTGGACGCGATCCTCGTGGCCGAGGACACCTCGCCGGTGTACTGCGCCGAACTCGGCGCCCGGCTGCGTGATCGCCTCGAGGCCGACCCCCGACCCCACGGCGTGTTGGTGATCGCCGACGGCGCCCGGACGCTCACGGCCAAGGCGCCGGGCTCGTTCGACGAGCGGGCGCCCGAGGCGCAGGCCGAGCTGGACCGGGCACTGGACTCCGGCGACACCGAGTACCTGGCGGAGCTCGATCCGGTGGCCTGTCTCGACATCGGGATCGAGGGGCGTGCGGCCTGGCAGGTGCTCGCCGGGCTGTTCGGGGGCGCACCGAGCGAGTGCCGGACCTACTACCGGGGCGCGCCCTATGGCGTCGGCTACCACGTCGGGATGTGGTTGCCGTGACCGCGCGCACACCCGTACCCGTCGCGGTGGTCGGCCCGACCGCGACCGGGAAGTCGGACCTCGGACTCGACCTCGCGGAGCGGCTCGGCGGCGAGATCGTCAACATCGACGCGATGCAGCAGTACCGCGGCATGGACATCGGCACCGCCAAGCTGCCACCGGATCAGCGTCGCGGCATCTCGCACCACCAGCTCGACGTGCTCGACGTCACGGAGACGGCCACCGTCGCGAACTACCAGAGTTCGGCGAGGGCTGACGTGGAGGCGATCGCCGCCCGCGGCGCGGTGCCGATCATCGTCGGCGGTTCGATGATGTACGTGCAGTCCCTGCTCGACGACTGGTCGTTCCCCGCCACCGATCCCACGGTGCGGGCGCGCTGGGAGGCCGTGCTGGCCGAGCGCGGGGTGGCGGGGGTGCACGCGGAACTCCTCAAGGCGGACCCCGAGGCCGCCGCGACGATCCTGCCGACCGACGGCAGGCGGATGGTCCGGGCCCTCGAGGTCGTCGAGCTCACCGGCAGGCCGTTCGCGGCCTCCGCGCCGGCCATCGGC
The DNA here is from genome assembly GCF_005049235.1 of Rhodococcus oryzae. Classification (GTDB taxonomy): domain Bacteria; phylum Actinomycetota; class Actinomycetes; order Mycobacteriales; family Mycobacteriaceae; genus Rhodococcus_G; species Rhodococcus_G oryzae. Next base: position 152,980 of record NZ_SUMD01000011.1, on the reverse strand, counting down.
GAACCGCGTTGGGGGACCGTTATTCTCGGTGTGGATCGCGACACCGCGGAGCTCGACGAACGAATCGGGCTGCGCACCCGGTTGATGTTCGACGGCGGTCTCGTCGAGGAGGTTCTCGGCCTGATCGAGGTGGGACTGCGCAAGGGTGTGACGGCCCCGCGGGCCATCGGCTACGCCCAGGTGCTGGCCGCTCTCGACGGCGAGTACGACATGGACGAGGCCAGGGAACGGACCCTGATCGGGACCAGGCGGTACGTCCGCAGGCAGCGTTCCTGGTTCCGGCGCGACCGGCGGGTGCACTGGCTCGACGGCGGCGACCGCGATGTGATCTCTAGAGCAATGACGATTGTGGGGAGCCAGTGAGCAAGAAGCCGGTGAGCAGACTCGCGGCCCGCGAGGCGCGGGTCACGGTGCGCAATGCGCGCTTTCAGCAATGGGAGTCGTACCTGAACACCCGCGCCAAGCGGACGAAGTCGGCGCGGTTCCTGATCCAGGGCGTGCGACCACTGACGCTCGCGATCGAGCACGACTGGCCGTTGGAGGCGCTGCTGTACCGGATCGACGGGCCACCGCTCTCGTCCTGGGCCCGCGGAGTGCTCGACGGTTGGCAGCACGAGAAGGTCGGCGTCAGTGGCGAACTCATGGCGGAGCTGGGGGAGAAGGACGCCTCACCCGAACTGATCGCGGTCGCGAAGCAGCGGCATCGCGGGCTGGGTTCGCTCGACCTCGCCGGTGCGTCGCCCCTGCTCGTGGTGTTCGACCGGCCGTCCTCGCCCGGCAACCTGGGCACCCTCATCCGGTCGGCCAATGCCTTCGGCGCGGACGCGGTGATCGTCGCCGGGCACGCGGCCGATCCGTACGACCCGCAGTGCGTGCGCGCCTCCACGGGATCGCTGTTCGCGGTGCCGGTGCTGACGGCCTCCGACGCGGACGAGGTGCTGGCCTACCGGGCGCGGGTCCGCGAGGCCGGCACCGAGCTGCGGATCGTCGGCACCGACGAGGAGGGCGATGTGCCGATCTTCGAGCACGACTTCACCGGCGGCACGATCCTGGTCATCGGCAACGAGACCCGCGGGATGAGCGCCTCCTGGCGCGCGGCCTGCGACGTCACAGTGAGCATCCCGATCGGCGGTGCGGCCAGCTCCCTCGGCGCGCCGAGCGCGGGCGCGGTCTGCCTCTACGAGATCGCGAGGCAGCGCGGATGAGCGACGAGTGGGATTCGGATTGGACGTCGCACCCGGACGGGTCGTCGGCGGCGCTCGCGGGCCGGCTCGCCGCCCGGATGGCGCTGTTCGCCGGGGTCGGCGAACCGTACCCGCCGCTCGGTAGCATGATCGGCATGGAATTCAGCAAGGGCCACGGCACCGAGAACGACTTCGTGGTGCTGCCGGACCTCGACGTGCGCCTGGATCTGCGCGCAGATCGGGTGGCCGCGCTGTGCGACCGGCGTCGCGGACTCGGCGCCGACGGCGTCCTGCGGGTCGCCAGGGCGGGCGCCCTTCGTGCGGCAGGCGTCCTCGACGCGCTGCCCGAGGGCGTCGGCGACGACGACTGGTTCATGGACTACCGCAACGGTGACGGCTCGATCGCCGAGATGTGCGGCAACGGGGTCCGGGTGTTCGCGCACTACCTCCGGGCCACCGGCCTCGAGGGATCCGCGGAGTTCGTCGTCGGTAGCCGCGCGGGCGCCAGGCCGGTGGTCGTGCACCGTTGCGACGGATGGACGGCCGACGTGAGCGTGGGCATGGGCACGGTCACCGAGCTCGGGACCTCCAGCGCCACCGTGGGCGGCCAGACGTTCACCGGGCTGGGCATCGACGTGGGCAATCCGCACCTGGCCTGCGTCGAGGAGTCGCTCACGGCCGACAAGCTCGCCGCGCTCGACCTGACCGCGGCGCCCGACTTCGCGGCGGACTTCTTCCCGCACGGGGTCAACATCGAGATCCTCACCCCGCTCGTCGACGGCGCCGTCGACATGCGCGTCTACGAGCGCGGGGTCGGCGAGACGCGGTCCTGCGGCACCGGCACCGTCGCGGCCGCCGCCGCCGCGCTGCGGGCCGACGGGCGCGAGGAGGGCGAGGTCCGGGTGCGGGTGCCGGGCGGTGAGGTCCTGGTCGCGGTGCGCGCCGGCGCCGCCGAACTGCGGGGGCCGTCGGTTCTTGTCGGTTCCGGGCGCATCGACGACGACTGGTGGAACGCGCTCGCGTAAATGCGCGTGCACCGGGAGGGTCGGTCGTGGGACCATGGATCCTGTATGACGAAAACACCGCGTATCACGAAGACACCGATCCTCGACGACATCGACGCCGAGCACCACGACGGCGCCGACCACGACACCGACTGGGCGGGCCATGACCCCTCGGTCGGCGAGATGCAGTTGGACGAGCGCGCCGCGCTGCGCCGGGTCGCCGGACTGTCCACCGAACTCACCGACGTCACCGAGGTCGAGTACCGACAACTCCGCCTCGAGAGGGTGGTGCTGGTCGGCGTCTGGACCCACGGCACGGCCGAGCAGGCAGAGGCGAGCATGGCCGAGCTGGCCGCGCTCGCCGAGACCGCGGGTTCGGAGGTGCTCGAGGGGCTGGTGCAGCGCCGCGACAAGCCCGACGCCGCCACCTACATCGGCTCCGGCAAGGCCAACGAACTGCGTGAGGTGGTGCTCGCCACCGGCGCCGACACCGTCATCGCCGACGGTGAGCTGACCCCGGCGCAGCTCAACGCGCTGGAGAAGGTCGTCAAGGTCAAGGTCATCGACCGGACAGCGCTGATCCTCGACATCTTCGCCCAGCACGCCACCTCCAGCGAGGGCAAGGCGCAGGTCGCGCTGGCTCAGATGCAGTACATGCTGCCGCGGCTGCGCGGCTGGGGTGAGTCGATGTCCCGGCAGGCGGGTGGTCGCGCGGGCAAGGACGGCGGCGTGGGAACGCGCGGACCGGGCGAGACCAAGATCGAGACCGACCGTCGCCGGATCCGGGAGCGGATGGCGAAGCTGCGCCGCGAGATCAAGGAGATGAAGGGCGCCCGCGACACCAAACGCACCCAGCGTCTGCGCAACGAGGTGCCCTCGGTCGCGATCATCGGTTACACCAACGCGGGCAAGTCCAGCCTGCTCAACTCGCTCACCGGTGCGGGCGTGCTGGTGCAGAACGCACTCTTCGCCACCCTCGACCCGACCACCCGCAAGGCGGAGTTCGAGGACGGCCGCCAGTACGTGCTGACCGACACCGTCGGCTTCGTCCGGCACCTGCCGACCCAGCTGGTCGAGGCGTTCCGGTCGACGCTCGAGGAGGTGGCCGACGCCGACCTGCTGCTGCACGTGGTCGACGGCTCCGACCCGCTGCCGACCGATCAGATCAAGGCGGTGCGCGAGGTGGTCACCGAGGTGCTCCGCGAGACCGATTCGCCTGCGCCGCCCGAGCTGTTGGTGGTCAACAAGATCGACGCCGCGGATCCGGTGATGCTCACCCAGTTGCGGGGGCTGCTGCCCGGTGCGGTGTTCGTCTCCGCGCGGACCGGCGAGGGGATCGCCGAGCTGCGGGAGTGCCTCGCGGAGATTGTGAAGGCGCCGGAGGTGGAGGTCACCGTGCTGGTGCCGTACACCCGCGGCGACCTGGTGGCCCGCATCCACTCAGATGGGCGAATTCTCGGGTCTTCGCACGAGGCGGAAGGCACACTGGTCCGCGCGAAGGTGCCGGAGGCGCTGGCCTCCGCACTCCAGGAGTACCGACACAGCGCCTGACCGGACGGGAACGGACATGACGGAACCGGGCGCTGCTGCCTGTCTCGACGCCGCGGGCACCGCGGCCGGATCCTGCTGGTGCGCCGATGCGTAGCCGGCTGGCGGTACTCGCGCTGGCGGTGGTCGGGTCGGCCGTGGTGACCGCGGCCTCGGCCGGGGCCGCGCCGGGGTCGAGCGGTTCCGCCGGCTCCTCGACCGGTTCCGAGGCGTCCGACGCGCGTTTCGAGACGCTCTGCACCCCAACCGATCCCGGGCTCGCGGAGATCTCCGGACTGGTCTCCACCGGTGAGACGATCTACGCCATCGGTGACAGTGGCACCGACGACGAGGTGTGGGTGCTCGACAACCAGTGCCAGGTCGCAGGCACGGTGGCGGTTCCGCCGACCCCGGTCGACGTCGAGGACATGGCCATGGTGGGCGGTCGGCTCTGGCTCTCGGACACCGGCGACAACCTCAAGGTCCGCCAGCAGGTGTCGCTGACCGACCTGGACCACGTCACCGGCGCGGGCGCGATGCACCTGCTGACCTACCCGGACGGCCCGCACGATGCGGAGACGCTGCTGGTCGGCCGCGATGGCCGACCGGTGATCGTCACCAAGGAGATCCTCGCGGCCAGCGGCATCTACCGACCGGCCGGCGGCGCGACGCTGGACGAGCTCGGCCCGGGCCCGGCGCCGCTGCAGCGCATCGGGCAGATCGCCTACGCGCCCACCGACACTCCCGGCAGCCCGATGCCGGTCGCGGGATCGATCCTGGTCACCGGCGGCGCGGTCAGCGCCGACGGCCGGGTCGTCGCGGTGCGCACCTACACCGACGTCTACCTCTACCCTGCGCCCGACGGCGATATCGCGGCCGCGCTGACCGGCGCGACGCCGGTGCGGGTCCCGATGCCGGATCAGCCGCAGGGTGAGGCCATCGCGTTCACCCCGGACGGCGACCTGCTCAGCGCGTCCGAGGCGAACGGCGGTCCGCTGCCGCCGATTCAGGTCCTGCGCGGCGCCACCGGACTGGTCGACCTCGGTGCGTAGCCGCCTCGCGGCGGTGGTCGTCACGGTCCTGGGTTCGGCCGTTCTCTGCGCGATGCCCGCGGTGGCGCAGCCGAGCTCGGCCCCCGGGGCGATCGAGACCGTCGATGCCGTCTTCGAGAACTTCTGCACTCCAACGGATCCCGCGTTGGAGGAGGTGTCCGGTCTGGCCGTCACCGACGACGGGATCTACGCGGCCGCCGACAGCGGGACGGACGATGCGGTCCGGGTCCTCGACGATCAGTGCCGGGTGACGGGCACGCTGCCCCTGCCCGTCGACCCGTTCGACGTGGAGGACCTCGCACAGGCTGACGGGCGGTTGTGGCTCTCGGACACCGGCGACAACGCCGGTGCGCGGACCACCGTCGCGCTGACCGACATGGACACCGGCACCGGCGCGGGCACGCTGCGCCGGCTCACCTATCCCGACGGCGCCCGCGACGCGGAGGCGATCCTCATGGGCAGCGACGGGGTCCCGGTGCTCGTGACGAAGGAGCTGTTCGGCGCGAGCGGCATCTACCGTCCCGCCGGTGCACTGCGCGCCGAGCAGTTGCCGAGCCCGGGACCCACCGGTTTGGAGCGGGTGGGGCAGATCGGATTCGAGCCCACCGAGACGCCGGGCGGCCCGGTCCCGTTCGCTGCCTCGACCATGATCACCGGCGGCGCTGTCGGCGCGGACGGCACGGTGGTGGCGCTGCGTACATACACCGACGTGTACCTGTACCCGGCGCCGGACGGCGACGTCGTGGCGGCGCTGACGGGTGCCGAACCGATCAGGGTGCCGATGCCGGACCAGCCGCAGGGCGAGGCCATCGCCTTCACCCCGGCAGGCGACCTGCTCAGCGCGTCCGAGGCGAACGGCGGACCGCTGCCCCCGATCCGGGTCCTGTACGGAGCGACCGGGCTGGTCACCCCCGCGGCCGGGGAGGTGGGGGTCGCGCTGCAGGTCGACCCCACGGCGCTGATCGCCGCGGGCGTCGGCGCCGGGCTCGTGGTCGCCCTCGGCGGCGTGCTGTGGTGGCGGATCCGCTCGCGGCGTCGACGGAACTGAACAGTTGTCGGGTTCGGGTCGGTAGGCTCCATGCCGATTCACACGTCAGCCGAACGGCGGACAACTCTCACAGCGGCGAAGGGCAAGCTCCAGATGTTCAACATTGCGGTCAAGAAGGGGCACGAGAACGTGTCGCTGCTCGGTATCGGCGCCTACCGGCCCCAGCGGATCGTCAGCAACGCCGAGGTGTGCGAGGTACTCGACTCGTCGGACGAGTGGATCTACGAGCGCAGCGGCATCCGCAACCGTCGGTGGATCAGCGGCGACGAGACCGCAAAGTCGATGGCCGTTGCCGCGGCCGAGCGGGCGATCAAGAACAGCGGCATCGACAAGGAGCAGATCGGCGCGCTCGTCCTCGCCACCGGCAGCTGGAAGACGAAGATCCCGCACGGCGCCCCGCAGGTGGCGCACGAACTGGGCATCAACGGCATCGCGGCGTTCGACCTCGCGTCCGGCTGTGGCGGCTTCGGCTATGGTCTGGGCGTTGCCACCGACATGATCCGGTCCGGTTCGGCCGAGTATGTCCTGGTCATCGGTGTCGAGACCATGTCCGTGGTGATGGAACCGACCGACCGCAACACCGCCTTCATCTTCGGCGACGGCGCGGGTGCTGTTGTGGTCGGCCCCAGCGAGCGGAACGGCATCTCGCCGACGGTGTGGGGTAGCGACGGCGAGAACTCCGCCGCCATCAGCCAGAACTACGACATCCCCGCGTACATGGACCGCGCGGAGGCCCTGCAGGCACAGGGCGCGGACGCCGAGCAGATCGGTCGCATGGTGGTGTCGATGGAGGGCCCCCGCGTGTTCCGGTGGGCGGCGATCACCCTGCCCAAGGCCCTCGGCAGCATCCTGTCGGAGTCAGGCGTCGCGATCGAGGACATCGAGGTATTCGTCCCGCACCAGGCGAACGCCCGGATCAACGACCTCATGAAGAAGAACCTGGGCCTCGGGGACGACGTGCCCGTCGCGAACGACATCGAGAACACCGGCAACACCTCCGCCGCGTCGATTCCGCTCGCTATGGAGGAGATGCTGGTGACGGGCAAGGCAAAGGGCGGACAGCTCGCCCTGCTGCTCGGCTTCGGCGCCGGACTGAGCTACGCGGGCCAGGTCGTCACGTTGCCGCCGGTGCCCGTCGAAACGAGCTTCTGACCGATCAGGGCGTTGCCGTAGCGGGTGAGCTGGCGGCGGGGATGCGGGCCTCGCGGGTCAGCCGTCGGCGAGCCAATTGCCGTGGAACCCATAGGGAACCCGGCTGGGCAGGTGGATGGTCGCCATGGGCGGCGCGGCGAGCTCGCCCGCATCGAGGATGACCAGATCACTGCGATCGCTGTCGGCGTTGTAGAGATAGGTCATGAGATAGCCGTCGCCGCCGGGGTTTTCATCGGCGGCGACGAATGACGCCTCGGCCGGAATCCGGCCGGGGCCGAATTCGTGAGCCGAGCTGACACCCTTGTGTAAGTCGTAGAGGATCAGTGCGCCACTGCTGCCCGAGACGCTGGCATGCCCGAATCGGGTGTCGAGACCGGCGAGCCGATCGTCGATCCGAGGAAATTCCGCGACACGGTCGTCGAGCTGCTCCTCCCGAACCGTTCCGGTGACCAGATCGATGGTCCAGCGCCACAGTGTGGCCTGCTTGAAGTCGTGTGAATCGGCCCGCCACATGCTCGGATACCGCATGACGTGCAGGACGATTCGGCCGGGCTCGTCGTGCGCGTTGAGTGCATGGAAGACATAGCAAGGGTCGATCGGGAACCAGCGGATCTCACCGTACGGATCATCGCGGCGCAGTACGCCGAGCCGGGCCTGATAGTCGTCGTTCCACCGGAACGGCATACCCGTCCCGGCTTGCGCGGACTCGAGGTCGAAACACACCGGCAGATCCATGAATACGACGTGCTGCGCGGTGAGATTGAAGTCGTGGTGCATGGTGGCGGCCGGCACCTCGACCGTACGACTCACGTCGAGGTTGCCGGCGGCATCGGCGCGGTGATAGGTCAGATACGGCTCGAAAACGTCGTATCCGAAGAAGTGCAGTTCACCCGTGATCGGGCACGTCTTGGGGTGCGCGGTCACAGCGGTCGTCAGTTTGCCGTCGAAGTCGTGCGGGCCGACAGTGTCCAGGTCGCAGGTCAATTCGTAGGGGTAGGAGGATTCGACCAGTGCGAGGGTGCGCCCCGCGTGCCGGATGACGTGGGTATTGGCCACGCCGGCAACGAGATCCCGATTGCCCCGACTGTCACGACCACGTGCGCCCTCGGTGAAGGTCGTGGTGCGGACCCACCGGTTGCGGTAGGAGACGGCACGTCCGCCTTCGAGACGCACGCCGTGCACCATGCCGTCGCCGAGGAACCAGTGCTTTGAGGCCGCGGCGTGAGGGTTGGGGCCGTTGCGCAGGTACCAGCCTGTCAACTCGGCGGGGATGGTTCCGGTGACAGGCAATTCGTAGGCAGTGAGTTCCTCGGTAACCGGTGCGTAATTGCCGGTCAGATGCGGGACGGTCATTGTCCGTACCTGTTCTTTCGAAGGGACTGGTGAAGGGTCAGGCTGCGGGCTGGCCGAGTAGCTTCGCCTTGGCCCGGATGTGGGCGACGTAGCGGAGGGTGAACACCACCGGGACGACGAAGGCCAGCACCTGCACCGTGGTGCGCAGGCCCGAGGAGGAATGGGCGAGCGCGGTCAGTGCGATGCAGCCGATCGCGAAGCTCGCCGTCCACACCGAGGTCAGGATGTAGGCGGTCCGGATGAACATCGGCTGATCCCAGAACTCCTGCGGCGTGGTCTGCTTGGCGATCGGCAGGGTGAACGGCACCCGCACCAGTAGCGAGACGCCGGCGATCAGCGCGAGCACCCCGGAAGAGATCGCTGGCATGTACGGATGCAGCGCGGTGTCCGGATCTGTGAGCGCCAGGACCGTCAGCGCCGTGAAGAACACCGCCGACCCGATATCGATGATCAGCGCGTCCCATCGCTGCCCGGCGCGGATCTGCTGTGCGATACCGGCCAGCGCGATGACGAGCGCGATCACCGCGGACCACTGCCAGTGCTGCGATGGAATCACGGCGTAGACGATCCACGGGGCGAAAGTGCGAAGGTACGTCATCTCGTCAGGCTCCTCGCCGTTGACATTCCAGTTCTGACATGTCAAACAATGAGCCTCCATACTCGACATGTCAATACTGGAATGTAGAGTGAATGGCATGAGTCTCCGCTACGCGCTGCTAGGGCTGCTGTCCGATCGACCGGCCAGCGGCTACGACCTGCTGCGGCGCTTCAAGGAGTCCCTCGCGAACGTGTGGCCCGCGACCCAGAGTCAGATATATACCGAGCTCACCAAACTCGCCGATACCGGCCTGATCGCCGTCACCGACGAGGGTCCGCGCGGGCGCAAGGAATACACGATCACCGACGCCGGGCTCGACGACCTGCGCACCTGGCTCACCACCACGAAACCCAAGCGGGTGGCGCGGAACGAAATGCTGCTGCGCGTGTTCTTCCTCGGCGTCGACTCCCAGGAGCATGCTCGCCAGTACCTCCGCGATATCGAGGAGCGCTCACTCAAAGCACACGGCGAGCTGGCCGCGCTGAAGGCAACCATCGACTGGGACGACACCGATCTGTCGGTCTACGGTCGGATCGCCATGGAGTGGGGCGAACGCTTCCACACCATGAACCGCGAGTGGGCGGAGTGGGCGCAAACCCAGCTACCGCCCCGCGCCAGTAGCCGGACCTGATTCGACGCCGAGGTCACGCCAGCGCCGGCGGCCACGATTGTCCGATTGGTGTCGGGACCGGACCGGTCGTGATACTGGTCCGATGTACGCCAATGCCGTGCTGAGCGCGCTCTCGCAGGTGTCGATGACCGGCGCCGTTGCAGCGACCGCTGTTGTCGTTCTGGGGGTGGGAGGGCTTGCCGGCGCGAGCACGGCGCTGCGAGGGGTCTCGATTCGGGTGCGTGGGACGGTCGCGGGCCTCGCCGTGGCGACATCCGCCTGCATCGCGGTCGCGGTGTGGTCGGCACTGCGACCGCTGCCCCCTCAACTGTCGGTGCAGAGCTGTCTGGGGATCGCGGTCGGCCTCTTCGGTGTGTTCGCGGCCGCGGTCTGCCTCCTTCGTTCCCGGGGTCGTGGGACGGTGGCGCTTGCGTTCGCGATGGCCGCATCGCTTCTCGCGTGCGGTGCCGGAGTGGTGAACGAGGATCTCGGAACCTTTCCCACCCTCGGTGCGGTGATCGGCCATCGTGCGCCCCCCGGCGCTCTGGCGACGGATTTCGCCGCGGTGCCAGGGCCACAGGCCGAGGTCCAGACGGGTGATCCCGTGGCCAGTGTCTGGCGACGGCCGTTGCGCTCGGCCCGGGACGGGATGCTCACGCACGTCGAGATCCCGGGCGCGGTGTCGGGTTTCGCGTCACGGCCCGCGCTGCTCTACCTGCCGCCCGCCTATCTGGATTCCCCGCGGGCGATGCTTCCTGTGCTGGTACTCGTGGCGGGAAATCCCGGGAAGCCGGACGACTGGCTCACCCTCGGCGCTCTGGCCGAGACGGTCACGGCATTCGCCGCCGAACACGACGGACTCGCCCCGGTCGTCGTGGTCCCGGACGCGCTCGGTGCCACCGATGCCTTGCCGCTGTGCCTGGATTCACAGCTCGGAAACGTGGACACCTATCTGGCGCGGGACGTGCCGGACTGGATCGCCGGCCACCTCCAGGTGGACAACGATCCCGCGCACCGGGCGATCGGGGGCTTCTCCTATGGCGGGACCTGCTCGGTCCAGCTGGCGGTCCGCCACCCGGACGTCTATCCGACCTTCGTGGACATTTCGGGCCAGGACGAGCCGTCCCTGGGTGACCACACGAGCACAGTTGCCGTGACGTTCGGGGGCGACGAGTCCGCGTTCGCTGCGGTCAACGCGCGCGACCTGCTGGCCGTGACCCCCATGCCGCAGCTGGCCGGGGTGTTCGTGTCGGGCAGCGGTGACGAGGAGTACCGACCCCAACAGCAGCGCATGTTCGCGGCAGCGAGGTCCGCCGGGATGAACGCCCGTTACTACGAGCTGCCCGGGGGCCACAGCCCGCAGGTGTGGGGACCAGCGCTGGCCCGCGAGCTCGACTGGGTCGCCGAGCGCACGGGCTTGCTCGCGCAGTAGAACGACGGGCGTTGTTCGTAACCGGTGGCCAGGTCACCACCGAAGGCTCAGGATGTACTCATGGACCCGGTCGAAGCGTTGCGGGAGATCGCGTACTGGCTCGAGCGATCGCGGGCCGAGACGCACCGCGTCAAGGCCTACCGCCGCGCCGCGGACGTCGTCGAGGCTCTGAGTGACGAGCAGCGGGACCGGCTCGGCCGCACCGGTACCTGGGCCGCGCTGAGCGGGATCGGGCCGAAGACGGCCGCGGTGATCGCGGAGGCGTATGCGGGCGGAGTGCCCGCCTACCTGACCGAGGTGAAGTCGAAGGCCGGCCAGATCGGTGAGGGTGGGCGGGCGCTGCTCGCGGCGCTGCGCGGCGACCTGCACACGCACTCGGACTGGTCCGATGGCGGTAGCCCCATCGGGGAGATGATGCGCCGGGCCGCGATGGTCGGGCACGAGTACTGCGCGCTGACCGACCATTCGCCGCGGTTGACGGTGGCGAACGGACTCTCCGCGGAGCGGTTGCGCCGACAGCTCGAGGTGGTGGCGGAGCTGAACTCGGAGCTCGCGCCGTTCCGCATCCTGACCGGGATCGAGGTGGACATCCTCGACGACGGCTCCCTGGACCAGGAGGAGGAGCTGCTCGCCGAACTCGATATCGTGGTCGCGAGCGTGCACTCGAAGCTCGCGATGGAGTCCGACGCGATGACCAGACGGATGGTGCGGGCCGTCGCGAACCCGCATGTGGACGTGCTCGGGCACTGCACCGGCAGGCTGGTCGAGGGCACTCGAGGGACCAGGCCGGAGTCGAAGTTCAACGCGGAGGTCGTGTTCGAGGCGTGCCGCCAGTTCGGCACGGCGGTGGAGATCAACAGCAGGCCGGAGCGCCGTGATCCGCCCGCGCGCCTGATCGAGCTGGCGCTCGAACGGGACTGCCTGTTCGCTATCGACACCGACGCGCACGCGCCCGGCCAGCTCGACTTCCAGGGATACGGGTGTGAGCGGGCTCAGGCGGCCGGGGTCGGGGCCGAACGGGTGGTCAATACCTGGACCGCCGACGATCTGATCGCCTGGACCCGGCAGTAGATCCTCCGGTCACTCCTCGACGGTCGGCTCCGAAGCGCCCGCCCGCTTGGCCGGAATGCGTGCGGCAGTGGTCTTCTGAGTGACGCTCTTCTTTACCGGGGTGCGTGAGGTGGCCGCTGTCGCGGCGACCGCCTTTCGCGGAGCGGCCTTTCGTGCGGGTGCCTTCTTGGCTGGTGTCTTGGCCGCCGGTGTTTTCCTGGTGGGAGTCTCGGTGGCCGGAGTTTTGGCAGCCGGAGTTTTGATGGCCGGGGTCTTTCCGGTGGCCGCCTTCTTCGCGGTCCGCTTCCGAGCGGGCGCCTTGGCGGGCACCACCGGGATTTCCGCGGCCGGCGCGACCGGCTCCGGCAGTTCGTGCGGTGTGCCCTTCGCGTCGAAGTAGTCGCCACCCTTCCGGCGCACGTCATCGGTGCCCCAGGACCGATCTCGGTCGACGGGCGCCATCCGTGGAATGTGCTTGCGGCAGTGAATGTATGCCTCTTCGACATCCACGACCACCCAGCGTTCGGGTGTGCGGCCGTTGGCGTGTGTATCGGGCAGGTCGGCCAGCTGGGTCCGTAGGTCGACGTCCTCGACGATGCGGGCCGAGCCGTTGACGTGAAGACCGATCAGGTCGCGGACGAAATCCATCATCAGGATCCCGACATGAGGGTTCTCCCTGATGTTGCCGAGGCTGGCCATAACCCCGTTGCCGCGATACTCCGGATATGCGACGGTCCGCGGGTCGATGACGTGGATGAAGCCCGGTTCACCCGCCCGGAATGTGGAATCGCATTCGCCATGTGCATCGGCGGTCGCGACGAACGCCATTTCCTGCCGTGCAATGAACTCGATCATTGTCGGGTTCAGGTGATTGAGCATCTGATCGGAATAGAACCGCTCGGCACGTTCTGTGGTGCCGAATTCGTTCTGCAGTTCATGTTCGCCAACACTCCCCAAAGTGGGACGAATAGACATGGAACTCCTCGGGAACGGAAGTCACGGACCAGCTGGCCCGTTCATGGGCGGTAACGCTAGCCGAGGGGCCGATCGATCGCACCGTTTCCTCCACGTGGGCGCGAATGCGGTGTCGCGTCCTAGAATTGGCTCCCGTGACTGAGCAGGAGATGACGACGGGCGCCGGCGGATCTCGATTCCGCTGGCAGATGCACGGCGACGGCAAGAAGATCGCGGACGGTGCCGTGGTGGCACCCGACGAGCGGCTGTCGTGGCCCCGCACGGTCGGAATCGGAATGCAGCACGTGATCGCGATGTTCGGCGCGACATTGTTGGTGCCGACGATCACCGGATTCCCGGTGACGACCACGCTCTTGTTCTCGGGCATCGGCACCGTGCTGTTCCTCGTCATCACCAGGGGCCGGATCCCGAGTTACCTCGGTTCGTCGTTCGCCTTCATCGCTCCACTCACCGCCTCGGCGGCCGACGGACCCGCCGCGCAGCTCGGCGCGGTGCTGGCCGTCGGCGTCGTGCTGATGCTGGTCGGCATCGTGGTCAAGCTCGCGGGCGCCCGCGTGCTCGACGCCGTGATGCCGCCGGTGGTGACCGGTGCCGTGGTCATGCTGATCGGATTGAACCTGGCGCCTGCGGCGGTCGGTTCGTTTCAGGCCCAGCCGCTGATCGCGGCCGTCACCCTCGTCGCGATCCTGGTGGTCACCGCCGCCGGTCCGGGACTGCTCGGCAGGCTGGGAATCCTCGTCGGCGTCGTGATCGGGTGGGTGTTCGCCGCGGTGACCGGTGGCCTGTCGACCGAGCGGGTGGACGCCCTGCGTGAGGCGGCCTGGGTGGGCCTGCCGCACCTGCGCGGGCCGAGCTTGCAATGGTCGGCGATCGCGCTCGCGCTCCCGGTGGTGATCGTGTTGATCGCCGAGAACGTCGGTCACGTCAAGGCGGTCGCCGCGATGACCGGTCGGTCGCTCGACGACGTCGCGGGCGACGCCCTCTTCGCGGACGGTCTCGCCACCACCCTCGCGGGCGCGGGCGGTGGCTCGGGCACCACCACGTACGCGGAGAACATCGGCGTGATGGCGGCGACGAGGGTGTACTCCACGGCCGCCTATTGGGTGGCGGCGGCGACGGCGATCGTGCTCGCGTTCTCGCCGAAGTTCGGTGCCCTCGTGTTCACCGTGCCGGACGGGGTGATCGGCGGCGCCACGCTGGTGCTCTACGGGCTCATCGGGATTCTCGGCGTGCGGATCTGGATGGAGGCCAAGGTCGATTTCACCGATCCGGTGAATCTCACGGTCGTCGCCGCGGCGCTGGTGGCAGGCATCGGAAACCTCACCCTGATGGTCGGCTCGGTTGAGCTCGGCGGCATCGCGTGGGGCTCGGTCGGGATCCTCGTCGGGTACCCGCTGATGCGGGCGTTGGCGCGGCTGCGTCGGTGACCGCTCGTCGCCGCGTCCGGGATTCGCTGTTGGTCACAGATTGCGCTCGCTAGGGTCATCGACCGCCGAGTCGGACGACGCCTAGCCTGGCAGGCAGCTACGTCGACACACAGGAGCCTTGATGGAACGCACGCTTTTCGAGCCCGAGCACCTTCTCTTCCGGGAGTCCTACCAGAAGTTCCTCGAGCAGGAGGTCGCTCCCAACCACGACAAGTGGGAAGAGCAGAACATCGTCGACCGTGAGGTCTGGAAGAAGGCAGGCGAGCAGGGCTTCCTCGGCATGGACGTGCCCGAGGAGTACGGCGGCGGCGGCGTCGAGGACTTCCGCTACAACGCCATCATCACCGAGGAGACCACCCGCGGTGGTTTCAGTGGCGTCGGCTTCATGCTCCACAACGACGTGGTGGCGCCGTACCTGCTCAAGCTGGCCAACGAGGAGCAGAAGAAGCGCTGGCTGCCCGGTTTCTGTTCCGGTGAGATCATCACCGCGATCGCGATGACCGAGCCCGGAACCGGCAGCGACCTGCAGAACATCAAGACCCGCGCGGTGCGCGACGGCGACCACTGGGTCCTCAACGGCTCGAAGACCTTCATCACCAACGGGATCAACGCCGACCTGGTGGTCGTGGTCGCGTGCACGGACCCGGACAAGGGTGCTCAGGGCTTCTCGCTCCTCGTCGTCGAGCGCGGCATGGAGGGCTTCGAGCGCGGTCGCAATCTGGACAAGATCGGCCTCAAGGCGCAGGACACCGCCGAGCTCAGCTTCACCGACGTGCGGGTCCCCGCTGCCAACCTCCTCGGCGAGGAGGGCATGGGCTTCATCTACCTGATGCAGAACCTCCCGCAGGAGCGCATGTCGATCGCCGTCGTCGCTGCCGCCGCGATGGAATCCTGCCTCGAGATGACGATGCAGTACGTCCGCGACCGCAAGGCGTTCGGCAAGCCGATCGGCAGCTTCCAGAACACCCGCTTCGTGCTTGCCGAGCTCGCCACCGAGACCACCGCCGTGCGGATCCTCGTGGACAAGTTCATCGAGCAGCTCAACGAAGGCAAGCTCACCGTCCAGGAGGCCGCGATGGCCAAGTGGTGGACGACAGAGGCGCAGGTCAAGCTGATCGATCGCTGCCTGCAGCTGCACGGCGGTTACGGCTACATGCGCGAGTACCCAATCGCCAAGGCGTACATGGACTCTCGCGTGCAGACCATCTACGGCGGCACCACGGAGATCATGAAGGAGATCATCGGTCGGGGACTGAACCTGTCCTGATCGAACCGGACACGAGAAAGGCCGCGGCACCTGGTGCCGCGGCCTTTCTCGTGCGTACCGGGGGTTCGGCCGCGGCGGATCAGATCTTGCGCATCACAGTGACGACCTTGCCGAGAATGGCCGCATCGTTCCCGGGAATCGGTTCGAACAGCGGGTTGTGCGGCATCAGCCACACCTCACCCTTGGTCCGCTTGAACGTCTTCACGGTCGCCTCGCCGTCGATCATCGCGGCCACGATGTCGCCGTTGTCGGCCACACTCTGCTGCCGGACGACCACCCAGTCGCCGTCGCAGATCGCCGCCTCGATCATCGATTCGCCGACCACCTTCAGCAGGAACAACGATCCCTGCCCGACGAGCTCGCGGGGGAGGGGGAACACGTCCTCGACGGCCTCCTCGGCGAGAATCGGACCGCCTGCTGCGATCCGTCCGAGCACGGGGACGAAAGTCGGCTTCGGCAGCTGGGTCTCGGTGCCCTCGCCCGCGGGCTGCGCCGCGTTCTCGAAGCCGGCCTCGGTGTCGGAGGCCGCAACACCGTCGTCCAGCCCGCGGACGTCCACGGCGCGCGGACGGTTGGGATCGCGCCGCAGGAAGCCCTTGCGTTCGAGCGTGCGGAGCTGGTGCGCGACCGACGAGGTCGACGTGAGCCCGACCGCGTCGCCGATCTCGCGGATGCTCGGCGGGTAGCCGCGTTCGCTGACCGAGGCGCGGATCACCTCCAGCACCCGGCGCTGTCGATCCGTGAGCCCCGCCGCGAGGTCGGTTCCGCCTGGGGTGGCGGCCGAGCCGTCGTTGGAGCTGTCGTCCTTCATGGAGGGCCTCCCGTGTCGATGTGGGTTCTGACACGAATCTAGACCGGATTCCAGCATGTTTCAAACATCTGTTCGAGATGTGTCGCGTCAAGTCGAGACTTTGTCGGACCGCCGTGGTAGAAATCGAACATGCGTTCACTCGAACGTGTGAACGAATGAAGCGAAACGATCACCGGCGGAGGTTCCGATGAGCATGGCAGTCCCCATGAGCATGGCAGTTCCCACGAGCAGGGCGGTCCCGAAGAACACGGTCCCGAACGGCGGCAGGTCGCGACAGGTTGCCTCGCGTCGACGCCGGGTGGACGGCTTCGTCGAATACGGCCGGGCGCCGATGCCGGTGTCAAGGGCCGTGCACGGCACGAGCGGGCGGGAGAGCGGAATCGGCGCGCTACTCGTGGGGATGCTGCTGTCGGCGGTCGCCGTGGCCGGCCTGCTCGGGATCGCGCAGGCCCGGTCGAACCCGCCGTTCGCCCTCGGCGAGACCGCGGTGGTGCAGGTGCAGGGCGGGGAGACGCTCAGCGACGTCGCTTCGCGCGTCGCACCGGGGAGTCGTGTCGAGCAGGTCGTGGCGCGGATTCTCGACCTGAACGCCATGTCAGGAGCGTCGGTGCAGACGGGACAATCGCTGGTGGTGCCCGTCGGACCGGTGGACTGAACCCCGATGCGCGCCCTCGGGCGCCCGGCGGCGGTATCCTCGAACCCTGTCAGCCCCACCACATCCAGTGGTCGTACAGGGCTCCTCGGTTCCGACGAAGGATTCGCCATGCATTGCCCGTTCTGTAGGCATCCCGATTCACGCGTGGTCGACTCTCGTGAAGCCGACGAGGGCAACGCCATTCGCAGGCGGCGTTCATGCCCGGAATGCGGTCGGCGGTTCACCACCGTCGAGACCGCGGTGCTCTCGGTGGTCAAGCGCAGCGGCGTCACCGAGCCGTTCAGCCGCGAAAAAGTGGTCCGCGGCGTTCGGCGGGCCTGCCAGGGCCGGGCGGTGGACGAGGACGCGCTCTACAAGCTCGCCCAGAAGGTCGAGGAGGCCGTGCGCGCGGCCGGATCGGCCGAGATCCCCAGCAACGAGGTCGGGTTGGCGATCCTCGGCCCGCTCCGCGACCTCGACGAGGTGGCCTACCTGCGATTCGCCTCGGTGTACCGCTCTTTCAGCTCCGCCGAGGATTTCGAGCGCGAGATCAAGGACCTGCGCGTGCATCGCGAGGAATCCGCGACCGACTGACCGTCACCGGGTGATCGCGGCAATCGCCTTTCGGATTCGCTTCTCGGACACGGGGTACGGGGTCCCGAGCGACTGCGCGAACAGGCCGACCCTCAGTTCCTCGATCATCCAGCGGACCGCGTCCACATCCGGATCGTGGTGCCTGCGCTCGTCCAGGCGTCCGAGCAGTCGGCCGTAATCCTCGTAGACCGCGTCCAGCACCACCAGGCCCTGGCTGTCGCGCCCCGCGCTGGCGGGGAGCGCCTCGAGACGGCGGATGGCTCCCTCCAGGTACCGGGGCAGCTCCCGCAGCCGGTCGGTGCCGGTGTCGGTGACGAATCCGGCGTACATCAGCGTCTCGAGCTGCTCGCGCACATCGTCGGCGGCCTCTCCCGTGGCGCGATCGAGGATCACGCGCAGCTCCTGGGCACGGGACAGCGCGGGGACCACCAACCGGACCAGTACCGCCACCCGAGTGGCGAGCTGGGCTCGCACCGCGGCCTGCAGCTTCTCGAACGCCTCCGGGGTGCGGGTCGGCCCGCCGTTCGCGTCCATCAGCTCGTTCACCGCGCAGGCCCGGCAGTCCTCGACGAGGGCCTCCACGCTGCCGTGCGGGTTCTGACTCAGGGCCAGCCGATCCCGGGTGCCGAGGCCGGAGATCGCGGACTTCGTCGGGGTGACGATGGCGCTCAGCAGCAGGGCCCTTGTGCCCTCGCGCATCGCCTGGCGCTGCGCGAGCGGGGTGCTGAGGACCCTGACCGCGACGCCCTCCTTCTCGGGGACGAGCGCCGGGTAGCCGACCACCTTCTGGCCCGCGATGGTGCGGGTCACGCTGTCCGGCAGGGTGCCGAGTGTCTCCGACGTCCAGGCCGCGGCGGCGGGACGCTCGGTGCTCGAGGCCGCCCTGGCCACCTCGACGTCGACGCGGGGCGAGAGCGAGGCGGAGAGCCCGGTCAGGCTCTTGCTCCGGCCGAGTACCTTGCCCGAACCGTCGACCGCGGCGAAGGTCATCCTCAGGTGATCCGGGACCGCGCTCAGGTCGAAGTCACGGGGCGAGATCGGGGCGCCTGCCATGCGGGACAGTTCCCTGGCGATCGCCATGGTCAACGCCTCGGATCGCGGTTTGACGGCCGACAGTGCCGCCCTGGCGTAATCGGGTGCGGGGACCACGGTGCGGCGCAACGGTTTCGGGAGGGTCTTGATGAGCGCGGTGACCAGGTCCTCGCGCATGCCGGGCACCAGCCAGTCGAAGCCCACCGGACGGACCTGGGCGAGCAGCGCGACGGGGATGCGTGCGGTGACGCCGTCGTCCTCGGTGCCGGGTTCGAACTGGTAGGTCAGCGGGAACGAGATCTCGCCCTGGCGCCAGGTGTTCGGATAGTCGCCGCCGAGCACCCCGGCGGCATCGGCGTTGACGATGGTCGATGCCGTGAAGTTCAGCAGGTCCGGATTCGTGCGCCTGGCACGCTTCCACCAGGTGTCGAAGTGCCTGGCGGACACGGCTTCCTGGCCGACGCGCTGGTCGTAGAACTCGTAGAGGGCCTCGTCGTCGACCAGGATGTCGCGCCTGCGTGCCCTGGTCTCCATCTCCTCGACATCCTCGAGCAGGGCGCGGTTCTGATGGAAGAACTTGTGCTGGGTCTGCCATTCGCCCTGCACCAGCGCGTGCCGGATGAACAACTCCCGCGAGGTCTCGGGGTCGATCGAGCTGTAGGTGACCGCCCGCTTGGCGACCAGCGGAATGCCGTACAGCGTGACCCGCTCGTACGCCATCGCGCAGGCGCGCTTGGTCGACCAGTGTGGCTCGGAGTAGGTGCGCTTGATCAGGTGCGGCGCCAGCTTCTCCGCCCACTCGGGCTCGATGCCTGCCGCCATCCTGCCCCAGAGCCTGGAGGTTTCCACCAGTTCGGCGGCCATCACCCAGCGCGGCGGCTTCTTGAACAGCGAGGAACCGGGGAACACCGCGAACCGGGCGCCGCGGGCGCCGAGAAAGTCCCGCTTGTCGCCCTCGCGCAGGCCGACATGGGAGAGCAGCCCGGACAGCAGCGCCTGGTGCACCGAGGCCTCGCCGGCCGGCTGGTCGTTGCCGGTCCAGCCGAGCCCACGGGTGATCTGCGCGAGCTGGCCGTGCAGGTCCTGCCACTCCCTGATCCGCAGCCAGTGCAGGAACTCGTTCTTGCACATCTTCCGGAACTGGTTGGAGGACAGCTCTTTCCGCTGCTCGCCGAGGTACTCCCACAGCTTGAGGTAGGCGAGGAAATCGGAGCCGGCCACGGTGAACCTGGCGTGCTTCTCGTCGGCGGCCTGCTGGTGTTCGGCGGGCCGTTCGCGCACGTCCTGGATCGACAGCGCGGCGACGATGATGAGGGTCTCGCGCAGGCACCCGGTGTTGTGCGCATGGGCGAGCATCCGCGCCATCCGGGGGTCAACCGGCAACTGTGCGAGCTCCTGCCCGACCGGGGTCAGCTCGGTGACGCCGTCCTTGGCCCCCGGCTTAATCGCCCCGAGTTCCTCGAGCAACGCGACGCCGTCACGGATCGCACGCGGATCAGGTGCCTCCACGAACGGGAAGGCGGCGATGTCACCGAGGCCGAGGGCGGTCATCTGCAGCACCACCGACGCCAGGTTGGTGCGCAGGATCTCGGGTTCGGTGAAGGCGGGACGCGACTCGAAGTCGTCCTCGGAGTAGAGGCGGATGCAGATGCCGTCCGCGACACGGCCACAGCGCCCCGCGCGCTGGCGGGCCGAGGCCTGCGAGATCTCCTCGATCGGCAGCCTCTGGACCTTGGTGCGCACGGAATACCGGGAGATGCGGGCGGTGCCGGGATCGATGACGTACCGGATGCCGGGGACCGTCAGCGAGGTCTCCGCGACGTTGGTCGAGAGCACCACCCGGCGTCCCGTGTGCCGCTCGAAGACCCGGTGCTGCTCGGCCGCGGACAGCCGCGCGTACAACGGAAGGATTTCCGTGCCGCGCAGCTTGCGGTCCCGCAGTGCGTCGGCGGTGTCGCGGATCTCGCGTTCGCCGGAGAGGAACACCAGGATGTCGCCGTCACCCTCGCCGAGCAGTTCCTCGACTGCCTCGCCGACCGCGTCGACGGGGTCGCGATCGATGGTCTGCTCGCCGACGTCGACGCTCAGCGGCCGGTACCGGACCTCGACAGGGAAGGTGCGACCCGAGACCTCCACGATCGGTGCGGGCACCCCGTTCACGGCGAAGTGCTGCGCGAAGCGCTCCGGGTCGATCGTCGCGGAGGTGATGATCACCTTCAGGTCGGGCCGCCGCGGCAACAGTTCCCTGAGATAGCCGAGGATGAAGTCGATGTTGAGGCTGCGTTCGTGCGCCTCGTCGATGATGAGGGTGTCGTACCGGCGCAGCATCCGGTCGCGCTGGATCTCGGCGAGCAGGATGCCGTCGGTCATCAGCTTGATCAGGGTGCCGTCCGACACCTGGTCGGTGAAGCGGACCGTGTAGCCGACGGCCTCGCCGAGCGGGGTGTCCAACTCCTCGGCGATGCGCTCGGCGACGGTGCGCGCGGCGATCCGGCGCGGCTGGGTGTGCCCGATCAGCCCGCGCACCCCACGCCCGAGGTCGAGACAGATCTTCGGGATCTGGGTGGTCTTACCGGATCCGGTCTCGCCGGCCACGATGACGACCTGGTTCGCGGCGATCGCGGCGGCGATGTCGTCACGGCGCAGGCTGACCGGAAGGTTGTCCGGGTAGCTGGTCTTCGGGGTGTTCGCGCGGCGGGATGCGATGCGGGTCTCCGCCTGCGAGACCTCGCGGAGGAGCCCGGTGAGGGCCTCGGGGTTCGAGGCGCGGTCGAGGCGACGCCGGAGTCGGTGCTCGTCCCGGAGGGAGAGGTGGGCCAGGCGGCGCTTGAGCTCGCGCCGGTCGACGTCGGGCAGCTCGGGCGAAGGTGTGGTGGACATGCTCGGACCAGCCTATCGAAAGGCCGCCACTCAAATACCGCAGCCCGCTGTTGCCCTGTGCGAACATCTGCGGGTGACTGCTGCCACGGAGACCCCGGTCTACCCACACACGAATCCGATCTGGCGGGCGCTGCGGCTGGTGTTCGCCGGTCTCGGGATCCTCGCGCTGGTCTGGATTCCGCTGCGCAACATCGACAGCGAGACGTTCTCGACCACGAACTACTTCAGCTACTTCACCATCCTCAGCAACGTGTTGACGGTGATCGTGTTCCTCGTCGGGGCGTTCGCGGACCCGCAGTCGCGGAACTGGCAGCTCTTTCGCGGCGCGACCACCGTGTACATGGTCATCACAGGGATCATCTACGCGGCCCTGCTCGCCAACGTCGATGTGATGCTGCAGGACAAATGGATCAACGTCCTCCTGCACGAGATCCTGCCGCTCGCGATCTTCCTGGACTGGCTGATCAACCCGCCGCGGATGCGGATCACCGACCGGCAGTCGATGACCTGGCTGACGTTCCCGGTCGTGTACGGCGTCTACACACTCGTCCGTGGCCCGATCGTGGATTGGTACCCGTATCCGTTCATCGACCCCCGCGTGCAGGGCTACCTGCAGATGTCCATCGGGCTGGTGGTGCTGCTGTTGGCCATGGTGCTGATGTCGTTCGCGGTCAACGCCGCGGGCAGGCTCGCCCAGCGGTGGCGATACGGTGGAACCGAGCGCCGGATGGCGGCGGAAGGGATCGCCACCGGCGAGAGCGAGGAGATGGCGTGACGAACACCCAGGCACTGTGGCACGGATTCGCGGACATGGGCGCGGTGAGCGATGGCGGTCCGTTCGTCGTCAGCCGCGGCGACGGCGCGTACATCTGGGACGACAAGGGCAACCGCTACCTCGACGCGACGGCGGGCCTCTGGTTCACCAACGTCGGGCACGGTCGCGCCGAGATCGCGGACGCGGTCGCCACGCAGCTCAGGTCGATCGCGCACTTCTCCAACTTCGGCGATTTCGCGCCCGAGACGACGTTCGCGCTCGCCGAGCGCCTGTCCGCGATCGCGCCGGTGCCTGGTAGCAAGATCTTCTTCACCTCGGGCGGCTCCGACTCGGTTGACACCGCGGCCAAGCTGGCCAGGCGCTACTGGCACGAGATGGGCAAGCCGAACAAGCGGATCGTGGTCGGGCGGCAGAAGGCGTACCACGGCATGCACGTGGCGGGCACCGCACTGGCAGGCATCCCCGTGAACCGGGAAGGCTACGGCGAGCTGATGCCGGACGCCAGGACGGTCGAGTGGGACAACGGCAAGAGCCTGCTCGAGCTCATCGAGCGGGAGGGCGCGGACACGATCGCGGCCTTCTTCGTCGAGCCGATCATCGGCGCGGGCGGGATCTACCTGCCGCCGGAGGGCTACCTCGCCGAGGTGCGGCAGATCTGCCGTGACCACGACATCCTGTTCGTCGTCGACGAGGTGGTCACGGGCTTCGGCCGGATCGGCGGCTCGTGGTTCGCCTCGACCCGTTTCGACCTGCAGCCGGACATGGTGACCACGGCGAAGGGACTGACCTCCGGATACGTCCCGATGGGTGCGGTATTCATCGCGCCCCGGGTCGCCGAGCCCTTCTTCTCCGGCGGCGTGTGGTGGCGGCACGGGTACACCTATGGCGGGCACGCGGGCGCGGCAGCCGCGGCGCTGGCGAACCTGGACATCATCGAGCGGGAGAACCTGCTCGAGGAGTCCGCTCGGCTCGAGCGGTCGCTGCACGAGCACCTGTCGCCGCTGGCCGAGCACCCGCGGGTCGCGGAGGTGCGCAGCGGTCTCGGTGCGGTGGCGGCGGTGCAGCTCACGGATCCCGCGGAGGCGTTGCCGTTTGTCAAGACCCTTCGGGAGCACGGCATCTCGGGTCGCGCGGCGGGCGTCGGCGCCATGCAGTTCTCGCCGTCCTTCGTGATGAGCGACGACGAGGTGGCCGAGATGGCGGCGGGGGTCCTCAAGGCGCTCGGCTGAGCGCTCGCGCCCGCCGGTCGACGGTTCAGTGCAGGGTGAGAACCTCTGCGGTCGATCGGCGCGGCGTGCGCCCCGCCGGGGGCGAGCCGGTGACCGAGCCGATCCGGAGCAGGACCTGGGGGAGTCCGGCGTCGGGCGCCAGCGCCGCGATCATGTCCCGGCTCGTTTCGACCTCGGTGAGGTGAGTCAGCGGGCAGGTCGCGATCCCTCTCGACGTCGCCTCGAGCAGGACCGCGGACAGCGCCTGCCCGCACCGCGTCCAGGCGGCGGGTGAGTCGGAATCGGTGCTCAGCATCAGCACGGTGGACTCGTCGACGCCCGGCCCGGGCGTCGACTCCTGCCTGCCGGGACGCGGGAACGCTCGCCCGATCGGGACATGTGCGCTCTCGCCGGTGGTCGCCAGCGAACCGGGTGGTATCCCCTCGCCGGTGAGGGAGTGCCCGGCCCACCAGTGCAGTTCGGCCTGGTAGTCGGAGTCGTACCGCCTGGCCGCGGAGCTGGCGTCGGTCGCCGCGGCCAGCGTCGTCCTCGCCTCGGGCGCGAGCACCGTCAGCGTGACGCCGAACCTGCCCGCCTGATCGCCCAGCCGCCCGACCGGTCCCGCCTCCGCGGCGAGTGGGCCGAAGGGTCTGCGATCGGTGCGGCGGTGGCGGATGGCGGTGACCAGGTCGAAGTCGTGTGAGCGCGGGGTCGCGTCCCGGTGACAGTGGATGGCGGCGACGAGCCGGGGAAGGCTGGGCTCCGGCAGGAGGTCGATGTCCGATCGCCAGCGCAGCGAGGTGAGGGCGACCTCGACGTGATGGAGCGCCGCGCCGCAGCTGATGTGCAGCTGGCGTCCCGACGGATCGGCGGAGGGCAGGAGCCGGGTGCGCTCGCTGAACAGGTCGAGCCGACCCGCGGAGTATCGCCACCGCCAGGGCTGGCTGTTGTGCACCGACGGCGCGCGGCACGCCAGATCGACCGCACTCTGGATGACGCCGGTGTCCGGCACCGCGGTGTCCATGACCGTCTCCTCACCGTTGACCGGTGCCCGGGAACCTCGCCTGGGAGCTCCCTCGATACCGGACAGTCAATTATCTGCCCGGGGATCGGCCGCGGCTAGGGCCTTTCGACCCCACCCCCGTGATCGGCCCGCCGGTTCAGCGCCGCGGGATGCCCGATCGCAGCGGTTCCGCGACGCTGTGTGCGCTCGCGGCCGACAGCCACAATCGCAGCAGGTGCCTGCGCCTGTCGAGGTCGGGGTGGTCCTGGTAGGCGTTGCGGGCGTGCAGGATGCGTCCGTTGTTCAGGATCTGGACGTCGCCGGGTTCGAAGACCATCTCGACGTGGAAGCGCGGCTCGTTGGCGATGGCCTCGACGAGTTCGAGGGCCTCGAGTTGCTCCGCCGTCAGTCGCGGGGCCTGCGGGTGCCGTTGGGAGTCTCGGATGTACCAGCTGATGTAGAACAGGCGGGGTGCTCCGCCGATGTCATTGAGTGGGGCGAGTTCGAAGTACGGGGGGTCGCCGGCGGCCTCTTCACCGTTGCGGTCCCAGGGCATGGGGGAGTAGAGGACTTCGAGGAGATCCGGCCGCCGCCGCAGCACCTCGTTGTAGATGGCTGCCGAGCTGGCGATCCAGCTCTCGCCTCCGGTCGCCGCCTCGGCCAGGCACAGCAGCGCGACCAGGTCGGAACCGTCGGTGTGGAAATCCTGGCGCTCCCTGGTCCGGTAGAGCCGGACGGTGGGATCGGTCCGCTCGATCCGCTCGTCGCGAATGTGGGTGAGCACCGAGCCGTCGCGATCCTGACTCACCGGATCGCCGAGCATGGATCCCAGCGCGAGATAGGCCCGCTCGATCTCCTCGGTGCCGAGTTCGTCCAGGGGGAACCCGCGCAGCAGGACGAAACCGCATCCCGAGTTCAGCGTGTGCGCCCACTGGACGCAGCGGGACCGAAGGGTGGGGAACAGGCGTGAGTCGTCGGGTGCGTCGGATCTGGCCGCCTCGACGATCTCCGATCGCTCGGCTCCGGTGAGGACCACGGTCCATGTCGAACTGTCGGGGAAGTCCGATCTGTCCCAGACCGCGTCCGAAACCTGAGGTGACCGGATCACCTGATCGGGCTTGTCAGTTCCCGCCTTGCCGGCGAACACGCCGGAAGAGTCCCGACACGCGTTCGCGCAGAGTCGGTTTCACCTCGATCAGATCCACCCGCGGGAGGTCGGCCGCGGCGGTGGCCTGCGCGAAACGGGCGTGCAGCTGGGACCGGACCTCGTCGGGGGTGTAGGCGCGGCGCTTGCGTTCGGCGCGCGCGGCGAGTGCCCCCGTGGCCGCGACCCCGACGACGCCCGCGAGTCCGACGAGCTTCCACACGTTCCTGCCGTCCATGCGCATCGCTCTAGGCTAGGTGCATGAGTCGCCGGATGCACGAATCGCAGGTGAGCCTCGACGAGGCCGTGGATGCCACCCGAACCGGGGACATCTGGATCTTCCGCGGCCACTCGGGCGCCGATCGGGCGATCCAGACGCTGACGAACAGCCCCGTGAACCACGTCGGGATGTCGGTGGTTCTCGATGACATGCCGCCGCTGATGTGGCACGCGGAGCTCGGACATTCCTTGCAGGACATGTGGACCGGGCGGTTCCAGCGCGGCGTGCAGCTGCACGATCTGCGGCAGGCGGTCCAGGTGTGGGGTGCGAAGTACGGTCAGCGTGGCTGGCTGCGGCAGCTCGAGGAGCCGGTGACCCGGGAGCAGGAGGACGCGCTGATGCGCACCGTCGCGCGGCTCGACGGCACGCCGTTCCCGTCCACGGCGAAGCTGGTCACGCGCTGGTTCGGTGGTCGGCTGCCGTCGCTGCGGCGCAGTTCGTCCCGGGATTCCGCGGAGGCTTCGGCGGGTCTCGAGAGCGCGTACTGCGCCGAGGTGGTCGCGCAGACCTATGAGTCGATGGGGCTGCTCACGGAGCGCCGCAAGACGAATTGGTATGACCCGGGCCGATTCTGGAGCGGCGACCGGCTGCCGCTGGCCCCGGGGGTGACGCTGGGCGGGGAGATCGAGGTGCTGCTCAGCGATGCCGATCTCGCGGCGGGCCGGTCGCCGGAGAGCTGACGGCGACCGGCCCCGTGTCGGATCAGGCCGCCGGGGTCCGGGAGAACCAGGTGACCGAGGCGCCGCTGTCGAAGGACTCGGTGCGGGTCGGGGTGAACCGCGTCGGCAGGAACGCCCCGTCGAACGCCGGGATGCCTGCCCCCGCGATCACGGGGTAGCGCTTGATGACGAGTTCGTCGATCTCGGGCAGCAGGGTGCCCGCCAGCTTTCCGCCGCCCGCGAGCCAGACGTCCATCCCCTCCTGGGCCTTGAGCTCGCGGACGAGGCCGATCGGGTCGCCGGTGACCAGCTCGACCGCCGGATCGGCGATCTCGCCGAGGGTGGTCGAGACCACGTACTGCTTCAGGTGGGCGTAGGGGCTGGTGACGCCGACGTCGAGGCCGGGCTGATAGGTCCCGAGGCCCATCACCACCGCGCCGAACGCCTGGTTGGCGGTGCCGTCGAGGCCGACGTGCGGGCGGATGTGGGTGGGGACGGTGTCCGGGTATCGCTGGGTGATCCATGCCGTCACCTCGTCCGAGAGCATGAATTCCCATTCGCCGCCCGGGCCGGCGATGTAACCGTCGAGCGAGATTCCCACGTAGTACACAAGCTTGCGCATATAAGTGCTCCGTCCGTAGTACTCTATTTGAAGTGGTCTGAACGTAGTACTACGGATGGAGTGGTGTCAAGTGCGGAGCAATCCGGAGAGACGAGCGGCGTTGGTCGACGCCGCGATCGAGGTCCTGGCGGAACTGGGTGCGCGCGGGCTCACCTTCCGGGCCGTCGATTCGCGGGCGGGGGTGCCGCCGGGTACGGCGTCGAACTATTTCGCCAACCGCGACGACCTGTTGGCTCAGGCGGGCGGCCGGTTCTATGAGCGGCTGACCCCCGATGACGAGTCCTTGGCGCAGAGCCTCGGCGGTCCGCACGATCGTGATCATCTGGTCGGGCTGATGCGCGAGGTCGTCGGCCGGATCACCGAGTTCCGCACGGGCTTCCTCGCCCTGCTCGAGCTCAGGCTCGAGGCGACCCGGCGACCGGAGCTGCGCGCGGTGCTGACCGAACGGATCCGGGCCGACCTGGACTTCAACGTCACCAATCACCTGCAGGCGGGCATGCCGGGCGACGCCACCACGGTCCGCCTGCTCTATCTCGCGCTGAACTGGTTGATCGTCGACCGGCTGACGCTGCCGGAGCTGTTCTCGGACAGCGAGATCGACGAACTCATCGAGGCGGCGGTCGATCGCGCGCTGTCCGGATAGCCGGTGGGTCTACACGCTCAGCGTTCGGTCCGGGTGTACGCGTCCGCCGACGTCGACCCATCCGTCGCGTGCGTAGACGGTGTAGATCTGCGACCCGCGCCCCTGGGTGATGTGCAGGCTTCGGCGCAGGTGCTCGGTGATCCGGACCGCCGCCGCGCCGGTGGCCTCGTCCTCCGGTATCCCCATGAGCGGGGCGAACATTCGGGATCTGATCGCACCCTCGCCTGCCCACGCCCAGACGTAGTGGTGTCCGGATTCGAACGAGTCCGCCCTGGTGGAGACCACTGCCGCGGAGTCGGGTTTCGGGTGCAGGGTGAACTCGGGCGCCCAGTCGGGTTTGGCGCGCACCCAGGTCATCCCGTGGTCGACGTAGGTGGTGACCGGACCGGCCGGGACCTCGAGGACGTCGACGGCCGCGCCCCGTTCGCGCAGCCACCAGGACAGGCCGACCGTCGGGTGCCCGGCGAAGGGCAGTTCGGTGGCGGGGGTGAAGATCTGCGCCCGCGCGCTCGCGGCGCCAGGGCCGGGTAGTTCGACGAAAATCGTCTCGCTGAACCCGAGTTCGGCGGCCAGGCCCTGCCTGCGCTCCGCCGGCACCAATGCCGCATCCACGATGCCCAATGCGTTGCCGTGGTGGCCGTTCGCATCGGTGAAGACCCTGACGACGTCAACCTCGATACTCATCGTTAAACGATACCGCCGGTAACGACCGAAGGTGCCTTTTGTGCGATCCGATCGCACAAAAGACACCTTCGGGTTTGAGGGTGAAGCCGGACTAGACGCCCGCGCCCGCGAGGGTCTCGCTGGCGGTGACCGCCTGGGCCACGCCCTGGAGGGTGGCGGCGACCTTGACGGCCTCCCAGACCTGTTCCTTGGTCAGGCCCTCCTTGCGGACCACCGCGTCGTGGGCGGCGGTGCAGTCGTGGCAACCGTTGATGGTCGACACCGCGAGCGACCACAGCTCGAAGTCGGCCTTCTCGACGCCGGGGCTGCCGATGATGTTCATGCGAAGGCCCATGCGCACCTGGGTGAAATCGTCACCGAGGAAGCTCTTTGCGCGGTACGCGACGTTGTTCATGCCCATGATCGACGCGGCGCCGAGGGCGGCGTTGTACGCCTCCGCCGACAGGTTGTCGGCGGCCTCTTCCGCGATCTCCCGCAACACGGTCGCGGACCGGGTGGCGGCCGCTGCGGCGAGGAAGGTGCCCCAGAGCTGCTGCTCGTTCAGCTCGGTGGACCGGGCCAGCGAGCTGAGGTTCAGCTTGAGGTCCTTGGCGTACTCGGGCAGCGAGTTCTTCAGGTTCTCGACGCTCATGACTAGACGCTCTCGGCCAGCAGCTCGCCGGCGTTGATGGTCGGGTCGCCCTTCTTCCAGTTGCAGGCGCACAGCTCGTCGGACTGCAGTGCGTCGAGCACGCGCAGCACCTCGTCGACGTTGCGGCCGACGGAACCGGCGGTCACGGAGACGAACTGGATCTCGTTGTTCGGGTCCACGATGAAGGTGGCGCGGTCCGCGACGCCGTCGGCGTTGAGGACGCCGGTGGCCTCGGCCAGCTCACGCTTGAGGTCCGAGAGCATCGGGAAGGGGAGGGTCTTGAGCTCGTCGTGCTGTGCGCGCCACTGGAAGTGCACGAACTCGTTGTCGACGGAGGCGCCGAGCACCTGGGCGTCGCGATCCGCGAACTCCTCGTTCAGCTTGCCGAACGCGGCGATCTCGGTGGGGCACACGAAGGTGAAGTCCTTGGGCCAGAAGAACACGATCCGCCACTTGCCGGCGTAGTCGTCGCTGGTGACCTGGGTGAAGTAGTCGTCAGGCTGCTGGGCGTCGACCTTGGACAGGTCCCCGCCGATGACGGCCTTGAGGTTGTACGCCGGGAACTGGTCGCCGATGGTCAGCAGAGCCATATGTCTCGTCCTCCTACTTGTGATGGATCGTCGGGCACGGGCAACCACACTGGTGGCTACGCCGGGGTGATTTCGATACCGGGAGCGGGTCTCGCGGGTCCCCGCTGACCTGCGCTCTTTGGTATGAGTCCATAGTGCCCGAAACCTTTCAAAAGGTAAAGGCGATATATGCCACTACACTGATAGGCATGGCTGATCAGACTTATCAACCCACACTGTCGCAGCTGCGTGCCTTCGTCGCGGTCGCCGAATACCGCCACTTCGGTACCGCGGCAGCGCGATTGAATGTGAGCCAGCCCACGTTGTCGCAGGCGCTTGCGGCGCTCGAGAACGGGCTCGGGGTGCAGCTGATCGAGCGCAGCACCCGTCGGGTGCTCGTGACCGACGCAGGCACCCAGCTGCTCGCGCAGGCGAAGATGATCCTCGAGGCGGCGGACGGGTTCGTGGCCACCGCGGCGGGCGTGGGGGACCGGCTCGGCGGTCCGCTTCGCATGGGTCTGATCCCGACCGTCGCGCCGTACGTGCTGCCCGCTCTGCTGCCCGCGATGCGTGCGGAGTTGCCCGCCGTGGTGCCCCAGGTGATCGAGGACCAGACCGCGCGGCTGCTGGATTCGCTGCGCGCGGGCGTGCTGGACGTCGCTGTCCTTGCGCTCCCGTCGGAGGCGACCGGGTTGGTGGAGATCCCTCTCTACACAGAGGATTTCGTGATGGTGGTGCCGGGTGACCACGAGTTGGCCGGGCGGGTCGACCTGTCGCCACAGGTGCTCGACGACCTGCCGCTGCTGCTGCTCGACGAGGGGCACTGCCTCCGCGACCAGACTCTCGACCTGTGCCGCTCGGTGGACGCGCACCCGTCGTCCGGGGACACCAGGGCGACCTCGCTCGCGACCGTGGTGCAGTGCGTCGCTGGTGGCCTCGGGGTGACCCTGGTGCCGGATTCGGCGGTCCCGGTGGAGACCCGCCGCGGCGACCTCGCCACCGCCCGGTTCGCGAGCCCGGCGCCGGGCCGGACGATCGGCCTGGTGTTCCGCTCCTCCAGCGGGCGGGCCGACGGCTACCGCAGGCTCGCCGATGTGGTGCGGTCGGTCGCGCCTGGCGCTGCCGCGACGCCGTCCGCGGGTTCCCGATAGGCCTCCGCGATCGCGTGTCGGTGCGTCACAATGGACATACGCCGCACCAGCAGGAGGAACGACGATGCCTCTGCACGGACTGATCATCAAGGCCGCCTCGACGGTGGTCACCGGGGCCGTGGGGGTCGCCGCCTACAACGGGGCGCGGCGGATCGTCGCGAGGGCGCCGCTGCGGGAGGCCGCCGTGACGGCCACCGAGTGGGGCCTGCGGGGCGCCCGCAAGGCGGAGGAAGGCGCGGAGTCCGCCCGTCTCACGATGGCTGACGTGGTGGCCGAAGCGCGCGAGCGCCTCGGCGAAGAGGTGCCGCCGCCAGGGGTTGCGGACGCGGGCGGCCACGGGCACGCTCACTAGGGCGAGATGTCCGCGGAACCGGCGGTGCTGCATCAGGTTCCGACCGCGGTCGGAGACCTGACCGTCCTCTCCGACGCGGGTGGACGGGTGCGGATGCACGCGCCGTGGCTGCGGGGCAGCCGGCCGCGGGCGGTCGCCGTCGAGGACGCCGTCGGCACCCTGACCGGGGTGCGGGCCGTGCACGCCTATCCGCGCACCGCCTCGATCGTCATCTGGTACTCGCCCCGCACCGCCGACCGGGACGGATTCGCGGCGGCCATCGGCGCCAGCAGGCTCATCCCCGACGCCCTGGTGCCGGATCGGGCGCCCACCTCTGCGGACATCGGTAACGCGGACGTCGTGCGGATGGCGGTCGGCGGGGCGGCGCTCGTGCTGCTCGGTTTCCGCCGGCACGCACTCGGGAGGCCCGCGCTGCTGGGCCCCACCGGACGCGCCGTGGCCACCGGGGCGACGGTGTTCACGGGATACCCCTTTCTGCGCGGGGCGCTGCGGGCGCTGCGCGGCAGCCGGGCGCCCGGCACCGACGCGCTGGTCTCGGCCGCGACCGTCGCCAGCCTCGTGCTCCGTGAGAATGTCGTCGCCCTCACCGTGCTGTGGCTCCTGAACATCGGTGAGTACCTTCAGGATCTGACCCTGCGCCGGACCCGACGCGCCATCTCGGACCTGCTCAAGGGCACCCAGGACACCGCCTGGGTCCGGACCGCCGACGGGAGTGAGATCCAGGTCGGGATCGACGCGCTGGAGATCGGCGACGAGGTGATCGTGCACGAGCACGTCGCCCTCGCGGTCGACGGGATCGTGATCGAGGGCGAGGCCATCGTCGACCGGTCCGCGATCACCGGCGAGACGCTGCCCGCGAGCATCGTCGCAGGGGCCAGGGTGCACGCCGGCTCGGTCGTGATGCGGGGCAGGCTGGTGGTGCGTGCGGACGCGGTCGGCGATGACACCACCATCGGTCGGATCATCACCCGCGTCGAGGAGGCGCAGGAGGACAGGGCCGCGATCCAGACGGTGGGGGAGAACTTCTCGCGCCGGTTCGTGCCCGCCTCCTTCGTGCTCTCGGCTCTGACACTGGCCGCGACGCGGGACGTACGCCGGGCGATGACCATGCTGCTCGTCGCCTGCCCGTGCGCGGTCGGGCTCGCGACGCCGACGGCGATCAGCGCGGCCATCGGCAACGGCGCCAGGCGGGGCATCCTCATCAAGGGCGGCTCGCACCTCGAGGACGCGGGCCGGGTGGACGCGTTCGTCTTCGACAAGACGGGAACCCTGACCGTCGGTAGGCCGGTGGTGACCAATATCGTCGCGCTGGCGAAGGACTGGCGACCCGATCAGGTGCTGGCCTACGCCGCGAGCTCCGAGATCCACTCGCGGCATCCGCTGGCCGAGGCGGTGCTGCGATCGACGGCGGAACGGCACATCGAGATCCCGCCGCACCAGGAGTGCGAGGTGCTCGTCGGGCTGGGCATGCGCACCTGGGCCGACGGCAGGACACTGCTGCTCGGCAGCGTGTCACTGCTGGAATCGGAGAACGTGCGGGTGTCGAAACGGGCCGCCGACTGGGTCGGCAAGTTACGTCGCCGGGCGGAGACCCCGCTGCTGCTGGCCGTCGACGGCAGGCTGGTCGGCCTGATCAGCCTGCGCGACGAGCTGCGACCGGAGGCGCAATCGGTCCTTGACCGATTGCGGGCCACCGGGGCGCGGCGGGTGATCATGCTCACCGGCGACCATCCGGAGACGGCCGCCGCGGTCGCCGCGGAGCTGGGGATCGAGGAGTGGCGTGCCGAGGTGCTCCCCGACGACAAGCTGGAGGTCGTGCAGCGCCTGCGGGCCGAGGGCCATGTGGTCGCGATGGTCGGCGACGGCACCAACGACGCACCGGCGCTCGCCGCTGCCGACATCGGGATAGCGATGGGCCTGGCGGGTACGGACGTCGCCGTCGAGACCGCCGACGTCGCGCTCGCGAGCGACGATCTGACCCGACTGCTCGACGTCCGCGACCTCGGCGGTCACGCGGTCCGCCTGATCCGGCAGAACTACTCGATGTCCATCGCCGTCAACGCACTCGGCCTGCTGGTCGGGGCAGGCGGCGCGCTGTCCCCGGTGTTCGCGGCGATCCTGCACAACGCGTCCTCGGTCGCCGTGGTCGCCAACAGCTCCCGCCTGATCCGGTACCGGGTCGACGGGGAACGCTGAGACCGTCACCGCCCACGACGGTCGCCCCGGGGAGCGGATGGGACGATGGATCGAACCCGCACCGGTGTGCGGCGATCGAACGACGAAGGAGATTCAGCGTGAGCACCAGTGTCATCGTGGCGGGGGCCAGGACCCCGATCGGAAAGCTCTCCGGCGCGCTGGCGTCGCTGACGGCGGCGGAGTTGGGTGGGCGCGCGATCGCCGCCGCCCTCGAACGCAGCGGCCTCGGTACCGATGGTGTCGACGCAGTGGTGATGGGCACCGTGGTGCAGGCCGGTGTCGGCCCGAACCCGGCGCGGCAGGCGGCGGTCGCGGCGGGCCTGCCGATGACGGTGCCCGCCACCACCGTGAACAACCTCTGCCTGTCCGGCCTCGAGGCGATCATGCAGGCCGACCGGCTGATCGCCACCGGCGCCGCCGATGTCGTGGTCGCGGGCGGCATGGAGTCGATGACGAACGCGCCGTACCTGGTGCGCGGAGCCAGGACCGGACTGAAGTACGGCACCACCGGCTTCGAGGACGCCCTCGATCGGGACGCCCTGGTGTGCGCGTTCGACGGCGTGTCGATGGGCGCGTCCACCGAGAGCTACCAGGCCTCGGAGAACATCAGCCGCGCCGAGCAGGACGAGTTCGCGGCCCGCTCGCACCGCCTCGCCGCCGCCGCGACCGAGTCGGGCGCGTTCGCGGCCGAGATCGCACCGGTGGAGATCGCGTCCCGCAAGGGTGCCGTCACCGTCGCCGACGACGAGGGCATCCGCGCGGGGACCACCGTGGACTCCCTCGGCAAGCTGCGTCCGGCGTTCGCGAAGGACGGCACCATCACGGCGGGCGCGTCCTCGCAGCTGTCGGACGGCGCGGCCGCCGTCATCGTGATGCGTAAGGACGTTGCGGAGGCCCGGGGGATCGAGTGGATCGCCGAGATCAAGGCGCATGCCCTCGTCGCGGGCCCCGACACCTCCCTGCTGCACCAGCCCGCCAACGCCATCGAGGCGGCGCTGAAGCGTGACGGTGAGACCACCGTCGCCGACCTCGACCTGCTCGAGATCAACGAGGCGTTCGCCGGTGTCGCGATCGCGTCGATGCGTCAGCTCGGCGTCGACGCGGACAAGGTCAACATCCACGGCGGTGCCATCGCGGTCGGGCACCCGGTCGGCATGTCCGGTGCGAGGATCGTCCTCTCCCTGGCGCATTCGCTCAAGGCGCGCGGCGGCGGCAAGGGTGCGGCGGCCCTCTGTGGCGGCGGCGGCCAG
Organism: Rhodococcus oryzae; assembly: GCF_005049235.1. Classification (GTDB taxonomy): domain Bacteria; phylum Actinomycetota; class Actinomycetes; order Mycobacteriales; family Mycobacteriaceae; genus Rhodococcus_G; species Rhodococcus_G oryzae. The sequence continues at coordinate 118,183 of NZ_SUMD01000011.1, read as the reverse complement.
GGCATCGCCATGATCATCGAGGTGTAGGCGGCTACGCCGCCTGTGCGCGGTTGACGAGTCTCAGGACTCGTCAACCGCGCACAGGCGCGTCAGCGCCTGCCGCGCTTGGCGGGCTTGCCGCCCTTGCTGTTCCGGGGGGTCGGGTTCTTGCCCGCCTTGACCCGCGCCGCTTGTTTCGCGGCGGCCTTCTGGGAGGCGGTGCGCTTGGGGGCAGGCTCCTGCGCATCCCGACCGCGGGAGCTGTTGACGCTGCGGCCGCGCACGATCCCGACGAACTCCTCCACCCGGTCGGTGGTCGCGTCCTGCGGCCAGGCCAGCGCGACCGGCGATTCCGGTGCATCGGTGACGGTGCGGTAGGTGAGGTCCTTGCGGTGGTGCAGCCGGGCCAGCGACTGTGGCAGCACCAGCACCCCGATCCCGGCCGCGACCAGCTCGATCGCGTCGGCGGTGGTGGCGGGCCGCTGGGCCGCGGGCGTCCCCGGCAGCGACTCCCAGTCCAGGGCGTCGTCGAGCGGGTGCAGCACGATCTCGCCCTCCAGGTCCGCCGTCGACACCTCGTCAGCCGCGGTGACCACGTGGTCCTTCGGCACCACCACGACCGGGGTCTCCTCGTAGAGCGCGATCACGCTCAGGCCGCCGCCGTCGATCGGCAGCCGCACCAGGCCGGCGTCCGCGAGCCCGTCACGCAGCAGAGTCGGCGCGTCGGCCGCGGTGGTGACGACCAGCTCCAGCCGGACGTCGGGGTGGCGTTCGCCCCAGATCCGCACCCACTTGGACGGCGTGACGCCGGGCACATAGGCGAGCCGGAACGGGGTGGGCGCATCGGGCTCGGTCATTCCGCCAGGCTACCGGGGCGGGGAGCTCGGGTGGCAGCTCGATAGGCTGAACCCCATGAGCGCGCAGAAGACACCCCAGACGATGAAGCCGGCGACCGCCGCGAAGAAGCTGGACGTCTACCTCGAGGCAACCCCCGCCGAGTTCCGCGACGGCGTGGTGACTCGTGACGAGCTCGCCGAGCTGCGCACGAACCCGCCGCAGTGGCTGACCGACCTGCGCGCCGAGGGCCCGCACCCGAAGTCCGTGGTCGCCGACAAGCTCGGCGTCTCGATCGCCGGGCTGGCCCGCGGCGGCGTCGAGGAGGCGCTCACCACCGCTCAGATCGAGGCGCTGCTCGCCGATCAGCCGGACTGGCTGCAGGCCGAGCGCAAGTCCCTGGTGGAGGTCCGCAAGGACGAGAAGCGGATCAAGGAGCAGCAGGCGACCCGCCGCGAGCAGTCGAACCGCAAGCAGCGGTTCGCGAAGCCGATCCACCACCCGAACGAGGACTAGGCCGCCGGTTCGTAGGTCCACCGCCCGCCGAGCATCGTGCCCCACACGGGCATCGAGGCCAGGCCGGCGCCGGTGGCAGGCAGCTCGTCGGTGTCCAGCACCACCAGGTCCGCGAGGTCACCGGTCGTGACCCTCGCGCGGCCGCCGGTCGACGCGGCGAGGGCAACCTCCCACGGGATCTCGTGTTCGCGGTGCCACACCCGGCCGTCGGGCAGGGTGCGGTCCACCGCGGCGGCGAGGGTCAGCAACGGGTCCAGCGGCGCCACCGGGGCGTCCGAGCCCAACGCCAACCGCACACCCGAGGACAGCAGGGTGCCGTACGGGAAGGCCCGGCCGGTGCGGCCGGCCCAGTAACGTTCGGCCAGGTCCGCGTCGTCGTGCACGTGTGCGGGCTGGACACTCGCGGTCACACCCAGGTCGGCGAAGCGCCGAAAGTCCTTCGCCGCCACCAGTTGTGCGTGCTCGACGGACCCGCGTGCACCGGTGGCCGCGAAGGCGTCGAGCACGTGCTCGCAGGCCTGGTCGCCGATCGCGTGGATCGCGCACTCGAGCCCGTGGCCGGTGGCCCGCGACATCAGCCCGATCAGCGCGCGCGGCGGCACCGACAGCACCCCGTTCCCGCCGCCCGGATACGGGTCGTGGCAGTACGCGGTCCTGGTGCCGAGCGATCCGTCCACGATCACCTTCATCGGCCCGACCGTCGCCAGCCCGCGGGTGCCCGGCACCGGGTCCCCGGTGCCCGCACCGTCGGCGATCGCCTGGTCGAGCCACCGCGGCCAGATGCCGCACCGAACCCGCAGCAGGTCGGTGCCCGCGGCGATCCGCCGCGCCCACACCGCGCGGTTGTCAGCGATCTCGAAGTCCGTCACCCCGACCACCCCGCGCGCGGCCGCGGCCCGTACCGCCGCGTCGACCCGGCGATCGAGCACCGCCGGGTCGACGCGCTGCACGTCGTTCATGATGGGCATGAACTCGGTCTCGGTGAGCAGTCCGCTCGGGTGCGGCGCGAGCGAGAAGCGCCGCAGCGCAGCGGTGTTGAACCAGCCGCTGTGCAGGTCGCCGCTCATCGCGACGACCGGGCGGTCCGCGGTGGCCGCGTCCAGCAGCGCGGCGGTGGGGGAGTCCGGCCACAGGCCGTCCCGGAACCCGTGTGCGACGACGACGTCGGTATCCGCGGACGGCAGATGCTCCGCGATCAACCGAACGGCGTGCGCGGCGGAGGTCGCCCCCGACAGGTCGAGCGCGGCGCGCGAGAGGGCCCACTGGTCAAGGTGCACGTGCGCGTCCCACAGACCCGGGAGCACCAGCCGGCCACCGAGATCGACGACGTCCGGCGCGGCGGAGCCGTCGCCGCCGATCCGGTCGCCGGTGACCATCAGATCCGTCGGCGCCTCTCCCGGCGCCAACCGAGCCCCCCGCAGCAGCATCGCGCTCACCCCTCGACGACCTCGAACTCGTCGAACACCACCTCGCCCGCCGCGTCCGACTCCGCCAGGTTCACCTCGCCGACCAGCGCCCAGCCGTGATCGCCCTGCGGATCGGCGATGGTCTGGCGCACCCGCCACAGCTCCGGCTCCACCTCGACCGAGAACAGTTGCGGTCCCCTGGCATCGGGCCCGGTGCCGATCTCGTCGTACTCGTCGAAGTACAGCTCCATCAGATCGGACCAGTCCTCCGACTCCAGTCCGTCGCCGAGTTCGGCGAGCGCGTCCCAGCGCTTGCGCGAGGCCAGCTCGATCCGCTTGAACATCGCATTGCGGATCATCACCTTGAAGGCCCTGGTGTTCGCGGAGACCGGGCGCGGGATGTCGGCGCCGAACGCGATCTGCTGATCGTCGGACTCCACGCCCGGATTGGTCAGCTGCTCCCACTCGTCCAGCAGCGACGAGTCGACCTGGCGGATCAGCTCGCCCAGCCACTCGGTGATGTCCTCGAGCTCCTCGGTGCGGGCCGCGTCGGGCACGGTCTGACGCAGCGCCCGGTAGGCGTCGGCGAGATAGCGCAGCACCAGACCCTCGGAGCGGGCCAGCCCGTAGTGGCTGACCAGCTCGGCGAACGTCATCACGTTCTCCACCATGTCCCGCACCACCGACTTGGGGGAGAGGGAGAACTCGGAGACCCAGGGGTGCCCGCCGCGGTACATCTCGAACGCGGGATAGAGCAGTTCCTCCAACGGTTTCGGCCAGGTGATCTCCTCTAGCAGCTCCATCCGCTCGTCGTACTCGATGCCGTCGGCCTTCATCTGCGCGACCGCCTCACCTCGGGCATGGTGCTGCTGGCCCATCAGGATCTGGCGGGGGTCGTCCAGGGTCGACTCGATCACCGACACCACGTCGAGGGCGTAGGTCACCGACTCCTGGTCGAGCAGTTCGATCGCGGCGAGCGCGAAGGGCGACAGCGGCTGGTTGAGTGCGAAGTCGCGCTGCAGGTCCACCGTCAGCCTGGCCCATGACCCGTCCGGGTCCGGTGCGTCGAGTTGCTCGACGATGCCCGCCTGGAGCAGCCCGCGGTACAGCGCGATCGCCCGGAGGATGTGCTTGCGCTGCTGGGGACGGGTCTCGTGGCTGTCCTCGAGGAGGTGACGCATCGCGTCGAAGCAGTTGCCCGGGCGGGCGATCACGTTGAGCAGCATCGAGTTCGAGACCCGGAACCGGGACGTGAGCTGCTCGGGGGAAGCGGAGACGAGTCGCTCGAACGTCGGTTCCCCCCAGGACACGAAGCCCTCCGGCGGCTTCTTGCGCTGGATCTTCTTGAGCTTCTTCGGGTCGTCGCCCGCCCGCGCCACGAGCCGGTGGTTCTCGATCTCGTACTCCGGGGCCTGCACCACCACGGTGCCCATGGTGTCGTAGCCGGCCCGGCCCGCCCGGCCGGCGATCTGATGGAACTCGCGGGCCCGCAGGTGCCGCGTCCTGGTGCCGTCGTACTTGGTGAGCCCGGTCAGCAGCACGGTCCGGATCGGCACGTTGATGCCGACGCCGAGGGTGTCGGTTCCGCAGATGACCTTGAGCAGTCCGTCTTGCGCGAGCTTCTCGATGAGCCGGCGGTACTTGGGCAGCATGCCGGCGTGGTGCACGCCGATGCCGTGCCGGACCAAGCGGGACAATGTCTTTCCGAAGCCGGTGCTGAACCGGAAACTGCCGATCGCCTCCGCGATGGCGTCCTTTTCCTCCCGGCTGCTCATGTTGACACTGGTCAACGCCTGCGCCCGTTCGAGCGCCGCGGCCTGGGTGAAGTGCACCACGTACACGGGCGCCTGGTTGGTGGTGGCCAGTTCCTCGATGGTCTCGCCGATGGGGGTGCGGGCATACGAGAAGGACAGCGGCACCGGCCGTTCGGTGCCGCCGACCAGCGTTGTCGGGCGCCCGGTCCGGCGGGTCAGGTCCTCCTGGAAGAACGAGACGTCACCGAGCGTCGCGGACATCAGCAGGAACTGGGCGTGCGGGAGCTCGATCAGCGGGACCTGCCAGGCCCATCCGCGGTCCGGCTCGGAGTAGTAGTGGAACTCGTCCATCACGACCTGGCCGATGTCGGAGTCGGCGCCCTGCCGCAGCGCCAGGTTCGCCACGATCTCCGCGGTTGCGCAGATGATCGGCGCGCCTGCGTTGACCGAGGCGTCGCCGGTCATCATGCCCACGTTCTCGGCGCCGAACACCTCGCAGAGGGCGAAGAACTTCTCGCTCACCAGCGCCTTGATCGGTGCTGTGTAGTAGGTGCGCCTGCCCTCGGCGAGCGCCGCGAAATGGGCGCCGATCGCCACCATCGACTTGCCTGACCCCGTCGGTGTCGACAGGATGACGTTCGCGCCCGAGACCACCTCGATCAGCGACTCCTCCTGCGCCGGATACAGGGTCAGGCCCTGTTCGGCCGTCCACCGTGAGAAGGCGTCGAAGAGCGAGTCGGCATCGGGACTCGCGGGGACCAGGTCGGAGAGCAGCACCGACCCAGGTTACGGCCTGTCCGGAGTCAGGTCGCGCTTCGCTCGTCCGAGCCCATCGCCTCCAGCACGGCCTCGCGGGTCGAATCGGTGCCGGTGATCTGCGATTCGCCGACGCCGTCGACGAGCATCTGCCGCCACTTCTCCGGATCGAACTCCAGCGGCGCGGTGCTCGCGATGAAGTCCTCGACCACCTGCAGGAAGCGAATGGGGTCGTCGTGGAACGGGAAATGGCCACTACCGCGGAAGATCTCCAGGCGTGAGCCCGGCAACGCGGAGTGTGCGAGGTGGGCGTGGCTGACCGGGATCACCGAGTCGACATCGCCCCAGATGATCTGCACAGGCAGGTCGGCCGTGAGGTAACAGCGGTCCAACATGGTGATGGCCTGGCCCCGCCAGTCCACGGCCGCACGCAGGGTGCGCAGGAAGGCCTCTCGCGCGGTGGGATCGGGCAGGTCGCTGAGCACTCGCACCAGGTCGGGCGCGTCGTGGAAGACCCGCACCGCCTTGAAGGGCCCTCGGTACAGCTGGTCGGCGATCTTGCCGAGCACCCCGAGAGCGGAGATGGTGCCGGGGATCTGCAGCAGGCGCAGCGACTGGTTCGCGATCGGCAGCGAGGCGAAGCGCAGCGCGGGGTTGACGTCCTTGGTCACGCCCCCGGCGGAGACCACCACGAGGCGTTCGATCATCTGCGGGAACTGGTACGCGAACTGCAGCGCGACGCCGCCGCCCAGCGAATGGCCGATGACCGTGACGCGGTCGTAGCCGAGCACCGTGAGCAGATCCCGCATCCCGTTCGCGTAGGCCGCGATGGAGTAGTCGGCACGGGGTTTGTCCGAACGGCCGTGGCCGAGCAGGTCGGGCGCGATCACCGTGAAGTGCTTGGCGAGGTGCGGGATGATGTCGTTCCAGGTCGACGAGTTGTCGCCGATGCCGTGGATCAGCAGGATCGGCGGACCCTCGCCCGCCATCCGGAAGGCCCGCCGGTACCCGTGCACGGTCCGGAAGACGAGGCGCGGTTCGGTGTTCGGAACCGGCCGCAAGGCGCGGCCCTTGCGTTCACTCATGTCGCCTCCTCTGTCGCCGGCTGTGCCGACCCCTAAGTCACTGACTTGGGCGATCGTATAGTTCGGGGGGTCGGCCCGCCGGGTAACTGTGCATCCGAGTCACAGATCAGGCTCGTCTCGGTCGGTCTTCTCGTCCAGTCCGGCCTGCTCAGCGAGGAATTTCTCGAATTCCGCGCCGAGTTCGTCGCCGCTGGGCAGGTCGGCCTCCCCGGCGAGCAGGGTGGACTGGCGCTCCTGCGCCGCGACGAACGAGTCGTACTGGCGTTCGAGGGCAGAGACGACGGACTGGACCTCGTCATTGCCGGTGATCTGCGCGTCGACCTGCTCGCGGACGCGGGCGGCCGCCTCACCGAGGGCGGCCAGCGGCAGCTCCAGGTCGGCGATCTCACCGAGGTTCTCCAGCAGCGTCTCCGCGGCCGCCGGATAGTCCGTCTGCGCCAGGTAGTGCGGCACGTGCACGGAGTAGCCCATCGACTCGTGACCGTGCTGGGCCATCCGCAGCTCCAGCAGCGCGGAGGCGCTGCCCGGGATCTGCAGTTCCCCGGACCAGCTCTGGTTTTCGCCGATCAGGTCCTTGTTCGTCGAATGCGCCGTCACCCCGAGCGGGCGGGTGTGCGGGATCGCCATCGGGATCGCGCCGAGGGAGATGGTGCGTCGCACCCCGAGCTGCTCGGCGAGCAGTCGCACCGCGGTAGTGAAGCGTTCCCACTTCAGATCGGGCTCCAGGCCCGCGAGCAGCAGAAACGGCGTACCAGCTGTGTCGCGGAGCGCGTACAGGTTGAGCTCCGGCTCGTCGTAGTCGGAGAAATGATCCGCCTTGAAGGTCATCGTGGGTCGACGGGATCGGTAGTCGATCAGCTCATCCACGGAGAACGACGCGACGAGTTCGGTCTCCAGGCTCTCGCGCAGGTGGGTGGTGGCGATCTTCACCGCGTGTCCCGCATCGGAGAATCCCTCGAGACCATGCACCAGCACCGGCCCTCGGCCGTCGCCCGCGGACACCTGGGGCGCCGGGAATTCCAGCTCGTACATCCTCGACTGATCGTCCATCAGTGATCCCTTCGCGTTTCGTTCACTCTCAGTGTCCCCCACACGGCTGCGAGCACCCACACCCGATATCGGAAAAACGTGCCGTGGCGTCACATTCATTCCCGGAACCGGCGTTTTGTGCGCGTTTTGTGCTTACAGCGAACTGCCGTTCGACGACACCGGAGCCGGCCTGCGGCGGCCCGGCCTGCGGAGGTGGCACAGTGGTGGGGCAGTGTCCCGCGAGTACTGGAGGACTTTCCGTTGAAGCGCCGCATCCTGATCGCGGGCCTCGCCGTGGGCGCATGCCTGGGTGTCGCCGGGTGTTCGTCCACGGTGGACGGCATGGCGAGCCCGGTGGCCGCCGCAGGCCCCTCGTCCGCATCCGACCCCTCGTCGTCGGCGGGGACCGGCGAGGACGGACGGGTGGACGCGACACTGGAGTCGATGTTGTTGACCCCCACCGATTTTCCGGCGCCCTACCAGGCCATCGTGTTGCCGCCCCATGCCGTCTCGCAGGCCGCCGCGGACCTGGACGGGATCCCGCCGGGCGCGAAGGTCGACCCGCCCGGGTGCAAGCCGCCCGCCCAGGACTACGGCCCGGACGGCACGGCGATGATCGTCGGCACCGACAACGCGAACAGGTCCACGATCTCGGTGGAGCTGATGCGATCGGATCTGCCGCTCGACAAGCGCACCGGGGAGATCGAGCGGTGCCTGGAGGTGACCACCACCAAGGACGGCGCCGAGGCGGTCGTGCGGACCGAGATCCTGCCTGCGCCGCCGCTGAACGCGGACGACACCATCGCCATGCGACAGACCGTGACCTCGGGCAAGGGTGCCGGGAAGGTGACCCAATCGATGCTCACGCTCGTCGCGCAGATCGATGACGTGCGGGTTTCGGCGACCTACATGTCGTTCGGCGATGGAAAGCCGGACACGGTGGTGCTCGACCAGGTGTTCACGGAGGCTGTGCAGCGGGTCAACGCGGCCTGACCGTCCGCACCTGTGGATAGTCCGGTTTCCCTCCACAGGCCCGGCGAAGCCGCAGGTCGCGGCCGTGGCCCGGTCGGGGCATGGCGGCATGGTCCTGGCCATGACAACCATGCATCCCGACCAACCGGTCCGAATCGGCGACCCCGGTGACCTGATCGCGGCGATCCCCGCGATGCTGGGGTTTCGGCCCGCACATTCGCTGGTCCTCGTCTGTCTCGACGGCGGCGACGGCCCCGCCCGGGTGCGGGCGGTGATGCGGCACGACCTGCCGGACGGCGCTCTCGGCCCGCTCGACCGGGAGGCCATCGAACGGATGTCCCTCGTCTGCGCGCGCGAGGACATCGGCGCGGTCATCGCGGTGATCGTGGACCAGCGGCGGGCGACCGGCATGCACCACGCCGTGGTCGGCGAACTCGACCTGCACCTGGGCGGTCGCGACGTCGTTCTGGTCGGAGCGCTCGTCGTACCCGAGATCGAGGCGGGACGGCCGTGGCGAGGACTGTGCGGCGACCCCCGTCGCGGACGGCTCCCGGACCCGGCGGCGTCCGGCGTCGCGCTCGCCCAGGTGGTCGGCGGCCGCGCGATCCGGTCTTCGCGCGAGGAACTGGAGGCGGTCGTGGCCCCGCAGCCGGAGCGGGAGCGTGCCCGGCTCGCGGAGCTGCTGCGCGACCGGCCCGCGCGCCGTTCGCGCCCACGTGACGAACTGCGGCTGGTGCTCACCCGGATCGCGGAGCTGGCCTCGGGACAGACGCCACACCTGCACGACCTCGCGGACCTGGCCAGGGCGCTGTCGAACCCGCCGGTGCGCGACGCGTTGCTGTCGCTCGCGCTGACCGCCGAGGCCGACGCGGCCGAGCAGCTGTGGATCCTGCTGGCCAGGGCGTTGCCCGATCCCGAGCGGGCCGAGCCCGCGACACTGCTCGGCTACAGCGCCTACGCGCGCGGGGACGGGCCGATGGCGGGGGTGGCCCTCGTCGCGGCGCTGGAGGCGAACCCGCGGCATCGGCTGGCGGGCATGCTCGACGCCGCGTTGCAGTCCGGCATGCGGCCGGAAACCATCTCGGGGCTCGCGGTGACCGGGTTCGACGAGGCCGCGAGGATCGGGGTGCGGATGCCGCGGCCGATCGAAGGCGGTTGAGTGTCGTGGCAGGTCAGCGGAAGTTCTGCTCGATGATCTCGGTCACCAGTTCGGAGGTCGGGAAGTCGGCCATCACCGCGCCCAGCCGTCCAGGGCCGACGGTCTCCAGGTACTCCTGGGTGCGGGGGAGGATCCCGACGACGCCGGGGACGCCGCGCGCGACCGTGACCGGGACCGTGCCCGTCACCAGGGCGGCGGGGTTCCCGGTGGCGCTGAGATGGTTGATGAAGAGGAGGTCGGGGGACACGGTGCGGGCTCGCTCGAACTGTGCGCGGATCAGGTCCCACTTGCGGCCGACGTCGGCCAGGCCGGTCAGCTCGTAGGTGTCCTGGATCGCCATGCTCGCATCGCCGAACCGCGGCCCCGGCCACGCGATCGCGTCGAAGCTCCGGAGGACGACGAGCTTGCCGCGGGCCTCGCCGAGGCTGGGCAGGCCGCCGCTGTATCCGGCGGACGGGCGCCACAGATGCTCGCGCAACCGATCCCGGGTCCCGGGGTTCTCGTCGATGTACCAGTTCAGCGTGTCCTCATAGCTGCGGGTGTTCTCCGCCGGGGTGTCCTCCTCCTTGAGTCGCATGACGATCGCCTCGGAGGGGTGGGCGCGCAGGAAGTCGGTGAGCGCGACCACCACGTCGGTGAAGTTCGAGTTCAGGTACTCGATCCCGTGATGGATGGGGAACACATTCCGGAAATGCCGGGTGCGGATGTCGACGACGCGGACCCCGGCCCTCAGCTGGGTCGGCAGGTCGGTGTCCTGGGTGAGTGCGAAGACGGAGGCTCCGGAGGCCATCGTGTCGTGGGTGCCGGGGAGCGACAGCTCCGCGAGCCCGGCGGCGTCGGGTAGTCCGGCCATCCAGTCGGGGTGGACGGCCTCGGCCAGGCCGCTCGATTGCAGCGATCCGGTGGTCGATCCGGCATCGGATCCGGTGGTCGCGGACGCGAGCGGGGCAGGCAGCACCACGGTTGCGATCGCGATACCCACCATGGCGCGCACGAACCCGCGCCTGCGGACGGAGAAAGTCATCGTGGCAGCGTGACACGCCGATACCACCCCGTGGGGTGGTATCGGCGTGATCGGAGGTCGAACGGGTGGGGTCAGCCGCGGTGTGCGTGTGACCTGTCGCCCAACTGCTGCAAGAACTCCCAGGCATCCGCGACGATCTCGTCGAGGTCGGTGTGCTCCGGCCGCCAGCCGAGGTCGGCGATGGCCCGCTCGCTGGAGGCGATGAGGACCGCGGGATCGCCCGCACGGCGCGGGGCGTCCTCCACAGCGATCGGCAGCCCGGTGACGCGCTGGCAGGCCGAGATCACCTCGCGGACACTGAAACCGGCCCCACTGCCGAGGTTGTAGATGCTGTGTGTGCCCGGGGTCGCGGCCCCCAGCGCCAGCAGGTGCGCCTCGGCGAGGTCCAGGACGTGGATGTAGTCGCGGACCGCGGTACCGTCTTGGGTCGGCCAGTCGGTGCCGAAGATCGAGATCTTGTCCCGCTGACCGAGGGCAACCTGCAACACGAGCGGGATGAGATGTGTTTCCACCACCCGGTTTTCGCCTGCGCCGCGGTATGCGCCGGCCACATTGAAATAGCGAAGGCTGGTGGCAGCGAGCCCGTACGCATTGGCATACGAGGTGATCGCGTGGTCGATCGCCAGCTTCGTGGCCCCGTAGGGGTTCGTCGGCCTGGTCGGATCCGTCTCGGTGATCGGGGAGCGCTCGGGCTCGCCATACGTCGCGGCCGTCGAGGAGAAGACCAGCTTCGGTGTGCGGGAGACCCGCATCGCCTCGAGGAGCTCGATCGTGGTGACGACGTTTCCGCGCCAGTACTTTTCGGGCGCGACGACCGATTCGCCGACGAGCGACTGCGCCGCGAAGTGCAGCACCCCGTCGAAGCGGGGCTCGGTCGACCCGTCGCCGAGAACGGACGAGGCGACCTCGGCGACGTCGCCCTCGACGAACTCGGCCCCGGTCGGTACCGCATCCGCGTTCCCGGTGGACAGATCGTCGACGACGACCACCTCGTGACCGCGCTCGAGCAGGACGGTCGCACACACGCTGCCGACATAGCCGGCACCGCCGGTGACCAGGAGTCGCACGCCGCTAGACCTGCTTGACCTGGACTGCGTGCGCCATCTCCTCGGACAGGTCGAAACCCTCGTGTCCCGGAACGGTGATCGTCACCGAACCCGGCTTGGTCTCCACCGTCACGCGTGCGTCGGGGACGACACCCGCCTCGCGGAGGCGGCCGATCACCTCCGGATCGGACTGCACGTGCTCGGCCAGCCTGCGCACCACCACGGCGGTGGGCTGCCCGGGCGGCACATCGGTCAGGCGGATCAGGGTTTCGCCGTTGTCGGCGGGCCGGTTCAGCCCGAGTTCGTCCAGGCCGGGGATCGGGTTGCCATAGGGCGAGGTGGTGGGGTTGTCGAGCACCTCGACCAGACGGCGCTCGACCTCCTCGCTCATCACGTGCTCCCAGCGGCAGGCCTCGGCATGCACCTGGTCCCAGTCGAGTCCGATCACATCGACGAGCAGTCGCTCGGCGAGCCGGTGCTTGCGCATCACGGCGATCGCGAGTCCACGACCCTTGTCGGTCAACTCGAGATGGCGGTCACCGGCCACCAACAGGAGACCGTCGCGTTCCATCCTGGCGACCGTCTGGCTCACCGTCGGACCGCTCTGCTCGAGCCGCTCGGCAATACGTGCCCGCAGCGGCACCACGCCTTCCTCTTCAAGGTCGTAGATGGTACGGAGGTACATCTCCGTCGTGTCGACAAGATCCTTCACCTGCACGCCCCTTCGTCTGTGGCCGATTCTACCGGCATGCGTGCGGGAATCGGCGTTGCACTCACTCTGACGCAACGCCACCCGCCCCTCGCCTCTTCCCGCGGCGCGCAAGTAGCGTGGATCGTATGGCCTCGACCTCCAGCCCCCCGGTGGGGCATGCGCACCCGAATTCGGACCGGGCCGTCGTCTGGAGTCCGGACTATCTCAGTTACCGGTGGAGCGCCGACCACCCGATGAACCCCACCCGACTCGAGCTGACGATGAACCTCGCGCGGAGCCTCGGTCTCATCGAGGGTGCCGAGCTGGTCCGCCCCTCCGCCGCCACCGACGCGGACCTGCTGCGGATCCACACCCCCGCCTATGTCGCCGCGGTCAAGGCGGCAGGAGCGGGGCCGCTGCAGGGACTGGCCGACGCCCGCGCGGACGGCGATGTGGCCCCGCACGGACTCGGCACCGAGGACAACCCGATCTTCCCCAGGATGCACGAGGCGAGCGCAATTCTCGCAGGTGGAACGCTCACCGCGGCGAAGGAGATCGCGTCGGGCCGGGCCCGCAGGGCCGTCAGCATCGGTGGCGGGATGCACCACGCGATGTCCGACTGGGCCTCCGGCTTCTGTGTCTACAACGACGCCGCGATCGCGATCTCCTGGTTGCTCGACAACGGTTTCGATCGCATCGCCTATATCGACGTGGACGCCCATCACGGGGACGGCGTCCAGCATGCCTTCCTCGGCGACCCCAGGGTCCTGACCGTGTCCATCCATCAGCACCCGGCGACGCTGTGGCCGAACACCGGATGGTCGAGCGAGATCGGATCGGGCGCGGCCGAGGGTGCGACGATCAACCTGCCGGTGCTGCCCGGGACCGTGGACTCGGTGTGGCTGAGGGGTTTTCACGCCGTCGTTCCTGCGGCGATGGCGGCCTTCAAGCCGCAGATCGTGATCAGCCAGTGCGGCGTGGACAGCCACAGGGAGGACCCGCTTGCGGATCTCTCGCTGACGGTCGACGGTCAGCGGGCGGCGTTCCTTGCGATGCGTCAGCTCGCGGATCGGTACGCGGAGGGGCGCTGGCTGGCCGTCGGCGGCGGCGGCTACGGGCTGGTGCGGGTGGTCCCGCGCGCGTGGACGCACCTGATCGCCGCGGCGCTCGACCGCGACATCGATCCCGCGCTCGCGGTGCCGCAGTCCTGGCGCGACCGGGTCTCGACGCTGGCGCCGAGCGTCGAGCTGCCGGAAACGATGGGCGACGGCAGCGAGGCGACCTACCTGTCCTGGGACGGACCCGGCGGCACCCCGGAGACCGGCGTCGAATCGATGGATCGCGCTCTGGTCCGGGTGGATTCGGCGATCGCCGCAACCCGTCGCGCTGCCTTCCCGCTGCTCGGCCTCGACCCGGAGGATCCCCGTGACTGAGCCCGCGACCGGGGGTACCGACGCCGAACCGCGTGCACCGTTCCCCAAACACTGGCTGGCGGACGTGCTGCTCACCGACGGCGGAGTCGCGGCCCTGCGGCCGATCTCGCCGGACGACGCAGACCGGCTGATCGCGTTCCACGCCAAGTTGTCCGAGCGCACCCGCTACCTGCGCTACTTCGGCCCGTACCCGACGATGTCGCAGCGCGACCTCAAGCGGTTCACCACCGTCGACCACAAGGACCGGGTTGCGTTCGTGGCCGTCCTCGGCGACGAGATCATCGCGGTCGGCCGGTACGAGCGGCTGCTCGACGTCGGCGACGGCAGGTCCGCGGAGGTCGCGTTCGTGGTCGCCGACGCGCACCAGGGACGCGGGCTCGGACCGATCCTGCTCGAGCACCTGGCCGCGGCCGCCGCCGAGAACGGCCTGACCATGTTCGTGGCCGAGGTGCTCGCCGAGAACCGGAACATGGTGACCGTGTTCCGGGAGGCCGGATACCAGGTCAGCCGAACCTACGAGGGCGGTGTGCTGCGGCTCGAGTTCGCCATCGATCCCACCGAAACCCTTGTCGCGGTTCGTAATTCTCGCGAACGGGCCACGGAGGCCCGGAGCGTCCGCAACCTGCTCAGCCCGCAGTCGGTCGCCCTGATCGGCGCGTCGACCGACGCCGCGAAGGTGGGCAACGCGGTGCTGCGCAACCTGCTCGGCGCCGGGTTCACCGGGCCGGTCTACCCGGTCAACGCCGAGAACCGCTCCGTGCGGGGGGTCCGGGCCTACCCGACGGTGCACGACATTCCCGACGATGTGGACCTCGCGGTGGTGGCGGTTCCGGCGGAGGCCATCGACTCGGTCCTCGACGACTGCCTCGCGAAGGGCGTCAAGGCGCTGGTCGTGGTGTCCGGCGGGTTCAGCGACGCCGGCCCGGACGGACGCCAGTCCGAGCGCCGGCTGGTGCACGCCGCACGAGCGCACGGGATGCGACTGGTCGGTCCCAACGCGCTCGGCGTCGCGAACACCAGCGCGGCCGTTCGGCTCAACGCCACCCTCGCGCCCGAGCTGCCGCCGCCGGGCCGGGTCGGGTTCTTCTGCCAGTCCGGCGCGCTCGGCATCGCGATCCTCGACGAGGCGGCGCGCCGTCAGCTCGGCCTGTCCACCTTCGTCTCGGCGGGCAACCGTGCCGACGTCTCCGGTAACGATCTACTGCAGTACTGGGACTCGGACCCCGAGACCGAGGTGGTGCTGCTGTACCTGGAGAGCTTCGGCAACCCGCGTAAGTTCTCCCGGATCGCGCGCCGGGTCGGCCGGAACAAGCCGATCGTGGCGGTGAAGTCCGGCAGGCACGCGGTGCCCGAGGCGCTCGCCGCGAACGGGGTCGAGATCGACGACTCCGTGGTGTCGGCATTGTTCGAGCAGGCGGGAGTCGTGCAGGTCGGCTCGATCGCCCAGCTCTTCGACTGCGCCGTGCTGCTCGGCTACCAGCCGCTGCCCGCTGGGCCGAGGGTCGCGGTGGTGGGCAACTCGTCGGCGCTCGGCGTGCTGGCCGCGGGAGCGGCCCGCAGCGAGGGACTCGAGCCCGCGAAGCCCGTCGACCTGGCCGCGCAGTCCACTCCGGCGGAGTTCGCCGGTGCGGTGAGCGCCGCGTTGGAGTCCGCCGAGGTGGACTCGGTCTTCGCGGTGTTCGTGCCGCCGGTGAGCGTGGACGTCGAGCCGTACGCGAAGGCGCTGCGCGATGCGGCCCGGGACAGCAGCAAGCCGATCGTGACGACATTTCTTGCCGCGGAGGGCATCCCGGACGTGCTGGCGGTCCGAGGCGAGGACGGTCATCCCACCAGGGGGTCGGTTCCGTCGTATCCGGGGCCGGAGCGCGCCGCCCTGGCGCTCTCGCGCGCCTGGCGTTACGCCCAGTGGAAGTCGCGGCCTGCCTCGAAGGTGGTCCGCCCCAGCGGAATCGACTCCGATCGCGCGGAGGCGCTGGTGCAGTCGTGGCTGGGTGCGGGCGAGGGACGCTGGCTGACCGATTTCGAGGCGTCGGAGTTGCTGGCCTGCTACGGCCTGCGGGTGGTGGATTTCACGCTGGCGCGATCCGAGGACGAGGCGGTCGCCGCGGCGAAGGCGCTCGGCTTCCCCGTCGCGGTCAAGGCGACCCGCGAGGGGTGGCGGCACCGCCCCGACCTCAGCGGGGTGCGGTTGGACGTCAGCACCCCGGACGCGGTGCGCGACGCCTACCGCGCGCTCTCCGTGGCGTCGGCGGAACCGCTTCTGCACGTGCAGAAGATGGCGACCAAGGGAATCGGTTGCGTCGTCGGGGTGCAGGACGACCCGTCCTTCGGTTCGCTGATCTCGTTCGGACTCGCGGGGGTGATCTCGGATCTGCTCGGTGACCGCGCCTACCGGGTGCTGCCACTGACGGAGGACGAGGCGACCGAACTGATCGACGCCCCGAAGGCCGCGCCGCTGCTGTCCGGCTACCGGAACGCGGCACCGGTCGACAAGAGTGCCCTGGTGGATCTGGTGCAGCGGGTCTCCGCGCTCGCCGACGACCTGCCCGAGGTGCGCGAGCTCGTCTGCGAACCGGTGCTGGCCAGCGCGATGGGGGCCGAGATCACCGACACCCGGGTTCGGATCGGCCCCGAGCCGAGCCGGGCCGACCTGGGTCCGCGCCGGCTGCGCTAGAGCCCTGCAACCGACAGAGCCCCGGAACGTAGTCGCGCCGGCCGATCCTTCGCTCCGAGGGGGAGGAGCGGGTCGGATCGACCGGCGCGGGGTGCGCTGACACTCAGGGGGGATGGTCAGCGCACCGGACTGTGAGTGCCCGGGTGGGGATCAGCTCGCGTACGAGCGCAGCCGCTCGGCGCGGTCGCCCTCGCGGAGCTTGCCCATCACCTCACGCTCGATCTGGCGGACGCGCTCGCGGGAGAGGCCGAAGATCTTGCCGATCTGATCGAGGGTGCGGGGCTGGCCGTCGTCGAGACCGTACCGGAACCGGATCACCTGCTGCTCGCGCTCGTCGAGGGTGGCGAGGACGGACCGGATGTCGCTGTGCAGCAGCCCCGCGATCACCGCGTTCTCGGCCGAGGTGGCCTCGGCGTCCTCGATGAAGTCGCCGAGTGGCGCCTCCTCGTCGCTGCCGACCGGCATGTCGAGGCTGACCGGGTCCCGGCTGTGGTCGAGCAGGTCCGCGATCTTCGCGACCGCGATGCCCGATTCGTTCGAGAGCTCCTCGTCGGTGGCCTCGCGGCCGAGCTGCTGATGCAGTTCACGCTTGATCCTGGCCAGCTTGTTGACCTGCTCCACCAGGTGCACTGGCAGCCGGATCGTGCGGCTCTGATCGGCCATGCCACGGGTGATGGCCTGGCGGATCCACCAGGTCGCATAGGTGGAGAACTTGAACCCCTTGGCGTAGTCGAACTTCTCCATCGCGCGGATCAGGCCCAGGTTGCCCTCCTGGATCAGGTCCAGCAGCGGCATTCCGCGCCCGGTGTACCGCTTGGCCAGTGACACCACGAGCCGCAGGTTCGCCTCGAGCAGGTGACTGCGCGCCGACTGGCCCTCGCGGACGATGGTGGCGAGGTCACGCTTCTTGGCGGCGGTCAGCCTCTTGCCGGTCTCGAGCACGTGTGCGGCGTACAGACCCGCCTCGATCCGCTTGGCCAGCTCGACCTCATCCGCGGCGGTCAGCAACGCGGTGCGGCCGATCCCGTTCAGATAGACGCGAACCAGGTCCGCAGCGGGGCTCTGGGCGTCCAGATCCTCGGCGCTGGGGCGCAGCCGGCGGGTGGTGGTGGGGCTTGTCATGACCTGCCTCCTCATCGGTGGTGTCTCATATGGCTCAACGCCGCGCCACCGTGCAAAGTTCCCGCGTGTGATCCACGGAATTACTTCTGACCTGCATTTTTGCGACGGCGGTCCTGAGAAGTTGCTGAGAAGACGGGCCGGGGGAACCGGCCGGGAACTACAGCGGGAACTCCGCGGGCAGCACCAGCCCGTGCCGAACCAGCGAGTGCACCAGCGGGATGGCGGCGGCGGCGAGCTCGTCGGGATCCTCGCCGTTCGCGGCCGCCAGCAGTTCGAGCAGCTCGTTCAACGCCAGCGAGTCCGGACGCATTCCGCCGAGCAGCGCGGCGGTCAGGTCGTCCACCTCGTGCTGCCAGTTCGGCCCGCTGCCGCGGTGCACCCGGGCCACGACCTGCTGCCAGCCCTCCTCGCCCGGCAGCGACACCCGCTCGAGGGCGGTCGTCGGCTCGAGCCTGAAGCGCTGTTCGAGCACGTCGCGCTCGCGCAACCAGGCCAGCCGGTCGAAATAGCCGAACGCCTCGCCGCCGAGCGGATCGGTGAAGCCGTGCCGCAGGTCCTCGGCGAGCACGTCGCTCGGCTCGTCCGTGCGCCGCAGGTAGACGAAGCCGAAGCCGATGCCCTCGACGTCGGCGGCCTCGAAATGGGCCAACCAGGCCTCGGCCTGCGCCGCGGTCGCCGGATCACGCGGATCGAGGCCGCCGTCGCGCATCCAGGTGCCCACGTACAGCGCGGGGTCGGCTACGTCGCGCTGCACGATCCAGGCGTCGACGCCGTGCGCGGGCAGCCAGGACGCGATCCGTGACCGCCAGTCCTCGCCGCGCACGTGCACCCAGGACGCCAGCATGGACGCGGTGCCGCCCGGCTCGAGGTGGTCGAGCACGTTGGAGACCATCAGCTCGCTTGCGCCGTCGAGATCGAGCCCGGAATCGCGGTAGGTGTGCTCGACCCGGCCGCGGCCGACCACGAACGGCGGGTTGGCGACCACCCGGTCGAAGCGGCGGCCGTCGACCGGCTCGAACCACGGCCCGCCGAGCAGTTCGACGTCGATCTCGTTGAGCGCGAACGTCGCAGCCGACAGGTCGAGCGCGCGCAGGTTGATATCGGTGGCCGTGACCGACCGCGCGTACCCGGCGGCGTGCAGCGCCTGGATGCCGCAGCCGGTACCCAGGTCGAGCACCGAACCGGTCGGGGTCGTCGGGGTGGCGCGGAGCAGCGACAGCGACGCGTGCCCGACGCCGAGCACGTGATCGGGCGCCGTGGTCCGCGGACCCATGCTGCCGTCCAGGTCGGAGAGCACCCAGCGGTTGCCCGCACCGAGATCGAGCGGCCGCAGGTCGAGCGCCGCCCGGACCTCGTCGCCCGAGCGCTCGAGCAGTCCCACGGCCACGGCCCGGTCCAGATCGAGCGGCCGCAGCGCGTGCGCGACCTCCGCCGCAGGGCAGGGATCGGCCAACAGGAAGAGCCTCGTCAGTACCCCGAGATCGCCCGCGCCGCGGCTGGCCAGCCGCACCGGAACGGGCTCGCTGCGGCCGAGCGCATCATGGGCGTCGGAGCCGAGCATCTCCAGCAGGGCGTCGGCGGTGTACTCGGTGCGGTGCAGGGCCTCGCGGAGCGGGGCGCAGGCGGAGAGCAGTTCTCGGTTCACCGCCACAGTTTGTCAGCTCGCGGCGGCGGGATCGGCGGTCGATGCCGAAACGTCAGCCCTCGATCGTGGGGTGCTGCTGCGATTCGATCGCGGGCGGGGTCGGGGCCTGGTGGTCGTAGCGGCGCGGCTCGTCGGACTTGCGCGGCGGGCGGTCGTTCGCGACCAGCACCGCGATCCACGGCAACGGGACGGAGATGCCGATGATGGCCAGGCTGATCCAGGGGTTGGCCCATTCGCTGTAGGCCAGCGCGGCCAGCACCAGTGCCGGGATCCGGATCGCCATCAGGATCGTGTACTTGCGGACCCGGACGCGCTGTTCGTCGTAGAACGACTGGGCCGCATCGGTGATGAGAACCGGGTTTCCCGACGCGTCGTCGTTGCCCTTCGCGTGGTCGAAATCCGAACTCGATGCCATCTGTCCACCTTCCCACTCTCCGCAGTCGAATGCACTACCGGGGGCTCGCCCACCGCGCGGGAGTGCGTCATCATGGACGGGTGAGCACTCAGACCAAGGAACGTCCCGACACCACCACCGACGAGTCCACCGATGACGACCGCCCCAAGTTCTTCCACTATGTGAAGAAGAACAAGATCGCCGAGAGCGCGGTGATGGGTACCCACGTCGTCGCGTTGTGCGGTGAGGTCTTCCCGGTGACCAAATCGGCCAAGCCCGGCTCGCCGGTGTGCCCTGAATGCAAGAAGATCTACGACGGGTTGCGCGCGGGCGACTGAGCCGCCACGACCGGACAGCGGCCGCCGTCGGTGCCGTCGGTCTCGTCGACGGTGGGCGCGTCCTCGGCGGCCTCGTGCTTGCCCCGGTCCGGTCCGGTGATCCGCATCGGCCCGCCGGCGAGCCGCCTGGTGAGATTCGTGACGGGCCCGACGGACGCGCCGTCGGGCGCCCGTGCGGCCGCCGCGGCCTGCGCGGCGAGCCACTCCCGCATCTGCTCCATCCGGGTGGCCCTTGCCGGCCAGAACTCCTGGATGGTCGCGTTGAACTCGGCGCCGAGGACCACCGCGAAGCCGAGGAAGAACGTGAAGAGCAGGAAGGCGATCGGCGCCGCCAGCGCGCCGTAGGTGTAGCCGGTCTGGGTGATCCAGGAGAGGTACCAGCGCAGGACCGTGCTCGCGCCCATGAAGAAGACGCCCGCGAGCAGCGACCCACCGAGCAGTCGGTGCCAGGGCAGGGACTTGGCCAGCGCCACCTTGTACAGGGTGGTCAGGCCGATGATCAGGAGCAGGCCGACGGCCGGGTAGTAGAAGGTGTCCACCGCCTCTGTCCCGAACGAGTACCAGGACCGCGGTAGCACCTGCCCGATCAGGGTCGGTCCCAGTGCGACGAGCGGCAGCACGAACACCGCGACGATGAGAAACATCACATAGAGCAGCAGCGCGAAGATCCGTTGCCAGACGGGGTGTCTCACGTCCTTCTGGCCGTGCGCCTCCACGATGGAGTCGACGAACGTGGAGATCGCCGACGATCCCGCCCACAGCGACAGCAGGAAACCGGCCGAGACGATCTCGGGTCTGCCCTGGCCGAGGACATCGTTCACCGTCGGGCTGATGAGCTGGTCGACGACGCTTTCGCTGAAGGCGGTACGGCTGAAGGTGATGATCTTCGACTCGATGATCTCGACGGTGTCGGGGCCGAACCAGCCGCCGACGTAGCCGATGCTGCCGAGCAGTCCGAGCAGCAGGGGAGGCAGCGACAGGGTCTGCCAGAAGGCGGCCGTCGCCGCCTTGCCGAAGATCGAGTCGCCCCAGGCCTTCGTCGCGGTTCTCGCGATGACCTGCCAGGCGCGGTGGAGCGGATGGAATCCCGAGCGCGCATCGGCGTGCCCGGCAGGCTGGTCGCCGCCCGGCTCTCCGTTGCTCGGCTCGTCCATGATGGTTCCAGCATTCCCGACGCGGCCACGTCGCCGCGCATTGAGGCCCCCCGTGTCGGGAGAAATCTGCCGCTACCAGAGATCGCGGCCGGTCCGCGACCACGGCGCGACGCGCGGTCGCCGGTGATGCGGGGAACGTCGGTGGTCGGCGTTAGGCTCCTCCAGGATCGAATCACGGCGACCGATCGCATCACGGACACAGTGCAGAAGGAGCGGCAGCGACAGTGCTCACGGGTAGTACCGAATCGACACCACCCGCACCCGTCGCCACCCTCCGAGCGTGGCAGCGTCGCGCGCTGACCAAGTACCTGGCCACCGGGCCCCGCGACTTCCTCGCGGTGGCGACGCCCGGCGCAGGCAAGACGACCTTCGCGCTCCGAGTCGCCTCGGAGCTGCTGGCCGACCGCACCATCGACCAGGTGACCGTGGTCGCGCCCACCGAGCACCTCAAGCACCAGTGGTCCGGGGCCGCGGCCCGGATGGGCATCGCGCTGGACTCGAACTTCACCAACTCGACCGGTCAGACGTCGTCCGAGTATCACGGCGTTGTCGTCACCTACGCGCAGGTGGCATCGCATCCGACCAAGCATCGGGTGCGCACCGAGAACCGGCGCACCCTGGTGATCCTCGACGAGATCCACCACGGCGGCGACGCCAAGAGCTGGGGCGACGCGATCCGGGAGGCATACGAGCCCGCCACCCGCCGGCTGGCCCTCACCGGAACCCCGTTCCGCAGCGACGACAGCGCGATCCCGTTCGTGCAGTACGAGCCGGACCGCGAGGGGCTGCTGCGGTCGAAGGCCGACCATTCCTACGGATA
Organism: Rhodococcus oryzae; assembly: GCF_005049235.1. GTDB lineage: Bacteria > Actinomycetota > Actinomycetes > Mycobacteriales > Mycobacteriaceae > Rhodococcus_G > Rhodococcus_G oryzae. The sequence goes on along the minus strand of NZ_SUMD01000011.1, from coordinate 96,352 downwards.
CTCGGACGCCCTCGCCGACGGCGTGGTGCGGCCCGTGGTCTTCCTCGCGTATTCGGGGGAGGCGCGCTGGCGCAACAACGCCGGTGAGGAGTTCGCGGCCCGGCTCGGCGAGCCGCTGTCCGCCGAGCAGACCGCGCGCGCGTGGCGGACCGCCCTCGACCCGAACGGCGACTGGATCCCGTCAGTGCTCACCGCCGCCAACACCCGGCTGCAGCAGCTGCGCGCCGGTGGCATGCCCGACGCGGGCGGGCTGGTCATCGCGACGGATCAGACGGTGGCGCGGGCATACGCGAAGATCCTCGAGGCAGGCACCGGGCGGGCGCCGACCGTCGTGCTGTCCGACGACCCGACCGCCTCGAAGAAGATCGCCGAGTTCAGCGAGAGCTCCGAGCCGTGGATGGTGGCGGTGCGGATGGTGTCCGAGGGTGTCGACGTGCCGCGCCTGGCCGTCGGCGTCTACGCAACCAGCTCCTCGACGCCACTGTTCTTCGCGCAGGCCATCGGCCGGTTCGTGCGCATGCGGGCCAAGGGCGAGACGGCGAGCGTCTTCGTGCCCTCCGTGCCGGTGCTGCTCGACCTCGCCAGCCAGCTCGAGCTGCAGCGCGACCACGTGCTCGGCAAGCCGCACCGGGAGAAGGACGGCCTCGACGACGAACTGCTCGTCGACGCCAACAAGCAGAAGGACGAACCGGGCGAGGAGGAGAAGGCGTTCACCTCGCTCGGCGCCGACGCTGAGCTCGACCAGGTGATCTACGACGGATCCTCGTTCGGGACGGCGACCTTCGCGGGTAGCGACGAGGAAGCGGACTACCTGGGCCTGCCGGGCCTGCTCGACGCCGACCAGATGCGGGCCCTGCTGCGTGAGCGCCAGGCCGGTCAGCTGGACAAGGGGGCCAGGGAGCCGGCACCGGTCCAGGCGCCCGCCGCTGTTGCCGACCGGGTCTCGTCCGCGAGCAAGCTGGCGGAGCTGCGCAAGGAGCTCAACGGACTCGTCGCGATGCAGCACCACCGAACCGGCAAGCCGCACGGGTGGATCCACGGTGAGCTGCGCCGGGTCTGCGGCGGTCCGCCGACCGCGATCGCCACGGTCGAGCAGCTCACCGAACGGATCGCGATGCTCCGGCAGTGGTGAAAACCCGACAGCGCTGAAAACCAGACAGAGCCCGCACCGGGAGGTGCGGGCTCTGTGCTGACTGGGGTGCCCCGAACGGGCGCCCGGTTTGGCTGACGGCCTAGATCGTCGCCTCATCGAGTACGGCATCGGAGACGATGGTGGCGTTCATCGCGCGGAGTCGATCCTCGTGCTCATTGGCGTGGTGCTGGCAGAAGAGAAGCTCTCCACCAGTCGAGAGGACCGCGCGCACGCGGGCTCCCGCACCACACCGGTCGCACCGGTCGGCAGCGGTCAATGGGGGGCTGGTCAGTGTTCCGGGCATGACTCCTCCGTACTGGCGTTCGGCCGAAGCCGGGTGCCTGGGGCCTGGTCCGCCGCACCGGGATGGCGCGGTGAATCCACTCTGTCAGACGTTTGGGCTTCAGGAGTTGTTCCCGTCGGCGTTTCTTTGTGGTTTCACTAACAGGGAACACGGGCCCCGCGCGTGACGGAGATCACTGCCGGGGCGCCCCGGATAGCCTGCGGGGGTGACTCATCCGGACAGCACCCTGGTACACATCTGCACCACCGAGCAGTGGCGGCAGGCGCAGCGGGCGGGGGAGCGGCTGCCCGAGACCTACGACGCCGACGGGTTCGTGCACCTCTCGAGCACCGAACAGGTGCACCTGCCGGCGAACCGGCTGTTCGCCGGTCGCACCGATCTCGTGCTGTTGTACCTGGACCGGGAGCGACTCGGAGCCGAGGTCCGCTGGGAGCCGGGCGTGCCGACGGACCCCGAGTCGATGCGGTTCCCGCACCTGTACGGACCGCTCCCTGTGGTGGCGGTCACCGGGGTGCGCGCGTATCTACCCGGTCCCGACGGCAGGTTCGGGACCCCAGAGGACTCAGGACGCGGGGAGTTCCCTGGCGATGATCGCCGCCTGGACGCGTGAGCTGACACCGAGCTTGGTGAGCACCCGGGACACATGGGTCTTGACGGTGGTCTCCCCGATGAACAGGCGTCCGGCGATCTGCTGGTTCGTCAGACCGTCGCCCAGACAATCGAGCACCTCCCGCTCTCGGTCGGTGAGGTCCTCGAGGCCCGCGGGCCGGCGCGCCGGGGTCGGCGGTGCCGCCGCGAAGGCGTCGATCAGGGTGCGGGTCACTTGTGGGGCCAGCACGCCGTCCCCCGCGGCGACCGCGCGCACGGCCGCCGTCAACTCCGCGGCCGTCGCCGATTTCAAAAGGAACCCGGAGGCGCCCGCCTGCAGCGCCCCGAACACGTACTCGTCGATGTCGAAGGTGGTCAGCACCAGTACATGGGCCAGGCCGGCCGCGGTGATCTCCCTGGTCGCCGCGATGCCGTCGGTGCCGGGCATCCGGATGTCCATCAGCACCACGTCGGGCCGCAACGCGCGGGCCTGGCCGAGCGCCACCTCGCCGTCGGCGGCCTCGCCGACGACCTCGATGTCGTCGGCGGACCCGAGGATCATCGACAACCCCGACCGGATCGCGGCGTGGTCGTCGGCGACCACCACCCGGATCATGCGCCCGCCGCCGGTCCGTCGACCGGGATGGACACCGCGACCCGCCAGCCGTCGGGGGCCGGTCCCGCGCTGAACCGGCCACCGAGCAGTTCGGTGCGCTCGCGCATGTTCCTGAGCCCGGTGCGTTGGCGTGGTGGATCCGACGGGAACCCTCGCGGCGGCAGCGGATTGCAGACTGTCATCAGCAACCGTCCGGACTGCGACCGGAGGGTGAGCTCGACCGGATGGCCCGGTGCGTGCTTGATGGCATTGGTGAGGGCCTCCTGGGCGATCCGATATGCGGTGTGGTCCACGGCGGTGGGGAGCTGGCCGGGTGCGAGGTCGTCGTGCACCGCGACCTCGGTGCCCGCGGCCTGCGCGGAGTCGACCAGCTTGGCGAGCTGGCGGAGTCGGCCCGGCGCCGCAGCCTCGTCGACGATGTCCGTGCGGAGCAGGCCGATCATCGAGCGCATCTCCTCGAGCGCGTCGATGCTGTTGCCGCGCACGGATTCCAGGATCCGGTGCAGGCGCTCGTCGGACTCCGGGCCGGTGATGCCGAGGGCGGCCTCGGACTGGATGGCGATCGCGGACAGGTGGCCGGCGATGACGTCGTGCAGATCCCGGGCCATCCGATTCCGTTCGTCCGCGATCGCCGCTTGCCGATCCAGGGCCGCGATGGTGGTCAGCGCCTCGGCTCGGGCACGCTCGGAGTCGGCGACGTCCTTGTGCAGTCGCACCGCGCGCCCCCACCACAACGGGGTGCCGACGAAGGCGAAGGCCGCGATCGTGCCGATCACCAGGGGCTGCCAGCTCCTGGTGAGGGCCAGCACGAGGGCCAGGCACACGGTGGTGCCCGCCGCAGCCACACCGACCATGGCGCGAGACTGCCTGGCGGTGCCGTACAGCACGACCGCGTACACGAGGTCGGAGAAGACCAGCCAGATCGGCAGGGTCGGCCCGAGCGCGAAATCGATGCCGAGCGGGATGGTGGCGAGCCAGATCGCCAGCACCGGGCGGTCCCGCCGGAACACGGCAGCACCGCAGATCGCGGCCAGCAGTACCAGTCTGATCGGGACGGGGACCCCGGCGGAGATCGGCGCGAGCGAGTACAGGGCTGTCGAGTAGAGCACGGCGCCCGCGACGAACGCGAGGAGCGCGATCAGCGCACTCTGGGCGAGCGAGGACAGGGCGGACCAGCGTGACACGCCCTCATCACAACACACCGAGAACCTCGTGACGTCCTCCCAAGGGAGGACGGCCGATCCGGCGTACGGGCGATGTCGCGACGGGGTCGCGCTGGTGATGATCGTCCGCATGGAGATGGCACTCGTGCTCGGGCTCGTCGCGCTCGCTCTGGTGGACAGCACCAGCCTGGGGACGCTGGTGATCCCGCTGTGGCTGTTGATGTCCCCGGAGCGGCCGCCGGTGCGCCGGATGGTCGCGTACCTGGGCGCGATCGCGGGCTTCTACTTCGCGGTGGGGGTGCTGGTCCTGCTGACGGCGTCGACCGGAATCGCCGCGGCGGGGTCCGTGTTGCGCGGACCCGTCGCGCTCGGTGTGCAGCTGGCGCTCGGTGTCGGCCTGTTCGCGATCAGCTGGCGATTCGACTCCAGGGCGAAGGCAGGCGGCGGTGGCGGTCGGGTGACCCGGTGGCGGGCAAAGGCTCTGGACGCGCAGTCCTCCGGATCCGGCGTCGCGGTCCTGGCGGTGAGCGCGGGCGCCCTCGAGGTGGTCACGATGCTGCCGTACCTCGCGGCGATCGGGTTGATGATCTCGAGCGGGCTGTCCGCGGCGGTCTCGGCGGCGGCACTGGCCGGCTATTGCGTCGTGATGGTGCTCCCCGCCTGCCTGCTGGTCCTCGCGAGGACCGTCGCGCACACGCGGGTCGAGCCCTGGCTGGCGCGCGCGGACGGCTTCCTATCCAGGCATGCGGACAGCGCGCTGGGCTGGGTGCTCGGCATCGCGGGATTCCTCATCGCCCGCGATGCCGCCGTCCAGCTCTTTTTTCGCTGATCACCTGCGAATATCGCGCGTCGCGGGACCGATCCCGCGCGCGGCGCTACCGTTGAGTCATGAACGTGGAAGTGACTCCCCTTCCTGGGATCGGCATCCGGAAGGATTTCGAGCTGTCGACCGGCAGGCGTATCGGCGTGGTCACCCATCGGGACGGCGGGACGGACCTCATCGTCTCGAAGAAGGACGATCCCGATGCCTGTGCCGCCTCGGTGCCGCTGACCGACGAGGAGGCCGCTGTGCTGGGCAATCTGCTCGGCGCCCCGCAGTTGGTCTCGCAGTTGCGTGAGGAGCACCGTGACCTGCCGGGGATCAACACCCGGCAACTGCCGATCACCGAGGACTCGCCCTTCGACGGCCGGACGCTGGGGGAGACCGCGATGCGAACCAGGACCGGGGTCTCGGTGGTGGCGGTGATGCGGGCCGGACAGGTGTACCCGTCGCCGAATCCGGATTTCAACCTCACCGAAGGAGACCTCTTGGTCGCCGTGGGTACCTCGGACGGGCTCGACGGTGCGGCCAAGATCCTGCACCACGGATGAGCTCCGGCGAAGACCAAGACAACCGGATGAGCTCCGGCGAAGACCAAGACAACCGGATGAGCTCCGGCAACCACCCGGGGCACCATGACTAGCACCGCGCTCTCGCTGATCCAGCTCGGCGCGGTGTTCTTCGCGTTGGGTGTCCTCGGGCGCCTTGCGGGCCGAATCGGGATGTCGCCGATCCCGCTGTACCTGGTAGGTGGCCTCTGCTTCGGCGAGGGCGGGTTCTTCACGCTCGACGGCATCGGCGACTTCGGGCACCTGGCCGGTGAGATCGGCGTGGTCCTGCTGCTCCTGCTGCTCGGCCTCGAGTACACCGCGAGTGAGCTGGTCACGGGGCTGCGCAAGTCGTGGATGGCGGGTGCGGTGGATATCGTGCTCAACGCGGCGCCGGGCGTGATCGTCGCGTTCATGCTCGGGTGGGGGCCGGTCGGTGCACTTGTGATGGGTGGCGTCACCTATATCTCGTCCTCGGGCATCATCGCGAAGGTCCTCAGCGACCTGGGCAGGCTCGGCAATCGCGAAACCCCTGTCGTGCTGTCGATCCTCGTGTTCGAGGACCTGGCCATGGCTGTCTACCTGCCTATCCTGACTGCGATCCTGGCCGGGGTCGGCTTCTTCGGCGGCCTGCAGGCGCTGGCGATCTCGTTGTGCGTGGTCACCCTGGTGCTGGTGATCGCGCTGCGCTACGGCCACTACGTGTCGGCGATCGTCGACAGCAAGGACAAGGAGGTCTTCCTCCTCAAGCTGCTGGGCGCGGCGCTGTTGGTCGCCGGGATCGCCTCGGCGATGCAGGTGTCGGCGGCGGTCGGGGCGTTCCTGCTCGGCATCGCGATCTCCGGGTCCACCGCCCGCAACGCGGCGAAGGTACTCGAGCCCCTCCGGGACCTGTTCGCGGCGATGTTCTTCGTGGTGTTCGGCCTGAACACCGATCCGGGCACCATTCCGCCGGTCCTCGGCTGGGCGGTCCTGCTGGCGGTGGCGACGACCGCGACCAAGATCGCGACGGGGTGGTGGGCGGCCCGCAGGCAGGGTGTCGCAGTGATGGGCCGGGCGAGGGCGGGCGCCGCCCTTGTCGCCCGCGGCGAGTTCTCGATCGTCATCGCGGGCCTCGCGGTGGCGGCGGGCGCGGTCGAGGGCGAGCTCGCGGCGCTGGCGACGGCGTATGTGCTGCTGATGGCGATCCTGGGCCCGGTTGCGGCGAGGGTGGTCGAGCCACTCGTCGGCGCCCTGCGGCGGCCGCAGAAGCCGTCAGGGGAGTCGAGCGACCCCTACCTCACGACCTGAGGTCGTCCGCCGGGCTCACCGCTTGTGCCGCGCGTTGCGGAATCGCTCGACGACATCGCTGACCTTCGCGACCTCGTCGGGGCAGCACGGGCAGCGCAGCGTCACGGTGCCGTCGAGTGTCTCCACCCAGTGCGGCTCGGTGCCGTCGCCCGGGACGAACAGGTAGCGGCCGATGCCGAGTTCAGGGTTGTAGAGGTTATGGAAGATCTGCAGCCTCAGGCAGCCGTGTGCGCAGCGATCCTTCGCGACCGTGAGCGCCCGCACCACCCGATCGGGCAACGCCATGATGCGATCGGCGATCTCCCGCGTGTTGCCGAACACCACCGTTTCCGGGTGGTCGTGCCGCCGGTCTTCGGTCGTCATCTCGGGTCACCTCGCGATCCAGTCTAGGTCGGACTGGGCCTCCGGCGAGAACCACGGCGCAGGCGGGCCGTGCGGCGCCCCGGAGGTCGGCCCGTATGGCAGCCCGTGCAGCTCGACGGCATCGATCTGATCCCGGAACCGCGGCGGCACCGCCGATCGGTCCTCCTCGGCGAACGCCACCATCTGGTGGCCGAGGACGTCCGGCGAGCGCGGCAGGTGCTTGTCCTGCCACCAGAACTCGAACACGGCGCGGTCGCGGTCGATGTCGATGATCCCGTAGCCGTGGTCGACCCACTCGACGAACTGGGCGTTGCGGTTGAGCGTGAGGATCGAAGCCTCGGCTGCGCGCGCGATCTCGGTGGACTCCGCCGGCCCGAGTCCGGTGGCGCCGCGGATCATGTCGTCGGCGCCGCCGCGACCCATCGAGGTGGGGGCGAACTCGACACCGACGGACAGGCCTCGGACGTCGGCGGGGTCGTCCGCGCCCGTGGGCACTGGGCCGCCGTTGCCGGTGCTCACCCGCAGCGCCCCGGCCCCGTGGTTCTGCGGTTCGGCACCGTTACGTGTGTTGCGACCGGGCATCCCCGAGAGATACCCGTCGCCGAGGTACGCCGTGGAGATGACGTCGGACGCGAAATTCCCGTGCGCGTCGCCGGTCACCATGACGTTCCGCCAGATCCGCTCGCCGCGTGCGCCCCTGAGGTGGTCGACGATCGCTTCGCGCTCGGCGGCGTACTTGCCCCAGCGGCCGATGCCCAGCTTCGGCATCTTCACCCCCTGCACGACCTCCGGGATGTCGGTCGGAGCGAACCACCCCTGGTTTCCGATGACCCGCCACCGGGTGTTCCGGTGCGACGAGTCGGTGAGCGTAGCCGTGAGCCACTCGTACTGCCGCCGACCGAGGAGGCTCCGCTGCCCGGGAGCCAGATGGGAGGAGTCGGCCATTTGCCCGCGCACGTCGTGCAACTCGGCGTCGATCCCGACGATGTCGACGAGGTCGCCGTAACGCAGCGCCCGGTAGACGAGCAACGGGTCCTCCGGTGCGGGATAGGAGCCGTCGTCGACGAGCACGAACTCGCCGCTGCCGTCTGGGCGCACGGGCCGGGTCGGAGTCCACTCGTGGAACGCGCGCACCGTGTCGGAGAGGGTCGTGGTCGCCGACACCGGGTCGATCCTGGGCGCGGCCACCTCGTTGCCGTAGGCGACGTCGATGTCGTGGTTGTCCCACACGATCATCCACGGGTGCTGCTGGTGGGCACGGACGAACTGAGGGTCCGAGCGCCACAGCGCGTACCGCCTGCGCACCTCGGCGAGGTCGAGCCAGTCCCGGTTGTCCGGGTGGTCCATGTCGGCGAAGCCGACGCGCGAGCGCACCAGTTCGTCCTTGTCGGGGAAGTCGTAGATGTAGTCGCCCACGTGCAGCACGAGATCGAGGTCGTCCCGGGCGGCGAGGTGCTCGAACCCGCTCCAGTACGAGGACCAGAAGGAGCTGCACGACATCGCGGCGATGCGCACTCGGTCGACGGCGGCACCCGGGGCAGGCGCGGTGCGCGTTCGCCCGGTGATCGAGTGGGCGCCGGAATGTGTGAAGCGGTAGTAGTACGTCGCGGCGGGGGCCAGGCCGGTGACGTCGACCTTCACCGTGAAGTCGTGCTCCGCCACCGGGGTCTGCTCACCGGAGCGGACGAGGGCCGTCATGCCGGGGTCGGTGGCCACCTCCCACCGCACGGGGCCGGGGGCGCCTGCCACGCGCTCGGGCATGAGACGGGTCCAGAGGATGACGCGGTCGGGCAACGGGTCGCCGCTGGCGACGCCGTTGGCGAACGGTCCGGGGCAGCACGTGGGGTAGTCGACACGGGCGGGATCGGCGGACGGCGCCGCGGCACTCGCGGACGGGGCGTGTCGGAGACCGGCGACCGCGAGGCCGCCTGCGAGGGCGGAGCCGCGCAGGAACGCGCGGCGCGAGGGGCCGCGCTGGGAGGTCGGGGCGAGAGGGGACTGCTCACTCATGCGGCAGAGTCTCGCCCACCGCGGGGCGTGCACGGTGGGGATCTGATGACGGCCCGACGTGTGCCGGGTGAACTGTCGGTGGACACACGAGTGCCCCGCCACCTTTTCGAGGTGACGGGGCATTCGTCGTCTGGTCGGGACCGACTAGTCCAGGTAGTCCCGGAGCACCTGCGAACGCGACGGGTGCCGCAGCTTCGACATCGTCTTCGACTCGATCTGACGGATCCGCTCACGCGTGACGCCGTAGACCTGGCCGATCTCGTCGAGGGTGCGGGGCTGTCCGTCGGTCAGGCCGAAGCGCAGCCGGACCACGCCCGCCTCGCGCTCGGACAGCGTCTCGAGCACCGACTGCAGCTGATCCTGCAGCAGGGTGAACGACACCGCGTCGACGGCCACCACGGCCTCGGAGTCCTCGATGAAGTCGCCGAGCTGGCTGTCGCCCTCGTCGCCGATCGTCTGGTCGAGGGAGATGGGCTCACGCGCGTACTGCTGGATCTCCAGCACCTTCTCCGGCGTGATGTCCATTTCCTTGGCGAGCTCTTCGGGCGTGGGCTCGCGGCCCAGGTCCTGGAGCAGTTCGCGCTGGATGCGGCCGAGCTTGTTGATGACCTCGACCATGTGAACCGGGATGCGGATGGTGCGGGCCTGGTCGGCCATCGCGCGGGTGATGGCCTGACGGATCCACCAGGTGGCGTACGTGGAGAACTTGTAGCCCTTGGTGTAGTCGAACTTCTCGACCGCGCGGATCAAGCCGAGGTTGCCCTCCTGGATCAGGTCGAGGAACGCCATGCCCCGACCGGTGTAGCGCTTGGCCAGCGAGACGACCAGTCGCAGGTTGGCCTCGAGCAGGTGGTTCTTCGCGCGGTTGCCGTCGCGGCAGATCCAGTTCATGTCGCGGCGCTGCGCGACGGGGAGCTTCTCGCCCTTTTCGGCGTGCTCGGCCATCAACTGGGTGGCGTAGAGGCCGGCCTCGATGCGCTTGGCCAGCTCGACCTCCTCCTCGGCGTTGAGGAGGGCGACCTTGCCGATCTGCTTGAGGTAGGCGCGGACCGAGTCCGCAGAGGCGGTGAGCTCGGCGTCCTTGCGGGCCTGCCGGAGCGCCTCGGACTCCTCCTCGTCCCAGACGAAGTCCCCGGAGGCCTTGTCCTTGTCGGACGGCTCCGCGGCCTCTTCCTCGTCCTCGCCGACGGCGACGACCTCGACCACCTCGTCGACGGCGAGGTCACCCTCGGGTACCTCGAGATCGGCTATGTCGGCTTCGTCGGGCGCATCCTCGAGATCGACGCCGTCGGCCTTGCTGCTCGCCTTCTTGGCGGGGGACTTCTTCGCCGCGGCCTTCTTGGCCGGGGCCTTGGCTGCGGCCTTCTTGGCCGGGGCCTTCTTAGCAGCGGCCTTCTTGGCTGGAGCCTTCTTCGCCGCGGCCTTCTTCGCGGGGGCGGTGCCGTTGGTCGCCGCGGCGGACGCCGATTCGGTGCTCGGTTCGGCGGTCTGACTTGTATCGGAGGCGGCCACGTACGCCCTTTCGTGACGGTGTCGTGCGGCGTCACGCCAGAGTGATTTTCCGGCGGAGAGGTCAGTTGAGTTCGGCCGGCTGAGAGCCGGACGTGTCCATTGTAACTATCGCCACGGGTGTTACGACGCGATGCTGGTCTGCGCGGCGAGTGCGGCGCCCACGATGCCCGCCGTGTTCAGTAGCGCAGCGGGCACGACGGGGGTGCGATTGGTCAGCAACGGGATCCATTTCTCGCTCTTGCGGCTGATGCCGCCGCCCGCGATGAACAGGTCGGGCCACAGCAGATCCTCGAACGTGGTGAGCACCCGGGAGACCTCCGCCGACCACTCCTTGTAGGAAAGGTCCTTGGTCTCCTTCACCGAGGACGCGGCGCGATGCTCGGCCTCCTTGCCGTGCACCTCCATGTGCCCGAACTCGGTGTTGGGCAGCAGGACGCCCCGGTGCAGGACCGCGGAACCGATCCCGGTGCCGAACGTCAGCAGCACGACCACGCCGTCGACGTCCTTGCCCGCGCCGTAGGTGTCCTCAGCGATGCCTGCCGCGTCCGCGTCGTTGAGCACCGCGACGGGCCTGCCGCCGAGCGCCTGCCCGAACAGGGCCGCCGCGTCCGTTCCGATCCAGGACTTGTCGATGTTCGCCGCGGTGCGCGCGACCCCGCCGGTGACCACGGCGGGCAGCGTGATGCCGACCGCGCCGTCCCAGCCCGCCCGGGTGACGATCTCCGCGACGGTGTCCGCGATGGCCTCGGGGGTGGCGGGCTTCGGGGTCTCGATCTTGATCCGGTCACCGATCAGCTCGCCGGTCTCCAGATCGACCAGGCCGCCCTTGACTCCGCTTCCGCCGACGTCGATGCCGAACCCGCGTCGGCTGCTGCCGTCGCTGTCGTCGGAGGGTAGGGCTGGGGTCGATTCAGTCATGGTGCAAACCCTAATCGTCGGGGCGACGACGGGCGCGGGAGTGGGGAGATGAGGCACCATGGGGCGTGCCCTCTTTGCGGTCCGATGCTCCCGTCCCCACCACCCCCGAACGTGACGACCCCGGCGGTCCCGACGATCCGCGCACGCTGCGCGACGTGGCGGTCCGGGTGGCCGTCACCGCCGCCAGGCACGTGCGTGCCCGTCGCCCCGAGGTGTTCGCCGCGACGGGCGTCCTCGCGGAGGACAGCTCGGTCGCCACCAAGAGCCACCCGACCGATCCGGTCACCGTCGTGGACACCGAGACCGAGGAGCTGATCCGCGGACTGCTCGCGGGCCTGCGCCCGGACGACGCCATCCTCGGTGAGGAGGGCGGGGGACAGGCCGAGCTGATCCGGGGCGTGCGCTGGGTGGTCGACCCCATCGACGGGACGGTGAACTTCTTGTACGGCATCCCCGCGTTCGCGGTGTCGGTCGCCGCGCAGATCGACGGTGTCTCCGTGGCGGGTGCGGTGGTGGACGTCGCGGCCGATGCGGTCTACTCGGCGGCCCTCGGCCACGGCGCGACCCTGCTCGAGGCGGACGGCACCGAGCACGCATTGCGGTGCAACCCGGTGTCCGACGTGTCGGTGTCCCTGCTCGCGACGGGGTTCGGCTACGGACGGGCCCGCAGGCAGGCGCAGGGCGCACTGATCGGGCGGGTGCTGCCCCAGGTGCGCGACATCCGTCGGATCGGCTCCGCAGCACTCGACCTGTGCATGGTGGCCTCTGGGCGCGTCGATGCGCATTTCGAGCACGGGCTCAGCCCGTGGGACTGGGCGGCGGGAGCGCTGATCGCGAGCGAGGCGGGTGCCCGGGTCCGCACGCCCGCGCCGCACTCGATGAGCGCCGCGGGCGAGGTGGTGATCGCGGCGGCCCCGGGTATCGCGGCCGAGTTGGACGAGGTCTTCGCCGAGGCGGGCGTGTTCGACCCGATCCCGGACTGAGCCGTCAGCAGCGAGCGGTGCGGGCGGCCTTGAGGAGGCTGATGTCGACCGGCGCGGCGGCCATGCCGCCGGGCGCGGGCTCCTTCAGCACGGCCAGTACCTCTTCGGCGTCGGTGTTCGGGCGCAGCTCGTTGAAGTAGGTGCCCAGGGCCAGGTCGACGGTGTCGTCCTGACGCTGGTCCTCGATCAGCTCGGCGCACGGCGCGACCAGCCACAGGGCACTGGCGGCGGCGAGACCGTTTGCGCCGAAACGGATCTGGCCGTGGCACTGCATGTTCTGGTCGACGTAGACGGGGTCGTTGCCGACCTGGACGTCGGGGGCGCTGGCGTAGCCGTACTCACTGAGCTGCGCGGCCACCTGCGCGGCCTGGCCGCGTTCACCGTTGGCATTGAAGACGCGGACCCTGGTCGCCGCGAGGGTGGTGGGTTCGATGTCCATCAGCGTCGTCGGGTCCATCTTCTGGCCGAGCGGCTGCGGGATAGGGTCGTTCGGGTCGGCGGACTGCGAGGCCGGCCTCGGGACGTTGCACGTCACCGCGGCGGAGACCTCCTCGTCCTTGGTGAGGATGCGAACCCACAGCACCGAGCCGAGCAGGGCGAGGATGCTGATCAGCACGATGACGGGCATTGCGCGCCGCCTGCGGAACGGACGGCCTTGCTCATCGGTGGAGTGACCCTGTGTGATCAGTGAAACCACGATTCGTCCCGACCTCTCCGCCGCGCCCGCCGATCGGCGCCATTGTGGCGCCGGTGCGCACCCACTCTAGAGTGCGGCGCCGGGATCGTTGTCGACGCGGTCGCGGCTCGGAATGTCGCGGAAATGTCACGGTCGACCCGCCGTTTGTGTCGATTTTCAGACAGTTTCCGACGTGTGGCGAACGGCCCGCGACTTTTCTCCAGAGTTCGGCTATTGTCTGGCGGCCGCAGTCGTACACGACAGGCGTTTGGAGGACCGGACGGAAGGGCCAAATGTGGTGCAGATCATATTACCTGCGCTAACTTTTGGGCACTATTCGGCGCCCCCGAGCGTTATGCAGCCACACGGGTTGATTCGTGTATTCGGCTGTGGTGTGTGGCCGGGGGAATCGATGACGAGAGAAGACGAGGGGAAGACGAGATGGCAACCGACTACGACGCACCGAGGCGTTCGGAATCCGACGAGGTTTCGGAGGATTCGCTCGAAGAGTTGAAGGCCCGGCGCAATGAGGCGCAGTCCGCGGTCGTCGACGTCGACGAGTCGGACACCGCGGAGTCGTTCGAGCTGCCCGGAGCAGATCTGTCCGGCGAGGAACTGTCGGTCCGGGTCGTTCCGAAGCAGGCCGATGAGTTCACGTGTTCGAGCTGCTTCCTGGTGCATCACCGGAGCAGGCTCGCCAGCGACGCCGGTGGCGTGCTCATCTGCATGGATTGCGCAGCCTGACAGCGCTACTGAAGGTAGTGGATCCGACCGGGGCACCGAGTGTCCCGGCCTGGTATCAAAAGTCGTGCCCGGCCTGTTCGCAGGCCGGGCACAGTGGTTTCCGGGACACCCGGACCCGTCAGGGAGTCAGCAGTGCCGCCAGCTCGGCGGGCCTGCGGGTGCTGACCAGCCAGTACGGGGTGGGATCCTCCGGATCGTCGAGAACGATCAGGACCATCGTCTTGATCCAGGTCCGGTGCTGCACGTAGGCGGCGGGGTCCAGCTGCCTGCCGAGCGCCGCCGACTTGGCGGTGGCGGGAACCACCGCGACCCGGGAGATCACGTCCAGCGGCAGGTTCGCCCGGCCGACGCGCAGTTCGCCGCGTCCGGGGCCGTCAGTGACCTCGATCCGGAGCCGGCTCAACCAGAGCAGGACCCACACCGGGAAGGGCAGCAGCAGCACGTACGGCAACCAGGCCAGCAAGCCGGGGTTGCCCATGTGAACCTCCGCGGCGAGCAGACCGGCGACGGCGAGGCCGGCGGCCCACCACCACAGCGGTACCCACAGTCGCTCCGAGTAGATCGGTGCGGTGGGGTCGGTCTTGCCACCGGTGGCGGCGGTCGAGGCAGGTTGAGGGTTCTCGGGCACGCATCCAGAGTAGTCTCGGTGCGCGTGAGCGATCTTCCAGCCATCGAGCTGCTGCGCCTTGATCCCGACATGCCGATCCCACAGCGTGCCCACGCGGGCGACGCGGGTGTCGACCTCTGTTCCACCGTGGACGTGACCATCGAGCCGGGGGAGCGGACCCTGGTGGGGACCGGAATCGCCGTTGCGCTCCCGGTCGGCACCGTCGGGCTGATCCACCCCAGGTCGGGACTGGCTGCCAAGTCCGGTCTGTCCGTGGTGAACACGCCGGGCACGGTCGACGCGGGTTACCGCGGCGAGATCAAGGTGTGTCTGATCAATCACGATCCGCGCACGCCCATCGCGATCACTCGCGGTGATCGGATCGCTCAGTTGTTGGTGCAGCGGGTGGAGCTGGTCTCGTTCGTGGAGGTCGAGTCCCTCGACGAGACGACGCGCGGCGCGGGTGGATACGGATCCAGTGGTGGACATGCCAGCCTGCACGCGGTGTCGGCACTGCCCGAGGAAGGGGCACGATGATTTTCGGACGAAAGAAGAAGGCCGCGGACGAGGACCTCGATCAGTTCGAGGACCTCCGCGACGACGTCGAGGCGCAGGCCGAGGCCGACGAGTTCGAGGTCGACGAGTTCGATGTCGACGAGCGGCCCGAGGGCGGGCCGTATGACCGGGACGAACTCGACGACCCCGAGGGTGCCGCGCAATCGCGGCTCGACCTCGGGTCGGTGCAGGTTCCGCTGCCCGAGGGCGGACAGATCCAGGTGGAGATGGCCCAGGACGGCACCCCGCAGGCGGTGCACCTCGTCACCGAGCACGGTCGGGTCACGATCGCCGCGTACGCCGCGCCGAAGTCGCCGGGACAGTGGCGCGAGGTCGCGGGCGACCTGGCCGAGTCGCTGCGCGCCGACCAGGCGGAGATCAGTGTGCAGACCGGTCCATGGGGTCGCGAGCTGCACGCGGTCACTCCGAACGCCGACCTGCGCTTCATCGGCGTCGACGGCCCGCGCTGGATGATCCGGTGTGTGGTGGCAGGCCCGGTCGGTTCGGCAGGCCTCGAGGCGCCGCTGACCGCGATCGCCAGGGAGATCCTCGCAGGCACGGTGGTCAACCGGGGCGCCGAGCCGTACCCGGTGCGGACGCCCCTGCCGGTCGTGCTCCCGCAGATGCTGGCCGAGCAGCTGATCGCGGCCCAGCAGCAGCAGATGCAGGCCCAGCAGCAGGCCGCGCAGGCTCAGCAGACGGCCGAGGTCCAGGAGGCCGCCGTCGTCGAGGCCGCTGCCGCCGCCGAGGCGGCCGCTGCCGCGGCCCAGGATCACACCCTGCCGCCGGAGGAGCGCCCCGGCGGCTCCGGGTCGGCGATGCAGCAGCTGCGTCGCTGATCCGGCACGCGGTAGATCAGGACGAGGTCAGGGCGGTCAGACAGGACCGGCCGAGGATGCCGGCGTCGGTGCCGATCTGATCGAGGGTGACGGTGGCCAGCGAGGCCGACCGGAGCACCGTCACCCATCGCCTGGCCACGGCGATGGGGTGCACCGGGTCGTCGGTGGCGGCGCAGATGCCCACCGGCACCGTGATCCGGGCCAGGTGTTCCTCGACGAGGCCGTGGTAGGCCGCGGCCTCCTCGAGGGCATTGGGCAGGTGTGGCCACTGCGATCGCCATGACCGCTCCAGCTCACCGCCGAGCCACGCCGGGCTGGTCTCGATCATCGCGCTGGTCACCGCGTCGAGGCCGTCCGCGCGGAGCATGCGCGCGGTCATCGTCGCGCTCAGGGCCGCGGGGGCCTCTGCCGGGTCGCCGATCCAGGCGGGCAGGGCCGCGAGCACCCCGGCCGCGCGGGACTCGTTGCGAGCGGCCCACTGTGCCGCCACTGCGGCACCGATCGACACGCCGCCGACGAGGATCCGTCCGTACCGGTCCGCGGCCGCGTCCATCGCCTCGAGGTAGCTCTCGACCACCCGCTGCGGGTCGGGTTCCACGGCGATGATCTCCACCCCGACCTGCGTCAACGCGCCCGAGAACGCTCTTTTCGCGAAGTGGGCGTCCGACCCGGTTCCCGGCAGTACCACCGCCGCCTGCGGCCATGTCATCTCCTGCATCCGTCGATGGTCGCACCGAGGGTGGGTGCGGGTGCCATACGGGTGCTGTAGGGGCCGTGATCGGGCTATTCGCCCGGTGGCCGGGACACTCCTCACAGTGGTGTGGTTCCCGGTTCGGGATGGGTCTACAGTGGCGATCACACAGACCTACAAGCGGGGCGACAGTCGCACCGCACCTGCTCCAGGAGCGCGCTATGGCACTCGCGGCCACAGGCTATTTTCGTCGGCTGACCCGCCGGCTCACCGAGGACCTCGATCAACTCGATGCAGAGGCAATGGTGGAATCGTCGCAGGCGTCGGGCGCACAGCGCGCCTGCGACTGTAGTCGTGGTGAGGAGGTCACCATGCTCGGGCGGCTGCGCAGCGTCGAGACATGTCCCAAGGCCTCGACCGCGAACATGGAGGCCGAGTTCTTCGACGGAACCGAGGCCGTGACGCTGGTCTGGATCGGCAGGCGCCGGATCGCGGGGATCGAGCCGGGCAAGACCTTGCTCGTTCGTGGACGCGTCGGTGAGCGCAACGGCCAGAAGGTGATCTACAACCCGTACTACGAGCTTCGAGGGGATTCGTAGTCATCGCCGGTACATGTGGCAGTCTCGTCGGGTGACCGACAGGCAGCAGCAGTCCGTACTCGAACAGCTCGGTGGAGTCAGTGGGCTGGTCTACTCGACCCTGCCGGTCCTGGTCTTCGTCCCGATCAACAGCTTCTTGGGCCTCACCGCGGCCATCTGGGCCGCCCTGGGTGTGGCTGCCGCAATCCTGGTGTGGCGGGTGATCGTGAAGGGCGCCATCCAGCCCGCGATCTCGGGCTTCCTTGGCGTCGGTATCTGCGCGTTCATCGCGTACCGGACCGGGGATGCCAAGGGGTACTTCCTGTTCGGGATCTACACGAGCCTCGCCTACGCCGGGGTCTTCCTGCTCTCGATCGTGGTCCGGTGGCCGCTGGTCGGCGTCCTGTGGGGCTTCCTCAACGGCCACGGCAACTCGTGGCGGGGCAGCAAAGCCGCGGTCCGGGCCTACGACCTCGCCACCGCCGCGTGGGCGCTGGTGTTCGGGGCCCGCTACCTGGTCCAGTCGCAGCTCTACGACACCGATCACACCGGGTGGCTCGCGGTCACCCGCATCGCGATGGGCTGGCCGCTGACGGCGCTGGTCCTGGTGACGACCGTCTGGCTGGTCCGGCGCGCCGACCGTGCCGCCGAGGCCGTGCTGGAGGCGGGGGCAGACGCGGAGACCGAGCCCGAGGCCGGGGTGGATTCGGATGATCGCGGCGCCGAGCCGAATGGCGCGGGTGGCGAGCGTTCCTAGCGAACACCCGCGGATCGTCCGCAATGGGTTCGCCGAAATTGTGTGCGCGCCGCATCGGATGTGACGTACCGCATGTGGTGAATTGCGTCCGCCGAATTCAGTGCTTCTCGGAATTGATGACCGCATGCCCGATTTCGGACAATGCGGTCATCAAATTCAGTTACGTGACAATTCGGAACTTTTGTATCAGCGCTTGACGCCGACCGCCGCGCGGAGCTCGTCCTCGACCTCGACGGAGGCGACGAAGAGCAGCTCGTCGCCGCCCTCGATCGGGTCGTCCTGCTGCGGGACGATCACCCGACCACCCCGCAGGATGGTCACCAGGGCGGCGTCGCGGGGCAGCTGGATCTTGCGGACCGGCTTGCCGGCCAGTTCGGTGTCATCGGGCAGGGTGATCTCCACCAGGTTCGCCTGACCCTGCCGGAAGGTCATCAAGCGGACCAGATCGCCGACCGAGACGGCCTCCTCGACCAGCGAGGCGAGCATTCGCGGGGTGGACACGGCAACGTCAACGCCCCAGGAGTCGTCGAAGAGCCATTCGTTGCGGGGGTCGTTCACCCGGGCGACGACGCGCCGCACGGCGAATTCGGTCTTGGCCAGGAGGCTGACCACGATGTTGACCTTGTCGTCGCCGGTAGCAGCGATCACGACGTCGTAGGACTCGAGTTCGGCGGACTCCAACAGGGCCAGCTCGCAGGCATCGGCGTGCACCCACACGGCGTCCGGGATCGCCTCGGGGTCGACGTGTTCGAGATTGCGCTCGAGCAGCATCACGTGGTGGTCGCCTCGGATCAGCTCGCGCGCGATCGATCGGCCGACCGCGCCTGCTCCGGCGATTGCGACTCTCATCGGGTCCATCCGTTCGGGTCTGTGGTCGAATCGTGCGCCGCGGTCGGCGACGCCTGAAGGAAGATGCTCATCAGGAGTCCGCGGGCGGCGGGGTCGCGGCCAGCGCGACCGCCTCGGCGACGGTCCCGGAAACCGCGGCGACGTACACCTGGTCGTCGGCCTGGATCATCGTGCGGCGGTCGGGGAGCACCCCGGTGCCGAAACGGATGAGGAAGGCGACCCTGGACCCGGTGTGCTCCTCGAGTTCGGTGACCTGGTGGCCGACCCAGTCCTCGTGCAGGTCGAGTTCCGCGACCGCGACGGTGCCGGAGGGATCGCGCCACTTGGTGGTGTGACTCTCGCGGGTGAGATGGTGCAGGAAGCGGTCGGTGGTCCACGGCACCGTGGCCACGGTCGGGATGCCGAGGCGTTCGTACACGGCCGCGCGCTTGGCGTCGTAGATCCGGGCGACGACCCGGCTCACACCGAAGTTCTCCCTGGCCACCCTGGCGGAGATGATGTTCGAGTTGTCGCCGGAAGACACCGCCGCGAAGGCCTCGGCTCGTTCGATGCCCGCCTTGAGCAGGACATCGCGGTCGAATCCCATACCGACGATGCGGTGCCCGGTGAATCCGGGGTCCAGGCGTCGGAACGCGTCGGGGTCGCGGTCGATGATCGCGACCTCGTGGCCGATCCGGTTCAGGCCGGCCGCGAGGGCCGATCCGACCCGGCCGCACCCCATCACGACTACGTACACCGTTCGCCTCCGCTCGTCGGCTTTCCGACGTGTGTCGCGGTCGCCGCGGCGGCGGAGACCATCGATTCGAACGGTACCGTCCCCGGTTCGGCGCCGTCCGCGCACATCGTGATTTGGCGAAGTCGGTGGCGGATGGCACTGGATCGGTTCGGACGGATTACGCTTTGCCGGTGTCAAAGCTCTCGACCGCTGCCAAGCGGCTGCTGGTAGGTAGACCGTTCCGCAGCGACAAGCTGGGGCACACACTGCTACCCAAGCGAATCGCGCTGCCGGTCTTCGCCTCCGATGCGATGTCCTCGGTCGCCTACGCGCCCGAGGAGATCTTCCTCGTCCTGTCCGTGGCGGGCATCTCCGCGTACATGTACACGCCCTGGATCGGCCTGGCCGTCTGCGCGGTGATGGCGGTCGTGGTGGCCAGCTACCGGCAGAACGTGCACGCGTACCCCTCGGGCGGCGGCGACTACGAGGTGGCGACCACGAATCTCGGGCCGACGGCAGGCCTGACGGTCGGCAGCGCGCTGATGGTCGATTACGTGCTCACCGTGGCCGTCTCGATCTCCTCGGCCGCATCGAACATCGGTTCCGCGGTGCCGTTCGTCGCCACCCACAAGGTGCTGTTCGCGGTCGCCGCCATCGTGATCCTGACCGCGATCAATCTGCGCGGCATCCGGGAGTCCGGGACCGCGTTCGCCATCCCCACCTACGCTTTCATCGTCGGCATGTTCCTGATGCTCGGGTGGGGGCTGTTCCGGATCTTCGTGCTCGGCGACGACGTCAAGGCCGAGTCGGCGGGCTTCGACCTGCACGCGGAGAACACGCAGCTCTACGGGATCGCATTCGCCTTCCTCATCGCTCGCGCCTTCTCGTCGGGTTGCGCGGCGCTGACCGGTGTCGAGGCGATCAGCAACGGGGTGCCTGCCTTCCAGAAGCCCAAGTCCCGCAACGCGGCCACCACGCTGTTCCTGCTGGGCGCCATCGCGATCGTCCTCCTGATGGGCATCATCACCCTGGCCCAGAAGATCGGGATCGTGTACGCGCACAACCCGGCCGAGCAGCTCACCGGAGCGCCCGAGGGATATCAGCAGAAGACGCTGATCGCGCAGATCGCCGAGGCCGTGTTCTCGGGGTTCCCCATCGGCTTCTACTTCATCGCGATCGTCACGGCGCTGATCCTGGTGCTGGCGGCGAACACCGCCTTCAACGGATTCCCGGTGCTCGGCTCGATCCTCGCGCAGGACCGCTATCTGCCCCGTCAGCTGCACACGCGCGGCGACCGGCTGGCCTTCAGCAACGGGATCCTGTTCCTGTCCGGCGCCGCGATCGCCTTCGTCGTCTTCTTCGGGGCCGAGGTCACCAAGCTGATCCAGCTCTACATCGTGGGCGTGTTCGTCTCGTTCGTGCTGAGCCAGACGGGCATGATCAGGCACTGGACCCGGCACCTGAAGAGCGAGTCCGATCCCGCGGCCCGGCGGCGCATGAAGCGCTCGCGCGTCATCAACTCCATCGGCCTCGCCATGACGGCCACCGTTCTGGTCATCGTGTTGATCACCAAGTTCGCGGCAGGCGCCTGGATCGCGATCGTGGCCATGGTCGCGATCTTCATCGTGATGAAGTCGATCCGCAGGCACTACGACAGCGTGGCCGCGGAACTGGAAGAGCAGGAGTGGGACGGCGTGCTGCCGAGTCGGACCCATTCGATCGTGCTGGTGTCGAAGCTGCACATGCCGACGATGCGCGCCATCGCCTACGCCCGTGCCACCCGGCCGGACACCCTGGAGGCGGTCACGGTGAACGTCGACGAGGCCGACACCCGGGCGCTGGTCCGTGAGTGGCAGAACAGCGATATCACCGTGCCGCTCAAGGTGATCGAGTCGCCCTATCGCGAGATCACCAAGCCGGTCCTCGATTACGTCAGACGGGTGCGACGCGATTCGCCCCGTGAGGTCGTGACCGTGTTCATCCCGGAGTACGTGGTCGGGCACTGGTGGGAGCAGATCCTGCACAACCAGAGCGCGCTGCGACTGAAGAGCCGCCTGCTGTTCCAGCCGGGCGTCATGGTCACGAGCGTGCCGTGGCAGCTCAGTTCCTCGGAACGGGCCAAGCGCGAACGCATCCAGGCGGTGCCCGGCGGCACCAGGCGTGGCTTCGACGCCGCAGAGGACGGCCCTCGATGAGCGAGAGCTGGTACGGCCGCAGCATCGAGGTTCGGCTCGGGAATCCGGGTCACGGCGGCTTCTGTGTCGCCAGGCACGAGGGCCGGGTGGTGTTCGTCCGGCACGGGTTGCCGGGTGAGCTCGTCCTGGCCGAGATCACCGAGGATCGCGGCGGCTCGTTCTGCCGCGCGGACGCGGTGGAGATCGTGGAGGCCTCGCCGGCGCGAGTGACGGCGCGATGCCCGATCTCCGGGCCCGGAGGGGCCGGCTGCTGCGACTTCTCGCACGCCACCCCGGACGCCCAGCGCGCGATGAAATCGTCGGTGGTCGGCGACCAGCTCCGGAGGATCGCAGGCGTCGAGCGGGAGGTCGAGGTCGAGGAGCTGCCGGGCACAGGAGACGGAACCGGGTGGCGAACCAGGCTCCGGCTCGCGGTCGACCCTGCGGGCCGGGCCGGTTTTCACGGCTACCGCAGCTCCCAGGTGATCACCGACCTGCTGTGCCCGCAGCCGGTACTGGGCACGTACCAGGGCCTGGCCGAGCGTGACTGGCGACCGGGCGGCGAGATCCAGGTGACGGTCGACGGCGACGGAGCTCGGCACGTGGTGGAGATCGAGCCCGCAAAGGTCTCGAGCACCGGCCGCCGCAGTCCGGGCCGACGCGGCGCCACCGCGAGGCGCGCCGCACAGGCGGGTCCGCGCCGCGAGCACGTGGTGGAGGGCAGCGGCCGTGCCGTGGAGCGGGTCGGTGGTCGGGAGTGGGAGCTGTCGGCGACCGGCTTTTGGCAGGCGCATCGTGGTGCGGCACAGACCTATTCGGCGGTGGTCGGGGAGTGGGCGGAGGCCGCTCCCGGCTCGATCGCCTGGGATCTGTACGGCGGGGTCGGCGTGTTCGCCGCCGAGCTGGCCGAGCAGGTGGGACCGGACGGCGAGGTGGTGTCGGTCGAGTCAGGCCGCGGCGCGGTCGACGACGGCAGGCGCGCGCTGGCGGAGCTCGGGCAGGTGCACCTGCGGGCGGCCCGGGTGGAAAAGGTGGTGGCGGAGTTGCCGGTTCCGGTGGGCGCGGTGGTGCTCGACCCGCCGCGTTCCGGGGCGGGCCGTGAGGTCATCGAGGCGCTCGCACATGCGGGCCCGGGCCGGGTGATCCACATCGGCTGCGATCCGGCCGCCTTCGGGCGCGATATCGGGCTGTACCTCGCGCAGGGGTACCGGCTCGAGCAGGTGCGTGCCTTCGACGCCTTCCCGATGACCCATCACGTGGAGTGCCTCGCGCTGCTGGTGCGGTAGCGGTCGCTCCGCGCGGACCCTGGCCAGGGTTCACTTCATCGGCATCATGGGCATCTGCCAGCCCATCTGCTGCATCCAGGACATGAACATGTCCCTCATCTCCTGCCACATCATGTGTCTCACCTCCGTTCCCGGTGGTGGTGATCCACTCGCACATGATCGTGTGCACCACCGATTTTACGGGTGTCACAGCGTCCGGAAGTGACCCAAGTCTCGTGGCAAATAAATTGCATGGGTAATGCAACCAATATATAGTTGCAGACTGCAAGCATCAATCACTCTGTTCAGGGGAGCCCATGGCCGTGCAGACCGCCACCGCGGAGGACCTCGTCGAGGAGGTCTTTCTCTTCGGGAGGGCGTTGCGCAATATTCTCGGCGGCGCCGACACGAGCGGACTTCCGCCAGCACTTCTCGGGGTGCTGCACGTGCTGGCCACCGTCGGTCAGTGCAGACAGATGGAGCTCGCCTCCAACCTGTGCGTCAGTCAGTCGTCGTTGAGTCGACAGATCGCGGATCTGGTGGATGCCGGGTTCGTCGAGCGGCACGCCGATCCGGAAGACGGGCGGGTCTCGCTCGTGCGGCTGTCGGAGTCCGGGACAGAGCTGCTGAGGGCGAACAGAGAACGCCGGGCCGAACGCCTACGCACCCTGCTGGGCGAATGGAGTGAGGAAGAGGCCCACGAAGCCGTGACCTCGCTCCGTCGGCTCAAGAACACCTTCATGACCCCGCCGGTACGGAGAGCCGTGTCCGACGCCGTTTCTCAGAACCAGGGGAGAACACACCTATGACCGAAACCGACAACCAGCCTCGCCACGCCGCCCCGCCGGGCGATGAGGTGCTGATGACTCACCGCGAGATCCTCGAGGTCCTCGCGGGGCTGCTCGCGGCGCTGTTCACCGCGCTGCTCAGCTCGACGATCGTCTCGACGGCCCTGCCCACGATCATCGGTGATCTCAACGGCAGCCAGACCCAGTTCGCCTGGGTCATCACCACGGCGCTGCTGGCCACCGCGGCGTCGACGCCGATCTGGGGCAAACTCTCCGATCTCTACAACAAGAAGGTCCTGGTCCAGTCGGCGATCGTGATCTTCGTGGTCGGCTCGATCATCGCCGGCTTCGCCCCGAACGTGCCGGTCCTGTTGGGTGCCCGCGTGATCCAGGGCATCGGCATGGGCGGTCTGACCGCGCTCGTCGTCGCCATCATCGGAAGCATCATCCCGCCGCGCGACCGCGGCCGGTACTCCGGATACATGGGTGGGGTCATGGCGGTGTCGATGGCAGGCGGCCCGGTCCTCGGCGGCGTCATCGCCGACGGGCTCGGCTGGCGCTGGTGCTTCTTCGTCTGCGTCCCGCTCGCCGTGATCGCGCTCGTCCTGCTGCAGAAGACGCTGCACATCGAGACCGACCGCAAGGAGGGCGTCACCATCGACTGGCTCGGCGCGACCCTGCTGACGGCGGGCGTCTCGGTGCTGCTGATCTGGGTGTCCTTCGCGGGCAAGGCCACCTACTACGACTGGATCTCCGCCGAGTCCGCGGCGCTGGTGGGCATCGGTGTCCTGCTGCTGATCGCCACCGTTTTCGTCGAGAGCAAGGCCACCTCGCCGATCATCCCGCTCAAGATCGTCACCGAGCGGACCACCGCGCTCGCCATCATCTCCTCGGTCGCGGTCGGCGTCGGACTATTCGGTGCCACCACGTTCCTCGGCCAGTACTTCCAGACCGCGCGCGGGCACACCCCGACCGAGGCCGGCTTGCTGACGATCCCGATGGTGTTCGGCATGCTGGTGGGCACCGTCGGCTCGGGCCAGCTGATCACCAAGTTCGGCAAGTGGAAGGGCTTCGTCGTCGCGGGCTCCATCCTGCAGCTCATCGGCTTCCTGCTGCTGAGCACGATCGACCACGAGACGCACATGTGGCTGATCGGGCTGATGATCGCCCTGCTCGGCCTCGGCACCGGCATGCTGATGCAGAACGTCGTCCTGGCGGTGCAGAACACGGTGAGCGTCCACAACATCGGTGCCGCCAGCAGTGTGGTCGCCTTCTTCCGGACCTTCGGCGGCGCGATCGGTGTCTCGGTGCTCGGCTCGGTGCTGGCCACCCGGGTCACCGACCTCACCGCGGAGGGATTCGCGAAGCTCGGTATCGACTCGCACACGCCCGGCGGCGGCGGCAACCTGAACCTGAAGGCGCTGCCCGCTCCCGTGCAGGACGTGATCCGGATGGCCTACGGCGACGCAACCGGTCGGATCTTCCTGATCGCGGCGGCCGTTGCGGTGGTCACCGTCATCGCGGTGATCTTCCTGCCGAACAAGCCGCTGCGGACCACGATCGACCTCAAGCCGTCCGTTGCGGACGTGGAGTACGAGAAGGTCTAGTCGGCCCGGCAGGGACCCGACACATCCGGGACACGACACAACAGTGCGGCCCACCCCAACCGGGGTGGGCCGCACTGCGTCGTGGCTCAGATGACGGCCGGCTCAGGCGGCCCGGAATACGTCGGCGTTGATATATGCCGCCACCAGATCGTGGTACTCACGGCGCGGGCGGTGGTCCGCGGGCAGGACTCCGGCCAGCGGAGCCTGCGAGCGGAACTGGTCGAGGTTGAAGGCCTGCCCGCCGTTGGTCCGGCGGCCGATGACGACCACGCCCATGAGCGCGATCAGTACCGAGGAAAGAACGAGATAGGGGATCACCGCACCAGTGTCGCCGACCGACCCGCACCTTCCCAAACTCTGGGAACGAGATCTTCGGCACAGGTGATGCAGGTCACGGGCGCTTTTTGGGGGTTCAGATCAGGGTCCAGCGCACCCGCACCGCCACCGACAGCTCGGTCTCGCCGCGTTCGATCGGCATGGCATCGGCCGACGCCTTCATCGCCCGCACCATCGGCCTCGGCATCGGCGGCGAGTCGACGTCCTCGGAGACCTCGACGACCTTGCCGAGCTCGCGTCCCGACAGGCCCGCGTACTGTTTCGCCTTCGCGAGGGCATCGGCGAAGGCCGCGTCCCTGGCCTGACTCAGCAGCCCGGCCTGGTCGGCGATCCCCAGCTCGAGACCGCCGAGCCGGACGTCGTCCCCGCCCGCGCCGACGCAGTCGGCGATGACCCGACCTGGGTCCGACAGATCGCGCAGCGTCACCGACAGTGCGGTACTGGCGATGTAGCCGACCACCTGCTGGCCCTGGTTCTCCTGCCACACGGTGTCCGCGTGCACGGACAGTCCCGTGGTGGAGACGTCGGCGGGGGATACCCCGGCCGAGCGGAGCGCCTCGGAGACGGCCTGGGCCGCCTGCCCAGCCCGTTCGAACGCACTGGTCACCTCGGGCCTGCGAGCCTCCACGGACACCGTGATCCGCATGATGTCGGGGGAGGCGGCCGCCGAGCCGTGGCCGAGGACGGTGACGGACGATGTCATCTGCGAGGTCACGACTTCTTGTTGTACAGGCGCATCGTGATGGGCCCGAAGATCAGGATGAAGCCGGCACACCAGCCGAGCACGATGGCCAGATCGCCGAGCTCGACGGTGCCCGCCATCAACCCGCGGATCGCGGTCACCAGCTTGCTGATCGGATTGACGTTCACAAAGGCCTGCAGCCAGCTCGGCATGGTGGACGGGTCGACGAAGATGTTGCTCGCGAACGTGAGCGGGAACAGGATGAACATCGACACGCCCATCACGGCCTGCTCGGTGCGCATCAGCATCGCGAACATCGTCCATACCCACGACATGCTGAACGAGAACAGCAGCAGCAGCGCGATGGAGGCCACCACGCCGACGAACCCGCCCTGCGGCCGGAACCCGATGATCAGTCCGAGGACCATCACGATCACCGAGGCGATCGTGTACCGGACCACATCGCCGAAGAGGGCACCGACCAGCGGCGCGGGCCGCCAGATCGGCAGGGACCGGAAGCGGTCGAAGACGCCCTTCTCGATGTCCTTGTTCAGCGTCAGACCGGTGTACATGGTGATCATGACGACCGTCTGGACCAGGATGCCCGGGATCAGGAACTGCACGTAGGCCTCGGTGGACCCGGCGAGGGCACCGCCGAACAGGTACGTGAACATCAGCGTGAACATGATCGGGAACATGGTCACGTCGAACAACTGCTCGGGCACGTGCTTGATCTTCAGCAGCGCCCGCCACCCGAAGGACAGCGACGTCGACAGCGCGTTCGGCCGTGCCGGCCGCGGCCCCGAGAGCTGCAGCACGTCGCTCACCGCCGGCGCAACCGACGGGGATTGCACGGAGGTCGATGTCATGATGCCGTCTCCTTCACGAATTCCTGGTCGTCTGCTGATTCGGCCGGCCGGCCGGTGAGCGCGAGGAACACCTCGTCGAGGCTGGGCTGTCCGAGCGCGAAGGTGGTCACCGAGATGCCCGCGTCGTCGAGTGCGGGCAGCGCGCGGGCGACCCGCTGCGGGTCCTCGATCCGCGCTGTCAGCGCCGCCGGATCGGATTCCCGCGTGATCTCGACGCCGAGGACGTCGCCGAGCAGGACGGCCGCCGCGTCCCGTTTCGCCTGATCCGCGACGCGCACGTGCAGGGCGCCGGACCCGACCGAGGCCTTGAGCTCGCCGGTGGTGCCCTCCGCGATGACCTTGCCGTGGTCGATCACCGCGACCCGGTCGGCCAGCTGATCGGCCTCGTCGAGGTACTGGGTGGTGAGCAGCACGGTGGTGCCGCCCGCGACCAGGGCCCGGACGATCTCCCAGACCTGGTTGCGGCTGCGTGGATCGAGTCCGGTGGTCGGTTCGTCGAGGAAGATCAGCTCCGGTGTGACGATGATGCTGGCCGCGATGTCCAGGCGCCTGCGCATCCCGCCGGAGAACGTCTTCACCTGCCGCGGTCCCGCCTCGACGAGGTCGAAGGCCGTCAGC
The DNA here is from genome assembly GCF_005049235.1 of Rhodococcus oryzae. Taxonomy (GTDB): domain Bacteria; phylum Actinomycetota; class Actinomycetes; order Mycobacteriales; family Mycobacteriaceae; genus Rhodococcus_G; species Rhodococcus_G oryzae. The sequence goes on along the minus strand of NZ_SUMD01000011.1, from coordinate 68,755 downwards.
AGCTGTTCGGACCTGGCCTTGGCGCCCGCCCTCGAGAAGCCGAACAGTCGGGCCAGCAGCACCAGGTTCTCGGTGCCGGACAGGTCCTCGTCCAGCGAGGCGAACTGACCGGTCAGGGCGACCTTGCTGCGGACCGTGTCCGCTTCCTTGGCGACGTCGTGCCCGAGCACCCTGGCGCTGCCGCCGTCGATCTCGAGCAGGGTCGCGAGCATGCGGATGGTGGTGGTCTTGCCCGCGCCGTTGGGTCCGAGGACGCCGTATACGCCGCCGGAGGGAACCGCGAGATCGACACCGTCGACCGCGACGTTGGATCCGAACCGTTTGACCAGTCCCTCGGTTTCGATCGCGAGTCCTGCGTTCAAGGTCATGTGAAGTACCTTCTCCGATCCTGCGGTCGACGGCAACGTAGTTTCGAGCGTAGGTGCCGGGTCCGACAATTCGGGCGGGATCGACTCGCTGACGGGCGGCTCAGCCCAGGCGGCCCCGCGGCGCCAGCGACCGGATCGCGGCCTCCATCTGGGCATATGCGCCCGCCGCCAACTGCTCGAGGAGTGCCACCTTGAGGCCGGGTGCTTCGGCGCTGAGGCGGGCGAAACGGTCCGGCGGCACCACCGCCAATCGAACATCGGTGTCGGCGTGCACGTCGCCGAGGAACCGTTCCCCGATCAGCATCGGCATCTCGCCGAACGTCATCCCAGGCGCGAGTGTGGTGATCCGGTGGGGGACCCCGTCCGTCCCCTGCAGGGTGTTGCTCACCCGCCCGGCGAGGATCAGGAATATGCCCGCCGCCGGATCGCCGCGCTGCACGATCAGCTCGCCCTTGGCGACAGTCCGGATCTCCAGCTCACCCGCGAATCTGTCGAACTGCTCGGCGCTGAGCGCCGAAAGCAGGGGGTGTTCGGCGAGCGTGATCGACTCCGGCAGCCTGTCGCCCGCGCAGTGCCGGTCCAGGAGAGTGTCCTCGCACCACTCGAGGGCCGAGTCGAGATCGACGAAAACCCGGCCGCCTGCGGCGGGAGCCAGCCCGGAGGTGGTGTGCCCCAGCCGGCCCTCGGGGTCGACAAGCGCGAGCTGGCAGCCCTTGACGCCGAGGTCGTCGTACAGGTCGGACAGCATCCTGCCCGCGACCCCGCTGACGTCGTCCACCCGCCGGACGTCGACGGCGACCGCCTCGAGTTCGCCGCTCTGCGCGGTGATCTCGCGCACCGCGGTCTCCGTGCCCGCGAACAGCAGGTCACCGTGCAATTCGTAGATCCGCGCGCGACGCCCGAACTTCTCGAGCGACTCGCGTTCGGCCTGCCCGCGTCGCTGCCTCGACGGCGCCTCCGCGACCGAGTAACTGGACCTGACCGCGGACCTGGCCGCGCGCGTCACGTGCAGGAAGTGCAGCTCGAGTTCCTTCGAGAGCTCCCGGCAGGCCTGCACCCCGCGGACGCTGTTGCCGTGGGCGTCGAGCCGCGGCGAGTACACCGCGATCCCGATCTGACCGGGCAACACCGCGAGCACGCCGCCGCCGACGCCGCTCTTCGCGGGCAGGCCCACCTGCGTCACCCAGTCGCCCGCGGCGTCGTACATCCCGCAGGTGGTCATCACGCTCAGTACCCGTTCGACGAGGTCAGGCGCCAGCGCCCGTTCGTGGGTGACCGGGTTGACCCCGTTGTTGGCCAGCGTCGCACCCATCAGTGCGAGGTCGCGGCAGGTGACGTCGATCGAGCACTGCCTGAAGTAGAGGTCGACGGCCGCATCGGGGTCGTCCGCGATGATGCCGAACGAGCGCAGCATGTGGCCGATGGCCCGGTTGCGGTGACCGGTGCGGGCCTCGGATCGGTAGACCGCCTCGTTGAGCGCGAGCTCGCGGCCCGCGTAGCGGGAGTAGCACCGGCGCAGTCGCTCGAATCGATGCTCGGCATCGTCCCCGTCGATCAGCGAGGCGGCCGCGATCGCGCCCGCGTTGATCATGGGGTTACGGGGCCGCTCCGTGACAGGGTCGAGGCTGATCTCGTTGAAGGGCTCTCCGGACGGTTCGACATCGATCTTCTCGGCGACGGCGCTCAGGCCGCGGTCGGCCAGCGCCAGACCGTAGGTCAGGGGTTTCGAGATGGATTGGATGGTGAACTCGGTGTGCGCGTCGCCCGACTCGTAGACGTATCCGTCGGAGGTGGCGATACACAGGGAGAACGAGTCGGGCGCGACGGCGGCGAGTTCCGGGATGTAGTCGGCGAGTTCTCCGGTGCGGTTCTCCCGGCACCGTGCGAACACTTCCCCGATGAGGCCGTCCACGACGTTGCGCATGGGGTCAGCCTAGGTCCACCGCGGTGACCTCGGTCACCGAAGTTCGGCATAATGAGCAGGCAACGCCGCCGCGCCGCGCGGGTGGACGGGACGTCGGGTGGTTGTCGGATGCGGACTCCGTAGACTGGGTCGGTCGGCACGGTGTCGACGCCGTGTTCACGCAGTTCTTTGCTGTGTCTCTGGAGGGAGCGATCTCGTTGGGTGTCCTTTCTCGAATCCAGGCGCCCACCGATCTGCGCGCGCTGAGCCCCGCCGAGATGCGGGAGCTCGCCACGGAGATCCGTGAATTCCTCGTCCACAAGGTCTCCGCCACCGGCGGACACCTCGGGCCGAACCTGGGCGTCGTCGAGCTCACCTTGGCGCTGCACCGCGTCTTCGACTCGCCGTCCGACCCGATCATCTTCGACACCGGCCATCAGGCCTACGTGCACAAGATGGTCACGGGCCGGATGGACCAGTTCGACTCACTTCGCAAGCAGGGTGGGCTGTCCGGTTACCCGTGCCGCGCCGAGAGCGAACACGACTGGGTCGAGTCCTCCCATGCCTCCGCCGCGTTGTCCTACGCGGACGGTCTGGCGAAGGCCTTCGAACTGACCGGGCAGGATCGGCACGTGGTCGCCGTGGTCGGCGACGGTGCGTTGACCGGCGGAATGTGTTGGGAGGCACTCAACAACATCGCGGCGGGCCGCAATCGCTCGGTCGTCATCGTCGTGAACGACAACGGCCGCTCCTACGCCCCGACCATCGGTGGGCTCGCCGATCACCTCGCGGCGCTGCGGCTGCAGCCGGGCTACGAGAAGGTCCTCGACAACAGTCGGCGCATGGTCAAGAAGATGCCGTGGGTGGGGCGCGCCGCGTACCAACTCCTGCACGGCATGAAGGCCGGGATCAAGGACATGGTGAGCCCACAGGTCATGTTCACCGACCTCGGCATCAAGTACCTGGGGCCGGTCGACGGCCATGACGAGGCCGCCCTCGAGTCGGCGATGCGACGGGCGAAGTCCTTCGGTGGACCGGTGATCGTGCACGCCGTGACGCGCAAGGGCATGGGTTACGCCCATGCTGAGAACCATGTCGCCGATCAGATGCACGCGACCGGCGTCATCGATCCGCTCACCGGGCGGTCGACGTCCGAGCCCGCCGCGGACTGGACCTCGGTGTTCTCGGAGGAGTTGGTCGCCCAGGCCGAGCGCCGCCAGGACATCGTCGCGATCACCGCGGCCATGCCGGGGCCGACCGGCCTCGCGGCCTTCGGCGAGCGGTTCCCGGACCGGATGTTCGACGTCGGCATCGCCGAACAGCACGCGCTCACCTCTGCTGCAGGCCTCGCCCTCGGCGGGCTGCACCCGGTGGTCGCGGTGTACTCGACCTTCCTCAACCGCGCGTTCGACCAGTTGCTGATGGATGTGGCGCTGCTCGACCAGCCCGTGACGATCGTTCTCGACCGGGCGGGGATCACAGGTCCGGACGGCGCCAGCCACAACGGCATGTGGGACTTCTCGCTGCTCGGGATTGTGCCGGGCATCCGCGTCGCCGCGCCGAGGGATGCGGCCTCGTTGCGGGAGGAGCTCGCGGAGGCGCTCGCGGTCAGCGATGGCCCGACGGCGTTGCGATTCCCGAAGGGCGCTGTGGCCGAGGACATCCCGGCGATCGAGCGACTCGGTGGCACGGTGGATGTGCTGCGCATGCCAGAGGCGGGCACGGGAGATGTGCTGATCGTCGCTGTCGGCCCCTTCGCCGAGGTGGCACTCGAAACGGCCGTCCGACTCGAGCAGCAGGGCATCAGTGCCGCGGTCGTCGACCCGCGCTGGGTGCTGCCGGTGCCCGAGGCGCTGGTCACTCTCGCCGAGGGCTTCCGCATGGTCGTCACGGTCGAGGACAGCGGAGTGCACGGTGGCATCGGCTCCAGCGTCTCGGCCGCTCTGCGCGCCGCAGGGGTGGACACGCCCTCGAGGGATGTCGGTGTGCCGCAACGGTTCCTGGACCACGCCTCGCGAGATCAGATCCTCAAGGAACTCGGTCTCACCGCGCAGGATCTGGCCCGCCAGGTCACCGGCTGGGTCGTCGGTGTGCGTCCGGGCGCGCCCGAAAAGTCTGAAGTGGAAGTGCGCAACCCCCGAATCAGTTAGATTGGTGCAAATCGCTAACCAATTGGGGGAACTTTCGCATGGGTACCGCTCTGTCTCGTCCGCGTTCTGACGGCGAGAGGGTCCGGATGAGCACACTGGGAGTCGTGTCGGCGAGGGGCGAGCGGGCCGGCGCATCGGGCTCGGTCGCCGCGACCGATCCCGCTCTGCTGAGCGCGGTCGAGGCGGCGAACCTGTTGCAGACCCGCAAGCTGCATCCCCGAGAGTTGTTGGACGCCTGCCTGTCTCGCAGCGCCGAATTGGACGGCGACGTGTCGGCCTGGGTTCGGATCTATCCGGAGCTGGCATACGCGCAGGCCGACCGTGCGGCCCAGCGTCTCTCCGCCGCCGAGGTCGCGCGCCACGGCGCGGCGCCCCTGGTGTGCGGCCTGCCCATCGCGCTCAAGGATCTGTTCGCGGTGGAGGGTCTGCCGCTGACGGCGTCGAGCCGGGTGCTCGAGGGCAACATCGCCGCGGGTAACGCCACCGTGGTGCAGCGCCTGAGTGAGGCGGGCATGGTTCTGATGGGGCACGCGCACACCCACGAGTTCGCGATCGGATCGTGCACCCCGCAGGTCGGAAATCCCTGGGACACAACAGCGTCCGTCGGTGGTTCCTCGGGTGGTAGCGCCGCCGTTGTGGCCGCGCGATTCGCGCCGCTGGCCACCGGTACGGATACCGGTGGGTCGATTCGCCTGCCTGCATCGGTGTGCGGGGTGAGCGCCATCAAGCCCACCTACGGTCTGTGCAGCAGCTATGGCGTCATCCCCGGGATCTGGAGTCGCGATCACGTCGGTTCGATCGGCCACAGCATCGCCGACGCGGCACTGCTGCTCGGCTTCATGGCGGGATTCGACCCGCAGGACCCGGTGACCGCGACCGCGCCCGCTCTGCCCGAGGGCGGATACCCTCTCGTTGCCCGCGGCGGACGGAATCCTCTGGCGGGTAAGCGGTTCGGACTCCCCAACGGAGTCGGCGAGGCATTGCCGGGCGCACTCGCCGCGGTCTTCGAGGGATTCATCGGACTCGTGCGCGAGCTCGGTGGGGAGATCGTGGCCGTCGAGATGCCGCCGCTGCCGGAGGGAATGCTCCCAGGCGACTACATCGAGGCCGGTGCCTACCATCGCCAGTTCTCCGACCGGGCAGCCGATTACGAGCCGATGTCCGCAGCGATGATGGGCGGCGCGATCGCGATGCTGGCCGCACCGGTCTCCGAGTACTGGGACTTCCAGCGTTCACGAGCCGAGTATCAGCGTGCATACAACCGGATGCTCGCGGACAACCGGCTCGACTGTGTGCTGCTTCCCGGTACGAAGCTGGACGGTGTGAAGCGTCCGGAGAACGTGGTCGGCGATGTCGAGTGGGCGAATTACAGTGGTGCGCCTGCTCTCTGCATTCCGGCGGGCCGATCGGCCGAGACGGGCATCCCGTTCGGTGTTCAGCTCGGTGGGCGGCCATGGGATGAGGCCGGGCTGATCGCGATGGCCCTCGAACTCCAGGAGGCGCAACCGATCTGGCGGGAGATGGCGCCGCTGTCCGGTGCCCCCCGTCAGATCCCGGAGGTCTCGCTCGGGACGCCCGGTGCCGGTCCCGACCCGACCAACACCGATGCCGCCCCCGCCGCGTTCCGGATCATCGCCACGACGGCCACCGACCGGATCTGACGTTCGGGGCCGGTGATCAGCCGGCCGCCTCCAGGGTGCGTCCGCGGGTCTCCTTGACGAAGCGCAGAACGACGAAGAACGAGATCGCGGACATCGCGGCGTACCCGCCGTATGTGAGCGAGAGGTTCCAGTCCGCGAGCGTCGGGAAGGTCGAGGAGACCAGGAAGTTCGCGACCCAGTTGGCGGCCGTGGCGACGCCGACCGCGGCGGCTCGGACCCGGTTCGGGAAGAGTTCGCTGATCAGGACCCAGACCACGGGGCCCCAGGAGAGGGCGAAGAAGAACACGAACGCGTTGGCCGCCAGGAGCGCGATCATGCCGTTGGTGTCGCTGAGGGTCGCAACCGAGTCGCCGTCCGCGTCGGTGGTGATGGTGGCGGTGTTGAAGCACACCGCCGTGATGGCCAGCGAGATGGCCATCCCCACCGAGCCGATCAGCAGGAGCGGTTTGCGGCCGATCCGGTCGATGACCGCGATCGCGACGAAGGTGCCGAGAATGTTGACCAATGCACTGACGACGCTGATGAACAGGGACCTGTCCTCACCGTATCCGACCGCCTGCCACAGGGTGCTGGAGTAGTAGAAGATCACGTTGATCCCGACGAACTGCTGGAGCGCGGCGAGTGCGATTCCGACCCAGACCAGGGGCGCGACCCCGAGCCGCTTCGAGAACAGTTCGCGGACAGTGGTCTTGGTCCGGTGCTCGCTCAGCGAAGCGCGGATCTCGTTCATCCGGACGGTGACCGCCTCGTGGTCGCCGCCCTCCAGCCTGGAGATGATCTTGCGGGCATCTTCGTCGCGCGAGCGCGCGACCAGGAACCGCGGGGACTCGGGGATGGTGAAGGTCATGATCAGGTAGAGCACGGCCGGAACCGCCTCGAGCGCGAGCATCCACTGCCAGGCCTCGATTCCCGCCAGCTTGCCCCTTGCCCCGCCCGCAGACTCGGACAGTGCGTAGTTGACGAGCTGGGAGATGGCGATGCCGAGGACGATGGCGAGCTGGTACATGGATCCGAGGCGGCCCCGGATGGCGGCGGGGGAGATCTCGGCGATGTAGGCGGGCGCGATCACGGATGCGAAGCCGACCGCCACGCCGCCGAGTACGCGCCAGGCGGTGAGGTCGTAGACGCTGAACGGGAAGGCCGACCCGAGGGCGCCGACGATGAACAGCACCGCGGCCACCTGCATCACCCGGATGCGTCCGAGGCGGTCGGCGAACTCGCCGGCGATCCATGCGCCGAGCGCGGCCCCGAGCAGTGTGAGGGAGACGGTGAGTCCCGTTCCGGCGGCGCCGATGTCGTACTTGTCACGGATGGCGCCCACCGCGCCGTTGATGACCGCGGTGTCGTAGCCGAAGAGGAAGCCGCCGAGTGCGGCCGCCCCCGCGAACATCACGGCGTGGGCGACGTCCGCCTTCGCCGCGCCCGACCCGGTGCCGCCGAAGGCGGTGTCGCTCTGTGCCATCTCTGACCCCTAGCGCGTCCCGCGGTCGACGCCCCATTGCGTCGTGCAACACCCGGGACAGTGTGGACGCTACGCCGATGCGGGTGCGATGTTGGCGATAAACGCCGGGAGTTGCTGGGTCAGCCGGCGAGTAGTAGCTGACTGCGGTTGTGGGCTGGGATGGGTTTTCGTTCGTGGTCGATCCAGGCTGGCGGGATGAACCACGGGTGCTGGTCGTCGCCGATGTGGACCTGCCAGTCGCCTTTGTGGATGAGGGTGTGGTGGAACCTGCAGAGCAGTACCAGGTTCGTGAGTTTGGTTTCGCCGCCGTCCGACCAGTGGTGGATATGGTGGCCGTCGGTCCAGGCGGCGGGGCGCCCGCATCCGGGGAAGGCGCATCCGCAGTCGCGGGCGTCGAGGGCGCGTCGGAGTCGGCGGGGGATGGTCCGGGTGGTGCGGCCTACGTCGAGTGGGTTGCCGTCATCGTCCATGACGATCGGGGTAATCGAGGCGTCGCAGGAGAGGGTGACGGCGAGGCGGAGGCCGATCGGTCCGAGCCAGGGCATCCAGGCGGGGCCGCGGCGGATGAAGGACGGCCCGGGTCTCCTTGCCGTCGGATTCTCCTCGGGCTCGGCGCCTGCGCCGCGGGTGGCGTTGGCGAGGTCGCCGAGGCCGACGAAGACGGTCATGTGGGGTCTTTCGCCGCCTTCGCCGGGGGCGGCGCCGGTGTCGAGGTGGTGGCGGATGATGTCGGCGAACGCGTCGGCGCGCCGTTGGGGTGCGGACCGGGGGTCGGGTTCGCGCTGACCGCTGGTGGTGTTGCGTCCGGGCTGCGGCTTGGACAGTGCTGACAGGGCGGTCATGAGTTGTTCGCCGGTGGCCTTGTCGAAGTGTCCCTTGATGCGCAGTCGGCCACCGGCGGTGCGGGAGGCGAAGAGCTCGTTGAGCTTGTCGTTCTCGTCGTCGGGTGGTGTCGTGTCGTCGGGTTGGAGCATCGAGGCCATCTGCGGGTGTCCTCGGCGTTCTCCCGGGCGCCGTTGGTGAGGAGGTACGTGGTGCATTGGCTGGCGCATTCGGCGGCGGGGTCGTCGAAGTCTCCGCCGTTGGCGGAGTTCTTGATGTCGGAGGTGTAGTCGGGGACCTTGAGGAGCAGTCCGATGATCGATCGGGCCTGCTCGCTGTCGATGTCACCGTTCTCGAAGGAGGCCTTGACGTCGGGGAAGCGGTCGAGGTCGGCGCCCAGTGACATCACGCGTTTGGCATGGCCTGGGGTGAGTTTCGACGACTCGGCCAGCCAGCCCTCGGCGGAGGAGGCGCCGGTCAGCGTGACCGCGCCACGGAATGCGGCCTCCTGCGCCAGTCGCACCCGCAGCGCCTCGAGTTGGCGGATCCGCGTCGACAGCTCCGGCAGCAGGGCCACGAGTTCGCGTTCACCGATCTGCCACGCGACCACGTCCTGGGGTCGGTCGAGCAGCTCGGCGAGGTGCATGCATCAAAGACTACTAGAACATATGTTCGATCGCAATGGTGTCATTGCCCCTCCAGGTCCGGCGACCGAGCGGAGGTGGAGCGCTGTAGTTGGCTCCCTAGGCTGGATTCCTGGGCGCGAGCGTGGCGAAAGATTGACGGAGGAGTTCCACGGCGTCCATGGTCTCGTCAGGCTCAGCCCAGGTGGTCAGCGCAACGTCGAAGCAGGCCAGCGACGCCTGCACCAGTGTCTGTGCTCGCAGTACCGCGAGATCGCCGGCCAGTCGCTCCTGCACGAGCGGGGTGAGCAGGCTTGCCCACAGCAGGTGCTTTTCGAGGTTGCGAGCGCGTAGGGAGGCCGCGCTCGTCAGAACACGCATGGTCCTCTTACTTCGTTGTTCGTCCCTATTCGGTTGAGCCAGTAGGGCTTCGAAGGACGCACGCAGAGAATCCCAGACCGGTTCATCGGCAGGCCGCGCGGCGAAGGCGTCGCGGACGAACTCGCCCCAGGGGACGAGGTCGCCGATGACGGCGTCCTCCTTGGCTGGGAAGTAGCGGTGGAAGCTGCGGGCCGAAATGCCCACCTCGGCAGCGATCTGCTCGACGGTGACCGCATCGAAACCCTGCTGCGCGAACAGGTCGATCGCAACCTCGGCGATCCGTGTGCGCACGGCCTTGCGCGTGATGTCGCGTAGGCCTGGATTCGATGAGGTTTCCACGATGGAAGCGTACAGTGTCGAAAGTGTCAGAGACTGACATAGTTGACGGATCATGACACCTGGTGGAAGGGCTTCTCATGGACACTCGCACTCTCGGCGGACAGGGCCTGGCCGCTGCCGCGGTCGGCTACGGGGCGATGGGCACCGCCACGGGTTATGGCCCCACCGACGACGCCGAGTCGATCGCGGCGATCCGAATGGCTCATGAGCTCGGCGTGACGATGTTCGACACCGCCGAGATGTACGGATGGGGCGAAGGCGAGAAACTGCTCGGACGGGCGCTGGCGCCGATCCGCGACGACGTGGTCATCGCGACGAAGTTCGGCTTCACCCACTCCTTCGGTCTCGACTCGCGTCCGGAGCATATCCGCGAGGTGGTCGAGGCCAGCCTGCGTAACCTCTGCGTCGACACGATCGACCTGCTGTACCAGCATCGCCCCGACCCGAACATCCCGATCGAAGACGTGATCGGCACGATGCAAGAGTTCGTCGAGGCAGGCAAGGTCAAATATCTGGGGCTGTCCGAGGCGGACGAGTCCACCATCCGCGCCGCGCACGCGGTACACCCGATCTCGGTGCTGCAGACCGAGTGCTCGATCTTCGCGCGCGACGTCGAACCCCTGTTTCCTGTCCTCGAGGAGCTCGGTATCGGATTCGTCGCATATTCACCGCTGGCTCGGGGCTTCCTCAGTGGCGCGGTAGCCTCCCGTGAGAGTTACGACGCCAACGACTTCCGCCAGTACATCCCCTGGTGGGCGCCGGAGAACTTCCACGCCAATGTCGCCATCGTCGATGAGTTGACCGCACTCGCCGCAGGCAGGGGCGCCACGCTCGCGCAGCTTTCACTGGCGTGGCTGCTGACCCGCAAGGACTACATCGTCCCGATCCCGGGATCTCGCAACCCGCAGCGCGTCGAGCAGAACGTGACCGCGGCCGAACTGGGCCTGACTCCCGACGATCTCGCCGCCATCGCGCAGATAGCCCCCACTGGTGGTGTCGGCGGCCGCATGTAGGTAGCGGTGCCTCAGCCGGCGCGCTTCGCCGCCTCCGACAACTGCGGGACGATCTTGTCGAGCACCCACGGGATGCTGAGCACGTTGACGTTGCTGAGTCCTGCGATGACCTGCTGGTCGCTGAGGAGGACGGCCGAGCCGCGCTGAACCGCCCCGAGCGAGGCGATGGCGGGGTTGCCGAGCGGATCTGTCGCGCCGTCGGTGAAGGCCACGATGACGTCCGCGTCGATGTCGCGCACGTTCTCCAACGAGATGTCCTGGTAGAACTTGCCGCTCTCGTTGGCCGCGGCGAGCTTCTCCACGCCGGGGGCATTGACGAATCCGAGCTCGGTGAGGACCTGGACCCGCGGATCCGTCGGCAGGTACACGTTGGCCTCACCCGCGCCGGTGTCGAAGTTCACCACCGCGAGAGTCTTTCCCGCGAACTCGGGGTGCTGGGATCCGGTGTCGGCCAGGGTCTTCCCCAGTCCGTCGATCAGGCCCTTCGCCTCGTCTGGCTTGCCGACCGCCTCGCCGATGATGCTGGTCTGGTCCTGCCAGGTCGTCTGCCAGGCCTTGCCCGGATAGGCGACGGTGGGCGCGAGCCGGCTGAGCTTGTCATAGTAGGCCTGGTCGAATCCCTCGTACGGCGCCAGGATCGCGTCAGGGGCCAGCGCGGCCAGTGTCTCGATGGACGGCTCGCCTGCCTGCGGATCGTCGAACAGCGTGGTCTTGTCAGCGTCGTAGTATTTCTCGGCCCAGGGCATCACGCCGTTCGGGTTGGCTCCGTACACGTACTTCGGCTGGCCGACGGGCGTGAGGCCGAGCGCGTAGAGCACATCCTGGGCGTTCCAGCCCATGGTGACGAGTCGGTCCGGCCTCGCGTCGAGGGTGGTGGTGCCGAAGGTGTTGTCGATGCTGACCGGGTAGGTGCCGTCGCCTCCAGCTGTGGAACCGGAGTTCGCGGTGTCGGAAGCGCAGCCGACCAGGGTGGTGGCGGCGAGGGCGGCGATGCCGAGACGAAAGAGTGAACGCATACAGGGGAGCCTAACCTAACTATCCTGGCCCCGGAAACGGGTCCGCGCCCCGGGCGAGGTGCCTGGGGCGCGGATCCGCGAGATGAACCCTATGGACGAATCAACCGATGTTGGCCGACAGGTCGGGAATCATGCGGTTGACCTGGTCCTCCCAGTTCTTCCAGTTGTGGACTCCCGTGGCGGGGTAGTCGTAGTGGACGTTGCCTGCGCCGATGGTGGCCATCCGGACCTCGAACGCACGGGTGTTGGCCAGTGCCAATGCCTCCAACGGAACGGCCTGCACGATTCCGAGTGCGTCGTTGACGTCTCCGTTACCGGGGAGCGCGCTGCCGGAGGAGACCCACAGGCGGGTGTTGTGGTCCTTCAGGCTTTGTGCGAACACGAAGGGGTCCATCCGCAGCCACTGCGGACCCCACGGCGGTGCCAGTGCGTCGATGTTGAAGCCGCCTGCCGAGATCATCGCCACGCGGAGTGCCTCACGCATTCCGGGTGCCGACATGTTGAGGAAGCCGGAGTACGAGCCCGCGAAGCTGAACTGCTGCGGGTAGTACGCGGCCAGGGTCAGCGCGGCGCTGCCACCCATCGACAGGCCGAACACGCCGTTGCGGTGGGAGCTGAAGCCGAGCTCCGAGCGCAGCGCGGACGGGAGTTGCCTGGTGAGGAACGTCTCCCACTTGTAGGTGTTCCGCTTTCCCGCCACATCGGTCGGGGCGGCGGACGACCCCACGGCCGACGAACCCGCCGAGCCCGTCGATCCCTCACCCGAACCGGTATCCGGTCCGAAGGTGCTCGGCGCGTTCCAGTCCGCGTAGAAGCTCGACTGACCGCCGACCGGCATCACGACGTTGATGTTCCATCTGGTCAGCGCGCGTGCGACGTCGGTCTCGATCTCCCAACCGTTCAGGTCGTCCCGCGCCCGCATGCCGTCGAGCGCATAAACCACCCGGCCGGTGTTGCCGTCCGCTGCGCGGAAGACGCGCGACTTGATCGGGCCCATGTCGGAATCGACCCAGAAGTCGAAACCACTCGGGTTGAACGCTGCCGAGGCGGTGCCAACGGGACCTGCTACCGACACCCCGAGCGGTAGCACGATCGCCAATGACACCAGCATTGCGCGTTTGAGCCTCGAGACGGCCCTCCCACCCCTGAGACGTCTGACTCGCATTCTGTTATGGCCTTTCGTCGGTGCGGCCATGCACGGCCGCCGTTCACGGGCACTCTGCACCATAACGCTGTAACGGCGGCGAGACCCAGCGAAACGGGCGCGGCGCGGGAAAGTTCCCGCACCGCGCCCGTTTCGTGACGTGTGCCGCCTGGTCTAGACGCTCGCGACGCCCGGCGCCAGGAAGCGCTTGCCGTTCACGGCCTCCGAGGTGCCGGTCCGGTCCAGGTACGGCGTGATGCCGCCGTTCCAGAAGCCGAAGCCGCCACCGAGGATCAGGCAGAGGTCGATGTCCTCGGCCGCCGCGACGACACCCTCGTCGAGCATGATCGCGATCTCCTCGGCGAACGCGCGACGCGTGCGCTCGAGGACCTCTTCGGCGGTGGAGGCCTTGTCACCCTGGGGCCACAGCGCGGCGACCTCGGGGTCGACGACCTGGCCGTTCTCGCCGTAGGTCCACACGCCGGGCTTGCGGGCCTCGACGAGCGCCTCGAGTCCGGGCGAGCTCGTGAACCGCTCGGGGTACGCGGTCTGCAGGGTCTCGCCGGTGTGCAGCGCGACCGCCGGACCGACGAGGGCCAGCAGGGTGAACGGGCTCATCGGCATGCCCAGCTCGCCGACCGCGTTGTCCGCGACGTCGAATGGGGTGCCCTCGTCCACCGCGGTCATGACCTCACCGAGGGTGCGGGTGACGAGGCGGTTGAAGACGAACCCGGCCTTGTCGCCGCACAGCACGGCCGACTTCTTCAGCGTCTTGGCGGTGGCGAAAGCCGTTGCCAGCGTCGCGTCGTCGGTCTTGGCGCCCTTGATGATCTCGAGCAGGGGCAGCACCGCGACGGGGTTGAAGAAGTGGAAGCCGACGACCCGCTCGGGGTGCTTGAGGTCGGCCGCCATGTCGGTGATCGACAGCGACGAGGTGTTGGTCGCGAGGATCGTCTCGGGGGCGATGAAGTCCTCGAGCTCGGCGAAGATCTTCTTCTTCAGGTCGAGGTTCTCGAAGACCGCCTCGATGACGAAGTCGGTCTTGGCGAACGCCGACTTGTCCAGCGAGCCGGAGACCAGTGCCTTGAGGCGGTTGGCGGCGTCGGCGGACAGCCGGCCCTTGCCCTGCAGCTTGTCGATCTCGGTGTGGACGTAGCCGACGCCCTTGTCGATGCGCTCCTGGTCGATGTCGGTGAGGATCACCGGCACCTTGAGCTGGCGCACGAACAGCAGCGCGAGCTGGCTGGCCATCAGGCCGGCACCGATGATGCCGACGCCGGTCACCTTGCGCGCCAACGACTTGTCCGGCGCGCCCGCGGGACGCTTCGCCCGCTTGTTCACCAGGTCGAAGGCGTAGAGGCCGGCGCGCAGCTCGTCGGCCATCAGCAGGTCGGCGAGCGCCTCGTCCTCGGCCGCGAAGCCGGCGTCCAGCGAGGCCGGATCGGTGAGGTCGGTGGTGCGGGCCAGCTCGAGCAGCTCGATGGCCCGGACCGCGCCAGGGGCGTTGTTCTTCGTCTTGCCTGCGACGAGGGCCTTCGCGCGGGCGATGGCGTCGTCCCAGCCCTGACCGCGGTCGATCTCCGGGCGGGCCGGGGTGATCTCGCCCGCGAGGACCTGCGCGGCCCAGCCGAGGGACTGCTCGATGAAGTCGGCCGAACCGAACACCGCGTCGACGACGCCGAGCTCGAGGGCCTTCTTCGGGTTGATGACCCGGCCGTTGTTGAGCGGGTTCTCGATGACGAGGGTGACCGCCTTGTCGGCGCCGATCAGGTTCGGCAGCAGCTGCGTGCCGCCCCACCCGGGGACCAGGCCGAGCATGGTCTCGGGCAGGCCGAGCGCGCCCGCGCTCTCGGATGCGGTGCGGTAGTGGCTGTGCAGCGCGACCTCGAGGCCGCCGCCGAGCGCGACGCCGTTGACGAAGGCGAAGGTCGGGACGGTGGACTCACGCAGGCGACGGAACACCTTGTGGCCCAGGCGGCCCAGCTCGAGGCCCTGCTCGCGGCTGGTGATGGACGGCACACCCTTGAGGTCCGCGCCCGCGGCGAAGATGAACGGCTTGCCGGTGATGGCGATCGCCGTGGGGTTCGCGGCGAAGGCCTCGTCGAGCGCGGCGTCGAGTGCGGTGAGACCGCCGGGGCCGAAGGACGACGGCTTGGTGTGGTCGAAGCCGTTGTCGAGGGTGATCAGCGCGACCTTGCCCTCGATCCCGGGAACGGACACGAGCTTGGTGAACGCGTTCGTCACGACCTCGTCGGCGAATGCGGTTGCGATTTCAGACATGGTTACTTGGCTCCGTCGAAGTTCGGGTTCTCCCAGATCACGGTTCCGCCCATGCCCAGACCGATGCACATGCTGGTCAGGCCGTAGCGGACGTCGGGACGCTGGGCGAACTGGCGGGAGAGCTGCGTCATCAGACGCACTCCCGAGGAGGCGAGGGGGTGGCCGCAGGCGATGGCGCCGCCCCACTGGTTGACGCGCGGGTCGTCGTCGGCGATGCCGTAGTGCTCGAGGAAGGCGATGACCTGGACGGCGAATGCCTCGTTGAGCTCGAAGAGCCCGATGTCCTCGATCTTCAATCCGGTACGGGCCAGCAGCTTCTCGGTCGCAGGGACCGGTCCGTAGCCCATCACGGCCGGGTCGACGCCCTGGTACGCGAAGCCGACCATGCGCATGCCGATCGGCAGGCCGAGCTCGAGGGCGGTGTCCTCACCCGCGAGGATCGCGGCGGTGGCGCCGTCGTTCAGGCCCGCCGCGTTGCCCGCTGTGATCCGGCCCGCGGGACGGAACGGGGTCTTGAGGCCGGCGAGGTCCTCGACGGTGGTGCCGGGGCGCGGCGGCTCGTCCTCGGTCGCCAGGCCCCAGCCGGCGGCCGAGCGGGTGGCGACGGGCACAAGGGTGTCGGCGATGAAGCCGGCCTTCTTGGCGGCCTCGTACTTGTTCTGGCTGTTCACGGCGTAGGCGTCCGTGCGTTCCTTGGTGATGGTCGGGAACCGGTCGTGCAGGTTCTCGGCGGTGTTGCCCATCACCAGCGCGCTCTGATCGACAAGGCGGTCGGCCAGGAAGCGCGGGTTGGGGTCGGCGCCCTCGCCCATCGGGTGACGGCCCATGTGCTCGACACCGCCGGCGATGACGACGTCGTACTGGCCGAAGCCGATGCCGGACGCGGTGGTGGTGACGGCGGTCATCGCGCCCGCGCACATGCGGTCGATGGCGAAGCCGGGCACGGTCTCCGGCAGGCCGGCGAGGATTCCGGCGGTGCGGCCGATGGTCAGGCCCTGATCGCCGGTCTGCGTGGTCGCGGCGATGGCGACCTCGTCGATGCGGGCGGGGTCGAGCTGCGGGTTGCGGCGGAGCAGTTCGCGGATGGCCTTGACGACGAGGTCGTCGGCACGGGTCTCCGCGTACATGCCCTTCGGTCCGGCCTTGCCGAACGGGGTACGGATGCCGTCGACGAAGACGACGCTGCGCTGTGATGCGGGAGCAGCCACGCTGGATTCCTCCTGGCTGGAGTGGACGAACGGCCGGACACGACGTCCGGCCCGTCCACTCTAGCGCGTATTACTCACCAGTAACATGGGTGGGTGCCGTGCGCAGTGCCTCCGCGAGCAGGGGGGCGGTCAGCTCGCGCTGCCACGGCCTGGCACCGCCCGACGCCAGTGTCTCGTCGATCTCGGCGGTCACCTGTGTGAGGTCTCCGGGATGACCGGCGGGATCGAAATCCCAGCACAGGCGCCGGACGAGCTCGGGGGTGAGCAGGTTCTCCACCGGGACCTTCACCCGCTCCGAGAGTTCGGTGATGGCCGCGCGGGCCGCCGTCAGCCGTTCCGCGGCCTCGGGATTGCGGCGTGACCAGCGGTTGACCGGCGGCGGACCGGTGAACGGCTGCGTCACAGGGGGGAGATCCTCGGGTGAGAGCGCCCTGGCCCGATCGAGTGCCTGCATCCACAGCGCCGAGGACCGGCGCTGACGCGGTCCGCCGAACACCGGCAAGGACCGCAGCGCATCGACCGTCCTGGGGTCGGCGGTCGCCGCCGCGACGATCGCCGAGTCGGGCAGGACCCGCCCCGGCGCGACGTCACGCTTACGTGCCAACTCGTCCCGCGCGGTCCACAGCTCGCGCACCGCGGCCAGCTGGCGCGGCGACTTGAGGGAGTGGATCTGCGACGTGCGCCGCCAGCGGTCGGGCTTGGGCTTCGGCGGGCCCGCGAGCCGCACGTGCTCGAATTCCTGCGCGGCCCAGTCGGTCTTGCCCTGCGACTCCAGGTCCTCGGCGACGGCGTCGCGCAATTCCAGGAGCACCTCGACGTCGAGTGCCGCGTAGTTCAGCCAGGTTTCGGGCAGCGGGCGGTTGGACCAGTCGTCGGCCCCGTGACCCTTCTTCAGTTCGAACCCGAGCTTGCGTTCGACGATCGCGGCCAGGCCGACCCGCTCGTAACCGGCCAGCCGGCCCGCGAGCTCGGTGTCGTAGAGGGCGGCGGGCCGCATCCCGAGCTCGTCCAGCCCAGGGAGATCCTGATCGGCCGAGTGCAGCACCCATTCGAGCGGGTTGATCAGCTCGGCGAGCGGGGCCAGTTCGCCCGCGATCGGGATGGGATCGACCAGGACGGTGCCCGCGCCTGCCCGCCGGAACTGCAGCAGGTAGGCGCGGTTCGAGTACCGGAAGCCGGACGCGCGCTCGGCGTCGACCGCGAGCGGGCCGGTGCCCCCGGCGAGTCGGTCCACGGCCGCGGAAAGCAACCGGGTCGAGTCGACGAGCTCGGGGAGCCCGCCTGCGGGGGTCAGGAGCGGCACGGCGGTGCGCTCGGGGGCCTGGTCACTGACATCGGACATGAACAATGACCTTACGGCGCGCACGCCGCCGCTTCAGCAGACGCCGGGTGCGCGTCACGTCCGGGCGGACGTGGCCTTGCGCTTGCGGGTCTTGGCGCGGGCGGCCTTGACCATTTCGTCGAGGGCGGGCCCGAAGGCGTCGGCCAGGTCCCACAGCTCGGGGGCGAGCTCCGGGCAGGACATCAGGCCGACGTTCAGCCTGCCGTCGAGGGACATCACCGTGGCGTTGAGTCCGGCGCCGTGGAAGATCGGTCCGAGCGGGAACATGGCCACGATGCGTGCGCCGAGGAGATACAGCGGGACCGGCGGACCCGGGACGTTGGAGACCACCAGGTTGTGCACCACGGGATGGCGCTCGGCCAGCTTGAGCGAGGAGTAGACCCGCATCGCAGGGCCGAAGGCCGCGGGCGCGGCGAACTGCGACCAGTCCTGGAGCAGGCTGGCGCCGAGCGAGGCGTTGTGCGACTTCACCATGGTGTTGTGCGCGTTGGCCTCGGTGAGCCGGGTGACGGGGTCGCCGATCTGAGTGCCCAGCTGGGTGAACATCCCCGAGATCTGATTGGTCCCCGGTCGATCGGAGGTCTCGTGCACCGAGACCGGGACCATCGCGACCAGTGAGGTGTCGGGCAGCTCGTCGCGGTCGGAGAGGTAGCGGCGCAGCGCGCCGCCGACCATCGCCAGCACCACGTCGTTGACCTTGACGCCGAAGGCGTCCTTGACCAGCTTGACCTTCGCGAGATCCAGCTGTGCGTAGGCGATATTGCGGTGGCCGGTCAGGGCCCCGTTGAGGGAGGTCCGCGGCGCGGTGAAGGGCGCGGGCATCGCCTCGCCGCGTCGCGCGCGGGTGATCCATTTCGGTAGTAGCGCGATCCCGCTCGGCAGCGCCCTTGCCAGCTTGAGCGGGCGGCTGACGAAACCGACAAGGCCGCTGACGGCGAGATCGAGGGTGTCCGCGTCGCCCGCCGTGCGCTGGTCGGGGTCGACCTCCGGTCGCGGCGCGTCGGGGGACAGTCCGCACAGTTGCGCCATCATGCTCGCCCCGGTCACGCCGTCCACGTTCGCGTGATGCATCTTCGACATGATGGCGACGGTGCCGTCCGCGGAGCCCTCGATCACCCACATCTCCCACAGGGGGATGGTGCGATCCATCTGCTGTCCTGCGATGTGGCCGCACAGGTCGGCGAGCTCCTTGCGGCCGCCGGGGCCGGGTACCGCGATCCGGTGCACGTGCCGGTCGATGTCGAACTCGGGGTCGTCGACCCAGACCGGGTGGTCGAGGTTCAGCACGGAGTCGTGCAGTTTCCTCCGGAAGACGGGCATGCCCTGCGCCCTGGCGGTGAGCTCCGACTTGAACGAATCGAAGTCGTACCCGCCCGGGATCGTCGAGACGTCGAGGACGATCAGCCCGCAGACGTGCAGAAGCTGGGTGGGGGTCTCGAGATAGAGGAACGTTGAATCCAGACCGCTCAGTCTCTCCATGTCCCAACTTTAGAGTCGCTTCTACTATTGAATCGGGTGAACGGAAAAGCCCGATCCTGGCGCAGGGGTGAAAGAGGTCACATGACACGGGGTTTCCTGATCCGGCAGGCGGTCAACGCGGCGCTGACGGCCAACGCGCTGCGGCCCGTCCCCGGCATGTGGGCCTCCGTGCCCGCCTTCCTCGCCGGCTGGCTGACGTCGGAACTGGCGCCGCAGCAACTCGGGGCGACGGTCATCGATGCGGGCGTCCACCTGGCCCGCCACGGCGCGTCCACGCGCAGCGACCGGCTGGGTCTCGCACTCGCGGCCGTGTCCGCGGCCGGGCTGACGGCGGCGATGGTCTCGTCCCGTCGCGCGGGGCAGGAGATGGCTGACGCCCTGCGCGAGATCGGCGTGGACGATCCCGGTGCAGGCAGCCCCATCGACTGGCGCTCGAGCAGCAGGCCGTTCCGGATGCGCCGCGACGACGTCGCGAGGGTCAGCAACCTCGAGTACGCGCCCGGCGGTGCTCGGTTCCGCGTGGACGTCTACCACCACCGGGACCAACCGCCCAACGCTCCGATGCTGCTGCAGATCCACGGCGGCGGCTGGGTGATCGGGAGCAAGGACCATCAGGGCCTGCCGCTGATGGTGGAGCTTGCCTCCCGCGGGTGGGTGTGCGCGGCGGTGAACTATCCGCTCTCGCCGCGCGCCAGCTGGCCAGCCCATCTCATCGCGCTCAAGCAGGCCGTCGCCTGGCTGCGGACGAACGGCGACCAGTACGGCGGCGACCCCGATTTCCTCGCCGTCACGGGCGGCTCGGCCGGCGGGCACCTGGCGGCGATGGTCGCGCTCACCGCCAACGACCCCGGGCTCCAGCCGGGCTTCGAGGACATCGACACCTCGGTGTCGGCCTGTATACCGATGTACGGGGCCTACGACTTCGCCGCGGAGACGGGCATCAAGCAGGTGCGGGCCCGGGTCGAGTCCAGGATCAGCGAGATGGTGCTCGGTAAGGGCGCGCGATTCCCCGAGGACTATCTGGCGGCGTCGCCGCTGGCGAAGGTGCGCGCCGATGCGCCGCCGTTCCTCGTCGTGCACGGGACGCACGACTCGTTGCTGCCGGTGACGGAGGCCAGGGAGTTCGTGGCGAGGCTGCGGGCGGTCTCGACCAGCCCGGTCGCCTACGCGGAACTGCGCGGCGCGCAGCACGCCTTCGACATCTTCCACTCGATTCGGAGCGACCAGGTGATCCGCGCTATCGCGGCGTTCCTCGAGTCGGTCCGGGCGGGCAGGGCCGAGCTCAACCCTTCGACGGACTCCCGAGCTGGGTGACGCCGACCGGCGGCAAACCGGCGGCGTAGGCCAGCACCTCGCAGAACGCCTCAACGTGGGGGCCGAGTTCGATGGAGGTCGCGGTCCAGGAGGCGCGCAGCTCGAGCTGATGCGCGTGCGGCGGTCCCGCGATGTCGCCGTACCGCACCGAGCTGGTCGCGGTCACGGTGCCGCCGAGCGCGGTCATCGGTTCGCCGCGGGTCTCGAGCGCGTCGACCAGCCAGCTCCAGGCGACCTCCGGCAGCAGCGGGTCCGCGGCGAGATCGGCGTCGAGGTCGGCCTGGATGTAGGCGACCAGGCGCATGGTGCCGTTCCAGGCCTCGTCGCCTTCGGGGTCGTACAGCAGGATCAGCCGTCCGAAGGCGTCACCCTCGGACTGTTCGGCCACGATGTCGGACTCGGGATGCCGGACCTCGGCGCCGAGCGCGTAGCTGTACGGCGCCAACCGCTGAGGCGGCCGGATCGGACCGATCTCGATCTGCGGGTGCACCGCGGCCTTCTGCATCGCAGCTATCGCGCTGCGAAACTGAGCAGGCTCGGCAGGGGATCCCGACGTGGTCACACCGCGGACGTTAGACCTGCCCCGATCGTCGCCGGTGGAGGCGCGCCGGTTCTAGCGGCATCGGCTCCGGGCGCTGCACTCTTCGCGTGTCGGTCTCGCCGGAGGCATCATGAAGAGGTGGACCAGCTGCTCGGGTTTCTCTCGCACTCCTGGTGGCTGCTGTTCGTCTTCGGCGGCAGTATCGGCGGGGCCGTGAAAGCAGTCGGCGCGGCCAACCGGCGCCGCGCCGAGCGGCGACTGGAGCGTTACCGGCTGAAGCAGCAGACCAAGATCGAGATTGCTCGCGCCAAGGCGCAGATCCACACCGACGAGCGGACCCAGCGACGCGAGATCGCCAAGACCGTCGACGAGCACGATCAGACCGATGCGCGCTGGTTCGGCTACGAGATGAGCCTGGTGACGCTGCTCGACTTCCCGATGGTCACGGACATGCGCGAACCGCTGACGGTCGAGTTCCACAAGGCCAAGCGACGCGCGGACCTGCTCCGGCCGGAGGACCCGGAATCGGTGGTCGGCAACCACGAGGCGCAGGTCGAGTACCGCGACGCCGTGCATGGCTACGCGATCGCCTTCGACGTCTGCGAGGCGGAGGCGAAGCGACGGCGTCGCAGCGGATTCACCGCTCGCGAGCAAGAGCGGCTGGTGCGTGCCCAGCGGCTGCTGCGGCTGGCCATGGACGACGGGGCCACCCAGGAAGAGCGGCAGAGCGCGTACGTGAAGGCGCGTAAGGACCTCGACGGGCTGATCGTGCTCCCGGCCGGTGCCCGAGCACAGCTCGAGCACCGGATCGCCGGCCAGATCGGCGCATGAGTCGCCCGGGCCCGTTAGCGATCGGCTGGAGTCGGGTTCCCGGTCGCGGATCTGGCAGCATGACCGGGAAAGGACACTTGGCGGGCGACGAGCGTTGGGACATATGAGCGACCTGGAAGACACGAATGCGGCCATGACCACCGGCGCGCAGTACCCGTACCGGCGGATGCTGCCCCAGGCACCGCTGCTGGCGGCCGCGACCGGGCGGACACCGGCACACCGACCGGTGTGGTTCATGCGGCAGGCAGGCCGGTCGCTGCCCGAGTACCGCGAGATCCGGGCCGGGATCGGGATGCTCGAATCCTGCTTCAATCCCGAGCTGGTCTGCGAGATCACCATGCAGCCGGTCCGCAGGCACGGGGTGGACGCGGCGATCCTGTTCTCCGACATCGTCGTTCCGCTCAAGGCGGCGGGCATCGACCTGGACATCGTGGCAGGCACCGGACCCGTCGTCGCCTCGCCGATCCGCTCGGCGGCCGATGTCACGGCGCTGCCGCGGCTGCGCACCGAGGAGGTCGGCGCGGTCACCGCGGCGATCTCGCTGCTCACCAAGGAACTGGGCGAGACCCCGCTGATCGGGTTCGCGGGGGCGCCGTTCACCCTGGCCTCCTACCTGGTCGAGGGCGGTCCCAGCCGCAACCACGAGCGCACCAAGGCGCTGATGCACTCGGATCCGCAGACCTGGCACGCGCTGCTCGGGTCGCTCGCGGACACCACGATCACCTTCCTCAAGGCGCAGCTGCACGCGGGTGTCGATGCGGTGCAGCTCTTCGATTCCTGGGCCGGTGCGCTCTCCCTCGCCGAGTACCGCCAGTTCGTGCTCCCGCATTCGGAGCGGGTGTTCGCGGAGGTCGCCGAGGCAGGCGTGCCGCGGATCCACTTCGGTGTCGGCACCGGCGAACTGCTCGGCGCCATGGGCGAGGCCGGCGCCGACGTGGTCGGCGTCGACTGGCGGATCCCGCTCGACGAGGCCGCCCGCCGCGTCGGCCCCGGCAAGGCGCTGCAGGGCAACCTCGACCCGGCGGTGCTGTTCGCCGGCTGGAACGCCGTCGAACGCGAGGTCCGCCGGGTGGCGGGCGAGGCCGACCGCGCCCTCGCGGCGGGTGCGATCGGCCACATCTTCAATCTCGGCCACGGGGTGCTCCCGGACACCGATCCGGGCGTGCTGACCGCGGCGGTGGAGCTGGTGCACTCGCTGTGACATCGGTCGCCGTCATCGGTGGGGGCATCTCCGGCCTCGTGGCCGCGTATCGACTGCGGCAGCGGCTCGGGCCCGACGCCGTCATCACGATGGTCGAGGCGTCAGGGCGCGTCGGCGGCAAGTTGCGGACAACGCAGCTGGCGGGAGACGGCGTCGACGTCGGCGCGGAGGCCTTCATCGCCCGGCGGCCCGAGGTGCCCGCGTTGCTCGCCGAACTCGGCCTGTCCGACCAGATGGTCGCCCCGGCCGGGGTGCGCCCGCTGATCTGGTCCGGGGACACGCTGCACCCGCTGCCGGGGGGCACCCTGATGGGCATCCCGGCGGGACCGGAGTCGATGGCGGGACTCGTCGACCAGCAGACGCTGGCCCGGATCGCCGCCGAGCCGGGCGTCCCGCTGGACTGGCTGCCCGGCTCCGACATCGATGTCGCGACCCTGGTCGGCTCCCGCTTCGGCGAGCAGGTGGTGCGTCGCTCGGTTGACCCGCTGCTCGGCGGTGTGTACTCGGGACTGTCGGACTCGATCGGCGTGCGCGCGGCACTACCGACCCTGGCCGCGGCGCTGGACCGCGGCGCCGCCAACCTGTCCGCGGCGGTCGCGCAGGCGCTCCCGGAGCCAAGCCCCGGCCCGGTGTTCGGCGGGCTTCGCGACGGCTACGGCGTGCTGCTCGACGCCCTGACCGAACGAGCGGCCGCGACGGTGCTGCGCGCGGACGCGTCGGGCCTGTCTCGCTCGCTCGACGGGACGGGGTGGTGGATCGATCCGGTCGGCCGGGTCGACGGCGTCGTCCTGGCCGTGCCCGCGCCGTCGCTGGCCGCACTGCTGTCCGAGGTCTCGCCCGCCGCGAGTGCGGCCGCCGCACAGATCCCGCTGGCCTCGTCGGTCGTCGTCGCCCTCGCGCTGGCAGAGGGGACGCCGCTGCCGCAGAACTCCGGCATCCTGGTCGCTACCGGGGAAGCCGTGCGGGCCAAGGCCTTCACGCTGTCCAGCCGCAAATGGCCGCACCTGGCCGAGCGCGGCGGGGCGCTGGTGCGGGCCTCGTTCGGGCGGTTCGGGGACGCGGACATCGTCGACGCCCCCGACACCGAACTCGTCGCGGCCGCCCGCGCGGACCTCGAGACGGTGACCGGTCTTCGGGTCGATCCGGTCGACGCGGTCGTGCAGCGCTGGCACGGTGGGCTGCCCCAGTACGGGCCGGGCCACCTCGACCGCGTGCAGGTCATCGAGGAGTCGATCGGCGCGCTGCCCGGGCTCGCCGTCGCGGGGGCGCTGCTGCACGGCGTCGGCGTGCCCGCCTGCGTGGCGGCGGCGACGACGGCGGCGACCACGGTCGCGGAGCAGATGGCACGATAGAGCCATGGCACGCCTCGATTACGACAAGCTCAACTCCACGCTCCGCTACGCTATGTTCTCGGTGTTCCAGGTGCAGCCGGGAGTCCTCGAAGAGGACCGCACCAAGGCGATCGACGACGCGAAGGCGTTCTTCGATTCCTTCGAGGACACCGACGCGACCGTCCGCGGCGTCTACGACATCGCCGGGATGCGCGCCGATGCGGACTTCCTGATCTGGACGCACGCGGAGAAGTTGGAGGATCTGCAGAAGCTCTACGCCGACTTCCGGCGCACCACCATCCTCGGTCGCGCGAGCGACCCGGTGTGGAGCAACGTCGCGCTGCACCGTCCCGCGGAGTTCAACAAGAGCCACCTGCCCGCCTTCGTCGCGGGTGAGGAGCCGGGCGCCTACATCTGCGTATACCCGTTCGTGCGGTCCTACGAGTGGTACCTGCTCCCGGACGACGAGCGCCGCAAGATGCTCGCCGACCACGGCAAGGCGGGTCGCGGTTACCCGGACGTGCGCGCGAACACCATCCCCGCCTTCGCACTCGGCGACTACGAGTGGATCCTCGCGTTCGAGGCACCCGAGCTCGACCGGATCGTCGACCTGATGCGTGACCTGCGTGCCACCGAGGCGCGGATGCACGTGCGCGAAGAGGTCCCGTTCTTCACGGGCCCCCGGGTGGACGTCGAGAAGCTCATCGCGTCCCTGCCCTGACGGGCTCACGCCCCGATCAACCGCCGCAACTCCGCGAGCGCGTCCCGGTACTGCGGGGTGCGGACGTAGCCGCTGTGGCCGGCGACGGTCGGCAGGTACCCGGACCTGTCGACCTCGTCGGCCCGCACGTCCACTCGGTTCCGCAGTCGTGAGTAGGCCGGGAAACCCAGATGGTCGGTCTTGCGCCACAGGTTGATCCACCGCGGGTGCCCGGGTGTTCCTCGGAGCAGGCCGGTCAGGGTCTCCGCGCGGGGCTGTGTCGGCGGGCCGGCGTCGTCGCCCCGGAACTCGTCGGGCGCGAGTGGACGCGCACCCGATGCAGGCGCGTTCGCGATCGCGTCGGGTCCGAACAGTTCCGGGAAGATGCGGCCGAAGTAGGCGCGCAATTGGGACCCGTAGGTGAGCAGGGCGCCGCGCTCGGCCAGTGCCTCGGATCGTGGGTCCAGTAGCGCCGCGACGGCCAGCACGGACCCCATCGAGTGGGCCGAGAGCACCACCCGGTTCCCGTCGGCCGCGCGGAGCCAGGCGTCGCACCGCGCGACGAGTTCCGGCACCGCCCGCTCCGAGTAGCTCGGCGGGCCGAACGGGTGCGCCGCCCGCGGGACCAGACCCAGCAGATCCCACACGATGCCGAGCGGCCTGCCGCTGCGTGGCCGTAGCGCCAGGGCTCCCACCAGCGCCGCCGCGAGTGCCGCGGCGAACAGCGCGCCCCAGGTGGCGAGGACGTGCAGAGGCGGGGGTTCCTCGTCGGGCTGCCATGGCCGCAGCGGCAGGATCACGCAGGGGAGCAGCGCGAGGAGGGCGAGCGCGGCGAGCACGCCGATCGCTGGTTCGGCGCGATGGGCGGCGTTGGCGAGCCGCTTGGTGGGGACGGTGTCCGGGTCCGCGAGCGCCATCGCGTCCGCGGTCGCCGGGGATGCCGCGGCATCCCCGCTGCGGGCCCGGACGAATGAGGCCCACCGAACGGCGCAGCACCCCACCACCACGAGCACGACCACCAGCACGGCGGCCGAGGCGACCAGCCCGACGCCGAACCAGGCGAAGATCGCCGGGATGCGGATCTCGGTCTGGTCACCCGCCGGGTGGTCCGACACGAGCTCCGCGGCCCCGCTGGAGCTGTTGAGCCAGTTTCCGACGCCGACCACCACGAGGTTCGACAGCAGCATGGCGCCGCCGAGCGCCAACAGCAGGAAGACACCGACGGCCCGGCCCGACCAGGCCTGGAATTCGCTCCCGGGCAACGCGAGTGCGAGCAAGACGAGGAAGACGGCCGCGCCTACGACCACCGCAGGCCCCCGCTGCCCACAGAGGTACGCGACCGCCGCCACGCCGAGCGTGGTCGCCAGCGCGACCGTCCACCACGGCGACATCCGCCGGACCGAGAGTCCCGCCAGCGCCAGCGCCAGCAACACGAGAACGAGGACCGCGGGCACCGCGACCAGGCCGTCGAGCCGCGGCGCCTCCCCACCCGGAGTTTTCGCGGCGTGGGGCCCGAACGCGAGCAACAGCGACTGCGCCACGAAGGCCGCCGCGCTGACCGCGACCACCGCCCAGGTCGCCGCGGGCACGCCCGCCTCCGTGCGCGAGACCGGCACGTCCACACCGCGCTCGCTCGTGAGCACCAGCCGCACCGCACCCGCGACCATCGCCAACACCGCGACGATCGCGATCGCCGAGAACACCCAGCCGAAAGGCTCGTCGCGGGGAGGGGCGAACAGCGCGGACATCGCCACGGTGCCCGCCACTCCGGCGGCGACGTGGATTACCGCGGTCTCGGTGGCATGGCCGCGGTTGTTCCAGAACCCGTGCCGCCGCAGTACCGGTGTGGCATCCGCCGTCTCCGCGGTCTGCTGAGCACCGTCCACGTCGTAGCGGGTGCGCGACCGCGACGAGACAAACCACAGCACCGCCAGCGCGGCGGCGGGCACCAGCAGGGACACCGCCAGTCGCCGTTGCGGGGGCAGATCCGCGACGGCCTGGAACTGCGAGGGCAGGTTCCCGGACCCGTGCTCCAGATACTGCAGCGCGATCAGGTCCGACGAGACCGTCACCACGGCGCTGACGAACAGCAGCGTGAGGCCGAGCCCGAACAGCCGGACCAGGGTGGCGGTCCGGCGCACCTGCGCCGGCGTCGTACAGAGATTCCGCGCCCAGTACGCCAGGTTCGTCAGTCCGTACGGCAGCACCAGGCACCAGGCCGCCCTGATCACCACGGCGAGCACCGCCTGGCCGAGGGGCGCCGTGCCTCCCGGCGTCGTGCGCGCCAGCCCACCCCACGAGTAGGCCTCGCGCCGGATCCCCGGCGGCGTGTATCCGCGCTGCTCGGGGGTGAACTCGGCCGCGGCATCACCGTCGACGGTCCAGAACCCGGCGAGCTGGTCGCCGATCACCCGGTGCACCTGGTCCGCCTGCACGTCGAGCATGTCGTGCGGCGGGGTGTTGCTCACCCCGTGAATGCGAAGTTCCAGGACATGTGGAGCCGGTCCGTCGCCGCGACCCATGAATCAGGCATACACCCAAAACCGGGCGTTCGAGGGTGTTCGGGGCGGCGCCTGCGCTGGTGGCAGACTGGCCGCCATGAGTTCGGGAACCGCGCGCCGCCAGCACATGGCGCATTGGGGCATGTTCGAGGCGGAATCCGACGGCACCGACATCACCGCGGTGCATCCGTACCCCGGCGACGGCGATCCCTCACCGATCCTCGCGAACGCGGTCGGCTCGGTCCGGCATCGCTCGCGGGTGGCGGGCCCGGCCGTCAGGCGTGGCTGGCTCGAGAAGGGTCCAGGGCCGTCCGAGCAGCGGGGATCCGACGAGTTCGTCGCGGTGTCCTGGGACGAGCTGACCGACCTCCTCGCCGGTGAGCTGCGCCGCGTGGTGGGCACCCACGGCAACCGCGCGATCTACGGCGGCTCCTACGGCTGGTCCTCGCCCGGCCGTTTCCACCACGCACAGAGTCAGGTCCACCGATTCCTCAAGATGCTCGGCGGCTACACCCGCTCCGAGCACAGCTACTCGCTCGGCGCGACCGGCGTGATCATGCCGCGCGTGGTCGGGACGCACTGGAAGATGTTCGCCCGCTCCACGAACTGGGACGTCATCGCCCGCGAGACCGACCTGATGGTGTGCTTCGGGGGAGTGCCGCTCAAGAACACCGCCGTCAACGACGGAGGCACCAGCCATCACCCCACCCGCGCCGCGCTCGACGCGCTGCGGGCGCGGGGCGGCCGGATCGTGTCCATCAGCCCGTTGCGCGACGACCTGCACGGCGAGGCGGAGTGGCTCGCACCGCGTCCGGGGACCGACGTGGCCATGATGCTCGCCTGCGCCTACGTGCTCGCCGACGAGGGGCTCGCGGACCGGGAGTTCCTGGACCGCTACTGCACCGGCTATGAGGTGTTCGAGGAGTACCTGCTGGGCAAGGCGGACGGCGTCGCGAAGACGCCCGAGTGGGCGGCAGAGCTGTCGGGCCTGCCGGCCGACGCCATCGCCGACCTGGCCCGCCGAATGGCCGAGGGCCGCACCCTGATTTCGGTCACCTGGTCGCTGCAACGGGTGCGACACGGCGAGCAGGCGCCGTGGGCGGGCATCACCCTGGCCGCCATGCTCGGCCAGATCGGTTTGCCGGGAGGCGGTTTCGGGCACGGGTACGGCTCGATGAACGAGCCGGGCCTGGCGCCGGTGCCGTACCCGCTGCCGACCCTGTTCCAGGGAACCAACCCGGTGTCGGACTCCATCCCGGTGGCGGCGATTTCGGACCTGCTGCTGAATCCGGGGCAGGACTACGACTTCGACGGTCAGCGCCGCACCTTTCCCGACATCCGGCTGGTGTACTGGGCCGGGGGCAACCCCTTTCATCACCACCAGGACCTCGGCCGGCTGCGCCGCGCGATGGCCCGGCCGGACACGATCGTCGTGCACGACCCGTACTGGACGCAGATGGCCAAGCACGCCGACATCGTCGTCCCGTCCACGACGTCCCTCGAACGCGAGGACCTGTCCTGCACGCGCAACGATCCGCTGATGGTCGCGATGCATGCCGCCACACCGCGATTCGCCGATGCCCGCGACGACTACGACACCTTCGCCGCGCTCGCGCAGCGGCTCGGGTTCGGGGAGCGGTTCACCGAGGGCCGCACCGCGGGGGAATGGATCGAGCACCTCTACGGCCAGTGGCGCGGGTATGTCCTCGCGGACGGCGGGGAGGCGCCGGAGTTCGACGAGTTCTGGCGGCGCGGGCACGTCCGGATGCGCACCGAGGAGGAGCTGACGCTCTTCGAGGAGTTCCGGGCCGATCCCGAGGTCAACGCGTTGCGCACCCCGAGCGGCAAGATCGAGATCTTCTCGGCCGTCATCGACGGCTTCGGCTACGAGGACTGCGCCGGACACCCGACCTGGTACGAGCCGGAGGAATGGCTCGGTGGTCGGCGGGCCGAGGCCTTCCCGCTGCACCTGATCGCGAATCAGCCGAAGACCCGGCTGCACAGCCAACTCGACCACGGCGCCACCAGTCAGAACTCGAAAGTGCAGGGGCGCGAGCCGATCCGGCTGCACCCCGACGACGCGGCCGCCCGCGGTATCGCGGACGGAGACGTGGTCCGGGTATTCAACGACCGGGGCGCCTGCCTGGCCGGGGCGGTGCTCGACGAGGGCGTGCGGGTCCGCGTCGTCCAACTCTCGACGGGCGCCTGGTTCGATCCGTTGGACCCCGCCGACCCGGATTCGATGTGCGTGCACGGCAATCCGAACGTCCTCACCGCCGACGTCGGCACCTCGAGCCTGGCTCGCGGCTGCACCGGTCAGCACGTTCTTGTGCAGGTCGAGCGGTTCGACGACGAGCTGCCGCCGATCCGCGCCTACGACCCGCCCACGATCCGGCCGCGCTGAGCGAGCGCCGCGGTCAGTGTCCCGCGCCGAGGTGGCCGGACAGGAGTGTGTGGCGGTCGGCGGAGGCCTCGTCGAGGCCGATGATGGTGGCGGTCTTGCCCCTGCTCGCGTACTTGGTGGTGATCGCGTCGAGCGTTGCGATGGTGGAGGCGTCCCAGATGTGGGCGTCCGAGAGGTCGATGATCACGTGATCGGGATCGCCGAGGTAATCGAACTGGTAGATCAGGTCGTTGCTGGACGCGAAGAACAGTTCGCCGTGTACACGGTAGGTGCGGGTGTCGATGCGGCCGTCGTGGTTGCTGTCGGATTCGGAGATCTTCTCCACGTCCGTCAGGTGCGCGACCCGGCGGGCGAACAGGACCATCGCGGTGATCATCCCGACGATGACCCCGTAGGCGAGATTGTGGGTGGCGACGGTGACAGCGACCGTCGCGAGCATGACGGCGGTTTCGCTCTTGGGCATGCGGCGCAACGTCTTCGGGGTGATCGAGTGCCAGTCCATGGTGCCGACCGAGACCATGATCATCACCGCGACCAGGGCCGCCATCGGGATCAGGGCGACGATGTCTCCGAGCCCGACGACCAGGATCAGTAGGAACACGCCTGCCAGGAAGGTCGAGATTCGGGTGCGGGCGCCGGAAACCTTGACGTTGATCATGGTCTGGCCGATCATCGCGCAGCCGCCCATGCCGCCGAAGAACCCGGTGACCAGGTTCGCCACACCCTGGCCCCAGCCCTCGCGGGTCTTGTTCGAGTGCGTGTCGGTGATGTCGTCGACGAGCTTGGCGGTCATCAACGACTCAAGCAACCCGACCAGGGCCATTGCCAGCGCGTAGGGGGCGATGATCCGCAGCGTCTCCATCGTCAGGGGGACGTCGGGGAAGAACAAGGTCGGCAGGCTCGACGGCAGCTCGCCCTCGTCGCCGACGTCGGGAACGTTCAGCGCGAAGACGACAGTGGCGGCGGTGAGCAACACGATCGCAACCAGAGGGGCCGGGACGGCGGTGGTGAGCTTCGGGAAGAACACCATGATCAACAGGCCGACGGCGACCATCGGATAGACCAGCCATGGGACGCCGAGCAGGTGCGGCAGCTGCGCGGCGAAGATCAGAATGGCGAGGGCGTTGACGAAGCCGACCATCACGCTGCGCGGGATGAACCGCATCAGTTTCGCCACACCCAGCACCGACAGCAGAACCTGGAGCGCGCCGGCGAGAAGAACTGTTGCGACGAGGTAGTCGAGGCCGTGGTCCCGTGCGACGGGCGCGATGACAAGGGCGACCGCGCCTGTGGCGGCCGAGATCATCGCAGGCCGGCCACCGACGATCGCGATCGTCACCGCCATGGTGAACGAGGCGAACAGCCCGATGCGGGGGTCGACACCGGCGATGATCGAGAACGAGATCGCCTCCGGGACCAGCGCGAGAGCGACCACGAGGCCGGCCAGTACCTCGGTCTTGAGCCGGCGCGGGTCGCGCAGGGCACTGAGAACCGAATTGTCGGTCCAGCTGCCGGCAGGGGTGGTGACAGCCATCGGATTCCGTTCGCGTGAGGGCAGGGCGGAGAGCCCTCGGGTGATGGTGGCGGCACTTCTGCCCCGCGGTCGGCGGGCAGCTCTGGCATCGACCGCGCGAGACTCTACTCGCCGGTTACGGAAGAGTGGGTGGAGGGGCTGCGAGCTGGCGCCGTCAGATCGTGTCGGGGTCGCGCTTGGTCTCGAGCTCGTGTATCCGCTCGGTGGCCTCCTGGAGGCGCTGCTTGCGTGATCGGGCTTCCGAGGTCTTCAACTCCTCGTAGATCTCCTCATCGTCGTCGCTGAAGCTGAGGATCATCCGGGGGAGGCTCAGCGTGACGATCAGTGACGGCCAGACGACCCAGGCGTAGTCCCAGTCGACAACCAGTTGCAGTACGAGGAAAGTCACGAGGGTGATGCCGAAGATCACTCCGTCGAGCGAATCGATCAATCCGCCGCGCCTGCGGAGGGAGGAGAGCTCCGCCTCGGTGCTAGGTGACGTGGTCAGGGCCGCGGGGGTGGTTCCGCCGACCGGGATCTTCCGGAGATGACCGTCGACCTGCTCGAGCGGCATTCCGCCGGGCAGTCCCCGGAAGGCACCACGCATGACGTCGAGGGTGCGTGCGGAGGCGATCGCTTCCGAGCGGTCATAGAACTCGGTGGTGTCCAACCGTCCTGCGGCGTAGTGCTCGCTGATGGCATTCAGGGCGTGCATGCGCTCGTCATCGCTGAGGAGTAGGTCTTCGCGGTCGGATTCCTCTGTCACGTAACGACTCTCTCTGTGGGTGATGTGTCAGAACCTCAACCGACAATGTTATCGAGTCATGCGGCCCGGACGTCTTCGGTCGACGCGGCCACGGTTTCGGGCATGTGTGTCCGCCGGGGGAGCAGGAGCGGGGTGGCGAGCAGGAGAACGCCGGAGATGGTGATCGCGGCGAGCGGGCTGGTGAGTGTGGCAAGGATTCCCCAGATCACCATGAGGGTGGCCTGGGTCAATTTGCTGCTGACACTCCATGCGGTGAGGACTCGCGCGGTGTGATCGGCGGGAGTGCGCTGCAGGCGTTCTGTCGCGTTGATGGGGTTGAAGACGCCCATGCTGGTGATCAGCAGGCCCTCGACGGCGATCACCGTGAGGAGTCCGGCGATGCCCGGTTGGGTGAAGGCGAGGCCGAGCGGGAAGATCGAGCGCAGCCAGCCTGAGACGATCATGACCCGGTGCCGGCCGTGGCGGGCGACGAGGCGAGGGGAGAGGCGGGCACCCACGAAGCCGCCGAGTGCCGGGATGCCGAAGGCGAGCCCGTATTGCCAGGCGGGGAAGCGGTATTCGCCCAGCAGGAGGACGGCCAGGAGTGGGAGGGTGGCCATGATCAGGCCGCTCACCAGGATCGAGTTGAGGAACAGGCGCCGTAGGCCTCGGTCGTGCAGGATGAATCGCCAACCGCCCAGCAGGTCGGTGACGCGCAACCCGGTGGCGATGTCGCGGGGCGCCGCGACATCGCTTCCACGGATGCGGAGGACCCCGAGCGCGGACAGCAGGAAGCTGAGCGCGTCGGCGGCGACGGTGACGACCGGGCCGAGCAACCCGACGAGCGCTCCGCCGAGGGGCGGTCCCGCCGCGGTCGCCACCCAGCTCGTGCCTTCGAATCTCCCGTTCGCGACGAGGAGATGCTCGCTGCGGACGAGGTGCTTCAGGTACGCGCCGGACGCGGCGGTGAAGACGATGCCCGAGGTTCCGGAGATGACCGAGACAACCAGCAGTTGGCCGTAGGTCAGTGCGCCGAGGAAGTACGCGATCGGAACGCTCGCCAACGCGAGGAACCGGGCCAGGTCCGAGGCGATCATCACCGGCCGTTTGGCCCGGTGCTCGACCCACGGACCCAGCGGGACCGCGACGATCGCCGAGACGGTGAGTCCGGCCGCTTCGAGAAGCGAGACGGCGAATGCCGGTGAGTGCAGCACCTGCACCGCGATGAGGGGGAATGCGCCGAAGGCGATCCACGTGCCGTAGGTGCTGACGGCGTAGGCCGACCACAGCCAGCCGAAGCCGGGCCCCAACTGCACGCGCATGCGACTCCTTCGTGACAACCGATGCTCGGGTCTTCGATCACATCAGCCGTGCCGATACCCGATCAAACAACTGCTTCCCTGGCGAGCCACAACGATCAGTTGTGCATCGCTAGGCTGGGGCGATGGATACCGAGGCAGTGCGATCGTTTGTGCGGGCGGCCGAGCTCGGACAGCTCCAACACGCGGCCAACGAGCTGGGCGTGACACAACAGGCCGTCTCGAAACGGATAGCGGCCCTGGAGCGGGAGCTCGAGGTCCGGTTGTTCACCCGTACCGCCCGCGGGGTCGACCTGACTCTCGACGGCCAGGCGTTTCTTCCGCACGCACGAAGCATCGTCACGGGTGTCGATCGGGCCGTCACCGCGATCAGACCGGGCTCACGGGCCCTTCGGATCGACGTTCTCGGCCTGCGATCCGCGCAGGCTGTTGTCCTGCACGACTATTGGCGGTCGCATCCCGAAACCGAGCTCGACGTGGTGACCCTCAAGGTCAACGACCCGCGCGTCGTGGTCGCCGCCGTCGAAGCAGGCGATATCGACGCCTCGTTCCGCACGGTCACCGATCCCGCGACGCTGCCGCGCGATGTGCAGATGATCCACGCGTTCGACTCACCGCTGGAACTCCTTGTCGGCCCGAGGCATCCCCTCGCCTCCGCGCGAACCCTGACACCACCGCAGCTGCGCGGGCATCGGATCTGGGTGCCGGGTATCGCGCCCCGCAGCGAGTGGGGGGAGTTCTACGATCAGCTCGCCACCGAATTCGACCTCCGCATCGACGCGGCAGGCCCGCACTTCGGCGACGAAGTACTCCTGGACACCCTCGCGGACTCCGCGGATCTGGCCACCCTCGTCGGGGCGCGCGACCGGTACATCTGGCCGACAAACCACGACCTGCGCCGCATCCCGATCGTGAATCCGGCGCTCGCATACCCGCTCTCGCTCATTCTCCCCAGAACGAATCCGCATCCCGGACTGCGGTCGATCATCAACCACCTCGCAAGCCTGACACCGCTCGCGGAGCCTGCCTGGCGCCCGGCCTGGGCAACGACCCCACGCAGTGTTCTCGGCGACTGACCCCGGCGACGGCGACGATCGTCAAGCCCGCCGTTTTGCCGGTGCGCGGCACCACGGCGGCGTACGGTCGTCAGGCATGGACCGTCGTGCGGTGACCTGTCGACCACGCCATCTCCGAGCGGCCGGCGCCGCATTCGCCCTGACCCTGCTGCTCGGTGCCTGTTCCTCGGACACCGGGTCGGACTCGGGCACCACCTCCGCAGCCGCCTCGCCGGGAGCATCCGCCCCCGCGATCGACGATGCGACGCTGCAGTCGACCGTGCAGGAGGCCGCCAAGCAGTTCATGCTGCCCGGCGCGGTGGTGCTGCTACGCACGCCGGAGGGGGACCAGACCGTCACCTACGGCACGACCGAACGCGGCGGCGGTGCGCCGGTGACCCTCGACGACCACATCCGGGTCGGCTCGAACACCAAGACGTGGACGGGAACGGTGATCCTGCAGCTGGTGCAGGAGGGCAAGCTCGCCCTCGAGGACCCGGTCTCGAAATATCGGCCCGAGGTCCCCGGCGGCGACGGCATCACGATCGAGCAACTGCTG
Source organism: Rhodococcus oryzae (assembly GCF_005049235.1). Taxonomy (GTDB): domain Bacteria; phylum Actinomycetota; class Actinomycetes; order Mycobacteriales; family Mycobacteriaceae; genus Rhodococcus_G; species Rhodococcus_G oryzae. The sequence continues at coordinate 33,550 of NZ_SUMD01000011.1, read as the reverse complement.
AACATGCGCAGCGGGCTGTTCAACTACAGCGAGACGCTCGAGCTGAACGAGTCCCTCGACCGGGACCCGCAGAAGGTGTGGGCGCCTGAGGAGCTGCTGTCGCTGGCGTTCGCGCATCCGCCGTATTTCCCGCCAGGCCAGGGCTATCACTACTCGAACACCAACTTCGTCCTGCTCGGCCTGATCGCCGAGCAACTCGACGGCAAGCCGCTCCCGGAGATCTTCCTGGACCGGCTGTTCACCCCGGTAGGCCTGGAGCACACCGAATTCCCCGCGTTGACCTCGAAATCCATCCCCACCCCGTACTCCCGCGGATACATGTTCGGCGACAACGTGCTGACCATGACCGACCCCGCGATCCCGCCGGACATGCAGGCCGCCGCGGCGGCAGGAACCCTGGCGCCGAACGACGTGACCGACGGCAACCCGTCCTGGGCGTGGTCGGCCGGATCGGGCATCTCCACCGCGCACGACCTCGCGACCTGGGCGGAGGCCCTGGCCGACGGTAAGTCCCTCGACGCCGACATGCAGGCACGCCGCCTCGCGAGCGTGCAGCCGGTCGACCCGAGCACGCCGGACGGACCGGGCTACGGCTGGGCGATCGCGAAGATGGGCCCGCTCTACGGTCACACCGGCGAGCTGCCCGGCTACAACTCGTTCATGGGTTCCGACGAGGAGAGCGGCGTGACGCTGATCGTCTGGACCAACCTCGCGCCCGGCGCCAACGGTCAGGACCCGGCCAGCACCATCGCCAAGACGATCATCGAGAAGATGTTCGCGCCGAAGTGAGCGGGTCCTGGTCCAGCTGATCGGGGGTCTCGGCGGGGAGGTTCTCGGTCCAGGGACGGAGTTTCTCCGGGTTGCGGACCGCCCAGATGCGCGTGATGCGGTCGTCGGTGAGGTCGAATGCCGCCACGGTGACGGTGACGCCGGTGTGCTGGGCGACCAGGCCGGGCCTGCCGTTCACCGACCGCTCCAGGAGCGTCAGCCCGGGGGCCTTGTCGGCGATGTGGACGAGGTATTCGGCGATGCGCTTGCTGCCCTCGACCGGGCGGAGGACAGTGCCGACCAGGCCACCGCCGTCGGCGAGCATCCGGGCGTCGGGGTCGAGAAGGTCGACGAGGGCCTCGATGTCCTTGGCCTCCCACGCCTCCTTGAACAGCCGCACCAGGTCGGCCTGCGCCGACGTCGGGACCGCCGAAACCTGCGCTGCGCGAACACGCCGACGGGCCGAGGACGCCAGCTGTCGGCACGCCGCCTGCGTCCGGTCGACGATCTCGGCGATCTCGGCGAAGGGGTACCGGAAGACATCGTGCAGGACGAAGACCACACGTTCGGCAGGCGTCATCGACTCCAGCACGACGAGGAAGGCCATGTTCACCGACTCGTCCTGGGTGACCCGGTCGGCTGGGTCGGCCCCGGCGCTCGCCGGCCCGCTGAACCACTCCGCACGGTCGGGCAGCGGCTCGGGAATCCATGCGCCGACGTAGCGCTCACGTCGGACCCGAGCCGAGCCGAGCATGTCCAGGCAGACGCGGCCGGCCACGGTGGTCAGCCAGGCTCCGGGTGACTCGATGGCCTCCTGCCGTTGCCGCGACATCGCATACCAGCGGGCGTAGGTCTCCTGCACCGCGTCCTCGGCCTCGGATAGCGAACCGAGCAGCCGGTAGGCGAGATTGGTCAGATGGCGCCGCTCGCCGACGATCGCGTTCGGGCCCGGCTCGGACCGTTCAGGTCCTGGCTCGGATGGGGTGCTCATCGCCTCACCTCACATTTCGCGGGCCTGCGTCGTCGACTTGTCGAGACACTACTGATCCATCGCCGCGAGGCAGAAGAGGGGACCGCACCATGGCCACACAGACGATGGCAGTACCGAGCCGACTCACGTTCCCGCGGATCGCGGTGGCCCTGCAGACCGGGACCATCTTCTTCCAGGCGGTCACCGCAGGCATGCTGCTGTCCACCTCCCAGGGTGCGGTGCTGCACGACATCGGATCGCGCGTGATGTACGGCGCATCGATGCTGTACGTGCTCGCCACGATCCTGGCGTGGCGGCCGGGCGGAGCCTCGCCCCGCCCGATCCTGTACTCGACCGGCTTTCTCGTTTTGGCCTCTGTGCAGGTTGCATTGGGCATCGCGCACGTGCCGTCGCTCCATGTGCCCCTTGGCGTCCTGATGTTCGGCCTGAGCATGCTCGCGCTCGGCCAGGTGTTGTCGGACCGCGCGAAGTGAGCGGGACTCAGTCCTGTGGAACCATGCGCAGCGAGATCGAGTTGATGCAGTAGCGCTGATCGGTTGGGGTGGGGTAGCCCTCGCCCTCGAAGACGTGGCCGAGGTGGCTGTGGCAGTTCGCGCACAGCACCTCCACCCGGCGCATGCCGAGGGTGCTGTCCTCGCGCAAGATCACCGCATCGGAATCCGCCGGGTCGAAGAAGGACGGCCACCCGCAATGGGATTCGAACTTCTCCGTGCTGGTGAACAGCAGCGCGTCGCACGCCCGGCAGTGGTACTCGCCGACGGTGGTGGTGTCGGTGTACTCGCCGACGAACGGGCGCTCGGTGCCCGCCTCGCGGAGCACCGCGTACTCCTCGGGGCTCAGGCGTTCACGCCACTGGGCTTCGGTGAACTGGACGGGTGCCGGATCTGCCGCGGAACTCATGGCACCACGGTACTCAGGCGACGGCTACATGTGTCGGCTCAGCCGACGGTGACACGTTGTCGGCTCAGCCGACGGTGACGCGTTGTCGGCTCAGCCGACGGCGACCTTCGTGCGCTCCTCGATCAGGAATGCCGGGTCGATGCCGCCGTCCAGCCGGTTCTCGCGCTTCGCGATGAGGTACCGGCCGAGCAGGACCGCGAAGATCACGATGAGGAGCAGGCTCCAGCCGAGGGTGGTCTTCATGTACTCGGCCGCGCGGCCCGCGGCCGGCCACCGCACCGACAGCCAGCTGTCGTAGCTCATGAACCCGTAGACGGCCAGCCAGGCCGGCCAGTTCCGCATCACCGAGTTCCGCAGCACCACGCTCATCAGCAGCGGGAACATCATCATCGAGTAGTACATCTGGCCGAGCGAACCCAGCAGGAACGACGCGGTCAGCAGCACGCCGGAGGCGGTGGTGACGAAGAAGAGCTGATCGTCGCGGTAGTAGCGGTACAGCAGCCACAGCGACACAAGGACCATCACGCCGAACAGGGCCCGCAGCCCCAGGACCAGCAGGTCCGGCAGTCCGTAGTAGGCGCCGTTGCCGACGATCGCGCTGTTGAAGTAGTCGCGGGACTCCGCCAGGTACGGCGCGGTGCGGCGTACGAAGTCCATCGGGTCGGCCGACAGCGGCCAGGCGATCGCGGTGAGGATCAGCGGGATGCCGAGCGCGGTCACGAAGACCTTCCACTGCTTGCTCACCAGTGGCAGCAGCAGCAGGGGCCAGAGGACGGGTTTGACCGCGAACGTCAATCCGAGGGCGACGCCCGACCATGCGTCCTTCTTGCGCAGCAGCAGGTACATGAACGCCACCTCGCCCAGCAGGACGAGGCCGTTGATGTTGGTGAAGACCAGGGTGTTGGTGACGGTCTCGGACGCGAACATCGCGAACAGCAGGATCGGTGCCGCGATGGAGTCGAGCGCCAGGTTGAACATCTTCAGCATCAGGTAGCCGGCGATGATGACGGCCGCCGCGTTCACGAGAATGAACAGCCAGCGCGAGCGCTCGGGGTCGATGAGCGCGATCGGGGCGATCAGCAGGGTTCCGCTGGGTGGGTACAGGTAGTGCGGGTCCACCCAGTTGAAGTTCGCGGTGTAGACGGGCCTGTGGTTGAGGAAGGCCAATGCCGCCCTGTAGACCGGCGCGAAGTCGTCCGTCCGGAACCCGTTCACCGCCTTGATGAGCACTCGATGCAGCACCGTCATGATGGCGATCGGCCACAGCGCGAACTTGACCACCTCTGCGGTCGTCCGGCCGGTGCGCGGTTCGAGATGTCGAAGGAACACCGTGGCACGGTACACCGAGCGGGCGCCCGGGCGTTCGGGTGACACTCCGCGAGGCCGCCTCAGCCAGGGCAGGCGCCGCCGTCCGGGGGCAGCATGCCGGTGCCCGCGTACCCCGCGATGGCGAGCTGCCCGCAGCTGGAATGCGTCGACACGGGATGTCCGCTGCCGAGCCAGGCGACGGTGGCGTTGGCGGCACCCGCGGCCGCGACCGCTCCGGTCACGGAGCCGGCCCCGGCGCTGCCGACGACCGGGTCCGCGGCCCCGCTGAGCGTGAGCACCGCGACGTCGAGTGTGGCGGGCAGTTCCGGCGGCGGCGTGGTGGGCCACGCCGTGCACAGCAGCAGCGAGAGCGCGGCGTCCGGCCCGAAGACCGGGTACTGCTCGGCCCAGGCGGTCCGCAGTTCACGGGCCCGTCCGGGCGTCGGCCACTGATGCCCGTCGGAGCAGCGCGCGATGAACTGTCCGTCCGAGTCGGTGGCGGCGGCGGTGTGCCCGATGAGGGAGTCGAGCGGGCCGACGTCGCCGCGGCCCGCCGCGGCCAGCACCTCCGAGAACTCGCGGACGCGGGCCTGCTGATCGCCGCGGGGCGCGCCGAGGAAGCCGGTGAGGGCGGTCAGCACTCCGTTCGAGGAGACAGGGGCCAGCTCGCCCGCAGACGCGCGGCGGACCAGGTCGGCCACCGCCGTCCTGGGATCGGGGCCAAGCGAGCAGGCGAGCGCGGCGCATTGCCGGGCGAAGGCGGCCAGCGCCGCCTCCTGCCCCGCGACCCGGGACTCGGCTGCGGTCACGGCGTCCGCGCGGACCGAACCGGGGGCGTCGAGGACGAGCCGGGAGAGCCGATCCGGGTGCTGCGCCGCGTACGAGAGCCCGACGGCCGCGCCGTTTCCGGTGGTGAGCAGGCCCAACCGCTCGACGCCCCACGCCTTGCGCAGCTGCTCGAGGTCGTCCGCGGCGTGCGCGGCGTCGAAGTCCAGCTCCTGCGGCTGCAGAAAGTCGGTGCAGCCGACCGTGGCGTCGCGGCTGAGTGCCATCACCTTGTCCGCAGCGTCACCGCCGTCGGGGTCAGGCGGGGAGAACTGGCCGAGGTCGAGCATGGCCCTGCGCAGGCCAGGGGTGTCGATGCACTCGATGGTGGTCGAGGTCCCGATCCCGCGACGGTCAACGGCCACCACCGGCCGGGTGGCGAGCAGGTCGGTGATGGGACCCGCGGCCAGCGCCGCGAGGGTGGCGGTGGAGGCCCGGTCCGCGCCGGAGGTGAGGACGAGCGGGCCCGCGTCGGCTGGGGTCTGCGGGAGCCTGGCCCGGGACACCCCGAGGCTGAAGGTGCCGGGGATCGGGGACGACTCGTCGATCGGGGCCGCGAGCTGCGCGCATTCGATGATCAGCCCCGCTGGTCCCGGCCCGAGACCGAGCGTGTCCAGGGTGGTGCGGGTGCAGTCGCTCCAGTCGAGATCCGTGCGGGGCGCCTCGAGCGGGGGCGGCTCCTGTTCGGCGTCGGCGGTCCGGCCCGTCGTCTCTCCCGGACGCTGCGCGACCGCGACGTCGGGGCGCACGCTCGGCCCGGCGCTGCAGGCGCAGCAGACGGCGAGTACCACGGCGAGCGGCCACGTCCTGCGCAGTGGGGATGTCACGGTGCACAGCCTGCCAGGTCGCTCAGCCGTTCCGCTCGCGTACCCAGCGCGCGAGCAGCGTGCCGTCCTCGTCGCCGAGCAGGTGCGCCCGACGCATCGCGGTCGGGTCGGCGGCGGGGGAGAAGGCGATCCGCGGTGCGGTACCGGCGACCAGCAGCGGGGCCGTGGTCAGGCACAGCTCGTCGACGGCGTCGGCCGCCAGCAGCTGTCCGAACAGTCCCGGCCCGCCCTCGCACAGCACGCGTCCGAGGCCGAGCCCGTGCAGGGTGTCGAGGATCGCCGCAGGCGGCACGGTGGACTCGCCGAGTTCGAGAACCCGCGCGCCCGCCGCCTCGAGCCCGGCCTTCCGATCCCGGGGTGCGTCGGCGGTGGTGAGGATCAGGGGTGCGGTGGTGGTGTCGGTCAGCAACCGGGAGGTCGGGTCGATGTCGGCGCTCGCGGTGACGACGGCGATGGGCGGCGCGTCCGCCTGGCCGCGCTCACGGCGGCGTGCGCGGCGCTCCGCCGTGACCCGGGCGCCGCCGTAGTTCTCGGCCCGCACCGTTCCGGCGCCGACCAGGATCACGTCGGCCAGCTCGCGCAGGACGCCGAACAGGCGCTTGTCGGCCGGAGTGCCCAGTCCCGCGGACGTCCCGTCGGCGCTCACCGCGCCGTCGATGCTGGAGACGAAGTTGACCCGGACCCACGGCGCGGACGTCGTGTCCGGATAGACGTGCAGGTCGCGGAGTTCATCGTCGTCGAGCGGTGTGAGGTGGGTCGCAATATCGAGGCGCTGCATATGGGAGATGACAGCACGTCGATAGCCTCCATGCATGCACGAGCGTCTTGTTGATCGCAGTCCGGTGGTTCAGGCGGACCAGCTGATCGCCCAAATGGTCCCGCCGGCGATGTTCGACGAGGTCAGTTTCGCCTCTTACATCCCCGACCCGAACGAGCCGAGCCAGGCGGCTGCCGTGCACAAGGCCGAGGAGTTCGCGGCCAAGGTGACGAAGATCCGTTCCGGCGGACGGCGCGGGTTGTTCGGCAAGAAGGCACAGGCCAGTGGCGCGGGCCTGTACCTCGACGGCGGCTTCGGTGTCGGTAAGACCCACCTGCTGGCATCGATCTTCCACAGCGTGCCCTCGCCGAAGGCGTTCGGGACGTTCGTCGAGCTCACCCACGTGGTCGGCGCGCTCGGCTTCAACAACGCTGTCGAGCAGCTCTCCGGCCACAGCGTGCTCTGCATCGACGAGTTCGAGCTCGATGACCCGGGCGACACCATGCTCGTCTCGCGCCTGCTCACCGAGCTGTCGGCGCGTGGCGTGTCGATCGTGGCCACCTCCAACACCCTGCCCGGTCAGCTGGGCGAGGGCCGGTTCGCGGCCCAGGACTTCCTGCGGGAGATCAAGAAGCTCGGTTCGATCTTCGAGACGATCCGGGTGGACGGCCCCGACTACCGCCACCGCGACCTGCCCCCCGCGCCGGAGCCGATCTCGGACGCCGAGCTCGCCGACCGCGCCGAGGGGATCCCCGGCGCGACCCTGGACGACTTCGACGCCCTGTGTGCGCACCTGAGCACCCTGCATCCCTCGCGCTACAACAAGCTGATCGCGGACGTGCCCGCGGTGTTCCTGCGGGGCGTGCACCCGGCCCAGGACCAGTCCGTCGCGCTGCGACTGGTCGTGCTCGCCGACCGTCTGTACGACGCGAGCATCCCGGTCACCGTGTCCGGCGCGAAGCTGGACGAGATCTTCACCCCCGAGATGCTCGCGGGCGGCTACCGGAAGAAGTACCTGCGCGCGACCTCGCGGCTGCTCGCGCTGTCCCGCTTCGAGGTCGCTGCCTAGACCGCTCGCTGCATCACGAAGTCGTGGTGCAGCTGCTCGCCGACCAGGAACGTCTTGGTGCCGACCCGCTCGAACCCGTGCTTGGCGTAGAAGCGCTGCGCCCGCGTGTTCTCCTGGTTGACCCCGAGCCAGACACCCGCGGCGTCCAGAGCGCGAGCGTGGTCGAGCGCCGCGGTCATCAGCGCCACCGACACCCCGTCCCCGTGTCGGTCCGGCAGCACGTACAGCTTGCTGATCTCCACGGTCGGCAGCAGCGTGACCGCCGCCCGGACATCGGGATCGTCGGGGGTGCCGTCGACGAGGATGGCGTAGCCGATGATCCCGTCCGCGCCGACGGCCTTGAGCACCGTCCGCTCCGGTGCTGCCAGGTACTCGGTGAAGCGGGCCTCGGACAGCACCGTGGTGATGAAGTCCGCGATGTCGGCGTCGGTCGCGGACGGCGGGCACGCCAGCGGGAAGGTCTCGGCGGCAACGGCGGCGAGCTCGGCCGCGTCGGATGAGATGGCGCGGACGACGGCGAACTGAGAAGGCATGCGTCTAGTCGACCACACGAGTCAGGTCGGCGGAATCGGCCCCTGCGACGACCCGTTTGGGCCGGAACGAGGGGGCCAGCAGGAACAGGGCCACGGCGAACAGCAGCGGCAGGACGAATCCGATGCGCAGATCGGAGACGGCCGCGACCGCACCGACGATGGCGCCGCCGACCAACGTGCCCGCGTAGTTGAACAGGTTGAGTCGGGCGATCACGGCGTCCGTCTGGTCCGGCGGGGCGAGCCGGCCTGCGGCGCTGAAGCACAGCGGGGCGATGACGGGGGCGCCGAGTCCGACGATGAGGAATCCGATGATCGCGACGGTCGGGCTCTGCGCGACGATCACGACTACCAGCCCGAGCGCGGCGATCGCCGAGCCGACCCGGACGACCGCGACCTCGCCGTGGCGCCGCACCCAGAAGTCGCCGGTCAGGCGGGAGACGAGGCCCGCGGTCTGATAGGCGGCGACCGCGAGGGCCGCCGTACTGGCGCTGGCGAGCAGCAGGTCCTTGAGGTACAGCGCCGACCAGTTGCCGACGCTGAAGTCGATGGCGAAGAACAGTGCCATTGCCGCACCGAGGGCGAGGAACGGACGCATCGGGATCGTCAGCGGCGCGGCGGACGTGTTCGCCCCGGCCTCGGGTCCGACCTCGAGCAGTCGCGGTCCGATCAGCAGCGTTCCGGCGGCGACCCCGAGCGCGGCGCCGAAGATCGACACCGGCAGGCTCACCTCGAGCGCCGAGCAGGCCGAGACGTACAGCGCACCGACGATGGCGCCGACGCTCCACGCGCCGTGGAACGAGGACAGGATCGACCGGCCGTAGCGGTGCTGGATCGCCACGGCCTGCATGTTGGTGGCCGCGTCGACCATGCCGAGGCCGATGCCGTACACGGCGAATCCGGTGAAGAACGCGGCGGGGGACGGTGCGAAGGCGATCCCGGTGCCTGCGCACGCGATGACGAACAGTCCCGCTCTCAGGGTGGTCTTGCTCGAGGTCCTTGTCGCCAGGTACTCGGCGATCACGCTGCCGACGGCCGCGACCAGCGAGACCAGCACCACCGCGACGACGATGGTGGAGTCGTCGAAGCCGTACCGGTCCTTGAACTGGGGGAGCTGCGTCAGGAGTGCGGCGAGGAACATGCCCTGGAGGCCGAAGCCAACGGCGGTCGACACGCGAGCGGCCCGCAATGCGGGGGTGGGGAGCGTCATGAGGCCAGTGTGCTTTCGCCGGGCCCGTTCGGGCGGTGTGTTGATGAATTCAAGCACCGCACTGGACGCGCGTCCAACATTTCGGCAAACTCGGCTCATGACTGCGACTGAAACCAATCCGACGTTCCCTCAGGGCTTTCTGTGGGGCGTCGCCACCGCCGCCTATCAGATCGAGGGCGCGGTGGATGAGGGTGGGCGTGGCCGTTCGATCTGGGACGAGTACTGCGAGCGGCCCGGCGTGATCGTCGGAGGCGAGACAGGAGTGGTCGCCATCGACCACTACCACCGCTACCGCGAGGACGTCGGGCTGATGCGCGACCTCGGCGTCGACGCCTACCGGCTGTCCGTCTCCTGGTCCCGGGTGCAGCCCACCGGCCGCGGTCCGGTCAACGAGGAGGGTCTGGACTTCTACGACCGCCTCGTCGACGAGCTCGTCGCAGCAGGGATCGATCCGGCCGTCACCCTGTTCCACTGGGACCTGCCGGTCGAACTGCAGGAGGCGGGCGGCTGGCTCAACCGCGAGACTTCGTATCGACTGGCCGAGTACGCCGACATCGTCGGTCGCAGGCTCGGCGATCGCGTGCGCATGTGGATGCCGCTGAACGAGCCGGTCGTGCACACCCTGTACGGGCACGCGCTCGGCGTGCATGCCCCCGGCCAGGAACTGGGCTTCGGCGCACTGCAGGCCGCCCACCACCAGCTGCTCGGCCACGGACTGTCGGTGCAGGCGCTGCGCGCGGCCGGGTGCGACAACATCGGCATCGCCTCCAACCACGCGCCCGTACACGCGGCCAGCGATTCGGAGGCCGACGTCGCCGCCGCCGAGATCTACGACCACATCGTGAACTGGACGTTCGCCGACCCGGTCCTGCGGGGCAGCTACCCGGCGGAGGAGTTGGCCGCGGCGCTGCAGGGACCGGTCGCCGAGGACCTCGAGGTGATCTCGCAGCCGCTCGACTGGTTCGGCATCAACTACTACGAGCCGACGCTGATCGCGGCACCCACCTCCGACGAGGGCAGCAGCGGGGTCCTCGAGGTCGACCTGCCGCCGGGGATGCCGTTCCAGCCGGTCGCGCTCGAGGGCTACGAGCGGACGGACTTCGGCTGGCCGATCGTGCCCGCGGGGCTGCGCGAGATCCTCGGGATCTTCGCGGACCGGTTCGGTGACGCGCTGCCGCCGATCTACATCACCGAGAGCGGGGCGTCGTTCCACGACGACGACCCCGACGAGAACGGCAGGGTCGACGACCGTCGGCGGATCGACTACCACCGGGAACACCTGCATGCGGTGCGGGCGGCGATCGAGGACGGCGTCGACGTGCGGGGCTACTTCGCCTGGTCGATCTTCGACAACTTCGAGTGGGCGGCCGGGTACAAGGAGCGATTCGGCCTCGTCCACATCGACTACGAGACCCTGGCCCGGACGCCGAAGGACTCCTATTTCTGGTATCGCGACCTGATCGCCGGGCACGCGAGCGCGAGCTGATGACCAGCCTGGCGAACCGGTTGATGCCCGCAGCGCTCGCGCTGCGGGGCAGCAGGCGGGTGGGCGCCGAGGCCACCCGCCGGGAGATCGCGGGCCGGGCGTTACGGCCCCGTTCGTTCAGCCCGCCGCGCGGGCTCGACCGGCGGGTCGACATCCGATTGGAGCGCACCGCCGCCGGCTGGCCGGTGTACTCGGTGGCCGCGCACGGCGCGACGCGGCGGGATCTGGACAGCGCGCTCTACCTCCACGGCGGTTCCTACTTCCGCGAGATCACCCTGCAACACTGGCTGCTGGTCGCGGATCTGGCCCGGTCGTTGCCGATGGAGGTGGTGGTCCCGATCTACCCGCTCGCGCCGTCGGCCACCGCGGACGTCGTGGTGCCCGCGGCCGCCGACCTCGCCGAATGCCTGATGGGGGAGTGCGGTGCCGAGCGGTTCTCCCTCCTCGGCGACTCCTCGGGCGGGGGAATGGCGCTGGCCGTCGCGGTGGCGTTGCGGGAACGCACCCTCGCGCCGCCGCGGCGCACGGTGTTGATCTCGCCGTGGCTCGACATCACCGCCGACGACCCGGCCATCGCCGGCCTCGCGGCAGACGACCCGTGGCTGAGTCCGGACGGGCTGCGGGTGGCGGGCGAGGCGTACCGCGGCGCGCTGGAGCCGGAGGATGTCCGGGTGAGCCCGATCAATGCCGACCTGGACGACCTGGGACACATCACGGTGTTCACCGGCACCCGCGACATCCTCAACGCGGACGCGCGGCGGCTGCGCGAGCGAATCGCGCTCAGCAACACCGAGTTCGAGTACCACGAGGAGCGGGACATGTTGCACGTCTACCCGCTGCTGCCGACGCCGGAGGGCAGGGCGGCCCGGCGGACCCTGCGCGGCCTCGTCGACCCAAGGGGCGCGATCAGTTCGGCGCGGTGACCCGCGCCCGGGCAGGATGCCTGCGCCGGATGAGGAAGCCGGTCCAGGACACGAGGACCACGAGCCCGGCGAGCATCTGCAGCAGCGTGGTGTACCGCTCCGGATAGACGACACCGGTCAGGTAGGTGTCGATGAAACCGGTGCGCAGCCCCTGCTCGCCTGCCTCGTGCCTGGCCCAGTTCTCCAGGTGGGTGAGCGGGCAGTCGAGGCCGAACACGATGGTCGAGAAGCCCCAGCCGGCGAGCACGAGATGCGGCCAGATCGCCCACGGCCAGCGCCAGGCCAGGAACCCGCCGGCGACGACGTACACCAGGAACGCGAAGTGCACGGTCATCGTCGCCTCGGCGAGAACCCGAAAGACCATGAGGCAATTGTCCCTCCGGGTCGATCCGGAGGGGTACGCCTCGGTTGTTACAGGCGGCGGTTGAACACTTCCTTCGCCTTCGAGGTCGTGATGTCGACCGTGTACACGCGGAGCGTTGCGGCGGTGGGCGAGAGGTCCATCACCATGAATCCGACGTCCGCGAAGTTCTCGAAGAGGCTCTTGTTCGTGGTGGAGCTGGCCTTGCCGCTGCTGGTCTTCCCTGCGGCACCGGAGACGATCTGACGGGTGCCCTTGGATTCGACGGTCGGCTCGAGGACCTGCAGCGAGTGATCGTGTCCGGCGAGGAGGAACTGGCAACGCCCGAGGACGTGCTCCTCGTAGAACTTCTTCGCGTCGGCGCCGTTCGCGGGGGGTACCGGCATGCCGTCGTACTTGCCCGCGTTGCCGTGGGATCCGTTGCTCAGGTAGGGGTGGTGGGCGCAGGCGACCTTCCACTTCGCAGGCGACGCGGCGATCGCCGCGTCCAGCCACGCGCGCTGCTCGTTCATGAACTGACCGTCCGCCGCCCAGTAGGGCGCGAGGATCGGGGGCAGCATGGCGGCGACCGGGTTCATGTCGAGGACGAAGAACTCGACCACCGGGTTCTTCTCGGGTATGCGGACCGAGTAATAGCGGCTGGGCATCCACCACCGCCGGGAGAGCTGGTGGTAGTCCACCTCTTCGTCGCCGCGAAGCAGCCAGCCGCCGTCGCCGGGGAAAATCGCGCTGTTGTCGTGGTTGCCGAGGGCCATCACCCAGGGGAAGTCGAGGCCGTGGTTGGGGTCCTCGAACTTCGCCGCGAACTGGGTGTCGTTCTCGTTGGTCGGCCCCATCTCGTAGATGTTGTCGCCGAGGCCGAGCGCCATCGAGAAGGGCTCGCGACTGTGCAGATCGCGAATCGCGTCGGCCACCGCCCACTGTGCCTTGGTGCCGGTGCCCGCGTCGCCGGTGATCAGCACCCGGAGGTTGGTGTCCGTGGGGAACGGGAACTTGCCCGTGCCTGCGGCTGGCTTGGTCTCGGCGGCCGCCGCGATCCCGGGTGCCATGGCTGCCAGCGGCAGGGCGGCGCCCGCTGCGGCGGCGCCCGCCAGGAATCGGCGGCGATCGATCTGGTTGAACTCCATCACAGTCCTCGGGTCGCATCGTTCGGTGTCCGGACGAGCAAACCTTAATGTGAACGGTCGTTCAACTCGACAGGCTCGGCCGACTCGGTGTTCACCCGACGTTCACCCCGCCGCTGCCCTGAAACGACGAAAGCCCCGACCAGTGGCCGGGGCTTTCGATGCTGGTGCGCGATACTGGGATTGAACCAGTGACCTCTTCCGTGTCAGGGAAGCGCTCTCCCGCTGAGCTAATCGCGCGAGAAGCCGGAACCTGGTCCGGCCCAAACGAGCGGATGACGGGATTCGAACCCGCGACCCTCACCTTGGCAAGGTGATGCGCTACCACTGCGCTACATCCGCATTGTGCACTACCGGACCCATTGTGTAGGTCCGAAAGTGCGTGTACAGAAAAGGCACCCGTCCGGGTGCCTTTTCCTTCGTGCGCGATACTGGGATTGAACCAGTGACCTCTTCCGTGTCAGGGAAGCGCTCTCCCGCTGAGCTAATCGCGCGAGGTGGAGACGGGAATCGAACCCGTGTGCACGGCTTTGCAGGCCGTTGCCTCACCACTCGGCCACTCCACCGTCAAGGTCGAGTCCAACCTCGAGAGCGGATGACGGGATTCGAACCCGCGACCCTCACCTTGGCAAGGTGATGCGCTACCACTGCGCTACATCCGCATTGCACTTCCGGGGGCGGCGTTGCTGCCTCCGTGGTGCGAGATGAAACATTAGCCCACGGGGTGTGTAGTCACAAATCGCCAGTTCAGTGACGGAAACGGGGATCGGCTGCAGCGCGTTTACCGCACGGTTGCCGCGTATCGACTGGGGTGGGCTCCTGATCCCGGTCGCCGTCGGGTCGGAGGATCGGGCGGACGGGGAACAAGAGTGTGCAGGGAATGGGGACGTGGTTAGACGGGGTTTCGACGGGCTGAGGGATGGGGTCGGACTGCGGTTTTTCACTTCCACGGAAGTCGTGTTAATGTTCCATCCCGTCCGGCCGCGAGAGTTCAACGCGCGGCTCGGTCCCGTGGCTCAGTGGGAGAGCGTCCGCTTCACACGCGGAAGGTCGCTGGTTCGATCCCAGCCGGGACCACAAAGAATAAAGCCCCCCTCGTTCGAGGGGGGCTTTTTTGTGCTCTGAGTGAGTCCCGCGACCGTACGACGGGATCGAGTGTTTCCCCTGATCGTGACCGGCAGACCGCTGCCTCGGGGAGGTGGTGGCGGATACAATCGGTGTCCCGCGCTGATACGGGGGGCTCAGATTGGAGCTGATCTCGGATGGCCGATCAGGCGAAGCTCCTCGACTATCTGAAGCGGGTGACCGCAGATCTCTATCAGACGCGGGAGAAGCTTCGTGAGGCCGAGGGAGTCAGCCGCGAACCGATCGCAGTGATCGGGATGGGCTGCCGGTACCCGGGCGGGGTCCGGTCGCCGGAGGATCTGTGGCGCCTGGTCGAGTCGGGTTCGGACACCGTCACCGGGTTCCCCGAGGACCGCGGCTGGGGGATCGCGGACCTCTACGATCCGAAGGCCGAGCAATCCGGCAAGACCTACACGGTGCAGGGCAGCTTCCTCGACGACCCCGCCGGGTTCGATCCGGAGGTCTTCGGTATCTCGCCCCGCGAGGCGCTGGCCATGGACCCGCAGCAGCGTCTTCTCCTGGAAACGAGCTGGGAGACCTTCGAAAACGCAGGCATCGATCCGCGGTCTGTGCACGGTGCCCAGGTCGGTGTCTTCACCGGGCTGTCCGGTATCGACTACGCGGCGCGGGCGGGCGGGGCGCCGCCCGAGGACCTCGAGGGCTACTTCATCACCGGCAACGCCATGAGCGTCGCCTCCGGACGAGTGGCATACAGCTTCGGCCTGTGTGGACCCGCGATCACCGTCGACACCGCGTGCTCCTCGTCCCTGGTGTCCATCCACCTCGCCATGCAGGCGCTGCGCAGCGGTGAGTGCGAACTGGCGCTCGCGGGCGGGGCGACGGTCATGGCGACACCAGCGGTGTTCGTGGAGTTCAGTCGCCAGCGCGGACTGGCCAGGGACGGGCGGTGCAAGGCCTTCGCCGCGGCGGCAGACGGTACGGCCTGGGGTGAGGGCTCGGGAATGGTCGCGCTGGAACGACTT
Source organism: Rhodococcus oryzae (assembly GCF_005049235.1). Taxonomy (GTDB): domain Bacteria; phylum Actinomycetota; class Actinomycetes; order Mycobacteriales; family Mycobacteriaceae; genus Rhodococcus_G; species Rhodococcus_G oryzae. Next base: position 18,363 of record NZ_SUMD01000011.1, on the reverse strand, counting down.
TCCGACGCGGAGCGCAACGGTCGCCGGATATTGGCAGTGATTCGTGGCAGTGCGGTGAACCAGGACGGTGCCAGCAACGGCCTGACCGCTCCGAACAAGCAGGCACAGGAGCGGGTGATCCGGCAGGCCCTTGCCAGTGCCGGGCTCGGCCCGGCCGACATCGACGCCGTCGAGGCGCACGGCACCGGAACCACGCTTGGCGATCCGATCGAGGCGTCCGCCCTGCTGGCCGGCTACGGCCGCGATCGCCCCGCCGACCGGCCGCTGTGGCTCGGCTCGGTGAAGTCGAATCTCGGGCACACGCAGGCGGCCGCGGGCGTGGCCGGGGTGATCAAGATGATCATGGCGATGCGCCACGGCGTCCTGCCGAAAACGCTGCACGTCGACCGGCCGACCCCGCACGTCGACTGGTCCGCCGGATCGGTGTCCCTGCTCACCGAGAACCGCGACTGGCCGGAGGCCGATCGGCCCCGACGCGCGGCGGTGTCCTCGTTCGGCATCAGCGGCACCAACGCGCACGTCGTGCTGGAGCAGCCACCGCCCGTCTCGCCCTCGCCCGACGAATCGACCGTCCCCGAAGACGAGGTCGTGGCCTGGTTCGTATCGGGTCACACCGAACCCGCGCTGCGCGCCCAGGCCGAGCGGTTACGTGAGTACGTCGCCGGCCATCCCGAACTGACGCCCGCCGAGGTGGCCGGGGCGTTGCTGGATTCGCGCGCCGCCTTCGACCATCGCGCCGCCGTGATCGGCGCGGAGCCCTCGGTCCTGCTGGCCGGGCTCGATGCGCTCGGCCGGGGCGCGCCCAGCCCCGATGTGGTCACCGGCCAGGCCCTGGAAGCAGGGGACCGGCCGGTGTTCGTCTTCCCGGGTCAGGGTGCGCAGTGGGTGGGCATGGCCGCCGAACTGCTCGAGTCGTCGCCGGTGTTCGCCGACAGCGTGCGCGAGTGTGCCGATGCGCTGGCGCCGTACACGAAGTTCTCCCTGCTCGACGTGCTCCGCGATCGCGATCCCGCCTCGCTGGACCGGGTCGATGTCGTGCAACCCGCGCTGTTCGCGGTGATGGTCTCCCTCACCCAACTGTGGCGCGCGTACGGCGTCGAACCGGCGGCCGTGGTCGGACACTCGCAGGGCGAGATCGCCGCCGCCTGCGTCGCGGGTGCGCTGAGCCTGTCCGACGCGGCGCTGGTCGTCGCCGCGCGGAGCAGCGTGATCGCCGCGTCGGCGCGACGCGGCGGCGGGATGGCCTCGGTGGCACTGCCCGCCGACGCGGTGCGGGCGAAGATCGAACCCTGGGCGGGCGCCGTCGAGGTGGCCGCGATGAACGGTCCCTCCGCGACGGTGGTGTCCGGTCCCGTCGACGCGCTCGACCTGCTGGTGGGGCAGTTGCAGGGCGAGGGCGTCCAGGCCAGGCGGATCGCGGTGGAGTACGCCTCGCACTGCGCGGATGTGTCGGTGTTGCGGGATCCGATCCTCGACGCGCTCGCCTCGATCGCGCCCCGCCGGTCGCGGATCCCGTTCTATTCGACGGTGACCGGTGGCGCGCTGGACGGCTCCGCGCTCGACGCGGACTATTGGTACCGGAATCTACGGCGCCCCGTCCGATTCGAGCAGGCGACCAGATCGCTGGCCGCGGACGGCTATCGATTGTTCGTCGAGTCGTGCAGCCATCCCATCCTGACCGTGCCGTTGCAGGAGACCCTCGACGCGGCGGGTGTCGCGGGGCGAACCATCGGCACCCTGCGGCGCGACCGCGCCGGCCTGCGCCAGTTCACCGCCGCGCTCGCCGAGGCGCAGGTGTCCGGGGTGCACATCGACTGGGACCGAGTCGACTGGGCTCGGCGCGACGATCGGAAGCGCTGGGTGGACCTGCCCACGTACGCCTTCCAGCACCGTCGCTATTGGCTGGACAGTCCCGCGCCGCACGGTGATGTCGCGTCGACCGGCATGGACACCGGCGGACATCCGATGCTCGCCGCATCGGTCGAGCTCGGTGACGACCGGGGTGTGGTGTTCACGGGCCTGCTTTCCCCACAACGCCTTCCGTGGCTGCGCGACCATGCGGTGAACGGAACCGTCATTCTGCCCGGCACCGCATTCGTGGAGCTGGCCCTGCACGCGGGGAACCGCGTCGCGCGCGGCGGGCTCGAGGACCTCGCGATCGAAGCGCCCCTGCTGATCCCGGATGAGGGTGAGGTGGCGGTGCAGGTGAGCGTCCTCGTCGATGGCGACGGCGGTCGCTCCACGGTGGCGGTGCACTCCCGGCCCGCGGATGCGTCGGGGGAGACCCCGTGGACCAGGCACGCCACCGGGACGCTCACCGCGGCCGTGGGCTCCGCGGACACCGGCGAACAGCAGTGGCCGCCTGCCGATGTCACGCCGATCGATGTCGGGGGTCTGTACGGAGTGCTCGACGAGGCCGGCTACGGGTACGGCCCGAGCTTCCGTGGCCTGCGGGCGGCGTGGCGCCGCGGCGACGAGCTGTACGGCGAGGTGAGCCTGGGCGGCGAGGACCCGGCCGAGGCGGTCGTGGGATATGGGATCCACCCCGCCGTGCTCGACGCGGCGCTGCACGTGATCGCGCTCGGCGGCGCGGCCTCCGGCGCCAGTGGTGTCCGGCTGCCCTTCGCCTGGGGCGCAGTGCAGTTGCACGCCGTCGGTGCCACCGCTCTGCGTGTGCACGTCACGACGATCGGTCCCGAGCGGTACCGGGTGGCCGCGTTCGATGTGGCGGGCAAACCCGTCTTGACCGTGGATGCGCTGGCACTGCGGCCGCTCGGGGACACCCCACTTCCTGCTGTCGGTGCAGGCGAGAACCTCTACCGCGTGGAGTGGATGCCGGTGGGCGCGGCCGCGGCGGCCGGGGCGGAGCTGGTGCCGCTCGCGGAGGCACTGGCGGGCGGCGACCACTCCGGCCGCGTGCTGTGGCTGGACTGCGAGCCGGGTGGGGAGCCCGATGTGCCTGCCCGGGCGCACGCGGCGGCGGAGGCAGCGTTGACCGCGGTCCAGTCCTGGCTCCGCGAGGATCGACTGGCGCAGACCCGCCTGCTCGTCACGACCCGGCGCGGGGTTGGCGTGCGTGACGGCGAACCGATCGACGACGTGTCCGCCGCACCCGCCTGGGGGCTGATCGGCGCGGTGCAACACGAGTATCCGGACCGCATCTGCCTGGTGGACCTGGATGCATCGGCGGGTGAACCCGCCGATCCCGAACTGCTGGCAATGGCATTGGCCTGCAACGAACCCCAGCTGGCGATCCGGGACGGCGTGCTGCTGGCGCCCATGCTCGCCGCGGAGACGCCCGTCCGGACCGCACCCGATGCGGATCCGGCCCCCTTCGGTCCGGATGGCACGGTCCTCATCACGGGCGGCACCGGGACCATCGGCAGGCTGATCGCCCGCCACCTCGTGACGCGATACGGGGTGCGCAGGCTGGTGTTGACCGGCAGACATGCGCTCGACGCCGACGGCGCGGCCGAACTGCGAGCCGATGTCGCCGAGTCGGGGGCCGAGATCCGCCTGGCCGCCTGCGACGTGGCCGACCGCGCGGCGGTCGCCGCCCTGCTCGCCGACATCCCCGACCTGTCCGGCGTGATCCACGCTGCCGGGGTGCTCGAGGATGCCACCGCCGTCACGGTGACCCGAGACCAGTTGCACGCCGTCATGCGTCCCAAGGTGGACGGTGCCTGGCACCTGCACGAACTCACCCGCGACCACGACCTGTCGGCGTTCGTGCTGTTCTCTTCCGCGGCGGGTGTGCTCGGCGGCGCAGGCCAGGCCAACTATGCGGCCGCGAACGTCTTCCTCGACGCCCTGGCGCAACACCGTCGCGCCCGCGGGCTGCAGGCGATCTCCCTGGCCTGGGGCTTGTGGGACCGGCCGAGCGGGATGACCTCCCACCTGAACGCGGCAGACCTGGACCGGTTGCAGCGCTCCGGCATCGACACCATCAGCCCGGAGTCGGGGTTGGCCCTTTTCGATGCGGCGCTGGCCGTGGACCGGCCGCTGATCGTGCCGCTCCGCCTCTCGACCCGCCCCTCGCGTTCCGATGCCGAGTCCCTGCCGCCGATCCTGCGCCGAGTCCTCGGGATCCGTCGCCGGGTCGCCGCCGCCGAATCACCCACCGGCCTGGCCGACGAACTGAGGGCACTCGATCCGGGCGAGCGACACAGCCGGGTCCTTGACCTCGTCACCACCCACGTGGCGGCCGTACTCGGCCACGACAGCAAGGAGGCGATCGATCCGGAACGGGCCTTCAAGCAGCTCGGTTTCGATTCACTGACCGCGGTGCAACTGCGCAATCAGCTCGCGACCGCCACCGGCGTCGGACTCGCCGCGACGGTGGTGTTCGACCATCCCACCGCCGATGCGCTCGCCCAGGAGCTCGTGGCCCGACTGCTCGGCGGCGATGCGGCACCGCAGCCGACCCGGCCTGCGCGTACTCGCAGGGGCGAGGACCCTATCGCGATCGTCGGGATGGCCTGTAGGTATCCGGGCCGGGTGTACAGCCCGGACGACCTGTGGCAGCTCGTGAGCGAGGGCCACGACACCGTGGGCGCGTACCCCGACAACCGGGGCTGGAATCTCGCCGAGGTCTACCACCCCGATCCGGAGCGAGCCGGCACCACCTACATGAGCCAAGGCGGATTCCTCTACGACGCCGACGAGTTCGACGCCGCGTTCTTCGGCATCAGCCCCCGCGAGGCGATCGCGATGGACCCCCAACACCGGCTGCTCCTGGAGAGCGCCTGGGAAGCGTTGGAACGGGCGGGGATCCAGCCGAACGGACCGGGACTCACCGACACCGGCGTGTACGTGGGGCTGATGGGCGGCGATTACGGCTTCCACCTGATGAGCAGGCGCAATGTCGACGCCGAGGGCTATCTGATGACCGGCACCAGCAACAGCGTTGCCTCCGGCCGGATCTCGTACTCTCTCGGATTCACCGGGCCCGCGGTCACCGTGGACACCGCCTGCTCGTCCTCGCTGGTGGCCATGCACCTCGCGGCGCGGGCCCTGCGCGACGGTGAATGCAGGCTCGCGCTGGCGGGAGGGGCGACGGTGATGTCCACGCCCGGGGTGCTGATCGAGTTCAGCCGCCAGCGCGGCCTCGCCGCCGACGGTCGGTGCAAGCCGTTCTCCGACCGGGCGGACGGCACCGGGCTCAGCGAGGGCGCGGGCATGGTGGTGCTGGAGCGGCTGAGCGACGCCGAACGCAACGGCCACCGGGTGCTGGCGATCATCCGCGGATCGGCGATCAACCAGGACGGGGCCTCCAACGGGATCACCGCACCGAACGGGCCGTCCCAGGAGCGGGTGATCCGCCAGGCGCTGGCCGATGCGGCGCTCGCACCCACCGACATCGACGCCGTGGAGGCCCACGGCACAGGCACGACGCTCGGTGACCCGATCGAGGCGCAGGCGCTGCTGGCCGCCTACGGGCAGGACCGCGAGGGCAGGCCGCTGTGGCTCGGCTCGGTCAAGTCGAACATCGGCCACGCCCAGGCCGCGGCCGGGGTCGCGGGCGTGATCAAGATGGTGATGGCGATGCGGCACGGGGTGCTGCCGCCGAGCCTGCACGGCGATACCCCGACCCGGCACGTCGACTGGACGGCGGGAGAGGTCTCGCTGCTCGCCGAACCTGTTTCGTGGCCGGAGACCGGGCGGCCCCGTCGCGCGGCGGTCTCGTCGTTCGGCATCAGCGGCACCAACGCGCACCTGATCCTCGAACAACCACCCGACTTCCCCGCGCCCGAGCTCTCGCCGCGGTCGGCCTCGCCGCTGGCCTGGGTTCTCTCCGGAAAGACCGGCGACGCGCTGCGGGCGCAGGCCGCTCGGTTGGCCGAGTTCCTCGACAACGCAGCAGAACTCCCCGATCCCGCCGATGTCGCCTACTCCCTGGCCACCACCCGATCCGGGTTCGCCCATCGCGCCGCGGTGATCGGCGAGACGTTCACCGACCTGCGCGACGGCCTGGCCCACATCGTGGAGGGGCGACCGAGCGAAAATGTCATCGCGGGGAACAGTGTCCGCGGCAAGACGGCCTTCATGTTCACCGGCCAGGGCGCGCAACGGATCGGGATGGGCCGCGGCCTCTACGAGGAGTATCCGGTGTTCGCGGAGGCACTGGACGAGGTCTGCGCCGCACTCGACGAGCATGTGGAAATCCCGGTGCGGGAGGTGATCTGGGACGACGCCGAGGGCGGAGCGGCCAAGCTCGACAGCACCGAGTACACCCAGCCGGCCCTGTTCGCCATCGAGGTCGCGCTCTATCGGCTGCTGCGGGACTGGGGCATCACCCCGGACTACCTGATCGGCCATTCGATCGGAGAGATCACCGCGGCACACGTCGCGGGAGTGTTCAGCCTGCCAGACGCCGCCGCCCTGGTGGGCGAGCGCGGACGGTTGATGCAGTCGACGAAGCCGGGCGCGATGATCGCCGTCCGCGCGGGGGCTGAGGACGTGCTCGCACGGATCGACGACCGGGTCGATCTGGCGGCCGTCAACGGTGCCGAATCGGTGGTGCTCGCGGGCGGTGAACGCGATCTGGACACCATCGCATCCGAATTGTCCGCCGCCGGCCTGAAGACCACGAGCCTGCGGGTCGAGCGGGCCTTCCATTCCACCCTGATGGACCCCATCCTCGACGAGTTCACCGCCGTGGTGTCGAGGCTGACGCCACAGCCACCGAGTGTGCCGGTCATCTCCAACGTCACCGGTCGTGTCGCCACCGCCGAGGAACTCGTGTCCCCGGACTACTGGACGCAGCACGTCCGGCAATCGGTGCGCTTCCACGACGGCATTCGCGCCCTCGACGAGCTCGGTGTCACCCGCCTCGTCGAAGTCGGCCCTGGCGCGACCCTGACCGCGCTCGCCGCGGAGGTCGTCCCGAACGCGATCGCCACGCTGCCCGGACGCGGAGACGAGGCGCACGGGATCATCGCGGCGGTCGCGGCGGCCTACGTGCAGGGCGTCCCGGTCGACTGGGATCGGGTACTGCCCGGGCGTCGCCGGGTCGACCTGCCCACCTACGCATTCCAGCGTCGTTCCTTCTGGCCGTCGACGTCGATGCGGAGCGCAGGCGATCCGACGGAGCTGGGGCTCGGCCCGGCGGATCATCCGCTGCTCGGCGCGGCGGTGAGCCTCGACGACGGCGCGCTGATGTTCACCGGGCAGCTCTCGCTGCCGCGCGATTCGTGGCTCGTGCCGCCACCGGTCGATGACGGTGAGCCGCCGTCGCCCGACGCTCCGCAGTCGGTCTCGAGCGCGGTGCTGGTCGAACTCACGCTGCACGCGGCCCACCACATCGGCCTCGACCACATCGACGAGCTCACGCTGCACCAGCCTCTGACCCTCCCGTCGCCGGGGCAGGCATCGATCAGAGTGCTCGTGTCGCCGACCGACGCCACCGGTGGTCGCACCGTCACCATCTCGTCGAACGCGGCCGAGGCCGACGGCCAGGAAGCCTGGGTCCGGAACGCCTCCGCGACGATCGACGACGTCGTGGGTCCCGCCGCCGTTGCCGGGCAGCAGGTTCCGGGTGATGTCGACGCCGAGGTGCGTCTGGAGGAAGGCACCGACGCGTCCGGCTACGGGATTCATCCGGAGCTGTTGGAGGCCGCGCTCGAGCCGATCCTCGGGTGGGACGGCTGGCCTACGACGTGGTCGGGAATCCGTCTGCACACCGTCGGAGCGGAGGCGGTGTCGGTGCGGTCCGAGGCGAGCGAGGACGGGCGATATCGCGTCGCCCTCGCCGACCCCCGAGGCGAGCCTGTGCTGACCGTCGACGCGCTGCGGGTGGTGCCGAGGGCCGTCGACGGGGCGGGTGCGGGCGGCAGGGCGGCCCCGCCTCTGCACCGGCTGACCTGGATCCCGGTCGAGGGCACCTCGTCGGAGCCGGCACCGGGACCGGTGGTCGTCCTCGGCTCCGGGTGGCCGGGCGACGGGTCGGCGTTTCCCCACCATCGCGACCTGGCGGCGCTGCGGGCCGCGATGGAGTCCGTCCCCGACGACGGCGACCGGCTCGCGTGGACGGTGCTGGTCGGATGCGGGACAGGGGGCGAAGACGGTCCGGACGCAACCCACGAACTGTGCGCCCGCGTGCTGGGCCTGCTGCAGGAGTGGCTGGACGATGACATCGTCGCCGACAGCAGGCTGGTGATCGTGACCCACAACGCGATGCTCACCGACGACGGGCAGGACCGGGATACGGGCACCGACCTCGCGGCCGCGGCGGTGTGGGGACTCGTGGGGTCCGCACAGAACGAGAACCCGGACCGGTTCGTGCTCATCGACCTCGACGACGCGTCGGATGTCGAAGCCGCGATCACGTCGGCATCGGCAAGCGGCGAACCCCAGTTGGCGGCCAGGAACGGCGCCCTGCTCGCACCCCGGTTGCGGCGGATGCCCGCAGTCGAGACATCGGCGCCGTTCGATGAGGACGGCACCGTTCTCGTCACCGGGGGCACCGGCACCCTGGGGTCGTTGGTGGCCCGGCACCTGGTCGCGGCGCACGGGGCGCGGCATCTGGTGCTGACCAGCAGGCGCGGACCCGCCGCCGAGGGTTGCGACCAGCTGCGGCGCGAACTCGCCGACCTGGGCGCCGAGGTGAGCATCCTCGCGTGTGATACCTCCGACGAGCCGGCCCTCGCGGCGTTGCTGGAAGGGATCCCTCAGGAGCACCCACTGACCGCGGTGATCCACGTGGCAGGCGTGATCGACGACGCCACCCTTGGCTCGTTGACCCCCGAGCGGGTCGACGCGGTGCTGCGGCCGAAGGTCGACGCGGCCTGGCACCTGCACCGGCTGACCGCGACATCCGGGCTGCGGGCCTTCGTGCTGTTCTCCTCGCTCGGCGGTGTCCTCGGGGCCCCCGGACAGGCGAACTACGCGGCCGCGAACATGTACCTCGATGCCCTCGCCCGGCACCGCCACACCCTCGGTCTTCCCGCGGTGTCGATCGCGTGGGGCATGTGGGCACCGCCGAGCACCATGACCGACAACCTCGGGGCGATCGATCTGGCCAGGGCGCGCCGCAGCGGCATGGTTCCGATGTCCGCTCCCGACGGCCTTGCCCTCTTCGACAACGCGCTGGCCGCAGGCGTTCCGGCCGTGGCCGCCGCCCGGTTCGACCTCTCCGGGTCGGCCGGACCCTACGTGCCTGCCCCGCTGCGCGGCCTGATCCGGGAACCGCGCAGGCGCGCCGCGGGGTCGGGCTCGGCCGGATCCAGCGGGTCCGAGCCGTCGGGTTGGGCGCAGCGACTGGCCGACCTGTCGATTCCCGAACAGCGGCACCTGATGCTCGAACTGGTCAGGGCAGGAGCCGCCGCGGTGCTCGGCCACGACGCTGCGGACTCGGTCGACCCCGATCAGGCGTTCAAGGAACTCGGCTTCGACTCGCTCGCCGCGGTGGCGCTCCGCAACCACCTCGGTGCGGCCACGGGGCTGCGGTTGCCGCCCACCTTGGTGTTCGATCACCCGAGCTCCCGTGCCGTTGCCGAGTTCCTGCGCGCGGAACTCGTCCCGGACCCCGTGTCGGTGGCCTTCGCCGACGTCGACCGGCTTCGCGCGACCATCGCCGAGCTCGGAGAGGACACCGAGGCCCGAGCGGCGCTCGCGAAGCGCCTGGCCAACCTGTTGGCCGAGGTCGGCACGGGCGAGGGTGCGCGCGCCGACGCGGTCGACAAGATTCACGCGGCGACCAGCGAGGAGATCCTCGACCTGATCGATCGCGGCCTCTGAATCCGCGCCGGTGAGGGACACCGGCCCCTTCTTCTCGTGCCGATATTGGGGTGTAATGGACGCCCATGACCGTCGTCCACAGCTTTCCCGCCGTACTCGACGACCGCGCCGACACCCTGATCCTCGGGTCGATGCCGGGTATCCCGTCGCTGGCCGCGGGCATGTACTACGCGAATCCACGCAACAGTTTCTGGCCGATCATGGGTGAGCTCTTCGACGCGGGCCCCCGGCAGACGTACGCGCAGCGGCTGCAGCGGCTTCAGGACGAGGGCATCGCGCTGTGGGACGTGTTGAAGCTGTGCAGGCGGGAGGGCAGCCTCGACTCGAGCATCGACCCCGATTCCGAGGTGGCCAACGACTTCGCGGCCCTGTTCGAGCGTCACCCTCGGATCGGCCGGGTCTTCTTCAACGGCGCCAAGGCCGAACAGGCGTACCGGCGCGCCGTCGTCGCGCGCGGCCTGCACCCGGCGTCGGTCGCGATGGCGCGGCTGCCGTCGACGAGTCCGGCGAACGCGGGCACCCCGGTGGCGGACAAACTCGAGGCGTGGCGGGCGGTCACCAGGTAGCTCGACGACCGGCGCGCCGTGCCCCGCCCGTCGGTACTGTTGGCCGGGTGGTGACGACTGAGAACCGGTGGAGGCGCCTGCGGCGGGATATCGCGGGCAACACCGCACTGAACCTGGCCTACCGGATCTGCGTCGGCGTCGTCGGCACCGTGGTTCTCGTCGTCGGCATCATCACCATTCCGTACCCCGGTCCTGGTTGGTTGATCGTGTTCGCCGGGCTCGGCATTCTCGCCTCGGAGTTCGCGTGGGCACACCGCCTGCTCCGGTTCGCGCGGGAGCGCTACGACCGGTTCATGGCGTGGTTCGTCCGCCAATCGGTCGTGGTGAAGGCGCTGTCCGCGTTGCTGACGTGCGCCATCGTGATCGGAACCCTGTGGGTGCTGGGAACTCTCGGGCTGATCGCGGGTTGGGTTGGCATCGAGCACCCGCTCCTGGAGAGCCCGCTCTAGCCGTGGCGACGGATCCGGAACTCGTCGAGGCCTACCAGCGAGTGGTCGCGGCGATCCCGTCGCTGCGGGACGCGACCGTACCCGCGCCGGGCGCGGTCGAACACCCCGGCAGCGTCCTGGTGGACCGCGACTGGCTGGCGGCGCGGATCGCCGACACCGCGCGGCGTTGGGCCTGCGAGGACGTCCGCGTCTCTGCGACGTTGTGGTGGTATTCGGCGAGCTCGACGCTGCTGTCGGTGCCCGCCTCGATGCTGCTGGCGACGGGCCTTGCGCCCGACCCGGCCCTGGACGGGCTGACCTGTACGTTGCGGCCCGACGGGTACCTGGGAACCATTCGCTCCGAGGCAGGCATCCACGACGACGAGGTACTGGCCGCGCGGCTCGGCGCCGCGCTCGCCCCGATCATCGCGGCGCTGAGCGAACTCAGTGGTGCGGGCGTGCGCTCGCTGTGGGCGATCGCGACGGACTCGTTGGGCAACCGTGCGCTGGACGCGGGCACCGCGCTGGGCGGCCCGGTGCTCGGCAGCGCGCTGGCGGTGCGGTTGGCCGACCTGATCGGTGCCGAGATGCCGCGCCCCCGGTTCGTCGACGTCGGGCGCGGGGGACCGGCCGGTGCTGACCCGTGTGGCGCACCTGCACCGGGTTCCCGGCGGGTGATCCGCAGGTCGTCCTGCTGCCTGATCTACGAGACGGAGCCCGATCCGGTGGCCGCCGAGGGCGTCAAGTGCACCAGCTGCCCCCGTCAGCAGCCGTCGGTCCGAGCGGCGCGGCTCGGCGCGCTGCTCGGGTGACAGGCCCGCCCGTTCCGCGTGCCGATAGCATGAGGGCTCACCGAGCTGCCGTCTTCGAGTCGGCGCAGAACATCGAGGAGCACATCGCCGTGACCACGCCCGCATCCGCAGTCTCAGCCGCCCACGTCCGGGTGCCCGCGGGGACTACCGCCGGTACGGCGGTTCGGGAGGCGGGGCTCACCGGCAAGGGTGCCGACGCCATCGTCGTGGTCCGCGACGCGGAGGGCCAGCTCAAGGACCTGTCCTGGATTCCCGAGGAGGACGCACTGGTCGAGCCCGTCGCGGCCGACTCGGACGACGGCCGCACCGTGATCCGGCATTCCGCCGCGCACGTGCTCGCCCAGGCCGTGCAGTCGGAGTTCCCGAACGCCAAGCTCGGCATCGGCCCGCCGATCAAGGACGGCTTCTACTACGACTTCCGGGTCGACGAGCCGTTCACCCCAGAGGACCTGACCCGCCTCGAGAAGAAGATGAAGCAGATCATCAAGGGCTCGCAACGCTTTTCGCGGCGCGTTGTCGAGAACATCGAGGACGCCCGCGTCGAGTTGGCGAACGAACCGTTCAAGCTCGAACTGATCGACGACAAGTCGGGCATCGACGACCCCGAGGTGATGGAGGTCGGCGGCAACGAGCTGACCATCTACGACAACCTCGACCCGAGGACCGGCGAGAAGGTGTGGGGCGATCTGTGCCGCGGCCCGCACATCCCCACCACCAAGCACATCCCCGCCTTCAAGCTGACCCGCAGCTCGGCCGCGTACTGGCGCGGCGACCAGAACCGCGAGGACCTCCAGCGCATCTACGGCACCGCGTGGGAGTCGAGCGAGGCGCTCGACAAGCACATGGAGCTGATCGCCGAGGCCGAGCGTCGCGACCACCGCAAGCTGGGTGCGGAGCTCGACCTGTTCAGCTTCCCCGACGAGCTCGGTTCCGGTCTGCCGGTGTTCCACCCCAGGGGCGGCATCATCCGCACCGAGATGGAGGACTACTCCCGCAAGCGCCACGTCGAGGAGGGGTACGAGTTCGTCAACACCCCGCACATCACCAAGGGCGATCTGTACGAGACCTCCGGGCACCTCGACTGGTACAAGGACGGGATGTTCCCGGCGATGCACATCGACGCGGAGCTCAACGAGGACGGCACCGTGCGCAAGCCGGGCCAGGACTACTACCTCAAGCCGATGAACTGCCCGATGCACAACCTGATCTTCCGTTCCCGCGGGCGTTCGTACCGGGAGCTGCCGCTGCGACTGTTCGAGTTCGGCTCCGTCTACCGCTACGAGAAGTCGGGCGTCGTGCACGGCCTGACCCGCGTGCGCGGCATGACGCAGGACGACGCGCACATCTACTGCACCCGTGAGCAGATGCGCGACGAGCTGGCCACCACGCTGGACTTCGTGCTCGGTCTGCTCAAGGACTACGGCCTCGACGACTTCTACCTCGAACTGTCGACCAAGAACCCGGACAAGTTCGTCGGCGACGACGCGGTCTGGGAGGAGGCGACCAACACCCTCGCCGAGGTCGCCCAGGCGTCCGGACTGACCCTGGTGCCGGACCCGGGCGGCGCCGCCTTCTACGGCCCCAAGATCTCGGTGCAGGTGCAGGATGCGTTGGGCCGTACCTGGCAGATGTCCACCATCCAGCTCGACTTCAACCTGCCGAACCTGTTCGACCTCGAGTACACCGGATCCGACGGCGCCAAGCATCAGCCGGTGATGATCCACCGTGCCCTTTTCGGTTCGATCGAGCGGTTCTTCGGTGTGCTCACCGAGCACTACGCGGGCGCGTTCCCGGCGTGGCTTGCGCCCGTGCAGGTGGTCGGCATCCCCGTCGCCGAGGCCTTCGAGGAGCACCTGTTCGGTGTGGTGGCCAAGCTCAAGTCCGCCGGTGTCCGCGCCGAGGTGGACGTCAGTGACGACCGGATGCAGAAGAAGATCCGGAACCACACCACGCAGAAGGTGCCGTTCATGCTGCTCGCCGGCGAGCGGGACGTGGAGGCGGGCGCCGTCAGCTTCCGTTTCCGCGATGGCACCCAGATCAACGGCATCGCGGTGGCGGACGCCGTCGAGGCGATCACCGGATGGATCGCGCGGCGCGAGAACGCCTCGCCCACAGCCGAATTGCTCGGAGGCCTCGGATGAGCGACGAGGGCTCGGTCGTCGACACCGGCCCCGGTGATCCGGACCGGCTGCAGCGACTCTGGTCGCCGCACCGGATGTCGTACATCGCCGAGGCGCCGAAGGTCACGACCCCTGGCGAGGGACCGTTCACCGACATCCCGAAGATGAGCGACGAGGAAGGGTTGATCGTCGCCCGCGGCGAGCACGTCTACGCGGTGCTCAACCTGTACCCGTACAACCCCGGCCACATGATGGTGGTGCCCTACCGTCGCGTCGCCGCGCTCGAGGACCTCACCCCCGAGGAGTCGGCCGAGTTGATGGCGTTCACGCAGCAGGCGATCCGCGTGATCAAGCGGGTCTCGCGTCCGGACGGCTTCAATGTGGGGCTGAACCTGGGTGCCGCGGCGGGCGGTTCGCTGGCCGAGCACCTGCACCAGCACATCGTCCCGCGCTGGGGTGGCGACGCGAACTTCATCACCGTCGTCGGTGGGGCGAAGGTGATGCCCCAGCTCCTGCGCGAGACCAGGGCGCTGCTCTCGGCAGCCTGGAACGCGTGAGCCGTATCGCCTGCGTCATGGCAGGATCGTTGACGAGATCAACTCGAAATCGGGTCTCTTCCAGCACAGGAACGGGGGTCGACAGGTGCTGAGCGTTCTCGGGCGCGCCGCGGTGTCGAAGGTGATCGCGCCGGTGGGTAAGGCCTTGGTCGCGGTCGGGCTGTCCCCGGACGTCGTGACGGTGTTCGGCACGACGGCCAGTGTGGTGGCCGCGGTCACCCTGTTCCCCTCCGGGCACCTGTTCTGGGGCGCGATCGTGATCGCCGCGTTCGTCCTGTTCGACCTCGTGGACGGCGCGATGGCGCGCGAACGCGGCGGCGGAACCCGGTACGGGGCGGTGCTGGACGCCACCTGTGACCGGATCGCGGACGGTGCCATCTTCGCCGGCCTCGCCTGGTGGGCGGTGTACCACGAGAACAGCAGGTCGCTGCTGGTCGCGACCCTGATCTGCCTGGTCACCTCGCAGGTCATCTCCTATGCCAAGGCTCGCGCCGAGGCGAGCGGACTGTCCGCGGAGGGTGGCCTGATCGAACGGTCGGACCGCCTGGTGATCGTCCTCCTCGGCTCCGGCCTGACCGGCCTCGCGGGACACTTCGGTATCGACTGGCTCGAATGGGCCGTCTACGTGGCGATGTGGCTGCTGGCGGTGGCGAGCATCGTCACCGTGTTCCAGCGGGTGCTGCAGGTGCGCAACGCCCCGGGTGCGCGGGATCCGCTGCCGATGAAGAACGGCACCGCGGAGAGCGGAGAGGCGCCGACGACGTGAGCTGGACCGAACGGGTAAGCGACCTCGGCTACGCCGCCGGGTGGCGGTTGGTCCGCGCGCTGCCGGAAGGGGTGGCGGAGTCGCTGTTCAACCTGGGCGCGGATCGGGCGGCCCGTCGCGGCGGCCCGGATCAACTGCGCCGCAACCTGGCACGGGTGCTCGGGGTACCCGCCACTGAGGTGCCGGATGAGCTGATCCGGGACTCGTTGCGCTCCTATGCACGCTACTGGCGGGAGGCCTTCCGGCTCCCCGCGATGGATCAGCAGGAGCTGGGCAGGCGGCTCGATTCCCTGGTGCACGGTCAGGAACACCTGAACAAGGCGATGGCCGACGGCAAGGGCGTGGTGCTGGCCCTGCCGCACAGCGGCAACTGGGACATGGCGGGCGTGTGGGCCGTGCAGCACTGGGGCACGGTGACGACGGTTGCCGAGCGGCTCAAGCCGGAGTCGCTGTACCTGCGGTTTCTCGAGTACCGGGAGAGTCTCGGCTTCGAGATCTTCCCGCTCAGCGGCGGCGAGCGCCCGCCGTTCGAGCAGCTTGCCGAACGGCTGCGCGAGAACCGGCTGGTGTGTCTGCTGGGGGAGCGCGACCTCGCCAAACACGGTGTGCCCGTGACGTTCTTCGGTGAACCCACCCGGATGCCGGCAGGCCCGGCCAAGCTCGCGATCGAGACCGGCGCCGCGCTGCTGCCGGTGCACTGCTACTTCGAGGGCGACGGCTGGGGCTTCCAGGTCGATCCTCCGGTGGACACCGCCGGCGGGGTGGCCGCGGCCACCCAGGCCCTCGCCGACCGCTTCGCCGCCAACATCGCGGACCACCCGGCCGACTGGCACATGCTCCAGCCGCTGTGGCTCGCCGACCTGTCCGAGGGCAGGCTGGCGCGGATGGAATCGCCATGAGGATCGGGATGGTCTGTCCCTATTCGTTCGACGTGCCGGGTGGGGTGCAGGCCCACGTCGTCGAGTTGGCATCGGTGCTCATCGAACGGGGACACAAGGTCAGCGTGCTGGCGCCCGCCTCGGAGGGCACCGAGCTCCCCGACTTCGTGGTCTCGGCAGGCCGGGCGGTCGCGATCCCGTACAACGGGTCGGTGGCCCGGTTGAGTTTCGGCCCCGTCTCCTATGCGCGGGTCCGTCGGTGGATCGTCGACAACGATTTCGACGTACTGCACATCCACGAGCCGAACGCGCCGAGCCTGTCGATGCTGGCGATGAAGATCGCCGAGGGCCCGATCGTCGCGACGTTCCACACCTCGACCACGAAGTCGTTGGTGCTGAGCACCTTCCAGGGCGTGCTCGCGCCGTACCTGGAGAAGATCAGCGGCCGCATCGCCGTCTCCGAACTGGCGAGGCGGTGGCAGATGGAGTCGCTCGGCTCGGATGCCGTCGAGATCCCCAACGGCGTCGATGTGCCCGCGTTCGCGAATGCGGACCCGCTGCCCGGGTACCCGCGCCCGGGCGGCACTGTGCTGTTCCTCGGTCGCTACGACGAGTCGCGCAAGGGCATGGCGGTGCTGCTCGAGGCGCTGCCGGAGCTCGTCGCGAAGCATCCCGACCTGGAGATCCTGGTCGTCGGCCGCGGGGACGAGGACAGGCTGCGTAAGGACGCAGGCAGGTATGCCGGGCACCTGCGGCTGCTGGGCCAGGTCACCGACGCGGAGAAGGCCTCGGCCCTGCGCAGCGCGGACGTCTACTGCGCGCCGAACCTCGGCGGTGAGAGTTTCGGCATCGTGCTCGTGGAGGCGATGGCGGCGGGCACTGCGGTGGTGGCCAGTGAACTGGACGCTTTCCGTCGGGTGCTGCGCGACGGCACCGCCGGAATGCTGGTGCCGGTCGGCGATTCGGCCGCGCTGGCCACCGCGATCGATTCGGTGCTCAGTGACCCGGACCGCCGTCGCGCGCTGGTCGGCACGGCCACCGAGGTGGTGGCCGAGTACGACTGGCCGGTGGTCGCGGAGCAGATCCTGCGCGTCTACGAGACGGTGACGGTCGGCGGCAGCGGCGTCGGCGTCGAGGTCCGCTCGTGACTTTCTCCGCGACCTCGATCCTCATCCTCGCGCTGATCGCCGCGGTGATCATCACGATCGGTGTGTGGGCATACGGCACCGCCAACCGGCTCGACCGATTGCACGTGCGCTCCGACCTGTCCTGGCAGGCGCTCGACTCCTCGCTCGCGCGCCGGTCGGTGGTGGCCCGTGCGGTGGCCGCCGCGCTCGCGACCGGTGGAGACGCCCCGGTACCGGACGGAAAAGCCCTGGCGGCGTTGGCGATCAAGGCCGAGCGGGCCGATCGCGGACATCGGGAAACCGAGGAGAACGCGCTGTCCGTTGCGCTGGCAGCGGTGCCGGCCGAGGCGCTGCCGCCCCAGCTGGTGGCGGAGCTGGCCGATGCCGAGGCCCGGGTGCTGATCGCCCGCCGCTTCCACAACGACGCGGTGCGCGACACCCTCGCGCTGCGGACCCGGCGACCGGTGCGCTGGCTGCACCTCGGCGGCACCGCCCCGCTGCCCACCTACTTCGAGATCGCCGAGCGCACCGCCCCGGTGGTGGGCGCCGGTCTGAACGTGGACGAGACGCGGACGTCCTCCCGCGTGGTGCTGCTCGACGAGAAGGGCCGGGTGCTGCTGCTGCGCGGGCACGACCCGCAGGTGCCCGACGTCTACTTCTGGTTCACCATCGGCGGCGCCGTCGAGATGGGGGAGACCCTGCGGGCGGCGGCCGTCCGGGAGATCGCCGAGGAGACCGGGCTGTCGGTGGACCAGGCGGTGCTGCGCGGGCCGATGTGGCGCCGGGTCGCGGTGTTTCCCTACGACGGCGAGCTGATCCGCTCCGAGGAGCTGTTCTTCGCGTTGCAGACCACCGAGTTCACCCCCACGCGCAGCGGCTTCACCGACCTCGAACGGCGCGCGATCACCGGCCACCGCTGGTGCAGCCCGAGCGAGATCCGGGAGATCGCCGCGACCGGCGAGGTGGTGTACCCGGAGGAGCTGCCGGACCTCCTCGAGGAGGCGAATGTCGTGGTCGCAAGGCTGGTCGAACCCGAGGTCCGATCGATTCGCTGACCGGCCGACCGGCAGAAACCCGCATCGTCCTAGAATTGAACGAGTTCCCCTGACAGGTCACTACCGATGGAGTATGCCGTGAGCACCCCTGATACCGCCCCGACCACCGGCACGGCCCGCGTCAAGCGCGGCATGGCCGAGATGCTCAAGGGCGGGGTCATCATGGACGTCGTCAATGCAGAGCAGGCGAAGATCGCCGAGGATGCGGGTGCGGTGGCGGTCATGGCCCTCGAGCGTGTGCCCGCGGACATCCGCGCGCAGGGCGGCGTGTCCCGGATGAGTGATCCGGACATGATCGACGGCATCATCTCCGCGG
>NZ_SUMD01000010.1 GCF_005049235.1 Rhodococcus oryzae | reverse complement strand
GCCAGAACTGGAAGCACGGTAACGTGTGCAGGTGACTGGTACTAATAGGCCGAGGACTTACCACAAAGAAGCTACGCGTCCACTGTGCGGTATCTGAAACAACACACGTTTGTTTCAAGAACCGGAAACGAATCCAAACATGATTTGGATTGTGACCGTGTTCCGTGTGAAAATTTCACAGAGTTACGGCGGCCATAGCGGAGGGGAAACGCCCGGACCCATTCCGAACCCGGAAGCTAAGCCCTCCAGCGCCGATGGTACTGCACTCGACAGGGTGTGGGAGAGTAGGACACCGCCGAACATAAATTGCGAATGCCTCGCATCACAGCCTCGAAAGAGACTGCGATGCGAGGCATTTCGCATATCCAGGGCCCGTTGGGCACAACTAGGATCGTGGGTGTGGGCGACGACCTGGTGGAAGCAATGGATCTCAATCTCGCGTCTCATGCGGCGCACCTGCATCCCACGGTCGCCGGCGCTACGGTGTACGAACCCGGTGACATCCTGATCGCGGACAGCGGACTGGACGACGACACCTTCAACCTCGTGTGCCGGGCGCGCTTGGCGCCGCACACGGCGCCGGCACGGCTCGAGGAGATTCTGGCGACGGTGTGCGCGGCGGGTCGTCCGTTCTCATGGTGGGTGGCACCGACCTCGACGCCCTCGAACCTGGGAGAGCTGCTGCGAGCGCGGGGCGTTCGCCCGTCGGAGACCGAGCTGGCGATGACCGCGCCGATGACGGAGATCCCGCCGCCCACGCAGCGTGCGGTCCTGACAGTCGTGACTGTGACCAATCGCGAGCAGTTGCGTGACTATGCGGACCTGATGGCCAGGAACTGGACGCCGCCCTCATCGGCCGTGTTCGACTACTTTGACGCCGCGGGGTCGGCGATCTTGAGTGGCGAATGCGCCAGCACCTTCGTCGTCGGTTATCGCGCTGGAGAACCGGTGGCGGGGGCGGAGATTCATCTGGCAGCCGGTGTCGCCGGCCTGTACGGCGTGGTGACCCTCGAGGACCATCGCCGGCAGGGATATGGCACGGCGGTGACCCTGGCGGCGATCGACCACGCCAGGACGGAAGGCGCGGAGCGTGTCGTGTTGCAGGCCTCCGAAGACGGTGCCCCCGTTTACGAGCGGATCGGGTTCACCCCCGTCGGCACGTATACCGAATACGCACTGCGACGGGGGTGAACCGAGTGCCGGGCCAGTGGCTCAGGCCCTGACCGGTTCGGCGAGCGCGCGCCGGGCGTAGGCGCGCACGTCGGCATCCGAGTCGTCGATCGCGATGCGCAGCACCTGTTGTGCCGCAGGGTTTTCCGTCCAGGTGGTGAGCGTGAGCACGGCAGCCTTGCGGACGTCGAGGTGTACGTCGCCGAGGGCCGTCTCGAGTGCGAGCAGCGCGTCTTCCGGGAGTGCACCGGCGAGGGCACGGGCCGCGCCCTGTCGGATCTGCCAGGCGGACTCCGTCAGCCCGGCGACGGCCAGCGCCACATCGTTCTCGGTGGGGCGCAGCGAGGCGAAGGCCGCAAGCGCGGCCGCCCGGACGAGGGGGTCGCGGTCGACCGCGAGGGTGCGGACCGCCTCGAGACCCCCGAGACCGATGGTCGCGAGGCCCTGGGCGCAGGCGATCCGCACCTCGCGGTTCTCGTCCTCGGATGCGATGGCCACCGTCTGCCAGTCGTCCAGGGATACCAGCGCGCGCACCGCCTCGATGCGGACCCGATGGTCGACGTCGGCGAGCGTCGCGCGGTACTGCGTCGCCGTCCCGGTGCGCAGCGCCCGCAGGAGGTCGACCACGGTGGACCGGACGACCGCGTCGCCGGAGGCGAGATGGAGTGCCAGCCCCTCCGCCGAGGGCAGCACCTCGACCAGCTCGCGGAGTCCCTCCGCGGCCGCTCGGCGTACGGCGCCGTCCTCGTCGCCGAGGGCGGCGACCAGCAGGGCGTCGAAGCCGTCGGGTGTGGCCTCGGTCAGCGTGGCGATGGCGGTGGAGCGCACCTGGGGGTCCGCATCGATCAGATAGGGGCGCAGCTGCGCGCCGGTCGGACTGTCGAGTCCGAGGATTTCCACGATCCGGGGGGAGCGGGGCTGGACCTCTGCGGGGGTGGCGCTCACCCGAGAGGGGGACTCCACCGGCGCGCGCCCGCCCACCAGCGGCGGCTGCGTCACCGGCACGACCCGCTGATCGCGCGGTGGAAGGTCGTCCAGTCCCGGGACCGACACGAAATACGGTGCCACCGGTCGCTTGAGGAATTCCATCCCGCCGTCGGCACCCTTGCGCAGGTTCAGGTGGTACCCCCACTCGGAGTCGTCCTGGCCGGGCAGGTCCGCCCGCTCGTGGTACAGGCCCCACCGGCTCTCGGTGCGGGTGAGAGAGCTGCGCGACGCCATTTCCGCGCAGTCTCGGATGAAGGACACCTCCGCGCATCGCATCAGCTCATGCGGGCTCGTCGCCCCCATGCCTTCGATCTCCGTGGTCATCCGCTCGAAGGTCTCGACCGCGATGGACAGCTTGGTGGCGGTCTTCGGCGGCGCCACATAGTCATTGACGAACCGCCGCAGCTTGTACTCGACCTGCGGTTGCGGCGGTCCATCCGGGTGCAGGAGCGGCCGGTAGATCAGCTCGTGCGCCTCGCGCAGCTGATCGGTCGGCAGTTCGGTCGGCGCGTCCACGGCCGGCAGGGTGCCGGTGGCGTGATTCCCCGCCAGGTCCCCGTACACGAAGGCGCCGATCATGTAGTTGTGGGGCACGCACGCCAGATCGCCTGCCGCGTACAGCCCGGGCACGGTCGTCGCGCCGTGCTCGTCCACCCACACGCCCGATGCCGAGTGTCCACTGCACAGCCCGATCTCGGAGATGTGCATCTCGATGTCATGGGTGCGGTAGTCGTGGCCACGATTCACGTGAAACGTTCCGCGCGTGGGCCGTTCGGTGGTGTGCAGGATGGACTCGAGCGTGTCGAGGGTCTCGGTCGGCAGGTGACTGACCTTGAGATAGATGGGGCCGCGGGCGGATTCGATCTCCTGCTTGACCTCGCTCATCATCTGCCCCGACCAGTAGTCGGAATCGACGAACCGCTCGCCCTGCGCGTTGACCTGGTAGCCGCCGAACGGGTTCGCGACGTACGCGCAGGCCGGTCCGTTGTAGTCCTTGATCAGCGGGTTGATCTGGAAGCACTCGATGCCGCTGAGCTCGGCCCCCGCGTGGTATGCCATCGAATAGCCGTCGCCGGCGTTGGTCGGGTTCTCGTAGGTGCCGTACAGGTATCCCGACGCGGGCAGCCCGAGCCGTCCGCAGGGGCCGGTCGCCAGGATGACGGCCTTCGCCCCGACCGCGACGAACTCCCCGGTCCGGGTGTTCAGTGCCGCCGCACCGACAGCTCGGCCCCTATCCGTCAGCACCCGCACCGGCATCAGGCGGTTCTCGATCCGGATCTTCTCGCGCATCTTCCGCTGCCGCAGCACCCGGTACAGCGCCTTCTTCACGTCCTTGCCCTCGGGCATCGGCAGCACATAGGAACCGGAGCGGTGCACCCGGCGGACCGCGTATTCGCCGTACTCGTCCTTCTCGAACTTGACGCCGTACTTCTCGAGCCGTTGCACCATCGCGAAGCCGCGGGTCGCGGTCTGGTAAACGGTGCGCTGGTTCACGATTCCGTCGTTGGCGCGGGTGATCTCCGCGACGTAGTCCTCCGGCTCTGCCTTGCCGGGGATGACGGCGTTGTTGACGCCGTCCATTCCCATGGCCAGCGCGCCGGAATGCCGAACGTGTGCCTTCTCGAGCAGCAGCACGTCGGCGCCGTTCTCGGCGGCGGTCAGCGCGGCCATCGTGCCCGCCGTACCGCCGCCGATGACCAGTACGTCGCAATCGAGGCGGATGGTGTCGGCCAGGTCTGGGATGTCCATCAGTTCTCCGTGGTGTTCGTCGGGCCGCCGCTCGGGTGACCCAGCGCGGCCAGGACTTTCGCGCGGGCGGCTCGTGTGTCGGGGTGGTCGAGGGCGTCGCGGTCGCGCGGCCGTGGCACATCGACGATGGTGCGCAGCGGGGCGCCCGCGTGCCCGAGCACCGCGACCCGGTCGCCGAGCAAGACTGCCTCGTCCACGTCGTGGGTCACGAAGACCACCGTCGTCGGGTGCGTGCTCCAGGTCTCGACGAGCAGGCGTTGCATGGTCGCGCGGGTCTGGGTGTCGAGCGCCCCGAACGGTTCGTCCATCATCACGGCCCGGGGTGCACCGGCCAGGCCGCGCGCCAGCTGTACCCGCTGACGCATACCGCCGGAGAGGTTCTTGGGCAGGAAGTCTCCGAAGCCGGTGAGCCCGACCTCCTCGATCCATCGCTCCGCGTCGCGCCTGCGCCCGGACCTCGGCTGTCCGCGAAGCGCAAGGGCGAGTTCGATATTGGACCGGACCGTGCGCCACGGCAGGAGCGCGTTGTCCTGGAACACCACGGCGCGATCCCGCGAGGTGGTGGTGACGGCGGCTCCGTCCGCGCGGATGCGGCCGGAGTCCGGTGCCAGCAGACCCGCCAGGGCCCGGAGCACCGTCGACTTCCCGCATCCGGAGGGGCCGGTCAGGACCAGGATCTCGCCGGGCAGCGCGGTCAGGGACAGGGAACGGACGACGGGGGTGCCGGTGTAGGACAGCGTGACATCGTCCAGGCTCAGCGACATGCCATCGGCGGCCATCTCTTCGCTTGTTGCCGTGGTCATCTGGTGTTCTCCCCTCGGGGCAGCCACCGGGTGACGCGGCGGCCGAGCAGTTCGACCGCCGCGGACGTCGAGAACCCGAGGATGCCGATGGTGATCATGCCGACGAACACGCCCGGGTAGTCGACGATCGTGTATGCCTGCCAGGTGCGGTAGCCGACCCCGAGTCGGCCCGAGATCATCTCGGCGGAGATCACGCAGATCCACGCGACCCCGATGCCGACCGACAGCCCGCTGAACAGCCCGGGCAGGATCCCGGGGAGCACCACGCGGCCGAGGACGTCCCAGCGGCTGCCGCCCAGGGTGCGCACGGAGTCCTCCCAGATGGTCGGGAGCGCCCGCACCGCGTGCCGGGTGCTGACCATGATCGGGAAGAAGGCGGCGATGAAGGTGATGAAGACGATGCCTGCCTCGTCGCTGGGGAACAGCAGGATCGCCACCGGCACGATGGCGATCGCCGGGATGGGCCGCGCCAGTTCGGCCAGCGGGCCGACGGTGTCGGCGAACAGGCGAGAGCGTCCGAGCGCGATGCCGACAGCAACCCCCGCCACCGTGGCGAGGCCGAACCCGGACACGATCCGGATCAGCGACTGACCGAGGTCCAGGTAGAAGAGGTCGGTCCGGAGCTGTTCCCCGAACGCCGAGACGATCTCGGTCACGGTCGGAAGCGTGTCGAACCGCAGCCACAGCCGAACGCTGTTGGCCGTCAGCAACTGCCAGGCGATCACCGCGGCGATCACCGAGGTGATCCGGATGGCCCGGGACCGCCACCGGGCGGGCCCGTCGGTCCTGGTCACTGCGCCGGGGTCCGACGTCGCGTCCTCCACCGGGCCGACCGACTCCGGCCCGACCGACGCCGGGACGGACGCCCGCGCGCCTGCCGCGGTCACGGACGCGGTCACGGCCGGACCTCCTCGACGGCGCGGTCGTAGGTGATCGGAGCGCTCGCGGGGTTCTTCTGCAGGTAGCGGCCCGCCGCGGCCGCGGTGGTGAAGGGCAGGAATCGAGCCCCGTCGCGCACCCACACCGCCTTGTCCGCGAACCAGCGGGTGCCCAGTTCCGCGTCGGGCACGTAGGCGGCCCGGATTTCCCTGCCCTCGCCGCGCGCCTTCTTGACCGAGCGCAGGAGGCAGGTGGGGTCGGCCGCGGGCTGCGTCTGTGTTGCGCCCTCGAGCCACAGCTCGCTCGCCTGCGCGGGATCGGCGACGGGCACTCCGCACCCGGGGTCGGAGCCGGACAGGGCCGCGGGGTTGGCGGAGACGGCGACCGCGGCGTCGTAGGACTCGATGCCCTCGGCCGCATAGGCGGCACGCAGCGGCGCGTCGTCGACGAATCCGTCGATGTTCAGGTCGGCGAAGTCGCCGATCGACTTCAGGTAGGGCACATCGGTTTTCAGGGCTTCGACCAGGCGGGGCTTGAGCGTCGGGTCGAACGAGGTGCCGCCGGGGCCGTTGTAGAGGTAGACCACCTCCTGTGGCAGTCCGCTCTGCTCGGCGACGATCTGCGACGCCTCGAGGGGCTCGCCGCGGATGAATCGGGTGGCGTCGAGCTGCGCGAGCAGGAAGGCGTCGAGCACCTCGGGGTGCTGCTCGGCGTACGACTCGCGCACCACCACCCCGTGCAGGGTCGGCTGATTCAGCTCCGCGCCGTCGTAGAGCAGCTTCGCCTTGTCCTGGAACACCAGCAGGCCAGGCCACGCCACGAACTGTGACAGCGCGGCCACCTGCCCGGACTCGAGCGCGGACGAGCCGACCTGGGGCTGCTGGTTGAGCACCTCGACTCCCGTGGCGGGGTCGAGTCCGGCGCGGTCGAGCGCCTGCACGAGGGTGCCGTGGCCGGCGGAGCCGACGCTGGCGGACACCTTCTGTCCGGCCAGGTCGGCAAGACCGGTCGCCGGCGAATCCGGCGGCACCACAACCATGTTCAGCGCGCCCTTGGGGTTGTACCCGGTGACCGAGACGATCTCGGTCTTCGCGCGCGGGTTGGCCTGGGTTCGGGACCCGTTGATGAGCATCGGGTAGTCGCCCATCGAACCGATGTCGATCTTCTCGGCGACCATCTGGGCGGTGATGGGTGCGCCGGTGTCGTAGTCCTGCCATTGCACGGAGTACTCGGTACCGGTCCGCTCGGTGACTGCGGCCAGGCGCTTCTCGAGGTAGCCCTGTGCCTTGAGGAGGGTGCCTGCGGTGACCGTATTGATCGTCTTGGACTGGTAGCCGATGACGACGGGCACGGCGTCCGTGCCGCCTGCGCCGCCGCCGGAGTCGCTGTCGAGGGAGCAGCCGGCGAGCATGGCCGTGGTGAGGGCAGCGGCCATCGCCGCCGCGGGGATGCGGCGTTTCATGTTCGGGTCCTTGGTGGTCGGGTTGTCCGGTGCCTGGCGGCTAGCGGAGCAGGAAGGGCATGTTGACGGTGACTGCGCCGGTGGGACAGCGGGCCGCGCAGGGGCCGCAGTACCAGCACTCGTCGACGTGCATGAAGGCCTTGCCGTTGTCCGGGTTGATCGCCAGCGAGTCCAGCGGGCAGATCTCGACGCAGAGGGTGCACCCCTCGATGCAGAGTGACTCATCGATGGTGACGGGGACGTCGGCGCGTTGGTTGACCAGTGCCATCAGGTCAGCTCCCAGGGTTGGTTTGTGCGGAAGAGGTTGCCCCGCATGGTGATGCGGTCACCTCGCATGCGGATGTACTCGAGGTCGACGGGCCTGCCGTCGTCGAGGGTGGTGAGTCGTTCGAGAAGCAGCAGCGCGGCGCCCTCGGGGGCCTGCAGCGCCGCCGCGGTGTGGGCGTCGGCGTTGACGGATTCGATGGCCAGCTCGGCCGATCCGAGCGGCCCGCCGGAGACCTCCTCGATCAGGGCGAAGATGTCGTTGCCCGCGAGGTCGCGGCGCAGCAGTTCGTCGCCGAGGTCCGGGACGAGGTAGGTCAGGTCCAGGCTGAGCGGCAGGTCGCCGAGGTAGCGGAGCCGCTCGATGTACACCGCGGGCTCGCCCCGGTCGAGTTCGAGGCGGCGCGCGACGGCGGGCGGAGGCACGAGGCGCAGGGCCGCGCGCACCTCGTTGCGCACCTCACCGTGCTCGCGGAGCGTCTCCTTCAGGCCGAGCAGGGTGTCGATGCCGTGGTCGAACTTGCGCCCGGACACCTGGGTGCCGACCCGCGGCGCGCGGTCGATCAGGCCCTCGTCCTTGAGCAGCGCGAGGGCCGCCCGCACGGTGTTCCTGGAGACCGCGAATTCGACGGCGAGGTCGTGCTCGGGTGGCAGGGTGCCGGCGAACGCGCCGGCCAGGGTCTGCTGGCGCAGCACGTCCGCGACCTGGCGGGCCCGGTCGGCGCGGGAGCGGCGGTTCGGCGGCGGCTCGATGGCTGCGCTCATCTGCTTCCCTCCCTTGGGGCCGGTGACCTGGACGAATGCCGACAGTAGCGGCGGTTTCGCGGGTTCCTGGCCGCTCACTTCGCGGCCGCCGGCGTGGTGAGGCGATTGCGCCACCCGCGGTGCGGGCGTACCTGGGCAAACGACGGGCCGGTCGACGATTGCGCCGCCGCGAGGGGGCGCGGCGGAGTTCGGATCACGCTGATCCGAATGTTCGGATTCGCCGTCCGGGCCCAGGCCCGAGTCGGACGGGGCCGGGGCGGGTTTATAGTTGCGTTGTGCAACAACGATCGACCGCGGCCGTCGCCCAGGTACACGAGGAGCTCGTGCACCTGGTCCGTCAGCTGATGACGGGGGAGCGTCCCGCCGAGGGGCTGCCCACCTTCGCCCAGCACTCGGTGCTCTCCTATATCGAGCGCAATCCGGGATGCCGGGCGACCGAGATCTCCGAGGCGTTCGGGGTGCACCGGTCGACCGTGTCGCGGCAGCTGCGCGGATGCGTCGACGCCGGGTGGGTCCAGGCCGAACCCGGACCGATCCGCAGCGGGCATCCGCTCAGCCTCACGGACGCAGGCCGCGACGTCCTCGGGGAGGCTGACCGGCGCCGCCGCGACGAGGTGGGGGAGCGGGTCCGGGACTGGTCGGCCGCGGACATCGCCGACCTCGCCCGCATGCTGAACCGGTTCCGCACCAGTACCGCAGACCATGACACCGACCAGAGCATCGGAGCAGACCCCCGTGCGTGAATTCACCACCAACGCCCAGTTCACCATCACGGACGATGACGCCCTCGTCCGTTCCGTCTACCGGCACGCGCAGGAAGCGCCCGAGCGGGTGCTGTTCAGTCGACCGATCGGTGGCGACTGGGTCGACGTCACCGCGGCGGAGTTCGCCGATCTGGTGGTCGGCGTCGCGAAGGGCCTGATCGCGGGAGGTGTGTCCCGCGGTGATCGGGTGATCCTGCTGTCGGCCACCCGGTTCGAATGGACGCTGTTCGACTTCGCGATCTGGGCGGCGGGTGCGGCCTCGGTGCCGATCTACGACTCGTCCTCGCCCGACCAGATTCGATGGATCGCAGAGGATTCGGGTGCGGTGACGGCGATCGTCGAAACCGAACGGCACGCCTCGGCCTTCGATGGCTCCGGACTCGGTGTCCGTCAGATCGATGACAACGCCGTGGGTGCGCTGATCGCCGCGGGCGCGCAACTCGACGATGCCGAGGTGCACGACCGGGTCGCGGCGATCCGGGCCGACGACCTGGCGTCGCTGGTGTACACCTCCGGCACCACGGGCAGGCCCAAGGGCTGCATCCTGACCCACCGCAACTTCCTTTCCGAGGTTCGCGGCATCCTCACGGCCAGCATCGGTGAGGTTGCCAAGCCCGGCAACCGAATGCTCACCTTCTTGCCGCTGGCTCATGTCCTCGCCCGTGCCGTGTCACTGGCGATGTTCGAAGCCGGTGGGGCGCAGGCGCATTGGTCGAACTTCAGTACCGTCGTGGGGCAGTTCGCCCGGTACCAGCCGCACACGATCCTCGGGGTACCGCGGGTCTTCGAGAAGGTCCGGGACTCGGCCGCGCACAGCGCCGCGCAGGGCGGCGCCGTCAAGAAGGCGATCTTCGGCTTCGCCGAGAAGACCGCCGTCCGCTACAGCGAGGCGCTCGACGCGGGTGGACCATCCCCGGTGCTCCGCGCCCAGCACTGGGTCGCGGACCGGCTCGTCTACTCGAAGCTCCGGGCCGCGCTGGGCGGGGAGTGCTGGTGGGCCATCTCCGGCGGCGGCGCGCTGATGCCCAGCCTCGGGCACTTCTTCCGTGGCGTCGGCGTGCCGATCTACGAGGGTTACGGACTCACCGAGACCACCGCGGCGCACTGCGTCAACATCCCGGGTGCGCACAAGATGGGTACTGTCGGACGGCCGATGGGCGGCAACGGCGTTCGCATCGCGGCCGACGGTGAGATCGAACTGTGCGGCGGGGTGGTGTTCGGCGGTTACTGGCACAACGAGCAGGCCACCGCCGACACCTTCGACGGGGGCTGGCTGCGGACCGGCGACCTCGGCGAGCTGGACGCGGACGGCTTCCTCACCATCACCGGGAGGAAGAAGGACCTCCTGATCACGGCGGGCGGCAAGAACGTCTCGCCGGGACCGCTCGAGGACCGGATGCGCTCGCACGCCCTGATCTCGCAGGCCGTGGTCGTCGGGGACGCGCGCCCCTTCATCGCCACGCTGCTCACCGTGGACCCGGACGTGTTCGCGCTGTGGAAGACCGAGAACGGCAAGCCCGCCTCGGCCTCCGTCGCGGACCTGAGCGAAGACCGGGACCTGCACGCCGCGCTGCAGCAGGTGGTGGACGACGCGAACAGCACTGTCTCGCATTCCGAGGCGATCAAGAAGTTCGCGATCCTGCATCGCGACCTCACCGAGGCCGACGGTGAGATGACCGCCACCCTGAAGATCAAGCGCAAGGTGGTCACCGAGCGCTTCGCCGACGAGATCGACGCGCTGTACCGCTGACCTGACTCGTCCGCTTGGCGCGCTCAGCGGACCTCGCGGACGAGCGGGTACCGCGGCGTCGGATTCTCCAGCACCGGGTCCTGCCGGTTCTTGAGGTGACGATCGAACATCGCCGTGACGAGGCCGTCGATCGTCCTCGTCACCTCGTGTCGCGGGGCGGTTCCGAGGCTCAGGCCACCGGGGATCTGGAAGGCAGGGAGATCGGGCACGCTCTGCGGGACGAAGTGCTCGGCGTCGGTGAAACTGGCGTGCCCGGTGTCGGCGATCGCATAGACGCGGCTCCACCCGCGGGGCGTCCGGAAGTACTGGTCCCAGAACCGTTCCCGGCCCTCGCGGCTGTCGGCGTGCAGAGAGCTGATGACGCTCAGCAGGGGACGGGTGGTGCCCTCGGTGACGATCGGGCTCGGCGCCGTGCCGTAGAAGAGGGCGCCGTCGAGGTTCACGCCTGCGTCGAGTCGGGGTTCGGTGCGCAGCACCTCGGCGGTGGACGCGCCGCCCATCGAATGGCCGAACATCCCGATCCTGGACGGGTCGACGGCGTCGGCGAGCCCCTCGGGGAGAGGCACCTCTTGCGCGTCCCCGCGCCCGAGCGACTCGACGAAGTCGATCACGAACCTGGCGTCGGCGACCCTGGCGTCGATGGCCTTGCGCAGGGTGGCGTCCGAGTACGAGTCGGTCATCCGCTGCGGAACGACCCGGCCGTCGGGGAAGACCGTGGCCAGGGCGTCGCCGGTGTGATCGATGCTGATCACCACGTACCCGCGGCCGGCGAGGTGCTCCGCGGTCCCGGTCGAGAGCGTCCGGGGAATGTAGAACCCGGGGGAAAAGAGAACCACCGGCAGCGAGCGTCGGCCACTCGCGGCAACGGGCGCATCCAGGTGGCCGTTCGTCTGCAGCCCGCTGCCGGGGACGTATTCGGCGGGCTCGCGCCCGATCCCGGACGCGGCGGGGTAGGTGACGGTCACGGCGAGCTCGCGCCGGGTGCCGGGCGCCCAGGGGTCCTCGCGGTCGCGGTCGACGAGGCTCAGGTCGGTCACGCCGACGGCGGTGTCGCCGCCGGGCGCAGGCAGGATCGGGGCCGCGGACGCGGGGGAGCTGATGGCGACGCCGCCGAGGGCAACGGCCGCGACGAGCAGTGGGGCCAGCGGGGAGAAGTGCGCGCGCTTCACTGAGAACATCCCTCTGTCGGTCGGTGCTGGTGTCCTGGCGAACCGTAGTTGCCGGGCACCGTCCGTGGGGAAGTTACGTTTTCGGAAACCGACCAGGTCCTCCCGGCGGGTCGCCCTTGCGTCCGGACCCGGTCGGGTGCAGTGTCGAGACCGGCACTCGCACCCGGGAGGACACATGACCAGCCCCGACCTCGGTTCCATTCTGCTTGCGAGCCCGGACCCCGATCGCCTTCGGGATTGGTACTGCAGGGCGTTCGACGCCGCTCCGACCCCGGACGGCGACGTCCGATTCGGGGGCGTCAGCGTCCTGTTCGACCAGCGCGACGATGTCGCGGAGAAGAACCCCGAGCCCGGCCGCACGATCCTCAACTTCCACGTGGACGACGCGTCAGCCGTCGCGGCCCGCCTGGACGAGATGGGTGCCGATTGGCTGGTCCGGCTCGAGGAACGCTCCGAGGGGATGCTCTTCGGGACGCTGATCGACCCGGACGGGAACTACTTCCAGATCATCGAGCTCGGTGCGCGATACCTGGCCGCCCGGGTGCCCGCCCCGTCCACCACGCTGAACTCGGCGCCGTACAGCGGCTTCGCGGTCGACGACATCGATGTGGCCGCGGCCTTCTATCGCGACACCCTCGGCCTGACCGTCACCGAGCAGTTCGGCCTGCTCGCGCTGCAGGTCGGCGGGGGTAAGACGGTGCTGGTGTACCCGAAGAAGAGCCACACCCCGGCGACGTACACCATCCTGAACTTCCCGGTCGAGGACATCGATGCGGCGGTCGACGCACTGCGCGAACGGGGCGTGACCTTCGAGCGGTACCCGGGGATGGAGGCCGACGAGCGGGGCATCTTCCGGGGCGACGGACCCTACATCGCGTGGTTCACCGATCCGGCCGGCAACATCCTCTCGGTGCTGCAAGAACGGTGATCTCACGTGCTGTGGGTCACCGCGGGTCCGCATACACGTAAGGTGGAGGTCAGAGACCGAGTCGTGTCCGCGTCGCCCGTCGCCCCACTGCTCTCACATTTGCACGGGCTGAGCGGCACGGACGGACACCATGGAGAACACTGCCAGCCTGGGTATTCAGGCATTCATCTCGGAGGTCGCCCAGCGCGGTGGCCGCGCGGTCCGGCTCACCCACTCGCGGCGCAACCCGGTTCAGGTGTGGGGCGTCGGCGACGACAGTTGCGTGGTGCGGGTGCGAACCAAGCTCGACGGCGACTGGCAGGCACGCAAGCAGGACGGCGCGCTGGACACCGATGACACGGGATCCCAGTTCTGGGTGTTCGTCGACCTGGCCACCTCCCCGGAGGAGTACTTCGTCGTCCCGTCCGAGGAGGTCGCCGCCGACATCCACAGCGAGGTCGATCTGTGGGTCAAGGAGGTTCCCGGGCGCACCCGGACCGGTAGCCACGCCATCGCCGTCGAACGGGTGGAGCACGGCCGTGCACGCTGGGACCTGCTCGGGCTGTCCGACGTCAAGGACCCCAGTCGCAAGCCTGTCGGTGCGGTGGCCGAGCCGAGCCGGCCGAAGCTGGTGCCGATCACCCGCACGAAGAAGTCCGCGGTCGTCGAGGAGGTCGTCGACCTGAGGCTGCAGGTGGTCGCGGACTTCGAGGGCTACCGGCTCGTCGGCATGTACGACGAGCAGACGGGTCGGCTCGAGATCACCCGCGGGCCGATGGAGGGCCGCCGCTTCGACAATCCGACCGTCGCGGCCAATGCCGTCGCCAGCCACATCAGCGGCGACGTCGAGACCAGGGACGGGTGGACGTTCTGGCAGATCGAGGGCGCCGACCGCGCGCCGCTGGGATCCCGCCGCGCCGGATAGCCGCCGCGGACCGGCCCAGCCGTCGCATACGCCGAGTGTGCACCTGCCGGCGGTCGCTCTCGGGCGATGCCACGGCAGGTGCACACTCGGCGATGCAGCGCTGGTGCCCCGGGTGGGTTTGATCAGTTCCAGTTGTCGATCTTGACGTCGTGCGGATCCGGCGCACCCGTCCCGGTTTCGATCAGCGACTTCAGGCTCATCAGGAAGAGCGCCCACTTGGTGCTGCAGTGGTGCATGAATTCCACCGGCTCCTTCCAACCCTGGTGGTTGAAGAGGATGACGGTGTAGTCGTCGACCTGATCGAGGTCCCAGATCACATGGGTGCCGACCCATTCCTCCGGTCCGTCGATCACCTCCCACTGGACGCGCTTGCCGGGGACGAGTTCGTCGACCTTCATGTCGAATCCGCCTGCCCCGAAACGAAATTGGAGCACACCGCCGACCTCGTCGCCTACGCCCGTGGTGTCGGTCGTCCACCAGGCGGCGAGCCGCTCGGCGCTGGTCAAGGCCGCATAGACCTCGGCCGTCGATGCCTTGATGCCGACCCTGTGCAGGATGTCTACCATTTTCGGTCCCTCTTTCCGGTGTTGGTTTTCGAATGACCTGTCGGAATTCAGTGCTGTGTGTCGCGTTGGTCCTTCGTGCGCTGGATCGCCTCGGCGATGCGCTTGATCCGCTGGAGTCTGGCGTCCCACGCCGCCCCGACCGAGGACAACTGCGCGACCGCGCGAGCGAGTTGCGCCTCGTCCACCCGATACCTCCTCTCTCGCCCGGCGGGCGTGGCGTGTACCAGGCCGACCCGGTCGAGCACGCCGAGATGTTTCGAGATGGCCTGCCGTGTCACGGGCAGCTGCTCGCTGAGGCTGGTGGCCGTGCCGTCGCCGGCCGCCAGGAGCAGGTCGAGCATCCGCCGACGGGTCGGATCCCCGACCGCGGACCACAGGTCGTCGTCGACGGCGGTGCTCACGGGGTCGACACCAGCCGTGCGAGGTACTCCCCGAGTCGGGGCACGAAACGGTCCCAGCCGGTGCTGTGGTCGAGGTACTGCTCCTCCAACTTCGCGGCCTCCCAGCCCATCTCCCGGAACCCGGTCTCGGTGAGCCGGATCCTGGTGCCCGTGCCTGACGGGGTGAGCTCGAAGGTGATCAGCAGCGAGTCGGCGGTGTCGACGACCTTGTCCTCGGGGAAGCACCAGCGGAACGAGAACAGACGGGGCGGCTCGGCGTTCACCACCTTGATCGGGACGACCTTGGCGCGGTCGCCCCAGACCAGCTCGCCGACCGCTCCTGGGGTCGCTTCGATCTCGGTGCGGTCGGTCCACCACTCCGAGATGTGCTCGGGGCTGCTGACCACCTCGAAGGCCACCTCGGGCGAGGCGTCGACGTAGATCTCTCGTTCGATGCTGCCGAACTCCATGTTCTGCACCCTTTCTCGATATGCAACGTTTGGTTGCACATCACGCTAGCCGAGCGTTCGGCATCGCGCAACCATTGGTTGCATATTGTTGGAAGTGGTGCTGCGCCGAGTGTGCAGCTGCCGCCGCCCGCACTCGGGCGATGCGCCGGCAGCTGCACACTCGGCGGGGCGCGGGGCTAGTCGAACTCCGCGCGGAACGCCGCGACCAGGTCGGGCAGGACGGCCGTGGCCGCGTCGGGATCGGCGTCGAGGGCCTGCAGGGCGACGCTCACGTCGGTGACCCCGAGCCGCGCCTGCGCCGCGGCGTTCGCGAGGGTGGCGGGTAGGTCGACCGCGCCGCTGTCGGTCCGGGCGACGGTCAGCCGCCCGCGAACCTGGAGTTCGGCCGGGTCGCGGCCCGCGTCGGCGAAAGCGCCGCGCAGCCGCTCGATTCCAACGCCGAGGTCGTCGTCGGTGGCGCCCATGATGGGAATCCAGCCGTCGCCCCAGGTGGTCAGGCGGCGGACCACCGCCTTCGACAGGGTGCCGGACACCCAGATCGGGATGCGTCGACCCGCCGCCGGCCGGGGCGAGCAGTGGGCATCGTCGAAGGTGATGCCGGGGCGGGCGACCGCGGCGGGCGCGCCCTCCCACAGCGCCCGGCACACCGCCAGGGTGTCGTCGAGCAGCGGGCCACGCTTGGCGAAGTCGAGCCCGACCGCCTCGTATTCCTTTGCCTGCCAGCCGGTCCCGACACCCAGGTCCACCCGGCCGCCGGACAGTAGGTCCAGCGTCGCGGCGGTCTTCGCGAGGACCGCGCCGCCGCGCAGCGCGGCGATGACGATCCCGGTGCCGAGCCGGATCCGTTCGGTCTGCCCGGCCACCAGCGCGAGCACCGTCATCGGTTCCAGCCACGGCGCGTCGGGGTCGGTGGGGAAGGCGCCCCAGGAGTAGGCGGAGGTGTCCGGGCCCATCACGACGTGGTCGGTGAGGATCAGTCGATCGACCCCGGCGGTGTCCGCGGCGCGGCAGACCTCGAGCAGGTGCCCGAAATCGTCTGCGGCGAGCAGGTTCCCGAAGTTCGGAACGTTGAGGCTGAGCGTTGGCATGGTGATCCTTCGGAACTGGTCAGGGATTGAGGGGTCGGTTGGTCCAGCCGCCGGATGCGCGCGGCACCCAGCCGCCCGCGCCGTGCGTGCCGCCGTCCACGTGGATGGTGCCGCCGGTCACGAAGCGCGACAGGTCCGACGCCAGGAACAGGGCGGCGCCTGCCACGTCCTCCGGCTGCCCGGGGCCGCCGAGCGGGGACCACGTCGGCCACAGCGGTTCCTGTTCCTCGGGCACCAGCTCGGCGTAGGGCACCTGCACCGACTCGATGAGGTCGGGGGCGATGGCGTTGACCCGAATCCCCGACGGGCCGACCTCGGCGGCGAGCGAGCGGGTGAACTGCATCAGCGCGGCCTTGTAGGCCGAGTACACGGTGTGCCCGGGCATCGAGCGGTGTGCCTCGACGGAGGTGAGGTTGATGACCGATCCGCCGCCGCGCTCGGCCATGTCGGGCAGTAGGGCGTGCGTGAGACGCAGCACGTGCCCGAGGTTGACCTCGTGTAGCTGCTCCCACAGCTCGGGCTCGTTCTCGGCGAACGGGCGTGGCGGGCGTAGGTAGTGGCCGACGTTGTTCACCAGGATGTCCGGCTGGTGCTCGAGCAGCGCCGCCGGCAGGGGGGTCGTGCGGACGTCGGCCTCGAGGGCCTCGATCGATCCGCCCGCGGCCGGATCGAACTCGAGATCGGTGACCGGATCGAGGTCCGCGACCAGGACGTGGGCGCCGTGTGCGGCGAACGACCGCGCGACGGCGGCACCGATTCCCGCCGCACCGCCGGTTACGACCGCGCGCCGTCCCGTCAGCAGGGCCCCAGGGGTGAACGCGGCTCGTGATGGCATGGCTCCATCACAGACCACCGCCGTCGACGGCGCAGTCGGTCTTCCCGATCAACGGGAGCGGCTTCGCGCCGGGTGTGGGTGCCTCCCAGTGCCCCCGCCGGTTCCCGCAGGTGGCCGCACATCCTTGGTACGTTGGCTGGGATCCCGCTGCGAGGAGGCTGCCGTGCCCACCGGACTGGATGTGACCGCGACCCCGGCCGAGACGCTGACCGTGTCCGCCCGGGACGGCGACGCGCGCGGCTACGCGACGGGCGCGGTGTTCGCCTGGAAGGGCATCCCGTACGCCGCCGCAGGCGCCGCGCGGCGGTTCCGGACCGCGGTGGCGCCGTCCCCGTGGCTGGGCGAGCGCGACTGCCGGGACTTCGGCCCCATCGCCCCGCAGGCCAAGACGGTCCAGGTGCCGATGGAACCGGGCTCGGTCGCGGACGAGGACTGCCTCTCGCTCAACGTGTGGGCCCCCCGGCCGGACGGAACACCCCGGCCGGTGATGGTCTGGATCCACGGCGGCGCGTACTGCGTCGGCTCGTCGTCGCAGAGCGTCTACGACGGCAGGCGGCTGGCCGAGCTGGGCGATGTCGTGGTGGTCACGGTCAACTACCGGACCGGTGTGCTCGGGTTCCTCGACCTGTCGACCTTCTCGACCGACGAGCATCCGTTCGAGACCAACATCGGGCTCCGCGACATGATCGCCGCGTTCGAATGGGTGCGCGACTGTATCGCCGCGTTCGGCGGGGACCCCGACAACGTCACGGCGTTCGGTGAGTCCTCGGGCGCCGGGTCGATCACGACGCTGATGACCTCACCGCGCGCGGAGGGTCTCTTCCAGAAGGCCATCGTGCAAAGTGCGCCCGCCACATCGGTTTACGGCGCCGAGCGGGCGGCGTCGGTGGCCAGGCGCTTCCTCGAGATCGTCGGCGTCAGCGAGGACGAGGCCGGCCGACTGTGCGAGCTGCCGATCGAGAAGCTGACAGCGGCGGGTGACGTGCTGCTCGACGAGGTGACGACCTCGGTGCCTGGCACGTTGTCGATGGCCCCCGTGGTCGACGGCTACCTGGTGCCGCGGTACCCGGTTGCCGCGTTCCAGAAGGGTTTCGCGCACCGCATCCCCCTGATCATCGGCACCAACAAGGACGAGGCGTCGATCTTCCGGCTGACCCGGTCGCCGATCATGCCCGTCACCGCGGACACCGTGAACCAGATGTTCACCGCGATCGCCGCCGACCACCCGAAGCTGCCCGCGATCCGCGTCGCGGAGATCATCTCGGCCTACCCGGACTGGTCGAAGCCCAGCGGTGCCCTCGCGGTGTCGCGGGACGCGGCCTTCCGGATGCCGTGCCTGTGGATCGCGGACGCGCACAGCAAGCACTCGCCCACGTGGGTGTACCGGTTCGACCACGCCACCCCGATGTTGTGGGCGGCCCGGGTCGGCGCCGGGCACGCAACCGAACTGCCTTATGTGTTCGGCAATTTCGGCACCCTCAATCACGACCCGACCTTCTGGCTCGGTGGGCGTAAGGCCGCGCTGGAGGTCTCCGGCCGGGTGCAGCGGCGGTGGCTGGCGTTCGCGCAGCACGGCGTGCCCGCGGCGCTCGACGCCTCCAAGCATTGGGCGCCGTACCGCGAGGACACCAGGGCGACGCTGCTCATCGACAAGACCGACACACTGGCGAGCGATCCGGACAAGGAGCTGCGGGCCGCGTGGGGCGACAAGGTGATGGGGTTCCGGTGACCGGGACCGCTGTAGCGTCATGCGTATGAGCAAGCTGGATGAGGTCGGCGAACGGGAATCGTGGCGCTGCTGGTTGTGCGACGAACCCGTCGACCCGAACATGTCGGTGAACGACCCCCGTGGTCCGAGCATCGACAGCATCAACACCGCCAAGAAGGGCAAGGGCGGGCCGGAGCGGCTCGCGCACCGCGCCTGCAACACCAAGAAGGGCGCGATCAAGCCGGTTGTCCCGTGGTCGGACGCGCTGTTCGTGATCGACCCGGCCCCGATCATCGGCGTGGTCGAGCAGCTCACCCGCAAGCCGGGACGGGTCGCCGTCGCCCGGTGCCCCTCGAAGTCCGACGCCGAAGACGCGTCCGCCTGGCTGCTGGACCGGTTGTCCAGGCTGGCGCCGGAGCTGACGCTGGACACCAAGATCGAGCCGGGCGGCGGCGGCTTCCTGCTGGTCGTCTCGCGCTGACCCGCGCCCGATCAGTCCTCGGGACCCTGCTGGAACGGCCGGACCTCGATGGGCAGGGTGGTCGCGGCCGCCAGCTTGCGGCCCCAGCCGAGCGCGGTGTCGAGGTCCGGCGCCTCGATGATCGTGAACCCGCCGAGATGATTCTCGGCCTGCGCGAACGGGCCGTCGCTGACGAGCACCTCGCCGCCCTTCGGTCGCAGGACCGTCGCCTGCTCCGGCGGGTGCAGGCCCCCGGCGAATACCAACGCGCCCGCGGCCCTGAGTTCCTGGTTGAGGGCGTCGATGTCCTCGATGATCCCCTCCAGGATCTCCGGCGCGGGGACCGGTCCGTCGGGCTGGTAGACACTGAGCAGGTACTGCGTCATGGCATTCCTCTCTCACCCTCTAGTGCGTTCGAGTGTCGACCGGATCGACCACCGGTGCATCCAGATCGCGCAATGCCGGCAGCGTGAAGCAGACGGCGGCGATCACCAGGACCGGGATGGACAGCGCGAAAAAGGTGATTCGCAGGCCGACCGCGTCGATCAGCGGGCCCGCGAGCAGGTAGCCGAGCGGACCGGCGGCGTACGCGGTGGACGTCATGACACCCACGACACGGCCACGCATGTGCTCGGGGCTGCGGGTCTGCATCGCGTAGTTCGCGATCGGACCGACGGGCCCGAACACCAGGCCGACCAGCAGCGCCAGGGTGAGCGTGACCCACATGGCCGGCAGGAACGCCATGCCGACCATGCATCCGCCGAGCGCGGTCACCGCCAGCAGCATCAGGGTCCGGCGCTTGACGTGGGTGGCGAGCGCGCCGTACGTCAGGGCGCCGATGACGCCGCCGATGCTCATCGCCATCAACACCCAGCCGAGCTGCGCGGGCTCGCCGCGTTCGGTGAAATAGACCGGGAACAGCACGCTCTCCACCGGCATGTACAGCGCGACGATCGCCATGTCGACCAGCGCCAGGGTGCGCAGCAACCGGTTGTGCCACACGAACTTCAGGCCCTCGAGCGTGCCGCTCCACATCGATTCCGGCCTGGTCTCGTGATCGGGCGCGCCCGCACCCTCGAGTCGGAGGAAGGCAATGGTGAGGATCGAGAGCGCGAAGCAGGCGGAGGTCACCCACAGGGTGTTCACCGCGCCAACCGTGGCGATCAGCACGCCGCCGATGCCGGGGCCGATCAGGTACGCGACGTTGTAGTTGGCCTCGTACAGGCTGTTCACCCGGTCCAACGACCACCGGGCCTCCTTCGTTGCGGCAGGCAGCATGGATTCTCGGGCGGAGATGCCCGCGGGGTCGAATGCGGCGCCGAGGGCGGCGAGCGCCGCGATGCCGCCCACCGACAGCCCGACCGTCGCGGACATCACCGGGATCAGCGCCACCGACACCGCGGACAGGAAGTCGGAGACCAGCGAGGTGCGGCGGCGGCCGAACCGGTCGACCACCGTGCCGGAGAACAGGCTCGAGAGCAGCAGCGGCAGGGTGGCGGCGCCCGCGACGACGGCGGCGTCGGTGGCCCGGCCGGTCTGGGCGAGCACCAGCCACGGCAGCGCGACGATGGTGATGCCGTTGCCGGTGGCCGAGAGCAGCGTCGCGAGGTTGATCAGGGCCAGGGGCGTGTATCGGCGTGCGGCCGTGGCCGGCGTCGCAGTCATGTCGGGGTTCTCTCAGGCTGGAGGAGACATGTCCCGAGGCTAGCGAACCCGCCACCGCCGCGCGAGCGATTATTGCTCGCGCGGCGGTGTGGTCAGGAGGCCAGGATCCTGGCCTTCTCCGCATTGAATTCATCCTCGGTGAGAACTCCTTGGTCCTTGAGTTCGGCGAGTTGTTTCAACGCGGTGATGCGGTCGACGCCACCCGAGGGCGGTGCGGCGGCGGGCGGGGGCGGGGGCGGGGCGGCCTGCGGGGGCGCCTGTTCGGCCTGTTCGGCGTTCCATCGCCGACCCTGCCGACGGGAAACCCGATTCGAGACGGCGGTCGCGGTCCCGGCCACGACGGCGGTACGCGCGACGCCACGGAGAAGTCCAGGCATGGTGTGCTCCTTCGTCTTCAGTTGTTGGCATCGAGAGAGTCGAGTGCCGCCATGATGCCTTGCAGGGGGATGCGGCCCGAGGCCACGAGTTGCGCGCCGCCGCGGCGCAGCGCCGCGGCGAACGGGGCGGCCCACAGGTTCTCGTAGACGAGAATCGCTCCGGAACAGCCCGGTTCGAGGATGGCACCGGCTTCCTCGACATCGCTTGGATTCACCAATCCCGACGACGCCTCCGCGAACAGCGTCACGTCGATGCCGCCCTCCAAGCCGAGGTCGTCGATCGCGATCCCTGCCAGCGATCCGTCGGTGTCCTTGCGGACGAACACGAGGTCGAGCACGCGAATGATGCCGTTGTCGACCAGATCGCGGAGCATCGGCAATGCCGAGCCGTCCGGCTGCCGGTCGGCGGGGAACTCCACCACGAGGTAGTCGATGGGCCCGACTTCGTCGAATTCATTGTTCACTACAGGACCTCTCTCGTTGAAGATGGCCGTGGTCAGAACGGTGTTCGAGTTATTCACGATCGGGGGTGCGGCGGTCTGTCGGTCGGCCCCGCATGCTGCTCTCGGAGAATGGATTCGGACCAGGGGGCAACCGCGGCATCACGGCCCTTCCCCGACGCATGCCAGCATGTCACCTGGAGGGCCACGCGGCCAGGAAACCGGGCCATCGAGTGGCTCGGCGTTGTCGCCGCTGCCCCAGAGCCGCCGGTGTGTCCGTTCCGCCGGCCTGGGCAGCGGGCAGCGACAGCGCGGTGGGAGCGCGCGGCTGCGTGGTCGCCCAGCCCGCGATGTCCCGGCGGGCCGCCTTCTCGACGAGCAGGGGAACGAAGTCGCGCACCTTGCCGTCGGCGAAACGCTGGTGGATCGTCCACACGGCGTCCGCGATGTCGATCGGCGATATGGACGGGTAGCGAGCGGTCAGACGCGCGATGACGTGTTCGACTTGAAGCAGTTCGTCATCGCCGGTCATGGACACATCGTCTGCCCGATTCTCCACCGTCGTCAAGACTCGAAAAGGACTCGGGACAGGCACGGTTCACGCCGTGGACGCTTCCCCCGGCTCGGTAGGAATTGATCTTCGAATTCGCGATGTAAGCGGTGCGAGAAGCGGACACTGGAGTAAAAGCACCATTCGGTTGCGAGGAAGGGGACGTCATGTCTGAGAAGTCGCCGGCCGAACAGGGAATCGCGGCGGGCACGTCGATGGGGGCGGCCGTCATCCTGGTGACAGTTGGCATCATCCAGTTCTTCCAGGGGATCGCCGCGGTGGCCGAGAACGAGGTCTTCGTCGTCGGCATCGAATACACCTACAAGTTCGACCTCACCACGTGGGGCTGGATCCACCTCGTGCTCGGCGTTGTGGTGGCGGCGATCGGTGTCGCGCTGTTCACCGGGGCAGGATGGGCGCGGATCGCGGCGATCGTGATCGCGGCGATCTCGATCATCGCCAACTTCATGTGGTTGCCGTACTACCCGTGGTGGTCGGTGCTGATCATCGCCCTCGACGTGGTGGTGATCTGGGCGGTGTCGACATGGAAGCCGCAAGCAGTCTGACCCGGAACGCAGTCTGACCCGGAAACACGGTCTGACCCGGAAAAACAGTGGAAAGCAGGACAATTCGGTGACAAGTCCGACAACAGGGCCGCGCACCTCGGTGCCGCGGTCCTGCTGTCGGCGTACCTGGTGAGGTACTGGACGAGCACGCACGCATGGACGGCCGAGGGAGAACCCGGTGGGCAAATCCAAGGACGCGAAGTCCAAGAAGCGGTCCGAGCAGACCGGTCGGCAGCCTGCCGAGGCCGGAGAGCTGATCGACTCGTCGGCCGCGGAGCACGCCCCGCCGATGTCGAGCAAGGAATACCGCCGTCAGCTGAAAGTGCTCGACGCGGAGCTGGTCGCGCTGCAGGAGTGGGTCAGGTCGACCGGGGCGAAGGTCTGCATCGTCTTCGAGGGCCGCGATACCGCAGGCAAGGGCGGGGTCATCAGGGCGATCACCGAGCGCGTCAGCCCTCGGGTGTTCCGGGTGGTGGCCCTGCCCGCCCCGACCGAGCGGGAGAAGTCGCAGATGTACTTTCAGCGGTACGTGCCGCATCTGCCCGCCGCCGGGGAGGTCGTCATCTTCGACCGCAGTTGGTACAACCGGGCAGGCGTCGAACGGGTCATGGGTTTCTGCACGGAGGACCAGGCCCGGAAGTTCCTCGAGCTCATCCCCGCGGTCGAGCGCGTGATCGTCGAGTCGGGGGTCATCCTGCTCAAGTACTGGCTCGAGGTGAGCGAGGAGCAACAGACGCTGCGCCTGCAGAGTCGCATCGAAGATCCGCGGAAGATCTGGAAGCTCTCCCCGTTGGATCTGAAGTCCTACAGCCGTTGGTACGACTACTCGCGGGCACGTGACGAGATGTTCCGGTTCACCGATTCCGGCCTGGCGCCGTGGTTTGTCGCGCTCAACGACGACAAGAAGCGTGGGCGGCTCAACATCATCAGTCACCTGCTCAGCCAGATCCCGTACACCCCGCTCGAGCGTCCCGACATCACCCTGCCGAAGCGGCAGGACCCCGGCGGATATCGCGCACCGGCTCTGCCACTGCACTGGATCCCCACTCCTTACTGACGTTTTCCGAGTACCCGGCGAGGAGCAGCGGTCATGGCCACCATGGAACCCACACCGGACCGGGTGCACGCACGCACCACCACCGAATCCGGGGCGACCTGGTTCGCCCAGGATGCGGACGCAGTCCTCGCGGCGCTCGAGACAGACCCGGTGTCGGGCCTGACGGACGGCGAGGTCGACGCGCGGCGGCGGAGGTACGGCGGCAACGAGATCGCGGCCGAGCCAGCGCCTTCGACGTGGTCGATCGCCCTGCTGCAGCTGAAGGATCCGATGAACCTGATGCTGGTTGCGGTGGCCGTCGTCAGCGTGGCAATCGGCGAGGTGCCGACGGCGCTGGTGGTGGCGGCGCTCGTGGTGCTCAACATCGTGTTGGGCACGCAGCAGGAACTGAAGGCCCGCGCCAGCGTGGACGCGCTCGCGAAGATGCAGACGCCGCAAGCCCGGGTGATCCGCGGCGGGACGCTGACCGAGCTCGACGCGACCGAACTCGTCCCTGGCGACATCGTCGCGCTCGAGGCGGGCGACATCGTCCCCGCCGACGGCCGGCTGTTGCGGTCGGCCACCCTCGAGACCCAGGAGGCGGCGCTGACCGGCGAGAGCGCACCGATCGCGAAGGATCCCGGGACGCTCGATACCGCCGACGTCGCCCTCGGCGACCGCAGCAACATGGCGTTCCAGAACACCTCGGTCACCCGCGGCACCGCCACCATGGTGGTCACCGAGACCGGCATGCGCA
Source organism: Rhodococcus oryzae (assembly GCF_005049235.1). GTDB lineage: Bacteria > Actinomycetota > Actinomycetes > Mycobacteriales > Mycobacteriaceae > Rhodococcus_G > Rhodococcus_G oryzae. The sequence goes on along the minus strand of NZ_SUMD01000010.1, from coordinate 199,702 downwards.
CCCAGATGGGCCTGATCGCGTCGATGCTCTCGGCCGTCGCGCCGAGCAAGTCCCCACTGCAGCGCGAGCTGAACTCGCTGACCAAGGTGCTGTCCGTGATCGCCTGGACGGCCGTGGCGATCATCGTGATCCTCGGTGTGCTGCGCGGGCAGAGCCTGACGACGCTGCTGCTGCTGGGCATCTCGATGGCCGTCTCGGCCATCCCGACCGGTATGCCGACGTTCGTCCAGGCGATGCTGGCCTACGGGGCGCGCCAGCTCGCGGACGCGAAGGCGATCGTGAAGAACCTCAACGACGTCGAGACCCTCGGCGCGACGAGCGTGATCAACTCCGACAAGACCGGCACCCTGACCATGAACCAGATGACGGTGCGCTCGTTGTACTTTCACGGCCGATGGTTCACGGTGGACGGCGAGGGCTATGGCAAGGCCGGGACGATCGCACAGGTCGCGGGCGAGGCGGCGCCGGACTTCACCCTGCTCGCCTACGGGCTGTGCCTGGACAGTGACGCCACCGTCTCCGACACCGGGGAGGTGGTCGGCGATCCGACCGAGGCCGCGCTGGTGGTGCTCGCGGCCAAGATCGGTGTCGACGCCCCGCTCACCCGGCGGACGTACCCGCGGGTCGCCGAGGTGCCGTTCGATTCCGCCTACAAGTTCATGGCGACCTTCCACCACCTCCCGGTCCGCGGCAGCACCCGGTTCGCGGAGCTGGTCAAGGGCGGACCCGACGTGGTCCTGGCTCGGTGCGCGACCGCGTTCGTCCCCGGCGGGGAGGAGGTGCCGCTGGCCGAGGTTCGGGACGAGCTCATGGCGGCCAACCGTGCCATGTCGGAGAAGGGGCTTCGCGTGCTGGCCTTCGCCACCCGGCTGCTCGACGGTCAGGAGGCGGCCGTGACCGCGGATCCGATGTCGTTCGTCGAGGACCTCATTTTCGTCGGCATGGTGGGGATCATCGACCCGCTCCGGCCGGAGGCGATCGAGGCCGTGCGCACCGCCCACGCCGCGGGCATCGACGTGCGGATGATCACCGGCGACCACGCCATCACCGCATCCGCGATCGGCGCCGAGCTGGGACTCGGGCCGGGCGCGATCGGCGGCGCCGAACTCCAGGCCATGACGGACGAGGAACTCGCGGCGGCCCTGCCGGAACTCCACGTCTTCGGCCGCGTCACGCCGCAGGACAAGCTGCGCCTCGCCGACATCATGCAGCGGGGCGGCGCGATCGTGGCGATGACCGGCGACGCCGTCAACGATGCCGCCGCCCTGAAGAAGGCCGACATCGGGGTGGCGATGGGGTCGGGGAGCGAGGTCACCAAGCAGGCCGGACGGATGGTGCTGACCGACGACAACTTCGGGACGCTGGTCACCGCGATCCGGTTGGGTCGTGGCATCTACGAGAAGATCGTGTCGTACGTCCGCTACCAGATGGCCAAGCTGTTCGCGATGGTGCTGTTGTTCCTCGTCGCGAGCGTGTTCGACATCAACGACGGCATCGCGCTCACCCCGCTGATGGTGCTGTTCCAGAACTTCTTCATCACCCTGTTCCCGGTCGCCGTCATCATGCTCGATCCGCTGCCCGCGGACCTGATGAGCAAACCGCCCCGGGATCCGAAACTCCCTATCGCACACCGGAAGGCATTCATCCAGTGGCTGGCGTACGGGATCTTGCAGTTCGCCGTCACCCTGGCGGCGATGCTCGTCGCCCCCGGCCCGATGAGTCCGACCGAGGCGAGTGTGCCGATGACGATGGCGTTCGTGGTGCTGTCGTTCGGGTCGGTCCTCAGCGGCCTGGTCATGAGGCGCGATCCCGAATCCGGTCTCGCCGCCCCCGTACTCGGCGCGCTGAAGATCCTCTCCATCCCGATCATCGCCACTGTCTTCGCGGTCGAGCTCGGCTTCCTCCAGGATCTGCTCATGACGATGTCCCTGACGGGTGGACAGTGGCTCGCCTGCATGGGTTGGGCGCTGATCGTCCCGGTCGTGATCGAGACGGAGAAGGTGATCCGGCGTCGCAGGCATCGACTCTCGGGGCCACCGGAACTCCTGTCCGCCGCCGTCGCGGTCGACCCGGCGCGGGCACGCACCCCCTGATCCGGTCACCGCGATCGGCCGAGCACGGCAGGCAGAGATTGGTGCTTCAATTGATGCATGTGTAGGTGGATGGCCTACTCGGGAGAGCCGATCCTCGCGGAGGACCTGCTGTTCCGGCCTGAGCACTCACTGATCGACCAGAGCCTGCACTCCCGCCTCGGCGCCACGACCACGAACGGCGACGGCTTCGGCATCGGCTGGTACGGCGAGGGCACCGAACCGGCGGTGTTCAAGAGCATCGAGCCGGCCTGGAACGACTCGAATCTGCGCGAGATCGCAGGCCACGTGCGCACCCCGCTGCTCTTCGCACACGTCCGGGCCTCGACCGGGACCGCGGTGCAGCGCAGCAACTGCCATCCGTTCCGGCACGGGCGCTGGTTGTGGATGCACAACGGCGCCCTCGGGGGATTCCGCGAGACCCGGCGCGACCTGATCACTGCGATCGACCCGGCCCTGTTCCCGGATCTCGAGGGTTCGACCGACTCCGAGACGCTGTTCTTTCTCGCGCTGACCTTCGGCCTCACCGACGACCCCTTCGACGCCGTCGCCCGGGCCGTCGGTCTCGTCGAGGACGTCGGCAGGTCCCACGGAGTCGAGGATCCGGTCCAGATGACCGTCGCGACGACGGACGGCGAATCCACCTGGATCTTCCGCTACTCGACCGCGAGGCAGTCGAGGTCGTTGTTCTTCTCGACCGAGATCTCCAGGCTGCGTGATCTGCACCCGGAGGTGCCCGTCCTCCATCAGTTGGGCGGGGAGACCCGGTTCGTGGTCTCCGAACCGCTGGGTGACCTGCCGGGCGCGTGGAACGAGGTGATGGAATCCTCGGCCGGGGTCGTCAGGCCGGGGCAGGACGAACTCCGCGCCTTCCGTCCGATCGCACCCACCTGAGTGGACCCGGGGCCGTGCGCGCCCGGCATCGGATGCCGGGCGCGACGGACCTACTCCCGGGAGGAGATCGCCGCGACCGGATCCGAGCGGAGCCTCGCGCGGGTCGGTATCGCGATCGCGATCAGTCCCAGCGTCACCGTCGCGGCGATGATCGCGGCGTAGGTGACGGGGGAGATGGCGGGGATCGGCTGCCCGGAGACCCCGAGGCTGACCCCCACCAGCGGCGGCAGCGCGATCAGCGTGCCCACCACCGACGCGATCGTCACCACCATCACCGCCTCGGCGCGCATCATGGCGCGTACCTGCCTGCGGCTCGATCCGACCAGGCGCAGCAGCGCGAACTCCCTGCCGCGCTCGGCCGTCGCCATCACGAGGGTGTTCACCACCGCCACCGCCAGGTAGGCCAGCAGCACCGACAGCGCGATCAGGCTCGTCCATGACTGCGCGCTGCGCTCGGCTTCGCCCGCCGCGCCGAGCCCGTCACGGTCGGTGACGGTGTAGCCGGCCGCGGCCAACGCGGCGCCGACCTCGGACTGCCTGCCGGGCTCGGCCCGCACCAGGACGCTGTCGTCCAGCCCGCTCGTGGTGTGGGCGCGCACGATCTCGTTCGCGAAGGTGACGTCGCCGAATCCGAGTCCGCGCCCGTAGGTGGCGACGACGGTGGGGCTGACCGCGGTGCCGTCGCCGAGGTGCAGCGTGGCGGTCTCCCCGAGCCTCACGCCGAGCGTCTGGGCGGTGTCGCTGCTCAGCGCCACCGTGTCCGGCCCGGCCAGCGCGTCGAGGCTGCCGGACTCGACCTCGAGATCCATCGTCGCGACCGTCGCGGCCGGGTCGATGCCCTGCGCCGCGTACCGCTCGGTGGTGGTGGACTCGCCGTCGAAGCGCGGGACGTACACCTGGCTGCGGGCAACGGGATTCGCCGCCTCGACGCCGGGGGTCCGGCCGATCGCGTCGACGACGGCGGCGGACAGTCCCGACCCGGTGCCGGTGACGAGGAAGTCCGCGATGACGCCCTCCCTCGACTGGGTGGCCGCCTCCGCCGCGACGGTGGTCTGGACGAAGATCTGTACCGATCCGATCGCGATCGCCAGGGCGAGTGGGGTGATGGCGGCGGCGAGGCGGCGGGCGTTGCCGCGCGTGTTCGCGGCCGCCAGGAACAGGGCGGGCGATCCCGATCGGCGCAGCGGCCCACCGAGCGCGGCCACCGCGCCGCTGACCAAACGCGGTCCCAGCAGCCCCACCGAGACCATCAGCAGGACGGCGGCACCACCGGCGCCCGCCAGCGCCGCCTGCCCCGGGACAACGGCGGGCAGCAGCGAGATCACCAGGCCCGAAGCGCCGAGGACCAGTCCGGTGACCATCCGCCCGCGGCCGAGCCGGGCCGGGGTCGCCGACGCCTCCGCCAGCGCGTCGACCGGATTGATCCTGGCGGGCCTGCGCGCGGCCACGGCCGCCGCCGCGCGGGCGGTGATCAGGCTCAGTGCCATGGCCGCGACGGCGGGCAGCGGGCTGAAGGCCAGGGCGAAGTCGGCGGGCAGCAGTCCGGCCGACGCGAATCGAGACCGGAGATAGCCGGCGAGGACGAAACCAGGGACGGTGCCCGCGACCGAGGCGACGCCCGCGACCAGCATCACCTCACGCCCGACGAGCCGGTGGATCTGACCCGGAGTCGCGCCGACCGCGCGGAGCAGTGCGAACTCGCGCCTGCGTTGCGCGATCGACAGCGACAGGGTGCTGGCCACCACGAACATGGCGATCATCACCGCGGTTCCGGCGAACGAGATACCGATCATCACCAGTTCGGTACGCGCACTGCCCGCGTCGAGGAACTCCGCGTCGCCGCGGGCCCGTCCGGTGTAGGTCTCGACCTCGGGCACTCGTTCGCGGATCCGCTCCGCCAGCGCGCTCGCCGTGACGCCCTCGGCCGCCGTGACGCCGATGGTGTCGATGTTGCCCGAACGCGGTGACAGCGAGGAGATCCGGCCGTCGGACAGGAACACGTGCGCGGCCCGGTCCGGGGTGGGGCTCGCGCCCGCGACGCCGACCACTGTGTAGTCGTCGGCGATGCCGCCGTGCGCCAACGAGATCCGGTCGCCGATGCGGGCCGGCTCGGCGTCGTCCACCACGACCTCGCCGGGACCGTTCGGCGTCCGTCCCTCCCGGATCTCGTACGGGGTCAGCGCGGCCGAGCCCCAGCCGTGCGCCTGCACCGGCCTGCCCGACCACGCGACCGGAACGCTGATGTCGGGGACCGCGCGCGCCACCCCGGGAACCGACGCCAGCTCGTCCGCGACGCCCGCGGCCAGCGGGGCCCGCTCCGCGAACGGCTGGTCGACGTCCTCCTTGACCACGAGCGACTGCCTGCCGCCGACGATGACGTCCGCGCCCGCGTAGCGCTGCGGCTCGATGCCGCCGCGGATCCCGGACTCGATGAGGATGCCGAGCCCGGTGACGAGCATCGCGGCGAACAGCACCGCGACGAACATGCCGACGAATCCGCCTCGGTGCGCGCGGATGTTCGCGCCTGCAAGGGATCTCATCGGGTCACCACTCCCCGAGGTGGGTCATGTGGTCGGCGACCTGCTGGGCGCTCGGCCGGTCCAGGTGACCGACGAAGGCGCCGTCGGCGAGGAACAGCACCCGGTCGGCGTACGAGGCGGCGATCGGATCGTGGGTGACCATCACCACGGTCTGCCCGAGTTCCTCGGCGGTGCGGCGGAGCAGTTCGAGCACCTGGCGGCCGGTCCGCGAGTCCAGCGCGCCGGTCGGCTCGTCGGCGAACACGGCATCGGGCCGGGTCACCAGGGCGCGCGCGATCGCGACCCGCTGTTGCTGGCCGCCGGACAGTTCCGCGGGCCTGCGCCCGCGCAGATCCGCCAGGCCGACCGCGCCGGTGACGAAGTCGAGCCAGCCGGGGTCGGCGCCGCGGCCCGCGAGCAGCAGCGGCAGGGTGATGTTCTGCTCCACCGAGAGCGCGGGCAGCAGGTTGTAGGCCTGGAAGACGAAGCCGACGTGGTCGCGCCGGAACACGGTCAGTGCCTTGGACTTGAGTCGGGAGATGTCGGTGTCGCCGAGCCACACGGACCCCGAGGTCGGCTGGTCGAGGCCGGCGGCGCAGTGCAGGAAGGTGCTCTTGCCGGAGCCCGACGGGCCCATCACCGCGGTGAAGGCCCCGCGGGGCAGGGTGAGGTCGATGCCCCGCAGCGCGGTCACCGCGGCGGTACCGGACCCGTACCTCTTGGTGACGTGCTGGAGTCGGAGGGCGGCGACGGGCGGGCTCAGAACCTGTGTGCTCATGGATGACGACGCTATGGACGGCCGCGGCGGCGGACGATCCCGCGCGCTACCGGATCCATGGTGTGGCTGGCTATACCGACACGTCCGCCGGGGTGCGGCATGCTGGGAGCATGGCGAGGACCGGGCGGCTGCGGAGCTGGTGGCGTGCGCTGCGCTACCTGGCGGCGGAGGGCATCGCGGGCATGGTGTCGATGGCGCTGCTGGTCGTCGGGCTGGTGCTGGTGGTGTTCCTGCTGTTCGGTCCGGGCTGGCTGCTGGCGCCCCGGGCGGTGGGGTTGTTGCGGTGGTGGGCGGGGCTGGCCCGGCGCCGGGCCGGGTGGTTCTCGGGCGAGGTGCTGTCCGAGCGGTACCTGCCGATCCCGGCCGACCCGACGTTCGAGGACCTGCGGCGGCTGGCGACCGCGGCCTCGACCCGGCGCGACGCCGCCTGGGTCGCGGTGCACGCGCTGATCGCGCCCGCCGCCGGCCTGTTCGCGCTCGCGCTCCCCGCCGCGGCCGTCAATTCGCTGCTGATCCCGGCGTATTGGCAGTCGATGCCTGCCGACGAGCCGGTGACCAACATCTATCCGGTGACCTCGTGGTGGGGGGCCGCCGCGATGCCGCTGTTCGGTGTCGCCTACGGCGCCCTGTCGCTGTGGCTGACCCCGCTGATGGCGCGCGGGATGTGCGGGCTGGCCGCGCGGCTGCTGGCGCCGACTCGGGAGTCCCGGCTGGTGGAGCGGGTGAGCGCGCTGACCGCGAGCCGCGCGGCCGCCCTCGATGCGCACGCCGCCGAGCTCCGCCGGATCGAGCGGGACCTGCACGACGGCGCCCAGAACCGGCTCGTCGGGGTGGTGATGATGCTCGGCATCGCGGAGCGGTCGCTGCGGACCAACCCGGAACAGGCCCTGCCGCAGCTGCTTCGGGCCCAGGACGCGGCCGCCGACGCGCTCGCGGGCCTGCGCACCATCGTGCACGACATCTACCCGCCGATCCTCGACGAGCTCGGGCTCGAGGGTGCGGTCTCGGCGCTGGCGGGCCGGAGCCCGGTGCCGTGCGTCCTGGACGTGGGCGGCCTGCGCCGCGCGCCTGCCGCGGTGGAGTCGGCCGCGTACTTCGTGGTGGCCGAGGGACTGACCAACGTGGTCAAGCACGGCGGCGCGGGCGGGGTGACCGTCCGCCTGCACACGACCGACCGGGATTCCGGTGAGGTGCTGCGGATCGCGATCACCGACGACGGGCACGGCGGAGCGGTCGAGCGGGCAGGCGGCGGGCTGAGCGGGATCCGGCGCCGGGCCGAGGCCTTCGAGGGGACGATTGAACTGGCCAGCCCCGAGGGCGGTCCGACGTCGCTGACGGTGGAACTGCCGTGCGGGGCGTGAGGGGCCCGGGTGCCATCCGGTCGGGGTCCCGCGCGAGAACAGCCGTGGGCTACCGTCGGTTCACCATGAGACTGGAGGCGCCGTGCGGATCGTGATCGCCGAGGACGACGCCCTCCTTCGCGAGGGCCTGGCGCTGTTGCTGCGCGGGGAGGGCTTCGAGGTCGTCGCCGCGGTGGACAACGCCGAGTCCTTCCTGGAGGTGCTGGACTCCGCGGACGCCGCAGTGCTGGACGTCCGGATGCCGCCAACCTTCACCAACGAGGGGCTCAAAGCGGCCGAGGAGGCGCGACGCCGCAGGCCGGGGTTCCCCGTGCTGGTGCTCTCTGCGTATGTGGAGGACCGGTACGCGGGCCGGCTGCTCGCCGAGGGTGCGAACGGGATGGGGTACCTGCTCAAGGAACGCGTCGGCCGGGTCGCCGAGTTCACCGACGCGCTGCGCCGGGTCGCGGCGGGCGGCACGGTGATGGATCCTGAGGTGATCTCGCAGCTTATGAGCCGCAGGCGGTCCGACGACCCGATCCGCTCGCTGACCCCGCGCGAGTCCGAGGTGCTCGGTTTGATGGCCGAGGGCCTGGACAACGGCACCATCGCCGGCCGGCTCGTGGTCAGCGAGACCGCGGTGAGCAAGCACATCGGCAACATTTTCGCCAAGCTGGGGCTGTCCGCCTCCGACAGCGGGCATCGGCGGGTGTTGGCGGTGCTGGCCTACCTGCGCGGCTGAGCGGCTGCGGCTTCGCCGCCCGTGAGTCCTTTTGGTCCCCCTGCGGGCCAGAAGGACTCACGGGCGTGTCTGCCATTCGGGGGCGATATCAGGGTAAATCCGGATGCGCCGAACGGTTCTCGCACCATAGGGTCGGGGTATGAAATCTGCTGCGGTCGCGGTCGGTATCTCGGTCCTCCTGCTCGCCGGATGCTCGGACACCTCGGATCCGGTGGTGGTCAACAGCTTTCCCAACCGGGCGGCGGTACAGGCCGACCTGGACGAGCTGGTCCGTTCGACCGTCGGCGGCGCGGTGGCCACCCTGTCCGTTCCCGGTGAGACGGTGGAGCTGCGCAGCGGGGTGGGCGATCGGGTCACCGCAGAGCAGATCCCGGACGGCGCACAGGTCCGGATCGGCAGCGTCACCAAGACATTCGTGGCGGCCATCGTGATGCAGCTGGTCGACGAGGGGAAGATCGAGCTCGATGCCCCCATCGATCGCTACCTGCCCGGCGTGCTGGTCGCGGACGGCGTCGACCCGGGCGCGATCACGGTCCGGCAGCTGCTGCAGCACACCAGCGGGTTGCCCGAGTACTCCGACGACCCGCGCATCACGCAGACCTATCTCGGCAGCGGCGAACAGTTCACCCGGCAGGATCTGCTCGCGATGGCGATGGCGCACCCCGCGCAGTTCCGCGCGGGTGAGCGGATGAAATACACCAACACCAACTACCTCGTGAACGGGATGCTGGTCGAGAAGGTCACCGGGAACACGGTCGAGGACGAGCTCGCGAGCCGGATCACCGGGCCGCTGGACCTGACCGACACCTACCTGCCCGGAACGGGGGAGAAGCAGATCCGCGGACGGCACCCGTCCGGCTACGAGGCGGACGGGGACACCATCGTCGAGATGACGGCGACCGAGCCGTCCGGTCCCTGGGCCGCGGGCGCGATGGTCTCGAGCGGGGCGGACCTGACCGCCTTCCTGCGGGCGCTCGTCGAGGGCCGGCTGACCTCGGAGGCGTCCTGGGGCGCGATGACCAGGACCGTCCCGATGGATCAGCCGGGCATGTCCTACGGGCTCGGGTTGATGTCGGCGAAACTGTCCTGCGGCAAGGTCTTCTGGGGGCACTCCGGCGACATCCCGGGGTTCCACACGCTCTCCGGCGCGACCGAGGACGGCCGGGCGGCCGCGATCACCGTCACCCAGGCGCCGCCGCAGGAGGTCGACACCCTCGCCCTGCTCAGCCACGCCCTCTGCTGATTCGCACGACTGCGCGTCAGTGCATGACGGCGGCGATCTCGCGGGCGGTGACCCTGGCCAGCTCGACGAAGAAGGGCACCCGTTCGGGGATCATCAGCTCGGTCGGCCCGCGCAGTCCCAGCGCGAACCGGGCGAGGCCGTCGTCGCCGACGACCGGGACCCCGATCGTCCGGTAGCCGACGGCCAGCTCCTCGTCGTTGAAGGCATAGCCCCGCTCCCGGGTCAGGGCCAGCTCCTTGCCCAGCTCCTGCGGCCCGGGAACCGAACGCGCCGTGCCCGTTTCGTAGGGCAGCCGGCCCAGCTCGTCGTCGGTGACCAGGGACCAGGCCAGCAGCGCCTTGCCCAGCGCGCTGGCGTGCAGCGGCAGCCGGACGCCCTGTAGCTGGTGGCCGTCGGCCTCCCGCCACCGGCTGGTTCCGAGCAGCACCGCGTCGTTGCCGTATCGCGTCGCGATCGACGCGCTCGCGCCGGTGGTGGTGGCGAGCTGCTCGAGGTGCGGTTCGGCGAGATAGATGCGGTGCTGCCGGTAGGCGATCTGGCCGTACTCCGCCAGCGCGCCGCCGAGACGGTACCGGCTCGACTCCGCGTTCTTGTCGAGGAAACCGGCGTCGACGAGGGCGGCGAGCAGCCGGTGCGTGGTGCTGACCGCGAGCCCCTGGAGGCGGGCCACCTCGGACACCCCGAGCTCGTCGCCGCCGCGGAAGCAGCCGAGCACCGAGAGGGCACGGGCGACGGTCTGCACGGAGCCGGTCGCCGCGGGCGTGAGGTCTGAGGGGGTCTCCACGTCGCGACGCTAACACGCGCGGCTGGCTCGGATGCTTTCCATCATTCGGAAAATTGGTGATCTGAATCGGCGACGAATGGCCGAATCCCGCAGTGGGTGTCTGTCAAGACTTCCAATCAGCAGAAAACTATACCTAGTCGGTGGGGTTTGGCTCGCCTAGTTTTCGAGGCGTAGATCGATCAGCCTCTCGAACAGGAGCCCCCCGATGTCCCGCAACCGCCGACTTCCCCGAGCGCGCCTCGCGCTCGCGCTTCTCCCCGTCGTCGCCCTGGTTGCCGCCTGCGGGTCGGATTCCGAGGGCACCGCAGACGCCGCCGGCTCCGCCGAGCCCACGTTCGTTCTCAAGGTGACCGACCCGGGCAACGCCGGACCGCTCGCGGTCGGCAAGCGGGACGGCACCTTCGACGAGGCGCTGGCCCCGCTCGGCGCGAAGGTCGAGTGGGTCAAGGCGCCGCCCGCGTTCAGCGCAAACCTCAAGCTGTTCAACGCCGGTCAGCTCGACGTCTCCGGCGGTGCGTACAGCCCGGTGGTCGGCGCGCTGTCCAAGGACGTCGCGGTGCGGATCATCGCCGTCGCGGACCCGGTCGACCAGGACCAGAGCGGCATCATCGCGTCCCCTGGCTCGGGGGTGAAGGAGGTCAAGGACCTCGTCGGCAAGCGCATCGCGGTGAACCCGGCGGGCAAGGGCGAGTACATCACCCTGAAGGCGTTGCGCCGGGCCAACATTCCGTTCGACCAGGTCGAGCGGGTGCCGCTGCAGCCCTCCGACGCGGCGTCGGCCTTCTCCACCGGCCAGGTGGACGCGTGGGCGTCGTTCAACGACCCGTACCAGGAGGCCAAGGCCCGCGACGGCGTCGTCGAGATCGCCACCGAGGCCAGCATCGACTCCAAGGACAACACGATCGTCGCGTTCCGCACCGCGGTCCTCGACGAGCGCCCCGACGTCGCGGCCAAGTACCTCGAGACCCTGCAGGCGCTGACCGAGCGGCAGCGCAGCAACCCGGAGGACTACCAGAACGTCTTCGAGAAGGCGGGCCCGCGGGCGCTGTCCGGGGACCGGCTCGAGCGGGCAGTCGATCTCGGCCGCCGGGCCTCGGTCCCGCACTACCCGACCGCGGCCGACGAGGCGGACCTGCAGGAGGTCGCCGACCTGTTCTTCCAGAACGGGGTGACCACCCGCGCGCTCACCGCCGGGGATGTCTTCTACCCCTTGCAGTCCAAGGTGGACGCGACCGCCCAGGTCCAGTCGGCCCCGACGAAGACCGGGAACTGACGTGGCGTTGCTGAGCCCGCCGAGGGCACGGGAGGAACGCGGCGGGCCCACTACACTGGAGCTCGAGGCGCCGCGGTACCGCGCAGGCCGCGCCCGGCCCGCCTGGGTGTCGATCCCGCTGCGCTTCCTGGTGCCCGCGCTGATCGTCGCGGCCTGGTGGATCGGGTCGGCCACCGGCGCGATCCCCGAGGAGATCCTCGCCGGACCGCCCGCGGTGTGGCGCGCCTTCACCGAGCTCTACCAGACCGGGCAGCTGGTCGACTTCTCCATCGCCTCCTTCAAGCGGGCCGCGGTCGGCGTGTTCTTCGGCGTCCTGATCGGCCTGGCGTTGGGGGTGCTCTCCGGACTGTCCAGCCTCGGTGAGGAACTCATCGACTCCACGATGCAGATCAACCGGGCCATCCCGTTCCTGGCGCTGGTGCCGCTGTTCATCGCGTGGTTCGGCATCGACGAGACCTTCAAGGTGCTGCTGATCGCGGTGGCCACCGTCGGCCCGATGTACGCCTACACGTACCTCGGTGTCCGCAACGTGGACCGCAAGATGGTCGAGGCCGCCCAGAGCTTCGGCCTGCGGGGATGGCGGCTCGTGTTCGGCGCGATCCTGCCCGCCGCGCTGCCAGGGGTGCTGATGGCGCTGCGAATCTGCCTGTCCATCAGCATCACCGGTCTCATCGCCGCCGAACAGGTCGGCACCCGGGAGGGCATCGGCTACCTGGTGACGCTGGCGCAGGAGTACAACCGCACCGACTACATGGTGCTGTGTGTGGTGCTCTACGCGGTCCTCGGCCTGATCTTCGACGGCATCGTCCGCGTCATCGAGAAGTTCGCGATGCCGTGGCGGGGACAGGTGGCGGTCCGATGAGCGCCAACGACACCGCGTTGCCGCCGCTGGCGGTGCGGGAACGCACCGCGACGGCCGCCCGCGACCGGCGGGCGGGCGAGCCGGTCGCCGTGTCGCTGCGCGGGGTCCGTAAGGCATTCGGGGACAAGACCGTCCTGGACGGCGTCGACCTGGAGATCCACCGCGGCGAGTTCGTGGTGCTGCTCGGCCCGAGCGGCACCGGCAAGACGACCCTGCTGCGGCTGCTCACCGGCCTCGAAAGGCCCGATGCCGGAGAGATTCTGGTGCCCCGGCAGCGCACCACCGTCTACCAGGAGCCGCGGCTGATCCCGTCCAAGCGGGTGCTGGCCAATGTCACCGTCGGGCAGCGCCGGACCGCACAGAACCGGGACCGCGCGGCCCGCTCGCTGGCCGAGGTGAACCTGGAGACCAAGGCGCGGCAGTGGCCGGCCACCCTGTCCGGCGGCGAGGCGCAGCGCGTCGCGCTGGCCAGGGCTCTGGTCCGCGAGCCGGAGCTGCTGCTGCTCGACGAGCCGTTCGCCGCGCTCGACGCACTGACGCGGCTGCAGATGCAGGACCTGGTCGGCGATCTGGTGGCCCGGCACCGCCCCGCGGTTCTGCTGGTCACGCACGACGTCGACGAGGCCGTCCGCCTGGCCGACCGGGTGCTGATCCTCAACGAGGGCCGGTTCGCGGTGGACGTCGACATCGACCTGGCCCGGCCCCGCGACCGCACCGACCCCGAGTCCCTCCGCTACCGCGCCGCGTTCCTCACCGAGCTCGGCGTCGGCCGCACCGCTTCCCCCACAACCACTTAGGAGCCCGAGATGACCGCAGCAGTCGACACCGCCCTCGATACCCTCTGGTACACCCGCTGCCCCGTGCCCACCGCGAGCGGCCTCGCGCACAGCCTCGGCTGGCTGGGGGAGACCGCGGCGTCGGCGGGCGTCGGCCTGGGTGTCCTGCAGGACGCCGGCCCGGAGCTGGCAGTCCGTCACTTCGATCACCAGCTGCTCGGCCTAGTCCGCGAGGGCGGCAACGTGCCGGCGATCGCGGCCCGCGCGCAGGGCTCGCCGACCCGGCTGATCGGGCTGACCTGGATCGACGAATCGCAGGCCATTCTCGTAGGACCTGACTCCACTGTCGCGGGCGCCGCCGACCTGGCGGGCCTGCGGATCGGGATCCCGGCCTGGGCGCAGGACCAGGCGCGCAGCTTCCCGCGCGCGATGGCGCTGCACGGCTTCGCGAACGCGCTGCGCCTGGCCGGCCTCACCCTCGCCGATGTCGTCGCGGTCGAGGTGGAGGTCGAGCGGAACCCGCAGGTGCGCAGCGCTGTTCGCGAGAACCGCCGCAGCACCACCTGGGGCGTCGACGAGCTGCTGCGCGGCGAGGTGGACGCCATCTACGTCAAGGGCGCCCGCGCCCAGGAGGTGGCCCGCGAGCACGGCCTGCGGGTCGCGGTGGACCTCGACGCCACCGACGCAAAGCGGCTGCGCGTCAACAACGGCACCCCGCGCCCGATCACCGTGCACGCCGACCTGCTCGAGTCCCGGCCCGAGCTGGTGGTCGGCTTCCTCGCGCAGAGCCTGCGCGCCGCGGACTGGGCGGCCGACAACCTGGACCGCGTCCGCGAGGTGCTCGCGCGCGAAACCCTGTCCGGTCCGGAGGGAGTCGCCGCCGCGTACAAGGAGGGCTTCCACAAGGACCTGCACCCGTCGCTGTCGGACGAGCGGGTCGAGCTGATCGGCATCCAGAAGCAGTTCCTCTACACGCACGGCTTCCTGGCCGCCGACTTCGACCTCGAATCCTGGGTGGCCCGCGAGCCCCTGGAGCAGGCGCTCGAGCTGCTGGCCGCCGGAAAGGTGCCGTCATGACCGAGTTCCTGTGGCGGCTGCCCTCGCGAGGGGACGGCAGGCACGCGTCGCCCGGCTCGCGCAACCGTGGCGGCTTCGGCGGACCGCAGGTGCCCACCGTCGCGACGGATCTGCGCCCCGGCAACTTCGGGCCCTTCGACGACCTCGCACAGGTGGTGCTCGCGGCCGAACTGTCCGGGCTCGACGGGGTGCTCGCGCCCTACGACCCGCTCGGCGAGGAGTCGTGGATCGTCGCAGGCGGCGCCCTGCGCGACACCCGGCACTCGAGGGTGATCGTCGAATTCCACCCCTCCTTCGGCACCCCCGTGTACGCGGCGAAGGTGTCCGCGACGCTGCAGCGGCTCTCGGGGGGCCGGCTGTCCTGGCGGCTGCGAGTGGAGACCGACGAGGCCGACGCCCGCGCCCGCGGGGACAGGGTCACCGGCGTGGACCGGTACACCCGGGCCGCGGAGTTCCTCACGGTCGCGCGCGGGGTGTGGAACGAAACCCCGGTCGCAGGAGCCGGATTCAACGGCACCGGATTCGAATTCGACGGCGAGTACTTCGACGTCATCGACGGCGGGTTCCGCGGCATCCTGTCCGGGCTGCCGTTCCCGACGGTGTACCTGTCCGGGGACTCGGAGCAGGCGCTGGAGCTGTCGGCGCGGCACGGAGACGTGCACCTGTTCACCGAGACCGTCGACGGGATCGCGGCGTCGGTGCGGGAGCTGCGGAGTCGGTCGCGGGCACTGGGCCGCACGGTGCGCGCCGGGCTGGAGCTGCCGATCATCGCCCGCGAGACCGAGGAGGAGGCCTGGGCCCGCGCCGAGCGGCAGTGGCACGAGGTCCACGACGACGGCGTCGGCGCGCGTTCGCTCGACCTCGGCGGCGGGCGCTGGGCCGGCTTCACCGAGCTCGGCTACGACCAGCCCATCGGCCTGGTCGGCAGCTACGAGCAGGTGGCGCAGCGACTCTCGGAGTACGTCGACGCAGGCATCGACAGCGTCGTGCTCGACGGCCGCCCGCACATCGAGGAACTGCACCGCACCGGCGAACACCTGCTGCACCTGGTCGACCCGGCCGGACGCACCTTGGCGAGTCAGGAGGCCACCGCATGAGCATCGACTTCTACTGGCGCATCGGGATGGAGGGCGACCACGCGTCGCTGCGCACCCCGCGCCGATACAACCGCGGCGAGGCGAACGGCCACGGCCCCGGCAACATCGCGCCCGCGATCCGCGGCGGCGAACTCGACGGCTACGGCTACATCGACCACATGGCGGCGGTGGCCAAGGCGTCGGAGTCGGCCGGGTTCCTCGGCGGCCTGCTGCCCTCGTTCCCGGTCACCGAGGACCCGTGGGCGGTGGCGGCGGCGCTGGCCCGCGAGACCACCACCTATCGGTTCATGGTCGCCTTCCAGCCCGGGTTCCTGCATCCCGTGCAGGCGGCGCGGATGTCGGCGAGCCTGCAGCGGGCCACCGGCGGCCGGCTCGTCTACAACATCATCAGCGGCGGCGGGGGACCGGCGCAGCTGTGGTGGGGCGACAAGGTGAACCACGACGACCGGTACGCGCGCACCAGCGAGTTCCTCGACGTGCTGCGCGGGGTGTGGGACGGCGAGCCCTACGACCACGACGGCCGGTTCTTCCAGACCGCGGGGGCCGCGCTGCCGCCCGGCCTCGCCGGCCAGCCGTTCCCGGAGGTCTACTTCTCGGGCTCCTCGGCCGCCGCGGTCGGCGCCGCCGGGCTGCACAGCGACTACTACCTGTCCTGGCTGGAGCCCTTCGGCGACCTGCGCGCCAAGTTCGACGGCGTCCGCACCCACGCGGAGAAGCTGGGCCGCACACCGAAGTTCGCGGTCCGGATCGACGTCGTCGCCCGGCACACCGAGGAGGCGGCCTGGGCCGAGGTGGCGAAGGGCTGGGCGTTCGTCGACCGCGCGGCCGCCAACCGGGCCGCCCAGGGCGACTCGGTCGGCGCGGCCAGGATCAAGGGCTGGGTGCCGGAGACCATCACCGGCTACCGCGATCTCGAGGTGCAGCCGAACGTCTGGGCCGGGTTCAGCCTGATCCGCGGCGGTCCAGCCTTCGGCCTGGTCGGCAGCTACGAGCAGGTCGCGCAGCGGCTCGACGAGCTGCGCGAGCTCGGCGTCGACGCGTTCATCCTCGCGGGCAACCCGCACCTCGAGGAGGCCTACCGCGTCGGCGAGGAGGTCCTCCCGCTGCTCCAGGCGGCTCCGCCGCCCGTGCGCGCTTCGCGAGTCCAGGGACTCGACAACCGCGCACGGCTCCTCACCCCCTGACCACTTTCGAATTTCACCAGGAGAAACCCATGACCACCACCGAATCCCGTATCAGCGAGACCGTCGCGGCCTTCGTCGCGAGCGCCACCCGCGACGCGGAGAAGGCGTTCCGCGTCTTCCGCGAGACCGGCACCGTCTCCGCCAACGGCACCGTCAACTTCGTCGAGCGGGTGCCCGGCGAGGAGATCGCCGTCGCGCTCAACGAGCCCGGGCCCTGGGCCGACGACCGCACCATCGAGCCCGTCGTCGCGACCTTCGACGGCGAGGTGCTCTCCGGCCGCGGCTCCGCCGGCTTCGTCACGGGCTACGCGAAGGTGTTCCGCGAGCACCAGGAGATCACCTCGATCGTGCACGTGCACACCCCGTGGCTGGGCGGCTTCGCTCAGACCCACAAGAGTCTGCCGATCCGCTACGCGGCCTCGCAGCGGCTCACCCTGTCCCGAGAGATCCCGCCGCACATCGACCGCAGCATCGGCGCGGGCGACTTCATCCTCGGCGAACTGGTGCGCGACCCCGACCTGGCCGCGATCTTCGAGGCCAACGGCGGCGTCAACGTGATCGGCCGGGCGGGCCTGCTCGAGCTGGCCAAGTTCGTGGTGCTGCTCGAGGAGGGCGCCCAGTACCAGGCCATCGGCGAGTCCGTCGGCGGCACGGTCGAATTCGACAAGACCAACCTGGTCGCGCAGTGGTCCCGCAGCGGCCTCGTCGACGAGGCCCGCCGCCGCGGACTCGTCTAGGCGGCTCCGCCGCCCGTGCGCGGTTGACGAGTCCTCACACTCGTCAACCGCGCACAGGCGCGAAGCGCCCTCCCAACCCCATTTTTCGAGGAGAACTTTCCCATGACCGTTCGCGTCGGCTACTTCCCGCACAACAACTCCCTGTTCGTCCTGCGTCACCGCGGCATCCTCGAAAAGGCGCTGCCCGACGTGGAATGGGTTGACCTGCGCGCCCTTCCGGAGGCGGAGCGGGTGAATCCCAAGACCGGTCTGCCGAGCCTGCACTCCGACTGGCTGTTCACGGAGGGCGGCTACGACGTGATCGGCACCGGATTCACCCCGCCGCTGACCGCGCTCGCCAAGGGCCACGACGTGGTCTACATCGGCATCTCCGGACCCCGCGTGGAGAACGGCCGACTGGTGGCCCTCGCGAGCTCGGGCATCGAGACCGCCGCGGACCTGGGCGGCAAGCGGGTGGGAATCGCGCACGGCTCCTGGCAGACCACGCTGCTGTTGTTCGCGCTGGAGATCGCCGGGCTCAGCTGGGCCGACGTCGAACCGGTCGACACCGGAGTGAACGACGGCGCCGAGGCGCTGCTGCGCGGCGACCTGGACGCGTGGGTCGGGGCCTACCCGGGCCTCGAGGCGCTCGAGAAGTCCCACGAGCTGCGGACCCTCGTGGACACCGAATCGCTGTTCAGTCATCCGTCGCTGTGGTTCACCCGCAGGGATTTCGCGGAGAACAACCGCGAGGCGCTCGAGGCGGTCATCTCGGCCCTGCAGGAGTCCGACGCGTGGATCGAGGCCAACCCGCGCGAGGCCGCGCAGTACTTCGTCGACGATGCCCTCGCCCGGGGCGATCGGGCGGACCTGGACCGCTGGGAGCGCGCGCTGCGTGGCCGCCCGTTCGGCCTGAACCGGGTCAGCGAGGCGTTCCTCGACGAGCAGCAGCGTGCGGGGGAGTTGTTGGCCGCCAACGGGCTGCTGTCGAGGCCGGTCGACGTGCGCGCGGCCGTGGTGCCGTGGATCGGCGAGGCCGTGGAGGTGAGTCGGTCGGGCGCGAGCGTCTAGCAACGGCCTGGGTGTCCGCTCGCCTGCTCCGATGGTCGGGCGAGCGGGCGTGCCCAGGCTTCTAGGTTGCCCCTCGTGCCTGGAACTGGTCGAGTCGCCGCTCGATCACGGTTCCCGCCGGCCAGTGCGCCGCGATCGCAAGCATGTCGCCCGCCAGCTCGCCTGCGAGGTTCGGCGGCCACCCGGCCTGCGCGAGCCCGGATCGGAGTGCCTCGACGTAGTCGTCTCCTGTGAACCCTGCGAGTTCGGCCACTCGGGCAGTGGTGGTGGCGCGGTGCGAGTTGAGGCCGCTGAATGCCCGTCCGCAACCGCAGCCACCGTCGGGATCGGCTTCGTCCCTGGCACATACGAGGCCAATCCACACGAGTTCGCCTTCGACGCAGAAATCGAAGTCGTTGTCTCGCTGCCCCTGAGTTCGAGCCGTTGCCACCAGTCCCCGCATCGTGATGCCCCCTCCGGTCGGTTGCGCGCAGTGTGGCAGTCACGTCCGACACTGTGAGACGGGATCGCGAGTTTGACGGCATTTGGCCGGTGTCCTGGCACGATGGACGTCATGGACGAGGTGAAGTACGCCGAGGACCTGATGGTCGGCGACGTCATCGATCTCGGCTCGCATACCGTCGGCGAGTCGGAGATGGTGGACTTCTCGACCGTGTGGGATCCGCAGGACTCGCATCTCGACGCGGAGGCGGCCGCCGACGGCTACTTCGGCGGACTGATCGCCAGCGGTATGTACACCACCGCCGTCTACCAGCGGCTGGCGGTGCTCGGCGCATATCGGCACTGGAGCGTGATCGGCGCTCGCGGGCTGCGCGACGTCCGGTTCCTGCGTCCCGTGCGCCCCGGTGACGTGCTGACCGGACTGCTGGTGATCGACGAGGTCGAACTGGACGACCGCGGCCGCGGGCTGGTGACCACGACCGGTCAGCTGGCGGACGCGCAGGGCCGGGCGGTGTTCAGCCTGCTCACCGAGCTGTACCTGCACCGCCGGCCCTGACGCCGCTCCTATCCGCGCAGGCCACGGAAGAACGCCCGCACGTCGCCCACCAGCAGCTCCGGCACCTCCAGCGCCGCGAAGTGTCCGCCCTCGTCGAACTCGCTCCAGTGCACCAGGGTCGGGTGCGCCTTCTCCGAGATGCTGCGGACCGGACGGACGATGTCGTGCGCGAACACCGCCATCCCGAGCGGTGCGACGCCGGTCGGTCCGTCGCTGCGCGGCCCGCCGGACTCGAACGTCAGCCGTGCCGAGGAGCCGGCGGTGCCGAAGAACCAGTGCAGTGAGACGTCGGTCAGCAGCGTGTCGTCCGGCAGCGGGTGCGCCGGGTCGGTCCACTCCCGGACCTTGTCGGCGATCCAGGCCAGCTGCCCGGACGGCGAGTCGGTGAGTGAGTAGGCGATGGTCTGCGGGCGGGTGGCCTGCATCTGCATGTAGCCGGGCCTGTTGGCGAGGAAGTCCCGGATGACCTCGACCCGCGCGGCGTCGTCGTCAGAGAGCCTCTCGGTCGCGACGGGCCCGTGCGGCAGGTAGTTGACGTGCACGCCGATCACGTTCTCGGGGGCCACGATTGCGAGCTGCTGGGAGACGCCCGAGCCCCAGTCGCCGCCCTGAGCGCCGTATCGCTCGTATCCCAGCCAGTTCATCAGCTCGGCGAAGGCGCGGGCGACGCGGGCGGTGTCCCAGCCACGGTCCCGGGTGGGGCCGGAGGGTCCGAAGCCGGGGATCGACGGGATCACCAGGTGGAAGGCGTCCGCGGGATCGCCGCCGTGCGTGCGGGGGTCGGACAGCGGGCCGATGACGTCGAGGAATTCGATGAACGAGCCCGGCCAGCCGTGGGTGAGGATCAGTGGCGTCGCGTCGGGCTCGGGGGAGCGGACGTGCAGGAAATGCGCGGTGGCGCCGTCGATCTCGGTGACGAACTGCGGGTGCTGGTTGATGGCGGCCTCGTGGGCGCGCCAGTCGTATCCGTCGCGCCAGTAGTCGGCCAGCTCCCGCATCCGGCCGAGCGGGATGCCGTAGTCCCAGCCGGCGTCGTCGAGCTCGTCGGGCCAGCGGGTGCGGGTCAACCGGTCGTGTAGGTCGTCGAGCGCGGACTGCGGGATGTCGATCCGGTACGGGCTGATGGTCGTGTCGGGCATCGGAACCTCCTGCGTTGATCGTTGGTGGCGCCAACGATAACAGAACTTGTTGGTGGAGCCAACGGTTATTAGGATGGCGCACATGGACTCCATTGATGACGGCCCGCCGACCGCGCTGCGACGCTCGCCGACTTGGCTGATGGGGCAGGCGGGCATCCACGCCCAGCGGCTGCTCAACGAGCGGATGGCGGAGGCCGGGGCGCACCGGTGGCACTACTCGGTGCTGTCCGCGCTCGCCGAGCGCGGACAGCTCAGTCAGGCCTCGCTCGGCCGCCTCTGTCGCCTCGACCGCAGCGATATCGCCGCCGTGGTCGGCGAATTGGAGGGCGACGGGTATCTCGTGCGCGAGCCGGATCCGGTGGACCGCCGTCGCAACGTCGTCACGATCACCCCCGAGGGGGGTCGGCGCCAGCGGCGACTGGGGGCACTTGCGGTCGAGGCGCAGGAGGATTTGCTCGCGCCGCTCGACGTGGGGGAGCGCGAGACGTTGATCGCCCTCGTCGAGCGCCTGGTCGAACACCAGTCCGCGCGACAGGGAGTCGGCTGGGCCTAGGTTGGGGGCGAATTGTGTTCTCGCGCAACGCCAATACGTGTTCCCGGCGGTGGTGAATTGAGGTTAACTTCAGTATTGACGGCGGGTATATGGGTGGTTACTATCCAGTAAGTTTGTGACGGCGGCCACCCGGGCGATCGAGCGTCACCGGAGAATCCATGGGGGGTTCGAGTAGCGATGCGGACACGGATGGCTCGACGAGGGTCGCTGTCGCGGACCGGAACGCTTGCCCTGGCGGGCGCCATGGCGATCGGCCTCGCCGTCGCGCCGGGCGGCGTCGCGGCGGCCGACCCGAGCGGGGGAGCGGACGGCGTGAAGTGGCAGGCCACCGCCGACGCCCCGCCGGAGTACCCGGTCGTCGCGATCGACTGGGACGTGCCGATCATGATGAGCGACGGGACGGTGCTCAAGGGCAACGTCTACCGGCCGGCGGACGCCTCGGGCAAGCCGATCGACACCAAGATGCCGTCGATCCTGAACGTGACGCCGTACACCAAGCTGGTCAGCAACCTGGTCGACTCGATGATGGCCGTGCCCGGGCTCGAGGACACCCTCGTCGACCTAGTCAATTCCTACGACCTCGCCGGCACCCCGCTCGACGGCGTCGGCGAGACCGCGAAGGTGCTCACCGGCGGCGGCATGCGCGTCTTCGCCGTGAACCGGGACCTCATCCGCAGCGGCTACACGCAGGTGGTCGTCGACACCCGCGGCACCGGGTTCTCGCAGGGGCAGTGGCAGACGCTCGGCCCGCGTGAGCAGCAGGATTCCGTCGAGATCATCGACTGGATGAGCAAGCAGGCGTGGTCGAACGGCAAGGTCGGCATGGGAGGCGTGTCCTATTCCGGGATCAACTCCCTGCAGGCCGCCGGCTACCGGCCGTCCGCGCTGAAGGCGATCTTCCCCATGGAGCCGGGGAACGACCTGCTCCGAGACATCGTCGGCACCGGAGGCGGACTCGGCGTCGGCTTCATGCCGCTGTGGCTCGCGCTCGTCAACGGGACCAAGCTCATTCCCGACGTGCAGTCCCTCGTGCAGGGACGGTTCGACCAGCAGTGGCTGCAGGACCGGTTGCGCGACCCGCTCACCCTGATCGCCGAGCTCGGCGAGGCGATGACAGCCCCGACGGTGAACGATCTCGATCCCACCACGCTGGGCGTCGCGCAGGACGGCACCTTCTATCAGGAGCGGAAGGCCAACGTGGAGAACATCGCGGTGCCCACCATGCTCTACGGCGCCTGGCACGACATCTTCGCCAACAGCGAGCCCCGCGTCTACAACGCGATCCCGCTCCCCGCCGGGCAGAAGCAGCTGATCATGAGCGACAACTACCACGTCACCTTCGGTGGCGGATTCGGCGAGGCGGGCGCCCCGCCGCGACTCGACGTCCTCGAGCGGGCCTGGTTCGACAAGTGGCTCAAGGGAATCGACAACGGCATCGACCGCTACGGCCCGGTAACGCTGTACCAGCAGGGCAACGGCTGGACGACCACCGACCAGTTCCCCCGTGCGGGCGTGGAGTACCAGCGGATGTACCTCTCGGACGCGCCGAGCGGGACCGCGGGCCACGCCGCGCGCGACGGCAGCCTCGTCGCGGCAACGCCCCAGAGTTCGGCGCGGCTCACGGCCGCCCCCGGGCTGCGCGGGTTCTGCTCCCGCGACGGCGCGCAGGGGACCGCGGGCATGACCGTGATCCTGGGCTCGGTGTGCAGCAAGGACTCCCGGTTCCAGGAGGCCGAGGGGCTCGCGTTCACCAGCGCCCCGGTCGCGGAGCCGACCGAACTGTCCGGGCCGGTGAACCTGCACCTGGAGACGGTCCTCGACGCACCCGACGGCTTCTGGGCGGTCACCCTCAATGACGTTGCGCCCGACGGCACCTCGACCACGCTCACCAACGGCGCCCTCACCGCGTCGCTGCGCGAGGTCGACGAGGCGCAGAGCCAGCGGTCGGCGAACGGGGACTACGCCGAGCCGCACCACAAGCTCACGGTGTCCGCGCGCAAGCCCGTCATCCCGGGCCAGGTGACGCCGGTGGACATCAACCTGGTGCCCACCGACGCGCTGCTCAAGCCGGGGCACCGGCTGCGGGTGGACGTCTATGCCGCCAGCGTCCCCCGGTACCTGCCGCTCGGCCCGATGATGGCCGACGGCCAGAACCGGCCGCAGCACGTGCAGCTGTCGCCGGAGCGGCCCAGCTTCCTGAACCTGCCGCTGGTCGGGGCGAGCGCCTGGTAGCGGCGCGGGGCTACTTCTGCCCCGCCATGATGAGCTTGGCGGTGGTCTCGAGCCGGTCGGCGATCTGCTCGTACGACTCGTAGCCCATGCCGGCCCGGACCAGCGCGCCGGACCACGCGATCTCGAGCGCGTCGAGCACCTCCGGGGCGTGCCCCGGGCCGAGTGCGGCGATCAGCCGGCCCCGGATGTCCATGCCGATCCGCAGGCGCAGGTGCTCGACGTCGGGGTCGTTGCCCAGGATCGCCGTGGTGCTCGCCGCGGCCAGGGCGGGCTCGTCGGAGACGAGCAGCGCGACATCGCGCAGCACCCGGCAGACCCGGGCGACCGGATCGAGGTCGGTGGGCACCTCCCGCGGGACCTCGTTCAGGCGCCGCCAGAACACCTCCGCGACGAGGTGGCTCTTCGACGAGAAGTAGGTGTACGCGGTGGCCGCGGCGACGCCCGCCTCCGCCGCCACCATGCGCACGGTGAGGCCCGAGAATCCCTGCTCACGCAGCACCGCGACCGCGGCCGTGGTCAGCTTGTCGACGGTCTCGGCCTGCTGTTCGGTCAGGCGCCGGCGAGTGGATTCGAACTTGGCTTCGCTAGACACATGTCCAGACGCTACTGGAAGCGGGGGGACTCGGGCAAAGGCTCGGGCTCGGCCCGCTCACCAGCCCGCGGGCAGGGCCGTGAAGTCCGGCTGGCGGCCCTCCGCGAACGCGGTGAGGGCCTCGATGTTGGCGGGGCCGCCCATCAGGTCGCGGAAGCAGGCGTTCTCCCGCTCGCGCGCGGCGTCGATCTCGGCCCGCAGCGGCTCGGTCATCGTGCGCTTGACCGCGATCAGGCTGGAGATCGGCTTGGCGGCAAGCACTTCGGCGTGCCTGCGGGCCTCGCCCATCAGCTCGTCCGGCTCGCAGACCCGCCAGACCAGTCCCATCTCCTTCGCCTGCGCGGCGTCGATCCACTCCGAGGACATCAGCAGCCAGGCCGCGTTCTGCCTGCCGACCAGCTGGGGCATCAGGTAGCTCGAGGCGGCCTCGGGTGCGACGCCGAGGCCGGTGAACGGGCACTTGAGCTTGGCGGTGGTCGACATGAAGGCCAGGTCCGCGAAGCCGAGCACCGTCGCGCCGATGCCCAGCCCGATCCCGTTGACCGCGCAGATCAGCGGCTTGGGGAACTCCACCAGCGCGTCGAGCAGCCCCGGGAATCCGTGCTTGCCCGGCCGGAAATCGGGATCGGTGGTGCGGGCGTGCATCTCGCGCAGGTCCGTGCCCGCGCTGAAGGCCCGCCCGCTGCCGGTGAGCAGCAGCACCGCGACGTCGGGGTCCTCGGCGGCCGCGCGCAGCGCCTCGGCGGTGGCGTCGTAGAGCGCCTCGTCGAACGCGTTCAGCGCGTCGGGCCGGTTGAGGGTGATCGTCCGGACGCGCTTGTCGTCGGTGATGAGGAGGCTCATCGTTGCATGCTAGAACGTGTTGCAGTTTCGGGGAAGGGGCGTACTTACTGTCCTGGACGGTTCTCGATCTGGGGCTTGCCCAAATCGGCCGGCACCTTGAGGACGGCGCGCGCCTTGTCAGAAATGTCGCAGTTTCCTGACGCGACCGAATGGAGGATGCCGTTGTAGACGAGGTCCCACATCGGTTGATTGGATTGCACGCTGCGGATGACCAATCCGTGAATGTTCTGGCCGGACGAATCGGTCAGGATCAGAGCGCGGTTCAGCCCGCTGACGGTGAATCGGATCTGGGTGAGCTCGTAGGTGTTGACCCAGTTTTTGTTCTGCTGCACCCAGGTCGAGCCTGCGGCCAGCCAGTCGCCGTGGCGAAAGGTCCATAACCCCCAGAGCACGGTCGCGGCGAACACAACCCAAACCCACCAGTAGCCCAGCCAGTCGAGGCCACGCTTGAGTACCAGGAAGGCAACCAACACCAGCAGAAGCGCACCGATCGCTTTCCAGGTGTCCGACTTCGACATCTGGTTCCACTCCAATGCCGGTCTGAGTCCAGGGGGTCCGGGCGGCGGGTTCTTTGGCCCGCGGCCGTGGGGTGTCGGTGTGTGACCCCGCCATTCGCGCGGCGCTCGCGGTGGCCTCGGCAAACCGGTGAGCGTGTCCGGAATCGGCGAGGGGCCAGTTGGAGGGTTCACTGACAGCCCATCGTGACGTCCCATTATTCGCCGCCCGCCCATTCGATGGCCTCGCTGACGCCCCAACCGATGAAGACACCGCCCACGACGACCGCGACAGTCGCTGGCCCGCCGGCGACACTGGCCAATATCAGTTCGGTCGCAACCGAACCTGCCGCGAAGCCGGCCAAGTTCTTGCCGACCGCGAGCGCAGCATCACCCTTGTCGTCTGCTTCGGCCACTTCCAGCCCGGTTTGGACGACAGTCACGAGGCCGCCGACAATCGGAATCTTCGATCCCAGCTTCGACAGGGTCGTGGTCCCTCCTTCAGCGACGATGGGTTTCGCGATCGCCTGCCAATACGGCTTGTCCACTCCGCCGGGCAGCAGCCGGTTGTACGGGGTACCCGCGGCCGCCCTGACCGCGTCGTCGGCACCCATGCCGAATCGTTCCGCCGCGCTCATCGCGGATCGGCGCAACGATTCCGGGAGCGGTTCGGCCGCGATGGTCCGAAACCGTTCCGATTGCGCGGTCATCGTCCGGGCGAAGTCGTCCCACGGAGCCTGTTTGGCAACCATTGCCTGCACGTAGCCGGTCGTGATTCCGGCTGCGAGCCAGGGTGCTTCGTCGAGGAACTCGCCCTTGAAGGCCGTGAATGCCGAGCGTTTCTCCAGCATCGCTTCGCGCAGTTGTACATGTGCCTGCATCTCGAGCTCGCGTCCTTCGCCCGCCATCGCGAGGGCCTCGGTATACGCGGCTTGCTGTTTCGCGAAGGCCGCTTCGTCCGCGGGGCTCACGGGACCTACGGTCACCATTCGTTTTGGATCACCGATCCACACCGGATCGCACGGGTTGGGTCCGGCATACAGCCCGGCCTCGAGGGCGATGGCGGCTGCCTGCACCATTCGTTCCTTGGCCGTGGTGATGCCGTCGATGAATTTTTGCAGCGCCCTTGCCGTGTCGCGTGCCCGATCCGCGAGGTCCGCGGTCACCCGCTCCAATGCGGTGATCCGATCCCGGAAGGCTTCGCCCCCGTCGCCGCGCCAATTCGACTCGGAGGACGAGCGTGCGTCAAGGAACGTGCGCGCCTCCTCGTCGGTCCCGTTCGCGATCGCGTGCAACGCATCGACACAGGCGGCGCACGATTGCGGATCCGCATCAACGGCGACATAGATCGGCATCAGCGATCTCCACCTTCGGTGGGAAGTGCGTGCCCGACCTTGTCCATAACCTGGCTGGCGTTTGCGTCCGACTCGGCGTACGACGAGGCGTTGGCGTCGACTGTGTCGGCTGCGCTCGCCTCGACCGCGGCGGCCTGCGACATCGCCTCGGCCAAGGCCATCAACACATCACCGACAAAGGCTGTGGATGCGCCGGCATTCGGTAGCTGAGGCGCCTGCGCGGCCAATTCCTGAAGCCCGCTCGCACCCAACGCCAGCGAGCGAGCAGCGGGGGAGAGGTCGCCGACCTCCATCGGTGGACTCATCGCAGGTCCCCGTCGCCCGTCGCCCGACGCCGACTCGAGCCACGAGTCGGGCATCGCCTCATCGTCTGACTGAGCAGGCTCTGGTGGTCGTTGTCGATGTCCGTCCGGGATGCGGGCGTCCACGAGTGCCACGTCGAATCCGGTCGTGGCCTTCACGCTGTCGAATCCACTGGTGCCAAGGGCGCTCCAATGCTGGAACGGCCCGCAGCAGCGCACGAGATTCGGGATCGACGTGTAGACCGGTAGCGCCAGACGGCCGTCCGGCAAGGAGCGCAGCTCGAGTTGGACTCGACCTGATGCGTCGCGCGGACGCGTCGGGACAAACAGCACGTCCGCGCCGAAAGTAGTGTGCTCGACCATCTGAACCCCCCGGATCTGATCCGTTCGATGGTAGTCCAGGGCGTTCCGTAACACGCGGGTGCACATCGTTAGCATGGGCACCAAGTAGTGACCGGCCGACAGACGCGGCCAGGTCCGGACACCCGAGAAGGCGGTCGACGTCGTGAAGAAGTACCTCCCCAGCTGGCACGACGACGAGGTCCGTGCGCTGTCCGAGCTCGCGGCCGGATTCTTTGAGCGGGAGGTGGTGGCGCACAACGAGAAGTGGGACGCCCAGCACCGCATCGACCGCGAGGTGTGGCTCAAGGCAGGCGAGCTCGGGCTGCTGTGCTGCTCCATCCCGGAGGAGTACGGCGGCGGTGGCGGCACCTTCGCGCACGACCTCGCCGTCTTCGAGGCCCAGGGCTACGCCGGCGACCTCGCCCTCGGAATCTCCGTGCACAGTGGCATCGTCCCGCACTACATCGCCGAGTACGGCACCGAGGAGCAGAAGAAGACGTGGCTGCCGGGAATGGCGACCGGCGAGATCCTCACCGCCATCGGCATGACCGAGCCCGGCGCCGGCTCGGACCTCAAGGCCATCAAGACCACCGCCATCCGTGACGGCGACGACTACATCGTCAACGGCTCGAAGACGTTCATCACCAACGGCGCCTCCGCCGACATGATCGTGCTCGTCGTCAAGACCGACCCGAAGGCGGGCGCCAAGGGCGTGTCCCTGCTGATCGTCGACCTGCGCGACTGCCCCGGCTTCGTCGTCGGGCGGGTGCTGGACAAGGTGGGCCAGCACGGCGCCGACACCTCCGAGCTCTCGTTCACCGACGTGCGGGTGCCGGTGTCGAACCTGCTCGGCGACGCCGAGGGGCAGGGCTTCGGCCAGCTGATGGCCCAGCTGGTGCAGGAACGGCTGATCATCGGCGCGCAGGCGTCGGGCGCGATGAACCGGGCCGTGCAGGAGACGGTCGCGTACACGAAGTCGCGGCAGGCGTTCGGGCACAGCCTCTTCGAGTTCCAGAACACGGCCTTCGAGCTGGCCGAGTGCCAGACCATCGCACGCACCTGCGAGGTGTTCCTCGACCACTGCATCCAGTCGCACCTGCGCGGCGAGCTGGACCCGTCCGAGGCGGCGATGGTCAAGTACTGGCTCACCGAGCAGCAGTGCGCGGTGATCGACCGGTGCGTCCAGCTGTACGGCGGTTACGGCTACATGCGCGAGTATTTGATCGCGCGGATGTACGAGGACGCCCGCGTCCAGAAGATCTACGCCGGGGCGAACGAGGTGATGAAGGGGATCATCGCGAAGTCGCTGTAGCCGCTGCCGGGCGCCCGAGATGGACGCCCGGCCTGCTCAGTTCGATTGCCGGAGTAGGTCGGCCGCCCTTTCCCCGATCACCACGCACGGCGCGTGGGTGTGGCCACGGATGATGGTCGGCATGATCGACGCGTCCGCTACGCGCAGTCGATCCACCCCACGCACCCGCAGCTGGGGATCGACGACGCTGGCCGCGTCGCTGCCCATCCGGCAGGTTCCGGTGGGGTGATAGAGGGTGTGGGAGTTGCGCTCGAGGGCGATCTCCAGCACCTCCTCCAGCGGTGGGCGGGAGGTCAGGGCGGGCCGGACCATCTCGCCGAGCCTCGACTTCAGCGCGGGCGCCGAGGCGAGCGAGTCGCACACCCGCAGGCCCTCGAGCATCGCGCGGCGGTCCACGCCGCCGGTGTCGCTGAGGTAGCGCGGATCGATGATCGGCTTGTCCGCGTGGTCCGCCGACCGCAGCGTGATCTCGCCGCGGCTCTCCGGCTTGAGCAGGATCGTCCCGAGGACCGCGGCGTGCTCGGTGCCGGGCACCAGGCCCTCGTCGAAGAACGGGGCAGGCGCGAAGATCATCTCCAGGTCGGGCAGCGCGAGTCCCTCACGGCTGCGGGTAAACCCGTACGCCTCGCCGACATTCGAGGTGAGCATTCCGCGGCGCCGGGCCAGGTAGTTGGCGAGCTCCGGGAGCTTCTCGGCGGCGAAGAGCGAATCCGATTCGACGCGGTAGCCGAGGATCGACAGCAGGTGATCGGACAGGTTGCGGCCCACCTCCGGGAGGTGATGCCGCACGGCGATGCCCTGGCCGCGCAGCTGCTGCTCGTCGCCGATCCCGGACAGCATCAGCAGTTGTGGGGTGTTGATCGCGCCGCCGGCGAGCACCACCTCTTTGCGGGCGCGGACCGTGCGGCGCACGCCGCCCTGCACGTACTCGACGCCGACGGCGGCCGATCCCTCGAACAGCACCCGGGTCGCGGCGGCCTCGGTGAGCACCGTCAGGTTGGGGCGCTTGCGAGCGGGCGCGAGGTAGGCGTCGGCCGTGCTCCAACGGGCGCCGCGCTTCTGGGTGACCATCGTCTGCGAGAAGCCCTCGGGCTGAGCGGTGTTCGCGCGCTCCACCGGGAATCCCGTCTCCCGCGCCGCCTCCAGGTAGGCACCGGTCAGCGGTCGGGGGGAGCGCTGCCGGCTCACATTCAGCGGGCCGGTGGTGCCGGCGTCGTTTGCGGCGGCGTCCTCCACGTTCTCGATCCGGCGGAAGTACTCCACCACCTTGCCGAAGGACCAGGAGTCGTCGGCGAGTTCGGCCCACTCGTCGTAGTCGGCGGCGAAGCCGCGCACCCACATCATGGCGTTCATCGACGAGGAACCGCCGAGCGTCTTCCCCCGCGGCCAGTAGATGCTGCGCCCGCCGAGCCCGGGCTGCGGCTCGGTCAGGTAGTCCCAGTCGACCTCGCTGCGGAACAGCTTGGAGAAGGCCGCGGGAATGTGGATGTACTTGTCCTTGTCCCGCGGACCGGCCTCGAGGAGGACGACCTCGGTGCGCGGGTCGGAGCTGAGCCGGCCGGCCAGCGCGGCGCCGGACGATCCCGCGCCGACGATGACGTAGTCGGCGACTGACGATTCCTGGATCATGCGTTCATCTCCACTCGAGAAGTGTTGGGGGGAGGCGGCTTTCGCCGCTGTGCGGAACCGTCGGTATCAGCCGCGCAGCGCCGAGGCGAAGATCGCGGGCAGCTTCGTCCACGACGGCTTGCCGGCGAACTCGGTCAGTCGCCGCCCGGTGCCTGCCGCGGTCCGGTTGGTGACGAACCACGGCGGCTTCGGCGAGATCGACCACTCGCGGTGCATCAGCGACCGCGGGGAGGGCCGGAACGGCCCGCGCACCACGGTGCGCTCGGGCCGGTCGATCAGCAGCGCGTTGTGCACCACGCCGATGCCGCTCTGCACGTCGCTGAGGGTGTGGCCGGGGAACGCGCCCCAGGTCGCCGCGGGGGTGAGGTACCCGACCCCGGTCCATGCGTTGATCGCGATCGTCCCGTACCGCAGCGACTCGAGCAGCGTGTCGAAACGCGTCCCCATCGAGTCGATGGTGCCGGGCTCGGCGATGATGTTGACCCCGAGCGTGCCGACGAACTGCTCGTTGACCACCTCGGCCGCGCGGGTGGCGAACTGCTCTCCGTCGTGCGGCAGCTCGATCACCCCGAGCACCGGCCCGAAGTACTCGGTCTGTAGCAGCGGGGCGAACTCGTCGGGCTGCAGACCCGACACCAGCACCCGGCCGCCCTTCTGGCCCAGGCGTTCGGCCTTCGGGTAGGACTGCTCGGCCGAGGCGACCCGGTCGTCGCTGCCCGGGTAGTAGGCCGGGCGGGCGGGGGCGCGGTCGACGGCGGCACGCAGCGCGGCGACGAACTCGTCGCGTTGCGGCCACCGCGAGGACAGCACGACCACCTGCGAGGCGATGCAGTTGTAGCCGCCGTTGTGCAGGCGCTGCGTCGCGATGTGCTCGGCCTGGAACTCGATGTCGGCGCGGCTCCAGTTGCCGGGCAGCACGATGGTCGGCGACACCCCGCCCAGCTCGCTGGTCATGCCCTTGTCGAGGACCGGCTCGCCGGCCGCCTTGCGGCGCGCGCCCTCCTCGCCGGTGCCGAAGACGATCGCGTCGTGGGTGAGCGCGCTGCCCGTCATGTGCACGTGGTCGACCAGCCGATGTCGGGTCAGGTAGGTGCCGACGTCGGCGCCACCGGTCAGGATCCGGACCGCGCCGATCGAGATGAACGGCTCGAGCACCTTGGTGAAGACCGTCAGCATCCGGTCCATGATCGGGTTGAGCTTGAGCGCGACGACGCGGTTGTGCGCGAACAGTTCGTACAGGGTGTCGAGCGGCGCGATCGAGGTGATGTTGCCCGCGCCCAGGACCACCCCGACGCCCTGTGTCCGGGTCGGATCGAGCTGGGCGAGGCCCGCCTCGCGCTGTGCCGTCGCACGATCGACGCCCGGCTGCAGCCACACGTCGGCGCTGAACCCGCTCAGCAGCAGCTTGTCGAAGACGTTCATCGGCAG
Organism: Rhodococcus oryzae; assembly: GCF_005049235.1. Lineage (GTDB taxonomy): Bacteria > Actinomycetota > Actinomycetes > Mycobacteriales > Mycobacteriaceae > Rhodococcus_G > Rhodococcus_G oryzae. The sequence continues at coordinate 168,038 of NZ_SUMD01000010.1, read as the reverse complement.
GGCCCGCACGGTGGTGCGGCCGCCGGGGGCGGTGCCGAATGTGGCGTCGGTCAGCGGACTGGTGCCGGATTCCAGCTTCTCGAGGCTGTCCGACAGCACCGTCGCGGCGGTGGCCACCGAGTACGGCCCGGAGATCCACTCCTCGCCGACCAGGGGGGAGTCGGGGTCGAGTCGTTTGATCTGCACAGCCGCCGCTACCCATTCGGCCGCGTGCTGCACTGTGAGGTCGCGGACCTGGTCGAGCAGTTGGCGCCGATGGCCAAGGGACAGGCCCGCCCAGGCCTTCTCGCCCTCGACGAGGTCGGCCAGGGCCTGATCGATGGCCGGGTGGGTGCTGGCGGGGTCGTGATCGGACACGGGACAACTCCGTTCGATTCGAGGCAGGCGAGGCCGGACTCGTGGGATCTTCTATGTGTGATCCTCGTCCCATTCGGGGCCGCGCGCCATAGGCGGAGGGCGTCGATGTCGGCGGGGCGTTTGTGCGACCGCACAAATTGCTATGGCGTGGATCACTCACCGGCGGCTACCCTGGGGCGATGGTCGTCAGCCCCGAAATCGCTCCACCCACGCCCGCCGAGCTGCTGCGCGACATGCGCGCCTCGGTGGACGCGCTCGCCGATGAGCTGGTCGCTCGCATCGTGGCCGCCGAGCAGGACTACGCCGACGCCTCGCTGCTGACGCCGGAGCAACTGCGGTCCGCGTGCTGGGACAACCTCTCCTCGATGCTCGCGAACCTCGACGGCACCGCGCCGATCCGGCTGGAGTCGGCCCGCGCGGCCGGGCGGATGAAGGCGGAGCGGGGAGTGTCGCTGGCCGCGCTGCTGCACGCCTTCCGGCTCGGCGGGCGGTTGATCTGGGAGGAGCTGATGGCGCGGTCGGATGGGCGCGCCAGCCGCTGGCTGCTGGACATGGCCGAGCAGGTCTGGGCGCTGGTCGATGTCTATTCCGACGCCGCGGCCGACGCCTACCGGGAGGCGGCCGACACGAGGGCCAGGGAGGACGCCGAGGCGAGGCGGCGGCTGGTCCGGACCCTGTTCGCGAACCACGCCCTCAACCCGGCCGGCGTCGCGGATGCGGTGCGCGCGTTCCGGATCCCCGAGCGGGGCGCCTTTCTGGTTGTGTCCGTGCGGGATTCGGCATCCTGTCCGTCGGCGGACGCGCTGCGATCGAGGCTGGGCGCGGTCGGCGCCGACTCGGTGTGGGACACCGAGGTCGACGGCCGCCTCGGCCTGCTGTGGGCGCCGGCCGAGGCGGCGCTGGACGCGGCGCTCGTCGCGTTGGGCGAGATCGGTGGCGGCCCAGTGGGGGTGAGCCGCGGGTTCGCCCGGCCGGGCGGCATCGGGGAGGCTGTGGAGCAGGCCCGGCAGGCCAGGAGCTGCGCGCCCGACGGCGCGGGCGACCCGACGCTCTACGACGCGGTTCCGGTGCCGCTGCTGGTGATCCGTCAGCCGGAGGCCGGCCAGCTCGCCGCCCGTCAGGTCCTGGGGCCGGTGCTGGCCCTGCCCGCCGACGAACAGCACAACCTGTTGACGACCCTCGAGGCCTGGTTCGCCGCCCGCGGGTCGACGACGGCCGCGGCCGCGCAGCTGCACTATCACCGCAACACCGTGCTGTACCGCCTGCGCCGGATCCAGGAGCTGACCGGCCGGGACTTCTCCGACCCGGTGCACGCCGCCGAGCTGTACGTCGGGCTGTGCGCCCACCGGCTGCTGGGCGCCGGGCGGGAGTGAGCCCGGGCCTGCGCCGGTCCTGATGGGGTCGAGCTTCGGTTGTGAGTCGCCCTGCACCCGTCTTCGGTGGTGATGGAACCGATCGAACCGTCCGTGCGTCCAAATCACGTGCGCTCTGTGAATTGAGCCGGGACACTTCGGGAAGCGGGCGGGCAGTGCGGATCAACGTTCGACGACTGGACGGCTATCTCGAGCGACTCGGATTCGGTGAGCGTGATTACTCAATCGGTCGAGAGGTCGAGAACAGGCTCTGCCTTCTGCCGGAAGGCGACCAGTGGCTCGTGTTCTTTTCCGAGCGAGGCTCGAGGTGGGATGACGTGAGCTTTGACTCCGAGGAGGTCGCGTGCACCTTCATGCTCGGCCTTTTGGCGCAACAGTATGTCGAAGAGGGGCCGCGTCGATGACGGACTCGGTCACGACGGTGTCGATCACGGAGATAAGAAGACTGCTCGCTCAGTCGAGCCTCGACCGAACAGCGGTCGATATCGCCGATGGCTTGCTCGCGGGCGTCGGGCCTGCAGATCAACGCGTCGAGGTTCACGAAACCGACCGGCAGGTGGCGGTCACGATCTACGAGCGAAGGTGGCGCCGCGAAGTGAAGTCCGGGGCCGTCGTTCATGGAACGCGGGATCTCCTGGCCGGGCTCGAGAACGCCGACTGCGAAACCGTGTGGATGGCGATGCCCGCGGTCGCTGGGCGGGCGGTCATCCTCTGGTTCGATTCGGCGATCGCCGAGGTGCTCGGGTGTGTCGTCACCTCACTTCCCCGACCGTTGAGGAGGCACGTGTGATCGCCCTGAACTCCACCTGGCAGGGCGAGTCCGGTGCAAAAGCCGGATGGGCGTTGGATGTCGAGTTGGAGATCGCAGACCCGGTTCCGTGGGGGAGCGTTGTGATCATCCAGTGCGGTGTTGCCGAAGTGTCGGAGAGCAGCGGAGTTCTTACCGTGAGCGGGCAGATCAAGGCTCTGGAGGCGGATGATGTTGTTGCGCTAGATGTTCGGCTCGGAATCATCCTTGTCGAAATGGTCGGGCAGCGGCCGACGATTCGAATCGGAGACTTCATCAGTTTTGCACCGCGTGACGTCACGATCTACCCGACCGGAATCTGGAGCAGCGGCGAATGAGCTGGATCGAATTCTTGCAGGACGCCCGCAGTGTTCGGGCGATCTACGGCGATGTGATCCCGAACCTGTCCGAAGTCGAGGTCCACGAGATCCGGTTCGACACGCGGGGGAGTTCGGTCATTCTGCGGCTCGACCTGGCCGACTATCCACTGAACCCGCCACCGAAGTGGGTCGAGCAGCAAGCGAATACGGTGCAGATCGAACTGCACTTCTCCGAGGTGCGAGGCGTTGAGTTGAGCGGTTGGGGTACCGAGCGACGGGCGAGCCTCCACGTCGACGAGGCCCCGGGCTCGGGGTATGAGGTTGCCTGCATTGGCGCGTCGCGTCTGAAGATGGTGGCGCGGTGGATCGCGATTCGCAAGATCTCAGCTCACCAGAGTGCCGGTCTGGGAGGAGGAGTGGCATGAGATACCTGAGACTGTCTGCCGACTATCTCGAACCGTCCCTGGTTGATCCGCAGGCGGGGCGGTCAACCGCGGCCGAACTGGGATTGTCCGAGGCGCTGAGTCAGCGGATCGAGGACTGGAACGAGCAATACCAGCAAATCATCGCGCTGACGATGCCGGAACGCGCCGCCGAGGAGATCCGGTCGGTGATCGCCTCGCTGGATTCGGAGGGGCGCGAACTCGCTAGGGACATCGTGGCCGAGACACCTGGTGGGGCGAAGGTCGAGTACTTCAGCGAGGGACTACTGAAACTCTATCGGGAGCTGCCATGACGGCTGTGGGACAGCTGGACCGGCGCATACACTGGGAGGCAACCGGAGACCCGCGCGAGCCACACCGCGCAAGACTGGATGGCCAGACGCTGTCGATTCGGCTGGGCGATTTCCCGGCGGACGCGCTCTACACACTGCTTCTCGACGGAGAGGTTGTCGCGGAGTTCGACGACTGGCCGGCCCTCTGGGTACGGTGACGGGCATGGCCATGGGGGTGGACTGATGTCTCGACAGTTGCTGTCCGACAACCAGCATGCGATCAGGGAGTTCGAACGAGATCTGATCGACGTGGCCGAAGTCCAGGGCAGGCTCGCCAGGTGCGGGCGAGGGCTGGATCGCACGTTGAAGCCGGTAGCCGATCGGATTCGCGATGTCGAGTTCGAACTGGAGCGGGTGCGGTTTCTGGTTTCCCAGGAGGACCAACGTGGGCAGGGGTTGCTCGCGCTCGAGGGCCTGGATGTCATGGCCTCATCCCTTGAATCCGGCAGGAATGAGGCGTAGGGGAATGCACCCTGCAATGAACGGCAACCGTTTCACGCTGAACCGTGAACCGGCGCAGTCAGTGCCCATTCTGGCGCCGGTCGCATCCGCGTATCCGGGCATCGGTGTGCTCGGTATCGAGTTTGCTCGGGTAGGAGACCGCTCGATATCGGGTGCGGTCGCGTCGGCATTCGAGGTGCTTCGGCCTGCCGTGTCGAGCTTCGCGAACAGTCGAGTCGCGCTTGTCGGGATGACGCCGCCGCTTCGGCCCTACAGCCGGACCGGACGGCTGTCGATGGAGCGTCAGGCGCTCTGGGGCCAGTGGGAAAGCCAGGGCGTGGCCCTTCCCCACGGGGAGCGCCGCGATTGGCAGACCGGGCGAACGGACGTGCAGTTCGGGGGATTGCTGGTGACAGATCTCGAGCAGTTGGGTACCGCGATCGAAGTCAGCCGCGCGCGGTCGGCCGTCTGCCTCGTGCTGCCGCCGCCGGAGAACATCGACCGACTGGAGCGCGCGGCCCGCGCGATTCGGGATGTGTCGGCCGACGGCAACACGCTCGTTCCACAACTCGTGCCCTCCATCCCGTCCGGCGGGCTGCTGATTCGGGGTTTCGGGTCGTTCGACGATCATGTGGTCGGTATAGATATCTATGCCGACACAGCGGAACTCGACAGCCTGCAGCAGGCATTGTCCTAGTTCGGAACGGTTGGATGAACGGCCAGGCGATGGGAGGCTTTCGTCTGACGAGTACGAGGGGGAGACATGTCATACCGCCAGTTCGAGACCCCGAATCTCTCGGATTTGTCGGAGGTCGACCGGATCTCCCTGCTGGAAGGTGGCGGGGATCTCGGAGTCCTGGCGCTCCGGGCGGTGTCCGACGACGGGGACCATGTCGACCTGACCCTCGATCCGCTCGGCCGTTCGATCAGGCTCGTCTGGATCGCGGACGGTCGTCGACTCGTCGATGTCTACCGTGAAGGCGCCACGAGATTCGATGTATCTCAGGAACCTGGTTCTGCTGTGCTCCGCGTCGCGGTGGAGTACGACGATGCGGCGGGACTCCTCGAGGTCGGGATCGGATCCGAAGTGTCCGTGAAGGATCGGCTGATGTTCAACTGAGGAACAGGTGCGCGAGGCCGGGTTGCAAAGGAGCAGCATGAGATTCAATGACACGTACGTCTCGCGCGACGAGCGATTCTCGGTCGGCATCGATCTGGTGACAGGCGGAGGCTACGTGTCGATCCCGGTGAGCAACGGACTGGTCGACTACGAGGAGTACTACGAGATCGACCCCGAAACCTACGCGCGTTTCTTGTCCGACCCGGCCGTTGCCTCGTCGTTTGCGGCTGAGTGCAGGCGCCGTGAGCGGGACGAGTTGCTCATCATGCCGCCGGGTCGGAACCGGGGTACCCCGATCTAGCAAACGCTCGATGGAAGATGGTGCGTGACTTAACGGATGGGACATCTCAAGAGTCGACCGAACTTCATCGATGGGGTCTCGGACGTGCTGGGGATCATGCTGGATCGGAAGGGGCGCGTTGAGTTCAAGGTGATCGAGCGGCTCGGCGTCGACCATCCGGGTCTCGACGAAGAACACCGCGCGCCCGCACGCGGACGGCCTGGCCTCATCCTCGTCGAAATGGCTGGGCCGCGGTCGGCGATTCACATCGGAGACTTCATCAGCTTCGCACCGGGTGAGGTCTCGATCTACCCGACCGGAATCTGGAGCAGCGGCGAATGAGCTGGATCGAATTCCTACAGGACGCCCGCAGTATGCGGGCGATCTACGGCGATGTGATCCCGAACCTGTCCGAAGTCGAGGTCCACGAGATCCGGTTCGATACCGAGTAGGCGGGTCAGTCGGCAGCGGTGACGAAACCCTTGTCCACCAACCACTCTCGGGCCACGTCGGCCGGCTCCTTTCCCTCGACGTCGACGCGGCGGTTCAGCTCGGTGATCTCTTCGTCGGTCAGCTCCGCGGAGACCGGCGCCATCACCTCCGCGACCTGCGGGTGCGCCTGCGCGAATCCCTCACGCATGATCAGTGCCGGATTGTATTTCGGGAAGAAGGAGCGGTCGTCGTCGAGCAGGACCAGGTCCAGCGCGATGATCCGGCCGTCGGTGGTGAACACCTCGCCGAACTTGCACTGAGTGCCGTCCGCGGTGGCCTGGTAGATGATGCCCGTCTGCAGGATCTGCTTCTGCGCCTTGGCCGGATCGAAGTCGTAGGCCGCGGCCATACCTGGATAGCCGTCCTGGCGGACGTTGAACTCGGTCTCGACGCAGGTGGTCGCCGCGGCCGGGTCACGCTTGACCAGATCCGCGTACTCGGAGAGCGTCCGCACCCCGGTGGCCTCCGCCGTGGCTCGGCTGGTGGCCAGGGCGTAGGTGTTGTTCATCGGCGCGGGGTCGGTCCACACCAGGCCGTTACGGGTGAGGTCCTCGTCGCGCACCGCCTCGAACTGTGCGGTGGGGTCGGGGATCGGGTGCTCGTGGCCCAGGTAGTTGATCCAGCCGGTGCCGGTGTACTCGTAGGTGAGGTCGATCTGGCCGTGGACCTGCGCGTCGCGGGTGCTATTGGAGCCCTGGATGTTGGTGAGGTCGCGGACGTCCGCGCCGGCCGCGGACAAGGCGAACTCGATGATGTACCCGAGGATGATCTGCTCGGTGAAGTCCTTGGAGCCCACCGTGATCGGGACACCCTCGAGCTCGGGGACAGGAGTGATGCTGCCCGGGCCGACCTTGAGGGGCAGCGCGCCGCCGGACTCGAGCCCACAGGAGGCCAGCGTGATGGCAGTCGCCGCGACCATCGCGAGCGCTGCGACCTTACGCAGCAGGGGCTTCCGGCGTCCGGCCATGTCAACGCAATCCCTTCGGGCCGAGGTAGACCTCGGCGAGGGCGCCGAGCCAGTCGACGAGCAGGGCCAGCGAGACCGCGAGTACGGCACCCACCACCAGGGTCACGTTGTCGCGCAACTTGTACCCCGTGTCGATCAGGACGCCGAGCCCGCCGGCGCTGACCAGGAAGCACAGGGTGGCCGTGCCGACCGCCAGCACCAGCGAGGTGCGCAGGCCGGCCAGGATGTACGGCACCGCCATCGGGAACTCGACGCGGCGGAGCACCGTGCGCGCCGACATGCCCTGGCCGCGGCCCGCGTCGATCAGCGTGGGATCCACCTGCTGGTAGCCGAGGATCGTGTTGCGCAGAACCGGAAGTAGCGAGTAGAAGGCGATCGGCAGCACCCCGATCCAGAACCCGGTGGTGCGGGTGGCGAGGTAGAAGAGCACCAACAGGCCGATGGCCGGGGCGGCGGCACCGATGTTCGCGATGCCGACGAACACCGGCGCCAGCCGGGTCCAGCCCGGCCGGGTGAGCAGCGTGCCCAGGGGTACCGCCAATGCCACCACGATCACCACCACGGCGACCGTGATCAGCACGTGCTGCCAGGTCAGGGTCGCCAGATTGGCCACGCTGATGCTGGCCTGCTGGGTGGCGTTCAGGTCGCGGCTGAACGCCCACGCCAGGACCCCACCGGCCAGCAGGAGAACCAGCACCGGCTGGGCGAGCAGGCGCATCCGTTCGGCGCGGCGGTCGGCGGCCGCGGTGTGGTCGACGACGGCCACATCGGTGGCGGCGGCGCCCGCGCCCGGCGCGGAGCCCCGCGGGGACGTCTCGGTGCTCACGGGGTCAGCTCCTCGGGAGCGCGCTGCGCCCCACCGGGCTCGTCGAGCGCGCTGGGGCCCGCGTCGGAAAGGTCGTCGTGGTCGTCCGCGTGCTCGTCGCGCAGCTGGCGCAGGTTCTCCACCAGGGTGTCGATGGTGATTAGGCCGACGTACTCGCCGCGACGTCCGGTCACGACCGTGGACGCGCTGGACTCTGCGAGCAGGGCCTCGAGGGCGTCCTGCAGCGTGGACTGCACCGACAGGATCTCGCCGACCGGATCACCCACGTCGCGCAGCGAGTCCACGGTGGCCAGGTGCGCGGGGCAGACCCAGCGGACCGGGCGGTTGCGGGCGTCGAGGATCAGGCCCCACTGCCGTCGGCGGGCGAGCAGGGCCCGGCGCATCTCGTCGACGGAACCGTCCTCGTGGGCGGTCGGGCATTCGATCAGCCGCACGTCCCGGACCCGGCTGAGGGTCAGTTGCTTGAGGGAGGCGTCGGCCCCGACGAACCCGGCGACCATGTCGTTGGCGGGGTTCGCCAGGATCGCCTCCGGGGTGTCGTACTGCATGATGTGAGACTGGCTGCCCAGCACCGCAATTCGGTCGCCGAGCTTGACGGCCTCGTTGAAGTCGTGAGTGACGAAGACGATGGTCTTGCCGAGCTCGGACTGCAGTCGCATCAACTCGTCCTGCAGCAGGCCCCGGGTGATCGGGTCGACGGCGCCGAACGGCTCGTCCATCAGCAGCACCGGTGGGTCCGCCGCCAGCGCGCGGGCCACCCCGACCCGCTGCTGCTGACCGCCGGACAGCTGTCGCGGATACCGGTCCCGGTAGGTGTCGGGGTCGAGGCCGACGAGGTCGAGCATCTCGTCGGTGCGTTCGGCGATGTGTTTGCGGTCCCACCCGATCAGGCCGGGCACGGTCGCGACGTTCTTGGCGACCGTCAGGTGCGGGAACAGGCCCGCCTGCTGGATGGAGTAGCCGATGCCGCGGCGCAGTTGGTCGGGGTCGATCGACAGCGCGTCCTTGCCGCCGATGGTGATCCGTCCCGACGACGGCTCGATCAGCCGGTTGATCATCCGCATGGTGGTGGTCTTCCCGCACCCGGAGGGGCCGACGAACACCACGGTCTCGCCGGCGGGGATCGTCATCGAGACGTGGTCGACCGCGGCGTCCACCTGCCCGGGGTAGCGCTTGACCACGTCGTCGAGGACGATCTCGACCCCGTGGGTGTGGTCGTGGTGCGCGGCGGTGCCCTTGCGCGATGCGGTGTCGGTCACCGGATCCCCCTCGAGGTGGTGAGTCGGCCGAGCAGGACGTAGAGCCCGTCCAGGACCAGGGCCAGGACGACGATGAGCACGGTGCCGGTCAGTGCCTGCGGAACCGCGGTCGGGCTGCCCACGCGGGACAGGCCCGAGAAGATGAGGTTGCCGAGGCCCGGGCCTTTGGCGTAGGCGGCGATCGCCAGGATGCCCATCAGCATCTGGGTGCTCACCCGGATGCCGGCCAGGATCGAGGGCCAGGCCAGCGGCATCTCGATCCGCCCGAGCACGCGAAGGCGGTTCATCCCGACCCCACGCGCGGCATCGGTGATGGCCGGGTCCACCGAGGCGAGACCGATGATGGTGTTGCGGATGATCGGCAGTAGGCCGTAGAGCACCAGTGCGGTGACGGTCGGGCGCACGCCGAGGCCGAGAATCGGGATGAGCAGACCCAACAACGCGAACGAGGGCACGGTGAGGATGGTGCTGGCCAGTCCGGTGGCCACCGCGGATCCGATCGGGCTGCGGTAAACCATGATGCCGATGCCGACGGCGATGATCGTCGCGATCACGATCGACTGCACGACCGCGCTCACATGGAGGTAGGAATCGGTGACCAGTTGGCTGCGTCGCGCGAACACAAAGTCCCACCAGGCCTGAAAGTCCACCGGCGATACCTCCGTCCGCACACCCGCCGACCACCACATTGCTCGCAGGTCGGCCTACGCGCAAAGAAACGCGAAACGTGGCGTGTCAGGTTTCGAACACGCAACGGCGCCCCAACCGAGGGTTGGGGCGCCGTTGCGGTCTGCTGAGGTTCAGCCCTATGCCCCCGTCCGCAACTCCCGCTTGAGCAGCTTCCCGCTCTGGTTCCGCGGCAGCGCGTCGACGAACTGGATGTTCTTCGGCACCTTGAACGGCGCGATCCGCTCCTTGACGTGCCCGATCAGGGCCTCGGCCGTCACAGGCTCGTGGTCCTCGCGCAACACCACGACCGCGGTGATCGCCTCGATCCATTTCTCGTCGGGGGTGCCGATCACCGCGACCTCGGCGACGGCCGGGTGGGTGTAGACGGCGTCCTCGACCTCGCGGGAGGCGACCAGGATGCCGCCGGTGTTGATGACGTCCTTGATGCGGTCGACGACGGTGATGAAGCCCTCGGTGTCGCGGGTGACGAGGTCGCCGGAGTGGAACCAGCCGTCGCGGAACGCCTCCGCCGTCGCCTCCGGGTTCTCCCAGTAGCCCTGGCACAGCTGCGGCGATCGGTACAGCACCTCGCCGGACTCGCCGTCGGGCACGTCGTTGCCCTCGGCGTCGACCACCCGGGTCTCGACGAAGAACACCGCCCGCCCGCACGCGGACGGCCGGGCCTCGTGCTCCTCGGGCTGCAGCACCGTTGCCAGCGGCCCGATCTCGGACTGCCCGAAGCAGTTGTAGAAGCCCAGGTTCGGGTAGCGCTCGCGCAGTCGGTTGAGCACGGTGACCGGCATGATCGACGCGCCGTACTGGGCCTTCGTCAGCGAGGACAGGTCGCGGGTCTCGAGGTCCGGGTGGTTCGCCAGCGGCACCCACACGGTCGGCGCGAGGAACAGCGATTTGATCTTCTCGGCCTCGATCCGGCGCAGGATCTCCGGGATGTCCGGCGCCGCCATCAGATTCACGGTCGCGCCCACGGACAGGTAGGGGATCGTGAACACGTGCATGCCCGCGGAGTGGTACAGCGGCATGCAGACCAGCGGATTGTCGTCGGCGGCCAGGCCGAGCGCGATCACCGACGAGACGTACTCGTGCACGAGCGCCCCGTGGGTCATCATGGCGCCCTTGGGCTTCGACGTGGTGCCGGAGGTGTAGAGCAGCTGCACCAGGTCGGTCGAGGCGGCCTGCGGCTCCAGTGCGGGCACCTCGCCGGCGCCGCTGAGCTCGAGCAGCGAGCCGTCCGCGTCGCGCAGCGGCAGCACGTGCTCGATCGCCAGGTTCTCGCGCACCGAGGTCAGCGTGCCCTCGAGCGCCGGGTCGACCAGCACCGCCCGCGCCCCGGACTGCGACACCAGGTAGCTCAGCTCCTCGCCCTTGAGGGCGTAGTTCACCGGCACGTGCACCAGGCCCGCGCGGGCACAGGCGAGGAAGCCGATGACGTACGCGTCGGAGTTGGTGCCGTACGCGGCGACGCGGTCGCCCGACTCGAGTCCGAGCGCCAGCAGGTGGCCTGCCGCGCGGGTCACCGCGTCGTCGAGGTCGCGGTAGCTGCGGCTGCGACCGTCGAAGGTCAGCGCGGTGCGATCGGGGTACTTGGCGGCCGAGCGGCGGAGCACGCCGTCGACGGTGTTGGTGCGCGGATCCTGACTCATGGACGTCAGGTTATCGGACGTCCAACTATCGCGATAGGGGTTGCTTTTTCGTTCCGATTGTGGCCCGGATCACGCGACCTAGCGGTCGTCGGCCGAGCTCAGGTGGTCCATGAGGTCGTCGAGCGACTCGAACTCGACGACCTCGTCGTCCTTCTCATCTATGACGACATCCTCGACAACCAGATCCTCGTCGAGCTGGGCCCGGATCCAGCTGTCGGGGAACTGCTTCGGCGCGAGGAAGGAGAGCAGTACCGCGTCGTGCAAGACGGCCACGGACCTGAGGGTCAGGTCATCGCGCAGGTCGGTCTCTTCGATCACGCTCTGATCGCCGACCGCGTCCTCGACCTCCTCGGCGATCGAGTCGACCACCTGACCCCATCGCGCGGTCGAGATCGTGAGCAGTTGTTCGACAGCAGCAAGGAGCACGCCGGTGTCCAGGCCGGACCGCTCATCGAGCTCGGGATCGATGTTCACCGTGACGTCGGCCCCGGCAGCACGCAGCAGTGCGGTGCCGACGACGATCCCGTCGTCGGCGAGTGGCGCCGTCAGCAACCCACGCCGTGCGATCTCGTCCCTCAGCAGGTCAATCGGGTCCATCGCGGCCATGCCTCCCTGTGCGCGTTCGGTCATCCCTTCCAGTTCGTGCGCTGGTTCAACCGGCGCCTTCGAAGGGCTGTCGCCGAGAGTAGCTGTGCGCTCTAGGTGCGCGAGCCGAGGTGACCGAGCAGCGTGCGCAGGATCGGTTCGGCATGTGTCCACAGGACGGCACCGCCGATGCCGGGCACCAGGTGGCCCACGGCCCCGGGGATGCGGGTGGCCAGCCACTCGCCTTGGTCGGGTGAATGGCTGGTGTCCTGCTCGCCGTACCAGAGGTCCACGGGGACACGGATCGTCGTGAGATCGAAGGGCCAGCGGCCCATCGCCAGCACCGTGTCGCGGGCGTAGCCGCCGGGGCCCGGCGCGAACGCCTCGCGCATGCTGGCGCGATAGGCATCCTCGAACGCGGGGTCCCGATAGACGGCGAGGTCGGAAGCGGGACTGGAGTCGATCACCATCTGCCACATGGCGTCCGCGTCGAACGTCGCGAAGAGTCGCTCCGCGGCGTCCGGGTCCGACGCGGTCAGCTCGACCAGATCGCGCAGTTGCTCCGGCAGGGCGTCGGCGAACCGCGGCGCCGCCACCTCGTCGCTGCCGGAGACGATCGCGACCGCGGCGCCGATACCCGCCGCCGCGCACGCGAGCGCGAAGGGCGCACCCTGAGAGTTGCCCACGATCGCCGGGTTGCCGAGACCCCGTAGCGCGGCGAACTCGCGGACGTCGGCAGCGAAGTCTCGAAAGGTCTTACCGGGCAGCGGAGTCGACCGGCCGAGGCCCGGGCGGTCGAGCGCGACGAGGCGCACGCCGAGCGACTCGACGACCTCGGCGCCGAACCCGAGCGACCCGGTGGTGGCGGCGCCCGGGCTCAGCAGCACCGGAATCCCGTCCGCGCGGCCCCATTCGGCCCACCCGATCACTCGCCCTTCGGCGAGACGCGATTCGCCCAGCCGGGCCGGCGCCGAGACATCCACAGACATGGGGCGATTCTCGCCCACAGGACCGGGCTTCGCGACCGAGTTTTCGGTGTCGCCTACCGCCGCGCGAACAGCGCAGGCTCGCTGCCCGGCACCTGTGCGACCTGCTCGCGCGCGACGAGGTGCCGCAGATGCGCGGCGGCCTCGGAGAGCGCCATGCCCTTGGCCATCGGATGGAAGTCGGTCCACGGGCGGTACCACTTCATCCGCTGGGCCACCTCCCAGACGGTGATCTGGTCGTCGCCGAACGCGGCGTACAGGTGCTCGAGCCGCTCCTCGTGGTGCTCGATCAGCTCGCCTGCCCGGCCCGCGACGTCGTCGATCGGGATGCCGTGCGCGCCGAGACCGCGGGTGATGTCCATCGTCTGCACGCGGCGCAGCGAGTCCAGGAACTCGGCGAGTGCGTCGCGCTCCTCGAGCGGGTAGACGAAGTTGCCGACGTGTGGGGTGGTCTTCTGCAGCACGTGGTCGCCGGTGAACATCACGTCGGCGTCCTCGAGGTAGAAGCACGCGTGGCCGGGGGTATGGCCCGGCGTGAACACCACCCGCAGCCCGCGCCCGGCCAACGCGATCACCTCGTCGTCGGCGAGGATCCGGTCGGGAGTCGATTCCGGACCGGCCGGAGCCTTGCCGTTCGCCACGGCCGCGAACGCCTCGAGGTCCGCCTTCGTCGCGCCCGCGCGAGTCAGGTTCACCTGCTGGTCCGCGAGCCAGACCTCGTCGTGGGGGGAGGACATCTTCCCGAACATGTCCATGTCGTCGGCGTGCATCGCGATCCAGGCCCCGGAGGCCTCGCGCACCCGCCCGCACAAACCCGTGTGGTCCGGATGGAAGTGGGTGAGCACGACGCCCTCGACCTCGGAGATCGAGTGCCCGACCGACTCGAGTCCGCTGGTCAGGCCCTCCCACCCCTCGTCGCCATCCCAGCCGGCATCGACCAGGACGATCCCGCCGGGGGACTCCATCGCGTAGACGAGGGTGGTGCCCAGGGGGTTGTGGGACATGGGAACGGGAATCTGAAAAATGCCATCGCCGATGGCGGCCGCGTCGAGCATGGGATACCTCGTCACTAGTGAAATTGGTTTCAACTCTTTGTCCTCATCATTACCGGACGTCGACGCGCCGGTCCATACCCGGGTCCCGGGCGGCGGGACCGGCCCGACGATGCACGGGTCGATGTCAGCCCCGGTTCTGATCGACCATCCAGGCGGCGACCTGCGTTCGGGAGGTGAATCCCAGCTTGGCGAGGATCCGTTCGACGTGTCCCTCGGCGGTCCTTTTCGAGATCACCAGCCTGGCGGCGATGGCACTGTTCGTCAGGCCCTCCGCGACGAGGCCGGCGACCTGGAATTCGCGGCGGGTCAGGGTGGTCTTGCCAGTGTCGGCCCGCTCCCGAGACGACTCGGTGGACTCGCCCAGCGCGTAGGCGACGGCGTCCCCGAAACTCGCGGACGCGCCCTTGCGGTAGCTCGCGTCGAACGAATTCGGCGTGAGTGCCTTGCGGGTCAGTCGCTCGCACTCGTCGTGCTGTGCGCGCAGCCCCGGGATCGCGATCTCCGGAAGGCCACCCGTCTGCCGCATGGCCTGCGCGCAGCCCAGCAGCACCGCGGACCTCGTGTGGTCCCCAGCGGCCGCGGCGATCCAGGCCAGGCCCTCGAGGCTCGGAGCGGCGCCGAACGAATTGTCGACGGACCGGGACAGTCGCAGAGCCTGTTCCAGCAGCGCGATCGCCCTCGCCGGCTCGGTCGTCCACACCGCCAACCCGAGCGTCCGCACGGCCCACGACCGGAACGCGAGCTCGCCTCGCGGCTCGGTGATGTCCAGCACCTGTTCGAGGTAGTCGGCCGCCCGCTCGGGTTGTCCGAGTAGCCCGCTGGCCACCTCGGCGCCGGTCAGGGTGATGACCCGCAGGAGGTGGTCGTCGGGCGGACACGTCTCCAGGACGGCGTCGAAATGTGTTGCCGCGGTGGATACGTCATTGGCGCCCAACGCCAGAACGCCTGCGGCGTAGAGCGCGGTCGCGGCGGCGTCCGGGTCGCCGGTGTCCGCTGCCGCCGCGCGCGCCCAGCCGATCCACTCGGCACCGGTCTCGATGTCGCTCCGAAAGCCGTTGAGCGCCGCACCGAGGCTCACTGCCCGCACCCATTCCGGGCCGCGCGGAACCCCCTCGACAGTCAGCAGTCGCTCGGTCCAGCGGGCGCCCTCGTTGATCTGTCCGCTGATGAGCCAGAACGGGTAGAGGGCGGCCGCGATTCGCAGACCGGCGGCCGCCGTGCCCGGCTCCGTCATGCTGGTATCCAATGCCTCACGAAAGTTCTGCTGATCCAGCTTCAGGTGGGCGATCCAATCCAGCTGGCGGGGCCCTATCCAGTCCGTTGCCGCCCTCAGCGCCAGGCCCTCGTACCAATCCAGGTGGCGTCGCCGCATCAGTGCGTACTCGCCGGACTCCGCCAGCTTCTCGAGGCCGTACTCGCGGATGGTGTCCAGGAGCCCGTACCGCCCCGCGGTGGCCGATTCCTCGTGGATCAGGATCGACTTCTCCACCAGCGACGCGACCAGGTCGAGCAGCGCGCCCGGCGTCAGGTCGGCGCCGCAGACCTGCTCCACTGCCGTGAGCTCGAAGCTGCCCGCGAACACGGACAGGCGGGCCCACAACTGTTGCTCCTCGGGCGTGCACAACTCATGGCTCCAGTCGACGCTGAGCCGGAGGGTCTGCTGTCGCGTCGGGGCGGTGCGTCCGCCGCGGGTCAGGAGCGTGAAGCGGTCGGTGAGGCGCTGCAGGATCTGTTCGGGTGACAGTGCAGCCAATCGCCCCGCCGCCAGTTCGATCGGCAGCGGCAGCCCGTCGAGCCGGTGGCAGATCCCGGCCACGGCGGCCATGTTGTCCTCGGTGAGCACGAATTCCGGAACGACCGCGACGGCGCGTTCGGTGAACAGGGTGACCGCGTCGTAGCTGGGCAGTGCCCCGAGATCGAGCTGGCGGTCGGGGGCGGGCGCGCTGAGCGGCGGAACCCGCAGCGTCGCCTCCCCACCGATGGCGAGCGATTCCCGGCTGGTGGCGATGATGCGTAGTTCGGGGCAGTGCGTGAGCAGCGTCTCGGCGAGGGCCGCGACCGCGTCGATCACCTGCTCGCAGTTGTCGAGAACCAGCAGGATCTGGCGCGGCTCGAGAAACTCCGCGAGGACCGTCTGCAGCGGCTCGCGAGAGAACGACTGCAGCCCGAGTGCGGCCGCCACCACGCCGACCACCAGCGACTCGTCGTGCAGGTCGGCCAGTTCGACCAGCCACGCACCGTCGCGGAAGGCACGCTGGACGCTCGTCGCGATCCGCAGCGAGAGGCGGGTCTTCCCGACGCCGCCGATGCCGGTGAGCGTCACCAGCCTTGAGGATGACAACATCTCCTTGGCCTCGGTCAGTTCGCTGCGACGGTTGACGAAGCTCGTCAGCTCCGCGGGCAGGTTCCCCTTCCGGCCCCGCGTCGAGGGCCCGGTCGGTGGGAGCCCGCCACCCGTCGACGGACGACGATCGCCGCCCTTCGGATCGGCTACGGATTGCAACGCCATCTCGTCGACCGGAAGACCATGGCGGAACTGGATCTCACGCAGTGCATCGCCGAGCTGCGCGGCCGTCGGGCGGGAGTCCGGATCGGCGGACATGGCGTGCTCGATGGCGGCGGCCACGTCGTCCGGGATGCGGAGTTCACGCAGGTCCGGGACGGGCTGCGAGGTGATCCGCACGAACTGCGCGACGACCTGCTCGCCGGTGTGACGTTCGAAGGCCGCGTGGCCGGTGAGCGCGCAGAACACCGTGGCGCCGAGCGCGTAGACGTCCGCGGAGGCACTGGGCGGGCCACCGCCCAGGACCTCGGGCGCCGTGAAGGCAGGGGTGGCGGTGAACGTACCGGTGGTGGTCTCGAACCCGTCGGGGATGTGTGCGATGCCGAAATCGGACAGCGCCGACTCCCCATAGTCGGTGAGGATGACGTTCGCCGGCTTGATGTCGCGATGAAGGATGCCCAGCCGGTGCGCGGACTCGACCGCTCCGGCCAGCTTCACGCCGAGTTGCAGTGCCTGCTCGAGCGACAGTGGACCGTGGTCGCGGATGCGCACATCGAGCGATCGCTGCGGGTGATAGGGCATCACGATGAAGGGCAGCCCGCTCGCGGTGGTGCCGACCTGCAGGACGTTGACGATATTGGGATGCCCGGTGAGCCGGCCCATCGCCCGCTGTTCCCGGACGAAGCGCGTCCGATTCTCCTCGTCGAGGTCGGCGGTGAGCACCTTCACGGCCACGGTGCGGTCCAGCGTCGCCTCCGTGCAGCGGTAGACGACGCCGAAGCCGCCGCACCCGATCTCGGTCGCATCGGTGAAGCCGGCGGCGGCCAGCTCCGAGGTCACCGACGGGGTCACACCGCGCTGGGTCGCGAACGGATCGTCACCGGCCATCGGTCATGCCGACCTGTGGTGTTCTCGACGATGCGGCACGGCACTCACCTCACGGGCAGATCCCGGGAGCAGACGTGGCCGACCGCGAGAGCTGGCCTGGCTCCGGAACTCCATAGTGCCACCCGAACGTGGTCTCAGCCCCGGTCCTGTTCGACCATCCAGGCGGCGACCTGCGTTCGCGAGGTGAATCCCAGCTTGGCGAGCATGCGCTGGACGTGTCCCTCGGCGGTCCGTTGCGAGATGAAGAGCCTGCCGGCGATCGCGCTGTTCGTCAGCCCCTCGGCGACGAGCCCGGCCACCTGGAGCTCGCGTTTGGTCAGAGTGGGTTTGTCCGTGGCGGCCGGGCTCCGAGGCGGCGCGGAGGACTCCGCCAGCGCGTACGCGACGGCCTTCCCGAAGCTCCTGGAGGCGCCCTCCCCGTAGCTCGCGTCGTAGGACTTCTGCCCGAGTTCCTGGCGGGTCTGTCGCTCGCACTCGTCGTGGTGTGCGCGCCAGCTCGGGATCGCGATGCTCTGCACGCCACCCATCTGCCGTATCGACTGCGCGGAGCCGAGCAACACCGCGGACCTCGGGTAGTCGCCGTCGGCCGCGGCGGTCCAGGCCAGGCAGTCGACACACAGCGAGGAGCCGTACGGATCGTCGAAGGATCGGCACAGTCGCAGCGCCCGTTCCACCAGCACCATCGCCCGCTGTGGATCGGTCGGCCACACCGTCAACCCGAGTGTCTGCAGGGCCCACGCCCGGAACACGACCTCGCCGCGCGGCTCGGTGATGTCCAGCATCTGCTGGAGGCAGTCGGCCGCCGTCGCCGTCTGTCCGAGCAGCCCGCGGGTCACCTCGACACCGGTCAGGACGGCGAGCCGCAGCAGGTCGTTGTCGGCGGGGCACTTCTCCAGGGCGGAGTCGAAATATGTTGCTGCGGTGGGCACGTCATTCGTTGTCAACGCGAGAAGGGCCGTGGCGTAGTCGGTGGTCGCGGCACCGATCGGGTCGTCCGGATCCGCTGCCGCGCGCGCCCATCCGACCCATTCCGTGCCTGCGGCGATGTCGCCGCGGAAGCCGTTGAGCACCGCGCCGAGGCCCACCGCGCGCACCCACTCCGTGCCTCGCGGAACGCCCTCGACGGTCAGCATTCGTTCGGTCCAGTGGGCGCCCTCGTTGAGCTGGCCGCTGGCAAGCCAGAACGGGAACAGCGCGGCCGTGATCCGGAGACCGACCGCCGCATCGCTCGGACCAGCCATGCTGGCGTCCAGTGCCTCACGAAAGTTCTGCTGATCCAGCTTCAGTCGGGCGATCCAGTCCAGCTGGCGGGGGCCTATCCAGTCGGCTTCCGCCCGCAGCGCCAGGCGCTGGAACCAGTGCCGGTGGCGTCGCCGCATCTCCGCGTACTCGCCGGACTCCGCCAGCTTCTCGAGGCCGTACTCGCGGATGGTGTCCAGGAGCCCGTACCGGCCGGTGGCCGCCGATTCCTCGTGGATCAGAATCGACTTCTCCACCAGCGACGCAACCAGATCGAGCAGCGCGTCCGGCGTCAGTTCGGCGCCACAGACATGTTCCACCGCGGCGAGCTCGAAGCTGCCCGCGAACACCGACAGCCGAGCCCACAGTTGCTGTTCCTCGGGCGTGCACAACTCGTAGCTCCAGTCGACGGACAGCCGGAGGGCTTGCTGCCGGGTGGGGGCGGTGCGTCCGCCACCGGTCAGGAGCGTGAAGCGGTCGGTGAGCCGTTGCAGGATCTGCTCGGGTGACAGCGCCCGCAATCGCCCCGCCGCCAGTTCGATCGGCAGGGGCAATCCCTCGAGCCGGTGGCAGATCCCGGCCACGGCGGCCATGTTGTCCTCGGTGACCGTGAATCCCGACACGACCGCGACGGCGCGGTCGGCGAACAGGGTCACCGCGTCGTAGTTCGGTAGCGCCCCGAGATCGAGCCGCCGGTCGGGGGCAGGTGCGCTCAGTGACGGCACCCGAAGTGTCGCCTCCCCGGCGATGCCGAGCGACTCCCGGCTGGCGGCCAGGATGCGCAGCTCAGGGCAGCGTTGCAGCAGGGTTCGGGCCAGGTCCGCAACCGCGTCGACGAGCTGCTCGCAGTTGTCGAGCACCAGCAGGGTCTGGCGTGGTTCGAGAAACTCCGCGAGGACCGTCTGCATGGGCTGGGCAGAGAAGGACTTCAGTCCGAGGGCGGCCGCCACCACGCCGGCCAGCAGCGACTGGTCGTGTAGGTCGGACAACTCCACCAGCCACGCGCCATCGCGGAAGCCGCGCTGGGTGCTCGTCGCGATCCGTAGCGCGAGGCGGGTCTTCCCGACGCCACCGATCCCGGTGAGCGTGACCAGGCGGGAGGTCGACAGCTTCTCCTTCGCCTCGGTCAGCTCGCTGCGACGGTCGATGAAGCTCGTCAGGTCCGCTGGCAGGTTTCCCTTCGTGCCCCGCGTCGAGTACCCGGTCAGCTGGCGCGTGTCGGTCGTCGACGGCCGACGATCGCCGCGCTTCGGAGTGGCCACGGACTTCAGGGCCATCTCGTCGACGGGAAAACCGTGGCGGAACTGGATCTCGCGTAGGACGTCGCCGAGCTGGGCGGCCGTCGGGCGGGCGTCCGGCTCCGCGGACATGGCGCGCTCGACGGCGGCGGCCACGTCGTCGGGGATGTCGAGTTCGCGCAGGTCCGGCCGGGCCTCGAAGGTCGGGTGGCCGGTGAGGGCGCAGAACACCGTCGCACCGAGCCCGTACACGTCCCCAGCGGAACTGGGCGGGCCGCCGCCGAGGATTTCGGGTGCGGTGAAGGCCGGAGTCGCGGTGAGCGTGCCGGTGGCGGTCTCGAACTCGTCCGGCAGGTGTGCGATGCCGAAGTCGGCGAGCGCTGGTTCGCCGTAGTCGGTGAGGATCACGTTGGCCGGTTTGACGTCTCGATGCAGGATGCCGATGCGGTGCGCGGACTCCACCGCACCGGCAACCTTCACGCCGAGTTGCAGTGCCTGTTCGAGCGACAGCCGACCGTGGTCGCGCAGGCGCAGGTCGAGCGACCGTCGCGGGTGATAGGGCATCACCAGGTAGGGCAGGCCGCTCGAGGTGGTGCCGACCTGCAGGACGTTGACGATGTTGGGATGCCCGGTGAGCCTGCCCATCGCCCGCTGTTCCCGGAAGAACCGGGTGAGGTTCTCCTCGTCGAGGTCGGCGGTGAGCACCTTCACGGCCACGGTGCGGTCCAGGGTCGCCTCCGTGCACCGGTAGACGACGCCGAAGCCGCCGTGGCCGATCTCGGTCGCATCGATGAACCCGGCGGCGGCCAGCTCCGGTGTCACCGAGGAGGTCACATCGCGCTGGGCCGTGGACGGATCGCTGCCGGCCATCGGTCACGTCGACCCGTCGCGCGTATGGCGTCCTGGACGATGCGGCACGGCACTCACCTCGGCAGCAGATCCGGCCTGGCTCCGGAACTCCATAGTGCCACCGGCCGGGGGCGCTCTACCAGCGATCGTGCGCGCCCCACCCGGGTCGTCGGTGCGCTGTGATAAGCCTGAGCCGACCATCGGGGAGATTCGAACCTAGGGGGAGTACGTGCTGACGCTGCACCGCGCCGAACGCTCCGACACCCTGGCGGCCGCGCTCGCCGACGTGCTGAGGAGCCCGCTGGCCGACCCGTTCGCCCGCGAGGTGATCGCGGTCCCGGCGAAGGGCGTCGAGCGCTGGCTGACCCAGCGGCTGTCGGCCACCCTCGGCGCCGTGGACGGCGACGGGGTCGCGGCGAACATCGAGTTCCCGTCGCCGATCCGGCTGGTGGACGAGGCCATGGCCGCGGCGACCGGGATGACCGCGGACGAGGACCCGTGGAACCCGGCGCGACTGCTCTGGACGCTGCTCGGCGTCATCGACGACGTCCTCGACGAGCCGTGGGCGTCCGTGCTGGCGCGCCACCTCGGCAACGGCACCGACGACCACCGGCGCGGCCGCCGCTACGGCACCGCCGCGCACCTGACCGAGCTGTTCCGCAGCTACGGCGCGCAGCGACCGGCAATGCTGGTCGACTGGGCTGCCGGACGCGACACCGACGGCGCCGGCGGCCCGCTCGACGACGACCTGCACTGGCAGGCGGAGCTGTGGCGGCGGCTGCGCGGCCGCGTCGGCACCCCCAGCCCCGCCGAGCGACTGGTCGCTGCCTGTGCCCGGCTGCGCGACGAGCCCAGTCTGGTCGACCTGCCGGATCGACTCTCGGTGTTCGGGCCCACCCGGCTCACCACCGCCCAGATCGACGTGCTGTCCGCGATCGCCACGAATCGCGATGTGCACCTGTGGGTTCCGCACCCCAGCCCCGGCATGTGGGCCGCGCTGACCGGCCGCACGCCGGCGGCCACCCGCGCCGAGGACGACGGCGCGCTCGCCGTCACACACCCGCTGCTGGCCGGCCTGGCCCGCGACGTCCGCGAGCTGCAGGCCCGGCTGAGCCGCCCCGGCATCGAGCACGCGCACCACCGCGCCGCCCCGACCCCGGACACCCTGCTCGGCCGGCTGCAGGCCGACATCGCCGCCGACCGTACGCCCGATGTCGGAGCCGCCGCCGACGGCAGCGTGCAGGTGCACTCCTGCCACGGCCCGGCCCGCCAGGTGGAGGTGCTGCGCGAAACGTTGCTGCACCTGTTCCAGGACGATCCCACGCTGGAACCGCGCGACGTGCTGGTCATGTGCCCGGACGTGGAGACCTACGCGCCGCTGGTGCGGGCCGCGTTCGGCCAGGAATCGGTGGGGCACCCCGGGCACCGGCTGCGGGTGCGGCTCGCCGATCGCGCACTGCACCAGACCAATCCGGTGCTCGCCGTCG
Organism: Rhodococcus oryzae; assembly: GCF_005049235.1. GTDB lineage: Bacteria > Actinomycetota > Actinomycetes > Mycobacteriales > Mycobacteriaceae > Rhodococcus_G > Rhodococcus_G oryzae. The sequence goes on along the minus strand of NZ_SUMD01000010.1, from coordinate 145,881 downwards.
TCGCGACGCTGCTCGGGCTGGCCGACGGTCGCGTCACCGCCAGCCAGGTGCTCGACCTCGCCGCCGCCGAACCCGTCCGCCGCCGCTTCCGGTTCACCGACGACGACCTCGAGCGGCTGCGCGAGTGGACCACCGCGGCCGGGGCGCGGTGGGGGATCGGGCCGTTGCAGCGCACCGACTTCGGGCTCGGCGACTTCCCGCAGAACACCGTGCGCTCGGCGCTGGACCGCATCCTGCTCGGCGCCGCCGCGGACGGAGCGTCCGGCGAAGGCGCCAACGGGCAAGCCCAGTGGCTCGCGCTGTCGCTGCCGCTCGACGACGTCGACAGCAACGACATCGACCTCACCGGACGGCTCGCCGAGTTCGTCGACCGGCTCGACGTGTCCCTGCGCGGGCTCCGCGGCCCGCAGCCGACCGACCGGTGGTCGGCTGGCCTGGCCCGCGCGCTCGACCTGCTCGTCGACGTGCGCGAGCGCGACGCCTGGCAGCTGGGGCAGGCCCAGCGCGAGCTCGCCGCCGCCGTCGAGCACGGCGGCGACCGCGAGCTGCGGCTGGCCGACGTGCGCGCGATGCTCCGCGCCCGGCTGGCGGGCCGGCCGACCCGCGCCAACTTCCGCACCGGCGAGCTGACCGTGTGCACGATGGTGCCGATGCGCTCGGTACCGCACCGCGTGGTGGTGCTGCTCGGACTCGACGACGAGGTCTTCCCACGCGGCGCGGGCGTCGACGGCGACGACGTCCTGGCGCGGAGACCGCTGCCGGGGGAACGGGATCCGCGCAGCGAGGACCGTCAGCTGCTGCTCGACGCGGTGATGTCCGCGAGCGAGAGGCTGGTGCTGTTCTACACCGGCGCCGACCCGGTCAGCGGATCCCGGCGGCCGCCCGCGATCCCGCTCAGCGAACTGTGCGACGTCCTCGACACCATGGTGGGCCGGGAGGACGCGGCGCTGACGCGGCATCCGTTGCAGCCCTTCGACGCCCGCAACTTCCGGCCCGAGGGACCGTTCAGCTTCGACGCCGCCGCGCTGGCCGGGGCGCGGGCCGCGCAGCGCCCGCCGGAACCGGAGGCCGCGTTCCTGGCGGAGCCGCTGCCGCCGACCGCCCCGGGCGACGTCGACCTCGCCGAGCTGGTCGCGTTCCTCGTCCACCCCACCCAGGCGTTCCTGCGGCAGCGGCTCGGGCTGCGGGTGCCTGAGCTGGACGAGGACATCGCCGATGCACTGGACCTGGAGCTGGACCCGCTGGCGAAGTGGGACATCGGCGAACGCATGCTCGCGACGCTGCTCGCCGACGACCGGGACTTCGCGGAGGGCGTCGCGGACTTCAGGGCGGCCGAATGGCGCCGCGGCACCCTACCGCCGTTCGGCCTGGGGGACAGCGCTCTCGGCGAGATCGAGGCGACGGTGCGCTCCCTCGCCGCCGCCGGTCGTCAGCCCGGCGGCGCCGAGACGATCGACGTGGACGTCGATCTCGGCTCCGGTCGGCGGCTCACCGGGACCGTTGGCGGCGTGTACGGGACGGTGATCGCGCGGACCACCTTCTCGCGGCTGGCGGCCAAACACCGGCTGACGGCGTGGGCGCAGCTGCTCGCGGTGGCCGCGTCGGCTGGGCCGCGCGAGAACGCCTGGCGGGCGGTGACCACCGGCCGCGGCCAGTACCGCCGCCCCACCTGGCAGTCCACCCTCACCGCGACCGAGGACGCGCTGGCCCAGCTGGTGCGCCTCGTCGAGCTGCGCGACCGGGGCCTGCAGGCCCCGCCGCCGATGGCGACCGGCGCGTCGGCGGCGTACGCGGAACGCCGCTCCGGCGGCGCCTCGGTGGAGATGGCGATGGAGGCCGCGGGCAAGGAGTGGGGAGGCACCTTCGGCGACGCCGCCGACCGGCACCTCGGCTACGTATACGGCGCGGCGCCCGCGCTGTCCGTGCTCGCCGCGGCGCCGGATCCGTTGGAGGGCAGCGTCTTCGGCGCGGTGGCCCGCGAGCTGTGGGACCCGCTGCTGGCGGCCGAGACCTTGGGAGAACCGTGAACGGGCGCACCGCCTTCGACCTGCTCGGCCTGCTGCCGAAGGGCACCACCGTTCTCGAGGCGAGCGCGGGCACCGGCAAGACCTACGCCATCGTCGGCCTGGCCGCGCGCTTCGTCGCCGAGTCCGGGGTGGACCCGGCGAGCCTGCTGCTGGTCACGTTCAGCCGCGCTGCGACGAAGGAGCTGCGCGAGCGCACCCGGGAGCGCTTCGCCTCCGCGGCGGCCGGGCTCGCGGACCCGTCGAGCAGCTGGGACCCGCTCGTCGCGCACCTCGCCGACGCCGACCCCGACACCGTGGCGCTGCGCAGGCGCCGACTGCTGCAGGCCCTGTCAGACTTCGACGCCGCCACCATCGCCACCACCCACAGCTTCTGCCAGAGGATGCTCGACGGGCTCGGCATCGCCGGGGAACGCGACCCCGACGCGGTGCTGGTCGAGGAGGCCACCGACCTCAACGCCGAGGTGATCGGCGACCTGTACCTGAGCACCTTCGGCCGCGGCGGGTCGCCCTCGCTGACCCCGGGCGAGGCGCGAAAGGCGGCGCGGGCGGCCATCTTCGACCCGCAGGCGCACCTTGCCCCGGATGACGCGGACGGGACGCCTGCCGCGGGCGCGGCCGCGTTCGCCGCCGCCGTGCGGGCCGAGGCGCACCGCCGCAAGCGCGCGGTCGGTGTCCGCGACTTCGATGACCTGCCCGCCCTGCTGCACGGCGTGCTCGCCGACCCCGTGCACGGCCCGGCCGCCTGCCGCCGGGTCCGCGACCGCTACTCGGTGGTGCTGGTCGACGAGTTCCAGGACACCGACCCGCTGCAGTGGGGGATCCTGCGCAGCGCCTTCCACGGGCAGTCGACGCTGATCCTGGTCGGCGACCCGAAGCAGGCCATCTACGCGTTCCGCGGCGCGGAGGTGCTGGCCTACCTGGACGCGGTCGGCGCCGCCGACAGCCACCAGGAGCTCACCACCAACTGGCGCAGCGACGCCCCGCTGCTGGACGCGCTCGCACACCTGCATGGCGGCGCCGCGCTCGGCCACCCGCAGATCGTGGTGCATCCCGTCGACGCCGCCAAGCAGGGGTCGCGGATCGGCGGGGCGGTGCCGCTGCGGCTGCGGCACCTGCCGCGCGCGGGTGCGGGACCGTTGGGCAAGACCGGCTTTCCCGCCGTCGGGCCGCTTCGCGGGCGGGTCGCGGCGGACCTGGCCGCGGACATCGTGCGGCTCCTCGGCGGCGGCCAGACGGTGGACCGGGGCCCCGGCCCGCGGCCCGTCGAGCCCGGCGACATCGCGGTGTTGGTGCGCACCAATGCGCAGGTTGCCCTGGTGCACGACGCGCTGGACCGGGCCGGGGTGCCCGCGGTCACCGTCGGCGGGCTGAGCGTGTTCCTCACCCCCGCCGCCCGCGACTGGCTGTGGCTGCTGCAGGCGATCGAGCAGCCACACCGCTCGGACCGGGTGCGGCTGGCGGCGCTCACCCCGCTGCTCGGGCGCACCGCCGCCGAGCTCGACGGCGCAGGCGACGACGCGGTCGCGCAGATCGGCGGGCGGCTGCGGGACCTGTCGGCGGTGTTCGCGCAGTCCGGGTTCGCGGCGCTGTTCGAGCGGCTCGCCGCGTGGAGTGGGCTCGAGGCCCGGATGCTGTCGCGGGCCGCGGGGGAGCGGCGCCTGACCGACCTGCGGCACGTCGCGCAGCTGCTCAACGAGGCCGCCGTCGCCGAATCACTCGGGCTCACCGCGCTCACCCGCTGGCTCACCGACCGGATGCGCGACCCCGCGATCGGCGGCATCGACCGCAGTCGCCGCCTCGACAGCGACGCCGCGGCCGTGCAGATCGCCACCGTGCACGCCACCAAGGGGCTCGAGTACCCGCTGGTGTATCTGCCGTACGCGTGGGATGCGGCGAAGAACCCGAAGCCCGACAAGCTGCTGCTGCACGACGCCGACGGCCGCCGCATCCTCGACGTCGGCGGGCCCGAGGGCCCCGGCTACAACGAGCGCAAGAAGCGGCACGACGAGGAGGAGGCCGGGGAGGAGCTGCGCCTGCTGTACGTCGCGCTGACCCGGGCCATGTGCCAGCTGGTGCTGTGGTGGGCGCCGGCGTACTCGACGAAGGCGGCGCCGCTGCACCGGATGCTGCTGGCCCGGCGGCACGGCGAGTTGGCGGTGCCGGCCCAGGAGCGAGTGCCGGCCGATCCGGATGTGGCGCAGCGGCTCTCGGCGTGGGCGGGCGACTCCGAGCTGGTGCGGGTGGAGGCCGTCGGCGCCGACCCGATTGTGGTGCCGGAGTGGACGCCGCCGCAGGAGGAGGTGGGGGAGCTGGCCGCGGCGCGGTTCGACCGCGACCTCGACGCCGCGTGGCGGCGCACCTCCTACTCGGCGCTGACCGCGCACGCGCACGACGCCCCGCCCAGTGTCGGCAGCGAGGCGGAGGAACCCGAGCTCGACGACGAGCCAGACGAGCCGCCGCTGGTCTCGCCCACCGAGGCGGTGGGCCTGCCGTCGCCGATGAACGGGCTGCCCGCCGGGGCCGCGTTCGGCACCTTGGTGCACGCGGTCCTCGAGGAGATCGACACAGCGGCCGCGGACCTAGAGGCCGAGCTGGTGTGCTGCTGCCGCGAGACAGTGGCCGCCGGGTACTCGGGCGTGGACCCGGACGCGCTGGCGGCGGCGCTGGTGCCGGTGCTGCACACGCCCCTGGGCGGCGGTCACACGCTCGCGTCGATCCCGCCGTCGGACCGGTTGCCGGAGCTGGACTTCGAGCTGCCGCTCGCCGGCGGCGAGGACGCCGGCGCGGAGGTGACCCTCGCCGGGGTCGCGCCCCTGCTGCGCAGGCACCTGTCCGCCGACGACCCGCTCGCCGGCTACGCCGCGCTGTTCGAGACCCTCGGCGCGGCCCCGCTGCGCGGCTACCTCACCGGCAGCATCGACGCGGTGCTGCGGCTGCCAGGACCCCGCTTTGTGGTGGTGGACTACAAGACCAACCGGCTGGCGCCGGGCGACCTCACTACCGCCGACTTCACCACCGAGTCGATGGCCGCGGAGATGATGCGCGCCCATTACCCGCTGCAGGCGCTGCTGTATGCGGTTGCGCTGCACCGCTACCTGCGCTGGCGGTTGCCCGGCTACGACCCGGCCACCCACCTGGGCGGGGTGCAGTACCTGTTCGTGCGGGGCATGGCGGGCCCGGACAGCCCGGCGGGCGCGGGCGTCTTCGACTGGAATCCGCCCGCCGCGCTGGTGACCGAGCTGTCGGACCTGCTGGCCGGAATCGAGGGGGCGCCGTGACCGAGGTGCAGGTGGCGCAGCGCGGCAAGGGTTCGCTGCGGGTGTTCAACGAGGCCGGGGTGCTCGCCGCCGCGGACGTGCACGTCGCGCTGCGCCTCGGCGCGCTCGGCGGGGAGGACGCCGAGGCGGCGCTTCTCGCGACGGCGCTGGCGGTGCGCGCGGTGCGCTCCGGCTCGGTGTGCCTGGACCTGGGCCGGATCCGGGAGGTCACCGTCGACGTGCCCGCGGACGGGGAGCCGGTGGACCTGGAGGCGCTGCCCTGGCCCGAGGACGCGGACGTGCTGGCCGCGCTGCGGCGCAGCCCACTGGTGATCGGCGGCGACAAGGGGCCGCTGCGCCCGCTGCGCCTCGTCGACACCGACGACGGCGGACTGCTGTACCTGGAGAAGTACTTTCGGCAGGAGCAGACCATCCGCCGGGTGCTCGACGAGCGCGCCCTCGGCCATCCCGCGGTGGACGAGGACCGGCTGCGTGCCGGGCTGTCGGAGCTGTTCGGCGGGTCGGCGGCCCCGGACCGGCAGCGCATCGCCGCGGCGGTGGCCGCCACACATAGGACGGCGGTGATCGTCGGCGGCCCCGGCACCGGCAAGACGCACACGGTGGCGCGGGTGCTGGCGCTGCTGGCCGCCGAGCACGGCCCCGGGTTGCGGATCGGGCTGGCCGCGCCGACCGGCAAGGCGGCCGCCCGGCTGCAGGAGGCGGTGCGCGAGCAAGCCGAGGAGGTAAAGCTGCCCGCCGGGCTGGCGGCGATGACGCTGCACCGGATGCTCGGCTGGCAGCGGGTGGGCGCGAGCCGGTACCGCTACAACGCCGGCAACCATCTGCCCTACGACGTGGTGGTGGTCGACGAGACGTCGATGGTGTCGCTGACGATGATGTGCCGGCTGCTCGAGGCCCTGCGCCCCGATACCCGGCTGGTGCTGGTGGGGGACCCGGACCAGCTGACCTCGGTGGACGCGGGCGCGGTGCTGGCGGACCTGGTGGCGCGGCCGGTGACCGGGACGGAGAACCCGGTGCTGGCACGGGTGGTCGACCCGGACCTGGACGCGGCCGACGATCCGGACGAGGCCGCGCTCGGCGCGGGGGAGCGGGACCGGTTGCGCGGCGGCGTGGTTCGGCTCAGCCGTGGTCGCCGGTTCGGCGGCGAGATCGGCCGGCTGGCGGTCGCGGTGCGCGACGGCGACGAGGACGCGGTGATGGCGATCCTGCGGTCCGGGGCGGACGAGGTGTCCTTCGTGGCGCCGGACGATCTGGCCGCGCTGCGCTCGGACGTGGTCACGACGTCGGCGGCGGTGACCGAGGCGGCCGTGGCCGGTGACGTGGCGGCGGCGCTGCGGGCGTCGGAGGCGCACCGGCTGCTGTGCGCGCACCGCGAGGGCCCGTTCGGCGCGGCGTGGTGGGCGCGATCGTCGATGGAGTGGATCGGCGCGGCGACCGGTACCCGGCTGGACCCGGACCGCTGGTACGCCGGGCAGCCGCTGCTGGTGACCGCGAACGATCACGAGGTGCGGATCTACAACGGCGACACCGGCGTGGTGGTGGACCGCGGCGACGGCGAGCTGGTGGCCGCGTTCGCCCGCGGCGAGGACCCGCTGCTGCTGCACCCGAGCCGGCTGTCCGCCGTGCAGACGGTGTACGCGATGACGATCCACCGCAGCCAGGGCAGCCAGTACGACACGGTGTCCGTGGTGCTGCCCGGCGAGGAGTCGTCGCTGCTGACGCGGGAGCTGTTGTACACGGCCATCACCCGGGCGCGCGGGCACGTGCGGATCGTCGGGGACGAGGCGTCGGTGCGGGCCGGGGTGCGGCGGCGGGTGCTGCGGGCGAGCGGGTTGCGGCGGGGGTAGTTCAGGGGGCCGGCTCAGCGGGGGTCGTCGAACAGGGTGAGCTCGGTCGGGTCCTCGAACAGCTCCATCTGCCGCGGCGGTTCCACCGGGGGTGCGGGGGCCAGCCCGGGCCGGGAGAAGCTGACGACCCGCAGGGCGCCGCTCAGCGCGGCCAGGGTGTCGGACCAGGCCGCGGCCTCGCCCTCACACAGCGCGATCTCGTCCGGATCCGCCTCGGCGCGAGCCTTTTCCAGCGAGCCACGCCACTCCGCCGCGCGCTCCGCGCTGATCCGCATGAACTCGAGGATGGTGCTGCGGTCGCGCTCGCAGACGTCGGCCGCCATCTCGGCGTCGAGGTCGCCCTCGCCGAAGAGCACCAGCTGCATCACCGCCATCAGCGACGGCGGCACGTCCGGCACGCATTCGTGGTCCGCGGCGGGCGACGGGGTGGTGCGATAGCCGACGGCGTCGAAGCGACCCGCGAACGCTCGGTCCACGGTGGCGAGGAAGGCGGTGATCCGGTCGAGCAGGTCGGTCAGATGTCGTGGCACGAAGGGAAACCCGGGCACCTCGATCACCGCGTTGAGGCGATCCTCGCGGAGGACGAACCGCAGGTGCGACCAGCGCGCGGTGAGGTCGGCGACCGTCTCGGCGGCCCGGGTCCGGCCCCCGATCCGGTAGAGCAGCGGCACCCACAGCCGGACGACGGGTTCGGTGGCGTGTGGGATCACGAACACCGCGTGCCCCTCGATGGTCAGGACGAAGTCGCCGTCGCTGTCGACCTGAGGCTGGTCGCCGAGAAGATCGGTGAGGGCGGCCTCGACGAGATCGCGCAGGTGGTCCGGGTCGCGCGGGGCGACGGCCAGCATCGGGTCGACGTCCGAGGCAAGCCAGTCCCGCACCGTGGGTCCGGTGAGGTTGCCGGCACGGCTGCCGATGGCCTCGGCCCGCAGGAAGCTCGGGTGCGGCACGCTCCACACGTCGCGGAAGGCCGCCACGGCCATCGACGCCAGTTGGTCGGACCAGCGGACGGTGCGGTCGAGGAAGTGGGCGGGCGACCCGTCCCCGGGATCGGCGTCGGGCGCACAGGTGGGGTGCTGCCAGCCCAGCTCGATCAGCAGGGCTTCGTCGGCGGGGGACAGCGCGAAGCGAGGGTCGAGGAAGGCGTTGGAGGGCACCTCGCAGCGCACCAGGTCCTCGGCCCAGGCCAGGAACTGCACACACGGGAGGTAGCCGCCGACGCCCGGTTCCTCCGCGAGCTCGACCACCAGGATGTCCTCGCCGCGCATCGTGCCGATGTGGTCGGCGAGGGTGCCGCGAAACTCACGCCACGCCAGTTCGACGGCCTGGTCGAACTTTTCGAGGTCCGGCAACGGTGTGGTCCCATCTGCAGCGCGCTCCGGCCGCACTTCCGACCGTCGGCATGCAGGGTAACGCGAGGGACCGACTTTGTGGCCGAGGACGCGATGAAGCAGGCGCCCGGCGATGTCGCCGAGCGCCTGCTCCTTAGAACCGGGGTTCGGTTCGACTACGTGGTGGCCGCGGTGATGCCGAGGTCGCCCTCGACGTGCTCGCCGGCGTCGCCGCACGCGCAGTCGCCGCCGCAGCCCCCGCCATCGCAGTCACCGGCGTAGCTGTCGTCGTCGGCGTCGCAGTCCAGGGTGCCGCCGAACTGGGCGGCGAAGTCGTCGTCGAGGTCGTGGGTGAGGTCGTGGATCTCGTCGATCAGGTTGAGCAGGTGCTGCGGCGCGAACGGGTCCGCGTCGACGAGCGTCGAGACCAGCAGGTGCTCCTCGCTGAGCGCGAAGCGCAGCCGCGGCCACTCCTCCGACAGCGCGACCAGCTGGGTGGTGGCCTGCGCGCGATCGGTGATGCCGGTGACGATCGACGACCACACGTGCAGCTGCGGTCCGTCGTCCGCGACCGTCACGTACACCGCGAAGCCGTGCACGGGGATCGCGATGTCGCCGTCCTCGTCGGTGTCCGGCTCGGAACCCAGCAGCTCGGCCAGGGTGCGCACACACAGGGCGTGCAGCTGGTCGTGCTGCTCGGTGACCACGGCGAGTGCGCCGTCGATCCGCAGCGGCTGGTCGTCGGTGGTGTCGTGGTCGCTCATGGTTCCTCTGTCCTGCGTGGGGAGTGTGCGAGTCCACGGTAGCGCGGGGGGAGTAGCCGGGGGTTGGCGGGCGGTTGGCCCGGGGCAACCGCCCCAACCGGCTCTTCCGGATTCATAGTGCGTTGATCCGTTCCTGAAGCTGGCCGGATTGGATCAGTGACCGCAAGATGTTTGTGGTCACGGTTGCGGTGCCGACGGCGATGCCTCATTCATGTGTTCGGGCACGCCGTTGATCGCTTCGACTGGACCGCCAAGATGGGCGGTGTCCGCGGCCGCCAGCCCCCTCGGGCTGGCCGGTATGCCGTCAATGCGTTGGCTATGTCCTTGACCCGTGCGATCGTCGTCCAGCGACCCTGCCACCTCGACCAGGTCCGCCCCCTAGGGGCGGACGAGCACTACTGGAAAAACTGCCGCGGGCAAGACGATCCGGACATCTTGGCCGTGATCGTTGACCTGACCGGGCGATTGACGGCGCCGGGCACCTGCCCGCCTGCTGGACATGGTGCCGGGCCGCTCTGCGGCCGCCCTGACCAGCTGGCTCCAGCTCTCGATCGCCAGCCGCTGGAGGATCCAGCGGGCGCACCGCCGGGACGCCGTTGCTCGGGGCTGGACCCGGTCGAGCGCTTACGGAAGATCGTCGCTTCGCAGGCCTCGCTGCTGCAGGTGAACCGCGGAAGGCGCACCCGCAGCCGGGTCAGGTGACCTACCACCGGTAGGTCCGAAAGGATCCGGTCAACGTGATCACGTAGTTGCCCCGACTGACCGCAAACCGGGCAGGCGGGGATCGTATTCGATGGCCGGCACTCGATTAGGGCGAGGTTCTCGGCGATCGCGGCGCGCGATGATGGTCAGCCCGAGCTAGGCGGTTCGCCAGATGGTGTCGGTGACAAGGCCGGCGGGTCAGTCATTGGTCCTATGGCGTATTCGGATGCGGTGTAGGAACTTCCATCCTCATACCTCAAGACCACTCTACGTCTTGTGCTAACCACGTCAGCGCCGAACGGCTTCATTGACTCACTACCGGAGCGCCATCAACCTTGCCCGATTCGCCATACGACCTTGCCGGGGCCGGGGATACCACACGACCATTGATCCAGTGAGATCAACCACTGTGCCCGTCGCCTATGATCCGTCCGAATCAACTGACGACGGAGAGGCAAGGTAGATCGGGTGGCCTTCTTGGAAGACTGGGACCTGAGTTACGACGAGATCAACGAACTGCTGACTGCCAACCCAAGTCTGCGATCATTCGTCATGGGGTATGCGGCCGAGATTAAATGCCGAAACATGTACTTCACCGACCATCCGGACCTCGCCGGCATCTATAAGCCGGACGATCATGATCGCACCGAGAAGGGCGACTGGATTATTACCTACAAGGGCAATCGCATCGGTGTCGAGGTTAAGAGTATCCAGTCCAACAGCATGCAGCCTCGGAAGCGTGGTGGACTGATCAAGCCGAATTACCAGTGTGACGCGTCGGACGCTCGAACAGTCCATTTCAGTGATGGTTCGTCTGTCCACACCACTGCACTGCTCGTCGGAGAATTCGATATCGTGGCGGTCAATACCCATGCATTTCGGGGAGAATGGGACTTCGCTTTTGTCAAGAACAGCGACCTTGTCACAATGGAAGGTGCGACACGCGGCTCAGCGAGAGACTACACACCGCTTCAGCAGAAAAACCTGATCAAGACACTCCAGCCAATCGATCTCAACCCCAAGGCGCCCTACTCGCGCGACCCCTTCAAACTGTTCGACGAGATCATCGAGGAACGGCGGCGAGGAGATCAACCTATGATGGCGGGAGTCATCAAGGAGGAAGCATGACAGATGATCAAGGCGTTCTCAAACGAATCCGCTACCTCGGATTGGCAATCGAGAGAGGGACTGATTCTGTACCAGATGATGGACGGTACTACATCACTCACGATTGCAAGGTCGTTCAGTCCTGCGGGTCGCTGACCATTGCCGAAGCGTACCTTGAGATCGAGGCGCAGCGAGTTCAGGAAGAGCGCCCTGAGCTGCAGAATCCGCGTGACCTCATTCGTAAGGAAAGGTCATTCAATGACATCCTCGCAGTGAGGGGGCAGTCGAGAGCCGCCGCGCGAGAGAAACAGAGTAAGCGCGGAGGTAAGGGCGGTCGAGGCGGCGTCTAGAAGAGTGTCCCCATTGCGTCGGCGACGACGCCACCGCTCAAGAGTGCATCGTCAGGCCAAGGCTGAGGGTTATCGATACCCAATGCCCTTGCTTCATTCGCCGTCGGTCGGATGCGCTTAGGGAACTCCGGGTTTCTCTTGACAAAAACAAGGAAGTAGCTGTGGTTCTTTCGTGCGTGTTCCTGCTTGAGCATCCGAGCGACGACTGGCTTATTTGGGCGCGTCACGACGAAGAGGTCTTTGCAATAGAAGTCCTCGGCCCACTCGTTAATAAGCTCGATATGTGTGAGCCTTTGACGATTGGCTGAAACCTCGTCCTGGCATTTGACAATAAAGATGCCATAATTCCGAAGGACGCGCTTCGCCTCCCATCCTGCTTTAAAGTAAAGATCAAGGACGGCGTCATGCCACTTGGGAGCATCCTTGACCTCAGCAGTCGCTTGGCTGTTGCTATAGCGCTCGCGGAACGCCGAATGTGTGCCAGATCCCGCCATGTGACCCGTGTCCTTGCGGAACAAGCCCTCCATGTACGGCGGGTCCAATACGAGGGCGTCGATTGTGCCATCCTCGTACGGGAGATCGCGGCAGTCGATGCCCATCTGAAGGTCAGACGGCTTTACCTCATACAGGCCGTCCGGTACTCCCGTCCAGAATGCACCCTTCCCCCATGTGACGTCTGCGACCGTCGATCCCACCGGAACGAACATCTTCAAGATGTCACGGAACACCGGTGCGTTGTTACCTACGTACGAACTCAACACCGCGCTTGTCGAAGACGCGCCATCTGGGCTCTTCCTACGCGTCTTCGCTGGTTGAGCGCTTGCTTCAGTTGCCTCCGACATGCACGAGAGCTTACAGGTCACCACCGACACGCTATCCAAAGCGGCTCTTCGGGTGGAGAGATCTCTGAGCTTCATGGTCGTTGAGCACAGACCAGTGACCTGCACCTTCAGTATCTCTGGGAAACCTCTGGGGCGGTGGAGCGGGCATGGGAAATGTGCCTATGAACCATCGCGGGTTCTGATGACGCTTCCCCTATTGGGAAATGCAGATCACGCCCAAGCGTTACCCACCAGAGCTACGGAGCGAGCGCTGAATTCTCGACCACCTCGGCAAGTGCCACTCCCTCCTCGTGGTCGGCCGGCCATAGGCCCGAGTTCCGTATCCGCGCCGAGTCTGTGCTGAACTGGACCAAGTATGCGCAGATCGATGACTCGGCCAGCACGCATCTGGAGTGACGACAACAGGCCAGCAGTGGAACAAGGAACTCGAAGGGAGAACTGTGTACTTAAGGGAAGCCGGCGAGAACTTGCAATCTGCGTATCTTCTTCGTTAGGGAACCCGACCCTCGCGGGAATCGTCGACTATCTCGCGCAGCGCATTCCTCGTCTGTTCGTCGGTCGAGTAGACGACGGTGCCGACCATTCCGCGGGTGAGTAACACCTTGTAGACGTTTCGGACCAGCTTGTCGAAGCGTGCATCGGGAATCCTGTTGTGGTTCTTGAAGTCCGGATCCCGATTCGCCGCTCGAATCGTCGTGAATCGGCCCTCCCTCCACACCAGGTCGGGGCCCAGGATGACGCCATTCCAGTCGTACTCGAATCCCTGTGCCGTGTACACACAGCCGACCTGGTGGAAGCCGCCGTCCTCAGTTGCCCACAGCGGCGCCGGCGGAGCGTCACCGATTCTCCTGTCACTCTTGCTGTTCCACGGCCGAGCCCAGTCGCCAACGGTGACGTCGGGGACGAGGCTGCCGTCCTTGCGGGCATCGCTCCATGGCCAGCAATATCCGGCGGTCATGCGGGCAGAGTAGCCGCGGTCGATCTGCTGCGAGAGACCTCGTGTGGACTGTCGGCGACCAGGACTTGGAACTGCGGATCACCCTTCCATTGGTACGGCGCGCCTTCGACCAGACCGAGGAGCCGTTTGACCCACAGCAGGTACTCTTCGCTGCCGCCGCACCGGAACTGCTCGCCCAGGTGTACGTGCTGCGTCTCGAGGCCAAGCGAGCGCGCGTGCTGTTGAATCTGTTCGAGTGAACCCATTTCCCCTGGCCGCACCACCTGGTGCTCGTCGAGCAGGAAAACCGGGACTCGGGCCGCGGCGATCAGCTCGTCGATCTGTGGCCGGTCGGTGCGCAACTCCGCCTTGGTGTACCGGTCGACGGAAGTCTCGCGGATCCGGTGGGCCTCGTCGAGGATGAGGACGTCGAGTCCATTGCGTTCGGCGGTCATGAATTGGTTGAAGTACTTGAACATCTTCTGTACCCGCGGAGCCCGGTGCCCCGCGACCTTGCGCAGTGTCTGGGTGAACGAGCGAGAACCTGTCGCGTGCAGCACGGTTCGGCCGCGTCGGGCGAGCTCGCCGACAAGCGACAACGCGATGACGCTCTTGCCGCTGCCCGGACCGCCAGTGACGATGATGATGCGTTTGCCGTCTGCGGAGCGGGCGTGCTCGACCGCGTGCAGCACCAGGTCGACTGCCAGTTGCTGATCGCCGAGCAGGTGGAACTGCGGTCGGTCCTGCACCTCCGCCGCCGCGACCTTGAGCAACTGTTGCGATGGCGCCACGGCCGACCGCATCAGGGTGTCACCGGGCGAATGGCCCCCGGATCCCGCAGTCAGGCGCGAGCGGAGAAATCCGATCATGTCGGCGCGATCGGCGGCGGTGAACAGTCGACCGGTGACGCCGGTGGGGAAGGAACGCAGGTCGGCGACCGTGGCCGGGTCGGTTGCGTTGTGCAGGTACGCCATTCCGGCCAACGCATCCGGTTGATCGGCGATGGCCTTGGCGAAATCGGCTAGGTAGTCGCAGTACCCCTTCACCTGTGCGACCGGATGCAGCTTCGGGCCGCCCGGCATGCCCGGCACCTCGACCAGGTCCGGATTGTCCTCGTATCGGTACGCCGACGACCACTGCTTCAGCTCGACGACCACGTAGGACGGAGCACCGGTATCGGGGTGCGTTCCGGCGAGGACAACGTCGGCGCGTTGCGAGGTGAGCGGCAGGTGGTATTCGACCAGCATCTCGACGTCGCCGAGTCCTGCCTCGGAGAGGTCGCGGGCCAGCACGGGCAGGCTTCGACTCCACGACTTCTGTTCTGCAGTACTTGCGCGCCGGCCCGTGCTGAATAGCATCTGCTCCAGCAGTTGCTCAGCCAACGAATCGGGATGAGCGATGCCGGCGATGCGGTTCGCCGACGTACGAAGCAAGGTCACAGTGAGGTCCCCCGGGCAGCACGAATCGAGTCGTGCGGGTGGGGGCATGTCCGTGGCTGTGCATCACAGCGGAAGTCCGTCGGGCCGCTGGATTAGGTTAGCGGAGGGCGCGGACAGGCTCTCGGAGCCTCGATCGATCGGTCTCGCACTGCAGATTGCTCACCAAGTGGGCGATCGGATACGGAGTCGCGCGCGTCAGTGTGCACCCGCATCAAGCTCCGTGTACTTTCTGCTCGAACCGCGACTGAGCTCGACCGGGTACTTGGTCATGTTCTTCCCATTCTTCGCAGCAGCCGCGTGAACAACGTTCACTCCAAGAAGCTCACCCACTCTTAGAAGGCTCTCGGCTGTCGCGTTGAGTCTCGGTGGGAGGTTCTGAGCCACCCGCGCGTGCGACTCCATGCTCGCCGAGTTGGCCTCCCACTGGAGTGTTTCGAGTACGCGGCCGGCAGTGCCTGCGAGGTCGAAGACAGCCTGTGCCACGGCGAATCGCTCCGCAGGCGTCGACGGCCATGGGATGGGCTGAGTGGACAGATCGGCGACGTCATCGAATCCGGATTCCGGATCGATACCTGCCACGTCATAGAGGCGGAGGAGGTACAGCGTCACATCACCGAGCTCGTCGACAACATCAGCGCGGATCTCGTCGACAGGTGAGGTGTGCGGGGTGTCGGACAGCAATTGCCCGATGGCAGATGCCAGCTCGCCAACTTCGCCTCCGAGCGCCATCGCCAGGTTCTTCGGAGTGTGAAACTGTTCCCACTCGCGAACGCGGACGAACTCGCGTTGATCCGATAACAGCTGGCTAAGGTCGTCGCCCACGTGTCGGCACATTACCTCCGATGCCCGGGCGGCGTGCGCATCTACTACGCCCGCGACTACCCGTAGCTACGCCGCCAGCAGGTCCTTGTACTCCGGATTCTGCTCGACAAACTTCTCGACATACGAGCACGACGTCGCGATCGAGATGCCGTCCGCCCGCGTCGCGTCCAGCGCGGCCGCGACCAACTTGCCGGCCAACCCCTGCCCGCGGAATGCCGGATCGGTGACGGTGTGGTCGAAGTCCCGGACGCCGCCGATCACGGTGTAGTCGGCGTACCCGGCGATGGCGTCGTCGACGTGGATCTCGAAGCGGTTCTCGGCCGGCTTGTGCTCGATGCGGTGCGCCACGGTGACGGGTCCTTTCGTCGGAGGATGCCTTGCACGTTACCCATGCGGGGTACTAGCCGGATCAACTATCCGGCGCCGAGCGCTATTCCGGCCTCCGACAACGCGGGCCGAAGCTCATCTAGACTGGCCATCTCGTGCAGCCACGTCGGCTCAGCGATCGGGCGCTGCAGCACCCGCTGGACCGCCAGCGCCGCGACCGCCGCCGTCGCCCGGGACTGCCCGCGGCCGGTGGCCCACCACGACCTGCCGTCGCCGCCGCGTGCGGCGATCACCCAGCCGTCGCCGCCGGGCATGCCGCCGGCCGGTACCAGTGACGCGACCCTGGGTGCCCAGGTCAGCGCGGCCAGGCCGAGGGTCGCGAGCCGGGAGTCCAGCCGCAGGTAGCTGCGGACCGGGACGCCGAGTTTCGCGGTCAGCCGGTGCTGGTCGGCGAAGTCCGTGCGCAGCGCCGGGAACCGCGGGTAGCCCGCCTCGGCCGGGAGGTAGAAGCGCGTCGGCCGGGTGTAGTTGCGCACCTGGGAGCCGTCCGGATCATTGAAGCGCTTGCCAAGCAGCCCGTACGTCCAGGCCGTCGCGGCGGGGCCGTGCGCCTCGCCCGCGCCGAGCCCGATCAGCACGTCCACCGGCCCGCCCGCGCGCGCCGCCTCGGTCGCGAGCAGGCCGCTCAGGCCCGGGGCGATCCCGACACCCAGCAGCACCGGCCCGTCCACTAGCTCCAGCTCCCGCGCGTATTCGGACGTCGCGGTGATGTCGACGAACGGGATCCCGCGCCCGGCGACCGCAGCCGCGACCGCGGGGTCCTCGGCGCCGGAGCAGTTCACCACCGCCGCCACCCCATCCAGTCCCGACTCCAGCGAGCGGGGATCGGCGAGGTCGACCACCCGGTCCGCCCGCGATGCGTCCCGGCCGGCGGCCAGGGCGTCGATGCCCGCCGCGCGCAGCCTCTCGACTACGTGCACGCCCACTGCGCCGTATCCGCCCAGAACCAGTACCGAGGTCATGTCGATCTCCCATTCATTTCACTAGAGTGATGCTCTAGTGCGTCACTCTAGATCTACACTTCAGTTCGTGGCAACACCGAACGAGGACGACAAGACACCGGCGCGGCGGAAGATCCTCACCGCGGCGCGCACCCTGTTCACCACCACCGGCTACGCGTCGACCACCATCAAGGCGATCGCGACCGAGGCGGGCGTCGCCGTGCAGACCGTCTACTTCGTGTTCGGCAACAAGCGCAGCGTGCTCGCCGCGCTGCTCGACGTCTCGATCGCGGGCGACGACGAGCCGATCGCGACACTGGACCGGCCCTGGGTCGCCGAGGCCATCGCCGAGCCGGACCCGATGGCGCAGTTACGGATCCAGGTCCACGGCGCGCGGCTGATCCTGGACCGGGTGGCCCCGGTGCTGCTGGCGGTCCGCGCGGCCGCGGGGGCGGACCCGGAGGTGGCGCAGCTGTGGGCCACCACCTGCGAGCATCACGAGACGGTGCTGCGGCACCTGGCGACCGCGCTCGCAGGCAAGGTCGACGGACTCGACGTGGACCGCTGCGTCGACGTCGGGCTGGCGCTGCAGAGCCCCGAGACCCACGCCCTGCTCATCGACGAACGGGGCTGGAGCGCAACGGACTACGACGACTGGGTGGTCGAGGCGTTGGCGTCCGCCGCGGGCATCGCGAGCTGAGCGCTATCCGAACAGCTCCCGGATGTCCTCCGCGGACAGCGTCGCGTTGAATGCCCCGCCCTCGTCCACCACGCTGGCGAACAGCTCCGACTTGCGGGCCTGCAGCGCCATCACCTTCTCCTCGATGGTGTCCCTGGCGATCAGCCGGTACACCATCACGTTCCTGGTCTGCCCGATCCGGTGGGTGCGGTCCACGGCCTGCGCCTCGCTGGCCGGGTTCCACCACGGGTCGAGCAGGAAGCAGTAGTCGGCCTCGGTCAGGTTCAGCCCGAACCCGCCTGCCTTGAGGCTGATCAGGAACACCGGCGCCTCGCCGTTCTTGAACTCGCCCAACACCTTCGCCCGGTCCCGGGTGCGGCCGTCGAGGTAGGCGTAGTCGATGCCCTCGGCGTCCAGCCGCGTGCGCACCCGGTCCAGGAACCCGGTGAACTGGCTGAACACCAGCGCCCGGTGGCCGCCGTCGATCACGTCCGCCAGCTGCTCTAGCAGGGCGTCGATCTTCGCCGACGCGATCGACGCGTGTGCGTCGTCGATCAGCGACGCGTCCAGGCTCAGCCGGCGCAGCAGCGTCAGCGACTGCAGGATGGTGAACCGGTTGGCGTCCACGTTCTCGACCAGACCGAGGATCTTCTGCCGCTCGCGCTGCAGGTGGGTGTCGTAGAGCTTGCGGTGCCGCGGCGACAGCTCCACCTCGAGCACCTGCTCCTGCTTCGCGGGCAGGTCGGAGGCGACCTGCTCCTTGGTGCGGCGCAGGATCAGCGGCTTGATCCGCCGCCGCAGCCGGCCGAGCAGCTCGACGTCGCCGCCGTTCTCGATGGGGGTGCGGTAGTACTCGGCGAACCGGGTCGGGTTCGGGAACAGCCCGGGCGCGGTGATCGACAGCAGCGACCACAGCTCCATCAGGTTGTTCTCCATCGGGGTGCCGGTGATCGCGATCTTCGTCGGCGCCTCGATCCGGCGCATGGTCAGGTACGCCTTGGACCGGTGGTTCTTGACGAACTGCGCCTCGTCGAGCAGCAGCATCGACCAGCGGTGCGCCGCGTACTCCTTGTCGTCGAGTCGGGCCAGGGTGTACGAGGTGACCACCACGTCCGCGGCCTCGATCGACTCCGTCAGCGGCGCACCGCGTTTCGCCGCGGTCTCGGACATCGTGACCACCCGCAGGTGCGGGGCGAAGCGCGCGGCCTCCGACGCCCAGTTCGAGACCACCGACGTCGGCGCCACGATCAGCACCGGCGGATCGGACGGGTTCGCCTCCCGCGCCTGGCAGATCAGCGCCAGCGACTGCACCGTCTTGCCGAGGCCCATGTCGTCGGCGAGGATGCCGCCGAGCCCGTTCGACCAGAGGAAGCTCAGCCAGCGGAACCCGTCGAGCTGGTACGGCCGCAGCGTCGCCCGCAGCGAGCCCGGCGCGTCGAGGGTGGACGAGGCCGCCACGTCCAGCAGCCCCTGCACCTGCTCGCGCCACCGGGCGGCCTGCCGCTCGACCACCCCGAGCGCCGCGAACTCCTCCCAGAGCGAGACCTGGAACCGGCTCAGCCGCAACCCGTTCGGGTCCTGCTCGTGCAGGCCGGCGGCCTCGGCGATCAGGTCCTTCAGCCGCTGCAGCTCCGGCTTGTCCAGCGAGAGGTACGCGCCGTCGGGCAGCAGCAGGTGGGACTGGCCCGCGGTCAGCGCGGCGAACAGGTCCCGGAACGGCACCGGGGCGTCCTCGACGCGGACCGTGATGGACAGGTCGAACCAGTCGCCGCTGTCGGTTGCGTCGGTGCCGACCCCGATGCTCAGGGTGTCGCCGGCGTCGCGGTAGTCGGCGGCGGTGCCCTCGACCCGAACCTCGACGTCCTCGCGCCCGCGCAGCAGCGGCAGCAGCTCGGTGGTCAGCCGCGCGGTGTCGAGCCCGTCGAGGCTCACCCGCGGCAGCAGCCCGCCGCCGGGGCCGAGCAGCCGGTGCTGCTCGAGCGGCAGGTCCAGCCCGGCGAGCAGCGCCCGTTCCCCGGCCGCGTCGCGGAACGACTCGTCGGTGCCCGGCGCCAGCTCCACCTCGTGGACGGCGGCGCCGACGGCGTAGCGGAACCGCCAGTGCAACCGGGCCCGGTGCCCCGCCTGATACGCGACGTCCAGCAGCAGCGTCGGGCCCTCGATCGTCGGCGCGGTGAACGAGCCGTTGGACGAGCGGACGCTCGCGGCCCGGCTCAGCCGCGGGTAGTACGAGGTCGCGAACCGGTCCGCGTCGGCGGCGGGCACGGTGATCGAGGCGCCGGCGATCGCCAGCTCCTGCATCGCGCGCGTCGCCGTGCCGGACAGCCGGGCGATCCGGAACGGCCACTGCGCGGGCGAGGTGGCCTGCGGGTCGTCGGGGCGCAGGTAGATCACCCCGTGCGCGTCCTCGCCGAGGAAGCCGAGCACCACCACGGGCCCATCGGAGTCGTCGGCGCGCACGGTCGGGGTGACGACGAGGTCGCCGCCGGTGTCGTCGATGTCCACGCACAGCTCGGCGGTGCCCGGGTGGGGGAGGGCGCCCAGCTCCTTGGTGCCGTAGAGCAGCTCGATACCGGCGCCGGCGGCCTCGTCGAGTAGCGCCCACAGCCGCCGACTGGTGATCGTGGTCAGGTCGAGGTCCTTCTCGGCGGACCCGTAGCCGCTGCGCCTGCGCCCGCCCAGCTGATGCACCGTGTGCAGCTCGCTCAGCAGGTCCCGGTGCCGGGGATCCACCTCGTGCATGGTCGGCAGGTTCGACCAGTTCATGTTCGCGTTGACCCAGCCGGCCCTGCCCGGCCGGGCCAGCCGCGCGTACAGCCGCCAGAACTGCGAGCGGGGGCCGGGGGTCAGCGTCAGCTGTACCGCAAGCGGGACGGTCCCGCCGTCGCGCCGGTCCTCCCCGCCGAGGGCGGCGCCCAGCACGTCCTCCCAGGACGGCGGCGCCGCGACCGCCTGGGTGTCCGGCTGGTCGAGGAGCGCGACCGTCAACGCGACCGAGTGCTTGCAGTTCAGCCGGACCGGGCAGCTGCACTCGCCGCGCGCGAACTCGAGCCGCTCGGCGCGCAGGCTGAAAACCGCCGACGTCCGGTACAGCTCGGTCCCGTCGACCAGGCCGACCGCCCGCCGCTCCGCGGCCAGCCAGTCCAGCTCCAGCACCGAGCCGCCGCGGGCGTAGCGGACCCCGCGGTCGTAGGTGGTCTGGCCGACCGCCCGCACCAGGGTGGTGATGGTGTGGTCGCGATCGGCGGGCGTGAGCATGGCTAGACGGTAGTCGGTGGGGGAGACAGCGCAGGTCGCGCGCCCGACCGAACTCCTGTTCGCCGTCCTCGTGCCGTCGCGCCGGCGGGAGTACCGTCAGTCAGCGAGGCGAAACGCGTGCGTCGATTGGGGCGGATCGTGGCTGAACGCATTGGGCTGGTCGTAGCGGGAGCGGGCGCACGAGGTGCGTTCGAAGCAGGCGCGATGGCGACGCTGGCGAAACGCATGGTCGCGGACAACACCCGGCCGTCGATCCTGGTAGGCACCAGCGCAGGCGCCCTGAACGTGGTCGGGCTCGGCGGCCTCTTCGACCTCGGAGTGGTGAGGGCGTCGGACGAACTCGCCCGTCGGTGGGGATTGTTCAGGCTGGACGATGTCTTCGAGCCGGTGAACAGCGTCGTCGGGAGCGGGCTGCGCTACCTGGCTCAGATCGCCGGAATCCCGGTACGTCTTCCCAGCCTGCTGGACACCGACCCACTGCGGGACACGCTGAGGCGAATGCTGCCGTGGGACAGGCTGCACGAGAACATCGCCGCGGGAACGATCGGCGCCGTCGCGGTGACCGCCACGTCCGTTGCGACGAGGGGGACGGTCGTGTTCGTGGAGAGGAACTCGTCCGTGGACCTCCCGCTCTACGACGCGAGCCGCAACATCACGTACGTGGACACGATGCTCACCGTCGACCATGTGCTCGCCTCCGCCGCCGTGCCGGCGCTCTTCCGCCCGGTGCACGTGCCGGACTCGCACGGCTGGTCCGGTTGGTACGTCGACGGCGGGTTGCTCCTGAACACGCCCCTCAAGCCCGCGATCGATTTCGGTGCCGACCTGTTGGGTGTAGTCGCAACGCATCCCCCGACCTGGCCGACCGGGTTCCCATCCGAACAGCCCACTCACACCGGGAAGCCCGACGTGTTCGGGGCCGCGGCGCTCTC
Source organism: Rhodococcus oryzae (assembly GCF_005049235.1). Classification (GTDB taxonomy): domain Bacteria; phylum Actinomycetota; class Actinomycetes; order Mycobacteriales; family Mycobacteriaceae; genus Rhodococcus_G; species Rhodococcus_G oryzae. The sequence goes on along the minus strand of NZ_SUMD01000010.1, from coordinate 124,238 downwards.
CATGCGCGCCATGCTGGCCGACCGCATGATCGAGGATCTGCGCGCGATCGAACGCCGCAACGAATATGCGCGCGTCTGCCCGGAGACCGGCCGCCAGATCAGTTTCGTCTTCGCCGGTCCCTCCCTGGACCAGGCCGGCGAGATCGCCGCGCTCGCGGACAGGATCTTCAACGAACAATTCGCCTGCCTGCGAGGCACGCAGAACCCGTCGTTGTGGGCCCTGGCCCGGCTGATCGGCGGCGAGGCGGCAGACCGGGGCGATCTGCTCAGCTTCCTCTTCTTCGACCCCGCCTTCACTGAAGCTGCGGCGGAGCTCGGGCGTGCCGTTGAGTTGGTCGAATCAGGTAGGGAAGCCGGTTCCTGACCCTGCCGCCGGCTGCGCTCGCACCGACTCAGGCGAGGGCGACCGGGTAGTAGTACAGCGCGGTGTCGGTCTCCTCGACCCGGACGTCGACCATGTCGCCGACGTCGAGGTAGTCGCTGACGTTGATCCGGGCGCTCGAGCCCACGAGCCTGCGGACCGAGCGCGCCGGGATGATGCCCTGCCGGCCGTCGAGGGTGACGGCGAGGGCGTAGCGCGGGCCGGTGCGGGTGACCCGCGCGTAGACCGTCGGCTCCTCCGAACCCTCCGGCGCCGTCCCGTCCGGGTCGGCGTCGAGCTGCGCGGTCTGCCGGTCGAGCTCGGCCGCGAGCAGGTCGGCCATGGAGTCCACGTTGTCCAGCAGCTGGGCCATCTGTCGCGCCACGTCGCGGTGAAACTCGTTGGGCTTGAGTGCCTTACCCGGCTTGTACATGTCCTCGTGGGTCAGCTCGCCCCACGCGTCCTGCAGCAGCGTCTTCACCTGCACCTCGACCTTGACGCCCAGGTCGCCCTCGTGAGTGGCGACCTTGATCATCAATACCGCGTGATAAGCCCGGTAGCCGCTGTCCTTGGGATTGGCCACGTAGTCCCGCGGCGGAACGGCCAGGCGCACCGAGCAGGCGGGCGAGGTGCAGGCCTCGTACAGCTTCTCGGTGAAGGCGGAGAGGTCCCGCGGCGTCTTGCACAGGACCTTGATCCCGACGAGGTCGTGGATGGCGTCCGCGATGTCGTCGGTGGTGGTCGGCCGGGCCATCTGCCCCTCGGCGACCCGGCGCCGGACCTTGTCCGCGGTGCGCTCGCGGTCCTTGATCCGGGCCGTCTTGGCGTTGAGCCGGTCGCGGTCGAGGTCCTCGAGCACGTCGTCGGCGAGGGTGTCGAGGAACGTCTGGGCGGTGACCAGCGCCGCGGCCCACGCGCGTTCACGCTCTCTGTAGAGCTGGTTGACCAGCGCCGCGACGTTGTCCGACTTCTTCTTGGTGCGCATGATCCGATCCGGGTTCAGGGTGTACGGGTGGGCGTGACGCCCGTCAGCTCGGCTCGTCGAACAGGGTCTGCTCACCGGGGTCGGTGAACAGTTCCATCTGCCGAAGCGGTTTCGGGGCCGGCGCGGGGGGAGGGGTGGTGAGCTCCCCGTGGTCGACCTCCATCGGTACGGGGTCGGGCTCCGGGAAGCCCTCCAGCCGCCCGCCGAACCGCGCCGCGAACTCGTCGTCCACGGTCTGCGCGAACGAGAACAGCTGCTCGAGCATATCGATGAGGTGCTGCGGCACATACGGATTCGCGAGCACGGCCGCCCAGGCCTCTACGCGGTCGGTCGCCAGGGTGAACTTGAGGTGCGGCCACCTGCGGTTCAGGTCGGCGATCAGCTCGCTGGCGCGGGTCCGGTCGCTGACCTCGCGCACCAGCGGCACGCGCACCTGCACCTCGCCGCCGTCGAGGTGCGGCCCGACGAACCCGACCACCCGGCCAAGCGCGAGCATGAAGTCGCTGTGGCCGTCGTCGCCCGGCGGCTCGTCGAAGAGGCGGGTCAGGGTCAGCCCGACCAGCTCGTAGAGGTGCTCGTCGTCGCGCGGCACCACCGCGGCGCCGAGGTCCAGCGCGAACGACTCCTCGTCCGGCAGGTCCGGTTCGAACTCGAGCGCCTCCAGGGTCCCGACCGCCTCGGTCCGCAGGAAGCTCGGATGCGGCACGCTCCACGTCTCCCGGAACACTGTGATCGCCATCGCGGCGAGCTGATCGGCCCAGTTCGCGGCCTTGTCGACGAAGAAGGCAGGCGATCCCGCGTCCGGCTCGTCCTCGGGTGCGCGGGTGGGGCGATGCCAGCCCAGCTCCACCAGCCGCGCCTCGTCCGCGGGGGACAGCCGGTGCCGGGGATCGAGGTACGCGTTGGACGGGACCTCGCATCGCACCTGGTCGCCGCCCCAGGCCAGGAACTGAACACACGGGACGAAGCCCTCCACCGAGGACTCCTCACCCAGCTCCAACGCGAGGAGGTCGTCGTCGACCATGGCTGCGACATGGTCGGCGAGGACCAACTGGAAGTCGGCCCAGGCCTGCTCGATCCTGTCGTCGAAACTCTCGGTCATCGTTCCCCCTGTCGCGTGTCGTGGAACCCCTGACATCAGCAAACCTATCGCGAGGGTCCGACGATGTCCGGGAGGCAAGCGGAGCGGGGACATCTCGATCCGGCCGCACGGTGGAACCGATGGGTGGGTTGGTGCGTCTATCTAGGGTGGACCGGTATCGATCGGCCGGGAGTGGGGAGTGTCGGGTGCGGGTACGAACGCGGGGTCTCGTGGCGTTGGGCGCGGCTTGTGGTGCGTTGATGCTGGTCGGGTGTAGTTCGGAGAGCGTCGCGGGGGAGGCCGAGGCGGTCGGGGCTGGTGCCGGGGAGCCGGTGTTCAGTCCATGCGATGACATTCCGGACGAGGAACTGACGACTGTCGGAATGGATTCGGCAACGGAATCGCGGGACGTGCTTGGCGTCAAACAGCCTGGATGGAACGTCTGCAGCTGGAGCGGGTCTCAGCATGACCTCACCGTATTCGCGACCACCTACACGCTGGATGACGTTCGTTCGAACAAGAACAACGAGGAGTTCATTCCGCTAGAACTCGGCAACAGGACTGCGATCTCTTACCGGGAGGTCTCGGACCATGATCGGCGAAACTGCGATGTTGCGCTGGAGTCGGCCGGCGGAGCCGTTCTTGTTTCGATCGCGTACGCCAGTGGCGCTCCGGTAGGTGAGGAGCCATGTGCAATCGCGACGAGGACGACACGGGAACTGTTGGGGCAGATTCCGAAGTAGCGGAGGGGGCGAAGTATGTCTGAAGTGCAGGATTCGGGCTGGGGTGCGATGAGGTCCGCGGTTGATGGAGGACACCTCTATCTCGAACCGGACGTCGCGCGCCGCTGTGCGCAGCGCTGCGGTGAGTTTGTAGCCCAGTTGGACGAGATCAAGCGCGGTGCGCGCGCCCTTGGGAAGATTGACGGTTTCGGCGACCACCTCCAGTCGGCCGTCACACTCGCCACGAAGTTCGAAAAGAAGGCAGTCGGCGGCGACTATTCACTCGAGCAGGCGATTGGCGATCACATCGTGGAGGTCCAAAGGATGCAGCAAACGTTCGAGAAGATCGCGGCCATGTACGCCGCGTCGGACGAGGCCGGTGCGCAGGGGATCTCAAGTTCCGGGGCCGGGCTCTGACCGCGATCTTGGCAGAGAGAGGGGCATTGGTGAGCTCGATATTGGTACTGACTGCGTCATTGGCAGGTGACCAAGTATGACGCTGTTCGTGGATTCTGCCGCGCTCGACGGAATCGTGGAGTCGCTTGCCCGAGCGGCTGGGGATCTCGACTCAGTCGCCGCCTCGGCGCCGACCGCCGTTGATGCTGGGGATGCGACAGCAGCCCTGACGGGGATCCTGGCCCAGTTGAGCGAGTGTGCCGGACAGCTTGTGGTGGCTCTGGCCGCGGCGAGTGAGGCCGTGGCCGAGGCGAACGCCCGCTACCGAGAACAGGACGTGGCGACGGCCGACGGATTCAACACGGCATGGGCGGAATAGCCGATGCCAATCGATACACGCGTCGACGGGAATCCCGAGACCATCCGCGCGGCGGCAGCCTGGCTGCGAACCGGCCTCGGTCCGATGGTCGTCGCTGCTGCCGATGAGCTGTACCGGACGCGAAACACGGCCGACGCGGGATGGGACGGCACTGCCGGTGACGGCTTCAGCGCCAGGGCAACTGTTTCCGCCGGCAAAGCCGACGAACTGGCGACCGCGGTCGCTGACCAAGCCCTGGCCTTTGACGAGGCCGCAGCTCAGCTTCAACGTGCACAGGATGACATGTGTGCGGTTCGCGCCGCCGCTGCGGCTGCCGGACTGGCCGTCGTGGGCGAGCAGATTCAGGAACCTGGCCCGGTGCCCGTCCATCCGGGGTCGCCGCCGAACGGAGCCGACGCAACGGTGGAAGCCTTGAGTGCTCACGCCGCTGCGCTCGGAGCGGTCGAGCGACACGAGGTGCTGATGCGGGCGTACGACTCTGCGCAGCATGGTGTCGACGCTGCGCGTGAGCTATGGGCATTCGCGGTGAAAACGGTCAAGAACGTCTGGGCGGACCTGAGTAGCAAGTGGTTCTTTGTTGTGGGAGATCTTGTCAATGGTGCCGCCGGGGTTCTTGCCGCACGGCATGCCTCAGCGCTATTGAAGAACTCGCAGTTCTTTGCTGGTGAGGCGTCCAAGTACCTCGAGCTCGCACGAACTGCGCCCGCAGGAACCCCCGCCTCACAGATCTATCGAGACTTCGATACCTCACGGCTGATGAGCCACACAGCCGATGATGCAGCCGCTGCAGCAGCACGCTCCGAAGCCAGCGTGAGCAAGCTTGGGCTCAAGGCAGGCGGAGTGCTCGCCGCAGCAGGTGTCGCATACGACATCTACAACGGCAAGCCAGCGGGCCAGGCCGTCGTCTCTGGTGCAGCGGGGTTCGGGGCTTCTCTCCTTGCGGGTGCAGGGGCGGGCGCAGTGGTGGGGTCCGTCGTTCCCGGAGTTGGTACGGCGGTCGGCGCCGGCGTCGGGGTGGTCGCCGGATTGTTCACATCTGGAGCAGTGGATTCGTTGTATCAGAACGGCGTTGACGATCTCGATGACGCCGTGGATTCGGGAGTCGACGCGGTCACCGACGCCGGAGCCGCTGTCGGTGGGCTCGCGAAGGGGGCATGGAATGCAGCGTTCTAGGGGCTTGGAGGTCCCATCCGAATGGCCCACGGCCCGCTACACGATGTCCGAGAAGCTTGCGATGACGATGATGACCGGATTCGGTTTGATCGCTGTTCTCGTTGGCCTGGCTGGTTGGGCCGGTGGGATCCCCGCCGCTCTGCGGTACTCCTTCGGGTTCGGGTGTCTGTTCTTCCTTATCGTGGCATTCGGAGTTGCGGTCCGGGATTCAAACCATCGCGATGGTGATATTCGAACCATCGCGGTCGGGGGTATTTCGGCGACCGAGCTGCGGCAGTCGCGACGGCTGTGGGTTCTGCTCGTCGCGTTGATGACATGCTTGACCGCACTGAGCCTCGGTGCCGCCATCGAGATTTACCTCAACGTGTCGAGCTCGTTCGTTCCCGGAGCCGCAGTGGTGTTCGGGTTGTTCGGGGTCTTCCTCGCGACCTTTTTGGTCGCGGTTGCAGCCCGGCTTTTGCGCCCCGGTTACGTCCAGTTGACGCGTGACGGGATTCGCCATCGCGGCTGGAGCTTCGAGTCCTATCTGCCATGGGAGGCGGTGGCCGGAGCGAAAGCCGCTTACAACGGGTATCGGATGGTTCTGGTTATCGGATACGCGAACGCAGCATGGGAACGCCGCTACCGGACCCCGCTATGGCGAATTGATCGACTGCCACCGGTCCCCATGATCGAGGTGGACTGTCGCAAGTTCGCGATCGACGAAGCGCTGATGTTTCACCTCGTCACCCATTATGCGAACAATCCGGATGCGAGACCGGAGCTGGGATCAGCGGCGGCAGTTGAACGCGCGTGGACACGGGACTACTCGTAGGTTCGCGTACGGAACCGACAGGCGGGTTAATGCGTCTATCTAGGGTGGACCGGTATCGATCGGCCGGGAGTGGGGAGTGTCGGGTGCGAGTGCAGTTGCGGGGTCTGGTCGGGGTCGGACTGGTTTGTGGTGCGTTGGTGCTGGCTGGGTGTGGTTCGGAGACCGTGGCTGGGGAGGCCGAGGCTGTAGGAGCCGGGCCGGGCCAGCCGGCATTCAGTCCCTGCGATGACATCCCCGATGAGGCGTTGCGTGCAGTTGGCGTGGATCCAGCGACCGAGTCGAAGGACATACTCGGTGCCAAACAGCCTGGATGGGAGATCTGTCGTTGGAACGGACCCGAACACATCTTGAGGGTGTTTTCGACTGTGCGGACGATGGAAGAGGTCCGTTCCAATGAACAAAACACCGAATTCGCCCCGCTCGAGCTGGGTGGTCGTGATGCGGTCTCGTACCGCGAAGTCGCTGACAGAGCTCGCGAGATCTGCGATGTTGCCTTCGCTTCGGGCCGGGGGACCGTGCTAGTCAGAATCGACAACAGCCTCGGCGACTCCCGTGATGAAGAACCCTGTGCGATCGCCATACGAACGGCGACCGAACTTGAGCCCCTAGTTCCGCGCTAGTCCAGCGATCCACGCTGCAAGTACATTCCGTTGAGAATGAGGTCAGAATGTCCGAAGAGATGAACTCTCCGTGGTCTGCGCTCGACGGCGCTGTCGATTCAGGAAACCTATACCTCGAACCCGGGGTGGCAGGGCGCTGCGCGAAGCGGTGCTCTGAGTTCAGAGCCCAGTTGGTTCTCCTAAAGAACGACGCAGCCGCGCTGTCGATTGTTGATGGTTTCGGCGACCGCTTGAAATCCGGTATTGACCTGGCGGCCAAGTTTGGGAAGAAGGCGTCTGGCGGCGACTACTCAATGGTTCAGGCAATCGACGACCACATCACGGTGGTCCTCGAGATGCAGCAGACGTTCGAGAAGATCGAGGCCATGTACTCAGCCTCCGAGGAACGCGGCACCGCCGGCATCAACAGCGCGGGATCCCCGCTCTGACCGGCCGACCTACTTGAGCATCGCGCCCGGGTTCAGGATCCCGTCCGGGTCCAGCGCGGTCTTGATCCGCCGGTTCAGCTCCATCACGTCCTCGCCCAGCTGACTCGGCAGCCAGTCCCGTTTGAGCCGACCCACCCCGTGCTCGCCGGTGATGGTGCCGCCCAACGCGATCGCCAGGTCCATCACCAGGCCGAACGCGCGCTGCGCCCGATCTGACTCGTCCGGGTCAGTGGGGTCGAACACGATCAGCGGATGCGTGTTCCCGTCGCCCGCGTGCGCGACCACGCAGATCAGCACGTCGCAATCGTCGGCGATCTGCTCGACGCCGGTGATCAGGCGGGGCAGCGCGTCCATCGGCACGCCGACATCCTCGAGCAGCAGGCTGCCGAGTGCCTGCACGGCCGGGAACACCGACCGCCGCGCCACCGTGAACGCCTCGCCCTCGGCGGGGTCGTCGGTGGCGAACACCTCGGTGGCGCCGTGCTTTTCGCAGGCCGCGACCATCGCCGCGATCTCCTCGGCGGCGACCGCGCCCGGCGCGTCGGACTGCGCGAGCAGCAGCGCCCGCGCCTTCCGGTCCAGGCCCATGTGCACGGAGTCCTCGACCGCGTTGATGCTGGCGTGGTCCATGAACTCGAGCATCGCGGGGCGCAGGTTCCGTGTGATCGCGAGGACCGCGTCGGCCGCGTCCTGCACCGAACCGAACGACGCCACCACGGTCGAGGCGGGCGGCTGCGCGGGGATCAGCCGCAGGATCAGCTCGGTGATGATCCCGAGGGTGCCCTCGCTGCCGACGAACAGCTTGGTGAGCGAGAGCCCGGCGACGTCCTTGAGGCGCGGGCCGCCGAGCCGAACGGCGGTGCCGTCGGCCAGCACCACCTGCATGCCGAGCACGTAATCAGTGGTGACGCCGTACTTCACGCAGCACAGGCCGCCCGCATTGGTGGCGGCGTTCCCGCCGATGGAACAGATCTCGAACGAGGACGGGTCCGGGGGATACCAGAGCCCGTGCTCGGCGGCGGCCTTCTTCACCTCCGCGTTGAACAGGCCTGGCTGGGCGACCGCGATTCGGGTGACCGGGTCGACGCTGATCTCCCGCATCCGCTCCGTGGTGAGCACGATGCCGCCGTTGACGGCGGTCGACCCGCCGGACAGCCCGGACCCGGCGCCGCGCGGCACCACCGGCACCTGGTGCGCCGACGCCCACCGCATCACCGCCTGCACGTCCTCGGTGCACGTCGCGCGGACCACCGCGAGCGGGCGGCCGGCGTTCGGGTCCGCCGCCCAGTCCTGCCGATACCCCTCGGTCAGGTCCGGATCGGTGAGCACCGCACCGTCGGGCAGGGTGGCGACGAGTTCGGAGAGGTCGGCGGTCGACATGCCACCCATCATGCTCCGAATCCCGCCGACGTCGTTGGGTGTTTCCGACTCAGCGGGCAACGATGGCACGCATCGGCGCAGGATTCTTTCGCACGACGGCGCGGAGCTTGCCTGTCGGACGACCCGTAGCGCGTGAGCGCCTGTTTGCCCCGGTCATCCAAATGGACATTCCTCGGACGGTCGGCCACTCATGGTTGAGTTCTCGAGTCATCCTGATGCGGGATCGCCGTTGTCGATACCGTGGAGAACGCGATGAGTTAGGCCCCGACGTCGCTGAGCATCCACACACGTTTGAGTGGGAGAAGTGCTTGCACGTCGGCGGAAATGCGGTCGTAATTGCGCAGTACGGCCTCGACGACATCGCCTGCTTCCCAGATCCGCACTCGCAGCGACTGGTGTCTAATCGAATCTCTGGCTTGCTTGGTCAATCCGCCCCACGCCACCAGCAGGCCCTGATCGGCGCCATGGGTTGCCATCACTCCTTGCAGTTGCGAAACGACAGGGGAGCCGACTTGGCTACCGGACTTGACCTGTACAAGCACGGTCGGAGAATCTAGGCCCAATGGGCCTCGGCCGGCGGTTATATCAATGCCACCATCGGGCCCGGGCGGTGCTTGGACGCATTTGTAGCCCTCTGCCTCGAGGATCGCGGTGACCAGGGTCGCGAGGTCGTGGCCGGCGAAGTCCTCCCCAATTCGGGTGAGGATCTGGTCTGTGGCTGCTTGTTCGAAGTCTGCGCTGAACTCGGGAGAGTCGACAGCGGAATCATCATCGGACTCTCCACCATTGAACCCGGCAGCCTTCGGCATCGCGGTTACCGCACCGGGGTCGGTGCCATTTTGAAGGAGGTGTTCAAGTCGTTCGACGGCGTTGTTCTTACTCGGCGCGAATATCGTCAGAACGCTCCCGAGGGTGTACAGCAGGTCCTGCTTCACAGCTGACCGCGGCAGATCAGTGCGCTTCCACTCGACGTCAACGATATGGCGCAGCGCGGCCGGGTGTTCCGCTTCGTAGCGGTAGCCGCTCGTTACGCGGCCAAGTGCCAGTTGTTTTGTTGTCTTCATCGGCATGACCAAGAGGTCCCCAGGCTGGATGCGACTCCGCAGGGCCCAGAGTTGCGCGGTCGTGTTTTGGATCAATCCACGCGAGGCATTGGGTCGCACGTCCAGCACTACGGACCGGACAGAATCTCGGGTGGTGCATGACGTCAGATCGGGAATTTCTTCCCAACCTCCGCCGGAACAGCCTTTGTCCAGAGCTGCCTGGTCGCGTTCCCCTGCGCGCCCAGACCGAATGACCCACGCCGAATTCATGGGCCCACCGTAGCTGGTGTGTCCAATATGAAACGTGCCTACTGCCATCCGTTCCTACCCGTCCTCAGTCTTCAAAAGCTAAGTCAGGCCGCGGTTCCCTAGTCGCGGGCTTGCGCCTACCCGCCCGCGACCACCGCGGTCACCTCGAGCTGAGTGACCTCCGGTCCGGTCTTCGCGCACCCGGTCCCCGGCATCGGCAGGAACAGCGAGGCGTACGCGTTCGGCGGGAACACCCGCAGCCCGGCGACCGGCGTCGGATCGCACAGCTCGGGCGGGTAGTTCGCGACCTGGATCGCCCGAACCTGGGCGGTCGCCTTGCCGTTCGAGGTCAGCTCCACCGGCCCCTGACCCGCTCCGGATCGCGTCGCAGGCGCGCCGACCTCGGCGCCGTGCTCCTCGGCCACGTAGGAGACGCCGGGGAAGCCGTCCAGCAGGCAGGTGCGGCCGCCGATGTTGGTGAACACCAGCGGGATCATGGTCGACCCGGCCGCGCCCTCGACCTGCCCGGCCGTGAGCATCAGCTCGGTGGCCGCGCAGGTGTTCGGATCGTCCGGGGCGGCGGTGGGCGGCGGGGGACCGGCGGCCGTGGTGTCGACCGGGGGTATCTCGGCGGCGGTGGTGGGAAGGGTGGGCGGCGCCGGCGCGGCCGTCGGATCGCCCTCGGTGCTGGATGAATCGCACGCGGCCAGCGCTAGGGCAGAGGTAGCGAGCAGTACGGCCACAATCCGGGTGCGGGTCATGTCATCCCCTACGTTTCGGCATCGACATCGCAAATCCTAGTGCCTTGATCGATCTTCGATGGATTGCTCCGATTCCCATCTTTCGAACGTATGTTCTAGTAGACTTCGAATATGGATCTGGACGAGATGCTCATCGCGCCACTGGATGTGGCCGCATGGCAGCTCGCTGATGCCGAACTTCTGCGGCTGATTCCCGCGCTCTCGCTGCGAATGCGGCAACTCGAGGCGCTGCGGGTGCGCCTCATGCACCAGGTCGACCAGCGCTGTGTGGCCGAACAGGCGGGGGCCTCATCGCCCGGCAACTGGCTCGCGGGCGCGACCACCATGACGCCGGGCCAGGCGAACAAGATCGTCCGACTCGGGCGGGGGCTGGCGGAGCATCCGGAGGTTGCCGCCTCCTTTGATGCAGGCAGGACCGACTACGACCAGGTCCGCGTGATCGTCGAACTCCTCGCGAAGGTCCCGGACGGAGACGACCCGGCAGGCCTGAACGCTGCCGCGAAGGCTGGGGAGAGCTCCGGCGAAGCCGATGACACCCAAACCGAAGCTGACGGTGATGCCGGCCCGAACGGTGACTATGGCGAAGGCGATGCGCACCGCGCCGACGGAGATGGCGCAGAGGCCGCTGACGAGCCGGGCATCGAGTCGGTGACCTTCGGGCCCGACGTCACACGGTCCGAGGCCTGCGCCCGGTACCTGCTCTACGCAGCCCGCACCGAAGACTCCACCACCCTCGCCCGCCGCGCGAAGGCGCTCGAGCTGATCCTCAACGGCGACAAGAAGAACCCCGATTCGGAGAACGCGGAACTCAACGAGTTCTACGCCTCACCCGGGCTCGGCGGCCGCGTCCACCTCAAGGGACACCTCGACGCCGCCTCCGGCGAAGCGCTGCTCACCGCCCTCTCGGCCCTGTCCAAGCCGCGGCCCGGGGCCGACAACCGCGACGGACAATCCTGCAAGGACCAACGCTCGCCCGCTCAACGCCGAGCCGACGCCCTCACCCACATCGTCCGAGGCTTTCTCGACACCGGGCAGGCACCCGTCGAAGGCGGCGAACGACCCCACATCAACGTCTTCGTCGACGACCTCGCCGCCACCACCGACCAACACCACCATCACGAACGCGGCCACCACCACAAGGGACGGCGGCGCGGACCAGCCTGGATGCCCTGGCTCGGACCCATCTCCCTCGACCTCGCCGCCCAGATCTCCTGCGACGCCGACATCACCCCCATCGCCATGGACTCCGACGGCAACCCGATCGATGTCGGACGGACCACCCGCCTGATCCCCCGCAAACTCCGCCGCGCCCTCAATGCGAGGGATTGCGGCTGCGCGTTCCCCGGCTGCGGACGACCCGCCGCCTGGACCGAAGCCCACCACATAATCCACTGGTCCAACGGCGGACCCACCAACCTGTCAAACCTGGTACTGCTCTGCCGCTTCCACCACACGACCATCCACCGCGGCGACTGGACCGTGACCATCAGCAAAGACGACAGCCATCCCTGGTTCACCCCACCCCCCTGGATCGACCCCAGGCGACAACCCATGCCGGCACACAACCGGCGCAACCAACTCACCTTCGCCGCCTAAAGGCGAAACCATAGGGCACCGCCCGACACCATCCCGAAACGGGAGGCGTCGGCGCGGTGCCCGCCGCGCGTTCGGGGGAGTGATGGCGGCCTCGCCGTCGAGTTGACCGCCTCGATGCAGACCCTCGCCCTCACCGAGACCGAAGCCCCGCAATGGGATCCGAAAAAGGTACGACTGCGGCAGTTTTCGATCGCGGATGGATCGTCCGACATGCCCGGCGAACCCACCTGAGACGGTCTGCGTACGTACCGTGGCGACACCTGATCGAGGCCGCCCTTGCCAGGATCGCCGCTTGTTCCGTCCCAGCCTGACTAGTTTGAACCGGCCCTTACAGGCCGACACGGATATCACCGGAACTCGTGGAACGTGGCCGTCAAACCCGGCTACCTCGGGTGCGTGATCGGCTCACCTCACACGCGGTAGCGGCGAGCGTCGGCAATCGGATGAGACCTGACCCATTCGGAGGTGCGGGTGAGCCCGTCGCGCAGGGAGACCTGCGGGCTCCAGTCCGTCAGCTCCCGCACCCGCCTGTTGTCGGACACCAGCCGATGGACCTCGCTCCCGGCGGGACGCTGGCGTGAGTCCTCCGTGGTGATCGATGCGGAGGAACCCGAGATCTCGATGAGCAGACCGATCAGGTCGCGGATCGAAATCTCCTTGCCGGTGCCGAGATTCAGCGTCTGGCCCAATGTCCGCTCGGACTCGGCGATCGCCATGAAGCCGCGAGCGGTGTCCTCGACATAGGTGAAGTCCCGGGTCGGGGTCAGCGCGCCGACGGCGATCTCCTCTGCGCCGGAGTGCAACTGGTGCAGGATCGCGGGAATCACTGCGCGCGTCGATTGCCTAGGGCCGTAGGTATTGAACGGACGGCAGACCGAGACCGGGGTGTCGAACGAGTGGAAATGCGACAGCGCGACCATGTCCGCGGCGATCTTCGATGCGGAGTAGGGCGACTGGGGTTGCAGAGGATGCGCCTCGGAAATGGGCACCTCTCGGGCGGTTCCGTACACCTCGCTCGTCGACGTGTGGACAACCCGTCGCACATCGCGTCGGCGCGCGGCGTCGACGATGTTCTGGGTGCCCAGCACATTCGTCTCGAGATAGGTCAGCGGAGCCTGGTAGCTGTAGGGGATACCGATCAGTGCCGCGAGGTGGAAAATGGTGTCGACACCGTCCGCGGCATCGAGGACCTGTCCACTGTCACGGACATCTCCGGCAATCATCTCGATATCGTCCAGGTGTTCCGACAAAAAGCCCGCCGACGCGTAGGGCTTGTAGTGCGCCAGAACCCGTACCTCCGCGCCCTGCGTGATCAACTGTTCGACCAGGCTGCTGCCTATGAATCCCTCGCCGCCGGTGACCAAGACTCTTCTGCCGGACCAGAATTCATTCACGGGTACACCCCTTCGTTTGATGTGCTCAGCGTTTGATGTGTTCATGCGCTGACGACGTCATATGCCGCGGACCTGTGGCCGCCGAGCTGCCGGATCCAGTTCGCCACTGTTCGCGCGGAGTCATTCATTGCCGGATGGAGGGCGTGCTCGACCGTCGCGCGCCCAGTGGCGTCGCCGACGAGGTCGTCGATTGATCGCGCCAGGCTTGCCGGGCTCAGGTCGCCGTCCGCCAGCATCCTGGCGGCGCCGCGAGCCACGAGCGCCTGCGCGTTGTGTCGCTGATGGTCACCGATCGCGTGCGGGTAGGGCACGAGGACGCTGGGCACGCCCACATGGGAAATCTCGGCGACCGTGATCGCTCCCGCCCGTCCGACGAAGACATCGGCGCCCGCGTACACCAGGTCCATCCTGTCCAGATACGGCAGCACCAGCACGTTGCCGAGGCCTTCGACCGCGGCCGACGCCGTCGCGAAATGCTCGGTTCCCGCCTTCACGACCAGGCGCACGTCGTCGCGGTCGCGCCACTGTCGCGCCAGCGACAGCGCGGTATCGGTGAGCCGACGAGATCCGAGGCTGCCGCCGCACACGACGACGAGTTTCTGGCCCGGTTCCGCGCCGAAGACGGTGCGTGCCTGGTCGCGAATCGCCCACTTGTCGAGCCTCGCGATCTCCCGCATCAGCGGTGTGCCGACCACCCGAACCTCGTTGCGGGTGAACGAACGCGCGGCCTCCGGGAATGCCACCGCCACCCGGGACGACAGGAGTGCGCTCAGGCGGTTTGCTCGTCCCGGCACGGCGTTGGATTCATGAATCAGTGTCGGTATGCCCGCGATGCGGGCGGCCAGCACGATCGGCAGGCTGGGGTATCCGCCGGTGCCGAAGACGACATCGATGCCGAGTTCACGGATCTGCCTCGCGCACTGGGCACTGGCTCGCACGAGTCGTGTTGCCGCCCTCGCGCTGCCGCGAAGGCCGGTCAGTCCGTCGACCTCGGCGGTATGAAGTCGGTAGCCCGCCGCGGGCACGAGTGTTTCTTCGAGTCGGCCCTTGGCGCCGAAGAAGTCGATCTGAATATCGGCGTCTTCGCGCAGAGCCTCGGCGACGGCAAGTCCGGGGTAGATGTGTCCGCCGGTGCCGCCCGCGCCGATGGCGACTCGAAGCGTCGATCGCGGTTCGAATGTCATGTCCGCACTGTGCGCGACGGAGATTAGAGCTCCGTTAGACACCGGATTCGGCGGGCAGCGGTCGAAGCAGTGCGGAGCAACGAAAACGCCCGGCGGCCTGGAACTTCCAGGCCGCCGGGCGCTTCGCGAAACGAGTGGACAGTCTCACCACGCGTTCAAGGTGTTCAGGATCTGGGGGCGCGCCTTCCACAGTTCGGCGGACCAGTACTGCCACGAGTGGGTGCCGCTGGCCGGGAAGCTGTATGTGGCCGGGATGCCCATCGAGTTCAAGCGGAACTCGAAGGCGCGGGTGTTGGCCAACGCCAATGCCTCGAGTCCCATGCCCGCTGCGGTGTTGAAGTACTCGATCGGGGCGTTCGGCTGATCGTAGGGGCCCGGAAGGCCGCTCGCCGCATAGACATACATGGACAGGCCGCGTAGTTGCTCGGCCTGGACGAACGGGTCGTTGCGCAACCACAAGGGCGACCAGGGCGGGCCCCACATGGAGTCGACGTTGTAGCGACCGGCGTCGAGCATCGCGACGCGGATGGCCTCCCGCATGCCCGGTGCGGACAGGTTGAGGTAGCCCGACAGGGAGCCGGCGAAGGTGAACTGGTCGCGATGGTGCGCCGCGAGCGTCATCGCCGCGGAGCCGCCCATCGACAGACCGAGCACGCCGTTGTTGTTGCGGGAGACGCCGCGGGTCTCGAGGTAGTTCGGCAGGTCACGGGTCAGGAAGGTCTCCCACTTGTAGGTGGTCTGCTGTCCGTTGAGGTTCGACGGTGCCATCCAGTCGGTGTAGAAGCTGGATTCGCCACCGACCGGCATCACCAGGGTGACGTTGTCGTTGCGGAACTGGTCGAGCGCGTTGGTCTCGAATGTCCAGGCGTTGCGATCGTCACGCGCCCTCAGCCCGTCGAGCAGGTACAGCGCGGCATTGCCGCCGCGGGAGGCCCACTGGATCTGCACCTTGATCGGGCCCATCTCCGAGGGGACCCATACTTCCTCGTACCCACCCGACGGCGCGCGGTGTGCGACGGGCGCAGCGCCCGCGGTCGCCTGACCCGAGATCCCCGCGAGCATCGCGCACGCGAGCAGCGCCGCTGTGACGGTGAGCAGGCGTTGGAGAAGTCGGCTGGTCCATTCTGGTCTGGCAATGCTCATCAAAACTACTGGGTTCCGTCCTGTCCGTGCGATGTGCGGCGGCCGCCCCAGCGGAGAGTGGCGCCGCCCCGACCCACATCGGGCACGAAGGTACGGACGAATTATTAGCGAACCTTAAGAAATGGAAGCCCTCCTGGGGCAACCCGAAATCGGCGAGTTCTACATCACAAGGGCTGGCACGGTCGCCTCCCCGGATCGGAACCCGGGTGGCGATCCGGCCCTACTGGTGCCCGTCGTGCAGGCGCTCCTCGAACAGCGTCCGCACCTCGTCGACATGCTTGTCGAGCGTCTCCACGGTCCAGTTCTCGGTGCTCACCGGCTCCAGCACGTCCACGTACACCGTGCCCGGATGCGCGACAAGTGAGTTGCGCCACATCAGCTCTCCGGCGTTGTGGATGACGATCGGCACGATCGGCACCCCCGCCTGGATGGCCAGGTGGAAGCCGCCCTTTTTGAACCTGCCGAGGCGCGGCGTCACCGTCCGGGTCCCCTCCGGCGAGATCGCGATCGAGATGCCCGACTTCAGCTTGTCCACCGCCGGCGCCAGCGCGGCCTTCGCCTTCTCGCTGTCCGACCGGTCGATGTACGCGACGTCCAGCAGCGCGCCGATCGGCACGAACCGCGGATCTCGGGAGGCCTCCATCTTCGCCACCCCGGTCACGTCGCGGCGGATCACCCCGCCGACGATCAGCATGTCCAGCGAACTGGTGTGGTTGAACATGAACACCGCGGGTCGATCGCTCCACGCGTTGTCCTTGCCGCTGATCTTCACCGAGACCCCGCAGATCGCCAGGGCCAGGTCCGGACCGAAGGTGCCGACGAGGTTCGCCGCGCTCTGCCGGTTGCGCAGGACCAGCCCGGCCGCGCCGCCCGCCACGGCCGTCGCCATCAGCGCGCTGACGGCGGCGGTGGTCCGCACCACCGACACCGGATCGGCGCCGAGCTGCGGCTTGCGCAGGTTCACCACCGGCCAGCCCTTCCGCTGGGCGACACCGGTCAGCTTGCGGTCCGGGTTCAGCGCCACCGGATGCCCCACCGACTCCAGCATCGGAATGTCCTCGCCGCCATTGGAGTACGCGAAGCTGCGCGACAGATTGGCCTCCTTCCTGGCGGCGTACGAGCGCAACGCGTCGGCCTTGGCCTGCCCCCACAGCGGCGGCGTCGCCAGCTCGCCGGTGAGCATCCCGTCGACGACCTCCGGTTCGGTCGACAGCACGTCCGAGATGTCGAGGTCCGCCGCCACCCACTGGGCTTGGTACGGCGTGGCTGAGGTGGCCATCACGATCGTGTGGCCGGCGCGCCGGTGCGCGGCGAGCAGCCCACGGACCTCCGGGTAGATCATCCCGGCGATCTCCTGACGGAACAGCCGCTGCCCCCACTCGCGCAGCTCGTCGTCCATCCGCCCGGCCAGGGCTTGGACCCCGATCCGCATCAGCCCCCCGACGTCGGCGCCGCGGAACTGGGTGTCGATCGCCGCCCCGGTGGTGCGCAGCAGCTCGGCGAGGCTGATGTCGAAGCGGCGCAGCCGATCCCGGTACACCACGCTCGCGGAGTAGCCGCTGATCAGGGTGCCGTCCAGGTCGAACGCGGCGAGGGTCCGCGGGCCGGGCTCGGCGGCGGCGATGGCCTTGTGCAACGCATCCACATCGCTCACAGATCACGCTCCTCGGGCGATGTGCTGGGCTCCCGGAACTGGTCGAGGCGCCCCTGGGTGAGGCCGCGGATGTGCCGTATCCGGGCGACCAGGGTGCGGATCTCGGCGGCGAATGCCGTCCGCCGCCGCGCCAGGTCGCCGTCGGCGTCCCCGTCGGCGGCCTCGACCAGATTGCGGTTGCGTGCCAGTTTCAGCGCGGTGCCGAACAGCTCGCTCGAGATGGACTCGCTGCTGGCGATCTGCTGGCGCAGCCGCCGCTGCTCGGCCAACGCGAGACACGTTGTGATGAAGTCCTTCTCGTTGAACTTCCCGGACAGCGGGGTGTGGACCAGCTGATCGGCCACCACCTGGTAGGCCTCGAGGAACGGTTGCAGGACCCGGTGCGCCAGGTAGGGGCGTACCCGGTCGAGCATGTTCTCGGCCAGCTTCGGATCGTCGAGGTTGCTCTCCCACGCCGGGTCGATCAGGCTCATCTCCCGGCGCATGTCGTGTTCGAAGGTGTCCCGGTCGCTGAAGAAGAACTCGAACTTGAGCAGATCGCGGATCCGCTTCGCCTCGATCCAGCCGTCGACCTCCAGGTTGCTGTACTGCGCCTCGATGGCGCCCAGCAGCACCAGCTCCGTGATCGCCCGGACCACAAAGAAGTGGATGGTGTTGTTGCGGTAGAACGCCGCCACCAGATGCTGGTCCTTGCCGAGGTAGTAGACGCGTGTGCCGCCCTTGTCGAAGCACTGCAGCACACCGGATTCCACGTGCGTGTCCAGGGCCTTGCGGTACACCTGCGGGTTCTGCAGGTCCACACCGCCTGCGGTCGGCAGCGCGCGGGCGGAGATGTAGTCGACCAGCGGCGTGAGGATGAAGGCCAGCTCGGGGACGGTGAGCGCGCGGTCCTCGATGCCGAGGAAGGCGAGCATGACCAGGGACGACACCGTGATCGGGGTGACCTCGTTGATCCGATGGCACACCTCGAACGCGGTCTTCTGAATGGCCAGCCGCAGGTCCTTCTCGCCGCCGAGCGACTCGGCGAGCGACAGCGGCCGGCCGACGGTCACGTGCGCCACGCCGTGCCGCTTGCCCTGGGCGCGCACGTACCCGACCATCCAGCGCAGGCTCTCCTTCGTCTTCGCCTCGCCATGTGCCTCGGCGGCCATCGCACTGACCTCGTAGAGCTGGTCGTAGGTGAGCGAGACGGGTACCAGGTAGACGTCCTTGATGCCGCTGGACTGATAGGACTTGGTCAGATAGGTGAGCAGCCCGAAGCGCGGTGGCCGCAGCTTTCCGGTGCGGCTGCGTCCGCCCTCGATGTACCACTCGAGGTTGAACCGCTTGGTGAGCAGGTAGCGCATGTACTCGCGCAGCGTCCACTTGTAGACCTCGTCGCCGTCGAACTTGCGGCGGATGAAGACGGTGCCGCTGCGCCTGCTGATCGGCCCGATCGGCCAGAAGCTGACGTTCAGCCCGCCCATCACGTGGTTGAGGGGCAGGTCGTTCGCGAGCAGCGCCGGCCGCAGGACCAGCGGGTCGAGGTACGAGCGGTGACTCGGCAGGAACACCAGCGAGTGCTCCCGGTTCAGCTCACGCAGTTCCTCGAACCGGGAGGTGTCGACGTCGAGCCGGTAGGCGCGGGAGAAGTAGCGGCCCAGCCGATCCCACAGGGCGATCGCACGCCTGCTCTGCGCGGCCACCATCTCACCGAGCGCCTCCCTTGCCCGCTTGTCGACGTCGGCCAGCGGGACGTTCAGCCGCAGGGACAGTTCGCTCATGCCGGCGTGGAAGCGGGCGGTGTCGGTGATCTCCTCGGTCACGAACCGCGACACCTTGTATTGATTGCCGAGCAGGGCGCGCTCGGACCGTTCCAGCGCGAGGGCGGCCTGCCTACGGATGTATTCCGGCAGCGAGCCGCCGCCGCTCTCGTCGAGCCGGCGCTTGAGGTCGCTGAGGGGGGCGGGCTCGCCCTCGATCACCTGGCAGCGCGCCGGGTCGCTGCGCAGCACCCGCCGCTGTGCGCCGTGGCCCGGATGCAGCGGATCCCGCGGGGACAGCGCATCCCGCAGTCCGTGTCGATGCCCGTTGTCGGGCGGTGGCAGCCACACCACCCGCACGGGGGTGAGCATCGGGTCGTCCTGCCTGCGGGTGAGCTCGGCCAGCGACTGGCTGCCGATCGGCACCGCGGTCGCGGGCTGCCCGGTGTCGGTGGGGCGGCGGCTGAGCCACGACCGCAGCACGTCGTCCTCGGCCGCCGTCACGGTCTCGGTGAGATAGACCCGAGGGTGCTGCGTGCTCGTCATCGTTGCGTCCCTTCGTCCGGGCCGGCCAGGGCGACCACCTCGTCCAGGCTCTCCTGCAGGCAGCGCATGAACAGCTTGGGAGCGGTGACCGCGGCGGTGTCGAGGTTGACCCCGATGCAGCAGGTGCCCACGTGCGAGACCAGGGTGGCCATCACCGCGCAGCCGGGCGCGGGACCGAACGGGAACATCCGCTCGATCCGGGCCCCCGCGAGATACACCGGGACCGGGACGCCCGCGACGTTGCTGGCCTGCAGGTCGAGGCCGGTGGACTGGGACAGGTACCACTCCGCGAGCAGCCAGTTCGGCAACCGCTTGAGCACGGGAGCGGCGAGGTCGATCGCGTCGATCGCCGGTTCCTCGCGCAGTCCGAGGACGATGGCGCGCACCTTCCTGATCCGCTCGACCGGGTCCGCCTCGGCGGCGGGCCCGGCGAACCGGACGGCCGCGAACCGGTTGCCGCCCGAGGGGTCCGAGGCCGCCCGCATGTTCACCGGCATGCCCATCGGGATCGGGCCGATCTGCTGGCCGTGGGCCTGCGCGTAGCGGCGGAAACCACCGAGCAGCGCGGCGACGTACGCGTCGTTGAGCGAGCCGTGCGCGGCGCGGGCGGCCGCCTTGAACTCGGGCAGGCCCACCTCCAGCACACCGAACCAGCGCCCGAGCCCGCGCCCGCGCAGCAGCGGCGATCCCGTCGCCGGGGGAGGGGTGACGATGCGGCGCAGCGAATTGGCATAGCCAAGGGCGTCGCTCGCGGTGCCGATCGGGTCGGCGAGGGCGCCCACCGCGGTCCTGGTCGCGCCCGCGATGAGCCCGGTGATCCGGCCGGGGGCCTTACGCACCTCCGTCAGCACGTCCTGGCCGAGCGCCTCGAAGTGGGACAGGTGCTCGGGCGGCGCCGGCAGCCGGTCCGGCTTGTTGGGGCTGGGCGCGGACCGGCGGCTGTGCAGCAGCGTCATCATCCGGATGCCGCCCATGCCGTCGGTCATGCTGTGGTGCGTCTTGACGACATACACCGCGCGGCCGTCGTCGAGGCCCTCGATGAGCATCGCCACCCACGGCGGCCGGGCCTTGTCGAACGGCTCGGTGCCCATGTGCCTGCAGATCCGCAGCGCGTGGTTGAAGTCGGCAGGCGCAGGCAGCCGGATGCGCCGCAGGTGATACCCGAGGTCGAACTCGGGGTCCACCGACCACACCGGGTTGCCGAGGCCGAACGCCGGCTCCACCGCGCGCATCCGGATCCGGGGCACGATGTGCGAGGCCCACTCGTGCGCCCGCACCAGCCGGTCCCAGTCCGGCGGGCGATCGAGGAGGTCGACCGCGACGATGGGGGTGCGCAACCGCGGCTGGGACTCCTCCATCCGCCACATGCCGGTCTCGAGGTCGGACATCGACCGGTCCCAGCCGTCCGCGACGGCGGAGAGGTCGACGTCGACCGCACTCGGTGGTATCTGCGGAACGCCGTCGGTCATGCCCGCACTCCCTCGGTTGTGTCGCCCGCGGTCGTCGCTTCCGGCGTGGAGCCGGCGGAGCCGCCCACACAGCAAGTGTGGACCCGTCGGGTGGGGGACGCACAGGGTTTCGGGGGCTCGGTGGCCACCGGTGCGGGTGGCTACTAGGCGACCCGGATGTCCTCGTTCCGCAGCGGCGGCAACGTGGTGACCTCGCTCGAAAGAGACCGCGGGGACTTATAACGCCAGCGTGATCCGCAAAACAGCAGAGTTGTCGGTTCGTAACCGAAGGTTCTCACAACGGCAACCCAAACTCCCCGCCCGCTGGGTTAGGTTTCCCCCTATCGCTCGGTAGCGCGAATGCGTTACACAGAGACGCCGACCAATTTCGGTGAGGCGTCCGATATGAATCGGGAAGAGGTGGGCGATGAGCGGACTGCCCAGCGGAGTCGACGGGATCATCCGCGCGATTTTCGCCTATGAGTTCGAGGACCGTGACGTGGTCGACGAGGTGGTGATCGGTGCCATCAGGTCGGGCGAGTTCGGGGAGTACCTCGACACGGTCGGGTCCTCGGGAATGTTCACCCCCTCGGTGGTCGACACCATCGGGACCGCCTGGTCTCGCGACCCGGAGTTGCTCGTCGACGCATTGCTCGACGGAGTGAGGGTCGGCGGATAGCGGCATCGCATGCCCCATGAGTCACATTCGTCACGCCAGTCACTCTGTTATCGGATCGTTGGCGAGCCGAAGGTTCAGGGGACGGAATCGGCGATAGCGTGAGCTATCGCCACAGCACCACACAGTGTTACAGCGAAGATGCCGTCAGTATTGACGAAGGGACCGACACGATGAGAGACCTGGGATCCCACACAAAAGACCTCGTCAGCGCCGTGCTGTCGTATGAGTTCGACGGCGGCGAGATCGACGCCTGGGCGATCGATCTGGTGCGCGGGGGAGAGTTCGCGCAGTGGCGCGACGCCCTGACCGATTCGGGTTTGTTCACCGACACTGCGGTGGAGGTGATCGGGTCGGCCTGGCGGCGGGATCCGGAGCTCCTCGTCGACGCCCTGCTCGACGGGGCGGATGAGGTCTCACGCCGCAGGCTCAAGACGATGCGCCGTCCCTCCCTCCTGCCGGTCCACATCCCGGCCGACCGGATCGTCGGATTCGGCTGACCAACGGCTGACCGGTGGCCTGGCCCGCGGGCCAGGCCACCACTCATATCCGCGTGTCGATGACGATCGCGTCGTCGTCGGTGAGGGTCCGGTATCGGATGCCCGCCAGCCGGTAGTTCTCCGCGACCTCCTCGATCAGGGCCGTCTCCTCGCTCCCGTAACCCGGCGAGCGAAAATGCGGCACGATCGCCTGATCGATCAGGCCGAGCCCCTCCCAGATCACCGGCGTCCCGCAGGCCGGCCCGACCTCCGCCGGATCGTCGAGCAGTTCGAGCCCCCGCAGCGACGGCGACATCACGCAGGCCCCGGCGCTGTACCCGGCGTAGACCAGCGAGTCGGCACGCAGCAGCTCAGGCAGCACCACGTCGGCGCCGCTCCGCGCGAACTGGGCGCGCAGGACGAAGGTGTTGCCGCCGCGCACCCACACCATCGACTGCCTCGTCAGCTCCGCGCGCAGCGATTCCGGGTCGCCGATGAATTCGCGCAGGTCCAGCTCTCGTGCGTCGAAGCCCATCCGGCGCAGCGGCATCACGTCGCTGACCACCGCCGAGTCGCGTCCCACCTCCCACGCGTCCGCCGCGTTCGCGATCACCGCGACGGGGCCGCGGTCGTCGAGCAGGCTCAGCAGTCGATCGGGGTCGGCCCCGAACCTGTACGAGGACAGGAACAGTCGCATCAGATGGTGAAGGCGAGGTTGGCCGCGATCTGGCGGCCGAGTGCCTCGTCGCCGAGCACCTCGATCTCCCCGGCGTGATCCGCGGCGGACGCCCGTCCCCCGCAGAGCCGGGTGAACAACCGCGAATCGAGCCGCAGCGTCGTGGTCGCTGGCGCGTCCAGGGCGGGGACGACGGCGGCGCGGCCGTGGACGGCGATGTGGATGTCGCGGGCGAGCGGGCCGGTCAGCGCGAACGTCACGGTCGAGCCGTCCGGTGCGCCGCCCTTCTTGCCGACCGCGAAGCCGAGGCCACCGACCAATTCCGCGAACGAGTACTCGGCCCGCGGCCCGCCCTCCTCGCCGGGCTGGCCGACGGCGTCCCGGATGTCGTGCTCGTGGAACCAGCAGTCGAACAGCCGGGTGCGCATGAACCGGCCGTAGCTGTCGGGGCCGACCGGCGTCATCGACGGGGCGTCGAAGTCGGCCTGGTTCATCGCGGACAGCGCCGCGCGGCGCGTGCGGATGATGTCGCGGAACCCGGACAGCACCTCGGCGTGGCTGTGCGAGCGCAGGCCGGCGACCCAGCGCTCATTGAAGGCGCCGATCGCGTTGACCACGTGGGGGGAGTCGGGCACCTCGTCCGCCGCGAGCGGCGGCTCGACATCGCTCAGCATCGACTCGATGCCGATCAGGTGGGCGACGACATCGTGCACCGTCCAGCCCGGCAGCGGCGTCGGGCTCGACCACTGCTCGTCGGTGAGCCCGGCCAGCAGGCCGTCGAGGATGTCCCACTCCTCGAACAGGGCGGCGGTCAACGGCTCACGGTCGATCAGCGTCGGCTGCTTCGCATCGCTCACCGGCGCCACTCTAGGTGCTGGGCAGGCGGGTGGCGGCGA
The DNA here is from genome assembly GCF_005049235.1 of Rhodococcus oryzae. GTDB lineage: Bacteria > Actinomycetota > Actinomycetes > Mycobacteriales > Mycobacteriaceae > Rhodococcus_G > Rhodococcus_G oryzae. The sequence goes on along the minus strand of NZ_SUMD01000010.1, from coordinate 100,412 downwards.
TATGCGGCTCGGCGTCGCCCGCACACCGCGGGCAGCCGTCCTCGGTCCCGTCGGGCCGGAACGCCCCGCACTCGGGGCACACCCGGTCGAGCCAGCAGGCCGGGTCGCCGCCGATGTCCTCGGAGCTCACGAGTCCGACTCCCGCAGGAACTCGGCGAGCACCTCGGCGTGGCTGTGCTCAAGGTCCCTGGTCGCGGTGAGCAGGACCAGCGGGCGACCGTGCGCGAGCTTCTGGACGCGGGCGATGGCCTCCTGGCCGAAATCGGACTCGAGCTCCGCGCGGTAGCGCGCCCGGAACTCCCGGAAGTGCGCCTCCTCGTGGCTGTACCACCGCCGCAGTTCGGTCGACGGCGCGAGGTCCTTGGCCCAGTCGTCGTAGTGGAATGCGTCCTTGCGGATGCCCCGCGGCCAGAGCCGGTCGACGAAAATCCGTGCACCCGGCTCGGGTTCGGGGTGGTCGTAGACGCGCTCGATCGTCACGGTCGGCTTGGTCTGCCTGCTCATCGGCACCTCCGATGCGGTCGGAATCCCAGACTACGCGTGTGATCGGTGCCACATATCGATGTCCGAGTTGGGCGATTGGTCCTGTTCGGATTCGATTCAGTTTCCACCCGCTGGGATGAGAATCCCCTATCGTGGCGCCACTCTGGCTAGTGTTGTGAACTTCGTGCCAGCTGGGTCATCATCCGCAAGTCGCACGGGTGCCGCCGTCCGCCGCGGTTCCAAAACCACCTACCGCAGGAAGTAAACAGACAGTTGGATACATCGCAGAGCTCTAAGCAGCCGCGCCCAACGGTCGGCGTCGTTCGGGAAACGAACGACGGCGAACGCCGGGTCGCGTTGGTACCCAAGGTCGTCGCAACGCTTCGCGGCAAGGGGCTCGACGTCATCGTCGAGTCCGGTGCGGGGCTCGGCGCCCTGATGCCCGACGAGTTGTACGAGGAGGCGGGTGCGACCATCGGTGACGCGTGGTCCGCGGACGTCGTCCTCAAGGTCGCGGCCCCGAACGCCCAGGAGACCGCCCGGCTGCGCGCCGGCCAGAAGCTGATCGGTTTCCTCGCCCCGCGCACCAACGAGACCGGCATCGCCGCGCTCGCGGACGCCGGGGTCGAGGCGTATGCCGTCGAGGCGATCCCGCGCATCTCCCGCGCCCAGGTGATGGACGCGCTGTCCTCGCAGGCCAACGTCGCGGGCTACAAGTCCGTCGTGCTGGCCGCGTCGGAGTCCACCCGGTACTTCCCGATGCTCACCACCGCCGCGGGCACCGTCAAGCCGGCCACCGTGCTGGTGCTCGGCGTCGGCGTGGCGGGCCTGCAGGCGCTGGCCACGGCCAAGCGTCTCGGCGGCCGCGTCACCGGCTACGACGTGCGACCCGAGGTGGCGGACCAGGTCCGTTCCGTCGGCGCGCAGTGGCTGGACCTGGGCATCGACGCGGCAGGCGAGGGCGGCTACGCCCGCGAGCTGACCGAGGACGAGCGGGCCCAGCAGCAGCAGGCGCTCGAGGACGCGATCAAGGGCTTCGACGTGGTCATCACCACCGCGCTCGTGCCCGGCCGTCCGGCCCCGCGCCTGGTCACCGCCGCCGCCGTCGAGGGCATGAAGCCCGGCAGCGTCATCGTCGACCTGGCGGGCGAGACCGGCGGCAACTGCGAGATCACCGAGCCCGGTCAGACCGTCGTCAAGCACGGCGTGACCATCTGCTCCCCGCTGAACCTGCCGGCCACCATGCCGGAGCACTCGAGCGAGCTGTACTCGAAGAACCTGTACGCCCTCATCGAGCTGATGCTCGACGAGGGCGGCGCGCTCGCGCCGGACTTCGACGACGAGGTGCTCGCCGCCGCGTGCGTCACCCGCAAGGAGGCAACGCCCTGATGTACAACGAACTTCTTGCCAACATCGCGATCCTGGTCCTGGCCGGGTTCGTGGGCTTCGCGGTCATCTCCAAGGTGCCCAACACCCTGCACACGCCGCTGATGTCGGGCACGAACGCCATCCACGGCATCGTCGTGCTCGGCGCGCTTGTCGTGCTCGGTCACCTGCCCGGCGATGCGCCGTGGAGCATCAAGATCATCCTGTTCGTCGCGCTGGTGTTCGGCACCCTGAACGTCGTCGGCGGCTTCGTCGTCACCGACCGCATGCTCGCGATGTTCAAGCCCAAGAAGGACGCCCCCAAGGCGGCCGAGAAGAAGGGGGCTGACGCCTGATGGGCTACCTCGTCACGATCCTCTACATCGTCGCGTTCTCGATGTTCATCTACGGTCTGTCCGGCCTCACCGGCCCGAAGACCGCGGTCCGCGGCAACTACATCGCCGCGGTGGGCATGCTGATCGCGGTGGTCGCCGTGCTGATCGACATCCGCGACACGGACAACTGGGCCCTCATCGCGGGTGGCCTGCTGGTCGGCGTCGTCCTCGGCGTCCCGCCTGCGCTGCGCACCAAGATGACGGCGATGCCGCAGCTGGTCGCGCTGTTCAACGGTGTCGGCGGCGGCACCGTCGCGCTCATCGCCTGGGCCGAGTACCTCAACTCCGACGGGTTCACCGCCGTCGAGGCGGTGCCCTCGGCGCCGTTCATCGTCGGATCGCTGTTCGCCGCGATCATCGGTTCGGTCTCGTTCTGGGGCTCGCTGGTGGCGTTCGCGAAGCTGCAGGAACTGCTGAACAAGAACGTGGAGAAGGTGTTCGTCTCGAACGCGAAGGCGTTCCAGGTCGCGAACATGATCCTCGCGCTGGTCTCGATCGGGCTGGCCGTGTTCATCGGCATCAATGCCGACGGTGACCCGCAGTCCTCGCTGCTGATCGTCGGGCTGCTCGTCGCGGCCGGTGTCATGGGCCTGTTCGTGGTGCTGCCGATCGGCGGCGCCGACATGCCCGTCGTCATCTCGCTGCTCAACGCGCTCACCGGTCTGTCGGCCGCGGCCGCGGGTCTCGCGCTCAACAACCAGGCGATGATCGTCGCAGGCATGATCGTCGGCGCGTCGGGCACCATCTTGACGAACCTGATGGCGAAGGCGATGAACCGGTCGATCCCGGCGATCATCTTCGGCTCGTTCGGTGGCGACGCCGCCGCGGCGGGCGGCGCGAGTGCGACCGGCGGCACCGTCAAGGCGACCTCCGCCTCGGATGCGGCGATCCAGATGGCGTACGCCAACCAGGTCATCGTCGTCCCCGGTTACGGTCTCGCGGTGGCGCAGGCGCAGCACGCTGTCAAGGAGATGGCGGCGTTGCTGGAGGCCAGGGGCGTCGAGGTCAAGTACGCGATCCACCCGGTCGCGGGTCGCATGCCCGGTCACATGAACGTGCTGCTCGCCGAGGCGGATGTCGAGTACGACGCCATGAAGGAGATGGACGACATCAACGGTGAGTTCTCGCGCACCGACGTCGCCATCGTCATCGGCGCCAACGACGTCACCAACCCCGCGGCGCGCAACGATCCCAGCAGCCCGATCCACGGGATGCCGATCCTCAACGTCGACGAGGCCCGCTCCGTCATCGTGCTCAAGCGTTCGATGTCCTCGGGCTACGCAGGCATCGACAACCCGCTGTTCTTCGCGGACACCACCTCGATGCTGTTCGGCGACGCCAAGAAGATGGTCGCCGCGGTGACCGAGGAGCTCAAGGCCCTCTAGCCCGCCGCATTCGCTGACGAAGGCGCCCTCCCCGAGATGATCGGGGAGGGCGCCTTCTGTGTTCTTTGTGTCCGTCGAATTGCGCGTAATCGCCGGTGCTCAGACGGACTGGTTGAGCTCGCTCGGTACCCGGGGACGGCCGACCAGTCCCGCATACCGCGACGCCAGCAGCACGAACACCAGCGGCACCAGCATGGTCGCGGTCAGTGGCATCAGCTTGGTCAGCCAGCCGAGCAGCGCGGGACCCGCGAGCAGCCCGACGTAGCCCATGCCCACCACGCGCGACATGTTCACCCCCGCCGATCCGACGCTCAGGTTGCCCGCCGCGGTGAAGATCTGCGGGATGCAGCCGGACAGCCCGAGCCCGAACAGTGCCCAGCCGGCCAGCGTCAGCCACACCCAGCCGGACACGATCACCGTCCCGATGCCCGCGGCCGCGATCAGCGTGCCGTAGCGCACCACCGCGACCGGTCCGAGCGCGGCGCTGACCCGGTCGGCACCGAACCGGCCGACCGTCATCATCAGCGCGAACGCGCCGAAGGCCAGCGCGGCCATCGCGTCGGATGTCCCGAGGTGCTCCTTGACCTGCAGCGTGCTCCAGTCGTTCGCGGCCCCCTCGGACAGGAACAGCGCGAAGGCGAGCGCGCCGAGCGCCAGCACCTTGCGTGAGGCCCCGGTGCCTCGCCGGCCGGCGACCCGGTCGGGGGCCGTGTGTTCGGCGGGGGCGACGTGCGGCAGCAGGAAGGGGGCGCACCCGGCGACCGTCACGAACCCGATCGCGGCCGCGACGGCCAGCGAGGTCAGTGGCGGCCATCCGGCGGCAAGGGCGGCGGCGCCGAGGAGCGACCCGACGACCCCACCGATCGAGAAGAACGCGTGGAAGGCCGACATGATCGGCCGCCGGTAGAGCCGCTCGGCGTGCACGGCCTGCGAGTTCATCGACACATCCAGCGCGCCGTTGCCGAACCCGAACACGGTCAGTGCCACGCCGAGCCAGACCGCATCGGTCGCCAGCCCCGGTCCGATCACCCCGAACGAGATGAACACCCCGGCGAGGATCACCATCAGTCGGCTGCCGTAGCGGTCCGCGAGCGGGCCCGCCACCTGCATACCGATCAGGGCGCCGCCGGCCAGCAGCAGGAGCAGCCAGCCGAGGGTGGCGTGGCTGATGCCGGTGCGCTCCGAGATGGCCGGGATGTGCACCACCCAGGCGGCCAGCAGGAACCCGTTGACGGCGAAGATGCCGAAGATCGCGGCGCGGGCCCGGCGGAGCCGGACGGGATCCGTGAGGGTCGGGCTGTTCGGGCGCACCCACTCTTTCTACCCCGGCCGGGTGCCCTCCCGGCCGGACGGTCAGAGCAGGGTGAGCGGATCGGTGAGTACGGCGGCGATGTCTGCGAGGAAGCGCGAGCCCTGTTCGCCGTCGACCAGGCGGTGATCGAAGGACAGCCCCAGGGTGGTGACCGAGCGGACGGCGAGTTCGCCGTCGACCACCCACGGTCGCGGCGCGATGGCGCCGAGGCACAGGATGGCCGCCTCTCCCGGGCTGAGGATCGGGGTTCCGGTGTCCACGCCGAACACCCCGACGTTGGTGATCGTGATGGTGCCGCCGGACAGGTCGGCGGGCGTACTCCGGCCGGCGCGGGCGGTCTCGACGAGCTGGTGGATCGCCCGGGTGAGCTCGAGCAGGCTCATCAGGTGGGCATCCTTGACCGACGGAACCAGCAGTCCGCGCGGGGTGGCGGTCGCGATGCCGAGGTTCACGTAGTGCTTGGTGACGATCTCCTGGTGCTCCTCGTCCCAGCTCGAGTTGAGGGAGGGGTGCTCGCGCAGCGCGACCAACAGGACCTTGGCCACCAGGGCGAGCGGGGTCGGCGCGAGGCCGGCGAAGGCGGGACTCGCGTGCAGGCGATCGACCAGGTCCATCGATGCGCTCACGTCGGCGGTGACGAACTCGGTGACGTGCGGGGCGGTGAACGCACTTCGCGTCACCGCGTCCGCGGTCTGCCGCCGCACGCCCCGGATCGGGGTGCGGGTCTCGCGGGTCGGCGTGGCGTCATGGGGCGCAGCCGTTTCTCGTGGAACATCCTGTGCGCGTACATCCTCGGTGGTGATCGCCCCGCCGAACCCGGTGCCCTGCACGGCGTTCAGATCGATGCCGAGCTCATGGGCCAGCCTGCGCACGGAGGGCTTGGCGTCGGGCCGCGCCCGCTCGCCGTCCGCGGCCGCGGCGGCGGTGGGGGCGGCGGTGGGGGCGGCCTTTCGCCTCCGGCTCGCGGGCGCGGCGGTCGGCCCGTACCCCACCAGCGTGGCCGGATGGTCCGGCGGTTCGGCGGCGGGCGTCGCCGCTGCGCCGGGGGAGTCGCCCGCGCCGGGCTCGCCGATCCGGATCAGGGGCGCGCCCACCTCGACGATGGTGCCGGGTTCGGCGAGCAGGGCCAGCACCGTCCCGGCGAGGGGGGAGGGTAACTCCACCAACGCCTTCGCCGTCTCCACCTCCGCGATCACCTGGTCGAGTTCGACGGTGTCACCCACCGCCACCGACCAGCGGACCAGTTCCGCGTCCGTCAGGCCCTCGCCGAGGTCGGGCAGCCGGAACTCGTTCGCTGGGTGCACGGGGATGTCCCTTCAGGCGGCGAGCATCTGGTCGACCGCGTCGAGGATGCGGTCCGGGTCGGGGAGGTAGTACCGCTCCAATCTGGCGGGTGGGTAGGGCGTCGCGAACCCGCCGACCCGGGCGACCGGCGCCTCGAGCTGGTAGAAGCACCGCTCCGTGATCCGGGCGGCGATCTCCGACCCGAGCCCGAGGAACACCGGGGCCTCGTGCGCGACGACCAGCCGCCCGGTCTTGCGGACGGAGGCCTCGATGGTGTCGAAGTCGATCGGGGAGAGCGAGCGCAGATCGATCACCTCGATCGAATGCCCCTCCTGCCGGGCGATCTCGGCCGCCGACAGCGCGGTGGCCACCATCGCCCCGTACGCGACAAGGGTGACGTCGGTGCCGGGGGCCGCGACCCGAGCCCGGTGCAGGTCGAGCGCGGCGGGTGCGTCGAGGTCCACCTCGCCCTTGTCCCAGTACCGGCGCTTGGGTTCGAAGAACACCACCGGATCGTCCGCGGCGATGGCCTGCATGATCATGTGGAAGGCGTCGTCCGGGGTGGACGGGGTGACCACGCGCAGGCCCGGCGTGTGCGCGAAATGCGCCTCCGGAGACTCCGAATGATGCTCCACCGCACCGATTCCGCCGCCGAACGGCACCCGGATCGTCAGCGGCGCACGCACTCGGCCCCCGGTGCGGAAATGGATCCTGGCGACCTGGGACACGATCTGGTCGAAGGCCGGGTAGACGAACCCGTCGAACTGGATCTCGCACACCGGCCGGTAGCCTCGCAGCGCCATCCCGAACGCGGTCCCGATGATGCCGGATTCGGCGAGCGGGGTGTCGATCACGCGGGCCGCGCCGAAGTCCTTCTGCAGCGTGTCGGTGACCCGGAAGACGCCGCCGAGCTTGCCGATGTCCTCGCCCATCAGCAGCACCTTCGGGTCGCGCTCGAGCGCCCTGCGCAGGCCGGCGTTCAGCGCGGCGCCCAGCGCCATCGTGGTCATGGCTGCGCCTCGTCGAAAGTGTCCAGGTACGCCGAGAACTGTTCGCGCTCCTCGTCGATCAGCGGATGCGGGTCGGAGTACACGTGATCGAACATCGTCAGCGGGGCCGGGTCGGGCAGGGCGAGGGCGCCCGCCCGAAGGGCCTCGGCCGCCGCGAGGGCCTTGGCTTCGACCCCGCGGGTGAACTCCTCGTCCATCGCGTTCTCGCGCAGCAGCAGCCGGCGGAGCCGGTCGATGGGATCGCGGGCGCGCCAGTGCTCGATCTCCGCACCGGTCCGGTACCGGGTCGGGTCGTCGGAGGTGGTGTGCGGGCCCATCCGGTAGGTGATGGCCTCGATGAACGTCGGCCCGCCGCCCTCACGCGCGCGCCGCGCGGCCGTCCGCGTCACCGCGAGGACGGCGAGGACGTCGTTGCCGTCCACCGCGATCCCCGGGATCCCGAACCCGCGGGGCCGGGCCACCAGCGGGAAGGGGCTCTGCAGCTGCACCGGTTCGCTGATCGCCCAGTGATTGTTCTGGCAGAAGAAGACCACGCCCGCGCCCCAGCTCGCGGCGAACCCGAGCGCCTCAGACAGGTCGCCCTGGCTGGTGGCGCCGTCGCCGAAGTACGCCATGACCGCGATCTCGGCGCCGTCCATGTGGGCGGCCATCGCATAGCCGGTGGCGTGCAGCCCCTGCGAGCCGACGACGATGGCGGGGTTGGTCAGGTTGAACTCGGCGGGATCCCAGTTCGACAGCGCCACGCCCCGCCACAGCGGGGGCCACTGCGCCGGCGGCACGCCGCGGCAGTACGCGAGCCCGTGCTCGCGGTAGCTGGTGAAGACGTAGTCGTCGGGTTCGAGTGCGCGCGCGGATCCGATCTGAGACGCCTCCTGACCCAGGCTCGGCGCCCAGATCCCCAGCTGTCCCTGGCGCTGCAGGGCGGTGGCCTCGGCGTCCACGCGGCGCAGCACGACCATGTCCTCGTACAGGCCGCGCAGCTCCGCCGGGCCGATGTCGGTGACCTCGCCCGCGTAGCCGGCTCCGTGTACCCGGGCCCCGTCGGGCTGGATGAGTTGGACCGGATAGTCGATTTTCTCGGACACCGGACCCTCCTCGCTGCTGTGCCGGGGCGGTCCTCGTGAGACCTCGGCGGCGCTGGATGTGTCCTTACTTCTCAGCATCCACCTTTGGCGGCGCGGCGCAAGTGAGCCGGTCGTCGAGTGGCATATCGCTACTCTGACCTGCGCGGACGATCAGTTCGTCACGAGCAGCGTTGCGATCACGATCACCGAGAGATTCGCCAGGGCGAATGCCGTCCAGGCGTCGTTGCCGGAATCCGGGTTGCCGAAGTCGCCGTACCTGATGTGGAAGGCGACCGCGGACCCGAACAGCACGAGCAGGCCAACGGCGGCGGCGACCCCGACCGGCCACCAGTACAGGCCAACCATCAGCCCGGCCGCGCCCGCGAGCTCCGCCGCGCCGATGAAGCGGACCCGCGCGGCGCTCAGCCCGCGCCTGCGCAGCGCCGTCCATGCCGGCCCCCGCAGCATCACCTTGGGCACCCCCGCGCCCAGCGCGGCGACGGCGAGCAGGACGGTGCAGACGATGGTGAGGATCTCCATGGGTGTCCTTCGCTGTCAGCGGCGGTGCAGGCGCAGCCGGAATCCCTCCGGCTTGAGGGTGAGAAGCTCGGTGACGTCCAGCTCGTAGTCGGGTTCGGGCTCGAGGTCGTAGCGGTGCAGCAGCAGTGCCAGGGCCATCACGATCTCGTGGATCGCGAACTGCCTGCCGATGCAGGAACGGATCCCGGTGCCGAACGGCTTGTAGACGTGGCCGGGGCGTGCGCGGACGTTCGCGGGCAGGAAGCGGTCCGGGTCGAAGGCGTCAGGGTCGTCGCCCCAGACGGGGTCCCGGTGCAGCTGCGGCAACAGCACGAACGCGGCGTCACCCGCCTTCATCGGGTAGCGGCCGCCCAGCACGGTGTCCTCGCGGGCCTCGCGCATGTAGCCGGGCGCGGTCGGCCACAGGCGCAGCGTCTCGTCGAGGACCCGCCGCACGTAGCGCAGCTTCGGGATCTGCTCGAACACCGGATCTGGGTCGGTGCCCTGCGGCCACATCGAGTAGATCTCGGCGCGGGCCCGCTCCGCGATCTCCTGGTTGTTCGCCAGGTAGTACAGCGCGAACGACAGGGCGCCCGAGGAGGTCTCGTGACCGGCGATGAGGAAGGTGATCACCTGGTCGCGGACGTTCTCGTCGTCGAGGCGCTCGCCGGACTCGGGATCCTCGGCGGACAGCATCAGGCCGAGCAGGTCGTCGCGGTGCTCATCGGGGTTCGCGCGGCGCGAGCGGATCACCTCGTCGACCACGTGGGCCATGTAGGCCAGGTCGGCCTGGTTCCTGCGGATCGCCTTGCGCTTGATCGCCCGGTCCAGGATCGGGATCGGGAGGGTGAACGAGGCCTTCTGTGCGAACCGGAGTGAGCGGATCATCGCCCCGACGAACGGGTCCTGCTCGGCCCGGTCGAAGGAGCCGAACTCGTATCCGAAGCCGGTCCGGCCGATCGTCTCGAGGGTCACCTTGGTCATGTCCGGGGTGACCTCGACCGGTGCGGAGTCGCAGCGCTCGTCCCAGTGCACGATCAGCTCGCGCACGGTGTCGAGCATGGTCTGGTGGTAGCTGCGCATCGCGGACTGGGTGAAGGCGGGCATCAGGATGTTGTGGGCCTTCGACCAGTTCGGTTCGGAGTTGTAGGCGGTGAACAGCCCGTCGTTCCCGATCGGCCGCAGGTTCCGCAGGGCGACGCCGACGTGCTTCTGGAACCGGCTCTCGTCGTTGAGTTCGGTGGCCAGGTCTGCGCCGGAGACGAAGGTGAACACGTAGTTGAAGATCTTGCGCTGGTAGATCGGGCCGAGTCGCCGCGCGCAGGCCATCGCGTTCTGCGTCGGCTTGGTGACGTCGACGTCGAGCAGGTCCCCGAGCAGGGGGATCCGGCGCGGCGGGTGGGGCACCGACGGACGATCGACCGTGAGGACTGCCATGGGCTCCATCTTGGCGTGCCTGCGCGGCTGTGGGCGGCGTAACGCGCCCAACCGCGGGGGTTCGTCGACTTCGGGTTGGTCAGCGTCGCCGCAGACCCAGCCGCAGGCCGACGGGCTTGAGCGTGAACTCCTCCGCGACCTCCAGTTGGTAGCCCGGCACGGGATCGAGCTCGTAGCGGTGCAGGATCAGCGCCAGCGCCAGCGTGGACTCGTGCAGGGCGAGCTGTCGTCCGATGCACGAGCGCATGCCCGTGCCGAACGGCTTGTAGATGCCGGTCGGGCGGGTTCGGGCGCGCTCCGGGAGGAACCGGTCCGGGTCGAAGGCGAGCGGGTTCGGGCCCCACACCGGGTCCCGCTGCACCCGCAGGGTGAGCGCCAACAGGGCCTGGCCCTTCCGGACCGGGTGGCCGCCGAGGGTGGTGTCCTGTTTCGGTTCCCGGAAGTAGCCGGGGGCGATCGGCCACAGGCGCAGCGTCTCGTCGACGACCCGGCGCACGTACTTGAACTTGTGGATGTCGGCGAACATCGGGTCCGGCTCCGTGCCCGCCGGCCACAGCGAGGAGACCTCGGCCCGGGCCCGATCCGCGATCTCGGGGTGGGTCGCCAGCAGATGCAGCGCGAACGAGAGTGTGCCGGAGGTGGTCTCGTGGCCGGCGCTGAGGAAGCTGATCACCTGATTGCGGATGTTCTCGTCCTCGAGGCGCTGCCCGCTCTCGGGGTCCGCGGTGCCGAGCATCAGCGCCAGCAGGTCGTCGGGCTGACCGTCCGGGTGGCGGCGGCGCTCGCGGATGATGTCGTCGACCACCTGCCTGATGTAGTCGACATCGCGGGCATTCTGTCTGATGTCCTTGCCGTGGACCGCCTTCTCCAGCCAGTGCACCGGGATGCGGAACCCGGCGCGCCCGATGTAGGCGAACATGCGCGCCACCGCGACGGCGAAGGGGTCGGGCTCGCTGCGCGTGAACGAATCGAAGTGATAGCCGAAGCCGATGCGGCCGATCGTCTCGAGCGTCAGTTTGCTCGTGTCGGTGTGCACGTCGACGGTGGTGTCCTCGTCGGCCAGGGTGTCCCAGTGGGCAAGGAACTCGCCGACGGTCTCGAGCATGATGTCGTGATAGCTGCGCATCGCGGAGAGAGTGAAGGCGGGCATCAGGATGTTGTGCGCTCGCGCCCAGTTGGGTTCGTCGCTGTACGCGGTGGGCAGTGCGTCGCCGAGGAACTCGCGGGAGGCCGCGAAGGCGAAGCCGACGTGCTTGCCGAACCGCTTCTCGTCACCGAGCTCCGCATATACCGCGGGCCCCGAGACGACCGTGAGGTGTCGGTTGAAGATCTTGGTCTCGTACATCGGGCCAAGGAACCCGGCGAGTTCGGCCAATCGCTGCGCGGGACGCGCGGCATCGGCGGAGAGCACGTCGCCCAGCACCGGGAGCCGATGCGGTGGGTGCGGCAGCGTGTCGGTGGTCATCGCCGGAAGCGGACGAGCCATGACTGATTCTCGCGCACTTCGGGGGTGTTTGTCGCCCCTCGGCGCTCGCGCCGGATCACGTTTCGTGGTCTGGCGAAATCGAATCGGCCCCGATTTGTTGCGGCTCGGCGGCGATATCCGCGTCCGCAGGTGGTAACGGCATCCGCGAACTAGCATCGCTGCTTGGGTAATTCCGCCGCGGTCGCGGCCGTCACGGGCACGCTGATCCAGGGAGAGGGAAGCAGATGGATTTCGCACCCACCGAACGCTGTCAGGAGTACCGCGACAAGCTCCTGGCCTTCATGGACGAGCGGATCTACCCGGCCGAGGCGGTGTACGAGCAGCAGATGCGCGAGTCGGGGGACCCGCACTTCCAGCCGCCGATCATCGAGGAACTCAAGGTCGAGGCGCGGTCGCGGGGGTTGTGGAACCTCTTTCACCCGCATCCCGGGTACGGGCCGGGGCTGACCAACTCGGAGTACGCGCCGCTGGCCGAGATCATGGGACGGAGCCACCTGGCGTCCGAGGCGTGCAACTGCTCCGCCCCGGACACCGGGAACATGGAGGTGCTCACGCTCTTCGGCACCGACGAGCACAAAGAGCGCTGGCTGCGGCCGTTGCTGGAGGGCACCATCCGCTCCGCGTTCGCCATGACCGAGCCCGACGTCGCCAGTTCGGACGCGACCAACATCCAGATGACCATGGTCCGCGACGGCGACGACTGGGTGCTCAACGGTCGCAAGTGGTGGACCTCGAATGCGTTGCACGCCAACTGCCGGGTGCTGATCGTGATGGGCAAGACCGATCCCACCGGGCCCGTCTACGGCCAGCAGTCGATGATGGTGGTGCCGATCGACGCCCCCGGGATCACGGTGGTGCGCGGGCTGCCGGTGTTCGGCTACCAGGACCGCGAGGGCCACGCCGAGGTGCTGTTCGAGAACGTCCGGGTCCCGGATGCCGACGTGTTGGCCGGTGCCGGTGCGGGATTCATGATCAGCCAGGCCCGGCTCGGACCGGGGCGCATCCACCACTGCATGCGCGCGGTCGGGATGGCGGAGCGGGCGCTGGAGCTGATGTGCCTGCGGGCGTCGACCCGGGTCACCTTCGGTCGTCCGCTCAGCGCGCGCGCCAACATCCAGGACTGGATCGCCGAGGCGCGCATCGAGATCGAGATGGCCCGGCTGCTGACCCTCAAGGCCGCCTGGCTGATGGACACGGTCGGCAACAAGGAGGCGCGCACCGAGATCGCGGCCATCAAGGTCGCCGCCCCGCAGATGGCGCTCAAGATCGTCGACCGCGCGATCCAGGTGCACGGCGGCGGCGGGGTGTCCGACGACTTCCCGCTGGCGATGATGTACGCGCACCTGCGCGCCCTGCGGCTCGCCGACGGCCCCGACGAGGTACACAAAATGACCATCGCGCGCCAGGAGCTGCGGCCGTACCGGCTCGCAGCCGAAGAAGCCGTCGCCGCCGCGAAATGACAGACACCGCACCACAGTCCGTGACAGGAAAGGGAACCCGATGAGCAACGCCGTAGGACTCGACGAAGAGGCGGTGTCGAACTGGATCGCCGACATGGGGGTCGGTGCCGTCGCGCCGCTCGAGTTCAAACGGATCGGCAACGGCCAGTCGAACCTGACCTACCTGGTGTCCGACTCGGGGGGTGGCCAGTGGGTGTTGCGCAGGCCGCCGCTGGGGCACCTGTTGGCGTCCGCGCATGACGTGGCCCGGGAGTACCGGATCCTGTCGGCCCTGCAGGGGACCGGGGTGCCGGTGCCGAAGGTGCTGGGCCTGACCGAGGATCCGGCGATCACCGACGCGCCGCTGATGCTGATGAACTACGTCGACGGTGTGGTGATCGACAGCATCGGGGTGGCCAAGCAGCTGACGCCGGAACGTCGACGGGCCACCGGGCTGTCGATGCCGAAAGCGTTGGCCAGCATTCACGCCGTCGACCTCGAACTGTCCGGCCTCGACGATCTCGCGAGCCACTCGCCCTACGCGGAGCGCCAGCTCAGGCGCTGGTCGGGGCAGTGGGAGAAGTCGAAGACCCGCGACATCCCGGCGGTCGACGAGCTGGCGGCGCTGCTGACCCGGTCCATCCCCGCGCAGACCGAGCTGACCCTTGTGCACGGCGACTTCCACCTGAGCAACGTGATCACCGCCCGCGACGACGGCCGGGTGGTCGCCGTCGTGGACTGGGAACTGTGCACGCTCGGTGATCCGCTCGCGGATGTCGGTGCGCTGCTGGCGTATTGGGCGCAGGCGGAGGACGAGGTGCCCGGTCCTTTCGCGGCGTCGACGCTGGAGGGCTTCCCGACCAGGGAGGAGCTGACGAAGGCCTACATGCAGGAGACCGGCAGGGATCCGGCCGCACTCGGGTTCTGGCACGCGCTCGCCCTGTGGAAGATCTCGATCATCGCCGAGGGGGTGCTCCGGCGGACGATGGAGGATCCACGGAACACGGCCGCAGTGGGGGCACCGTCGGCCAAGTTGATCGACGACATCGTGGCCCAGGCGACGGAGATCGCGCGCAAGGCCGGCCTCCGGTAGCCAATCGTATGCAAATCGTGACCAAAAGAATCTTGTAAAAGAAACCATCAATCCGCTAGACGGATGGGGGATCGGCGTGCACACTTCTTTGTGAGCCGGAACACGGTGACAGGAATCACACTGAAGGGAACAACATGGACAACATTCTGAGCCAGCTGATCTCACTTCTCGGCGGCCTCACGGGCGGTCTGACGTCGGGCTCGTCGAAGCCCTCGACCACGACCACGACGTGACAACTCGGACCTGATCGAATGCCCCGCTTCCCGAGAGCGGGGCGTTCGGCGTTTCGGGGCAGTTCCCTGGCGAATACCCCGGCCGAGGCCGGGATCTCCCACCCCGGGTTGCTGCATCATTTCCCCAACAAGGCGGCGCTGCTGATGGCGGTGCTCGCCGGCCGGGACGTGCAGGATCTGCGCGCGACGGGCACGGATCCCGAGGCCCTGTCCGAGATGGACTTCGCCGAACAGCTGCAACGAGCGGTGGCGCCGACCGCCTGAGCGTGTGGCCCCGAGCAGGGAGTTCCCGGCTCAGGACGGCGGGGTCAACTGGCTCACCGCGTCGCGGATCTCCTCGGGAATCGCCACCGGTTTCCGGGTCTGCGCGTCGATGTAGACGTGCACGAAGCGTCCCGTGGCGGCGAGATCGAGCGCGCCGCGCTCGCCGACCCGGAAGATCGCGAGCGCGTATACGATGCTGCGCGCGCCGAGCCGGGCCACCGACAGGCCGACCTGCAGCTGGTCCGGGAAGCTCAGCTCGCTGTGATACCTGCACGAGGTCTCGGCGACGACGCCGATCGCGGGCAGGTCGCGGATGTCGACGCCGACCGTCGACATCAGCCAGCCGTTCACCGCGGTGTCGAAGTACGAGTAGTAGGTGACGTTGTTGACGTGGCCGTAGTGGTCGTTGTCCGCCCAGCGGGTGGGTACCGGCCACAGCACGGGGTAGTCGGCGGCGGTGGGCTCGGATTGGGCGGAAGTCATGGTGGCGACCTTAGATCAGTCGTATCGGGACGGATGCCTCGGTCGCTGCGCCGGGTGGATCAGCGAATCGACGAGCTTGGTCATCGCCGAGCCGGCGGCGTCGGTGGCGGTTGGCCCCAGTGCGACCAGCGAGACGATGAGGGCCGCGGCCTCGCCGGGGGTGAGGGTGATCGGGTCGACGTGGCGCCTGGCATCGATCGCGTACCCGCCGCCTGGCCCGTTGCGGACCTCGATCGGGATGCCTGCCTCGCGCATGCGGGCGATGTCGCGCTCGACGGTTCGCGGGGTGACGCGCACGGTGTCGGCCAGCGCGCGGGCCGTCGTGAACTCCGGCGACCGGGCGCGCAGGCACTCGATCACCGCGTGCTGGCGTTCGATGCGCCGTAGCGTCAGGTGCGGGTCGGTGGACTTCGAGAAGGCCATGGCGACAAGGTTATAGAAGCCGACATTTGCTTGTCGGGCTCTCTGTCTACTGTTGCGTTCACCCTCACATTCAAGGAGAGCGCATGAACACCGAACCGAAGTCGACACCGATCGTTTTCCTCAGCGGCGCAGGGCTTCCGGCCTGGATCTGGGACGAGGTGCGGGCCTCATTGCCCGTCGACTCGGTCGTCGTGTCCTACCCGAAGCGTGCGGACGCGACGCTGCGGGACTACGCGGACGCGGTGCTGGCGCAGGCGCCCGAAGGTGAGTTCACCGTGGTGGCGCATTCGATCGGCGGGGTGGTGGCGAGCGAGGTCGCGGCCGTCGCCCCCGAGCGCGTCGGCGGGCTGCTCGCCGTCGCGGCCTCGGTGCCGTCGGCGGGCAGCTCGTTCCTGGGCGCGCTGCCCGCGCCGCAGCGGTACATCGTCGGGCCGATCATGCGGCTCGCGGGCACCAGGCCGCCGGAGAAGGCGATCCGCTCGGGCCTGTGCGCCGGTCTCGGCGAGGACGACATCGCGCGGATCGTCGCGGACTTCGCGCCGGAATCGCAGCGCCTCTACCGGGATCGCGTCTCGGCGCGGACCCTGCCCGCGCGTACCGGCTACGTGGTGACGGCGGCGGACAAGGAGTTCCCGGCGGCTCTCCAGGGCCGGTACGCCGACGAGCTTGGAGCCCGGTGGCGGCGCGAGATGGCCACTGGCCACCTGCCGATGCTGCAGGATCCGGCATCGTTCGGTCAGATCCTCAAGGAGTTCGCGTCCGGGGCCTGACGCCGCGCACCACCAGCCGGAAGACCAGCCCGGCGACGAGGGCCCAGAAGGCCGACCCGATGCCGAGGATGTCGACCCCCGACGCCGCGATCAGGAAGGTGAGCACGGCCGCCTCCCGGTCGGCTTCGTCGGCCACCGCCGCCGCTAGCGAGGCGCCCAGCGTCGCGAGCAGCGCCAGGCCCGCGACGGCCTCGACGACGCCCTGCGGTGCGGCGACGACCAGCGCCGCGAGCGCCGCCGAGCACAGCGCCAGCACCAGGTAGGAGCAGCCCGCGGTGAAGGCGGCCACCCAGCGCCGTTTCGGGTCCGGGTGCGCGGAGGGCGCGGCGGCCAGGGCGGCGCTGATGGCGGCGAGGTTGATCGCGTGGCCGCCCGCGGGTGCGCCGATCACAGTGCCGATGCCGGTGACGGTCATCGCCGACTTCCACGGCACCCGGTACCCGAAGGACGACATCACCGCGGTTCCGGGGATGTTTTGCGAGGCCATCGTCACGATGTACAGCGGGATCGCGATGCCGACCAGCGCCTGCCACGTCCAGTGCGGGGCGGTGAGGTCGAGGGTCGGTGCCAGCGCGGAGGTATCCAGGGAGCCGTCGCCGAACGCGATGCTGATGCCGATCACCACCGCGGCCGCGGCGAAGGCCGCGGGCACGGCCCAGCGTCGGGAGAACCGCAGCAGGATCAGCCAGACGAGGACGACAGGGGCGACCGCGGCGGGGGAGTCGCGGAAGGCGGTGACCGGGGCGAGGCAGAGCGGGAGCAGGACCCCCGCGAGCATGGCCTGGGCGAGCGGGGTGGGGATCGCCGCGATCAGCCGGCCGAGCCGCGGCCACAGGCCGGTGAGGGTGACCGCGAGGCCGACGACGATGAAGGCGCCCACCGCCGCGGGCCAGCCGCCGACCACCAGTCCGGTTCCGGCCAGCAGCGCGGCGCCGGGGGTGGACCAGGCCAGGGTGATCGGTATCCGGTAGTGCCGGGAGAGCCAGAGCATGCCGATCGCCTGGGTGACGCACAGCGCCATCAGGCCGGACGCCGCCTCGGTTGGGCTCGCGCCGACCGCGCGCAGGCCGGTGAGGACCACGGCGAAGGAGCTGGTGAAGCCGACGAGGGCGGTGACCACGCCTGCGCTGATCGGGTGCGAGAGGCCCGGTTCGCGCGCGACCGCGGGCTCCGTCTGTTCGGCTCCCGTCGGATCGGGCTCGAGGGTTCGTGACACGACCGCCATCTTGCCGCAGCCGCGATCGCGGTCGGTCGCGGTCGGTCGCGGCGCCCCCGCCGAGTGTGCAGCTGCCGTCGCGCTACCTGGGCGTTTGCCCCGACAACTGCACACTCGACGCGGCGGGCGGCTAGGTGCGGACCTTCTTGACCACGAACAGCAGGATGACCGAGCCGAGCAGGCAGGTGAAGAAGCTGAAGATCAGCCCGCCGCCCTTGACGTCGACGCCGACGAGGTTGAGCAGGAAGCCCCCGAGCAGGCCGCCGACGACGCCGACCACGATGTTGAGCAGGATGCCCTGCTGCTCGGAGGTGCCCATCATCTTGCTGCCGATCCAGCCGGCGAGCCCGCCGATGATGATCCAGCCGATGATGCCGAGTCCAAGCATGTGTTGACTCCTAGGTCGATGATGGTCCCGCGCCACGGCGGCGCGCGAACAACCGTAGCGACATCCGGGCTCCGTTCGATTGGGGCCGGTATCCGTGCGTGTCGCTTGCCGTGCCCCGCACCATTGACTGGTGCGACACGCGATGACACGGTTGCGCGGTGACCGAGTTCGGCATCCGGGCCTCGTTCCTCGACTTCATCGACGATCCGTGGCGGCATGTCGGACGGGAAAGTGAAGCAGCGCGCTTCCACGCGGATGGTCTGCTGGTCGTCGAGGACGGCCGGATCATCGACTTCGGCGCGCATGACGAGGTCGCCGCGCGGCACGCAGGGCTGGCCGTCACGACCATCAGCGACCGGCTGGTGTTACCCGGCTTCATCGATGGCCACGTGCATTTTCCGCAGACCCGGGTCATCGGCGCGTTCGGTGAGCATCTGCTGCCGTGGCTGGAGAAGTGGGTGTTCCCGGAGGAGATCAAGTTCTCCGACCGCGCCTACGCGCGTGAGGCGGCGGGGCGCTTCTTCGACAGCTTGGTGGCCTCGGGCACGACCACCTGCCAGGCCTTCACCACCACCGCCTCGGCCGCGACCGAGGAACTGTTCGACGAGGCCGCGCGGCGCAACATGCGGCTGATCGCCGGCCTGACCGGCATCGATCGCCTGGCGCCGGATGGCTATTCCCTCAGCGCCGAGAACTTCTATCGCGACAGCAAGCGGTTGATCGAGCGCTACCACCGGCAAGGCCGCGGTCTGTACGCGATCACGCCGCGCAACGCGCACGTCTGCACGCCCGACACGATGGCCGCCGCTGAGCGCCTGAAGCGCGAGCATCCGGACTGCTGGGTCAACACGCACCTGGCGGAGACGACCGGTGAATGCGAGGACATGCGCGAGCTGTATCCGGACAGCGCCGACTACGTCGCGGTCTACGAGAAGTATGGGCTTGTCGGGCCGAAGTTCTCGGGTGGCCACGGCGTGTGGCTGTCCGACGACGAGTTCGACCGCCTCTCGGCCGGCGGCGGGGCGATCACCTTCTGCCCGTGCTCAAATCTGTTCCTCGGCAGCGGCCTGTTCCGCCTCGGCCGCGCCACCGACCCGGCGCACCGCGTCAGGCTGTCGTTCGGCAGCGACGTCGGCGGCGGCAACCGCCTGTCCATGCTCAACGTGCTGGATGAGGCCTACAAAGTCGGAATGATGAACAACGGCATGCTTGACGATCCTGCCGAGGCCGAGCGCAACAAGCTCTCGGCCTATCGCGGCTTCTGGTCGATCACGCTCGGCGGCGCCGAAGGACTCTATATAGACGATCTGGTCGGTAACTTCGCCCCCGGGAAGGAAGCCGACTTCGTCGTGCTCGACTGCAATGGCGGGCCGCAGGCGCTGCGCTGGCGGCAGTCCCTGATCGCCCAGAACGGCACGCCGGCAACACTCGAGCAGGCGGCGGACCTGCTGTTCGGCCTGATGGTGGCGGGCGATGACCGCGCGATCGAGCAGACGTGGGCGATGGGCAGGCAGGTTTATCTGCGGCCTGGCTCCACCTGATCCCCGTCGATCGCGCCGACCCACGAGCGGTGGCGGTCGCCGGTAGGGTGGAAGCGACATGGAGATCGTGATCCGGTCCACGCCAGACGAAGTCGCCTCGACCGTCGCCGACATCGTCGAGCGCTCCGTGCGCCGAGGCCCGACGACGCTGGGCCTCGCGACCGGGTCGTCTCCGCTCGGCAGCTACCGCGAGCTCATCCGGCGGCACCACGACGACGGGTTGGACTTCTCGTCCGCCCGGGTGTTCCTGCTCGACGAGTATGTCGGGCTCCCGAAAAGCCATGAACAGTCCTACTTTTCCGTGATCAGGTCCGAATTCGTCGATCGGGTGAACCTCGACCCCGGCCGGGTGCACGGCCTCGACGGGCAGGCGCCGGACCTGGCCGCGGAGGCCGCCCGCTACGACGCCGCCATCGCCGCGGCCGGCGGCATCGACGTGCAGCTGCTCGGGATCGGCACCGACGGACACATCGGCTTCAACGAGCCCGGGTCGTCGTTGACGTCACGGACGCGCATCAAGACCCTGACCGAGCAGACCCGCATCGACAACGCCCGCTTCTTCGGCAGCGTCGACGACGTTCCGCTCCACGTGCTGACCCAGGGCCTCGGCACCATCGGCGAGGCCAGGCACCTGGTGATGGTCGCGGTCGGGGCGGGCAAGGCGGACGCCATCGCCGCGGCGGTGGAGGGCCCGCTCACCGCAATCTGTCCGGCGTCGGTGCTGCAACTGCACCGGCACGCGACCGTGGTCGTCGACGAGGCGGCCGCGGAGTGGCTCGCGTTGGCCGACTACTACCGGTACGCGCTGCGGCACAAGCCGGACTGGCAGCAGTTCTGAGACGATGGTCCTTCGGTCAAACGAGGGGTGGGGCCGGTCGGTACGGAGTAGGTTCTGCAGACAACTGCACGTCTGACGACGGGACCCGGCGATGACAGCACAGGTCGTGACCAGGACACATCGGCGGCGGGGGTTGTTGGCGGCGGCGGCCGTCACCCTGCTCATTGCGGCGGGATGCGCAGACGATTCGACCTCGGAGCAGGCGGCCACCAGCACGCCGGCAGGCGCCGAACCGAGCGCGGAGATGGATTCCGCCGTCGCCCAGCGCCTCGACGATGCGATCAACGCGACGATGACCAAGACGTCCGTGCCCGGCGCGATAGTCGGTGTCTGGGGGCCGGAGGGCAAGTACGTCAAGGCTTTCGGCGTCGCCGACAAGTCCACCGACGCGCCGATGGAGACCGACTTCTACACCCGGATCGGCAGCCTGACCAAGACCTTTACGGCCACCGCCATCCTGCAGCTGGTGGACGAGGGGAAGGTGGGTCTCGACGACCCCATCTCGAAGTACATCGACGGCGTCCCTGCAGGCGATCAGATCACCATCCGGGAGCTGGCCCGCATGCAGAGCGGGCTGGCCAACTACTCGGAGAGCCCGGAGTTCCAGCAAGCGCTCTTCGCGGATCCCAAGGCGCCCTTCACCCCGCAGCAGCTGCTGGACTATGCGTTCGCCCAACCGGCGACGTTCCCGCCCGGCCAGGGATTCCAGTACTGCAACACCAACTACGTGCTGCTGGGACTCGTGGTGGAGAAGGAAAGCGGGCTGGCGCTGCAGGACTACATCAACGAGCGGATCCTCCAGCCGTTGCACATGGAGAAGACGAACTTCCCCACCACCAACGCGTTCCCGAGCCCGCACGCGCAGGGGTACACCGTGCAGACCGCCGACGGCAAGGAAGCCACGGCCACCGACTGGGACCCGTCCTGGGGCTGGGCGGCGGGCGCGATGATCTCGACCCTCGAGGATCTGCACATCTGGGGTCCGGTGCTCGCGACCGGCACCCTGCTCAAGCCGGAAACACAGGCGCAACGGCTCGAGACGGTGAATGCGCCGGGTTATCCCCCCGACGTCGGTTACGGCCTTGGCGTGTTCAACGCCGCCGGCTGGATCGGGCACAACGGCAGCCTGCCCGGATACCAGACCGTGACGGTCTACCTGCCGGAGCAGCAGACGACCCTCGTCATCATGACCAACACCGACATCGCCTACGAGGGTGGCGAGCCGAGCACCCAGTTGGCGACGGCGATCACCGAGATCATCTCCCCGGAACACGTCTATCGGCTGAGCGCGGCCGCGCCGAGTCCGGAGACGACGACTCCGGAGGCGACGACCCAGTCGACCGAGCCCACCCGCTGATCTGGGGGCGCCCGAACGCGCCCACTCCGGTGACGCACCCATCCGCGCGACCCATCGGCTCCGAAGACCTTGCGAACTACGATGCAAGGGAGCGGAGGCGGGCATGCCGGCTACGAGTTCGACGTCAACGGACGAGGGCCCCGTCGCCAGGAACGCGGCGCTGCGGCTGATCGCGCGGGCGGCGTCGGGGGTGATCGCCGCAGGCGTGGTGCTGGGCGTCGGCGAACTGCTGTCGGCGCTGACCGGCCCGGAATCGTCGCCCTTCTTCGCGGTCGGATCGACCACGGTCGACCGCAGCCCGGCCTGGGCCCGGGAGTTCGCCATCACGACCTTCGGCACCAACGACAAGCCGGCGCTGTTCGTCGGTATGTCGGTCCTCATCACGGTGATCGCCGCGATCGCGGGCATCGTCGAACGGCCGTCGCGGCCGTACGGCAGCGCGATCCTCGCCGGGCTCGGAGTGGTCGGGATGTACGCGGCCTACAACCGGCCCGGCGCGAACGGCGCCGATGTCCTGCCGACGGTGGTCGGGGTGGTGCTGGGCATCGTGGTCTTGCGGCTGCTCACCGCCCAACTCGACGAACCCTCGCCCGGCGGCGACGGGGGGATGGGACGGCGCCGGTTCCTGGTGATCGCGTCGGTCGCCGTCGCCGTGGCCGCCGCCGCGGGGGTCGCCGGGCGGCAGATGAACCAGCGGCTGAGCGGGGTGCTCGAGAGCAGGCGCCGGGTGAAGGTGCCCGTCGTGGTGGACCGGGCGGCACCCATCCCGGCCGGGGTCGACCTGGAGATCCCCGGCGCGACCTCGTTCATCACCCCGAACCCGGTCTTCTACCGCATCGACACCGCGCTGCAGGTGCCCCGCCTGACGACCGAGGAGTGGCGCCTGCGCATCCACGGCATGGTGGAACGCGAGGTCACGCTGAGCTGGGACGAGTTGCTGCTGCGGGCGCCCATCGAGCGCCGGATCACGTTGACCTGCGTCTCGAACGAGGTGGGCGGCGAGCTCGCGGGCAATGCCACCTGGGTCGGCTTCCCGATCGCGGATCTCCTCGACGAGGTCGAGGTACAGCGCGACGCGGACATGTTGCTGTCGAAGAGCGTCGACGGCTTCACCGTCGGCACGCCGATCGAGGTGTTGCGCGACGGCCGCGACGCGCTGCTGGCCATCGCGATGAACGGCGAGCCGCTGCCGCTCGAGCACGGGTTCCCGGTCCGCCAGGTGGTGCCGGGACTGTACGGCTTCGTCTCGGCCACCAAGTGGGTCGTCGACTGGGAGCTCACCAGATTCGATCGGGCACAGGCGTATTGGACCAAACGCGGGTGGGGGGACAGGGCGCCGATCAAGACGGCCTCCCGGATCGACGTGCCCGCGGCGTTCGCGCCGGTGCCCGAGGGCCGGGTGACGATCGCGGGCACCGCCTGGGCGCAGCACCGGGGCATCGAGAGGGTGGAGGTGCGGGTGGACGAGGGGCCGTGGCAGCCCGCGACCCTCGCGCCGCAGTACTCCATCGACACCTGGCGCCAGTGGTCCTGGCAGTGGGACGCGCCCGCGGGGGTGCACAACGTGCAGGTGCGCGCCACCGATCTTGACGGCAACGTCCAGACCGAGGAGCGCGCCGCGCCGATCCCGGACGGCGCCACCGGCTGGCACAGCCGCACCATCACCGTGCGCTGACGCCGAGTGTGCAGCTGCTGGCGCGCTTCCTGGGGGTTTGCACTGACAACTGCACACTCGGCGGCGGTACGGTGTGGCCATGGTGGCTATCGAGGTGCTTCGCGGGGACATCACGAAGGTCGAGGCGGACGCGATCGTGAACGCGGCGAACTCCGGACTGCTCGGCGGCGGGGGAGTGGACGGGGCCATCCACCGGGCCGGCGGCCCGAGCATCCTCGAGGAGTGTCGACGGCTGCGCGCGAGCACGCTGCCGGACGGGCTGCCCGCGGGCGACGCCGTCGCGACCACCGCCGGAGGTCTGCCCGCGCGCTGGGTGATTCACACGGTGGGCCCGGTGTACTCGGCCGACGAGGACCGGTCGGCGGTATTGCGGTCGGCCTACATCCGCAGCCTCGAGGTGGCCGACGAGCTGGGCGCGCGGACGGTGGCGTTCCCGCTGATCTCCGCGGGCAGCTACGGCTGGCCGCACGCCGACGCCGTGCGCCAGGCGGTCGCCGCGGTGCGCAGCTCCGGCACCTCGGTGCGGACCGTCACCTTCGTCGCGTTCGGCGAGCCGATGGCCGAACTTTTGCGGCGCGAGCTCGGGGTGCTCGTCACCGCCGAGGACCTCGCGTCCCGGCTGAGCGCGCCCCGGCCGCCGGTACTGCTCGACGTCCGCTGGGCGCTAGGCGACCCGAACGGCCGGGAACACTTCCGCGACGGGCACATTCCCGGCGCCTCGTTCGTGGACCTGGAAACCGAGCTGGCCGCGCCGCCCGCGCCGGAACACGGCAGGCACCCGCTGCCCGAGATCGCCGACCTGCAGTCCGCGGCCAGGCGGTGGGGGATCGACACCGGCGACGCCGTCGTCGTCTACGACGCAACCGGGAACACCGCCGCCGCTCGCGCCTGGTGGCTGCTGCGCTGGGCCGGGGTGCCCGACGTCCGGATGCTCGACGGCGGGCTGTCCGCGTGGACGTCGGCGGGACTCGACCTGGAAACCGGTGCGGGCCAACCGGTACCGACCGGGAACGTGGAGCTCACCGCCGGACACCTGCCGACGGTGACGGCGGGCGAGGCCGCGGAACGCGCGGCGGACGGGGTGCTGCTCGACGCCCGCGCCGCCGAGCGATACCGCGGCGAGGTCGAGCCGGTGGATCCGCGCGCCGGTCACATACCCGGGGCACGCAGCGCCCCGACGGCCGAGAACCTCGACGGCGCCGGACGATTCGCGGACGCCGCGGCGCTGCGCCGACGCTTCGCCGGGCTGGGCGCCGACGGTTCGGCGCCGGTCGCGGTCTACTGCGGGTCGGGGGTGACGGCCGCGCACGAGATCGCCGCGCTTGCCATCGCCGGGGTCGACGCGGCGCTGTACCCCGGCTCGTGGTCGCAGTGGTGCAGCGATCCGGATCGTCCCGTGGCGACCGGCCCGACCCCCTAGTGCCCCGCGCCCGAGCGCGAGGCACTAGGCCCGCCTCACCCGGTCAGGACCGCGAATACTCCGAGGCACGGCGGATCTGGTCCGGGCTCGGGCGCACCCCCGTGTAGAGCTCGAACTGGGCCGCGGCCTGCAGCGCGATCACCTCGGCGCCGGTGATGACGGTCTTGCCCAGCGCCGACGCGGCCCGCACGAGCGGGGTGTCGGGCGGCAGCGCCACCACGTCGAACACCGCCTCGGACCCCCGCACGGCGTCCTCGTCGAACGGCAGGCCGTCGGCCCCTGGCCCGCCCGACATCCCGATCGGGGTGGCGTTCACCAGCAGTCCCGGCCGCAGCTCGCCCAGCTCCGCGCGCCAGCCTAAGCCGTATTGGTCGGCCAGCGCCCGCCCGGTGACCTCGTTGCGGGCGATGACCGTCACCTCTCCGAACCCGTTGTCGCGCAGAGCCGCCACCACCGCCTTGGCCATCCCGCCGCTGCCCGCGACCGCGGCGGAAAGCGACGAGGGGACCCGATGCTCGGCGAGCAGCGTCGCGACCGCCTCGTAGTCGGTGTTGTAGGCGTGCAGCACACCGTCCTCGTTGACGATGGTGTTCACCGACGCGATGGCGGCGGCCGAATCGTGCATCACGTCGACGTGCTCGATGCAGGCCTCCTTGTGCGGCATCGAGACGCCGCAGCCCCGGATGCCGAGGGCCCGGATGCCGGCGATGGCGGCAGGCAGATCGGTGGTGGTGAACGCCTTGTAGACGAAGTCCAGGCCCAGTTCCTCATAGAGGTAGTTGTGGAAGCGGGTGCCGATGTTCGACGGCCGTGCGGCGAGGGACATGCACAGGCGGGTGTCCTTGGTCAGGGCGTCTCGGATGGTTCGGCTCACCCGATCGACGGTATCGCCGTCGGCCGTCGGCGGTCCACCTCACCGAAGGCCGCGGGCGCCGCCCGCAGGTTGGCCGACTCAGTACACGTTGATCTCGGTGACGCTGGGGAGGTGCGGACGGTCGGTGGTCAGGGTGACCTCGACGCGGCCGGACCCCGTCTCGAGGTGTGTCCACGGCTCGGCCGGGAAGTCGATCACCCCGCCACTGACCTCGGCGGACCACGATCCCGCAGCGCCGGTACCCAGGTTGCGCCAGTGCAGCGTCGCCGACACCGAGCACAGCACCCCGGGCGTCGTCGGTATCCCGACGAACGTCGCGTTCAGTCGAACGTAGACCAGCCCGGGGAGCCTGTCCGTGGCGACGGTGACGCCTCCGATTCGGCCGCCGCAGGCAAGTCCGTCAGCGACGGTCGCCGTGTCCGGGATGTTCACCCACCTGTCCTGCGCCGGACCAGCCGCCGCCGGGGTGCAGGCACCGAACAACCCGGCGAGCACCAGGCCGCTGATCGCAATCGACCTGCCGAGCGTGGGAAGCGACATGGTGCTCCGATCGTCGTCGGACAGTGTTCCGACGCTACCTCGGCGGGGTGGCCTGGCATTTCCGTTTGTCGGGGACCGGTACACCGGTCACCGACGCCGGACGGTCAGCCGGTGAACGGCGGAACGAACATGCACGGCACCTCGCGCCGGTGCGCCGGGTCGAGGGCGTTGAACACCATGTACGCCGCGCGCTTGGAGCCGGCGATGGCGGCGTGCTCGGAGTAGTCCTGCGCGCAGGTGTCCTGCACGACGATGTTGTTCACCGTGTATCCGGGAGGTCCCTGCACCTGGCCCTGCGGCAGCGCGATCGCCTCGTCGTATCGGGTGGAGATGTTGGTGTAGTTCACGCCCTTGACGTACGGGGTGCCGCCCGCGTTGATCTTCTTGATCAGCTCCGAATCGGCGGTCATCTCGCCGCAGCCCTGGCACACGGGGACCGAGGTCTCGGGCACCCCCAACCGCTTGGCGTAGGCGGGCAACGCGTCGACGCCGAGGGTGGTCAGACCGAGCCATGGCGGCGCGACGGAGACGTAGTTGGTGATCGTGCCCTCGCCGCCGAGGTGCTTGAGGTAGTACGTCGGGATCAGCGTGCCCTGCGAGTGGCCGACGACGTCCACCGTCTGGGCGCCGGTGGCGGAGCGCACCCGGTCGACGAAGGTCTTGAACTCGCCGGCGCTGTTTTCGAGCGGACCCATCCCGCCGATCGCCGAGATCGGCCAGGGTGCGCCGGGGATCGCCCCGTAGGTCAGGGCGAACACGCAGAAGCCCGCGTTCTTGAGCATCGGGACGTAGGCGCCCCAGTTGGTCTGCTGCCCGCCGCCCGTCCCGTGCACCAGCACCACCGGTCGGGGGTGCTCCGCGGTCGGCTTGCATCCGAAGTCGTTCGCGCCGGGCAGCGAGCCGCCCGGGTTGGTCAGTTCGTTCGGGATACCCGCGAAGAAGTTGTAGTTCTCCGGCAGCGGCTCGGCCTGGGCGACCCCCGCCCCGAACGGCAAGACCAGCGCGGCCAGCGACAGGACCAAGGCCGCGGTGCGTGACGCTCGGAACATGAGCCCCCCATTGTTGTGTGGATCACTGTGATTGCGGATCACAGCAACCTAGCAATTGCTCGGTTGGTTGCATAGGGGGGAAACCGGACGTTCCGGTACCGGCCCCTCAGGGCATCGGGAAGCGGGTGGCGGTGATCGACTCGAGGTTGCTGCCGTCGTGGCCGATCAACCAGGAGCCGCCCTGGCGCTCACAGTTCGCGATGTCGTCGAAGACCCGCATCAGGAAGTAGGCCGAGAGGTCGGGCGAGGGAGTCAGCGCCAGCTGGTGCGACTCACCGGGCCGAGTCATGTCCAGCCACACGCCGGACTGCCCGTCCAGCCGCAGGCCGACGATGTGTGCGGCGTCGACGAACTGGTATCTCCGCTGCTGCCACGGCGTGCTGTGCGAGTAGCCCTGCTCGAGCACCTGAACCAGGATGGTCATCTCTCGCTCCCGACGCGATTCGCCCAATGGCCCATTATCCCGCTGGTCAGACGGATTAATCCAGCGTCGTCGAGGTTTGTCGTGGCTGCCTGATTGGATGGGCTGATGGTGCACGCGGTGTGGTCCCCGGGATCGGGGCTGATGCTGTGGCGCGACGGCGGTGCTCCCGAGCCGGTCGACGACGAAATCGAGCACCTGCCCGCCTCGCTGCGGCGGGCCCTGGACCGCAAGTTCCGACACCGGGTCACCGTGTCGCTGCCGAACGGCGACGGCACCCTCGGCGAAGTGACGGTGCCCGCCCTCGCGATGGCCCCGCCCGCGGCCGCCGCGCTGCTGCTCGACCTCCCCACCGGCCCGACTCCCGGGCTGCCCGGCGACCTCCGCTTCCTCGCGCACGTCGCCAGGGGAGTGCGGAGCTGGGTTCGGGCGGGACGGGTCGTGCCCGAGCTCGAACGCGCGGACGGCGAGTGGTGGGCCCGGTGGCGGCTCGTCGGCGGCGATCGGCAGCGGGCCTGGATCTCGGAATTGGCGGCGGCGACGCCCGCGGTGCTCCGCGGATCGGGTGGCGCGCGAAAGATGCTGGAGGATTTCGTCTTCGAGATCACCGACCCGATCGTGCGTGAGCTGCTCGGCGACCGCGACGGCGGCGAGCACCCGTTGCTCGCGGCGCTGGCCGCGGGCACCCCGTACGCCGAGGGCACCCAGCGGATCGCCACCGATCTGCAGCAGTGGCGGCAGAGCCTCACCGTGGAGGAGCCGGACCTGGTCCTGCGGCTGCTCGAACCGGAGGACGACGACGAGCCCGCCCCCGAGGACGGCCTCGTGCTCTGGCGGCTGCAGGTCTGCCTGCGGCCCGAGGGTGAGGCGCCAAACCCGGTGCCGGTGCACCTGGGCGACCCCAAGGCCCTGACGGTCGGGGTGCGCAAGCTCGCCGAGGCGATGGCCGCCTACCCGATGCTCCGCGCGGTGCCGTCGGACCCGGACAGCCTGGACCTGCTGCTGCCGCTGGAGGTGGTGACCGACCTGGTCGCGCACGGCGCCCAGGTGCTCGCCGACGCAGGCGTCACGTTGATGCTGCCGCGCGCGTGGAGCGTGGTGGCCCCGTCGCTGCGGCTGCGGGTGACCAGCCCGCCGGTGGCGGCCGACAGCGAGGACAGCGCGGTCGGGATGAACCAGCTCGTCGCCTACAACTGGGAGCTCGCGCTCGGCGATCTGGTGCTCACCCCCGCGGAGATGGCGCAGCTGACCCGGGCCAAGACCGACCTGGTCCGGCTGCGGGGACAGTGGGTCCAGGCCGACAAGACCGTCCTCGCGAAGGCCGCCAAGTACGTCATCCGGCAGGCGGGCGAGGGCGGGCACACCCTCGCCGATCTCCTGGGCGAGCTCACCGCGCCGGAACCGCCGCCGGTGCCGGTGGCGGAGATCACCGCCACCGGTTGGGTTGCGGGACTGCTCGATTCGGGAGCGCGGCCGACCAGCGTGCCGCAGCCGCCCGGGCTCGAGGCGCGGCTTCGGCCCTATCAGCGGCGCGGACTGGACTGGCTGGTGTTCATGAGCGACCTCGGGCTCGGCGCGGTGCTCGCCGACGACATGGGCCTGGGCAAGACGGTGCAGCTGCTCGCGCTGCTGGCCCACGAACGCGCCGCGGGGGCGCAGCGCCCGGGGCCGACCCTGCTGGTCTGCCCGATGTCCGTGGTCGGAAACTGGCAGCGCGAGGCCGCCCGGTTCACGCCGGGCCTGCGGGTGCTCGTGCACCACGGCACCGACCGTCTGCGCGGCGACCAGCTGACCGCGGTGGTGGCCGAACACGACCTGGTGATCACCACCTACGCGCTGCTGGCGAGGGACACGGCCGCCCTCGGTGAGCAGAGCTGGCGCCGGATGGTGCTCGACGAGGCCCAGCACGTCAAGAACTCGGGCACCGCACAGGCGCGGGCGGCGCGGGCGATCCCGGCGGCGCACCGGC
Source organism: Rhodococcus oryzae (assembly GCF_005049235.1). Classification (GTDB taxonomy): domain Bacteria; phylum Actinomycetota; class Actinomycetes; order Mycobacteriales; family Mycobacteriaceae; genus Rhodococcus_G; species Rhodococcus_G oryzae. The sequence continues at coordinate 70,679 of NZ_SUMD01000010.1, read as the reverse complement.
TCGCGCTGACCGGCACCCCCGTGGAGAACCGGCTCGACGAGCTGCGCTCGATCCTGGACTTCGTGAACCCGAGGATGCTCGGCAGCGCCCAGCAGTTCCGGGCGCGGTTCGCCGTCCCGATCGAACGCGAGCACGACGAGGGCGCGTTGGCGCGGCTGCGGACCGTGACCTCGCCGTTCGTGCTGCGCCGGGTCAAGACCGATCCCGAGGTGATCTCCGATCTGCCGGAGAAGTTCGAGATGACGGTGCGCGCGAACCTCACCGCCGAGCAGGCCTCCCTCTACCGGGCCGTGCTCGACGACATGATGGAGCGGATCAGGGACACCGAGGGCGCCGCCCGCAAGGGCGCGGTGCTCGCCGCGCTGACCCGGCTCAAGCAGGTGTGCAATCACCCGGCCCACTTCCTCGGCGACGGGTCGCCGATGCTGCGTCGCGGCAGCCACCGGTCCGGCAAGCTCGGCCTCGTCGAGGACATCCTGGAATCGGTGCTCGCCGACGGCGAGCGCGCGCTGCTGTTCACCCAGTTCCGTGAGTTCGGCTCGCTCGTGGCCCCGTACCTGGCCGAGCGGTTCGGCGCCGAGGTGCCGTTCCTGCACGGCGGGGTGTCGCGGGCCAAGCGCGACGCGATGGTGGAGGGGTTCCAGGGCGGCGACGCCGCGCCCATAATGTTGCTCTCGCTCAAGGCGGGCGGTACGGGACTCAACCTCACCGCGGCCAATCACGTTGTGCACCTGGATCGCTGGTGGAACCCCGCGGTAGAGAACCAGGCCACGGACCGGGCCTTCCGTATCGGTCAGCGTCGCGACGTGCAGGTCCGCAAACTGGTGTGCGTCGGCACCCTCGAGGAGCGGATCGACGCGATGCTGGCGAGCAAGTCGGAACTGGCGGACCTCGCCGTCGGCACCGGCGAGAACTGGATCACCGAGATGTCCACCGATGAGCTCCGCGAACTGATGATGCTCGGCGAGGAGGCGGTGGGCGAATGAACCGACGGCGCACCGATTTCAGCCAGTTCGGCACCCAGCGTGCGGCGCGCGGCGGCCCCTTTGCCCAGTCCTGGTGGGGCCGCGCGCTGGTGTCCTCGATGGAGAAGATCGCCGACTCCGGCCGGATCGCCCGCGGGCGCGGCTCCGCCCGCGCGGGACAGGTGATCAGCTATCGGATCGCGCCAGGAGCGGTGGTCGGCGAGGTCCAGGGCAGTCAGATCGACCCGTTCACCGCGACCTTCACCCTCCGCCCGCTCGACCCCGACACCGTCGACGTGCTGATCGACCGGGTGCGCAGGGCGCCGGGCATGCTCGCCACCCTCGCCTCGGGCACGGTGCCGATCGAGCTCGGGGACCTGTTGCTGCCCACCGAGTCCGGCGACCTGGACTTCGGCTGCACCTGCCCGGACCAGGGCTGGCCGTGCAAGCATGCGGCGGCCATCGTCTACCTCACCGCGCAGCGCCTCGACACCGAGCCGCTGGTCATCCTCACCCTCCGCGGGCTCGACCTCGACACCCTGATCCGCTCGTTCGACTCGGACGGGGCGGACGCGGAGTCCGCGCCCGACCTCGACGACTACTTCGGGGACAGGATCGAGCTGCCGCCGCTGCCGCGGGTGGAATTCCGGCCCGCGCCGGACGATCTCACCCCGGAGCCGCTGCGCAAGTCGCTGCGGGCGGGCGGGGTGGAGGAGCCGGTGGTGGCCGCCGCACTGCGCGAGCTGACGGCCACCTACCGGATCCTGGGCGGGCGGTGACGCCCGACTACCGCTGCGAGGAGATGTTTCCGCCGTCGACGACCAGCTCGCTGGCCGTGATGTAGCTGGCCTCGTCGGACAGCATGAAGCGGACCACTCGGCCGACCTCTTCCGGGCGGCCGAGGCGGCCCATCAGGATGCGGCGCTCGAACGTGCCCTCGGGCAGCAGGTCGACGGTGGGCTGCAGCATCGGGGTGAGGATCTGTCCCGGGGAGACGCAGTTGATGCGGATGCCGTCGGGTCCGAGCCGGTCGGCGAGCGAGCGGACCACCGCGAGCATGCCGCCCTTGGCTGCGCTGTACACCGGGTTGATGGCGTTGCCGAGGTGCGCGTTGATCGACGAGATGCCGACGATCGCCGAGCCCGGGTTCGCCGTGAAGTCCGGCAGCAGCTCCTTCGTCAGCAGCACCAGCGGACGCAGGTGCGTGTTGATGCCGAGGTCCCACACGTCCACGGTGACGCCCTCGAGCGAACCGGTGTCGACCACGCCCGCGGCGTGCACCAGTCCGCCGATGTTCGGCAGCGCGGCGCGGGTGGTGGCCAGCGCGTCGGCGTACAGGTCGGGGTTGCTCAGGTCGACCGCGACACCGATCGCGTCGACGCCGAACTCGGCGGCGATGGCCTCGGCCTCGGACTTGGCCTTCGCCTCGTTGAGGTCCCAGAGGGCGACCGGACGGCCGGCCTCGGCGAGGGAGCGGGCGGACGCGAGGCCGATGCCCGACGCGCCGCCGGTCACGATGACGGCGGTCGTAAGGGTCGCGGGGGTGTTGGTGGCTTCAGACATGTACCCAGCGTCGACCCGCCCGGGGACGCCCACAACCCCCTCGTCCCGCTCAGCGGCTACAGCCCGCGTGCGGGGGTGGTGCCGGTCCTGGCCATCGCGGCGAACAGTGTGGTGTGCATGGCCGCGGCCTGCTCCGGGGCGTAGTAGCCGACGTTGAGCGGGTTGGCGCGGTTGTGCATCTCGAGGGGGTCGTCGACCAGGTCGTACAGCTCGTACTGCGGCGAGGCGACGCCCGCCGGGTCGAAGTACGCGGAGTACTTCCAGCGGGTGTCCCTGATACAACGGATGTGGTTGGGCTGGGTGACGATGAACTGGCCGTCGGGAGTGGCGCAGTTCTGGTCGTCGTAGGTGAACAGGATACTGTCCTGCACCGCCGCGGTGGGGTTGTCCGGGTGCGCGGCGGCGTCCGCGACCACCGGCATCAGATCGGTGCCGAGGAATCGCCACGCGGCCGGGTCCGCGCCGGCAAGGGTGGCGAGGGTGGGCACCACGTCGATGAGCGAGGCCATGGCGTCCGTCTGCACCGGACTTGGGAACATCACCGGGTTGCTGATGACGAGAGGCACCCGGAGCGTTTCCTCGTAGGCGTTGAAGATCTTCTGGCGCAGGCCCCCGTGCGAGAGCCCCATCTCGCCGTGATCGGACATCCGGACGATCACCGTCCGGTCGATCAGCCCCGGCTCGGCCTCGAGCGCGTCGAGGACGGCGCCAATGTGATCGTCGACCACCTTGTGCATGTAGGCGTAGAAGTTCACGTAGTTCTGCGCAGCCTGGGGGCCGATCAGCGGCCCGAGCCCGGCCGCGAGCAGCAACTGCGACTGGATCTGGGCGGTCGGCTTGTGATTGACGGCCAGCATCTCGTCGACGCTGGGCGGCAGCGAGATGCCCTGGTTGAACGCCTGGGTCGCCTCGGTTCCGTAGTTGTTGCAGGTGCCGTTCAGCGCGTCCCATGTCTGTGGGTAGGCGAGGACGTCGTGCGGGTTGATGAACGAGACGATCAGCGCGAACGGCCCGTCCCCGTCGGCGCCCTGGCCCCCGATGAACTCGACCGCCTCGTTCGCGATGCGTTGGTCGATGTCGGCGCAGCCGCCGCCGAAGTGATCCGGGTTGGTGTCCTGCCCGCCCTCGGGCGGGACCCGGCCCTGGAACCCGTAGGCCGCGATGTCGGCGCTGCTCGGGTCGCCGCCCGCGGCGCCCTTGCTCATGTGCCACTTGCCGCGGTAATGGACGGTGTAGCCGGCCGACTCCAGCACCCGGGCCATGTTCTGCTCGCCGACCGGCAACTGCGGTTCGGTAGGCGAGACCGTCCCGCCCTCGGTCAGGGTCGCGGTGACCCCGTGCTGGGCCGGGTAGAGGCCGGTGAAGAAGGTGCTGCGACTGGGGGAGCACATCGCGGTGTTGCAGAAGGACCGGGTGAAGGAGAGCCCGTGGTCCGCGAGGCGCTTGCGGTTGGGCAGGTTCGCGTCCGCCCAGCCCGCTGGCCAGTGCATCGGGTGCCGTTCCTGATCGGTGATGATCACGACGATGTTCGGGCGATGGATGGGCACGCCGGACCCCTGGGCCGCGCTCGCCCGCGGACCGGTCGTGCCGATCCCGGCCACGCCCGCCGCGACCAGGGCGCCCGCGGCGCCGAGGAAGGTCCGGCGGGTCGTCGCCGCGGGGAATCCGGCGGACCCGTCCGAGCAGTGAGGTGATTCGTTCGCGCACCGGGTCGATTCGGTCTGGGGCTCCATCGGGCGATCTCCATCCTGAGACGAGAGAGTGCAGCTGACAGGTTTCATGCCCATTCGCGCGCGCCCGGTGGCGGTCCGGCCGGCACCGTGTGACCGTGATTGTTCTCCGCCGGCGGCGGCCGCACCCCCGGTTTCGGATGATCTTGTTCGGCGGGACCGCGATTCTCGCCTGGTCGACGCCACCTCTAGACATACATGGACATCCAACTATAGGATGACAACATATCCGGAACTCCGCACCGCGCCCGTGGGTTGCCATGGGGTCGGCGCGGGCATTCGCCCTAGCGAGAACAGGTCCAAGAAAATGGTTCAGGAACTCACCCACTTCGTCGGTGGCAAGCGCGTCCCCGGCACCTCCGACAAGTTCGGCGACGTCTACGACCCCAACACCGGTGAAGTGCAGTCGCGGGTGCCGCTCGCCGACAAGGCCGAGACCGAGGCGATCATCGCCAATGCGGTTGACGCTCAGCGTGAGTGGGCCGCCTTCAACCCGCAGAAGCGTGCCCGCGTCCTGATGAAGTTCCTCCAGCTCGTGCAGCTGGAGATGGACTCGCTCGCGCGACTGCTGTCCTCCGAGCACGGCAAGACCATTCCCGACGCCAAGGGCGACATCCAGCGCGGCCTCGAGGTCATCGAGTTCTCGCTCGGCGCTCCGCACCTGCTCAAGGGCGAGTACACCGAGTCCGCGGGCACCGGCATCGACGTGTACTCGATGCGGCAGCCGCTCGGCGTCGTCGCAGGCATCACCCCGTTCAACTTCCCGGCGATGATCCCGCTGTGGAAGGCGGGACCGGCGCTCGCCGCGGGCAACGCGTTCATCCTCAAGCCGTCCGAGCGTGATCCCTCGGTGCCGCTGCGCATCGCCGAGCTGTTCGTCGAGGCCGGTCTGCCCGCGGGCGTGTTCAACGTGGTGAACGGCGACAAGGAGGTCGTCGACGTGCTGCTCACCGACGACCGGGTCAAGGCGGTCGGCTTCGTCGGCTCCACCCCGATCGCGCAGTACATCTACGAGACCGCGGCCGCCAACGGCAAGCGCGCGCAGTGCTTCGGCGGGGCCAAGAACCACGCCATCGTGATGCCCGACGCCGACCTCGACGAGGTCGCCGACGCCCTGATCGGTGCCGGCTACGGCTCCGCGGGCGAGCGCTGCATGGCCATCTCGGTCGCCGTTCCCGTCGGCGAGGAGACGGCAGACGCCCTCGTCGCGAAGCTGAAGGAGCGCGTCGCGAAGCTGAAGATCGGCCGCAGCGACGACGAAGCCGCCGACTTCGGGCCGCTCGTCAGCCAGGACGCCCTCGACCGCGTCAACAGCTACGTGCAGATCGGCATCGACGAGGGCGCAACGGCGGTCGTCGACGGCCGCGGCTTCACCCTCGAGGGCCACGAGGGCGGGTTCTTCGCAGGCGCCACCCTCTTCGACAATGTCACCTCGGACATGCGCATCTACAAGGAGGAGATCTTCGGACCCGTCCTCCAGGTGGTTCGCGCCGCCGATTACGAGGAGGCCCTGCGCCTGCCGACCGAGCACGAGTACGGCAACGGCGTCTCCATCTTCACCCGTGACGGCGACACCGCGCGTGACTTCACCGCTCGCGTCAACGTCGGCATGGTCGGCGTCAACGTCCCGATCCCCGTGCCGATCGCGTACCACACCTTCGGCGGCTGGAAGCGGTCCGGCTTCGGCGACCTCAACCAGCACGGCCCGGACTCCTTCCGCTTCTACACCAAGACCAAGACGGTCACGCAGCGCTGGCCTTCGGGAACCAAGGAGCACACGACCAACCACTTCGTCATCCCGACGATGGATTAGGAACACCATGTTCACCCTGACCGATGACGAGCGGGCGATCAGCGACACCGCTCGGGACTTCGCCTCGGAGTACTTGGCCCCCAACGCGATCGAATGGGATCAGACCAAGCACTTCCCGGTGGACGTGCTGCGCAAGGCCGGCTCGCTCGGCATGGGCGGGATCTACATCAGCGAGGACGTCGGCGGGTCGGGGCTCACCCGGCTCGACGCCGTCCGGATCTTCGAGCAGCTCGCCAAGGGCTGCCCGTCCATCGCCGCCTATGTGTCCATCCACAACATGGTCACCTGGATGATCGACTCCTTCGGCACCGACGAGCAGCGGCACCAGTGGGTGCCGGCGCTGGCCTCGATGGAGCACCTCGGCAGCTACTGCCTGACCGAGCCGGGTGCCGGCTCCGATGCGGCGGCCCTGAGCACCAAGGCCGTGCGGGACGGCGACGACTACCTGCTCACCGGGGTCAAGCAGTTCATCTCCGGCGCGGGCACCTCCGACGTCTACGTGGTGATGGCCAGGACCGGATCCGCGGGGGCCAAGGGCATCTCGGCGTTCATCGTCCCGAAGGGCGCCGAGGGCCTGTCCTTCGGAGCCAACGAGAAGAAGATGGGCTGGAACGCGCAGCCGACCCGTCAGGTGATCCTCGACGAGGTGCGGGTGCCCGCCGCCAACCTGCTCGGTCAGGAGGGCGACGGCTTCCGCATCGCGATGTCCGGGCTCAACGGCGGCAGGCTGAACATCGCGGCGTGCTCGGTCGGCGGCGGCCAGGCCGCGCTGCAGAAGGCGGTCAACCACCTGGCCGAGCGCAAGGCGTTCGGCTCGCCGCTGCTCGACTCGCAGGCGCTGCAGTTCCAGCTCGCGGACATGCGCACCGAACTCGAGGCCGCACGCACCCTGCTGTGGCGGGCCGCGGCCGCGCTCGACGAGGACGCGAACGACAAGGTCGAACTCTGCGCGATGGCAAAGCGATTCGCCACCGACACCGGATTCGACGTAGCCAACAAGGCACTACAGATGCACGGCGGGTACGGCTACCTGTCCGAGTACGGATTGGAGAAGATCGTGCGTGATCTGCGGGTCCACCAGATCCTCGAGGGCGCCAACGAGATCATGCGGGTGGTCATCGCCCGCGCCGTCGTCGGAACGGCGGGGACGGCGTGAGCGCGGGCGCGGCGGAGATGACCGAGGCGGAGGTGATCGTCGACAAGCGCGACGGCCTCGGCCTGCTCACCCTGAACCGGCCCAAGGCGATCAACGCGCTCAACCACTCGATGGTGCACCAGCTCGCGGCGGCGCTGGCGGAATGGGCCGCCGACGACGAGGTGCGCGCGGTGGTGCTCACCGGTGCGGGGGAGCGCGGGCTCTGCGCGGGCGGCGACATCGTCTCGATCTACCACGACGCCCAGGACGGCGGCGACGGATCGCGCGAGTTCTGGCGCGACGAGTACGTGCTCAACGCCGCGATCGCGAGCTACCCCAAGCCGTACGTCGCGATCATGGACGGCATCGTGATGGGCGGCGGCGTCGGGGTGTCCGCGCACGGCGGCGTCCGGATCGTCACCGAGCGCTCGATGATCGGGATGCCCGAGGCCGGAATCGGATTCGTGCTCGACGTGGGCGGCACCTACCTGCTCTCGCGTGCTCCTGGTGAGCTCGGTACCCACATCGCGCTGACGACCGCACGGCTGACCGCGGGCGACGCCATCGCCTGCGGTCTGGCCGACCACTTCATCCCGTCCGGCCGGGTGCCCGCCTTCCTGGCGGCGCTCGCCGCCGGGACCCTCGAGCGCGCGCTCGAGGAGTTCACCGAGCCCGAACCCGAATCCGCCCTGCTGGCGCAGAAGGGGTGGATCGGCGACGCCTACTCCGCGGACACCGTCGAGGAGATCGTCTCGCGGCTGCGGGACAGCGGGATACCGGCGGCCGCGGACGCCGCCGAGCAGATCCTCGCCAAGTCGCCGACCGCGGCGAAGGTGACGCTGCGCTCGCTGCGCCGCTCCCGCGACCTCGGCAGCCTCGAGGAGGTGCTGAACCAGGAGTACCGGGTCTCCTCGGCCTGCCTGGATTCCCATGACCTCGTCGAGGGCATCCGCGCGCAGGTGGTGGAGAAGGACCGCAATCCCGCCTGGTCGCCCGCCACCCTGGAGGAGGTCACGGACGAGCAGGTGGATCGCTTCTTCGCGGATCTGGGGGCGTTCGAGCTCGGCCTCGTCCCCGGTGGAAACACCCACAGCTCCATCACTCTCGGCAACACCCAGGAACTCAGCAGCGTTGGGGAAGGAAAGTCATGAGCGCCGCAGGCAATCTCCGGATCGGCTTCATCGGTCTCGGTCACATGGGCGGCCCGATGGCCGCGAACCTGGCCAAGGCCGGATACCAGGTCAACGGCTTCGACCTGGTGCCCGCGGCACTGGAACAGGCCACCCGCGACGGCATCACGGTCGTCGCGTCGGCCGCCGACGCGGCCACCGGGTCGGACATCGTGATCACGATGCTGCCAAGCGGCAAGCACGTGCTCGGGCTGTACGAGGGCGGACTGCTCGAGGCCGCGGCCCCCGGCACGCTGTTCATCGACTGCTCGACCATCGACGTCGCGGACGCCCGCCAGGCACACGACCTCGCGGTCAAGGCCGGGCACCGCGGCATGGACGCCCCGGTCTCCGGTGGCGTGGCGGGCGCGACCGCGGGCACGCTGGCCTTCATGGTCGGCGCGGACGAGGCGGACTTCGAGTCGGCGCGGCCGCTGCTCGAGGTGATGGGCGCCAAGGTCGTGCACTGCGGCGCATCCGGCGTCGGCCAGGCCGCGAAGATCTGCAACAACATGATCCTCGGCGTGTCCATGATCGCGATCAGCGAGGCGTTCGTGCTCGGCGAGAAGCTCGGCCTGAGCAACCAGGCACTGTTCGACGTGGCATCCAACGCCTCGGGTCAGTGCTGGGCACTGACCAGCTACTGCCCGGTGCCGGGCCCGGTGCCGACCAGCCCGGCGAACAACGACTACCAGCCGGGTTTCGCGGCCGCCCTGATGGACAAGGATCTCGGCCTGGCCGCGAACGCCCTGCGCGGCAACGGCGTTCCCGGAGAGCTCGGCCTTCGAGCCGCGGAGATCTACTCGCGGTTCCACGAGGAGACCGGCGGCACGCTGGACTTCTCCGCCATCGTCAACGACATCCGCCGACGTGCGAACGAGGAGAACGCGTGAGTCACTTCGAGACCATCCTGCTCGAGCGCAAGGGCAGGGTCGGTGTCATCACGCTGAACCGGCCGAAGGCGCTCAACGCGCTCAACGCCCAGCTGATGGGCGAGGTCGTGGCCGCGGTCGTCGACCTCGAGCGCGAACCGGAGATCGGCGCGATCCTCATCACCGGGTCCGAGCGGGCCTTCGCCGCGGGAGCCGACATCAAGGAGATGGCGCCGAAGTCGTACATGGACATGTACCTCGACGACTGGTTCGCGGCGTGGGATCGCCTCGCCTCGGCCCGCAAGCCCACCATCGCCGCGGTCGCCGGCTACGCGCTGGGCGGCGGCTGCGAGCTGGCCATGCTCTGCGACATCATCCTCGCCGCGGACAACGCCAAGTTCGGCCAGCCGGAGATCAAGCTCGGGGTGATCCCGGGAATCGGTGGCTCGCAACGGTTGACCCGCGCCGTCGGCAAGGCGAAGGCGATGGACCTGTGCCTGACCGGACGCAACATGGACGCGGAGGAGGCCGAGCGTGCGGGCCTGGTCTCGCGGATCGTGCCCGCGGCCGACCTGCTCACCGAGGCCATGGCGACGGCGACGACCATCGCCGAGATGTCGCTGCCCATCGCGATGATGGCCAAGGAGAGCGTGAACAGGTCCTTCGAGACCACCCTCGCCGAGGGTGTCCGCTTCGAGCGCAGGGTGTTCCACTCGACGTTCGCGACCGCGGACCAGAAGGAAGGCATGGCGGCGTTCGTGGACAAGCGGGCGCCGAAGTTCACCAACAGCTAGGTATGCCCGGCTTCACCAGTCGCTGAGCGCAGTACCTCGGCGCGAGGACGGCATGCCGGTGGCGGCGGCGAGGAGCACCGCTCCTCGCCCCGCCACCGAGGCCGGTTCCGGCGGCATGACCACCGGGATCCGCAGCAGGGCCTCCAGGCGTGAGCCGAGGGCCGGGGTGTGTGCGCCGCCCCCGAGCAGCACGATCGACTGCGGGGTGGTGCCCGATTCACGGATCATGCTGCGCAGCACCGTGCTCGAGTGGGCGACGGCGTCCGCGGCCAGTCCCGCCAGATCGTTGTTCGTCAGGACCTGGCAGGCGCCGGTCTCCGGGTCCTTGGCCGTGACGATGCGCTCGAACCCGAGCTGCTCCTTGAGATCGCGGCACGCCGCCTGCTCGAGCCGGATCCCGCGGCCCGCCAGGTGCTGCTGCACCAGCCGGTCGAACTGGTCCCCGCCGACCACCGCGCTGCGGCGCGAGGCCAGCACCTCACCGGACACCGTGTCCGCCACGCAGGCGGCCAGTCCCGAGCTCCCCACGTCGTAGATCAGTACCGACCCGCGGCGTGGCAGTCGACCGGTGAACCTGAGATACCGCAACTGGGCGGAGGTTTCGGGCACCACCCGCACGTGCTGCCGGGTGGTCGCGGCGGTGGCGCTCTCCACCACGTCGGGATCGATGCCGGTGCGCAGGGTCACCGCGGTCGCGCCGATGAACGCGGCCTGCTCTACGGCGGTGGCGCGCAGGGTGCGGATCGCGGAGATGACCGGCTCGCCGATGGTCGTGCCGGGGCGACGCCGAACGTCGCAGCGCGCCACCGGTTCGTGATGCGGTCGATCCGAGAGCGCCAGCACCGCGCGCGCTCCACTAGCGCCCGCCGACACGCCAAGAACCAGCACCAACGTCGCACTCCTTGCTCGCTGATCAGCTCACCACTTGGTGGGTGCGTCCCCGGTGTCGAAGTCGCCCGCGCTACGGCGGAGCTCCGCGAGAATCCGCACGAGGGTGTCGAGCTTATCGGCGGACAATCCGGGTTGAGCGAAGACCTGGGTGTTGAGCTGCTCGGTGGCCGTGAGAGCCAAATCGCGGCCGGCCTGGGTGATTTCGATCAGAGTAGCGCGACGGTCGCTCGGATGCGGAACTCTGCGAACGAGTTTCGCGGATTCGAGCCGATCGACGGCGTTCGTGACGCTGGTCGGGTGCACCTGGAGGCGGGCGCTGGCCTTCGCCATCGGCAGGGCGCCGGTCCGGGTGAAGGTCAACAGCGTCAGCAGTTCGTACCGCGAGAAGGTGAGACCGGTCGGCTTGAGCACCTCTTCGACCCGGGCCATCATGATCTGCTGCGCGCGCATCAGCGAGGTGACCGCGGCCATCCCATCCGCGACATCGCCCCAGCCGTGCTCCTCCCACTGGCGATGGGCCTCCTCGATCGGATCGAGTGGCAAAGGTGACGAAGGCGGCATTCCGCCATCATCCCATGCCGATCGCCACCTGCAGGTATCTCAGGGCGCGGTCGGCGCCAGGTGGCCCGTCAGGCGGTCGGCCCGCAGTCGCAACAGATCGTCGGCGCGTTCGGGATGGGTGTAGATCCAGAACCGTCCCGCGGCCAGCCCCTCGAACATCGTGTCCGCGGCCTGCTCTGGGGTCACCCCGTTCTCGCGCAGGAAGGCCTCCATCCGGTCCCGGGTGGCGGCGCCCGCCGAACCGTCCGACCCGGCGGACTCGTAGATCGCGGTGTGCACCGGACCGGGCAGGAGGGCCGCGACCGTGATCGGCGCGCGCTCGGCCGCGAGTTCGATTGCCAGGCACTCCGTCATCGCCAGCGTCGCGTGCTTGCTGGCGCAGTACGCGGCCTGGGTGGGCACGGTGGTGACGGCCCCGATCGAGGCGGTGTTGACGATGTGTGCGGGCCCGCCGGCCGCGAGCATCCGCGGGACGAAGGCGCGGACCCCGTGGAAGACGCCGGTGACGTTGACGGCGAGGACGCGGTCGAATCGCTCCGGGTCGAGCTCCCACAGCCGCCCGGTGCTGTCGATGCCCGCGTTGTTGACCAGCAGGCGCACCGACCCGAACCGATCGACGGTCGTCGCGGCCAGGCGTTCGAGGTCATCGGGGTCGGTCACGTCGCAGCGCACGGCGAGTGTCTCGGCTCCGGTGGCGGCGATCTCGCGCGCGACTTCGTCGAGCCGGGCGCCGTCGAAGTCGGCCAGTACCACGCGCATTCCGAGCCCGGCTGCCCGGCGGGCGATCGCCGCGCCGATGCCGGAGGCCGCCCCGGTGACGACCGCGGTGGTGCCCGCCAGGTCCCGCAAGTCGAATGCAGTCATGACCGCACCGTAAGAGCCCTGGCGCGGGCGGGCACCTCCGGTTCCCTGTCAGCGGGAGTCGAACGCGGGGGCGGCCGACCCGTCGCGGTAGCGTCGGCGGCGAAGGAGAGAGTCTTGACGCAGCCACACACACCCTGGCGCCAGCACCTGCTGATCCACTTGGTGTTCTTCCTGATGGGGGCCGAACTCTTCCTGGCATCCCCACTGTTGCCGACCATGTCGGCGGATTTCGGCACCACCGTCGCCGAGACGGCCTGGGTGGTCACCACGTTCGGGGTGTCGTACGCGATCGCGAGCCCGCTGCTCGGGGCGCTCACCGAGCACCTGCCGCGCAGGCGGGTGATCCTCTCCGGGCTGGGGGTGTTCGCGGCGGGGGAGACGCTGTGTGCGCTGGCCCCGAATCTCGGCTGGCTGCTCGCGGCCAGGGCGATCGGAGGCGTGGGCGGGGCGCTCATCGGGCCCGCGATGTGGGCGTACCTGGCGGAGACCGCGGTGCCGCTGGAGCGGGGCCGGGCGATCGCGCGGGGCGCCGCGGCGTATGCGGGCGGTCAGATCGTCGGGGTGCCGCTGGCGACGTTCGTCGCGGCCGGGTCGAGCTGGCGGCTGGCCTTCGCCGCCGTCGCGGCCGGCCTGATGGTGGCGGGCACGCTGATCGCGTTGCGGCTGCGGGAATCGGCGCGCGCCATCAGGATCCACGACAGGGGTGCGTTGGCGGCGCTGCGGTCGTCGTTCGCGCTGTGGCGGGGCGGGGTGTTCCGGTTGATCATGGCGGGCAACTTCTTCGTCCAGGCCGCGCGGCTGGGGACCTACGCCTACGCCGGCGCGCTGTTCGCGACGAAGTTCGGATTCGCGACCGGCGTGCTGGGCCTCGTCGGCGCCCTGGTGGGTCTCGGCTCACTGATCGGCTCGCTCGTGGCCGGGCCGCTGGTGGATCGCTGGCGCTCGCGCGGGCGGCGTGAGCCGCTGCTCTGCGTCGGCTGGGGACTGGTCCTCGCGGCGGCCCTCGGCGTGGCTACCACCGCGGACACCTGGCAGCTGTGCCTGGCGGGCTTCGTGACCGCCTTCTTCGCGGGCACCGCCTTCTTCAGCACCGCACAGGTGTACCTGACCACCGTGATGGCGGAGCGCCGCGCGCCCGCGGTGTCCTGGAACAACTCGGTGCTCTACATCGGCACGGGCGCGGGCACCACCGCGCTGGGCCTGACCACGCTCGGCGGCACCGCGTTCGCGGTCTGCTCGGTCGCCTTCGCGCTTCTGGCCGCGGGGTTCAGCGCGCTCTCGGCGCTGCGACGCCCGAGCCTGGCGGACTAAGAATCACGCTGAGCCGAACCCTGGTCGGATCGTCCCCGTGTCGGCAGAGTGTCCTATCGATGCGGGTGTGGCTGAGTGGTTAGGCACCGGCCTGCAAAGCCGTTAACACGGGTTCGATTCCCGTCACTCGCTCGAATGTCGGGGCCGGCCAGCAGGGGCCGGCCCCGACTCGTCTTGCGTGCGCGACGTGGTTCTTCTACCGGTACGGGATCGCTATGGTTTGTTCCGTGGCCCTACTAGTTCACCTGACGCCCGAGAAGAACGCTCGGCGAATCCGCCGTTCGGGCATCATCCCCGCGCGTGGCTCGGGGCGCGGAGTGTTCTGTATGCCGGTGCTGCCGTCCTATGTGCTGTCGCATCAATGGTTGCGCGAGCTGCGCCGCGGCGGGCAGCGACTGATCGTCGCGGTGCATTTCCGGATACCCGACGACGAACCTGTTCTTGTCGGACACTACTCAGACGCCAGCATAGAAATGACTGCCGCCGAGGCTGTTTCGATGATTCTCCACGCCGAGGACGCGCGCGGATACCAGATCGTCGTACCTCGTTCGATCGCCCCCGCCGAGCTGCATCGGGTTCGGCACGTACGGCAGGTGACGGGGTGGCGGTATCACCCGGACGCACACGGTCGTCCGCCCTGCGCCTGTCCGGCATGCCTGGGACGTGGAGAATTCAAGGCCGCCGACCTTCGCCGCCGGTTCCCCATCGAACCCCCGGAGCTCACGAAGCCTCAACTACTGGACCAACTACGTAACGCGGACGATGATGACGAGCTGATCGACGCTCTCTGCGGCTTGGCCCGTCGTAGTCGTGGCGATGTCGCCGATATCGTGCCCCTGCTCGACCATGCCAACCCCGAGGTCCGTTACGCACTCGCGTTGGCACTGCGCAGTTACCGTGGCAGCGAGGTCCGCGGACTGCTGGCCCGCTTGGCTGCCGATCCCGATCCTGAAGTGCGCGAGGCGGCGGCGACGCGCCCGTAGCAACTGGCCACCTGGATCCTCTGGACGGAAGAGACCATTTGGAACGTTTCGGATGGACGGCCGTCTAGCATCGGTCGGCGTGACCGTTAGCGCCGTAGACGAACGACCGCAGCCCAGCCGACCGGACCCAGCAGGGGTGGCCCGAGTGGAGGCCGGTCGGGTTCGCCTCCTTGCCGTGGTGTCGTCCGTTCTCGCGATCCTGGCCGCACTCTCGGTACCGATCCTCCCGGTGCAGCAGGAGAGCGCGAGTCTGTCCTGGCCGCAGGCGGACTCGATCGCCGGCGTCGACGCTCCGCTGGTGTCGTACGCACCCCTCGAATTCGACGCGACCATCCCCGCCGCCGCGGCGGCGCAGCTGTCCGACACCGGGGGAGTCGTGGTCTCGACCGCCCCGGTCGGGGCGGCGGACGCGGCCCGCTACGGCGTCGTCGCCCGGGTCACCGCCGGGGCCGACGGCGGGCCCGCGCAGTTCGAGATCGTCCAGCGCGACCACACCCTGCTCTCGATCCCGGTCGACGAACTCGACGGGCGTTCGGTCACCGTCACCTCGAACGCGGAGCGGACCACCGCCACGCTCGCGGGTGACGACCCGATCACCCTCGCGGGCGACTTCCGGCCGCAGATGGTGGGGGTGTTCAGCGACCTCCGGGGCGCCGTTCCGGAGGGCCTGGCCGTGCGCGCGGACCTCGATACACGGTTCACGTCGACGCCCTCGGCGATCAAGCTCGTCGCGATGATCGTCGCGGCGCTCGCGACCGCCGTCGCCCTCGTCGGGCTGCACCGCATCGACGGCCTCGACGGTCGCCGGGCCCGGCGGTTCCTGCCCGCGCGCTGGTGGAGGTTCCGTCCGATCGACGCGGTGGTGATCGGAACGCTGCTGCTGTGGCACTTCATCGGCGCCACCACCTCCGACGACGGTTACCAGTTCACGATGGCCAGGACGTCGCTCGAGTCGGGCTACATGGCGAACTACTTCCGCTGGTTCGGCGTCCCGGAGACGCCGTTCGGCACCCCGTACTACGACCTGCTCGCGCTGCTGACGACGGTGTCCACGGCCAGCCCGTGGGTCCGGCTCCCCGCACTGGTCGCGGGGATCGTGTGCTGGCTGGTGATCAGCCGCGAGGTGGCCCCGCGACTCGGCGCCGCGGTCCGTAACAACCGGGTGGCGTTGTGGACCGGCGGTCTGGTGTTCCTCGCGTTCTGGCTGCCCTACAACAACGGCCTGCGGCCCGAGCCGATCGTCGCCGCCGGTGTGCTGCTGACGTGGTGCTCGGTCGAGCGTGCCATCGCGACAAGGCGCCTGCTCCCCGCCGCCGTCGCAGTGCTGGTCGGCGCGCTCACGGTGACCGTCGGGCCATCCGGGATCATCTGCTTCGGCGCGCTGATCGCAGGCGCCAGGCCGGTGCTGGCGATCGTCGCCGCGCGCGCCAAGGCCGTCGGCTACCTCGCCGTTCTCGGACCGATCATCGCGGCGGGCCTGGTCATCCTGGTCGCCATGTTCGCGGACCAGACCCTCACCGGTGCCCTCGAGATGCAACGCGTGCACGCGATCCCGCCGACGAACGCGTGGTTCGAGGAGTACAAGCGGTACGACTGGCTGTTCATGATCAACGCCGACGGGTCCCTGGCCCGACGGTTCGGGGTGTTCGTGATGGTGCTCTCGATCGTCGCGAGCCTGGTGGTGATGCTGCGCCGCGGCGGGCGGATCCCGGGAACCGCGGCGGGCCCGTCCCGCCGGATCATCGGCATCACGATCGCCGCGATGGTGCTGATGATGTTCACGCCAACGAAGTGGACGCACCATTTCGGGATCTACGCCGGCCTGGCCGGTTCGCTCGCCGTGCTGACCGCCGTCGCCGTCGGCCCGCTGGTGCTCCGGTCGCGCCGCAACCGGGCACTGTTCGCGGCCGCGGTGCTGTTCGTCCTCGCGCTCGCCTTCACCAGCAGCAACAGCTGGTGGTACATCTCGGCCTGGGGCGTCCCTTTCTGGGACAAGCCGGTGATGATCGCCGGGGTCGGCGCGGGCACCATCCTGCTCGCCGCCACGGTGGTGATGCTGCTCGTCGCCGCCTGGTGCTTCCTCCGGGAACCCCACGAGGATCCGGCCGACCGGCCGGGCCGACTCTGGTCGATTCCCCCGCTGACGGTCGCGGCCGGGGCGTTGGTCGTGTTCTTCGTGCTCTCGATGACCAAGGGCGCGATCGCCCAGTACCCGTCCTTCTCTGTCGCAAAATCCAACTTCGGTGCCCTCGCCGGACACGCTTGCGGCCTGGCCGAGGACGTACTGGTCGAGACCGACACCAACGCCTCCATGCTGCAACCGCTCACCACCACACCGGCGAACGCGCTCGCAGCGCAGAGCGCCGGATTCACCCCGAACGGGGTGGCCGGCGACCTGACCTCCGACGAGAAGGCCGCCTCCGAGGGCATGGCCACCTCCCTCGACAACGAGGACGCCAAGTCCAGCAACGCGGCAGGCACCGCCGGCGGACAGGGCGCCTCCGGCATCAACGGCAGCTCCGTCGCGCTGCCCTTCGGTCTGGACCCGGCCCGGACGCCGGTCCTCGGCAGCTACGGGGCGAAGGGCCCGGCGTCGCTGACCTCGGACTGGTACGCCCTGCCCACCGGCGGCGACCTCGTCTCGATGTCCGTCGCGGGCCGGGTGTACTCGGTGAACTCGGACGGGATCGAGACCCCGGGTGCCCGCGTCGAACTCGACTACGGAGTGCGCGGGGCGGACGGGACCGTCCAGCAGTTGGGCAGTGCGCTGCCCATCGACATCGGCCCGGCCCCCTCGTGGCGCAACCTCAGGGTGCCGCTCGACCAATTCCCGGCCGAGGCGAATGCCGTCCGGATCGTCGTCGACGACAGCGACACCGACCCCGATCAGTGGGTCGCCGTCACGCCGCCGCGGGTCCCACAGACCCAGACCCTCGACGCCCTGCTCGGGTCGACCACACCCACGATGATCGACTGGGAAGTGGCGCTGCAGTTCCCGTGCCAGCAGCCGTTCAACCATCGCCTCGGCGTCGCCGAGATCCCGGAGTACCGCATCCTCGGGGACCGCCCCGGTGCGGCGATGACGAGCCTGTGGCAGGACCACTTCGGCGGCGGCCCCCTGGGGTGGATCGACCTGACCGCCACCGGCCGCACCCTGCCGACCTACCTGAAGGACGACTGGAGCCAGGACTGGGGCAGCCTGGAGAAGTACACCCGCCGCGACGCGAATTCCGTACCGGCACAACTCGACACCGCGACGGTGCCGCGCTCGGGCACGTGGACTCCGGGGCCGATCAACATCGCCTGGTGACGCGGCCGGGATTCGATTCCCGCCTTCGCTCGATCGTCGGGGCCGGCCATCACTGGTCGGTCCCGACGCGTATGTGCACCAGCTTTGCGGCGAGTGGGTACCTCGCTCACTGCGCCAGTGACAGCATCGACAGATGCGTTAGTCGCTGCTAACGTATTTCTTGTGACTGACCCGTTGACTGCCGCTGCCGAGCCGAACCGGCGACGCATCCTGCAGTTGCTGGCGGGGCAACCGAGGACCGTCAGTGAGGTCGCTGCCGAGTTTCCGGTGACCCGGTCGGCGATCTCCCAGCACCTCCTGGTGTTGGCCGACGCCGGGCTGGTTGAGGCCGAAAAGGTCGGCCGACAGCGGATCTACCGAGTCCTGCCGAGTGGGCTGCTCAAGTTGCAGGCCGAGATCGACAAGTTCTGGACCGACGAACTCGACCAACTGGTCGCCGACGCACACACCCTGAGGAGCAAGTCATGAGCTACACGAAGATAGCGGTCCTGCCGGTCAGCCCTGACGAGGCGTTCGCACTGATCACCGAGCCGGAGCGGTTGCGCCGCTGGCTGACCGTCTCGGCGGTGGTCGATCTGCGCGCGGGCGGCTCCTACCGGTGGACGGTCACCCCGGGTCACATCGCGGCGGGCACCTTCCGTGAGGTCGATCCCGGCCGCCGGATCGTGTTCGGGTGGGGCTGGGACGGCAATGCCGACCTGCCATACGACGCGTCCACGGTGACCGTGACGGTGGAGCCCGCGGACGCCGGTTCGCTGGTGACGCTGGTACATGAGGGGCTCACCGAGGAGCAGGCGAAGTCTCATGCCGAGGGCTGGGATCACCACTTCGAGCGTCTCGAGCGCCTGGCAACCACCGGCGATGCGGGCCCCGACGAATGGGCCTACGCGCCGGAGAACCTCACCCCCGTGGTGGCGGCGGAGGCGGCCTTGGCGGTGCTGCAGCCGATCCTGCGCAATCTGACTGCCGAGGATCGCTCCAAGCCGACGCCGTGTGCGGACTTCACCTGTCACGAGCTCGCCGAGCACCTTTTCACGTCGCTGGTCCAGTTGGGCGCCACGGAAGGCGCCCCCGAGTCCGACCCCGCATCGGGATCGCTGGAGAACCGCGTCTCGACCCTCGCAGGCCGGGCCATCGACGCCTGGCACACGGTCGACCTCGACGGCACCGTGCCCGGCCCCGGCGGCTCGCAGATGCCGGCATCGTTCGCCGCCGGCATCCTTCCGCTCGAACTCACCCTCCACGCCTGGGACTTTGCTCAGGCGAGCGGCCAGTCCCTGCACATCTCCGACGAACTCGTCGACTATGTCCGCGGTCTCGCCGAGACGATCGTCCCCGCAGTCCGGGGAACGGCATTCGCCGACGAGGTCACCCCGGCGGGGGACGCCACCCCGATCGATCGGCTCGCGGCGTTCTCCGGGCGTACACCGATCGTCGCGTGAGAGCGACGAGCCCGGCAGGTGGTCACCTGCCGGGCTCGGGTGTCTGCGGGGTCAGCCGGCGGTCGGCGGCTGATCCACGGTCTGCGCGAGGTAGAGCTGCTCGCCGAGCTTGTCGATCAGCTCGAGCTGGGTCTCGAGGTAGTCGACGTGGTCCTCCTCCTCGGCGAGGATCTTCTCGAAGATGCCGGCGCTGGTGTGGTCGCCCTTCTCGCGGCACATCGTGATGCCGGGGCGGAGGCGCTGAACCACCTCGACCTCGATCGCCAGGTCGGATTCGAACTGCTCCCGGATGGTCTGTCCGATGCGCAGCGGCAGCAGCCGCTGGTAGTTCGGCAGGGCCTCGAGCATGAGGATCCGGTCGGTGAGCAGCTCCGCGTGCTGCATCTCCTCGAAGGATTCCTCTCGCGTCTTCTCCGCGAGCTTGGTCAGGCCCCAGTTGGCCTGCATCTTCGAGTGCAGGAAGTACTGATTGATCGCTGTGAGTTCACTGGTCAACTGCTCGTTGAGAAGAGCAATGACCTCATCGTCGCCGCGCATGACACCTCCGGTGGGGGTGGGCTGGACACTAGAGTCAGCCTAACCCTCACCGGGTGAATTCACTCGGTGTATTTGTGCACGAATCGCAACTAGGCGCTGATCGCTTCTGCCTCGCATTCGACGACGGTGGCGTAGTGCTGTTCGATCATCGACTTGATCCGGTCGCGGCACATGCCGCAGCCGCGCCCGCGCCCCGCACCGCAGCCCAGCGCGACGTGCTTGGCGGTGCGAGCCCCCGCAGAGATGCATTGCTGCACGTGTTCTTCGGTGGCTGCTTCGCAAACGCAGACGTACATGTCGAGATCCTCCAGCCCGGCTTTCCCTAGGGAAGGCTACACTAAGGATCGGCTCGTGAAAAGGGTAGGCTACCCCAACTTTTTGATCTTGATCGTGGGCCGATCACGGTCCGCGAGCGCACCCACGGGTGTACGTTGCTGAGGCAATCCTCATCGGGGATTCCCCGATGGTCGCAGCGGCCGAAGGGCACCGTCATGACAGCAGGATGGAAGACGATCGCGGGCGCGACGTTTCTGGCATCGACGCTGGTGGGCCTGACCGCCTGCGCGAACGACTCGGACACCCCGGCGAACGAACCCGAGCAGATCACCGTCTACAACGCCCAGCACGAATCGCTCACCCAGGAATGGGTCGACGCATTCACCGCCGAATCCGGGATCACGGTGAACCTGCGCAACGGCGGCGACACCGAACTCGGCAATCAGATCGTCGCCGAGGGTGGCGCGTCCCCGGCCGATGTGTTCCTCACCGAGAACTCGCCCGCGATGGCGCTCGTCGAGAACGCGGGGTTGTTCACCGACCTCGATCCCGACACCCTCGCGCAGGTGCCCCAGCAGTATCGGCCGTCCACCGGGAAGTGGACGGGGATCGCGGCGCGCTCGACGGTCTTCGTCTACAACAAGGACAAGCTGCCGCAAGACCAGCTGCCGAAGTCGCTGCTCGACCTGCAGGACCCGAGCTGGAAGGGGCGATGGGCAGCCTCGCCGTCGGGCGCCGACTTCCAGGCCATCGTCAGCGCACTGCTCGAGCTCAAGGGGGAGGACGTGACGCGGGCGTGGCTGGCGGGCATGAAGGAGAATGCCGTCGCCTACAAGGGCAACAGCGCCGTGATGAAGGCCGTCAACGCGGGGGAGGTGCCCGGCGGGATCATCTACCAGTACTACTGGTTCGGAGACCAGGCCAAGACGGGCGAGAACAGCGCCAACACCGCGCTGCACTACTTCAAGAACGAGGACCCGGGTGCGTTCGTCAGCGTGTCCGGCGGCGGCGTGCTCGAGTCGAGCAACAAAGCCGTTGCCGCACAGCAGTTCCTGAGGTTCGTGACCGGAAAGGCCGGCCAGGAGATCTTGCAGAAGGGCGACTCGTTCGAGTATGCGATCGGCAGCGACGTCCCGTCGAATCCGGCGTTGGTGCCGCTCGCTGACCTGCAGGCGCCGACCGTCGATCCGTCGAAACTCAACAGCCAGAAGGTCACCCAGCTGATGACCGAGGCCGGCCTCCTCTAGTGCGATGATCGCGCCCACGCTCGCGCGCCCCCGATCCGGGCGGTCGGAGCGACGGCGGGTGCCGCCGGTCGTCGCTGCGGTGGTCGCGGTGCTGGTGGCGGTCACCCTCATTCCGCTCGGGTACGTCATCGCCACCACGATCGCCACCGGCTGGGAAACGGCATCGGCGTTGATCTTCCGGCCCCGGGTCGGGGAGCTGCTGCGCAACACCGTCGCGCTCGTGGTCATCACCGTGCCCGTCTGCATGGTCCTCGGGGTCGGCGCCGCGTGGATCGTCGAGCGCACCACCGTGGTCGGGCACCGGTACTGGGCCCCGGTCCTGGCCGCGCCGCTCGCGGTGCCCGCGTTCGTCAACAGCTACGCGTGGGTGAGCGTGATCCCGTCCCTGCACGGGCTGTGGTCCGGGGTGCTGGTCGCCACGCTGTCCTACTTCCCGCTGGTCGCGCTGCCCGTCGCCGCGACGCTGCGCCGGCTCGACCCTGCCATCGAGGAGTCGGCGGGCGCGCTCGGGGCCGGTCCGTACCGGGTCTTCTTCCGGATCGTCGTGCCGCAGCTGCGGCTGCCGATCCTCGGCGGGGGACTGCTGATCGGGCTGCACCTGCTCGCCGAGTACGGGGCGTTCGCGCTGCTCCGCTTCGACACCTTCACCACCGCGATCTTCGAGCAGTTCCAGTCCACCTTCAACGGCGCCGCAGGCAGCATGCTCGCGAGCGTGCTGGTGCTGTGCTGCCTCGTCCTGCTCGTCGCCGAGGCCGCGGCAAGGGGCTCGGCTCGATACGCGCGGGTGGGCTCGGGCGCGCCCCGCCGACCGGACCGGATCCGGTTGCGGTGGAGCGCGATTCCCGCCGCGCTCGGGCTGGTGGCACTGACCGTCGCGGCCCTCGGCGTCCCGCTGTGGACCATCGCGCGCTGGCTGCGGATCGGCGGCACGGAGGTCTGGCGGACGAGCACGCTGTGGCCAGCGTTCGCGCAGACCCTCGCCCTCGGGCTGCTCGGCGCCGCGGTGACAACCGCGCTGGCGTTCCCCGTTGCCTGGATCGCGGTGCGGCGCCCGGGGGTGTTCAGCAGGATCGTGGAGGGCTGCAACTACGTGACGAGCTCGCTGCCCGGGATCGTCACCGCGCTGGCGCTGATCACCGTCACCATCCGCTACGCGAACCCGCTCTACCAGACCGTCATCGTGCTGATCACCGCCTACGTGCTGATGTTCCTGCCGCGGGCCCTGGTGTCGCTGCGCTCGGGCCTGGCACAGGTCCCGGTCGGGCTCGAGGAGGCCTCGGCCGCGCTCGGCCGCTCGCAGGCGAGCACCTTCGTGCGGGTGACGCTGCGCCTGACCGCGCCCGCGGCCGCGGCGGGCGCCGCGCTGGTGTTCATGGCGATCGTGACGGAACTGACCGCGACGCTGCTGCTCGCGCCGAACGGCACCCGGACGCTCTCCACCCGATTCTGGTCGCTGACCAGCGAGCTCGACTACGCCGCCGCCGCGCCCTTCGCGCTGGCGATGATCCTGCTGGCGTTGCCCATGACCTACCTGCTGCTCCGCCAGTCCCAGAAGGCGGCCGGCCTGTGAGCGAGGTGGAGATCGAATCCCTGTCGAAGTCCTACGGCCCGACCGCAGTCCTGGACGCGGTGAGCCTGCGGGTCGAGCGCGGCACCACCACCGCGGTGGTCGGCTCGTCGGGCTGCGGGAAGACCACCCTGTTGCGGGTCGTCGCGGGTTTCGACAGCCCCGACGCCGGGACGGTGTCGATCGCCGGGGCCCTGGTCGCGCGGCCCGGCCGGGTGGTGCCCCCGCACCGACGGCGGGTCGGCTACGTGGCCCAGGACGGCGCGCTGTTCCCGCATCTCAGCGTCGCGGGCAACATCGGCTTCGGCCTGCGGGGCGCGCGAGTGCGGGACCGGGCGAGATCCGGCAGGCGGGTCGCGCAGCTGCTGGAGATGGTCTCGCTCGACGAGTCCTATGCGCGGCGGCGGCCGCACGAGCTGTCCGGCGGGCAGCAGCAGCGGGTCGCGCTGGCCCGCGCGCTCGCCCGCGAGCCCGAGGTGATGCTGCTCGACGAGCCGTTCAGCGCCCTGGACGCCGGCCTGCGGGCCTCGACCAGGAAGTCGGTGGCGCAGACGCTCGACGCGGCGGGGGTGACGACGATCCTGGTGACCCACGACCAGGAGGAGGCCCTCTCCTTCGCCGGGCAGGTCGCGGTGATGCGGGCGGGCCGGTTCACCCAGGTCGGCGCGCCGGAGCAGGTGTACCACCGTCCGGTGGACATTTTCACCGCCGAGTTCCTCGGCGAGTGCGTCCTGCTCCCCGCGGTCGTGGCGGGCGGCGTCGCGGAGTGCGTCCTCGGCCGTATCCCGGTGCGGGCGAGCGCGTTCGAGGGTCCGGGCCGGATGCTCTTACGCCCGGAACAGATCGTGGCCTCGGACCTGGGTGCGGCGCCCGACGGACGCAAGGTCGGCACGGTGACGGCGACCGAGTTCCTCGGCTCGCAGGCGCTGCTCGACATCACCCTCAATTCCTCGCCGACGCACATCAGGGTCCGTCAGGCCGGCACCCGCACGCCCGCGGTCGGCTCGCTGGTGGCCATCGAGGTGCTGGGCGAGGCCGAGGTGTTCCCGGTCGCGGACCGAAACGGTTAGGGCGAGGCGGTATCCGGCCGCGCCGCGGCCAGCGCAAGGGCGATCTGCTCGACGTCGAGGCCGGCGGCGGGCAGCAGGTGGTAGAAGGCGCGCTCGCACAGCTCGATCACCTCGACTCGGGTCATGGTGGGCTCGTCCAGCCAGGACAGGACCACCTCCTCCATGAAGGCCTGCCAGCCCTGCACGGCCGCGTCGACGGCGGGGGTGGTGGGCAGCCCGAGTTCGGCCAGCGCCCGCACGATCCAGTCGGTGAAGGTGCGCCGCATCCCGCGATAGATCCGGCGCATGCCCTCCTCGCCGCTGCCCGCCAACCGCATCACGGCCAGGTAGCTCGTCGGGTGCGCGACCACCGCGTCGACGAAGGTCTCCACGCCGGCGCGGAGCTGGGCGGACGTCGGCAGCGCCTGGTCGGGCGTCATCCGCTGCTGCAGGGCCTTCGCGCTGGCCTCGAGCACCGCGTTCCGGAAGCCCTGCTTGTTCTTGAAGTAGTGGAACAGCAGCGGCGGCGACACCCCGGCCTCCGCGGCCACCCGGTCCATGGACAGGTCGTCGAAGGGCTCCGTCTCGAGCATCCGCACCGCGACCTCGAGGATCTGGGCGCGCCGATCGGCGGGGGAGCGAGGGGCAGCGGCCATGCCGAGCACTCTATTGAGTAATGCTCAACCGGTCCATTGACTTCTACTCAACGGGATATGTAACCTCGGGTAACACTTACTCGATGTGAGGAGCGCGACAATGTCCGAGTTCGACATCGTGGTCAACGGCGGCCTGTGGTTCGACGGCACCGGGACCGACGGTCAGCTGCGCAATCTCGGGATCCGGGACGGCGTCGTCGTGACGGTCTCCACCGCTGCGCTCCCCGTCGGACCGGACACCGAGGTCATCGACGCGGCAGGCAAGTGGGTGCTCCCCGGCTTCGTCGACGTGCACACCCACTACGACGCGGAGGCGCTGGTCAGCCCCGGGCTGCCCGAGTCGGTCCGCCACGGCGTCACCACCGTCGTCCTGGGCAACTGCTCGCTCTCGACCGTCTACTCCACCCCACGCGAGTGCGCGGACCTGTTCAGCCGGGTCGAGGCCGTGCCGCGCGAGTCGGTGCTGCGGATCCTGGAGGAGAACAAGACCTGGCGCGGGCCCGCGGAGTACGTCGACGCGCTGAACGCGCTGCCGCTCGGGCCGAACGTCGCCGGTTTCATCGGCCACTCCGACATCCGCACCCATGTCCTCGGTCTCGGCCGCGGCACGGACAAAAAGACCAAGCCCACCGCCGCCGAGCTCGACCGGATGGGCTCGATGCTCATCGAGGCCATCGACGCCGGGTTCCTCGGACTGTCCTCGATGACCAACGCCCTCGACAAGATCGACGGCGACGAATACCGTTCGCGCTCACTGCCGTCGACGTACGCGCGCTGGCGCGAGTTCCGTTTCCTCAACCGGATCCTGCGCGATCGCGGCAAGATCCTGCAGAGCGCGCCGACGATCAACCTGCACCCCAACGTGGCCGCGTTCTTCGTCGAGAGCTCGGCGATCGGGCGGAAGAAGGCGCTCAAGACCTCGCTGCTCTCCGGCGCCGACTCGAAGGCGTACCCGGCGATCGTGTACTTCATGCTGACGGCGGCGCCGCTGCTGAACCGCTTCGCCAAGACCAACTTCCGCTGGCAGCACCTGCCGGTTCCGTTCACCGTGTACGCGGACGGCATCGACCTGGTGGTGTTCGAGGAGTTCGGCGCGGGTGCCGCCGCCCTGCACCTCAAGAACGAGGTGGAACGCAACGCGCTGCTCCAGGACGAGGACTACCGCCGCTGGTTCCGCAAGGACTACGACAACAAGTTCTCACCGCGCATCTGGCACCGCAATTTCTACGACGCGGTCATCGTCGGCTGCCCCGACGAGACCCTGATCGGCAAGACCTTCGGCCGGGTGGGCGACGAGAGGGGGGTCCACCCGGTCGATGCGTACCTGGACCTGGTGGTGGAGTACGGCAAGGCGCTGCGGTGGCGGACCACGGTCGCGAACCACCGGCCGAAGTTCGCCGACAAGCTGGCCGCCAGCCCGGGCGTGCAGATGGGGTTCGGCGACGCGGGCGCGCACCTGCGCAACATGGCGTTCTACAACTACCCGATCCGACTCCTCAAGCGCGTCAACGACGCCCGGTCCTCGCGCAAGCCGTTCCTCACGATCGAGCGTGCGATCCACCGGCTCACCGGCGAGCTCGCCGACTGGTACGGCATCGACGCGGGCCACCTGCGCGAGGGCGACCGCGCCGATCTCGTGGTGATCGATCCCGCGGGTCTGGACGCCTCGGTCGACGGACTGTTCGAGGAGTCGGTGCCCGAATACGGCGGCCTGCGCCGGATGGTGAACCGGAATGACGCCGCGGCGGTGGCCACTGTCATCAACGGCAGGCTCGTCTACCGGGACGGCGAGTTCACCCCCGGCTTCGGCGTCGAGAAGACCGGACAGTTCCTGCCCGCGGGCGCCAAGGCGCCTTCGGTTGGCGGGCGGGTACACGCCGGGGCCACTGTATGAGCGGCGACCGGATCGCCTCGTACAGCCGGGACGGGCTGGTCTTCGACGTCCGCGACACCGGGCCACTCGACGGTGTCCCGGTGGTGCTGCTGCACGGCTTCCCGCAGGACTCGCGTTCCTGGGATCGGCTGGCGCCGCTGCTGCACCGGCGCGGCTTCCGGACCCTGGCGCCCGACCTGCGGGGGGCCTCGCCCGGTGCCCGGCCGCGGTCTCGCCGGGCCTATCGCAGTTCGCAGCTGACCGCGGACGTGGTTGCCCTGATCGAGCAGGCGGGTGCGGGACCCGTGCACCTGGTCGGCCACGACTGGGGAGCCGCAGTCGCATGGACCGCCGCCGCGAACCGCCCCGACCTGGTCCGCACCCTGACGACGCTGTCCGTGCCGCACCCGGCCGCCTTCGTCCGGGCGGTGCTCACCAGCCGTCAGGTGCTCAAGTCCTGGTACATGCTCGCCTTCCAGGTCCCCGTGCTCCCTGAGCTGGTGCTGTCCCGTGACACGTTCCGCCGGAAGCTGATCGCCACCGGGGCGTCGCCGGACGATGCTGCCCGTGATGCCGGGTCGCTGCGGGAGCGGGCCAGGGCCCGCGGCGGACTGAACTGGTATCGCGGCATGGTCTTCACGACGCTGGGCCGGACATCGGCCAGGGTGCGGGTACCCACCCTGCATGTGTTGGGCGACCGCGACACCGCGATCGGGCCCGTCGGTGCCGCGTTGACGCCGCGGTACGTCGACGCCCCGTACGCCTTCGAGGTACTCGAGGGTGTCAGCCACTGGATCCCCGACGAGGTGCCGGAGCGGGTGGATGCGCTGCTCGGTGAACACCTGGCGGCGCACTCGCGGTAGCCCAGCGGGGCCCGCCCCGGAATGAACGGGGCGGTGAACCCCTCGGGTACCTGCGATGAACATCCAGCGATACGCCCGTTGACGCGATTTCCCGGCTCGCGGACGCCATTCGGCGTCGATACAGTCCGGCCATGCACGTCTTGTTCGTCTGCAACGGCAACGTGTGCCGCTCGGCCATCGCCGAGCGCCTCGCGATCGCCATTGCCGCGGATCTGGGACCGGTCTCTGCCGGTGCGGCGACGCTCAGCGCGGAGAGCGCGGGGACCAGGGCGTTGGTCGGGTTCCCGATGGAGCCGGTCGCGGCCGAGGTGCTCCGCGGGCTCGGCGGCGATCCGTCGGGCTTCGTCGCTCGTCGGTTGCGGCCCGAGATGATCGAACGGGCCGATCTCGTGCTGGCCATGTCGGAGTCCGTGCGGGACGAGGCGGTGCGACAGCTGCCGGAGGCCGCGGATCGGACCTTCACGCTGCCGGAGGCACACCGCATCGTGTGGCTGACCGGGGCGCGGACCGTGCGCGAGATCGCCGCGGGCCGCGACGATGTCCGGCCCGGCGGCGAGTCGATCAGCGATCCGGTGGGTTTGCGCCGGGAGGCGTTCGAGCGGGTGGGGGAGGAGATCGCGGAGGCACTGCTGCAGGTGATCCCCGCCCTGCGCGCCGGCGTGGTGCCGGAGGTCGCGTGAGAGGGCGGGGATCGGGTGCGGCTCAGGCGCCGAAGCGTTCCTCGACCTCGGCTGCGGTGAGACCGAACTCCTCGAGGGTGTACTTGTGGGCGGGCCGCCGGTCACCGGACCGGCTCTCCTCGTGCATCGCCTCCATTGCCTGCTGGGCCTGCGTGGTCAGCGGGAGGTCGAAGCGGGTGTAGATACCCTCCACGGTGCCGAGCGGGTCGGCGACGAAGTCCTGGTAGTCGACGTCGATGAACTGGGCCGGATCGTGCTGGGCCCGTGCGGCGTTGAACTGCTCCAGGCCGCGTGCCCACAGTTCGAGCTGGCTGCGCCCGATCACCTCGCCCTTGAACTTGTTCGACCAGCCGTCGGTGGCCTGCTCGGCCAGGCTGCACACGGACGGGATGATCGTGCTCGGCGCGCGGTGGGTCTGCACGATCAGCGCGTCGGGGTACACCGCGAGCAACTCGTCGAGCGCGAACAGATGGCTCGGGTTCTTCAGTACCCACCGGCGGTCCCGATCCGGCAGTCCGATCAGCTGCAGGTTCTTCTTGTGCCGCGCATAGGCATTGGTCCAGTCCTGCCCCTCGAGCCACTTCGAGTAGGTCGGCAGGTTGGCCAGGCACTCGTAGGACACCGACTTGAAGGTCTGGCGCAGCAGCTGCCAACACTCCTCGACCTCGCCCGCCGACATGTAGTGCACGCCCATGAACTCGGGGTGCTCGATGTGGTGCTTGCTGAACTGGGCCTCGATGCCCTGGAAGACCGGGTTCGACTCCCAGCTCTCGCGCGGCGGACGTGGCTGCGGCATCTCCGTCAGCCACATCTCCAGGCCCTGGTGCGCGGGATCGACGGTGAGCAGCCGGTGCAGGGCGGTGGTGCCGGTCCTGGGCAGTCCGGTGACGAAGATCGGCCGCTCGATCGGCACGTCGGCGTGTTCGGGGTGCTGCTTCCAGGCGGCCTCGCTGAGCAGTCTCGCGACCAGGGCGCCGCGCAGGAAGACCCGAGAGATCTTGCTGCCGAACGGCGTCAGGTCCTCATCGCTCGCGTAGGAGTCGAGCAGGACTCCGAGCGCCTCTGTGTAGTCGTCGGTGCCGAAGTCGGTCAGGCCGGTCATCCGGGTGGCGGAGGCGTGCAGGTCCTCGACGGTCCCGACGGTGGTGCGTTCAGTCATGGTGCTCGGTGGCCCTTCGCCTAGTGGTGGAATTCGCCGCAGTTGACGTCGAGGCACTGGCCGGTGATGGCGCTGGCCATCGGGGAGGCCAGGAAGATCACCGCGTCCGCGATCTCCTCCGTCTCCGGCAGCCGCTTGAGGTCGGTGGCCGCCGCGGTGTGTTCGTAGATCTGCTCGACGGTGATCCCGAACTTCTTCGCCTGGTGCTCGAAGTACTGCTTGAGGGTGTCGCCCCAGATGTACCCGGGCGCGACCGAGTTGATCCGAATCCCCTTGGGGCCCAGCTCGGTGGCGAGCGACTGCGACATCGCCAGGAGGGCGGACTTGGCCATCTTGTAGCTGCCGTAGCGCTCCTGCGAGTGGCGCAGCACCATCGAGTTGATGTTCACCACCGCGCCCTTGCTCTCCTCGAGGGCGGGGGTGAACAGCTGGGTCAGCCGCAGCGCGCCGAGCACGGTCAGCTCGATGCTGTCGCGGATGTGCTGGTAGTCGGTGCGCGCGAGCGGCTTCATCGACGGAACCGAGAACGCGTTGTTCACCAGGACGTCCACCTTGCCGTAGGCGTCGACGCTGGCGGCGATCAGGTTCTCGGCGGAGGCCTGGTCGGTGATGTCGGTGGACACCGTGACCGCGCGCCTGCCGAGGTCGGTGACCTCCTTGGCCACCTCGTCGAGCCGGGACTGGGTGCGGGCGGCCAGCACCAGGTCGGCCCCGGCGGCGGCGCACCGCAGCGCGAGGGTGCGGCCGAGCGCGGGTCCGACACCCGAGATCACAACGACTTTGTCCTGCAAGAGATTTGTCATGGTCGTACTACCCCAGCATCCGGTTGGCGACGGCGGCCTGGCGTGCCGCGATGCGGGCGGTCCAGTCCTCCGAGGTGATCTTGTTCTGTTCGTGGAACGGCAGCTTCGACGCGACCTCGTCCAGGTTCACCACCTCGACCGTCGGTCCGTCGGCGGGGGTGAACTCCCGAGAGGTGCGCTGCCAGCGGAACTGCAGGTATCCGCGCGGGTGCCCGACCGTCTCGATCCAGTTGGTGACGCCGGGATTGCGCTCGCTGACCACCATCCGGATCATCCCGTCGGGATCGGCCTGGGCCTGCGCGTTGTTCAGCGAGGTCTGGTGCCCTGTGTAGTCGAGCGAGATGTACCAGAGGCTGCCGAGCTGGAAGCCCTGGTACGGCGCATCGGATTTCGGGACGGTGATGATCATCGCCTGGTCATCGGTGAGCTCGTAGTGGCCGACGGACGAGAACTGGGTGGCCAGGCCGCCGGGGGTCAGCCGCGGTTCGGTCATCGTGTTCACCGGGAGCTTGAGGTAAAACCACTCGGGAAACTGTAGCCAGGTCTTGACCCGGCTTACCAGGGCCTTGCCCGCCCTGGCGTAACGCTTCTCGGTCTCCTCCTTGGTGAGGGCGTCGCCGGGCACGCCGATCCGGTCCACCCGATCGATCCGGATGGTGCCGCGCTGCTGGCTCCAGTCGCTGTAGACCTCGCGGACGACCAGCTGCGAGGAGTCCGGTGCGAGGGTGAAGTGGTTGGTGCGGCCGTCGGCCGGGCCGGGTCCGAATGTCACGACGAACGAACCGTCGTCCTCGATGTGCAGTTCGCGGTCGTCGAAAGCCGTCACGCTGCCCGGCACGTTGGCGTTGGTGTAGTTGCCGCTGAGCACCTGGAAGCTCAGATCGGCCGTGGTGCCGCGCCTCCCGGTGACGACGTACTCCGCGTCGCCGTTGATCCGGGCGCCGAAGTACAGGGTGTCCGGGTTGTCGAGGCCCATCTTCATGTACGGGCCGGTGCCCTGGATGAAGGTGGGGTGCGTCTTCTCGGTGGCCCACGCGGCGTGCACGGTGGCCAGGATCCCGCCCGCGAGGTACTGGTAGCCCTCGAGCAGGTCCTGTTCGGACCGGATGTGTGGGGCGGCCTCGACCAGCTTCTCGGCCTCGGCGATGGCCTCGGCCAGGGGTTCTGTCAGCACTCCCGCTCCTCGCGTTCAAGTGGTACAAATATGTACCTAGGTGGTAGACCGGTGATGGTCCGACAATAGAACGTGTTCTAAGGAGTGGTCAATGGCTGAAGAGCAGGACACCGTCGCCGGGCGTCGCTCACCCCCGACCGAGCGGGTGGTGCAGGTTCTCGACTACCTGGTGGCCCGCCAGGAACAGCGCTTCGGGCTGTCCGAGCTGGCCCGCGCGCTCTCGATCAGCAAGCCGACCTGCCTGGGGATCCTCTCCGCACTGGTCTCCGGCGGCTATCTCACTCGCGATCCGGCGTCGAAGACCTATGGGCTCGGCCCCGCGCTGATCGCCGCCGGGCGGGCGGCGCAGCGGGGCTTCGCGGTCGGTCCGATCGCGCGCACCCATCTCGACCGGCTCGCCGCCGAGTTCGGGTCCGTCTGCACGGCGTCCGCGGTGGTGGGCGACCGGATCATGATCCTCGAGGTGGCCACGCCGGCTGGGATGAAGGGCGGACGGACCGCAGTCAAGGTGGGGCAGGCGTACCCGTTCGCGCCCCCGGTGGGGCTCATGTACGTGCTGTGGAGCGCCGACGACGACCTGAAGGCGTGGCTGCGTCGCGAGCCGACGCTGCCGGTGGTGCTCGATCGCGACCTGTTGCGCGAGGTCGTCGAGGACTGCCGCGATGCGGGTTACCTCGTCGAGCGGCTGACCCCGATGGGGCGCAGGCTCTTCTCGCTGATGCAGGGCGTCGCCGGGCAGGACCTGCCGTCCGAGATCCGCGAGCTGCTGGGCGAGATGGTCTCGAGCCTGGGTGAGCGGGTGTACCTGGGGCGTGAGCTCGCCGCTGATGCCGAGTATCCGGTGAGCCTGATCGCCGCGCCCGCCTACGACGCTGACGGGCATCAGTCGCTGGTCCTGACCCTGGACGTGGGCTCCTCGATCAGCGGCGCCGAGATCGAACGTCGCGGAAAGGCCCTCGCGGCGGCGGCCGACGCGGTGACGGCGGAGGTGGGTGGGAGATGGCCGGACCGGCGCGCGGATCCGGGTCCGGTGTCGATCGGCGAGGGGATTGACCCGACCTAGAACACGTTCTATTGTCGGCTCAGACTTCAATTTCGAACCGCCTCGGTACAAAAATGTACCGACGCTCGGACCCCGATCCAGTCGAGGAGCCGCACATGACAACCCGACACGCACCACCCGCCTACGAGCTGTCCCACCTGGGCGCGCTCGAGGCGGAAGCGGTGCACATCTTCCGTGAGGTGGCCGCCACCTTCGAGCGCCCCGTCCTTCTGTTCTCCGGGGGCAAGGACTCGGTGGTGATGCTGCACGTCGCCGCCAAGGCCTTCTGGCCCGCGCCGCTGCCCTTCGCGGTGATGCACGTCGACACCGGCCACAACTTCGACGAGGTGATCGAATTCCGGGACCGCGTGGTCGACGAGCTCGGCCTCCGCCTCGTGGTCTCGCGGGTGCAGGACGACATCGACGCGGGCCGCGTCACCGAGGAGCAGGGGCCGCGGGCCAGCCGCAACCGGCTGCAGACGCACGCCTTGCTGCGCGGTATCCGCGACAACGAGTTCGACGCGGTCTTCGGCGGGGCCCGCCGCGACGAGGAGAAGGCGCGCGCCAAGGAGCGGGTGTTCAGCTTCCGCGACGAGTTCGGGCAATGGGATCCGCGCGCGCAACGACCCGAGCTGTGGAACCTCTACAACGGCAAGCACCGCAAGGGCGAGCACATCCGGGTGTTCCCGCTGTCCAACTGGACCGAACTCGACATCTGGCAGTACATCCTCGAGGAACAGATCGAGCTGCCGGCCATCTACTACGCGCACCGCCGCCAGGTGGTGCCGCGCGACGGAATGCTGCTGGCGCACACCAGGTTCCTGACGCTGCTCCCGGGGGAGGAGTCGTACGAGGAGCTCGTCCGGTTCCGGACCGTCGGCGATGCCACCTGCACCGGCTGCGTGGAGTCCTCGGCGGCCACCGCTGCCGCCGTCGTCACCGAGGTGGCGGCCAGCCGCATCACCGAGCGGGGGGCCACCCGCGCCGACGACCGGATCTCCGAGGCCGGGATGGAAGACCGCAAGAAGGAGGGGTACTTCTGATGTCGCAGTCCCACCACGCCCTGCAGCTGCTCCGCGTCGCCACCGCGGGCAGCGTCGACGACGGGAAGTCGACGCTGATCGGCCGGCTGCTCTACGACTCCAAGTCGATCTTCGAGGATCAGCTCGAGGCGGTCGAACGCAGCAGTCGCGAGCGCGGCGACGAGTACGCCAACCTCGCCTTGCTCACCGACGGGCTGCGCGCAGAGCGGGAGCAGGGCATCACCATCGATGTCGCGCACCGGTATTTCGCCACCCCGCACCGCAAGTTCATCATCGCCGACACCCCCGGTCACGAGCAGTACACCCGCAACATGGTCACCGGGGCCTCCACCGCGGACCTCGCGCTGATCCTGGTCGACGCGCGCAAGGGCGTGCTGGAGCAGACCCGCAGGCACGCCTTCCTGTCCACCCTGCTCGGGATCCCGCACCTGGTGCTGTGCGTGAACAAGATGGACCTGGTCGACTGGTCGCAGGAGCGCTTCGAGGAGATCAAGGAGGAGTTCCGTCAGTTCGCGATCAAGCTCGACGTGCACGACCTGACGTTCATCCCGGTCTCCGCGCTCAAGGGCGACAACATCGTCACCCGCACCGAGAACATGCCCTGGTACGAGGGCTCCTCGCTGCTGCACCACCTCGAGGACGTGCACATTGCCTCGGACCGCAACCTCATCGACGCGCGCTTCCCGGTGCAGTACGTGATCCGGCCGCAGCGCCAGACTGACGCCGAGCTGCACGACTTCCGCGGCTACGCGGGCACCGTCGCCAGCGGCGTGTTCAAGCCGGGCGACGAGGTCGTCGTGCTGCCCTCGGGCTTCACCTCCACGGTCGAGGCCATCTTCGGTCCCGGCGGAACCGTGATCGAGGAGGCGTTCGCGCCGTCCGCGGTGACGATCTCGCTGGCCGACAACCTGGATGTCAGCCGCGGCGACGTGCTCTGCCGGCCGAACAACCGCCCGCAGGTAGGCCAGGAGATCGACGCGATGGTCTGTTGGCTCACCGAACAGTCCTCGCTCTCCGAGAACACCCGATACACCCTGATGCACACCACCAAGTCCACCAAGGCTCAGGTGGTCCGGCTCGACTACCGGCTCGACGTCAACACCCTGCACCGGGACGAGGTCGCGCAGTCGTTGTCGCTCAACGAGATCGGCCGGATCCAGCTGAAGACGCAGCAGCCGCTGCTGTTCGACCCGTACCGTCGCAGCCGGGTGACCGGCAGCTTCATCCTGGTCGACGAGTCGACCGGCAACACCGTCGCGGCAGGCATGATCCTCGGGCCGACGCTCAAGGAGTCGAAGGTCGTCTGGCACGCCGCGTCGGTCTCCCGGGCCGAGCGCGCCACCAAGGGCGCCACGGTGTGGCTGACCGGGCTGTCCGCGTCCGGGAAGTCCACGGTCGCCGTCGAACTCGAGCGACGGCTGGTGGCCTCCGGCGTGCCCGCCTACCGGCTGGACGGGGACAACCTGCGGCACGGGCTCAACTCCGACCTCGGCTTCGGTGCCGCGGACCGGGCCGAGAACGTCCGGCGGGTCGGCGAGGTCGCCCAGCTGCTCGCCGACGCGGGGATGGTCGCGGTCGCCTCGTTGATCAGTCCGTATCGGGAGGACCGGGACCGGGTGCGGGCCCAGCACATCGCGGCAGGCCTGCCGTTCATCGAGGTGTTCATCGACACCCCGATCGAGCAGTGCGAGGCCCGCGACCCGAAGGGCATGTACGCCAAGGCGAGGGCCGGTGAGATCACCGGCTTCACCGGCGTCGACGACCCGTACGAGGCGCCGACGAACGCCGAACTGGTGCTGCGACCCGAGGACGGCGATCCCGTCGCCCAGGCCGCCACGATCATGGAGTATCTGAACCTATGACGACCGATGCCGTGCTCGCCGGCGAACTGGCCACCCGTGCGGGCGAACTCCTCCTGGAGCTGAGAAACCGCGAGCTGGGCGAGGCCCCGCTCGAGAAGACACAGGCGCGTGAGCTCGGGCGCAGGGGCGACAAGGAGGCGAACACGCTGCTGCTGGGGCTGCTCGGGGAGCACCGTCCGGCTGACGCCGTGCTGTCCGAGGAGTCCGCGGATGACCTTGCCCGCCTGGACAATCCGCGGGTGTGGATCATCGATCCGCTGGACGGCTCGCGGGAGTACGGGCTGCCGGGACGGCCCGACTGGGCGGTGCACGTCGCGCTGTGGGAACGCGGCGCGGGGATCACGACGGCCGCCGTCGCCCAGCCCGCGCTTGGTGAGGTCTACGTGAGCGGGTCGGCTCCCCTGGCGGGTCCGGCAGGACGGGTCCGCCCTCGAATCCTGGTGAGCGACAGCCGCCCTCCGGAATTCATCGGCCCGCTCGCCGAGCGGATCGGCGCCGATGTCGCGCCGATGGGCTCGGCCGGCGCCAAGGCGATGGCGGTGCTGCGCGGCGAGGCCGACGCCTACGTGCACGCCGGTGGCCAGTGGGAGTGGGATTCGGCGGCGCCCGTCGGGGTGGCACAGGCCGCCGGCCTGCACTGCTCGCGGATCGACGGGACACCGCTGATCTACAACGAGGCGCATCCCTACCTGCCGGACCTCGTCATCTGCAGGCCCGAGCTGGCCCGGCCGCTGCTCGACGGGATCGCCGAGCTGACCGGTGCGCCCGCAGACAGCCCCCGGGTGGCGATGGTGCGCGAGTACCTGAGCAGCCTGGTCACCCACGACGCGAGCAAGGTGCGGCTGGCGGCGGACTGCCTCCGGGTCGAGAACGGCCAGCGCACGGGCGATTCCGGGCCCGAGATCATCGCCGAGCTGGAGCACGGCGACCAGTACAAGCCGATCACCGGCATCCGGGACCTGGAGTTCCGGGAATGGGGGCCGAACGTGGTGGCCCGGTTCCTGCTCGACATGGGCGCGGGCGCGCACGTCGTCACCGTCGCGATCACCGAGCACTTCTCGATACCGGGCGGGGAGATCGAGTCGATCCTGGCGATCATCGAGCCGCACCCGGCGGCCGGGTGACGGCGGCGTGAAGGTCTTCACCGGAGCGGATCCGCGGATGGGGCTCGGCGACGTCGGCGCCTATGCCCGGAGGGTCGAGGCCGCGGGCTACGACGGCATGCACGTCTCGGAGACGGTGCACGATCCGTTCCTGCTCGCGCTGATCGCGTTGCAGAGCACCTCCCGGATCGTGGTGCGGACGTCGGTCGCGCTGGCCTTCGTCCGCAGCCCGCTGCTCACCGCGTACACGGGATGGGACCTGGCGAGGATGTCCGGCGGCCGGTTCCACCTCGGCCTCGGCAGCCAGATCAGGCAGAACATCGAGCAGCGGTACGCGATGCCCTGGGCCGAGCCGGCTGCGCGGATGGCGGAGTACGTCCACGTGGTCCGGGCGGCGTTCGAGACGTTCCGGACCGGGACGCTGACGCCCTTCGAGGGCGAGCACTACGGCTTCACCCGGATGCAGCCGTACTTCAATCCGCACGACGCGACCGACGCCGAGATGGCCTGCCCGCCGATCTACCTGGGCGGGGTGGGCCGCCGGATGTGCACCGTGGCGGGTGAGGTGGCGGACGGGCTGATCACGCACCCCACCGGCTCGAGCCCGTCGTTCCTGGAGCAGGACGTCCGCCCGGCGCTGGCGGCAGGCGCGGCGGCCGCGGGCCGCAACCCGGACGACTGCGAGCTCGTCGCGGGATTCCAGGTGATCACCGGCGAGACGCAGGCCGACCTCGATACCGAGAGAGAGCGACATCGGCGCCAGTTCGCCTTCCTGTACTCGACCCCGGAATACCGTCGCGAGCTCGAACGCTGCGGCCTCGGCGATCTGCGCGAACCGCTGGCCCGGATGGTCCGGACGAACGACTGGGACCGGCTCCGGGAACTTGTCACCGACGAGGTGCTCGACGCGATGCTGCCGTCGGCGCGCTACGGGGAGCTGCCCGAGCTGATCCACGAGCGGATCGGCGGGCTCGCCGATGCGGTCACCCTGCCGCTGCCCGCGGATCCGTCGCGTGACCCCGCTATGGCCGATGTGGTGCGGCGACTGCGCGATCTGGACTGAGCGGCGCCTCGCCGATGACCCGGAGCAGGTCGAGCGCCGCGGCATCGGGGCTGCCTGCCTCCGCGGAGTAGGCGACGATACGCAGGTCGGCGCCCTGCACGGTCAGCACGTCGCAGTCGAGCGTGATCGTCCCGACCTCGGGGTGCTCGATCGTCTTGCGGTCGGCGGTGTGCGTGGTCACCTCGGCGCGCTCCCAGAGCTCGGCGAACCGGGGCGATTCCGCGCGGAGCCCGCGCACGAGGTCGGCGAGCTCGCTGTCGCGCGGGTAGCGGGCGCTCGCCTGACGGAGGTCGGCGACGACCGCGGACTCGAGCGCCACTCGCTCCTCGGGACTGTGGCGCACCCGGGCCGGTGCGCCGAGGAAGATCAGCCACGGCAGGTTTCGTGCACGGGCGTCGCCGGTCAGCGGTGCGCCCATCAGCGCATCCCACAGCGGATTCGATGTGACGAGCGTCCAGCGCGCGTCATAGACGGCGACCGGTAGGTCGCGCATCCGCTCGACGAGGCGCTGCACCCCCGGCGTCACATGCGCGTCGACGGTGCCTGCCGACGGTGTGAGCAGGCCGGCAAGCAGGTACAGGTGGTCGCGTTCGGCGGCCGTCAGCCGGAGCGTGCGGGCCAGCGCCGAGAGCACCTGCGGTGAAGGATGTTGCGAGCGCCCCTGTTCGAGCCGCGTGAGGTAGTCCACCGAGACGCCTGCCGCGTGCGCGACCTCTTCGCGTCGTAGGCCGGGGGACCGCCGCTTGGGGCCGACCGAGATGCCTGCCTCGCCGGGATCAACCCTGTCGCGCCAGGCGCGCAGCATCCGGCCGAGCTGCCGTTCGTCAGCACTCATGCCTCGAGTATCGCCCGTCTCGTATCCGCGAGGGTGGTACTGGCGTTCCCAGGATGACGGGACGCCTGGGCAGCGGGCTCGTGGCGGCCGAAAGTGGGGACATGACCATCACACTCATCACCGGAGCCAACAAGGGCCTCGGATTCGAAACCGCCCGCGCCCTCGTCGAGGCAGGCCACTGCGTCTACCTCGGGGCCCGCGACGCCGGTCGGGGGGAGGCCGCGGCAGCCGCGCTCGGTGCGCGGCACGTCCCGCTCGACGTCACCGACGACGCGTCCGTCGCCGCGGCGGCCGCCCACATCGAGCAGCGCGACGGCGTGCTCGACGTGCTGGTGAACAACGCCGGCATCGGAGGGACGTTCGACCATCCACGCGACACCCGCGCGGACCAGGTGCGGGAGGTGTACGAGACCAACGTCTTCGGCATCGTCCGCATGATGCACGCGTTCATCCCGCTGCTCGATCTGTCGGCGGCGCCCGTCGTGGTCAACGTGGGCAGCGGCATGGGATCACTCGCGGTCACGACCGACCCGGATCGGATCGAGGCCGGTCTCGTCGGCATCGGGTATCCCTCGTCCAAGACCGCGGTGAACATGATCACCACGCAGTACGCGAAGGCGCTGCCGCGGTTCCGCGTCAACGTGGTCGACCCCGGCTACACCGCGACCGACCTCAACGGAAACAGCGGCACTCAGACCGTGGCGGAGGGCGCCGCGATCATCGTTCGGATGGCGGGCATCGGCGTCGACGGCCCGACGGGGTCGTTCTTCGCGGCATCCGGGCCGGTCGGCTGGTGATGCGGGTCATCCGTTCGGTCGAGTAGTCGCGCGCGGCAACTGTTCCACCCATCGGGCCGACGGCGCCCCGGGCGCTCCGGTGCGGCCTAGCCTCGGTGGCAATCGAACTCAGGACGGAGATTGCCATGGAATCGGCCCAGCAGGTGTTCAAAGGCAAGGTTGCGGTCATCACCGGCGCCTCGAGCGGAATCGGCGCCGGCCTCGCGCGGCATGCAGCGGGTCTCGGGATGCGGGTGGTGCTGGCCGATGTCGACGCGGAGCGGACCGAGTCGCTGCGGGAGGAGCTCAGCGCGCAGGGCGCCGAGGCGGAGGCCGTGGTGACCGACGTCGCCGACCCGGCCGCGGTCGAGGCGCTGGCCGAGCGGGCCTGGCGGCGATTCGGTGGGGTGGACATGCTGGTCAACAATGCCGGGATCATGGCGTTCGGGTACTCCTGGGAGATCCCGGCGGAGCGCTGGGACGCCATGCTCCGCGTCAACATCGGCGGGTACGTCAACGGCCTGCGCGCCTTCGTGCCGCGGATGCTCGAGGCCGAGACCCCGGCGTGGGTGGTCAACGTGTCCTCGGTCGGGGGCCTGCTGCCCAGCCCGCTCATGGCCCCCTACAGCGTCACCAAGTTCGGCGTGCTGGCGCTCACCGAGAGCCTGCACTACGAGATGCAGATGAAGAAGGCACAGATCCGGGTGTCCGTGGTGACGCCGGGGCACGTCAAGAGCGACATCTTCCGGGCCGCGCGTCCCGGCGCGGACACCCCGCCCGAGGTGCAGGGCTTCCAGCAGTGGCTCCAGAACGACGCGGACGAACACGGACTCACCCCGGACGAGCACGCGGAGCGGGTGTTCGCGCAGGTCGCCGAGGGTCGGTACTGGGTGGTGCCCCAGCCCGAGGCCCTCGATCCGGCGCTGCAGCCCCGCACCGACATGATCCTGGGCCGGGTCACTCCCGTGGTGGCGTTCGGCGGCTGACCGCGCCGCGGTTCCGCGAAATGGTTTCTGGCGCAACGAACCCGGACCGTCGTCCTGGAAGGCGGCGGAGCCGCGTGAGAGGGTTTCCGCACACGAACACCACCAACCGAAGGGGAACCCATGAATCCGGAGTCTGTCGTCACCGAGTTCTGCGCGCTCTGGGCGCAGGCCGATCCCGATGCGATCGTCGAGTTTTTCGCGGAAGATGCCGTCTACCACAACATCCCGATGGAACCGGTGGTCGGGAAGTCCGCGATCAAGGACTTCATCACGGGCTTCATCGGATCGTTCGGCGGCATCGCGTTCAACGTGCACCACCAGGTGGCCAACGGCTCGATCGTGATGAACGAGCGCACCGACGTGTTCGCCATCAACGGCAAGCAGATCGACCTGCCTGTCGTCGGTGTCTTCGAGATCGCGCCGGACGGCAAGATCGTGGCCTGGCGGGACTACTTCGACATGACGCCGCTGACGGCGCTCGGCAGCTAGCCGACGGGACCGCATTGCGCTCACATTCTGTGCGCGCAATGGCGGTTTCCGCGCCTTCGCGCCACACAGTGTGAAGAGAGTCCGCTGATCGCGGCTGAGAAAATGCACCGATCCATCGATGGTTCCTGGTGATGGTGGTGCCCCCGGCAGGATTCGAACCTGCGGCCTTTCGCTCCGGAGGCGAACGCTCTATCCCCTGAGCTACGGGGGCCCGCCGAAACTTCCGGCGTGCCATTGGGCGGGGTTAGCGTAACCCACGATCGGCCGGATCCATATTTGGACCCCCCGGTTGGGTAAAGTGCCTGGTACGCACCCGGTGTCCGCCACGAATACCGAAGGGCTCGTCGATGGCCGATCAGTATTACCCCGATGCCGAACTCGACCTGGACCTGCGCTGGTGGGCCGCCGCCAACTATCTGACGGTCGCCCAGATCTACCTGCGGGACAACGCATTGCTGCGAGAGCCGCTGCGCGCCGAACACATCAAGCCGCGGCTGCTCGGACACTGGGGGACCAGTCCCGGACTGTCCGCGATCTATGCCGTGCTCAACAGGCACATCCGCCGCACCGACGCGGACTGGCTGTACGTCACCGGTCCGGGCCACGGCGGCCCGGCGCTGGTGGCGGCCACCTACCTCGAGGGCACCTACTCGCAGATCTATCCCCAGGTCAGCGCGGATGCGGCCGGGATCGGGCGGCTCTGTCGGCAGTTCTCGTCGCCGGGCGGGGTGCCGAGCCACGTGAGCGTGCAGACCCCGGGCAGCATCCACGAGGGCGGCGAACTCGGCTACGCGCTCGCACACGCCGCCGGAGCCGCGTTCGACCGGCCCGACCTGTTGGTCGCGTGCGTGATCGGCGACGGGGAGGCGGAGACGGGCCCACTGTCCGCCTCCTGGAAGCTGCCTGCCTTCCTCAACGCGCGCCGGGACGGTGCGGTGTTGCCGATCCTGCACCTGAACGGCGCGAAGATCGCCGGACCGACGGTCCTCGGGCGCAGCACCGACACCGATGTCGCCGCCTACCTCTCCGGTCAGGGGTGGGCGCCGGTCTTCGTCGAGGGCGACGACCCGAGGCTCGTGTTCCGCGCGCTGTGGGCCGCGGTGGATTCCGCGCACGAGTCGATCACCGCGATCCAACGGGCGGCCCGCGCCGGTACCGCCTCCGCAGACACGCCCCGATGGCCCGCGATCGTGCTGCGCACCCCGAAGGGCTGGACCGGTCCGCACACCGTCGACGGCGTGCTGGTCGAGGGCACGCACCGGGCCCATCAGGTGCCGCTGTCGGCTGTGCGCACCAACCCGGCCCATCTCGCACAGCTCGAGCGATGGATGCGGTCCTACCGACCGGACCAGCTCTTCGACGAGAACGGCACGCTGGCAGCCGAACTCGCGGCTCTGGCGCCCGCGGGAGACAAGCGGATGGGATCGACCCCCTACGCGAATGGCGGGCGGCTGCGCCGGGCGTTGCCGGTCCCGCCACTCGAGCGGTACGCCCTCGACGTGCCCGCGCCGGGGACGACATTCCACGAGACCACCCGGGTGCTCGGCGAGATGCTGCGCGACATCTACGCCGAGGGCACCCGATCCGACGGCGGTGGCGACTTCCGGCTGTTCTGCCCGGACGAGACCGCCAGCAACCGGCTCGGCGCGGTATTCGAGACGACGGACCGCTGCTGGCAACTGCCCGTCACCGACCACGACGACGGGCTCGGCCCCGACGGTCGGGTGATGGAGGTCCTCAGCGAGCACCTGTGCCAGGGATGGCTGGAGGGATATCTGCTGGCCGGCGGGCACGGGGTGTTCGCGAGCTACGAGGCGTTCGCGATGGTCAGCGTCTCGATGCTGATCCAGCACGCCAAGTGGCTCCAACACGCGCGGACACTGCCCTGGCGGGAGCCGGTCTCCTCGCTGAACGTGCTCCTCACCAGCACCTGCTGGCGCAACGACCACAACGGTTTCAGCCACCAGGGCCCGGGCATGATCGACGCGGCCATCCCGTTGTCACCCGAGGTGGTCCGGATCTGGCTGCCGCCGGACTCGAACACGCTGCTCTCGATCGCCGACCACTGTCTGCGCAGCACCGACCACGTCAACCTGATCGTCGTCGACAAGCAGCCGCACCTGCAGTACCTGACCCTCGAGGAGGCCGACCGGCACTGCGCCGCAGGCGCTTCGGTGTGGCGGTGGGCGGGGACCGAGGACGACGGGGCAGGCAGGCCGGACGAGCCGGACGTCGTGCTGGCGGCGGCCGGGGACGTGCCGACCGAGGAGATCCTGGCCGCGGCCGAACTGCTGCGGGTCTGGGTGCCCTACCTGCGGGTGCGGGTGGTCAACATCGTCGACCTGATGGCGCTGATGCCCCAGGACGTGCATCCGCACGGGTTCACCGTCGCCGGCTTCGCCGAGCTGTTCACCGAGGACACCGACGTGGTGTTCGCCTTCCACGGGTACTCGCGCGCGGTGCACCAGCTGCTGCACGGGCGACCGAACGCGGACCGCTTCCACGTCCGTGGGTTCAATGAGCAGGGCACGACCACCACGCCGTTCGACATGGTGGTGCTCAACCGGATGAGCCGGTACGACCTGGTGCTCGAGGCGCTGCGCCGCGCCCGCCGGGTGCCCCAGCGCGGCGACGAGCTCGCGCGATACTGCCGGGGTCAGCTCGAGCGGCACCGCGATCACGTCGTCGCGCACCTCGAGGACATGCCCGAGGTGCGCGAGTGGACGTGGGGGTCGACCGCCCCCGCCGAGCCCACGACGCGTTGACCGTGGGCAGGCGGTCGGTCAGTTCATCGGCAGGGGAGCCGCGCCCTTCTCCTGGAGCATCGCGGTGATCCGGTCCGCCTCGCTCTGCTGGGTGTCGACCATGGTCTGAGCCAGCATCTGGACGGTCGGAACCTCGGCATGCTGTGCGCCGTACTCCATCATCGGCAGGCCGCCCTGGTGATGACGCAGCATCAGCTGCAGGTAGAGGACGTCGGCGGCCGGGCCGCGGGCCTGCCGCAGCGCGGCCATGTCCTCGGAGCTGGCCATTCCGGGCATCGCTCCCGTCGACGCGGGCGCTCCGGCCTCGGAGGTCATCGCGCCCATGTCGTGGCCGGACTCCGCGTGCCCGTGCCCGTCCCCGCCGTGCCCGGACTCGTCCGAGCTCATCCAGGTCATGTAGTCACCGGTCGGGAGCAGCGGCTGATTCCACAGCGACAGCCAGCCGGTCATCTGGCCGATCTGGTTCTGCTGGGTGGTCAGGATGTCGTACGCGAGGTCGCGGACCATCGGGTCGGTGGCATTGGCGATCGCGATCGCCGACATCTCCACCGCCTGGTTGTGGTGCACGGTCATGTCCTGCGCGAACCCGACGTCCACCGAACCTGCACCCGGGTTGGCGGCGCCGTCGTCGCGCAGCGGCAGGCTCGCCAGGAACCCGATGGCGAACCCGATCGCGACGGCGGCGATCAGGCCCAGCACGGCGAGGGCGGTGCGCTGACTGCGCTTGCCGCCCTCGGGTGCCTGCGTCCCGACTGTGTCCTGGTCGGCTCCGGTCTGATCAGTCATGTCAGCCAGCCGGCGCCGGTGCCGGGGCCTCGGGGACGGCGGGCGGGACCTGGAGGTCCGACAGCTGCAGTCCACCGGGCAGTCCGCCGGGCGCTCCGCCGGTGCCCAGCTCGCCCTGATCCTGTGCCAGGCCCTCGCCGTTCATCGGCACCGCGTCGGGGCCGGGCGCCGAGCCGTCGAACGCAGGCGGGTTGTCCGGGTCGAACGCGCCCGGGATGGTCGAGCAGCTGGCGCCGACCTCGGGGTAGACCCCGAAGTTGTTCAGGCGCAGCGCGGCGATGAACTGGCTGATCCGCGGGTCGCTCGCGTCGTCCAGCTTGAGCTGGTGTCC
Source organism: Rhodococcus oryzae (assembly GCF_005049235.1). Classification (GTDB taxonomy): domain Bacteria; phylum Actinomycetota; class Actinomycetes; order Mycobacteriales; family Mycobacteriaceae; genus Rhodococcus_G; species Rhodococcus_G oryzae. The sequence continues at coordinate 26,311 of NZ_SUMD01000010.1, read as the reverse complement.
CCAGCTCTGCAGGGAGATGGGGGAGTCGAGGCCCGGGTACGGCGACATCAGCATGTAGGACTTGCCGTCGACCCGGTCCGCGAGCGCGTCACGCTGGTCGTCGGAGACCTTGTCGGGGTTGTAGGCGATCCACACGGCGCCGTGTTCGAGCGAGTGCACGGCGTTCTCCGTGCGGATCGCGTTCGGGTACACGATGCCGGTGCAGGTGGCCCACGTAGCGTCGTGCGGGCCGCCGTACGGCGGGGTCTGGTCGTAGGCCACCCGCTGCGTCGCGCTCACGTGCAGCGCCGGGGGGTACTCGTTCCGGACGACGCCGTCGATCTCGATCGAGGGATCCTTGTTCTCGGAGCTCGGCGCGAACTTGTCGGCCTCGGCCTTGTCCTGGTACTTCGGGAAGAGGTTCACCGCGAGCACACCGATCAGGGCCAGCACGGCAATCACCGCACCGATGGTCAGCCAGGGGATGTTGCGTTGCTTGGGGAGCCCGGCCTTGGGCTTGGCGCCGCCGGCACTCTTGTTGGCGGCTTTGATGGCCTTGGCTGACTTGGCGCCCGAGTTCTTGGCGCCGCGATTTTCCGAACCGCTTGGCATCGGTGAGTGCTCTTTCGGTGGTGGGACAGTCACATGGAGGCGGTGGGTCCCGCCGGGGCCCCACTCTACGTTCAGTGCCTGAGCGCAGGCGGTGAACGGCCAGACCATAGGATAGATACCTGTGACTCCTGCCGACCTTGCCGAACTGCTCCGAGGGACCGCCGCGAAGGTCCTCGCCGAGCGTGGGCTCGACGCGAGCGTCCTCCCGGCGACGCTCGCCGTCGAACGCCCGCGCAACCCCGAGCACGGGGACTACGCCAGCAACGTGGCCATGCAGGTCGGCAAGAAGGCGGGCGCCAACCCGCGCGACCTGGCGACCTGGCTGGCCGACGCGCTGACCGCCACCGACGGCATCGAGACCGTCGAGGTGGCAGGTCCGGGATTCCTCAACATCCGGCTGGCCGCGGCCGCCCAGGGCGTCATCGTTGCGAACGCCATCGCCGCGGGCGAGGCCTTCGGTTCGTCCCAGGCGCTGGCGGGAAAGCGGATCAACCTCGAGTTCGTCTCGGCGAACCCGACGGGTCCGATCCACCTCGGCGGCACCAGGTGGGCCGCGGTCGGCGACGCGCTCGGACGCATCCTCGCCGCCCAGGGCGCAGCCGTCACCCGCGAGTACTACTTCAACGACCACGGCGCCCAGATCGACCGGTTCGCGCGGTCGCTGATCGCCGCGGCCAACGGCGACCCGGCGCCCGAGGACGGCTACGCGGGGGCGTACATCTCCGACATCGCCGCGGAGGTCGTCCGGCAGCGCCCGGACGCGCTCGCGCTGCCCGCCGACGAGCGTCAGGAGGCGTTCCGGTCCATCGGCGTGGCGCTGATGTTCGACCACATCAAGAAGACCCTGCACGAGTTCGGCACCGACTTCGACGTGTACTTCCACGAGAACTCGCTCTTCGAGTCCGGTGCCGTCGAGACGGCGGTGGCGACCCTCAAGGCGTCCGGGAACCTCTACGAGGAGGACGGCGCCTGGTGGCTCAAGAGCACCGACTTCGGTGACGACAAGGACCGCGTTGTCATCAAGAGCGATGGCAACGCGGCGTACATCGCGGGCGACATCGCCTACTTCCAGGACAAGCGTTCGCGCGGCTTCGACCTGTGCATCTACATGCTCGGCGCCGACCACCATGGCTACATCGGCCGGCTCAAGGCCGCGGCCGCCGCGTTCGGTGATGACCCGGACACCGTCGAGGTGCTGATCGGTCAGATGGTGAACCTGGTCCGCGACGGCGTCGCGGTGAAGATGAGCAAGCGGGCGGGCACGGTCATCACCCTCGACGACCTGGTCGAGGCGATCGGCGTCGACGCCGCCCGGTACGCGATGATCCGGTCGTCCGTGGATTCGAGCCTGGACATCGACCTCGAGCTGTGGACCAGCACCACCAGCGAGAACCCCGTCTACTACGTGCAGTACGCGCACGCCCGGCTCGCCTCGCTTGGCCGCAACGCGGCCGAGCTTGGCATCTCCACCGAGAACCCGAAGCTGGAATTGCTCACCCACGACCGGGAGGGCGACCTCATCCGGACCATCGGCGAGTACCCGCGGGTGGTGGCCGCGGCGGCCGAGCTGCGGGAACCGCACCGGATCGCCCGGTACATGGAGGAGCTCGCAGGCACCTACCACCGCTTCTACACCGACTGCCGCGTTCTGCCGCAGGGCGACGAGCCCGCGGGCGATCTGCACACGGCCCGGCTGGCCCTGTGCGCGGCGACCCGCCAGGTCCTCGCCAACGGCCTCGCCGTGCTCGGCGTCAGCGCACCGGAGCGAATGTGAGCGCGCATCCGGCGGGACCCAAGCATGCCGAGATCCCACACGCACCCGGACTGCCGCCGCGGCCGGAGTCCGCGGCCGAGCTGACCGCACTGCCCGCCGCCGTCTGGCCTCGCAACGCCGCCCGCGGCGAGGACGGCGTGGTCCGGCTGGCCGGGGTGCCCGTCACCGAGCTGGCGGAGCAGTACGGCACGCCGCTGTTCGTCATCGACGAGGACGACTTCCGGTCCCGGTGCCGCGACATGGCCCGTGCCTTCGGCCCCACCGGCAAGGTGCATTACGCCTCGAAGGCGTTCCTCTGCGGTGAGATCGCCCGCTGGGTCGCCGAGGAGGGACTGTCGCTGGACATCTGCTCCGGCGGCGAGCTGGCCATCGCGCTGCACGCGAACTTCCCGGCCGAGCGAATTGCCATGCACGGCAACAACAAGTCCGTCGCCGAGCTCGAGGCCGGGGTGGCCGCGGGTGTCGGGCACATCGTGCTCGACTCGACCCAGGAGATCGATCGGCTGGACCTCGTCGCCGGTGCGCACGGCGTGGTGCAGGACGTGCTGATCCGCGTCACGGTCGGCGTCGAGGCGCACACCCACGAGTTTATCGCCACCGCCCACGAGGACCAGAAGTTCGGGTTCTCGCTCTCGGACGGATCGGCACTGGACGCCGTCCGCCGCGTGTTCGCCACCGAGAACCTGCGGCTGGTCGGGCTGCACAGCCACATCGGCTCGCAGATCTTCGAGGTCGACGGATTCGAGCTCGCCGCGCACCGCGTGATCGGGCTGCTCCGCACCATCGTCGCCGAGTTCGGGGTGGACAAGTCCTCGCAGATCTCGATCGTCGACCTCGGCGGCGGGATGGGGATCTCGTACCTCGCGAGCGACGACCCGCCGCCGGTGGACGACCTGGCGGCCAAGCTCGCGCACATCGTCGCCACCGAGTCGGCGCTCGCCGGACTGCCGGTGCCGACCCTCGCGGTCGAGCCGGGCCGGGCGATCGCGGGACCGGGCACCGTGACCCTGTACGAGGTCGGCACGGTCAAGGATGTTCGCTTGGGTGCCAACGCAACCCGGCGATACATCAGCGTGGACGGCGGGATGAGCGATAACATCCGCACGTCGCTGTATCAGGCCGAGTACGATTCGCGCCTGGTCTCGCGCGACAGCGTGGCCGACCCGGTGGTCGCCCGCGTGGTGGGGAAGCATTGCGAGAGTGGCGACATCGTCATCCGGGACGCCTGGATGCCGGAGGACGTCAACGCGGGAGATCTGCTCGCGGTCGCCGCCACTGGCGCATACTGCTATTCGATGTCCAGCCGCTACAACCTGCTCACCCGGCCTGCCGTGGTCGCGGTGCGTGATGGTCAGTCCCGACTGATCTTGCGCAGGGAAACAGTGGAAGATCTGCTCAGCTTGGAGGTACAGCAACATGACTGAACCGAGTGGCAATGCCGCGATCGGTGTGGCGGTCCTCGGCCTCGGCAACGTGGGCAGTGAGGTCGTGCGAATTCTGCGCGAGCACGCCCGCGAGCTCGAGGCGCGGGTCGGCGCACCGGTGGTGCTGCGCGGTATCGCGGTGCGCCGGATCGAGGGTGACCGCGGGGTTCCGGCCGAGTTGCTGACGACCGACGCGGACTCTCTGGTCACGCGCGCGGACGTGGACATCGTCGTCGAGGTGATCGGCGGCATCGAGGTGCCCCGCAAGCTCATCCTCGCCGCCCTCAACTCGGGCAAGTCGGTGGTCACCGCGAACAAGGCGCTGCTGGCCGACTACACCGGCGAGCTCGCCGAGGCGGCCGAGAACAAGAGCGTCGACCTGTACTTCGAGGCCGCGGTCGCGGGCGCGATCCCGGTGATCCGCCCGCTGACCCAGTCGCTCGCGGGTGACCGGGTCAACAAGGTCGCCGGAATCGTCAACGGCACCACCAACTTCATCCTCTCCGCGATGGACGAGACCGGCGCCGATTACGCCGACACGCTCGCCGAGGCGGGCCGGCTCGGCTATGCCGAGGCCGATCCGACCGCGGACGTGGAGGGCTACGACGCCGCGGCGAAGGCCGCGATCCTCGCGTCGATCGCGTTCCACACCCGGGTCACCGCTGCCGACGTGTACCGCGAGGGCATCTCGAAGATCAGCTCGGCGGACCTCGAGGCCGCCAAGTCGCTGAACTGCACGGTGAAGCTGCTCTCGATCTGCGAGCGGGTCAACGGCGCGGACGGCTCCGAGCGGATCTCGGCCCGGGTCTACCCGGCGCTCGTCCCGCTCGATCACCCGCTCGCCTCGGTGAACGGCGCGTTCAACGCGGTCGTGGTCGAGGCCGAGGCCGCGGGACGGCTCATGTTCTACGGACAGGGCGCCGGTGGCTCGCCGACCGCCTCGGCCGTGATGGGCGACCTCGTGATGGCGGCCCGGAACCGGGTGCACGGCGGCCGCGGCCCCCGTGAGTCGAAGTACGCGGACCTCAAGATCGCGCCGATCGGCGAGATCCCCACCCGTTACTACGTCAACATGCAGGTCGCGGACCGTGCGGGCGTGCTGTCGGCGGTCGCGGCGGAGTTCGCCAAGCACGACGTCAGCATCTCGACGGTCCGTCAGGAGGGCATGGGCAACGGCGCCGGGCTGATCGTGGTCACCCATCTGGCGACCGACGCGGCCCTGTCCGAAACCGTTGCGGCCCTCGGCAAGCTCGAGTTCGTGACCGCGGTCACCAGTGTTCTCCGATTGGAAGGTTCCAGTGAATAGCCCCCGCCTGCACACTCCCGTTCACACCCCCTGGCCTGGGCTGATCGAGGCGTACCGCGATCGACTCGCCATCGGGCCGAACTGGAAGACGATCACGCTGCGTGAGGGCGGCACCCCGCTGCTGCCCGCCGCCCACCTGTCCGAGATCACCGGGTGCGAGGTCCACCTCAAGGTCGAGGGTCTCAACCCCACCGGGTCGTTCAAGGACCGCGGCATGACCATGGCTGTCACCGACGCGCTCGCGCGGGGCCAGAAGGCCGTGCTGTGCGCCTCGACGGGCAACACCTCGGCCTCGGCCGCGGCCTACGCGGCCGTCGCGGGTATGACCTGTGCGGTGCTGGTGCCGCAGGGCAAGATCGCGATGGGCAAGCTGGCCCAGGCCGTCATGCACGGCGCGAAGATCATCCAGGTCGAGGGCAACTTCGACGACTGCCTCGAGCTGGCCCGCAAGACCACCGCAGAGTTCCCGACCATCGGCCTGGTGAACTCGGTCAACCCGGTGCGCATCGAGGGGCAGAAGACCGCGGCGTTCGAGATCTGCGATGCGCTGGGCAAGGCGCCCGACATCCACGCCCTCCCGGTCGGCAACGCGGGCAACATCACCGCGTACTGGCGTGGGTACTCGGAGTACTACGCGGACGGGATCACCTCGGTTCGTCCGCGCATGCTCGGCGTGCAGGCGGCGGGCGCGGCTCCGCTGGTGCACGGTGCCCCGGTCAAGGACCCGGAGACCATCGCCACCGCCATCCGCATCGGCTCGCCCGCGTCCTGGGACGGTGCCGTCGCGGCCAAGGAGGAGTCGAACGGCGTCTTCCGCGCCGCCACCGACGAGGAGATCCTCGAGGCCTACCGGCTCATCGCCCGCACCGAGGGCGTGTTCGTCGAGCCCGCGTCGGCGGCCTCGGTCGCCGGCCTGCTCGCCGCGCACAAGGAGGGCTGGCTGGACGCCGGCCAGACCGTGGTGTGCACCGTGACCGGTAACGGACTCAAGGATCCCGACACGGCGCTCGCGGGAATGCCTGCTGTGCAGCCGATCCCGGTCGACCCGGTGGCGGTTGCCGCGGCGCTCGAGCTCGTCTAGTGGTCGCACCGCGCATCGGAGGGAGCACGATGACTCAGACGCTGCCCGCCGGGCTCACCGTGACCGCACGGGTGCCCGCGTCGACGGCGAACCTCGGTCCGGGCTTCGACACGCTGGGGCTGGCGCTGGCGCTGTACGACGAGATCACGGTGACGACCACCGATGCGGGGCTGACGATCCGGGTGGAGGGCGAGGGCGCCGAGGACGTGCCCTGGGGCCCCTCGCATCTGGTCGTGCGTGCGATCGAGCGGGGGCTGGAGTCGATCGGAGTCTGGGCCGACGGTCTGGACGTTGTGTGCCGCAATGCGATTCCGCATTCGCGCGGGCTCGGATCGTCCGCGTCGGCCGCGGTCGGCGGGCTCGCGGTGGCGAACGGGCTGGCGAGCAAGCTCGACCCGGCGCTGGCGCTCACCCAGGAGCAGCTGGTCCAGCTGTCCTCCGAGTTCGAGGGCCATCCCGACAATGCGTCCGCGAGCGTGCTCGGCGGCGCAGTGGTGTCCTGGTCCGAGGACACCGGCGTCGCGGACTCGCCGCGCACCTACGCCGCGGTGCGGCTGGACGTGCACCCCGACATCCGGGTGGTGGCGCTGGTGCCGTCGGAGCGTTCCTCGACGGCGCAGACGCGGGGCCTGCTCCCGGAACTGGTTCCGCACGCCGATGCCGCCTTCAACGTCAGCAGGGGAGCGCTGGCCGTGGTGGCCCTGACCAGTCGTCCGGACCTCCTGATGGCCGCGACCGAGGATCGACTGCACCAGGGCCAGCGGGCGTCCGCGTTGCCGCTGACCACGCGCTGGATCGAAACACTGCGGCAGGCCGGCATCGCGGCGACGGTGTCGGGTGCAGGTCCCACCGTGCTGGCGCTGTCGACCAGGGCGTTCCCCGACGAACTCCGCGCCAAGGCGGAAGCGGACGGGCTCCGGGTGCTCGACCTCGGCGTGGCGGACGGTGTGCAGGTCGGTTGACCGGCTGATCGGACGGGATACCGGCGGGTCGGTCCTTGCCCGCGGCCCGGTTGGAGGCTATCCTGAGGGTCGTTCGCCCATCGTGCGCATCAGACGCCGGTGTTCTACCAGGGCATTCACTCCGAGAATTGGCTCCCGTACCCCGGGACTGCCGAGGCAAGAGTAGACGCACCTGGCTCGATTCCCTCGCGTGATTTCCGCGGTGATCGACTTGGAACGTGCCTGTTCGAGAGGCCACGGGGGTGGACGAGCCGATAGTTCCATCCAGCGAACACGTCCGGCATAACCGAGTTCAGCGAGTGAGCTGAGCTTCGGGACGAACCCTCGACACGCGCCGCGCGAGCGAGGGAAGGAAAGGATCTCCGTGACCGATACGGACCTGATCGCCACACCTGCTCTCGATACCCCGGTTGACTCCGCGGCGAGCCAGGCCGGCGGCACTGCACGAACTTCAGAAGCCACCGGCGACGCGGTGGCAGCCTCCACCAAGCGCGCCGAGGCCCGGCGCGGTGCCGGCCTGTCCGGCATGGTGCTGGCCGAGCTGCGCGGACTCGCGACCGAGCTCGGCATCAAGGGAACGTCCGGCCTGCGCAAGGGCGACCTGATCGCGGCCATCAAGGAGCGTCAGGGCGGCGGCGGCGCCACCAAGACGGCGCCCAAGGTGGCTCCCGTCGAGGCCGCGGCCAGCGAGGCCGCGACCGCGCCGCAGCGGGTCGCCGAGGTTGCCCCCGCCGCCGAGTCGGCCCCCGCTACCACCGAGCGTCCGGCAGCCCAGGCCGCCGAGTCCGCCGAGGGCGAGCAGGGTGGCCGCCGAAACCGGCAGCGCCGCGGGTCGTCTCGCCAGGCCGGCTCTCCCGAGCAGGGTGAGTCGACGGCATCGACGGCCCCCGCGGCCGAACAGGGCGGCGACCGCCAGCCCCGTCAGGACCAGGGCGGTGAGCGCAACCGTCGCGACCGCAACCAGGGCGAGCGTGGCCAGGGTGAGCGCAACCAGGGCGAGCGTGGCCAGGGTGAGCGGAACCAGGGTGAGCGGAACCAGGGTGAGCGTGGCCAGGGTGAGCGTGGCCAGGGCGAGCGCAACCAGGGTGAGCGTGGCCAGGGCGGCAACGGCCCGCGCGGCGAGGGTCGCAATGACAACCGCGGCGGCGAGGACGAGGACGGCCGGGGTCGGCGGGGACGCCGGTTCCGTGAGCGTCGTCGTGGACGCGACCGCGGCGAGGGCGGCGGCGCAGGCGCGGACCGCGACCTCGAGATCCGCGAGGACGATGTCCTGCAGCCGGTCGCGGGCATCCTCGATGTGCTCGACAACTACGCCTTCGTGCGGACCTCCGGATACCTGGCGGGCCCGAACGACGTGTACGTCTCGATGAACCTGATCCGCAAGAACGGACTCCGTCGCGGTGACGCCATCACCGGTGCCGTCCGCGTCGCCCGTGAGGGTGAGGGCGGCGGCGCCGCTAGCAGCCAGCGTCAGAAGTTCAACCCGCTGGTCCGCCTGGACACCGTCAACGGCGGCGACGTCGAGGCGGCCAAGCGGCGGCCCGAGTTCGGCAAGCTGACGCCGCTCTACCCGAACCAGCGCCTGCGCCTCGAGACCACGCCGAACATTCTCACCACCCGTGTCATCGACCTGGTGATGCCGATCGGTAAGGGCCAGCGCGCCCTCATCGTCAGCCCGCCTAAGGCCGGTAAGACCAGCGTGCTGCAGGCGATCGCGAACGCCATCGCCACGAACAACCCCGAGTGCTACCTGATGGTCGTCCTGGTCGACGAGCGTCCGGAAGAGGTCACCGATATGCAGCGTTCGGTGAAGGGTGAGGTCATCGCCTCCACCTTCGACCGGCCGCCGTCAGACCACACCTCGGTCGCCGAGCTCGCCATCGAGCGGGCCAAGCGCCTCGTCGAGGAGGGCAAGGACGTCGTCGTGCTGCTCGACTCGATCACCCGACTCGGCCGTGCGTACAACAACTCGTCGCCCGCCTCGGGACGAATCCTGTCCGGTGGTGTCGACTCGACCGCGCTGTACCCGCCGAAGCGGTTCCTCGGCGCGGCCCGCAACATCGAGAACGGCGGCTCGCTCACGATCATCGCCACCGCGATGGTCGAGACCGGCTCCACCGGTGACACCGTGATCTTCGAGGAGTTCAAGGGCACCGGCAACGCCGAGCTCAAGCTCGATCGCAAGATCGCCGAGCGTCGGGTCTTCCCGGCGGTCGACGTCAACCCGTCCGGCACCCGTAAGGACGAGCTGCTGCTCAACCCGGACGAGGCCGCGGTGCTGCACAAGCTGCGACGGGTGCTGTCCGGCCTGGACTCGCACCAGGCGATCGATCTGCTGATCGACCGGCTCAAGAAGAGCAAGAACAACCTCGAGTTCCTCATGCAGGTCTCCAAGACCGCGCCGGGAGCGATGGGCGACGACGACTAGTAGTCGCGTGCGACGAGGCAGGCCCCGGAAACCGCACGGTTTCCGGGGCCTGCCTCGTGTCGGCGCCGGTCGGGAACAGATTGCGGCACCTGGTCGTTAGGACTTGATGCACGCGTTCTGGCAGAATGAACGATCGCGCCCGTGGCACTCGCCGCGTGCGAGTACAACAATGTCCGGTTCCGGTTCACGGCTTCGATTGGCGAAGGCGACCCGGCGACCACCGAAAGGGACACCATGAAGGCAGGAATCCACCCCAACTACGTGGCGACCACCGTCGTCTGCGGTTGCGGTAACACGTTCGAGACCCACAGCACCAAGGAGTCCGGACGCATCAACGTCGAGGTCTGCTCGCAGTGCCACCCGTTCTACACCGGCAAGCAGAAGATCCTCGACACCGGTGGACGCGTCGCGCGCTTCGAGGCTCGCTACGGCAAGCGCGCCGGCAAGAAGGCCGACGCCGACAGCTAGCTGTCCCGCCGACGCCCGTCCTGTGTTCCATTGCAGGCCGGGCGTCGGTTTTTTTGTACCCGTGGTGCGCGCGCCGGACCCGGCGCCAACATCCACCCATTGCACTGCCCGGCATCCCCTCGGGGGTGTCGACAACCGAGGAGCGAACCATGGCGGGGACCACCCAGCCGTCGGCGATCGATGACATCCTGGCCGAGCACGCCGGCCTCGAGCTGCAGCTGTCCGACCCGTCCTTGCACAACGACCCCTCGGCCGCCCGCCGGGTCGGCAAGCGGTTCGCCGAGCTCGCTCCCATCATGGCCACCCACACCAAGCTGCAGGCCGCGCGCGAGGACCTGGAGGCCGCTCGCGAGCTGGCCGCCGACGATTCGAGCTTCGCCGCCGAGGTGCCCGAGCTGGAGGCCAAGGTGGCCGAGCTCGACGTCGCCCTCACCGACCTGCTCGCGCCGAGGGACCCGCACGACGGCGACGACGTGGTGCTCGAGGTGAAGTCCGGCGAGGGCGGCGAGGAGTCCGCGCTGTTCGCCGCGGACCTGGCCCGGATGTACCTGCGGTACGCCGAGCGGCACGGCTGGCGGGTCGAGGTCCTCGACGCGAACATCTCCGATCTCGGCGGCTACAAGGACGCGACCCTGTCGATCAAGTCGAAGGGCGACACCCGCGACGGTGTCTGGGCCCGGCTGAAGTTCGAGGGCGGCGTGCACCGCGTCCAGCGGGTACCCGTGACCGAGTCCCAGGGCCGGGTGCACACCTCCGCGGCCGGCGTGCTGATCTACCCGGAGCCCGAGGAGGTCGAGGAGGTGCAGATCGACGAGACCGATCTGCGCATCGATGTGTACCGCTCGTCCGGCAAGGGTGGTCAGGGCGTCAACACCACCGACTCCGCGGTCCGGATCACCCACCTGCCCACCGGCATCGTGGTGACCTGCCAGAACGAGCGCTCGCAGCTGCAGAACAAGGCTCGCGCGATGCAGGTGCTCGCGGCCAGGCTGCAGGCCGCGGCAGAGGAGGCCGCTGCCGACGAGGCGTCGGCAGGCAGGCAGAGCCAGGTGCGCACCGTTGACCGTTCCGAGCGCATCCGTACCTACAACTACCCGGAGAACCGGATCACCGATCACCGGATCGGGTTCAAGGCGCACAACCTCGACGCCGTGCTCGACGGCGATCTGGACGCGCTGCTGGACGCGCTCGGCAAGTCGGACCGGGAGGCCCGGCTCGCCGTCGAGTAGCCACGTGGCCGCGGTCGGGTAATGCGGGGTTCCGGCGGCGGCCCATGGCAGGCTGGACGGGTGAGTCGTCAACCCATCCGCCTCGCGATCCTCGAGGCCACCACGCTGCTCGAGGAGGCGGGCGTACACAGTCCCCGCACTGATGCAGAACTGCTCGCCGCCCATGTCGTGGGGGTGGAGCGGACCAGGCTCGGACTGGTGCCGCTCGTCGACCCCGAGGTGCTCGAGCGGTATCGCGCGCTGGTCGCCCGGCGCGCCGAGCGGGTTCCGTTGCAGTACCTCACCGGCGTGTCGTCGATGGGCGACATCGACCTCCAGGTCGGTCCGGGGGTCTTCGTGCCCAGACCGGAGACCGAGCTGCTCTTCGCGTGGGCCCTCGCCTTCCTGGAGGGACATCCCGCGCATCCACCGGTGATCCTCGATCTGTGCACGGGAACCGGGGCGCTGGCGCTCGCGCTGGCGAACGCCCGCCCGGACGCGATCGTGCACGCGGTGGAACTGGACCCCGCTGCGCTGGCCTGGACCAGGCGCAACGCCGAGGCCAGGGCGACCGAGGGCGACACCCCGATCACGCTGCATCAGGGCGACGTCACCGACCGATCGCTGCTCACCGAGCTCGAGGGCAAGGTCGACGTCGTGGTGTCGAATCCGCCGTACATCCCCGAGGGCGCCGAGCTCGATCCCGAGGTGGCGGAGTTCGACCCGCACCTGGCGCTGTTCGGCGGGCCGGACGGGCTGTCGGTGATCACCCCGATGGTCTCCAACATCGCGCGCTGGCTGAAGATCGGCGGCGCGCTGGCCATCGAGCACGACGACACCAACGGCGGTCAGGTGGCGGCCCTGCTGCGCGAACGACGGGTTTTCGGCCAGGTCGCCGAGCATCCGGATCTGGCGGGTAAGCCCCGGTTCGTGGTCGCCCGCCGGGTCGCGACGGACACCGAGGCGGCCCGCGGGCACTGACCACCGTCGGCGACGGATCGACGCGGATGGAAGGATGGGGGAGTGAGCATCGTCTACGACTGCCGGAACACCGATTCGCGCGAGGCGGGCATCGCTGCCGCGACGAACTCGCTCAAGGCCGGGCGCCTGGTCGTCGTGCCGACCGACACCCTCTACGGACTCGCGGCCAACGCCTTCGACGGCGAGGCCGTCACCGCGTTGCTGCGCGCCAAGGGCCGCGGCCGGGACATGCCCGTGCCGGTGCTCGTCGGCTCGTGGAACACCATCGACGGACTCGTCTTCACCGTGCGGCCGCAGGCGCGTGAGCTGATCCGCGCCTTCTGGCCCGGTGGGCTGAGTCTCGTTGTGCAGCAAGCGCCCTCGTTGGCGTGGGACCTGGGCGACACCAGGGGGACCGTGATGTTGAGGATGCCGCTGCACCCCGTGGCGCTCGAACTGTTGCGGGAGGTGGGACCTCTCGCCGTGTCGAGCGCGAACATCTCCGGGCACGCACCGGCCGCCACCGTCGAGCAGGCCCGCGATCAGCTCGGCGGCGCCGCATCGGTGTATCTGGACGGTGGCCCCGCCCAGCACGCTGTCGCCTCGACGATCGTGGACCTGACGGCCGACGAGCCGCGCATCCTGCGCGAGGGGGCAGTCGCGGCCGCGGACATCGCGGAGGTGCTCGGCGTGACCATCGAGAGCCTGCTGCCGGGACGGGTACCGGAGTGAGCGAGGCGGGTTCCCCGCGGCAGGCCCACGCCGATCAGGCGTTCTGGGGCCCGGACTTCTCCGAGCTCGAACGGACGGACCCGGAGATCGCCGAGATCACCCTCGCCGAGCTGGACCGGCTGCGCGGCGGGTTGCAGCTGATCGCCAGCGAGAACCTGACCAGCCCAGCGGTGCTGGCGGCGCTGGGGTCGACGCTGAGCAACAAGTACGCCGAGGGGTACCCGGGTCACCGGTACTACGGCGGATGTGCCGAGGTCGATCGCGCCGAGAGCCTGGCGATCGAGCGGGCCAAGACGCTGTTCGGGGCCGAGCACGCCAACGTACAGCCGCATTCGGGGGCCAACGCCAACCTCGCGGTGTACGCCGCGTTCGCGAAGCCCGGCGACCCGGTGCTGGCGATGAGCCTGCCGCACGGCGGTCATCTCACCCACGGGTCCAAGGTGAGCTTCTCGGGCAAGTGGTTCACCCCGATCCCGTATCACGTGGACAAGTCGACCGAGCTCATCGACTACGACGAGGTCCGTGACCTCGCGTTGACCCATCGGCCCCGGATCATCGTCGCGGGCGCGACCGCGTATCCGCGACTGATCGACTTCGCGAAGTTCCGGCAGATCGCCGACGAGGTTGGCGCCATCCTGTGGGTCGACGCCGCACATTTCATCGGACTGGTGGCGGGCGGGGCGATCCCGTCGCCGGTGCCGTACGCCGATGTCGTCTCCGCGACCACACACAAGGTGCTGCGGGGGCCGCGCGGCGGCATGCTGCTGTGCCGGGCCGAGCACGCCAAGGCCGTCGACAAGGCGGTCTTCCCGTTCAGTCAGGGCGGCCCGCTCATGCACTCGATCGCGGCCAAGGCGGTCGCGCTGAAGGAAGCGGCGACTGACGACTACCGGGCCTACGCCTCGAACGTGGTCGACAACGCCGCGGCGATGACCAAGGCGCTCGAGGCGGGCGGCATGCGCGCGGTGTCCGGCGGCACCGACACCCACCTGGCGCTGCTGGACCTGCGCGAGCTCGGGGTGACCGGGGCCGAGGCCGAACGGCGATGCGATGCGGCCCGAATCACGTTGAACAAGAACGCGATCCCGTTCGATCCGGCGCCGCCGATGGTGGCGTCCGGGATCAGGGTCGGATCCGCGGCGGTGACCACGCAGGGTTTCGACACCGACGACTGCGCGGCGGTCGGTGCGCTGATCGCCAGGGCGGTGCGGGCCGAGGACGGCACCACCGCGGGCGACGCGGAGCTGGCCGATGTGGCGCGCGAGGTCTCGGATCTGGTGGCGCGCAAGCCCGCCTATCCCCGGCCCGTGACGCAGACGAGTGCAGCGGCAGGGGATGGCGCGCGGTGACGGTAGCCTCTTCGACGTGATCGTCGCCCATTCAGAATTGCTCGCTCAGTCGGGCCGGGGGGCCGGGGTCCCGATCAGGGAACTGCTGCTGGTGCTCTTCACCGCTGCGGTCATCACGTTCCTGGCGACCGGGGCCGTCCGGTTGTTCGCCCTCAAGTTCGGCGCCGTTGCCGTCCCGCGCGACCGCGACGTGCACGTCACGCCCACGCCCCGGCTCGGTGGCGTCGGCATGTACGTCGGATTCGTCGCCGCCCTTCTGTTCGCCCAGCAACTGCCAGCGCTGGCCAGGGGTTTCGACTACAACACCAAGGACATCCCGGCGGCGCTCGTCTCCGGCGGCGTGATCGTGCTGGTGGGGATCATCGACGACAGGTGGGGGCTGGACGCGCTCACGAAGTTCGTCGGCCAGGTGACCGCGGCGGGTGTGCTGGTGGTGATGGGGGTCAGCTGGTTCGTGCTGTACCTGCCCTTCAATGGCACCACCCTGGTGCTGGACCAGTTGCAGTCGGGCCTGGTGACGGTGCTGATCGCGGTCGTGATGATCAATGCCATGAACTTCGTCGACGGTCTCGACGGGCTCGCGGCCGGCCTCGGCCTGATCGCGGCGCTGGCGATCTGTGTGTTCTCGGTCGGCCTGCTGCACGAGCAGGGCGGTGACGTGAGTGCGTATCCGCCCGCGATGCTGGCCGCCGCGCTGGCGGGCGCGTGCCTCGGCTTTTTGCCGCACAACTTCCAGCCGGCCCGCATCTTCATGGGGGACTCGGGGTCGATGCTGATCGGCCTGATGCTGGCGGCCATCTCGACCAGCGCCTCCGGCCGGATCCCGCTCAGCGCCTACGGCACCAGGGACATCCTCGGTCTGCTCTCGCCGCTCCTGCTGGTGGGCGCGGTCATGTTCATCCCGATCCTCGACCTCCTGCTCGCGGTGGTCCGCCGGACGAGGGCCGGACGCAGCCCCTTCAGCCCCGACAAGATGCACCTGCACCACCGCCTGCTGCAGATCGGACATTCGCACCGGCGGGTGGTCCTGTTGATCTACTTGTGGGTCGGTGTGCTCGCGTTCGGCGCAGTCGGCTCGGCCCTGCTCGACCGGCGGATCGTCGTCCTGCTGGTGGCGGGTGGCCTGGTGTTTGCGCTGGTCGTGACCGCCGTGCCGTCGCTGCGCCTGAAGCAGGTCCCCGGTCGCGATCGGGCCGACAGTTCGTAGCCCGCTAGGCTGGCGGACCGTGACCTTCTCTCCGGAACCCGTGCCCGACCAGTCCGCTCCGCTGCGTGCAGCGGTTCGCTATGGCGTGATCGGCCTGATCGCGCTCGCGGTGATCGGCTCGATCATCGCCTTCGTCGCGGCCGGCCTGCCCGGACTGTGGGGTGCGTTGATCGGCGTCGCCGTCGGCGGCGGCTTCATCCTGTGCACCGCGCTGGCGGTGCTGTTCACCGAGAAGCTCCCGCCCGCCACCTCGGGTGCGGTGCTGTTGGGCAGCTGGCTGCTCAAGATGATCCTCGCGATCCTGGTCCTTGGCGTGCTCAAGGGCATGGACTTCTACAGCAAAGAGGCGCTGGTCATCGTCATGGTGCTGGCCCTGATCATCGTGCTCGGCGCCGAGACCTACGGGCTGCTCAAGGTGAAGGTGCCCTATGTCACTCCCACCCAGTCGGACGGCGCTCCCGCACAGCAGGACGGCGCCACCGGTGAGCCCGAATCCGACGAAAAGTAGTACGACGACCTGTCGTAATCGGTCAAGCAGGACCCCCATCTACACAACGTCGTAGTTGTATTGGTAGGGTCAGGGCCAAGCGAGAGCCGAAACTACGCGAAACACACATTTCGCCGGGTCAGGCATCCTCGCAGGTGACCACGATCGCTACTTCCGCGTGTTCGGAAATGGCTGGTCGGGGACCACCGAGTCGACGACAGTCCGCCGACACCGACAGACGCGGGGCCGAGCTAATCGGCCACAGCAGCTGACGAATACGCGAGCCGACCTTGTCGACTTGTTAGATCGTCAATGTCCGATCGAACCGCAGGCGATGCCGCCTGCGGCCACGACTACGGGAGAGACCGCTGAGCGTCACCACCCTGGCCGCGGAGTTCCATCCGCCGTCACTTGCAGACTTCTTCCCTCCCGCCGTGCTGTTCGAGGGCACGCCCTTCGAGCTCGACCGGCTGATGCTGATCCGCATCCTGATGACGGTGGTGCTCCTCGCCTTCTTCGCGATCGCGATGCGCAGCCCGAAGCTGGTGCCGCGCGGCGCGCAGAACATCGCCGAGATGGGCCTGGGGTTCGTCAAGAACCAGATCACCGATGAGGTGCTCGGCAAGGAGCAGGGCAAGCGCTTCCTGCCGGTCATCGCCACGATCTTCTTCGCGGTGCTGTTCCTGAACGCGTCCGGGATCATCCCGTTCCTGAACATCTCCTCGAATGCCCGAATCGGGATGCCGATCGTGCTGGCCGCCCTCGCGTACATCACGTTCAACTACGTCGGCATCAAGAAGTACGGCTTCTTCAAGTACGTGAAGAGCAGCATCGTCGTCCCCGGCGTGCCGGTCGCGCTGCACGTCCTGCTGATCCCGATCGAGTTCGTGTCGACGTTCATCCTCCGGCCGTTCACGCTGACCGTCCGTCTCATGGCCAACATGCTGGCCGGCCACATCATGCTGGTGCTGTTCTTCAGCGCCACCCAGTTCTTCTTCTTCGAGGCCGCGGCCGGAATGAAGATCTTCGGTGTGTTCTCCCTGGCAGCAGGTTTCGGGTTCACCCTCTTCGAGATGCTGGTGATCTTCCTGCAGGCGTACGTCTTCGCTCTGCTGACCGCCGTGTACATCGACCTCGCGCTGCACGCCGACTCGCACTGACCGCACTACACACAAACTGACCCATCCGCCGAATCCCGGTGGTGGGCAACGGAAAGGGAACGGAAACCAAATGAGCCTCGCGTACCTGGCACAGGAAGCCGTTGAGCAGACGACCACCGGCAAGGGCTACGGCGCCATCGGCTACGGCCTCGCGGCCATCGGCCCCGGCATCGGCGTGGGCATCGTGGTCGGTAAGGCCATCGAGGGCATCGCGCGTCAGCCCGAGCTCGCCGGCCAGATCCGTACCAACATGTTCCTCGGTATCGCATTCACCGAGGCCCTCGCGCTGATCGGCCTTGTCGCCGGCTTCATTTTCTGATCTCGCCATGTCAACCATTGCATTGATCGCGGCCGAGGAGGGCGAGGTTATCAATCCTCTCGTCCCCGAGACCTACGACATCGTGTGGTCGGCGGTCTGCATCGCGGTTATCGGGTTCTTCTTCTGGAAGTACATCCTTCCGAAGTTCCAGCAGGTGCTGGCGGACCGTACCGAGCAGATCGAGGGCGGCATCCAGCGCGCCGAGGAGGCTCAGGCCGAGGCCAAGGAGACGCTGGAGCAGTACCGCGCCCAGCTCGCCGAGGCACGGACCGAGGCCGCGGCCATCCGTGAGGATGCCCGCACCCAGGGCCAGCAGATCATCGCCGAGATGAAGGTCCAGGCACAGCTGGAGAGCGACCGCATCGTGGCCGCAGGCAGCAGCCAGCTCGCCGCTCAGCGTCAGCAGATCGTCACCGAACTGCGCAGCGATCTGGGCAAGACCGCGGTCGATCTGGCCGAGAAGGTCATCGGCGAATCGCTGGCCGACGAGGTCAAGCGGTCGGGTTCGATCGATCGTTTCCTCAGCGAACTGGACGCCGTCAGCGCTGACTCCGCAGCCGGAAAGTGAGCACCATGTACGCAGCAAGCCGTGAGGCGCTGACTCATACGAGGAGCGCCCTGGAATCAGCGTTGGCCGGAGTTTCGGCCGGCGCGGCGACTGCAGCTGCGGCACAGACCGGTGCCGAGCTGTTCACGGTGGTCGAGGTTCTCGACGGTCAGCGCACGCTTCGTGCCGCGCTGTCCGACCCCTCGGCCCCCGCGGCGGTTCGGCAGGCCTTGGCCGAGCAGGTGTTCTCGGCCAAGGTTTCGGCCGAGGCCCTCGTGACGCTGAAGGCGGCCGTGTCCCAGGACTGGTCGAGCTCGGCTGACCTGCGGAACTCGCTGGTGCTGCTCGGTCGGGAGTCGCTGCTCAAGGCGGCCGACGATCAGGGTCAGCTCGACACCGTCGAGGACGAGCTGTTCCGGCTCGGCCGCATCGTGGCGGGCGACTCGAGCCTCGAGCAGGCGCTGTCCGATCGCGCGACGCCCACCGCGGGCAAGCGCGAGCTGCTGTCCACGCTGCTCTACGGCAAGGTCACCGCGATCACCGAGGCCCTGGCCACCCAGGCCGCCGGCCGGTTGCGGACCGCACCCGCGGATGCCTTCAACGAGCTGTCGGAACTGGCGGCGGCGCGACGCGACAAGGCGGTCGCACACGTGCGCAGCGCCTCGGCGCTGTCCGCCGAGCAGGAGGAGCGGCTCGCCGCGACCCTGACCCGCACCTACGGCAAGCCGGTCACCGTGCACGTGGAGGTCGACCCCGAGCTCCTGAGCGGCCTTGTCGTTCGCGTGGGCGACGAGGTCATCGACGGCAGTGCGGCGGGACGTCTCGCGTCTCTGCGCAAGACCTTCAAGTAGTCCCGGCGAACACGGCCGACCTCAAACTCCAGATATTCGAAGACCAGATACCGAGAGCAGGAAAAACATGGCGGAGCTGACGATCTCCTCCGATGAGATCCGTAGTGCGATTTCGAACTACACCGCGAGCTACTCCCCGGAGGCCTCCCGCGAGGAGGTCGGAACGGTGTCCGACACCAGTGACGGCATTGCGCACGTCACCGGCCTGCCTTCGGCGATGGCCAACGAGCTGCTGGAGTTCCCCGGCGGCGTGCTCGGTGTGGCACTGAACCTGGATGCCACCGAGATCGGTGCTGTCATCCTGGGCGATTACGAGCACCTCGCAGAGGGCCAGCAGGTCAAGCGGACCGGCGACGTGCTGTCCGTGCCGGTGGGCGACGCCTACCTGGGCCGCGTGGTGAACCCGCTCGGCCAGCCGATCGACGGCCTCGGCGAGATCGAGTGCACCGAGACCCGCGCCCTCGAGCTGCAGGCCGCCTCGGTCCTCGAGCGTCAGCCCGTCGAGGAGCCGCTGCAGACCGGCATCAAGGCCATCGACGCGATGACCCCGATCGGCCGTGGACAGCGCCAGCTGATCATTGGCGACCGCAAGACCGGCAAGACCGCGGTCTGTGTTGACGCCATCCTGAACCAGAAGGCGAACTGGGAGTCCGGCGACGACACGAAGCAGGTTCGCTGCATCTATGTCGCCATCGGTCAGAAGGGCTCCACCATCGCGGGCGTCAAGGCTGCCCTCGAGGAGCAGGGCGCGATGGAGTACACCACCATCGTCGCGGCCCCGGCCTCCGATTCGGCCGGCTTCAAGTGGCTCGCCCCGTACACCGGTTCGGCCATCGGCCAGCACTGGATGTACCAGGGCAAGCACGTCCTCATCGTGTTCGACGACCTGACCAAGCAGGCCGAGGCGTACCGCGCCATCTCGCTGCTGCTACGTCGTCCGCCGGGCCGCGAGGCGTACCCCGGTGACGTCTTCTACCTGCACTCCCGCCTGCTGGAGCGCTCGGCCAAGCTCTCCGACGAGCTCGGCGGCGGCTCGCTGACCGCACTGCCGATTATCGAGACCAAGGCCAACGACGTCTCGGCCTACATCCCGACCAACGTCATCTCCATCACCGACGGTCAGGTCTTCCTCGAGTCCGACCTGTTCAACAAGGGCATCCGCCCCGCGATCAACGTGGGTATCTCGGTTTCCCGAGTCGGTGGCGCCGCGCAGACCAAGGGCATGAAGAAGGTCTCCGGTTCGCTGCGTCTCGAGCTCGCCCAGTTCCGTGAGCTGGAGGCCTTCTCGGCCTTCGCTTCCGACCTGGACGATGCCTCCAAGGCCCAGCTCGAGCGTGGACAGCGTCTGGTCGAGCTGCTCAAGCAGGACCAGTACTCCCCGATCGCCGTCGAGGACCAGATCATCTCGATCTACCTGGCCGGCGAAGGCGTGTTCGACTCGGTGCCGGTCGGCGACGTCCGCCGCTTCGAGTCCGAGCTGCTCGAGGACCTGCACCGCAACGCGGGCTCGGTCTACGAGGCCATCAAGGGTGGCAAGGCCCTCGACGAGACCTCGATCGCTGCTCTCAAGGCCGCGACCGACAAGTTCAAGGAAGGCTTCATCGCCGCCGACGGCAGCCGCGTGGTCAACGAGGCCGCGGCCTCGACCCTCGGCGCGGATGAGGTCAACCAGGAGCAGGTTTCCGTCACTCGCAAGCACGTCAGCAAGTGAGCGTGACGGCCGTGTCGGAATCTTGTGGGAAGGGAGTGTGACTGAGTAGATGGCAAGCCTGCGCGAACTGCGCTCACGTATCAAGTCAGTCAACTCGACCAAGAAGATCACCAAGGCGCAGGAGCTGATCGCGACCTCCCGCATCACCAAGGCTCAGGCCAGGGTTGCGGCGTCGAAGCCCTACGCCGAGGAGATCACCAAGGTGCTCTCCGCGCTGGCGAGCGCCTCCGGGTCGCTCGACCATCCGCTGCTGAACGAGCGGCCGGAGCCCAAGCGGGCTGCCGTGCTGGTCGTCACCAGCGACCGCGGTATGTGCGGCGGCTACAACTCCAACGTCCTCAAGGAGGCGGAGGAGCTGATCCAGCTGCTGCGCTCCGAGGGCAAGGAGCCGGTGCTGTACGCGATGGGCGCGAAGGGCCTGACGTACTACACCTTCCGTGATCGCGATCTGAAGGGCGCCTGGACCGGGTTCTCTCAGCAGCCGGGTTACGCGGATGCCGCCAAGGCGAGCCGGCACCTGGTCGAGCTGTTCATGGCCGGGTCGGGCGCCGAGGTTGCCGCGTACAACGGCGAGGGCACGGTCGAGGGCGTCGACGAACTGCACATCGTCTACACCCGCTTCGTGTCGATGCTGACCCAGACGCCGGAGGTCCGGCGCATGGCTCCGCTCGAGGTCGAGTACAAGGACGAGAACTTCGAGCTCGGGGAGGACATGCTCTCCGATTCGAACGGTGCAAATCCGACGGCGCAGTACGACTTCGAGCCGGAGGCCGGGACGCTGCTCTCGGCGCTGCTGCCGAAGTACATCAGCACCCGGATCTACTCCTCGCTGCTCGATGCGGCGGCCTCGGAGTCGGCTTCACGTCGTACCGCCATGAAGGCGGCAACGGACAACGCAAACGAGCTGGTGAACACCCTGAGCCGCCAGGCCAACCAGGTGCGCCAGGCACAGATCACCCAGGAAATCAGCGAGATCGTCGGTGGCGCGAATGCGCTCGCCTCGAGCGCAGGAAGTGACTAGACACATGACCGCAGCAGTAACCCAAACCAACGCGAACGGCTCGGGCACCACGTCCGGCCGGGTCGTGCGGGTCATCGGTCCCGTTGTGGACGTTGAGTTCCCGCGTGGCGCCGTTCCCGCCCTTTTCAACGCGCTGAACGCAGAGGTCACTCTGCCGACGGTCGCGAAGACGCTGACCCTCGAGGTGGCGCAGCACCTGGGCGACAACCTGGTGCGCACCATTTCGATGCAGCCGACCGACGGCCTGGTCCGCGGTGCGGCGGTCGTCGACTCCGGCAAGCCGATCTCGGTTCCCGTCGGTGACGTCGTCAAGGGCCACGTGTTCAACGCCCTCGGTGACTGCCTCGACACCCCGGGCCTCGGTCGCGACGGCGAGCAGTGGGGCATCCACCGCAAGCCCCCCGCCTTCGATCAGCTCGAGGGCAAGACCGAGATCCTCGAGACCGGCATCAAGGTCATCGACCTGCTCACCCCGTACGTCAAGGGCGGCAAGATCGGTCTGTTCGGTGGTGCCGGTGTCGGCAAGACCGTTCTGATCCAGGAGATGATCACCCGTATCGCCCGCGAGTTCTCCGGCACCTCGGTGTTCGCAGGCGTCGGTGAGCGCACCCGTGAGGGCACGGACCTCCACCTCGAGATGGCCGAGATGGGCGTTCTCCAGGACACCGCCCTTGTGTTCGGTCAGATGGACGAGCCGCCGGGAACGCGTATGCGCGTCGCCCTGTCGGCGCTGACCATGGCGGAGTACTTCCGCGATGTGCAGAACCAGGACGTGTTGCTCTTCATCGACAACATCTTCCGTTTCACGCAGGCCGGCTCCGAGGTCTCGACCCTGCTGGGTCGTATGCCCTCCGCCGTGGGTTACCAGCCGACGCTGGCGGACGAGATGGGTGAGCTCCAGGAGCGCATCACCTCGACCCGTGGCCGTTCGATCACCTCGCTGCAGGCGATCTACGTCCCCGCCGACGACTACACCGACCCGGCGCCCGCGACCACCTTCGCGCACCTCGATGCGACCACCGAGCTCTCGCGTCCGATTTCGCAGATGGGTATCTACCCCGCTGTGGACCCGCTGACGTCGACCTCGCGCATCCTCGAGCCCGGCATCGTCGGTGCGGAGCACTTCCGCGTCGCGAACGAGGTCAAGCGGATCCTGCAGAAGTACAAGGAACTGCAGGACATCATCGCCATCCTCGGTATGGACGAGCTGCAGGAAGAGGACAAGATCCTCGTCGGCCGCGCGCGCCGCATCCAGAAGTTCCTCGGCCAGAACTTCATCGTGGCCGAGAAGTTCACGGGTGAGGCCGGCTCCGTGGTGCCGCTCCGCGACACCATCGAGGCGTTCGACCGCGTCTGCAAGGGCGAGTTCGATCACCTGCCCGAGCAGGCGTTCAACAGCTGCGGTGGACTCGACGACGTCGAGGCCGCTGCCAAGAAGATCGCCGGGAAGTAGTCGACAATGGCTGAGATGACTGTTGAGCTGGTTGCCGTCGAGCAGCGGCTGTGGTCGGGTTCGGCGACGCTCGTCAGCGCTCAGACCACCGAGGGCGAGATCGGCATCATGTACGGACATGAGCCGGTCCTCGGCCAGCTGATCGAGGCAGGCGTGGTCGCCATCACCACCGCCGACGGCGAGCGCGTCGTCGCCGCGGTGCACGGTGGCTTCCTCTCGGTGACGGGCACCACCGTCACGATCCTGGCGGAGTCCGCGGACTTCGCGGGCGACGTCGACGTCGAGGCCGCCAAGGCGGTCCTGGCGGAGACGACCGAGGATCTCGAGGCGATCGCGATCGCCAAGGGTCAGCTCCGCGCCGTCGAGCGCGCCTGACCGGTACCCCGACAGCCGCGACGAGCAAGGCCGACGAGCAGTGACAACCGGAGTGACAGTTCTTTTCGTTCTGGTTGTCCTGCTCGCGGCGCTCGTCGCGGCTTTCGTGTATCGGTTGGGGGTGCTGCGCCGCGGCGGCACGGCGGCGATCGTCCGGACCACCCCCGCGGGCGCAGGCCAGGGCTGGCGGCACGGCGTGATCCGGTACGGCGAGGAGGACCTCGTCTTCTACAAGCTCTCCAGCCTTCGGCCGGGACCGGACTCGCGGATCAGCAGGCAGGGCATCGAGGTGGGGGATCGGCGCGGGCCCCGCGAGACCGAGTTCGACATCATGACCGACGAGATCGTGATCCTGTCGGTGCAGGACGGCGATCACGGCTACGAGGTGGCGCTCGACTCCGGCGCCCTCACCGCGTTCCTGTCCTGGGTGGAATCGCGTCCCTCGGGGCGCTCCATGCGTGGCCGTCCGGCCTGACGCCCACAACATCGAAGACCCCGGCTCATCGCAGGGGTCTTTTGTCGTTTCAGTGCCCGCCCGCGGATTCGGTGCCGCCCGCACCCGGCTTCCACAGCACGTCGCCCTCGGGGTTCGCCGCCCGGCTCAGGATGAACAGCAGGTCGGAGAGCCGGTTCAGGTACTTGGCGGGAAGCACACTGGTGTCCTCGGGGGAGGCGTCCACCGCCGCCCACGCGGATCGTTCGGCGCGACGCACCACGGTCCGGGCCACGTGCAGGAGCGCCGCAAGGGCGGTGCCGCCGGGCAGGATGAAGGAGTTCAGCGGCGCCAGCGGCTCGTTGTACTCATCGCACCAGCCCTCGAGTCGCTCGATGTAGCCGGCGGTGACCCGCAGCGGCGGGTACTTCGGATCCGCGACAACGGGGGTGGACAGGTCCGCGCCCGCGTCGAAGAGGTCGTTCTGGACCTGCCGCAGCACGTCGACGAACTCGGGTCCCGGCTGCCCGAGCGCGAGCGCAACGCCCAGGCTGGCATTGGCCTCGTCGCAGTCCGCGTACGCGATCAGCCGAGGGTCGTTCTTCGACACCCGTGAGAAATCGCTCAGACCGGTGGTCCCGTCGTCGCCGGTACGGGTGTAGATGCGGGTCAGGTGTACGGACATGACGTCACGGTACCGCTCGTGCAGATCCAATCGGGACCGCTAGCGGTCGGGCGCCGGTCGCGGCTGACTAGGCTGTCGCACTGTGAGTGAACGCTTTCTTGTCACCGGCGGCAACAGGCTGACGGGTGAGGTCTCGGTGGGCGGCGCTAAGAACAGCGTCCTGAAGTTGATGGCGGCTGCCCTTCTGGCGGAGGGCACGACCACCATCACCAACTGCCCCGACATCCTCGACGTCCCGCTGATGGCGGAGGTACTGCGCGGACTCGGCTGCGAGGTGGTGCTCGAGGGGGACGAGGCGCGCATCACGACGCCTGCCGAGCCGAAGTACCACGCCGACTTCCCGGCCGTGACCCAGTTCCGTGCGTCGGTGTGTGTGCTCGGGCCCCTGGTCGCGCGGTGCAGGCGCGCCGTGGTCGCGCTCCCTGGCGGTGACGCGATCGGGTCGCGGCCGCTGGACATGCACCAGTCCGGACTGGAATTGCTCGGCGCACGCAGCGAGATCCAGCACGGGTGCGTGGTGGCGGAGGCGGACGACCTGCACGGCGCCACCATCCGCCTGGCGTTCCCGTCGGTCGGTGCCACCGAGAACATCCTGATGGCCGCGGTGCTTGCCAAGGGCGAGACCGTCATCGACAACGCCGCCCGCGAACCCGAGATAGTGGACCTGTGCAACATGCTCAGGCGGATGGGTGCCCAGATCGAGGGCGCCGGTTCCACGACGCTGACCATTCGGGGCGTCAAGACCATGCAGCCGACCACCCATCGGGTGATCGGGGATCGGATCGTCGCGGCGACGTGGGGGATCGCGGCCGCGATGACCAGGGGCGATGTCCGGGTGCGCGGGGTCAACCCGAAGCACCTCTCGCTCGTGCTCGACAAGCTCCGGTCCGCGGGCTCGCAGGTCACGATGGAGCCGGACGGATTCCGGATCGTGCAGGAGGGCCGTCCCACCGCGGTGAACTACGCGACCCTGCCGTACCCGGGATTCCCGACTGACCTGCAGCCGATGGCGATCGGCCTGGCCGCCGTCGCGGACGGCACGTCGATGATCACCGAGAACGTCTTCGAGGCGCGCTTCCGGTTCGTCGAGGAGATGATCCGGCTCGGCGCCGATGCCCGCACCGACGGACATCACGCGGTGGTCCGCGGGATCCCGCAGCTCTCGAGCGCACCGGTGTGGTCCTCGGACATCCGGGCCGGCGCCGGCCTGGTGCTGGCAGGCCTGGTGGCGGACGGCGTCACCGAGGTCCACGACGTCTTCCACATCGACCGCGGATACCCGAGATTCGTCGAGAACCTGACGGCTCTCGGCGGTGTGATCGAGCGGGTGCCTGCCCCGGTTGTGGCGGGCTGATCGAGCCGTCGCGTCGGGGGAGCGCCGAGAGTGTCCGGCGTCACAATGATCGATTTCCCCCGAAATGCCGGTTCCGCCGCCTGGTCGAGCTCTCTGACCTGGCAATTTCTGAGTCGGAGGGGCCGCGACATGGCGATTTGCCACAGCGTTCGCCGCCGCGTAACTTTTGTCGAGTCAGAGCGACACGGACACCGACCCGGCCGAGAGGCGCGGGACACGAGGTTGGACGAAGGCGCCAGACAATCCCAAAGCTTGCTTGATCACTCAGCCCGGTTTTGACCGGGAGGCTTCGATGAGCTAGGCTGGAACAGTTGCCCCGGAGCGGCCGAGAACGAGTTTCTTGGTGGTGATGGTGTGTGCGTGTTCTTTGAGAACTCAACAGTGTGCCGATGAATGTCAGTGCCAAATTTTGGTACTCCACACCA
>NZ_SUMD01000001.1 GCF_005049235.1 Rhodococcus oryzae | reverse complement strand
TTCTGTATTGATCCAACAATGCTTTGTGCTGCAAATGGAGGAACTTTCATGTCCGGTCTGATGATGCGCCGTGCGGTGGCGGCGGTGAGTGGTGCCGCTCTCGCGGTGCTCGGTCTCGGGGTCGGTGGTGGTGTCGCGTCGGCGGCGCAGCAGTCGGCGACGGTGACGTCCACGAATATCGTGGCGACGAAGACGTTGCTCGGTGATGGTTCGGTGTTCCCGGGTGAGGTGGTGACGTATCGGACCGAGTTCTCGGTGAACAGCATCATCGACCGGTACCTGAACAAGATCACCGATGTGCATCCGGCCGGGTTCGAGTACGTGCCGGGCAGTGCGAAGGTGTCGGCGGCATCGACGTCGGCGGTGACGCCGAGCGTGGATGTGGCGAACAACCGGGTGTCGGTGTCGAATTCGCT
The DNA here is from genome assembly GCF_005049235.1 of Rhodococcus oryzae. Classification (GTDB taxonomy): domain Bacteria; phylum Actinomycetota; class Actinomycetes; order Mycobacteriales; family Mycobacteriaceae; genus Rhodococcus_G; species Rhodococcus_G oryzae. The sequence continues at coordinate 759,848 of NZ_SUMD01000001.1, read as the reverse complement.
GAGTGCGTGGATGCTGTCGAAGAACGTCAACCGGACGGTGTCGTTGGAGCTGTCGTACAAGGTTCCGGACAACGCGCCCGCGGGCACGTTCGACAGCGGCCTGACGTTCGACGTGAACACCTTCGGTTCGACGCAGGTGTTCAACCCGATCGGCGTGACGATCGACGTGCAGGGTCCGGCCTCGACCACCACGCAGCTGACGGCTCCCGCGGCCGCGACCGTGGGTGTCGCGGTTGACCTGTCTGCCTCGGTGTCCCCGTCTGTCGCGGGCGGCACGGTGCAGTTCAAGGACGGCGACGCGAACATCGGTACGCCTGCCAGTGTCGTGAACGGCACCGCGACGCTGTCGCATGCGTTTGCCACGGCGGGCCCGCGCAGCATCACCGCGGTGTACTCGGGCGTGCCGGGATTCGCGGGTTCGACCTCCGCACCTTCGACGGTGGCGGTGTCGATGCCCGACGTCGCGACCTCGACGGTGCTCAGCCTCGCGAACGACGCGCAGACCGGCGTCCAGGTGAGCCTGGTCGCCGCAGTGACCCCCGCCCCGGCAGGCGGCACGGTGCAGTTCAAGGACGGCGACACCCCGATCGGTGGCCCGGTGGGCGTGGTGGACGGCAAGGCCACGCTGTGGTTCACGTTCAACACCGCGGGTGATCATCAGATCACCGCCGTGTACTCGGGTGCGCCCGGCTTCAAGGCGTCGACCTCCGCGGCCACCGCGCTCAAGGTCACCGGGGCGAACACCGGCGGCACCGGGTCGCTCGGGTTCGGCTCCTGATCACAAGGGCCCGGTCGCATTCAGTTCCACACAAGCACCTTGGAGGAATTCTCATGTCTCAGACGGTGATGCGCCGCGCGGCGGCCGCGATCAGCGCGGCGGCCGTTGTCGCCCTCGGTCTCGGGGTCGGTGGTGGTGTCGCGTCGGCGGCGCAGCAGTCGGCGACGGTGACGTCCACGAATATCGTGGCGACGAAGACGTTGCTCGGTGATGGTTCGGTGTTCCCGGGTGAGGTGGTGACGTATCGGACCGAGTTCTCGGTGAACAGCATCATCGACCGGTACCTGAACAAGATCACCGATGTGCATCCGGCCGGGTTCGAGTACGTGCCGGGCAGTGCGAAGGTGTCGGCGGCATCGACGTCGGCGGTGACGCCGAGCGTGGATGTGGCGAACAACCGGGTGTCGGTGTCGAATTCGCTGAGTGCGTGGATGCTGTCGAAGAACGTCAACCGGACGGTGTCGTTGGAGCTGTCGTACAAGGTTCCGGACAACGCGCCCGCGGGCACGTTCGACAGCGGCCTGACGTTCGACGTGAACACCTTCGGTTCGACGCAGGTGTTCAACCCGATCGGCGTCTTCGCGACCGTCGAGGCACCGGACACCGCCACCACGACCGGGCTCACCGTGCCCGGTTCGGCGTCGGCGGGCACCGCCGTCGAGCTGTCGGCGACGGTGGCCCCGGTTCCCGCCGGAGGCACCGTGCAGTTCAAGGACGGTGATGCCCCGATCGGTGCACCCGTCAACGTCGTGGACGGCAAGGCGACGCTCCCGCACACCTTCGACACGAACGGGAGTCACCCGATCACCGCGGTGTACTCGGGCGCGGGTCGTTTCCTCGGGTCGGCCTCGCCGACATTGTCCGTGAACGTGTCGGGCGGTAGCGGCGGCGGAACCGGTTCGGCCGGGCTGCCTTTCGGTTCCTAGACGTATGAACGACAGGGCCCCCGCCGACCGCTCGGTGGGGGCCCTGTCGTGTTCTGGAGGTAGCGGGTGCCTCGAGTGCGCGCCGGCGACGGGATGACGTGGTTCGATAGGGCGTGGCAACAGCACCGATCCGGCTCGAGGTGATCGTCGGAAGCGTCCGCGTCGGCAGATTCGCACCCGTCGTCGCCGACTGGTTCGTGCGTCGGGCGCGCGCGCACCGAGCCTTCGATGTCGGCGTGCTCGACCTCGCCGACTTCGCGCTGCCTGCCGATCTGTCCGACGGACCCGAAGCGGACGCCTTTCGTGAACGGGTCGACGCCGCAGCGGCGTTCGTGGTGGTGACCCCGGAGTACAACCACGGGTATCCGGGCGCACTGAAGAACGCGATCGACACCGCGAAGGAGCAGTGGCGGGCCAAGCCGGTCGGTTTCGTCTCCTACGGCGGCCTGTCGGGCGGACTGCGCGCCACCGAACAGATGCGTCAGGTGGTAGCCGAGGTGCACATGGTCTCGATCCGTCAGACAGTCAGTTTTCACCAGGCGCGTAAGCGATTCGGTCCGGACGGCGAGACCAAGGACGGAGCCGCGATCGACGGCTCCGTCCGAATGCTCGATCAGTTGGCGTGGTGGGCCGAGGCGCTGCGGACCGCGCGCGCCGCCGACCCGTATCCCGGCTGACCGCTGCTCACCGGGCCGGCTGAAGGGGGCGCGTTGCCCTCGGCCTGCCGATGAACGCGGTCTCCTGCGCGATGGTGACCAGCACCAGGTCGACCTGGTTGCCGTCGGCGCGGAGGGTGACACGGTCGCCGCTCGCGCCCGGCTGCACGATCGAGATCTGTGGATCGATCGCCGACTCGGGCTCGTGCACGTCGCGTACCCGGATGGTGGTGACCCCGGCGCGCGGTGGCACCGGCTCCACCCCGTCGAACAGAACCGCGGTGAAGGTCGGGTCGAGCCGGGTGGGGTCGTCGATCAGCCGCAACCGGTCAGGGGTGGCGATGGAATCGATCAGGGAGCCCCACACCTGGGGACGGTCCGAGTGGATCTGGATCCGGGCTCCCGTCGCGATGGCACGGAAGACCAACTGCTGCGCGAGGTACAACTCGCCGAGCACGTCCACGTACTCGATCTCGGGCCCCACGATCCGGGCCGTCAGTCCGTGCCCGTAGTTGTCCGAGCCGATCAGCTGCCCGCACCCGGACAGCGGCAGGGCAAGGGCATCGAGCTGCGCGGCGGAGAAGTCCGTGAACGGAGTCAGCGAGTCGAGATCGGCCGAGGCGAACGGCAGGTTGGAGATCAGTCCGCCCGCCTGCCTGCCCTGCATCGAGATGAGTCCGGGGAGGTCGAGCCGCTCCGGCAGGGTGCGGGTGGTCATCCGGCAGGAGGCGGCGACCCGGACCTCGCCCGCGCGTGCGCCGGGACGCAGCCGCACGGTCACCGTGGTGCCGAGGCTCGACGGCACCCACAGCTTGGCCAGCAATTCGTCGGACAGCACCCGCGGATCGATCGCATAGCCGGTGTTGCACACGCCCGGCAGCGGGGTGTGGGACCAGGAACGGGCGAACGAGTCGGGCCGCACGCCACGGGTGATCTGTGCTGCGGCGGAGGTGATCTCGCCCGCGGTGAGCAGCCGAGACGGGCAGCCCGACTCGGACAGTGCGCGGACGATCCGCAGCGCCGCGACCGATGCGGCCCGCGCGGCACCGGTGGTGCCCCCGCCGCGCCGCGTGACGGCACCTGACTGGGCGGTCGCGTCGAATCGAACCGCGAGCCACACCGTCCGCTGGGCCATGGCGGGCAGCGGACCCACCAGCTGGTCGTACACCTCGGTGGCGGGGCTGCCCGCGCTCGCGCGATAGCCGTGACTGACGATGTCGATGCCACCGAGAATGATGTCGTGCTGGGTCATCGAATCGGCAAGCGCGAGCACCGGCAGCCGGTGGACCGATTCGAATCCGTCGCGGGTGACCTGAGTCAGGTTGCCGGGAATCGGCAGCACCTCGATGACCGCGACCACCGACCCGTCGTCCCAGTGCAGCCCGACCACGGGACCCGACGGGACACGGAAGTCAGACGTCTCGCCGAGGCGGCGTTCGCGCCGCAGCAGATACCGCCATCCGGTGGCCGCCCAGTCGAGTACACACCGTCCGCCGACCGGGATCAGGCCGAGCAGCGCGACGGCCGCTCCCACGGCCACGGCCGGCCACCAGGTCGCACCGAAGCCTGCCGCAGCCGCCCCCGCGCCTGCGCCCAACAGCTGCGCGATGACCAGATTTCGGATCGACACCCTCGGCAGCACACGCCGACGCCGCCCCCGCCGTCGAGACACGATCTTCCCCCATCCCCCCTGATCCGTGCGGTCCCCGCCGCTCGGTTCTTCGACAGAACTGTACTGTGTCCCTCCGTAGTGCGCGCCAAACGGGGGAGGGATAATGGCAGCACAGCCGACCACGCGTTGGCAGGTCAACGGGTATCGCTTCTTGGTTCGTCGGATGGAACACGCCCTGGTTCGCCGGGATGTGCGAATGCTGCACGACCCGATGCGAACCCAGTCTCGAGCGCTGACCGTGGGGGCGGTCCTGGCCGTGATCGGCCTCGCCGGATGCGGAGCACTGGCGTTGATCCGGCCGCAGGACAAGATCGGTGACGCGCAGATCGTCGTCGGCAAGGACTCGGGGGCGATGTTCGTGATGGTGGAGGACACACTCCATCCGGTGCTGAACCTGGCGTCCGCCCGGCTGATCGCGGGCGACGCGGCGACGCCGGTGATCGTCAAGGAGTCGGAGCTCGGCACTCGTCCGCGCGGTGCCCTGATGGGCATTCCCGGTGCGCCATCGGCACTTCCGCACGGTGATCCGACCTCGTGGACGGTGTGCGATTCCATCGCCTCGGGTGGCACCAAGGCGATCAGGACCGCCGTCGTCGCGGGCGATCCCGAGCTCGGTGAGAACGTCTCGACCCTGGCCGACGGCCAAGCGCTGCTGGTGACGGGGACGGACGGCACCTTTCTCGTCTACGACGGCAAGCGAGCCCGGATCGACCCGAACAATCGCGCGGTGTCCCTCGCCTTCGGATTGGACGGAGTCGAGCCGCGGCCGGTGAGCCCCGGCCTGCTCAATGCCATCCCGGAGGCGCAGGCGATCGCGCCGCCCGAGATCAGTGGGGCGGGCGAGCAGCCGGACTATCCGGTGCAGGGCAAGACGATCGGATCGGTGATCCGGGCCAAGGATGCCCAGGGGAGTAAGTCCTACGTGGTGCTGCGCGGTGGGTTGCAGCGGATCAGCCAAGCCACCAGCGACCTGATCCGGGCGTCCGACTCGCAGGGCAGCGCGGAGGCCGACGAGGTCAGTCTCGACGTCGTGTCGCGGCCTCCACAGGTGAACGACCTTGCCGTGTCCACCTTCCCGGAGACGGCGCCGGAAATCGTCGACATCGACAGCAGTCCGGTGAGCTGCCTGTCCTGGCAGCCGATCGAGGGGGCCGACGAATCCGACGGGGGTCTCAACGCCACGGTCACGGTGATCGCGGGGAACGCGCTCCCGCTCCCGCGCGACGCCGAGATGGTCTCGCTGGCGCAGGCGGACGGCACCGGACCGATGGTCGACGCCGCGTACCTGAAACCGGGTAGCGGCGGGCTGGTTCAGGCCGCGGGTATGGACCCGTCCAGCGAACGCAAGGGTGCGCTGTTCTTCGTGGCGGACACGGGTGTCCGCTATGGCGTCGAGAACGTGGACGCCGCAAAGGTTCTCGGGTTCACCGACGGGAGCGTCGCGGCACCGTGGTCAATCGTCGGACTGCTCGCCCCGGGCCCGATGCTCGGCAGGGAAGCCGCCTTCCTGGCGCACGACGGGGTCGCCCCCGACGATCAGCCGGTCGACGTTTCGCCGCCGTCCCGGTGAAGCCTGCGGCGCAACGGGAACGAGGCCAGTAGCCCGAGTCCCAGCAGCGCAACGACGCCGCCCGCTCCCGCCACGGCGACTTTTCGTGGACGGTCGTCGGGCGGCGCAGGCGCTTCGGGAATGGCGATCGCGGTGGACTGGGGTTCGTCCACGGGTACGGAACCGGGAAGCTCCGCAGTCACGGCGGCCGCCGGGTCGATGACGCCGTGTCCGACGAACGGATCCCATCCGTCGGCAGGCGCGTGCGCCGTCTGTTCGATCCGGTCCATGACCTGCCGGGCGGTCAACCGCGGGAACCTCGCCCGGATCAGGGCAGCGGTGCCGGCCACGTAGGGGGCGGCGAAGCTGGTGCCCTGAACCGAGCCGCCGTTCACGGAATCCGTCACCCCGGTCGGCTCCGGCCGGCGCGGGTCGAGCGAGGTGATCTCGGTGCCCGGCGCGGCGACGTCGACCCACGGTCCGGGGACGGTGAAGGGGGACGGTGCGCCGCCCTGGTCGACCGAGCCCACGGCGAGCACCTGATCGTCGTACCAGGCCGGGGTCGCGATGGTGGTCACCGAATCCCATGGATTCGCATGGGGTGTGGCGGGGTTCGGCTGCGGGTTCGATGCCTTGCAGGCCTCGCTGTCGAGGTTGCCCGCCGCGGCGACCACGACGATGTCCTTGATGCGGGCTGCGTAGTCGACGGCGGCGCCGAGCGCCGCGCTGTCGCCCGCGCCCGCGGGGACACACGCCACCTCCGAGATGTTGATGACCGTCACGCCGGGGAAGTCCGCGGCGTGCCGGATGGCCCGGGCGAGGGTGCTCACGTTTCCGGCGCCCTTCGCGTTCTGACCCTCGGCGTCCTTGCGGCCGTCGGTTTCCCGATAGATGTTGCTCGACTGCCGGATGCTCAGGATCCGGGCATCGGGAGCGACGCCTGCGAATCCGGTCTGACCGCTGCGATTCGCGGCGATGATGCCCGCCACCAGGGTTCCGTGCGCGTCGCAGTCCTGGGTTCCGTCGCCGGTGGAGACGTAGTCCCCGCCGGGGATCAGTCCGGGCAGGCGGCTGTGCCGCTCGACCCCGGTGTCGATCACCGCCACCGTCTGGCCCCGCCCGGTGCTGAGTGGCCACACCGACTCCAGGTCCAGTGCGCGCTGCGGCGGCGGCACCTGTGCCAGATCGGCGGCCGGCTGCGTGGTCGAGCAGGGGTCCCTGAGCTCGGTCTTCGGTCCGGACGGCGCGGAGTTGGGCGGCACCCGGCCGGGGTCGATCGACGGCGGGGGGACCGCGATCGCGGTCGCCTGACCGAGTGACACCGCGAGGGCGACACCGGCGAGCGCGATCGGGATCCGTCGTGCGTGGCCGCTCACAGGCCGCGCATCATGGTGAACAGCCCGGACACCCAACAGACCAGCGGGACCACCGCGGCGATGGCCGCGTAGTCGAGCAGTTCGACGCAGCGACGCAGGACCGGCGAGAAGGTCTGGTTCGGCGCGACGATGCCGAGCGCGAGCGCGAGACCCGCGACGACGACCGCGAGCGCGAAGACGCCGACGGACTGTCCGGGATTGGTGACGGCGGCGCCCACGAGGAGCATCAGCGCGATGGCCGCACCGCCGCCGATGAAGGGTGCCGCCTGCTCGGCACTGGCGTAGGTGCGGCCGCGGAGCATCAGGACTCCCGCGCACACGGTCGCGAGAATTGTCCCGGGCCAATAGATTCCGCCGTCGGAAAATACCCTGGCGGCGACCAGGGCGCCCACCGCGGTCAGTGCGGTCATCGCGCACACGAGGCCGGTGAGGTACTGCCGGGCACGGGCCGCTCGCAACGCGAGGGAGGCGAACGAGGGCAGCGCGGCGTCCGGCTCCAGGGCCTCCTCTTCGATGTCGACCGCCGAGCCCGGTGCGGGTACCGGTGGCAGGGGGAGTTTGGCCAACAACATCGCAATTCGCGGCGCGACCGCGAGCCCGACGAGTGCGACGGCCGCGAGCACCGCACCGATCGCGTAGGTGGGCTGTTCGGTCAGCGTGCCGACCGCTGCGGCCGCGGACACCGGCAGCGCGGCAGCCGCGATCCCGGTGAACAGCGAGAGACCGACGCCGCTGATCCGCAGCGCGAGTGCGGCGGCCGCACCGCAGGTCACAACCCCGAGTAGCAGGCCAGGGGAGCCGAGTCGGCCGGGCACCATCAGGGCGCCCGCGGTGAACGCGAGGGGCATCGCGCATCCGCACAGCACCGCGGCGGCGGCCCGGTCGAGGTAGATCCGGCTCACCACGGTGCCTGCCGTGATCAGCAGCGCGGCGACGAACAGGGCCGCGAATGCGCCGAGGAGGCTGTCCGATTCGGAGCGCGCCAGCAGCAGAGCCCCGGCGCCCGCCACCGTGGCGAGAACCGCGACGGCGCTGCCCATCACCCGTGCCGAGAGCGGGGTCCAGCGCCGGTACCGGTCGGCCTCCAGGGCCGCGACATTGTGCATGATGTCGTCGAACAGGGGTGCCGGGGCGCTCGTCGGCGCGGACTGCAGGACCAGCAGGTCACCGTCGCGGACTCCGTGTTCGCCGAGGCTGAGGGTGGCCGACAGCGGTGACTGCCCGATCCGTGCCAACACCCACTCGGTGGGCTCGAACGGCTCGGCGGGTGTGGCGAAGTCGTTTGCGATGCTGTGGCTTTCGATCATGTCGACGATGCCGGGAATGACCAGGGCCAGCGGCACCCCGAACGGGACCGCGAGGTCCACCTGAGTGTGATCCGCCAGAATCGTCAGGCGACACAGGTCGGTGCGGCCACCCCGATGTGCGTCGGCCGGAGACGCATCCACGCGCGCAGCGGTCATTGTTCGTTTCCCCCCAAGAAACTCGGTGTGCAGGGCCCCACCTGCACCGATCCTCGCCCAACGGGTGCACTCTACGACATCCGGCTCCTCGGCCCGGCGCCGTGGGGCGCGCGCGGGATGGGCTAACCTCTCATGGCTCGAGGTGTCGACCCAGGGGAGTGGGGTCCATTTCGGGATTGCCAAGCGGAATCTGGGGGGTGAACGCGCGTGAGTACCGTGCGATTCGTACGTAGGGCGCGCCGAGAGGTGCCGCGCACGCCGGGAGGCGAGCTGAGCCTGCAGGCGCCGCCCGAGATCCCGAAGATCATTCCGGGCAACCTGCTCACCAAGCTGCTGCCGGTGGTGATGGTGGTGGCGATGCTCGGCATGGTCGCCCTGATGTTCACCTCCGGCATGGCCGCCAATCCGATGTCGCTGCTGTTCCCGGTCATGATGGTGGTCTCGATGCTGGGGATGCTCGCGGGCGGGGGCGGAAAGGGTGGGGGCGCCAGGTCGGCCGAGGCGAACGAGGACCGCAAGGACTATCTGCGCTACCTCGATCAGCTGCGCCGGGACGTCTACGACACCGGCGACAAGCAGCGCGCGGCGCTCGAGTGGAGTCACCCGGATCCGCGGTTCCTGTGGACGCTTGCGGGGACCGCGCGGATGTGGGAGCGGCGGGTCGCCGATCCGGATTATTGCCACGTTCGGGTCGGCCGAGGCAGCCAACGGCTGGCGACCCGCTTGATCGCGCCGGAGACCGGCCCGGTGGAGGACCTCGAACCGGTCGCCGCGGTGTCGCTCCGACGATTCGTGCGCACCCATTCGGTGGTCCACGAGCTGCCGACCGCGGTATCGGTGCGCGGTTTCGCCGCCATCGGCGTCGACGGTGACCGCCAGGCGGCCCGGGCGATGGTGCGTTCGATGCTGGTGCAGCTGTGTACGTTCCACGGTCCCGATCAGCTGCAGGTCGCGGTCGTCTGCGGTCCCGACACCGCTCCCGAGTGGGAATGGGCGAAATGGCTGCCGCATTCGCAGCATCCGGAGGCGCAGGACGGGGCAGGCACCAGCCGGATGTTCTTCGGTTCGTTGATGGAGCTCGAGGCCGCGCTCGGGCCCCAGCTGGCCGTCCGCAACCGGTACTCGCGCAACGCTCCCGCCACTCCCGGGGTTGCGCAGATGATCGTGGTGATCGACGGCGGGATCCTGGACGGCGAGTCCATCATCGACGGTGGCCTCGATTCGGTGACGGTGCTCGACCTCAGCGGCTACTGCCCCAAGCTGGCGGCGAGTCGTGGGATCCAGCTGGTGATGGATGGCGAATCCATCGGTGCACGAAGCGGTTCCGGGATCGAGATCTTCGCGGTCGCGGATCAGCTCAGTACCCATCAGGCGCAGACCGCGGCCAGGCGGCTGGCCCCGTACCGAACGGCGACCCAGCAGACGACCGATGCGGTCGAGGACGGTCAGCCGGTGGCGAGCTGGCATCACCTGCTCGGGATCCCGGATGTCGCCACCCTCGACCCGGAGGTGGCGTGGGCGCCGAGGACCGCGCGGGAGCGCCTACGCGTACCGATCGGCGTCGGCATGGACGGCTCGCCGGTCGAGATCGATCTCAAGGAAGCTGCCGAGAACGGCATGGGCCCGCACGGCCTGTGCATCGGCGCCACCGGATCGGGGAAGTCGGAGTTCCTCCGAACCCTGGTCCTCGGGCTGCTGGCCACCCATTCGCCGGAATCGTTGAACCTCGTGCTCGTCGACTTCAAGGGCGGCGCCACCTTCCTCGGCCTGGAGGGGGCACCGCACGTCGCCGCGGTCATCACCAACCTCTCCGAGGAGTTGGCGATGGTCGACCGGATGAAGGACGCGCTCGCGGGAGAGATGAACCGCAGGCAGGAGTTGCTGCGCTCGGCGGGCAACTTCGCGAACGTCTCCGACTACGAGAAGGCGCGTGCCGGGGGAGCCGACCTCGCCCCGCTGCCCGCGCTGTTCATCGTGGTGGACGAGTTCTCCGAGCTGCTCAGTCAGCAACCGGAGTTCGCGGACCTGTTCGTTGCGATCGGGCGGCTGGGCCGGTCCCTGCACATGCACCTGCTGCTGGCCAGCCAGCGGCTCGAGGAAGGCAAGCTGCGCGGGCTCGACAGTCACCTCTCGTATCGGATCGGCCTCAAGACGTTCTCCGCCAACGAGTCCCGCACCGTCCTCGGTGTGCCAGACGCATACCACCTCCCGGGCACACCGGGCTCTGGCTACCTCAAGTGCGACTCCGCCGAGATCGTCAGGTTCGCGGCCGCCTATGTCTCCGGTCCCTACCTCGGTGGACGATCGCGGGCCGCTATCGAGGCCGCCGCGTCCCCGATCGATCTGAGGCCGCGTCCGTTCACCGCGGCCCCGGTGTCCGACCTGATCGTCGATGTCCCGGCCGCGCTGCCGCCGAGCGCCGACATGGAGCCCCAACCGAGCGGGTTGACGGTCCTGGAGACGGTGGTGGACCGGATCCGTGGACGCGGGCCCGCCGCCCACAATGTGTGGCTGCCCCCGCTGGAGGACCCGCCCACCCTGGACTCGTTGCTGCCGAGATCCGTTCTGGTGGAGCCGGTTTCCGCGGTGAGCACGCTGCGGGCGCCGATCGGCATCGTGGACCGGCCCTACGACCAGCGGCGCGACGAGCTCGTGGTGGATCTCTCCGGTTCCCGGGGCAACATGGCGATCGTCGGCGGACCGCAGTCGGGTAAGTCGACCGTGCTGCGCACCGTGATCACGTCGATGGCCCTTGTCCATTCCCCCGAGCAGGTGCAGTTCTACTGCCTCGACTTCGGTGGCGGCACCCTCGCAGGCCTGGCCGGCCTCCCGCATGTCGGATCGGTGGCGAACCGCCTCGACGTGGACCGGGTGCGGCGCACCGTCGCCGAGATGAACTCCATCGTGCGCCAGCGCGAACACCGCTTCCGGGAACTGGGCATCGATTCGATGGCCGAGTTCCGGCGGCTTCGTTCGCTCGACCCGGCCACCGGCGGCCCGGCAGCGCTTGGCGTGTCCGAGGACCCGTTCGGCGACGTGTTCCTGGTGATCGACGGCTGGCCCAGCATCCGGCAGGACTTCGAACCCCTCGAGGCGCAGATCGGTGCCCTGGCCGGTCAGGGACTCTCGTTCGGCGTGCACGTGGTACTCACGGCGTCCCGGTGGGGCGAGATCCGCCCGGCGCTCAAGGATCAGTTGGGCACCCGGATCGAGCTCCGGCTCGGCGACCCATCGGATTCGGACGTGGGCAGGCCCAAGGCATCCCGCGTGCCGGAGGGGCGACCGGGCCGCGGCATGACGCGAGAGGGACTGCACCTGCTGACGGGGTTGCCGCGGGTGGACGGGAACCCGAGCAGCGCCGACCTCACCGCGGGGGTCGCGGATGCCGTCGCGCGGATCTCGGCGGTCACCGTCGGGCGCGCCGCACCGCCGGTGCGGATGCTCCCCGAACGATTCCCGCGCGCGGAACTGCTCGCGATGGTGGCACCGGGCCGGCCGCAGGCGGGCGACGGTGGGTGTCTCCGGATCCCGATCGGCATCGACGAGGCCGAATTGGCCCCGGCATTCGTGGACTTCACGGAACAGCCGCACATGCTCACGTTCGCCGACAGCGCGTCGGGTAAGACCACGCTGCTGCGCGGGATCTGCGCGGGCATCATGGAATCGAACACCCCATCTCAGGCCAAGATCATCCAGATCGACTACCGGCGGACCATGTTGGGGGTCGTGGAGGGCGATCATCTCGCCGGGTACGCGCCGAACTCCGTGACGGCCACCAAGTTCATGAACGAGCTCGCATCGATCATGGAGACCCGGATGCCCGCACCCGACATCACCATCCAGGCGATGCGCGACCGGAACTGGTGGACCGGACCCGAGATCTACGTGGTGGTCGACGATTACGACCTCGTCGCCACCTCGAGCGGGAACCCGCTGACCCCGCTGCTCGAGTATCTGCCGCATGCCAACGACATCGGCCTGCACCTGGTCATCGCCCGCCGTTCCGGTGGCGCGGCCCGGGCGCTGTACGAGCCGATCATCGCGCGGTTGCGCGACCTCGTCCCGGCGGGACTCGTGATGAGCGGAAGCCGCGACGAGGGCAACCTGATCGGCACCGTCCGCCCCAGTGAGATGCCGCCTGGCCGAGGCACTCTGGTCACCAGGGCGGGTGCCTCCCTGGTGCAGGTGGCGTGGCTTCCGCCGCTGTGACCGCCGACGGGGTGCTGGCCATCCACCTCACCGAGTCGACGGTGTGGGGGTGCCACGCGGGCGTGCACTTCGATTGCCCGGCAGCGGTGTACGCCGACTCCTTCGGCCTGCGGTTCGGGGACCGGGCCTTCGCCGCGGGGATCGCCGATCCGGAGTCCTTCGAGCCGTACCCGATCCGGTATGTCGACGACGAGTACCTCTCGCTCGGCGATCGGGTGTTCCCGATGGACGAGGTGCTGGCAGGCGTGCTGGGGCACCTGGTGGCCGGACTCGGGGTGCGCACCGCGCCGGATCTGGTGGTGCTCACCCATCCGGCGCACTGGGGTCGCGGTCGTCGGCGGGCCCTGGTCAGGGCAGGCCGTGGGATCGGCAAGGGGGTGCTCCTGATCAGTGTTCCGGAGGCGCTGGCGCGGTGGTCGCCCGAGCCGATGCCGACCGGGAGCGCGGTGCTGGAGGTCGGGTTCCTCGAGACGACGGCCTCGGTGCCCGGTGTCGACAGCGACGACTGCGTACACCGGGCGGAACTGGGCTCGTCGGATCTGCGTGACAACCCGGATGTGGCAGGCGAGTTCGCCGCGGCGATGCGTGAACTGTGCCCCGAACGACCGCCGAGAATTCTCGTGGCCGGCGAACTGCCCGGAACGACTGGACTCTCGATCGTCGATGCGATCGAGGCCGGGTGGGATCTGCCGGTGGTGGCGAGGGTGGTCCCTGGCTCCGCCGTCGCGGCGGGTGCGCTGGCCCGTGGACTCGACGTGATGGCTCAGGCGCCTGCCGCGCCCGAGACGATCGCGCCGGTGGTGCGCCGGTCGCGGTGGGCCACCGTCGGCCGGTGGGGCCCGCTCGTCGCGGCCGGTGTGCTCGTGGTCGCGGCGGTCACCGCGGTCGTCGTCGTCGCGGGAGGCGGCGATCCTCGCGCATCGGCGGAGCCGGACACGGAGGGGCAGGCGCAGGCATCCGCACGCGCGGGCCGGGTGAGCGTGACCGTTCCCCTTGGGTGGCGCGAACGCGCCGACCGCGGCGACGCGGCCCGGGTGGAGCTGGTGCCGGAGAAGGGCGCGGCCGCACGAATCCTGGTCGTGGCGCAGGAACTGACGCCGGGGGCGGATCTCGAGGCGGTGGCGCACACCCTGCGTCGGCGCGCCGAGATGCGGCCGGAGACCTTCACCGCGCTCGAGCGCGGTGCCGTCGACGGGCGGCCGGGACTTCTGTACCGGGAGCGACCGGACCCCGACACCGAGGTCCGGTGGTCTGTCTTCGTGGAGGACGGACTACAGGTCAGCGTCGGCTGCCAGATCTCGCCGGATCGGTGGCGCGACCTCGCAGGCCCGTGTGAGCAGGCAGTTCGCTCGACGGCGATCGCCGGTCGCTGATCGCGCGCCCGCTCGCGGAAATTGGTTCGGATTCGATGGAACCGAACGGCCGGGCGCGCGCGTCCAACTATCTGTAGGCGCGGTCCGTCTCAGTCCAGAGGGGGCTGGAAATCCAGGACGCGGACGATTTCTAAGGAGCTGGTCATGAGCGGTCAGATGAGGACTACCACCGAAACCATGGAGACCGCGTCGCGGCACGTGGGCGATGTCAACGCGGACATCCAGGGGCAGCTGTCCTCGCTGCAGGGTCGGCTCGCCGCCGTCAACGGTGCCTGGGAAGGCGCAGCCAAGGTCGCGTTCGACAACCTGATGGTCCGCTGGGACTCCAGCGCCAAGCGCCTCAACGAGTCGCTGCTCGCGATCAGCGAGAACATCAAGGCCAACGGCGTCGCCTACGCCGCGGTGCAGGACGACCACTCGAGCGCCATCAACAACGCGGGCGGCGGCCTCAACATCTGAGTCCCGCGCGCTCGGGCCGGACCCGGGTGGGCGACACCCTTTTTCGAACCAGACTGCTTCGATCCACACTGTAGGAGGACCCATGAGCGGGACCATGCGTTACGACTTCGGCGCCATCGACGGCGCCCGGGCGGACATCGCCGCCACGAGCGGAAACATCAACGGCAAGCTGGGCGACCTGAAGAGCTACCTCGCGCCGCTCGTCGCCGAGTGGGAGGGCTCCGCGTCGGAGGCCTACCAGGCGCAGCAGGCCAAGTGGGATTCCGCGGCCAACGAGCTGAACCAGGTCCTCGAGGCCATCGGTCGGGCCGTCGGCGCCGGTAATGACGACATGAACGCGACGAACAACAGTGCGGCCGCCAGCTGGGCCTGAGGTCGGCGCGCTGGTCGCGTTCATGCCATGAGGATTCCCCGGTGGAGGAGAGCCACCGGGGAATTCTCGTGTTCGGGGCCAGGTCATTGATTCGGGTTCGCCGGGCGCGGATACTCGTAGCACCTTCGCCGAAAGGGGCAGGGGATGACGCAGACCGCAGGGGCCGATTCCGGCCGGACGGATGCCCGCCACGCGCGGCCGCGGAGCTACCTGATGTGCCCCCCGACCTTCTTCGACGTGGTCTACAGCATCAATGAATGGATGCGACCCGAGGATCCCGTCGACACCGCGTTGGCGATGTCCCAGTGGGAGCACCTGGTGGAGACCTATCGGCGGCTCGGACACGAGGTCCTGACGATCGATCCCGTGCCGGGGCTCCCGGACATGGTCTTCGTCACCGACAGCGGCCTCGTCATCGACGGGGTCGCGCTCGGCGCGCGGTACCGATCCGAACAGCGGGCCGCGGAGGCCGACCACGTCCTGCGCTGGTTCCGCGCCAACGGACTGCTCCGGCCCACCCGTCCCCGGTACATCAACGAGGGCGAGGGCGACCTGCTGGTGGTCGGCGACATCGTCTGCGCGGGAACGGGGTTCCGCACCGACGAGCGCGCGCACGCCGAGGTGGCCCGGCACCTGGGCCGCCGGGTGGTCACCCTGCGACTGATCGATCCCCGGTACTACCACCTCAACACGGCGCTCGGCGTGCTCGACGATCACACCGCCGCCTACCTGCCGCGGGCATTCGCCCCCGAGAGCCTCGCGGTCCTCCGGGACCTGTTCCCCGACGCCGTCATCGCCGAGGAGGCCGACACCCGGTGGCTCGGCCTCAATCTGGTCAGCGACGGCCGTAATGTGGTGCTGCCCAGTCAGGCGCAGCGGCTGGCCGGCCGGCTCGCCGAGCGTGGGTACACCCCGGTCCCCGTGGACTTCTCGGAGTTCCTCAAGTCGGGCGGTGGGATCAAGTGCTGCACCCTGGAACTCCGCGGCTATCGCGAGCTGCGGGCGGGCCGATGAACGCGCGGGTGCCGGTGACCGCAGACACGCTCGCGGAACTCGCGCGGGCCCAGGCGCACAGCGCGCACAACTACGACCCGCTTCCGGTGGTCATCGACTCGGCGCGCGGTGCATGGGCGCGCGGCATCGACGGCGTCGAGTACCTCGACATGCTGGCCGGGTACTCGGCGCTCAACTTCGGGCACGGGCACCCACGACTGGTCGAGGTCGCCCGTGCACAGCTCGGGACGCTCGCGCTCACCAGCCGCGCGTTCCAGCACGCGGCGTTCGCCGGGTTCTGTGAGGACGTGAGCCGGCTGTGCGGCAAGGAGGCGGTGCTCCCGATGAACACCGGGGCCGAGGCCGTCGAGACCGCGCTGAAACTGGCCAGGCGCTGGGGGTACGACGTCAAGGGTGTCGCGCCCGACCGCGCGGAGATCATCACCTTCGCCGGGAACTTCCACGGCCGGACCATCACCATCGTCGGGTTCTCCACCGACCCCGATGCGCACGACGGCTTCGGCCCGTACGCACCCGGTTTCCGCACCGTCGACTACGGCGACCTCGATGCGCTCGCCGCCGCGGTCACCCCGAACACCGTGGCCGTCCTGATCGAGCCGATCCAGGGTGAGGCAGGCGTGCTGGTCCCGCCCGACGGCTACCTCGCGGCGGTCCGGGCACTGTGCGACGAGCACTCGATCCTCATGCTCGCGGACGAGATCCAGAGTGGGCTCGGCAGGACCGGCGACACCTTCGGCTGCGATCACGAGAACGTTGTCCCCGACGTCTACATCCTCGGGAAGGCACTCGGCGGTGGGTTGATCCCGGTCTCCGCCGTGGTGGCGGACCGGTCGGTGATGGAGGTGATCCGCCCCGGTCAGCACGGCAGCACCTTCGGCGGGAACCCGCTCGCCTGCGCGGTCGGCAGCGAGGTGGTCCGGCTGCTGGAGACGGGGGAGTTCCAGCAGCGCAGCCGCGAACTGGGCGCCCATCTGCACGACCTGCTCGGGCAGCTGCCACCGGAACAGGTCTCGGAGGTCCGCGGGCGCGGATTGTGGGCGGGCGTGCAGCTGGCAGCCGGTCAGCCGGGCGCCCGGGTGGTCTGCGAGCGATTGCTCGCCCGCCGGGTACTCGCAAAGGACGCGCACGAGGGCACCATCCGGATGGCGCCGCCGCTCGTCATCGAGCGTGACGAGATCACCTGGGCGGTCGAGCAGTTGGCGGACGCGCTCGGCGAGCGGTGAGCCACCGGGGCGGTGAGCGGCGTCGCATCGTCACCGGTGTGCGTTCCCCGCCGCGGTCCCGCCGTCGAGACCGACTTTGACCAGGCCCTGACCTGCGCGGTATGGTTCTACGTCGGCGTGCGGTACGGCGCGGCACTCACGTGCCCGTTGTAGTGCGGGTTCTCGGGTCTCCACTGGCCGCCGAGATCATCCGGACCACACGCTGTGGCCAGCAGCTACACGATATGACGAGGAAGTTCTGTGTCTACGTACACCCCGAAGGCCGGAGATGTGACCCGCACGTGGCACGTCATCGACGCCACTGACGTGGTGCTCGGCCGACTTGCCGTGCAGGCAGCGAACCTGCTCCGCGGCAAGCACAAGCCCACCTTTGCACCGCACGTTGACGGCGGCGACTTCGTCGTCATCATCAACGCCGACAAGGTCGCGATCAGCGGCAACAAGCGCGACGGCAAGCTCCTCTACAACCACTCCGGTTACCCGGGTGGCCTGCGGTCCCGCACCGTCGGCGAGGTCCTCGAGCGGACCCCCGACCGCCTCGTGGAGAAGGCCGTCGTCGGCATGCTCCCGAAGAACAAGCTCGGCAGCGCCATCGCCGGCAAGCTGAAGGTCTACGCAGGCCCGAATCACCCCCACGCCGCGCAGCAGCCGGTTCCGTTCGAGATCAAGCAGGTGGCCCAGTGACCGAGCAGAACGAGACCGCTGAGGTCGTTGTCGAGGAGACCGTGGTGGAGGAGTTCGACTCCGCGGATCAGCCCGAGATCGTCGAGGAGTTCGAGGCCGAGGCGGCAGTCGCCCCCGCAGCCCCGATCTACATCGATCGCCCGATCCAGACCGTCGGCCGTCGTAAGGAGGCGGTCGTCCGCGTCCGCATGATCCCCGGCACCGGCGAGTTCAAGCTCAACGGCCGCACCATGGAGGATTACTTCCCCAACAAGGTGCACCAGCAGCTCATCAAGGCCCCGCTCGTCACCGTGGAGCGCACCGAGTCCTTCGACATCGTTGCCCTCCTGCACGGCGGCGGACCGTCCGGACAGGCAGGCGCCCTGCGTCTGGCCATCGCCCGCGCCCTGATCGAGGTCACCCCCGAGGATCGCCCCGCGCTCAAGAGCGCCGGCTTCCTCACCCGTGACGCCCGCGCCGTCGAGCGCAAGAAGTACGGCCTGAAGAAGGCCCGTAAGGCATCTCAGTACTCCAAGCGCTGATGTGTCGCCGATGCCGGCCCCGAGGGTCGGCATCGGCACCTGTTCACCAACAAGAGCAGGCGTCCAGCAGTACCGGACGCCTGCTCTTGTCGTAGCAAAGACAGAGGGGTCTGTTTACATGGGTCGGATGTTCGGTACGGACGGCGTGCGCGGCTTGGCGAATGCGGAGCTCGACGCCGAGTTGGCGCTGCGGATCGCGGGGGCGGCAGCCTCGGTGCTGGCGCTCTCCGAGCGGGGCGCGCCCCGACCGACCGCCGTCCTCGGACGAGACCCCCGTGCGAGCGGTGAGATGCTCGAGGCGGCCGTCACCGCCGGGCTCACCGCGGCGGGCGTCGACGTCATCAACGTCGGTGTGCTGCCCACGCCCGCCGTCGCCTTCCTCACCGGCGCCTACGACGCCGCGCTCGGCGTGATGATCTCCGCCTCGCACAACCCCATGCCGGACAACGGCATCAAGATCTTCGCGGCGGGCGGGCACAAGCTCGACGACGAGTCGGAAGACCGCATCGAGGCCGCCATCGCCGACCGCGACCTGATCCCGCGGCCGACCGGCGCCGGGATCGGACGCGTCCGCACCGCGACCGACGCGGCCGAGCGATACCTCGAGAACCTCGCTCGCGGCACCACCCACCGTGTCGACGGGTTGACCGTGGTGGTGGACTGCGCAAACGGCGCCGCCTCGACGGTTGGACCGGAGGCCTACCGGGCGGCAGGCGCGCGGGTCATCGCCATCCACGCCGATCCCGACGGCCTCAACATCAACGACGGCTGCGGTTCGACCCACCTCGACGAGCTCAGGGCCGCGGTGCTCGCGCACGGCGCCGACCTGGGCATCGCGCACGACGGGGACGCGGACAGGTGCCTGGCCGTCGACGCCACCGGCGCCGTGGTCGACGGCGACGCGATCATGAGCGTGCTCGCCCTCGCGATGCACGAGTCCGGCGAACTGGCCCAGAACACCCTGGTCGCGACGGTGATGAGCAATCTCGGCCTGCACATCGCGATGCGTGAGGCGGGTATCGAGGTCCGTACGACGGCGGTCGGCGACCGGTACGTCCTCGAGGAGCTGCGCAACGGTTCGTTCAGCCTCGGCGGCGAGCAGTCGGGACACGTGGTGCTGCCCGGCTTCGGGACCACCGGCGACGGCGTCCTCACCGGGCTCCGGCTGATGGGCCGGATGGCACAGACCGGAAAGTCACTTCGTGAGCTGGCCGCGGTGATGCGCACGCTGCCGCAGGTGCTGGTCAACGTCCAGGTCACCGACAAGGCGGCGGTCGCTTGCGCGCCTGCGGTGCTCGAGGCGGTTGCCGAGGCCGAGGCGATGCTCGGCGAGGCTGGTCGCGTGCTGCTCCGCCCGTCCGGCACCGAACAGCTGGTGCGGGTGATGGTCGAGGCCACCGAGATCGAGATCGCGCAGAAGCTGGCCGACGGGCTCGCGGACCGCGTCGCCTCGGTCTAGGGGCGCAGCCCCCGCGGTCGCGGACTGGGGGTGAACCCCGAAACGGCCCGGGGTTTCGACTCATCCTCCAAGGGGATACCCCGAGGCCGAAATCAACCCTCAGCGCGATGCGGTGAGGACATCGACTCCCGAATAGTGGAGGACAACGCAGCGAGCCGCTGCACCGTCCGACGAAAGGGAGCACCATGACCACCCAGACCACCAGCCGTCGCCTGACCCGTGCCCGTACCGGGAACATCTTCGGCGGCGTCTGCGCCGGCCTCGCCCAGTACCTCGGCTGGAAGCCGTGGCTGGTGCGAGCACTCTTCGTCGCCTCCTGCCTGCTGCCGGGCCCGCAGTTCCTCATCTACCTGGCGATGTGGATCTTCATCCCGAAGAGCGAGTTCTGAGGGGCGTCCCGCTACCTACGGTTGCGTACTGAATCTCTTGTCGGGCAGGCTTCTTT
Organism: Rhodococcus oryzae; assembly: GCF_005049235.1. Lineage (GTDB taxonomy): Bacteria > Actinomycetota > Actinomycetes > Mycobacteriales > Mycobacteriaceae > Rhodococcus_G > Rhodococcus_G oryzae. Next base: position 739,668 of record NZ_SUMD01000001.1, on the reverse strand, counting down.
GCGAATCGACGACTAGGGAGGGTTCGGCGAGATGGGTCACTACAAGAGCAACGTGCGCGATATTGAGTTCAACCTGTTCGAGGTGCTCGGGATCGGAAAGCTGCTCGACGGTGGTGCCTACGGCGACCTCGACGCCGACACCGTGCGAAACATCCTCGCGGAGGTCGCGAGGCTGGCAGAGGGGCCGGTCGCCGCGTCCTTCGCCGACGCGGATCGCCATCCCGTCGAGTTCGACGCCCAGAATCACGCGATCGTCGTCCCCGATCCACTGCGCAAGACCGTCGAGGCGGTGAACGAGGCCGGGTGGTCACGCCTCGGCCTGCCCGAGGGCATGGGAGGTGTGCCCGCTCCGGCCCCGCTGGTCTGGGCGATCGGCGAGATGCTGGTCGCCGCGAACGGGTCGGCGAGCTTCTTCAACATGGGGCCGTTGATGGCCAGCGTGCTCTACACCGTCGGGACCGAACAGCAGAAGCACTGGGCCAAGGCCGGATTCGAGCGTGGGTGGGCGGGCACCATGGTGCTGACCGAACCGGACGCCGGATCCGACGTCGGTGCGGGCCGCACGAAGGCGATCCAGCAGGCCGACGGCACCTGGCACATCGAGGGCGTCAAGCGGTTCATCTCCGGCGGCGACGTCGGGGACACCGCCGAGAACCTGTTCCATCTGGTGCTGGCCCGTCCCGAGGGCGCGGGCCCGGGGACCAAGGGCCTGAGCCTGTTCTACGTCCCGAAGACCCATTTCGATCCGGACACCCTCGAACTCGGCGAGCGCAACGGCGTGTACGTCACCGGTGTCGAGCACAAGATGGGCATCAAGTCCTCACCCACGTGCGAGCTGACCTTCGGAGCCGCCGGTGTACCGGCCGTCGGCTGGCTCGTCGGCGACGTACACAACGGCATCGCCCAGATGTTCCAGGTGATCGAGAACGCTCGAATGATGGTGGGCACCAAGGCCGCCGGGACGCTGTCCACCGGATACCTGAACGCCCTGGCCTATGCCAAGGAGCGCGTGCAGGGCGCGGACCTCACGGAGATGACGGACAAGTCCGCACCCCGGGTGACCATCACCCACCATCCCGACGTGCGCCGCAGCCTGGCGATGCAGAAGGCGTACGCGGAGGGCCTGCGCGCCGTGTACCTCTACACGGCGGCGCATCAGAACGCCGATGTCGCCGAGCTGGTGTCCGGTGCCGACGCCGAGCTCGCCGAGCGGGTGAACGATCTGCTGCTGCCGATCGTCAAGGGGGTCGGCTCCGAGCGGGCCTACGAGCTGCTCACCGAGAGCCTGCAGACCCTCGGTGGTTCCGGCTACCTGCAGGACTACCCGATCGAGCAGTACATCCGCGATGCCAAGATCGACACCCTCTACGAGGGCACCACGGCCATCCAGGCACAGGACTTCTTCTTCCGGAAGATCGCCCGCGACCGTGGGGTCGCACTCGCCCACGTGGCGGGTCAGGTGCACCAGTTCATCGACAGCGCCGCGGGCAACGGCCGCCTCAAGACCGAACGGGCGCTGCTCGAGACCGCGCTGACCGACGTGCAGGAGATGGCGGGGATCCTGACCGGATACCTGATGGCCTCCCAGCAGCAGCCGTCCGAGCTGTACAAGGTCGGACTCGGCTCGGTGCGCTTCCTGTACGCCGTGGGAGACCTGCTCATCGCGTGGCGTCTGCTGGCGCAGGCCGAGGTGGCGCTGGCCGCCCTCGACGGCGATGCACCGGCCAAGGACCGGTCGTTCTATCGCGGCAAGGTCGCGGTCGCGTCGTTCTTCGCCAAGAACGTGCTGCCGCACCTGGCCGCGACGAAGGTGATCCTCGAGACGATCGACAACGAGATCATGGAGCTGGAGGAAGAGGCCTTCTAGGGTCACCGGGAGGGAACCGAACGGACCTCGGCTGCGTCTGTACTCCTGACAGGTGTATTCGGCGGGGGGAGTCGTGGTGGGGGAACGCTTCGAACTGGACGTGGCGGCGCTGCGAACGGTCACGGCGGGGTTCGTCACCTCCGCGGCAGCGCTGGACGCGGCGGTGGCGGCGCTAAAGAGCCGTGACGAACGGCTCGCCGGTCCCGTGCTGGCCTGGGCGGAGGCGACGAGGTCGAACGCGCACCGGTTGGATGCGGCGATCACCGCGTATGCGTGGCAGGAGCGGGAGAACGCCGGGACTGTCGGCGGGGCGGACCGGTGAATCCGGCCGCGTCGGACGAGCTGGCGTACTTCGCCCGGTTCCTGCCGCGGCTGGGGGCCGTGACCGAGCCGACGATCGACTACGACCAGCTCGGCGAGAGGTACTTCGGACGCACCGCGAGCGATCTCGCGGCGCTGCGCGCGGACGCGGACGTCGTCGGGGTCGCGGTCGGCACGATGCGCGCACAGTGCGACGCTCAGCAGCAGCTGATCCTCGGCCTCGCGGCCGGGTGGGAGGGCGCCGCTGCCGACTCGGCGCTGGCGGCGCTCGTCGCCGACCTCGATCGCGCCCGCGCGAGCACCGAGGCCATGGCAGGCGTGCACGCCGCCCTGCTTGCGGCCGCCGAGGTCATCGCGACGGTTGTCGCCGCGAACGCCACCCTGATGGGCGAACTCGACGCGACGCAGATCGGCGGCCGCACCGCGGCGGAGGTCGACCTGATGATCGCGGTCGCGCGGCTCGAGCCCGGCGACCACGCGTGGGGTCTGTTGCGGCAGGCATCGGGTCTGTTCGCCGAGCTGACCCCGATGATCCCGTCCGTGATGCGATCCGGGGCGCTGGTCGGCGACCGGCTTCTCGACGTCGCCGTCGACCTCGCCTCGACGTGGCTGAGGGAGGTGTTCGTGCCGCAGGTGCACGCACAGCTCGCAGGCGTCCTCGAGCTGTGCGACGCGACGGCGAGGGCCGTCGACGGCGCGCACCGGTTGGTCTCGGACGCAATGGAACTCGCCGGTTCCGATCCGGACGGATTCGGTGCGGTCCACCGGGTGGCCGATCCCGTCGCCGGATTCACCCCGGCGGCTCCAGCGCAGTCGCCCGTTGCGCAGGTGGCGGCCGCTGAACCGACGGTGACGATGGTCGTCGTCGAGACCGCCGGGGGCCAGACCCTGCGGCTGGTGCGGGAGGATGGCGAGCCGAGGATCTACCGGGTCGAGATCGGCGCCGACGGTGAGCCGTACCTGTGCGAATGCGATTCGCGGACAAACGAATCCGCGCCGCTCGCGGAACCGTCGGAACCGCCTGCCTTCCCCGATCTCGCCGCCGACCAGGCAGCTCGCCCGGTGCCCGAATCCCCGGTGTTGGAACCGCCGGCGCCCGGACCCCTGGCGCCCGAACCCCCGGTGCCCGCACTGCCGACCGCACCGACCCCGCGGCAGGCCCGTGACGGCGGCTCGAAGGCCCCCGCGGCCAGCGTCGACGAAAGCCCGACCGGCCCGGCACCGGAATCGGGGGCCGAACTGGCCGAGGCAGGTCCGCTGTGAGGAGCAGGCTCACGGCGGAGTGGGTGCTCGCCGAGCATTCCGCCGCGCTCGACCGGATCCGGGTCGGCATCGCGGCCGCGAACCTCGCGGCCGAGGCTCGTTCGCGTCAATTGTGTTCTGCGGCAGTGGACTCACCGGCCGCGGAGACGGAGCCGGCCGACGGCTATCCGGTGAGCTGGCTCGTTTGATCGGCTTCCAACTCGACTACCAGGGAGCCGGGGAGGTGGGCGCCGGGCAGTGCGAACTGCTCGTACTGGGTTTCGCCGAGCAGGTGATAGAGCAGGTATCCGGTCAGCAGCGCGCGTGTTGCCTTCTGTGTCCGGCGCTCGGATCCACCGAGTCCGAGCGCGCCGAGCATCCTGCGGCCCTCGGGGAGGCCGCTGGCGGATCCGCCGTCGACCGTCCGCAGGATCGCCTGACCGCCCCAGGCCTCGGCGATCGAGCGGGCATTGCAGTTCAGCGAATCGATGTCCTCGTCGCCCGCGATGATCAGCCCGGGACCGGCGAGTGCGGCGGCGGATTCCTCGGCCGACGGCGAGGTCGGTGCCGGGAACAGTGCGGCGACGGCCGCGGCGGGGCCGTGCTGGGCGGCCGCGATCACCGCCGCGCCCGCCCCCATGCCGTGGCCGGCGTAGGCGACCCGGGTCGCGTCGACGCTGATCTTTCCGGGGCCGAGGCGCACGCCCGCACAGATGTCTACCGCGGTCCGCAGATCCGCGGCGAGGCCCAGGTGTGACGGGACCGGCGTGCGCTGGGTGGCGGGTGCGGCCACGACCAGACCCCAGGACGCGAGGTGGGTGAGGGTCTGGGCGTACCGGTCGACGCCGGTCATCCAGCCGTGTGCGAACGCGACCGCGGGCAGCGAGAAGCCTTCCGCCGGTGTGTACACCACACCGGGCTGGCCCGCGAGCGAGAGGTCGCCGCGCAGCACCTTGTGCGGACCGCGCTTAGATAGCTGAGAGGCCAGGGTCTTAGGAGTCGGCGCCACGAGGATGACCGTATCCGATCGAGAACCACGAGGGAGAAGCGACAAGTGTTTGGCATTCCGGTACCGGTGCCCCGCGATCTGCCGCGCGCGTTCGAGAACGTGTGCGCCCGGCTCGGGTCGAACGGGCTGGCGGACCTGCGGCCGACACCGTCGGAGGTCGTCGACTCGACCGACGAGCGCACGATCCGTCGGTTCCGCTCCGCCGACCGTGCGGCGACGGGCGCGCCGCTGCTGTTGGTCACGCCGCTGGCGGCCACCTCCGTCGCCTTCGACCTGCGCCGTGGCTGCAGCGTCGTCGAGTACCTGATGGAAACCGGCCGCGACGTGTACGTCGTGGACTACGGCCCGGTGAACTTCCAGGACCGGACCCGCGGCTTCCAGCACTGGGTGGACGATGTGATCCCCGATGCGGTGCGGGTGGTCAGTGATGACGCGGGCGGCGCGCTGGTGCATCTCGCGGGCTGGTCGCTGGGCGGGATCTTCGCCGTCTATGCGGCCGCGGCGCATCCGGAGCTGCCGTTGGCCTCGCTGACCCCGATCGCCAGCCCCTTCGACCTGCGGCAGGTTCCGTTGTTCGCGACCCTGCGTCCGCTCGACCGGCTGTTCGGTCCCTATACCGTCGCGCCCCTCTACAAGGCGCTCGGGAACATCCCGGCCCCGCTGACCAGCCTCGGTTTCAAGGCCGCGAGCGCCGACAAGTACCTGACCAGGCCGTTCACCGTTCTCGCGAACCTCGACGACCGGGACCACCTCGAACAGCTCGAGGCGGTGGACCGCTTCATGAACAGCATGTACGCGTACCCGGGTCGTACCTTCGGCCAGCTCTATCACGTGGTGATGCGGTCGAACGAGTTCGCGACCGGCCACATGGAGATCGGTGGCAGGCGGGTGAGTCTGAGCGAGATCGACGTACCGACCATGGTCATCGCGGGCGCAGGCGACGGGCTCGCGCCCGTGAAGGCCGTCCATCACCTCACCGAGCTGCTCACCGGGGCGCCATCGGTCCGCTTCGGTGCGTTCCCGGGCGGGCACCTCGGCGTGCTCACCGGCCGCGCGGCCCGCGACACGATGTGGCCCGCACTAGCCGACTTCCTGGCCAGGTCCGAGCCGGATATCACAGCACAATAACTGCCGGTTGTGCACTGGAATCGGAATGTCGCGAAAGCATCACGATCGGGGGTTCCGGTCTGTTTGAATTCGCGGGACTTCCCGACTATCCGGACGGTGCACCTTGCGCAGAGCAGCATATTGTCTCGCACTCTCGTTCCTGTTTCTCCTGGTCGCCGGTCCCACGCCCGCGGTAGCGCAACCGGGTCCCTCGGTGCTCGGAGTGGGGGAGTATCCGCGCCTGGTCCGGCTCAAGCAGTCGGGCACGATCCTGGCGTCGATGACCAGCCGCGATGCGCAGGGTTACTTCTCGCCGATCCTCGAGAGCACCGACGACGGCGCCAGCTTCCATCCGATCGGCGCGGTCCGTGATCCCGAGGCCAACTCGGGGCTGTGCTGCAGCACCCTCTTCGAGGTGCCACAGCAGGCAGGCCTGCTGCCGCCGGGAACGCTGCTGTGGGCGGGCACGGTCGGGTACGAGGCGGGCCGCGACCGGCGGATCGCCATCAAGGTGTGGGCGAGCTGGAACGGCGGCCGCGACTGGGTGCCTCTCGGCGTCGCGGCCAGGTCCCCGAACCACGAGGGTGTCTGGGAGCCCGAGTTCGTCGTCGATGCGGCGGGCACCCTGTGGCTGTACTACGCCGACGAGACCGAGATGCCCCGGCACTCGCAGGTGCTGAGCAGGGTGTCCTCCGTCAACGGCCTGGACTGGGTCGACAAGCAGGTGATCCTCGCGCGCGATCCGCAGCGCGTGCGTCCCGGCATGGCCGTGGTGACCCGGCTGGCCGACGGACGGTTCGCCTCGACCTACGAGATGTGCAACTTCGGCGCCGAGTACTGCAGCCCGTACGTCAAGGTCTCGCACGACGGCGTCAACTGGGGCGCAACGACCGACCCGGGGGTCCGGGTGACCACCACCGACGGCAGCTACTTCCAGCACTCGCCCTACCTGCAGTCCGTTCCCGGCGGGCCGAACGGCACCCGACTGGTGCTCGGCGGCCAGACCTATGTCGGCAAGGACGGCAAGCCGTCGGCGAAGAACGGCAGGGTCCTGCTCGCCAACGACAACTTCGGGGCGGGCAACTGGTTCGAGATCCCGGCGCCGGTGGCGGCGCCGAGCGCGAAGAACAAGACCTGCGCGAACTACAGCTCTCCGCTGCTGCCGGTCGCGGGCGGGTCCCGGGTTCTGCAGGTCGCCGTCGAGCTGCACAACGGGGTGTGCACGGCGTTGTTCGGCACCGGGCCGGCGGCACCGTGACCCGGGTCACCCGGCGCCCACGCCCTCCCGGTCGGCAGGGGTTCGGCAGCCCAGTACCCTGGTGACCCATGTGCGGAATCGTGGGATACGTCGGCCACCGCCAGGCGCTGGACGTCGTGGTGGAGGCGCTGCGCCGGATGGAGTATCGCGGCTACGACTCGGCAGGCATCGCGGTCCTCGACGGTGCAGGCGGCGTCGCGATCGAGCGTAAGGCGGGCCGGCTGGCCAACCTCGAGGCCGAGCTCGCGGAGACCGGCACCGAGCGATTTGTCGGCACCACCGGCATGGGCCACACCCGCTGGGCGACGCACGGCAGGCCCACCGACCGCAACGCGCACCCGCACCGGGATTCCGAGGGCAAGGTCGCTGTCGTGCACAACGGCATCATCGAGAACTTCGCGCCGCTGCGTGCCGAGCTCGAGAACGACGGCATCGAGTTCGCCTCCGACACCGATACCGAGGTGGCGGTGCACCTGGTCTCGCGGGCCTACACCTCCGGTGACACCGCCGGAGACTTCGTCGAGAGCGCCAGGAAGGTCATCCGCCGTCTGGAGGGCGCGTTCACCCTGGTGTTCACGCACGCCGACCACCCGGACACCATCGTCGCGGCCCGCCGGTCCACCCCGCTGGTGATCGGCGTCGGCGAGGGCGAGACCTTCCTCGGATCAGACGTCGCGGCGTTCATCGAGCACACCCGTGATGCGGTCGAGCTCGGTCAGGACCAGGTCGTCGTCATCACCGCCGACGGATACACGGTGACCGACTTCGACGGGAACGAGGACGTCCCCACGCGTCCGTTCCGGATCGACTGGGACCTCGCCGCCGCCGAGAAGGGCGGCCACGACTACTTCATGCTCAAGGAGATCGAGGAGCAACCGGCCGCGGTGGCCGACACCCTGCTCGGGCACTTTGATGCCGGTCGCATCGTGCTCGACGAGCAGCGGCTCTCCGATCAGGAGCTCCGCGACGTGGACAAGGTGTTCGTCGTGGCCTGCGGCAGCGCCTACCACTCCGGGCTGCTCGCCAAGTACGCGATCGAGCACTGGACCCGGCTGCCGGTCGAGGTGGAGCTGGCGAGCGAATTCCGTTACCGCGACCCGGTTCTCGACCGCTCGACGCTCGTCGTCGCGATCTCGCAGTCCGGTGAGACCGCGGACACCCTCGAGGCGGTGCGGCACGCGAAGGACCAGAAGGCGCGAGTGCTCGCGGTGTGCAACACCAACGGGTCCCAGATCCCGCGCGAGGCCGACGCCGTGCTCTACACCCGGGCCGGACCGGAGATCGGTGTCGCGTCCACCAAGGCGTTCCTGGCGCAGGTGACCGCGAACTATCTGGTGGGGCTGGCGCTGGCGCAGGCGCGCGGTACCAAGTACCCGGACGAGGTGGCCAGGGAGTACCGCGACCTCGAGGCCATGCCGGAGCTGGTCGCGCGGGTGCTGCAGACGGTCGAACCGGTCCGGGCGCTGGCACGGGAACTGGCGCACTCGCCGACCGTGCTGTTCCTCGGACGTCACGTCGGGTATCCGGTGGCACTCGAGGGTGCGCTCAAGCTCAAGGAACTCGCGTACATCCATGCCGAGGGATTCGCCGCGGGCGAGCTCAAGCACGGGCCGATCGCGCTGATCGAGGAGGGCCTTCCGGTCATCGTCGTGATGCCGTCGCCGAAGGGCCGCGCGGTCCTGCACTCGAAGCTGGTCTCCAACATCCAGGAGATCAAGGCGCGCGGCGCACGGACCATCGTGATCGCGGAGGAGGGTGACGAGGCGGTGCGCGCGCACGCGGATCACCTCATCGAGATCCCGGCGGCGCCGAGCCTGCTGCAGCCGCTGCTGTCCACGGTCCCGCTGCAGGTGTTCGCGGCCGAGGTCGCGCAGACCCGCGGCTACGACGTGGACAAGCCGCGCAACCTGGCGAAGTCGGTCACCGTCGAATAGATGAGCGTGGCGCCGTCATCGCACGATGACGGTGCCGCCCATCTGCGGGTGCAGGGTGCATTCGTACGGGTAGGTGCCCTGCCGCATGAACGTGTGGCTGAATTCGCCCTCGGACATCGTCTCGCTGGCGAAGTTGTCCTGCGAGGTTGCTCGCGCGGTCGCTGTGACGTTGTGCTCCACGCCTTCGTCGGTGAACTCCCAGGTGACGGTGTCGCCGATGAGGATCCGGGCTGTGGACGGCCAGAACGCCATGTTGTTGATCTCGACGGTCTTGGTCCGTGCTTGAGCCGGACCAGCTGTTCCCGCGAGAACCGACGCGACCAGAAGTCCCGTTGCGATGGTGGCGCCGAGTGCGCGCATGGATAAAGGGTAGCGCCGAACGACGGCCGTGGCGAGATACGGTGATTCGATGCGCGACTACTTCACGGCCGACGAGGTGCGGGCCGCCGAGGCCCCGCTGCTCGCCGCGCTTCCCGACGGCGCCCTGATGCGCCGCGCCGCGTACGGGCTGACCGCCGTGGTGGCGTCCGAATTGCGTTCTCGCACTGGAGGTGTGGCAGGCAGGCGGGTGACCCTGCTCGTCGGCTCCGGCGACAACGGCGGGGACGCGCTGTGGGCGGGAGCGATGTTGCGCAGGCGCGGGGTCGCGGTCCGGGCGGTCCTGCTCGACCCGGACAGGGTCCACGCAGCGGGGCTGGCGGCGCTGCGCGCCGTCGGCGGGCGGGTCGAGGTGGGCGCCGATGCCGATCTCGGCGACCCCGACCTGGTGGTCGACGGCATCGTGGGGATCTCGGGTCGGGGGCCGTTGCGGCCGGCCGCCGCCGCGCTGGTGGCGAGGGTCGGCGCGCCGATCGTCGCGGTGGACCTGCCGAGCGGGGTCGATCCGGACACCGGGGTCACGGCGGGGCCGGCGGTGACGGCCTCGGTCACGGTCGCATTCGGGGCGCTCAAGCCCGTGCACGCCCTCGCGGCCGCGCACTGCGGCCGGGTGGAACTCGTCGACATCGGCCTCGACCTCCCAGACGCCTCGGTGCGGACACCGACCGCGGCCGAGGTCGGTGCCCGCTGGCCGATGCCGGGACCTGCGGACGACAAGTACAGCCAGGGCGTGGTCGGGGTGATCGCGGGCAGCGCGCGCTATCCCGGTGCGGGCGTGCTGTGTGCGGGGGCCGCGGTCACCGCCACGTCCGGCATGGTTCGGTACGCGGGAACCGCTGCCCCGCAGGTTCTCTCACGCTGGCCGGAGGTTGTCGCGGTGGACGGGTTCGACGCCGCCGGCCGGGTGCAGGCCTGGGTGGTCGGCCCGGGGATGGGGGTCGACGAGGAGGCGCTGACGGTGCTGCGCGCGGTCCTCGGTACGGACCTGCCGGTGTTGGTGGACGCCGACGCACTCACGCTGGTGGCCGCGGAGCCCGGGCTCGTCGCGGGCCGGTCGGCGCCGACGTTGCTGACCCCTCATGCCGGGGAGTTCGCCCGGCTCACCGGGCGCGGCTCCGCTTCGCAGCGATTGGCGGCCGACCGGGTGGCGGCGACCCGAGGCCTCGCGGCCGAGTGGGGGACCAGCGTGCTGCTCAAGGGGCGGTGCACGGTGGTGGCGGATCCGGACGGATCGGTCCTGCTCAACGAGGCCGGCGGCTCCGCAGCCGCGACCGCAGGCGCCGGGGACGTGTTGTCCGGCGTCATCGGGGCCCTCATGTCGACCGGTCTGGCACCGTTGACCTCCGCGGCGATGGGCGCCCGCGCGCACTCGCTTGCCGCCAACCTGGCCGCGGGGCAGGGCTCGGGCACGGCCGCGCCCATCTCGGCCGATGCGCTGTTGTGCCAGGTCAGGGCCGCGGTGAGGGTGCTTCGTGCCCAAGCGGTGCCCTAAATGTGACCTCGTTAGTGATGGAAATCATTTGGCCTATCGGCGGTCAATGGCAGGATCGGGGATCGTGACCTCCGACTTGTCCGTATGGGACGATCTGCGCATGACTTCCGCGGTTGGCCCGTCCGCGCCGCAAGCGGAAGCGCTGATCGATCTCGATGCGATCGCCCACAACGTCCGCCTGCTGTGTGAACACGCGGGCGACGCCGAGGTGATGGCCGTGGTCAAGGCCGACGCCTACAACCACGGGGCGGCAGAGGTGGCACGCACGGCGCTCGCGTCGGGGGCCGCCGAGTTGGGGGTCACCACGGTCGAGGAGGCCCTGGAACTGCGGGCAGCGGGCATCGACGCACCGATCCTGTCCTGGCTGCACACTCCCGACACGGACTTCACCGCCGCGATCGCCGCCGGCATCGAACTGAGCGTCTCCTCGCCCCGGCACCTGGAATCGGTGGTCGCGGCGGCCCGTGTGCTCGGGTCGACGGCGACCGTCTCCCTCAAGGTCGACACCGGGCTGGGGCGCAACGGCGTCTCGCCGTTCGAACTCGGGGACACCCTCCACGATCTGGCCAGGGCGGAGGCCGAGGGTGCGGTGCGGCTGCGCGGGATGTTCTCCCACCTGGCGCACGCCGACCAGCCGCACCACCCGGTGATCGACACCCAGGCCGCCCGCCTCGAGCATGCCGTGGCCGAGGCCAGGCGGGTGGGACTGCGTCCTGAGCTGGTGCACCTGGCGAACTCGGCCGCTGTGCTGACCCGGCCGGATCTGCGTTTCGACATGGTCCGTCCCGGCATCGCGATCTACGGGCTCTCTCCGGTGCCGGAACTCGGCGGGTTCGGACTGCGGCCCGCCATGACACTGCGGGCGCGGGTGGCGCTGGTGAAGAAGATCGCCGCAGGCGAGGGCGTGTCCTACGGGCACACCTGGATCGCACCGCGCGACACCATGGTCGCCCTGCTGCCGGTCGGCTACGCCGACGGGATCCCGCGCGCCCTCGGCGGCCGCTTCGAGGTGCAGATCGGTGGTCGGCGCCACCCCCAGATCGGCCGGGTGTGCATGGACCAGGTGGTGGTGGACCTCGGACCGGATCCCGCGGGGATCGCGGAGGGCGACGTGGCGGTGCTGTTCGGCAGCGGCGACGACGGCGAACCCGTCGCCCAGGACTGGGCCGACGCACTCGACACCATCCACTACGAAGTGGTGACCGGGGTTCGGGGGCGAATCGTCCGGGGCTTCACGGGTAGGGGGGACCTGCGATGAATCCGTTCGGTAAGGCGGGTCTCGTCGGCGGTGCGGTCAGCGCCGCCGCGCTCGGCGCGCTGGCGGGGGTCACCGTGGGGCACCGTCCGGCCGCCCGCCGCAGTGGCAGGCGAGATCGGTACGCCAAGGAGGACTTCCGATTGATGAGCGCCGACCGCGGCAGCATCGTCGCGGCCGAGGACGGCACGGCGCTCGCGGTCCGGGAGGTCGGTCCCGCTGACGCCCCCGTCACGGTGGTCTTCGTGCACGGCTACTGCCTGCGCATGGAGTCCTGGCATTTTCAACGGCGCCAGCTCGAGAAGCGTTGGGGCAAGGCCGTTCGGATGGTCTTCTTCGATCAGCGCGGGCACGGCCGGTCCGCGGTCCCTGCGCCCGCGAGCTGCACCATCGGTCAGCTCGGCCGGGATCTCGACGTGATCCTCCAGGCCGTCGCGCCAAGGGGCCCCGTGGTGCTCGTCGGACACTCGATGGGCGGCATGACGATCCTGGCGTTGGCGAGGCAGGTGCCGGAGTTGTTCGGCACCAAGGTGATCGGGGTCGGTCTCATCTCCACCGCGGCCGAGGGCCTGAACAAGACCGGGCTGAGCAGGAACCTGCAGAACCCCGTGATCGACGCGTTCCGGCTCGCGGTCCGCACCTCGCCGGGCCTGGTCCAGTTCGGGCGCGGCGCCGCGCGCATGCTTATCTCCCCGATCCTGCGTTCCGCCTCATACGGCACCGATGTCAGCCCATCGCTGATGCGGTTCTCCGAGTGGATGCTCAACCAGACGTCGGTGACCACGATCGTGAACTTCCTCAAGTCCCTTGAGCTGCACGATGAATCGGCGGCGCTGCCGGTCATCGCCGAGCTGCCCTCGTTGGTGCTCTGCGGGGATGCGGACATGATCCTGCCCTTCTCTCAGTCCGAGGCGATGGCGGCCGAGCTGCCGGAGTCCGAGCTGGTGCGCGTGGTCGGCGGCGGGCATCTGGTGCAGCTCGAGTTCCCGATCCGGGTGACGGACGCGATCGACCGACTTGTCGGCCGCTCCATTGCCGAGCAGGGCGATTCCGAACGGACGGTTGTCGGTGGCTGACCACGATCCGCGCACGATCCATCTTCCGACGACCGAGGACACCGAGGCGTTCGGCAGGCGCCTCGCCCTGGAGCTGAACGCGGGCGACCTGGTGGTGCTCGACGGCCCGCTCGGCGCGGGTAAGACCGCGCTCTCGCGGGGAATCGCGGCCGGGCTCGGCGTGCAGGGACGGGTCAGCTCGCCGACGTTCATCATCGCCCGCGAGCATCGCGCGGGCGGCGAGCGTCCCGGTGGCGGTGAGCCGGTGGCGATGGTGCACGTCGACGCGTACCGGCTCGGCATCGGCGCCGATCCGGGACAGACCTTCGACGAACTGGACGCCCTGGACCTGGACACGGATCTCGCGGGTGCCGTCGTGGTGGTCGAGTGGGGCGAGGGCGTCGTCGAGCACCTGGCCGAGCGGCATCTGCTGGTGCGGTTGCGGCGCGAACCGGAGTCGGACGTGCGCACGGCGCAATGGGCCTGGGTCTCCTAGGTATCCTCGGTAACCGTGCTCGTACTCGCGGTCGATACCGCCACGCCTGCCGTAACAGCCGGGGTGGTGCGCCTTGAGGGCGACACCCCACGAACCCTGGCGACCCGGATCACGGTCAACGCGCGGGCCCACGCGGAGGTGCTGACCCCGCACATCCTCGAATGCCTCGCGGAGGCGGACATCACCCCTGCGGACCTCGACGCCGTCGTGGTCGGGTGCGGCCCCGGCCCCTTCACCGGCCTGCGGGTCGGCATGGCCACGGCCGCCGCGTTCGGCGATGCCCTCGGGATTCCCGTGCACGGTGTCTGCAGCCTGGACGCGATCGCGATCGAGGCCGCGCTGGGACGGGATCTGCTGGTGGTCACCGACGCCCGCCGCCGCGAGGTGTACTGGGCGCGCTACAGCGGCGGTGCCCGCGTGCAGGGCCCGGAGGTGAACAAGCCCGCCGACCTGGAGCCGACTCCGTCGCAGGCGATCGCGGGATCGGCCGGTCACGTCGACCTGTTCGACCTGCCCGTCGAGCCGGTCGAGACGCCGTCGCCCGCTGGCCTGGTCGCGGTCGCCGCGGCAGCGCTGCGTTCCGGTGCGGAGCCCGCGCCGTTGGTGCCGCTGTACCTGCGTCGCCCCGACGCGGTCGCCATCGCGGACCGGAAGAAATGACCGCGCGGATCGTCGGGATGACCGCGGCCGACGCAACCCGCTGCGAGGAGCTGGAGACGGTGCTGTTCCCCGGGGACAGCCCGTGGAGCGCGGAGGCGTTTCGGTCGGAGCTGACCGGGCCGCACAACCGCTACTTCGTCGCCCGCGACGAGTCCGGCACCATGCTCGGCTACGCGGGGATCGCCTTGCTCGGCCGTGGGGCCGACGCCGAGTCCGAGGTGCACACCATCGGGGTCGATCCCGCTCACCAGCGACGGGGCCTCGGCGCGCAACTGCTCGACGCGCTGCTGCGGGAGGCCGATGAACACGGCGGTCCGGTCTTCCTCGAGGTCCGCACGGACAACGAGCCGGCCATCGCCCTGTACCGGGGAACGGGTTTCGAGATCGTCGGGACCCGAAGGAACTACTACCAGCCCAGCGGCGCCGACGCGTACACCATGCGCAGGCCCGCCGCCAGGGTCGAGGGGCAGCTGTCATGATCGTGATGGGGATCGAGAGCTCGTGCGACGAAACGGGCGTCGGCATCGTCCGGTGGCACGAGGACGGCACCTGTGAGCTCCTGGCCGACGAGGTGGCCTCGAGCGTCGATCAGCATGCCCGCTACGGAGGCGTTGTGCCGGAGGTCGCCTCGCGTGCCCACCTCGAGGCGATCGTCCCGACCATGCGGCGAGCCCTCGCGCAGGCAGGGATCGCGAAGCCGGACGCGCTCGCGGTGACCATCGGACCGGGCCTGGCGGGGGCGCTGCTGGTCGGCGCGGCCGCCGCGAAGGCGTACGCCGCGGCCTGGGATGTGCCGTTCTATGCGCTGAACCACCTGGGCGGGCACGTCGCGGTGGACACCCTCGAGCACGGCCCGATGCCGCCGTGCGTTGCGCTGCTGGTCTCGGGCGGGCACACCCACCTGCTGCACGTCGAGGACCTGGCGCGGCCGATCGTCGAGCTCGGCACCACGGTGGACGACGCCGCGGGCGAGGCGTTCGACAAGGTGGCCCGGCTGCTCGGACTCGGATTCCCCGGCGGCCCGGCACTGGATGCGGCCGCGCAGGAAGGGGATCCGCGGGCCATCGCCTTTCCTCGCGGCATGACCGGACCGCGCGACGCCCGCTACGACTTCTCGTTCTCCGGGCTCAAGACGGCGGTCGCGCGCTTCGTGGAGTCGAAGGAGCGGGCGGGGGAGGAGCTCCCGATCCCCGACATCGCGGCGTCCTTCCAGGAGGCGGTGGCCGACGTGCTCACCATGAAGGCGGTGCGGGCGGCCACCGACGTCGGCGTCGATACCCTGGTGCTCGGCGGCGGGGCGACCGCGAATTCACGTATCCGTTCGCTCGCCGAGGAGCGTTGCGTCGCGGCCGGTTTGACCCTTCGCATCCCCAAGCCGCGTTTGTGCACCGACAATGGGGTGATGATCGCCGCGTTGGGAGCGCACGTCATCGCCGGGGGCGCCACGCCGTCGCCGTTGACGGTCGCCACGGATCCGGGCCTCTCGGTGACCGTCAGCCAGTCATGGACGGCGAGCGATGGCCGATGAGACGTTCGAGAACCTGCCGAAGGAGCAGCGGCGCAGCCTGATCCGGCGCGCCGCCGTCCGCCCACTCCTGAGTGCGGCCGCGTTGGTGTTCGTGTATTTCGTCATCCCGATGGAAAACCTGGAATCTGCGTCCGCGATCGGTGGACTGGTGCTGGGGCTGGTCTTCGTCGGTGCGCTCTTCGCCTGGCAGATCAGGAAGATCGTGCGCGCGGAGCATCCGGGGCTGCAGGCGATCGCGGGCCTCGGGCTGATGCTGCCGGGGTACCTGCTCGCGTTCGCGACGCTGTACCACCTGATGTCCGTGTCGGGGCCGGAGAACTTCAACGAACCGCTGACGAAGATCGATTCGCTGTACTTCACGCTGGTGTGCTTCTCGACGGTCGGGTTCGGGGACATCACCGCGACCACCGAGGTCTCCCGGGCCATCGTCTCGGCGCAGATCGTGGGGAACCTGTTCCTGATCGCGGTCGGTGTCCGCATCATCACGGCCGCGGTGCGGTTGGGACAGCGTCGCAAGGGCGCCGCGACGTGAGCGCGGGCGTCAGGCCCTGACGGGGGCGGACAACTCCAGCAGGGTCAGCCCGGTCGGCGCCCGGAGCAGGTCATCGATCGTGACCCCGTCGAGCGAGTCGTAGAAGGCGATCTGGGCGCGGCGCAGTGCGCTGCGGAGACGGCAGCCGCTGCGCAGCGGGCACGGATGGTCGCCCTCGCAGTTCACGACCTCCTCGTCGCCCTCGAGGGCGCGGGCGAGCGTGCCCACCGAGGTGTGCCGACCCGCCTCGGTGATCGTGAGCCCGCCGCCCCGACCGCGGCGGGCTTCGACCATGCCGAGTTCGCGTAGCCGGACAACGACCTTGGCCGTGTGCGTGTACGGAATCGACATCTGATCCGCCACCTGACTTGTCGTCAGGCCACCGCCTCCGGGGGAGGCGGCCAGGCGCATCACCACGCGCAGCCCAAGGTCGGTGAAACGCGTCAGCTGCACGTTCCGACCGTATGATACTTGCATCTGAGATGCAACATAACCGTCATGCCCGCGGCGAGACCAGCACCAGTTCGGTGTTGTGATCGACGGATCCGCCCAGCAGCTTCGGGTCGGCGTGGATGTCGTTGAAGGACAACTCGCGGTACAGCGAGGCCAGGCCCTCCTGGCTGAAGTCCCCGTGCCGGACCTCGTACGGGCTGTCCGACTCGACCAGCGTGGTCAGCAGCGAGAGCGTGCCGTCGGTGTTGTCGACAACCTCGATCAGCCGCGCGTGCTGCGGGAAGTCGATGTGCGAGGCCGTGTTGATCTCCCAGAAGCCCTGTGCGGCAGTGGCACCCGGGTGCGGCGTGATCTTGTTCTCGTGGGTGTGCCCGTTCACCCAGGCGAGCACGTTCGGGAAGCGGTGCAGCAGGTCCAGCAGCTCGGCGCCGGAGTGGCGGCGCTCGCCGGGGTTCTCGGGGTCGGGGATCAGGTTGTCCATCGTGCCGCTGGTGTGGTGACTGAACAGCAGGAAGTAGGTGTCCTGCCGCGACTGCGTCACCGGGCGGCCACCCGCGTCGAAGAAGCGGCTGCTGCCCGCCTGCAGGGTCTGTTCGATCCAGCGGAACTGGGCCTCGCCGAGGGAGCCGTCGACGAACCCGGCGCGGTTGGTGGAGTCCATGCTGATCCCGACCACGCCCGGCGCGATCTCGAACGAGTAGAAGCCGATGCCGGTCTCGCCCGCGTCGGGGGCGAAGCCGTGCCCGACGGGCCCGGGGCCCGCGTTCCTCGGGTCGAGGTGGGCGGCGATGTACTGCCGCGGGGTGAACGGTGCCCGGTTGCCGTCGGGCGTGACGATGCGCGGCGGGGTGGTGACCGCGGCGAGGATGCTCGGCAGCGCAGCCGGGTCCGAGCTCGCGGCGCTGCCGATCGCGCGGGCCTGCTCGGAATCGGGCGCCTCGATCTTGATCGAGCCGGTGTACATGGCCTCGAGCGGTCCGATTCCGCTGGGGATGGTGCCCTGGATCGAGTCGTCGTGGTTGCCGAACACGCTGTACCAGGGGGTGCGCAGGCCCGGGCTCGTGACGGGGGTGAGGGCCGCGGCGCCGAGCAGTCCCGGCATCTCCGGGAAGCCGGCCTTCTTGTAGATGTCGCGGATCGGTGACTCGGGGTTCCAGTACAGGTCCGCCCCGGAGTTCTGTACGCCCTCGTAGCGATCCGCGGCGCCGGTGTTCGGGATGAAGGTGCCGCCGTTGAGCGCGGTCAGCAGCCAGCCGAGCTCCGCGTGCTCCTTGTTGTCCGTGTTGTCGCCGGTGGTCACCACGGCGTCGAACGCGCGGCGGGTGTGCGGGCCGCCTGGCAGGGAGTTGATCCGGGACACGAGCGAGACCAGGCCCTGCGTGGTGAGCGTCTCGTGCGGTCGGAACGCCGACCCGTTGAGCGGATGCACGTACTCGAATCGCATGGGGGACTGGGCGTCGAGGATGTGCAGGTCGGTCAGCTGCACCACGGATGCGAGGGCCGTCCTGCGCTCCTCGCGGCCCGACCGTGCCTCGGCGAGCTCGCCCCGCACGATCATCGGCCACCCGGGGCCCGCGGTGAGCGTCCGGTAGCCGGATCCGCCGACCGGGGTCGCGACGGCCTCGAGGGTGGTGCCGGCGAAGGAGGCGGGCAGCGGGTCGGCCGCGGCGTACCAGGTACCCCACGGCGCCCTTCCGAAAGCGCCGGCCCCGAGGGTTCCCGCGGCTCCGAGTCCGGCCAGTCCGATGAATGCACGCCTGCTGATGTTTGCCACGGCGACGACTCTAGGTCACCTGCCGTACACCTTGGATTCACGCCACCGTCGAAGCGGACGTCGGCCGCGGCTGCGCGGCCGGTCGATCAACTCGACGCGAGGCGCAGAACGAGCACGGCGACGGCGAGCGCCGCGTACGCGAGCGGGACGGGGAGGTGCTTCGCGTCGTGAGCGCCGGCGAGGAGGAGGCCGGCCAGCAAGTTCAGGCGGTTCTCGGGCACGCCGAGTTCGGCGTACTCGCGAACAACCGGATCCCGGTGGCTCAGCTTCCGGATGGCCGCGAACCCGAGGAGTGCGGCGAGCAGAACGGACACGATGACGGTGGCGACGAACACGGTGAGCTCCGGTCCTGACCCCCCGTTCCACGCAATTCTCGCATCGAGCACCTAAGTACCCGCCGACCTTGAGCGCTGGCACTCGCATGTATAGAGTGCTAGTTGGCGCTGACCGAGCCTCGGCACCCGCGACGACGGGGCTCGAGTGAGATGCCGCAAGCGTACGAACACACCATCACGTCCTGGGAACAGCCCTGGACGCATAAACCCCTGAAAGTGGAGGGCTCATCGTGGCGAGCGTGAACATCAAGCCGCTCGAGGACAAGATCCTCGTCCAGGCCAACGAGGCCGAGACGACGACTGCCTCAGGCCTGGTCATCCCCGACACGGCCAAGGAGAAGCCCCAGGAGGGCACCGTCGTCGCCGTCGGCGAAGGTCGCGTGACCGACAAGGGCAACCGCATCCCGGTCGACGTCAAGGAAGGCGACACCGTCATCTACAGCAAGTACGGCGGAACCGAGATCAAGTACGCCGGCCAGGAGTACCTGATCCTCTCGGCACGTGACGTGCTGGCTGTCATCTCCAAGTAAGCCACTTGCGATCCGCCCCGGCGTCCCGTCCATCGGGCCCGGGGCGGATCGCGTTGCGGACCCTCCCAATCCAGGAGTAGCTGAGCAATATGCCCAAGGAAATCCAGTTCAACGAGACCGCGCGCCGGTCCCTCGAGCGCGGCGTCGACACGCTGGCGGACGCGGTCAAGGTCACCCTCGGCCCCCGCGGTCGGCACGTGGTGCTCGCCAAGGCGTTCGGCGGCCCCACGGTCACCAACGACGGCGTCAGCATCGCCCGTGAGATCGATCTCGAGAACCCGTTCGAGAACCTCGGCGCACAGCTCGTCAAGAGCGTCGCCACCAAGACCAACGACGTCGCGGGCGACGGCACCACCACCGCGACCGTGCTCGCGCAGGCGCTCATTCGTGGCGGCATGAAGAACGTCGCGGCCGGCGCCAACCCGATCTCGCTCGGCGTGGGCATCGGCCTGGCCGCGGACGCGGTGTCTGAGGCACTCATCGCCGCCGCGACCCCCGTCGAGGGCAAGTCCGCGATCGCTCAGGTGGCCACCGTCTCCTCGCGCGACGAGGAAATCGGTGAGCTGGTCGGCGAGGCCATGACGCGGGTCGGCGTGGACGGCGTCGTCACCGTCGAGGAGTCCTCCACGCTGCAGACCGAGCTCGTCGTCACCGAGGGCGTGCAGTTCGACAAGGGCTACCTCTCGCCCTACTTCGTCACCGATATCGATGCGCAGCAGGCGATCTTCGAGGATGCGCTGATCCTGCTCTTCCGCGAGAAGATCAGCTCGCTGCCCGACTTCCTGCCGCTGCTCGAGAAGGTCGCCGAGTCGGGCAAGCCGCTGCTGATCATCGCCGAGGACGTCGAGGGCGAGGTGCTCTCCACCCTGGTGGTGAACTCCATCCGCAAGACGATCAAGGCCGTCGCTGTGAAGGCACCGTTCTTCGGTGACCGGCGCAAGGCGTTCCTCGACGACCTCGCGGTCGTCACCGCGGGCACGGTCATCAACACCGACGTGGGCCTGACCCTCAAGGAGGCCGGACTGGAGCTGCTCGGCAGCGCCCGTCGGGTCGTCGTCACCAAGGACGAGACGACCATCGTCGACGGCGCAGGCACCGAGGCGGACATCGAGGCCCGTGTCGGTCAGCTGCGTCGCGAGATCGAGAACAGCGACTCCGACTGGGACCGCGAGAAGCTCGAGGAGCGCCTCGCCAAGCTGTCCGGTGGCGTTGCGGTGATCAAGGTCGGCGCCGCAACGGAGACCGAGCTCAAGGAGCGCAAGTTCCGCGTCGAGGACGCGGTCAACGCGGCCAAGGCCGCGGTCGAGGAGGGCATCGTGCCCGGCGGCGGCTCCGCGCTGGTGCAGGCGGGCCAGACGCTCGGCGCGTTGGCCGCATCGCTCTCCGGCGATGAGGCGACCGGCGTCGAGGTCGTGCGCGCGGCGCTGTCGGCCCCGCTGTTCTGGATTGCCACCAATGCGGGCGTCGACGGCTCCGTCGTGGTCAACAAGGTCTCCGACGCGCCCAAGGGACACGGCTTCAACGCCGCGACCCTCACCTACGGCGACCTGCTCGCCGACGGTGTGGTCGACCCCGTGAAGGTGACCCGTTCCGCGGTCGTCAACGCGGCGTCGGTCGCCCGCATGGTGCTCACCACCGAGAGCGCCGTGGTGGAGAAGCCGGCCGAGGCCGCCGAGGCGGATCACGGCCACGGGCACAGCCACTAGCACCCACCGTCACCCCCGGGTGACAGCAGCGACAGGCCCCGGACGGATCTCCGTCCGGGGCCTGTCGCTTTCTGCTATCCCAGTGGCAGCGAGGCGAACACGTCGGTGGTCGGCTGCTCCGAGCCGCCCGCGGGTTCCACAGTGAAGGCCAGCAGCGAGGCGCCGTCGAGATCGTCGAGCACGGCCACGGTCGAAGGCGACACCTGATCCGGCGACATCGTGCCCGCCGAGACCGGGGCACCGGTGCCCGCCATGAGCCACATCTGATAGACCGACTCCGGTGCGGGCGGGGTGACGTCGTTCATCATCAGCACCGCGGCATCGGTCGACCGGGAGTAGACGGCGGTAGCCGAGCCGCCGCCGGGCACCGCCGTCGAGGACGTCTGGACGTCCGGGGCGCTCATCACCTGGGCCGCCATCGGCTGCTCTGGAGTCGGTTCGCGCAGCTGCTGTCCGATGACCACGCCGCCCGCGAGCAGCGCGACGGCCGCCGCCGCGGCGCCCACCAGGCGCCAGCGGGTGGCGGTGCGCCGCCGGTCGGCGAGCGAGACCGGCGCCGCAGCCGGGCCCGGGCCGGTGCGGGGCTCCTGCGCGATCTGTGTCAGCAGGCGTTCGCGGATCTGTGCGGGCGGAGCGGTCGCGTTCGCGGCGGCGGTCGCCGCCAACGTCTCCCGGCACTGGCGCACCACCGTCTCGAATTCGGTCCGCAGGCTCTCGTCGGAGGTGGCGAGCAGTTGCTCGACCGCACGGAGTTGGCCCGAGTCGAGGGCGTCGAGGGCGTAGGCGTGGGCCAGGTCGATCTGGTCGTCGTCCATCACGCCACCCCCAGGCATCCTCTGAGCCGAACCAGCCCGTCCCGGATACGGGTCTTGACGGTCGGCAGCGCGACCCCGAGGTGCGCGGCGACCTCGCGGTAGGTGCGTCCGCCGTAGTAGGCGAGCGAGACCGACTCGCGCTGCACCGAGGTGAGGGTGTCGAGGCAGTCGATGACGGCCTGCCGGTCCAGGCGCCCGGAGACCTCCTCGGCGACCTCGTCGAATTCGCTGCCGCGGTTGCGTGATTCGTAGACCACCTCGCGGTTCGAGTGCGACTGTTCCGACCGGACCCGGTCGACGGCCCTGCGGTGCGCGAGGGTCATCAGCCAGGACACCGCGGATCCCCGTGTCGCGTCGAAGTCGTCGGCGGTGCGCCAGAGCTGGAGGTAGACCTCCTGGGTGGTCTCCTCGGCGAAGCCCGGATCGCGCAGCACCCGCAGCACCATTCCGTAGACGCGGGCGCAGGTCCGGTCGTACAGCTCGGCGAACGACCCCGAATCACCATCGGCGGCGCGGGTCAGCAGGGCGGCCAGCTCGGCCGCCTCGGCCGCGCGCACGGCGAGGGCCTGCCCGGTGTCCGCCGGGCAGGCCGCCTCGCCGATGCCGTGATCGGTCGTGGCGCCGGAATCCGTGGACCCCGGGTCCGTCACGACTCTCCGATTCCCTTCATCGACAATCACGTTACTGCGAATCACGTTACTGCGGCATCAACACGGAATCGATGAGGTAGACGGTGGCATTCGCGGTGCTGACGCCGCCGCAGATGACGTTCGCGTCGTTGACCTTGAGGGCATCTCCCGATCCGGTCACGGTCACCGCGGCGCCCTCGACCGTCGGGTGCTGGCCTGCGATCTCGTCCGGCGCGATCCGGCCCGGTACCACGTGGTAGGTGAGGACCTTCGTCAGCAGCGCGTCGTCGGTCTTCAGCGTGTCGATGGTGGCCGGATCCAATTTGGCGAACGCGTCGTTGACGGGTGCGAACACGGTGAACTGCCCTCCGTTGAGGGTGTCGACGAGGTTGACATCGGGGTTGAGTTGCCCCGAGACCGCGGCCACCAGGGTGGTGAGGAGGGGGTTGTTCGAGGCGGCGACGGCCACCGGATCCTGGGCCATGCCCGAGATCGAGCCGCCACCCTGCGGCACCGCCGCCGCGTACTCCGCGCAGCCGGGCCCGACCAGGTTCGCGGCGGGATCGGCCGTCATCTCAGGCGACATGGCGTCACTGGTCGCGGGGGAGGCGGGGGAGGAGTCGTCGCTGTCGGAGGAACACGCCGAGACGCCGATCAGGGCGATCGACGCGGTGGCCGCGACGGCGAGGGTACGGATGCGGGTGGTGCTGATGCTCATGGGACTGCCTTCCCGAGTGTTGTGCGAGTGCTGTCGGGAAGGCATTCGGAGCGGGTGGTGCGAGGGATGGGTCACGCATCTCGGCGCGGCCCCGGAAGCCGGGGCCGCGCCGAGGTACGACGTCGTCTACACCGCGATGCGGTGGCGGCCCCTGCGGGCGTGCATCTCACGTTCGGTCTCGGACATGCCGCCCCAGATCCCGTACGGCTCGCTGACGCTGAGGGCGTGGCTGCGGCACTGCGCGAGCACGGGGCACTGACGGCACATTTCCTTGGCGCGGGTCTCACGCTGGGTGCGTGCCCGGCCCCGCTCACCGTCCGGATGGAAGAACATCGCGGAGTCGACTCCGCGGCACAGGCCGTGCATCTGCCAGTCCCAGATATCGGCGTTCGGTCCGGGGAGGTGATTCGGCTGAGGCATGCCATCTCCTGTCCATCCATACACCTGAAGAGCCTCCAGGTCTGAAATCAATTCGTCTCGGCAACGTTAGAGGTATTGCGGAAAACGAGTCAATAGTTCTTCAAGTGGGGATTTCCATAGTGTTCGCACGAGAATTTAACGTTCCGTTCATAGACAAGGACATGTAGCCGTGATCGGCTGTCGCTGCGACGGCCCCCCGGCTCGGCCTCGGTGTCCTGTAATGGGTGCTGACGAGTGCTTTTGCTGGTCCTATGCGGTCGGAGGGCGTGGTGCGCGCCCTGTCATCGTGCGGACCGGCGTTGAGATTCTTGGTTAACGCAATTGCCACAAACCGGACTCTGAATCAGTTGCCTGATTCAATCTTTGATTCAACCTTGAAATACGTCGGCGCGCCCGTAACTCTCGACAAACGTGACGTGAATGGGTATTCGGGCGCGGGTGGGTGCGGCGCGGGGGCGCGCGGGCCGGCTCTACTCTTGGCCTGGTGGGGACACTGATCAGCGCCGCATTCGGCGACGAGCCCGGGTTGGCCCCGTTGCCTGCCGCCGACGACAACGAGCAGCGCTGGCTCAGGGCGGTGGCGCTCGGTGGGCAGGGGCGCTACGCCGCGGCGCGGACCGAACTCGTGCGCATTGCGCGTGGGCGCCCGGGCCAGGGCGTCGCCTCGCTCGCGCTGAGCACGGAGGCCTCGTTGCTCAGGCAACTCGGATGGCATCGGCTGGCGGCGGGCTTCGACGGGCGAGCGCTCGCGGCACTCGGCGGACCGGCGGGTGAGGAGGAGGCGGCGCTGATCGCCGCTCGATGCGACGCACTGACCGGGCTGGCCGCGGACGCGCTCGGCTGCGGTCGGCTCGCACTCGGTTCCGCCCTCCTTGAGCGGTGCGCGCCGCTGGTCGGGAACGACCAAGGGCTGTGGCGGCAGAGCATCCGTCTGAACTGGGTGAGCGCCGAGATCGCGTTGGCGTCGGGGGATCCCGCCACGGCGCGTCGGCACGCGAGCACGGCCGTCGAGCTCGCCAGGGACGTCGACTCGGTTCGGCACCAGGTGAAGTCGGACCTCCTGCTGGCGGCCGCTCACAGCGCAGGCCCGGATCCTGCCGCGGCGCTTGATCTGGGCGAACAGGTGTTGGACCGGTGCGCCGAGCACGAGTTGTTGCCACTGCGCTGGGCGGCGGCGATGCTTGTCAATGGAGTCCGTCCCGGTGCGGACGCGGCGGCGATCCGGGATGAATGTCGACGGCAAATCTCCGACCGCGGTGGCCGATTCAGGGATCTGTGAGTGTCTGTCGCTATCCTTCAAACGTTCCACCGCCAGGTGGGAGCGCTCTGGAGCGGGCGCCACTGTAACGCCAGGAATCACTCTGACGATGACTAATACGAGCGAGGAGTTGGACTCAGCCGTCGCTGCGGCAGCGCAGGGCGATCGAGTTGCCTTGTCTCGAGTGCTCGAGAGTGTTCGACCCTTGGTTGTGCGTTACTGCCGATCACGGGTCGGAGCCGCGGAAAGGGGACAACTGTCCGCGGACGACGTGGCGCAGGAGGTATGCCTGGCAGTGATGACCGCATTGCCGCGGTATCAGGATCAGGGCCGCCCATTCATGGCATTCGTGTATGGCATCGCCGCGCACAAGGTGGCAGATGCCCATCGGAACGCCGGGCGTAACAAAGCCGAGTCGATGGCCGAGGTACCAGATGTCATCTCCACCGACGAGGGACCCGAGAAGCTCGCTCTTGACTCGGAGACCACCCGGCAGATGAGCGCGCTACTGGGAACCCTCCCCGAGAAGCATCGGGAGATCCTGGTCCTGCGTTTGGTTGTCGGCCTGTCGGCGGAGGAGACGGCAGCTGCCGTGGGCAGCACGGCCGGAGCAGTACGGGTCGCCCAGCACAGGGCGCTCGCGAAGTTGAAGAACGAAGTTGCGAAAGCGGGTGAGATGTATGGCTAGGGGCAGCAAGCGTGGTGGGGACCGCGAGGGAACGCAGCGGGACACGTCCGGTGCCGATCTCACCCCGGACGCGTCGTCCCTCGGTGACACCGATGCGACCGCCGTCGATTTCGCCGCCATCGCGCGAGACGACGCCCTCATCGACGCGATCGCCGGTGACGGCCCGATCGCGACGAACAGCCCCGAGGAGTTCGAGCTCGCGACCCTGCTGACCGCATGGCGCGCCGAGATCCTCGCCCCCGCCATGCCGGCCGAGCCCGATCTCGACCAGGTGGCCGCCGCCGTTGACCGGGAACTCGCCACGATCGGCTCGCCCCGCCGCTCGAATCTGCGGTTGCTCCGGCCCATCGCGGGCGCTGCCGCTGCCGTCGCCGTCGTGATGGCCGGCCTGACGGTCTTCTCCTACAACGCCGTACCGGGCGATCCGCTGTGGAAGGTCAAGGAGGTCGTGTTCACCGAGCGCGCCAACTCGACCGTCGCGGGTATCGACACGACCACCAACCTGGAGGAGGCCGAGCGCCTCATCCGCGCAGGCGACCCGCAGGCGGCGCTGGTGGTGCTGGAGTCCGCACGCAAGCGGGTCGACGACGTGAACGAGTCGGCCAAGCACGACGAGCTGACGGCCTGGCGGGAGCGGCTGGTGGCCGATGCCGCCAAGACCCCTCTGACGACGACCACGCTGCCCTCGGCGGCCGGGACGACCCCCGGCTTGCCCGCCGTGCCGGGTGTGACGCTGCCCGGCGACACGGTCACCGCGCCGGTGCTGCCCACCACCGGGCCGACCCTTCCGAGCCTGCCGACCGTCCTGCCTGTCGACCCGGGGGTGCCGCCGACCCAGGTGCCGCCGATCACGATCCCGCCGGTCGTCACGACGGTCCCGCCGGTTGTCACCAGCCCGCCGGTGGTGCCGACGACGGTCCCGCCCGCGCCGACCACCACCAGGGTCGAGCCGCCGACCCAGGACACGCCGACGCCGCGGGACCTGACGTCGAACGTGGCGCCCAGCTGATCCGAGCCCAGACGCGAAACGGCCCGACAAGGTGAATCCTTGTCGGGCCGTTTTCGTCGTGTCGGGTGTGGCTCAGGCGTCGAAGCCGTCGCCGTGCAGCGCCTCGTTCATGGAGGCGTCCGCGTAGCCGCGGCAGTAGTCCCATGTGACGTAGGCCTCGGGGACCGGGTCGTAGGCGGGCTCGTGCGGGCGCACGGTGCCGTCCACGAGCAGCTGCAGCAGGTTGGCGCGCAGCATGTCCCAGTCGTGGTAGTGATCCTGCTGGCAGTCGTCGCAGCACACGACGAGCCCGCGGATGCCGCGATGGCCGAGCAGGGCCTCGTAGACCGCGAGGTCCGCGAGGTCCTCTTCCACGGCCAGTCGCTCATGGGGGTCGAGGGGCTGACCCGGCTCGATCGCGTCCAACGCGGCCGACGGATCGGAGGGGTCGCCGGCGAACGGATCCGGCGGCAGACCGGGGGGCAATTGATCACGCACAGGTCCACGGTACGCAGCGCATGCGGGTCTGCGCCAGCTGTCACATCTCACCGCGTTCGCTCGCCCACGCATACAGCCGATACCATGGTGGGCGGGCTGAGGGAATAGTTCACTCTCGCCCGAGCATTCACGACTCGTCAGCGCCGCGGGATTCGACGCCCACCGCGGCGGCGCAACACAGTTCCAGGAAAGGTCCGGAAGCCGCATGAGTAATTCCGCAGGACACGTGCGAACCGGTGGAGACCGCGCCGACAAGGTAGCGATGCTGGGTCTCACCTTCGACGACGTGCTGCTGCTGCCGGCGGCTTCGGACGTCGTTCCCAACCAGGTGGACACCTCGAGCCAGCTGACCCGCGAGATCCGGCTCAACGTTCCGCTGGTGAGCTCGGCGATGGACACCGTAACCGAGTCTCGGATGGCCATTGCGATGGCGCGTGCGGGCGGGATGGGCGTGCTGCACCGCAACTCCTCGGTCGAGACGCAGGCTGCGCAGGTCGAGACGGTCAAGCGGTCCGAGGCCGGCATGGTGACCGATCCGGTCACCTGCAAGCCGTCGGACACGCTCGCCGAGGTCGACGCAACGTGTGCGCGGTTCCGGATCTCCGGACTACCGGTCACCGACGACGCCGGTCAGCTGGTCGGCATCATCACCAACCGCGACATGCGCTTCGAGGTCGACCAGAACCGCACGGTGGCCGAAGTGATGACCAAGGCCCCGCTGATCACCGCGCGCGAGGGCGTCACCGCCGAGGCCGCGCTCGGGCTGCTGCGCAGGCACAAGCTCGAGAAGCTGCCGATCGTCGACGGCCAGGGCAAGCTCACCGGACTGATCACTGTCAAGGACTTCGTCAAGACCGAGCAGCACCCGAACGCCACCAAGGATCGGGACGGCCGCCTGTTGGTCGGCGCCGCTGTCGGGGTCGGCGACGATGCCTGGGCGCGCGCGATGGCGCTGACCGACGCCGGGGCCGACGTGCTTGTCGTCGACAGCGCGCACGGCCATCAGGTCAACATCTTGCAGATGATCGCGAAGCTCAAGGCGGAGATCGGCGACCGCGTCCAGCTCATCGGTGGCAACGTCGCGACCCGGGCAGGCGCTCTGGCACTGGTCGAGGCGGGCGCGGACGCGGTCAAGGTCGGTGTGGGTCCGGGCTCGATCTGCACCACCCGCGTCATCGCCGGTGTCGGTGCCCCGCAGATCACCGCGATCCTCGAGGCCACCGCGGCGTGCAAGGCGCTCGGCGTCCCGGTCATCGCCGACGGCGGGCTGCAGTTCTCCGGCGACGTGGCCAAGGCGCTGGCGGCCGGTGCGTCCGCCGCGATGCTCGGCTCGCTCCTCGCGGGCACCGCCGAGTCCCCTGGCGAGCTGATCCTGGTCGGTGGCAAGCAGTTCAAGAGCTACCGCGGCATGGGCTCGCTGGGTGCGATGCAGAGTCGCGGACAGGGCAAGTCCTACTCCAAGGACCGCTACTTCCAGGACGACGTGCTCGCCGAGGACAAGCTCGTCCCCGAGGGTATCGAGGGTCGGGTCCCGTTCCGCGGCCCGCTGACGCAGGTGATCCACCAGCTCACCGGCGGTCTTCGTGCCGCCATGGGTTACACCGGTTCCGGCACCATCGAGGAACTGCAGGAGGCGCAGTTCGTGCAGATCACCGCCGCGGGCCTCAAGGAGAGCCACCCGCACGACATCACCATGACGGTAGAAGCGCCGAACTACGCCGCGCGGTAGCCGCGCGGGATAGTTTCCAGCGAAGATCCAGGCAAGCATCAGCCACAACGAAGAAAGGGGCGCGCGTGCGCGACCTCGTTGAAATCGGCATGGGCCGGACAGCCCGTCGCACCTATGAGCTGGACGACATCGACATCGTCCCCTCCCGCCGGACCCGGTCCTCCAAGGAGGTGTCGACGGCCTGGCAGCTCGATGCGTACCGCTTCGACATCCCGGTGCTCGCGCACCCGACCGACGCCCTGGTCTCGCCCTCGTTCGCGATCGAGCTCGGCAAGCGGGGCGGGCTCGGCGTGATCAACGGCGAGGGCCTGTGGGGTCGGCACGCCGACGTCGACGCGAAGCTCGCCGAGTTGGTGCACCTCGCCGAGACGGACGAGGACCCGGACGCGCCGATCGCCCGGCTCCAGGAGCTGCACGCGGCGCCGATCCAGCCGCACCTGCTCGCGGCGGCCGTCGCGCAGGTGCGTGAATCGGGTGTCACCACCGCGGTCCGGGTCAGCCCGCAGAACGCGCGCGCACTGACCCCGGAGCTGGTGAAGGCCGGGATCGACCTGCTGGTGATCCACGGCACGATCATCTCCGCCGAGCATGTCGCGCACGGCGAGAGCGAGCCGCTGAACCTCAAGACGTTCATCTCCGAGCTCGACGTCCCGGTGATCGCGGGCGGCGTGAGCGATCACCGCACGGCGCTGCACCTGATGCGCACCGGTGCCGCGGGTGTCATCGTCGGTTACGGCTCCACCGAGGGCGCCACCACCACCGGCGAGGTGCTGGGCATCGGGGTGCACATGGCCACCGCGATCGCGGACGCCGCGGCCGCGCGTCGCGACTACCTCGACGAGACCGGCGGGCGCTACGTGCACGTCATCGCGGACGGCGACATCACCACCTCGGGCGACCTGGCCAAGGCCATCGCCTGCGGCGCGGACGCAGCGGTCCTCGGCGCGCCCCTCGCGGTCGCGGCGGAGGCCCCCGGCGGCGGCTGGTACTGGCCGTCGGCTGCCGCGCATCCGTCGGTGCCGCGTGGCGCACTGCTGCCGGTCGCCTTCGGTGACCGCCCGTCGCTCGACACGGTCCTGACCGGACCGTCGGCCGATCCGTACGGTTCGCTGAACCTGGTCGGTGGACTGCGTCGCTCGATGGCGAAGTCCGGCTACTCGGACCTCAAGGAGTTCCAGAAGGTCGGCCTGACGGTGCGCGCCTGACGTCGCTCGTCGGTATTCCGCCTGTTCCTGATACCTGTCGTTACAGTTAGGTAACCCTTGTGGCATCGGTCACAGGGATCCGGTGCATACTGACGAGTAACTAATCCAGGTTCATGGTGGAGGTGTCCAGATGGGCAAGCGTGCAACGGACTTCGATGTCCTGATCGTCGGATCCGGCTTCGGAGGCAGCGTGACGGCGCTGCGGTTGGTGGAGAAGGGGTACCGGGTCGGCATTCTCGAGGCCGGCCGTCGGTACGCCGACGCGGACTTCGCGAAGACCAGCTGGGACCTCAAGCGGTTCCTCTGGGCGCCCGCGCTCGGCTGCTACGGCATCCAGCGCGTGCACCTGCTGCGCGACGTGCTGATCCTCGCGGGCGCGGGCGTCGGTGGTGGATCGCTGAACTACGCCAACACCCTCTACAAGCCGCCTGCCTCCTTCTTCGAGGACCCGCAGTGGCGTGACATCACCGACTGGCACGACGAGCTCAGCCCGTACTACGACCAGGCCCGCAAGATGCTCGGCGTCGTGCAGAACCCGCACATGACCCCCGCGGACGAGGTCATCAAGTCGGTGGCCGAGGACATGGGCGTCGGCGACACCTTCATCCAGACCCCGGTCGGCGTCTTCTTCGGCGAGCCGGGCAAGACCGTGCCCGACCCCTACTTCGGCGGCGCGGGCCCGGACCGCACCGGATGTATCGAGTGCGGCGAGTGCATGACCGGCTGCCGGCACGGCGCGAAGAACACCCTGGTGAAGAACTACCTCGGCCTCGCCGAGAAGGCCGGGGCCACGATCATCCCGATGACCACGGTGACCGGGCTGCACGAGGCCTCCGACGGCAGCTGGGACGTGGTGACCCGGCGCACCGGCGCCAAGATCCGCAAGAACCACAAGACCTACACCGCGCAGAATGTCGTGCTCGCAGCCGGCACCTGGGGCACCCAGCACCTGATGCACGAGATGAAGGACAGCGGCTCGCTGCCGCGGCTGTCCGACAAGCTCGGCGAACTCACCCGCACCAACTCCGAATCGATCGTCGGCGCGGGCAAGCTGACGGTGGACCCGGCGATGGACCTGACCAAGGGCGTCGCCATCACCTCCTCGTTCCACCCGACCGCGGACACCCACATCGAGCCGGTGCGCTACGGCAAGGGCTCGAACGCGATGGGTCTGCTGCAGACGTTGATGACCGACGGCGGCGGCACCACCCCCCGCTGGGTGAAGTTCCTCGGCGTCGTCGCGAAGAACCCGATGCAGATGCTGCGCATGCTCACGGTGAAGAACTGGAGCGAGCGCACCATCATCGCCCTGGTCATGCAGAACCTGGACAACTCGATCACCACCTACACCAAGCGCGGTGTCTTCGGTCGCAAGGTCACGAGCAGGCAGGGCCACGGCGAGCCGAACCCGACGTGGATCCCGGCGGGCAACGACGCCACTCGGCGGATCGCCGAGAAGATCGACGGCATCGCGGGTGGCACCTGGGGCGAGATCTTCAACATCCCGCTGACCGCGCACTTCCTCGGTGGCTGCGCGATCGGGTCGGACCGCGAGCACGGGGTCATCGACCCGTACCACCGCGTGTACGGCTACCCGACCCTGAGCGTGGTCGACGGGGCATCGGTGTCGGCGAACCTGGGCGTGAACCCGTCGCTGACGATCAGCGCGCAGGCCGAGCGCGCGGCGTCGCTGTGGCCGAACAAGGGCGAGCAGGATCTGCGTCCGGCGCAGGGCGAGGGCTACCGGCGGATCAACCCGATCGCGCCCAACAGCCCGGTGGTGCCCGCGAGCGCCCCCGCGGCTCTTGTTCTGCCGATCGTGGAGATCCGCAGCGGCGGTGCCGCTCATGATGGCAGCGGCGGTGCCGCTCAGAACATCAGCGGCGGTGCCGCGCAGGAGAAGACCGGAACCGGCGCGGCCTGACCGCCGTTCGACCCCAGGAAGCCCCCGACCCGTGTGGTCGGGGGCTTCCGGCGTTCGGGCAGGCCGAGCCGGTCATGGGGCGCGCGGGGCGGGGGAGCTGGGCCGATTAGACTGGCCACGTGGCAGATACCCAGCACTCCGGCCCAGCTCAGCAGCAGCCCGTTCTCGTCGTCGATTTCGGGGCGCAGTACGCGCAGCTGATCGCTCGCCGGGTGCGGGAGGCCAACGTCTACTCGGAGGTGGTCCCGCACACGGCGACCATCGAAGAGATCGTCGAGCGCAAGCCGCTCGCGGTGATCCTCTCCGGCGGACCGTCGAGCGTGTACGAGGAAGGCGCCCCGCAGCTGGACGCCCGACTCTTCGACCACGACATCCCGGTGTTCGGAATCTGTTACGGATTCCAGGCGATGGCGGGTGCGCTCGGCGGCACCGTCACCCACACCGGAACCCGCGAGTACGGACGCACCCAGCTCAGCGTGGACGGCGGCGTGCTGCACGAGGGCCTGCCCACCACCCAGCCGGTGTGGATGAGCCACGGCGACGCGGTCACCGATGCGCCCAAGGGCTTCGAGGTGACCGCCACCAGTGCGGGCGCGCCCGTCGCCGCGTTCGAGGACCGCGCCCGGCGCCTCGCGGGCGTCCAGTACCACCCCGAGGTGCTGCATTCCCCGCACGGCCAGCAGGTGCTGAGCCGCTTCCTGCACGAGATCGCGGGCATCCCGTCCAGCTGGACCGCCGCGAACATCGCCGAGTCGCTGATCGAGCAGGTCCGCGAGCAGGTCGGCGACGGACAGGCGATCTGCGGATTGTCCGGCGGCGTCGACTCCGCGGTGGCGGCGGCGCTCGTCCAGCGCGCGATCGGCGACAAGCTCACCTGTGTGTTCGTCGACCACGGCCTGCTGCGGGCGGGCGAGCGCGAGCAGGTCCAACAGGACTTCGTCGCCGCGACCGGCGCGAAGCTGATCACCGTCGATGCGGTCGACACCTTCCTCGGTGAGCTCGAGGGCGTCTCCGATCCGGAGACCAAGCGCAAGATCATCGGCCGCGAGTTCATCCGCAGCTTCGAGGGCGCGGTCTCCGAGGTGCTCGGCGAGAGCGCCGCGCACGGTGAGACCGTCGACTTCCTGGTCCAGGGCACCCTGTACCCGGACGTCGTCGAGTCCGGCGGCGGCACCGGCACCGCGAACATCAAGAGTCACCACAACGTCGGCGGCCTGCCGGAGGACCTGCAGTTCAAGCTGGTCGAGCCGCTGCGGCTGCTGTTCAAGGACGAGGTCCGTGCGGTCGGCCGCGCGCTCGGCCTGCCGGAGGAGATCGTCGCCCGGCAGCCGTTCCCCGGCCCCGGCCTCGCGATCCGCATCGTCGGCTCGGTCGACCAGGATCGGTTGGAGACGCTGCGCCAGGCGGATTCCATTGCGCGCGAAGAGCTGACGGCCGCCGGCCTGGACGGGCAGATCTGGCAGTGCCCGGTGGTGCTGCTTGCCGACGTGCGCAGTGTCGGTGTGCAGGGCGACGGCCGCACCTACGGTCACCCGATCGTGCTGCGCCCGGTCTCCAGCGAGGACGCCATGACCGCGGACTGGACGCGCTTGCCGTACGACGTGCTCGAGCGGATCTCCACCCGCATCACCAACGAGGTGGCCGAGGTGAACCGGGTGGTGCTGGACGTGACCAGCAAGCCGCCGGGCACCATCGAGTGGGAGTAGGCGGCTCCGCCGCCCTGAGCGCGTGTTGCACCCCGACCGGGGTGCAACACGCGCTCAGTCATTTCCGGCCGTCCAGGTACAGGTAGCCGCCGACCAGCGCGATCATGCCGAGCAGGCCCGCGCCGACCGGGAGGGCGCAGCCGACCGTGGTGATGACGGTCGCGGTGGCCAGCACGATCGGCATGGTCTTGGACTCGCCGCTGTCCGTGCTGAGCAGCGACTCGCCCATCGACATGGTTTCGTTCGGCTTTCGCATGAGGAGCCAGGCGGCGAGGTAGACGGGGACACCCGCGCCTGCGAACAGCAGCGAGAGCAGCAGCGCCAGCCGGACGCTCGTCGTGCTCACGTTCAGTCGGCGCGCGATCCCGGCGCCGACACCCGCGATCAGTCCCTCATCGGGCAGTCGCTGCGGAAGGTCCTGGAGGAAAGTGCTTTTCGGCGTCGCGGTCTCGTTCGTGATCATGTGATCAATACTGTCGACCGGCCGCGGCGCGCACCATCGGGAAGCACCCCGATCTTTCGTCGGGCGGACTCGGGGCCGTGTCAGGGTCGCTGCGCAGGCTCCGCTCCGGCGTCTCAGGGTGCGGCCAGCGCGGCCGGGTCGACATGGGGGTCCTCGCGCCCGGACAGCGCGGTCGCGACCCACAACGAACGCTGCGCGTCCGCGGCCTCGCCCATGCTCAGATAGTCGAGATGGTTGTCCACCTCGCGCGCGATCGACCATCGCCGCGCCAGTTCCCTGTCGAGCCCGGCCGAGTCGGCGAGGTCGTCACAGCGTGCCCGCAGGCCTGCGCCGCGCCGGCCGTCCAAGTCCGCCAGGCGATTCCACAGCATCGGCGCGACCGCGAACTCGCCGACCGCGGACAGCGGCTTGGGGTCGATGGCCCGCCAGTCGTCCGGGCCCGCGAGGACGTTCTCGAAATGCAGGTCCGTGTGGACCAATACCGCACCGCCCGCCGGTTCCCGACACACGGCGACGGCGTCCTCGATGAGCCACTGCGGGCACGGCCTGCCGAGGCGCCGCCACAGGTCCGGCAGTTGCTCCGCCCAGCGCGCGGCCAGGTCCGGCAGGGTGTCGAACTCGCCGTCTGGCACGACGATGGACAGTCCGCGCATCAGCGCACCCCAGATCGGGATCGCCTGCGGCACCGGCACGCTCAGCAGCGACCGGGTCGGATCCAGGCGTTCGAGCAGGATTGCCTGCTCGTCGGGGTCGGCGCGCAGCATGCGGACCGCGCCCCTGCCGCCCCAGCGCGCGAGCGCCGCCGACTCCCTCGCGGACTCGAAGCTCGGGTACGACACCTTCAGCGCGGCGGGCGTGCCGTCGGGCAGCAGGACCGGGATCACGACGGCGACATTGCCGTGCCAGAGCTGAGAGCCGTCCCAGGTTAGCCCCCACTCGTCCAGCAGGCGCGCGATCAGTCCGGGCAGTCGCCGCAACCACTCCTCGGCGTCCGGGGCGTAGGAACGCACCCGGGCGCCGTAGGAGTCGGGGATCGGCGGCACTATTTGCGGCGGCCGGGCGCGAAGACCAGACCCAGGCCGGCGACCACCGCGGCGATCACGATGATCCACCGGAACTGGGCGTCCCCGAGGGACTCGAAGTGGAACGGCCCGATCAGGGCCCACACGCTGACCAGCAGCGCGGCCAGTCCCGAGAGCAGGAGCAGTGCCGAGGGGCGGCGCCCCGCCTTGTCTGTGGTTTCGGTGTTCTCAGCCACGATCCACCCGCATCTCTCCGAACGTTCCGTCCATGTTGAGTGTCAGTACGGGGCCTCCGGTTCCGTCGGCCCCACCGTTGATGCCCTCGGGCAGGCAGTTGGTCTCCCCAAACGCCATCGAGCACGTGTTCTTCACGTCCATGTTCTCGGGGACGTACACCCTGAAGCTGCCCATGCTCAGGTCCACGTCGACCGTCGTGTCCTTGTCGAGCTGGAGGGAGCGCAGGTCGAGCGTGAAATCTCCGAACCGGCCGGAGTATTCGGACTGGAGGTCCGCCGCCGCCGTGGGCTTCCACGACTTCTCACCCATGTTCTCGGTGTTCCAATCGATGGGCCCGATCAGCGAGGCCAACAGTACGAAGCCGATCAGCGGCCCGGTCACGACCAGCAGTCCGTAGCCCCTCCGCAGGAAGGCTCCGATGAGCATTCCGATGCCGATCACGGCGAGCGCGACGGCCCCGATCCGGGCGGGGGTCAGCCACTCCGCGTTGGTGGCAGAGCTGACCGCCCAGGTGGCCGCGGCCGCGATGATGGCCAGGCCGAGCACCGTGGTGGTCAGGCGGGACTTCGGCGGTTTCGGGAGCACGGGCGGTGCGGGCGGGGTGGGCTCGGGCAGATCCCAGGCGAAGGGCGCGACGCCGAGCGGGTCCCAGGCCGGGGGCTGGGGGACGTCGGTCGTGACTGCGCCGGTGTCCGTGCTCGCGGCCGCGCCGGGAGCGGCGGCCATGTCCTCGGGAGCCGGAGCTGCCTCGGGAGCCGCAGCTGCGGCGGCCTCGGCCGCGTCGGCGGGTGCTGCCGATGCCGGCTCCGGCGTCGGGGCGGTGGGCGGCGTCGAGGGCTCGTAGGTCTGCGGCAGCGTCGTGTACGCGCCGACCGTGTACGGCGCCGTCGACGGGAACGGGCTCGGCGGGAACATCACGCCGGTGTGAGCGTTCGCCGGATGAGCATCCGCTGGCAGCGCCGGTGGCACCGGTGTGCGCTGGTAGAGCAGCCACAGGCCGCCGAGCATCAGCGCGAGGCTGATCAGGCCGGAGCCGCCCGCCCCGACACCGACGGGTCCGAGCGTGCTGAGCGCGATGATCAGGGCGACCGCGAGCACCACCGTCTTGGTGCCGGACTCCGAGCTGTGCCCGCGGCCGACGAGCGATTCCGCCGCGGACGTCTGGTCGCCCGCTTGGGGGAGCAGCAGCCAGCCGGCGAGATAGAGGACGATGCCGACCCCGCCGAAGACGGTCGACACCGCGAAGGCGACCCGGATCAGCACGGGATCCACGCGGTAGCGGTGGCCGATTCCGGCGGCGACGCCCGCGATCGGCCCCTGCCTGGGCAACCGCACCGGACGGGTGCGCCACAACTCGTGCAGCTGTTCCTGGAAGTTCGGATTGCTCATGATGACAATCGTCGTCGGCGCAGGCCGCCGTGCACATCGGGAGAAACCCTGATCTTTCGCCGCGGACCGGGTCGGGGTGCCCGTGGTCGGTTCAGGGTCGGACCCTGATGCGCGTCGGGCGGTCGGCGTGCCACCATCGATGGTGTGCAGCCGGTCCCGCGTGCCCTCCCCACCGGAGAGGCGCCCTACTCCCGCCTCGAGCGCCGTGTCGGCGGTCGGGTGGTCGGTGGTGTCGCGGGCGGGATAGCCGACCATCTCGGTATCGACGTCCTCAAGGTGCGGGTGGCGTTCGTGTTCCTCGCCGCGCTGGCCGGGGCGGGCATCGTCGCCTACGGGCTGCTGTGGATCTTCACCCCTCCCGGCTCGGACACCGAGCCACCGAGCCCCGTGGAGCGACGCCGGGCCCTCGGGCTCGCGGTGATCGGACTGGCGCTGTCCGCGTCGTTGGCCTGGCTGTTCAGCGGTAGCGCGGCTTCGGTGATAGCCCCGGTGATCGTGGTGGCCGTCGGTGCTGCGCTGGTGTGGCGCGAGTTCGATTCGGGCGGGCCGCGTTCGGCGCTCGGGCTGCCACAGCGGCCGACGGTGCTGACCTGGGCGCGGGTGCTCGGCGGTGCCAGCCTCATCGTGATCGGCCTCGGCGTGGTGGTGATCGCGCGGGTCGACCTGAACTCGCTGCGGTCGTCGCTGCTGGCCGTGTTGGTGACGCTGATCGGCGCCGGGCTGCTGACCGTGCCGCTGTGGCTGCGGATGTGGCGGGATCTCGGTGACGAGCGGGCCGCCCGGATCCGGAACGAGGAGCGCGAGGAGATCGCCTCGCACCTGCACGATTCGGTGCTGCAGACGCTGGCGTTGATCCAGAAGCAGGCCGACCGACCCCAGGAGGTCACGCGCCTCGCGCGCGGGCAGGAACGCGAGCTGCGCAAGTGGCTGTTCGACGGCGGGGAGGCCGCGCACGCCAGCCTGGCCGAGGCGCTGCGGACCATCGCGGGCGAGATCGAGGACCAGCACGGCATCACGGTGCGCCCTGTCACCGTCGGAGATGTCCGGCTCGACGTCGGCCCGGCCGAGTCGGGGCTGTCGAAGGAGAGCATCACGGCCT
The DNA here is from genome assembly GCF_005049235.1 of Rhodococcus oryzae. Classification (GTDB taxonomy): domain Bacteria; phylum Actinomycetota; class Actinomycetes; order Mycobacteriales; family Mycobacteriaceae; genus Rhodococcus_G; species Rhodococcus_G oryzae. Next base: position 701,948 of record NZ_SUMD01000001.1, on the reverse strand, counting down.
TGCTGGGCGCCACCCGTGAGGCACTGGTCAACGCCGCCAAGCATTCCGGCGAGACGAATGTCGACCTGTTCGCCGAGGCGGAGGCCGATGAGGTGAATGTGTTTGTGCGCGACCGCGGTACCGGTTTCGATGTGGACGCGGTGCCGGAGGATCGGCAGGGCCTGGCCAAGTCGATCAGGGCCCGGATCGAACGTCGTGGCGGCGCGGTGGAGGTGCGTTCCACGGTGGGGCGCGGGACCGAGGTGCGGATTCAGATGCCCCGCAACGACAATGGGCACGACGGGCCGCCGAGCGACGAGGGTGCGGGGCCCACGGCCGAGGAGGCCGCTGTTCTAGAGTGGTCGCAACAGCTGATGCCGCATCCCGAGATCAAGCCCGAGTCCGATCCCCAGTCCCGTCCCGAGGAGCAGCCCAGGTGAGCACCCCGACCGCCGCGTATCGCGTTTTCCTGGTCGACGACCATGCCGTGTTCAGGTCCGGGGTGCGGGCCGAGCTCGGCTCGGAACCGGACATCGAGGTCGTCGGCGAGGCGGGCGGGGTGGCCGAGGCCATCGCAGGCATCAACGCCACGACGCCCGATGTGGTGCTCCTGGACGTGCACATGCCGGACGGCGGCGGGGTGGCCGTGCTCGGTGGCATCGCGGCGGGCCCGGTGTGCCTGGCGCTGAGTGTGTCCGATGCGGCGGAGGACGTCATCGCGGTGATCCGGGCGGGCGCGCGTGGCTATGTCACCAAGACCATTTCCGGATCCGAGCTCGCGGACGGGGTGCGCCGGGTGGCCGGTGGCGACGCGGTGTTCGGGCCCCGGCTGGCGGGCTTCGTGCTCGATTCCTTCACGGGGAAATCGGCAGCCCCGGAGCCCCCGCTCGATCCCGAACTGGACTCGCTGACCCCGCGTGAGCTGGAGGTGCTGCGGCTGCTCGCCCGTGGCTACACCTACCGCGAGATCGCCGAGGACCTGGTGATCTCGGTGAAGACGGTCGAGACCCACGCCTCGAACGTGCTGCGAAAGACCCAGCAGTCCAACCGGAACGCGCTCACCCGGTGGGCGCACCGGCGTCAGATCGACTGACTCGACGCGAGTCCGTCGACCCGCCGGTCACATCGTGATCAGTGCGATGGTCAGGACCACGACGGCGATGGCGGCGATCGCGATGAGTGTCAGCACGAGCGCCATCGGCGGGGTGGGGACGGACCGGCGCGACGGCGCAGGGGCCGACGGGTTCATGGCCAGGCTCGGCGGCCCGGGCACCCGGGGACCGGGGCGGGGGACATTGCCGAGGGGGACGTTCTGGTCCACCGCGGGCAGGCCCGCGATGGTGCTGGTGGGCAGCCGGTTCGAGCGGCGCATCTGCCCGCTCGCGGCGCCGCGCCTGGCCCAGAACGGGACCGTGCCGTCGGCCTCCAGCAGTGGCGAGTCGAGGACATAGGCGAGGTTGCCGCCAGCGCCTGCCGCGAGTGAGGCGAGCAGGTCGCGGGCCTCGCTCATGGTGGGCCTGCGGGAGGGGTCCGGCTCGAGCATGTGCAGCAGTGCGTCGGTGATCTCGGCGCTCTTGACCGGCCGCATGATCTCCGCCCTCGCCACCCGGTGCAACAGGGCGATGGAGTCCTCGTCGATCCCGAACGGCGGCTGTCCCTCGGTGGCCGTGTACAGCGTTGCACCGAGCGAGAACACGTCCGAGGCCTCGGTGGGATCGCCCCCGCGCGCGACCTCAGGCGCGAAATAGGCCGGGGTGCCGGTGATCACGCCGGTCTGGGCGGGGGTGGCATCGCTCTTGGCCCGGGAGATCCCGAAGTCGCTGATCTTCACCGTGCCCGCCGCCCGCCCCCGATCGGCGATGAGGATGTTGCCCGGCTTGATGTCGCGGTGCACGATGCCGGCCGCGTGCGCGTCGACAAGGGCGTCGGCCACCTGTGCCCCGATCTGCGCGACCTGGAGCGGCGGCAGCGTCTCGGTGACATTGAGGGCCTGGGCCATGCTGCGTGAGGGCAGGTACTCCATGACCAGCCACGGGTCGCCGTGTTCGAGCGCGACGTCGTACATGGCGATCGCGTGGTCGTGCGACAGCTTCGCCGCGATCCGGCCCTCGCGCATGGCCCGCGCCCGGATCTCCTGCGCGGCCTCCTCGGTCAGCCCGGCCGTCGAGGTGACCTGTTTGATGGCGACCTCACGGTGCAGCAGCGTGTCCTGTGCCAGCCAGACCGCGCCCATGCCGCCGCTGCCCAGCTTGGAGCGCAGTCGGTAGCGGCCCGCCACCAGGTAATCCGGTCCGGCGATCCGCTTCGACTGTTCTTGCTCCGTCACATCCGAGAGGTTAGTGGAGGGCGCGGCCGGACGTCTCGAGCGGACGCTGAACTGGCGGTTTCCCCTCGTCTTGACGGATGTCGGGAGGAGGGTCTTTACTGAGAAGAGTTCGAATGCGTGTTCGATAACCGCGTCTTCCCCGTGGGTGATCGACCGGCCGTGACGGCGGTGGAGCAAAGGTGGGAGACGGTGGTGTCGGTGGTTGGTGCGATGTCCGAGGTGGCCGATTCGGGACGGTCCGACCTGGCCGGGTTGTCGAGACAGGAACGGCTCGAGCAGCTCCGGCGCCGGATGGCGGCCGTGCCCGCGCGGGGCGAATCGGTTGCGGCCCGGCCCGTGCCGCAGCCGGCCGAGGACCAGGGGCGTCCGCAGCCCGCCGGGTCCGCGGGCATCCTTCCCGTTCCGCCCGCGCTGGCGTCGCTGCTGCCGCGCGGGGGGCTGACACGGGGTTCGGTGGTGTCCGTGTCGGGGGCCGGCTCGTTGTTGCTCGGCCTGCTCGCCTCGGTGACCGAGGCAGGAGGTCACGCGGCGGTGATCGGCCTGCCCCGGCTCGGCCTGCTGGCCGCAACGGAGATGGGGGCCGAGCTCGGCAGGCTCGCGCTGATCCCGGACCCGGGCCAGGACCCGGTGGAGGTCGCGGCCGTCCTGCTCGACGGGCTGGACCTGGTGGTGCTCGGTCTCGGCGGGCTCGCGGTGCCGCCCTCCCGGGCGCGTGCGGTGGTGGCGCGGGCGCGGAGCAAGGGCTCGACCCTGGTGGTGACGGACGGACACTGGGACGGCGCCGAGGTCAGGCTCGAGGCAAGGGTGTGCGGCTACGACGGGATGGGGCAGGGCGCCGAACTGGGGCGCGGGCGGCTGCGCGCGCTCCGGCTGGCGGTCAGCGCGAGGGGCCGGTCGTTCCAGCCCCGCACCACCCGTCTCGATCTGCGGCCGGTTCGCGGCCGGGTGGAGTGGACGGCGGAAACGGTGCGGCAGCCCGGGGTGTTCCCGGAGGCGGTGTCGCTGTGACCCCCGGCGAATCCGCGCGCGTGTTGGCGCTGTGGTGTCCCGACTGGCCCGCGATCGCGGCCGCGGCGGCGGCGGATCTGCCCCCGACGGAACCCGTCGCGGTGACGCTGGGCAATCGTGTCGTGGCCTGCTCGGCGACGGCACGGTCGGAGGGGGTGCGCAGGGGATTGCGCAAGAGGGAGGCGCAGGGGCGCTGCCCGGGGCTGCACGTGTTCGTGTTCAACGTTGGCCGGGACGCCCGGCTGTTCGAGCCGGTTGCCGCGGCGATCGATGCGGTGGCGCCGGGCGTGGAGGTGTTGCGGCCGGGGTTGCTGGTGCTCGCCGCGCGCGGGGTCAGCCGCTATTTCGGGTCCGAGTCCGCCGCCGCCGAGCGGCTGATCGACGAGGCCTCGGCGGCGGGGGTGGAGTGCCAGGTGGGGATCGCGGACGAGCTGTCCACCGCGGTGATCGCCGCCCGCAGGGCAGCCCTGGTCCCCCCGGGAGCGGGTGCCGAGTTCCTCGCCCCGATCCCGGTGGCCGAGCTCGCCGCGGAGCCGAGCCTGGCGGCGAAGGGGCGCACGGACCTGGTCGATCTGTTGCACCGGTTGGGGCTGCGGACCATCGGCGACTTCGCGGCGCTGACCCCGGTGGCGGTGGCGTCCCGGTTCGGTTCCGATGCGGTGTCGGCGCACCGCAGCGCGCGCGGGGAGCCCGAGCGCCCGCCGTCGGCGCGGCGGCTGCCACCGGACCTGGACGTCGAGCAGCGCTGTGACCCACCGATCGAGCGGGTGGACGCGGCGGCCTTCGCGGGGCGGGCGCTGGCCGAGCGGCTGCACGCCAAGCTGTCCGCCGCGGCGGTCGCGTGCACCAGGCTGCTGGTCCACGCGAGCACCGGTAACGGGGAGCATCTTTCGCGGACCTGGCGGTGCGCGGAACCGCTCACGCCCGAGGGCACGGCGGACCGGGTGCGCTGGCAGCTGGACGGCTGGCTCACCGGACGCAGCGAGTCGCGGCCGACGGCGGGCATCGAGGTGTTGCGCCTCGAGCCCGTGGAGGTGGTCGCGGCGGGTGCGCTGCAACTGGGGTTGTGGGGCGGGGTCGGCGCCGAGGACGAGCGGGCCAGGCGGGCGCTGGTGCGCGTGCAGGGTCTGCTCGGGGGTGACGCGGTTCAGGTGGCGGTGCTCAGCGGCGGCAGGGGGCCGTTCGAGCGGGTCACTCTGTTACCGCTCGGGGATGAGCTGCGGCCGGCCGCGGACCCCTCGGCGCCCTGGCCCGGGCGGCTGCCCGAACCGTCGCCCTCGGCCGTGCTGTCGGGCCGGCCACGGGTGGCGTTGGAGGGGGAGGGCGGCGCGGCCGTGCTGGTCACCGAGCGCGGTGCGTTCAGTGTGGCGCCGGTCCGGCTGCGCTGGGGCAGGCGGGAGTGGGAGCTGCAGGGCTGGGCGGGGCCGTGGCCGGTGGACGAGCGGTGGTGGGATCCGGCGGCGGCGCAGCGGGCGGCCAGGGCGCAGGTGCTGCTGGACGAGCCGAGGGCGTTGCTGCTGATCTGCGCCGAGGGGGTCTGGACCGTGGAGGGCGTGTACGAGTGAGGTCCGGGTGTCGCGCGCCACCTTGCTGGGTACCCCCTATGGGTATATTGTCGGGTCATGGCTTCGGATCGCGGAACTCATGCCGGACATCAGGCACCCGCCGAACATGCGGGGCACGGACACGATCAGGCGACGGTCGTCGGCGGCCACGAGGTGCACGATCAAGGCCGCAACGGACACGAAGGTCATGGCGGACACGGCGACCATGCTGATCACGTCGGGCAGTTCCGACGACTGTTCTGGATCATGCTCGCGATCGCCGTTCCTGTGGTGCTCGCCAACGCGATGTTCGCCGACCTGATCGGGTACACGCTGCCGCACAGCGGACCCGTCACCTGGATCTCACCGGTCCTCGGCACGGTGATGTACGTCTGGGGCGGCAAACCGTTCCTCACCGGCGCCGTTGCCGAGATCAAGGCCCGCCGGCCCGGGATGATGCTGCTGATCGCGCTGGCCATCACCGTGGCGTTCGTCGCATCCTGGGGCGCGAGCCTCGGAATCCTGAACCACGAGTTGGACTTCTGGTGGGAGCTCGCGCTCCTCATCGTGATCATGCTGCTCGGGCACTGGATCGAGATGCGCTCGCTGGGGCAGGCGTCGAGCGCGCTCGAATCCCTCGCGGCACTGCTGCCGGACGAGGCGGAGCGGCTCGACGGCGACGAGCCGGTCACCGTGCCGACCTCCGAGCTGACGACCGGCGACCTCGTCATCGTCCGGCCCGGCGGCCGGATCCCGGCGGACGGCACAGTCGTCTCCGGCGCCGCCGACGTGGACGAGTCGATGATCACCGGCGAGTCGGCGGCGGTCCGCCGCGCGGTGGGCGACCGCGTCGTCGCGGGCACCGTCACCACCGATTCGGCTCTGCGCGTGCAGATCACCGCGGTCGGGGACGACACCGCGCTCGCGGGCATCCAGCGGCTGGTGAGCGAGGCGCAGAGTTCGTCGTCGCGGGCCCAGGTGCTGGCGGACCGCGCCGCGGGCTGGCTGTTCTGGTTCGCGCTCGGCGCCGCGGTGCTCACCGCCGTCGCCTGGCTGATCCTCGGCACCCCCGAATCCGCGGTCACCCGCACCATCACCGTTCTCGTCATCGCCTGCCCGCACGCGCTCGGCCTGGCGATCCCGCTTGTCGTCTCCATCGCCACCGAGCGGGCGGCCCGCGCCGGTGTGCTCATCACCGACCGCCGCGCCCTCGAGTCGATGCGCACGGTCGACGCCGTGCTGTTCGACAAGACCGGCACCCTCACCAAGGGGGAGCCCGCCGTCGTCTCCGTCGCGGCGGCGCCCGGGCACACCGAGGACCAGGTCATCGAGCTGGCCGCCGCCGTCGAGCGCGACAGCGAGCACCCCCTCGGCCGGGCCATCGTCGCCGCGGCCGAGCAGCGCGGACTCGCCGCGGCTCGGCAGAATGAGCGCACCGCGCTCGTGGCCACCGGTTTCCAGGCGCGCAACGGGGTGGGGGTCACCGCGACCGTCGCGGGCACGGAGGTCAGCGTCGGTGGACCGGGAATGCTCGCGAGCCACGGCCTCGCCGCCCTGACGCGGGCGGACGAATGGTCGGGCCAGGGATCGACCGTGCTGCACGTGATCCGAGACGGTGCGGTCGCCGGGGCCGTGGCCCTCGCCGACGAGATCCGCCCCGAATCGAAGGAGGCCATCGACGCCCTGCACGAGCGTGGCGTGCACGTCGCCATGATCACCGGGGATGCAGAGGCGGTTGCTCAGTCGGTCGCGCAGCGACTGGGCATCGACGAGGTCTTCGCCGGTGTCCTGCCGCAGGACAAGGGTGCCAAGGTCAAGGCCCTGCAGTCCGCAGGCCGCAAGGTGGCCATGGTGGGGGACGGTGTCAACGACGCGCCCGCGCTGGCGCAGGCCGATGTGGGGATCGCGATCGGTGCGGGCACCGACGTGGCCATCGCGTCCGCGGGTGTCGTGCTCGTCAGCGACGACCCACGTTCGGTGCTGTCGGTGATCGAACTCTCCCGTGCGACCTACCGGAAGATGATCCAGAACCTGAGCTGGGCGGCGGGATACAACCTGATCTCGGTGCCGCTCGCGGCCGGGGTGCTCGCGCCGTGGGGGTTCACCCTCCCGATGGAGGTCGGGGCGCTGTTGATGTCGGCCTCGACGGTCGTCGTCGCGATCAACGCGCAGCTGCTGCGGCGGCTGGACCTGCGGCCCTCGGCAGTTCTCGCGAAGCGGCCTGGGTAACCTCACCACGTGGCCGCGGACGAGATGGCCGAGGCTGCGAAGGGCGGTTGCGCACGGTGATGCTGATGACCGCCACGACCGCCGACGACGTCGAGCTCTCCTTTCGCGATTCCGGTGGCGACGACCAGGTTCCGGTGATCCTGGTGCACGGTATGGGCGGCGACAGTCACACCTGGGACCGGTTCGCCAGGACCCTCGTCGGCCGGGGGCGCCGGGTCATCGCCCTCGACCTGCGTGGCCACGGCCGCAGCGCGCACGCGCCGTCCTATCTGTTCCCCCAATTCGGCGACGACCTCCTGCACCTGTGCGACCACCTCCTGCTCGAACGGGTGGACCTGGTCGGGCACTCGCTCGGCGGGCACACGGCCTCGCTGGTCGCGCAGGCGCGCCCGGACCTGGTGCGGCGGTTGGTCCTCGAGGAGGCGCCGCTCCCGCTCCGGACCGGCGAGACGCTGGGGCGGATGAGCAGCAGGCTGCCGACGCCGGTCGAACTCTGGCACGCCGTGACCGGGGTGATCCGACACCCGCGCGCGGTCCTCGCGTTCGACCGGTCGATGACCCGCAGCGCGCTGGCCCAGTTCCGCGAACCGAACCCGGTGTGGTGGCAGAACCTGTCCGGGATCACCGCCCCTACCCTCGTGATCAGCGGCGGTCCGGGTGGGATGGTCGATCCGGACCGGCTGGCCGCTGCCACGGCCGCCATCCCGCGGTGCGAGGGCATCACGATCAAGGTCGGCCACAGCGTGCACCGCGACCGGCCGACTCAGTTCGAGGCCGCCGTCACGGCCTTCCTCGAGGGCTGATCGCCTGCGGCCGGGTCACCACCCCGCGCTGAACGAGTACCAGGGGCCGCGCAGGTGCCAGACCTGCACGCCCTCGCCCACCGGGTCGGGCGTCGCGGGCTCCCCGGCCGGCAGATAGGCCACACCGTCGTCGTCGAGGAAGCCGCTGTCGGCGACCACGAAGTAGACGTTGTCCCCGTGCGTTCGGACGTCTCGGACGTCGTAAACGCCGATCCGGCCGTCGAAGTCGGTCCGGTCGGTGCCGGATCGGATCTCCTCGACCGCCGCCGCGAAGTCCGACTGCGAGAGCTGCCACCGCGCCTGCAGTGGTGCGCCGAACACCAGCAGCGTGATGCTGCCCAACGCCACGAGCGGTACGGCGAGGATCCAATGGGACCAGGCGTTGCGCCGCACGAGAAAGGTCGTGGTCTTGACGGTCCAGCAGATCGCGATCAGCGCCGCGGGCCAGAGACAGAACAGGATCAGGATCCAGCTGTTCGGCGTCGGAAAGGTGAACGCCCACAACGCCGCTCCGCACACCAGCATGGTGGTGGCCAGCAATGACCATCCCGGCGGCCGGTCCCAGAACGTCGCCAACCACTGCCGCATCCGCAGACCCCCGTTGTTGTCGGCCCCGACCCGAACCCGGAGCCTACCCGCGGGGCCGCCAGCTCCCGGCTTGTCGCGCGTAGGTGGCGGGCGGTGTCCCGACCGCCGCGGTGAACGCGCGGATCAGGTGCGCCTGGTCGCTGTACCCGAGCCGGTCGGCCAGTTCGGCCCACACCACGGGGTGTCCGCTGTGCGCCTGCTCGGCGGCGTCGAGCAGGCGGTGGCGCTGGATCACCCATTTGGGCCCGATGCCGACGTACTCGGTGAACATCCGCTGCAGGCTGCGCACGCTCATCCCTGCCAGTGCGGCCACCTCGTCGACCCGGTGGATGCTCGGATCGTGCTCGATCCGGTCCAACAGCGTGGCCACCTTCTCGGTGGTCGGATCGGGGTCCGGCCGCGCGGCTTCGAGGTAGTCCTCGACGAGCGCGGTCATCTCGTCGTCGTCGACCGTGTCGAGCGCCGCGGCCGCGACCGGGCCGTCGCCCCGACCGAGGAGGTCCCCGGCGGGCAGCACGGTGCCCTCGAGCGCGCCGACGCTCGACCGTAGGAACGGACGGAATCCGCCCGCCCGGAATGCCACACCGATCACGTGCCCGGTTCCCATCAGCTTTCGGCTGAACGGGTCGCGGCTCACCCCGTGCACGAGCAGTCGGCCGTCCTCGGCGGCCAGGTGGATCCTCGGTTGCGGGAGCACCTGCTGTTCGTGAGTGCCGTCGACGGCCCAGTGCACGATCCAGATGTACTCGACGAAGGGCGCCAGCGACTCTCGGGGGTGCCGCCGCGCGACGGTGAACCGCTCGGCGGCCTCGTCGGGGTGCAGCACCGCCTCCGGTGTGCCGTGGGGTGGGGTCGATTCGGTCATCGCCATCGATCCTACGATCGGGATATGACACTGACTGCGCTCGACGGCAAGCTCATCGGCTGGTCCGCCGCATATCTGCTCTCGCAGGCCAACATCGCGCGGTTGCTCGGCCCCGCCGGGCCCAAGCTGCTCAAGACCCAGACCGCGATGTCCGCCAGGGCCTATCGGGACGTCCTCGACAGCATGGACGAGGCGGAGACGGCCCGGTTCCGCAGTCATTTCGGGCCGGACATGATCCATCCGGTCATCTACGGGGTCGCGCTGGTCACCGGTGCCAAGCGGCTCGGCCAGCTCACCGAGCTGTCCCCGGCCACCCGGCGCGCGCTGTACGCGGCCCCGGTCGTCGCCGCGGCCGCGGACTATGTGGAGAACGTGGTCGACCTGTACCTGCTCGACCACCGCGACCGCATCACCGACCCGGTGGTGCGCGCGACGTCGACGGTCAGCATCACCAAGTGGGTGCTGAGCATCGGTACCCTCGCGTACCTGTCGCAGGGCTTCGTCCGGGTGTGGGCGGGCATGGCGACCGGCCGCCGGTAGCGGCGCGTTTGTTCAATAACCTGTCGGGGGCGCCGCCTACGTTTGCACCATGGCTGGAAACACCCCCCGTCGCTCCGCTCGCCCCGCAGAACGCAGCATCGAGTACTTCCCGGACGAGGCGAGCTTCCGCGAGTGGCTGGCCGCGCACCACGACAGCTCACCCGGCATCTGGCTCAAGTTCGCGAAGAAGGGGTCGGCCCAGACCAGCCCCAGTTGGGACGAGGCCGTCGAGGTCGCGCTGTGCTTCGGCTGGATCGACGGTCAGGCCCGCAAGTGCGACGACGACTTCTCGCTGCGCGGCTTCACCCCCCGGCGCAGGCGCAGCCCGTGGTCGAAGCGGAACCGGGAGAAGGCCGAGCGGCTGATCGCCGAGGGGTTGGTGCAGCCGTCGGGGCTGGCGGAGATCGAGGCGGCCAGGGCCGACGGTCGCTGGGAGCGGGCCTACGAGGGGCAGTCCACCGCGACCGTGCCGCAGGACTTCCTGGATGCGCTGGCCCTGGTCCCGGCGGCGGAGGAGTTCTTCGGCACCCTGAACAAGGTCAACCGCTATGCGGTCTTCTACCGGCTGCAGGAGGCGAAGAAGCCGGAGACCCGCGCCCGCCGGATCGAGAAGTTCGTGCAGATGTTCGCCGAGGGCAAGAAGATCCATGGGTGACGCCGCGGGCACAATGGTCGGGTGACCGCCCCAGCTCCAGCGCCGACCTGCTCCGCGCTCTCCGCGACGGACGAGCCGCTTGCAGGGACCGCGGCGCACGTCACCGGCTGGCTGTGCCTCGAACACCCCGGCGCCTGGGGCCGCGACGTGCTCGGCGGCCAGGCGCTCGGGCCCGAGCTGTCGGCGGAGCTGGAACGACGGACCGAGGCCGCGGGCGTGCGGCTGCTGCTGATCCGCCGCCCGGGCCGGGCAGTTGAACCCCGCCCGGGCCGGGCCACGGCCCCGCCGGCCAGGCGCACCGTGCTGATCGGGCGGTCGGATCCGTCCAGTGCCTGGTGCGAGCGGCTGGAGGTGGCCGATCCCGCCGCCCTGCTTGACCTCGATCTCGAGCTGCCCGCGTCCGCGCCGGGGATCGGGCGGCCGGTGACCGACCCGGTGACCCTGGTGTGCGCACACGGCAAGCGCGACCAGTGCTGCGCGGTGCTCGGCAGGCCGATCGCGGCGGAGCTGTCCGAGCGGTTCGGGGATTCGGTGTGGGAGTGCTCGCACACCGGCGGTCACCGGTTCGCGCCGTCGATGATCCTGCTCCCGACGGGGTACACCTACGGACGGCTCGGCGCGTGGCAGAGCGCCGAGGCGGTGCTCGCGGCCGGTCGCGGTGAGGTCCAGCTCGAGGGGCTCCGCGGCCGGAGCTGCTGGGACTCGGCCGGCCAGGTCGCAGAAATCGCGGTGCGGGAGCAGGTTTCGGCGAGTGCCTCGGACCTCACGGTGGACGAGTCCGGCGCGCTGCCGGTGGTCCGCCACCGCGACGGGCGGGCCTGGGTGGTCGAGCTGTCGCGGACCGAACTGGAGGCACGCCCGCCGAGCTGCGGCGCCGCGTCGAAGGCCGTCGTCGCGCTGGTCGCGGAATCGGTCCGGCCGCTTGCCGCGTGATCGCCGCGCTCCCTGCGACACTGGGGTGCATGTCCGAGAACAGTGAACTGCCGCGGTACCGCGTCCTCACCGGGCCCGACGACGCCGAGTTCTGTCTGCGGGTCAGCGCCGCCCTCGACGCCGGCTACGACCTGCACGGATCGCCCGCCGTCACCTTCGACGGTGATCGGGTCATCGTGGCGCAGGCACTGATCCGCCCGCGCTAGCCCGACCGCACCGCCTCACCAGTGGGTGCCGGGCACCACGCGGGCGATCCGTCGTCCCACCTTCGAGACGGTGGAGTGCCTCGGTTTCGCAGCGGGTGTCGCCGCGGGCGGCGCGACGGGGACCGCGGCGCCGTTCTCGGTCACGCCCTTGGCGGCGGGGGAGTCCGGGAACGCCCGGTACATCCGGTGCAGCACCCGGTCTTTGACGCCGGGCGCGAACAGCTGGCCGTATTCGCCGAGGGTGCCCAGCGGGTCGTCGATCCGCTTGGGGCGCTCGATCAGCCCGCGAACCACCATCGCCGCGGCCTTCTCCGGGCTGATGACCTTGCCGATGTTCGCCTTCCCCGACGGCGTGATCATGGGGGTCTCGACGAGCGGCATGTGGATGGTGGTGAAGGTGATGCCCGCCGAAAGCGTCTCGGAGGCAATGGTGTCGGTGAATCCGTCGAGGGCGGCCTTGCTGGCGACGTAGGCGGAGAACCGGGGCGTGTGGCTCTGCACGGCGGCGCTGGAGATGTTCACGACATGACCGAAGCCGCGCTCGCGCATCTGGGGGAGCAGCGCCAGGACCAGCCGGACCGCGCCGAAGTAGTTGACGGCCATGGTGCGTTCGTAGTCGTGCAGCCGGTCGGTGGAGGCGAACACGCTGCGTCGGATCGATCGGCCGGCGTTGTTGACCAGCATGTCGACGTGGTCGTGCTCGTCGAGGATGGTCTTGACGGTCTGGTCGACCGATTCCCCGTCGGTGATGTCGCAGGGGTACCCGAACGCGGCGCCGCCCTCGGCCCGGATCTCGGCGACGGTGGCCTCGAGTTCCTCGGCGCCGCGGGCCAGCAGCAGCACGGTCGCGCCCTTGGCGGCGACGGCGCGCGCCGAGGCGCGCCCGATCCCCGACGACCCACCGGTGATCATCACGTGCCTGCCGGCCAGGGGGCCGGACCGGCGGCTGCGCGCCGGGTCGAGGTTGCGTTCCCAGTATGACCACAGGATGCCTGCGTAGGAACCGAAGGGCGGCACGGTGATCCCGGTACCGCGCAGCGCCTCCTGGGTCTTGGCGGAGTCGAAGGTGGTGGGCAGCGTGAGGTGGTCGAGGATGACCGGCGGGATGCCGAGCCTGCCCAGCACCACGTTCCTGGCGGCCTTGACGCTGCGCAACGGCGGTCGCATCACCGGGGCGGCGACGACGCCGGGCAGGTCGGCCACCGGATGCGGGGCGCCGGAGGCCTGGGCCAGGGCCGCGTACACCTCGCGCATCGGCTGCGGTTCGGGGTTCACCAGGTGGAAGGCCTCGCCGTCGTGGCCGGGCGCCGGCATCAGCGCGACGATGGCCTTGGCCACGAAGTCGACGGGGACCAGGTTGGTGGCGCCGAGGCTGGGCACCGCCACCGGGAGTCGGGAGGGCAGCTTGGCGAGCCCGGCGATGGCGGGGAACAGGTAGTACGGCCCGTCGATCTTGTCCATCTCGCCGGTGGTCGAATCCCCGACGACCGCGGCGGGACGGTACACCCGCCAGGTCAGCCCGGGGGCCTCGCGCACAAGCTTCTCGGCCTCGAACTTGGTCCGGTGATACGCGGTGGGGAAGCCCTGGCCGAGGTCGAAGTCGTCCTCGGTGAATGTGCCCTTGTAGTCGCCTGCGATCGCGATCGAGGACACGTGGTGCAGGGTGGCGCCGGTCCGCCGGGCGAGCTCGATGACCGACCTGGTGCCCTCGACGTTGGTGCTCGCCTGCTCGTCGCCCGCGGTCATGTCGTAGATCGCGCCGAGGTGCAGGAGGTGGTCGGCGGCGGGCGGTGTGGCGGCGAGGCCGAGCCCGGGCTCGGTGAGGTCGCCGATCAGCGGGTGCACCCGGTCGCCGCCCTCCCAGTCGGCGGCCAGGCGCTCGAGCCGGGTCACCGAGGCCGGTCGCACCAGCACGTGCACCTGGGCGTCGGGATCGCGGCGCAGCAGCAGCGCGAGCACGTGGCGGCCGAGGAACCCGGTCCCGCCGGTCACGATGTAGGTCGACATCAGCTCTCCTCCTGCATAGGGCTACGCCAGTTAACTTACTCCGAAGTAAGAACTTGTGGAAGGGGCGATATCGGCGCCTGGACGAGTGGAACCATGGAATCGGTGGTGTGGTTGACGGCGGAGGCCGCGGGTGAGTTGCTGACCTTGCAGTGTGCCGCGTATGTGACTGAGGCCCAGGCCCATAACGATCTGGACCTACCTCCGCTGACGCAGTCATTCGGCGAGTTGTCGAGCGAACTGTCCGAACCCGGTGTGACGGCGATCGGTCTACGCGATGAGGCCGTTCGCCTCGTGGCCGCCGTTCGCTTCCACATCTCGTCGGAGGAGCCGAACGTGGCAGAGCTGGGCAGACTGGTCGTTGCCCCGGATGTGCAGGGGCGAGGGTTGGGCAGTCGCCTGCTGGCCATCGTGGAGCAGCGCCTACCGGCGTCGGTGACCGACGTGCAGTTGTTCACGGGTGAGCGCAGCCTGGGCAACCTCCGGCTCTACGCCCGGTTCGGATATGAGGAAACCCATCGCACGCCGACTCCCGGCGGGCTACGCGTTGGTTCATCTCGCCAAGCGGGTGTGCTGAACGCCAACCGGTCAGTGCCCGATGCCGACCTTCTCGTGCAGCTTCCGCATCCATGCGGGCGCCCACCAGTTCGCCTCGCCCATCAGCTTGACCAGTGACGGGACGAGCAGCATCCGGACCACGGTCGCGTCGATGATCAGAGCCAGGATCATGCCGACACCGAGGAACCGCATGATCGACAGCCCGGAGATGGTGAAGGCACCGGTCACGATGATCAGCAGCGCCGCGGCTGTGGTCACGATCCGGCCCGTCCGCTCGGCGCCGAAGCGAACGGCCTCCTCGGTGGTCGCCCCGTTCGCCCGCGCCTCGACCATCCTCGACATGAGGAACACCTCGTAGTCGGTGGAGAGGCCGAATACCACCGCGAGGATCAGGACTACGAAGGTCGCCTCGAGCGGAGCTGGGGTCACGTCGAGCAGTTCGGCGCCGTGACCGTTCTGGAAGATCCAGGTCAGCACGCCGAACGTGGCGGCCATGCTCAGCCCGGCCATCGCCACCGCCTTGATCGGCAGGACGACCGACCCGAACGCGAGGAACAGCAGCACCAGGGTCGAGCCGACCATGATCGCGAGCATCAGGGGCAGCTTCGCGGTGACCGCGGCGTTGCCGTCGTCGACGAGGGCGGCGCCGCCGCCGACCAATACGTCGACGCCCGCCGGGGCCGGGATGGCCCGCACGTCGCGGACGACCTGGCCCGGGGTCGCCCCCTCGGCGTAGGTCGCGGACAGGACCGCGAAATCGTCGGCCGCCGCGACCATCCGCGCAGCGGCCACACCGTCGACGGCCCGCACCTGCGCACCGACCTCGCTGAGCTGGGCGGTGGTGGGTGGCGCCCCGTTCTCACCGCGCACCATCACCGTCGCGGCCTCACCGGTGGTGGGGAATTCGGTGGACAGCGTGTCTGCCGCGGTGCGGGCCGGGTCGTTCGGCGGCAGCGCGGTGTAGGTGACCTCGCCGAGGCTGGCGCCGAACAGCGGGGCGGCCAGCAGCAGCAGGCCCGCGGTGATGGTCACCGCCACCGTGGCCGGCCTGCGCATCACCTTGGTGACCACGCCGCCCCAGAACTTGCGGGCCCGCTCCTCGCCGCGTTCGACGGTTCCGCGCCGCCACGCGAGCGAGTTGATCCGGTGGCCGAGGACCGCGAGCAGCGCGGGCACCGCGGTGAGGGAGAGCACCGCGGCCCCCGTCACGGCGGCGATCGCACCGAAGCCGAGCGAACGGATGACCGCCTGCGGGAACACCAGCATGCCCGCGAAGGCGCAGACCAACAGCAATCCGGAGAACATCACGGTGCGGCCGGCCGTGTCCACCGTGCGGCGCACCGCGGCGCCGGGATCGGTGCCCGAGGCCAGCTCCTCCCGGAAGCGGCTGACGATGAACAGGCCGTAGTCGATGGCCAGGCCGAGACCGAGCAGGGAGGCGACGTTGATCGAGAACGAACTGACCTCGGTGACGGTGGTGAGCAGCCGCAGGATCGCCAGCGCGCTGAGCACCGCGAGCATTCCGACGAACACCGGCACGGCCGCGGCCGTGACGGTGCCGAAGACGACCACCAGGAGCAGCAGGGTGATCGGCAGCGCGATGGCCTCCGCGCGCACCAGGTCCTGCTGCAGGTGGACGTTGAACGAGTACCCGACGACGGTGCCGCCCGCGAACTCGGTGTCGATGCCCGGTGGGGTGAGCGCCGCGGTCATCTTGTCGAGCTCGGTGAACTCCGCGCCCGCGTCCCAGTCGATCGAGATCGTCGCGAGGGCCTTGGTGCCGTCGTTGGAGGTCATCAGCTTCGCGGTGTTCGGGTCGACGGACCAGTACGAGGCGGTGCCGAGGGTGGGTACCTGGTCGCGGAAGGCCGCCAGGTTCTGTTCGACCTCGGATCCGATGTCCGCGAGGGTCTTGCCCTCGGGCGCGGTGTAGATCGCGACGATGTCCGGTGACTGCGGGCCGAACTTCTCGTTGACCAGCGAGCTGACCTGTGCCGCTTCGCTGTTCGGGTCGATATAGCCGCCCTGGCTGAGCTTGCTGAACACCCCGAGTCCCCAGAGTCCGCTGATCACCACGGCGAGCACCGTCAGGATCAGGACCCACCATTTCCGGGAGACGACGAATTTGGCCCAGCGCGTCATGTAGGACTCTCTCGGATCGGGGGGTCGGATGCGCCCCGACTCTACCGATGGCCTGCGCGGGGCTTCCCCTGGTGCCCGGCCGCCGAAACGCGGAGAGTGGACCCATGGGCATTCCGGATGTCATGTCGGGATGGCGGGTCCGCGAGCCCGGGCCGATGCGCGGTGAGCCGGTGGAGCTCGCCGAGTTGCCGGTGCCGGAACCGGGCCCCTCGGAGCTGCTGGTGCGGGTGCGCGTGTGCGGGGTCTGCCGCACCGACCTGCACGTGGTCGAGGGCGATCTGCCCGTGCATCGCAGCCACGTGGTGCCCGGCCACGAGGTGGTGGGCGAGGTGGTCGGGTGGGGCGACGAGGCCGGCTCGGACTTCGGTCTCGGCGATCGGGTCGGGATCGGGTGGCTCCGGCGGACCTGTGGCGAGTGCCGGTACTGCCGCCGGGGTCGGGAGAACCTCTGCCCGCACTCGCGGTACACAGGATGGGACGTCGACGGCGGGTACGCGGAGTTCGCCACCGTGCCCGCCGCGTTCGCGCACCGGCTGCCCGACGGCTACCTGGACGAGGAGCTGGCGCCACTGCTGTGCGCCGGGATCATCGGCTACCGGGCGTTGACGTGTGCGGACGTGCCGGCGGGCGGGCGCCTGGGGATCTACGGCTTCGGCGGCAGCGCCCATCTCGCGGCGCAGGTCGCGTTGGCTCGGGGCGCCGAGGTCCACGTGATGACGAGGGGGGAGCGGGCCAGGGCCCTGGCGCTCGAGCTCGGCGCCTCCTCGGCATCCGGCGCCGCGGATCCGCCGCCGGTGCCGCTGGACTCGGCGATCCTGTTCGCCCCGGTCGGCGAGCTGGTCCCGACCGCGCTGGCCGCCCTGGATCGGGGCGGGACGCTGGCCGTCGCCGGCATCCACCTCTCCGACATCCCGCCCCTGAACTATCAGCGGCACCTGTTCCAGGAGCGCACGCTGCGATCGGTCACGGCCAACACCCGCGCCGACGCCCGCGAGTTCCTGGAATTCGCGGGGACGCATCGGCTGCTGGTCAGTGCGATGGGGTACTCGCTCGACGAGGCCGACCGGGCGCTGTCGGACCTGAAGGAGGGGCGGGTGACCGGCGCGGCGGTGCTCATCGTGTGAGGCCGGTTGACTCCTGCGCCCGGCTCGGACCATAATAGAACACACGTTCGATGCGACTTCCCCGCTCGAGCTCCGTCGCCGGGTCCCCGGCGGCGGATGCGCAGGGAAGGTGAATGCGATGGGCTGGGGAAACGGGCCGCCGACATGGTCGGAGATGGAGCGGGTGCTCTCCGGCAGGCCTGGACGGAACCCGCCGGAGGCGATGTACCCCGGCGACGGCAGCGACAGCCCGGCCTGGTCCCGCAAGCGCGGCGAGTACCGCGCAGGCCCGATCTCCCATGACGAGACGCCGACCGTGCCGTACGCGGAGCTGCACGCGCATTCGGCCTTCAGCTTTCTCGACGGCGCGAGCCCGCCCGAGGAACTGGTGGAGGAAGCGGTCCGGCTGGGGCTCGAGGCGATCGCGCTGACCGACCACGACGGGCTCTACGGGGTGGTGCGGTTCGCGGAGGCGGCCAAGGAGCTGAACATGCGCACCGTCTTCGGTGCCGAATTGTCCCTGCCGTCACACGATGCGGATTCGGCCGGTTCGCGGACCGGGACGCCGGACCCGGGCGGCACCCATCTGTTGGTGCTGGCGCGCGGGCGGGAGGGCTACCGGCGGCTGTCGCGGCAGCTCGCGGCGGCGCACCTGGCTGGCGGCGAGAAGGGCAAGCCGCGCTACGACCTGGACGCGCTGACCGAGGCGGCGGGTGGGCACTGGCAGATCCTCACCGGTTGCCGCAAGGGGCACGTGCGCATGGCGCTCGACTCCGGGGGCGTCTCGGCGGCGGAGGCGGAGCTGCGCGGGCTGATCGAGAGGTTCGGCAGGGACCGGGTCGCCGTCGAGCTCACCCACCACGGCGTGGCCGAGGACGACGAACGCAACGGCGCGCTGGCCGGGCTCGCCAGGGCGGCGGGACTGCCCGTCATCGCCTCCACCGCAGCGCATTTCGCCGGACCGCCGCGCCGACGCCTGGCCATGGCGATGGCGGCGATCCGAGCCAGGCAGAGCCTGGACGAGGCGGCCGGATGGCTGGGGCCGACCGGCGGCGCGCACCTGCGGTCCGGGGCGGAGATGGCCCGGCTGTTCGCCGCGCATCCCACCGCGGTGCCGGGCGCGGTCGAGCTGGGCCGCGAGTGTTCCTTCGACCTGCGGCTGATCGCGCCCGAGCTACCGCCGTTCGAGGTGCCCGAGGGCCACGACGAGAACGGCTGGCTGCGCGAACTGACGATGGCGGGCGCCCGGCGGCGCTACGGCACTCCCGAGCAGCGGCCCGACGCCTACCGGCAGATCGAGCACGAGCTGACGATCGTCGCCCAGCTCGGGTTCCCGGGCTACTTCCTCGTCGTGCACGACATCGTGTCCTTCTGTCACCGCAACGACATCCTCTGCCAGGGCAGGGGATCGGCGGCGAACTCGGCCGTCTGCTACGCGATCGGCATCACCAACGTCGACCCAGTGGGGAACAAGCTGCTGTTCGAGCGGTTCCTCTCGCCCGAACGGGACGGCCCACCCGACATCGACGTCGACATCGAATCGGATCGCCGCGAGGAGGCGATCCAGTACGTCTACAACCGCTACGGCCGCGCCTATGCGGCGCAGGTCGCGAACGTCATCACCTACCGCGGCAAGATGGCGGTGCGGGACATGGCTCGGGCACTTGGCTTCTCGCAGGGTCAGCAGGATGCGTGGAGCAAGCAGGTCAGCCGATGGACCGGCGTCGCCGGCGAAACCGGCACCGATATCCCGCCCGCCGTGCTGGAGCTCGCGGGCCAGATCGAGGGCCTGCCCCGGCATCTCGGCATCCACTCCGGCGGCATGGTGATCTGCGACCGTCCGATCGCCGACGTGTGCCCGGTGGAATGGGCACGGATGGAGAACCGGAGCGTTCTCCAGTGGGACAAGGACGACTGCGCGGCTGTGGGGCTGGTCAAGTTCGACATGCTCGGGCTAGGCATGCTCTCCGCGCTGCACTACATGATCGACCTGGTCGCCGAGCACAAGAACCTCGAGGTGGATCTGGCCAGGCTGGACCTGTCCGAGGAGGCGGTCTACGAGATGCTGCAGCGAGCCGATTCTGTCGGGGTGTTCCAGGTGGAATCCCGCGCCCAGATGGCCACCCTGCCGCGACTGAAGCCGCGCAACTTCTACGACCTGGTGGTGGAGGTGGCGCTGATCCGGCCCGGGCCCATCCAGGGTGGCTCGGTGCACCCGTACATCCGGCGCCGCAACGGGATCGAGCCGGTCACCTACGACCACCCGTCGCTGGAGAAGGCCCTGGCGCGGACCCTGGGGGTGCCGCTGTTCCAGGAACAGCTGATGCAGATGGCGGTCGACGTGGCCGGGTTCACGGCGGCCGAGGCCGACCAGCTGCGCCGGGCGATGGGGTCCAAGCGGTCGCCGGAGCGGATGGAACGGCTGCGCGGCCGGTTCTACGACGGGATGCGCGAACTGCACGGCGTCACAGGGGAAGTGGCGGACCGGATCTTCGAGAAGCTGTACGCCTTCGCGAATTTCGGCTTCCCGGAAAGCCATTCGCAGAGCTTCGCCGCGCTGGTGTTCTACTCGGCCTGGTTCAAGCTGCACCACCCGGCGACCTTCTGCGCCGGCCTGCTTCGGGCCCAGCCGATGGGGTTCTACTCCCCGCAGTCGCTGGTCGCCGACGCCCGCAGGCATGGGGTCCGGGTGCACGGGCCGGACGTGAACGCCAGCCTGGCGCACGCCACGCTCGAGGGCGACGGGCTGGAGGTCCGGCTGGGTCTCGGGGAGGTGCGGCACATCGGTTCGGCACTGGCGGAGAAGATCGTGGCGGCCAGGTGCGAGGGCGGGCCCTACACCTCCCTGCTCGACCTGACCGGTCGGGTGGAACTGACCACCCCGCAGGCGGAGTCGCTGGCCACCGCGGGCGCGCTCGGCTGTTTCGCCGGGTCGCGCCGGCAGGCGCTGTGGGCGGCGGGGGCGGCCGCGGGGGAGCGGCCGGGACGGCTGCCGGGCATGGGCGCCTCCACCGTCGCGCCCACCCTGCCCGGGATGAGCGACGTCGAGCTCGCGGCCGCGGATGTGTGGGCGACCGGGGTCTCGCCGGACTCCTATCCCACCGAGTTCCTGCGCCCCCAGCTCGACGCGCTGGGCGTGACCCCGGCATCGGGATTGCTGGCGGTGTCCGACGGCGACCGGGTGCTGGTCGGGGGAGCGGTCACCCACCGCCAGCGCCCGGCCACCGCGGGCGGGGTCACCTTCATCAACCTCGAGGACGAGACGGGGATGGTGAACGTGGTCTGCTCGGTGGGACTCTGGGCTCGTTACCGCACGCTCGCGCACACCGCGCCCGCGCTCCTGGTCCGGGGAAAGGTACAGAACGCGGAGGGAGCGGTGACGGTGGTGGCGGACCGGTTGCAGCGGATGGACCTGCGGATGACGGGCAAGTCCCGGGACTATCGGTGAACCGCACCGAATGAACGCCGAGCGGCGTGTCGGAGCTCCGTCCACCGACGGCCACCGGCCTAGCATCCCGGTATGAAGGCACCCGCGCTCGCCACGATCCTGATCCTGACTGCGTTGTTGGCGGGGTGCAGTGGCGGCGAACCCGAGCAGTCGCAGTCCGAGTCGCAGTCGTCGCTCACGGCCGGTGCCGACGCGGGCATCGCACCCGACGCGAAGCTCGCCCCGGCGCCCGCGGAGGGCCTCGCCGAACGTCAGGAGGTCACCACCGGCACGGTCTCGCTCATCGCGACAGACCCCATCGACGCCGGCCGCACCGTCGTGCGCATCGTCGAGGACGCGGGCGGACGGGTCGACGACCGGACCGAGCGGCCGCGGACCGACGACACCGAGCCGAGCAGTTCGCTGACGGTTCGGATCCCGGCGGACCGCCTCACCGCCACCCTCGACGAGATCTCGGACCTCGGTGAGGTGACCGGGGTGAGCGTCAGCAAGAGCGATGTCACCATGCAGACCCAGGATCTCGACGCGCGTATCGGTGCGCTGCAGGCCTCGGTCACGCGGCTGCAGGGGCTGATCGCGACCGCCGCGAACACCGCGGATCTGATCGAAGCCGAGAACGCGCTCTCGGAGCGGCAGGCGGAACTCGACAGCCTCGTCGCGCAGCGGCGCGCGCTGGCCGACCAGGTCGAGCTCGCGACGATCTCGATCGACATCACCACCGACGGGCCGGACAGCGCGGACCCGGACAGCTTCTGGGACGGCGTCGTCGCCGGGTGGCACGCGCTGCTGTCCGCGCTGCACGGACTGATCGTCTTCCTCGGCCGGGCCGTCCCCTGGGTGGGCTTCGGCGCGCTGGTCGTCCTCGTCGGGTACGCCGTCGTGCGGCTGGTCCGCAGGCGCTGACCTCGGCGTCCCGGGGTGTGACCGGTCACGGCCACGGGCCCTTCAGATACCCTAGGGGGTATAGTAGGACTCGACTGAGAGGAGTCGCCGTGAAGGTCGTCATCGTGGGTGGGGTCGCCGGAGGTATGTCCGCCGCGACCAGGTTGCGTCGCCTGGACGAGGAGGCGGAGATCGTCGTCTTCGAGCGCGGTGCGCACGTGTCGTTCGCGAACTGCGGGCTGCCCTACTACGCCGGTGGGGTCATCGAGGACAGGGAGGCGCTGCTGCTGCAGACCCCGGAGAGCCTCGCCGCCCGGTTCCGCCTCGACGTCCGGGTGCGCACCGAGGTGGTCGCCGTCGACCCCGCCGCCGGGACCGTCACCGTCCGCGAGCTGCGGACCGGCGACGAGACCGTGGAGTCGTACGACTCGCTGGTGCTCAGCCCCGGCGCGAGCCCCATCGTCCCCGACATCGAGGGGGTCGGGCGTGCGCTGGTCCTGCGCGACGTCGAGGACGTGGACCGGCTGGTCGGCGCACTCGACGCCGACGCCCGCACCGCGGTGATCGTCGGGGCCGGATTCATCGGCGTCGAACTCGCCGAGAACCTGCGACACCGTGGACTCGAGGTCACCGTCGTCGAGCTGGCCGACCAGGTGCTGGCCCCGCTCGATCCCGAGATGGCGTCGCCGGTCGCGGATGAGCTGCGCGGCAACGGTGTCCGGCTCGAGCTCGGCACCCAGGTGACCGGAATCGGCGCGGACACCGTGACCCTCGCCGACGGCCGGCTGGTCCCGGCCGACATCGTCGTGATGGCGATCGGGGTGCGGCCGGAGACCGCGCTGGCGGTCGGCGCCGGCATCGAGGTCGGACCCCGCGGCGGCATCGTGGTCGACGCGAGCATGCGCACCTCCGCGGCGGGGGTCTACGCGGTCGGCGATGCGGTCGAGAAGACCGACGCGCTCACCGGCGGCGCCGGGCTGGTCCCGCTGGCGAACCCCGCGAACCGGCAGGGCCGGCTGGTCGCGGACGTGATCGCGGGCAGGCCGGTGCGGGCGCGCCCCGTCGTCGGCACCGCGATCGTCGGGGTGTTCTCGCTGATGGTTGCCGCGGTGGGCTGGAACGAGAAGCGGCTGCGCGCGGCAGGCCGCGGGTATCGGGCCATCCACACGCACCCGCAGTCGCACGCCGGCTACTACCCGGGCGCGCAGGGCATGTCGCTCAAGCTGCTCGTCGACCCGGACACCGACGCGATCCTCGGCGCCCAGGGCGTCGGCGGTGACGGCGTGGACAAGCGCATCGACGTGATCGCCACCGCCATGGTCGGCGGCCTCACCGCCGCGGACCTGGCGGACCTCGAACTGGCCTACGCGCCGCAGTTCGGTTCGGCGAAGGACCCGGTGAACATGCTCGGCTACGTCGCCGACAACCTGCGCACCGGCACCACCGCCACCGTGCAGTGGCACGAGCTGCCCGCGCTGGCCGAGGCCGGTGCGGTGCTGGTGGACGTGCGCACCCCGGCCGAGTTCGCCCTGGGCTCGATCCCCGGTGCGGTCAACATCGAGCTCGACCAGTTGCGGTCGCGCGCAGCCGAATTGCCGGAGGGCCAGCTGATCGCGGTCTGCCAGGTCGGCCAGCGCGGCCACACGGCGACCCAGCTGCTGCGTCAGCTCGGACGCAGCGTGCGCAACCTGGATGGCGGTTACCGCACCTGGCGGGCCGGGCAGGTTCGGGTCGACCAGTTCGCCTAGGTCGACCAGATCGTCGGCCAGTTGGCCGCGGCCGGGTTCGCCGACGAATCGGCTCGGCGATGACGCGGTCGGCTCGTCAGCTGTCGGCGGGGAATGCTCCGGTGTCGCCGCCGACCTCCGGCTCGGTGTAATCGGCGCGCGCCGCGTCCGGGGTGTCGTCGGCGTCGGCGTTCTCGTCCAGCACACTCACCGTCACCCCGTACGGCAGGAATCGCACCAGCCGCCGCGGATCGGTGTTGTTCTTGTGTGTCCGCAGCGCCTCGAGCTCCGTGGCGAACACCTGGTCGACCCGGGCGGACCCGTCCTCGTCGACGGTGTAGATCGCCCACACGCCGTCGCCGGCGTCGCCCGTGGTCTCCGGTTTCGGCCGGGGCCACGACGTGCTGGTCCCTACATTGAACGAGTGCGAGTACGGGATGCCTGCATCGTCGAGGAACCTGCCGAACTTCTCGGCCGCGTCGCGCAGTCCCGCACTGGCCTCGCGGGCGATGCGCTCGATGTCTTCCGGATCGATGCCGAACGGTCCCCTGCTACCCATGGCAATTCTCCTGCGGTATCGCCCCGGCCCGTCGTCGACCCGGGATTCAACTCCAGTGTGGCCGCAGCGCGTCGGTGGCGCCAGGTCCGCGGGTCACCGAGGCGCCGACTCCTGCTCGGCGAGCGCGCGGCGCGACTCCTCGTGCAGCACCTCCAGCAGCTCCTGCTCCACAGCGACGAATTCGGGCGAGGTGACGACGGACAGCTCCCGGGGTCGCGGCAGGTCCACCCGCACCTCCCGGCGCACGGTTGCGGGCCGGGCCGACAGCACGATCACCCGGTCGGAGAGGTAGACCGCCTCACGGATGTCGTGCGTGATCATCAGGACCATCCACCGGTACTGCTGCCACACCTGCTGCAGCCAGTCCTGCATCTCGGTGCGGGTCAGCGAATCGAGCGCACCGAACGGCTCGTCGAGCAGCAGCAGCTCGCGGTCCTGGACGACCGTGCGCAGCATCGCGGCGCGTTGGCGCATCCCGCCCGACAGTTGGAACGGGCGGGCGTCCTCGAACCCGGACAGGCCGAAGATCGGGAACAGCTCGCGGGCGCGGCGCCTGGCCTCCCGCTTGTCGATCCCCTGCACCTCGAGCCCGAGCGCGGTGTTGTCGAGGATCGTTCGCCACGGGAACAGCAGGTCCTTCTGCGGCATGTACGCGCTGTGCGGGGTTCCCGACGAGGCCTCGTCGCCGACGAGCACCCGGCCCGAGTCCGGCGAGTCCAGCCCGGCGAGGATGTTGAACACCGTGCTCTTGCCGCAGCCGCTCGGGCCGATGACGGAGACGAACTCGCCGGGGGCGGCGTCGAATGACACCCGGTCCAGCACGAGGCGGGAACCGGTGCCGTGTCGACGGGCGGCGCCGCCGCCGCGCCCGGGCAGCGGATACGACTTGGTGATCCCCTCGAGCGCGATCCTCGATCCCCGTGCCTCACCCACGGCCGTGCTCCATCCGGGACCACGGGGCGACGACCCGCTCGACCGCGAAGGTGAGCAGGTACAGGGCGATGCTGATGACGGCGGTGACCAGCACCGCCGCCAGCACCAGGTCGGTGCGGAACGAGTTCTTCTGCAGGCTCATGTAGATGCCGAGTCCCTTGCTGGCCCCGACGTACTCGGCGAACACCGCCCCGACGACGGCGTAGGTGATGCCGATCCGCAGCGCGGTGAAGAACCGCGGCAGCGCGGACGGCAGCCGGACGTACCGGAACACCTGCCAACGCGAGGCACGCATGCTGCGCAGCAGCGCGCCTGCCTCCCGTTCGGTCGAGGCGAAGCCCTCGATCAGCCCGATCGCCATCGGGAAGAAGGTGGCCAGGGCGATCACCAGGACCTTCGGCAGCAGCCCGAACCCGAACCAGATGATCATCAGGGGGGCGATCGCGATGATCGGCAGCGTCTGCGAGGCCACGAACAACGGCACGAACGCGCGGCGCAGCCACGGCGAGAAATCCACCAGGATCGCCAGCGCCCACGCCAGGACCAGCGACACCGAGAACCCGATCAGGGTCACCGTCAGCGTGGCGCCCGCGTGCACGGCGATCTCCTCGCGATGCCCCCATCCCTGCTGCGCGACGCGCACCGGTGACGGCAGCAGTTGCGGACGGATCCCACTGACGTCGACATAGATCTGCCAGGCGACGACAAGCGCCGCCACCACCACCAGGGCGGGGGTCAGTCTACGAAGGGCCGAGGTAGTCATCGGTGAAGTACGTCGACCAGTCGGGTTCGGTGGTCAAGGTGTTGCCGTCCGGGCCGGCGAGCAGTCCGTGCTGGTAGAGGAATCCGGAGTTGCCTGCCCATTGCGGCAGGGTCTGGGTGCCGACCTTCCCGGTCGTGTCCTTCATGTACTGCGAGGCGAGCATCCGCTGGCTCTCGATCACCAGTGACTCGTCGTTGAAGGCGCCCGGGTTGGCCTCGATGAGCATCTTCGCGGCCTCGTCCGGGTTGTCCGCGGCGAACTGGTAGCCCCGCTGCAGCGCCTGAACGAACTTGCCTGCCTGCTCGGGGTGCGATGCGAGCCAGTCCTCGTTGCCGTCGATCACGATGGCGTAGGCGTCGGGGAACCCGTAGTCGGTGTAGCGGAAGTACCGCATCGGGGTGCCCGCATGCTCGGCCTCGATGCCCTCCCACGCGAAGTAGGAGACGGTGAAGTCGGCCTTGCCGGAGTAGACGGCCTCGTATGCGGACGTGCCGAGGGTGACCGAGTTGAAATCGCCGGTGCCGCCGTCGTTTCGGATCACCTGGCGCAGCGTCTCGTTCTCGCCCGGATCGCCGAACCCGGCATAGGTCTTGCCGTCGAGGTCCTTGGGGCTGACGATGTCGGCCCGGTCGGCGCGGACGCCGATCGCGGTCGCCCAGTGCTGCAGCGGTGCCAGGACCGAGATGGTGTGCGCGCCGGAGGCCCGGGAGAACGTCGACGCGTCGTGGGTGCTGATCCCGAACTCGGCGTTGCCCGCGTCGACGAGGGTGTCGACCGCGGTGTTGTTGTACGGCAACACCTCCACGTCCAGTCCGGCGTCGGCGAAGTACCCCTGCTGCTCCGCCACGAAGAGCCCGGTGTGGTTGGTGTTCGGCGTCCAGTCGAGGGCGAACCGGATGGTCTCCCCGGAGTCGGTGTCGGAGCCACACGCGGTGAGCAATGACAGCGAGGACAGCGCGACGACGGCGCCCGCGAGCGCGCGGCGGATCCGGGCGCTCACGGCGCGGGCCAGGGCTGCGGGTGGAGCGCGGTGTCCCAGAACAGGAGTTCGTACCGCGTCGCGACGGTGAACGCCTCGACCATCGCCTCGCGCTCGCCCGGGGTGGCGGCGGCCGCGGCCGCGTCGACCAGGGTGCGGGCGGTCGCCGCGGAGGTCTGGAACTCCTCGGCGTCGTAGGTGGACACCCACTGCGCGTACGGATGTCCGGGATCGGCGGCCAGCACCTTCGCCGCGCTCGCGGCCAGGTCGCGCCCGACCTCGGCGTAGATCCAGAAGCACGGCAGGATCGCCGCCGCCGCGACCGGGTACGGCTCGGTTGCCGCGGCCGCGATCAGGTACGAGACGTAGCCGAGGCAGGTCGGGGAGTGCCGGGCTTTCTGCTCGGCGGGCGGCAGCACCCCGCCCGACAGCAGGTCCTCGTGCAGTGAGGTCTCGACCACGGCCGCGCTGGCGGCGGAGGTGGCCCAGAAGGCGGCGGACGCCGGGTCGGGTGCCCGCGACGCGAGAATGGCCAGCGCCTTGGCGTACCCGCTCAGGTACAGCGAGTCCTGCTCGACGTAGAAGCGGAAGACGTCCAGCGGCAGGCTGCCGTCGCCGAGACGGTGGAGGAACTCCAGCTCATCGATCGCGACGCGCAGCGCCTTGGTGTGATCCCACAGGTGTTCGGTGAAGCGGTCGGTGCCCCCGCTAGTGGGGCCGCCCGTGGTGGGCGTATGCGAAGCCATGACATCCCTTCGTCAGCATTACCTGGCCAGGTTCTCGGGTCTGCTCTCAGCCCCGCGACTTGCGGAGCACCCCGTGTCTCAACACGGCGACATTAGCATCTGCGCAGGCCAGGGCCGCACCCGCCCGCGATCACATACCCCGGCGGGTACCATCGGAGTCGACGGATCCGGACGTGAGAACAGGGAGTGGCGCAATGACGGGTGACGAGGAGAGCATCGCGTTGGTGCTCAACAGGCTGCGGCGCGCGCAGGGCCAACTGGCGGGCGTCATCTCGATGATCGAGAGCGGCCGCGACTGCAAGGACGTGGTGACCCAGCTCGCCGCGGTCTCGCGTGCGTTGGACCGCGCCGGTTTCAAGATCGTCGCGACCGGCCTACGCGATTGCCTGTCCGGAACCAACCGGGACAACCAGGAGCCGATGACCGAGGCGGAGCTCGAGAAGCTCTTCCTGGCGTTGGCCTGACGCCGGGCCGCGGCACCGGCGGTCCGCGGACCCCGAACACCCGCAAGGGCATCGCAAAAAATGGGAACCGGGCGCTCTTGCCGTCGTGTCGCACGCCCACCTGAACGTCGGCATAGCAAGATGTAACCCGGCCGCGCGCTGAATGATTCGGCGCGCGGGCGGTGATCTGTTCATACCGAATGAGGTGTTGGCGTGTCCGTGGGAATTGGGCTCAGGGTGGGCAGCATCGTGTCGCACACGGTGATCGCGTCGAACGGCGTGGGAACCCCGGACCCCATAGTCATCGTCCGCGACACGGTGCTGCATGTTGGCTCCGACGGGAGCACCGTGCTCGGCGGTGTCGGGCAGGACGGTGGGACGGAGCACACGCTGTCCGGGTTCCTGTCGAGGGTCGGCGACCCCGAGGGGGTCGCGGCGAGCGACGGCACCCGGTATCGGGCGGAGGACGTGGTCGCGACGGCGATCAGCAGCCTGTTGCATGAATGTGAGCCGCTGCCGGACCACGGTGGTCGGGACGGCGGCACGCCGCACGTCTGGGCGACCTACCCGTCCAACTGGGATTCCGAGTCCGTGGCGGACCTCCGGGAATCGCTCGACTACGGCGGCATGCCGCAGATCACGCTGGTGTCCGACGCGGAAGCGACGTGTGCCTGGTTCGAATCCGAGGTCGCGGAGACACCGGGCCAGCTGATCGGGACGTATCACGCGGACGACGCGGGAACGACCGTGAGCCTGGTGCGCTCGGGTGTCCTGGTCGGTCGCTCCTTCCGGTTCCCCGCGGGTAGCGGGACGTCGCCGACCGCGCAGCTCTCCACCGCGCTCGGCGCCTTCGGCTGGTTGCCCTCGAACCTCGACGCCGTGATCGTGACCGGGGACGGACTGGTGGCGCGGGACACGGTGGCCATGAAGGGCGTCGCGACCGCGCTGACCGACCGGCTCGGGGTGCACAGCGTGGTGGGCCCGGGCCCCGAGCAGGCCGCCGCGCTGGGCGCGGCGATCCTGGCCGCCGGATTCCAGACACCGGCGATGGCGATCCGACGGATCGGCCTGCCGCCGTCGTATGACGTCACCGAGGTGATCAGCGCGATCCCGGGTTCGGTGCGCGAGGTGCGCGAGGTGACCGACGCCCACGAACGGTCGAGCCTGCTCACCGCGTCCGCGGTCGGGGCGATCCAGGCCGTTCGGGACGTCGACGCGGACGTCGATCCGGAAGACGACCCCGATACCGACGCCCCCTCGGGAGGGGGCAGGCCGCTCCTGCTGGCCGGCGCGCTCGCGCTCATCGCGGCGGTCGCCCTGATCGGCGCGGTGCTGGTGTTCCTGCTCTGACGGCGGCGCGCGACGGGCTCAGGGGACGGGGACGAACAGTGCCCTCGTCCACACCCCGCGCGCGGTGTTCGCGGCGACCACGGCCCAGATGGCGAGCAGCGATGCGAGCAGGGCCACGGAAAACCACTGGACGGCAACGGAATCGGTTGCGATCCCCAGCGCTCCCGCGCCGACGGCGCAGGCACCGAGTGGGAAGGTGAAGCTCCACCAGCTCATCGAGAAGCGGAGCCCGCGACCTGCGGCCCGTGCGGTGAGCAGGCACGCGTAGCCGAGGACCAGCACGCCGACACCCGCCATCGCGGTGCCGTAGGCGACGCCGAACGCGCGGAGCCCGGCGGCCGCGCCGGACGAGACCGTGGTGTCGGAGACCCGTCCGAGCAGGTTCGCGGCGGCGATCGACTGCCCGATGATGCCCAGCGGGATCCACATCGTCGGGATGGCCTGCACGGCGGGTAGTCCGGTGCGGGCGAGATGCCGGATCACCACCGCCATTGTCACGATGGCCGCGGTCAGCGCCATCGCGAACAGGGCGTAGCAGCCGATCAGCATGGCGAGCCGGGCCTGGCCCTCCGGCAGGTGGGGGATGAGCGCGGCTCCGGTGGTGGCGGACACCATCGGGGGCACCACCGGCATCAGCCACACGGGACCGGGAGTGCCGCCGGACAACATGCGAGGCGGCACGATGACGGCCGCAGCAACCCCGGCCACGGTGCCGAGCGCCCACAGGACCGCGCCGACCACGATGGCGGACGGGCCGAAGATCTCGGTGCCGACGGCCGCGGTGCCCGCGCCGACGGTCAGCACGGCCATCGGCAGTGCGCCGTAGAAGGGTGCCATCGCCGGGTTGCGGGCGTAGCCGAGTGCCTGCTCGCGATGGCGCACCCAGTGGGCCGCGAACGCGACCGAGAGCAGCAGCAACGCGGCGGTCGCCAGCACCCAGAACGCCCGCGCGATCGAGTCGCGCCCCGGCAGATCGACCGGGAGCGAGGCCGCGCCCACCGCGATGATCCCGGTGCCCATCACCACGGCGAACCAGTTCGGCGTCAGGTGTGCCAACGCGGGGCTGCGGCGGGCGGTTGTCGCGGGGGCGGGGGCGGTCGTGAGCATGATTAAAGACTGCCGTCCGGACGTCGGCGCCGGTAGACGGCTTGTGGTTGGCCTGTCACAACCTCAGGTTGTGGCGGCCTATCCTGTTGATATGCCGTTGTCCCCGCGCGTCCCCGAACTCGCCGCCCTCGACGTCCTGGTCTCCGTCGCCCGGCTCGGCAGCATGGGGGCAGCGGGTCGCGAACACGGACTCAGCCAACAGGCCGTCAGCGCCCGGATCCGCTCGGCCGAACGGCTGCTCGGGATCAGGGTGTTCGACCGTGCCACCACCGGCGTCACCCCGACCTATGAGGGCGGGCTCGTGCTGGAGTGGGCGGCGGGCACGCTCGCCGCAGCCGAGGAGCTGGCGTCGGGGATCTCGGCGCTGCGCGGCGAGCGCGAGGCCAACCTGACGGTGGCGGCGAGCATGACGATCGCCGAGTACCTGGTGCCGGGCTGGACGGTGACCATGCGGCGCAAGAACCCGACCGTGGTGACCTCGGTGCGGCTGCTGAACTCGACCGACGTCGCGGCCCAGGTGCTGGCGGGGGAGGCGGACCTCGGCTTCGTGGAGGGGCCGGACGTGCCGGCCGGACTCCATGCGCGGGAGGTGGCGCGCGACGAGTTGGTGGTGGTGGTCCCGCCCGGGCACCCGTGGGCGAGCGCGGCGCCCATCACCCCGATCGAACTCGCCAGGACACCGTTGATCCAGCGCGAGTTCGGTTCGGGGACAAGGAACACGCTCGAGAATGCCGTGCCGGGGTGCGTGGACCCGCTGCTCGAGCTCACCTCGTGCACGGCGGTCAAGGCCGCCGTCGTCGCGGGCAACGCGCCCGCCGTGGTGTCCTCGCTGGCAGTGGCGGCGGACCTGACGGACGGACGGCTGGTCTCCGTCGAGGTGCAGGGCCTTCGCCTGCCGCGCCGGCTGCTCGCGGTGTGGTCGGCTGATCGTGGCCTGCGCGGGCCCGCGCGCGACTTCCTCGACATCGCTGCTGGGTGAGGGCGCCGGTGTCCGGACCCCGCATCGTCGCCGCACAGATCAAGCCGAACAGCAAGAAGGGGCCGCTGGTCGAGGTCCTCGAGGACGGCACCCTGCTGCTGTACGTGCGCGCACCTGCGGTGGAGGGCAAGGCCAACAAGGCGGCGGAGGAGTTGCTCGCCGCGCATCTGGGCCTGTCGAAGAGGTCGGTGCGGCTGATATCCGGGCAAACCTCCCGCCACAAGCGCTTCGAGGTGCAGGATTGACCCGTGTCCGAATGGGACGGTGAGGGGTACGCAGAGGTCAGTGGCCTGCAGCGGACGCTGGCCGAGAGGTCGCTGTCCGGTCTCGAGCTGACCGGCACCGAGCGCCTGCTCGATGTCGGGTGCGGCGACGGGTTCATCACGCTCGCCCTGGCCAGTCGGTTGCCGCGGGGGTCGGTGGTCGGTGTCGACGTCTCGGCGAAAATGATCGACAAGGCCCGGTCCAGGCCGGTGCCCGACGGGGCGTCCGCGACCTTCCTCGTCGCGGACGCGCGCGAGCTGCCGTTCGAGGACGAGTTCGACGTCGTTGTCTCGTTCAACGCGCTGCACTGGGTGAGCGAGCAGCGCCGGGCGCTGGCCGGCATCGCCCGCGCCGCGCACCCCAGCGCGCGAGGGATCATCCAGATGGTGTGTGCGAGCGAGCGGCCGAGCCTCGAGTCGGTGGCCATGCGCGTGTGCCGGGAGCAGGCGTGGGCCGCGTCGTTCGCCGAGTTCGAGGCGCCGTTCACCCACGTGGACCCGGCCGTCTATCCGGAGCTGGCCGCGTCGGCCGGCCTCGTCGTGACCGACCTGCGGACCTCGGATCTCGACTGGGACTTCGGATCGCGGGACGAGTTCTCCCGTTGGTGCGCGGTGGGTTTCGCGGCGTGGACCGCCCGGCTGGACGAAGACCGGGTGCCGCGGTTCGTCGACGACGTGGTGCGCGCGTACGAGGAGGTCTCGGGCGGTCCCGGCCTGTTCCGGTTCACCCAGATGCGGGTGGCGTTCGCCGTGGCGACCGCGCCCCGCTAGCTCCCGCCCGCGAAGCCGTGCTGGCGCCAGGCCTCGTACACGACGACGGCCGCGGCATTGGACAGGTTGAGCGAGCGCCTGCCCGGGACCATCGGGATCCGCAGTTGGGCGGTGACGTGCGGGTCGGCGAGCACCTCTGCCGACAGCCCGGTCGGCTCGGGGCCGAACAGCAGCACGTCGCCCGGTTGGTACTCCACGTCCGCGAACGAGGTCTGCCCGTGCGCGGTGAACGCGTACACCCGCTCGGGTGCCAGCGCGGCCCACGCCGCCTCGAGGTTCTCGTGCACGGTCACCGAGGCCAGGTCGTGGTAGTCCAGGCCCGCCCGGCGCAGCTTCGGCTCGGACAGGTCGAAACCGAGCGGACCGACCAGGTGCAGCTCGCACCCGGTGCCCGCGACAAGTCGGATCGCGTTGCCGGTATTGGGTGGGATGCGAGGCTCGTGGAACATCAGTCGGAACACCGCATCAGCTTGCCACCGGAGGTCGCGGGCCGTTCACAGACCCGGGATGGCCCATGGGAGCACGGCGGTTGTCATTGATGTAGATACCCGGAGGCGCTCCAGCGCCGGGGTCCGTCAACGGCCGGAACTCGGGACACGCAGGCGAGGTGCTTCCGTCGGAATCGATGATCGCGGGATGGACCGATTCGTGCTGTGATTGTTTGTGTCAGACGGCGCTGCCGGCTGGGTCACGGCGGCGATCTTGGTAGGCCTTCGGAAGGCATAACGATGGGCATCATCGCCGATCCAATCCCCGGTGGCGACACGCTGCCGTTCCCACCACCCCCACCCGGCAGCATCGCCGGACGCACGATGCAGGAATCGACATATCGGCCACGACCGAAGGTGCGCCGACTGCCCGAAGAGGCACCCAACGTGCTGATCGTCTTGATAGACGACGCCGGACCCGGACTGCCGGACACCTTTGGTGGCGAGGTCCGCACCGACACCCTGAGCCGGATCTGCGCGGAGGGGGTGTCCTACAACCGATTCCACACGACGGCGATGTGCTCGCCGACGAGGGCGTCCCTGCTGACCGGCCGCAATCACCACCGCGTCGGCAACGGCCAGATCGCCGAGTTGGCCAACGACTGGGACGGCTATTCCGGACACATTCCGCGCTCCAGCGCCACCGCCGCGACGGTCCTGCGGCATTACGGTTACAGCACCGCCGCGTTCGGCAAATGGCACAACACCCCCGCGGAGGAGACCACCGCCGCTGGTCCGTTCGACAACTGGCCCACCGGGGTGGGCTTCGACTACTTCTACGGCTTTCTCGCAGGGGAGGCTTCCCAGTACGAACCCAATCTGGTCCGCAACACAACTCTCGTCGCGCCCCCGAAGACCCCCGCGCAGGGCTACCACCTGAGCGCGGACCTTGCCGACGACGCGATCGACTGGCTGCGCAAGCACAAGGCGTTCGACGCCGACAAGCCGTTCTTCCTGTACTGGGCGAGCGGCTGCCTCCACGGTCCGCACCACATCATGAAGGACTGGGCCGACAGGTACGCGGGCAAGTTCGACGACGGCTGGGACGCCTACCGGCAGCGGGTCTTCGCGCGGGCCAAGGACAAGGGATGGATCCCACCCGAGGCGGAGTTGACCGAACGGCACCCGGACATGGCGGGATGGGACGACATCCCCGACGATGAGAAACCGTTCCAGCGGCGGCTGATGGAGGTCGCGGCGGGGTTCGCCGAACACTGCGACGTCCAGGTCGGTCGCCTCGTCGATGAGGTGGACCGGCTCGGCTATGGCGGGAACACCCTGATCTTCTACATATGGGGCGACAACGGATCCTCCGGCGAGGGACAGAACGGGACCATCTGCGAACTGATCGCCCAGAACGGCATCCCCACCACCGCGGCGCAGCACATCGCCGCGCTCGACCACCTCGGCGGACTCGACGCGCTGGGGTCCCCGAAGACCGAGAATCAGTACCACGCCGCCTGGGCCTGGGCGGGCAGCACACCGTTCAAGGGACTGAAGCTGCTTGCCTCACACCTCGGCGGCACCCGCAACCCGATGGCGGTCCGCTGGCCGGCGAACATCACCCCCGACCCGGTGCCGCGCGACCGCTTCCTGCATTGCAACGACATCGTCCCCACCATCTACGACATCGTCGGGATCGCCCCGCCCCGGGTGGTGGACGGATTCCCGCAGGATCCCCTCGACGGAGCCGGTTTCGCGGAGACCCTCCTCGACCGCGACGCGCCCGGCGGCAAACGCACCCAGTACTTCGAGGTCATGGGCAGCCGCGCCATCTACTTCGACGGCTGGATGGCATCGGCGTTCGGCCCGCGAGTGCCGTGGCTGCCCGGCCTGCCGCCCGGCATCACCGACTGGACCCCCGACGACGACGTGTGGGAGCTCTACCACCTCGACGACGACTTCACCCAGAACCACGACCTCGCCGCGCAACACCCAGGCAAACTCGCCCAGCTGAAGGAGATGTTCGCGATCGAAGCGGCGAAGAACCACGCACTCCCGATCGGCGGCGGACTGTGGGTGCCGGTCCTGCACCCGGACCAACGCATCACCCCGCCCTACACCCGGTGGGAGTTCCCCGGGCCCATCACTCGGATGCCCGAGTTCTGTGCCCCCGCGTTGGGCAACAAGAACAACCGCGTCACCCTCGAGGTCAGCATCCCGGACCAGGCGAATGGTGTCCTCTACGCGCTCGGGGGCGCCGGCGGCGGACTGACCTGCTATCTCGACGACGGCTACCTCTGCTATGAGTACAACCTGTTCATCCTGATGCGCACGAAGATCCGGGCGGCGACACCACTGACCGGTGGCCGCAAGACCATCGAACTGATCACTGAATACACCGAGTCCCGGCCTGGTGGGCCGCTGCAGGTCACCGTCTGCGTCGACGGCGAACAGGTCGCCGACGGCGTCGTTCCGATCAGCGTGCCATTGGTCTTCACTGCCAACGAATGCCTCGACGTCGGCTCCTGCCTCGGTTCACCGGTGTCTCTGGACTATTACGACAGGGCCCCGTTCCCGTTCACTGGCCACATCGAGAAAATGCTGGTCCAATACACGTGATCAGTCAGATATGTCGCGCAATTGTTCTAACGCCGCTCGCTTGGTAAATAGGAGGCCGACATGGACATGCCGCCCGAGGCTCGTCGCCACATCGCAGAGGATCACATCGCCTGGTTGACCACCGTCACCGACAGCGGAGCGCCCGCACCGAACCCGGTCTGGTTCGTGCCGGACGGTGACGATCTGGTGGTGTTCAGCGCCCCTGGATCGCGGAAGGTGCACAACATCGCCGAGCGACCGACGGTCACCTTGAATTTCAACTCCGACCCGCACGGCACCGACATCGTCGTCAT
The DNA here is from genome assembly GCF_005049235.1 of Rhodococcus oryzae. Taxonomy (GTDB): domain Bacteria; phylum Actinomycetota; class Actinomycetes; order Mycobacteriales; family Mycobacteriaceae; genus Rhodococcus_G; species Rhodococcus_G oryzae. The sequence goes on along the minus strand of NZ_SUMD01000001.1, from coordinate 666,172 downwards.
CAACGGCACCGCGTCGGCGACGCCGAACAAGCGATCGAGCGGCCTGCGCGCCTATCTCGACAAGTACGAGGCCAGCATCACCGGCGAGCTCGGGACGACGGTCGAGGAGATCGACCGGGTCTACAGCACCGAACTACGGATCACGCCGACCCGCGTGCGTATGACGCCCCCCGCCTGATCGGGGCCGAGTAGCAGACCGGGTACGGCAAGCGCTCGGCCACCGGCACCCGTGACCGTCTGTGGGTGGGGGCAGGATGGCCACATGGCACCGGAACACCCCGAGGAATTCGTCGGCGAGGACTTCTCGGACGCGCGTTTGCCGCGTCAGAGTTGGCAGGATCGGCACTACACCGGCTGCAACTTCCGGGACGCGGACCTGAGCGAGCTGCGCACGGAACGCGTCGTGTTCACCGACTGCGATTTCACCGGCGCGGACCTGTCCGGCTCGCATCACACGGTGACGGCGTTCCGGTCCTGCACGTTCATTCGGACGCGGCTGTGGCACAGCGTGTTCCGGAGTTCCAGCCTGCTCGGTTCCAACTTCCAGGACTGCCGCATCCGGCCGATCGAGTTCGACGAGGTGGACTTCACGCTCGCCTCGCTCGGCAAGGCCGACCTGCGCGGGGTCAATCTCACCGATTGTCGACTGCGCGAGGCCAACCTCGTCGACGCCGACCTGCGGCAGGCCGTGCTGCAGTCCGTCGACCTGTTCGGCGCCCGCACCAGCGGCCTCCGGCTCGAGGGCGCGGACCTGCGCGGTGCGCACGTCGATGCGGCGCTGTGGACAAGCGCCAAGCTGGACCAGACGAAGATCGAGATGACGCAGGCAATCGCGATGGCCTCCGCGCACGGGTTGATCGTCGAGCCCTAGCGACTCCCGTCCGCCGCGATGTCGGCGTCCTTGGCCGCGGTGGCAACCAAGGTCCGCCGGTGCGGCGAGATGACCGCAGTCGCACACGAGACGAGCGGTCACGGCCCCGCCACACCCCCCTTCAGCCGCGAGCTCAACGCGGCCTTCGGTATCTCCAGGTCCGCCCGCATCTCATCGAATCGCGTCACGCCGTAGTGCGCCTCGCGCAGCGGGCCCGGCCTGCCTCAGCGCACGAACTCGCGCGCCAGCAGGTCCATCAGCAGGCCGTCGTCCCAGGTGCCCTCCTTGTTCTGCTCGTACTCGCGCATCACCCCGACGTCCTTGAAGCCCACCTTGCGGTAGCAGGCGATCGCGGGGGTGTTGGCGAGCTTCGGGTCGATGACCAGCCGGTGGAACCCGTGGTCATCGATCAGATGAGCGCAGATGACCCGCACCACCTCGGTGCCGAGGCCCCGGCCCTGCGTCCCGGATGAGAGGAACAGGTCCAGCCCGGCGTGCCGGTAGTCGGGGTCCGGTTCGCAATACCACTGCGCGAACCCGATGACCTGGTCGTCCTCCAGCACCGTGTACTTGACGGTGTCCGGCTCCTCGACCTCGGGCCAGTCGTCGTCGGGTATCTGCCACCATCGGCGGACGTCGGGCTGGCGGTGGATCTCGCGCAGCCGGTCGCGGTGTTCGGGGCGGATCGCGGTCAGCACCACCCTCGGGCCGACGAGATCGGGTGCCTGTTCGGGAGTCGTTGCCATGCCATCCAGTCATACCTGAAACAATGGTGGCCGTGACTGCGACGATCCTGGATGGCAAGGCAACCCGCGACGAGATCTTCATCGATCTCAAAGCCCGAGTGGATGCGCTCAAGGCCAAGGGCATCACGCCCGGGCTGGGCACCGTCCTGGTCGGCGACGACCCCGGATCCGCCGCCTACGTGCGCGGCAAGCACAACGACTGCGCCAAGGTGGGGATCACCTCGATCCGGCGCGACCTGCCCGCCGACATCACCCAGGCCCAGCTCGAGGCCACCATCGACGAGCTCAACGCCAACCCCGAGTGCACCGGGTACATCGTGCAGCTCCCGCTGCCCAAGCACCTGGACGAGAACGCCGCGCTCGAGCGGATCGACCCGGGCAAGGATGCCGACGGGCTGCACCCGGTGAACCTGGGCCGTCTGGTGCTGGGCAAGGAGGCGCCGCTGCCCTGCACCCCCCGCGGCATCGTGCACCTGCTCCGTCGCTACGAGGTGCCGATCAACGGTGCGCACGTGGTGGTCGTCGGCCGTGGCATCACGGTCGGCCGGCCGATCGGTCTGCTGCTGACCCGTCGCAGCGAGAACGCCACGGTCACCCTCTGCCACACCGGAACCAAGGACCTCGCTGCCGAGGTCGAGCGCGCCGACATCATCGTGGCGGCGGCCGGGGTTCCGGGGCTGATCACCGCGGACATGGTCAAGCCGGGCGCCGCGGTGCTCGACGTGGGTGTCAGCCGGACCGCCGACGGTCTGCGCGGCGACGTCGACGACAGCGTCCGCGAGGTCGCGGGGTTCATCTCACCGAACCCGGGCGGCGTCGGGCCGCTGACGCGAGCCTTCCTGTTGACCAACGTCGTGGAGCGCGCGGAGCGGCTCGCGGCGGGCTCCGAGTAGAACCCGCGATGACCGCTCAGACGTCCGCACCGACGGCGAACCGTTGGGTGCGCTTCGCCCGTAAGAACCTGCCGCTGCTGGCGGTGTTCGCTGTGGTGCTCGTCGCGGTGGTCTTCGTGCTCGCCGACCGGTGGCGTCGCGGTGCCTTCGTCTTCGGGCTTGCGACGCTGCTGGCCGCCGGATTCCGGCTGTGCCTGCCCACCGAACGGGTCGGGCTGCTCGCGGTCCGGGGTCAGCGCTTCGACGTGGGGGCGCTGACCGCGGTCGGCACCGCGATCGTGTGGCTGGCGGTCTCGATCGATCCGTTGGGCACCGACTGAGGGGTGCCCTGATCGCGGCGCCCGTTGTTGCGGGCGCGCGCGAACGCGGTGCTGCCGCCGTCACGGCGGCAGCACCGCATCACGCTACTGCGGTGTTCACCCGGCTGGCCCTGGCCAGCGTCAAGGTCTCGTCGACCAGCGAGGTGACCCAGTCGACCTCGGTGAGGAAGCCGTCGTGCCCGGCGTCGGACCGCGCCACCCGCAGGCCGGCACAGCCCGGCAGCAGCTCCGCCATCTCCTGGAGTTGGCGAAGCGGCATGATCCGGTCCGAGTCGATGGCCCCGACGACCACCGGGACCGGGGTGGAGGCCAGCGCGGCCGCGATCCCGCCGCGACCGCGACCGACGTCGTACCGGTTGACGGCCTCGCTGAGCGCAACGTAGGAGCCGGCGTCGAAGCTCGTCACCAGCTTGTTCGCGCAGTACTCGAGATAGCTCTGTACCGCGAACCGGCCACCGGCCCAGATGTCCTCGCCCTGCTGTGTCGCGTTCTGGAACTGCAGGTCGAGGGCGGCCTCACCGCGGTACGACAGGTGCGCGAACCGGCGGGCGATGCTCAGTCCGGTGTCCGGGGTCCGGCCGGTGCCGTGGTAGTCGCCACCCTGCCAGTTCGGGTCCGTGGTGATCGCGTCGATCTGGGTGGTCTGGCTGCCGATATGGTCCGCGGTCGAGCGCGGACCGATCGCCAGCGCCAGGGCCGAGCCGACCCGGTCGGGGTGGCCCACCGTCCATTCGAGGGTTCGCATGCCGCCCATCGAACCGCCGATGACGGAGGCGAATCGTTTGATACCCAGCGCGTCGGCCAGCGCGAGTTCCGCCGCGACCTGGTCGCGGACGGAGACCAGGGGGAAGCGTGAGCCCCACGGCTTTCCGTCCGGGGCGGGCGAGGCCGGTCCGGTGGTGCCGCGGCAGCCGCCGAGGACGTTGGTGGCCATCACACACCATTCGTCGGTGTCGATGGGGGCGCCGGGGCCGACCATGCCGTTCCACCAGCCCGGCGACGGGTGCTCGTCGTCGGCGGGCCCGGTGACATGCGAGTCGCCGGTCAGCGCGTGCTCGACGAGCACGATGTTGTCGAGCGCAGCGCTCGGGGTGCCCCAGCACTGCACGGCGACGGTGACGTCCGGCAGGGTGCCACCGCCCTCTAAGCTGAGCGAACCGACGCTGATCTTGGTCAGACGCCCGTCCGTCGGCGGAAACGCGACGACGCTGCGGGTGGTGGCGTCGGTCGAGAGCCGCTCGACGGCGGTGCTGAGGTTGATCGTTGGTGTTGACACGGCGCCGATGTTATCGATCAAGCGTCCAGGATGAGGGCAATCCGGAAACTTTTCGCTGCTCTGATCCTGGTTGTCCGGCGGCGGCCCCGATGCGGCCGATTCTGGCCAGGTCCAGCGTCTCGCCGAGTAGCTTGGTGACCCATTCGGCTTCGGTGAGGAAGCCGTCGTGGCCGTATCGGGAGTTCACCACGCGCAGCCCGTCGCATCCGGGCAGATGCTGGGCGAGTTCCTCCTGCTGGCGTAGTGGGTAGAGCCGGTCGGAGTCGACGCCGCCGACGATCACCGGGACGGGTGTGGAGGCCAGGGCGGCCTCGATGCCGCCTCGGCCGCGGCCGACGTCGTGACGGTTCATCGCCTCGGTGAGCAGCACGTAGGTGCCGGGGTCGAAGCGGGCGACCAGCTTGTCGGCCTGGTGCTCGAGGTAGCTCTCCACCGCGTAGCGGCCGCCGTGCCAGGTGTCCTCGCCTGGTTGTGTGGTGTTGCCGAACCGGGTGTCGAGTTCGTCCTCGGTGCGGTAGGTCAGGTGCGCGATCCGTCGGGCGATCCCGAGTCCGGCGCGTGGTACCCGCCCCGTGCCGTGATAGTCGCCGCCCTGCCAGTCGGGGTCGGCGGTGATCGCGGCGATCTGGGTGGTCTGGGTGCCGATCTGGTCCGCGGTCGCCCGTGCCCCGACCGCGAGGATCAGGGCGGACCGGACGCGGTCGGGGTGGCCGACAGTCCATTCGAGGGTCCGCATGCCGCCCATCGAGCCGCCGACAACCGCCGCGAATTGGTCGATGCCCAGCGCGTCTGCCAGTGCGAGTTCCGCCTCGACCTGGTCGCGGATGGAGATCTCCGGGAAGCGTGAGCCCCAGGCCCGGCCGTCCGGGTCGAGTGAGGCGGGCCCGGTGGTGCCGCGGCAGCCGCCGAGGACGTTGGTGGCCAGGACGCACCATTCGTTGGTGTCAATGGGGGCGCCGGGGCCGATCATGCCGTTCCACCAGCCCGGCGACGGGTGCTCGTCGTCGACGGGACCGGAGACGTGTGAGTCGCCGGTCAGCGCGTGCTCGACGAGCACGATGTTGTCGAGGTCGGCGTTCGGCGCACCCCACGCCTGCACGGCGAGGGTGACGTCCGGCAGTACCTCGCCGCTCTCCAGTCGGAGTGCGCCGATACCGACCGTGACCAGGGAACCGTCGGTCGGGGGGAAGGCCTCGAGCGGCCGGGTGCCCGATGTTCGCATGACCGTCGTGGGGTGAGTCGGTAACGGAGTGGTCGAAATGGGATGGATCACAGGCGAACGCACGGCGCCGATCGTAACGAGATCGAGTCCACCAGAATGGTGATCACGAAAATCCGGTCGGCCCTGTGAGATTCGCCCTATTCGGCGGGTTTACGGCTCGCCCGGGCCAGCGCCATGGTCTCGCCGAGTAGCTTGGTGACCCATTCGGCTTCGGTGAGGAAGCCGTCGTGGCCGTATCGGGAGTTCACCACGCGCAGCCCGTCGCATCCGGGCAGATGCTGGGCGAGTTCCTCCTGCTGGCGTAGTGGGTAGAGCCGGTCGGAGTCGACGCCGCCGACGATCACCGGGACGGGTGTGGAGGCCAGGGCGGCCTCGATGCCGCCTCGGCCGCGGCCGACGTCGTGACGGTTCATCGCCTCGGTGAGCAGCACGTAGGTGCCGGGGTCGAAGCGGGCGACCAGCTTGTCGGCCTGGTGCTCGAGGTAGCTCTCCACCGCGTAGCGGCCGCCGTGCCAGGTGTCCTCGCCTGGTTGTGTGGTGTTGCCGAACCGGGTGTCGAGTTCGTCCTCGGTGCGGTAGGTCAGGTGCGCGATCCGTCGGGCGATCCCGAGTCCGGCGCGTGGTACCCGCCCCGTGCCGTGATAGTCGCCGCCCTGCCAGTCGGGGTCGGCGGTGATCGCGGCGATCTGGGTGGTCTGGGTGCCGATCTGGTCCGCGGTCGCCCGTGCCCCGACCGCGAGGATCAGGGCGGACCGGACGCGGTCGGGGTGGCCGACAGTCCATTCGAGGGTCCGCATGCCGCCCATCGAGCCGCCGACAACCGCCGCGAATTGGTCGATGCCCAGCGCGTCTGCCAGTGCGAGTTCCGCCTCGACCTGGTCGCGGATGGAGATCTCCGGGAAGCGTGAGCCCCAGGCCCGGCCGTCCGGGTCGAGTGAGGCGGGCCCGGTGGTGCCGCGGCAGCCGCCGAGGACGTTGGTGGCCAGGACGCACCATTCGTTGGTGTCAATGGGGGCGCCGGGGCCGATCATGCCGTTCCACCAGCCCGGCGACGGGTGCTCGTCGTCGACGGGACCGGAGACGTGTGAGTCGCCGGTCAGCGCGTGCTCGACGAGCACGATGTTGTCGAGGTCGGCGTTCGGCGCACCCCACGCCTGCACGGCGAGGGTGACGTCCGGCAGTACCTCGCCGCTCTCCAGTCGGAGTGCGCCGATACCGATGCCCGTCAACCGCCCGTTCGGCGGCGGGAACCCCGCGAGGGCCGGTAGGGCTCCCCGCGGAGGCCGCGCCGAACGGGCGTCTGAATCGGAGCGCACTGTCAAGATGCCGCCGCCGCGAGACCGGCCTCGAGATCGGCCAGGATGTCGTCGATGCCCTCGATGCCGACGGCGAGCCGCACCAGGCCCGGGGTCACGCCCGATGCCAGCTGCTCCTCGGCGGTCAGCTGCGAGTGCGTCGTGGAGGCGGGGTGGATCACGAGCGAACGCACGTCGCCGATGTTGGCGACGTGGCTGTGCAGGGTGAGGGCGTTGACGAAGCTCTTGCCCGCGTCGACCCCACCGGCCAGCTCGAACGCCACGATCGCGCCCGCACCCTTCGGCGCGAGCTTCTGGCCGCGCTCGTACCAGGGCGAGGAGGGCAGGCCGGCGTACGCGACCGAGGTGACCTCGGGCCTGGCCTGCAGGAACTCGGCGACCCGCTGGGCGTTCTCGACGTGCCGCTCGATGCGCAGGCTCAGCGTCTCCAGGCCCTGGCTGATGAGGAAGGCATTGAACGGCGAGACCGCTGCGCCCACATCGCGCAGGAGCTGCACGCGGGCCTTGAGCGCGAACGCGGGCGCGCCGAGGTCGGCGAACACCGCGCCGTGGTAGCTGGGATCGGGCGTGGTGAAGTTCGTGTGCCTGCCCTGGGTCCAGTCGAAGTTGCCGCCGTCGACGATGACGCCCGCGATCGCCGTGCCGTGCCCGCCGAGGTACTTGGTCGCCGAGTGCACCACGATGTCCGCGCCGTGCTCGAGCGGCCGGATCAGGTACGGGGTGGCGACCGTGTTGTCCACGATCAGCGGGATGCCGTTCTCGTGCGCCACCGCCGAGACACCGGGGATGTCGAAGACGTCGTTCTTCGGGTTGGAGATGGTCTCGCCGAAGAAGGCCTTGGTGTTCGGCTGGATGGCCGCACGCCACTGCTCGAGGTTGTCGGGGTCCTCCACGAAGCTGACCGTGATACCGAGCTTGGGCAGCGTGTAGTGGAAGAGGTTGTAGGTGCCGCCGTACAGGCGCGGGCTGGAGACGATGTGGTCGCCTGCCTCGGCCAGGTTGAGGATGGCGAAGGTCTCGGCGGCCTGACCCGAGGCGAGCAGGAGTGCCGCGACACCCCCCTCGAGCGCGGCGATCCGCTGCTCGACCGCGTCCTGGGTCGGGTTCATGATCCGGGTGTAGATGTTGCCCGGCTCGGCCAGTCCGAACAGCGCCGCCGCGTGATCGGTGTTGTTGAACGTGTACGAGGTGGTCTGGTAGATCGGCAAAGCGCGCGCGTTGGTTGTCGCGTCGGACGTCTGGCCCGCGTGGATCTGCTTGGTCTCGAAGCTCCAGGCCGCGGTCGGGTCGGTGACGGGGGTGTTCTCGCTCATGTGTTGTCTACTCCAAGAAATTGGGGGAGATCGGCGCAGCTCAGGCGCCAGGGGGCAAGAGTGGGACCTATCTGCGACAACAACACATGGTGAACCTCCGGTGGGTCGTGGCCCGGTTTGTGGGTCCGTCCCGACGGACCCGCGCTTGTCATCCGAATTTTTTCTCGGACAACCCGGTCATCACCCGGGGCACCCCACCGCGGATGGAGGGTTGCCGACCAGCTAGCCGGGGCTTGATGCTGGTACTCATGACCGCCCCCGATATTAGCGGCTCGGATCGAACGGCCGGTAGCTAGGGCGGCGTTTCGGTGTGACCGGGGCGCCTGCGAGACACGGCAACGGCGGGTGACCTGCATTACAGGGCTAGGCTCCTGGTCGCAATCATCAAGTTCTTGGCATCGCCCGAGTTTCGAGTACCTCGCAGGGAGACCGATAGTGAAAGCCGCCGCCACGGCGCTGACCCGAGGTCTCACCGCCCGGCACATCCGGTTCATCGCACTCGGCTCCGCGATCGGGACGGGACTCTTCTACGGCTCCGCCGCGGCGATCCAACAGGCCGGTCCGTCGGTGTTGCTGGCCTACCTGATCGGTGGCCTTGCGGTGTACATCGTGCTCCGTGCCCTCGGCGAGATGGCCGTGAGCAATCCCGTGTCGGGCTCCTTCGGCGAGTACGCGAGCAAGCACCTCGGGCCGCTGGCCGGGTTCATGACGGGGTGGACCTACACCTTCGAGATGATCGTCGTCTGCCTCGCGGACGTGACCGCCTTCGGCGTCTACATGGGGTTCTGGTTCCCCGACGTGCCGCGGTGGATCTGGGTGCTGGCGATCGTATTCTTCATCGGCGCGATCAACCTGCTCAGCGTCAAGGTGTTCGGCGAGCTCGAGTTCTGGTTCACGCTGATCAAGGTCGCGGCGATCGTGGCGATGATCGCCGCGGGTGTCGCGATCCTGATCTTCGGCTTCGGGATCCACGACACCAGCACGGGGATCAGCCAGCTGTGGTCCGAGGGCGGGTTCTTCGCGACCGGCTTCGGCGGATTCGTCGGCTGCTTCGCGATCGTCGTCTTCGCCTTCGGAGGGACCGAGATCATCGGTGTCACCGCGGGCGAGGCGCAGGATCCCGAGCGGACCATCCCGCGCGCGGTCAACACGGTGCCGATCCGGATCATGCTGTTCTACGTGCTGACCCTCGCCGTCATCATGGCGATCAACCCGTGGCAGAGCATCGGCACCGACGGCAGCCCCTTCGTGCAGATTTTCCAGGGCCTCGGCATCGGGCCCGCCGCGACCGTGCTGAACATCGTGGTGATCACGGCGGCGCTGTCCGCGATCAACAGCGACATCTTCGGCGCAGGCCGGATGATGTTCGGCATGGCGCAACGCGGGCAGGCGCCCGCGATCATGCGGCGGGTCTCGCGCAACGGCGTGCCGTGGATGACGGTGGTCATCATGATCGTGGCCCTGCTGGTCGGGGTGCTGTTGAACTACGCGATCCCGGAGTCCGTCTTCCTCGTGATCGCCTCCATCGCCACCTTCGCCACGATCTTCGTCTGGCTGATGATCCTGCTGTCGCAGTACCGGTCGCGGCGCCGGATGAGCGCGGAGGAGACGGCGGAGCTGAAGTTCCCGGTGCCGTTCTGGCCGTACGGGCAGATGTTGGCGATCGCCTTCTTGGTCTTCGTGATCGTCGTTCTCGCCTTCTCCGCGGACACCAGGGTGGCGCTGGTGGTCGGGGCCGTGTGGCTGATCCTGCTCACCCTCGCCTACTTCCGCTTTGTTCGTCCGCAGCCGGAATCGGAGCCGGAACTCGTGCATCAGCCGTCCTGACGGCGATTCCCCCGCGCCGCGTCCGATTCGGCGGGAGGATGTGAGCAGCAGCTCGCTTCCCGACGGAGGAGCCCGCGGTGGACAGTCCCGGACCGGTCTTGGTCGGCGTCGGCCCCCTGACGCCAGGCCAGGTGCTGCGTGTGGCCCGTTCCGACGCCGCGGTGGGGCTGTCGGATCAGGCCGTATCGGCCATGGCGGCGACCAGGGCGCACGTCGAGGCGCTCGCGCGGGACTTCGGTCCGGTGTACGGCGTGTCCACCGGTTTCGGCGCGCTGGCCACCCGGCACATCCCGCCCGAGCTGCGGGCCCAGCTACAGCGCAGCCTGATCCGTTCGCACGCCGCGGGGAGCGGTCCGGAGGTCGAACGCGAGGTGGTGCGCGCGATGATGCTGCTGCGCCTGGCCACGCTGGCGACCGGGCGCACCGGCGCACGACCCGCGGTGGCGCACACCTACGCCGCGTTGCTGTCGGCTGGGATCACGCCCGTGGTTCCCGAATTCGGCAGCCTCGGCTGCTCGGGCGATCTCGCGCCGCTCGCGCACACGGCGCTCGCGGTGACCGGGGAGGGCCTGGTCCGGGACGCCGCGGGGGAGCAGTTGCCTGCCGCCGACGCGCTGGCCGCGGCGGGGATCTACCCGCTGGCCCTCGAGGAGAAGGAGGGCCTCGCGCTCATCAACGGCACCGACGGGATGCTCGGCATGCTGGTGCTCGCCTGTGACGACCTGCGCCGGTTGTTGCCGCTGGCCGACATCACCGCGGCGATGAGCGTCGAGGGGCTGCTCGGCACGGACCGCGTGTTCGCCGCCGATCTCCAGGCGTTGCGCCCGCATCCCGGGCAGGCCGCGGCGGCGGCGAACATGGTCCGGCTGCTGGCGGGCTCGGAAATCGTCGCCAGCCACGCCACCCCCGACTGCCCCTTGGTCCAGGACGCCTACTCGCTGCGGTGCGCGCCGCAGGTCGCGGGCGCCGCCAGGGACACCCTCGCCCACGCCGAACGGGTCGCGGCGTGCGAGCTGGCGAGCGCCATCGACAACCCGGTGGTGACCCTCGACGGCCGGATCGAGTCGAACGGCAACTTTCACGGCGCACCGGTGGCATACGTGCTCGATTTCCTCGCGATCGTCGTCGCGGATGTGGCGGGCATGAGCGAACGCCGAACCGATCGGTTCCTCGACTCCGCGCGCAGCCACGGGTTGCCCCCGTTCCTTGCCGACGACCCGGGGGTGGACAGCGGGCACATGATCGCGCAGTACACCCAGGCTGCGATCGTCTCGGAACTCAAGCGGCTGGCGGCGCCTGCGAGCGTGGACTCGATCCCCTCCTCGGCCATGCAGGAGGATCACGTGTCGATGGGATGGTCGGCCGCGCGCAAGCTCCGCCGGTCGATCGACGGTCTGACGCGGGTGCTCGCGATCGAGGCGCTCACCGCGGCGCGGGGGCTCGACCTGCGGGCACCGCTGCGTCCGTCGCCGGCGACTGCCGCGGTGCGGGACGCGATCCGGGTCCGCGTCGGTGGACCCGGCCCGGATCGGTTCCTCGCCCCCGAGATCGGGGCCGCCGTCGATCTGGCGGCCTCGGGTGCGCTGCTGCGCAGCGCCGAGATGGTGGTCGGGGGTCTGGCCTGAGTCGACCGGGATCGGGTAGCCGACTACTCGTGACCCGCGCGGCGCCGGGGCACACGATGGGTACGCGGGCGAACCCGACTGTCGTTGTGAACGAGGTGGTCGTCATGGCTGTTACCCGCGCCGTGCCGAGCGAGCGCGCGACGAGCGATGAGGAAGCGTTGGTCGCCTCGATCTGGGCGACACGCGTCCGCTGGTCCCTCGTGGCCGACCGTCTCAAGAGGCGTATCGACATCGCCCGCGCGGCCGTGCTCTACCTCGGCGCCGCGGGCGCGATCGCGGCGACGGCGACCGCGACCTTCCTGCGGACGGCCGGCGTGGCCAGGGTCCCGGTCGCGGCTTTCGGCGCGGTGTGCCTGGCCATTGCGGCCGCCGTGACGGCCTTCCTGCTCACGCCCGACGCGGTCCGTCGCTGGGCCCGGGCCCGGGCCGCCTCGGAGGGCATCAAGCAACTGGTACTGAGATTTCGGGCCGGGGCCGCTCCCTTCGACGGCGCGGACGCGCCTGCGCGACTGGCCGCGGAGGTCGCTGAGATCGAGGAAGCCGTCGAGGACCTGCTGGCCCACGTCGCCGAGATCGACGATGACGACGCGGAGGTCCGCGACGCCGTCGTTCCGGGACCCATGACACCCGGCGACTACGTCCGGGAACGGGTGCAGGGTCAGATCACCGAGTACTACCGACCCCGGGCGCGCGAGTACGCGGGGCGGGCCCGGCGTCTGCGATGGTCGGCGCTCGGGTTGAGCGTGGCGACCGCGAGCGTCGCCGCCGTTGTCACGGTTCTCGCCGGCGACGCCGGCACCTCAGCGGGCGGCCAACCGTCATCCGGCGTCGCACCGTGGGTGGCCGTGCTGACGACGCTCGGGGGAGCGGTTGCGGCGCACCGAGCCGGCAGCAGATACGACTACCTCGCGATGAGCTACTCCGCCTGTGCGGGTCGGCTGGTTGGGCGCGTGAACGATTGGCGGACAAGCGGATCGCCCACCGACCCGGCCGCGTGGAAGGCCTTCGTCGACGACTGCGAGGGCGCGATCTCGGCGGAGAACGCGAGCTGGATGGCCAAGTGGTCCGAGCGAAAACTCGAAGTCGACTAGGCCTCGGCCTGCGGCGCCCGCCAGGTGACGACGCGATGGATCAGCCTCGCCGCGGTTCGTGCGGTCCGGTTGTCGAAGTCGAGCTTCGGATTGAGCTCCGCGACGTCGAGCAGTGCGAGCTTGCCGCTGCGCGCGACGATGTCGCACACCCGCTGGACCACCTCGAGCGGCACCCCGAACGCCGCGGGGGCGCTGACGCCGGGTGCGACGGACGCGGGCAGGACATCCAGGTCGATGGTCAGGTGCACCAGGTCGGCCGTCCGGAGGAACTCGTCGATGAACGACTCCACGGCGGGCAGGTTTGCCGCGCCGCAGTCGTCGTCGAGGAGGTACCGCACGCCGAGTGATACGGCGCGCGTGAACAGCGCCGCGGTGTTGCTCGGCTGCGCGATGCCCAGCACCGCGTAGTTCAGCAGCCGACCGCGCTCCGCCTCTGCGTCGGCCATCTGCCGGAACGGAGTCCCGGAGTTCGGCGCGGGATCGTCGCGGAGATCGAAGTGCGCGTCCAGGTTCAGCACCCCGAGCCGCGCGCCGGACATGCCCGCCGCCGAGGTCGACAGTCCGAGATAGCCTCCGTAGGCGACCTCGTGCCCACCGCCGAGCACCGTGACGAAATGGCCGGCGTCGAGCAACCCGGCCACCACATCGCCGAGCCGCCGCTGGCCGTCCTCGAGGTGACCCACGGCGACCGCCACATCGCCCGCGTCGAACACCCGGGTCGGCGCGGCGAGTGCCATCGACGCCAGCGCGTGACGTAGGGCGGTCGGACCCCTCGCGGCCCCCGGTCGTCCTCGGTTCCGCCGTACGCCCTCGTCGCTGCGGAAGCCGACCAGAACGGTTGCCCCTGGCGTGATGTCGGCGTGGAAAGCGGACATCGCCGAATGCCAGCGCAGGTGGTCGGGGCCGGGGCCGTCGTCGCGTCCCGACCAGGCGCCGGGAATGAGGTCCACCTTCGTCATCGTCGGTACCCGTCCTTCCACACCTCGTGGACCAGCGGCACACCCGGCCGGTAGGCCAGGTGCAGGTGCGTGGGCGCGTCCAGCGCGATCAGGTCGGCCTTCGCCCCGACCCGAATGTGCCCGATGTCGTTGCGCCGCAGCGCCGCAGCGCCGCCCGCCGTCGCGGCCCACACCGCCTCGTCCGGACTCAGGTGCATCTCGCGCACCGCCAGGGCGATGCACAGCGGAATGCTGGTCGTGTAGCTCGTGCCGGGGTTGCAGTCCGAGGCCAGCGCGACGGTGACGCCGGCATCGAGCAGTGCCCGGGCGTCGGGATACCGGTTGCGGGTGGAGAAGTCGGCGCACGGCAGCAGCGTCGCGACCGTATCGCCCGATGCCAGCGCCTCGACGTCCTCGCCGGTCACGAAGTTCACGTGGTCGACGGAGGCGGCGCGCAGCTCGACGGCGAGTCGGACCCCGGCGCCGGGGCCGAGTTGGTTGCCGTGCACCCGTGCCGTGAGGCCGGCGGCGATGCCCGCCTCGAGGACCGCGCGCGACTGGTGCTCGTCGAATGCGCCTGTCTCGCAGAACACGTCGATCCACCTGGCGTTCGGCGCGCACGCCGGGATCATCTCCGTACACACCATGCGCACGTACGCATCGGTGTCGCCGTCGAACTCGGGCGGGGTCAGGTGCGCGGCCAGCAGCGTCGTCTCGGGCGTGACCTCCGCGGCCACCTCGAGGCTCCGCAGTTCGTCGACGACCGACTGCCCGTATCCCGACTTGCATTCGATCGTCGTGGTGCCCGAGCGGACGGACTCGGCCACCAGGCGCGCGGCGGTCGCGCTCAGCTCGGCGTCCGTCGCGGCGCGGGTTGCCGCGACGGTGGTGCGGATGCCGCCCGCGGCGTAGGCGGTGCCCGCCATCCGGGCGGCGAACTCCTCGGCGCGGTCGCCGCCGAAGACGAGATGCGCATGGCTGTCGACGAACCCGGGCAACGCCGCCCGGCCTTCGAGGTCAACGGTGGCGTCCGCGCTGCCCTGTGGGATGTGGGCATGTGCGCCCACCCACTGGATGACGCCGTCGCCCAGCACCACGGCGGCGTCCCGGATGAGCCCGAGCCTGCCCTCGCCGGCCTCCGGGTCGTTGGTGACAAGGGTGCCGATGTTGTCGACGACCACCCAGGGGCTGATGCTCACGGCACTAGCCCTCCCACATCGGGACGCGCAGGCCGCGGGCGGCCGCAACCCCGGCCGCGGCGGGGTAGCCGGCGTCGACGTGCCGGATGACGCCGGTGGCCGGGTCGTTGGTGAGCACCCGCTCGAGCTTGCGCGCGGCCAGTTCGGTGCCGTCGGCGATGCACACCTGGCCGGCATGGATGGACCGTCCCATGCCGACGCCGCCGCCCTGGTGGATGGACACCCACGAGGCCCCGGAGGCCGTGTTGACCAGTGCGTTGAGCAGCGGCCAGTCGGCGATGGCGTCCGATCCGTCGGCCATCGACTCGGTCTCCCGGTACGGGGACGCCACCGAGCCGGCGTCGAGGTGGTCGCGGCCGATGGCCAGCGGCGCGGACACCTCGCCGGAGGCGACCATCTCGTTGAATCTCAGGCCGGCCCGGTGGCGTTCGCCGTAGCCGAGCCAGCAGATGCGCGCGGGCAGGCCCTCGAAACGGATCTTCTCGCCCGCGAGTGTGATCCACCGACGCAGGTGATCGTCGTCCGGGAACAGGTCGACGACGGCCCTGTCGGTGGCCGCGATGTCGGCGGGGTCGCCGGACAGCGCGGCCCAGCGGAACGGGCCGCGGCCCTCCTCGAACAGGGGGCGGATGTACGCGGGCACGAAGCCGGGGAAATCGAACGCCCGGTCGTAGCCGCCGCGCCGGGCCTCGTCGCGGATCGAGTTGCCGTAGTCGAAGACCTCGGCGCCCGCGTCCATGAACCCGACCATGGCCTCGACGTGCGCGGCCATCGACTCGCGGGCCTCGGTCGTGAACCAGTCGGGGTCCTTCTCTGCCATCCGGTGCCAGTCCTCGACGGCGATCCCGACCGGCAGATAGCTCAGCGGGTCGTGCGCCGAGGTCTGATCGGTCACGATGTTGATCGGCGCGTTCATCGCGAGCAGTCGCGGCACCACCTCGGCCGCGTTGCCGAGCAGTCCGATCGACAGCGGGCGGCCCTCGTGGCGGGCGAGGACGGCCATCTCCAGCGCCGATTCGACGCTCTCGGTCTTCGCGTCGAGGTAGTGATGCGCGATGCGGCGATTGATCCGGTCCGGGTCGCACTCGACGCAGATCGCGACACCGCCGTTCATGGTCACCGCCAGCGGCTGCGCCCCGCCCATGCCGCCCAGCCCGGCGGTCAGGGTGATCGTGCCCGCCAGCGAGCCACCGAACCGCTTGCGGGCGACCGCGCCGAACGTCTCGTAGGTGCCCTGCAGGATGCCCTGGCTGCCGATGTAGATCCACGAGCCCGCGGTCATCTGGCCGTACATGATCAGGCCGAGCGCCTCGAGCCGGCGGAACTCCTCCCAGTTCGCCCAGTCGCCGACCAGGTTGGAGTTGGCGATCAGGACCCTCGGCGCCCATTCGTGGGTGCGCAGCACCCCGACCGGCTTGCCCGACTGCACCAGCAGCGTCTCGTCGTCGGCCAGCGTCCGCAGTGTCCGCACGATCGCGTCGAAGGACGCCCAGTTGCGGGCGGCGCGGCCGGTGCCGCCGTAGACGACCAGGTCGTCGGGGCGCTCGGCGACTTCCGGGTCGAGGTTGTTCATCAGCATCCGGAGGGCGCCCGCCTGCTGCCACCCCCGGCAGGTCAGGGTGTTGCCGCGCGGGGCGCGGACCGGTCGTGGACCGGCGTCGGCACGTTCGGTCATCTCGATCTCCCCTCGATGACGTCCGCCCACTCATCACACTCCGTCGGAACCGGGTTGGCCAGAGTTCGGCGGAATCGGCGCCGAGGTCACGGCCCGAATCCGCGCTTGAGCTGCGTAAAGCTACCGATCGGTAGGTTCGCAGGGGCCGGGCCAGCGGTTGCACCCGAGTCGGTTAGCAGTACGCTCGTCTTGTTTGGTGCGGATCGACCCGGTTCGCACGGGTTGTATAGATTACTGATTGAGTCGTTCGTGGTCTCGCTCACAAAGCGGGACCCGAGCCGTGTGACCAGGGGAAACTTCCTAGGAGGACGCGAATACCACATGTCCAAGATCAAGGTTGAAGGCACTGTCGTCGAACTCGACGGCGATGAGATGACCCGCATTATCTGGCAGTTCATCAAGGACAAACTGATCCATCCGTACCTGGATGTGAATCTCGAGTACTACGACCTCGGTATCGAGTACCGCGACAAGACCGATGACCAGGTCACGATCGATGCCGCGAACGCGATCAAGAAGCACGGCGTCGGCGTCAAGTGCGCCACCATCACGCCGGACGAGGCACGCGTCGAGGAGTTCGGCCTCAAGAAGATGTGGCGTTCCCCCAACGGGACCATCCGCAACATCCTCGGCGGCACGATCTTCCGCGCGCCGATCATCATCTCGAACGTTCCGCGACTGGTTCCGGGCTGGACCAAGCCGATCATCATCGGCCGTCACGCGTTCGGTGACCAGTACCGCGCCACCGACTTCAAGGTGCCCGGCCCCGGCAAGGTGATGATCACCTACACGCCCGAGGACGGCAGCGAGCCGATCGAGCACGAGCTGGTGAACTTCCCCGAGGGCGGCGGCGTCGTCCAGGGGCAGTACAACTTCACCTCGTCCATCACGGACTTCGCGCGGGCCTCGCTCAACTACGGCCTGCAGCAGAACTACCCGGTGTACCTCTCCACGAAGAACACCATCCTCAAGGCGTACGACGGCGCGTTCAAGGACATCTTCCAGCATGTCTACGAGACCGAGTTCAAGTCCGAGTTCGACGCGGCGGGCCTGACCTACGAGCACCGCCTCATCGACGACATGGTCGCTTCCGCACTCAAGTGGGAGGGCGGCTACGTCTGGGCATGCAAGAACTACGACGGCGACGTCCAGTCGGACACCGTCGCCCAGGGCTTCGGCTCGCTCGGCCTGATGACGTCGGTGCTGCTGACGCCGGACGGAAAGACCTGTGAGGCGGAGGCCGCGCACGGCACCGTCACCCGGCACTTCCGCCAGCACCAGCAGGGCAAGCCCACCTCGACCAACCCCATCGCGTCCATCTTCGCGTGGACCCGGGGTCTCGAGCACCGCGGCAAGCTGGACAACACCCCCGAGGTGATCGCGTTCGCGCAGCAGCTCGAGGACGTCGTCATCAAGACGGTCGAGGGTGGTCAGATGACCAAGGACCTCGCGTCCCTCGTCGGCGGCGACCAGGGCTACCTCACCACCGAGGAGTTCCTCGGTGCGCTGGACGAGAACATGCAGAAGGCCAGCCGATAGCGGCGGCCACATAGAGCCGGAAAGTGGGACCAGCCCCAGGTCGGGGCGGGTCCCACTTTTTGTTTGTCGGGACCGACTCGGGCAACCCCATGCAGAGTCACCGTCGAACCGATACTATTCCGGCACCCCCCTGGCTAGGAGCGACGTTGTCTTCCGTTGTGCCCCTTTTCGAACGACCGATCTCACCCACCGAGCGTCTGTATCTGGCGATGCTGACGCTGGCCCCGCCCTTCGCCATCCAGTTGGTGATCCAGGGGACGGGCTCGGTCGACGAGCGGGACCTCGCGGTCGCGGTGGCGGGTGCGTCCGAATCCTGTCCCGGTGCCCGGCTCGTGCGGCGCGGCGACCGATGGGTGGACAGCCGCATCGCGCCCCCGGTGGTGGTGGCAACGGAACACTCGTTGGTGGACACCCCGCTCGACGACCATCCGATGCTGAGTCGTCCGCTCGACCCCGAGCACGGACCGACCTGTGAGGTCCTGCTGCTCGGAGACACTCGGAATACTCTGGTGTTCAGGGCTTTTCATGGCGTGATGGACGGAAAGGGCCTGCATCTGTGGGCTGCCGAGGTGTTCCGCCTGCTGCGCGGCGAACGGACGGTCGGCGCGCGGGACGCGATCGCCGACCACAGCCTCGTCGAGTCGCTCGGGATCGACGGCAAGCCGACCGCGCTGATCCCCACCGCGCGTTCGCCGTTCGGGCGGGCCCGCCCGGCCCCCGGCGAATCGGACTTCCTCTGGCGCAGGCGAACCGTGGAGGGAACCTCGCCCGCGGTGGTCGCCCGGATCGCCGAGCTGATCACGGCTGCGGTCGGGGGCAAGACCCGGATCATGGTCCCCGTCGATCTGCGTCGGCACGACAAGGACCTGCGGTCGACGGCCAACCTGGCGCTGCCGCTGTTCCTCGACGCGACGCCGGGGGACGGTTGGTCGCGCATCCATGCCCAACTGCTGCGCGGGATGGTGGAGTCCCGAGAGCTCGGTGAGATGAACAACGGTGGGCTGCAGCAGATGCCGGTGTGGATGGCACGGTCCATCCTGCGCGCCGGCATGTCCATCGGCACCCGTACCGGGGGAAACCTGGTGTCGGCGATCGTCTCCCATACGGGGACAGTCGATCTCGACGAGTTGAGCTTCCCCGGATTCGCCGCCACCGAGGTGTGGGGCCTGCCGGTCCACACGGGCATGGTGCCGCTCTCGATCGCGGTGCTGGAGGCTCGCGGGCGAACCGAACTCGTGGTCTCCTGCCGCAACGGTGCGGGGATCGCGTCTCGACTCGAGCGACTGCTAGACGATATCGCCACCGCACTCGGAGCCCAGGTGCAGCCGGGGCCGATCGGGGCGCAGGCCCCCACGCCCGGGCGAACGGTGACGAGCATTTTCGACGGCCTCGTCCGGAGCGCGCCGGACGCCCCTGCCGCGATCGGCCCGGACGGTCAGCTCAGCTATGCGGAGCTCGACGCCCGTGCCGATGTGGTGGCCGCGGAACTGCGCGGCCGGGGTGTGCGGCACGGCGACGTCGTCGCGGTGCTGGCGCGTCGGACGCTCGACGCCGTGGTGGGACATCTGGGAATTCTCAAGGCGGGCGCCGCTTTTCTCTCGCTCGATCCCAAGCACCCGGACGAGCGGATTCTCGGAATCCTTGCGGATTCCGGTGTGCGCCACTGCGTGACCGAGCGTGCGTTGAAGGGGCGGGCCGCGTTCGGTGAAACCGATGTCCTGGTGGTCGATGACCTGCCGCATTCCGGCGCCGACAAGCTGCCGGACCTCGCCACTGCCGATGACCTGGTCTACGTCACCTACACCTCGGGCTCGACCGGACGGCCCAAGGGCGTCCAGGTCGAACACCGGGGCATCGTGAACCTGATGCGCTCGGCCACCGACTGGTACCGGCTCGGGCCCGAGACCCGCTACGCGCACTATCACACGCAGGCGGCGGACATGGCGTGCGCGGCGCTGCTGCTCCCGCTGCTCAGCGGTGGTGCGGTGGTGGTGATTCCGGACGAGATCAATCACCTGGTCCTGTCCGAGATGCTCGAGGGTTCCACGGTGAACACGATGATGGTGACGCCGAGTCTGCTCGAGGTGATGGTCCGGCTGGAGCTGCGGCCGGTGGGGATGCGGGCGGTCAGCATCGGAGGCGAGGCGCTGCACGGGCCGCTGTCCGCGCGTGCCCGCGAGCTGTTCGGCCCGGACTGCCGGCTGCTCAACAGCTACGGGCCGGCGGAGATGTCGATCGTGTGTACCGCCCTTGTACTCGACGACGAGCCGTCGGCCGCGCCCCAGCCAGTGCCGATCGGCTGGCCTGCCGCAGACACCACGGTTCACCTGCTCGACCCGAATGCACTTCCGGTGCCCGACGGAGAGATCGGTGAGCTGTACTTCGGCGGCCCCCAGGTCGGGCGCGGATACCTGAACCGGCCGGACGTCACCGCCGAACGCTTCGTCACCCTGTCGACGGGTGAGCGGTGCTATCGGACCGGTGACCTCGCGCGCCGACTTCCCGGCGGTGCGCTCGAGTTCGCCGGTCGCGTCGACAGCCAGGTGAAGATCAGAGGCAATCGCGTGGAGCCAGGCGAGGTCCAGGCCGCCATCGAGCAGCATCCCCTGGTCGGCAGGGCCGCGGTGGCGGCGGTCCGGCGCGCGGAGCGCGGCGACAACGTCCTGGCCGCGTACGTGGTGGGCGCCGCCGAGGCGGACGTGCGACATGGGCAGGAGCGGAGCCCACGGAGCGACCAGATGGCACAGCAACTCCGGGACTTCCTGGCACAGAAGGTGCCCAAGTACATGATCCCGGCCGAGATCCACATCGTCGACGAGATTCCCCTGACTGCCAACGGGAAGCTCGACAGCGCGGGACTGAGCCTCGCCGAGGCGGTGGTCGGGGAGCAGGAGATCGACACGGCGAGCGGCCCCGCATCGGCGGAGCCCGACCGGCGGATCGAGGACGCGATCGCCCAGATCTGGGCGAAGGTCCTCGTGGTCGATGTGAGCACCCTGCACGCGGATTCGGACTTCTTCGCCCTCGGCGGGGACTCGCTGGCGTCGGTGGAGATGCTCTCGCAGGTCTCGCGCACGGTGGTCGGCCGCGCAGGCGAAGCGGCGTTAGTCGCCGAGCTCGAGGACCTGGTGCACCAGCTCACCCTCGGCAGGGTGTGCGCCGCCGCCGTCCATGCGAAGCGGGCAGGGGAGCTCGGGTGATCCTGGTGGGAGGCGGCGCATTGTTGTGGCGCGCTGCGCGATTCGCGTCTGCATCGGATTTCACGGTTGACCTGGTGTGCACCGGGCTCGGCGATCCGGCGCCTGCGGGACTCGAGGGACTCGCGCACCTGGAGACCACCGAGGTCGACGCCGAGGCCGCGATGCTCGCCGAGGCCTGCACCGACTCGGTGGTGTGGTCGATCAACAACCCGATGATCTTCGGACCCGCGCTCGTGAACTCCGACCTGCGGATCTACAACATCCACAACGGCCCATTGCCGGAGTTCCGTGGGCTGCCCGCCGCCGCGATCGTGCACGCGATTCTGCAGGGCCGCGACGAGTATGCGGCGACGCTGCACCGGGTCGACTCGGGCATCGACACCGGAGCTGTGGTCGACGTCGAGCGGTTCGCGATCGCACCCGACGACCGCTTCCAGGATGTCATGATGAACGGATTGCGCGCCTGCCACGGGTTGTTCGAGCGGAGCCTGCACGCGGTGATGACCGGACCGGAACCGTCGGCGCCCGCGGCGGTCGTCCCCGGCGGCTACTACGGTGCGGCGAGCATTCGCGAGCTGCCGGGGCATCGCGGCAACGCCAACTTCGAGCGGGCGACCGCGCTCGGGGTCTTTGCTCCTCGCTACCCGGCGGTCGCGGCCGCGGCGGCAGGCGGCGCCGTGCCGGATCTCGAGGCCGCCGCACTGATGTGACGCTCCACCAAGAGAACGCCGAACCACCAGCCAGATCTACCGACCCCCAAGAGGATCCAAGATGACCCAGTCGAGGTTCGAATCGATAGGCGCGTACCTCCCGTCCGCGGTGCTCAGCACGAAGGACCTGCTCGCCAAGCTCGCCGCGCCGCCGAGCTTCGATCTGCAGGCGATCACCGGGGTGGTGGACCGCCGGGTGTACGACTCCAGCGCGGACAACTACGAGGATTCGTTCACACTGGCCTGCAACGCCGCCCGTGATGCGCTGTCCCGCTCGAGCTACGAGGCGGGCGATCTCGATGTGATCATCTCGACCTCGATCTCGCGGAGCAAGGACAGGGACTTCATGTACCTGGAGCCGTCCTTCGCGTCGATGCTCGGCAAGGAGCTGGGCGTCAAGGGCGCCATCCATTTCGATCTGTCCAACGCCTGCGCGGGGATGCTCAGTGGTGTCTACGTACTCGACCGGATGATCCGCTCCGGTGCGGTCCGCAACGGGATGGTCGTGAGCGGCGAGCACATCACGCCGATCTCGGAGACCGCGGTACGCGAGATCTCGGAGAAGTACGACCTGCAGTTCGCCTCGCTGTCCGTCGGCGATTCGGGCGCTGCCGTGATCATGGACCGATCCGTCGACGACGCCGACAAGATCGACTACATCGAGCTGATGACGGCGTCCGAGTATTCCGACCTGTGCATGGGTATGCCGAGTGACCAGTCGCCGGGCATCGCGCTGTACACCGACAACCGCAAGATGCACAACGAATCACGGTTCCTGCTGTGGACGAACGCGCAGCGGGAGTTCCTGGCGGCCCGCGGGCAGACCTTTGCCGACGAGGAGTTCGACTTCGTCATCCATCACCAGTTCGGCGCCTCGGCCGTGGTGTACATGAACGCGCTCGGCGAGAAGGAGTTCGGCACTCCGATGCCGCCCGCGCTCAACGTGGTGGAGAAGTACGGCAACACCTCCAGCACTTCGCATTTCATCGTGCTGCACGACCATCTGAAGGACAAAGCGGTCCCGAAGGGATCGAAGATCCTGATGGTTCCTGCGGCATCCGGCATCGTCACCGGCTACGTGTCCGCCACGATCACGTCCCTGGAGGTCTGAGCAACATGGGTATCTCGATCAAGTCCACCGGGATGAGCGTGGCCACGGCGACGACGAGCGCCATCGAGCATTCCGCTCGCGCGGCGCGCGGCGCCATGAGCAGTGCAGGCATCGAGCCCGAGCAGGTGGGCGTGCTCATCAACACCGGCGTCTACCGCGACTCGAACCTGTTCGAGCCGGCGATCGCGGCGCTGATCCAGCGGGAGGCGGGCATCGGTCTCGAGTATCCGGAGGGCGTGAGCAGGTCGTTCTCGTTCGACCTGATGAACGGGGCCTGCGGCGTGCTCAACGCGGTGCAGGTGGCGACCGCCCTGCTCGAAACCGACAGTGCGCAGTACGTTCTCGTCGTATCCGGGGACACCCACCCCTCGCTTCAGCGACGCAGGCCCGCCGCGGACTTCCCGTTCGTCACGGCGGGGGCGGCGATGCTGCTCGAGAAGACCGACACCCCATCGGGATTCGGCCCCGTGCACGTTGCGGAGTTGGAGGGGACGCCGGCGACGAGGGGGTTCGCCAATATCGCCGAGATGGGTGTCCACGGACGCTCGCTGGTGACCGTGGAGCGCGAGGACGGGTTCGAGGAGCGTCTGCTCGAGGTGGCGGGTGTCGCGGCGGGTAAGGCGATCGGCGGGCACGAGGGCGGGCTGGACCTGTCTCGGACCGCACTGATCAGCTCGCGGCCGACCGCGGGGTTCCCGGCCGCGCTTGCCGCGCAGCTCGGTATCGCACCGGAGGCGGTGCTCGGCAGCGGTGTGGTCGAGGGTGATGCGCACACCGCCGCGCTGACGGCGGCGTATCACCAGGTGGATGAGGCGATCCTGGCGGGTTACGACACCGTGCTGTTCGTGGCCGCGGGCGCCGGGCCGAGCGCGGCCGCCACCGTGTACCGGCTGGCACCGACGGCGTGAGCAGGGCGACGACCACGACCGCAGTGCCCGCCCGTCCCGCGGCGCACTGCGGATCGGTGGAACGGATCCGGGCGATCGCGCGGGCGCACCCGGATCTGGAGGCGGTGATCTCACCGGACGGCAAGGGCGAGGCGGGTGTCCCGACGTACGGGCGGCTGACCTACCGGGAGCTCGACGACTGGTCCGATCTGCTCGCCCAGCGGTTCGAGGAGATCGGGATCCGGCGCGGGGTGCGAACCCTGCTGCTGGTCACCCCGGGGCCCGAGTTCTACGCCATCATGATCGGTTTGCTGAAGGTGGCGGCTGTGCCCGTCGTGATCGATCCGGGCATGGGTCTGCGTCCGATGCTCGCCTGCCTGAAATCCGTTTCCCCACAGGCGTTCATCGGCATCTCGAAGGCGCACCTGCTGCGGTTGGTGTTCCGTTCGTCGTTCGCGACGGTGGGGGTCAAGGTCACCGTCGGGCGCAAGCTGTGGGGCGGCCATTCCCTTCGGGCCTGGGGCCGGACGCCGGACCGGCCGGTGGCCACGAGCCAGGAGGCACCGGCCGACGAGGTGATGATGATCGCCTTCACCACGGGCAGCACCGGCCCCGCCAAGGCTGTCAATCTCACCCACGGCAACCTCGCCGCGATGCTGGACCAGGTCGACGACGCCCGCAAGCGGGTGCCGCCCGAGACGTCCCTGATCACGCTGCCGATCTTCGGGGTGCTCGACCTGATGCTCGGCTCCCGTTGCGTGCTGCCACCGATCGTGCCGGGGGAGGTGGGCTCGACGGATCCCGCGCACGTGGTCGACGCGATCCACCGGTTCGACATCCGGACGATGTTCGCCTCGCCTGCCGTGCTGGTTCCGCTGGTGCGGTACGCGCAGTCGCACGACGTGCGGCTGCCGTCCGTGCGGTCCATCTACTCCGGCGGCGCCCCGGTACCGGACCACGCCATCGCGGCGCTGCGCGCGATCCTGCCGGCCGAGGCCGAGGTGACCGCCGGTTACGGGTCGACGGAGGCGCTGCCGATGTCCGCGATCGAGTCGCGCGAGCTGCTCGGCGAGTTCGTCGCCCGAGCCCACGCAGGCGCGGGAACGTGCATCGGGCGACCGGCGCTCGGCCTCGAGGCGAGGGTCGTCGGCATCACCGACGAGCCGATCCCCACCAGGTCCGACGAGGCGGCAGCGGGTGGGATCGGCGAGATCGTGGTGGCCGGCCCGAACGTCAGCACCAGCTACGCCTGGCCGGAGGCGGCGAACGCGCTCGGCAAGATCAGGGACGGCGACCGTACCTGGCACCGGACGGGTGACCTGGGCTGGATCGACGAGGGTGGCCGGATCTGGTTCTGCGGGCGCAAGAGTCAGCGGGTCCGCACCGCGGACGGAGCGCTGTTCACCGTCCAGTGCGAGCAGATCTTCAACACGGTCCCGGAGGTGTTCCGAACCGCGCTGGTCGGTGTCCGTGGTGACAGCGACACCCGCCCGGTGCTCTGTGTCGAGCTGATGCCGGGGGTCCGGAAGAGCGAACGGGCGCGGATCGAGGAGGAATTGCGTGAGCTCGGAGCGCAGAGCCACACCACCGACCGGATCCACGACTTCCTCTTCCATCCCGGCTTCCCGGTCGACATCCGGCACAACGCGAAGATCGGGCGCGAGAAGCTGACGGTCTGGGCGGCATCGCAATTGGTGAAGGCGGAACGATGAGTACGAAGGTCATGTTGCTGCGTGCCATCCCGGTACTGGGATGGATCTATCTGGTGGCCGGGCTCATCCGGCCCTCCGGCAACCGTGTCGCGCGGGCGCTGTGGTGGATCGACGTCGTGCTCAGTGTCGGCGCGCACGCCGCGCAGATCCCGGCCGCGCTGAAGGAAGGCCGCGCACGGGGGCATTCGGATGTGAAGATCGCCGCGATGACGATGCTGCTCGGTGCGACCTGGTGGCGGACCCAGTGAGGGCACTGGTGACCGGTGCGAGCGGCTTCCTCGGTGGCGCGCTCGCCCGTCGACTGGTCGCGGACGGCGAGATGGACGTCTCCGTGCTGGTGCGCCGCAGCAGCAAGCTCACCGATCTCGGCGACACCTCGACGTTGACCCTCGTCTACGGCGACCTCACCGACCGTGACTCCCTGTTCGAGGCGACGCGGGGAGTGGACGTGGTGTTCCACAGCGCCGCCAGGGTGGACGAACGCGGTGTCCGCGAACAGTTCTGGAACGAGAACGTGCAGGCGACCGCCGACCTGCTGGAGGCATCCCGCCGAAACGGGGTGTCGCGCTTCGTGTTCATCTCCAGCCCGAGCGCATTGATGGAGTACGACGGCGGCGACCAGATCGACGTCGACGAGTCTGTCCCGTACCCGGGCAGGTACCTCAACCTGTACTCCGAGACCAAGGCCGCCGCGGAGCGGCTGGTGCTGGAGGCGAACGGCCCCGACCTGATCACCTGCGCGCTGCGGCCGCGGGCGATCTGGGGTGCGGGCGACCGTTCCGGTCCGATCGTCCGGCTGCTCGCGAAGGCGTCCGAGGGCTCCCTGCCGGACATCTCCGGCGGCAAGGACGTCTACGCCTCGCTCTGCCATGTCGACAACATCGTCGACGCGTGCGTGCGGGCCGCGAGCTCGGACCAGGTCGGGGGCAGGCCGTACTACATCGCGGACGCCGAGACCACCAACGTGTGGGAGTTCGTCGGGGTGGTGTCACGGATGTTCGGGTTCGCCCCGCCCAGCCGCAGACCCAACCCACGGGTGCTGGCCGCCGTGGTGGCGGTCGCGGAGGCGATCTGGCGGGTGCCGTACATCGCGAAGCGCTGGTCGCCGCCGCTGTCGCGGTACGTGATCGCGCTGATGACGCGCAGCGCGACCTTCGACACCGGCGCCGCGCGGCGCGACCTCGGCTACCGGCCGGTGGTGGACCGGGACAAGGGGCTCGCCGCCTTCAAGGACTGGGTGGACGAGCAGGGTGGGCTCGAGGCACTGGCGGCCCCGCTGCGATAGCGGCGCTGTCGGCCTGTTGGGCTACGGTTCCTACCCGTGCCGCACATCATCACCACCGTCAACGTCAACGGGATCCGCGCCGCAGCCAAGAAGGGCATGCTGGAGTGGATCGAGGCCACCGAGGCGGACGTCATCTGCCTGCAGGAGACCCGCGCCGACGACAAGCAACTCGCCACCACCCTGGCCGCTGCCCTCGATGCCGGCTGGCACCTGGCCTCCGCCCAGCCGTCTGCGAAGGGGCGCAACGGGGTGGCGATCCTGTCGCGCAGGCAGGCGGACGCGGTGCGGATCGGGCACGGGGACGAGGAGTTCGCCGAGGCCGGGCGGTACATCGAGGCCGACTTCGAGGACCTCACGGTGGCCAGCCTGTACCTCCCGTCCGGGGAGGTGGAGACCGAGCGGCAGGTGGAGAAGGAACGGTTCCTCGGATCCTTCGGGCCGTATCTGGCGGCGACGGCAGCGGCGGCCGAGCGGGCGGACCGGCACGTGGTGGTGTGCGGCGACTGGAACATCGCGCACACCGAACTGGACCTGAAGAACCACAAGGGAAACAAGAAGAACTCCGGCTTCCTGCCGAACGAACGCGAGTGGATGGGCTCGGTGTTCGGCGAGTTCGGCTGGGTGGACGTGATGCGCCGGCTGCACCCGGACCTGCAGGGGCCCTACACCTGGTGGTCCTACCGCGGCAAGGCATTCGACAACGACTCCGGCTGGCGGATCGACTACCAGGTCTCGACGCCCGTGCTCGCCGAGCGGGCGAAGCAGGCCGTCGTCGAGCGGGCCGCGTCCTACGACCTGCGGTGGTCGGACCACGCGCCGGTCACCGTCCAGTATCGCTAGTCGGATACCGCTAGTCTTCCACCGTGACGCGGTGGACATCGTTCGTGCTGGGGCGCCGTTGGGCCGTGCTGACGGTCGTGGTCGGTGCCATGCTGCTCGGGGGCCTGTGGGGATCCGGCGTGCTGGACCGGCTCAGTCAGGGCGGTGACATCGACCCGTCCAGTGAGGCCGCGCTCGTCGACGAGCTGCTGGCCGAGCATTTCGGGATCCGCAGCCCGGACATCATCGCGATCTACCGCGCCCCCGACGGCAAGACCGTCGACGACATCGGCCCCGCGGTGTTGGCCCGGCTCGCCGAGGTCGATCGGGGCCTGCTCGCGGAGCCGATCGAGGACTACTGGGGCGCGACGGGCCCGATCAAGTCGTTGCTGCGCAGCGGCGACGGATCCACCGCGCTGGCAGTGGTTTTCGTGGCCGGGAGCGAGAGCGAGCGGATCGCGTCGTTCACGGAGCTGGAACCGCAGCTGACCGTGCCGGGGGTCTCTACGGAGCTGTCCGGGTTCAGCGCGATCGCGGACGAGGTCAACAAGGAGTCCAAGCGCGACCTGGTGGTCGCGGAGATGGTCTCGTTGCCGGTCACCCTGCTGGTGCTGGTGCTGGTCTTCGGCGGGCTGGTCGGCGCGGCGATCCCGGTCGCGATCGGCGCGCTCTCGATGCTCGGCGCGTTGGCCGCGCTGCGCCTGCTGTCGATGTTCCTCGAGGTCAGCGTGTTCTCGGTGAACATCGCCTCGCTGCTCGGGCTCGGCATGGCGATCGACTACGGACTCTTCATCGTCAGCCGCTATCGCGAGGAGCTGGCGGCAGGCTCGGGCACCGACGAGGCGGTCACCGCGGCCATGGCCTCCGCGGGCCGCACGGTCGCGTTCTCCGCGGTGCTGCTGCTGTGCGCGTTCGCCGGCACCCTGGTGTTCCCGCAGCAGATGCTCAAGTCGCTGGGGTTCGGCGCGATGGCCGCGGTCGCGCTTGCCGCGGTGCTCTCGTTGACGGCGCTGCCGGCGCTGCTCGCCATCCTCGGCCCGCGGATCGACGCGCTGACCTGGCGCCGCGGGGCATTCGAGCGGGGTGAGGCTCGCGCGCAACGCTTCTGGGGTGCGCTCGCGACCGCCGTGATGCGCAGACCGGTTGTCATCGCCGCCACCATCGTGACCGTGCTGCTGCTGTTGACGCTGCCGCTGTTGGGGACCCGTTTCGGCGATGTGGACCACACCGCGCTGCCGCCGGGCAACGAGACGCGCACGACGGTGGAGCAGCTCACCGCGCAGTTCCCGATCGCGAGCAGCGGCGCCACCATCGTGATCCGGGGCGAGGACGGCGCGCCACCCGACGACGCGGCGGTCGCCGAGGTGGTCGGGGCGGTCGGCGGCACCGACGGTGTCCAGCAGGCGATCACCGTCGGCACCGCCGACGGTATGGTCGCGATCCGCGCGGTGCTGGAGGACCCCGACCGGTCGGTCGCCGCGGTCGACACGGTCCGCAGACTCGACGAGATCGAGGCGCCGGCGGGCACCGAGTTGCTGCTGGGCGGGATCACCGCGTTGTCGGTCGACAGCGTGAACTCGGTCCTGCATTATCTGCCGGTGATGATCGCGGTGATGGTGATCGCGACGCTGGTGCTGATGTTCTTCGCGTTCGGGTCGATCGTGCTGCCGATCAAGGCGGTGCTGATGGCCGCGTTGAGCCTGGGCGCGACCTTCGGCATCCTCACCTGGATCTTCTACGACGGGCACCTGACGGGCCTGCTCAACGTCACCCCGGGACCGTTGATCTCGGGGATGGTCGTGCTGATCATCGCGATGGTCTTCGGCCTCTCCACCGACTACGAGGTGTTCCTGATCTCGCGGATGGTCGAGGCGCGGCGGGCCGGGGCGAGCACCGAAGAGGCCGTGCGCATCGGCGCGGCCAAGACTGGGCGGGTGGTGACCGCGGCCGCGACCCTGTTGATCCTGGTGACCGGCGCCTTCACCCTCTCCGACCTGTCCGTGATGCGGTTCATCGGTGTCGGGATGATCGTGGCGCTGATCATCGACGCCACCGTGGTCCGGATGTTGCTGGTGCCCGCGCTGGTGAAGCTGATGGGCGAGGCCAACTGGTGGGCGCCCGCGTCGATGGTCCGGCTGAGGGAGCGGGTCAATGTCCACTAGGTCCCGCGGCGTGATCGCGGCGGCCGTACTGGTGCTGGTCGCGATCGTGGCGGCGCTGCTGCTGACCACCGGAGAGGACAAACCCGGCTCGTCCGCGCCTGCAGGGGTCCCCGCGGCCGCCGTCGCGACCCTGCAGAAGATCGACGAGGGCACCTGGCCGGACTCGGCCGGGGCGCCGGGCACCAAGGGCGGTGACCGCTTCGGCAACAGGGAGCGGCAACTGCCCACCGCGGACGCGTCGGGTCGGGCCGTCGGTTATCGCGAATGGGACGTGAACCCGAAGCAGCGCGGAAAACCGAGGGACGCGCAGCGCATCGTCACCGGAAGTGACGGTTCGGCCTGGTACACCGGTGATCACTACACGACATTTGTGAGGATGCGCTGATGACAACGGTGGACGGATTCATCACCGATCGAACCGGTCCGGTGGCGGGCATGCTGACCGGTACCGCGCCGGTCGGCGACACCCTCGCCTACGCGCTCTCCGAGCGCGGCTACACGGTGCGGGTGGTGCGCGCCCCGAAGATGCGGACGACGGACGCCCTTTTCGACGAATTCGCCGCGGCGCTGCAGTTCCCGTACTACTTCGGTGCCAACAAGGACGCATTCGACGAGTGCCTGCGCGACGCCGACGACTGGTTGGGCGAGTCGCCGGGACTGGTGCTGATGATCCGCGACGCGGGGGACCTGCTGGCCGACGAGCCGGGGGAGTTGGGGTGGTTCGTCGACGCCGTCGAGGACGGCGCGAGGGCGAGGACCGACGGTCTGTTGCGGGTGATCCTGCAGGCGGATCGGCCGTCGGCGAGCGCGTTGGCTCGCCGCTGGACGTCGGCGGGCGGGGAGCTCGCGTGGGTGGAGCCCTGATCGAATTCCAGGTGGGTGACCGGGCATGAAAGGATCGGGGCCATGTCGAGTTCCGCATCGTCGCCGTCCGCACCGTCATCGGACACCGCCCCGGTGAACACCGCCTCCGCCGCGCCCGGCACCGCCGCCCGGCAGCGGGTGCTCTCCGGTATCCAGCCCACCGCCGACTCGTTCCATCTCGGCAATTTCCTCGGGGCGCTGCAGCAGTGGGTTCCGCTGCAGGACGATTTCGACGCCTTCTACTTCATCCCCGACCTGCACGCGATCACGGTCCCGCAGGAGCCCAAGGAGCTGCGGCGCCGGACGAAGATCGCGGCCGCCCAGCTGCTGGCGCTCGGCATCGACCCGGATCGGTCGACGCTGTTCGTGCAGAGCCAGGTGCCCGAGCACGCGCAGCTCGCGTGGGTGCTGAACTGCATCACCGGCTTCGGTGAGGCCAGCCGGATGACGCAGTTCAAGGACAAGTCCGCCAAGCAGGGCACCGAGTCCGCGACGGTGGGTCTGTTCACGTATCCGGTGCTGATGGCGGCCGACATCCTGCTCTACCGCCCGCAGCGGGTCCCGGTGGGCGAGGACCAGCGCCAGCACCTGGAGATGGCGCGTGACCTGGCGCAGCGGTTCAACACCCGGTTCGGCAAGGCGTTCGTGATCCCCGAGGCGCAGATGATCAAGGGCACCTCCAAGATCTACGACCTGCAGGACCCCACGTCGAAGATGAGTAAGTCGGCGGCGTCCGCGGCCGGGCTGATCAACCTGCTCGACGACCCGAAGGTGTCGGCGAAGAAGATCAAGTCCGCGGTCACCGACAATGAGCGCGAGATCCGCTTCGACCGGGAGAACAAGCCGGGCGTGAGCAACCTGCTGACCATTCAGTCCGCGCTGTCCGGCACGAGCGTCGAGGACCTGGAAAAGGGCTACGAGGGCAAGGGCTACGGCGACCTGAAGTCGGATACGGCCGAGGTGCTGGTGGAGTTCGTGACCCCGCTCCGCGCGAAGGTCGACGCGTACATGGCCGACCCGGCCGAGCTGGACCGCATCCTGGATGCGGGCGCGCAACGGGCCCGGGAGGTGTCCGAGCGGACTCTGGCGACGGTCTATGACAAGGTGGGGTTCCTGAAGTACAAGGGGTGATCCGGGTGCCGGACGTCAAAGCGCTTCTCGAGCGTCTGCGTGCGGCGCGGCCGTGGCTTGATCACCTGATCCGAGCGGGCGGGCGGTACCAGGCGCAGAAGGGCGACTACTTCGCGGCCGGGATCACCTATTTCAGCGTGTTCGCGCTGTTCCCGCTGCTGATGGTCGGCTTCGCGGCCACCGGTTTCATCCTGGTCGGGCATCCCGAGCTGCTCACATCGATCCACGAAGCGGTCAGCAAGGCGATGCCGGGCGACCTGGGCGTTCAGATCAACCAGCTGATCGATGCCGCGATCGCCGCGCGCACCACCGTGGGTGTGATCGGTCTGGTCGTCGCCGCGTATTCGGGACTGGGTTGGATGGCGAACCTGCGCGAGGCGCTCAGCGCGATGTGGGACCAGCGCCATCCCACTGCGGGGTTCGTGCGGACCAAGCTGAAGGATCTCGCGAAGCTGGTGGGTCTGGTACTCGCCCTGATCATTTCGGTTGGTCTGTCCATTATCGGTGAGGGCAGCACCACCGGGCGGGTCCTGGAATGGCTCGGCATCGACGACATCGGGTGGGTGGGGACCCTGGTGCGCCTCCTGTCGAGCGTGCTCGCCGTGGTGGCGACATGGGCACTGTTCGTCTGGGTGATCGCCCGGTTGCCCCGCGAACCGATCACCCTCCGCAGCGCGGCGAAGGCGGCGCTGTTCGCGGCGGTGGGGTTCGAGGTCTTCAAGCGGCTGGGCGTGATCTATCTGAGGGCGGTCACCAACGGACCGGCAGGCTCCACCTTCGGCCCGATCATCGGCCTCCTGGTGTTCATCTACTTCACGGCGCGGTTGGTGCTCTTCTCCACGGCGTGGGCGGCGACGGCGCACGAGAACGAGGTGAAGGCGTTTGTGCCGCCGCCGGATCCGGCGATCATCGAGGTGAAGCAGGCGCCCGCGAGGGGGCCGACGATGTCCGAGGCCCTCGCCCTGGTCGGGGTGGGCGCGGCGGCCGCGGTCGGACTCGGCGGATTGATGCGTCGGCGCAGGCGCCGCGACTGACGATCGGCCGGCCGGCCGGCCCGGTCAGCGCCGGCGTCGGAGCCGCGCGGCCGCCACGAGGAGCATGCCGACGATCGCCGAACCGACCACCGCGACAGCGGTTCTCGAGAACCCGGGACTGGAGTCCGCGGGCGCGGCCGCGGCGATCGGACCGCCGACCGGACTGGCCGGTGGTGCGGCCAGGGTCACCGGCGCGGCCTCCTGAGCCTCGGCCGAGTCGGTCAGGGTGCCGACCGTTTCCGACGCCGGGAGCGCGAAGCCGTAGTCGAGGAGTCGGGCGGCCTGTTCCCACGGGCGAATCGGTTTGACGTCACCCGCCATCAGGGTCACCACGAGCGTTCGGCCGTTGCGTTCGGCGGCACCGACGAAGGTCTGCCGCGCATCGTCGGTGTACCCGGTCTTGCCCCCGAGTGCGCCGTCGTAGTTGTAGAGCAGCTTGTTGTCATTGGCGAGGGTGAACCCGGGATGGTCCTTGTCCTCCGGGTCGGTGGGGTCCTTCGGAAATCCCGGGAACGGAACCGACTCGGTGCGGATGAAATCGGAGAAGGTCTTGTCCCGCATCGCTTCACGGAAGATCACCGCGAGATCGTAGGCGGAGCTGGACATGCCGGGTCCGTCCAGGCCCGACGGGGTGGCGGTGCGGGTGTCGAGGGCGCCGAGCGAGCGGGCGAGCTCGTTCATCTTCTCCACGGTGCGCTCGTCCCCGCCGAGCTGCGCGGCGAGCGCGTGCGCGGCATCGTTGCCCGAGGCCATCACCAGGCCCTGCATGAGCTGGCGGTTGGTGTATCGCCCGTCCTTGCCGAGGCCGACCGCGCTGCCCTCGGCGTTCGCGTCGTCGGCGGTGGCGGTGACGGTGGTGTCGAGGTCGAGTTCGCGAAGGGCGAGGATCGCGAGGAGCACCTTGATGGTGCTCGCCGGCCGGTAGCGCCCGTGCGGGTCCTTGGCCGCGATCACGGCGCCCGAGTCGAGGTCGGCGAGCACCCACCCGGTCGCGGAGATCTCGGCGGGCAGGCCGGGTGCGCCGTCGGGGGCGATGGCGCCGCACTCGCCGAGGCGGGCGCCGCCGACGGGCCGGGAAGGGACGGGCAGCGCGGCGGGCGCGGTCTGTCCGGGGGCAGGCACCTCGGAGAGATCGATGGCCTGCGGCGGGGAGTTGCGCTGCGGGCAGTGGTCGGTGTTCGGGGTGGTGAACGGCGTGGTGGTGGTCGTGCTCGAGTCCGGCGGAGTGGGGGAGGGCTGCGCGCCCGCCGGCGCGCCGACCAGGGCGATCGAGGCGACGGCGGCCAGTGCGGTCAGGGCTCGTGTGGGCGCGTTCATCGAGGATGCAGGGTATTCGACCCGGTGCTGGGGTCCAAGTTTCCACACCGGCCCGTGATCGAATCGGGTCGAGGGCGGCCATGCCGGCCGTGGTCGTGCTCGAATGAGCGTCATGACCACGAACCGGCACCGGGTGCGCATCGACGGGGACATTCTGCTGACGCTCGACGGCGACATCGTCACCATCGCGACGCCCCGATTCGCACCGGGGATCTTCTTCGTGCACGCCGAGCTCCTGGAGGTGCACGTCGTCCCCAAGGGGGAGGACTGGAAGGTGAGGCTCCAGACCACGGGGGTGAGCATTCCCTTCCAGGTATTGCCGTTCAGGGTGCCCGCCGCGCAGATCCCTGCCTTCAGCGCCTTCGTCGACCGCGCCAAGGAGGCGAGGGAGCGGTCGCTCCGGGACGAAGCCTCCTAAACGCGTTCGACACCGTGGTGGTGGAGCATTGCTGCCCTGAAATGTAGTAGGTATGCTATAAATCATCGAAGACTGATGACAGGGAGGGTTCATGACTTCGAACAATGAGGTTGTTCTCGATGTCGACACGCTGCGAATGCAGTACGACACGAACGAGGTTCTGCGTGACGTGACATTCCAGGCTCGTCGCGGCGAGGTGCTGGTCATGCTCGGCCCCAACGGGGCGGGCAAGACGACCACCATCGAAATCCTGGAGGGCTTCCGTGGCCGCTCGGCCGGCCGCGTCGAGGTACTGGGTGTCGATCCCGAACAGGGCGACGAGCAGTGGCGCGCTCGGATCGGCGTCGTGCTGCAGTCCTGGCGCGATCATGCGAAGTGGAGGGTGCGTGAGCTGCTCGCCCATCTCGGCGCGTACTACCGCCCCTACTCCACCGACCGGGTCCAACGCCCCTGGGACACAGACGAACTCATCGAGCTGGTCGGCCTCTCCGAGCTGGCCGACGCCAAGATCTCCACGCTGTCCGGTGGTCAACGGCGCAGGCTGGACGTGGCGATCGGCGTCGTCGGCAGGCCCGAGCTGCTGTTCATGGACGAACCGACCGCGGGCTTCGACCCGGCGGCGCGGCGCGACTTCCATGATCTGGTGCACCGGCTGGCGGACCTCGAGGACACCACCGTGCTGCTGACCACGCACGACCTCGACGAGGCCGAGATCCTGGCCGACCGGATCCTGATCCTGGCCGGCGGCCGGATCATCGCCGACGGTTCGCCCGACGAGCTGTCCCGGTCGATCGCAGGCGAAGCCCAGGTGAGCTGGACCGTCGACGGTAGGCGTTTCGTCCACACCACCACCGAGTCGACGAAGTACGTGCACGAGCTGTTCAAGCAACACGGCGAGGACATCGCCGACCTCGAGGTGCGCCGAGCCTCGCTGGAAGACACCTACATGACCCTGGTCAAGCGCGCCGAGTCCGGCGAAGCGACCGAGCCCGTCCACACCCTTGCGGAGGTCGCCCGATGAACGCCACTGCCACCCGTGCCGGTCTCGCCCGCGGCGGAATCGAATTGCGGCAGCTGTACACAAACGGCCCCGACCTGATCGGCCAGTTCCTCACACCCGCAATCGCGCTCGCAGTGCTTTTCCTGCTGCGTGGCCGGATGTACGGCGACAGCGGGCTGTCCGTCGCCGAGCTGGCCGTGCCGGGTCTGCTCGGCAGCATCATTGCGTTCAACGGCATGTATGCCCTGCTCAACGTGCTGGTGCTGGACCGCGAGGACGGCACGCTGTTGCGCGCCAAGGCGGTGCCGCGGGGCATGACCGGCTACTTCGTCGGCAAGATCGTGGCCTCCGCCGGATCGGTGATCGTGCAGGTGGTTGTCGTGCTCGGGGTGGGCATGGTGATCATCGGCGGCTCCTCGCTGTCCGGTCCGGGCGCGGTGGTGACCTTCGTGTGGGTGGTGGCCCTGGGGCTGCTGGCCGTGCTGCCGTTCGGCGCGATCCTGGGCAGCGTGCTCGACACGCGGACGGCCTTTCTGCTGACGATGCCGCTGATGGGATTGATCGCGATCTCGGGCATCTTCTACCCGATCACGGCGTTGCCGGGCTGGTTGCAGGCCGTCGGCCAGTCCTTCCCGATGTACTGGCTCGGCCTCGGCATGCGCTCGGCGCTGCTGCCCGACGAGGCGGTCGCCATCGAGATCGGCCAGTCCTGGCGGCACCTCGAGACCGCGGCGGTGCTGGGCGTTTGGGCCGTCGCAGGCCTGATGATCGCGCCGGTAGTGTTGCGACGCATGGCGCGTCACGAATCAGGATCGAGCATGGCCGAGCGGCGGGACAAGGCGATGCAGCGTGCCTTCTGAGGTCATCTACAACCGCATCGCGATGCTCCGCGCCGAGCGGGGCATCTCGCGGCGGGAACTGGCCGAGGCGCTGGGGGTGCACTATCAGACCGTTGGCTACCTCGAGCGGGGCGAATACAGCCCCAGCCTGCACCTGGCGTTGCGGATCGCGGCCTACTTCGAGGTGGCGGTGGAGGTCGTGTTCTCCACGGAGCCCTTTCCCCGGCTGGGGTCGGGCAGCGAGACAGCCTGATCATTCCCAACATATGGTTCTCGTGTCTTAAATAATGGACTCGACTGTGTTGGAATGTAGGCAACAGGGAGGGGCTGTTGTGGAGTTGCTGGAGTGGGACGCCGGAACGTACGACGCGCTGCCGCTGCCGCACAAACGGTGGGGTGCGGCCGCGATCGCGCGGCTGGAGCTGAGTGGCAGCGAGACCGTGCTCGATCTCGGCTGCGGGACGGGACGGGATGCCGAACGGCTTCTCGGATTGCTCCCGCAAGGCCGGGTGATCGCCGTGGACGGCTCCGCGCAGATGCTGCGGGAGCTGCGCACCCGGCTGGCATCGCAGCTGGATCGAATCGACGTCCTTCAGGCGGACGTCCGCGAACCGATGGTCCTGCCACGGCCGGCCGATGCGGCGCTGAGCGTGGCCACCCTGCACTGGCTGCCGGACCACGCCGCGGCATTTCGCACTGTGGCCGCGGTGCTGCGGCCAGGTGGGAGGTTCGTCGCCGAGGCGGGAGGCGCGGGCAACCTCGCGACGTTCCGTACTGCTCTGAGGGCCGTGAGCGGCGCCGACGGCAGCGAGATCTGGAACTTCGCCGGTGCCGCCGAAACGACCGATCGCCTCCGGGACGCGGGATTCACCGACATCGACGTCCGCCTGGTCGAAGATCCGGCGAGCCTCGAGCGCGGCGAGCAACTGGAAGCATTCATCGGCACCGTGGTGCTCGGTGCCCAGCTGCGTGAGCTGCCCGTGGACGAGCGCAGGCCGTTCGTACACGCCGTTGCCGAACGGCTGCCCGAACCGGTTCTCGATTACGTTCGGCTGCAGATCAGCGCGAGGAAGCAATCCGTACCGTGAATCCGATCTCCGACCGCTACCGCCGTCGTGCCGAGGCGTTCGAGCGAAAGATCGCCGCCGCGGTGCCGGGGCAGTGGTCCGAGCAGTCCCCGTGTGCGGCGTGGACGGCGCGTGACGTGGTGGCGCACATCGTCGCCATGCACGCGGCCATGCTGCGTCCGGTCCATCGCGACCTCGGTCCGGCGCCCTCGGTCGGGGACGATCCGCTCGCGGCCTTCCGGTCGGCCCGCGCCGATGTCCAGGCGGTGCTCGACTCCCCGGAGCTGGCCGAGGCCGAGTGCGACACCCCGACCGGACGGATGTCGGTCGAGCGGCAGATTGACGAGGTCCTCAGTGACGATCTGGTGCTGCACGGATGGGACCTCGCCCGGGCGACCGGCCAGGACGACGCGATGGATCCCGAGGACGTCGCCCGGCTGTGGTCGAGCGCGCTGGCGATCCCGGCCGAGCTGATGCAGAAGCTCCGGACGCCTGGCGCGTTCGGGCCCGGCATCGAGGTGTACGGACCGGAGGTGGCGGTCCCGGAAGACGCCCCGCTCCAGGACCGGTTACTCGGGCTGCTCGGGCGCGACCCCCGCTGACCCCGCATTCGACTGTGGGAGCGCACCGGAATCCGCCGTGGCCTTGTGCTGCTCCATCTGAGCAGTGCCGGCATCCGTCAGGGTCGGTGGATGGGCGTGGGGGCCTGAAAGTCATGGGCGACCAGGAATCGGGCAGTGGTGCAGGCCAGGTCGATCGGGTCGGGCTCGGTCAGGTCGAGTGCCGAGGCGATACGCTGTGCGTCCGCCACGGGAAAACGGTCGTTGCTGACGAAGACGAGGGCTTCGGCGGGTAGTCCGGTCCAGCGGCTCAAGCCCGCCCGCAGGCCGAGGGCGGCGAGTGGAACCGGGACATGGACCCGGGGAGCGCGCACGCCCAGGTCACCGGCGACTGCCGCGAGCAGGTCGGCCAGGGGCGGAGTATCGGCATGTAGGAGCCAGTATTGCCCTCCAGCGGTGTCGGCGAGATGCGGTGCGCGGGAAATGAACCGGGCAAGGAAATCGACTGCGACGAGGGGAAACCAATGGTCGCGTCCGCCGGGGACGAGGGGCAGTCGTCCCCGGTGCAGTGCGTGAACGAGGTCGGGCCAACCCCAGAACTGGGTTGTCTCGCCCGTGCGGGAATCGCCGACGGTTGGTCCGGGGTGCACAGTGGTCAGCGGGATGCCCTGAGCTTGGGTGAGTAGACGGACGCGGGCATCGGCGTCCAGTTTGGAATCGTGGTAGCGATTCGTCGAAAGGCGTCCGGAACGGCGGTGCTGGAATCCGCTGGCGAGCACCAGTCGTTCGAGGCACGGTGATGAGGCGGCGAGTGCTGTGACCCGCTCTGAACCCTGGACGTTGACCTCCTCGGCAATCTCTGGAGCGAGGCCGTAGGACATGGCCGCGCCGAGATGGAACATACGCCGAGCGGTGCGGGCAACCGCGAGATCCTCCGCGTCGAGTCCGAGACCCGGCGCGGCGAGGTCTCCGGACAGGCCCAGGACGAGATCGCCACGGCCGCCGTGGGCGTCGACCCAGGATCGCAGCTCTCTGAGCCTGTTGCCGCTGCCGCGCAGCAACACCGCGGTCCGTTGACCCTCGGCGGTCAGTTCGGGCAGCAGCCATCGGCCGATGAAGCCGGTGCCGCCGGTCACGAGGGCATCGATGTCCGTCACCTGGTGAGCTCCATCGAGACGAGGGTTGCGACGCGGTCGGCGACCCTGCGCACGGGGGTGGCGTCGCGTTGGGTGCGGGCGAGTAACAACGCACCTTCAAGGGACGAGAGGGCTACGAGAGCCAGTTCGGAGGCCGTGTCGACGGACATCCCGAATCGGGCGAGGTAATTGGCGATGGATGTGAGCCACTGGTCGTAGCCTGCGCAACACGCGTCGCGAACTGCGGCACTGTCGGAGCTGGCGTCAAGAGCGACGGTGGCGATCGGACACCCGTCGAGAAAATCCGAGGCCTCCAGTCGGCTGGCGAGGAGTTCGGCCATGGTGCAGATCGCGGCTGCCGGGTCCGGCGAGTCTTCGATGACCGCGTCGATGACCTGGCCGAGCTCGTTCGCCCCCAAGCCGACTGCCTCTGCAGCCAGCTCCTCCTTGCCTCCGGGGAAATGGAAGTACAGCGACCCTTTTGGTGCATCCGCCTCGGCGAGAACCTGATTGATCCCGGTTGCGTGGTATCCCTGCCTGCTGAACAGGATTCGCGCCGTCGCCAATACCTGTGCCCGTGTCTCGCCTCGCGCTGCCATGCCAAAAATATAGAGACCGGTCTAGTAATTGTCGAGTTCTGCCTACTCGGGCTGCTCGGGCGCGACCCCCGCTGACCCGGACCCGCCGACGGTCGAGCGGGGCACCATGTCCACCTCGATCCGGTCCCAGGTCTCCAGCGATCGGATCCCGGCCGTGCACACCGCGGCGGCGGCATAGCCGTCCCAGGCGCCAGGGCCGTCGACGCAGTCACCGGTCCCGCCGCCTGCCCGGACGGCGTCCACCCAGCGCTGGACCTCGCTGTCGTAGGCCTGCCCGAACCGCTCCCGGAAGCCGGGCGTGATCTGACCGCCCCACCGGCCGGGGTCGGTCCGCCGCACCAGCCCGACGTCGAGGCCGATCATGGCGCTGCCCCGCTCGCCGACGACCTCGGTCCGCACCTCGTAACCCAGGCCGCTCGTGACGAAGGCCTCGATGTCCACCATCCGGCCGGTCTCGGTCTCGAGGATCACCAGCTGCGGATCCTGAAGTCCTTCCGCCGCATGGGAGCTCGGCGTCGGCCGCAGCACCGTGATCGCCATGATCTCCTCGCCCAACAGGTACCGCGTCGCGTCGATCTCGTGCACCACCGAGTTCCAGATCACCGCCGCGCTGTCGCACCCCGGTGGCACCGCAGGGTTCCGATGGACGCAGTGCATCACGAGGGGCTGGCCGAGCTCGCCCGCATCGATCAGGGACTTGAGCCGCTGGTGCTCGTGATCGAACCGGCGCATGAACCCGACCTGCACGAGCCGCCGACCGAGTTCCGCTTCCCGCCTGACGATCTCGAGTGCGCCCTCGGCGTCGGTGGCCAACGGCTTCTCACAGAGCACCGGCTTGCCCGCGTTCACGCAGGCGAGTGCCTGCTCGGCATGCACGGCACTCGGCGTGGCGAGCAGGACCGCGTCCACGTCCTCGACGGCGATGGCCTCGAACGGATCGGCCACCAGTTGCGCATCCGGTGCGTTCGACCCGACCTCCGCGGCCCGTTTCGCAGAGGCGTCGCTGATCACCGTGACCCGCGCGCCGCTGATCCGCCGGTTGATCCGGTCCACATGATCGGCCCCCATGACGCCGACGCCGAGCACGGCCACCCGCAGGTCCTCGGTACCAGACATGGTGTGCTCCTCCTGATCAGTCGAACCGGAGAGCCGGGACACCGCATCCCGACAGGTACTTCTGGGTGCGCGCGGCGATGGGTAGCGGCACATCGCCCGCACACGGATACAGGTCCTGCTCGACGATCGCGAACAGGTCCACGTCCAGCTTCTCCACCGCGGCGAGCAGCGGGGGCAGTTCGGGGATGCCGCGCGGCGGTTCGACCATCACCCCGAGCATGACGGCCTCGCCGAACGTCAGGCCCTGCTCGTCGGCCTTGGCGACGATGGCCGGATCGACCTGCTTGAGATGCAGGTAGCCGATGCGGTCCGGGTAGTCGCCGATGATCGCGAGGTTGTCGCCGCCGCAATAGCTGATGTGGCCGGTGTCCAGGCACAGGTTCACGAACCTCGGATCGGTGTCCTCGAGAAACCGGACGACCTCGTCCTGCCTGCCGACGTGACTGTCGGCATGCGGGTGGTAACGCAGCGACACCCCGAACTCCTCGAACATCGCCCGGCCGAGCCGGTCGACCCCGGATGTCTTGGCGCGCCACTGCTCCGGGGTGAGGTGGCTGTCCTCGCGCACGGTCCCGGTCGCGGGATCGCGCCACATCTCGGGTATCACCACCACCTGGCGTCCGCCGGCCCCGGCCGTCAGCGCGGCCACCCGGCGGACGGCATCCCACACCGCATCCCAGGAACCCGGCTGGTGCAGGCGCTCGAAGACGGTGCCGGCGGACAGCCGGAGGTCGCGGGCACCGAGCTCGTCACGAAGGCGCTGCGGGTCGGTGGGCAGGTACCCGAAGGGGCCCAGCTCGATCCACCGGTAGCCGGCCGCGGACACCTCGTCGAGGAACCGCCCGTACGGCACCTGTCGCGGGTCCATACCGAACCACACACCCCAGGAGACTGGCGCCGATCCGACCCGGATCACGCTCATCGTTGCTCCTCTCCAGCCGCTCGGTCCGTCTCTGCGCTCTCGGACGGGCGCAGGTGGTGCCGCTGGGCCCGCTTGCGGGATTCGTACCCCGCGCGGGCCTGCCGGGCGGACGGCAGGGTCGAGACCTCGGAAACCGGTACATCCCACCAGGACCCGCTGTCCGGCGCGGAGGTCAGCTGGTCGGTCTCGACATACAGCACCGTGCTGTGCGCGCTCGTCTTGGCGGTCTTGACGGCGTCGGTGAACTCGCTCGCGGTGCTGGCCGAGATGACGTCGACACCGAGACTGGCGGCGTTCGCGGCGAGGTCGACCGGCAGCGGGCCGCCGCCGAGTCGACCGTCCGGCGACCGGTACCGGTATCGGGTGCCGAAGCGCTGCGAGCCAACCGAGTCCGACAGCGATCCGATCGAGGCGAACCCGTGGTTGTCCACCAGCACGACGATCACCTTGATCCCTTCCTGGACCGCCGTCACCAGTTCGGTGGCCATCATCAGATACGAACCGTCGCCGACCATCACGAACACATCGCGCCCGGGGCAGGCCATCGCGACGCCGAGACCGCCGGCCACCTCGTATCCCATGCAGGAATAGCCGTACTCCACGTGATAACTCGCGCGGTCGCGCACCCGCCACAGCTTGTGCAGGTCACCCGGTAGCGAGCCCGCCGCGCACACGACCACATCCGTCGGGTCCGAGAGCGTGTTCACCAGCCCGATCACCTCGGCCTGGGTGAGACCCACGCCCGCGGACCGATAGACCGCGTCGACGGCGGCATCCCAGATCGTCACCAATTCGGTTGCCCGCATCCGGTATTCCTGCGCCACCCGGTGATCGTGCAGCTCCGCGGTGAGGGCGTCGAGCGCCTCCCTGGCGTCCGCGACCACGCTCACCCCGGACAGCTTGGCGGTGTCCGCGGAGGCGACGTTGATGTTGACGAACCGCACGTCCGGATCGGCGAACGCGGATCGGGAGGCGGTGGTGAAGTCGGTGTACCGGGTGCCGATCCCGATCACCACGTCGGCCGCGGCGGCGAGCTCGTTCGCGGCGGTGGTCCCGGTGGCGCCGACCGCACCGACGGACTGTTGGTGCTCCGACGCCAGCGCGCCCTTGCCGGACTGGGTCACCGCCACCGGGATCCCGGTGAGCCCGGCGAACCGGGCCAGCGACTCGGACGCGTCCGAGTAGAGGACGCCGCCGCCTGCGACGATGAGCGGTCTGCGTCCGGCGCGGATCACCTCGACCGCGCGCGCCAGCGCGGCGCGCTGCGGCAACGGGCGTCCGACATGCCAGACCCGCTCCGCGAAAAGCGATTCGGGCCAGTCGTGCGCCTGGGTCTGCACGTCCTGCGGGATCGCCACCGTCACCGCGCCGGTCTCGACCGGATCGGTGAGCACCCGCATCGCGCCGAGCAGGGCCGCGGGCAGCTGCTCGGGCCGCCACACCCGGTCGAAGTACCGCGACACCGGCCGGAAGGCGTCGTTCACCGTGACGTCGCCGCTGCCGGGCAGCTCCAGCTCCTGCAGGACCGGGGCGCCGACCCGGGTGGCGAAGGTGTCGGCGGGCAGCAACAGCACCGGCAGGTGGTTGATGGTGGCGAGCGCGGCGCCGGTGATCATGTTCGTCGCACCCGGTCCGACGCTCGTCGTCACCGCCCAGGTCTGCAGCCGACCGCGCGCCCGGGCGTACGCGGCGGCGGTGTGCACCATCGCCTGTTCGTTGCGTCCGAGCACGTACGGCATCAGGCCCGGGCTCTCGAGCTCGGCTTCCAGCAGTGCCTGCCCGAGGCCGGCGACGTTGCCGTGGCCGAAGATCCCGAGAAAGCCCGCGAACAGCCGGACGCGGTCGCCGTCGCGCTCGGTGTACTGGTTCGCCAGGAACCGCACGGCAGCCTGGGCGACCGAGAGCCGCACCGTCGCTTCGGTGTTCGGTACGTCCTGTCGCTCAGCCACGTTCACGCTCCTGCGGTCCGGGTAGGGGCAGCCGGGGGTCGACGTCCTGGCCGAGCCAGGTCTGCCTGATCCAGGCGTGGGCGGGATCGTCGACGATCCGCCAGGAACGCCCGGTGCCGGTCCCGGACATCACGTTCAGGTAGTACATGTCGTAGCCGGGCGCGGCCACGGACGGTCCGTGGTAGCCGTGCGGCACCAGCACGGCGTCCCCGGTGCGCACCTCGGCCAGCACGTCGATCGGTCGCTCCGGCGTGCCGTACACCCGGTGGAACCCGAACCCGCGACGGCCCCGGTCCACCGACCGTCCTCCGGTCTCGCCGAACTCGAAGTAGTAGATCTCCTCGAGCGCGGACTCGCGTGCGGTGTCCTCGTCGTGCTTGTGGCTGGGGTACGAAGACCAGTTGCCCGCCGGGGTGATCACCTCGCAGGCGAGGATCGAATCGGCATCGAAGGTGTCGGCCATCGCGAAGTTGTGCACCTGACGACTGCAGTGCCCGGCGCCGCGCAGCTCGACCGGGACCGCGGCCGCCGCGACGTGGCGGAACGGGAGGTCGGTTGCCGCCCGCGCGCCGCACAGGGCAAAGCGCCCGCCGTCCACACTGCCCACCGCGTACGCACGTCCCCGCCCGACGTAGCCGAAATCGCTCGGTCCGTCGAACACCGATCGCCGACCGGCGAGGGCGATCTCGCGGCCCTCGCAGCCAACCGCGGCGGACCCGGACAGCGGCAGCACGATGATCTCGTCGTCGCCGGAGTCGAGGTCGACCTGCCCGCCAGGCGGCAGCTCGAGGATCCACAGGCTCGACGCGCTCCAGCCCGCCGACTTCGGGGTGATGGCCAGCGCGAACGGGCCGTCGGCGGCGGTGCCCGC
Organism: Rhodococcus oryzae; assembly: GCF_005049235.1. Lineage (GTDB taxonomy): Bacteria > Actinomycetota > Actinomycetes > Mycobacteriales > Mycobacteriaceae > Rhodococcus_G > Rhodococcus_G oryzae. The sequence goes on along the minus strand of NZ_SUMD01000001.1, from coordinate 621,612 downwards.
GGGGAGGTGGTTCGCGTCAGGCATCGACGGCTCCAACGGCGGACTGTTCGGCGAGGGCCGCGACCTCGTCCGATGTCGGCATCGCGGTGGAGCATTCCAGGCGCGAGGCGACGATGGCGCCCGCCGCGTTGGCATGGCGCAGCGTCTTCTCCAGCGGCCAGCCGGCGAGCAGGCCGTGACAGAGGCTGCCACCGAAGCCGTCACCCGCGCCGAGCCCGTTGACCACCTCGACCGTGGCGGGCGGGACGGTCACCGTCTCGTCCCGCGTTCGCGCGAGCACGCCTGCAGGCCCACGTTTGACGACCGCGAGCTCGACGCCGAGGTCGAGCAGCGCGTCGGCCGCCCGGCGTGGATCGCATTCGCCGACCGCGATCTCGCACTCCTCGAGATTTCCCACCGCGACGCTGACCTGTTGCAGTGCCAGCCGCGCCGCGGCGGTGGCCGACGCGGGGGAGTCCCAGAACATCGGCCGGTAGTCGAGGTCGAGCACCGTGTGCCGAGCGCGGCCCCGCGCCAGCCAGGCGGCGAAATGAGCGTCGCGGCTTGGCTGTTCGGACAGGCCGGTCAGCGTCGACCAGTACAGCGCCGAGGACCGGACGGCCGCGGTGTCGATCTCGTCCGCGCGCAGCTGCAGGTCCGGCGCGGCGGGGCGGCGGTAGAAGTACAGCGGGAACCGGTCGGGCGGGAAGATCTCGCAGAACGTGATCGGTGTCGGGTACTCCTGATCCGTGCGGACGTACCGGTTGTCGACGCCGAGGCGGGCGAGTTCCGCGCGCACGAACGCGCCGAACGGATCGCGGCCGACGCCGGAGATCAGGGCGCTGCGGAGGCCGAGGCGGGCCGCCGCGACGGTCACGTTTGCCGCGCTGCCGCCCAGGAACTTGCCGAAGAGCTGAGCGTCCTCGAGGCCGACACCGGTCTGCATCGGGTAGAGATCGACGCCGCATCGCCCGATGGCGAGCACGTCGAACAGTCGATTTCCCGTGTTTGCCAAGAGGGACTCCCGACGTTGATGGAGACTGATCTCTGATGCAAACTCTGCGCCACTCCGCAGGGGAATGTCAACCATTTGTCCTGACATTCTAACTTTCGGTCGACTGGTGTTAATCTTCGCCTCAGCCTGCCTTCCGGTGGCCGCACGGGCGCGGTCGCCGTCGATGATCGGAGCCGAGAGTGGCTGCACCGCTTGCCGTTGAACTCGACCGGTCGAGTCCGGTGCCGCTGTACTTCCAGCTGGCACAGGCGATCGAGGGCGCCATCCTGGGCGGTGACCTGGGGCCGGGGGACCGGTTCGAGAACGAGCTGGATCTCGCCAAGCGGCTGAACCTGTCCCGGCCCACCGCCAGGCGCGCCATCGCGGAACTGGTCGACAAGGGACTACTGGTGCGCAAGCGTGGCGTCGGAACCCAGGTGGTGCAGGGTCCGGTACACCGTCCGATCGAGCTGACCAGCCTCTTCGACGACCTCGCCAAGGCCGGCCAGAACCCGACCACCACGCTGCTCGAGTACCGGGTCGGCGCGCCGACCGAGGACGTCGCGCGGGAGCTGAACCTGCTCGGCCAGGAAGAGGTCACGACCATCCGCCGGCTGCGTCTGAGCAACGGCGAGCCGCTCGCGCTGATGACCAACCATCTGCCGGCCGCCCTCGCGCCAGGACCCGAGGAACTGGAGACGCACGGGCTGTACCAGTCGCTGCGCACCCGCGGGGTGCACATCCGCCTCGCGCGGCAACGGATCGGGGCCAAGGCCGCCGACCGGGCCGAGGCCGCGCTGCTCGGCGAGAAGGTCAGGGCGCCGTTGCTGACGATGAACCGCACCGCCTTCGACGACGAGGGCCGGGTGGTGGAGTTCGGCAGCCACGTCTACCGGGCGACCATGTACCACTTCGACATGACCGTGGTCGATCGGTAGGCACCGCCCGCGGTGGCCCGGAGTGACTACCGTGGATCTGGGTGACGACGAATGGCCGAGACGATCAGGCTGTTCCTCGCCGGGGACGTGATGACCGGCAGGGGAGTGGACCAGATCCTGCCGTGTCCGGGCTCGCCAGCGCTGCGGGAGCGCTGCGTTCGCGACGCGCGCGAGTACGTCTCGTTGGCCGAGCGGGCGAACGGCACGATCGCCGCGCCGGTCGACTACGACTGGCCATGGGGCGAGGCGCTGAAGGTCCTCGACGAGTCCGGGCCCGACCTTCGGGTGGTCAACCTGGAGACCGCCGTCACCACATCCGATGACTACGCGCCCAAGGGGATCAACTACCGGATGCACCCGTCGAATGTCGGGGTGCTCCCCGCCGCCGACATCGATGTCTGCGCCCTGGCGAACAACCACATCCTGGACTTCGGCATTCGCGGTCTCGAGGAGACACTGCGCACGCTTGGCCGCGCGGGTGTCCGGCACGCGGGCGCGGGCCGGACGCCCCGGCAGGCGTGGGCGCCGGTGGCGGTGCACACCGCAGCGGGCCGCGTGCTGATCTGGTCGATGGGCGCAGAGTCCGCAGGTGTCTCGCCCCGGGACGCGGCGAGGGGCGGACGCCCCGGTCTGGCGCTGCTCGCGGACATGTCGAACAGCGGCGCCGACGCCGTGATCAACCGGATGCTGCGGGCGCGCCGCGAGGGCGACCTCCTGGTGGCGTCCGTCCATTGGGGATCGAACTGGGGTTTCGGCGTGCCAGGGGCGCAGGTGCGGTTCGCACACCGGCTGGTCGACGGCGGCGTCGATATCGTCCACGGTCATTCGTCGCACCACCCGCGCCCCGTCGAGATCTACCGAGGCAGGCCGATCCTGTACGGCTGCGGCGACCTGATCAACGATTACGAAGGGATCGGTGGGTACGAGCGGTTCCGTGACGACCTCAGGCCGCTGTATCTGGTCACTCTCGATGCCGGGACGCACGAGCTGCGCGAGCTCCGGATCGTGCCGATGCAATCCAGGCGGATGCGGCTGCGCCGTGCCTGCGCCGCCGACACCGAATGGCTACGCGGGGTCCTCGACGGACTCGGTCGCGACTTCGGAACCCGGGTGGACGCGGCAGGCGGCGGTGCCCTGCTCGCCCGACCGGACCGGGGGAGGGAATGACAAAAGGCGCGGTTCCCGTTGCCGGAAACCGCGCCTTGAGTCTGTGAATTGCTTAGCGCGTGAACAGCAGAGCGCGCTTGACTTCCTGGATCGCCTTCGTCACCTGGATGCCACGGGGGCACGCGTCGGTGCAGTTGAAGGTGGTGCGGCAGCGCCACACGCCGTCCTTGTCGTTCAGGATGTCCAGACGCTCCGAGGCACCCTCGTCACGGCTGTCGAAGATGAACCGGTGCGCGTTGACGATCGCGGCGGGGCCGAAGTAGCTGCCGTCGCTCCAGTAGACCGGGCACGAGGTGGTGCAGCACGCGCAGAGGATGCACTTGGTGGTGTCATCGAAGCGCGCGCGGTCGGCCTGCGACTGGATGCGCTCGCGGGTCGGCTCGTTGCCGGTGGTCATGAGGAACGGCTTCACGGCGCGGAACGCGTCGAAGAAGGGCTCCATGTCCACGAGCAGGTCCTTCTCCACCGGCAGGCCCTTGATGGGCTCGACCGTGATGGTGAGGGTCTTGCTGGGGTCCTTCGGCAGCATGTCGCGCATCAGGACCTTGCAGGCGAGCCGGTTCACGCCGTTGATGCGCATGGCATCGGAACCGCAGACGCCGTGCGCGCAGGAGCGACGGAACGTCAGCGTGCCGTCCAGGTAGCCCTTCACGTAGAGCAGCAGGTTCAGCAGGCGGTCGGTCGGCAGGGTCGGGACCTGGAAGCTGTCCCAGTGCTGGCCCTCGCCGTCCTCGGGGTTGAAACGGGCGATCTTGAGGGTCACCATCACGGCGCCCTCGGGAACGGGCGGCAGCGCGGGGGCGTCCTTGTCTACAACGGGTGCGGACATCAGTACTTACGCTCCATCGGCTCGTAGCGGGTCATGACTACCGGCTTGTAGTCGAGACGGATGTCGGAGAGCAGACCGTCGCCTTCCTTGTAGGCCATGGTGTGCTGCATGTACTCGGCGTCGTTGCGGTCCGGGTAGTCCTCGCGCGCGTGGCCGCCGCGGGACTCCTTGCGGTTGAGCGCGCCGACGACGGTCACCTCCGCCATCTCCAGCAGGAAGCCGAGCTCGACGGCCTCGAGCAGGTCGCTGTTGTAGCGCTTGCCCTTGTCCTGCACGGTGATGTGGTTGTACCGCTCCTTGAGGGCGCGGACGTCCTTGAGTGCGTTGCTCAGCGTGGTCTCGGTGCGGAACACGGATGCGTTGTTGTCCATGGTCTGCTGCAGCTCGGTGCGGATGTCTGCGACCCGCTCGCTGCCGTGGTCGGAGAGGATGACCGCGAGCCACTCCTCGACCATCTTCGCCGGGTTCTCCGGCAGCGGCACGAAGTCGGTGTTCTCGGCGTGCTCGGCGGCCGCGATGCCGGCGCGACGGCCGAACACGTTGATGTCGAGCAGCGAGTTGGTGCCGAGACGGTTCGCGCCGTGCACGGAGACGCAGGCGCACTCGCCGGCGGCGTACAGGCCGGGAACGATGTCGTCGTTGTTGCGCAGCACCTCACCGCGGATCTTGGTGGGGATGCCGCCCATCACGTAGTGGCAGGTCGGGTACACGGGCACCAGCTCGGTGACCGGGTCGACGCCCAGGTAGGTGCGGGCGAACTCGGTGATGTCGGGGAGCTTCTCCTCGAGCACCTCCTCGCCGAGGTGGGTCACGTCGATGTAGACGTAGTCCTTGTTCGGGCCTGCGCCGCGGCCCTCGAGCACCTCGAGCACCATGGAACGGGCCACGATGTCGCGGGGCGCGAGGTCCTTGATGGTGGGGGCGTAGCGCTCCATGAAGCGCTCACCGTCCGCGTTGCGGAGGATGCCGCCCTCGCCTCGGACGGCCTCCGAGATCAGGATGCCCAGGCCGGCGAGGCCTGTCGGATGGAACTGGTGGAACTCCATGTCTTCCAGGGGCAGGCCCTTGCGGAAGATGATGCCCATGCCGTCACCGGTGAGGGTGTGGGCGTTGGAGGTGGTCTTGTACATGCGTCCGGAGCCGCCGGTGGCGAACACGATGGACTTGGCATGGAAGACGTGGATCTCGCCGGTGGAGAGCTCGTAGGCGATGACACCCGTCGCGACGGGGCCCTCCTCGGTCTCCGTCAGCGCGATGTCGAGCGCGTAGAACTCGTTGAAGAACTCGACGTCGTGCTTGACGCAGTTCTGGTAGAGCGTCTGCAGGATCATGTGACCGGTGCGGTCCGCGGCGTAACACGCACGGCGCACGGGCGCCTTGCCGTGGTCACGGGTGTGCCCACCGAAGCGGCGCTGGTCGATCTTGCCCTCGGGGGTCCGGTTGAACGGCAGACCCATCTTCTCGAGGTCGAGGACCGCGTCGATGGCTTCCTTGGCCATGATCTCGACCGCGTCCTGGTCGGCGAGGTAGTCGCCGCCCTTGACGGTGTCGAAGGTGTGCCACTCCCAGTTGTCTTCCTCCACGTTCGCCAGCGCGGCGCACATGCCGCCCTGGGCCGCGCCGGTGTGGCTGCGGGTGGGGTAGAGCTTGGTCAGGACCGCGGTGCGCACCCGAGGGCCGGCCTCGATGGCTGCGCGCATGCCGGCGCCGCCGGCACCGACGATGACCACGTCATAACGATGTTCCTGCATGTAGTTTCTGCTCCCCTAGCTCGCGACGATATTGGGGTCGAAGGTGAAGATGACGTAGGTGCCCAGGCCCATGATCAGGATCATCGACACCACGAGAACCGTGTTGAGCCAGAAGCGCGTCGAATCCTTGCGCGAGTAGTCCGCGATCACGGTGCGCAGGCCGTTGCCGCCGTGCAGCTGGGCGAGCCAGAGCATGGTGAGGTCCCAGAACTGCCAGAACGGGCTGGACCAGCGACCCGCGACGAACGCGAAGTTGATGCGGTGCACGCCGTTGTCCACCATCAGCATGATGAACAGGTGCCCCAGGACCAGCACGATCAGCGCGAGTCCGGACAGGCGCATGAACAGCCAGGCGTAGAGCTCGAAGTTGTTCTTCGCGACGCGACGCGGCGAGCGCGGGTTCTCCAGGCTGGCGGGACGGTCGTAGGACGTGCCGAGAGTCTTGGCTTCAGTCATGTCAGTGCCCCGCAAACATGTTGTAGAAGATGCGACCGGCGCCGGGAATCATCACGACGAACCAGATCGCGATGATGATCCAGAGCATCGGGCGCTGGTACTGCGGACCCTTCGACCAGAAGTCCACGAGCATCACGCGGACGCCGTTGAGTGCGTGGTAGAGAACCATCGCGACCAGGGCGAGCTCCATGAGCCCGACGAGCGGGTTCTTGTAGGTCTCGATTACCCGGTCGTAGGTGTCCGGGTTGACTCGCACCAGTGCGGTGTCGAGAACGTGGACGAAGAGAAAGAAGAATGTCGCGACTCCGGTGATCCGGTGTAGAACCCAGGACCACATGCCGGGGTCGCCCCGGTATAGCGACCGTGTGCGCTCCTTCGCCGGAGCGGCTTCAGTCGTGCTACTCATCGAGTGCTGTGCCTCCAACGTCTTTGGTGGACCTGCCGCACCCCGTTTGGCTGTTTCATCTGGGACGACCCTGGAGTTTTCAGCCTTGGCGCGACGTGTACCTGAACCGACTGACTGAACTGTAATCCCCGTCCAATCGGGGAACTAATTCGAGATGCGGTTCGTACGACGAGGTGGCTGCCTTCTTAGGTTTGCCTGTCCAATGGCTCGAGGGGCCATCTCGGGGATCTTCTGCATCCATTCAGTGGGCATGCCAGGATGGCTCACCGTGGCCCAAATCGATTGGAAAACGTTGCGCGACAATGCTGATCGCGCCATGAGATCCGCCTACGCGCCCTACTCCGGCTTCCCGGTCGGCGCGGCGGCGCTGGTCGACGATGGACGAATCGTCGTCGGATGCAATGTGGAAAATGTCTCATACGGACTCGGCCTGTGCGCCGAATGTGGACTGGTCAGTAACTTGCACTCTACGGGCGGCGGGACCCTCGTCGCCTTCAGTTGCCGGGACGGCAGCGGGCAGACGCTGATGCCGTGCGGGCGCTGCAGGCAACTGCTGCTCGAGCACGGCGGCGGCGACCTCCTGGTCGACGCTCCCGGCGGACCCGTGCCGCTCGCAGAGCTCCTACCTGCGGCGTTCGGGCCGCAGGACCTGGACCGGGTGCGGCAGGGCAGGGGGGCGAGGTCATGACCGATCCCGTCTCCGTCATCACAGCCAAGCGGGACGGCGGTGAGCTCAGCGCGGCGCAGATCCACTGGGTGATCGACGCCTACACCAGGGGCGAGGTCGCGGACGAGCAGATGTCGGCGCTGGCCATGGCGATCGTCTTCCGCGGACTCACCAGGGCGGAAACCGCCGCATGGACGGATGCGATGGTCGCCTCGGGCGGCCGGATGGACTTCTCGCGCCTGCGCAGGCCGACCGTGGACAAGCACTCGACCGGCGGTGTCGGCGACAAGATCACCCTGCCGCTGGCCCCGCTGGTGGCGGCCTGCGGGGCGGCCGTCCCGCAACTGTCCGGGCGCGGCCTCGGCCACACCGGGGGCACCCTCGACAAGCTGGAGTCGATTCCGGGCTGGCGAGCCGATCTCGGGGCCGAGGAGATCCACTCGATCCTGGCGGACCCCGAGATCGGCGCGGTGGTGTGCGCGGCGGGATCGGGGCTGGCACCCGCCGACCGCAAGCTCTACGCGCTCCGCGATGTGACCGGCACCGTCGAGTCCATCCCGCTGATCGCCAGCTCGATCATGAGCAAGAAGATCGCGGAGGGGACCGGGGCGCTGGTGCTCGATGTCAAGGTCGGCTCCGGTGCGTTCATGAAGAACCTCGACGACGCGCGCGAATTGGCGTCCACCATGGTCGATCTCGGCGCGGATGCCGGGGTCCGCACGGTCGCCCTGCTCACCGCGATGGACAGCCCGCTCGGCAACACCGCGGGCAACGCCCTCGAGGTGGCGGAGTCACTGGAGGTGCTCGCGGGCGGCGGGCCTGCCGATGTCGTGGAGCTGACGCTGACGCTCGCCAGGGAGATGCTCGCGGCGGCGGGCATCGACGGGATCGACCCGGAGCGGGCGCTGCGCGACGGTCGGGCGATGGATCGCTGGCGGTCGATGATCCGCGCTCAGGGCGGGGACCCACGCGCCGCCCTGCCGACCGCCCGCCATCACGAGGTCGTGCGGGCGACCGAGTCCGGCGTGCTGACCCGGCTCGACGCCATGGCCGTCGGTGTCGCGGCCTGGCGGCTCGGCGCGGGCCGCGAGCGTCAGGGCCAGGCCGTGCAGGCAGGCGCGGGGGTGCGCTGGCACGCCAAGCCCGGTGAGACCGTCGCCGCTGGTCAGCCGCTGTTCACGCTGTACAGCGACACACCACGCCTGTTCGACTCGGCGCTGGCCGCCCTTGCGGACGCGTGGAGCGTCGGCGACACGCCGCCGTCGACGCCGCTGGTCTTCGAGCGGATCGGCCTGAGCGGGTCTAGCGTCGGAGCATGAGCCCGACACCGCTCGATCTCGCCCACATCAGGACCGCACCGAAGGCACTCCTGCACGATCACCTCGACGGGGGACTGCGGCCGGCAACCGTGCTCGAGCTGGCCCAGCAGGTCGGCTACGACGCCCTGCCCGCCGACGACGCCGACTCGCTGGCGGAGTGGTTCGCCGAGGCCGCGGGCAGCGGCTCCCTGGTGCGCTATCTGGAGACCTTCGAGCACACGGTCGCGGTGATGCAGACGCAGGAGGGGCTCGCCCGGGTCGCCAGGGAGTGCGCCGAGGACCTGGCCGCGGACTCGGTGGTCTACGCCGAGGTGAGGTTCGCCCCTGAGCAGCACCTGGAGGCGGGGCTGAGCCTCGACGAGGTGGTGCACCACACGCTGCTCGGGTTCGAGGAGGGTGTGGCCGCGGCCCGCGAACTCGGACGCGAGCTCCGGATCGGCTGTCTGCTCACCGCCATGCGGCACGCCGCCAGGTCGCGGGAGATCGCGGAACTGGCCGTGCGGTTCCGGGATCGCGGGGTGGTCGGATTCGACATCGCGGGCGCGGAGGCCGGGCATCCGCCGAGCAGGCACCTCGACGCATTCGAGTACATGCGGACGAGCAACGCGCACTTCACCATCCACGCGGGCGAGGCGTTCGGGCTGCCGTCCATCCACGAGGCCATCGCGTTCTGCGGCGCGGATCGGCTCGGTCACGGGGTGCGGATCACTGACGACATCACCGTGGCCTCGGACGGCACCGCGAGCCTCGGCCGGCTCGCGAACTACGTGCGGGACAAGCGCATCCCGTTGGAGCTGTGCCCGAGCTCGAACGTGCAGACCGGTGCGGTGGAGAGCCTGGAGAAGCACCCCTTCGACCTGCTGGCGAGGGAGCGCTTCCGCGTCACGGTGAACACCGACAACCGGCTGATGAGCGCGACCAGCATGAGCGAGGAGATGCTGAAGCTGGTCACGACGTTCGGCTACGGCTGGAGCGACCTGGAGCGGTTCACGATCAACGCGATGAAGTCCGCGTTCATCCCGTTCCCCGAGCGCCTGCGCCTGATCGACGAGGTGGTCAAACCCGGCTACGCGGTGCTGATCGGCTAGCCGATCACTCGACCCGCAGGCGCGCCTCGAACTCGCGCTCGAGCACCCGCCACGCCTCCGACTCGGCGTCGAACGGCGGGTTCGGTGCCAGTCGGGTTGGGTCGGGGTTGAGCGTGTACGAGACGTACCAGCCGAGCGGGGTGGAGGCGGCGAGAGCCTGCTCGGTGGAGTCGTCGTCCGCGTAATCGGCTGCATCGGTGAACAGTTCGACCGCGAGGTCGAGCTGGTCCGCATCGACCGACTGGGGTCCCTGCGCGAGATCGTCCGCGAGGCCGGGCAGCACGTAGACGTTCTCGTCGGTGACCTCGATCTCGAGCGCACCGTCGACCGCCGCGGTCTGCACGTCCGAGTAGGTGCTCACCTGTGCGAGGTCGTGGTCGTGGTTGTCGGCCAGGTAGCGGGCAAGCGCGCGCTCCGAGGTGAAGACCAGGATCCGGCCCGACCTGCCCAGGAAGATCGGGTCGTCGTCGAGATAGCACCGCAGCGTGTAGTACTCGGCGGCCGAGGTGATGATCTTGATCGGATCGATGCCGACCGACGCCCAGAACGTCTCTTCCTCCGCGGCAAGGGCGATCGGGTCGACGGTGTCGTCGTCGAGGTCGACCGTCATGAACTCGAGGTCGTCGTCGTCCTCGTCGGATTCCTCCGCTGCGTCCTCTGCGTCGACGATGTTCTCCTCGGCGGCAAGGATTTCGGCCTCGGCGACCGCGACGGCGGCCTTGTCGACCTCAGGGGTCGCGACGATCGCGTCGATCGCGTCGAGCACGTCGTCCCAACCGCTCGCGACCGCCGTGCCGATCTGGACCCACAGCTCCTCGCCGTCGCGGCCCGCGAAGGCGTTCACCCCGCCGGGCAGCGCCCCGAGGACGGGATGGCCGCCGAAGAACTTGGTGACGGCGTCGAGCTCGCACACCTCGCCGATGGTGCGCACCATCTCGAGGGTCTCCTCGAGCTCGGCGATGGTCAGGGCGTCCGGATCCCCCGCGGCGAGCTCGGGTACGCCGACCAGGTCGTAGACGTGCGTCTCGTCGGGTTCCAGCTCGGAGGCCCCCAATGCCGACAACGTCGACCAGGACGGGTGCTCGACCAGGTCGTTGTCCGAGTTGGTGCGGGTGAACGCGGCCAGTTCGGCGACCGATTCGAAGGCGTAGAGATCCTCGTCGTGACCGAGGAACGCCTCCCACTCGTCGTCCCCCTCGCGCCACCGGGGAGCCCACAGCGTGACGAGGTCGCCATCGGTGAGACCGAGCTGGATCGGGACGATGTCTCCTGCCATGGCTGGCAGCCTAGTCGGTGAACGCGGCCTGCAGCGACGCCAGTATCCGTTCCCGGCGGTCGGCCACCATCTGGGCCGCCCTTGCCGCGGTGGCGGTGATCATCGCCGCGAGCTCACGGGAGTCGACATGGGCGATCGACTCGGAGATCCACAGGCCGCTCATGCCGCCGTTCTCGTGGACCTCGACGCTGACCAGTCCCGACTCGTGGGTCACCCGGGCCCGCGCGCGGGTGAGGTCGTGCAGCGCGTCCTCGAGGCTGTTGGCCAGGCCGGTGGCACGCTCGACCACGAGGTCCATCTGGTGTCCGCTGTTCACGGCGTCACCGTCCTTCGTTCGCTCACAGTGCCGTCGGTGTGTCGCTCGCTCACAGTTGCCGCATCCAACTCGTTGGGGCGGCCTCTTCATCGTCCTCCTGGTACGCGGCGGCGGCCAACTCGTTCCTGGTCGGCAGGCCGAGCGCGTCGAGCACCTCGGCTGGCACGCCCTGCTCGGTCAGGTCGGCGCGCCTGCGGACCTTCGCCTCCGCCGTGGCGCGCGTACAGACCTCGAGGATCGAGGCGGCCAGTTGCGTTCCGCCATAACGGAGTTCGCGCTGGTCGATGTGGATCGCCAGGGGTAGGCCCTGATCGGTGGCGCGCACGGTGACGGTTCCCGCACGGTTTCCCACCGTCGCGACCGCGACCTCGTCGGCGCTCATTCGGTCGGCCTGTAGAAGCCCTGGAAGCCCATGCCGATGTTCTCGGTGCGGACCGAACTCACCTGCACCGGATCCCCGGCCTCGACCATCTGACCGTTTCCGATCACCATCGCGACGTGGCCGTCCCAGACGGCGAGGTCGCCGGGCTGCAGGTCGGACTGGCTCACCGGGACGCCGACGTTCTGTTCCTGGGCGAGCCGGGGGATCTCCACGCCCGCCTCGCCGTACGCCCACTGGGTGAGTCCGGAGCAGTCCAGGCCCTGGCCGGGAGTGGTGCCACCCCACTCGTAGGGCACGCCCTGCTGGCTGAGCGCGTTGCGGACCGCGTCCGCGGCCTCCCGGTTCGGCGCCATCGCGGTGCTGCCGTCGGGAAGGAAGATCTCGACGCCATCGCTGCTGCCGAGCGAGTCCGAGCTGCTGCCGGTTCGCTGGCGGGTGGGGGCCTTGCCGATCTCGGGGGGAGCGGTGCCCGCGCCCCGCCCGAGCGGGTTGCCGCCCCCGAGCCCGCGCCCGGGCTGGCCCATCGCACCGCTGAAGCCGGAGTAGGCGTTGCTCGGAGCCGACGAGGCGGCGTTGCTGAAGCTGTTGCCGAAGCCGCTGAAGGCGTCGCCGCGCTGCTGCAGGGAGGACGCGGGAGTGGTGGTGGCGCCCGCGGATGCCGTGGGGCGGATCGGGGCCTGCGCGGCACCGGGGTCCGCGGGATCCATGGACTGCTCGGGCGCGGTCAGCGCCGTCATCTTCGCGGTGTGCGCGGTCAGCTCGGCGCGGACCCGGGCGACCACCGTCAGCCCACGGGAGAGGTGATCGATCGCGGCGGCGATGATCATGATCTGGCCGGGCGGGGTGGTGAGCGTGGGGCCGGCCGCGACGGCGACCGAGATGAACGACTGCAGGATGCCCTCGAGCTCGACCATCCCGGTGTTCACGTCGCGGGAGGCGACCGTGAGGACCCCGGCGATCTCGTTGCCCCGGTCGGAGAGCTGAACCTGCTGGGCCTGGGCCTGGTCCGCCTTCGCCACCGCGGCATCGGACGCGACACCGGTCCACACGCCGCCGAGTTCGGCGATGCCGAGTTTGCCGACCGCGTACGCGGAGTCCAGCGCGATCGAAGCGATCTTCATGGCATCGGCCGGTCCGCCGGACGGCATCACGCCGGTGCCGAACGTCTCCACGAGTTCGATGATGGGGCGGGCGAGGAGGTCGATCCCGATCATGCTCAGGCCTCCAGTCCGTTGCCCGTGGCACTGAGTCCGGTGGCCGCGCCCAGGTCCGCGGAGTCGTACGCCGCGGCCGAGGCGTGCGCGGCCTCGCTCATGCTGCCCAGGGTCCGCGCGAGGTTCGTCAGCGCGGCCGCGTGGCCGCCGTGCGCCGCCGCGAAGGCGGCGACGAAATCGCCGCCGATCAGCCCGAAGGCGGGTCCGAGCAGGACGGGGCCGGCCGCCGCCGTCCCGATCGCGGCGGTCTCGACCTGCGCCGCCATCGACGAGGCCGCCGCGCCGTAGGCGCGGATGCCCTCGGTCACGGCCGAAAATTCACTCATGTCGTTCCCCCGGGGTCAGAACTGTGCGTTACATGGTTGGACGCCCCCGACGCCGTTCCGGTTCCATCGACACGAATTCCCCGCATATTCTTTTCGCCATGGACACCCACGTGGTTGATCACCCGCTCGCCGCCTCGCTGCTGACCACGATGCGCGACGCGGGCACCGACAACCCGACCTTCCGCTCCGCGCTGCGCGAGCTGACCCAGATGCTCATCTACGAGGCCATCCGCGACGCCGAGATCGAGGAGTTCGAGGTGCAGACCCCGGTCGCGCCCGCCCGCGGGGTCCGGCTGGCCACCCCGCCGTTGCTGGTGCCGGTGCTGCGTGCCGGGCTCGGCATGGTCGAGCAGGCGAGTTCGTTGATCCCACAGTCGCAGGTCGGCTTCGTCGGCATGGCCCGCGACGAGCAGACCCATCAGCCGGTCCCGTACCTCGAATCGCTGCCCGACGACCTGTCCGGGATCCCGGTGTACGTGCTCGACCCGATGCTCGCCACCGGTGGCTCGATGGTGCGCACCATCGAACTCCTCGTCACCAGGGGAGCGGTCGACATCACCGCGGTGTGCGTTGTCGCAGCCCCGGAAGGCGTCGCGGCCCTGAAGGACTCGGGATTCCCGGTTCGGTTGGTCACCGCGAGCATCGACGAGGGACTCAACGACGACGCGTACATCGTCCCCGGTCTCGGCGACGCGGGCGACCGGCAGTTCGGCCCGCGCTGGATCTGAGCGTCACAGTTCGCGCGCGTAGTCGCGCAGCTCGCCCAGTCGGCTCTCGGCCTCGGCACGCGCCCGGTCCAGGCCGGAGCGGTCGTCGACGTCCACGACGACCTCGAGGTAGCACTTGAGCTTGGGCTCGGTCCCGGACGGCCGCACCACCATTCGGGTGCGTTCGCCGCGCAGCACGACCGCGTCGGTGCGCAGTGCGCCGCGCCGGGCCAGCAGGTCCTCGGCTGTGACCTCATCTCCGGCCAGGGAAAGCGGCAGGTCGGCACGCAGTCGGGCCATCAGGTCCGCGAGCTCGCCCTGGTGCCCGACCCGCCGCGACACCTGGTCGCCCGCGTGCACCCCGAATTCGACCGCGTAGTCGTCGAGGACGTCCGGCAGGGACCGGCCCCGCGCCTTGAGTCCCGCGGCCAGGTCGGCCACCAGCGCGGCAGCGGAGATCCCGTCCTTGTCACGGACCGCCTCCGGGTCGACGCAGTGGCCGAGCGCCTCCTCGTAGGCGTAGACCAGACCCGCGCCCGCCCGGACCAGCCACTTGAAGCCGGTGAGCGTCTCGGCGAACCGGGCGCCCCTGGCCGCGGCCACCTTTGCGAGCAGTTGCGAGGACACGATCGTGGTCGCCACGAGGACATCTGGGCCTGCGGTGCCAAGCACGTGGTCGCCCAGCAGGACGCCGGTCTCGTCGCCGCGCAGCATCCGCCACCCGTCGGGTCCGGGGACGCCGACCGCGCACCGATCCGCGTCCGGGTCGAGCGCGATCGCCAGGTCGGCGCCGACGCTCTCGGCGAGCTCGAGCAGGGCGTCGGTGGCGCCGTCCTCCTCGGGATTGGGGAACCGCACGGTGGGAAAGTCGGGGTCCGGAGCGAATTGGCTTGTCACGGTGTGCAGATCGGTGAAGCCGGCCGCGGTCAGGGCCGCGACCGCGGTGTCCCCGCCGACGCCGTGCAGCGGGGTCAGCGCGATGCGAAGGTCCCGATTGCTCCCGTGCGGGAGCGCGGCCACCCGCGCGAGGTACTCGGTGAGCAGCGCGTCGTCGGTGGGAGTGGCGGGAGCCCGCGGAACCGTGAGGGCGGGACCGACCGCCGCGATGGCGTGCTCGATCTCGCGGTCGGCGGGCGCGATGAGCTGTGCCCCGCCGTCGGTGTACACCTTGTACCCGTTGTCCGTTGCGGGGTTGTGCGAGGCGGTGATCTGGACTCCCGCGGCGGCGCGGAGCCTGCGGACGGCGAACGCCAGCACCGGCGTCGGCAGCGGCCGGGGCAGCACCACCACGTCGAATCCGGCGGCCGCGAGCACCTCCGCGGTCGCGGCGGCGAATTCCCGCGAACCGTGCCGCGCGTCCCTGCCGACCACCACGGTGGACCCGCCGAGGCAGCGGGCCTGCAACCAGGACGCCAGCCCGGCGGTGGTCCGGACGACGGTGTCGACGTTCATCGCGCCCGGCCCCGGCCCCAGCGGTCCGCGCAGTCCGGCGGTGCCGAAGGTCAGCGGCGTCCCGCTCGCGTCCACCACTGTCTCGTCCGTCACAGCCGGCCGACCAGGTCGCGGAGCAGTTCGCCGATCCGGGCCGCGGACGCGGCACCCGCCGCGAGCACCTCGGAGTGGTCGAGCGGCTCGCCGGTGATGCCTGCGGCCAGGTTGGTCACCAGCGACAGCCCCAGCACCCGTGCGCCGATCGCCCTGACCGCGATCGCCTCGTGCACGGTCGACATCCCGACCAGGTCGGCGCCGAGCACGCGCAGCATCCGGATCTCGGCGGGCGTCTCGTAATGCGGTCCCGGCAGTCCCGCGTACACGCCCTCGGCCAGTGTCGGGTCGATCCGCCGGGCGAGCGCGCGGAGGTCGGGGGAGTACGCGTCCACCATGTTCACGAACTCGGCGCCCACCAGCGGCGACCTGGCCGTCAGGTTCAGATGGTCGGAGATCAGGACGGGTGTGCCGACACTCATGCCCTCCCGGATCCCGCCCGCCGCGTTGGTCAGGATCACGGTGCCCGCGCCCGCGGCGCATGCGGTCCGGACCGGGTGCACCACCCGGGTGAGGTCGTGCCCCTCGTAAGCGTGGGTGCGACCGAGCAGCAGCAGCACCCGGGTGTCGCCGACGCGTACCGAGCGCACCTGGCCGGCGTGCCCGGACGCGGACGGAGCGGCGAACCCTGGCAGGTCCGTCATCGGCACCGTGGCGGTCGGGACACCGAACGCATCCGCGGCGGCCTGCCAACCGGAGCCGAGCACCACCGCCACGTCGTGGGCGGGTACACCGGTGCGTTCGGCGAGCACACTCGCGGCCCGGGCCGCGGTGCCGAACGGGTCGGCGACCAAATCGGAATCGTCCATGGCCGCTATTGTGCCCATATGCCATTTCTTGAGCGCGACGGCGACGTATTCATCCTGTACCTCGGTGCCGAGGGTCAGACGGACAGCGAGAACCGCTTCCATCCGGACTGGATCACCGAGATCCACGCGAAGCTGGACGAGGTCGAGGCCCACGAGGGTCCCGCTGCCCTGGTCACCTACGCCACCGGCAAGTTCTACAGCAATGGTCTCGACACCGATTGGCTGTTCGGCAACCTCGACAAGTCGCACTGGTACCTGGACCAGGTGCACACCGTGTTCACCCGGCTGCTGACCTTCCCGATGGTCACGGTCGCCGCGGTGCAGGGCCACGCGTTCGGGGCAGGCGCCATGCTCGCCACCTCGCAGGACCTGCGCGTGATGCGCGCGGACCGGGGCTTCTACAGCCTGCCGGAGGCGGCACTGAACATGCCGTTCACCATCGGCATGAACGCGCTGATGACGACCGCCCTGCCCCGCCAGACCGCGGTCGAGGCGATGACCACCAGCCGCCGGTACGGCGGACCGGATGCGCTGGCGGCCGGGATCGTGAACCAGACGGCGGACGGCGACGGCGTGTTGGCCGCCGCGGTGGCGCGGGCGGCGGCGTCGACGGCGCTGCACGGGCCGAACCTTGCGGGGATCAAGTCCGGTATCCACCGGCCGGTCGTCGAGGCCTTCGCCGTGCCGACGGATCCGTCGAACCTCAGCTTCGGCTAGCCATCGGGCTCGAGCGGCGGGTGACGCCGGACACGGATGAGATACTGGAGCCGTGAATTCGGAAGTGGTCGGTACGGTCGCGACAGCGGCGTCCGACCTCGTCGCGCTGTCGCATTCGATCCACGCGGAGCCGGAGCTCGCTTTCGAGGAGCATCGCAGCGCCGCAAAGGTCGCGGAACTGCTCTCGCAGCGGGGTTTTGACGTCGAGTCGCCGGTGGCCGAACTGCCGACGGCGTTCACCGCCAGTTTTGGCAGCGGCGACCTGGTCATCGGGATCCTCGCGGAGTACGACGCGCTGCCGGAGATCGGACACGCCTGCGGGCACAACATCATCGCGGCATCCGCGGTCGGCGCGGGCCTCGCGCTCGCGCCGCTCGCGGATCGCCTCGGTATCACCGTCCGGGTGATCGGCACCCCCGCCGAGGAGAGCGGCGGCGGCAAGGTGCTGATGCTCGAGCGCGGTGTCTTCGACGACCTCGGTGCGGCGATGATGGTCCACCCGGGCCCCGAGGACATCGCGGGTGCCACCTCGCTCGCGATGGCCGATCTGGCCGTCGTCTTCAGCGGCCGCGAGGCGCACGCCTCGGCATCGCCGCAGCTCGGACGCAATGCGGCCGATGCGGCCACCATCGCGCAGGTGGGTCTCGGACTGCTCCGTCAGCACCTGTCCGCGGGCCAGCAGATGCACGGGATCGTCAGCGACGGCGGGATCGCGCCGAATATCGTGCCCGCCAGGACCGAGATGCACTACTACCTGAGGGCGCAGACCGCGGATTCGCTCACCGAACTGACGGAACGGGCGCTGGCCTGTTTCGAGGCGGGCGCGCTGGCGGCCGGGTGTACGCACGAGATTCGTACCGTCTCACCGAACTACACCGAACTGCGGCCCGATCCGTGGCTGGTCCGGTCCTATCGTGAACTGATAGTGGAGATGGGGCGCAGTCCGTTGGCCCCGGCATTGGAAGGATCGCGTCCCTTGGGCAGCACAGATATGGGCAACGTCACGCACGTGTTGCCGGGGATCCACCCCGTGATCGGGATCGAGTCGGGCGGTGCGGCCACCCATCAACCGGCGTTCGCCGCGGCGTGCGTGACCGAGTCAGCTGACCGCGCGGTCCTCGACGGCGCGGTGGCGCTGGCGGGCACCGCGATCCGTGCGGCGACCGATCCCGAACAGCGAGCGCGCCTGCTCGACGGCGCACAGCGGCGGGGGGTGGGCAGTCGATGACCGAGTGGATCGACCGCTGGGTCGCCGACCACACCGCAGACCTCTCGTCGTGGCGGCGCCACATCCACGCGCACCCGGAGCTGGCCCGGCACGAGTACGCCACCACCGAGTTCGTCGCGACCCGCCTGATCGCGGCCGGCCTGGCACCCGAGATCCTTCCCGGCGGAACCGGTTTGACCTGTGACATCGGCCCGGACGGCCCGCGGGTCGCGCTTCGGGCCGACATGGACGCGCTGCCGCTCCAGGAGGCCACCGGAGCGCCCTACGCGTCGACGGTCACCGGGGTCTCCCACGCGTGTGGCCACGACGCACACACCACCATCCTGCTCGGCGCGGGCCTGGCGCTCGCCCAGGCACCGGACCTGCCGGTCGGGGTGCGGCTGATCTTCCAGCCCGCCGAGGAGGTGATGCCCGGCGGCGCGCTGGATGCGGTGGCCGCCGGAGCTCTCAAGGGCGTGTCGAGAATCTTTGCGCTGCACTGTGACCCACGGCTGGAAGCGGGCCGCGTCGGCGTCCGGCTCGGTGCGATCACCTCCGCGGCGGACACCGTCGAACTCATCCTCGATTCCCCGGGTGGGCACACCTCCCGACCGCACCTGACCACCGACCTGGTGTATGCCCTCGGCACGGTCATCACCGGGCTGCCGGGAATGCTGAGCAGGCGGATCGATCCGCGCACGAGCACCGTGATGGTGTGGGGCGCGGTCACCGCGGGGCAGGCACCGAATGCGATTCCCCAGTCGGGCAGGCTGATCGGGACCGTCCGGACCGGCGACCACGACACCTGGGCGCTGCTCGAACCGATGGTCCACGAGATCGTGGACGGTCTGCTCGCGCCGACGGGGGTGCGCTATCAGCTCAACTACCGGCGCGGCGTGCCGCCGGTGGTGAACGACGAGGACTCCACCCGGATCTTCGAGAGCGCGATCGCCGCGATCGGACCGGACGCGAAATCGGACACCCCGCAGTCGGGCGGCGGCGAGGACTTCTCCTGGTATCTCGAGGAGGTTCCCGGCGCCATGGCCCGGCTGGGGGTGTGGTCGGGAGTCGGGCCGCAGCTCGACATCCATCAGCCGACCTTCGACCTGGACGAGCGGGCGCTCGGGGTCGGCGTCCGGGTGCTGGCCAACCTGCCGCTGGCCGCGGCGGGCGTTCTCTAGGTGGTGTAGCCGGGGGTCCCGGGGCCCACGTTGCGGCTGTTGCGGGTTCGCAGATCGCGGACGTACTCGGCGGGCGCTCCCGCGATCTCGGCGGCCTCGGCCATCACACCGAGGTAGCGCGCGGAGGGCAGCCCGCCCTCGTAGGCGTCGAGGACGTAGAGCCAGGCCAGCACCGGTTCGCCGTCGGTGTCGACGCGGATCCGGATCTTGCGGTGGATGCCGAGCTCGGAGCCCTCCCACCGGTCGAGGCTCACCTCGTCCTCGTCGGGCACGTCGTAGAGCACCACGAAGACGCTGGAGTCGGGGTCCTCGACGACGGTGGCCAGTGCGCCTTCCCAGCCGATGTCGCCGCCGCTGAAGGTCAATCGCCAACCGTGCAGCCAGCCCGTTCCCGCCATCGGCGAGTGCGGGCAGCGCTTGAGCATCTGCTCCGGATGCATGTTGGATCCGTAAGCGGCGTAGATCGGCACGGCGAAAGCCTAAACCCCGTCGGGGTGACTGCAGAACCGCACACAGCAAAACGAAACCCGTTCGCCGCAGGGAACCGGTGCCGACGTGCGTCGGAAGGGGCCGGTGCAATAGCGTGGAACGCACCGACACCTTGCGTAACAGCTCCCGAACAACTGGAGGATGAATGACCCGGATCGTGATCATTGGCGGCGGACCGGCCGGGTATGAGGCGGCGCTCGTCGCCGCCCAGCACGGTGCGTCGGTTTCGCTGATCGATTGCGACGGGGTCGGCGGTGCCTGCGTGCTGTGGGACTGCGTGCCGTCCAAGACGTTCATCGCCTCGACCGGGGTGCGCACGGACATGCGCCGGGCCACCGACCTGGGCATCAGCCTCGAGCCGTCCCAGGCCACCATCTCGCTGCCGCAGATCCACTCCCGGGTCAAGAGCCTCGCGCAGGCCCAGTCCTCGGACATCAGGGATCGGCTCCAGACCGTCGGCGTCGAGCTGCTCGCCGGGCACGGGGAGCTGATCGACCAGGAGCTCGGGATGGCGGCGCACCAGGTCAAGGCGACGCTGCACGGCGGCGGCGAGCAGGTGCTCGACGCCGACGTCGTGCTGATCGCCACCGGCGCGAGCCCCCGCATCCTGCCGACCGCCAAGCCGGACGGCGAGCGCATCCTGAACTGGCGGCAGCTCTACGACCTCGATTCGCTGCCCGAGCACCTGGTGGTGGTCGGTTCGGGCGTCACCGGCGCCGAGTTCGTCTCCGCGTACACCGAGATGGGCGTCAAGGTGACGATGGTCTCCAGTCGCGACCGGGTGCTGCCGCATGAGGACGCGGACGCGGCCCTCGTCCTCGAGGAAGCGCTGTCCGAGCGCGGTGTGACCCTGGTCAAGCACGCCCGCGCCGATTCCGTCGAGCGCACCGCGGACGGCATCGCGGTGACGCTGGCCGACGGTCGGGTGGTCACCGGCAGCCACGCACTGATGACGGTCGGTTCGATCCCCAACACCAACGATCTCGGGCTCGAGCGGGTGGGCATCGAGCTCGACCCGGGCGGCTACCTGCGGGTGGACCGTGTCTCGCGGACGTCGGTGTCGGGGATCTACGCGGCAGGCGACTGCACCGGCCTGCTGCCGCTGGCCTCCGTCGCGGCGATGCAGGGCCGGATCGCGATGTACCACGCCCTGGGCGAGGGGGTCAGCCCCATCAAGCTCAAGACCGTCGCCTCGGCGGTGTTCACCCGCCCCGAGATCGCCACCGTCGGCGTCAGCCAGGCCTCGATCGACGACGGCGAGGTGCCTGCGCGCACCGTGATGCTCCCGCTGAACACCAACCCGCGGGCCAAGATGTCGGGACTGCGGCGCGGCTTCGTGAAGATCTTCTGCCGCCCGGCCACCGGCGTGGTGATCGGCGGGGTCGTGGTGGCCCCGACCGCATCGGAGTTGATCCTCCCGATCGCCATCGCGGTGCAGAACAACCTGTCGGTGAACGATCTGGCGCAGACCTTCTCGGTGTACCCGTCGCTGACCGGATCGATCACCGAGGCCGCCCGCCAGTTGATGCGCCACGACGACCTCGACTGACCTCGTGGGTCCCACGATATGAAACGCAGGGTTCATATCGTGGGCCCGCCTGTGTGATAGTCGATGGTGCCGGCCGCGACCATCGGCCCCCGCTTCGGCGCCTCCCGCCCCGCAGACCCGGGACGACCAGGTGTTTCTGCCTCGTCCTTTCCCCGTCTGCCCCGGGAGGTCTCATGTCCCCGTCCCCGCACCCCGCGTTCGCGCGCCGCATGAACGGGCTCCGCAGCTCGGCGATCCGGGATCTGCTCACCATCACCGCCCGCCCCGAGATCGTCAGCCTGGCAGGCGGGCTGCCCGACCCCGAGCTCATTCCGCGGGAGCGGATCCGCGAGGCGAGCGAGGCGGTGCTCGCGCGACCGGACGCGGTCCAGT
The DNA here is from genome assembly GCF_005049235.1 of Rhodococcus oryzae. Classification (GTDB taxonomy): domain Bacteria; phylum Actinomycetota; class Actinomycetes; order Mycobacteriales; family Mycobacteriaceae; genus Rhodococcus_G; species Rhodococcus_G oryzae. The sequence continues at coordinate 599,928 of NZ_SUMD01000001.1, read as the reverse complement.
ACACCGAGACCGCGGGCTGGTTCGGCCTGCGCGAGGTGATCGCAGCGCGGGAGTCCGCGGCCGGATCGCGCCCGGTTGACCCGCGTGAGGTGGTGGTGACCCACGGGTCGCAGCAGGCGCTGAGCCTGCTCGCCCAGGTGCTCCTCGACCCCGGCGCCACGGTCGTCGTCGAGGAACCCGCCCACACCGGGGCCCTCCAGGTGTTCCGCCTCGCCGAGGCGAGGATCCTCACGGTGCCGCTCGACGCGGACGGAATGCGCACCGACCACCTGGAGGAGCTCCTCGCCGCGGGGGAACGGCCCGTGCTGGTGCACACGGTGAGCAACTTCCACAACCCCGGCAGCGCCACGATGTCCGTCGCGCGCAGGCGGCACCTCGCCGCGCTCGCCGAGGCGTACGGATTCTGGGTGATCGAGGACGACCCGTACGGCGAGATCTGGTTCGACGCCGCGCCGCCCGCACCGGTGGCGGACCACTCGGACCGGGTCATCCGGCTCTCGAGCGCGTCGAAGATCCTGGCGCCCGCGCTGCGGGTCGGGTGGCTGCGTGGCCCGCGCGCGGTCAGCGAGGCCGTCGAGTTGGTCAAGCAGGGCGCGGACCTGTGCGGCGGGGCGCTGACCCAGCAGATCGCCGCGACCATGCTGGCAGACGGACCGTGGCTGACCGGGCACCTGGAGCGGATCCGCGCCGTCTACGGCGCCCGCGCCGGGGCGCTCGCCTCCGCCGTGACCGGCGCGTTCGGTGACGCCGTGTCCGTGACGGAGATCGGCGGCGGCATGTTCTGCTGGCTCGAGTTCCGCGACGGCACCGACACGGAGCTGCTCCTGGCGGCCGCACTCGACCACGGCGTCGCCTTCGTGCCCGGATCGGCCTTTGCCGTCGGCGGTGACCATCGGGGCACCGCGCGGTTGTGCTTCACCACCAACGACGAATCGACCCTGGGTGAGGCGGTCGGCAGGCTGGCGGCGGCGCACGGAGGCCGCTGAGCGACCGGCGGGCCTAGTCGACCCAGTCGTAGGTCCGCTCGACGGCCTTGTTCCACTCCCGGTACAGCCGATCGCGCTCGGTCGCGGCCATGGTCGGCTTCCAGGTGCGCCCGACGGCCCAGTTGTTGCGGATGTCGTCCTCGCCCGCCCAGAACCCGACCGCGAGCCCGGCGGCGTAGGCGGCGCCGAGCGCGGTGGTCTCGTTGACCACCGGCCGGATCACCGGGACGTCGAGGATGTCCGATTGGAACTGCATCAGGATCTCGTTGAGCACCATGCCGCCGTCCACCTTCAGTGCGGTCAGCTCGACACCGGAGTCGGCGAGGCACGCCTCGAGGACCTCGCGGGTCTGAAAGGCGGTGGCCTCCAGCGCGGCCCGTGCGAGGTGCCCCTTGTTGACGAACCTGGTCAGCCCCACGATCGCCCCGCGCGCGTCGGGGCGCCACCGCGGCGCGAACAGACCGGAGAACGCGGGCACGAAGTACGCCCCGCCGTTGTCCTCCACGCTGGCGGCGAGTCCCTCGATCTCCTTGGCGGAGTTGATGATCCCGAGGTTGTCGCGCAGCCACTGGATGAGCGATCCGGTGACCGCCACCGAACCCTCGAGCGCGTACACGGCGGGCGCCTCGCCGATCCGGTAGCAGACGGTGGTGAGGAGCCCGTTGCTGCTCGGCATCGGGGTGGTGCCGGTGTTGAGCAGCAGGAAGTTGCCGGTGCCGTACGTGTTCTTGGCCTCACCGACGCTCAGGCAGGCCTGCCCGAAGGTGGCGGCCTGCTGGTCGCCGAGGATGCCCGCGATCGGCACCCCGGCCAGGGTGCCCCGCTCGCGAACCTGCGCGTACACCTCGGAGGAGCTGCGGATCTGCGGCAGCATCGAGGTCGGGATCCGGAACTCGGCGCAGATCTGTTCGTCCCATTCGAGTGTTCGCAGGTCCATCAGCATGGTCCTGGACGCGTTGGTCGGGTCCGTGACGTGCAGTCCGCCGTCCGCGCCGCCGGTGAGGTGCCACAGGATCCAGGTGTCCATCGTGCCGAAGCAGAGGTCACCCGCCTCGGCTCGCTCGCGGGCCCCCTCGACGTTGTCGAGGATCCAGCGGATCTTGGGGCCGGAGAAGTAGGTGGACAGGGGCAGCCCGGTGCGCTCGCGGTAGCGTCCTGGCCCCTCATCGCCCGCGAGTTCGGTGCAGAGTTCGTCGGTGCGGGTGTCCTGCCAGACGATCGCGTTGTACACCGGCTTGCCGGTGCGGCGGTCCCAGACGACGGTGGTCTCGCGCTGGTTAGTGATACCAACCGCGGCGATGTCGTGCCGGGTCAGATCCTTCTTGGCCAGGGCGGCCGCGACGACCTCGCGGGTGGCCCGCCAGATCTCCTCCGGATCGTGCTCGACCCACCCCGCACGAGGGAAGATCTGCTCGTGTTCCTTCTGAGCGGAGGCGACCACCAGCCCGTCATGATCGAAGATCATGCATCGGCTCGAGGTGGTGCCCTGGTCGATCGCGGCGACATACACGGCTAAAAGCTACTAAAGCGCGCCTCACAATTCACGTCGATCGTGAGACGGCGCCCTTCCCTGGCGTCGTCCCGGTGCTGCATACCACCCGTTCGAGGCAGCGAAGACCGGTCGACATGGCCTAGCCTTGGTGCTGATTCGTCGACAACTCACAGGAGCATGCGTTGAGCAAGCAATCGGGAGCACAGTTTCTGGGCCCGCAACAGCGCAAGGATGCGTGGGACCAGCTGGGATCCGAGCAATTCGACATCGTCGTCGTCGGTGGCGGAGTCGTTGGCTCCGGCATTGCGCTCGATGCCGCCACCCGGGGGCTGCGCGTCGCCCTTGTCGAGGCGCGCGACTACGCCTCCGGTACCTCGTCGCGGTCGTCGAAGATGTTCCACGGCGGCCTGCGCTACCTCGAGCAGCTCGAATTCGGACTGGTGCGTGAGGCTTTGCGCGAGCGCGAGCTCTCGCTGTCGACGCTGGCCCCGCACCTCGTCAAGCCGTTGCAGTTCCTGTTCCCGATCACCCACCGGGTGTGGGAGCGCCCGTACATGGCGGCCGGGATCTTCCTCTACGACACGATGGGCGGCGCCAAGTCGGTGCCTGCGCAGAAGCACCTCACCCGCTCGGGCGCGCTCCGCCTGGCACCCGGCCTCAAGCGGAACTCGATGGTCGGTGGGATCCGCTACTACGACACCGTCGTCGACGATGCCCGCCACACCATGACCGTGGCCCGCACCGCCGCGCACTACGGCGCGGTGGTCCGCACCTCGACGCAGGTGGTCGGATTCCTGCGCGAGGCCGACCGGGTTTCCGGTGTGCGGGTGCGGGATTCGGAGGACGGCAGCACCACGGAGGTCCGCGGTCACGTCGTGATCAACGCCACCGGTGTGTGGACCGACGAGATCCAGGCGCTCTCCAACCAGCGCGGGCGGTTCCGCGTGCGTGCGAGCAAGGGCGTGCACATCGTGGTGCCCCGCGACCGGGTGGTCAGCGAGGCGGCGATCATCCTGCGCACGGAGAAGTCGGTGCTGTTCGTGATCCCGTGGGGAAACCACTGGATCATCGGAACCACCGACACCGACTGGAATCTGGACCTCGCCCATCCGGCCGCCACCAAGGCGGACATCGACTACATCCTGGGCCACGTGAACAAGGTGCTGGTCACCCCGCTGACCCACGACGACATCGACGGTGTGTACGCCGGACTGCGGCCGTTGCTCGCGGGGGAGAGCGACGAGACGTCCAAGCTCTCGCGTGAGCACGCCGTGGCGCGGGTCGCGCCGGGACTGGTGGCGATCGCCGGTGGCAAGTACACCACCTACCGGGTGATGGCGGAGGACGCCGTCGACATGGCCTCCGAGGACATTCCGGCCCGCGTCGCGCCCTCGATCACCGAGAAGGTGCCGCTGGTCGGGGCGGACGGATACTTCGCGTTGGTGAACCAGACGACAGCGGTCGGCGAGCAGTACGGGCTGCACCCGTACCGGGTCAAGCACCTGCTCGACCGGTACGGTTCGCTGATCCACGAGGTGCTCGGGCTCGCTACGGAGACACCGGAACTGCTGCAGCCGATCACCGATGCGCCCGACTACCTCCAGGTCGAGGCGGTGTACGCGGCCGCAGCCGAGGGCGCGCTGCACCTCGAGGACATCCTCGCGCGGCGCACCCGGATCTCGATCGAGTACGCGCACCGCGGGGTGAACTGCGCCGAGCAGGTCGCGCAGCTGGTGGCGCCGGTCCTGGGCTGGGACGCGGCCACCGTGGACCGGGAGGTGGAGACCTACCGGGCGCGGGTCGAGGCGGAGGTCCATTCGCAGGCGGAGCCCGACGACTCCGCGGCGGACGCGCTGCGGGCCGCCGCGCCCGAGGCAAGGGCGGAGATCCTGGAGCCGGTGCCGATCTCGCGCTGATCGGTTGCGCCGGGGGTCAGTGCGTCAGCACGAGCTTCACCGCGACCACGGCGATCGCGACGAAGGCCAGCAGGCTGCAGGCCACCAGGGTGTGCCTGCTGAGCTTCTCGCCGCGCAGGCGGGTCATGACGATGCCGAGGCCGGCGATGCGGCTGACCACCCAGAGTTCGGCGAGCAACAGCGCGGTCTGTCCCTCGAGCACGCCGAGGGCGTCGAGCCCGACCACTGCTGCCGGGACGAGTCCGGAGGTCAGCACCGGCACCGAGTCGCGGAGCTCCTCGAAGTGCTCGGATCGGGTCAGCGGGCGCCCGATTCGGGCGCTCCTGCCGACCGACTCGGCGAAGGCATGCGCGATGAAGGTCGACAGCACGGTGCCGATGACCACCATGGCGGCGTGCGAGGTGCTGGCGTCGTGCAACGGGATGAGGGCGGTGAGCACCAGGACGTTGCCGTAGACGTACGCGCTGATCCGACTCGCCGAGTCCTCGACGTCCAGGGGTGTTCGCTCCATGGACGTAGAGCTTTCCACGTCCGGTCGGGTCAACGCGTGCGGACCACGGTCGAGGGAACCGAACGAGCGGCGAGGTCGGACAGGGCCATGGCGGCCAGGACGATGAAGACGAGCGGGAATGTGATCATGCCTCAAGGATCGCGAGCGAACCCTTGACGCACATCAGCGCCAGGTGTGAACTCGCTGAGAGTCGTGTCATCCCTGAGGGGTACGCAGACCGGCGGTGAGCGTCCGGATGCATCGCGCGACGATCTCGGCGGGAGTGCCGTCGTTACCGGCCGCCACATCCGAATCCGCCCAGGTCTGGATGGCGATGCGCATCGCGGTGTTGCCTGCCACCGCCATCAGCCGCACGTCCAGCGGGTCGGCCTCTGGGCCCATCAGGTCACGCAGGACCTCGACGAGCGACTCCTCCGTGTCGTGGACGATCCGGAACCAGACGGACTCGAGTCCGGGGTCGCCGGGAATCGCCCGGAAGAGTTCGTGCGTCAGCCGCAACGAATCGACGCCTGCCCGGTCGGTGCGGGAGAGGGCGCGGCGCGCGGACCGCTCGAGTGCCTCGGCCGCGGGGAGGTCCCTTGGGCCACGGGCCAGGTCGTGGATCCAATCCCGGACACCGCCCGCGAGCATCGGGGTGACCGCCTCCTCCTTGGTCCGGAAGTACCGGTAGAAGGTCCGCAGGCTGATCCCGGCGGCGGTCGCGATGTCCTCGGCGGTGACCGCCGATGCGCCCCGAGCGGCGAACAGCTCGGCCGCGCAGTGCGCGATCTCGAGCTGGGTCTGGAGTCGCCGTCGCTCGGTGAGAGGGAGGGGGGCTTGTGCGCCGGGGTCCGCCATGGACACCATCATGGCACGTTGTGCCATCTCGGCGTAACGTGCAGCTGAGACCGGGAACACACCATCACCCAGTAGAAGGAGATCAGTTCATGAACCGCTTCGAGGGCCGCAAGACGCTCATCACCGGGGCCGGATCCGGCATCGGTCAGGCGACGGTCGCCCGGATTCTCGCGGAGGGCGGCGTGGTCGTCGCCGCCGATGTGTCCGAGGAGGGCCTCGCGGTCACGCGCGCCCGCGCCGAGGAGGCAGGGGCCGCGGACCGCCTGACCACCGTCGTCGTCGACATCTCGAACGAGGCGTCGGTACAGGAGGCCATCGGCGGCGCGATCAAGGACCTCGGCGGGCTGCAGGTGCTGATCAACGCCGCGGGCATCCTGCGCGCCTCGCACACGCACGAGACCAGCCTCGACTTCTGGAACAAGGTGATCGGCGTCAACCTCACCGGCACCTTCCTGGTCACCCGCGAGGCCCTGCCCGCGCTGGTCGAGAACGGTCAGGGTGTCGTGGTGAACTTCAGCTCCACCTCGGCGTCGTTCGCGCACCCGTACATGGCGGCGTACGCGGCCACCAAGGGCGGCATCCGATCCTTCACCCACGCCATCGCCCTCGAGTACGCCAAGGCCGGTCTGCGCGCGGTCGCGGTCGAGCCCGGCAGCATCGCCTCCGGCATGACCAGCAACCCGGGCTTCCCGGAACACGATCTGGACCCGACCCTGATCGGCAAGCTCTACCCGTGGATCGGCGAGGGCTTCGCGCCGCCGGAGGACGTCGCCGGTGTGATCGCGATGCTCGCCTCCGACGACGGAAAGTTCGTCACCGGCACCGAGATTCGCATCGACGGCGGCACCCACATGTGATCGACCGGGCCCGAATACACTGGGTCCGATGAGCACCACCGACCGCCCCGGCCTCGATCAGCGCCGTCTGCAGCGACGGACGCGCCTGCTCGAGGTCGGGGTGGATCTGCTCGGTGCGGCGGGTGGGCCCGCGGTGAGCGTGCGCGCGGCGTGCCGCGCGGCCGGGGTCACCGAGCGGTACTTCTACGAGAGCTTCGACGACCGCGACGCCTATATCCGCGGGGTGTACGCGGAGGTCGGTGAGCGGGCCCGCGACGCGCTGGTGTCCGCGGTCGTGGGTGCCGAGACGCCGACGGAGATCGCGGAACTCGCGGTCCGCGCGTTCGTGGCCCTCGTCCTCGACCACCCCGAAGCCGGCCGGGTCCTGCTGCTGGCGCCGCTGCGGGAACCCGCGCTGGGCGGGCGCGGCCTGGAGCTCGCCCCGAGTTTCGTTGTGCTGGTACAGGATCAACTGCAAGGCGTCGCCGATCCCGACGAACGTGCCCTGCGCGCGCTCGGTCTCGTCGGTGCACTGACGAGTCTGTTCATCGGTTACCTCGACGGCACGGTCACCGTGCCCCGCGAGACGCTGATCCGGCACTGCCTCGGCCTGCTGGACCGGGCGAGCCGGCCCTAGTGCCTCGCGCCCGAAGTCTTCTCGCGGTTGCCGGGGCCCACGCGGCGCCTCGCTGCGTTGTCGAAGTCCCAGGTAGAACCCCGCTACCTGGGACTCCTCCGCCTGGCGATGCATCCACGTGGATCCCCGACAACCATCAATTGACTTCGGGCACGAGGCACGAGCTCAGACGGACGGCTGGCAGCGCGGACACCAGAAGATCTGCCGTTCGCCTTCGTGGGTTCCGTCGCCGAGGACCCCGCCCCTGACGAGCGCGCCGCAGCGCAGGCAGGGCCTGCCGGAACGGCCGTACACCCAGGTGGTGCGGCCGCGGCGGCGGTCTCCGGTGGTGATGCGCACGACGCGGTCCCGGTTCGCCACCAGTAGCCGGTGCGCGAGTTCGGTCCATGCGTGGGGCTCGCCCGCGGCGGCAACCGGGGTCGCCGGGTGCACCCCGCGCAGGAAACACAGCTCGTTGCGGTAGACGTTGCCGACTCCCGCCATCACGCGCTGGTCCAGCAGGGCCAGGCCGATCGGGCGGCCGGGGTCGGCGACGAGATTCGTCGCGGCGCGGCCGGGATCCCAGTCGGGGCCGAGCAGGTCCGGCCCGAGATGACCGACCGCGCGCTCCTCCTCGTCCCTGGCGAGGACCTCGACGATGCCGAGTTGGAACCCGACCGCGAGAAAGTCGGTGGTGCCCAGCAGGATCCTCGCCTGCCACGCGGGCCGTCGCCAGCGTCTACCCGCGGGATAGACGTGCCAGGCGCCCTCCATCTTCAGATGGGTGTGCACGGTGTGCCCGCCCACCCGGATCAGCAGGTGCTTGCCCCTGCTGACCACCTCGTCGACCGGTCCGGGCGTGAGGTCGACGGTCGCGAAGCGCGGCACCCGGATGTCGCAGACGGTCAGCGGCCTGCCCACGAGCGCGGCGCGGAGCTGCCCCGCGACCTGCCAGACGGTGTCACCCTCGGGCATGGAGGGCCCGCTTGCGGAGGCCGCGCGGGGTCGCGGAGAAACCGGCCTCGACGAGGACCGGCGAGAGCGGGCTGGTGTGCACGGATTCGCCGTCGACCTTCTCGATGACGATCTTGTCGACGCCGCCGTGGTCCACCACGGCGGCAAGCGATCCGGCGGCACCATGCAGGGCGCCGGGATCATCGGTGAAGGTGAGCACGGTCTTGCCGCCGCGCTCGACGTACAGCGCGAGCTCCCCGTCGATGAGCACCACCAGGGCGCCCGCCTTGCGGCCGGGCCGGTGCCCGCCCGCGGTGGCGGGCCAGGCCAGCGCGGCGCCGAACGGGTTCGCCGGGTCCGTCGCGGCGAGGGTCACCGCGGCTGGTGCGTTGGCCGGTCCGACCCGGTCGCCGTAGGCCCGCAGCCGGTCGACCACCTCGGAGGTCGAGAACTGTGCTGCGCCAAGGGTGTTGACGAAGTACCCACGCCTGCAACGCCCGCTGTCCTCGAAACCCCGCAGCACCTTATACATCAGGGCGAAGCCGCCGGGGACCGATTCGCTGACCACCGATCCCCGCGTGAGCACGCCGTACCGGTCCAGCAGCACGTCCGCCCGCGCGTGTGCCCGGACGGTCGGGTCGGGTTCGAGTTCGGGCAGCAGCGACCACCGTCCGCCGACGGTGGGCGGCCCGGTCCGGCTCGGCAACGCCGGACGGGCCAGGGCGCGGTAGGGCCGGGCCCGCGGTGCCCGGCGCGGCGCCCGATGGCTCGGCGTCGAGCGGGAGGGCCCCGACAACAGGGCCCGCAGGGGAGCGAAGGTGTCGTTGCTCAGGTGGCCCGCCCACACCAGCTCCCACAGCGACGCCGCGAGGGCGGCGTCGTCGGTCCCGCCGATCAGGTCCGAGAGGTTCCGGAAGAAGTAGGCGCCACCCGGCGCGAGCGCGTCGAGGATCTGGCGTTGCTGCTCCGACAGCTCGGTGTCGACGGGCGGGGCCAGCGTCAGCGGCGCCGCATCGGCCGGGTGCAGGCACACCCAGCCGTCGCTGCCGGAGATCGCGCCCGCGCCCGACCACAGCACCTCGCCAGTGGCGGTCAGCTCGTCGAGCATCGCCGGCTGGTAGTCGCGCACCCGCGAGCGCAGGATCATCGGCTCCCAGGCGGAGGCGGGGATCGGTACGCCCGCAAGCTGTTCGATCACCGCGGCCACCCCGTCGATACCGCGCAGGCCACCGCCGACGTGCTGCCAGTCGGGCAGGAAGCGGCCGAGCGCGGACGGCTCGACCGGCTCGACCTCCTTGCGGGCGGCGGCGAGGGAGCGGCGGCGGAGCCGCCGCAGCACCTCCGCGTCACACCACTCGCTGCCTGCGGCTGCGGGCCGGAACTCGCCCTCCAGCACGCGCTTGTCGGCGGCGAGGCGGCGCAACACGTCCCGGACCACGGAGGTCCCGAGTCCGAACCGGGCGGCCGCGTCGGCGAGCGAGAACGGTCCGTGGGTGCGGGCGTAGCGCGCGACGAGGTCGCCGAGCGGGTCGTCGACCGGTTCGATGAACGCGGCGGGGGTGCCGATCGGCAGCGGCACGCCGAGCGCGTCGCGCATCCGGCTCGCGTCCTCGATCGCCACCCACCACTGCTCGCCCGCGAAGCCGACCCGCATGGCCCGGCGCTGGGCTTCGAGCTCGCGGACCCAGAGCGCGGCATCACCGTGCGTCCGGCTCGCGATCTCCGCGTCGGTCAGCGGCCCGAGCAGGCGCAGCAGGTCCGCGACCCCCTCGAGATCCTTCGCCCTGCGGTCCGGGACGAGGCGTTGGAGTTCGCGTTCGGTGAGGTCGATGACGTCGGCGTCGAGCAGTTCGCGCAGCTCCACCCTGCCGAGCAGCTCGGCGAGCAGGGTGGAGTCGAGGGAAAGGGCCGCGGCCCGTCGTTCGGCGAGCGGGCTGTCGCCCTCGTACATGAACGCGCCGACGTAGTCGAAGAGGAGCGCCCCCGCGAAGGGCGACGGCGACGGCGTCTCGACCTCGACGAGCCTGATCTGCTTGCGGCCGATGCCGTCGAACAGGGCGGTGAGGGAGGGCAGGTCGTAGACGTCCTGCAGGCACTCGCGGACGGTCTCGAGCAGGATCGGGAAGGTCGGGAACTTGCGCGCCACGTCGAGCAGTTGGGCCGAACGCTGGCGCTGCTGCCAGAGTGGCGCGCGCTTGCCCGGATTGCGACGCGGCAGCAGCAGGGCTCGCGCGGCGCACTCGCGGAATCGGGACGCGAACAGCGCGGAGTTGCTGACCTGCTCGGTGACGATGTCCGCGATCTCGTCGCGGTCGAAGACGAACAGCTCCGAGCCGGGCGGGGCGTCCTCGGTGTCCGGTAGCCGGACGATGATGCCGTCGTCGGATGCGGTCGGCGCGGAGTCGATCCCGTACCGCTCCTGCAGCCGGGCGCCGACCGCGAGGGCCCAGGGCGCATGCACCGGCAGGCCGTAGGGCGAGTGCAGCACCAGTCGCCAGTCGCCGAGCTCGTCGCGGAACCGCTCGACCACGAGCGTGCGGTCGGTGGGGACCTGTCCGGTGGCGGTGCGCTGCTCCTCGACCAGGGCGAGCAGGTTCTGGGTGGCGTTGGTGTCGAGGCCCTGGTCGGCCAGGCGGGCCCGCAGAACCGTGTCCGCGCCGAGGGACATCTCGCGCAGGAACTCGCCCAGCGCTGCGCCGAGCTCGGCGGGCCTGCCGAGGCCGTCACCGTGCCAGAACGGGAGCCTGCCGGGCAGGCCGTAGGCGGGGCTGACGAGGACCCGGTCGTGGGTGATCTCCTCGATCCGCCAGCTGGTGGCGCCGAGCGCGAAGACGTCGCCGACCCGCGACTCGTAGACCATCTCCTCGTCGAGCTCACCGACCCGGGAGGCTTTCTCTCCCACCATGTACACGGCAAACAGCCCGCGGTCCGGGATCGCTCCGCCGGAGGTGACGGCAAGCCGCTGCGAGCCGGGCCTGCCGGTGAGGACGTCGGCGTCGCGATCCCAGACGAGTCTCGGGCGCAGCTCGGCGAACTCGTCGGACGGGTAACGGCCGGCCAGCAGGTCGAGGGTGGCGTCGAACGCGGACCGGGGCAGGCTCGCGAAATTCCCGGTGCGGCGGACCGCGTCGAACCAGGACTGGACGTCGAGCTGGTCGAGGGCGCAGGCGGCCACGGTGTGCTGGGCCAGGATGTCGAGCGGGTTCGCCGGGACCGCGAGCGCCTCGATCCGCCCCGCGGTCATCCGTTCCACGGTGACCGCGCAGTGGATGAGGTCGGTGCGGTGCTTGGGGAAGAGCACGCCCCGGGAGATCTCCCCGACCTGATGCCCGGCTCGGCCGACCCGCTGCAGCCCGCTCGCCACCGATGGCGGCGCCTCCACCTGGACGACGAGATCAACCGCGCCCATGTCGATTCCGAGCTCGAGGCTGCTGGTGGCCACCACGCAGCGCAGCCGTCCGGATTTGAGGTCGTCCTCGATGAGCGCACGCTGGTCCTTGCTCACCGAACCGTGGTGGGCACGGGCGAGCAAAGCCTCCGCGCCGTGCCCCACCTCGCTGGTGGAGCCGATCAGCGAGGCAGGTTTGTGCACCTTCTCGACCGGGGTGGCGAGGCGGTCGGCATAGACCTCGTTGAGCCTCGCGGTGAGCCGCTCCGCGAGCCGCCGGGAATTGGCGAACACGATCGAGGACCGGTGTTCGAGGACCAGATCGACGATCTGCTCCTCCACGTGTGGCCAGATCGAACCCTGTTGTGGGGCGGGGGAAACGGAGTCCTCGTCCGGTGTCGTGACACCCAGTTCGGTCATGTCCTCGACCGGTACCCGCACGGTCAGGTCGAAGGTCTTCGGGGAGGGCGGGCAGACGATGTGGATGGGCGCGGATCCGGTGAGGAAGCGGCCCACCTCCTCGTGCGGGCGGACCGTCGCGGACAGCCCGATCCGTTGCGCCGGACGGGGGAGCAGCATATCGAGCCGCTCGAGCGAGAGTGCCAGGTGTGCACCGCGTTTGGTCGCCGCGACGGCGTGCACCTCGTCGACGATCACGGTCTGCACGGTGGCGAGCGATTCGCGGGCCGCCGAGGTGAGCATCAGGAACAGCGACTCGGGCGTGGTGATCAGGATGTCGGGGGGTGTGCGCACCAGGGCACGGCGATCCGCGGGGCTGGTGTCGCCGGAACGGACGCCGACGGTGATCTCCGGCGGCGTCAGGCCCAGGCGCTTGGCGGTCTGGGTGATGCCGACCAGCGGGGCGCGCAGGTTCCGCTCGACGTCCACGGCGAGCGCCTTGAGCGGCGAGACGTACAGGACCGTCGTGCCAGGCGGACGCTGCTCGTCGTGCGGGCGGGCGGCCAGCTGGTCGAGCGCCCACAGGAACGCGGAGAGGGTCTTGCCGGATCCGGTCGGCGCGACGACCAGCGCGTGCGAGCCGTCCGCGATGGCGTCCCAGGCCCCGAGCTGGGCAGCGGTGGGCGCGGGGAAGGCGCCGGCGAACCACTCCCGGGTGGGGGCGGAGAACCTGCCGAGCACCGTGTCCATGGTGTCCATAGTGCCTCGGGCCCCCGACACTGGGCGCACACTGAGGGTGGCGTACTGCATCCGAGTCCGGAGAGGTGAACCGTCGTGTCCGAGAAGTCGAGCGTCAAGCAGGAGGTCGCAGCCGGCACCTCGATCGGGGCCGCGGCGCTTCTGGTCGCCGTCGGTGTGCTCCAGGTACTTCAGGGGATGGCCGCGCTCGGCACCGACGAGGTCTTCACCGTCGGCGTCGATTACACCTACGAGCTCGATCTGACCGCGTGGGGCTGGATCCACATCGCCCTCGGTGTGGTGATCGCGCTGGTGGGTGTCGCCTTGTTTCGGGCCGGGATCTGGGCGCGGACGTTGGCGATCGTCATCGCGGCGCTTTCGATCGTGGTCAACTTCCTGTGGCTTCCCTACGCCCCGGGGTGGGCCGGCCTGATCATCGTCCTCGATGTATTCGTCATCTGGGCGGTATGGACCTGGATTCCGAGCTCCGGCTGGGAGAAGCCGTTGCGGTAGGCGGAGGTGGCCATGGTGTCGAAGGTCCTGGATTCCTCCGGCGGTCCGTCCGCCGCCGGGGTCGACGACGGCGGGCAACCGGAGTCCGGCGAGCACCGGAAGCTGCTGTACGTCACGCTGCCCGGGTGCTGGGGTGCACTCGTTTTCGCGTGTCTGTCGTTCACGCCGTCGCTGCTCCCGCGCGGGGGCGTGCTGCAGGGGGTGGTCTGCGGAATCACCGCCGCCATCGGGTACGGGCTGGGAGTGTTCGCGGCGTTCGTGTGGCGCGCGTTCGCCGACCGACCTGCTCGGCGTCCGGGACGTCGCTCCTGGAGTGTCTTCCTCGTGTGTGCGGTGACGCTGTTCGCGGTCTCGTTCGCGGCAGGGCAGTACTGGCAGCACCAGATCCGCGCGTTGATGGACGTCACCGAGTACAGCATTCCGCTCGTGGTTCTCGCGCCCGTCGTCGCGGCGGTGGTGTTCTGTCTCCTCCTTGCGGTCGGGCGCGGCATCCGCGGCATGTATCGCTGGAGCGCGCGGTGGCTCAACCGGTGGATCGGCCGGCGGGCGGCAGGCGTTGTCGGGTGGTTCCTGATCGCCGGGCTCGTCTACGCCGTGGTCTCGGGAGTGCTGCTCGGGGGCCTCGTCGGTGTCGCCAACGGGGCGTTCTCGTTGCGCGACACGATGACTCCGGAAGGTATTCAGCAGCCCGCGACCAGCCTGCGCTCAGGCGGTCCAGGGTCTGTGGTGCCGTGGGATTCGCTGGGATGGCAGGGGCGCAGCTTCATCGGCGCAGGCCCGTCCACCGATCAGATCGGCCGGTTCGTCGACCACCCGGCCATGGAGCCGATCCGCAGCTACGCCGGTCTGGCGTCGTCGGAGGACTCGGAGTCCAGGGCGGCGTTGGCGGTCGAGGACCTCGGCCGGGCCGGGGGTTTCCAGCGCGCCAACCTGCTCGTGGTGACGACGACCGGGAGCGGCTGGGTGGATCCGGCCCTGGTGGACAGCTTCGAGTACCTCACCGGTGGCGACGCGGCGACCGTGGCGATCCAGTACTCGTACCTGCCGTCGTGGATTTCCTACCTGGTCGATCAATCGAAGGCCAGGGAGGCGGGCCGCGATCTGTTCGACGCGGTCTACGACGTGTGGTCGAAACTGCCGCAGGATGCCCGTCCCCGGCTGTTCGTCGCGGGGGAGAGCCTGGGCTCGTTCGGCGGCGAGACCGCCTTCAGCGGTGAATACGACCTGCGCAACCGCACCTCGGGAACGTTGTTCGCAGGCCCTCCCAATTTCAACACGCTGTTCCGTGAGTTCAGCGACCGGCGGGAGGCGGGGAGCCCGGAGGTCGAGCCCGTCTACAAGGGCGGGCGAACGGTGCGGTTCAGCAACGACCCCGAGGGTGGGATTCCTCCGGCGGGGAGCCCATGGGACGGCAGCCGCGTCCTGTACCTGATGCATCCCTCGGACCCGATCGTCTGGTGGAGTCCGAACCTGATCCTGAGCGAGCCGGATTGGATTGCCCAGCCGCCGGGGCGGGACGTGCTCGAGGAGATGGTCTGGATACCGTTCGTGACGTTCTGGCAGATCACCGCAGACCTGCCGTTCTCCACCGGCGTTCCGGGTGGTCACGGCCACAAGTACACCGCCGAGTACGTCGACGGATGGAACGCGGTTCTGCAGCCCGCGGATCTCACCGCCGAGCAGCTCGCCACCCTCCGGACCGTCATCGGCGCCGGCGAGTAGCGGCAATTCACCGCCGCGCCGAGACGGTTCAGGCGCCGGCGGCGTCAGCCCCGAGCTCGCCCAGCAACGCCGCACGCATCTGCGGCCTCGACGCCGCCACCAGTGTGAATGTCGCCTCGCGCATCAGCCGTTCCGCGGTGGCACCGCTGACGGCGGCGGAGCTGCCCGTCGCGGTCACCAGCGCGGCGGCGGCCCGGATCGCCAGCTCGGATGCCTGCGCCCGCGCCGCGAAGAGGTCGAACCGGCCGCCGAGTGCGGCATCGAGGTTTGCGCGGACGGCCGACGCCTCCGATGCGAACCCGGCGGTGTCCACGCCCCGCTCGCCGAGCTCGGTGAGGCAGCGCCGGGCGACGCCCATCGCCATGCATGCGTTGAGCCAGGACCCGAATCCCTGACCGGCCGCGAACTCCTCCTGGGTCACCACTTTGCTCACCCGTTCGTCCGGCACCTCGAAGCCGTCGAACCGCATCCGGACGGTGTTGCTGCCGCGCGCGGCGATCAGCGGCAGCTCCTCCATCGACACGCCCTGGCCGGGGACCGCGTCGACGATGGCGTGCACGATCGAATCGTCGAACTCGTCGCGGGCGCTCAGCTGCAGGATGTCGACGATGCCCCAGCCGGTCACGAACGGTGCGACACCGTCGAGCACGTACCCACCGTCGACGCGGCGCGCATAGAGCAGCGGCGGCTGTGGGATGGCACCGGCGAAGGCGACGCCCGCCCGGACCGACCCGTCCATCAATCCGTCCCAATATTCATCGCGCAGATCATGATTCGGGCTCGACGCCAGCCCCGCGACCACGCCGTGGTGCTGCATCCACGTGAAACAGGTGGCGAGGCAACCGCCGCACAGCGTCTCGGCCACCGCCACCAGGTCGTCGATGCCGAGCCCGGGTCCGCCGAACTCCGGCGGCGCGGCGAGGCCGTAGAAGCCCTCCGCGGCCAGCGCCTCGAAATGACTGAGCGGGATCTCGCCGTCGGCGTCGACGCTGTCGGCGGCGGGGTACAGCACGTCGTCGGCGATCTCGCGCGCGAGCTCGGGCCAGTTCGTCACGCCTGTGAGGGTAGATCCGCGGAGTCGGAAGCGGTGAGAAGCGCGCGGAGGTTGCGGGTGATGATGTCGGTCGAGAGGGTGGGGTCGATGGCGCGCTGGATGCCGAGGCCGATGCCCATGCTGAGAATGCTGCTCGCCGCGTCGTCCACCGACATCGGCAGGGTGACCTCGCCGGATTTCACGAGGGCACCGAGCATGGCGGCCACCATTCCGCGAGTCGTGCCGAGGCTCGATGCCAGCGCCGCCCGCAGGTCCGGGTCGTGGCGTGCCAGCGCCATGAACTCGAACTCGAGCGTCGTCCAGCCGACGTCGCCGAGCGTGCGCTGTGCCCAATCCTCGAACGCCGTCAGCCGCTCCTCCAGTGGCGCCTGCCTCGACAACACCTCGGCCACCTCGGTGCCCTTGGTGATGTGGATCAGCTGGAGCACCTCCAGGCACAGCTCGTTCTTGTTGCGGAAGTTGGAGTACACCGCGCCCTTGGAGTAGCCGGCCTCCTCGGCGACCTTCTCGAGTGAGGTCGCGGCGTAGCCGTCGGCGAGGAACAGGTCGCGGGCGGTCGCGATCAGATTCGTCCTGGTCTGGGCCTGGCTTTCCGACCTGGTCAAGCGTGCCATCTGCGGTCCTCTCGACAAATTCTCACTCTTGGTATACCCATCGTATCCAAATACTGTTAGTTTCTGAATATGACTTCGAGTGACACACACATCCGTCGCGGCCTGGTGATCGGCTGCGGCGGAACCCTCGGCGCGGCCTGGACCGTCGCGGCTCTGGTGGCGATCCGCGACAGCCTCGGCTGGGACTCCCGCGAGGCCGACGTTCTCGTCGGCACCTCGGCGGGCGCGGAACTGGTCACCATGCTCGGCAGCGGGGTGGGCGTGGACGAGATCCTGGCCATGCAACTGGGGGAGCAGCCGACCCATCCGGCGCTGCGCCGTCACCTGGCCGATGCACCCGGCCGGGTGCCGCCGCTGCCTCGACTCGGGCTGGGTTCGCCGAAGCTGGTGCGCGCGGGCCTGCGCCGTGAGGTGGCGCCGGTGACGGCTCTGAGCGGGCTGCTGCCGCCCGGCGGGGGTGACGCCTCCTGGCTGCACCGGCTCGCGGTGGGGCTGAACCCCGACCGTTCCTGGGTCCCGCACCCCGCGACGTGGCTCGTCGCGATGGACTACGACACCGGAGCCCGCGTCGCCTTCGGCTCGCCCGGTGCGCCGGAAGCGACACTGTCGCAGGCGCTCCGCGCGTCCTGGGCGATCCCGGGCTGGATGCCGCCGGTGCGGATCAAGGGCCGCCGCTACGTCGACGGCGGCGCCGCCTCGACCGCGTCGGCGGACCTTCTCGCCCCGCTCGAACTCGACGAACTGGTGGTGCTGGCGCCGATGGCCTCCACCGGCCCCGTTCGTGCCCGGGGAGTCGCCCGCGCGGAACGACTGGTCCTGCGGAGCTGGATGAGCGCGGGCCTGGACGCGGAGATCGCCGCGGTCGAGGCGGCGGGCACCCGGGTCATCCGGCTCGACGCCACAGCCGAGGACCTGGCCGTGATGGGCCCGAACTTCATGGACGACCGCAGGCGCCTGGCCACCCTGGAGGCCGCATTGCGCACGACTCGAAAGGCACTCGCATGACACAGGAACAGCACTTCGAGGTCCTCATCGTCGGGGCCGGTATCTCCGGCATCGGCGCCGGGATCACCCTGCGACGGATGGGGATCACGGACTTCGCGATCCTCGAGAAGAGCGACTCGCTCGGTGGCACCTGGCGCGACAACGACTACCCCGGGTGTGCCTGCGACGTCCCCTCGGGCCTGTACTCGTTCTCGTTCGCGCCGAATCCGGAGTGGACCAGGCTGTTCGCGGGTCAGGACGAGATCCGCAGCTACATCGACCGCACCGCCGCCGAACACGGGGTCGACGCGCACGTGCGCTTCGGCACCGAGCTGATCCGGGCCGACTGGGACGAGTCGGCCCACCGCTGGGTGCTGCAGACCTCGACGGGAACGCTCACCGCCAACTCCGTGGTCGCGGCCGTCGGGCCCTGGAACGAGCCGCTGGTACCGCCGATCCCCGGCCTGGACACCTTCGGCGGCAAGGTGTTCCACTCCTCGCGCTGGGATCACGACTACGACCTGGCCGGCAAGCGCGTCGCGGTCGTCGGCACCGGCGCCTCCGCGGTGCAGTTCGTGCCCGCGATCGCACCGAGCGTGGGGGAGCTGCACCTCTACCAGCGCACGGCCCAGTGGGTGCTGCCGAAGCCGGACCATCACGTGCCGAAGGCCGAACGCTGGGTGATGCGCCGGATTCCGGGCGCGCATCGCGCGCTGCGCGCGATCGAGTACTCGATCATGGAGGCGCTCGGGCTCGGATTCCGGCACCCGTGGATCCTGCGGATCGTCCAGCAGATCGGCAAGGCGCAGCTGCGAGCCCAGGTCCGCGACCCGGAGCTGCGGAAGGCCCTCACGCCCGACTACACCCTCGGCTGCAAGCGCATGTTGCTCTCGAACACCTACTACCCGGCGCTGACCCGCCCCAACGTCGAGGTGCACGCCAACGCGGTCGCCTCCGTCCGGGGCAACACCGTGGTCGGGGCCGACGGTGCCGAGCGGGAGGTCGACGCGATCATCTTCGGCACCGGCTTCCACATCCTCGACATGCCGATCGGCGGCAAGATCTTCGACGGTGATGGCCGCAGCCTCGACGAACACTGGAAGGGCAGCCCGCAGGCCTACCTCGGCACCACGATCGCCGGCTTCCCCAATGCCTATGTGCTGCTTGGCCCGGCGCTCGGCACCGGGCACACCTCGGCGTTCATGATCCTCGAGGCGCAGCTGGGATACCTGGCGAAGGCGATCGCCGCGGCCAAGGACGGCAACTGGACACGGATGGAGACCCGCCCGGAGGTGCAGGCGGCCTTCAATGCCGAGGTGCAGCAGGCGCTGGCCACCACCGTCTACAACGCCGGTGGATGCCAGAGCTACTTCCTGGACGTGAACGGGCGCAACAGCTTCAACTGGCCGTGGTCCACCGACCGGATGCGTGCGCGGCTCGGCGAGTTCGACGACCGCGCATACGTGATCTCCACTGATCTCCCCACAGAGAAGGTGACCCGATGAACCTCACAGCGCAGCAGCGGTACCCGGAGATCGAGCTCGCCGGTGCCGTCGTCCTCATCACCGGAGCCGGCCGGGGCATCGGCCGCGCCACCGCGCACGCCATGGCCGCGCGCGGCGCCAAGGTCGCGGTGGCCGACCTCGATCGCGCCGCGGCCGACGAGGTCGCGGCCGAGATCGGATCGGCGGCACGGGCCTACACACTGGACGTGCGGACGCGGCCGTCCTGGGATGCCTGCGTGGCGGCGGTCACGGACGAAAACGGACCCATCGACGTGCTGGTCGGAAACGCCGGGGTGATGCCGGTGGCAGCCTTCCTCGACGAGCCGGACGAGATCGGCGAGACCACCATCGACGTGAACGTGTGGGGGCTGATCCACGGCATGCGGGCGGTGGCGCCCGCGATGGTCGCACGCGGCCGCGGTCACATCGTCAACGTCGCCTCGCTCGCGGGCAAGATCGCGATCCCCGGACTGGCCGTGTACAACGCCAGCAAGTTCGCCGCCGTCGGACTCTCCTCGACGGCCCGCCTCGAGTTCGCCGAGGCAGGTGTCAGTGTGTCCACGGTGCTGCCCAGCGCCGTGCGGACGACGCTGACCTCCGGGCTCCCGCTCGGCAAGGGACTCCCGACCGTCGACCCCGAGGACATCGCGGCGGCGGTGGTGCGCACGGTGTCGACGCGGCGCGCGCAGACCCCGGTGCCCGGTTACCTGGCCGCGCTCGACCTGGGTCTGGCCGTATCGCCGGAACCGCTGCTCACCCTGATCCGCAAGCTCGTCGGCGGCAACCGGGCCATCACGTCCGTCGCCGCCGCAGACCGCGCGGACTACGAAGACCGGGTGAAGTCGATCACCCGAACTTCACCCCCTGCGCGAGCGGAAGCTGATCGGAATAGTTGACGGTGTTGGTGGCCCGGCGCATGTAGACCTTCCATGTGTCGGAGCCCGACTCGCGGCCGCCCCCGGTTTCCTTCTCGCCGCCGAACGCACCGCCGATCTCCGCTCCTGACGTGCCGATGTTCACGTTGGCGATCCCGCAATCGGATCCGTCCGCCGCGAGGAACCGCTCGGCCTCGCGCTGGTCGGTGGTGAAGATCGCGGACGAAAGCCCCTGCGGCACATCGTTGTGCTGCGCGATCGCCTCGTCGAGGGCCTCGTAGGTGAGCACGTACAGGATGGGGGCGAAGGTCTCCTCGCGCACCACCGAGGTCTGCGCGGGCATCCGGACCAGCGCGGGGGAGACGTAATGTCCGCCCTCCGACTCCACCCGCTCACCGCCACACACCAGGGTGCCGCCGTCCGCCCTGGCCTTGTCCAGCGCGGATGTCATGGCCTCCCAGGATCGTTCGCGGATCAACGGACCGACGAGGGTATCCGCCTCGAGCGGGTTGCCGACCCGGAGTTGCCGGTAGGCGGCGGTGACCCGCTCGACCGTCTCGTCGGCGATCGAGGAGTGCACGATCAGCCTGCGCAGGCTGGTGCACCGCTGGCCGGCCGTGCCTGCCGCGGAGAACACGATCCCACGCACGGCCAGATCGAGGTCCGCGGACGGCGTGACCACGGCCGCGTTGTTCCCGCCGAGCTCGAGCAGGCACCGGCCGAAGCGCTGCGCGACCCGCGGCCCGACCTCTCTGCCCATCCGGACCGACCCGGTCGCGCTGACCAGGGCGACCCGAGGGTCGTCGACGAGCTGTTCACCGACGGCACCGGCGCCGAGGACCAGGCGGTGAACCCCAGTGGGCGCGCCCACGTCCTCGGCGGCCCTGCGCAGCAACGCATCACATGCGATCGCGGTCAGCGGCGTCAGCTCGGAGGGCTTCCACACCACGGTGTCCCCGCACACCAGGGCGACCGCGGTGTTCCAGGACCAGACCGCCACCGGGAAGTTGAACGCGGAGATCACCGCGACCACGCCCAGCGGATGCCAGGTCTCCATCAGTCGGTGTCCGGGGCGCTCGGACGCCATGGTCCTGCCGTACAGCTGGCGGGACAGGCCGACCGCGAATTCGCAGATGTCGATCATCTCCTGAACCTCACCGAGCGCCTCGGAGGTGATCTTTCCCGCCTCGAGCGTCACAAGGGTGGCGAGGTCCGACTTGTGCTCGGTCAGCAGCTCGCCGAGCCGCCGGACCAGCGCGCCACGCTGCGGTGCCGGCACCGTCCGCCACTGGAGGAACCCGTCGTGCGCGTCGGCTATGGAGTCGGCGACCTGCGCCGGTGTGGACGGCGTCAGCCGGCACAGGACTCCGCCGGTGATCGGGGTGCGGGCGAGCAGGGTGCCGTCGACGGACGGGTGCTCGTCGCGGGCACCGCACGCGCGCAACGCCGCCTCGGCCATCGTCCGCAGGGTCTCGGTGTCGGGAAGGTTCATGGTGTTCCTCCTGTCGGGGCCTGCTCCAGTGTCCGCTGAGTTAGCCTGCCTTGGTGCCGGACACACTGGACGAGATCGACACCCTGCTGGTGCGTGAACTGATCGCCGACGGCAGGGCCACGCTGGCGACGCTGGCCGAGAAGGCGGGTCTGTCGGTGTCGGCCGTCCAGACCCGGGTGCGCAGGCTCGAGGCCCGTCAGGTGATCCGGGGTTACGCCGCGAGGGTCGATCCGGAGGCTTTGGGCAACCAACTCTCGGCGTTCGTCGCGATCACCCCGCTCGACCCGTCCAGTCCTGATGACGCGCCCGCCCGCCTCGAGCACATCCCGGGGATCGAGGCCTGTCATTCGGTCGCAGGCGAGGAGAGCTACGTCCTGCTGGTGCGGGTGGCGTCCCCCCGGGCGCTGGAGGCGCTGTTGCAGGAGATCCGGTCGACCGCGAACGTACGGACGCGCAGCACCATCATTCTGCAAACATTTTACGGTGACTAGCTAATTGCCGAACAATTTTCCACTTACTAGTGACTTTGACAGGATTATCAACATAATCTTGAGGTATGAGCACCGCGATCCGGCGTTCTCGGCCCGTCCCCGGCCTCGCTCCTGACGAGGTACACGAGGTGCTGCGGGCGAGCCTGCTGGTCGACGGCTTCGACCTGGTCCTGGATCTGGAGCGATCGCACGGGCGGCGGCTCGTCGATCAGCGCGACGGCACCACCTACCTGGACATGTTCGGCTTCTTCGCGTCCTCGGCGCTCGGGATGAACCACCCCGACCTGGCGGCGGACGAGACCTTCCTGGCGGAGCTCACAGCCGCCGCGGTGAACAAGCCCAGCAACTCCGACATCTACACGGTGCCGATGGCAGAGTTCGTGCGCACCTTCGTCCGGGTCCTCGGTGACCCGGCACTACCACACCTGTTCTTCGTCGACGGCGGGGCGCTCGCCGTCGAGAACGCGCTCAAGGTGGCGTTCGACTGGAAGAGCCGGACGAACGAGTCCCGAGGGCTCGATCCGGCGCTCGGCACCAGGGTGCTGCACCTGACCCACGCCTTCCACGGCCGGAGCGGGTACACGCTGTCGCTGACCAACACCGATCCGAACAAGGTCGCGCGGTTCCCGAAGTTCGACTGGCCGCGCATCGACGCCCCCTACCTCGAGCCCGGCCGTGACGCGGACGAGGCCGACGAGCGGGCGCTGGCACAGGCGAGGCTGGCGTTCGATCGACATCCCGACGACATCGCCTGCTTCATCGCGGAGCCGATCCAAGGCGAGGGCGGGGATCATCACTTCAGACCCGAGTTCCTCCAGCGGATGGCGGCGCTGTGCCACGAGCGCGACGCCCTCTTCGTGCTCGACGAGGTGCAGACCGGTGTCGGATTGACCGGGACCACGTGGGCGTACCAGCAACTCGGGCTCGCACCCGACGTGGTCGCGTTCGGGAAGAAGTCGCAGGTCTGCGGGATCATGGCCGGTGGTCGGGTGGACGAGGTGCCCGACAACGTGTTCCGGGTGGCGTCGCGGATCAACTCGACCTGGGGCGGCAACCTCGCCGACATGGTCCGGGCCCGCCGCATCCTCGAGGTGATCGAGCGCGACCGGCTGATCGACCGGGCTCGCTTGCTCGGCGCGCACCTGCTCTCGCGGCTCGTCGAACTGGCCGAGCGGCACCCGATCGTGACCGACCCCCGCGGGCGGGGGCTGATGTGCGCGTGCACCCTGGACTCGACCGCCAGGCGCGATGCCGTCGTCACCCAGATGCGTGAACACGAGAGCGTGCTGATCCTGGGGACGGGGGAGCGCGGCATCCGGTTCCGGCCCCCGCTCACGGTGACGGTGGCCGAACTCGACGCTGCCGTCGATGCGCTCGATCGGGTGCTGAGCCGGTAGCGCGTCAGCCCCTGGCTGCCTCCCGGTCGAGGCGCTCAAGGCGCGGGGGGTCGGCGAGGATGTGGATCTCGACGATCCGGCCGTTCGTGATGGTCACGGCCATGACCGACTGCAGCCGGCCGTCCGGGGCGTTGACCACGCCGACCGTGCCGTTGACGAGCGCGGGCATGGACGAGTGGGCGAACCGCGCGAAGCTGAGCGCCTGCGCGGACACCGCCTCCGCCCCGCGAACCACCTTCAGGATTCCGACGCCGGTGTCGGCCCTGAGCACCACGTCGGGGTCGAGGACGGCGACGAGGGCGTCGAAGTCGCCGCCCCTGGATGCGGCGAGGAACGCGTCCACGACCTCCCGCTGTCGGGCGAGGTCCGGATCGGGTACCGGGGTCGAGTCCTGGACGCGGCGGCGGGCGCGGCTGGCGAGCTGCCGGGTGGTGGCGGTGGTTTTCCCGACGACGGTCGCCACCTCCTCGAAGGGCACGGCGAACATGTCGTGCAGCACGAAGGCGAGACGCTCGGCGGGGGTCAGGGTGTCCAGGACCACGAGCAGCGCGAGGCCGACGGAATCGCCGAGCAGCGCCTCGTGTTCGGGGTTGGTGCCCTCCGCCACGCTGACGATCGGATCGGGCAACTGCTGGTCGTCGATGGAGTCCTCGCGGCGGACCTTGCGGGAACGCAGCATGTCCAGGCACACCCGTCCCATGACTGTCGTCAGCCATCCGCCGAGATTCGTGAGGCTGTCGGCCTCGGACCGGCTCAGTCGCAGCCAGGTCTCCTGGATCGCGTCTTCGGCATCGCTGAACGAGCCGAGCATCCGGTAGCCGACCGCCAGGAGATGGGTGCGGTGGTCCTCGAAACGCAGCGCCAACGAGTCGTTCTCGTCCATCTGTCACATTCTCCCGTCGCGTTCCGTCATCACTGTGACGGACGAAAACCCGGACAACACTGGAGGGGTCATTATGCAGGCACGAATGGGAAACCCGGCGATGGTGGTTCCCGGCGCGATGGAAGCGTTGCTGGCGCTGGGCAAGGCGAGCGAGAAGGGCACCGTTCCGAAGACCACGCACGAGCTGGTCCATCTGCGGGCCAGCCAGATCAACGGCTGCAGCGTCTGTGTCGACATGCACGCCCGCGAGCTGAAGAAACCCGGCGAGTCGGACGAGCGGGTGTTCGCCGTCGCGGCGTGGCGGGAGGCTCCGTACTTCACCGACGCCGAGCGCGCCGCGCTGGCGCTGGCCGAGGCGGTCACCCGGCTCAGCGATCGGGCGGACGCGGTGCCGGACCAGGTGTGGGACGAGGCCGCGGACCTCTACGACGAGCAGGAGTTGGCGTCGCTGATCTTGTCGATCGCCACGGTGAACGTCTGGAATCGGGTCAACGCCGCCACCCGGCAGATCGCGGGGGCCTGGGGGCAGTAGCCGCCCGGCTCAGAACTCGCCCGCCCGATCGAAGACGAGCTGTGCACGCTGCGCCATGTCGGCGCCGGTCTTGTGGCCTTCGACGATCAGGTGTGAAATCCGTTCAAACATCGAACGAAATTACGGGCGGGCCTGAGAGCGACGCGGGATCGTGGTCTACCGTGCTGGTATGAGCACATCTTCGACGGTCGGCGCCCGCATTCCCATCGCGTCGGTGCCCAACCTGCGCGACATCGGCGGCTACCCGACGGCGGACGGGGCCCGGGTCCGGACCGGTGTCGTCTACCGGTCGACCGACCTCGGGCGCGTTGCCGACGGTGACGTCGCCGCGCTGGACGCCCTCGGGATCACCACGGTCTTCGACCTGCGGACCGAGTCCGAGCGGGAGCTGCTGCCCGACCGGGCCCCGAGCGGCGCGAAGGAGGTGGCGCTGGACGTGCTCGCGGACACCGATCCGAGCGCGGCCCCTGCGATGATGCAGCACATCCTCACCGACCCGAAGGTGGCGGAGCAGCTGCTCGGCACCGGCGACACCAACGAGTTCCTGCTCAAGGTCTACGGGGAGTTCGTCACCCTGCCCAGCGCGGTTTCGTCCTACCGCACGCTGTTCACGGACCTGGCGCGGGCACAGGGCGCGCCTGCACTGATCCACTGCACCACCGGCAAGGACCGGACGGGCTGGGCGTCCGCCTCGCTGCTGCTGTTCCTCGGGGTCAGCGAGGAGGACGCGTTCGCGGACTACCTGCTGACCAACGAGCAGCTGCTGCCCTCGTTCGAGCCGGTCTTCGACAAGTTCCGCGCCGCGGGCGGTAACCCCGACCTCCTCCTGCCGATCCTCGGCGTGCGCAGGCCCTACCTGGAGGCCGCGATCGAGCAGGTGCGCGCCGGCTTCGGCGACGTCGAGGGCTACTTCGCGGACGGTCTCGGGATCTCGGCGGCGGACCGGGACGCGCTGCGCACGAACCTGCTCACGTAACAGTCAGCTCCAACGCGCCCTCGGCGAACCGGCGGATGACGGTCGTCGCGGTGCTCAGCGCGTCCTCGTGCCCGGCGCGGGCCCAGCCGGCCAGCACGGCCCGCGGCCCGTCCAGGGTCAGGCCCACCTCGGCGAGTAGCTCGCCGGTGTTCGGCTGGCACACCGCCCACGAGTAGTGCTCGTCGGACGCCCACTGCGCGGTGCGGGTGGCGACGTAGTCCGGGTCGTCGATCCCGCCGTCGGCGAGCGCGGGCCGGTCGTCGACCCGCTCGTCGGCGCGCAGCGCACGCAGGTACCACGCGCCCGCGTTGACCTCGATGGGTTCCACTACGCGTCACCGCCCTGCTCGCAGTCGGTGCTGATGCGGATCTCGGGAAGGTCTGCCATGGCATCAGGATAAGGTGCGCACAGCACAGCGCCCCCGGTTGCCTGGGGCAACCGGGGGCGCAGCGAGAGTGCTTGTGCTACTTGAGCTCAGCGAGGACGGTGCCCTGGGTGATGGCGGCGCCCGGCTCGACGGCCAGTCCGGTCACGATGCCGGCCTTGTGCGCGTTGACGGGGTTCTCCATCTTCATGGCCTCGAGCACGGCGATCAGATCGCCCTCGGCGACCTCCTGGCCCTCCTCGACGGCGACCTTGACGACGGTGCCCTGCATGGGGGCCGTCACGGCGTCACCGGACGCGGCTCCGCCCGCGCCGCCGCCACGCTTGCGCGGCTTCGGCTTCTTGCGGGTGGCGCCGTTGGTGGACCCGCCGCCCCCGAGCGAGAACTGCCCGGGCAGCGACACCTCGACGCGGCGTCCGCCGACCTCGACCACGACGGACTGACGCGGCAGCGCCTCGTCCTCGTCGAGCGCCTCACCGGCGGTGAACGGCTCGACGGTGTTCTTCCACTCGTTCTCGATCCACTTGGTGTAGACGTCGAAGCTCTCACCGTTGCCGATGAACGCGGGGTCCTCGACGATGGCGCGGTGGAACGGGATGACCGTCGCGAGGCCCTCGACGTGGAACTCGGCCAGCGCGCGGCGGGCGCGGGCGAGCGCCTGGTCGCGGGTGGCGCCGGTGACGATCAGCTTGGCCAGCATCGAGTCGAACTGGCCGCCGATGACGGAGCCGGACTCGACGCCGGAGTCCATGCGGACGCCGGGGCCGGTCGGGGGCACGAACTTGGTGACCGGTCCGGGAGCGGGCAGGAAGCCGCGGCCGGCGTCCTCGCCGTTGATCCGGAACTCGAAGGAGTGGCCACGCGGTGCCGGATCCTCGGTGAACTCCAGCTCCTCGCCGTTGGCGATCTTGAACTGCTGGAGCACGAGGTCGATGCCCGCGGTCTCCTCGGTGACCGGGTGCTCGACCTGCAGGCGGGTGTTGACCTCGAGGAACGAGACGGTGTCGCCCTGCACCAGGAACTCGACCGTGCCGGCGCCGTAGTAGCCGGCCTCCTTGCAGATGGCCTTGGAGCTGGAGTGGATGCGGGCGCGCTGGTCGTCGGTGAGGAACGGCGCGGGCGCCTCCTCGACCAGCTTCTGGAAGCGGCGCTGCAGCGAGCAGTCGCGGGTGCCCGCGACGATGACGTTGCCGTGCTGGTCGGCGATGACCTGGGCCTCGACGTGGCGGGCCTTGTCGAGGTACTGCTCGACGAAGCACTCGCCGCGGCCGAAGGCGGCGATCGCCTCGCGGGTGGCGGAGTCGAAGAGCTCGGGGATCTCCTCGATGGTGTGGGCGACCTTCATGCCGCGGCCACCGCCACCGAAGGCGGCCTTGATCGCGACCGGGACGCCGTACTGCTTGGCGAACTCCACGACCTCGTCGGCGTTCTTGACCGGGTCCTTGGTGCCTGCGGCCATCGGGGCCTTGGCGCGCTCGGCGATGTGCCGGGCGGTGACCTTGTCGCCGAGGTCGCGGATGGACTGCGGCGAGGGACCGATCCAGATCAGCCCGGCGTCGATGACGGCCTGGGCGAAGTCGGCGTTCTCGGACAGGAAGCCGTAGCCGGGGTGGATCGCGTCGGCACCGGACCGCTTCGCTGCGTCGAGGATCTTGTCGAACACGAGGTACGACTCGGCGGACGTCTGGCCGCCGAGGGCGAAGGCCTCGTCGGCAAGGCGCACGAACGGCGCGTCGGCATCCGGCTCGGCGTACACGGCGACGCTGGCCAGGCCTGCGTCTGCTGCCGCCCGGATCACACGCACGGCGATTTCGCCGCGGTTGGCGACGAGCACCTTGGTGATGTGCGCGCTGGCATGACTGGGCACTGAGCCTCCTGTTTGTCGCAAGGGGTACCCGCTGTTCGATCCCCTTCCGGGGGTCGTACCCGGCGGGGTGGTTACGGGCATCACATCGGAGTGTAGGCATCGCCCACCGGTCCGATGTAATCGGATAGCGAATTCGTCGCGATGGCCCCGCGGGCCGGCCAAACACTACTGACCAGTAATTCTTCCGGTCACCGGGTGATGTGGTCTGCGAGCGTGCAGGTACCGGTGCCCACGACCTCCTCCATCAGGTTCCGAAGCCGGCCGAGATAGCGGTGCACGTTGGCCTCCGCCTCACCGGTGTCGGGGTACCGGGCGGCGATGTTCACACCCCGAGGGGTGCGGTTCACCCAGATGTGCACGTCGTGCTCGTACTGCTTGCTCCGCAGGGCCCGCGCGTTCCATTCCGGCCACTGCGTCGCCGACGGAACGAAGCGCAGATCCATGTAGGAGACGACGAATCGCGGCTTGGCCGCGGTGGTGAGGACCTCGCTGACCCGTTCGTAGGGATACCGGGCCGCGGGCTTTGCCGCCGCGATCTGCGCCTGCGCACGCGCCGCCAGTTCACCGAACGACTGGGCGCCGTACACGTCGAAGCAGATCGGGCCGAGTCCCACGTACCAGCCGACCGACGCGGCCAGCTGCGGGTCGTTCCTGGTGTGCATCGGGGTGACCGCCTCGAATCGCGGCTGGCCCGCCAGCTCGGCGCCGACGATGCCGAGGCATGCGAGGGTGCCAGCGAAGAAGCTGTGCCCGAGCTTGCGGCAGGCGAGCGTGAACGCGTCCGCGCCGTCCGCGTCGAGCGCCCACACGGACACGCCGGTCTGCGGCACCGGGCCGGGGTCGGCGGCGCCGATGTCGAGTGGGAACTCGGGCAGTGTCCCGCCGCAGTGATCGAGGGTCGACCGCCACAGTTCGACCACCGGGTGGCCGGGGTCCAACTCGGCTGCGGTGTCCCGTTCACGGGCCCCGAAGTCCACGTAGCTGCCCACCGGGAACAGGCCGGCGTCGATGCCGTCGCGGGCCTGCCGGTACAGCGCCTCGATCTCCTGCGCGACGATCACGACGGACAGGCCGTCGATGATCGCGTGGTCGGCCGCGAGGAACACGGTGAATCGATCGTCGGGGCCGGGCGGCACCAGCGTGGCGAAGGCATACGAGGGCCAGGACAGCGGGGACGTGCAGCCGTCGAACAGCTCGGCCACGTCGACGTGGTTCTCGGCACCGCTGCTCCGGTAGCCGTGGCTGCGGGCGGTGACCCGAACCCGCCCCGTCTCGATCGTGTGACGGCTGACCGCGCTCGTGGTCGGGCTGATGCTCGCGTGACTTCGCAGCGCCTCGTGCCGGTCGATCCACTCGTTCAGCGCGTGTGCGAGGGCCGCGGTGTCGAGCTTTCCGGTGATCTCGAATGCGGTCCCGAGCCACGATCCGTGTTCGGGACCGGTGGTGCGGGTGGCCTGACGTAGGCGAGCCTCGTGCACGTACGACGCGGGCCGGGGATCGTCGAACCAAGGCGACGATCCGTCGTCGAAGGGCGCGGACGGGAGCCACTCGGTGAGGGTGCCCGCGGTGATGGGGTAATCGGAGAGTTCGGTGAATTCCATTGGCAACATCCAATTCTTGCGAGTGGTGTGCTGATGGATGGGTAGGACAACACTGACCCGCCCGTCCGGGAGTCTACCGGCGGGCGGGTCGGTGTGCAGGTCTCGATCAGTCCGTGAGGTGTCGCTTGATGCGCGTCAGCATCGCGGACATCCCGCGGAGCCGGAGCGGGCTCACCGCCTCCGCGAGGCCGAGCGCCGAATAGAAGTCGGCGGGGACATCGAGGATCGCCTTAGCGCTCTGGCCGTCGAGGCCCTGGTGCAGGATCGACGCGAAGCCCCTCGTCGTCGGCGCCTCAGGCGGGGCGCTGAAGTGCAACCGCACGTGCTCCCGGTCGGCGGCGTCGACCGAGAGGAACAGCGGCGACTGGCACTCGGGGACCGGCTCCATCGCCGCCTGCTCGAGCTCGGCGGGCAGATCGGGGAGTTCGCGGCTGAATTCGAGCAACAACTGCAGCTTCTGCTGACCGTCGACGGCGGCGAAGTCGTCGACGATCTCGGCGAGGGGCTCGGGCAGACTCATGCGGTAGCCGGGACCTCTCCGGGCTCCTCGCCCTTGGCGATCGGGACCCGCACCGCGTTGCCCCACTCGGTCCAGGAGCCGTCGTAGTTGCGCACCTTGTCGAAGCCGAGCAGGTGGGTGAGCACGAACCAGGTGTGGCTCGACCGCTCGCCGATACGGCAGTACGCGACCACGTCGTCGGTCGGTGCGTAGGCGGCGTAGATCTCCTCCAGCTCCGCGCGGGAGCGGAACCGGCTGTCCGGCGCCGCGGCCTTCGCCCACGGGATCGACGCCGCGGTCGGGATGTGGCCGCCGCGGAGGGCGCCCTCCTCCGGGTAGTCGGGCATGTGGGTGCGCTCGCCGGTGTACTCCTGGGGGGAACGGACGTCGATCAGCGGTCCCTTGCCCAGGTGGCCGAGGACGTCGTCCTTGAAGGCGCGGATCGCGGCATCGTCGCGCTCGACCACCGGGTAGTCGGTGCGCGGGTTCTCCGGCACGTCGAGCGTGGTGCCCCGGTCCTCCGCGATCCACGCGTCCCGACCCCCGTCGAGCAGTCGCACGTCCTCGTGGCCGAAGAGGGTGAACACCCACAGCGCGTAGGCGGCCCACCAGTTGCTCTTGTCGCCGTAGATCACGACGGTGTCATCGCGCCTGATGCCCTTACGGCTCATCAGGTCCGCGAAGGCCTCGCCGTCGATGTAGTCGCGGGTCACC
This sequence comes from Rhodococcus oryzae, assembly GCF_005049235.1. Taxonomy (GTDB): domain Bacteria; phylum Actinomycetota; class Actinomycetes; order Mycobacteriales; family Mycobacteriaceae; genus Rhodococcus_G; species Rhodococcus_G oryzae. The sequence continues at coordinate 569,151 of NZ_SUMD01000001.1, read as the reverse complement.
GGATCGTTGAGGTCGAGGTGCCAGTCGATCTTCACCGCGCCCGGGATGTGGCCGACGTCGTAGAGGAGCACGTCCTCGTCCGACTCCACGATCTTGACGCCCGGTGCGCCGATGTGAGCGCCCAACCATTCGGAGGTGACCAGTCGTTCGGGATGGGCGTACGCCGCGAAGGAGGGGTTCGGGTCGGGCGCTACGGGCACTGGGGATCTCCTGACGAGGCGGCAAATGGGTCGCCGTCGATTCTAAGCTGACGGCGCCGGGTGTGCCGCCCGCGCCGACGTCGATCGGCGCGGTCCTCGCGCGGGAAGAAGTGTATAGTTCGCGGTTTCGGACTGCGGCAAAACGCCGGTCACAGAATCGTCGTTCGCCGCCGTGTGGCACGTTGACCTGCATCGATTCGATGTCGAACCGATCTGAGGGCTCCCGTGTTATTTGTCGGACAATTGGACCATTCGCATGCGCGAAGCCCGCGGTGTCTCGTAGTCTCCCGCACAGACACGCGCCGATCCGCGTGCGTAATTCGCGTGCCCAGCACTCGCCGTCGGCACTGAAGGACCACCGCCGCAAACCACACATTGCCCACACATCGCCCCGTCAACTGGACACTTGCCTAATCGCCGAGTCTCTTCGGGCTTAGCAATCATCTCGAGAGGTTCTACCCGTGGTTCCTGCACGCGACGCTGTCCGTGAGTCCGATCCCCGCCACTCGCATCCGCAGCTGGATGCGGACCGAGGTGCCGAGGCGTTCCCGCTGTCGGCTGCGCAGCGCGGGATCTGGTTCGCGCAGCACCTGCTGCCGGACGTGCCGATCACGATCGCCCAGTGTGTCGAGGTGGTCGGTGACCTCGACGTCGAGACCCTGCGGGCCGCGGGGGCCCTTGGCTCGCGGGAGATGGGCACCGGGATGCTGCGGATCGTCGAACGCGGCGGTGAGCCCGCCCAGGTCGTCGACGAGACGCTCAACGACCAGATGAAGGTCATCGACCTGCGGTCCTCGGCCGATCCGGCTCGGGCGGCCGAGGACTGGATGCGTGCCGAGTACAGCGCTCCGATCGACCTGTTGACGGACCGGTTGATCGAGTCCGCCGTCCTGCGGCTCGGGGACCACCACTACTACTGGTACGCCCGCATCCACCACATCGTGCTCGACGGATTCGGCGCGATGACGTACATGAACCGCGTGGCCGAGCTGTACACGGCGACCGCCGAGGGCAGACCCGCAGCCGAGCTCACGGCCAGTCCCGTCCGTGAGATCTGCGAGGACGAGGCTCGATACCGGGAGTCCACCCGGTTCGCCAAGGACCGCGAGTACTGGATGGAGCGGACCCGGGACCTGCCCGAGGCGATCAGCCTCGCCGCAAGCACCGCGGCGGTCGGCGCCTTCTCGCTGGTGGCAGGCGGGCCGATGGCCGCTGCGACCGAGGCAGCCATGGAGGGACAGGACTCCCAGTTCACCCCGACCGCCATCGCCGCGGTCGCGGCCTTCCTCTCCCGGCTGACCGGCGAGAGCGATGTCGCGCTGAGCCTGCCCGTGTCGGCCCGGACGACCGCGCGGATGCGCCGATCCGGCGGCATGGTCTCCAACGTGATCCCGCTGCGGGTGCAGGTCGGCAACGAGACGACCGTCTCGGACCTCGTCTCCCAGGTGCAGTTGGAACTGACCGGGGCGCTGCGCCACCAGCGCTACCGCCACGAGGACATCCGGCGCGGACTCGGCTCCGGTGCTGGACAGCGTGGATTCTTCGGTCCCGCGATCAACATCATGATGTTCCACAGCGAGATCCGCCTTGGCGCCCTGATCGGGCAAATGCGGGTCCTGACCACCGGGCCGGTCGAGGACCTGTCCGTCAACATCTACCCGAGCGTCGCCGGGAGCCGGCCCCACATCGACTTCGAGGCGAACCCGAACCTGTACACCGCCGAGGACCTGGACGGGCACCACGCGCGGTTCCTGGAGTACCTCACGCAGTTCGCCGCGGCCGATCGTGCCGCGCTGGTGTCCGATCTAGACGTGCTGCACGACGACGAGCGCGCGGAGCTGGTGCCGCTGCGTGGGCCCGCGGCCTCCGATGCCCGCCTGCTGCCGGACCTGTTCGCGGACGGTGCGACGGCAAATCCGGACGGCCTCGCGATCGTCGCGGGCGAGGATCGGGTCAGCTACCGCGAACTCGATGCCCGGTCGAACCAGCTCGCTCGGCTGCTGATCGACAGCGGCGTCGGCCCGGAGTCGTTCGTGGCCCTCTCCTTCGCCCGGTCGGTCGAGGCGCTCGTGGCCGTGTGGGCCGTGGCGAAGTCCGGTGCGGCTTTCCTGCCCATCGACCCGGAACTGCCCGTCGATCGCAAGTTGCACATGGTCACCGACTCCGGCGTCCTGGTCGGGCTCACCACGGCGGCGCAGCGCGGTGCGTTGCCGTCCTCGGTCGACTGGCTGGTCACGGACGACGAGGAGACGACCGCCCGGTACTCGGTGCTGCCGACGGATCCGGTCACGGACGCGGACCGGCGACGTCCGCTGCGCATCGGAAACCCGGCGTTCGTCATCTACACCTCCGGATCGACGGGGCTGCCGAAGGGCGTGGTGGTCACCCACGCCGGTCTGGTCAACTTCGCGGCCGCGGCGCGCCAGGAGCTGGCGATCACCTCGGCCTCCCGGGTGCTGCGTTTCTCGTCCGCCAGCTTCGACGCCTCGGTCTTCGAGATGCTGCAGGCCTTCACCGCGGGCGCGACGATGGTGGTGGCCCCTCCCGAGGTGTACGGCGGCGAGGACCTCGTGGACCTGCTGCGATCGGAGCGGGTCACCCACATCATCTCGGCGCCGACCGTGCTCGGGTCGGTCGACCCGAAGGGTCTCGTCGACCTGCAGGCGGTGGTCGTGGGTGGCGACGTCTGCACCCCGGACCTGGTCGGGAAGTTCGCCGACGTCTGCAGGTTCACCAACAGCTATGGGCCGACCGAGACGACGATCGTCATCACGACCGGCCGCCCGCTCTCGGTGGACGATCGGATCACCATCGGCGCGCCGATCCAGGGTGCGAGCGCCCTTGTGCTCGATCGCCTGCTCCGCCCGGTGCCGGTGGGGGCCGTTGGTGAGCTGTACCTGGCGGGCCCGGCGCTGGCCCGCGGATACCACGACCGGCGGGGGCTGACCTCCGACCGTTTCGTCGCGAATCCCTTCGCGGAGCCCGGTTCTCGGATGTACCGGACCGGCGACGAGGTCAGGTGGACGCCCGATCACGAGCTGATGTTCGTCGGACGCGCCGACCACCAGGTCAAGATCCGCGGATTCCGGATCGAGCTCGGCGAGATCGACGCCGCGTTGACGTCGCAGGACGGGATCGACTTCGCGGTCACCATCGCGCACGAGCGCAGCAACGGCGCGATCGCGCTGGTGTCCTACGTGCGTCCCCGGACCGGTCACGCGGTGGATCCGGCCGCTGTCATCACCCGCGCCGGGGAGTTCCTCCCCGGTCACATGCTGCCGTCCGCGGTGATGGTGATCGACCACGTCCCGCTGACCACCGCGGGCAAACTGGATCGGCGCGCGTTGCCCATCCCCGTGTTCGGCACCGCCACGGCGGAGTACCGCGAACCGGTCACCGAGGCCGAGAAGCTGATCGCGGAGGTGGTGTCGGAGCTGCTCGGCGTCCAGCGCATCGGTGTCGACGAGTCCTTCTTCGCGGTCGGCGGCGACAGCATCATCGCCATCCAGCTCGTCGCCAGGGCCAAGGCCCGCGGACTGCGGTTCTCGGCGCGGGACGTCTTCGAGCGCAAGACCATCGCCGAGATCGCCAAGATCGCAGTCGAGGTGGAGGGTTCGGAGAACGCTGCGCTCGAGGAGCTCGCAGGCGGGGGCATCGGAACGGTGCCGCTGACGCCGATCGTGCACTCGATGCTCGACCGCGGCGGCCCGGGCACGTTCTTCCAGGCGATCGCCCTCACCCTGCCCGACGGCGTCGACCACGCCTCGCTGACCGCCGCCGTCACCGCGCTGACCGATCGTCACGACGCGCTGCGCTCGCGGTTCCTGCCCGACGGCGATGGCTGGGTCTTCGAGACCCGGGCCGGCTCGCTCGACCCGGAAAAGCTGCTGCACAGGGTCACCGTCACCCCGGACGGCATGGCCGAAGCCCTGCTCGAGGAGTGCGAGACGGCTGCGGGCCGACTCGACCCCGCCGACGGAATCATGATCCAGTTCGTATGGCTGACAACGGAATCGGCGGACCGGCTCCTGATCGTCGCCCACCACCTCGTCGTCGACGGGGTGTCGTGGCGCACCATCGTCCCCGACCTCGCGCAGGCATGGATGCAGGCTTCCGCAGGCGCCGCCCCGGAACTCGCGCCGATCGGGACCTCGCTGCGCAGGTGGGCCCACGGCGTCGCCGATACCGCCGCCGCGAAGACGTTCGCAGGCGAAATGGACTACTGGACTGGTGTTCTCTCGGGTCCGGACCCGGCGCTCGGCGCCAGGGACCTCGACCCGGATCTGGACACGGTGAAGACCGCGGGCCGGGTGCGGGTGGAGCTGACCACCGCCGTCACCGAATCCCTGCTGACCGCCCTGCCCGCGGCCTTCCGATGTGGAGTCAGCGAGGGGCTGATCTCGGCACTCGCCGTTGCGGTGTCGGCATGGCGCCGGGATCGCGGGCTCGAGTTGCCCTCGCTCCTGCTGAACCTCGAGGGCCACGGCCGCGAGGACGAGGCCGTCGCCGGTGCTGACCTGTCGAGGACGGTGGGTTGGTTCACCAGCCTGTTCCCGGTGCGTGTCGACCTGACCGGGGTTGATCTCGCCGACGCCGTGGACGGGGGCGACGCGGCGGGCGCAGTGATGAAGGCCGTCAAGGAGCAACTGCACGCGGTTCCGAACCGCGGTGTCGGGTTCGGCGTGCTGCGGTACCTCGACGAGATGACCTCCCCGGTCCTCGCGTCATTGCCCGTGCCTCAGGTCAGTTTCAACTACCTCGGACGCACCGGCGCGGCCCAGGTGCCCGAGTCGATGCGGGGTCTCGGGTGGGTCCCGGACCCGGAAGCACCGGACCTCAACGCCGCCAGCGGTTCCGACCTGACCGTCGGGGCAGTGGTGGACGTCAACGCGGTGGTCGACGACGGAGTCGACGGGCCGCGGCTCTCGGCGACCTTCGCGTTCCCGACCGGACTGCTGACCGCCGACGACGTCGCCGAGCTCGCCGGCCTGTGGCAGCGTGCGCTGGTGGGGCTCGCGGCGCACGCCGAGCGGCCCGCCGCGGGCGGGTTCACGCCCTCGGACTTCCCGCTGGTCCGGGTGGGCCAGGCCGAGATCGAGCGGTGGGAGAGCCGGTACCCGCTGCTGTCCGACGTGTGGCCGCTCTCGCCTCTGCAGCGCGGCCTGCTCTTCCACGCCGAGCTGTCGGAGCAGACGGTGGACGTGTACACCGCGCAGCTGCGGCTGAACCTGGCGGGGGTCGTCGATTCGAGCAGGCTCCGTTCCGCCGCAACGGATCTGGTTCGGCGCCACGAGAATCTGCGTACCGCGTTCGGCTACGCGGAGGACGGTTCCGCCGTGCAGATCGTGGTCGAGCGAGTCGACCTGCCGTGGCGGGAGGTGGACGTCCGGGCGCTGCCCGAGCACGAGCGCGACGTGCGCCTGGAGAAGCTCCTGGACGACGAGCGGACCGCTCGGTTCCCGATGGACAGCCCGCCGCTACTGCGGATCCTGTTGGTGCGCACGGCGCCCGAGCGGTACGTGCTCGCTATCACCAATCACCACATCCTGCTCGACGGTTGGTCGATGCCGCTGCTGGTGCGGGAACTGTTGATCTCGTATGCCGCCGGCGCCGACATCGCGGGCCTGGCCCGGCCGCGCTCGTATCGCGAGTACCTCGCCTGGCTGGCCGATTGTGACACCGCGGCCGCGCACGCGGCCTGGGGTCACGCACTCGACGGCGTCACCGAACCCACCCTGCTCGCGCCTGCCCGCCTGCCGGGGGAGCAGGGACCGCTGCCCGAGGAGTTGGTCGTCGATCTGCCCTCCGGGCTGGAGGACGGGATCGGCCGGATGGCCCGCGAGCGCGGGGTGACCGTGAACACGGTGATCCAGGCGGCGTGGGGGCTGCTGCTGGCCCGGCTGCTCTCCCGCGACGACGTCACCTTCGGCGCCACCGTATCCGGGCGCCCGCCGCAGCTGGCAGGCGTCGAGTCCATGCTGGGCCTGTTCATCAACACCGTGCCCGTCCGCGTCCGAGTCGATCAGGACGAGTCGGTCTCGGACTTCCTGTCCCGGCTGCAGGCCGACCAGGCGGACCTGCTCGATCACCATCACGTCGGACTCGGCGACATCCAGGCTGCGGTCGGCCTGGGGGAGCTCTTCGACACCTTGACGGTGTTCGAGTCGTATCCGGTCGACAAGTCCGGATTCGACGAGAACACCGACATCGGCGGAATGCGGGTGCTCGACCTCGACGCACACGACGCGACGCACTTCCCGCTGACGCTGATGTCGATCCTCGACCCGCAGCTGCGACTGAACCTGCGGTACAGCCCGCTGTCCTTCGATCGGGATGCCGTGACGCTGTTGGCTTCCCGGCTGATCCGCATCTTGGACACGATGGCGGTGCACCCGGCCCTGGCGATCGGGGAGATCGACCTCTTCGCCGAGGGCGAGCGGGACCGGATGCTCGAATGGTCGCGGGGCGATCGGCTGCCCGCCGAAGTCCGGTCTCCGGTCGCGCTGTTCGGCGCGCAGGCGGCCCTGCGAGCCGATGCCGCGGCCGTGGTGGCGGGCGATCAGTCGCTGTCGTACCGCGAACTCGACCGTCGGTCGACCGCGCTCGCCCAGGATCTGATCCGGCGGGGCGTCGGTGCCGACGACGTGGTGGCGCTGCTGCTGCCGAGGTCGGTCGAGTGGATCGTCGCGATGCTGGCGGTGTGGAAGGCAGGCGCGGCCTACGCGCCGATCGACCCGACCTATCCGGTCGAGCGGATCGAGTCGGTCATCGAGAACAGCGGTGCGCGATGCGTGGTGAGCGGGTCGGCGCGGCAGTTGCCGGTCGCGGTCGTCGCGTTGGACGAGTTCGCCGCACCGGAAGGCGAGGTGTCGCGTCCGGCCGATCGGTGGCGGGAGCCGGGCGCGGGGCTGCGGTTGGGATACGTCATCTCCACCTCGGGTTCGACGGGTAAGCCGAAGCCGACGCTGGTGCCGATGGCGGGCATCGAGAACACGCTCGCGTGGTACCGCCGCCTGCTGCCTGCCGAGGGCGGGCTGCTGGTGGCGTCGTCGCCGAGCTTCGACCTGACCCAGAAGAACGTGTGGGCCGCGCTGACCGACGGCCGCACGATCCATCTGGCGGCGGACGGTTTCGATCCGTGGGACATCCTGCGGGTCGTCGGACGCGGCGGTGTCACGGTGGCGAACATGTCGCCGAGCGCGTTCGAGGCTGTCGTGGACACCGATGTCGACGGCGTCCTGTCCGGGCTGGAGCTGGTGGTCCTCGGTGGTGAGTCGATCCGGGTCGGCAAGATCGCGGCACTGATGAATTCGGATCTGCGGGTGGTGAACAGCTACGGCCCCACGGAGGCGTCGGACGTGGTCTCGTGCCACCCGGCGGCGGTCTCGGACGTGGCCAGTGTGCCGATCGGATCTCCGATCGCGAATCTCGACCTCTATGTGCTCGACGACCGGTTGCGGCTGGTCCCGCCCGGGGTTGCCGGTGAGCTCTACGTCGGCGGCGTCGGTGTTGGCCGCGGCTACGGGGGACGGTTCGACCTCACTGCGGACCGGTTCGTGGCCAACCATTTCGGGGCGCCCGGTGAGCGGATGTACCGCACCGGTGACCTGGTTCGCTGGAATGGTGAAGGACACCTGGAGTACATCGGACGGTCCGACTTCCAGGTCAAGCTGCGCGGGCAGCGGATCGAACTCGGCGAGATCGAGGCGGCGCTGACGCGCGGCGAGACGGTCGGTCAGGCCGCGGTGGTCCTGTGCGGCGGCGGGTCCGGCGAGTTCCTTGCCGGATACGTGGTGCCCGCGCCGAGCGCGGAGATCGACCGGGCGGGTGTGCTCGAAGCACTGGGACGCGACCTGCCCGCGTACATGGTGCCGTCGGTGCTGGTCGTCCTCGACGAATTCCCGCTGAACGCGAACGGCAAGCTCGATCGGAAGGCGCTGCCGGAACCCGAGTTCACGGGCGCAGAATTCGTCGCTCCCGCCACCGCCACCGAGATCGTGGTCGCACGGATCAGTGCGGAGTTGCTCGGGAAGCCTCAGGTCGGCGCATCCGATAACTTCTTCGACCTCGGCGGCAACTCGTTGCTCGCCACCCGTCTGCTCGCGCGGCTCGACTCGGAGCTGGGCGTGCGGGTGAGTGTGCGGGATCTGTTTGAGTCGCCGACGGTGTCCGCGCTGGCCGCTGCACTGGACGACGCAGTCGGAACGGGCACGCGCCGACCACTGGTCCGGGCAGAGCGTCCGGAGCGGATCCCGTTGTCACCGGCGCAGTCTCGGATGTGGTTCCTCAACCAGTTCGACACGGACTCGGGTGCGTACAACGTCGCGGTCGCGCTCCGGTTGAGCGGCACACTCGACATCGAGGCGCTGCGGGCGGCGATCGCGGACGTGGTGGGGCGGCACGAGTCGCTGCGCACCCGGTACCCGGATTCGCTCGACGGCCCCAGCCAGGTGATCCTCGCCGCGGACGACACCGATGTCGAGCTGCCGGTCGCAGCGGTGGCACCGGCAGAGCTCGCGGATCGGCTCCTCACGGAGATGGCAGGCGGGTTCGACGTCACAGCCGCGCCGCCGGTGCGGCTGCGCCTGTTCCGGGTGGCGGCAGACGAACACGTGCTCTCGATGGTGGTGCACCACATCAGCATCGACGCCTGGTCGATGCAGGCCCTGGCGCGTGACGTGATGGTCGCCTTCGGTGCCCGCGCGCACGGACTGGAGCCGGGGTGGGGACCGCTGGAGGTCCAGTACGCGGACTATGCGCTGTGGAAGCAGGAGATCCTCGGATCGGAATCGGACCCGCAGTCGCTGGTCGCACGCCAGCTCGGGTACTGGTCGCAGCGACTGGCGGGCATGCCGGACCTGCTGGCGCTGCCACACGACCACCGTCGCCCCCCGACGCCGAGCTACCGGGGCGCCGCGGTGCCCTTCACCATCGACGCCGACGTCTACCACGGCGTCCGGGAGATCGCGCGGCACGCCAACGCCACGCCGTTCATGGTGCTGCACGCGGCGTTGGCGGTGCTGCTCGCCCGGTTGAGCGAGTCCACCGACATCGCCATCGGCACCCCGGTCGCGGGCCGCGGCGAGTCCGCCCTCGACGACGTGGTCGGCATGTTCGTCAACACCCTGGTGCTGCGCACCGAGGTGGGCGGGGCGCGCTCGTTCGACCAGCTGGTCAGCGAGGTCCGCGCGGTCGACCTCGCTGCGTTCGGGCACGCGGACGTGGCGTTCGAGCGTCTGGTGGAGGTCGCCGCACCGGCCCGTTCCACCGCGCACCACCCGCTGTTCCAGGTGGTCTTCGCCTTCGAGGACCTGCCCGTCGACGGGTTCGCCCTGCCCGGACTGCAGATCGGGCGGGAGCCGCTCGACGTCGGGGTCGCGAAATTCGACCTGCAGCTGACGGTCAGTGAGCTGCTGGACGCCGAGGGTGCGGCCGCCGAGTTCGTCTACGCCACCGACCTGTTCGACGAGCAGACCGTGGTGGCCTTCGCCGCGCGTTTCCTGCGGATCCTCACCGCCGCGGTGCGCACTCCCGCGGCACCCGTCGGCGACATCGAGATCCTCGATGCGGCCGAGCGGGAGTCGCTGCTGGAGCTGGGCGGCGCTCCCTCGCGCCCCGAGCTGCCCGAATCGACCCTGGCGTCCCTGCTGGCCGACGCCGTCGCGGCCAACCCCGACGGGCACGCGCTGGTGTTCGAGGGGACAGCTCTGTCCTATGCCGAGTTGGATGCGCGCTCGAATCGTATTGCGCGCGAACTGATCGGCATGGGGGTCGCCCCCGAGTCGTGCGTGGCGGTGGCCCTCGAACGGTCGATCGAATCGGTCACGGCGGTGTGGGCGGTGGCGAAGGCCGGTGCCGCGTTCCTGCCGGTGGATCCGACGTACCCGGCCGAGCGGATCGAGCACATGCTCTCGGATTCGGGTGCTGTTGTCGGCGTGACCGTCGGACGGAACCGCCCCGCGCTCAGCGATGCGGTGCACTGGCTGGTGCTCGACGACGCGGCGGCGGTCGAGCGCATCGAGGGCAGGTCGTCTGCGCATGTCGCCGACGGTGATCGCCTGGGTGCGGTGCGGCAGGAGAACCCGGCGTACGTCATCTACACCTCCGGTTCCACGGGGGTCCCGAAGGGCGTCGTGGTCAGCCACGCCGGCCTCCGCGCCTTCGCCGACGATCAGCGCGGCCGGTACGGGGTGCGGACCGATTCACGGACACTGCATTTCGCATCGCCCAGCTTCGACGCGTCCGTCCTGGAGCTGATGCTCGCGGTGGGCGGTGCGGCCACGATGGTGGTGGCGCCGACGTACGTCTACGGCGGCGAAGCCCTCGCAGACCTGCTGCGCGAACAGCGAGTGACACACGCGTTCGTGACCCCCGCGGCTCTGGCCACGGTCGATCCGGCCGGGCTCGAGCAGCTAGAGGTCGTCGTCGTCGGCGGTGACGCCTGCGAGGCCTCACTGGTCGAGCGGTGGGCGCCGGGCCGACGGATGTTCAACGCATACGGGCCGACCGAGTCGACGGTTGTCGCGGTGCACTCGGACCCGATGGTCGCGGGTCGGCCGGTGGCGCTGGGTGGTCCCGTCGTGGGCACCGACGTCGTGGTGCTGGACGCCCGGCTTCATCCGGTGCCGGTCGGCGTCGCGGGAGAGCTCTACCTGTCGGGAGTCGGACTGGCGCGCGGCTACCACGCGCGGCTGCCGCTGACCGCGGAGCGGTTCGTGGCCAACCCGTTCGGAACCGCGGGGTCGCGGCTGTACCGGACCGGTGACCTGGTGCGGTGGACTCGGGACGGGGTGCTCGAGTACCTGGGCCGCACCGATGCGCAGGTGAAGATCCGCGGCCACCGAATCGAGTTGGGCGAGATCGACGCGGTGCTGTCCGCTCATCCGGACGTCGATTTCGCGGCGACGGTCGGATTCGAGGGCCCGGCCGGTGGCCGGTCGCTGGTCGCGTACGTGCTGCCGCGGGCGGGCACCGAGCTGGACACTTCCGTGTTGACCGCTTTCGTGCGGGATCGGTTGCCGGAGTACATGGTGCCGGCATCGGTGACGGTGCTCGAGGCGGTGCCGTTGACGCCGGGAGGCAAGCTGGATCGGAAGGCGCTGCCTGCACCGGTGTTCGAGGTACGCGAATACCTGCCGCCGCGCACGGCCACCGAGCAGGTGGTTGCCGACATCTTCGCCGAGGTCCTCGGGAGCGAGCGGGTCGGCGCGGACGACGACTTCTTCGCGCTCGGAGGCAACTCGCTCAGCGCCACCCAGGTTGTCGCTCGGCTCAACGCGACCGCGGGCACCGGACTCCGCGTTCGGGAGATCTTCGGCAGCTCCACCGTGGCCGGTCTCGCGGCCCTGGTGGACACGCACGAGGCCGCGGACCGGATCCCGCTCGTGGCGGGGAACCGGCCGGACCGGATCCCGCTGTCGCTGGCGCAGCAGCGGATGTGGTTCCTCAACCGATTCGACCCCGCGTCCGCGGTGTACAACATCCCGCTGGCGGTGCGCCTGACCGGCGAGTTGGACGCCGCCGCGCTCGCCGCCGCCGTGCACGACGTGATCGACCGGCACGAATCGCTCCGCACGGTGTTCCCGGACTCCGCTGACGGTCCGCAACAGCGGGTCCTGCCGGCGACCGAGGTGCCCGTCGACCTCAGCCCCGTCGACGTCGACGGCGAGGACGCGCTACGGAAGGCGATCGTCGAGCTCGTCTCCGGTGGATTCGACGTCACCGCCGCCATCCCGTTGCGCGGCGGCCTCTTCCGCATCGACACAGGCGACTACGTGTTGGTGCTCGTGGTCCACCACATCAGCGCCGACGGATTCTCGACGCTGCCGCTGGCCCGCGACCTGGTCACCGCCTATGCGGCCCGGACCCGCGGTGAGGGCCCGGGCTGGGCGCCACTGGCGGTGCAGTACGCGGACTACGCGCTGTGGCAGCGCGAGGTGCTCGGGTCCGAGGACCGCCTGGACTCGCTGGCGTCGGTCCAGCTCGCCTACTGGGCCGAGCGACTGGCAGGCGTGCCTGCCGTGCTCGACTTGCCCGCCGACCGACCCCGGCCTGCGGTCGCCTCCTATCGCGGTGCCCGCGTCGACTTCGTCGTCGACGCCGAGTTGGTCGATCGCCTGCGTGGGCTCGCGCTCGAGCACCGCGTGACCCTGTTCATGGTCCTGCACGCGGCGCTCTCGCTCCAGCTTGCCCGGCTCAGCGGCTCCACCGACATCACCGTCGGCAGCCCGATCGCCGGCCGCGGCGAGGCGGCGCTGGACGACGTGGTCGGGATGTTCGTCAACACCCTGGTGCTGCGCACCGAGGTCGATCCGACCGCGACTTTCGCGGACCTGCTGGCCCAGACCCGCGGGGTCGACCTGGCCGCGTTCGGGCACGCCGATGTGCCGTTCGAGCGCGTCGTCGAGGTCGCCAACCCGCCTCGCTCGCAGGCATATTCACCGCTGTTCCAGGTGGCGCTGTCGCTGCAGAGTCAGGGCGTCGGCTCGCTCGAGCTGCCGGACGTCCGGGTGACGATGCTCGACCAGGAGATCGACCTCGCGAAGACCGATCTCGAGCTGACCTTCCGCGAGAGCGAGGGGGGCATGTCGGGCTCGCTCATCTACGCGGCGGACCTGTTCGACGGCGACACCGCACAGCGGTTCGTCGAGCGCTTGGTGCGGGTGCTGGGTGCGGTCTCGGCCGACCCGTCGGTCTTGGTAGGCGAGGTCGACCTGCTCGAGCAGGGCGAGCGGTCGGTGCTCGCGGAGCGCGCGATCGCGGCGCCGCTGCCGGTGCGGCTGCTGCCGGAGATCCTCGGTTTCGGAGCGGCCGTCGACCCGGCGGCGGTCGCGCTGACCGCGAGCGGCACCGAGATGTCCTACGCGGAGCTGGACGGGTCGTCCAATCGTCTTGCCCGGCTGTTGATCTCGCGCGGCGCGGGGCCGGAGTCGTTTGTGGCGTTGGCGTTCCCGCGGTCGGTGGAATCGGTGGTCGCGATGTGGGCGGTCGCCAAGACCGGGGCCGCGTTCGTGCCGGTGGATCCGGCGCTGCCGGACGCGCGGATCGAGCACATGTTGACCGATTCCGGCGCGGTGCTGGGGCTGACAGTGGCCCGGGTCCGCGACGGGCTGCCGGGCCCCATCGAGTGGCTCGAGTTGGACGGCGAGGTGGCCGAGGGGCTACCGGACGGCCCGGTCACCGATCGGGACCGGACGGCGCCGGTGTCCGCGAACACCGCCGCGTACATGATCTACACGTCGGGGTCGACGGGCACGCCGAAGGGCGTGGTGGTGACCCACACCGGTCTCGCGACGTTCATGGCCGAGGCACGTCCGGAGCTGGCGATCACTGCCGCGTCGCGGGTGCTGCGACTGTCGTCGGCGAGCTTCGACGCGTCGCTGTTCGAGATGCTGTCCGCGTTCAGTACCGGCGCAACCATGGTGGTGGCGCCGCCGGAGGTCGTGGGTGGCGACGAGCTCGCGGTGCTGTTGCGGGACGAGCGGGTGAGCCATGTGATGAGCGCGCCCGCAGCGTTGGGAACCATGCGCGGCGAGGACCTGCCGGATCTCGAGATGGTGGGGGTCGGCGGTGACGTGTGCCCGCCGGAGCTGGTGGCGCGGTTGGCGCCGGGGCGCCGGTTCTTCAACGGCTATGGTCCGACGGAGACCTCCATCGTCATCACCTTGACGGCGCCGCTGTCGGTGGACGACCGAATCACCATCGGTGCACCCATCGGGGGAGCGGGCGCCGCGGTGCTCGATGCGCGGCTGCGGCCGGTCCCTCTCGGGGTTGTGGGTGAGCTGTATCTGTCGGGTGCCGGGCTGGCCCGGGGTTACCACGGCAGTTCCGCGATGACGGCGAGCCGGTTCTTGGCGAATCCGTTCGGCGCTCCGGGGAGTCGGATGTATGCGACGGGCGACCTGGTGCGCTGGACCGTCGACGGCCAACTGGACTTCGTGGGGCGTGCGGATTCGCAGGTCAAGCTCCGCGGGTTGCGGATCGAGCTCGGCGAGATCGAGGCCGCGCTGGCCGGCTGCGAGGGAGTGGCGCAGGCGGTCGTGATGGTGCACGAGGACCCGCACACCGGACAGCGGTTGCTCGGTTACGTGGTGGGTGAGGCGGATTCGGCGCTCGTACCGCAGGTGTTGCGTGATGGGTTGTCCGCTGTGCTGCCGGCGTACATGGTGCCGGCGCAGGTGGTGGTGCTCGACGAGCTCCCGCGCACGGTGGTGGGCAAGTTGGACCGGAAGTCCTTGCCGGTGCCGGAGTTGGAGGCGAGGGCCTTCCGTGCACCGTCGACGCCGATCGAGGAGATCGTGGCCGGCGTGTTCGCGGACGTGCTCGGCGTGGAACGGGTCGGCGCAGACGACGACTTCTTCGCCCTCGGCGGTAACTCGCTGATCGCCACCCAGGCGATCTCGCGGCTCGGTGCGGCGCTGGACGCGCAGGTGCCGGTACGCATCCTGTTCGAGGCGTCGTCGGTGGCGGCCCTGGCGGTGGCCGTCGAGCGGCACGCCGGTGCGGGCGGACGCACGGCGCTGGTCGCGGCTCCGCGCCCGGATCGAATTCCGTTGTCGCTTGCGCAGCAACGAATGTGGTTCCTCAACCAGTTCGATCCGCAGTCGTCGGCGTACAACGTGCCGATCGCGCTGCGACTGTCGGGTGAGTTGGACGTCGATGCGCTGCGGGCCGCGTTGGCCGACGTGCTCGAGCGGCACGAGTCCCTGCGTACCGTCTTCCCCGGCTCAGACGGCGGTCCGCGGCAGCGGATCCTGACATCCGCCGAGGCCGGAGTCGACATTGTCGGCCTCCCGCTCGCACCGGACGCGCTGATCCCGGCACTGACCGAGGTGGCCTCGGCCGGATTCGACGTCACGACCGGCGCTCCTGTGCGGGCGCGGCTGTTCGAGCTCTCCGACGCCGAGCACGTCCTCGTCGTCGTCGTGCACCACATCGCGGCCGACGGGTTCTCCGTCGGGCCGCTGGCCCGCGACGTGATGGTCGCCTACGAAGCCCGCAGTCGCGGACAGGCGCCGGGCTGGGCGCCGCTGGCCGTGCAGTACGCGGACTTCGCGCTGTGGCAGCGTGAGGTCCTCGGTTCCGAGGACGATCCGACGTCCCTGATCGCCGGTCAGCTCACCCACTGGCGGGACACGCTGGAGGGTCTACCGGACCAGCTGAACCTGCCGGGTGACCGGCCTCGGCCGAGTGTCGCCTCGTACCGTGGCGCGCGGCATCGCTTCTCACTCGACGCCGACCTGCAGCGCGGGCTGAACCGGGTGGCGCGGGAGAACCACGTCACGCTGTTCATGGTCGTGCACGCGGCCTTGGCGGTCTTGCTCTCGCGCCTGTCGGGTACGGACGACATCGCTGTCGGCACCCCGGTGGCGGGTCGCGGCGACGCGGCCCTCGACGACCTCGTCGGCATGTTCGTCAACACGCTGGTGCTGCGGACGGAGCTGGACCAGTCCGAGTCCCTCGCAGGGCTGCTCGCGCGCGCCAGGGAGTCGGATCTGCAGGCGTTCGGGCATGCCGATGTCCCGTTCGAGCGGCTGGTCGAGGTCCTCAACCCGGCTCGCTCGCAGGCCCGTCACCCGTTGTTCCAGGTGATGCTGGTGTTCCAGAACTTCGCGGAGGCCTCGCTCGAGCTGCCGGGGCTGACGATTTCGGGAGTCGACTACGACGCTGCGGCTGCCAAGGTCGACCTGCAGCTGACGATGTCCGAGGTAGACGCGGCGGGCGGGGGAATGCTCGCCGAGTTCGAGTACGCAACAGATCTTTTCGACGAGTCGACAGTCACCTCGTTCGCCGAGATGCTTCAGCGGATCCTGTCCGCGATGGTGACCGACATGTCCGTCGCCGTCGGCGACGTCCAGATTCTCGACGAGGCCGAGAGCGCCCGTGTGCTCGGGTGGTCGCGGGGCAGGTGCTCGCCGGTCTCGGTGACGTCACCGGTGTCGTTGTTCGGTGACCGGGTGGACCGGTTCCCCGACGCGGTCGCGGTGGCGGCCGGTGACGAATCGGTGACCTACGCGGAGCTCGACACACGATCGACGGCGTTGTCGGCCGAACTGGTCCGGCTGGGTGTCGGCGTCGACGATGTGGTGGCGCTGGTGCTGCCGCGGTCGGTGGAGTGGGTCGTCGCCATGCTGGCGGCATGGAAGGCCGGTGCGGCCTACGCGCCGATCGACCCGGCGTACCCGGCGGATCGGATCGAGTCGATCCTCGACGACACCGGTGCGCTGTGCGTGGTGAGTGCGTCGGCAAGGGACCTGCCTGTCCCGGTCGTCGCCATGGACGAGTTCGCGGGGACGGGTGAGGTTTCCGCGCGTCCCGTCGACCGGTGGCGGGAGCCGGGGGCGGGGCTGCGGCTGGGCTACGTCATCTCGACATCCGGGTCGACGGGCAAGCCGAAGCCGACGCTGGTCCCGATGGCCGGCATCGAGAACACCCTGGCCTGGTACCGACGAGAACTGCCCGCCGTCGGCGGACTGTTGATCGCGTCCTCGCCGAGCTTCGACCTGACGCAGAAGAACGTGTGGGCCGCGCTGACGGAGGGGCGCGCGATCCATCTCGCCGCCGACGGCTTCGACGCGCGGGACATCCTGCGGATTGTCGAGGCAGGCGCCGCGGTCGGGTCGGGTGTCAGGGTGGCGAACATGTCGCCGAGCGCGTTCGAGGCGGTCGTCGACACCGACACCGACGGGATTCTGTCCGCACTCGAGGTGGTCTTCCTCGGTGGCGAGGCGATCCGGCTCGGCAAGTTCGAGACGCTGATGAATTCCGGTCTGCGGGTGGTCAACAGCTACGGACCGACAGAGGCCTCGGACGTGGTCTCCGCCTTCGACGCGGCGGTCACCGACGGCTCCGGCGTACCGATCGGATCCCCGATCGCGAACATCGACCTGTTCGTGGTGGACCGTCGGATGCGGCTGGTCCCGGCCGGTGTGGAGGGCGAACTCTACGTCGGCGGCATCGGCGTGGGTCGCGGCTATGGGAACCGGTTCGGCCTGACGGCGGACCGGTTCGTGGCCAACCCCTTCGGGGACAACGGTTCCCGGATGTACCGCACCGGTGACCTGGTGCGGTGGAACGGTGACGGCAACCTGGAGTACATCGGGCGGTCCGACTTCCAGGTGAAGTTGCGCGGTCAGAGGATCGAGCTCGGAGAGATCGAGGCCGCGCTGGTCGAGCATGGTTCGGTCGGACAGGCTGTGGTCGTACTGCACCACGACCGGCATCTCGGTGACCGGTTGGTGGGCTATGTGGTGGCGGTGCCGGGTGAGACCGTCTCGGCGGATGACCTGAGGTCGGCGCTGGCGAGGCGGTTGCCTGCGTACATGGTGCCCTCGTCGGTGACGGTGCTCGATCGGATTCCGTTGAGTGCCAACGGCAAGGTGGATCGGAAGGCGCTACCGGCCCCGGTGTTCGAGGTGCGGGTCTTCCGGGCGCCGTCGACCCCGATCGAGGAGATCGTGGCCGGGGTGTTCGCGGATGTGCTCGGCGTGGAGCGGGTCGGTGTCGACGACGACTTCTTCGAGTTGGGTGGCAACTCGCTGATCGCGACCCAGGTGGTTTCGCGGCTGGGCGCGGCGTTGGATGCCCAGGTCCCGGTGCGGGTGCTCTTCGAGGCGTCGTCGGTAGCGGCGCTGGCCGTGGCCCTCGAACAGCACGCGGGTTCCGGTGGGCGCCCCGCGCTGGTGGCGGGCCCCCGGCCGGAGCGGATCCCGCTCTCGCCCGCGCAGTCCCGGATGTGGTTCATCAACCAGTTCGACACCGCCTCGCCTGCCTACAACATTCCGGTCGCGGTGCGGCTGTCGGGCGAGCTCGACGTCGCGGCCCTGCGGGCGGCCGTCGGTGACGTTGTCGAGCGGCACGAGTCGCTGCGGACGGTGTTCCCGAACTCGGCGGACGGCCCGTCCCAGGTGGTCGTCGGCATCGACGACGTCCGGTTGGAGCTGGACGAGGTGGCGGTGTCGGCGGACGGCTTGATGGCCGCGTTCACCGGCTTCGCGCTGCGCGGCTTCGACGTGTCTGCGGAGATCCCGTTGCGGGCAAGCCTGTTCCGCGTTTCGGAGACGGAGCATGTCTTCGCGTTCTCGGTCCACCACATCTCGTCCGACGGATTCTCGGCGGGGCCGTTGGCGCGGGATCTGATGGTGGCGTACCTCGCGCGGACCGAGGGGCAGGCCCCGACGTGGGCGCCGCTGACGGTGCAGTACGCGGACTTCGCGCTGTGGCAACACGAGGTGCTCGGGTCGGAGGACGACCCGGAGTCGCCTGCGGCGGTCCAGCTCGGCTACTGGGTCGAGCAGCTGGCCGGGGTGCCCGCACTCCTGGAACTGCCGACGGACCGCCCGCGGCCGCCGGTGGCGTCGATGCGCGGTGCACGCACCGACTTCACGATCGAGGCGGAGCTGCTGGGGCAGCTGACGGAGCTGGCTCGGGAGCGTCAGTCCACGCTGTTCATGGTGCTGCACGCGGCGCTGACGGTGCAGCTGGCCCGCCTGAGCGGGTCCACTGACATCACCGTCGGCAGCCCGATCGCCGGTCGGGGCGACGCCGCGCTCGATGACGTGGTCGGCATGTTCGTCAACACCCTGGTGTTGCGCACCCAGGTCGACCCGACTCTGACCTTCGCCGAGTTGCTGGCGCGGACCCGTGCGGTGGACCTGGCCGCGTTCGGCAATGCCGATGTGCCGTTCGAGCGGGTCGTGGAGGTGGTGAACCCGCCTCGATCGCAGGCGCACCCGCCGCTGGCCCAGGTGGCCCTGTCGCTGCAGAACCAGGGGTTGGCCTCGTTCGAGCTGCCGGGCATCGAGGTGTCGGCGCTCGAGGCGGACGCCGCTGTCGCGAAGATGGACCTCGAGCTGACCTTCCGGGAGAGCGCGGACGGCCTGGCCGGTTCGCTCACCTACGCGGCGGACCTGTTCGACGAGTCCACGGCGCGAGTCTTCGTCGAGCGCCTGATGCGGTTGCTGGGATCGATCGTGGCCGAACCGACCGTGGTGGTCGGCGAGCTGGACCTGCTCGACGAGAGCGAGCGGGCGACCCTGGCGCAGCGGGCGCTCGCGCGACCGCTGCAGCCGCGACTGCTGCCGGAGATGCTCGCCGCCGGCGCGGCACTGGACCCGCAGAAGGTCGCGTTGACCGCGAGCGGCACCGAGATGACCTATGCGGAGCTCGATGGGACGTCGAACCGTATTGCGCGGCTGTTGATCTCGCGGGGTATCGGGCCGGAGACGTTCGTGGCGTTGGCGTTCCCGCGGTCGGTCGAGTCGGTGGTCGCGATGTGGGCGGTCGCCAAGAGCGGGGCCGCGTTCGTACCGGTGGACCCGGCGCTGCCGCTCGCACGGATCGAGCACATCCTCACCGATTCCGCCGCGGCCCTTGGGCTGACTGTCGCCGGGGTCCGCGAGGATCTGCCTGGCACCACCGAATGGCTCGAGCTCGACGGCGCGACGGCCGACGGGCTCTCGTCCGCCCGGGTCACCGACCGCGACCGGACGGCGCCGCTGTCCGCGGACAACGGCGCGTACATGATCTACACCTCGGGTTCCACCGGCCTGCCGAAGGGTGTGGTGGTCACCCACACCGGGCTGTCCGCATTCTCCGCGGACGCCCACCCGGAGATGGTCATCACCGCCAAGTCGCGGGTGCTGCGCCTGGCCTCGGCCAGCTTCGACGCCTCGATGTTCGAGATGCTGACCTCCTTCAGCGCCGGCGCCACGATGGTGGTGGCGCCGCCGGAGGTCGTCGGTGGTGACGAACTCGCGGGGCTGGTGCGCGAGCAGCGGGTGAGCCACCTGATGAGCGCGCCCGCGGCGATGGGGACCATGCGTGCCGAGGACCTGCCCGACCTGGAGATGGTGGGCGTCGGCGGCGACGTCTGCCCGCCGGAGCTGGTCGCGCGGTTGGCGCCGGGACGACGGTTCTTCAACGGTTACGGCCCGACCGAGACCACCATCGTCGTCACGCTGACGGGGGCGTTGGCCGCCGGTGACCCGATCACCATCGGCGCGCCGATCGGCGGCGTCGGTGCGGTCGTCCTCGACACTCTGCTGCGGCCGGTGCCGATCGGCGTGGTCGGTGAGCTCTATACGTCCGGCGCCGGGCTGGCGCGCGGCTACCACGACCGCGCCGGGCTCACCGCGAGCAAGTTCGTGGCCAACCCGTTCGGTGAGGCAGGCACGCGGATGTACGCGACCGGCGACCTGGTGCGCTGGACCGCCGACGGCGAGCTCGACTTCATGGGCCGCGCCGACTCGCAGGTCAAGCTTCGCGGTCTGCGGATCGAGCTCGGCGAGATCGAGTCCGCCCTCCTGGCCTGCGCCGGGGTGGCGCAGGCCGTGGTGACGGTGCACGAGGACCCGCACACCGGACAGCGGTTGCTCGGCTATGTTGTCGGCGACCAGGAGATCGCGCTCGACCCGCAGGAACTGCGCACCCAGCTGTCGGGATCGATGCCGGCGTACATGGTGCCCGCCCAGTTGGTGGTCCTCGACGCGCTGCCGGTGACGGTCAACGGCAAGCTGGACCGAAAGGCGCTGCCGGTGCCTGCCTTCGAGGCCGTCGCATACCGGGCGCCGTCGACGCCGATCGAGGAGATCGTGGCAGGCGTGTTCGCCGATGTGCTCGGGGTCGAACGCGTCGGCGTCGACGACGACTTCTTCGCCCTCGGCGGTAACTCGCTGATCGCCACCCAGGTGATCTCGCGGTTGGGCGCGGCGCTGGACGCGCAGGTGCCGGTCCGGGTGCTCTTCGAGGCGTCGACGGTCGGCGCCCTCGCGGTTGCGGTGGAGCGTCACGCGGGCGAGGGCGGGCGCCCCGCTCTGGTGGCGGGTCCTCGGCCGGAACGTATTCCGCTGTCACATGCACAGCAGCGGATGTGGTTCTTCAACCAGTTCGACACCAGTTCGCCCGCGTTCAACATCCCCCTCGTAGTGCGCCTGAGTGGCGCGCTGGACACCGCGGCGCTGCGCGCGGCCATCGCCGATGTGGTGGAGCGGCACGAGGCGCTGCGCACGGTCTTCCCGGACTCGGCGGAGGGACCGCAGCAGGTGATCCTGTCCGCTGCCGACGTGGTGCCGCAGCTCGAGCCGGAGCGCATCGACGAGGACCAGATGTGGTCTCGGCTGATCGGGATCGTCGGCGGCGGGTTCGACGTCGCCGCGGCGGTCCCATTGCGGGCCGGCCTGTTCCAGCTCGACGAGGACGAGTTCGTGCTCGCCATCGTCCTGCACCACATCTCCAGCGACGGTGGGTCCATGGCACCCATGTCGAGGGACATACTCGTCGCCTACGAGGCGCGTCGCATGGGCCTCGAGCCCGGCTGGGCGCCACTGGCGGTGCAGTACGCGGACTATGCATTGTGGCAGCGAGCATTGCTCGGCGATCAGGACGATCCGAACAGCTTGTCCGCCAAGCAGATCGGCTACTGGACAAAGCAGCTCGACGGGGCTCCCGACCTGTTGGAGCTCCCGACCGACCGGCCGCGCCCCGCGGTCGCGTCGAACCGCGGCGGCTACGTCGACTTCGTGCTGTCCGCGGATCTCGCGGATCGGATCGACCGTCTGGCCAGGGAACACAACTCGACCTTCTTCATGGTGGCCCACGCTGCACTCGCGGTGCTGTTGTCGAGGCTCTCCGGCAGCGACGACATCGTGATCGGAGTGCAGGTCGCCGGCCGAGGTGAGGAGGCCCTCGACGACCTGATCGGCATGTTCGGCAACACGTTGGTACTGCGCAACCGGGTCGAGGCCGCGACCGCGTTCACGGACTTCCTCGACGAGGTCCGCGCGAACGACATCGACGGCTTCGCCCACGCTGACACCCAGGTCGAGCAGTTGATCGAGGTGCTCAACCCGAGGCGGTCGACCGCCTACTCGGCGCTGTTCCAGGTGCTGCTCGTGGTGCAGAACTTCGCCCGAGCGGAGGTCACGCTGCCTGGGCTGACGGTTGCCCCGATCGACGCGGTACCCGACGGGGCGAAGCTGGACCTTCAGTTGACGCTGTCGACCGAGTTCGACCAGGAGGCGCGACGCACCGGGATCCGGGGGGTGTTCAACTACGCGCGTGACATCTTCGACGAGTCGACGGTGGTCGGCTTCACGGAGAAGTTCACCGCGATCCTCGAGGCGGTCACCAAGGACGCAACGCTGACTGTCGACGCGATCGAACTGCGCAGCGACACGGAACGTTCCGAGATGGAGCGCTGGAACGAGACCGATGTCGTCGTACCCGCACTCACGCTCGTCGATGCCTTCGAGGCACAGGTCGAACGCACGCCCGATGCGACTGCGCTGCTCTTCGGTGAGCAGGAGCTGACCTACCGGGAGTTCGACCGAGAGGCGAACAGGCTGGCGCGCCACCTGGTCTCGATCGGTGTCGGGCCCGAGACGCTGGTCGGGCTCGGCATGTATCGCTCGGTCGACCTGATGGTGGCCATGTACGCCATCCTCAAGGCCGGCGGCGGCTACCTGCCCATCGATCCGGAGCATCCGGACGACCGCACCGAGTACGTCGTGGCGACCGCGAATCCGGTTGTGGTGCTGTCGAGATCGCAGGACGCCGGTGACCTGCCGGCCTCGGTCGACGTGGTGGAGATCGACAGGCTCGACCTGTCCGGCTTCGCCGACACCGCGTTGACGGATGCGGATCGTCTCCGGCCGTTGCGGCCGGCCAACGTCGCGTACGCGATGTTCACGTCGGGGTCCACCGGCCGGCCGAAGGGTGTGACTGTCACACACGGTTCGGTGGTGAATCAGATCGCCTGGATGCAGGGCCAGTACCCCCTTGGTCCGTCCGACACCGTGCTCCAGAAGGCCCCCGTCACCTTCGACGTGTCGGTGTGGGAGCTGTTCATGCCCCTGCAGGTGGGCGCCCGCACGGTGATCGCGAAGCCGGGCGGACATCGGGACCCCGAGTACCTGGTGGCCGTCGCCGAGGAACGGTCGGTCACGATCATGGAGTTCGTGCCGTCGATGCTCGACGTCTTCCTGGCCGATCCGCAGCTGCAGCTGCCTGCGTCGCTTCGGTACGTCCTCGCCGGTGGTGAGGAACTCCCTGCCGAACTGGCTCGTCGCTTTGCGGCCCGGTCCATCGCCGTGCTCGACAACACCTACGGGCCCACCGAGGTCACCGTGACCTCGACTGCGCACCGGATCGGGCCCGACGTCGGTGCGGTGGTGCCCATCGGTCGCGGGGTGTGGAACACCAGGGCGCATGTGCTCGACTCACGGCTGAGGCCGGTACCGGTTGGCGTACCGGGTGAGCTCTACCTGGCAGGCGCGCAGCTGGCCCGCGGCTATCACGACCGGGCGGACCTGACGGCGGAACGGTTCGTCGCCGATCCGTGTGGAGGTCCCGGTGAGCGCCTGTACCGAACCGGCGACCTGGTCCGGTGGAACTCCGGCGGCGAGCTGGAGTTCCTCGGCCGCACCGACTTCCAGGTGAAGCTGCGCGGACTGCGGATCGAACTCGGCGAGATCGAGGCCGCGCTGGTGGCAGACCCGTCGGTGCGGGCGGCGGTGGTCGTCGTGCATTCGGGGGCCTCGGGCCAGCAGCTGATCGGCTATGTGGTCGGCGAGGGCGAGATCGACACCGCGGCACTTCGCCGGGGTATGTCCACGGCACTCCCGTCGTACATGATCCCGGAGACGATCATGGTGCTCGACGAGTTCCCGCTCAGCGCGAACGGCAAGCTGGAGCGCCGGGCGCTGCCGGTTCCGGAGATTGCGGCACGCGAGTACCGGGCCCCCGTGTCCGCCACGGAGCAGGCGGTCGCGGCGGTGTTCGCGGAGCTGCTCGGTGTGGAGCGAGTGGGGTTGGACGACAACTTCTTCGAGCTCGGTGGCAATTCGCTGATCGGCATGCGGGTGGTCGGTCGGCTGCGGACCGAACTCGAGACCGTGGTCCAGCTGCCGTGGCTGTTCTCCGAAGCCACCCCGGAGGCGCTGGCCCGGCAGATCGACCATGGCGCCGACGACGTCGTCGGGCAGGCCTTCGACATGCTGTTCCCGATCCGCGCGGCGGGGTCGAAGCCGCCGGTGTTCTGTGTCCACCCGATCGTCGGGCTGGCGTGGTGCTACGTGGGAATGGCCCAGCACATCGATGCGGACCGTCCGATCTACGGGCTGCAGACCCCGGCGGCGCAGGGCGACGGTGAGCTGCCCGGTTCGATCGAGGCCGTCGCCGAGCTCTACCTCCGCGAGATCCGTCGGGTGCAGCCGTCTGGCCCGTATCACCTGCTCGGGTGGTCCCTCGGTGGCACGATCAGCCATGCGATCGCGGTGCAACTGCAGGAACAGGGCGAGGCGGTGGAACTGTTGGCGATGCTCGACAGCTTCACTGCGGAGACCCTGCCGACCTCGCCGAACGGCGCGGTGACGATGGCCGAGGTCCTCAGCGGCATGGGAATGGACGGAGTCGGTGATCAGCTGGTCGCGGACGTCACCCTGCCCCAAGCGGTTGCCATGTTCGGCCAGCTGACCGGGCAGAGCGAGGAGGAGGCCGCCGAGGTCGTCGGGCGCCTGCTCGCCGCTGCCCAGCACAATGCGGGCCTCACCGCGTCGTACCGGCCGGGAGTGTTCGAGGGCGATCTGCTGTTCTTCACCGCGGCCGAGGACGACCCGACGGGGCGGTTTGCGGCCACGGGCTGGCAGTCGTACGTCAGTGGCGATGTCCGCAACCATCGCATCGCCAGCACCCACTGGGGAATGACGTCGCCTGCCGCACTGAATGTCGTCGGACCCGTCCTGAAGGAGCACACCGGCGGGAACCGGGACCGGTAGGGAGGGCCCCGGTCGGGACATGAAGTCGCCCACCGACCCCGCAATCGCGGTGTCGGTGGGCGATGACTTCAGTAGGCGGGCTTCGAGTTCAGGTGGCTGGGGTCGCGGCCCAGAGCTCGGAGATGCCGACGCCGACCTCGCCGAGCAGTCGGCGGACCAACGGCAGGCCGATGCCGATCACGCTGGAGGGGTCGCCCTCGATCCGGTCGATGAACCACCCTCCGAGCCCATCGAGCGTGAACGCGCCAGCGACCTGCATGGGCTCGCCGGACTCGAGGTAGGCCTCGAGATCGTCGCCGGACGGGGTCCCGAAATGCACGATCGTCGCGCTGTCCGCGCTGGCCTCACCGACGGTCACCCCGTCGCGCACCCGCAGCACGCAGTGCCCGGTGAGCAGGGTGCCGCTGCGACCCATCATCGAACGCCAGCGGGCCCGGGCCACGTCGGCGGTGTGCGGCTTGCCCTGCAGGGTGCCGTCGATCAGCAGCATCGAATCGCAGCCGATCACCACCACGTCGGTGGCGACCTCGGCGGGTAGCTCGGGGAGCACGGCGGTTGCCTTCGCCCGCGCGAGCTCGGTGACCACCCGCGAGGGCGCGGCCGAGGGGCCGAGTGCTTCCTGCACCGCGTCCTCGTCGACTCCGGAGACCAGTACAAATGGCTCGACCCCGGCCTTGCGCAGCACGGTCAACCGTGCCGGCGAGGCCGAGGCCAGAACGAGCGTGGTCACCGACGGTTCGAGTACGCGTACGGGGACAGGGGGGCAGCGCCCCGGTGCATGCCGGCGGGGTCGCCCCACCGCTCGGCCGGACGGGTGTCGGCCGGTGCCTCCTCGGCGCCTGCAGCGGCGGCGAAGACGGTCACCAGTGCCGCCACCTCGATGTCGGTCGGTGCGCCCTTGACCACCGTGATGACCGGCAATTGAGAGCCCTTGCTGTCGGCAGTCACGATGTCGACCGTAGCGGAGTCGATGGCCTCCGCGGCTGCGGAGAGCACCTCGACGTCTTCGAGTGTCGTTTCCCTCGTCGCTGTCATAGCGGGATGTTCCCATGCTTCTTGGGCGGAAGGGAAACCTGCTTGCGTTCGAGCAGGCGAAGGGCCGCCACGATCTGACCGCGGGTGTGCGACGGCGGGATGACCGCGTCGATGTAACCGCGCTCGGCCGCGACATACGGGTTCACCAGAGTGTCCTCGTACTCGTTCTGCAGCTTGAGGCGCAGCGCGTCGACGTCGGCGCCCGAGGCCTCGGCCTCCTTGAGCTGCTTGCGGTAGACGAAGCCGACGGCGCCGGAGGCGCCCATGACCGCGATCTGTGCGCTCGGCCAGGCCAGGTTCAGGTCGGCGCCCATGTGCTTGGAGCCCATGACGTCGTACGCGCCGCCGTACGCCTTGCGGGTGATGACGGTGATCTTTCCGACCGTGGCCTCGCCGTACGCGTAGAGCAGCTTGGCGCCGCGGCGGATGATGCCGTTGTACTCCTGCTCGGTGCCGGGCAGGAAGCCGGGCACGTCGACCAGGGTGATGATCGGGACGTTGAAGGCGTCGCAGGTGCGCACGAAGCGAGCGGCCTTCTCGGAGGCGTTGATGTCGAGGCAGCCGGCGAACTGGGTGGGCTGGTTCGCGACGATGCCGACGCTGCGGCCGTCGACGCGACCGAAGCCACAGATGATGTTCGCGGCACGCTCGGCTTGGACCTCGAGGAACTCGTCGTCGTCGAGGATGCGCCGGATGACCTCGTGCATGTCGTACGGCTGGTTCGGCGAGTCCGGGATCAGGGTGTCGAGCTCGATGTCCTCGGAGGTCAGCGAGTCCTCGATGGAGCCGACGATCGGGTCGGACGGGGCCAGTCGCGGCGCGGCGGCCTGGTTGTTGCTCGGCAGGTAGCTGAGCAGGTCCTTGACGTAGTCGAGGGCATCCTGCTCGCCGGAGGCGACGTAGTGGGCCACACCGGACTTGACCATGTGGGTGTGGGCGCCGCCCAGGTCCTCCATGGTGACGTCCTCGCCGGTGACGGTCTTGATCACGTCGGGGCCGGTGACGAACATCTGGCTGGTCTGGTCGACCATCACGACGAAGTCGGTCAGCGCGGGGGAGTAGACGTGGCCACCAGCGGCCGGGCCCATGATCAGCGAGATCTGCGGGATGACGCCGGAGGCCTGCACGTTGCGGTGGAAGATCTCGCCGTAGAGGCCGAGCGAGACCACGCCCTCCTGGATGCGGGCGCCCGCGCCCTCGTTGATGCCGACGAGCGGGCGGCCGGTCTTGAGTGCCAGGTCCATGACCTTGACGATCTTCTCGCCGTAGATCTCGCCGAGGCTGCCGCCGAACACTGTGGCGTCCTGGGAGAAGACGCACACGTCGCGGCCATCGATGGTGCCGTAGCCGGTCACCACGCCGTCGCCGAACGGGCGGTTGTCGGCGAGACCGAAGTTCACGCTCCGGTGCCGGGCGAGAGCGTCGAGCTCTACGAAGGAGCCCTCGTCGAGCAGCGCGGTGATGCGCTCACGGGCGGTCAGCTTGCCCTTCGCGTGCACCCGCTCGACGGCGGCCTCGCCGCTGGGGTACTTCGCCTCTTCCTGGCGTCTGCGCAGGTCGGCGAGCTTTCCAGCCGTCGTGTGGATATCAGGGGTGTTTGTCGCCTCTGGCGCAGTGGGCTCCTGGACACTGGTCATGAGGACAGAGCTTATCCAGCCGGTCTCGGTGCCCGTTGACCGAGGTCAGGTTGCGTTCAATCATTGAACCCAAGCTACTGGCCAGTACGAAATTGTGATCCCCGCCGCAGTGGCCGGAGCCCATAGTCTGATCGGCATGTACACCGATCTGAATCGGCCCCCGCTCGTCGCCGACGCACTGCGCAGAGCGCTGGTGCGCGGGACGGCCGGCGGCGACCCCGATGCCTTCTACTCGAGTCTCGACGTCGTCGCCGAGACCGGTTCGACGAACGCCGACCTGTTGGCAAGGGCGGCGGACTCCGCCCTCGACCGCGCGGTGCTGATCTCGGAGTTCCAGGACCACGGCCGGGGCAGGCACGCCCGCTCCTGGGTGGCACCGCCGAGGTCGGCCGTCTCCGTCTCGGTGTTGCTCCGGATGCCGGGGATCGATCCCGCCGATCTGGGGTGGCTCCCGCTGCTCGCAGGCGTCGCGGTGGTCGATGCCATGCGATCGGTGGCCGAGGTGGACGCCGTGCTCAAGTGGCCGAACGACGTCCTGATCGGTGGCAAGAAGGTGGCGGGCATCCTTGCCGAGGTCGCCGCGACCGCACCGATCCCGTCGGTCGTGCTCGGGATCGGGTTGAACGTCAGCCTCACGGAGTCGGAGCTGCCGGTGCCGACCGCCACCTCGCTCGCGCTCGCGGGTGCCGCCACAACCGATCGGGACACCGTGGTGCGCGCACTGCTCCGCGCGCTGGCGTCGGAGTGGACGAAGTGGCACCGGAATGGTTGGGACACAAAGGCGCTCGCCGAGTCGTACCGGGATCGGTGCGCCACGATCGGGCAGCGCGTCCGCGCGGAACTGCCGGGCGGCGGCGAACTGCTGGGCACCGCGAGCGGGATCGATGCACAGGGCCGGATCGTGATAAGCCCGGACGGTGGCAGGGAAGCGGTCGCGGTCTCGGCGGGCGACATCACGCACCTGCGCCCGCAGGAATGACGAGACGAGGGTGCGGGCCGATGGCCCGCACCCTCGTCAGCACAGCGTCGTGGCTAGTCGTTGTCCCATGTCGCGATGGCCCAGATGACGACCACGTCGAGGGCGATGATCAGGATCGACCACCACGGGTAGTAGGGCAGCCACATGAAGTTGGCGATGATCGAGAGGGCGGCCAGGAAGATACCCGCGATCCGCGCCCAGGTCGCACCGGTGAGCAGGCCGAAGCCGGTCAGCGCGATGAGGATTCCCACGATGAGGTGAATCCAGCCCCAGCCCGTGGTGTTGAGCGCGTAGGAGTATTCCGGCCCGACGATCAGGACGCTGTCCTTGGCGAGCGCGGAGATTCCCTGGAAGACCTGGAGGATGCCCACGGTCAGCAGCAGGACCGCTGCCGCGATCGAGCCTCCGGCCGCGAATCCCTGCTTGACGCTGTTGTCCGCGCGGTTTGCCGTCATAGCTGTTCCTCTCTCAGAAATGGGAGTGGTGCTTCGACAAGCAGTGTGAGTCCCGTTAGACACTTGTGCCTCATCCGTCGTGGGTGAAGCGTGTACGGCGCGGTCGGTGCGACCCTCACTGCGAACGACTGTGAGATCGAGGAGGGACAGCAATGACGAGCTATCCGGGAGGGCCGGGCATGTCCGGCACCCCAGGGACGCCAACGCGCGGCATCGCCGGGGGCAAGTACTGGGCGGGTGCAGCCGCGGCCGCGCTGGTCACCGCGCTCAGCGCGCTGGTGGCCACGGTGATTCTCCGGGTCTTCGACCTGATGCCGCTCTCGCCGAACTGGTTGCCCGAGACCACCGTCGCGGTCCGGTTCGCCATCCTCGGGTTCATCGGGGCGCTCATCGCCGCCGGGCTGCTCTACGTGCTGCTGCTGACCACTCCGGGTGGCGACTCGTTCTTCGGCTGGATCATCGGCCTGGTCACTCTTGCCATGGTTGTCGTGCCCTTCGCCTACGACGCGGTGATGGCTGACCGGATCGCCACGAGTCTGGTTCACCTCGCCATCGGCCTGCCGATCCTCGGCCTGCTGCCCGGCGTCGCCGATCGAGCCGCGGTGTGGAAATGAGTCGATCGGTCGCGACCGCGACCGCCCCCGTGTCCGCCCCGACCTCCCCGGTGCCCCCCTCGACCTTGCCGCGCGGGCTGATCGTGCTGCTCGGCCTCGCAGGCGCCGTGGTCGCGATCGCAGGCACCAAAGCCTTCGCCGGGATCATCGGGCCGGTGTTCCTGGCACTGATGTTGGTGGTGGGTGTGCAGCCGCTGGGCGACTGGCTGCAGCGCAAGGGCGCGCCCAAATGGGTCGCGGTGATCTCGACGCTGACGGCCGTCTACCTGATCCTGCTCGGTCTGGTCGCGGCGCTCGTCGTCTCGATCGCCCAGCTGGCCACGCTGTTGCCGCAGTACACCGACAAGGCAGACGAGCTGATCGCCAACGTGCAGGATCAGTTCGCCCAGATGAACATCGGTTCCGATCAGGTGGAGAAGGCGCTCTCGAGCATCGATCTCGGCAAGATCATCGGTCTGGTCGACGACGTGTTGCTCGGGCTGCTGGGTGTCTTCTCGAATCTCTTCTTCATCCTGGCCCTGCTGATCTTCATGGCGATGGACGCGAGTTCGTTCGGCGAGCGGATGCGCGCGGTGGCCTACTCCCGCGCGGACATCGCCTACGCGTTCTCCTCCTTCGCCAGCGGTACCCGCAGCTACCTGATCGTGTCGACGGTGTTCGGCCTCATCGTCGCCGTGATCGACGCAGGCGCGCTCTGGGCCATGGGAATTCCGCTGCCGATCCTGTGGGGACTGCTCTCCTTCATCACCAACTACATTCCGAACATCGGGTTCGTCATCGGAGTGATCCCGCCCGCGCTGATCGCACTGCTGGAGGGCGGTCCGACGCTGATGCTGTGGGTGATCGTCGTCTACAGCGTCATCAACGTCATCATCCAGTCGGTGATCCAGCCCAAGTTCGTCGGCGAGGCCGTCGGGTTGTCGGTGACGCTCACGTTCTTGGCATTGGTGTTCTGGGGGTGGGTGATCGGGCCACTCGGCGCGCTGCTCGCCATTCCGATGACGCTGCTGGCCAAGGCGCTCCTGCTCGACATCGATCCGTCGACCCGGTGGGCCAACGCCCTGATCACGGGCTCCCCGCCGACCGCGGAGGAGCTGGCGACGGCCGAGGCCGAGGCCGCACAGAAGACGGCGGAGCTGCAGGCGGAGGCCGAATCCGCCGTCGAGGATGCCGTCGAATCCGAAGTCGTGGGTGCGGTCGAGGACGCGAAGTAGTCGATACGCTTTCCTGATGGGATATCCGGAGGACGCCCTCGCCACGGACGAGGAGCTGCTGCTGCACCGACACCCGCATTGGAAGATGCTGGTGTTGCCCGCGTTGACGTTCATCGTGGCGACGGCGTTCGCCGGGTTCGCGCTCGGACTCGCCCAGGACCGGCTCGACGGGACCGCCCGCTCCGTCGCGCTGGTCGTGGTTGCGGTGGCCTGGGTCGGGATCGTCGGGTGGCGTTGTGTCGGACCGCTGTTGAGGTGGAAGTTCACCCACTTCATCGTCACGGACCGGCGGGTGCTGATCAGGCACGGCGTGATCACCCACACGGGGATCGACATCCCGATGGGGCGGATCAGCAACGTGCAGTTCAGGCACGGACTGATCGACCGGATGCTGCGGACCGGCACCTTGGTGATCGCGTCGGCGGCCGACGATCCGCTGGAGTTCGACGACATCCCCGATGTGCAGCGGGTGCATTCGCTTCTCTATCACCAGGTGTTCGACGCGATGAATCTCGATTCCGGTCCGCCGACGGAGTACGGTGGGGCCGCTCCGTAGGCTGGGGTCGTGACAGCCGTACTGCTTGCCGAAGACGATGAGGCCATTGCCGCCCCGCTCTCCCGTGCCCTTGGCCGTGAGGGCTACACGGTCACCGTCGAACCGACCGGTCCCGGGACCCTCGAGCTCGCGCTGAGCGGGTCGTTCGATCTGCTGGTTCTCGACCTCGGCCTGCCCGGCATGGACGGGCTGGAGGTGTGCAGGCAACTGCGCGCGGGCGGCTCCGATCTCGCGGTACTGATGCTGACGGCGCGCACCGACGAGGTGGACTTCGTGGTTGGCCTCGACGCGGGAGCCGACGACTACGTGGGCAAGCCGTTCCGGCTGGCCGAGCTGATGGCGCGGGTCCGCGCGCTGATGCGCCGCCGCGGCGGCTCCGAGGACACCGCCATCGCGGTGGGGGACATCAGGCTCGAACCGGCCGCCAGGCGCGTGCTGGTCGGCGGCTCCGAGGTCATCCTCGCGAACAAGGAATACGAGCTGCTCAAGGTCCTGCTCGACCGGGCGGGCGAGGTGGTCTCGCGCGATGTCATCCTGCAGGAGGTGTGGGGTGACGCGGACCTGCGCGGCTCCAAGACCCTCGACATGCACATGTCGTGGCTGCGCCGGAAGATCGGCGACGAGGGTCCGGTCGCCGAGCGGCGCATCGCGACCGTGCGGGGCGTCGGCTTCCGGCTGAACACGTAGCCGGGCGCAGACGTGCGCCGCCGAATCCTGCTCTCCATCCTGGCCGTCGTCATCCTCATCGCGCTCCTGCTGGGGCTGCCGCTGATGTACACCGCCTGGTTGTGGGTCGAGGACCTCACCCGGAGCGATCTGCAGGCCAGGCTGGACCGGATGGCGGCGGAGATCGTCTCGCAGGAGGGCGAGCAGGGCGTGATCGTGGACGGTCTCGACACGGCGCCGCTGCGGCTGGTGGTCCCGGCAGGCGCCAAACTCACGGTGATCTATCCGACCCCGGGCGATCACGAGGTGCAGGTCGACATCGGCGAGCCCGCGGTCGAGCAGCCCCTGAGCGAATCGCTCTCCATGGGCCGCTCTGGTTCGTTGCGGCTGGAGGCGCCGTCGGATTCGATGAGATCGCTCCAACAGCAGGCGGTCGGGGCGGTCGCCTTGGTGGTGTTGGCCTCACTCGGCGCGGGCGCGGCGGTGGCGACGGTGACCGCCAGGCGGCTCGCGGATCCGCTGCGGGACGTCGCGGGCCGCGCCGCCCGGCTGGCGGAGGGCGACTTCCGCAAGGACCCGCGCAGGCACGGGATCGCCGAACTGGATCGGGTGTCCGACGTGCTCGACGCGGTCACCGTCGAGATCGCCGGGCGATTGCAGCGCGAACGGGCGCTCGTCGGCGACGTCTCCCATCAGCTCCGCAGCCGGCTCACCGCGGTGCGGCTGCGGCTCGACGAGTTGTCGGTGCACCCGGATCCCGCGGTGGTCGACGAGGCGACCGAGGCGTTGGGACAGGTGGACCGGCTGACGGAGGCGATCGACGAACTGGTGCGCTCGTCCCGGATGGCAGGCGAGCTCCCGGAACCGGTCGCGGTGGTCCGGGAGCTCGCCGGGGTCGTTTCCGACTGGCAGCGGCCCTATCGGGACGCGGGACGGGACCTGGTGCTGCGGGGCGAGGCCGCGGTGATGTCGACGGCGAGGTCCTCACGACTGCGTGAGTCCGTGTCCGTGCTGGTCGACAACGCGCTCATGCACGGTGGTGGCACCTGCACCGTGGCCGTCCGGTCGGTGCCGGGGACGGCGGAGCACGAGGCGATGGTCTGCGTTGAGGTCGGCGACGAGGGCGAGGGTGTCAGCGACGAACTGGCCCCGCACATCTTCGACCGCGGTTTCTCCGGCGGCGGCTCGACGGGCGTCGGGCTGGCGTTGGCCAGGGCCCTGGTCGAGGCGGACGGCGGCCGGCTCGATCTCCAGCGCAGGCGACCCGCGCTGTTCGCGGCGTTCCTGCCGATGGCGCCCGATGTGGAGCCGCGTTAGCGGGCTAGCTGTGCCCGAGCTCTTCCTCGGCGAGTTCCTCGGGCGTCGGGTCGAAGCCGGTGGACCCGGCCGCCGCACCCCTGGCGTTCTCCTCGGGGAACGCGAATCGGCGCAGCGCCCAGAATCGGAAGACCATCTGCAGCACGTTGCCGATGACGTAGTTGAGGATGAAGTCGACGATCACCAGCGTGGTCAGGCTCGCCGTTGACCGGAAGTCGAAGACGTTGTTGGCGATGAAAAGCGGGGCCGCGGCGATGACGACGCCGATGCCGCTGATGGTGAAGAACAGCAATGCCTCGTGGTGGCGCTCGCGGCCGCCGCGGTTCTTGAAGGACCACTCCCGATTGAGGATGTAGCTCAAGATCGTGGCCATCACGCCGGAGATGATCTTGGCGACGACGGGCTTCTGCTCGAGGATGGTCAGGCTCAGCGAGTAGAAGATCGCGAGGTCGAAGACCATGGTCGTGCCGCCGACTATCGCGAACTTGATCAGCTCGTGATGGCGAAGGACCACGTCCCGGAAGGGCTGGGGTACGCGGCTGACCGCCTGATCGACTAAAGACACAACGACTGAGTGTACGAAAGAGGACGCCGATCCGACGAACTGACACTCCGATCGTGGGTTCGGAGGCCGTCATGACACCATTGACTGCCGTGAGCGTCGATTCCGGATCCCAGCACCGCCCAAGCACCCCCCGCGGCCCGAATGCCGGATTGCCGGTGGTCGCGATGATCGGCGGCGGGCAGTTGGCCCGGATGACCCATCAGGCCGCCATCGAACTCGGTCAGTGCCTCCGGGTGCTCTCCGGCGGCCCCGACGAGCCGGCGGCCAAGGTGTGTGCGGATGTCGTGATCGGCAGCCACACCGACCTCGACGCGCTCCGGGAGGTCGCGGTCGGGGCCAGCGCCCTGACCTTCGACCACGAGCACGTCCCGACCGAGCACCTCGAAATCCTCGTCGCGGAGGGCGTGAACGTCCAGCCGCCGCCGCAGGCGTTGATCTACGCGCAGGACAAGCTCGCCATGCGGCGCAAGCTCGCGGAGCTGGGCGCGCCCGTGCCCGCGTTCGCGGAGATCACCTGGGCTGGCGACGTCGTGCGCTTCGGGGACGAGCACAACTGGCAGATCGTGATCAAGGCGGTTCGGGGCGGCTACGACGGGCGCGGTGTGTGGATGCCAGCCGATTCGGACGAGGCCGAGGCCATCGTCACCGAGCAGCTCGACAAGGGCGTGGCCCTGATGGTCGAGCAGAAGGTGTCGATGCGGCGTGAGCTGTCCGCGATGGTCGCGCGATCGTCGTTCGGGCAGGGCGCGACCTGGCCGGTCGTGGAGACGGTGCAGCGCGACGGGCAGTGTGCGGTGGTGATCGCCCCCGCGCCCGAGCTGTCCGACTCGCTCGCCATGGAGGCCGAGCAGATGGCGCTGCGCATCTCGTCCGAGCTGGGCGTCGTCGGGTCGATGGCGGTGGAGCTGTTCGAGACCACCGACGGACGGCTGGTGGTGAACGAGCTGGCGATGCGGCCGCACAATTCCGGGCACTGGACCCAGGACGGTGCGCGGACGTCGCAGTTCGAGCAGCACCTGCGGGCGGTGCTCGACTACCCGCTCGGCGACACGGCGCCGATCGCGCCGGTCACCGTGATGGCGAACGTGCTGGGCGCGGAGTCGGCCCCGGAGATGAGCATGGACGAGCGCCTGCACCACCTGTTCGCCCGGATGCCGGACGCGAAGGTGCACCTCTACGACAAGGGCGAGCGGCCGGCCCGCAAGATCGGGCACGTCAACGTTGTCGGCGGCGCGCAGGGCTCGATCGCTGACGAGGCGTACGTCGCGGCGGTACGTGAGCGCGCCGAGCGGGCGGCACACTGGCTCTCGCACGGGGAATGGACCGACGGATGGGATGTGCACGGTGAGTGATTCGAATGGGCCCGTTGTCGGCCTGATCATGGGCAGCGACTCGGACTGGCCGACGATGGAGGCGGCCGCCGAGGCACTCGCCGAGTTCGGGATCCGGTTCGAGGTCGGTGTCGTCTCGGCGCACCGGACGCCGCAGCGGATGCTCGACTACGCCCGTGACGCCGCCGATCGCGGCATCAAGGTGATCATCGCGGGCGCGGGTGGGGCGGCGCACCTGCCGGGCATGGTCGCCTCGGCGACGCCGCTCCCGGTGATCGGCGTGCCCGTGCCGCTCAAGTACCTCGACGGCATGGACTCGCTGCTGTCGATCGTGCAGATGCCCGCGGGCGTGCCGGTCGCGACGGTGTCGATCGGTGGCGCGCGCAACGCCGGGTTGTTGGCGGCGCGGATCCTCGGCGCCTCGGACCCCGCGCTGCGTGCGGCGATGGAGACGTTCCAGGCCGGACTCGAGGCGATGGTGCTGGAGAAGGACGCGGCGCTGCGCGCGAAGCTGCTCGACTGACGCTGGTTCTGCCAATCGGCTGACCGGAGCGGATCTCCCGGGGTTAAATGGCGTCGTCCGGATTACGTTTGACGCTGTAACGAATCCCTCAGGGAGTGTCCTCATGCCTGCGCCGCTTGACGAATACCCGATCCATCAGACGCCGCTCTCGATGGCCCGGGTCGCCTCCAGTGACAAGAACTTCTACGACCGGTCCTATTTCAACGCGATCGACACCAAGGGCGAGCTGTTCCTGGTGAGCGGCTTCGGTGCGTACCCGAACCTCGGTGTCACCGACGCGTTCGCCACCATCCGCAAGGGTGAGAGGCAGTGGGCGGTCAAGTTCTCCGACGCGCTCGAGGAGCGGTCGTTGGATCTCGCCGTCGGCGGGTATCGAATCGAGGTGCTCGAGCCGCTGCGCAGGCTGCGGATGGTCTGCGAGGGCGACGGCGAGGGCGGACTCGGGTTCGACCTCACGTGGGAGGGTTCCGGCCCCGCGATCTCGGAGCAGCCGCACCTGTTGATGAGCAAGTTCCGGCCGACCCTGGACGCGAGCCGTTTCGCACAGACCGGCACGTGGACCGGTGTGCTGTCGGTCGACGGCGAGGACGTCGTGGTGAGCCCGGATCGGTGGATCGGCAGCCGGGATCGGTCCTGGGGCATCCGTCCGGTCGGCGACGGGGACCCGGCCGGCAGGCTCGCCGACGAGCCGTCCGAGGGCTTCTGGTGGATGTACGTGCCGCTGCGGTTCGACGAGTTCTCGATCATCGTGATCCTGCAGGAGAACCCCGACGGCTACCGGACGCTGAACGATGCGACCCGGGTCTGGAACGACGGCCGGATCGAGCAGCTCGGCTGGCCGCGCTACGACATCAAGTATCACCCCGGTACCCGCAGGCCGTTCGCGGCGACGCTGCACCTGACCGCCTCCGACGGCAGCCCGCTGACCGTCGAGGTGACCCCGCGCGACGGTCTCGCGCTGCATGTCGGTGCGGGATACGGCGGTGACCCGGAGTGGACACACGGGCAATGGCGCGGCCGCAACTGGAGCTCCCGGTCGGTGTACGACCTCACCGACCCCGCGATCGCGGCGCGAATTCCGTACGGCGTCAACGAGTATCCGGCCAGCGTCACCTGCAACGGTGTTCCCGGTGCTGGCATGTTCGAGCACGCGAGCATGGGCAGGCACGATCCGACCGGCTTCGCGGACTGGGGTTCGGTGGCCCCCTAGGCCGCTCCGCGGCCCGTGCGCGGTTGACGGGTGCAGGGACTCGTCAACCGCGCACGGGCGGCGCAGCCGCCTACGCTGTGCTCATGCCCGACGACACTGACCGCTTCCGTCTCCACGTGGTGTCGGAGGCGTTGCGGCTCTTCTCCGAGAAGGGCTACGAGGCGACCAGCGTCGACGAGATAGCCGAGGCGGCAGGCATCTCGCGTCGCACCTTCTTCCGGCAGTTCCGCTCCAAGGAAGACGTGGTGTTCGCCGACCACGAGATCCTGCTCGCCCAGGCGCAGGAGCATCTCGCCGCCGATCATGACGACCCGTGGGACGCGGTCTGCGACGCCGCGATGATCGTTTTCGAACGGTTCTCGCAGTGGAACGACATGGCGACCCGGCGCTACGCGGTGGTGCACGAGGTGCCCGCGCTACGCGACCGGGAGATCGTCACCGGATTCCGGTACGAGCGATTGTTCGTCGACTACCTGCGCCGCGCGCTGCCCGGCGAGCCGGACCTGTCGATGGTGCAGTTCTCCGCCTCGGTGACCGCCACCCACAACTACCTGCTGCGCCGGATGGTGCGCGACGGCGCCCGGACCACCTCCGAGGACCTGCGTGCGGCGTTGGCCGATATCCGCCGCGGGGTCGGCCGACACGATGCCTCGGCGACCGACGGGGACGGCGAGATGGTGGTGGCGGTGTTCCCGCGCGGCACCGCGCCGCGCCGGGTGGCGGAGCTGCTGCGACGCAGGCTCGAGGAGGACGAGTAGGGGAGTTGGCACTCGGTGCCGCAGTGTGGCACGTCTTACCGGCTACTTGCCGGGTAGGTGCGGTATGATGGCCCGTGAATGGCACTGAGTGCCGCGCCCCGAGACTTCCACGAGGAGCAACCAGATGGCTGGCAACCCCGACTTCGACCTGTTCAAGCTCGCCGACGAGCACGATGAGCTGCGGGCCGCGATCCGCGCGCTGTCGGAGAAGGAGATCGCGCCCTACGCGAAGGATGTCGACGAGAACTCCCGGTTCCCCGAGGAGGCGCTCAAGGCGCTCGTCAACTCCGGCTTCAATGCGATCCACGTCCCCGAGGCCTATGACGGCCAGGGCGCCGATTCCGTGGCCACCTGCATCGTGATCGAGGAGGTGGCCCGCGTCTGCGGCTCGTCCTCGCTGATCCCCGCCGTCAACAAGCTCGGCACCATGGGCCTGATCCTCAACGGCTCGGAGGAGCTCAAGCAGCAGGTCCTCCCGTCGCTCGCCTCGGGCGAGGCGATGGCCTCCTACGCGCTCTCCGAGCGTGAGGCGGGCTCCGACGCCGCCAGCATGCGCACCCGCGCGAAGGCCGACGGCGATGACTGGATCCTCAACGGCTCCAAGTGTTGGATCACCAACGGCGGCAAGTCGACCTGGTACACCGTCATGGCCGTCACGGACCCCGACAAGGGCGCCAACGGCATCTCCTCCTTCATGGTGCACAAGGACGACGAGGGCTTCGTCGTCGGCCCGAAGGAGAAGAAGCTCGGTATCAAGGGCTCGCCAACCGCGGAGCTGTACTTCGAGAACTGCCGCATTCCCGGCGACCGCATCATCGGCGCGCCCGGCACCGGCTTCAAGACCGCCCTGCAGACCCTGGACCACACCCGCCCGACCATCGGCGCCCAGGCCGTCGGCCTGGCGCAGGGCGCGCTCGACGCGGCCCTCGCGTACACCAAGGACCGCAAGCAGTTCGGCAAGTCGATCTCCGACTTCCAGGCCGTGCAGTTCATGCTCGCCGACATGGCGATGAAGGTCGAGGCCGCTCGTCTGATGGTCTACACCTCGGCCGCCCGCGCCGAGCGTGGCGAGAAGAACCTCGGGTTCATCTCGGCCGCCGCCAAGTGCTTCGCCTCGGACGTCGCGATGGAGGTCACCACGGACGCCGTGCAGCTGTTCGGTGGCGCCGGCTACACCACCGACTTCCCGGTCGAGCGGATGATGCGCGACGCCAAGATCACCCAGATCTACGAGGGCACCAACCAGATTCAGCGAGTCGTGATGTCGCGCGCCCTGCTCAAGTGAGCTGACGCGTGAGTCGCCTCGTGGCCGGTGAGCTCGCTCACCGGCCACAGGTGTTTACCCTGGGGTCCATGCCCCGATTCCCACTGAGCGAGCGCTGGTACCGCTGGAGCGCCGATCACACCGTCGGGATCGATCGCACCGTCGCGGCGTTCTTCGCGCTCATCGGGGTGGCGGCGTCGGTCGCCGTCGGGTGGGTCGACGTGGTGATCGCGCTGGGACTCACCGTGCCGCTGGCCTGGCGTCGCATCCGGCCGGTCGCGGCCGCCGCCGTTGTCGCGTTCTTCTCGGTGGCGTATCTGATCATCTCGAGTGACCAGACCAACCTCGTCATGCCCGGTATCTGCGTTCCGATCGCGCTGTACGCGCTGGCGGCGTACGGACCGAGGTGGGCGAGCGGATGGGGCCTGGCGGCGGCCATCCTCGGCGTGATCGCGGCGGGCCTCCGGTACTTCGGCGGTGCGGAGTCCACATGGCAGGCCCACGCTTTCCTGATCGCGTTCCTGATCGTGTACGTCACCGCAGTGTGGGCGTTCGGCGACCTGCGCCGGGTGCGTAACCAGGAACTCGAGGGACTCACCGAGCGGGCCCGGCTGCTCGAACTCGAACGCGCGCAGGAGGCGGAGATCGCCGCCATCAACGAGCGCACCCGGATCGCGCGGGAGATGCACGACATCGTCGCGCACTCGCTGACCGTCGTGATCGCCCAGGCCGACGGTGGTCGGTACAGCGCGGCCGCCGATCCCGCCGCGGCGGTCACTGCGCTGGAGACCATCTCCCAGACAGGGCGGCAGGCGCTGACCGACATGCGCGCGCTGCTGTCCGTGCTGCGGGAGGACCGGCCGCGCGAGTACTCCTCGACGCCAGGGGTTTCGGATATCGATACGCTGATCGAGGAGGTCCGCAAGGGCGGCCTCGGAGTGCAGCTCACCACCGACGGGGAGCGACGCGTGCTGTCCACGGGTGCCGAGCTGACCGCGTACCGGATCGTGCAGGAATCGCTGACCAACGTGCTCAAGCACGCGGGTCCCTCGGCCAGTGTCGAGGTCACCGAGCGCTGGACCGACAGTGCGCTGGAGCTGACGGTCATCGACGACGGCAGGGGAGCGTCCGGCGCCCTGGTCGCGCCCTCCGCGGGTGGGCAGGGTGTGCTCGGCATGCGCGAACGGGCCGAGTTGTACGGCGGCAGCTTCGAGGCCGGACCCGCCGCAGGCGGCGGCTATCGGGTGCACACCGCGCTGCCATATTCGAGAGGTGAATGACATGTCCGATGCCACAACGGGTCCGATCCGGATCGCGATCGTCGACGATCAGCAGCTGGTCCGAGCGGGCTTCCGGATGGTGATCGACTCCCAGCCTGACATGAGCGTCGAGGTGGAGGCCTCGGACGGTGAGCAGGCGCTGCGTGAGCTCGCGCGCGTTCCGGTCGACGTGGTCCTGATGGACGTGCAGATGCCGAACCTGGACGGCATCGAGGCCACCCGTCGCCTGACCGCGCTGGAGCACTCGCCGAAGGTGGTGGTGCTCACCACCTTCGACAACGACGAATACGTGGTCGCCGCGATCTCCGCAGGCGCCAGCGGCTTCCTGCTCAAGGACGCGCAGCCGGAGGACCTGCTCGCCGCTCTGCGGACCGTGTACCGGGGGGACGCGGTGATCGCGGCCCGCTCGACCCGCCGGCTGCTCCAGCACGTGGGTCCGATGCTGGCGGGCGCGTCCACGGTGGATCGCCCGCAACTGCCCGACGACCTGACTCCCCGTGAGGTGGAGGTGCTCGAGGCGATGGCGCACGGATTGTCCAACACCGAGATCGCGGAGAAGTTCTTCGTCTCCGAGGCGACCGTGAAGACACACGTGGGCCGGGTGCTGGCGAAGACGGGATCGCGGGACCGGGTGCAGGCGGTGGTGTTCGCGTACCAGACCGGGCTGGTGCAGCCGGAGGATCTTCTGGGCGGGTAGGACCAGGAAGAGGCGTGCGTCCTACCCAGGTATGACGCGGTCACCTCGAGGATCCGTCCGCACGCCGACGCGCCGAGTGGGGTGTCGTTCGTAGCGTCGAGGACATGAATGCACCCACCATCACACGAACCGCCGCGGTCCGCGCCGTCGGCCTGAGCAAGAGCTACGGCGAGGGCGAGGCGGCCGTGCGCGCCCTCGACGGTGTGCACACCGAGTTCCTGGGCGCGGCCTTCACCGCGATCATGGGACCGTCGGGGTCGGGCAAGTCCACGTTGATGCACTGCCTGGCCGGGCTCGACACGGCGACGTCCGGGTTGGTGTACCTCGGGGACACCGAGCTGACCGGGCTGAGCGACCGGGAGCTGACCGAATTGCGCCGTCACCGAATCGGATTCGTGTTCCAGGCCTTCAATCTCCTGCCGGTGCTCACCGCGGAGGAGAACATGCTGCTGCCCATGCGACTGGGAGGAGTGGACCCGGATCCGGAGTGGATGGCGGAGATCGTCGGACGACTGGGTCTCACCGAACGACTCGGACACCTGCCGCACGAGCTGTCCGGTGGCCAGCAGCAGCGCGTCGCGGTCGCGCGGGCCCTGCTGCCCAGGCCCGACGTCATCTTCGCCGACGAGCCGACGGGAAACCTCGATTCACGCTCGGGCACCGAGGTTCTCGAGTTGCTCCGTTCCAGCGTCCGAGAGTTCGGGCAGACGGTCGTGATGGTCACCCACGACCCGGTGGCGGCGTCCTATTCGGACCGGGTGGTGCTGATCGCCGACGGGCGGATCGCCGGCGAGATCGATCGCCCCACGACCGATTCGGTGATCGAGACGATGCGCGAACTCGGGACTCGGGCATGCTGAGGCTCACGCTCGCGCAGGCGCGCGCGCACTTCGGGCGCTACCTGGCCGCGATGCTCGCGGTGCTCATCGCGGTGGCCTTTGTCGTCGCGACCCTGGTGCTCAGTTCCACGGCCACCGCGGGCGTCACCAATTCCCTTGCCGGACAGTATCGGAGCACCGACTATGTGGTCTCCGATCTCGGGGACGGTCTGCAGGCACAGCGGGCCGCGGATGCCGTCCGGTCGGTGCCCGGTGTGCGGGCGGTGACCACCGATGTCTCCACGCCGGTGAAGGTGACGGCGGCGGGGTCGGGCAAATCGTTCGGCGCGGCCACGTCGTTGGCCGCGGATGCGGACCTGCGCTGGCAGAAGCTGGCGGACGGCCGCTTCCCGAGTGCGGCGGGCGAGATCGCGGTCGGCTCGAATTCCGACCTGCCCATCGGAACCCGCGTCGCGGTGACGGCGCTGGGTGAGACCACCGGCCCGGACGCCGGCGAGGCCACCGTCGTGGGCACGGTGGACCTCGACGGCACCGCGCAGCGAATGGACGGCATCTCGGTCTTTGCCACCGCGGCGGACATCGAGGCATGGACCGACGGCCAGGCCTCCAGGGAGATGCGTGTCGCAGGCGGCGACCGCGAGGCCGTCGCCGGTGCGCTCGCACCCGGCGCCGCGGTGATCACCGGTGCCGAGAAGGCCAAGGAGGTCTCGGCGAGGTTCCTCGGTGGCAGTGACATGCTGCGCAACGTGCTGCTTGCGTTCGGAGCGCTCGCGGTGGTGGTGTCCGGACTGGTCATCGCGAACACGTTCGCGGTGCTGCTGGCTGCACGAACCCAGGAGCTGGCGTTGCTCCGCTGCGTCGGCGCGACCAGCGATCAGATTCGCCGCAGCGTCCGCATCGAGTCGCTGGTGGTGGGGCTGGTGGCCTCGGTTGCCGGTCTTGCGGCGGGCGTGGGCTTGGCCTGGGCAGTGACCGAAGTCGCAGGCGCGCTTGATGTTCCCATTCCGCTCGATCACCTCTCCGTCTCGCCTGTTGCGCTCGCGGTCGGCCTGCTGGTCGGAGTCGTCGTCACATACCTGGCGGCGGTCGCGCCCGCGCGGGCGGCTACCGCCGTGTCGCCGCTCGCCGCTCTGACCCCCGCCGAGGCCAAGCCCGAACCCGTGCGGTCGTCGCGGCTGCGACGGATCATCGGCGTGACGGGCCTGATCGTCGGCGCCGCTGTGCTGACCGCCGGCGTGCTGGGCAAGCAGGTACTGGTGGCTGCCGGGGGTGCGCTGGTCTGCTTCGTCGCGGTGGTCCTGCTGTGCAGGTACATCATTCCGCCCGCGGTTGCGGCGTTCGGAAAGGGGCTGGGACGTGTGTCGGGTCCGTTGGGGGAGCTGGCGGCGGGCAACGCGGGCCGCAATCCCCGGCGCACCACAGCCACTGCGACGGCGTTGCTGATCGGCGTCTGTGTGACCGCGACGATGATCGTCGGAATCGCGACCGTCAAGGCCAGCGCCCCGGGCGCGCTCGACGAGCAGTTCCCCATCGATGTCTCGGTGGCAGGCGACCCGGGTTCCGCACTGCCTGCGACGCTGGGCGAGCGGATCGGCGAGGTGGATCGGGTGACCGCGGTCGCGGCGCTCTCGAGCGGCGAGGTGAGCACCGCTGCGGGGAAGGAGTTGACCGTGACCGGGGTCGATCCGGCGGAGGCGGCCATGGCGCTCCGGGTGTCGATCACGCTGCCGAAGCCCGGCCAGATCGCGGTGTCGCCGAAACAGCTCGACGAGCTGGGGGTCCGCGCAGGCGAGCCGATCGACGTCCGGGGCGCAGGCACCACCCGGAGCCTGACGGTGGTGGAAGGGACGGAGGGCCCGCCGCCGCTGATGGTCCGCGGGGACCTGGCAGCGGTGACGGCGAACCCGGCAGTGGATTCGCTGTGGGTCCGCTTCGCGGATGGCCTGACCGACGACGAGATCGCGACCGTACAAAAGGAGGTCACCTCGCTGGCCACCGACAGTGTGCCGACCGCGGAGATCGGCGGGGCGGTGTCCATGCGAGCGGCACTGAACTCGGTCCTGGACACCATGCTGATGATCGTCGTGGGACTGCTGTCGGTGGCGATCCTGATCGCGGTCATCGGGGTGGGTAACACGATGGCGCTGTCGGTGATCGAACGTCGACGCGAGAGCGGTCTGCTGCGGTCGATCGGTGTCACCCGAGCCGGACTGCGAACCCTGCTGATCTACGAGGCGGTCCTGGTGTCGGTGGTCGCGTCGGTGCTCGGAGTGGTGCTCGGGCTTGCCTTCGGGCTGGCGGGTACGGCCTCGGTGTTCGGTGTCGACGACCTGGTGCTGCCCTCGCTGCCCTGGCTGGCGCTGGCGGCGACGGTGTTGGTCGGCGGGATCGCCGGGGTGATCGCGGCGCTGCTGCCGGCGAGGAGCGCCGCGAAGGTGCCGCCCGTCGAGGCAATGGCGGCCTAATCTGGACGGGTGCCCGCGGGACCGAGTTCGCTGCGACGCGAGGCCCGGGCCGGTCGACTTCGGCTGGTCCGGGCCTCGCGGGGCAGCGCGGGGTCGATGGTGGCGACGGTGGCCGCCCTGGCCTATGCGGCAGCGCTGCGTGCTCGGATCGTCTTCGACGAGGAGTTCGACCTGTTCGTCTGCGCCGGGATGCGGTTCGGTTTCGCACGAGGAGGGACCACGATCGGTGGGGCCTACCTGACCGGGCGGAACACCGGCGCCGCGACCCTGCGCCACGAAGCGGTCCACGCCGAGCAGTGGGCCCGGTACGGTCTCGGATTCATTGTCCGCTACCTCATCGAAGAGATTCGGCATCCGATGCACCGCAATCGATTCGAGA
This sequence comes from Rhodococcus oryzae, assembly GCF_005049235.1. Classification (GTDB taxonomy): domain Bacteria; phylum Actinomycetota; class Actinomycetes; order Mycobacteriales; family Mycobacteriaceae; genus Rhodococcus_G; species Rhodococcus_G oryzae. The sequence continues at coordinate 524,394 of NZ_SUMD01000001.1, read as the reverse complement.
TCGAGGCCGGGCTGGTCGACGGCGGGTACGTCCGGCGCCCCAAGCGCCGGAGCGGCTAGCGGGGCCTGGTCCCGATCGGTTCCCGCGCGGTAACCGGGTGTCGCCGAAGTGCCTTCTTCCCCTTCGCTTTGCGCCGGCGCATGCTGGTGTCGGTTACGAACCGAGACGGGAGATCGGCATGAAAGTGACGTCGTTTGCGGCGCTCGAGGAAGAATTCGACGCGTTCGTCGGGTCGATCGTCTACGCGACGATGGTCACGGTCGACAGCAAGGGGCGGCCGAGGACACGGGTGCTCATCCCGGTCTGGGAGGTCGTCGACGGGCGTCCGGTCGGCTGGCTGGCCACCTACCGGACCCCGGTCAAAGCCGCTCACCTGCGCGGGAACCCGCACACGAACTTCTCGTACTGGGCGCCAGGCAACAACTCGGTGGCGATCGACACGGTCGCGGAATGGGTCGATGACGGCGACACCACGCGCCGCGTGTGGGACCTCTATCGCCGGACCAGCCCGCGTGGGGCGGGATACGACCTGGGCAACTTCTGGCGGTCGCCCGACGATCCCGATCTACACGTCCTGCGCCTGGATCCCTGGCGAATTCAGGTGATTCGGGGAAGGGATCTGCGCAGCCGTATCTGGACCGCCGATCACGCCGGTGATCGGGTCAGCGTCGGATCGTGATCTTCTCGGTGCCCATCCGCCTGGTCATCGCGTCGTCGGAGGGGCGCGCGACCTGCACCAGCGAGGCGCCGACCGCCAGCACCGCGAGCAGGCCGTCGAGCAGTTCGGTCGTGGTGCCCCACTCGGAACTCGAGAGCACGCGATCCGGGCGGCTGATGGACTGGGCCGCGGCGGAGGCCGTCGCCGCGGTGAGCACCTCGGCGATCGACATGCCGTCGAGTGCCGACGATGCTCCGGCGTCGGGCCGGAACTGGTCGCCGTGCACGCGAACCGAGGTGGCGTAGTCGGTGACGCCGACCGGGAGCCCCTCGGCGGGGCGACCGAACGCGTCGAGCGAGAGCACCGCGACCTCGGGCACGTCCTCGACCTCGGCGAGCCGGTCCGCCGCGACCAGCGCGAGCTCCGCGTCGTCCGCGGACGACAACAGCACCTCGGCCCCGGCCCACCAGCACCCGAGCAACACGGCGGCGCTCTGCCAGTGCGCGGGGAGCAGCACGCAGATCCGGGCGCCCGGTAGCAGGCCGAACTCGTCGCGAATCAGGTTGGCGGTCTTGGCGGCCCAATTGGCGAGGGTGAGTGCGGACAGTTCGATCCGCTCACCGCTGACGTCGTCGTAGTAGGTGATGCGCGGGCCGGCCGGGTCCTGCTGCAGGATCGGATCGAGAAGGGCCGCAGTCAGGTTGGGCACGGATGTGTTCGGGTCGGGCACTTCCGCCGCCGTTCTCGCTAGTTGACGCACCGCGGGCCCTTGCTTCCGGCGTCGATCGCCGGTCCTGGTGGCGCGGGGGTGGGGCTGGTGCCCATGTCGACGATATCCGAGGTGGGCCCCGACGCGGAGTCGGAGTCGGAACCGGGACCGGTGTAGTCGGCGGCGATCAGGACCTTCACGGCGCCCGCGGACAGCGAACTGTCGCCGACGATCGTCAGGCCGCCGAGCGCGGCAGCGACGGCCTTCGCCGCGTCGGAGTCGGGGTCGGCCGCGAGGACGCGGCTCGTGCTCACCGCGGTGCCGGTGTTGTTCCCGACCTCGCCCTGCAGGTAGCCCTGCTCGGTCAGCGCCTCGGACACCCGGGACGCGAGACCACCGATCCCGCTGTCATTGGACACGTCGACGGTGACCTTCGAGGTGTCGATCGACGGCGGCTCGCTGGTGCCGGTGGCTTCATTGTCACTGTCGTTCTCGCCCACCAGGCCGGCGACGTAGGTGCGGACGGCCTTCGGGTCCACCTGCACGATCGACTCGCCGTAGTCGGTCATCGCGTTGAGGTCGACGACCGGGATGGTCTGGAACTTGACCTCCCCGCCCGCGAGGCCCTGCAGCTGCCGAGCGAAATCGATGATGTCCCAGTCGTCGTCGAGGACCACCGAACGCTGCACCGCGGAGGTCAGCTGCGCGAGCTTGCCGGGATTGCTCAGCGTCTTGGCATTGAGGACCTCGTGTACCAGCGACGCCATGAAGACCTGCTGGCGGACGATGCGGTCGAGGTCGCCGCGCGGGAGATCGTGCCGCTGCCGGACGAAGGACAGTGCGTTCGAACCGCTGAGGGTCTGTTCGCCCGCTGGGAACTTGGCACCGGACATCCACTCGTCGACCGGGTTGTTCAGGCACACGTCGACGCCGCCCACGGCATCGGTGAGCAGGACGAATCCCAGCAGTCCCACCTCCCCGTAGTGGTCGACGGTGATGCCGGTGAGGTTGGCGACCGACTTGATGAGGGCCTCGCGGCCGGCCTGGGTCGCGGCCTTGTCGGCCTCGTCCTCGGACTCGCCCTCGTCGAGCAACCGTTGCCGCTCGGTGGCCCGGGTGGCCCCGAAGGCCGCGTTGATCTTCGAACGGCCGATGCCAGGCACCTCGACGTACGAATCGCGTGGGATCGAGACGGCCGTCGCCGAGCTGCCGTCGGTCGGCACCCGGATGAGCACGATGGTGTCGGTGTTGTCGGCCTCCGCCTCGCCCGCCCTGAGCGAGGCCAGTTCGTCGGCAGAGAGCGGATTGCCGTGCGCGTCGGTGCGACTGTCGGTACCGACCATGAGGATGTCGACCGCGCCGTCCTTGCCGCCGTCGCCCAGCTCCAATCGCGCGGTTGCGAGGTTCGACGCGAGGGCATCGATGCTGCGCCACGCGAATCCGGTGATGAGGAGGACGAGGACCGACGCGGCCGCGACGGCTATCTGGCCCCGACCGAAGGCGGTACGCCTCGCCGTCGGAGCTTCCTCGTTGTCCGGCACCTGATGCCCCCTAACTCTGCATGTGGTTCACCCCGACCGGGGTCCAGGCTACTGGTGGGGACGCGTGGTTCCGGTGTCCCAGGACCGGCGTGCCAGACTTTCCTTTGTGAGAAAGATCCTTGTGACCGGGGCCGGTGGCCAGCTCGGCACGCAGTTGCTGCGTCGCGGTACCGCGGCCGGTCTCGACGTTGTCGGATTCGGGTCCAGAGACCTGGACATCACCGATGGTGAGGCGGTCGACGGGCTCGTCGAGCCCGGCACCGTCGTCATCAACTGCGCCGCATACACCGCGGTCGATGCGGCCGAATCCGACGAGCAGGCTGCCGAGCGGGTGAATGTGCTCGGACCGCGGAATCTGGCGTCGGCGACCGCGCGTGTCGGCGCCCGCCTCATCCATGTGTCGACGGACTACGTGTTCGCCGGCGACGCGGACCGCCCATACGAGACAGATTCCGCGACCGGGCCACGCACCGCATACGGTCGGACGAAGCTCGAGGGCGAGCGCGCGGTGCTCGCCGCGGACCCGAACGCCCTCGTGGTGCGGACCGCGTGGGTCTACACCGGTGTTGGCGCGGATTTCGTGGCCACGATGCTGCGCCTGGAACGTGAACGCGACACGGTCGACGTGGTCGACGACCAGATCGGGTCGCCGACCTACGCGGGCGACCTGGCCGACGGCTTGTTGCAGCTGGCCGGTTCGAGTGCCGTGCCGGGCGGGGTGCTGCACGCGACGAACGCAGGCCAGGCGAGCTGGTTCGACCTCGCCAGGGCGGTGTTCGCGGGGGTCGGTGCAGATCGGGAGAGGGTCCGCCCGTGCACCAGTGCCCAGTTCGTGCGGCCCGCGCCGCGGCCGGCGTACTCGGTGCTGTCGGAGACGTCCTGGGTGGACGCCGGCCTGACCCCGTTGCGGCCGTGGCAGGAGGCGCTGAGGGCGGCCCTGGCGCAGTTGCCGCCGGCCAGCGACTAGGGTTGCCGGCGTGAGTTCGCAGCTGGCCGTGGTGACGGTGACCTATTCGCCGGGCAAGCATCTTCAGAGTTTCCTGGACACCCTCGAGGGAGCCACGACGTTGCCGACCCAGGTCATCATGGCCGACAACGGGTCGACAGACGGTGCTCCCGAGGCCGCCCTCGAACAGAATTCCAATGTGAGCCTGCTGCGCACGGGCGGGAACATCGGCTACGGCGGCGCCATCAACCGCGCGGTGGCCGAGTTGGACCCCGATGTGGAGTTCGTGGTGATCGCCAATCCCGATCTTCGCTGGGGCGCCGGCTCCCTCGATGTGCTTCTCGAAGCGGCGCAGCGTTGGCCGCGCGCGGGTGCACTCGGTCCCATGGTGCTCGAACCGGACGGCAGCGTGTACCCGTCGGCGCGGCAGGTTCCCGGGCTCGTCTCGGGCGCAGGCCACGCCCTTCTCGGCACCGTCTGGCCGTCCAATCCGTGGACCCAGCGGTACCGCCAGGAGAACGAGCAGGTATCCGAGCGCCCCGTGGGGTGGCTCTCCGGGTCCTGCCTGCTGGTGCGTCGCGCCGCCTTCGACTCGATCGACGGGTTCGACTCCCGGTACTTCATGTACATGGAGGACGTCGACTTCGGCGATCGCCTCGGCCGCGCCGGCTGGCACAACGTTTTCGTGCCCTCGGCCGAGGTGACCCACGCCAAGGGACATGCGGCAGGGCGGCATCCCGAGTTGATGCTGCCGGCACATCACCAGAGTGCCTACCGCTTCCAGGCCGATCGGCATCCGCATTGGTGGCAGGCGCCGCTTCGGTGGGCGCTGCGCGGCGGTCTCGCGGTGCGGTCGAAGGTGGCGGTCGCGGCGGCGGTACGGAACAGGGCGAAGAACGAGGGGACTGCAGACGATGGTGAATGACCAAGTGACGAGCGAACCGAACGTGGACGCTGTGGTTCTCGTCGGCGGTAAGGGCACCAGGCTGCGGCCGCTGACGCTCTCCGCGCCGAAGCCCATGCTGCCGACGGCGGGCCTGCCCTTCCTACAGCATCTGCTGGCGCGCATCGGCGCGGCCGGGATCAAGCACGTCGTGCTCGGCACCTCGTTCAAGGCCGAGGTCTTCGAGGACTACTTCGGCGACGGGTCGTCGATGGGTCTGGAGATCGAGTACGTCACCGAGACCGAGCCGCTCGGCACCGGTGGCGGTATCCGGAACGTGCTGCCCAAGCTCAGGGCCGACAACGTGATCGTCTTCAACGGCGACGTGCTCGGCGGCACCGACCTGCGGGCCGTGCTGGATACGCACCGCACCACCGAGGCGGACGTGACGATGCACCTGGTCCGGGTGGGGGATCCGCGGGCCTTCGGTTGCGTGCCGACCGACGACGACGGCCGCGTCACGGACTTCCTCGAGAAGACCCAGGATCCGCCGACCGACCAGATCAACGCCGGTTGCTACGTCTTCAGGCGCGAGATCATCGAGAAGATCCCGGCCGGGCGTCCGGTCTCGGTGGAGCGCGAGGTCTTCCCCGGGCTGTTGGCCGAGGGTCGACGCGTCTTCGGGCATGTCGACGCGGCGTACTGGCGCGACATGGGCACCCCGGAGGACTTCGTCCGTGGATCCGCGGATCTGGTGCGCGGCATCGCGCCCTCGCCCGCGCTCGAGGGCCCGCGGGGAGAGTCGCTGGTGCACCCGGGCGCAGGCATCGCGCCCGGCGCGGTGCTGATCGGCGGCACCGTGGTCGGACGCGGCGCCGAGATCGGCGCGGGGGCACGGCTCGACGGTGCGGTCGTCTTCGACGGCGCGGTCATCGAGGCGGGCGCGACGGTGGAGCGGTCGATCGTCGGATTCGGTGCTCGGATCGGTCCGCGGGCACTGGTGCGCGATGCGGTGATCGGGGACGGCGCTGACGTCGGTGCCCGCTGCGAACTGCTGCGCGGCGCGCGGGTGTGGCCGGGTGTGGCCCTGCCCGACGGCGGGGTTCGGTTCTCCACCGACGTGTAGCCCGTGCGGGTGTGACCTGGCCCATTCTGGCAAAATCTATGCGATGAATTCGCCGGAACCTGTCTTCAATCGTTACGTCGCCCTCGGGGATTCGTTCACGGAGGGGGTCGGCGATCACGATCCGGCGCGGCCGAACGGGCTGCGGGGCTGGGCGGATCGCGTCGCCGAGCAGCTCGCGGGCAAGAGCGAGGGCTTCCGGTACGCCAACCTCGCGGTCCGCGGAAAGCTGTTGGGGCAGATCATCGACGACCAGGTCGATCAGGCGCTCGCCCTTGGTCCGGATCTGGTCACGATCTACGGCGGTGGGAACGACCTGATGCGTCCGTCGGTGGACATCGACGCGATGGTGGACCGCTACGACGAGGCGATCGGCAAGCTCACCGCGAGCGGGGCGACAGTGGCGTTGTGGACGGCATACGACGCCGGATGGTCGGCCGTGTTCGGCAAGATCCGCGGTCGCATCGCGATCTACAACGAGCTGGTCCGCGAGGTCGCGGAACGGCACGGTGCGGTGGTGGTCGATTTCTGGCGGTTCGACGGCTATGACGACGAACGGATGTGGGACTGGGACCGCCTGCACATGTCGACCGCCGGGCATCAGCGGATGGCGGTCGAGACCCTCGACACGCTGGGTGTCAGCCATGACCTGGAGGCCCCCGATCTGGGTCCGGCGCCGGTCCTGAGCAAGGCCGAGCGGCGTCGGGTGAACTACATCTGGACCAAGGACTTCGTCGGTCCGTGGATCGGGCGCCGGCTGACCGGAAAGTCCTCGGGCGACACCGTGGCGGCGAGACGTCCTGTGCTGGAATCGATCTCTGCGGAGGGCTGAGGGCGCCGCCACCAGCCGGCGCCCTTCTAGGTGGAGCGCAGCCGGGCCAACTGCACCAAGTGATCGATGGTCTCCCGCTCGGCGGTCTCCGGCAGCGCATCGACCGGCCACCATCGCAGATCGGTCGACTCGTCGCTGACGACGATCGGTGCGTCGTTCGCCGCCCAGACGACGAACCTCAGATCGAGATGCCGCGTCGGCCGGCCGAGCGAGCAGGTGATCGGGTGCGTGTGCGCGGAGAGCAGGATCGGGTCGATCCGCAGGCCCTCGATGCCGGACTCCTCGGTGGCCTCCCGCAGTGCCGCGCCGACGACAGTCTCGTCCGTTTCCTCGCAGTGGCCGCCGAGCTGGATCCAGCGTCCAACCCTGGGATGCAGGGTCAGCAGCACCTGCTGCCGGTCCTCGCTCAGAACCAGGGACGACGCGGTGATGTGGCCGGGGGCATGCTCACGCAGGCAGCCAAGCGGCGCCGAGTCGAGGAACGCGAGCATGGTGTGCCGCAACGACTCGTCGGCAGCGTTCGGTGTCTGCCAGCCCAGCAACGCCTCGCGTGCCGAACGGTGCAGGGACTGAGCACTCACATCTCCACCAGCAGGTCTCCGGGCTCGCTCGGCACGCGTGGCGCGAGAGGCTCGAGAGGATGGCCGACCGCGATGGCGCCGAGGGCCTGCCAGTCCGCACGCAAGCCGAGTTCGGCCCGCACGAGGTCCGCCGCGAAAATGGTCGACCCGATCCAGCAGCTGCCGATTCCCTTGGTGGCCAACGACACCAGCAGTCCCTGAACGGCGGCGCCGGCCGCGACGGTGAACATCGTCTGTTCGGCCCTGGTCCTGGCCTCGTCGGGGTAGCGGTGCGCGCCCTCGGGCACACAGAAGGGGATCACCAGTTCCGGCGCCTCGAACAGGATGTTGCCCCGGTCGAGCCGCGCGTTGATCTTCTCCAGGCTCAGCCCGTCCTCGGTGAGATCCGAGCGCCACTGCTCCCGCATCGCGTTCAGCAATCGCCTGCGGGTGGCGGCCGTGCGGATCCACACGAAGCGCACAGGGCGGGTGTGGTGCGGTGCCGGCGCCGTCAGGGCCTCCGCGATCGCGTCCCGAAGGGACTGCGGATCAATCGATTCGGTGGAGAACTCGCGCACCGAGCGACGCAGCAGCAGGGCTTCGTTGCGGCCCCGCTCCAGTGCCTCGTTGGAGCCGAGCCAGAACAGGTCTTCCTCGCCCGGCCGCACCAGATCCCGCGCCACCGAACCGTCATCGTCGAACTCGAACCCGCGGACCACGGCGATCGGCACGCTACCGACCTTGCCCTTCACCAGATCGCCCGCCGCCGCGAGCTCGTCCGCGACCGCCACTTCCGTGACGTAGAGCTCGTTGCCCTGGGCATCGACCGATCCAGCGTAGCCGTGCAGCACGGGCAGTCCGGACGCGCCGATCGCGGCGTCCGTCTGGCCGACCCGCCACGCCCGCCCCATGGTGTCGGTGATGACTACGGCGACGCTCACGCCCAGCAGTTCGGCCAACCGTTGACGCAACCGCCTGGCGCTCGCATCGGGGTCTTCCGGCAGCAGCGCCAGTTCCGCCGGGTCCACATTCGATCCGTCGATGCCCGACGCGGCCTGGATGATCCCCAGCCTGTTCTCGGTGATCAGGGTGCGGCCCCTGCGGGCGACGACCCGGACGGCTTCCTGGTCCACCAGGCGTCGGCGAACGGCATCGCGTTCGTCGGGATCGGTGGGGGAGGCCACGATTCGGCCCTCGACCTTGGAGACGACCTTGCTAGTGACGACCAGCACGTCGCCGTCCACCAGCCACGGCGCCTGAGCCGCGATCGCAGCGGCCAGGTCATCACCCGGCCGGAATTCGGGAAGTCCTGGCACTGGGCGGACCTCGATGGAACCGCCGGCCCCGTGATCGCCGTTCACACCGTGACCCCGGCCAGGCGCAGCGCGGCCCGCGCCATCTCGGCCGTCGTCTCCGGGTCTGTCATCAGCAGCGGGACCGCCTCGACCTGCACTCCGGGAACCTGCGCGGTGTCGGTCTCGTGGACGAGCCAGCCGTCCAGGATTCCGGTCTCCGAGCGGGCGCCGTAGTAGCGTCCGATCGCCTCGGCGGTGGTCTCCACGCCGATCACCTCCAGGCATTCGTCGGCCATGCCGCGCAACGGCTTTCCGTCGATGACGGGGGACAGGCCGACGACCTTTGCCTTGCCGGTTCGCAACGCGCCCCGGATTCCGGGCACCGCGAGAACGGCGCCGACGCTGACCACCGGGTTGGAGGGTGCCAGGAGCACCACGTCCGCGTTCTCGATCGCGTCGATGACGCCGGGTGCAGGCGTGGCCTTGTCGGCACCGACGTGCACGAAGCTGTGCGTCGGAACCTGAGCGCGGTGGCGGACCCACCATTCCTGGAAGTGGATCGCCCGCTGCTCGTCGTCGGCCGGATCGGTGATGACCACATGGGTTTCGCTGCGGTCATCGGTCACCGGGAGCAGTCGCACCCCGGGTTGCCAGCGATTGCACAGCGCCTCGGTGACCGCCGACAGTGGATAACCGGTGCGCAGCATCTGGGTCCGGATGAGGTGTGTGGCGATGTCGCGGTCGCCGAGGCCGAACCAATCCGGCTTCGCGCCGTACGCCGCGAGTTCCTCTTTTGCGTTCCAGGTTTCGCCGACGTGACCCCAACCCCGCTCGGGGTCGATGCCGCCGCCGAGCGTGTACATACATGTGTCCAGGTCGGGGCAGATGCGCAGGCCGTGCATCCAGACGTCGTCTCCGACGTTCACGACCGCGGTGATCTCGTGTGCGCCCGCGGCATCTGATTCTCCGAGCAGGCTCCGCACACCTTGAAGGAAACGGGCTCCACCGACGCCGCCGACCAATACTGTGACTCTCACAGCTCAAGAGCCTAGGCGTCCTGCACTGGTGCAGCCGACTTGCACCAGTCGATCGGTGACAGCCGGTGCGACACGCTGGTGACGCGCACGAATGCGTCGTCGAGGCGATTCCGTCGTGTGTGGTGGTAAGGGGAATTGCCCAACAGCTTGACCCCAGCGCTCGGTGCCGTGTCTAATCACAGGTATGTCATTCCACCTTCGCCACCCGAGATCAGTTGTGGCGAACCTTGATTCGAACGTTCGTTCGGAGTGGATGACATTGTCGGGGAACGAAAGTGACCGGAATTTTCTGCGCAATCCAAGGTGAGGAGGCGGAACGATGCCCAACCAGTACGAGGGATCACGACTTCTGAGCGCGCTTGATTACGAACCGCAGACCGATTTCACAGCGAATGCAGTGGAGGGTGTTGGCGAACTTTTGGGGGAGAGGGAGCCGGTACGGCCTCAGCTGAGCCTGGTCACCGGATTTGATGAGATGTTCGAGAACATCGAAGATCAGTGGCAGGAGCGCGCCCTGTGCGCTCAGACCGATCCCGAGGCGTTCTTCCCCGAGAAGGGTGGCTCGACCCGCGAGGCCAAGCGAATCTGCCTCGGTTGCGAGGTTCGCGACGAGTGCCTCGAGTACGCGCTCTCCAATGACGAGCGCTTCGGAATCTGGGGGGGTCTCTCGGAGCGCGAGCGTCGTCGGCTCAAGCGAGGGATCATCTAGAGCCGGATCATTCAGGGCTCAAGCACTTTTCAGTCCTCGGGGTCTTCACCGAGCTCCGGGTCGATCACTTCAGGGTCGACTCCGAGGTAGGTGGCGACCTGCCGGACCAGAACCTCGTTCAGCAGATCGACGAGGTCTTCCTGACGCTTGGCGCGCAATTCGAGAGGCCGGCGGAACAGGACCAGTCGCGCTCTCGTGGCGGCGCCGTGCCGGTCCACGCCCGCCGGTACCAGTCGCGAGAGCGGCACAGGTCCCTCCGCCACCACCTCCGGCGGCCAGGTGACCGAATCGGGGTCGAGCGCGCGGATCTTCGGCACCTCGTCGACGGCGATGTCGAGCTTGGTGATCCGATCGTGCCAGCGGGCGTCGATCGGGGCGAACGCCTCCAGGACCAGCATGTCGAACTTCTCGGCCCGACTGCGCCACGCGGGCACACTCGCCGGGAGCACCGGTCCGCGGATGCCGCGTCCCCGCCGAGCGGCCGATCGGGAGGTCAAGGGTCGTCCGTGTCGGGCTCTGCGCATGAAGGTCAATCCTACCGACACCCATCGGCTTCCGGTGTGTCCGAGTAGGAGCCTGCGGGTCTGCCAGCTACCCTCATCTGCGTGAGAGCACTGCGTCGATGCTGCCGGCCTGGGTGTAAGAACCCCGCCGTTGCGACGCTGACGTATGTCTATTCGGACTCGACGGCAGTGGTCGGTCCGCTCGCCACCGTCGACGAGCCCCATTCCTGGGATCTGTGCGAGACGCACGCTTCCCGGATCACCGCGCCGAAGGGCTGGGAGTTGGTCCGCTACGAGGGCGGCTTCTCCACCAGCACCCCGGACGAGGACGACCTCACGGCCCTCGCCGAGGCCGTCCGCGAGGCGGGCATGCCCGAGCGTGCATCCGTCGATTCCGCGGCGTCGGGTTCGGTGGAAACCGCGCACGCGCCTGCCCCGGCCCCGCGCACCGGTCGTCGCGGCCATCTGCGGGTTCTGCCCGATCCCACGAACTGACCCGTGCGGCACCTGGCACTAGGCTGGCGGTGCACCGATCAAGACCGTCCCCGAACGCAGGAGTTATCGCAGTGGCACGTCCCGCCGAATCCGTCCATGCCGTCATCAAGGCATACGACGTCCGCGGAGTGGTGGGCGAACAGATCGATGTCGACTTCGTGCGTGATGTCGGTGGCGCGTTTGCCCGCCTGGTCCGTGCCGGCGCCGACCGCGTGGCCATCGGTTACGACATGCGGGAGTCGTCGCCGGAGCTCGCGAACGCGTTCGCCGAAGGAGTGACGGCCCAGGGGCTCGACGTCGTCCTCATCGGCCTCGCCTCCACCGATCAGCTGTACTTCGCGTCGGGGTTGCTCGATTGTCCGGGTGCCATGTTCACCGCGAGCCACAACCCGGCGAAATACAACGGGATCAAGCTGTGCCGTGCGGGCGCCAAGCCGGTCGGACAGGACACCGGGCTGGCGACGATCTCGGCCGAGGTCATCGAGGGCGTGCCCGGCTACGACGGCGAGGCGGGCTCTGTCAGCGAGCAGGATGTGCTCGTCGAGTACGCCGACTTCGTCCGAGGCCTCGTCGACCTGTCGTCGATGAAGCCGATGTCGGTCGCGGTGGACGCGGGTAACGGCATGGGCGGGCACACCGTCCCGGCGGTGCTCGAACGGCTGCCGCTGAGCGTGGATCCGATGTACTTCGAGCTCGACGGGAACTTCCCGAACCATGAGGCCAACCCGCTCGACCCGAAGAACCTGGTCGACCTGCAGGAGCGGATCCGGCAGACCGGCGCGGACATCGGCCTCGCCTTCGACGGCGACGCGGACCGGTGCTTCGTCGTCGACGAGCTCGGCAACCCGGTGTCCCCGTCCGCGGTGACGGCATTGGTCGCGGAGCGGGAGCTCGCCAAGGAGCCCGGCGCCACGATCATCCACAACCTGATCACCTCGAGGGCGGTGCCCGAGCTGGTGACCGAGCTCGGTGGCACCCCCGTGCGGACCAGGGTCGGGCACTCCTTCATCAAGCAGCAGATGGCGGAGACGGGCGCGATCTTCGGCGGCGAGCACTCGGCGCACTACTACTTCCGCGACTTCTGGGGCGCCGACTCCGGCATGCTCGCGGCGCTGCACGTACTCGCGGCGCTCGGTGAGCAGGACCGGCCGCTGTCCGACCTGATGAAGAGCTACGAGCGCTACGAGGCCTCGGGCGAGATCAACTCGACGGTCGCCGACGCCGCCGAACGGACCGCCGCCGTCCTCGCCGCCTTCTCGGGCCGCACGAAGTCCGTCGACCGACTCGACGGTGTCACGGTCAACCTCGGCCAGGGCGCGTGGTTCAACCTGCGCGCCTCGAACACCGAGCCCTTGCTGCGGATGAACGTGGAAGCGCGGACGGGCGAAGAGGTCGATGCGCTGGTGGCTGAGATACTTGGTGTCGTGCGCGCCTAACGGACACCGGAAGAGCCGTAGAATTCTTGCCCCGGGCAGAGCGAGAGAGGAAGGACGCCATGACGGCTCCGTCACACCTTCTCGACCTCGATGACTCCGCAAGCGTCACCGCAGCCGATTCGGAGGGATCGCTGCGGTCCGCCGCGCTCGGTGGGGCGCAGGTGCGGGCCACCGCGGAGTCGGTCGCCGAGGGCGCCCTCGATCGGATCAGGGACCTCCGCCCGCGCAGCATCGTCCTGGTGACAGGCGGTGGCCGCGCAGGCCGGGCCGCGTCGGTGCTCACCAGTGCGCTCGGCGCCCGGATCGGCGTGCCGATCCTGCACCTGCCCGCGGTCCCGCCGTGGGTCGGCTCGCTCGATGTCGTCGTCGTCGCGGGCGAGGACGCGGGGGATCCACGGTTGCTGACCGCCGTCGACTCGGCTCTGCGCCGGGGCGCCGATGTGGTGATCGCCGCGCCGGACGAGGGGCCGCTCCGCGCCGCGGGGGCAGGACGGGCGATGCACCTGCCGCCGCGCGTTCGCGTCGCGGACCAGCACGGGTTCCTGCGGTACCTGTCCGCCGGTCTCGCGGTGCTGACCGTGCTCGGGCCGTCGCGCGCAGACAACCTGCTGCCGGACCTACACGAACTCGCCGACGCGGTCGACGCGGAGGCGCTGCGCGGTCACCCCGCCAACGAGGTGTTCCACAATCCCGCGAAGTCGCTGGCGGTCCGCATGCGTGGACGCCGGGTGGTGCTGGCCGGGGACAGCCCCTCCACCGCTGCGCTCGCGCGGCACGGCGCCGAGGTGCTCATGCGCACCGCGGGGGCTGTGGTCGCGGCGGCCGACCTCAGCGATGTGGTGGCCTCGGCCACACGATTCGCGTCCGGCGGATCCGTCGCGGAGGCCGCTGGATACGATCCGATCTTCCATGACGAGGAACTGGACGGTCCGCCACCGAGCAACCCGGTGCGGGTCTTCGTGCTGTCGAGCGCGGCCACGAAGTCGGCCTCATCGCGCCGGATCGCGGTCCTGCCGGATGCCGATCTGGTGCTCGCCGTGGAGGACGACGAAGAGACCGACAAGGGGGGCCGGGAGATGGCTGGGGAGCGCACCGAGATCGAGCAGCTGGCGGTGACGGCCGTGCGCCTGGAGATGGCCGCGGCCTATCTGCAGTTGATCGGCGGTAGCTAGTGCAGTTGCTCGAAGGCGCGCTGCGCACCTATGCCTGGGGCTCGCGCACTGCTATCGCCGAACTGTGTGGCAGGCCCGTGCCGTCGAACCATCCGGAGGCTGAGGTCTGGCTCGGCGCGCATCCGGCCGACCCGGCACGTCTGCTCGGCGGTGCGGACCCGGTCTCGCTGCTCGAGGCGGTCGACGCCGACCCGGCCGGCCAGCTCGGTGACCGTGCGCGGGCCGAGTTCGGTGACCGGTTGCCGTTCCTGCTCAAGCTGCTCGCCGCCGAGGAACCGCTGTCGCTGCAGGCCCACCCGAGTGCCGTTCAGGCCAAGGAGGGCTTCCAGCGCGAGGAGGCCGCCGGGATACCGCTCGACTCACCGGTGCGCAACTACCGCGACGACAGTCACAAGCCGGAACTGGTGGTGGCGCTGACCCGGTTCGAGGTGCTCGCCGGGTTCCGGGATCCGCATCGGACCGTCGAGCTGCTCACGGCGCTCGAGGTGCCCGCGCTCGACCACTACATCGCTCTCCTTGCGGGACAGCCCGATTCGTCGGGTCTGCGGGCCCTGTTCACCACCTGGATCACGCTGCCGCCACCCGCACTCGAAGCGCTGCTCCCGAAGATCCTCGAGGGTTGTGTGCGGTACCTGTCGGGTGGGCCGGGCACGCGCCCGTACACCGCGGAACTGCGGACCGTGCTCGGTCTGGGCGAGTCCTACCCGGGCGACGCGGGCGTGCTGGCCTCGCTGCTGTTGAACCGGATCACCCTGCAGCCGGGTGAGGGTCTCTACGTCGCAGCCGGAAACCTGCACGCGTACCTGCACGGGCTCGCTGTCGAGGTGATGGCGAACTCGGACAACGTGTTGCGTGGCGGGCTCACCCCCAAGCACGTCGACGTGCCGGAACTGTTGCGGGTGCTCGACTTCGAGCCGCTCACCGGTCCGGTGCTGACGCCGTCCGCGGTCCCCGGCACCGCCACCGTCGTCTACGAGACGCCCGCGCCCGAGTTCGCACTGACCCGGGTGGACCTGGACCGGTCCGGCGATCGGCACCCCGCCTCGGTGGAGTTCGAGCTCGCCGGTCCGCGGATACTGTTGTGCACCTCCGGATCTGTCACACTTCGGAGCGGCGGACGGACCCTGGAGCTCGAGCAGGGCGGCGCGGCGTGGATCGCGGCCTCGGATCCCGAGCTCGTGGCCGTCGCCCGGACCTCGACCGCGCAGGTGTTCAGCGCCGCAGTCGGGTGAACACCCCCTAGTCAGGATTGATCGATGCCCGGGTCGCCGATGCGATCGGGGAGAGGAGAACTGCTGTGTCCGCTCATGGCGGCAAGAAGGCGATCGTCGCGGCCTTGCTCGCGAACGCCGGTATCGCGGTGGCGAAATTCGTCGGCTTCCTCATCACCGGATCCTCGTCGATGCTCGCCGAGTCCGTGCACTCGGTCGCGGATACCTCGAACCAGGGTCTGCTGCTGTTCGGACAGGCAAGGGCGAATCGGGCGGCCACCAGGCTGCATCCCTTCGGGTACGGCCGCAACCGCTACTTCTACTCGTTCGTCGTCGCCCTGGTGCTGTTCACCCTCGGCTCGATGTTCGCCATCTATGAGGGTGTCCACAAGATCCAGCATCCGGAGGACCTGACGTCCCCGATGGTGGCCGTGGTCATCCTGGTGATCGCGATCGGGCTGGAGACCTTCAGCTTCCTCACCGCCGTCAAGGAGTCGCGCCCCCTCAAGGGGCAGGCCGGCTGGTGGCACTTCATCCGGACCTCGCGCAGCCCGGAGCTGCCCGTCGTGCTGCTCGAGGACACCGGCGCGCTGGTCGGCCTGGTCCTCGCGCTCGGTGGTGTCGGCCTGTCGATGCTCACCGGGAACCCGGTCTTCGACGGCATCGGCACGCTCTGCATCGGTGTCCTGCTCGGCATCATCGCGGTCATCCTGATCATCGAGATGAAGAGCCTGCTGATCGGCGAGGGCGCCACGGAGGACGACGAGGAGCGGATCCTGGCCGCGCTGGTCGACGGCAAGCAGATCGACCGGGTCATCCACTGCAAGACCCAGTACCTCGGCCCCGAGGAGATGCTCGTCGCCGCGAAGGTGGCGATCGCACCCGGATCCGACATCGAGACCGTCGCGGCCGCGATCGACGAGGCGGAGGCCCGGGTGCGCGCCGCGGTCCCGTTGGCCCGGGTCATCTACCTCGAGCCCGACCTGTACCGGGCGCCCGCGCAGTAGTCGACGCGCCACCGCGGCGAAACCTCGTGTGAGGGGTGCCGGGCGCAATAGGCTTGGCCGCATTCCCTCACGAGGAGGCAGCGATGGGATCCGGGATTTTCAGAACGAAGTCGGTCGAGCAGTCGATCGCGGACACCGACGAGCCGGACAGCAAGCTCCGGAAGGATCTGACGGCCTGGGACCTGACGGTCTTCGGCGTCGCGGTGGTCGTCGGTGCGGGCATCTTCACGCTGACCGCGCGTACCGCAGGCAATGTCGCCGGGCCGTCGGTCTCCCTCGCCTTCGTGCTCGCCGCCATCGCGTGCGGACTGGCCGCGCTGTGTTACGCGGAGTTCGCCTCGACCGTTCCGGTCGCGGGCAGCGCGTACACCTTCTCCTACGCCACCTTCGGCGAGTTCGTCGCCTGGATCATCGGCTGGGACCTCATCCTGGAATTCGCCTTGGCCGCCTCGGTTGTGGCCAAGGGCTGGTCGCTGTACCTCGGCAATGTGATCGGCGCCGAGGGATCGACCGTCGTCGAGCTGGGGCCGATCGACTTCGACTGGGGATCGGTGCTGCTGATCGCGGCGCTGACCGTGGTCCTCGCGACCGGTACCAAGCTCTCGTCCCGGGTCTCGGCCGTCGTCACCGGGATCAAGGTGGGTGTCGTCCTGCTGGTGATCGTGGTTGGCGCGTTCTATATCAGCAAGGCCAACTACTCGCCGTACATCCCGCCGTCGCAGCCCGGTGATACCGGCGAGGGCATCCACCAATCGCTGTTCTCCTATCTCACGGGCGCGGGCGGCAGCACCTACGGCTGGTACGGCCTGCTCGCCGCCTCCAGCCTGGTCTTCTTCGCGTTCATCGGATTCGACGTCGTGGCCACCACGGCCGAGGAGACGAAGAACCCCCAGAAGTCGCTGCCGAGGGGCATCCTCGGATCCCTCGCCATCGTCACCGTCCTGTACGTCGCGGTGACCCTGGTGCTCACCGGGATGGTCCCGTACACCGATCTCGCCGGCGAGAGTTCGACACTCGCAACGGCATTCGAGATCCACGGGATCACCTGGGCTCAGTGGGTGATCAACCTCGGTGCCCTCGCCGGTCTCACCACGGTGGTCCTGGTGATGCTGCTCGGTCAGACCCGGGTGCTGTTCGCGATGTCCAGGGACGGACTGATGCCGAGGAAGCTGGCGCACACGGGTCCGCACGGGACCCCGGTGCGGATCACCGTCATCGTCGGTGTCGTCTCCGCCCTGCTGGCCGGCTTCTTCCCGATGGGCACGCTCGAAGAGATGGTCAACATCGGCACCCTCTTCGCCTTCGTGCTCGTGTGCATCGGGGTGATCATCCTGCGTCGCACGCGGCCGGACCTGCCGCGCGGCTTCAAGGTGCCCCTGGTGCCGCTGGTCCCGATCCTCGCGGTGCTCGCCTGCCTGTGGCTGATGCTCAACCTGTCGGTGGAGACCTGGATCCGCTTCGTCGTCTGGATGGCCATCGGCATCGTCGTCTACTTCCTCTACGGATACCGGCATTCGATGGTGGGCCTACGTGCCAGGCCCCAGCCGGGTGTGGAGGCCGAGGCGCTCGGTCACCTCGGCGGTCCGGAGGGGCCAGGCGGGGTCGGGCTCTGACCCTGGCCGACTAGGCTGCTCCATCGTGCTGCGCGCCCGACCGCTCGACCCCATCGGCCGGGCGTTCCGGACGGCACGCACCCTGCCCGCGCCGGTGCGCCTGATCCTCGTCTCGATGGTCCTGTTCAACATCGGCTTCTACCTGGTCGTCCCCTTCCTCGCGGCACACCTGGCGCAGGACCTGCACCTGGCGGGCTGGGCGATCGGCCTGGTGCTCGGGCTGAGGACGTTCAGTCAGCAGGGCATGTTCTTCGTCGGCGGCAGCCTGGCCGACAGGTTCGGTGTGCGGCCGATGGTGTTGCTGGGCATCGCGATCCGCGTGGTCGGTTTCGTCGTACTCGGCGTTGCGACGACCCTGGCCACGATGATCGTCGGCGTGCTGCTGGTCGGCCTGGCCGCGGCGCTGTTCGCTCCGGCGGTCGAGGCCGCGAACGCCGCGTACGGCCGGGGGCTCGAGGAGGCCGGCGTGATCCGGCGGACCGAACTGTTCGGTATCGAGCAGATGTGCAGCCGACTCGGCACCGTGGTCGGGCCTGCGCTGGGGGCACTCCTGCTCGGCGTGCCCTTCGAGTGGACCGCGGTGTCCGCCGCGGTCCTGTTCGCGGGACTCGGGGTGATGTTCGCGCGCTGGCTGCCGCGGGACGCGTCGACCTCGCACGGCTCCGACACGGGCGCCGCGAGCCTGCGCGGGGTGTGGCGGTCGGTGTTGCGCAACCGCGGCTTCATGGTCTTCGTGGCGCTGTGCGGGGTGCAGTTGCTCGCCTACAACCAGCTCTACCTGATGCTGCCCGAGCAGTTGGAGCGGGTCACCGGGTCGCAGGCGGCACTCGGCTGGTTCTTCGCGGCCGCCGCGATCCTCGTGATCGTCGGGCAGGCGCCCATGGTCGCCCTGGCCAACCGGCTCGGGCACCGCGTCTCGATGGTCGCGGGGATGGCGACCATCGCGGCGTCGTTCCTGCTCCCGCTGGCGGGCGGGCTGGTCGGGGTCGCGCTGTGGGTCGCCGCGCTGCATCTGGGCCAGATGCTGATGGTGCCGTCGATGCGCGACACCATAGGCGTCCTGGCCCACGAGCGGAACCTGGGCGCCCACTTCGGGATGCTCAACACCCTCGGCGGGGTGTTGACGCTGATCGGCTCGCTGGTGGTGGGCCGGCTCTACGACCGCGTGGACGCGGGAACTGCCGCGGCGGGCACGCCCTGGTGGACGGTGGCCGCCGTGGCCGGCGCCTCGGCGGTCGGGATCTGGCTCTGGACCTCGCGGGTGCGGGTCAGCCGACCGGTGTCCGGCTGATCCGCTCGAGCAGGTCGTCGACCACGAACGGAATCGTCAGCGGGTTCGGCATGGACACGGCATCGCTGGTCACCGCGTCCAGTCCGACCATGCGTCCGCCCCGCACCACGTCCAGCCCGGTGAAGGTCGGCATCGCCTGCAGCCGCTCGCTCGAGGCGTCGTAGTTGTCCATCACCAGCAGGTCCGCCTCGAGCAGCGGGAGGTTCTCCGCCGAGACGTCGGTGTAGAGGGCTTCGCCGAATCGGTCGCGCAGCTGCGCCGGCATCGTGAAGCCGAGCTCGGTGAGCATCTGGCCGCGCGCGGAGGTGGGGCTGTAGACGCGGAACGTGTCGTCGGGCATGGCGCGAACGAGGATTGCGGACTTGCCTGCGAACTGCGGATTCTCCGCGCGGGCGGCGCCGAAGGTGTCCTCGACGGAGGTGATCTGCTCGGCGGCGGCCTGCGGGCGTCCGACGGCAGCACCGATCCGGGTGGTCACGTCCTGCCAGGGCAGCATCCAGTCGGTCTGGTCGGGCGCGTGCAGCACGGTCGGCGCGATGGCGCTGAGCTTGCGGTACTCGTCCTCGTCGATGGCGTTGTTCACCGCGAGAATCAGGTCGGGCGCCGCCGCGGCAACCGCCTCGATGTCGAAGTCGCTGACGGCGTTGGCCAGGACCGGGGGAGCGGCGGCTCCGCCCCGATTCGGCTCGGCCCAGGCCCCGATGCCGGTGTCCACCGAGCCCTTCCACGCGGGGACGAGGACCGGGGTGATGCCGAGCGAGAGCAGGACGTCGGTGTCGCCGATGCCGACGGCGGCGATCCGCTGCGGGGTTTCGCTGATCGTGGTCGACCCGTACGCGTGCTCGAGGGTCACCGGCAGCGCGCCGGGTTCGGCGCCCGCCCCGGCACCGGCCGCGGACGACTCATCTGCCTGCGCGCTGCAACCGATCGCGATTCCGGCGACGGCCACCAGGCTCATGGACAGGATGGCTCGCCGATACATGGCTGACGCCACACCGCACCTCTTTCACTCGAGAACATTGGTAAACCTCACCTTAGTCAGTTTACAAATAGAATGATTTGTATAGACACAAGACTTGATGTGGCATATCGTCCATATCTACGTGGTTCACCTCACAGTCGAGGGCCCCGTCCCAGAGGAGGCAGTCGTGGCAATGCAGGTCGATCCGGGGGCGCAGGCACCCGCCGAGCAGTGGCGAGACAAGAAGCGGCATCTGTGGTTGCTGGGGCTGATCCCGCCGACCGCCGTCTTCCTCGCGGCCGGACTGGTCTGGGGGTTCAACGAGCTGGGCTGGCAGGCGGTCTCACCGGTGTGGTGGTGGATCGGGCCGATCCTCGTCTACGGGCTGTTGCCGGTGCTCGACATCTTCTTCGGGCCGGACGGCCAGAACCCGCCCGAGGAGGTGATGGAGCGGCTCGAGAACGACAAGTACTACCGGTACTGCACGTACGTCTACATCCCGTTCCAGCTCGCGAGCCTGGTGTTCGCCTGCTACCTGTGGACCGCGGACAATCTCGCCTGGCTAGGTATCGAGGGGGGTCTGGGACTCGCCTCCAAGATCGGACTCGCGCTCAGCATCGGGGTGATGGGCGGCATCGGTATCAACACCGCCCACGAGCTCGGCCACAAGAAGGACGAGCTCGAGCGCTGGCTGTCCAAGATCACCCTGGCCCAGACCTTCTACGGGCACTTCTACATCGAGCACAATCGCGGCCACCACGTTCGCGTGTCCACCCCGGAGGACCCGGCCAGCGCCCGATTCGGCGAGACCTTCTGGTCCTTCCTGCCGCGCAGCGTCTGGGGCAGCCTGAAGTCGTCGTGGGAGCTGGAGAAGACCCGCATGGAACGCCTCGGCAAGAGCACGTGGAGCATCCACAACGACGTGCTCAACGCCTGGCTGATGTCCGTCGTCCTGTACGTCGCGCTCGTCGCCGGGTTCGGCTGGGAGGTGCTGCCCTTCCTGCTGCTGCAGGCCGTCTACGGCTTCTCGCTGCTGGAGACCGTGAACTACCTCGAGCACTACGGACTGCTTCGTCAGAAGACCGCGAGTGGCCGCTACGAGCGCTGCGCCCCGGCGCACAGTTGGAACTCGGATCACATCTGCACCAACATCTTCCTGTACCACCTGCAGCGGCACAGTGACCATCACGCCAACCCGACGCGGCGCTACCAGACGCTGCGCAGCATGGACGGCGCCCCGAACCTGCCGAGCGGCTACGCCAGCATGATCTCCCTCGCGTACTTCCCGCCGGTCTGGCGCAAGGTGATGGACAAGCGCGTCCTCGACCACTATGACGGCGACATCACCCGGGTGAATGTCCAGCCGGCCAAGCGTGAGCGGATCCTCTCCCGCTACGGGGCGGCGTGATCATGGCTGCCTATCAGTGCCCGGTGTGTGACTACCGCTATGACGAAGTGAAAGGTGCCCCGCGAGAAGGATTCCCGGCCGGCACCCCATGGGATTCGGTTCCCGACGACTGGTGCTGCCCGGACTGCGGAGTGCGGGAGAAGATCGATTTCGAGAGGACTGCGTGATGAAGCTCTACCGCTGTGTCCAGTGTGGGTTCGAGTACGACGAGGAACTGGGGTGGCCCGAGGACGGCATCGCGCCCGGCACCCGTTGGGACGACATCCCCGATGACTGGAGCTGCCCTGACTGCGGCGCGGCCAAGGCGGATTTCGAGATGGTCGAGGTTGCCCGCTCGTGAGCTCGATCGTGATCGTGGGCACCGGGGTCGCCGGGATCACCGCTGCTGAAATGCTACGGGCGGAGGGCTTCTCGGGAGCGGTGACCGTGATCGGCGACGATCCCGCGCATCCGTACCGCCGGCCGGCCCTCTCGAAGGATCTGTTGCTCGGGACGATGCCCGCGGAGAAGGCCCGGCTCCGCGCGGCCGACTACTGGACCGAGCGAGGGATCGAGTTCCGCACGTCGGTTGCCGTCCTCTCGATCGACGTGGCCGGCCGATCGGTCCGGCTCGACACCGGCGAGGAGCTGCCGTACGACGCCCTGCTCCTCGCGACCGGCGGCCGGGCGCGCGGCATCGAGCACTCGGCCGGTGACGCCGTGCTGGCGCTGCGGTCGATGCACGACGTGGCACCGCTGCGTGCCGCCATCGACCGGACCAATTCGATCCTGGTGATCGGGGCTGGCCTTATCGGTTCCGAGGTCGCCGCCACGGCCCGGGGTCTCGGTGCCGAGGTGACGATGCTCGAAGCGGCGCCCGCGCCGCTGCACCGGGTGCTCCCGCCGCAGGTCGGCGCGCTGTACGAGCAGATCCATCGCGAAAACGGCGTGGCGTTGCACACCTCCGTGCGGCTCGCCGAGCTCGCCTCGGACGGTGCGGGCGGGGTGCGTGCCACCGCCGACGACGGGACGGCCTGGTCCGCGGGCGCGGCGCTGCTCGCGGTCGGAATGGTGCCGAATACGCTCCTCGCGGAGCGGGCCGGGCTCACCATTGCGGACGGGATCGTGGTGGACGAGGGCTACGCCACTTCCGAGCCCGGTGTGTACGCGGCGGGGGACGTGGCCAACTGCCCGAATCTCGTGCTGGGCGGCCGGCATCGAACCGAGCACTGGAACTCCGCGCAGACCCAGGGCGCCGGCGCCGCGCGCGCGATGCTCGTGGGCCTGGCAGGTGCGGAGCCCGCACCGGCCCGCGAGGTGCCCTGGTGCTGGTCCTCGCAGTACGGGCTCAATCTCCAGATCGCGGGGTGGCCGCAGGCCAACGACGACACCGTCGTTCGGGGCAGCATCGCCGGGCGTGACTTCACCCTGCTCACGCGTCGGGAGGGCCGATTGGTCGGCGCGGTGACCCTCGGCAGGCCCAAGGACCTCCGCGCGGCGCGGGTCCTGATCGGCGAGCACCCGACGATCGATCCGGCGCTCCTGGCTGATGAGAGCCAGGACCTCACGGCGTTGAGTCAGCGGGTTCCTGTTTGACGGCCCGGATGCATGCTGCCACTCTCGCCACCATGGCACCGACGAACCGAATCCCGTTCCAACAGGCGACCCGCACGCTGCTGCGGGATTCGGTTCTCGGCGCGATGCGGGACCTGCTGTCGGTCAAGGACTGGTCCGAGGTGACCATGACCGACATCGCGGCCGAAGCGGGGGTCAGCAGGCAGACCGTCTACAACGAGTTCAAGTCAAGGCAGGGTCTCGCGCAGGCGTACGCATTGCAACTGGCGGACAGCTTCGTCGGAGCCATCGAGGACTCCATCTACGGCAATGCGGGTCGGCCGCACGTGGCGCTGGTCGAGGCCTTCACCACGTTCTTCCGGCAGAGTGCCTCCGATCCACTGGTCCAGTCGCTGCTCACCGGGGAAGCCAAGCCGGACCTGCTGCGACTGATCACCACCGACAGCGCCCCGCTGCTCGACCACGCCTCGGCAAGGCTCGCGGAAACATTGGAGCGCAGCTGGATTCAGGCTTCGCCTGCCGACGCCGGAATCCTCAGTCGGGGAATCGTCAGATTGGCGATCGGCTACATCTCGATGCCGCCGGAGTCGGATCGCAACGTGGCCGAGGACCTGGCCCGGATCTTCGTGCCCTTCATCGAGGCGATCGTCGGCGCCGCCGAGGCGTAACTCGCGCGCCCGCCCCCGGAGGAAACCCGATAGCCTTACCCGAGATATCGGCAACCAGGAGAGGCAGATGACGACCTCAGTGTCTGAGAACAAGCTCGAGGCGGATACCCGCAACGGAATCGACTACAAGGTGGCGGACCTTTCGCTCGCCGAGTTCGGCCGCAAGGAGATCCGTCTCGCCGAGCACGAGATGCCGGGCCTGATGGCCCTTCGTCGTGAGTACGCCGAGGTCCTGCCGCTCAAGGGTGCCCGCATCTCCGGGTCCCTGCACATGACGATCCAGACCGCCGTGCTGATCGAGACGCTGGCAGCGCTCGGCGCCGAGGTCCGCTGGGCCTCGTGCAACATCTTCTCCACCCAGGATCACGCCGCGGCCGCGATCGTCGTCGGCCCGCACGGCACCCCGGAGGAGCCCAAGGGCATCCCCGTGTTCGCCTGGAAGGGCGAGACGCTGGAGGAGTACTGGTGGGCGGCCGAGCAGATGCTCACCTGGCCGGGCGAGCCCGCGAACATGATCCTCGACGACGGCGGCGACGCCACCATGCTGGTGCTCAAGGGCGCGCAGTTCGAGAAGGCGGGCGTCGTGCCGCCCACCGACGACGAGCACGACTCGGACGAGTACAAGGTGTTCCTCGCGCTGCTGCGCCAGTCGCTCGAGGCCGACAAGTCCAAGTGGACGACGATCGCGGACTCCGTCAAGGGTGTCACCGAGGAGACCACCACCGGCGTGCTGCGCCTGTACCAGGTGGCCGCGGCCGGTGAGCTGACCTTCCCGGCCATCAACGTCAACGACTCGGTCACCAAGAGCAAGTTCGACAACAAGTACGGCACCCGGCACTCGCTGCTCGACGGCATCAACCGCGGCACCGACGTGCTGATCGGCGGCAAGGCGGCGCTGGTCTGCGGCTACGGCGACGTCGGCAAGGGCTGCGCGGAGGCCCTGCGCGGCCAGGGAGCGCGGGTCGCGGTCACCGAGATCGACCCCATCAACGCCCTGCAGGCGCTGATGGACGGCTTCGAGGTCAAGACCGTGGAGGAGGCGATCGGCTGGGCCGACATCGTCATCACCTCGACGGGTAACAAGGACATCATCACCTTCGAGCACATGAAGCAGATGAAGCACCAGGCGATCCTGGGCAACATCGGTCACTTCGACAACGAGATCGACATGGCAGGCCTGGAGCGGGCGGCCGACGTCACCCGCATCAACATCAAGCCGCAGGTCGACGAGTTCACGTTCGCGGACGGCCACTCGATCATCGTGCTGTCCGAGGGACGCCTGCTGAACCTGGGCAACGCCACCGGCCACCCCTCGTTCGTGATGAGCAACAGCTTCTCCAACCAGGTCATCGCGCAGATCGAGCTGTGGACGAAGCCGGACGAGTACGACAACGAGGTCTACCGCCTGCCCAAGCACCTGGACGAGAAGGTCGCGAAGATCCACGTCGAGGCGCTCGGCGGATCGCTGACCAAGCTCTCCAAGGACCAGGCCGAGTACATCGGCGTGGACGTCGAGGGCCCGTACAAGCCCGAGCACTACCGGTACTGAGCAACACCGCAGTGGGAACACTGATCGCGCTGGAGGGTCTCGACGGCGCGGGCAAGCGGACGCTGGTCGACAAGCTCGTCTCCGAGCTCACGTCGGCCGGCGTCCGCGTCGCTGTGGACACCTTTCCCCGCTACGGCGTGTCGATCCACGCGGATCTCGCGGCCGAGGCGCTCAAGGGCGCCCACGGTGATCTGGCCGAGTCGGTCCACGCGATGGCCGTGCTCTTCGCGCTCGACCGAGGCGGCGCGGTGACGGAACTGACGGACCTGCTCGAGCGACACGACATCGTGCTGCTCGACAGGTACGTGGCCTCCAACGCGGCCTACGGTGCGGCGCGCCTGCGGCAGGGGCCGGACGGCGAATTCGTCCGCTGGGTGCGTGAGCTGGAGTTCGATCGCCTCGGGCTGCCACGACCGGCGCTGCAGATGCTGCTCGACGTGCCCGTCGAACTGGCGCGGGCGCGCGCGCTGGCCAGGGAGGCGTCCGACTCGACCCGCGAACTCGACGCCTACGAGCGGGACTCGGATCTGCAGACCAGGACCGGTGCGGTGTACCGGGGACTGGCCCAGCGGGAGTGGGTCTCGAGCTGGAAGCTGATCGACCCGAACGTCGATCCGGCGGCACTTGCCGCGGATCTGGCACAGTGGATATGACGACACACTGCGCCGGACCCCACGCAACGACGGGTTCCGGCGTCCCGAGATGACACGATAGGGATATGAAGCCACGCATTCTGGTTGTCGATGACGACACGGCTCTGGCCGAGATGCTCACCATCGTGCTCCGTGGGGAGGGCTTCGAGCCCTTCGTCGTCGGGGACGGCACGCAGGCGCTGACCGCAGTCCGAGAGATCCGCCCCGACCTGGTGCTCCTTGACCTGATGCTGCCGGGGATGAACGGCATCGACGTGTGCCGGGTGCTGCGTGCCGATTCCGGGGTCCCGATCGTGATGCTGACCGCCAAGACGGACACCGTCGACGTGGTGCTCGGGCTCGAGTCGGGTGCCGACGACTACATCATGAAGCCCTTCAAGCCGAAGGGGCTCGTGGCCCGTGTGCGGGCCCGGCTGCGGCGCACTGAGGACGAGCCGGCCGAGCTGCTCAGCATCGCGGACATCGTCATCGACGTGCCCGCCCACAAGGTCACCCGTGAGGGCCAGCTCATCGCCCTCACGCCCCTCGAGTTCGACCTCCTCGTCGCCCTGGCCCGCAAGCCCCGCCAGGTCTTCACCCGCGAGGTCCTGCTCGAGCAGGTGTGGGGATATCGCCACGCCGCCGACACCCGCCTGGTCAACGTCCACGTCCAGCGGCTGCGCGCCAAGGTCGAAACCGATCCTGAGAATCCCGAAGTGGTGCTCACGGTCAGGGGGGTCGGCTACAAGGCCGGACCGCCGTGATCCGATTCTCTCGTACGCGGCGGCGTATCAACGGAACCTTCACGCCGCTGCTGCGCCGCTGCAAGGACCTGAGTCATTCGCTCGGGCACCTGTGGCGGCGTTCACTGCAGCTCCGGGTCGTGGTCTCGACCCTGACGCTGTCGCTGGTGGTCATCACCATTCTCGGTGTGGTGCTGACCAGCCAGATCACCGATCGGCTGCTCGAGGCGAAGATCACCGCCGCCACCGAGGAGATGGACCGTGCGCGCAGCACCGTGCAGAACGAGTTGGCGGGAGCCGACGACGGTACCTCGCTCGAGACCCAGCTCGACGGGGCGCGCGCGGCGCTGACGAATCGGGAGAGTGACGCGGGCGCGGCCTCGGGCGCCGCGGGCACCTTCACTCCCGTCCTGGTGGCACCGGCTGTGCCGCCACATCAAACCGAGTCCAGCGGCCCGATCGGGCAGATCCCGGACAACCTCCGCGAGTTCGTCAGGAAGGATCAGGTCAGCTACCAGTTCGCGACGGTCTCGGATCCGGAGGGCTACTCCGGTCCGGCGCTGATCGTCGGCAGCCCGGTGGCGTCCGACGTCGCCGGCCTGCAGTTGTACCTGGTGTTCCCGCTGGCGGCCGAGGAGAAGAGCCTGTCGCTGATGCGCGGCACGATGCTCATCGGTGGCGCGGTGCTGTTGGTGTTGCTGGCCGCGATCTCGATGCTGGTCGCCCGTCAGGTGGTGCTTCCGATCAGGTCGGCCTCGCGGATCGCGGAGCGCTTCGCGGACGGCAGGCTCAAGGAACGGATGCCGGTCCGCGGCGAGGACGACATGGCCAGGCTTGCCGTCTCCTTCAACGACATGGCGGAGAGCCTGTCCAAACAGATCACCCAGCTCGAGGAGTTCGGCAACCTGCAGAAGCGGTTCACCTCGGACGTGAGCCACGAGCTGCGGACCCCGCTGACCACCGTGCGGATGGCCGCCGAGTTGATCCACGACGGCAGTGCGGACCTGGATCCGGCGATGCGGCGTTCCTCCCAGCTGCTCGTCGCCGAGCTCGACCGGTTCGAGTCGCTGCTGAACGACCTACTGGAGATCAGCCGCCACGACGCGGGCGTCGCCGAGCTGTCCAACGAACAACTCGACCTGCGGATGAGCGCGCGGGCCGCGGTGTCGACGATCCGCCATCTCGCCCGTGAGTCCTCGACCGAACTGATCCTCGATCTGCCGGACGAGCCGGTGATCGCGTCCGTCGATCCCCGCCGGGTCGAGCGCATCCTGCGGAACCTGCTCGCCAACGCGATCGACCACGGGGAGGGCAAGCCGGTGTTGCTGCGGCTGCGCGCGGATGCCGACGCGGCGGCGTTCATCGTGCGGGATCAGGGGATCGGACTTCGCCCAGGCGAGGAGAAGCTGGTGTTCAACAGGTTCTGGCGTTCGGACCCGTCCCGGGTGCGCCGCTCAGGGGGAACCGGTCTCGGCCTGGCCATCAGCCTCGAGGACGCGCGGCTGCACGACGGCCGGCTCGAGGCGTGGGGCGAGCCGGGGGAGGGCGCATGCTTCCGGTTGACGCTTCCCCTGGTGCGCGGCCACAAGATCACCAGCAGCCCGCTGCCGCTGAAGCCGTCGGCCCGCAAACACGCTCAGGGTCAGCCGATTCCGGGGACCGCCCGATCCGATGACGGGCTCCAGACGCGGAGCGAGTCGCTCGACCCGGATGAGGCGAGCAGCGTACCGATGCTCAGGGAGCGGCCATGAGGGTACGGATCGTCGCGGCGCTGGCGTCGGTTTTCCTGCTTGCCGGCTGCGCCAGCCTCCCCGACTCGTCCACCCCGCAGGCGATCGGCACCATCGCGCCCAGCCCGGTCACCGGGGAGGTACCGGTGCCGCTGCCCGGCCGCGAGCCGAACCTGCTGCTGCGGGACTTCTTCGCGGCCAGCACGGACCCGGTGAACCGGCATGCCGCGGCACGCCAGTTCCTGACCCCGGCCACAGCGGAGCGCTGGGACGACGCCGCGAGCACGACCATCGTCGACAAGGTGGATGTGCTCGAGGAACAGCGCAATGGCGACACGGCCACCTTCACCATCCGCGCGAACAAGGTCGGTCAGCTCGAACCCGGCGGTTCCTATCAGGCGACCGAGGGAAATTTCGAGGCCAAGGTCCATCTGCACCGAACCGACGGTCAGTGGCGGATCGACGAACTCCCGCCCGGCGTGATCATGGACCGGCCGCAGTTCCTCAAGACCTATCAGCGCAACGCCCTGTACTTCGTCGCTCCCAGCGAGAACATGGTCGTGCCCGACCTGCGCTGGATCTCGGCCCGCCAGGAGAATCTCCCGGAGCGGCTGGTGGACCTGCTCATCGCCGGCCCCAAGGCGGTGCTGGCGAACGCGGTCGAGAACGAGTTGGCGGGCCTGTCGCGGCGCGGGCCGGTCACCAAGGCCGATGGCCGCACCGAGGGCGTCGGCATCGGGTTCGGCGGCGTCCGCATCGACTTCCAGGGCGCGCAGGGACTCGACCAGCATCAGCGCGAGCTGCTGGCAGCGCAGGTCGTGTGGACCCTCGCCACGGCCGAGATCTCCGGGCCGTACGTGCTGCTCGCGGACGGAAAGCCGCTCGACGAGCGGTACCCGCAGGGATGGAGCACCGCCGACGTCGCCTCGACCAACCCGACGGCCTCGGTGAGCGGGGTCGTCGGGCTGAACGCGCTGCGGGGCGGGGCGTTGGTCAGCGTGACCGATACCGGCGTGTTGCCGAGGCCCGGCTACTTCGGTTCGGCGACGAGCCTCGAGTCCATCGCGTTGTCCCGGGACGGCAGATGGGCCGCGGGCGTGTCGGCCGCGGGCCAGGCGTCCGGGACGGTTCGGACCTTGATGGCAGGCCCGATCGACGGTGACGCGGTGCCGCTGCTCCAGGGCGGTTCCATCACCAGGCCCACCTGGTCGCCCGACAACGGGTCCATCTGGGCGGTGGTGGACGGTTCCCGGGTGGTCCGCGCCGAGCGGGACCCGGCAGGCCAGATGTCCGTTCAGCCCGTCGACTCGGCCGCGATCGCGGGGCTGGGCGGGTCCATCACCGAACTGCGGCTGTCCCGCGACGGCGTGCGGGCGGCGATCATCGTCGACGGCAAGGTGTACGTCGCGACTGCAGAGCGGCGTCCGGACGGCCAATACCAGCTCACGAATCCGCGCCCGGCCGCGGTCGGTCTCGGTAGCCCGGCTGTGGCGCTGGACTGGAGTGGTGCCGACTCCGTGGTTGTGGTCAGGGCGGCGTCCGAGATCCCGGTGGTCATGGTGTCGCAGGACGGCTCCCGGATGGACGCGCTGCCGAGCCGGAACCTGACATCTCCGGTGGACTCCGTCGATGCCTCCCCGACGACGGTGTTCGTCGGAGACGCGCGCGGGGTGTTCCAGCTCAACAACAACGACCCGGCGTCCGACCGGTACTGGCGTGAGGTGCCCGGACTGACCGGGGTCAAGGCCACCCCCGTGCTGCCCGGCTGACTGTCGTAGCGCGGGTGCACACTGCGGTGCATGCGCGCGCTCGTCGACCTGATCCTGCCCCGCGAGTGTGGCGGCTGCGGGGCAGTCGGCACCGACTGGTGTGACCGGTGCCGGGCGGAGCTGTCGGGCGACCCGGTGCGGCTCGCTCCCCGGCTCGATCCGGGGGTTCCGGCCTGGGCGCTGGGGCGGTACACGGGTCCGCGCCGGAGCGCGGTGATCGCCGCCAAGGAACGCGGCCGCCGGGACCTGGCGAGGCCGCTCGGGCACGCATTGGCCGGTGCTCTTGGGCGGCTTCGAGAACTCGGCGAGATCGACCCGCCGGAACTCGCCGGATTGACCTTGGTGCCTGCGCCGACCCGGGCGAGGGCGGCGCGAGTGCGCGGGGGAGACCCGGTGACCCGGGCGGCGTTGGCGGCGGTGTCGGCGCTGTCGCCCGAACCGGTTGCGGTGTTGCCGATTCTGAAATTTGCTCGGGGAGTTAAGGATTCGGTCGGACTCTCGGCGCGGGCGCGCGTCGAGAACCTGTCGGGTCGGATCATGGTGGCCCCGGGTTCGCGAACCGGCCGGTCTGCTTGCGTGGTGCTCGTCGACGACGTTCTGACGACCGGGGCGACGGCCGCGGAGTCCGTACGGGTCCTCGCCGGGAGCGGTGTCAGGGTCGATGCCGTGCTTGTGATCGGCGCCGCATGAATCAATCGGGGAGAACGCTGGCACTCGCGTCCAACTCGGACTAGCGTCGCCAACACAACCGACGACACGGGCGGGAGGTGATACCCCAAACCTGGCGCCGGGCGGTCCCCTCCCGGCGCAGATCACCCGCCGACTGTCACCGCGGTGACACGGCCGTAACCTGGAGGTACCGTGACGAACCCTTCAAAAGCCTCGGTTTTTTTCGAAGAAGAGACGGACTCGGCCGGGCAGCCTGACGGCCCGCGCGCCGACATTGTGGTGAAGGGCCGCAATGTCGAGGTCCCCGACCACTTCCGTGTGTATGTCTCAGAGAAGCTGGCTCGGCTCGAGCGCTTCGATCCCACGATCTACCTCTTCGACGTGGAGCTCTATCACGAGCGCAATCGACGACAGGCCAAGAGCTGCCAGCGCGTCGAGATCACCGCCAGGGGCAAGGGCCCCGTCGCCAGGGCTGAGGCCACCGCCGACAGTTTCTACGCGGCATTCGAGGGCGTCACCACCAAGCTGGAGAGCAGACTGCGCCGCACCAAGGATCGGCGCCGCGTCCACTACGGCGACAAGACACCGGTCTCGGTGGCCGAGGCGACCGCAGCCCTCGCCGAGGACGATTCCCTGGCGATTTCGCCCGACCTGTCACTCGAATCCGAGACCGTGCCGCCCGACGGCCCAGGTCAGGTAGTGCGGACCAAGGTGCACACCGCAGCACCGATGAGCGTCGACGACGCCCTGTACGAGATGGAACTGGTCGGCCACGACTTCTTCCTGTTCCACGACAAGGAATCGGATCGGCCCTCTGTCGTCTACCGGCGACACGCGTTCGACTATGGCCTGATCCGACTGGCCTGACCCCGGTCAATTGAGTTAACGCCTACCATGGAGCCGGTCGGGAGAGAACTCTCCCGACCGGCTCCACCGTGTACACCACCTGCCCGCCGAGGATTGAGGACGTTTAAGCCCGTGCCGTCGTTGTCGCTTTCGAAGCTGCTCCGTGTTGGTGAAGGTCGCATGGTCAAGCGGCTCAAGCACATCGCCGAGCACGTATCCACCCTCTCGCCCGACGTGGAAGCCCTGTCCGACGCCCAACTCCACGCGAAGACGGCGGAGTTCCGGGAGCGGTACGCCCGCGGGGAGACCCTCGACGAGCTGCTGCCCGAGGCGTTCGCAGTGGCGAGGGAGGCTTCCTGGCGGGTGCTCGGCCAGAAGCACTACACCGTCCAGGTCATGGGCGGCGCTGCGCTGCACTTCGGGAACGTCTCCGAGATGAAGACCGGTGAGGGCAAGACCCTGACCTGTGTGCTCCCGGCCTACCTCAACGCGATCGCGGGCGACGGCGTGCACGTGGTCACGGTCAACGACTACCTGGCCAAGCGTGACTCCGAGTGGATGGGCCGTGTGCACCGCTTCCTTGGCCTCGACACCAGCGTGATCCTGTCGGGGATGACCCCGGCCGAGCGGCGCTCGGCGTACGCGGCCGACATCACCTACGGCACCAACAACGAGTTCGGCTTCGACTACCTGCGCGACAACATGACGCACAGCCTCGACGACCTGGTGCAGCGCGGCCACAACTTCGCCATCGTCGACGAGGTCGACTCGATCCTCATCGACGAGGCCCGCACACCGCTGATCATCTCCGGCCCGGCCGACGCGTCCAGCAAGTGGTACGGCGAGTTCGCCCGCATCGCGCCGCTGCTCAAGCGCGATGTGCACTACGAGGTCGACATCAAGAAGCGCACGGTCGGCGTGCACGAGGCGGGCGTCGAACTCGTCGAGGATCAGCTCGGCATCGACAACCTCTACGAGGCCGCGAACTCGCCGCTGGTCAGCTACCTGAACAACGCCGTCAAGGCCAAGGAGCTCTACCAGAAGGACAAGGACTACATCGTCCGTGACGGCGAGGTCATCATCGTCGACGAGTTCACCGGACGCATCCTGGTCGGCCGCCGCTACAACGAGGGCATGCACCAGGCCATCGAGGCCAAGGAAAAGGTCGAGATCAAGGCCGAGAACCAGACCCTCGCCACGATCACCCTGCAGAACTACTTCCGCCTCTACGACAAGCTCTCGGGCATGACCGGCACGGCCGAGACCGAGGCCGCCGAGCTGCACCAGACCTACGGTCTCGGCGTGATCCCGATCCCGACGAACCGTCCGATGGTCCGCGTCGACCAGGGCGACCTGATCTACAAGACCGAGGAGGCGAAGTTCGCCGCCGTCGTCGACGACGTCGTCGAGCGCCACCAGCAGGGCCAGCCGGTCCTCATCGGCACCACCAGCGTCGAGCGCTCGGAGTACCTGTCCAAGCAGTTCACCAAGCGCGGCGTCGTGCACAGTGTGCTCAACGCGAAGTTCCACGAGCAGGAGGCGACCATCGTCGCCGAGGCAGGCCGCACCGGTGCGGTCACCGTGGCCACCAACATGGCCGGCCGTGGCACCGACGTCGTGCTGGGCGGAAACCCGGACATCCTCGCCGACCTGCACCTGCGCAAGCAGGGGCTGGACCCCGTCGAGACCCCCGACGAGTACGAGGCCGCGTGGGAGCCCGCACTCGAAGAGGTCAAGGCCCAGGTCAAGGCCGACGCGGAGGACGTGCGAGCGGCAGGCGGACTCTACGTGCTCGGCACCGAGCGGCACGAGTCCCGCCGCATCGACAACCAGCTCCGAGGCCGTTCCGGCCGCCAGGGCGACCCGGGCGAGTCCCGCTTCTACCTGTCGCTCGGCGACGAGTTGATGCGGCGGTTCAACGGCGCTGCCCTCGAGTCGATCATGACGCGCCTCAACCTGCCCGACGACGTGCCGATCGAGGCGAAGATGGTCTCCAAGGCCATCAAGAGCGCCCAGACGCAGGTCGAGCAGCAGAACTTCGAGATCCGCAAGAACGTCCTGAAGTACGACGAGGTGATGAACCAGCAGCGCACGGTCATCTATGCCGAGCGTCGCCAGATCCTCGAGGGCGAGGACATGGAGGGCCAGGTCGAGGGCATGATCACCGACGTGGTCACCGCCTACGTCGACGGCGCCACCGCCGAGGGCTACGTGGAGGACTGGGACCTCGAGCAGCTGTGGACGGCGCTCAAGACGCTGTACCCGGTCGGCATCGACCACAAGGAGCTGACCGGCGAGACCGAGATCGGCGAGCGCGGCGATCTCACTCGTGAGGAACTGCGCGATGCGCTGCTGGCGGACGTGCGGGCGGCCTACGACGCACGCGAGCGACAGATCGACGAGATCGCAGGCGAGAACGGGATGCGTGAACTCGAGCGGCGCGTGCTGCTGTCGGTTCTCGACCGCAAGTGGCGTGAGCACCTCTACGAGATGGACTACCTCAAGGAGGGCATCGGCCTGCGGGCGATGGCCCAGCGTGACCCGCTGGTCGAATACCAGCGCGAGGGCTTCGACATGTTCACCGCGATGCTGGAGGGGCTGAAGGAGGAGTCGGTCGGATTCCTGTTCAACCTGCAGGTCGAGGCCGCGCCGGCGGCAGAACCGGAGCATTCGGGTTGGACGGCAGCCGCAACCGCGGCGCGTCAGGCGCCCGCCGCGCTGCCGACCGAGGAGCAGGCTCCCGCCGCCCCCGCCGCCCCGGCCGCGCTGCGTGCCAAGGGCCTCGATGCGTCGGAGGAGACCCGGCTGACCTACTCGGGTCCCGCCGAGGACGGCAACGCTCAGGTCCGCCGGACCGCCGCGGGTGCGGGCGAGGGTTCCCGGCGCGAGCGCCGACAAGCCGGACGGTCCAAGCGCAAGAAGTGACCGGCCTCAGCCGACCTGAAGTGATGTGACACGCCAGCCGCCCCATCCGAGGGCGGCTGGCGTGCGTTCGAGGCGGGCCGCGACGGCGAACATCCGCGGCCCGCGTGAGTAGCTGCCGAACACCTCGGCGGAATCGGCACCGCTCGGTCGCAGGTGCACGCGGCCCAGGCAGGCGACGCCGAGCCCACGGGCAGGCAGGGGTCGCTGGGCCAGCGCGCCGACGAGGCCGACCAGCGCGGGCGCCAGCAGCGGCCGCAGCTGCGCCGGCGGCCGCCGACGGTCGAGCACCTCGAGCGTCAGCCGGAGGGCGTGCTCGGCGAACCGTTGCGCCTCGGGGTCGATCGCCACGGGCTCGGCCGGTGGCCTCCCATGACCGCGGCCGCTCACGGGGGATCGACCGCTGTGCGGCGAGCGGGTCGGAGCGCGGTGTGCGGCGGCTCGAGACTCCGTCCGGCCAGTGATGGGCGGTTCGCATCGCGGGGCCTGGGTCAGGAACCTGTGGGTGTCGCGCATGAGGGACGTCTCCTGTCTCGACGGGCGGCTCGTGACGAGTCGCCGGGCAGCGGTGCCGAGTCCGAGGAGAGGCCGGACGGACTGAAGGATTGCACGGATCAGGAAGCGGCGCGCGGGTTCTCGCGAACCTCATCGCGCGCGGATGTTCCCGGAGCCATAGGGTGGGCGGATGCAAGGGTTGGTGGTGGACTTCGGCGGCGTGCTGGCCGGATCGGGCTCGGACCGTGCGGTACTGACCGAGATCATCGGGGCACTGCGCGCGGTCGGGGTTCGCTCGGCCATCCTCAGCAACGATCCCGGCGGGCCGGCGGGCGCGGAACTGCGCGGGCTGGGCAACGGGGTTCTGGTCGACGAGGTGGTGCTCTCCGGCGACGTCGGAATGGCCAAGCCCGACCCGCGGATCTACCGGCTGACCGCGGATCGTCTCGGACTGGCGCCGGTGGACTGCGTGTTCGTCGACGATCTCGCGGTCAACGTCCGCGGCGCCGCCGCGTCGGGGATGGTCGGGGTGCACCACGTGGACCCGGAGGCCACGGCAACGGAACTACGGATTCTCTTCGATCTCGGGCAGGGGGTGCCGGTGCAATGGTGAACAGGCTGACCACACTCGATGCGTCGTTCTATTTCCTCGAGGCGAGCAACACCCCGATGCATCTCGGTTCGCTGTCGATCCTGCAGCCACCGCGGTCGGGTCTCGACTACGAGGACCTGCTGACCCGCGTCGAGAACCGGCTGGCGCTGGTGCCGCGATATCGGCAGCGGGTGCGGGAGGTGGCGTTCGGCCTCGCCCGGCCGGTGTGGGTGGACGACAGGGACTTCGACATCACCTATCACGTCCGGCGTTCGGCGCTGCCGAAGCCGGGGTCCGACGAGCAGTTGCACGACCTGGTGGCGCGGCTGACCTCACGACCGCTGGACCGCTCCCGGCCGCTGTGGGAGATGTACCTCGTGGAGGGGCTGTCCAAGAACCGGGTGGCGATCTTCACCAAATCGCATTCCTCGCTGGTGGACGGCGAGCACGCGCTCGAGATCGGTCAGGTGCTGCTCGACCCGACGAAGACGCCGCCGCCGCCGATCGAGGAACTGTGGATGCCGCGGCGCGAACCGCGCGAGGCGGAGTTGGTGCTCGATGCCGTCGCTGAGATGGTCGCGCGCCCGAGCGAGGGAGCGGCCACCCTCCGGATGGCGGTCGGCGACCTGATCGGGACGGCGGCC
This sequence comes from Rhodococcus oryzae, assembly GCF_005049235.1. Lineage (GTDB taxonomy): Bacteria > Actinomycetota > Actinomycetes > Mycobacteriales > Mycobacteriaceae > Rhodococcus_G > Rhodococcus_G oryzae. Next base: position 488,191 of record NZ_SUMD01000001.1, on the reverse strand, counting down.
GAGGTGGCAGGCAACATCGCCGCGGTGGTCCGGACGGCCGCGCACACGGCGCCCACCAGCCCGTTGAACGCGCCGATCTCCCGGAACCGGCGATTCGCCGTCGCGAAGACGTCCCTGGCGGACTACCGGGCCGTCCGTGACAAGTACTCGTGCACGGTCAACGACGCGATCCTGGCGGTGCTGACCGGGGCGCTGCGGAACTGGTTGCTGTCCCGCGGCGAACCGGTCACCGCGTTCACCACGGTGCGTGCGCTGGTGCCGATGGCGGTCGATTCCGGGGTCGCCGAGCGCGGGGTGTCCTCGTTCCTGGTCGACCTGCCGGTGGGGGAGCTGAACCCGGTGGTGCGGCTCTCGCACATCGCGCACGCCACCGAGGCACACACGAAGCAGAACAGGTCGGCCGCGCTGCCGCTGGCCCGGATGTCGGGTCTCGCGCCTGCGACCCTGCACGCGATGGGCCTGCGGGTGGCCAGTGGGCTCTCGCAACGGGTGTTCAATCTGATGATCACCAATGCGCCCGGCCCGCAGTCCCCGCTGTACCTGGGCGGGGCGAAGGTTCTCGAGATGTATCCGGTGTCGCCGTTGCTGAAGAACCAGACGCTCAGTGTCGGCCTGACGTCATATAACGGCCACGTCTACTACGGTTTGAATGCCGACCGCGATGCGATGTCCGACGTGGATGTGGTGACGGCGCTTCTGTACGAGTCGCTCGAGGAGCTGTTGGATGCCACTACATAAGGATTACGCATGAGGGTCTACATCCCGGCGACCATCGCGATGTTGCAGAGGTTGGTCGCGGACCAGGAGTTCGATCCGGTGAGCCGCACCGCGTTCGCGGTCACCCCGGCGCTGCGCGAGGCGTATGCCTCCGGCGACGACGATGAGCTGGCCGAGGTCGCGATGACGGAGGCGGCACGGGCCTCGCTGCGACTGCTCGCCGCCGAGGACGATGACGAGGGCGCCGCGAGCATCCAGCGCCGCGCGGTCATCGCCGCGGACGTGGACGAGGCGAAGCTGCGGCCCGATCTCGACGACGCCGTTGTCCGCTTGGCGGCGCCGGTGACGCTGGCCGAGGTGGCGTCAGTCCATGTCGATCTCGCGGAGGCGGAGCCGGCGATCGCCAAGGCCGTGGAGGCGATCGACGCGGCCGATCTGGGTGATGCGGACGCCGAATTCGTGCTCGGTGACGCCGAGGATCACGAGTTGGCCTGGTATGCCACCCAGGAGCTCGCATTCTTACTCGATCTGTTGTGACGGTCCGCGTGACAGCAGGGCACGCGTGTAGGTAACCTACGGTTCCGTAACCTACGTGAGTGGATGGATTGTTGATGGGTTTGAGGAACTGGCTCGAGGCGCCTGCTGCCGATATCTCGGCGCCCCGCCGGCCGAAGCTGAACATGCTGCGCGGAGCGGTGACGCGGGTGACCACGCCCCTGCTGCCGGACGACTTCCTGCACCTGGCGAACCCGCTGTGGTCGGCGCGTGAGCTGCGCGGCAAGGTCATCGAGGTCCGCAAGGAGACCGCAGATTCGGCAACCCTCGTGATCAAGCCCGGGTGGGGCTTCGACTTCGACTACCAGCCGGGCCAGTACATCGGCATCGGACTGCTCGTGGACGGACGATTCCACTGGCGGTCGTACTCGCTGACCTCCCCGCCGAACTGGGAGAAGAAGCGGATCTCGATCGCGGTCAAGGCGATGCCGGAGGGCAAGCTGTCGAGCCACCTGATCAACGGCGTGCCCTCGGGAACCGTGATCCGGCTGGCCGCACCGCAGGGCAACTTCGCGCTCCCGGAGCCGCCGCCTGCGAAGATCCTCTTCCTCACCGCGGGCAGCGGCATCACCCCCGTGATGGCGATGCTGCGCGCGATGGTGCGCCGCGACGAGCTGCCGGACGTGGTGCACGTGCATTCCGCGCCGACCGCCGAGGACGTGATGTTCGGCGAGGAGTTGTCGGCGCTGCACGAGTCGCATCCCAGTTTTGTCTCCCAGGTCCAGCACACCAGGACCGGTGGCCGGTTCCGGCTGGCGGACCTCGACGCGCTGTACCCGGATTGGCGTGAGCGGCAGACCTGGGCATGCGGGCCGACGCCGATGCTCGACGAGATCGAACGCGTCTGGCAGGAGGAAGGTCTCGCCGACCGACTGCACACCGAGCGGTTCGCGATCTCGCGCGCGGACAACGCCGGGCAGGGCGGCACGGTGACCTTCACCAAGACGGGCCGCAGCATCGAGATCGACGGCGCGACCACCCTGCTCGAGGCCGGAGAGAAGGTCGGGGTCCAGATGCCGTTCGGGTGCCGGATGGGAATCTGCCAGACCTGTGTGGTTCCGCTCGTCGCCGGTCACACCCGGGATCTGCGGTCCGGGCGCGAACACGGCGAGGGCGAGCGGGTGCAGACCTGTATCGCTTCGGCTGCTGGTGACTGCACCTTTGACCTCTAGGTTTTCCGTCATCTCGAGTTCACGGATGTCGGCTATCGTTGTCGGTATCGGATACGCCGCGGGGGCCTCCGCAGGCAATCTACTTATCCCCATCGGAGGGCCCTGATGGCCATCACGGACATCAAAGAATTCTCACACCTCACCGAAGCCGACATCGAGGCGCTCGGGCGCGAACTCGACGAGATCCGCCGCGATATCGAGGATTCGCGCGGTGAGCGCGATGCGCGGTACATCCGCAATGTCATCCGGCTCCAGCGCGTCCTCGAGGTCGGTGGCCGGCTGACCCTGTTCGGCAGCAAGTACCGGCCGGCCTGGCTCGCGGGCACCACCATGCTGGCCCTCGCCAAGTGCATCGAGAACATGGAGCTCGGCCACAACGTGGTGCACGGACAGTGGGACTGGATGAACGATCCGGAGATCCACTCCACCACGTGGGAGTGGGACATGACCGGTCCGACATCGCAGTGGAAACGCGCGCACAACTACTCGCACCACACGTACACCAACATCGTCGGGATGGACCATGACGTGGGATTCGGGATCCTCCGGATGACCCGCGATGAGCCGTGGCGACCGATCAACCTGATGCAGCCCGCGGCGAACGTGCTGCTCGCGACCACCTTCGAGTGGGGCATCGCGATGCACGACCTCGGGAGCGCCAAGGCCGAGGACGAGAAGCGTGGCGGCGCCAACATCGCCCAGCTGAATCGGGAGTTCTACGCGAAGGCCGCCAAGCAGGTCACGAAGGACTTCGTGCTGTTCCCGGTGCTGACCGGTCCCGCGTGGAAACACACCCTGGCCGCGAACGCGACCGCGAACCTCGCCAGGAATCTGTGGGCGTACGCGGTGATCTTCTGCGGGCATTTCCCGGACGGGGCGGAGAAGTTCACCGTCGAGCAGTACCGCAACGAGACGAAGCCCGAGTGGTACCTGCGGCAGATGCTCGGCAGTGCCAACTTCAAGGCGGGCCGGGTGATGGCGTTCATGAGCGGCAACCTCAGCTTCCAGATCGAGCACCACCTGTTCCCGGATCTGCCGAGCAATCGGCTCCGTGAGGTGTCGGTCCGGGTGCAGGCGTTGTGCGACAAGTACGACCTGCCGTACACGACCGGCTCGCTGGTGCGCCAGTACCTGTTGGCGCTCAGGACGATTCACAAGCTGGCCCTGCCCGACCGGTTCCTGACGGCCACCTCCGACGACGCGCCGGAGACCAGTTCGGAGCGCAAGTTCCGCTCGGAGGGTTCGCTGAATCCGCTTCGGGTCGACCCGGTCACCGGCAGGCGCAGCGGTCTGAGGTCGGCGCTGCGGGAGTTGCGCCAGCGCCGTCGCTAGCGGGCGGTGCCCGTGTTCCAGCGCCGTCGCTAGCGGGCGGCGCCCGTGTTCCAGCGCCGCCGCTGAGCTCTCCCCGTGAGTTGGATCACACCTTGATCCAGGTAACCTACGCAGCCGTAACTTACGGTACGGTAGGTCGGAACCAAGGGAACTGATCGACTGCGGGGAGAGCCGAAATGGCGATTGCGGACGTCAAGGAATACGCGCACCTTACCGAGGCGGATGTGGAAGCGCTCGGTATCGAGCTGGACGCGATCCGCCGCGACATCGAGGAGTCGCGCGGTGAGCGGGATGCCCGCTACCTGCGCAACACCATCCGCCTGCAGCGCGGCCTCGAGGTCGCGGGCCGGGCCGTCCTGTTCGGCAGCCGAAAGCGCCCGTTGTGGCTGCTCGGTGCCGGACTGCTCGGCACGGCGAAGATCATCGAGAACATGGAGCTCGGCCACAACGTCATGCACGGCCAGTGGGACTGGATGAACGATCCCGAGGTGCACTCGAGCACCTGGGAGTGGGACGTCGTCGGGCCGTCTGCGCACTGGAAGCAGACGCACAACTACCTGCACCACAAGTACACCAACATCCTCGGCATGGACGACGACGTGGGATACGGCCTGCTCCGCGTCACGCGGGACCAGCGATGGAAGCCGTTCAACGCAGGCAACATCGCGTACAACACCGTGCTGGCCTTGTTCTTCGAGTTCGGCATCGCCGCGCAACACGTCGAGCTGGGCAAGGTCGCGATGGGCCGCGACGACCGCGCCGAGACCAAGCGCAAGCTGCGCGAGGTCGGTGAGAAGGTCGGCAAGCAGCTCGCCAAGGACTACGTCCTGTTCCCGGCCTTGACCGGCAAGGCGTGGAAGTCGACGATGACCGCGAACCTGACCGCGAACATGATCAGGAACGTGTGGACCAACGCGGTGATCTTCTGTGGGCACTTCCCGGACGGCGCCGAGAAGTTCACCAAGGACGATGTCGACAACGAGACCCAGGCCCAGTGGTACCTGCGGCAGATGCTCGGCAGCGCCAACATCAGCGGCGGCCCGGTGATGGACTTCATGACCGGCAACCTCAGCTACCAGATCGAGCACCACATCTTCCCCGACCTGCCGTCGAACCGGTACGCCGAGATCGCGGTCCGGGTGCGGGCGCTGTGCGACAAGTACGACCTGCCCTACACCACCGGCCCGCTGTTGGTTCAGTACGCGAAGGCCTGGCGGACGATCGCCAAGCTGTCACTGCCCAACCAGTACCTGCGCGACACCACCGACGATGCGCCGGAGACCGCCTCGGAGCGCAAATGGGAGGGCACCCAGGCGGTGCTGACGGTGGATCCGGTCACCGGCCGTAGTCGCGGTCTGCGCACCGCCATCCGTGAGGCGAAGAAGCGCAGGACCGTGCGGGGACTGTTCTCCCGCTGAACTGATCTGTGGAAGGTGACGTGAGTGCCCCGCGGTGACGGGGCACTCACGTCACTCCGCTTTTGTTAGGACCCGACCAATGCCGAGCCGGTGTCGAGCAACGTTCCGAAGATGCTCTGGATGTCGCCGATGATGGACGATCCGGCGGCGAGGATGACTTCTGCACTACCCATCTGAAACTCCTTGTGTCGTGACGGTGAGATCGGGTGATCCCGGTGTGTCTTGACCTTGAAGTGATTCGAATCAGGTCGAGCCCAAACAGTGTAAAAACACGGTTACTACAAACATGGGATTTCACGGGGTAGTTGACCCGACCGTGACCTTGTTCGGTGACGAAACCGTTACCAGGCCTCGTTGGAATTGAGCGCCACCAGCAGTAATCGCACGGCGTCGACCCGGCGTGCGGCCTCTCCCTCGAGGCGGTCCAGCGCGCACTCGGGGTCGGCGGGCGGGCCCAGATGGCTGCAGCCGCGCGGGCAGTCTTCGATGGCCGCGGCCAGGTCGGTGAACGCGCCGAGCACGTCGTCGGGCGAGATGTGGGCGAGGCCGAACGAACGGATACCGGGCGTGTCGACGACCCAGCCGCCGGAACGTCCGCTCCCCGTGGCGTCGGGCAGCGGCAGGGCCACCGACTGGGTCGAGGTGTGTCGTCCCTTGCCGACGCCGGAGACCACGCCGGTGGCCCGATCGGCATCGGGCACAAGGCGATTGACGAGTGTCGACTTCCCGACGCCCGAGTGGCCGATCAGCGCGGTGACCTTTCCGGCGAGCACGTCCTGGACCGGCCCGAGCGGATCGTCCTGGCCGGCGAGGATCACCGGCACGTCCAGATCGGCGAAGGCGGCCGCGAACTCCGCGTGGTCGGCCAGATCGCCCTTGGTCAGGCAGAGGATCGGCGCCAGCCCTCCGACGTAGGCGGCGACGAGTGCCCGCTCGACGAAGCCGGTGCGGGGCGGCGGGTCAGCCAGGGCGACCACGATCAGCAGCTGGGAGGCGTTGGCCACCACGATCCGCTCGAACGGGTCGGTGTCGTCGGCCGTCCGCCGCAACACCGTCGAGCGCTCCTCGACGCGCACGATGCGGGCCAACGTGTCGGTGCGGCCGGAGACATCGCCGACCACGCCCACCTGATCGCCCACCACGATGGGCGTCCGGCCGAGCTCGCGGGCGCGCATGGCGACCACCAGCCGGTCCGGATCGTCGCCGAGCACGCAGCCCCATCGCCCGCGATCGACGGAGACGACCATCGCCGTCTCGGCGCTCTTGTGTTCCGGCCTGGTCTTGGTGCGCGGACGCGAACCCTTGCCCGGGCGGACCCGGACATCGGACTCGTCGTACCGGCGCGCAGTCAGGAGGGCGCTCCGGCCGGCTCGAGCATGGTTGCCCATAGATTCTCGAATCCGGGCAGGGTCTTGGCCGTGGTGCCGATGTCCTCGATCTCCACGCCCGGTACCACCAGGCCCAGGATCGCGCCCGCGGTCGCCATCCGGTGGTCGGCGTAGGAGTGCCACGCGCCCCCGTGCAGCGGGCGCGGCTCGATGTGCAGGCCGTCCTCGGTCTCGGCGACGGCACCGCCGAGATTGTTGATCTCGGTCCGCAGGGCGGCGAGGCGGTCGGTCTCGTGGCCGCGCAGGTGGGCGATCCCGCGCAGCGTGGACGGCCCGTCCGCCAGGGCGGCCAGGGCCGCGACGGTGGGGGTGAGTTCGCCGATGTCGTGCAGGTCAACGTCGATGCCACGAAGGCTACGCGGCCCGCGCACGGTCAGCGTCGAATTCGCCAGCGACACTTCGGCGCCCATCTCGGTGAGGATGCCGCGGATTTCGTCGCCCGGCTGCGTGGTGCGGTCCGGCCACAGCGGCACGCTGACCGAGCCGCCGGTCACCGCTGCCGCGGCGAGAAACGCGGTGGCATTGGACAGGTCGGGCTCGATCACCCAGTCGACCGCGTCGACGGGCCCGGGGGACACGCGCCAGGTGTCGGCGTCGCCGCCGTCGCCTGGGGTCTGGACCCGAACCCCCGCCTCCCGCAGCATCTCCACGGTCATGTCGATGTGCGGCATCGAGGGCACCGATCGGCCCTCGTGGCGCACCGTGATGCCGTCGTCGAAGCGCGCGGCGGAGAGCAGGAGCCCGGAGACGAACTGGGACGAACCCGAGGCGTCGATGGTCACGACGCCGCCCGAGACCTTGCCGTGCCCGTTCACAGTGAAAGGCAGGCCGTCGCCGTCGATGTCGACGCCGAGTCCGCGCAGCGCGTCGAGGATGGTGTTCAGGGGCCGGGTGCGGGCCTGCTCGTCGCCGTCGAACTCGACGGTGCCGTCGGACAGCGCCGCGAGCGGCGGCAGGAACCGCATCACGGTGCCCGCCAGGCCGCAGTCGACGGCGGCGGAGCCAAGGGACCCGGGGGTCACGCGCAGGGTGGTGGGCTCGCCGTCGTCGTCGATCCGCACGCCGAGGGCGCGCAGGGCGTCGATCATCAGGTCGGTGTCGCGGCTGCGCAGCGCGCCGGTGATCGTCGACGGACCCGAGGCGAGCGCGGCCAGGATCAGCGCCCTGTTGGTGATCGACTTGGACCCGGGCAGGGTCACGGACGCGTGCACGGGCGACGCGGCGACGGGTGCTCTCCACAGACTCACGTGCACCATCTTCCCAGAGTGTCGGTGGTGCGAGACACAATGGTCGTATGTGCGGCAGATATGCGACGACGGTCGACCCGGCGCTGCTGGCGGTCGAGTTGGATGCGATCGACGAGACGTCCGGCCCCGGGGGTGCGCGCGAGCCGGCCGAGAACTACAACGTGGCACCGACCGACCCGGTACTCGCCGTGGTGAGCAGGCATTCGCACGAGCACCCGGACGACACTCCGACCCGTCGTATCCGGAGGATGCGCTGGGGTCTCATCCCTCCATGGACCAAGGCGGCGGCACCGAGCTCCTCGGGCGAAGCCTCGGGCAATGTCAGCCGTCCTGCGAAGGGCGCGCCGCTGTTCAACGCCCGCGCGGACACCGCCGCGACCAAGCCGGCCTTCCGCACGGCGCTGAAGACCAAGCGCGCCCTGGTGCCGATGGACGGCTGGTACGAGTGGCTGACGGAACCGGCGGCGAAGGGCAAGGCCGTGAAGGTGCCGTACTTCATGACCCCGACCGACGGCTCCCGGATGTACGCGGCCGGCCTCTGGTCGGTGTGGCGGGACCGGGACGCCGACGGCCCGCCACTGCTCAGCGTCACGATCCTGACCACGGATTCCGTCGGCGCGCTGCAGTCGATCCACGATCGGATGCCGCTGATCCTCACGCCCGATCGGTGGCAGAGCTGGCTCGACCCGGACGCGGACGCACCCGACGACCTGCTGGACCCGATCGACGAGGCGGTCGCGGCAGGCATCGAGATCCGGCGGGTGTCGGACGAGGTGAACAGCGTCCGGAACGACGGACCTGAGCTGATCGCGCCGGTCGGGGCGCCGGGGTCAGCGGTCGGCGAGCAGATCACCCTGCTGTGAGGGCAGGTCGCTGACCTCGGCCACCAGCTCGAGCGAGCGCAGCCAGGCCGCGCGGTCGGTCGCCGAGGAGACGACCATCAGCTCGTCGGCGGCGGTCTCCTCACCGAATCGGTCCAGGTACTCGCGCACCACGGTCGGCGTACCGACGGCCGAGTACCGCACCATCTGCAGCACCTGTTGGCCGGCGGGGGATTCGAGGATCATGTCCGCCTCGTCGGCGGTGAAGGTCCGGCCGCGACCGACGAACAGCCCGACCCGCTTGCGCTTGGTCTCGAGGAACAGCCGGTCCGCCTCGTCCTGGGTGTCCGCAGCGATGACGTTGACGGCGGCGATCACGTAGGGCTCCGCGAGCTGGGCCGAGGGGCGGAACTCGCGGCGGTAGATCGCGATGGCGTCGAGCAGCGCGTTGGGAGCGAAGTGCGATGCGAAGGCGTACGGAAGTCCCAGCGCGGCAGCCAGTTTGGCGCCGAACAGGGACGACCCGAGGACATACAGCGGCACGTTCGTGCCCTTGCCCGGCGTCGCCTCGATCCCAGGGATCCGCGACGGACCGGTCAGGTAGCCCTGCAGCTCCAGCACGTCCTGAGGGAACGACTCCGCGGACGCGGGGTCGCGGCGCAGTGCCCGCATCGTCTTCTGGTCGCTGCCCGGCGCACGGCCGAGCCCGAGGTCGATCCGGCCGGGGTGCAGCTCGGCGAGGGTGCCGAACTGTTCGGCGATGGTCAGCGGCGCGTGGTTGGGCAGCATGATGCCGCCTGCGCCGAGGCGGATTCGCTGCGTGTGCGCCGCGATGTGCGCGATCAGCACGCTGGTGGCCGACGAGGCGATGGACGGCATGTTGTGGTGCTCGGCGTACCAGATCCGCCGGTAGCCCCACTGCTCGGCGCGCTGCGCCATCTCCACGCTCGACCGGAAACTGTCGCCTGCGCTCTCGCCCTCGCCGATGTGCGCCAGATCGAGGATGGAGAGTGGAACCGTCACGGTGGTGCCGCCTTTGTTCGGAGATGACTGTCGTCGGCGGGATGAGCGCCTCGTGGTGCAACCGTCGCCGGGCCCCGAGTATTTCTGGTCAGCCCGCGGTGATGGGGGCGAGCACCGCGCCGGTCAGGCGGACCAGGTCGGCCGGGTCCAGGTCGATCTCCAGACCGCGCCTGCCCGCGCTGCACAGCACCCGGCCCCAGTTCGCGGCGGAGGCGTCGATCACGGTCGGCAGCCGCTTGCGCTGACCGAGCGGGGAGATGCCGCCGAGCACGTAGCCGGTGGACCGCTGCGCCTCGGCCTGCTCGGCCATCACCGCCTTGCTCGACCCCAGTGCGGCCGCCGCGGCCTTGAGGGAGAGCTTCTCGGGGACCGGGAGCACGGCGACCGCCAGCTTGCCGTCGGAGGTCTTGATCACCAGCGTCTTGAGGATCTGGGCCGGCTCGAGGCCCAGCTGGCCGGCCAGCGCGTCCACCGCCTCGGCGCCGTAGGAGGCATTGGCGGAGTCGTGTTCGTAGCTGTGCACGCGGTGCGCGATCTTGCCCTTGGCGAGCGCCTGGGTCGCGGGGGTCGAGGTACCGGCCATGGCGCCGACTCTAGTGAGCCGGGAACACAACGCCTTGGACCGGCGTTACACCCAGCACGTTGGTCCCTCTCGAAAAAGGAGTCGTAGGTGTCGGTGCAGTGCCTCGAGCGCCCCGCTGACCGCAGTCCCGTCGACCGGGTAGCGGTAGCCTTGATCCCTATGGCGAGCGAAGGGATCAGCGTGCCTGACGACCGGCCCGAGAACGATCAGCCACCGCAGGACGAGTCGGGCGGCGATCTGACCGCGCGGTTCGAGCGCGATGCGCTGCCGCTGCTGGATCAGCTGTACGGCGCGGCGCTGCGGATGACGCGCAACCCGGCCGACGCGGAGGACCTGGTCCAGGAGACCTACATCAAGGCCTATTCGGCGTTCCGCTCCTTCAAGGAGGGCACGAACCTCAAGGCCTGGATGTACCGGATCCTGACCAACACCTACATCAACTCGTACCGCAAGAAGCAGCGTCAGCCTGCGCAGTACCCGACGGACGAGATCACCGACTGGCAGCTCGCGGCCACCGCCGAGCACACCTCGCAGGGCCTGCGGTCTGCCGAGGTCGAGGCGCTCGACGCGCTGCCCGACGACGACATCAAGGCGGCCCTGCAGGAGCTGCCCGAGGAGTTCCGGATGGCGGTGTACTACGCCGACGTCGAGGGCTTCCCCTACAAGGAGATCGCGGAGATCATGGGCACGCCCATCGGTACCGTGATGTCCCGTCTGCATCGCGGGCGCAAGCAGCTGCGCGGGCTGCTGGCCGACGTGGCACGAGAACGTGGATTCAACCGGAGCGGCGCCGCGGCGTCGGCGGCGGCGCAGGAGCAGGAGGCGACCCGGTGAGCGAGCAGGACGAGTTCGAGCGGTTGGACTGCTCCGCGGTGATCGCGGACGTGTGGCTGATGCTCGACAACGAGTGCGACGAGACGACGCGCGCCCGGCTGAAGCAGCACATGGAGGACTGCGGATCCTGCTTCGAGGCCTATGGCATCGAGGAGAAGGTCAAGTCCCTGGTGAACCGCAAGTGCGGCGGCGAGCACGCGCCGGACGGGCTGCGTGAGCGGCTCAAGATCCAGCTGCGCACCACCACGATCATCACGCGGGTCGATCCAGACCAGTAGGCATTTGCACGACGAGGGCCGCCCGGGAATTCTCGGGCGGCCCTCGCCGTCGATCTGTCCGGTGAGGTCAGCTCCCGAAGGGGCCGCCCTCGTTGAGGCTGCCGAAGGAGGTGGTCATCTTGGGCCAGTCCATGGTGTCCAGCCCGGTGACGTCGATTCCCACACCGGTGTAGGCGACTCCATCCTCCATGGAGGGCCTGCCTCGGAAATCGATCCACTGGTAGGTGATCTCGAAGACCACGGTGGCACCGGAATCGACGGAGATCGGCCAGCCGGCGCTCGATACTTCCATTCCCCCCTGGTCGGTCAGGTTGAGGCCGTCGTATGTCGCCTTGACGTAGGTCGGTGTGACCGCCTCGGTCGTCCGGGTGCCGTCCGCGCTGGTGTAGGTGAGTTTCGCCGTGTTCGGGACGTAGGACATGAGCTGTGCGCGGTCGACGATCCTAGTGACCTGCCGGGCCGGGCCTGCCGCCGCGGAGATCGTGGTCTTGAAGGTGATCTTGTCACCCGCGTAGCCGGCGTTGGGGCCGATGACCTCCCGGGTGACCGAAACGTTCTCCGCGGTGCGTGTTGCGGTGGGGATCAGCTCGGGGTGGTTGGGTAAGCCGATGCCGAAGTCCGAGGAGCCGATGGCGCCTGCGGTGCCGACGCCTGCGACCAGACCGGATACGACCAGGGCTGTGGTGGCGACGATGGTCGCGACGTGGCGGGTGAGGGTGGTGGGGCGGGGCACGGGACTCCGTTCGAGGTGGACGACTGGGGCACGCGTCGGGAACTTCGACATTGTGCGGCCCCCCGACCGTGTTGGCGATGATCGTATGGACGGCCGCCCGGTTTCGTCGGAAAATGCGAAAACTGTTGTGTATAAAAATATTTCGGAGGATCCGATCCTTGGCGTCGGCGAGATGTAACGAGGGCCGGGACACCGTGTGTCCCAGGATCATCACCAGGATCGACCCCGAGTAGTCGTAGGGTATACGAAAAGCGATCCGCCCCAAAGAATTTCGGGGCGGATCGCCTTTCGTTGTCACAGGGTCGGGTCAGCTGCCGAAGGGGAGTGACCCGGCCGGGGCCATGCATTCTTTGTAGCAACTCACCGGCATGCCCATGGCCGGCTTGGCTACGATCCCGAGCCCGGGAACGTCCATCGCGACCCCGGTGTCGATGTTGCTCCGGAACCACTCGTAGCCGACCTGGTTCATTTTGCTCATGTCCGTCCAGCGGTAGGTGGTTTCGAGGACCAGGGTCTCGGTGGCAGAGATCTGCCACCCCGCGGTCGATAGTTCCCATCCGGAAACCGTCCCGCCGTCAGGCAACGTCCACTTCGTCCAGGTGAGGTGGGCGGCTTCGGTCTTTCGAGTTCCGTCCGCCGCGGTGTAGCTGACCTTGGCTGATCCGTCCACGGGGGTGAGCATGCCGCCACCCCACGCGCCGTCGAAGTAACCCTGCATCCCGTTGGGTTCGATGGCGAGAAGCTGGGTGATCTCGCCGATCTGTCCACCGGTGGTGGCTACGGTGGTGCGGTAGGTGAGCGTGTCGCCTGCGAGGCGGGTATCCCGGCCGACGTTCGCCTTGGTGACCTTCAGGTCGCCGAAGGTTGCGGTCGCTGATACGTCGGATGAGCCGAACGCTGTTGGGTTGTCGGCAGAGCCGGGCGCATTGGTGAACCAGTCGGAAATGTCGATGTCGTCGGCGATTGCGGCTTCGGCAATGGCGGATCCTCCGTCGGAGCCGAAGCCCTCGGCCGCGGCGCTGCCCGTGCCTGCGGCGAGGCCGGCCGTCAGGAGTGTGGTGACGGCGACGCCGGCTGTGAGGCGCCGGATCGTGCTCGAGGTCAGAACGTTGTCGGACATGGGTCTCCGGTCGGGTGGTGGGCGCTGCGGTGACGCGCAAGCGGCGCAGCCGCGGACAGTTGAGACGGCAAAGAGTCGAATCTCCATCCGGCGCCTTCGGATTCCCCGCGAGTCACGCCGGTGGATGAGGACGGGCGTCAGCTGGCGAAGGTGGTGCTGCCGTAAGTGAAGTCGACGCAGGTGGGGCACGGGTCGACGGCGTAGCTGCGGACGTGGAACCGGGTGCCGATGGGGTTCCACGTCTGCGGGTCGGTGCCGTCGAGGTCGACGGTGAGGCCGCTGTCGACGTCGGCGCCGACGGGGTAGGCGTCGGGGGCAATCAGGTACGACAGCTGGATTCGGATCGCGGTGCCGGGGCCGGCGGCGGGCAGGACGAGTGCGGGGTCGGTGAAGGTCACAGTACGACTCGTGGCGTCGACCGTTGGGGTCAGGTCGAGGTTCTGAGACTGTCCGGGTCCGGTGAAGACGGTGACAGCGGTGGTGCCGGGTTGGTAGGTCAGGCCGGCCGGATAGATGTCGCTGATGCTGTCGACGGTGTGGCTGCTCGCATCGGTGGGGGTGAGGGAGATCTCGTACGTGATGCGAGTGCCGTTGGTGACGTAGTTGCTGCCAAAGACGGATTTGGTGACGGTCAGGCCGGATCCGGTGACGGTGACGCTGTCGCCCGCGCCGGAATCCTCGGCGGTTGCGGTTGCGGTGGCCAGCGTGAGTGCCAGGAGTGCGGCAGCGGTGAGCGTGGACGCGGCGCGTCGCAGGGTGTTGGTCATGGTGTGTGGTCCTTGTATTCTCAGCTGGCTGATCCGGAACTACCTGTGCCGAAGGGTGATTCGACGATGTGTACCTTGATGCCGATCGGGTCGCGGGCGAAGTGCAGGTTCCAGTCGGTTGCGGTTCCCGCTGCGTTCCAGGTGTCGAACCAGGTCCCGCCCTCGAGAACGTCGCCGGGCGCGAACTGGTTGGCGTTGATCAGGTACCGGACGTCGAATTCGTAGGTCCAGCCGGGGGCCAGCCACAGGTTGCCGGGGTCGACGCTGACCCGGTGGTTCCACGGATCGTTGAGGGGCACGTCGTCGATCAGGGTCTTCGCGCCGTCGGGTGCGATCAGGCTGAGCTTGCCGTCCAGGAATGTCAGGCCCTGCTTGTAGGTGTCGAAGATCCGGTCCAGGTGTCGGGACTGCCCGTCGACTGTCGAGACCCGGGTACGGTACTCGACGCTTGAGCCCAGGGCCTTGACGTTCCCGCCGAGGACCTCCTTGTCCACCCTGTATTGGTCGGTGGTGACTGTGACGGCGGCGCCCTCGTCGACGGGCGCGGCGGTAGCGATGCCGGTGAGCAGTCCGGCGGTGAGGACAGTAGTGGCAGCCGCCGCAGTGGCGACACGCCGCAGGAGTGTGTACATGAGTGGTCCTGTCAGCTTCCGAAGGGGGTGAAGATGGCGGCACTGCACTCGGACATGCATTGGGTCTGCGGTCCCATCGCGGACTTCTGGACTCGGCCGAGGCCGGTCACTTCGAGAGCAAAGGCGGTGTCGAAGCGGTCGCGGAAGCCCTCGTGCCCCGAGTTCCGGGATTGTCCGATCCATTGGTAGCGCGTTTCGAGGACCAGCGGCTGGTCGGCCGAGATCTGCCAGCCCGCGGTCGACAACTCCCATCCAGTGGATTTGCTGCCGTCGGTCAACGTCCACGTCGCCCAGGTCAGCTGGGCGGGTTCGGTCCTGCGAGTGCCGTCGGATGCTGTGTAGGTGACCTTCGCGGTGCCATCGACGGGCCGGGCCACTGCCTCGTTGTCGCCCGGTTCGAGGGCGAGAAGCCTGGTGAGCTCGCGGGGCGGGGCGCCGGACGCGGCCACGGTGGTGCGGTAGCCGAAGGTGGTGCCGGGGATCCGAAGGTCCGCGCCGACGACTTCCTTGGTGACCGTGATGTTGTCGAAGACCGCGGTCGCGGACTCCTCGGCGACCGAGCCCAGGCCCTCGAGAGAGCCGACGCTGGAGCCGTTCTGTGCGATTGCGCTGCCTGCACCGGCGGCCAGGGCGCCTCCGAGCACGGCGGTTGCGGCCACAGCGGCGGCGAGGAACCGGCCGGGGCGCGAGCGCAGGGTGGAGCGGGACATCGGTCTCCTTCGGATCGTGCCGCGACGAAGTCGAGTGCAGCGAGAGTGGATCCGGATCCGAGGTGGCTGTCCGCCTTGAGTGAAACAAACCGCGTGGTCCCCCGACCGCGTGGGCGCAATGATATGGACGGGACTGCCGGGGCGTGGGGAAATTCGGAGAAAGCGTCAGAAGACGGTGAATCGCGAGACCTGTTGCGTATAACGCTGTTTCGGCGGGGCGGTTCCGTCCCCCTGCACGAGATGGGCCGGGACGCAACGAGGGCCGGGACACACTGTGTCCCGGCCCTCGTGAGGCTTCGCCTACGGCGCGTCAGCTGTTTGGACGCTTGCCGTGGTTGGCCTTGTTGCCCTTGCGGCTGCGCTTCTTGCGACCACGCTTACCCATGGTTGTCTCCTTCCCTCAGATCTCGCTCCGGGACATTCTTCCACGTGTGGTTGGCTGTACTTCCATTGGCAGGTCTAGACAAGCGAGGTGCTCGATGGCAGAAGACGTGCGTGCCGAGATGGTTTCCACCGTCTTCCAGGTGGTTGTCGCCGAAGGCGACGAGGTGAAGGAGGGTGACACCCTCGTGATCCTGGAGTCTATGAAGATGGAGATCCCGGTGCTCGCCGAGGTGAACGGCCGCGTGACCTCGGTGGATGTCACTGTCGGCGACGTCATCCAGCAGGGCGACCTGATCGCCGTCATCTCCTGACCGCCACACCCTGATCGATGTCCACCCTCAGTGATCTACTCGCCGAACACACCGACCTGCCGGGCAGCGCCGTCGACCACCTGCAGCGGGTGGTCGGGGAGTGGCAGCTGCTCGCCGACCTGTCGTTCGCCGACGTGCTGCTGTGGGTGGGTGCGGACAGCGGTAACCCGGAGGTCGCCGGCCACGGTGAGGTGGTCTGCGTCGCGCAGTGCCGTCCGACCACCGCCCCCACCGCGTTCGCCGAGGACGCCGTCGGGACCGTGGTCTCGGACGCCGAGCACCCGCACGTGCGGCAGGCGCTGACGGAGTGGCGGATCGTGCGCGTCGAGGACGGCCCGCCCGGCGAGGGGACGCCGGTACGCCGCGAGGCGATCCCCGTCCGGTGCGCGGGCGACGTGATCGCCGTCCTCAGTCGCGACACCAACCCCACCCAGCATCGGCAGTCCAGCCCGCTCGAGGTCGCGTACCTCGACTGCGCCGCGGATCTGTGCAAGATGATCAGCGAGGGCACGTTCCCGACGCCGGAGGAGCACAGCGAGATCCTCTCCAGTCCGCGCGCGGGTGACGGCTTCATCCGGCTCGACTCCGACGGGACCGTCGTCTACGCCAGCCCGAACGCGCTCTCGGCCTACCACCGGATGGGCCTGACGACCACGACCCTGACGGGCAGCGACCTGGCCTCGGTGACCAGGACGCTGGTCACCGACCCGTTCGACTCCCAGGACGTGGCGAACGACATCAGGGCCGCCCTCGCGGGCAAGGCGGGCAAGCGGATGGAGGTCGAGGCGCGCGGGGCCACGGTGCTGCTGCGCACCCTGGTGCTGCGGCCGGGCGGCCAGCCCGCGGGCGCGGCGGTGTTGATCCGCGATGTCACGGAGGTCAAGCGCCGCGACCGCGCGCTGCTGAGCAAGGACGCGACAATCCGGGAGATCCACCACCGGGTGAAGAACAACCTGCAGACCGTCGCCGCGCTGCTGCGGCTGCAGGCCAGACGCACCAACAACGACGAGGCGCGTCAGGCGCTGAGCGAATCGGTGCGCCGGGTGACCTCGATCGCGCTGGTGCACGACACCCTGTCCATGTCGGTGGACGAGGAGGTCAACCTCGACGAGGTGGTCGATCGTCTGGTGCCGATCATGGCCGACGTCGCGATGGTGGGCAGCGCCGTCCAGATCCGTCGCGAGGGCAGCCTCGGGGTGTTCCCCGCTGAACGCGCCACCCCGCTGGTCATGGTGCTGACCGAGCTGGTGCAGAACGCGATCGAGCACGCCTTCGAGCCGGGGGAGCCCGGCACCGTGACGCTGCGCGCCGAGCGGTCCGCGCGCTGGCTGGACGTGGTCATCCACGACGACGGCAACGGCCTGCCGCCCGGCTTCAGCCTGGAGCGGTCCGATCGCCTCGGCCTGCAGATCGTCCGGACCCTGGTGTCCGCCGAGCTGGGCGGTTCGCTCGGGCTGCATCCCGCGGAAGGCGGCGGAACCGACGCCGCCCTGCGGGTGCCGCTCGGGCGCCGCGCGAACCGCGTGTAGTTCGCGGATCCACCGCAGAAACGATCGACCCCCGGAAACGACTGAGGCCCGGCACCATCATGGTGCCGGGCCCGTTCGTACGGTGCTGTGTTGCTAGACCGTGGTGCGGGCGCGGGTGCGCGCGTTGCGACGCTTGAGTGCGCGGCGCTCGTCCTCGCTCATGCCGCCCCAGACGCCTGCATCCTGGCCGGACTCGAGTGCCCAGGACAGGCAGTCGGCGGTGACGGGGCACCGGTTGCACACCAGCTTGGCGTCTGCGATCTGGGCGATGGCCGGACCGCTGTTGCCCACGGGAAAGAACAATTCCGGGTCTTCATCCCGACAAATTGCGTTGTGGCGCCAGTCCATCCTTCTGCTCCTTAACCGGGTGCGTTCTGCACCGTTTCGTATCGCTGAGTTCATGCGCATTGTGGGAAATGTTTCCGCGCTGTTGCTTGTGAATGCTTTCACGAACTAGCGGGATGTCAATGGAATCAGACCGCTTCGTGGGGTAACTCACTCTGTTAGGTTGCCCTTTGTGGTCTGGGCTACTTTCTACCCCGGTTGCGGCGAGATTGCACTAGTCCCGTAAGATTTCTTGGCATTTTCTCATGTTGGGGGAGATCGCGCAGAGCGGCGGCAGAGGGGCGGTCAGGCGCGTCAGATGCCGCTCGGCGCCACGACGGAGATCGCGTCGGGAACCGAGACGAACTCGACCTCGGTGCGCATGCCGATGTAGTCGCCGTCCATCTGCAGGGCAATCGGTGTGGTCGAGCGGATCAGGATCCGCGGGACATCGTCCACCCGAAAAAGGTTGCGCGCCTTGGGTTGTGCACCGGGTGTGAGGAGCTGGCGGACCAACTTCAGGGTCTTGGGGACGCTCATCGTCCGCATCGCGAAGACGCCGAGGCCGGTGCTGAACGTGGTCTCGGGGTTGATCCGGACGGGACGGTCGTTCAGGTATGTCCACGGGCTGGAGTTCGACACGAAGGCGTAGTGCACGCCCTCGACGGGGTCGTGGCCGGGCGCCTGGACGGTCAGCGTCGGTTCGGTGCCCTTGTTGCGGAAGAAGGCGCGGACCGCGGTCCGGACGTAGCGCGACGGGGTCGCCGGGTGGCCGTTGCCGCGGCTCGCGTCGATCGCCTCGCACACCTGGGCATCGAGGCCCATGCCGGCATTGAAGGTGAACCAGCGGTTGTCGCAATGGGCGAGCCCGATCCGCCTGCTCTGACGCAACGCGAGCAGTTCGATGAGCTGATTGGTCGCCGCCACGGGATCCGCGCTGATGCCGAGCGAACGGGCGAACACGTTGGCCGAGCCGCCCGGCACCACCGCGATGAGCGGGATGGGCCCGATCGGGACCTCGCTCATCGAATCCGGTCGGGGCGCGCCGAGCAGCCCGTTGATGACCTCGTTCACGGTGCCGTCGCCGCCGTGCACGACGATCAGGCCGATGCCCTCGATGGCAGCGCGCCGGGCGAGTTCGCCCGCGTGACCGCGGTGGGTGGTGTGCGCGACCCGCACCTGCACTCGGCTCGACACCGCGTGCGCGAGCAGATCACGCGCCGCGGGGGTCGTCGAGGTGGCATTCGGGTTGACGATCAGCAGCGCGCGCACAGGACACCACCCTAGCGGGGAGCTTCGCGTTCTATAGGCTGGCGCGGTGCCAGAACAGCCCACACGCCCCAGCCCGCCCGCCACGGTCCGTTGGGCCGGAATGCTGGTGACCCTGCAGGGCACCGTCGCGGTCGGCATCGCGATCGTGCTCGTGATCCGTGGCCTCCTCGGTCACAATCAGACCGCGACCAGCGGATACGGCACCGCGGCGTGGTTCGCGATCCTCGGTGGCGCCGTCCTGGCCGCGGGCCTCGCGCTGATCACGGGCAGGCGCTGGGGCCGCACGATCGCCGTCGTCGCCCAGCTGTTGCTGCTCCCGGTGTCCTGGTCGCTGCTGACCGACTCACACCAACCGGCGTACGGGGTGTTGCTCGCGGTGGTCGTGGTCGCCGCGCTGGTGTTGCTCTTCAGCAGTCCCTCGTCGCGGTGGATGGCCGACGAGTACGGCGACGAGGCCTCCTAGCCGCTACGCCTGCTTGGCGAGGCTGCCGAGGGCGTCTCCGGACAGGCGGTAGGTGGTCCACTCGTCCTGGGCGGTCGCACCGAGCGACTCGTAGAACGCGATCGACGGGGCGTTCCAGTTCAGCACCGACCAACTGAGCCTGCTGTAGCCGTTGTCGGCGCATTCCTTGGCCAGTGCGGCCAGCAGGGCCTTCCCGTGGCCTGCGCCTCGCCGCTCCGGCAGGACGAAGAGGTCCTCCAGGTAGATCCCGTGGACGCCGTCCCAGGTCGAGAAGTTGCGGAACCACAGCGCCAATCCGATGACGTCACCCGCCTCCTCTACCACGTGGCAGAAGGCGGACGGGTTCTCGCCGAACAGCGCGGTGGTGATCTGCTCGACGGTCACGGTGCACTCGTGTCTGGCCTTCTCGTACTCGGCCAGGTCGTAGATCAGGCCGGTGATGGCAGCGGCGTCGTCGGGGGTGGCCCGCCGGATCATGATTGCTCTCTCTCGAATCGCGTCAACAGGTGACGTTGTGTGTGTTGATCTGCTGAACACCGTGATCGAAGCCGAGCACGGAGATCGCCGCCGGGTCCATCGCGAACCGTCTGCCCTCGGTGACCGGGAGCTCGGCCCACCGGGCCAACAGGGCGCGGGAGAAGTGTGCATGCCCGACGAGGATCACGTCGCGTTCCTCGAGCTGGGACAGCGCTGTGGACAGGACCATATCGGCGCGGGCCGCCACGGACTCGGCGCTCTCCCCACCCGGGCACGGGTGCGACCAGACGGTCCAGCCCGGCACGCTCTCGCGGATCTCGGGGGTGGTCAGGCCCTCGTACCGGCCGTAGTCCCACTCCGCCAGCGCGTCCCAGGCGGTGGCTTTTTCGAGTCCGGCCAGCTCCGCGGTCCTGGTGGCCCGGCTGCGCGGGCTGGTCAGGACCAGCGGGTCACGCAGCCCCAGCAGGGCGATCCGGTGCCCGGCCTGTCGCGCCTGCTGCTCGCCCGCAGCGGTGAGCGGGATGTCGGTGCTGCCGGTGTGCCTGCCGTTCAGTGCCCACTCCGTTGCGCCGTGTCTGACCAGGGCGATGCGGGGGCGTGCGGTGCTCATGCCGCAATGATGCCAGGGCGATCTGAGCCCGACCGCTCGCCACATCCGACGAAGTGCGCAAAGATCACCCCGTGACAACTGTGCTCGCTGTGGCGAATCAAAAGGGTGGGGTCGCCAAGACCACGACGGTTGCCTCGCTGGGGGCCGCGCTCGCGGGTCTCGGGCGCAAGGTGCTCGTGGTGGACCTGGACCCCCAGGGCTGCCTGACGTTCTCGTTGGGACACAACCCGGATCGGGTCGAATCGTCGGTGCACGAGGTGCTGACCGGCGAGGCGGCGTTGCGAGAGGTGATCCTCGACACCGAGGAGGGCATCTCGCTGGTGCCCGCGACCATCGACCTCGCAGGCGCGGAGGCGATGCTGCTGATGCGGCCGGGCCGCGAGTTCGCGCTCAAGCGCGCGCTGGCGACGCTGGACAACGACTACGACATCGTGCTGATCGACTGCCCGCCGTCGCTGGGCGTCCTGACCCTCAATGGGCTGACCGCGGCCGACTCGGTGCTGGTGCCGCTGCAGTGCGAGACGCTGGCGCACCGCGGCGTCGGACAGCTGCTCCGCACCGTCGGCGAGGTGCAGCAGATCACCAACCCCGATCTGCGCCTGCTCGGCGCGCTGCCGACGCTCTACGACGCCCGCACCACCCACAGCCGCGATGTGATCTCCGACGTGGCCGATCGCTACGAGATGCCCGTGCTGGCGCCGCCGATCCCGCGCACGGTGCGGTTCGCGGAGGCCTCGGCCTCGGGGGCCACGGTGCTCGCGGGCAGGCGCAACAAGGGCGCCCTCGCCTACCGGGAGCTGGCCGAGCAACTGGTGGCGCACTGGGACACCGGCGCGGACCTGGTGACCTTCAGCCCCACGGCCTGAATCGTCAGCGCAGGGCGACGACGTCGTCCCCGCGCTGCTCGAGCAGCACCGTGCCCACCACCGCAGTGGTGATCGGTGCCTGCTCGCCCGCGCGCTCCACTGCGATCCGACGCACCTCGGCTCCGGTCGACAGGTCGTGCACGGCGATGGCGCCGTCGACCGGGACCAGCATCTGGCCCGCCATCAGCGCGCCGGGACCGATTGCCCCCTCGATGGTCCACCGGGGCGCGAAATCGGTTGCGCCCAGGGTGATCACCCGTGAGCCCGTCCACCACGAGTACACCGAACCGACCTTGACCACCTTCGAATCGGCGGAGACGTCGGCGGGCACCGGGTGCATGGCGATGGGTGTGCCGGAGCCGTCGAAGACGCCGACCCGGGCCCCCGTCGAGGGTCCGGCGGGCAGGTAGACGGCGGTGCGGTCACCCGCGACGGCGAGGACCTTCGCGCCGGTGACGCCGGGGTCGAGATCGGCGAGCACGCTCGAGCCGTACTCGTCGGGTTCGGTGTTGTCCTTGGGAGCGGGGTTCAACACACTGAGTCGGTCGGCGGGCTCGTCCGGGCAGCGCTCGAGTACCGCGAGCCGCGTGCTGCTCGACGCCGACGCGACCAGCTCGCAGCCAGATCGTGGCTGGGTGTTCGGGTTCACCGGCGCGTCGACGCGGCCGAATTCCAGGGTGCGCACCAGATCCGAACGCCACAGCTCCATCCGGTCCATCCCGCGGGAGGTCACATAGGTGCCGTCCTCGGACAGGACCACGGCGTCGTCGGCATCGCTGCTGCGCTGGGCTACCCGGGCGCCGTCCGCGCCTGCGAGCTCGGTGACGGCTCCGCAGCCGCGACCGTCGTGGTACACCGACACGACGGAGTTCCACGCTCCGATCACCCCGCACAGCGGCAGGTCCCGGGTGTAGCTCCAGAGCTGCGTGCCGGAGTCACGGTCGCGACCGATGACCGCACCGCCCTCCGCGGTCACCACGGCGCCACCCGCGACGACCGGGCGCCCGGTCGATGCGCTGTCGGCGCGCCAGATCTCGGTGACGCTCTCCGGGATGGACAGCGCCGTATCTGCCGGTGTGGCAGGGGTTTCCGCGGTGATCGAGGTGGTGCCCCTGGCGTCGCTGCGCAGCCAGATCACACCGGTGGCGAGCACAACGACGACCGCGATCGCGGCAGCGGCGATGAGGTCGGCGCGCGCGCGCCGCTCCGGTGCGACCACGGCGGCGGGCTACTCCGAGGCCACGGCCACGGAAGGTGCGGCTGCCGCTGCCGCGGGCTTACGCCGACGCCTGCGACGGCGCGCGGGCGCGGTGCCGTCGCCCGAGGGTGCGGTGGTGTCCGTCGCCGGGGCGTCGGAAACTGCTGCGGTGGTGTTGGTTTCGGTGGTGCTGCGACCGCCGCGGGTGCGCTTGCGGGGGGACCGCGTGCGCGCCGGGCGCTCGGACTTCTCGCTCCGCTCGGTGCCGGTGGTGTCGGCGGAGTCGCCGCCGGTCTCCGC
This sequence comes from Rhodococcus oryzae, assembly GCF_005049235.1. Lineage (GTDB taxonomy): Bacteria > Actinomycetota > Actinomycetes > Mycobacteriales > Mycobacteriaceae > Rhodococcus_G > Rhodococcus_G oryzae. Next base: position 465,127 of record NZ_SUMD01000001.1, on the reverse strand, counting down.
GCGCTCGGGCCTGGCCCGCTTGATCGTGCCCTTGGCGTCGGTCGGGATGTTCAGCTCGGCGTACAGGTGCTCGGAGCTGGAGTAGGTCTCGGCGGGATCCGGGATCCCGAGTCCGAGCGCCTTGTCGATCAGCTGCCAGCGGGGGATGTCGTCCCAGTCGACCAGCGTGACCGCGATGCCGGTGCGGCCCGCGCGACCGGTGCGGCCGATGCGGTGCACGTAGGTCTTCTCGTCCTCGGGGCACTGGTAGTTGATGACGTGGGTGACGTCGTCGATGTCGATGCCGCGGGCCGCGACGTCGGTGGCGACCAGCACGTCGATCTTGCCGGTGCGGAAGGCCTTGAGGCCCTTCTCGCGCGCCACCTGGCCGAGGTCGCCGTGCACGGCGCCAACGGAGAACCCGCGCTCGGCGAGATCGTCGGCAACTTTCTGCGCGGTCCGCTTGGTGCGCGTGAAGATCATGGTGGCGCCGCGACCCTCGGCCTGCAGCACGCGGGCGACCATCTCGGCCTTGTCCAGTGCGTGTGCCCGGTAGATGTGCTGGCTGGTGCGGTCGTGCACCGCCGACGATTCCGGCTCCTCGGCGCGGATGTGCGTCGGCTGGGTCAGGAAGGTGCGCGCGAGGGTGATGATCGGTCCCGGCATGGTGGCCGAGAACAGCATCGTCTGGCGCTTGTCGGGGACCATGCCGAGGATCCGCTCGATGTCCGGCAGGAAGCCGAGGTCGAGCATCTCGTCGGCCTCGTCCAGCACGAGCACGCCGACCTTGCCGAGGATGAGGTGGCCCTGCTTGGCCAGGTCGAGCAGCCGGCCCGGGGTGCCGACGACGACATCGACGCCCTTCTGCAGCGCGGCGATCTGGGTCTCGTACGGGCGTCCGCCGTAGATCGAGAGCACCTCGAGCTTGCGGTCGCCTGCCTTGAGGAACTTGCTGGCGTTGACCAGGTCCTCGGTGACCTGGATGCACAGCTCGCGGGTCGGCACGATGATCAGCGCGCGGGGCGTGCCGTCCAGCGTCGCGGTGCCGGTGTCGCCGGTGGCGATGCGGTGCAGCAGCGGGACACCGAATCCGAAGGTCTTGCCCATGCCGGTGCGGGCCTGGCCGATGAGGTCGTCGCCCGCCAGCGCGAGCGGCAGGGTCAGTTCCTGGATGGCGAAGGTGCGGTCGATGCCGATCTCCGCGAGGGCCCGCACGATCTCGTCCCGGACGCCGAGTTCGGCGAAGGTCGGGGCGGTGTGGGTCTCGTCGAGCTGGGCGGAGAGAGTTGTTTCGGTCGCGTCGTCTTCGTGGTCGATCGTGATCTTGCTCAGGGGTCTGGCCTTCCTCGTTGGCACGCGCGCACGAGGTGGGGCCAGGCCGATTGTCGGCCGATGTCGGTGCCCTCGTCCGTGAGTCGCGCTTCCTGCTGCCTGAGCGCGGAAATCTGGGGATCTCGGCGCGGCGCGGGAAGGGACTCAAGATCAGGTGCGCGCACATTATCTGCGGGTCGCCGCGTGGTTGTGTCGGCCCATTTCCTCGGGCTACGGGCGGCTGCCCGCGTCCATGGTAGCTTGCGCGACCGCCTGTGCCGGTATTTGCATGGCCAATCTCACCGTCTCCGCCCTGGCGCGGCCCCGGTCGGCGGGCACCGCGCGACGTCTAGGCTGTGCGCATGGGAGCCAATTCGTCGGATTCTTTGACGCCAGCCATTGCCGCCGATCATCCGGGAGTTGGCGAACTGTTCGCCGTTCTCGCGTACGGCGAGATCTCGGCTTTCTATCGCCTCGCGGAGGACGCGCAGATGTCGCCGACCCTGCAGGGGAAGGTCGCGCTGGCGAGCATGGCGGCCGCGGAGATGAGCCACTTCGAGACCCTCCAGTCCGCGTTGACCGCACGGGGGCACGATGTGTACTCCGCGATGCAGCCGTTCGTGGCGGCGCTGGACGACTATCACGCCTCCACACACCCCTCGACTTGGTTGGAATCACTGGTCAAGGCGTTTGTGGGCGACGGCATCGCCGCTGACTTCTACCTGGAGATCGCGGACTCCCTCGACCCGTCGGTGGCAGGCGTCGTGCGCGAGGTGCTCGCCGAGACCGGGCATTCAGAGTTCGTCGTGCACGAGGTCAGTGCGGCGGTCCGCTCGAGCACGAAGGAGAAGGACCGGCTGATGCTGTGGGGACGTCGGCTGCTGGGTGAGGCGATCACCCAGGCGCAGTACGTGATGGCTCAGCGCCAGGATCTGACCGAGCTGGTGATCACCGCGAGCGGCGACCTCAGCGGCATCGCCGCCATGTTCGACCGGATGCAGGAACGGCACTCGGAGCGCATGACGGTGCTGGGACTCGTGTGAGGCCGGTCCGCTGCTGTTCGCTCTCAGCACACGCACAGCGCGGGCGCGGCGGCGAGGGGCTGCACTAGCCTTGGACTTCGGTAGTGATGGCACGAGATTTCGGAGGTTGGCCGTGGAGGTCAAGATCGGTGTTTCTGACAGCCCGCGCGAGCTCATCGTGAACAGCGAACAGACATCCGAAGAGGTCGAGGCCCTGGTCGCGGGCGCGCTCGGCGGCGAGGGCGGCGTGCTGGCGCTCGTCGACGACAAGGGACGCAAGTTCCTGATCCAGGCCAGCAAGGTCGCGTACGTGGAGATCGGACCGTCGGACAGCCGCAAGGTCGGGTTCGCCGCGACCAGCTGATCTCAATAAGCGGACGAAGAAACGGGGCGCGGTCATCCGCGCCCCGTTCTCGTATGTGCCTCTGTGGTTCGTGTCGCGCGGTTCAGTGCTGCAGCGGCACGTGCGACAGTCCGCCCCAGGCGAGCACGACGGTGGTGTCGACGGCCTCCTCCTTGGGGATCGGCCGGTTGGCCTGCAGCCAGTAGCGCGCCGTGAACTGGCTGGTGCCGACGAGCCCGACCGCGAGGATGCGGGCGCGATAGGGATCGAGTCCCGAGTCGTGGCTGACCAGGTCGAAGACGGCGTCAACGCAGGCCTCGGTGGCCTGGTCGACCCGGGCCAGGACCTGCGGGTCACCCATCACGTCGGACTCGAACACCAGCCGGTAGCCCTGGCTGTCGTTGTCGACGAAATCGAAGAAGGCCTGCACGGCCGCGCGGACGCGCTGCCTGTTGTCGGTGGTCGAGCGAAGGGCCTGCCGCACGCCCGAGATCAGGCTGTCCACGTAGCTCTGCAGCACCGCGAGGTAGAGGTCGAGCTTGCCGGGGAAGTGCTGGTACAGCACGGGCTTGCTGACGCCCGCGCACTCGGCGATCTCGTCCATGCCCGCAGCGTGATAGCCCCTGGTGACAAAGACCTCGCTCGCGGCCTGGAGCAGCTGCAACCGCCGCGCGTCGCGGGGGAGGCGGGTGCTGCGTTTGGTGGTCTGGCCGGCTGGTGCTGCGGCCCGATCCGCGAGTTCTGTCATCGTGCTCCCAATCTGCTGCCTATCCACCATCACTGACCCGTGCGGTGCCGTGAGGGTGCTCACTGCACTGAGTGCACAAAGTCATCGAACGATACCCGGACGATCGCCGGGCCACCCTCACAATGGCGCATGCTGTGTAAGTGAGTATTCCAGGTGATGCGGTCGGTGTCGGCATGTCGCCGTCGGGTGCCCGGTCGGGGCGACGTTCGGCGCGCCGAATCGCCGTGGCGCCGGTCTGTGAGATTCTGGCTCCGTGACAGATCGAGGTGGACCGCGGTTGCGGGGCGACGCTCCGCGTCGCTCAGGCGACAGTGACTACCCCGACGACCGCTACTCGGCCACGCGCGCAGGCGACGACTACCGAGACGATCGGTACCCCGACGACGAGCGTTACGGGCGCCGGGAGACCGGCTCCCATCAGCCGCTTCGAGCGCAATGGGATCCCACCAGTCGCGAGCCGGGGCGACCCCGCGCCCCGAGGCCGGAACGTCAGGTCCGAAAGCAGAGCAAGCTCGGCAAGTTCGTCTCCGTGTACGGATGGCGGGCGTACGCGATCCCGATCCTGTTGGTGGTCACCGTGCTGGTCGCCGTCGACGCGATCCGCGGCGGCGGCAGCTCCCCAGAATCGGAGACCGGCGACGGTCCGGGTCTCGGCGCGCTCAGTACGGCCACCGACGGCACCGATGTGATCGGCGTACCGCCGCAGGCCGACGGCAACTTCGCCGCAACGATCCCGTCCGGCGCTCTCCCGGACGGCGGACCGTTCACCGCCCAGGGCGCGGGTACCTGGCACGTGATCCCGGGTGGCACCGGGCAGGCGGGGCAGGGCACCGAGCAGGTCTTCACGTACACCGTCGAGGTCGAGGACGGCGTCGACACGTCCGGTTTCGGCGGCGACGAGGCGTTCGGCCGGATGGTGGACCAGACCCTGGCCAACCCGAAGAGCTGGACCAAGGACCAGCGGTTCGCGGTCCGCCGGATCGACAGCGGCGAACCCTCGTTCAGGGTGTCGCTGACCTCCCAGATGACCGTTCGCCAGGCCTGCGGATACGACATCGAACTCGAGGTCTCCTGCTACAACCCGTCGATCAACCGGGTGGTGCTCAACGAGCCGCGCTGGGTCCGCGGTGCGATTTCCTTCCAGGGCGACATCGGCTCCTACCGGCAGTACCAGATCAACCACGAGGTCGGCCACGCCATCGGCTATCAGGACCATCAGCCCTGCGAGTCGGACGGGGGATTGGCGCCGGTGATGATGCAGCAGACCTTCGGTACCTCGAACAACGACATCGCCAAGCTCGACCCGGAGGGTGTGGTGCCGATGGACGGCAAGACCTGCCGGTTCAACCCCTGGCCGCACCCGCGCGGCTAGTCGACTAGCCGCGCACCCAGGTCGCGAGGAGCGCGCGTTCGTCCGCGGTCAGGCGGCGCAGCCGCTGGGTGTGCGGATCGCCGAGGGCCAGTTGGGTGACGGCCTCGACCGCGGGGCGGGAATCCGCTGGCGCCGTTGCCGCACGCACCTCGTAGCGCACGGTCACGTCGACGGTGCGCAGTCGCTCGATCCACATCGTGACCGACAGCGGGCTGTCCGCGTGGGTGAGCGGGGACCGGTACCGCACGTCGATGTGCGCCACCACCGAGGTCCCGAGCAATTCGGACGCCTCCGGCCCGACGCTGCGCAGCCAGTCGATCCGGGCCTCCTCGAGCAGGGTCACCATCCTGGCGTGGTTGACGTGCTGGAAGACGTCCATGTCCGACCACCGCACCGGCACCTCCGCGCGGTAGGAGACCGGATCGGGTGGCGTGGTCGGGGCGGTGCTCATCGGGACTCCTCGCGAACGTCGTGCGTACCAGGGCGACCGACCGTAACCGACCGGGGGAAGAATGGACTCGTGCGGAGCGTTGTAGCTGCGTGAGCGCGTAGACCGTAGGAGCCGTCGTGTCTGACCTGAAGTCCAAGAACTCATTGCCGCCGCTGGTCGAACCCGCGGCCGAGCTGAGTCGCGCCGAGGTGGCGCGCTACAGCAGGCACCTGATCATCCCCGATGTCGGCATGGTGGGGCAGAAGCGGATCAAGAACGCCAGGGTGCTGGTGATCGGTGCGGGCGGGCTCGGGTCGCCTGCGCTGCTCTACCTGGCTGCCGCGGGCGTCGGGACCATCGGCATCGTCGAGTTCGACGAGGTCGACGAGTCCAACCTGCAGCGCCAGGTCATCCACGGGCAGGCCGACGTCGGCAGGCCCAAGGCCGAGAGCGCTCGCGACTCCATCCTCGAGATCAACTCCAACGTCGAGGTGCGGCTGCACCAGTTCCGGCTCGAGCCCGACAACGCGGTGGAGCTGTTCGCGCAGTACGACCTGATCCTCGACGGCACCGACAACTTCGCCACCCGCTATCTGGTGAACGATGCCGCTGTGCTCGCGGGCAAGCCGTACGTCTGGGGCTCGATCTATCGGTTCGAGGGGCAGGCATCGGTGTTCTGGGAGGACGCCCCGGACGGACGCGGGCTGAACTACCGGGATCTGTACCCGGAGGCGCCGCCGCCGGGGATGGTGCCGTCGTGCGCCGAGGGCGGCGTGCTCGGCGTGCTCTGCGCCTCGATCGGGTCGATCATGGCCACCGAGGCGATCAAGCTCATCACCGGTATCGGGGAGTCGCTGCTCGGCAGGCTCATGGTGTACGACGCCCTCGAGATGAGCTACCGCACCATCAAGCTGCGCCGTGACCCGGCCCGGGAGCCGATCACCGAGCTCATCGACTACGACGCGTTCTGCGGCGTGGTGTCCGATGAGGGCGTGGCCGCGGCCGCGGGCTCGACGATCACGGCGCCCGAACTGGCCGCGATGTTGGCCGCGGGCAAGGAGATCGAGATCGTCGACGTCCGCGAACCGGTGGAGTGGGACATCGTCCACCTGCCGGGGGCGACGCTGATCCCCAAGGACCGCATCCTGTCCGGTGAGGCGCTCGCGGAGCTGCCCCAGGACCGGCCGATCGTGCTGCACTGCAAGACCGGTATCCGGTCTGCCGAGGCGCTGGCCGCGCTGAAGAAGGCGGGCTTCGCCGATGCGACCCATCTGCAGGGCGGCGTGATCGCCTGGGCCAACCAGGTGGACAAGTCGCTGCCGGTGTACTGAGGCAGACCCGGCGCGTCAGGGAGGGCGACGGGCCTGACGGCGGTAGCGTTGTTGACGTGAGCTCTGTCGAACCTCCCGAGCACGTGCGCTCCACCTTCGGTCTGCGCGAGACGGTTCCGATTCCGCTCGGAGCCGACTGGGACGGCGGTTGGCGTTGCGGCGATGTCGTTCTCTCGCCGGTCGCCGACCACGCCCGCGCCGCATGGTCGGCGAAGGTGCGCGAGACGCTGACCGCGGACGGGGTGCGGATCGCGAGGCCGGTCCGGGCAACCGACGGACGCTATGTCGTATCGGGATGGCGGGCAGACACATTCATCGGCGGTTCCCCTGAGCCGCGGCACGACGAGGTGGTCTCGCTGTCGATGCGGCTGCACGCGGCGACCGCGACCCTCGAGCGGCCGCGGTTCCTGGTGCAGCCCCCGGTGGCGCCCTGGGCGGATGTCGACGTGTTCGTCGCGGCCGACCGGGCCGCGTGGGAGCAGGTTCCCCTGCGGGCGGTCAAGGGCCAGTTCGAGGCGGTCACCGACGACGGCCGGACCAGTGTCGAGCTGATCGGGCAACTCGCGACGCTACGCAAGCCGGTGCGCAGCCCCGACCAGTTGGTGCACGGCGACCTCTTCGGCACCGTCCTGTTCTCCGGCTCGGAGGCACCCGGCATCACCGACATCACCCCGTACTGGCGACCCGTGGCCTGGGCGGCAGGGGTCGTCGTGGTGGATGCGCTGTCCTGGGGCGGAGCCGACGCGGAGCTGATCGCCCGATGGGAAGATCTGCCGGAATGGCCGCAGATGCTGTTGCGCGCCCTGATGTTCCGTCTGGCGGTGCATGCGCTGCATCCGCGCTCGACGGCCGAGGCGCTGCCCGGCCTGGTCCGCACAGCGGACCTGATCCGGTTGATGCTCTAGCAGCTCAGGTGCGCTGGGCCAGGAGCTCGGTGAGGAACCGGCGCGCCGCTGTCGCCGCGCGCTCGCTGTCGCCGTCGATGACGGCCTGCACGAGCTCGTCGTGCTCGGGTTCGTAGGAGTTCTCGGCCGCGACGGGGTGGCGGAGGATGGTCTGCTCGATGGCGGGCAGTAGCGAGTCGTAGAACTCGAGGTACACCTCGTTGTGGCTGGCCGCGACGATCGCGCGATGCAGGGCCAGATCGGCCGCGACGGCCGCCGTCGTGTCGGCCGCACCCTCGACGGGGGACCAGAGCAGGTTCCTGCGCGCGAGCAGATCGCGCAGGGTGGCGATGTCGGTGTCGTCGCGGCGCCGCGCGGCGAGGGCGGCCGCGGTGACGTCGAGGGCCTGACGCAGCTCGAGGATGTCCCGCTCGTGCGCGGCCGCGAAGTACTTGCCGAGCGTCCCGCCGAGGTCGCTGGTGGTGATCACGTAGGTGCCCGAACCCTGACGTCGTTCGAGCATGCCTGCGTGCACGAGAGCCTGGACCGCCTCGCGGACCGTGTTGCGCCCGGTCCCGGTCAGCTCGGCGAGTTCCGGCTCGGTCGGAATCCGCGAGCCGGTCGGCCAGCGGCCGGACACGATCTCCGCGCGCAGCTGGTCGGTGACCTGCGCGATGAGGCTTGTTCGTCGTACGGGTTGCACGCGATCCCTCTCTGGTAAGACGTGTGCGCATCATACTCAGTTGCATCGGATCATCCATTCATCCTATGATTTTGCGATCATTTGTTGAGGGAACGAGGTGTGCGGTGTCCGTGCAAGCGACCGAACGGCATCGGCACCCGATCGACCGGCGCGCACTCGTCACCGGCCGGCTGATGGTGCTGGTCGCGATCGTGCTCTCCGCGCTCACCCTCCGCACCGCCGTCACCTCCCTGACCCCGCTGCTCGACGAGATCAGCAAGGACGTCGGGTTCGGGTCCACCATCGTCGGTGTCTTCGGGATGCTGCCCACCGCGATGTTCGCCGTCTTCGGGCTGCTCACGCCCCGGCTGGCCTTGACGTTCGGTCTGGAGCGGGTGGCGCTCGGGGCGATGCTGATGACCGGCATCGGGATCGCGACCCGTTCGATGGTGTCCGACACCGCGGCCCTGCTCGCGCTCTCCGCGTTGGCCCTCGGCGGTATGGGGATCGGCAACGTGGTGATCCCGCCGCTGGTCAAGCGCTATTTCTCCGATCGCGTGGCGATGATGAGCACGATCTACATCACCTGTGTGCAGGTCGGCACCTTCCTGCCCGCGCTCGTCGCGGTGCCGGTCGCGGACGCCTACGGGTGGCGCGTCTCGCTCGGGCTGTGGTCGTTGCTGGCCTTCGCGGCGGCCCTGCCCTGGGTCGGCATCGTGATCAGCAGGCGCGGCCGAGACCGTGTCGACACCTCCGCGGAACCGCACGCGGAGCACGGCGAGCGCGGCCGGGCGTGGCGCTCGCCGGTGGCCTGGGGGATGGCCGGGATGTTCGGCATGACCTCGCTGATCACGTACTCGATGTTCACCTGGGTGCCGAAGATCCTGACCGAGGCCGGTGCGAGCGCGGCATTCGGCGGAGCCATGGTCGCGCTGTTCTCCGCGGTCGGATTCATCGCGGCGATCGGGGCGCCCACCCTGTGCGCGCGGATCGCCAACCCGTACCCCGTCGTGGTCGCCTGCGCGGTGTTCTACCTGGCCGGATTCGCCGGGCTGCTGTTCGCGCCCATGGCGGCCCCCGTGCTGTGGATCCTGCTGGTCGGCCTCGGCCCGAGCACGTTCCCCATGTCGTTGACGCTGATCAACCTGCGCACCCGGACCGCGGCAGGCTCGGCCGCGCTGTCCGGCTTCACCCAGGGGCTCGGGTACGCGGTGGCCTGCATCGGACCGCTGCTGTTCGGCATCCTGCACGACCAGACCGGCGGCTGGACCTGGCCGTTCGCACTGTTGCTCGGCGCGGTCGCGGTCATCTTGGTCGCGGGCTACGTGGCGTGCAAACCGAGGTTCCTCGAGGACAGCTGGCTGTGACACCGGTCACATCTTGACCCCGCTGTGACCGGTCGTCACACGCCGTAACATGGCGTTTACCTGCGGAAACGTCCTCACCACCCGACCTCCGTGTTCGTGAGCGCAAGTTCATTCCGGAGTCATTACCGGCAGCACCTCGGCAACATCCGACTCGTACCTTTAGGTCTCCCACGCATAGAGGAGGCCCGGTGACCACACGTTCGGACGAAGCCACGGCAACAGCCGGCGCGCTCGAGGACGAGTTCTCGAATCGCAAGCACTACATCGCGGAATGGGATGCCGAGGACGTCGAGGCCTGGGAGGCCGGCGGCAAGGACATCGCCAAGCGCAATCTCGTCTGGTCGGTCATCGCGGAGCATGTCGGCTTCTCGGTGTGGTCCATCTGGTCGGTGATGATCCTGTTCATGCCGACCGATGTCTACGGCATCGACCCAGCGGGCAAGTTCTTCCTGGTGGCGGTCCCGACCCTGGTCGGCTCCATCCTCCGCATCCCCTACACCGTCGCGACCGCGCGGTTCGGCGGGCGCAACTGGACCGTGTTCAGCGCGCTGGTCCTGTTCGTCCCGCTGGTGCTGACCCTGGTGCTGATGCTGAACCCCGGCGCCTCCTACACGACGTTCCTGCTGGTGGCGGCGCTCGCCGGAGTCGGCGGCGGCAACTTCGCCTCCTCGATGACGAACATCAACGCCTTCTACCCGCAGCGCCTCAAGGGCTGGGCCCTCGGCCTGAACGCGGGCGGCGGCAACATCGGCGTGCCGTTGATCCAGCTCATCGGCCTGCTCGTGATCGCCACGGTCGGTAACACCGAGCCCTGGATCGTCTGCTCCATCTACCTGGTCTTCGTCGGCATCGCCGCGATCGGCGCCGCGCTGTTCATGGACAACCTCGGCAACCAGAAGGCCGACCTGCGGGCGATGGGCAAGGCGCTCAAGTTCCGCGATTCCTGGGTCATCAGCTTCCTGTACATCGGCACCTTCGGATCCTTCATCGGCTACAGCTTCGCCTTCGGCCAGGTCATGCAGATCAACTTCCTGGCAGGCGGAGACACCCCCGCCCAGGCCGCGCTGCACGCCGCTCAGATCGCGTTCATCGGACCGCTGCTCGGCTCGATCGCCCGCCCGATCGGCGGCAAGCTCGCGGACCGCGTCGGTGGCGGCAAGATCACCCTGTACACCTTCTCGGCGATGGCGCTGGCCGCGGCGGTCGTGGTCACCGCGAGCACCCTCGACGACAGGGCGGCCGGCCCGGCGACCACCGGCACGCTGGCCATCCTGGTCCTGGGCTTCATCGCGCTGTTCATCCTGTCCGGCGTCGGCAACGGCTCGGTGTACAAGATCATCCCGTCGATCTTCGAGGCCAAGGCCCAGGGCATGGACGATCTCAGCAAGGTCGAGAAGGCCTCCTGGTCCCGCAGCATGTCCGGCGCGCTGATCGGCTTCGCAGGCGCGATCGGTGGACTCGGCGGCGTCGGCATCAACCTGGTGCTCCGGGCCTCGTACCTGAGCCCGGCCAAGTCCGCGACCATGGCGTTCTGGGTCTTCTTCGGCTTCTACCTGGCCTGCATCGTCGTCACCTATGTGGTGTTCCTGCGCCGCCCGGCGGCCCGGGACGTCACCGAGACCGAGGAGTCGGTGCTGGTATGACCATCGCAGTTCCGTCCCTGGTCTCCACCCCCACCCACTGCCCGTACTGCGGACTCCAGTGCGCGATGAACATCGCGCGGGACTCCTCGGCAACGGATCAGGCCCTGACCGCGACGGTCACGGGTCGGAGCTTCCCCACCAACCGGGGCGGGCTGTGCCAGAAGGGCTGGACCAGTGCGGAACTGCTGCGGAACCCGAACCGGCTCACCGCGCCGCTGGTGCGCCGGGACGGGGAACTGCGCCCAGCGAGCTGGGATACCGCGCTCGACATCGTGGCCGACGGCTTCGCGGCGGCGCAGGCCAAGGGCGGACGCGACGCCGTCGCCATCTTCGGCGGCGGCGGGCTCACCAACGAGAAGGCGTACCAGCTGGGCAAGTTCGCCCGGGTGGCGCTGCGCACCTCGAACATCGATTACAACGGCCGGTTCTGCATGTCCTCGGCTGCGGCGGCGGGTGGCAAGGCCTTCGGGCTCGACCGCGGTCTGCCCTTCCCGGTGGCCGATCTCGGTGCGGCGCGGGCGATCCTGATCCTCGGCGGCAATGTTGCCGAGACCATGCCGCCCTTCGTCGGTCACCTCGCGACCGCGGCGGACGCGGGCGGACTCATCGTCGCGGACCCCCGGCGCACGGCGACCGTGGAACGCGCGCTCGCAGGCGGCGGGGTGCACCTGCAGCTGAGCCCGGGCACCGACCTGCCGCTGGCCCTTGGCCTGCTGCACCTGGCCGTGCTCGACGGCCGGATCGACCACAACTTCGTCGGCGCCCGCACCGAGGGATTCGACGATGCCTGGCTGGCCGCGGCGCAGTGGTGGCCCGAGCGCACCGAGCGGGTTACCGGGGTACCGGTGAGCGCGCTGCGCCGCACGGTGGAGATCCTGTGGCGCGCACAGCAGTCCGACGCTGGTGCCTACATCCTGACGGCCAGGGGGGCCGAGCAGCACGCGACCGGGACCGACACCGTCTCGGCCGTGATCAACCTGGCCCTTGCCCTCGGCCTGCCCGGCCGCCGGGGCAGCGGTTACGGCGCCATCACCGGGCAGGGCAACGGGCAGGGCGGTCGCGAGCACGGGCAGAAGGCAGATCAGCTGCCCGGCTACCGCAAGATCACCGATCCCGCCGCACGGGTACACATCGCACAGGTGTGGGGCATCGATCCCGCCGAGCTGCCCGGCCCGGGAAAGAGCGCGTACGAGCTGCTCGAGTCGCTCGGCACGCCCGGTGGGCCGAGCGCGCTGATGGTGCACGGGGCGAACCTCGCGGTGTCCGCTCCCCACGCAGGCCATGTCGTGGACCGGTTGTCCGCGCTGGACCTGTTGGTCGTCAACGACTTCCTGCTCTCGGAGACCGCCGCCATGGCGGACGTCGTCCTTCCGGTCCTGCAGTGGGCCGAGGAGGAGGGCACGATGACGAGCCTCGAGGGCAGGGTGCTCCGTCGCAAGGCCGCCGTGCCCGCCCCCGAGGGACCACGTTCCGAGCTCGAGGTACTCGCCGGGCTCGCGCGCAGGCTCGGCCAGCCCGCGGGTCGGTTCGGAACAGATCCCGAGGCCGTCTTCGAGGAACTCCGGTTGGCCTCCGCGGGCGGGGTCGCGGACTACTCGGGGATCAGCTACGCCCGGCTGGACGAGGGCGCCGCGCTGCACTGGCCGTGCCCGGCCACCCCCGCGGGTGAACCCGAGCACCCCGGGACACCGCGCTTGTTTTTGGATCGATTCGAGACACCGAACGGCCGGGCGCGTTTCGTCGCGGTGGAGCACCGTGGGCCGAGCGAGGGGACGGACGCCGAGTTCCCGTTGGTGGCCACGACGGGACGGGTCCTCGCGCACTACCAGTCCGGGGCGCAGACCCGCCGGATCGACGAACTGGTCCGCGCGGCAGGCGGGATGTTCGTGCAGGTGCACCCCGACACCGCGCACCGGGTTGGCCTCGTCGAGGGTCAGCAGGCCGCCGTGGTGAGCAGGCGGGGCCGGACCGAGGCGACCGTGCGCTGCGACGACAGCATGCGGCTCGACACCGTGTTCCTGCCGTTCCACTTCGGTGGGTCAGGCCGGGCGAACCTGTTGACCAACCCGGCTCTCGACCCGACGAGCCGGATGCCGGAGTTCAAGGCATGTGCGGTGAGGCTGGAGACGATACGTCAGTCGACATCAGACACGGAGGTGGCATGAACAGGACCCGAATCGTGGTGGTGGGCAACGGCATGGCCGGCTCGCGACTGGCGGAGGAATTGCGGCGACGCGACCCGGACGGAGCGCGCCTCGACATCGTGGTGATCGGCGCCGAGGCGCATCCCGCGTACAACCGCATCCTGCTCTCGAACGTGTTGGCGGGCAGCATCACCGGCCGCGACACCCGGCTCAAGCCGGACGGCTGGTGGGAGCGTCAGGGCATCGACGTCCGGTCCGGTGTCCGGGTGACCGGCATCGACACGGCCGCACGGACCGTGCGCTGCGACGACGGCACCGGGGCCGGTCACGACGAGATCGGCTACGACGAGCTGGTGCTGGCGACCGGTAGCCGATCGTTCATCCCGCCGATCGCGGGCGCGGTGGACGAGTCGGGCACGCTGGTCGACGGCGTCGCCGCGTTCCGCACGATCGGCGACTGCGACCAGATCATCGCCGCGGCCACGGGCGGTTCCAGTGCCGTCGTGCTGGGCGGCGGCCTGCTCGGACTGGAGGCGGCCCGCGGACTGCTGATGCGCGGCATGGACGTCACGGTGGTGCACCCCAAGGACTTTCCGATGGAGCGCCAGCTCGATCCCGCGGGCGGCGCGGTGCTGACCCGGGTGCTCACCGAACTCGGCATGCGGATGGTGCTCGGTCGCAGGGCGGTCGCCCGCGACGCCGAGAACCGGACCGTGGTGCTCGACGACGGGACCGAGTTGCCGGCCGATCTGCTGGTGCTGTCCGCGGGTATCCGGCCGGAGGTGTCGTTGGCCGAATCCGCGGGCATCGCGATCGATCAGGCCATCGTGGTCGACGACCTGCTGCGGACGAGCGCCCCGCGCGTCTCTGCCATCGGGGAGTGCGCGCAGCACCGCGGCGAGGTCTACGGACTGGTGCAGCCGGGTTGGGAGCAGGCCGCGGTGGTCGCCGAGCGGCTCGCGGGCGAGAACCGATTCGCCACCTACCACGGGACCGCGAACGTGACGCGGCTCAAGGCCCACGACATCGACCTCGCCTCGATGGGCGACATCAGCGCCGAGATGCACTGCAGCCACAGCGAGGTGCTGACCCTCGCCGACCCGACCAGGGGGCGCTACGCCAAGGTCGTGGTGCGCGAGGACCGGGTGGTCGGAGCGGTGCTGCTGGGAAACCCCGACGTGGTCGGCACCCTGACCCAGCTCTTCGACGCGCAGCTGCCGGTCCCGGTGGATCGGATGTCGCTGCTCATCGGCCGCGGATCGGGCGCGGGCGTCGAGGTGGCGAGCCCGGCCACCATGCCGGGGTCTGCGGTGGTCTGCCGGTGTAACTCGGTGACCAAGTCGCAGCTGACCACGGCGTGGAAGGCGGGCTCGCGCAGCGTGGCGGCCATGGCCACCGAGACCAGGGCGACCACCGGCTGCGGCGGGTGCAGCTCCGTCGTACAGGGCATCTGCGAATGGCTACGCAACTCGGATCCGGAACCAAGTGACCAACCAGCACACGAAACACCATCGATCGAAGAAGAGGGCGCAGCATGAACAACAAGTCGGTAGTGGTGATCGGGCACGGAATGGTCGGCCATCGATTCGTCGAGGCGCTGCGCACGCGGGACGAGGACGCCCAGTGGCGAGTGACCGTCCTGTGTGAGGAGACGCTGCCCGCCTACGACCGGGTCGGCCTGTCCTCTTACGTCGGGTCCTGGGACGCAAAGGAACTGGCGCTCGCAGGCAACGACTACGCCGGCGACCCGCTGGTCGAGCTGCGGACCGGGGAGCGGGCGGACGTGATCGACCGCACCGCGCGCACCGTCACCACCAGCGCCGGCGACACCCTCGGCTACGACGCCCTCGTCATGGCCACCGGCTCGTACCCGTTCGTGCCGCCGATTCCCGGCCACGACCGACCCGAGTGCTTCGTGTACCGCACCCTCGACGACCTCGACGGAATCCGCGCCACCGCGGATAAGGCGGGCCCGGGGGCGGTCGGCGTCGTCGTCGGTGGCGGCCTGCTCGGCCTGGAGGCCGCCAACGCGCTCCGACTGATGGGAATGACCCCGCACGTGGTCGAGTTCGCCCCGCGGCTGATGCCGCTGCAGGTCGACGAGGGCGGCGGGGCGCTGCTGGCGCGGCTGGTCACCGACCTCGGCGTGACCGTGCACGCGGGCGTCGGCACCGCCGCCATCACCGAGGGCCCCGACGGCGTGAGCGTCGAGCTCTCGGACGGATCGGTGATCGAGGCGGCGCTGCTGGTGTTCTCCGCGGGCATCCGGCCGCAGGATCAGCTGGCCCGTGCGGCCGGACTCGAGGTCGGCGAACGCGGCGGCATTCTCACCGACCTCGGCTGCCGGACCTCCGACGAGGCCGTCTACGCCGTCGGCGAGTGCGCGGCCGTCGAGGGCGTCGCGTACGGCCTGGTGGCGCCCGGCTACACCACCGCCGAGATCGTGGCCGATCGGCTGCTCGGCGGCGCGGCCGAGTTCCCTGGCGCGGACCTGTCCACCAAGCTCAAGCTGATGGGGGTGGACGTCGCCAGTTTCGGGGACGCGCACGCGCAGACGCCCGGTGCCCTCGAGGTGGTCCTCAGCGACGCGGCCAAGGGCACCTACGCCAAGCTCGTGGTGTCCGACGACGCCAAGATCCTGCTCGGCGGCATCCTGGTCGGCGACGCGTCCGCGTACGCGTCGCTGCGGCCCCTGGTGGGACGCGAGCTCCCCGGCGACCCGGCGTCGCTGATCTCGCCCGCGGGTGAGAAGCCCGGCGCCGGATCGCTGCCCGACGATGCCGAGGTGTGCTCCTGCAACGGCGTCACGAAGGGCGCCATCTGCGGTGCGATCGCCGAGGGTGCCTGCGACATCGCGTCCGTGAAGAGCTGCACCAACGCGGGAACCACCTGCGGCGGATGCCTGCCCACGATCAAGCAGCTGCTGGCCTCGTCCGGCGTGGTGATGTCGAAGGCGCTCTGCGAGCACTTCGAGCAGTCGCGCGCGGAGCTGTTCGAGATCGTGATGGCGACGGGCACCCGCACCTTCTCCGCGTTGATCACCAAGTTCGGCACCGGAAGCGGATGCGACATCTGCAAGCCGGTGGTGGCCTCGATCCTGGCCTCGACCGATTCGGATCACATCCTGCACCGGAACCAGGCCTCGCTGCAGGACACCAACGACCACTTCCTGGCCAACATCCAGAAGAACGGCACCTACTCGGTGGTGCCGCGGATGCCCGGTGGCGAGTGCACGCCCGAGCAGCTGATCGTGATCGGTGAGGTGGCACGGGATTTCGGTCTGTACACCAAGGTCACCGGTGGCCAGCGCATCGACCTGTTCGGTGCCCGCGTCGAGCAGCTGCCCGCGATCTGGAAGCGACTGGTCGACGCCGGCATGGAGTCCGGTCAGGCCTACGGCAAGTCGCTGCGCACGGTGAAGAGCTGTGTCGGATCCACCTGGTGCCGGTACGGCGTCCAGGACTCCGTGGGCATGGCAGTCGGACTCGAGAACCGTTACCGCGGTTTGCGTTCCCCTCACAAGATCAAGTTCGGTGTCTCCGGGTGCGCGCGTGAGTGCGCGGAGGCCCGCGGCAAGGACGTCGGCGTCATCGCCACCGAGAACGGCTGGAACCTCTACGTCGGCGGCAACGGCGGTCAGTCGCCCAAGCATGCGCAGCTGCTGGCCGGTGGTCTCGACGACGAGACGCTGATCCGCTACATCGACCGGTACCTGATGTTCTACGTCCGCACCGCCGACCGGTTGCAGCGCACCGCGCCGTGGGTGGAGGCGATGGAGGGCGGCCTCGATCACCTCAAGGCCGTGGTCTGCGAGGACAGCCTGGGTATCGCCGAGGAGCTCGAGGCGGCCATGGCCAAGCACGTCGAGGGCTACCAGGACGAGTGGGCAGGCGTGCTCGACGATCCGGAGAAGCTCTCGCGCTTCGTGTCCTTCGTCAACGCACCGGAGGAGGCCGACCCGACCGTGGTGTTCGACGAGTCCGGCGATCGCAAGATCCCGGTCCTGATGGGGATTCCGCCGATGCCCGCCACGATCTCCCAGTAGCGGGTGAGGACCGCTCAGAATCTGCTTACCCCGAGGGAATCGTGGCTTAACGCCCAGGTAACACCGGAAAAGTAGAAAGTAAGCCTGCATTACAGGAGGACCACGATGATGACCGTTATCGAGATGAAGGCGCACAACGTGACCGGACCCGGACGCGAGAGCGTCAACGACGGACGACTCGAATGGACCTCGGCCTGCCCGCTCAGCCACCTCATCCCGGGGCTCGGTGTCGCGGTGTTGATTCGGGGGGGCGAGCAGGCAGCCCTGTTCCTCATGGAGGACGGCTCGCTCTACGCAGTGGGGAACATCGACCCCTTCGGGCGCGCGGCGGTGATGTCACGCGGCCTGGTCGGGGACAGGGCCGGGGAGCCCATCGTGGTCTCGCCCCTGCTCAAGCAGGTGTTCTCGCTCGTCGACGGGCGCTGCCTCGACGACGAGTCCGTTCGGCTGCCGGTGTACGACGTGCGGGTCTGGGCGGGCATGGTCCAGGTCCACAGCACCTCGTCTGCCGTGGCGGACAGCGCATGAGCGAGGGCAGGGCGGTGCCGCAGGTCGGTGAGCCGCTGTCCGGTTTCACCGTGGGGGTGACCGCCGCAAGGCGGTCGGAGGAGTTCACCACCCTGCTGACCCGTCGCGGTGCCACCGTCGTGCACGCGGCGGCGATCCGGATCATCCCGCTCGTCGACGATGCCGAGCTGGAACGGGTGACCAGGGAACTGATCGACAACCCGCCCGAGATCGCGGTCGCGACCACCGGAATCGGGTTCCGCGGCTGGATGGAGGCCGCCGACGGGTGGGGCCTCGCCGAGCAGTTGGGCGCCGCGCTGTCGACCGCCCGGCTGCTGGCCCGCGGTCCGAAGGCCAAGGGGGCGATCCGCGCGGCCGACCTCCGCGAGGAGTGGTCGCCCGTCTCCGAGTCATCGGCCGAGGTGATCGATCACCTGCTGGCCGAAGGTGTCGAGGGCAAGCGAATCGCCGTGCAGTTGCACGGCGCCACCACCGAGTGGGAGCCGCTGCCCGACTTCTGCGAGGTGCTCCGGGTGGCCGGGGCCGAGGTCGTCCCGGTGCCGGTCTACCGATGGACCCAGCCCGACGATCCGACCGCGATGGATCGTCTCATCGAGCTGACCGTCGGAGGGGGACTGGACGCGCTGAGCTTCACCAGCGCGCCCGCGGTGGCGTCGATGCTGATCCGCGCCAAGGAGATCGGCCTCATCGATCCGTTGCTGAACTCGTTGCGCACCCGCGTGCTCGCGGTGTGCGTCGGCCCGGTGACCGCGGCGCCGCTCGAGGCGCTCGGTGTCCCGAGCACCATGCCGGGGCGGGCGCGGCTCGGGTCGCTGGCCCGGCACATCGCCGAGGAGTTGCCGCGGCGCTCGATGCGCCTGCGTGCGGCGGGTCACGACGTGAGCGTGCGCGGCGGATGTGTCGTCGTGGACGGCGAGGTTCGTCAACTCGCTCCTGCCGCAATGGCTTTGATGCGAACACTGGCGCACCGGCCCGGACGCGTCGTGTCGCGGGAAGAGTTGCTGTCCGTGCTCCCCGGCGGCGGCGAGGACACCCACGCGGTGGAGACCGCCATCGCCCGGCTGCGGACCTGTCTCGGCGCACCGAAGATCGTGCAGACGGTGGTCAAGCGTGGCTACCGCCTCGCGCTCGACCCGGTCGATTGCGGGGACGACTAGTGGGCGGGCCTGCGCTGGTGCTCGTCGCGCACGGCACCAGGAGCCCGCGCGGCGTCGACATGGTCGCCGCGCTCGCCGATGCGGTGGCGGACGAGGTGGGCACCACCCGCGTCGCCTTCGTGGACGTCCTCGGTCCGTCGCCCTCGGAGGTGCTCCGCGATCTCGGCGGACCCGCCGTCGTGGTGCCCGCCTTTCTCGCTTCGGGGTATCACGTGCACACCGACGTCCCGCGCGAGGTCGCCGATTCCGGGCACCCCGATGTGACCGTGACCAGGGCACTCGGGCCGGACCCGGTGTTGGCCACGGTGCTGTTCGAGCGCCTGCGCGAGGCGGGCTGGCGGCCGGGCGACGCGGTGGTGCTCGCGGCGGCCGGTTCCTCGGATCCGCGCGCGCTGGCCGACGTGCGGCGCGCTTCCATGATGCTCGCGGAACTGGTTCGGAGCACGGTTTACATCGGCTACGTCGCGACTGCGGAGCCGCGGGTGCCCGAGGTGGTCGAGGGGCTGCGGTCGGCGGGTCACCGCCGGGTGTTCATCGCCTCGTATCTGTTGGCGCACGGCCTGTTCCACCGGAGGCTGGTCGATGCCGGATCGGACGGGGTGGCCGAGCCGCTCGGCGTGCACCCGGCTCTGGTTCGGCTGCTGGCCGACCGCTATCGAGCCGGCTGCGCGGACATCGCGTCCGTCAGCGAGGCAACGGCAGCAGTTCCGCGGAGCCGCCGTCAGGTGTTGCCGGTTCGATGATCGCGAGGGCATCGGCCCCGATCAGCGCGGCGAGGTGAGCCGTCCCCACCGGCGCTGTCGCGTACCAGCGACCGTCTGACCGGCGGGTGGCCGTGACGACCCGAGGGGCATCGGAGGCGAGTTCCGCGGCGTTCTCGATCGGCGCGCGACGTGGGGTCGGGGCCGGGGAGCCGGTGAGCGCGGCGACCACGGCAGGCGCTGTCATGAGAAGCGTGGCGACCGCCGCAAAGGGGTTGCCGGGCAACCCCAGCACGATGCGGCCGTCCGGCAGCACCGCGACCACCTGTGAACCGCCCGGCCGGCACCGCACCCGCCCGACCACCAGGCGGGCGCCGCAGCGGGTGAGCGCCATCCGCAGGTGATCGGCGGCCCCGCCCCCGGTCGCGCCGACGATCACGATCAGGTCGGGTCGCGCCTCCGTGTCGGAAACCGGCTGCGACAGCAGCTCATCGAAGCCCCCGATGGTATCGCGCAGATGCGATTCGGCGGCCGTGCGGATCCCGCACCAGGACAGGAAGTGCGGCATAACGGGCCCGAGGCTGTCGCGGGTCTGGCCGGTGCGCAACGGGCCGTCCCGGCGGATCTCGTCCCCGGTCACCACGATGTGGGCCGTGACGGGCCCGCGGACCAGCAGTTCGGGGACCTCGCCGCTGAGCGCCACCGAGACGACCGCGGGGGTGACCGGTTCGCCCGCCTCCGCGAGCGGTGCGCCCGGCTGCCAGTTCTCACCGCGCCTGCGGGTGTCGTCGCGGACCGGCGCGTCCGGGCGCCTGCTCAGCGTGGTGTCCGCGAGTTCGACGTGCTCGTCGCGCACCACGGAGGTGGCCCCGGAGGGCACATGGGCACCCGTGGCGATGCGCACCGCGCGCCCGGGTTCGAGTTCGACCTCGTCCTCGGAGCCTGCGAAGCGGATGGCAGTGTCGAGTTGCCAGGGTCCGTTGCCGGATACGGCGTAGCCGTCCATCGCAGAGATGTCGATCCGGGGCAGCGCGTCGGCGGCGAGCATCGGTCGCGCCAGCACCCCTCCGATGGCGGCGAGCGGGGCGGCCGAGCGAGAGGGCAGCATGGCGACGGCATCGCGGACGGCACGCCTGGCCTCATCGAGGTCGACGGCGGGGGAGGCGCCGCGCGCTCGGGCGGCGGCGACGTCGGCCTCGGTGTCGCAGTCGGAGATCCCGGTCATGGGAACGGTGACGTATCCGGCCGGGATCAGTGTCTTCATCGGCCTGTTGGCCAGGTCGGTGCGCCCGAGTTCGTCGAGCCCTGCGGACAGCGCATCCCTGCGCCACACGCCGAGGAGGAACTGCACCCGGCCGGATTCGTCGAGCGCGAAGGCCGCGGGTGCACTGGGTTCGCGGTCGAGCGCCGCGACCAGGCTCTCGATCGAGGCCGCGGACAGGAACGGCAGGTCGGCGGCGAGCACCACCACGGGGGCGGTGCCTTCGCCCAACTCGAGCAGGCCCGCGTTCATCGCGAGGACCGGGCCACCGCCGGCGGGTGATTCCTGGGTCTGAGCGATCGGGGCGGCGAGGTCGTCGCGGCGCGGTCCGACCACGACCACCCGCTCCGCCACGGCGACGGCGTCGAGCGCGGCGCGCAGCATGGAACGACCGGCGATGACGATCGCGGGCTTGTCGACGCCACCCATCCGGGAGGCGGATCCGCCGGCGAGAATCACTGCGTCGAATGCCGAGGGAGTGCCGGTGATCATCGGTAGATGATCCCATTGATCTGCGGGTGAATCGAATTGAGGACGCCGGCTGTCCTCGATACTCCCTAGCCTCGTCGGCATGGAAAAGACGACGAAGTCCAGCCCCGCCCGGCCCGTCCCCGAGGGCTACGCCACCGTCACGCCCTGGGTCATCTCCCGGGACACCGCGCGGCTGCTCGACTTCGTGCGGGACGCCTTCGACGCCGAGGAACTGGCCCGCGTCGAGTACGGGGGCGCGATCGGCCACGCCGAAGTGCGGATCGGGGACTCGGTGGTGATGATGTTCGACGGTCGCCCGGACTGGCCGGACACGCCCGGCTTCCTGAGGCTGTACGTCGAGGACGCCGATGCCACCTTCCGGCAGGCACTCGAGGCGGGGGCCGCACCGGTCACGGAGGTGACCGAACTCTTCTTCGGGGACCGTGTCGGTCGCGTCCGGGATCCGCTTGGCAACCTGTGGTGGATTCAGACCCGCGTGGTGGATCTGACGCCAGAAGAACTCGAGATCCGCTCGCAGCAGCCGGAATTCGTGGCCGCGATGGAGTACGTCGCAGGCGCCCCGCTCGTGCAACCGTCGACGTGACCCGGATCAGGCCTTCTTGACCACGCTCGACTTGAGCTGCATCGGACCGATGCCGTCGACCTTGCAGTCGATGTCGTGGTCGCCGACGCCCTTGACCAGACGGATGTTGCGCACCTTGGTGCCCGACTTGATGCCGGTCGGGCTGCCCTTGACCTTGAGCGTCTTGATCACCGTGACGGTGTCGCCGTCGGCGAGCACGTTGCCGACGGCGTCCCGGATCACGTCGGTCCCCTCGTCATCGCCCGCGCCCGCCGCCCACTCGTGTGCGCACTCCGGGCAGACCAGGAGCGATCCCATCTCGTAGGTGTACTCGCAGGAGCACTTGGGGCACGGGGGCAGGGTCTCATCCACCTGGTCATCCTATTCAACACAACGATTCGGCCACGGCCGCGAACGATATCCGCAGGTCGGCGGACAATCACACGCATGACGCTGGGCGGTGAACCGAACTTCAGGGAGCTCGAGCCCGGCATCGTCACGGACTTCAGCGCCAGGATGAGCTACGGCTCCTACCTCGACCTCGGCACGCTGCTCAGCGCGCAGAACCCGGTCAGTCAGCCGCAGCACCACGACGAGATGCTCTTCATCATCGCGCACCAGACCACCGAACTCTGGCTCAAACTCGTCCTGCACGAGATCCGCGCGGCCCGCGCCGCGTTCGCCGAGGACGCCATCGGGGTGGCGCTCAAGTGCATCGCCCGCGTCAAACACATCCAGAAGTCGATGACCGAGCAGTGGTCGATCCTGGCGACGCTGACGCCGACCGAGTACGCCGAGTTCCGGGGCTTCCTCGGCAGCGCATCCGGATTCCAGTCGTACCAGTACCGGGCCGTCGAGTTCATCCTCGGGAACAAGAACGCGGACCTGCTCGAGGTGTTCGAGGCGGATCCGCCGTCCCGTGCGGTCCTCGACGATCTCCTGGGCGAGCCGACCCTGTACGACGAGTTCTGGCGCTGCCTCGCCCGCGCAGGCTACGACGTGCCCGGCTCCGCGCTCGACCGCGAGGTCACCGGGGCCTACGCGCTGAACCCCGAGCTGATGCCGCTGGTCAAGCACGTCTACGAGCATCCGGGGGACTGCTGGCCCGCGTACGAGTCCTTCGAGGAGCTCGTCGACCTGGAGGAGAGCTTCCAGCTCTGGCGGTTTCGGCACCTACGGACCGTGCTGCGGGTAATCGGGATGAAGACCGGCACCGGTGGGTCCTCCGGCGGCGCGGGGTACCTGCAGCGCGCGCTCGAACTCAGCTTCTTTCCCGAGCTGTTCGCGGTGCGCACCGAGCTGGGCAACTGACGGGCCGCGACATGGACGTCGACGTCGCGAACCTGTGGAGCGGGGCGTGGTTGGGGCGCTGCCGACTGACGGTGTGCGGGGATCTGCTGGTCTCGGCTCGGCGGCGAAACGCCATGGACGGGAGCGCCGACCTCGAGATTCCCGGCGTGGTGTTCGCGGGCCTGCGCGATGCCCACGTGCACCTCGGGCTGGTCGACGCCGGCGCCCTCTTCGCGGGTGGGCTGGCGGTGGTGCACGACCTCGGCTCGCCGCCGTCGGTTCTCGCGCCGTTCGCAGACCCGGCGGTGCGCGCCGGACTACCCGAGGTGAGCTTTGCCGGTCAGTTCCTCACCGCCCCCGGCGGGTACCCCACCGACCGGCCCTGGGCGGCGGCCGAGTCGGTGCGCGTGGTCGACGGACCGCAGGCGGCGGCGAGCGCCGTCGACACCCAGGTCAGGGCGGGCGCATCCTTCGTCAAGATCATGCTGAACAGCGCGGCGGGGCCGGTGTTCGACGACGCGACGCTCGGCGCGCTGGTCGGAGCCGCGCATGCGGACGGAATTCCCGTCGTCGCGCACGCGGAGGGACGGGGCCAGGCCGCGCGCGCCTTCGAGGCCGGGGTGGAACGACTCGCGCACACCCCGTGGACCGAGCGCGTGCCCGACGAGCTGCTCGCGGCGATGGCGTCGTCGATGCGGTGGATCAGCACGCTCGACATCCATGGCCGCGGAAGCGAATTCGATGTCGCTACCGACAACCTTCGCCGGTTCCGAGCGTGTGGCGGTGTCGTGATGTACGGAACCGACCAGGGCAACGGTCCGCAGACGGTCGGACTCAACCCCCGTGAATTCGACGCCCTGCTCGACGCCGGTCTCGATCGGGTGGCGGTGCTGGAGTCGATCACCGTCCCGTGGCCGCCTGGCACCTCGACCCGGCTCGCGTGGGCTCCCGGCGGACCGCCCACCGATGCGAGGCTCTGGGTCTCCTGGCTCGCCTCGACCCGCAACCTCCAGCCGGCTCAGATCAGGGAGCAGTTCGCATGAGCGCCTTCAGTCCTGTCCCACAACGATTCTCGGTGCGCGCCGTGGAACTCGACGATGCGGATCCGCTGGGCTCGTACCGGGACCTGTTCGTCGATGCCCCGTCCGTCGTGTCCTACCTGGACGGGAACTCGCTGGGGCGGCCGACCAAGGCGGGTGCCGATCGGGTGGCCCGCTTCGTCACCGAGTCGTGGGGAGGCAGGCTCATTCGTGGCTGGGACGAGGAGTGGTTCGACCTGCCCCTGACAATCGGTGATGATCTCGGCCGGGTGGTGCTCGGGGCTGCCGCGGGCCAGACCGCGGTGGGCGACTCCACCAGCGTGCTGCTCTACAAGCTGGCCAGGGGCGCAGTCGCGCTGCGGCCCGGCCGCGACGAGATCGTTTTGGACACAGACAATTTCCCCACCGACCGCTACGTGCTCGAGGCGGTCGCGTCCGAGCTCGGGATGACACTGAGGTGGATCGAGTCGGATCCGCGCAGCGGGGTGCATGCGGACGAGGTCGCCGCCGTGGTCGGGGACCGGACCGCGCTGGTGGTGCTCAGCCACGTCGCCTATCGATCGGGCTACCTGGCCGACGCCGCCTCGGTCACGCGGGTCGCGCACGCCGCGGGCGCGCTCATGCTGTGGGACCTGTGCCACTCGGTCGGCTCGGTCCCGATCGAACTCGACGACTGGGGGGTCGATCTCGCCGTCGGCTGCACCTACAAATACCTCAACGGCGGGCCCGGTTCGCCCGCCTTCGCCTATGTGCGCGCCGAGTTGCTGGAGGAGTTCGTGCAGCCGATCTGGGGGTGGATGGGCCGCGAGGACTGCTTCGAGATGGCGGCGGGCTACCGGCCCGCGCGCGGCATCCGGCGGATCCTCAGCGGCACGCCCGCGATACTGGGGATGATCGCGATGCGCGACACCGTCGCGCTCATCGACGGGGCGGGGATCGGTGCGATCAGGGCGAAATCGGTGCGGCTCACCGAGTTCGCGCTCGAGCTCGTAGCCGAGTCGCTGGTTCCGCTGGGGGTGACGATCGCGTCGCCGGTCGACCCGAGTCTGCGCGGCGGCCATGTCACCATCGACCACCCGCACTTCCGGGCCGCGACCCCGGCGCTGTGGGAGCGCGGGGTGATCCCCGACTTCCGGGCGCCCGAGGGACTTCGGTTGGGGCTGAGCCCGCTGAGCACCAGCTTCGCCGAGGTGGTCGCCGGGGTCGAGGCGATCCGCGTCGAGCTGGCGGCCGGGCGCTGAAACGGACCGGGCTGCGCCGATCGGTTAGCCCTGTCGGCTCCGCGCTTGCCAGGCGAGTGCGTTCAGCTCGTCGATTGCGCGTGACGCATCGTCGACCGGCACCAGCAGGTGGTCGTGGTGGTATCCGGCGATGACGTTGCAGCTGATGCCGACCTCGGCCAGCCGCGAGCTCACCGCCGCGGTCAGGCCGACCGCGTCCAGCGCGGAGTGCACCCGCAGGGTGAGCCAGGCCGACTCGAAGTCATAGCCCCAGCCGCGGGCGTCGGCCTCCGCCTTGGTGACCACCAGGGTGACGCCCTCGTCCTCGGTGATCGTCGCCGCAGCCGGGATCCCGGCGGCGGTCGCCGCGGGCACCGAGACGAACACGAAGGTGTCCGGTCGTCGGACCGGGCTCATCGATGAGATCAGTAACCCGAGATCGCGTTCGCCGCTCATCGCTCGACGATCTCAGAACTGGTGCCGCGCCGCAGCGAGGTCGACTCGTCCGTCGCGGATCGGTACGCCTTCGAGCGCCAGCTTCGAGATCTGCCGGTGCGCGAGATGGGCGGCCGGCTTGCCGCTCGCGCCGAGCACCCGGTGCCACGGCAGGTCCGCCGAGTCGGTGCGCATGATCCAGCCGACGGTCCTGGGGCTCGACAGCCCCGCGGCCGCCGCGATGTCGCCGTAGGTTGCCACCTTGCCGGGCGGGATCGCCGCGACCAGCTCGCGGACCCGCTCGATCTGCGCCTCCGTGGTGGCGGCCACCTACAGCAGCTTCCCGATCAGTTCCGCGACGTCTCCTGGCCTGGCCTGCCCGACCATGTGATCGACGTCCATCTCGACCACGGTGAGGCGGTCGCCGAGGTGCGCCGCGAGCGCAGTCCGGAAGGCCGCGGTGACATACGGCGGCTGCACTCGCATCGCCTGCACCAGGATCGTGGGCAGGTCCGCGGGCGGCAGCACGAACGGCCGAGCCAGTTCGCCCCAGGACGCCACGATCGCCGGGATCGACATCCGCCAGCCGACCCGGCCGCCCTCGCGGTCGATCAGGTGCTCGGCGAGCTCGGCATCGAGCACGTCGTCCGCCACGTCCGCCCACGCCCCGTGCACCTTCTCCGAGCGCGCCTCCGCGGCGTCGGTGTAGTCCGGGAACCGGACGGTCAGCTCGGCGATCTCCGCCATGAACGCCGGATCCATTCCGATCGCGGGGTCGAGGAGCACCAGGGCGCGCACCCGCTCCGGCACCCGGCGGGCCAGGTGGACGGCGATGGCGCCGCCGTACGAGTGGCCCACCAGCACGACCGGCTCGGTGCTCTCGGACTCCAGGACCCCGACGAGGTCGTCGACGTGGTCGGCGATGCCCCAGGGTGGCGACCACGTCGAGCGGCCGTGACCCCGCAGGTCCGGCGCGATCACCCTGGCCTCGGGCAGGTACCCCTCCGCGAGGTGCTGCCAGCGCTGACCGTGGCCGGTGAGGCCGTGCAGCGCCAGGACCTGCCGGCCCGCAGGGGGCCCGAAGCGGTGGATGTGGATCTCGCCCATGTCGGACATCTTGCCGGATCGCACAGATCACGGCGGACGCGGCGGACGCGCGGCGGTGGTTGTCGGCCCCCCGTGATGGAATGCCACCCATGTCGGTCGATCGGGAACAGTCGCGGCGGGCCACCGCCACGTTGGTCCGCCGGTCGACGGAGGCAGGGCCGCGCCGGGTGTGGGGACCGGAAGCGCAGCAGCTGATCGATGTGCCGCGGGGAGGCCGGGGTCGACGGCCCTGGCAGGTGCTCGGCGGACCGGGCACGGGCAAGACCTCGCTGCTGGTCGACCTCGCGGTCTCGCGGATAGCGGACGGCGGGTGCGACCCGGAATCGATTCTCGTGCTGACCCATTCACGCCGCGCCGCAACCGTGGTCCGGGAGGCGATCACCGCGGGCCTGCTCGGGTCCGCCGGTCCCGACTCGCTGCGGGCCACCCGGGAGCCGCTGGTCAGGACCGTGCACTCGTACGCGTTCGCGGTGCTCCGCCTGCAGGCCGCCGCGCATTCCAACCCGCCGCCGCGGCTGATCACCGGTGCCGAGCAGGACGCGGTGCTGCGCGAGATGCTGCGCGGTGATGTCGCGGACGGCGCCCAGCACTGGCCCGAGCGGCTGCGACCCGCGCTGTCGTTGACCGGCTTCGCGGTCGAGCTGCGTGATCTGATGCTGCGGGCAGGCGAGCGCGGCCTCGGCCCCGAGGACCTCATCGCCCTCGGCAGGACGCACTCGCGGCCGGAGTGGGTGGCGGCCGGACGCTTCGCCGCCCACTACGAACACGTGATGCTCTTGCGCGGCGCCGTCGGGGTGGAGGCCCCCGAGGCCACGGCACCCGCGCTCGACGCTGCCGAACTCGTCGGCGCGGCGCTGACCGCGTTCGCCACCGACCCGGAGCTGCTGCATCAGGAGCGCTCACGGATCCGGTACCTGCTCGTCGACGACGCCCAGCACCTGGACCCGCAGGCGGCCGAGCTGGTCCGGTTGATCGGTGCGGGCACCGACCTTTCCGTCGTGGCGGGCGATCCGGACCAGGCCGTGTTCGGATTCCGGGGGGCCGACCCGCGGTTCCTGATGGACCTCGCCGACAACGGCTCGGAGAACCGGCTGGTCCTCGACACCGATCATCGTTGCGCGGAACGGATCTCGGCGGTCACCGCCGCGATTGCCGGCCGCCTGCCCGGCCGGCCGCCACATCGGGGTGCGGCTGCCGCGACGGAGGAACCGGGCCGGGCCCAGGTGCAGGTGCTCGGCACCCAGGGCAAGGAAGCCGCGCTGATCGCCGACACCCTGCGCCGCGCACACCTGCACGACGGCGTGCCCTGGTCGCGGATGGCGGTCGTGGTCAGGTCGGTGCCGCGGGTGCTGCCCCCGCTGCGCCGCGCTCTGCTGGCCGCGGGTGTCCCCGTCACCACGTCGGCCTCGGAACTCCCACTCGCCCGACAGCATTCGGTCGGCGGCTTGTTGCTGGTGCTGCGCGCGGTCGCAGGGGTCGAGTTCACCGGCGAGGACGCGCTGGCACTGGTGTCCGGACCGATCGGCGGATCCGATCCGGTGACGCTGCGGCGGTTGCGCCGCGGCCTGCGCAGGGTGGAACTCGCCGCCGGTGGTCAGCGTGACTCCGCGGACCTCTTGCGGTCGTTGATCGTGGACGGCGAGGACGAGCACCGGGGGCTGATCGCCAAGCTCAGCGACGGTGAGTCCGCCGCCCTGCGCCGGATCTTGTCGATCCTAGGTCAGGCCAGGGCCGCCCATCGGAAGGCGCGCGGCGTCGAGGGAGTGCTCTGGGCGAGCTGGCAGGCGACCGGCCTGGAGAAGCGGTGGGCGGCGGCCTCCCTGCGCGGCGGGCCGATCGGCGCGCAGGCGGATCGGGACCTCGACGCGGTGGTCGCGCTCTTCGACGCGGCCGCGAGCTATGTCGACCGGTTGCCGAGGGCCACCCTCGCAGGGTTCGTGGAATACCTTTCTGAACAACAGATCTCGAGCGACTCGAGGACGGTCGCGATCCCCGGAGAAGCGGTGACGGTGCTCAGCGCGCACTCCGCGGCGGGCCGGGAATGGGATGTGGTGGCCGTCGCCGGGGTCCAGGAGGGGCTGTGGCCGGGCCTGCGCGCCCGCGGCACCCTGCTGGGGACCGAGGTGCTTGTCGACCTCACCGCGGGCGTCGGCGACGCCTCCCCGACCAGCGAGTCGCAGCTCTCGCGGACCGCCCCGCTGCTGGCCGAGGAGCGGCGACTGTTCCTGCTCGCCTGCAGTCGGGCCCGCCGGTCCCTGCTGATCACCGCCGTCGAGTCGGCGACCGGGGATGCGGACCTGGTGCCCTCGCGGTTCGTGGACGAGCTCATCGGTCGCGTCGAGAGCGATGACGGGGCCGGGGAGGCGGTGGTGGAACAGTCGGTGCCCGCTGGACGGGTGCTGTCGTTGCCGTCGCTGGTCGCGGAACTCCGTCGGGCCGTGTGCGATCCGGACCTCGCCCGCAGCGATCCGCAGCGTCAGGCCAGGGCGGCTCGGCAACTCGCCCGGCTGGCAAGGGACGGGGTGCGCGGCGCGCATCCGCAGAACTGGTGGGGTGTGGGCGGGATGAGCACCGACGCCCCGCTGTGGGAGCCGGACGACGGGCCGGTCCCGCTGTCACCCTCGACGATCGAGCAGCTGAGCACATGCCCGTTGCGGTGGGCACTCGAACGCAACGGCGGCACCGACGGCGAGAACACCCATGCGGTGACCGGGACCCTGGTGCACACCCTGGTCCAGGCCGTGGCGGGCAAGCTGCCGCCCGACCAGGTGCGTAAGGCGCTCGCCACCGCCTGGGACGCTGTCGACCTCGGCTCGCAGTGGTACTCGAGACGGGAGATGGACCGCACCGGTCAGATGCTCGACAGCTTCTCCGAGTGGCTGCGGCTCTCGCGCGGCGAACTCACCGAGGTCGGCGTGGAGGTCGCCGTCGACGGCGTTCTCGAGCCGCGGGAGGAGGGCGGACCCGAGATCCGGCTGCGCGGCCGGATCGACCGCCTCGAACGCGACACCGAGGGCAGGCCGGTGATCGTGGACGTGAAGACCGCGCGCAGCCCGGTCAGCAAGGAGGCCGCGCAGCAGCATGCGCAGCTGGCGACCTATCAGGTGGCGGCGCTGGCAGGCGCGATCGAGGGCGAGCCACCCTCGGAGCCGGGTGGGGCGCGCCTGGTGTTCGTGGCGAAACCCAACAAGAAGGAGGGCGCCACCCAGCGACTGCAGTCCCCGCTCGGCGAGGGCGGCGAACAGGAGTGGCTCACCGTGGTGCACGACGCGGCCGCGGCCACCAAGGGCCCCGGGTTCCGGGCGCAACCGAACGACGGGTGCAGGCACTGCCCCGCCCGGTCGAGCTGCCCGGCGCAGGAAACCGGACGGCAGGTGACCGAGGGATGATGCGGGACACCGAGACATGGAGGAGCGGGGCCCGGGTGAGCCCGGCCGATCTGGCGGTAGCGCTCGGCCAGCATCCGCCGACCGCCGAGCAGGCAGCCGTGATCGCGGCGCCGCTCGGGCCGACTCTGGTGGTCGCGGGCGCGGGCGCGGGCAAGACCGAGACGATGGCGGCCAGGGTGGTCTGGCTGGTGGCCAACGGCCTCGTCGACCCCGAGCAGGTCCTCGGGCTCACCTTCACCCGCAAGGCCGCCCAGCAGCTCACCACCCGGATCCGGCAACGCCTTGCTCGCCTTGCCGGTTCGGCCCTGTTGCGCAAGCTCGATCCGAGCGGGGATCTGCGCGGGCGGATCCTCGGTGGGGAGCCGGAGGTGAGCACGTACCACTCCTACGCCGGTCGGTTGCTGTCCGAGCACGGGCTGCTGCTGCCCATCGAGCCGTCCGCCGAACTGCTGTCGGAGACCGAGCTGTGGCAGCTCGCGCACCGGGTGGTCAGCTCATGGGACGGCGACCTGGAGACCGACCGCACGCCCACCTCGCTCACCGAGGCGGTGCTGGCGCTGTCCGGGCAGCTGGCCGAGCATCTGGTGGAGCCGGAAGACCTGCGCGAGGCGCACACCGAGCTGGACAAGCTGATCCACACGCTGCCAGCAGGCCCTAAGCAGCGCGGCGGGCCGAAGAAGGAACTGCTCGACATCCTCGAGACCCAGCACGAGCGGGTCGCGCTACTGCCGCTGGTGCAGCGGGTCTCCGAGACGCTCAGGCGGGAGGGCGCTCTCGATTTCGGCAGCCAGATGTCGCTGGCCGCCCGGGTCGCCTCCGAGCATCCCGAGGTGGGCAGCTCTGAGCGGCGGCGCTTCCGGGTGGTGCTGCTCGACGAATACCAGGACACCGGGCACGCCCAGCGGGTGCTGCTGTCCTCGCTGTTCGGCGGCGGCGAGGACGGCGACCTCGCGCTGACCGCCGTCGGCGACCCGATGCAGTCCATCTACGGCTGGCGGGGCGCGTCGGCGGCCAACCTGCCCAGGTTCGCCACCGACTTCCCGCTGCCGGGCGGCGATCCCGCGCCGCGCCTCGAGCTCCTCACCAGCTGGCGGAACCCGCCCGAGGCGCTGACCCTCGCGAACGCGGCCTCGGAATCGTTGCGCGAGCGTGGGGTTCCCGTGCAGCAGCTGCGACCGCGGCCCGGTGCGGTCGCGGGTGACATCCGGCTCGCGGTCACCGAGGACGTCGAGCGCGAGCGGGACTGGCTCGCGGCCCGGATCGCCGAGGAGTACGCCGCCGCGGCCGCCGCCGGCCAGGCCCCGCCCACCGCGGCCGTCCTGATCCGCCGCAACGCCGACGCCGCGCCGATCGCCGCCGCGCTGCGCCGCCACGGTCTGCCGGTGGAGGTGGTCGGGCTCGGCGGATTGCTGCACACACCCGAGGTGGCGGACGTCATCGCCATGCTGCGGATGGTCGCCGACCCGTTGGCGGGCAGCGCGGCGATGCGGATCCTGACCGGGGCCCGGTGGCAGATCGGGGCCGCGGACCTGGCCGCGCTGTGGCGCCGCGCGCGCGAGCTGGCGATCGGGTCGACACACGGCACCGGGGGAGCGGTGACCGATGCGGTCAGCCTCGACCAGGCGCTCGAGGCCGCGCTCCCCGGCGAGCACGCCGAGCTCGCCGGTCTGGCCGACGCGATCTCGGACCCCGGTGGGCCGCAGCGCTATTCACCCCTCGGTTACGCCCGGATCGGGGCGTTGGCGGCCGAGCTGGTCTCGCTGCGCGAACGCATCGGTCAGCCGCTCACGGAGCTGGTGGCCGAGGTGGAGCGGGTGCTGGGGATCGGCATCGAGGCGCAGGCCCGGCTGCGCTTCACCGGCGACGGTGGTGCGGGCCGCGAGCATCTGGACGCCTTCGCGGACGCGGTCGCCGGGTACTCCCGCAATTCCACGGCGACGTTGACCGGTCTGCTGGCCTTCTTGGCGGCCGCCGAAACGATCGAGAAGGGCCTGGCTCCCGGCGAGGTCGAGGTCGCGCCGGATCGGGTGCAGGTCCTGACGGTGCACTCGGCGAAGGGGCTCGAGTGGCAGGTCGTCGCGGTGCCCCACCTGGTGGAGGGTGTCTTCCCGTCGAAGACCGCCTCGGGCAGCTGGCTGGGAGCCGTCGGTGAGCTGCCACCCGCGCTCCGCGGCGACCGGGCCCGGGACGGCGATGGCGCGGACGGTGTCCCGGTGCTCGATCTCGAGCAGCTGTTCAACCGCAAGGACCTCGAGGACGCCCTCGCCGACCACAAGGCCGCACTGGGTCGGCGCAGGCTCGACGAGGACAGGCGTCTGTTCTACGTGGCGCTGACCCGTACCGAGCGGGCGCTGTATCTGTCCGGCCATCACTGGTCGGAGACGGGCAGCGCGCCGAGGGGTCCTTCGGAGTTCCTGCTGGAGATGCGCGAACTCGTCGACAGTGCCGACCCGACCGAACCGATCGGGACGGTGGAGCTGTGGGCGCAGGCCCCGGACGAGGACGCGGAGAATCCGCTCACCGCGGAGCCGGTGACCGCGCAGTGGCCGAGCGATCCGCTGGGGAGCAGGCGTGATCCGGTGGAACGTGGCGCGGAGCTGGTGCTGGCCGAACTCATCGCGCTCGGCCCCGAAGACGAAGACGACAACGAGGACGACGAGGAGGCGGACCCGGAGGGCTGGGCCGCCGACGTGGACGTGCTGCTGGCCGAGCGCACGCAGCGGGCGTTGACGCGCGCCGAGGTCGCGCTCCCCGCGCAACTGTCGGTGAGCCAGTTGGTGGAACTGGCCGCCGCGCCCGATGCGCTCGCGGCCCGGCTGCGTCGTCCGCTGCCGTATCCACCGAATCCGCTGGCGCGCAGGGGAACCGCATTTCACGCCTGGATCGAGCGCAGGTTCGGCGCCACCCGGCTGCTGGATCTGGACGAGCTGCCGGGCGCCGCGGACACCGGGGCTGTCGGCGACACCGACCTGGAAGGGCTGCAGGACGCCTTCCTGCGCTCGGAGTGGGCGAACCGCAGCCCGGTCGAGGTGGAGGTCCCGTTCGAGACGTCGATCGCGGGCACGGTGATCAGGGGTCGCATCGACGCGGTCTTCGCCGACCAGGACGGCGGTTGGACCGTGATCGACTGGAAGACGGGTGCCGAGCCGTCGGCTGCCAACGAGCGGGCGGTGGTGATGCAGCTCGCGGCCTACCGGCTGGCGTGGTCGGAGCTGATGTCGGCACGGTCTGCCGCCAGGGGAGGTCCGCCCGTGCCGTTGGGCAAGGTCCGCGCGGCGTTCCACTATGTGCGCAGCGGACGGACCATCGCGCCGACCGAGCTGCCCGACGGCGACGCGCTCGCCCGCCTGATCGACTCGGCGGGGGCGAGCGCAGAGCCCAGTTAGGCGCCGACGTCCCCCTTGCGGACCTTCATGGCCGCGAGGATCAGCGGAATCTGCAGTGGCAGGCGAGCGACCGCAATCGCCTTGAGCGGCAGCGGCGTCGAGCTACGCCCGAGCCAGTCCGCGGCCATCTGCACGTTCGCGGGGAAGACCGCGACAAACAGCGCCGCGGCCAGCCCGCCGCCGAGCCGCCTCGTCCGCGGCACCGCGATGGCCGCCCCGATCGCGAGCTCCGCCGCACCGGAGAGGTGGGTGTAGGTGCGGGCACTGCCCGGCAACGCGCGCGGGACGATGCTGTCGAACGGCTCGGGGCTGACGAAATGCAGCGTGCCCGTTCCCAGCAGGATGGCGGCGAGTCCGGTGGCAGGCGAGATCTTCATGCCGCCAGCCTGCCCCACCGGAACCGGGCGCGCCAGACGCGCCGCGCGTGGTTGTCCGGCTCAGGTGCCGGATAGGGGGTTAGGCTGCCAGCCGATGTCAGCGAACTGGAGAACACGTCATGGCCGGTAAATTGCGTGCACGGCTACGCAACCAGGAGGCGGCACTGACCGATCGGCCGGACTTCGCGTTGGTGGGGGTGCTGCGGATCCCCGAGGTGATGCGCAGTCCCGCGAGCGCGATCTACCGGCGGGTCCTGATGGCCGTTGTGGTGTTGATGGCCGCCGTCATTGTCATCTACCTCGATCGTGACGGGTATCGGGACGCCCAGGAGAACGAGCTGTCCTTCCTGGACTGCCTCTACTACGCGACGGTTTCGCTCTCGACCACCGGCTACGGTGACATCACCCCGATCACCCCGAGCGCTCGATTCGTGAACGTCGTGGTCATCACGCCGCTGCGGGTGCTCTTCCTCATCATCCTGGTCGGCACCACGCTCTCGGTACTCACGGAGCGTTCCCGCCAGGCATTCAAGATCCAGCGTTGGAGGCATGCCGTGCGCAATCACACCGTCGTCGTCGGATACGGCACCAAGGGCCGCACCGCGGTCGAAGCGATGCTCGGGGACGGCGTCTCGGCCTCCGACATCGTGGTCGTCGACACCGACGCCGCGGTGCTGGAGTCCGCCGCCAGCCTCGGGTTGGTGACCGTACACGGGTCGGCCACGAAGTCGGATGTGCTGCGGCTGGCCGGCGCCCAGCACGCGGCGGCGATCATCGTCGCGACCAATCGCGACGACACCGCGGTCCTTGTCACCCTCACCGCCCGAGAACTCGCCCCGAAGGCGAAGATCGTCGCCTCCATCCGGGAGACGGACAACGCGCACCTGCTGCGTCAGTCCGGCGCGGACTCGGTGGTCGTCTCCTCGGAGACCGCCGGACGACTGCTCGGCATCGCCAGGACCACCCCGACCGTCGTCGAGATGGTCGAGGACCTGCTCACCCCCGAGGCCGGGTTCGCGATTGCCGAGCGCGAGGTCGAACGCGACGAGATCGGCGGCTCGCCGCGGCACCTGTCCGACATCGTGCTCGGGGTGGTGCGCGAGGGCCGCCTGGTCCGGGTCGGCAGCCCCGAGGTCGACGCCGTCGAGGAGAACGACCGCCTGCTCTATATCCGCCGCGTGAGCAATTAGCCGCGACACCTAGGGTTGGGGTCGTGGCCAACTTCGAAATGACCGACGTGCCGATGCTGTCGCGGTCGGCGCTGGACCGAGCCGAGGAATTGCGCTCGGACAGTGAGGCTTTGCGCGCCGGTTGGGCCGACTCGTTGGTGCTCCGGGTCAACCACCGCGGTCAGGTCCGGCTGGACGGCTCCGAGCTGGTCCTCGACCCCTCGACCGAACTCGGGCCCGAACCGGTCTCCGGCGCGGTCTTTCTCGGCCGCCGCGACGGCAGGCACCTGTGGGCGATCCGGGTGGCCGCGCTGACCGGCGAGCTGGGTGACCTCAGGTTCGTCGGGGACCGGTTGGCAGATACCAGCGCCGGTCTGCTGACGACGGCCATCGCCATCCTGAACTGGCACGACAGCGCCGGGTTCAGCCCCGTCGACGGGGCCGCGACGACGCCGACGATCTCCGGCTGGTCGCGGCACAGCACCAGTACCGGTCACGAGGAGTTCCCGCGCACAGATCCCGCGGTGATCTGCCTGGTCCACGACGGCGCCGACCGGGTGTTGCTGGCGCGGAACGGGAACTGGCCCGAGCGGCGCTTCTCGGTCCTCGCCGGGTTCGTCGAGGCGGGCGAGTCGCTGGAGGCCTGCGTGATGAGGGAGATCGCCGAAGAGGTCGGGCTGGTGGTCAGCGACGTCCGGTACCTGGGCAGTCAGCCGTGGCCGTTCCCGAGGTCGGTGATGATCGGGTTCTCCGCAGTGGGCGATCCCGACGCCCCGATCACGTTCGCCGACGGCGAGATCGCCGAGGCGCACTGGTTCGGCCGGGACGAGGTCCTGGCCGCCCTGGAGGTGGGGGACTGGTCCGCGGACACGGACGCCCGGCTCCTGGTGCCGGGGTCCGTGTCGATCGCCCGCGGGATGCTCGAGGCGTGGGCCAAGGCCTAGCTAGCGGCCGAGCGTCTGCTTGACCTGAACCAGCGTCGGATTGGTTGCCGTGCTGCCGTCGGCGTACTTCACGGTCGGGACCACGTGGTTGCCGCCGTTGACGCTGCCGACGAAGTCGGCGGACGCCGGATCGTCCTCGATGTCGATCTCGACATAGGTGATGCCGGACTCGTCGAGCTGCTTCTTGAGGCGTCGGCAGTACCCGCACCAGGTGGTGGAGTAGATGGTCAGGTCGGTGGCGGTCTCTGTAGCGGTCACGGCGGATATAACACCACGGCCGTCGGCTCTGTTCCACGCCGGTTGTGATCCGGACGACTCGATGCGGCGCTGTCGGTGCGCCCTGCCATGATGGACGCCATGTCAGCGGACGATACGGGCCTGGACCCCCAGCAGTCGGCCGCGGTGCTCGCGCCACGAGGGCCGGTATGCGTGCTGGCAGGCGCGGGTACGGGCAAGACCAGGACGATCACCCGCCGGATCGCGCACCTAGTCGCGGGTGGGCACGTCTCCGCCGGACAGGTACTCGCGGTGACGTTCACGGCGCGGGCCGCGGGCGAGATGCGGGCGCGGCTGCGCACCCTTGGCATCGGCGACGGCGCCAACCAGGTGCAGGCCCGCACCTTCCACGCCGCTGCGTTGCGTCAGCTCCGCTACTTCTGGCCTCAGGTCGTCGGCGACACCCAGTGGGACCTGCTCGACCGCAAGTTCGCGATCGTCGCGCAGGCGGCCAACCGGGTCGGCCTGTCCACCAGCACCG
Organism: Rhodococcus oryzae; assembly: GCF_005049235.1. GTDB lineage: Bacteria > Actinomycetota > Actinomycetes > Mycobacteriales > Mycobacteriaceae > Rhodococcus_G > Rhodococcus_G oryzae. The sequence continues at coordinate 428,011 of NZ_SUMD01000001.1, read as the reverse complement.
AATCCGTCCGCGACCTGGCGGGCGAGATCGAGTGGTCGAAGGCATCGCTGATCGCGCCGGAGGACTATCCGGCGGCGGCCGCGCGGACGCGACGGGAACCGCCCGCGGACGCGGCGAAGGTGTCCGACGTCTACGCGGCCTACGAGGCGCTCAAGGTCCGCGACGGCGCGATGCTCCTCGACTTCGACGACCTCCTCCTGCACACCGCCGCCGCGCTGGAGGAGCACTCCACGGTCGCCGAGGAGTTCCGCGACCGGTATCGCTGCTTCGTGGTGGACGAGTACCAGGACGTGACGCCGCTGCAGCAGCGGGTGCTCGACGCCTGGCTGGGCGAGCGCGACGACCTCACCGTCGTCGGGGATGCGAACCAGACCATCTACTCGTTCACCGGTGCCACGCCGCGGTACCTGCTGGACTTCTCCCGGCGCTTCCCCGACGCTGCGGTGGTCCGCCTCGAGCGTGACTACCGCTCGACGCCGGAAGTCGTGTCGCTGGCTAATCAGGTCATCGGCGCCGCGCGCGGCCGGATCGCGGGCACCCGGCTCAAGCTGATCGGGCAGCGCCCCCCGGGTCCGGCGCCGGAGTTCGTCGAGTTCGACGACGAGCCCGCCGAGGCCGCGGGAGTCGCGAAGGCGATCCAGAAGCTCATCGCGGGCGGAACCCCGGCCGCGGAGATCGCGGTGCTCTACCGCATCAACGCGCAGTCCGAGGCACACGAGCAGGCGCTGACCGAGCTGGACATACCGTTCCAGGTGCGCGGGGGCGAGGGCTTCTTCACCAGGCCAGAGGTGCGCCAGGCCGTGTCCGCGCTCCGGCAGGCCGCCGGCCGCGACGACCTGCCGCCGGAGGCGGGCAGCGGCAAGGAACTGATCACGTTGGTCCGCGCGATCCTGGTACCGCTGGGGCTGACGGACTCCGAACCCGTCGGCGCCCAGGCCCGAGAGCGCTGGGCCTCGCTCGGTGCGCTCGTCGCGCTCACCGAGGACCTTCTGGTGCACGAGCCGGAACTCGACCTCGACGGCCTGCTCAAGGATCTGGCCGCCCGTGCGGAGGCCCGGCACCCACCGACGGTGCAGGGCGTCACGCTCGCCTCGCTGCACGCGGCGAAGGGGCTCGAATGGGACGCGGTGTTCCTGGTCGGGCTCGCGGACGGCACCCTGCCGATCGCCCACGCGCTCGGTGACAGCAAGTCACCCGACGACGAGGCGGCCGTCGAGGAGGAACGCCGGCTGCTCTACGTCGGGGTCACGCGGGCGCGCGAGCACCTGCAGCTGTCCTGGGCCCTGGCCCGCAACGCGGGCGGCCGAAAGTCCAGGCGTCGGTCTCGGTTCCTGCACGGTCTCATTCCCGAGGACTCGCCCGCGTCCCGGATCGCGGAGCCCGCGCCCCAGAAGAAGCGCCCGCGGTGCCGGGTGTGCGGCAAGCAACTCCTCGGGACCAACGCGACGATGCTCGGCCGGTGCGAGGACTGCCCGTCGAATCTGGACCTCGCGCTTTTCGACGCGCTCAAGGCGTGGCGTTCCGCGAAGTCGAAGGAGCTCAAGGTGCCCGCCTACGTGGTGTTCAGCGACAACACGCTGACCGCGATTGCGGAACAACAGCCGCAGGACGACCGCGGACTGGTGTCGATCCCGGGCATCGGCGCGAAGAAGCTCGAGCGCTTCGGTGCCGACGTGCTCGCGGTGGTGCGGGGTGAAGTGCCCGTGAGCGCAGATGAATCGGGATAACCCCAGGTCAAAAATAGGTTGTGCGGTTCCGAGGTGACCGCATACCCTGGTCTCCGACGCAGTGAGCTCCGGCTTGCCGTCGCGACAAGCCCGCAGGTGCCCCGGTACCGGCGGGACGGCACGAACGAAAAGGGAGGTGAACGGCAGATGATCGATTGGAACCGCAGCGCGAACGCGTACGCGGCGACCACTCGTGTCGCAGGCGCCGTTCACCTGCCCGCAGCTACGTGGGCGGTGGCGCCGAAGCGCGTCGTCCGCCATCGCGCACACGCAGCAGCGCTTTCGTCCGTGCCCCGGAGTAGAAGCCGAATCACCATTCGGTAGGAACTCCTTCCTCTTGGCCACGGACGCACCAGCGGACCGTGGCCTTTGTTTTTGAGCTCGTTGCTCCAAAGCCCGGCTTTCGGTTCGCACCACGACCTGAATCCATCGCAGAGCTTTAAGGAGAACGACGTGTCTACCGCGACATGCCGAGACGATTTCCGGACCGTGACCGCCATCAGCGAGCCGACCGTGATCGCACCCGCGCGACGCGAACTGCCGTGCCGAGCCGACAATCCCGATCTCTGGTTCGGTGAGACCCCCGCCGAGCTCGAGCAGGCGAAGACACTGTGCGCACAGTGCCCGGTCCGTGCCCGCTGCCTCAGCGCGGCTCTGGACCGCGCCGAACCGTGGGGCGTGTGGGGTGGCGAGATCCTCGATCAGGGTGTCGTCATCGCGCGCAAGCGTCCCCGCGGTCGCCCGAGGAAGGTGGCCGTCTGCGCCTGACGGGCGGCAGGGCGGCGGACTCAGAGTTCGTAGTCGACGACGACCGGGGCGTGATCGCTCATCCGGAGGTCCGCGGCGGGTTCACGGTCGGTGCCCGCCGCGACGGCCGCCCGGGCGAGCCGGGGGGTCGCGAGGTGGTAGTCGATGCGCCAACCGGTGTCGTCGGCGAACGACTGCCCCAGCCACGACCACCACGAGTACGGCCCGTCGGTGTCCGGGCACCGATCTCGGACGACGTCGACGAGGGTGCGGGGGGACAGGATCGAACCGAACCACTCGCGTTCCTCGGGGAGGTAGCCCTCGACCTGGTTGCTGCGCCGCCAGTTCCGCACATCGTGTCGGGTGTGCGCGATGTTGAGATCGCCCATGAGCAGCAGTTCTCGTCCGCGTGCCCTGGCGTCGCGGCGCGAGCGCGTCAGCTGTCGCGCGAACCCGTCCAGGAAGCGCATCTTGCGCTCGTAACGGGCGCCGCCGTCCGGGGCCTCCCGCATTCGTCCGGGCTTCTGCAGATGGGCGGGGAGGCCGCCCTTCGGCAGGTACAGCGACGCGACGGTGATCGGAGCGTCGGCGAGGTCGACCTCGATGTACCGCCCCTGGTCGGCGAACTCGCGCAGGCCGCGCGCCAGCGGGACCGGGTCGAGTTCAACTGTGTGGGTGTGGGTTTCGCCGGGCGCGCGCAGCATTGCGGTGCCGCTCCACGTCCGCACCGCTGCGGGTACGTGCCGGGTCAGGACCGCGACGCCGTTGCGGCCTGCCAGCACGCCCTCGTCGTAGGCGAGGTGATAGGGGCCGAACACCCCGGACGGGATGGTGGCCGCGCGGGACCGCATCTCCTGCACGGCCACCACATCGGGGTCGCGCTCGCGCAGCCACTGCTCGAATCCCCGCCGCTGCGCGGCCCGGATGCCGTTGACGTTGAAGGTCGCGATCCGCACGAGCGCCCAGTGTAGGCAGTCGGTCCACGCCGTCGCCCGGGAGACCCGATGTTTCGGCAACCCACCCTGCGACGCGACAACAACGATGTCCGGCCCGTTCCCGATGTAGAGCAACGGGGTGCGGCAAACGGTGCCGGACTTGCGGCCCTGATGCTCGAGCAGGAGCGTCGGGACGGGCCTGTGTCGTCCAACAGTGGGTCGTCTCAGTCGATCGCCACGCCGAGTTCGGCGGCGAAGGTCTTGATCATGTGCTGGACGCCGATCTCGTTGCGACCGATGATCATGTGGTCGTGCTGGCTCCGGCGCACCCCCTCGCCGCACTGTGGCAGCATTGCGAAGTCCTCGTCGCGGACGGCGCCGTGAACCTGCGCGAAGACGGTGTCGTACAGGTCTCGCTGTTCATCGGTGGTGGCGGGGATGCGCGCCATCCAGCTGTGGCGGACTGCGCATCGTGTCGGGGACCCGGCCGGGAGCATCTCGAGTACCTCGACACCGACCGGGCTGTTCGCGAGAATCAGGTTGGGATAGATCCAATAGACCACGCCCAAGTTCATTGCCGGGTCCCACATTCCCTGCGGGTTGGTGTCCAGGTCGCGGATCCAGTTGAACGGGAAGCCCATTCGATGGTGGCGGCCGAACGCATCGTGGATCGAGGTGTTCGCGACTGTGTTCTGGCCGATCACGCTCTCGGAGTGGACGAACGGGAAGTGGTAGCTCTCGGCGAAGGCCTCGAGCGCACCCTTCCAGCTCACGTCCGACTCGAACTCCCGCTCGTCGTGGTAGCCGTAGGAGGCGTAGTCGAACTGTGCCAGTTCCGGGCCCAAGTCGCCGAGATGTGCGTCCACGTCGATGGATTCGTCTGCCGTCAATACCGCCCAGATGAATCCGTGGCGCTCCTGGTTCGGCAGTTCCACCAGTCCGTAGTCGGCACGGTCCATGCCGGTAAAGCCCTCCTTGCCGGGCATGCCGACCAGATTTCCGGTGTTCTTGTACGTCCACGCGTGATAGGGGCAGGTGAAGCGAGCGGCATTGCCGGAGCCGCAGGCCGGCATCGCGCCGCGGTGTCGGCAGTAGTTGAGGAACACGTGCGCGGTTCCGCCGCTGTCACGGGTGACCAGGAGTGAGTCGCCGAGGACGCTCCGCACTACGTAGTCGTTGGGCCGTCCCACCTGGGCGCTGGGCACGATCGCGAGCGGGGTGCGTCGCAGGAGCTGTGCCTCTTCGAACTCGGTGGTCTTCGGGTCTCGGTAGTAGTGCATCGGTACGCGCAGTGGTGACACGGCCATATCGGTCGTGCCGTCGAGGACGTGCCGCAGTGCGCGGCGGGTGAGGTCGGCCGTGAGTCCCGGTCGACGGGTTTCGGGCTGCATGGTCATCGTCTGGTCCTTTTCCGGGTCGAGGACGGCCTCCAGTCGGGTCGGCCGCGTCTTGACCATACAATGACGTCCACTTGTACGGTCTAATTTTGCTTCGGATTGGTGTGCGGGTGCTCGGGCCGGCTCCTGGCGCCCGCGCGCGGGTAGGGTTCGACCGACAATCGCGAGCGGGAGGAAGAAGGGCCGATGCGGACACACGGCTGGTCGGGCGCGGCACCGGCCGACGACGACGAGGCGATCGCCCGCATTCTCGCTGCCGCCCGCAAGGCACTCGACCGGTCCGGCGGCGACGTCAGCATCACCGAAGTCGCCCGCGAACTCGGGGTCACCCGACAGACTGTCTACCGGTACTTCCCGACTGCCGAGGCACTGCTCGGCGCCACCGCGATCGCCCAGGCCGGTCCTTTCCTGGACTTCCTCGCCGCACACCTCGGCGGGATCCGTGACCCCGCGGATGCCGTCGTCGAGAGCATTGCCTACACGCTGGAACAGATACCGGAGGAGAAGTACCTGAACATGGTGCTCGCGCCCGGGCGAGCCAGCGCCCTGTCGGCGGGAGTCACATCCGACGCAGCGCTGACGTTCGGCCGGTCGATCCTCGACCGGTTCGCCGTCGACTGGGCGGAGGCAGGTCTGAACGGCGCCGATCTCGACGAACTGGTCGAGCACATGCTCCGCATCGCGCAGTCGTTCGTCATCGACCCCGGCCGGCCGCCCCGCAGCGGTGCCGAATTGCGGAGCTACCTGCGCACGTGGGTCGCGCCAGCGGTGGATCGGATGCGGACGCGGGCCGGTGCAGGGTGACAGCGACCGGCCGTCGGGCGGCTACTCCGTTTCCAGCACGTCCTCGGTGAAGCCGGGCAGCCATTTCGTGAGGATCTCCATGTACGGCGCGTAGGCGTCGAGCTGCGCGCAGATGCCGACCGAGCCGAGCAGCACCCGGAAGATCATCACGTACTCGGCGGGCATGTTCAGTGCCCGTGCGGTCCGGAACTGTGCGGACGAGAAGTCCGTCGCGGTCCCGGCCGCCTTCTGCAGCCAGGCCCTGGTGAAGTGGAAGGACTCGGTGTGGATGGGGTCGGTGAACGGACGGAGATAGTCGGCGATCTCCTGATCGGTGACCTTGCGGCCGGGCAGCACGAATCCGTTGGCGCGCAGTAGTTCCGTCAGTTCGTCGAACCGTTCCTCGAGCGCGAGCCGCACCATCCTGCCGAGCACAGGGGGCAGCCCGCCTGGCATCGGCGCGCAGGCGCCGTAGTCGATGATGCCGAGCCTGCCGTCCTCGAGCATCATGAAATTGCCGGGGTGAGGATCGCTGTGCAGCAGTCCCACCCGGGCGGGCGAGGCGAAGTGGAACTCGGCGAGCAGGGCGCCCGCGCTGTTGCGCTGCTCGGCGGTGCCGCCTGCGATGATCGTCGACAGCGGTGTCGCCGACATCCATTCGGTGATCACCACCTTCGGCGAACTCGCGACCACCTTCGGGATCGCGAACTTGGGGTCGCCGGCGAACTCGGAGGCGAAGGCTCGTTGGTTGTTCGCCTCGATGCGGTAGTCCAGCTCGTCCTCGGTGCGGGCGGTGAGCTCCTCGAGAACAGGCTTGACGTCCGCACCCGGGATCACCGAGCTGAACATCCCGGCGAAGCGGGACAGCGTGCGCAGGTCGGCACGTAGGGCCTCGTCCGCACCCGGGTACTGCACCTTCACCGCGACGTCGCGGCCGTCGGACCACACGGCGCGGTGCACCTGCCCGATGCTCGCCGAGGCCGTCGGAACGTCGTCGAAGGATGCGAACCGGTCGCGCCACTTGCTGCCGAGCTGCTCGCCGAGCACCCGGTGCACCTTCTTGGCGGGCAACGGTGGCGCCTCCGCCTGCAACTTCGTCAGCGCCTCCCGGTATGGCTCCGCGAACTCCTCCGGGACGGCGGCCTCCATCACGCTCAGCGCCTGCCCGAGCTTCATCGCGCCGCCCTTGAGCTCGCCGAGCACGGTGAACAACTGTTCGGCGGCCTGCTGGGTCAGCTTGGCGTCGATCTCCTCGCGGTCGCCGCCGACCAGCTTGCGGCCGAACCCGACCGCAGCGCGCCCCGCGATCCCGAGCGGAATGCTCGCCAGTTTGGCGGTGCGGGCGGAACTGCTGCGGGGGATGTCTGACACGCTCACCATCATGGCTGACGATTCGCCGGTTCGCCCACATGTCCGGCACGGCGGCGGCATCCGCAGTCCGGATGTCGCGGCCACGTCCTCCTGACCAGTCGATACGTCGTCAGGTTCAGTTCCAGGGTGGTGTCGAGGCAGGCGGGTGAGCGCGCGGGTTGCGCGGCGATCAGCACGTTCAGCTCCGCGAGCGCGAGCGCGGTGGTGGCCAGGATCGCCGCCGGGTCCGCGTGCCCGACCGCGCCGAGCAGCTGCGCGGCCAGGTGCGGCCACTCGTGGTCGCGCGAGGTCCTGGTGAGGTCGGCGCAGCGCAGGCAGCTGGTGCGGCCGGGCAGCACCAGTGGTCCCACGATGCCGGCCCCGTCGCGGAGCCGGACCTGCAGGTGTGGCATCCGCGCCTCGACGAGCCCGGCCACGAACCCCGGATCGGGAACCAGTTCGTCGGCCAGGACCACGAGGGCCGCCCGGTCGATGCGCGGGGCCCCGGTGCCGCCGAACGGTACCGATCTGGTCAGCCGCACCCTGCCATCGGCGAGAGAGCCCGCGATGCCGTCGGAGAGCGGCCCCCGGCCGTGCACGTGCACGGCAGTGACGCAGCGGGGTGCAGGCGTCGCGGGCATCAACAGCGCGGCCCCGGCCAACTCGGCCAGCAGGGTCTCGATGTCGGCGGCGGTCAGCCCGATCTCCCGTGCCCGCCTGAGGATCTCGTCGCGACTGTGCTGGCCGTCGAGCAGCCGCAGCAGCGCGGCCACCGTAGGCGGGGCGACCCCGGTCGGCACGGTGAGCAGCAGGGCGCGCTCGGGGTCCCAGCCCAATTGGACGGTGCCGCTGGGCCGAACCAGGATCGGGATCCGCGGGTCGAGCCGCGGGCCCGCGCTCAGTGCCGAGGCCGGTGTCATGTCCCGACCCTTGCAGGTGCGGCGCCGCAGACGAGCGCCGCGCACCCGGTTATCCACAGGGGCGCGGCGCCGATGGCCTGGGTTTTCGTCCGGCCGGCTACTCCGTCGGGCGGTCGGTGTCCCCGCCCTGCTCGCGCTCGCGGGCCTCGGTCGCCTCGAGCTGCGCGATCGGGTCGTCGAAGGCGCTGGTGCCGCCGCCGACCACACGGTCGACGAATCCGGCGGGGCTGTCCAGATCGGAGGAGTCCGGCAGCAGATCGGGGTGCGCCCACACCCCGTCCCGGCCCTCGATCCCGGCGCTCTCGGTGAGCAGGTGCCACAGGCGTGACGCCTCGCGGACCTTGCGGGGCCGTAGTTCCAGACCGACGAGGGTGGCGAACGTCTGCTCCGCGGGACCGCCGGTGGCGCGGCGACGGCGGAGCGTCTCGGACAGCGCGGCCACCCCGGGCAGCCGGTCACCGAGCGCCTCGGACACGACGGTCTCCACCCAGCCCTCGATGAGGGCGAGCATCGTCTCGAGGCGTTCGAGGGCCTGCTTCTGCTCGGGCGTCGTCTGCGGTTCGAAGGCGCCCTGCTGGAGGATCTCCTCGATCTTCGACGGATCGGTCAGCGCGCTCGGGTCGATGCCCTGGGCGGCCTCCTCGATCGCGGAGAAGTCCATCCGGATGCCGCGCGCGTATTCCTCGACGGTGGCCAGCAGCCGCTGCCGGAGCCACGGCACGTGGACGTACAGGCGGTGGTGCGCCGCCTCGCGTGCGGCGAGGAACACCAGGATCTCGCGATCGGGCTGCTCCAGTCCCTCGCTGAACTTCTCGATCGCCGTCGGGAGCAGCGCCGCGACCCCACTGGGGCCGAGTGGGAGCCCGACGTCGGTGGAGGTCAGCACCTCGGAGGAGAGCTGGCCGAGCGCCTGGCCCAGCTGAGAGCCGAACGCCAACCCGCCCATCTGTCCGAGCATGCCCATCATCGGGCCCGCCATCTGCTTGGCCTCCTCGGGGAGACCGGTCGCCCACATGCCCGAGATCTGTTCGGCCACCGGGTCGCACAGGCGCTTCCAGGTGTCGAGGGTGTTTTCGAGCCAGTCGGCTGCCGTCCAGGCGACCGCCTTGGTCGCGCCTGCGGGCAGGGTGGTGGCGCCGTCCAGCCACACCTCCGCGAGGTGGGCGGCGTCGGCGACCGCGGTGCCGGTGCCGCTCGAGATCGGGGCAACGGAGCCGAGCTGCTGGAGGGCGAGCTTCTTGGCGAGGTCGTAGTTGACGGGGCCGCTACCGCCGGTGCCCATCGCGCCACCCATGCCGCTGAGCATCTGCCCGAACTGCGTGAGCATCTGGCCGAGCTGAGTGGGGTCGAAGCCCTCGGGGGTGAAGCCGAACGGGGTCCCGCCCGGACCGGGCGAACCCTCGCCGTCCCGACTCTTGTCACGGTCGGGATCGTCGTCGGAATTCGAGAAACCAAACGGCGGATTGCTCATGGCTCAACGGTACAAGGCATCGTGGGGGTTGGTGGCGGCGGAGATGACGCTCAGCGCGAACAAGCCGGGCCGCCCTCTACGCTGGGCCGGGTGAATCGACGGATGGTGACCCTTGCCGCTGCGCTGGTGCCGGTGGTGGCGCTCTTCACTCTCGGGACCGCGGTGACCGTGCCGTTCGTGGCCCTCGGACCCGGACCCACCTTCAACACCCTCGGCGAGGCCGAGGGCAAGCCCGTGGTCGAGATCGAGGGGACCGAGATCGATCCGACGACGGGCAACCTGAACATGACCACCGTCTCGGTCCGTGACGGACTCAACATCTTCGAGGCCTTCGGGAACTGGATCAGCGGGCGCTACGGCCTGGTACCGCGCTCCGAGGTGTACCCGCCGGACAAGAGCAAGGACGAGGTCAAGCAGGAGAACGAGGCGGACTTCGCGCAGTCGGAGGATTCCGCGGAGCTCGCCGCGCTGCACTACCTGGACCTGCCCGTCGCGCTCGAGGTGGTCGACGTCGCCGAGGACGGACCGGCCAAGGACGCGCTGCGGCCGGGCGACCAGTTGCTCGCCATCAACGGCACGCAGGTCCAGACCGTCGGTGAGGTACAGCGGGCGGTCGCCGAGCTCGAACCCGGCAGCGAGGTCAGCGTGCTGCTGCGTCGCGACGGCCAGGAGATGACCGTGCCGGTGACGCTCGGCGCGCGGCCGGGAGCCACGGACCACGGCTACCTGGGGATCACCCCGCAGGAGAAGCCCGAGGTCCCGTTCACGGTCGACTTCAACCTGGCCGAGGTGGGCGGGCCGTCGGCGGGACTGATGTTCACCCTCGCGGTGATCGACAAGCTCTCGCCCGGTGAACTGAGTGGCGGCGGGTTCGTAGCGGGCACCGGCACCATCGACTCCGACGGAGAGGTCGGCCCGATCGGCGGCATCCCGTACAAGCTGCTCGCCGCCCGCGAGGCCGGGGCGACCACCTTCCTGGTGCCGTCGAAGAACTGCGACGAGGCCCGTCAGCGGGTACCCGAGGGTCTGCGGCTGGTGAAGGTTGACAACCTCGACGGCGCGGTGTCCGCGCTCGAATCGCTGAACTCCGGCGGCGACGCGCCCGCCTGCTAGTCGTCGGGCGCGTCGAACGTCGCGTACAGCGCGTTCACCAGGTTCGGCGCGAGGTCCTCGTAGGTGAGCAGCTCGGGTTCCGCGTCGAGGTCGTCGTCCTCCGGCTTGAGCTGGAGCACGCAGACGGACGGGCCGTCCCGCAGCACCGCGGCGATGAGCCGTGCCTCGCGGCGTTCGGGGTGGGCGTTCGCGGTGGCGCGGGCGATCTCGTCGGCGGCGTGCTCGTCGGTCACCACCGGCGCCACCGCGCTGTCGAGATCGGACTCGGCCGTCGGCGGCAACACCACGATCTCCTGTACCAGGGCGCACCCGACGACCTCCGCGGGCCAGCTGGTGGTGGACAGGAACTCGTCGAGCGCGGGGGTGCCGCCACCGATGTCCTCCGGGAACGGCTCCTGCTCGACCGGCGTCAGCTCGGCGCCGTCCTCGAGCTGATCGATGAGGTCGGGCTCCGCGGCGGCCAGGACCGCGGTGGGGACGAGGGCGAACATCACCGGCGGTTGACCCCATCCGCCCGCGTCGACGAAGTCCGACACCTCGCGGATGCACCGGGGGAGTGCGTCGACGGAGAAGTCGGCCGGGTGGCCGTAGTACACGCCATTGCTATCGCTCACGGTCCCATCCTCCCACCCACACGTAGAGTGGTCACAACCACCGCGGCGCCTGTGCGCCGCCCGAATCACTGGAGAGTGGACCGTGGGCATGCGGCCCCCCACCGGCTTACCGTCGTTGTCCCGTCGAAGTCGAGTGCTGCTGGTACTGGCGCTCGTAGCCGCGGCACTGTTGTTGATCGGTCCCCGGCTGATCGACACCTATACCAATTGGTTGTGGTTCGGCGAGGTCGGATTCCGGACCGTCTTCACCACGGTGCTCGTCACCAGGCTCCTGCTGTTCCTGGCGGTCGCGTTGCTGGTCGGTGGGGCGGTGTTCCTCGCGTTGCTGCTGGCCTACCGCTCGCGTCCGGTGTTCGTGCCGGTCGCCGGGCCCAACGACCCGATCGCCCGGTATCGGACCACGGTGATGGGACGGCTGAAGCCCTTCGGCATCGGCATCCCGGTCGCGATGGGACTGCTCGCCGGCCTGGTCGCGCAGTCGAACTGGGTGACGGTTCAGCTGTTCCTCAACGGTGAGTCGTTCGGTATCAAGGACCCCCAGTTCGGCCTCGACATCGGCTTCTACTCCTTCGATCTGCCGTTCTACCGGCTCGTGCTGAACTGGCTGTTCGTCGCGGTCATCATCGCCTTCTTCGCGAACCTGGTGACGCACTACATCTTCGGCGGGCTGCGGCTGAGCGGCCGGGATGGCGCGCTGACCAAGGCGGCGACCGTCCAGCTCGCGTTGCTGGCGGGCACTTTCGTGCTGCTCAAGGCAGTCGCCTACTGGCTGGACCGGTACTCGCTGCTCTCGAGCAGCCGCAAGGAGCCCACCTTCACCGGCGCCGGTTTCACCGACACCAACGCGGTGATGCCCGCCAAGCTGATCCTGATGGCGATCGCGATCGTCTGTGCGCTCGCCTTTTTCGCCGCGATCTTCCTGCGTGACATCCGGATCCCCGCGATGGCCGCCGCGCTGCTGGTGCTCTCGTCGATCCTGATCGGCGCCGTCTACCCGTTGGTGGTCGAGCAGTTCTCGGTGAAGCCGAACGCCGCGCAGAAGGAGAGTCCGTATATCGAGCGCAACATCCAGGCGACCAGGCAGGCGTACGGGATCACCGACGACACCGTCGAATACGTCGACTACACCGGCGTCGCGACGAAGCAGCCGCAGGACGTGCCCGCGGACGTGACGACCATCGCGAACACCCGGCTGCTCGACCCGAACATCCTGTCGCCGACCTTCACCGCGCAGCAACAGTTGAAGAACTTCTATGCCTTCCCGAAGGCGCTCAACATCGACCGGTACGAGATGAACGGTCAGCTGCGCGACTTCGTGGTGGCGGCCCGCGAGCTCTCACCCGCCAGCCTGAGCGGCAACCAGACCGACTGGATCAACAAGCACACCGTGTACACGCACGGCAACGGTTTCGTCGCCGCGCCTGCCAACCAGGTGACCAAGGTTTCGGGGGACAGCCAGAACAACACCGGCGGCTACCCGATCTACAGCGTCAGCGACCTCAAGACGCAGCCGTCGGATCCGGCTCTGCGGGTGGACAATCCGCGGATCTACTACGGCGAGGTGATCGCCAAGTCGGACGCCGACTACGCCATCGTCGGTGCCGCGGGCGGCGAGCCTCGCGAGTACGACACGGACGACTCGAAGTACACCTACACCGGCGCCGGTGGTGTCGGGATCGGTAACTGGGTGAACCGGCTGGCATTCGCGGCCAAGTACACCGAGCGCAACATCCTCTTCTCCGGTGCGATCGGCGACGATTCGAAGATCATCTACAACCGCGACCCTCGTGACCGGGTGAACCAGGTCGCGCCCTGGCTGACCACCGACGGCACCATCTACCCCGCGGTGGTCGAGGGTCGGATGCAGTGGATCGTCGACGCCTACACCACGCTCGACAACTACCCGTACGCGCAGCGCTCCTCGCTCGACGGACTGGTCGAGGACAGCGTGGACCAGGCCACCGGACGGCTGCTGCCGAAGAAGGAGGTCTCGTACATCCGGAACTCGGTCAAGGCCACCGTCGACGCCTACGACGGAACGGTGACCTTGTACCAGGTGGACGAGCAGGACCCCGTTCTCAAGGCCTGGATGGGTGTGTTCCCTGGCACCGTCCAGCCCAACAGCGCGGTCACCGACGACCTGCGGGCGCATTTCCGGTACCCCGAGGACCTGTTCAAGGTGCAGCGGGAGATGCTCGCCAAGTACCACGTGGACGACCCGAGCGAGTTCTTCACGAACAACAACTTCTGGTCGGTGCCCAGCGACCCCACGGTGGAGACGGACAAGAACCAGCCGCCGTATTACGTGTTGCTCGGCAACGAGGAGACGGCAAAGCCCGAGTTCAAGCTGACGAGCCCGATGGAGGGCTACAACCGGGAGTTGCTGGCCGCGTATATCTCGGTCGCGTCGGATCCAAAGGACTACGGCAAGTTCACCGTGCTGCAGTTGCCGACGGAGACACAGACGCAGGGCCCGCAGCAGGCACAGACCGCGATGACGTCGAATCAGACGGTGGCCAGCGCGCTGTCGCTGATCAAGCAGTCGAACAAGATCCAGTACGGCAATCTGTTGACGCTGCCGATCGCCGAGGGCGGCATCCTGTACGTCGAACCCTTGTACACCCAACGGAATTCGACGAATGCCTTCCCGCAGCTCACCGCGGTGCTGGTGAGCTTCACCGACACGAAGGGCATCCGCGTCGGCTATGCGCCGACACTGGCGGAGGCACTGGATCAGGTGTTCGGTTCGGGGGCGGCCTCTGTGGCGACTGCGCCGGGTGGGGCGCCGCCTGCGACGGATGGGGAGCAGCAGGCGCAGCCGCCGGGCGGGCCGACCGCGGTCCCGCCGCCGGCACCGAGCGGTAACGTCGACGCCGCGCTGACCGAAGTCGACGCAGCGCTCGGGGCGGTCAAGACGGCGCAGCAGAGCGGCGACTTCGCGGCGTACGGTGCGGCGCTCGACCGGCTGCAGAAGGCGGTCGACGCCTACCAGGGGCTACCCAAGTAACAGCGCACGACAGCAAAGGGGCCCTGCCATCCGACCGGATGGCAGGGCCCCTTTGCTGTGGAGCTGGATCAGCGGGTCAGGCTCGCGAGGGCCACACCGTTGTTGGCGATCAGCTGCTGGATCTGATCTCCGAAGCCGTGCTGGTTCGCCAGGGCGACGGCGGCGTCGGACGCCTTCTTGACCTGGTCGGCGGCGGGCGCCGGGATGGTCTCCAGGGCAGGCAGGGCCGGGGCGATGACCGCGGGGACGGCCGGGATCTCGACCGGAGCGGGCGCGGGGGCGGGCGCGGGGGCCGGCTCCGGGGCAACGTCCTCGGTCCCGGTGGTCAGGTACTGACCGCACACCGGCCAGGCGCCGGGGCCCTGGCTGGCGAGGGTGTTCTCCGCGACGCGGATCTGCTCGGACTTGGAGGCGCCGTGCGGCGAGCCGCTGCCGCCGTTGGCGGTCCAGGTGCTCTGAGAGAACTGCAGGCCGCCGTAGTAGCCGTTGCCGGTGTTGGTGCCCCAGTTGCCGCCGCTCTCGCACTGTGCGACGCCGTCCCAGTTGTGGGAGGCGGCGCTGGCGGTGCCGGTGGCGAGGCCGAAGGGAACTGCGACGAGTGCGCCGGTGGCGGCAACCCATCCGAGGGCACGCGTGGTCATCTTGCGAGTCGTCATGCGGGGTGAATCCTCTCCGCGCTTGCGAACGGGCCGGCCTGGGGCGGAGTGAGTTCCTCTCGCCCGGCACACAAACACTGGCGCCGCGTCCCTGCCCCTCGAAGGTTTCGGGGTTCCGATCCCGCGGGGCAGAGTGAGCAGCGGCGGGTCGGCTTAAGCCCGGTTGTTTCGGGCCGGTGGCGACCGTACGCAACATTTTCGACACGGTCATCCCACCGTCCGGACGTCGCCTGCACCCGAAAATCCGTGCCGGATCGAGCATTTCCGCAGGTGAGTACGCGCCGTTGTCAACAGGATGCGCGTTCGTTACGCGCCCGTTATGTGGCTGGGATCACGGCCCATTTGTGCCTTGGGTCACCTGTTTCCGTGCTCGCTGGGGGGTGGTTTCCGGCCCCGCCGCACGCGATTTGTGTTCTGTTCCGCCGCTCGTGTAACTTCGTAAATGCATCGCGGGGTGGAGCAGCTCGGTAGCTCGCTGGGCTCATAACCCAGAGGTCGCAGGTTCAAATCCTGTCCCCGCTACCAAAGAACGAAAGCCCGGTCCTCGGACCGGGCTTTCGTCGTTTCCGGGGTTCCCGATGCGAAAACAGGTATGTACCTGGGTAGTACTCCCGTCGTCATCGGGGCCGGTAGGCGGCAGGCTGTGAAACGTCTCGCCAGCCACACCAGGGAAGGTGCTCACCCCATGAAGACCGAACAGTTGGTTCATGGTGACTACGTCGCCGCGATGTTCTCTCACGATTTCGTCGAGGGCGGCTTCGATCGGGGTGCTGTCGAGCGGATCCGATGTGGTGTGTTCGAGGAGTGGATCACCGCAGTAGCCCGCTCGGGTGTGTTCTCCGACAAGGAGGTGGCGGGAGTCGTGGAGGCGTGGCGACGCGAACCCAAGTTGCTCCTGGATGCCCTCTTGCAGGACGCGGACGAGGTGACGCGCAGGCGCTACGAGTCGACCTGGGAGTCGCTGGATCGGGCCGCCGATCCGTTGGATTCGGCTGTGGTCGGGAGTGCCCCAATTCTCGTGTAGAGTTATCAGTGCAGCGCGGGGTGGAGCAGCTCGGTAGCTCGCTGGGCTCATAACCCAGAGGTCGCAGGTTCAAATCCTGTCCCCGCTACCAATGAACGAAAGCCCGGTCTTCGGACCGGGCTTTCGTCGTTTCTCGGTGATGTCACTGTTGTGCCAGTCTTGGCCGGTGACTCAAACCTGGTGGATCATCAAGCATGTCGCCTTCGAGGGGCCGGCCCTGATCGGGACCGTGCTCAGCGCACGGGGGATCGGCTACTCGGTCTGCGAGCCCTTCGACGGAGACAGCCTCCCGGAGGTGTCCGAGTGCGCCGGACTGGTGGTCATGGGTGGTCCGATGAATGCGCTCGACGACGCCGGCCACCCCCACCTGGCGGCCGAACGTGCGCTGATCCGTGACTGCCTCGATCTCGGCGTCCCGGTGATCGGGGTGTGCCTCGGTGCCCAGCTCCTCGCAGCAGCCCTTGGTGCCAACGTATTCGAGGGCCCCACAGGGGAATTCGGTGCCGGGACGGTCACCCTCACAGGTGCTGCCAAGTCGGACAAGGTCTTTGGCGGTCTCGTCGGCGAGATGCCGGTGGTGCATTGGCACGGCGACACCTTCGACCTGCCGGAGGGAGCTGTGCTGCTCGCGGGCAGCGCGTCCTATCCGCACCAGGCCTTCCGGGTCGGGGACAACGCCTACGGCCTGCAGTTCCATGTCGAGCTCACGGCTGCCGAGCTGCCCGTGCTGCGCGAACACATGCCTGCGGGCACCGCGCCCGATGCGGATCAGCTGGCAGAGATCGAGGCCGTCGGCCGCACCGTCATCGGCGCCTTCCTCGGCTAGTCCTTCGGGGTTTCCATCTCGATCAGGACCCGCCGGAGCAACTTTCCGGTGGCATTGCGGGGCAGCTCCTCGAGGAAGACCACTTCGCGGGGCACCTTGTAGCGGGCGAGGTGCTCCTTCACGTAGGCCTTGAGCACCTGATCGTCGGGTGTGGAGTCCGGGGTCGGCACCACGAATGCCTTGAGCCGGTGGCCGAACTCGGCATCGTCGACGCCGATCACCGCCACCTCCAGCACATCGGGGCGCTCGTAGAGCAGGTTCTCGACCTCGAGGGGGTAGACGTTCTCGCCTCCCGAGACGATCATGTCGTCGTCGCGGCCGTCGACGAAGAGCAGCCCGTCCTTGTCGAAATGCCCGACGTCGCCGGTGGCGAGCAGCCCGTTGATCCGCTCCTTGTCGCGGCCGTCGGTGTATCCGCTGAAGCTCAGTCCACTGGAGACGAAGATCCGGCCGACCGACTCGGGTTCGGTGATCCGCACCCCCGCGTCGTCGTAGAGCTCGACGTGACAGGTCACCGGCGCTCTGCCCGCAGTGCCGGGTGCCACGGCGAGGTCGGCAGGCGTGGCGACCGTCGCGACCGCGACTTCGGTCGAGCCGTACAGGTTGTGCAGCACGTGTCCGAAGGCTCCCGTGGTGCGCCTGCTCAGATCGGGGGAGATGGCGGACCCCGCGGCGAAGATGATCTTGAGGTTGGTGGTGTCGTACTTCGACAGGATCTCGGGGCCGAGGTCGATGATCCGCTGCAGCATGGTCGGGACCACGACGAGGACGTCGGCCCGTTGCTCGGCGACGAGGCGGACGCTGCCCTCGGGGTCGAACTTGCGCTGCATGACGACCGTCTGGCCGAGCGCAAGCGCGATCGCGAACTGGGACATGCCGGTGCCGTGGAAGGCGGGCGCCGCCATCACCATGGTCTGGCCGGGACGCAGCGGCACCCGGTCGAGGAACTGGGCGGATGCCAGCGGCGAGGTGCGCTCGCGCGGTGCGCCCTTCGGGGTTCCGGTGGTGCCGCTGGTGAGCAGCACGAAGCTGCCGTGCGTGGCCGGATGGGGGACGGCGCTGGTGGGCTGACCGGAGATGAGATCGTCGAGCGTGCGGGCCCCTTGCCCGGTGTCCTCGCCCCAGGACAGGAAGAGCCGCACGTCCGAGGGTAGGGCCGCGGCGACGTCGGCGAACTCCTCGTCATACACGAACGACCGAACCTGTTCGCGGGCAGCGACATCCACCAGCTGCGGGGGAGCGAAGCCGGTGTTCATCAGGACCAGCTTGGCGCCCAGCTTCGCGGCGGCGAGCATCGTGAGGACCAGGCCGCGATGGTTGCGGCACATGGCGCCCATGACCGACCCCGGAGCGATGCCGTTCGCCTCCCATGCCCGCACCAGGGCGTTGGACTGCTGCTCGAGTTGGGCGTAGGTCAGTTGCCCGCGTTCGTCGATGATCGCGACCGCGTCGAGTCCAGCCTCGGCGTGCGCGTGGATCGGCCCGGCGAAGGGGCCGTACTTGCGGACCGCGAGGATGGCCGCGATGCCCCGGTCGACCCGGGGGAACGGGACGAGACCCGCGCGCACCATCACCCGCGCCGCCCCGAGCGTATCGATCGTCTTCGTCAGAACACCCGGCATTGGAATTGCCCCCTGAGCCCAGAATCGATCCGGTGAGTGGATGGTCCTCAGCCTAGTGCGGGGCGGGTCGCCCGGTGACTGGTTTCGAACGGCGCGAGGGAGCTGTGAAGGCGGCGCTGTGACGGAACCCGGGTGCAAAACCGACAGATTGGTAGGTTTCTGGTTTTCAACTGAGGGGATGCACCGGTCACGGCTTTCGCGGCCGGTGCCGCTGCGGTGACATCGCCGCTCCGCAGGGGCTGACGACCCAGACTCACGACATCAACGTGCCGAGTTCGCTCCACGACGAAGTTCGTGGGGGTGGGGGCGGTCGCCCCGGACACCTTCTGGGTCCGGCCGCCCGAGCGTCGGCATCGCGCTCGTCACGTAGGGCCGGTGGAGTCGATCTCCATCAGATCGGCCCACGACTCGACGTTGGGGTGACGCTTGAGCAAGGCCCGCCGCTGACGCTCTGTCATCCCGCCCCACACGCCGTATTCGATGGCGTTGTCGAGTGCCTCGATGCCGCACTGAACGATGACGGGGCACCGCCGGCACAACGCGGCCGCCTCACGCTGGGCGGCGCCGCGAACGAACATCTGATCGGGGTTCTCGGTGCGGCACAGCGCGCGTTCCACCCAGATGCATTGCTCTGCGGGGCGTGGCGAGTCGAAGTCGCCGGGGACGTTGATCCCCAGCGCCAGTCGGGCACCATTCGATGAACGCGTCACGTAGTCGAATCATGCCCTATTCGATTATCCGGATTCCCGGGGGTAATCGCGCGGAAATGGTTGTTAATCAATCACTTTGGCAGTGCGAGATTGCCTAGTGGGCGTCCGTTGTTTGATCGACATTGAACTCGTTCAGGAGCGAATCCGCCCCCCCAGCGCCGGCCTTGGTCGCGGCATGTGAGGTCTAGTCGGCGGCCGGCATGCGGTGGGTGAGCCGGCGAACCAACCGAACCACGACCGCTCCGGCTCCAGTGAGCATCAGCAGGTACCCGAGAGGCCCGAACACGAAGAATGGCTCGTAAAGCACGCCGTCCGGCTTCACCTCGCCGGGGTTCGCGACAAATGCCGTCAACGCGAGCATCCCAAGTCCGATCACTGCGCCGCTGACGGCCCAGTATCTGCGGCCCGATCTCGACGCGAAGGCTTGTGCCACTGCGTAACCGAGAATGGCTGCGCAGGCGATGATCCCGACAAATCCGAACGTGGTGATGTCCGACATGGCGATTTCCCTCTCCCGTCTGCCCCACTGAGTGGGGTAATTCGTGTCTGGACGGACATGGTTGCTGTTGCGGACTTGCCCTGTCATCAGACTGGGGTATGACATCAACCCGACCGGTGGCGACTCGGAGGCCCGGGACGACGAATCCGCCCCCGCCGCTACGAATGCGACGGGGGCGGATTGGGCGTGAAAATGCTTGCAGTGCAGACTACTTGAGCTCGGCGGACGACTTTCCGAGCACGCGCCGCGCCACGATCAGCTGCTGGATCTGCTGGGTTCCCTCGAAGATGTCGAGGATCTTCGAGTCACGGCCCCACTTCTCCAGGAGCGTGTGCTGCGAGTATCCCAGGCTGCCTGCCAGCTCGACGGCCTTGAGCGTCACGTCGGTGCCGGTGCGTCCCGCCTTCGCCTTGGACATCGACGCCTCGAGCGAGTTCGGCTTCTTGTTGTCGGCCATCCACGCTGCCCGCAGTGACAGCAGGTAGGACGCCTCCCAGTCCGCCTCGAGGCGGAGGAACTCGGCGGCCGCTGCGTGCTGGTTGTAGGCGGGGGTGTCGTACGAGACCTCGACACCCGCCTCGGCCAGGATGCCGCGCAGTTCCTCGAGTGCGGCCCGGCCGACGCCGACGGCCATGGCGGCCACCAGCGGGCGGGTGTTGTCGAAGGTCTGCATGACGCCCGCGAAGCCCTGCTCCACGTTCACCTCGGGGCTGCCGAGGATGTTGTCCTTGGGGATCCGGCAGTCCTGCAGCAGCAGCACGGCGGTGTCCGACGCCTTGATGCCGAGCTTGTGCTCGAGACGCGCGACGGACAGGCCAGGGGCGTCCCGCGGCACCACGAACGACTTGATCGCGGCGCGGCCCTTCGACTTGTCGACCGAGGCCCACACCACGACGTGGGTGGAGCGCTCGCCCGCGGTGACGAAGATCTTCTCGCCGTTGAGAACCCATTCGTCGCCGTCGAGGATGGCGGTGGTGGTGACGGCTGCGGAGTCGGAGCCGAAGCTGGGCTCGGTGATGGCCATCGAGGCCCAGACCTTGCCGAAGCGCTCGAGCTGCTCATCGGTCGACACCGCGGCGATCGCCGCGTTGCCGAGTCCCTGGTAGGGAATCGAGAGCATCAGGCCGACATCGCCCCACGAGGTCTCGAGCGCGTTCAGCAGCGCGGCCATGTTGCCGCCGTTGGAGTTGCCGAGCAGCTCGGTGGAGGCCTCCGACCGGCCACCGGCGGCGCCACCGACGTCACCGCCGGAGTCGTTGAGGCCCTCGATCATGGCCGCCATGGTGTCGAGTTCAACGGGGTATTCGTGCTCGGCCAGATCGTACTTGCGCGAAATGGGCCGGAAGATCTCCGCTGCGACCTGGTGTGCCTGGTTCGCAGAGGCTTTGAGCTTCTTGGGAAGTTCGAGGTTGATCATCAAAGTCTCCTAGTGGACAGCAGCAGCGGCGTCAGATGAGGACGATGCCCTCGGCAACGCCGATGGCTCGCAGGTCGCGGTACCAGCGCTCGACCGGGTGCTCCTTGGTGAAGCCGTGGCCGCCGAGCAGCTGCACACCGTCGAGGCCGATCTGCATGCCCTTCTCCGAGGCGAGCTTGCGGGCCAGCGCCGACTCGCGCGCGAAGGACAGACCCTGCTCGGCGCGGGAGGCGCCGCGGAGGGTGACCAGTCGCAGGCCGTCGAGCTCGATGGCGATGTTGGCGACCATGAAGGCCACCGCCTGGCGATGGCTGATCGGCTCGCCGAACGCCTCGCGCTCGTTGACGTAGGGGATCACGTAGTCCAGAACGGCCTGGCTGGTGCCGACCGCCATCGAGGCCCAGCCGAGGCGGGCCAGGCGGATGGCGTTGGCGTAGTCGTTGGCACGCTGGGCGGCGTCACCGTCGCCGAGGATCGCGGACTCGGGCACCGAGACGTCGGTGAGGATCAGCCGGCCGAGGCCGGCGGCGCGCAGCCCCATGCTGGGGTCCGCCTCCACGACTAGCCCCTTGGCGTCGGACTCGACGATGAAGAAGGCCTGCTTTCCGTCCAGCTCGGCCGCGACGAGGAACAGCTCGGAGTCCGCGGCGGCGGGCACGAAGGACTTGACGCCGTTGAGCTTGTAGCCGCTGGGCGAGCGAACCGCCTTGGTCTGCAACGCGAACGGGTCGAACAGCGCACGGGGCTCGTTGACCACAACTGCCGCGTTCGGCACCTTCTCGCCGGTGAAGGCCGGGAGGTAGGTCTGCTGCTGGCTGTCGGTGCCCCACTGGGTCAGGGCGACCGCGACGCCGCTGGGCGCGAGGATCGGCAAGGCCAGGCCCATGTCGCCGTGCGCGAGCGCCTCGGCGACGAGGGAGTTGGTGACCGCGCCGCGCTCGCTGGCCGCGCCGTCGAGCTCCTCGGGCACGTTGATGAGGGTGATGCCGAGCTCCGCGGCGCGCGCGACCAGGTCGGCGGGCGAGGCGGCGGCCGCGTCCGCGTCGTGCGCGGCGGGGCGCAGGATCTCGCCCGCGAAATCGCGGACCGTCTCGACGATCATCTTCTGCTCGTCGTTCGGGGTGATGTCGAAGTAGTCGGCGTTCTTGGCCTCGGCCGTGGGCAGGCGCTTCGGCTGGCCGCCGCCCGAGACCTTCGTGAACGTCCGGGTCGCCGCTCCGAGCGTCTTGAAGCCGGTCTTGGTGCCCTCGTAGGTGACCCGGTCGATGGTCTGGCGGAGGTTGTACTTCTCGGCGAGCTCCGAGCCGGTGATCTTGGTGAGCACGCGCATGGCTGCTCCCATCGCGTCCCGCTTCACCGGGTTCAGGCCTACGGCGGAGGTGTCGCGGGGCTCACGCTTGGCGCCGTTTGCTCTCACAACGCTGTCTTGCTTACTCATGATCACCAGTTTCTCGGTGTTCGGTCGTGGACACCCGTTATCTTACTCCGGAGTAAGATAGGAAGTCGAGAATTTCATCAGAGTGATCACGGTCACCCGCCCGGTCTCCCGGTCCGCGGTGACCCCGCTTGATCGTCGACACCCCCGCGGGCCAGGCTGGGGATATGGCGGACAACCAGGCCATCGCGATCGTGGACCCGCATGTGCATCACTGGCTGCCGTCGAGACGGCCGTGGTATCCGCTGATGCAGGAGCGGGGCGACGCGAGGCCCTCGACACTCGGTGACCTGCGCCGATTGGCACACGACTACACCGCGGCCGATTATCTCATCGACTCCGCCGGCTATGAGATCCGCGCGATCGTACATGTCTCGGCCGTCAGCCGAACCGGAACACATCTCGACGAACTGGAGTGGATCGGGGAGCTCGCGCGCGCGGACGGTTGGCCCGCCGCGGCGATCGGCACAGTCGACCCCGCCGCCGGCTGGCCCTCGATCCGGGCCGAGCTCGACGCGCAACGACGCAACCCGCTCTTCCGTGGGATCCGGGTGCTGCGTGGGCTCCGCCCGGATTCCGAGGTGACCGTGCCGCTGCTCGACTACCTGCGGCGGCACTCGCTGGTGTTCGACCTCGTCGCCCATCCTCGCTCCATGCCGGGCTGGTCCGAGGCGCTGCGCGGCCACGAGGATCTGGTCGTGGTGCTCGAGCACGCCGGATGGCCCATTGCCGCAGCGGATTTCGATGACTGGTCGGCCGCGCTCGGTCTGCTCGGTGAGCGCGCGAACGTGCAGTGCAAGATCTCGGGGCTCGGCATGGCGCTGCACACCCTGGACGGGGCGGTCCAGCGACCCTGGGTGCTTCGGTGCCTGGAGGTCTTCGGTCCGCGGCGGGCGATGTTCGCGAGCAACTTCCCGGTTGACCGCATGTACGGCGAGTTCGACCGGCTGTACGACGGATACCGAGCGGCGGCGGCGCAATTCGATGCCGACGCTCGGTCCGCCCTGTTCGAGACGAACGCGCGACGCGTCTACGGACTCCTCCCCAGGTAGGAGGTTTCCGACCATCGGCTCACCTACCGTTGAGTCGTGATCGAGATCCGACCGCGTCGCGACCTGCGCCCGCTGGTGCGCTGTGCGCCCCTGGTTCTGGTGCCGCTGATGCTGCTCGCGAGCGACTTCCCGGGCGAGTACCAGGTGCCGGCCGCCTACTGGCTGCTGTCCGTGGCCGCGGCCGCGGCCTTCGTCGTGGGCGACCGGTGGCCGCTACCCGTCTCTGTCGTGCTGTCCGCGCTGGCGGTTCCGCTGTTCGCGGCGGACGCGTGGGGGCTGTCCGAGCTGGTCCCGTATCTGGGGGCGGTGTCGCTGGCCGAGGTCGCGATGCGCACACATCGGACCTGGCAGGTGGTCACCGCGACCGTTTGCTGGACCGGTGCGGTGCTCGCCGGGATCTGGGTCGACAGCCATACGGACTTCTGGCGCCCCGCGAGCGCGGTCTCGACTGTGGCGTATGTGGGCCTACCCCTGCTGCTCGGGCTGTACCTGCGAGCGCAACGGGACCTCGCGGTGACCTACCGGGCACAGGCCGTGGCCGCCGAATCACGCAGGGCCGAAGCCGAACTCCACGCCAGGGCCGCCGAACGCAGCGCACTGGCGAGGGAACTGCACGACCTCGTCGCGCACCACATGGCATCGATCGTGCTGCGGATCGGGGTCGCGCGGCACGTACTCGCGGACGCGGATCCACGGGTCCACGGGGTGCTCGACGACGTGCACGCGACGGCCTCCGATGCGCTCGCCGACATCCGCAGGCTGTTGGTGGCGTTGCGGGATCCGGCCCTGGGCGAGGTCGCGCTGGTCGAGTCCGACGCGGTGCCCACCGAGATCGATGCCGCGATCGAGCGCACCCGGGCGGCGGGATACACGGTCTCTTCGGAGGTGGACCCGGACCTGGGCGGGCTGGATGCGATCGGCAGGCTCACGTTGCTGCGGGTGGTGCAGGAATCGCTGACCAATGTCATGAAGCACGTGGACCCCGGCGGGGCGGTCGCGGTGACGGTGGCACGCCGAAGTGGGGGCATCGCTGTCCGGGTCACCGACTCCGGCCACGACGCGGGCGCCCCGAATCCGGCCGGGCACGGGATCATCGGGATGGGCGAGCGCGTCGAACTCGTCGGCGGCACCCTCGACGTCGGCCCGACGGAGCGAGGGTGGGAGGTCGATGCCTGGCTCCCCGGCGTCGCCGTCACCGCCGTGGAGGGGGAGAAGTGATCCGATTGCTGATCGTCGACGACCAGCGCCTGGTCCGCGCCGGGCTGCGGATGCTGTGCGAATCGACCGAAGACCTCGAGGTGGTCGGCGAGGCGGCGAACGGGGTCGAGGCGGTCCGGCTGGCCGCAGAGTTGTCGCCGGACCTGATACTCATGGACCTGCGGATGCCGGGGCTGGACGGCATCGAGGCGACCCGCCAGATCCTGGGGTCGCGGCCGGAGGCGAAGGTGTTGGTGCTCACCACCTTCGACGATGACGACCACCTCTATCCCGCGCTGGCGGCGGGGGCGGCGGGGTTCCTGGTCAAGGACACCGCGCCCACTGATCTGTTGAGTGCGATCCACGGCATCGTCGACGGCGACATGCTGTTCTCGCCCGCGTTGCTGCGGCGGCTGGTCGACCGCGCGCTCGACACCGGCCCGCAACCGTCCGGGGACGTGGGCGTCGCGCTGACGGCGCGCGAGCAGGAGGTGCTGGCACTCGTCGGTGAGGGGCTGAGCAATCAGGAGATCGCCGACCGGCTGCACCTCGGGGTGACGACCGTGAAGACGCACATCGCCAACCTGATGGACAAGACCGGATGCGACAACCGGGTCCGGCTTGCGGTCTACTCGCACAAACGCGGCTGAGCCGCGGCCCGCAAACCTGCACACAACCTTCACAACTCCTGCCGGGCATCCCCACACACGGCCCATACAGTCGATGCATGACCCAGCGAAGAGTGCTCGTCGTCGACGACGAACGCACGATCTCCGAGTCGATTGCCGCGCGGTTGCGCGCGGAGGGGTACGAGGTCGAGACGGCGGCGGACGGGCCGGGCGCTGTGTCGGCGTGCGCGAGCTTCGACCCGGACGCGGTGGTGCTTGACGTCATGCTGCCGGGTTTCGACGGGCTCGAGGTGTGCAGGCGCATCCAGGCCACCCGGCCGGTTCCGGTGCTGATGCTGACCGCCCGCGCCGACGAGACGGACATGGTGATCGGGCTCGGGGTGGGCGCGGACGACTACCTCAGCAAGCCGTTCAGCATGCGGATCCTGGTCGCTCGAGTGGCCGCGCTGCTGCGCCGTTCAGAGCGTGCCGTGCCGGAGCAGCCCGAGACCCTCGCCGTCGGCGAGGTGACGATCGACCTCACCGCTCGGCGGGTCCGGCTCGGGTCCGAGGAGGTCCACCTGACCCGGACCGAGTTCGACCTGCTGGCGCACCTGGCCCTGCGTCCGCGCGCGGCGATCGCCCGCGAAACGCTGCTCGAGCAGGTCTGGGGCTGGGGCGAGTCGGCCAGTAGCCGCACCGTCGACAGCCACGTGAAGGCGTTGCGCCGCAAGCTGGGCGGCGACATGATCCGCACCGTGCACGGGGTCGGTTACGCACTGGAGGTGCCGAGGTGAACTGGCCGAGGCCGCTGGACCCGTTGCGTTCGTTCAAGGCCAAGACCGGCCTGCTGGTGGTGGCCTCGCTGTTCCTCGCGTCGCTGACCTTCTGGATCACCGCGCAGTGGCAGTTCCGGTTCGCGTTGCTCGCCGCCCTCCTCGCCGCGCTCGCGGTGACCCAGGTGCTCGCGCACGGCATGACGTCGCCGCTGCGGGAGATGACCGCCGCGGCGCGGGCGATGGCGACCGGCGACTATTCGCGCCGGGTGCGTTCGACGTCGCGGGACGAGATCGGTCAGCTGGCGACGGCGTTCAACCAGATGGCGGAGGATCTCGAGGCCGACGACCGATACCGCCGTGAGCTGATCGGCAACGTCTCACACGAGCTGCGGACCCCTATCGCGGCCCTGCAGGCGGTGCTGGAGAACGTGGTAGACGGCGTCGAGACGCCCGATCAGCAGACGATGCGGTCGGCGCTCGCCCAGACCGAACGGCTGGGCAGCCTGGTTGCGGACCTGCTGGATCTGTCCCGGCTGGAGGGCGGCGCGGTGCCGTTGCAGCGCACCACTTTCGAGATCGAGCCGTTCCTGGACGAGGTGATCCGGCAGGCCGCAGGCCCAAGCGGTCCGTTGCCTGCCCGGGTGGAGGTGACACCGGCGGGGCTGCGCGCAGTCGCGGACACGGCCCGACTCCATCAGGTGATCGCCAACCTCCTCGACAACGCGGCGCGGCACGGTTCGCCTGATGCGCCCGTGCGGGTCCGCGTCCGGGTCGACCAGGACTCGGGCCAGCTGATCCTCGACGTGCACGACGACGGCCCCGGCATCCCGGCGGCCGACCGGTCCCGGGTGTTCGAGCGCTTCACCCGCGGCGGCGCGCCGGACGGCGGGACCGGCCTCGGGCTCGCGATCGCACGCTGGGCGGTCGAGCTGCACAGCGGCCGGATCGAGGTACTCGACACCGGTCCGGGCTGCTGCATCCGGGTATCGATTCCGCAGACCTGACCCGACAGACAAAAGCGAATTCCCTTGGGGTCCGGCCTTCCCGGCCGGTCCCGTGATGACGCCTGCCCGCATGCCGGGTGGGCGCGGATCAGGAGGACCAGATGAGCGCAGAGACGATGGACCGAGCGATGACGGCGGCGCGCCCCGAAATGGTGCGGGGCGGCCGCCCTTGGCGCTGGCCACGCGGGATGTGGCGGCACGACCACACGTCGATGGCCCCCCGCGCGACCCTGGCCGCCGCGCTGGGTGCCGGCGCCATCGCCACCCTCACACTGCAGGTGACGGTGGTGAGCATCGCCTACCTCCTGACCGGAGCGGCCGTGGCGGCCACCGCGTTCGCGACCGTTCGTCCGCGTCCGACGAGGCTGCAGGTCGGCGCGGCCCTCGGCGCCCTCGCCCTGCTCGCGGTGGCGGCGGTGCGCGGCGCCGAGTGGCTGGTCACGCTGTGCGTGGTGGCGAGCTGGGTCGTCGGATCGGTCGCCCTTGTCGGCGGCTGGACGTGGACGGGCCTCGCGCTGGCGTCGACCGCGGTCTGGCTCACCCCCGTGCGCGTGACCTGCTGGGTGCGGCGTGGCCGTGCCAGGTTCCGGACCGGGCGGGGCGTGAAACCGGGCCGGGTGGCCGCCGTGACGGCGATCAGCGTCGTGCTGATCCTGGTGTTCGGTTCCCTCTTCGTCAGCGCCGACCCCGAGTTCGCCGAGCTGTTCGGCGCGGTGGTTCCCGACGTGCAGGTGACGAATCCGGTAGGTCGCCTGATTCTCGGTTTCCTCGTCATGGGCACGGCACTCGCAGGGGCCTACCTGCGGCGGCGGACCCCGCGTTTAGATGCACTGGCGCCCCGACCCGGGCGCCCGGTCGCGCGGTGGGAGTGGGCGGTGCCGCTGGCGCTGCTGGACCTGCTGTTCGCGGTCTTCGTCGCGGTGCAGGTACGGGTGCTGTTCGGCGGGGACGAGCACGTACAGGACACGGACGATCTGACCTACGCCGATTACGCGCGGCAGGGCTTCTGGCAGCTCACCGCGGTCACCGTCCTCACCCTGGCCGTCATAGCGGTCGCCGTCCGGAAGGTGGACAGGCAGGACCAGGGGGACCGGGTGAGCGCCCGCCTGCTCCTCGGAGCGCTCTGCGTCCTCACCCTCGTGATCGTCGCGTCGGCGGTGCATCGGATGTCGCTGTACGAGAACGAGTTCGGCTTCACCCGGCTGCGCGTGAGCGTGATGGCGACGGAGCTGTGGCTCGGTGTGGTCTTCGTGTTGCTGATGGTGGCCGGGGTGCGGATGTCGGGGCGGTGGCTGCCGCGGGCGGTGCTGGCATCGGTGGCAGTGGGGCTGCTCGGGTTCGCCGTGTTCAACCCGGATGGCTACATCGCGGAGCGGAACGTGCAGCGGTACGCCGACACCGGGAACATCGACGTCGGGTACCTGCGCGGCCTGTCCGTCGATGCGGTGCCCGCCCTCGACCGGCTGCCCGAGCCCGCACGCTCGTGCGCGCTGCTCGGGATGGACGTCGGCGACGACACAGGGTTGTTCGAGTACAACCACGCGCGGGTACGTGCACGCGAGATCCTGCGGGCGAGGCCGGTAGGGGAGTGCACCGACCTTTCCTCGCTGGGCTAGGTCCAGGGCGGGATGGGCCGCTTGACCCACATGATCTTCTCGTCGGCGTGCGCCGGGGAGGCCTGCGGGTGATCGGGGTTCGCGGCGGCCCAGGCCGACTTCTGGTCGAGCAGATCGGCTACTACGGTCCAGGTCTCCCTGGTGCTCGGCGGGTTCGCGCCTGCCGCCCTCGCGAGCTTGCGCAGCCGGTCGTCGGGCAGTTCGAGGAGCTCGGCCCCGCTGATGGCCCGGTCCCATGCGAACCGGGCCAGCTCGGTGGCCTTCTCGCGCCGCTTCCGGTCGGCCGCGTCGGTGTGCGCGAAATCGACCTCGTCCGGTTCCATCAGGCCTCCCAACCGCTAGCCGCCGTGCCCCTGGTGTGACATGTCCATCGCCATCGGAGCGGGCTTCTGACCCGGTTCGAGGACGAGGAACTGCCCCATCATGCCCTGATCCTCGTGCAGCAGCAGATGGCAGTGGTACATGTACGGAAAGGTCGGGTCGGTGTACTCGGTGAAGCGCAGCGCCAGCCGGAACCGAACGCCCGGCGGCGTGTAGACGGTGTCCTTCCAGCCGGCCAGCGCCGGGGGCGGCGGGCTGCCGTCGATGTCGATGATCTGGAACTGCACGTCGTGCACGTGGAAGTTGTGCGGCCAGTTGTCGACATTGCGCACCGTCCACACCTCGGTGGTGTCGACGGTGGGGGAGAAGTCGATGCGGTTCATGTCCATCTGGGCGCCATTGATCATGAACCACTGGAGCTCGAAGCTGCGCTCCACGGCCGCGCCCGTGGGGTCGAGCGGTGCGATGGTCGCCAGCGATGCGGGCAGTGCGGGTGAGCCGGTCGGGTTCTCGCTGGGTCGCAGCTCGAGGATGTCGAAGCTGTCCTGCACCCCGAACGCGGCCGCGTCGCCGCGGTCCAGTCCGGCGTGGTCCTCGTGGGGCAACGCGCGCAGCAGCGCGTTCGAACCGCTCACGGCCACCACGATCTCGGCCCGCTCACCGGGGCTGAGCCGGACCCGGGTGAGCGGTACCGGCGCCGCCAGCAGCCCGCCGTCGCTCGCGACCAGATGGAACTCGCGATCATCGGCGAAGCCGAGGTTGTACATCCGGCCCGAGGAACCGTTGAGGATCCGCAGCCGAACCCGCTCGGTGCTGACCGGTAGGTGGGCGCCGGCGATCCCGTTGGTGACGATGGTGTCGCCCAGCAGCCCGATGTCGGTGGGGTCGGACTCGTCGAGGGTGCCGTCGGCGGTGAAGCGCTTGTCCTGGATGATCAGCGGGATGTCGTCCACCCCATAGGTCTTGGGCAGATCGACCGCGTCGGTGACCTCGTCGTCGACCAGGAACAGCCCGGCCAGGCCGCGGTAGACGTGCTTCTCGGTGGAGCCGTGCGGGTGCGGGTGATACCAGAGGGTCGCGCCCGGCTGGTTCACCGTCCAGGCCGACTCCCAGCGCGCGCCGGGCTCGATGGTCTGGTGCGGTCCGCCGTCGAACCGGGCGGGCACGTGCATCCCGTGCCAGTGCACCGTGGTGGCCTCGGGCAGGCCGTTGTCGATGGTGAACGCGACCGACTCGCCGCGGCGGGCGCGGATGGTCGGACCCAGCATCGAACCGTTGAACCCCCACGTCGCGGTCGACTTGCCTGCCAGGATCTCCGAGCTGCCCGCCCCTGCGGTGAGGGTGAAATGCCGAGTACCCGCCGCGTCGGTGGTGGCGGTCGCGAGCGGCGGGATGGGCAGCGGCCGGGAGGAAGTGCCCGCCGGGCTCGACTGGCCGGCTGCGCATCCGGCGGACAGGGCGATCGGGGTGGCGGCGAGCCCCATCAGGAAGGCGCGCCTGGAGACGACGTTCATGCCTTCGAGTCTTCGGGGCGGTGGAGCGCGTGCCGCCCGTCCGTAGGCCGGTGTTCCGGCGATTCGGCTCCTCCCTGCGGGCCTTGTCAGGGCAGTCGTGCTGTGTTAGCGCGCGACGCCGGTGCCGGTGTGGCATCGTTCTGTCATGCCGGTCATCGCCCAGATATTCGCTGGTCTCGCTGCTGCGCTACACGTCGTGATCTTTGCCATGGAGAGCGTGTGGTGGACGCGCCCGGAGGTCTGGAAACGCTTCGGCCTGACCAGCCAGCGGGACGCGGATGTCGCCCGTCCGTTGGCGTACAACCAGGGTTTCTACAACCTCTTCCTCGCGATCGGCATCGTGGTCGGCCTGATCATCGGGGGTGACGCCGGGCATGCCATCGTCGTCTTCTGCTGCGTGAGCATCATCGGTGCCGCGGTGGTCCTCGCATCGACGGGCGCAAAGTACCTGCGGCCTGCGGTGGTTCAGGGGATCACCCCGCTGCTCGCGCTGATCACCGCGGCCGTGTTCTAGAACGGCGGGGGTTGGTATCGGAGACGTTCGCCCAGGATCGCGAGGTGTTCGGCGTGGTGGGCGCGCAGTTGTGCGCAGCGTGCGAGGTGGGCCGGGTCGGTGATGGTGGCGAGCTCTGGGAGCGTCGGGGGTAGGTCGGTGGGGTGCATGTGTGTTTCCCACCAGGTCGGTTCGTAGATTCCGAGGTCGGGTGGTTCGGGCGGCGGCGGGGGTGCAAGTGGCGGCCTTGAGGTTGGCCGAGCCGCGGGTTTCTTGGTACGGGCGCTTGGGCGTTGTGCGACCGGTAGCGGCAGGGTGACTCCGATTGCGCCGTGCGCGCCGACCCAGGCGATCACGTCGCCGTCGAGGCGGACGACGCGGAAGAGGCGATCGGTCTTGGCCTGGTGGTGCCAGATGCAGGCGGGTTCGCCGTTGCTCTCGATGGTCCAGCCGCCCGCGTAGGGGTTGTCGGGGTCGAATTCGACGATGTGGTCGAACTGGCAGTCCCGGGCCTTGACGGTGCAGCCGGGGAAGGTGCAGGTGTCGTATTTGTCGAAGACCGCCGTGCGGACGGCGTTGCTGGGCCGGTAGGTCAGGGCGCCGCGGGGTGGGTGGGCGTATCCGCCGTGCCCGTCGGGGTGTTGGCCGTCGAGCAGGGCC
This sequence comes from Rhodococcus oryzae, assembly GCF_005049235.1. Lineage (GTDB taxonomy): Bacteria > Actinomycetota > Actinomycetes > Mycobacteriales > Mycobacteriaceae > Rhodococcus_G > Rhodococcus_G oryzae. The sequence goes on along the minus strand of NZ_SUMD01000001.1, from coordinate 396,514 downwards.
GGGTTCGCCGTGATCGCGTCGAGGATGTCGGTGATCCGCGGCTCTCGTGGGCCGGCATCCGATCGTGGGGGCGCATCTTGCTGCGGCGGTAGTTGCCCAGCGCGGCGGCGGCGCAGTCGATAGCGGGCCGGAACTCCGGGCGGTGGGGATGAGGCAGAGCTGTCCCCTGAACCGCTGTCGCCCTTCGTTTCTCGTGGTGGGCAGTCGGGCACACGGTCGGGCGGTTCACCGCCTACCCATGGTTGATGTTGTGGCTCGTTGCTCTCCGACTCGACGTCGCTGCCGTTCTCGCCCTCATCGCCGCCAGCTGCACTTCGCTCAGCCTGGATTCGTCTTGCGTCGGTGATCACCGCCTGCCACGTCGCATCCCCGGCGAGCAACCGCGCCAACTCCGGATCGATCGGCCCGTGCCCCTCCAGATGTCCGGGGCGATCCGCCAGCCGAAGCAGGCTCTCCAGGTCGATGTGGATGTGTACCTCGGGTTTCGGCCGCTCGGGTCGCGGTAGGAGCGCGGTCGGGCAGTCGTCCCGCCCGCACTGGCAATGGAGGTAGGTCTCGCCGTGCACCAGTGCCATGAACGCATCGGTGCGCAGGTTGTCGACCGTGCGCGGGTCCTCGCGACAGACGGTGCCGGCTATCTCCAGAATGAGACTGTCGAGGGTCCGACCCTCGGCGGCCGTGAGGGTGGCGTACACCTGGGCCATGCCGTGCAGGTCCGCCGTCACCGACACCCGACGGCTATGTCGTTCTTTTCGCTTCCGCAGTTCCTCCGCCTCGGCGGGGTTGATGCGGATCAGCTCCCGCATCACCTCCGCCACCAACTTCTTCGGCGTCAGATACAGCGCGGCGTCCGCGAGGTGGCCCTCCATGAGGGCGAGTGTCGCGTCGGAGATCTCCGCGGTCGCGTCGACGATCGCGAACACCCGCGGAAAGTCCACCCGCCCCGACACGAACACCGCACGAATCAACGGCAACCGCAGATCCAACGCATTGCCCACCGCCACATACCGTTCCGCGGTGAACGCACTCACCCCGAGAGCGAGCGAGGTCTCCATCTCCGCCGACCGACCCGCCCGATAGGCGAACTCCTCCCCGAACAAATCCACCTCGTGCGCGAACTGCCGCCGCGCAAACGCCGCCGCCGTGAGCACCTTGTGCGCGGCGGCGATGTTCTCCGCCCGCCCGTACTCGCGCAACGCCGACAACGCGGCCGCACCGTCCTCGAAATCCACAGGGCGCTCGACGCCGCGGGCGCCCTCACCTGCGCCACCCCGAAACCCCCCGGTATCGAACATGTGTACGAGTCTACGTGGGACCACCGACAAGATGATTCCGAGGGGATTCAGTCGGGGGTGCCTCGATCTATCACTCGCAGCACCTGTTCCGGGGTATGTCCTGGCCAAAAGGCGTGCATCGCCCATGTGGCGCCGGCCCTGCTGAGGGCCTCGAGGTCGACGCCAGGACGAGCTACCACTGCGATATCGAACGCCCCAGACGAACCACGCACGGTCTCGATTCTCTCCACGATGCGCGCAACCCCTGCCGCATCTATTTCGAGTGGGAAGATTCCGTCGTATCGTGCGGCTCGCTCTATCGGGCGGCCCGAAGTGCGCTCGGTGCCGAACCACAGCGGAATCCGTGGCTGCTGGACCGGCCGGGGGAGGATGTGCACCTCTTCGGCCACCAGGAGCCCACGGTGGGTGACGGTCTCGCCGGCCCACAATGCGGCCAGAACTTCGGCGCCTTCATCGAGCGCTCGGCCACGCTGACGAGGATCGGCGACATCACCGAAGGCCGAGTACTCCCGTCCGGCATCGCTGCCTGTGCCCAAACCCACGATCAGGCGACCACGACTCAGGTGGTCGAGGGTCACCGTCTCTCGTGCCAGTTTGATGACCCGCCGTCGTGGCAGTGGTGTCACCATCGGCCCCAACTTGATCCGGCTGGTCACCGTCGCCGCAGCGGCCAACACCACCCAGGGATCCGCGATGTCCCACTCGCCCGAAATGGGACTCAGGACATGATCCCAAACGAAGAGCCCATCCCAGCCCGATTCTTCGGCGGCCTGTGCAATGTCGGTGATCGCGTGCGGGTCAGCCAGTGCGCCGAAGAGCGGCACGTAGATCGCATGACGCATCGTCGAACCATAGCGCCGCTTTGCCCCCAATCGGATGGGTCTGCGCAGTTGTGAGTGCGACCATCCAGCCTGACCTACGGGTTGTACTGTGAGCCATGCCATTCCCAGCTCGTCGAGCGCTGCGCGTAGGGGCCCTGACGCTCACGGCGATCTTCGGGGCGGGTCTGCTCTACACAATGCTTGTCTACCGCAGTGTCAACGTCTTCACTCCGCCGGAGAGCATTGAGTCACTCGGCAGGACCTACCTTCTGGGCAACGCCGAGTTCAGTCGCGAGGAACTGGATCAGCGGTACGGTCCCACGCACACCGGGACCTGGACGCTGGAGCGAGCGGGCTTCTTGCCATCCGTGCACGGCATCTATCAGTGGCAGAACGATGAAGTCCGCGGTGAGGCCACGACGAGCGCCTTCCTGAAGTGGGGCGATCGATACATCGCCTACTCGCTCTCGGGCGGACCCTGAGCTACGCAGTGTTCGACTGCTACATTCCCAGCCGCCCCAACACCGCATCATGCAGCAGACCGTTGCTCGCCACCGCGCTGCCGCCGTGCGGGCCAGCGCTGCCGTCGAGGGCGGTGAAGCGTCCGCCTGCCTCGCGCACCAGGATGTCCAACGGCGCCAGGTCCCACAGCGAGACCTCGGGTTCGGCGGCGATCTCGAGCGCGCCCTCGGCCAGGAGGCAGTAGGAGTAGAAGTCGCCGTAGCCGCGGACCCGCCACACCTCGTCGGTGAGCGCGATGAACTGGTCGCGGATCCCGCGGTCACGCCAGCCGCTCAGGCTCGCGAAGCTCAGGCTCGCCGACTCCAACCGGTCCACCGCGGACGCCGAGATCCGGGTGGGCTCGCCGCCATCGAATGACGCGTGCGCGCCCGCACCCTCGGCGGCCCACCAGCGGCGCTTCAATGCCGGTGCGCTGATGACGCCGACGACGGGAATCCCGTCCTGCAGCAGCGCGATCAGCGTGGCCCACACCGGTACGCCGCGGACGAAGTTCTTGGTGCCGTCGATCGGGTCGACCACCCACTGCCTGCCCTCGAACGTCGCATCGCCGCCGAACTCCTCGCCGAGGACCGCGTCGTCGGGCCGCTCCGCCGCGAGCACCGCCCGAACCGCCCGCTCGACCGCGAGGTCCGCGTCCGAGACCGGGGTGAGGTCGGGCTTGTCGTCGACCTTCAGATCGAGCGCGCCGAAGCGGGCCATGGTGATGGTGTCGGCCTCATCGGCGATGCGCAGTGCGAGTTCGAGATCGGTCACGGCGAAGACGGTACTCGACCCGGGTCCGGACTTCCTCGGCGATTCACCGCGCATTCAGCGCGAGGCGGGCGGCCGTTTCGCCGTGACTGCGACGATCGGGATCGTGATGCTGACGCGGCGCAGTGTTCTCCTCGGAGGTGGCGCGCTGGCGGGTCTGGCCGCGGCAGAATTCGTCGGTATGACCGCGCACACGCCGGGCACGGCTGCCCCGCCGAGGCAGAAGCCCTCGACGGCCGTCTGGTTCGACGTGATCTCCGACATCCAGGGCGACCTCGCCGACCTCGACCGTGCGCTCGACGGACTCGAGGCGTTCGGCCGGGCGGACGCGCTACTCGTCAACGGTGATCTCACCCCGAACGGCCGCGAGCACGAGTACGAGGAACTGTTCGACCGGTTGCGCCTCGGCGAGCATCCGGACGCGCTTTACACGATCGGCAACCACGAGTTCTACAACGGTGAATCGAGCGAGGTGTCGGTCGAGCGGTTCCTGCGGCACTCGGCGATGCCGGGACTGTTCTCCGCGCACGAGGTCGGCGGGGTGCCGGTGATCCGGCTCGGCACCACGGACGGCAGCGAGGCGGGCGGACACTGCGTGATCCTCGGCCGCACCCAGCTGGACTGGCTGCGGGACACGCTCGAGGAGTGCCCGCGGCAGCGCCCGGTGCTGGTGATGAGCCATCACGCGCTGCCGGGCACGGTGTCGGGGACCTTCACCGATCCGCTCACCCAGGCCCCGAGGATCTACAGCAGTGACTATGCGGAATCCGACGAGCTGCTGGCCCTGCTGGCCGGGTTCCCCAACGCGCTGCTGCTGAGCGGACACACCCATTGGAGCCTCTATCGCGAGGACTGGCTGACCAGGCGGACCGCGCCGGGCGGGCACCCGGACGGGTTCGCGGCGGTCAACACCGGCGCCGTGCAGACCGGCTTCGGCCCGGACGGCCGCGGCGGCGAGGCGCCCCTCGACCGGCAGGAGAACCAGGGCCTGCGGATCGAGGTGGACGGCCCGACGGTCCGGATCCATGCGCTCGACTTCCGGCGGAACGCGGTGATCCGGACGGCGGAGTTCCGCGTCGACGGCCGGCCCGGCCCAGTGGTCGTCGCGTCGCCGGGCTGGCCCGGCGCGGTCACCTGAGGGCGACCGCGGCGGCAGTCCCCTGCGGGCACCGGTAACCTTGATTCTTGTGCATCCCGACGTTTCCGCAGACCTGGCCGAGCTCAACACCACCCTCACCACCGTCGAGCGGGTGCTGGACGTCGAGGAGCTGCGCCGGCGCATCGATGAACTCGAGCACCAGGCGGCAGATCCGGAGTTGTGGAACAACCAGGAGCACGCCCAGCAGGTGACCAGCCAGCTCTCCCATGCGCAGTCCGAGCTGCGCCGGGTCGAGGGCCTGCGCGGACGCCTCGACGACATGCCGGTGCTCTATGAGCTGGCCGAGGACGAGGGTGCCGACGCCGTCGCCGATGCGGACGCCGAGCGTGCGTCGCTGCGCGAGGACATCGCGGCGATGGAAGTCAAGACCATGCTCTCGGGTGAGTACGACGAGCGTGACGCGCTGGTCAACATCCGGTCCGGCGCGGGCGGCATCGACGCCGCGGACTGGGCCGAGATGCTGATGCGCATGTACATCCGCTGGGCCGAGAAGCACGGCTACGGCGTCGAGGTCTACGACGTCTCCTACGCCGAAGAGGCCGGTATCAAGAGTGCGACCTTCGCGGTGAAGGCGCCCTACACGTACGGAACCCTCTCCGTGGAGATGGGCACCCACCGCCTGGTGCGGATCAGCCCGTTCGACAACCAGGGCCGCAGGCAGACCTCCTTCGCCGAGGTCGAGGTGCTGCCGGTGGTCGAGACCACCGACCACATCGAGGTCAACGAGAACGACGTCCGCGTCGACGTCTACCGCTCGTCCGGCCCCGGCGGCCAGTCGGTCAACACCACCGACTCCGCGGTGCGGCTGACGCACATCCCCACCGGCATCGTGGTGACCTGTCAGAACGAGAAGTCGCAGCTGCAGAACAAGGTCTCGGCCATGCGGGTGCTGCAGGCCAAGCTGCTCGAGGTCAAGCGCCGCGAGGAGCGGGCCGAGATGGACGCGCTCAAGGGCGACGGCGGCAGCTCCTGGGGCAACCAGATGCGTTCCTACGTGCTGCACCCCTATCAGATGGTCAAGGACCTGCGCACCGAGTACGAGGTCAACAACCCGTCCGCGGTGCTCGACGGCGACATCGACGGCTTCCTCGAATCCGGCATCCGCTGGCGGATGAGCGCGGAGCAGGTCTGAGCCGGTGTTCACGGCGTTCAAACTGGTCCCGGATACCGGATTCGAAGTTTGGCTGAAGTCCAGCGGCCTGGAGATCGTGCTCTATGTCATCGGCGGGCTGCTGGTCGGGCGGTTCCTCTCCTGGTTGGGGAACAAGGTCACCGACCGGATCGACCTGAACTACCACCAGGGCGACGCGCTGGTCCGTTCGGAGGCGACCAAGCACCGGCACGCCCTGGCGCAGGTGATCACCTGGGTGCTCATCATCATCGTCTACACCCTGGTCACCATCGAGGTGCTGCAACGCCTCGGCTTCTCGGTGGCGAGCCTGGTCGCGCCCGCGACCGTGCTCGGTGCCGCGCTCGGTTTCGGCGCGCAGCGTGTGGTGCAGGACATCCTGGCCGGCTTCTTCATCATCGCCGAGCGGCAGTACGGCTTCGGTGACGTCGCGCGGATCGCCATCACCGGTTCGTCGGAGGACGCCTACGGGACGGTCGAGGACGTGACCCTGCGGGTGACGCGGCTGCGGTCCTCCGACGGCGAGGTCATCACCGTGCCCAACGGGCAGATCGTCAAGGCCGTCAACCTGTCCAAGGACTGGGCGCGGGCCGTGGTCGACGTCCCGATTCCCGCCACCGCGGACATCAACCACGTCAACGATGTGCTGCGCGGCGTCGGCCGGGAGGCGTTCGCGGACGTCGATCTCGAACCGCTGCTCCTGGACGAGCCGTCGGTGATGGGCGTGGAGAGCCTCGAGCTGGACACCGTCAACATCCGGATGGTCGCGCGCACCCTGCCCGGCAAGCAGTTCCAGGTGGGGCGCGAGCTGCGGGTGCGGGTCGCCGAGGCGCTGCGCCGGGAGGGCATCCTGGTGGGCCCGGAGTTGGCGGCCGATCAGATCGGGGACAACGCATGACCGCCGAACGCGCGAAGAAGACGGAACCGGCCGACAAGCACGAGCGGCGCTGGTCGGTGCCGAAGACACTCGGCCGCGCCAGGACCTCCACGGTCGCGCTCTCCGTGGCGTTCGTCGCCACGGCGATGCTGCACGGATACCTCAATCCGGATCCGCCCAAAACAGATGAATACGGGCCCGTGGCGCCGGCGCCCTCGGAGATCCGGTCGCCGACCCCGAAGCGCTCGGAGCCGAGCACGTCCACCCAGCCGCCCAGCAGCAGCACCACCACCAGTGCGACGCCCTCGGCTACCTCCCAACAGCCGGTCACGACCACCCCGCCGCCCGCCGTGGTGCTGCCGCCGTGGCTGCCCGTCCCGTCCGGCGTGGAGCTGCCGGAGGGGGTCGTGACGGCCACCCCGGAGACGTCGACCACACCGCCCACACCCACCCCGTAGGGCCTGGACCTGCGGGTCCGTCGAAACCCAAGGTCACCGTCGGATAACGGCTAAACTGGCTCCCCGTGATCAGCGTGGAGAATGTGTCCAAGTCCTACAAGACCTCGTCGAGGCCTGCACTGGACAAGGTGAATGTCTCGGTGGACAAGGGCGAGTTCGTCTTCCTGATCGGCCCTTCGGGGTCCGGGAAGTCCACCTTCATGCGGCTGCTGCTCAAGGAGGACACCCCCACCTCGGGCGACATCAAGGTCGGGGACTTCCATGTGAACCGGCTGTCCGCGCGCCGGGTACCGAAGCTGCGGCAGAGCATCGGCTGCGTGTTCCAGGACTTCCGGCTGCTGCAGCAGAAGACCGTGACCGAGAACGTGGCCTTCGCCCTCGAGGTGATCGGCAAGCCGCGCAACGTGATCGATCGCACCGTTCCGGAGGTGCTGGATCTGGTCGGCCTGTCCGGCAAGGCGGACCGACTGCCCACCGAACTCTCCGGCGGTGAGCAGCAGCGCGTCGCCATCGCGCGGGCATTCGTGAACCGGCCGCTGGTGCTGCTCGCCGACGAGCCCACCGGCAACCTCGACCCCGACACCACCGGCGACATCATGCTGCTGCTCGAACGGATCAACCGCACCGGAACCACCGTGCTGATGGCCACCCATGACCACCACATCGTCGACTCGATGCGGCGCCGGGTGGTCGAACTCGACCTCGGACGCGTGGTGCGCGACGAGGCCCGCGGTGTCTACGGCGTGGGGCGTTAGGTACCCCCGACCCCTCGCCGTTCACCCCGACATACGAAGGACAAGACTTTCCGATGCGCGCCAGCTTCATCTTCAGCGAGGTTTTCACAGGCCTGCGCCGCAACATCACGATGACCATCGCGATGATCCTGACGACCGCGATCTCGCTCGCCCTGTTCGGTGGCGGACTGCTCGTCGTCCAGATGGCGGGCAAGACGCAGCAGATCTTCCTCGATCGGGTCGAGGTGCAGATCTTCCTCACCGACGACGTGTCCATCTCCGACCCCGACTGCAATCAGGACATCTGCTCGGCCCTGCGCAGTGATCTCGAGAGCACCCCGTCGGTGGTGTCCGTGCAGTACCTCAACCGGGCGGACGCGGTGGCGGACGCCAAGGAGCGGGTTTTCAAGGACCAGCCCGAGCTCGCGTCGATGGTGAGCGAGGACTCGCTGCCCGCCTCGTTCAAGATCAAGCTCAGCGACCCGGAGCGATTCGGGGTGATCAACGATTCGTTCGGTGCCCGACCTGGTGTGCAGAGCGTGCTCAACCAGCGTGATCTGGTCGAGCGGTTGTTCAGCGTGCTGAACGGAATCCGGAACGCGGCCTTCGCGATCGCCATCGTGCAGGCGATCGCCTCGATCCTGCTGATCGCGAACATGGTGCAGATCGCCGCGTTCACCCGTCGCACCGAGGTCGGGATCATGCGGCTCGTCGGCGCGACCCGCTGGTACACCCAGCTTCCGTTCCTCTTGGAGGCCGTGGTCGCCGCGCTGATCGGTGCCGTGCTGGCGATCGCCGGATTGTTCACCGCGAAGAACCTGTTCATCGACGACGTGCTCACCGACGTCTACGACGCGAACATCGTCGCCCGGATCTCGAACAGCGACGTGCTGCTGGTGTCGCCGTTCCTGGTGCTCACCGGTGTCGGCATGGCCGCGATCACCGCCTACATCACGCTGCGGCTCTACGTCCGTGAGTAATCGGTTGCGCCCCGGGCATATCCTGGGGACAGAACTCGATCACTGCGCGGACTGAAGGGGCCCGAACGTGAAGGAAAAGGGCCGCAAGGTCATCGCGACCAACCGCAAGGCGCGACACAACTATTCGATCATCGACGTCTACGAGGCGGGCGTGGCGCTGGTCGGCACCGAGGTGAAGAGCCTGCGCGAGGGCAAGGCGTCGCTGGTCGACGCCTTCGCCACCGTCGACGACGGCGAGGTGTGGCTGCGCGGACTGCACATCCCCGAGTACACCCAGGGCAGTTGGACCAACCATTCGCCGCGGCGAACCAGGAAGCTGTTGCTGCACAAGCGCGAGATCGAGCACCTGGTCGGCAAGACAAGGGAGGGTAACCAGACGCTGGTCCCGCTCTCGATGTACTTCTCCGACGGCAAGGTCAAGGTGGAGCTCGCTCTCGCCAAGGGCAAGCAGGACTATGACAAGCGTCAGGACCTCGCGCGACGGACGGCCGAGCGGGAGGTCACCCGTGAGCTCGGGCGCCGCGTGAAGGGCATGAGCCGCTAGCGAGCGACCTGGGCCGCCAGCGCGTCGGGCATCAGCTCGTAGCGCAGGTGGCAGCGGGAGAACTCGGCGTTGCCGTGCACGAGCGAGTTGAGCTCGACCGGGTAGCGGGCGAGCTCGATCTCCGGCACCTCGGCCCGCAGCAGCGACAGCCCCGGACCCTTCACCTCGGTCCCGAGGACCCGGCCACGCCTGGCCGACAGGTCACTGAGAACGGCGCCGAGATAGTCGTCGGGGAGCGTCACGGCGACGGCCGCGACCGGTTCGAGCAGTCGGATCGAGGTGTGCCCCGCGGCGTCGCGGAGGGCGAGGCTCGCGGCGGTCTGGAAAGCGGCGTCGGAGGAGTCCACCGAGTGCGCCTTCCCGTCGACGAGGGTCACCCGCACGTCCACGAGCGGGTGACCGGTCGCGACGCCCTTCTCCAGTTGGGCGCGCACGCCCTTCTCCACCGACGGGATGAAGCCCTTCGGGACCGCACCGCCCACCACGTGTTCGCGGAACTCGAATCCGGATCCGGTCGGTAGTGGTTCGACCTCGAGGTCGCAGATCGCGTACTGGCCGTGGCCGCCGGACTGCTTGACCAGCCGGCCGTGCCCGGACGCGTTGCCGCCGAACGTCTCCCGCAGTGCCACCTGGTACGGCACGGTGTCCACGTGGACGCCGTGCCGGTTACGCAACCGGTCGAGCGCCACCTCGGCGTGCGCGTCGCCCGTGCACCACAGGACCAGTTGGTGGGTGTCCGGGTTCTGTTCCAGCCGCAGGGCCGGGTCCTCGGTGGTCAGCCGGGTCAGCGCCTGGGAGAGCTTGTCCTCGTCGGTCTTGCTGTGCGCCTCGACGCCGACCGGCAGCAGCGGCACCGGCAGCGCCCACGCCTCCAGCGGGGCAGGCTTCTCGGTGTCGCCGATGGTGTCGCCGATGTGCACGGTCAGCTTGGGCAGGCAGACGATGTCGCCCGCGACCGCCTCGGGCACCGGTCGCTGCAGCTTGCCGAACGGGCCGGTGAGGGTGGTGACCTTCTCGTCGGTGCTCTCACCGGAGGTGGCTGCCGCGCCTGCGACGTGGACGTGGGTGTCGGGGAGCAGCGTCCCGGAGAAGACACGCACGAGGCTGATGCGGCCGACGTAGGCGTCGCCGGTGATCCGGATGACCTGAGCGGCGAGCGGGGCCTCGGGGTCGGCCGCGGGCGCGGGTCCGCGCCGGTGGGTGGGATCCGGGAACGCGCCGGTGATGAGGTCGAGCAGTTCCGCCGCGCCGACGCCGTTGTCGGTGACGGCGAGGGCGGGGTGCAGGGCACAGTCGACGATCTCCCGGCGCAGGCCGTCGGTCAGCGCCTCCTCGTCGAGCGGTTCGCCCGCGAGGTAGCGCTCCATGAGGCCGTCGTCCTGGCCGGAGATGGCCTCGACGAGGCTCTCGCGCGCCGCGTCGGCATCGGGGCAGGCGCCGGGTTCGCCGTAGCTGCGCCCGGTGAGCAGGCCGAGCGACCCGCTGGGCCTGCCGTCGGCGAAGACCGGGAGGTAGACCGGCCGCAGCGTGTCGGTGCCGAGGCCGAACGCGTCGTGACAGGCGGTGAGGATCTCGTCGAAGCTGCCGCGGGCCACGTCGAGTTTGGCCACCACGATGGCGCGGGGGATGCCTGCCGCGGCACATTCGCGCCACAGCGCGCGGGTGGGGGTGGTCACAGGATCGGTGGCCGAGACCACGAAGACGGCGGCGTCGGCGGCGTGCAGACCGGCCCGCAACTCGGCGCCGAAGTCGGGATGGCCCGGCGGGTCGAGGAGATTGACCTTGCAGCCGTTCCACTCCAACGGCAGGACCGCGAGCTGGACCGATCGTTGCTGTTGGTGCTCGATCTCCTCGTAGTCGGAGACCGTGTTGCCGTCCGGGATCCGGCCGGCGCGGCCGATGGCCCCGGCGGCGAACGCGAGCGACTCGGCCAGGGTGGTCTTGCCCGCGCCGCTGCACCCGATCAGGACCACGTTGCGCAGCTGCTCGGGACGCGAGGCGGGTGGGGCGTTGCCCGCGCGAACCGTCATCCGGTCGGCCATCGATGTCTCCTCCCGCAGCGACGGGCTGACCCGATTCTAGGCGGGTCGGCCCGTCGCAGCCGGAGGAATGACCTATCGAGGGTGCAACAACTTACTTCGCGACGCGCTCCCACATCTGCAGGTAGGCCTCGGCACCGCGGCTCATGTCCTCGATGATCTGGTCGCCGTCGTCCCCGGCGGCGATCCGCATGTCCGCGATCCAGTCGGGGATCAGCCCGTACTGCGCGACGCCGTCCTTGTTGAGGTCGAAGACGCGCTCGCCGGTGCGCTGGCGATCCATCGTCGTGCCGCCGTCGAAGGTCTTGTACGGATAGTGCAGCGGGTTGGTGTCGGCGTCCTCACGCGGGCGCGCCTGCGGGCCGAAGCCGTTGGTGTCCGCGCCGTAGCCGAAGCCGTAGTAGTAGTCCTCGCTGCGGTCCGCCCTTGCCTTGCGCCAGGCGGTGACGAAGTTCTCCTTCTTCGGGTCGGAGTTGAGTCCCGAGGCGTAGGCGGCGACGAAGCCGCCGAGCGCGTAGATCCGCTCGTAGTTCAGCGGGTCGGTCCAACTGTGGCTCGAGACCACACCGGAGTACTTGGCCTCCTCGAGGATCCGGAGGGTGTCCTCGGCGGTCTTGACGCTCATGTGGTCGACGTCGACGATCATGCCGCGATCCATCATGCCGCGGACCATGTGCTCGCCGAGCTTTGTCAGGCCGCGGGTGTTGCACAGGGGACCGGACGGGTAGACCGGCGTGGTGACACCGGGCGGGAGCGCGGACATCACCTCGGCCGGTGCGTCGCCGAAGGAGAGCAGCGGGTTGTCGTGCACCGGGCCCTTGCAGGGTTCGGCCTCCCAGAACTTGCCGGTGCTGAGGAAGTTGCCCGCGTTGACGGCGATGCCCTGGATGCCGCCGTCGAAGCGGACGCCGCCGAAGGCGTTGTCGAACTTGTGCGTGACGATCATCTGCCGAACGCCCATCGCGTAGACCTCGTCGAGGCCTCGGTCGACATCGGCCTCGGTGCACTGGGGCACGTCGTTGCGCTGCGAGCACCCGAACGGTTCGGAGGTCTCGATGCCGATCGTCACCGCGAGCTTGCCCTCGCTCGCGACCTTGCGGACCTCCTCGGGAGACCGGACGATCCGGAACCAGCCGCGTCCGGGGCCGCCGTACTGGGCGTCGATGTAGTCCTGCATCTGCCGGACCTGCTCGGCCTGCGCGCGGATGGTGTCCATGTCGTTGCAGGAGCGGTTCTTGAGCGGGTAGATGTCGCAGAGGACCCGGTTGTTCACCAACAGGTTGGTGAAGATGCGCAGTCCGCCGCGCCAGGCCCGCTCCACCCACCGGTAGTAGGTCTGCTCGTGGGTCAGCGAGTCGGCGTCCGGCCAGTCCTCGAAGGTCGGCCAGCCGACGGTGTCGTGCTCCGCGACCGGGCTGCCGTGCGACAGGATGTTCTCGAGCAGCGCGGGCATCCCGTCCTTGCCGTGGTCGGCGCAGTCGCGCAGCGCGACGGTGATGCCTTGCGGGTCGAAGGGGGTGCCGCAGTGCACCTGGCCGCCGATGAACAGGTTGGCGTCGAGGTGGACGTGCGCGTCGATGAACCCGCGCACCTCGCCGTTCGGTCCGGTGCCGGAGAGCGGCTTACCGGTCGCGTTCACCTCGGAGTCGGGGAAGGTCGCGCAGCCTTCGGCCGGGGTGAGGACGAATCGTCCGCCCGCGGGATTGACGCCGGGGTCGGTGAGCTCCAGCCCACCGTTCGCGGCGGTGAGCTGGCTTCCGTTGTCCGTCGCGGTGACCGCGTAGGTGCCGTCGGTGTGCGTCAGCGTCCAGTCGGTGGTCGGCAGCGCGTCGCGGGTCGAGACCACCGCGCTCTTGCCGTCGTGGGCGAGCATGTCGCCGCCCTTGCCGTAGAACATGAACCGGCCCAGCTGCGCCGCATGCGTGCGGAACGCCTCGGCACCGCCGACCGTGTCGGCGTCGGCGCGGTAGCCGCCGTCGGCGCGGCGGACGAACTTCCCACTCTGCTCCGACTTGAGGGCGTAGCAGCCGTTCGCCAGTCCGAAGACGGGATCACCGGGGCCGATCGGGTCGGACGAGGGCTGAGACGCCGCGATCCCACCGCCGGCCAGGACCAGCGCCAGCGTGGCGGCCAGCGCGTTTACCCATCGACGGCGTGTACGCCCTGGTTGATGTGTCATGTGGCTTCGACTTCCCCGATCAATCAGCTAACTATTTTGCTGAGAAGGGTAGTTGATTTTGGACAGACGTCCAGATGAAACGCCGCAGAATTTAATGGGATGATTTCGCGGCGCCGGGGCGTTACAGTATGTGGTCCCAGCATGGTGCTGGGTACGTACGGGGCTGAACGGTTTCGACTTTGTACGTTGAGTTAGGGGAAGCGTGTCGGTGCAGGCAAGAGACCACCGTAAGCGTCGCTGCAAACCTATAAGCGCCGATTCCAATCAGCGCGACTACGCTCTCGCTGCCTAAGTAGCGAAGCGTGTCTGTCAGTCCGATCTCGCCCTCGGGTCGGGTACTGGCATCAGCTAGAGGGCTTTACCGGTCGGCTCGGTCACGGAGTCGTTCGGGACATCAAACAGTGACTGGGATCGTCATCACGGCTTGTTCGCGAGACCGGGAGATCCGAGTAGAGGCTTAGCGAACTGCACACGGAGAAGCCCTAGCGATTCGGCGGAGGACCCGGGTTCGATTCCCGGCAGCTCCACAAAGGCCCGGTCAGACTACCAATCGGTAGCCTGACCGGGCTTTTTTGTGCAGTCGCCTATCCCTGACTGGCAGCGGCGGCGCGCCACTAGCCCGTGAGGTGCTCGGTGCAGGCCGCAGCGATCGCTTTCGGTACCAATGCTGCGGAATGCTCCTTCGGGAATCCCTCGGATTCGAGTACCTGCGCCGCGTCGTAGGGTGAGTTCCCGGCGTCGAGGAAGTTGCAGAGCGATCCGGCGAGCTCCAATGCGTCAGCCCTGCTCATCGTCTCGCCTGTCGCGGCGAGGATGCTGTTCAGTTCCCGCACGTACATGTCGACCTGAACCTTCGCGCCGAGCTGTCGGCCCCTGTTGAGTGTGTCGACCAGATTTCGGTCGGTGGACCGTGCCGGAGTCGTCTGATCGGCCGACGCCGCGACTGTCTCTATCGGTGCAGAGTCTTCGCTGCAGGCGGTGAGGCCGAGTGCGGCCAGCCCAACGGTGATTCCGAGGAGTATCAAGCGCTTCATGTCGCCACCCATGCTGTTGCCTGGGTCACATGACGTGACCCGGTGTTGCCGATTCGTAACGCTAGGTTACGGAACCCTACCGGCAGGTTTCTTTCTTGTAATGCATTGCGCCCCAGGGCGTTCAGGGCTTGGTGATGGTGCTTTTGCTCGGCTACAAATGCAGCAGCGCCGAGGTGGCGTCACAGCGAAGCGAGGCTTCACGGTCGAGAAGGAGTGATCACATGGGATCGACAGCAGAGGATCTCACCATGGTCGCGGCAGGGGCGACCTTGGTGTCGGCGCTGGTTGCGGTGATCGCGGGCGTCGCAGGCGTCGCATCGCTTTCTGCGTGAGCGTGCCCACGCTCAACGCCAGCTGAGAGGGCCCCGCAGTCGAAGTCGGCTGCGGGGCCTCGCTGTGTTCGGTGCCGTGTGCCGAGCCCGGCCGGGTCAGCGCGGCGCGGGGAGCAGGGCGGTGAGAAAGCCGGTCGTGTCCCGGTCCGAGGCGGGTACGACGCTCCGGTGGTCCGTGCCGGGATAGACCATGAACCGGAAGTCGGCCCCGCCCGCTGCGAGTTGCAGTTGCAGGGCGACGCTCACCGGGATGGGGACCGTCAGGTCGTCGGTTCCGTGCACGATCATGATCGGCCGGTCCCAGCCGGCGGTGGGCACCGCCATGTAGTCCTGGAGTGCGGTGACGACGGCCGGATCGAGCAACGGCCTGGCGAACAGTTCACCCACCGACTTCCCCCTCAACATGGCGAGGTCGTCGCCGCACCCGAGCTCCGCCGATGCCATCGCACGCGCCCCGAACTCGGTCAGGTAGCCGGCTAACCCGAGGTCCGGCCGGGCGGAGTTCAGGCCCGCGAGGATGTACACGAGGTAGGTGCTCGCCCCTTGCAGGACGTCGAGGGCCGGTACATAGGGGCCGGCCACGGCCAGCAGGTTCTCCACGTTCGATTCGGGTGCGTAGGACAGGGTTCCGCGGAGATCGAGCTCCGGGGCGTACTCGCCGGCCATGTGTCCGGCGAAGAGCGCGGCCTGCCCTCCCTGGGAGTGTCCGACCGACACCCAGGACGCCGAGAGGTCGGGGTGGAGGTTGCGTCCGGCGCGAACGATGTCGATCGCGGCCCGCCCCTCGGCGCGACCGGCCAGGTACTGATGGAGGCCGGGCGAGCCGAGGCCGATGTAGTCGGTGGCGACCACGGCGTATCCCCGGCGAAGGTAGTCGAGCAGCAGCTCCGTCGTGGTGAGGCTCCCGGTCACGCTCGGTGCGCACTGGTCGCCGACCCCGGTGGTGCCGTGCGACCAGGACACGACGGGCCAGCCGCCCGCAGGCGCGGTGCCCTCGGGAACGAAGACCTGCCCGGTGCTGACGGCGGGCCTGCCGTCCTGCCCGGTCGTGTTGTAGGTCACGAGGTATCCCTCGGCCGCGCCGTCGATCAGGTCGCCGCTGGGAAGGGTGGACGAGCTCACGATCGTTCCTGGGGCGGGCGGGGGAGCCGTTGCGTTAGCCGTGGGAGCGAAGGCGCCGACCGCGATGAGTCCGGACGCGATCACCGACACCGATCGACCGAAGTGCATTGAGCGGACGCTAGCAGCGCCGAGTCGCCGATGGGGGAGCCACGAATCGCGCACCCGACGTCACGCCGCCGACCCTCAGCAGTTGCTCGGCGCGGGCTGACCGGCGAATCTGCCGTCGAGCCAGCCGAGTACACCCGGTAGCCCCTCGATGCTGGTCGGGCCGTGGTCTCCGGGGAACACGCTGAACTGGACCGGAACACCGGCCGCGCAGTATCTGCCGACGGTTGCCGCGATCGAATCCAGGGGGGCCAGCTGATCGCCGTTGCCGTGCCAGACGTACACCGGTGCCCGGGGGACTCCGGGGAACATCATCAGGCTGTTCTGATCGAAGATCGCCCGCACGGCAGGCTCGTTGATCTTGGCTGGATCGGCGGACACCTCTGCCGCGCTGTGATTTGCCCCGGCGTCGATGATCTCCTGGGAGCAGGCGTTGGCGATCCGGTCGCGCAGGGCCAGGCCCGCGCCGGTGAGGCCGCTGGCCAACGGGATCGAGGACGGGTACTCGCGTTCGAGACCGAGCGTGGCGGCGAAGCCGAGGCCGAACAGGGGATGCGGCGCGGTCCCGAGCCCGTTCGCGAGCTCGCTGAGGTTCGCAGGGACGCCGCCCGCCGCGACGCCGACGATGGGGAGCTCTGGGGCGTAGGTCGGCGCCAGGGCGCCCGCCCAGCCGCTGGTCATCCCGCCGCCCGAGTAGCCGGCGAGCCCGACGGGGCTGTGTCCGAGCCTCGCCTCGGGCAGATGTTGCACCGCTCGCACCCCGTCGAGGACGATCTGACCACCCAGCCTGGCGGCGCCATAGGCACTGGTCGGGCCGAGGTGATCGGGCAGGGCGATCGCCCAGCCCCGCATCAGCGCGAGGTTCACGACCGGGGCCTCTTGGAGCTGTCCGTTGAACAATGTGTGCGACGGTCCGCACCGGGTCCCGAGTGCGTTGATGATGGCTTGGTACGACAGCAGTGGCCGGTCAACCCCGCCGCGCGGGACGAGGACGGTCGTCACGGCCGCAACGGGGTGGCCCGACGAGTTCGTGGAGCGGTAGGCGACCTGCCAGCCGTCCGCGTTCCCGAACCGGGAGACGTCGACCGGTCTGCTGCGGAGGATGTCCCCGTTCGCCCTGGCGGCGAGGTCCGGTGACGCCCAGTAGAACGGATCTGGGTCGGGCGCGGGCATCAGCGGCTGGGCCTGCGCGGCCGCGGGCGGCGCGGTGATCGCCGGTGAGATGGCGAGCGCGAGTGCCGCGAGGAGGGCCGTAGCGGAATCTCTGAGTGTGACTCTCATCGAAAACCTCCGATGAATGGTGGGAGAAACCGGCACCATGACGTAGCTCACATTAGCGAAGATCGGCGCGCTCTTTCGCGGTTATCGGCGCGACACCCGGATCGAGGGCATGCTGTGACCGTGGATGCTCTGCCGATGTTCCCGCTCGGGTCCGTGTTGCTCCCGGGTGAACTGCTGCCGCTGCAGGTGTTCGAGCCGCGCTACCTCGAGATGGTCGAAGACCTGACCTCGTCCCCTGACCTTCGGCGATTCGGCGTGGTCCTCATCACCCGCGGCCACGAGGTGGGCGGCGGCGACGAGCGCACCGACATCGGGACCGTGGCGCGGATAGTCGACTACGAGCGGGTGCCCGGCGGGCGACTGCTGCTCGGCTGCGTCGGCGAGGGCCGGATCCGGGTGCGCCGCTGGCTGCCGGACAATCCCTACCCGCGGGCGGATGTGGAACCGTGGCCCGACGAGGGCACGGACTACAAGCCGGACTCGATCGACGAGGTCGGCACGCTGGTCGACGAACTCGGCGGGCTGCTGAGCCGGTCCGCGGCGGTGCGCGGCATCCCCGTGCCGGGGTTTCCCAGGTTGGACGAGTTGCCGGGAGAGATGGGCGACCGCGTCTACGCCCTCGCGGCCACCCTCCCGCTCGTCGCGGTGGATCGGCTGAGGTTGCTGTCGGCGCCCGGTCCGGGCGAAAGGCTGACGGTCCTGGTCGAGGCCCTCGGCGACGTGATCGCCGCGGTGCGGTTCAGGCTGTCGGAGTAGGTGATTCGCATGCGCGGTGAGGGATCGCTGCTCGCGGTGGTCGCGCTCGGCGGCGGGATCGGTGCGCTCGCGAGATACGGCATCGCGCACGCGATGCCGACCAGGGAGATCCCGTGGGCGACGCTGATCACCAACGTGACCGGCTGCCTGCTGATCGGCATCCTCATGGTGCTCATCACCGAGGTCTGGACCGCGCACCGGTTGCTGCGACCGTTCCTCGGGGTCGGGGTGCTCGGCGGCTTCACCACCTTCTCGACCTATGCGGTCGAGGTGCGGGGGCTGCTCGCGTCCGGCAACTATCCGATCGCGTTCGGCTATCTCTTCGGGACGGTGATCGCGGCGCTCGCCGCCGTCCTGGTGGGGGTGTGGGGCGCACGCCTCGTCACCGGTGCCGTCGCCGAGAAAGGAAGCTGACATGTCTTACTCGCGCACGGAGATGCGGCTGTCGATCATCCTCGGGCAGGACGACCTCTGGCATCACAAGCCGAAGTACCAGGAGATCGTCAAGCGCGCCCGTGCCGCCGGGCTGAGTGGTGCGAGTGTGTGGCGGGGAGTCGAGGGGTATGGCGCGTCCGCGCACATCCACACCACGAGGCTCCTCGACCTGGCCGATGGGTTGCCGCTGTTGGTGGTCGCGGTGGACACCGAGGAGCGGATCCGCGGGTTCCTGGACGGCATCGGTGAACTTCTCACCGAGGCCACCGTGACACTCGAGGGCGTCGAGCGGGTGCACTTCACCGAGGACCGGCCGTGACGGTGGTGCTGGTCGTCCTCGGCGGCATGGTCGGCGCGCCAACGCGCTTCCTGCTCGACCGCGCCGTCGGGTCCCGCGCCGACAGCGAGTTCCCGTGGGGGACCCTCACCGTGAACGTGATCGGATCGCTGATCCTCGGTGCTCTGGTCGGCGGCGCCGCTCATGGTGGTGAGGTGATGGCCCTCGTTGGCACCGGATTCTGTGGTGCGCTGACGACGTACAGCACCTTCGGCTACGAGACGGTCCGGCTCGTCGAGGACGGGGTCCGGCTGTACGCGCTGGCCAACGTCGTGGTCAGCGTCGCGGCCGGGATCGCAGCCGCGGCGCTGGGGTTCGCCGTCGCTCACGCCTTGTTCGTATGATCGCAACCACGCGGAATGTGTTGTGGCGTAGACGTATTCAGGGATCCATGGAGGGGGAGGTTTGCGTCGCCGGTGAATGTCTGTTTAGCTGTTCGCCGCATGCACCTCGCTAGGTGAGGCGTCTGCACGGACACAGGCCACTGACCCCAAACGTCGAGAGACGCCCCGGGTCAGGACAGCTCCTCCCGGACGAAGGGTTGAGCCCAAGTGGCTCCCGCATCGCGGGTTACGCCGTGCAGTGCCAAAGCTCTGTCGAGAAGGGGTGCTGAGCCGCGACCTCTGTCGTCCGGCCCTTCTCCCGCGCTTGCATCGATCGGCGCCCGCGTGCGCCTCGACCGCCGGGAGGTGATGGCATGAGTCCGAGTCCGAGTAGTTCCGGGGCTTGCGATCACCCTCCGTCGTCTACTCCCACGCCGTCTCAGCGGCGCTGAGTTCACGGCCGCCCATGCTGGGCGGCTGACGCGGGTTCCCGTTCTTTCACCCCGACGCTGTCCGTGCGTCGGCGGTCACCCTCTGCGTGCCGATCGGTGGTCCTTTTGGGCTGCCGTCTGCCGAAACCCGGTTGCGGCATGCGGTTTTTCGCGGCTGTTGAGACCCAGCGGCCGATTCGAGTGAGGTCATCATGAACCGTGAAGAAATCATCGTGTCTGTCCGGATGCTGCTACAGAATCCGGACCCGGACGCCTTCCGTCGGTTGGTCCGGGAGTGTCCACCGGCCGACATCGCGGAAGTCCTGCGTGATGCCGCTCCCCAGCAGGTGTCGGCACTTCTGCTCACACTGCCGTCCCGGGAGCAGGCGCGCCTGTTCGTCGAGCTACTCGATGCCGAGCAGGATGCCGTTCTGGCCGCCACGCCGTCTGGACCTGCTGCGACGTTGATCGGGGACCTACCCCCGGATGAGCGCGCCGACCTGTACAACCGGCTGAGTTCGGATGGCCGTGAGCGACTGATACCACTGCTGGCCCAGGCCGAGCGGGAGGACGTGCTGAGGCTGGCGGCCTACCCCGAGGGCACGGCGGGATCGGTGACCACCTCGGCCTATGCCACGGTGAGCGCGGGAATGACCGTCGGCGACTCGCTGCAGGAGCTGCGAACGAGCGCGCCGGACAAGGAAACGATCAATGTCGTGTACGTGATCGACGGCGACGGTCGCCTCCGTGGCACGATCCCGCTGCGCGAGCTGGTGCTCAACCGCGCGGACACCAAGGTTGAGGAGCTGATGCAGACCGACCCCGTTCTCGTGCGTAGCAATGATCCGGATGACAAAGCCACCGAATACATCCGGCGTTACAACATGCTCGCTGTACCGGTTGTCGATGGCGACGAACGCATGATCGGCATCGTGACCGTCGATGATGCGATGGACATCGATCGCGAACAGGATGCGACCCAGCTGGCCCGCTACGGCGGAACGTCCGCGGTCGGAGGTCCGGATCTCGATCTGAAGGACTCCTCGTTCCTCCGCATCTACGGAACGCGGGTCTTCTGGCTCGGGCTGTTGACCGTGTTCGGTCTGATCACCAGCAATTTCGTTGCGGCGCAAGAAGACATTCTCGCCGAGGTCATCATCCTGGCCGCCTTCCTCGCTCCGATCATCGATATGGGCGGTAATACCGGCAGTCAGTCGGCGACCCTCGTCCTTCGGTCGATGGCGTTGGGGCAGATGCAGTTGCGTTGGCGCGATATCGGATTCGTCATCCGTCGTGAGCTAGGCGTAGCGCTCGCGCTCGGTGCCTCCATTGCCGTCCTCGAGGTCGTTCTCACCTACTTCACCAAGGGTGACATCGGTGGTGAGGTCCTGGCCATCGTCGGCCTGAGCATGCTCACCTGCACCGTGGTCGGCGGTGTGCTCGGCTCGCTGCTGCCCTTCCTCGCCCGCAAGATCGGCACCGATCCCGCGACCCTGAGCGCACCGCTCATCACCTCGATCATGGACCTCGTCGGCGTGTTCATCTACTTCGGTTTCGCCTACTGGTTCCTCGCCGATCTGATCGCCTGAAGCACGACATGGGGATGGAACCGCCCTCACGGCGGTTCCATCCCCCGTCGCATACAACGTGCTCGCGTGATCGAATGGTGCTGACCGACAATCACCGACCCGAGGAGGCGTGCCGTGGCGCACGACCGAGCAGGCACGCTCGCCCAGCCGCAGGATCTCGAGGACCTCGCGCAGCTGGTGACGGCCTACTACAGCCGGATCCCAGACCCGGAGAACCCGGACGAGCGGGTCGCGTTCGGTACCTCCGGGCACCGCGGATCCAGCCTGGACGGGGCCTTCAACGAGGCGCACATCCTCGCCACCACGCAGGCCATCGCCGAGTACCGGGCGAGTCAGTCGATCACCGGACCGCTGTTCCTCGGCCGCGACACCCACGCACTCTCCGAGCCCGCCTGGACCAGCGCGCTCGAGGTTCTCGCGGCCAATGACGTTGTGGTGCTCATCGATTCCGGCGGCCGCTACACCCCGACCCCCGCGGTCAGTCATGCGATCCTGCGGCACAACGCCTCTGGCACGACCGCACCGGCAGACGGCATCGTGGTGACGC
This sequence comes from Rhodococcus oryzae, assembly GCF_005049235.1. Taxonomy (GTDB): domain Bacteria; phylum Actinomycetota; class Actinomycetes; order Mycobacteriales; family Mycobacteriaceae; genus Rhodococcus_G; species Rhodococcus_G oryzae. The sequence continues at coordinate 374,735 of NZ_SUMD01000001.1, read as the reverse complement.
CCTCGCACAACCCGCCACGCGACGGCGGCTTCAAGTACAACCCGCCACACGGTGGCCCCGCAGACAGCACCGCCACCGCGTCCATCGAGGCCCGCGCGAACGAGCTGATCGCGGCAGGCCTGGCCGGGGTCAAGCGGGTCCCACTTGCCGCGGCACTCAAGAGCGCGGCCCGTCCCTACGACTTCCTGGCCACGTACCTCGACGACCTGCCGAACGTGGTCGACCTCGATGCGGTCCGCGACGCAGGCATCCGGATCGGCGCCGATCCGCTCGGCGGTGCCAGCGTCGACTATTGGGGTGCGATCGCCGAGCGTCACCGCCTCGATCTGACGGTGGTGAACCCACTGGTGGATGCGACGTGGCGGTTCATGACCCTCGACACCGACGGCAAGATCAGGATGGACTGTTCGTCCCCGGACGCGATGGCCTCGCTGATCGGCGCGCGGGACCGGTTCGACATCGCCACCGGCAACGACGCGGACGCCGACCGGCACGGCATCGTCACCCCGGACGGCGGGTTGATGAACCCGAACCACTATCTCGCGGTGGCCATCGACTACCTCTACGCGAACCGGCCCGGCTGGGCGCCGGGCACCAAGGTCGGCAAGACCTTGGTGAGCTCGTCGATGATCGATCGGGTGGTGGCAGGTCTCGGCCGGGAGTTGGTGGAGGTACCCGTCGGTTTCAAATGGTTCGTGCCGGGCCTGCTGACTGGCGAGCTGGGCTTCGGCGGCGAGGAGAGCGCGGGAGCCTCGTTCCTGCGCACCGACGGCCGGGTGTGGACGACGGACAAGGACGGCATCATCATGGCGCTGCTGGCGTCCGAGATCACCGCCGTCACCGGGCGCTCGCCCGCGGCCCGGTATGCCGAGCTGGCGCAGCGGTACGGCAGCCCCGAGTACGCACGGGTCGACGCGCCCGCCACCCGTGAGCAGAAGAAGGCCCTGGCGGCGCTGTCCTCGGAGCAGGTCACCGCGACCCAGCTGGCGGGCGAGCCGATCACCGCAGCGCTCACCGCGGCGCCCGGCAACAGTGCGGCGCTCGGCGGGCTCAAGGTCTGCACAGAGAACGCCTGGTTCGCCGCGCGGCCGTCCGGTACCGAGGACAAGTACAAGATCTACGCCGAATCGTTCAAGGGCAGGGAGCATCTCGCGCAGGTGCAGGAGGAGGCGCGGGAGCTGGTGTCCCGGGCCTTGGGAGCAGACGCCTGACTGTTTTCGCCGCTGGCTAGGATCGGTGGCAATCATGCACACCACCGCAAATAAGCTGCCACGCGAGATCTGGGTCCTGGTCTCGGCCAGTTTCGTCATCGCCCTCGGGTTCGGCATCGTCGCCCCTGCGCTGCCCCAGTTCGCCCGCAGCTTCGACGTCGGGGTCACCGCGGCGACCGCCGTGATCAGCGTGTTCGCCCTGATGCGACTGCTGTTCGCGCCGCTAAGCGGGGCGCTGGTGCAGCGGCTGGGGGAGCGCCCGACGTATCTCACCGGGCTGCTGATCGTCGCGGTCTCGTCCGGTGCGGTGGCCTTCGCGCAGGGCTACTGGCAGCTGCTGCTGTTCCGGGCGATCGGCGGCATCGGGTCGACCATGTTCACAGTGTCCGCGCTCGGCCTGCTGATCCGGATCACGCCGCCGGGCATCCGCGGTCGGGTGTCGGGCCTGTACGCGACGTCTTTCCTGTTCGGCACCATCGGCGGGCCGCTCGTCGGCGGCGCGCTCGCCGGCTTCGGGTTGCGCGCTCCGTTCCTGATCTATGCCGTTGCGCTGCTGATCGCGGCGGCGGTGGTGTTCCTGAGCCTGCGTGAGTCCGCGCTGGCCGCACCGGATTCGGGCGGCCACGTCGTCACGATGACGCTGCGCGAGGCGCTGGCCTCGGCGACCTACCGCGCATCCCTGGTGTCGAACTTCGCCAACGGCTGGGTGTCGTTCGGCGTTCGGGTCGCGATGGTGCCGCTGTTCGTGGTCGAGGCGCTGGGCGAGGGCACCGCGCTGGCGGGTGTGGCACTGACCGTGTACGCGATCGGCAACGCGCTGGTACAGATCCCGGCGGGACGACTGTCGGACCTGCGCGGCAGGCGGCCGTTCGTGCTGGCCGGGCTGGCGATTGCGGGCGCGGCGACGATGTTCCTCGGGTACAGCGAGAACCTGCTGGCGTTCCTCGCGCTGTCGCTCGTCGCGGGCGTGGGGTCCGGGCTGATGAACCCGGCCCAGCAGGCCGCGGTCGCGGACGTGATCGGCTCCAAGGCCAGGGGCGGTCCGGTACTGGCCACCTTCCAGATGGCCTCCGACGTCGGCGTGGTGGCCGGTCCACTGGTGGCCGGGGTGTTGGCCCAGTACCTGTCCTACGGGGTGGCCTTCGCGGTCACCGGCGCGCTGATGCTGCTCCCGATCGCGTTCTGGCTGGTCGCGCCGCGGACCATCCCGCAGGCGTCAACCGGGGATGCCGACTCCGATCAGCGCGCCGACCAGGTAGGTGGCGGCGACGGCGATCACGCCGAAGGCGAGCTGCCGGAGCGCACCGCGGACCTTCGACTTCGCAGTGAAGCTCGCCGCGATCGCGCCGACGATCAGTAGGCCGATCCCGCCAACGGTCAGCCCGGCGACGAGCGACTCGAACCCGAGCAGGTACGGGATCAGCGGGATGACCGCGCCGACACAGAACATCAGGAACGAGGAGCCGGCCGCCACCAGCGGAGAGGGCTTCTCGCTCGGGTTGACGCCGAGCTCGTGGGTGAGGTGGATGTTCACCGCGCGTGCGGAATCGTTGTGGACCTCGGCGGCCGCGGTCTCCGCGGTCGCCGCGCTCATCCCCATCGCGGTGAAGGTGTCGACCAGTTCGGCCTGTTCGGCCTCGGGGTAGCGGGCCTGCGAACGCGTCTCTACCTTCACCTCGGCCTCGATCTGTTCGTTCGCGGTGGAGACCGAGGCGAACTCGCCGAGGGCCATGGAGAAGGCGCCCGCCACCAGGCCGGCGACGCCGCTGAGGATCACGGTGTGCGCGTCGACTCCCGCGCCGCCGACGCCCGCGATCAGCGACGTGTTGGTGACCAGGCCGTCCATCGCGCCGAATGTGGCCGCCCGGAGCCAGCCGCCGGACACATTCGAATGGGTGTGATCGAACTCATGGGGGAGCGCGTTCTCGAGGGCGTCGGGCCCCGGCTGCGGCTCGCTCATACCGGTGAATCTACGCCGATCGGTACCGTGGGCCAGGTGTGGATTCGTATCGTCAGCCTGCTCGCCAGGATCGGGCTCGCCGCCGTCTGGTTGATCTCGGGAGTGCTCAAGGCCGCAGACCCGGCGGGAACGGTGATCGCCGTGCGCGCCTACCAGTTGCTGCCGGAGTCGCTGGTGCGGCCGGTCGCGAACACGCTGCCGTTCCTCGAGATTGCGCTCGGACTGTTGTTGTTGATCGGCCTCGGGGTCCGGCTCGCGGCGATCGGGTCGGCGCTGCTGCTGGTGGTGCTGATCGGGGTGATCATCTCGGTGTGGGCCCGCGGGCTGTCCATCGACTGCGGTTGCTTCGGCGGCGGCGGGGCCGCGGATGTCGACGGCTGGGACTACGCCCGCGAGATCGCCCGCGATGTCGGGTTCCTCGCCCTGGCCGCGTGGCTGACGGTGTTCCCCCGCAGCCCGTTCGCGCTGGGGCCCGGATCGAGGCCCGCACTCTCAGTGCCTGCTCAGCATCAGATGGCAGAGTAAAGCCATATTTGACTCTCGGAGCGAAGGACTGCATCTGTGAATGCGAAGAACAAGCCCGTCACCTCTCTGCAGCCGACGTCGAGTCGGTCGACGTACATCCTCGGAGGGTTGGCGATCCTGGTGATCGCCGCTGTCGTGATCGGCGGGGTGATCTGGCAGAGCAACCGCAGCAAGCCGCGCAACGAGGGCTATGGGGCCGTGTCGAACTCGGCCGTACAGGTGGCGGTGCAGGACGACGGCGCCGTGCGGATCGGTCAGCCGGAGGCGGCCACCACGATCGACGTCTTCGAGGATCCGATGTGCCCGTACTGCGCCGAGCTGGAGAACACGAACGGCCAGGAATTGGCGCAGAAGGTCGACGAGGGCAAGGTCGCGGTGCGTTACCACGTCCTCGACTTCCTCAACCGGCTCTCTGCCAGCGGTGATTACTCGACCCGCGCGGTGGCCGCGTCGATGTGCGTGGCGGAGAGCGGCGACGCGATCGCGTACTCGAAGTTCCACGCTGCGCTGTTCTCGCCCGAGAACCAGCCCGCGGAGAACGGCTCCTCGGATCACTCCAACGCCGAGCTGGCCCAGATGGCCAAGGACTCCGGCGCCAATGACGCCGCGGTGGCGTGCATCTCGGACGGCGCCAAGGTGAACGACGCCGCCGCGGCGGCGCAGAAGGGCCGTGAGGCGCTCGCGGCCAGCGGCGCGGCCGGGACGCCCACCGTCGTCGTGGACGGCACCATGATCGATGCCCTCGGCAATCCGAACTGGGTCGCCGAGCTGAACTGACACGGGTCGCGAGGGGCGCGCGGCGAGAGCGAGCCGCCCGCCCCTCGCTCCATCCGAGTAGGCTTTGACCAGGCAATTTGTTGGCCGGAGTGGCAATGGTGTAACTTTCTTCGAGCACGGAGGAGCACGCACTCCGGTGCGGAGAAACAACCGAATACGGGGCTATGGCGCAGCTGGTAGCGCACCACACTGGCAGTGTGGGGGTCAGGGGTTCGAGTCCCCTTAGCTCCACCCACAACAAAACCCTCATCTCGCGAACCGCGAGATGAGGGTTTTGTCGTTGGTCAGTCGATGTCGTGGTTCAGCCCAGCAGGAGCGCCCTGGCGTTGCGCACCTCCGGTACGCCGATCGTCCTGGCGGCGAGCAGGAACGCCGGCACGGCGAAGGCCGTGGCGGCCAGCAGCGTGATCGCTGCGGCTGCGCGCGGGTTGTCGATGAACCGATGGGACAGCCCGACGGACGCGACGCAGAACAGGCCGGCGACGACCGATGCCCACAGCACGCGAGTGAACGTCTCGAGCACGGCATGGAAGCCGAGCAGCCCGTAGCGGCGTCGCAGCGCCCAGTGTCCGCACACGGCGCCGACGAGGTAGGACAGGGAACTCGCGACCGGCAGCGTCACCACGACCACCTGGCTCGGGAGGGTGGCCGCGCTCAGCGCGACGACGGCGATCTTCGTGGCCACCATCGCGAGGTTGATCAGCGCCGGTGTGCGCATGTCGTTGCCCGCGTAGAAGACACGGAGCTGAAGCATGACCAGAGCGAAGGGTGCGAGTCCGAACGCCGACAGCGCCAGCGAGATGCCGATGAGCCGCGCGGCGTCGACGTCGACGCGACCGATGAACATCACCGTGGTCAGCATCGGCCCGAGCAGGGTCATCGCGACGGCAGCCGGGACCAGCGCGACCACCGAGTACCGGGCGGCCCGGCCCATGTCTGCGACGAGGGCCCCGCGGTCGCCGTCGGCGACGGCCTTGGCGATGCGCGGGGTGAGCACGGTCAGCAGGGACACCCCGAGGATTCCGTACGGGACCTGGAACAACAGGTCTGCGTGGGTGTAGGTCGAGACGCCGCCGCGGTCGAAGGCCACCAACAGCACGAACGTCACACCGACTTGGCTGATCGCGACGTAGGCCACGATCCAGCCGAGCAGGCCGACCCCCACCCGCACCGGACGCCACGTGTACGGCACGGGCCGCACCCGCCAGCTCCACCGGAATCCGGTCCGGCGCAGCGCCAGAATCGTCCACGAGGCCTGCCCCACGATTCCGGCTGTGGTGCCGATGCCGAGGACGAGCACCTGGGCGGTGGTCATCGCGGACGGCGTCAGCGTCACCGGGCCTGGCACCAGCACGAAGACGCCGACCGTGGCGAGGACCATCAGGTTGTTGAGGACCGGCGCCCAGGCCGCGGGCGCGTAGCTCTCGCGGACGTTCAGGACCGCGGTCACCGTCGCCGCGAGCGCGTAGAAGAAGATCTCCGGGAACAACAGATACGCCAGCACCGTCGTCAGCTGCGACTGGTCCGAATCCGATACCAGCGCCCCGACCATCAGCGGGACGCACAGCACCGCGACCACCGTCACCACGGCGGCGCCGATGATCGTGGCCAGCAGCAGGCGCTGGGTGAACACCCGCGAATGGGCGCGTCCACGTAACCGGGCCCGCGCCAGCACCGGCACGAAGACGCTGCTCATCACCCCGCCGAGCAGCAGCTCGTAGACCATGTTCGGCAGGGTGTTCGCCCCGTTGTACGCATCGCCGACCGCCGCGGTGCCCAGTACGGCCGCCAGCGCGAGCGTGCGGATGAAACCCGTCGCGCGACTTGCCACTGTCGCGGTAGCGACCGCACCGGTCGAGCGCGCCAGCGTGCTCTGAATGTCCCCCACGCGATCCATGGTGCCCCACCGCACGCGCGTGCCCGGGGAACCCGGGCGTCAGGTCACGGAAACCCAACGGTTGCCGCGGATCCTCGCCTGTCGGCGAAACATCTGTTTCACTTGGTGCCGAATGTGACCTGAGTGACTGGTGTTACCTGTGTGGAAGGAGAGCGGCGCCCGCGGACCAACCCCGCACCCGGCGCCCATCCCGAAGATGAAGATGACCACGATGATGGCCGGTCTCGCCGCCGCGACCCTGACCGCGATGGTGCTGCCCGCGGCGGCGCTGGCGGACCCCGCAGCCGACACCGCCGCCGAGACGCCGCTGACCGGCAAGACGGTCTTCCTCGACCCCGGACACCAGGGCACGGCCCACTCCGAGAACCTCTCCAGGCAGGTCGACGACGGCCGCGGGGGCAAGAAGGACTGCCAGACCACCGGCATGACCAGCCAGGGCGGTCTCGCCGAGCACACGATCAACTGGGACGTCTCGCAGCTGGTGAAGACCAGCCTGGAGACCCTGGGCGCCAAGGTCGTGCTCAGCCGTCAGGACGACTCCGGCTGGGGTGGCTGCGTGGACGAGCGCGCCAAGGCGGCCAACGACTCGGGCGCGGACCTGGCCATCAGCATCCACGCCGACTCCACCACCGCCGAGGCGGACGCGAGCAGGCGCGGGTTCCACATGATCATCCCGGAGCTGCCGGTGCCCGACCCGGCCGTCGACAAGGCGCAGTCCGGTAAGGGCCTCGAGGCCTCGCGGGCGATGCGCGACGTCTACGTCAAGAACGGCTTCACGCCGGCGAACTACGCAGGCGTCGTCGAGGGATTGCAGACCCGCGGCGACGTGGCCGGTCCCGCGCTCACCACCGTCCCGCTGGTCTTCGTCGAGATGGGCAACGGGTCCAACCCCGAGGACTCGGCCGTGCTCGACAGCCTCGACGGCCGCCTCAAGCACGCGATCGCGATCACCACAGGCGCGGTCAACTTCCTGATGGAGGGCGGGACGGTCGCCTCGACGCCTGCCACCGGAGCCGACGCGACCACGACCACCACCACAACCACCACGGCTGCCGCGCCCACCACGACCGCGACGGCGGTCGAGCCGGCCACGCCGTCCACGAAGACCACCACCAAGCCCGCACCCCCGAGCGCGAAGACAACCGAGAAGGCGGCCCCGGCGGACGCGGGGCTCAGCCAGGTGCTCGTGCTGCTGCAGCCGCTGCTCGAACAGCTGGGCCTCGGCGGCTTCACCGGGCTGGCCACCGGCGAGAACCTGGGGCTGGTCTCGAATCTGCTGAGCGGGCTGCTCGAGGCGCTGACGGCGCAGGGCGCCAAGAACTGATCGCCCGACAGGGGCGCACTCGACCCCGTTTCGACCGACCTAAGATGGGTGGCCGGTCGAGTCGGGAGGTCGTGTGGCAAAGCGGTTGATACCGGTGGTCCTGGTCGCGGGATTCCTCGGCGCAGGCAAGACCACCATGCTCAACCACCTCTTGCGCAACAACGGCGGCGTGCGGATCGGCGTGATCGTCAACGACTTCGGCTCCGTCAACATCGACTCGATGATGGTGGCCGGACAGGTCGATTCGATGGTCTCGCTGAGCAACGGCTGCCTGTGCTGCGCGGTGGACGTGAGCGAGATGGACTCGATGCTCGACCGGCTGGCCCACCCCCGCTCGGACATCGACGTGATCGTCGTCGAGGCCAGCGGGCTGGCGGAGCCGCGGAACATGGTCCGCCTCGTGCTCGGCAGTGCGAACCCGCGCATCGTCTACGGCGGGCTGGTGGTGCTGGTCGACGCCGTGGAGTTCGAGGACACCAGGGTGGCCAACCCCGAGCTGGATCTGCACGTGCGGATGGCGGACCTGTTGGTGCTCAACAAGACCGACCGGATCTCCGAGCCCGACCTGCAGTCGGTGCTGGCCCGCGTCGAGGAGTTGGGCGGCCGGTCGCCGGTGCTGCCAACCGCGCACGGCCGCATCGACCCGAGGTTGCTCTTCGACGAGGTGACCCGGGTCGACGACGGTCCGCGTCAGCTCAGTCTCGACGAACTGCTCGCCGATCCGCACGACCACGACTGCTCCGGTCACGACTGTGACGGTCACGATCATCTCCACGACCGCTACGAGGCCGTGACGTTCACCAGCGACCGGCCGATGGACCCTCGGGCCCTGACCCGGCTGCTCGAGGATCCGCCACCCGGCCTGTATCGCGTCAAAGGCTTTGTGTACTTCGGCATTCCGGGGCACACCCAGCGGTACACGCTGCAGACCGTCGGCAGGCACATCCGGTTCGAGACGGGTCCGTGGGGCAGGGGAGCGGGGCGCGTCACCGAACTGGTGCTGATCGGTTCCGGCATCGACGCGGGCCTGCTGCTGCGGCGCATCGACGAGTGTGTCCGGGTACACGAAAGCGGTGCAGAGGCCATGACCGGCGTGCACCGCTACGTGGTGGAGAACTAGAACCTAGGGGCGCGTGGCGCGCCTGCGGCGCTGATTGCTGCCGCCGCCCTGCGAGCCGGCGGATCCCGGCGTCTCGCTGCTGTACATCACGGTGGGCTGCCCGGAACCCTGACCGCGCCCGCGGCCACCCGAGCCCCGACCGCCGCCGGTGGCGGCACCCTCGCCGCCGCGGCCCGTCCCGGAACCGGACTGCCCGCGGCCACGGCCGCCGCCCTGCGCGCCGCCGCCACGGGTGCCGCCCTGGCCGCCACCGCTGCGAGCGCCGCCCTGGGCGCCGCCACGACGCTGACCGGCACCGGCTGCGCCGCCACGGCGACCGCCGCCGCCCTGGCCCTGCGGCTGGGTGGCGGGCTTGGGTGCGGGGATGACGTGCGGCGCGATCTCGCCGACCAGCGCGTTGACCGGATCGGAGTCCGCCGTCACCTGCTGCGGGGTCACCTTGATGGCGGCCTTGCGCATGAGGATGGCGAGGTCCTTGCGCTGCTCGGGCAGCACCACCGTCACCACGTCGCCCGCGCTGCCCGCACGCGCCGTGCGGCCGGAGCGGTGCAGGTACGCCTTGTGCTCGGCGGGCGGGTCCACGTGCACGACCAGCTCCACGTCGTCGACGTGCACGCCGCGGGCCGCGACGTCGGTCGCGACCAGGACGCGGGCCTCGCCTGCGGAGAAGGCGGCCAGGTTGCGGTCGCGCGCGGCCTGCGACAGGTTGCCGTGCAGGTCAACCGAGGGGATACCGGCCTCGGTGAGCTGACGGGCCAGCTTGCGGGCCTGGTGCTTGGTGCGCATGAACAGGATCCGGCGGCCGGTGCCCGACGCCAGCTTGTGCACGAGGTCCTTCTTGGCGTCGACGCCGTGCACGTCGAACACGTGGTGCGTCATCGCGGCGACGGGCGAGTTGGCCTCGTCCACCGAGTGCAGCACCTCGTTGTGCAGGAAGCGCTTGACCAGCTTGTCCACGCCGTTGTCGAGGGTCGCGGAGAACAGCAGCCGCTGTCCCTGCGTCGGGGTGGCCGCGAGGATCCGCGTCACGACGGGCAGGAAGCCCAGGTCGGCCATGTGGTCGGCCTCGTCGAGGACGGTGATCTCCACGGCGTCGAGGGAGACGAACTTCTGCTTCATCAGGTCCTCGAGGCGGCCGGGGCAGGCCACGACGATGTCGACGCCTGCCTTGAGGGCCTGCACCTGACGGTGCTGCGAGACGCCGCCGAAGATGGTGGTGACACGCAGGTCGTAGGCGCCGGCGAGGGGCTCGAGGGTCGCGGTGATCTGGGTGGCGAGCTCGCGGGTCGGGGCCAGGACGAGGCCGAGCGGGCGGCCCGGGCGGCGCTTGCCGCCGGCCAGGTCACCGGCCAGGCGGGCGACCATCGGGATGGAGAACGCGAGCGTCTTACCGCTGCCGGTCTTGCCTCGTCCGAGCACGTCGCGGCCGGCCAGGGTGTCCGGGAGGGTGTCGACCTGGATCGGGAAGGGAGAGGTGATGCCGCCGTCGGCGAGCGCCCTCACGAGGGGTTCGCGCACGCCGAGGTCAGCAAAGGATTTCGTCATGTGGGTCGAGTGCCTTTCAGGCATCGGGTTGCACTGTTCGACGCACGGGGAATCGATAGGATCCACACGTCTGTCAGCACAAGATGGCGAGATTGCCGGTGGGCAAAATCGATCGCCGTAAGAAGAGCTCGTGCTGGTTGCACCGATCAACGAGTTCGTTGAGGAAGCGTTCCACGACGTTTGGCGCGCATACAGCCGCGCCAGGTGTCACCCAGGATAGCCGACGATCGGACCGCTCCGACCGTCGGCTGCGTCACACCCGTCTACAGCCCCACCCATTCTGTGACGCCGTCCGCGAAGTGCTGGCGCTTCCAGATCGGCACCTCGGCCTTGATGCGTTCGACCAGCACCGAGCAGGCCGCGAAGGCCTCCGCGCGGTGCGGCGCCGCGACCGCGGCGACCAGCGCCAGGTCCCCGACGACCAGGGGGCCGACCCGGTGCACGGCCGCGACCGGGAGCCCGGTCTCGGCGGACACCTGCTCGCAGCACTCGCGCAGGAAGCGCTGGGCGTCCGGGTGCGCCTGATACTCCAGTGCCGAGACCGACTGTCCGCCATCGTGGTTGCGCACCACGCCGCTGAACAGCACCACCGCGCCGTGCTCGGGGCCCGCGACCGCCGCGTCCACCGCGGCCTGGTCGATGGGTTCGGTCGAGATCAGAGCGAGAAGCTCACGCATCGTGCATACCTCCGCCCGCAACCTGCGCCAGCAGGTGCTCCAGGATGGGTTCGAGTACCGACATGCCGTCGCGGACACCGCCAGGTGATCCCGGCAGATTGACCACCACGGTGCGGCCGGACAAACCGGCCAGCCCGCGGCTGAGCGAGGCGTACGGGGTCTTCTCGGACCCCTTGCGGCGCATGGCCTCCGCGAGTCCGGGCAGCTCCCGGTCCAGCACGGCGCGGGTGGCCTCCGGGGTCTGGTCGGTGGGGGACGTGCCCGTGCCGCCGGTGGTCACGACGAGCGCTGGTGCGCCGGTGAGTGCGTCGGCCAGCCCGGCGGCGATATCGGCGTCCGCGTACACCAGGGGACCGCGCACCGAGAGACCCTGCGAGGTCAGCCATTTCGCGAGAACCGGTCCGGTGGTGTCCTCCCGGGTGCCGCGGGCGCCACCGGTGGAGGCGACCAGGACCACGGCGGATCCAGTTCCGGCCGTGGGGGTTTCGGCCCGGGCCTGAGCCTCGGCCTCGGCGGCATCGGGGCGAACCCAGTGTCCGCGCTTGCCGCCCTCCTTGGTCAGCAACCGCACACCGTTCATGGTGGCGGCGGGATCGACGGCCTTGACCATGTCGTGCAGCGTCAGCCCGGCCACGGCGACCGCGGTCAGTGCTTCCATCTCGACGCCGGTCTGCCCGGTGGTCTTGGCGGTGGCCTCGACCGTGATGGTGGACTCGGTGAACCCGAACTCGATCTTCACCGAGGACAGGGACAGCTGATGACACAGCGGGATCAGCTCGGAGGTGCGTTTGGCGCCCGCGATACCCGCGATCCGGGCGGTCGAGAGCACGTCCGCCTTGGGCATGCCGTCGGCGCGGACCAGGGCGATCACCTCGGCGGTGGTCTGCAGTTCGCCACCCGCCACCGCGATCCGCGTGGTGGTGGCCTTCGCGCTGACGTCGACCATGCGCGCGCGGCCCTCGCCGTCGAGATGAGTCAGCTCGTTCGCCGTCGGGCCGTTCGTCGTCGGTTCGTCGATCACAGTGGCCACACCCGCACGTTGTCTCCCGCCTTCATTGTCGTCACATTCTCGGGGATGTCGATCAGGACATCAGCGCGGGCCAGCGCCCCGACCAGGTGTGAGCCCGGCCCGGACTCGAGGGCGACGCCCCCGTCGACCCGTCGGCCGCGCAGGAACTGGCGTCTGCCCTGGATCGAGGTGATCGGCTCGGTCAGCACGAGTTCCTCCAGGGGGACCGCGGGCAGACCGGCGGCCCGGCGCAGCAACGGCTTCACGAACACCTCGAAGGAGACCATCGTGCTCACCGGGTTCCCCGGGAAGTTCAGCACTGGGACGCCGTCGATCTCGGCCAGGCCCTGTGGCCCGCCCGGCTGCATGGTGGTGTGCCCGAACCAGCCGCCCAGTGGCGTCAGCACCTCGCGCACCACCTCGAAGTCGCCCATCGACACCCCGCCGGAGGTGACCACCAGATCGGCGGAAGCGGTTGCGCGGCGCAGGATCTCATCGAACACGGCGAGGTCGTCGTCGCTGCGTTCCACGAACACCACGTCCGCGCCGTTCGCCGTCAGGCTCGCGGCCAGTGCCACCGAGTTGGATTCGTAGATCTGTCCGGGCCGCAGCGGCTCGCCCGCGCGGACCAATTCCGCACCGGTCGCGATGACCGCCGCCCGCGGGCGGCGCAGGACCGGGACGGTGGCGAGTCCGACCGCCGCGAACAGCGACAGGTGCCGTGCAGCGAGCGCGGTGCCCGTCGCCAGCAGCAGATCGCCCGTCCGGACATCGGTGCCCGCCTCGCGGACGTACTCGCCCGCCCGGCGCGACACCCGGATCGTCACCATGTCTTTCGTGGCGTCGGTGTCCTCGACCGGGACGACGGCGTCCGCGCCCGCCGGGATCACGGCCCCGGTCATGATCCGGACGGCGCTGCCAGGGGCGAGCGGGGCAGGCTCGGCAGGACCCGCCGCGATGGTCTCGGTGACCGGCAGGGTCACCGGCACCCCGGTCAGCGAGGCGGCGGCGACCGCGAACCCGTCCATCTGGGAGTTGCGGAAGAGGGGGAGATCCAGCGGCGAGCGCACGTCGGCGCCCAGCACCCGTCCGAGTGCCTCGGTGACGGCGACGTCCTCGACGGTCGGCGCCAGCAGCGGCGCGAGGAGGCGCTGCACCTCGGCGGAGTGCTCCTCGACAGATCTGCTGGTCATGGCGTTTCCTGCGGCATGGGGCCAATCCTAGGCAGGCGCTCGGCGCGACGAGCAACCCGTGTTGGCCGCATACTGGTGGGGTGGCAGAGCTGATGACGCGATGACTGCGACCGTCAGGCCGGTCCAGATGGGGCTGCCGCGCGTCCGCAACAGCCACCCGTCGATCGTCGATCGCCCGGACGTCCCCGAGTTGGTCGACCGGTTCGGCCGGGTGGCCAGGGACCTGCGCGTGTCGATCACCGAGAAGTGCTCGCTGCGCTGCACCTACTGCATGCCCGCCGAGGGCCTGCCCGCGATCCCACGCGAGCGGTTGTTGACCGCGGCGGAGATCGTCCGGCTGGTCCGGATCGCCGTCGAGGAGCTCGGTGTCCGGGAGGTCCGGTTCACCGGCGGCGAGCCGCTGATGCGTCCCGACCTGGAGGAGATGATCGCCGGCTGTGCCGCGGCGGTGCCGGGCATCCCGCTGTCGATGACCACCAACGCGGTCGGCCTCGAGCACCGCGCCGAGGCGCTGGCCGCCGCCGGTCTGACCCGCGTGAACGTGTCCCTCGACTCGATCGACCGGGCACACTTCGCCGAACTCACCCGTCGTGACCGCCTGCCCTCGGTCCTGGCGGGTATCCGCGCGGCGGCAGCGGCGGGCCTTGCGCCGATGAAGATCAATGCCGTGCTGATGCCGGAGACCCTCGGCGGCGCAGCCGATCTGCTGGAGTGGTGCCTCTCGGAGGGCTGTCAGCTCCGGTTCATCGAGGAGATGCCGCTCGACGCCGACCACGCCTGGGCCCGCGACTCGATGATCGCCGCGACCCGGCTGCTGGAGGTGCTGGGCGAGCGCTTCGAGCTGGCCGCAGTGGGACGCCCGGACGATCCGTCCGCCCCGGCGGAGGAATGGCTGGTGGACGGTGGCCCGGCCACGGTCGGCATCATCGCCTCGGTCACCAGGAACTTCTGTGGCGACTGTGACCGGACCAGGCTCACCGCGGAGGGGACGGTCCGGTCCTGCCTGTTCAGCGACGACGAGATCGACCTCCGCGCGGGGCTGCGCTCGGGCGCGAGCGACGACGACCTCGCACAGTTGTGGCGGGGCGCGATGTGGAACAAGTGGGCTGGCCACGGGATCAATGCGGAGGGTTTCGAACCGCCGCAACGCAGTATGGGGGCGATCGGTGGCTGAACAGGCGATTCTGGTGCGCTACTTCGCGGCGGCGGCGGAAGCGGCCGGGTGCACCGAGGAATCCGTGAGGATCGGCGCGGGTGCCGACCTCGGGGCGCTGAGGTCCGTGCTCGTCGAGCGGCACGGGCCCAAGATGGAGCGGGTGCTGACCGTCGCCGCTTTCCTGCAGGACGACGAGTTGACCCGCGACCTGGGCCTGGTGGCCGCGTCGCGGGTCGATGTGCTGCCGCCGTTCGCAGGCGGCTGATCAGCCCTCGCGGGTCATTCGCTCGTCGAAGGTGCCTCGGTGGCCAGCCACTCGTCGAATGTGACCGTGCCGTAGCGGTTTTCCGGGGTCAGGTTGAGCCCGGCGCGAAGGAACCGGCCGGGTGCGCCGGGGGCCGGGACCGGGAGCACCACGGCCCGGCTGCCGGTCGCGCGCTTCCAGGACTCGGCCAGCTCACGCATCGTCCAGACCTCCGGACCGCCGACCTCGATCCTGCCGTCGTCATCGGCGGACTCGCTCAGCGTGGCGTCCGCGAGGGCGCGGGCCAGGTCTGTCGGGGCGATCGGCTGGAAGCGGGCGCCGCGGACCGCCGGGATCACCCCGAACCGCGCGGACATGGCGAAGATGGACCGCAGCAGCTGGTGGAACTGGGTGGATCGCACGATCCGGGCGTCCAGGCCGGAGGCTGAGTAGATGCCCTCCTGCTCGGTCAGCGCCTCGTAGTAGGAGAACCGCACCCGGTCGACGCCGACGATCGACAGCAGCACGGCTCGTCGCACGCCCGCGGCCTCGGCGGCGCGCACCAGGTTCCGGGCGCCGTCGGTGAACACCGGCCTGGTCTGCCGGGTCTGGCCGTTCACCGCGGAGATCACCGCGTCGACGCCGTCGAGCGCCGCGGCCAGGCCCTCGCCGGTGAGCAGGTCCGCGGTGACGTGGTCGGCGGCGGGGCCCTCGGGGGAGTGCCTGCTCAGGGTCAGCACCCGATGCCCGCGCGCGCGAAGCTCCGCGACCGCGGCCGCGCCAGCGGTGCCGGTACCGCCCGCGACCAGGACGGTGCTCATCGCGTCACTTCCACCAGTCGTCGAGCGGGGACACGGGGACCGCGCGCTTGTGCCGGGTGCCCAGGTACATGGACTCGAGCTTCTCGGCCACCGTCGCGGTCACCTCCTTGCCCTCGAGGTAGTCGTCGATCTCGCTGTAGCGCAGGCCGAGTGCCTCCTCGTCGGGCAGCGCTGGCCTGTGGTCCTCGAGATCGGCGGTGGGGACCTTGGCCCAGGTGCTGGCCGGGGCACCGAGATGCTGCAACAGCGCGGCGCCCTGTCGCTTGCTCAGGCCGGTCAGCGGGGTGAGGTCGACGCCGCCGTCGCCGTACTTGGTGAAGAAGCCGGTGATCGCCTCCGCGGCATGATCGGTGCCGATGACCAGGTGGCCGAGCTGTCCGGCGATGGCGTACTGGATCACCATCCGCTCGCGGGCCTTGATGTTGCCGCGCACGAAGTCCCGCAGCTCGCCGTCGTGCCCGATGATCTCGGCGAGCCCCCCGGCGCTCTCGGCGGCCGCGGCGTCCGTGCTCGGCTTGATGTTCACGGTCACCGAGCGGTCCGGCTTGATGAATTCGAGCGAGATCTGGGCGTCGTGCTCGTCGGCCTGGACGCCGTACGGCAGTCGGACCGCGACGAACTCGGCGTCGTGGCCCTCCTCGCGCAGCTCCGCGGCCGCCAGCTGCGCCAGCCGGCCCGCCAGCGTGCTGTCCTGGCCGCCGCTGATCCCGAGGACGAATCCCTTGGCCGGAGTGGAGCGCAGATAGCCCTTGAGGAAGTCGACGCGCGCGCGCACCTCGCCCTCTGCGTCGATCGTCGGCTTCGCGCCGAGTTCTTGCAGGATTTCCGCACGGAGATTCGCCATGCGCGTCACTCTAGCGACGGTCGGCGGTGTGCGCGCGGGCGCGCGCGGAGAGCGGTCGGCGCTCGATCGGGCGGGCGATACAGTGCCACGCGTGCCCAATGTGACCGCGCCCAGGTTCCTCGTCGTGTCCGCCACCGAGGGGGAGGCCGCATACGTGCCAGACGGATTCGAGGTGGTGGTCACCGGGATCGGGAAGGTTGCCGCTGCGGTCGCGGTCACGGAGGCACTCGCGCGGTACCGACCCGACGAGCGCCCGTCGGTGGTCAACATCGGCACCGCGGGGGCCCTGCACGAGCATCATGCCGGTCTGTTCGTGCCGTCGGCGGTGCTCAATCACGACATCAGCGCGGAGGTGTTGCGCTCGCTCGGACACCCGGTGACGGACCGGATCGCGCTTCCGGACGGCGACGACTCGGTGCTCGCGACCGGCGACGTGTTCATCTCCGACGCGGTGGTGCGGGACGCGCTGGCGACCAGGGCCGACCTCGTCGACATGGAGGGTTTCGCGGTGGCGGCGTCCTGCGCGCGGATGGGCGTCGGATGCCGAATCGTCAAGCACGTCAGCGATCGTGCCGACGAGTCGGCCATGGACTGGCCGGCCCAGGTGGACGCGAGCGCCCGGATCCTCGCGACCTGGTTGACCGAGAACCTGTAGCGCGTCGCTACTGGGCGCGCAGGCCCAGCCCGTCGCCGTCCGCCTGCATCACGCGGGCCCGGTCGGCGTCGACGGTGAAGGTGGTCTCGCCGCTGAGCACGTTCAGCACCGCCCGCTCGACCTCGGCGATGTCGGGCTCGCACGCCATCATGGTGGTCGCGAGCGGGCCGAAGGTGACCTTGTCACCCTCGACCTGGGCGGTGCCGGTCATCCGGTTGCACCCGGTGGATCCGCTGACCGAGCCGTCCTCGCCGATCAGCAGGGTGGGGGCGGCGGTCTCGAGGGCGACCGACGTGGTGACCGCGCTCGGGCTGATCAGCTGGTCGACGACCCAGGTGGTCCCGGTGATCGGGCGGTCCGGGGTGGCGACCTTCTTGTCCACGAGGGTGACCGAGGTGTCGCTCGTGGTCAGCGTGAGGGTGTCGCCGTCGAGGGTCCAGGCCGGACCAGCCTCGAACAGTGAGGTCATCCACGCGTCGGCGCCCGCGGTGTCGCCGGCGCAGGCCATCATGGTGGTCGCGATCGGTCCGGTGACCACCTTGCCGTCGGACAGGTCGACGGTGCTGTTGCCTCGGTTGCAGCCTGCGGTCATGGAGATCCTGTCCGCTTCCACGAACTCGACGGTGAGCGGCCCGCCGCCGGGGATCGGGGTGCCCGTGACCTCGGTGGAGATGAAGGTGCGCCCCTGCAGGTCCTCACCGTTCGGCGTCGAGGCGCTCTCCGCGCTGCAGGCGGTGAGAAGGGCGGCGGCGAGCAGGGCGAGTCCGGCTACACGGCGAAGGCGCATGCCAGGAGCCTAGTGACCCGCCGGGCACGACGTGACCCGTCGGACCAGATCCTCCCAGGCGTCGGCGATCCGCTCGATCGGCATGTGCATGGTGCGGATCTGGTAGATGACCAGCGAGGCCTCGAGGGGCGCGAGCAGGCTGTGGGCGAGCAATGGGATGTCGCCCTCGGTGCCCGCCGCGCGCAGCAGCATCGCCACGTGGGTGAGGCTGACCTGGCGGGGGGCGCTGCCGAAGCGGAGTTCGGGGGAGTCCTCCACCGCGCGGAGGGTGTCGCCGCTGAGGTCCACGAGCGAGATGCGGGCGCGGCCGAAGGCGACGAGGCGGTCGATGGGCTCGGCGCCGGGCCCCAGGGGCGGAGGTCCGTACATGAATGCGTGCTGCAGTTCCTGCTCGGTGTGGTCGAGGAGGGCCTGCATCAGACCTGACCTGCTGCCGAACCGCCGGAACACTGTGCCCTTGCCCACACCGGCCTTCGCGGCGACCGCGTCCATCGTCACGGCGTCCGCACCCCGCTCCGCTACCAGCGCGGCGGCGGCGTCCAGCAGCAACGCGCGGTTGCGCACGGCGTCGCACCGTTCGGCCTCGGGCTGGTCGGCCATCTGGATCGGCGTGGTCTGCACGAGGCCGATCGTACCCTCCCGGGAATATAAGTGGACCGTGGTCCGCTTAGCTGATATACCTAGATCGGCAAGCGCCCCCGGATCATCGAAGGAAGTCTCCAATGTCTGAAGCCAACGTTCTCGTCCTGGTCGGCAGCCTGCGCGCCGCCTCCGTCAACCGTCAGCTCGCCGAGACCGCCGCCGGCGTCGCGCCCGAGGGCGCGAACGTCACGGTGTACGAGGGCCTCGCCGACGTGCCCTTCTACAACGAGGACATCGACGTCGCGGGCGCCATCGACAGCGTGGAGGCGCTGCGCGCGGCCGCCGATGCCGCCGACGCCCTGCTGCTGGTGACCCCCGAGTACAACGGCACCATTCCCGCGGTGCTCAAGAACGCCATCGACTGGATCTCCCGTCCGTACGGTTCGGGAGCCATCTCCGGCAAGCCGGTCGCCGTGATCAGCGCCTCCCCGAGCCCCAACGGCGCCAAGTGGGCCCACGAGGACACCACCAAGGCTGTCGGGATCGCGGGCGGCAAGGTCGTCGAGGACACCGCGCTCGTCATCGGCGGTGCCTTCGAGAAGTTCGGCGACAGGCATGCAAGCGAGAACGCCGAGGTCTCGGCGCAGCTCGCCAAGGTCGTTGCCGACCTGGTGAACGCCACGAAGGTGCTCGTCGACGCCTGATCCCGTGCTTGTCCCCGCGGCCCCCGGCCGGTGAGCGATCACCGGCCGGGGGCCGCGGTGGTCGTGGGGCGGTCCGCTACAGCCCGGCCTGTTCGAGGGCGTCGTCGACCGCGTCGCGGACCTCGTCGATGCTGCGGCCCGCCGACAGCTCGCTCGTGGTGAGCGCCTCGATCTGGGGCTCGACCTCCGCGTACCGGGCCAGCCAGCGTTCCTTGTCGGCCTGCCAGTAGCCCATGATGTCGAATCGTTCCGCCGCCCAGCCCAGCTCGCGGCGGACGTGCCTGCGGATCTGCCGCGAGGCGCCCGTCTCGCCCGCCGACCAGATGTAGCCGGGGCCGTCCTGGATCCGGTGCGCGCGCAGCCACTCGGGCAGCGCGCTCGGGGTGCGGCCGTTGCCGGTGTCGTGCAGCCAGGTCACCGTCAGGTCCGCGTCGGTGGCCCAGTCCTGCTCGTCGGCCGGTTCCGGGATCTCGGCGACCAGGTGGGCGCCGGTGCCGGGCGGCAGGCCCTCGATGATGCGCGCGGCGGCGGGCAGCGCGCTGAGGTCCGCGAGCAGCAGCTGCCAGCGCGCGTCCTGCGGCGGCCGGTACCAGCCCTTCGGGTGGGACAGTCGGACCGGCTCGCCCGGCTCGGCCGCCCGCGCCCACTCGGCGGCCCGCCCGCCCGCATGCACCGCGAAATCGATGTCGAGGTTGCCGGTGCCGGAGTCCCAGCGGCGCACCGTGTAACTGCGCCGGTGGTCCTCGCCGAACTCGACGAGTAGCCGCTCGTCGGGATCGCCGCTGGACGCGAACGCGGCGGGGTCCGCGAGCGCGAATCGGATCCGGCGCAGGCTGGGGGACAGGTGGGTGGTCGACACCACCGCAGCGTGGAACTGGGGATCCTCGGCGGTCGGCACCGCCCCACCCTAGGCCGGTCCGCGCGGACCGAATGCATATAGGGGAAGCGCCGCGCACGGCAAGTCGAAAATGTGACCCGCGACACGCCGAGACGGGTCGTTTGCGGCTGGGTCGGATGCCTTACGACCTGGGAATTCCAAGGATGTGGTTCACAACATCTCGCGTTATATGGATATGTCGGACACTAGGTGTAGTGTCTAGAACACCGAGAGGGCATAGCCGGAACGGTCGAGAAACACAGGCCGGAGCGCTGTCCAGTAGGTGGGATCCACATGATCTTCCGCGTCACTGACCATCAGTTCCGTAAGCCAGAGAAAGAGGGACTTACATGAGCATCACCGTCTACACCAAGCCGGCGTGCGTTCAGTGCAATGCGACCTACCGGGCGTTCGACAAGGCCGGTATCGAGTACTCCATCATCGACATCACCGAGGACTCGGAGGCCCGCGATTACGTGATGGCCCTGGGTTACCTGCAGGCCCCCGTCGTGGTGGCGGGCGAGGATCACTGGTCGGGTTTCCGCCCGGACCGGATCAAGTCGCTCGTCGCGGCCGCCGCCTGAAGACCACACGGAGATGATCGGCTGTGACATCGCTGGTCTACTTCTCCAGCGCGTCGGAGAACACCCACCGCTTCGTGCAGAAGCTGGGTGTCCCGGCCGCGCGCATTCCGCTGCATGACCGCGAAGGCGCATTCGAGGTCGATGAGCCGTACGTCCTGATCCTGCCGACCTATGGGGGCGGGATCACCGCGACCGGTCGCGACACGAGCTACGTGCCCAAGCAGGTCATCAGATTCCTCAACAACGAGCACAATCGCTCCCTCATTCGCGGGGTGATCGCTGCCGGCAATACGAACTTCGGCGAGTCGTATTGCTATGCCGGAAACGTGATTTCGCAGAAGTGCAAGGTTCCGTACCTGTACCGATTCGAGCTCATGGGTACCGCCGAAGACGTAGTCGCAGTCCGGGACGGGCTCGAACAATTCATGGAGAGTGAACAGTGGCACCGACAATCACAGACGCAGCCCCGGCAGCGAGTGTAGAGCGCGCTGCGGCACGACCCGACGCGTCCGCGGGGGAGCTCGACTACCACGCGCTCAACGCGATGCTGAACCTGTACGGCCCGAACGGCGAGATCCAGTTCGACAAGGACCGCGAGGCCGCGAACCAGTACTTCCTCCAGCACGTCAACCAGAACACCGTCTTCTTCCACAACCTGGACGAGAAGCTGGACTACCTGGTCAAGGAGAACTACTACGAGCCCGAGGTCCTCGACCAGTACAGCCGTGAGTTCGTCAAGTCGCTGATCGACCACGCCTACTCGAAGAAGTTCCGCTTCCCGACGTTCCTCGGCGCCTTCAAGTACTACACCTCCTACACCCTCAAGACGTTCGACGGTAAGCGCTACCTCGAGCGCTTCGAGGACCGTGTCTGCATGGTCGCGCTCACCCTCGCCGCCGGTGACGAGCACCTGGCGACCCAGTTGGTCGACGAGATCATCGCCGGCCGGTTCCAGCCGGCCACCCCGACGTTCCTCAACTCGGGCAAGAAGCAGCGCGGCGAGCCCGTGTCCTGCTTCCTGCTCCGCATCGAGGACAACATGGAGTCGATCGGTCGCTCCATCAACTCCGCCCTGCAGCTGTCCAAGCGCGGCGGCGGAGTCGCGTTGCTGCTCAGCAACGTTCGCGAGCACGGCGCCCCGATCAAGAAGATCGAGAACCAGAGCTCCGGCGTCATCCCGATCATGAAGCTGCTCGAGGACTCGTTCTCGTACGCCAACCAGCTCGGCGCGCGTCAGGGCGCGGGCGCGGTGTACCTGCACGCGCACCACCCGGACATCTACCGCTTCCTCGACACCAAGCGGGAGAACGCGGACGAGAAGATCCGCATCAAGACGCTGTCCCTCGGCGTGGTCATCCCCGACATCACCTTCGAGCTGGCGAAGAAGAACGAGGACATGTACCTCTTCTCGCCGTACGACGTGGAGCGGATCTACGGCAAGCCGTTCGCGGACATCAACGTCACCGAGAAGTACTACGAGATGGTCGACGACAAGCGCATCCGCAAGTCGAAGATCAAGGCGCGCGAGTTCTTCCAGACCGTCGCCGAGCTGCAGTTCGAGTCCGGGTACCCGTACATCATGTACGAGGACACGGTGAACCGCGCGAACCCGATCGCGGGCAAGGTCACCCACTCGAACCTGTGCTCGGAGATCTTGCAGGTCTCCACGCCGTCGACGTTCAACGACGACCTGTCCTACAGCCATATCGGCAAGGACATCTCCTGCAACCTCGGTTCGCTGAACATCGCCAAGACGATGGACTCGCCGGACTTCGCGCAGACCATCGAGACGTCGATCCGTGCGCTGACCGCCGTCGCCGATCAGACCTCCATCGACTCCGTCCCGTCGATCCGGAAGGCGAACGACGACGGACACGCCATCGGCCTCGGGCAGATGAACCTGCACGGATACCTGGCGCGCGAGCGGATCCACTACGGCTCCGACGAGGGCATCGATTTCACGAACATCTACTTCTACACCGTGGTCTTCCACGCGATCCGGGCGTCCAACGAGATCGCCAAGGAGCGCGGCACGTACTTCGCGGGCTTCCCGGAGTCCAAGTACGCCTCCGGTGAGTTCTTCGACAAGTACACCGACCGGGTGTGGGAGCCTGCGACCGAGCGGGTGCGGCAGCTGTTCGCCGATGCGGGCCTGCACATCCCGACCCAGGACGACTGGCGCGAGCTGAAGGCGTCCGTGCAGCAGCACGGCATCTACAACCAGAACCTGCAGGCGGTCCCGCCGACCGGATCGATCTCCTACATCAACAACTCCACCAGCTCCATCCACCCGGTGGCGTCGAAGATCGAGATCCGCAAGGAAGGCAAGATCGGCCGCGTCTACTACCCGGCGCCCTACCTGACGAACGACAACCTGGAGTACTACCAGGATGCCTACGAGATCGGGTACGAGAAGATCATCGACACCTACGCCGCGGCCACCCAGCACGTGGACCAGGGCCTGTCGCTGACGTTGTTCTTCAAGGACACCGCCACCACCCGGGACATCAACAAGGCCCAGATCTACGCGTGGCGCAAGGGCATCAAGACGCTGTACTACATCCGGTTGCGTCAGATGGCGCTGGAGGGCACCGAGGTCGAGGGTTGTGTCTCGTGCATGCTGTGACCGTGGCGTATGGCTCGAATGGAGTGAGGGAATCGTGAGCGAGAAGATCAAGCTGATCGACCGGGTGTCGGCGATCAACTGGAACCGCGTCCCCGACGAGAAGGACGCCGAGGTGTGGGATCGCCTCACCGGTAACTTCTGGCTGCCGGAGAAGGTCCCGGTGTCCAACGACATCCCGTCGTGGAACACCCTGACTGCGAACGAGAAGCAGCTGACCATGCGGGTCTTCACCGGCCTGACGCTGCTGGACACGATCCAGGGCACCGTCGGTGCCGTCAGTCTGATCCCGGACGCGATCACCCCGCACGAGGAGGCGGTGTACACCAACATCGCGTTCATGGAGTCGGTGCACGCCAAGAGCTACAGCTCGATCTTCTCGACGCTGTGCTCGACCCGCGACATCGACGACGCCTTCCGCTGGTCGGAGGAGAACCCGAACCTCCAGCGCAAGGCGCAGATCGTCATGGACTTCTACCGTGGCGACGATCCGCTCAAGCGCAAGGTCGCCTCGACGCTGCTCGAGTCGTTCCTGTTCTACTCGGGCTTCTACCTGCCGATGTACTGGTCCTCGCGGGCCAAGCTCACCAACACCGCCGACCTGATCCGGCTGATCATCCGCGACGAGGCCGTGCACGGGTACTACATCGGCTACAAGTACCAGAAGGGACTCGAGCAACTCGGCCAGGCCGAGCGCGAGGACCTGAAGGACTACACCTTCGAGTTGCTCTTCGAGCTCTACGACAACGAGGTCGAGTACACCCAGGACCTCTACGACGAGGTCGGGCTCACCGAGGACGTCAAGAAGTTCCTGCGGTACAACGCCAACAAGGCACTGATGAACCTCGGCTACGAGGGACTGTTCCCGAAGGACGAGACCGACGTGAACCCGGCGATCCTGTCGGCGCTGTCCCCGAACGCGGACGAGAACCACGACTTCTTCTCCGGGTCGGGCAGCTCTTACGTGATCGGCAAGGCCGTGAACACCGAGGACGAGGACTGGGACTTCTAGTCCGTCTCCCGCCAGAACAACGTCGATGAAGGGCCCCTGCACGTGTGCGGGGGCCCTTCACGTGTGTGGGGGATCGGGCTAGCGTCGGCATCGTCGGATGTTCACTTCAGGTGAGGAGAGACGATGAGCGGCAAGGTTGTGCATTTCGAGGTCCCGTTCGACGACGGGGACCGGGCGAGGACGTTCTACCAGCAGGCGTTCGGATGGAACACCGTCGAGATGCCCGAGATGAGCTACACGATCGTCTCGACCGGGCCCGCTGCGGAGTCGGGGATGCCCGCGGAACCCGGCTACATCGGCGGCGGCATGTTCGAGCGTGTCCCTGAGTATCCGAAGGGGCCGGTGATCACCATCGACGTGCCGAGCATCGACGACGCCCTGGCCAAGATCGCCGAGTTGGGCGGGTCGACGGTAGGGGAGAAGCAGCCGGTCGGCGAGATGGGGTTCGCGGCCTATTTCAAGGACACCGAGGGCAACATCATGGGTCTGTGGGAGAACGCCGGCTGAACCATGCCTCGGGCACGTCGCGGAGGGCCTTCTCGATGCGCCGTGTCGAGCTGTCGGTGAGGTCCGCGGGCAGCCCGTCCGGCGCGAACCAGGCGACCTCGAGGTTCTCCTCGTCGGCGGCGCGCGCCTCGCCCTCCGTGTGCCGCGCCAGGAAGCAGACGTCGAGGTAGCTCGCGACGTCCCCGTTCGGTTAGGTGATCGGACCGGCGGTGTCGACGCTGGTGATGCGCACCAGCTCCGCCTCGACTCCGGTCTCCTCGAGGATCTCGCGGATCGCCGCGGGGCCGGGTTCCTCGCCGGGCTCGAGGATGCCGGAGACCACCGCCCACAACCCGTTGTCCGCCCTGCGCGTCAACAGGATTCGGCCAGCACCGTCGACGACGACCGCGCTCACGCCGGACAGCCACAACGGGGCGTGTCCGACGTGAGCGCGGAGGTCGGCGACGAATTCGGGTACCGGCAACGGATTTCGCCCGTCAGTACCGGAAGGTGACCGGCGCGGCTTGCTGGCCGGAGTACGGCAGCAGGATGCTCGGCTGCAGCGGTGCCGCGAACCGGGCGGGGACGTCGGTGAACTCGGATACGCCTGCGTTCGCCGGAACATCCAACTGCGCGAACCGGATCCGGCTCATGGCGTCGGTGCCGACCATGTTGCCCTCGGAGGTCTCCGCGGACAGGAACGCGCCCTCGGGCGTGAACTCGATCCACGGATCGGCCAGCGCGATCTCCGCGAGGTGGAAGCGGGTGAAGGAGACCACGGTGCCCCGATAGCGGACGGTCCCGAGGCCGGTCGACGGATCGACGTCGGCGGACTCGAGCTCGAATGCGAGGCGGCCGTCCTTGCGGACCGTCCCGCCGTCGCTGCCCACGACCGAACCCTGGGTACCGCGCTGCACCAGTTCGCTGTAGCCGGGCGCCAGGGCCCACAGCAGGTCCTGTGCGGGCGGCGTTGGCGCGTTCGGCCCGGGTGCCGGGTCGAAGTTCACCGGGACGGACAGCTCCTCCGCGGCATTGACGGCATCCGCGGCGGCGTACGTGTACACGCCGTAGACCGCGTCGGGGGCGGCCGTCGCCGGCTTCTTCACCGTGAGCGTGGCGGTGAAGGATCCGTCGCCCGCGAGGGGCACCCACTGCTGACGGATGGTGCGACGAAAATCGAAGGGTGCGTCCGGAACCCGGTTCAGCGCGTCCTCGGACATCACCCACGCGGTGGCCGAGCGCTGCTGCCCGACCCGGGCCTGCGCGGGTGCGTCCTCGGACGGGCGCCACTGCGGGGCGAATGCACCGAACGCGACGAACGTGCCGTGTGGGACGCCCGGCGGCACCGGGACCGGTAGTCCGCCAGTGTTGGCCTGCGGATCGAACCCGGTGCCGCGCACCACGATCCGGTCTCCCTCGTGCACGGCGGTGTCGCCGAGCGCGGTGGTGCCGTCGGCGGCGAACAGCTCGATCCGGGCGTGCCCGGTCGGTTCGGCAGGCGCGGCGGCGGCCGGGGTCGCCAACGCCAGCGACCCGATCAGCGCGGCCGCGAGCGAGGCGACCGCACCGCGGTGCCTAGTTGACGTAGCCATTGAGAGAGGCCTCCAGGTCGGTGAGGATGCCGCGGGCGGCGATGACGCCGATGCCGGTCATCCAGATCTCGTCGTCCACCGTGAACACGCGCTTGTCCTTCACTGCGCCGAGGCCCTGCCACAGGCCGCCGTTCATGACCTCGACGCCCTGCCCCCTGGCCTCGTCGCCGTAGAAGCTCACATAGATGACGTCACCCTCGGCATTGCTCAGCTGTTCCTCGCTGAGCTCCGCGAACCGCTTGTCCTTGGCGTCCTCGAGGCGCTGGAAGGTCGGGCGCTGGACGCCCGCGTCGGCGAGGACCTGGCCGGCGAAGCTGTCCGGCCCATAGATCCGGATGGCGCCGGGCATGAAGCGGACCACGGAGGCCTGGGTCTGGGAGGAGTCGAGCGTGTTGCCCGTCGCGGTCGCGGCGCCCTGGTAGTCGTCGAGGGCCTGGCGGGCGGCCGCGCCGCGGCCGAGCGCGGCGCCGTCGAGGAGCAGGTTGTCCTTCCACGTCGTGCCGACCTTGTCGGTGAACGTGGTGGGGGCGACCGCGCTGAGCTGCTGGTAGAGCTCCGGGGTGCGGAACTTCGAGCCCAGGATGAGGTCCGGCTTGAGGGTTGCGATCTTCTCGATGTCCGGTTCCTGCAACGTCCCGACCGGTTCGACGCCCGCGATCGTCGGCCCGAGGTACTCGGGCTGGGACCCGACCGCCCCGGTCACCGCGGCGCCGACCAGTCGGTCCTGCAGGCCCAGTGCGCAGACGGTGTCGAGCTTGTCGGTGTCGAGCACCACGATCCGCTGCGGATCCGCCGGTACCTCGGTCTCGCCCGCCGCGTGCACGACCTTGCGGGTGGTGCCCGTCACGCCGACGGGGTCCACGGGAGCAGTTGGGCCGCAGACGTTCTCGGTGTCGCGGTCGTTGCCGAGCACGCCCGCGCCGGCGACGGTGGTGGTGCTGCGCACAATGCCGTCGGCGGCGTCGTCGGTGCCGGACCCGCCGCACGCGGCGAGCAGCACGGCCGACGCCGTGAGCAGGGCCGCGGGCACGACGCGGCGGACGAGATGAGGCTTACGCATGTGGGGGTCCTCCTGAGCTGACGGGCGGTGTCGAGACTAGCCGCGGCGCGGGTCGACGTCGTAGGCCGCGGCCAGGTCGTCGAGGATGCCGCCCGCGCCCTGCACGCTGACCGCGGACATCCAGACCGTGTCGTCGACGTCGATCTTGCGGCCGCGCAGGCCCGCCCAGAGCGGGTTGGTGAGGAACGGCTTGGCGTGGTCGGTCACCGCGGTGCTGCCGTCGGGGGCGTGGTAGGTCGAGACCAGGATCAGGTCGGCCTCGGCCTCGGTGATCAGCTCGGGGCTGATGTCGTTGGCGATGCTCGAGGGCTTCGCCGGGTCAGGAGCCGCGCTGGCGGGCCTGGCGAGCCCGGCGTCGTCGAGCACGATGCCGCTGAACGAGGTGCTGCGGTAGATCCGGGCGGTCGGCTCGCCCGCGAAGCGGACAACCGAGACGGTCGGGTTGTTCGCCTTGGCGTTGATCTCGGCGCCGACGGCGGCCGCGCGGTCCTCGTAGGCCCCGATCTTCTGCTCGGCGAGGTCCTCCTTGCCGAGGGCCCTGCCGAGCAGGCGGATGTTGTCCTTCCATGTCGGCCCGGTGGTCTCGGACATCACCGTTGGCGCGATCTTGGACAGCTGCTCGTAGATGTCGCCGTGCCGGACTTTCGCGGACACGATCAGGTCGGGCTGTAGTTCGGCGATCTTCTCCAGGCTGGGCGTGGCCAGCGGGCCCACCGCGACGGCGTCCTTCGCGAACTCGTCGCGGGCGTCGCCGAGGTAGTCCGGCAGGGTGTCGGTGCGATAGGTGACGTACCCGACCAGGTCCGTCTCGAGCAGCAGGACGGCGTCGGAATAGCTGGTGTCGAGGGCGACGACCCGCTTCGGGGCGGCGGGGATCTCGGTCGATCCCAGCGCGTGCTCGACCGTGCGGGGGAATTGCGCCTGTGTGGTCGGCTCCGGGGCCGCCTCGGTGTTCTCGGTCGAACAGCCGGTCAGGCCGATGACTGCGGCTGCGGCTCCCGCGACGAGCGTGAGCAGCGGATTCTTGCGGGCCTTCACAGAGAACTCCTGTCATATCGTTAGGTAAGCGAAACCTTAGCAAGGCTGACCTTTGCTGTGGGAAGCCCTGCCCGCGCGGTCGAGCGGGGGCACAATGGTGCGATGGCCGTTTCGGTGAGCCAGATGTTGATGCAGGGCCTGGACGAGCTGAGATTTCAGCCGACCGCCAAGCGGATCCGGGCGCTGCGCGGCGACGTGGTCGTGGCCGACTCCACCCGTGCCGCGCTGGTGTGGGAGCCGCGGCGCGTGGTCCCCGTCTACGCGCTCCCCGTCGCGGACGTCGCGGCGCCGATGACCGCCTCCTCGGCAGCGGCCGCGCCGGAGGTCCCCGTTCCGCTCGGTGACGGCGATCCCGTCCTCGATCCGCGGACCGGATTCGGCTTCCACAGCAGCCCGGGCACCGCGCTGACCGTCGAGGTCGACGGCACCGCTCTCGACGGCGTCGCGTTCCGTCCGGACGATCCCGAACTGGCCGACCTGGTGCTGCTGGACTTCGAGGCCTTCGACTGGCTCGAGGAGGACGAACCGATCCGGGGGCATCCGCGCGACCCGTTCCATCGGGTCGACGTCCGCCGCAGCTCCCGGCGCGTCCGGATGGAGCTCGACGGCGTCCTGATCGCCGAGTCCGATCGGTCGATGATGCTCTTCGAGACCAGCCTGCCGCTGACCCGTTTCTACCTCCCGCGCGAGGACGTCCGCGTCGCCCTGACATCGACGGCCACCAGGACGTGGTGCGCCTACAAGGGGGAGGCGTCGTACTTCACCGTGGAGCAGGCGGGCGAGCCCGGAGTCGACGTCGCGTGGAGCTACGAACGCCCGCTGCCGGACTGTCCACAGATCGCCGGACTGGTCGCCTTCTTTCAGGAGCGGATCGACGTTATCGTCGATGGAGCGCCGATGGTGCGGCCGCGTACTCCCTGGTCGGAGCCTGCGTGACGGCTGTACGCGACACGAAGTACGACGATGGGTAGGACCGGCTCCGCGGATCGTGGAGGGACGGTCTACGATTCGTCAGAGCGCAAGCAAGAGGACGTTCGCCTCGCAGCCCGGGGCCGGACGTCCTGAGCGGAGCCTGCGGAGCGACCAAGGGCACATTCAGGAGGATCAGTGACTGCCGTAGCGCCCCAGCCAGTCCCCGAGATAAACGCCGCCAGGCCCTACCCGGCGCGATTGGGACCCAAGGGCTCGTACATCTACAAGATGATCACCACCACTGACCCCAAGGTTCTTGGGATCATGTACATGGTGACGTCGTTCGCGTTCTTCCTCGTCGGCGGCCTCATGGCCCTGCTGATGCGAACAGAACTCGCGGTTCCGGGAATGCAGTTCCTGTCGAATGAGCAGTTCAACCAGCTCTTCACCATGCACGGCACGATCATGCTGCTGCTGTACGCGACGCCGATCGTGTTCGGATTCGCGAACTACATCCTGCCGCTGCAGATCGGCGCCCCCGACGTGGCGTTCCCGCGCCTGAACGCGTTCAGCTACTGGCTGTACCTGTTCGGCGCGCTCATCGCCACCGCCGGCTTCATCACCCCCGGTGGTGCCGCCGACTTCGGTTGGACCGCCTACAGCCCGCTGACCAGCGCCCTGCATTCGCCCGGCGTCGGCGCGGACCTGTGGATCCTGGGACTCGCGGTCGGTGGTCTCGGCACCATCCTCGGTGGCGTCAACATGATCACCACGGTGATCTGTCTGCGCGCCCCCGGCATGACCATGTTCCGCATGCCGATCTTCACCTGGAACATCCTGGTGACGAGCGTCCTGATCCTCCTGGCCTTCCCGCTGCTGACCGCGGCGCTGCTGGGTGTGTTCGTGGACCGGCACTTCGGGGCACACATCTTCGACCCGGCCAACGGCGGCGTCCTGCTCTGGCAGCACCTGTTCTGGTTCTTCGGTCACCCCGAGGTCTACATCATCGCGCTGCCGTTCTTCGGCATCGTCTCGGAGATCTTCCCGGTGTTCAGCCGTAAGCCGCTCTTCGGCTACAGCGGCCTGGTCTACGCCACGCTGGGTATCGCGGCCCTCTCCATCGCGGTGTGGGCACACCACATGTACGCCACCGGCGCCGTGCTGCTGCCGTTCTTCTCCTTCATGACGTTCCTGATCGCGGTCCCGACCGGCGTGAAGTTCTTCAACTGGATCGGCACGATGTGGAAGGGCCAGGTGACCTTCGAGTCGCCGATGCTGTTCTCCGTCGGCTTCCTGGTGACGTTCCTCTTCGGTGGTCTGTCCGGCGTGCTGCTCGCCAGCCCGCCGCTCGACTTCCACGTCACCGACTCGTACTTCGTGGTCGCGCACTTCCACTACGTGCTCTTCGGCACCATCGTGTTCGCCACCTACGCGGGCATCTACTTCTGGTTCCCGAAGATGACGGGTCGCCTGCTCGACGAGCGCCTCGGCAAGTGGCACTTCTGGACGACCTTCATCGGCTTCCACACCACGTTCCTGGTGCAGCACTGGCTGGGCAACGAGGGCATGCCCCGTCGTTACGCGGACTACCTGCCCAGCGACGGATTCACCACGCTGAACACGATCTCCACGATCGGCGCGTTCGTCCTCGGTGCCTCCACGCTGCCGTTCATCTGGAACGTCTTCAAGAGCTACCGCTACGGCGAGATCGTCACGGTCGACGACCCGTGGGGCTACGGCAACTCCCTGGAGTGGGCGACGTCCTGCCCGCCGCCGCGGCACAACTTCACCGAGCTGCCCCGGATCCGTTCGGAGCGTCCGGCGTTCGAGCTGCACTACCCGCACATGGTCGAGCGGATGCGTGCCGAGGCGCACGTCGGGCCCGGCCACGGCAGCAAGGCCACCGCGGTCCTCGAGGACGCGCACTAGCCGCAATGAACAACTCTCAAGGCCCCGCCCGAGCTTCGGGCGGGGCCTTGTGATTGGCACAATGGGTTCGAATCCGCGGTCTGTGCCGCGGGATGGAGGGAGTTCTCGGTGGGTTCAGACACCACGGTGTTGGTCACGGTCACCGGACCGGACCGCCCCGGCGTCACGTCCGTGCTGCTCGCGGCGCTCTCGCGTCACCGCGTGAGCCTGCTGGACGTGGAGCAGGTGGTCATCCGGGGGCGCCTGACGCTGGGCGTCCTGGTGTCCTACCCGAACGACGCCGACGCGCTCCAGGACGAACTCGAGGGGGCGATGGCCACCGTCGGCATGCAGGTCGATGTCGAGTCCGGCTCGTTCGCCGCGGCCCGGCCCGCGCCGTCCACCCATGCGGTGGTGGTGCTCGGCAGCCCGGTCACGGCCCGCTCGTTCAGCACGATCGCCCGTGAACTCGCCAAGCAGGGCGCGAACATCGACTCCATCCGAGGCATCGCCGACTACCCGGTGACCGGTCTCGAGCTGATGGTGACCGCCGCCAACACCGGCGCCGAGGCGGACGCCGCCCTGCGCACCGGACTGTCCGAGGTGGCCGTCGGGGAGGCCGTGGATGTCGCCGTGGAGCGGGCCGGGCTGGCCCGACGCGCGAAGCGGCTCATCGTCTTCGACGTGGACTCCACCCTGGTGCAGGGCGAGGTCATCGAGATGCTCGCCGCCCGCGCAGGCAAGGAGGAGGAGGTCCGTGCCGTCACCGAGGCCGCGATGCGCGGCGAGATCGACTTCACCGAGTCGCTGCACCAGCGGGTCGCGGTGCTGGCCGGGCTCGACGCCTCGGTCATCGATGAGGTGGGTGAGTCGCTCGAGCTGACCCCCGGCGCCCGCACCACCATCCGGACGCTGCGCAGGCTCGGGTTCCACTGCGGCGTGGTCTCCGGCGGCTTCCGCCAGGTGATCGAGGGACTCGCGCACGAGCTGGAGCTGGATTTCGTCGAGGCGAACACCCTCGAGATCGTCGACGGCAAGCTGACCGGCCGGGTGATCGGCGATGTCGTCGACCGGGCCGCGAAGGCCGTCGCGCTGCGCAAGTTCGCCGCCCAGTCCGGCGTCGCGATGGAGCAGACCGTCGCCGTCGGGGACGGCGCCAACGACATCGACATGCTCAACGCCGCGGGCCTCGGGGTCGCGTTCAACGCCAAGCCGGCACTGCGGGAGGTGGCGGACGCGGCGCTCTCGCATCCGTTCCTCGATGCGGTGCTGTTCATCCTCGGCGTGACCCGCCACGAGGTGGAGGCGGCCGACGCCGAGGACGGACTGGTGCGCCGGGTGCCGCTCTGATGGGCGAGCGCCCCCCCGCCGGCTTCCTGGACCGGCACGCGGTGCTCGCGGCCGGCTACGGCGGCCGCGTGGACCCGGAAGACCTGGCGCAGGTGCTGGCGATGCCGATGGTCCTGCACATCACCAAGGTGCACCCGCCCGCGCGCAGCGCACTGCTGGCGGCCGCGGCCGCGGCGACCGTCGCGCTGTGCCTCGACGAGCGGGCAGGCACGACCGACGACGGCGAGCCGGGCCCGTGGCAGCAGCCCCTGCTCGACTGGACGGGCTCGCGGATCCGGAAGGTCGCGCGCCGGGCCAGGGGAGCGCAGTGGCTCGCCGCGCAGCAGGTGGACGGCGTCACGGTCGAGGTCGACGGGGCGCAGGCCAGGGCCATCGTGCCCGGCCCGGTCGGCGAGGTCGATCAGCGCGTCCGCAAACTCCAGATCGGCGGCACCGACCTCGAGCACGACGAGCCGGGCGAACCGGTGTCGGGCCTGCCTGTGCTGTGGGTGAACCGTTCCCTGGAGATGACCGTCGGCAAGGCCGCGGCCCAGGTCGGGCACGCGTCGATGCTGTTGGCGGGTGCGATGGACCCCGAGCGGGCCTTGGCCTGGTCGCTCGACGGCTACCGCTGCAGTGTGCGGGACGCCGATCCGGCGCAGTGGGCGGCCCTCGGTGAGCTGGTGGCGCAGCGGCGGGCGATCGCCGTGCGCGACGCCGGGTACACCGAGGTGGCCCCGGGCTCGATGACGGTGATCGCCCACCCCTGACCCGCCGGTTGGTCAGTCGAACCGCTTGTCCACTGCCGCGGCGAAATCCACCGTGCCGGGTATGTCGCCCGCCGCGGTGAAGGCGTCGGCGATCTCCTGCTCGGACGCGATCACCTTGTCGGTCAACGGGATCGGCTGCTTGATCGACCGCGTCCAGGTGGTACGGGAAGCTTCCGGGCTGATCGAGGTGAGTTCCGCGTACTTCGTCGACCATTCGTCGAGGTTGGCCTGCGACCAGGTCGTCGCCGCCGCGTAGCGGGTGAAGAAGTCCTCGATGGCGGCGGCCTTGCCGGGGTCCGCGATCGCGTCGGCGGAGGCCGCCCAGAAGTTGTACCCGTTGGCGGCCTGATCTGCGGTGGCGATCACCCGTGCGCCGGAGTCCTTCTCGGCGATCGCGGTGTACGGATCCCAGGTCGCCCAGGCGTCCACGTCGCCCTTGGTCAGCGAGGCATACCCGTCCGCGGGCGTGAGGAACACGACCTCGATGTCCCGTGTCGTCAGGCCCGACTTCTGCAGTTGCAGTAGCAGGTTCGCGTGGGCGGAGCTGCCCTTGAAGACCGCGACCTTCTTGCCCTTGAGGTCGGCGACCGAGCGCGCCGCGGAGTCCTTACCGACCAGGATGGCGTCGCCCCTGCCGGTTGCCTCGAGGGCTCCGACGATCTTGATGTTCGCCTTCGAGGCGGCGCCGAAGATCACCGGGGTGTTGCCGGTCTGGGCCAGGTCGATGCCGCCCGCGCTTGCGGCCTCCACGAGCGGGAGACCAGCGGTGAAGGTGGAGAACTCGAGCTTGTAGGGCAGGTTCTCCAGCTGGCCCGCAGCCCGGAGCAGGACCTCGATGGAGATGGCCTTCTGGTCACCGACCTTGAGCGTCACCGCCGACAGGTCAACGGGACCGGTCGGGGCGGCGTCCGCCGTCGTGTCGCCGCCGCTGCTGCAGGCGCCGAGGAGCAGGGAGGTCGCGGCGATCAGGGCGACGCCGGTGAGGCGCAGGCGGGGGGAGCGGAATTTCACTGTGCTGCTTTCTTCTTCGTCATCGGTTCGGGTCTCGGTGGGCGAATGCGGTGGGATGTCAGGCCTCGACCCCCAGGAGGGTGAGCAGGCGTCCCGCGTACACCGCGGCCTCCGGGGCGGCGTGCTGTCGCGGGCGGGGCAGGTCGATCGGCACCTCGTGCCCGATGCGTCCGCCGTCGAGTACCAGCACACGGTCGGCCAGGGCCACCGCCTCCGTCACATCGTGGGTGACGAGCAGCACGCCGAGGTCGTGCTCGTCGAACAGTCGCAGCAGCAGACCGTGCATGGAGAGCTTGGTGAGTGCGTCGAGCGCACCGAACGGCTCGTCGAGCAGCAGCAGGGTCGGTTCGGCGACGAGGGCCCGCGCCAGTGCGGCCCGCTGAGCCTCACCGCCGGACAGCGTGAGCGGCCACGCGTCGAGCCGATGGCCGAGACCGACCTCCTCGAGCACCCGCCGGGCCTTCGCGAGACGGGCGGGTGTGCGGCGCCGGTCGCGCAGTCCGAGCTCGACGTTCCTGCTCACCCTCAGCCAGGGCACCAGCCTCGGTTCCTGGAAGGCGACGGCGGGTCGGCCGTCGACCGCCACCGTTCCCTCGTGGCCGTCGGAGAGGCCTGCGATCGCCCGTAGCAGCGTCGACTTGCCGGAGCCGCTCGTGCCGAGCAGCGCGACGATCTCGCCCCTGGCAACGTCGAGGTCGACGCCGTCGAGGACCACCCGGCCGTCGAAACTCTTGTGCAGGCCCGACACGTGCGCGGCCGCGGTGGGGGGACTGAGGACGTCGGTCATGGAATCAGCTCCTTGTTCGTGCTGGGTCAGCGGGGTGGGTGCGGCTGCCAGCGCAAGGCCCGAAGCTCGAGTGAGCGCACGATCGAGTCGGTGATCAGCCCGAGCACGCCGTAGACGATCAACCCGAAGATGACGATGTCGGTGCGGAGGAATTCCCTGGCGTTGTTGACGATGTAGCCGAGGCCCTCACTGGCGTTGATCTGCTCCGCGACGATGAGCGAGAGCCAGGCGATGCCGAGGCTCTGCCGCAGACCGACGAGGATCTGGGGGAGCGCGCCCGGGATGACGAGGGTGCGCAGCCGCTCACCGGTGCTCAGTCCGAGTACCCGGCTCAGCTCGAGGAGCTTCGGGTCCAGGTGGCGGATACCGGAAAAGGTGTTGAGGTACAGCGGGAACGCGACGCCGAGGGCGATGAGGTACACCTTCGGCGTCTCCCCGATGCCGAACCAGATGATGAACAGCGGGATCAGGCCGAACAGGGGCACCGTGCGGAGCATCTGCAGCGGTGGATCGATCACGTACTCGCCGAGCCGGCCGAGACCCGCGACGATCCCGAGGCCGACCCCGAGGGCCGCCCCGAGGATGAAGCCCAGCAGCACGCGCTGTCCGGAGACGAGCAGCGCGTCACCGAGGGCGCCGGACCGGTACACCTCCAGTCCCGCCGCGACGACGACGGACGGTGCAGGCAGCGTGCGCTCGGAGAGCAAGCCGCTCTGGCTGCCGATCTGCCAGGCGATCAGCAGGGCAAGGGGGGCCAGCGCCCGCAGGAATCCGGGCCTGCGCCGGCCCGGGGTCCGGGCGGGTTCCCGTGCGGTGGGTGCCGGGTCCCGGCCGGTCTCGACGAGCATCGCACCTCCAGGCTGTCGCGGTGCCCATCGCGGTGACGGGCCGGTGACGAATCCTCGGCGAACGCCTCGGCCGCGGGAAGGGTTGAAATCAGTGAGACGGAATCTGTAGGGGGACGGGCCCGGCGCGGGTATGGCTTGACCATGACGCAGCGTCATGGTCGATGCTGGGTTCATGCGAATCGGCGACCTGGCCCAGACGGCCGGAATCACCCCTCGGACAATCCGGCACTATCACCGTCTCGGGCTTCTCGAGGAGCCGAGACGGCTCTCCAACGGCTATCGCGCCTACGAGTTGCCGGATCTGATCAGGCTGCTCCGCATTCGATGGCTGGCCGCCGCGGGGATCCCGCTCGGTTCGATCGCCACGATCATGGAATCGGCCCGCGCGGAGGGTGATACGGACGACCTCGGCGATGACCTGACGGTGCTCATCGACGGCATCGATGCCGAACTCGATCGCCTGGGCGGCCAACGGCGGCGGCTGCAGGAGATGCTCGACGCGCACCGCGAGGGTCGGCCCGTCTCGCCACTACCCGCCGAGCTGGCCGTGGCCTTCTCCGAATTGATCTCGGCGGAAGGCGATCCCAGAACACGCCGTGAGTTCGAACGCGAGCGGGATGCCTGGGAACTGCTCGCCGTTTCCGGGACGGGTCCCTCCGCGCTCTTCGACGCCGCGACGCGGGTGCTCTCGGATCCGGGCTCGCGCGCGGCGATGATCGGACTCTATCGGCGGTTCGGGGCACTGGTCGGGGCTGATCCCGCTGCAGTAAGCGAGGAGATCGGCTCTCTCGCTGAGGAACTCGCGGCCGTGATCGCTCACGAGTATGTCGGAACGGGCTTGATCGGTGACGTCGAGTCCGTGGCCCCTGGCCCGCGTCCGATGATGACGGTCGCCGAGTTGGTACCGGACCCGGCGCAATGTGAGGTCCTGACGCGTGTCCTCGAACGGCTCGGGTCGGGGCTGGACGTCGAGGCCACCCCGTGATCGCCGCGGTGCGGATGTGGGTCAGGGGACAGGTGGACGATCGGCACGGTCAGGCAGCCGCGTTCGGATACAGCAAGGGCACCGCCGTGCTCCCGCTCGCGTTCATGGTCGCCGGGCTGATCGAGGCGGTGGCGATCCATCTGCTGGTGCCCTGGCAGTGGCTGCGCGTGACGCTGCTGGTCGCGACGGTCGGCTCCCTCATCGCGGTCGTCGGCTGGCTCGCCGGGCGAGCGGTGCACCCGCACCTGGTCACCGAGACGGAGCTCGTCCTCCGACAGGGTTCGGCGGTCGTGGCAACCGTCGATCTCGTCGAGATCGGCGCCACGAGGCTGATCAGGCGGTTCGACCGCACCGACGAGGAAGTACGCGACGGCCGCCTGTACCTGCCGGGCCCGGACGGCACGGTTCTCGACATCGACTTTCGTAGCGGTGTCCCGATCGCCTTCCGCCGTGACGAACCGACCGTGATCATGGGCGTGAGCCTGCATCTGGACGATCCGCGGGCGATGCTCGATCGGCTCGATGCCGTGAGGACCTGACCGGTTGGCGTGACAAGGAGTACCACTCGTGCAGTCCAGCGATGGTGAAGTGGCTCTTTGTTGACGGTCCAGTTGTCGGGAGACTGGCCGCCATGCTCACCCGCCTGCCCTCCCGTCTCGCCGCGCTCTTCGTCGGACTGTGGCTCTACGGTTTCTCGATGGCGCTGATGGTCGTCGCCGGGCTCGGGCTCGACCCCTGGGACGTGTTTCACCAGGGTGTGGCGCAGCGGACGTCGCTGAGCTTCGGCACCGTCACCGCTCTGACCGGTGCTGCGGTGCTGCTGCTCTGGATCCCGATCCGCCAGCGCCCCGGCTTCGGCACGGTCGCGAACGTCGTGGTGATCGCGGTAGCGGTGGATACCTCGCTGGCCCTGCTCCCCGAACTGGACACGCTGGCCACCCGGATTCCGGTGATGCTGTTCGCGGTCGTCCTCAATGCGTTCGCGGCGGCGCTCTACATCGGTGCCGGGCTCGGCCCCGGGCCGCGGGACGGGTTGATGACCGGGCTGGTCGCGCGCACCGGGCTGTCGGTGCGGTTGGTCCGCACCGGACTCGAGGTGGCCGTGCTGGCGACCGGCTGGATGCTCGGCGGCACCGTCGGGGTGGGCACCGTCGTCTACGCGCTCGGCATCGGACCCCTGATCCAGCTGATGATGGGCCTCCTGAACCGGCTCGGTCCGAACCGTGGCGGCGGCGGTGCGGCGCCGGCGATGTCGGTGCCCGCCGTCGCACGCGAGGATTGCCCGGCCCGTTGACCTGCGCGGCGTGCCGGACCGGCGACACGCAACCCGGTCCTGACGCGTGCGCCGCGAGCGGGTAGGTCAAGATGGGCGTCGTGTCCGAACTTGATCCCGATCTGCTCATCGATTTCGACGACGTACTCATCCGCCGTGGCGGTGTGACCCTGGTCGGCCCCGTGACGTGGAAGGTGGAGCTCGACGAGAAATGGGTTGTGCTCGGGCCCAACGGCGCGGGCAAGACCTCGCTGCTGCGGATCGCGGCCGCCGAGGTGCACCCGACCTCGGGCAAGGCGCACCTGCTCGGCGAGGTCCTCGGCCGCGTCGACGTCACCGAGCTGCGACCGCGGATCGGGCTCTCGTCCTCCTCGCTCGCACACCGGGTGCCCGCCGACGAGGTGGTGCGCGACCTGGTCGTCTCGGCCGGCTACGCCGTGCTCGGCCGGTGGCGGGAACGCTACGAGGAGATGGACACCACCCGCGCGGTGGAGATGCTCGAGAGCCTGGGCGCCGAGCACCTGGCGAACCGGACCTACGGCACGCTGTCGGAGGGGGAGCGCAAGCGCGTACTGATCGCGCGGGCCCTGATGACAGATCCGGAACTGCTGCTGCTCGACGAGCCGGCGGCCGGGCTGGACCTGGGCGGGCGCGAGGAGCTCGTGGCGCGGCTCTCGGACCTGGCCGCCGACCCGGACGCGCCCGCGACCGTGCTCATCACCCACCACGTCGAGGAGATCCCGCCTGGCTTCACGCACGCGTTGCTGCTCAAGGAGGGCGAGGTCGTCTCGCAGGGTCTGATCGACGACGTGATCACGGCGGAGAACCTGACACACGCGTTCAGCCAGGCGATCAGCCTGGACAAGGTGGACGGCCGGTTCTTCGCCAGGCGCACCCGGCTGCCGGGCCAGCACCGCCGCTGAGGCACCCCGCGGGAGGCCACTTTCTTGAGCCGCGCGAACTAACCGGCGCGGTGGCGTTGTAACGTCCGACACATGGCCACTTTTGAAGCACACCCCGAAGTCCCCCCGAAGGACGCCTCCACCGTCATCCTGGTGCGCGACTCCGAGTCCGGGCCCGAGGTGTTCCTGCTCCGGCGCGTGGGTGGGATGGCCTTCGCCGGTGGCATGACCGTGTTCCCCGGCGGCGGCGTCGACCCGCAGGACGCCGACGCGGACGTGGCCTGGACCGGCCCTCCGGTCTCCTGGTGGGCCGAGCGGTTCGGCGTCGACGAGAGCAGGGCGAAGGCGCTGGTCTGCGCGGCGGTGCGGGAGACCTTCGAGGAGTGCGGCGTGCTGCTGGCCGGGCCGACCGCGGACACCGTCGTCGCGGACACCGCCGGCTACGCGCAGGCACGGAAGCAGTTGGAGGCCCGCGAGTTCTCGTTCAGCGAGTTCCTCGCCCGCGAGAACCTGGTACTGCGCGCGGATCTGCTTCGGCCGTGGGCGAATTGGATCACCCCGGTCGGCGAGGGCAGGCGCTACGACACCCGTTTCTTCGTGGCCGCGGCCCCGGCCGGTCAGATCGCGGACGGCGAGACGTCGGAGGCCGCCGAGGTCACCTGGCAGACCCCGGCACAGGCCATCACGGACTGGATCGAGGGGCGCACCATGCTGCTCCCGCCGACCTGGAGCCAGCTGAGCTCGATCGGCGAATACGCCACCGTCGCAGACGTTCTCGCCGCCGAGCCGGAGATCCCGGTGATCCTGCCGACGCTGTACCAGGAGGAGGACGGCTCGTGGCGGGTGCGATTCCCCGGTCAGGATCCGTACTACGCCGCCGGGGCGCACCCGTGGGGCGAAAGGTAGCCTTCGCTTCATGGCTGAGTTTGTGACTCTCGAGGTATCCGACGGCATCGGCACCATCCGGCTCGCGCGCCCCCCGATGAACGCGCTGAACCGTCAGTTGCAGGAGGAGCTCCGGGCCGCGGCCCGCGAGGCCACCGTCAACGCCGACGTCAAGGCGGTCATCGTGTACGGCGGCGAGAAGGTGTTCGCGGCAGGCGCGGACATCAAGGAGATGGCGGAGATGTCCTTCGCCGAGATGAGCCCGGTCGCGGGTGACCTGCAGTCGGCGCTCGGCTGCATCTCCGAGATCCCGAAGCCGACCGTCGCCGCGATCACCGGCTACGCCCTCGGCGGCGGCCTGGAGATCGCGCTCGGCGCGGATCGCCGGATCGCGGGCGACAACGCCAAGGTCGGCGTCCCCGAGGTGCTGCTCGGCGTGATCCCCGGCGGCGGCGGTACCCAGCGCCTGGCCCGACTCATCGGCCCCAGCAAGGCCAAGGACCTGGTGTTCACCGGACGGTTCGTCGGTGCCGAGGAGGCCCTCGCGATCGGCCTGATCGACGAGATGGTCGCCCCCGACGAGGTCTACAACGCGGCCCGCAAGTGGGCTTCGCAGTTCGTCGGCGCCGCGAGCCGCGCACTTGCCGCGGCCAAGGCGTCCATCGATCAGGGTCTCGACACGGACCTGAACACCGGGCTCAAGATCGAGGCGCAGCAGTTCGCGCAGCTCTTCGCGACCGAGGACCGGACGATCGGCATGGAGTCCTTCGTGGCGAACGGCCCGGGTAAGGCGCAGTTCACGGGCAAGTAGCGGCCCGGCACCCGCACAAAACTAGAACCTGTTCACACTCCTTACTACCCGGTAGGCTCTCACCCATGACTGCAAGCCCGAATGACGGAATCGATCCCGCGCCGCGTCCGCACGCCACCGCCGAAGAGGTCGAGGCCGCTCGTAAGGACACCAAGCTCGCCCAGGTCCTGTACCACGACTGGGAGGCCGAGACGTACGACGACAAGTGGTCCATCTCGTACGACGAGCGCTGCATCGACTACGCCAAGGGCCGGTTCGACGCCGTCGCAGGGGACCTGCCGCTGCCGTACGAGCGGGCGCTGGAACTGGGCTGCGGCACCGGCTTCTTCCTGCTCAACCTGATGCAGGGCGGGGTCGCCAAGACCGGCTCCGTCACCGATCTCTCGCCCGGCATGGTCAAGGTCGCGTTGCGCAACGCCGAGCACCTCGGCCTGAAGGTCGACGGTCGCGTCGCGGACGCCGAGCGGATCCCGTACGACGACAACACCTTCGACCTCGTCGTCGGTCACGCGGTGTTGCATCACATCCCGGACGTCGAGCAGTCGCTGCGCGAGGTCCTTCGGGTGCTCAAGCCGGGCGGCCGATTCGTCTTCGCAGGCGAGCCCTCCACGGTCGGCAACTTCTACGCCCGCTGGCTCGGTCGCGCGACCTGGGAGGCCACCACCACGGTCACCAAGCTGCCGTTCCTGGCCAGCTGGCGTCGTCCGCAGGAAGAGCTCGACGAGTCCTCCCGCGCCGCGGCACTCGAGGCCGTCGTCGACATCCACACCTTCGACCCCACCGACCTCGAGAACATGGCGAAGTCGGCAGGCGGCACCGAGGTACGGGCCATCACCGAGGAGTTCGCCGCGGCGCTGCTGGGCTGGCCGGTGCGGACCTTCGAGGCGGCGGTTCCGCCGGAGAAGCTCGGCTGGGGCTGGGCCAAGTTCGCGTTCGGTGGATTCAAGACGCTGAGCTGGGTCGACGAGAAGCTGCTCAAGCACATCGTCCCGCGCAACTTCTTCTACAACGTGATGATCACCGGCGTGAAGCCCGAACCGAAGTAGTGGGATACGAGTTCACCCGGGAGGACGTGCGGTACCTGACGTCCGAGGACGGCATCGCCGCCCTCGCCGAGGTGGATCGGCTCGAACTCTCGACACGCACGCACCTGGCCGACATCGGCCGGGTGCGTGCGCGTTTTGCCGACCGCTCCGGTGCCCTGGTCGAGACGGTGCTGCTGCGCCGCAAGGCCGTCGGCAAGATCGACGGTGGCCGGGACTGGCTGTTCACCGATGACGCGCTGCAGCAGACGACGCCCTCGGTGGTCGCGCGCAGGCGGGCCGAGCGGGTGGCCGGCCGGGCCGTGCACGACGTGACCTGCTCGGTGGGAGCGGAACTGTCCGCCCTGGTCGGCATCGCGAGCGCGGTGATCGGCAGCGATCTCGACCCGGTGCGCCTGGCGATGGCGCAGCACAACGTGCCCGGCGCGACGGTCGTCCGCGCGGACGCGTTGGTGCCGTGCACCCGCGACACCGTCGTCCTCGCCGATCCGGCCAGGCGGGCGGGCGGCAGGCGCAGGCACGACCCGGCCGCCCTGCAGCCGCCGCTGCCGGACCTGCTGGAGGCGTACCGCGGCCGCGACCTGTCGGTGAAATGCGCTCCCGGACTGGACTACGACGCGCTGGAGTGGCCCGGCGAGGTGGAGATCGTCTCGCTCGACGGGGGCGTGCGCGAGGCCTGCCTGTGGTCGCCCGGGCTCGCGGGGGCGGGGGTTCGTCGTCGCGCGACCGTGCTGACCGCGGACACCGCCTGGGAGCTGACCGACGCCGAACCGGACGAGATCCCCGAGCGCGGACCGGGGGAGTGGATCGTCGACCCGGACGGGGCGGTGGTGCGCGCGGGCCTGGTGCGGCATTACGCGGCCCGGCACGGGCTCTGGCAGCTCGACCCGCGGATCGCGTACCTCACCGGCGACGCGGTGCCCCCCGGCGTGCGCGGGTTCCGGATCATCGAGCAGCTCAAGTACTCCGAGAAGGCGCTGCGTCAGGAGCTCGCCCGCCTCGACTGCGGGGTGGCCGAGATCCTGGTGCGCGGCGTCGACGTGGACCCCGCGGTGTTGCGCCCCAGGCTGAAGCTGCGCGGCTCGGCCTCGCTGAGCGTGGTGCTGACCCGGATCGGCCGCACCCCGGTCGCGTTCGTCTGCGCCGCGGGCGTCCGGCTCTAGCGGAGGACGAACACCTCGCCGATCAGGGTGGGGGTGACGACCTCGCCGCCGGGTCCGATCGACGTGCCGACGGTGAAGCCCTCGGCGCCCGGCAGGGTGTCCTGGTCGAGCGTCTCGCCGGTATCGGTGTCGAAGGTGAGCACCGCGAGACCGGTGTTGCCCTCGCGCACGACGGTGTAGCCGGTCGAGCCGCCGGTCTGCGCAGGGACGCCGAGCTGAACGACGTCCTTTCGCTCCCACAGCAACTCGGCGTGGTCACCCTTGTCCTCGAGGGCGAGCAGGTGGCCCTTGTCAGAGCCGGCCGGGATGATCAGGCCGTCCGCGGCGACAGTGGGGCTGCCCGCGGCGGCGAACCCGAGGTCGTTGCTCCAGCGGGGCTCGCCGGTCTCGGAATCGAGCGCCCACAGCGTGCCCGCGCTGTCGTTTGCGTAGAGCGTCGTCCCGTCGGCGGAGATCACCGGGCTGGACGTCACACCGCCGGGCAGCGCGTCGGAGGACCAGTCCTCGCTGATCCGGCCGTCGGCGTACCGCAGGCCGACCAGCTCGGTGTGCGGGCGGCCCGGTCGCCAGACGGTGACGAAGAACCTGCCGGTGGCGAGGTCGATGGACGGTGCCGTCGAGACGGGGCACTCGGGGGCGCCGAAGAAGCACTGCTCGAGTCCCTGCGCGGCGGGCGGCAGCGGGACGTTCTGGGCGACGTCGTAGGTCGGCGTCGGGATCAGCTGGTACGACGGCACGATCTCCTTGCCGGTCTGGGTGCTGAGCACCGAGACGACGCCGAAATGCGTGACGAACAGCAGGTTTCCGTCGGCGGTGAACTGGGCGGACAGCGGCGTCCCGCTCACCACGGTGCGCCAGCGCAGCTGACCGTGCTCGTTGAAGGAGTTCATGGCGCCGTCCTCGCCGACGTACACATTCGTGACGCGGTCGACGAGAGGGGTCGAGACCGCGACGCCGGGGCCGAGCCGGTTGCACCAGCGCTTGCGGCCGGTCTCGATCTCGAACGAGAAGAGGTTGCAGCCGTTCTCGCTGCGCGAGGTGACGAAGATCTGGCCGTTCGATGCGACCGAGGCTGCCGTCGCGGTCGGTGCGCCGATCGGGCGCGACCAGTCGAAGGAGATCGACCGGGCCCCCTCGGCGGGGCTGGTGCCGCTGTTGCGGGCGTCCGCGTGCATGGCGGGCCATCCGCTCGGTGCGTAGGCGTCATCGAGCGGTGGTGCGCTGCTGCAGCCGCCGATGATCAGCGCCGAAACTGCCGTCAGCGACACCGCTGCCGACCGGAGAACACGCCGCATTCAACACTCCTCGTGTGGATTTCGCTCGGTGCAGACTATCCGGCCGAGACCCGGGGGGT
Source organism: Rhodococcus oryzae (assembly GCF_005049235.1). GTDB lineage: Bacteria > Actinomycetota > Actinomycetes > Mycobacteriales > Mycobacteriaceae > Rhodococcus_G > Rhodococcus_G oryzae. The sequence continues at coordinate 330,451 of NZ_SUMD01000001.1, read as the reverse complement.
GTGAACCCGCCCCTTCGCGGAATGCGGATCGACTATCCGTTGAACGCAGGACAATCGGGCGTGCCGATCGCCAGTCGGGGTCCGCGGACGAAATGTGAGTGGTTCAGAATTCAATGGACAGCGTGATGACAAGCGTCCAATTGTGGCGCGATGGAGCAGGTCCGGCGCCTCCTGTGATTGGAACGTGATTTCGGTACATTCCGTATCGGATTGCGATAGTTAGCCGACAGAAACGCACAATTCCGGTCGCAATTGTGTTTGAATGGCGACATGGAAGGGCCAGGGGGTGGAGATTTGAGTGCGCCGCGCCGTTCGCCGCGCGTCGACGCGAACGACAATCACCTGCTCGGCACGCCTCAGGCGGGGGTGGTGATCGTCGTCGGCCTGATCGTCGGCGCCGCGACGCTGATCGGCGTGATGACGTCCTCCCTGCTCGCGGTCATCGTGGTCGCGGTGACGGCGGCGCTGGTCGCGGCGCTGCTGGGAGGCGGCGGATGGCTCGGCGGGGGCGGCGGAGTGGGCCGTCGCGGAGCTCACATTCGCTGACCGTAGGCTGCATGGCATGACCAGCATGTGGGGCGCACCGTTGCGCACGAGGTGGCGGGGATCACGTCGGACCGACAGCGAGCAGGCGAAGTTCCTGACTCGTGACTCCCTGCGATGGGTGCTCGAGAACAAGGCGTACACGCCCTGGTACCTGGTGCGCTACTACCGGCTGGCCAAGTTCAAGCTCGCGAACCCGCACGTGATCCTGCGCGGCATGGTCTTCCTCGGCAAGAACGTGGAGATCCACTCGACTCCCGAACTGTCGCGGCTCGAGATCGGCCGCTGGGTGCACATCGGCGACGGCAACGCGATCCGCTGCCACGAGGGTTCCCTGCGCATCGGCGACAAGGTCGTCTTCGGCAAGGACAATGTCGTCAATACCTACCTCGACATCGAGATCGGCGCTTCAACCCTGGTCGCGGACTGGTGCTACATCTGCGACTTCGACCACCGGATGGACGACGTCAACGTCCCGATCAAGGACCAGGGCATCGTGAAAGGCCCGGTTCGGATCGGTCCGGACACCTGGGTCGCCGCCAAGGTGACCGTGCTGCGGAACACGATCGTCGGCCGCGGGTGCGTGCTCGGCGCGCACGCGGTGGTCAAGGGCGAGATCCCGGATTACAGCATCGCGGTCGGCGCGCCCGTCAAGGTCGTCAAGAACCGCAAGGAGGCCTGGGAGGCAGGCGCGGCCGAGCGGGCCAAGTACATCGCCGCCCTCGAGGACATCGAGCGCAAGAAAGCCGCGGCAGCACGCTGAGGCGCTGCGCGCCTGTGCGCGGTTGACGAGTCCAGGGACTCGTCAACCGCGCACAGGCGGCGGAGCCGCCTACCGGCCGGGGAGCGGCCGCTGCGGGATGTCGGGGCGCGCCAACGGGTGTCGCACCCGTCGCTTGGCGCTCAGGTAGACCTGCGCGGTGTCGAGCGCGACGCTGTGCCAGTCGAAGTCGGCGGTGAGCCGTTCGCGGGCCGCGTCGGCCCGGCGCTGCGCGGCCGCGGGATCGTCGAGCACCTCGCGCACCGCCGACGTCAGCCCCTCGACGTCGCCGGGTAGGAAGGACATGCCGGTGACGCCGTCGACGACGGCCTCGCCGAGCCCGCCCGCGGTGGAGGTGACCAGCGGGGTGCCCGCCGCCGCCGCCTCGAGCGCGATGATGCCGAACGGCTCGTACCGGCTGGGCAGCACGATCGCGTCCGCCGCGTGCAGCCAGCCCAGCAGCTCAGTGTGGTCGAGACTGCCGAGGAAGGCCACCGAGCGCAGGACCCGGTTGGACCGCGCCTCCTGCTGAAGCCACTCGAACTGGGTGCCCTCGCCCGCGACGGCCAGCGTGGTGCCCGGGTGGCTGCGCCGGATCCGGGGCAGCGCAGCGATGATGTCCTGCACGCCCTTCTCGTACTCGAGCCTGCCGACGAACAGCAGCCGCGGCGGGCCGGAGCGCGGCGCGCGCTGCCGGTAGTTCCAGGTGGTGACGTCGATCCCGTTGCGGATCACCGTGATCGGCGGCAATTGCGGACCGTAGAGCTCGGTGACCTCCTCCTCCATCGAGGCGGAGCAGGTGATGATCGCGTCCGACTCGTTTGCCAGCCACCACTCCACGGAGTGCACCTGACGGTTGATCGTCCCGGAGATCCAGCCGCTGTGCCTGCCGGCCTCGGTGGCGTGCAGCGTGGAGACCAGCGGCACGTCGAAGTACTCGGCCAGCGCGATCGCGGGATGCGCGACCAGCCAGTCGTGCGCGTGCACGACATCGGGCTGCCAGCCGTCGCCGAGCCCGGGCTTGCCGAGCGCGACGCCCGCGCGCACCATGGCGTGCCCCATCGCGAGGGTCCAGGCCAGCATGTCCTCGCCGAACACGAAGTGCGCCGGGTCCTCGGCGACCGCCACCACCAGCACGCCCTCCGAGATGTGGGTGATGGTCGGGTGGGTGGACGCGTCGGTGCCGGTGGGGCGCCGCGAGAGCACGACCACCTCGTGGCCGGCCTGCACCAGCTCGGTGGCCAGGTGGTGCACGTGCCTGCCGAGCCCGCCGACCACCACCGGCGGGTACTCCCAGGAGACCATCAGGACCTTCATGCGGGACCACCGATCGCGTCGTCGGGGAGTCGCCGGGCGTCCAGCGAGGGGAACAGCCCGTCGGCGTGGTTCCAGCCGTCGGCCAGCTGCCGCGCCCGGTCCAGGTGACCCGCGGCGACGGCGCCCGCGATCTCCCGGGTGGCGTGGGCGTGCAGGTGTGCGCGGTCACGGGCGTACCCGGCGGCGGAGTCCTTGCTGACCATGAACGCCCAGTCGCTCTGCACGGTCATGATGGCCTCGCGCAGGATCTGGTCGTTGACGCGATCGCGCAGCTCCGGCCGACCGGGCGCGCGCTGCGCCCCGCGGGCCTTGTCCACCGCGTCCAGCGCGGTCTGCACGACCTCGGTGTTCAGCTGCACGAGGTCGGCGACCTGATCGCCGGCCCAGACCCGCCAGTCCTTGCCGCTGCCCCAGGAGGAGTCGGCGAGCTGGACGGGTTCGCCGACGAAGCCGGCCGCCCTGGCATCGGAGAGGGTGCCGACCGGGATGCCCGCCTCAGGCAGCGCGCGCAGGACCTTCTCCAGCCACTGCGGACCCTCGAACCACCAGTGTCCGAACAGTTCGGTGTCGAAGGCGGCCACCACGAGCGCGGGCCTGCCGATGCGTTCGCTCTCCGAGCGCATCCGGGACCTGACCGTGTCGACGAAGTCCGCGACGTGTCGATCGATGGCGGCGGCCGCGAGCTCGGGGTCGTACGGCGCCTTGTCCTTCGAGTCGACGGTGCGGCCGGTGACCCGTGCGGGCTTGAGGCCGGTGTCGTGGTCGTAGGTGTGGAAGTCGCGGTAGGCGCCGTCGCCCGGGTAGCCCGACTTCGGCGACCACACCCGGTACGAGACCTGCAGGTCGCGGCCGAAGGCCACCACGTCGGATTCGCGGACCGGGCGGCCGAGGGAGGTGTCCCCGCGCAGCGACGGGCCGTCCACCATGAAGTGCTGCACGCCGGCGGCGTCGTATTCCCGTTCCATTCCGGGCGTGTAGCCGCACTCGGGTGCCCAGATCCCGGAGGGCTTTGTGCCCCAACGTGCCTTGGCGTCGGCGAGGCCCTCGCTGAGCTGGAACGAGCGCAGCCGTGGATGGAGCAGCGGCTGGAACGGATGGGCCAGCGGTCCACCGAGGAGCTCGATGGCGTCGGCGTCGACGAGCCCGCGCAGCACCGGCGAGCCGCCGTGCGCCCAGCGCTCCTCGAAGTCGGTCAGCGCCTCCGCGGCGAGTCGGTGCTCGCGGGCGCCGAGGTCGCGGTGCGCCTGGTCGCGCATACCCGCTGCCTCGTGGGCGCGCAGCTGCCAGTTGCCAAGCCAGTGGTGCATCCCGGCCAGGCAGTGCGGGTCGTCGAGCTGGGCCGCCAGCACCGGGGTGATGCCGAGGCTGAGCAGCCGGGTGCGGCCTTCCGCGGCGAGCGTGCGCAGCACGCGGGCGACGGGCAGGTAGGTGGCCGCCCAGGACTGGTAGAGCCATTCCTCGCCGACGGGCCACCGGCCGTGGTTCGCCAACCACGGCAGGTGTGAGTGCAGGACCAGGCAGAACATGCCCGGTTCCTGCGCAACTCCGGTCGGCTGGCTCACCCTGACACCGCGGGCTTCCGCGCGATGGCGACCAGGTCCAGGCTGGCGTCGATGTCGGGCTCGGTGAGCGCGAAGTCGTCCACGGTGATGGCCTCGACGTCGGCGACGAGGTCCGCAGGCCACGGCTCGCCCGCCAGCGCGCGGTCGATCTGGGCGTCGATGAAGGAGCCGCCGTGCTTGGCATCGAGCTCGCGCAGGCGGGAGCCGTGGTGCACGCCGGTCATCAGGTCGACGACGAAGCCGGCCTCCTCGAGGAGCTCGGTCATCTCGGCGGCGTTGAGCTCGCGGGTGTGGAACGGGTTGAGCGGGGTGTCCCGGCCGGGGGAGAAGGTGATCCGGTTCGGGGTGCTGATCAGCAGCTCGCCGCCGGGGGTGAGCACGCGGAAGCACTCGGCCAGGAACTGGGCCTGGTCCCACAGGTGCTCGATCACCTGGAAGTTGACCACGATCCCGACGCTGGCGTCGGGCAGCGGGAGGTCCGCGAGGTTGCCCTGGCGCATGTCGATGCGCGGGTATCGGGCCCGCACGTGCTCGACGGCGGAGGTGTCGTAGTCGAGCCCGATGACCTTCTCGGCCACGTCGGCAATCATGTTGGCGCCGTAGCCTTCTCCGGACCCGGCCTCGAGGACGGCGCGGCCGGCGCAGCGCTCGAGCAGCTGTCGGTACACCACCTCGTGACGGCGGAACCAGTAGTTCTCCTCGGGCACGCCCGGGACGGTGCGCTCGCCGGTCAGCGGCAGGGTCGCTTCGCTCGGCTGCGGGGTCGCCTCGGCAGCCGTCGGGTGGTTATCGGCGTCGACGGACATGGCCGGGGTCGAGACAGATGAATCGCTCACCGTTGGGAGGTTAGTGCCCTCGGTGTCAGAACTGGTCGGGGTGGTCCACATCACAGGCATGAATGATCCTCCTGGCCGTTATGGTGGACGAGGTTTCCCACCCAAGTTACTAGCGGGTAACTTAACATGGGGTAATCTGACGCACACCCGACGTGCGAACGAGACGGTTACGCGAGCGCTCCTCCTCGGCGTGGAGCTGCTCTCGATCATCAGGCAGAAATACACAGGAGGTCGACGAAGACCCATGACGAACATCGTCGTTTTGATCAAGCAGGTTCCTGACACCTGGTCCGAGCGCAAGCTCACCGATGGTGACTTCACGCTGGACCGCGAGGCCGCGGACGCCGTGCTCGACGAGATCAACGAGCGCGCGGTCGAGGAGGCCCTGCTCATCAAGGAGGCGCAGGGGGGCGAGGTGACCGTGCTGTCCGCCGGCCCGGACCGCGCCACCGATGCCATCCGCAAGGCGCTGTCCATGGGTGCCGACAAGGCCGTTCACATCAACGACCCGGCCCTGCACGGCTCCGACGCCATCCAGACCGGCTGGACCCTGGCCGCCGCGCTCGGCCAGATCGGCTTCGAGAACGATGAGCCTGCGGACCTGATCATCGCAGGCAACGAGGCCACCGACGGCCGCGTCGGCGCCGTTCCGGCCATCATCGCCGAGTACCTCGGCATCCCGCAGCTCACCCAGCTGCGCAAGCTCACCGTCGCCGACGGCAAGGTCACCGGCGAGCGCGAGACCGACGAGGGCATCTTCGGCCTCGAGGCCTCGCTGCCCGCCATCGTCTCGGTCACCGAGAAGATCAACGAGCCGCGCTTCCCGTCCTTCAAGGGCATCATGGCCGCGAAGAAGAAGGAAGTTTCGGTCCTCACCCTCGCCGACCTCGGCGTCGACCCGGAGACCGTTGGCGTCGCGAACGCGGGCACCACCGTCACCGCGTCCACCCCCAAGCCCCCGCGTACCGCTGGTGAGCGCGTCGCCGACGAGGGCGATGGCGGCAGCAAGATCGCCGCTTACCTCGTCGGCCAGAAGATCATCTGATCGCGCCCCTCAACCAGCAGACCCACACGTAGGAGAAGACAGCAATGGCAGAAGTACTTGTGCTCGTCGAGCACGCCGAGGGTGCGCTCAAGAAGGTCAGCACCGAGCTCATCACCGCAGCGCGCGCGCTCGGTGAGCCGGCCGCGGTCGTCGCGGGCCCGGCCGGAACCGCGGCGAAGCTCGCCGAGGCCCTGGCCGCCGCGGGCGCCGCGAAGATCTACGTCGCCGAGTCCGATGACATCGACGGCTACCTGATCACCCCGAAGGTCGACGTCCTCGCCGCCCTGGTCGAGTCCGCCGGACCGGCCGCCGTGATCACCGCCGCCACCACCGAGGGCAAAGAGGTCTCCGGACGTCTTGCCGCGCGGATCGGTTCCGGCCTGCTCAGCGACGTCATCGAGGTCAAGGCCGACGGCAGCGCCGTGCACTCGATCTTCGGTGGCGCGTTCACCGTCGAGGCCAAGGCCAACGGCGAGGTCCCGGTCATCTCGGTTCGCCCGGGTGCCGTCGAGGCCCAGCCGCAGGCCGGTGCCGCCGAGCAGGTCACCGTCGAGGTGCCTGCTCAGGACGAGAGCGCAGTCAAGGTGACCTCGCGCAACCCGATCGTCGGCGGCGACCGCCCCGAGCTCACCGAGGCGTCGGTCGTCGTCTCCGGTGGCCGTGGCGTCGGCAGCGCCGACAAGTTCAGCGTGGTCGAGGAGCTCGCCGACTCGCTCGGCGCCGCGGTCGGTGCCTCGCGTGCCGCCGTGGACTCGGGCTACTACCCGGGCCAGTTCCAGGTCGGTCAGACCGGTAAGACGGTCTCCCCGCAGCTGTACATCGCGCTCGGCATCTCCGGCGCCATCCAGCACCGCGCAGGCATGCAGACGTCGAAGACCATCGTCGCCGTCAACAAGGACGAAGAGGCCCCGATCTTCGAGATCGCGGACTACGGCGTCGTCGGCGACCTGTTCAACGTCGCACCGCAGCTCACCGAGGCGGTCAAGGCTCACAAGGGCTGATCCCGCGTCACCTTTCGGCGGCCCCGTTCCCTGTTGGGAACGGGGCCGTCGTCGTGTTCACCGAAGTTGCATCGACACGACACCGACCTGATGCCGGGTGGCCGCCCGGCTCGGTGACCCTTCGGGCATGACGACAACGCCGGTCCTCATCAACGATTGCCCGAGCGTCACCACCGTCCCCAGATACACCCTGCTGCTGTCCTCGGACCGCGAGCACCGGATCGCAGCGCAGCGGCTGCGATACCAGGTTTTCGCGGCCGAACCGGGCTTCGAAGGCGCGGTTCGCGGCATCTCCGACGGTCTCGACGCCGACCACTTCGACGAGTATTGCGATCACCTGCTGGTACGCGACGAGCTGGCCGACGAGGTCGTCGGCTGTTACCGGATGCTGACCCCGGACGCCGCGATCGCCGCGGGCGGGCTCTACACCGCCACCGAGTTCGACCTCTCCGCACTCGACCAGCTGCGCCCACAGCTCGTCGAGATGGGCCGGGCCTGCGTGCACCCCGATCACCGTTCCGGTTCGGTGCTGGGCCTGATGTGGGCGGGCATCCTCAACTACCTGGAGCTCACCGGCTACCGCTGGGCCATGGGTTGCGTGTCGGTCCCGATGCAGGCCCGGCCGACTGATCTGCCGGGCGCGAACGTGCGCGGGGTCCGCGACCGACTGCTCGACGCGCACGCCACCGCCCCGGACCTCCGGGTGCGTCCGCTGCGGCCGGTGCCCGGCCTGGACGAGATCGCGGCCCCCGCCCGCACGGTGCTGCCCCCGCTGCTGCGCGGCTACCTGCGCCTTGGCGCCTCGATCTGCGGCGAGCCCGCCCACGACCCCGACTTCGGTGTCGCGGACTTCGTGGCCCTGCTGGGCATGGCGGAGGCCGACGAGCGCTACCTGAGCCGGCTGCGGTCGGCCGCCGCCGCCGTCCCGATGATCGTCCGATGACGCACGACTGGATGCCCTCGAGCCCCTGCGGCGACGGTTGCCTGCCCACCGCGGCGGAGCGGGCCGGCCTGGCCCGGAAGGCCGCTCGGTGCGCGATGCTCGCGGCGATGCTGCTCTCGCTGCCCGTTCTGCTGGCGGGTGGGGTCCTGCCGGGATCCTGGCGCCGCTCGCTGCAGCGCGGCTACTCGCGGGCCGCGCTGCGCGGGTTGGGCATGCGGCTGCGGGTGCGCGACGAGCGCGGACTCGACCTCGACCCGGGGGAACGGGGTGTGTTGGTGGTGGCCGGGCACGTCTCCTGGGCCGATGTGCTCGTGCTCTGCGCGCTGGGGCCCGCCGACTTCGTGGCCAGGGCGGACCTGCTGGACTGGCCGCTGCTCGGGACCCTGGCGCGGCGGATGCGGATCATCCCGATCGACCGGGCGCGGTTGTCCGAGCTGCCAGGCGCGGTCGACGAGGCCGCGGAGCGGCTGCGGGCCGGCGGACGGGTGGTGGCCTTCCCGGAGGGGACCACCTGGTGCGGGCGTGCCTATGGCAGCTTCCGCCCCGCCCTGTTCCAGTCCGCGGTCGCGGCAGGCGCGCTGGTGCAGCCCGTCGGGATCAGGTATTGCACACCGGACGGGCGGCTGGACACCACGGCCTGCTTCGTCGGGGACCAGACGCTGGCCGCATCGCTACGCCGGACGGTCGGGCTGCGCGGGCTCGACGTGGAGGTCCTGCTCGCGCCCCTCGAGGAGCCGGGCGCCGACCGCAGGGAGCTGGCGCGGCGCTGCGAGCGGGCGGCGCGCGAGATCCTCGGCGCGGACCTGACCGTGCAGGACATCCTCGACAGCATGGAGGAGCGTCAGACCACGGCGGCGTGAGCGCGCCTACCAGCACAGTCGCGGTCGCAGCGGCCCCCGGGCGACGGGCTATCCTGGTCAGGTCATGACAACGCCCCACCCGAGCGCCTCCAACCGCAGTGATGCCACCCTGCGGTCCAGTGCGCCATCCCAGGTCTACCTCGATCACGCCGCGACGACGCCGATGCTGCCCGAGGCCATCGAGTCGATGACCGCGGTGCTCGCCACGGTGGGCAACGCGTCTTCGCTGCACGGCTCGGGCCGCGCGGCCCGCCGCCGGGTGGAGGAGGCGCGGGAGTCCATCGCGGCCGACCTGGGCGCACGGCCGTCGGAGGTCATCTTCACCTCCGGGGGTACCGAGAGCGACAACCTCGCCGTCAAGGGCATCTACTGGGCCCGCCGCGACGCCGACCCGCGACGCCGCAGGATCATCGCGGGCGCCGTGGAGCACCACGCCGTGCTCGACGCGGTCGAGTGGCTGGTGGAGCACGAGGGCGCCGAGGTGACGTGGCTGCCGGTGGACCGGCACGGCCGCATCGACCCCGATGCGTTGCGCGTCGAGCTGGCCGCGAGCGCCGACGAGGTCGCGCTCGTCACCGTCATGTGGGCGAACAACGAGGTCGGCTCGATCATGTCGATCGCCGAACTCGCCGCCGTCGCCACCGAGTTCGGGGTCCCGATCCACAGCGACGCGGTGCAGGCCGTTGCGCAGCTGCCGGTGGACTTCGCGGCCAGCGGGCTCTCCGCCCTGAGCATCGCCGCGCACAAGTTCGGTGGGCCGCAGGGCGCAGGCGCGTTGCTGCTCGGCCGTCAGGTGCGGTGCGTGCCGCTGCTGCACGGCGGCGGCCACGAGCGCGACCTTCGTGCGGGCACCCTGGACACCGCCGCGGTGGTGTCGATGGCGACCGCGCTGCGGAAGACCGTGTCGGACATGGATTCCCGCTCCGTCGAGCTGATCAGGCTGCGCGAGCGGCTGATCGCCGGGGTCAGCGCTGCCGTGCCGACGGCGGTGCTGAACGGCCCGGCAGGCGATCAGCGACTGCCCGGCAATGCGCACTTCACCTTTCCCGGCTGCGAGGGTGATTCGCTGCTGATGCTGCTCGACGCGGCGGGGATCGAGTGCTCGACCGGGTCGGCGTGCACGGCCGGGGTCGCCAGCGCCAGTCACGTGCTCATCGCGATGGGCGTCGCCCCGACCGTCGCGCGCGGGTCGCTGCGGTTCTCGTTGGGACACACCTCGACCGATTCCGACGTCGATGCGTTGATCGCGGCGCTGCCGCAGGTGGTCGATCGGGCCAGGATGGCGGGCCTGGCGGGTGCCGGGGCCAGGGGAGGGGCACGCTGATGCGGGTACTGGCGGCGATGAGCGGCGGAGTGGACTCCGCGGTGGCGGCGGCGCGTGCGGTGGCCGCCGGACACGAGGTGGTTGGCGTGCACCTGGCGCTGTCCACCGCGCCGGGGACCCTGCGAACCGGATCGCGTGGCTGCTGCTCCAAGGAAGACGCCGGGGACGCGCGCCGCGCCGCCGACATCCTCGGGATCCCCTTCTATGTCTGGGATTTCGCGGATCGCTTCAAGGAAGACGTGATCGAGGACTTCATCGAGTCCTACGCCGCAGGCGAGACGCCGAACCCCTGCCTGCGCTGCAACGAGAAGATCAAGTTCGCCGCCCTCGCGGACCGCGCGATCGCGCTCGGTTTCGATGCTGTCGCGACGGGTCACTATGCGCGCATGGAGGACGGCGTGCTGCGCCGGGCCGTCGACGCGGACAAGGACCAGTCCTATGTCCTCGGCGTGCTCACCGCCGAGCAGCTCTCCCGGGCCATGTTCCCCGTCGGCGACACCCCGAAGCCGCAGATCCGCGCCGAGGCCGCCGAGCGCGGGCTCGCGGTCGCGGACAAGCCCGACAGCCACGACATCTGCTTCATCCCGTCCGGGGACACCCGGGCCTTCCTCGGCGCCAAGATCGGGATCCGGCCCGGCAAGGTCGTCGACGCGGACTCCGGTGAGGTGCTCGCCGATCACGAGGGCGTGCACGGCTTCACCATCGGTCAGCGCAAGGGACTGGGCGTGCAGGGCCCGGCGGCCGACGGCAAGCCGCGCTACGTCACCGCCATCGAACCCGAGACCGGCACCGTCACCGTCGGCTCGGCCGAGCGCCTACAGGTCTGGTCGATCGCGGCCGAGCGCGCGATCTGGACCTCCGGCGCGGCGCCGCAGGGACCGATCGAGTGCGTGGTGCAGGTCCGGGCGCACGGCGGACTGGCCGAGGCAGTGGTCGTGCCGGTCGACGGCGGACTGGACGTGCAGCTGCGCGAGCCGCTGACCGGCGTGGCCAGGGGGCAGGCGGTCGTGCTGTACCGGCCCGACCCCGCGGGCGACGAGGTCCTCGGCAGCGGCACCATCGTCGGTACCGGCACGGACCGTCGGTGACGGCACCGTCCATCCCGGTCGGCGTCGCGACCGGCGTCGGTTCCTGGCCCGGCACCGATCCGCGGGAGGCCGCCGCCATCGTGGTCGGCGAGCTTCCCGCGCTGCCGCACCTGGTCGAATTGCCCGACCGCGGCGTCGGCGCAGACATGATCGGCCGCGCGGCCGCGCTGCTGGTCGACATGCCGCTGGACACCTCCACCACCGCCTACCGGCTCGCGCAGCGGCCGGGTGCGGTGACGCGTCGGGCCCGCGACCTGCTCCGGCGTGACCTGGACGCGCTCGAGGAGGCCTGGGAGGTCGCCGGGCGCCGGGGCACCGATCAGCCGGTGAAGATCCAGTCGGTCGGGCCGCTGACGCTGGCCGCGCAGGTCGAGCTGTCCGGCGGACACCGCGTGCTCACCGACGCGGGCGCGCTGCGCGACCTCGCCGAATCGCTGGCCGAGGGGCTGACCGTGCACGTCGACGAGGTGGCCCGCAGGCTCGGCTCGCCCGTCGTGGTGCAGCTCGACGAGCCCGGATTGCCTGCGGTGCTGGCCGGTTCGCTGGCGGGCGTCTCGATCCTGCAGACCCCGCGCGCGATGCCCGAACCGGAGGCGCTCGCCGTACTCTCGTCGGTGATCGACCGGCTGGAGTCGCCGGTGCTGGTGCACTCCTGCGCCGCCGGTCTGCCGCTGAGGCTGTTGCGTCGCAGCGGGGCCGCGATGATCGGACTGGACCTGAGCGAGCTGACGGTCGCGGACCTCGACGGGGTCGGCGAACTGCTCGAGGACGGCCTCACGCTGGCCCTCGGGCTGGTGCCGACGCTGAGCGCCGAGCCCGCGCCCGGCTGGCGCGAACTCGCCGAGCCCGCGGTGACACTCGTCGACCGGCTGGGGTTCCCGCGGTCGGTCCTCGCCTCGCAGGTGACGGTGACGCCTCGATGCGGTCTCGCGGGCGCGAGCCCGGAGTGGGCGCGGACGGCGCTGCGTCGCGCCGCCGAGCTGACGAGGGCATTCGCGGACGGCGCCGAGTTCGACTGAACAGGACCCGCGGGCGCCCGCTCGAGCGGCGGCGTTGTCTGCCTCCTGCGATAACCTTCCGGCGTGGACGAGAACGCAGCCCAGGGGTCTGAACCAGCACTGTCAGCAGCGACCTCCGACGAACGCGAAGAATGGCAGCGGCTCGCGGAGGAGGTGCGCGAGCATCAGTTCCGCTACTACGTGCGGGACTCGCCGATCATCTCCGACGGTGAGTTCGACGCCCTGCTGAACCGGCTGATCGCGCTCGAAGAGGCGCGCCCCGATCTGCGCACCCCGGACTCGCCCACCCAGCTCGTCGGCGGCGGGTTCGCCACCGAGTTCACCGCGGTGGACCACCTCGAGCGAATGCTGAGCCTGGACAACGTCTTCGACGAGGAGGAGCTGCGCACCTGGGTGCGGCGGGTGGAAGCTGCAGTGTTGGATGGTCACTCCGCAGGCTCCGCGCCTGATGGCTCCGACCTGCACTACCTCTGCGAGGTGAAGATCGACGGCGTCGCGCTGAACCTGGTCTACGAGAACGGCAGGCTGGTGCGCGGCGCCACCCGCGGCGACGGCCGCACCGGCGAGGACGTCACCCTCAACGCGCGCACGATCGAGGAGATCCCGCACGTGCTGACGCCGAGCGAGGAGTTCCCGATCCCGTCGCTGCTCGAGGTGCGCGGCGAGGTGTTCTTCCGGCTCGAGGACTTCGAGGCCCTCAACGCCTCGCTGGTCGCGGAGGGCAAGGCGCCGTTCGCCAATCCCCGCAACTCGGCGGCCGGATCACTGCGGCAGAAGAACCCGGCGGTCACGGCCAAGCGCCGGCTCGGCATGATCTGCCACGGGCTCGGCCGGATCGAGGGCTTCGCACCGGCGTCCCAGCACGACGCCTACACCGCGCTGGCGGCCTGGGGGCTGCCCGTCTCCACGCACACCGCGCGCGTCCGCGGCGTCGATGAGGTCGTGGCGAGGGTCGCCTACTGGGACGAGCACCGCCACGACGTGGAACACGAGATCGACGGCCTGGTGGTCAAGGTCGACGAGATGGCGCTGCATCGGCGGCTCGGTTCCACCTCACGGGCTCCGCGCTGGGCCATCGCGTACAAGTATCCGCCGGAGGAGGCCACCACCCGGTTGCTCGACATCCGGGTCAGCGTCGGCCGGACCGGCCGGGTCACCCCGTTCGCCTACATGGAGCCGGTGACGGTTGCCGGATCGACCGTCTCGCTCGCGACGCTGCACAACGGGTCGGAGGTCAAGCGCAAGGGTGTGCTGATCGGCGACATGGTGGTCATCCGGAAGGCGGGCGAGGTCATCCCCGAGGTGCTCGGCCCCGTGGTCGATGTGCGCACCGGGGACGAGCGTGAGTTCGTGATGCCCACACACTGCCCCGAGTGCGGCACCGAGCTGGCGCCCGCCAAGGAGGGCGACGCGGACATTCGGTGCCCGAACCAGCGGTCCTGCCCGGCGCAGTTGCGGGAGAGGGTCTTTCACGTGTCGGGGCGTGGTGCCTTCGACATCGAGGTGCTCGGCTACGAGGCGGCGACCGAGCTGCTCAAGTCGGGGGTGATCGCCGACGAGGGAGACCTGTTCTCGCTCACCGCCGACGACCTGATGAAGACCTCGCTGTTCACCACCAAGGCGGGCGCGCTGTCGGCGAACGGGCGCAGGCTCCTCGACAACCTGCACTCGGCCAAGGAAAAGCCGCTGTGGCGGGTGCTGGTGGCGCTGTCCATCCGGCACGTCGGGCCCACCGCGGCCCGGGCGCTGGCCTCCGAATTCGGCAGCCTCGAGCGGATCGAGAACGCCTCGGTGGAGGAACTGGCGGCCGTGGACGGCGTCGGAGGCACCATCGCCGCCGCGGTCGTCGAATGGTTTGCGGTGGACTGGCATCGCGAGATCGTCGCAAAGTGGCGCGCCGCCGGGGTGTCGATGGAGGACGCTCGCGACGAGTCGATCGAGCGCAACCTCGAGGGCCTGTCGATCGTGGTCACCGGCTCGCTCGTCGGGTTCACCCGCGACGGCGCCAAGGAGGCGATCCTGATCCGCGGCGGTAAGGCCGCCGGGTCGGTGTCGAAGAAGACCGCGTTCGTGGTGGTGGGCGAGGCCCCGGGTTCCAAGCACGACAAGGCGATCGAGCTCGGGGTGCCGGTGCTCGACGAGGACGGGTTCCGGCTGCTGCTCGAGCGCGGCCCGGACGCGGTGACGCCTGCAGGCGGGGAAGGCGACGCCGACACCGCCGGATAGCCCGCACATCGGGAGGACGACATGGGCGCGTTGATCTACTCGTCGATCTGTTCGCTCGACGGATACGTCGCGGACCGCGACGGCAATTTCGACTGGGCCATGCCGGACGAGGAAGTGCACGGTTTCGTCAACGGCCGCGAGCGACCGATCGGCACCTACCTCTACGGGCGCCGCATGTACGAGGTGATGGCCGGCTGGGAGTTCATCGCCGGCGACGCGGGCCCGCCTGCAGCGGATGACTTCGCTGAGCTGTGGCGGGCCGCCGACAAGATCGTGTACTCCACCACCCTGCAGGCGGTCTCGACCTCCCGCACCCGGCTCGAGCGGGAGTTCGATCCCGCGGCGATCCGAGCGTTGAAGGCGTCCTCGCCCGGCGACCTGTCGATCGGCGGCCCTGGGCTCGCTGCCAGCGCGATCCGGGCGGGACTCGTCGACGAGTGGCAGCTGTATCTCGTCCCGGCCGTGGTGGGCGGCGGCACCCCGGCGCTGCCCGCGGACGTTCGGCTCGACCTGCGGCTCGTCGACGAGCGTCGGTTCGAGGGCGGGACGGTGTTCCTGCACTACCGAACGCGGTAGCAATCACCCCCGACAGGCGGGGCTTCCAGGAAAGGCAGGCACACCGAGCCGGCAACCGACATCGGTGACGGCTTCCATCCGCTCGACCGGATTCCCGACCTCCAAGGCCGGCAACAGCCCATCGAGCACGAGTGCGTTCTTGGTCGAAGGCGTGGTGGCCTGGGCATCGAGGGTTCCGCGGATCCGTGCGAATTCGACGAGCTCGTCGTAGACCATTGACAGCGCCGCTTTCGTGGTCTGGTCCTCCGACTCGAGCCCGGCGAAATCCACACCGGTCTCGTACTCGTGGCGGACCGCGTGCGGGCCCTGGTCACAGGTGGGCTTGTTCAGATCGATGCGAAACTCCGGCCGGTCCGGCGACGGCGCGCTGATCGTGCCGGCGTCGGTGCAGGCATGGTGTGAGATGCGATCACCGAGGGCGTGGATGTAGATGCCGATCCTCGCGTTCCACGAGTCGGCGCCGATCCAGGAGTCGAATTGCGATGAGGACACCCCGTCGGAGATGACCTGCTCTCCGGTGACGTTGGTGAACGGGATCGCGACCGGGGTCTCCACGCTGTACACGCCGTTGATCTGCGCCGGCTCCGGGTCCGCGTAACAGGCTGCGCCAGTGGCATAGTCGCCGTCGGCCGAGCGAGTGGTGAAGCCTCCCGTGCACAACGGGGCGCTGCCGCCCGGCCCGGCCATGGCCCACCGCCGCACGTGCGTGAGCATGACCTCGTGCGCGGGATCATCGACGTCGGGTCGCATCCCGTCGGGCTCGGGATCCAGCGGTCCCCGCATCGTCGGGAGGAAATGGAAGAGGAACCCGCCGGTGGCGAAATGCGTGCGCACGAGACCGCCGATGTCCTTGGTGGTCAACGCGGCGGCGTCGGCGACGAGTTGGCCGTTCACGTCTCGTGGCGCGAAGGTGCCCAGGTCTGTCGCCTCGTCGTACGCCGCGATCCAATACGCATCCCGCTCCGAGAAGCCGACGGTGCGGGCGATGATGTAGGTCGAGTCGGAATGCACGAGGCTGCGTCCGCCGAGCGGCTGACGCAACGTGTACCCGTAGCGAACGAACGCCTCGAGTCCGCACAGCGGCCCGTTCGGATCGTCGAGCGGACACGACTGCGGCAAGGGCGCACAGTTGTGCGGCGGGGCGCCGCCCTCGGAGTAGCAGATGTCCTCGGCGAAACCGTGCGCCTGCGGGGGAGCGACAACAAACGCTGCGGCGGCCAGCGCCAGCGCCACCGTGGCCGATCTCCGAATGTGTCCATTCATCGACAAGCGCCTTTCCGGTCGCCGCGTTCATCCAGGCTAGCATCGGCGCAGCGGCTTCGGAGCTCGTTTCCGCAGGTCGGAGCGATGGCCGCGGCACGGGACTTGAGTCTCCCGCAGGGGGAGACGCGAGAGTGGGGACATGGACGACGACGCGCTCTTCTCGATCGGTGACCTGGCCAGGCGAACCGGACTGACGGTCAAGGTCATTCGGTTCTATGCGGATCGGGGGATCGTGCCTGCGACCGGCCGCAGCCCGGGCGGCTACCGGCTCTACGACGTCGACTCGGTCGCACGACTGGACCTCGTGCGGACGCTGCGCGAGCTGGGACTGGACCTGGCCACGATCAAGGGCGTCGTGGACCGCCAGACCTCCCTGCCCGAGGTCGCGGCGGCGCACGCGGAGGCACTGGCGGCGCAGATCCGGACGCTGCGCCTGCGGCGGACGGTCTTGTCGGTGGTCGCCAAGCGCGGCTCCGGCCCGGAGGAGATGAGGCTCGTGCACAAGCTGGCCAAGCTGTCCGAGACCGAACGGCGCAGCCTGATAGGCGATTTCCTCGACCACGCCTTCGGCGGGCTGGACGGCGATCCCGCGTTCGAGGGGATGATGCGCTCGATGACCCCCGAACTGCCCGACGATCCCGAGGCCGAACAGGTCGAGGCGTGGGTGGAACTGGCCGAGCTGTCCTGGGATCCGGACTTTCGCGCCGTCATGCGGGAGATGGCGAGCGGCCACGCAGACGACCGCGCACACGACGGCTCCGCGGGCGTGCGCCGCGAGATCGTCGCGCTCGTCCGTGACCACGCCGAGCCGATGCTGGCCGCCGGCATCGACCCGGCCTCGTCCGCGGCCGACCCGGTGGTGGCGGAGGTGACCGCGGAATACTCCCGGCTGCGCGGCAATTCCGACGACGACGTCGCGCTTCGGCGGCGGCTGCTGTCGCGGCTGGAGGCCGCGAACGACCCGCGCCGGGAGCGCTATCTTCGGTTGCTCGCCGTGGTCAACGGATGGGCAGTGCCCGACAGCTCGGCGGCCGCGCTCGACTGGTTCGTGCGGGCCCTGCGCGCCCGGCTGCCGGGGTAGGAGTGGCAGGGCGGTCAGGCGGAGCGGTCCGCATCGTCGGGGTGCAGCGCCTTGGGTAGGTAGGCCGCGCCCGGTCCGTAGCTCGCGGCGGCGTCGCCCGGGTTCGACAGCGCGCAGGTCTTGAGGGACAGGCACCCACAGCCGATGCAGGAGTCGAGTCCGTCGCGCAGCGCGATCAGGGCGTCGATCTGCTCGTTGAGCCTGCTGCGCCAACTCTGCGAGAGTCTCGTCCAGTCGGCCCTGGTCGGGGCGCGCCCGTCCGGCAGCTGCGCGAGCGCCTCGGCCACCTCGTCGAGGCTGAGCCCGATGCTCCTGGCGGCGCGGACGAACGCGATCCTGCGGAGCACGCTGCGCTGATAGCGCCGTTGGTTGCCCGACGTCCTGCTCGACGCGATCAGTCCCTGGTCCTCGTAGTACCTCAGTGCGGACGGGGCCAAGCCGCTGCGCCGCGCCACCTCGCCGACGGTCAGCAGATCCGTGGTGCGCATCGCGAGTTCCTCACCTGCGGTCCTTGACATCAAGTGAACTTGAGCTTTCAGGATGGTCCCAGAAGTCACCGGACGCAAGGAGCACTGATGAACGACACCAGCACGGCGTTGATCACCGGCGGATCGGCCGGCCTGGGCAGGGCGGTGGCACTCGCGCTGGCCGAACGGGGCTGGCAGGTGATCATCACCGGCCGCAACGCGGCGCCACTCGAACGGGTCGCGGCCAAGGCGAACGGGATCACCACCTGCCAGGGCGATGTCACCGATGCAGGCCACAGAGAACGGCTCCGCGGGGAGATCGCCTCCCGCGGGCGGTTGGACCTGCTGCTCAACAACGCCAGTGCACTCGGACCCAGCCCGATGCCGACGCTCGCACGGTACCCCGAGGCCGAGCTGACGACAGTGTTCGCGACGAACGTGCTCGCGCCGTTGGCGTTGATCTCCGCGCTGCTCGAACCGGTGAGCCGTGCGGGAGGTGCGATCGTGAACGTGTCGTCGGACGCGGCGGTCGAGGCCTATGCGGGGTGGGGCGGATACGGTGCGGCGAAGGCCGCCCTCGATCACGCGACGGCGGTGCTCGCGGTGGAGCATCCGCGGCTCTCGGTGTACGCGTTCGACCCGGGTGACATGCGCACCGCGATGCACCAGGCGGCATTCCCGGGCGAGGACATCTCCGACCGGCCCGAACCCGAGACGGTGGTGCCCGCGCTGTTGCGGCTCCTCGACACCCGACCGGCGAGCGGCCGCTATCGCGCGGCGAACCTGCTGACCACGGCGGCGTCGTCGTGACCGAGGTGAGGGTCGCGACCGCGGCCGGACCCGACTTCGTGCTGCCGGATCGGCTGGAGGCGAGCGGCCCGCCGGAGAGCCGCGGGCAGCTGCGGGACACCGTGCGCCTGTTGGTGGCCGAGGGGCAGCGGGTGGAACACGCCCGTTTCCATGAGCTGCCGAGATATCTGCGCGCCGGCGACGTAGTGATTGTGAACACGTCGGCCACCCTCGCCGCCGCCGTCGACGGCACGGTCGACGGTGTGGGCCGGGTGGTCGTGCATTTCTCCACGCCGCTCGACGACGGCGCCTGGGTGGTTGAAGTGCGTGCGCCGGGTCCGGTCACCGGGCCGCTCGGTGCCGCCGCTGCGGGCATGCGCATTCGCCTTCCGCTCGGCGCGCAGGCAACGCTGCGGGAACCCTGGCCGCGGACGTCGATCAGGCTGTGGCGCGCGGAGATCGACGGCGTCGCGGACGTCCCGCGGGATCTGCTCGCTGTCGCCGGCCGGCCGATCACCTACGCGTACGTGCGGGAACGGTGGCCGCTGCCGTATTACCAGACCATCTTCGGGAAGGACCGGGGGAGCGCGGAGATGGCCAGCGCGGCAAGGCCTTTCACGCACGCGATGATCACCGAGCTGGCCGTGTCCGGGGTGGTGGTCGCGCCGATCCTGCTGCACACGTCGGTCTCGTCGGCCGAACCAGGAGAGCAGCCGATCCCCGAGCGGTATGAGCTGCCGGAGTGGACCGCCCGGTTGATCAACGACCGGCGCGCGGCGGGCGGCCGGGTCATCGCGGTCGGCACCACGGTGACCCGTGCGCTCGAAACCGGGGCCACCAAGCGCGGGACGGCCGTGGCAGGGGCCGGCTGGACGGACCTGGTGTTGAGCGCGCGGCGGCCCGCCCGGGTGGTGGACGGACTGATCACGGGCTGGCATGCCCCCGGCGCGTCGCACCTGATGCTGCTCGAGTCCGTGGTGGGCACCGCGGCGGTGCGCCGGGCCTACGAGGCCGCGCTCGAGGAGGGATACCTGTGGCACGAGTTCGGCGACAGCGCGTTGCTGCTGCGGGCATAAGGCCTGCTCGCGCCCCTCACGTCGACCCTGGTCGGGGGGTGAGGTTGTTCACAATCGGCCCGCGCGCGTGACCGGATCTCACGAAAGTCCTGCGATAGTGACGCCATGATCGAGATTCGCCCCGCAACACCCGCCGACTTCGACACCATCGGCGAGCTGACCGTCGATGTCTACGTCGACGGTGGATTCGTGCCGGACACGAGCGCGTACGTGGACCGCCTGCGCGATACCGCGGCCCGCGCGGAGCACGCCGAGGTCGTGGTGGCCGTCGCAGGCGACGAGATCGTCGGTTCGCTGACGATCGCCGAGCCCGGCACCCCCTTCGCCGACGTCGCGGAGCCGGGCGAACTGGAGTTCCGGATGCTCGCGGTCGCGCCGACCGCCCGCGGCAAAGGTGTGGGCTCGGCGCTGGTGAAGCACGTCCTGGACGAGGCCTACGATCGCGGGCTCGCGCGCGTGGTGATCTCGACGGAGGCCGACATGGTCGATGCCCGCCGTATCTACGATCGCAACGATTTCGTCCCCGCGCCCCAGCGCGACTGGGAGCCGATGCCGGGCGTCGCGCTCACCGTGCTGGTGCGCGAGTTCGTCTGAGCCGGCGGGGCGACCCCGGACTAGCTGAGCACGGTCGCCACGATGCCGGCCAGGTAGCCGAGCCGGGCGATCTCGGACGGCCGGAACTCCGGTCCGCCCGGGCGGCCGAGCAGCAGCGCCTGGTCGGAATGCCCGAGGGGGGCCGCCGCGAGCGTGGTGTTCATGTCCTTCCACACCGTCGGCACCCAGTCGTCCTCGCCGTCGAGGACCGTCGGTTTGGCCAGCGGCATCCACGGCGCCTCCCCGGCATGGGTTTCGGGGGCTCCCGAGCTGCCGACCACCCGATACGTCCCGCGCGAGCCGATGCCGATCACCGTCGCCCAGCCGACCCGCAGCACGCGCGGGGCGCCGTCCACCAGGACCTGGAGCCGGTCGTCGGTGGCCGTGGCGACCTGATCGATCAGCTCCAGTTCCCGGTGGGTGTCGAGGATTCCGGTGTAGGGCCGGATCGAGTCGACGCGCACGCCCGCGAGCTGCTCCGCTGCGGTCAGCAGGGTGTCGGGCAACGAGCCGTGCGCCACGTCGACGACGAGATCGTCGACCGCGTACCCGGCGCCCCGCTCGACCACGTCGAGCGAGAGGATGTCGGCTCCGACCGAGCCGAGCGCGACGGCCAGCGAGCCCAGGCTTCCTGGACGATCGGGGAGCTGGACACGCAGGAGATACGACACGGGGCGTTCCTTCTATTGCGGGTGGTCGGGGAACGGTGGGTTCGCCGTGACCCCATCCTTGCACCGTTGGCGGTCCGCGTGTTGCCCGGACGTGTCCGCGAATTCGCCGCTGCCCGTCGGACTCCCAGCTCGCCGCGGTTCGGTGACACGGCCGACATGTGATCGTTCCGCCGCGGAAATGAAGTCGCATCGCGCGCCGGGGCGCGTCCGGCCCCGGCTCTGGCTGTGGCGACCGGGCGGCGACGCTCTAGGCTAGGGGCCGATCGCTGTCTCCGACCTGAAAGGGGCCCACGCGGTGCCTGCCATCTCCCGTGACGAGGTCGCCCACCTCGCCCGGCTGTCCCGGCTCGCGCTGTCCGACGCCGAACTCGACGAGTTCGCCGGTCAGCTCGATTCGATCCTCAGCCATGTCAAGACGGTGGCCGAGGTCGCCACGGACGATGTGCCGCCCTCCGCGAACCCCAATGCGATCACCAACGTGACCCGCCCGGATGTCATCGTTCCCGGACTCACCCCCGAGCAGGCGCTCTCCGGCGCGCCCGCCGTCGAGCAGGACCGTTTCGCCGTGCCGCAGATCCTGGGGGAAGAGCAGTGACCACCGACCTGACCGCGTTGGACGCCTCCGTCCTCGCCTCGAAGATCCATGCCCGCGAGGTGTCCTCCGTCGAGGTCACCCAGGCGCACCTGGACCGCATCGCCGCGGTCGACGGCGAGATCAATGCCTTCCTGCACGTTGCGGGGGAGCAGGCGCTGAGCGCCGCCAAGTCCGTGGACGACGCCATCGGTTCCGGCCAGGCGCCCGCCTCCGCGCTTGCCGGTGTCCCGCTCGCGCTGAAGGACGTGTTCACCACCACGGACATGCCCACCACCTGTGGATCGAAGATCCTCGATGGCTGGGTGTCGCCGTACGACGCGACGCTGACCACCAAGCTGCGCGAGGCCGGCATCCCGGTGCTGGGCAAGACCAACATGGACGAGTTCGCGATGGGTTCGTCCACCGAGAACTCGGCCTACGGGCCCACCCGCAACCCGTGGGACACCACCAGGATCCCGGGTGGCTCCGGCGGCGGCTCGGCCGCGGCGCTCGCCTCCAACCAGGCACCGCTGGCCATCGGCACGGACACCGGCGGATCGATCCGTCAGCCCGCGGCCGTGACCGCCACCGTCGGTACCAAGCCCACCTACGGCACGGTGTCCCGGTTCGGTCTGGTCGCGTGCGCGTCCTCGCTGGACCAGGGCGGCCCGTGTGGCCGCAGCGTCCTCGACACCGCGCTCCTGCACGAGGTCATCGCCGGCCACGACCCGCGCGACTCCACCTCGGTGAACGCGCCGGTCCGTCCCGTGGTCGAGGCCGCCCGTCATGGCGCGAGCGGCGACCTCAAGGGCGTGCGCGTCGGCGTCGTCAAGGAATTGCACTCGGAGAGTTACCAGCCCGGCGTCATCGCCTCCTTTGACGCGGCCGTCGCGCAGCTCACCGAGCTCGGTGCCGAGGTCGTCGAGGTCTCCTGCCCGAACTTCCTGCACGCGCTCGCGGCCTACTACCTGATCCTGCCGAGCGAGGTCTCCTCGAACCTGGCGCGCTTCGACGCGATGCGGTACGGCATGCGGGTCGACGACGGCAACATGAGCGCCGACCAGGTGATGGCCGCGACCCGGGCCGCCGGATTCGGCAAGGAGGTCAAGCGCCGCATCATGATCGGCACCTACGCGCTGTCCTCCGGCTACTACGACGCCTACTACGGCTCGGCGCTGAAGGTCCGCACGCTCATCGCACGCGACTTCGACAAGGCCTACGAGTCGGTCGACGTGCTGGTCTCGCCGACCAGCCCCTTCACCCCGTGGAAGCTGGGGGAGAAGGTCAACGATCCGCTCGCGATGTACCTCTCCGACCTGTGCACCCTGCCGACCAACCTGGCCGGACACTGCGCGATGTCGGTGCCCTCGGGCCTGTCCGCGGACGACGGGCTGCCCGTCGGCCTGCAGATCATGGCCCCGGCGATGGCCGACGAGCGGCTGTACCGGGTGGGCGCGGCCTACGAGGCTGCGCGCGGACCTGTCGTGCGCTGACGTTCGTCGCGCGCTCACGAACGGGCGGTTATCGGTTCGGCCACCAGGCCGATGTCCCGATAACCGCCCGTTCGGCGCTTTCCTGCCGGGTCAGCCGGAGAACCACCGGCGACGTCGGGCGGCCGCGAATTCCGCCTTCTCCCGGGCCAACTCGAGCGATGGCGCGACGAACGGCGCGACGGGCGCCGGACCCGAGAGGAAGTCCGCGTCCACCTTGCCGACCAGGCCGCCACCGAACTCGATGTGGCAGGCGCCCCGGCCGCGGTACTTCACCTCGGGCCGCGGTTCTGATCGCACCCTCGCGGCGATGACCGGGGCGACCGTGCGGGCGGCGTCCTCGGCGAACACCCCGGCCCGGGGGACCGGTGCGTCCGCGCAGTCTCCGATGGCGTAGACGCCAGGGAAGGGCGTGGCGAGCGTGCGCTGGTCGACGGCGACCCAGCCGTCCGTTCCGCCCTCCGTCAGGCCGGAGGCCTCGACGACGGCAGGCACCCGGTGTGCCGGGATCCCGATGAACAGGTCGTAATCGAGTTCCGCGGCACGCGTGCGGGCGCGGTGCGCCGTCGGGTCGAGCGCGTGGACCAGGCGTCCCGGCGAGTAGTCGATGCCGCGTTCCGCGAGCGCCTCGACGAGGGCGGTCGAAGTTCCCGCCGACACCGGGATCGGCGAATCCATCGGGCTGAGCACGTGGATGCCCGTCCGCTCGCGCAGTCCGCGCCGGACCAGTTCCTCGTGCAGGAGCAGGGCGCCCTCATAGGGTGCGGGCGGGCACTTGAACGGGACGCTCAGGATGCCGAGCAACACCCTGCCGCCGGTGAACTCGTCGAGCCGGGCACGCAGCCGGCCGACGCCCTCGACCGAGTAGAACTCGTGCCCGTCCTCCACGAACCCCGGGGTCGCGCCGGGCTCATAGTCGGCGCCGAGCGCGACCACCAGGGTGTCCGGCTCGTACTCGGATCGGTCGGTGATCACCCGGCGGTTTCTCGGATCGATCGAGGTGACGATCTCCCGCCGGAACTCGACGCCCGGCCGGGTGAGCTCGCGGTACGGAATCCGGACCGATTCTTCGGTCGCGCCCTTGAAGAGGAGGTCCATCTTCGCGAACCCGAACATGAACGAGTCGCTCTGGTCGACGAGCACGATGCGGGCCTCGTCGGCAACCGATTCGGACAGACACGCGGCCAGTTCGAGTCCTCCGAACCCGGCGCCGAGGATCAGCACGGTGTGCATCCATCAAGGCTCCCCCCGCCGGGGGCGCCGGGGCAAGGGTGCGAGCGCTACGGCCAGACGAACTCGGCATCCGCCTCGTAGTCCGCGCGGCGGGCGGCCAGGGCCATGTTCACCATCTGATGGGCGCCGGTGCCGATGATCTGGCGCACCGGCGGGTGCGGGTTGTCCACCAGCGTGAGGAGGGCGGCGGCCGCCTCCGCGGGCGGGGCGTCGATCCACTCGGGGTCGGTGTCCTCCGGCTCCGCCTGCGGTGGGGCGCTCGGGTCCGGATACGCCGCGGTCCCCAGGACGGCGACGCGGGTCTCGTCGTAGGCGGTGTTCGCGGCCGCGAATCTCATGCTCGAGCCCGCCCAGTCGGTGTCGAAGCCGCCGAGTTGCGCCATCGTCACCGAGATCCCGAACGGGCGGAGCTCCTCGGCTGCGGAGGCGCTGAACCCCTCGAGGGCCCACTTGCTCGCGTTGTAGAGGCCGAAGGTCGGCATCGCGCCGACCGCACCGACGCTGGAGATCTGGATGATGTGTCCCGATCCCTGCGCCCGCAGTTGCGGTATCACGGCCTGGGTAACCCACAGGGCGCCAAAGAAATTCGTCTCCATCTGATCCCTGGCCTGGTCCTCAGTGATCTCTTCGACGGCTCCCATCAGTCCGTAGCCGGCGTTGTTGACGACGACGTCGATCCGTCCGAACCGGTCGACGGCTCGCGCGACGGCCTCGGCGGCGGCGTCGCGATCGGTCACGTCCAGTTGCAGCGCGGCCACGCGCTCCGGGTGGGCGGCCTCGAGGTCACGGAGGGTCGTCGCGTCGCGGGCGGTGGCGACCACCCGATCGCCTGCATCGAGCGCGGCGGTGGCGAAGGCGCGTCCGAGTCCGCGTCCGGCGCCGGTGATGAACCAGGTGCGGGGTTCGGTGGTGAGAATCGTGGCCTCCTCGGGTCCGTACGAGACGGTGCGTCTCGTTAACCCACTGTGGCATCGCAACGAGGGTGTGTCAAGACGCAACGTCTCGTCTCGCTGCTACGGTGGGCGAATGACATCCGAGCCCAAGGTCCCGCCGACGCGGCGCAGCGAGCGCGCCCGGTCGGCGATCCTCACCGCCACCGCGGAGCTGGTCTTCGAGGTGCCCTACGGCCGGCTGACGATCGAGGCGATCGCGGCGCGCGCGGGCGTGGGCAAGCAGACGATCTACCGCTGGTGGCCGACCAAGGGGGCGGTGCTGTTCGACGCGCTGCTGGAGCTGTCCGCCGGTCCGGACGGGGTCGCCCTGCCCGACACCGGCGACCTGCGTGCGGATCTCGGGCTGTTCCTGCGCGCCACCGTCGCGGAGATGACCGAACCGCGCTTCGATGCCTTCCTCCGCGCGGTCATGATCGAGATCCAGTCGGATCCGGACCTCGCCGAGATCTACCGCGATCGGCTGCTCGCGCCGCAGCGCGAGGCGATTCGCGAGCGGCTCCGGGTCGCGGCCCTGTCCGGCGCGATCCGGCCGGATGTCGACCTGGAGGTCGCGGTCGACCTGCTGGTCGGGCCCGTCCAAACCCGCTGGGCGCTCGGGCTGGGAGGCCTGACCGAGGGGTATGCGGATGCGCTGCTCGAGCTGGTGCTGTCGGCGGTGCGCCCGAGCTGATTGCCCGCAGGCGGATCCGTCTGGAACCTCGAGAAGGCTGAGCCGCTAGTCCAGAATCACGGGTACCGGCGCACGGGACCGTGGTGGTCGAGCACCGCCGACACCGGCTACTGGTCCTGATCGGCCAAGGTCGAGAAGGCCAGCAGCAACGCTTGATCGAGACTGGCGGGCCGGGCGCGAGACACCTGGCCCGCCCCGAAGGGGAGGGGAGAGGCATGGCGGAGCACCGCACGCACGAGCCGGATGTGGATCCGGAAATCGACTATGTCGAAATGGATCTGGACCCAGAAGCACACCTGCTGTGCGCGGCCCTGTGGTCCCGCGACGAAACGACCCTGCGATTCCTGTTCACCCACATGCGGGAAGACGACTTCGAGAACCCCTTCTACCGCCCGATCTTCACAGCGATCGGCGACGCACTCGCAGCCAGTCAGCCGCACGACCCGACAATCATCGCGGCCAGCTTCACCCAGGCGGGACGGGACAAGATCCCCACCGCCGTTCACAACGCTCTGCGCACCGTCCTGACCCTGGGAAGCTCGACCGCCTCAGTGGGGCAATACGCGGCCAGCGTCGTCGCCGCCAGCTCCCGCCGCAGCTACTTCCGCCTCGCGGCCGCCATGCAGCTCGCGGCCGAAGAAGCATCCGAGGATGAGCTGTTCCCGATCCTGGTCGAGCACGGCACGCGGCAGCGCGACGAACTCCAGCGCCTCAACACCATCCGCAACGGCCCGGACAACGACCACCGCGAGGACTAGTCACGGGAGGGGGAGGGGAGACCTCAGGGACGCCACCGCCGTGCGCCATCGACCAGAGGCCGCCCGCAGCATCTACTTCGCTGCGCGGGCGGCCTTTTCCCTGTCCACGTAGTTGTAGATCCCCTTCACGCTGAGGTCGTACATGCGCTGCAGCTCGGCGATCTTGAACTTCCCGGACTGGTGGTCGTCAAACAGCTTGCTCTGCTGCTCGGGGGAGAGCTTGAGCACGCGGCCCCGGTACTTCCCCTGCTCCTTGGCCTTGGCCACACCGCCCGAGGTCCGCAACCGGATCAGCCCGGAATCGAACTCGGCGAACGTCGTGCGGAGCATGTCGAACACCTTCCGCCCGACAGGGTCCCCGACGTCGTACGTCTGTCCATCAAACGACAGCTTCACGCCCCGGTCCTCGAGCTCGGCGACCGTGTGGCTCAGATCAGCCACCGACCACGCGAGACGCTCCAGCTTCGTGACGACCAGGGTGTCGCCGACCGACAACCCGGCGAGCGCGGCAGGCAACCCCTCACGTTCACGGTCGGTGCCGGTCAACCCGTGATCGACGAAGATCCGGTCCGCCGGCACACCGAGCTCGACGAGGGCCGCACGTTGCTCGCGTTCGTCATCGCCCTCGGCGGCGCACCGCGCGTATCCAGTGAACATGCTTACACGATACCCAAATAGCCAGGTTTTCAAATACAACACTCGGCGGCGTGGGTGCCCGGTACGACCAAAAGGGACCGCCACCGCCTCAGTGAGGTGGTGGCGGTCCCTTCGGGCGGGCCTTCCTGCGGGACGATGACCAAACTGCCAACGCCCTTGTTTAGATTCGGGGTCTTTGCGGCGACCAACGAGACACCGGATCCGGTGAACAGCTCGATACTGGTCGGCCGGCCGTCGACGTGCATGAGATGAGTCTGCGCATTCAGGCCGGTAGTCGCCCTGACTTCCACCGTAGTGCCGCAGCCCC
Organism: Rhodococcus oryzae; assembly: GCF_005049235.1. GTDB lineage: Bacteria > Actinomycetota > Actinomycetes > Mycobacteriales > Mycobacteriaceae > Rhodococcus_G > Rhodococcus_G oryzae. Next base: position 302,768 of record NZ_SUMD01000001.1, on the reverse strand, counting down.
GGGGTCGCGAGCTGGCCCTGCGGCGCGAAATGGAACGTGAGGAACCCGGGCCGTGCCGGGTTGGTCTCCAACCGCACCGGGATCGTGCCCGAGCACGCACCGCTGTTCGAGAACGTCCAGGTATCCGGACCCATGCCGACCCACTGCAACGGCACGTCGGCCGACGCTGTCGGTGCGGCACACAGAGCAACTCCCGCGGCGATGCCTACTGCGGCGGCCGCGCTCCCAACGGTGCGGACAGCTGTCTTGTGAAACGTCATGCGTCCCCTCTATTGGATGTCTCCCCCGAACCGCGCAGCAGGCAGCGAACTGTGCCGACAGCGTGAGCGTGATTGCTTCGTAGAGAATCGGCGCCAGCCGCTGAGGGCAGTGATCGGGGCGGTTAGAAGGGGCCGAAACGCATCAATTTCGTTGGGGAAGAGTCGAACTCGGATTCGGTGGCGGAAGCCGCGCCGCTGTGTCTCGGGCGTCCGATGGACCGCGGTCAGCTGAAACGGGTTGGTCAGGTCCTCGGGCAGCTGCCATAGTTCCGTCTCCTGGATCACTCAAGCGCAAGGAATCACCGTAGGGTGGAGCGTTTTCCACCCTACGGTGATGGTTTTCCGTGACGGCTCCGAGGAGATTTGTAGATATCGACTTGAACGGGCATTCCCCGCGTTACCAAAGGGGCACCCCGACATCACCTTTACAAAATGGGGGACACCATGGCATTCGGAGACGGCATCCGGCGAAACGTAGCAACAGTCGACCCCGACGAGCGTCGGTTGCTGCGTGACGCACTCATCGAACTGAGCCGCCGCTACTTCGAGGGCAGCCGAGACGATCAGATTCCCGGTCACGTGAGCTGGTGGTTCAAGCAGGACGAGATCCATAAAGCCACTCACGTGCACGGCGGCCCGGAGTTTCTTCCGTGGCACCGCGAGATCGTCAATCGCCTCGAGGAGATGCTACGGCGGATCAATCCGCTGCTGTCTCTGCACTACTGGGACTGGACGCAGGACCCGCGAAGCATCCGGAACGCCAACCTCGGTGGCGGAGCGACCGGCCGGCTCAACCTGTTCACCGATGACTTCATGGGCTACGGCGGCTCCACGCCCGCTCCGATCGGCGAGCCGTGGCTGAAGGCCGGCTACTACGTTCCGGGCGCCCGCCACCACCGCGACGCTACGAACAATCCGGCCGACCCGCCGCGGTCTGTGAACCGGTCGGTCTCCGGTTCCCCCGAGCCCGACGACGCGGCGATCCTCAGGGCTCGCGATTATGCGGACATGCGGCGAGTGCTGGAGGAGGCGCACGGCAGGATGCACGGGTTTGTCAATATGGGCCACCAACATATTTCGTTCCGCGATCCGTTCGTGTTCTTGTTGCACTCGAACGTCGATCGGCTGTGGGCGCGCTGGCAAACCGACCCCGCACACCGAGAGCGGCTCAACCCAGCCACCCTCTATGGATCCGAACGCAACGACGCCCGCCTCAACAGCAACATCCAACCGTGGTCAGGCGGAGTCGGCGTCCGGCCGTGGGCGGCGCCCGAGAATCTCGGCGATCCGCACACCTACAAGCACCCCTCGGTTGTCTACCCTCCCAGCTACGACACCAACCTGGGAATCGATCCGCCACGTGGATCCTGCACGATCCAGCAGAAGAGCAATCACCGCTTCCTGGACGCCTATACATCCGTGGACAAGGACTTTGCGGTCGTCACGCGCACCGCGCAGGACGACGACAGTCAGCGATGGATGCTCATGCCGATCGGTGCCCTATGCACGATTCAGCAGAAGAGCAACGACCGCTTCCTGGATGCCCATGAATCCTTGGAGAAGGACTTCGCGGCGGTGACCCGCCCCGCACAAAACAACGACACCCAACGCTGGGTGTTCTGGCGAACCTCTGACGATGTCAACGCTGTCACGATCCAACAGGTGAGCAGCGGCCGGTTCCTGGACGCCCACGTGGTGTCGTCGCGCGACTTCACGGCGGTGACCCGCCCCGCGCAGACCGGCGACGGCCAGCGCTGGACTCTGCTTTTTCACTCAGGCGGGTCGTACTCATTGCAGCAGAAGAGCAGCGGCCGGTTCCTGGACGCCCACGAGGTGTCGTCGCGCGACTTCACGGCGGTAACCCGCCCCGCTCAGACCGACGACACCCAACGCTGGACCTTCAATCAGGTGGGTTTCGTGTATGGCATCCAGCACCAGCACAACAACCGCTTCCTGGACGCCCACACATCCGCGGAGAAGGACTTTGCGGTGGTGACACGAGCCAGGCAGGACCACGACAGCCAGCGATGGGTGGTTCTGCCGCTCAGCAGCGACACCTTCACGATCCAGCAGCTGAGCATCGGCCGCTTCGTCGATGCCTACACATCCTCGACACGCGATTTCTCCGTCGTCACAGTCGAACCGGTGTTGCGGATCGACGACACTCAACGTTGGGTGATCCGGGGAATGCCACCCCTGTGACACGAAGTAGCAATTCGTCACAGGCAATTTATGATTCCAGGCCAATTATGGCGGATTAGTGTAATCGAGCCCTCTGAACAAGGGCTTACGTGGCCACCTCGTGGTGCCTGCCACGGGCGAATGATCGAGATTTTGGCTAAACCCCGACCCGGATCGAGCTACCGAACTGGCGCAACGATCCACTGATTATCCGAGACCGACCAATCGTATTCCGTCAACCCGGAAAGACTCGCTTCCTTTGGAAGTAAAAGTATAGGGTCCTCCGACGTTCCGAATTCCGCGACTTTATTTTCACCGTTCTCTGAATATTCAACCCGTATGGAACATTCATACAGATATCCCTCCTCGCCCTCGAAATCCAGGGTGAGCGTTTCCGCGGCAGATTCATCGACCCTAAACGACGAGGGTGGCAGTGGGCCGATGATTCCACCATTTGGACCGCCTCGTTCAAGGATGGGCACTGACGACCTATCCATTTCAATCCTTAGGGTATGCGGATCAAATCCAGCGCCGCCGTATCCACACCGAATACGCGCAGAGCCCCCAGTCGGTTTCTTGGCCAGCACATCAGTCGTCAGTCGGACAATCGAGATCGGCGACGTGCTGGAAGCTGTTACTTCCAGCTCCATCGACGACCCTCCAATCGGCGCTATTGAGCTCTCCCTGAACCACTCCTGCCACCTGTCGCAATGGTAGTTAAAAGATCCGCCACTGAAGTCTGGTGGAGGGTTACCTAGAGATGGGAGCTTCCCATTCGTGGGGTAGTAAGAAATTATCGTCGACGAGGCCACAAGGTCTAATTTTCCGCTTTCTGCGGGGGGTTCCGGTGGACGAACGTATGCGAGCACGGTGAACACGATCCCGATAACAACACCGATCAGACCCACAACCTCAGCGACATGCTTCCAATTCCGGCCGGATGAACTTCTCGCGGACTTCCCATCCGGGTAAGTGAGATTCCCGGCCGTTGCGACCGGTCCAGGGAAGTGCTGAAGGGGCATACTATGCGCTGGCCAGGATGGATATACGACTCGACGGTCGCGAACTTGTCCCTGCTGGTCACAAATTACGACCTCGCCTCCGCCTGCATTCGCTACTTCCGCGACGGCTGCGTCCACTGCTTTCTGAAGGCTCTGGTGCACCGAAAGTGGGGGCGTCTGCAACCTCTGGCGAATCGCCCAGGTACCCCCACCCCAGCTGTCCACAATGCGACTAATTGGCATTGCCTGCGCCTCTAGATGGCTTGTATGCCGCATCTGCGAGCGCGAGTTGTGCAGGGACGAAGATTCCCACACATCTAAGGCACCAGCAGCGTTCAACCACCCGAACCGGCTCCTCCCGCAGTTGCTGATCTCCTAGCGGCGGCAAATCACCTATCTAGATCATGACCGACCACCCGGTCTAAATCGAGTCCGTTCGGGCGGGAACTTCCGGCGCTCCGAAAATGGTGGTTCGTGGTCGGGTCCTTGGTGTCGCGGAATCGGAGGTTTCCTGGACACGAATTGGGGCAGGGGAGTGGCGGCCAGCGACCAGCGCCTCACGTGTCCCAAATACGTGTCTCAATGCTGCTGTCCCGAAACCTGGTGCTGTCGGTGAGTTCTGGGACACTCGCGGCCGTGAGCGCACTGTTGGGCTACGCCCGGGTCTCGACCGCCGACCAGAACCTCGACCTCCAGACGGACGCTCTCAGCGCCGCCGGGTGCTTTCGGGTGTGGTCCGACACCTCATCGGGCGCAAAGACTGACCGGCCCGAGCTCGCCGCCGCGATGGATGCGCTCCGGCCGGGAGACACCCTCGTCGTGTGGCGGCTCGACCGCCTGGGCCGCAGCCTCCCGCATCTGATCGAGACCGTCACCGCGCTCGAGCAGCGTGGGTGGCCTTCCGCTCGCTGACCGAGGCCATCGACACATCGACCGCCGGCGGGAAGCTGATCTTCCACATCTTCGGTGCTCTGGCCGATTTCTCAGTTATCTCGACACGCCGGGATTCCGGCCTCCTTGAGTTGGGGGTCGCTGCCTGATGCAGTAGGTACCGGCACCTGAGAAGGAGGCCGGTATGCGGGTGGTCAAGCACACCGTCGGCGGTATCGTCCGCCGTGCGGTCCTGGTCGACGACGACGGTCACGAGATCGTGCCGGCGTCCCGATTCCTGTCACATCTGGCCGATTCGGGCTACAGCCCGAACACGCTGTGCGCGTATGCCTATGACCTGCGCCGATTGTTCATGTTCTGCGACGAGCGGACCATCGTGTGGACGGACTTCCGCCCCTCGACGGCTCTGGAATTCCTGGGCTATCTGCGCCGGATCCCCAGCCGCGCCTCCGCTCAGCGCCTGGGACTGGCGATCACCGTCGAGGAGGGTCGGCGACTCTCCTCGACGACCGTCGCCCGAATCCTGGCGGCCACCTCCAGCTTCTACGAGTGGGCGATCGCCGCCGAGCTGTACAGCGGTGCGGAGAACCCCCTCCAGAAGCGCGACGACCCCGCCTTGGCGAAGGTCCTCGACCGGCACCGCCCTTTCACCGGAGACGCGAGCCGGCAGCGGCCGGTGCGCCGCGCGGTGCGAGTACGGTTGCCGATCCGACTGCCCCGACCACTGAGCAGCGAGGACATCGAGTCGCTGCTGACGAGCATGACCTCGCGGCGTGACCTGGCGATCTTCCTGCTGATGCTCGACGGCGGACTGCGACCCGGCGAGGTGCTGTGCCTGCGGCTGGCGGACATCGCCTACGGGCGGCGACGGGTGACGATCCGCAAGCGCGACGACCACCCGCGTGGGGCGCGGGCGAAGGCGCGCCGAGAGCGGGTGGTCGACCTGCACGAGCCGCGCACCCTCGACGCGGTCAGCGACTATGTGCTGCACGAGCGACCGACCGCCGCGGTCAGCGAGTTCGTGTTCCTGGTCGGCGGTTCCGGTCGCCGCCGGCTCGACCCGCTGAGCTATCAGGCACTCGCGCGCGGGTTCGCCCGCCGCCTGGACCGGCTCGGTATCCGGTCCCCGGGCAAGACGCCGCACGCGTTGCGCCACACGCACGCGACGGCGATGTGGGAGTCCGGGATGAGAGAGCTTGCCCTGCAACGACGTCTGGGTCATGCATCCCCGGAATCGATCCGCGTCTACACCCAAGTCTCCGACGAGCAGGTGCTCGCCGAGTACGACGCGGCCCTCGGGAATCGGCCGTGACCGCGGCCGCCGCCAATGAGGGTCCATTCGAGACCCCCGTGGTGGTCGACCATGTGGACCGGACGACCTACCGCGCCTGGTTGTGGCGGCACGTCACCCCCGGCGCCCGGTATTCGCGGCTGTACAACTACGACGATTTCGTCGCCCGCTGGCCGAGGCTGACCGACTGGTTCGCCGCCCCGCTCGCGCAGCGCACGTTCGACGCCGACAGGCCGGTGCCGGGGCAGCATCCGCACGGCGGGGCCAGCGTGATCATGCCGTACCTGTCGTATCTGTCGCTGGTGCATGGCGTCGGACTCGACTACGAGGTGCTGTTTGCCCGCACGTTCGCCAGCCCCTTCACTGATTCCGCCGCGCCGACCGGGCTGGGGGTCGGCCTGGGTCTCTTCGAGCGGCACGTGAGCCGGCTCGAACAACTCGGCTACACCGCGGCCAGCGCAAGGACCGACCTGAAGGCCGCGGTGGGGCGCCTGCTCCTGCACCGCGGCGACCCCGATCTCGCGGCAATCACCATGGCAGATATCGACGAGATACGGCGTGCGGCCGATACCTTCACCGAACGGCTGCGTCACGAACCGATCCGCGAGTTCTACGGCCGCTCCCGTGGCAAGCGTCTTCCGGCAGATCCGGTCGAGTCGTTCCGCCGCACGGTCGCCAAACGGATCAACGCGACCCACCTGCTGTTGTTCACCATCGGGCAGGTCGACATGGCGCCGCCGGGTCGGGTCGACGCCGGTTCCTGGACCTCCCGGCTCGCCCCGGACGGGACACAGCCCCGGATGCGTGCGGTCATCGAGCGCTATCTGGGGCTGCACTTGGAGGCGAATCTCGGGCGGGAGCAATCGGTCCGCCACTTCCGTGACGCGTTGCGACGCCTGGTGCTGTGGTTGCGCGAGGAGCATCCGGAGGTCACCAGCTTTGAGCAGCTGACCCGCGAGCACGCCGAGCAGTTTCTGCGGTGGCTCGGTGAGCAGACCGGCCAGCAGACCGGGCTGCCGTTGGCGCTGAGTACCCGTCGTTCGATCGTGACCCTGCTGGCCCGGTTCGTTTCCGAGACTGCATCGTGGGGCTGGGACGACGTGCCCGGGCGGGTGCTGTTCACCCGCGGGGACATCCCCAAGATCGCCAAGACCGTGCCCCGGTTCATCCCCGACCACGAGCTTGTTGCCCTGATGGACGCGGTCGAGCAGTTGACCGACCCGTACCAGCGGGCCGCGCTGATCGTCGCCCGCTGGTCCGGCGCCCGCCGCGACGAGATCCGCCGGCTCGAGGTCAACTGTCTCGACACCTACCCAGACGGGCATCCGCGGCTGCGGATCCCAGTCGGCAAGGGATACACCGAACGCTCGATCCCCCTGCATCCCGACGCGGCCGCGGTCCTGCGGCCGCTGATCGAGCTCGCCCGCGCCCGCGGCGCGCGCGGCCTCTACGATCCCAGCGCCGACAGGGCCGTCGAGCACGTGTTCACCGTGCGCGGCAAGCTGCTGTCGAAGGGATTCCTGTTCGACCTCTCACTCAAGGCCGCGTGCACCGCCGCAGGGCTGCTCGACTCGCGGGGCCGGCCCACCGTCAGCGCGCACCGGTTCCGGCACACCATCGGCACCCAGCTGGCCGAGGGCGGCGCCCGGCTCCAGACGATCATGGCGGTGCTCGGGCACCGCACTCCGCACATGTCGCTGATCTACGCGTCCCTGTCGGATCCGATCGTCAAACAGCAGTACCAGGATGCACTCGACCGGAAGCTCGACGGGGTGAGCCTGGCCGGGCCAGCGGCACAGGCGATGCGCGAGCACCGCCTGGACCCGCAGGCCGTGTCGTGGTTGCAGACGAACTTCCTCAAGACAGAACTCGAACTCGGCCACTGCCTGCGCCTGCCCGCCGAAGGCCCCTGCGAATGCGACCTGGTGCTGACCTGCTCAAAATTCCTGACCACCAGCGACTACGCGCCCCGGCTGCGTCAGCGCCTCGCCACCGAACACACCCTGATCGCCGACGCCGCAACCCGCGGCTGGGACCGAGAGGTCGAACGCCACCAACGCACAGCCGACCGCCTCACCTCGCTCCTGAAAGACCTCGGCGAGGAGCCGGACGCCTGCATCCACCATGGCGGTCCGATCGCAGGTCTGTGACTCGCGGCGAGATGTGGAGGTGTCTCGAATGGCCAGATGGCAGTTCTGGTGCGCAATGTCGCCGCTGCGCGAACCGTCAGCGCCCACCGCATCGCGAGGCAACGACGTATGAAGCTATGGTCCCGGGTATGGGTGGGATTCTCTATGAAGACAGGACTGTGCGTCTCGACGACCGAGGCGTGACGATTCGACACTTCTACTTTCCGTTCGTGAGCAGGTTCCTGCCCTACGAGCGAATCGAGTACGTGCACACCGCCGCACTCCCCGACATCGGAGGTCGGTGGAGAATCTGGGGCACGGGCGATTTCAGCCACTGGTACAGCCTCGACCTACTGCGACCGAGGAAGCACACCGCAATCGTGTTGGAGATCTGGGGCTACGGGACGCCGGCCTTCACTCCCAGAGACCCGGACACGGTTGCCTCGATCATCTCGGCAGCGCTCACCAGAACGCGGTAGCGACGCCCAAACGAGACACAGTGCGAGCACGAGGTCGCCGAGCTTGACGGCTGCCCGAGCCGGCTCCGCCACCGCTCGAACTGAAAGGGACGAGCGGTCCGCGAGTCACACCGGACTGTGTCGGAAAACCATCGTTTGTCGACAAGCTCGGCCGAAAATCGTTGCCCCAGGCCGCAGTTGTCGAATACCCGTGTCGAGAATCAACGTCGGATAACCCCGCCCTCGGATATTGTCGACGGATGTTGATCGGCTACGCCCGCGTCTCGACCGGGGACCAGAACCCGGACCATCAGATCGACGCACTGCGCCGGGCCGGCGTCGCCCCCGCGAACATCCACGTCGATCACGCCTCCGGCGCGAAGGCGTCTCGACCGAAGCTGGACCTGGTGCTCAAGTTGCTGCGCGACGGCGACCAGCTCGCGATCACTCGTCTCGACCGGTTGGGGCGCTCGGTGCTGCACCTGATCGGCCTCGGCGCCGAGCTGCGAGAGAAGGGCGTGGGGCTCAAGGTGCTCGAGCAGGGCATCGACACCGCCACCGCCGAGGGACGCGCCATGTTCGGGATGCTCTCGGTGCTCGCCGAGCTCCAACGTGAGTTGATCGTGGCCAACACCCGAGACGGGCTCGCCGCCGCCCGGGCCCGCGGCCGCAAGGGCGGGCGGCCCTCGAAGCTCACCACTGAGCAGGTCGAGCACGCCCAACGTCTGTATGACGCCGGCGGGCACACCGTTGCCCAGATCGCAGGGCTCCTCGGCGTGCGCCGCACCACCCTCTACGGGCACCTGAGCAAGTCCGCCGCTGCACCAGCGGATCCCGCGACGTCGTCGCCCGCCGACCTTGGCGTGAACACACTCGAACACCCCGCGCCGGCGCGAAGTACTCCGCGTGCCTGCCCGAGTTGCGAAAACGAGCCAACCACCCGCGCCGAGGCCGCCCATCAACGCGCCGACCTGGCCGTGTCCTGACTGTATCGCGATCCCAGCGCCGCAGTCGGGATTGTCGCTCGAAACCACTGCCGCAGTTGCCAACCCGATGAACCGGCCGTCGACATCGCCTGCGCAGTCTGCGAAGACGGCCCCATCCTCGCTGGAGAACTCGCCGCTGGCACCGGCAGTAGCAATCTCCTGTCGCCGCCAGTCCAACAGTGGCTCACCGCCGCCGGGTGGCGAACGGATCCGGCGCTACTTTGCCCCGACCACGCATGATCCGCCGGTGACATCCAATTCCGTCGACGCTTGACAGCCGTCGCGTCGCCGAATTGGCGGCTTCCTTCCACGGCGTTCGATGCTGCGCCATACTGGAACACGTTCTAGTTTGGCAGAAGTGACGCCGACCGTTCTCACCAAATCAGAGGAGCTCCATGGCCTACTTCGAATGCAGAGAAGACGGATACCAACCACTCCCGTTCTCCCAAAGTCAGTGGTCCCCGGACTCGATCAACGGATCGGCCCTGGCGGGATTGACCGCTCATGCGGTGGAGTCGGACTGCAGCGCACCCGGGTATCGCCCAGCGAAGTTCACCCTGGACATCTTCCGGCAGCCGACGTTTGCTCCTTTGCAGACCGACACCACGGTGGTCCGGGAGGGCCGCAGCATCCGCATCGCCGACGTGGTCGTACGACAGGGAGATCGTGCCGTAGCGCGAGCGTCCATGGTGTCGATCCGACCGACACAAGATCCGCCGGGTTCACGGTGGCACCCAGACAGCGAGTCGATGACCCCGCCCGAGCCACTCATCGAGTCGCTGCCCAATCCCGGCATTCTCTGGGGCAGCGACGAGCACCCGGACCGGTGGAGCTTCGCCATGCCCGAACACCAGAACGCCGGCAGGAAGCGCCTGTGGTTCGACCAACCGCAGGTCATCTCCGGCATGGACAACACCCCATTCGTTCGTGCCGCCATGGTCGGCGAACTGACCAACACCCTGACCAGTTGGAGCGATCGCGGAATCGGCTTCATCAACCACGACGTGACGATTCTCCTGTCGCGACTGCCGATCAGTCCGGTTGTCGGGATCGAGGCAGACAACCACATCGCCGACAGCGGTATCGCTGCCGGAGCGGCGTCGATGTGGGATCGACACGGTCGGTTCGGGATCAGTCTGGTCGGCTCGGTCGCCCACATGGCCGGCAGCCTGAATTCAGCGAGCGGCCCCGATCAATGGGCAGAATCCGATCGTTCCTACCAACCCGATTTCGACTCAACTCACTAGCCTCCACAGTCCCGGTGGACGCAAAGCGCCAGATCTCGGGACTGCCCCGTGTTCAGCTGACGGGGCAGTCCCCTGGTTGCGGCGGTTAGTGTTCCGCCAGGAGACCACCTGACTAGAGTGCGCACGAATGGTTGCGTCCAACAGGATGGTTCGTACTACCCGCACCCGGCAGCTCTGTTGTATTCGGCTTGCGGAGACAGAGTTGTCCACATAATCGAGCGCAGCCTTATCCGAGAGCGAACCGTCGCCGGCCTTGCTGTCGCCCGCGAGAGGGGCCGCGTTGGCGGCCGCCCCACCGCGCTCAGCCCAGCAAAGAAGCGCCTTGCCAAGAAGATGCGCGCAGAGGGCACCCCGATGGCGGAGATTGCCGAAGTGCTTGAAGTAGCCCGGAGCACGCTCTACCGGCACATCGGGTGAGCGCGCGCGAGCGGCGAGCTGTGTAAAACTCGGATAGTCCCCGCGAATCCCCGTTGCCGTGGACGTACCTCCCCGGGCTTCCGTTTTGCGTGCGGCTCGGGGAGGTTCAGATTTGCCGCAGCGACAGGTCACCGATTGACGTCGAGTACCTGCGACAGCGGCGGGCAGACGACGGCGCCACAGAGGTAGGCGATCGCGGCGACACCTACCAGGTACGGGAGCAGCGAGGCGGCTGCGGTCGCACCGGTCAACCATGCGGTGGTGGGCAGAGCCAGCAGGAAGGTCGCGGCCGCGACGCAGAGCGCGAACAGTTGCCGCCACACCCAGGAGCGAGGGTGGGTCTCGCGGGCGATGATGATCGCGGCCTGGGCGCCGGCGAGCGCGCACACCCCGAGTAGCGCGCCTGCGACGGCCGCGAACACCAGGGCGATCGGCAGCACGGCGAGGTCGCCGCGCACCAGCACCGCTGCAGTGGGGATCGCGGCCGCGACTGGGATGGCCATGAGCCATCCGCGCCAGGTCATAGGTGCACCGGGCGCAGCAGCTCCGGGGTGTTGTTGCGCGGGCTGTTGACGGCCGTGCTGACCTCATACGGTTCGAGATGTGGCTCGGGGATGGAGTTGAGCAGCGCGTCGACGTCGTCGCGGTCGGTCGGGTTGGGGTCGAGCCAGTGTTCCTGGAACTCGGCAGGCAGGATCACGGGGGAGCGGTCGTGGATGTGCCCGGTCGCATCGGTGGCGGCCCGGGTGAGCACGGTACATGTCCACAGCCGGCGACCCGGATCATCCTCGGGCAGTTCGGGGTCCGGCCACAGCTCGTAGAGGCCGGCCATCGCGATCACCCCGTCGGCATGCAGGAAGTACGGGATCTTCTTGCCCTCCTCGCCCTTCATCCACTCGTAGTAGCCATCAGCCGGGATGATGCACCGACGGCGGGCGGCGGCCGCCTTGAAGGCAGGCTTCTGGGTGATGGTCTCGGACCGGGCGTTGATCATCCGGGACCCGATCGTCGGATCCTTAGCCCACGAGGGCACTAGGCCCCACTTCACTGTGCTGTTGAGCTGCCGGATCGGGGTCGCGTCGGGATCCTCGAGCGGGGCACGGTCGAGCACGACGTTCACCCGCTGCGTCGGCGCGACGTTGTACGACGCCAGCAGCTCCTCGCCGACCGCCTCGGTGGCATCGAAGGTCGAGAGCAGGTCCCGTCGGGTGCTGGTGCTCGCATACCGTCAACACACGTTCGGATCTCCCATCATCGCCAGGTATACCGCGGACGATAGTCATGCCGACACTAAGCCTCGCCGATTCACGCGCGATCGCCGTGTGTCGGCCGGTCACGGCACACTGACGGCGTGCAGACCCCGACCCCTGTGACCCCGCTCGATCCGGCTGGCACCATCACTGCCCTCAGCGCCACCAGTCACGCGCTCGATGACCTGTCTACGCTGCCGGCCGCGGCGGGTCTGTACGCGTGGTGGGCAGCTCCCGAGGTGTTCCCTCAGCTTCCCGGCCCCGCGCACCCCACCAGCGCCGGCGAGCGGCTGCTCTACGTCGGTCTTGCCACGAACCTGCGGCGGCGGATCAACAGCAATCACCTGCGCCGCAGTGGATCCTCCACCCTGCGGCGCACCCTTGCCGGGCTGCTGCTCGACACCGAGGGCTACCGGACGCGGCGCACTGACCGCGTCGTACTCGTCGATGAGGACGAGATCCGCCTGACAACGTGGATGCACGCCAATCTGCGGGTGTCGTGGTGCCTGCACCCGACGCCGTCCGCGGTCGAGGCAGCCGTAATCGGCCAGTGGGCGCCGCCGCTCAACGTGTCCCACGCCAGCGGCCCCGCCCGCGTCATCATCGAGACTGCACGCGCCGCCTACACCGCCAGCGCCTGACCATCCGACAGGTGCGCCTGCAACCGGCGCCTCCATTGAGTGCCGCTGTGATGCCTTGCGCTCCATGGCGTTACGGGTGGCGAGGAGTTTGTTGATGTGGCTGATTCCCCAGGTTGCTAGACCTGTAGGGGTGGGGAATCCTGCGGCGTTGAGTTCCTTGCAAATACCCCGAAGCGACAGCCCTGATTCCTGCAGTTCGATGGCTAGATCGAGAACATGGTCGGGGCACAGTGGCGGGCGGCCGCGAGGATCCCGGCGGCTCACTTCTCACCGCCGCGGCCGCCGCCAGGGAACATCGAACGAAGGGTTGCGAGAAGGTCCTTCACGATGGGGAGGGCGCGTTCGGCGCGATCCCGATCCGACGAGAGTGCGGTCGCGACTGCGTACACAGCGAGGAGGGCGTTCTCGTCAAGATCGCCATCGCCCAGCGTGCCGGTATCGACCCGTGCCACGAGATCGACCGTGCCCGCCGCGAGGGAGTGCCATGGATCCGGATCGCCGCCGCCGCGGGTACGAGTGTCGAGCGCGTACGCCGGCGACAGGGAACCATCGCCGGGACGTCGCGGGTCACTGAGCAGCAGCTCGCCATCTGGTAGAGCTACCCCGACCTGGCGCCGCCGTCTCGCCAAGCGCACAATCGCATGTATGTTCGAACTATTCGAGGCCTGTCGGGAGTTGTAGCCACGGACGCCCGCGATCCAGCGATTCAGCCCGCCGCGGCCGGTGCTCGTCGACATCGACCGGGCACTCTCGCTCGCCCGAGGCGCACATAGGCCTGACCGGATTAACCTGCGGACACGGGCCGCGGGACTTCGCCTCGAAGGGCTCATGCCAGCCAGTCAGCACGCATGGATCCAGCTCACTGACGCGCAATGGCTGGCCGTCATCACGCTGCGAGCGGCGAGCGGCACGGGGCGCAACGCGCTGACTCTTGCCCTCGTCGTCACCGCTGACTCAATCGCGGTGGCACCCGCGGTCCGAGAATGAACGAGAAATCGGTTCACCACCCCCCAATCCGAGGTTGCCCGGACGCATCCGGCAATCCTTCTGAGACGACGAAGTGCTTAGATTTGGGTGACCTGCGTGAATTTCCCAGTCTTGGCAGAAGCGGTCTTTCCAGGAGCGCCAGCCACGCCTGTCGAACCGGCTTTACCTGCAGGGGAAGGATCGCCCGCGCTTGTTACTGCATGGCTGAAATCGCTATAATCACCATTCTCACCTTGCGCCCCTGCGTCTCCTCCGCCCCCGCCCGGCCCAGCATCGCCGGACCCTCCCCCCTTTGAGATGAATATATTCATTCCACTGCTTTGGTCGCTGACATAGAACACCAAGAGGTCGCCAGGGATCCCGCCGTTTCCGCCGTTTCCGCCGTTTCCGCCGTTTGCACCGTCTCCGCCCTTTCCCCCATAGCCGCTGGGCTCGCAGTCTCTTCCAAATCCGCCCTTACCACCTGCTCCGCCAGCGCCACCCTTACCGCCAGCGCCACCATTTCCCCCCTTTCCTCCTGAAGTATCGACCTCCCACCCGCTGCCGAGCACTTCGACATGAATCTCGAATGTCTTTCCAGGGTCGCCGTCGCCACCATTTCCGCCTGGACCCCCATTTCCGCCGGGGCCCCCGTCGCCTCCACGCCCAGAACCTTCGTCATTAGAGAAGAGGGAGGTGCATACTGCATCCGCGCCGTTTGACCCGACAGCACCCACTGTCCCATTCGTTCCGGGCGCTCCGTTGGTTCCATCCGCGCCACGCTGGTCTATCCCGCCCATTTCTTTTTCCTTTCTAGAATTGTCGGCGCCTATCTCCATCCTTGTGTAACTACTTCTGCGCGTCGGCGTATCTCGTCTACAGAGAGCCTATTGGTCCATCCTTCTACTGGGCCTGGTCGAGGAGTACTGCCCGAAATGTCCCGCGCAATCAGGTCGTAGTGCAATTTCAGGTTGGGTCTATCGTCGACCCCACTGATTCTTCCGCAAGTGAGAAAGAAGTGCGTGCCCTGAGGTATGATCCAACCAGACCAGTGGAAGAGGATGTGAAATGCTTTAAGGGAAAAGATATCCCTTTTGACATAGAGCAACCCGCGAATGTCCAGGGTGAGTCCACCGAAATCGGCCACGTTGATTAGCATTTGTCGATCGCCTACTGGTGACATTAGCTCCGCAGTCCTTTTGGCGACCATATCCGCGAGTGCACGACTGTGCCCTACCCGTTCGAGATGTGCAGTGGTCAGGTGTATCACCTCCTGGGTGATGGCTGCCCTGGGGGAAATCGCATTAATTCCTTGTATTGGATGGTCGGATACCCACTGACCCGATGGCAGCTCCATTAATCCGGGAAATGATATGTGCTGCGCAATCTCTTTTGCATCGTTGAGGTCTCTGAGTGAAACTGTGGGAGGTATTAATCCAGCGTCTTTCATTTCTTCTAGGGATGACAATCTTCGTTGAACAATGAATGGGGCGGCCGGGGAGTCTGGACTGGTAGAGATGACCGTTGGGGTGGGGCCCTCTGCTACCACAAACGATTCTTTACACATTGTTGATTCGCTTTTATCCATCGTTGCTTCCTATTGCACTCGAAGGATTGTCTACCGGAATGGATCGAGCATGCGCCCCGAGGCTGCGCAACTGCGATTCGCTGAAAAAAATACTAGTTGGTTTGATTTGCCTCCTGGAGGGCTGCGTTTGAGTGTGCAAGTCGGGTCGACGCCTCGGATCCTCCTGCTGCACTTTCAGCGTGTTCTTCCTGCGGCCGTGAGTCATGAGTAATCGACTACTCGAGTACCCGCTTCGATCTTGGGGCTTGGGCATGCCTGGCCAGAATCGAACCATTTCGGCGGCGAATCGGCAGCCTCGGTACCCCGTGCCCGACCTGGCGGGGTCTGTCGGCCGAAACCGTTGGCCGAAATCCCCTCTGTCCGAACCTTCGGTTGGACGATTTCGGCCAGGCGACGGGAGTCGATGTCGCGTGCCCGTCAGGCAACCTGATCCGGTCCACGCTAAGCCGCTCCGAGCATGGCAGCTACAGCTCGGGACCTACATCGCGGCCGGGCGGGTCGAGTTCAGGGCCTGAGGTTGCCGGTCCGTTTACGGACTCGCTGGTGCGGGTGACCTTGCCGAGCCGCTTGGGGAATGCCGCGCTGGCCGCGCGCAGTCCGCCGAGGACTGCGGAGTCGACGCTAGATGTATTCGCCTCACTCGCCGCGGAGTTGTCTGGTGCCTGCCACGTCAGTTGCAGGTCGCTCCCGGGGCCCGTTCGTGGCGTTCGATGTGGTCGGCGCCGCGGTCGACTGCTTTGGTCCGGTACAGGTCGTACCGGGTGACCGAGGGGGATTCCTCGCTGAATTCGCAGGCGTTGACCTCGGTGACGGACTTTTCGTGCAGCGGCTTGCCGTCGTGTTCCCGGAGGTCGGTGAACAGGCCGTCGACGGCGGCGCGAGGTATCCATCGGCCTCCCATCTGTGCGCCGGGGTTGGCTGGTTCGGCTGCTGCCGCCAGGAATCCTTGACGCCATCGGGAGACGATGCGCTCGGCCGCGACTTCCTGCGGCGCTTCCACGTCCACGATCTGGATGCTGTAGCCGGCCGCCGTCAGTCGGCCGACGAGTTCCTCGGCCCACGGCTTCCATGCCATCGTGCCGTCGATGATCAGGTTGTCTCCGCGGCTGATCGCTTCTCGTGCGGCGACGGCGAATAGCTCAGTCGATTCGCGGTGACGAGTGCGGAGAGCTCGTTCGGGTAGAAGTAGCTCTGATCGGCGGGCATCCGCAGGTGCTCGGGCAGCATCTCCTGGAGTGAGCCGTCGGTGATGGCGGCCTCGAGGAGGTAGCCCTTGAACACGTCGGAATCGAGTTCACGCTAGTGGTTTCGGTCGCTGCCGTCGAACAGATGCTCGTGCGTCGAAGACTTACCAGCGCCTGGTGGACCGGCGAGCAAATACCCCGAACGGTCCAGCCGGACGTCGGGCTGGGATGCGCGCCAGCGGTGCAGGATCTCGGTTGTAGCCGCCGCCGAGCGGGGGTCGGGACCAGTTCCCGGTCGACCTTCTGGAAGTACCGGCGATCGTTGATCGTCGCGTGCGGTGCGTCCGGGGTCAGGGGGCCGTCTTCTTCTGAAAGCGAGGCGAGCCAGGCGCGGCGGGCCTCGATCTGCTCTGGAGTCGCCACGGGTCAGTCGGCCAGGGCGTCGAGCACGGCGTCGTAGTCCTCATCCGCGAGGAGACCCTCGTCGAGGGCGCGGCCAACCTGGTTGTTGAACCCGCCCTCCTTGATCGGTGGGACGTCATTGGCGTAGGGGAAGGGGTTGGGAGCGCCCGGCTTCTCGTATGCCCACTCGATCAGCTCGCGACGGACGGTGGCGCTGTCGATCTCCCCCGCGGCATACCGCGCGGCGATCTCGTACGCGGTCCCACCGTGCGTGCCAGGCCGCACGTCCGGGGCCTCAAAGCGCGCACGCTTGAGGAGGTCGCTGATCGTTGGCTGGCTCACGTTCTCGACCTCAGCCAGAGCAACCTGGGTCAGCCCCGACTCGTAGAGCTGGCGCAGGTGCCGCAGGTAGTTGATCCGCGCCACCTTCTCGCGGGCCTTGTCGCGCGCGAGCTCGCGGTAGAGCTGCTGCTGATCGCGGTCCATATCCATGATGAAGTCGCTTTCTCCCCCTTACTTCATAGGGAAGCCTATATCGGTAGGTAAGACGGGTAAAGCGAGGACTGGCGGCGGGTTTAGCTTCGTCATGACGGAGGAGTCCGACCCGGTTGGTGGTTCGGACCTCATTGCGTTCGTGCTCCGTGTCCAACAGGCCGGTGAACTGCTGAGGGTGAAAAGAGCGGCAGCTGATCAGACCCCGTAGGCGTCGTGGTTGTGAGTGACCGCCGGTGCGGGCTGCGAGTGGGCGCATTGTTGCCGGCGCCCTGGAACTGCCGAGCATCCGCCCCGGCGGCTGCGGATGCCCAGCGGTTGCCGCCTTCATCGGTAAGAAGATCGCGATGCAGGCGGTCGACGTCACGCATGGGCCGCACCGGTGGCGCAGCCGCCGTCGGGCAGGGCGGTGCCCTGGTCGGTGCCGTACCGGTGGCCGTGCCCCGCAGGGGCGTCCAGGGCCGAGAGCAGGTCCACGCTGGTCTGCACGAAACTGACGATCGGCAGCCAGGCCGGGCGCGGTGCGTCGGTCCGGGTCCGGTCCAGCGCAGGCGGGTGCAGCAACAGCCGAGGCGACCATCGCACCACCGGATCGGACGAGTTGGCCAGCACCACCGCCCCCGCGGTGCGAGCGGAGCCCGCGGGTGGGCCCGCGTAGAGGGCGCCGCAGGCCCGCTCGCCCAGTCCCTCGTCCAGGAAGATCGAGCTCGCGCCCACCGCGCCGAGGCTCTGCCCATAGACGTACAGCAGGGGGCGTTCCGCCGCGGGCAGCAGCGAGATCCGGTCGGAGACCGCGGTGAACAGCGCCCGCGCTGACTGCTCGGCCGCATCGCGATCGAACAGGAAGGTCACCCAGCTCGGGGCGCTGGAGTACTGCACGCCCACGAGGGCGACGTCGTGGCCGAAGCGCTGCTCGAGACCCTGCGCGGCGTTGCCGTCGATCCAGCCGGATCCGGTGGGCACGGCCACCACGATGGTGGACTTGGCCAGGCCGCCTGCGCGTTCCAGCTCGCGGACGGCCAGGCGCACCCGGCCGTCCTGATCGGGGGCGCTGTCGATGCCCGCGTAGGTGCGCACGGCACCGGAGGCCGCCCCTGCGGCGACGAACTTGCGCCCCTGGGCGCCGAGCGAGGCCCAGGACGTCAACGAGTCGGGGCTTCCGGAGATCGACGACGAAACCGGTTGCCGCAGTGAGGTGTCGACGGTCGTGTTCGCCGCGTGATACGACTGGGCGCGCGCTTGCCAGAGCGCGGGCCCGGCCCAGAACTGTGTCGCGATCGCGAGCGCGGCGACGACCGCGGCCGACCGCGCCGCGCCGAGTCGACGAACCCCGGCCGCCACCGCCCTCGTCCCGGCCGCCAGGATCAGCGCGATCGCGGCTCCGCCCACGACCACCTGCGCCCAATGTCCGCCGCCGACCGTCGGCACGCCCATCGCGACGCGCAGCGAGTCCTGCCAGTGATCGGCGAGCAGCATCGCCGCGGCAGCGGTCACCGCGCCCGCCAGCAGCACCAGCAGCCGTGCGGAGTCCCGCGACGGCGCGGGATCACCTGTCCTGCGCCGTCGGGGCCGGTGATGCCACGCGTTCGCGAGACCCCAGCCGAGCGCCGCGAGCAGTCCGGTGAGGATCGCCTGGACCACGGCGCTGCGGGGGAGCAGGGAGGGCGCGAGCGAGACCGCGACCGTCGAGGTGACGGCGACGCTGGTGAGCACCCGGGGCAGCGCGACGGCGGCAACGTCGACGGTCGCGGTGGGCCGATCGATCACGGCGGTCATGCGAGCGCCGATCCGGTCGGCGCTACGGCGGCGGTGGTGATGCGCCCGCGCCGACCGGTCGCGGTGACCGCGCCGACGATCAGCACCGCTCCCACCCCACCCGCGAGGGCGTAGCCGGTCATCGACTCGGGTCGAGGTGCGACATATCCCTGCCGCCAGGAGTTCGAGGTCACCGCGGCGCTCGCGATGTTGGCCATCACGTAGCAGGAGGTCCGCGCCGCATCGACGGTGCGCGCGTCGCAGGCGCCGTGCATCCGCCGGTCCAGCTGCGCGTCAAGGCTTTTCCGCGCCCACGGTCCGAGGGCGGCGCCGCGGCGGTCCGCATAGCGCAGCAGGTCGTAGCCGAGATCGTGGGCCTTGCAGGCGGTCTCGAACTCCGCGGGCAGCGTGACCGGAGAGGAACAGTCGCCACCCGGGTTCACGAGCATCCCCGATTCGACGGCCGGGCGGTAGCCCATCGTGGCGACGAAGTCCGCCGGTATCGACGAGGCGGGTGCCTCGTGGTCGGCGGTGGTGAGCGAGGCGATCGCCGCCGCGGTCGGGGTGCTCTCGCGCGGCTGTTCTGCTCCAGCCGGGTCGGCCATCAGGGTGGTCGTCAGGGCGGCCGCCGCGGCCACCGTCAGCGCTGTCCAGGTCGTCTTCCGCATGGAGAAAACGCTAGGAATCCGCAGGACCAGGGCACATCACCCCGCAGCGTGGTTCCCGGGTTCCCGCGTAGGTGGCGTCGATGCGGCGCCCTCATACCCTGGTGCCGCGCCGGTCTCACCCCGCAGTATGAGGACTTTTCGGGCCCCGGTTCCTAGTGTTCTGGATGTGAGTAAGACAAATCGTGCGCTCAAGAAGGTCGCGAACGAGGCCGCGGTGGCGGCCGCGCCGCGCCTCAAGCGGGTGAGCTCGAGTCTGTGGGTGGACATCTTCATCGTGTTCGTCACGGGCGTGCTCTTCGCCATCGCCTGGCCGACGCTGCAGGTGACCCACCATGTGCCGGCCGGGGTGCAGCCGGTCATCGCCGGTCTCGCCGCGTTGCCGCTGTTGCTGATCCGGTCGAATCCCGCTCTCGGCTGGGCGATCTCGGCGGCGGGTGCGCTGGTGATCCCGCTGGTGTTCGATCGCACCGATGACTACGACTTTCCGTGGCAGGTCGTGCACGTCATGGTGATCATGGCGCTGCTCCTCGCCGTCAGCATGCGTTCGCCGCTCGCCGTCGTCGGCGTCTCGTGGATGGCGACCGCGCTGCTGTTCCTCGCGAACGCCCCAGGCCAGGACGGGAGGGGCTGGGCGGTCGGGCTGACCGCGTTGGTGCTGTTCGGGCTGCTGATCCGCTGGCTGGTGCTCTCCCGCCGGCAGCTCGCCCGCCAGGAGGAGGTCACCGAGGTCGAGCGGGCGCGCCGGGCGATCCTCGAGGAGAAGGCGCGCATCGCACGCGACCTGCACGACGTCGTCGCGCACCACATGTCGCTGGTCGTGGTGCAGGCGCAGAGCGCGCCGTACCGGATCGATGACGTCTCGCCCGCGGCGCGGGCGGAGTTCGAATCCATCGGCGCCACCGCCCGCGACGCCCTCAACGAGATCAGGGGCATGCTCGGTGTCCTCCGCAGCGACGGACAGCTCGCCGAGGACGCCCCGATGCCGGGCCTCGACCGGATCGACGAGCTGGTCGAGGGCAGCAGGCGGGCGGGCATGCAGGTGCGAGTGGAGCGGTTCGGGGTGCCCGAGCGGTTGTCCGATTCGGCGGGGCTCACGATGTACCGGATCCTGCAGGAGTCGTTGTCCAACGCGGCCCGGCACGCACCGGGGGCGCCGGTTCGCGTCATCCTCAGCGGCGACGGGGGCCTCGCCACCATGGCGGTGGTCAACGACCCGCCCGTCGGAACCGCTGTGTCGACCGTGGCCGATCATGCCGGGGGGCACGGCATCACCGGCATGCGCGATCGGGCCTCGTCGGTGGGTGGAAGCCTGATCGCGCAACCGCGCCCCGACGGCGGATTCGAGGTGCTGGCGCGGGTGCCCGCGGTGCCGGGGGCGGCGGTGTCGAGCGGCCACGTCGCCCCGGCATAGGGTGATCGGGTGGCGATCACGGTATTCATTGCGGACGATCAGGCGATGGTGCGCCAGGGTTTTGGCGCATTGCTCGGCGCGCAGCCCGACATCAGCGTGGTCGGCGACGCCCCGGACGGGAAGATCGCGGTCGACGAGGTGATGCGCCTTCGCCCGGACGTCGTCCTGATGGACGTGCGGATGCCGAACCTCAACGGGCTGGAGGCGGCACAGCAGATCCTGTCGGTCTCGTTCGACAAGCCGGTGCGGGTGCTGATGCTGACCACATTCGACATCGACGACTACGTCTACGAGGCGCTGCGCGTCGGCGCCAGCGGCTTCATGCTCAAGGACGCCCCCGCCGAGGAGCTCATCCGGGCGGTCCGGGTGGTGGCCGACGGGCAGGCCCTCCTCGCGCCGACCGTGACCCGCAGGCTTATCGCCGACGTCACCAGCAGGCGCGCGCCCGCACGGCGCGAGCCGGCGCAGCTCGCGGCGCTGACTCCCCGTGAACGGGAAGTGTTGGAACTGATCGCCCGCGGGCTGTCGAACGTGGAGATCGCGGAGTCGCTGTTCGTGGCCGAGCAGACCGTCAAGACGCACGTCGGCAAGGTGCTCGGCAAGCTGCACCTGCGGGACCGGGCGCAGGCCGTGGTGCTGGCCTACGAGACGGGCCTGGTCACCCCCGGCTGACCCGTCGGCGTGCCCGAACCGCCGGGCGGGGGCAGTATGCAGTGGGACACTGAGCATCCACCTGCACGCAGAACGGGCGATTGACGATGACGACGATCGGCATTCTCACCAGCGGCGGCGACTGCCCCGGCCTCAACGCGGTGATCCGGGGCGCGGTGCTCAAGGGCTCCGAGGTGCACGGTCAGGAGTTCGTCGGATTCCTCGACGGGTGGCGCGGCCTGGTCGAGGGTGACGCGATGCCCCTGGACCGCAGCCGCGTCCGCGGACTCTCGCACGAGGGCGGGACCATTCTCGGGACCAGCCGCATCGGTCCGTATCAGGGACCGAACGGTGGGGCGGAGAACATCGCCCGCACCATGGAGCGGCTCGGGGTCGATGCCGTGGTGGCCATCGGTGGCGAGGGCACCGCCGCCGCGTCGCAACGCCTGTTCGACGAGGGCATCCGGATCGTCGGGGTCCCGAAGACCATCGACAACGACCTCGACCAGACCGACTACACCTTCGGATTCGACACCGCGGTGGAGATCGCGACCGAGGCGATCGACCGGCTCCGGACGACGGGCAACTCGCACAAGCGGTGCATGGTGCTCGAGGTGATGGGGCGCAACGCCGGATGGATCGCCCTGCACTCGGGGACGGCCGGCGGCGCGCACGCGATCCTGATTCCCGAACAGCCCGAGAGCATCGAGCAGATCTGCTCGTGGGTGAACAGCGTCCGCGAACGCGGCCGGTCGCCGATGGTGGTCGTCGCGGAGGGCTTCACCCTGCCGGACATGACGGCGGCCCATTCGACCAAGGGCATGGACGGCTTCGACCGCCCGCGGCTCGGTGGGATCGCCGAACTGCTGGCACCGATCATCCAGGAGCGCACCGGAATCGAGACCAGGGCTACGGTGTTGGGTTACATCCAGCGGGGCGGCGTCCCGACCGCGTTCGACCGTGTCCTCGCGACCAGGCTCGGTATGGCGGTGACCGATCTGGTGGCGGATGAGGAGTGGGGCCACATGGTGGCGCTGCACGGAACCGAGATCGTGCGGGTGGGTTTCGACGAGGCGCTCGTCGACCACAAGTCCGTACCCGCGCACCGGTATCAGGAGATGCGGGTCATCTTCGGGTGAACCCGGATCAGCGCCGCCCGATCCGCAGCAGCACGAAAACCGTGAGGGTGGCCACGGCCGCGATCGCCGAACTCGTCGCCATCACGGCGTCCAGTCCCTGCGCGGTCGCCCCGCGTGCCAGTTCGGACAGCGCGGGCACCGCAGCGGCGAACTGATCGGGGACGAACTCGATGACCCGTTGTCCGGCACCGGAACTGAGCGCCTCGGTGATCATGCCGGCCTGCTCGTCCGGGACGGAGACGGTCATCGTCCCGACGGTCAGCGCGGCGAGCCCGGCGCCCGCCTCGGCGGCGACCGCGTGCGAGAAGACCGCGCCGAGGCCTGCCACCCCGACCACGATGCCGACCTGGCGGGCGGTGTTGACCGCGCCCGTGGCCATGCCGGCCCGGTCCACCTCGACGAAGGTCAGCGCGGACTGCGAGGCGATCACGGTGACCGCGCCGAGTCCCGCGCCGCCGAGGATCGACCCGGCGATGTAGTGCGTCCACGTGGTGGACGCATCCGCGCCGGTGCACAGCAACAGGCCGGCCGCGACCACCCCCATCGAGACCGGCAGCGACCACCTCGCGGGCAGGCGGTCGTGCAGCACGGCGATCGGCGGGGCGACGACGAGCGCGGACAGGGTGAGCGGCAGGGCCCGCAGGCCCGCCTGGAACGGGTCGTGGCCGAGCGTGTTGATGAAGTACAGCGCCAGGAAATTCGTTGCGGCGACGAGGGTTCCGGCGCCGGCGAATGCCGCGAGCGCGTTCGCCGCGAAGGCGGGCCGGACGACCAGACGCAGGTCCAGCAGCGGGTGAGCGGCACGTAGCTCCCAGGCGATGAAGGCGAGCAGTCCGGCGATCGAGGTGGCGGCGAGGGCGATCACCCGCGCGGACGACCAGCCCCACTCGTTGCCCTCGATGAGCGCCAGCACCCCGGGGAGGAGCGCGAGGGTGAGCAGCCCGGTGCCCGCCCAGTCCGCAGGCGCCGCACTGTCCGCACGGGATTCGGTGACGTACCGGTACGCCAACGCCACCGCGACGATGCCGATGGGGACGTTGATCAGGAAGATCCACTCCCAGCCGATCGCCGTGACGAGGGCACCGCCGACCAGGGGACCGGCGGCGGTCGCCGATGCCATCACGGCGCCGTAGATGCCGATCGCCCTGGCCCGCTTCATCGGATCGGGGAAGGCCGCGGCGACGAGGGGCAGGGAGACGCCGAACAGCAGCGCCGCGCCGACGCCCTGGACCGCGCGCACGATGTTCAGCGTGACGATGTCGCCCGCGAGCGCGCAGCCGAGCGAGGTGAGGGTGAAGATCGCCATGCCCGCGATGTAGAGGCGGCGTCGGCCGAGCCGGTCACCGAGGGTCGCCGCGGTCAGCAGGAGCGCCGCGACCGGCAGCGTATACGCGTCGACCACCCACTGCAGTCCGCTGAGGGAGGCGTCGAGCGCGGACTGGATGTTGGCCAGCGCGGCCGCGACGATCGTCATGTCCAGCATCAGCATGAACATCCCGATGCAGACCGTGATCAGCGTGGCGGTCGGGTGGGCGGCGGTCGACGCGGCGGTGGCCTCCGCTCGCGACTGCTTGCAGGTCGCTCGAGGCAGCCGGTCGGAAATGTCGGTGAGCGAGCCGGTACCGGCCATCGGTCCTCCTGTGCGGACGCGCCGTGCCGGATCGGGTAGCGCTACGGGTGTAAATTAACAGGCGTAGCCCTACGGGTGTCAATGCGGTGCGCCCGGCCCCGGACGGCCGAGCGCCCGCGACTAAGGTGGCTCGCGTGATCTCGACGAGGAAGAAGGCCCAGCGCACGCCGTCCAGGCGGGGCGCGGGCGAGTCGCTGCGAACGGACATCCTCGCGGCCGCCGCGGAGATGCTCGGCGAGACCGGCGATGTCGACGCGGTGTCGCTGCGCGGCGTCGCCAGGCGCGTCGGCGTCACACCGACCTCCATCTATCTGCATTTCGCCGATCGCGAGGAGCTCCACCTCGCGGTGAAGCAGCTCCGGTTCGAGGAGTTCGCCGCCGTGCTGCAGGCGGCCGCCGAGGAGGCGGGGGAGGACCCGGGCGCCCGGCTGCGGGCGATGGGGCACGCCTACGTCGGCTACGGGCTTGCCAATCCCGGTCACTATCGGGTGCTGTTCGTCTCCAACCTGCGCCATCAGGCCGGCGAGCGGCTGGCCGACTCACACGCGCACCGCGCGATCCTGCTCCTCACCGAGGAGGTCGGGCGATACCTGGACCTTCCTGCGGACGCGAAGGAGACGGTGATGCTCGGGATGCACGTGTGGAGCGCGACGCACGGCATGGTGGCGCTGCGACTCAACAAGGCCCGCGAACCCTGGCCGGATGTGCACGAGCAGATCGACAACCTGGCCGACCTGCTGCTGCCGAAGCGGGGCGCATAAACTCGTGACCATGACTGCAGCCGGCCGGGTGGCGACAAGTACTGACCTTCTCGATTACGACGAGGTGCTCGCCCGCTTCGAGCCCGTCATGGGCATGGAGGTACACGTCGAGCTGCACACCGCGACGAAGATGTTCTGCCCGTGCCCCACGGCCTTCGGCGCCGAGCCCAACACCCAGGTGTGCCCGGTCTGCCTGGGCCTGCCGGGCTCGCTGCCGGTGGTCAACCAGTCGGCGGTCGAGTCCGCCATCCGCATCGGTCTTGCACTGAACTGCTCGATCACCCCGTGGGGCCGCTTCGCCAGGAAGAACTACTTCTACCCGGATCAGCCGAAGAACTACCAGATCTCGCAGTACGACGAGCCGATCGCCACCGAGGGCTACCTCGACGTGGTGCTCGACGACGGCACCACCTGGCGGGTCGAGATCGAGCGCGCGCACATGGAGGAGGACACCGGTAAGTCGCTGCACGTCGGCGGCGCCACCGGCCGGATCCACGGCGCCAGCCACTCGCTGCTCGACTACAACCGCGCAGGCGTCCCGCTGGTGGAGATCGTCACCAAGACCATCTCCGGTGCGGGCGAGCGCGCCCCCGAGGTCGCCCGCGCGTACGTCACCGCGCTGCGTGATCTGCTCAAGTCGCTCGACGTGTCCGACGTCCGGATGGATCAGGGATCGATGCGGTGCGACGCCAACATCTCGCTGATGCCGATCGGCGCCAAGGAGTTCGGCACCCGCACCGAGACCAAGAACGTCAACTCCCTCAAGAGCGTCGAGGTGGCCGTCCGCTACGAGATGCGCCGCCAGGCCGCCGTGCTCAGCTCGGGCGGTGAGGTCATCCAGGAGACCCGCCACTTCCAGGAGGCCGACGGCACCACCTCCGCCGGGCGCCGCAAGGAGACCGCGGAGGACTACCGGTACTTCCCGGAGCCGGACCTCGAGCCCGTCGCCCCGAGCGCCGAGTGGGTCGAGGAGCTGCGCGGCACGCTGCCCGAGCTGCCGTGGATCCGCCGCGCCCGCATCCAGGCGGACTGGGGCGTCTCCGACGAGGAGATGCGCGACCTGGTGAACTCCGGTGCGCTGGAACTGGTCATCGCCACCACCGAGGCGGGCGCGCCCGCCGATGCGGCGCGGTCCTGGTGGGTGGCGTACCTCTCGCAGCAGGCCAACACCCGCGGCGTGACGCTCGCCGAGCTGCCGATCACCCCGGCGCAGCTGGCGCGGGTCATCGCGCTCGTCGCCGACGGCACGCTGGCGAACAAGCAGGCGCGGCAGGCCGTCGACGGTGTGCTCGCAGGCGAGGGCGAGCCGGACGAGGTCGTGGCCAAGCGGGAGCTCGCCGTGATGCGCGACGACTCGGCGCTGCAGGCCGCGGTCGACGCCGCGCTCGCCGCGAACCCGGACATCGCCGAGAAGATCCGCGCGGGCAAGGTCGCGGCGGCGGGCAAGATCGTCGGCGACGTCATGAAGGCAACCCGGGGCCAGGCCGACCCCGCACAGGTCAAGGACATGGTCATCGCGGCCTGCTCCTGAGCCGACACACGGCGTGAGGGTCCTGTCGTCGATGGTGGTGCTCGTCTAGCAGAATCAGGCGGGTGCCCTCAGTCTCCGCTTCGTTCTTCTGGATAGCGCTCTGCGCCGTCATCGCTCCGCTGGTCGCTGGGCTGGTGCCCCGCAAGCTGGTGCCGGAGGTCGTGCTGCTGCTGATCGCGGGCGTCATCGTCGGGCCGCACGTTCTCGACCTCGCCGTCATGGGCAGCGAGATCGACCTGCTCCGCGAGCTCGGCCTCGGCATGCTGTTCCTGCTCGCGGGCTACGAGATCAACACCAGTGAGCTGACCGGTCGCGGCGGGCGTCGGGCGCTGATCACCTGGCTGTCCTGCCTGGTGCTGGCCTTCGTGGTGGTCGGGTTGCTCGGCCTCACCGGCGCGATCAACGCGGAGATCGCGGTGGCCATCGCCCTGACCTCCACGGCGCTCGGCACACTGCTGCCGATCCTCAAGGACAGCGGCATGCTCGGAACCCGCTTGGGCCGAACGGTTCTCAATCATGGCGCCTTCGGTGAGCTCGGACCGGTGATCGCGATGGCGATCCTGCTGAGCTCGCGTAGTGCGGGGGCGTCGCTTGTCGTGCTGGCGGCGTTCGCGGCGGCGGCGGTCGGGGTCGCGTTCATCCCGGCGGGCCTGCGCCGCGAGGGCTCGAAGCTGGCCTCGATCATCCGGCTCGGCTCCGAGACCACCGCGCAGACCACCGTGCGGCTGACGATCCTGCTGCTGGTCACGCTGATCGCGGTCGCGACGATCTTCGATCTCGACATCATCCTTGGCGCCTTCGCCGCGGGCTTCATCCTGCGCCGCGCGATGCCGTCGGGCGACGAGAAGCTGGAGGCGAAGCTGGACGGGCTGGCCTTCGGTCTGCTCATCCCGATCTTCTTCGTCACCTCGGGCATGGCGATCGACGTCAAGGCCGTGGCCGCCGCGCCGGGCGTACTGCTCGCGTTCCTGGTGCTGATCCTGCTGGTGCGCGGGCTGCCGGTGTTCTTCGCCGAACGCTTCGACCGGGGTCCGGAACTCAAGGATCCGCAGCCGACCGTGCGCGAGCGGGGGCAGGTGGCGCTCTACGCCGCCACCGGTCTACCGCTGATCGTCGCGGTGACGGAGGTCGCGGTGAACGCCGGGCAGATGACCGAGTCGAACGCCTCGATCCTGGTCGCCGCGGGCGCGATCACCGTGCTGGTGTTGCCGCTGTCCGCCTCGCTGCTCGCGCCGAAGGCGCCGAAGAAGGTTCCGGCCCCCACCGCCCGCTAGCGCCGAGTGTGCACTAGCCGTCGGGTGTTCTCGGCCGATGCCCCGGGAGGTGCACACTCGACGGTCAGTCGAAGCCGCCGCCGCCCTGCGGTGCGGGGATCTTGACCACCCGGTCGTCGGTCGGGCCGCCGGGTTGGCCGTCGGCCTTGTTGACGGTCGATACCCAGATCGTGTTCTCGGCGCCGAGCGCGGCCGCACCGAGTCGGCCGTACCGGTCCTGGGCGATCAGTGACGGCGCCGCGGTCACGGCTCCGGTCTGCGGATCGGTGTCGAGCAGCGCGAGTGCCCGGCCCGCGGTCAGCGCGATGGCGACCGAACCGCCGCCCGCCGTGCAGCCCGCGACACCGGGCTTGTCCGGCCAGGTCCACACCGGGACGCCTGCGGCGCCGTTCGGCGCGACCTTCTGCAGTCGGTCCTCGAGCGGGGTTCGGTCGGTCACCCAGATGTTCTGGTCGGTCGGGTCCACGCAGACATCGCCCGCGCCGCCGATGCCCGACAGCGCGACCTGGGGGAACGGCTGTGACCCGGGAGGTCCGGGGGTCAGCGCGGTCACCCGGAGCAGCTTTCCTGCCAGCGATCCGGGATCGGTTGCGGCGGAGGCGTTCCCGGCGTCACCGGTGAGCACCAGTAGTTCGTTGGGACCCGCGAAGGTCAGGGCTCCGGTATTGCCGACGGATCCGCGCGGGATGCCGGTCAGGACGTCCTTGGGCACATCGCCCGGAGCGACCCGCACCACCCGGTTGTCCCCTGGCGTGGAGACATAGGCGTACACCAGGTTGTCCTCGACGAAGGTCGGCGACAGCGCGACATCGAGCAGTCCGCCGTCGGAGGAGCCGTCCACGTCGAGTCGGGCGAACTCCTCGGTGGGCTTGCCCGGGGTGACGCGGAGGATACGGCCGGTGCGGCGCTCGGTCACCAGTGCCGAATCACCGCCGGGCAGCATCGCCATGCCGCCGGTGGTGTCGAGGCAGGTCACCACGACGGCGGGGTCCGGGTCGATGCAGGGCGCCGGTTCGACGGTCGGGAGGGGCTCGCGGGGGCTGGTCGGGGGCGTGCCGGGCGGTCGGGGCCGGACCTCTCCGCCTGCGTCGAACGTCGGCGCGGGGGTGAACGGGCTCGTCGCCGAGTCGTCGAACCGGGCACAGCCCGCCACCGCGACGACGATGGACACGGCCGCCAACACCCTGACCCGACTTGCTCCCATGACTGCAAACGGTACGGAATCCGGTGCGGGCGGCGCCACGGCGGCCCGGTGCGGCGCGCCGGACCGCGTATCCGCCGCTCGCCTTTACGCTGTCCATCGTGACAGCGAAGCAGCAAGGGGACCCGGACCGTGACGGCACCGAGCGCACCGCCTCCAGTCCGTTCGACCTGCCGACGGAGCAACTTCCCACCTCCTCCGGCGGTGCGCTGCCCGTATCGGACGACGACCTCGGGCTGATGCCCACCGAGCAGATCCCGACCTACCGCGGCAGTTCGGTCGACGAGGTGTACCCCACCGACGAGGTGTATCCCACCGAGGAACTGCGGTTCGCCGATCCGTCCGAGCCCGCCGTCGTGTCTGCCTTCACCTCGCCCGTCCAGCAGGCGATGCCGGAGACGATCGTGCCGGAGACGCCGTCCGGGCGGGGCACGCTCGACCTCGGCCTGCTCGTCCTTCGTGTCGGGCTCGGGACGGTCGCGCTGTTCCACGGGCTGCAGAAACTGTTCGGCTGGTGGAACGGCCCCGGACTCGACGGCTTCGAGACGACACTGTTCGACGCCGGCTTCGAGCAGGCTCGACTGCTCTCGATCCTCACCGCGGTCGGTGAGGTCGCGGCAGGCGCCCTCCTGATCATCGGTCTGGTGACGCCGCTGGCCGGCGCCGCGGTGCTCGCGGTGCTGATCAACGCGTGGTGCGTTCGCCAGGTCGCGGAGCCGGGACTGCAGTTCTTCGCGCCGTCAGGCGTCGAGCACGAGACGATGCTGGTCGCCGCGGCCGTCGCGGTGGTGTTGACCGGCCCCGGCCGGTTCTCGGTGGACGGAGGCCGGAAGTGGGCCACCAGGCCGCACATCGGTTCCTTCGTCGCACTCATCGTCGGCGTCGCGGCAGGCGTCTGCCTATGGATCTTCTTCAACGGGGCGAACCCCCTGATCTGAGTGATCAGGGGGTTCGCGATCGGGTCGGTCAGGCGGTGACCGTCTCCAGCTGCTCCTCCGGGGGCTGCGTTGCCTGGGCGGCGAGCCGCTGGCCGAGCACCGACTTGCGCTTGCCGTAGGCGAAGTAGATCACCACACCGATCGCCATCCAGACCAGGAACCGGATCCAGGTCTCCACGGACAGGTTCAGCATCAGCCACCCGCAGGCCAGTACCGCGAGGATCGGCACGAAGGGAACCAGCGGGACCCTGAATCCGCGCGGCAGGTCGGGTCGCGTCTTGCGCAGCACGATGACGCCGATGCAGACCAGGACGAAGGCGAACAGGGTGCCGATGTTGACCATCTCCTCGAGGGTCCCCATCGGGAAGAAGGCCGCGAGCAGCGCGACGATCACGCCGACGACGACGGTGATCCGCACCGGGGTGCCCTTGGTTCCGGTCTTCGCGAGTCCGCGCGGCATCAGCCCGTCCCGCGACAT
This sequence comes from Rhodococcus oryzae, assembly GCF_005049235.1. Classification (GTDB taxonomy): domain Bacteria; phylum Actinomycetota; class Actinomycetes; order Mycobacteriales; family Mycobacteriaceae; genus Rhodococcus_G; species Rhodococcus_G oryzae. Next base: position 271,947 of record NZ_SUMD01000001.1, on the reverse strand, counting down.
CGCGAACAGCACCCGGGTCTGGCCGAGCATCATGACCATGACGACGGTCGTCAGTCCGGCGAGACCGCCGAAGTTGATCACCCACTGGGCCCAGGTGATCCCGTGCGCCTCGAATGCGGTTGCGAGGGTGGCGCTGCTGTCGCCGACGAGCGGGCTGCCTGTCTTCAGGTCGGTGTACTTGACCATGCCGGTCAGAACCAGAGTCACCGCGACGTACAGGACGGTGACGATGGCGAGCGAACCGAGAATGCCGCGGGGGAGCGCCTTCTGCGGGTTCTTGGTTTCCTCGGCGGTAGTGGCCACGACGTCGAACCCGATGAACGCGAAGAACACGAGGCTGGCCGCGGCGAGCAGGCCGTACCAGCCGTAGCTGCTGCCGTCGGCGCCGGTGAGGAACGAGAACAGGGTCTGGTGGACGCCGCTGGCCGTGCTGGCCGCGCCCTCGGCGGGCGGGATGTACGGCGAGTAGTTGTCCTTGTTGATGTAGAACGCGCCGACCACGATGACGAGCAGGACCACTGCGATCTTGATGGCGGTGATGATGGCCGACACCCGCGAGGACACCTTGGTTCCGATTGCGAGCACGGTGGTGATCGCGCCGATGATCAGCAGGGCACCCCAGTCGAAGTCGATCGGGCCGAGATGCGCGGTGGTCGAACCGCTGGCTCCGAGCACGTTCCCCAGATACAGCGACCAGCCCTTGGCGACCACCGCCGACGAGAGCGCGAACTCGAGGATGAGGTCCCATCCGATGATCCAGGCGACGAACTCGCCGAACGTCGCATAGGAGAAGGTGTACGCGCTGCCTGCGACCGGGACGGTGGAGGCGAACTCGGCATAACAGAGGGCTGCGAGCCCGCACGCGATGGCGGCGAGGACGAAGGCGAGTGAGATGGACGGCCCGGCTACGTTTCCGGCCGTCCTCGCGGTGAGGGTGAAGATGCCCGCCCCGATGACCACGGCGACGCCGAAGACGGTCAGGTCCCAGGCGGTCAGCTCTTTGCGTAGGCGGGTACCGGGTTCATCGGTATCTGATATCGACTGTTCGACGGACTTGGTGCGCCAAATACCGACTCCGGGCATGGATGGGCTCCTTGGTTGACTCCCGATGACCTTGTGGGTCGCCGGGTGGGGGCTGTGCTTGACCGGATGTGATCTGTGTCTCATCGGCGTGAAGAGAGAACCACCTGTGAACTCGATGCGCAACACCCGGTCGCTCGATGGTGCATCGTGCTCAGTTGCGCGCCGAATCGTTCGGGTGAATTGCGCGATGTGCACACCTGGGTTGGGCCGTTTCGCCGATTCTGCTGTCTTGGCTCGTGATCGCGACCCCGGCGTCGCCGTGCGCGGGACGCGCAACGGCTTGACATCCGTGTGACGCGCCTTACAGTTCATGCCGGGCAGGTACTCCGCCCGTCGCGGCCACAAGTGCCGTAACTCTCTGTCCCGCAATGGATCAGCCCCACAAGGGTGTCATCTGTCGTGGGCTGACCTCAGGAGCAGTAGTGAGCGCCATCAATTCCCTGGCCGAGCAGGACTTCGAGCAGCTGTCGATCCAGCGCGTGGAGAACGGTCTCGCCAGCATCATCGCCGTCCACGACACCACCCTCGGGCCCGCGCTCGGGGGAGTCCGGATCCGCCAGTACGAATCCGACGATGCGGCCGCGGCGGACGCGATGCGCCTCGCGCGCGCGATGACCTACAAGGCGGCGCTCGCCGGCCTGGCACTCGGCGGCGGAAAGAGCGTGATCAACGCCGATCCCCGCAGTCAGAAGACGCGCGCGCTCCTGGAGGCGCACGGCAGGCACATCGGGCTGCTCGGTGGCCGCTACATCCCCGGCGCCGACATGGGCACCGGACCCGCGGACCTGAAGGTGATCGCCGAGCACGCCCCCCGGGTCTCGAGCGACGGACGCGATCCCTCGCCGTACACGGCCAGGGGAGTGGTCGCCTCGATCTCGGCGGTCGCCGACCATCTGGGGCGTGACGGCGTCGAGGGGTTGCGGGTTGCCGTGCAGGGTGCCGGCAATGTCGGCCTCGGGATCGTCGAGCTCCTCTCCGCTGCCGGGGCCACGGTGCTGGTGGCCGACCCCGATCCGGAGCGGGTGCGACTCGCGGTGGAAGGTTTTGGTGCGCAGGCGATTTCGCTGGACGAGATCCTGCAGACCGACGTCGATGTGGTGTGCCCCGCGGGCCCGGGTCTGGTGATCGACGAGCGTGCGGTCGACCGGCTCAAGGCGGTGGCGCTGGTCGGTGCGGCGAACAACATGCTCGCCTCTCCGGCAGCAGGCGACGCGCTCACGGCCCGCGGCATCGTGCACGTCCCGGATTTCGTGTCGAACGCGGGCGGCCTGATCTCCTGCGACGCCGAGGTGAACGGGCTGACGGACTTCGTCGGCAAGGTGGACCGCATCGCGGATGTGGTGATGGAGATCCTCGACCGGGCCCGGGTAACCGGGGTGGACACCTCGACCGCCGCGATCGAGCTGGCAGAGCGACGGATCGCGGAGGTTCGCGCGGCCTGAGCCCGAGCTTGAGCGGGAGCATCCCGCCGATACGACAGCGCCCCTGCGGTTCCGGGAATTCCCGGCACCGCAGGGGCGCTGTCTGTGAACGGTGGGGACTACGGGACGTAGCGAACGGCACCCTTGTCCGCGGAGGTCGCCAGCGCCGCGTAGGCGCGCAGCGCGGTGGTGACGGTGCGCTGGCGGTCGACCGGCTGCCACGGACGCTCGGACGCCTCCATCTTGGCGCGGCGCTCGGCGAGCACGGCGTCGTCGACGAGGATCTCGAGGGTCCGGGTCGCGACGTCGATGCGGACCTGGTCGCCGTTCTCCACCAGGCCGATCACGCCGCCCGCCGCGGCCTCCGGGGAGATGTGACCGATGGACAGGCCGGAGGTGCCGCCGGAGAAGCGGCCGTCGGTGATGAGCGCGCACTCCTTGCCTAGGCCCGCACCCTTGAGGAATGCGGTGGGGTGCAGCATTTCCTGCATGCCCGGTCCGCCCTTGGGGCCCTCGTAGCGGACCACGAGGACGTCGCCGGACTTGATCTTCTTCTGCAGGATCACCGAGACGGCCTCTTCCTGCGATTCGACGACGAGCGCGGGACCCTGGAAGGAGAACAGCTCCTCGTCGATGCCCGCGGTCTTGAGGATGGCGCCGTCCAGCGCGATGTTGCCGCGCAGCACGACGAGTCCGCCCTCGACGGTGTACGCGTGCTCCTTGTCCCGGATGCACCCGCCGGCGGCGTCGGTGTCGAGCGCGCTCCAGCGGTTGGAGGTGGAGAACGGCTCGGTGGTGCGGACCCCGCCGGGTGCGGCGTGGAAGAGCTCGATCGCCTCGTCGGTTGCCTTGCCGGAGCGGATGTCCCAGTCGTCGAGCCACTGGTCGAAGCTCTTGGTGTGGACCGTGGAGACATCGGTCTCGAGCAGGTTCGCGCGACGCAGCTCGCCGAGCAGCGCGGGGATTCCGCCCGCCCGGTGCACGTCCTCCATGTGGTAGTCGGAGTTGGGCGAGACCTTCGACAGGCACGGCACCAGGCGGCTGATCTCGTCGATGGTGTCGAGGTCGAAGTCGACCTCACCCTCCTGGGCGGCGGCGAGGGTGTGCAGGACCGTGTTGGTCGAGCCGCCCATCGCGACGTCGAGGGCCATCGCGTTGCGGAACGCCTTGGGGGTGGCGATGTTCCGGGGGAGCACCGACTCGTCCTCGTCGCGGTAGTACTTGAGCGCGGCCTCGACGACCGTGGTGCCCGCGCGGGAGAACAGCGCGCGGCGGGCCTCGTGGGTGGCCAGGGTGGAGCCGTTGCCGGGCAGCGCAAGGCCGAGTGCCTCGGTGAGGCAGTTCATCGAGTTCGCCGTGAACATGCCGGAGCATGAACCGCAGGTCGGGCAGGCGCTGCGCTCGACCTCGTCGAGGCCTTCCTCGGACACCGCGTCGTTCGCGGATGCCGAGATGGCCGTGATCAGGTCGGTGGGGGCCTGTGCGACGCCGCCGACGACGACGGCCTTGCCTGCCTCCATCGGACCGCCCGAGACGAAGACGGTCGGGATGTTCAGGCGCATCGCGGCGTTGAGCATGCCGGGGGTGATCTTGTCGCAGTTGGAGATGCAGACGAGGGCGTCGGCGGTGTGCGCGTTCGCCATGTACTCGACCGAGTCGGCGATGATCTCGCGGCTGGGCAGCGAGTAGAGCATGCCGCCGTGGCCCATCGCGATTCCGTCGTCGACCGCGATGGTGTGGAATTCGCGGGGAACGCCGCCCGCGGCGCGCACGGCCTCGGCCACGATCTCGCCGACGTCCTTGAGGTGCACGTGCCCGGGGACGAACTGGGTGTACGAGTTCGCGATCGCGACGATCGGCTTGCCGAAATCGGAGTCTGTCATTCCGGTGGCGCGCCACAGGGCGCGGGCTCCGGCGGCATTGCGTCCGACGGTGGTGGTGCGTGACCTCAACGGGGGCATAGGACTGTCCTTAATCGTCGAACTGCGAACGTTGCCGTGACTCGAGCGGCTCCGGCGGGCTGGGCCGGTGGGCGGGTCTTCGGCATGGGTTGGTGCCGTCGGCGCCCGGGCGTCGAGTGTCCGTAGCAACGCTACTCGCGGGCTATTTCGTTCCCGGATCCGACTCCGTGCCGGACTCGGTCTCGTCTTTCTCGGCCGCGGCCCTCTCGGCCGCGGCCCTCTCGGCCGCGGCCTTCTCGCGGGCCGCACGATCCGCGGCCGCGTAGGGGTCGGTGACCCGGCCGCCGCTGGCCGCCGCGATCTGGGGGAGCCGACCGAAGGTGACCACGGGCAGGCTCACCTCGCGGCCGTCGGTCAGGTCGGCGCGCGCCCATCCCCGCTTGGGGAAGCGGAAGCCCTTGATCTGGCTCCACTCGATGGTCTCGGTGGAGAACATCCGGCGCAGGCGCAGTCCCTCGGCGGTGACCGTGGTCCGTACCCGCAGCATCCACCAGGCGACCGCGACGGGGATCAGCAGCAGGATCAAAAGGGGGACCGGCTTGGTGAGCACGACCGGGCTCAGGCAGATCGCCAGCAGGCCAACCGCGAGGAGTCCGAGCTTCGAGATGTGTATGGACTGCTCGATCGGTTCGGCGGTGTGCGAGGATGAGTTCGGTGGCACGGGCTGCGATGAGGATGACACCGCACCATCCTTGCATTGCGGTCAGCGCTTCTCACATTCTGGGACAGCCGACTCACCAAGTTGACTGTTCACCCTTGACGCGCCTACCTTCGAGCGCGTGAAGCAGAATGAGTTGCTCGTAATCGGCCGGCGCGTCGCCGCCTGAGTCGATTTCGTCAACTCACAAGCACGACGCGCCACCCTCGTACAGCAAGATTGCTGACGGGGGTTTTTTCTTGCCCGGAGCCAGCTTGAACCGTCAAGACCAGAGGATTATGCAGTGAGCGCACCAACCGCACGGCCGCAGCCCACGCCGCGCAAGTCGGGGGGAACGGGTCAGCCCAGCCCCGCGTCAGCGCCGGCCGCCCAGCCCGGTACCCGCCGTCAGATCGCCCCCGAGCGAGTGACCGGCGCCCAGTCCGTGGTTCGGGCCCTCGAGGAGCTCGAGGTCGACACTGTATTCGGCATTCCCGGCGGCGCCGTTCTGCCCGTCTACGACCCGCTCTTCGACTCGAAGAAGGTTCGGCACGTCCTGGTCCGGCACGAGCAGGGCGCCGGACACGCCGCGACCGGATACGCCCAGGCCACCGGCAAGGTCGGTGTCTGCATGGCCACCTCCGGCCCAGGCGCCACCAACCTGGTGACCCCGATCGCCGACGCGCAGATGGACTCCGTCCCGATCGTCGCGATCACCGGCCAGGTCGGCCGCGGCCTGATCGGGACCGACGCGTTCCAGGAGGCCGACATCTCCGGCATCACCATGCCGGTGACCAAGCACAACTTCCTGATCACCGACGGCGCCGACATCCCGCGGATCATGGCGGAGGCCTTCTACCTGGCGGCCTCCGGTCGGCCCGGCGCCGTCCTCGTCGACATCCCGAAGGACGTGCTGCAGGCGCAGACCACGTTCTCGTGGCCGCCGGAGATGCACCTGCCCGGCTACCGCCCGGTGAGCAAGCCGCACGGCAAGCAGGTCCGCGAGGCGGCCCGGCTGATCGCGGAGTCGAAGTCGCCGGTGCTCTACGTCGGTGGCGGCGTCATCAAGGCCGACGCGTCCGCCGAGCTGCTCGAGCTCGCGGAACTGACCGGCATCCCCGTCGTGACGACGCTGATGGCCCGCGGCGCGTTCCCCGACAGCCACCAGCTGCACTGCGGCATGCCGGGCATGCACGGCACCGTCGCGGCTGTCGGCGCGCTGCAGAAGAGTGACCTGCTGATCACCCTCGGCGCGCGTTTCGACGACCGGGTGACCGGTCAGCTCGACTCGTTCGCACCCGACGCCAAGGTCATCCACGCCGACATCGACCCGGCCGAGATCGGCAAGAACCGGTACGCGGACGTCCCGATCGTCGGTGACTGCGGCGAGGTGATCACCGAGCTGATCGAGGCGATCAAGGCGGATCAGGCCACCGGGACCACGCTCGACTACGCCGAGTGGTGGTCGTACCTGGACGGTCTGCGCGACACCTACCCGCTGGCTTACGGCAAGCCGTCGGACGGCGCGCTGTCCCCGGAGTACGTGATCGAGGCGGTCGGCAGGCTCGCGGGCCCGGACGCGATCTACTGCGCGGGCGTCGGCCAGCACCAGATGTGGGCGGCGCAGTTCGTCAAGTACGAGAAGCCGCGCACCTGGCTCAACTCCGGCGGCCTCGGCACCATGGGTTACGCGGTGCCCGCCGCGATGGGCGCCAAGATGGGCATGCCGGACAAGGAAGTCTGGGCCATCGACGGTGACGGCTGCTTCCAGATGACCAACCAGGAGCTCGCGACCTGCGCGCTCGAGGGCGTGCCGATCAAGGTCGCGCTGGTCAACAACGGCAACCTCGGCATGGTCCGGCAGTGGCAGACGCTGTTCTACGACCAGCGGTACTCCAACACCAACCTCGGCACCCACGGCGCGATCCGGATCCCGGACTTCGTCAAGCTAGCCGAGGCGCTGGGCTGCCACGGCATCCGCGTCGAGCGCGAGGAGGACGTCGAGGCGGCGATCCGCGAGGCGCAGTCCATCAACGACAAGCCGGTGGTGATCGACTTCATCGTCGGCGCCGACGCCCAGGTGTGGCCGATGGTGGCCGCGGGCACCAGCAACGACGAGATCCAGGCGGCGCGGGGCATCCGGCCGCTGTTCGACGACGACGAGGCCGTCAACGAGCCCGCCGTCATCCACGAGGCCATGGAGCGCGAGCAGCAGTCCGGCCAGGCCGCTGCCGCCGCAAGGGAGGACAACCAGTGAGCACCAGCCACACCCTCAGCGTTCTCGTCGAGGACAAGCCGGGAGTGTTGGCCAGGGTGGCCGCGCTGTTCTCGCGCCGGGGCTTCAACATCGAGTCCCTCGCGGTCGGGGGGACCGAACTCCCCGACGTTTCCCGCATGACCATCGTCGTGACCGTCGACGAGTTCCCGCTCGAGCAGGTGACCAAGCAGCTCAACAAGCTGATCAACGTGCTCAAGATCGTCGAGCAGGACACCGAGGCCTCGGTGGCCCGTGAGCTCGTGCTGATCAAGGTGCGGGCCGACGCCAGCGTTCGGACCCAGGTCCTCGAGACGGTGAACCTGTTCCGCGCCAAGGTGATCGACGTCTCGCCTGAGTCGGTGACCATCGAGGCGACCGGCACCCGGTCGAAGCTCGATGCGTTGCTGCGGATGCTCGATCCCTACGGGATCCGGGAGATCGTGCAGTCCGGTGTCGTGGCTGTCGGCCGTGGGCCGAAGTCCATCACCGCGGCCCGCTAGTACTTTCTATTCACGAATCAAGTCTTCAGATAACCGAGGAGAGGTAATACCAGTGGCAGTCGAGATGTTCTACGACGATGACGCCGACCTGTCGATCATCCAGGGCCGCAAGGTCGCTGTGATCGGCTACGGCAGCCAGGGACACGCGCATTCGCTCAGCCTGCGTGATTCGGGCGTCGATGTGCGCATCGGCCTCAAGGAGGGCTCGAAGTCTCGGGCCAAGGCCGAGGAGCAGGGCCTGACCGTCGGCACGCCTGCCGAGGTCGCCGAGTGGGCAGACGTGATCATGGTGCTGGCACCCGACACCGCGCAGGCGTCGATCTTCACCAACGACATCGAGCCGAACCTCAAGGACGGCGACGCGCTGTTCTTCGGGCACGGCCTGAACATCCACTTCGACCTGATCAAGGCCCCGGAGTTCGTCACCGTCGGCATGGTCGCCCCGAAGGGCCCCGGCCACCTGGTGCGTCGTCAGTTCGTCGACGGCAAGGGCGTCCCCGCCCTCATCGCCGTCGACCAGGACCCGAAGGGCGAGGGCCAGGCCCTGGCACTGTCCTACGCCAAGGCGATCGGTGGCACCCGCGCGGGCGTCATCAAGACCACCTTCAAGGAAGAGACCGAGACGGACCTCTTCGGCGAGCAGGCCGTGCTCTGCGGCGGCACCGAGGAGCTCGTCAAGACGGGCTTCGAGGTCATGGTCGAGGCCGGCTACGCGCCCGAGATGGCGTACTTCGAGGTCCTGCACGAGCTCAAGCTGATCGTCGACCTCATGTACGAGGGTGGCATCGCACGCATGAACTACTCGGTGTCCGACACCGCCGAGTTCGGTGGCTACCTCTCCGGCCCGCGCGTCATCGACGCCGGCACCAAGGACCGCATGAAGGCGATCCTGGCCGACATCCAGTCGGGCGAGTTCACCCGTCGCCTGGTCGCCAACGTCGAGAACGGCAACACCGAGCTCGAGGGCCTGCGCAAGGCCAACGCCGAGCACCCGATCGAGGTCACCGGCAAGAAGCTGCGCGACCTGATGAGCTGGGTCGATCGTCCGATCACCGAAACCGCTTAGGCGGCTGCGCCGCCCGTGAGTCCTTTCGGTCCCGTAGGGGGCCAGAAGGACTCACGGGGCGCGAAGTGCATTTTGGGGCCCGATGTCACCCCGTGACGGTGCAGACTGTCACGGAGGGCATCGGGCCCTTGCGTTGTCCGGGGTAGGTGATGGATGGCACGACAATCGTCCCTTCGGTCATGGCTTCCTGGTGTGGAGGTGGCCCGCCGATACGAGCGGTCCTGGTTGCGCCCAGACCTCACCGCAGGCGTCGCGCTCACCGCGCTGCTGATCCCCGCGGGCATGGGGTACGCCGAGGCGGCCGGCCTGCCTCCGGAGACCGGCCTCTACGCCACCATCGTCCCGCTGCTCGTCTACGCGCTGGTCGGTCCCTCGAAGATCCTGGTGCTCGGACCCGATTCGTCGCTGGCCCCGATCATCGGCGCGGCCGTCCTCCCGCTCGCTGCCGGGGACCCGGACCGGGCCGTCGCCCTCGCCGGACTGCTCGCCATCCTGATGGGCCTGATCCTGGTCGCCGGTGGCCTGCTGAACCTGGGCTTCGTCACGGACCTGCTGTCCAAACCGATTCGGCTCGGCTACCTCAACGGCATCGCCCTGGTCGTGGTCGTCAGCCAGATACCGAAGCTGCTCGGCTTCTCCGTCGACGGGGTCAACCTCATCGACGAGGCCCGCAACACCGTTGTCGCGATCGCCGACGGCGAGATCGACCCGACCGCCGCCGCGTTCGGCATCGGGGGCATCGCGGTCATCCTGGCCTTCAAGCTGATGCACAGCCGCATCCCCGGTGTGCTGGTCGCGGTGGTGGGCGCGATCGTCCTGGCCTACGTCCTGGGCCTGAAGGACGATCTCCCGATGGTCGGCGCGCTGCCGCAAGGCCTACCCGCGCCCGCTCTCGGCGGGCTGACCTGGTCCGACGTCGCCGACCTGATCGTCCCGGCCGCGGGCATCGCGCTGATCGCGTTCGCCGACACCGGGGTGCTCTCGCGCACCTTCGCGGCGCGGCGCGGCGAGAGCGTCAACGGCAGCATCGAGATGCGCGCGATCGGCACCGCCAACGTGGCCAGCGGGCTGCTCGGTGGTTTCCCGATGTCCGCGAGCTCCTCGCGCACCCCGGTCGCGGAACAGAACGGCGCCAAGACCCAGCTCGTCGGGGTGGTCGGAGCGCTGGCCATCGTTTTGTTCATCCTCGTCGCGCCCGGCGTCACCGGCTACCTGCCGTCGGCGGTGCTGGCGTCGGTGGTGATCGTGGCGGCGACCTCGCTGGTGGACGTCCGCGGCATGGTGGCGATGTGGCGGATGAGCAAGGTGGAGGCGTCCCTGGCGATCGCCGCGTTCCTCGGCGTCGCGCTGGTCGGGGTGCTGGAGGGCATCGTGGTGGCGATCGCCCTGTCCTTCGTGGCGGTCGTCGTGCACGCGTGGCAGCCGTACCGTGCGGAACTGGTGGTGGTGCCCGGCCTCGACGGCTACCACGACCTCGCCCGGCACCCCGAGGGCCACCGGATCCCTGGCCTGGTCATCGCGCGGTTCGACGCACAGCTCTTCTTCGCGAACGGTGCGCTGTTCGACGACTACGTGCGGGGGCTCTTCACCGATGCGCCCGATCCGGTCCGATGGGTGGTGATCGCCTCGGAACCCTTGACCGGGCTCGACACCACCGCGGTGGACGAGCTGGTGGAGCTCGACCAATATCTGGACAGCCACGGGGTACGACTGGTCTTCGCGGAGATGAAGGGACCGGTGAAGGATCGGCTGATCCTGTTCGGGGTCGGCGACCGCTTCGGCCACGATCGGTTCTATCCGACCCTCGACGCCGCGGTGGAGGCGTTCGAGGCCGGCCGCTCCGGTTGAGTGATCCGCCCCACGAGGTGTCCACTATCTGGTATCGGCGCACCCAGGGTGCCGAAACCCGGGGGCCCGCACACTAAGCTGTCTTCGGTCACGGCCTCACGTGGGCGCCCGAGGCGGCGCCGGGCCGCGGACGATCCGCCCGACACCTAACACAGGAGTTCACTCGTGAGCCAGCCAGGCCGTCCCGTTGTTCTGATCGCAGACAAGCTCGCGCCGTCCACGGTCGAGGCGCTCGGCGATGGCGTGGAAGTGCGCTGGGTCGACGGCCCCGACCGTCCCGCCCTGCTGGCCGCCGTCCCCGAGGCCGACGCGATCCTGGTCCGCTCGGCGACCACCGTCGACGCGGACGTCCTCGCCGCGGGCACCAAGCTGAAGATCGTCGGCCGTGCAGGTGTCGGCCTGGACAACGTCGACATCCCGGCCGCCACCGAGCGCGGCGTGATGGTCGTCAACGCGCCGACCTCGAACATCCACACCGCCGCCGAGCACGCCGTCGCCCTGCTGCTGGCCACCGCCCGCCAGATCCCGGCCGCCGACCGCACCCTCCGCGAGAAGACCTGGAAGCGTTCGAGCTTCAACGGCACCGAGATCCTCGGCAAGACCGTCGGCGTCGTCGGCCTCGGCCGGATCGGGCAGCTGTTCGCGCAGCGCCTCGCGGCCTTCGAGACCCACGTCATCGCGTACGACCCCTACCTGCCCGCGGCCCGCGCCGCGCAGCTCGGCATCGAGCTCGTCGACATCGACGAGCTGGTCAAGCGCTCGGACTTCATCTCCGTGCACCTGCCGAAGACCAAGGAGACGGCCGGCCTGATCAACGCCGAGCGTCTCGCCACCGCCAAGGACGGGCTGATCATCGTCAACGCCGCCCGCGGCGGCCTGATCGACGAGGACGCGCTGTACGACGCGCTCGTCTCCGGCAAGGTCCGCGCCGCAGGCCTGGACGTGTTCAACACCGAGCCGTGCACCGACTCGAAGCTGTTCGACCTCGACAACGTCGTCGTCACCCCGCACCTCGGCGCGTCCACCTCGGAGGCCCAGGACCGCGCGGGCACCGACGTCGCCAAGAGCGTGCTGCTGGCGCTGGCGGGCGAGTTCGTACCCGAGGCCGTCAACGTCTCCGGTGGCCCGGTTGGTGAGGAGGTCGCGCCGTGGCTCGACCTGGTCCGCAAGCTCGGCCTGCTCGCGGGCACCCTCTCCCCGGAGGCCGTGCAGAACATCCAGGTCATCGTCAGCGGTGAGCTGTCGGCGGAGAACGTCGAGATCCTCGGCCTCGCCGCGCTGCGCGGACTCTTCTCGGCCAGCAGCGACGAGCCGGTCACCTTCGTCAACGCGCCCGCGCTCGCCGAGCAGCGTGGCGTGAGTGTCGAGGTCGACAAGCACAGCGAGGCGCTCACGCACCGCAGCGCGGTCGAGGTGCGGGCCGTCGCGGCCGACGGAACCGTCACCGCCGTCGCGGGCGCGCTGACCGGCCTGCAGCAGATCGAGAAGATCGTCAACGTCAACGGCCGCAGCTTCGACCTGCGCGCCGAGGGTCACAACCTCGTCGTGCACTACCAGGATCGTCCGGGCGTGCTCGGCACTCTCGGCACCGTGCTGGGCAACGCAGGCATCGATATCCAGGCCGCGGCGCTGAGCCAGGACGTGGAGGGCGAGGGCGCGACCGTCATCCTGCGCGTGAACCGCGTGGTCGGCGACGCCGAGGTCTCGGAGATCGTCGCTCAGCTCGACGCCCGCGTGGCCCAGGTCGACCTGTCCTGATTTCGTCTCTGCGAGGAAGTGAGTAAGTACATGAAGCTTGCAGTCATTCCCGGCGACGGCATCGGGGTCGAGGTCACGGCAGAGGCGCTCAAGGTGCTGCGCAAGCTGGTCCCTGACCTGCAGACCACCGAGTACGACCTCGGCGCGACGCGCTACAACGCGACCGGTGAACTGCTGCCGGACGCGGAGCTCGCGCAGATCCGCGAGCACGACGCGATCCTGCTCGGCGCGATCGGCGACCCGCGCCTCGTCGGCCCCGGCATCCTCGAGCGTGGCCTGCTGCTGAACATGCGGTTCCAGCTCGATCACCACGTGAACCTGCGTCCGTCGCGGCTGTACCCGGGCGCGACGTCGCCGCTGGCGGCCAACCCGGACATCGATTTCGTGGTGGTGCGCGAGGGCACCGAGGGCCCGTACACCGGCAACGGCGGCGCCATCCGCGTCGGCACGCCGCACGAGATCGCCACCGAGGTGTCGATCAACACGTGGTTCGGTGCCGAGCGCGTCGTCCGTTACGCCTTCGAGTTGGCGCAGACGCGACGCAAGCACCTCACCCTGATCCACAAGACCAACGTGCTCTCCAACGCGGGCGCGATCTGGTCTCGTGCGGTGGAGACCGTCGGCGCCGAGTACCCGGACGTCGAGACCGCGTACTGCCACATCGACGCCGCCACCATCTACATGGTCAGCGACCCGTCGCGCTTCGACGTGATCGTCACCGACAACCTGTTCGGCGACATCATCACCGACCTGGCAGGCGCGGTCACCGGTGGTATCGGTCTCTCGGCGTCCGGCAACATCGACGCCTCCGGCACCAACCCGTCGATGTTCGAGCCCGTGCACGGCTCGGCTCCGGACATCGCAGGCAAGGGCATCGCCGATCCCACCGCCGCGATCCTGTCGGTGGCGCTGATGCTGCGTCACCTCGGGCGCGAGGAGGATGCGGCCCGCGTCGAGCAGGCCGTCGAGGCCGACCTCGCGGCCCGCGGTGACGGTCCGATCAAGACCTCCGAGGTCGGCGACCGCATCGCCGCGAGCCTCTAGGCTCGGCGACACTCTGTAGCAGCACTCCGCCCGCGAACCGAAAGGTTCGCGGGCGGAGTGCGTTCGGGGTGGTTCACGTCGATGGCGGTGGATCGGCGGGGACCAGCGGGGCGGCGGCCAGCGGCAGCGCGGCGGCGAGCGCGAAGGCGGCCGGAAAGCCGAGGGTCCCGATCACCGCACCGAACACCGGCGGCACGAATGCGGCAACCAGGAACTGGCCGGTGTTCTGGGCGCCGAGTGCCCGGCCGCTCCAGTACGGGCCCGCGATCTCCGCGACCGCGGTGAAGGCGAGTCCGTTGTCGGCCACCGTGATCACCGAGGCCACTACCATCAGGGCGACGGAGATCGGCGAGTCGAGCCAGTCCGTGATCGCCAGCGCCGCCATGGACAGCGCCGCGGCGACCGCGACGGTCCGCAGCGGGCCCATCCTGCTGCCGACCCGGTCCGACCAGATGCCCGCACCGATCCGGCCAAGCGCGCCCAGCAGCTGGGTCGCGGTGATGAGGATGCCCGCCGACGCCGCCGACCAGTGCCGGTCGGTGATCAGCCAGACCGGGACGAAGGTCCACACCAGGTACTGCGGCACCACCAGCACCGCCGAGACCGAGTGGATTCGCCACAGCACGCTCTGGTTCCGGTACGGGTTGGCCAACAGGCCCTGCGACGACGCGGCCGCGCGGCTGGGCCGCGGTGGGTCGACCACGAACACCAGGCAGGCCAGTGCGGCGACCGCGCAGATGATCGCGGGCACGGTCAGCGCCCAGCCGATCCCGTGGTCGGCGGCCAGGTTCGGGACGGTCAGCGCGGCCACCGCAACCCCGAGGGGCAGTGCCATCTGGCGCACGCCCATCGCGAATCCGCGCCGGTGCGGCGGGAACCAGCCCACCACCACCCGCCCGCTTGCGGCGTTGGCGCTCGAGGCGGCCACGCCGCCGAGGAACAGGAACGCCCCCAGTGCCAGGAAGGACGCGCTCAGTGCCGCGGCCGCGGTACTCGCGAGGGCGGCGGCGCCGAGTCCGATGGCCAGCACCCGGCGTTCGCCGATCCGGTCGACCACCACACCCCACGCGAACAGGCTGACGAGGAAGCCGACCGTCGGTGCGGCCGCGATCAGTCCGGCGCGGGCCAGGCTCATGCCCTGCGAGTCGTGCAGGGTCGGGATGAGGAAGGCGGGTGCGTTGGCGAACACCCCGCCCGCCGCCTGGGCGAGGACACCGAGGCCGAGCATGGACCACCGCCTCGGCGCGGTGATCTGCGGATCCTGTCTGTTCTGTTCCTGAACACTCATGCAAGCCGTCCCAATATATGGAATGAGAATCTTATAGAATGGAATTTGGGATCGAGTGTATCGCGCCGTCCCGGCTGCGCGCCACGGGCGGACGCGGGCAGCCTCGGTCGCGGCCGATAGACTGCCGACATGCGTCTAGGTCGAATCGCCAGCCCTGATGGGGTCGCCTTTGTTTCCATCGAAGGGGAGGGCGACGCGCAGACCGCGAAGGAGATTGCCGAGCATCCGTTCGGCAACCCGACCTTCACCGGCCGGAGCTGGCCGCTCGCCGATGTCCGGCTGCTCGCGCCGATCCTGGCCAGCAAGGTGATCTGCATCGGTAAGAACTACGCGGCCCACGCGGCCGAGATGGGTTCCGAGGCGCCCGAGGATCCGGTGATCTTCCTCAAGCCGAATACCTCGATCATCGGCCCCGGCGTGCCGATCATGTTGCCGCCCAGCTCGAATGAGGTGCACTACGAGGGCGAGCTCGCGATCGTCATCGGGCGTCCCTGCAAGGACGTGCCCGCCGCGAAGGCGCTCGACGTGGTGCTCGGCTACACCGCCGCGAACGATGTCTCCGCGCGCGATCATCAGCGCCAGGACGGTCAGTGGACCAGGGCCAAGGGGCACGACACGTTCTGCCCGCTCGGACCGTGGATCGAGACCTCCCTCGACGCCTCCGATCTCGAGATCAAGACGGATGTCGACGGTGAGGTCAAGCAGCGCAGCCGGACTTCGCTTCTGCTGCACGACATCCCGAAGATCATCGAGTGGGTCTCCGCGGTGATGACGCTGCTCCCCGGCGACGTCATCCTGACCGGCACCCCCGAGGGGGTCGGCCCGATCGTCGCGGGCGACACCGTGAGCGTCACCATCGAGGGGATCGGCACCCTCGCCAACCCGGTGGCCGCCAAGGGCTGAGTCCTGCTGCGTGGCGACGGGTCGGTGGTCACTGCCGGGCCGGGTGGGGGCGGGGAAGACTAGCCTGTAGGGGACCGATTCCCCCTCCGACCCAAGTGAGCCATGACCTCCAGCGAAGTGCGTGTTCGTTTCTGTCCCTCGCCGACCGGCACGCCCCATGTCGGGCTGATCCGTACGGCCCTGTTCAACTGGGCCTATGCCCGGCACCACGGCGGCAAGTTCGTCTTCCGCATCGAGGACACCGACGCCGCGAGGGACTCGGAGGAGTCCTATCAGGCGATCCTCGACGCGCTGAACTGGCTCGGCCTGACCTGGGACGAGGGTCCCGAGGTCGGCGGCCCGTACGCGCCGTACCGCCAGTCGCAGCGACGAGACCTGCACCTCGAGGTCGTCGCGAAGCTGCTGGCGGCGGGGGAGGCATATGAGTCCTTCTCCACCCCCGAGGAGGTCGAGGAGCGGCACAAGGCGGCCGGCCGTGACCCCAAGCTCGGGTACGACAATTTCGATCGCGATCTGACCGCCGAGCAGCGTCAGGCATACCTCGACGAAGGGCGTAAGCCCGTCGTGCGGTTGCGGATGCCCGATCACGATCTGACCTGGAATGACCTGGTTCGCGGCGAGACCACCTTCAAGGCGGGCACGGTGCCCGATTTCGCGCTCACCCGAGGGAACGGCATTCCGCTGTACACCCTTGTGAACCCCGTGGACGACGCGCTGATGAAGATCACCCACGTGCTGCGTGGCGAGGACCTGCTCTCGTCGACGCCGCGCCAGCTGGCCCTCTACGAGGCGCTGCAGCGGATCGGCGTCGCGGAGCTCACCCCGGAGTTCGGTCACCTCCCGTTCGTGATGGGACAGGGCAACAAGAAGCTCTCCAAGCGCGACCCCGAGTCGAACCTGTTCATCCATCGGGACCGCGGCTTCATCCCCGAGGGCCTGCTCAACTACCTGGCTCTGCTCGGCTGGGGCATCGCGGACGATCGCGATGTGTTTTCGCTCGCCGAGATGGTCGAGGCCTTCGACATCTCGAAGGTCAATTCCAATCCGGCGCGTTTCGACCAGAAGAAGGCCGACGCGATCAACGCCGAGCACATCCGGTTGCTCGACCCCGCGGACTTTGCGGCGCGGCTGCGGGCCTTCCTGGCCGGGCACGGTCATCCCGTGGACGCGCTCGACGAGGCCTCGTTCGCCGTCGCAGCCGAACTGGTGCAGACGCGCATCGTCGTCCTCGCCGATGCGTGGGACCTGCTCAAGTTCCTCTTCGTGGACGAGTCCGAGTTCGCGATCGATCCGGCCGCGGCCGCGAAGAACCTGGGCGCGGATTCCGCTCCCGTGCTCGACGCCACGATCGCCGCGCTCGAGGCGACGTCGAACTGGGTGAGCGCGGACCTGGAGGAGTCTCTCAAGGCCGCTCTCATCGATGGCCTGGAACTCAAGCCGCGCAAGGCCTTTGCGCCCGTGCGGGTCGCGGTGACAGGCTCGCACATCAGCCCGCCGCTCTATGAGTCGATGGAGCTGCTCGGCCGGGAGAAGACGATGTCCCGGCTGCGCTCGGCACGCGCTCAGGTGGGTCAGTAGGAGTTCCCGTCGGCTGGCCAGGGGCGATTTCAGGCCCCTGACCAGCCGATTTGGAGAATGGCCCTAGGGCTTTGCTATTGTTCTCCTCGTCCGAAACGGAGAGCACAGCCGCAAGGTTGAGCGAGCCGCCGAGGTCATTGGGGTATGGTGTAATTGGCAACACAGCGGTTTCTGGTACCGCCATTCTAGGTTCGAGTCCTGGTACCCCAGCGGAGAGTTCAGACGATTTTGACTCTGAACTCCGGCCAGCTAAGCTAGCCGAGCTTCCACTGATGCGGAACTTCTCTTCGGAAGAGTTCCACAGCAGCGCAACAAATCAGTACAGCGTGTTCTTGGCCCCGTCGTCTAGCGGCCTAGGACGCCGCCCTCTCAAGGCGGTAGCGCGGGTTCGAATCCCGTCGGGGCTACAAATGAAGAAGACCCTCTGGCACATGCCAGGGGGTCTTTTTCTTGCTTCGGTTCGACCTCGAACGGGCGGCGTCGAAAAAGGCGCCCACCCGAGTCGGGTGAGCGCCTTCGCTCGGAAATGCTCAGCCGCTCTTGCGGCGGAATTCTCGTTTGTGATCTGCGGGGCCGTGCGTGTGATGAATCTTCGAATCGCCGGCCGTGGCGGCCGTCGGGTTAGCGTTCTTGTGGTTCTTGCGCTCTAGTGCCTCGCGGAACTGCTGCTTGATCTGATCGTTCTCGTTCTGATCCTTCGCGGAGTCAGTCACGGTGCGCTCCTCCCATTCTGTTTGGTCGCACCGTGACGGTACCGCCGCCGCCGCGGGAAGTCCCGCAGGTTTCTGCGGTGGCGCCGCTACAGGAAGGCCGCGGTGGTGCCGCCAACGGGCATCTGGGGCAATCCGAGCTTGCGGTGATCCCAGGACCGGATGCGATCGATCTTCACCCGCACGGCGACCCGCTTGTTGAGCATCATCTCGATCGCCGGGTCCACGTCGGTGGAGTACGGGCCCGTGTAGCGCTCCCAGATGCTGACGCCGACCTGCCAGAGGGCGTCTCGGTCGTCGACGATCTCGGCGGTGCCCTCGATGGAGATGCCGCGCAGGGTGTCGTAGGTGTCACCGTCCTCGATCATCACGGTGATCCGGTTGTCCCGGCGTAGGTTGACGGCCTTCTGTGATTTCGACTTCGTCTCGAACCAGATCTCACCGTCGATCACGGCGTACCACATGGCGATCAGGTGCGGCGCACCCTTCGCGCCCACCGTCGCCAAGGTGGCGATCCGGCTGCGCTCGATGAATCCGGCGATCTCGTCGTCGTTCATCGTGATCTGGCTACGTTGGTTGGTGCCCACTGCGCTGTCCTCCCATGGGGATTGGAACCTGTTCTCGCATGCACTGTGCCATGGGCCACACCGGACGCGCAGGCGGCTACAGGCGTTTGTGGAGTGCGTCCGCGGCGGCGAGGAGGTCGGCGGCCCAGCGGGCGCCGGGGCGCCTGCCCATTCGGTCGATCGGGCCCGAGACCGAGATCGCCGCGATCACCGCGCCCGCGCCGTCGCGCACCGGCGCCGCGACGCTCGCCACACCGGGTTCGCGCTCGGCCGCGCTCTGCGCCCAGCCCCGCTTGCGCACCTCGAGCAGTGCCCGCTCGCTGAAGAGCGCGTCGGCCAGCACCGCCCGCTGGGTCTGCGGATCCGCCCATGCCAGCAGCACCTTGGCTCCCGAGCCGGCGGTCATCGGCAGGCGTGCGCCGACCAGTACCGTGTCCCGGAGGCCGGTCGGCGGCTCCATGGAGGCCACACACACCCGCTGGGTGCCCTCCCTGCGGTACAGCTGCACACTCTCGCCGGTGATCTCGCGCAGTCGCGGCAGGATCATGGAGGCCGCCTCGAGGAGGCTGTCGTGTGCGGTCGGGGCCAACTCCGCAAGCCCGGGGCCCGGGCGCCAGAGTCCGTCGCCGTCGCGGGCGAGGAGCCGGTGCACCTCGAGGCCGACCGCCAGTCGATGAGCCGTCGCCCGGGGCAGACCCGTGCGGGCGCACAGCTCTCCGAGGTTGCAGGGCTGCTCCGCAACGGCGTGGAGAACGGTCATCGCCTTGTCGAGCACCCCGATCCCGCTCGAGGCGGGGGAGCCGCTATGCTGTCTCATAGGGCGATACTACCGTCTCGCATTCTGAGATGGAAATTCGGACGGCTTCGATCGGGCGTGATCGGGGAGATGATGGAAGTGGCGCACTCCAGGCCGCCCGATGTCCGGGACGCACTAGTCACACTGAGAGGTGGAGAACATGGTCAGTAGAAAGCGCACCCTGGCAGAGAAGGTGTGGGACGAGCATGTCGTCGTCCAGGGCGAGGGGGAGGGCGCCTCGCGCAACCCGGACCTCATCTACATCGATCTGCATCTCATACACGAAGTGACCAGTCCTCAAGCCTTCGACGGCCTTCGGTTGGCGGGCAGGCCATTGCGCCGCCCCGATCTCATGATCGCCACCGAGGACCACAACGTCCCGACCATCGACATCGACAAGCCGATCGCGGACCCGGTCTCCCGTATCCAGGTCGAGACCCTTCGTCGCAATTGCGAGGAGTTCGGTGTCCGCCTGTACCCGATGGGCGACCTCGATCAGGGCATCGTGCACGTCGTCGGTCCGCAGCTGGGCCTGACCCAGCCCGGCATGACGGTGGTGTGCGGCGACAGCCACACCTCCACCCACGGCGCCTTCGGTGCTCTCGCAATGGGAATCGGTACCAGCGAGGTCGAGCACGTGATGGCGACCCAGACGCTGTCGCTGCGCCCGTTCAAGACGATGGCGATCAACGTCGACGGCGAACTCCAGCCCGGGGTGACGAGCAAGGACGTCGTGCTCGCCGTCATCGCGAAGATCGGGACAGGCGGCGGCCAGGGCTATGTGCTGGAGTACCGCGGATCGGCAATCCGTCAAATGTCGATGGAAGCCCGAATGACGGTCTGCAACATGTCGATCGAGGCCGGTGCCCGCGCGGGCATGATCGCGCCCGACGAGATCACCTACGAGTTCATCAAGGGACGGCCGCACGCGCCGCAGGGCGCGGACTGGGATGCCGCCGTCGCGGCGTGGGAGCAGCTGAAGACCGACGAGGGCGCGACTTTCGACCAAGAGGTCTACATCGACGCGAACTCGCTGACCCCGTTCGTCACCTGGGGGACCAACCCGGCCCAGGGCGCGCCGCTCGGCGACTCGGTGCCGGATCCCACGCAGATGGTCGACGAGAGCGAACGGCAGGCCGCCGAGAAGGCGTTGACCTACATGGGTCTGACGGCAGGCACTCCGCTGCGTGAGATCGCCGTGGACACGGTCTTCGTCGGTTCCTGCACCAATGGCCGGATCGAGGACCTTCGGGCCGTGGCGGGCGTGCTGAAGGGTCGCAAGGTGGCCGAGAGCGTGCGGATGCTGGTCGTCCCCGGCTCGATGAGGGTTCGTGCGCAGGCCGAGAAGGAGGGCCTCGGTGAGATCTTCACCGCAGCGGGTGCGGAATGGCGGCAGGCGGGGTGCTCGATGTGTCTCGGCATGAATCCCGATCAGCTGTCCTCGGGTGAGCGCTCGGCATCGACTTCCAACCGGAATTTCGAAGGTAGGCAGGGCAAGGGCGGGCGGACCCATCTCGTCTCGCCGCTGGTTGCGGCTGCGACGGCGGTGCGAGGCACGCTCTCGGCGCCCGCGGACCTGGACTGAAGACCACCGGAACGACAGGAGTATTTGATGGAAGCCTTTACGACACACAAGGGAATCGGCGTCCCCCTGCGGCGCTCCAATGTCGACACCGACCAGATCATTCCGGCGGTCTACCTAAAGTCGGTCTCTCGTAGCGGTTTCGAGGAGGGCCTCTTCGCGGGCTGGCGGGCCGACCCCGAGTTCATCCTGAACATTCCGCCGTACGACAAGGGCTCGGTTCTCGTCGCGGGTCCGGACTTCGGCACCGGCTCGTCCCGTGAGCACGCGGTGTGGGCGCTATCGGACTACGGATTTCGCGTAGTGATCGCCTCTCGCTTCGCGGACATCTTCCGCGGCAACTCCGGCAAGGCCGGCCTGCTGGCCGCTCAGGTCGACCAGTCGGACGTCGAACTGCTCTGGAAGTTGCTTGAAGAGCAGCCCGGTCTCGAAATTGTTGTGGATCTCACGGAGCGCACGGTGACCGCAGGAACGCTGGTGGTGCGCTTCAACATTGATGACTACACACGGTGGCGTCTACTCGAGGGTCTGGACGATATCGGATTGACATTGCGGCAGGTAGATGCGATTTCGGAGTTCGAAAAGTCAAGGCCGTCATGGAAACCTGCCACCCTCCCGGCACGGGTTGCCGAGGGAAACTAATACGACCGACTAACGGGATTCAGGCACGAAAGAGGGTGCCACGCCGCTGAGAGGGACATGAGAATTGGCGTGGCACATAGACTCTTGCCCTTTTCCGGATTACCGTGTTTGCTAGTCGGTCCGACAATGGGCCATCAGTTTGCGGAGGACTTCCATGAACAAAGCAGAGCTCATTGACATCTTGACCGAACGGTTGGACTCGGATCGCCGTACAGCCACCGATGCGGTCGAGCACATTGTCGACACCATCGTGCGCGCCGTGCACAGGGGCGAGAGCGTCACGATCACCGGCTTCGGCGTCTTCGAGCAGCGTCGCCGTGCGGCCCGCGTCGCGCGCAACCCGCGCACCGGCGAGACCGTCAAGGTCAAGCCGACCTCGGTGCCGGCGTTCCGTCCTGGCGCCCAGTTCAAGGCCGTGATCGCCGGTAGCCAGAAGCTTCCGGCCAGCGGACCCGCGGTCAAGCGTGGCTCGGCGGCCGCCGCACCTGCGAAGAAGGCAGCGGCGAAGAAGACCGCAGCGAAGAAGGTTGCGGCCAAGAAGGCGGCGCCCGCGAAGAAGGCTCCGGCCAAGAAGGTTGTCGCGAAGAAGGCGGCACCGGCCAAGAAGGCGGTCGTGAAGAAGGCGGCGCCCGCGAAGAAGGCTCCGGCCAAGAAGGTCGTGGCGAAGAAGGCGGCACCGGCCAAGAAGGCGGTCGTGAAGAAGGCGGCGCCCGCGAAGAAGGCGGTCGTGAAGAAGGCGGCGCCGGCGAAGAAGGCTCCGGCCAAGAAGGTCGTCGCCAAGAAGGCGGCACCGGCCAAGAAGGCTCCGGCCAAGAAGGCGCCCGCGAAGAAGGCTCCGGCCAAGAAGGCGCCCGCTCGCAAGAAGTAGGCACGACCGACTACTCGTGCCTCGCACGAGATCGAGGGCGGCAACGGGAAACCGTCGCCGCCCTCCGTCGGATCGGTGGCCGCCTCAGGTGTTCTCGGGCAGCGGGCTGTCGATGTGGCTGGCGTCCACCAGCTTGCCCCCGGAGAACGAGAGAACCCAGGTGCTGGCCTTCCGGTTGCGGGCAGGCGGCAGGGTGATCCCGTCCCGTTCCGCCCACCAGCTCAGCAGGTCGGGGATCACCCCGCTCTGACTGCAGATCACCTGGACGCCGCCGAGCGTGGCGATCTTCCGCACGCGGGACCGGGCCGCCGCCGGATCCTCCGCGTACGCCTCCTCCGAGAGCAGCGGTTCCGCCACGATATCGGTGCCCAGCGCACGTGCCAGCGGTTCCACCGTCTGCTCGCAGCGGATGCGATCGGCTGAATGGACCGCCGTCGCACCGAAGGCGAGGAGCTGGGGCACCAGCGCCTCTGCCTGGACGCGCCCGAGCTCGTCCAGCGGTCGTAGCGCGTCGTCCGGTGAGTCCTTCCGTCGTCCGGCCTTGCCGTGCCGGACGACGAGCATGGTGGTGGTGTCGGCGGGAACACGGAGGAACCGGCGCATCACCTTGCCGTCCACCGAGTACGAGAGTTCGCCCGCCACGTCCTCGGGTGCCACCCACCGGAGCTCGTCGACCTCGGGATTCGGTACGAACTCGCCCCCGAGTGATTCGGCGGCCCAGTAGTCGACCCGCTTGCGCTTGCGGTGGCCGGGGATCTCGTAGGCGACCCGGGTCACGCGCCGGTCCAGGCGCACCCGTAGCCCGGTCTCCTCCTGTACCTCTCGCAGCGCCGCGACGATCGGCGTCTCCCCGGGGTCGAGCTTGCCCTTGGGGAAGGACCAGTCGTCGTACTTCGGCCGGTGGATCAGTGCGATCTCGATCTCGTAGGGATTGGTCGGTGACTTACGCCAGAGCACGGCACCTGCCGCGAAGATATTGGCCTTGATGGGTCGATCCGACTTCGAGCTCACTGGCTGCCTTCCTGTGGTGGCCGGAAAACGTTCCTACGAGCCGATCGCTCGGCGGCCGCGCATCAGCTCCTGCTGGTGCTCGCGCACGCTTTCACCCCTGGCGGGCGAGGCCGCCCAGTGCCCGTCGGACTGGAGCACCCAGCATCGGGTGGTCGGGTCGAGAGCGGAGTCGAAGATGTCGCCGAGCTGACGGGACAGCCGCGGATCCTTCACCTGGGC
The DNA here is from genome assembly GCF_005049235.1 of Rhodococcus oryzae. GTDB lineage: Bacteria > Actinomycetota > Actinomycetes > Mycobacteriales > Mycobacteriaceae > Rhodococcus_G > Rhodococcus_G oryzae. The sequence goes on along the minus strand of NZ_SUMD01000001.1, from coordinate 248,209 downwards.
CATCACCTCCACCCGCCGGTCGAGATTTCGGTGCATCATGTCCGCGCTGCCGATCCAGAATTCCTCCGCGCCGACGAAATGCAGGATGCGTGAGTGTTCGAGGAACCTCCCGAGAATCGAACGGACCTCGATGTTCTCGCTCAGTCCCGGCACCCCTGGCTTGAGCGCGCAGATACCGCGGACAACCACCTGCACCTGCACGCCTGCCTGCGAGGCGCGATAGAGCGCGTCGATCACCTGCTCGTCCACCAGGGCGTTGGCCTTGAGGCGGACTCCCGCGGACTTGCCCTCGAGCTGGCGCGCGACCTCCGCGTCGATTCGCTTGATGATGCCGTCGCGGACACCGTAGGGAGCGACCAGCAGGTTCCGGTACTGCGCCTTACGCGAGTATCCGGTCAGCGAGTTGAACAGGTCCGTGAGGTCCGCGCCGATTTCCGGCGCGGCGGTGAGCAGGCCCACGTCCTCGTACAGCCGGGCCGTCTTCGGGTTGTAGTTCCCGGTGCCGATGTGGCAGTACCGGCGGATCGCCGAGCCCTCCCGGCGCACGACAAGGCAAGTCTTGCAATGGGTCTTGAGTCCGACCAGCCCGTACACCACGTGCACGCCCGCCTGTTCGAGCTTGCGCGCCCACTTGATGTTCGCCTGCTCGTCGAAGCGCGCCTTGATCTCGACGAGCGCCACCACCTGCTTGCCCGCCTCCGCGGCGTCGATCAGCGCGTTCACGATCGGGGAGTCGCCGGAGGTGCGGTACAGAGTCTGCTTGATCGCCAGCACATGCGGATCGGCCGCCGCCTGCTCGATGAACCGCTGCACGCTGGTGGAGAACGAGTCGTAGGGGTGGTGCACCAGGACGTCGCCGTCGCGCAGCGTCGAGAACACGCTCTTCGGGGTCTCCCGCTCTCCGAATGCCGGATGGGTCGCGGGCACGAAGGGGGCGTCCTTGAGGTTGGCGCGGTCGACACCGTAGACCTGCCACAGGCAGGACAGGTCTAGCAGGCCGGGGACCTGGATCACGTCGCCCGGATCCACGTCGAGCTCGCGCAGCAGCAGTTCGAGCATGTGCTCGGTCATGTCGTCCGCGACCTCGAGCCGCACCGGCGACCCGAACCGCCTGCGGGCCAGCTCGCGCTCGAGGGCCTGCAGCAGATCCTCGTCGCGATCCTCTTCGACCTCGAAGTCGGCGTTGCGGGTGATCCGGAAGGCGTGGTGTTCGACGATCTCCATCCCGGGGAACAGCGCGTTCAGGTGCGCCGCGATGAGCGCCTCCATGGGCAGGAAGGCCGGGGTCGTCGCGGGGGAATCGGTGCGGTTGACGCGGACGAACCGGTCGACGTTGTCGGGCACCTTCACCCTCGCGAAGTGCTCGCCGCCGGTCGACGAATCCTTCACGGTCACCGCGAGGTTCAGGCTCAGGCCGCTGATGTAGGGGAACGGGTGCGCCGGGTCGACCGCGAGGGGGGTCAGCACGGGGAACACCTGCTCGCGGAAGTGCGCGGACAGGCGCTCCTCCTCGTCGGCATCGAGGTCGGCCCAGCCGATGATGGAGATGCCCTCCTCGGCGAGCTGGGGCAGCACCTTGTCCAGGAAGGTCCTGGCGTGCTTCTCCGCGATCTCCTGGGTCCGCCGGCCGATCAGCGCCAACTGTTCGCGTGGGCTCAGGCCGTCGGCGGAACGGACCGAGAGCCCGGTCTCGTCCCTGCGCTTGAGGCCCGCGACCCGGACCATGTAGAACTCGTCGAGGTTCGAGGCGAAGATCGCCAGGAACTTGGCGCGCTCGAGCAGCGGAAGCGACGGATCCTCGGCGAGGCTGAGCACCCGGGAGTTGAAGTCGAGCCAGCTCAGCTCGCGGTTGAGGTAGCGCTCCTCCGGCAGGGGGATGACCGAACCGTCGACCACCACCGGGGTGGCGGCCGGCGGCGCGGTCGGGATCACCGGAAGGTGATTGACGATCGGTGCGCTCCATTCGCGCTCGCCGGTGCCCGACGCCGTGTGCTGCCCGGCGTCCTGTCCGCGTACCTCACCGTTACTCACGCGTAGATCATCCCCCAGATCGGGAGTGGGCGACAATCGATGCGCATTTATCTTCGATGAATTCGCCGGGCGGTTCCCGCGACGCCGGGCCAGCCGATCCGGTCGAGCTCCGCGGCGGTCGCCCGGCCGGGCCCCAGCATCACCGCGGCATCGAGGTCGGCCGCGGTGTCGACATCGAGTCGCAGCCCCGGCCAGTCGCCGGTCAGTTCCGCGGCCCCGGAAAGGCGGTGGCGCCGCGCCGAGTCCGGGCCGAACGCGGGGTCGAGGTCGGCCTCCTGATCCCCGACGATCAGCGCCGCGGTCCCGGTGCCGTGGTGATCGACAACGAAAGAGCGGGGTGCCCGTGCGCCCGCGGCCAGCGCCGCCGTCAGCTCGCCCGGGCGTAGGCAGGGGAGATCACCCTGCAACGCCACGATGGGTCCGCGGCCGTGGGTCGATCGCAGATGGGTGGCGGCGGCTCGAAGGACGGTGTTGAGGCGATCGCCGCCCTCGCCTGCCGGGTCGGCGTAGTGCCCGGCCCCGCACTCGCGCGCCACGCGGGCCACGGACGGGTCAGGGGTGATGACCGTGAGCTCGGCGATCCCCGACGCGTTCGCGGCCGCCGTCAAGGTGTCGCGCAGCATGGCCAGCACGAGCGCGGTCCGCTCCTGCGGCCCGAGGCGGGCGGCCAGCCTGCTCTTGGCCCGGCCGAGCTCCTTGACCGCGATCAACACGTGCGCCTGCCCCGCGGGCGGCGTGCGATGCGCTGGGTCCATACCGGCAATCCTGCCAGCACGCCGCCGCGGGCGAGCAGACCGCGGTGCCCCTGCGGCCGTCTACTCTTGGGTCCCGGCGGCAGCGGGTGGCGAGGGGAAGGGACATTCCATGAGCAAGGCAGCGGTACTGGGGGCGGGGTCCTGGGGGACGGCGTTCGCGAAGGTGTTGGCCGATGCCGGCACCGATGTCACGATGTGGGCGCGGAGACCCGAAGTGGCCGAGGCGATCTCGGTTGATCACCAGAATCCGTTCTACCTCGAGGGGATCGCGTTGCCGCCCTCGCTGTCGGCGACCAGTGATCATCGCGTCGCGCTCGAGGGTGCCGACATCGTCGTCCTTGCCGTGCCCTCGCAGTCGCTGCGCGAGAACCTCGGCGCCTGGGCGCCGTCGATCGAGCCCGATTCGACGCTGTTGTCCCTGGCGAAGGGCATCGAGAGCGGGACGCTGATGCGGATGAGTCAGGTCATCAGCCAGGTGGCGGGCGCGGATCCGTCGCGGGTGGCGGTGCTGTCGGGGCCCAACCTGGCCAGGGAGATCGCCGTGGGACAGCCGGCAGCCACGGTGATCGCGTGCACCGATTCTGTTCGCGCGGTTGATCTTCAAAAGGCTTGCGCCACTGGATATTTCCGTCCGTACACCAATTCGGACGTGATCGGCTGCGAGGTGGGCGGGGCGTGCAAGAACGTGATCGCCCTCGCCTGCGGTATGGCGTCGGGGATCGGCCTGGGAGAGAACACGAACGCCACCATCATCACCCGCGGGCTGGCGGAGATGATCAGGCTCGGGGTGGCGCTCGGCGCGAACCCGGCGACGTTGGCCGGGCTGGCGGGCGTCGGCGACCTGGTCGCGACCTGCTCCTCGCCGCTCTCGCGAAACCGGACCTTCGGCCACCACCTCGGTGCGGGCGGGTCCATGGAGAGCGCGCAGCGGGCCACGAAGGGGCAGGTTGCCGAGGGTGTGAAGTCCTGCACCTCGGTGCGGGCGCTGGCGGCGAGTCACGACGTGGAGATGCCGCTCACCGACGCGGTTCATCGGGTCTGCCACGAGGGCATGTCGGTCCCGGATGCCGTCGGACTGCTCCTGGGGCGACGCACCAAGCCCGAGTGAGTACGGCCGAACGGTTCGAGCGGTCCCGATCAGCGGTGACCTGACGCGGCAGATCGGTTGGTCCAACGGTACGGTTCGGTATGTGAGTAATCCGCGTACGAGGGTGGCTGTGGTCTTCGGTGGCCGTAGCAGTGAGCACTCCGTCTCCTGTGTTTCCGCTGGCAGTGTGCTTCGCAACCTCGATCCCGAGCGCTACGAGGTGGTGCCGATCGGCATCACCCCTGACGGTGCCTGGGTGCTCGGTCCGACGGATCCCGACGCCCTCACCATCGCGGGCCGCTCCCTGCCGACCGTCGACGCGGCGGGTACCGCACTGACCCTGACCGCCGACCCGACCCGTTCGGGCGCGCTGGTGTCCCTGAGCAACGACGAGGCAGGCGCGGTACTCGCGTCTGTGGACGTGGTGTTCCCGGTCCTGCACGGCGCCTATGGCGAGGACGGCACCATCCAGGGGCTGCTCGAGCTCGCGGGCCTGCCCTATGTCGGTCCCGGCGTGCTGGCCAGCGCGGCTGGCATGGACAAGGAGTTCACCAAGAAGCTGCTCGCGGCCGATGGACTGCCGATCGGGGAGCAGGTGGTGCTGCGTGCAGGCACCGCGACGGTGTCGCCCGCCGATCGCGAGCGGCTCGGCCTCCCGGTGTTCGTCAAGCCCGCCCGCGGTGGATCCTCGATCGGTATCTCCCGGGTATCGTCCTGGGATCAGCTCGACGCGGCGATCGAAATGGCCCGCAGCCACGACCCGAAGGTCATCGTCGAGGCGGGCATCGTCGGCCGCGAGGTCGAGTGCGGTGTCCTCGAATTCCCGGATGGCTCAGTGAAATCCAGCGTCGTGGCGGAGATCAGGATGCCGGAGTTCGCGGGCGACGACGGCGCCTTCTACGACTTCGACACCAAGTACCTCGACGACATCTGCGAGTTCGATGTCCCCGCCAAGCTCGACGACGCGATCAGCGAGGAGATCCGGGCGATCGCCGTGCGGGCCTTCGCCGCGCTCGACTGCCAGGGGCTCGCCCGGGTCGACTTCTTCATCACCGAGAACGGCCCGGTGATCAACGAGATCAACACGATGCCCGGGTTCACCTCGATCTCGATGTACCCGCGGATGTGGGACGCGGCCGGGATCGACTACCGGACCCTGGTCTCCACTCTGGTCGAGACGGCGCTGGCCCGGGGGACCGGCCTGCGCTGACCGCAGGCCGGTAGGCCCGGGGTCAGGGGGTCGGCACGGGTGCCGGGTCCAGCGGCTGCTGCTCCAGAGCGCCGGTGATGGCGGCCGAGGCGTCCTGCAGTGGCGTCGGACCTGATCCGTGCGGCACGGTCAGTGCGACATAGACGCCCCGATCGACCGCGAACCAGGTGCTCGCGTCCAGTCCCTCCTCGCCGGGAACCTCGAACCACTGCACCGCGTCGACCACCGTCAACGGCGATGCCGCGTTGAACTCGAGCGGACGGTCCACCCCGCAGCGCAGCACGACCTCCTTGGCGTCGTCCGCCTGCCAGGCGGCCGCGCCCACGGGGGCCGGATCCATCAGCTCGGCCCTCTCGAAGTCGCCGAGGTTCTCGGGCAGCGCCGCGATCAGGGCGGCGCACTCGGGGGACTCGGCGGCGGGGGCGGGCACCGTGCCGAGCGCGACCGGCTCCCGGATGGGGTCGCGTCCGGCGATCACGGCAGCGACGAGCACGCCGACCACAAGGGCGACAGGGAGGGCGACCGCGACGGCGATCAGTGCCGGGCTGCGCCGGGCGGTGGGATGGGGTTCTGCGGGTTCGGGAGCGTCAGCGGAATCGGGGAGATCGGGGTCGTTCACGGTTACTAGTGTGCCGCAACCTGACATGTGAGGGTCCGGGTGATTCCCTGGACGCGTTGAATCCGCTGCACCACGCCTGGTAGCTCGGTCGTGTCCGCGGCCTCGACCCGGACCACCACGTCGTAGGGGCCGAGGACGTCCTCCGCGCTGAGAACGCCAGGTAGCTGGCTGATCACCTCGGAGACGAGCAGGGCCTTGCCGACCTCGGTCTGGATCAGAACGAAAGCTTGCATCGCTGACGCCCCTTCTCGGTGCAGTGCCCGCGACCTCGGTAGAGTCGCGGTGGCCCTGGCCTGCCACTTGCACGGTCGGGTCACTCCCGGCTGCGATAAAGGGTACCGGTTCTCATTCCTCGGAGGTGCGTCATCGAATCGACTGATCGCGGCACCGATGCCGGGCGCACGGTCGCCGACATCGGCGAGTTCGCGGTGATCGACCGGGCGGTGGCGGGTCGAGCGCAACCCGAGAGCACGCTCCTCGGCCCCGGTGACGACGCCGCGGTGGTGCGGGCGCCGGATGGCGCGGTGGTCGCCTCGACCGACATGCTGGTCGAGGGCAGGCACTTCCGGCTGGATTGGTCGACGCCCGACCAGGTCGGGCGCAAGGCGGTCGCGCAGAACGGCGCGGACATCGTCGCGATGGGGGCCTGGCCGACCTCGTTCCTGGTGGCGATCGGGTGCCCGCCGAGCACGCCGGTGGCCGTCACCGACGCGCTGACGGACGGGATCTGGGCCGAAGTGGCCGGGTTCGGCGCGGGTGTGATCGGCGGGGACATGGTGCAGGCGGAGCAGTTGGTGGTCTCGATCACGGTGCTCGGAGACCTGGGCGGGCATGCGCCGGTGCTGCGATCGGGGGCGCGTCCCGGCGATCAGGTGGCCGTCGCGGGGCGGCTCGGTTGGTCGGCGGCGGGACTGGCCGCGCTGCTCGCCGAATCGGATGGTTTCCCGGAACTGGTTGCCGCGCACACGGTTCCGGTACCGCCCTACGAGAGCGGTCCGGTTGCGGCGCGCGCAGGGGCCACCGCGATGACCGATGTGTCCGACGGACTGATCGCCGATCTGGGGCACATGTGCACAGTCTCGGGGGTCGCGATGGACCTGGACAGCGCGCTGCTCGAACCCGGGCCAGAGCTCTCCGGAGCCGCGACGGCGCTGGGGGCGGACGCGCTCGACTGGGTACTCACCGGTGGCGAGGACCATGCCCTGGCCGCGACCTTCCCCGCCGATACGTCGCTACCTGCGGGCTGGCGTCGGATCGGGTGGGTCCTGGACGGCGACGGCGTGCAGGTCGACGGCCGTTCCTGGGCGGGCGGCGGCGGATGGCAGAGCTTCGATTAGATAGATTGCCCCCATGCCTATCTACGCCCTCGGCGACCGCGTTCCCGACATCCATCCGGACGCGTACGTCCACCCCGACGCCGTGGTGATCGGTGCGGTGACCCTGGCCGCGGGCGCCTCGGTGTGGCCGCAGGCGGTGCTGCGCGGCGACTACGGGACCATCACGATCGGTGCGGACACCAACATCCAGGACGGCACCGTCATTCACTGCACCCCGATCGATCCGACGGTGATCGGGTCGGGCTGCGTGGTGGGGCACAGCGCGCACATCGAGGGCGCCACCATCGGCGACAACTGCCTGATCGCGTCCGGATCGGTCGTGCTGAACGGCTCGAAGGTCGGCAGCGGCGCGATCGTCGGCGCCGGAGCCGTCATCCCGTTCAAGTTCGAGGTGCCTGCGCGCCGGATGGCGCTCGGTGTGCCCGCGAAGATCCGCGAGGGCTACGAGGTGCCCGAGGGGCACCTGGATATCAACGTGAAGACCTATTCGGCAAACGCCGCGTTCTACCGGGACGCGCTCCGGCGTCTCGACTGATGCCGGCCCGATCTCTGGACGAGCTGATGGAGGCGGGCTGGGCGCAGGCCCTGGCGCCGGTCGCGGGACAGATCTCCGCGATGGAGGAGTTCGTTCGTGACGAGGCCGCGCAGGGCCGCGACCCCCTGCCTGCCCAGGAGAACGTGCTGCGGGCCTTCCGGCAGCCGTTTCGTGACGTCCGGGTGCTGATCGTGGGCCAGGATCCCTACCCGACGCCGGGACATGCGGTGGGACTGAGCTTCTCGGTGGCGCCCGACGTGCGTCCGGTGCCGCGAAGCCTCGGCAACATCTTCGCCGAGTACAGCGAGGATCTGGGGTTGCCGACGCCCGGCAATGGCGACCTGACGCCGTGGAGCGAGCGGGGGGTGTTGCTGCTCAACAGGGTGCTCACCGTCGAGTCCGGCAAGGCGGCCGCGCATCGAGGAAAGGGCTGGGAGGCCGTGACCGAGCAGGCCATCCGGGCGCTGGTAGCGCGGGCCGAGCCGATGGTGGCGATCCTGTGGGGGCGGGACGCGGGCACCCTGAAGCCGATGCTCGGCGATGTGCCGGTGATCGAGTCCGCACACCCGTCGCCGCTGTCCGCCCGCCGCGGATTCTTCGGGTCGCGGCCGTTCAGCCGCGCCAACCGGCTCCTCGACGAATTGGGGGAGGGGCCGGTCGACTGGCGGCTGCCCTCCTGAGTCATTGCCCGCCGTAGGTCGGTATTCATGCAACGGTGTCGGGGGAACTGAGCATCCGTTAGGAACGCTTGGCTCCCTTGAGATCAGGGGCCGTAATGCTCGACGACGAGGCGGGTGAGCGGGTCGGGGTAATCCCAGAAGGCTTCGTCCAGCACGCCCAGGCGTTCGTTCTCGGCTTCGGTCAGACGGCCGTAGATGTCCGAGATCGATTCGATCCCGCCTGCGGCGAGGTGCGGCTCGACGACGATGAACATCGCCCGCACGAGGCCCGCGGCCGCCGTAGCGCCGATCGCATCCAGCGCCTCGACCGCGGTCTCGTGATTGCGGATGCCCCAGTTTCCGAGGAACTGCAGGAACCCGCCGTTGTTGATATCGGCCTCCGCCCGCCACAGCGCGACCAGGTCGAAGTCGCGCGGCGAGATCGCGTCCACGTTCCAATCGGCGGTCTTGAGTCGGCCGAGTGCGGCGTCGTAGAGGCGATCCTGCAGGATCTCCCACACGCTCACCATTCCCTCCGGGCTCGGCTCCCACAGCTCCGGCCAGTTCACGCCGTGACCGTCATCGGTCAGCCCCCACCGTTCCCGCTCCGCTGGTGTCGCCTTCTCCAGACGAACGTGGCGCCGGAGCGGCTCTGTGAGTGTTTGCCCGTCGGCGAGTGTCAGCAGGATGGAGGTATCGGTGAGGGCGACGCCGGTGATGCGGTAGGTCTCATTGGTGTCCGATCGTTCGTCCGTCACGCGGAAATCCTAATCAGCCTCCTGAACTGGGGTGATGACACGTCCCTCTCGGATCCGGTGAGCGCGGGTACTGGGGTCCGAGTCGAGTCTCATCTTGTGTGCAGCGCGCGCCCGCCTCGGCGAGGATGGATCCGATCCCTGAAACGTCAAGAAGGAGTCGACGCGATGACGAAGTACCTGATCTCGTTCCCGAGTGGCGCCATGGACTTTCCCGACGAGGTTCTGCAGGCAGCGTCGGATGCATCGCACGCGGTGGTGGAGGAGGCGAAGGCCGCAGGCGTCTGGGTGTTCGGCGGTGGAATCGACGAGAGCGTTCCGCCTGTCCTGGTCGATGGGGATGGCACGGTGACCGAGGGCACGTACCCGCAGACGAAGCAGCTCGAAGGCGGCTACACGGTGCTGGAGTTGCCCTCCCGCGAGGCGGCACTGGAATGGGCTGCGAAGATCGCGGTTGCCTGCCGGTGCGCGCAGGAGGTACGCGCGTTCCACTACGACCCCGCGAGCTGAACGTACGGCTGCATTGTGGGCGCTCGCTGTCTATCGACGCGCCCGCGCTTTTCGTCGGGCACGCGCGAGGAGCTCTTTCGGGTGGTGGCGGTGGTTGATCCGGGGTTTTCGGTCGGGATCGATGTGCGGCGGCGGGATCCATTCGGTGCGTCCGGCGTACTCGGTGCCTTCGGGTGCGGTGCGGGTGTGCCAGCCGCCGGGGCCGTCGTGGATGAGGGCGTGGCAGCCGTCGCAGCCCAGAGTGAGGACGCCGATGTCGGTGGCGCCGCCCTTGGACCAGTCGTGGATGTGGTGGACGGCGGTCATCGTGGCGGGGGCGTCGCAGCCGGGCCGGGTGCAGCCACCGTCGGCGGCGATCAATGCGAGTCGTTGGTCGGCGGTGGCGAGGCGTTTGCTCCGTCCGAGGTGCAGTGGTCTGCCGTTGTGGTCGAAGAGCACCAGCACCGGATGTGACCGTTGGGCCATCTTCAATGCGTCTCGAATCGGGAGGGTCCCGCCGGACGCCGTGGTGGCGACGCCGGTGGCGTGCTCGAGTTGATCGAGGGTCATGGTGATGATCGTCGTCACCGGCAGGCCTCGGTGGGAACCGAGGATGCCGGAGCCGAGGAGTGTGCGCAGCGCTTCCTTGACAGCGTCGTGGTTGCGTTGCGCGGCGGTGCGGGTGTCGCGGCCCGCGGCGGCGGCGAGCTGGTCGCGGTCGACACCGGGGTGTTCGGCGGCGCCGGTGGGTGATTCGGGGTCGTCGGGATTGTTCATCCCGGGCCGAGCCCACTTCGCCAAAATCGGGTCGAGCAATGCGCGGGCCTCGGGGTCGAGGTGACCAGAGATCGGGGTCATCAGATTCTTGTCTTGGCGGCCGAGCCGGATCCCGCGCAGACGCTTGCGATCTCTCTCGTCGGTGAGGTTGCCGTCCGGGTTCAGATGCGCGAGCAGGTTGTGTCCGGCCTTCTCGACGTCCTCGGGGGTGGCCGAGCGTGCGAGTTCCGCCAGGATCTGCTCCGCGGCGGCGACGTCGGAACTACTCACAGCGTGGGGGGTCTTGCGCATGACCTCGCGTATTGCCCGGGCGTGATCCGCCCCGATATCGCCGTCGCGTTGCGCGGCAGCGGTTTCAGGCAGATCTGCAGGTAGCGGCTGGCCGGACAGCGCATGCCAGGTGCCCAGTGACTTTGCCGCGGTGACCCTTGCGGAGGCGTCAGCGGCGGAGATCCGAAGCACGGCGATCAGGAACTTGTTGAGGGATGTGTGGCCCAGCTCGGTCGGGGGTGAGCGTTCGGTTGTTTCCACGATCAGCCGGTGCCCCACCGTACCGGCCCGGCGAAGTGATATTTCGACCTGTTGCATGACCGATGTCAGCTCGCCGCCCGGCAACCCCGTCAGATCGCACTCAGTGAGCCCGTCGATGGCGGCGGCCAATGCGGACAGGTGGCCGTGCACCTGTTCCGAGACCCCGACGACGTCGTTCGAACTCATGTTCGAATTCTACCGCCGGGGTCCGACACGACACAGCATCGAATTCGGATCCGGTCGGCAAACATTTTGTGGCCGCCGAATCAGCGTTCGGCGGGGCGGTCGGAACTCGCGAGTACGCTGACATTGCAGCAGGTCGGGGCGGATTCCGTCGTGGAGGGTCACGCCATGCGCTATGTCGCGAGTCATCGTCGGTTCGTTGCCGGGGCCGTTGCGTCCGTGGCGGTTCTGGCACTCCCTCTCGGCCCACCCGCCGCGGCGCAGGCGGACGCGCCGCCCATGCCGACCCCGGCGACCACGGTGTTTCAGGTCCCGGTGACGTTCGTCTCGGCGTGTAGCACGGTTGGGTTCAGGTGCTGGGTGCCGCACCAGCTGGCAGCGGTGACGCCGACGGCCACGACGGGTGCACCCGGCGTGGTGACGTTCGCGGCCGGTCCTCCGACGACGACCTCGATCACCACGCTCGACTGTATTGACGTCTCGGTGAACTGGCGAAACCTGACCACAGGCGCGGCCGGTACCACCGTGCTCCGAGCCCTGCAGCCCGCTGACTTCAGTCGGTCCATCGCACCAGACGAGTGGTGCCGATACGCCCCCGCGACAGTGGTCGCCGGTAGCGGCACGGTCGCCTCGATCGCCGGCGTCGACGCCCGCGCCTTCCCACACGGGAGCGGCACCTGGCCTCAGGTGCCGGTCAGCCCTGGGATCGGTGTTTTCCAACTCCCGTAGACGCTTGGGTCCGTTGCCCGGGTGGCCTTTTGAGTCGGCCAGACCGCATACGTGGGCCGGAGGGACAGCTCGCGAGCACTCCCTCCGGCCTCCTATCGCACGTGGTGAATCTGTCGGAAGCGCTGGTCGAGCTACTGGCCTGCGGCGAAGTCGGCGCGGCGCTTCTCGACGAAGGCGTCGACGCCCTCCCTGCCGGTCGGGCCGGCGGCCGCGGCCGAGATCGAGGCGGTCTCCGCGTCCAGCTGCTCGGACAGCGAACGCTGACCCGACTGCGCGAGCAGGCGCTTGATGCCCGCATAGGCGGCGGTCGGACCTGCCGCGAGGGTGCGGGCGACCCGCAGCGCCTCTTCGCGGATCTCGTCGTCGCCGACCAGCCGGCTCAGGATGCCGAGCCGCACCGCCTCGTCACCGCCGATGATCGCGTCGGTGAGCAGGATCTCGCGGGCCTTGGCGATCCCGACGATCCGCGGCAGCGTCCAGGACATGCCGCCGTCGGGGGTGTACCCGATCGAGGGGTAGGCCGGGCGGAGCTTGGTGGACGGGCCACCGATGGAGACGTCGGAGGCGCAGACCAGGCTCATGCCCGCGCCGGCCGCCCAGCCCTGAACGGCGGCGACGACCGGGATCTCGGTGGCATCGATCGCGCGGACGAAGTCGTGCAGGGTGCGCGCGAGGTAGTCGACGAACTCGCCGCGGTTCTCGGCGGCGGCGAAGGCCCGGACGTTGCCGCCCGCGCAGAAGTTGGCGCCCTCGCCGATCAACAGGACGCTGCGCGCGGCGAGGGTGCCCGCCGCCAAGGCCTGCAGCGCCGTGGTGCCCTGGCTCACCCCGTCGAAGTCGAGGGAGGTGCCGTTGTCGGCGGTGGCGATTGCGATTCGGAGTACGTCGCCTTCGAGGCGGACGTGGCTGAAGCCGTCGAGTGAAGTCACCGATGAACCATATCGGGCCGCAAATACGACTGTGCCCCGACACCTGAGGTGTCGGGGCACAGTCGTGAAAGCGTGGAACGCGTCAGCCGCGGACGACCTTGCCTGCCTTGAGGCAGGAGGTGCACACGTTGAGCTTCTGACGGGTACCGGGTCCAACCTGGGCCCGGACAGTCTGAATGTTCGGGTTCCAACGACGGTTGGTACGCCGGTGCGAGTGCGAGACCGACTTACCGAAGCCGGGCCCCTTGGCGCATACGTCGCAGACGGCAGCCATAGTCGCGAACTCCTTGAATTGATGTACGGATATCTTCTTTGGTGCTGGCCTACGAACACGGGACACCGAAGTGACCCTTGCGAGGCAACCCTGCAAGAGTAACCGTATCCGTGTTGATTGACCAAACCGGCCTGTCCCGCACGTGGAGCCGGGCGGACCGTCTGTGGAGAAGGATAGTCTGGCCGAGCCGAGCAGTTCCCACTAGGGCAGAGAGGAAGAGTCGAGTTGCTCATTGCCCTGGACAGCGTGGACGGCGAGGCGTTGCTGCGTTGGTCGCGGCGGTGCGTGGACGGCCTGGTCGCCCGCTGCGAGGAGATCAACAGCCTCAATGTCTTCCCGGTTCCGGACTCGGACACCGGCACGAATCTCCTGTTCACCATGCGCGCGGCCGCCGAAAGCGCCGAGGTCGTCGGCCCGGCCGCCTCGGTGGGCGCGGTGGCCGCGGCCCTGGCCCGAGGCGCAGTAGCGGGAGCCCGCGGCAACTCCGGCGTGATCCTGTCCCAGGTGCTGCGTGGGATCGCCGAGGTCGCAGGCGACGAGCCGCTGGACGCCCGGCTGCTTCGCGGTGCGCTGAACGAGGCCGCCGTGCTGGCGACGGAGGCGATCAGCATCCCGGTCGAGGGCACGATCGTGACGGTGCTCCGGCACGCAGCAGCGGCGGCGGACGGGTGCCCGCACGACGCGGCGCTGTCTGTGGTGGCCGCGGAGGCCGCCGACGCCGCCGCCGAGGCGCTCGCGCGCACCCCCTCGCAGCTCTCCGTTCTCGGCGCGGCAGGCGTGGTCGACGCGGGCGGGCTCGGGCTGCTGGTCATTCTCGACGCGCTCGTCGGCGTGGTCACGGGGGCGACACCCGAGCGTCAGGACATCGTGGTCGTGCCGGTCACGCTTGCGTCCCCCGGCGCGGTCGCACCGCCGTCCGCCTGCGCGGACGAGCCGGGCGACCAGGACTACGAGGTGATGTACCTGCTCTCCGGGTCCGACTCGCGACGGGTGGACACCCTGCGGTCCCGGCTCGGTGAGCTGGGCGACTCGGTGATCATCGTCGGTGACGGCGATGGCTCCTGGTCGGTGCACGTGCACTGCTCGGATCCCGGCCCCGCGGTCGAGGCCGGACTCGCCGCGGGTCGCACCCACGACATCCGGATCTCCTGCTTTGCCCTCGACGAGACGCGGGCCGGGCGGGTCGGCAGGCGTGCGGACTCGACCGACCGCGGGGTCCTCGCGATCGTCGCGGGCGACGGCGCCGCCGACCTCTTCGCGGGGGAGGGTGCGACGGTGCTCCGCTGCGACGAACCGGTCACCCCCGATCAGCTGCTCGACGCGATTCGCGGGCTCGATTGCGGTGAGGTGCTGGTGCTCCCGAACGGGGCACTCTCGGCGCCGGAGCTGGTGGCCATCGGTGTCGCCGCCCGCGACGAGAGCCACGAGGTGCTGCTGCTGCCCTGCTCGTCGATGGTGCAGGGACTCGCCGCCCTCGCCGTGCACGACCCGGGGCGGGCCGCCGTCGACGACGTGTTCGCGATGTCCGAGGCGGCCGCGACGACGCGCTGGGGATCGTTGCGCGTGGCGACGGAGCGGGCGCTCACCCTGATGGGTACGTGCGAGGCAGGCGACGGGCTCGGTCTGATCGGACGCGAGGTCGTGGTGATCGCGCCCGACCCGGCCGAGGCTGGCAGGCGCCTGATCGACCAGGTTCTCGGGGTCGGCGGCGAACTGTTGACGTTGTTGCTGGGGGCCGAGATTCCCGCGGGCTTCGCCGACCTCCTGTCGGAGCATGTCGCCGCGCGCCACCCGGGCGTCGAGGTATTGATCTACGAGGGCGGGCAGTCCGGGGATCTGCTGCAGCTCGGCGTCGAATAGGCGGTGTGATGGCAACTCTGACCGATCGGATCGATCACCTGCTCGGCCGCAAGGTCGCGGAGCCGCTCGCGGAGGCGTTCGGGATCGAGACCGTGCAGGACCTGCTGCGGCACTATCCGCACCGGTACGCGACGCAGGGCGCCGAGCTCGGCGAGAAGGAGCCTCCCGAGGGCACTCACCTGACGATCCTGGCGACGGTGACCTCCGCCACGCTGGTATCGATGAAGTCGCGACCCGGGAAGATGCTCAAGGTCGTCCTCACCTCCGACACGCAAAAGGTCGACGCCACCTTCTTCAATCCGCAGAAGGTGGCCCATGCCATCAAACCTGGTGTGCGGGCGATGTTCTCGGGGAACGTGAAGTACTTCAGGGAAAAGCTGGGTCTCACGCATCCCAGCTATCTCATCCTGCCGAACCGCGACGAGGACGACGGTTCGGTGGTGGCCGCGGGCAAGGTGCGCGGCGGTGGCGCCCTGGCCGGGATGGCGCGCAGCGCGCAGGATCCGGGCGCAGGAGTCGACATGTCGATCTTCGAACGGAACCTCATCCCGCTGTATCCGGCGACCCGCGAGGTCGAGAGCTGGACGCTGCTCCGGTGCATCCGCCAGGTGCTCGACCAACTCGACGAGGTGCAGGACCCGCTGCCCGAGGAGATTCGGCGTGAGCACGGTCTGATCGGTCTCGACGAGGCGCTGCGGTCGGTGCACCTGCCGGAGACGAAGGACGAGGTGGATCTCGCCCGCGAGCGCCTCCGGTTCGACGAGGCGGTCGCCTTGCAGTTGGTGCTGGCGCAGCGCAGCCATGAGGTGGCGGGACGGGTGGCACCCGCCTGCCCGCCGAAGCCGGACGGTGTCGCTGCCGCATTCGAGACGCGGCTGCCGTTCACCCTGACCGAGGGGCAGCACGCGGTCGCCGAGGAGATCTCCGCCGATCTCGGCCGGGCGCACCCGATGAACCGGTTGCTGCAGGGTGAGGTCGGTTCGGGTAAGACCGTCGTCGCGTTGCGCGCCATGCTGCAGGTGGTCGATGCCGGCTACCAGTGCGCGCTGCTGGCGCCGACCGAGGTCCTCGCCTCGCAGCATGCCCGGTCGCTGCGGCAGATGCTCGGAAACCTCGCCATGGCAGGCGAACTCGGCGCCGACGAGCTGGCCACGCGGGTGACCCTGTTGACCGGGTCGATGTCGGTCGCGGCTCGCCGCGCCGCGTTGCTGGAGGCGGTGACCGGCGACGCCGGGATCGTGATCGGCACCCACGCCCTCATCCAGGACGGTGTCGAGTTCTTCAACCTCGGCATGGTGGTGGTCGACGAGCAGCATCGGTTCGGCGTCGAGCAGCGCGACGAGTTGCGTGGCCGTGCGCGCGAGGGGCTCAGCCCGCACCTGCTGGTGATGACGGCGACGCCCATTCCCCGAACCATCGCGATGACCGTGCTCGGCGACCTGGAGACCTCGACGCTGCGGCAGTTGCCCGGCGGGAGGTCGCCCATCGTCAGCAAGGTCGTGCCCGCCCTGACCCAGCCGGCGTGGGTGGACCGCGCATGGGAACGGATCCGCGAGGAGGTCGCCGACGGCAGGCAGGCCTATGTGGTGTGCTCGCGGATCGGCGAGGGCGACGACGCCCCGGACGCGAAGGAGCAGCCCACGACGGCGGCGCTGGCGCTGTTCGAGGAGCTTCGGTTCGGCCCGCTGTCCGATCTGCGGGTCGGTCTGCTGCACGGCCGGTTGCCCGCGGACGAGAAGGACTCGGTGATGCGCGATTTCACCGCGGGACTGATCGACGTGCTGGTGTGCACCACCGTGGTCGAGGTCGGCGTGGACGTCCCGAACGCGACCGTGATGGTGCTCAAGGACGCGGACCGGTTCGGCGTCAGTCAGCTCCACCAGCTCCGCGGCCGGGTGGGTCGTGGTGCCCACCAGGGGCTGTGCCTGCTCATCACGGACACGAAGCCGGGCTCACCGCCGTTCGAACGACTGACCGCGGTGGCGGGCACGAACGACGGCTTCGAGCTCGCCCAGCTGGACCTCGCCCAGCGGCGCGAGGGTGACGTGCTCGGTGCCGCGCAGTCCGGCAGCACCACCACCCTCCGGTTGCTCTCGCTGCTCGACCACGAGGACGTGATCGTGGCCGCACGCGAGTTCTCGCGCGCGGTGATCGACGCCGATCCGGACCTGGCCCGGCATCCGGGCCTGGCCTCGATGGTGACCGCCGCGATCGATGCCGAGAAGATCGAGTACCTGGAGAAGTCCTAGGCGGCATACTTCCTGCCATGCGGCGTCTGGGGTTTCGCGGCGGTCTCGGGCTGGTGGTGCTGCTCGCCGTCGCGAGCCTGATCGTGGTCGGGTTACTGCAGTCCCGCGGGACCGACAGCGACCCGGCCGTCGCCGGATCCGGTGCGGTGAGCACCGCGCCGGTAGGCGATCCGGCGCCCGATCCGCTGGCGGGCATCGCGGTCGTGGCCAAGCGCACCAAGGTGCCCGGCTACGACCGCGACGACTTCGGCCCGGCGTGGACGGACGACACCGATGCCCCGCTCGGCCGCAACGGCTGCGATACCCGCAACGACATTCTCGAGCGGGACCTGGTGGACAGGGTGAACTTCGACATCTGGCGCTGCCCGTGGGCGGTGCGGAGCGGGACCCTGCACGACCCGTACAGCGGCGCCGTCATCGCGTTCCAGCACGGGGAGGACACCAGCAACGCGGTCCAGATCGACCACATCGTCTCGCTGGCCCTCGCCTGGGACATGGGCGCGAGCACCTGGACCCCGGAACTGCGGGCGAGGTTCGCGAACGACCCCGCGAACCTCATCGCGGTGGCGGGTGAGGCCAACTTCGCCAAGGCCTCGCACACGCCCGCCAGTTGGATGCCGCCGAACGAGGCCTTCCGCTGCGACTACGCAGATCGCTACACCTCGGTGCTGCGGCAGTACGGGCTGCCCATCGACAGGGCGTCCGCCGAGGCGTTGCGCGGTGTGCTGCAGGCTTGTTGATCCCGGGGTCAGGCGACGACCGTGCGCTGCGGCACCCCCGAGTACTGGCTCAGCGGACGGATCAGTGCGTTGGAGCCACCCTGCTCGATGATGTGCGCGGTCCACCCGGTGATCCGGCTCATCACGAAGATCGGCGTGAACATCTCCACGTCGAAACCCATCAGGTAGTACGCGGGCCCGGTCGGGAAGTCGAGGTTCGGCTTGATGCCCGTCTCGCCGACCATCGTCTTCTCGAGGATCTCGTAGATCCGCACCCAGTTCTCGCCGCCGGTGTGCGCGGCGACATCGACCAGCGCGGACCGCATCGTCGGCACTCGCGAATCACCGTTCTTGTAGACCCGATGCCCGAAGCCCATCACCTTCTCCTTGGCGGCGAGCTTGGCGAGCAGCCACTCCTCGGCACGGTCGGGGGTGGCGATCTCGAGCATGTCGTGCATGACGGCCTCGTTGGCGCCGCCGTGCAGCGGGCCCTTGAGCGCGCCGATTGCGGCGGTCACCGCGCTGTAGATGTCCGAGAGCGTCGAGGTGACCACCCGCGCGGCGAAGGTCGAGGCGTTGAAGCTGTGCTCCGCGTACAGGATCAGCGACACCTCGAAGGCCCGCACGATCGCCGGGTCGGGGACGGTGCCGAAGCACATGTTGAGGAAGTTCTCCGCGAAACCCCGATGTGAGTGCGGCGCGATCGGATCGAGCCCGCGCCTGCGCCGGAAGTCGGCCGCGACGATCGTCGGGAGCACCGCCGTCATCCGCAGCGCCTTCGCGAGGTTCTCCTCGGGCGAGTTGTCCTCCTCCGCAGGGTCTTCCGCGCCGAGGTAGCTGATCGCGGTGCGCACGACGTCCATGGGGTGACAGTTGTCGGGCATCTTCGCCAACAGCGATAGCAGCGAGCGGTCGGCCCGGCGTGCCGCTCGTTCGCGCTGGCACATCAGCTCCAGCTGCGCGGGCGTGGGGAGTTCTCCGTGCCAGAGCAGGTACGCGACCTCCTCGAAGCTGCAGTGCGCCGCGAGGTCCTGCACCGCGTACCCGCGATAGGTCAGCGAGTTGGTCTCGGGGACCACCTTGGAGATCGCGGTGGTGTCGACGACGACGCCCGCGAGGCCCTTGTAGATGGTCGGAATCGCCTCGGTCATGAGCCACTCTCCTCAATGCGGAAGTTGAAGATGCCGCTGTCGAATTCGTTGTAGCGCTCGTACTCGAGCAGTTCGTAGAGGCGGGAGCGGGTCTGCATCTGATCGAGCTGACCCTCCTGTGTGCCCGTCGCGTGGATCTCGCGCAGGCCCCGCTCGATCGCGCCCATCGCCAGCCGCAGCGTGGTGACCGGGTAGATCACCGCGTTGTAGCCGATGTCCTCGAGCGTCTTCGCCGGGATGAGCTGGGACTTGCCGAACTCGGTCATGTTCGCGAGAAGCGGGATGTCCACGGCGGCGCGGAATTTCTCGAACTCGGCCTCGGTGTGGAGGGCCTCGGTGAAGATCAGGTCGGCGCCCGCGTTCGCGTAGGCCTTGGCCCGCTCGATCGCGTCGTCGATGCCGCCCTTGCCGGAGGCGGTCGTGTCACTGATCCCGGCGGCATCGGTGCGGGCGCAGATCACGAAGTTCGGATCACGCCGCGCCGATACCGCGGCCCGAAGGCGCCGCACCATCTCGTCGGTGGGCACGATGGCCTTGCCGTCGAGGTGTCCGCAGCGCTTGGGGTTGACCTGATCCTCGAGGTGCAGACCGGCGATGCCGGCGTCCTCGGCGGCGAGGACGGTGCGTGCCGCCGACATGGGTTCACCGAATCCGGTGTCCGCGTCGATCAGCACGGGCAGGTCGGTGACGCAGGCGATCTGCCTGCTGTGGGAGACGACCTCGGTGAGCGTGGTCAGTCCGATGTCCGGCAGGCCCAGTCCGGCCGAGAACGCACCGCCCGAGACGTAGACGCCCTCGAATCCGATCTCCTGGATGAGCTTGGCCGTCAACGGATTGATCGCACCCGGCAGACGCTGGATCGTGCCCGACGCCAGCCCCGCGCGGAAGGCCACACGCTTGTCGGCGGCCGTGGCGGACGCGGCGATGAGCCCGGTCATCTCAGAACAGCCCCTTCGGCGACTTCGGTGCGCGGTCGAGCACGTCCTCGGTGACGGTGAACGTGAGCTGGTTCAGCTCGCCGGGCTTCAGGTCGGGGGTGCGCTGCGCGGCGTCCAGGAAGCGGTCCTGCTCGGCCGGGGCGACGACGCCCTCGGCGAGCGTGCGGAACTTGGCGATGTACTGGTCCCGCGTGAACGGGCGCGCGCCCAACGGATGTGCGTCGGCGATCGCGAGCTCGTCGACGATCACCTCGCCGCTCTTGAGCGTCACCTCGGCGCGGGCGCCGAACGCCTTCTCGTCCGGATCGGTCGAGTGGTAGCGGCGGGTCCACTCCGGATCCTCGGCCGTGGAGATCTTCTTCCACAGCTCGATCGTGTCCGCGCGCTGCGCCCGCTCGGGCGCGTACGAGCGCTCGTGATGCCACGTGCCGTCCTGCAGGGCGACGGCGAAGATGTAAATCACCGAGTGGTCGAGGGTCTCGCGGGACGCGGTGGGGTCGAACTTCTGCGGATCGTTCGAGCCGGTACCGATCACCACGTGGGTGTGGTGGCTGGTGTGCAGGACGATCGAGGCGATCTCGTCCAGATCACCGATCCGGCCACGCATCCGGCGGGCCAGGTCGATCGGGGCCTGGCTCTGGTACTCCGCCGAGTGCTCCTTGGTGTAGGTATCCAGGATCGCGCGCTTGGCCTCGCCAGGTCCGGGCAGCGGAACCTGGTACTCGGCCTTCGGTCCGCCGAGCAGCCAGGCGATGACGCCGTCCTCGCCCTCCCAGATCGGTGACGGGGCGCCCTCGCCGCGCATCGCGCGGTCCACGGCCTCGACGGCCATCTTGCCGGCGAACGCCGGTGCGTACGCCTTCCAGCTGGAGATCTCGCCCTTGCGGGACTGACGCGTCGCGGTAGTTGTGTGCAGCGACTGGCCGACGGCCTGGTACACCGTCTCGGTGTCCAGGCCCAGCAGGGTGCCGATGCCCGCGGCGGCGGAGGGGCCGAGGTGCGCGACGTGGTCGATCTTGTGCTCGTGCAGGCAGATCGCGCGCACCAGGTCCACCTGGATCTCGTATCCGGTGGCCAGCCCGCGGACCAGCTCGGCACCGCTACGACCGGCGTGCTGGGCAACGGCGAGGATCGGCGGGATGTTGTCACCGGGGTGCGAGTACTCGGCGGCCAGGAAGGTGTCGTGGAAGTCGAGTTCTCGGACCGCGACGCCGTTGGCCCAGGCGGCCCACTCGGGGGAGAAGGTGCCGCCGATTCCGAACACGGTCGATCCGGGGCCGTACGGATGCGACTGCGCCTGGGCCCGGGCATTGGACACCGGGCGTCGAGTCAGGGAGGCCGCCGCCACAGCCGCGTTGTCGATGATCCGGTTGACGATCATCTCGGAGGTGGCGGCGGGGACCTCGACCGCGTCGGTGGCGACCTCGGCGATCTTCCAGGCCAGGTGCTCGGGCCGGGGGAACTCCTCCGCGGACCGGTGCGTGCGTACGAGATGTGTCTTCATCAATCCTCCGTGGTGATGCCTGGCCTGCTGTTCATTCGCACGCTACGCATCGGGTGAGGCCTATGAAATACGTTGCACTTGCCTATTTTTGTGTGAGCGGACCGATAATCTTGCGAATCTTGTGAATGGGTGCGCGATATTCTCACGGGGCGAGCGAGGAGGAATCGATGAAGAAGATGTACGCCGGGGCCCGGCTGCGGCGGCTCCGCGAGGAGCGGCACCTCTCGCAGCTGGCGCTCGCCAAGACGCTGGGACTCTCGCCGAGCTACGTGAACCAGCTCGAGAACGACCAGCGCCCGCTCACGGTGCCGGTGCTCCTCAAGCTCAACTCCGAGTTCGATCTCGACGTCCAGTTCTTTGCGGCGGACTCCGACGCCCGCCTGGTCGCCGATGTGCACCAGGCGCTGGCGGAGACGTCCGAATCCGGCGACGTCTCGCTCGCGGAGCTGGACGAGTTGGTGGCCCGCATGCCGGCGGTGGGCCGAACCCTGGTGACGCTGCACCGTCGCCTGCACGCGGCGACCGATCAGTTGGACCAGTTCTCGGCGCAGCTGTCCGGGGAGGCCCCTGCCGGGTCCGCGCGGGTTCCGATGCCGTACGAGGAGGTTCGCGATTTCTTCTACGATCGCCGCAACCACATCGCCCGGCTCGACGACGCCGCGGAGCAGATGTTCACCCGCAACGAGCTGACCATCGGCGCGCTCGATCTGCAGCTCGCGAGGCTGATGCGCGATCGGCACGGCGTGACGGTGCGGATCCGGACCGATGAACCGGATCAGTTGGGTCCCAAGCGTTTCTTCGACGCGAAGAAGTCGACCCTCACCCTCGCGCGGCGGCTGACAGCGGGTCAGCGCGCCTTCCAGATCGCGATGCAGCTGGCCTTCCTGACGCAGGCAGAGGCGATCGACTCCATTGTCGCGGAGGATGATTCGCTGAGCGCCGAGTCCGCGGCGCTGGCGCGGATCGGGTTGGCGCACTACTTCGCCGGCGCGCTGATCCTGCCGTACAGCCAGTTCCTTGACTCGGCCGAATCGCTGCGCTATGACATCGACCTGCTCAGCCTGAAGTTCGAGGTCGGCTTCGAGACCATCTGTCACCGGCTGTCCACGCTGCAGCGGCACCGCCAGCGCGGGGTGCCGTTCTTCTTCGTCCGCACCGATCGCGCCGGGAACATCTCCAAACGGCAGTCCGCCACCGCCTTTCACTTCTCCCGGGTGGGTGGGAGCTGCCCGTTGTGGGTGGTCCACGAGGCCTTCGCCAACCCGGGCCGGATCCACACCCAGGTGGCGAAGATGCCAGACGGGCGTACCTACCTGTGGGTGGCCCGGACCACGCACAGCGGCGGCCTCGGCTACCTGGCGCCCGAGCGCAACTTCGCGATCGGGCTCGGCTGCGACATCGCCTACGCCGATCGGATGGTGTACTCGCACGGAATCCAGACCGACGACCCGGCCACGATCGTGCCGATCGGCGCGGGGTGCAAGGTGTGCGACCGCCCCGCCTGCGCGCAACGGGCATTCCCGCAGTTGGGGCGGTCGGTCCTGGTGAACGAGAACAGCAGCGGCCACCTGCCGTACCCGCACGCGTAGCCGCACCCCGCCCGCCAGGGCGAGCGGGGCACGGCGACTGCCTAGAGTTCGGCCCGGACCAGTTCCGTTGCGGCGACGAGGTTGCGCAGGGACGCCTCGACCTCGGCCCGGCCTCGGGTCTTCAGGCCGCAGTCGGGGTTGACCCACAGCCGCTCCGCAGGAACGGCCTTCAGCGCGGCGCGCAGCGAGTCGGCGATCTCCGCGACCGAGGGCACCCTGGGGGAGTGGATGTCGTAGACGCCCGGACCGACACCGAGATCGAATCCGACCGCGTTGAGATCGTCGAGGACCTCCATGTGCGAGCGCGCCGCCTCGATCGAGGTGACGTCCGCATCCAGACCGGCGATCGCCCCGATCACCTCGCCGAACTCCGAGTAGCACAGGTGGGTGTGAACCGAGGTCGCGTCGGCGACCCCGGAGGTGGCCAGCCGGAACGCGCCGACCGACCAGTCCAGGTAGGCGGGTTGATCCGCCGACCGCAGCGGCAACAGCTCACGCAGCGCGGGCTCGTCCACCTGGATCACCCGCGCCCCCGCTCTTTCGAGGTCGACGGTCTCGTCGCGGATCGCCAGCGCCACCTGGTCGGCCGACTCGGACAGCGGCTGGTCGTCCCGGACGAACGACCACGCCAGGATGGTGACCGGCCCGGTGAGCATGCCCTTGACCGGCCTCGCCGTCAGGGACTGTGCGTACGAGGTCCAGTCGACCGTCATCGGGCGCGGTCGACGGACGTCGCCGTACAGGATCGGCGGTCGCACGCAGCGGGTCCCGTAGGACTGCACCCAACCGTTGGCGGTGGCGAAGAAGCCGTCGAGCTGTTCGGCGAAGTACTGCACCATGTCGTTGCGCTCGGGTTCGCCGTGCACCAGCACGTCGAGACCCAGCTGTTCCTGGAGGGCGATGACATCGGCCACCTCGCCGCGCATCCGGCGCAGGTACTCGGCCTCGTCGATCTCGCCCTTCCTCAGCGCGGCCCTGGCCACCCGGATCGCGGTCGTCTGCGGGTACGAGCCGATCGTGGTGGTGGGCAGCTGCGGCAGCGGCAGGACGGCCGCCTGCACCTCGCGACGCTCCGCGGCGGGACGCCGCCCGCCGTCGGACGCCTTCAGGCCCGTCAATCGCGCCCGGATCGCGTAGTCGTGCAGTCGTCGATCGGCCGCCCGGGTGGCCTTCGCGGAAGCCGCCTGCGCCAGTTCCGCGGCGACGGCCTCGCGACCGGAACGCAGGCCGCTGGAGAGGGTGATGACCTCGCGCACCTTCTCGGAGCCGAAGGCCAGCCAGGACCGCAGGGCGTCGTCGAGTTCGCCCTCGCTCTCGAGCGAGTACGGCACGTGAAGCAGGGAGCAGGAGGTGGAGACCGCGATCGAAGCCACGCTCCCACGTAGGGATTCGAGCGTCGTCAGGGATGCGGCCAGGTCGTTGCGCCAGATGTTCCGCCCGTCGACGATCCCGGCGACGAGGTGCTTGCCCGCGAGTTCGGGGATTCCGGCCAGCGCCTCGGGGTCACCTGCGACGAGGTCGACCGCCAGACCCTCGACGCCGGTCTTCGCCAGTGCGGGCAGGGCGGCGCCGAGGTCGCCGAAGTAGGAGGCGAGCAGGATCGCGGGCCGATGCTCGAGCCCGGACAGCGCCCGATAGACCTCGCCAGCGGTGGCGATCTCGGGCTCCGTGCGATCGGCGACCAGCGCGGGTTCGTCGATCTGGACCCACTCGACGCCTGCGTCCGCCAGCCGCCCGAGCAGCGCGGAGTACAGCGGGAGCAGCTCCCCGACGCGGGAGAGGAGGGAGGACTCGAAGTCGATCGCTTTCGACAGGAGCAGGAAGGTGACCGGCCCGATCAGCACCGGTCGCGCGGTGATGCCGAGGGACTGCGCCTCCTCGACCTCGCCCAGCACCTTCGACGGGTCGAGGGTGAACCGGGTCGAAGAGCTGATCTCGGGGACCAGGTAGTGGTAGTTGGTGTCGAACCACTTCGTCATCTCGAGTGGGGTGACGGTGGCGGTGCCGCGGGCGGCCGCGAAATAGCGATCCAGGGCCGTCGACTCTCCGGCGACCCGCTCCGGCAGGGCGCCGAGCATCGCGGCGGTGTCGAGCATCTGGTCGTAGTACGAGAAGACGTTGACCGGAACGGAATCGATCCCGGCGTCGCGCAGTTCGGTCCAGGTGTGTGTGCGCAGGTCCCGTGCGACGGCATCGAGCGCGGAGGCGTCGAGCGTGCCTGCCCAGAAGGACTCGACGGCCCTCTTGAGTTCGCGGCGGGGACCGATGCGCGGGGAGCCCAGCACGGTTGCGGTGAAGGTGGATGTCACGGTGTTCTCCAGTTGCTGACAGCGGGTTGGCCACCACCGGCAGACGAGAGCACGGACCGAGCCCAGGTGGCGCCCGCATGCGGGCAGCAGTCAACGGCGATCCGATCTACTCGCCCATTCCACGAGGCGGTGGACCGTCGGGCACGGCGTGCCCGACGCAGTCGGCAGGTCTTCGGACTCGCAGGCGCCCGGTGATCGACACCGGTCCTAGTGGCCGTCGCTTCCCAGACGCGAAGTCCAGTGCATGGTGACGGCGGTCGTTCCTGCATACCGCTGCGGGACAGTCCCGGATTCTCACCGGGTTCCCTCTCACACCTCTCTCCTCATAGGCAAGGGAGACGTGCTTCGACGCCGGGCGGGGACTTCGGGGCTCCTCATGACCACACCGGGCGGACCGATTGCACTGACGAGTATATGAGGCAGACCGGGAGCGGTCGACCAGCTCGCTGCGGGGGTGTTCGCCCGCCGTTCGGGTCATCTGCGAACCCTGCGAAAGAGGTCGCGAACGAGTCGTATCCGCAGCTCACGGTGGGTGCCGTATCCCTGTGAGGTGGGGGCCGGTAGCGTACTGCATCGTTACAGCGGGTCGAGTATGCGGGAATTTCCCGGATGCTAGGACACCGTCCGGCGAGCGGTACGAGAGCAAGGGTAATTTTCAGCAATGTTCTCTAAAGTTTTGGTTGCCAATCGCGGGGAAATCGCGATCAGGGCATTCCGCGCCTCCTACGAGCTGGGCGCGGGGACCGTAGCTGTCTTTCCGTACGAGGACCGCAACTCGGTCCACCGTCTGAAGGCCGACGAGAGTTACCAGATCGGGGAGGAGGGGCACCCGGTCCGGGCCTACCTGTCGATCGCCGAGATCGTCGCGGCCGCGAAGAAGTCCGGCGCCGACGCCATCTACCCCGGCTACGGCTTCCTCTCGGAGAACCCGGACCTCGCCGCGGCCTGTGCCGCCGAGGGCATCACCTTCGTCGGCCCGTCCGCGGAGGTGCTCGAGCTCACCGGCAACAAGGCCCGCGCGATCGCCGCCGCGAAGGCGGCAGGTCTCCCCGTGCTCTCCTCGTCGGCGCCGTCCGCCGACGTGGACGAGCTGCTCGCCGCCGCCGAGTCCATGCAGTTCCCGCTGTTCGTCAAGGCGGTCGCAGGCGGCGGTGGTCGCGGCATGCGCCGGGTCGCCGAGCGGGCCCAGCTGCGCGAGTCGATCGAGGCCGCGGCCCGCGAGGCGGAGTCCGCCTTCGGTGACGCCACCGTGTTCCTCGAGCAGGCCGTCGTCGATCCGCGCCATATCGAGGTGCAGATCCTGGCCGATGGTCAGGGCAACGTGATCCACCTGTTCGAGCGCGACTGCAGCGTGCAGCGACGGCACCAGAAGGTGATCGAGCTGGCGCCAGCGCCGAACCTCCCGGAGGAACTGCGCGCGCGGATCTGCGCAGACGCGGTCGCGTTCGCCAAGGAGATCAACTACAGCTGCGCCGGCACCGTCGAGTTCCTCCTCGACACCCGCGGCAATCACGTGTTCATCGAGATGAACCCGCGCATCCAGGTCGAGCACACCGTCACCGAGGAGGTGACGGACGTGGACCTGGTGCAGGCACAGCTGCGGATCGCCTCCGGCGAGACGCTGGCCGATCTGGGCCTGTCCCAGGATTCGATCAAGCTCCGCGGCGCGGCGCTGCAGCTCCGCATCACCACCGAGGATCCGGCCAACGGCTTCCGCCCCGACACCGGCCGGATCACCGCGTACCGCACCCCAGGCGGTGCAGGCGTGCGCCTCGACGGCGGCGCGAACCTGGGCGCCGAGGTGGGCGCCTACTTCGACTCGATGCTCGTCAAGCTCACCTGTCGCGGCCGGGACCTGCCCGCGGCCGTCGCCAGGGCGCGCCGGGCGGTGACCGAGTTCCGGATCCGCGGCGTCGCCACCAACATCCCGTTCCTGCAGGCCGTCCTCGACGACCCCGACTTCCGCGCGGGCAACGTGACGACCTCGTTCATCGAGGAGCGCCCGCAGCTGCTCACCTCGAGGGCGTCGGCCGACCGCGGCACCAAGATCCTGACCTACCTCGCCGACGTGACCGTCAACAAGCCGCACGGCGAGCGCCCCACCACCGTCTACGCGCGCGACAAGCTGCCCAAGATCGACCTGACCACGCCGCCGCCCGCCGGCTCGAAGCAGCGCCTGATCGAGCTCGGGCCCGAGGGCTTCGCCGCCGCGCTGCGCGCACAGGACGCGCTCGGTGTCACCGACACCACCTTCCGCGACGCGCACCAGTCCCTGCTGGCGACCCGGGTGCGTACCGGCGGCCTGCTCGACGTCGCCGGTCACGTCGCTCGGATGACGCCCGAGCTGCTGTCGGTGGAGGCCTGGGGCGGCGCGACCTACGACGTCGCGCTGCGCTTCCTGCACGAGGACCCGTGGGAGCGGCTGGCCGCGCTGCGCGAGGCGATGCCGAACATCTGCCTGCAGATGCTGCTGCGTGGCCGCAACACCGTCGGATACACGCCCTACCCCGAGTCGGTCACCCGCGCGTTCGTGCGCGAGGCCACCTCGACGGGCGTGGACATCTTCCGGATCTTCGACGCGCTCAACAACGTCGACCAGATGCGGCCGGCCATCGACGCGGTCCGCGAGACCGGCACCGCCGTCGCCGAGGTCGCGATGAGCTACACCGGTGACCTGTCGAACCCGAACGAGGACCTCTACACCCTCGACTACTACCTGAAGCTGGCCGAGCAGATCGTGGACGCGGGCGCCCACGTGCTGGCCATCAAGGACATGGCCGGACTGCTGCGCGCACCGGCGGCCGCGACCCTGGTGTCGGCGCTGCGCAGCAACTTCGACCTGCCGGTGCACGTGCACACCCACGACACCCCCGGCGGCCAGCTGGCCACCTACCTGGCGGCGTGGCAGGCGGGAGCCGACGCAGTCGACGGCGCTAGCGCGGCGCTGGCGGGCACCACCAGCCAGCCCGCGTTGTCGGCGATCGTCGCGGCCACCGCCCACTCGGCGCGGGACACCGGCCTGGATCTGCAGGCCGTGTGCGACCTCGAGCCGTACTGGGAGGCGCTGCGAAAGGTGTACGCGCCGTTCGAGTCCGGGCTGCCTGCTCCCACCGGTCGCGTCTACACGCACGAGATCCCCGGCGGTCAGCTGTCGAACCTGCGCCAGCAGGCCATCGCGCTCGGGCTGGGTGACCAGTTCGAGGAGGTCGAGGCGAAGTACGCGGCGGCGGACCGGATGCTCGGCCGCCTGGTGAAGGTGACCCCGTCCTCCAAGGTGGTCGGCGACCTCGCGCTGCACCTCGTCGGCTCGGGCGTGTCGACGGACGAGTTCGCAGAGAACCCCGCCGGATACGACATCCCGGAATCGGTGATCGGGTTCCTGCGCGGCGAACTGGGCAACCCGGCGGGCGGCTGGCCGGAGCCGTTCCGCACCAGGGCGCTCGAGGGCCGTGGCGACGCGAAGCCCGAGACCCCGCTGACCGCGGACGACCAGGCCGGACTCGACGGTTCCCCGGCCGAGCGCCGCGGCACCCTGAACCGGCTGCTGTTCCCCGGCCCGGCCCGCGAGTTCCTCGAGCACCGCGAGAAGTACGGCGACACCTCGCGGCTGTCGGCGAACCAGTTCTTCTACGGCCTGCGCCGCGGCGAGGAGCACCGGGTCACGCTGGCCCCCGGCGTCGAGCTGCTCATCGGGCTGGAGGCGATCTCCGAACCCGACGAGCGCGGCATGCGCACGGTGATGTGCATCCTCAACGGCCAGCTGCGGCCGGTGTCGGTGCGCGACCGCTCGATCGCCAGTGAGGTCCCCGCCGCGGAGAAGGCGGACCGGGGCAACCCCGGCCACGTGGCCGCGCCGTTCGCGGGCGTCGTCACCCTCGTCGTGGCGGAGGGACAGAAGGTCGCCGCGGGCGACACCGTCGCGACGATCGAGGCGATGAAGATGGAGGCGGCGATCACCGCAACCCGCGGTGGCGTCGTGAGCAGGCTCGCGATCACCCCGGTGCAGCAGGTCGAGGGCGGCGATCTGTTGGCCGTGATCTCCGTGGTGTCGACGGAGGAGGACGGGCCGCAGTGACCCGGATCGTCGCCGGCGCCGCGGGTGGGCGCCGGCTCCGGGTCCCGCCGAAGGGCACCCGGCCCACCTCGGAGCGCGTGCGCGAGGCGCTGTTCAGTTCGCTCGACGCCCGGATGCATCTCGACGGCGCCGCAGTGCTCGACCTGTTCGCGGGATCGGGAGCGCTTGGCCTGGAGGCGCTCTCGCGGGGCGCCGAGCACGTGGTGCTGGTCGAGTCGGACGCGAAGGCGGCCGCCGTGGCGCGCGAGAACGTGGCGACGCTCGGGCTGCCCGGCGCGCTCGTGCGGTCGTCGCCGGTGGCCGCGGTCGTCGCGGGCACCCCCGATCGCGAGTACGACCTCGTCTTCCTCGACCCGCCGTACGCGATGGGCGAGGATGAGGTCGGGTCGGTGCTCGGCGCGCTCGTCGACGGGGGCTGGATCGGGGAGGATTCGCTGGTCGTGCTCGAGCGGTCCTCGAGATCGCCTGCGACCGTGTGGCCGTCCGGACTGGCGGCCGACCGGGTGCGCAAGTACGGCGAGACCCGGATCGAGATCGCCTGTTACGGTCTGCAGTCATGAGCAGTGCGGTCTGCCCCGGGTCCTTCGATCCCATCACCAACGGTCACCTCGATGTGATCGGCCGGGTGGCGGTTCAGTTCGACGAGGTCATCGTCACGGTGATGATCAACAAGAACAAGAAGGGGCTGTTCAGCATCGACGAACGCCTCGAGATGCTGCGCGAGGCCGTCGCGGACCTGCCGAACGTCCGGGTCGACTCCTGGCAGGGACTCCTCGTCGACTACGCGAAGGCCAACGGGGCCGGCGCGATCGTCAAGGGCCTGCGCGGCGCCAACGACTTCGACTACGAGCTGCAGATGGCGCAGATGAACCACAAGCTCACCGGCGTCGACACCCTCTTCATCGCGACGAACCCGCGCTACAGCTACCTGTCCAGCTCGCTCGTCAAGGAGGTGGCGACCTACGGCGGTGACGTCGCGGACATGCTGCCTGCCAAGGTGCACGAGCGGCTGCTGGCCAGGCTGGCGGAGAACGCAGCGGGACCGACCACGTAGCGGTTGATCCTCGACACACTGGGCGTGGCGGCGCGCCGGTGAGCGGCGCGACGGGCAGACTGGTCCCGTAAGCCGTCGTCGACGATTGGGGTTTGGCGTGTACCGGGTATTCGAGGCGCTCGACGAGCTCGTCGCGATCGTGGAAGAGGCGCGCGGTGTCCCGATGACGGCCGGGTGCGTGGTGCCCCGCGGCGACGTCCTCGAACTGCTCGACGACGTCCGTGAGGCGATCCCGGGCGAGCTCGACGACGCGCAGGACGTGCTCGACCACCGCGACAAGCTGGTAGGCGACGCCCGCGCGCACGCCGAGCAGGCGGTCTCGAGCGCGGACGCCGAGGCGGCGGCCACCCTCGCCGAATCGCGGGACAACGCCGACCGGATCCTCGCCGACGCCAAGGCGAAGGCCGACCGGATGGTCTCCGAGGCGCAGGCACACGCCGATGAACTCGTAGCCGACGCGCGCGAGGAGGCGGACCGGACCATCGCCGAGGGGCAGCACGAATACGACAGCCTCACCGGACAGGCCGCGGCCGAGGCGGAGCGCCTTGTCGAATCCGGCCGCGCCGCGCACGAGCGGTCGGTCGCGGACGGCCGCGCCGAGCAGGAGCGGCTGGTGTCGCAGACCGAGGTCGTGCAGGCCGCACACTCGGAGTCGGCACGGGTCATCGACTCCGCGCACGCCGAGTCGGACCGGCTGCGGGGCGAATGCGACCTGTACGTCGACGGCAAGCTCGCGGAGTTCGAGGAGTTCCTCAGCGGGACCATCCGCTCCGTTGGCCGCGGCCGTCAGCAGCTGCGGACCGGGTCCGGGATCCCCGACTACGACGAGCCCGACGAGCGCCCCAGCCGGTCGAGCCGTCACCGGTAGCCGAGGGTCGCCGGCTGCAGATTTTCCATTGGGGCACCCCATCGCGTACCGTTGAGTGGTTGCCCATCCCCTTCTTCGCTGACGAAAGAGTATTCGCGTGTCCTCGCATCGTTCCGGTTCGCCCCGTCTTCACGAGGGCGGCCTCGTGCTGGACATCCTCAGTCTGGGGCGTCGTCCCGGGTCGATGACCACGGCCACCCGCACGGTGCCCGCCGCCTCCCGCATCGGCCTCGACATGATCGCGGTGCCGGTCGGCGGTGACGTCGAACTCGACCTCCGCCTGGAGTCCGTCTCGGAGGGCGTGCTGGTCACCGGCACCGTCCGGGCGGCAACCGAGGGGGAGTGCTCGCGCTGCCTCGAACCGTTCGGCGGCGAGCTCGACCTCTACCTCACCGAGCTGTTCGCGTACCCGAACAGCACCACCGAGGCGACCACCGAAGAAGATGAGATCTACCGCATCGTCGACGACCTGATCGATCTCGAACCGGTCATCGTCAATGCGGCCGGGCTAGCGCTTCCGCTGCAGCCATTGTGCAGCGAAGATTGCCAGGGACTGTGCCCCGAATGTGGGGTTCGTCTGGCGATTGCAGAATCTGGGCATGGACATGAGATACTGGATCCTCGCTGGGCTGCCCTCGCGGGGAAGTTCGACGCTGAGGATGCATCATCCCAGCCCAGCAAGAGTCGTGTGAACACTGAAGCCGAGGAGAAGTAGAAGTGGCTGTCCCCAAGCGCAAGATGTCGCGGTCCAACACCAGGTCGCGTCGCAGCCAGTGGAAGACCACTGTGCCCACCCTCATCACCTGCCCGAACCGTGGCTGTGGCGAGAAGACCCTGCCCCACATTGCGTGCCCGTCCTGCGGCACCTACAAGGGTCGTCAGGTCACCGCTGCGGTCTAGTCGCGCAGTGACAAGTAGTAGCAACGCAGCACCCGCCGGCGGCGAGGGGGATCATGATTCCCTCCTCGCCGCTCTTGGCGTTGTCCTGGACGAACCGCTGCTCACGCTGGCGCTGACCCACCGCTCGTACGCGTACGAGAACGGCGGGTTGCCGACCAATGAGCGGCTCGAGTTCCTGGGCGACTCGGTGCTCGGCCTGACCATCACCGAGAAGCTCTACGTCGCGCATCCGGAGAAGTCCGAGGGTGAGCTGGCCAAGATCAGGGCCAGCATCGTCAACATGCACGCTCTCGCGGAGGTCGCACGCGATCTCGGTGAGGGTGGTCTCGGTGCCCATCTGCTGCTCGGCAAGGGCGAGGAGATGACCGGGGGCCGCGGCAAGGCGAGCATCCTGGCCGACGGCATGGAGTCGCTGCTCGGTGCCGTGCACCTGCAGCACGGCATCGACACCGCGCGGACCGTCGTGCTCTCGCTGTTCGGCGATCTCCTCGAGCGCGCGCCCAAGCTGGGCGCGGGTCTCGACTGGAAGACCAGCCTCCAGGAGCTGACCGCGGAGCGTGGCGCGGGCGTGCCGGTCTACGAGATCAGCGCGACCGGGCCCGATCACGACAAGGAGTTCACCGCGACCGTGTTGGTCGCGGGGAACGCGCTCGGCGTCGGTGTGGGACGGTCGAAGAAGGAAGCCGAGCAGAAGGCGGCCAGCACCGCCTGGAAGTCCCTCTCGGAGGACGACTCCGACCAGGTCGGCTGACACCGTGCCGGAGCTGCCCGAGGTCGAGGTGGTCCGGCGCGGGCTCGAGGCCCACGTCGTCGGTTCCCGGATCGACGCCGTCGAGGTCCTGCATCCCCGTGCCGTCCGCAGGCACGTCCTCGGCGGTGCCGATCTCGCGGCGCAGCTGGCCGGTCTCTCGGTCACCGGCGCCAGCCGTCGCGGCAAGTACCTCTGGCTCGAGTTGGCGCCAGGCGACCTCGCTGTGGTGGTGCACCTCGGGATGAGCGGGCAGATGCTGGTGCAGCCGCCGGCCGCGCCGCGCGAGAAGCATCTGCGCATCCTTGCGGACCTGGACAGTGGGTCGCAGTTGCGGTTTGTGGACCAGCGCACCTTCGGCGGCTGGGCGTTGGCGCCGATCGTCGACGTGGACGGGACGGCACTGCCCGAACCGGTGGCCCACATCGCGCGAGACCCGTTGGACCCGTTGTTCGACGCGGATTCGGTCGTCGCCGCGATCCGCACGAAGGGGTCCGAGATCAAGCGGGTGATCCTGGACCAGACGGTGCTGTCCGGGGTGGGCAACATCTACGCAGACGAGGCGTTGTGGCGCACCGGGATCCACGGGAACAGGCCTGCGGACCGGCTGACCCGCCCACAGCTGCGCCTGCTGCTCGGCTCGGTCACCGAGGTGATGAGTGAGGCGCTGGCGCAGGGTGGTACATCGTTCGACGCGCTGTACGTGAACGTGAACGGTGAGTCCGGGTACTTCGACCGGTCACTGTCCGCCTACGGCCGCGAGGACCGCCCGTGCCCGCGTTGTGGTGCGCCCATCCGGCGGGAGAAATTCATGAACAGGTCCTCCTACAGCTGCCCGAAATGTCAGCCACGGCCGCGAGGCTTGTAGACCCCGACCCGCGGCGCGCACACTGACGAGTGTCCTTCGGCGAGGAGGTCCCGTGGCCGACTACGACGACATGCTCATCGTGCGCCAGCTCGTCGACGATGTGATCCTGGTGTTGCGGTGGTCGGCGCAACCGGACGCGACCCTCGGTGACGACAGCGGTGTGGAGCGCGCCGTGCTGCCCGACGAGGATCTCCGGCGCCAGTTCGCCTCCGCCGTGGAACAACTCGTGGCGAATCAGGGGGCGGAGGCGCTCCGCACACTCAGCGGCGAGAGCCGGGAGTTCCCCGCCGACACCGTGATCGACGCGTTGGGGTCGGCGGGCTGGGACGGCGCCATGCGTGATTTCAAGCTCGCGGTGATCGAGCGGGCAGGCCGCAGCGAGGTGATGGGGGTAGTCCGAGGCGGCGGGACGATCGGGCGGCGGATCTTCCGAACCCTCCTGGCCGCGCTGAACGCGGCGCTCGCCAGTCTCAGCGCCATCCCCGGCGCGTCGGCGATCCAGGAGCTCAAGGAGTTCCTGGAAAAGGTCCTCGAGCAGGAGCCGGATGAGCAGCCGTGAGTCAGCGTGCGAGATGCCTGCCGACCACCTCCGCGATCGCTCCGGCGACGGCGTCGGCCTGGGTCTCGGGTAACTGCCCATACCCGCACATCAGGCCCCGCGGGCCCGCGGCGTCGGTGCGGTACGGACCCAGGCCGGGCACCGCGATGCCGCGCGCGCCGAGTTCCGTGGCGATGGCGTCGTCATCGGCGTGGTCCGGCAGGCGCAGCACCACGTGCAGCCCGGCCTCGATGCCAACCAGGTCGACCCCCGGCCGGCCCATCAGGGTGGGGCGGCTCCGGAGCGCACCGACCAGGGCGGCCCGCCGCGCCGAATAGGTGCGCGACGCCCGGGCGAGGTGCCGGGTCAGTGCGCCGGATTCGATGAAGTGGGCGAGCGCGAGCCCGGTGACCCCGCAGCAGTTCTCGCTGGTGCGGCGCAACGATTCGTGCACCCGCGCAAGCAGCGCGGGCGGGGGGAGCAGCCAGGCCATGCGGATCGAGGGCGAGAGGATCTTCGACGCGGTGCCGAGGTAGGCGACGTGCTCGCGTCCGCCCTCGATGCTGCGCAGGGCGGGCAATGCGGAGACGTCGTAGCGGAACTCGCCGTCGTAGTCGTCCTCGATGATCAGCGTCCCGGAGGCGGCCGCCCGCGCCACCAGCCCGGCGCGACGGGTGACCGGCATCCGGGCGCCGAGCGGATACTGGTGTGCCGGAGTGCAATACACGGCAGCATCGGTCTCGCGGAGCGCCGCCGGATCGAGACCGTCGGCATCGACCGCGATCGGCCGTGGCCGGGCCCCCGACAGCTCGAGAGTCCGGCGGGCGTTGCGGTACCCCGGCTCCTCGAAGGCGACATCCCGTCCGGCCAGGTCCGCGGCCGCGGCGAGAGTGCGCAGCGCGGAATCGACACCGGGGACGAGCACCAGTTCGTCCGGGTGCGCGATAATCCCGCGGGTGCGGCGCAGGTGCAGGGCCAGGGCGTGGCGCAACTCCGGATGGCCGGTCGAGCCGGGGGAGCGCGGGCGGATCGGTGCCGCAGCGGCGGCACGCCAGGCTCGCCGCCAGTCGTCGGGGGAGATGAGGCCGGTGTCCGGGCAGCCCGGGGTGAGGTCCCAGGTCGGGGCGGTCGGTGTCGGTTCGGTGTCAGGGACCGGCGTCGGTCGGTCCGACACGTGGGACTCGGCTCCCGCGGCGGCCGCGGCATCGGCCCCAGGCGCGATGAGGGTCCCGGATCCCGGCCGCGCGCAGGCATATCCGGCCGCACAGAGTTCGTCGTAGGCCTCGACCACGCCTGCCCTGGACACGCCCAGCTCGGCGGCGAGCGCCCTGGTCGGAGGCAGTGCGTCGCCAGGGTGGAGCCGGCCGAGCCGGATCGCGTCGATGATCGCCTCCGAGATGCGGTGCCGGAGAGCGGCGCCGGTGGGCGGCAGCGTCAGCGTCAGTTGGACGTCACGGGCATGGCGGGCCATGAGGAGGAGAATACTGGACCATCAAGTTTGGTAATTCTGGACCTGTTGACTATGCCAGAATGCGGCGAGGCTGGTGGCGTGGACAAAATCACCAGGCACCCCGAACGCTCGATGCTCGACCGCACCAAGCTCGACGCCGTGCTCGACGCCGCGGCGGTGGGCACACTCGCCACCGTCGTCGACGGCATGCCGTGGGCGGTCCCGATGCTCTATGCCAGGGACGGCGACCGGATCATCCTGCACGGGTCAACCGGTGCCGGGGCGCTTCGTCAGGTCGCGTCGGGCGCACCCGCCGCGCTCTGCGTTGCCCTGCTCGACGGAATCGTGGTGGCGGACAACCTCTTCAACTCCTCGGCCAACTACCGATCCGCGGTGGTGCGCGGGCACCTGACCGCGCTCACGCGGGAGGAGTCCGCCGACGCGCTGAACGCACTCTCGGACGCCCTGATCCCGGGCCGGAGTGCCGAGGTGCGCTGCCACACCAAGAAGGAGCTCGCGGCCACGCTGACCATCGCGTTGCCGATCAGCGCGGGCGGGTGGACCGTCAAGGTGCGCGACGCCCCGCCGAGTGAACCCGACGGAGACGGTGGTGCCTGGGCGGGCGTGGTGCCGCTCCGGACCGTGCCCGGCGAGCCGATCCCGGCGCCCTGGGTGGACCAACACACCACGGTGCCCGCTTCGGTTCGGCGGCTCGCGCATGGTGCTCCGTGATCGCCGTCGCACGCGCGTAAAGAAGGCGTCAACAGCCCAGGTAGCGGCGTTAGTGAGCCGTAAGGAAGTCCCTATTCGTCCCCGTCCGGGAGCACGCTGCACTGTGCCCGAAAACAGGGACGGCGCACGCCGATGGACGGCGCGCGTGAGACTTTCGAAAAGGAACTGTCATGGCTGATCTGGCCTACGTGGCGCTCATCATCGGCACCTTCGGCCTCTGCGCGCTGGTGCTGCGCGGGTTGCAGACAAAGCGTGCGCAGTGACCGCCGGCGGGACGCTCAGCGTCATCCTGATCGCCATCGCGGCGGCCCTCGTGATCTACCTGCTGATCGCGCTTCTTGACCCCGAGAGGTTCTGACACATGAATCCCGCGCTTGCTGCGGGACTGCAGATAGCACTGGTGATCGCCGTGCTAGCGATTCTGTATGTCCCCGTCGGTGACTACATGGCCAAGGTCTACACCACCGACACCGATCTCCGCTCAGGGGATCTGCGCATCGAGACGGTTCTGTACCGGCTCTGCCGCATCAACGCCCGCACCGACCAGACCTGGTACGGCTACGCCGGGAGCCTGCTCGGCTTCTCGGCCGCGAGCGTGCTGTTCCTCTACTTCCTGCAGCGCGTCCAGGGCGTGCTGCCGCTCAGCGGTGACCTGTCCGGGGTGAGCCCGGCGATGGCGTTCAACACCGCCGCTTCGTTCGTGGCGAACACCAACTGGCAGTCGTACGCGCCCGAGACCACGATGTCCAACCTGACCCAGCCGATCGGCCTTGCGGTGCAGAACTTTGTGTCCGCTGCCGTCGGCATGGCGGTCGCGGCGGCGCTGATCCGCGGCTTCGTCCGTGTCTCCCGGGGCGGCGAGATCGGCAACTTCTGGGTGGACCTGACCCGTGGCTGCATTCGGATCCTGCTGCCCATCTCCTTTGTCATCGCGCTGATCCTGTTGAGCCAGGGCGTGATCCAGTCTTTCGACTCCGGCTTCACCTCGACCGGTCTCGACGGGAACTCCGTCACCAACGCGCTCGCGCCTGTGGCCTCACAGGAGGCCATCAAGGAGCTCGGCACCAACGGTGGCGGCATCCTCGCGGCGAACTCGGCGCACCCCTTCGAGAATCCGACCCCGCTGAGCAATATCGTCGAGATCATCGCGATCCTGCTCATCCCGGTGTCGCTCACCCGCACCTTCGGAACCATGGTCGGCGACCGCAAGCAGGGCCTGACCCTGCTGGCCGTCATGGGCATCCTCTGGTCCGGACTGCTCGCCGTGACCCTCGCCGCCGAATCCGGCCAGCGTGGCGTCGCGGCCACCGCGGCAGGCGGCATGATGGAGGGCAAGGAGGTTCGATTCGGGATCCCCGGCTCCGCGTTGTTCGCGGTCAGCACCACCGGAACCTCCACCGGCGCCGTCAATTCAGCGCACGACAGCATGTCGCCGCTCGGGGGCGGCGCGGTGATGCTGAACATGCTCCTCGGCGAGATCGCGCCCGGCGGTGTCGGCACCGGCCTGTACGGCATCCTCGTGTTGGCGCTGATCGCGGTGTTCGTCGGTGGATTGCTGGTCGGCCGGACCCCCGAGTACCTCGGCAAGAAGCTGGGGCAGCGCGAGATCACCCTGGCGGCGCTCTCGGTGCTCGTGATGCCCGCACTGGTGCTCATCGGCACCGGCATCACCGTGATCCTGGCGTCCACCACCGGATACCAGGGCAACAGCGGAGATCCGGGCACGCCCGGTTCCATCCACGGATTCTCCGAGGTGCTCTACGCGTTCGCCTCGGCCTCGAACAACAACGGCAGCGCCTTCGGCGGCCTGACCGTGACGAGCGACTGGTTCCAGTCCTCGCTCGGCGTCTGCATGTTGCTCGGACGTTTCCTGCCGATCATCTTCGTGCTTGCGCTCGCCGGATCCCTTGCATCGCAGAAGAAGACGGCGCCCGGCGCGGGCACCCTGCCCACCGCGGGCCCGATGTTCGCCGGGCTCCTCACCGGCACCGTCGTCCTGGTCGCGGCGCTGACATTCTTCCCGGCCCTGGCTCTGGGCCCGATCGCGGAGGCTCTGCAATGAGTGTGAAAACAACCGAACGACCCGACGTCACCCCGCGATCCGGGGAGGACGTGGGGGGCGAGCACAACCAGCATCGGGTGCAGGGCGGGATCTTCAGCCCGAAGCAGCTGCTCACGGCGCTGCCCGGCGCGGTCCGCAAGCTCGACCCGCGACACCTCGCGCGCAACCCGGTCATGTTCGTGGTGCTCATCGGCTCCGTCATCACCACGGTGATGGCGATCGCCGATCCGTCGGTGTTCTCCTGGGTGGTCGCGGCCTGGCTTTGGTTCACCGTGCTCTTCGCGAACCTGGCCGAGTCCGTCGCCGAGGGGCGCGGTAAGGCCCAGGCGGCGAGCCTGCGGAAGGTCAAGCAGGACACCACCGCTCACCGCATCACCGCCGGCGGTGCCATCGAGTCGATCCCGGGCGCGGACCTGGTGGTCGGAGATCGGGTTGTCGTGGTCGCGGGCGAGGTGATCCCCGGTGACGGCGATGTCGTCGAGGGCATCGCCTCCGTGGACGAGTCGGCCATCACCGGTGAATCCGCACCCGTGGTCCGCGAGTCCGGCGGCGACCGCTGTGCGGTGACCGGCGGCACCATCGTGCTGTCCGACCGGATCGTCGTCGAGATCACCGCGGCACCGGGACACTCCTTCGTGGACCGGATGATCGCCCTGGTCGAGGGCGCCGCGCGGCAGAAGACGCCCAACGAGATCGCGCTGAACATCCTGCTGGCCTCGCTGACCATCATCTTCATGCTGGCCGTGGTCGCCATCGGGCCGATGGGTATGTACGCGGGCCAGGAGCAGGACCCGATCAAGCTGATCGCGCTACTCGTGTGTCTCATCCCGACGACCATCGGCGCGCTGCTCTCGGCCATCGGCATCGCGGGCATGGATCGACTGGTGCAACGCAACGTGCTGGCCATGTCCGGCCGCGCGGTCGAGGCGGCGGGCGACATCGACACGCTGCTGATGGACAAGACCGGCACCATCACCTACGGCAACCGCAGGGCCACCGCCCTGTATCCCGCCCCCGGTGTCACCGCAGGGGAACT
The DNA here is from genome assembly GCF_005049235.1 of Rhodococcus oryzae. Taxonomy (GTDB): domain Bacteria; phylum Actinomycetota; class Actinomycetes; order Mycobacteriales; family Mycobacteriaceae; genus Rhodococcus_G; species Rhodococcus_G oryzae. Next base: position 208,659 of record NZ_SUMD01000001.1, on the reverse strand, counting down.
CGCGGAGGCCGCACGACTGTCCAGTCTTGCGGACGGCACGCCCGAGGGTCGCAGCATCGTGGAGTTGTGCGCCAGGGACTTCGGGCTCGCCGCGGAACCCGCGGAGGCGGAGAAGGCGGCCGAGTTCGTGCCGTTCACGGCGCAGACCCGGATGAGCGGCCTCGACATAGCGGGCGAGCGAAGCGACGGGGGATCGGGCACAGGCGGCGAACTGATTCGCAAGGGCGCGAGCGACGCGGTGCTCACCTGGGTGCGGACTCTGGGAGGCATTGCGGCCCCGGCTGTGACCGACACGGTCAACGAGATCGCGCAGGGCGGCGGCACCCCGCTGGTCGTCGCGGTGGCGGAAGCAGGCCGCGCACGAGTTCTCGGCGTGATCCAGCTGTCCGACGTGGTCAAGCCGGGAATGGCCGAGCGGTTCGCCGAGCTGCGGGCGATGGGCATCCGAACCGTCATGATCACCGGGGACAACCCGTTGACCGCCAAGGCGATAGCCGCCGAGGCAGGCGTGGACGACTTCATGGCCGAGGCGACCCCGGAGGACAAGCTCGAGCTGATCCGCAAGGAGCAGCGGGGTGGCCGTCTGGTCGCGATGACAGGTGACGGCACCAACGACGCGCCCGCACTGGCGCAGGCCGACGTCGGCGTGGCCATGAACACCGGTACCTCCGCGGCCAAGGAGGCCGGGAACATGGTGGATCTGGACTCGGATCCCACCAAGCTCATCGAGGTGGTGGAGATCGGCAAGCAGCTGCTCATCACCCGTGGGGCGCTGACCACGTTCTCGCTCGCCAACGACCTGGCGAAGTATTTCGCCATCCTGCCGGCGCTGTTCAGCGGGATCTACCCGCAGCTGGACACGCTGAACATCATGCGCCTGGCGACGCCGCAGTCGGCGATCGTGTCGGCGGTGATCTTCAACGCGCTCGTGATCGTGGCGCTGATCCCGTTGGCGCTCAGGGGCGTGCGCTACCGGCCGTCCTCGGCCTCGCAGTTGCTGGGCCGAAACCTCTTGATCTATGGCCTCGGTGGTGTGATCACGCCGTTCATCGGCATCTGGCTGATCGACCTCGTCGTCCGACTTATTCCTGGGATTGGGTGAGCTTGAATGCGATTCACTATCGGTTTCGTGAAGCAGGTGTGGGCAGGCCTGCTGGTCCTGCTCGCGCTCACCGTGATTCTCGGGGTGATCTACCCCGCCGCGGTGTGGGGGGTTGGCCGGATCAGCTCCGGGTCCGCGGAGGGCTCACCGGTGCGTGACAGCAACGGATGCGTGGTCGGCAGCCGTTGGGTCGGGGTGGACCCGCAGGTGGAGGCAGGCGCGCCGGATCCGTACTTCCACAATCGGGTCACCGGTTCGGTCGCCGACGAGGATCCGTTCGCGCCGGGCGACCCCGCGGCCGCCCTGCCGACCAACCAGGGCCCCAGCAGCGAGATCCTGGCGTCGTTCATCACCGAGCGCCGCACTGCGATCGCGGAGCGGGAGGGCGTGCGCCCGGACCAGGTTCCCGTCGACGCGGTGACCGGATCCGGGTCCGGCATCGACCCGCACATCAGCCCCGCCTACGCCGCGATCCAGGTGCCGCGGGTCGCCGCGGCGAACGGGCTCGGCGAGGAGCGGGTCCGCCAGCTCGTCGACGAACACACCGAGGGACGCCAGCTCGGCGTGCTCGGCGCAGAACGGGTGAACGTGCTCGAGCTCAACCTCGCGCTTGGCCTGACCGCGCCTTCCTGCGGCTGAAGTGCCCACTGGTGGATGATGACGGAGTGAGCGGTACGGGTTCCGGGGGCGAGCGCAAGCGCGGTGAGCTGCGCATCTATCTGGGCGCGGCCCCCGGGGTGGGCAAGACGTTCGCGATGCTCGGCGAGGCCCATCGCCGTCGCGAACGGGGCACCGACGTGGTCGCGGCCGTGGTCGAGACCCACGGCCGCGCCCGCACGGCCGCTCAGATCGGCGACCTCGAGGTGGTGCCGCCGAAGCTGATCGACTACCGCGGCACCACGATGGGGGAACTGGACGTCGACGCGGTGCTGCGGCGGAGACCTGCGCTGGTGCTGGTCGACGAACTCGCCCACACCAACACCCCCGGCAGCCGCAACGAGAAGCGGTGGCAGGACGTCGAGGAGGTGCTCGCCGCGGGCATCGACGTGCTCACCACCCTCAACGTCCAGCACCTCGAGAGCCTCAACGACGTCGTCCAGCAGATCACTGGGGTGGCGCAGCGGGAGACCGTGCCCGACGCGGTGGTGCGCGCGGCCACCCAGGTCGAGCTCGTCGACATCACCCCGGAGGCGCTGCGCCGCAGACTCTCCCACGGAAACGTCTACGCCGCGGAGAAGGTGGACGCCGCACTGAGCAACTACTTCCGTCGCGGAAACCTCACCGCGTTGCGGGAACTCGCGCTGCTGTGGGTCGCCGACCAGGTGGATGCGGCGCTCGCGAAGTACCGTGCGGAGAACGAGATCACCGACACCTGGGAAGCCAGGGAGCGGGTGGTGGTGGCCGTCACCGGGGGACCCGAGTCGGAGACCCTGGTGCGGCGGGCCGGCCGGATCGCCTCGAAGTCCAGTGCCGAGCTCATCGTCGTGCACGTGGTGCGCGGCGACGGGCTGGCCGGGGTGTCCGCACCGGAGATGGGCAAGGTGCGCAGGCTGGCGACCAGCATCGGCGCGAGCCTGCACAGCGTGGTCGGCGACGACGTGCCGTCGACCCTGCTCGAGTTCGCGCGCGCGGCCAATGCGACCCAGCTGGTGCTGGGGACCTCGAGGCGGTCGCGCTGGGCCCGCATCCTCGACGAGGGCATCGGCGCCGCCGTGGTGCAGCAGTCCGGCTCGATCGACGTGCACATGGTCACCCACGGTGAGTCGAGCACGCCACGCAGGCTGACCCCGGTGGGCACGCGTTCGCGCAAGATCCTGGCCTGGGTCGCTGCGGTCCTGGTGCCCTCGGCGGCAGCGCTCGTCATGGGAGCGGTCGACCGGCACCTCGGGTGGGGTGGGGAGAGCGCGCTGTTCTTCATCGTGGTGCTGCTCGTCGCCCTGCTCGGCGGCGTGGCGCCTGCAGCACTGTCCGCGCTGATCTCGGGCCTGCTGCTGAACTACTTCTTCACCCCGCCCGTGCGCAGTTTCACGATCGCCGAGCCGGACAACTTCATCACCACGGTGGTGCTGCTGGTGATCGCCGTCGCGGTGGCCGTGCTGGTGGACGCGGCCGCGAAGCGGGCCAGGGAGGCGCGCCGGGCGTCGAAGGAGGCGGAACTGCTTGCCCTGTTCGCGGGGTCGGTGCTGCGCGGCGCCGACCTCCCCGCGCTGCTGGAGAAGGTGCGGGAGACCTACGCCCAACAGTCGGTGAGCATGATCCGTCGCGGGCACGGGGTGGTGAGCTCGGTGGGACCGGACCCGCTCACGGAGGTCGACCGGGCCGACACCGTGTGCGAGGTCAACGACGGCGAGTACGCGCTGGCGCTGCGGGGCGACGAGCTGCACGCGCGCGACCGACGTGTGCTGTCGGCCGTCGCGAATCAGGCGGTGGGGTTGATCCGGCAGAGCGAGCTCGCCGAGGAGGCCAGTCAGGCGAAGGCCCTCGCGGAGGCGGACCGGCTGCGGCGCTCGCTGCTGTCCGCGGTGAGCCACGACCTGCGGACGCCCCTCGCCGCGGTCAAGGCCGCGGTCTCGAGCCTGCGCAGCGACGACGTGGAGTTCTCGCCGGAGGACACCGCGGAACTGCTTGCCACGGTGGAAGAGTCGGCCGACCAGCTGACCAATCTGGTGGGCAATCTGCTCGACTCCTCGCGGCTGGCGGCGGGGGTGGTGCGCCCGACCCTGCGTCCGGTCTACCTCGAAGAGGTGGTCCATCGTGCGCTCGTCGGTGTCGGGATCGGCGCGCCGGGAATCGGCCGGGCGGGACCGGACCGGGTGAAGGTCGAGGTCGGGGGCAACGCGGTGATGGCGGACAGCGGACTGCTCGAGCGGGTGCTGGCGAATCTGGTGGACAACGCGCTTCGGTACGCCCCGGACGGGGCGGTGCGGATCGCGGCGGCGCCGGTCAAGGATCGGGTGCTGATCACCGTCGCGGACACCGGCCCCGGGATCGCCCGCGGTGCGGAGGACCAGATCTTCGACTCGTTCCAACGCCTCGGCGACCGCGACATGTCGACCGGGGTCGGTCTGGGGTTATCGGTGGTTCGGGGGTTCGTCGAGGCGATGGGGGGCAGCGTCAGCGCCACGGATACACCGGGCGGTGGGCTGACAATGGTGGTGGACTTGGCCGGGATCGGGAAGGTGACTGCGTGACACGGGTGTTGGTGATCGACGACGAACCGCAGATCCTGCGGGCGCTGCGGATCAATCTGAGCGTGCGGGGCTACGAGGTGACCACGGCGGCGACCGGGGCGGCGGCGCTGCGGGCCGCCGCTGAGAAGCACCCCGAGGTGATCGTGCTCGATCTGGGCCTGCCGGACATGGACGGCATCGAGGTGCTGGCCGGGCTCCGCGGCTGGTCCACCGCCCCCGTGATCGTGCTCTCGGCGCGCACCGACTCGGCCGACAAGGTGGAGGCCCTCGACGCGGGCGCCGACGACTACGTCACCAAGCCCTTCGGCATGGACGAGTTCCTGGCACGCCTGCGGGCCGCGGTACGGCGGCACTCCGCGGCAACCGATGTGGGCGAGCCGGTGGTGGTGACCGAGTCGTTCACCGTCGACCTGGCCGCGAAGCGGGTGATCAAGGACGAGCGCGAGGTACATCTGACTCCCACCGAGTGGGGGATGCTGGAGATGCTGGTGCGCAACAAGGGCAAGCTGGTCGGGCAGAAGGAGTTGCTGCGAGAGGTGTGGGGTCCGTCCTATGCCACCGAAACCCACTACCTGCGTGTGTATCTCGCACAGCTCCGCCGCAAGCTGGAACGGGATCCCTCGCAGCCCAAGCATCTGATCACCGAATCCGGGATGGGGTACCGCTTCCAGGTGTAGCCGAGTGGCGCCATGTCGCCTGCGGACCCGACCGCGGCGGATGGCAGGATTCGGGGTATGGCTGATCAGACTTCCGCTAGCACCCCCGCCCAGCCGGCCGCGTCCACCGAGTTGTGGGTCGAGCGCACCGGGACGCGCCGCTACACGGGCCGCAGCTCGCGCGGCGCGGAGGTGCTGATCGGGTCGGAGAGCGTCGACGGCGTGTTCACCCCCGGTGAGCTGCTCAAGATCGCGCTCGCCGCCTGCACCGGCATGAGCTCGGATCTGCCGCTCTCGCGCAGGCTCGGGGACAACTACGACGCGACCGTCCGGGTGTCGGGCGCGGCGGACCGTGAGAACGAGGTGTACCCGCGGCTGGACGAGGTCCTCGAGGTCGATCTCAGCGAACTCGACGCCGAGGCGCAGGAGCGTTTGCTCACCGTTGTGCTCAAATCCGTGGACAAGGTGTGCACGGTCGGACGTACCCTGAAAAATGGCACCGTGGTGAACCTGACGGTTGAAACTGATTCGTGATCAAATAGGCGCCATGTTGCTCTCTCGTGTTGCGATGGTCGGTGCCCTGGTGGCAACCGGCGCGATCGTGGGTGCCCCGATCGCCGTCGCCCAGCCCGCTCCCGTTCAGCCCGCTCCGACTCCCGCGGAGCCCGCGGCTACGACGACGCCCACTGTCGCGCCGCCCTTCTCGCTGCCCGGCCTGACCTCGCCGTTGCCCGGAGTTGCCGCGCCGACCACGACGGCCGCACCCGTCGCGCCGACCACGACGGCCGCGCCTGCCGTCGCGCCGACCACGTCCGCCGCACCTGCTGCCGCGACGCCCGCCGCCACCGCGGCGCCGACCGCGGCGCCCGTGACGTCGACGCCCGCGAGCTCGGCTGCCGCGCCGGCTGCCGCGACCACGACGCCGTCCGCCACCACGACCACCGCTGCCGCGCAGTCGTGTACGCCGTGGACGGCGAGCGAGGTGGCCAGTGGATTCGGGATGCTGGAGAACCTGGCGTTCGACGGCCGCGGAAAGATGCTGCTGTCCGAGGGCACCCTGTTCGGCGACGGAGCCATCCGCACGCTGTCACCCGGGGGCAAGACCGGCACGCTGGTCTCGGACTTCACCGGGCCGGGCGGCATCGTCGTGAACGGTGACACCATCCTTTTCACCACAGGGAACAACGCGATGGCCGGCCTGTCGAACAGCAAGAACGGCACCGTCGAGTCCCTCGACCTGGACACCGGCGAGCAGACCACGGTGGCCAAGGGGCTGACCATGCCGAACGGGCTCGCCAAGCTGGCGAACGGTGACCTGCTGGTCACCAGGAACCTCGGGTCCGACCAGGGTCTGACCCGAATTCCGGCCGCGCAGCCGGGCACCCCGGCGTCGGTGCGCACCGACCTGGGCTCCGCCAACGGCCTCGCAGTTTCAGCGGACGGCGCAACTGTCTACGTCGGCAACACCTTTGACGCGAACACCGAGATCCGGGAGCTGGACGCGACCGATCTCAAGGGCGCGGTCCACACCATCAAGGTCGCGGGATCCGGTTCGTCGAACGCGGGCGACGACCTCACAGTCGGGGCCGACGGCAACATCTACATGGCGCTCAACGGCGCGGGCAAGGTGGTTCGGGTCGACCCCACCACCGGCTCCACCTGCGAGATCGGCTCTGATCTGCCGCTGACGAGTTCCGTCCGGTTCGGATCCGGCCCCGGCTGGGATCCGGCGGCGTTGTACACCACCAGCTTTGACGGCAGCGTGCACAAGCTCGTGCCGCCGAAGAGCAGCTGAGCGAGCTCCGATGCGCCCACCGGAACCGGTGCGCCTGACCGCCTGGGTACACGGGTCGGTTCAGGGCGTGGGGTTTCGGTGGTGGACGCGGTCGAGGGCGCTCGAACTCGGCCTCGTTGGACATGCCACCAATCGCCCGGACGGGCGGGTGCTGGTGATCGCCGAGGGGCCCCGGCCGCGGTGCGAGCTGCTGCTGGAGCTGCTCCGGTCCGGTTCGACGCCCGGTCGGGTCGATCTCGTGGTGGAGAGCTGGTCGGACGCCGCGGGGAACCTCACCGGTTTCGACGAACGATAACCTCGGTGCGATGACGTCACAGGATGGGGAGGGACGAGTGGGACCGGATCAGGGCGGACCGGACGACCGGAACGGGGCAGGCGAGACCGGCGGCGTCGACGGGTCCGGCGGCGGCGACGAGGCCGCGCAGGCTCCCCGCGGCGGCCGGATACGGCGTCAGGAACCCGGCGCCACCGTGCCCCGTCCGCCGACCGTCGGCGAGGCGCGGGCCAGGGACAAGGCCCGCAAGGACCGCGCCGAACAGGAGCGGTTGGCTGCCGAGGCCGAGGCCAAGGCAGAGGAACGCCGGCGCAAGCGGAAGAAGGGCCTGATCGGCGGCGTCGCGGTGGTCGGCGTGGTCGGGCTGGTCGCGCTCGGATACACCGCGCTGTCCTCGGATGAGGTCCAGGCCACCTGCATCGACCCGAACACCGAGGTCGAGGTCGACGAGAAGTACTGCACGACCGGGTCACAAGGAACCGGCGCCATGGCGGGCATGTTCATCTACGCCGGCTCGCCGTACCGCTACTACTACGGCGGCAGCGCGGGCGGCGTCGGCACGAAGGTGACCGGCGGAACCGTCGTGACGCCCAAGGGAACCACCATCACCACCAAGTCCGGTACCACGATTCAACGCGGCGGGTTCGGCAGCAAGTCGACCGGCAGCGGCGGGAGCTGACGTGCGCAGAGTTCGTTCCACCCCGCGTCCGGGGTGGCAGAAGATCGTCGAATCCCAGGGTCTGGTGTACGGCACCCCGGCCCGACTCGGCGACGGCACCGCCCGCCCCTACTGGGACGAGTCGGTGCACTACGAGTTCGACATGGACGAGATCCTGGCGATCGAGGCGGATGTCGAACTGCTGCACTCGATGTGCCTCAACGCGGTCGAGCACGTGATCCTCACCGAACGGTTCGCGGACTTCGGTCTGCCGGAATGGACCTGGGGCCCGATCGCCGAGTCCTGGCGTCGCGGCGACCCGCACGTCTACGGTCGATTCGACCTCCGCTACGACGGTCGCCGTCCCGCGAAGCTGCTCGAGTACAACGCGGACACACCGACCACCCTGCTCGAAGCGTCCATCCTGCAATGGCATTGGCTCAAGGACACTCACCCCGACGACGACCAGTGGAACTCGCTGCACGAGGCGCTGGTCGAGCGATGGGGAGCCATCCGCGACCGGCTGCCCGGCGACGAGGCGCATTTCTCCTGGTCGTCAGCGGATGCCAGCGGCGAGGACAACATCACCGTCGCGTACCTGCAGGAGACCGCGGCGGAAGCGGGACTGAACACCGTGGCGCTCGCGATCGAGGAGATCGGCTACGACGAGGACCTGCACCGATTCGTCGACCTCGAAGAGGCGCCGATCTCGACCCTGTTCAAGCTGTACCCCTGGGAGTGGGTGCTCGACGACGACTTCGGGAAGAAGGCCCTCGCGCTGCTCCCGGAGACGATGTGGGTCGAGCCGCTCTGGAAGACGCTGCTGAGCAACAAGGCGATCCTGGCGGTGCTCTGGGGCATGTATCCCGGGCACCCGAACCTGCTGCCCGCCTATCTCGACGACCCGCACGAGCTCACCGAGTACGTGCGCAAGCCCAGGCTCGGCCGGGAGGGCGCGAACATCTCGGTGGTGGGCGCCGGCATGGAGACGACCACCGGCGGCATCTACGGCGACGAGGGCTTCGTCTACCAATTGCTCGATCCGCTACCGGAATTCGACGGCATGCGGCCGGCTCTCGGCGCCTGGATCGTCGGCGACACGGCAGCCGGTCTCGGCATCCGCGAGACCTCCGGGCTGATCACCGATGACGGCGCGGCCTTCGTGCCGCACCGGATTCCGCAGCCGTGACCGCACTCTTCGAACCCCGATGCATACCGAAACGGAGCGATTGATGACGACTGAGGTGCTCGCCCTGAGCAGCGATTACTGGTCCGATCTGGGCAGGGGCGTCTCCGCGATCGCGCTGTACGCGATCGTCGGTCTGCTGCTGATGGTCCTCGGCTTCTACGCCATCGACTGGACCACGCCCGGCCACCTGCGAACGCTGGTGCGCGAGGGCAGGCCCAACGCCGCGATCGTGACGTCGGCGGGCATGGTGAGCATGGCGCTGATCATCGTGCTGGCGATCTACGCCTCCTCCGGCCGACTGGTCGAGGGCCTGATCTACACGCTCGTCTTCGGGCTGTTGGGGATTGTCGCGCAGGTGTTCTCGGTGCGATTCATCGAGCTCGTCACCGGCATCGACATCGGCGAGGTGCTCGCCGAGGAACGCTTCACCCCCGAGGTGCTCGTCGTCGCGGCCGCGCATGTCGCGCTCGGCCTGATCGTCGCGGTCGCCATCCTGTAGGCGTCCCGCTCCCACGGGCCGGGAGTAGGTTGGCGGCATGAGCGAATTCCTCGGACGTGTCGCGGTCGTCACCGGCGCAGGCTCCGGCATGGGGCGAACCCTCGCACTCGGTCTGGCTCGCCGCGGGGCGCGACTGGCGGTGTCCGACGTCGACACCGAGGGGCTCGCCGCGACCGTCGGGCTGCTCGAGGAACTGGGTGCCGAGGTGAGGTCGGACCGGCTCGACGTGTCCGAGCGCGAATCGGTCCTGCACTATGCCGACGCCGTCGTCGAGCATTTCGGCGTCGTCAACCAGGTCTACAACAATGCGGGCATCGCCTTCTCCGGCTCCATCCTCGAGTCCGAGTTCAAGGACATCGAGCGCGTCCTCGACGTCGACTACTGGGGAGTCGTCAACGGCACCAAGGCCTTCCTGCCGCACCTCATCGCGTCGGGCGACGGCCACGTGATCAACACGTCCAGCCTCTACGGCATCCTCGCACTGCCCCGCCAGAGCGCCTACAACTCCGCGAAGTTCGCGGTCCGCGGGTTCACCGAGTCGTTGCGCCTGGAGATGCTCGCGGGTGGACACCCCGTGCGCGTCACGTGCGTGCACCCGGGCGGCGTCAAGACCAACGTCGCCAACAACGCCGGGCATGCGGGCCCGACAAAGGACGCGGCCGAGACCGCGCTCTACAACGAGAAGCTGCTGAGGATGAGCCCGGAGAAGGCGGCGGAGATCATCCTCGACGGCGTCGCGAAGAACCGAGCGCGCGTGCTGGTCGGCAACGATGCCCGCGGCCTGGACCTCATGGTGCGGGTTCTCGGTTCGTGGTACCAGCGGCCCATGCTCGAGGTGCTCAAGCGGGTCATGCCGGCCACGAAGCGCACCTGACGCTCAGACGACGGGTGCGCGGTCGCGGGCCTCGGGTTCGGGGAGTCGGCGATCGATGATCTCGCCGTCGAAGAACCGGCGATCGCGGCTGCGCCACCACCACATCAGCGGCAGGCCGAGCAGCATCGACCCCACGCCGAGGATGAACACACCGCCGATCTGCCAGTGCGGGGCGAAGGGCAGTGTCCAACTGGTCTCGCCGTAGTCCGAGGCGAACGAGGTCACCGCCGTCCATCCGGCGGAGAACAGCAGCATCGCGCCGCCGAGGAGCGGGAGGATGCCCCGCATCCACAGCTCGCGCGGGCCGTCGCGCAGGGTGTCCCGATACAGCCACGCACAGGACACACCGGTGATGCCGTAGTAGAAGCCGACGGCGATCCCGATCGCGGAGACCGAGTCGAAGATCAGGTTGCCCGCGGAGACGAAGTTGAACGCGATGTAGAGCCCCGCGGACACCGCGCCCATCGCGAGGGTGGACACCGTCGGTGTCAGGAAACGGGGGTGCACCTTCGCGAAGCTGTCCGGCAGCGCCTTGAAGACGCCCATCGACAGGGTGGTGCGAGCCGTCGGCAGGATGGTGGTCTGCGTCGAGGCGATCGCCGACGTCAGGATCATCAGCAGCAGGACGTGCACCAGGATCTGCCCGAGCATGCTCTCGCCGAACACCGCGGTCCCGAGCGCGGCGAAGATGTCGTCCACGTGTTCGGGGTTGGCCAGCCCGGTTCCCTCCTCGCCGATCCCGGCGAACGACTGCGCCGCGACGGTGACGAGCACGTACAGGGCGACCAGCACGATCGTCGAGATCACCGCCGAGCGGCCGGGGGTGCGCCGCTTGTCGACGGTCTCCTCGTTGACGGAGACCACCGAGTCCCAGCCCCAGTAGATGAACACCATCAGCAGGATCGCGTTGACGAACGTCGAGAAGGATCCGATCTCGAACGGGTTGAACCAGCTCCACTGCGGGGTCAGGGCCGCGGCGCCCGCATTGCCCAGCCACACGCGGATCAGGGCGACCACCGCGAACAGCACCAGCGCGACGAACTCGATCGTCAGCAGCACCGACTGGAAGCGCGCCGAGATGTCGATGCCGCGGAAGCACAGGTAGGTCATGGCGACCATGAACGCCACCCCGAGCAGCAGCACCCAGATGCTGGTGGCGTCGCGGCCGATCCCGTCCGCACCGAACAGCAGGAAGGTGTACTGGCCCGCGACCTGGGCCATGCTCGCCATCACCAGCACGTCCGCCACCACGATGGCCCAGCCGGCCATCCACCCCCAGGACGGGCCGAACGCGCGCGTGGCCCAGACGAAGGTGGTGCCGCAGTCAGGGTCGGCGCGGTTGAGTTCCTTGTAGCCGAACGCGGCGAACAGGATCGGGACGAACGCGAGCAACGCGACCACAGGGGCCTGCAGCCCGACCGCCGCGACGACGAGGCCGAGGGTGGCGGCAATGCTGTAGGCGGGGCCGGCGGAGGCCACCCCGATCACCACGCTGGAGGTCAGGCTCAGGGCCCCCGCCCGGAGCCCCTTGGAACTGGTCACATCATCGATCACTCGGGGGAGAGTAGTGCAGGGTCCGTGTCGGCGCCGAAGGCTAGCGTCGACGGCGTACCCGACAGTTGAGGAGTAGCGATGAGCGCCGTCACGACGAACCAACCGCTTGGCACCCCGACCTGGATCGACCTGGGCATCCCCGACCTCGATCGGGCGATGTCGTTCTACGGGCAGGTCTTCGGGTGGGAATTCGACATCGGCCCCGAGGAGGCAGGGCGGTACACGATGTGTCTGTTGCGGGGGAAGAAGGTCGCCGCGCTGATGCCGAACCCCGACGAGAACGCGACCGAGTTCTGGTGGAACGTCTACCTGGCCACCGACGACCTGGACATCACCGTCGCGCGATCCAGGGACGCGGGCGGCGTCGTGCTGGTCGAGCCGATGGACGTGATGGGCCAGGGCCGGATGGCGATCGTGCGAGACCCCTCGAGCGGGCAGTTCGGGCTGTGGCAGGGACAGGCGCACGTCGGCTGCGAGTTGGTGAACGAGCCGAACACGCTGCTGCGCAACGACCTGGTGACGGCTGATCCCGGCCCGGCCCGCGACTTCTACGCCGCGGTGTTCGACTTCACGCTGGACGGAAACGAGGACCTGCCCGGCATGGACTTCACGTTCCTGCGCAGGCCGGACGGACACGAGATCGGCGGCATCATGGGCGACCCGGCGGCGCCCGCATCGGCCTGGGGCACGCTGTTCCAGGTCGCCGACGCCGACGCGGCCGTTGCCGCCGCGCGAGCAGCGGGCGGTGTCGCGGACGACCCGACCGACATGCCCTACGGGCGGACCGCGGAGATCACCGACCCGTTCGGCGCCAAGTTCACCGTGGGTTCCCCGGCTCGGGGCGCATCGGGGTAGGGCCTCGCCGGTGCCGCGGGGCGAAGGCACGGGTCTTCGCCCCGGCGCGGCGTTCAATGGCCGATCCGGTCGGTGCGGTGCAGTAACGTCATTCGCCATGCATCTCAAGAGTCTGACGCTGAAGGGGTTCAAGTCCTTCGCGTCCGCGACGACTCTGCGGTTCGAACCGGGCATCACCTGCGTGGTGGGGCCGAACGGGTCCGGCAAGTCGAACATTCTCGACGCCCTCACCTGGGTGATGGGCGAGCAGGGCGCGAAGGCGCTGCGCGGCGGCAAGATGGAAGACGTCATCTTCGCCGGCACCTCCGGCCGGCCCCCGCTCGGCCGCGCCGAGGTGACGCTCACGATCGACAACTCCGACGGCGCGCTGCCGATCGAGTACTCCGAGGTCTCGATCACCCGGCGGATGTTCCGCGACGGCGCGGGCGAGTACGAGATCAACGGCAGCTCGTGCCGGTTGATGGACGTTCAGGAGCTGCTCAGCGACTCCGGCATCGGCCGGGAGATGCACGTCATCGTCGGTCAGGGCCGCCTGGCCGCCATCCTGGAGTCCCGCCCGGAGGACCGCCGCGCATTCATCGAGGAGGCCGCTGGCGTCCTCAAGCACCGCAAGCGCAAGGAAAAGGCCGTCCGCAAGCTGGACGCCATGCAGGCCAATCTCGCCCGCCTGACCGACCTCACGACCGAACTGCGTCGTCAGCTCAAGCCGCTGAGCAGGCAGGCCGAGGTCGCGCGCCGCGCGCAGACCGTGCAGGCCGACCTGCGCGACGCCCGATTGCGGTTGGTGGCCGACGACCTGGTCACCCGGCGGGCGGAGCTGGCATCGCAGTCCCAGGACGAGGCGATGGCCCGAGCCCAGCAGGAGCACGTGCAGGCCGAGCTCGAGGCGGCGTCCGCGGAGCTCGGCGCCCACGAGCAGGCCCTTGCCCGGCTGACCCCGAGCGCGGAGGCCGCGGGGCAGACGTGGTTCCAGCTCTCCGCGCTGGCCGAGCGGGTCAACGCCACGATCAGGATCGCCGCCGAACGGGCCCGCCACCTCGACAGCGAACCCACCTCGAATCGCGGGCAGGACCCCGACCAGCTCGAGGCGCAGGCCGAACGCGTCGCGGCGGAGGAGGCGGAGCTGGTGGCCGCGGTCGAGATGGCCAGGGCCACCCTCGACGCCGCCAAGGACACCCTGACCGAGTACGAGGAGGCCTCCGCCGCCGCCGAGCGGGCGCACATGGCCGCCGTCCGGGCCATCGCCGACCGCCGCGAGGGCCTGGCCCGGCTCTCCGGCCAGGTGGACACCCTCCGCTCCCGCGCGGACTCCGTCGACGCCGAGGTGGCGCGGCTGACGCTTGCCATCGAGGACGCCCGTGCCCGCGGCGATGCGGCGCAGGCGGAATTCGAAGGCGTGCAGGCACAGATCGGTGACCTCGACGAGGGCGAACTCGGGCTCGACACCCAGAACGAACGCGCCGTCGCCGCGCTCGAGGCGGCCACCGCCCGGGTCACCGAACTGCAGGACGCCGAGCGCGCCGCCGGCCAGGAGGTCGCGTCGCTGCGGGCCAGGATCGAGGCGCTCTCGATCGGACTGCAGCAGAAGGACGGCGCCGCCTGGCTGATCGAACATCGATCCGGGGACGGATTGATCGGCCCGCTCGCCGGGATGCTCCGCATCCGGCACGGCTACGAGGTCGCGATCGCCGCCGCGCTCGGGCCAGCCGCCGACGCCATCGCGACACAGTCGGTTGCCGCCGCGCGGTCGGCCGTCGTGGCGCTCAAGGAGGCCGACGGCGGCCGGGCCGCACTGGTGGTTGGGGACGGCGCCTCGGCGTCGCCGCGTGAGCACGCCGCCCTGCCCGGAGCCGCGCAGCGCGCCCTCGACCTGGTCGAACATCCCGACAACCTGCGCGCGGCGCTCAGCGCGCTGCTCGGCGAGGTGGCCGTCGTGGACACCCTGGAGGAAGCCGCGGAGCTCGTCGCCGGACGACCCGGCCTGCGTGCGGTCACCAGGGACGGCGACCTCCTCGGGTCCGGCTGGATGACCGGCGGCTCCGATCGTCGACCCTCCACCCTCGAGGTGCAGTCGGCCATCGACGCGTCGACCGCTGGCCTGGCGGACGCCGAGCGCCGCGCCGACGAGCTCTCCGCCGCGCTGTCGGGGGCCACCACCGAACGCGAGCACCGCGCCGAGTCCGCCGAGCAGACCCTGGCCGCGCTCAACGAGTCCGACGCCGCCCTGTCGGCGATCTACGAACAGCTCGGCCGGCTCGGCCAGGTGGCCCGCGCCGCGCATGCCGAGTCCGATCGGCTTACGGGCCAGCGCACCGCGGCGGAGGCGGGCCGTGAGGATGCGGTTGCGTCGCTGCGGGAGCTGGAGGAGCGCCTGGCGCTGGCCCAGCAGGAGCAGTCGCTGGACGGCGATCCGGCGGCGGGGGACCCCAGCAGCGGCGAGCGCGAGGCCGCGGCCGCGGCGCTGGCCGAGGTGCGGTCCGTGGAGATGGAAGCGCGCCTGACACTGCGGACGGCCGAGGAACGGGCGGAATCCGTTCGCGGCAAGGCGGATTCGCTTCGGCGCGCGGCGCAGGTGGAACGCGAGGCCAGGGCCCGCGCCGAACGGGCCATGGCCGCCCGGCAGAACGCGGCCGCGGTCGCCGCCGCCGTCGCGGAGTCCGGCAGGCGGGTGGCGGCTCACCTGGAGGAGGTGGTCGCGGCCGCCGTGGCGCACCGCGACGAGCTGACCCGGCAGCGGACCGAACGCACGCAGCAACTGGAGACGGTCAAGGAGCGGGTGCGGCAGTACACCGGACAGCTGACCGCGCTCACCGACGCCGTGCACCGCGACGAGGTGGCCAGGGCGCAGGCCGCGCTGCGGATCGAGCAGCTCGAGCAGACCATCTCCGAGCAGCACGGCATCGGCCTGGACGATCTCGTCGCGGAGTACGGACCCGACGTACCGCTGCCGCCCTCGGCACTGGAGATGGCGGAGTACGAGCAGGCGCGCGAGCGGGGCGAACAGGTGGTGGCGCCCGCGCCGATGCCCTACGACCGGGACACCCAGGAGCGACGGGCCAAGCGGGCTGAGAAGGACCTCGCGACCCTCGGCAAGGTCAATCCCCTTGCGCTGGAGGAGTTTGCGGCGCTCGAGGAGCGCTATAACTTCCTGGCCACCCAGCTCGAGGACGTCAAGACCGCGCGCAAGGACCTGCTCGGGGTGGTCGCCGACGTCGACGCCCGGATCCTGCAGGTGTTCACCGAGGCGTGGGAGGACGTCGAGCGCGAGTTCGTCGGGGTGTTCGCGAAACTGTTCCCCGGCGGCGAGGGCAAGCTGGTGCTGACCGATCCGTCCGACATGCTCACCACCGGCATCGAGGTGGAGGCCCGCCCGCCCGGCAAGAAGGTCAAGCGGCTCTCGCTGCTCTCCGGTGGCGAGAAGTCGCTGACCGCGGTGGCGATGCTGGTGGCGATTTTCCGCGCCCGTCCCTCCCCGTTCTATGTGATGGACGAGGTGGAGGCCGCGCTCGACGACACCAACCTCCGGCGCCTGATCGGCCTGTTCGAGCAGCTGCGCGAGAAGTCGCAGCTGATCGTCATCACGCACCAGAAGCCGACCATGGAGGTGGCCGACGCGCTGTACGGCGTCAGCATGCGCGGCGACGGCATCACGCAGGTCATCTCGCAGCGTATGCGGGGGCAGAACCTGGCCGTTCCGCAGCCGGTCGCGGAGTGATGCGCGCGGCGTCGACCGCTCGCTGACCGGGTGATCTCCCGTCGCCTCTCTGCGCCGGATCGGTGCCTGAAAGGATGGGGGGCGTGACTACCGGAGCTTGGATCGCAATCGCGGCTGTCGTGGCCGTCCTTCTCGTCGCGCTCGTCGTGGGCTGGGCGCTGTACCGGAGGCGGCGGGTCAGCCTGCAGCCCACGCAGCCCGCGCCCGGTCAGCTGGAGGAAACGAAGGACCGGTCGGGCGGATACAAGCCCGATAGTGGGATCAGCTTCAGCCAGGGTGCGACGGCCACCGCGCCGCCCGTGTCGCGGCCGACACCGCCGCAGGCGCCGCCGGTGACTCCGCCGGTCGAGGAACCGGTCACGGAGGTGCCGCCCGCGCCCGTCGAGCCCGCCCCGGCCGCTCCCACCCCGGTCGAACCCGCGCCTGCCCCCACGGAGGAGGCGCCCGTCGAGGAGGCGCCGGAGGTCGCGCCCGCCCCGGTAGCCCCCGCCGCGCCTGCGCCGGTCGAACCTGCGCCGGCCCCCGTCGAGGAGGCACCGGCGCCCGCTCCGGCCCCGGCCGTTCCCGCTCCGGTGGAGGAGATCGCGCCGACCGCGGGCCGGCTCGACCGGCTGCGCGGCCGGCTCTCGCGCTCGCAGTCCGCGGTCGGTAAGAGCCTGCTGGGCCTGCTCGGCGGCGGCGACCTGGACGAGGACTCGTGGGAGGAGATCGAGGACACGCTGCTGATCGCGGACCTCGGCAGTGCCACAACCGAGCAGATCATGACCCGACTGCGCTCCGAGCTGGCGGCGGGCAGCGTCAAGTCCGAGGCCGACGCCCGAGCCCTGCTCCGCACCGTCCTGATCGAGGCCCTGCACCCCGAGTTCGACCGCTCGATCAAGGCGCTGCCGCACGATTCGACCCCCGGGGTGCTGCTGGTCGTCGGAGTCAACGGCACCGGCAAGACCACCAGCACCGGCAAGCTGGCGCGCGTGCTCGTCGCGGACGGTCGCCGGGTGTTGCTCGGCGCCGCCGACACCTTCCGCGCGGCCGCCGCCGACCAGTTGCAGACCTGGGCGGAGCGGGTGGGCGCCGAGGTGGTGCGTGGTCCCGAGGGCGGTGACCCCGCCGCGATCGCTTTCGACTCCGTGACCAAGGGCATCGAGACCGGCGTGGACGTGGTGATCGTCGACACCGCAGGCCGGCTGCACACCAAGACCGGGCTGATGGACGAGCTCGGCAAGGTCAAGCGCGTGGTGGAGAAGCGCGCCGTGGTCGACGAGGTGCTGTTGGTGCTCGACGCCACCGTCGGCCAGAACGGCCTGATGCAGGCCCGGGTATTCGCGGAGGTCGTGGACATCACCGGCGTGGTGCTGACCAAGCTCGACGGCACGGCGAAGGGCGGCATCGTCTTCCAGGTGCAGCACGAGCTGGGGGTGCCGGTGAAGCTCGTCGGGCTGGGGGAGGGCGCGGACGACCTCGCGCCGTTCGAGCCGGGCGCCTTCGTGGACGCACTGCTGGGCTGACCCGAGGGGTCAGACCCCGGACTCGGCGAGCACCGTCAACGCGTCCGCGGTCCGGGCGCAGAACGACTCCGCGTCGATCAGCCCGACCGTGAGCCCGCGCATGGTCGTGGCCGACATCAGCAGGTCGAAGACCGCGTTCGCGGTGGCCTGCGTGGCCTCGGCCGTGCGCTCCGGCGCCTCCCTGGCGAGCAGCTCGGTCATCGCCTCCCTGGCGGGCAGCTCGGCGCGGCCGACGAGTCGTTCGTAGACGCCTTCGTGGTGGTGGTAGGCCGAGAGCAGGCCGGGGATCGCCGACCGGGTCGCGGGTTCCGCGATCCGGTCGAGGAACATCCGGGTCCACGCGAGCAGGTCGGCGTGCAGGTCGCCGGTCGCGGTGGGCAGGTCCACGTCCTGCATGCCGAAGATCGCGTCCTCGACGATCGATTCCCTCGTCGCCCAGCGCCGGTAGATCGCGGCGGTGCCGACCTTCGCGCGCCGGGAGATCGCCGAGATGGTGGTTTTCTGGTAGCCCGTTTCCGTCAGCAGCTCGCGGGTGGCCTGGAGGATCGACCTGTCGACCTCGGGGTCGCGGGGCCTGCCCGCGCCCGGCTGCTGGACCTGCCGATCACTGTGTTCGCTCACATCGGCGGACAGTACCGGAGAGATTTCGCCGAAATCATTACGATGCGACATGCTCCGTATTATATTTCGGGAATCATCCGATTCACGAAGGGCTCGCCATGATCACCCCGCACGACGAACTGCTCATCCACCAGCTCCCCACCACCCTGGACCACGTCTCGCAGAGCGACCTGCGCTGGACCGAGCGCATCGTGATGTACGGCTTCGACAAGTCCGGCGAGATCAGCATCATGACCGGCATGGCGAAGTACCCGAACCGCAACGTCATGGATGCCTACGCGATGGTCACCCGCAAGGGCGAGCAGGCCCGCGTGGTGCGCATGTCCACCGAGCTGAACCCGCAGACCGGGGCCCTGAACGCGTTCAGCGTCGGGCCGTACACGTACGAGATCGTCGAGCCGCTGCGCAAGGTGAGCTCCACCGTCGAGTCCAACGAGCACGGCCTGAGTCTGCAGCTCGACTTCTCCGGCGACTTCCCGGTCTACGAGCAGACCGCGGCCTTCCACCGCAGCCGCGGCCGGGTCCGCGAGGACGCCCGCCGCTTCTACCAGAACGGCACCATCACCGGCTGGATCGAGATCGACGGCGAGCGCATCGAGATCGACCCCGAGAACTGGTGGTTCGGCCGCGACCACTCGTGGGGTGTGCGCCACGGCGGCGGCGGCGGCAGCCTGCCCGAGGGCGGAAACATGCAGCCCTCCGAGGTGCCTGCCGGCGTCCTCTACTACATGGGCATCTTCCAGTTCGACGACGAGGTGGTGCACTTCGCACAGCGCGAGACCCACACCGGGGAGCGTTGGCAGTTCGAGGGCGAGGTGCTCTTCCCGATCGACTCCGGCAAGGAGCCGCTGCCGATCATCGACGTCGAGCACGACCTGGACTTCCGCGACGACCTCCGCGTCGTCAAGTCCGGCACGTTCACCGTGCACCGCGCGGACCGCTCGACCGACGTCATCGAGGTCAAGCCGGTGTGTGACTTCTGGCCGGGCCTTGCCGGGTACGACGAGTACAACGGCTACGCGTCGGGCATGTACCGCGGCAAGGACTTCAGCGACAGCTTCGACGTCGACATCACCGACGTCAACGAGATCCGCAAGGTGAGCATGCTCAGCGAGACGCTCGTCGAGGTCCGGATGGGCGACAAGGTCGGACACGGACTGGTCGAGATGGTGTTCATGGGCGTGAACCCGCGCTACGGCTACACCGACTGGAGCGCCAACCGATCCGGCAAGAACAATGGCTGAGCGGGTCGCGCCGGAGGACCTGGCGGCCGCCCTCGAGCCGATCGTCCAACAGCGCATTCCGGGTGCACAGAACGCGAAGATCGTCGACTGGAAGCGCACCGAACGCGGGTTCTCGACCGAGACCTACCTGTTCAACCTCGAGGGTGCCGAGCACGAGTCGGCCGGGTACGTCTTCCGACGGCCGCCCGAGATCTCGCTGTTCCCTGACTACGACCTGCGGCGCCAGTACCTGGTCTCGGAGCGGCTCGCCCCGACCGATCTCCCGGTCCCCAGCGTCCGGTGGATCGAGGCGGACGACAACCCGCTCGGCACCCCGTACTACGTGATGGACCGCATCGGCAATGCCGAGGCGCCCAGCGACTTCCCGTCGTACCACACCGCAGGCAACTACTTCGAGGCCGACGAGCAGGGTCGGGCGAAGATGTGGTGGGAGTGCATCGAGACGATGGCACAGGTGCATCTGCTCGACCCCGAGGAGCTGCGGCTCGGGTTCCTGGCGATGCCCGAGTTCGGGGACAAACCGGTCGAGCAGATCGTGAACTACCTCGACCAGGCCGTGCGCTGGGCGGCGCCGGAACTGCCCCCGGTGATGGAGAGGGCCCTGACCTGGCTCAAGGGCAACCTCTACGAGCCGGAGCACGTGACGCTGGTCTGGGGCGACGCCCGCATGTCGAACATCCTGTACACGCCGGAGCTGGCGGTCGCCGGCGTACTCGACTGGGAGATGGCCTACCTGGGCGACCACGAGGCCGACCTGGCCTGGGTGCTGTTCCTGGATTGGGCGTGCAGCGAGAACGAGGGACACCCGACCCTGCCCGGCACCCCGACGCGGGAGGAGACCGTCGCCCGCTACGAGGAGCTGACCGGCTGGAAGGTACAGAACCTGCTGTTCAACGAGGTGCTCGGCGCGGTGCTGCTCTCGGTGCCGCTGCTGCGCCTGTCCACCCACCTGAACCTCGGTGACAACGTCAGCATCAGCGGGTTCTGCATGGCCCGACTCGAGCAGCTGCTCGACGGGGAGTGAGGGGGCACGGGGGCGCCCTCTCGGCGCCCCCGTGACCGTCGGGGGACGCCTAACGAATGAGTAACGAAGCGGCCCGGGCTCGCCCGGCTCGGCCTCCGCACAGGGAGATTCACTTGGGCGACAGGTTCGTGAAACGCAGAAGCAACACATTCCCCGGATGCGTTCACCCGGGCGAAACACGACAGCGCCACAGCTGAAACACCGGATCAGCAGTCTTCACACCAAGTCGAAAGCCGCAAGGAGCGGGACGACAGAAGGAGGAGGCTCAACGTGGAATTTCCCACAATCGGGGCGCCGGACACCGGAGACACCGCGTGGATGCTGATGAGCGCCGCGCTCGTGTTGCTGATGACGCCGGGGCTCGCATTCTTCTACGGCGGCATGGTCCGGGCCAAGAGCGTTCTGAACATGATCATGATGAGCATCGGCGCGATGGGCGTCGTGGGCATCCTCTGGGTCCTGTTCGGCTACTCGGTGGCCTTCGGCGAGGACAAGGGCGGCCTCTTCGGTGACCCCTTCCAGTACTTCGGCCTGAAGGGCATCTTCGGCGGCGCCTACCTGGCCGACGCCGACACCGGCGCAGGCATGGCCATCCCGCTGGTCGGCACCATCCCGGCAACCGTGTTCGTCGCCTTCCAGGCGATGTTCGCGATCATCACCGTCGCCCTGATCTCGGGCGCGGTCGCCGACCGCCTGCGGTTCGGACCCTGGCTCCTGTTCGCGGGCCTGTGGGCGACCATCGTGTACTTCCCGGTGGCGCACTGGGTCTTCGCCTTCGACGGCGTGACCGCGGAGAAGGGTGGCTGGATCGCCAACCAGCTCAAGGCAATCGACTTCGCGGGTGGTACCGCGGTTCACATCAACGCGGGCATCGCCGGCCTGGTCCTCGCCATCGTCCTCGGCAAGCGTCGGGGATGGCCCGGAACGCCTTTCCGTCCGCACAACCTGCCGTTCGTGATGCTCGGCGCCGCGCTGCTGTGGTTCGGCTGGTTCGGCTTCAACGCGGGATCCGCGGTGGGCTCCAACGGGATCGCCGGTGCCACCTTCCTCACCACCGTGATCGCCACCTGCGCCGCGATGCTGTCCTGGCTCCTGGTCGAGCGGATTCGTGACGGGCACGCCACCACCCTCGGCGCTGCCTCCGGCATCGTCGCCGGCCTGGTCGCCATCACCCCCGCCTGCTCCTCGGTGAACGTGCTCGGCGCGCTGGCCATCGGCGTGGCCGCGGGCGTCCTCTGTGCCCTCGCGGTCGGCCTGAAGTACCGCTTCGGCTACGACGATTCGCTCGACGTCGTCGGTGTCCACCTCGTCGGTGGTCTGGTCGGCACCCTGCTGATCGGCTTCGTCGCGACGGAGGAGGCGCCCGCGGGCGTCAAGGGACTGTTCTATGGTGGGGGCTTCGACCAGCTGTGGCGTCAGGCGGTCGGTGCGGGTGCGGTTCTGCTGTACTCGCTCGTCGCCACGACGATCGTCGCGCTCATCGTCAAGTACACGATCGGCCTCCGGGCCAGCGATGAGGCCGAGTCGCTCGGCGTGGACGAAGCAGAACACGCTGAGAACGCATACGATTTCGCCGCGCTCGGCGGAAGCTCGGTACCGGGTCGCTCGACCGTCAGGGAGGCATGAGAAATATGAAGCTGATCACCGCAATCGTCAAACCGTTCACCCTCGAGGACGTCAAGACCGGCCTGGAGCAGGCCGGGGTGCTCGGTATGACCGTCAGTGAGGTCCAGGGCTACGGCCGTCAGAAGGGCCACACCGAGGTGTACCGCGGTGCCGAGTACTCGGTCGACTTCGTGCCCAAGGTTCGCGTCGAGGTCGTCGTCGACGACGCCGCCGTGGACAAGGTCGTCGAGGTCATCGTCGAGGCCGCTCGTACCGGAAAGATCGGAGACGGCAAGGTGTGGGTATCGCCCGTCGAATCCGTCATCCGCGTACGTACGGGTGAACGGGGCGCGGATGCGCTCTGACCCAACAGGGTCCGGATCTGGTGGCCCCGATCCCGCCGCGACGTCGGCGGGGTCGGGGCCACCCGCGTCCGGGGGCATGGTTGCCGCCGACGATCTGGTCCGTGCCCGGAAGCAGTTGCTGGACGGTGGTTCCCGGAGCCGCCGCCTCGACACGGTCGCCCTTCGGCAGGCACTGGTGGACCTGCACGAATTCTGGCTGACCACCAAGGGGGCAGAGCTCGGCATCAAGCCGGACAGCGGATTCGCCATCGTCGCCGTCGGCGGGCTGGGCCGCCGCGAGTTGCTGCCGTACTCCGACCTGGACCTGGTGCTGCTGCACGACGACCTGGACCCCGCCGTCGTCTCCGACGTGGCCGACCGGCTCTGGTATCCGTTGTGGGACGCGCACATCAAGCTCGACCACAGCGTGCGGACCGTCCCGCAGGCGCTGCAGGTGGCGTCGTCGGACCTCACCGCCGCCCTCGGTCTTCTCGAGGCCAGGCACATCGCGGGCGATGTGGAGCTGAGCAACCTGCTGATCGGCGGGGTGCGGCGGCAGTGGCGCACCGGGATCCGTTCGCGTTTCGACGAACTCGTAGAGCAGGCCCGCACGCGGTGGGCACGCAGCGGCGAGATCGCGCACCGGGCCGAACCGGACATCAAGAACGGCCGCGGCGGGCTGCGCGACATCCAGCTGCTGAGCGCGCTGGCGATCGCGCAGCTGACCGACGCGGTGCCGGGCCTCGGCCCGCAGACACCCGGCGGCGGACTGGCATTCGCGCACGAGCGGCTGCTGGATGTGCGGACCGAACTGCACCGGGTGGCCGGACGCGCCCGCGACCAGCTCCGGGCTCAGGACGCCGACGAGATCGGCGCGGCCCTGCGGATAGGGGACCGCTTCGATCTGGCCCGGATGCTCAGCGACTCGGCCCGCACCATCAGCTACTCCGTCGACGTCGGGCTGCGGACGGCGGGCAACGCGTTGCCGCGCCGTGGCCTCTCGCGGCTGCGCAGGGTGCCGGTGCGGCGACCGCTGGACGAGGGCGTCGTCGAGCACGCGGGTGAGGTGGTGCTGGCGCGCGATGCCAAGCCGAACAAGGACCCGGGGCTGATCATGCGGGTGGCGGCCGCGGCCGCGCAGACCGGCATGCCGATGTCGGCCTCGACGTTGAACCGGCTCTCGGACAGCGCGCCCGAGCTGCGGGAGCCGTGGCCGAAGGAGGCCCTCGACGACCTGCTCGTGCTGCTCGGATCCGGCAGGAACACGATCGCGGTGATCGAGGCGCTCGACCGCACCGGCCTGTGGGGTCGGCTGCTGCCGGAATGGGGCGCGATCCGCGACCTGCCGCCGCGCGACGCGGTGCACACGTGGACGGTGGACCGGCACCTCGTCGAGACCGCCGCCTATGCCAGCGGGTTCACCACCCGGGTCTCGCGGCCCGACCTGCTGGTGCTCGGCGCCCTCCTGCACGACATCGGGAAGGGCCGCGGCGGCGATCACAGCCTGGTCGGCGCCGAACTCGCCAATCAGATCGGCAATCGGCTCGGGCTGTGGCCCTCGGACGTGGCGGTGCTCAGCGCGATGGTGCGCTACCACCTGCTGCTGCCGGAGACCGCCACCCGCCGCGACCTGGACGACCCGGCGACGGTCCGGATGGTCGCGGAGGCACTCGGCGGCGACACGGTGCTGCTCGAACTGCTCTACGCGCTCGCCGAGGCCGATTCCCTTGCCACCGGTCCGGGCGTGTGGGGGGACTGGAAGTCGTCGCTGATCCGGGAACTGGTCCGGCGCTGCCGGATGGTGATGGCGGGCGAGCACCTGCCGACGCCGGATCCGATCGATCCGGAGCACGCGGCGCTGGCAGCGGACGGGGGCGTGCACGTGCTGCTGCAGCCCGCGGAGGGCGCGCACACCTATACCGTCACCGTGGTCGCGCCGGACACGCCCGGCCTGCTCTCGGACGCCGCGGGCGTGCTGGCGCTGCATTCGCTGCGCGTGCTCTCGGCCTCCCTCGGCAGCCACGAGGGGGCCGCGGTGAACTCGTTCACCGTTGCGCCCCGGTTCGGTGCGCCGCCGCAGGCAGGCCTGCTGCGCCAGGAACTCATCCGGGCCATCTCCGGGGAACTGGACCTGGTCGCGATGCTCGAGGCGAAGGAGCAGCAGGCGCTGGCCGAGCAGGCGCTCGAGCGGGGCGCCGAGGGCGTGCCGGTCCAGTACGCGCAGGCGCCGCCGCGGATCATCTGGTTCGACACCCCGGTGGAGGGCCAGGTGATCCTCGAACTGAGGGCCGAGGACCGGCTCGGCCTGCTGTGCCGGCTGGCGAGCGTGCTCGAGCACCACGGTGCCGACATCCGCTGGGCGCGAGTCTCCACGCTCGGCTCGTCGGTGGTCGACGCGTTCTGCCTGCATCTCGGCGACACCGACTCGCGGGTCACCAGGGAAGAGTTCGAGGCGGCGATGCTCGCGGTGGTCCCGGCGCCCCGGCCGCGCACGAGCGAGGGCGCCGAGGATGGCGCCACGGACGGGGGCTCCGGGTAGAGCGGCTAGGCTTGACCGAAACGCCCACGCGACAGCCAGGAGCCCGATCGGTGTTCGAATCCCTTTCCGACAGGTTGACCGGTGCCCTCAAGGACCTCCGGGGCAAGGGGCGCCTCTCCGGCGCCGACATCGATGCCACCTGCAGGGAGATCCGGCTCGCCCTGCTCGAGGCCGACGTTGCGCTGCCCGTGGTGCGCGCCTTCATCGAGAAGATCAAGGTGCGCGCCAAGGGCGCCGAGGTCTCCGGTGCACTGAACCCGGCGCAGCAGGTCGTCAAGATCGTCAACGAAGAGCTCGTCGGGATCCTCGGCGGCGAGACCAGGCGGCTCCGGTTCGCGAAGAACCCGCCGACCGTCATCATGCTGGCCGGCCTGCAGGGCTCCGGTAAGACCACCCTCGCGGGCAAGCTCGCGAAGTGGCTGACCGGGCAGGGACACACGCCGCTCCTGGTGGCCTGCGATCTGCAGCGTCCGGGCGCGGTCAGCCAGCTCCAGATCGTCGGTGAGCGCGCGGGCGCCGCGGTGTACGCGCCGCACCCGGGCACCTCGATCGGCGGCGGCGAGAACGCGCTGGGTCAGTCCGCCGCCGACCCGGTCGACATCGCCCGGCAGGGCATCGCGGAGGCCAGGGCCAAGCAGCACGACGTGGTGATCGTCGACACCGCCGGACGCCTCGGCATCGACGAGGAGCTGATGGGTCAGGCGGCGGGCATCCGCGACGCCGTCAACCCGGACGAGATCCTGTTCGTCCTCGACGCGATGACCGGTCAGGACGCCGTCCAGACGGCGGAGGCGTTCCGTGCGGGCGTCGGCTTCACCGGCGTGGTGCTCACCAAGCTCGACGGCGACGCCCGCGGCGGTGCCGCGCTGAGCGTCCGCGAGATCACCGGCGAGCCGATCATGTTCGCCTCCACGGGCGAGAAGCTCGAGGACTTCGACGTCTTCCACCCGGACCGGATGGCCAGCCGGATCCTCGGCATGGGCGACGTGCTCAGCCTGATCGAGCAGGCCGAGCAGGTCTTCGACGCGAAGCAGGCCGAGGCCACCGCCCAGAAGATCGGTTCCGGCCAGCTCACCCTCGAGGACTTCCTCGAGCAGATGATGGCCGTGCGGAAGATGGGCCCGATCGGCAACCTGCTCGGCATGCTGCCCGGCGCCGGGCAGATGAAGGACGCGCTCGCCAACGTCGACGAAAAGCAGCTCGATCGGGTCCAGGCGATCATCCGCGGCATGACGCCCGCGGAGCGCGACGACCCGAAGATCATCAACGCCTCCCGTCGGCTGCGCATCGCCAACGGCTCCGGTGTCAAGGTCTCCGACGTCAACCAGTTGGTGGACCGGTTCTTCGAGGCCCGCAAGATGATGGCCGCGATGGCAGGCCGGATGGGGATGCCTGGAGCCCGCGCCAACCAGCGCAGCAAGAAGGGCAAGAAGGGCAAGAAGGGCGGCAAGGGGCCGACGCAGCCGAAGATCCGCGGCGGCTTCCCGGGCATGCCCGGTGGGATGCCGGGTGGGATGCCCGCCGGGTTCCCCGGACTGCCCGCGGGCATGGACCTGTCGAAGATGCCGAAGGGTCTCGACGAGCTGCCGCCCGGCCTCGAGGGCATCGACCTGTCCCAGCTGAAGCTGCCCAAGAAGTAGCCGTGGCGCCTGCCCGCCCAGGTTCCTTCCGGCTGCGCGGTGTCGGGTTGCCCGACGGGCAGCCGCTGGAACTGTGGGTCGGCGGCGGGGTGATCTCCGATCAGCCGGTGCCCGGCGCGGAGTCGCTGTGCGAATCGGGCTGGATCCTGCCCGGGCTGGTCGACGCGCACTGCCACGTCGGTATCAAGTACGGCGGGGGTCACGAGGACCGGCCGGGAATGATCGCGCAGGCCGAGGCCGAACGCGCGGTCGGGGCGCTGCTGCTGCGCGACGCGGGGTCGCCGGTGGACACCCGGGACCTCGACGCGCGCGAGGACCTGCCGCGGATCATCCGGGCCGGTCGGCACATCGCGATGCCGAAGCGGTACATCCCCGGCCTTGCCGTCGATCTCGAGGACGAGTCGCAGCTGCCGGAGGCGGTCACCCAGCAGGCGCTGCTCGGCGACGGCTGGGTCAAGATCGTCGGGGACTGGATCGATCGCTCGGTGGGGGACCTGCGCCCGCTGTGGAGCGACGACATCCTCAAGGAGTCCATCGAGGCCGCACACAGGGTCGGCGCCCGGGTGACCGCGCACGTCTTCTCCGAGGACGCGCTGCCGGGCCTGATCAACGCAGGCATCGACTGCATCGAGCACGGCACCGGCCTGACCTCGGAGACGATCGAGCTGATGGTCGAACGCGGCACCGCGCTGGTGCCGACGCTGATCAACATCGACACCTTCCCCGGCATCGCGGACTCGGCCACCCGGTACCCGGCCTACGCACGCCACATGCGGGAGCTGCACTCGCGGGTCCGTCGCACCGTCGGCGACGCGCACGACGCGGGCATCCCGATCTACGCGGGCACCGACGCCGGCGGCTCGATCGTGCACGGGCGGGTCGCGGACGAGGTCGCCGCGCTCGCGCAGGCCGGACTGGGACCGACGCGCGCCCTCGGCGCGGCCTGCTGGGACGCCAGGGCCTGGCTCGGTCGGCCCGGGCTCGAGCCCGGCGCGCCCGCCGACCTGCTCGTCTACGAGCAGGACCCGCGCACCGGGCCCGAGGTGCTCGCCGCCCCGGACCTGGTCATGCTGCGCGGCCGGGTGGTCGAGGTGCGCGGCCAGGTCGTGTGATGCGGTCTATTTGACGCAGGGATCGGCCCCGGCATCGGCGCGACCGGTGAACCGGACCTCGCTGACCGAGGTGACGTCGTTGAACGGCGCGGATTCCTGGCCTGCCGCGTTCTTCACCGGCTGACCGTCGACTGTCTCGTTGATCGTCAGGGTGACCGTCTTGGCCGCCTTGTCGACATCGAGCGCCTGGATGCCGCGCTCCGGCCGGACCTCCTGGACGACCGAGGTGCCGTCATCGAAGGCCCAGGTCACCTTCGTGACCTTGCGGTTCTGCGCGAATCGGTCCGAGCCGTCCACGTCCTTCTTGTCGTAGCCGGGATCGATCCCGACGGAGGTGAGGTCGAGCTTGCAGGCGAAGCTCACCGAGAGCACCTGGCCCTTGGTGCCCGCGCAGCGCCAGGCGGTGGTGACGTCGCCGTCGGTGGCGTTCGGGGCCTCGTAGGAGTTCTTGCGCCCGGTGGAGTCGACAGCGGGCGGGTAGGCGGCGCAGGTGGGGACGGCACCGGTCGGGGTGATCGCGGCGGGGTCGGTTCCGAAGTCGCCGAAGTCGCCACCGCCGAAGGCGTCGCCGTCGGCGGATTCCTCCGTGGCTGCCGTCGCCTCGCCGTTCGTGTCGCGGGCCAGCGTCGAGTTGAGCAGGAAGCCGCCGCCGGCGAGCAGCACGACTGCGGCGGTGACGGCAGCGATGATGCCGAGCCAGCCCTTCCAGGACAGCGGCCCGCGCCCGGGCGCGGGCGCGGGAGCTGGCCCATTGGGCGCGTCGAAAAAGGGCTGGGCGGGCGGCGGGGGCGGTGGCGGCGGGGGAGTCGCCTCGGCGGCGGGGCGAGGTCCGTCGTCGGGGGTCACGGGGCCTCCACCTTCTGGGCGGCCTTGTCGGTGGACTGCTTCGCGGACTTGTCGGCCTCGCCCTTGTCCTTGTCGGCGGGCGCGTCCGCGTCCTTGTCCGTCGTCTCGTCCCCGGGCTTGGCTTCGGTGCGGTCCGGGCGTGCCTTCAGTGCGGCGTCCACCTCGGGGTCGCCCAGCTCGGCCAGCCAGTCCAGCAGGTCGGGATAGGCGCTGGGGTTGGCCGCGACGTACGGCCGCAACGCGGCATCGGACTGGGCAATGTGCCCGAGCGTCTGCAGAGGCGTGTACGGATCGAGCGCCAGTGCCTGCGTGTACGGCTTGGTCGGGGCGGGCGACCCGAGCGCGGGCGGCGGCGTCCCGGGGACCTCCGCGTCCAGGTGCTCGGCCGGTGCGGGCGGGAGACCGGCGCCCAGATCGAGTACGCGGGCGGCGCGGGGCTGCACCAGCCCGAGGTCGTAGGCCAGGGCGAGGAACGCCGCGACGGTCTGCAGGATCGACAGGACGAGGATCGCGATGCCGCCCCAGCCGAGCGAGACGGCCAGGCTCTCGTCGTCGGAATCGTCGAAGAAGTTGCCGGTGAAGGTGGGGACGTTGCTGATCGCGATCAGCAGGAACAGGGCCAACAGGGCGCCGACCGCGGCCGCGGCGGTCGCGATGGCCCGCAGGACCGGCGCCGCGCCGGGGAACTGGGACAGCCGGGACACGGTGGACAGGCCCGCACTGATGCCGGAGAACAGCAGGAAGACGACGACGAGCAGGGCCTGCGGGAGGAGGAAGCCGCTGATGTTGATCACATCGCCGGAGGTTCGGACGACGAAGTAGGGGCCGAAGCCGAGCAACAGGTTGAGTAGGCCGAGCGTGAGCACTGCGATGCCCAGTGCGTTCGGTCGGCCGACGGCCGGAACCGGTGGCCCCGCGATGGGCGCTGCGAACGGCGCGTTGGACATGATCCCCCTTGTGAACGAGCGACGACTTCGGTCGAATTCGTCACCGACCTGCGGTGATGACGTGCCAACGAAGTCTAGGCCGAGGGGGCGCCCGCGGAAGGGCGAAACACCGGCGGCCGCGGGCGATTAACGGAGCGACCTCATCGTCTGGCAGAATGGACCGCTGTTCGCCCGTCTCCGGTTACGTACCGCGCGGCGGTCACGACAACCCCTCAACGCGAAACCGGGTGCGCAGGCCTTGCGCATCGCTGAATTGCGCCGTGACCATCTGAAAGGCTCCACCATGGCTGTCAAGATCAAGCTCATGCGGCTCGGCAAGATCCGCACCCCGCACTACCGCATCGTCATCGCCGACTCTCGCACCCGCCGCAACGGCCGTGCGATCGAGACCATCGGCAAGTACCACCCCAAGGAAGAGCCCTCCCTGATCGAGATCGACTCGGAGCGTGCGCAGTACTGGCTGGGTGTCGGCGCGCAGCCGACCGAGCCGGTCGAGAACCTGCTCAAGATCACCGGCGACTGGCAGAAGTTCAAGGGCCTGCCGGGCACCGAGGGCACCCTGAAGGTCAAGGAAGCCAAGCCGTCCAAGCTGGAGCTCTTCCAGGCCGCGCTGGCGCAGGCCGACAGCGAGCCGGTGGCCGAGGCCATCACCCCGAAGAAGAAGGCCGCCAAGAAGGCCGACACGGAGGAGGCCACCGAGGCCCCCGCCGAGGCCGAGGCCGCCGCGGATTCCGAGGCTGCTGACAAGTGAGTGCCGTTGTCGCCGATGCCGTCGAACAGCTCGTTCGCGGCATCGTCGCCAACCCCGACGACGTCCGGGTCGAGCTCTCGACCGGACGCCGTGGGCGGACGGTCGAGGTGCACGTGAACCCCGAGGACCTGGGCAAGGTCATCGGTCGTGGCGGACGCACCGCCACCGCGTTGCGGACCCTGGTCACCGGTATCGGTGGCCGCGGTATCCGCGTCGACGTGGTCGACACCGATCAGTAAATCAGTGGAGCTCGTCATCGGGCGTGTGGCCAAGTCACACGGCATCAGGGGTGAGTTGGCCGTAGACATACGGACCGACGATCCCGAAGAGCGTTTTGCGGTCGGCACCGTGCTGCACGGCCGCAAGCCCCGCGAGCAGAAACTCACCAGCTACACGGTGGAAGCCGCCCGGGAACACTCCGGGCGGCTTCTGCTGCGTCTCAAGGGGATCGACGATCGCACGGCGTCGGACGCGATCCGCGGCACGCTGTTCATCGTCGACACCGCGGACCTGGCGCCGTCGGATGATCCCGATGAGTTCTACGACCACGAGCTCGAGGGCCTCGCCGTCCGGCTGGGCGACGGCACCCCGGTCGGCTCCGTCATCGAGGTGCTGCACTCGGCCGCGGGAGAGTTGCTCTCCGTGCGTCCGGAGGGGCAGAAGACCGGCGAGATCCTGATCCCGTTCGTCGCGGCCATCGTCACCTCCGTGTCCGTCGCCGACGGAGTCATCGAGATCGATCCGCCTGAGGGACTTCTGAATCCGGAGTAGCTGTGCGCCTCGACGTCATCACGATCTTCCCCGAGTACCTCGAGCCGTTGCGAACGGCGTTGCTGGGCAAGGCCATCGACAAGGGCCTGATCTCCGTCGGCGTGCACGACCTGCGGGACTGGACGCACGACGTCCACAAGGCGGTCGACGACTCTCCGTACGGCGGCGGCCCGGGCATGGTGATGAAGCCGACCGTGTGGGGCGAGGCACTGGACGAGGTGCTCGGCACTGACCCGGACCCGGACACGCTGCTGGTGGTCCCCACCCCGGCGGGCGTGCCCTTCACACAGGACACCGCGCACCGATGGGCGGGGGAGAAGCGCCTCGTGTTCGCCTGCGGCCGCTACGAGGGCATCGATCAGCGGGTGTTCGACGACGCGGCCAGGCGGGTGCGGGTCGAGGAGGTCAGCATCGGCGACTACGTCCTCATCGGGGGCGAGGCCGCGGTGCTGGTGATGGCCGAGGCCGTCGTCCGGCTGCTCCCCGGCGTGCTCGGCAATCAGCAGTCGCACCAAGAGGATTCGTTCTCCGACGGCCTGCTGGAGGGTCCGAGCTACACCCGGCCGGTGAGCTGGCGTGAGCTCGAGGTGCCGCCGATCCTGCTCTCCGGTGACCACGCCAAGGTGGCCCGCTGGCGCCGGGAACAGTCGCTGTTGCGCACCGGCGAACGCCGCCCCGACCTGCTCGAACACGTCGAGCTCACCGACGCGGATCGCTCAGTTCTCGAGCCCTGACGGTGCCTGCCGGTAGGGTCGATCGCCGTGACCTCAGCTCCGAATGCACCAGCTCTGAAATCAGTCAACGCGCGCATCGCGGAGGAACTCGGCGTCCGGGAAGAGCAGGTCCGCGCGGCGGTCGATCTGCTCGACGGCGGCGCGACGGTTCCCTTCATCGCCCGGTACCGCAAGGAGGTCACCGGGACCCTCGACGACGCCCAGCTGCGCACCCTCGAGGAGCGGCTGCGGTACCTGCGTGAGCTCGACGAGCGCCGTGTCGCGGTGCTCGAGTCGATCCGCTCCCAGGACAAGCTCGATCCCGAGCTCGAGGCGCAGATCATGCTCGCGGACACCAAGGCCCGCCTCGAGGACATCTACCTGCCGTTCAAGCCGAAGCGGCGCACCAAGGCGCAAATCGCGCGCGAGGCCGGGCACCAGCCCGTCGCCGACGCCCTGCTGTCGGACCCGACCACCGACCCCGCGCAGTACACCGCCGAGCAGCTCGAGGGTGCCCGCGCCATCCTGGTCGAGCAGTTCGCCGAGGACGCCGACCTGGTCGGCGAGCTGCGCGAGCTGATGTGGACCCGCGGCCAGGTCAAGTCCGCCGTCCGCAAGGGCAAGGAGACCGAGGGCGCCAAGTTCGCCGACTACTTCGAGTTCTCCGAGCCCTTCGGCAAGCTGCCCAGCCACCGCATCCTCGCCATGTTCCGCGGCGAGAAGGAGGAGGTGCTCTCGCTGACCCTCGACCCCGAGACCGAGGAGCTCCCGCTCGGCGAGGTCAGCGTCTACGAGGGCCGCATCGCCGGCCGGTTCGGCGTCGCGGACCGCGGACGTGCCGCGGACCGGTGGCTGCTCGACACGGTCCGCTGGGCCTGGAAGACCAAGATGCTCATCACGCTCGGCATCGACACCCGGATGCGGCTGCGTCAGTCCGCCGAGCGGGACGCAGTCGACGTGTTCGCGATGAACCTCAAGGACCTGCTGCTGGCCGCGCCCGCGGGCACCCGCGCCACGATGGGCCTCGACCCCGGATTCCGGACCGGCACCAAGGTCGCCGTCGTCGACTCCACCGGCAAGGTGCTCGCGTACGACACCATCTACCCGCACCAGCCGGCCAACAAATGGGACCAGTCGCTCGCGACGCTCGCCGCGCTGGCCGCCAAGCACAAGGTCGACCTGATCGCGATCGGCAACGGCACCGCCTCGCGCGAGACGGACGCGCTGGCCGCGGACCTGATCAAGAAGTTCCCGGAGGCCGGGCTCACCAAGGTGATGGTCTCGGAGGCGGGCGCCTCTGTGTACTCGGCGTCCGCGTACGCCTCCGCCGAGCTGCCGGACCTGGACGTGTCCATCCGCGGCGCGGTGTCGATCGCGCGTCGGCTGCAGGACCCGCTTGCCGAGCTGGTGAAGATCGACCCGAAGTCGATCGGCGTCGGCCAGTACCAGCACGACATCTCCGAGACGCTGCTGGCGCGCTCGCTTGCCGCGGTGGTCGAGGACGCGGTGAACGCGGTCGGCGTCGACGTCAACACCGCATCGGTGCCGCTGCTCTCGCGGGTCTCGG
Source organism: Rhodococcus oryzae (assembly GCF_005049235.1). GTDB lineage: Bacteria > Actinomycetota > Actinomycetes > Mycobacteriales > Mycobacteriaceae > Rhodococcus_G > Rhodococcus_G oryzae. The sequence goes on along the minus strand of NZ_SUMD01000001.1, from coordinate 175,068 downwards.
GTATCACCGGCTCGCTGGCCGAATCCATCGTCGCGCACCGCGACGCGAACGGTCCCTTCCGCGCCCGCGCAGGCATCCTCGACGTCGTGCGGCTGGGCCCCAAGGCGTTCGAGCAGTGCGCGGGCTTCCTCAAGATCACCGACGGCGACGACCCGCTGGACGCCTCCGCGGTGCACCCCGAGGCGTATCCCATCGTGCGGCGGATCGTGGAGGCCACCGGAACCGGCGTCAAGGAGATCATCGGCAACACCACGGCGCTGCGTGCGCTGCGGCCGCAGGACTTCGCCGACGACAAGTTCGGTATCCCGACCGTCACCGACATCATCGCCGAGCTGGAGAAGCCGGGCCGCGACCCGCGCCCGGAGTTCAAGACCGCGACGTTCGCGACGGGTGTGGAGAAGGTCGCCGACCTCAAGCCCGGTATGACGCTCGAGGGCGTGGTCACCAACGTCGCGGCCTTCGGCGCCTTCGTCGACGTCGGCGTGCACCAGGACGGGCTCGTGCACGTCTCCGCGATGTCGCACAACTTCGTGAAGGACCCGCGCGAGGTGGTCAAGTCCGGCGACGTCGTCAAGGTGAAGGTGATGGAGGTCGACCTCCCGCGCCAGCGCATCGGGCTGAGCCTGCGCCTGGACGACGAGCCCGGCGCCGCCAAGCAGGACGGCCAGGGCGGCGGACAGCGCGCCGCGGGTGGTCAGCGTCAGGGTGGCGGCCAGCGGGACGGCGGATCACGTCAGGGTGGCGGTCAGCGTCAGGGCGGGCAGCGGGGCGGCGGCCAGCGTCAGGGCGGCGGATCGGGCGGCAGCAGCCCGGCGAGCGGCTCGATGGCGGACGCCCTCCGCAAGGCCGGCTTCGGCAAGTAGGCGGCTCCGCCGCCTGTGCGCGGTTGACGAGTCCAGAGACTCGTCAACCGCGCACAGGCGCGCAGCGCCTAGTACCCGCCGAGCCCCTTGCCGATCATCACGACACCGATCACCAGCAGCAGCGTCGCCATCACGGCCGCGTTGTTGGCGGTCAGCCAGGACTTGAGGTTCTGCAGCCAGACCGTGGCCTTTTCCTTGGCGACGAAGTAGGCGATCACCGGCACGGCCACCGTGCTGGCGGCGAGGACCGTGAAGACCACCCCGGTGACCACCAGCGTGGCGCCGCTGACCCCGAGGTTGGCGACGGCCACCGCCGCGCCGACGATCATCAGCAGGTTCTTCGGGTTCACCGCGGAGAGCGCGAAGCCGAGTCCAAGCGCCTTGCCCGGGGTGACCTTGTCGATGGCGGCGAGCCAGCCGGGCATGGTCGGCTCCGCGCCGGGCGCGGGCCTGCTCCGCCATTGCTTGAGCGCCAGCCAGAGCAGGGCGACGCCAAGGACGATCTTGATGGTCGCGGTCGTCGCGTTCCCGCCCGACGAGCTGTCCAGGCCGACCACGCTGGCGATCGTCACGATCACCGTGTACCCGAGCGCGATGCCGAGAACCCAGCCTGCGGTGAACGCCGTCGCGGTGCTCCCCGCCTTCGGTGTCAGCAGCATGAGGATCGCGGCGATGATCGGGATCGGACTGATCGCGACGCCGAGCGCGAGCGGAAGAATGTCACCAATGGCAGTTCCCATGGTTGGCATGGTCTCAGCCGCCGGGTGGGCGGGAACCACCCGAAAAGGGTGACCGGAGGTGGCTGCGCCCGGTGCGGGTGAGGTGACATGCTTCCTTGCATGGCGTCGAACACCCAGTCGTTGAACACCCCACTCAAGAACATGTCCTGGGTGCCGGGCGGTCTCTTCTGGATGGGCTCGGAGGACTTCTACCCGGAGGAGAAGCCCGTCCATCAGGTCGAGGTGGACGGCTTCTGGATGGACACCCACCAGGTGACCGTCGCGGAGTTCCGGCGTTTCGTGAAGGACGCCGGCCACGTCACCGTCGCCGAGACCGCGCCCGACCCCGCCGACTACCCCGACGCCGACCCGGCGCTGCTGGTGCCCGGCTCGCTGGTGTTCACCCCGCCGCCCGGACCGGTCTCGCTCGACGACTACCAGCAGTGGTGGTCCTGGGTGCCGGGCGCGGACTGGCGTCACCCGGAGGGCCCGGACAGCAACGTCGGCGGGCGCGAGCGGCACCCGGTCACGCACGTCGCCTACGCGGACGCCCAGGCCTACGCCGCGTGGGCGGGCAAGGAGCTGCCGACCGAGGCCGAATGGGAGTTCGCCGCCCGCGGCGGTCTCGACCGCACGGCATACGCGTGGGGCGACGAGTACACCCCCGGCGGAAAGCAGCAGGCCAACACCTGGCAGGGCCAGTTCCCGTGGCAGAACCTCGTCGAGGACGGGTTCGTCGGGACCTCGCCGGTCGGGAGTTTCAAGCCCAACGGCTACGGGCTCCTGGACGTCGCGGGCAACGTCTGGGAGTGGACCACCGACCTCCACACCGCCGATCACAGCGCGGGCGGGAAGAACGTCAACCCGGCGAGCTCGTGCTGCATCCCGCGCAATCCGAGGTCGGAGTCGGCGGCGCAGACCGAGGGCGAGAGCTACCCGCGCCGGGTCATCAAGGGCGGCTCGCACCTGTGCGCGCCCAACTACTGCCTCCGCTATCGCCCCGCCGCCCGCCAGGGCGAGACCGAGGAGACCTCGACCTGCCACCTCGGGTTCCGCTGCATCGTCAGGTCGCCGGGGCCGAGCTGATGGACCACTGGCTGCAGCGGGCGATCGTCGAGCCGGGCAAGCTGCCGCTGCTCATGTTCTTCCTGGGTTTCATCGGCGGCTTCGCGTTCATCCGGCTCAGCGTGCGGATGATCCGCGCCAAGGTCCGGTGGTGGCCCGGCAACGTGACCCCGGGCGGCCAGCACGTGCATCACGTGGTTTTCGGCGTGGTGGCCATGCTCGTCAGCGGCGGGTGGTTGATCGCGGTTTTCGAGGACGGCAGCTCGACCACCGGCGCGGTGCTCGCCGGCGTCTTCGGGGTCGGCGCCGCGCTGGTGCTCGACGAGTTCGCGCTGATCTTCTACCTCAAGGACGTCTACTGGGCGGAGCAGGGCCGGACCTCCGTCGACGCGGTGTTCGTCGCAATCGGGGTGACCGGACTGCTGCTGCTCGGTGCCCGCCCGACGGCGATCCTGGACGTCGAGGACTTCCGCGGGCAGGAGCCCTGGTGGGTGCGCGGGTTGGTGGTGCTGGTCACCGTGTTGGGCCTGATGGTCGCGGCGGTGGTGATCGCCAAGGGCAAGATCTGGACCGCCCTGCTGGGGATGTTCGTCTTCCCGGTGCTCCTGGTCGGCGCGATCCGGTTGAGCCGACCCGGGGCGCCGTGGGCGCGGTGGCGCTACGCGGAGCGGCCCAAGCGGATGCTGCGGGCGATCGAACGGGAGAAGCGCTACCACCGGCCGGCGGTCCGGGCGAAGATCTACGTCCAGGACCTCGTCGCGGGCAAGCCGAGCGTCGAGCACGCGAAGGCCGCGACCGAGCAGGAGCTGGAGCGGACCGTGCAGGCCGCGCCCCCGGCCCCGCACCACGAGCGGGTGCCTCGGTAGTCCCGATTTCGTCCCGTCCTGGTCGTCTGGCACAATTGACGGGTTGCCTGTACAGGCCACACCTACCTAATCGGAGTACGAACCAGCCGAGCACAGCGTGAGCAGTGCCGCTCGGTTCCTCTACTCGTGCGAAAACGCAAGGATGGAACAACCGATGAACACCCTGGACTTTCTGGACGCCCGCTCTCTCCGCGACGACATTCCGGAGTTCCGTCCCGGCGACACCCTGAACGTGCACGTCAAGGTCATCGAAGGCTCGAAGGAGCGCGTGCAGGTCTTCAAGGGCGTCGTGATCCGTCGCCAGGGCGGCGGCATCCGCGAGACCTTCACCGTTCGCAAGGTCTCCTTCGGCGTCGGCGTCGAGCGCACCTTCCCGGTGCACAGCCCCAACATTGCTCAGGTCGAGGTCCTCACCCGTGGTGACGTCCGTCGCGCCAAGCTGTACTACCTCCGCGATCTGCGTGGCAAGGCCGCCAAGATCAAGGAAAAGCGCTGATCTTTTTCTCGTCGGCCCGGCCCCGGAACAGCACCACCGTTCCGGGGCCGGGCTAACCTGTTCCGGTGGTAAATACCCCTCAGGAATCGACGGCGCCGGACGGTGCCGAATCCCCCGAACCGATGTCGGGGAGGGTCGAGAAGAAACCCCGCTCGTTCTGGCGGGAACTCCCCATCCTCATTCTCGTCGCGCTCGTGATGAGCTTTCTGCTGCAGACCTTCATCGTCAGGGTGTACCTGATTCCGTCGGAGTCGATGGAACCCACGCTGCACGGTTGCGCCGGCTGCACCGGCGACCGGATCGCCGTCGAGAAGATCAGCTACCGCTTCGGCGACCCGCAGCCCGGTGACGTGATCGTGTTCAAGGGCCCGGAGTCCTGGAACAGCGGCTGGTCGTCCACCCGCTCCGACAACCCGGTGGTCCGCGGATTGCAGGAGTTCGGTTCCCTGGTCGGCCTGGTGCCGCCGGACGAGAACGATCTGGTCAAGCGGGTCATCGCGACCGGTGGTCAGACCGTCGAATGCTGCGACGACCAGGGCCGGATCCTGGTCGACGGCAAGCCGATCGACGAGCCGTACGTCGTCACCGACTTCCCCTTCACCCCGGGCACCCAGACCTGCGACACCCCGCTCAAGTCGGGTCGCTGCTTCGGTCCCGTCACCGTCCCCGAGGGCAACCTCTGGATGATGGGCGACAACCGCAGCAACTCCGCGGACTCGCGCTATCACGTCGGCGACGAGTACAACGGAAGCGTGCCCGTGGACAACGTCATCGGCAAGGCCGTCGCCATCGTGCTGCCGCCCTCGCGTTGGGGCCTCATCGATTCGCCTGATATCCAAGGACAGTGAGTACCTGGCCACCGAGGACGATCATCCGCAGAGCGGCTGGCCTGCGGACGATGGAGTCTGCCCTCATCCGTAGCGGCCTCGGCCCCGTGGTGGGCGTCGACGAGGCCGGCCGTGGCGCGTGCGCGGGTCCGCTCGTGGTCGCCGCCTGCGCGCTCGGGCCCAAGCTGCACCCGGCCCTGGCGAACCTCGACGACTCCAAGAAGCTGACCGAGCGGACGCGGGAGGAGCTGTTCCCCGCCATCACGCGCATCGCCAGGGCCTGGTGCATCGTGGAGATCCCGGCGTGGGAGGTCGACTCGCTCGGCGTGCACGTGGCGAACATCGAGGGCATGCGGCGCGCGGTCGCGGGCCTGGCGTTGTCCCCGGGATACGTTCTGACGGACGGGTTTCGGGTGCCGGGCCTGCCCGCGCCGTCGCTGCCGGTGATCGGCGGCGACGCGTCGGCGGCGTGTATCGCGGCGGCCAGCGTGCTGGCGAAGGTCTCGCGCGACCGCACGATGGTGGCGATGGACACGGACCTGCCCGGGTACGGGTTCGCCGCGCACAAGGGGTACAGCACGGCCGCGCACACCGCGGCGATGGCCGCGCTCGGCCCGAGTCGTGAGCACCGGATGTCGTACGCGAACGTCGCCGCGGCGCGACTGATGCAGCGCGATCCGGTGCGCGAGGACCGCTTGGTGGCCGATGGGGTGGGCGAAATGTACACCGCGGAGGTGCGTGCGGGATGATGATGGTTCACCACAGAGCAGGAGGACGGCGAAACAGATGAGTGCCGAAGATCTCGAGAAGTACGAAACGGAGATGGAGCTCTCGCTCTACCGTGAGTACAAGGACATCGTCGGCCAGTTCGCCTACGTAGTGGAGACCGAACGCCGGTTCTACCTGGCGAACTCCGTCGAGCTGATCCCGCACAACGCGGACGGGGAGATCTACTTCGAGGTGCGGATGGCCGACGCCTGGGTGTGGGACATGTACCGCCCCGCGCGGTTCGTCAAGCACGTCCGGGTCATCACCTTCAAGGACGTCAACATCGAGGAGCTGGAGAAGTCCGACCTGCGGCTGCCCGAGAACGGGCCGTTCGGGGAGTAGGGCGAGCACGCCGCCGCACACTTTTTGCCGAGATCGCACACCCGTTGATCGCTGAACGGGTGTGCGTTCTCGTCAATGGGTGTGCGCGATGTCGGGCGGGCGCGGGTCAGGCGATCCGGACACCGTTCTCCAGCATCGTGGTCCGCAGCACGAAGGCGGCCTCGCCGCCGATGATCTCGTCGACCAGGACCAGGTAGCGATCGACGAACTCCGGCCCGTGCGGGGCCAGCGCCGCGCCGTCCGGCTCGAGGTGATGGGCGAGCTCGTGCAGGACCACCAGCTCGCGCAGCGCCCAGGCCGTGCCGCGGGTGTGCAGCGGGACAGCGATGGTCGCCGCGCCGGACTCGTAGTGGGCGGCGGCCGCCCCGGCCCGCGCGCGGACGGTGACCGGGACGGCCGCGCCCGGCCAGCGCTCGCGCACCCAGTTCAGGGCCAGCACCCGGTCCGCGTAGTCCTGCACCGAGTCGACCGAGGCGAACTTCCGCTCCACCGGCAGCGTGATCGTGGAGCCGAACAGCTCGAGTTCGCGTGCCCCCTTGTCGGCGCGGTCGAACACCTTCCGCACCACGGACTCCGCCTCGTACACCCGGGAGCGCTGGCTGTCGCGGTCGGTGCTCACTCGAGCTGCTTCCTCGCGCCCGCGAGCTCCGGCGCGTGGCCGAGGCGCGCGGCCCGGCCTGCCCTGTCGCCCGCCCGCCGCGCGGTCGAGGAGTGCCCCGCTGTGGCCTTGGACCCCCGCCAGGTCCCGCGCGCCTGCGAGGTCTGACGGTAGAAGTCGGACAGCTCGAGCTGCTTGTCGCGCAGCACCAGCGCGGTACCTGTCAGTTCGGTGCCCGTGGACTCGTCCGCGCGCACCGCCTCGGCCTCGGCGGCCTTCTTCGCGGTGGCCAGCCGCTCGCCGATCCGGGCGGCGAACGCGAGCTGGAAGTTCAGCCGGGCCGTGACCCCGGCGACCGGCCGGTGCGCGCCCGACTTGATGAACGCGTCCGAGGCCCGGACCATCTGCACGAGCAGGCTCGAGTACAGCGCCTCGCAGGCGTCGATGTCGGTGCCGAAGCCGTAGGCGAACACCTGCGTCGAGTTGTGCGCGACGTCGCACTGCACGTCGTTGGCGGCCGCGATGCTGACGAACAGGTGCACGTAGGTGCGCAGGCCCTTCTTGCCGGTCTCGCCGATCGCGACGACCCGCTGGGTGGGGGTGACGCGCTGCTCGCGGCGCGAGGTGTGCGAGCGCGCGACGGCGAGGTCGATCGAGGTCGCGGTGGCCAGGCGCTGCGCGGCCTCCATGAAGGCCTGGGCCTCGTGCGGATTGGTGGTGGACTCGGCCTGGCGGAGCAGACCGCCGATCCGGGCCAGCATCTTCTCGGAACTCACCCGGACGAGCGTAGACCGCGGCACCGACGCGCCGCGCCTATCGTGGGCCGTCGAGCTCGAAGTACAGCGCGTCGGACCAGTAGCCCAGGCCGAGCTCGCGGAGGGGTTCCTCGATGCTCTCCTGTGACGGCGTGAACAGCCGCTGCCAGAAACTCGGCCTTGTGGGCGCGAGCTGAGCCATCGCGGCCTCCATCTCGGCGTCGATGTCCGCGAGGCCTGCCAGCAGCGCCGCACCCTGGTCGGCGAACGGCTCGTCGTCCATCGCGAAGATCTCGCCGCATTCGAGGACGAAGTGGTCGTCCGGGTCGGTGTGGGCGCGCAGGAAGCGCAGCGCGTCCTCGGCCATCGTGCCGAGACCCGGGTGGTCGATGCGACTCAGGAACTTCTCGAGCCGGGCGATGCCGGGGCCGCAGCGCGCGGTGACCGCGATCAGGTCGGGGGTGTCGTCCCAGATGATCGACGGGCGGGCACGGGGGTCCACGGAGACGAGGATCCGGGGGACCAGAGGTATCGCATACGACCACTCGGAGACGCCGGCGAGACGCTGGGTGCCGGTCGCGGGCGGATCCGTCTGTGGGTCAAGGGGAGTGGTGTAGAGGTACGTGCGGTTGGCCACGCAGCCTCCTGTCTGTGGGCGGGAATCGGGCGACCGGCCGAGTGTAGGTGCCGCCGGTGACAGGGTCGGTCTGCTGCGTTCTCCACAGGCCGGGATCCGTCCACAGGCACCGCGAAATCGGCCGTCGCCGGGTGCGATTCGTCCCGGCCGCGGTGCAGGGTCTGGTCATGGCACGAAACCTGGAGCTGGGGGCATGGGGTGAGGAGTTGGCGGCGGGCCACCTCGCCCAAGCGGGCCTGACGATCCTCGCGAGGAACTGGCGGTGCCGCTACGGGGAGCTGGATCTCATCGCCAGGGAGGGGGACGCGGTCGTCTTCGTCGAGGTGAAGACGCGATCGGGCCGGGGCTACGGCACGCCGGCCGAGGCGGTCACGTTCGCGAAGCAGGGCCGGATCCGCCGGCTGGCCGGGTTGTGGCTGGCCGAGCAGCCGCACGGCTGGCGGCACGTGCGGTTCGACGTGGTCGCCGTCGTTGTCGAGTCCGGCCGAGATCCGGTGCTCGAGCACCTGCGCGCGGTGTTCTGATGGCGCTCGGGCGGGCCTACGCGGTGGCGGTGCGCGGCGTCGACGGTCAGCTGGTGGAGATCGAGGCGGACATCGGGCGTGGGTTGCCCGGGGTGCACCTGGTCGGGCTGCCCGACACCGCGCTGCAGGAATCGCGGGACCGGGTGCGGGCCGCGGTCACCAACTCCGGTGAGCGATGGCCGGATTCGCGGGTGATCCTGGCGCTCTCGCCCGCGACCCTGCCGAAGGGTGGCAGCGGCTTCGACCTCGCGCTGGCCTGCGCGGTCCTGGTCGCGGACGGACGGGTGCCGAGCGCGGACCTGGACAAGGCGGTGCTGCTCGGCGAGCTCGCCCTGGACGGCCGGCTGCGCGGGGTCCGCGGCGTGCTGCCAGCCGTGTTGGCGGCCAAGTCCGCGGGACGGCCCGCCGTGGTGGTGCCGTACCAGGCGCTGGCCGAGGCCGGCCTGGTGGACGGCATCGAGGTGTGGGGGGCGCGCAACCTGCGGGAGGTGATCGAGTGGTTGCGAGGGGAGTTGGTGCTGCCGGGGCCTGCCCCGTTGGAGGTGCCGCCCGAGCGGACGACGGCCGACCTCAGCGACGTGGCGGGCCAGGGCGACGCGCGCCTGGCGCTTGAGGTGGCGGCCGCGGGCGCGCACCACCTGATGCTGACCGGTCCGCCCGGCATCGGGAAGACGATGCTGGCCCAACGTCTTCCGGGGGTGCTGCCCCCGCTGAGCGAGCAGGAGGCGCTCGAGGTGACCGCGATCCATTCGGTGGCGGGGCTGCTCACCAGCGAGCGGCCGCTGATCACCGAACCGCCGTTCGTTGCCCCGCACCACACGTGTTCGATCAGCGCGCTGGTCGGCGGCGGGTCCGGGATGGCCAGGCCCGGCGCGGTGAGCCGGGCGCATCGGGGCGTGCTCTTCCTCGATGAGTGCGCCGAGCTCGGTGTGAAGGCGCTGGAGGCGCTGCGCACCCCGCTCGAGGACGGTGAGGTCCGGATCGCGCGGCGGGACGGGGTGGCTTGCTATCCGGCGCGGTTCCAGCTGGTGCTGGCGGCGAATCCGTGCCCGTGCGCGCCGCCCCGCACGGAGGACTGCGTCTGCGCGCCGACCGCGCGCAGGCGCTACCTGGGGAAGCTGTCGGGTCCGCTGCTCGACCGGGTGGATCTGCGGGTGAGCATGCAGCCTCTCTCGGTCGGCGCGCTGAACGGGGAGGCCGCCGAGTCGACGGCGGAGGTTCGCGGGCGGGTGGCCGCCGCCCGCGCGACGGCGGTCGAGCGGTGGCGTGAGTTCGGCTGGCGGACCAACGCGGAGGTGCCGGGTCCGGCTCTGCGGCAACGGTTCCGGATCTCCCGTGCCGCGCTCCGTCCGCTGGAGGGGGCGCTGCGGGAGGGGCAGATCACCGCCCGCGGCGCCGATCGCGCGCTCCGGGTCGCGTGGACGCTCGCGGACCTCGCCGGCCTGGCGTTGCCAGAGGAGGACCAGGTGGGGTGCGCGCTGGGCTACCGGGATCGGCGGGGCGAATGAGCGCGCGACGGGAGGCCTGGGCGTATCTGTCGCAGGTGGCACAGGGTCCGTGTGCTCCGCTGGTGGAACTGGTCGAGGCGGTGGGGCCGGAGGAGGCGGCGCGGGCCGTGCATGGCGCGGAGTTGCCGGAGGCGCTGCGCACGCGGACGCAGGCGCGCAGGCACATCGACTCCGCGGCCCGCGACCTCGACCTCGTCGGGCGGTTGGGCGGCAGGCTGCTCACGCCCGACGACGAGGACTGGCCGGCGTGGCGGCTGTTGGCCTTCGACGGTCTCGACTCGCGGCGCGACCGTGAGTCGGCGCCGCCGCTGGCGCTGTGGGTGCTGGGGGAGCGGCCGCTGACCGAGCTGACCGATCGGGCGGTCGCGGTGGTCGGGACCCGGGCCGCCAGCGGCTACGGCGAGCACGTCACCGGGCAGTTCGTCGACGACCTCGCGGGCCGGGGCTGGACCGTCGTCTCGGGAGGTGCGTACGGCATCGACGGCGCCGCGCACCGCGCAGCCCTGGCCGCGGGCGGTGCGACGGTGGCGGTGCTGGCGTGCGGGGTGGACCGGGCCTATCCGGCCGGGCACGCGCGGCTGTTGCGGGAGATCGCCAGGGAAGGCGCGGTGGTCAGCGAATATGCTCCGGGCATCACCCCGGCCCGGCACCGCTTCCTGGCCCGCAACCGGCTGGTCGCCGCGCTCGCGGACGCGGTGCTGGTGGTGGAGGCGGGTGCCCGCAGCGGGGCGCGTAACACCGCGACGTGGGCGTCGCGGCTGGGCCGTCCGGTGCTGGCGGTGCCGGGCCCGGTCACCTCGGCGTCCTCGGTGGGGTGCCACCGGATGATCCGGGAGGGTGAGGCGCTGCTCGCGGCGCGGGCCGCCGATGTGGTGGAGGCGGCCGGGCCGGTGGGGGTGGCAGGCGAGGACGGCGGCCCGGTGCGCGCGCTCGACGGTCTCTCCGCCAAGGCGGCGCTGGTGTACGACGCGCTGCCCGCGTCGGGGTCGGTGGGCGTCCGCGAGCTGTCGGAGGGCTCGGGGCTGCCGATCGGATCGGTGCGGGGCGCGTTGCCGGTGCTGGAGCTGGCCGGGCTGGTCGGCTCGGACGGGACGGGGTGGTTCAGGCGCGGGTGAAATCGGGAGAAAGAGTTACGAATCCGCGGGTTCCGGCCATCGTGGCAGGCCCGGAGGGTTCGGGACTCAGGCTGCTCGGCACCGGCTAGTACGCGGACTGCCAACGATCCTTTCCGTCGCTGGCGACATCGCACACCATTGATTTGCCCTTCGTGGTGACACCAGTCGCTCCTGGAGTGGAGCAGAACGACCCCGGGTGAACTGTTCCTCCGGATCGCTCCACTGCTGGAGGCGAGTAGACCGGTGCGGGCGCAGGTGCCACCGTTGTCGTGGGAGGGGAGAATAGCGGTGCAGGAGCTGGCGGCTGGTTTCTCGGGACCCACGTCGATCCGCAGAGTCTGTCGCCCTCGAGCCCCATCGACTCTCGCCATTCCGAGTCGCTGCACGAGGCTTCGAGTGACAGTGTGGGTTCGGTGGTGATCGGCCGCTGCGGCGTGGACTCGACAACCGGTGAAACCGGTACCGTCGCCGGTTGCGATGAGGGCGGAACCGTCCTCGCTGTTGTCGTTGCTTGCGGCGTCGAGGAAACCGGTTGAACCGTCGCGGTAACCGTCGTTCCGGCATCGGATCCGGTGTCACCGCCGTCGGTCATTGCCCCGAATGCGATGAACGCAACCACAGCCGCACCGACCAGCCAAGGCCAATTTTGATGCTTCTTCTTGACCCCAATACTGGCCACACGCGGACGCACCTGGTCGGTCCATCTCTCGCCGTCCCAGTAGCGCTCACTTGCGCTTGGATCGTATGGGTCCGGGTGCCAGCCAGCGGGAGGGAGCATTCCAAGTCCGTCTCTGGAGGGTCAAGCTCAGTGGTTGCTCGGAGAGTCTGGCAGACCGAACGGTACGGGTCGGCAGTCCCCTAAAACTGCTGTCGTTCAATCAGAGGATCGGCCTGAGCTGAGGTTATGCAGTTGCATGAGCGGTTGGGGGCGGGTGTGCCGATCGAGTCAGTGCAGGGCGCGCTGCCGGTGCCGGAGCTGGCGGGGCTGGTGGGATCGGACGAGACGGGATGGTTCAGGCGGGAATGACGCTCTGACTTGACCCTGACCCTGGGGCAGGCTTGCAGAATGGTCGGCATGATGAGCACCGAGACCCCGAGCGACGCCCGAAGGCGCGGTGATCGGTGATGCTCACGGTCGGCGAACTCGCATCACTGGCGGGCACCACTGTGAAGACCGTGCGGCACTACCACGCCCGTGGCCTGCTCATGGAGCCCCCGCGGGAGGCGAACGGGTACCGCCGCTACGGCGCGCGGGACCTGGTCCAGCTCAGCCGCATCCGCAGGCTTCGCGACCTCGGCCTGTCCATCGCCCAGATCGGCGATCTGCTCGATGGCGAGACCGGCGGCATCCACGAGGCGCTCGACGCGCTGGACGATGAACTGGCCGAGCAGTCCCGGCTCATCGCGCTCCGCCGCCGCACCATCGCGGACCTGCGAGGAAGCCTCGATCCGGAGCTGCCCGACGAGTTCGCGCAGGTGATGTCGGAGTACCTCGCCGCGGGGGTGTCGCCGGAATGGGTCGCGCAGGAGAAGGAGTTCCTGCTGCTCGCGCTCACGGTCTCGGCCGGGAGTCCCGACGTGAGCGAGCGGCTGCTCGGCATCCACCGGCGGGTGCTCGCGGAACCCCACCGGGCGCGCGGCGTCGACCTGATCGGTCGGGTCTCCCGGCTCGACGACCACGCCGGCGCAGCCGAGATCGACGCGCTCGCAGCGGACTACTGCGCCTTCATGGCGGAGGTGCTGCCCGACCAGATGCGTCCAAGCGAGGTCCCGTACATCAGGGATGACGAGCGGATGTCCGCCCTGATGGATGAGCATCGCTTCGGCAATGCCTCCACCGGTTACGAGAGGTTCGTCCGGGCGGTGGCCACCCGGCTTGCCGACGGCGCCTAGCGCCGCACACCACCGATTCACCCATTCAGGCCCGCGTCACCCGCGGGTCTACCTGCCATGCCCGAACTCAGGAGGTACACGCGCATGCGAAAACTGACAGTCATCACGGCCGCCGCGGCGGCCGTGGGCACCATCCTCACCGGATGTACTCAGCCCCAGCCGGATCCGGCGCCCGCGGCCCCGAGCGCGTCGGCCGCCGACCTCGACCGCTACTACCGGCAGCCCGTCTCGTGGGCGGCCTGCGCCGACGAGCAACTCGCGGCGACCGGCAGCGAGTGCGCCACCGTCGACGTCCCGCTCGACTACCGGGATCCGCAGGGCGCGAGCATCGAACTCGCGATCTCCCGGATGGCGTCCACCGACCCCGACAGCAGGCGCGGCATCATCCTGACCAACCCCGGTGGACCGGGCGGCCGCGGCCTCGGTATGCCTGCCAACCTGCGCGAAGGGATGGCCCCCGACGTGTCCGACGCCTACGACGTCATCGGGATGGACACCCGCGGGCTCGGCGCCAGCACCCCGCTCGACTGCGGGCTGACGGACATGACCTGGTTCCGCGCGACCGGCGCCGGGCGATCGGGGTTCGACGAGAACGTGCAACGGGCGTCCAAGGCCGCCGACCTGTGCTGGGACAAGTACCCGGATGTGTTGCCGCACACCAACACCGCCAACATCGCCAGGGATCTCGACGTGATCCGCGAGGCGCTGGGGGAGGAGAAGGCCTCGTACTACGGCTGGTCCTACGGCACCGTGCTGGGCGCGACGTACAGCCAGATGTTCCCGGAGAGGATCGACCGCCTGGTGCTCGACAGCGCTGCCGATCCGGCCAAGTACGGCATCGAGATGTTCCGGGACATGGGCCCGGCCAACGAGAAGGCCATCGACGACTTCGCCGCGTGGGCGGCGCCGCGCCACGCCGAGTACGGGCTGGGCGCCACGCCGCAATTGGTGCGGGTGGGCATCGAGCAACTGATCGCCGACGCGGCGGTGACCCCGATCACGGTGGGGCAGTTCACGCTCGACGACCACACGCTTCCGTTCGTGCTGTACTTCAATGCCACCAGCGACACGGACAACGCCGCCTTCGCGGAGGCCCTGGTGCAGCTCCGTCAGTTCGCGGCAGGCAAGCAGGTGACGCCGATGCCGAAACTCGCGGGCCTGCTGCAGGCGATGTTCCGCCCGGAGTCGGGCACGGGACCCGACTACGCGTCGACCCTGGCCATCCTCTGCGGCGACCGCGCGATGCCGACGGACCCGGAGTGGTACTGGCTGAACATCGAACGCGCTCGCGCCGACCAGCCCATCTTCGGATCCGTGCACAATTCCATCACGCCGTGTGCGTTCTGGCGTGGGGAACCGATCGAGCAGGTCGAGATCGGCAATGACACCCCCGCGCTGCAGGTGCAGTCGCTCGGGGACACCAGGACCACTTACGAGGAGGGCCTGGGCATGCACCGGGCAATGCGAGGGTCGAGGCTGGTCACTGTGCCGGGACGCACGCATGCCGTGTTCCCGGACTACCCCAACGATTGCGCGCGCGACGCGGTGAACGACTACCTCAGGGAAGGCACACTGCCGAGCGAAGACGTCGTCTGCGAGGCGTAGCCGGGCGTCAGCCGAACTGCGGGCAGATGTGTTGCCGCGCCGCCTCGTACGCCCTGGTCTCCTCCTCCAGCGCCTGCTGCTCCGCCGAGGAGTCGCGACCCGCAGCCTTGGCGGCGTCCAGCGCGGACTGTCGGGCACCGATCAGGGCCACCGTGTATCCCGCCCAGTCGTCCCAGGAGCCGGTCGACACGGCGGCCGGCAGCATCTGCTCGTAGGCCTCGCAGTAGCCGTGGCCCGCGGACACGATGGCGGCGCGCTCGGCGCGCGGGCTCAGCGTGATCGCGCCCGCGGTGATGTCGTCCCAGCGACTGTCCTCACAGACGGCACCCGCGTACCCGGCGTCGCCGCCCTCGGGCACGTTGCGGAAGACCGTGCTCTGTCCGACGCGCTCGACCTGGGCCGGGCGCGAGGCGGCGAACTGGTCCACCAGGTTCTGTTCGACGGAGTCTGTGGTCCCGTCGCCCCTCGGCCGGAGCACGTCGACGAGTTCCTCGGCGGTGGCGTTGGGGAGCGTTGCGTCGACGCATTCCGCCGCCTCCGCCGACCCGGGCTCGGAGGAGGCCGCCGAGCACCCGCCGAGCAGGACGGCGGTCAGCGGCACGAGGACGGCGAGCGAACGGATGCGGCGGATGTGTGTCATTGCCCCTCGAGAAAGACGCGGAAGTCGTTGGCGCCGGCGTTGGTTCACCTCGCCCGGCGTGGACGGTCGAACGCACGCGGCGAATCGGCCAGGCAGCAGTATCTCAGGCCGTGGCCGAGCGAGAGGCAAATCACGCCATCCGGCCCGAGCCGGCCGGTACTGTGTTAGGTAACGCTAACTAGCGAGAGGTGTCGGAATGGCCAGGCGTATCACCACCCTCACGGTCTCGCGCACCGAGCGGCTGACCCCGCACCTGGTGCGCGTCTACCTCGGAGACCCCGGCTTCGAGGAGTTCGTCCCCAACGACTTCACCGATGCCTACGTCAAGCTGATCTTCGGGCCGGACGACGATCAGGTGCTGCGCACCTACACCGTCAGCTCCGTGGACGACGAAAAGCGCGAGGTCGCCATCGATTTCGTGGTGCACGGCGACGAGGGCGTCGCCGCACCGTGGGCCGCCTCCGCCCAGCCGGGGGAGAGCGTGCGACTGTACGGCCCCGGCGGGGCCTACGCGCCGCGCGCGGACGCCGACTGGCACCTGCTCGCGGGCGACGAATCGGCGATCCCCGCGGTCGCGGCGGCGGTCGCCGCGCTGCCCGCGAACGCGGTGGCGCGGGTGGTGCTCGAGGTCGCGGGACCGGACGACGAGGTGCCCCTGCCGTCGGCCGCGCCCGTCGAGGTCACCTGGGTGCACCGCGGCGGCGCCGCCCACGAGGTGGGCGACGACCGGGCGGGCGACAACGCGCCGCTGATCGAGGCGGTCAGGGCCGTGCCGTGGCTGCCCGGTCAGCCACATGTGTTCATCCACGGCGAGGCCCATGCCGTCATGCACGGTCTGCGCGCCTACATCCGCAAGGAGCGCGGGGTCGCCGCCGAATGGGCGTCGATCTCCGGCTACTGGCGACGCGGTCGCACGGAGGAAGGGTTCCGGGTGTGGAAATCGGAGCTCGCGGCCACCGAGAACCCGGAACGCCCGCGTTAGCCGACGGGGACCGGCGCGCCGCGGCGAACCAGACGAATCCCGATGCCGCTGAGCGCTATCGCGATGACCAGGCCCAGCGCGAGGCCGATGGCGGGGAAGCTGAGCCAGGTCGGCCCGAGGTCTATGTGCCACGGCAGTGATGCGGTGGTGGGATCGCCGGTCGGTGTTCGGTCCAGCGCGAAGGGCTGGCCCAGTTGGGGCGGATGGATACCGCCGACGAGCGCGACGATGGCGCCGTAGACCAGGCCGCAGATCACGAAGACCGCGAACAACGGCCCTCGGCCGTCGCCCCCGCGGCGGACCAACCGCCAGCCGGACAACCCCACCAGCGCACCGACGGCGGCCAGCATCGTCGCGCCGACGGCCGGGAAGATCAGCAGCGCCGGGAGCCACGGCGGGCCGGGGAAGTACATGAACCCGTAGTAGATCGTCCGCACGCCCAGGCGGCCGTTCGGCTCGGTGGGCGAGTAGTCGGCATACGGGGTCGCGTGGCGCCACCCCACCGCGCCGAGCACCCCCGCTGCCAGCCCGAACAGGGCAAGCGCGGTGACCAGTGCCAGGAACCTGCTGCCAGTCCTGTTGCGGTTGCTCACCGGATCATCATCGCGGACACCGGGTCCCAGACGGTGTAGTCGCCGCCGGGCGCGTCACGCCGTCGTCTGGACCCGGGCCGCCGCGACGTCGGCATCGGTGGCCGCCGGCTTTGCCGGCCTGCCGAGGGTGAGCAGCGCCGTCATCGCCGCGACCGCGCAGACCACGATGCCGATCGACATCCCCAGCGCGGACCCGCCGACCAGCGGCGAGATCAGCGCCGCCAGGCCGAACTGGCCCGCGCCCATCAGCGCGGACCCGGTGCCCGCGGCGGCGGTCACCTCGGACTGCCCGAGCGCGGTGGCATTGCCCATGATGAATCCGAGGCTGGTGGTCACCAGGAACAGCAGGGGCAGCACGACCGCGGTCGCGGCGGCGCCGACGGTCACCTCGAGCAGCAGCAGGGTGCCTGCGGTGAGCAGCATCGACACCCCGAACCTCAGCAGCTGTCGGGCGTGGAATCGCCCGATCAGCCTCGTGTTGACGATGCTGCCCGCGACGATGCCGATCGAGTTGACGCCGAACACGATCGAGAACTGGCCGGGGGTCAGGCCGAGCACGTCCTGCACCACGAAGGGCGAGGCGGAGATGTAGGAGAACAGCGCGCCGAATCCGAACATGAAGGTCAGCGCGTACCCGACGTAGCGGGGGTTGCCGGTCACGTACCGCATGTTGTGTGCGAGAGCCGAGAGGCCGCCGCCGTGCCTGCGCTCGACGGGCAGCGTCTCGGGCACCAGCGTCAGCACGCCGACGAGCATGATCACGGAGGCCGCGGCGAGCACCCAGAAGATGCCGCGCCAGCCGATCGGCCCGAGCAGCGCGCCGCCCATCAGCGGCGCCAGCACGGGGGCGACGCCGCCGATGATCATCATGATGCTGAACAGCTTTGCGGCGTTGTCGCCCTTGGCCCGGTCGGCGATCACCGCGCGCGCCAACACGATTCCCGCGCCGCCGCTGAGGCCCTGCAGCAGTCGGGCGCCGATGAGCACCTCCGCCGACGGTGCGAGCGCGCAGGCCACGCCGCTGATCGCGCAGATGATGGTGCCGCCGATGAGCAGCTTGCGCCGCCCCCATCCGTCGGAGAGCGGGCCGACGATCAGCTGGCCGATGCCGAGACCCGCCATGAAGGTGGTCAGGGTGAGCTGCACCGTCGAGGCCGAGGTGCCGAGGTCCTCGCCGAGGGCGGGCAGGCCCGGCAGGTACATGTCCGTGGCGAGCGGTGCGATCGCGGACAGCAGGGCGAGGATCAACAGCATCGGGATCGGAATGGTTCGGCTCACATGAGGGACCCAGCGGCGCGGGTGCTTGATTTATTCCCGTCCGGGGGAGACGGTGCGAACATGAGTTCGCATGCGAAGCGGCAGGAACCGGGCGAGGTGCCCACGCGGTTGGCGTCGCACCTCGACGCCTACGGCGAGTATCTGTCGCTCGAGCGCGGCCGGTCCGAGCACACGGTCCGGGCGTATCTGGCCGACGCCCGATCGCTGCTCGCGCACGTCGCTGCCGCATCGCCGGACGCGGATCTCGAGGACATCGACCTGCGGGCGTTGCGGTCCTGGCTGTCCGCGCAGGCATCGGCGGGGGTGGCGCGCACCACCCTGGCCCGCCGAACCGCTGCCGCCCGCACGTTCACCTCCTGGCTGACCCGCACCCGCCGGATCCCGCGCGATCCCGGCGTCCGGCTCGTCGCGCCCAAGGCCCACCGCACCCTGCCTGCCGTGTTGCGCCAGGGTCAGGCGGCGGAGGCCATGCAGGCCGCGGAATCCGGTGCGGCGCAGCTCGAACCGATCGCCGTCCGGGACCGGCTGATCGTGGAATTGCTGTACGCCAGCGGAATCCGGGTCGGGGAGCTGTGCGGTCTCGACCTCGACGACGTCGACCTCGAACGCCGGGTGCTCCGGGTGCTGGGCAAGGGCAACAAGCAACGCTCGGTGCCGTTCGGGGGACCGGCGGCCGCCGCCGTCGACGCCTGGCTGACGTCGGGACGCCCCGCACTGGTGAACGACCGCTCCGGCCGTGCGCTGCTGCTCGGCCGTCGCGGCGGCCGCATCGATCAGCGGCAGGCCAGGAGCGTCGTGCACGAGGTGCTCGAGGCGGTGCCCGGCGCGCCGAGCCTCGGCCCGCACGGGCTGCGGCACTCGGCGGCGACCCACCTGCTCGAGGGCGGCGCCGACCTGCGGGTGGTGCAGGAGTTGCTCGGGCACAGCAGCCTGGCCACCACGCAGCTCTACACCCACGTGTCGGTGGCGCGGCTGCGGGCGGTCCACGACCAGGCGCACCCTCGCGCCTGACGGCCGCTACCGCTTCGCGTAGTCGGCGAAGCCCTGCCAGTCCACCAGGACGCAGGCCTCGTCGCCGACCACCCACGCGTCATGACCGGGCGGGGCGATCATCACGTCGCCGGGACCGAACTCCTGCTGTTCGCCGTCATCCATCACCACGACCATGCGTCCGGAGACGCAGTAGCCCACGTGGGCGGCCTGGCAGCTGTCGGTCTTCGCGATCGGCTTGACGTGGTCGGACCACTTCCAGCCGGGTTCGAAAACCCCACGCCCGACCGCTCCGCCTGCAAGGTCGACCAGATCGATCTTGCCCTTGCCGTCCTCGAACGGGCGGGTCTCCTCGGGTGAATCGAAACTCTTGCGAACCAATCCGGACATGGCCTGCCTCCTGTGGTTGCCTGTCACCGATGCTTCTCCCCGGCAGGGGGCGATGTCCAGGCTCCACTTGGTAGCCTCGCCCAGACTGCTGCGGGTCGTACCCGCAGATCTGCCACACATTCGGGGGAATTGTGAACCGCGATCATTCGACGCCGGCCTGGCTGCAGGGAGCCGCCGCGCCCGCGGAGGAGCCGGCCTGGACGGATCGGAGTGCGCCGCTCAGCGCCGTGCCCGCGTGGTCGGCAGCCGCGCCAGCAGCGCCCGCCGTGCCCGCCGCCGAACAACTGTGGACCGGGCCCAACCGCGCAGTCGAACCCGGCTGGGCGCAGCCCGAACCCGCCCCGGTCGAGCCGACCTGGACCGAGCCGATCCGCCCACCGGCGCCGCCGCACCAGCCCACCAACCGGGACCTGGTCGCCGGGGCGCTGCTCAAGCGGCCGCGCCGTGCCCCCGACGCCGGCTGGCGCGCGGCCGTGCACCGCATCTCCGGCGGGGTCATCAACCCCGGTCAGTCCGGCGAGGACCTGCGACAGCAGGCGCTGGTCGAGCGGATCAACCAGCCGATCCGGGGCGACTACCGGATCGCGTTCCTCTCGCTCAAGGGCGGCGTCGGCAAGACCACCACCACGGTCGGGCTCGGTTCGACCTTCGCCTCGCTGCGTGGGGACCAGGTGATCGCGGTCGACGCGAACCCGGACATGGGCACCCTGGCGACCCGGGTCCCGCTGCAGACAGCTTCGACGGTGCGTGATCTGCTCGCCGACGCGCCGAACCTGCACCGCTACTCCGACGTGCGCAGGCACACCTCGCAGGCCGAGAGCCGGCTGGAGGTGCTCGCCAGCGAGCAGGACCCGGCCATGTCGGAGGCGTTCAGCGAGGCCGACTACCGGTCGGTCATCGACATCCTGCAGGTGTACTACAACATCATCCTCACCGACTGCGGCACCGGTATCATGCACTCGGCGATGAATGGCGTTCTACAGCTTGCCAATTCGCTCGTGCTGGTGAGCTCGCCCGCGATCGACGGGGCCCGCAGCGCCGCGGCCACCCTGGACTGGCTGCAGCATCACGGCTACGGGCACCTGGTCGAACGGACGGTCGTGGTGATCAGTTCCGCCCGGCCGGGCGCGTCGACGATCGACCTCGACGAGCTGAGCAGGCACTTCCTCGCCCGCTGCCGGGCCGTGCAGGTGGTGCCCTTCGACGAGCACCTCGCCGAGGGCGCCCAGATCGACCTGAACCTGCTCCGGCCCGCCACCCGCCGAGCCTTCGTCGAGCTCGCGGCGATGGTCGCCGACGACTTCCCGGCCTCCTCGGGCAGGCATGCCGTCGCCGAGTGGAGCTAGTTCCGCCTGCCCTCCGCGCGTAGCGGCTTGAGTCGGACCGGCGCCGCGCGCACCAGGCCGAGCGGGTCGAGGTACTCGCGGCCCCGCCGCAGCCCCCAGTGCAGGCACGTCCCGCACCCCGGATGTCCGGACTCAAGGGTGCCGAGCGGCGTCCCGCGCCCAACCCGCCCGCCGACGGCGACCGCCGCGCGGACTGGCTCGTAGGTGGTCCGCAGCCCGCCGGGGTGATCGATCGAGACCACCGGTTTGCCAGCCACCACGCCCGCGAACGCCACCACCCCCTCGCCCGCCGCGAGCACCGCCTGGCCGGGGCTGCCGACCAGGTCGACGCCGCGGTGTCCGGGCAGCCAGTCGTGTTCGGGTGGGTCGAAGGCCCGCGCGAGCGCCGGGCGCGGACGCAGCGGCCAGGAGTAGCCGTCGGGTGCGGCCGTGCTCGGCGACGGACCGCCGAGCAGGACCATCGCGCACAATCCGAGAACGGTCAGGATCCGCATCACTCCACCCTGGGCCACTCCGGGTCGCCGCCGGGGCCGCCTCGGGCCATCTGTGGATGACCGATCGGCTGTCCACAGCGCCGGTTATGACCTCCTGGTGTCAGCCCGTACACTGTCCATGCGGTCTGTGCTCGCACAGTCCGACTTCGCGCGCCCGCGCATGAACAACGGCCTCCGGCTGGTCCTGCACTCGTGCAGGTCCGGGGGCTGGCGGGCGCCAGGGCAGGGATCACCGATCGCCTGCGTCAACCGGCTATGAAAGAGGTACACAGCCATGGCTGTCGTAACCATGAAGCAGATGCTCGACAGTGGTACCCACTTCGGGCACCAGACCCGTCGCTGGAACCCGAAGATGAAGCGTTTCATCCTCACGGACCGCAACGGCATCTACATCATCGACCTGCAGCAGACCCTCACGTACATCGACAAGGCGTACGAGTTCGTCAAGGAGACCGTTGCCCACGGCGGCACCGTCCTCTTCGTCGGCACCAAGAAGCAGGCGCAGGAGTCCATCGCCGAAGAGGCGACCCGCGTGGGCATGCCCTACGTGAACCAGCGCTGGCTCGGCGGCATGCTGACCAACTTCACCACCGTGCACAAGCGTCTGCTGCGCCTCAAGGATCTCGAGGCGATGGAGCAGACCGGTGGCTTCGAGGGTCGCACCAAGAAGGAAATCCTCATGCTCACGCGTGAGATGACCAAGCTCGACCGCACCCTCGGTGGCATCCGGGACATGGCCAAGGTCCCGTCGGCCATCTGGGTCGTCGACACCAACAAGGAGCACCTCGCGGTCTCCGAGGCTCGCAAGCTGAACATCCCGGTCATCGCGATCCTGGACACCAACTGCGATCCCGACCTGGTCGACTACCCGATCCCGGGTAACGACGACGCGATCCGCTCCGCCGCTCTGCTGACCAAGGTCGTCGCCTCCGCGGTGGCCGAGGGCCTGCAGGCCCGCGCGGGCCGCGGTTCCGCGGACGACGCGAAGCCCGAGGCCGGCGCCGAGCCGCTCGCCGAGTGGGAGCAGGAGCTGCTCTCGCAGGCCGCCCCCGCCGCCGAAGCGGAGGCAGCAGCCGAGGCTCCCGCAGCCGAGGCGACCGAGGCTCCCGCAGCCGAGGCGACCGAGGCTCCCGCAGCCGAGGCCCCGCAGGCCTAGTGACTCGGCCCTGACCTTCCAAGGTCAGGGCCGCTTCACTTCATGCTCCACCCCAGGCATCGAATCTCACTCAAGGAGGCTCGCCCCCAATGGCGAACTACACCGCCGCTGACGTGAAGCGGCTCCGCGAGCTCACCGGCTCCGGAATGATGGATTGCAAGAACGCGCTTGCCGAGACGGACGGCGACTTCGACAAGGCCGTCGAGCTACTCCGCATCAAGGGCGCCAAGGACGTGGGCAAGCGCGCCGAGCGCACCACGGCCGAGGGCCTGGTCGTCGCCAAGGACGGCGTCATGGTCGAGCTCAACTGCGAGACCGACTTCGTCGCAAAGAACGCCGAGTTCCAGGAGCTCGCGGACAAGGTCGTCACCGCGGCCGCCGCGGCCAAGCCTGCCGACCTCGACGCCCTCAAGGCCGCCTCCGCTGGCGACCAGACCGCTGACGAGCTCGTCGCGGCGCTGTCCGCGAAGATCGGCGAGAAGCTCGAGCTGCGTCGCGTCGTCGCGTTCGACGGCCCGGTCGCGACCTACCTGCACAAGCGCAGTGCCGACCTGCCGCCCGCCGTCGGCGTCCTGGTCGAGTACCAGGGCGAGGGCGACGCCGCTGCGGAGGCCGCTCGCGCCGCCGCCATGCAGGTCGCCGCGCTCAAGGCGAAGTACGTCACCCGTGACGAGGTCCCCGCGGAGATCGTCGAGGCCGAGCGCCGCGTCGCCGAGGAGACCGCCAAGGAGGAGGGCAAGCCCGAGGCTGCGCTCCCCAAGATCGTCGAGGGCCGTGTCAACGGCTTCTTCAAGGACGTCGTGCTCACCGAGCAGTCCTCCGTCACCGACTCGAAGAAGACCGTCAAGGCCCTTCTCGACGAGGCCGGCGTGACCATCACCCGCTTCGCGCGGTTCGAGGTCGGCGCCAGCTAGACGGCACCAGCTCCACCGAAAGGCCCCGCCCCGGTTTCCGGGTGCGGGGCCTTTCTGCGTGTGCCGCGCGCGTCGTCGGCCCCGGGCGCCGTTCGCGGGGGTGGATAAGGCAGGATGGAGTGGTCATCTGTGGCCAGAACATCGGGTGGCCTATTCATGCTGGCCACACACCGCCCAGCGCGGCACCGACGATCGAGGAGAGCCATGACCGAACCCGCACCGACCGATTCCGCGCCCCGACGGGACGGCTTCAAGCGCGTCCTCCTCAAGCTCGGTGGCGAGATGTTCGGTGGTGGCGAGGTCGGTCTTGACCCCGACGTGGTGCAGACCGTGGCGGAGCAGATCGCCGATGTCGTCAACTCCGGAGTGCAGGTCGCGGTCGTCATCGGCGGCGGCAACTTCTTCCGCGGCGCCGAACTGCAGCAGCGGGGCATGGACCGGTCCCGGTCCGACTACATGGGCATGCTCGGCACCGTGATGAACTGTCTTGCGCTGCAGGACTTCCTCGAGAAGCAGGGCGTCGCCACCCGCGTGCAGACCGCCATCACCATGGGCCAGGTCGCCGAGCCGTACCTGCCGCTGCGGGCGCGCAGGCACCTCGAGAAGGGCCGCGTCGTCATCTTCGGCGCCGGCATGGGCATGCCGTACTTCTCCACCGACACGACGGCCGCGCAGCGCGCCCTCGAGATCGGGGCCGAGGTCGTGTTGATGGCCAAGGCCGTCGACGGCGTCTACACCGCGGATCCGCGCGAGGACCCGGACGCGACCATGTACACCGACATCACCCACCGCGAGGTGATCGAGCAGGGACTGAAGGTGGCCGACGCCACCGCGTTCAGCCTGTGCATGGACAACCAGATGCCGATGTTGGTGTTCAACCTGCTCACCGAGGGGAACATCGCGCGCGCGGTGGCCGGTGAGAAGATCGGAACACTCGTCAAGTCATGAACCATCCCACCGCACCCGCCGAGCCTGGAGGAACACCGTGATTGATGAAGCTCTCTTCGACGCCGAGGAGAAGATGGAGAAGGCCGTCGCGGTGGCCAAGGAGGACCTCGGCGGAATCCGCACCGGCCGGGCGAACCCGGGCATGTTCAACCGGATCGTGATCGAGTACTACGGGTCGATCACACCGATCACCCAGCTGGCGAGCATCAACGTGCCCGAGGCGCGGATGGTCATCATCAAGCCCTACGAGGCCGCGCAGCTCGGCCCGATCGAGACCGCGATCCGCAACTCGGACCTGGGGCTCAACCCCAGCAACGACGGCAGCATCATCCGCATCTCGGTGCCGCAGCTGACCGAGGAGCGTCGCCGCGAGTTCGTCAAGCAGGCGAAGGGCAAGGGCGAGGACGCCAAGGTCTCCATCCGCAACGTCCGCCGCAAGGCGATGGACGAGCTCTCGCGCATCCAGAAGGACGGCGATGCGGGCGAGGACGAGGTCGGGCGCGCCGAGAAGGAACTCGACAAGACCACCGCCAAGTATGTGGCGCACATCGACGAACTTGTGAAGCACAAGGAAGCTGAATTGCTGGAGGTTTAGTGTCAACCGAAGGCTCGGCGCCCCAGGGCGCCGCCGCGGCCGTGAACGCCAAGGCAGGACGCGACCTGCCCGCGGCGATCGGGGTCGGCGTTGGACTCGGGGCGATGCTCGTCGCCGCGCTGCTCTACGTCCCGAACCTGTTCTTCGCCATCGTGGCGGCCGCCATGGCCGTCGCGACCTGGGAGGTCACCAAGCGGTTGCGCGAGGGCGGGATCGCGGTCCCGTTCGTCCCGCTCCTGCTCGGTGGGCAGGCCACGATCTGGCTGGGTTGGCCGTACGGCACCACCGGAGTGCTCGGCGGGTTCGCAGGCACGGTGCTCGCGTGCATGGTGTGGCGCCTGCTGCAGGGCGGGCTGAAGGCCACCCCGCAGAACTTCCTCCGCGACACCGGTGTCGCGGTCTTCGTGGCCGCGTGGATCCCGCTGCTGGCCTCGTTCGCGACGCTGATGGTGCGTCAGGAGGACGGTCCGGGACGGATCTTCTGCCTGATCATCGGGGTGGTGTGCTCCGACGTCGGCGGCTACGCGGCGGGCGTGCTGTTCGGCAAGCACCCGATGGTGCCCGCGATCAGCCCGAAGAAGTCCTGGGAGGGCTTCGCCGGTTCCCTGGTCTTCTGTGTGATCGGCTCGGTCCTCACCGTCACCCTCATCCTCGATGCCGACGCGGTGGTCGGTGTGGTGCTCGGCGTCGTGCTGGTCCTGGTGGCCACCACCGGCGACCTGATCGAGTCGCAGGTCAAGCGCGAGCTCGGCATCAAGGACATGGGCACGCTGCTGCCCGGGCACGGCGGGATCATGGACCGGCTGGACTCGCTGCTGCCGTCCGCGTTCGTCACCTGGCTGGTGTTCACCGCGCTGCTGTGAACGTGCGAGCGCAGTCGTGACGGCACCGATCCCGAGCCCCAACATCTGGCACTGGCCGGACGTCTACGAGGTGGAGAACCGCGCCCAGGACGTGGACGGCGCGGTGTTCGCGGAGTTGCGCCGGGTCGCCGACTGGGCCGGGCGCGACGTGCTGGACCTCGGCTGCGGCACCGGTTTCCACCTACCGGTGTTCGCGGCGGGGGCTCGGTCGGTGGTCGGCGTCGAGCCGCACCCGCCGCTGGTCGACCGGGCGCGCAGGCGCACGGCGGGACTCGACACCGTCACGGTGCTGGCGGGCTCTGCCGAGCGGATCCCGCTGCCCGAGAACTCCGTGGACGTCGTGCACGCGCGGACCGCGTACTTCTTCGGCGCGGGCTGCGGGCCCGGCATCACCGAATCCATGCGGGTCCTGCGGCCAGGGGGAGTGCTCGCGGTGGTCGACCTGGACGCCACCGTCGGCCCGTACGGCGAGTGGATGCGCGCGGATCTGCCGCACTACGACCCGGCCGGGGTCGAGTCCTTCTTCGCCGCACAGGGATTCGAGCTCTCGCGGGTGCGGACCCGGTGGGAGTTCGACACCAGGGAGTCCCTGCGCGCCGTGCTCGGGATCGAGTTCAGCGGCAAGATCGCGCAGCGCGCCTATGCGCAGACCCCGGGACTGTCGCTCGAGGTCGGCTACCGGGTCCACACCAGGCGCGCCCCCGCCGGGCTGCTGTATTGAGTCGTTCCTCCTGCCCGCGACAGCGGGGCGGGGGCATGATGGCCTGATGGCTGAGCTGACCGATTATCTGGCGACGCTCGACGAACCCGAGCGGTCGTTGCTCGACGGCATCCGGGTGCGCGCGCTGGAACTGGCCCCCGACGCGACCGAGGGCGTGAGCTACGGCATGCCTGCGTTGCGCTATCGGGACAGGCCGCTGCTCAGCGTGCGAGCCGCCGCAACGCACCTGTCGGTGTTCCCGTTCAGCGCGGCGGTCGTCGAGGCGGTCGCGCCCGAGCTGGACGGATACTCGCTGTCGAAGGGCACCATCAGGTTCACCGCGGACCGGCCGCTGCCGCCGCAGGTGCTCACCCGCATCATCGCCCTGCGCCGCGAGGAGATCGACGCCGCGCGCTGACCGGTTCGCCACACCAACCGACTCCCTCCACCAACGAGCTTTCAGGGCCACTCCGGGACGTATCCCGGTGTGGCCCTGACAGCTGGTGGGTGGACGCTCAGAGGCGACGCTCGCGGCGGTAGAGGGAGCGCGCCCACGCGTATCCGGCGACGCCGATCGCCACTGTCCAGCCGACGGCCTGCGCAACCACCGCGCCCTCGAGTCCCTCGCCGCCGGCGAGCAGCCCGCGCACGGTCTCGATGATCGGCGTGAACGGCTGGTACTCCGCGAACCAGCGCACCGCCGTCGGCATGGTCTCGACCGGCACGAACCCGCTACCCAGGAAGGGCAGCAGCAGCAGGATCATCGGGGTGTTGCTGGCGGTCTCGACGCTCCGAGCGTTCAGCCCCATCGCGACGCACAGCCAGCTGAGGGCGAGGCCCAACATCACGAACAGGCCCAGCAGGGCGGCCCAGTCGAGCACGTCGGCGTCGGGACGGTAGCCCATCGCGAGTGCCGCGCCCAGCACGAGGACGAGCGCCGCCAGCGACTGGAGAACGGTGCCGAGAACCTGCCCGGAGAGCACGGACCCCGGCGAGATCGCCATGGTCTTGAACCGCGCCATGATCCCGCTCGCGGCGTCCATGGCGGCGCTGATGGCCACGGACTGGCCCGCGCCGACGATGGTGAGGATGAACAGGGTCGGCGTGATGTAGTCCAGGTACGCCGCCCGCCCGTCGGCACCGGGGGCGACCCCTGGCATGACGCCTGCGCCGAGGGCGCCGCCGAAGATGTACACGAACAGCACGAGCATCACCAGCGGGCCTGCGACGAGGAACATGGTGAGCCCCGGGTAGCGCACCGCGCGTAGGAGGTTGCGGCGCAGCATGGTGAGGACATCCGTCGCCGGGCGCGAGCGCACTGTGGTGGCGGGAGCGGTGGTGGCGATGGCGGTCATCGGACGTTCTCCTTGCTGGTGGCGGGGTCGTTCTCGGTCTCGGTGGGCGGCTCGGTGAGGGCGAGGAACACGTCGTCGAGCGAGCCGGTGTCGTGCGCGGCCTTGAGCTCGGCGGGGGTGCCCTCGGCGACGATGCGGCCTTCGTTCAAGACGGCGACTGAGTCGGCGAGCTTGTCGGCCTCCTCGAGATACTGCGTGGTGAGCAGGATCGTCGTGCCCGCGGCGACGAGCGTCCGGACCTCGTCCCACAGGACACGACGGCTGCGCGGGTCGAGGCCCGTCGTCGGCTCGTCGAGGAACACCACGGACGGTGCGCCGACGAGCGTCATCGCGAGGTCGAGCTTGCGCTTCATGCCGCCGGAGAAGGTCGCCACGGGCTTGCGCGCGGCGTCGGCGAGGTCGAAGCGCTCGAGCAGGTCGGTGATCCGGCGGCGTCCCTCGGTGCGGCCGAGGTGGTTGAGGTCGGCCATGAGCCGCAGGTTCTCGGTGGCGTTGAGCAGCTCGTCGACGGCGGTGATCTGGCCGGTCACGCCGATGGACGCGCGCACCGCCTCGGGCTCACGTGCCACGTCGTGGCCGGCGACGCGGACCGTGCCTGCGTCGGCGGCGAGCAGGGTGGACATGACGCCGACGGCGGTGGTCTTGCCCGCCCCGTTGGGGCCGAGCAGCGCGGTCACGGTGCCGGCAGGCACGACCAGGTCGACGCCGTCGAGCACGAGCTGCTCGCCTGCCTTCGATCGGTACGACTTGCGCAGGCCGGCGACCTCGATCGCGGGACCGCGGACGGTGGTGGTCATGGGTTCTCCTTCGATGGTGGGTTGTTGGTGGGCTCGGGTCAGGCGTGCGGACGTCGGACGACGATGTCGCCGTAGCTGCTGCCTGCGCGTACCTCGACGGTTCGGTCGTTCTCGTCGGGGCCGGTGGCGTCGTGCAGGAGGTTGCGGACCTTGCCGTGCTGCGCGGTGGCGTCGAGCCAGGCGGCAGTGCCCTCGGGCACCCCGACCTCGATCGCGCCGGTCGAGCTCTCGAGCTGGACGCGGCCCGCGATGGCCTGCTCGACGCGGATGTTTCCGTGCGCGGACCGGGCGGTGGTGTCACCGAGCGACCGCTCGATCGAGATGGGCCCGTGGGCGCCGTTCACCCGCAGGATCCCGGTGGACTCGCCGATCTCGGTGGGGCCGTTCGGGTTCTTGATGCTGGCGTCTCCGTCGAGCTCGCGGATGCGCACGCCGCCTGCGGTGACGACGATCTCGGTGGAGCCGAGTGCGCGTCCCACGACGACGGAGCCCGCGCTCGCGCGGAGGTCGAGCCGGCCGGCCTCGTCGATCCGGACGTCGCCTGCGCGGCTCGTGAACGAGCAGGCGCCGAGCCGACCCTGGGCGAACAGGGGGCCAAGCGCGCTGCCCTGCAGGGCGGAACCGGTCGGGAGCTCGATCGTGATGTCGACGGAGGACTTGGTGAGGTACTTCCACCTGGTGTTCGTCTGCACGGTGAGGGTGCCGTCGTGGAAGTCGATGCGGGTCTCCTCGGCGGCCTTGACATCGCCGGACTTGCTCGGGTCGTTGGGGCGGACGGTGACCACGGTGTCGGCGCGGTCACTCGCGACGAGATTGACGGCGCCTGCGGCGATGTCGACGGCGACGGTGATCGATTCTGGGGTCGCAAAAGTAGGCATGGTGAGTCCTCGGGGTGTGGTGTCGGCCCCTGTGTGCGGGGCGCGGGTCTGGGGTTCGGGGTGGTGGGTCAGCGCACCCAGCCGGTCAACCGGCCGGCGGTGCTGGAGCTGCGTGCTGTCGCTCGGGACGGTGAGGTGGGCTGAACAGCTGCCGCGACCGCGCGTACGAGCCACGTGTTGAGGGATACGCCCTCACGAGCCGCCGCCGCCTCGACCTGGGTCTTGAGCTGGTCGGGGAGGCGGAGCGTGGTGCGAGACGTGCTGACGTCGTCGGGGTCGAGGGCCGTGGGCAGCGCGGGCTCCGCCGTCGCGGGCTCTGCGTTCTCGAATGCCGAGGCCGGGGCGGGGGTGACGACGAACTCCGGGTCGCGGCCCTGGAGGCGCACGTCGACGGACCCGGGGGCGAGCTCGGCCGTGATCTCGTTCGCGGCTGTCGAGAGTGCCTCGAGCAGCACGAGCCGGACGGCGGCGTCGAGCGGGGCGGTCAGGCGGTCGGCGAGCTCACGTGCCTCGTCGCCGCCGGCTGCGGCTGCGGTGGCGAGCTGGTGCTGTAGCTCGTCGACGTATCTTGTCAGGTTCATGACACCACTATGACACCACTCGGGTGTCATAGCAAGGGGTGGGGTGTCACTTCTGGTGACAAACTGGTGTCACTGTGGTGCGGAATCGATGAATGAGCAGGTCACGGCAATCGCGATGCTCGCGAGAGAAAGCTTGGAGATGCGACACGATGGGGCGTTCTCATGGCGTTTCGGGCATGACGACGGTGCCGGCGGTCGCGACGACACCACTGGATGCCGCAACGACACCACTAGCGGCCAGTCGACACCACCGAGTACGGCCCAGGCCCCGCGATCGGGACCTGGGCCGTATTCGGTGAATCGCGGGGCCGGGGCCTAGTCCAGGCCGAACGACCTGGCGAGATCCGCGACCTTCTTCGCCTTGGCCAGGCGCGGCAGGTCGCTGCCGTCGCGCACGCGTTCGCCGTCCTCGCCGAGTTCGGCGATCACATCCCGCGCCCAGGCGACATCGTCCGGGCTCGGGCTCAGCGCGCGATTGACCGCGAGGGCCTGATCGGGGTGCATGCAGAGCTTGCCGGTCAGCCCCATGGATGCCGTCAGCACCGAATCACGTTGCAGGACGGTCTCGTTCGTGCTGATAGTCGGGCCGTCGATCGGCCCGGCGAGCCGGGCCGCGCGGCTGGCGACGACGAGGCGGGACCGCGGGTACGCCATCGCCATCGGATCGTCGCTCATGCCGGTGTCGCGGCGGAAGTCGCCGCTGCCGAACGCGAGCCGGAACACCCCGTCCGCCCTGGCGATCTCGGGCGCGGCCTCCAGGCCCATCGCCGATTCGATCAACGCGAGGATGCGGGTGCCCTCGGGCAGCCGGTCCGCGGTCGCGTCCACCTGGTTGCCGCTCTCGGTCTTGGCGAGCATCACACCGGCGAGGCCGGGCGCCGCCGCGAGGGCCGCGAGATCGTCGGCCCAGTACGGCGTGGTTGCGTCGTTGATCCGGACCCAGGCGCTGCCGCCGCGGCTGAGCCACTCGACCACCCGGGCGCGGGCCGCGGGCTTGGCGGGCGGGGACACCGCGTCCTCCAGGTCGAGGATCACCGCGTCCACCCCGGATTCGGCGGGGGGTGTGAAGGCCTCGGGCTTGGTGGCGGGCACCAGCAGCCAGGACCGGGCGAGATCGGGTGGGGCGGCAACCCCTCGACGCTCCGCGTGAATGGTCACAGCAACTCCTCCGATGATCGGGACGACGCCTTCATCGTCCTCTCGCCGGGGGTGCCGAGCCAGTTTGCGTAAGTAATGTGCGCAGCCGCACAGGCGGGTCAGCGGGTGGTGGATCTGGTCTTCTTCGCCAACCGGCGGATCTGCACGATGCGGACGCCGCCCGCGAGGGCCATGATCAGCGCGCCCGCGATTGCGGCGAGCAACAGGCTCACGCCGAGCGGCAGCGAGAACTCCCAGAAGAACAACTGGAGCGCGACCTGGTCGAGGTTCTGCAGGATGAACACCAGCAGCAGGATCAGGACCAGGACGCCGATGACCAGGCCGGTCCAGGTGGCCGCCGCCTTGGTATGGCCCAGGCTGGTGTGCCGATCGAGTGCGGCCTGGGAGGGGTCCGCCGGCGGCTCGGTGGCGGGCGCCGGCTGGGCCGCACCACGCGGGTCGTCGACCGGCTCGGAGGTGGTGTCCGGATCGGGTCCGTCGCTGTGCGCCATGCCCCGATCATTTCGCACCGGATGTGTGATTGCACGCGCATCGCGACGAGAATTCGCATGTCGCGGGTGCCGGATGGGACACTGGATCACACTATGGCCGTTTCAGTCCCGCTCGTGTTCAACGCTCCGCGTCGCGGCATGCCGCCGACGCACCTCGCCGACCTCGACTCCGAGGGCAGGAAGGCGGCCGTTCAGGAGCTGGGCCTGCCCGGATTCCGGGCGGATCAGCTGGCCCGTCAGTACTACGGCAGGCTCGAGGCCGATCCCGAGAAGATGACGGACCTGCCCGCGTCGGTGCGCGAGAAGGTGGGCGAGGCGCTCTTCCCGACGCTGCTCACCGCGGTCAAGCACGTCGCATGCGACGACGGCACCACCCGCAAGACGCTGTGGAAGGCGAACGACGGCACCCTGCTCGAGAGCGTGCTCATGCGCTACCCGGACCGCGCGACGCTGTGCATCTCCAGCCAGGCCGGCTGCGGGATGGCGTGCCCGTTCTGCGCGACCGGCCAGGCCGGACTTACCAGGAACCTGTCCACCGCCGAGATCGTGGATCAGGTCCGCTCGGCCGCCGCGGCGATGCGGGATGGCGACGTCGCGGGTGGCGAGGGCAGGCTCTCGAACGTGGTCTTCATGGGCATGGGGGAGCCGCTCGCGAACTACAAGCGGGTGGTCGCCGCGGTCCGGCGGATCACCTCGCCCGCGCCGGACGGCCTCGGGCTGTCGCAGCGCTCGGTGACCGTGTCGACGGTCGGGCTGGCGCCTGCCATCCGCAAGCTGGCCGACGAGGGGCTGTCGGTGACGCTGGCGGTGTCGCTGCACACCCCGGACGACGAGCTGCGCGACACCCTGGTCCCGGTCAACAACCGCTGGACGGTCGCCGAGGTGCTCGACGCCGCCAAGTACTACGCCGATCAGACCGGTCGCCGGGTGTCGATCGAGTACGCGCTGATCCGCGACATCAACGACCAGCCGTGGCGCGCCGACATGCTCGGCAAGAAGCTGCACAAGGCGCTGGGCTCGCGGGTGCACGTGAACCTGATCCCGCTGAACCCGACGCCGGGCAGCAAGTGGGACGCGAGCCCCAAGGACGTCGAGCGTGAGTTCGTGCGCCGGGTCATCGCGCAGGGCGTGTCCTGCACCGTCCGCGACACCCGCGGCCAGGAGATCGCCGCCGCCTGCGGGCAGCTCGCCGCCGAGAACTGACCTGCCGGATTTCTCTCACATTCTGTGAGCCGATCGCCGGGAATCTGCCATTTCGGCGGGTTTTCGTGCGATCAGTCCGAACAGCACAACGGCCGCGCGGCTCCGAGAGGAGCGGCGCGGCCGTTGTCGAAAGTGCTTGTCTACCGGGGCTTGCGGCGACGGATGATGTCGCGCACGAGTAGGAACACCATGCCGGCGGAGATTCCGACGAGCCACAGGTCCTCGACCTTGCCCTCGTGGTTGCCGATCGTGTAGACGAGCAGGAAGGCTGCGAAGAACCAGCCAAGGAAGCGGAACAGTCGCGGCGCCTCGCCGCTCCAGCCCCAGGCTGCGGACGGAACTTCTGCCGTGTCGACGTGTGCGGCGACGAGGGGCTCGTTCACGCTGGGATCCAGCTCGGTGGCCACGGTCGATCCTCCTGCTCGTACGGGTGTGCGTGTGCCTGCATATCGTGGCATACGACCGTGCGTCGTACCTAGCTGGGTCGGCGCGCCAGGGGAGCTCGCGTGAACGCGTCGAGGTAGCGACGCGTGATCAACCGCTGCACCACCCGATTAGCCGGGCCGAAGAGCCGGGTGAGCGCACCGCCGCCGGTCGAGAAGGCGTCGATGACCACCCGCACCCGGCCGTCCTCGCCGAGCTCGATCGCGAAGCGTTCCTCGCCGCGCTCGGGGTGCCCGGGCAGGGTGCCGTAGGCGAAGCCGGACCGCCGCGGCTCGTCGATCCGGTACACCACCCGGCACGGCGCCGTGACGGCCAGCGGACCCGGTCCCAGCCGCAGGATCACGACGGCGCCCGGGGTGGCCTCGTCATCGGTGGATCGCACACGCAGGCCGGCGCGGCGGTGCATGTCCCAGTGCAGCAGTACGCGTTTCGCCCGCTCGAAGTCCTCGGGGCCGACGCCGATGACGGCGCTCTCGTGAACGTGGTGGTAACCGCCGGGCAGCACGGTGCGGGTGCCGCCGACCTCGGGGTAGGTCCACGGCACGGTCCGCAGCGCATCCGGGTTCACGCACCCATCCTGTCAGGGTGGCCGGGCGCCGAGCTCAACCGTACGGTGTACTACATGACGATTCTGGTGACCGGATCCACCGCGAACATCGGCCGACTGGTCGTCGACCACCTTCTGGCGGCAGGCGCGACGAATGTCCGGGCCCTGACGAACAACCCCAGGAAGGCGATGCTGCCGAGTGGCGTCGAGGTCGCCGAGGGCTACCTGCGCAGGCCCGAGTCGCTGCCTGCGGCCTTCGAGGGGGTCGAGAGGATGTACCTGGCGCCGACCCCGGAGACCGCCCTGGAGGTCGTGTCGCTGGCCCGCAAGGCCGGGGTCCGGCACATCGTGGACCTGTCCGGGGAGCACGAATCGTGGTGGGGCGCGGTCACATCGGCCGTCGAGCGGTCGGGGATCGCCTGGACCCACCTGTGGGCGGGGGAGTTCCTCGAGAACGACCTCGTCTGGGGTGACCAGGTGCGGCGCACCGGACAGGTGCGCGACCCGTACCCCGATGTCGTCAGCGCGCCGATCGCGATGGACGACATCGCCAGGGTCGCGGCCTCCGTGCTGCTCGGCAGCGGGCACGAGGGCAGGACCTACGAGCTGACCGGGCCGGCGGCCCTCTCGCGCGCCGAGCGGGTGCACGAACTCGGCGCGGTGCTGGGCCTGCCCGTGGAGTACGTCCGGGTGCCGGTCGAGGAGGCCGTCGAGATCCTCGAGCCGGTCATGGGTGTCAATGCCCGGTTCTACCTCGAGACTGCCGTCGCGTCGCTGGTCGGTGCGCCGCAGCGGGCGACCGACACGGTCGCGGAGGTCACCGGACGCCCGGCCACGACCTTCGCGCAGTGGGCCGCGGCCAACGCCGACACCTTCCGTTAGGCCGCGCGACGGTATCCCTCCGCCGCGCGCGTCGGAGTCCTGTCAGCTTCTTCTCAGGTGCCGTCGTGAAGAATGGACGGGTGGCAGAACCTACGCGCGTGCTCCTGCTCGGCAGCACCGGATCAATCGGCACCCAGGCCCTCGAGGTCATCGCGGCCAATCCTGACAAGTTCACCGTCGTCGGTCTGGCCGCGGGCGGCGGCAATATCGACCTGCTGGCCCGCCAGATCCGCGAGACCGGGGTGAGTGCGGTCGCGGTCGCCGACCCCGAGGCCGCTGCCCGCCTCGACGGCCGCGCCCTCAGCGGCCCCGGCGCCGTCACCGAACTGGTCCGCACCACCGAGGCGGACGTGGTGCTCAACGCGCTCGTCGGATCCCTCGGCCTCGAGCCGACGCTCGCGGCACTCGAATCCGGCGCCCGGCTGGCGCTGGCGAACAAGGAGTCGCTCGTGGCGGGCGGCCCGCTGGTCACCGCCGCCGCGGCGCCCGGCCAGATCGTGCCGGTGGACTCCGAGCACTCGGCGCTGGCGCAGTGCCTGCGCGGCGGACGCGCCGAGGAGGTGGACCGGCTGGTGCTCACCGCGTCAGGGGGCCCGTTCCGCGGCTGGACCGCCGACGCCCTCGAGGCCGTCACCCCCGAGCAGGCAGGCGCGCACCCGACCTGGTCGATGGGCCCGATGAACACGCTCAACTCGGCGACCCTGGTCAACAAGGGGCTCGAACTGATCGAGACCCACCTGCTGTTCGGCATCGACTACGACCGCATCGACGTCACCGTGCACCCGCAGTCGATCGTGCACTCGATGGCCACCTTCACCGACGGCTCCACCCTGGCCCAGGCCAGCCCGCCGGACATGAAGTTGCCGATCGCGCTGGCGCTCGGCTGGCCGGACCGGGTGCCCGGTGCCGCCGCGGCCTGCGACTTCTCCACAGCGTCGACCTGGACGTTCGAGCCGCTCGACTCGTCGGTGTTCCCGGCCGTCGACCTGGCCAGGGCGGCAGGCAAGGCAGGCGGCTGCCTGACCGCGGTCTACAACGCGGCCAACGAGGTCGCCGCGCAGGCGTTCCTCGACGGGACCGTCCGGTTCCCGGCGATCGTGCGCACCGTCGAACGCGTTCTCGCTGGTGGCGACGAGTGGACCGCGCCACCGGCTACCGTGGAGGATGTGCTCGCCGCGGACGGGTGGGCGCGCGCACGGGCACACGAGCTCGTCAAGCAGGAGGACTAGAGCCGCATGGTGTTCGTCATAGGTGTGGTGCTGTTCGCGTTGGGCATCACGGTCTCCATCGCTCTGCACGAGGCCGGCCACATGTGGACCGCCCGCGCGCTGGGGATGAAGGTCCGCCGCTACTACATCGGCTTCGGGCCGAAGATCTTCTCCTTCCGCCGCGGCGAGACGGAATACGGACTCAAGGCGATCCCCGCCGGTGGCTTCTGCGACATCGCGGGCATGACCCAGCACGACGAGCTCGCGCCCGACGAGATCGACCGGGCGATGTACAAGCAGAAGACGTGGAAGCGGCTGGTCGTCATGTCCGGCGGCATCGCGATGAACTTCATCTTCGGCTTCGTGCTCGTCTACATCCAGGCCGTCGGCTGGGGGCTGCCGAACACCGAGACCAGGGCCGTCGTCGAGGGAGTCACCTGCGTGGCGCCGACGCAGAGCGGCAAGGACGGCGACTACGCGCTCGCGGACTGCACCGGCGAGGGGCCCGCGCAGCAGGCGGGCATCATGCCCGGCGACGTGGTCGTCGCGGTCAACGGGACGCCGACCTCGACCTTCCGTGACGTCGTCACGGCGACGCAGCCGCTCTCGGGCACCGCGGAGTTCACCGTTGACCGGGACGGTGAGACCCAGGTGGTCGACGTGCAGGTGCAGCAGGCGCAGCGCTGGGTCAACGATCCGGCGTCCACCAACAGCAACCCGCTGCCGCCCGTCTCCCGCGACGTCGGCGCGATCGGCATCAAGGCGCCGCCGAGCTTCCTCGAGTACTCGGCGCTCTCCGCCATACCGGGCAGCTTCGTCTACACCGGCGATGTCTTCGTCCGCAGCGTCGATGCCCTTGTCCAGATGCCGTCGAAGGTCGCGGACCTGTGGACCGCCGTCACCGGCGGCGAACGCGACATCGAGACCCCGATCAGCGTCGTCGGCGCCTCCGTCATCGGCGGCCAGATGGCCGAACGCGGATACATCGACCTGTTCATCGGGTTGCTGGCGACGCTGAACTTCTTCCTCGGCATCTTCAACCTGCTGCCGCTGCTGCCGCTCGACGGCGGGCACATGGCGGTGACCATCTACGAGAAGATCCGCGACTCGATCCGCGCGCGTCGCGGGCTGCCCGCGGGCGGACCGGTCAACTACATGAAGCTGATGCCGATCACCTACGTGGTCATCGCGTTGGGCGGCGCGTACATGCTGCTCACGCTGACCGCGGACATCGTCAACCCGATCAAGATCTTCTAGTGCTCGCTAAACTTGTCCTGACGCTACGAAAGAAGGCATCCACGTGACCAGCCCCGTCGGATTGGGCATGCCCGAAGGCCCGGCCGCCGTCCTCGCGCCGCGCCGCAAGACCCGACAGCTCCAGGTCGGATCCGTCGGGGTCGGCAGCGACTTCCCGGTGTCGGTGCAGTCGATGTGCACCACCAAGACGCACGACATCAACGCCACCCTCCAGCAGATCGCCGAGCTCACCGCGTCCGGCTGCGACATCGTGCGTGTGGCCTGCCCCCGCCAGGAGGACGCCGACGCGCTGGCGACGATCGCGAAGAAGAGCCAGATCCCGGTCATCGCGGACATCCACTTCCAGCCGCGGTACATCTTCGCCGCCATCGACGCCGGGTGCGCGGCGGTGCGGGTGAACCCAGGCAACATCAAGGAGTTCGACGGTCGGGTCGGCGAGGTGGCCAAGGCCGCGGGCGACGCGGGCATCCCGATCCGGATCGGCGTCAACGCCGGTTCGCTGGACCCGCGGCTGATGCAGAAGTACGGCAAGGCCACCCCTGAGGCGCTCGTCGAGTCGGCACTGTGGGAGGCGGGCCTGTTCGAGGAGCACGGCTTCGGCGACATCAAGATCTCGGTCAAGCACAACGACCCGGTGATCATGGTCGAGGCCTACCGCCAGCTCGCCGCGCAGTGCGACTACCCGCTGCACCTCGGCGTGACCGAGGCGGGCCCCGCGTTCCAGGGCACCATCAAGTCCGCTGTCGCGTTCGGTGCGTTGCTCTCGGAGGGCATCGGCGACACCATCCGCGTCTCGCTGTCCGCGCCGCCGGCCGAGGAGATCAAGGTCGGCACGCAGATCCTGCAGTCGCTGAACCTGCGTCCGCGCAAGCTGGAGATCGTGTCCTGCCCGTCGTGCGGGCGCGCCCAGGTGGACGTATACACGCTCGCCGAGCAGGTGACCGCCGGCCTGGAGGGCATGGAGATCCCGCTGCGGGTGGCCGTGATGGGGTGTGTCGTCAACGGTCCCGGTGAGGCCCGCGAGGCCGACCTCGGAGTCGCGTCCGGCAACGGTAAGGGTCAGATCTTCGTCAAGGGCAAGGTCATCAAGACGGTGCCCGAGGCGATGATCGTGGAGACGCTGATCGAGGAGGCGATGCGGATCGCCGAGGAGTTCGGCGAGGACCAGTCTGCATCGGGTTCCCCGGTCGTTACCGTCAGCTGACGCCCACACGTATCGTGGGATCACCAGACAATCCGAATCCCGACGACCCGACCCGGGGGTGACTCGGTGCTCAAACTGCTCGGCGCCAGGCAGCTCGGTGCGCGCGACAGGGTGCATGTGCTGCGCGTGCTGGACGCCGACCCGATCGCCTCGTGCATGGTCGCGGCGCGGATCCAGGACCTCGGGATCGACCCGCGAGCGATCAACGGCGAGCTCTGGAGCAGGGGCGGCCCTGCCGAATCGCTGTGCTTCTCGGGCGCGAACATGGTTCCGCTGCGCGGCGACCTCGACGACCTGCGGGCCTTCGCGGACCGGGCGTGCCGGGGACCGCGGATGTGCTCGTCGGTGGTCGGCCGCAGCGAGTTGGCCTTGCCGCTGTGGGAGATGCTCGAGACCGATTGGGGTCCGGCGCGCGAGGTGCGCGCCGAGCAGCCGCTGCTCGCGCTGTCGGCGCCGCCCGTCGTCGCGCCGGATCCATACGTGCGTCCGGTACGGATGGATCAGCTCGAGCCGTACCTCACGGCCG
Source organism: Rhodococcus oryzae (assembly GCF_005049235.1). GTDB lineage: Bacteria > Actinomycetota > Actinomycetes > Mycobacteriales > Mycobacteriaceae > Rhodococcus_G > Rhodococcus_G oryzae. Next base: position 136,067 of record NZ_SUMD01000001.1, on the reverse strand, counting down.
CGATCGCGATGTTCATCGAGGAGGTCGGGGTCGACCCGCGCTCCAACGACGGTGGCCGCGGCTACCGTCGCCGGGTCGCGGGCCTGATCGCTGCGGGCCGGGCCTGGGCCAGGTTCGACGGCGAAGAGGTGACCTTCAAGGCGGAGGTCGGCTCGATGTCCGCGCAGGTCGGCCAGATCCAGGGCGTGTGGGTGCACCCGCAGTACCGGGGCCACGGTCTCGGCGCGGCAGGGACCGCAGCGGTGGCGGCGGCGGTGGTGGCGTCGGGCCGCACCGCGAGCCTCTATGTGAACAGCTTCAACCACCAGGCGCGGCGGACCTACCAGCGCATCGGATTCACCCAGGTGGGCACCTTCTCGACGGTCCTGCTGGACTAGCGGGGCGAAAAGCGCTCACAGTGCGGGTGCCTACCCGGCGCGGGCGGTGAGCCCACCTACGATGGCAGGCGATGATCTCCACCGCCGCACCCCGCATCCTCTCCTCGCTCGTCGTCACGGGCGCGCTCGTGCTCGGCGCGGTCGCGTGCACCCCGAAACCGGACGGCCCCGAACCGGCCGCGCAGGAGTTCCTCGACGCCGTCGCCGATCGGGACACCGAGCGTGCCGCCGCACTGTCCGACCGGCCGGCGGACGCCCGCTCCGCGCTCGACGCCGCGTGGGAGGGACTGCAGGCCGAATCCCTCGGCGCCACGACCAGATCGGTCCGAATGGACGGCGACACCGCGACCGTCGGCTACACCTACGAATGGCATCTACCCAAGGACCGGGTGTGGACCTACACCGGCGACCTGCAGATGGGCAGGCGTAACGGCGAGTGGGCGGTCCGCTGGAACGCGACCGACCTGCATCCGAAGCTCGGCGACACCCAGACGATGACGCTGCGGGCCACCCCGGCGCCGCGGGCCCGGGTGAACGAGCGGGCCGGCTCGGACGTGCTGGTGCCGGGGACCATCCAGCGGATCAAGTTCAACGCCAAGGACTCCGGCAACCCCACCGCGGCAGCGACCGCGCTGGCGTCGGCGCTGGAGCCGTTCGTCCCGTCCCTCACCCCGCAGTCCATCGTGGAGTCGGCGACCTCGGTCAGCGGCGACTACCTGGTGGCGAGCCTGCGGCAGGAGGACTACGACACGGTGGCCGCCGCGCTGAGCGGCGTCTCCGGGGTCTCGATCACCGAGGAGGCGGACCTGGTCTCCACCGATCGCGACTTCGCCCCCGATCTGATCGGCCAGGTCAAGAAGCGGGTCATCGACGAGGTGGACGGCAAGGCCGGCTGGAGCGTGGTCACGGTCAACAAGAACGGCGTGGACATCGATGTGCTCACCGAGACCAAACCCCAACCGGCGCCGTCCTTCTCCGTGAGCCTGGACCGGCCCATCCAGGTGGCCGCGCAGAACGCGGTCAACGCGAGGGCCGAGCAGGCGATGATGGTGGTGCTTCAGCCGTCCACCGGCGCGATCCTCGCCGTCGCGCAGAACAAGGCCGCCGACAAGGACGGCCCGGTCGCGACGACGGGTCTGTACCCGCCCGGCTCCACCTTCAAGATCGTCACCGCGGGCGCGGCGATCGACAACGGCCTCGCCCAGCCCGGCACCCCCGTCGGCTGCCCGGGACGGATCGTCATCGGGGAACGGTCGGTGCCCAACTACAACGAGTTCGCGTTGGGCACGGTGCCGATGAGCACCGCGTTCGCGCGCTCGTGCAACACCACCTTCGCCAAGCTGGCCAGCGAGATGGCGCCCGACGCCCTGACGGTGGCGGCCGCGCGCTACGGCATCGGACCCGACTACGACGTGCCGGGCCTGCCGACGGATTCCGGATCCGTCCCGCCCGCACCGGAACTGGTACAGCGCACCGAGGACGGTTTCGGGCAGGGCAAGGTCGTCGTGAGCACCTTCGGGATGGCGCTGGCGGCGGCGACGATCGCGAACGGGTCGACGCCGGTGCCGACGCTGATCTCGGGGGAGGAGACCAAGATCGAGGGTGCACACCCGCCGATCAGCCCGGAGATGGTCGCGGGCCTGCGCGGGATGATGCGAGACGTGGTCACCAGCGGTACCGCCACCCGGATCGCCGACCAGGGCGAGATCTACGGCAAGACCGGTGAGGCCGAGGTCGACGGCGGCTCGCACGCGTGGTTCGTCGGGTACCGCGGCGACATCGCGTTCGCGACGCTGGTGGTCAGGGGCGGCAGCTCCGACAACGCGGTGGCCGTGACCCGGGACATGTTCGTGGCGTTGCCCGAGGGGTACTGACCGGGCGATGATGCCTGCCGTTGCCGGCACAGGATGCCGCGGATGAGAGGTCGGGACTGGGTCGCTGTCAGTGCGGTTTCGTGGTGCTGTGCGTTTGCCGCGTTGCATGTGTTCTGGGCTTTGGGTGGATCGGCAGGTTTGGCGTCGTCGGCGGGAGCGGAGCTGGCAGCCCGCCGACCGACTGTGTTCGTAGTGCTCGGCTTGTGGGGCGTCGCTGCGCTTCTCCTGGCGGCTGCGGGTGTTGTCGGCGGTGCCGCGAGCGCTCAACTCCCCCCGCAACTCCGCCGGATCTTGGGATGGCTGATCGGCGCGGCCGGGCTGGTCATGGTCGCACGCGGTGTCGTGGTGGAGCTTCTGCTGATCACGGATGCAGGCGGTGTCCGGACAGCGGTCGGGCCGGAGCAGACGCGATGGAGTCTGGCGCTGTGGAATCCGTGGTTCGTCATCGGTGGTGTGCTGTTCGTCTGGACAGGTTGCCGTGTTGTGCGACGCCTGCCCGGTTCGAGATCGGCGGAGAGCTGTGGAACGCCCGTCCGCTGATCGTGAACACCGTGACCGCCTGGTGAACTCGGCGCCCGACCACGATCAGGCGGCGCGGTACACCTTGCACTCGCTGACGGTGTGGGTCTTGCGGTCCAGGTAGGCGAACAGCACAGCGTGGGCGCCGTCCACGGTCCCGGTGGCGGTGACCGCGTCGCCCGCCGCGATCACCTTGGTCAGGTCGGTGATCGCGTTGCCGCCGAGCATCTTCAGCGCAGTCGCGTCGCCGCATTGGGCCGAGTCGACCAGTCGCCGAACCGCGTCCTTGCCCTTCTTGCCCACGCTCAGCGCGGCCTTGCCGAAGGCGAGGGTGCCGCCGAGGCCCTGCAGGCGCAGCATCCGTGCGCTCATCGAGCCGGCGACCGTCAACCGCTCGGGGCTGACGCCTGCGACCTGCGCGAACATCGGCGTCACCTCCCAGTGCGCGGCGATGCGGCGGATCCGCGGCTCGCCGTCGTCGAGGGTGGCCTCGTAGAGCAGGTGCATCGGTGCCCTGGCCACGACCCCGGCCGAGAGCCGGGTCTCGATGGTCACGTCGCGGACCACGTGCAGGCCGTCGACGATGTCCTCGTGCTCGATGTCGAAGCTGATGTCGTTGGGCGCGATGAAGGTGTCCCAGAACCGGGCCAGCGGGTCGCCCCCGCGTCGGCCCGACTTCCGGTCGTACAGGCCGCCGAGCACGGGGCGTCCGCCGACCGGGTCCTCGATGATGTGCTGGCGTGCGAACAGGCCGAGCCACGCGACCTTGTCGTGCACGGCAACAGCCGAGGGGGAGCAGCGCGCGAGGGCCAGCAGGTCGTCGGTGGACGGATTCGCGGACATGGCACCCCTGGGATCGGCGTCGGACGGTCGATCGGAGTATGCCAGGAAAGGTAGAACTTGTTCTAGATTCTGTCCTTACGTCCGCTCAGTTCATCGGTCCGGGCGGCACGCCCTCCTCGCCGAGGAACTCGGGGTGCAGCTCAGCCTTCACGCCCAGCTTCTTGTTGGCCAGGTTGTTGACGAACCACAGCACCACGCCGATCGCCAGCAGCACGCCCGCGATCTTGTACTGCGCGGGATCGCGGTCGGTGAGCGGCGTGGCAAGGAAGGCGCAGCTGATCGCGCCGATGATCGGCAGCACGGTCGGCGCGCGGAAGTGCTTGTGGTCCACCGTGTCCTTGCGCAGCACCAGGACGGCGATGTTCACGACGGTGAACACGCACAGCAGCAGCAGCGCGGTGGTGCCGCCGAGCTGGGGCACCTCGCCGACGATCGTGATCAGTCCCAGCGCCAGCAGCGTGGTGAATCCGATCGCGATGTACGGGGTGCGTCGGGTGCGGTGCACCCTGCCGAGCTGCGGCGGCAGCACGTGCTGACGGCTCATGCCGTACAGCAGTCGGCTCGCCATCAGCATGTTGATCAGCGCGGAGTTGGCGACCGCGAACATGGTGATGAACGCGAAGATCCCGATCGGGAAGCCCGGTGCGCCCGCCTGCACGACCTTGAGAAGCGGGGTGTCGCCCTCGCCGAGATCGTTTGCGGGGACAAGGGCGATCGCCGTGACCGACACCAGCACGTAGATGATGCCGGTCGAGATGAGGCCGATGAGCAGGACCTTGGGGAAGATCCGGCTCGGCTCCTTGCATTCCTCGGCCATGTTCACCGAGTCCTCGAAGCCGACCATCGCGTAGAAGGCGAGGGTGGTGGCCGCGATGACGCCGCCCAGCGCGGACCGGTCGCCGGTGTCGAAGGTCGCCGCCCTCGAGAAATCGCCCTCGCCGATGCCGAGCGCCCACATGCCGATGAAGATGATGATCAGCAGTCCGGACAGCTCGATGCAGGTCAGCAGCACGTTCAGCTTGACGGACTCGCCGACTCCCCGGAAGTTGACCGCCGCCACCGCGATCATGAAGACGATGCCGATCAGCGTGATCCCGATCCCGGTCCGCACGTCCAGGTCGAAGGCCTCGGCGAAGTTGGCGGCGAACGCCCGCGAGGCAGTGGCGGCGGAGGTGATCCCGGAGCACATCACCGCGAACGTCACCATGAAGGTGAAGAACTGGATGCCGAAGGCCTTGTGGGTGTACAGCGCGGCGCCTGCGGCCTGGGGGTACTTGGTGACCAGTTCGAGGTAGCTGAACGCGGTGATCAGCGCGACCACGAATGCCACAAGGAAGGGCAGCCACACCACGCCGCCGACATCGTTGGCGACCTGCCCGGTCAGCGCGTAGATGCCGGTGCCGAGGATGTCGCCGACGATGAACAGCAGCAGCAACCACGGGCCCATCACCCGCTTGAGTGTCGGTTCGTCCTGCGATTCGTTCACGGCGGCTGGTGGTTTCGTCACTGCGCATCCCCTCGGTGAGGGCGGCCTGGCCGGCCGCGGTGCTTACGGAAGCAGACCCAACCTCCTGGCGGTGACCACCGCCTCGTGACGCGAGTGGGCGTCGAGCTTGCCCATCGCGGCACGCAGATAGCTCTTGACCGTCTCGGGCTGGAGCGAGAGCCGATGGGCCACTTCGTTGTTGGTGCAGCCGAGGGCGATATGGGCGAGCACGTCCAGCTCCCGGGGCGACAGCGTGACCGAGGCGTCGCCGGCTTCCGCTTCGTCGTTGACCAGCGCAGCCAACTTGTCGGACACCGCGCGCAGCCGCCCCCGGAGCGGGCCCTCGGGCACCGACTGGGCGAGCCCGCGCAGTTCGGCGTGGGCGCCCCGGATTCCCTCGGCCACCGCTCCGCTCGCGTTGCCCCGGTTGCTGTCGAGCACCCCGAGCATCTGCAGGCGGCGGTCCACCTCGTCGCGGATGGCGAGCTCGGTGCTGAGCCTGCGGCCCGCCTGCACCAGTATCTCGGCGGTGCGGTCGCCGATCGGCATGGATTCCCGGACCGCGGCGTAGAGCACCGCGCGCGAGGCGCCGTCGACCAGGACGGGGACCGCGAGCACCGAGCGGATGCCCTCGCCGAGGACCGGCCGGTCGTAGTGGTGCGTGATCGACATCGCGCTGCCGTAGTCGGGGATCGAGACCGGCTGCCGTTGCAGGACCACCCGTCCGCCCAACCCCGAGTTCGGCGGGATCACCAGGCCCTTGAGCCCGTTGGTCCTGGTCCCGAAGAACTCGGTCAGGTGCAACGTGCTCGCGGAGACCTCGCCGCCGAACAGCACTGGCACGTTCGCCCGTGCCGCGACCGCGCGCAGTTCGGCGCGCAGGGCGTCGCCGTCGCGGGGCCGCAACAGGGGTGGGGTGCGGGAGAGCATTGGTTACCCCTTTCCGGGGGTGGCGCGTGTTGTTTGTGAGCTAGATCATAGGGCCATGGAGAAGTTCGGCGTCTGCCGGACCGCTGTTGAAGGAGCAAACCATGGGCACCGATGCCACCTCGCGGGTGCGCGAGCTGCTGGAGCAGTACGACACGCCGCAGGCCTGCGCCGCGGACCTGCTGTGTGACCGGCACCCCGACACCGATGTCGCGTTCACGGTGATCGAGGGCGATCTGACCTCGCGTGACCTGAGCTACGGCGAGCTGCGGGCGGAATCGACCAAGTTCGCGGCCGCGCTGGCCGAGCTCGGCGTCGAGCCGGGCGACTGCGTGGCCACCCTGATGGGCAAGTCCGCGGAGCTGGTCATCGCGCTGCTCGGCATCTGGCGCCGCGGCGCCGTGCACGTGCCGCTGTTCACCGCGTTCGCGTCCCCGGCCATCGCGTTCCGGCTCGCCTCCAGCGGCGCCAAGTTCGTGGTGTCCGATCAGAACCAGCTCGCCAAGCTCACGCCCGGCGAGGACATCCCGGCCGACGCGACCTGGCGGGTCATCGTCGCGGCGGGGGAGCCCGAGTCCGCGGACCAGCTTCGGTTCGCGGACCTGCTCGCGGCGCACACCGCCGAGGACCCGGCAGGCGCCGCGGTCGCGGTCGGCGGCAACGGCCCGATGGTGCAGCTGTTCACCAGCGGCACCACCGGGACCCCGAAGGGCGTGCCGGTGCCGGTGCGCGCGCTGGCCTCGTTCCACGCCTATCAGGAGTTCGGCCTCGACGTCCGCAGCGATGACGTGTTCTGGAACGCCGCGGACCCGGGCTGGGCCTACGGGCTGTACTACGCGCTGCTGGGCCCGCTGGCGGCGGGCACCCGCAGCCTCCTGCTGCACTCGGGCTTCTCCGCGCCGCTCACCTGGCAGATCATCGAGAAGTTCGGCGTCACCAATTTCGCGGCCGCGCCGACCGTCTACCGCAGCCTGCGCGCCGACACCACGCCGGTGCCCGAGGGGTTGTCGCTACGCCGGGCGTCCTCGGCGGGCGAGCCGCTCACCCCCGACGTCGTCGCCTGGTCCCAGAGCGCCCTCGGCGCCGAGGTGCGCGATCACTACGGGCAGACCGAGCACGGTATGTTCATCGTCAACGCGTGGGCGGACGGCCTGCGTGAGGACGTGCGGCCCGGTTCGATGGGCCGGCCGCTGCCGGGCTGGAGCTGCGCCGTGCTGCTCGACGACGCTGACGAGGTCGCGCCCGCCGGTACCGCCGGTCGCGTCGCCATCGACGCCAAGGCCAGCCCGCTGATGTGGTTCACCGGCTACGTCGACGCCCCCGAGAAGACCGCGCAGCGCTTCAGTGCGGACGGCCGCTGGTACATCACCGGCGACGCGGGCAGGACCGACGAGGACGGCCACTTCTTCTTCTCCTCGCGCGACGACGACGTGATCATCATGGCCGGCTACCGCATCGGGCCCTTCGACGTGGAGAGCGTCCTGGTGATGCACGAGCACGTGATCGAGGCGGCCGTCGTCGGCATGCCCGACGAGCTGCGCGGCGAGGTGCTCGAGGCCTTCGTGGTGCTCCGCGACGGCGTCGACGGCACCGGCGAGCTCGAGGCCGAGCTGCAGACGCTGGTCAAGAAGAAGTTCGCCGCGCACGCCTACCCGCGGACCGTGCACTTCGTGCCATCGCTGCCGAAGACCCCCAGCGGCAAGGTGCAGCGCTACCTCCTGCGCCAGAAGTAGGCGGCTGCGCCGCCCGTGCGTGGTTGACGAGTCCAGACACTCGTCAACCACGCACAGGCGCGTCAGCGCCTATCGCCTATCGCCTTCGGATGCGCCCGACCACCAGCAGGGCGACCAGGGTGACGGCCATCAGCAGGGTGGTGTCGGCGGCCGCGAGGAACACCTGTCCGCGGTCGGTGAGCCCGAAGATGGTCACCGGCAGCGTCTTCCAGGTGGCCGGGTAGACCATGATGGTCGCGCCCAGCTCACCCATCGACAGCGCGATCGCCAGGCCCGCAGCCGCGCCGAGCGCGGGCAGCAACAGCGGCAGGGTGATCCGCAGCAGTACCCGCGTCGGTCCGGCGCCGAGCGACTCGGCGGCCTGCCGATAGGCGGGGTCGAGCCGGTCCAGCGCCACGGAGACCGAGCTGAACGCGAACGCCAGCACCAGCACGGTGTGCGCGAGGATCACGATCCACTTGGTTCCGCCCAGCAGCAGCGGCTCAGCGTTGAAGGCGATCAGCAGCCCGAGGCCGATCGCCACCGACGGCACCGCGATCGGCAGGTGGAAGACCGCGTCGGTGGTCTTGCGCAGCCAGGCGGGCGCCTCGCGGGCCGCGAGTGCCGCCCAGGTGCCGACGAACAAGGCAAGCGCGCCCGCGATGAACGCGGTCTGCAGGCTGACCGCGAGGCTCGCCAGGTTCTCCTCGGAGAGTGCGGCGGAGAGGTTCTTCGGGCCGAGGTTCGACGGCAGCGGCCCGGTCCAGGCCCCCGCGAGGGCGGCTGCGATCACGGTGGCGATGGGGGCGACGAACACCACGACCACCACGACGCCGAAGAGCGCCAGGGCCAGCGTCCTAGCGCGTGTGGTCCACAGCAGCACGGCGGCCTCCCAACAGTCGGTTGAACAGGAATCGGTAGCCGCAGTACAGCGACAGCGACAGCACCACCTGGACGCTCGCGATCACCGCGGCGCCCGGCAGGTCGAAGGTCACGATGCCGCGGGTGTAGATCAGCACCGGCAGCGTCACGACGTCCTTGGCCCCGGTGAACAGCACGATGCCGAACTCGTTGAGCGTCAACAGCAGTACCAGCGAGCCGCCCGCCATCAGCGCGGGCCAGGCCTCCGGCATCACGACGGTCCGCAGCACCCGCCACGGGGAGGCGCCGAGGCTCGCCGCGACGTCGAGTTGTTCGCGGGGCATCTGGGTGAAGGCGGCCAGCAGGGGCCGCACCACGAACGGGGTGAAGAAGGTGATCTCCGCGGCGATCACCCCGAGCGGGGTGTTCAGGAAGTTCAGTGGCCCGCTGTCGGCGCCGGTGAGCTGGGTGAGGAGGGCATTGACCGCGCCCGCAGTTCCGTACAGGAAGGTGAACGCCAGCGTGATGAGGAACGAGGGCAGCGACAGGATGGTGTCGATCAGCCGGCCGACCACCTTGGCGCCGGGGAAGGGCACGAAGGCGAGCACCAGCGCGAGGAAGGTGCCCAGCACCAGGCATCCCAGTGTGGAGGCGACCGCAATTTCGATGGTGCGCCACAACGCGTTTCGGAACTGCGCGGACGCGAGCACCTCCGTCCAGGTGGACAGCCCCCTGCCCTCGTCGGTGACGGTGGACTCGGCGAGCACGCGGGCCATCGGGTAGACGGCGAAGCCGAGCACCAGCAGCAGCGGCGGCAGCGCCCAGGCCACCGGCCGCCACCGGCTCGGCTCCGGCCGGACCGGAGGGGGATCGAGGTGGACCCGATCGAGGACGGCGGTCATGACGTCTGCCCCGGCGCGGGGACGAGCACCGCGCCCTGGTCCGGGAAGCGAACGCCAACAGCGGTTCCGGCCGGCCGCTCGTCGTGCCCGGTCACGTCCACCTCGAGCAGGGCGTCGGGCAGGGCGGCCAGCGCGACGGTGAGCCTGGTGGTCGAGCCGCGCCAGACGCTGGCGGTGACCCGCCCGGGGAGCGCGCCGCGCTCGGTGGGCGCGGTGAGGGTGATCGCGTGCGGCCGCAGGCAGAGCAGGGCTCCGGCGTCGGACTCCCACTCGGTCGGGCTGATGTCCGGCCGTGGCGCGTGCGCGGTCACCGGCGTGCCCCCGACCGACACCAGGGCCGAGGTGCCGATCACCCGGGTCACGGTGCAGGGCAGCAGGTTCGCGCCGCCCAGGAAGGCCGCGGTGAAGCTGCTGGGCGGCCGCTTCCAGAGGTTCTCCGCGGTGTCGATGTCGACGAGCCGGGCGTCGCGCATCACGGCAATCCGGTCGGCCAGCGCAAGGGCCTCGCTCTGGTCGTGGGTCACGTAGAGCATCGCGGTGTCCGGCAGGGCCGCCCGCAGCTGCTGGAGCTCGGCCAGCATGCTCTGCCGGAGCTGGGCGTCGAGCGCGGCCAGCGGCTCGTCGAGCAGCAGGACCTTCGGCCGAATCGCCAGGGCTCGCGCGATGGCGACCCGCTGCTGCTGCCCGCCGGACAGTTCGCGGGGCAGTCGCTTGCCGAAGGCGGACATGCCAACCATTTCCAGCGCCTCGGCAACCCGCGTGCCGATCTCCGCGCGGGGCACCCGGTGCGAGCGCAGGCCGAAGGCGACGTTCTCCGAGACCCGCATGTGCGGGAACAGCGCATACGACTGCACGACCACCCCGATGCCGCGCTTGGCGGGCGGCAGGTCCGTGATGTCCCTGCCGGCCAGCCGGACCGAACCCGACACCGGCCGGGTGAAGCCGGCCAGTGCCTTGAGCGCGGTGGACTTGCCGGACCCGCTGGGCCCCAGGAGAGCCACGGTCTCTCCCGGGGACACCCGCAGGTTGAAATCGATCAACGCCCGGGTGGTGCTCTTGCCCCGCCCGTAGGCCACGTTGACGCGGTCGAAGGTGATGGCGGGAGCGGAGTAGTCGGTGGCCCCGAGGATGCCGGACTCGGCACTGCTCGTGGTGGGAGCCGATCCGATCCTCGGCCGGGCCAGCCCGGCGTTGATCCTCCTCATGTCAGTTCCCGGTGGCCTTCTGGTAGGCCGCGACGTCCGCGTCGAGCTCGGCGATGACGGTGTTCCAGTTCGGGGTCCAGACGGTGACCCCGTTCAACAGGCCAGCCGGGGTGGACTTGTCGTTGACGTCGACGGTCGCGGCCTCGCGCACGTCCTTGCGGACCGAGACGCCCAGCGCGTCGGGTCCGACGGTCTGCTGCGCCTTCTCCGAGAGCAGGTACTCCATCAGCTTCTTTGCCTGCTCGGACTGCGGTGCGCCCTTGGCCAGGCCCATCACGTAGGGCAGCGCCACCGTGGTGCGGGCCCCGTTCGCCTCGGCGGGGAAGAAGACGTTGAACTTGGAGCCGTCGTCCGCGATGGACGCGAGGTTCATCTGCACGTCGCCGTTCGCGACCAGCAGCTCACCGTTGCTGACCTTCGGCTGCAGTTTGCCGGTGGACGAGGACGGCCCGACGTTGTTGGCCTGCAGCTTGTTCATGTAGTCGAGCGCGCCCTCCTTGCCCTTGAGGTGCTGGAGCAGCAGCAGCACCGCGGTGCCGTCGCCTGCCTGGCCGGGGGTGGAGTACTGCAGCTTGCCCTTGAACTGCTCGCCGAGGAGGTCGTCCCAGGTCGCGGGGGCCGGGTTCGCACCAGGGTTGGCGATGAAGTTGAGATAGTTGTTGACGACCGGGACGTACTTGCCCGCCGGGTCCTTCTCCTCGGTGGGGACCGCGGAGGTGTCGATCCCGCTGGGCTGCAGCAGGCCCTGCGCGTCCGCCTTCTGGATGAACGGCGGCAGCGTGACGACGATGTCTGCCTGCGGGTTGGACTGCTCCTTCTCGACGCGGGAGACGACCTCGCCGGAGCCGGCCTCGACCAGGTTGACGGCGACGCCGGTCTCCTTGGTGAACTCGTCGAACCGGGCCTTGTACCAGTTGCTCAGGCCGTCGGCGCTGTAGACGGTGACCGTCTCGGTGTCGGAGCTCGCGGCGGTGCCGGTGCCACCGCAGGCGGTGGTCAGGGTGAGCAGGGTCGCGGCCAGGGCGGCTGCGGCCAGGCTGGGGTGGATGCGCATGACGGATTCCTAACTGTGGGTGAGGGATTCTTCGTGTGCGGGACGGTCGAGCCAGGTGCTGTGAATGAGAAGTGCTAGGGATTCAGGAGGAGCCGGGCGAACTCGCGCACCGTGGGCACGACGTGAGTGGCGCCCGCTGAGCGGAGCTGGTCCTCGTCGTGGGCGCCGGTGAGGGTGCCCGCGACGATCGATGCGCCCGAGCGCAGCCCACTCGTCACGTCGTTGGACGTGTCTCCCAGCACAGCAACGCTTTTCACGTCGTCGACCCGCAGGCGCAGCAGCGCGGTGAGGATCAGGTCCGGGTAGGGCCGACCGCGGCCGGCCTCGGCGGGGGACAGGGTGAGGTCGGCGATGGTCTGCCAGCCGAGCGCGGCGAGCAGCTTGTCCTGGGTGCTGCGGCTGAACCCGGTGGTCAGTGCGACCTTGATCCCGGCCTCGCGCAGCGCGGTGATCGATTCCGCCGCACCGGGGATCGGCTCGGCGTTGCCCTCCTCGATCAACCGGTCGTAGGCGGACTCGAAGGCGATGTTGGCGGCCTGGGCGCGGTCCTCGTCCCCGAACAGTGCGCGGAAGACGACGATCTTGGACTGACCCATGGTGTCGAGGACGTACCGGCGCGCGTCGTCGGCCTCGGCGCCCTCGGGCGGCAGACCGGCGGCGTCGGCCGCCGCGGCGAAGGCCCGCAGCACCAGTCCGTCGTCGGAGACGGTGGTGCCCGCCATGTCGAGCACGGCGAGTTCGGTGGGGGTGGCGGTCACGATTTCTCCTGGGGCGATGGATGTGTCGGTGATTCAGAGGCCGAGCTGGTCGGCGGTCTGTTCGGCGAGGGCGGGGCCGAGGGTCATGCCGCGGCCGCCGGGGCCGGCCACCACCCAGACGTTGTCCGCGGGACTGCCGCGGTGCACGAGCTCGCCTGGGTCGAGGCACTGGCTGTAGACGCCCGCCCAGCGCTTGACGATCGCGGGCAACCTGCGGCCGAGCAGCTCCTCGACGACCCCGGTCAGGTGCTGGTACGGCGCCTCGTCGACGTCGAAGTCGAACGGCTCGTCGTACTCGTGGGTGTCGCCGATGGTCAGTCCGCCGTGCAGGCGCTGCACGCAGAGCAGCTGCATCCGGTGTGCCTCGGCGGTCGGGGCCTGCGGCTGGACGGTCCTGAGGTTCTCCAGGGCGGCGCCCGCGAAGCCGGGGTAGTACCGCAGGCTGTCGCCGTCGGCGATGGCCGTGGTCAGCTCCTCGCCGAGCGGGGCGGTCTGCATCATCTGCAGCCGGACCCGGCGCAGTGGCAACTCCCCGGCCAGGTCCCGGGCCAGGCCGCCGAGGGTCGCGCCGGGGCACACGATGGCCAGGTCGGCGTCGAATACGCGTCCGTGGTCGTCGCGGACGTGCACGCCCGCCGCGTCGGAGGTCACCTCGCGGGCCTCGGTGCCCGCGTGGAAGGTGTAGCGGCCGCTCTCCTCGAGGTGGCGGCGGATCGCGGGCAGGGCCACGCGGGACTCGACGGCGCCGTCGCGGCCGCAGTGCAGCCCGGCGAGGAACTTCCCCCGCAGGGCCGGGTTGACGGCGAGCACCTGTTCCTGGTCGAGCAGCGCGAAGCCGCGGGCCCCGGCGTCGGGGCGGGCCATCGCCTCCTCGGCGACCGCGACCTCCGCGGGAGTGCGCAGCAGCGTCATCGAGCCGGCCGCGCGGAACCCGACCGCCGGGACGCGGGCGGCGAGGTCCTCCCATAGTTGGCGCGAGCGCAGCGCCGCCTCGAGCTCGTGCTCGGCGCGGCCGGAGACCCACACCAGGCCGAAGTTGCGCACGGTCGCGCCGCGGGCCTCGGTCTCGCGCTCGAGCTGGATCACGTCGTGCCCGCGGCGGATCGCCTCGTCGGCGTGGGCCGTGCCGAGGATGCCTCCGCCCACAATCAGAATTCGCATGGCGAAGAGCATGCATTTTGGTCTAGACCATCTGGTGATGGCGAGGAGAACGCCGGATGAACAATTGGTATAGACCAATTTGAGGTACGCTGACCTGCATGAACGACAACGGGATCGGTTGGGGCGACGCGGGCGAGTCAGCGCCCAAGTACTTCCGGGTGCGCACCGAACTGGCGGCCATCATCGACGATCTCGACGAGGGCGATCCCGTGCCGGCGGAGCGTGACCTCGCGGGGCGCTTCGAGGTGTCCAGGGAGACGGTGCGCCAAGCCGTGCACGAACTACTGGTGGAGGGCAGGATCCAGCGTCGCGGCCGTGGCACCGTCGTCGCCGGCCCGAAACTCACCCAGCCGCTCTCACTCCGTTCGTACACGGAGGGCGCGGTCAGTCAGGGCCGGGTGCCCGGTCGGGAGTTGGTCACCTTCGAGGATGAGCGGGCCGATTCCGAGCTCGCCGCGGACCTCGGGCTGGCCGCTGGGGCTGCCGTGATCCACCTCGAGCGCGTTCTGCTCGCGGACGGACAGAAGATCGGGCTCGAGAGCACGTACCTGCCTGCCTCCCGATTCGCCTCGATGGCACGGGCGTTCGACCCGGGCACCTCGCTGTACGCCGCGATCCGCGCCACCGGAGTGACTTTCGACTCGGCCACCGAACGGATCGAGACGGTGCTGGCGTCGCCGCGCGAGGCCGCCCTTCTCGACTCGACGACCGCGATGCCGATGCTGCTGCTGAACCGGATCTCCCTGGACACAGCGGGTGTTCCGATCGAGAGGGTCCGCTCGCTCTACCGCGGCGATCGCGTCGCATTCCACGCCACGCTGCGGGAGTGAGCGCGGAAGTCGTTCGTTTCATTCATGAGTTGATTGCGGTTAGCATCCGAACCCGTGGTTGACAGCATCGTGGCGACGAGACCCGCATCGGCACCAGGTCCGGAACACGATCCCCACCAGGAGCCCGGGAAGTCCTCGCTCCGCGGCGCCCGCTGGACCGCGATCGTCACGGGCCTGATCGGCATGCTCCTCACCCTGTCGGTACCGTTGCTGCCCGTCGTGACGGACGAGACGGTGCTCTCGTGGCCGCAGCAGGACCTGGCGCGCAGCGTCTCGGCGCCGCTCGTCTCCTACTCGCCGGTGAGCCTCGACGTCGAGATCCCCTGCTCGGCCATCGGCCCGTTGGCAGGACAGGGCGGCACCCTCGTCGCCACCGCCCCGAACGGTGCCCCCGACGCCGAGCACTACGGCCTCGTGGCCAAGGTCACGCCCGCGGGCGCGGATGATCCAGGCCGCATCGAGGTGGTCCTGCGCGACACGGTGCTGCTGTCCGCGCCGCTCGACCGGCTCGCAGGCGGCGACTGCGCGATCGCGGTGTCCTCCGACGCGACGAGGACCACCGCCGAGATCACCGGGTCCGCGATCGCCCCGACCGTGTACGAGGGCGACCTCCGTCCCCAGATGGTCGGGGTGTTCACCGATCTGGAGGGTGCGGCGCCTGCCGGCCTCCAGGTCACCGCGGAACTCGACTCGCGCTTCACCTCGACACCGTCGACGCTCAAGCTGATCGCGATGGTCGTCGGCGTGCTGGCCATGCTCGCCTCCCTCCTCGCCCTGCACCGCCTCGACCGCGTCGACGGCAGGCGCTCGCGCCGGTTCCTGCCCGCGCGCTGGTGGAAATTCGGCGTGGTGGACGCCGTGATCATCGGCACCCTGGTGCTGTGGCACTTCATCGGCGCGACCACCTCGGACGACGGCTATCAGTTCACGATGGCCCGCGCCGCCGAGCAGGCCGGCTACATGGCGAACTACTTCCGGTACTACGGGGTGCCCGAAACGCCCTTCGGGACGCCGTATTACGAGGTGTTCGGGCTGCTGGCCCACATCACGCCCGCGAGCCCCTTCGTCCGGCTGCCCGCGCTGATCGCGGGCATCGTGACCTGGCTGGTGCTCAGCCGTGAGGTGGTGCCCCGTCTCGGCGTCGCGGCGCGGGCCAACCGGCTGGCCCTGTGGACCGGCGGCCTGGCCTTCCTCGCAGTCTGGCTCCCGTACAACAACGGGCTGCGCCCCGAACCGATCGTCGCGGCGGGCGTGCTGCTGACCTGGTGCTCGGTCGAGCGCGCCATCGCCACCCGACGGCTGCTCCCCGCCGCGGGCGCGATCCTGGTCGCCGCCATGACCCTCTCGGTCGGCCCCTCCGGGATCATCTGCTTCGCCGCGCTGATCGCCGGACTGCGCCCCATCGGCCAGATCGTCGTCGCCCGCGCGAAGACGGTCGGCTACCTCGCGCTGCTGCTGCCGCTCCTCGCGTCGGGCACCGCGATCCTGGCGGTGATCTTCGCGGACCAGACGGTGGCGGCGGTCTTCGAGATGCAGCGAGTGCACGAGGTCGCGGGGCCCAACGAGAAGTGGTTCGACGAGTACCTGCGTTACCAGTGGCTGCTGAACATCTCGCCTGACGGATCGCTGGCCCGCCGATTCGGCATCTTCATCATGATCCTCGGCGTGGCCGTGAGCATCCTGGCGATGCTCCGCAAGGGCGGCCGCATCCCCGGGACCGCCGCCGGACCGGCGCGCCGGATCCTCGGGATCACCCTCGGCGCGATGGTGCTGATGATGTTCACCCCGACGAAGTGGACGCACCACCTGGGGATCTACGCGGGACTGGCCGGCGCGGTCGCCGTGCTGACCACGGTCGCCGTGAGCGTCCAGGTCCTGCGGTCACCTCGCAACCGCGCGCTGTTCGCCGCGGCCGTGCTGTTCGTGCTCGCCATGTCGTTCACCGGCAGCAACGGCTGGTGGTACGTCTCGAGCTACAGCGTGCCGTGGTGGGACAAGCCGGTCTCCATCGGCGGGCTCGGCGCGGGCACCGTGCTGCTCGGAGCCACGATGGCGATGCTGCTCGTCGCGGTCTGGTGTCACGTCCGAGAACCGCACTCCGGCAACGGTTCGGCGCGGACCAGCCGGCTCTGGGCGATCCCTCCGCTCACCGTCGCCGCCGCGGCGATGGTGCTCTTCGAGGTCCTCTCGCTCGCCAAGGGTGCCGTCGCGCAGTACCCGGCGTACTCCGTCGGACGTGCGAACTTCAACACGCTCGGCGGCCAGGTCTGTGGTCTCGCCAACGACGTGCTGCTCGAGACCGACCCGAATGCCTCCATGCTGCAACCGCTCTCGGGTGGCCCCGCGACCGGCCTGGCCGGGCCGGGCACGGTCGGCTTCGAGCCGAACGGTGTCGCCGCCGACCTGAGTGCCGACAAGGAATCGTCGGATTCGGTCACGGCGAACTCGGTCGATTCGAACGACAGCCAGGCGAAGTCGGGCAACGCGGCGGGAACGGCTGGCGGGGCCGGACGGGTCGGCATCAACGGCAGCGCGGTGGCTCTCCCGTACGGCCTCGACCCGGCGACCACCCCGGTGCTCGGCAGCCACCTGGCCGGCGGCGTCGCCACATTGACGACCGGCTGGTACCGGCTCCCACCCGTGGGCTCCGATGGTTCGAGGGGTGACCTCATCTCCATCGCCGCGGCAGGCCGGATCCGATCCGTCGACTCCGACGGAATCGTCACGGAAGGGCAGGATCTCGAGGTCGAGTACGGAACGGGGCGGGGCGACGGTACTGCGGTCGCCCTCGGCGCGGTGGCCCCGCTCGATCCCGGTCCCGCGCCGTCGTGGCGGAACCTCCGGGTCCCGCTCGACGCGCTGCCCGCCGAGGCCGACGTGGTCCGGATCGTCGCGTCCGACAACGACCGGGATCCGAAGCAGTGGCTCGCGGTGACCCCGCCGCGGGTACCGCAGACGCAGACGCTGAACTCGGTGGTGGGGTCGCAGACGCCCGTGCTGGTGGACTGGTCCGTGGGGCTGGCGTTCCCGTGTCAGCGACCGTTCGACCATCGCGACGGGGTGGCCGAGGTCCCCGAGTACCGCATCCTCCCGGACCGGATCGGCGCCATGACGACGAATCTGTGGCAGGACCACTTCGGCGGCGGGCCGCTCGGCTGGACGCAGATGCTGCTCACCGCCAGGACCATCCCGTCCTATCTGGATCAGGACTGGGGTCGGGACTGGGGCGAGATCGAGCAGTTCACGCCGCTCGACCCGACGGCCGATCCCGCGACCCTCGACGTCATGCCGACGCCGCGATCCGGGCTGTGGACCCCGGGGCCGATCAACACCACGTTCTGACGCCCGCGGGTGCGACTACGCCGGTAGCGGCTCGCAGTGCTCGAGGGTCCGTTCCGTCGCGGACCGAACCACTTGGCCGACGCTGCGGCTGTTCGCCAAGGCGTTTCGCTGCCAGATCGCGCCGTTGCCCCGCGCGAGCTCACACCTGAGCGCCGCCTCGACCCGGCGACGCTCCCCGAGCTCGTCGAGCGCTTCGCGCACGTGATCGAGCAGGAGCTCGACCCGGCGCGCGCAGGGGACGGGCTGCGCCGTCCGCGGGTCGAGGCCGAGACCGGACAGGCCGTCCCGGGCCGCCATCCAGTTGGCGATCCGGAGCGTCGCCAGCTCGACGCCGGGCGGGTCGTGGCCCCGCTCGACGGCAGACACCGCCGTCATGACCAGGGCTCGCACCAGCGTCGCGACCAGCACCGTCTGGTCCACGGTCGGCATCACGTCGCAGACCCGGACCTCGACGGTGGGCAGGTGGGAGGAGGGGCGGATGTCCCAATAGACCATGCGCTCGTCCAGGAGGCAGTCGCAGTCGACGAGCATCGCGACGAGGTCGTCGTACGCATCGGCCGATTCGAAGTACGGCGGCGGCCCGGAAACCGGCCACCTCGACCACAGGATCGTCCGCCAGCTCGCGAAGCCGCTGTCGATGCCCCGGTGCAGCGGCGAGTTGGCGCTCAGCGCCAGCAGCGTCGGGAGCCAGGGCCGAACGTGGTTGCAGACCTGCACCCGGGTCTCCCGGTCGGGAACGTCGACGTGTACGTGGCAGCCGCAGATGCCCTGTTCCAGCGCGAGGGTGCCGAACCGCCTCGCCATCGCGCGGTAGCGGTCAGAGTCGCTCACCGGCATCCGGGCGGGACCCGCGGGCGGCGTGCCGGTCGCGAGCAGCCTGCTGCCGTTGCGGGCGGCCGCGGCGGCCGCGAGCCTGCGGGCCTCGAGCAGGTGGGTGCGCAGCCCGTTGCTGTCCCAGCAGACCGGGGAATTGGTTTCGATCTGGCACTGCGAGAGTTCGAGTTGGAGCGACACCCCGAGTTCGGTGGCGGTGGAGATCACCGCCGAGTTCCGCATCTGCGGGAGACCCGTGTCCGGGTCGACCAGCAGGAATTCCTCCTCCACGCCCATGGACGGGCACGCGGGGTGATTCATGCGGGGGAACGCCCTACTTCGGGCATCGATACCATCTCGGATCCGTGGAATCGGGAGGGTCCTGACTTCAGCTCAATTCAAGCACTAGCCGAACACCGCCGAAAGGGTCAGCCGCGTCGGTAGGTGAGCGGGAGGACGATCCAGAAGTAGGCGAACGCCATGGCCGTGCAGCCGCCGGCGATGGCTCCGACGGCCGAGGTGACGACCGTTCCGGCGATCAGCATCACCACGCCGGTGAGGGCGAGCCCCAGCATCACCAGCCCGCCGAGTTCGAGGCGGTGCGCCGTCGAGACGATGGTGCGCAGCTTCCGTCTGCGGAACAGGATCCGGTGGAACCCAACGGGGGCGATCAACAGCACGGTGGCGGCGATCGAGAAGAACACGGTGGCGAGGTAGACGCCCCGTTCGTAGGTGGACAGCTCCGCGAACCGATCCTGGAACGGCAGGATCAGCAGGAAGCCGGTCAGCAGTTGCACACCGGTCTGGGCCACCCGCAGCTCCTGCAGGATGCTCGCCCAGTTGCGGTCGAGGCGCTCCGTCTCGGTCTCGTGCCTGCCGTCGTCGGCCGCGCCGTCCACGGTCATCGGGGCGGGCGCCTACGACGCGCGCGACGGCCGCGCGGCCGAATCCGCGCAGCGGCAGCCGAGCGGGACGTCGCCGCAGTCCAGGATCAGCGGGTGCCGCATCACCGTCAGGTCGGCGCACTGCTCCTCGGTGCACTCGGTGGGGTCGGTCCTGTGCACGATCAGGGTTCCGTGACAGTGGTCGAGACTGTCGGCACACGCGGCGCAGGCCATGGTGCTACCTCCGGGTCGGGGCGATCGGCATCCTGCCTTCGTTGGTACCACCTGGCGCCGACAGCGTGGGGATTCCCCGGGCGTGTCAGTCGACCGGTGCAATCGCATCGGCCGCTTTCGCGGAGGTGCCGGGGGGCGGACAATCGAGGGGCAAGAAATGACGGCCTCGACCGACGGAGGAGGGGCAGCGGTGAACCGGACCGAGCTCCCACAGACAGTGCGGCGATCGTCCAAGGAGGCGCAGGTGGTCTTCGCGGAGGCACGCGACACGGCCATCAAGCGGTACGGGGAGGGCGAAGACGCCCTTCGCGCGGCGTACGGCGAGCTCAAACACGATTTCGAGTTGGAGGTCGATCACTGGGTGCCCAAGCAGGGGTGACCTCGGCACGACATGGCGCCGCGGCGCGGTGGGGCGCGACGCGGTGGGTCTGACCCTGCGCCAACGCGGTGCGTCTACCCTTGTCCGTATGCCAGTTCGCACCCAGCTCAGCCCCGGAACCGTCTCCGCGACGCTCGCCGTCCCCGCCAACATCGAGCGGCCGGAGTACGCGTGGAAGCCGACCGTCAACGAGGGCAACGAGCCGTGGGTGCAGACCCAGGAGACCATCGAGGCCATGCGGGTGGCGAGCAAGATCGCCGCGCAGGCCCTGCAGGAGGCGGGCAAGGCGGTTGCGCCGGGCGTGACCACCGACGAGCTCGACCGCATCGCGCACGAGTACATGATCGACCACGGCGCCTACCCGTCCACGCTGGGCTACAAGGACTTCCCCAAGTCCTGCTGCACCTCGCTGAACGAGGTCATCTGCCACGGCATCCCCGACTCGACGGTGATCCAGGACGGCGACATCGTCAACATCGACGTGACCGCGTACATCGGCGGGGTGCACGGCGACACCAACGCCACCTTCCTGGCCGGTGACGTGTCCGAGGAGAACCGCCTGCTCGTCGAGCGCACCCACGAGGCGACGATGCGCGCCATCAAGGCCGTCAAGCCCGGCCGCGAGCTCAACGTCATCGGCCGGGTCATCGAGGCCTACGCCAACCGCTTCGGCTACGGCGTGGTGCGGGACTTCACCGGCCACGGCATCGGCGAGACCTTCCACAACGGGTTGGTCATCCTGCACTACGACCAGCCGAACGTGGACACCGTCATCGAACCGGGCATGGTGTTCACCATCGAACCGATGATCAACCTCGGCACCGTCGACTACGACATCTGGGACGACGGCTGGACCGTCGTGACCAAGGACCGCAAGTGGACGGCCCAGTTCGAGCACACCATCGTCGTCACCGACACGGGCGCGGAAATCCTCACGCTGCCATGATGTCGGGGCCCGCCCCGGTCGTGAAGGGTGCGCTGCTCGTCGCCGGAACGACCTCCGACGCGGGCAAGAGCGTGCTGGTCGCCGGGCTGTGCCGGATGCTGGCCCGGCGCGGGGTGTCGGTTGCGCCGTTCAAGGCGCAGAACATGTCCAACAACTCGGTGGTCACCCTCGACGGTGGCGAGATCGGGCGGGCGCAGGCGCTACAGGCGCGGGCCTGCGGGCTCGAGCCGAGTGTGCGCTTCAACCCGGTGCTGCTCAAGCCGGGCAGCGACCGGACCTCGCAGCTGGTGGTCCGCGGCCGGGCGGTGACCAATGTGGGGGCCCGCGACTACATCGAGCACCGGGCGTGGCTCCGCGGCGTCGTCGCCGACGAGTTGTCCTCGCTGCGAGCGGAATTCGACGTGGTGATCTGCGAGGGCGCCGGATCGCCCGCCGAGATCAACCTGCGCGCGACGGACCTGGCGAACATGGGGCTGGCACGGGCGGCGGCGCTCCCGGTGATCGTGGTCGGGGACATCGACCGCGGCGGTGTGCTGGCGCACCTGTTCGGCACCCTCGCCGTGCTCTCACCCGAGGACCAGGCGCTGATCGCCGGGTTCGTGGTCAACAAGTTCCGGGGCGATGTGGGTCTGCTGGAGCCGGGTCTGGTCCAGCTGCGGGAGCTGACCGGACGCCCCACCCTCGGCGTGGTGCCGTTCGCCGAGGGGCTCTGGATCGACGCCGAGGACTCGCTGTCCACGGTCGTGGACGCCCCGGTCGGCAGGCCCGCCGCACCCGCGGGTCAAGGGTGGCTGCGCGTGGCCGCGGTGCGACTGCCCCGGGTGTCCAACGCGACCGACGTGGAGGCGCTGGCCTGCGAACCGGGCGTCTCGGTGCACTGGGTCGGCGAGCCGTCACGGCTGCAGGACGCCGACCTGGTGGTGATCCCCGGCAGCAAGTCCACCGTCTCGGACCTGGCCTGGCTGCGCTCGAGCGGGATCGCGGACGCGCTGGACGCGCGCGCCGCAGCCGGGCTGCCGATCCTCGGCATCTGCGGCGGGTACCAGATGCTCGGGCGCACCATCGTCGACGAGGTCGAATCGGGTGCGGGGACGGTGGACGGGCTGGGCCTGCTGGACATGGAGATCGAGTTCGCGCCAGAGAAGGTGCTGCGCCAGGTCACCGGGACCGCCGACTCGGTTGCGGTGTCCGGCTACGAGATCCACCACGGCCGGGTCGTCCGCAGCGCAGACCCGCCGCTGCTGCGCGGCGCGGACGGCGAGCCGGAGGGCAGCGTCCGGGGGCAGGTGTTCGGCACCCACTGGCACGGTCTGCTCGAGTCGGACGAGTTCCGTCGCGGATTCCTGACCCGGGTCGCGGCCGTCACCGGGCGGCCGTTCACGGTCGCGCCCGACACCTCGGTGGCGGCGGAGCGGGCCGCGCAGCTGGACCTGCTGGCCGACCTGGTGGAGCGGCACCTCGACGTGGGCGCGATCGAGCAGCTCATCAACGGCGGTGCGCCGCGGGATCTTCCGGTGATCACACACGGCCGCGCGGCGGTGGACCCAGTTCGCTGATCGAGTGTCCGAAGTGTGCCGCCCAGTCCGCAGGCGTCGATCCGAACCGGTGGTCACGGACGGACGGGTCGGCGCCGAGCCTCAGCAGCAGCGTCACCAGGTCGCCGTTCCCGGCGCCTGCCGCCTCGTGCAGCGCGGTCTCCCATGGCTCCTCGATCGGCAGGTCCGCGCGCCCGAGCGCGTCGACGTCGAATCCGAGTTCCGCCAGCAGCAGGACAGCGCAAGCGTTCCCCGCCCCGGTGGCCCGCAGGATCGCCGACGGGTGTCGCGCGACGGCTGCCGCGACCAGGTCGGGATGTTCGTCGAGAAGTGCTGCCGCGGTGGGTCGGTCGGCGATCATGCCCGCCGCCATCAGCCGGTCGACGGCGTCGAGGTCTGGGCCGGGGGCGCCCGCGGCCCGCAGCAAGCGGGCCGCGTCCGTCTTCCCATAGACCGTCGCGAGCTCGAGCGGCGTCCGTCCGCCCCGCAGCCGCCGATCCGGGGCGGCGCCGCCGTCCAGTAGCAACGCGACGCGGGCGGGATGGTCGTGCAGGATCGCCCAGCCGAGTTGATCGGCGAGCAGGCCGGCCGGGCCCTCCAGTTCGACGCCGAGGCGCGAGCTCCACGGCTCGCGGTCGCCCCGGCCGAGCCCGCACTCCAGCAGCAGCGCCAGGTGGTCGTCGTCGCGGCCGAACATGCGGTTGTACAGTGCCTGGCCGTCGTTCGGGTTCGCGCCCGCCGCCAACAGCGCGCGGGCGAGCGGGATCGCCTGCGGGTGCCGCGGTTGGTCGTCGTCGCCGCGTTCGCCACCCCCGAGTGCGCCGGTCAGCGCGGTGAAAGGGGGAGTGTCGCCGTGCCAGAGATAGCCGGCATTCGGATCGGCCCCGGCATCGAGCAGCAGCCGGGCGCCCCCGACCGCCGCGGCTTCCGTGACCTCGTTGTCGTGCCGGGCGTAGGCGAGATACAGCAGCGGCGGCCAGTCGAACGGTCCGCCCTCGGTGCGCGCGAGTCCCGGGTCCGCCCCGAGTAGTGCCCGCAGCGCGGAGACGTCGGCGCACGCCGCCGCCGTGTGCACGGTGGCCGCCCGGATGCCGGGGTGGGCATCGAGCAGTGCCGAGGCCCGGGCCCACTGGTCCGCGCCGTCGTCGGGGCAGTAGCGCAGGCAGGCCAGCAGCAGGAACTCGTCCGCCTCGGTGGCTGCTTTGGCCCGGTCCGGGTACCGGGTGAGCCCGGTTGCGGACTCCGTCACGGGGTCGCCCGACGCAGCGCCAGCCAGGCGACCGCCGTCGCGATCGCGGTCGCGGCCAGGGGCAGCGCCACCAGGGGCAGTGCCCGCGGCGCGTCGGCGAACCAGTCGCCCACCGCGGGCCACCACTGCGCCCAGGTGATCAGGATCGCGGCGAGACCACCGAGGCCGAGGGCCCCGACTCCCGCGGCCAGCAGCCCCGTGGCCCGCCACCGCTGGTAGATCGCGCCCGCGGCCATCGCGACCGCCGTCGTCAGCAGCAGCGTCGAGAAGATGGTCAGGAACTGCAGCAGCGGGTTGTCGGTGAGATCGTCGGCCAGGCCGAACATCCGCATCCACACGCCCCAGCCGTCGGTGGCGGCCTCCACGACGGACAGCAGGTAGAGGACCGCGGCGAATACCGCCGACTGCGCGAGCGCCAACAACGCTGTGGCGGAGAAGAACTCGCGACGGGTCACGCTCATGCCGAGCGTGAAGGGGAAGGTCTGGGCCATCGCCTGCAGGTAGAACGCCAGCACGAACCCGTAGACGGAGAAGACGCTGCCGGTGAAACCCTCTTCCTGATCGTTGTCGATCAGGAAGTAGATCGTGTAGCTGATCAGGAAGGAGGAAGCGAGGATGGCGACCGGCCAGGCGATCAGCAGCGGCCACGCCACGGTGTGCACGCGGAGGACGGCGCCGATCCGGGAGTCGGAGTCCGGCTCGGTCCGCGGCGGTGTTGTCGTCGTGGTGGCGGTTTGCGTGGTCATGCCGTGATCTCCCGTGCTCCGGTGGTGGTCGCGATGACGAGGTCCTGCAGCGATACCGGTTCGAGCTCGATGCCTGCCGCGCGTAGCCGGGCGTGCTCCGGCTCGGTCGCCGTGCGCTCGACCGTGGCCCGGGCGTGCGATCCGAGCGACTCGCGATGGAGCACCCTGGCGCCCGCCGCGAACGCGTCGACGGCCTCGGCAGGCCCGGTGGCGACCACGGCCCTGCTGCGCAGCGCGTCCGCACCGTCGTCGACGACGATCCGCCCACGGTCGACGACGATGACGTGCTCGAGCAGGTTGCTTACCTCGTCGATGAGGTGCGTGGACAGCACGATCGTGCGGGGGTGCTCGGCGTAGTCGGCGAGCAGCCGGTCGTAGAACAGGTGCCGGGCGACGGCGTCGAGGCCCAGATAGGGCTCGTCGAACAGCGTGAGCGGTGCCCGCGCGGCGAGCCCGATGATCACGCCGAGCGTGGACTTCATGCCCCTGGACAGCTTCTTGACCTTGCGGCACAGCGGGAGCTGGAAGTCGTCGAGCAGTCGGTCGGCGAACTCACGGTCCCAGCCGGGCATCAGATGCCCGGCGGCGGTGAGCACGTGCTTGACCCGGAGGTCGTCCACGTAGGTCTGACTCTCCTTGATGAAGCAGATGTTCCGCAGGACCCGCGCGTTCTCGAAGGGTGTGCCGCCGAGAACCGTGATGTCGCCGGACGTCTGGGTGTCCTGTCCGGTCAGGATCTGCATCAGGGTGGTCTTGCCCGCGCCGTTCCGGCCGAGCAGGCCGTAGATCTTGTCGGGCTCGATGGTGAAGGAGATGTCGTCGAGCGCGGTGACGTCGCCGAAACGTTTGCTCAGGCCGCGAACCGACACGATCGGTTCGGCATCGATGGCGGTCGCGGTCATCTGCTTTCCTCCCGGTTGTCGAGCATGGACTTGAGTTCGGGGATCGACATGCCGAGCTTGTCGGCCTCCGCGATCAGCGGCTCGATGTACTGGCGCACGAACTGCTCGCGGCGCCGGAATCGCAGCGCGTCCCGTGCGCCCTCCGTGACGAACATCCCGATCCCTCGCTTCTTGTAGAGAATCCCCTCGGCCACGAGCTGCCCGAGCCCCTTCGCCGCCGTCGCCGGGTTGATCCGGTGGAACGCGGCGAGCTCGTTCGTGGAGGGAACCTGGCCGTCCTCCGGCAGGGATCCGTCGATGATGGAGTTCTCCACGAGCTCGGCGATCTGCTGGAACAGTGGCCTACCGTCGTCGTTCACCGGAACCGCCGCCCCGTGAGGCTTACTGGTTCATTACTCATGTAACGAACCATAGGACCATCGGGCGCGGTGTGCAAGCGATGGTGGGCGCGGCCACATGGCGTACCGTCCGTAGCCATGGAATTGACGCAAGTTCCCGTCGGGGACGGCACCTACACCGTTCGCGTCGACGGCCCCGAGAGCAGGCACACGGTGCTGCTGCTCCCGGGTGCGGGGGAGTCCGCATCCGTGTTCGACGCGGTGTGCGAGCGACTGCACAACTCCGACCTGCGCACGGTCGTGCCCGAGTCGATCGACGGACTCGACGAGACCAGCGCGATCGCACTGCTCGATGCGCTCAAGCTGCCGTGGGTCAACCTCGCAGGCAACCGCGAGGGTGCCGCGCTGGCCTGGCTGCTCGCCGCCAAGACCTTCGGTCGATTCGCCAGTCTCGTCGTGGCGGATTGCCCGCATCCCGCGGTGCCCGATCTCGACGGCCGCGTGCGCGAGTCCGGTTGCGCGCCCGTGGAAATGCCGACGACGCTGCTGATCGGGAACTCGCTGGGCCGGCCGATGGCCGACACCAGCGGCAGGCACGTGTACTCCGACTTCCGGGTCGTCCAGCTCGACGGCGTCGGCTCGGTGCCGCAGGGCGCGGCCGCCGAGATGGCCACCGAGATCGTCCTCCGTACCAGCAGCTGGTAGGCGCTCCGCGCCCGTGCACGGTTAGCGAGTCCCTGGACTCGTCAACCGCGCACAGGCGGCGCAGCCGCCTATTCCAGGCCGAGCAGGGCGTTCTCGACGACCTCGGGGAGACCCGGGTGGATCCAGTACTGGCCCCTGGCCATGTCCTTGGCGCTCAGGCCGAAGCTCATCGCCTGGATGAGCGGCTGGATCACCGTGGGCGCCTGCGCGCCGATGACGTGGGCGCCGAGCAGCCTGCCGGTGCCGCGCTCGGCGATCACCTTGCACAGGCCCTCGGTGTCCTCCATCGCCCAGCCGTAGGCGACGTCTGAGTACTTCTGCACCTTCACCGTAATGTCGAGGCCCTGATCGCGTGCCTGTTCCTCGGTGAGCCCGACCTCGGCGATCTGCGGATCGGTGAACACCGCCGCCGGCACGAACCGGTGATCGGTGCGGACCAGATCGGCGCCGTCCGCCCACGCGTTGCGCAGCAGGTTCTCCTGCACGACCCGGGCCTCGTGGTTCGCCACGTGCTTGAGCTGATAGGGCGAGGACACGTCGCCGAGCGCGAACACGCCCTCCGCGGTGGTGCGCTGGAACCGGTCCACCAGCACCCGTCCCTCGTCGTCGACGTCAACCCCCGCGGTCTCGGCGCCGAGCCGGTCGCCGTTCGGGGCCCGACCCACCGCGACCAGCAGGGTGTCGCCCGAGACCACGCTGCCATCCGCGAGTTCCACCTCCACGTTGCCGTCGTCGCCACGCACGGTCCTCACCGGATTGCCCAGTCGCACATCCCATTTCTCGTGGGCGAGGGCGGTGAAATGTGCCGAGATGTCGCCGTCGAGGTGTCGCAGCAGGCGGTTGCCGCGGCCGATGATCGTGACCTTGCTGCCGAATGCGGAGAAGACGTGGGCGAACTCGGAGGCGATGAACCCGCTGCCGATGATCACCAGGTGCTCGGGCAGTTCCGGCAGCCGCATGATGTCGTCGTTGGTGTAGTAGCGGACGCCGCTGCGGGTCACCGCCTCCGGGATGATCGGCCGCGATCCGGCCGCGATGACCACCTGGTCCGCGGTGATCACCTCGCCGGTCCCGGTCTCCAGGCGTCGCGGTCCGATGAACCTGGCGTGGCCGGAAAACAGTGTGGTGCCCGGACTCTCGTCGCGTCGATAGCGCTCGCCGCCCGCCGAGATGGGGTCGATCCGGTCGAACACGCGGCTGACGATGTCGGGCCAGCGCACCTTGTCGATGCGCGAGTCGATGCCGTACCTGCTCGAGTGTTCGATGGTGCGGGCGACCTCGGCGGCGTAGACGAACATCTTGGTCGGGATGCACCCGACGTTCAGGCAGGTACCGCCGAAGATGCCGTCCTCGAGCAGCGCGACCTGCATGTCGGCGTACCGGTCGTCGAGAATGGTGTTGCCGGAACCGGATCCGATGATCGCGACGTCGAAGTGGTTCATGCGCCGTGTCCGTGCAGCCAGTTCAGCCACAGGTCCACCTCGTCGAAGGCCTGCTTGCGCGGCACCTCGGTGGAGAGGAAGACGTCGTGCCGGGCGCCCTCGATCGGCACGATCGTGGTGCGGTCGCCGAGGCAGCCGGCCCACCGGGCGATCTGCCTCACGTCCAGCACCAGGTCGGCCTCGTCGGACTTGGCGGTGTACCGGGAGGAGTAGTGAGTCTTCTCGGACCGCAGGATCAGCGAGGGCACCCCGACGTCGAGCCCGCGGTGCAGCTTCGCGTGGCCGTGTCGGATCGCGCGCAGCCAGCCGAAGGTCACCGGGAACCCGGTCATCGGCTTCCACTCGAGGTTGTAGTCCCACTCGCCGCCCGTCCCGACGTGCAGGCTGCGCCCGTAGACGTCGATCGGCGGCTGCTTGAGGGCGAGCCGGTCCTTGACCCGCCCGACGGCCTTGACGGCCACGGTGCCGACGCTGCGCAGGTACGACGGGCCCTGCAGGTCGAACCACGGGCTGTTGAGGATCAGCCCGGCGATGCCGGCCCCAGCGCTGCCGCCGGGCTTCCTGTTCAGCCGGTCGAGCCACAGCGGCAGGATCAGCCCGCCGGTGGAGTGTGCCACCAGCAGGACGGTGCCGCCGCCGATCTGCTCGCGGACCAGCGCCAGCGCGCGGCCCAGTTCCTCGTCGTAGAGCGCGAGGTCGGTGACGAAGTGCGCGGTCTGGCCCTGCTTCAGCGAGCGGCCGCATTTGCGCAGGTCCAGGGCGAAGAACGAGTAGCCCTGGTCGTGGAAGTGCTCGGCCATGTGGTGCTGGAAGAAGTAGTCGGTGAACCCGTGCACGTAGAGCACGGCCCGCGCGGGCGTGCGGTCGATCCCGCCCTCGGGCTGGTACCTGACGAGTGTGGCGTCGATCTCACCTTCACCGTCGGGATCGATTCCGAGTGGGATGGTCAACTGCTGATATCCGTCGCCGAGGACGTCGGGAGCCCAAGTAGTCACAGATCACAATGTAATGCGCAGGAATGCCCCCCGCAGTGGCGCACAATTGGGTGAGGTGAACGACGCGTATACGCGCGGGTAACCTATCCGCTGCAGTCGGCGCGACTGCGCACTGCCAATGGACAAGGAAGTCGATTTTCCAGTGTCAGACAACAACGCGGTAGAGACCAAGACCGATGTAGTGCTCGTGGGTGCGGGCATCATGAGTGCGACCCTCGGAGCCATCCTGCGGCAGCTGCAGCCGGATTGGTCGATCAGCGTGTTCGAGCGGCTCGACGCCGCCGCCGCGGAGAGCAGCGACCCGTGGAACAACGCGGGCACCGGACACTCGGCTCTGTGTGAGCTCAACTACACCCCCGAGAACAAGGACGGCTCCGTCGACATCGCCAAGGCGATCACGGTCAACGAGCAGTTCCAGGTCTCCCGGCAGTTCTGGGCGCACGCGCTCGAACAGGGCATCCTCACCGCCCCCAAGGAATTCATCAACCCCATCCCGCACGTGAGCTTCGTGCACGGGGCGGACAACGTGAAGTACCTGAAGGCGCGCTACGACGCCCTTGCCGGACACACGCTGTTCAACGGCATGGAGTACACGGACAGCGCGGACGAGTTCGCCCGCCGCCTGCCGCTGATGGCCAAGGGTCGCGACTTCTCCGACCCCGTCGCCCTGAACTGGACCGAGGGCGGCACAGATGTCGACTTCGGCGCGCTGACCAAGCAGCTGCTCAATCACGTCGCCTCCTCCGGCGGCACCGTGCACTTCGGTCACGAGGTCACCGGCATCAAGAAGCAGTCCGACGGCAGCTGGAAGCTCAAGGTGCACAACCGTCGCACCGGCGGCCGCAAGACCGTCAACGCCAAGTTCGTCTTCGTCGGAGCCGGCGGCGGCGCCCTGCACCTGCTGCAGCAGTCCGGCATCAAGGAGGCCAAGGGCTTCGGCGGCTTCCCCGTCAGCGGCGCCTTCCTGCGCTGCACCAACCCGGAGCTGATCGATCAGCACCGCGCGAAGGTGTACGGCAAGGCCGCGGTCGGTGCCCCGCCGATGTCGGTGCCGCACCTCGACACCCGCGTCATCGGCGGCAAGCCGGGCCTGCTGTTCGGCCCGTACGCCGGTTGGTCGCCGAAGTTCCTCAAGGAAGGCCGGGTCACCGACCTGCCCGGTTCGGTCAAGCCGAACAACCTGCTGTCCATGCTCGGCGTCGGAGTTTCCGAGCTCGGGCTGGTCAAGTACCTGGTCAGCGAGCTGGCGAAGAACGCGGAGGGTCGCATCGAGACCATGCGCGAGTTCGTCCCCGAGGCAATCGGAGCGGACTGGGAGCTGATCACGGCCGGCCAGCGCGTCCAGGTGATCCGCCGCGACAAGCGCAAGGGCGGCGTGCTCGAGTTCGGCACCGCGGTCATCAGCGCCGCCGACGGCTCGATCGCGGGTCTGCTGGGCGCCTCGCCCGGCGCCTCGACCGCGGTCCCGGCGATGCTCGACGTGCTCAAGCGCTGCTTCGGGGACCGGTTCGCTTCCTGGGAGCCGCAGCTCAAGCAGATGGTGCCCTCGCTCGGCGTGAAGCTCTCCGACGACAAGTCGCTGTTCACCGAGGTCTGGGACTGGTCCAGCCGCGTGCTCGAGCTCGACACCGACGTTCAGGAGACCGCCTCCGCCGCGGTGTGATAGTCACACCGTATGACGGCAACAGCGGCGCTGCACCGCGCCTGGGCGCTCGATCTGGACCTCCGCACGCTCTATGACCTGCTGAGACTGCGGGTCGACGTGTTCGTCGTGGAGCAGGCCTGCCCGTACCCGGAATTGGACGGGCGGGACCTGCTCCCCGGCACCAGGCATCTCTGGATCGAGCAGGACGGTCAGGTCGTGTGCACCCTCCGCCTGATGGAGGAGCACGACGACGGCAGCTCCTACCGCATCGGGCGGCTGTGCACCCGTCCGGACGCGCGCGGGCACGGGCACACCACCAGGCTGCTGCGCACGGCGCTCGCGGAGGTCGGGTCCGCGCCGTGCCGGCTCAGCGCGCAGAGCCACCTGGTGGACATGTACGCCAAGCACGGGTTCACCCCCGACGGCGAGGAGTTCATCGAGGACGGGATCCCGCACGTGCCGATGCGGCGCGGTGGCGGCGAGCCCTGGCGCGAGGTCTAGAGTCAGGATCCGACAATCCCTGCCGCGGGGAAGTCCTGTGTGAACCAGGCACGGTCCCGCCACTGTGATGGATCCGGCCACGTCCGGAACCGGAGTCAGATCGCCGCGGCAGCGGGTAGAGGTCCGAACCCTCGGCGTGGACACCGGGGAGTGAAGGGAAAAGCGCTGTGGCACAAGCTGGTACCGGGTCCGAACCGGGATTTCCGTTCAGTGCGATCGTCGGTCAGGACACGCTCCGGCTCGCCCTGACCCTCTGCGCCGTGCACCCCGGCATCGGGGGCGTGCTGGTGCGGGGCGAGAAGGGCACCGCGAAGTCGACGGTGGTGCGCGCGCTCGCCGCGCTGCTGCCGCCCGTCGACGACGGCAACGGGGGCAGGCCCGCCCGGCTGGTGGAGCTGCCGGTCGGCGCCACCGAGGACCGGGTGGTCGGCTCGCTGGACCTCGAGAAGGTGCTGCGGGACGGGGAGCGGGCCTTCCAGCCCGGACTTCTCGCCGCGGCCCACGACGGCGTGCTCTACGTCGACGAGGTCAACCTGCTGCACGATCACCTCGTGGACGTGCTGCTCGACGCCGCCGCGATGGGTCGCGTGCACATCGAGCGCGACGGCGTCTCCCATTCCCATCCAGCGCGGTTCGTCCTGGTCGGGACCATGAACCCGGAGGAGGGCGAACTCCGCCCGCAGCTGCTCGACCGCTTCGGCCTTGCCGTCGACGTGGCGGCCTCGCGCGAGGTGGACGTCCGCATGCAGGTGGTGCGCCGGCGCCTCGATTTCGAGGCCGACCCCGCCGGATTCGCGGACAGGTACGCCGACGAGGACTCGGCGCTGGCCCGCCGCATCGCCGCGGCAAGGGCGGCCCTGCCCGCCATCGAACTCAGCGACACCGAACTGCGCCGCATCGCCGCGCTGTGCGCCTCCTTCGACGTCGACGGCATGCGTGCCGACCTGGTGCTGGCCCGCACGGCCACCGCACACGCCGCCTGGCGCGGCGCGGAGGCCGTCGCCGAGGAGGACGTGCGGATCGCCGCGGAGCTGACGCTGCCGCACCGGCGCCGCCGCGACCCGTTCGACGAGCCGGGCCTGGACCCCCAGCAGCTCGAGGACGCGATGCGGGACGCCGCCGAGCAGGCGAACCAGCCCGAACCCGAGCCGGAGCCCGATCCCGACGGTCCCGGCGGCGGCGCGCCCGAGCCCGAGCCCGAGTCCGACGGGGCCCCGACCCCCGACGACGCCCAGCAGTCCGCCGAGCCGAGCGAGAGCGAACGGCCCGGCCCGGCCCGCGCCCCCGAACGCCAGGCCGCGGCGCCCTCCGCGCAGTTCAAGACCCGGCTGCTGACCATCCCCGGTGTCGGCGAGGGCGCGCCCGGCAGGCGCTCACGTTCGCGCTCCGCACAGGGCCGGACCGTGCGGCCCACCACCGAACCGGGCCGCGGGCTGCACCTGGTCGGCACCCTGTTCGCGGCCGCCGAGCACCAGGTCGCCCGCGGACGGCGGGACGGCCGGATGCTGTTGGCGCCCGGCGACATCCGCGGGGCGCACCGCGAGGGCCGCGAGGGTAACCTGGTGGTCTTCGTGGTCGACGCGTCCGGCTCGATGGCAGCGCGGGACCGGCTCTCCGCGGTCACCGGCGCCGTCGTCTCGCTGCTGCGCGACGCCTACCAGCGCCGCGACAAGGTCGCGGTGATCACGGTGCGGGGCGCCGCCGCCGAGCTGGTGTTGCCGCCCACCTCGTCCGTCGACGTCGCGGTCCGGCGGCTGCGCTCGCTGCGTACCGGCGGCAAATCCCCACTGGCGCAAGGATTCCTGAAGGCACGCGAGGTGGTGTTGCGGGAGAAGGTGCGCGACCCCCAGCGTCGGGCGATGGTGGTCGCGCTGACCGACGGCCGGGCGACCGGTGGAACCGACCCGGTCCATCGGGCCCGGGTGGCCGCGACCCTGCTCGCGGGCGAGTCGGTGGCCTCGGTGGTGGTGGACTGCGAGTCCGGCATGGTGCGGCTGGGCCTGGCCCGCGACCTGGCGACCGCGCTGCGGGGCGCCTACATCCGGCTCGGCGAGCTCTCGGCGGAGCAGGTGGCAGGCGTGGTCCGGGCCGGTACCTCGAAGCTCGCGGCCTAGAACGGAAAGAGGAGTAACAGACGATGCCCAAGGGTGTACCGCTTCCCGAGAACGTCCCCGACGACGGCCTGACCACCCGGCAGCGCCGCAACGCGCCGGTGCTGGCCGTGCACACGGGTCCCGGCAAGGGGAAGTCGACCGCCGCCTTCGGGATGGCCCTGCGAGCCTGGAACCAGGGCTTCGACATCGGGGTGTTCCAGTTCGTCAAGAGCGCGAAGTGGAAGGTCGGCGAGGAGTCGGCGTTCCGCGCGCTCGGTGAGCTGCACGAGTCCACCGGCGTGGGTGGACCGGTGCAGTGGCACAAGATGGGCGAGGGCTGGTCCTGGACCCGCAAGAAGGGCGAGGACGAGGACCACGCCCGCGTCGCGCTGGACGGCTGGCGCGAGGTGGCCCGCCGGATCGCCAACGAGGAGCACAAGTTCTACGTCCTCGACGAGTTCACCTACCCGCTCAAGTGGGGCTGGGTGGACGTCGACGAGGTGGTCGAGGTGCTGGCTGCGCGGCCTGGCAACCAACACGTGGTGATCACCGGAAGGGACGCGCCGCAGGCCCTGATCGAGGCGGCCGACCTCGTCACCGAGATGACCAAGATCAAGCACCCCATGGACGCCGGACGCAAGGGCCAGCGGGGCATCGAGTGGTGATGGAGCCGAGCGGAGCGGCGAGGAATGTCACTGCCGTTCCGGCGGTGGTCATCGCCGCGCCCGCATCCGGCAGCGGAAAGACCACCGTCGCAACGGGTCTGATCGGCGCCCTGCGTGCGGCCGGGGATCGGGTGGCACCGTTCAAGGTGGGGCCCGACTACATCGACCCGGGCTATCACGGCCTCGCCGCGGGCCGCGTCGGACGCAACCTGGACCCGGTGCTGGTCGGCGCGGACCGGATCGGCCCGCTGTACCGGCACGGCAGCGCCGGTTGCGACATCGCCGTCGTCGAGGGCGTGATGGGCCTGTTCGACGGCAAGATCGCGGACCCGGCGCCCGAGGGCGCCGCGGAGGGGTCGACGGCCCAGGTCGCCGGGCTGCTCGGCGCACCGGTCGTCCTGGTCGTGGACGCCCGCGGCCACAGCCAGTCGCTGGCCGCGGTGCTGCACGGCTTCGCGACCTTCGACAGCGGCGTCCGGATCGGCGGGGTGATCCTGAACCGGGTCGGCAGCGAGCGGCACGAGCAGGTGCTGCGCCAGGCCTGCGACCGGGTCGGGGTGCCGGTGCTCGGGGTGGTGCCCCGGCTCGCGGAGCTGGCGGTGCCCTCGCGGCACCTGGGATTGATCACCGCCGTCGAGCACGGCCGGGCCGCGACCGACGCGGTGGATGCGATGACCGAGCTGATCGCGCGGCACGTGGACCTGTCCGCCGTGCGGGCGCTGGCCCGCTCGAGCGTCGACGCACCGGCCTGGGATGCCCTGGAGGAGGCCGGTGCGGACGCGCCGGGACCCGCCCCCGTGGTGGCGCTGGCCGGTGGCTCGGCGTTCACGTTCGGCTATGCCGAGCATCGCGAGCTGCTGGAGGCGGCGGGCGCGCGGGTGTGCACCTTCGACCCCGCCGTCGATCAACTTCCCGACGGCGCGGCCGCGTTGGTGCTGCCGGGTGGGTTCCCGGAGGAGCACGCGCCCGAGTTGGCGGCGAATGTCCCGTTGCTCACCACCGTCCGCGAACTGGCGCGCCGCGGGATGCCGATCCACGCCGAGTGCGCGGGCTTGCTGTACCTGGCGCGCCGCCTCGACGGGCACCCGATGGCGGGGGTGATCGGGGTGGATGCGGAGTTCGGAAAGTCGCTGACCCTGGGTTACCGGGAGGCCGTCGCACTGGGGGAGTCGGTGCTGTTCGAACCGGGGACGAGGGTGGTCGGTCACGAGTTCCACCGGACCCGGCTCGAGTCGGCGTCGGTGGACGGCTGGGCCCCGGCCTGGGGCTGGCGGGCGGCAGGGACCTCGACGAGGGAGGGCTTCGCCGGCGGCGGCGTGCACGCCTCTTATCTGCACACACATCCCGCGGGGAACCCGGCCTCCGTGCGTCGGTTCGTCTCCGCGGCAAGAACTTTCGAGGACTCCAATGGGTGAACTGGTAGTTGGCATCGGTGCCCGCGACGGGGTGGACCCCGACACCGTGCTGGCCGCGATCAGCGCTGTCGTCGACGACCCGACCGAGCTGCACGCGCTGGCCACCCTCGAGCGCAAGGCCACCGAGTCCTCGATCGCCATTGCGGCGGCCGAGCTGGGTGTACCGGTGCTCGGGTTCACGGCAGACGAACTCTCGGCCGTGGACGTGCCGACACCGTCCGGACGGGTCGCGGCCGAGGTCGGCACGCCGAGCGTCGCCGAGGCCGCGGCGGTCCTCGGCGCGGGCGGCGGCGACCTGCTGGTGCGCAAACGCGCCCGCAATGGCGTCACCGTGGCCGTCGCCCGTAATGTTTGGTAGCCCGAAGACCCCCGATATCCCAGTCAAGGAGCGCGAAGTGCCAGCAGCGGCCGGAGACGAGCCCAACTACCTCGTAGGGCTCAACCTGACCGATCGACGGGTGGTCGTCGTGGGCGGCGGCACCGTCGCACAGCGGCGCCTGGGCCTGCTCGTGGCCTGCGGGGCGAGGGTGCACGTGGTCAGCCGCGCCGTCACCCCCGCCGTCGAGGCGATGGCCACCGGCGGCCAGATCACCATCGACCTGCGCGCGTACGCCGATGGCGACCTGGACGGCGCCTGGTACGCCATCGCCTGCACCGACGAGCCGGACACCAACGCCGCCGTCGTCGCCGAGGCGGAGCGCAGCCGCATCTTCTGCGTCCGCGCGGACAGCGCCCGCAACGGCACCGCCGTCACCCCCGCGAGCGCGTCTTTCGACGGGCTCGAGCTCGGCGTGCTGGCGGGCGGCGACCACCGCCGCTCGGCCGCGGTGCGCACCGCGCTGGTCGAGGCCCTGCAGTCCGGTGGCGTGGTGGACGTCGCCGAGCCGCACGCGCCCGGCGTCGCGCTGGTCGGCGGCGGGCCCGGCGACCCGGACCTGATCACCGTCCGCGGCCGCAGGCTGTTGGCCCGCGCCGACGTCGTGGTCGCGGACCGGCTCGCGCCGCCCGAGCTGCTCGCCGAGCTCGGCCCCCAGGTCGAGGTCATCGACGCGGCGAAGATCCCGTACGGCCGCGCGATGGCGCAGGAGGCGATCAACGCCGCGCTGATCGACGGCTACAAGGCGGGCAAGTTCGTGGTCCGGCTCAAGGGCGGCGACCCGTACGTGTTCGGCCGCGGCTTCGAGGAGCTGCAGGCCTGCGCGGCTGCCGGGGTGCCGGTCACCGTGGTGCCGGGCATCACCAGCGCGATCGCCGTGCCGTCCGCGGCCGGGATCCCCGTGACCCACCGCGGCGTCACCCACGAGTTCGTCGTCGTCAGCGGGCACATCGCCCCGGACCACCCCGACTCGCTGGTGGACTGGTCGGCCCTGGCGAAGCTGCGCGGCACCCTGGTGCTGCTGATGGCGGTGGAGCGGATCGAGAAGTTCGCCGCCGTGCTCGCCGAGGGCGGTAGGCCGGCCGAGACCCCGGTGACCGTGATCCAGGAGGGCACCACGCGCGCTCAGCGGGTGCTACGAGCCGATCTGGCGACCGTCGCGGCCCGGGTCCGCGAGGAGAACATCCGCCCGCCCGCGATCATCGTGATCGGGCCGGTCGCGGGCCTGACCGTCGACGCGCAGTAACCTGGGCGACCGTGCCTGACTCCACTGTCGTGAAGTACCCCGTGACCACGCGAGCCTTCGGGCTCGCCATCGTCGTCCTCGGCGGTATGCAGCTGATGATGGTGCTCGACGGGACCGTCGCGTCGCTGGCCCTGGCCCGGATCCAGCAGGACCTCGACCTGAGCGACGCGGGCCGGAACTGGGTGATCACGTCCTATGCGCTGACCTACGGCGGCCTGATGCTGCTGGGCGGACGGCTCGGCGACGCCTTCGGGCGCAAGCGGGTCTTCATCGGCGGCGTGGTGCTGTTCACGGTGGCCTCGCTCATCTGCGGACTGGCCACCGGCGAGATCTCGCTGATCGCGGCGCGGGCGCTGCAGGGCGTGGGTGCGGCAATCGCGTCACCGACCGCGCTTGCCCTGGTGGCGACGACATTCGCGCCCGGCCCTGTCCGCAACCAGGCGATCGCGATCTTCGCGGCCATGACCGGCATCGGTTCCGTGACCGGACTGATCGTCGGCGGCGCCCTGACCGAGGTGTCCTGGCGCTGGATCTTCCTGATCAACGTGCCGATCGGCCTGCTGATCATCGGCCTCGCCGTTCCCTCGCTGGTGGAGACCGGCGCCGAGCGGCTCAAGCTGGACGTACCGGGCGCGGTGCTCGCGACCCTGGGCTGCACCGGCGTGGTCTTCGGGTTCACCGAGGGCGCGGAGATGGGCTGGACGAGCCCGCCGGTGATCGCGGCGCTGGCCGTGGGGCTGGGCATGCTGGCGGCGTTCCTGCTGGTCGAGCGGAGGGCGGAGAACCCGCTGCTGCCGTTCTCGCTGTTCCGCAACGGGAACCGGGTGGCCACCTTCATCGCGATCGCGCTGGTGGGCGCGGTGATGTTCAGCCTGGCGCCGTTCGTGGCGCTGTACGTGCAGGACATCCTCGGGTACAGCCCGCTCGCCGCGGGCATGGCGTTCGTGCCGTTCGCCTTCGGCCTCGGCGCCGCCGCGTTCGTGGCGTCCAAGCTCGCGGTCCGCGTCCAGCCCCGGTGGCTGATCGTCGCCGGTACCGTCCTGACCACGCTCGGCCTGCTGTACGGCTCCACGCTGGACACCTCGGCGACGTACATGGGCAACCTGTTCATGCTGGTGGTCGGCGTCGGATTCGGTGTCGGCCTCGCGGTGGTGCCGCTGCCGCTGTGTGCGATCGCAGGCGTCGGGCAGCACGAGATCGGGCCGCTGTCCGCGATCGCCCAGGTGGCTCAGGTGCTCTTCGGCCCGATCGGGCTGGCGATCGTCGGTGCGATGGCCACGTCCAAGACGCTTTCGCTCGGTGGCACCTCCGGGGTGGCGTCGACCATGAACGCGGACCAGCTGTTCGCGCTCAGCGAGGGTTATACGACGGCTCTGCTCGGCTGCGCGATCTTCGCCGCCCTCGCCGCCGTCGTGGCCCTGTTCATCCGGTTCACCCCGCAGCAGGTCGCCCAGGCGCAGGCCGCGGAGAAGGCGGCGCAGGAGTCCTAGGCGCGTCTCGGAGGCGTTCCCCGCGCTCGGTGAACGCCTCCGAGTGCCACCTGGCCTCCGGTCAGGCCAACCGGGCGAAGAACTGGCGGATGTCGCCGACCAGGACCTCGGGCGCCTCGTGCGCGGCGTAGTGCCCGGCGGCGTCGTTCGCGCCGCCACTCGGCCCGGCGGTGTCGTAGGAATTCCAGCTGACGATGTTGCTGTGGTCGCGTTCGGCGAACCGGCGGATCGACTGGAAGTCGCCTGCGAACATCGCCAGACCGGTCGGCACCGTGGTCGGCGCGGTCGGGTGGTCGGTGGCGTGTGCGTCCTCGTAGTAGAACCGCGTCGAGGAGCCGGCGGTGCCGGTCAGCCAGTAGATCGCGACGTTCGCGAGGACGAAGTCGGCATCGAGGCCCTCCCCGAAAAGCTGTGCGTTCCACGCCAGTAGCCCCACCGGTGAGTCGGCGAGGGCGAACGCGAGGGTCTGCGGCTGCTGGCTGTGCAGCGTGTTGAACGCCATCTTGTTCGTGTGGAACCACTGCAGGTGCTCGAGGGCCGCCAGGTCGGCCTCGGAGAGCCCCTCGAACTCGGACGGATCGCCGGACGGGAACGAGAACAGCTGGGTGACGTGCACGCCGACGACATTCGACGGGTCGAGGCGGCCGATCTCGGGCGCGATCATCGACCCGCCGTCATTGCCGACCGCCCCGTAGGACTGGTAGCCCAAGCGATGCATCAGCTCGATCCAGGCCCTGGCGGTGCGGTACCGATTCCAGCCGGTGCTGCGTGTCGGGCCGGAGAAGCCGAAGCCCGGGATCGACGGGATCACGAGGTGGAACGCGGGCGCGTCGGGTGACTCCGGTTCGGTGAGCGGGGCGATGACATCGAGGTACTCGACGATCGATCCCGGCCATCCGTGCGTGAGCACCAGCGCCGTGGCGTCCGGCCGGGGGGACCTGATGTGCAGGAAGTGGATGTCCTCGCCGTCGATCTCGGTGACGAACTGCGGGTAGGAGTTGATCCTCGCCTCGACGGCGCGCCAGTCGAATCCATCGAGCCATCGGGCGGCGAGCGCGCGCACCCGGTCGTTCGGGACACCGTACGAGTCGGCGACGCCCGGCAGCTCGTTCGGCCACAGCGTGCGTCGCAGCCGGTCGTGCAGGTCGTCGAGCTGAGCCTGCGGGACGTCGATGGCGAAGGGGCGGATGTCGTTCACGGCTACTCCTCATTAGAACGGAATGTTTTGTTCCGTTTGAAGGTAACAGATCGGATCATTCCGTTCCAGTGTTACCGTCGGTTCATGCCGAAATCGACTGAAAGCGCAGCTCGTGAGAGCCGGACCGGTCTGCCGGGGCGCAAGCAGCAGGCGGCGCGCAACGACGGAGTCATCCTGGAGGCCGCTCGGGAGGTGTTCCTGTCCGATCCGAAGGCGCCGATCACCGCGGTGGCCCAGCGGGCAGGCGTCGGGATCAGCGCGCTCTACCGCCGATACCCGGGCAAGGAGGACCTCCTGCGTACGTTGTGTCACGACGGCCTGCGCCGCTACATCGCCGAGGCGGAAACGGGCCTCGAGGACGCCGACGCGTGGCGCGGACTGACCGGATTTCTCGAGAGGGTGGTCGACGCCGATGTGCACTCGTTGACGGTGCACCTGGCGGGGTCGTTCACCCCGACCGAGGAGATGGGGCACGACGCCATGCGCTCCCACGAGCTGACCGATGCCCTTGTCGAGCGGGCGCGCGCGACGGGGCACCTGCGTGCCGACATCGTCACCCTGGATCTCGGGCTGCTGCTCGAGGGGTGCGCAGCCATCCGGATTCCGGACCCGGAGCGGACCCGGCAATTGCGACGCCGCCACCTCGCCCTGCTCGTCGACGGTCTGGCCGCGAGCGGTGACCTGCCCGGCCCGCCACCGCAGGCGGGGGAGTTCGGGTCGCGGTGGAAGTCGGAGGCCGACCTGCGATGACGGTTGAACCGCAAGAATCGGCGACGCCCGGGAGGGCGCGCGGTCGGTGGCGTGTCGCCATGGGGGTGATGACCATCGTCGTCGGAATCGTGGTGGCGCTGGTCGTCGGAGCGCTGGCGGTGGGCCTGGTGGCGCTCGCGGTTGACACCCCGGCGCTGTACCTCGGCGCGGGACTGGCCGTCGCCGTTTCCGTCTGTTTTCTGCTGAGCTGGTGGGGTTTTCGGCTGACGGGGGTGCGTCGCGCCGGGGCGGGGGCGGCCGGACTGAGCGCGGCGATCGGCGTGGCCGTCACCGTGTTGGCAGCATCGACGATTCTCAGTCCGTTCCCGGCCCAGCCGGAAGCAGAGGCGCCCTCGGCCGTCCAGTACTGGGACCTGTCGACCGGGTCGCGAATCGCCTATGTCCACGCTCCGGCCGCCGAACTCCCGACCTCGAAGCCGCCGGTGATCTTCGTCCACGGCGGACCGGGAACACCCGGCGAGGGAGTACCGGTCGGCGGCGCCGAACTCGCCGCGCAGGGGTTCGATGTATACGCGTATGACCAAGTGGGGGCGGGCCGTTCGACCCGACTCGACGATGTCACCGATTACACCGTGCAGCGCCAGGTGGCCGATCTCGAGGCGATTCGGCAGGAACTCGGTGCCGAGCAACTCGTCCTGGTCGGACGGTCCTGGGGTGGATCGTTGACGGCGCAGTACATCGCGGCGCACCCCGACCGGGTCGCGAAAGCTGTCTTCGTCGCGCCGGGGGCGATCTGGCCGACGGCATTTCCCGACGGTGTCGGCGAGCCCTGGCACGAGATGGATCCCGCCCAGCAGGCCCGCTACGACGAACTGATGGGCAACCCACGCATTCTCGCCCAATCACTGCTGATGGGCGTGAATCCCCAAGCCGCGCATGCGTTCGTCCCCGACGCCGAAGCCGACTCATGGATGCACGAGGTCGCCCTCACCGGCCGCGACGGGGCCTCGTGCTCACGCGAGGTCACCACGCCACCGCACAACAACCCGCAGGGCTTCTACGTCAACCAGATGACGACGGCGGATTTCGACTCCATCCCGGATCCCCGGCCTGCCCTCACGAACGCACGGGTTCCCATCCTGGTCATGGCGGCGCAATGCGACTTCCTCCGTTGGCCGGTCACACGCGAATACCGTGACACCTTCCCTCGCTCCACGCTGGTCGACATCCAGGGCGCAGGCCACGGGGTCTCGACGGACCAACCGGAGATCTACACCGGCTTGCTGGAGACATTCCTGAACGATCAGCCCCTGCCGCTGCCCGCCTACACCTCCATGGAGCCTCCGCCCGGACGCTGGACCAGCTGATCGAACGAGGTCGGTGCGGGACGGTTGTCGCACGTCTCCCCGGGTACGCCACAAGGTCTGGCCTCCGCTCGTGAGAACGAAGGCCAGACCTCGACGGCAAGGCGGTTCAGGTCACTTGAAGGTGACGGGGGTCTTGGTGTCCTGGGTGCGGTCGGCCGAGCCGTGTGCGGCGACCGTGTAGATCGAGCAGGTGTTCTGGAGGCAGTTCGAGTCGCCCTTGATGGCGGCGACGTCGATGGTGGCGGTCCAGGCGCCTGCGGTGATGTCGGTGGGCTTGAGCCACTTGGTGGTCATCCAGGCGGTGGAGTCGGTGGCGGAGTACTTGCTGTCCTGGATGAGACCGACGTAGAGGCCGGCACCGGCGCCGGAGAATCCGGTGCCCGAGACGGTGATCGCCTCACCGGCAGCGGCGATGTCGCTGGTCTTCGAGGCCGTCACCGCCGGTCCGGTCGGCACCACGACGGGTGCCTTGAAGGTGACGGGGGTCTTGGTGTCCTGCGTGCGGTCGGCCGAGCCGTGTGCGGCGACCGTGTAGATCGAGCAGGTGTTCTGGAGGCAGTTCGAGTCGCCCTTGATGGCGGCGACGTCGATGGTGGCGGTCCAGGCGCCTGCGGTGATGTCGGTGGGCTTGAGCCACTTGGTGGTCATCCAGGCGCCGGCATCGGTGGCGGAGTACTTGCTGTCCTGGATGAGACCGACGTAGAGGCCGGAGCCCGCGCCGGAGAACCCGGTGCCGGAGACGGTGATGGTGTCGCCGGCGGCGGTGAGGTCCGTCGACTTCGACAGCGCGACGCGCGGAGCAGGCACCTCGGTCCCCGGCTCCTCTGTCTCCGGGGCACTGGAACCGAGGCTGCCCAGCGACCCGGTGTTGATGTCGCCGAACGGCGTGGTGATCGCTCCCGCGACGCCGACCGGCATCGCCCAGGTGATCGTGGCGGCAACGGCGATGATGGCTGCCTTGTTGAACGTGCGCATGTTCCTGCTTTCTTGGTGTGTGTCGCCAGAGTGGCGTCAACTGAAGGGAGGGCAATAGCTTAGGGAAAGCTAACCTAAGTTATGGGTGGTTGTCCAGAGCAAAAGTCGGACATTTCCGGCAGCCGTGACCCGGCAGTTCGCAGCGGAAGTCCCCAGGTCACAGCAGACTTCGATGAGGTGACCCGGATATCGCTCAGTCGTTGACGAGATTCGGATCGGAACTGGTTCGGCGCCGTAGTGCGAAGGTCGTCGCCACTGCAATTCCGGCTCCGACGCCACCGCCGATCAGCAGCGGGGCGATCCAGGCTGTGCTCTCGAACGTGCTGGAGAGGCTGCTGAGCGCGGAGCGTGAACTTCCGCCCGACGCGGAGGTGCCATTCGCGTCGCCGTTGGCCGCCGCCAGTGTCGGTTCGTCGGCCCCTGTCGGGTCGTCGCCGAAGCTGACCGGTGTCTGGCTGTCCTGACTGCGATCACTCGAGCCGTGTGCGGCAATGGTGTAGACGGAACAGGCATTCTTGGTGCAGTCCGAGTCGCCCTTGACGGCCATCACGTCCATGGTGACGGACCAGGCGCCATTGGTGATCTTGTTCGGCGTGATGAACGCCGTGGTCATCCAGGCTCCCGCGTCGGTGGTGGAGAACTTGTCGTCCTGGATGAGGCCGGCATAGATGCCGGGGCCGCTGCCGGAGAATCCGGTGCCCGCGATGGTGATCGTGTCGCCCTCGACCTTGAGGCCGCGCGACTTCGACAGGGTGACCGAGACGGTATTGCCCTCTCCGACCTTGCTCTTGGCCCCGCCTGCAGCGCCCTTTGCCCCGCCCGCATTGTTGGATGCGGGATTGGCCGCCGGTGTCCCGGTCGTGTCCGGCGCGACGCCGCCGGCGAAGCCCACCGGGGTCCGTGAGTCCTGGCTGCGGTCACTCGAGCCGTGGGCGGCGACTGTGTAGATCGAGCAGGTGTTGCGCATGCAGTCGAAATCGCCAACGACGGCGCGGAGTTCCATGGTCGTGGACCAGTTGCCGCCGGAGATTGCCTCCGGCTTGAGGAATGTGGTCGTCATCCAGGCCGAGGCGTCGGTGGCGGAGAAACGGTTGTCCTGGACGAGGCCGACGTAGAGGCCCGGTGCCGCTCCGGAGAATCCGGAACCCGAGATGGTCACGGTCTCGCCGGCCGGGGCGAGGTCCGTGCCCTTGGACAGTTTCACCGACAGGTTGGGGTTGGACGCCACCGTGCCACCGCCGGTTCCGGGATGGGGTCCCGCGGGTGCGTCGGGTCCCGCAGGTGTGCCGGGTCCTGCCGGGGCCTCGGGAGTTCCGGGTCCTGCGGGGGTGCCGG
Source organism: Rhodococcus oryzae (assembly GCF_005049235.1). Classification (GTDB taxonomy): domain Bacteria; phylum Actinomycetota; class Actinomycetes; order Mycobacteriales; family Mycobacteriaceae; genus Rhodococcus_G; species Rhodococcus_G oryzae. Next base: position 92,031 of record NZ_SUMD01000001.1, on the reverse strand, counting down.
GGCCCGCGGTGCCGCCGCCGAAGGTGATGCGCGTGGTCGTGTCCTGGCTGCGGTCGGACGAGCCGTGGGCGGCCAGGGTGTAGATGGCGCAGGCATTGGCGATGCAGTCGCTACCGGCGAAGGTGGACGAGACATTGAGTGTCGCCGACCAGGAGCCGCCCGGCATGTCCGACGGCTTGATGAACTTCGCGTCCTGGAAGACCGAGGCGTCGGTCACCGAGAACCGGTTCATCTGGGCGACGCCGATGTAGAGGCCGGGCCCGGAGGTCGAGAAGCCGCGCCCCGTGACGGTGACGGTGTCGCCGGCGGCGTTGAGTCCGCTGGTCCGATTGGCGCTCACGCTCGGTCCGCTGCCCGCGGGTGGTGTCGGGGGCTTGGTGGTGGTGGTCGGCGGCGTTGTGGTCGTCGTCGGGGGTTTGGTGGTCGTGGTGGGTGGTGGCGTGGTCGTCGTCGTGGGCGGCGCCGTGGTGGTGGTCGGCGGTTTGGTGGTGGTGGTCGGCGGCGTTGTGGTCGTCGTCGGGGGTTTGGTGGTCGTGGTGGATGGCGGTGTCGTCGTCGTGGTCGGCTGCGGTGTCGTGGTGGTGGTGGTGGTGGGTGGCGCCGTGGTGGTGGTCGTGGTCGGTGGTGGCGTCGTGGTCGTGGGTGCCGCGGCGAAGGTCACCGAAGTCTGGGTGTCCTGGGTGCGGTCCGACGAGCCATGTGCGGCAACGGTGTAGATCGAGCAGGAATTCGCGGTGCAATCCGAGGCGCCCTTGACGCCCGTCACCGCGACCGAGGTCGACCAGGCGCCGCCGGTGATCTGGCTGGCCCGGACGTACACGGTGGACATCCAGGCATCGGCGTTGGTTGTGGAGAACATGCTGTCCTGGGCGAGGCCGACATAGATGCCGGGCTCCTTGCCGGAGAATCCGGAGCCCGAGACGGTAATGGTCTCACCGTCGGCGCTCAGGCCGGTCGTCTTGCTGACGGTCGTGACCGCGGGGCCGGAGATGGTGTGGTCGGCCGTGTCGCCGGAGGTATCGGGGTTGGCGACCGCGACGCCCGCCGGCGCCGTCAATGCCATGGCGACCGCCATGGTCGCGAATGCGACCCTGCCTAACGCGCGCATCTTCCTTCTTCCTGGTCATAGCCGCAGGTCACGGCGCCATGAGACGAGCAAAAATCCGTTTTAGGTTAGCCTATATTTATATAGGCGAGGCTAAGCTACATTATCGGGTGTCCGATGTGGTGCGTCAGGATCTGATGAGGTGCCGGACGTGCCTGTCGCGACGGAAAGTCGCTCGACACCGCCGGTAGTGTCCGAATGGTGCTGTTCACACTGACCGCGACCGCGACTGGCGGCTTCCCGGATGCGTCGGACCTCGGCTATCTCCTGCACAAGCATCCCGATCGGGTGCAGACGTTCGAGTTGTCGGTGGGGACCGCGACCGTGCTCTATCCGGAGTCCTCGCAGTCGAGCTGCACCGTGGCGATGATCCTCGACGTCGATCCAGTCGAGTTGGCGCGCAGCAAGTTCCGGCGGGGCAGTGATGGTTTCGCGTTGGGACAGTACGTCAACGATCGACCGTATGCCGGGTCGTCGATGCTGGCGGTGGCGATCTCGCGAGTGTTCAAATCAGCCCTCGCCGGGACGCTCGCATCGCGCCAGGAACTTCCGCTGACGGCCTTGCCGCTGCGGGTCACCATTCCGGCGATGCCGGCCCGTGGCGGCGCAGACCTGCCGCGCCGGCTCTTCGGGCCGCTCGGCTGGGACGTCATCGCGGAGCCGCTCCCGCTGGACGAGACGATTCCGCAGTGGGGCGACTCGGCATATGTGAGCCTGACGCTCGTCGGCACGCTGACGTTGTCCGCGGCGCTGCGACACCTCTACGTCCTGCTGCCGGTGCTCGATGATGTCAAGCACTACTGGGTCGGCGAGGAGGAGGCCGACAAGCTGGTTCGGATGGCAGGGGAGTGGCTGAGCGGCCACCCGGAAGCCGAACTGATCGCCTCGCGCTACCTCGCACACCGACGCGAGCTGGTGGCGTCCGTCGTCGATCGGCTGGTCGAGGACACAACCCTGGAAACAGGTGATGTGCCGGTGGTCAACGCCGGCCTCGCGAACCGGCGTCAGGACGCCGTGATCGCGACGCTCGAGGACCTCGGTGTCGCGCGAGTCGTCGATGTCGGCTGCGGGGAGGGAAAGATGTTGCGGGAGTTGCTCACCCGGCCTGCCTTCACCAAGATCGTCGGCGTCGATGTCAGCGACAGCGCGCTGCGTAGAGCGGAACGCAGGCTGGGGTTGGCCGAGCTGTCGGACCGTCAGCGGGAGCGGATCTCGGTGCTCCAGTCGTCGGCCACCTATCGAGATCCACGTTTGAGGGGGTACGACGCGGTGGTGTTGATGGAGGTCATCGAACACGTCGACGAGTCGCGGCTGCCTGCGCTGGTGCGGTCGGTGTTCGCCGACATGCACCCGCGGGTGGTCCTGGTGACCACGCCCAACTCCGAGTACAACGTGCTGTATCCGAATCTCGAGCCGGGCACCTTCCGGCATCCCGACCACCGATTCGAGTTCAGCCGTAGACAATTCGAGGACTGGGCAGGAGAGATCACGTCAGCACACGGCTACGACGTGAGCTTCACGGGGATCGGTGACGTCGACGAGACCCATGGCGCGCCCACCCAGATGGCCGTGTTCATCCGACGGGAGGTTTCGGCATGAGTGTTCTCGAGATACCCGAGCCGTCGGTGGTCGTGCTCGTCGGGATCAGCGGGTCCGGGAAGTCGACCTTCGCTGCCGAGCATTTCGGCGCGTACGAGGTGATCTCGAGCGATCACTGTCGTGGATTGGTCAGTGACGACCCGAATTCGAAGGAGGCCACCGCCGATGCGTTCGAGGTCCTCGAGTTCATCGCCACCAAGCGAATGCGCGGCGGGAAACTGACCGTCATCGACGCGACGAGTGTCCAGCCTGCGGCCCGCAAGAAACTGATCGACCTCGCCCGCTCTCAGGATGTGCTGCCCGTGGCGATCGTGCTGGACCTGCCCGAGCAGGTGTGCGCCGAGCGCAACGCCGCCCGGGGGGACCGAGGGTTCGATCGCAGCGTCCTGCGACGTCAACACCAGCAACTCTCTCGGTCGATGCGCGGGCTGGCTCGTGAGGGCTTCCGCACGGTCCACGTCCTCGATGGGGTCGAGGACGTGGCCTCGGCACGGATCGTCCGGCAGCCGTTGCGGAGCGACCGTCGCGATCTGCACGGACCGTTCGACGTGATCGGGGACATTCACGGATGTCTCGGCGAGCTCGAAACCCTCTTGGATGCCCTGGGATACACGGTGCGGCGGGACGAGCAGGGTAGGCCGGTTGACGCACTTCCGCCTGCCGGGCGCACTGCGGTGTTCGTGGGCGACTACGTGGACCGCGGCCCCGACTCGCCGGGCGTGCTGAGGCTGGTGATGGGAATGGCCGCGGCCGGTCACGCGCTGGCGCTGCCGGGCAACCACGAGAACAAGCTCGTGAAGGCGCTGCGCGGCCAGAAGGTCAGCGCCACTCACGGTCTCGACCGCACTCTCGAGCAGCTCGCGTCCGAGTCCGAGGAGTTCCGCCGCGCCGTCGCGGGCTTCTGCGACGGGTTGGTCGCGCATCTCGTTCTCGACGACGGGCGGCTGGTCGTCGCCCACGCGGGCCTGAAGGAGGAGTACCACAATCGCGCGTCCGGTCGGGTGCGCAGTTTCGCGCTCTACGGCGAGACCACCGGTGAGACCGACGAATTCGGGTTGCCGGTCCGCTACCCGTGGGCGGAGGACTATCGCGGCGACGCGATGGTGCTCTATGGACACACGCCGGTGCCGGATGTGCGGTGGCTCAACAACACGGCCTGCCTCGACACCGGGTGCGTCTTCGGCGGCGCGCTCACGGCGATGCGCTACCCCGAGCGTGAGGTGGTCTCCGTTCCGGCCGATCGGGAGTGGTATCCGCCTGCCAAGCCGCTGCACATGCCGGATCCCGATCCGCAGGCCCTCGACGTCGAGGACATTCTCAGGGTCGGGGGAGTGGATACCGCCCTGCGCGGACGGATCACGATTCGGCCCGAGAACGCGGCGGGTGCGCTCGAGGTGATGAGCCGATGGGCGGTGGCGCCGCAGTGGCTGCACTACCTCCCGCCGACGATGGCACCGTGTGCGACCTCGTCGCGGCCCGGTCTCCTCGAGCATCCAGCCGAAGCCTTCGCCGAGTACCGAAAGGCGGGGGTGAGCGAGGTCATCTGCGAGGAGAAGCACATGGGTTCGCGAGCGATCGTGATGGTGTGCCGCGACGCCTCGACGGCCGCCGCGCGATTCGGCGTCGCGGACGGGCTGTCCGGAATGGTGCACACCCGCACGGGTCGGCGCATGTTCGACGAGGAACAGACCGAGCGTCTGGTGGCCGCGATCGCGGAGGCCGTCGGGCTCGCCGGGCTGTGGGAGGAGCTCGGCACCGACTGGATGCTCCTGGACGCGGAGCTGCTGCCGTGGTCAGCGAAGTCCGAGGGGCTGCTGCGGTCGCAGTACGCCGCGGTGGGTGCGGCGGCGCGCGCTGACCTGGCGGGCCGCAGATCGGTGCTCGAGGCCTCGGCGGAGCGTGGACTCGACGTCGGGGATCTCTTGGAGCGGGTGAACAGCAGGGCGGACGACGTCGCGCGCTACACCGATGCCTACCGGCGATACGTGTGGCCGACCGACGGCCTGGACGGCGTGCGGGTGGCGCCGTTCCAGGTCTTGGCCACGGAGGGTGCAGGCCACAGCGATCGCGATCATGGCTGGCACCTGGCAATCGCGGACCGGCTCGTGGCGGCGGCACCGACGCTGTTCACCACGACCAGGCGCGTCGTCGTCGACACCGGCTCACCGGAGTCGGAGGCCGCGGGCGTCGCCTGGTGGGACGAGCTGACCGGCGCAGGCGGCGAGGGCATGGTGGTCAAACCGCTCGCCAACGGGGCGCAGGGCGGCGCTCGTCGCGTTCAGCCCGGGATCAAGGTGCGTGGGCGCGAATACCTGCGACTGATCTACGGTCCGCACTACACCGAGAAGGAAAACCTGGAGCGGCTGCGCAGCAGAAACCTGGGGCACAAGCAGTCGATGGCGCTGCGTGAGTACGCGCTGGGTATGGAGTCGATCGACCGACTGGTCAAGGCCGATCCGCTGTGGCGGATCCATCAGGCGGTGTTCGCGGTGCTCGCTCTGGAGTCGGAGGCGGTCGATCCCCGGCTGTGATCGGGCGAGCTTCCGCGAAAGCCGACGGCTAGCCCCGGCGGCGCAGCGCGACGACGCCGGCTCCTAGAGCAGCGATCGCTGCGGCCACGCCGCCGACGACCCAGCCGGTGTTGGACCCGGCGTCGTCGTTCGGCTCGGCCGAGGTGGCCGACAGGTTCGCCACCGCTGTGTCGGGCGCAGGAACGGTGGTCGGCGCAGCCGGGGCCGGGGCACTCCCGAATGCCACCGGGGTGCGGGTGTCCTGGCTGCGGTCGGAGGATCCGTGCGCGGCGACCGTGTAGACGGAGCAGGCGCTGCGGGTGCAGTCCGAATCGCCTTGGACTGCACGCAGTTCCAGTTCCGTCGACCAGCTACCGCCGACGATCTTGTTCGGCGTCAGGTAGGCCGTGGTGATCCACGCCGTCGCGTCGGTGGCGGAGTACTTGGCGTCCTCGACCAGGCCGACGTAGATGCCGGCGCCGCCACCGGAGAACCCGGTGCCGGTGACGGTGACCTTCTCGCCGTTCGGGTGGAGCCCCTCGGTCTTCGCGACGGTCACCGCGGCGTTACCCGCAGGGGCGGGCGCCTGGGTGGTGGTGACGGCGGGTGCGGCGCCGCCGAAGCTGATCGGCGTCACGGTGTCCTGGCTGCGGTCGGACGAGCCGTGCGCGGCGAGCGTGTAGATCGCGCAGGCATTGCGGGTGCAGTCGCTGTCCCCGAACGCGCCGGCGACGTTCAGGGTCGTCGACCAGGCGCCCTCCGACATGTCCGAAGCGCGGATGTACTTGGCGTCCTGGAATGCCGAGGCGTCGGTGGTGGAGAACCGGTCCGTCTGTGCGACGCCGACGTAGATTCCCGAACCGGTACCGGCGAATCCGGTGCCGGACACCGTCACCGTGTCTCCGGCCGCGTTCAGGCCCGAGGTCGTGGACGCCGTCACCGCGGGGATCCCGACAGCGGGAGGCGCGGGAATCGCCGACGCGGGTGCGGCGGTCGCGGTCGCGGGGTCGAAGGTCACCGGGGTGACGGTGTCCTGACTGCGGTCGGGGGAGCCGTGTGCGGCGAGGGTGTAGATCGCGCACGGGCGGGCCAGGCAGTCGGTCGACCCGACCCGTGCCTGCACCGGTAGGTCGACACTCCATGCGCCGCCCTGGATCTCGGCGCTGCGCAGGTACACGGTGCTGGCGAACGAGTCGGCATCGAGCGGGTTGTAGCGCCCGGTTTCGGCGAGGCCCACGTAGAGGCCGGCGCCCGCGGCGGAGAAGCCGGTGCCGCTGACGTGGATCGTTTCGCCCCCTGCGGCGATGCCTGCGGTCTTCGTGACAGCGGTGGCCGGGCCGCCCGCACCGGGTGCGGCGCCGGAGCCCTCGACGGCGACCTCCGCCTGCGCGGCGAACGAGACCGGCACCCACAGATCCTGGCTGCGGTCGGTGAAGATGGAGGGGAATGCCGCGAACGTGGCCAGATAGCAGGCGGTTTCGAGGCAGTCGACACCCTTGAACGTGCGGGCGACCTGGACGTCGGCGGTGAAGGCGCCCGCCGCGTCGGTCGTCACCTTCGACTCCTGGCCGTAGGTGGTCGGGAAGCCGACGGCCGGTTTGGCGATGGTCTGTGCCAGGTACAGCGGGGTGTCCGGCTTGAACCCGGTACCGGTCACGGTGACGGTGTCGCCGGTGCCGAGGCCGGCCGTCCGCGACGCCGTCAGGGCGCCGGTGCCCACGCCGAAGTCGATGTCGATCGGTCCGATCGAGATGCCGCCGTCGGACGAGCCTCCCGGGGTCGGCTGGGCCTGGGCCGCGGCGGGTAGCGCCACCGACATCGCGACGACCGCTGCCGCGACCACCACTCGACTGAACACGCGCATTCCCCAACTCCCTGGTCCGGGCCGCCACGGCGACACCACGAGACGAACGGGAGGTGAGGCTAACCTACGTCAGGATGATCAGTTCCCGCTGGGAGGCGATCTCGACCCGCAGCCCGGCCTTGGCCGCGACCTTTGCCACGCCCTTCACGTCGGTCGGCTCGGCACGGGAGACGACCAGTGCGCGGGCGAGCAGGCCCTTGTGGTGCTTGTTGAAGTGGCTGACCACCGAGCGGCTGCCGTCCGGCTTCTCGGTGAGCACGGTGGCGATCACCGCGGCGGGCAGCGGGCCCAGCTGCTGGTAGGTGCCCGAGCGCAGATCCACCACCAGTCCGTCGGCCTCCGCCTCGAGCGCCGAGGTCAGCTCCGGCTTCCATACCGACTGCAGGGTGCCCATCCCGGGCAGTTTCGAGCCGCCGGACAGCCGGTAGGCCGGGATCGGATCGCCCGCGCGGACCACGCCGAACAGCGCGGAGCCGACCGCGAGGCGAGTCAGCGCCTTCGCCTTCTGCGCGCGGGTGAACGACTTGGCGTCGAGGGCGTCGAACAGCACCCCCGTGTAGCGCTCCAGGGCCGGTCGCGTCGGCGAGGTCCAGAGCGCCGCGTTGCGGGCGACCTCGTCGGACTGCCCGGCGCTCAGCCCCAGCGCGAGGCTCGACGCGTCGGTGTCGGCGGCCAGCTCGACGAGCGCGTTCACCAGCACCTCGCGGGTCGCGGTGAGCTTGGGCAGCGACAGCTCGCCCAGGTCGAGGGGGGCGCCCTTGCCGCCGTCGGACTTGGTCTCGGAGGGGGGAAGCAGCACCAGCACGAGCGGTAACGGTACCGGGCGGGCCGCGCCGACCGGCGGGCCGACTATCCTGATACCCCGTGATCACCCGCCTGTCTCAGCTGTTCCTTCGCACGCTCCGCGACGACCCGTCCGACGCCGAGGTCGCCAGCCACAAGCTGCTCGTCCGCGCCGGCTACGTGCGGCGCATCGCGCCGGGCGTGTACTCCTGGCTGCCGCTGGGCCTGCGGGTGCTCCGCGAGGTCGAGCGGGTTGTCCGCGAGGAGATGGATGCCATTGGCGCGCAGGAGATCCTGCTGCCCGCTCTGCTCCCGCGCGAACCCTACGAGACGTCGAACCGCTGGACCGAGTACGGCGCCGGCCTGTTCCGTCTCAAGGACCGCAAGGGCAACGACTACATGCTCGGCCCCACCCACGAGGAGCTGTTCGCGCTCACCGTGAAGGGCGAGTACAACTCGTACAAGGACTTCCCGGTCACCCTGTACCAGGTGCAGACCAAGTACCGCGACGAGGAGCGCCCGCGCGCGGGCATCCTGCGCGGCCGCGAGTTCGTGATGAAGGACTCCTACTCCTTCGACCTCACCGACGAGGGCCTGGAGGCGTCCTACCAGGCGCACCGCGACGCCTACGAGCGCATCCTGCAGCGGCTCGGCGTCAAGTACGTCATCGTCTCCGCGACCTCGGGCGCGATGGGCGGCAGCGCCTCGGAGGAGTTCCTGGCCGAGAGCCCGATCGGTGAGGACACCTACGTCCGGTGCATCGAGTCCGGCTATGCCGCCAACGTCGAGGCCGTCAAGACCCTGGCACCCGCGGCGATCCCGTTCGACGGGCAGCCCGAGGCGAAGGTGTACGACACCCCGGAAACCCCGACCATCGAGTCGCTGGTCGACTGGGCCAACGGCGCCGACCTTGGCAAGACGGTCACCGCCGCCGACACGCTGAAGAACATCATGGTCAAGACCCGCGTGCCCGGCGGCGAATGGGAGCTGCTCGGCGTCGGCATCCCCGGTGACCGTGAGGTCGACGAGAAGCGCCTCGAGGCCGCGCTCACGCCCGCCGAGTACGTGCTGATCACCGAGACCGACTTCAAGAACAACCCGTTCCTGGTCAAGGGTTACATCGGTCCGAAGGCGCTGCAGGCAAACGGTATCCGTTACCTCGTCGACCCCCGGGTCGTCGAGGGCACCAGCTGGATCACCGGCGCCGACGAGGACGGCAAGCACGTCGTCGGCCTCGTCGCCGGCCGCGACTTCACCCCGGATGGCACCATCGAGGCCGCCGAGGTGCGCGACGGCGATCCCTCGCCCGACGGTGCCGGGCCGCTGGTCGCCGCGCGCGGCATCGAGGTGGGCCACGTGTTCCAGCTCGGCCGCAAGTACACCGACGCGTTCGGCGTCGACGTGCTCGGCGAGAACGGCAAGCCGGTCCGCCCGACGATGGGCTCCTACGGCATCGGCGTCTCGCGGCTGGTCGCGGTGATGGCCGAGCAGCAGCACGACGACAAGGGCCTGCGCTGGCCGGCCGAGGTGTCGCCCGCGAACGTGCACCTGGTGATCGCGAACAAGGACGACGCGGCCCGCGAGGGCGCCGAGGCGCTCGCCGCGGAGCTGGACCGCGCCGGACTGTCGGTGATCCTCGACGACCGCAAGGCCTCGCCCGGCGTGAAGTTCAAGGACTCCGAGCTGCTCGGCGTGCCGCTGGTGGTCGTCGTCGGCCGCGGGTTCGCCGAGGGCAACGTGGAACTGCGGGACCGCTTCACCGGGGAGTCCCGCGAGGTGCCAGCCGACGGTGCGCTGGCGGAGATCCTTGCCGCCGTCCGCGGGTGACCACACGACACAGCAGTACCGGACCGGGCCGTCAGCCGACGGCCCGGTCCAGTGCGTTCAGGCGGTCGTCCTCCGCCGCCACCCGGCGCCGCTGCACGCTCACGTGGGCGACCGCGGCCGCCGCCGCGGCCGCGACGACCGCCGACAGCACCCAGCCGGCGTCCGGTACGTGCTGTGAGAAGACGGCATTGAGCGCGACGAAGCCGCGGAACCCCCCGACGCAGAAGTAGGCGAGGGCCCCCGCGGCCACCCAACGGGCCTGCAGCGCGGGGACGTTGACCAGCGGCCTGCGCGGTTCGAGACCCAGTTGAGAGCGCCGCAGGGACTCGCGGGCCGCGGCCCGGTCCTGCGCGGTGGCTCGGGTGGCGAGGGGAACGACGAGCACGGCGGCGCAGGCGAGGACCACTGCGGTCTCACCCGTCGGTCCGTTGCGCACGGCCACCGCCGCCAGCGCCAACAGCCCGGCCGCCAGTGCATAGGTCCGGACCCGGGCCCACAGGTCGGCGCGCAGCGCGGGATCGCGGCGCAGTCGCCGATAGCCGAAGTATCCGACCGCGCCAACGGCCAGCAGTGCGACGGCGGTGAACATCCGGAAGCGGTCCCTCGGCTCGAGTGGTGATGCGGTACTGGATGCTCTCACACGCTGTGGCGACGTCCCGATCTACGTGGACCCGCCGCGGATTCGTGCGTCGTAGGCGGCGCGACCGGAGTCGGTGTCCAGGAACACCCGGTCGAGCCCGGTCGCCCGCCGCAGCAGGCGGGCGAGCGGACGCGGGAACAGCGGCCACAGCAGGGCACCGGACAGACGGCGCGGGACGACCGTCCGGCGCCGACCGGACCGCAGCGTCGCGACGACCGCGCCCGCGACCGTCTCCGGCGGGATCGGGGTGAGCAGTCGGTCGGGGTGGGTGCCGTCCAGCAGCGCGGTGTTCGTGAACGACGGCAGCACCGTCGACACCCGCACCCCGGCGGCGGACAGTTCGGCGTCGGCGGCGTCACCGAAGCAGAGCACCGCGGCCTTGGTGGCGTTGTAGACGGCCATGCCGGGGACGGGGATGCAGCCGGCGATCGAGGCGATGTTGACGATCCGTCCGCCACCGGAAGAGGCCATCGCCCGTCCGGCGGCGCGGGTGCCGTGCAGGACGCCGCGCAGGTTGACGTCCACCGCCGCGTCCACGATGGCGTCGTCCTGATCGAGCAGCGCGCCGAGCGGCATGATGCCGGCGTTGTTCACCCATCCCCACGGCCGACCCAGTCCCGATTCCACCTGGGCGAGAAACGATGTCACCGACTTGGGATCGGTGACGTCCAGCACGGCGCCGAGCACGCCGAGCTGGTCGGCCGTGCGGATCACCTCGGCCTCGTCGATGTCGCCGATCGCGACCCGGGCCCCGGCGGCGCGCAGCGCGGTCGCGGTGGCGCGGCCGATGCCGCGGGCCCCGCCGGTGACGACCACCACCCGGCCCGTCAGATCGATGCCCCTCATCTGTGTTCCTCCTGCAGTTCGTCGAGTGTGTGGCGGGTGAGCTTGCCCGTCGAGCCGCGTGAGAGGCGCTCGACGAACACGATCTCGCGCGGCATCCGCGACCGGGGCAGTTCCGCGGCGAGATACCGGCGGACCGCCTGCTCGTCGAGCGTGTCCCGACCGGCGGGGGAGTCGGCCCGGACGAGATACGCGCGCAGCCGATGGCCGAACTCGGCATCCGGTACCGGGGCGACGGCGGCGTCCGCCACTTCCGGATGCGCGAGCAAGGCCATCTCGAGCTCCTCCGGGAAGACGTTCTCGCCACCGGAGACGATCATGGCGTCGGAGCGGCCTGCCACGTACAGGCGTCCGGCGGCGTCCAGGTGGCCGCGGTCGCCGGTGTCGAGGAACCCGTCGGTATCGCTCTTTCTGGTGCCGTCGGTGTACGCGTCGATCTGGCCCGGCGTGCGCACGAGGATCCGGCCCTCTGCGCCGACCGCTGCGCTCGTGCCGTCCGCGTCGGTGATGCGGACGACGGTGCCACGCGGAGGGATTCCCGCGCAGTCCGGGGCCACGGCCAGGTCCTCCGGTGTCGCGATGCTGATGTACGAGGCCTCGGTGGAACCGTAGAGGTTGTGCAGCACCGGGCCGAGCGCTGTGGTGACCTGGGCGACCAGGGCGCTGTCGAGCCGAGCGCCGCCGCTCGCGACGATCCGCAGCGCGGACAGGTCGGCCGCGGGAATCGCGTCACCGAGCGCCACCAGCCGGCGCAGCATGGTCGGGACCGCCACCAGGGTGGAGCAGCGCTGCCGCTGCAGGTCCGTCAGCACCCGCCCGGCGTCGAACCTTCGATGCAGCACCAGCGTCGAGCCCATGGTGAGGGTGAGTGTCGCGACGATCAGGCCCCAGCCGTGGAAGACCGGCGCCGAGAGCAGCACGCGCTCGCCGCCGCGCAGCGGGATCTTCGAGAGCAGCCCGGCGGGGACCAGCAGCGACGGTGCCTGCGAGCGCGGGGCGCCCTTGGGTAGCCCGCTGGTGCCACTGGTGAGCACGACCAACGCGGGGGATCGGGCCGGCGGGGCCGGCAGCGCGGCGGACTCGCCGGTCATCAGGGCGGCCAGCGAGCTCTCCGCCTGGGCGTCGTCGGTCCAGGCGCACCACCGGGGGCCGTCGAAACCCGATGCCGCGGTGGTGAATTCCTCGTCGTAGACGAGCGCGTCGAGTCGCTCGCGGGCTGCGACCTGGGCCACCTGGCGCGGGCCGAAATCCGGGTTGAGCAGCACCACCCGGGCACCCGCGGCCGACGCCGCGCAGAGGGTGACGACGGCATCGGCGTGGTTGCGGCAGAGGATGCCGACCCCCGGCTGGGATGCCGGCAGTCGGGACCGCAGCGCGTGTGCAAGCCGGTGGGTGCGCCCAGCGAACTCGGCGAACGTCAGCTGGCCCCGGTCGTCCACGAGGGCGACCCGGTCGGGGAAGGCCGCCGCCCCGAAGGCGGGAAGGCCGCCGAACGGCCCGAGCCGGGCGACCGCGCGGGCGCCCGAGGTCAGGGCTCGTGGGTCGCGCGGCACCGCCCCTGCCCGCCAGAGCGTGCCTGCGGCGAGCGCTTCGTCGAGGATTCGCATCGTTCTCCTCATGATCGGTGTCGGATCGCGAGCAGCGCACGGGTGCCCGCGTTCATCGCGCGGAGCAGGGGTCCGCGGAATCGGTCGGGGTAGGCCGTGGCGACCCGTTGGGTGGTGACCGTCTGCGGTTCGGTGTAGCGGACGATGCCCTCCCGGCCGTGCCGCCGTCCGGTGCCGCTGGTGCGCATCCCGCCCATGGGCGCGCCGAGCGAGGCGATCGCGGACAGGTAGCCGTCGTTGACGTTCACCGCGCCCGCGACCACCTGGGCCGCGATCCGGCGGCCACGCCGCAGGTCCCGGGTCCAGACGCTGGCGCTGAGGCCGTACTCGCCCTCGTTGGCGAGGCGGATGGCCTCCGCCTCCGAGCTCACCCGGTACAGGGAGACCACCGGACCGAAGGTCTCCTCCGCGTACACGGCCATCTCGGCGGTGACGCCGGTCAGCACGGTCGGCTCGTGGAAGAAGGGACCGAGGTCGGGCCGGGGCCTGCCGCCGGTCGCGATGCTCGCGCCCTTGGCGAGGGCGTCCGCCACATGGCGCCGGGTGAGCTCCAGCTGCCCTCGCGAGGTGAGCGAACCCACGTCCACGTCGTAGCCGTATCCGGCGCCGAGCCGCAGTCGCGCGGTCCGGCGGACGAGCTCGTCGCGGAACCTGTCGAACACCTTCTCGTGGACGTAGATTCGCTCGATGCCGATGCACATCTGCCCGGCATTGGAGAAGGCGGCCTGCACGGCGCCGCGGGCGGCGGCCCGGATGTCGGCGTCCGCGCAGACGATCATCGGGTTCTTGCCACCGAGCTCGAGCGAGGCCCCGATCAGGCGGTCGGCGCAGCGACGCGCGATCTCGCGCCCCGTCGCGGTCGAACCGGTGAAGCTCAGGTGGTCCACCTCGTCGATCAGGGCGGGCCCGATCCGGCTCCCCGGTCCGGCGACCACCTGCCACACGGCCTCGGGCACTCCCGCCCGCACCGCCAGGTGCCGCGCGTGCAGCAGGGTGAGCGGGGCCTGCGAGTCGGCCTTGCTGAGGACCGCGTTCCCGGCGAGCAACGCCGGGACCACGTCGCCGACGGCCAGGAACAGCGGGTAGTTCCACGGGGCGATCACCCCGACGAGCCCCTTCGGGCGGTACCCGACGCGGGCCGAGACGAGGCCGGGTACCGCGCCGAGAGCGCGCCGTTCGCTCAGGTACGCGCCCCCGCGGGCCGCGTAGTGCCGGGCCACGGAGACGACGCCCTGCACCTCGACGGCGGCGTGCACGCGGGCCTTGCCTGTCTCCCACTGCATGAGGTCGCACAGCCGGTCGTGGTCGTCGACCAGCAGCCGCGCGAACCGCGCCAGCACCCGTTGCCGATCGCGCACCGGCCTGGCTGCCCACGCGGGCTGCGCGGCGCGGCAGGCGAGCGCCGCGGCGGCCACCGACTCGGTTCCGGTCTGGGGGACGTCGGGGAGGGGTTCCCCGGTGAAAGGGGCCGTGGCCGAGGCGAACTCGGCGGACGGCGGCAGCTGGCGCAGCAGCGCCTCGACCGACGCCGTCACGGTGTCACCACACCAGTCGGGCGAGGTACCTCTCGGCGTAGTGACGCACCGCATCGGGATCGGTGGTGTCGAGGTGGCCGTGCGGGTGCAGCAGCAGCGACATCGAGATGCGGATGAGGATCTCCGAGACCGCGAGCAGGTCGTCCTCTGGCATGGTCGCCCCGCTGTGTCGCAGCGCGGCGGCCACCCGGGCGGCCGCGACCGCGATCGGTGCTCCCTCGGTGCGCGCGGTCACCTCGACCAGCATCTCCGGTTCGCTCTCGAGAATCCGCCCGAGCAGCGGAATCTCCCGCGTCAGCGCGATGCCCCGCGCAAAGCACTCGACCACGGCCCGTGCCGGGTCCAGATCCCGGGCCAGGGCGTCGAGCTGATCGAAGAACAGGCCCGCCTCGCGCAACACCAGCACCTCGACCAGTGCGTCCTTGTTCGGGAACTTCCGGTAGAGGGTGCTGCGGCTGATCCCGGCACGTTTGGCCACGTCGTCCATGTTGGTCCGACGGATTCCGTAGCGCTCGAACTCGTCCCGGGCGGCGTCGAGCATCGCCTGCTCCGCGGAAGGTGCGGTCGGCGCGACGGGGGCGGGGCGGGTGTTCATCGCGTGCCAGCATATCCGCGGTCACAGCGCCCGCAGCGTGACGGGCAGGTGGTCCTTCGGGACCGGCAGCGTGGAATTGTCGAGTTTCCAGGTGTAGTCGGCGGGTACCGACCACTCGTACTCGAGGAGCAGGTTGTGCATGATCGTCTTGATCTCCATCTGGGCGAAGTAGAGGCCGATGCACTTGTGCACGCCGCCGCCGAACGGCATCCAGGCGTAGCGGTGTGACTTGTCCTCGGCGCGCTCGGGGGAGAAGCGGTCCGGGTCGAAGTGCTCGGGATGCGTCCACAGCTCGGGGTTGTGGTGGTTGACCATGCCCACCGCGCTGACGTAGGTGCCCTTCGGGACGAAGTGCCCGTTGATCTCGGTGTCCTCCAACGCCCGTCGAGCCAACCCGGGCACCGGGGAGTTCAGTCGCAGCGACTCCTTCATCACGGCGTCGAGCACCGTGAACTCGTCGAGGTTGTCGTAGTTGATCTCGCGGGGCAGCGAACGGGACTGTGCCCGGGCCCGGTCCTGCCATTCGGGATGCTTGGCCAGGTAGTAGGCCATCGTGGTGAGGGTGATCGTCGAGGTGTCGTGCGCGGCCATCAACACGAAGATCATGTGGTTGACCACGTCCTCGTCGGTGAAGGTGTGGCCCTCGTCGGACCGCGCATGGCAGAGCACCGAGAACAGGTCGGGGGTCTCGACGGACGCGCGTTTGGCGGGGAGGTGTCGATGGAAGAACTCCTCGAGCACGCGTCGCCCGGCCAGGCCCCTCGCCCACTTGGTTCCCGGAATGTCCTTGCGGATGATCGACATCCCGGCGTTCACGCAGTCGATGAAGGCCTTGTTGATCCGATCGGCCTCGGCGCGCGGCAGGTCCATCCCGAGAAAGACCTCCAGGGCCAGGTCCAGGGTGAGCGCCTTGAGCTCGTCGAGGACGAGCACGTTCTCGCCGGTGGGGAGTCGCTCGACCCCCTTGCGCAGCATCGGCTGCATCTCGTCCAGGTACCCGCGCAGCCGCTTGTTGTTGAAGGCCTGCTGCAGGATCAGTCGGTGGTGGCGGTGCTCCTCGAAGTCCATCAGCAGGATGCCGCGGCGAAAGAACGGTCCGATGAGGAAGCCCCACGCGGGTTCGGCGGCCAGCGCCTTCTGCCGGTTCATGGCCACCGACTCGGTGCCGTCCGCGGTGAGGGGGATGGCGAATTCGAGGCCGAACGCCTTGATGTAGGTGATGTCCCCGAAGGCCGCGCGGCGCTGGGCCACCAGCTCGATCGGATTGCGGAAGAAGCGGAGGAGTTCGATCACGCCGGGGTCGCCGGTGCCGTAGATCGGTCGGAGGCCGCTGCCTGCGGGTGGTGCTGCCAGCACTTTGGTGCGCACGGGGAACTCCTAGCGGGCGGTGGGGTCGGTGGGAACGTTCATCAGGGGGCGAGGGTCGATGCCGACCCGGCGCCAGGCCTCGAAGGCCCATGACAGGTACAGCGCGCGCAGCGGCAGCCGGTTGACGAGCGGGTTGATCCGGCGGGAGAACGCCGCGAACCGCTGGAACCGCTTCTCCTTCTTGGCATCCCAGTCGAGGTCGCAGACCTCCCGCATCTGTGGGGGCAGCGTGCCGACGACGACGGTGCGGATGAAGCCGTTCAGGGGTGCCGACAGCACCCGCCACACCGGCGCCGGGATCCGTCGCGGAGCGGGCACACCCTTTCTGATGTACCCGGTGGCGTACACGATGGTGCGGGTCGGGACGAACCGGTCGAGCATCTGCTCCCAGTACTCGAGGAACTCCTCGTAGGTCTGCGGTTGACTGCGATCGCTCACCCCGTAGAGGCGGTACCAGGTCTTGCCCTCCTCGAAGATCTGGACCTTCTCCTCGTGGGACAGGCGCCGGATGAAGGTGTCGGTGACGTAGAGGACCTGGTCGACGAAGGTGGCGTGCGCCCAGTAGAAGAGTTCGGGGTTGAGCGCGTGGTAGCGCGACCCGTCGGCGACGGTGCCCTTGATCGGCTTGTGGAAGTCGCGGACCGTGCGGCCCCAGTGGTGCGGGTCCTCGCTGTAGACGGTCTTCATGATCGGGGGTCCGCTGCGCCGGGCCCGGCCGAGGGTGTCCGAGAAGATCACCGAATGATCCTCGACCGCCTTGCCGAGTTGCTCGATGCAGTTCTCGGTTCCGGCGATCCGCTGAAAGCCCAGCAGTCCGCGCACGTCGCCGTAGTACTTCCAGATCAGGGAATCGGGGCCGAGCCGCGGGGAGGTCGAGGCGATCTCGTCGTCGACCGGCATGGGGACGGCCTCGCGAATGGCGGAATCGAAGTCGAGCGGCATCGTGGGTTCCTGTCGGCTCTTGGACGATGAAACAAATCTGTGTCTCTGTTCCAGAACGTAGCAGCGAAGTGACCTGCGACACAAGAGGGCGGAATAGCTACTCGCTGGTAGGTTCATCTCAGACGCGAGCTGATCTGCGAGAGAGGGGCAACCCATGTCCGCGAACGGACAACTGTTCAACCCGACCACCAGCGACTTCGCCGAGTTCGACGAGGAAACCCGGCGGCTGCTGCGTGCGACCGTCGAGTGGTTCGAGAACCGTGGCAAGAAGCAACTGCTCCAGGACGACCTGGACGCGACCTGGGTGTCGGACTTCCTGGAGTTCGTGAAGAGCGAGAAGCTCTTCGCCACCTTCCAGACCCCGGCGGAGTTCGGTGACGGCGACCCGAACCGTCGCTGGGACGCGGCCCGCAACGCCGCCCTGAGCGAGATCTTCGGCTTCTACGGCCTGGCCTACTGGTACGCCTGGCAGGTCACCATCCTCGGCCTCGGGCCGATCTGGATGAGCGACAACACCGCCGCGAAGCAGCGGGCCGCCCGCGAGCTGGCGGACGGCGGCGTGATGGCGTTCGGTCTCTCGGAGCGCGAGCACGGCGCCGACGTGTACTCCACCGACATGTTGCTGACACCGCAGTCGGACGACGACGGCGTCGCCTTCCGGGCGACGGGCGAGAAGTACTACATCGGCAACGGCAATGTCGCGGGCATGGTGTCGGTGTTCGGTCGCCGGACCGACGTCGAGGGGTCCGACGGGTACGTCTTCTTCGTCGCGGACAGCCAGCATCCGAACTACAAGCTCATCGACAACGTCATCCACGGCCAGATGTACGTGAGCACCTTCCGGCTCGAGGACTACCCGGTGCGCGAGGAGGACATCCTGCACACCGGCGTCCAGGCGTTCGAGGCGGCGCTCAACACCGTCAATGTCGGCAAGTTCAACCTGTGCACCGGCTCGATCGGCATCACCGAGCACGCCTTCTACGAGGCGATCACCCACGCGCAGAACCGGATCCTCTACGGCAACCCGGTCACCGACTTCACCCACGTGCGGGCGGCGTTCGTCGACGCCTACGCCCGGATGGTCGCGATGAAGCAGTTCAGCGCCAGGGCCGTCGACTACTTCCGCAGCGCGAGCCTCGAGGACCGCCGGTACCTGTTGTTCAACCCGATGACCAAGGCGAAGGTCACCTCGGAGGGCGAGCGCGTGATCGCGCTGCTGCACGACGTGGTTGCGGCCAAGGGGTACGAGAAGAACACCTACTTCCGTGAGGCCGTTGAGGTCATCGGCTGCCTGCCCAAGCTGGAGGGCACGGTCCACGTCAACGTCGGGCTGATCCTGAAGTTCATGCCGAACTACATGTTCAACCCGGCGAGCTTCCCCGAGATCTGTACCCGCATGGACGCGGCCGACGACGAGTTCTTCTGGAACCAGGGCCCCACCCGCGGCGCGGCCAAGGTGCAGTTCCACGACTGGACGAAGGTCTACGAGCGGTTCCAGGACATCCCGAATGTGGTGCGGTTCTACGAGCAGGCGCTGGAGCTCAAGAAGCTGCTCACCACCGCGGCTCCCGATGCCGCGCAGCAGAAGGACCTGGACTTCCTGCTCAACGTCGGGCACCTGTTCTCGCTCGTCGTGTACGGGCAGCTGATCCTCGAGCAGGCCGAGATGACCGGGCTGGACCGGGACCTGGTCGATCAGATCTTCGACTTCCAGGTCCGCGATTTCTCCGGGTATGCCGTTGCCCTGCACGGGAAGCCGTCGTCGACCCAGGCTCAGCAGGAGTGGGCGCTCGGTGCGATCCGCAAGCCGGTGGTGGACGAGGATCGGTTCGGTCGGGTGTGGGAGCAGGTGCGGGCCTACGATGGCGCCTACGAGATGACGCCGTAGCGTCGGCTGGGGGGCAGGGACGATGAGAACCATTCGGGCGGTTGTGGTGTCGGTCGCGGTGGCGGCGTCGCTGACGGGCGGCACCGCCGCGGCGTCGACCGGGTCGTCGTCCGACCCGGTGGGGATCTCGCCGACGTACACGCTCGGCGGCGGGGCGATCGGGTGCGTCGGGACCGTGGACGCGCACTACGACCCAAACGCCCTCTTCTTCGGGCAGAACCCGACGATCTGGGTGCGGCCGGAGTTCACCTTCGTCCCGGGCCTGTTCCAGGCCCCCTACTGCGGCGTCGAAGCCACCCTGCGCTGGAAGAACCTGGACACCGGCGCGAGCGGAGTTTTCCCGGGGCCGCCGGTGCCGCTCGGCGACAACACACCGCTGTCGCCGACGGACGGCCCGTGGGTGCCGATGACCGCGGACACCGGGGTCGGGCGGATCGAGGTCCGGATCGACACGAACTTCCCGCATGTCCAGGGGCGCGGAACCATCGTCGTCCCCTAGGCGCTGACTCCGAGGTCGAGGGCGTGACGCCCGGTGGTGATACCGCCGGTCGTCACGCCCTTTGCTATACAAACCTGTGTCATGAAGCCGACCGCTGGCGGGCAATAATAGCTGGTACCACCCCTGGTTGAGCATGTGAACGAGTTCTACATTTGCAATAGAGACCGATCGGTATGGACACCTTGCCAAACAGCTGTCCAGCAAATAGTCTCGGGCGTGATTCGAGGCTCGCAGACGGCGCAAGGAGACACTGGTGAAATTTGGAATCACGCTGTTCACGAGTGATCGCGGGATCACGCCCGCGGCCGCCGCGGTCGCGGCGGAGGGGGCCGGGTTCGATTCCTTCTACGTCCCCGAGCACACCCACATCCCGGCCCGACGGGACGCCGCGCACCCGCAGACCGGTGACGAGACGCTGCCCGACGACCGCTACATGCGCACCCTCGACCCCTGGGTGGCGCTGGCGACCGCGGCCTCGGTGACCGAACGCATCGCACTCGGCACCGCGGTTGCGCTCCCGGTCGAGCACGATCCCATCACGCTGGCGAAGACCATCGCGTCGCTCGACCACCTGTCCGGGGGCCGGGTGGTGCTCGGCGTCGGGTACGGCTGGAACCTCGACGAGCTGACCGACCACGGCGTGCCGCCGGGGCGGCGCCGGACCATGCTGCGCGAGTACCTCGAGGCCATGCAGGCGCTGTGGTCGCAGCAGGAGGCCGAGTACGACGGCGAGTTCGTCACGTTCGGCCCGAGCTGGGCGTGGCCGAAAACCATTCAGCAGCCCCGTGTTCCGGTGATCGTGGGCGCGGCGGGCAACGAGAAGAACTTCAAGTGGATCGCCCGGTCCGCGGACGGCTGGATGACCACCCCGATTGAGCAGGACATCGACGACAACGTGCTGTTGCTGCGCCGCATCTGGCAGGAGGCAGGCCGCGAGGGTTCGCCCCAGGTCGTGGTGCTGGCAGGCAAGCCCGACCCGGACAAGCTCGCCCGCTGGGAGGACCTCGGCGTGACCGAGGTGGTGTTCGGGGTGCCCGACAAGTCCGAGGCCGAGGTGGTGGCCTACCTCGAGCGGCTCGCGGGCAAGCTGAACCGGGAGCCGGTCGCGCGCTGACCCGCGGCGGGCGGGTTCAACCCAGCGCCGCAGCCCGCCCCTGCTTACGGGCCTTCGCCAGCCCGCGCCGCGCCAGGAAACCGTTGGCCAGCAGCACGATCGTCTTGTTCGCGGGTGCACGGAACCCGGCCTCGGTGTGCGGAGCGTAGCGCGCCTCGGTGCCGGTGACCTCGAGCCAGCCCGTGTTCTGGCGGGACTCGAGGCCGACGAGCTGGGCTCGATAGGAGTGCGCGAGCAGGCCGGCACGGCGGCCGCCGTGCGGCACCCAGGCCGGCACTCGCAGCCCGACGCCGTCGGCGTCGGCCGCGGTCACCGCGACCGGGGCGATCACCGGATATCGGTCCGCGTCGCGATAGGCGAGCAACAGGTGCGGCAGCCTCGCGGCACGCTCGCCGGTTCTCGCCGCGTCTACCCGCGGGCCGGTGCCCTTCTTCGGTGGCCGCTGCGGCTCGGCGGCGGCCCCGGGCAGCGGTGCGCCGAACACCTCGGGCTCGCCGTCTGCGCCTGCCGAGGGCCAGGCCACGACCCGGGTCACGGTCACCGTCACCAGCACCCGGTCCCCGTAGTAAGCGCGCAGCCAGCGGTCCCAGAACCACCCCGTCTTCGGTGCGCCCATGTACGGCTCCAGGCGCGAGCCGATCTCGTCGAGCGTTGCAGGGTCGGGGTGTGGGTCGAATCGGGCCTCGCCCTGGACGAGGACGAACCGCGGGTCGGGGCGATCACCGACGCCGTGTTCGCGGGCGTGGAACGCCAGTGCGACCCGGGGGTCGTCCTTGATGCGCTCGAGTTTGCGGCCGAAGCCGAGCGAGGTGGTGAAGCCGACCGTGCCGCGTTCGCGGTCGCGCATCCCGATGGGCGCCACCGACGTCACGACAGCCCCGCCCGCCGGGGTGAGGCAGGCGAGACCGCAGGTGAGGTCGCCGCCGATGATGTCGTCGACGTCGTCCGACCAGGTGACCGGCATGGGTCAAGGCTAGCGCCTGTGCGTGGTTGACGAGTGCAGGGACTCGTCAACCACGCACGGGCGGCGCAGCCGCCTGCCTACCCCTTCGCGGCGGCGACTCCGGCGCGGCGACCGTAGAAGCTGCCGTCGCCCAGCGAGGTTCCGCTCGCGTAGCCGCCCGCGCAGACGCCGGAGGTGCAGCGGCCGGCCGCGAACAGGCCGGGGATCGGCTCGCCGCTCACGTGCAGCACCTCCGAGTTGAGCGTGGTGCGCAGGCCGCCGAGGGTGAACCCGGCGGTGAAGTTGCGCAGGTCGAGCGCGGCGATGGGGGAGCCGATCGGCTTGCACCATTCGGACTTCTTGCCCAGCACCGGGTCCTCGCCGTTCTCGGCGTGCCGGTTGTACACCTCGACGGTCGAGACCAGCGCACCGGCAGGCAGGCCCATCTCCGACTCGAGCTCCTCGGCAGTCTCCGCCACCCACTTCGGCTGGAACCGGAAGAAGGGCGTCGAGCTGTCGCCCGCGCAGCCCTCCTCGTAGGCGGCTTCGTCGATGATCAGGTAGGCCTGGTTCTCGTTGCGCAGCAACGTCTCCTGGCCGATCCGGCCCGGGTAGGTGTCCTCGTTGACGTACCGCTGGCCGCGGCCGTTGACGAGGATGCCCCTGACCATCAGCTGCGGGTCGCCGAAGAACGCGACCTCGGTGGCGTCCATGTGCGCCAGGTCCGCGCCGAGGGCCTGTGCCATCCGGATCGCCCTGCCGTCGTGCTCCTCGATCGAGGCGCCCGGCTTGCCGATCAGGCGCGGTGCATAGTTCTGCACCATCTCCTTGTTGTAGGCGAAGCTGCCGGTGGCGAGCACCACGCCGGTGCGGGCGCGGACCGCGATCTCCTTGCCGTACTGCTTGGCGATGATCCCGACGACCCGACCATCCGCATCGACGATCAGGCGCTGCACCCGCATGTCGTATTCGGCCCGGACGCCGAGCTCCTCTGCCGTCTCCACCAGCGGCTTCATCAGCATGTAGCCGCCGCCCTTCTCGCCGGTGCGCTTGTCCGCCATCTGCGGGACGTGTCCGCGCGGCGCCGGGGTGGCGATGGTGTTGAACGGCGCCGCGTTCTCGCCGCCGGAGTACATGAGGCCGTCGTCGAACGGGGTCTCCCAGCCCGGCTGGCCGTAGAAGGACTCCTTGAACGGAACTCCGTTGTCCACCAGCCAGTTGTAGTGCTCGACGCTGCCATCGCAGTAGTCGGTGATCTTCTCCTCGTCGGCGCCGGGGCCGAGGGCCGCCATCATGAAGGCCTTCATGTTGGCAGGCGAGTCCTCGAAGCCGAGCGCCTTCTGAAGCGGGGTGCCGCCGCCGAGGTAGATGAATCCACCGGCCAGCGCCGCCGCGCCGCCCCAGCCGCTGGTCCGCTCGAGCACCAGGACGTCCGCGCCCGCGCGAGCGGCCTCGATCGCGGCGCTGACACCGGCGATCCCGTAACCGGCGACGACCACGTCGGCTTCGTAGTGCCACGTCTCGATGGTGTCGGCGGGCTGCGGGCGGATGGGAGTGGCCTCGGCCATGAATGTGATCCTTGTCTCGAGAGTTGTTGCCTAGAGTGCAGTATTTCCGGCCGAGCCTCAACCGGCGGTGGTTTCCGCGGAGTCGGCCTGGGAGGCCTCCGCGGCCTTCGCCGCGGTGCGAGCAGCCTTGCGGCGGTCCGCCTTGACGGCGATCAGGGCGTTGTTGAGTCCGGTACCCAGCGGCCAGCCGACGTAGTGGCAGAGGAAGATCGCCGCCTCCTCGACCTGTTCCTCGGTCAGTTCCTCGTTGTGCAATGCCGCGTTGATCTGGATCTTCGCGACGTCGCCCTGACCCTGCGCGGTGATGGCGCCGAGCAGCAACAGCCGACGGTCGCGCAGGCTCAGACCGGGCCGCGTCCAGATGTCGGCGAACAGATGGTCGGCGGTGACCGCGAAGAAGTCGCCGGGGATGTCGGCGGGCATCTCCCAGCCGTAGACCTGGTTCATCATCGCCACCCCGCGCGCGCGGGCGTCGCTCACACCGTTTCCGTCGGTCATGCGTGCTCCTTTGTTGCAGCGTCGGATAGTGCGCCGGTCCCGACCCCGAGTCCGGGGCCGAGGTCGGAGAGTGCTCGCCGGGCGAGCGGCAGGTCGACGTCGAGCCGCTCGCCGAGGTCGAGCGCCAGGGACAGGTCCTTCTCGCCGAGGTTGCGGACGTGCGAGAGGATCGGGTGCCAGAAGTCGTCATCGGCGACCGGGGCGGTGTTCTCGCGCAACATGATCGCGCCCGCGCCTCCGGTGATGGCGTCGGTGTGACGGACGACCTTGCCGAGCTCGCGGATGTCCAGGCCCGCTGCCTCGGCGAGGCGTTGTGCCTCGCTCGCGGCGGTGAACGAGACGAAGTGGAGCAGGTTGCGCGCCAGCTTCATCCGGGTGCCCGCGCCGACCGGGCCGGCGTGGACGACCAGCTCGGCCCAGCATGCGAACGGCCGGCTGACCGCGGCGAAGGCCTCCTCGGATCCGCCGACCATGACCGCGAGCCGGCCCTGCTTGGCGCCAGGGGCGCCGCCGCTGACGGGCGCATCGACCAGGTCGACCCCCCGTTCCCGGCAACGCTGCGCGAGGTCGGTGGCGGTCCGGTCACTGATCGTCGAGTGCACCGCGATCACCGTGCCGGGCGCGGCGGCGGCCAGGATCCCGTCGGGACCGTCGACCACGTCCCGCACCTGCGCGTCGTCGAGGACGGTCACCGAGATCACCTGGGCCTGTGCGGCGACCGCGGCGGGCGTGTCCGCCGCGGCGGCACCCGCGTCGGTGAACGAGGTCAGCGCCTCGGGTCGCGCGTCGCACACGACCAGGCCGCCGGGCCAGTCGAGCAGCCGGGTTGCCATCGGCGCGCCCATGTTGCCGAGGCCGATGTAGCCGACCGTGATGTCGGTGTCGCTGCCCGTCATGACCGGAACACCTGTCCGCCGTCGACGTTGAATATCTGCCCGGTCACCCAGCCCGCCTCGTCGGAGAGCAGGAACAGGCACATGCCGACCAGGTCTTCGGTGGTTCCCATGCGCTGCAGGGGAATCCGCCTGACGATGTCCTTGACGATATTGCCGGGGGTGACGGTGCGGGTGGCCTCGGTATCGATCGGGCCGGGCGCGATCGCGTTGATGCGGATGTTCGACCAGCCGAGTTCGGTGGCGAGCTGCTGGGTGAGGCTGTTGACGCCCGCTTTCGCCAGTCCGTAGTAGTTCGAGTACAACCAGGCCGCGGTGGAGGACTGGTTGACGATCGAGCCGCCGTTGGCCCGCATGTGCGGGACGACGGCCCTGCAGACCTGCAGCGCGCCGTCCATGTTCACGCTCATGAACCGTCGGTAGTAGTCCCAGTCCACCGTGAGCAGCGAGTCGATCTTCATCTCGCCGTAGATCGCGGCGTTGTTGACCAGGTGCTCGATGCTGCCGTATCTCTCGATCGTGAAGTCGGCCAGCGCCTTGGTCGATGCCCCGTCCGCCACATCGACTTCCTTGAAGGCGGCGGAGCCCCCGTCCGCGGTGATCTGCTTGGCCACGGTCTCGCCGAGCTCACGGTTGAGGTCGGCGACCACCACGTTGGCGCCCTCCGCCGCGAGCGCTCGCGCGTAGCCCTCGCCGATGCCCTGCGCCGCGCCGGTGACGATGGCGGTGCGTCCGTCGAAACGTCCCATGTGTTGTCTCCTCGGTAGGTGTATCGGGCTGCGGATCAGGCCGTCGCGGGGGAGGCGACGAGTTTGGTCTCCAGGTACTCCTCGAAGCCGGCCACGCCCATCTCGCGGCCGATCCCGGACTGCTTGTAGCCGCCGAACGGGGCGTCCGCGGAGTACCAGACCCCGCCGTTGACGCTGAGCGTTCCGGTGCGCACACCCGCGACCACGCGGTTCACGCGTTCCGGGTCGGTGCCCCACACCGAGCCGGACAGTCCGTACGGCGAGTCGTTGGCGATCCGGACGGCGTCCTCGTCGCCGTCGTGCGGGAGGATCACCAGGACCGGGCCGAAGATCTCCTCCTGGGCGACCCGTGCGGAGTTGTCCACCCCGGCGATCAGGGTCGGCTCGACGAAGAACCCGCGGTCCCGGTCGGCCGGTCGGCCACCGCCGGTGACGATGGTGCCGCCCTCCTCTACGGCGAGCTTCAGGTAGCCCTCCACCCGCTCGCGTTGGCGCGCGGAGATCAGTGGCCCGCAGACCGTTCCGGGCTTGCTGGGGTCGCCTGCGCGGATGCCGGACATGGTCGCGGCGGTCGCCGCGACCGCCTCGTCGTAGCGGGCCCGCGGGACCAGCAGCCGGGTCGTCAGCGCGCAGCCCTGCCCGGCGTGCACGCAGACCGAGAAGGCCGCGACCGAACAGGCGCTCGCGAGGTCGGCGTCGTCGAGCACGATGAACGCGGACTTGCCGCCGAGCTCGAGGAAGACCTTCTTGAGGCTGTCGGCCGCCGAGGCCATCACCGTGCGGCCGGTCGCGGTGGACCCGGTGAACGAGACCAGGTCGACGCGCGGGTCGGTGCACAGCTGCGCGCCGAGTGCGTGGTCGGTGGAGGTCACGATGTTGACCACGCCCGCCGGGATCTCGGTCTCCTCGGCGATCACCTTGCCGACCAGCGCCGCACACCACGGGGTGTCGGGTGCGGGCTTGAGTACCACGGTGTTGCCCGCGGCCAGGGCGGGCCCGAGCTTGGCGAAGTTGATCTGGTGCGGGAAGTTCCAGGGCGTGATCGCGCCGACGACGCCGACGGCTTCCTTGAGCACCCGGCGAGCGGTGGGGATCCCCATCGGCGTCGCGGACCCGAGATCGTGTTCCCACGAGTAGTTTTCGGCCAGGTCTGCCCAATAGCGCAGGTCTTCGACGGGTCCCTCGAGCTGTGGCCCGCTGGTCAACATCGCGGGCGCACCGACCTCGGCGATGGTCACCTCGCGCAACTCCTCGATGTGCGACTGCAAGGCGTCGCACAGTTGGCGCAGACACCGGGCGCGGAACGCATGATCGCGGGACCAGGTGCCCTGATCGAATGCGAGGCGGGCGGCGGCGATCGCGGCATCCATGTCGGCGGCGGTGGCCTCGGCCGCCGATCCGAGCACCTCCTCGGTGGCGGGGTTGAGCACCTCGAAGGTGCCGCCGGAGCCGGGGACGAGCTTTCCGTCGATCAGCAGGGCCGAACTGTCGGTCGGGCGAAGCGTCATGCTCAATTCCTCCACATCTGGACAGGTGTCTGGACTATAGTTCGCACAGAGGTGCCTCGCAATGCTTTCAGGCAGAAGAACGTCGAACGTTCCATTGATTGCAGGGAGTGATCCGATGAATCGAGTCGCAGGCAAGGTCGTGTTCGTGACCGGCGCAGCGCGTGGGCAGGGCCGCAGTCACGCGGTTCACCTCGCCGAAGAGGGTGCGGACATCATCGCGTTCGACCTGTGTGCGGACATCGCAAGCAACGAATACCCGCTCGCAACCGAGGCCGACCTGGAGGAGACGGCGAGGTTGGTCGAGAAGACCGGCCGCAGGGCCGTCACCGCCCGCGTCGACGTCCGCGACCGGGCGGCCGTCGAGGCGGCGCTGGCCGAGGCCGTTGGCGAGTTGGGAGGCCTCGATGTCGTGGTGGCCAACGCGGGAATCTGTCCGTTGGGCAAGCACGTTCCCAACGCGGGATTCGTGGACGCCTTCGATGTGAATTTCATCGGCGTGGTGAACACCGTGCACGCGGCGATGGAGTATCTGGGCGAGGGTGGCTCGATCATCGCGATCGGTTCGGTCGCCGGCCTCGTGCCGCAGACCGGGTTCAACGGCCAGCAGGCGCTGCAGGGTCCGGGCGGTGACGGGTACGGGCTGGCCAAGAAGCTGATCCAGGCATACACGAACTCGCTGGCGCTGACGTTGGGGCCGAGTTCGATCAGGGTGAACGCGATCCATCCGACGAACGTGAACACCGACATGTTGCAGAGTCCGCCGATGTACAAGACGTTCCGGCCCGACCTCGAGAACCCGACCGCAGAGGATGCGGCGCTGACCTTCCCGTTCATGCAGGCCATGCCTATTCCGTGGGTCGAGCCGGAGGACATCTCGCACGCGGTGGTGTACCTGGCCTCGGACGAATCGCGGTACGTGACCGGTCAGCAACTGCGGGTCGACGGCGGAGCCGGAATGAAGATCGGGCTCTAGGGCGCGAAAAGGGGTACCGCCGGACGGGAGACCGTAGTAATGTCCAGACACGTGTCCAGTCGTAGTTTCGAGTCGACCCGCAGGCGGTTGACCGAGAAGCAGGCCGACACCGTCGAGCGACTGACCGGTGCCGCCGTCGAGGTGCTGCGCGAGCAGGAGTTCGGTGGGCTGACCGTGCGTGCGGTTGCCGCGCGGGCGGGCGTCGGCCCGGCGACCGCGTACACCTACTTTTCGTCGAAGGAACATCTCGTCGCCGAGGTCTTCTGGCGACGGCTCGAGGCCTCCGAGGTTCCGGACGGCACCGGCCTGGACCGCACGGAACGGGTGCTGGCGGTCCTGCGCGGGATCGCACTGCTGCTGGCCGACGAGCCGGAGGTGTCCGACGCGGTGACCGGCGCGCTGCTCGGCGCCGATCCGGATGTCGAGCACCTGCGCGGCCGGATCGGATTCGAGATCCACAACCGGCTCGGGCAGGCCCTCGGCCCGGGATACGACCCAGAACTGCTCGAAACCCTCGAACTTCTCTACGCGGGAGCTCTCCTGCGCGCCGGGATGGGATACGGGTCCTACCCGCAACTCGCGCAGCGACTAGAGGCCTCCGCCAGACTGATCCTGGAGCCACGATGACCGAAGCCCTGATCACCCCGGTGGTCTTCAATCCGTACGACTACGACTTCCATGACGATCCGTACCCCACATACAAGCGGCTGCGTGAGGAGTCGCCGATCTATCACAATCCGGACATCGGGTTCTGGGCGCTCTCGCGGCACGGCGATATCGCCGACGCCTTCAAGGACAATCGCCGGCTCTCGAGTGCCAACGGCGTATCGCTCGATCCAGCCGCGTACGGACCGCACGCGCATCTGGTGATGTCCTTCCTCGCGATGGACGACCCGAGGCATATGCGGTTGCGGCAGTTGGTCTCTCGCGGGTTCACGCCCCGCCGGGTGGCCGAGCTCGAGGGGCGCATCCTGGAACTGACCGATCAGTACCTGGATCCTGCCCTGGCGGCGGGCGAGTTCGACTGGATCGCCGAGGTGGCAGGCAGGCTGCCGATGGATGTGATCTCCGAGCTGATGGGGGTGCCGGAACCGGATCGCGCGGAGCTGCGACGGATGGCAGACCTGGTTGTGCACCGGGAGGACGGGGTCCAGGACGTCCCGCAGGCCGCGGTGGAGTCCTCGATCAGCCTGATGGGCTACTACCGGGACATGATCGCCGAGCGCAGGCGGTCGGCGACGGAGGACCTGACCTCCGCGCTCCTCGAGGCCGAGATCGACGGGGACCGGCTCAGCGACGAGGAGATCCTCGGGTTCATGTTCCTGATGGTGGTGGCGGGCAACGAGACCACCACGAAGCTGCTGGGGAACGCACTGTACTGGGGTTCACGGCATCCCGGCCAGGTCGCGCCGGTGCTCGCCGACCCGGACCGGGCACCGGACTGGGTGGAGGAGACGCTGCGCTACGACACCTCGAGCCAGATCGTCGCCCGCACCACGGCGGTTGACCTCGAGTACTACGGCCAGACCGTGCCGGCGGGGGAGAAGATGCTGCTCCTGATCGGCTCCGCCAATCGGGACTCCGGCGTGTTCGAGGACGCCGACGAGTTCCAGATCGGCCGGAACTCGACCAACAAGCTGGCGAGTTTCGGTGGCGGCGTGCACTTCTGCCTCGGTGCCCACCTGGCCAGGCTCGAGGCCAACATCGCGCTCGCCGAGTTCGCCAGGAAGGTGTCCGACTTCGAGGTCGACGAGTCCGGGCTCGAGCGCGTCCATTCGACGAACGTCAGGGGCTTCGCGGCCCTGCCGGTGAAGGTGCAGGTGCGCTGATGCCACGATTCGAACCGAACCCGGAGCGCAGGCCCGCGGTGATCTCCGGCGCGTCCTCGGGGATCGGCGCCGCCACCGCCTACGCGCTCGCCGAGCTCGGCCATCCGGTGGCGCTGGGCGCCAGGCGCGTCGCGGAGTGCGAGGCGATTGCGGAGAAGATCCGGCAGGGCGGCGGCGAGGCGTTCGCGCATTTCCTGGACGTGACCGACGCCGCCTCGGTCGACGAGTTCGTCACCGCCGCCGAGGACGCCTTGGGGCCGACGGAGATCGTGCTCTCCGGCGCGGGCGACCTCGAGTTCGGTGCGGCCGACCAGATGGAGCCGGAGCGATTCCTGAAGCAGGTCGAGGTGCACCTGGTCGGTGCGCAACGGCTGGCGTACCGGATCCTGCCCGGGATGCGTGAGCGGCGCCGCGGCGACTTCGTTCTGATCGGATCCGACTGCGCGGACCGTCCACGACCGCTGATGGGCGCCTACGACGCGGCCAAGGCGGGGCTCGAGGCGATGGGGCGGCAGATGCGAATGGAGCTCGAGGGCACCGGGATCCGCGCCTCCATCGTCAGGCCGGGGCCGACGCTCACCGGGATGGGCATGGATTCCACCCCGGAGGTCATCGGCCCGCTCGCCGAATCCTGGAAGACCTGGGGGTTCGCCCGGCACGGCTACTTCCTGCGTGCCTCCGACATCGCGAACGCAGTCGTCGCGGTGGTGTCGGCGCCGCGCGGCGCACACCTGGTGCTGGTCGAGGTCCAGCCGGAGGCGCCGCTGAGCGCCCGCGACACCGAGAACCACCCCGACTCGAAGGAGGCGAAGAGATGAGTCTGCAAGACCCCCAACGCGTATCCGGCGGCGAGCACGAGCACGGCCACCTCGAGGAATTGCGCACCGATCCGATCGCGTTGATGCGCCGCGTGCGCGAAGAGTGCGGCGATGTCGGGTCCTTCCGGCTCGCCGACCGTGAGGTGGTGCTGCTCTCCGGGGCCGAGGCCAACGAGTTCTTCTTCCGCTCGTCGGACGAGGACCTCGACCAGCAGGCCGCGTACCCGTTCATGAAGCCGATCTTCGGGGCGGGTGTGGTGTTCGACGCCAGCCCGGAGCGGCGCAAGGAGATGCTGCACAACCAGGCACTGCGCGGTGAGCAGATGAAGGGCCACGCCGCGACGATCGGTGCCGAGGTGGAGGCGATGGTCGCGGGCTGGGGCGACGAGGGGGAGATCGATCTGCTCGACTTCTTCGCCGAGCTGACCATCTACACCTCCTCGGCCTGCCTGATCGGCAAGAAGTTCCGCGACCAGCTCGACGATCGGTTCGCCAAGCTCTACCACGAGCTCGAACAGGGCACGGACGCACTCGCATTCGTCGATCCGTACGCACCGATCGAGAGCTTCCGGCGCCGCGACGAGGCGCGGCTGGCGCTCGTGGCTCTGGTGCAGGAGATCATGACCGGACGGATCGCGAACCCGCCGCAGGGCAAGGACGACCGGGACATGCTCGACGTGCTGGTCTCGATCAAGGACGAGTCCGGTGCGGAGCGGTTCAGCGCCGACGAGATCACCGGCATCTTCATCTCGATGATGTTCGCGGGCCACCACACCACCTCCGGCACCGCGGCATGGAGCCTGATCGAACTGCTCCGGCACCCGGACGCCATGAAACAGGTGGTCGGCGAGCTCGATGAGCTGTACTCGGATGGCGCGGACATCAGCTTTCATGCGCTGCGGCAGATCCCGGTGCTGGAGGCGGTGGTCAAGGAGACCCTGCGGTTGCACCCGCCGCTGATCATCCTGCTGCGGCTGGCGCGTGACGACTTCGAGGTCGGTGGTTTCCGGATCGAGAAGGGCAACCTGGTCGCGGCGACTCCGGCGATCTCCAATCGGATCCCCGAGGACTTCCCGCGCCCGGACGACTTCGACCCGGGTCGCTACATCGATCCGAACCAGGAGGACATCGTCAACCGGTGGACCTGGATCCCGTTCGGCGCCGGTAGGCACCGCTGCGTCGGGGCCGCGTTCGCCCAGATGCAGCTCAAGGCGATCTTTTCGATCCTGTTGCGGGACTTCGAGTTCGAGATGGCACAGCCGTCGGAGTCGTACCGCAACGACCACAGCAAGATGGTGGTCCAGCTCGAGCAACCGTGCCGGGTCCGGTATCGCAGGCGGCGAGTCGAATGAGGATCGAGGTCGACGCGGACCTGTGCCAGGGGCATGCCGCCTGCGAGATGGAGGCGCCCGAGGTCTTCTCGGTGCCCAAGCACGGAACCGTGCAGATCCTCGACCCCGACCCTCCCGAGTCCCTGCGCGCGAGTGTGGAGAACGCGGTGAAGTTCTGTCCGACCCGCGCGCTGAGAATGACCGAATCCGAAGGAGACCAGTGATGACCCAGTTCGATCGTGCGGAACTCGACGAGATGGTGTCGCGTTGGGTCGAGGAGAACAAGCGTTGCGAGGCAGCAGGCGACTGGAAGCCGTTGGCGCAGATGTACACCGAGGACGCGACCTACGGCTGGAACTACGGCCCGCAGCAGGACTTCATGGCCGTCGGCCGCGACGAGATCCGCGACATCGCCCTCGGCCAGGAGATGTTCGGGCTCGAGGGCTGGCAGTACCCCTACCAGGAGTTCGTCGTCGACGAGCGCAGCGGCAACGTCATCGGCCTCTGGAAGCAGATTGCCGACGCCACCCGCGCCGACGGCAGCAACTACTCCGTCCACGGCATCGGTGGCAGCTGGTTCCGCTACGGCGGAGACTTCCAGTGGTCCTGGCAGCGTGATTTCTTCGACTTCGGCAACGTCTCGGCGCTGTTCCTGGAGATGATCACCGACGGCGCGCTCTCGGACGGAATGAACGCGCGCATCCAGCGGTCGGTCTCCGGGGAGAAGCTCCCCGGCTGGTACCCGGCCGGCGGCGCCCCGGTTCCACTGTGGTGAGCGGGGTGGCGGTCAGCGATTCGTTCGCGGCGCTGTCGCGGGCGGATCTCGCGACACTGGTGCCCGAGTTGCTGCTGTGCGGGCAGCTGATCGATCGCTCGGGAATGGCTCACCTCATCGTGGAGTTCGGGCGCGAGGGCATGGCGGCCGTCGCGATCGAGGAGTGGCAGGCGTCGAGCCCCTGGTACACGCGCAGGATGCAGAAGGCGCTGGGATACGAGGGCGACGACGTGGTCACGATCTTCAAGGGCCTGCAGCTCGATATCGGGGCACCGCCCCAGTTCATGGACTTTCGGTATCGGGTCGACGATCCCGCACACGGCGAGTTCTGGCTTGATCACTGCGGCGCACTGATGGATGTCGAGCCGCTCGGTGACGAGTACGTGACGACGATGTGCCATGACATCGAGGACCCGACTTTCGATGCGACCGCGCTTGCCACCAATCCACACGCACAGGTGCGGCCCATCCACCGCCCGCCGCGCCGACCGGCCGACCGGAAGCCGCACTGCGCGTGGACGGTGGTCATCGACCCGTCGCACGTGCCGCCCCAGATGACTACGCACACCGAGCAGATCGGCCGCACCGCGGCCAACACGGTGGAGCTGAGCCCCATCGACCGTACGGGGGAGGGCGCGCACGACTACTCGGGCCCTTTGCTCTCCGACGTCCGTTTCGCGGACTTCTCGCACTCGGCCCTGGTGCGGATCGCCGAGGAGGTCTGCCTGCAACACCACCTGCTCGCGCTCGGCTTCCTCCTCGCGGTCCGCAAGCGGGCGCAGGAGGACAAGGCGCTCGAGATCACGCGCAAGCAACTGACCGGGATCGCGGGCGTGGCCGCGCAGCGGATCCGCGATGCGCTCGGGCTGCCGCGTGACCTGGCCGGCCTTGCCGAGGTGCTGTCGGTGCATCCGCTGCTGAACCCGAAGCAGTACGTGGACAGCGACATCCGGCTCGGTGGTGGTCGGCTGGAGCTGCTGCTCGGTCGCGGCGGAGCGGCGGACGCCGACGGAGCCTGGCCCGCCCTGGTCGACGGCGACCACCTCGAGCCGCTGCAGGCACTGGTACGCGGGGTCGATCCCCGGTTCACCGTCCGACTGCTCTCGGAGGACGTCGACGCGCTCCTCGTCGAGGTGGTGACCGAGGACGAACCCGCGCCCGAGTGTGTCGAGGTCGCCATCACCCGGGTCAGTACCGGAGCCGGGTTCGTGTTCGCAGATCGTGGAATCCCCCTGCCGCTCACGGTGATCTGAGCGCCCAACGCTGGAAGGACTCGCATGGCATATACGTTCGCGGACCTGTTCGAGCACGCCGTCGACGCCATGGGCGATCGCGTCGCCGTGATCGCGGGCGACGGGCAGGTGACCTACCGGGAGTTGGACGAGCGCGCGAACCGGCTAGCCCATCACCTGGAGTCCGTCGGGCTGGGCGTGGGAGCGCATGTCGGTATCCAGATGCACAACTCGATCGAGACCATGGAGGCGGTGCTGGCGGCCTTCAAGATCCGGGCGGTGCCGCTGACCGTCAACTATCGCTACACGGCCGACGAACTGGCCTACCTCTACGACGATGCCGACCTGGATGCGGTGGTCTATCATCGCGGGTTCGGCGAGCGGGTCGCGGAGGTCGCGCCCGCGATGCCCCGGATCCGGCATCTCATCGAGGTGCCGGACGAGCTGGAACCGGCCGCCGTCGACGCCCCGGTGCTCGTTCGGGGCGCGGTCCGATACGAGGAAGCGCTCGCCGCCGAGTCGCCGGCCCGCGGCTTCGACGAACGCAGCGGCGACGACGTCTACATCCTGTACACCGGCGGCACCACCGGCAGGCCCAAGGGGGTGGTGTGGCGGCAGGAGGACATGTGGCGGGTCCTCGGCGGCGGCCTCGACTTCTTCACCGGGGAACCGATCGCCGACGAGTACCAGCAGTCCCGTACCGGGGCGGCGGGTGAGCAGATCCGGATGCTGATCCTGCCGCCGCTGATCCACACCTCGGCGCTGATGCCGACGTTCACCGCGCTGCTGTCGGGCAATGTGGTGGTCTACGACGCGAAGTTCGATGCCGAACGCACCTGGGACCTGGTCGCCCGGCACCGGCCGACGGCGATGGTCATCACCGGCGACGCGATGGGTCGGCCGCTGGTGGAGGCCTACCGGAACGTCCAGGCGGACACCTCGAGCCTGGCCGTGGTGGCCTCGGGTGCGGCGCTGTTCTCTGCGTCGGTCAAGGATGCGTTCTTCGAGGCCATCCCGAACCTGATGATCTCGGACTCGGTGGGTTCGTCCGAAACCGGCTTCGGTGGTATCGGATTCGCCACGAAGGGTTTCGAGCAGCACGGCGGCCCGAAGGTGGGCTCGCATCGGCACACCGTGGTGGTCGACGACGAGAACCGGGTGCTCGCACCGGGATCCGGCGGGGAGGGATGGCTGGCGAAGCTTGGCTACGTCCCCCTCGGCTACTACAACGACCCCGTCAAATCGGCTGAGATCTTCCGGGAGATCGACGGCTGTGCCGATGTGCATTCCGCAGGCTCCACGCAACGAGCCGTGGTGACCGGCGATCGGGCCAGGATCGAGGAC
Source organism: Rhodococcus oryzae (assembly GCF_005049235.1). Classification (GTDB taxonomy): domain Bacteria; phylum Actinomycetota; class Actinomycetes; order Mycobacteriales; family Mycobacteriaceae; genus Rhodococcus_G; species Rhodococcus_G oryzae. The sequence goes on along the minus strand of NZ_SUMD01000001.1, from coordinate 56,851 downwards.
GACGGGTCGGTCACGCTGCTCGGTCGCGGAAACATGGTGATCAACACCGGCGGCGAGAAGGTGTTCGCCGAGGAGGTCGAGGCGATCGTCAAGGCCCATCCGGACGTGTACGACGCCATCGTGATCGGGGTGCCCGACGAGCGCTGGGGATACCGGGTGGCCACGGTGCTGTGCCCCCGCGACGGCGCGCCCGACTTCGAGAGTCTCGAGAAGCACGCCCGCAGCCACCTCGCCGGGTACAAGATCCCGCGAGACTTCTGGATCGCCGCCGAGGTCGAGCGGACGCCGAGCGGCAAGCCGGACTACCGCTGGGCCAAGGACCACGCCGCCGGCCGCGCGCCCGATCACCGAATCGACTGACCCTGCCTGAAAGGCCTGCCATGACCGATCTGCACGTCCCGGCGCTCGACCTCCCGAAGGGCTTCGACGTCACCGATCCCAAGCTGTACGGCGACCGCGTGCCGCTCGCCGAGTTCGCGCAACTGCGCCGCTGCGCCCCGGTGTGGTGGAACGAGCAGGAACCGGGCACCGGCGGCTTCCACGACGGCGGCTGCTGGGTGGTTTCGCGGCACGCCGACGTGCGCGAGATCTCGCGCCGCCCCGAGCACTTCTCGAACCACGTGAACGGGTCGATCCCGCGGCACCAGGACGACATCTCCGCCGAGGAGCTGGAGGTGACCAAGCACGTCCTGATCAACAAGGACGCGCCCGAACACACCCAGCTGCGCAAACTGGTCTCCCGGCTGTTCACCCCGCGTGCGGTCGAGTCGATGCGGGCCGCCCTCGACGAGCGCGCGGACCTCATCGCCCGCACCGCGGTGGCGAACCCGAGCGGGGACTTCGTCTCCGAGGTCGCCAGTGAACTCCCGATGCAGGCGATCTCGGAACTGCTCGGGGTCCCGGAGGACGCGAGGAAGCAGCTCTTCGAGTGGTCCAACCAGATGACCGGATACGACGACGAGACCCTCGAGGGCGCGTCGCGGATGGCGTCGGCGCAGATTCTCGGTTACGCCTACCAGCTCGCGGAGGCACGCCGCACGGAGCCGCTCGAGGACATCATCTCCACGCTGGTGCACGCCGACGTCGACGGGGAGGCCCTGACCCCCGAGCAGTTCGGCTTCTTCGTGATCATGCTCGCGGTTGCAGGCAACGAAACGACCCGAAACGCGACGACGCTCGGCATGATGGCGTTCATGGAGCACCCCGAGCAGTGGGAGCACTACAAACGTGAGCGTCCCCGCACCGCGGCGGACGAGATCATCCGCTGGGCGTCGCCGCTGACCTCGCTGCAGCGAACGGCGCTGGTGGACACGGAAATCGGTGGAACTGCCATCAAGGCGGGACAGCGAGTGGTACTGCTGTACGGGTCAGCGAATTTCGACGAAGACGTGTTCGACAACCCACGCACCTTCGACATCACCAGGGATCCGAACCCGCACCTCGCCTTCGGCGGGACCGGGCCGCACTACTGCATCGGGGCCAACTTGGCCCGAATGGAACTGGATTTGATCTTCAACAAGATCGCAGACCACATGCCCGACATCTCGAAGCTCGGTGACCCTCGCCGCCTGCAGTCCGGATGGATCAACGGGGTCACGAGTTTCGAGGTCGACTACGGAACCCGCACGTCTGGGTGTCCCGTAGCGCACTGACAGGCACACGACGAGGGAGGGCTCGTGGGGAGTACGACATTGAAGGGGCCGATGCGCGAGCTCGGCCACTTCTACCGGATGGGGGCGGATGTCGCGGTCGGGTTGGTGCGCACCCGATTCCAGCTCCAGGAGTTCCTGGAACAGAGCTGGATGATCGCGCGGGTGTCGATCGTGCCGACGGTGCTGGTCGCGGTGCCGTTCACCGTGCTGGTCAGCTTCACACTCAACATCCTGCTCCGTGAGATCGGGGCGGCCGACCTCAGCGGGGCGGGCGCCGCCCTCGGCGCGGTCACCCAGGTGGGCCCGGTGGTGACGGTGCTGATCGTCGCGGGTGCCGGGGCCACCGCGATCTGCGCCGACCTCGGCTCGCGCACCATCCGCGAGGAGATCGATGCGATGGAGGTGCTCGGCATCGATCCGGTGACCCGGCTGGTGATCCCGCGGGTGGTGGCGTCGACGGTGGTCGCGCTGCTGCTCAACGGGTTGGTCTGTGTGATCGGCATCGCGGGCGGGTTCGTGTTCTCGGTGTTCCTGCAGGGTGTCAACCCTGGCGCGTTCGCGGACGGCATCACGCTGCTGACCGGCCTGCCGGAGGTGGCGATCTCGATGGTGAAGGCGGCGCTGTTCGGCCTGCTCGCGGGCCTGGTCGCCTGCTATCGGGGGCTGACGGTGCGGGGTGGGCCCAAGGGTGTGGGGGAGGCGGTCAACGAGACCGTGGTGTACGCCTTCATGGCGCTCTTCGTGGTCAACACCATCGTCACCGCGGTCGGCATCCGGCTGACGGCGGGCTGACGCGATGGCATTGGCGACGACCGGCAAGTTCGGCCGTACCCGCAATCGTGCGGCTGGCCTGTCCCGAACCGTTGACGACATCGGCCGCCAGGCGGTCTTCTTCGTCCGCGCGCTCGCGCACGTGCCGTGGGCGCTGCGTAAACATCCCAAGGAGGTGCTCCGGCTGATCGCCGAGATCAGTATGGGCACAGGCGCATTGGCCCTGATCGGCGGGACCGTGGCCGTCGTCGGATTTCTCACCCTTGCCTCCGGTGGCACGATCGCGATCCAGGGTTTCAGCTCGCTGGGCAACATCGGGGTCGAGGCGCTGACCGGGTTCTTCTCCGCCTTCATCAACGTGCGGATCGCGGCGCCGGTGATCGCGGGCATCGGGCTGTCCGCCACCATCGGCGCCGGTTCGACGGCGCAGCTCGGTGCGATGCGGATCAGCGAGGAGATCGACGCGCTCGAATCGATGGCGATCAGTTCCGTTCCGTACGTGGTCAGTACCCGGGTGGTGGCGGGCATGATCTCGATCCTGCCGCTCTACTCGCTGGCGCTGGTCGCCTCGTTCCTGGCGGGCCGGTTCACCACCGTGGTGCTGTTCGGCCAGTCGTCCGGGCTCTACGACCACTACTTCTCGACCTTCCTCGACCCGATCGACGTCATGTGGTCGTTCGTGCAGGTCCTCGTGATGGCGATGCTGGTCATGCTGATCCACACCTATTACGGCTACAACGCGACGGGTGGGCCCTCCGGGGTCGGCACCGCGGTCGGTCGTGCGGTCCGGTTGTCACTGATCTGTGTGGTCGCGGTGACCCTGCTCGTCTCGCTCGCCATCTACGGCGGGTCCGGCAACTTCAACCTGTCGGGTTAGGGAGGCAGATGCGCACGAACGGGTACAAGCTGGCCGCACTCGCGCTGGTCGTCGCGATCGGCGGCGTCGTCGCACTGGCCGTGGCGATGTTCGATCAGTCCTTCTCCGACCGGGTTCCGGTGACCGTGGTCGCGCAGCGCGCGGGCCTGGTGATGGATCCGGGAGCCAGGGTGAAGATGGCCGGCGTCACGATCGGCACTGTCGATTCGATCGACCCGTCCGGCGAGTCCACCGCACTCCTGTCGCTGCTGATCGATCCTGAGGCGCTCGACGCGATCCCGGCGAACGTCGACGTGCAGGTCACGTCGAACACGGCGTTCGGAGCCAAGTTCGTCAGCATGTCCGCGCCCGAGCAGCCGAGCACGGAGCGGCTCGCCGCCGGTTCGACCATCGACGCCTCACACGTGACGGTGGAGATGAACACTGTCTTCGAGAACCTGACCGAGGTGCTGCGCACCGTCCAGCCCGAGAAGCTCGACGCCACACTGGCTGCCCTGTCGAGCGCGCTGCAGGGTCGTGGTGACCGGCTCGGCGTCGCACTCGGACAGGCGGACTCGTCGCTGGTGGAATTCGGGGCGGCCCACGGCGCGCTCGACCAGGTGCTGACCGAGCTGCCGCCCGTGAGCGACACCTACGCCGCGGTGGCCCCGGATCTGATGCGTTCGCTCGCCGCGCTGACCACCACAGGGAACACCGTGGTGGACCGGCAGGCGGACCTGGACCTGTTGCTGCTCGAGGTGACCGGGCTCGCGAACACGGGGGACGAGGTGTTGACGCAGAACAGCAACGCAGCCGTCGACGTGGTCTCGCTGCTGCGCCCCACCGCGGTGCTCCTCGAGGAGTACTCGCCGGTGATCCCCTGCATGTTCACCGGACTGCAGGAGAGCAAGAAGATCGGTGACGGCGCGTACAACGGCCAGCCGGGGATCAAGATGTCCATCGGCCTGATCGCGGGCACCGAGCCATACCACTACCCCGACGACCTGCCCAAGGTCGCGGCGACCGGCGGCCCGCACTGCATGGGACTGCCACTGCGTGACCCGAACGTCAACGCACCCTTCCTGGTCACCGATATCGGAGTGAATCCCTTTGCCCCCGAGCGTCAGCCGAACGGCGGCCTGCCGAGCGGTGCGACGGCGAACCTGATGACCTACCTGTTCGGAACGGCGGTCCGATGAAAGTGCGCGGGTACACCGTCAAGTTCGGGATCTTCGTCCTGGTGATGCTGCTGGTGAACGCGGGACTGATCCTCGTTTTCGGTCAGTTGCGTAGCGGTGGCGCGACCTCGTACGGCGCCGAGTTCACCAGCGTGTCCGGCCTCAAGCCCGGCGACAAGGTGCGGATCGCGGGGGTGCCGGTTGGCGCGGTCAGCACGGTCGAGCTCGGCGAGAACCGGCGGGCACAGGTGGAGTTCACCGTCGACGCAGCCAACACGGTGACCGTCGAGACCAGAGCGGCGGTGCGGTACCAGGATCTGGTGGGCAACCGGTACCTCGAGCTGCTCGACAGCCCGGGCACCGCCGAGCCGCTCGTCGAGGACGCGACCATCCCGGTCGAACGCACCGCGCCCGCGCTGGATCTCGACGCACTGCTCGGCGGCTTCAAGCCCCTTTTCCAGGCTCTGGACCCGGAGCAGGTGAACGCGCTGTCGATGTCGTTGCTGGAGGTGTTCCAGGGGCAGTCGGGGACCGTCTCGTCGGTGCTCGCGCACACGGGCTCGCTCACCAACACCCTGGCGGACCGCGACGAGCTGATCGGCCGCGTGATCGACAATCTCGACGGGGTGCTGAGCGAACTACGCGCTCGCGGTGGGCAGTTCAGCGGCACCCTGGACCACCTGCAGCAGCTGGTCAGCGGTCTGGATGCGGACCGCCAACTGATCGGCGACGCGGTGACGAGCGTGAACACCGCGACCGGCACGTTCGCCGACCTCCTGACCGACACCCGGCCGAACATCGCGGGCACCCTGACCGAGCTGAACACGAGCCTGGATCCACTGATCGAGCAGCAGGGCGAGCTGAACCGGATCGTGGAATCGATGCCCGCGAACTACCGGCAGCTGATCCGGGTGGGAGCGTACGGCTCCTTCTTCAACTTCTACCTGTGCGGGATCGCGATGAAGGTCGACGGTGCCGACGGCAGGCCGATCACGGTCGACCTGGTCGACCAGAAGACCGGAAGGTGTGCGCCGCGATGAGGAACATGGTGGAGAGCCACGCGGTGCGGGTCGGGGTGATCGGCCTCGCCGTCACGGCGGCGGTGGTGCTGACCGCGCTGCAGTATCAGGACCTTCAGTTCCTGAAGTCCGGTGTGGGGTACAGCGCGGTGTTCGACGATGCCAGCGGGCTGGCCGTCGGCGACGAGGTCAACGCCGCGGGAGTGAAGATCGGCACCGTCGAGGAGATCGGTGTCGAGGGTGGGCGAGCCGTGGTGAGCTTCACCCTCGACGGATCGATCGGTGTGGGGGAGAGCACCGCCGCCGCCATCACCACCATGTCGCTGCTCGGCAAGCGGGCGGTCACCCTCGACCTGGCGGACGACGGCCGGATGCCGGTTGGCGGGCAGATATCCCTCGAACGCACCAGGTCGGCGTACTCCTTGCCGGATGTCCTGGGGGACCTCACCACGACCGTGGAGGACATCGACCTCGACCAGTTGTCGGCTTCGCTCGACGAGGTGGGGAAGGTGATGGCGGACAGCGCGCCGAACCTGCGGCCCGCCCTCGACGGCGTCAGCCGGATCTCGACCAGTCTCAGCAGCCGTGACGAGACCCTGCGGGCGCTGCTCGCCGACGCGAACAATGTGGCCGGCCTGCTTGCCGAGCGTGGTCCGCAGGTGAATTCCCTTCTCGTGGACGGCAATGCGCTGCTCGGAGAGCTCGTCAGTCGCCAGGGCGCCCTGTCCGAGGTGATCACGAACGTCTCCGCGGTCTCGACACAGTTGAGCGGGCTGGTGCAGGACAACGAGGCGCAGTTGAGCCCGGTCCTCGACGAGCTCAACACCGTGGTGGGGATCCTGCAGAAGAACCGGGACAACCTTGCGCAGGGCATCGACGGGTTGGGAACCTACGTCGGCACCCTCGGTGACACCGTGGCCAGCGGCCCGTTCTACTACGCGTACATCCAGAACCTGTTGCCCGCCCAGTACAACCAGCCGCTGATCAATGCGATGTTCGGGCTACCGCCCGCCCCGCTGCCGATTCCGGAGGTCCGCTGATGATCACCTGGCGCAAGATTGCCGTTGGCGGGGTGGGACTCGCACTGGCTGCCGCGGTCGTGGTGTCCGGTTACCTTGCGGTGGACCATTTCCGGCACTACCGGGTGACCGCCTACTTCACCTCCGTCACCGGCTTGTACGTCGGCGACGACGTGCGCGTGGTCGGGGTCGACGTCGGCAAGGTGACCGGTATCGACCCGGATGGCGACCGGATGCGGGTGCGCCTCGAACTGGATCGCTCGGTGCCCGTGTCGGCGGACGCGAAGGCGGTGATCGTGGCGCAGTCCCTCGTCTCCGCGCGCTTCGTTCAGCTGACGCCCGCGGTGACGGAGGAGTCGACGCCGGCTCTGGCCGACGGCGCCGAGATCGGACTCGATCGCACCGCCGTTCCGGTCGAGTGGGACCGGGTCAAGCAGGAACTGGGCCGGGCGGCGGAGGCGTTGGGGCCGAACGGGGACGACCCCGGTCCCGCGGCGAACCTGCTCGACGGGGCGGGAACCGCGTTGCAGGGCAACGGCGCCGCGCTGGGGGAGTCCGTGGTGGAGCTGTCGCGGGCGATGAGCACCCTCGCAGGCAGCGGCGGCGACCTGTTCGGCACGATTCGCGGTCTGCAGGCGTTCACCACCGCGCTGGCGGCCAGCAACGAGCAGATCGTGCAGTTCCAGGGCCGCCTCGCGACCGTGACGGGGGTACTGGCCGACAGCCGAACACAATTGGCGCCCGCACTGGCCCAGCTGGACACCGCGATCGCCGATGTGCAGCGTTTCGTCGCGCAGAACCGGGCCGGGTTGACCGAGCAGGTGCGCACACTCGCGGACGTGTCGCAGGTGTTGGTGGACAAGAAGGACGGCCTCGAGAAGGTGCTGCACCTGGGGCCGACCGCACTGTCGAACTACTACAACGTCTACCGACCGGCACAGGGCGCGATGGTCGGGGTGCCCGCCTTCCAGAACATCGGCAACCCGATCGACCTGATCTGCGGCGGCATCGCCGGTCTGGCGAACGAGACCTCGGAGCAGGGCGCGGAACTGTGCGCCCAGTATCTCGGTCCGCTGCTGAACACCGTCCGGGCCAACTACCCGGACCTGAGCCTCAATCCGACGCGGGCGCTCGGCGCCACCCCCGACCAGTTGGTGTACAGCGAACCGCAGCTGAAGCCGGCGCCTGCCGCCACGTCGATGCCTGCGCTGACCATGCCGACGGTTCCGGTGCCGCCGAGCCTGGCCGATCTGATGACACCAGGGAGGTCGACCCGATGACGAAGCGCGCGTGGGGGATCGGCGGCGCGGTGGTGGCCGCCGCGACGCTGCTGTCCGGCTGCCAGTGGAGCGGGCTGAACTCGGTGGCCCTGCCCGGCGCGGCCGGCAGGGGCGAGGGGAGCTACACCGTGGTGATCGAGATGCCCGACGTCACCACGATCAGCCCGAACTCGCCGGTGCTCGTCGACGACGTCACGGTCGGCAGCATCAGCTCCATCGAGACGCAGAACTGGCATGCGAGAGTGACCGTGTCGCTGGAGGATTCGGTGCAGCTCCCGGCCAACGCGACCGCGAAGATCGGCCAGACCAGCCTGCTCGGCTCCAAGCACATCGCGCTGGCGCCGCCGACCGATGTCGCGCCGGAGGGCAGGCTCGAAGAGGGGTCCGTGATCCCGCTGGCCTCGGCGGGGGTGTACCCGACCACGGAGGAGGCGCTGACCGCGCTGTCCGTCGTCCTCAACGGCGGCGGGCTCGCCCAGGTGCAGACCATCACCACCGAACTGAACAAGGCGCTCGACGGCAGGCAGGATGCGGTGCGGGACCTGCTGCCGCAGCTGGACTCGCTCACCGAGATCCTGGACCGGCAGCGGGAGGCGATGGTGACCACGATGGCGAACCTCGACCTGTTCGCGGGCGAGATCAGCTCTCAGCGAGAGGTTCTCGGTCAGGCCATCGAGACCCTGGACCCGGCGATGGCGGTGCTGGCCGCGCAGCGCGCCGACCTGACGGCGGCCCTGGACGCGGTCGGGAGATTCGGCGACGTGGGCACCGACCTCGTGAACAGGAGCCGCGAGGATCTCAAGGCCGATCTCGCGGCACTGGAGCCGACCCTGGCCAAGGTCGTCGAGGCGGGGCCGGACCTGATCAACAACCTGGGTAACCTCAGCACCTTCCCGTTCCCGCAGACGGCGATCGACCAGGGCATGCGCGGCGACTACACGAATCTGTGGGCGCTGATGGACCTGACCTCGGATCGGTTGCGGACCGGACTCGGCTTCGGCACGCCGTTCGGTCCACCGCCGTCCGTGTCCGGCGGCAAGCCAACCAACCCGATGACCGCGCCGCTCACGGCCGCGGCAGGCCAGGACGGGAGTGGTCGATGATCCTGACACGCATGGTCCGCACGCAGTTGACCGTCTTCGCGATCATCGCGGTGATCGGCATGACCGCGGCCGCGGTCTCCTACCTGAGGGTCCCGACGGCGCTCGGGATCGGCCGCTACACGGTGACCGTGGAATTGCCGAATGCCGGTGGCCTGTACCGCAACGCGAACGTCACCTACCGCGGTGACACCGTGGGCCGGGTGCGGGAGGTGCGACTCGACCCGGACAGTGTGCGCGCCGACCTGACGCTGGAGAGCGCGGTGCCGGTGCCGAGCAGCGACCTGACGGTCGCAGTACGCAGCGTCTCCGCGATCGGTGAGCAGTACGTGGATCTGCAGCCGACCGGTACCGAGGGGCCGTTCCTCGCCGACGGCGACGTCATCGCGGCCGATCAGGTGACGGTGCCGCAGGAGATCGGCCCGGTTCTCGACCAGGCGAAGGCGATGCTGGAATCGGTTCCGCGGGAGAAGTTGCGCGCGGTGATCGACGAATCCGCGGCCGCCTTTGCGGGCCGGGCTCCGGACCTCGCGCGGTTGCTGGACTCGACCACTTCGTTCATCGACCAGGCGTCGGCGGCGACCACTCCCGCGACCACGCTGGTGCAGCAACTCGCCCCGCTACTCGAGACCCAGGTGGTGACCGGCGATCAGATCCGGCAGTGGACCACGAATGTGGCGCACCTGAGCGGCGAGTTGGCGACCGCAGACGGGTCGGTGCGCGGCATCCTCGACAAGGGCCCGGGGTTCGCCGACGAGGCCGACACGCTGTTCCAGGACCTGCGCCCGACCCTGCCGCTGCTGCTGGCGAACCTGACCAGCACCGAGCAGGTCGCGGTCACGTACAACGCGTCCCTCGAACAGGTCCTGGTGATCCTCCCGCCGCTCATCGCGGCCCAGGAGACGGTGGTGCAGCGCGGCCAGGCCGACGGCGCCGCCAACGTCAACTTCCACCTGGAGGCCCAGGACCCGGCGGCCTGCTCGACCGGGTACCTGCCCGCCTCGGAGCGTCGTGATCCCAACCAGACGAGCGTCCCCGACACACCCCCGGACCTGTACTGCAAGGTGCCGCAGGACTCGATCTTCGCGGTGCGCGGATCCCGGAACATCCCGTGCACGGAGGTACCGGGCAAGCGGGCGCCGAACCCCCAGATCTGCCGCAGCCCCGAGCCGTTCGTTCCGAGCGGGACCAATGCGCCGGACGAGCTGTACACGGGACCAGCGGGAACCCGACACACCGATCTCGCCCCCGCGTCGGCGCCCGCCTCAGCCCCCACTGAGGGGGCGCCGGGATGGCAGCAGCTGCTGACGGGACCGCGGCCATGACCGAGGTCGAGACGGAGGTCCCCGAATCGCGCGTCGTGGATGACGGCACCCGCTCGCCGTCGGCACGACGTCGAATCCTGTTGTCCGCGTTGGCAGGCGTTGCGGCGATCGCAGTGGTTGCCTGCGCCGTCGTGGCGACCAGCACCTATCTCGGCGATCGCTCGCGCGAGTCGCACCGCGAGGCGCTGGTCGAGGCCGCAGGCGACGGGGTGCTGGCGCTGATCGACGTGCACACCGACACCACGGAGGACGACCTGGCGCAGCTGCGTGAGCGGAGCACCGGTGCGTTCGCGCAGGAGCTCGGCGACAATTCCGACGGACTCGCGGCGTCGATCCGGGACGCGGCGGTGAACTCGGACGGGCGGATCGACTCGGCCGCGCTGGTGAGCGAGTCGGGAGAATCGGGTGTGGTGATCGTGGCGGCATCGTCACAGGTCGGCAATGTGGACAGTCCGACCGCGACGCCGCGCAGCTACCGGCTGCGGGTGACGATCGACGAGGTCGAGGGCCGGCTGCTGATGTCGGGTGTGGAGTTCGTGCCGTGAGCGGGCGGACGCGGCGGGTCGCGGCAGGCGGGGCCGTTCTGGTGCTCGTCGCATCGCTGCTCGTGGCCGCGGCGCTGATGTGGACCAACCGGACGGCGGCGCAGCGGGAGTCGGCCCGCAGCGAGGCGCTGGCCGCCGCGCCGGAGCGAATCGGGGCGCTGCTGAGCTACGACGCCGCGACCGTGGACGCCGACCTCGACGAGGCGGTGCGCGGCGCAACCGGGACGTTCGCGGAGGGGTTCCGCGACTTCGCGGCGAACACCGTCGCCCCGAAGTCGAAGAGCGAGGGGATCAGCACCAGGGCGCGGATCGCGGAGACCGGCTATCTCAGCGGGGAAGCGGACCATGCGCGACTGCTCGCCTTCGTCGACCAGATCACCACCAGCACGCTGTCGCCGGCGCCGACCTCGACGTCGAGTCGGGTGATCGTGACGATGGAGCGCGTCGGCGACGAGTGGTTGATCGCCGAGATGACCCCGATCTGATCGGTGGGTCGACCGCGCCGCGGTGGCGACGGTGACAGGATCGAGAGGTGGATCTTGACGATGTCACCGACGAGCTCTACGCCCTCGACCCCAGCGAGTTCGTCGAGAAGAGGACGGCTCGCGCCGCCGAGGCCCGCGAGGGCGGTGACCGGGCGCTCGCGACCGCGATCACCGCCCTGCGGAGGCCGACGACGGTCGGATGGTTGGTCAATCTCCTGGCCCGCGAGTCGCCGGACGAGGTCGCGGCGCTGATCCGATTGGGCGAGGAGCTACGCGCCGCCCAGCGGCAGCTGTCCGGCGAGGACCTGAGGCAGCTGTCCTCGCAGCGGCAGCAGGTCGTCCGTGCGCTCGCCCGGCGGGCGGGTCGGCTCGCGGCTGAGCACGGGCGGAAGGTCGGCGAGGGTTCGCTGCGGGAGGTCGGGCAGACCCTGCACGCGGCGCTCGCGGATCCCGAGGTCGCGGACCGGGTCCGTACGGGCCACGTGGTCACCGCGGCCAGTTACAGCGGGTTCGGGCCTGCGGGGCTGAGCGTGGTCGCCGATCAGAAGCCTGCCGCGACGAAGCCGGAGCCGACGCCTGAGACTGCGGAGGTCGACGCGGACCTGCTGGTCGGCGCCCGAACCGAGCTAGCCGAGGCGACCGCGGACGTGGAGCAGGCGACCGCGGCCGCCGAGCGCGCACGGGCGGAACTCGAACGAGCATCGGAGGGTACGGCGGGGATCGATGTCCGGATCGCCACGCTCAGGGGCGAACTCGAGCGGGCCGAACAGGAACGGCAGTTCGCGCGCAGCGCCGAGACCGCGGCGGCCGAAGCAGCGGAGCGGAGCGAGAGCGACCTCCACGGCGCCCGCAGGCGTCTCGAGGAGGCCGAGCAGCGACTCGGCGAGCTCGGGTAGGTGCCGATCCTCAGCGCCGCAGTTTCGCCTCCTTGTCCAGCCATCCCAGCTTGTGCGGGTTGCGGATTGCGTATACCCGGGTGATCAGGCCGTCCTCGACCACCAGACTCACCGCGGTGGCCTCGCCACCGACGTCGATCCGAACTCCCGGCATGCCGTTGAAGCACGTCGGAATGATCGCGAAGTCCGGGAACTGTGCCGCGCGGGCCAGGAACGCCGCCACCCGTTCGACCCCGACGATGGGCTTGCGCGCCGCCGTCGCGATGCCGCCGCCGTCTGCGATCACCACCACGTCCGGGGCGATCACTTCCATCAGGCCCTGTATGTCACCGGTGGAGAGTGCGGCCATCAGTTTCTCTACGGCCGCCTGCTGTTGAGCTCGGTCCACCTGCATCCGTGGCCGCCGCGCGGCGACGTGTTCGCGGGCACGGTGCGCGATCTGCCGGACCGCGGCAGGCGTCTTGCCCACCACCTCGGCGATCTCCTGGTACGGCGTCTCGAACACCTCGTGCAACACGAACACCGCCCGCTCGACCGGACCGAGGGTCTCGAGCACGGTGAGCATCGCGATCGAGACGCTCTCGGCGAGCTCGATGTCCTCGGCCACATCGGGACTGGTGAGCAGCGGTTCGGGCAGCCATTCCCCGACGTACTCCTCCCGGCGGCGCGACACCGATCGGAGCCTGTTCAGTGCCTGCCGGGTGACGATCCGGACCAGAAAAGCCCGCGGGTCGTGAACCTCGGCCCGGTCGACGTCGGCCCACCGCAGCCAGGTCTCCTGGACGACGTCCTCTGCGTCTGCGGCGGAGCCGAGCATCTCGTAGGCGACGGTGAAGAGCAGGCTGCGATGAGTGACGAACGGGTCGTCGGTCATGTCGTCGAGCGTACGGCGAGGGGCTTGAGGCCACAGGCAGCCGAGAAGCCTTGCGATTCGATGCCGAAGGCGGTGTTGGTGCGGGTGACGAGGTTCGCCACCGCGATGTACGCGGTCAACTCCACCAGCGCGGGTGCACCGATCTGCTCGAGCAGTCGCGCCGACATCTCGTCGGTCACCGTCGGCGGGGTCTGGGTCATCGCCTCGGCGTACTCCATGACGTCGCGCTCCAACGGGGTGAACGCGTCCGACTCGCGCCAGCGCGGCACCTCGCGTGCCTTGGTCAGATCGAGCCCGTCGTTGTTGGCTTGGAAGTAGCCGAAGTCCAGGCAGAAGCTGCAGCCGACCATGCTGGCGACCGCCATGTGCGCGAACGACTTCAGATTCTCGTCGCACAGATCCCACTTCTGCGCCTTGCGGCCGATGGTGAAGCTGAAGTTCAGTACCTTGCGGTTGTGCCACGCCACCTCGACCGGTTCGGCCACGTCACCGAGCATCTTGCGGGACATCCGCTTGACGATCGCGCCGTAGATGCCGGTCAGCTCGGCCTTGGGGATCCTGGTAGTCATCATTCCTCCTCCGATTACGTGCTCTCGGCATGAAGACACCGGCGGAGGATCGAATGTGACACCCGGGCGGAGCCGCCTACGAAGCCTGTCTGCAGTCAAGCGCGGAACCGTTCGCCAGGGGTCGCTTCTGGAGGCACACGAGCACGAACGAGTTTGCCGCAACTATTGGGTGGGGGGACGACGAAGAGCGCTGTTCTGAGAAGCGAGAGCGGTCCTGCCCAACTGTTCGGGTCGCGACGTTCAGGTGGAGCGACCAAGTCGACGATTGTGCGGACGACAAGTACAGCGGCAAACAGGATAATTGCCGAGTTCGGGTGCCTGCCGCCATGGGAACAGCGGCGGTGACCGGCTGTTAGGGCATGCACCGGTCTAGGCTCCGGACGTGTCGATACCGAGAGCAGTGTGGTGGGCCTCAGCTGTTGTTGCGTTGGGATTTGCCGCGTGGGTCGGTACTCGGCCGATGGCTGACGTGTCGTTGTCGTGCTCGAAGAGCGGTGAGCTGTACCTCGGTGGTGGCCGATACTCCCTGCAATGCGATGACTCGATCGTCCACGTGTTGGGGGTACGGCCGCTGGTCTGGCTCGGACTGTTGCTCGTCACTCCACCTGTGGTTGCGGCGCTAGCGATGCAAAGGTGGGTTTCCTGGTTGGCGGTCGCAGTACTCGTCGGTTTGTCGATCGTAGGGCTGGCGAACTGGTCTTCACACTGGATGGCGCTGCTTTTCGCTGCTCCCATGGCGGCCCTTGGCTTGGTCGCTGCCACGGTCCAGCAGGTCGCACCGCGCCGAGGAAAGTCAGGGAATGGGTCTACTGCCACAGATTCTCCTTGAGTGGTGCCAATGGGAAGAGATCGCGTCGGACGTGCGCTGAAGCCTGGCGTATGAGCCTGGAGTTCTCGCTCGCGGATCATCAAGAGACGATGAAGGTTTGAGAGTTCAGAGGACCGATCTTCACTCGAATGACAGGAGGGAAGCATGAATACTGGCGAACACGACGAGCCACCAGGCGACCGGCGCCCGACCGCAACCGATGGGCCGTTTACCCTGACAGTCGACGGGGAGGTCTTCACTGTGAGGCTGCGCCCGAAGGAACCAGGCGCCTGCGACTACGAATGGGTATCCGGATCGAACAAAGGGTACGGATTTTCGAGCTTTCAACAGGTGGCCTACCCCAGCATTCAAGATCGAGCAGGCACCCCGTCCGCAGTTCAGCCGATGGCGGTTGACGAGCATCGCGAGTCGATCCGCGACTTCCTCAGCCAGATCAACCCTGAGACTGGATATCTCGGCGACTAGCGGGGAGTGTCGCCCTGTTTCAACCGCCGTGGCTGTGGCGTCTATTGCCGACTCGTTGGTCGTTGGATTGGCGGTACGCCGAGTATGGCGATCGCGAACAGCGGGTAGTCAGAACCGCACGGTGAACACCACGTGTCGATCGTTGCGGGTTGCGCGTTGGAAGAACTCCATCACCTCCTGTAGCCAACCCCAGGCGTATGAGCGCTCGTCCGCGCCGTACTCGGGGTTGCGATCGTCGAGCGGCATCGCGCCGTAGCCTGCGCCGAACCCGGATTCGGTGATGCCGGCCAAATACTCGGCGACTTCGGCGACCCGGTCGGGCGTCAGGTAGGTGATCAGTTGGTCGTCGGTATCCGTGTTGAGGTCCTCGTCCCCCAGGATTACGCCATATGCCGGCCAGTTCTCGGGCGCGCGCTCATACCCGGCACTGGAGAGGGAGCACAGGATCGGGTCCCACGCCTTGTCCGTGTCGCACGAGAACTCGGAGCGCCCCGTCTCCTCGATGTCCTCGACCACCGCACCGAGCCTGCCGTCGTCGCCACGCGCGTCGAGAAGTTCCGCTGCTACGCGGTCAGAAAGCGCGAAATGTACCCCAAGTTCCATGGTGTCACGCTAACGGCTGAGCCTGCGGATCCCAGACGCCACGGCAGACTCCCGCGACCGTCGTGCCATGAGTTCTCGTCTCGCGATCGGTCAACGGCGAGGCACCGCAGTAAGGATGGAGATCCCGATGTCGAGCTTGAGGGTTGGCCTCATCACCGATCATCGTCGGTAGCTCCGGCCCGACGGTCCGCAGCCATGCTGATCTACTCGATGAGCGTCCCGTGGACGGCTTCATCGCCTCGATGCGTGACACGAGCTCGGAGCCCCGTTCGCCGATGCCTGGTGCACGACCCCGCAGGTCGTCTTCAGTCGCACGCTCGACAGCGTCCAGGGCAACGCCCGGCTCGTCGAGACATCACTGGCCGAGGAGGCCGCTTCTGGCTCGACGCGACCGACAAGGATGTCTCGATCGGCGGCGCCGGCTTGGCCGCGGCGGCCATCGAGCTCGGCCTTGTCGATGAGCTGCGCATGTTCCGTAATCCGGTCATCATCGGTGGCGGCACGCCGTTCCTGCCGCCGGTCACTGATGACGTCCCGCTCGGCCTGATCGAGACCATGACGTTCGGCTCGCGCGTGATCTACGAGCGCTACCGGGGCGTTCGCGATGACGCGGACTGACGGTTGTCGGTGGTCGAGCGTAGACTCGTACGCATGTTCGATGCCGGGGGGTTTCGAGGTTGCGCCGCAGGTGAGGGCACCTGCGGTGACGAGCGCCGGGTGGATTTCGAGGACGGTGCTGCGGCGTTGTCGGCGTTACGGGAGTTCGGCCGGGCGGAGAACATCGCCGCCGCCCACAAGGTGTTGACGGCGGCGGCGTTTGCGCGGCGGCAGTTCGCGCACGAGGTGGATCTGTTCGGCGAGGAGTTCGCCTATCGGACCGGGCGTTCGGCGGAGATGGAGACCTCTCTGGCGTTGGGGGTGAGTGCGTTCACTGCGGAACGGTATGTGGCGGTGGGTAATGCGTTGGATCTGCGGTTGCCGTTGATTCGTGAGGTGTTCGTGTCGGGTCGGGTGGACTTTTCTCGGGTGTTCGCGATCGTCGACGCGACCGCGGAGATCTCCGATGCCACGCTCGCCCTGATGGAGGCCATCTCGCGGACGCCGCGCTGTATCTGACGCCGAAGAAACTTGTAGCGGAGGTGATGCGGGAGTTGATCCGCATCAACCCGGCCGAGGCGGAGGAACTCCGCAAGCGACGCGAGCGGCACTCCCGTCGGGTGTCGGTGACCGCGGACGTGCATGGCATGGCGCAGGTGTACGCGACGCTGACCGCCGCGGAGGGTCGGACCCTCGATTCGCTCGTCCAGGAGATGGCGGGCACGGTCTGTCGGGAGGATCCGCGGACGGTCGACACAATCTGCGGACAGATGCGTTCATGGCGTTGGTGCACGGCGAGACCTATCTGCATTGCCTGTGCGGGCGCGATGATTGTCCGACTGCGCATTTGCCGCGGCCGGAACGACCAAAGCCCGAGGTGCACATCCACATCGACTTGGAGAGTCTGCTGCGGTTGGCCGATCGTCCCGGGCATGTGGAGGGGCACGGGCCGATCGATCCGGAGCTTGCGAGGCTGCTCGCAGGTGACGCGACGTGGCAGGCGGTGATCACCGATGCAAGGCGCATCCAGGCCGAACGAAACGGCTCTGTCGGCGATGAGGGCGATGAGGGCGAGACCGACAGCTACAACGGCGGCGGCACCAACGGCCTTGGCGACGGCGCTGATGGCGGAGTCAACGGCGGTGAGATTGCCTGCAACAACGGCACTGACGACAACGGCACACACTGACACTGACACTGACACTGACGGCGATAGCGAGGTCGAGTCGGGCGAGACGACGCACGAGGACCCAGCGCGGGTCTCACGCCGCGACCTGCGTGGGCGCGGCGGCCCGATTGACCCCGAACCGACCGACCCTTCGATCGGCGAACTGCCACGAGAACCGAAGGCCGACAGTGGATCAGGGGAACCCGCCCCAGGGGATAGCTCTGTCTCGATCCCGACACCTGGAGTTCCGACCCGCTACCGCCTCCGAGGCAGGACCGCAGGGCAACTTCCGCCACGGAAGGACCCACCGACGCAGCCACCTGGGGCCGGCCCGCGCGAGCCTCGGGTCACCGACATCCTCGACGCTATCGCCGCGAACCCGGCCCTGCTCGACGGCCAATACCCCGACGGGCACGGCGGATACGACCACCCGCCCCGCGGCGCACTGACCTACCGGCCCAGCAACGCCGTCCGCGCCGCCGTCTTCGACAAATACGACACCTGCACCTTCCCCGGCTGCACCGTCAAAGCCCGCGACTGCCAGTTCGACCACATCGTCGAATTCGACCCCGACAACCCCCACGCGGGCGGCTGGACCATCGAGAGCAACGGCAAACCCGCCTGCATCTGGCACCACTAAGCCAAAACAGACCGCCTCTTCCGCGTCGTCCGCCTCGACGGCGACGTCATCGCCTGGATCGGCGCGCACGGCGCAGTCGGCATCACCGCGCCGCTGCCCGTCGACCAACGACCAAGCGCCCGCATCAAGAAACCACGGCCCCGACCGATCCAGAAGCCGAAGCCGAGCCCGGCACCACAACCCGAACCGCCCGACCTCGGAATCTACGAACCGACCTGGTGGGAAACCCACATGCACCCCACCGACCTACCCCCGACACTCCCAGAACTCGCCACCATCACCGACCCCGCCCACCTCGCCCGATGCGCACAACTCCGCACCCACCACACCGAACACCTCGCGATCCTGAGCGAACGTCTCCGCCACCAACCCCCGCCGTTCTGAGGGTGAGGGCTTTCCACCCCTGTGGTGATGGTCCGACGGGCCCCGCGCGAGTCATCCTTGAATGGCTCCAGTCGAGCAAATTTTCCACGGATGCCACCCCAGGTGTAAGAAACTCCACCCTCAGGTCGATATAGCGAGTACTTGGGTAGCTGGCTCCGTATCACCGCAGATAGCAGATTGGTAAGTACCCGCAGACGAGGGCGGAACAGGACGAACCCAGGTACGGAGGACGCAATGTTGAGCACGCCGAGCGCACGAGATCATTCCGGTCGCCGCATCACGGTGCTCGCCGACGATGGCGTCCCCCTCGCCGTCCAGGAGTTCGGCCGGGTAGATGCCCCGATCACCGCCGTATTCGTGCACGGTCACTGCCTACGCACGGAATCGTGGTCCTTCATCCGCGAATACCTGTCCTACTCCTGGGGCGCCGACGTCCGCATGGTCTTCTACGATCACCGCGGGCACGGCGACTCCGGCCACGGCCCCGTCGACACCTACACGATCGACCAGCTCGGACACGACCTGGAAGCCGTCATCCGCACGGTGGTACCCGAGGGCCCGGTGGTGCTGATCGGCCACTCGATGGGCGGGATGACGGCCCTGGCCTATGCGCGGCAGTACCCGGACTCGATCGGCTCGCGGATCGTCGGGATGGCGTTCATCGCATCGGCCGCAAACGGGCTCACGGACGCCGGTCTCGGCCGCCTCCTGCACTCCCCGATGGTCTCCGCCTTCCGAAAGGCCGTCCGCAGGGCGCCGCGGGTGATGCAGGGCTCCAAGCAGCTCAGCCGCATGCTGTGCGCCGGCATCGTCCGAGTGATCGGGTGCGGCAGCCGCCGGGTGGATTCGAGGGTCGTCGCGCTCGCGGCGGCGATGGTCAACGACACCTCGGTGGTCACGATGTCCAGCTTCCTGGAATCACTGATCGGCTTCGATGAGTCGGAGTCGCTGTCCTCCCTGGTGGGGATCCCCTCGTTGGTCCTGTGCGGCGACGCGGACGTGATGACCCCGTTCGAGCACTCCGCAGCCATCGCGTCCCGGCTGCCTGCCTCCGAGCTGGTGCGCATCAGCGGGGCCGGTCACTCGGTGATCCTGGAGCGCGCGGCCGAGGTCGCGCACGCGGTGGCCGCGCTCGTCGCCCGCGCAGGTCACGGTGGGTCGCCTACCTCGGCGGACAAGGAGATCCTCGCCAACGCCGGCTGATCACAGGTCGCGCTCGTTGATGATGCCGCTCTGCATGGCCAGCTCGGCCAGCCGTACCCGTTTCTGGTTCTGAGGGAGGTCCTCGACATCGAACTTGGCGAACAGTGCCCGCAGATGCGTCTTGATCGCATCGACGCTGAGGAACAGCTCCGCGGCGATCTGCTGATTCGACGCCGGATTGGCGAACGTCGCACCGTGCTTGTACGGCCTGCACAGCCCGGTCAGCACCGCGCGTTGCGTTTCGGTCAACGACCGCACGTTCGGCATGTTCGCGGCGACCATGGTCGCGTCGTCGATCACACCGCCGAACTCGTTGTAGGTCAACAGGGTTCCGCCGATTCTGATGCTGTCGCCCTGGCGCAGACGTCGGCGCCCGGTGATCCGCTCGCCGTTGACGAAGGTGCCGTTGCGGGACATGCCGTCGTCGACGACGGTCCAGTGGCTGCCCACGCATTCGATGACCGCGTGCAGCCGCGACACTTCCTCGTCGGCGGTCAACGGAAGCCCGGAATCGGGTGAGCGCCCGACCGTCAGGCGTGGGTTATCGGGGGAGAGGTCCAGCTTGTGCTGGCGACCTTCCCTGTCCGAGTAGATCAGGCGAGACTCAGTTGCTCGGTCCACGACAACCCCAGGGCACGGTTCCATCGTGCCCTCCGGAGGTGCGCGCAGCAAGATCGAATTCTCGATAGCTGCGGTAAGGAACAACCTTGATCGCCTTGACGCCCGCCTCGACCACGTCGAATACTTTTTCGTGAGGGTCGAATCGGGAAACTCGCCGCCGACCGCGCAGAGGGGCTTCGGCGTATCGTGAAAGACCTGCGTCAAAGGTGGTTGTGATGAACGCGTACGTGCAGGCCGGCAGACCCGCCGGCGCGGCGCCCGCCTATTCGAGCGGCGGGCGGCAGACGCACATCACGCCCCGGAGTCGGTCCCGATCGGGGACCGAGCCAAGAGTCGGGGATGGTCGCCCCAGCATGCTCATGCACAGGATTTCTGGTGATGATCTGATGACGCCCTGACCAAGGTAGAGGCATCAACTCTCTTGTGGCACAGCTGTTCCAGTCGTTGAGTTCCGCCGCACGGGTTTCGGGAAGGGTGGGCGTCACCACCCCTTGGGTTGGTTTCGGCGCCCGCATCGATGAATCAGGGTTGTAGGTGTTCACAACAGGGAGTTCGGCATATCGGCCGACTTCCGACACCAGACGACAATCAGGAGGAATCATGCTCGGACTTGTAATCGGACTCGGCGGCGCGGCGCTCAGTATCGGGCTCGGACTCGGACTCGGAGCGATCGGGCTCGGGCTCGGGCTCTTGCTCAGCGACGCGACCATCAAGCACGACGTCACAGAACTCACGGACTGAACCGAGGCGATTCGGTGACCGAAGCCATGAAAGCGAGCACCGAGCGCGCGCAGGACGCCCCTGGCCAGTGGGTGGACACCGGCCAGGGGCGAGCGCGTGCGCGCCTTTCCGCCCGAACCCGGCACCCGCTGGCCTGGCTGAATTCGGCCCTGAGCCACCGGCGCGGGGTTCAGACCGACCGGTCCGTGCCTGGAGGCGCCGACGAGGTCCTGCAACGCCTCGCCGAGATGCCGCTCAGCGTGTGGACATACGGGTTCGATCACCCGTCGGTGCGCCACATGGGTCCGATGGCACAGGACTTCGCCGCGGCGTTCGGGCTGGGATCCACGGACCGGCGGATCTCCGTCGCCGACGCGAACGGGGTGTGCATGGCCGCCATCCAGGCACTCCATCGGCGCCTCGTCGAACTCGAGACCGAGGTGGCGCAGCTGCGCTCGGCCCGTGAGGAACTCTGAAAGGGGCCCGCGGTGGCTACCAACATTCCAGCCGGAGCGTTCCCCCTCTCCGCCGCGCAACGAGCCATGTGGTTCGCCCAGCAGCTCACCCCGACGGTCCCGATCACCATCGCCCAGTACGTCGAGTTGCACGGGGACCTCGATTTCGAGGTGCTTCACCAGGCGGCGAAGACCGCGGCACACGAGTTCCAGTCGCCCTATCTCCGGGTGATCGAGGTCGACGGTGAACCGTTCCAGCTCGTCGACGAATCCATCGGCCTACCGCTCGGCTTCGTGGACTTCCGGGGCGAGGACGATCCGGCCGCGGCGGCCGAGGAGTGGATGCACCGGGACTATGCGACCCCGGTGAACCTCTCGAACGACCGCCTGTTCGACATCACCATCCTGCAGGTCGGCGACCGGGACTACCTCTGGTACAGCCGAATTCACCACGTCGCCCTCGACGGCTACGGCGGCGCGACCGTGATGAACCGGATCGCCGCGCTGTACACCGCCGCGGTGGAGGGCGGGGACGCCGGTCCGGCCAAATGCTCTCCGCTGACGGATCTGTACGAGCTCGACGCGAAGTACCGGACATCCAGCCGGTTCGAGTCGGACCGCAAGTTCTGGGCCGATCGGATCCGTGGAATCGAGGAGGGCTCGAGCCTGGTGACGGAGGTGGCGCCCGCCGCCGCCCGTAGCCGGCTCGCGAGCGCGCCCCTGACCGAGGACGCCGTCCGGCTGCTCGAGGATTCCGACCTCCGGCGCGGCGCGACGTCGGCGGCCGTGGTGATCGCGGGATTCGCCTGCTACCTGTCCCAGATGACCGGTACCGAGGACGTCCTGGTCAACATCCCCGTCTCGGCGCGGACCACCTCGGTTCTGCACCGATCTGGCGGGATGCTGGTCAATGTGGTGCCGCTGCGGCTGAGCGTGCGGCCGGGCGACACCGTCGCCGAACTGGTGCAGCGGGTCAACCTCGAGTTGATGGGTGCGCTGCGGCATCAGCGTTGCAGCCTCGAGGACATCCGCAGGGACGCCGGGCGCAGCGGCGAACGCTCCCTGCATGCGCCGATGGTCAACGTGATGCTGTTCAGCCAACAGGTCACGCTCGGCCCCGTCGTCGGCGAGAACCGCATCATGACCTCGGGCCCGGTCGATGACCTGCTGGTCAACATCTATCAGAGCGGCAGCCCGCCGAGCACCGTCATCGACTTCCGGGGCAATCCGAACCTCTACGAGGACGACGACCTGCGCTCGCGGCACCACGCCTTCGTCGAGATGCTCGAGGGGTTCGTCGCGGCCGATCCCGATACCAGGCTGATGGAGATCCACGCGCGGAGCTTCCGGATGGCCGGGCGCAAGCACAAGGCCGCGTCGCTGCTGGCGCACTGGTCGCGAGTCCTCTCGGGGATACCCGAGGTGCTGACGCTGCCTGCGGATCGACCCCGCCCGATTGTGCTGTCGGACCGACGCCATCGTGTGGAGTTCGACATCGGCGTCGATCTCCAGGAGCGGTTGATCGCGCTGACCCGGGACCGGAGCTCGAGTGTGTTCACCGCGGTGCACGCGGCGTTGGGGGTGCTGCTGAGCAGGCTCGGCGACACCGACGACGTGGCCATCGGCACCCAGGTCACGGTTCACGCCGCGACCGTGGACGGCACCGTCGAACCCTCCGACAACACGGTCGTCCTGCGCACGCGGGTCGACGGCGGCGACTCGTTCGGCAAACTCCTGCACGAGGCGTGCCTCGGCGAGCTCAGCGCCTTCAACCACGCCGAGCAGTCCTTCGAGCGTCTCGTCGAGACGGTCTGTCCGGTCCGCTCGACGGCCTACGCGCCCCTGGTCCAGGTGCTGCTCGAGGTGCGCAATGCGCGGCGACCACATCTCGAACTGCCAGGGCTCACAGTCGAATATGCCGATGCCGACGGTATCGCAGGCGAGGTGGATCTGTGCCTGACCATCGCCGAGCGGCACGACGCGGACGGCGCCCTTGCTGGCATGTCGGCCGCGTTCACCTACGCCACCGACCTGTTCGATCCGGGGACGGTCGAGCGCTTCGCGACCCGGTTCATCCGGATACTCGATGCCGCGACCGCGGACCCGTCGATCGCGGTGGGGGACATCGAACTACTCGACCCCGAGGAACGCGAGGCCCTGGCACCGGTGTTCGGGGGCCCGGAGGCGCCGCCGCGGACGTTGCCGGAGCTGTTCGCCGACGCCGCGCACATCGACCCCGATTCGGCGGCGCTCGTGTTCCAGGACGTGAGCCTGACGTACCGCGAACTCGACGAGCGCTCGAATCGGCTGGCTCGGCTGTTGATCGATCGGGGAGCGGGCCCGGAATCGATTGTGGCGCTGGGGATGGCCCGGTCCGTCGAGTCCGTACTGTCGGTGTGGGCGGTGGCCAAGGCAGGCGCCGCGTTCGTGCCGGTCGACCCGAACTATCCGGCCGAGCGCATCGAGCACATGCTCACCGATTCCGGTGCCGCCCTCGGCCTGACCGTGGACGAACGCAGGAATCGACTTCCCGACGCGGTGCCGTGGCTGGTCCTCGACGCACCCGACCTGGAGGCAGAACTCGAGCGCTACTCCCCGGCGCAGGTGACGGACGAGGACCGTCGCGCCGCGCTGCTGCTCACGCACCCGGCCTACCTGATCTACACCTCGGGCTCGACGGGTGTGCCCAAGGGCGTGGTGCTGAGCCACCGCGGCCTCGCCAGCCTCGCGGCCGAGGAGCGCGACCGTTTCGCCGTGACCCCGGCGTCGCGAACCCTGCACTTCTCGTCGCCGAGTTTCGACGCCTCCGTCCTCGAACTGCTGATGGCCTTCGGCGCGGGCGCGACGATGGTGGTCGCCCCGCCGAGCGTGTACGGCGGCGCGGAACTGGCCGAACTACTCGGCCGACGCCGGGTCACCCATGCCTTCGTCACCCCGGCCGCGCTGGCCTCCGTGGACCCAGCCGGCCTCGATGACATCGAGTGCCTCGTCACCGGCGGCGACACCTGCCCGCCGGAACTGGTGCAGCAGTGGGCGCCCGGCCATCGGATGTTCAACGCGTACGGACCGACCGAGACGACGATCGTCTCGTCGATCAGCCACCGGATGACCCCCGGTGAACAGGTCACCATCGGCAGGCCGCCGCTCGGGTGCGGTGAGGTGGTGCTCGACGGCAGG
This sequence comes from Rhodococcus oryzae, assembly GCF_005049235.1. Taxonomy (GTDB): domain Bacteria; phylum Actinomycetota; class Actinomycetes; order Mycobacteriales; family Mycobacteriaceae; genus Rhodococcus_G; species Rhodococcus_G oryzae. Next base: position 32,420 of record NZ_SUMD01000001.1, on the reverse strand, counting down.
CTGCACCCGGTGCCCGCGGGGGTGCCCGGTGAGCTCTATGTCACCGGCACCGGTCTCGCCCGTGGCTATCACAGGCGGCCGGTCCCCACGGCGGATCGCTTCGTGGCCAGCCCGTTCGGTGGGCCCGGCACCCGGATGTACCGAACGGGGGACCTCGCGCGCTGGACCAGGACCGACGACGGGAGTGGCTACACCCTCGAGTACCTCGGACGAAGCGACTTCCAGGTGAAGATCAGAGGCTTCCGGATCGAGCTCGGCGAGATCGACGCCACCCTGACCACCCACCCCGACGTCAGCTTCGCCGCCACCGTCGGCCACCCCGGCCCGTTCGGGGACACCGTGCTGGTGTCGTACGTGCACCCGACCAACGACGCCGCGATCGCCGCCGCCGAGCTGACCGCGCATCTGGCTGCCCGGCTGCCGGGGCACATGGTGCCGTCCAGCATCGTCCTGCTCGACGAGATCCCGATGACGCCCGCGGGGAAGTTCGACAGGAAAGCACTGCCCGCACCGGACTTCGTCACCTCGACCGCCGAGTTCCTGGCCCCGGAAACCCACAGCGAAGAGGCGGTCGCCGGAGTCTTCGCGACGGTTCTCAGCGTCGAGCGGATCAGCACAAGGGACAGCTTCTTCGACCTCGGTGGCAACTCACTGATCGCGACCCGGGTCGTCGCGCGCATCAACGCCGTCCTCGACAGCGACATCGGGGTGCTGGATCTGTTCGAGGCGCCGACGGTCGAGACGCTTGCCGCGCGGATCGACTCGATCGGTCGGCGGGACTCGGACCGGCCCGTGCTGGTGGCGGGGGAGCGGCCGGACCGTATCCCGGTATCCCTCGCGCAGCAACGGATGTGGTTCATCAACCGGTTCGATCCGTCCTCGGCCGCGTACAACATCCCGATCGCCGTGCGGCTCGCTGGTGAACTGGACCCCGACGCGTTGGCCAGGGCGCTGGCAGATGTCGTCGAACGGCACGAGTCGCTGCGCACCCTCTTCCCCGACTCTCCCGACGGTCCCTTCCAGCTGATCCGGCCCGCCTCCGAGGTGGTGCCGGACCTCACGCCCGTGCCCGTGTCCGAGACCGGTCTGCGCGACATGGTCACCGGGCTGGCGTCGACCGGCTTCGATGTCACCACCGAGTTCCCGGTGCGGACCGAGCTGCTTCGCCTCGGACCGACCGAACACGTATTGGTCCTGGTCGTGCACCACATCGCCGCCGACGGCTTCTCCATGGCACCGCTGGCGCGGGACGTCATGACCGCGTACAACTCCCGCAGGCTCGGCGGCGCCCCGGACTGGGCTCCGCTCGAGGTGCAGTACGCGGATTACTCCCTGTGGCAGCGCGAGCTGCTCGGTGACGAACACGACCCCGGCAGCCTGATCGCTCGCCAGCTCGACTACTGGACGAGGGCGCTGTCGGGCGCCCCCGACGTGCTCGAGCTGCCCACAGATCATCCGCGCCCGCCCGAGCAGTCGTTCCGGGGCGCGGTCGAGGAGTTCACGATCCCCGCCGAGCTGCACAACAAGCTGATCTCGCGTGCAGGGCAGATGGATTCGAGCCTGTTCATGGTGCTGCACTCCGCCTTGGCGGTGCTGCTGGCGCGGCTGAGCGGGTCATCCGACATCTCCATCGGGACGCCGATCGCGGGCAGGGGTGAGGCCGCGCTCGACGACCTGGTCGGCATGTTCGTCAACACGCTGGTGCTCCGCACACCCGTCGATGCCGGGATGACCTTCTCGGAGATGGTCAGGCAGACCCGCACGGTGGACCTGAACGCGTTCGGTCACACCGACGTCCCGTTCGAGCGGGTTGTGGAGGTGCTCAACCCGACGCGATCCACCGCCTACTCCCCGCTGTTCCAGGTGCTGTTGGTGCTCCAGAACACCGGCCACACGAGACTCGAACTACCCGACCTGATCGTGGACGTCGAGGCGCTGGACAACGGAACCGCCAAGTTCGACCTGCAGCTCACCCTGACCGAGACCTATGACGACCAGGGCGCGCCCGGCCGGATCAAGGCGGCGTTCTCCTACGCCACCGACCTGTTCGACGCGCCGAGCGTCCGCCGGTTCGCGCAGCGTTTCGTCCGGGTGCTCGAATCGGTCACCGAGGACGTCGCGGTGACGGTCGGTGATGTCGACCTCCTCGCCGGGAGCGAGCGTTCGCAGGTGCTGACCGAGTGGAACGCCACCGAGCAGGAGTTGCCCGCGACCACCCTCGGCAACCTCTTCGATGCACAGGTCGCACGCACGCCCGACGCGGTCGCCCTCGTGTTCGGGGAGGACCGGCTGACCTACGCCGAACTCGACGCTGCGGCCAATCGGCTGGCCCGTCACCTGATCTCGCTGGGGGTCGGACCGGAGTCGACCGTCGGCCTCGCCATGCGCCGCTCCCTGGAGCTGGTGATCGGCATGTACGCGGTGGTCAAGGCGGGCGGCGCCTACGTGCCGATCGATCCCGATCATCCGGCGGACCGGACCGAGTACGTGCTGGGCAGCGCCCGGCCGGTGTGCGTGCTCACCACCCACGCCGATCGCGGCGCACTCCCGGAGTCGTTGCAGGCGTTGGAGATCGACCGGCTCGACCTCGGCGCGCAGGACCCGTCGCCGATCGTGGACGCCGACCGGCTCGGCTGCCTGCGCCCCGACGACGTCGCGTACGTGATCTACACCTCGGGCTCGACCGGCAGGCCGAAGGGCGTCGCGGTCACGCACGCCGGGATCGCCAACAGGTTGTCGTGGATGCAGCACCGGTACCCCCTCACCTCCGAGGACGTGGTGGTGCAGAAGACCCCGGCCACTTTCGACGTCTCGGTGTGGGAGTTCTTCTGGCCGCTGCAGACCGGTGCCCGGCTGGTGGTCGCCGCCCCGGACGGTCACCGGGATCCGGACTACCTGTCGCGGCTGATCGAGAGCGAGCGGGTCACCACGATCCACTTCGTGCCCTCGATGCTGTCGACCTTCACCGCGGGCGCGCATCCGGCCCGATGCCGGTCGCTACGCCGGGTGTTCTGCAGCGGCGAGGCGCTCGCGCCGTCGGCGGCCGAGGCGTTCCGTGAGTTCAGCGTCGCGGAACTGCACAACCTGTACGGGCCTACCGAGGCCTCGGTCGACGTGACGCACTGGGCGTGCAGCGCCGCGGACGAGGTGGTCGTGCCCATCGGCGCGCCGGTGTGGAACACCCGGGTGTACGTGCTCGACGGCCGGTTGAACCCGGTCCCGGTCGGTGTCGCGGGCGAGCTGTATCTGAGCGGTGTCCAGCTGGCGCGCGGCTACGTCGGTCGCGCGGACCTCACCGCGGACCGTTTCGTGGCGGATCCCTTCGCACCGGGTGAGCGGATGTACCGCACCGGTGACCTGGTGCGGTGGAACGAGACCGGGAACATCGAGTACATCGGCCGCACCGACTTCCAGGTCAAGCTGCGGGGCCTGCGCATCGAGCTGTCCGAGATCGAGCTGGCATTGCTCGAACACCCGGCGGTGGCGCAGGCGGCGGTGACGATGCACAGCGACGCGCTCACGGGCGACTCGCTGATCGGCTACCTGGTCGCCGAGCGCGGCCAGGAGATCGACACCGACGGCGTGCTCGAGGGCGTCGCCTCGCGGCTGCCCGGCTACATGGTTCCCGCGCAGCTGATGGTGCTGGAGGAATTCCCCCTCGGTTCGACCGGCAAGCTCAACCGTTCCGCGCTGCCGGAACCGGTGTTCGCGGCCAAGACCTCCGAGTTCGTGGCGCCGCGGAACCCGATCGAGGAGATCATCGCGTCGATCTTCGGGGACCTGCTCGGCCTCGGCCGGATCGGCGTGTACGACAACTTCTTCGACCTCGGTGGGAACTCGCTGGTGGCAACCAGGCTGGTGGCCAGGGTGAACGCGGCGGTCGACACCCGGATCGGGGTGCGCGAACTCTTCGACTCCCCGACGGTGGCCGCGCTCGCCGTGTGCGCCGAGACCGAGAGTTCACGGGCGGTTCCGCGCCCCGCGTTGCTGGCGGCCGCTCGTGCGCCGCGGGTGTCCGTCTCGCTCGCGCAGCGACGGATGTGGTTCATGAACCAGTTCGACACGTCCTCCGCCGCCTACAACGTGGCACTGCCGGTCCGGCTCTCCGGTGCGCTCGACGCGGACGCCATGGCCAAGGCGATCCTCGACGTCGTCGACCGGCACGAGGCACTGCGCACGATGTTCCCGCTCGTCGACGGGGAACCCATGCAGGTGATCGTCGACGCCGACGACGTGGTGGGGGACCTGTCACCGATCGCGGTGCCACCGGAAGCGATGTCAGGGGAACTCGCCCGGTTCGTCGCCGCCGGCTTCGACGTGACCGCGTGGGCTCCGCTGCGGGCGGCGCTGTTCGGACTGAGCGAGACCGAGCACGTCCTGGTCGTCGTCGTCCACCACATCTCGGCCGACGGCTTCTCGCTGGTCCCGCTGGCCCGGGATGTCATGGCGGCGTACAGCTCCCGGATGGCGGGCGAGTCACCGCAGTGGGCACCGCTGCCGGTGCAGTATGCCGACTACGCACTCTGGCAGCGCGAGATGCTCGGCTCCGAGGATGACCCCGAGTCCCTGATCGCGCGGCAGCTGGACTACTGGACGCGGACACTGTCCGGCCTGCCCGAGGCGCTGGCCCTGCCGGTCGACCGGCAGCGGCCCGCGGAACGCTCGCTGCGCGGCGACCGGGTGGAGTTCTCGATCGACGCCGATACCCATCGCAGGCTCGTCGCGACCGCGAGGGAGCGCAGCTCGAGCGTGTTCATGGCGATGCACGCCGTCCTGGCTGTGCTGCTGAGCAGACTGGCGGACACCGACGATGTCGCGGTCGGCACGCCGATCGCAGGCCGCGGCGAGGCCGCACTCGACGACCTCGTCGGCATGTTCGTCAACACCCTCGTCCTGCGCACCCGCGTCGATCGCTCGACCACCTTCGCCGAGTTGCTCGACTCCGTGCGCGAGACGGATCTCGGCGCGTTCGGTCACGCCGACCTCCCGTTCGAGCGCCTGGTGGACGTCCTGGCCCCGCAACGGTCGACCGCGCACTCCCCGTTGTTCCAGGTGATGCTCGAGTTCAAGAACACCGAACGGGCGCGGCTGGAGCTGCCAGGGCTCGTCATCGAGCCCGTCGAACTCGATTCCGTCACAGCGAACTTCGATCTGCAGCTGACCCTCGACGAGCGCTATGACGGGGACGGCGCCCCCGCGGGGGTGGCGGCCGCGTTCACCTTCGCCACCGACCTCTTCGACGCGGCGACGATCGACGGCCTCGCCGCGCGGTTCGTCCGGGTCCTCGAGACCGCGACCGCAGATCCGTCGATCGCGGTGGGGGACATCGAGCTGCTCGATCCGAGCGAGCGCCGGTCGCTGACGCCGGTCACCGGACCCGCAGGGGCGGCGCCGCGCACCCTGCCCGAATTGCTCTCGGACGCCGCCGCCAGCGATCCCGATGCCGTCGCGGTGATATGCGAGGGCAACAGTCTGACGTACCGCGAGCTGGACGAACGCGCGAACAGGTTGGCGCGGGTGCTCATCGGCCGGGACGTCGGCCCGGAATCGATCGTGGCGCTCGGGATGGCGCGGTCGATCGAGTCGGTGCTGTCGGTGTGGGCCGTGGCGAAAGCGGGGGCCGCCTATGTGCCGGTGGATCCGAGCTATCCGGCCGAGCGCATCGAGCACATGCTGACCGATTCCGGGACCGCGCTGGGACTCACGGTCTCGCGGTCGCGTACGCACCTACCGGACACGACGGAGTGGCTGGTCCTCGACGACCCGGGATTCGCCGCCGAGATCGACGGGCAGCCGGGAACGGCGGTCACCGACGCCGACCGGCGTGCGCCGCTGCTGCTCGGGCACCCCGCCTACCTGATCTACACCTCCGGCTCGACCGGGGTCCCCAAGGGCGTGGTGCTGACGCACCGCGGCCTCGCGAACTTCGCTGCCGACGAGCGAATCCGGTTCGGCGTCGGCCCGTCCGCGCGGACACTGCACTTCTCCTCGCCGAGCTTCGACGCATCCGTGCTGGAGTTGCTGCTGGCCTTCGGCGCGGGTGCCGCGATGGTGATCGCGCCGCCCACCATCTACGGCGGCGCGGAACTGGCCGAACTGCTCGCCCGCGAGCGGGTCACCCACGCCTTCGTCACCCCCGCCGCGCTGGCCTCCGTTGACCCGGCCGGGCTCGATGCCCTCGAGTGCGTGGTGACCGGTGGCGACACCTGCCCGCCGGAACTGGTGCGCCAGTGGGCCGCTGTGACGATGTTCAACGCCTACGGCCCGACCGAGGCCACCGTCGTCGCCGCCGTCAGCGACCCGATGGTCCCTGGCACGGCGGTCGCGATCGGGCGGCCCCCGGTCGGGTGCGGCGTTGCGGTCCTCGACGAGCGCCTGCACCCGGTTCCGGTGGGTGTCGCGGGTGAGCTCTATGTCATGGGACCCGGGCTTGCCCGCGGGTACCACCGCAGGGCGAGGGCGACCGCGGACCGGTTCCTGGCGAATCCCTTCGGTGACCCCGGATCCCGGATGTACCGCACCGGCGACGTGGTCCGCTGGCGTCCCGACGGCCAACTGGCCTACCTGGGCCGCAGCGACTTCCAGGTCAAGGTTCGCGGATTCCGGATCGAACTCGGCGAGGTCGAATCCGCCTTGCGGGGCTGCGCGGGGGTGGCCGACGCGGTAGCCACCGTCCGGGATGACGGCCGCGGCGTCGGGCGACTGGTCGGCTACGTGGTGCCCGAGGAGGGCGCCGAGCTCGCTGCCACGGAGATCCTGGCCTCGGTCGGGGAGGTGCTGGCGCCGCACATGGTGCCTGCCGCGCTGGTGATGCTCGACGAGCTGCCGCTGACGCCCGCGGGCAAGATCGATCGGAAGGTGCTGCCCGCGCCCGACTTCGGCGCCCGCACGACCGAGAGCCGGGCTCCGGTCACCGAGACCGAACGCCTGCTGGCCGAGCTGTTCGCCGAGGTGCTCGGGGTGGAGTCGATCGGCGTCGACGATTCCTTCTTCGCCCTTGGCGGCGACAGCATCATGTCGATCCAGCTGGTCTCGCGGGCCAAGACCGCCGGGGTGTTCCTGTCGCCGCGGGATGTCTTCGAGCACAAGACCGTCGCCGCGCTCGCCGAGGTGGCAGTGGTCGGCGAGACGGCCGAGGTGCCGGCCCTCGACGAGCTCCCCGGCGGCGGGGTGGGCGAGGTCCCGCTCACGCCGATCGTGCGCTGGCTGCTCGATCGCGGGGGCGACTTCGACCGCTACTCCCAGTCCGTGCTGCTCACACTCCCGCCTGGCATGGACCGCGACGTGCTCGAACGCGCGTTGCAAGCGGTGCTGGACCGCCACGACATGCTCCGTTCCCGATTGCACGGCGGGCCAGGAGGCTGGGGGCTCGAGGTACTGCCGACCGGATCGGTGTCGTCGGAGACAGTGCTGCGCCGGATCCCGGTCGACGCGGTCACCGGCCAGGAGTTCGCGGCCGTGGTGGCAGACACCCTCGCGCAGACACAGGGCCGACTCGACCCTTCCGTGGGGAACATGGTGCAGGCGGTGTGGTTCGAGACCCCCGCCGGGGTCGGACGGCTGCTCGTGGTCGCGCATCACCTCGTGGTGGACGGGGTGTCCTGGCGGGTCCTGATACCCGACCTCGCGACCGCATGGGCACAGCTGGAGGCGGGCGAGCGGCCGGACCTCGCCGCCGTCGGTACCTCGATGCGCCGCTGGGCGCACGCGCTGGTCGACGCCGCGCGCGACCGCTCCGATGAGCTGGACACCTGGACCCGGATGCTCGCCGAACCGGACCCGCTGCTCGGGTCGCGGCCGCTCGATCCGGCCGTCGACGTCAATGCCACGGTGGCCAGGGTCGAGATCGAGCTCCCGCCCGCGGTGACCGAGGCGGTGCTCACCGCGCTGCCTTCGGCGTTCCACGGCAGCGTGAACGACGGCCTGCTCACCGCCCTGGCTCTGGCGTTGACCCGGTGGCGTCAGAACAGGGGCGTGCGCGCGAACGGCGCGCTCGTCACCCTCGAGGGCCACGGTCGTGAGGCGCAGGTGGTGCCGGGCGCGGACCTGACCCGCACGGTCGGCTGGTTCACCGCGGTGTTCCCGGTGCGCCTCGACCTGTCCGGCATCGACCTCGACGACGCGTTCGCAGGCGGACCGGCCGCCGGTGCGGCGATCAAGTCCGTGAAGGAGCAACTGCTGGCGATCCCGGACCACGGCATCGGGTACGGGATGCTGCGCCACCTCGACCACGCCGCCTCCTCGGTGCTCGGCGAGCTGGCCACACCCCAGATCAGCTTCAACTACCTCGGCCGGTTCGCCACGGCCACATCCGATCACGGTGACACCGCCTGGCTTCCGGTCGAGGACGCGGGGGACCTCGGCGGCGTCACGGATCCTCGGCTGCCCGTCGCGGCGGCCGTCGACGTCAACGCGGTGACCGCGACGACCGCCGCAGGCCCCCAGCTGCGGGCCACCTGGGCGTTCCCCACCGGAGTGCTCGCCGAGGACGAGGTCGAGGAGCTCGCCGAGCTGTGGGTCACGGCGCTCACGGCGCTCGCCGGGTACGCCCAATCCCCCGGAGCGGGTGGCCTGACGCCCTCGGACCTCGGATTGGTGTCGCTGGACCAGGCCGCGATCGACCGGCTCGAGATCCGGTACCCGGACCTGACCGACGTGTGGACGATGGCCCCGCTGCAGAAGGGTCTGCTGTTCCACGCGCTGCTGTCGGATCGGTCGGTCGACGCCTACCTCGTCCAGCTCGGACTGGAGCTGGACGGCGTCGTCGACGCGGAGCGGATGCGTCGTGCCGCGCAGGCACTGCTTGATCGGCACCCCAATCTGCGTGCCGCCTTCCATCAGGACGGCGACGCCGAGCCCGTCCAGCTGATCGCCGAGCGCGTCGAGGTGCCGTGGGTCGAACTGGACCTGTCCGAGGAGGTTCCGGCGGTGCTCGAGGCACGGCTCGCGACGATCCTCGCGGCGGACCGCGCCACCAGCTTCGACATGGCGACGCCGCCGCTGATGCGGTTCATGCTGATCAAGACGGCACCGAATCGGCACCGGATCTACATGACCAACCATCACATCCTGCTCGACGGCTGGTCGACACCGTTGCTGCTCAAGGAGCTGCTCGTCCTGTACGCCACCGATGGCGATGCCGGCGTGCTCCCGCGGGTGGCGCCCTACCGGAACTATCTGGAATGGCTTGCGCGCCAAGATATTGCGGAGTCGACGGACGTGTGGGTGCGCGCGTTCGCGGACGTCGAGGACCCGACGCTGCTCGTCCCGGCAGAGCCGGGACGCGAGGTCAGCACCATCCCGGGGGAGGTGTACGCCTCGGTCAGCGAGGAGCAGACCGACGCGTTGCGCGAGGTGGCCCGGACGCACGGGGTCACGCTGAACACCATGGTGCAGGCGGCCTGGGGCATCGTGCTCGGGATGCTGACCGGCCGCGACGACGTGGTGTTCGGGGCAACGGTCTCCGGCAGGCCACCGCAGATCGCGGGCGTCGAGACGATGGTCGGATTGTTCATCAACACACTGCCGGTTCGAATCACCCTGGACCCCAACGAGACTCTCGGTGAGTTGTTGAGCCGCGTCCAGACCGAACAGGCCGCCCTGCTCGACCACCACCACCTCGGGCTGCCGGAGATCGCCCAGGCGGTCGGATCCGGGCTCGGCTTCGACACCCTCACCGTGTTCGAGTCGTATCCCGTCGACCGGGCCGGGCTGTCCCAGGTCACCGACATCGCCGGGATGCGGATCGCGGATGTGATCGAGGGTGGCGACGCGACGCACTATCCGCTGACCGTCATCGCCTCCGCCGATGCGGAACTGCGGCTGCGGCTCACGTACCTGCCGGACCTGCTGGATCGAGCCGCGGTGGAATCCATCGCGGATCGGGTGGTCCGGGTACTGGCGGCGGTCGCCGCCGATCCAGGCACGGCGCTGGCCGGTCTCGACCTGCTCAGCACCGCCGAGCGTGATCGCCTCGCGCCCGTGTACGGGCCGAGGGGACTGTCCATCCGGCTGCTGCCACAGTTGCTCGCCGACGCGGCGGCCCGCCGGGCCGACGCGATCGCGGTGATCTGCGCCCACGACTCGGTGACATACCGTGAACTCGACGAACGCTCCAATCGGATGGCCCGCGTCCTGATCGAACGCGGAGCATGTGCCGAGACCTTTGTGGCGGTGGCGATCTCCCGATCGATCGAGTCCGTGCTCGCCGTGTGGGCGGTTGCCAAGAGCGGTGCGGCCTTCGTGCCGGTCGACCCGAACTACCCGTCGGAGCGCATCGTGCACATGCTCACCGACGCCGGCGTGACCGAGGGGCTGACGGTCACGACCGAACGCGACTCGTTGCCGGGCCGGGTCGACTGGATGGCGATCGACGATCCCGATCTCGAGCGCGACTGTGCGCGCATGTCCTCGGCCCCCGTCACCGATGCCGACCGGCGCACCGCGCTGCGCTTCGACCATCCGGCCTACCTGATCTACACCTCGGGATCGACGGGCATGCCGAAGGGCGTCGTGGTCACGCATCGGGGGCTGGACAACTTCGCCGCCGAGGAGCGGGCCCGCTGCCGGACCGAGGCGACCTCACGGGTGCTGCACTTCTCCTCGCCCAGCTTCGACGCCTCGGTCCTCGAGTACCTGCTGGTGTTCGGGCCGGGCGCGACGATGGTGATCGCGCCGCCGACCGTCTACGGCGGCGCCGAACTCGCGGAACTGCTGCGCGCCCATCGCGTCACGCACGGCTTCCTCACCCCGTCCGCCCTGGCCTCGATCGAACCCGACGGCCTGGACGAGTTCACCTCCGTTGTCGTCGGCGGCGAGGCCGTCCCGCGGGAGCTGGTCGGCGAGTGGGCGACACCGCCGCGACGGCTGTTCAACGCGTACGGCCCCACCGAGGCCACCGTCGCGACGAACATGAGCGACGCGATGTCGGCGGGTGAGTCCGTCACCATCGGTGGCCCGATCCGTGGCGTCGCCGAGGTCGTCCTCGACTCCCGGCTGCAGCCGGTGCCGGTGGGTGTGCCGGGCGAGTTGTACGTCGCCGGAGCCGGCCTGGCCAGGGGCTATCACCGCCGCGGTCCGCTGACCGCGGAGCGGTTCGTCGCGAGCCCGCACGGTGAGCCCGGTTCGCGGATGTACCGAACCGGCGACCTCGCCCGGTGGACGGACGACGGCAGGCTCGAGTACCTGGGGCGCGCCGACTCTCAGGTGAAGGTCCGCGGGTTCCGGATCGAGCTCGGCGAGATCGACGCCGTTCTCACCGATCACCCGGAGGTCGACTTCGCGACGACGGTCGGTCACACCGGTCCGTCCGGGGACACCAGGCTGGTCGCCTACGTGCTGCCCGTCCTCGATGCCGCCGCCGCGAACGGATCCGCGGCCGACCTCGCGGCCCGGCTCACCGCGCACGCCGCCACCCGGCTGCCCGGGCACATGGTGCCGTCCTCGATCGTGATGATCGAGGAGATCCCCCTGACCCCGGTCGGGAAGCTCGATCGAAAGGCGCTGCCCGCACCGGAGTACGTGCTGTCCACCGCGGAGTTCCGGGCGCCGGCGACCCCGGCGGAGGAAGCCATCGCGGACGTGTTCGTCGCGGTCCTCGGCGCCGATCGGATCGGTGTCGACGACGACTTCTTCGATCTCGGCGGCAACTCGCTGACCGCCACGCGCGTCATCGCCCGGGTCAACGAGGCGCTCGGCTCGGACATCGGCGTGCGCGTGCTGTTCGAGGCGCCCACCGTGCACCGCCTGGCGACCTCCATCGAGCACCACACCGCCGACCGGCGGGACCGCCCCGTGCTGCGTCCGGTCCCTCGCCCCGACCGCATCCCGCTCTCGCTGGCGCAGCAGCGGATGTGGTTCATCAACCAGTTCGACACCGCCTCGTCGGCGTACAACATCCCCCTCGCCATCCGGCTCACCGGCCGCCTGGACGTGGTCGCCCTGCGCGCCGCGATCCGCGACGTGCTGACCAGGCACGAGTCGCTGCGCACCGAGTTCCCGACCATCGACGGGCAGCCGGTCCAGCGGATCGTGGACGCCGCGGAGGCCGGGCCGGATCTGGTTCCGGTGGAGGTGGCCGAGGCGGACCTGGCGGACCGGATCGCCTCCTTCGTCTCGGCCGGATTCGATGTCACGCGTGAGGTCCCGTTGCGCGCGGGCCTTTTCGAACTCGGTGAGGCCGAGCACGTCCTCACGGTCGTCGTGCACCACATCGCCGCGGACGGCTTCTCGATGGCGCCGTTGGCCCGAGACGTCATGACCGCGTACAGCTCCCGGGTGGAGGGGCGGGAACCCGAGTGGGCCCCGCTGGCCGTGCAGTACGCCGACTTCACACTCTGGCAGCACGAACTGCTCGGATCGGAGGACGACCCCGACTCGGTGATCTCCCAGCAACTGGCCTACTGGACGTCGAACCTCGCCGGGCTGCCCGATCTGCTGCAGCTACCGGCGGACCGCCCGCGCCCGCTCGCCCGCTCCTTCCGCGGCGAGGTGGTCGATTTCGACATCGGCCCGCGTGTCCACCGGGAGCTGGCAACGATTGCCCGGCAGCACAACTCGACGATGTTCATGGTGGCGCACGCCGCCCTCGCGGTGCTGCTCGCCCGCCTGTCCGGGACCGCCGACATCGCCATCGGCACCCCGGTCGCCGGACGGGGCGAGGCGGAGCTCGACGACATGGTCGGGATGTTCGTCAACACCCTCGTCCTGCGCAGCGACGTCGAGGCGGCGGCGACCTTCGCCGACCTGCTGACCCAGGTTCGCGAGACCGACCTGGCGGCGTTCGGGAACGCGGACCTGCCGTTCGAGCGACTGGTCGACGTGCTTGCGCCCGAACGCTCCACCGCCCACTCGCCGCTGTTCCAGGTGTTGATCGAGTACCAGAACAACCTGTCCGCCCACCTCGAGCTGCCCGGACTCGCCGTCGACGCGGTCGACCACGACCTGGGCGTGTCGAAGTTCGATCTGCAGCTCACCCTCGGCGAACGACACGACGACCACGGCGAGCCCGCTGGCATGAGCGCCGGGTTCACCTTCGCCACCGACCTTTTCAACCGGGGCACCGCCGCGACCTTCGCCCAGCGGTACCTGCGCATCCTCGAAGCGGTCACCGCCGACCCGGACCGCACCATCGGCGACATCGACATCGTGGACCCCGCGGAGCGGGATCGGATGCTCGTAGGCGAGGAGGGCGTCGCCGTCCCCTCTGTCACGCTCGCGGACCTGTTCGCGCGCAGCGCCGCGGAGCATCCCGGAGCCGTCGCGGTCACCTACGAGAACACCTCCCTGACCTATGCGGAACTCGACGACCGCGCCAACCGCCTGGCGCGGCACCTGATCTCCCTGGGCGTGGGGCCGGAGGACCTGGTGGCCGTGGCGATGCCGCGCTCCGCCGAGCTGGTCGTCGCGCTCCTCGCGGTGATCAAGGCGGGCGGCGGCTATCTGCCGGTCGACGTGACCTATCCCGCGGAACGGCTTGTGTTCATGCTCGAGGACTCACGGCCCGTGTGCGTCCTGACCACGGTGGCCGACGCCGAGTCGGTTCCCGGGTCGGCGATCCCGACCGTCCGGCTCGACGAGCCGGCGGTCGTCAGCCGGCTCGACGCCCTGCCCTCCGCCCCGATCACCGACGCGGATCGTCGCGCTGTGCTGGAACCGGCGTCGTTGGCGTACGTGATCTACACCTCGGGGTCCACCGGCAGGCCCAAGGGCGTCGTCGTCTCGCATCGGAACGTGGCGACACTGATGGCCAACACCGAGGACAGGTTCGGATTCGACCACACGGACGTGTGGACGATGTTCCACTCCTACGCCTTCGATTTCTCGGTGTGGGAGCTGTGGGGCCCGCTCGTGTACGGCGGCACGCTGGTGGTCGTCGACTACTTCACCGCCCGAGCGCCGGAGATGTTCCTGGAGCTGTTGCGGCGCGAGCGGGTGACGGTGCTCAACCAGACGCCGACCGCGTTCTACCAGTTGGCCGAGGCCGACCGGGTGGCGGCGGAGCGCGGAGACCCGGCCGGACTCAGCCTGCGGTACGTGATCTTCGGCGGCGAGGCGCTCGACCTCGGTCAGCTCGGCCGCTGGTACGGCAGACACAGCGACCGGGCCCCCGCTCTGGTCAACATGTACGGCATCACCGAGACCACGGTGCACGTCAGCCACATCCCCCTGGACCGGGAGTTCGCGGCCGAGGCGTCCGCGTCCGTCATCGGCCGGGGTCTGCCCGGCCTCCGGGTGTACGTGCTCGACGAGCGACTGCACCCGGTCCCGCCCGGCGTCTCGGGCGAGATGTACGTCTCGGGTGCCCAGGCCGCCCGCGGCTACCTCGGCCGGGCCGCGCTCACCTCCGGTCGTTTCGTGGCCGATCCGTTCCGTGCCGACGGCGCGCGGATGTACCGGTCCGGCGACGTGGCCAGGTGGAACACCGATGGCGAGCTGGAGTATTTGGGCCGCAGCGACTTCCAGGTGAAGGTCCGCGGGTTCCGGATCGAGCTCGGCGAGATCGAATCCGCGCTGCTGCGCTGCCCGGGCGTCGCACAGACCGTGGTGCTGGCCCGCGACGACGGCAGCGGTGGAGTCCGCCTCGTCGGGTACCTCGTGCCGGAGGCGGGCACGGTCCTCGACGTCGGCGCCGCCTCCGATTTCGCGGCGGAGGTGCTGGCCGCGCACATGGTGCCCGCCGCGCTGGTGGTCCTCGACGAGTTGCCGCTGACCGCGAACGGCAAGCTGGACCGGAAGGCGCTGCCCGCGCCGGACTTCGGGGCGCGGGTGACGGCGAGCCGGGCGCCGGTCAGCGAGGCGGAACGGGTGCTGGCCGGACTGTTCGCGGAGGCGCTCGGGCTCGAGTCGGTCGGCGTCGATGACTCGTTCTTCGCGCTCGGCGGCGACAGCATCATGTCGATCCAGCTGGTGGCGAGGGCGAAGTCCGCCGGGGTCGTCATCACGCCCCGGGATGTCTTCGAGCGCAAGACAGTCGCCGCGCTCGCCGAGGTGGCCCGCGTCGCGGAGGCCGCCGGGGCCGCGGTACTGGAGGAGCTCCCGGACGGTGGCGTCGGGACGGTTCCGCTCACTCCGATCGTGCGCTGGATGCTCGAACGCGGCGGCGAGTTCCACCGCTACGCACAGGCGGCGGTGCTGGCCCTGCCGCCCGACATCGACGAGATCTCGTTGCGGCGGACCGTGCAGGCCGTCGTCGACCAGCACGACGCGCTGCGCGCGCGGTTGCGGTCGGACCGGGGCGACTGGTTCCTGGAGGTGCAGCCCGTCGGCTCGGAGCACGGGGACCGGATGGTCCGCCGGGTCGCCGTGCCGTCCGTGGTGGGCGAGGAGTTCACCGCGATCGCCGCGGCCGAGCTGGACGCGGCGGCCGACCGGCTGGACCCCGCGGCCGGGATCATGCTGCAGGCCGTCTGGTTCGACCCGCCCGAGGGGCAGGGCCGGCTGCTGGTGCTCGCGCACCACGTCGCGATCGACGGGGTGTCCTGGCGCATCCTGGTCCCGGATCTGGCCGCCGCCTGGGCGCAGGTCGCCTCCGGTGCCGAGCCCGTGCTCGCGCCGATCGGGACATCCCTGCGGCGGTGGTCGCACGGCCTGACCGAGGCGGTGCACCTTGAGGAGCGCATCGCGGAGCTGGACCTGTGGCGGGAGATGCTGGCGGGCGAGGACCCGGTGCTGGGCAGCAGGCCGCGGGACCGTGCCCTCGATCTCAACGCGACCGTGCAGAAGGTTCAGGTCTCGGTGCCGACCGACGTGACCGAGGCAGTCCTGACCTCCTTGCCGCAGGCGTTCCACGGCAGCGTCAACGACGCGCTGCTCGCGGCGCTGGCGATGGCGATCACCCGGTGGCGGCGGGAGCGGGGAGTGTGGGCCGACAGTGCGCTGGTCAACCTCGAGGGTCACGGTCGCGAGGAACAGGTCGTTCCCGGCGCCGACCTCGCCCGGACCCTCGGTTGGTTCACCACGATATTCCCTGTCCGCCTTGATCTCTCGGGCATTGATCTCGACGATGCGTTCGCGGGCGGGCCTGCGGCGGGCGCGGCGGTGAAGGCAGTCAAGGAGCAGCTGCTGGCGATCCCGGACCACGGCATCGGTTTCGGCATGCTGAGGTATCTCGACGACGCGTCGGCGGCCGTGCTCCGGGAGCTGCCGGTGCCGCAGGTCAGCTTCAACTACCTGGGCCGGTTCGCGACGGCCACAGCGGGCGGTTCCGGTGAGGCGGCATGGCTGCCGGTCGACTACGCGGGTCTGGGCGACCCACACAACCCGGAGATGCCGGTCGCGGCGGTACTGGACATCAACGCCATGACGAGGACCACCGAGAACGGTCCGCAGCTGCGGGCGACGTGGTCGTTCCCCGGCGGCGTGCTCACCGTGGCCGAGGTGGAGGACGTCGCGGCGATGTGGATCCGCGCACTCCGGGCACTGGCGACACACGCCGCCGGTCCCCGCGCGGGCGGGCTGACCCCCTCGGACCTGGACCTCGTGGACCTCGACCAGTCCGCGATCGATCGCCTCGAGAGCCGGTACCCCGACCTGACCGACGTCTGGTCGATGTCGCCGCTCCAATCCGGAATGCTGTTCCACGCCTTGCTGTCCGACGAGAGCGTCGACTCCTATCTGGTCCAGCTCGGGCTGGAACTGCGCGGTGCCGTCGACCCACAGCGGATGCGCCGGGCGGGGCAGGCGCTGCTGGACCGGCACGCGAACCTGCGGGCGGCCTTCGTCCAGGACGAGGAGGGCCGGTCGGTACAGGTCATCCAGGACCGGGTGACACTGCCGTGGACCGAGGTCGACCTCTCGGCCCTGGATCCGGTGGTGCGCGAGGCCGAGCTGACGGCGCGACTCGCCGCGGACCGGGTCACCAGCTTCGACATGGCGCGGGCGCCACTGCTGCGGTTCACGATGATCAGGACGGCGCCGGAGCACTACCGCCTGGTGATGACCAACCACCACGTCCTGCTCGACGGCTGGTCCACCCCGCTGCTGCTGCGCGAACTGCTGGTCCTCTACGCGACGGACGGCGACCCGGAGGTCCTGCCGCGGGTCCGCTCGTACCGCGACTACCTCGAATGGCTGTCGGAGCGCGATGCCGCCGAGTCCACCGCGGCGTGGACGACCGCCCTCGCCGGGGTCACCGATCCGACCCTGCTCGTCCCCGCCGATCCGGGCCGGGAGGTGTCCACGGTCTCGAACGAGGTGCAGCTCTCGCTCACCGAGCAGCAGACCGACCGCCTGCGGGCGTTGGCCCGCGAACGCGGATTGACTCTCAACACCGTCGTGCAGGCCGTGTGGGCCATCGTGCTCGGCGCCATGACCGGCCGCGACGATATCGTCTTCGGCGCAACGGTGTCCGGCCGCCCGCCGCAGATCTCCGGGATCGAATCGATGATCGGGCTGTTCATCAACACGATCCCGGTGCGGGTCCGGTTGGTGCCGGGGGAGACCCTCGGCGAACTGCTGGACCGGGTCCAGACCGAACAGGCCGCCGTGCTCGATCACCACTACATGGGCCTGCCCGAGATCAAGCGCGCGGTCGGGGAGGGGCTCGGTTTCGACACGCTCGCCGTGTTCGAGTCCTACCCCGTCGACCGCTCCGGACTGTCCGAGGAGACGGACATCGCGGGCATGCGGGTGGTCGACGTGGAGGGTTCGGACTCCGCGCACTACCCGCTGTGCCTCGTCGTATCCGTCGACTCCCGCATGCACCTCAAGCTCGAGTACCTCCCCGATCTGTTCGACCGCGACAGCGTCGAGTCCATCGCCCGGCGGGTCGAGCGCGTGCTCGACCTCCTAGACCTCGACCTGCCGGTGGCCCGGATACAGGTGCTCGACGAGCGCGAGCGCCGCGAGCTGGCACCGGTGCGCGGGCACCCCGGCGGGTCGATCCGCACACTGCCGCAGATCTTCTCGGACGCCGCGGCGACGGACCCCGAGGCGATCGCGCTGAGCTTCCAGGGCAGGCAGGTCAGCTACCGCGAACTCGACGAGCGCTCGAACCGGATCGCCCGACAGCTGATCGCACGGGGCGCCGGGCCGGAGACCTTTGTCGCGCTGGGCATCCCACGATCGGTGGAGTCGGTACTCGGGGTCTGGGCGGTGGCCAAGACCGGGGCCGCCTTCGTGCCGGTCGACCCGAACTACCCGGCCGAGCGGATCGAGCACATGCTCACCGACGCAGGCGCCACCCTCGGTCTGACGACGGCGGCCGAGCGGGATCGACTCCCCGCCGCTGCGCACTGGATCGCGCTCGACGACCCCGCGTTCGAGTCGGACTGTGCCGGAACCTCCTGCGCGGACCTGACCGACACCGACCGGACCTCGCCGATCACGCTCGACTCCGCCGCGTACATCGTCTACACCTCGGGGTCGACCGGCGTGCCCAAGGGCGTCGTCGTCACCCACCGCGGGCTCGACAACTTCGCGGCCATGCAGACCGAGCGGTTCCACGCCACGCCCGCGTCGCGGACACTGCACTTCTCGTCGCCGAGTTTCGACGGGTCGATCTACGAATACCTGCAGGCCTGTGGGGCGGGCGCGACCATGGTGGTGGTTCCGCCGACCGTCTACGGCGGCGTCGAGCTGACCCGGCTGCTGGCGGCGGAACGCGTCACGCACGGGTTCATCACCACCGCGGCGTTCTCCACCATGGATCCCGCCGGCCTCGACGACTTCCAGTTCGTGGTCTTCGGCGGCGAGGCCTGCCCGCCGGACCTGGTTGCGAGGTGGGCGCCGGGGCGCCGGCTGTTCAACGCGTACGGCCCGACCGAGACCACCGTCATGTCGAACATCAGCGCGGCGATGACCTCGGGGGAGCCGATCACCATCGGCGGTCCGCTCCGCGGCGTCGCGGAGTTGGTGCTGGACTCCAGGCTGCAACCGGTGCCGGTCGGCGTCGCGGGGGAGCTGTACCTCGCAGGCGTCGGGCTGGCGCGCGGGTACCACCGGCGGGCGGCGCTGACCGCGGGCCGCTTCGTGGCCAACCCGTTCGAGCCGGGCGCCCGGATGTACCGGACCGGGGACATCGTCCGCTGGACGAGGGATACCGAGAGCGGCGACCTGGCGATCGAGTATGTGGGCCGCAGCGACTTCCAGGTCAAGGTCCGCGGGTTCCGTGTCGAGCTCGGCGAGATCGACACGGCGCTCACCGATCATCCCGACGTCGCCTTCGCCGCGACCCTCGGGCACACGGGACGATCGGGCGACACCGTGCTGGTCTCGTACGTGCTGCCTGCAGGCGGCGCGCCGGTGGCCACCCGCGAGCTCACCGAGCACCTCGCGAGCCGGCTGCCCGCGCACATGGTGCCATCGGCGATCACCGTGCTCGACGAGATCCCGTTGAACCCGGTCGGCAAGCTCGACCGAAAAGCGTTGCCGGAACCCGACTTCGTCTTCGCCACCACCGAGTTCCGCGCCCCGACGACGCCGATCGAGGAGACCGTCGCGGACGTCTTCACCGCGGTCATCGGTTGCGATCGCGCGGGCCTCGACGACAACTTCTTCGATCTGGGCGGCAATTCGCTGACCGCCACCCGGGTGATGGCCCGCCTGAATGCGGCGCTGCACACCGAGATCGGTGTGCGCGCGCTGTTCGAGGCCCCCACCGTGTGGGAGCTGGCCAACCGTGTCGAGCGGCACGCGGGGGTCGGCACCACACGGCCCGCGCTGACCGCTGGACCGCGCCCCGCGGACATCCCGCTCTCCCTTGCCCAGCAGCGGATGTGGTTCATCAACCAGTTCGACCCGTCCTCGGCCGCGTACAACATCCCGCTCGCGGTCCGTCTCTCCGGCGACCTCGACCTGCCTGCGCTGCAGACAGCGCTCGCCGATGTCGTGGCCCGGCACGAGTCGTTGCGGACCACCTTCCCGGAGTCGACAGAGGGACCGCGCCAGGTGATCCATCCGGTGACCGGGGTCGTGCCCGATCTCACCCCCATCGATCTCGGCGACGAGACCGATCTGCCGGATCGCCTCGGCCGCTTCATGGCCACCGGATTCGATGTGACCACCGCCATCCCGCACCGCATCGCCCTGTTCCGGCTGGCGCCGGACGAGCACGTGCTTGCGATGGTGGTCCACCACATCTGCGCCGACGGGTTCTCGATGGCGCCGTTGGCCCGCGACGTGATGACCGCATACACCTGCCGGATCGACGGCCGAGCGCCGGACTGGGCGCCGCTGGAGATCCAGTACGCCGACTACGCGCTCTGGCAGCATGAACTGCTCGGCTCCACGGACGATCCGGGCAGCCTGGCGTCGCGCCAGCTCGACTTCTGGACGGAGACGCTGGCGGGACTGCCCGACGTGTTGCAGCTGCCGGCCGATCGGCCCCGGCCCGTTCAGCAGTCCTTCCACGGCGACCGGGTCGACTTCACAGTCGAACCCGACCTGCACCGCCGGCTGGTCGCACTGGCGCGGGAGAACAACACGAGCGTGTTCATGGTCGTCCACGCCGCGCTGGCCGTGCTGCTCAGCAGGCTCGGCGGCACCGATGACGTCGCGATCGGCACGCCGGTCGCGGGCCGGGGGGAGGAGGAACTCGACGACCTCGTCGGGATGTTCGTCAACACGCTGGTGCTCCGCAGCCGCGTCGACGGGGCCGCGTCGTTCACCGAACTGCTCGCCGGGGCGCGCGAGATCGACCTGGCGGCGTTCGGTAATGCCGACGTCCCGTTCGAGCGGATCGTCGAGGCGCTCAACCCGATCCGGTCCACCTCCTACTCGCCGATCTTCCAGGTGTCGCTGGAGTTCCAGAACAACCTCCGTCCCCGGCTGGAACTGCCCGGACTGACCGTGTCCGGCGTCGACCTCGAGGTGAACGTGGCGAAGGAGGATCTGGAACTGCTGCTGTCCGAGGAGTTCGGCGCCGACGGCACGCCCGCGGGGATGACGGCAGGCTTCGACTTCGCGACGGACCTGTTCGACCCCGGCACGGTGCGCGGCTTCGCCGAGCGGTTCCTGCGCATCCTCGAGTCCGTCACGATGGACCCGGCCCGGCCGGTCGGTGACATCGAGATCCTCGACGGCAGGGAACGGACCGCGCTGGCGCCCGCGATGGGACTGCCGGGCGAGCCGCCGCGGACCTGGCCGGAGTTGCTCGCCGACTCGGTGGCCGCCAGGCCCGACTCGGTGGCGCTGACCTACCGAGGATCCTCGATGACCTACCGCGAGCTGGACGAGCGCTCGAACCGGTTGGCGCGTGCCCTGGTCGATCGGGGCGTCGGACCCGAGTCCGTGGTGGCGCTCGGGCTGCCGAGATCCGTCGAATCGGTGCTCTCGGTGTGGGCCGTGACCAAGGCGGGCGCCGCCTTCGTGCCGGTGGACCCGAACCATCCCGCGATGCGAATCGGCCACATGCTGACCGATTCCGGGGCGCTGCTGGGCCTGACGGCGAGCGGCAGCAGGGCGAACCTGCCGGACCTCGTGCCGTGGCTGGCGCTCGATGCGGCCGAGGTGCAGGCCTGGGTTCAGGGGTACTCGGCCGCGCCACTGACCGACCACGACCGGATCTCCCCGCTGCGGCACGTGCACCCCGCCTACCTGATCTACACCTCGGGCTCGACCGGCGTGCCCAAGGGCGTCGTTGTCACCCACGGCGGGCTGGCGAACCTCGCGCGGCAGGAGCGCGAGCTCTTCGAGGTGACGCACGAGTCGCGGGTCTCGCACCTGGCGTCGCCCAGTTTCGATGCGTCGGTGTACGAGCTGCTGATGGCGTTCGGGGCGGCCGCGCGCCTGGTGATCGTCCCGCCCACCGTCTTCGGCGGCGCCGAGCTCGCCGACCTGCTGCGCGACGAGGGCGTCACCCACGCGCTGGTCACCCCGACCGCGCTCTCGTCGATCGACCACCGCGGACTCGACGACGTGGAGGTCCTCGTCGTCGCCGGGGAGGCATGCCCGCCGGAACTCGTCGCGCGCTGGGCGCCGGGACGCCGGATGTACAACGGGTACGGCCCCACCGAGACGACGGTGCAGGCGGCCGTCGGCGGGCCGATGATCTCGGGGAAGCCGGTGGACATCGGTGGGCCCGCAATCGGTTTCGGTGTGGCGGTGCTCGACTCCCGGCTGCGGCCCGTGCCGATGGGGGTGTCCGGCGAGTTGTACGTGTTCGGTCCCGCCCTCGCTCGCGGCTACAACGGCAAGGGAGGCCTGACCGCACAGCGATTCGTGGCCAATCCGTTCGCACCGAACGGGTCGAGGATGTACCGGACCGGGGATCTCGTGCGATGGCTGCCCGACCACACTCTCGACTACCTCGGTCGCAGCGACTTCCAGGTCAAGGTGCGCGGGTTCCGGATCGAGCTGGGCGAGATCGACGCCGTGCTGATGGGTCACCAGGGGGTCAGCTTCGCGACCACGATCGGGCACGCCGGTCCCACCGGCGACACCGTCCTGGTGTCGTACGTGCTGCCACACGAGGGCGTCACCCTCGAGCCGGGGGAGGTCAAGGCCCATGCGGCGGCGTTCCTCCCCGCGTACATGGTGCCCTCGTCCATCCGCGTGCTGAGCGAGGTCCCGTTGACGCCGGTCGGAAAGCTCGACCGAAATGCGTTGCCCGCACCCGAATTCGGTGCGCGGGCGGAGGGATTCCGGGCGCCGGGCAATCCGCTCGAGGAGGCCGTCGTCGGCGCCTTCGAGGCGATCCTCGGCCTCGAGCGGGTCGGTGTCGACGACAGCTTCTTCGACCTCGGCGGGAATTCTCTGGTCGCCACCCGGGTGATGGCGGAGCTGCACGAGCGGCTCGGCAGGCGGATCCCGCTGCAACTGATGTTCTTCGATCCGACACCCGCAGGTCTCGCCCGGCGCATCGCGGACCTGGACGGTGAGGTCACCGGGGTCGGGGCCTCGGGCCTCGAGGAGGCGCTGTCGGTGGTGATCTCCCTACGCGCGACCGGTAGCAAGGCGCCGCTGTTCTGCGTGCACCCCGGAATCGGTCTGTCCTGGGGGTATGCCGGCCTGGCCGCGCAGCTCGCCGCGGACCGGCCCGTTTACGGACTGCAGCTGCCGACCATCAGCGAAGGCGTGCACTTCGATTCGGTCGAGCAGCTCGCGCATCGCTACGTCGAGGAATTGCGCTCGATCCAGCCGCAGGGCCCGTACCACCTGCTGGGCTGGTCACTGGGCGGGTGTGTGGCGCACGCGATGGCGGTCGAACTGCGCGGCGCAGGCAATGAGGTGGCGACCCTCGCCCTCATGGACAGTTACGCGGTGGCCGGGGAGCCGGTCCAACCGCGGCTCAGTGCCGAGGACCTGCTCGCCGGCCTCGGCCTCGAGGTCGAGGAAACGGGCGACGGCGGCCTGACCTACGAGCGCGCCGCCGAGCTGCTGGGCGATTCGCTGGGCCAGGACCTGGGACTGACCGCGGCGCACCTCGAGCGGATCGCCGACGGCTTCGCCGATTCCGCTGAGAACATGTCCCGGTTCAGCCCGGCTCTCTTCGACGGCGACCTGCTGTTCTTCTCCGCGGTGAGGTCGGAGAGTGGGCACTCCGCCCAGGAATGGCGGCAGGCGATCACCGGCGAGCTCCGGGAGATCGAGGTGGACTGCGAACACAATCAGATGATCGAGCCCGAGGCGGTCGCGGTGATCGGTCCGGTGCTGGCGGAGCACCTCGATGTGCCGGTGGGGGGCGTATTCTGAGGAAGGTCTTCCGGTGAACTCGCGGCCTGATCCGCCGGCGCCGACCGCACTCCCGGTGCGTCAGGTCAGGCGATCGTCGACAGCGGGCTGTCCGCGTCCGCGGCGAGGAAGCCCTCGACGAAGACCAGGAACCGCTGGTGCAGCCGGCGGAGTTCGGTCTCCGAGTACAGGTCCCGGTTCGCCAGGAAGTCGATCCGGGTGGCGCCCTCGACCGCGCCCGGGCGGACCCGGACGGTCAGGTCGTCGACCCGGCCCGTGGTCAGGACGTGGAGCGCGCCGTCCAGCGGTCCGAGCGGGACCTCGCTGTCGGCGAGCATCAGCTCGATGGTGGGGCCGAAGGAGGCCGCGCGGTCGCCGATCACGCCGACCTCGCGTGCGATGTCCTCCTGGCGGTACCGCTGACGGCTCAGTGCTCCCGCTAGCTCCCGGCCTGCCGCCATGCTCGCGTCACCGACCGTCATCCCCGCGCCCGAGGACAGGCGCAGCGGGATCACATTGGCGAGCGATCCACCCGAGCGACGCAGTGCCGCGGTGCCCCTGGCGGGGGTCGGGAGCGTGACGGTGACCTCGTCCCGTCCGGTGTGCTGCGCGAGGAAGGCCCCGAACGCGGCGATCACCGTCGGCGCCGACAGGGCGGCGTCGGGGCCGGCGGGCGCCAGCTCGCCGCCGATCACCAGGGGCTCGGACTGTGCCGGTGCCGCCGCGCCTGCGAACGTGACCGGGTCCGCGACGCCGACGAGATGCTCCACCCAGGAGTCGCGGTCGCGCTCGAAACGGTCGGATGCCCGGTAGGTCGCGTCGGATGCCACCACCGCCTCGAGGTCGAGGGCCTCGGACGGGCTGACGGCGGCGCCGACGAACGCATGGGTATAGAGCTCGGCGGAACGTTCGATCAGCGTTCGCAGTCCGTACGCGTCGAGGGCAACCTGGTGTGCCCGCACGTACCAGTAGGTGTGCTCCTCGCTGATCCGCAGCACGGCAGCGACGATGAGCTGGTCGGCCGACATGTCGACCGGTCGGGACTGTTCGTCGCGCATCCATTCCTGTGCGGCGGCAACCGGGTTCATCCGGCCGCGGAAGTCGATCGCGGCGACGAAGTCGTCGTCGGCTGCGGCGAGGGTCTGATAGGGGAATCCGTCGACCTCGACGACGTGCAGGCGCCCAGCCCCGAATTCCCTTCCCGCCCACCGGACCGAGTCCATGAGCAGGTCGACGTCGAGCGCGCCGCGGATGTCGACGTACTGCGCGACGGAGATCGGCGCGTCACAGGAGACGCGCTGGGAGAACCAGACCGAGTGCGCGGCGGCGGAGAGCGCGAGGACCCGCGCCGGGGTACCACAACCGGAGATGCTGGTGGGCTGCACTGGCTGGTTCACGAAACTCTCCCTCGACTCGGACTTCGGTGACCGGGAACTGCTCTGGTCTCAAAGTCTCGTCGGAGGGGGAGGGTGCGGACAGGCCCCCAAGCGGTGGGGCGGGCGCCACCCAGGGTGATGGATTCACCACCCCTGGGTGGCGTCGGTGTCAGAACAGGGGACCGCCACCGAACGCGGCGCGGTGCGAGGCCGGCTGGGCGCCGTCCACGTCGGTGATCCCGTACTCGAGCGCGGTCTCCGCGGTGATCTGGGTGCTCCCGCTGAGCTTGCCGACCTCAGGGTCGTTGGCGAGGGCGACGATCACCCGGCCGATGAACTCGGGGGTCTCCGCCTCGGAGAGGGGGAACCCGGCGAAGCTCTCCATCCCGCTCGCCAGCATCGCCTCGTTGCGCACCAGTCCCGGCCAGAAGGACAGAGCCGAGACGCCGGTGCCCTTGAGTTCGACCGCCATGTCCGCCGCCATCTTGTCGAGGCCGGCCTTGGACATCCCGTACAGCACCGAGTGCAGGTAGCCGCGGGTGCCGAAGGATGAGATGTTGCCGATGAGTCCGGAACCGCGCGGGACCATGAGCTTGGCGGCCTCGACGCTGGCGACGTAGTGCGCGCGCAGTCCGACACCGATGAGCGTGTCCCAGTCGCTGATGGGACGCTTCCAGAACGGGTCGGAGAAGCCGGCGAAGCCCTTTGGGTGCGCCCAGACGTTGTTGACCAGCAGGTCCAGTCGTCCGGACTGCTCGTTGGCGATGCGGGCGAACAGCGCCTCGATCTGCGCGTCGTCGGTGTGGTCGCACTGCACGGCGATCCCGGTGCCGCCGCGCGCGGTGACCTCGGCCGCCGTCGCGTCGAGCGGGCCGTCGGTCCCGACCTCGCCACGGGCCGTGACATAGACCGTCCAGCCGTCCGAGCCGAGGGCGAGCGCGATGCCCTTGCCGACGCTGCGGCTGGCACCGGTGACGACGGCGACCCGCCGCTCACTCGTTGCTTCATGAATATTCACTGCGACACCCCCGCGAACTGGCCCTCGGACACCACGGCGTCGGGGGAGAGCGGGCGGGTCAGCGACCAGGTCTCGGTGAAGTGGCACTTCGACATGCGCCACTCGCCGTCCTCGAGCACGTACTCGTCGTCGTATTCGCCGGTCGAGACGGTCTCGGTGTTCTCGAGCAGGTTCAACTGACGAAAGCGCAGAGTCCACCGCCCCGTCGCGGTGCCCTCGCCCGTGATGGTGATGTCGGGGTGCATGCCGTGGTGCATGTCGAGGATGACGTGCTTGCCGCCGACCCGGTGCAGGGCGATCTTCTCGAAGATCTCGGCCATCGGCTCGATGTCGTCGAACGCGCCGAGCCGGCCGTAGTCGATGTTCGCGCCGGAGCGGATGAAGCAGGCGCGGAAGGACTTCGGGTCCTTGCCGTCGCACGCCCGCCAGTATCGGTGCTTGAGGTTCTTGATCGCTTCGATCTCTTCGAGGGCGGCGATCCGTTGCGCGAGGTCCAAGGTGTGTCCCGTTCTCTGGTCACTGATCTTCTGTGACCTGGACGATAGGTGGCCCTGGTCACACCGCGCAGCAACCCTTCCCACACTGCGGGCAAAAGCTGAGCGTGCGCGGGAGCTACTCCCGAGCGGCCGCGGCGGCTTTCAGGATGGCCGCCGTCCCCGAGATCGCGGCGTCCAGGGTCTGGCCGAAGGCGCACTCGGAGAGCTCGGCGAGCGCCGGGTCCTCGTCGAAATGCTCGGGGGCCTGCATGGCGAGCAGGACGTTGAGCAGCATCCCCTTCGCGATGAACTCCCGCGCCTCCTCCGGGGTGCACCCGGTGCGGGTCCGGATCTGGGTGTAGATCTCCGACATCGCGGCCCGCGCCTGCGCGCCGATCTCGGGGGTTCCGCCCGCGGAGAACCCGTGCATCATCACCAGCAGCAGGTCGCCGTCGGACACGAGCTCGCCGTACGAGGCCCCGAGCCGGGACCAGAAATCCTCGCTCTGGGGATCGATGCCGCCCGGCTCGGCCGCGATCCGGTCCAGTTCCTCGTCGAAGGCCGCCACGATGCTCGTCAGCGCGCGGGCGAACACCTCGCGGAAGAGTTCGGCCTTGGAGCCGAACATCCGGACCACGTAGGGCTGCGACACGCCTGCCTCCTTGGCGACCGCGTCCGTGCTGGTGCCGGCGTAGCCGCCGCGCGCGAAGGCCCGCGAGGCCGCGGCCAGCACGAGCTCGCGGCGCTCCGGTGCGCTCATCCTGGTCGCGGGACGGGGGGACTTCGTCGACTCAGCGGAGCCGCCTTGCACTGCCATGTTGACAGGTTATCACTCGATGCCTTAGCGTTCTCATTTAAGTAATCATTCGATGCTTACAAGTCTGATGTTCGCTTCGAGGAGTGGTGATGACCGCAACGACCGATGAACTCGATGTCCTGATCGAGAGCCCGCCTCGAACGCAGGCCGGGCGCCGGGTGCCGATCTGGCTGGCGATGCTCGCGGCCTCGCTGCCGATGTTCATGGCGACCCTGGACAACCTGGTGATGACCAGCGCGCTGCCCGTGATCCAGGCGGATCTCGGTGCCTCGGTCGGGCAGTTGCAGTGGTTCATGAACGCGTACACGCTGTGCTTCGCGACGCTGATGCTCTCGGCAGCGACGCTCGGGGACCGGTGGGGCAGGCGGCGCATGTTCCTGTTCGGCATCGGGCTGTTCACGGTCGCCTCGATCGCCTCCGCGCTGTCCACCACGCCGGAGCTGCTGATCGCCTCGCGCGCCCTGCAAGGAGCAGGCGCGGCCGCGATCATGCCGCTGTCGCTGACCCTGCTCGCGGGTGCGGTGCCCGCCTCCAAGCGAGCGCTCGCCATCGGTGTCTGGGGCGGGGTGTCCGGCCTCGGCGTCGCGCTCGGCCCGGTGGTCGGTGGGGCCGTGGTCGACGGCGTCTCCTGGCAGGCGATCTTCTGGCTCAACGTCCCGGTCGCGCTGGTCGCGGTGCCGCTCGCGCTCTACGCGCTCAGCGAATCCCGCGGCAGGCGTGAGCGACTCGACGTCCTCGGCGTTGTGCTGGCGGGCGCGGGCGTCTTCCTCGGTGTCTGGGGAATCGTGCACGGCAACGACGACGGCTGGACCTCCGTTAGCGTTCTGGGCGCGCTGGCAGGCTCCGTGGTCACGCTCGCCGCGTTCGTGTTCCGCGAGGCGCGGACGTCGAACCCGGTGATGCCGCTGCGGCTGTTCCGTTCGCGCAGCTTCTCGATGGCCAACATCATCGGTCTCGCGTTCACGCTAGGCATGTTCGGGGCGGTGTTCCTGCTGGCCCAGTACCTCCAGATCGTGATGGGGTACAGCCCCTTCGAGGCGGGACTGCGAACCCTGCCGTGGACGGCCGCGCCGATGGTGGTGGCGCCCATCGCGGGCATCCTGGCGCCGCGGGTGGGCCTGCGGCCCCTGCTGATCGCCGGTCTCGCCCTGCAGGCGGCGTCACTGGTGTGGATGTCCCAGCTGCTCGAGCCGGGCGCCGCCTACGGCGAGATGGTGCCCGCGTTCGTGATGGCAGGCGTCGGCATGGGGCTGACCTTCGCCCCGAGCGCCACCGCGGTGCTGGCGGACATGGCGGAGGTGGACCACGCGACCGCCAGCTCCGCGAACTCCACCATCCGGGAGATCGGCGTGGCGCTCGGCATCGCGATCCTCACGGCGGTGTTCCTCGGCAACGGCGGCAGCCTCACCCCGGCAGGCTACGCGGAGGGACTGCAGCCGGCGCTGCTCGTCGGCGCGGGCGCCGTCGGGGTCGCCATCATCGCGGCACTGTTCATGCCGAGCCGGCAGGCGCAGCAGGTCTAGCCGGAGGACGGTCAGGGCTGGCCAGGGAACGGCACCGTCGGCGGTGCCGTTCCCAGGATCGCGCGCCAATTCGCCGTGCGCAGAGCCGTTTCCGTCAGTGCGTCGACCGCCGCCTGCCGGGTGTGCTCGGACTCGGCCCGCTCGATCACCGATCGCCACGCGACCGCGGTATCGGCCTCGACTGCCGCCGCCAACTGGATCGCGGAGATCGGATCGACGACAGGGAAGGGCATGGTGTAGCCCGAGTCGGCCGCGGGCGCACGGACCCCGGCGGCGGTGAGCGCATCGATGGTGGCGTCGCGCCTGGCCCGGTGGGCCGCTGCATCGGTCGTGATGTCGCCGATCCGGGCGGGGTTCGAGAAGGCGGCGATCAGGCCGTAGGCGTAGACGGCGGCGTGCTCGGCGCGCAGCGCATCGGACAGGGCCTGCTGCTCCGGCCCGAGTGACGATGTGGGGCTGGGTGAGGTCATAGCAGCAACACCGCCTGCTCTGCCGCGATGGCGGCGCTGATCGAACCGAGTAGGCCGGCCCGGTAACCGGACAGGCGACGGGCCAGGCCCGCGGCATCGCGCTGGGAAGTGGCCAGCTGGGTGCGCAACTCGTCGACGGTCGGTGGGGGCGGTGCCGGTTCCGTGGGGGAGCCCGTCGGGCTGGGTGAGGGCATCGCGGTCGGATCGACCCCGGCCGCGCGCGCGACCTCGGCCGAGAGCGCGTCGGCGTGCGCGCCGCGCTCGCTCGCGATGACGCTCAGTGCCCCGGCTCGCTCGGGCGCGAGGGCGGTCGCGGCGGTCGCGGTCGCGGCGTCCCTGCGCGCCGATTCCGCCGCGGAGATCAACGGATCGGGTTCGGCGGAGTCCCGGTCTGAGGAGTCGGATGTGCACCCGGTGGACAGCGCGAGCGCGGTCAGTCCGACCGACGCGGCGCCCGCGATCCGGAAGGCCGAACGCCGGGAGATCGGTGACGGGGTGACGGCTACAGGCACTCGACCATCTTGGCAGGTGCCCCGTCGATCGCGACGACCGAGGCTGGTCACGGAGCGGTCAAATGCGCGATATCCTTGATCATCGCGCCGGAAACCATTTCGGGCGCGCCCGACTTGTGCACACGAGGCCTGCCGACCACAACTGAACGAGGGAGCTCCACTGATGCCGGTTCCGCCGAAGGAGAGGGTGATCGAGCTTCTCTCCGATCTGGTTCATCGCCAGGGATACGACCTGGAGGATGTGGCGGTCACTCTCGCGGGCAAGCACAGTGTGGTCCGGGTGATGATCGACAGCGACACCGGACTCGACCTCGACGACGTCGCGGAGCTCAGTCGGACGATCTCCGAGACCTTCGACGCGACACCCGAATTCGGGGAGGCTCCCTACACGCTAGAGGTCACCTCGCCCGGGATCGACCGGCCTTTGACCGAGGACCGGCACTGGCGCCGGGCGCGGGGCCGCAAGGTCAAGATCGACCTCGCCGACGAGAGCGTGACCGGTCGCATCGGTCTGCTCGGTGACGGCGTGATCGCGATCGTGCTGCCCGGCAAGGGCGGTCCGTCGGTGCGCGAGATCGCGCTCGCTGACATCGACAAGGCGGTCGTGCAGGTGGAGTTCTCGCCCCCGAACGAGCGCGAGCTCGAACTGGCCGGTGGCGTGGCCGAGGGTCGGGTGGCCTCGGCGCAGATCGATGAGACAGATTTTCAGGTTGATGAAGTTGATGAAGAGGTAGAGGGGTAGACAAGTGAATATCGACATTGCCGCGCTGCGCGCGATCGAGGTGGAGAAGGGAATCTCCGCAGGCACCATCATCGCGGCGATCCAGACCGCGCTGCTGACCGCGTACCGGCACACCGAGGGCCACCACGCGCACGCGCGGATCGACGTGGACACCAAGACCGGTGTCGTCCGGGTCATGACCCATGACGTCGACGCCGACGGGAACATGATCGGCGAAGAGATCGACGACACCCCTGAGGGCTTCGGGCGGATCGCCGCGACCACCGCTCGCCAGGTGATCCTGCAGCGTCTGCGCGACGCCGAGCACGAGCGCAGCTTCGGTGAATTCTCCACGCACGAAGGCGAAATCGTCGGCGGCGTCATCCAGCGCGACACCAGGGCCAACGCCCGCGGCATGGTCGTCGTGCACATCGGCAGCGAGACCAGCGGCGCCGAGGGCATCATCCCGGCCGCCGAGCAGGTGCCGGGGGAGACCTACGAGCACGGCGAGCGGATCAAGTGCTACGTGGTCGGCGTCACCCGCGGCCAGCGTGGCCCGCAGATCACCCTGTCCCGGACGCATCCGAACCTCGTCCGCAAGCTGTTCGCGCTCGAGGTCCCGGAGATCGCGGACGGCTCGGTCGAGATCATCGCCGTCGCCCGCGAGGCCGGTCACCGGTCGAAGATCGCGGTGCAGTCGCGCGTCCAGGGTCTCAACGCCAAGGGTGCGTGCATCGGTCCGATGGGTCAGCGGGTGCGCAATGTGATGAGCGAACTCGCAGGCGAGAAGATCGACATCATCGATTACGACCCGGATCCGGCCCGGTTCGTCGGAAACGCACTCTCCCCGTCGAAAGTGGTGTCGGTCACAGTCGTGGACGCGGATGCGCGTGCTGCCCGGGTGGTCGTCCCCGATTTCCAGTTGTCCCTTGCCATCGGCAAGGAAGGGCAAAATGCCCGCCTGGCAGCGCGGTTGACCGGGTGGCGAATCGACATCCGCAGTGACGCCGAACCCTCCCAGGATCGGCCTGCCGGACCCGCTTCCTCGCGTGTCTAGGGGCGGCATGCGGGAAACTGGCCCGAACAGCGGTAGAGTGGTCAATGGCTCAGCGTGAGCTTTCGGTACAGGCGCGTGCGAAACCCGGGAAACCGGTCCGCACATGCATCGGATGCCGTAGACAAGCGTTGGCCGCTGATCTGCTGAGGATCGTTGCGCAAGAGGTGCAGCCTGAAGGCTGGACGCTGGTGCCCGACCCGCGACGCAGACTCCCGGGGCGAGGTGCCTGGTTGCACCCCGACCCGCAGTGTCTGAGTCAGGCCGAGAAGCGCCGAGCATTCGGCAGAGCACTGCGAGTGTCCGGAAGCCTGGACACGGCGGCCCTCGATCACATGATCGAATCGCTCCCATAACAGAGCAGTACCTCTCGAGAAGTCAGGCAAACACATCATGAGCACACCGTGAAGCACCAGCGATGATCGTCCATCGGAGATAACCCGAGGTCGTGCGGGCACCCAGCCGCGCTCGACCTCTCAGTGAGGAGAGCAGTGGCAGGCAAGGCCCGCGTGCACGAGTTGGCTAAAGAACTCGGTGTCACAAGCAAGGAACTACTCGCGAGGCTCAAGGAGCAAGGCGAGTTCGTGAAGTCGGCGTCCTCCACCGTGGAGGCCCCGGTTGCACGGCGTGTCAGGGAGTCATTCCCCGGCGCACAGTCGGCGGATGCCGAGGCAGCAAAGCCCAAGACCCCGTCGCCCAGCGCGGCGAAGCCCGGTGCCCCGCGCCCCGGCCCGAAGCCGGCTGCACCCGCACCGGCAGCTCCGGCTCAGCCGGTCGCCCCCGCGGCCCCGGCCGCGCCGACCCCGGCCCCCGTCGCCCAGCAGCCGGCACCGCGTCCGGCCG